>NZ_JACONV010000009.1 GCF_014358015.1 Pseudomonas triticifolii | reverse complement strand
CCTCAGGGAGTGGCGCTTGATGCAGGCCATCAATGGCGGTGGTTTTTGACCTTGAGTCACTGACAGCAACGCAATCACCGGGCGCACCTCAGTCACGATATTGCACAGGTCAGGAACATCAGCCTGTCACATCGGTCCGTTACACAAGAGGCCATAACAGCGGCCGCGACGAACGCGTGTAAAAACGCGACATTTTTTGTTGATCTCAGCCCCTTCACGCCCTAAAGTTCGCGCCGAACGTCCATGCTGGAAACGATCCATCCGGCTCAAGTACTGACGACGAGACAGCAAGGCCAGGAAGGCAAGCCCTTCAGTGGCCTTTTTGCTTTCGGCGACATGCCTTGGGAAGTAGGCGAACCAAAGTGGGGATACGGAGGACGTTCATTTGCACCCATTTACCAATTCCGTTTGCCAGATAGGAGTTCCAGCAGCATGACGATCAATGTCGAAGACTACTACTCAGCCGAAACCTTCAAGAAAATGAAGACGTTCGCTGACAAGCAAGAAACGCCTTTCGTGGTCATTGATACCAACATCATCAGCAAGGCCTACGATGACCTGCGCGCAGGTTTCGACTTTGCCAAGGTCTACTACGCGGTCAAGGCCAACCCTGCAGTCGAAATCATCGAACTGCTGAAGAACAAGGGTTCGAGCTTCGACATCGCCTCGATCTATGAGCTGGACAAGGTCTTGAGCTGCGGTGTGACCCCGGATCGCATGAGCTACGGCAACACCATCAAGAAATCCAAGGACATTCGCTACTTCTACGAGAAGGGCGTGCGTCTGTTCGCCACCGACTCCGAAGCCGACCTGCGCAACATCGCCAAGGCCGCGCCAGGCTCGAAAGTCTACGTACGTATCCTGACCGAAGGCTCGACCACGGCCGACTGGCCTCTGTCGCGTAAATTCGGCTGCCAGACCGACATGGCCATGGACCTGCTGATCCTGGCTCGTGACCTGGGCCTGGTGCCTTACGGCATCTCGTTCCACGTGGGTTCGCAGCAGCGCGACATCAGCGTCTGGGACGCGGCCATTGCCAAGGTCAAGGTGATCTTCGAGCGTCTGAAAGAAGAAGACGGCATCGTGCTCAAGCTGATCAACATGGGTGGCGGCTTCCCGGCCAACTACATCACCCGTACCAACAGCCTTGAAACCTACGCCGAGGAAATCATCCGCTTCCTGAAGGAAGACTTCGGTGATGACCTGCCGGAAATCATTCTGGAGCCAGGCCGTTCGCTGATTTCCAACGCCGGTATTCTGGTCAGCGAAGTGGTGCTGGTCGCACGCAAGTCGCGCACCGCGGTCGAGCGTTGGGTGTACACCGATGTGGGCAAGTTCTCCGGCCTGATCGAAACCATGGACGAAGCCATCAAGTTCCCGATCTGGACCGAGAAGAAGGGCGAGATGGAAGAAGTGGTCATCGCCGGTCCTACCTGCGACAGCGCCGACATCATGTACGAGAACTACAAGTACGGCCTGCCGCTGAACCTGGCCATTGGTGATCGCATGTACTGGTTGTCGACCGGTGCTTACACCACCAGCTACAGCGCCGTTGAATTCAATGGCTTCCCGCCTTTGAAAGCGTTCTACCTGTAAGACCTTTGCCGATTGACCTGCCTGAAGTGCTCTGCGCTTCAGGCAGGTCGGGCTGAGATATCAAGCAACGCCATCCGGTCCGGCTCTCCACCGATGACGGCCGCGCGTTGAAAGTATTCGATGGCCATGCGTTGAACATCCGCATGCGCCGCATCCAGCAGTGCCTTGCGTGCTGTCCTCAGAAAATTCAGATTCCCTCCCGTCAGCGCTTTTCTCAGCCAGGCCAGCGCCTGCTCAATGTCGCCTTGTTCTGCCAGCACGCTTGCGTAGCTGAACTGACCGCGAAAATCCCCGCCTTCGGCAGAACGCCTGTACCACTCGTGGGCTGCCGTCTTGTCACGCTGACCCTGAAGGCCTTCCTCCAGATAACGGCCCAACAGATTCATGGATTTGGCATGCCCCAGGTTCGCGGCCTTGCGATAACAGATCAGGGCCTGCGTATGATCCTGTTCCACGCCGCGCCCTGTTGCCAGCAGATTGCCTAGGTTGTAGAGCCCCCAATCCAGTACCTGTTCGGCCGCCAGCCGATAATGCAGCGCCGCCTGTTTAAGATCCGGCACGCAGCCCCAGCCATGTTCGAAGCAGCGCCCCAGCATGTTGCGAGCCATCGCATGCCCCTGACGCGCAGCAATAGTGAACCAGGTCATGGCCAGCGTCGGATCGCGCTGAATGCCGCTGCCGTCGAGCAGGATCTGCCCCAGGAGTGCGTGCGCTTCGATGTTGCCCTGCGTGGCGGCGGCCAGAATCGCCTTGGCTGCCTGCGCAGGGCTTTCTTCAAGCATCGCTCGCAGGTCCTCGATGTCCAGCAGTTCCTTGCGTGCAAGCGTCCAGCTCACGTTTCAGACCTCGACCCAGCGGCGCAGCAGGTTGTGATACGTGCCGGTCAGCTGGATCAGTGACGGATGCTCTGGCATATCCAGGGTGAGTTGCTGGATGGCGGTGTCCATCTCGAACAGCAGGGTTCGCTGGCTGTCCTCGCGGACCAGGCTCTGGGTCCAGAAGAACGAGGCGTAACGTGCGCCGCGCGTCACCGCGTTGACCTTATGCAGGCTGGTGGCCGGATAGATCAGCATGTCACCTGCCGGCAGCTTGATCTGTCGGGTGCCGAAGGTGTCCTGAATCTCGAGTTCGCCGCCGTCGTAGTCTTCCGGATTGCTGAAAAACAGCGTGGACGAGATGTCCGTGCGCACCCGCTCCGCGCCGCCGGGTGGCTGACGTACAGCGTTATCGATGTGGAAATCGAAGCTGCCGCCTTCCCTATAGCAATTGAACAGAGGCGCAAAGATCTTGTGGGGCAGGGCCGCAGACATGAACAGCGGGTTGCGCCACAGTCGTTCCAGCAGCGCGGCGCCGATTTCCCGAGCAAGCGGGTGCCCTTCAGGAAGCTGCAGGTTTTGCTTGGCCTTGGCCGACTGGTACCCGGCAGTGATTTTCCCGTCTGCCCAGTCGGTCTGCGCCAGTGCTTCACGGATGCGCACGACTTCATCGCGATCAAAAACACCTGGAATGTGTAACAGCATCTGGACACCGGACGGGCAAAAGGTTGCGAATAGTAGTGATTCCCATTGGCGCTGTGCAAGCCTGTTTTCGGCTGAATCGAATCTCTCGTGAAAGTTTTGTGAACAGGATGTGCAGGAATAATATATTTTCGTAAATGTTAATACATCTCAATTGATACAAATAAGCGTTTGCACTATATTCCGCCGCCTCGATTGCCTTGGGGGAGGATTTACCATGTCACGTCAAACACTGTCGCATCAGGCTGGCTCGCAACGCTCTATTGCGTCTGCGGTCGGGGTCGCCATCGCAGCCATGTCTGCGGCTCATATGGTTCACGCCGCTGAAGGCTCCGATGAAAAGGCCTTGTCGCTGGGGGCGACGAACATCACCGGTGATCAGGCTGACACGTCTTACACCGCTGCAGATTCGGCCTCGAAGAAGTACACCGCGCCGCTGCGCGACACCCCGAAAAGCGTCACAGTCATCCCGCAGCAGGTTATCCGTGATACCGGCGCGACCACATTGACCGACGCGCTGCGCACTACGCCAGGCATCACCTTTGGCGCAGGCGAAGGTGGCAATCCGGCGGCAGACCGACCGATCATTCGCGGCTTCAACGCTGAAAGCGACGTGTTTGTCGATGGCATGCGTGACGTGGCAGCCCAGTCACGCGAGATCTTCAACATCGAATCCGTCGAAGTGAGCAAAGGCCCAGGCTCTGCCTTCACCGGCGCAGGCTCCACGGGCGGCAGCCTTAACCTGATCACCAAGAGCGCGCATCTGGGCAACGCCTATAACGGCGGTTACACCTTCGGTTCCGACCAGACCCAGCGCTACACGCTGGACGTCAATCAGCAGATGACCGACACCTCGGCGTTTCGCCTGAACCTGATGAAGCACGATGCCAATGTCGCAGGGCGCGACAACGTCGACACCAGTCGTTGGGGCGTGGCGCCGTCGTTCGCGTTCGGCCTGGGCACTGACACCCGGATCAAGGTGGATTACTACCACCTTGAAACCGACGACATGCCCGACTATGGCATCCCGCTGACGTCCACGCCGGGTCGCAGCAAGTACATCGTCGACAAGCCGGCCAGCGTCGACAAGAGCAATTTTTACGGCCTGACCAGTCGCGACTACCGCAAGAGCAGCAATGACAGCGGCACCGTGCGGATCGAGCATGACCTGAACGACAGCATGACGCTCTCCAACAGTTTCCGTATGTCGCGTTCGACGCTGGACTACGTGGTCACCAACCCCGACGACAGCCGTGGCAACGTCGCCAATGGCAGCGTCTCACGCTCGGCCAAGAGCCGTAACTCCACCTCCAGCGGCTTCGTCAACCAGACCGACCTGACCAGCAAGTTCGACACCGGCTTCATCAGCCACAGCCTGGTGACCGGTCTTGAGTTTTCCTATCAGGACACGCACAACCGTCCTTACAGCATCCTCAATGCGGCTGGCGGTGCGATTGCCAGCACCTGTTCCGCCGGATTGTTCCGGTCCGGTGACTGCACCAGCCTTGCCGACCCATCCCCCAAGGATGCGTGGAATGGCGTGATCTCCGATGGCCTGGCGTACACCGATACCGACACCAAGACCAGCGCTGCTTACGCATTCGACACCCTGACCCTCAACGAGCAGTGGTCGGTTAACCTGGGCCTGCGTTACGACCACTACGACACACGCTCCAGCGGTTTTGCGACGGCACGTGGCACCACACCGGCGGCCAGTTTTGATCGTCAGAAGACCACACAGCTCTGGAATTACCAGCTTGGCGTCGTCTATAAACCGGCTCCGAACGGCAGTGTGTATGCCGCGCTGTCCACGTCCAGTAACCCGTCCGGCGAAACCAGCGGCAACGGCGGTCTGGAACTGGCGCTCAACAACGCCGATCTCGATCCGGAAAAGAACCGTAACTACGAGCTGGGCACCAAGTGGGATTTCTTCGGCGATGATCTTTCGCTGACCGCGGCTCTGTTCCGCACCGACAAGACCAATGCGCGCATCACCGACCCGGACAACACCACCTTCCAGACGCTCGATGGCGAGCAACGCGTGCAGGGTGTCGAGTTCACCTACGCAGGTAACCTGAGCAGCCGCTGGAAAGTGTATGGCGGTTACACCTACATGGAGAGCGAACTGCTCAAGACCACCCTGGCGGCCGACAAGGGCAATCACATGCCCAACACGCCGCGCAACAGCTTCAATCTGTGGTCCACTTACCAGTTGATGCCCAAGCTGACCATTGGCGGTGGCGCGACGTACGTCGATTCTCGTTTCGGTAACGAAGCCAATTCGGTCGAAGTCCCGTCCTACTGGCGTTACGATGCAATGGCCACCTACGCGTTGAGCAAAAACGTCGACCTGCAGCTCAATGTCCAGAACCTGACCGACAAGCGTTACTTCGATCAGGTGTTCCAGACGCACTACGCACACGTGGCTGCCGGTCGCACCGCCTTGATGAGCGCCAACTTCCACTTCTGAGGAAGCCACGCAAGGCAAACCCCGCTTATTCCGGTAGGCGGGGTTTTTCTGTATAAGGCCGCGGCACCGAACAGATCCAGACAAGACAGTCGACGCCGTTTCCAGGTATCAAAGCCGGTGTCAGAGCAGGTGGGTGAGGGTAGCAAGTGTTGAAGAAAGTACTGTTTCAGCTGCACTGGTTCTTCGGGATCACGGCGGGTCTGGTGTTGACCTTGATGGGCATCACCGGCGCGCTGTATTCGTTCGAGGACGAAATTCTCGATGCACTCAACCCCGACGTGCTGCTGGTGCAGCCGCAGGGCGAAACCTTGCCGCCTGTTGAGCTGACCCGTCGGCTGGAAGCGGCCACCGGATTGACCGTCGCGATTCTGAGGGTCGAGACCGTCGGCAACCGGGTTGCTCAGGTGTACTTCACGCCCAAGCCTGGCGAGCGGCGCGGTCCCAAGCGCAATTTCGACCCTTATACCGGCGAGATCAGAGGCAGCGGTGTGGGCGAGGGGTTCTTTGACTTCGTGTTGCGACTGCACCGCTTTCTGGCCATTGGCGAGGTGGGCAAACAGATCACTGCGGCGTGTACGCTGATTCTGGTGTTCTTCTGCCTGTCGGGTCTGTACTTGCGCTGGCCGCGCAAGGCGCTGAACTGGCGGGTGTGGCTGACGCTGGACTGGGCGAAGAAAGGTCGTAGTTTCAACTGGGATCTGCACGCTGTCTTCGGCACCTGGTGCCTGGTGTTTTACCTGTTGTTCGCCATCACCGGTTTGAACTGGTCTTACGACTGGGTCAGCAACGGCCTGAACCGATTGCTGAACGACGCACCGGTTGAGCAGCGCAAGGACGGCGCGGGTCGCGGTGCCAAGGCTGGCAAGCCGGCACCTGGTCCTCTGGTGGTGAATTACGTGGCGGTGTGGGACAGCATCCAGAAGGTCGCCGGTCCTGAACTCAGTGCCTATAACTTGCGCCTGCCGCCCGCGGGCGGTCAACCGGCTACGGTGTTCTACCTGCTCAAGGACTCACCTCATCCTCGGGCCTTGAATACCATCACGCTTGACCCGGCCAGCGGCGCGGTCAGCTCGGTTTCGCGTTACGCGGAGCGCAGTCTGGGTGCGCAGTTGCTGATCAGCAACTACTCGCTGCATGTCGGCAGTTACTTCGGCATGGCAGGGCGAATCATCATGACCGTTGCATCGTTGACGATGCCGCTGTTCTTCATCACCGGCTGGTTGCTGTATCTGGACCGCCGGCGCAAGAAACGTCAGATCAAGGCCGCACGAGGTGACGTCTCGGCCAGCGCTGCGCCGGATGCCTCGTCTTGGTTGATCGGGTTCGCCAGCCAGAGCGGTTTCGCCGAGCAACTGGCCTGGCAGACCGCAGGCCAGTTGCAGGCTGCAGGGTTGCCGGTTCGTGTGCAACGGCTTGGCGACATGACCGAGCAGGACCTGAGCGAAAGTCGCAACGCGCTGTTTGTGGTCAGTACCTTTGGCGACGGCGAAGCCCCGGACAGCGCGCGGGGTTTCGAGCGCAAGCTGTTGGGCCGTCCGCTTTCCCTGAACACGCTCAACTATGCTGTGCTGGCGCTGGGCGACCGGCAGTATCAGCACTTCTGCGGGTTTGCCCATCGTCTACATGACTGGCTGGCCGAGCGCGGCGGCAGCACCCTGTTTGCGCCGATTGAGGTCGACAGTGCAGACCCTGCCGCGCTCAAACAATGGCAAGTGCATCTTGGGCAACTGACCGGCCGCACGCCGACTGATCTCTGGCAGGCACCGGTGTTTGAGAACTGGACGCTGACCCGTCGAGAACACCTGAACCCGGGCAGCAGTGGCTCGAGCGCCTTTCTGCTGGAGCTGGCCGCTCCCGATGCCAAGAGCTGGCAGGCAGGCGATCTGGTCGAAATCCTGCCACGTAACAGCGACGATGCCGTGCGGCAGTTGCTGAGCGGGTTGGGCATCGATCCTGAAGTCCCGGTCCGTGTGGACGGCCTGCAAGAGCCCGTTGCACAGGCGCTGGCGACCCGTCAGTTGCCACAACATCGGGCGCATCTGGTGGGCCTGCATGCTCAGGCACTGATCGACGCGTTGGTGCCGGTGTCCGCGCGCGAGTACTCCATTGCCTCGATTCCCGAGGACGGATGCCTGCAGCTCATCGTGCGCCAGGAAATTCATTCGGACGGCAGCCTTGGGCTCGGGTCTGGCTGGCTCACTGCACATGCGGCGTCAGGTGCAGCGATCAGCCTGCGCTTGCGCCGCAACAGCAGTTTCCATTTACCTGGGGCTCCGGTGCCTCTGATCCTGTTGGGCAACGGCACGGGTCTGGCGGGGCTGCGCAGCCTGCTCAAGGCGCGCATTGCGCAAGGTCAGACACGCAACTGGCTGCTGTTCGGCGAGCGTCAACGGGCGCACGATTTTCACTGTGGTGCCGAGTTACAGGGCTGGCTGGCGTCGGGCGACCTGACGCGACTGGACCTGGCGTTCTCACGGGATCAGGCAGAGAAAGTCTACGTGCAAGACGTGCTGCGTGAGGCAGCCCAGGAACTGCGCACCTGGCTGGATGAAGGCGCGGCCATCTACATCTGCGGTAGCTTGCAGGGCATGGCGGCAGGTGTGGATCAGGTACTGAACGAAGTGCTCGGCCAACAGGCCGTCAGCGAGCTGGTGGAGCAGGGGCGCTATCGGCGGGATGTTTACTGAGGTAGCTGATCGCTCCCGAGTGCTGCGTCACACACACTCCCAGTGGGAGCGAGCTTGCTCGCGAAGACAGTAGTCCAAACTCTGAATAGGGTTCGAATGTACTGACGTTTTCGCGAGCAAGCTCCCACAGGTGCCTGTGCTACTCAATCACGCCGCGACAAACTGCTCTGCGTAGTGGCAAGCCACCTGGCGGTTGTCGACCAGACGCAGTTCCGGTACGTCGGTGGCGCAGCGTTCGGTTGCGTATGGGCAGCGCTTGTGGAAGGCGCAGCCGCTTGGCGGGTTGAGCGGGTTGGGCAGCTCGCCGACGATCTTGATCTTGGGTTTCAGCGGATCAGGATGGATGGTCGGTGTGGCTGACAGCAGCGCCTGGGTGTACGGGTGCAGCGGACGGTTGTAGATCTCTTCCTTGGGACCCATTTCCGCAGGCCGGCCCAGGTACATCACCAGCACGGTGTCGGCGACATGACGCACCACCGACAGGTTGTGCGAGATGAACACGTAAGCGGTGTTGAATTCCTGCTGCAGGTCCATGAACAGGTTCAGCACCTGTGCCTGAATCGACACGTCCAGTGCCGACGTCGGCTCATCCGCCACCAGTACCTTGGGTTGCAACATCATCGCCCGCGCCAGTGCGATGCGCTGACGCTGACCGCCGGAGAACATGTGCGGATAGCGCTGATAGTGCTCGGGACGCAAGCCGACCTGAGCCATCATCGCCTGCACTTTCTCGCGGCGTTCGGCCGCAGACAGTTTGGTGTTGATCAGCAGCGGCTCGCCGAGCTGATCGCCGATTTTCTGCCGCGGGTTCAACGAGGCATACGGGCTCTGGAACACCATCTGCACGTCTTTGCGCAACTGCTTGCGCTCGGCCTTGCTGGCGCCAGCCACTTCCTGCCCGGCGATCTTCAGCGAGCCGGACGATGGCTCCTCGATCAGGGTCAGGGCGCGTGCCAGCGTGGACTTGCCACAACCGGATTCGCCCACCACCGCCAGGGTCTTGCCTGCTTCCAGTTCGAAAGACACGCCGTTGAGGGCACGCACCAGTGCCGTGCCTTTGAACAGGCCGCGAGAGACTTCATAGTGACGGGTAAGGTCGCGGGCGGTAAGTACGACGCTCATTACGCCACCTCCTGATTCAAGGGATAGAAGCAACGCGCAAGGCTGTGGGCCTTGGGGTCCAGTGCCGGACGCTGGACGCGGCAGTTGTCCTGCACGTATGGGCAGCGCGGCGACAGCAGACAGCCTTGCGGACGGTCGTAACGACCGGGAACCATGCCCGGCAAGGTCGCCAGACGCTCAGCGCCCATGCTGTGCTCCGGAATGGCCGCTAGCAGCGCTTCGCTGTACGGATGCGCAGGCACATCGAACAGACCGGGCACCTGGCCTACTTCAACGGCCTGGCCTGCGTACATCACGCAGACCCGCTGAGCGGTTTCGGCGACGACGGCCAGGTCGTGGGTGATCAGAACCAGCGCCATGTCCTGCTCTTTCTGCAGGCTCAGCAACAATTCCATGATCTGCGCCTGAATGGTCACGTCCAGTGCCGTGGTCGGCTCGTCGGCGATCAGCAGTTTCGGCTCGCCCGCAATGGCCATCGCGATTGCGACGCGCTGGCTCATACCGCCAGACAGCTGATGCGGGTACGCATTCAGACGTGCGGCAGCGCCGGGGATCTCGACCTTTTCCAGCAGTTCCAGCGCACGCTGGCGCGCAGCCTTGCCGGACATGCCCAGATGTTGACGCAGTACTTCCTCGATTTGAAAGCCCACGGTGTAGCTGGGGTTCAGCGCGGTCATCGGGTCCTGGAACACCATCGCCAGGTCCTTGCCGATGATGCGGCGACGCTGGCGCGAACTGAGTTTGGTCAGGTCCTTGCCGTCGAAGTTGAGTGCGTCGGCGGTGATGATGCCTGGCGCATCGATCAGGCCCATCAGCGCCATCATGGTCACGGATTTACCCGAGCCCGACTCGCCTACGATGGCCAGTACTTCGCCTCTCTCGACACTCAGGGACAGGCCATCCACGACGGGTACAGCCTTGGCGTCGCCAAAGCGGACGTTGAGATTCTTGATTTCAAGCAGTGACATACGAATCTCCTCAGGCGGCGTTCTTGAGTTTCGGGTCCAGCGCATCGCGCAGGCCGTCGCCCATCAGGTTGATTGCCAGCACGCTGAGCAAAATGGTCAGGCCGGGCAGGCTCACGACCCACCAGGCGCGTTCGATGTAGTCGCGGGCCGAGGCAAGCATGGTGCCCCACTCAGGCGTCGGCGGTTGTACGCCAAGGCCCAGGAAGCCCAGTGCAGCAGCATCAAGAATCGCCGAAGAGAAGCTCAGGGTGGCCTGAACGATCAGTGGCGCCATGCAGTTGGGCAGCACAGTGATGAACATCAGGCGCGGCAGGGTTGCACCGGCCAGGCGCGCAGCGGTGACGTAGTCGCGGTTCAGTTCGCCCATCACCGCAGCACGGGTCAGACGAACATAGGACGGCAGCGACACGATCGCGATTGCGATCACGGTGTTGATCAGGCCAGGGCCGAGGATCGCCACGATGGCCACTGCCAGCAGCAGCGAGGGCAGGGCGAGCATGATGTCCATCAGGCGCATCACCGAAGGACCCAGAATACGCGGGAAAAAGCCCGCCAGCAGGCCCAGCAGGATGCCGGGGATCAACGACATGACCACCGAAGACAGGCCGATCAGCAGCGAAAGGCGCGAGCCCTGAATCAGGCGCGACAGCAGGTCGCGGCCCAGCTCGTCCGTGCCGAGGATGAATTGCCATTGGCCGCCTTCCAGCCAGACCGGTGGGGTCAGCAGGAAGTCGCGGTACTGCTCGCTCGGGTCATGCGGTGCGACCCAAGGGGCGAACAGTGCGCAGAACACGATGATGGTCATGAAGATCAGCCCGGCAACGGCACCCTTGTTCTTGGAGAACGCTTGCCAGAACTCTTTGTACGGGGACGGATAAAGCAGGCTTTGATCGACTGCTACCGAAGGAGTAGGTGTGCTCATATCGATGATCTCAGCGCTGGTGACGGATGCGTGGGTTGGCAAAGCCGTAGAGGATGTCCACCACGAAGTTGACCAGGATCACCAGGCAGGCGATCAGCAGGATGCCGTTTTGCACGACCGGATAATCGCGGGCGCCGATGGCTTCGATCAGCCACTTGCCGATGCCCGGCCAGGAGAAGATCGTTTCGGTCAGTACCGCACCGGCCAGCAAGGTGCCGATCTGCAGACCGAAAACGGTCAGGACCGGAATCAAGGCGTTACGCAGGCCGTGGATAAACACTACGCGTGCAGGCGACAGGCCCTTCGCTCTCGCTGTGCGCACATAGTCTTCACGCAGCACTTCGAGCATCGAGGAGCGAGTCATTCGGGCGATCACCGCCAGCGGAATGGTGCCCAGTACGATGGCCGGAAGAATCAGGTGATGCAGGGCGTCCAGAAACGCGCCTGGCTCATCGCTGAGCAGGGTGTCGATCAACATGAAGCCGGTCACCGGAGGGATGTCGTAGAGCAGATCAATCCGCCCGGACACCGGCGTCCAGCCCAGCGAAACCGAGAAGAACATGATGAGGATCAGGCCCCACCAGAAGATCGGCATCGAATATCCGGCGAGGGAAATCCCCATGACCCCATGGTCGAACAGGGATCCGCGTTTGAGTGCCGCAATCACGCCGGCCAGAAGCCCGAGCACGCCAGCGAAGATCAACGCTGCCAGCGACAGTTCGAGGGTCGCCGGGAACAGCGAAGTGAATTCGGTCCACACGCTGGTGCGCGTACGCAACGATTCACCGAGGTCGCCCTGGGCGAGCTTGCCGATGTAATCGATGTACTGGGCATACAGCGGCTTGTTGAGGCCGAGGCGTTCCATGGCCTGAGCGTGCATTTCCGGGTCGACCCGGCGCTCGCCCATCATGACTTCCACCGGGTCGCCCGGAATCAGACGAATCAGCGCGAAGGTCAGCAAGGTGATGCCGAAGAAGGTGGGGATCAATAACCCCACCCGGCGGGCAATAAAACTAAACATCTTGTGGTGTACCTCATCAGCCGGTCAGGCGTACCGCCCTTGCTCTTGTGAAGCGCAGGCGGTGGTTTTTTCTACTTCACCCCGGTCGTGGTGAAGTTGTTATTGGTCAGCGGGCTGATATGAAAGCCTTCGACATTTTTGCGCATTGCCACGAACAGTTTTGGATAAGCCAGGCTGATCCAGGGCTGTTCCTGATTGAACACGTGTTGAGCCTCTTTATAGAGGGCAGCCCGTTCGCTCGGTTCGGTCATTTTCCGAGCCTGGGTGATTGCCTCTTCAAAGGCCTTGTTGCACCAGCGGGCATAGTTCTCGCCATTCTTCGCTGCATCGCAGCTCAGGTTGGGGGTCAGGAAGTTGTCCGGGTCGCCGTTGTCGCCGGCCCATCCTGCGAAGACCATGTCATGCTCGCCATTCTTGGCGCGTTTGAGCATTTCGCCCCATTCCATGATGCGAATATCGATCTTGATGCCCACCTTGGCCAGATCGGCCTGGAGCATCTGCGCCCCCACCATCGGGTTGGGGTTGGTCACCGCGCCGCCGTTGCGGGCGAACAGGGTAAACACTTGACCCTCGGGTACGCCAGCTTCCTTGAGCAGGGCACGAGCCTTGTCCGGGTCGTAAGGCGTCGCCTTGATATCGGTGTCGTAGCCGATCATGGTCGGCGGGTAAGGCCCGACGCCTTCAGTGGCCTTGCCTTCACCAAACAGCGCCCTGATGTAGGACTTCTTGTCGAAGGCCAGATTGATGGCCTGTCGCACACGCACATCGCTCAGGTATTTGTGCGAGGTGTTGATCGCGACATAGCTGGTCATCATGGCTTCCATCTCGTCGATCTTGAGATTGGGGTCAGCCTTGATGTTGGCAATATCGTCAGGTTTTGGATAAAGCGCAACCTGACATTCATTGGCCTTCAGTTTTTGCAGGCGCGTGTTGTTGTCCAGCGTGATGGCGAAGATCAGCACTTCGCTGGGCACTTTGCCCTTCCAGTAATCAGGGTTGGCTTTATAGCGGACCTGAGCGTCCTTGGCATAGCGCGTCAGGATGAACGGCCCTGTGCCAATCGGTTTGCTGTTGAATTCGGCAGTCTTGTTGCTCTTGAGCAACTGGTCGGCGTATTCGGCGGAGTAGATCGAGGTGAACGGCATGGCCAGATCACGCAGGAACGGCGACTCAGGGCGCGTGAGGGTGAACTTGACGGTGGAGTCGTCGACTTTCTCGACGCTCTTGAGCAGGTCCTGGAAGCCCATGCTCTCGAAATAAGGGTAGCCGACCAACGAAAGTGCGTGCCACGGGTGCTTGGGGTCCAGTTGTCGCTGGAAGCTCCAGACCACGTCATCGGCGTTCATTTCGCGGGTGGGTTTGAAATAGTCGGTGGTCTGAAACTTCACACCCTTGCGCAGCTTGAAGGTGTACGTCATGCCGTCGGGGCTGATATCCCAGCTCTCGGCGAGACCTGGAACCGTGTCGGTGGTGCCGGGTGTGAAGGCGACCAGGCGTTCGAGAATGGTTTCTGCCGAGGCGTCTGCCGTAACGGCAGTCGTGTACTGCACGATATCGAAACCTTCAGGGCTGGCCTCTGTACAGACCACCAGCGGTTTGGCCGAGACAGTTGCAGCAGCGCTGAGCAGCGCAATGGCCATAGAAGCGCGGAGCGATAGCAGTTTCAATAGAAGCCTCCTTGATGTAACGCGAAACGGCGGCTGATGGGATATCAGCCGCCGTTCCTCGATCGCTTACAGAATGTTGAATGGAATGGTGGTTACCAGACGGAATTCGTTGATGTTGCCATCAGCCTGGTTTTCGCTGGCGCGGTGGGTGGTGTAGGTCGCACGAATCGCGGTGGCTTTGAGCGGGCCGGACTGTACGGAGTAGGACGTACCGATGCCGTACTCGTAATGGGTCTCGCCGTCCATTGCCAGCACGTCGGTGTAGCCGGTGCCCTTGTAATGTGTACCGTCGATATCCCAGCCACGCGCCTGGTAGATGTTGAATTTCAGGCCCGGTACGCCGTATTCGGCCATGTTCAGCACATAGGCGATCTGCAGGGATTTCTCGTTCGGGCCGTTGAAGTCCGACAGCAGGGAGTTGGCCAGGAAGATGGCGTTGGTTTCGTGTGCGTAGTCGAAGTACTCGTTACCGGCGACTTCCTGGTAAGCAACACTCACGCTGTGGGCGTTGTGCGTACCGGTGAACGACAAGCTGTAGGTGTCGTTGTCGATGGCGCCCAGTTTGCTCTGGCCAGCGTCTTTGGTCTTGTAGTAGTTCAGGTTGCTGCTCAGCGCAAAGACCTTGCTGTCACCGATTTCATGGGTGAAGCCGAAGTAGTACTGATGCCAGAAGTCTTCCAGGTTCGACGCGTAGAAGCTGGTGGTCAGGCTGTCGGTTGGCTTGTAGTCAGCGCCGAACATATCCAGACGGTCGGCGGTCTGGCTGCGATCACCGTATTCGGAGCGGAACTTGTCCAGGCTCTGTTCCATACGGGGAGAGACGCGGTCAAAGCTGCCGGCCTGCAAGGACAGGTTGTTCAACTCATCGCTCTGTACGGCGAAACCCTGGAAGCTGGAGGGCAGTGCACGGTTACCGATGAAGGCAATCACCGGGGTGTTGACCGACTGGCGACCCATGGTCAGTACCGTGTTGGAGACGCGCGCCTTCACGTTGCCCAGACCCATCTTGCTCCACTGGCCCACGGCATCGCCGTCGCTGTCCGCCAGGGTGCGGTTGGAGTTGCCGGCGAAGTCGCCGGTGTCGCGATCCAGCGCAATGGCGTTGTACAGCGCAAGCTCGGTGGAGAAACCCACGGTGCCTTGGGTGTAACCCGAGCTGTAGTTGACGATGGTGCCTTGCTGCCAGTTGATACGACGCGGCGTCTGCTTCCTGACACCGTCTTCGGTGTAGGAGAACGTGCTGTCGCGACGACGCAGTTCGTTGGCATACCAGTTGCGGGTGGTCCCGGTCAGGTGCTGGTCTTCGAAGAAGCCATTGGCTTCAGCCTGTGCGTTCTTTGAACTCAGCTCGGTCGGTACGAAAGCCTGGCTGGCGGGTTCTGCCTGAACCATCGCGCCAAAGGACGAAAGAGACAAGGCCAATAATGCAGTGCTGGTTGTTTTCACGATGTACAGCTCCCTTTACTACTTTTATAAACGCCAGCTTTTTGAGGTCTGGCTTTAGTGATGCAGGGCCTTGGAACCCTGCCTTGTTATCGATGAAACCTGTGAACGGCGCAGGCGCTATCGCCCTGCGCTAGTCCGGCGCAGGCGATACGCACGTGTTTTCGGAATTAGTCGGCGACGCTGACGCCGGAAAAGTTGTTACGACCGAACGGGCTGACGTGGAAGCCTTCGACCTCTTTGCGCAACGGCTGATTGACCGTCGAGTGCGCGATGGGCGTGATAGGCACCTGTTCTTTCAGGTAACGCTGTGCCTGCTTGTAGAGATCGGAGCGTTGTTCGCGGTCGGTGGTGGCGATGGCGGCCTTGATCAGTGCGTCGTATTTTTCATCGCACCACATCGAGTAGTTGTTGCCGCCGATGGCCGCGCAGCTGTAAAGCGTGCCCAACCAGTTGTCCGGGTCACCGTTGTCACCGGTCCAGCCGATCAGCGAAATATCGTGCTCGCCGTTCTTGGTGCGCTTGAGGTATTCACCCCATTCGTAACTGACGATCCTGACCTTGATGCCCACCTTGGCCCAGTCGGACTGCAGCATCTCGGCCATCAGCTTGGCATTGGGGTTGTACGGACGCTGCACGGGCATGGCCCACAGTGTCAGTTCGGTGCCTTCCTTGACGCCCGCATCGCGCAGCATCTGCCTGGCTTTCTCCGGGTCGTAGGCCGCATCCTTGATGGTGTCGTCATAGGACCATTGGGTCGGCGGCATCGCGTTGACGGCCAGTTGGCCTGCGCCCTGATACACCGCGCTGATGATTGCCTTCTTGTTGACCGCCATGTCCAGCGCCTGGCGTACCTGCAGGTTGCCCAGCGGTTCGTGGCGCACGTTGTAGGAGATGTAGCCGAGGTTGAACCCTGGACGCTCCATGACGTTCAGCGCCTTGTCGGTCTTGAGCGCTTCGAGGTCGGCCGGACGCGGGTTGAGCGTGACCTGGCACTCGTTCTTGCGCAGCTTCTGCACACGCACCGAAGCGTCAGTATTGATGGCGAAAATCAGCTGATCGATCTTCACCCGGCTCGGGTCCCAGAACTCCTTGTTGCCGCGATAGCGAATCTGCGAGTCCTTCTGGTAACGCTGGAACACGAACGGACCCGTGCCGATGGGCTGCTGGTTGATGTCGCGCGCGTTGCCGCTGGCCATCAATTGTTCGGCATATTCGGCAGACAGGATCGAGGCGAAGTTCATCGAGATGTTTTGAATGAACGCGGCATCGACAGTGTTCAGCGTGAAGACCACCGTCATCGGATCCGTCTTTTCGACCGACTTGATCTTCTTGTTCAGGCCCATCCCGGTGAAGTAAGGAAACTCGGTCGAGTAGGCGACGCGGAACGGATGATCGGGCTTGAGCATGCGGTTGAAGGTGAACAGCACATCATCGGCGTTGAACTCGCGGCTGGGCTTGAAGTTCTGGTTGCTGTGAAATTTCACGCCCTGACGCAGATGAAAGGTGTAGACCAGCCCGTCGGGCGAGACGTCTACAGAGGTTGCCAGTGCGGGAACGACAGTGGTGTCGCCCTGCTTGAATTCGTAAAGACGGTTGTAGATGGGTTCGGCCGCATCGTTGTCGGTGGCCGAGGTGTACTGCGCAGTATCAAAACCCGCAGGGCTTGCTTCGGAACAGAACACCAGATTGCTCGCAGCATTGGCCGACGGAGTCAGTGCAAGCAGACTCAGGCCAAGGCAAGACGTCATCGCAAGAGTTTTACGCATGATGATCCCTATCCTTCAAGGATGAGCACTCAGGCTCGGTAACTAACAGGCCCTTAAGGCAATAACCTGAACAACACGCCTTGCTTGCTGGTGCCGGGCCATGATGGCGGGCTCCCTGCCTATGCCATCACCTCCCGACGGTATGTCGGCGAAGGCATCTGGTAAATAGGCTTGCAGGCTTCAAGACTTGTAGGAAATATCTCTGGATGTAGTGGCTTAGTGCCTTTAGTTGCACTTTGCTCGCTAACTCTCAGAGTACTTTTGTTCAAGAAGAGCGTGGACTGTGCTGCGCGAACAGCACAGTCCCTACGCGTTTACTTCACGCTCACACCGTAGAAAGAGTTCAAGCCGAATGGGCTGATCTTGAAGTCCTGCACTTTGGTGCTCATGGGCTGATAGACCGTCGAGTGCGCGATAGGCGTCAGCGGCACTGCGTCCTTGAGGAGGTGTTGCGCCTGTTTGTACAGTTCGGTGCGCTTGGCCTGGTCAGGTGTTGCCTTGGCCTGCTTGATGATGGCGTCGTAAGGCTTGTCACACCACTTGGCAAAGTTGTTGCCGTTGAGGGCGTCACAGCCAAACAGGGTACCGAGCCAGTTGTCCGGGTCACCGTTGTCGCCGCTCCAGCCAATCAGCATGGCGCCGTTTTCGCCGTTCTTGGCGCGCTTGATGTACTCGCCCCACTCGTAGCTGACGATGCGCGCGTTGATACCGATCTTCTTCCAGTCGGACTGAAGCATCTCGGCCATCAGCTTGGCATTCGGGTTGTAAGGACGCTGAACCGGCATTGCCCACAGGGTAATTTCGGTGCCTTCCTTGATGCCGGCTTCCTTGAGCAATGCCTTGGCTTTTTCAGGATCGTACTTGGCATCCTTGATGGTGTCGTCGTAGGACCACTGCGTTGGCGGCATGGCGTTGACCGCCAGTTGCCCTGCGCCCTGGTAGACCGAGTCGATGATCTGCTGCTTGTTGACGGCCATGTCCAGTGCCTGACGGACCTTGAGCTGGGACAGCGGGTTCTCGCGGTCTTCGCCCTTGATCTTGTCCATCACGTTGTAGGCGATGTAACCCAGGTTGAAGCCAGCCTGATCAGGCATTTTCAGATTCTTGTCAGCCTTGAGTGGCTCAAGGTCCGCCGGGCGTGGATAGGCGGTGATCTGGCATTCGCCTTTCTTGAGCTTCTGCACACGTACCGACGGGTCGGTGGTGATGGCGAAGATCAGGTTGTCGATCTTGACGTCTTCAGGCTTCCAGTAATCCTTGTTGCCGGTGAAGCGGATGTTGGAATCCTTCTGGTAGCTCTTGAACACGAACGGGCCAGTGCCTACAGGCTTCTGGTTGATGTCCGCGGCCTTGCCTTCCTTGAGCAGCTGGTTGGCGTACTCGGCAGACTGGATCGAGGCAAAGCTCATCGCCAGGTTCTGAATGAACGCGGCATCGACAGTGTTCAGCACGAACTTGACGGTGTAGTCATCGACCTTCTCGATCTTGGCGATGTTCTTGTCCATGCCCATGTCGGTGAAGTACGGGAACTCGGTCGGGGCTGCCTTGCGGAACGGCATGTCCGAATCGATCATCCGGTTGAACGTGAACAGCACGTCATCGGCGTTGAAGTCGCGGGTCGGCTTGAAGTAAGACGTGGTGTGGAACTTGACGCCCTTGCGCAGGTGGAAGGTGTACGTCAGTACGTCGTCAGAGATATCCCAGCTGGTTGCCAGACCTGGCTGAACGGCGGTACCGCCACGCTCGAACTGGGCCAGACGGTTGAACATGGTTTCTGCCGACGCATCGAAATCGGTGCCGGTGGTGTACTGGGCCGGGTCAAAGCCCGCAGGGCTGCCTTCGGAGCAGAACACCAGATTCGATGCTGCGTGAGCGAAAGGTGCACTGGCAAGCAGAGCGCTGCCGACTAGGAACGGAATGACCGCTTTTTTGAGCATGGTGGCCTCAGTTGTTGTCATTTTTTGATTAGAGGGACCGACCTCATGAGCCGATCCATCCGATACTTATGCAGGGGCCATACCCAAAGCAATACGTTGACGCCAAAGAAGCAACAAAGAGTGGCACGATCGTACACGAATGTCGCGAAAGTGTAATTTCGGACGCATTTGATCGTTTGCGCGTCGTATTTGGAAACATTTAGCGCACCATCTCGGCGCAACCGGGTTACATAAATGCACCCGGTTGGGGCCTTGACTGTTACCTCACTGGCTCAGGCTGACCCCATAGAAGGGCGTCAGGCCGAACGGACTGATCTTGAAGTCCTGCACTTCCTTGCGCATCGGCTGGAACACTTTGGAGTTGGCGATCGGTGTGATCGGCACCTGTTCCTTGAGGATATGCTGGGCTTGTTGATACAGCTTTATGCGTTCGTCGCGGTTTGTCGTGAGCTTGGCCTGCTGTACCAGCTTGTCGTAAGCCGGGTCGCACCACTTAGCGTAGTTGCTGCCTTTGACGGCTGCACAGCTATAGAGCACACCGAGCCAGTTGTCCGGGTCGCCGTTGTCACCGGTCCAGCCGTAGATCATCGCGTCATGTTCGCCTGCCTTGGCGCGCTTGATGTACTCGCCCCATTCGTAGCTGACGATGTTGGCCTTGATGCCGATCTTGTCCCAGTCGGACTGGATCATCTGCGCCGACATACGCGCATTGGGGTTGGAGGCGCGTTGAACCGTCATGGCCCACAGATCGATCTTCGTGCCCGGTGCCACGCCGGCTTCCTTGAGCAACTGCCTGGCCTTGGTCAGGTCGCGGGGTGCGTCCTTGATCGTCGGGTCGTAGCTCCACTGGCCTGGCGGCAGTGCGTTTTCAGCCAGTTGCCCCGCGCTCTGGTAGACCGCCTTGATGATGGCCTGTTTGTCGATGGCCATGTCCAGCGCCTGACGAACCTTGAGCTGATCGAGCGGCGCGTGGGTCACGTTGTACGCCAGAAAGCCCAGGTTGAAGCCCGGCTGACTCAATACCTTCAATTTCGGGTCTTTCTGGACCTCTTCGATGTCCTGCGGACGAGGGTAGCCGCTGACCTGACATTCCCCTGCCTTGAGCTTCTGCAGGCGAACAGCGGCATCGCTGTTGATCGAGAAAATCAGATTGTCGATTTTGACGTCTTCAGGCTTCCAGTACTCGGTGTTACCTGCGTAACGAATCTGCGAGTCTTTCTGGTAACGCTTGAACACGAACGGTCCTGTGCCGATCGGCTTCTGATTGAGGTCCTGGGCTTTGCCTTCCTTGAGGAGCTGGTCGGCATATTCGGCAGACTGAATGGAGGCAAAGCTCATGGCCAGGTTCTGCACGAACGCGGCATCGGTGTTGTTCAGCGTGAACCTGACCGTATTGGCATCGACCTTCTCGACACTTTTTATCGTGGTGTTGAGGCCCATGTCGGTGAAGTAGGGCGACTCGGACGGGTAAGCCTTGCGAAACGGATGGTTCGGGTCCAGCAGACGATTGAAGGTGAACAGCACGTCATCGGCGTTAAAGGTGCGGGTCGGTTTGAAATAGTCCGTGGTGTGGAACTTCACGCCCTCACGCAGGTGAAAGGTGTAGGTCAGGCCATCCGCAGAACTCTCCCATTTCGTTGCCAGTCCCGGCTCCACTTCGGTACCGCCACGCTTGAATTGCGTCAGGCGGTTGAAGACGGTTTCGGCCGAGGCATCGAAGTCGGTGCCGCTGGTGTACTGGCTGGGGTCGAAGCCTGCCGGGCTTGCTTCGGAGCAATACACCAGGGTGCTGGCTGCCTGAGCAAATGGCGCGCAGGCCAGCAGTGCAGTGGTCAGGAGCAGCGGTTTGAAAATGGTTTGTCCCATGGAGCCCTCGCGAAGTACGGCAATAACCGGGTGGGTGGTCGTCACGCACAGTGTCGACAACCCGATGGACCACGATAGTGCCGCACTTGTTCGGAGTCGGACAATTCTTACTTGCGGGTAATCTTTTTCCATAGATCCGACAGTGAAGTGCTTTCAAAGAAAGTATCCAGAAAGCTGCCGCTGCCTTGTTGGAATTGCTGCATTGCCTCTGTCGCATGGCTCTGGATGTGACGCTGTACCTGATCCAGTTCACTTTTCAAAGCGGCGCGCCTGACCTGTTCGGGATTGGCCTCGGCCCACTTGCCGACCAGCGTGTCTTGCCAGTCAGTGTCCATGGCATGGGTGAAGAACTGCGCTGCTACCTGCGACGGGTGTCCGGCCGCTTCTGCGTCGTGCCATTGACCCAGCACCGCCTTGCCTACCTGAAGCACGGCATGCCTTGCCAGCAGCGCAGCCAGATCGTGCAGCGGATGTTCGGCGTGGTCTTTGGCCAGTTGAGAGTGGGACGGATCTGACGAACCATTGGTGTTGGGGTCGTCGCCCAGCCCGGTCTGTATGTCGTCGATACTGTTGCCGAGCACTGTCATCAAGCCCTGCATGACACCGCCCACGGCGTTGCCAAGGAGTCGGCCTGGTGTCGCAACGAAGGCGTAGAAGCGCTCGACCTGCTCGGAAAATGGAAGCTGCGCCCAGCCGTCGCGGGCGGTCAGGAAGTCTTCGTAGCCCTGAAGCAATCGCTCGTCCGGGTGTTCGCCGAGCAGGATCTGAATGATCTGGTCACGCTCATAGCGAGCGCCTGGCTGCAGGGCTTCAAACGGCTTTTGGTCAGTTGGAAACAGGATCTTGCCAAGCGGTACCGCAAGGCTGGCAATGATGTCGCTGCCGCCAAAACTGCCGGTCACCAGTGGCAGACGATGCTTGCACTCCACTTCGGAGGTCCACGGCAGCACATCGGTATGGCCCAGCTTGATCAGGCTCAATTCGACGAAGTTGGAGTGAGCGAAGAAGTCTTCGAGGATATGCAGCGCTGCGCCCAGGGCTCTGAGCCCGTCGGTGGAGGAGGGGCCTGCCTGCGCAGCGACGTTCAGGTCGGCGCTCATCAGGTCTACAGAGCGCTGTATATAGCGCTTCATGGAGGTGTCGGGATCGACCTCCAACGCAGGATCGTCAGGCAGCAGCCAGTCATCGAAGTCTGCATCGCGCGCCTTTGGGTCGGCGGGGTTCGGGTTGATCACCCTGGGATTGTCGATGTGTTCACTGGCGCGATAAACGCCCAGTCTCTGTGGTGTCACGATGAAGCGTGAGCGGTCGATTTTCATCAGGTCGGTGAAGGCTTTCACGGCCAGCACATCGACGATTTTCGTCAGCGCCTCGCGAGACAGCAGGTCAGGAAAACTTTTGGGCATATCGGGTGCGCGGACGATCTTGGGGTCGACCAGTTGCGAGTAATCGCGCAGCCAGTTGCCGTAGTAGATGGCGCGCATTTCGTCATGCCTGAAACCGGCAGTTTCCAGGACAGCTTCGATGGAGCTGTGGGTGTGTTTGTGTTCATCCCCTTCACCCGCTTCAAAGCGCATGAATGCGGCCATCGGGGCAGGGCGTTCTGTTGGGTGTTCTGAAGGATTCATCCGTGATTCCTGAAAGTGAGGCAGGTGCTCGCCTACGCAGCGATACCCGGTTGGGAAGTGCGTTCAAGTTTACGGATGGGGGTGTGGTGCGAAATCAGCCATTCCGGCAGGTGCCGTAGGAAGTCGCCGCTTGTCAAACATTACGCAGCCATTGAAGACGTGCGATCTCGCGGGAGCAAGCTTGCTCGCGAAGGGACGGCGGTGTCCTCTATTGGAAACCGCCTGTGTTCAATCAGTTGAGGTCAGATGGACCTTCGACTCAAGGAATCGCCACCTCGATCACGCCATCGGCTGCAACGCTGACCTGGCTGGTGCCGGCCTCGACGTCAGGCGTCGGTGTTGCGTCTTCGC
The DNA here is from genome assembly GCF_014358015.1 of Pseudomonas triticifolii. Lineage (GTDB taxonomy): Bacteria > Pseudomonadota > Gammaproteobacteria > Pseudomonadales > Pseudomonadaceae > Aquipseudomonas > Aquipseudomonas triticifolii. Next base: position 150,595 of record NZ_JACONV010000009.1, on the reverse strand, counting down.
GTGATGCTTTCATCATCATGACCGGTGCGCGCAGATACGGCTGTGGATAGCCGGAGGTATTGAGGTTCAGGGTGACCAGCTTGTAACCGGTGCCGCCCAGCGCCTCGGTGACCAGTTGCGCACGCGCCTTGAACGCTGTCACGGCATCCTTGAGCAGGGTGTCTTCGCTGGCCTTGCGAGTGGAGGGCGAGATCGAGAAGTCCATGCCGCCCATTTTCAGATCGCCGAGCAGCTCGCCGGTCAGTTTGGACAATGCTGCAAAGTCGGCGCTTTCCAGGCGAAGTTCGGCGCGCTCACGCCAGCCGGTGATCTTTCCCCCTTTGTCGCTGTAGATCGGATAGCTGTTGCGGCTGCCCTGGCTGATCTTCACGTCCTTGACCTGGCGCGCCTGACCCAGTGACTTGTTCAGGGTTTCGGTGATCTGCGCGGCCAGCTTGGCAGGATCGCTGTCCTGTGCTTCGGTGTAGAGCGTCACCAGCATCAGGTCGCGCTGTACTTCCTGATTGACTTCGGCGCGCAGGGAAATCTGGTTGTAGCGGGCCTCTTCAGCCATAGCCGGGAGGCTGGAAAGGGCGGCAGCCGTCAGCGCGAACAGCGTGAGAGCAGGGCGAAGATTGAACATGAGAACTCCTTGTCATGAGACGGCCTCCGACCACTGTCGGGCGGCACAGACCCATGAGACTCTAGCCATCGTTTCTGGTTCCTGCGTGGCCGACGTGCCCGACGATGCGGCGCGTTGACGCACTTTTCCAGTTTTACGCCGTGCTTGGTTATACTCGTTGCGATCCGCCTGGAGCGCTCATCAGGAGAGCTCATGCTCGCCCCCGTTCAAATGCTTTCAGCCACGCGCCAGAACCTGTGGCGCCTGACATTCATCCGCATCCTGGTGCTGGCCGCTCAAGCCGGTTCGGTGGGGCTCGCCTGGCTGTTCGACTTCCTTCCGCTGCCGTGGCTGCAGTTGTCCATCACATTGTGCTGTTCGCTGGTCCTGTGCCTGTTGACGGCCATTCGTCTGCGCACCTCGTTGCCCCTGACCGAGCTGGAATACGCCTTGCAGCTGGCGCTGGACCTGTTGATCCACAGCGCCTTGCTGTACTACTCGGGCGGTTCGACCAACCCGTTCGTGTCTTATTACCTGGTGCCGCTGACCATTGCGGCGGCGACCTTGCCGTGGCGTTACTCGCTGATCCTGTCCGGCTTCGCGCTGGGGCTCTACACCTTCCTGATGGTGCAGTCCTATCCGCTGGAAACCTATCCCATCGCCCGGGAAAACATGCAGGTCTACGGCATGTGGCTGAGCTTCGTGCTGGCTGCCGGGGTGATCACGTTTTTTGCAGCGAAAATGGCTGAAGAGCTCCGCCGACAGGAACAACTGCGAGCCGAGCGCCGGGAAGAAGGACTGCGTGATCAGCAACTGCTGGCCGTGGCGACCCAGGCTGCCGGTGCGGCCCATGAACTGGGTACGCCGCTGGCAACCATGAGCGTGCTGCTCAAGGAAATGCGCCAGGACCACAGCGATCCGGCCCTGCAGGACGACCTGTCGGTGCTGCAGGAGCAGGTCAAACAGTGCAAACAGACCCTTCAGCAACTGGTGCGCGCCGCCGAGGCGAACCGACGCATGGCAGTCGAGATGCAGCCGGCTACGCAATGGCTGGACGAATCGCTCAATCGCTGGCACCTGATGCGTCCCGAAGTCAGCTATCGCTTCCAGAAACTGGGCAAGGACGAGGTGCCGCTGCTGGCACCGCCGCCGGACCTGACTCAGGCGCTGCTCAACCTGCTCAACAACGCCGCCGATGCTTGTCCCGATGGGCTGGAAGTCAGTCTGGACTGGGACAGCGCCGAGGTCTGCATCAGTATTCGTGACCATGGCCCTGGCGTGCCGCTGGCCATTGCCGAACAGATCGGCAAACCGTTCTTTACTACCAAGGGCAAAGGTTTCGGCCTGGGCCTGTTCCTGAGCAAGGCCAGCGTCACCCGCGCGGGTGGCTCGGTAAAGCTCTACAGTCATGAAGAAGGCGGCACGCTCACCGAGCTGCGACTGCCCCGTGACACGCGAGGAGAAGAAACATGAGTGACGAAGAGATTCAGGTGGAAGGCGAAGAGTTGCCGCACCTGCTGCTGGTCGATGACGACGCAACCTTCACCCGCGTCATGGCTCGCGCCATGAGCCGTCGCGGTTTTCGGGTCAGTACCGCCGGTTCTGCCGAGGAAGGCCTGATACTGGCGCAACAGGACATTCCTGAATACGCCGCGCTGGACCTTAAAATGGACGGCGACTCCGGGTTGGTGCTGCTGCCCAAGCTACTGGAAATGGACCCGGACATGCGCGTGGTGATTCTCACCGGTTATTCGAGCATCGCCACGGCGGTCGAGGCCATCAAGCGCGGGGCCTGCAATTACCTGTGCAAGCCGGCCGACGCTGACGATGTGCTGGCGGCGCTGTTGTCCGAGCATGCCAACCTCGACACGCTGGTCCCGGAAAACCCCATGTCGGTGGACCGCCTGCAGTGGGAGCACATCCAGCGCGTGCTGACCGAGCATGAAGGCAACATTTCGGCGACCGCCCGGGCACTGGGCATGCACCGTCGTACCTTGCAGCGCAAATTGCAGAAGCGTCCCGTGCGTCGTTAATGAAGCTTTCTTCATGGTGATCAATCGGGTGTTTTTTTGCTTCATTGTGGTCAGGCATCGTTCTTTTATAGACAGCGAGCCTGAATCACATGAAACGCAATGCCGAATACTCCGACGTCAACGACACCGTTAAAGGGGCGTTCTTTCCCCGGGTCTGGAGGCTGATCACGCCCTACTGGCGCAGCGAAGAAAAGACCATGGCCTGGGTACTGCTGGTGTCAGTGATCGCCCTGTCACTGTTCAGTGTGCAGGTCTCCGTACTGTTCAACAGTTGGTACCGGGATTTTTACAACGCGCTGCAAAACAAGGATCTGGCCGCGTTCACGCACCTGATTCTGTACTTCAGCGGCATTGCCGCTGTTGCCATTCTGGCGGCCGTGTACCGGCTTTACCTGACCCAGATGCTCACGATCCGCTGGCGGCGCTGGCTGACCGAGCAGCATTTTGCCCGCTGGCTGGCGCACAAGAACTACTACCATCTGGAGCAGGGCGGCTACACCGATAACCCCGACCAACGCCTTTCCGAAGACCTCAACGAGTTCACCACCAGCACCTTGAGTCTGGGACTTGGCCTGATGAGTGCGGTGGTCAGCCTGGTGTCGTTTTCGGTCATCCTGTGGGGCGTGTCAGGCAGTATCGAACTGTTCGGGATCACGATCCCGGGCTACATGTTCTGGGCTGCCATGCTGTACGCAATCGTCGGCAGTCTGTTGACCCACTGGATCGGTCGGCGCTTGATTCCATTGAGCAACCAACAGGAACGCTACGAAGCGGACATGCGTTTTGCGTTGGTACGTGTGCGTGAAAATGCTGAAAGCATTGCGCTGTCCGATGGCGAACGTAACGAGAACCAGCGTCTGAGCGGGCGTTTTTCCATGATCTGGAACAACGTGCTGACCTCGATGAAGGTGCAGAAACGTCTGACATTCTTCACCTCGGGTTACTCACAGATCGCGCTTATCTTTCCCTTTATCGTCGCCGCTCCCCGGTACTTCGCCGGCAAGATCGAGCTGGGTGATCTGATGCAGATCAACTCGGCGTTCGGCAATGTGCAGGAAAACTTCAGCTGGTTCATCAGCGCTTACTCCACGCTGGCCTCCTGGCGGGCGACGAGTGATCGTCTGTTGAGCTTTCGCCAAGGCATGACCGACCTGGAAAATCGTCCACCGGCGATTGAACGGGTTCATGCCGATGACGCGCTCGATCTGCAAGACCTGGGGCTGTCCCTGGCCGGCGGACGTCAATTGTTGAACTGTGCCCATCTGCATATCGCCAAAGGTCAGAAGGTGATGCTCAGCGGCCGTTCGGGTAGCGGTAAAAGCTCGCTGCTCAGGGCGCTGGGCGGGCTGTGGCCACTGGGGCAGGGCCAGATTCGGATGCCTGTCGGCGAAGGGTTGTTTCTGCCGCAGCGCCCGTATCTGCCGATTGGAACCCTGCGAGAGGTCTTGAGTTATCCACAGCCGGCCGAAGGTTTTGCTGCCGAGCGGTTCATCGACGTGCTGAACAAGTGCCGTCTCGAACACCTGGCCTCACGCCTTGACGAGAGCAATCACTGGCAACGCATGCTGTCGCCCGGCGAGCAGCAGCGAGTAGCCTTCGCCCGCGCTCTGTTGCTGGCACCGCGCTGGCTGTATATGGATGAAGCGACGTCGGCAATGGATGAAGAGGATGAAGCGGCCATGCACCACGCGATCATCGAAGATATCCCCGGTCTGACCCTGCTCAGCGTTGGGCATCGCAGCAGTCTCAAGCGTTTTCATGACCGGCATGTGCATGTCGAAGCGGGACAATTGATCGAGCGGCGCGCGTCTGAACCGGCCTGATGTCGCTTTTGGATAGCAGGTGGAGCTTTTGAGGTGTGATCATACAACCGCTGAGCTATGATTGACGCTCGTTTAACTGTCCAGAGATCGACGTTGGATATGGAAAATCAAAGCGCTCCGCCCCGCGCTCGTAGAAAACACCGCAGCCTTGCGCAGGAGCTGGTGACTGAACTGTCCGAGCGTATTCGCAGCGGACAGCTCAAGCGTGGCGATAAACTGCCCACTGAATCCGCGATCATGGAGGAGCAGGGCGTCAGCCGTACTGTGGTCCGTGAAGCGATTTCGCGTCTGCAGGCGTCGGGGCTGGTCGAAACCCGTCACGGGATCGGCACCTTTGTACTGGATACGCCGAGCCCGAGTGGTTTCCGGATTGATCCGGCCACCATCGTGACCTTGCGTGATGTGCTGGCGATTCTCGAACTGCGCATCAGCCTTGAAGTCGAGTCCGCTGGGCTCGCCGCGCAGCGCCGCAGCGCCGAAGAGCTGGCGGCCATGCGGGCGGCACTGGACGCGTTGAACGAAAGCGCGGCCCACGCCACAGATGCGGTGGCCTCGGACTTTCAGTTTCACCTGCAGATCGCGCTGTCGACCGGCAACCGTTACTTCACCGACATCATGACCCACCTGGGCACCAGCATCATCCCGCGCACGCGGCTGAATTCTGCGCGTCTGGCCCATGATGATCAGCAGCATTACATGGACCGGCTCAGCCGCGAGCACGAGGAAATCTACGAGGCCATCGCCCGCCAGGACTCCGACGCCGCCCGTGCCGCCATGCGCCTGCACCTGACCAACAGCCGCGAACGCCTGCGCCATGCCCATGAAGAGGCTGAATCGCAGCGCGCCTGAGGGGTGCTTGCTGAGCGTTCCGATGCGGAGCGCTCAGTTTTATACGCAACTCCTCATGGGGAATACGATGCCCGGTCCGCTCCCACTGTATTCAACCAGACGTTCCCGTTTTGGCCTTGTTTTGCGCTTCTTCCGGATTTGTCTATAACGCAGAGCGCGCACGATCAGCGCGTCACTCCGGTGTTTCGATCCCGACGAAATCTGCAGTTATCGTATAACTTTCAGCCATCCTTAATCCCGCCAGGCCCAGGCTGAACAAGGCCTTCGAGCCCACTCATCGCTCCGAACGAGAAAAACCCGAAAATCCCAGTTGAGGGAATTTATATTCAGTTGTACGATGACTTACGACATCGGCACTGCCCCGGTGATCCATTCACATTTTATGTCCCACAGGGTGTTCGAATAATGAATCCACAAGAACTGAAGTCCATCCTCTCTTCCGGTCTGCTGTCTTTCCCGGTTACCGATTTCAATGCCCAGGGCGATTTCCACCGCGCTGGCTACATCAAGCGTCTCGAGTGGCTGGCCCCGTACGGCGCCAGCGCTCTGTTCGCGGCAGGCGGTACAGGTGAGTTCTTCTCCCTGGCTGCCAGTGAATACTCCGAAGTCATCAAGACGGCCGTCGACACCTGCGCCACCAGCGTGCCGATCCTCGCAGGCGTGGGCGGTTCGACTCGCCAGGCCATCGAATATGCTCAGGAAGCCGAGCGTCTGGGCGCCAAAGGTCTGTTGCTGCTGCCGCACTACCTGACGGAAGCGAGCCAGGACGGCGTTGCTGCGCACGTTGAAGCAGTCTGCAAGTCGGTCAAGATCGGCGTGGTGGTCTACAACCGTAACGTTTGCCGCCTGAACGCGACTCTCTTGGAGAAACTGGCCGAGCGCTGCCCGAACCTGATCGGCTACAAGGACGGCCTGGGCGATATCGAACTCATGGTTTCGATCCGCCGTCGTCTGGGCGACCGTTTCTCGTACCTGGGTGGTCTGCCGACCGCTGAAGTCTACGCCGCTGCCTACAAGGCACTGGGCGTGCCGGTCTATTCTTCGGCGGTGTTCAACTTCGTACCGAAACTGGCGATGGATTTCTACCACGCCATCGCCCGTGACGATCACGAGGCAGTCGGCAAGTACATCGACGATTTCTTCCTGCCTTACCTGGAAATCCGCAACCGCAAGGCGGGCTACGCCGTCAGCATCGTCAAGGCCGGTGCGAAAATCGCAGGCTACGACGCAGGTCCCGTTCGTTCGCCACTGACCGACCTGACCCCGGACGAGTGCGACATGCTCGCCGCCCTGATGGACAAGCAAGGCAAGCAATAACACCTTCATAGACCGAACCGCTGAGCGATCAGCGGTTTTGTCGTTGGAATGCATGACCCGTACAGGTAGAGGCTGACGTCACCGCGACACCTCTAAGGGGCCTGTAGCGCTACACCCAAAAACAGATTTACCCGCGTAAAAAAATAACTAGTGGGAGTTCAACCAATGCAATCGTCCAAGCCGACGCACGTCCGCTATTTGATCCTGTTGATGCTGTTTCTGGTCACCACGATCAACTATGCCGACCGTGCCACCATCGCAATCGCCGGCTCCAGCATCCAGAAAGACCTCGGCATCAGTGCGGTCACGTTGGGCTATATCTTTTCTGCATTTGGCTGGGCCTACGTGGCCGGTCAGATCCCCGGTGGCTGGCTTCTCGACCGCTTCGGTTCGAAGAAAGTCTACGCCCTGAGCATTTTCACCTGGTCACTGTTCACCTTGCTGCAAGGCTATGTGGGTGAGTTCGGTATCTCCACCGCGATCGTTGCGCTGTTCATGCTGCGCTTTCTGGTGGGCCTGGCCGAAGCGCCATCCTTTCCCGGCAACGCCCGTATCGTTGCGGCCTGGTTCCCGACCGCCGAACGCGGCACGGCGTCGGCCATCTTTAACTCCGCGCAATACTTCGCCACCGTGCTGTTCGCGCCGTTGATGGGCTGGATCGTTTACACCTACGGCTGGCAACACGTGTTCATCGTCATGGGCGCGGCGGGCATCGTCTTCTCCGCCATCTGGATGAAGGTGATCTACAGCCCGCGCAACCATCCGCGTATCAACCAGGCCGAGATTGATCACATCGCCAGCAACGGCGGCATGGTCGATATGGATCAGGACAAATCGAAGTCCAAAAAGGACGCCAGCAGCGGCCCGAAATGGGACTACATCAAGCAGTTGCTGACCAACCGCATGATGCTGGGTATTTACCTGAGCCAGTACTGCATCAACGGCATCACCTACTTCTTCCTGACCTGGTTCCCGGTGTACCTGGTGCAGGAACGCGGCATGACCATCCTCAAGGCGGGCATCATTGCGTCGCTGCCGGCCATTTGTGGCTTCATTGGTGGTGTGTTGGGCGGGGTCATCTCCGACTACCTGTTGCGCAAAGGCCACTCGCTGACCTTCGCCCGCAAGGCGCCGATCATTAGCGGTCTGCTGCTGTCGACGTCCATCGTGACCTGTAACTATGTCGACATCGAATGGATGGTCGTGGGTTTCATGGCCCTGGCATTCTTCGGCAAAGGCGTAGGTGCACTGGGCTGGGCTGTCATGTCCGATGTATCGCCCAAGCAGATCGCCGGCCTGAGCGGCGGCCTGTTCAACACCTTCGGTAACATTGCATCGATCACCACCCCGATCGTGATTGGTTACATCATCAGCACCACCGGTTCGTTCAAATGGGCACTGGTGTTTGTTGGCGCCAACGCGCTGCTGGCGGTGATCAGTTACATTTTCATCGTGGGTGAAATCAAGCGTGTGGAATTGATAGAGCCGCCAGTCAAGGGGCCATTGCCGACCGATCCGGCCAGCAACCTTTCCGAAGCAAAATCCTGAGGAAACCGTGATGAACCTGATTCAACATGCCGATTCTCCACGTTACATCCGGCTGCATGCGCTGGATAACGTGGTCGTGGTGGTCAACGACCAGGGTGTGCCGGCCGGAACCGAATTCGATAACGGCCTGGTGACTGTCGATAACGTACCGCAGAGCCACAAGGTCAGTACCGTTGACCTGGCTGAAGGCGACGCCGTGATCCGCTACGGCCACACCATTGGCTACGCCCTGCAAGCGATACCGCGTGGCAGTTGGGTCAGGGAAGACCAGTTGCGTATGCCGTCAGCGCCTGCGCTCGACAGCCTGCCGATGTCCGACGCAGTACCTGAGAAGGGCGAGCCGCTGGAAGGCTATACCTTCGAGGGCTATCGCAACGCCGATGGCACGGTAGGCACCCGCAATATTCTGGGGATCACCACCACCGTGCAGTGCGTGACCGGCGTGCTCGACTTTGCGGTCAAGCGCATTCGTGACGAATTGCTGCCCAAATACCCGAACGTCGATGACGTGGTGGCCCTGACCCATAGCTACGGCTGTGGCGTGGCCATTACCGCCACCGATGCCTACATCCCGATCCGCACTGTGCGCAACCTGGCGCGTAACCCGAATCTGGGCGGCGAGGCGCTGGTGATCAGTCTGGGCTGTGAAAAGCTGCAGGCCGGTCAAGTGATGCACGAGGGCGACAGCTCGGTGGACCTCAGCGAGCCATGGCTCTACAAACTTCAGGATTCCAGCCACGGCTTCAGTGAAATGATCGAGCAGATCATGGACCTGGCCGAGGTGCGCCTGAAGAAGCTGGACCTGCGTCGTCGCGAGACGGTGCCTGCCTCGGAGCTGATTCTGGGCATGCAGTGCGGCGGCAGCGATGCGTTTTCCGGCATCACGGCCAACCCGGCGCTGGGCTATGCGTCGGACCTTTTGCTGCGTGCAGGGGCGACGGTGATGTTTTCCGAAGTGACCGAAGTGCGCGATGCCATTTATTTGCTGACTTCACGTGCGCAGGATCAGGACGTCGCCCAGGCACTGGTGCGCGAGATGGACTGGTACGACCGTTACCTGGCCAAGGGCGAGGCAGATCGCAGCGCCAATACCACGCCGGGCAACAAGAAGGGTGGGTTGTCGAACATTGTCGAGAAGTCCCTGGGATCGATCGTCAAATCCGGCAGCAGCGCCATCAACGGCGTATTGGGCCCTGGCGAACGGGTGAACGGCAAAGGACTGATCTTCTGCGCCACGCCAGCCAGCGATTTTGTGTGCGGCACGCTGCAACTGGCGGCCGGTATGAACCTGCACGTGTTCACCACCGGGCGCGGCACACCCTATGGTCTGGCGATGGCACCGGTGGTCAAGGTCTCGACCCGCACCGAACTGGCCCAGCGCTGGCCCGACCTGATCGACATCGACGCAGGGCGTATCGCTACCGGGCGTGCAAGCATCGAGGATCTTGGCTGGGAGCTGTTCCACTACTACCTGGAAGTGGCCAGCGGCAAGAAAAAGACCTGGACCGAGCACTACCGCCTGCACAACGACATTACCCTGTTCAACCCCGCGCCTATTACCTGACAGTGTCGGGGCATGGTCCCTGCAGGTGAAGTCGAGACTTTTCCCATTCCGCTGCTTTCCCGAAGCAGCGGATCTCTCTCAGGCAACCGTCTGTTAGACATTCCTATTGGCCTCGTCAAAACGGCGGCCACAGCCTCGACAAAAGCCCCCGGCTGGCGGCACGAGCAGCGAGTGCAGTTGCCGCCAGACGTCTCATTTTCTCTATTTGATTTAAAGTGTTAGTGAATTTAACGGCTTCTTTCTTTGCAATAAAGGGATCAGTATCCGCAGCAGGTGTGTTGCCTGTCTGGTGCATCCAGCCATTCAAGCCAGCCATTTTCATTTTTCGATACTGGCCTGCCCGATGCTGGCCAAGGAGACCTTTCTTGTCTTTGAAACAACCGATGTCCTGGGCTTCTGCGGCCTTGATGGTTGCGCTCGGTAGCCAGGCTGTTCAGGCTGCGACCTCCGCCAAGCTTCCAGAAGACAAGCCCGTGGGGAAAATCGAACAGGTCTTCGCGTTCCATGATGCGATGCCGACAGGCGTCAGCGTCACTGAAACAGGACGTATTTTTGTCAACTTCCCGCGTTGGGGCGACAAGGTGCCGTTCACCGTAGGCGAACTACGCGACGGCAAGGTGGTGCCTTACCCTGACAGCGCCTTGAATCAGGCGGACCCGAAACATCCCGAGAAGGGATTCATCAGCGTCCAGAGCGTCGTCGCCGACGGCCTGGGCCATCTGTGGATACTCGATACCGCTGCACCTGAGTTCTCTAAACCGATCGCTGGCGGCGCCAAACTGGTGGCCGTTGACCTCAAGACAAACAAGGTCGTCAAGACGTTGGTTTTCCCTGAGAACGTCATTCTGCCAGGCACCTATGTCAACGATATGCGTTTTGACTTCAGTGCTGGCAAGGAAGGCGTGATTTATGTCACCGACTCTTCTGTCAGTGGCCCCGGCGCAATCATTGTCATGGACATTGCCACCGGCAACGCCGTACGGCGCTTGAGTGGCGCAGCCTCGACGTCGGCAGATCCGGCCTTCGTGCCAAGGGTTGAAGGTCAGGTTCTGAAAATGCGTAACGCCGACGGGACCAGCAAACCCTTTGCGGTTGCTTCCGACGGTATCGCCTTGTCCTCGGATCGCCAGACACTTTATTTCTCCCCGCTCTCCAGCCGACACCTGTATTCGGTGCCGACAAAGCTGCTGCGCGATCCTGCCGTGACCGAGGATCAGCTCGTCAAAGCGGTACAGGATCTGGGAGAGAAAGGGGCGTCGGATGGGTTGGAGGCTGACAGCAATGGCGCGATCTACGCTGGCGACTATGAAGATAACAGCATTCGCAAACGTCTTGCGGACGGGACCTGGCAGACGATCGCTCACGATCCTCGAATGCTGTGGCCGGACACGTTGTCTGTGGCGAACGATGGGTACCTCTACTTCATTGCCAACCAGCTGCATCGCCAGGCGCTGTTTCACGGAGGCAAGGATTTACGGGAAAAGCCCTACAGCCTGTTTCGGGTGAAGGTCGACGCAACACCGGCCAAGACGCGCTGAGTGCGCGCCAGACGCTTGTCAAACAACCTGTAACCCACTGAAGGAACGCGATTTTGTGGGAGCGGACCGGGCGGAGTGTGAGTTGCACCCGATAGCTTGGGCAGGGCGCTTACCCTGGTGGGAGCGGACTTGTCCGCGAATACGGTGTTTCAGCCGCTGAATATTTGTCGGATGTATGGGCCCCTTCGCGGACAAGCGGAACGCCGCCCGGTCCGCTCCCACGGAGTGTGAGTTGCACCCGATAGCTTGGGCAGGGCACTTACCCTGGTGGGAGCGGACTTGTCCGCGAATACGGTGTTTCAGCCTCTGAATATTGTCGGATGTATGGGCCCCTTCGCGGACAAGTTGGCTCCCACGAACGTTGCAGGGCGAGAGCCTTGGCGCTGCCAAGCCTGTATTTATCCTGCATCACCCACCGGGCACGTCTCCCATCAGGTTGCGCACGTAATCAGGTGTGAGCACGTTGTACCAAAGCAGTATGGTCGTCACCAGAATCGTCACCAGAAGCAGCACGCCCACGGCCCATACGGCGGCCGCGTAAAGTGGTGCGTTGCCTTCCGGCAGGCGCATAAAGGGGCCGATGCCGATGAACAGCAGAAACGTCGAATGGATCGCTGCCAGCCCCAGCACCAGAATCATCAGCCAGCGGCTGGGGTACAGGCCTGCGATGCCCGACAGGAAAAAGGGCGCGAGGGTATAGGTCGCAAAGCCGATGCATTGATTCAGCGTCGGGCTGGCTGTAGAGCGGCGCGAAATCCAGCGCAGAAAGAACCCCATCAATGCCGTACCCATCAGCGTCGCCACAGACAGCAGGGTACACAGCTGCAGCGCACTGCGTGTGCTCAGTCGAACATGGTCTCCAAGGGTCATGATCCAGCCTGTCTGTGTGGTGCCAATGAACAGGCAGATCACCGGAATCAGGCCCAGTAGTATCAGGTGCGGTATGTACTGGCGCGGGCTGTGATCTTCTTCCTCCCGCCTGTCACGCCACGCATTGGCGGGCTGGGTGAACAGCTTGACGATGAACAGGTTCATGGCATCTCCCTTTGGCGTGATCGGTATCGCACGTCTCTGCGGGCCTTCATCGAGGTCTGATGCATCGTGGCACAAGGGCCTCGCCAGGCTGCGCAGGCAGTGACGCAAGGCCGGGAAAACACCTGATTTTTCCTACTTCTCTGAACTTTAGGACCCTCTCAAGCCTCTTCTACAGTAAGGGGGTCCGGTCTGGACGCCTTCGTTGAATGTGCAGGAGATTTCAAATGCCTTGGATATCGGAAAATCATTTGTGGCTGTTTGCGGCGATTACGGCTTTGATCGTGATTTCGGATATATGGGCGGTGATGCGTGTGCGTAAAAGCGTCACGGAGTCCAGCAACAAGCTGATGTGGATCATTGTGATTGTGGCCGTCCCGATTCTTGGCGTTCTGGCGTTGCTGGTAGCAGGTCCGCGTCATGTTGACACGCCGGCCAAGCCCGAGCAGCAGAACACTAAATACTGATTCAGCCAGCAATACGTCCCCCCTTGGCTCCTTGCAGGCCATCAAAGCTTGATTGCCTGCAGCGGTGACTGCCGAGCGCCGTTAGTGCGCGAGCCTGTCGCGAGCCCGCCCTTGTCTGGGCATTCTCCAGTCAGTGTCCCAACGCAGCGCGGGCACGCCTGATTTCATCATTAATGTTGAGCGGCCTGGTGGCAAAAATGGAAAAGTCTGCAATTCTTTTGCAATGACGAGGTGTTTAGATGCTCGTCATCAAGACTTCAGCAAGGGAGAGAGCGTATGTCGATCATTACCAAGTGGGCGTTGCAGGCTGTTGCATTGTTTTTGCTGGGCTGGATGGCGACCGTGACAGCTAATTGGAGCAACAGCGTTGTCAGTGGAACCGGCAATGATCGTCTGGCAGAACTGAATACCGCGGCGCTGAGCAACACCGCTGTGATGGTGTCCAAGACGCCGACCCTGTCGCCGGAACACGCAGAGTGATGAATGGCTGAGCGGGCGAAGGCATCACTTTTTCGCAGGCAAAAAAATGGCCCACAACAGGGTGGGCCAAATGGGATTCATCAAAGGAGTGGGTTCAATTTACCCAGCCTGACGTGAAGAGGATGTGAAATGGATGTCACGGAAACGAGAACGGTTTCGAGTTTTTTGCAGGCGGGAATGGAGCGGGGGTGTAACGCAAAGCGCCGCTGACAGTGCAGCGACGCTATCGGAAGTGGCTCAGCGGGCCATGGCCCTGGATTGCCTTCCGGTTGCGGCATTGATAACCGCCGGTGGCAGGGAATGAGGTGCGTCGATTCTGGATTTCATGCGATCTGCAAACTCTTTGGCTTCCTGCCAGTTCCGGCACGTGACCGGGTAATCGTCCAGCTTCACGACCCAGTGGGCCCCGTAAACACCTTCTTCTATTCGGATAAGCATCGTTGGCATCTCCTGTCAGCAAGGATGAGTCTGTGCCGATCACCGGCGCGAAATCAGACCGCCGAATCCTGCGCCGAAAACCCACATTGAGCCACAAAAAAATACAAATCCCGACCAGTGCGGCTTCAGCGACGCCTGCCGCTGGAAAACCGTTCGGCCTGTATTTTCAGGGGAGAGCCTGACGCAGGGGTGTGACAGCTTGATGTTTATCGAATTCAGAACGCCAGCTTGAAACCGATCATCCCCAGCATGATCGCCAGGAAAGGCCGCAACAGGTCATCGGAAACGCGGCCAGCCATGTGGCTGCCCAGATAGATGCCCGGCAGCGAGCCCACCAGCAGCCAGCCCAACAGCTCCCAGTTCATGTTGCCCATACTGGCGTGGCCGAGGCCTGCAACCAGAGTCAGCGGGACCGCATGGGCGATTTCCGTGCCCACCAGACGGCGGGTCGGCAGGAGTGGATAGAGGATGAACAGTGCCACGGTGCCGAGCGCGCCGGCGCCAATGGACGTCAGCGCGACCATGGTGCCGAGAATAAGGCCCGTGATCACCGTCAGTACCGTCAGGCTCCTGCCAGCAAAAAACGAATGCCCGTCGCCACGACCATGAGCGAACGCCAGCAGCCGTTTCTTGAACAGCACGGCCAGCGCAGTCAACAGCAGCACAAAACCCAGTGCCTGTTTGATGATGGCGTTCAGGGCGTCGGGTGCGGCATGCAGGGTGCTCAGAAACCACAGCGTCATCAGCACCGCAGGCACACTGCCCAGCGTCAACAGACCGGTGATCTTCCAGTCGATGTTGTCATGCTTTCTGTGAACCAGCACGCCACCGGACTTGGTGATCGCCGCGTACAGCAGGTCAGTACCCACGGCGGTTGCCGGGTTGATACCGAACCACAACAGAATCGGGGTCATCAGCGAACCGCCCCCGACCCCGGTCATGCCCACGATGAACCCGACCACCAGACCTGCAACAACAAACCCCAAACCACCCGCTTCCATATCCAACCCTGTCAAGCAAACGTATCAGGTAAAAAGTGGCGGGCAGCATAGCGGCTTATGTTATTAACGGTTATGAAGTTGTGATCTAAGGTTATAACCGTTTCTCGCGCTCGCACGATGCGATGGCCGCTTCGGCGGCGCTCTGCAGGCGTTGATCGGGACCGAGCCAGCCCAGCAGCGCCTCGGCTTCCATGGGTTTGGCGATAAGGTAACCCTGGCCTTCATCGCAGCCCCATTGCTTGACCAGTTGTTGTATCTCTTGCGTCTCGATGCCTTCAGCGACCACGCAGTAACCCAGTTTTTTTGCCAGGCCAATCAGGGCCTTCACCAGACGCTGGTCGGTTTCATCCGAGGCCAGGTTGCGAATCAACGATTGATCCAGCTTGACCGTGGTCGCTGGCAACTGACGAAGGTAGTTCCAGTTGCTGTACCCGGTGCCGAAATCATCGATAGCGACATCCATGCCCAGTTCTCGCATTCGCTCCAGTTGCCTGCGCACTTCTGCCGGGTTCTGCATCAGGGCGCCTTCGGTGAATTCCAGTTCGAAGCGCGTCGGGGCGATAGCGTGCTGGCGCAACAGGCTGATCATCCGGTCGGTGAATGCCGGACCGCTAAGGTCCTCGGGCGTGACGTTGATCGCAATGCGGAAATCGAAGCCCTGACGCTGCCAACTGGCGGCTTGCTCGATCGCCGTCTTGAGCACCCACAGGCTCAACGGACGCATAAGCGCCGTCTTCTCGGCCAGCGGCACGAACTCGGCGGGGCCGATAGGTCCCAGTGTCGGGTGATTCCAGCGCAGCAGCGCTTCAACGGATGTGCAAATGCCTGAGGCCAGGTCGATGCGCGGCTGAAACACCAGTCGTAGCTGATCGCTGGAACGCACGGCGTTGGTCAGTGAACTGAGCAGTTTGAAGGCGCGTTGCTGCGCGGCATCGGAATGCGCCTCGTACATCGCCCAGCCTACGTTGCGGTCACGCGCGTTGTCGGCAGCGCTGATGGCCATACGCATCCAGTCCTGCTCAGTCTGGGCTAAATGCTGCACCTTGTTATCCAGCACCACGACGCCCAGCCCGACCTGCATCTGCACCGGAATGCCACGGCACTCCACTGGCATCTGGAAGTCGCTGATGATCGAGTGAAATACCTGTTCGTTGGTCGTGTCGCCCGACAGCAGAAAGCCGAAGCGGGTCGGGCTGACTTTGTACAGCGAGCAATCGGCAGGCAACAGGCGTTGCAGGCGCTGTTTGATCGCGATGACCAGATCCTGAGAGAAGCTGTAGCCAAACGCTTTGACGATGTCGTTCAGAAACACCGGCGTAATCATGTCCACGGCGACCAGTCGATAATCCTGCCGGGAGTTGAGCGCCTGGGTGATGTCTTCTTGCAAGCGCGACCGGTTGTACAGGCCGGTCGGCTGGTCAATGAAGCAACTGAGCCTGAGACTGACGATTCGCTGCATCACCAGTGAGGCAAAGCGCTGGAGCATTGAGGATTGTCTGGCACTCATAGGCTCGCGCGGTTTGGTGTCGATCACGCAGAGGCTGCCCAGCGCGATGCCATCATCGGTAATCAGCGGCGCGCCCGCGTAATAACGGATGTTTGGGTGCCCGGTCACAAGCGCGTTGTCCATGAACCGCTCATCGAGCGTGGCGTCCGTCACTTCGAACAGCTCATCGCTCAGAATGGTATAGGCGCAGAAGGACACATGGCGGGGTGTCTCCTGGGCGGCCAGACCGATCCGGGCGCGAAACCATTGACGATGTTCGTCGACGATGGAAATGAGGGCGATGGGCGTCTCGAAAAACTCGGCGGCCATGGCGACGATTTCTTCGAAGACCTCGTCAGCGGTGTTTTCAAGCACGCACAGTTCCGTGATGCGCAACAGGCGTTGCGATTCGTTGAACGGAATAGGGGCGCAAGCGTTCATGAATGTCCTGGAGAGTGAGGCGAGTGATGACTATATGACATCATCAAATTCAATTTATCAGCGCAGTGTCTTTATCCCTAATCGTTTGAGGCCCCTTAATAGGCGAAACAGAACGATGGAGCGTTGCGATATCCGTTGAAAACCGGGTCGCAATAGTGTTTTTAAACGAAATTGGGCGATTTTTAGTGAAACGCACCATTCGTCGTTCAGTAGTGAGTTTTTGAGTCAACTGCCCTTGTGCTGATCCAAGCCAGAGCAGGCCACCGAAAAGCCAGCGGTCTGGAGCTGCTCAGTCGCGCTGGCTGAAGTTGGCCCTGCGTTGTTTTTATCTTATTGAATTAACAATACTTTTAAATGTTCAGGCGCGTTTTGAGCACGCGATACTCACTCGCGCCCCTTATCTTTTTGTGTGACGCAGTTCCTGAAAATAGTTCAGTGCGGGAATTATTTGTTTTTTTCCGGTCTGTTTCACACTTGTTACAAAGTATTGCCAAGTTCGCCGTGACGTCCCGCGCAGAGCCTTTGAGCTGCGCGGCGCATGCGGTAGGGACGAGTCATGTCCTGAATTTTTTATGCAGCCTGTGCCTGATCCCAATGCTCCAGCGCTGCATCCGTTGACTCTTTATCTGTTGCATCACCTCCACCCTCAGGGTGGCGTGCGGGCATGTCCGTGTCGGACTGCTTTTAATGATTCGACATTGCTTCGAGATCTGGAATATGGACGTTCGTCACCTGGAATTTCTGGCCCGTCAGCCGTCGGCTGCCGTTGCTCCGCGCACGCGCTTTCTCGGCATGACCAAGCGTTTGCTCGCCTTGTTGCTGGCCAATGTCATGTTCTGGCAGCCGATCTGGGCACAGGCGGACGGCATTGCGGTCAGCGGTGGCACCCCGACGTCGGTAGGGCAGGCGGGCAACGGCGTGCCGGTGATCAACATCGCCGCGCCCAACGGGGCCGGTCTCTCGCATAACCAGTTCAAGGATTACAACGTCGGCAGCGAGGGCGTAATCCTCAATAATGCGACGAACGCTGTCCAGGGCACTCAACTGGGCGGCAATATCCTGGGCAACAGTCAGTTGGGCGGGCGCGCCGCCAGCACCATCCTTAACGAAGTCAACGGCGGCAACCCCAGCAAACTCAATGGCTATACCGAGGTTGCCGGTCAAGGCGCACGGGTCATCATCGCCAACCCCTATGGCGTGAGTTGCAGCGGTTGCGGCTTCATCAATACGCCCCGCGTGACACTGAGCACAGGCAAACCTGTCCTCGACGCAAACGGCAAGCTCGATCACTTCGAAGTCGATGGCGGCGCGATCACCATCGACGGCCAGGGGCTGGATGCCAGCACGGTTGATCAGTTCGACATCATCACCCGCTCGGCGAAGATCAATGCCGATATCTACGCCCGACAACTCAACGTCATCACCGGTGCCAACGACGTCAACGACGACTCGCTGGCGGCCACCCCGCGTGCGGGCAACGCTGCCGATAAACCCCAGTTGGCCATCGACTCTTCCGCGTTGGGCGGCATGTACGCCAACTCGATCAAACTGGTCGGCACCGAGCAGGGCGTCGGCGTGCGCACGGCGGGCAACATGGCCGCCAGTGGCGGCGATATCCAGATCGATGCCAACGGTCATCTGAACATGGCGCAGGCTTCGGCCCAGGGCGCACTGAACGTCACGGCACCCAGCGTTGAAATGACCGGCCGGGCTTATGCGGGCAGTGCCAACGTGCGTACGCCGGGCGAACTTGTCAACCAGAAGAGTCTGGCCGTGCGCGAACGCGTCGACATCAGCGCAGGCAAGGTCACCAATAACGGGGTCATCGCCTCGGGCATCGAAAGCGATAACAGCCTCAACGACCGGGGCGATGTGAACATCACCAGCCCGGTACTCAGCAACACGGGCAACATCGAAGCCAGCCGCTCCCTGAATGTGACGGCAGACCGCACCCTGACCAACCAGGGCGTTGTGCAGGGTGCGAACGTGACACTCGGCAGCGCCCGTATCACCAACCAAGGCCTGAATGCACGGATCGTCGGCGAGCAATCGCTGGCGCTGTCAGCACCGGCCATCGTCAATCTGGACGGTGTAATCCGCTTCGGCACGGGGCAGGCCGTCACGTTGCAGCTGCAGAGCCTGAGCAACCGAAACGGTTTGATTCAGGCCTCCAACGGCAGCCTGGACCTGACCGTCGATGACCTGGACAACAGCGACGGCCAGATTGCCGCCAACGACCTGACCGTCAAAGCCGACACGCTCACCAACCGTTCCGGCCTGCTGTCTGCCAGCACCGGCGATGCGCGAGTCGTGGCGCGTCGCTTGCTGGATAACAGCTCCAGCACCGTACAGGCGCAGAACCTGCTGACACTCACCGCCGGTGACGTGATCAATCAGAGCGGCCGCCTGTTGGCGGTCAAGGGCGATCTGGACCTCAACGCCCGAAGCCTCGATAACCGCAAGGGCAGCGTGCTCGGTGCGGGCGTCAACGTGGCAACCGCTGGCGGGCAGATTGATAACCGGGGCGGGAAGGTGGTCGGCGACCGCATCGACCTCAGCGCCGCAGGGTTGAACAACGGCGACCAAGGGCTGATTGCCGCAGGTGCGCGGGGCCTGAGCCTGACCTTCGACCAAGCGGCCACGCAGGCACAACTGCTCAACCGCAAAGGCCAGATTCAGAGCGATGGCAGCCTGCTGCTGACCGGTGCCTGGCTGGATAACAGCGCGGGCACGGTATTGGGCCAGACCATCACGGTCGAAACGCCGCGTCTGATCAACGATGAAAAAGGCGCGCTGGTGGGTAACGGCGGCGACGTCACCCTGAAAGTCAGCAACGTGCTGAGCAACCTGACCGGTCTCATCGATGCAGGCGGCAGTCTGGTCACCGTCAGCGGCGCATCCCAGGTCAACAACCAGGGCGGCACGGTGCGCGGCAATCGCCTGAGCCTTCAATCGACCATCTTGCGCAACGGCCAGAAAGGCCAGTTGATTGCAGGCTCCGGCGGGCTGACGTTTACCGGCAGCGCGCTGGACAACAACGGCGGCACGCTGCTGACCACCGGTGGCCTGACCCGTCTGGAACTGGGCAAAGGCAGTATCAGTAACGTAGGCGGTACGATTCAGGGCGACAGCGTTGACGTCACGGCAGGCTCGCTGAACACCAGCAGCGATGGCACGCAGGCGGGCATGGTTGCCAGTCTCAAGGATGACCTGAAGCTGACGGTGGATTCGCTGACCAGCAACGCGGGCAAGCTCTTTGCCAAGACTGCACTGCTGTTCAACGGCACCACGCTGTCGAACACCGGCGGCGGCCAGATCAGCGGCAACACGGTCGACATCACGGCCAGCAATCTGATTAACCGTGGTGGCCTGGTCGAGTCCAACACCTCGCTGGCCCTCAAGGGCGATACGCTGGACAACAGCGCGTCGGGGCAACTCCGGGCGTTGAACACGGCCACCGCCGACAGCGCTTCGGCATCGAGTCCCGCTGCGGCGGCTGCGGCCAACGACAGCACGTTCGACTTTGCCAACAGCGTCAACAACAGCAACGGCAGCATCGAGATCGGCACTCAGGCGTTCACCCTGAAATCCAAAGCGCTGGACAACCGATCCGGCACCATCGAGCACGCCAACAGCGGCGTCATGACCCTGGACTTTGATCGCGTGACGGGCGCAGCCGGCAGCATCACCACTCTGGGTGATGGCGACTGGCACTTCGGCACTGTCAACGGTCTGGGCCGCGTGCAGCTCAACCGCGCGCTGACTTACACCAGCGACTCGCTGTCGCTGCTGGCCGGAGATCGGCTGGCCAGTGGCACAGGCCTGACGCTTAACCTGAAAAACCTCGACAACGGTGGTGAACTGCTCAGCGACGGCGACCTGACGCTGAACCTGACCGGCGACATGACCAACAGCGGACGCTTGTCCGCACAGAAACTGCTGACCCTCAACGCCAACAACGTCAGCCAGAACGGCGGCCGGATCGGTGCCGGGACCGACGTACGCCTGAACCTGAGCGGCGCGCTTTACAACCTGGGTTACCTGACGGCGCGTCAAACCCTGCAGATCAACGCCGCGCAGATCGACAACCGTGGCACGCTGGGCGCACAGGGCAACGTCAACCTCAACGCTGGCAACGGCATCACCAACGGTGCGGACTCGTTGTTGTTCAGCGGCGGCACGATGGCCTTGCGCAGCGGCTACTTCAGCAACCTCTACGGTGATGTCTACAGCCGTGGCGACCTGAGCGTCGCCAACGTCGATGGCAGCCCGGCGCAACGGTTCAGTAACCTGTCCGGCACGGTGGAGAGCGAAGGCAACATCCTGCTCAGCGCCAGCGCAGTGGAAAACGCCAAGGCTGAATTCGAACTGGGCCAGAAGGTGATCTCCGGCCGCCTGGACTGGCAGTGCGGCCAGCATTGCGGCGGCCACGACTCGTTCAAGCGCGGCCTCATCAACATCGACCAGACCCTTCTGGAAACCGCGAGCAAGGACTCGGCACCCGCGCGACTGGTGGCAGGCAAGGACCTGACCATTCAGGCGGGTAACGTACAGAACCGCTACAGCCTGATGGCCGCGAACCAGAACCTGAGCATCACCGCCAACGACTTGCTCAATCAGGGCGCTTCCGAGCGCACCGGACAAAACAACATCCAGATCGGCACACCGGGGCGTATCGACACCGGTTACTGGGATCAGATGGAGTTCGTCGACGTACCGGCCTTCAACGCCGCCGTCGCCGCAGGCAACTTCGACCTGGCCCGATTCGAACTGCTCAAGGCCCGCTCTGCCGACAGCCGTTTCGCCGAGCTGAGCAACAGCACGACCTGGACGGACAACCCGCAACCCAAATACGCCGCCACGCTACAGGCGGGCGGCACCGTGAACCTCAACGTCGCACGAACCGTGCAGAACGGCTCGCTGCGTGCCAACAACACGCCCGAAATACTGACCGGCACGCTGGGTGAAGATCAGACTGGGGCGAAGCTTGGCGGCATCGATATCACGATCAACAAACAGGCCACCGATGCGACCGCCGCCAGCCTCGCCGCTGTGCAGCCGGTTCAGCGCGTGGCCGCCGACGGCAGTGTGCAGACCGTTTTCACACCGGTGGACTACAGCGGCTTTCCGTTCGCGACCATCGACCCCACGGCTGGCGCGACCTTTCAACTGCCCAAGGGCGATTACGGTCTGTTCATCCGCAACCCTGATCCGTCCAGCCGTTACCTGATCGAGACCAATCCGAACCTGACCGACCTGTCGCAGTTCCTGGGCTCGGATTACGTCCTCGACAAGCTCGGCATCAGTGCTGACAGCAACTGGCGTCGCCTGGGGGACGGGCTCTACGAACAGCGTCTTATCCGCGACTCCGTGCTGGCGCAAACCGGCCGCCGCTTCCTCGCCGACGGCCTTACCAGCGATTACGACCAATACCGCTACCTGATGGACAACGCCCTGGCCAGCAAGGACGCGCTCCATCTGAGCCTCGGCGTTTCGTTGTCTGGCGAGCAAGTCAGCGCCCTGACCCACGACATCGTGTGGATGGAAAACCGCGTCATCGACGGCCAGAAAGTGCTCGTGCCCGTGCTCTACCTGGCCCAGGCCGACTCGCGAAATGTGCGCGGCAACAGCCTGATTCAAGGCCGTGACCTGAACCTGATCGCCGGTGGCGACCTGGTCAACGTCGGCACCCTGCGCGCCAGCAATAACCTTAATGTGCGCAGTGAAGGCAGCATCTATCAGGGCGGTCTGGTCGATGCCGGCAACAACCTGCAGATGCTTGCGCAGGACAGCATCCGCAACGCCATGGCCGGAGAAATCCGCGGCGGGCAAGTCAGTGTGCAGGCCGTCAAAGGCGACATCCTCAACGACCGCACCGCGATTCAGGTGCGCGACGGCGCAGGCACGCGCACCATCACCGACACCGGCAGCACCATCACCGCCCGTGAAAACCTGGTGGTCAACGCCGGGCGCGACATCACCAATTTCGGCACCCTGCACGCAGGCGGCGACGCCACCCTCAAGGCCGGCAACGACATCAACCTGCTCGCCAAAGTCGACCGCAGCGAGAAACACCAACTCAGCGATGGCGGCCATAAATCCAGCATCACCACCGACGTCAAGAACCTCGCCTCGAACGTGACGGCGGGCGGTAATGTGACGGTGGCGGCGGGGCGGGATGTGAAGGTGCTGGCCAGCCAGGTCAGGGCCGGTAACGACCTGCGCATCAAGGCCGGGCAGGACTTCATCGTCAGCTCAGCCGGTGACGAGCACAACGTTGCCATCAAGACCAAGGACGGCAAGAAACGCATCACCGAAGAAAACGACCGTACTACTCAGCTCGCCAGCGAACTGAGCGCGGGTAACAACTTCGTGTCCCAGGCCGGTCGCGACACCACCCTTGTTGCCAGCAAGATTACCGCTGGCAACGACGCCTACCTGTACAGCGGCAACAACCTCAGCCTGCTCGCCGCGCAAGACAGCACCCACACCCTTTATGACATGAAGGAAAAGGGCAACTGGGGTGCCAAGAAAGCCCAGCGCGACGAAGTCACGCAAAACACCAACGTCGGCACCCGGATCACGACCGGCGGCAACCTCACGCTGGCCAGCGAACGTGACCAGTTGTACCAGGTCGCCAAACTCAACAGCGGCAAGGACCTGACCCTGCAAAGCGGCGGAGCGATCACCTTCGAGGAAGTGAAGGACTACCACGACGAGAGTCACACCAAGAGCAAGAGCGACATGGCGTGGTTCTCGATGAAGGGTAAAGGCAACACCGACGAGACCCTGCGCCAGAGCGAACTGGTCGCTCAGGGCCAGACCGTGATCAAGGCTGTTGACGGTCTGAAAATCGACGTCAAACAGGTCGATCAACAAACCGTGAGCCAGACCATCGACGCAATGGTCAAGGCCGACCCGCAACTGGCATGGATCAAGGAGGCCGAGAAGCGCGGGGATGTGGATTGGCGGCAGGTGAAAGAGCTTCACGACTCGTTCAAGTACAGCCACTCGGGCATGGGGCAGGGGGCGACGCTGGCGGTGATCATCATCGTCACCATCGTGACGGCGGGTGGAGCGAGCACGTTGGCTGCCTCGGCGGGAAGTGCAATGGGGGCTGGCAGCACGATGGCCGCTGCAACAGCGGCGACAGCTACAACCTCGGCCACCGCCGCAGGTCTGGGCAACATGATGGCCACGGCTGCGCTGACCTCTATGGCCAGCACCGGCGCGGTGAGCTTCATCAACAACAAAGGCAACATCGGGACAGCGCTCAATGACACTTTTGGCAGTGACAGCCTGAAAAGCGCGACGATCAGTGCTCTGACGGCGGGAGCTTTGAATTACGCCGACAGCACCTGGTTCCAGGGGGCGAACCCAAGCAACACCAATAGCGCGCAGGTCACAACGGCAGGGCCAGTGCAGAACCCTGGCTACACCAAAGAATGGTTGAGCTGGCAAAAAGCAGAAGATGCGTTCTTGCGCGGGACAACACACGCGGCCATCGAGAGCACCGTTTCAACTGCCGTCAACGGCGGAAGCCTGAAAGACAACTTCGGCTCGGCCCTGGTCAGCGAAGGGTTCGACCTGATGGCCGCTGCTGGCAACAATGTCATCGGCGACTTCGCAAAGGAGTGGCACCTGGAACCGGGTGATGCCGAAAAGGTGCTGATGCATTCCTTGTGGGGTGGTGCGGTATCGGTCGCCAAAGGCAGCGATTTTAAAAGCGGCGCAGTTGCCGGAGCTGCCGCCGAAGGTCTGACGAACTTCGCCTCGGAAACTCTCGGCAAGTACCTGGATGAGCGTTTTGTCACCGACAATCAATTCCGGGTCGGCACGTCGCAATTGGTCGGTATTGCCGGTGCTTCACTGGTGAACGGCGACCCGGAGGTGGCTTCGTGGGTGGCAGGGAATGTTGAACGTTATAACGAGCAACTGCACCCCCGAGCGGTCGAGCTCATTAAAGAAAAAGCGCCGCAGTTTGCTGCTGATACGAATATTTCTCCAGCACAGGCCGAGCAGAAGCTTGCTCAGGCTGCGGTCTACTACACCGACAAAAAATGGTATGAGGTGATCAACGAAAACGGCAGCGCCCCGGACGAAACCACCCTCGAATACCTCGGCTCCGCGTTAGCGCCTATGGGCGGGCAGTACGCTGCCCGTAATTCATCCGACGTGCCGACCACACAGTCAGAGAGGGTGTACACCCCGGCTGAAACCTCCACATTGCTCACCCATTTTGCCGACGCCAATCCAGCGGATTACGCCGATACCTCTATCAATTCCATCAACTTTCAGGGTGTCTACACCGGTGACCTGACCTACGACTACTACCGGTTCTACGACAGAAATATTGCCGTCTCCTACGACCCGAGCAAAATGATCGGTGGCGGACTGGTCGGCACTGCTCAGGGCGCTGGTAACGTCGTATCCGATACCGCGAGTGCCGCATGGAGTCTGCTGAGCCACCCAGTCCAGAGCAGTGAGCAACTGGTCAATGGCGTGATGTCATTGACCAACGACCCTCTGGCCTCTGCATGGAACAGTCTGGGGGCAGATCAGAGCAAAGAAGGCCTGGCAACCGTTCACCAGATGCAGGGCGATAACGAAGCTGCTGCCGCAATCCGTAACCAAGGCAACTTAGAGTTCGGTCTGAACATCGTCCCGGTAGAGCGCGTGGCTTCGCTGGGTAATCTGGGGACAGTGGGCAGGGCGGCTGACGAGGTTAACACCGGGCGTCTTCTCGGCGAGAAAGGCCCTTGCTGCTTCGCTGCGGGCACCAAGGTCTCGACCCCGAACGGCGACCGCACCATTGAATCGCTCAAGGTTGGCGACGTTGTATGGAGCAAGCCCGAGAAAGGCGGTAAACCGTTCGCGGCAAAGATCCTCGCCACCCACCAGCGCTCCGACCAGCCTATCTATCGCCTCAAACTGAAAAGCGTCCGTGCCGACGGTACAGCCGCAGGCGAGACCTTGCTGGTCACACCAAGCCACCCGTTCTACGTACCAGCCAAGCACGACTTCATCCCGGTCATCGACCTGAAACCTGGGGATCTGCTGCAATCGCTGGCTGACGGAGACTCCGATAACACCTCGTCCGAGGTGGAATCGCTGGAGCTGTACCTGCCAGAGGGTAAGACATACAACCTGACGGTGGATGTAGGGCACACGTTCTATGTTGGCGAGCTGAAGACGTGGGTGCACAATACGGGGCCGTGTGATCTGCCTGATGGATATTTTGGTGCAAAAGAAGCAGGTGCCCCATCGGGTGCAACCGCCACAAGTGATACAGTCAGTCAATTAGCTAAAAACAAAGCTGCTGGCGAGGCCTTTGAAGTACAAACGATGGATAAGCTCCAAGAGACTCAAACTGGTGTTGTCCAGCAGGTGACCGTTAAAACCCAAAGTGGTACCAGAACTAGAATCGATTTAGTGGGTAAAGATGCGGAGGGGAATATTGTTTGTACAGAATGTAAGGCGTCAGCGACAGCCCCTCTAACCACAAATCAAAAAATAGCCTTTCCTGAAATTAAAGAATCAGGAGCAGTTGTTGTGGGTAAAGGGAAACCTGGGTTCCCCGGAGGCACCCAGATTCCGCCGACGACGGTGGATGTGGTTAGGCCCTAAAGGAGGTTTTATGACAGTCGAACAAACTGGTGTTATTGATGCTATTGGTGTTGATAAGGAGAGTGGGGAGCTTGTTTTAACTGTTAGTGATCATCTGGAGTGGGGTGATGAACACTTATTGCTGCTTCAGAAAAAGCTTAATTTGTACATTGATTTTATAGAGGGTGGAGAGTTGTTGGATGTCTATCCAGATTCGAAAGGACGTCAGGTCTCTATAAACGTAGTCTGTAAGTATCCCCCAGATATAAAATCAAGTACCTTTTTAAGTAAGGTCGGTTCTATTGTGGAGCAGTCAGGAGTGAAATTTACTTTTGAAACTTCTAGTATGAGTTAACGGTGCGAAAGGTAAAACTGCATCAACTGAACCAGCCTCGCCACTTGTTTGAGAAGAGGGCGGGGTACCACCAAAACAAACAGAGACCTATTTCAGGGTTGAGGCAGGTGGTTCGGGATTCCAGACTAGTCAGAATCGAATTTCTGTGAAAACCGATGGGGCAATAGCAATTGATTCGGGGTGCAGCGGTCAGTTAGTGGAGCCTGGTTATCAGTGATCTGCGTAAAGAAGTAAGGTGAGTAGATGTGCAAAAGCAACTGACGGCGTGGCAGGCCATGCCTACGTCGCAAGCAGAGGGTGAAGTGGGCTACCTAGCCTTGGTAGTGGCACTCTTTCTGATGAAGTTGCTGCATCGTACGGCTTTTAATCAATGCACTCATTTGAGTGGATCAGATACCGGCCATGCGCCACTATCACTTCGCACGCGCCAACACTTCTTTGCAACTGCCCGCTCAGTCGCAACCCCCTCATTCATTCCAATCTCCTCCACCAACAGGTAAGGTATCGCCCCCCCCGAGAATTGGATCCCGGGCATGTTTCCATGGAGTTTTTCAGTGAAGTACATCAGCAAAGTCGTCGCTTCTGCAGCGTTTGGTCTTGTTCTGGCCGGCTGCACCGGCGCGCCGATCAAGTCGCCGCATTACGACAGCAACCAGTACACCGTTTTGGGTCATGGCGAGGCCAGCGCTACGGGTCTGATGCTGTTTGGCGTGATCCCTATCCGTCAGAACAGCCGCTTTGTTCGCGCTCAGGATGCGGCAATCAAGTCCAAGGGCGGTGATGCTCTGATCAATACTCAAGTACAGGAAAAATGGTTCTGGGCCTGGGTTCTGAGTGGCTACACCACCACGATTTCCGGTGATGTGGTCAAGCTGAAGACTGCGCAGTAAGCTTCACGCGGTTGTGTAGTGTCTGAAGAGCCCGGTTTGTGCCGGGCTTTTTGGTCTTTGGGGAAAGGCTGGCTCTTAGCGATGTGCGTGGTGTTGCGCGATCCCTTGGATGGGCTTCAACGATGTAAGTGTTTTCGGGGAATGAGATGAACTGTCAGATTCGTCCAGCCGTGCAGGCAGATGCCGAGGCCATCAGTGGTGTGATTGTGTCTGCGTTGCATGCCAGTAATGCTCAGGACTATCCGCCCAGTGTGATCGAGCGCGTGCAGCACAGCTTCAGCCCCGCAGCGGTGCGGGCGTTGATCATGCGGCGTCGGGTTTTTGTAGCGGTGTGCGGGGGTGTGATGGTCGGCACGGCGAGTCTGGATGGGCGGGCGGTGCGTTCGGTGTTTGTCGATCCTGCCTGGCACAGGCAAGGGGTCGGACGTCGCTTGATGGATGAGGTCGAGCGAGCGGCTGTCGAGGCGGGTGTGAGTGTGCTGGTCGTGCCGTCTTCGCTGACGGCACAGGGCTTTTATGCTGCGCTGGGGTTCACGATGGTGCGTGAGCAGCTTGAAGGAGAAGAGCGAACGCTGATCATGGAGCGGGTGCTCAAGCCGTAGTCTGCTCAGGACGCAGGACGCTCAATTCAGACTGCAACTGGGTCAGTTGTTGGTGCGCGTACAGCGAGTTGGCGATCAGGGTGCAGAACACTTTGAGGGTTTCAAGGAGTTGCTGATCGTCGAGTTTTTTCGGCAGCGGATCCAGGCCACACAGCGTGCCGAAGAAATCCCCGGTCGGGAAAATGATGGGCAGCGAGAAATAGCTCTGGAAGCCAAACATCCCGGGGATGACGTGGTTGGCGTAGACAGGGTCGGTGGCGACTTCGTTGATCACGATAGGGCGATGATTCAAGCGCAGTTCGTTGCAGAACGTCGTTTCCAGTTTCAGTTCATGGCCGGCTTCGACGCCGAAATTGATCTCGTCGTGAACCGCGCACGCTGTCCAGTTGGTGTCGGTGACTTTGGCAATCGCGGCAAATCGCAGCCCGGTCAGTCGTGTCACCAGTCTCAACAAGCTTGAGGTGGTCTCGATTTCACTGATGACGGACAGTTCTGACGAAGTCAATGTAGTGTTCAATTGCGAGGCCCTGGCCTGATCGTTGAAGTACCGGCAGATAACATCTGGCACTGGAGAATACCAGCGGTGTATGCCGGTTGCGATCCTGACATACCTGATCGAGGGTTACATGAAAATTTCCGTGAATGTGACAAAGTGACGCTGTACTGACCCCAATAACGTAGTTGCGCCGTAGTGTACTAACGATATAAGCCTGCCTCTCAGCCTGCTGCGTGCCGCTCAAGACGCGTGTCTTTGCGAACAGACGGGTGCAGGCGTCGGGCGTGCGTTGGCTGGCTACGACGCCAGTGCCCAGGATGGAAAACCTGCGGACCTGACGCTCAACCCGGTCCTATCCGTTCAGGCCTCCCGGACCGGCAACAGTCGGTGGTTGTGCAGGTTAAGGCAGAGTGCGTCGTATGCGGCATAACAGTACGAGCGATATCAGGTCTTGAAGCGCAACACCAGGTCATTCATGTTCACGGCGAGCCTGGACAGTTCGTTGCTCGCAATCAACGTCTGACGAGTACCTTCGCTGCTCTGGGTGGCCAGGTCCCGAATGCTGACCAGGCTGCGGTCGACGTCGCGTGCGACGTGCGCCTGCTGCTCCGAGGCCGTGGCGATCTGCAGGTTGCGATCATTGATTTCCAGCACTGAAGCAGTTATCTGGCGCAATGATTGCCCGGCATCTTCGGCGATCTGGCGCGTGCTATGGACTTCCTGTGTGCTCTTCTGCATGGATTCGACGGTGGCGGATGAGCCTGCCTGAATGGCGGAAATCATCTGTTCGATTTCCTGAGTGGAGGTCTGCGTGCGGTGGGCCAGCGCGCGAACCTCGTCGGCTACCACGGCAAACCCACGGCCCTGCTCGCCTGCACGTGCGGCTTCGATGGCGGCGTTCAGTGCCAGCAGGTTGGTCTGTTCGGCAATGGCGCGGATCACGCTGAGCACTTTGCTGATGTCCTGTGCTTGATTGGCCAGTGCCGTGACCTGCGCCGAAGAGCCTTCGACCAGGGTGGTCAGGCCCTGCATGGCCGTCAGGGTTTCTGCGACTCGCTGGTTGCCAAGGTCGGCCGCTGTGCGAGAGTGCTTGGCGGCCTCGGAGGTTGACGTGGCGTTACGCGCCACTTCTTCGACGGCCGCACTCATTTCGTTCACGGCAGTCGCCGCTTGTTCGATCTCACTGTTCTGCTGTTGCAGGGTACGGTCCGCGCTTTCGGTGATGGAGGTCATTTCAACAGCGGCGGTACTTAACTGTGTCGAAGCGCCCGAGATTTGCTGAACGGTGTCGCGCAGGTTGTTAGACATCAGGTTCAGTGCGCTCATCAAGCGTGAGGCTTCGTCCTTGCCGGTCACGTCAAGTTGGCCAGTCAGGTCGCCTGCCGCGATGTCTTCGGCCAGTTTCAAGGACGAGGTCATGGGTTCGACAATGCTGCGCGTCAGCGCTATGGCCAGAAAAACGGTCAGAATCGAGGCAATGATCACCACGCTCAACAGCACTTTGACGCTGTGGTCATAGACCGCCGTCGCGTCCTCACCGGAGCGTTTGGCTTCCAGTGCATTTTGATCGCGCACGACGGTGAGTTTTTCCTGGTACGCGCCTGCCCGCTGCGCTTGTTCGTTATTGGCGAGCGTGAGCGCTTTGTCATGATCCGTGGAATCCAGCGCAATGACCTGCTTCAAGCCATCAATGTACTGCGCCATTTTTGTGCCTGCGTCATTGAATTGCAGCCGGTCCTGCTCACTGGAAATGAGGTTTTTTCGATAGAACTCGCTGCTCGACTGGAGCGCGCCGATGGCATCGTTGGTCTTGGCGACGGCAGCACGATGCGCGTCCGGGGCAGCGGTG
The DNA here is from genome assembly GCF_014358015.1 of Pseudomonas triticifolii. Lineage (GTDB taxonomy): Bacteria > Pseudomonadota > Gammaproteobacteria > Pseudomonadales > Pseudomonadaceae > Aquipseudomonas > Aquipseudomonas triticifolii. The sequence continues at coordinate 120,179 of NZ_JACONV010000009.1, read as the reverse complement.
GCCAGCATGCGGATGCTTTCCAGGCGCGCATGCAGCAAGGCGATCTGGATGTCGTCGATCACCTGAATACTGGGCAGTGAGTTCAGCGCGATATTTTGTTCGGCCGCTCGTAGCTGGCCCATCTGAAGGTAAGAAAAGCCCCCCAGCCCCACCAGCAGCAAAGTGATGATGCCAAAGCAGAGCGACGCTCTGCGGGAAATGTTTAATGACCTGAGGTTCATGTTTGCCTCCGAAGGCAAAGCGTTTACGGAGGGCAAGAGTGTCCCTTCCTATAAACAGTTTTTCTGCTGGGCGCGGAGGCACTTTAATAAAACCTTCATTAAGAAAACTTCATGTAGCGTCAGGTGTGTTAATGATTATTCAGGGTATTCACGTGTCGTCGTAAGAACTAGACTCAGGATGATACTTCCAGTGTTAGTGCTAGGTTAATTGCGCTAAATAGTTAGTGCTTATCGACAGGTGGCTAACGCGCTGAGGAAGGCGTTGATCAAATAGTTTGTAACATGCTGAATACGCGGGTTTTATAGCATTGCGTTTTCACACGGCTTGGTTCGTCAGCCCCCTCACATGAGCCAGCCCGGCCGGGCGGAAGGCTGATTGGCACCTTCCGGCCAGTGTGCCTGATTACGCGTTACGGTTTTGCCACCGCGCCCGCTTCGTCCAGAAACTTCGCGACCACACCCATGCAGGCCATCCGTTCTTCCACGTGGGGCATGTGGCTGGACTCCTCGAAAACCTCCGCTTGAATACCGCGGATGTTGTCCTTGTAAGGTTTCACCACCAGCGGCGTGGCTTCGTCATAGCGTCCCGAGATCAGCAGCGTTGGCACTTGAATGAGGTGCAGGCGATCCACGATGGTCCAGTCTTTCATCGTGCCGATCACGTGAAACTCGGTCGGGCCGTTCATGGCGTGGTACACCGTCGGGTCGGCATCGATCTCGTCGAAGGTGCGTTTCACTTCCTCAGGCCACGGGTTTACGCGGCAGACGTGGCGATTGTAGAAAAGGCGGGACGCTTCCTTATATTCCTTGTCCTGCAAGGTGCCTGCCTGCTCGTGGTCGTGCAGGGTCTTCTGCACCGCTTCGGGCAGCTCGCTGCGCAGGCGATTGGCCTCGCTGACCCACGTGTGCATGTCGGCTGGCGAGTTGGCGATGATCAACGCCTTGAGCCCTGACGGCCTAAGCACGGCGTGCTCTGAAGCGAGCATGCCGCCCCATGATTGTCCGAGCAGGGCGTAGTTGTTGGCGATATCCAGGTGCATCAGCAGGTTGTTCAGCTCAGCCAGAAACAGGTCAATCGTCCAGAAGTCGGCCTTCTTGTCCGGCAGGTGGGTCGAGCGACCGTTGCCCAGTTGGTCGTAATGGATGACCGCACGCCCAGTGGTGGCAATGTCCTTGAAGGCATCCACGTAATCATGGGTGCAGCCCGGACCGCCGTGCAGGATGACCAGCGGCGTTCGCGGGCCGTGTGGATTGCCTGTAACGCGATACCAGGTGCGGTAATCGCCAAAGGGTGCGTAACCTTCCTGGATCGTGCTCTCTGACATGCTGTCGGTCTCCCGTTTATGGATCAGGACACCTTAGCGCTGCTTTTCATCTGGGATAACTGGAAGAAATGATAGGTTTTTGCCGATCAGACAGGTCAGCTGTCGAGTAATCGATAATGCACGGCTCGCACCACGGCCTGGACACGGTTCTTCGCACCGAGCTTCTGCATGGCAGAGTTGAGGTGCAGCGTCACAGTGGCGACGGAGCGGTTGAGGTGCTGGGCAATTTCCCTGGCCGTCAGGCCTTCAGCGGACCAGCTCAGGCATTCGCGTTCGCGGCGGGTAAGCTTCATGGTGGTGCATGAGTGCATGGCTTCGTCGAACAGCGGGTAGGCCACTTCCTGAAAGGCATGGGCCAGCAGGCCGAATTCGGCCAGGTTTTGCCGTGCATCTTCCAGCGCAACGTCACTGCTGTCGGAACAGATGCCCGTCAGCGTGGCGAAACCGCCCTTGGGCATGTGAATGGGCACCGTGACGCCGCAGGTCATATGGAATTCATTCAGGTAGCGGACCACAGGTGTGTGCAGGTCCTTGATGACGGTCTGCAACACCGTTTCAGCCTTGGGCAGATACGACCACACAAAAGGCGAGACGCTGTTCACCGCCAGTTGCTGAACCGGGTCGATCTGGTAATAACCCTTTCGGCACCAGAGCGTGTGCCAGTCTTCGGGGGCGTTGCGCAGTGTGAGCAATGAAGGGGTGATCAGCGCACCATCATGGGACACGGGCACCGGGCTGTAATCGTAAACCACCGCATCGAAGCCGAGCCCCGAGGCGAGCGTCCATGCGCAGTCCATCTGCTGGTCCAGCGTGGCCGCCGACTGTAGACGTGTATTGAAATCTGACAATCTCACGTGCATGGCATGACTTCCTTTGTCATTCGACCCATCGAATGACAACTATAGCAATCCACAAAGCAAGGACAGTGCCACGCGCCTTAATCCGGACGAGCTGTGCGTTAAAAACCTATAAGAATTGCTAGCTGTCACCCGATGGGCGGCGCGATAGGGTGAGTCATTATCTTTTCGGAAATACCGCAGCGCTGTCTTGCGGCAAACCTGGTGGGAGCGGACTTGTCCGCGAATGCGGTATTTCGGTCACTGCCTATGTATCGGGGGGACCGACCTTTTCGCGGACAAGTCCGCTCCCACAGAAAAACGGTGTTTCTCCAGCAGGTTACGTTTTGTCTGATCGAAGGCGGTTATCTGCTGCGAAGCAGGATCACGCGACGGGTGTTTTCCGACGGTTCTGAAGTGTCGTTCTATCATGAGGGGCCCGCAGCGATTTTTTTGATCCTGCTTGATCTTCTTCAACCACCTCGGGGCGTGCAATGAATCTGGGTCGCTATCGCTTCATTCTTCAACGCCCATTGCAGCTGTTGCCGGTGTTATTCGGTATCAGCCTGGTGACGTTCATCCTGGTGCGCTCGATACCCGGCGACCCGGCGCGCATTCTGCTGGGTGCCCGCAGCACGCCCGACGCGCTGGCCAACATCCGTGCCCAGTACGGCCTCGATCAGCCGATGTGGATGCAATACGTCTATTTCATGAAAAATCTTGTACAGGGCGATATGGGCAAGTCGCTGCTGTACAAGATCGATGTCTTGAAACTGATCGTCACGCGCCTGGAGCCAACCCTGTTTCTGGTGCTGGGCAGCGTGCTGCTGGCGCTGCTGATTGCCATCCCGCTGGCCACCCTTGCCGCACGCAACAAAGGCCGTTGGTGCGACAACCTCATTCGCGTCTTCACCACTACAGGGCTGGGCATGCCCGCCTTCTGGCTGGGAATCATGCTGATCCTGCTGTTCAGCGTGCAGCTTGGCTGGTTTCCCGTGTCAGGCTACGGCAACGACTGGCTCGACAAGATCCACCACATGGTGCTGCCATGCCTGACCATTGCATTGGCGCTGTCTGCCGTGCTGGTGCGTAACCTGCGCGCCAGCATGCTGATGGAATTGCAGGCTGACCACGTCACGGCGGCTCGGGCCAGAGGGCTCAGTGAAGGCGCGCTGTTTCGCTGCCACGTCCTGCCCAATTCGCTGGTGCCTTCAATCAACCTGCTGGCGGTGAACATCGGCTGGCTGATCAGCGGCACGGTGGTCATCGAAAGCCTGTTCGCTATTCCGGGTATCGGCCAGCTGCTGGTGCGCGGCATCTTCAGCCGCGATTACATGGTGGTGCAGGGCGTCGCGATGGTGCTCGCCTGCGCAACGGTCATGGTGAATTTTCTGGCCGACGTGGCGACGGTTGCGGTCGATCCCCGGGTGAACATCAAATGACCGTCGCTCAGTTTCACGCCCCGGTTCACTGGCGTACGCGACTGCGTCTGCGCTTGCGCAACGGCCGACTGGCCATGCTGCTTGGCGGGTCGCTGCTGGGCATGTGGTTGCTGCTGGCGATCTTCGCGCCGTGGCTGGCGCCCTATGACCCGATTTTCCAGAACACCGAATTACGCCTGATGGCGCCGCATCTGGCGCACCCGTTCGGGACCGACAATTTCGGTCGCGATATCCTGTCCCGCGTGATCTGGGCCGCCCGTATCGACCTGCAGATCTGCGTACTCGGCGTTGTCTTCCCGTTCATGATCGGCACCTTCGTCGGTGCGCTGTCCGGCTACATTAGCGGACGCTTCGACAACCTGTGCATGCGCGTGATCGACATTGTTCTGGCGTTCCCGTTTCTGGTCTTGATGCTGGCGATCATTGCCATTATCGGCCCTGGGTTGACCAGCTTCTATATCGCCATGGCGCTGGTGGGCTGGGTGTCGTATGCCCGCCTGATCCGCTCGCAGATTCTGGTACTCAAGGAAAGCGACTTTGCCCTCGCCGCCAAGAGCCTGGGCTTCGGGCACCTGCGCATTCTGTTTCGCCATTTGCTGCCCAACGCGCTGTTTGGTTCGATCGTGTTTTCCATGTCCGACGCGGTACTGGTGTTGCTCAGTGGCGCGTCGGTCAGCTACCTGGGACTGGGCGTGCAACCGCCGCTGGCCGAGTGGGGCACGATGGTCGCCGAAGGTCAGGCGTTTCTGACGTCGGCGTGGTGGATCTGCCTGTTTCCGGGCCTGGCCATTGTCACCCTCGCCATGGGCTTCAGCCTGTTGGCGGATGGCGTGGCCGAAACACTGGGAGAGCGCCGATGAGCACGCCGGTACTGAAGGTCAGCGACATGAGCGTGGTCGCCATCAACCGTGGCCACGAGGTGACGCTAGTAGACCGGTTGTCATTCGATCTGCATCAAGGCGAGATCCTCGGGCTGGTCGGCGAAAGCGGTTCGGGCAAAACCATGGCCTGCCGGGCGCTGATGCAATTGATGCCGTCGCCGGACCTGCAGGTGCGCGGCGGCTCGGTGCTGCTGGGCGATGTCGATCTGCTCACGCTCGATGCCACCCGAATGCGTGCCATGCGTGGGCGGCGCATCGGCATGATCTTCCAGAACCCCAGCAGTCACCTCGACCCGTTGATGCGCATCGGCGAGCAGATTGCCGAAGGCTTTCGTCTGCATCAGGGCTCGTCGAAGCGCGAGGCGAGGGCGCAGGCCATCGACCTTCTGCGCCAGGTCGGAATTCCCGATCCGGCGTCCCGAGTGGACAACTACCCCCATGAGTTTTCCGGCGGCATGCGTCAGCGCGCCATGATCGCCGTTGCGCTGGGCTGCGGCCCTCAAGTGCTGATTGCCGACGAGCCGACCACCGCGCTGGACGTGACCGTTCAGGCGCAGATCCTGCGTCTGCTGATGGACCTGCGCGACCGTCACGGGCTGTCGTTGATCATGATCACCCACGACCTGGGCGTGGTCGCGCAAACCTGCGATTCCATTGCGGTGATGTACGCCGGGCGTTTGTGCGAGCACGGCAGCAAGCGTGATGTGCTGGCTCATGCGCGTCATCCATATACGCGTGGTTTGATTGACTGTCAGCCTGCCAGCAGCGCGGGCAATGCGTTGCTGCGCACCATTCCCGGCCAGCCGCCGTTGCTCGATGCGCTGCCGCAAGGCTGCCGCTTTCATGCCCGTTGCGCGCACGCTGCGCAGGGCTGCGCCGACCGGTTGCCGTTGATGCGCGCGATGGACGATGGCCACGCTGCCGCCTGTCATTACCCGTTACCGATGGCGCTGGCTGGTGTGCAAGGAGTGTGCTCATGAGTAGCCCGTTACTGCTGAGCGTCAATGATCTGGTGGTGCGCTTCCCTGCCTCAGGCACAGGTTTCATGGGCCTGCACAAACAGTGGGTGCAGGCCGTCAACGGTGTGTCCCTGACCCTCGGCGCAGGCGAGACGCTGGGGCTGGTAGGCGAGTCCGGCAGCGGCAAGAGCACGTTGGGCCGCGCCATTCTGCGCCTGAACGACGTGACGTCCGGGCAGATCGTGTTCGACGATGTCGATGTGGCGCAGGGCAGTGGCATTCATCTGCAGCGCCTGCGCAGCGAAACGGCCATGATCTTTCAGGACCCGTTCTCTTCGCTCAATCCGCGCATGACCATCGGTGCCACGCTGGCCGAGGTACTGCACGTGCAGCGCAAGGTCGCCAGGTCCGACATCCCGGCTCGGGTCATCGAGTTGCTGGACATGGTCGGCTTGCGCCCCGAGTTCGCCGAGCGCAAGCCCGGTGCGTTGAGTGGCGGGCAGTGCCAGCGGGTCGGCATTGCCCGCGCGCTGGCCATCGAGCCGCGCCTGATCATCGCCGACGAATGCGTGGCGGCGCTGGACGTGTCCATTCAGGGCCAGATCATCAACCTGCTGCTGGAACTGCGCGAGCGCATGAACCTGGCCATTCTGTTCATTGCCCACGATCTGGCCATCGTGCGTCGACTCTGTGATCGCGTGGCGGTGATGTACCTGGGCCGCATCGTCGAGGAAGGACCTGTCGAGTCGGTGTTTCTCAGCCCGCGTCATCCCTACACCGCAGCCTTGATTCAGGCGATCCCGGAGATCGACCCGAACCGTCCGCTGCCTGGCGAGCCGCTGCAAGGCGAACCACCCAGCCCGCTGCATCTACCCGATGGCTGCGCGTTTCATCCGCGCTGCCGGTTTGCCAGACCCGATTGTTCTCGCACCGCGCCGCCCACGCGCCATGTGGGCGCGCAGCGCTACGACTGTGTGCTTGAAACCCCCGTTGTCTGATCCGCACCACTATCCGTTCTCGATACCGACAAGGAGTTTCCGTATATGAAAGCACGACCTGTGAAGTTGCTGACCGTCGCCATGCTGGCGGCCTGTTCTCTGGCCGCGGGGGTGGCGGAAGCCGCTGGCGTACTGACCATTGGGCGTCGCGAAGACGGCACCACGTTCGACCCGATCAAGAGCGCGCAGAACATCGACAACTGGGTGTTCTCCAACGTCTACGATGTGCTGATCCGTGTCGACAACAAGGGGACCAAGCTGGTGCCAGGGCTGGCAGAGAGCTGGACCATTTCGCCGGACGGGCTGACGTACACCTTGAAGATTCGCCCCTCGAAGTTCTCCGATGGCTCGGAGCTGACCGCCAGCGATGCGGTATTCAGCCTGCTGCGTATTCGTGACGACAAGGGCTCGCTGTGGAGCGACTCGTACAAGGTCATCGACACTGCGGTGGCGAGCGACCCGCACACGCTGGTGATTACCCTCAAGCACCCGTCGGCTTCGTTCCTGTCGCAACTGGCGCTGCCTAACGTGTCGATACTTTCCGAGAAGGCCATGAAAAGCCTCGGCGAAGAGGCCTATGCCGAGAAGCCAGTGGGCTCGGGAGCGTTTACGGTCAAAGAGTGGCGGCGTGGCGACCGCGTGATCCTGGAAAAGAACCCCAACTTCTGGGAAGCCTCCACGGTCAGCCTCGACGGCGTTGAGTGGATATCCGTGCCGGACGACAATACCCGCATGCTCCAGGTCCAGAAAGGTGAACTGGACGCTGCGATCTATGTGCCCTTTTCCCGCGTCGAGAACCTGAAAAAAGACGCTGGCCTGGTCGTGCACCTGGACCCGTCCACCCGCGAAGATCATTTGCTGATCAACCACGAGCACGGCGCACTGGCGAAAGTGGAAGTGCGTCAGGCGCTGGACATGGCCATCGACAAGACCGCCCTTGTCAACGCCGCAACCTTCGGGCTGGGGACTGTCGCCAATTCCTACATTCCCAAAGGTGCGCTGTACCACTACGCCGACAACCTGCAACGTCCTTACGACCCGGTCAAAGCCAAGAAGATGCTGGCTGACGCCGGTGCGTCTGACCTGAAACTCAACTACATCGTCAACGCAGGCAACGAAGTCGACGAGCAGATCGCCGTCATGCTGCAGCAGCAACTGGCCAAGGTCGGCGTCACCGCCACGCTGCAGAAGGTCGACCCAAGCCAGAGCTGGGACATGCTGATTGCCGGTGACTACGACATCTCCGTGATGTACTGGACCAATGACATCCTCGACCCGGACCAGAAGACCACCTTTGTGCTCGGTCATGACACCAACATGAACTACATGACCCGCTACAAGAACGACAAGGTCAAGGAACTGGTCGCCGCCGCCCGCGTTGAAATGGACCCTGAAAAGCGCGAGCAGATGTACATCGACCTGCAAAAAATGGCCAAGGCCGACGTGAACTGGATCGACCTTTATTACAGCCCGTACATCAGCGTGTCACGCAAGAACATCGAACACTTCGGCCAGAACCCGCTGGGTCGTTTCACGCTGGAAGAGACAGTAAAGCGCTGAAGGCGCGCAAACGGGGCCAATAAAGAAATGTCTGACTGAATGCGGACCTGTGGGAGGCGGCTTGCCGGCGATAGCGTCAGTTCAGTCGCTGATGTGTTGCCTCTGAGACGCATCGCCGGCAAGCCGCCTCCCCCAGTCCGTTGGTTGCAGCAAAGCTTGTATATAACGATGAGCGCCAGCTCGTGGGAGGCCTCACCACGTCGCAATGCCGCTCCCGCGCTGGATGCATTCTCAATGTGGGAGCGGACTTGTCCGCGAAGACTGTGTTTCAGGCGCTGCATCTCGGCTGGATGTACTGGCCATTTCGGGGATAAATCCACCCAACGATCAGCCGTGCGCAGGCCGTTGCCTTTTGATCCGGTACATGTCGCTGTCGGCATGACTGAGCAGTGTGTCGGCGTCTTCGCCATCCAGTGGATAGCAGGCGACGCCAATGCTGCAGGACGGCATTTGCACCTCGCCAAGGTCGGTGTCCAGCGGTTCGGCCATGACGGCAAGAATATGCTCGATCTTTCTGGACACGGCTTCCTGAGACTGGATATCGGTCAACAGCACCGTGAACTCATCGCCGCCAATGCGCGCCACCATGCCGGTGTCGCCGATACAGCGCTCCAGCCGCCGCGCGACCATGCACAGCACCTGATCGCCCACGGCATGTCCATGCACATCATTGATGGCTTTGAAGTCGTTCACATCGAGAAAGAGTAACGCCAGAGCCGTCTGTTCCTGACGCGCCTCGCGCAGCGCTGTGTGCAGGCGTTCGTTGAACAGGGACCGATTGGTCAACGCCGTCAACGGATCGTGATGGGCCATGAAGCGCAGCTCTTCCTCGGCCTTGGCAAGAGCGGTCACGTCCCGCGCAACGCCGATCCGCGCACCGACCTCCTCAGACCAGAACGCGGCCCACAGGATGTAAACGATGCCGCCGTCCTTGCGAATGTAGCGGTTACGGAAATCGAAGTGCGGTTGCCCGCTCATGACCCGCGCAATGGAAGCCCGCGTGGCCGCCAGGTCATCGGGGTGCATGTAGTCGATGATGTGCTGACCGATCAACTCTGCAGGACGATAGCCAAGCAGCGCCTCGCACGCATCACTGACGAATACGATCCGGTTGTCGCTGTCGACCACGAAGACGGTATCCAGCATCAGATGGATGAGCTTGGGGTAGAGCGCTTGCAGGTCGACGGGCATGGTTCTGTGACGTCCAGATCAGGTCAGCCGATCATAGCCTGATCGCAAAGCGAGGCGGGGAGAAAATAATGGCTCTTTGATGCTTTTTTGACGGTCCATGAGTATCCGCAGGACTGTTCTGTCAGATGGTCGACAATCGCTTGAGCCCATGCGCTGTCCAAGCGTCTTCAAGTAATGTTCGTGTTGGCTGAAGTGGCATTCACAGCATCAGGTAGGGACGATCTGTTGTGGCGAATGACCGTTTCAAGAGTCTCGCCACAAACAATGACGCGATTCTTCTGATAGACCGTGCCGACTTCATCGTCGGCAAGCCGCCTCCCACAACCTCGTATTGGCGGCGAGACAGCGCAGCGTCGAAGACGCGGAGAAGTCACCCGCGAAAGCGCGTTGTCCCGGTAGACCTTGCGTTGTTTGATGAGCGATGTCATCCACCCGCTCGACCTGCCGCCGCCAAATCGCTCACGCTTTATGCTGACGCCGCGCATCGCTCAGCATCGAGATGGTCAACTTGCGAACTTCCAGTTTGCTGATCTCCACATGAGAGCGCAGCAGTAACAGCGCTTCATCGCGTTTGCGCGCGTGAAGGGCATTGAGGATGGCGGCGTGTTCGAGGTAGGTGTGTTCGATGCGCGCGCTCTTGAAGAAATCCAGGCGCCTGACGATGCGAATACGCTCGGTGACGTCATGATGGACGCGGGCCATTTCCTGATTGCCCGATGCGGCCACCAGTTGGGTGTGAAACTGCTCGTCGAGGTCGGCGACGATTTGCATGTCGGTGTGCCACTGAGCTTTGTCCACCAGCCAGTGTCCGCGCAGGACGTTGAGTTCCGGGTGAACCTCGGCCGATGCGCAGATGCGTTCCACGGCCGCGCATTCCAGCACGATGCGCAAATCGTAGAGCTGGTCGATCTGGGTGAAGTCCAGCGGCTTGACCGACCAGCCCCGGCGAAACTCCACTTCCAGATAGCCCTCACGCTGCAAACGGTACAGCGCGTCGCGCACCGGTGTGCGCGAAACCTGATAACGGTCGGCCAACTGGTTTTCGGTGAAGCGGTCGTAGGGCAGCAGGTAGAAATCGAAGATTTCCTGTTTCAATCGACGATACACCTCTTCGGCCAGCGCGTTGGTGGAATGCGGAGTGGTCACGGCCTTCATTCCAGCGTGCTCAGGTCGATGCTCACATGGGCGGCGACCACTTTCCACGCGCCCTCGAACCGCACCCAGGTCTGCATCTGGCGGCCCAGTCGTTGCGTGACACCGTCGTGAAACTCGGTGCTGACGGTGGCGAAATCCTCACCAAAGGTGCTGACGACCGTACGTACCAATTGCCGTCCTGGACCTACAGGCTGGCAGTGGCGTCGATACAGCGCGATGGCGTCAGCGCCGTGCAGGTTTTCTGCCACGCCGTAACGCACGGTATGTTCGGCCTTCCAGAAATAGTCATCCAGCGTGGTCAGTTCGTTGGCCAGCAGGGCACGTTCGTAATCGACGAACGCATCGGTGACGGCGGCCACCACATGGGGCAGGTTGATATCCATCAGTGTGTATTCCTTGTCTGTAGTGCCTGCTCCAGTGCCGACAACGGCGTCACGCGACCCACGATGCCGCCCTGGGCGGTGATCATGTCGAGCGTCGCCTGCTTGAAGGCGGGAAAGTAACTCTCGGTGGCGTCTTCGATCAACAGGCAGCGATACCCGCGATCATTGGCCTCGCGCATGCTGCTCTGCACACAGACCTCGGTGGTCACGCCCGCAAAGATCAAATGGGTGATACCCGCCGCGCTCAGTCGCCCGTGCAGGCCGGTGGAAAAGAACATGCCTTTGCCCGGTTTGTCGACGACCCACTCGCCCGCCATCGGTGCCAGCGCGTCGATGATCTGATTGCCCGGCTCGCCACTTACCAGAATCCGCCCCATCGGCCCGACATCTCCAATGCGCAGGCCCTCAAGGCCGTGTTCAAGTTTGGAGGGCGGGCAATCGGCGAGTTCGGTGTCGTGGGATTCACGGGTGTGGATCGTGTGGATGCCGTGGGCGCGTGCCAGCGCGAGCAGCCCCTGCACGGTCGGAACGATGGCTTGCAGTGGCAGCACGTCGTTGCCCAGCGCTGCGCCAAACCCGCCGGGTTCGAGAAAATCGCGCTGCATATCGATGATCACCAGCGCCGTGCGGGCGGGGTCGAAAGCAAAATGGGTTGGTCTGGCAGGCACGTCGATCATGCTGACTCCTTTTGCAACTGTTCAGCGCCCGCCATGTGTCGACCCAGCTCAGTGCGATCGGCGTCTCGGGTTGGGGTTTCGAAGACCAGCTCGCCGTCGTGGATCACGGTGATGCGGTCTGCCAGAGTCAGCAATTCGTCGAGGTCTTCGCTCAACAGCAGCACGGCGGCACCGCTGTTGCGGGCGTCGATCAAGCGTTGATGGATCAGCGCCACTGAGGCGAAGTCCAGACCGAACACCGGGTTGGCGACGATCAGCACGGCAATGTCCGAGGTCAGTTCGCGGGCCAGCACAGCCCGTTGCACGTTGCCGCCAGACAGGGTGCCGATGGGTCGGTTCGGATCGTTGGGCGTGACCTGAAAACGCTCGATCAGACCGCGTGCCTGAGCGGCGACCGCGCGACGGTCGATACGCCAGCCCTGACGGCACAGGGGCGGGCGGTCGAAATTGCGCAGGGCCAGATTATCGGCAACGCTGAGCCCGCCGATGCACGCGTTGCGCAGCGGCTCTTCCGGCAGGCTGAACACGCGCAGGCGCTGCATTTGTTCGCGGCTGGCGTGATAAGGCTGTCCCCCGATCAGTACGCGTCCGGCACTGAAGGGCCGCTGGCCCAACAAGGCTTCCGTCAGTTCGCGCTGGCCGTTGCCGGAGATACCGGCAATGCCGAGGATTTCTCCGGGCCGCACCGCCAGGCTCAGGTTTTTTATTGCCAGCGTGCCTTTATCGCCCGGCACGTCGAGCTGCTCGACCTGCAACTGCGGCGCGCGCTCAGGCACGGGCGGGCGATCACTGCTGACGCTGTTTGTGTGCGCATGGCCCATCATCCACGCGGCCATTTGCTGCGTGGTGGTATCTGCGACCGCGCTGCTCGCCACCCAGCGTCCTTTGCGCAACACCGTAACGTCGTCGGCGTAGGTGCTGACCTCGCGAAACTTGTGGGTGATCATCAGCACGGTCAACTCGCCACGGTGCGCCATCTGCTGCATCAGCCCCAGCACTTCATCGGCCTCCTGGGGCGTGAGCACCGAGGTCGGTTCGTCGAGAATCACCAGCCGACGCTCCAGATACAGTTGCTTGAGAATCTCCAGCTTCTGTTTTTCACCGGCGGCCAGGCTGCTGACCGGCCGTTGGATGTCGAGCCGAAACGGCATGCGCGCCATGAAGGCTTGCAGGCGTTCGTGCTCGGCAGCCCAGTCAATGCGCCACGGCAGGTCGCCGCGAGACAACACCAGATTTTCCGCCACGCTCAGGCCCGGCGCGACGGTGAAATGCTGGTACACCATGCCGATCTGCAACTGGTGCGAGTCGCGCGGGTTACGAATCTCGTGTTCGCGGTTGTTGACCAGAATGCTGCCCGACTGCAACGGGCCGTAGCCGATGATGCCTTTGACCAGCGTGCTCTTGCCGGCACCGTTTTCGCCCAGCAGCGCATGCACCGTGCCGGCCCGCACCTTGAATGACACGTCATCCAGCGCGAGAAAGGTGCCGAAGCGTTTGCTGGCACCGATGGTTTCCAGACTCAGGGCGCGCATGGTCACGCCTCCAGCAGATCGCGAAGCATCGATGAATGGCCGACGGCACCGAACACACCGCCCTGCATCTTGATCATGCTCAAGGCTGCCGCGTGGTTGGCCGGGTCGGTGGCTCCGCAGCAGTCTTCGAGCAGGATGCACTCGAAGCCGCGATCATTGGCGTCACGCATCGTGGTGTGCACGCACACATCGGTGGTGATACCGGTGAGGATCAGGTTTTCAATGCCTCGGGTGCGCAGTACCAGCTCCAGGTCGGTGGCGTAGAAAGAACCCTTGCCAGGCTTGTCGATGATGATCTCACCGGGCAGCGGGGCGAGTTCTTCGATCAGTTCCCAGCCGGGCTCGCCACGCACCAGAATCTTGCCGCAAGGGCCTGGATCACCAATACCCGCGCCGATGCGCTGCGAGCGCCAGCGTTTGTTGGCGGGCAGGTCGCTGAGGTCCGGGCGATGGCCTTCGCGGGTATGAATGATGGTGAAACCCAGCGGACGCATCAGCGCCAGCAGCCCCTTGATCGGCTCGATGGGCGCACGGGTCAGCGCCAGGTCATAGCCCATGCTGTCCACGTAACCGCCAACGCCGCAGAAGTCGGTCTGCATGTCGATCACGATCAGCGCCGTGTTATTCGCGTTGAGCTTGCCGTTCCATGGCCACGGATAGGGCTCGGAAGCCAGATAACGTTCACTCATCGGGGTTATTCCTTCCACGTGGTCGGGGTGGGTTTGAACGTGCGTTCGGGCGCATCGAAACCGCAGGCGCTGCCATCGGTGTGCACCACGTCCGCTTCCCACGGCAGACGGTATTCACCGGCGGCGAGGTCGTGCATGTAGGTGTAGGGACAGTCCTGCGCACCGCCTTTGACGGCGACATAACCGCGATGGCCGAACTGATAAATGTTGTTTTCCACACCCCAGTTCAGGCGCGCTTCGCGGACCAGATCCGGGCGCAGTTCACAGCAGACGATTTCATCCGCACGCCCGCCGCCCTCGGCCATGAGCGTGCCGTCGAAGTCGACGAACATCGCTTCGCCCATTGAATCGAACGTGCCGTCCGAGCCGCACATGCAGACGCTGGCGGTCTGCATCAGGTTGGTGAAGGCGTTGCTCTGGTTGGTGATCTTCCACGAATGACGAATCGGCGCTGTGTAGCCTGCCGTGCGCAGCATGATGTCTGCACCTTTGTAGGCGCACTCGCGGGCCATCTCGGGGAACATGCCGTCGTGGCAGATGATCAGCGCCAGCGTGCTGCCGCGCGGACCCTTGCACACCGGAATGCCCAGGTCGCCCGGTTCCCAAGGCTCAACCGGCACCCAAGGGTGCAGCTTGCGGTAATACAGCTGAATCTCGCCCATGTCATCGACGATCAGGCCGCTGTTGAACGGGTTGCCGTGCGGGTTGGCTTCCATGATCGAGAAGCAGCCCCAGATACGATGCTCGCGGCAGGCCTGACGTAGCGCCGCAACTTCAGGACCGTCCAGGCTGCACATGATCTCTGGCGCAGTGCTCATGGACAGACCGTGCAGCGAATACTCGGGAAACACGATCAGGTCCATGCCGGGATTACTGCGTCGTGCCTTGGCAACCATCGACACCACTTTCTGGGTTTGCGTCCACAGCGCCTCGCGGGTGTGCGGATCGGGAAGCGCCAGTTGCGCCAGACCGATCACTACGCCGTTGGGCGATTTGTTCAAGCCACCAAGACCACTGGCCATGTCATGCCTCCTATAAAAAAACGTGTAGCCCGCTGAATAAAGGCGATTTTGTGGGAGCGGACTTGTCCGCGAAAAGGCAGGTACTTTCGACAAATATGTAGCGACTGAAACACAGTGTCCGCTGACAAACGGAACGCCGCCCGGTCCGCTCCCACGAAGTTTGCTGCGCGACAGCGCGGCGTAGGAGACGGCGCGGGACCTCCTCTGGAAATGTGTTCATCGGGTCATGCTCAATTCGCCGGGCGCACCGCTCAGGGTGCGGCCACGCCGACAGGTTGCGTACATCACGCCAAGGGTCAGCGCGTAGGGCGCGGCCGCGAACAGGTAGTAGCCGCTGCTTATGCCCACGGCCTGCAACGCCGGACCAATCGCCCCGGCTGCGCCGAACAGCAGCGATGCCCACAGGCAGGCGAGTGGCCGCCAGCGAGCGAAAATCACCAGCGCGACAGCCATCAGGCCCTGACCGCTGGACAGGCCTTCGTTCCAGCTGCCTGGGTAATACAAGGACAGGTACGCGCCGCCAATGCCCGCCAGCGCGCCGCCGATGGCTGTGGCGATGATGCGCACGGTGATGGGTCGATAGCCCAGCGCCTGCGCGGTCTCGGCATGGTCGCCCACCAGTCGCAGCATCAGGCCCCAGCGCGTGCTGCGCAGACCCCAATGCAGCGCAAAGGCCAGGGCCACGCCGATGAAAAACAGCACGTTGATGTTCAGGGCCGAGCGCAAGCGTTCTTCGCTGCTCCATGCACCCAGCGCCAGTGACGGCAGCATGGGCGCTTGCGGCTGGATGAACGCCTTGCCGAGAAAGAACGCCAGACCGGTGCCGAGCAGGATCAGTGCAATGCCGAACGCGATGTCGTTGACGCGCGGCAGCGAGCAGGCAATGCCATGCAGCAAGCCCAGCAACAACCCGACACCGGCTGCCGCAGCCACGCCCAGCCAGGCCGAACCTGTCAGGCACGCGACGGCATACCCGGACATCGCCCCGGCAACCAGAATGCCTTCCAGGCCCAGATTGATGCGGCCACTCTTTTCCGTCAGGCATTCGCCCAGGCTGACGAAAAGGAAAGGTGTACCGACGCGGATCGAACCGGCCAACAGCGCCAGCAAAAAGGTGCTCAGGTCGATATCAGCCACGTTGCGGTGCTCCTTTTTCCAGGGTCGGCTGCGGTTGCGCGAGCCTGATTTTCCAGGCCGCCAGACGCCCGCTGAGGGCCTCCCAGAGCAACAGATTGGTGAACAGCAGCCCTTCGAGGATCAGGGTGGTGGCATCCGGCAGGCCAAGACGGCGCTGCAACAGGCCGCCGCTGGCTTCCAGACCACCGAGCAGGATCGCGCAGAAGATGATCGCCAGCGGATGATGGCGCGCGGCGAACGCCACAAGGATGCCGCTGGTGCCGTAACCGGCGATCAGCGCAACGTTGGCACTGCCTTGCACGGCCGTGACTTCAAACATACCCGCCAGACCCGCCGCTGCACCGCCGAGCAGGCAGCTCAACAGAATCAGCCGGTCCACCGGCAGGCCGATCATGAGAGCCGTTCGCACGTTGCCACCGACCACGGCGAGGGCGAAACCCTTCACGCTGTGGCGCACCAGTACATAGGCCAGCAGACAGGCAACCACGCCCGCCACCAGACCCCAGTGCACTTCAAAGCTGTCGCTGATGGTGCCGACCAGATAGGCATCATCCAGTGGCGGCGTGGACGGTTTGTTCAGGCTTGCCGGATCACGCAGCGGCCCTTCGACCATCTGCCTGAACAGCGCCAGCGCGATGTACGACAGCAACAGGCTGCTGATGGTCTCGTTGACGCCCCGGTGCTGGCGCATCCAGCCACTCAGGCCGATCCACAGCGCGCCGGTCAGCATCGCGACAATGCCCATGCATCCAAGCATCAGCCACGGTGCCACGGGCGGCAGCCAGAGCGGTGTGACGGCCGCTGCCAGCCCGCCCAGCACCAGCGCACCTTCGCCACCAATGATGATCAGCCCGGCTCGCGCCGGCAGTGCCACGCAGAGCGCGGTGAGCATCAACGGCGCGGCGCGTTGCAAGGTGTTCTCCAGCGCAAACCAGGAGCCGAACGCGCCTTCGCCGACCAGTTGCAGAGCCTGCCACGCAGGCTTGCCCTGAACCGTGAGAAACAGCAGAAACAGCACGCACGATGACAACACCGCCAACAGCGTCGGCAGCCCCGGCAACATGGCCCCGGCCAGACGCCGCAGGGTTCGCGAGACGAACATCGGACGCTCCTCAGATCTGGCCAACAACGCCTTCCACCAGATAATTCATGCTTTCCAGGGCGATATCGGTCTGCGCCTGTACCACGCCGTCGGCGATCACCACCTGGCCCTTGTTGTCCTTGAGCGGGCCTTTGAAAATCACGAAGCTGCCCGCCAGCATCTGCGCCTTGATGGCGTCGGCTTTCTGCTTGGCCTCGGCACTGACGGCTGGCCCGTAAGGTGAGGTTTTGACGAAGCCTTCCTTCAAACCGCCGCGCAGAAAGTTGATCATCGGCGCACCGGTCTGGATCGCTGCAACGTGGGCGCGGTAAGGCGTTTCCCAATTCCATTCGGCACCGGTGAGGTAGCCTTTCGGTGCCAGTGCCGCCTGACTGGCGTGGTAGCCGCAGGTCATCGCGCCACGTTTCTCGGCGGTCTCGACAATCACCTTGGGGCCGTCGACGTGGCAGGTCAGCACATCACAACCCTGATCGATCAGGCTGTTGGCGGCTTCCGCTTCCTTGATCGGCAACGACCAGTCGCCGGTGAAAATCACCGTGGTCATGATGCTCGGGTCAACCGAGCGTGCGCCCATGGCAAAGGCGTTGAGGTTGCGCAGCACTTGCGGCACCGGCTTGGCGGCCACGAAGCCAAGCTTTTTCGATTTGCTCATGTGCCCGGCAACGACACCGTTCAGGTATTGGGCTTCATCGATGTAGCCGAAGAAACTGCCCGCGTTCATCGGGTCGCGACCTTCCTTCCACAGTCCGCCGCAGTGGGCGAAACGCACGTCCGGGTATTTCTTCGCCACCTTGATCACATGCGGGTCGAAGTAACCGAACGAGGTCGGGAAGATCAGCGTCGCGCCGTCCTGGCGAATCATCGCCTCCATGGTCTTCTGCACGGCCACGGTTTCCGGGACGTTTTCTTCTTCGATCACTTTGACGTTGGGCAGCGTCTTGATGATGGCAGCGGCTTGCGCGTGGGCCTGGTTGTAGCCGAAGTCATCGCGGGCTCCCACATAAATGAAACCCACCACCAGCGGCGCATCGGCCGCGTACGCACGGCTGAACGGCAGCGCCGCGCTGAGACCGATAATGCCCGCCAGTTTGATGAAGCTGCGACGATCGACATTCGACATTGGTGCTACCCCTGATCAATGAGCCGTGGAAGAAGTGGTGTGCGCGGCGCGATAAGCGCGCCACCCTTTGAATTCGGTGATGTCCAGCGCGTCCGCAAGGCCATACGGTTCGCAGATGAAACCCTTGACCCACTCACCGTCGGCCAACTGCAACGAGCCGATGCCCAGCGGTGCGGGAATGGCGGCGACAAACGCGCCGAACAGGCTGAGTGGCATTTCCCAGACTTCCACTTCGATGTTCACGCCGTGGGCAGGCACCCGAACCAGCCCCGGTTTGGCTGGCGTGGTGTTCGCCAGCGCATACAGCCGATAGTCGGCACTGGTCGTGGTCAGGCTGCGCAGGCGAGCGCCGCCTTCCAGCAACTGCCAGTTAAGTGGTTGTCCCTGAAGGTGGGCGCCAACCACCGCCACCTGAACGGTCGCGACGTTGAAGGGCAGGGGAGCCAGCGCCACCCGGTCGCGCTGATCGACCGCACCGAAACGGGCCTGCCAGCCTGCCGCGATCTCGGCAAGGCGCTGGTCCGCGCCCGCCGGACCGATCAGCGTGATACCCGCAGGCAGACCGTCTTCACGCCGATGTGCCGGGATGGCCAGCGCGCTCATGTTCATCAGGTTGACGAAGTTGGTGTAGTAGCCCAGCTGCGAATTCAGCTCGACCGGATTGGCCAGCACCGCTTCGAGGGTCGGCATGCACGGCGCAGTCGGCACCACCAGCACATCGACGTCGGCCAACAGCGCTTGCGCCGCGCGAGTCAGCTCGGCCAGGCGATAACGCGCCTTGAAGCTGTCCACGGCATCGTACGAATCCGCGCTCTGCAAAATGCCGCGCACCACCGGGTGAATGTCCGCGGCAGGCGTCTCGAAAAATTCACCCACCGCCGCGCGCCGCTCGGCCACCCACGGTCCTTGATAGAGCAGGGCAGCCGCCTCGGCAAACACATCGAACGCAACGTAGGTCAGCGTCACCTGGGGATCGCTTTCAAGCGACTTCAGCGCCTTGTCGAACGCGGCCGCCGCCTGAGCATCGCCAAAGAATTCACACGTTTGCGGCACGGCAACCCGTCGCGCACGACGCAGCACCGGCAACGCCTGCACCGCGACACTGCCTGGATCCTGCGCATCGAAATCCGCCATCACCTGCGCGACCTGCCAGGCCTGCGCCACATCGTTGGCAAAAATCGACGGGCAATCCAGCGTGCGACAGGCAGGCACCACGCCACGGCTGCTGAACAACCCCAGGCTCGGTTTGAGCCCGACGATTGCGTTGAAACCCGCAGGCACCCGGCCCGAACCCGCCGTGTCTGTGCCCAACGCAAAACACACATGACCCCGCGCCACCGCCACCGCAGAACCCGAGCTCGACCCGCCGCTGACATACGCCGGATCACATGCGTTGCGCACCGCTCCATAAGGCGAACGAACACCCACCAGCCCCGTCGCGAACTGGTCCAGATTGGTCTTGCCCATCAGAACCGCGCCGCTGTCCAGCAAGCGCTGCACCACATGCGCCGTGGCCTGAGCCTCGTAACCAAACGACGGACACGCCGCCGTGGTGGTCAGCCCCGCAACATCGAAATTGTCCTTCACTGCGAACGGAATGCCGAATAGCGGCAGGGTCTCGTACAGCGCATCGCCCAGTTCTTCCGCGAGCTGCTCAAGCGTTTTCGCCCTTTCCAGCAGGCGCGAAACCGGCTCGCGATGAATCCAGACTTCCGGGCGGTCGTCTGCATCAATGCGCGCAGACAGGTCCTGCAGAAAGGTCGCCAGCGAGGTCTGGCCGGTGCGTAAAGACGTCTGGATGGCAGCGATATCAAGATCAGTCATTGGCGTGTTCATTCATGTATACAAGATTGAATGTGCCAGAGCAGGTTTCGTGCCGAGAGGCGGTCAGGCTTTATTTTCAGCGGGCTGTAGCGAATTTTTCAGCAAGGTGCGGGATGACTTGCGCGCTGTTGTTGAGCACCGCAACGGGAGGGTGCACAAAAAGGGGACGTGATTTTACGTTAACGCCGTGCTGTGGAATTGAGGCTCATGACGTCGGGATGCGCACGCGTAATGAAACCTACGACAACGCTTCCAGCCTTGCCTCTACGGCATCATCAAAAATGATGAACAACGCCTCCGCATCTGCCGCACGCAATTTGCGCGAGCTTTCGAGGTTCTGGATGACCTCAATCTGGATGGCTCGTTCGGCCTCAAGGTCCGCAGGCGTGCTGGCGGCGTTAAGCGCGCGGAGCAGGTCATTCATCTCGTCGCGGATGGGTTTTTGAAGGCGTAAGAGGTCGAGTTTTTCTTGGGGCATGCTGTGAGTCTCATGGCGCTGGGGACGGGCGTGGGGAGGATTTTACGTCAAAATGCCGATCACACCCGAAAACATCAGCCGTGCGACTGTGTGAACACGTTGCCTTCTTTAATCAGGATCACTCGTTACGCTGCACCTTCTCTGATCAAGCGCATGCGCTCGATGTGAGGGATGCGCCGGTGTGAATGGCGCATCGTCCAGCCCCGAGCCTGAAATGGCTATGTAGCCACTTGCGGGACGCTGGCTGGACTATTGGCCGTAACGTACTGAATCACTTCGTCGAGCGTGTCGATGTCTGGAGCGTTGCTCACTAACGCCTCAGGCGAGCACCACGGGTAATTCAAGGCCGACAGCCACTCCATGGTGCTCTGCAGGTCAGTCGCTGGCAGTGTTTTCATGTGTTCTATGGTGATCGTGAGCCTTTCGACAAGCCCCGATTCTGGGCTGAACTGCCATTCATAAAGACCGCAACCGACGCGTGCTTCGCCGGAGTTCTTGTCGGACATGCCGACCAGCCATTGGCACTGGTAGGTTTTTGCCTCGGGTTCAGGTGGGCTGCCCACGCAGAACGTGTACACGTTTTCGAACGTCTGGCCGAACCGTCTGACCAGCACGTCGCCTATCGGTCCAAGCCCCTCAAGATGAGGTGGAAACGAGATAGACCCCGTGCGCACGTGCATGTCCAGTATCGCTTCTGGCGCAAAGGCCTGGGATAGCAAATGTGGGCGGTTGCCGTCCTTGGCTTTTATGTATTGTCGTATCGATCGTTGAGCCGTATTCATGGTGTGTCCGTCGCATCCCTATAAGGTTGAGAACAGTCCGTGGGCGGCTCGCGTGACCTGTTTACGTGAGTCCGCACGCGAGTCCGCACGTCGTTATAAGGCGTTATTCCACAGGTCCGTCACCAGCATGCAACCAGGGGCGTGGGTGATGCACAGGGGCGGACGTGAGGCTTGCATCACCGATTGCGGCGTCACACCGCAGGCCCAGAACACCGGAATATCGTCGGCTTCGAGCGGTACGGCATCTCCGTAGTCCGGGCTGCTCAGCGAGTGGATGCCGATCAGCGCGGGATCACCGATGTGCACGGGGGCTCCGTGGACGTTGGGCATACGCGCAGTGATCTGAATCGCCTTGATCGCTTCAGCGGCTTTCATCGGGCGCATGCTCACCACCAGTTTGCCGCTCAGGCGGGCGGTAGGGCGTGTATCAATGTTGGTCTGGTACATAGCGACATTGCGCTTCAGATCGATGTGCCTCATGGGGATGCCAGCGTCTAGCAGCGGTTGCTCAAAAGAGAAGGAGCAGCCGATGGCAAAAGCCATCATGTCGTCCTGCCACAAATGCTCGATATCCGTCGGCTCTTCGCTCAGCTCGCCATGGCGATAGACCCTGTAGCGGGGCACGTCATGGCGGATATCAATGGCTATCCCGAGATTGCGAAAGTACGGATCACCGGGCTCCGTCACGTCGAGCACCGGGCAGGCCTGACGATTGAGCGTGCAAAACCGCAGAAACTCGTTCGCCCAATCACTGGGCAGCATCACGATATTGGCTTGTACCCGGCCTTGGCCCAGGCCAGCGGTGTGGCCCTGATAATGCCCGGCGGCGATGGCTTGGCGTAAGGCCAGTGGATCTTTTTGCTGCGCGTGTTCTAACGACAGGGCGGGTTGACTCATCACGGTATCTCCTTGGGTTCGATAGCCCTTTTTAGAAAACCGGAAGAGCGCCGTCCAACAAGGAATATTGGTACCCCGAACAACTAATCGTTATTCAAGGGGATGTCGACCGTCGAGGCCCGGCGCCGCGGCCATTCGTTGCGGGCCGACATCCGCGGCGTATTGGCAGACGACCTGGCGGCTCATGCCAACGATGCTCTCGATCAACTCCAGCCCGACCCCGGCGCGCCAGGACGCCACGACGTCCAGTTGTGGCAGGCGCGTGCCAGGCTCCAACTGAATCAGTTCGCCGCTGGCCAGGGCGTTGGCCACCAATGCCGCCGGCAAGGCACCAATGCCGAAGCCGTCACGAATCAGCCGGGTCATGGCCGACACCGAATTGACGCAACTCACACGCGGAGTGCTGATGCCGTGGGCATGCAACAGGTTGCGCACATCCTGATGCGGTTGTGAGTGCTTGACGAAGGTGATGATGCGCTCGCTGGCCATCTCGGCGAGCGAGGCGTAAGGCCGGGCATAGATCGAGTTGCTGGCGGCGATCCAGTGCATGGGATAGTGCCCAAGCTCAAGGTTGCGCACGCTGTCGTGGCGGATCAGGTCAGTCTGGAAAACGATGTCCAGATAACCCTTTTGCAACTGCTCGCAGAGGTTGCGTGCTGCATCGGCGGTGATCTCGATTTCCACAGCGGGGAAGGTCTGCATCAAGGTCGATATCAACGGGCTGAACCAGGTGTGGATCACCGTATCCATCACCCCGATACGCACCAACCCCCGCTGTGAACTGGGGTTAGCCAGCGACTGCTTCAACGCCCGCTGCACCTCAAGCATCTGCTCGGCGTAGTCGAGCACCTTGAGACCCTCGGGCGTCAACGACACCCCACGCGAGTCCCGCACGAACAGCCGCAGCCCCAACTCATCCTCCAGCGAAGCGATCCGACTGGAAATCGCCGCCTGGGTGCTGAACATCTTTTCGGCGGTAAGGCTGAAACTTTGAAGACGAGCGACCCAGACGAAGGTCTCGAGGAATTTGAGGTTCATCTTGGTTCTCTTGGCTCTTGTGGTTGTCTTGAGAGACGTCGAGCTGCAATTGTTACTCCAGAGTTCGTTGCGGGGGGTATCAAAGTTTTTTATGGGGTGGGGCGGGGTTTTTGTTTGAGGCTGGTTTGGGGTGGTGTGATGAGCCGTTTGGTTGCTGCGGCGGGATGCGTCGTGGGGGGGGGGGATTGATTCATGCCAGTTCGGTACTGCACTCCACGTGACCACCCGTTTGCATTCGGTCTGACCAGCACCGTTCGTCACTATGATTTGGCAGTACGCGGGCCACCGCGGATGGTCAGCGATTGCTGGCACAGCCACCGCATCTATAAGCACCTGCACCTGCACCTGCACCCGCTCCTGCGGGTAGATCGTCTACTACAAGACGATGTGGACGTAGGCGAGCTGCAACTGAGCCACTACCGCCTGAGCAAGCGCGCCGAACACTAGCTACGCCTGAGCGAGAAAAACGACGAATATACCCTTAAACTTGGCAGCGACGTGGGCAGCGGCAGGCCCCATGACGCGGAGAAGAAACGCTTGTCAGAAATCATCGAGGCGCTGAATGATATCTTTGGTGCCGAAGTGAGCGACGACGACCAGTTGCAGTTCCTCACTGGCATTGCCCAGCGTATCAGCCGTCAGGAAGATGTGATGGCCCAAGTGAACAGTCATTCTGTGGATCAAGTGATGCACGGCCTGTTTCCCAAGCGCGTCCTCGACACAGTGTTGGACGCCATGACTGACCACGAGAAGCTCTCGCTGGAAGTGCTGGATAGTGAGACGAAGAGCCGGGCGTTTGCGTTGGTGATTTTGAAGATGCTCAAGACCGTGGCCACCCTCGATGAGAGCCGCGTGGGCTGGGCTTAAAGCGACGGGTAAGATTAGGGAGTTACAGTGGGAATTCCGGATTTTCAAAGTGTGATGCGCCCCGTGTTGAGCACCGTTCAGAACGGTGCGCCGTTGCCGCTCAATGAGTTGCGAGAGAGGGTGGCTGATCAATTCCAATTGACCGAGGATGAACGCAAGGAGCGCCTACCATCCGGTCGGCAGACGGTGATCAACAACCGAGTGGGATGGGCTCGCACCTATTTGAATAAGGCGGGGCTGCTGTGCATTCCGGCCAAGTGTAGTGGCATGGGTGATACTCCATGGGATGTTCACTGCAGTTATGTAGAACTGAAAAAAATTGGGATTTGCGTTCCGCTCCGGGCGGCAGGGCTGATGCCGTTACGTGTGACCTGCTACAGGCTTAACCGCGAAAGCTTGGGAGGAAGCATCAGGCAGAGTGTGAGTGGGTAGATTAATCCTGGCAGGCTTACTCATTTGGTTTGTGCAGCGGCCTCAAGGCATAATGGAAAAATTAAGCCCCGCACTTTCTCCGGGAGCGAGGTGGGTCTTGAACAACCCAATTTTGGACTTGAGTTTTATCAATGGATGACGCCGCTCTAATCTCTTTTCTCCTAGAAATAGGGGAAGGTACCGTAGTTGACTACAAATACGAATATTCTCTTCGCGGCGCAGGCATAGGTTATAAAGCCAACATTCTCAAAGATTTTCTCGCCTTCGCGAACACCCGCAGAACCACGCCTGCGTACATTCTTGTTGGGATTGAGGACGGTACCCGCGAGGTGATTGGCATAGACCCAGACGGCGATCAAGGTGATGCAGATATGCAGCAGTTTCTGATCAGCAACGTCAATCGACCTATTAGGTTCTCGTATCGAACCGTAAATTACGCTTGCAAAATCCTAGGTCTATACACCATTGAGGCGCAGCCTCGCCCGTTCCACGCCAAGAAGAGGTTAGCTGACGTGGAACCACACCACGTCTACATTCGCCGCGGCTCTTCCAATGGACTGGCTAGCTTGGATGAAATTGCGCGGATGGGGCTCGAAGACGTGGAAGTCATATCGAAGGGAGCCCCTAACATCAGCGTTACACCCGTCGATTTGACGGGGCGGCGGCTGGAATCATTTAATATTGATTATGTTCAATACCGCTTAGAGTGGAAATCTTATTATCCCAAACTAGGAAAAACTACTTGGTGGGACAAGACTGTGATGGGTGTGACGGAGCCGATCAATGAGGACTATTTTTGGGAGAGAGCCCAGTTTATCCAAGAAAAAGTGGCATCCTTTGGGTTCAGGCTTGAGCTAAGGAACCCGTCTTCGGAATCGGTTCGGGCGTTGCGGGTCGAAATCAGTGTCCCTGCAGGTTCGGAAGATTTCCGGCTTTCAACCCGAAAAGGTCTTCGGTCGAGACCATTGCATAAAGCATGGATTGATTTTCCATACCCGCGGATCGACGTCGACCCCACAGCAGTGAAAGCCAGTTTAGGGCAAAACAAGGATACGTTTTCAGCGGTGTTCGATGCGGATATAGTTAGGGCAGGTGAGGTGCTTCAGACTGAAGAGCTATTTTTAGTGATGCCTTTTGAAAGTTTGTCTTGTATACAGATTAGCTATATCGCAGCCGATATGCCTGGCTTTGTGTATTTGACGCTTCCGGTTTCTGTAAAGTTGGTGCGTGAGGGGTTAAGTTTGGAAGTGATGAAAAATAGAGGTGATTACCTCAAGGTCGATTGGCCTTATTGATATGCTAATTGGCGTGGATGGCGGCTCAACTATCCTCGGCGTACGCTGGGGTGACTGAATCCTTTTTGAGCTTGAATTAGGCTGTAGAGATATTTTCGAAAGTGTGTTCCGTGGCTGCTTTTTTCGCGTGCCGTTCAGCGTCGCGTTTTTTTTCGGATCAGCCCCTGCGTAACGAACCTCCTCGCTTAAACCGTTATTTTACGAGCTTGCGCCAAGCTGACCTCGGGAAAGGTACCAAGCCCCAAGTTTATCCTTTTTTTGTCACAGGATGGATGTAGCTGAAATTTCATAGCTTATAGCCACTGATCCTCACTCGCATCAGCGGGCCATTACCATCCGTAGGGAGTAGTCCTTCTCTTGGCTTTTACGGCTTTTACTTTTACGTCTGAAAGGCACGAGGCTTGGGTCCCCATGGTGGATTCCAGTGCTATTTCCGAAAAATAGCAGGTGAACCTTGGAATATCACTTGGAATACACGAAATCATAGGGCCTGTCGGAAGCCTACGGACACTGCAGGACGATAACTCATTGTATTTACTGGATTTAGTTGGAAAAAAAAGACGTCTGTGGACGTCTTCAGATGTAGATTTGGTGGTAGTGATGATGGGAGGTTTTAATCCGAATTAAGCCCTCATAAATCTGGGCTTCCAGGGCTAATACTGCCATTTTTCTGTCATTCTGTCATGATCACTTTTTTTGATGGGAGCGTCCTCAGTATGAATGATACCGGCTTCGCGATAGTGCTGAGCAACGTAAATATTCCGCAACAGCTGTTGCCCTTTGAAATCGAAACTAGAATCAGCATCTCAAAAGCTAATAACCTTCAGATAGCTGAGTTTGCCAACGTCATGGCTGCTGGGGGCTATTTCTCTGGAGCCACAGTATCTTTTCCAACTACGAATAATGAGACCAAGCCTGAGCCTGAAGGTGGAATGCGACGTACGCGATATTGTATCATCCCAGGTGCAGTTAAATACGTCATTGAGTTTAGTGGTTTTAACGGGCACTTAAAAAACATTAGGCACGCTGGACTCCTTACTTCGCCAAAGCTGAGGTTTGGTATGGAGTGCTTATATCGTGACACAGCTCAGGACTCTGTTGCGCTCACGGCAATGCTTTCTTATCATGAGTTGGAGATTATAAATGACGGTAATAGGAAGCCGTGCGCGCAAGTCGATGAGGAGTTTCTTATTTGTCTGCGTCACTACCATGGGATGATTCTTAAAGGGTTCCCGGATGGTTCAAGAGTAAGTAGGGCATTGAGCTTGTATTTCGATACGGACAGGTTGCGCCCAGATTCAATATTACTGACGCTTTCTTATTTTTCGATTATCGAATCTTTAGTTACTAATGGTCGACCTGATGGTGAGAGTATTACCAAGCAGCTTAAAAATAAGCTAAAATTAATGCTTCGTCGCAGTGAGAATGCTCCGGATGGACCTGCTATGTTCGACGGAATGAAGTATGAGGCACTTTGGTCCAAGCTATACGGGCTACGAAGTGATATTGCTCATGGCAATGTTTATGATTTTTTAAAAGACTATAAAGCTCTTAAATCAATGACACTGGTAAATTTTTACCTTGACGGTATCGTGGCGGCGGTTATTCGTCTGGCAATCGATGAACCCGACCTGGTAGATGATCTACGGGTCTGCTAGTGGATGCAATTTTACCGGCCCACAGGCTTTCCGCTTTGCCCCGGCGGTATCGTCGGCTGAAGGCATCCAACGACCGTATACCCTTTGCAATCATCGTACAGTCGGTATCCACAATCTGCTTGGCCAGCACAATAGCCTCGTCGCTTACATCGGGCGATGTTTTGAAGCGCTCGGACTCCAGCCGCTTGAGCCAAGGGCAGAAGCCGTTTCGCTCGTGGTACAAAATCTTCACTCGGTTACGCGGCTTGTTGAGGAAGACGAAGAGTACTTGGTCGAAGACCACCACCTTTATGTCCAACTCGACCAAGGCGGCTAGGTCGTCAATGGACTTTCGGAGGTCGACCGGCTTGGGGTATAGATAAACTTTTTCGACTTTTGCATCGGGTCGCATCATGACAAACAGGCTCATAAGGGAATTGGGAGCACAGTATCCGGCATCAGTTAACCGCTTTGGATGTGGGGTTTATGGAGCGCTTACATTCCACACAGCGCCTTCGAGGTAGCTAGTCAATATCTGTATGACCCTATCCAATATGCGATGCGTACCTGATCAAAGATGATCAGCATGCGGATTATGAGTTGGGATAATGAGCCAAGTGCAAACTGCTTAAACACGCAGACGTGTTTCCTGATCCTTTAGTGTCTAGCCTATTATTAACAGACTCAACAACGTCCTGATGCCTTGAGTTTTGTGAGCCGTCTCAGGCTTGGGCAGAACCTCACATTTTCACATCCGATCACCCCTTTAATCCAGTCGAATTGGTTTTCGCGAACTTGCATTCTGGCGTTTTTCAACGCCTGAAGCGTTGCTATGGCTAGCGCTTCATGTCCGAGCGAAATCCGCACAGGTTCATAGGCGAGAATATCCACCGTCGTAATAAGGCGTAGATTTTCAAAACGTTCAGAGGAAATCTTGGTTGCTTTTTTTTCATCAATACCAGCAGTGAAACCGTTGCAATATGCAAGCGAGAGTGTCGCGGCTTCTCCGTCTCCGAGCGAGGCTGCTGTGGATCCGGATACCAAGTCGAAGAAGTGCTCTAATGCAATGCCAGAAAGCTCTTCCCTCTTTAAAATTTGATTGTGGAGTAGCTCCAAAAGCTGTTTCGGCTCAGGCCGGCCGTTTGCTGCCCCCAACTCAATCTCCCGAATTACACTGTCGGTGACAATAATCGGAGTTGGAACTGCTTGCAGGATTGCGCTTGCATGATCGGTCGCTAGCAAGTTTATGATGACACTGGCGTCAAGGACGAGAGTGCTTTCTTGATCAGTGAGGCAGCTTGAAAAGGTCATCAACTTCATCCTCTTCTGCCTCATCAAGCAAATCGCGTACTTTCGCCCGATCGAGCTTAAGCAAGTCCGACATTTGCCCTTCGCTTATTAGATCCTTCTTCCAGGCATCGATAGCTAATAAAAAAAGCCTCGTTGATTGCGCGCCATCCATAGGCGTGGAACCGTGAGGTATCGAGCCCAGTACCTGCTGGGCTTGGTCGTCGGTTATACCACCATTATCCATGAACCAATCCCAAGTTCCCTTTTTCGTCAGTTCCAATTCTTCAAGCCTCATAACCATCGCCTGGCGTGAAACGCCAAAGAAGCTAGCGAGCAGGATGATGTGCCGTCGAGTGAGGTGAGTTGATCCAATAGTCACTTCCTTGAACTTTTCCATGACGGTACGGGCTGGCGTTAGAAACGCGCTTCCGAAAGCGTTCGCGTAACGCTCTTCACGCGAGTTCTCATATTTTTCGGCTTGATAAATTTCGGGCTGACGCCGCGTCGCTATAAAGTGCCCTAACTCGTGGGCGCCAGTCTGAGTTTGACGATCCTTCCGATGTACTGCATTTATTAGCATACAGGCGCCAACGGCGTCGTCATAGGCAAACAGCCCAGACACTTTCGATTCAAGTCTCCGGCTATAGACACGAATTCCAAGTTGCATTTCAATCAGCGAAAACAGATCCTGAATCGGGCTCTCGCCGAGCCCTAGCCAGCTTCGGAGGCTATGTGCATCGTGCTCTGCTTGTTTGCGTACATCGCCAGGTAAGATGCTTTTTTCGGTCGGATAATTCGAGGTTTTCCGAACGCCTAAAATATTCTCAAGTTCTACTTCCGCCCTGACGAGATCATTCAGCATCCGAGCAGCTTGCTCGATGCCAGCATCACCAGTGTCTGGGAGTGAGCGGAAACGGGGAACCAGATCCACATGGACCGCTTCTCGGCGTAGCAAAGAGTTAGCGGATACTCCATAACAGCGACTAAGCATCTGGATCTCGTCAAGCCTTGCAGACCGCTGCCCTTTTTCAATGGCCACGAGAGTGGTTCGAGCAAAGCCAATTGCTTTGGCCGCTGCGTCTTGGGTCAGGGCCGCGGTTTCGCGCGCGACCTTCAGTCGTTCACCCAGTTCAGCTGGGCTCAGTTCAAAATCTGGTTTGGTCATGATGCGCCATCTATCCACTTCCTCACGAACGACTCTGATCTCATATCGCTCGTGAACGCTGACCATTCCCTGGCATGTTGCTGCAAGAGCCTGTCAAGGTTCTGCGCCACGGCATGTGGCGACTCGGCCAGCGCTCGAGCCAGTTCGCTC
Source organism: Pseudomonas triticifolii (assembly GCF_014358015.1). Lineage (GTDB taxonomy): Bacteria > Pseudomonadota > Gammaproteobacteria > Pseudomonadales > Pseudomonadaceae > Aquipseudomonas > Aquipseudomonas triticifolii. The sequence continues at coordinate 90,094 of NZ_JACONV010000009.1, read as the reverse complement.
GTTCTGCGGCGTTTGATCAGTTCGTACTGCGAAGATTCCCTAATCGAAGAAAGGTGCTCGAAATGAAGTACTCCTGCGATAGCGTATTGTCGCAAGGCTTCGGTAAAACTGGTGAATTCTTTTGCTGCCCCTGTCTTCCAGGTCGTACTATCTAGGGATTCCCAGACATAATTCGTTGGGGGTTCCTCCAATCCAGCAGCGTGAACGCTAAGGCGGCGAAGCATGCAAGCGGCGCATATGCCGCACTGTCTTCTTGCGCCTGAAACGGCTACTTGTCGGGATTGCTGCCAGCACGACCTGGTCGTTATCCAATCCGCGCTAGTGCCACAGGTTTCGACATACTCGCGCAGGGTCTCGCCTTTCGTCATCCAGAGCCTGGGGAAGGTGTACTGGAATCGATAATCAAGAAGTGCTTCGATAAAGCGTTCCATCAGCTTGGTGAAGACAGGATGATTTCGATAATCCTCATACCCATGCGCAACCGGAAGGAGCACAGGTGCAAGTGCACCTTGTCCGCTTTCGGGGATGATGGCCATTGGTGCATCGATCAGGTACGCCGCAATTGCAGATATGATGCTGAACTTGAATCCGCGACTGCGTGCACTTCTCTCGGCGCTTCTCGCATCATCAAGTTTGACTGAATAAGGAATGGCCGTGAATGGAATCCTCTGACGTTCCTTCTTTGAAATATCGTGTTGTTTGTTCCCTATTCGAAGACGAATAAGGCGTTTACCTAGGCGCTTGCTCTCAAGCTCAGAGACAGCCCGTGAGTCCATTCCATCACTGAAGGCAATGACCGCCTCTGCATCGGAAGGGAAGGCTATTTGGCCTTGCAGCGGTCTCTGTGCAGCTTGTTTTCGAGGTCGAAAGTTGAAATTCCAGTCGTCGCCGGTCAGGAGATTCAGTGCGTTGACGAGCGCTCGATTTACCTTGTTACTCGACCACCGCTCAACGTCGTGAACTGGCACATGCACAATGAAGCGCCTACCCCAACTCATGGAGCTGCGGACAAGGACGCGATCACAAAACTCAACTGCAGCGGCTATGAGTAACGCGTCATGCGTCACGGGCTCCCATTTGTCATGTGATGAGAAGGTCGCGAGAGCCTCAAGGTCGAATTCGATGTTCTTCTCGATGTAACACGGGATCACACCGTTTCTTTTGCGGGCTCCAGGTTCAAGTATATCTACAGCTATTTCCTTAGGCGGCAAAGTGTTCATCACAACCATACCCCGTCATCAAGACCTTTCATTTTCTTAGGGGGGAGGATTCGAGTGGGCTCTGGGCCCACAAGATCCAAGCCGAGTTGGGTATTCGATAGAGTAGAAATGGCGTTCTGGAGTCTTTTACTTACGTGCTCTGCTCTTTGCTCATTCGAGTCGCGAAGGTAGTGTTCTTCGATCGAACGTATATTTGCGTGGCATCGGTCTTTGGCGGCGAGGCCTACCGCGTCATGGAGTGCTTGAATTCCAAATTTGCCTTCATGGATAAGAGTGATGCTCCATTCCACAAGATTCGTTCCAAAAACGGAGGCTGCTGCTAGGGCTTTCGCATTTTCAAGTTGATCCAGCGCAAGCTCTGGCATTTCCAGAGAGTTATCACGGCCGGTAAAGACAGCTTTCAAGGCTTCCATCAGATGCCACGACACCTCCATTTTGAAGTCGCTGGCAACCGCCTGCGCAGTAGCCTCAGCTATCTGGGAGGCATCGTAGGTATCTTGGTCCGCACGCTTTGCCAGTTCTTTCCATGGCTTTCGCAGCTTCAAGCTTCTATGTGGCCCATCGCTCATTTCGTCTAGCCCCCCAGTGAATACCGGTTTTGACATTGTCAGATATTAGTACTAAAAAGCTGACAATGTCAAAGTCGCAATCAGAAAGAATGGCGGTAAGCTATTGGGTATCCCGTCTGGCGAAACCAAGCCGGTCGCCAACGATGCGGCACCAGCTTCTCGATCTCACTCGCCGGCTGAGTGGGCGGGCGTGTGAGGACGACCTTCAAGTAGGCATACGCATCATAGCTATTGGGTTTGGCCGACTAGATAGGGCTCATAAGCGCTGTGGGGAGAGGGGCCTGAGATCCGCCAAAACCCCTGAAGGTTTTTAAAAAATGTCCGCATTTAGACAAGGTTGTGGCCTTAAACGTCGGAGAATACTCCGGCCTTAGCCGTCGGCGGCATTGATTCGGGTCGTGGTATTGGAGTGGCCTTGACAGGCCAGAACCTTGGTCAAGTTGGCCTCATGTCAAGGCATTGGTCGCTGCCGTGGCCCTCAGCCCGTTTGCGCCAAGGCGGGCCGATGCTCGCGGCTTTGGCGTATTTGACGCTCAGCTACCTTCTTGACGGCCCCATAAACGCAGCTACCCGAAGAGCCGATTTTCTTTCCCTGAGTCGAACGGTCTTGCGTTGGCTTTAGGTGTTGAAGGAAGATTGGGCACCTAGGAAATGTGAGTCATAGGAAGGAGTCCAACATTAGCTCGATCAGACCTATAGACTTACGCTTCGTAGACGACCTCGTCGATTTCGTCCGTGGTGCTGGTTATGTCCTGGACTTTTCAGACGTCAGTTATGCGGTTTTTTTCGCGGCTGAGCTGAATGTTAATATTGACGATCCTAAATTTGCGGTGAATGGTCGTTCGAAGGGCAAGCGTTTAAAGTGCTTCCTACAGAGTTGCAACGACTCTGATGCTGTTCGGCTGCTCGCTGCCCTTTGGGAGCAGCGGAGCGAACATCTCATTCGGACTGAATCCCCAGACCCAATCGCCAATGCAGAGCAGAGATATCACGCATTGTTAAGTCGGCTGTCGGGTCAACCGCAGGCCGCACCGACGGCAGCGAAACCGGTCGAGCCGGTAATTGAAGGGTGTAAATTCGCCACATTCAAAAATATCCTTTTAGAAGTCGGTACGCTCCTGCCTCACGCTCGTGGCTATGCTTTCGAGGCATTTCTCAAAAACCTCTTCGATGCATTTCAGCTGGCAGCCCGAGAACCATTTCGGCTTAGAGGTGAGCAAATAGACGGTAGTTTTGAGCTGGACAACGAGGTTTATCTGCTCGAAGCGAAATGGCACGGCCAACCCATTGGTGTCGCCGACTTGCATACGTTTCATGGGAAGATCGAGCAGAAGGCTGCTTGGACTCGAGGACTATTTGTAAGCAATAGCGGGTTCACAGAGGATGGTCTTGCCGCCTTCGGCCGAGGCAGGCGGGTGATTTGCATGGATGGATTAGATCTGTACGAAATGTTAGATCGGGAGATTTCGCTATCCGAACTCCTCAAGATCAAAGTCCGCCGCGCGGCAGAGACCGGTTCCCCCTTCATTCGTGTTCGCGATCTGTACCCTAAGTGATTTATTCATTCGACGATAATTTTTCTGCAGATGATGGCGTATTGACCCGCCAAAATGCTGCTCTACCGTCCCATCTTCGATGCCCTAGGCTAATGGCTGCGCTATCGTGCCCGACCTGAATTTTGAGTTTCAAGACAACTACACGAGCGTTCAAGTTAATTGTGCGCTTCGCCCCAGAGGTGGACTCAATCTATGCCTGCTGCAGCTGTCTGCGTCCATTGATGAGGCCTTAGGAGATCTAAGTCGGACGACTGCGTTGAATGTTCTGCGCAATCTGCTCGAGGCTGGGCCAGATGGGACGAGACCTGCCCTGTCCACGATAGCGCCAGGTGGTGATCCTGTGCTCATTGTTGCGCCGGAGTGGGCATTGGGCTCAGTGGACTGGAACGCTGTTGACGCTCTTGTCAGAGGTGTCGATCGACCACTCGTTTTGGTCAGCGGATTTGGTGTCTCGTCGGGTGAAGCTGTACTCGAATGGTATGGGGCGCCCTCCGAAGACGGCACGGTTAGGCACCTCGCCTGGGAGCAGGCTCGTAATGGCATCAGCCCAGCGATGCGTGTGAATGGCGGTTGGTGTTGGATTCATGAGCCAAACGGTCAGACACACTGCATCACTTATCTTAAAAATGTTCTCCAGCAAAGTTATGAGGCAATCGAGTTAGACGATGTGCAGGCCCATGACACACTTTTGCATCTGCGTTTCAACGACTTGGACCTATTTCCTCTGATCTGTGCTGATTTACTGATGCCTGCAGGGCAGAATGGGCGTTCACCCCAAGCACGTATCCACCGCAAACTCGAGAGCCTGAACAATGACCGTCCAGCGCTCATCGTAGGTTCCTTGCTCCAGACGGGATACAACCAGAATTGGGGAATCGCTATTGACTCCCTTTTGAACCACGTTCTTGCGGGTCGACGGGGAGTAGTCGTCCTATGCAATGTCTCTCACGATAGGCCCGTTGCAGATGAGGCGAACGATAAATGGAGAAGTCTCAGTGGTGTTTTTGCGTCATTTACTGAGATGCCTCACGGTCAGAAAAGTCTCACTGCGACGCGGGCGCTGAGTTCTCAGGGCATTGTGGGAGCGGTGGTACGAGCGACACACCCATCAGTCACTGCAGGTATTGTGTATTGGCCGCCATACACCCCTGTTAACAGCTTGCTGATTTGGAGAGGGAATATGGTTTGCCCTATTCAGAACACAGGGATGATGCTCCCGGTGCCGGCTGCTCCTAACAAGGTCACCTATGAGATTGAGCGTTTTTTACGTAGGTATCCGCCTGACATTAATGCAGCCCCGCGGCTAGATGCAGGCATCGCCGAAATCGGCGAACATTTGCGCACTATCCAATCAGCCGACTCGAGTTCCATGCTAAACACCATTTTGGAGGGCACAAGCTCTCTTAAACCGGTCGATCCTGACGCAGTTTATGATCCTGAAGTGATCAGCGCTCTTCGAGCCGGCCTTCACGCGCTAGCAACGCTGAAATCGATTGATGGAATAGATTGGCAAGACTCTCCTGGTGCCGCTGGTCAACTCATCGTCCGCGCTCAAAACCGGCATTTACTAATATGGCGTTCTCATAACGAGTCACCTAGGGCGCTAAAACGTTCTCTCGGAGAATGGCGGGATAGAGGTGGTCCACATCCGCCTTTAATCGTTCTAGGAGCGACTCGTTATGGCGACCTAGACAGCGGAGAGATCGCACCAGAGAGGCGCGATGACATCAGCACCACTCCAAGGGGCAATGCTGATCTTCGCGCTGGTGGGTCACTTGCACCCGTGACAGGCGACATAAGGGGTCTCAGAGGCATGCGCAGAGTAGCCGGTCTCGGATTGTCGAAAGCCGCCGCGGTCTACACAGAATACGTGGCATCAGAAGATGACGAGCGAGTCGCGGAATTGCTCGGTCAGATCGCCTCTTTTTTTAGGGAGTAAAGATGCATGAATGAAGACTCCGAGTTTTGGAACTCCGCCCGCGAGCAGCTTAATGAGCTGTGCGTCAAAGTAGGTCTCGACCACACTCCAGAGCTTCCCTCACTGGGCATAATGATTTCCGCGCCTGCGGGAACAACGCTTTGGTCTTCGTCTTACGCGCTTGTCCTACTATGGCCCTGCAGTGGAAGTGACCATATTTCCATCGAGCGAGCAGCGGCGCAAGGCCAAGCCTGGCTTGATGAAGTTCTCGTCCGGAACGAAAGGCTGTCTCCTGGAAGCCCAATAGATGGCTATCTAGTGCTCGCTATCCCCGAGGCCCCTGAGGCATGTGCCCGAGAGGAGATTCGCCGACTAGAGCTGTCGGCGCAGGTGTGCCGCAAGCACATGATTTGGCCTTCATCACCTGTAGATTACAATTATGAGCCGGGTTTGTGGCAACGAGTAGCCGACATAACAGTCTTGGGACTGCCAGATTCAGCTGCCCCCTCGGGTAATGAACTCCAATGGCCAGAGCTGGATTCTGAAGCTCAAGCATTGTGGGCCGAGCTTTCGACGCTTGGCGTCAATGGGACAATTTTACGTCATGAGGGGCCGCTGAATGCGCGGAATTAGACTTAACACTCTCGATGTGTCTCACTTTCGTGGGCTCAACGACTCTGTCCGCTTTGATTTCAGCTCACCTTTGACCGTGGTATACGCTCCAAACGGCACCGGCAAGACGACAATGTGCGAGGCTGCAGAATGGCTGCTTACAGGCCAAGTAGAAAGGTTGAAGGAAGGTAATGGATTCGACGCTCTAGTTCTGAGTCCGAAGTTTCCCAGCCAAAATGACGCCACTACCTCCGCCGCTGCGAGCCTCTATATTGATGGAACGGAACAATATGTCCGAAGATATGTTGATGGATCGCAGTCTTCTGCAGCATATGGTGCCGATGAAGGGGCAGCAGTTACCCTTCGTCCCAACGAACTTCTGGCCCTCTTGGCTCCGGTCGCTGCGGCAGACGAAGCACATGCTATAACGGCTATAAATTTACGTCAGCGGTGGCTTAAAGGAACGCGCTTTTTGAGTTCTGAAGCGCTGGCGGCCTTGGTCGATACCGACGAAGAAACTATCGAGCGACGAACTCAAGTCTTCGCGGATTTGCTCGGAATTCGGCATCTGCTTGATGCCGAGCGGCAGTGTGAAAAGTACATTGTTGAGATCGGTAGGCGCCTGCGAAATCTTACAAAAATGACTGAGTCGAGATCCGCGGAAGTTACTGATCTGGAGCTCGCTCTTGGCCCTGATGAAGCGGCCGGGACTTCGCACTCGAGCTCGGCGCGTCTCGAGGCTGATACTGCCGCGAATCTCTTTGTGCCCGAGGATACTCAGTGGTTCGTAGCGCAGCCCAACCTCGACGATCAACTCGCCTCTCTCACCGCGTTGCACAGTCGTTACAAACACTTATTCGATGCACGCTCAAACGCAGCTAAGCGTGTTGAGGCGAAGTGGAGCATTCGTAGCAGCCTAGAAATGGCTGTCACTGAAGGGATCAATATTGAGGCTGCGTTGGCGCAGTCCTTAGCCCAGATTGAAAAGGATGGACGGCAAGCTGCAACTGAGCTCAGTGATTTTAATTCTCGCCGGGAAGCCACCTATCTGCTGGCGCAAGAACTCGCGAAAGCTAAGGATGAACTGACTCATCTGGGTGCGATGGTAGTCGCCACACTTCTGGATGGCGGTTTTGCCGATGATCTTTCTCTAAGCCTCATAGAACTTTCGCATAAATACTCTGAATACCAATGGCCGGCAAGCGCACGACAACAACGTCGTCATGAATTGAAAGGGCTTGAGTTATCTAGTGCCGGATCCAGCGATGAGACCAAGCGCTTAGCGGAACTGGACCTCGAGGTTAGTGCCGCTCGCTCAGATGCTCCCTCACGTGAGGAGCTGGAGCATTTGCAGGAAAAAGCCGCTGAGACCGTTTCTCACGCCAAAGCTGCCACCAAGCTGCTGGATGCTGTGGCGAGCCCTGTGGCTCGCTTACAAGCTGCTGCGAGGGAGCTTTTAAATCATGACCATGGTGTGGATATTGGAAAATGCCCTCTTTGCTCTCATGACTGGAAGGATGCTGAAAATCTAAGATCAGCAATCAATGCGACGCTTTCCGCCGCCCCAGAGTTAGTTGTAGCCGCCAGGTCTGGGGTTGCCGCAGCCGATGATGCGGCCACGCTTGCACACTCCCAGCTCAATGCAGCTCTGCAAAAGCAAAAATATCTACTCGGACTGGAAAAAGAGCAATCGGATCTGCAGTTGGCCAATGCTGTTCAGGATCGCGAGCTGGAAAGGCTCGGTGTCAGCCAAGGTGCCACGGCAGAAGAGTTCAAGTCTCTTGCTGCGCATCTGGATGTAGCCGACGCTATTTCCGTGCTGCTGTCAGCCCGAGATGGGATTTTACCTACAGTTTTCGGTTCTGAATTTCGCATGCCCGCTTCCGGATTCCAGGTCGCAGACCTGCACCAACATTTGGATACCGTCTTCGAGGCAAGACATCGTGTGGTACAGCTCGAGCTTGCTGAGCTCGCGAAGTCTATCGAGGCTGCGATCAGTAATCGTGACGATCTACGCGCAAAGTATGCCGCAGCGCAGCAAAATTTGAAGGATTGCCGTCTGGGCTTAGAGCAAAAGTCAGCGGAACTCGCCTCTTTGCAATCGGCATGGCAAGAGGCTTCGCCAGGTATTGAATGGTCGAACGCCGAGCTCGATACATTGATGTCTGAACTCACAAAAGAAAACGTTCGCCTTACTGTAATTGAAGGACACATTACGGCGGCTCGGGCAGCATGGGCAGCCGAATCTCGTCGCTCTCGTCTGTTGGAGCTTCAGCAGGCGACCCAACTTTTAATCGATGAATCAAGGGTGATGACGGGTAGGTTGGACGCCGCGAACCGCGCGCGTGCAGTGTTCTATGAGGCCTATACCACGATTAGCCGTCAAAAGGTTCAAGACCTGAGCCGAGTGGTAAACCCGCTCTTCGCGCGGATGCATGCTAATCGTGTTTTTGACCGGATCAATCTCGGTGCGGATACTGACTTTCTGCATTGGCTCGCTGACGCAGGGGACCAGCAGCTCGATCCGGGCAAAGATTTTAGCCAAGGCCAGCGGCAAGATCTTGCGCTCGCATTATTCTTGGCGCGGGCACGTAGCCTCGGCGGGACATTCTTTCTTGATGAGCCGATCGTCCATTTGGACGACTTGAATCGTGTCGGTCTTCTCGACATTTTGCGAGCGACTGTCTTAGAAAGCAGTAATACGCTTAACCTCGTCATTACCACCTCTAGTCGCGCATTGGCTCGACACCTCATAGAAAAGTTTGCTGGTGTAGGTTTGGTAGAGACACCAAGTGGGCGGCAGCCGCCTCTTCGAATACTGGAACTAGACGGTAATGGTCGAAGCGGGATCCGGCTGAGTACCGTGTATCCGTTGGAGGGACTTTCTGCTGTGGCCGGTTTGGGGGATGAGATTGACTTGGATTGAGGAGAGAGGACTCATGTTAGGTCAACACGCAGTGCGTCGCTTCTGACACGATGTTCATTTCCGCACAAACACCAACCAAGTAGGACGATTTGTCCGTTCACCCTGCGAAATACGATTCTAGAAAATTCCACATAACTGGCATTAGCTCCCCTATTTCGCGTGTCAGAACCGCCATAAAGTTAGATTTGGTAACCGTTTAATTTATGGAAGATAAAACGAGTTAGTAGGGAGGCTGAACTTATGTGCCGAAACCATATTGGGATTTGAGAGAAGGAGGGGACCGGCCACCCCGAACGACTTTCGATCCTTGCTGGCTATTGCATCGAAACTATATTTAAGCCTCTAGCCCTTTGGATGGCTGAAACTGACAAGCTTCCGGTGGCGGCTTGTTGGATGTGCTCGCTCCACCAAGTCATCATTGGGCGTCTTCTCTCAATGTAATCTGCACGATTGTAGGCGCTACGCACCTCGTCTTTGTCCACGTGCGCAAGTGCGACTTCGATCAGCTCTGGGTCCCATCCTTGTTCGTTCAAGATGGTGCTGGCCATGGAGCGCATGCCATGACTCACCAATCGACCTTCAAAGCCCATGCGTTTCAGCGCCATGTTTGCTGTCTGGCTGTTGCAGTGATCCCGTGGATCTCGGTCGGCCGGGAACACGTATTCTCTGTGGCCGCTGTAAGGCTTGATCGTCTCTAATAGAGCAAGTGCGTGTTCAGTCAGCGGTATGACGTGAGCACGGCGTTTCTTCATACGCTCCGCTGGAATCGTCCAGGTCTTCCTGTCGAGGTCGATGTCAGCCCAAGAGGTTGTGGCGGCCTCGGCGGGACGTGTCATGCTGTGAAGTTGCCATTCGATCAGGCAGCGTGTTGTTCTTTTTATACTCGCGTTGGCGATGGCGACCATCAGTTCTGGCAGCTCTTCGGGGCGGAGGGCTGCCATGTTCTGCTTTTTCGGCTTCTTGAAAACTGCCCGGATGCCACTGAGCGGATTGGCGAAGATCATTCCCGAGTTCACACCGTAGGTCATGATCTCGTTGAGTCGTTGGGTCAGTCGCTTCACTGTCTCCAGGCTGCCTTTGGTTTCCAAAGGGCGCAGAAGCTCGATGACCCTCGGGGCATTGATCTGCGAGATAGGTGTTGTTCCCAGCGATGGAAAGACATGCAGCGTAAGCGAGCGCCAGATGTCCTCGGCATACGCCTCAGTGACCGAATCTTTTTTCAGTTCAAACCAGGCAGATGCCACGTTCTCGAACGTGTGCTCGGTTGCTTGCCTTTTTGTCTGCTCCAACTCGCTACGTTGTTCTTTCGGATCGATGCCCTGGGCGAGAAGCTCTCTTGCTTCGACCGTCTTCTTCCTGGCTTGCGCGAGTGAGAGCTCTGGATAGGTGCCGAGACCCATATTGATGCGGTTCTTGGTGATCGGCTGCCGATAGTTGAAATTCCAGAGCGTCGAACCATTGACCCTCACGCGTAGCTGTAAACCGTCTCCATCGCTGAGGACGTAGTCTTTGTCTTTCGGCTTTACCGCTTTGAGCTGGCGGTCAGAGAGGCGGGTGGCTTGGGCGCACATGAGGTGTTCCATGACATCAATTGGTATTCCAAAAATTACCACTGAAGGGCTTGGAATACCATCTGGAATACCCGATGTCGTGGATTCTGCCGGACGTCCATGGACGCTAATAGACCCTAAAGCCTTGATTTTGCTGGATTCAAGGTACAAAAAAAGACGTCCGGGGACGTCTTTAGATGTAAATTTGGTGGAGCCGGGGGGATTTGAACCCCCGTCCGCCAGTACTCCGCTGTCGGTACTACATGCGTAGCCGTGTCTATTAAGTTAACCCTCAGCGACCCGACGGGCAGGGTGCTTTGGGCGAGTTGCGTAAGTTTTAGTCGCTTCGTCCACAACGTACTAGGCGACGATCCTGTTCTATATGACAATCATTTCGGGTTTACAGGCATCCCCTGATGATTGCTGGAGCCGAAGCTACCAGAAGAGCTAGTCGCGCCGCTTACGCAGCGAGAGCGTAGCCCTCGTAGTTTTCGTCATTGGCAACTATAGAAAGTTGCAACAGTGGATTTACGAGTTCTGTTACCAACTCGGCATGCACCTAAAGTTTCATCACCGGCGTCGAATCCTAATCGGCCCCGAGACTGCTTTCGCAGTCGCTGGGCGGAGTGTACGCCAATCGGCGAGGCACGTCGACCCGTCTGCTGCATCCGATGAGGCCAGTGTGATGCCTGGCCTCTTCAGGATTCTTACTTGCTGGCGCCTTCGCTACCGGAGCCAATGCCTTTGAGGCGGGTGATGGCCTGGGTGGTCAGGTCAACGCATTTTTTCTCGTCACCGCTGGCCTTGGCAGCCATTGCGTCTTTTTCGGTTTTGGCCATCATTTCTTTCACATCAGGGCTCAGGTTGGTGCCGGAAGAAGTCTGGGCATCCTTGAGTGTCTGGAGGTTGGCACTGCACAAATCGTCAGCAGCAAAAACCGGCGAAGCCAACAGTGCAGCGCTGAGGAACAATCCTGTGAGGGCGGTACGCTTCATGTGTCTCTCCTTATAGCCTGTGGACTCGGTATGGCCGGTCAGTGAGGCCGTTGCCCGAGGTTTCTGGGGAGCCCGTTAAGTTGTCGGGCCTAAAAGATTGACTGTGTTGAAACGCAGGGGTTCTATTTATTTTCAGGCTCATGTGAAAAAGCCATATAGGTGCCATAAGGCACCAAAATGGGGCGATCTACGGCTTAATGGCTTGATCATGCGGTTTTGCGTGTGTCACCCGGTCCACCAGATAGACCAGTCCGTGGTAGTCGATGCCGCTGTGTTGCGACAGTCCGATTTCACAGGTGCGGCTGGTGGAAATGCCTTCATGACAGTACTGAACGGCACCCTTGAGTGTCCTCAAGGCATGGGCGTTCAGCTCGGGTGTGGTAAAGCCCTTGTCGCCCGCAAACCCGCAGCAATGAATGCCCTCAGGGATGACCACGTTGGTACTGCACAGCCTGGCGAGTTCGATCAGGGCCTGGCTTTCGCCCAGGTGTTGGGTGCTGCAGGTGACGTGGACGGCGACCGGTTCCTGTTGCGGCGTGAAGGTGAGTTTGTCCAGCAGGTGGGTGCGGATGAAGCGCACCGGGTCGTACAGGTCCAGGCGGGTGTCTTTGAGCTCCTGTACCAGACGCAGGGTGCAGGGGCTGGTGTCGCAGTAGATCGGGTCGAGGCCGCCGCGGCTGGCTTTGGTCAGGGCGGCGAGGAGTTGCTGGCGTTTTTCGTCGGCCTGTTCGCCGTAACCTTTTGACGCAAAAGGCTGGCCGCAACAGAGGTTATCCTGATCGTCCGGGAACACCACTTGGTAACCGGCTTTTTCCAGCAGGCTGCGGGTCTTGTCCATCAGCGATGACTGCTCTTTATCGCCGGCGCTAGGCCCCATGACGCGAGAGACGCAGGCGGGCAGGTAAACCACGCGTGGTCGCTGATCGTCGAACGGCGCGGTGAAGCGAATCGCGTGTTCGGCCTGGGGCATGGCGGGTGTCCATTGCGGGACTCGGCCGGCCGACAGTTTGCTCAATGACGCTGACAGTTTCGCCAGCCGTGGCGCGCCTAGCAGCATGCGTGCGCCATTGGCAGCGTGAAGGGTGAAGCGCGCGCCTTGCAGTGCCGTCCTGAAGTTGTTCGCCAGCCAGCCTGCGGTTTTGCCGTGATGGGCGTCGAGGCTGCGCAGCTTTTTCACCAGCTCGCCCGTGTTGATACCGACCGGGCAACGCTGGGCGCACAGACCAGTCGCGGCGCAGGTGTCGATGCCTTGATAGCGGTAGTCTTGCTCAAGTTGCCGGGTGTCCACGCCCGCACGTTTTTTCGCCTGAATGTCGCGCCAGATCACGATGCGTTGGCGTGGGCTCAGGGTCAGTTCTCTTGAAGGGCAGACCGGCTCACAGAACCCGCACTCAATGCATTTGTCGATGATCTCGTCGGCGGCGGGCAGGGGTTTGAGGTGCTTGAGGTGGATGTGCGGGTCGGTGCTCAGCACCACGTCGGGGTTGAGAATGCCGTTGGGGTCGAGCAGGTGTTTGAGCTGCCACATCAGTTGATAAGCGTCGCTGCCCCATTCCTTTTCGACGAAGGGCGCCATGTTGCGACCGGTGCCGTGTTCGGCCTTGAGCGAGCCGCCGAACTCCACCGCCACCAACTGCGCGACGTCTTCCATGAAGGCCTGATAGCGCGCGACTTCGTCGGGGTTGTTGAAGCCTTGGGTGAAGACAAAGTGCAGGTTGCCCTCCAGCGCATGGCCGAACAGGATCGCCTCGTCGTAATGGTGCTTGTCGAACAGTGCGATCAGGCGGCGCACGCCCATGGCCAGCTGTTCGACCGGAAAGGTCACGTCTTCGATGATGACCGTGGTGCCGGTCTGGCGCACGGCACCGACGGCGGGAAAGGTATCTTTGCGGATGGCCCACAGGCGAGCGTTTTCAACAGGGTCGTGGGTGAAGTCCACCTGTTTTTCCACTGGGAAGGCGGCCATCGAACTCATGATTTGTATCAATTGCTCGTCGAGCAAGGTGCGGGACGCGGCGCGGGCTTCGATCAGCAGGGCGCAGGCGTTTTCCGACAGTTCGCGTACGAAGGCGGGCATGCCGGGTTTGTCCTGCACCGAGCGCATGCTGCGTCGATCGAGCAGTTCGACGGCGGCCACCGGCTGGCTTTTGAGGACCGTGACCGCGTTGCAACAGGTTTCCACATCGGGAAACACCAGCAGCGCCGATGCTTTGTGTGGGTGATCGACCACCGTGTTGTAAGTCACGGCGCTGATGAAGCCCAGCGTACCTTCGGAGCCGACCAGCAGATGACTGAGGATCTCCAGTGGCTCATCGAAATCCACCAGCGCGTTGAGTGACAGGCCGGTGGTGTTTTTCAGACGATATTTGTGGCGAATTCTCGCGGCCAGTTCGGTATTGGCGCGGGTTTCCTGGGCCAGGCGATCCAGATTATTCAGCAGGTCGGCGTGGCTTGTGCGAAATGCTGCGACGCTGGCGGCGTCTTCGGTGTCGATCAGCGTGCCGTCGGCCAGGATCAGGCGAATGCCCGCCAGCGTGTGATAGGTGTTTTGCGCGGTGCCGCAGCACATGCCGCTGGCGTTGTTGGCGACGATGCCGCCGATCTTGCACGCATTGATCGAAGCCGGGTCCGGGCCGATCTTGCGGCCGAAGGGGGCCAGCCAGGCGTTGGCCTGCGCACCGATGACGCCCGGTTGCAGGCGAATTTGTGTGCCCTCGTTGCGCAGTTCGCGCCCGTTCCAGTTGTCGCCCAGCACCAGCAATACCGAGTCGCTGATGGCTTGCCCGGACAGACTGGTGCCTGCGGCCCGAAAGGTGACGGCCACTTTTTCGGCCTGGGCCCGTTTGAGCAGGGCGATGACTTCGTCTTCGGATTCGACGCGGATCACCAGTTTCGGGATCAGCCGATAAAAGCTGGCATCAGTGCCGAATGCCAGGGTCGAGAGCGGGTCGTCGAAGCGACGCTTTTCCGGGATCAGGCGGCGGACGTTTTCCAGAAAGGCAACAGGCAGACTCATGCGTCCTCCACGATCAGTACGACAAGGTCCTTGGGACCGTGGGCGCCATAGGCCAGCACCTGTTCGATGTCGGCAGTCTTCGACGGACCGGACACCAACAGCGCGTTGGTAGGCATGCCGCCTGCCCAGTTCTGTTTGAGTTGGGTTTCATAAAGGTTGTCGTAGATCTCGCTGGCTTTAAGCAGCGCGAAATGCACGGGCGGCACCAGGCTCATCAGGCGCGGCTCTTCGCGTGTGGGCCAGATGATCAGGCTGCCCGTGGCGGCAATCGCGCCCAGCGTGGTGGTGAAGCTGGCGGGCGTGTGGTCGAACAGGTCTTCTTTCCATTCTTCGATGGGCCGGTCGTAAGCCTTGAGTGCGGGCAGGTCGGGCTGTGCAGCCCAATGTTCGCTGACCCTGCGGCCGTGCGGCGTGCCCGGTGCGATCAGCAGGCTGGGCAATTGACGGTCCTTGACCAGTTCGCCAAGCCTGCGCGGCCAGTCCTGTTCGCGGCACAGGTGGATTTCGGTATGGACCGCCTCCATCAGTTTGCGCAATTGGTCGATCCGGTTTTCCGGAGCGTAGCGCCACGGCTCGGTGACCAGCCCCTCGTCGAAGAGGTCAGACACTGGCATGGTGCCGGTCAGGCTTTTGCGCAGCTTGGCGAGGATGTTCTGCTTGGCACTCATGGTTGGTCTCCAGACTTCCTTTCCAGATGCTCGCGGGCCATTTCGTGCAGGGAGCGGGCGGCGGGTTTCGGGGCGCTGTGGTTTTGTGTCCAGGGGCCGATGTTGCCGGGTGTCAGGCCGCGCAGTCGGGTGGCGAAAAAGCCGAACAGGCGATACAGCGCAGGCGAGGTGTTGAGCCTCGACCAGGCGTTCCAGATAAAACGTTCCTTGCGCGAGAATTTGCTGCCTTGGTCACGCATGACCCGGTTGGGCGCGTCTGGCGCTTTGACGTTTTCTTCGCGCAGACGCCGTAACAGCGCGGGAATCGGAATTTTCACCGGACAGACTTCGCCGCACGCGCCGCACAGGGATGACGCGCTGGGGTGATCCGGGACTTTCGCAAGGCCCGCCATGTGCGGGGTGATGATCTTGCCGATGGGGCCGGGGTAGACCTCGCCGTAGGTGTGACCGCCAACGCGGGTGTAGACCGGGCAGTGGTTCATGCACGCGCCGCAGCGGATGCAGTTCAGCGTCTGGCGCAGCTCGCTGTCGGCGAAGGCCTGGCTGCGGCCGTTGTCCAGCAACACCAGGTGCACTTCCTGCGGGCCGTCCAGCTCATCGGCCTTGCGCGGGCCGGAGATCATGTTGACGTAGGTGGTGATTGGAATACCCAGCGCCGAGCGGGTCAGCAACGACAGCAACGGCACGGTGTCGCGCATGTTCTCGACGACCTTTTCGATGCCGGTCACCGCGATGTGCACAGGTGGCACGCTGGTGACCATGCGGCCGTTGCCTTCGTTTTCCACCAGCAGCAAGGTGCCGGTTTCAGCGACGGCGAAGTTGACGCCGGAGACGCCAATGTCCGCTTCGAAGAATTTCTGGCGCAATACGCGACGGCCGATCTGAATCAGTTGATCGACGTCGGTGGTGTAGTCCACGCCGAGCTTTTCGTGGAACAGTTTGCCGACCTGGCCTGCGTTCTTGTGGATGGCGGGCATGATGATGTGCGAGGGCTTTTCGTGGTCCATCTGCACGATGTATTCGCCCATGTCCGCTTCCAGGCACTCGATGCCGCGCTCGCCGAGAAAGTCGTTCATCTCCATTTCTTCGCTGACCATCGACTTGCCCTTGATCACCTGTTTGGCTTCGTGGGCTTCAACGATGGACAACACGATGGCGTTGGCTTCTTCGACCGTTTCCGCCCAGTGCACCTGCACGCCATTGCGTATCAGGTTGCGTTCCAGTTGTTCCAGCAGGTCGGGCAGTTTGGACAGGGCGCGGGCGCGGATGGCGTTGCCCAGCGAGCGCAGGTCTTCGCGCTCATCCGCGTTGCTGAAGGCGGCGGCGCGCTTGGTCATCAGCGAATCCATGGCGCGTCGGAAATTGCCGCGCAGCTGTGGATCGCCTAATGCCTCGTGAGCTCGCTCGCGGAAGTCCGGGGTGTGGATTTCGACGGCGGGGATGCGGGTCTGCATGTTCATCGCTGACCTCCGGTGCGTTGCCAGAGAAAACTCGCCAGATGTTGGCCGCGTATCGCTTCGCGCTGTTTTTCCAGCGAACCGTTGATGTTCATCAGGCAGCCGCAGTCGGCAGTGAGTATCTGATCGGCGCCGGATTCCTTCAGGGCGCGGGTCTTGTCGGCGACCATCGCACCGGAAATGTCCGGCATGCGTACGCTGAATGTCCCACCGAAGCCGCAGCATTCGCTTTCGTGGTCGTGATCGACGCGCTCTACGTTACCCAGTTGCGCGAGCAGTTCGCGAGCGTGCAGATGGGTGTTCATTTCACGGCGTGCCGAGCATGAGGTGTGCAGCGCGATGCGGGTGGGGCGGCCGGTGTCGTTCAGGCGTGCCTTGCAGACGTGTAGCAAAAATTCAGTGAGTTCATACGTGCGTGCGGCGAGATGCTGTACCTGCTTCAGCGTCTCGGGCTCGTCTTTGAACAGGTCGGGATAGTGTTCGCGAAACATGCCGGCGCACGAACCGGACGGCACGACAACCGGAGCGTCTCCCTTGAACAGCTCAAGCTGGGCACGCGCGACTTCTCGGGCCTGATCGGTGTAACCCGAGGTGTAGGCCGGTTGTCCGCAGCAACTTTGCGCCTGTGGATAATCGACCTGAATGCCTTCACGTTCGAGCAGGTGAATCGCGTCCATGCCGGCTTCGGGGAAGAACAGGTCCACCACGCAGGTGCCGAACAGGTAGACGCGTTTCGGTTTATCGGCCGGGTACTCACGGGGCGCATGGCGAGCAGGCGCGAGGCGGGTGGCGTTGGGCGCTGTGTCGGGTGCGGCGTTGTAAAAAATCGTACTCATCAGTTTGAGTCTCCGGGTGGGCCCGGTTATGAATGGCTGACGCCGACGGGTCTGTTCGGCGTCAGGTGATGCGTCATTCAGGCATTAATGAACCAGCATGCCGGTGAACCAGTACGCCTGGGCGTAGGTGATGCAGCCGACGATGGTGGCGAAAAACAGGCTGTGCTTGAGCGTGAAGCGGAATAGGTCCGACTCCCTGCCAACCAGGCCGGTCGCGGCGCAGGCCACGGCGATGGATTGCGGCGAAATCATCTTGCCGGTCACGCCGCCGCTGGAGTTGGCCGCTACCATCAGCACATCGCTGACGCCCAGTTGATGGGCGGTGGTGGCCTGCAGCGATCCGAACAACGCGTTAGCCGAGGTATCGGAACCGGTCAGGAATACCCCCAGCCAGCCGAGGAACGGCGAGAAGAACGGGAACGCCGCGCCTGTTCCGGCCAATACCAGCGCCAGCGTTGAGGACATGCCCGAGTAGTTCATGACGAAGGCAAACGCCAGCACCATGCCGATGGAGACAATCGCCCAGCGCAGTTCGATCAGGGTTTCCTTGAAAGTGGTCAGACCAATCTTCGGGGCGATGCGCAGCACCAGCATCGCAAGGATGGCGGAGAACAGAATCGCAGTGCCCGACGCGGCAATCAGGTCGAACTTGTACACCGCTGGCATCGCCGTGACCTTGGCAACAATCGGCGCGGTCTTCATCACCAACTGGTCCAGATGCGGCACCGGGATGTTGAAGGTAAAGGCCTGCAGAGCGCCGCCGGGCGCGAACAAGGCTTTGAACGGTTTGAGGGTCCAGATCGTGACCATGCCGGTCAGGATCAGGAACGGCGACCAGGCCTTGATGATCTGGCCGAGGCTATAAGGCGTTGCCACCGACGAGCGAGGTTTGTTGAATCCGCCCGGGCCGCCCATGATCGCAGCCGAACCGCCGCTGGTCACGACCGTGTCGGATGCGCGCTTTGGCTGCCAGACTTTCAGGAACAGCGTCAGCGAGACGATGCTGACCAGCGCCGAGGTGATGTCGGGCAGTTCAGGGCCGATGAAGTTGGACGTCAGGAACTGGGTGATCGCAAAGGTCGTGCCTGCGATCAGCGCCGCTGGCCAGGTCTCTTTGACGCCGCGCACGCCATCCATCATGAACATCAGCCAGAACGGCACGAAGATAGACAAGAACGGCAATTGGCGTCCGGCCATCGCGCCGATCTTGAATGGATCAAGCCCGGAAACCTGACCTGCCACGATGATCGGAATACCCAGCGCGCCGAACGCAACGGGTGCCGTGTTGGCGATCAGGCACAGGCCTGCAGCGTAAAGGGGATTGAGCCCCAGGCCCACCAGCAACGCAGCGGTAATGGCCACCGGTGCCCCGAAGCCCGCAGCACCTTCCAGAAACGCACCGAAGCAGAAGCCAATCAGCAGCACCTGAAGGCGCTGGTCGTCGGTGATCGACATGACCGAGCTGCGAATGATCTCGAACTGACCGCTCTTGACCGTCAGTTTGTAGAGAAACACCGCTGCCACGATGATCCATGCAATGGGCCACAGGCCATAGGCGAATCCATAGCCTGCGGCTGCCAGTGCCATGTCGCTCGGCATCTGGAAAGCGAAGATCGCCACCAGTATCGACAGCGCCAGCGTGATGCTGCCCGCGATATGGCCTTTGAGCCGGAACACGGCCAGCGCCAGGAAGAAGAACACGATCGGGATCAGTGCAGCAGCGGCGGATAGGCCGAGGCTGCCAAGCGGTGTGTAGAGCTGTTGCCATGTTTGCATGTCGGGAGGCCCCTTAATTATTTTTGGTAAGGCCCGGTGTTCTGTGTGCGCGGCTTCGATTCGACGTCGTGTTGGCGAGCGCCTGGTCGATGCTGACGATTGAATCGCACAGCTCACCAGCTCAAGTCTCTCTGTTCGAAAGGTCTTGCAGCGCGACGGAGGTTAGCCGTCTAACACTGGCATTGGATAATTGGTAATACCAATTTACAATGTCTGTTGGCTAGAGTAGTGGCCTTGCTGTTGGTGTGTCAATTTGTGTGGCCGAGACTTTTGTCGCAGACGCTTGAAAAAGGGGTGTCCGACGCGGTTTTCGGCTGAATTGGATGGGTGCCTTGATGACGGCAATCAGCCAGAATACGCGCGCCCGGCAACGAGTCGGGACGGTGGAGTAAGTGCTATGGGCTTTGATCAGGTGCGTCAGCGCCGTTTGTCCGACGATATCGTCGAGCAGCTGGAAAAGATGATTCTGGAAGGCACCCTTAAATCGGGTGGGCGTTTACCGGCCGAGCGGGCACTGGCCGAGCAGTTCGGTGTGTCGCGTCCTTCACTGCGCGAGGCTATTCAGAAACTGACGGCCAAGGGCCTGTTGGTGAGCCGCCAGGGTGGCGGCAATTATGTGGTCGAGAACATTGGCTCGACGTTCAGCGACCCGTTGCTGCATTTGCTGGAAAGCAGCCCTGATGCTCAGCGCGATCTGTTGGAATTTCGTCATACGCTGGAAGCGTCCTGCGCGTATTACGCAGCGATGCGCGCTACCGAGATGGATCGCGAGCGCCTGCGCCTGGCGTTCGAGTCGTTGCTGGATTGCTATTCGCGTGCCGATGAGGTCAGTCGGGCCGAGGAGGGTGCAGCCGATGCGAACTTTCATCTGGCCATTGCCGAAGCCAGTCACAACGCCGTGCTACTGCACACCATTCGTGGTCTGTTCGACCTGCTCAAGCGCAACGTGGTGATCAACATCGGCGGCATGTACAAGCAGCGCGCAGAAACTCGCGACATGCTCATCAAGCAGCATCGGGAGTTGTACGTGGCGATTATTGAAGGTCGTGCTGATGAGGCGCGCGAGGTGTCGAGCAGGCACCTGACCTATGTGCAGGAAGTGCTGGAAGAAGTCAGGCAGCAGGTGCAGCGCACAGCCCGGGCAGAGCGACGCAACACAATGTGATCGTGCTGGCTGTGCAGAGTCGTGGGAGCGGAACGGCGTTCCGTTTGTCCACGAAGACTGCTTTCCAGACGCAACCCTTCGACTGAACATACCGGCCCCTTCGCGGACGAGTCCGCTCCCACTGGTTGAAACCGGTTTTCAACGTGTAGGAGTGGACCGGGCGGCGCTCCGTTTGTCCACGAAGGCTGACTTCCAGACGCAACCCTTCGACTGAACATACCGGCCCCTTCGCGGACGAGTCCGCTCCCACTGTTTGAAACCGGTTTTCAATGTGTAGGAGTGGACCGGGCGGCGCTTTGTTTGTCCACGAAGGCTGACTTCCAGATGCAACCCTTTGACTGAATGCACCGGCCCCTTCGCGGACGAGTCCGCTCCCACTGTTTAGGTCGTGGGCGCAGAAACGTGGAGCGATGAGCGAAGGCTCAGTCGTCCTTGCCCTTGCTGCGCACGGCACGCTGCAGCTCACGGTCCGAGTCGCGTTCGCGTTCGGTGTGGCGCTTGTCGTATTCCTTCTTGCCTTTGCCCAGAGCAATTTCGCACTTGATCAAGTGCTGCTTCCAGTAAAGGGAGAGGGCCACGCAGGCATAGCCTTTCTGCTGAACAGACGTGATGAGCTTTTCGAGCTCGCGCTGGTTCAGCAGCAGTTTACGGGTGCGTGTCGGGTCAGCGATGACGTGCGTGCTGGCCGTCTTGAGCGGCGTGATATGGCAGCCCATCAGCCATGCCTCGCCATCCTTGAGCAGCACGTAACTGTCGACCAGCTGTACCTTGTTGGCACGCAGGCTTTTTACTTCCCAGCCAGACAGGACCAGACCGGCCTCGAACTTGTGTTCGATGAAGTAATCGTGTCGCGCCTTCTTGTTCTGCGCGATGGTCCCTGTAGGGTGTTTCTTGAGCTTAGCCATAGGGGGCGCATTATAGGGAGTTGCTTCAATGTCGGCTACGGGAAAGCGCGTGCTTGAGCACAATGGTTGAATCCCGGACAATGCGGGCTCTTTTTTGGTTGGGCGTTTCTTTAATGTCGACGGACAAGGTTTCGGTCCACGGTAGCTGGGCGAGCCGCTGGGTATTCATTCTGGCAGCCACGGGCTCTGCAGTCGGGCTAGGCAGTATCTGGAAATTCCCCTACATGGTCGGCGCTTACGGCGGCGGCGCGTTCGTGCTGGTGTTTCTGGCGTGTATCGCCCTGATCGGCGTTCCGGTCATGATGGCCGAGACGCTTATCGGTCGTCGCGCCCGCTTGAGCCCGGCCAACGCGTTGAAGACGCTGGCGGTCGAAGCCGGGCACTCGGGTCGCTGGTCCTGGGGCGCTTTCGCGGGGATGATCACGGCGCTGCTGATTCTCTCCTTTTATAGTGTGGTTGGCGGGTGGTCGCTCGACTACATCGTCGACATGGGGCGTGGCGACTTTCAGGGCGTGACACCTGATCAGGTGGGGGCTTACTTCGGTGCTGTGATCGCCGACCCTTGGCGTCTGATTTTATGGCACACCATTTTCATGTTGTTGTCGGCCGTGGTGATCGGCAGGGGCGTCGAAGCCGGCCTGGAACGCAGTCTGCGGATCATGATGCCGATGCTGTTTCTGCTGATGCTGATCCTGTTGGGCTACAGCCTGACCACAGGGCATTTCATGGAAGGCGTGCATTTCATGTTCGACTTCAACCCGGACAAGGTGCTCGACGGCCTGTTACCCGCAATGGGGCATGCGTTCTTTTCGCTGAGCGTCGGCGTGGGTTCGATCATGGTTTACGGCGCGTACATGACCAAAGGTGCTTCGATCAGCACCACCGTGGTCGGCATTGCGTTGCTCGATACCTTCGTGTCGTTGCTTGCGGGCCTTGCGCTATTCCCAATCGTTTTTGCCGCAGGTCTGAACCCGAGTGAGGGGCCGGGCCTGATGTTCGTAACATTGCCATTCGCGTTCGGTAACGTGGCGTTTGGTCAATTGATGGGTGTGGTGTTCTTTGTGTTGGTGGCGGTCGCAGCCTGGAGCTCGGCGATTTCCCTGCTTGAGCCGATGGTTGCGTATCTGGTGGAGCGCACCGGAGTTCGTCGGGGCTGGGTCACGTTCTGGCTGGCATTCAGTTGCTGGTTTGTCGGCCTCGGCACGGTGTTCTCGTTCAATATCTGGCAAAAGGCCAAGTTTTTCGTGAACGATGAAGGCGCTTTCCGTCTCTACCAATGGGGCGCAACCAGTGGCCTGGACTTCTTCGGAGTCATTGATTTCTTCACCTCGCGCATCATGTTGCCGCTGGGTGGATTGTGTTTTGTGGTATTCGCCGGTTGGGTGATGGGCCGTGAGGCGGTACGCGATGAGTTGTCGATTCGCAGTCCGCTGCTGTTCAGCCTGACGTTCTTTTTGATGCGCTACGTGGCGCCGCTCGGCATTCTTGTGGTGTTTGCCGCTCAGCTCTGGAAATGACGCTCACATGACTACGCATATTCAACGTTCTGCCCTTTTGCCGTATCCGGCTCGTTTTCTTTACGACCTGGTCAATGACGTCGCGCGTTACCCGGAGTTTTTGCCGTGGTGCTCGTCGGCGACCGTCCTGGAATCCAGCGAGGAGCAGATGCGCGCCAGCCTGGAAATCGCCAAGGGTGGGTTGAGCCAGCAATTCGTGACGCGCAACACGCTGATACCGGGCGAGTCGATCGTGATGGATCTGGTGGAAGGTCCGTTTGAGCAGTTGCACGGCGTCTGGACGTTCAAGCAGTTGGGCGACAAGGCCTGCAAGATCAGCCTGGACCTGTCCTTCGATTACGCGGGGCCTATCGTGCGCGCAACTCTGGGACCGCTGTTCAATCAGGCCGCCAATACTCTGGTGGATGCATTTTGTCAGCGCGCCAAGCAGTTGCATGTCTGACACGCTGATTTCGGTCGAGGTGGTGTATGCCGCTGTCGAGCGTCAGGTGCTGATGGCGTTGATGGTGCCGGAGGGGTCGTCAGTGCGGCAGGTGCTTGCAGCGTCAGGCATCGATCAGCAGTTCCCTGAGCTGGACCTGGCCCGTTGTGCGGTCGGTATCTTCGGTAAAGTGGTCGCCGACCCCGCGACGCGTTGCGTCGAGGCGGGAGAGCGAATCGAGATCTATCGGCCGTTGCTGGCAGATCCCATGGAAGTGCGCCGTCAGCGTGCCGCCAAGGCGCGACAGAGCAGGGCGTCATCGGCTGAATGATGGCTGAACGCAGCACACAAAAAAGCCCGGCATGCCGGGCTTTCTGTTGAGCGCTCTGAATCAGCGAGGATTGACGTCCAGAGGCTCTTGAGTCGGAACAGGTACGGTCTCGACACTGTCGACGTCTTTCTGGATCTTCTCCAGCAACGAGCCTGGTTTTGCAGGTTCTTCAGGCTGTTGTTGAGGCTGGTTTTCAGCTGGCACAGCGTTGGTGTCGCTGCCTTTGCCCAGGATTGCTTCATCACGGCTGACGCCGGGCATGAAGTCACCGGAGAGGCTGACCAGTTGATCATTACCGTTGAAAATCAGGCTGACACGCTCCTGCTGGCGTTCACCGCCACCTGGCTGCAGGCTGTACAGGTAGTCCCACCGATCAGCGTGGAAAGTGTCGGTCAGCAGTGGGTTGCCCATGATAAACCGTACTTGCCGTCGGGTCATTCCGGGGCGCAACTGGTCTATCATGTCCTGCGTGACGACATTACCCTGCTGGATGTCGATTTTGTAAACCCCGGGGAATGAACAACCGGCGAGTGCGAGCAGTCCCACGAAGGTGAAACTGGTTAGCAAGAGCTTGGTGTTTTGCATCGGTGGGCGACTTCCACTATCTTGGCTGGGACAACGTAAACCCCGATCATACCTGCATTAAGAGAAGCTGCGAAGCAGCGTCTGCGAGAAAGCTGACCATGGTTGAAAATAGCGAACTACGTAAAGCAGGACTCAAGGTGACCCTACCACGGGTCAAAATACTCCAAATGCTCGATTCTGCCGAGCAGCGCCACATGAGTGCCGAGGATGTTTACAAGGCATTGATGGAGGCGAGCGAGGATGTCGGTCTGGCCACGGTCTACCGTGTTCTGACTCAGTTTGAAGCCGCCGGGCTGGTGGTTCGCCACAACTTCGACGGTGGTCATGCTGTGTTCGAACTGGCAGATGGCGGCCACCACGACCATATGGTCAATGTGGAGTCAGGCGAAGTGATCGAATTCTTCGACGAAGAAATCGAAAAGCTTCAGAAAGCCATTGTCGAAAGACACGGCTTTGAGCTGGTGGACCACAATCTGGTGCTCTACGTGCGTCACAAAAAGGCGTAAGCACAGCGACAAAAAAGGCGACCCTCGGGTCGCCTTTGTGTTTTTCAGGGTTCAGCTTTTGGCTGTGATGACCATTTTCTTCGCGTGAGCCAGCGATTCCTTGGTCAGGTCGATGCCTCCCAGCATGCGCGCGACCTCTTCGATGCGCTCGGTCTTGCTCAGTTTCGACACCGCCGTGCGGGTGGCGTCGCTGTCTCGCACTTTGTGTACGAACAGGTGCTGATGCCCCTGCGCTGCCACTTGCGGCAGGTGAGTGACCGTCATTACCTGTCCGCGCTCGCCCAGGCGTCTCAGCAGTTGGCCAACGATCTCGGCCGTCGGTCCGCCGATGCCCACATCGACTTCGTCAAATACCAGGGTCGGCACCCGGGAGGTCTGAGCAGTGATGACCTGAATGGCCAGGCTGATCCGTGACAGCTCACCTCCAGACGCTACTTTCGCCAGCGCCTTGAGCGGTTGCCCTGGGTTGGCGCTGACCAGCAGTTCAACGTGCTCAAGCCCGTGAGGATGCGGTTCCGTACCGGGTACCGCTTTCAATTCGATCTGGAAACGCCCGCCGGGCATGCCCAGCCGCTGGATTTCCTGCTCGACGGCGCTGGCCAGTTTCGTCGATGAGGTGTGGCGCAGGTCGCTCAGTTCGCGTGCCTTTTCCTGATAATGGCGGGCAAACGCCTGCACTTCATGTTGCAGGCGCTCGATGGACTCATCGTTGGCGTTGAGCGTTTCTATTTCATCGAGCAGCTTCTGCTGCATTGTCGCCACTTCGTTAGGCTGGATACGGTGTTTGCGTGCCAGCGTGTAGATGGCGTCGAGTCGCTCTTCGAGCTGCTGCAGCCTGGCTGGATTCGCGTCGAAATGATCGAGAAAGCGATTGAGCTCTCCCATCGCCTCTTCCACCTGAATCTGGGCGCTGGACAACAGATCAGTGGCTTCGCACAGCGCCGAAGGTGAGTTGTTCACGCTGCCCAGTCGATGCAGGCTGGCGGTCAGGGCGTTGAGCACATTGCCGGAATCGCTTTCGCTGCATTGCTCGACCACCTGACGGCAAATGCTCAGCAGGCTCTCGGCATTGGTCAGGTTCTTGTGTTCCTGTTCGAGCTGTTCCAGTTCATTTTCGCCAAGGCTCAGGCTTTCCAGCTCTTCCAGCTGATAGCTGAGCAACTGATGCCGTGCGCGTTGTTCGTCGCCCGAGTTGGAAAGACGCTCAAGCTCCTGACGGGTCTGACGCCAGCGTTGCGCAGCAAGATTGACCTGGCGCGCCAGATCGGTCGCACCCGCATACTCATCGAGCAGCCGACGATGAGTGTCGGTCTTCAAAAGAGACTGATGTTCGTGCTGGCTGTGGATGTCGATCAGCAGCTCGCCGAGCGCTTTCAGATCCCCCTGAGGGCAGGGCGATCCATTGATGTAGGCGCGTGAGCGGCCTTCGGCAGTAATGACCCGGCGCAAGATGCAGGGCCCGTCGTTGTCCAGGTCGCGCTCCTTGAGCCAGGCCTGTGCCTCGGGAATGTCGTCCAGGTCGAACGTGGCCAGGATATCGGCCTTGTCGGCACCCGGGCGCACGACGCCGCTGTCGGCACGGTCACCCAGTGTCAGGCCCAGCGCGTCGAGCATGATCGATTTGCCAGCGCCGGTTTCGCCAGTGATTACGCTCATGCCCCGATCAAGTTCGAGATCGAGGTGTTCGACGATGGCGTAGTTATGTACGGAAAGGTGCACCAGCATTGAGCGGCTCCCGAGCGGTTTGTCTGGTTATTTATACAGTGTTTTATTCGCTCCTGACAATGCCCCGATTTAGCTCGATTTGATTGGTGTTCGCCGTTTTTTAGTACTTGCAGTGATGGCGGTGGATTTTTTCCGCGGCTCGATTCCCCATGTTTTTGTGAGGAAATGCACACATCCAGTGTTCATGACCCTTGAAGCGGAAAAATCCGATCCCATATAGGGGGCAGAAGCGCGAGTTAGGATCGCGGACGTTTTTAGAGGAGAACACTGATGGCTGACGAACAGAATCTGGATGCGCAGAGCCAGGACCAGGCTGCCGAAGCAGGCGCGGGTGACGAGTTGACGACCCGCGTGCAAGTGCTCGAAGAGCAACTGGCTGCCGCGCAGGACCAATCCCTGCGAGTGGCTGCGGATCTGCAGAATGTCCGCCGCCGTGCTGAACAGGATGTTGAAAAGGCTCACAAGTTTGCGTTGGAGAAATTTGCCGGTGATCTATTGCCGATCATCGACAGCCTGGAGCGGGGTATCGAGTTGTCCAACCCGGACGACGAGAGCATTCGCCCGATGCGTGAAGGCATCGAACTGACCTTGAAGATGTTTCAGGACACCCTCAAGCGTTATCAGCTCGAAGCCGTAGACCCGCATGGTCAGCCGTTCAGTGCCGAACAGCACCAGGCAATGGCCATGCAGGAAAGTGCAGATGTAGAGCCCAACACGGTGCTCAAAGTGTTTCAAAAGGGTTACCAGCTCAATGGTCGTTTGCTGCGCCCGGCCATGGTCGTGGTCAGCAAGGCACCATCGCCTGTTACGCCGTCAATTGACGAGCAGGCTTGAAATCAGCTGTAAGGCCCCCATTTACAGGTCAAGCGTTTAAGAGCTACCGCAATTTGTAAACGCAGTTGCGGCAACCAAATCAAAGTTTCGGGAGAGTCAAGATGGGCAGAATTATCGGTATCGACCTGGGGACAACCAACTCCTGCGTCTCCGTTCTGGAAAACGGCAAAGCCAAGGTCATTGAGAATGCTGAAGGTGCTCGCACCACGCCTTCGATCATTGCCTACGCAAATGATGGCGAGATCCTGGTCGGCCAGTCCGCAAAGCGTCAGGCCGTGACCAATCCGCACAACACGCTGTACGCAGTAAAGCGTCTGATCGGTCGTCGTTTTGATGAAGAAGTCGTTCAGAAAGACATCCAGATGGTCCCTTACAAGATCGTCAAGGCTGACAACAGCGACGCCTGGGTTGAAGTGAATGGCCAGAAAATGGCGCCTCCTCAGATTTCCGCTGAAATCCTGAAAAAGATGAAGAAAACTGCTGAGGACTACCTCGGTGAAGCAGTTACCGAAGCGGTCATCACCGTTCCGGCTTACTTCAACGACAGCCAGCGTCAGGCCACCAAAGATGCTGGCCGTATTGCTGGTCTGGACGTCAAGCGCATCATCAACGAGCCTACCGCTGCTGCATTGGCTTACGGTATGGACAAGGCGAAAGGCGACCACACTGTCATCGTTTATGACCTGGGTGGCGGTACGTTCGACGTCTCGGTTATCGAAATCGCTGAAGTCGATGGCGAGCACCAGTTCGAAGTGCTGGCAACCAACGGCGACACCTTCCTGGGTGGTGAGGACTTCGACATTCGTCTGATCGACTACCTCGTCGAAGAATTCAAGAAAGAAAGCGGCATGAACCTGAAGGGCGACCCTCTGGCGATGCAGCGTCTGAAAGAAGCTGCAGAAAAGGCCAAGATCGAGCTGTCTTCCAGCATGCAGACCGACGTCAACCTGCCGTACATCACCGCAGATGCGACCGGTCCAAAGCACTTGAACGTGAAAATCTCCCGTTCAAAGCTGGAATCGCTGGTTGAAGACCTGGTTCAGCGCACCATCGAGCCTTGCCGTACTGCGCTGAAAGATGCCGGTATCGACATCGGTGCGATCAACGACGTGATTCTGGTCGGTGGTCAGACGCGTATGCCACTGGTTCAGAAAAAAGTTACCGAGCTTTTCGGTAAAGAAGCCCGTAAGGACGTTAACCCGGACGAAGCCGTTGCCATGGGTGCTGCCATCCAGGGCGCTGTGTTGGCCGGTGATGTGAAAGACGTTCTGTTGCTCGACGTCAGCCCGCTGACCCTGGGTATCGAAACCATGGGCGGTGTGATGACTGCACTGATCGAGAAAAACACCACGATTCCTACCAAGAAATCCCAGGTGTTCTCGACTGCCGATGACAACCAGGGCGCGGTGACGATCCATGTGTTGCAGGGTGAGCGCAAGCAAGCCGGTCAGAACAAGTCTCTGGGCAAGTTCGACCTGGCCGAGATTCCACCGGCTCCGCGTGGCGTGCCACAAATCGAAGTGACCTTCGACATCGACGCCAACGGCATCCTGCACGTCGGCGCGAAAGACAAGGCAACCGGCAAGCAGCAGTCCATCGTGATCAAGGCGAACTCCGGTCTGTCCGAGGAAGAAATTCAGCAGATGGTTCGTGATGCTGAAGTCAACGCTGAAGAAGACCGCAAGTTCGAAGAGCTGGCCTCTGCCCGTAACCAGGGTGATGCGCTGGTCCACTCGACTCGCAAGATGGTCGCCGATGCAGGCGACAAAGTGACTGCTGAAGAAAAGACTGCAGTGGAAGCTGCAGTGGTCGCTCTGGAAGCCGCCATCAAAGGCGACGACAAGGCTGCCATCGAAGCCAAGGTCGAGGAGCTGTCCAAGGTTTCCGCACCAATCGCTCAGAAGATGTACGCCGAGCAGGCCGAGAATCCTGAAGCAGCGGCCAAGCCTGCAGAAGATTCGACCAAGGCTGATGACGTTGTTGACGCCGAGTTCGAAGAAGTGAAAGACCACAAGTAAGCGCAGGCTCACTTGAAACCCGGTTGACCTCTTTCGAGCGGTGGCTGGTAGGATGTCGCCGCGCGGGAGCTTGCTCCCGCGTTGGCGTGTCTGGAACAAGCAAAAATTCCGGTGTGTGGGTCTGTCCCGCACGCCCTGTGGCAAGATCGCGATGCTCCTGCGTGGCGACTCGTTCTGCCGCTTTCTCGGTCGGGTATTCCTGGCTGTTGAACGAAGACCAGGATCGTTGAATCGACGTGAGTTGGGTCCGGGCCTGTATGGGGCTCAACGAGTTTGGCAAGGCTCAGGAGAGTTTTGCCGGACGTCCTCAAGAGTGCGGAAGAATTATGGCAAAGCGTGATTATTACGAAGTGTTGGGAGTGGAGCGAGGCTCCAGTGAAGCGGACCTGAAGAAGGCCTATCGCCGTCTGGCGATGAAGCATCACCCTGACCGTAACCCTGATGACAAAGCGTCGGAAGAGATGTTCAAAGAGGCCAACGAGGCCTATGAAGTCCTGTCCGATGCCAGCAAGCGCGCAGCCTACGACCAGTACGGTCACGCCGGTGTCGACCCGAGCATGGGTGGCGGTGGCTTTGGTGGTGGTGCGGGCGGTGCGAATTTCTCCGATATCTTCGGTGATGTATTCAGTGACTTCTTCGGCGGTGGTCGCGGTGGCGGCGGCGGTCGTGGCGGTGCCCAGCGCGGCAGCGACCTGCGCTATACGCTGGAGTTGAACCTGGAGGAAGCCGTTCGCGGTACCACGGTCAGCATCCGTGTGCCGACGCTGGTCAATTGCAAACCCTGCGATGGCAGCGGTGCGAAGAAGGGTTCCTCGCCGGTTACGTGCCCGACCTGTGGTGGTATCGGTCAGGTGCGCATGCAGCAGGGCTTCTTCTCTGTGCAGCAGACCTGCCCGCGTTGCCATGGTCACGGCAAGATCATTTCCGATCCGTGCGATTCGTGCCACGGCGAAGGTCGTGTCGAAGAGTACAAGACGCTGTCTGTCAAAGTGCCGCCAGGTGTCGATACTGGCGACCGCATTCGTCTGTCGGGCGAAGGCGAGGCGGGTGTTCAAGGTGGCCCTACCGGCGATCTGTACGTTGTGATCAATGTGCGTGAACACGACATCTTTCAGCGCGATGGCAAGCACCTGTTCTGCGAAGTGCCGATCAGCTTTACCGATGCAGCATTGGGTGGCGAGCTGGAAGTGCCGACCCTTGATGGTCGCGTCAAACTGAAGATCCCTGAAGGGACTCAGACCGGTAAGCAGTTCCGCCTGCGTGGCAAGGGTGTTGCGCCCGTGCGTGGTGGGGGTGCTGGCGACCTGATGTGTCGTGTGGCGGTAGAAACGCCGGTGAACCTGAGCAAGCGTCAGCGCGAGCTGCTTGAAGAGTTCCGCACATCGCTTGAGAACGACGAATCCCATTCTCCCAAGGCCAGTGGCTGGTTTGAGGGTGTGAAGCGGTTCTTCGGCGATTTGTAAGGCTATCTAAGGAAAACGGCATGCGACGTATTGCAGTAGTAGGCGCCGCCGGGCGCATGGGCAAGACCTTGATCGAAGCGATTCAGCAGGCGCCTGGCGCCGGGTTGACTGCTGCGATCGACCGTCCTGACAGTACGCTGGTCGGCGCGGACGCGGGTGAGCTGGCAGCGCTGGGGCGTATTGGTGTTCCGCTGTCCGGCGATCTGGCAAGAGTGGTCGACGAGTTCGACGTGCTGATCGACTTTACGCACCCCTCGGTAACACTGAAAAACCTTGCGTTCTGCCGCAAGGCGGGTAAGGCGATGATCATCGGCACAACCGGGTTCAGCGTTGAAGAAAAGCAGCGGCTGGTCGAGGCGGGCAAGGAGATCCCGATCGTGTTCGCCGCCAATTTCAGTGTCGGTGTGAACCTGTGCCTGAAGCTGCTCGATACTGCAGCCCGGGTTCTGGGCGATGACGTCGACATCGAGATCACTGAAGCGCATCACCGTCATAAGGTCGACGCGCCGTCAGGCACGGCGTTGCGCATGGGTGAAGTGGTGGCCAGTGCTCTGGGTCGTGATCTTGAAAAGGTTGCGGTCTATGGGCGTGAAGGGCAGGCCGGTGCGCGTGATCGTCAGAGCATCGGCTTTGCAACGATTCGCGCGGGTGACGTGGTCGGTGATCACACGGTGCTGTTCGCTGCTGAAGGTGAGCGTGTCGAGATCACTCACAAGGCGTCCAGTCGCATGACCTTCGCCAAGGGTGCTGTCAGAGCTGCGATGTGGCTTGATGGCAAGGCGCCGGGCCTTTATGACATGCAGGACGTGCTGGATCTGCATTGATCGATGCACTTGTGGTTATCGGGCCGGATTTCGTACAGGGTGCGGGATTCGGCCTCTTGCCAACTGTCGCTGATCGAAAAACTGTCGCATTTCCCCGCATTTGAGGCACATTGGTGGTAGACCAAAATGGGCCTTTTCTGTAAGCTACAGCTTTAGTGTGTCCACTAAAAGCGCGCAGATGATTCTATAAGAAAGCGGGGTGACGTATCTACGTCATTCCGCTTTTTTGCAACCTGCGAACGCCCTTTCAGGCTTTATTTACGGGAGGTCTTCTTGACTAAGCCAGCCATACTCGCCCTTGCTGATGGCAGCATTTTTCGCGGCGAAGCCATTGGAGCCGACGGTCAGACCGTTGGTGAGGTGGTGTTCAACACCGCAATGACAGGCTATCAGGAAATCCTTACCGATCCTTCCTATGCCCAGCAAATCGTTACCCTGACCTACCCGCACATCGGCAACACCGGCACCACGCCTGAGGACGCAGAGTCCGATCGCGTTTGGTCCGCAGGCCTGGTCATTCGTGATCTGCCGCTGGTCGCCAGCAACTGGCGTAACAAGATGTCGCTGGATGATTACCTGAAAGCCAACAATGTCGTTGCCATCGCCGGCATCGATACCCGCCGCCTGACCCGCATCCTGCGTGAGAAAGGCGCACAGAACGGCTGCATCATGGCTGGCGACAATATTTCCGAAGAGGCTGCGATCGCGGCGGCGCGCGGCTTCCCTGGGCTCAAGGGCATGGATCTGGCCAAAGAGGTCAGCACCAAAGAAGCCTACGAGTGGCGTTCCAGCGTCTGGAACCTGAAAACCGATAGCCATCCTGAAATCGCTGCCTCCGAGCTGCCTTATCATGTTGTCGCTTACGATTACGGCGTGAAGCTGAACATCCTGCGCATGCTGGTCGAGCGCGGTTGTCGCGTGACTGTGGTTCCGGCCCAGACGCCTGCCAAGGACGTCCTGGCCTACAACCCTGATGGTGTGTTCCTGTCCAACGGCCCTGGCGACCCTGAGCCTTGCGACTACGCCATCAAGGCCATCAAGGATGTACTGGAAACTGAAATCCCGGTCTTCGGTATCTGCCTGGGCCACCAGTTGCTCGCGCTGGCCTCCGGTGCCAAGACCCTGAAAATGGGCCATGGCCACCACGGTGCCAACCACCCGGTTCAGGATCTGGACACCGGCGTCGTCATGATTACCAGCCAGAACCATGGTTTTGCGGTTGACGAAGCCACGTTGCCGGCCAACGTGCGCGCCATCCACAAGTCGCTGTTTGACGGCACCCTTCAGGGTATCGAGCGCACCGACAAGAGCGCCTTCAGCTTCCAGGGTCACCCTGAGGCCAGCCCGGGCCCTAACGACGTCGCCCCTCTGTTTGATCGCTTTATCGAAGCCATGGCCAAGCGACGCTGACCGGTTGCCTTGAGAATGTAGTAAGCAGGTGACCTGGCTGGACCCGGACGATACGTCCGGTTGCTGCCACCCAGGTCACCTCAATGAAATGTTCAAGACGGCTTGCCGACTGACCTGCGGATTTGAGTGACAACCCATGCCAAAACGTACAGATATTAAAAGCATCCTGATTCTCGGCGCCGGCCCCATCGTGATCGGCCAGGCCTGTGAATTCGACTACTCCGGCGCCCAGGCCTGCAAGGCACTGCGCGAAGAGGGCTACCGCGTCATCCTGGTGAACTCCAACCCGGCCACCATCATGACCGACCCGGCCATGGCCGACGCTACTTACATCGAGCCGATCAAGTGGCAGACCGTTGCCAAGATCATCGAAAAAGAGCGTCCGGACGCGCTGCTGCCGACCATGGGCGGTCAGACTGCACTGAACTGCGCACTGGATCTTGAGCGCGAAGGCGTTCTGGAGAAGTTCGGCGTCGAGATGATCGGTGCCAACGCCGACACCATCGACAAGGCCGAAGACCGCTCGCGCTTCGACAAGGCCATGAAGTCCATCGGCCTGGATTGCCCGCGTTCCGGCATTGCCCACTCGATGGAAGAAGCCAACGCTGTTCTTGAAAAGCTTGGCTTCCCTTGCATCATCCGTCCGTCCTTCACCATGGGCGGCACGGGTGGCGGTATCGCTTACAACCGTGAAGAGTTCGAAGAAATCTGCGCCCGTGGTCTGGATCTTTCGCCAACCAAAGAGCTGCTGATCGACGAATCGCTGATCGGCTGGAAAGAATATGAAATGGAAGTTGTCCGTGACAAAAAGGACAACTGCATCATTGTCTGCTCCATCGAAAACTTCGACCCGATGGGTGTGCACACCGGTGACTCCATCACCGTCGCACCCGCGCAGACCCTGACCGACAAGGAATACCAGATCCTGCGCAACGCCTCCCTGGCGGTACTGCGCGAGATCGGCGTTGAAACCGGCGGTTCCAACGTTCAGTTCGGCATCTGCCCGGACACCGGCCGCATGGTCGTGATCGAGATGAACCCGCGTGTCTCGCGCTCCTCGGCCCTTGCTTCCAAAGCCACCGGTTTCCCGATTGCCAAGGTCGCTGCCAAGCTGGCTGTTGGTTACACGCTGGACGAGCTGTCGAACGACATCACCGGCGGCAAGACCCCGGCTTCCTTCGAACCGTCCATCGACTACGTCGTCACCAAGCTGCCACGCTTCGCGTTCGAGAAGTTCGCCAAGGCCGACGCTCGCCTGACCACTCAGATGAAGTCGGTGGGTGAAGTCATGGCCATCGGTCGCACCTTCCAGGAATCCCTGCAGAAAGCCCTGCGCGGTCTGGAAGTCGGCGTCTGCGGTCTGGATCCCAAGCTCGACCTGAGCCATCCGGAAAGCATGAGCACGCTCAAGCGCGAGCTGACTGTGCCGGGTGCCGAGCGTATCTGGTACGTCGCTGACGCGTTCCGCGCCGGCATGAGTGTCGAAGAAATCTTCGCCATGAACATGATTGACCCTTGGTTCCTGGTCCAGATCGAAGATCTGATCAAGGACGAAGAGAAGGTCAAGACACTGGGCCTGTCGTCCATCGACCGCGACCTGATGTTCCGTCTCAAGCGCAAGGGTTTCTCCGATGCGCGTCTGGCCAAGCTGTTGGGCGTGACCGAGAAGAACCTGCGCACGCACCGTCACAAGCTTGAAGTGTTCCCGGTCTACAAGCGCGTCGACACCTGCGCGGCCGAGTTCGCGACCGATACTGCGTACATGTACTCCACGTACGAAGAAGAGTGCGAAGCCAATCCTTCGACTCGCGACAAGATCATGATTCTGGGTGGCGGTCCTAACCGTATCGGCCAGGGCATCGAGTTCGACTACTGCTGCGTACACGCCGCGCTTGCGCTGCGTGACGACGGGTACGAGACCATCATGGTCAACTGCAACCCGGAAACCGTCTCCACTGACTACGACACCTCCGATCGTCTGTACTTCGAGCCGGTTACGCTCGAGGATGTGCTGGAAATCGTGCGTGTCGAGAAGCCGAAGGGCGTGATCGTTCAGTATGGCGGCCAGACCCCGCTGAAACTGGCGCGTGCGCTGGAAGCCGCTGGCGTGCCGATCATCGGTACCAGCCCTGACGCCATCGACCGTGCTGAAGACCGTGAGCGCTTCCAGCAAATGGTCGAGCGCCTGAATCTGCGTCAGCCACCAAACGCTACCGTGCGCAGCGAAGACGAAGCGATTCGTGCCGCCGCGAAGATCGGTTACCCGCTGGTCGTGCGCCCATCCTATGTACTGGGTGGCCGTGCGATGGAAATCGTTTACCAGGAAGACGAGCTCAAGCGCTATCTGCGTGAAGCGGTTCAGGTTTCCAATGACAGCCCTGTGCTGCTGGATCACTTCCTCAATTGCGCAATCGAAATGGACGTCGATGCAGTCTGCGACGGCACTGACGTGGTGATCGGCGCGATCATGCAGCACATCGAACAGGCGGGCGTTCACTCCGGTGACTCCGCGTGCTCGCTGCCACCGTACTCGCTGCCTGCTCACATCCAGGACGAGATGCGCGAGCAGGTCAAGAAAATGGCTCTGGAATTGGGGGTTGTCGGCCTGATGAACGTGCAGTTGGCCTTGCAGGGCGAAGACATCTACGTCATCGAAGTGAACCCGCGCGCATCGCGTACCGTGCCGTTCGTGTCCAAGTGCATCGGTGTTTCTCTGGCTATGATCGCAGCGCGCGTGATGGCAGGCAAAACCCTGAAAGAGCTGAACTTCACCAAGGAAATCATCCCGAATTTCTACAGCGTGAAAGAAGCGGTGTTCCCGTTCGCCAAGTTCCCGGGCGTTGACCCGATCCTCGGCCCAGAGATGAAGTCGACCGGTGAAGTGATGGGCGTTGGCGATACCTTCGGTGAAGCGTTCGCCAAGGCCCAGATGGGCGCCAGCGAAGTGCTGCCTACCGGCGGCACCGCGTTCATCAGTGTCCGTGATGATGACAAGCCGCTGGTGGCGGGTGTCGCACGTGACCTGATTGGTCTGGGCTTCGAGATCGTTGCTACGGCGGGGACTGCCAAGCTGATCGAAGCGGCTGGCCTGAAAGTACGCCGCGTCAACAAAGTGACCGAGGGTCGTCCTCACGTGGTCGACATGATCAAGAATGACGAAGTCACGCTGATCATCAACACCACCGAAGGTCGTCAGTCGATTGCGGATTCCTACTCCATTCGTCGCAACGCCCTGCAGCACAAGATCTACTGCACCACGACTATTGCAGCAGGCGAAGCCATCTGCGAAGCGCTCAAGTTCGGTCCAGAGAAGACTGTACGTCGCTTGCAGGACCTCCATGCAGGATTGAAGGCATGATCAAATACCCAATGACTGTCCAGGGCGCTCGCGCCCTGGAAGAAGAATTGACCCACCTGACCAAGGTGATCCGTCCCAAGCTGAGCCAGGATATCGGTACGGCGCGGGAGCTGGGTGACCTGAAGGAAAACGCCGAATACCACGCAGCGCGAGAGCAGCAGGGCATGGTCGAGGCGCGTATCCGTGATATCGAAGGCCGTATGCAGAACGCCGTGGTGATCGACGTCACCACCATTCCTCATACGGGCAAGGTGATTTTCGGCACGACCGTTGAAATCGCCAACGTCGAAACGGATGAGAGCGTCACTTATCAGATCGTTGGTGAGGATGAGGCGGATATCAAGAAAGGCAAGATTTCGGTGGGATCGCCCATCGCTCGCGCTTTGATTGCCAAGGAAGAAGGCGATGTCGTGGTCGTGAAGACGCCTAGCGGTGTCATCGAGTATGAGATCGTCGAAGTTCGCCACGTCTGACGCGGGAGCCCGCTTCTGGCGGGCGCAACTGCCTGGTCCTTTCGGCGTATGCCTTGAGGATCCTGGCGGTCGTGTGTTCGATAGCGGGTCTGAATGACTCGCACGGCGAGCGAAGTTGCGCAAAAAGGAGCAGGGCGCGCAATCTGCGGCCCTGGCTTCTGTTTTTTTAGTTCGCGCGGTGGACGTTGGACAACAGCTTGTTTACCTTTGGGTTCTTGCGGTAGATCAACGCCATTTTGCCGATGACCTGAACAAGATCCGCCGAGCCGGCTTTGCAGATTTCTGCAATGGCCTGCAAGCGACTTTCGCGGTCGAGGATGTTGAGCTTGATCTTGATCAGCTCGTGATCGCTCAGTGCGCGTTCAAGCTCTGCCAGCACACCTTCAGTCAAACCATTGTCAGCCACGATCAATACCGGCTTCAGGTGGTGGCCAATGGATTTGTATTGTTTCTTCTGCTCTTGAGTGAGCGGCATAATCTGACCTCTGCGTCTGATCTTGTAAAAAGCGGCGGCCAGTTTACCCGAGCGAGTCCGGGACCGCCCAGTTAATCACGACTCGTTTATTTTTGAGGTGCCCCGTGGCCCGTTCCAAGACAAGCCATAACTGGCTCAAAGAACACTTCGACGACAAGTACGTCAAAATGGCGCAGAAGGACGGTTACCGTTCGCGTGCCAGTTACAAGCTTCTCGAGATCCAGGAAAAGGACAAGATCATCCGTCCCGGCATGACCGTGATCGACCTCGGTGCTGCGCCTGGAGGCTGGTCGCAGGTGACCAGTCGTCTGATTGGCGGTCAAGGGCGTCTGATTGCTTCCGACATCCTCGAAATGGATAGCATCCCTGACGTGACCTTCATTCAGGGTGACTTCACTGAAGATGCCGTGCTCGCGCAAATTCTGGAAGCTGTCGGTAATACGCAGGTAGACCTTGTGATTTCCGATATGGCCCCCAATATGAGTGGATTGAGCGCGGTGGATATGCCGCGGGCAATGTTTCTCTGTGAGTTGGCGCTTGATCTGGCTGGCCGGGTTTTACGTCCGGGTGGCGATTTCCTCATCAAGGTCTTCCAGGGTGAAGGCTTCGACGTGTATCACAAGGACATCCGTAAGCTGTTCGACAAGGTGCAGATGCGCAAGCCGTTGTCGTCGCGTGATCGATCCCGTGAGCAGTACCTGCTGGGTCGTGGCTTCAAGGGTATTGAAGGTGCGGCCAGCGATGAGCGTCTTTGATGCAAGGCGATAGCTTTTTTTAAATGGCGTTATCGATGCAGCATGTTCGAACATCGCGTAGTCAAAGTTTCACAAAGGGTTACAGACGGTGCCTGCCACATCTGTAGGTTCTGTAGTAAGTTAGGCCGGTGAATATCATGCGAGGCACGCTTGCTGCGTGGAGCTTGCTTCAGAGGGTAGCTAATTGAACGATATGGCAAAGAATTTGATCCTGTGGTTGATCATCGCGGCTGTCCTCGTGACGGTGATGAACAACTTCTCCAGCCCGAACGAGCCGCAGACCCTCAATTATTCCGAGTTCATCCAGCAGGTTAAGGATGGCAAGGTTGAGAAGGTCTCCGTCGACGGCTACGTCATCACTGGCAAGCGCAGCGATGGTGACACCTTCAAGACTATTCGTCCGGCTATCCAGGACAACGGTCTGATCGGTGATCTGGTCGACAACAATGTGGTCGTTGAAGGCAAGCAGCCTGAACAGCAAAGCATCTGGACCCAGTTGCTGGTCGCCAGCTTCCCGATCCTGGTGATCATCGCCGTCTTCATGTTCTTCATGCGCCAGATGCAGGGCGGAGCCGGCGGTAAAGGCGGCCCGATGAGCTTTGGCAAGAGCAAGGCCCGTCTGTTATCCGAAGACCAGGTGAAGACCACCCTGGCTGACGTCGCAGGTTGTGACGAAGCCAAGGAAGAAGTGGGTGAGCTCGTTGAGTTCCTTCGCGACCCAGGCAAGTTCCAGCGCCTGGGTGGCCGCATCCCTCGTGGCGTATTGATGGTCGGTCCTCCTGGTACCGGTAAGACGCTGATCGCCAAGGCGATTGCTGGCGAGGCGAAAGTACCGTTCTTCACCATCTCCGGTTCCGACTTCGTCGAAATGTTCGTGGGTGTCGGTGCAAGCCGCGTCCGTGACATGTTCGAACAGGCCAAGAAACACGCACCTTGCATCATCTTCATCGATGAAATCGACGCTGTCGGTCGTCATCGTGGTGCCGGCATGGGCGGTGGTCACGACGAGCGCGAGCAGACCCTCAACCAGTTGTTGGTCGAGATGGATGGTTTCGAGATGAATGACGGCATCATTGTCATCGCCGCAACCAACCGTCCTGACGTACTCGACCCTGCGCTGCTGCGTCCAGGCCGTTTCGACCGTCAGGTCGTGGTAGGTCTGCCTGACATTCGCGGTCGCGAGCAGATTCTCAAGGTTCACATGCGCAAGGTGCCGATGGGGGAGGATGTCAATCCTGGTGTTATCGCTCGCGGTACGCCTGGCTTCTCCGGTGCCGATCTGGCCAACCTCGTCAACGAAGCATCGTTGTTTGCGGCTCGCTCAGGCAAACGCATCGTCGAGATGAAAGAGTTCGAGCTGGCCAAGGACAAGATCATGATGGGCGCCGAGCGCAAATCCATGGTCATGTCCGAGAAGGAAAAGCAGAACACCGCCTACCACGAAGCGGGTCACGCTATCGTTGGTCGTCTGGTGCCTGAGCATGACCCGGTCTATAAGGTCTCGATCATTCCTCGTGGCCGTGCCCTCGGCGTGACCATGTTCCTGCCGGAAGAGGATCGGTACAGCCTGTCCAAGCGCGCACTGATCAGTCAGATCTGTTCGCTGTACGGCGGCCGTATCGCAGAAGAAATGACCCTGGGTTTTGACGGTGTCACCACGGGCGCTTCCAACGACATCATGCGTGCCAGTCAGCTTGCGCGGAACATGGTGACGAAATGGGGCTTGTCGGAAAAACTGGGTCCTCTGATGTACTCCGAGGATGAAGATTCCGGTTACCTGGGTCGTGGCGGCAGCCAGAACTCCAACTTCTCTGGCGAGACAGCCAAGCTGATCGACTCCGAGGTTCGCAGCATCATCGACCTCTGCTACGGGACCGCGAAGCAG
Organism: Pseudomonas triticifolii; assembly: GCF_014358015.1. Taxonomy (GTDB): domain Bacteria; phylum Pseudomonadota; class Gammaproteobacteria; order Pseudomonadales; family Pseudomonadaceae; genus Aquipseudomonas; species Aquipseudomonas triticifolii. Next base: position 50,345 of record NZ_JACONV010000009.1, on the reverse strand, counting down.
CTGCTGACGGATAACCGTGACAAGCTGGATGCCATGGCTGACGCGTTGATGAAGTATGAAACCATCGATGCGGATCAGATCGATGACATCATGTCGGGTCGTCCACCGCGTGAGCCGCGTGACTGGGAAGGTGGTTCGGGTACCAAGGGTACGCCGATCACTCCAGATCCTCGCCCGGAAGCGCCGATCGGCGGCCCTGCTGCTGAACACTAAGGCCTGACATGACTTCTGCGCTGTACCCAACCCGGTTGCCTTGCGGCAACCGGGTTCTTGATTTGGCCCGTACGCACGTGATGGGCATCCTGAACGCTACCCCCGACTCGTTCTCTGATGGCGGTCGCTACAGTCAGCTCGATGCTGCGCTGCGTCATGCCCAGTCCATGGTCGCTGCGGGCGCCACGCTGATCGATATCGGCGGGGAGTCAACGCGTCCCGGGGCTCTTCCGGTTTCTCCTGCTGAAGAGGTGGAGCGCGTCGCGCCGCTGGTGGAGCTTATCGCTCGCGAGCTGGATGTGATCATCTCGGTCGATACGTCCACACCGGACGTCATACTCGAGTCTGCCAGGCTGGGAGCGGGTCTGATCAATGATGTTCGCTCTCTGCGGCGTCCTGGAGCGCTGGAGGCGGCTGCCGCAACGGGCTTGCCTGTCTGCCTGATGCATATGCTGGGTGAGCCTGGCGATATGCAGGATAATCCACGCTATGAAGATCTCGTCGGTGAGGTCAGCGCTTTTCTTGTGGAGCGAATCGAGCGGTGCGAAGCCGTCGGCATAGACCGCAGCCGGATCATTCTTGATCCAGGGTTTGGCTTTGCGAAAACCCTCGACCATAACCTGAGTCTGTTCAGGCACATGGAAAACCTGCATGCCCTTGGTCGCCCGCTGCTTGTCGGTGTGTCACGCAAGAGCATGATTGGTGCCGTGCTGGGTCGCCCGGTCGGTGAGCGTTTGTATGGTGGTCTGGCGCTGGCTGCATTGGCCATGACCAAAGGTGCAAGAATCTTGCGTGTGCACGATGTCGCCGAAACGGTTGACGTGGTGCGCATGATTGCAGCTGTCGAAGCAGCTGAATAACAACAGTGGGGCATCCATGAGTACCAGAAAATATTTCGGAACCGACGGCATTCGCGGTCGCGTGGGGCAGTTCCCTATTACGCCTGATTTCATGCTCAAGCTGGGCTGGGCGGCAGGCATGGCCTTCCGCAAGCTGGGCACCTGCCGGATCCTTGTCGGCAAGGACACGCGTATCTCCGGTTATATGTTCGAGTCTGCCCTTGAGGCTGGATTGTCAGCTGCTGGCGCTGACGTGATGCTGCTGGGCCCGATGCCTACGCCTGCCATCGCCTACCTGACGCGAACCTTTCACGCCGAAGCGGGCATCGTGATCAGCGCCTCGCACAACCCGCATTACGATAACGGCATCAAATTCTTTTCCGGTCAGGGTACGAAGCTGCCTGACGAAATCGAAATGATGATCGAGGAGTTGCTCGATGCGCCGATGACCGTTGCCGAGTCCGAGAACCTGGGCAAAGTCTCGCGTATCAACGATGCTGCCGGTCGTTATATCGAATTCTGCAAAAGCAGCGTACCGACCAGTACCGACTTCGCCGGGCTCAAGGTGGTCATCGATTGCGCGCATGGCGCCACTTACAAGGTTGCGCCCAACGTGTTTCGTGAGCTGGGCGCGCAGGTTGTTGTGCTTTCCGCGCAGCCAGACGGGCTCAACATCAACAAGAACTGCGGTTCTACCCACATGGAGGCGCTGCAGGCTGCCGTGCTGGCCGAGAAGGCAGACATGGGTATCGGCTTCGATGGTGATGGCGATCGCGTCCTGATGGTCGATCACACGGGCACCATCGTCGATGGCGATGAGCTGCTCTACATCATTGCGCGCGACCTGCATGAGCGAGGTCGCTTGCAGGGCGGAGTGGTTGGAACGCTGATGAGTAACCTGGGGCTTGAGTTGGCGTTGGCCGAGCAGAACATTCCGTTCGTGCGCGCCAATGTAGGCGATCGTTACGTCATTGCCGAACTGCTTGAGCGTAACTGGCAGATCGGCGGTGAGAACTCGGGGCACATCGTGTGCTTCCAGCATGCAACCACTGGCGATGCCATTATTGCGGCGTTGCAGGTGATCCTGGCGTTGCGTCGCAGCGGCATCAGTCTGGCAGAGGCGCGCCTGAGATTGCGTAAATGCCCGCAGGTACTGATCAACGTGCGGTTCGGCGGTGAGGGTGTCGACCCGGTTTCACACCCTTCGGTGCAAGAGGCCTGTGCGCGGGTTACCGAGCAAATGGCGGGTCGTGGCCGGGTTCTTTTGCGCAAGTCCGGGACTGAGCCGTTGGTGCGTGTGATGGTCGAAGGCGAGGACGAAGCGCAGGTCAAGGCCTACGCAGAAGAGCTCGCCAAACTCGTTGCTGACGTTTGCGCCTGATTTCGGCTTGCCAGTGTCTGAACTGTTGGGTAACATCTGCGCCCACTTTGACCCACGAGGTGTAGCATGCGTCGCCCAATGGTAGCTGGTAACTGGAAAATGCACGGTACCCGCGCCAGCGTCGCTGAGCTGATCAAGGGTCTTGCCCTGCAAACGATGCCGGGTAATGTCGATGTTGCGGTGATGCCGTCGAGTCTGTTCATCGAGCAGGCGGTCAAGGGGCTTGAAGCCACTTCGATCATCGTCGGTGCTCAGGATGCGGCGATACAGGCTGCGCAGGGCGCGCTGACAGGCGAAATCGCTTCCAGTCAGCTGGCTGATGCCGGTTGCAAGCTGGTGCTGGTCGGGCACTCCGAACGTCGTCAGTTGATTGGCGAGCGTGATGATGTTCTGAACAGCAAGTTTGCCGCTATTCAGGAAAGTGGTTTGACGCCGGTGCTCTGCATTGGCGAGACCCTTGAAGAGCGTCAGGCGGGACGGACACTTGAAGTCGTTGGGCAGCAGCTCGATAGCGTTATCGCCAAGTTGGGCGTTGATGTGTTTTTGAAAGCAGTCATTGCTTACGAGCCAGTCTGGGCCATCGGCACCGGGTTGACCGCTTCGCCTCAAGAGGCGCAGGAAGTGCACGCAGCCATTCGTGCGCAACTGGCGAAACAGAATGCTGAAGTCGCACAAGGCGTGCGTCTTCTTTATGGCGGCAGCGTGAAGTCGGCCAATGCGGTCGAACTATTCAGCATGCCGGATATCGATGGGGGGCTCATTGGTGGTGCCTCCCTGAATGCAGATGAGTTCGGTGCGATCTGTCGCGCCGCGGGAAACTGAAAAAATGCTGGAAACAGTCGTAGTCGTTTTTCATCTGTTGGGCGCTTTGGGCGTTGTTGCCTTGGTATTGCTGCAGCAGGGTAAAGGTGCGGACGCAGGTGCGTCTTTCGGAGCAGGTGCATCAAATACTGTCTTCGGAGGGCAAGGAACCTCTACCTTTCTTAGTAAGTTTACTGCTATACTTGCCGCCTGTTTCTTCATAACCAGCTTAGGGTTAGGTTACTTTGCTAAAGAGAAAGCTCAACAGCTGACTCAGGTAGGGTTGCCAGATCCAGCGGTACTGGAAGTCAAGCAAAAGCCGGCAGCAGATGATGTTCCGGTGCTCGAAGGGCAAAAGCCAGCGGTTGTTCCAGCTGACGTACCTCAAGCTCCAGAGCAGAAGTAAAAGAATTCAGGCGATGTTAATGAGGTCGCCAAAAAGAGTTGTAATGCCGAGGTGGTGGAATTGGTAGACACGCAACCTTGAGGTGGTTGTGCCCGTAGGGTGTAGGGGTTCGAGTCCCCTTCTCGGTACCAAATTAACAAGAAGGCCCGCATTAGCGGGCTTTCTTGTAGGTGGATGTTCGATTGACCCATAGATGGATCGGTCGTATACTTCCGCCCCAGCTTTGTCGCGGGGTGGAGCAGCTTGGTAGCTCGTCGGGCTCATAACCCGAAGGTCGTTGGTTCAAATCCAGCCCCCGCAACCAGTTTTAGCGGAGCCCCTTTTCAGGGGCTTTTTGTTAGCTGGACAGTACATGACGTCGATGTTCAGCGGCGTTCTCATGGATGGGCTTTTGCCCATTTTTTTATTTTTAAAGCATGCACGAGGGGGTTCAGGTGTCGAGCAAGCTAGAACAGTTGCAGGCCTTGTTGGCCCCGGTGGTCGAGGCTCTTGGCTATCAATGCTGGGGAATAGAGTTTCTTTCCCAGGGCCGACATTCACTGCTGCGCATTTATATCGACAAGGAAGGTGGTGTTCTGGTGGAGGACTGCGAAATAGTCAGTCGCCAGATCAGTGGTGTGTTGGACGTAGAAGATCCAATCGCTGCCGAATACACGCTTGAGGTGTCTTCTCCCGGCATGGACCGCCCACTGTTCACTCTTGAACAGTTTGCCTTGCACGCTGGGGAACAAGTGAAAATAAAGCTGCGCTCGCCCTTTGAAGGCCGACGCAACTTTCAAGGCCTTCTCCGCGGGGTGGAGGAGCAGGATGTCGTGGTGCAGGTAGAAGACCATGAATTCCTGTTGCCGATCGACTTGATCGACAAGGCCAACATTATTCCCACGTTTGACTGAGACGTGCCAGATACTGCGGATCCCGCGGATCCAATGGCTTGCGAAAGGCGAGGCGTACGATGAGCAAAGAAGTACTGCTGGTTGTTGAGTCGGTGTCCAATGAAAAGGGCGTTCCGGCAGGTGTAATTTTTGAAGCGCTGGAGCTGGCTCTTGCCACTGCTACCAAGAAACGTTTTGAAGATGAAGTTGAACTGCGTGTGGAAATCAACCGTCACACGGGTAACTACGAAACTTTCCGTCGCTGGACAGTGGTCGAAGACGAAGATCTGGACGATCCGGCTTACGAGTTGGCCGTCGATCAGGCCCAGGCCAAAAAGCCGGGTGCCGTTGCAGGCGATCTGATCGAAGAAAAAATCGACTCCATCGAGTTCGGCCGTATTGCCGCACAGACCGCCAAGCAAGTCATTGTGCAGAAGGTTCGTGAAGCTGAGCGCGCTCAGGTTGTCGATGCCTACCGCGAGCGTCTGGGCGAAATCATTTCCGGTACTGTTAAAAAGGTTACACGTGACAATGTCATCGTTGACCTTGGCAACAATGCCGAAGCACTGCTGGCTCGTGAAGACATCATTTCCCGGGAGACTTTCCGGGTGGGTGTTCGCGTTCGTGCGCTGCTCAAGGAAATTCGCACCGAAAACCGTGGCCCTCAGCTGATCTTGTCGCGTACTGCGCCAGAGATGCTGATCGAGCTTTTCCGTATCGAAGTACCGGAAATTGCCGAAGGTCTGATCGAGGTGATGGCTGCCTCCCGTGACCCGGGTTCGCGTGCAAAAATCGCTGTTCGCTCCAAGGACAAACGAATCGACCCGCAAGGCGCCTGCATCGGCATGCGTGGTTCGCGAGTTCAGGCTGTTTCCGGCGAGCTGGGTGGCGAGCGTGTGGATATCGTGCTTTGGGACGATAACCCGGCACAGTTCGTGATCAATGCAATGTCCCCTGCAGAAGTAGCGGCAATCATCGTAGATGAAGATGCGCATGCAATGGATATCGCGGTTGGCGCGGACAACCTGGCCCAGGCGATTGGTCGTGGCGGTCAGAACGTGCGTCTGGCAAGTCAGTTGACTGGCTGGACCCTGAACGTAATGACCGAATCGGACATCCAGGCCAAGCAGCAAGCTGAAACCGGCGACATCCTGCGCAATTTCATCGACGAGCTGGAAGTCGATGAAGAACTGGCACAGGTTCTGGTTGATGAAGGCTTCACCAGCCTGGAAGAGATTGCCTACGTACCGTTGGAAGAAATGCTCAACATCGACGGCTTTGACGAGGACATCGTCAACGAGCTTCGCGCTCGTGCCAAGGATCGTTTGTTGACTAAAGCCATCGCTACTGAGGAAAAGCTGGCAGACGCCCATCCGGCCGAAGACCTGCTCTCGCTTGAGGGTATGGACAAGGATTTGGCGATGGAACTGGCGGTGCGCGGCGTAGTTACCCGCGAAGACCTGGCCGAGCAGTCTATAGATGACCTGCTCGACATCGACGGCATTGACGATGATCGTGCCGGCAAGTTGATCATGGCCGCCCGAGCCCATTGGTTCGAGTAAGTAGGCGCGGCCTGAGGAGAGAAGTGCATGACGCAAGTCACGGTGAAAGAACTGGCCAAAGTGGTCGACACACCGGTAGAGCGCCTGTTACAGCAGATGCGTGAGGCAGGTCTGCCGCACACCGCCGCCGAGCAAGTTGTGACCGATAACGAAAAACAAGCCCTGTTGACGCATTTGAAAAGCGGTCACAAGGCCAAGGTGGAAGAGCCGCGCAAGATCACTTTGCAGCGCAAGACCACCAGCACCCTGCGCGTTGCTGGCAGCAAGAGCATCAGCGTTGAAGTGCGCAAGAAGAAAGTCTTCGTGCAGCGTAGCCCGGAAGAAATCGAAGCCGAGCGCAAGCGCGAGATGGATGAACGCCGTGCGGTAGAAAATGCCGCTCGTCAAAAGGCTGAAGAAGAAGCCAAGCGTCGCGCCGAAGAAGAAGCGCCTCGCCAGCCTGCTGCTGCACAAGCCACGACTAACGACGCTGTCGCAGCGCCTGCTGCAGTAGCCGAGCCAGTGCGTGAAAGCGCCCCGGTTGTGGCTGCTGCTCCAGCACCGTCTGCTGACGTTCGCAACAAGCAGAACGAACAGCGCCGTCCGGACAAACCGCGCGCCGACGATAACAATCGTCGCAGCGGTGGTGGCGACGGCGAGCGTAAAAACGCGCCTCATCGCGCTTCGGTCAAAGAGAAGGCGCCGGCTCCACGCGTTGCCCCTCGCACCACCGATGAAGAAAGCGATGGTTTCCGTCGTGGCGGTCGTGGCAAGTCCAAGCTGAAGAAGCGCAATGCACACGGTTTCCAGAGCCCTACCGGTCCTGTGGTTCGTGACGTTGCCATCGGCGAGACCATCACTGTCGGCGAATTGTCTGCGCAGATGTCGGTCAAGGCAGCTGAAGTCATCAAGTTCATGTTCAAGATGGGCACCCCGGTGACCATCAACCAGGTACTGGATCAGGAAACTGCCCAGTTGATCGCCGAAGAGCTGGGCCACAAGGTCACGCTGGTCAGCGACAATGCCCTGGAAGATTCCCTGGCTGAATCGTTGAAGTTCGAAGGTGAGACGTTCTCCCGTGCGCCAGTCGTGACCGTAATGGGCCACGTTGACCACGGTAAGACTTCCCTGCTCGACTACATCCGTCGTGCCAAGGTAGCTGCTGGCGAAGCCGGTGGTATCACCCAGCACATCGGTGCGTACCACGTAGAAACCGAGCGCGGCATGGTCACCTTCCTCGACACCCCGGGTCACGCCGCGTTTACCGCAATGCGTGCCCGTGGTGCCAAGGCGACCGACATCGTGATCCTGGTGGTTGCGGCAGACGACGGCGTGATGCCACAGACCATTGAAGCGGTTCAGCATGCTGTTGCTGCTGGCGTGCCTCTGGTGGTTGCAGTGAACAAGATCGACAAGCCGGGCGCTGATCTCGATCGCATCCGCAGCGAGTTGTCGGTTCACGGCGTGACATCTGAAGAGTGGGGCGGTGATACGCCGTTCGTATCGGTTTCCGCGAAAATGGGTACCGGCGTCGACGAACTGCTCGAAGCTGTCCTGTTGCAAGCCGAAGTTCTGGAACTCAAAGCAACCCCATCGGCCCCTGGCCGTGGTGTGGTTGTCGAGTCCCGTCTGGACAAGGGCCGTGGCCCTGTTGCGACGGTTCTGGTTCAGGACGGTACGCTGCGTCAGGGCGACATGGTGCTGGTCGGCTCGAACTTCGGCCGTATCCGCGCCATGCTCGACGAGAACGGCAAGCCGGTCAAAGAAGCAGGGCCTTCGATTCCGGTCGAAATCCTGGGTCTTGATGGCACGCCGGACGCTGGCGACGAGATGTCTGTACTGGCTGACGAGAAGAAAGCCCGTGAAGTCGCTCTGTTCCGCCAAGGCAAGTTCCGCGAAGTCAAACTGGCTCGCGCGCATGCCGGCAAGCTCGAAAACATCTTCGAGAACATGGGTCAGGAAGAGAAGAAGACGCTTAACATCGTCCTCAAATCCGATGTCCGTGGTTCTCTGGAAGCATTGCAGGGCGCCCTCGGCGGCCTGGGTAACGATGAAGTGCAAGTGCGCGTAGTCGGTGGCGGTGTCGGTGGTATCACCGAGAGCGACGCCAACCTGGCACTGGCCTCCAACGCTGTACTGTTCGGTTTCAATGTGCGTGCCGATGCTGGCGCTCGCAAGATCGTCGAGCAGGAAGGCCTGGATATGCGTTACTACAACGTGATCTACGACATCATCGAAGACGTCAAGAAGGCCCTCACCGGCATGCTTGGCAGCGACGTCCGGGAAAATATCCTGGGTATTGCCGAAGTCCGCGATGTGTTCCGTTCGCCGAAATTCGGCGCGATCGCAGGTTGTATGGTTCTGGAAGGCGTTGTGCACCGTAACCGTCCAATCCGTGTACTGCGCGAAGACATCGTTATCTTTGAAGGCGAGCTGGAATCCCTGCGCCGCTTCAAGGACGACGCTGCCGAAGTGCGTGCCGGCATGGAATGCGGTATCGGCGTCAAGAGCTACAACGACGTCAAGGTCGGTGACAAGATCGAAGTCTTCGAGAAGGTCCAAGTGGCTCGCAGCCTCTAAATCGCGAGCTTCAGGAGCCATGGTGAAACATCGCATGCAAATGCCGCTGTCTTCATCATGGGCTCTCAACGCAACGCCCGGTCTGGCTTTTGTCAGGCCGGGCGTTTGCCGCTTTCAGACTGTCAGGGTTTGGTCCCGGATCAGTAACAGGTAACAAGCATGGCAAAAGAATATAGCCGCACCCAACGTATTGGCGATCAGATGCAGCGTGAGCTGGCGCAGCTGATCCGTCGTGAAATCAAGGACCCTCGCGTGGGTCTGGTTACCATCACAGCAGTCGATGTCAGCCGCGATGTCGGTCATGCCAAGATTTTCATGACCGTCATGGGGCAGGACAGCGCTGAAGAAATCGCGCAGAGCATCAAGGTGCTCAACGCAGCCGCAGGTTTCCTGCGCATGCAGCTGGCACGCGAAATGAAGCTGCGCAGCGTGCCGCAGTTGCACTTTCACTATGACGAAAGCGTCGTGCGTGGCGCCCATCTCTCGGCATTGATCGAGCGGGCAGTGGCCGAAGACGGGCAGCACAAGGAAGGTTCTGCGCCACAAGGCGTAAAGCCTGAAAGTACCGAGGAGTAAAGGGTGGCTCAGGTCAAGCGTATACGCCGCAACGTCAGTGGGATCATCCTGCTCGACAAGCCGCTGGGTTTCACCTCCAACGCGGCCTTGCAAAAGGTCCGCTGGCTGCTCAACGCAGAGAAGGCGGGTCACACTGGCAGCCTTGATCCTCTGGCAACCGGCGTATTGCCGTTGTGCTTTGGTGAGGCCACCAAGTTCTCGCAGTACCTGCTCGATTCGGACAAGTCCTACGAAACCCTGATGCAACTCGGCAAGACCACCACCACGGCCGACTCCGAAGGCGAGGTTTTGCTGACGCGCCCAGTGACCGTTGGTCGTGACGATATCGAAGCTGCATTGCCCGCTTTTCGTGGACAAATCAGTCAGATACCGCCGATGTACTCGGCCCTCAAGCGTGACGGGCAGCCTCTTTACAAGCTGGCACGTGCAGGGGAAGTAGTGGAGCGCGAGCCTCGTTCTGTTACTATTGCGCGCTTGGAATTGCTTGCCTGCGAGGGCGACACGGCACGTTTGTCGGTCGATTGCAGCAAAGGCACCTATATCCGGACCCTGGTCGAGGATATCGGTGAGCAGCTCGGTTGTGGTGCTTACGTCGCAGAACTGCGCCGTACCCAGGCCGGACCGTTCAGCCTGGCCCAGACGGTCACGCTGGAAGAGCTGGAGCAGGTACACGCCGACGGCGGCAATGAGGCGGTTGACCGTTTCCTCATGCCATCGGACAGCGGATTGCTGGACTGGCCGCTCTTGAAGTTTTCGGAGCATAGTTCGTTCTACTGGTTGCACGGTCAGCCAGTCAGAGCACCGGACGCGCCGAAGTTCGGCATGGTGCGGGTGCAGGATCATGAAGGTCGCTTCATCGGTATCGGTGAAGTCAGTGAGGACGGGCGTATTGCGCCGCGTCGCTTGATTCGGTCAGAGTGACCGGAACCAGTTCATCCGTAGGCTAGCCTGCAGGTGAGGTGGAACGAGGATGGCTGTCAACAGGCACGGTCATGCCTCATTTTTTAATACGAGGATTTGTCCTCGGCCTGTTGGAAACGTTTCTTTTGAAGCGTTTCCTTGAAGATAAGGATTGCCCACATGGCACTCAGCGTTGAAGAAAAAGCTCAGATCGTAACCGACTACCAGCAAGCTGTTGGTGACACTGGTTCGCCAGAAGTGCAAGTTGCACTGCTGACCGCCAACATCAACAAACTGCAAGGCCACTTCAAGGCCAACGGTAAGGACCACCACTCGCGTCGTGGTCTGATCCGTATGGTAAACCAGCGTCGCAAGCTGCTGGATTACCTGAAAGGTAAGGACGTTAGCCGTTACAGCACCCTGATCGGTCGTCTGGGTCTGCGTCGCTAATAACGACGTTGCTAGAGGTTGGTTGTCTGTCGCGAATCATCGGGTTTACCCGGCGGTTCGGGCAGGCTCCCAGCCTCAAGTTTTATCTGGGCTGTGGAAGGGGCCGATTCCCCACGCTGCCCAAGAATTCGCAAGAAACCAGTTCCCCAAGAGCCACAAAGAAAGGTAGGAAACCGTGAACCCGGTAATCAAAAAGTTTCAGTTCGGTCAATCGACCGTAACCCTCGAGACAGGCCGTATCGCCCGTCAGGCCTCCGGCGCAGTATTGGTCACCGTTGACGATGACGTCAGCGTGTTGGTGACTGTCGTCGGCGCCAAGCAAGCCGACGCCAGCAAAGGCTTCTTCCCCCTGTCTGTGCACTATCAGGAAAAGACCTACGCTGCCGGCAAAATTCCTGGCGGTTTCTTCAAGCGTGAAGGCCGTCCTTCCGAGAAAGAAACCCTCACCTCGCGTCTGATCGATCGTCCGATCCGCCCGCTGTTCCCCGAAGGCTTCATGAACGAAGTGCAGGTTGTCTGCACCGTCGTTTCCACCAGCAAGAAAACCGATCCGGACATCGCTGCGATGATCGGTACCTCGGCTGCCCTGGCTATCTCCGGTATTCCGTTTGACGGTCCGGTCGGTGCTGCGCGCGTTGCTTTCCATGAGAGCACCGGCTACCTGCTGAACCCGACTTACGAGCAGCTTCAGGCGTCGAGCCTGGACATGGTTGTAGCCGGTACTTCCGAAGCCGTTCTGATGGTTGAATCGGAAGCCAAGGAACTGACCGAAGACCAGATGCTGGGCGCTGTGCTGTTCGCCCACGACGAGTTCCAGGTCGTGATCAACGCCGTCAAGGAGCTGGCTGCCGAGGCCGCCAAGCCAACCTGGACCTGGCAGCCAAAGCCTGAAGCCACTGAGCTGCTGGGCGCGATCCGTGCCGAGTTCGGCGAAGCGATCTCCCAGGCTTACACCATCACCATCAAGGCTGACCGTTACGCGCGTCTGGGCGAGCTGCGTGAGCAGATCGTTGCCAAGCTGGCTGTCGAAGAAGGCAGCCCGTCTGCCAGCGAAGTCAAAGCCGCTTTCGGTGAAATCGAATACCGCACCGTTCGCGAAAACATCGTCAACGGCAAGCCGCGTATCGATGGTCGTGACACCCGCACCGTACGTCCTCTGAACATCGAAGTCGGTGTTCTGCCGAAGACTCACGGTTCGGCCCTGTTCACCCGTGGCGAAACCCAGGCACTGGTCGTTGCCACGCTGGGTACTGCACGTGATGCACAGCTGCTCGACACCCTTGAAGGCGAGAAGAAAGACCCCTTCATGCTGCACTACAACTTCCCTCCGTTCTCGGTGGGCGAGTGTGGTCGCATGGGCGGCGCGGGTCGTCGTGAAATCGGTCACGGCCGTCTGGCGCGTCGCAGCGTACAGGCCATGCTGCCGGGCGCTGACGTCTTCCCGTACACCATCCGCGTCGTATCGGAAATCACCGAGTCCAACGGTTCCAGCTCCATGGCTTCGGTCTGCGGTGCATCTCTGGCACTGATGGACGCCGGTGTGCCGATGAAGGCACCAGTTGCCGGTATCGCCATGGGTCTGGTCAAGGAAGGCGAGAAGTTTGCCATTCTGACCGACATCCTGGGTGATGAAGACCACCTGGGCGACATGGACTTCAAGGTAGCCGGTACCTCGAAAGGTGTTACCGCGCTGCAGATGGACATCAAGATCAAGGGCATCACCGAAGAAATCATGGAGATCGCCCTGGGCCAGGCCCTGGAAGCTCGCCTGAACATCCTCGGTCAGATGAACCAGATCATCGGTCAGTCGCGTACCGAGCTGTCGGCCAACGCTCCGACCATGATCGCGATGAAGATCGACACCGACAAGATCCGTGACGTTATCGGTAAAGGCGGCGCGACCATCCGTGCTATCTGTGAAGAGACCAAGGCTTCGATCGACATCGAAGACGACGGCTCGATCAAGATCTTCGGCGAAACCAAGGAAGCGGCAGAGGCAGCTCGCCAGCGCGTTCTGGGCATCACTGCAGAAGCGGAAATCGGCAAGATCTACGTCGGCAAGGTTGAGCGCATCGTCGACTTCGGCGCATTCGTCAACATTCTGCCTGGCAAGGACGGTCTGGTTCACATCTCCATGCTGAGCGATGCCCGCGTCGAGAAAGTGACTGACATTCTGAAAGAAGGTCAGGAAGTTGAAGTGCTGGTACTGGACGTCGACAACCGTGGCCGTATCAAGCTGTCGATCAAAGACGTAGCCGCTGCGAAAGCATCCGGTGTCTGATTGATTCGCCAGCAGTATGAAAAAGGACCCTTCGGGGTCCTTTTTTTATGAGCGCAATTAATGGGTTAGGTGAGGCGCTCCAGAGCGCACGGCATAAACATGCATCTTGCATGTGCTATCACGCTCAAGCGGGCAATCTGCACGATTCCGGAAAAAGAGAAAAATCATAACCTTATGATTTTATTGGATTTTTTTGTTGGGCATAGGTTGGCACAGCGCTTGCGATATACCTATTAACCCTGCAGCCACGATGCTGGCGCAGATTTCGAGAAAAACAGGAGTTATCGTATGAAGAAGTTCGTTATCGCTGCTGCTACCGCTACTACCCTGACTCTGACCATGGCTGGCGCTGCATTCGCTCAGACCGCCGTTCAGTCCCCAATGGTTCTGGCAGCTAACACCACCACCCAAGAAGTGAAAGAAGACACTTCTGATACCTGGATCACCACCAAGGTCAAAGCAGATCTGCTGACCGAGAAAGGCATCCCAGGTTCGGACATCAAGGTTGAGACCAACAAAGGTGTGGTTTCCCTGTCCTCGACAGTTGCCGTGACCGAGAGCCAGAAGAAAATGGCTGTTGATATCACCAAGAAAATCAAAGGCGTTCGTGACGTTTCGGCCGCTGGCCTGAAAGCCGAGTAACAGGATTTCGCCCATGAGCATCCCAGTCATCTGACCGATGGAAAGTTCATGCGAGGCTACAAGGATGTAGCCATTACAGGCCCCGGCTCTTGAGTCGGGGCCTGTTCTATTGTGAGGAAGGAAATGTGCGCAAGGGCTCAGTTGCCGCGTTTGCTCTCGATGCTGATGAGGCGGCCGCCCTCAAAGCGCAGGTACTGGTACATGCCGTTGTTCGGGCCGTAGATCCACTCTTCAATGTTGACCGACTCCGAGCGCCGGTAGTTATTGTTGAATGTCTCTTTGGAGCCCAGCACTTGCTGGCTGACAGGCTCACCGCATTTCTGCTGAACCTCGAATGCCCTGTCGCCTGCACTGACCAGCTGGCTACCACAGCGCAATGTGGAGGCCGCCTGTACGTTGAGGACCGCTGACCCGGCAACGACGGCGAGGGTCAGGCTGACAAGCGCTTTGCTTCGGAAAAAGGCCAATGAGTTATTCGCTATCCAGGTGCAATGGGCTGACGACTTTACCATCCGGCTGAGCCTGACCCAATCGGGCATCGACAAAGTAGACGCGCTCGTCCTCCAGCTTGCCTTTATCGACCAGATAATCCTTGATGCTGCTCGCCCGGTCCTGGCCCAGCTCACGCAATAGCACTTCATTGCCGCTCCAGAATTTCAGCATGGCGGCGCGCATCTGGTTGCTGCGTTCTTCCTTGCCCAGATTTGCCCACTCAGCGGGCGGCTGCTGCTTCAAACGCGCTCTATAGATGCCTTCCAGCATCGGCGGCTTCTCGTCATCCGGTACTTGCAGCAGCGCTGCCCGGGCCGGCACCTTGTCGCCACGACGCTGAAGAATTTTGTAGTACGTGGTCTGATATTCCCGCTCCAGTCGCCGCTGGGCGATCAGCGGACCGTCGCTACTGGCCGCGCTGGTGCCTTCGATCTCAAGCTTGAGGGTAGGGCGCTCCTTGAGGGCCGCCGAGAGCTTGTCCAGTGCCTTTTGGGTGTCAACGCTCAGCTCACTGGAGCCGGGCGCAAAACTTACGTTACCGAGGTCCTCTGAGCCGCCACCCGATACCAGGCCGCCCAGCATCTTGAAGGGGGCCTGTGCTGCACGCAGGACCAGGTTGCGCAGGGTCTGCCAGACAATCGGCATGACGCTGAACTGCGGGTTATTCAGATCGCCCTCCACGGGCAGCTCGAGGGAGATCCGTCCCTGGGTATCTTTGAGCAGCGCGACCGCCAGCCTAATTGGCAGATCGACCGCATCCGGGCTGTCGACTTTCTCACCCAACTGCAACTGCTCAACCAGCACCTTGTTTTGTGCCTTCAACTGGCCGTTGGTGATGAGGTAGTGCAGGTCAAGGTTAAGTCGGCCCTTGCGAATCCTGAAACCGGCGAACTTACCCGAGTAAGGCGTCAGTGTGGTCAGTTCGACCCGTTTGAAGCTGGTCGCTATGTCCAGGCTGGCCATCGGATCAAATGGGTTGAGACTGCCTTTGATCGTAACCGGCGCATAGCGATCGACCTTGCCTTCGATGTTGACCGGAGCCGGTTTTGACTGGCGGTTGTCGATGGTGCCAATACGCCCGTTGAGTTGCTGCACGGCCGTCGAGAAGTTCGGCGTCAGGGTCATGTCGGCAAAGTTGGCCGAACCGTCCTTGATGTTGACCTCGCCTACATAAATGCCCAGCGGATTCTCTTTGGCAGTCTTGGGCGTGTTTTTGGTGGTGGTCTTTGCAGCCGGTTTCCCATCGTCTTGCTGCGGGATCAGCAGGTCGTCGACGTTGGTGGTGCGGTCGTCGTTGATCATGAAACGGGCATAGGGCTGCTGCATGTTGACCCTGGCAATCGACAGCGTGGCGCCGTGCTGATAGTCCAGGCCTTCCAGCTCAAGCTTTTCCCATTTGAGGAAGTCACGCTGTTTCAGGGTATCGAGCGTATGAAGCTGATTGACCTGCGCCTTGCCGGTCACGCTGAACGCCAGTGGCTCAGTGCTTTTGAGGTTGACCGCAATGTCACTGCCCAGCATGCCGCTGCGCATCTCAAGCTTTATGAACGGGCTGATGTAAGCCTGGGCCAGTCGCAGGTCGATGTCGCGCGTGGTGACATTCAGGCGTGCAGTGACAGGGTTGAGGTTGACCTCGCCAGCCGCCGTCAGATTGCCTTGCTTGCCCAGGCCGGTATCAAGCTTGAGCGTGAAGGGTGATGTGTTCAGGCTGTCGAAGTTCTGCACGTCCAGATTCAGTGGACCGACATCCAGAGTCACCGGCTCTGTAGGGACACGGTCGGCCAGATGAACCTGATAGTTGCGCAGTTGCACGTCGCGCAGCACGACTTGCCAAGGCTTTCCGGGTTTTTCGGAACTTGCTGTCGCCTTGGCTGATGTGTCGGTAATCGGCGCGGACTCGGCGGCTTTCTCATCCACCGGGGGTTTTTGCGCAGGCGCAGCCTTGCCGGGCTTGCTGGCAAATAGCTTCTGCCAGTCCAGTTGACCGTCTGCTTCACGGGCGGCCCAGGTTTCCAGGCCCTGACTGCGGATTTTGCCGACGTTGACATGCTGCCTGGCCAGATCAACCGTTGTTTCGCTGACATCCAGGCGTTTGAGGCGAACAAGTGGGCGGCCGTCGGGCGCATTAAGGCCGAAAGGTGCAACGCTGGCCGACAGGTTGGTCAACTTGAGCTCGGTTTCTTTGGTCAGATTGAGCGAGTAGGCGGTGCTGAAATTCAGTACGCCATCCTGCAGAGCCAGCGGCAGCGCGTCACGTACATACGGCCACCAGAGCTTCATCTTGCCGTCGGTGATCTTCAGGGTGCCTTCGGAGGTGATCGGCACCAAGCTGATACGTCCCACCCAGTCGATCTGCCCGCCATCGGGGCCTGCCGCCACCAGCGTCATGTCTGCATTGTCTTCAGGCAGGGTGCTGAGGTTTTTCAGCTCGAAATTCAGCTTGTCGTAGAGGAATTCAATGGGCTCGCTGGGGCGCAGGTCGCGAAAGTGCAGATAACCGCCTGCCAGCTTGATTTCGTCGATACGCAGCGGGAACGGTTTGCTCGGCGGCTCGTCCTTGACGGGCTCGCTGGCCGGTAAGGTGAACAGTTGCGTCAGGTTCAGCTTGCCTTGCTTGTCGAACAGCAGCTCGGTCTTGGGCTGGAGCAGTTCAATGCGCTGCAGGTGCAAGGCGCGGGTCCAGAGACTGTCGAGCTGGAGGTTGGCGTAAAGCTTCTCGAAGGCGATCTGCTCCTTGCCGGGCGTGCCGATGTTCAGGCCCCAGAGGGTCACCTCCAGCGTGTAGGGGTTGAACTCAAGTCGCTCGATTTTCGCGAGTGCTGTCGAATAACTGGCCAACTGTTGGTTCGCGACCCGCAAGGCGATCCCCGGGAGGATGAAAAACCCCAACAAACTGTAGAGCACGACCACGGTCAGCAGGGAGCCGAGTGTGATTTTCAAACCTCTGGACATGGGCTACGACATCTCGCTCTTTTGGAGGTCCTTGGAGTATGGCATGCCTGTTCGGTTCCCAAGGCAGTGCCGACCTTGCTCGTAGGAAGTTTCTGGTATCGAGTGCGAGCTAGAATTGCAGAATCAGGGTTTTCAGGGGCGGCTGGTTATCCATGGAAGGAAAGTCCTCGGCCGGCCGCATCACCTGCCACTCACGCACCGGACGACCTGCTTTCGTGGCGCAGCGCAGCACCTGTTCGCGCCAGTCGTCCATGCTGACCTTGGCCAGGTTGTTACAGCAGATCAGCACACCGTCCTTTGCCGTGCTTAACAGTGCAGGCTTGAGCAGGCTCTGATAGTCGCGCAGCAAGTCCACGGTACCGAATGCGCTCTTGGCCCAGGCGGGCGGATCCAGGAGCACCAGATCGTACTGACGTGGCTGCAGCTTGATGTAATCGGGTAGTTTCTGGCTTCGCCGCGCTGACACCGGCAGGCCGGCCAGTTGGCGGATCGCCGGAAAATAGTCCGACTGGATGAATTGCATGGTCGGCAATTGCGGATTCAACGCACCGTTCTCGCGGCCGACGGCCAGGTTGCCCTCGGCGAAGTCCAGGTTGCACACTTCACTCGCGCCACCGGCCGCGGCACTCAGGCCGACGCCGCAGGTATAGGCGAACAGGTTAAGAACACGCTTGCCTGCGCTGTGCTGCTTGACCCAGCCACGCGTGTTGCGCAGGTCGAGAAACAGCAACGGGTCCTGACCTGCGTGACGACCACGAACCCGATAGTTCAGGCCCCACTCGTGACCGACCTGATCCTGCAGGGCTGCATCTTCGGCCTTGTACACGGCGTCCTGACGGTCGATGCGTGAATTGCCCTGCGAACGGTCGTTGTAGACCAGCAGGGTATCCAGTTCCAGCTGGCGATTGACCTGCGCGTGCAGCGCCAGCAGTGTGTCGCGGTCCAGAGAGGTATGAAAGCTTTGCACCAGCAATTGTGGACCGTAGCGGTCGATGGTCAGGCCGCTCGCACCCTCCTGGCTGCCATGGAAAAGGCGATAGCAGTCAGTGCCTTGCCCGTGCAGCTCGGCTAACAGACGCTGACGATTATCGAGGGCGACGCTGAGCGCCTGATTCAAGGAAGACATGCAACGCGCCTCGGGCTGGAATGAGGCGCGGGAGTTTAACAGTTACTGACCGGCTGGAGAGGCATCACTGGAAATGTCACGTTCACGGACAAGTCCGCATCCCACTTTGAAATGTATTCCAGGGGTAGGAGTGGACTTGTCCACGAAAGGGCCGTTACAGACGCCGTGATGGATCGTTGGGAATGACGCCTTCGCGGACAAGTCCGCATCCCACTTTGAGATGTATTCCCAAGGTGGGAATGGACTTGTCCATGAAGGCATCTGGGCAGGCCCCAGCGCTGTGTCGTGTGAAATCAAACCCTGGTGATCAGGCTCGCGTCAGTGAGTACGCGTCGTTCAACGCGCCAATGCCAACGCCACGCCCTGGCCGCCGCCGATGCACAGTGTCGCGAGGCCTTTTTTGGCGTCGCGTTTGATCATTTCGTGCAACAGGGTGACCAGTACGCGGCAGCCTGAGGCACCGATCGGGTGGCCGATGGCGATGGCGCCGCCGTTGACGTTGAGCTTTGCCGGATCCAGTCCCAGCTCCTTGCCGACCGATAGCGACTGTGCGGCAAAGGCTTCGTTGGCTTCGATGAGGTCCAGTTGTTCCAGCGTCCAGCCTGCTTTGTCCAGACAGCGGCGGGTGGCGCTGACCGGGCCGATGCCCATGATCGCTGGGTCTACGCCTGCGTTGGCGTAGCCTGCAATACGTGCCAGCACTGGAAGGCCCAGTTGCTCGGCCTTCGCTGCGCTCATCAGCATCACGGCGGCAGCGCCGTCGTTGAGGGATGACGCGTTACCGGCGGTCACCGTGCCATCTTTCTTGAACGCGGGCTTGAGCTTGGCGAGCGACTCGGCCGTAGTGCCTGCGCGCGGCTGTTCATCGGTGGCGAAGGACAGCGGATCACCTTTGCGTTGAGGAATCAGGATCGGCGTGATCTCGTCGACAAATCGTCCACCTTCGATGGCGGCAATCGCTTTTTGCTGCGATGAGGCGGCGAACGCATCCTGAGCTTCACGGCTGATTTCGTATTTCTCGGCCAGATTCTCGGCCGTGACGCCCATGTGATAGTCGTTGAAGGCGTCCCAAAGACCGTCGCTGATCATGGTATCGACCATGGTTGCGTGGCCCATGCGCAGGCCGGTTCGCGCACCGGGCAGGACATAGTTGGCCAGGCTCATGTTTTCCTGGCCGCCCGCGATGATGATATCGGCATCGCCGCAGCGAATCGCCTGAGTGGCCAGGTGCAACGCTTTGAGGCCCGAGCCGCAGACCTTGTTCAGGGTCATGGCGGGTACAGCGAAAGGCAGCCCGGCCTTGATCGCGGCCTGACGAGCAGGGTTCTGCCCGGCACCGGCCGTCAGCACCTGGCCCATGATGACCTCATCGACCTGCGCGCCGTCCACGCCGGTCTGTGTCAGCAGCTGGCGAATAACCGCCGCGCCCAGATCAACAGCGGAAATAGAGGCCAAAGAGCCCTGGAAACTGCCCACGGCGGTGCGGGTGGCGGCAACGATAACGACGTCTTGCATGGTGCGGATCCTCATTGTTTTTGGAGAGCGAGGCTTGTCGGCCTGCCGTGATCACATGGCTCATGGTGTCACAGATGGGGCTGAACCTTCCAACTGCGAACCCGACGGTCACTTTCTGCCCGGGTCAAAGCCCCATTCGTCGTTTCGCCCGATGAGACGAACCGTCGCGCACGGCCCAGCGAATGATCGGCGCGCAGTGGTTCACGCCCAGGCGGATCGCTTTTCGTTTGAACGGCCCTTGAGGCACATCGAGCAGGTCGCTTGCCCAGATCGGCAGCAGTTCGATACCCGCCTGCATCATCAGCATGCCAAAGGGCTTGGCCAGCCAGTTGGGCGCGGGGGCGTTCAGTAGCAGGCGCAGCACTTCCCGGCTGCGCGCATCGCACACCAGCTGTTCACGCACATCCTCAAGATAGGCAGCAACAGCGTGACGCGAGCGGGGCACGTTGCGCGCGCCGAGTCGCTCTGCGATCAAGGCCGTTTCAGCGTAATAGGCATCCTGATCAGACAATGACATTTCGGGGTTGAGGTAACGCAGGTGTGCGGCCAGAAAACTGCTTACTTCTGCCACATGCACCCAGGTCAGCAGGTCCGGGTCGCTGGCCGCATAGGAACGACCGTCTGGTGCGGTGCCGGTGACCTTCAGGTGGATTGTGCGTACTTTCTCGATCAGCCAGTTCGCGTCCTGCGTCGAGCCGAACGTGGTGCCGGACAGGAACTGCCCCGTGCGCCGCAGTCGCCCGAGCATGTCGTCGCGGAAGTTGGAGTGATCCCACACTCCCGCCAGCGCCAGTGGATGCAACGCCTGCAACATCAAGGCGCTGATGCCGCCGACCAGCATGCTGGTGAAGTCGCCATGGACTCTCCAGCACACGCTCTGCGGGCCGAACAGACCCGGATCGCCCTTGGGGTTTTCCAGGTCCAGTTGCCCAAGTGACAGGCCGGTCAGGCTGATGACTTGCGTTTCGATACGACGGCGGATGAATTCCATGTTTCCTCATGCTCGATACAGCGTGCGGCGCTGACCATGCCTTGCGCGCTTCAGCGATTCAAGCGTTTGTCGATCAGGTCGGCCACAACGCCCGGATCACCTGTGTGGATGTATCGCACACGCTGTCCAGCACACGCAATCGCTCGCGGGCGGGGGTTGGCCATCATGGTGTGCAGGGCGGTTGGCGTGAAACCGGTGTGATCCACAGAAATGGGAGTCATGCGTGCGGAGAGGGGTTCAATACAAGAGGAGGTTTGGCGTTTTCCTGCGCCCCGCGCAACGGCCGGGCCGCCTCGTGACAGCAAGCTTGCTCCCACGGGTTTTAGCTTGATTGAGTCTGCCTTTCTGACAGCGCCCGGCGTGGGCGCTGTCAGATCAAGCCATCAGCCGCGGTGACGACCGCGGAAGTAGTTGATCAGGCCTTGGGTCGATGCATCGTCAGCCGGCTCTTCAGTGCCGCCAGTCAAGCGCTGGTACACCGCCTTGCCCATTTCCTTGCCCAGCTCGACACCCCACTGATCGAAGGCGTTGGTGCCCCAGATTACGCTCTGCACGAACACCTTGTGTTCATACATGGCCACCAGCGCGCCAAGACGACGCGGGCTGATGCGTTCGACGACCAGCGTGTTGCTCGGACGGTTGCCAGGAATGACCTTGTGCGGGGCCAGCTTCTGCACTTCTTCTTCGCTCATGCCTTTTTCGCGCAGTTCGGCTTCGGCTTCAGCGTGGGTCTTGCCCATCATCAGCGCCTGGCTCTGCGACAGGCAGTTGGCGTACAGCCACTGATGGTGATCGGCCACCGGGTTGAAGCTGACGATCGGCACGATGAAGTCGGCCGGGATCATCTGGGTGCCCTGGTGCAGCAACTGGTGATACGCATGCTGACCGTTTGCACCCACGCCGCCCCAGATCACGGGACCGGTGTCGGTCGACACCGGCGTGCCGTCCTGGCGCACGCTTTTGCCGTTGGATTCCATATCCAGCTGTTGCAAGTGCTTGGTGATGTTGCGCAGGTAATGGTCGTACGGCAGGATCGCGTGGCTCTGCGCGCCCCAGAAGTTGCCGTACCACACGCCCAGCAGGGCCAGCAGAACCGGCATGTTCTGTTCGAACGGCGCGCTCTGGAAGTGCTGGTCCATGGTGTAGGCACCCGACAGCAGTTCCTTGAAGTTGGACATGCCGATGGCCAGCGCGATAGGCAGACCGATCGCCGACCACAGCGAGTAACGACCGCCGACCCAGTCCCACATCGGGAAAATGTTTTCTTCACGAATACCGAACGCTACGGCCGCGGCGTTGTTGCTCGATACGGCGATAAAGTGACGATGCAATTCGCTCTCAGAACCGCCCTGCGCCAGATACCATGCGCGTGCCGCCTGGGCGTTCTTCAGGGTTTCAAGGGTGTTGAACGACTTCGACGACACAATGAACAACGTGGTCTCGGCACGAATCTTCATCGACAGCTCATGGAACTCACTGCCGTCGATGTTCGCCAGGTAATGGCAACGCACGCCTTTGTGCGCGTAAGCAACCAGCGCTTCGGAGACCAGCTCGGGGCCCAGAAAGGAGCCGCCGATGCCGATGTTGACCACGTCGGTGATCGGCTTTTCGGTGTAGCCGCGCCACAGGCCGTCGTGAATGCGCCCGACCAGTTCGGTCATCTGGTTCAGAACACGATGTACATCCGGGATCACATCGACGCCGTTGACTTTAAGCTTGTCGCCTACCGGGCGTCGTAGCGCGGTATGGAGCGCGGGGCGGCCTTCGGAGGCGTTGACCAGTTCGCCGTCATACTGTGCCTTGATCGCGTCTTTCAGGCCCACTTCGTTGGCCAGGCTTACCAGCAGGTCGCGTGTCTGAGCAGTAATCAGGTTTTTGGAATAGTCGAGAAAGAGGCCGCTGCTGCTGAGGGTGAACTGGCTGAAGCGCTGCGGATCTGTGATGAACGCGTCGCGCATGCTGAAATCCTGCATGGCTTTGCGGTGCTGACTCAGCGCCTGCCAGGCGGGCAGGGCGGTCACGTCGGAAGAAGTGCGGTAGTACGCCATCGCTGCGGGTTTCCTTTCTCTGGGTCTGTCTTGGACATTATCAGGCTATATGAAGCGAGGTCGCGAAATGACCCTTCGGCCACATGACGCAGACTACCCCCTCATCTACCTGTTTGTCTGCGCTTCGCCGTACCTGAGCCCGGTACTATTTCACACGGGTACGCAGGGCGTTTCGCTCGAATGCTGTCGGGTTTCAGTTACGCAAACTGTACCGGTATGGCATTGCTGGTGTGGCTTAGTTCATTGCCGGGCGACATGTACAGCATGCGCGGCTTGAAATTCTCCAGCTCTGCCTCGCTGTAGTGAGCATAGGCGCAGATGATCACCCGGTCGCCGACTTTTGCCTTGTGGGCGGCGGCGCCGTTTACCGAGATCATGCGTGAACCGTCTTCGCCGCGAATGGCGTAAGTGGTGAAGCGCTCGCCGTTGTCGACGTTGTAGATCTGGATCTGTTCGTACTCGCGAATTCCCGACAGGTCCAGCCACTCGCCATCAATGGCACACGAACCCTCGTAGTCGAGTACGGCGTGGGTGACTTCGGCGCGGTGCAGTTTGGCTTTGAGCATCACGGTGTGCATCGGGTTGTTATTCCTTGATCAGGTGCAGATTGTCGATCAGGCGGGTCTTGCCCATGAACGCTGCGGCGATCACCACCAGGTCGCGGTCCTGCACAGCGGCTGGACGCAGGCTGACGGCTTCGCGTATCTCGAAGTAGTCGATGCGAAAACCCGCTGCTTCCAGTGTCGATCGACCGCGCTGGAGCAGGCCGTTCAGGTCCTGTTCGCCGGCATTGATGGCATCGGCTGTCTGGCGAAGCACCCGGTACAGCGCGGGGGCAGCAGCCCGTTGCTCTTCGTTCAGATAACCATTGCGCGAGGACAGTGCCAGACCGTCGTCGGCGCGCACTGTCGGCTCGCCGATGATCTGGATCGGCATGTTCAGGTCACGCACCATGGCGCGAATCACCGCCAGTTGTTGAAAGTCCTTCTCGCCGAATATCGCCACGTCAGGCTGGACCATGTTGAACAGCTTGCTGACGACGGTCGCGACGCCATCGAAATGGCCGGGACGACTGGCGCCGCACAGGCCCTCCGATACGACCGGCACGCTGACCAGCGTCTGCTCGCCCATGCCATTGGGGTACATCTCGTCAACGGTCGGCGTGAACAGCAGATCGCAGCCTGCTTGTACCAGCCTGTCCTGATCCGCTGCCAATGTGCGCGGATACGTGGCCAGATCCTCGTTGGCGCCGAACTGCAGTGGGTTGACGAAGATGGTCGCGACCACGAAGTCGGCGCACTGGGTCGCTCGGGTAACCAATGCGGCATGGCCGCTATGCAGGTTGCCCATGGTCGGCGTCAGACCGATGCGCTTGCCTTCCCGGCGCGCCTGGGCAACTGCTGCGCGCAGCTCTGTGACAGTGGAGACCGTGATCATGCCGAGAATCCGTGTTCGGGTGCAGGGAAGCTGACGCTTTTGACAGCCGCTACATAAGCCTGGATGGCCGACTGAATGTCAGGCTGGCCGACCATGAAGTTCTTCACGAACTTGGGGACTCGCCCGGTGATGGAAAGGCCCAACATGTCGTGCAGGACCAATACCTGACCATCGGTGGCGCTGCCTGCGCCAATGCCGATGACCGGGATCTTCACCGCATGGGTGATTTCCTCGGCCAGTTCGCTCGGCACGCACTCAAGCAGGATCATCGCCGCACCGGCCTGCTCCAGGGTAATGGCGTCGGCGCGCATCTGGCGCGCCTGTGTTTCCAGACGACCCTGCACCTTGTAGCCGCCCAGCACATTGACCGACTGCGGGGTCAGTCCCATGTGGGCGCAGACCGGAATGCCGCGCTCTGCCAGCAGGCGGATGGATTCGGCCAGCCAGGCAGCGCCCTCGACCTTGACCATGTGCGCGCCAGCCTGCATCAGCGTGGTGCTGTTGATGAAGGTCTGTTCCAGCGTGGCGTTGGCCATGAACGGCAGGTCCGCGAGGAGCAACGCACCCTGATTGCCGCGTTTGACGCAGGCCACGTGATACGCCATTTCCGCAGTGGTGACAGGCAGTGTGCTGTCGTGACCCTGCAGGACCATGCCCAGCGAGTCGCCTATCAGCAGCACTTCGACACCCGCCTGACTGGCAGCGTGGGCGAAGGTTGCGTCGTAGCAGGTCAGCATGGTGATTTTTTCACCTTTCTGTTTCATACCCAGCAGCGACGTAACAGTTATGTTCGGCATGTAAAGTCCTCCATCAGGCGCTGAAAATTGCGGCGCTCAGCGCGTGAGAGTCATCCTGGAAAAGCAGGCACACCGTCGTGTCGCGGTGTTTTGCAAAGGCCTGTTTCGCGCCCGTTCGCCACGGGTGTGGCGGCGGGAGGCCTATCTTCGTGAGGAGGGGGCATGAAGTCAATTGCAGGTGTTACCCGTTTGCCGGGGCGGTTACAACGCGGGTAACGAGTGGCAGCAAGACGCTACGCCTGAGAGGGTAAGCGTTCCAGGCCGACGAAGGGGCAATCATGCAGCATCTGGTTCAGTTCGCGGCCGTCGGCCAGCGTCAGTTGCGGCGTCAGTTCGGCCAGTGGATAGAGCACGAAAGGCCTGGCCTGCATGTGGTAATGCGGCACTTTCAGGCGAGGTTCGTCGATCAGGCGATTGCCGAACAGCAGGATGTCGAGGTCCAGCGTACGTGGCCCCCAGCGTTCGTGGCGCTCGCGTCCCTGGTCCAGCTCTATGGATTGAAGAGCGTCGAGCAATGCGAGTGGCGCAAGGGCGGTGTCCAGCGCGGCGACTGCGTTGGTGAAGCGTGGTTGACCGGGAAGCAGCGAGTCACTGACATAGAACGATGAGACCCCCGTCACTTGACTGTCCGGCAATTGCGCCAGTGCCTTGAGAGCGCTGCGCAATTGCTCCGCCGGGTCGGCAAGATTACTGCCCAGGCCGATGTAGACGCGTTCGGCAGTCAACGATGCAGGATTCGACAACATCTTATTCACCGCCGGCTGTCTCGCCACCTGTGCGCTTGCGCTTCGCGCCGCTGCTGCGCCGACGTTTGCGTGGCGCTGCTCCGGCCGCTTCAGGCTTGCTGCTCAGGTCGCGGATCATGTCGCGGCGCTCGCTTTCGTTGCACTCCTGGTAATCGGTCCACCATTGGCCCAGACCGTCGGTCTGTTCGCCTGCGGTTTCGCGCAGCAGCAGGAAGTCGTAACCGGCACGGAAACGCGAGTTGTCGAGCAACAGGTCGGCCCGCTTGCCCGAACGGCGCGGCAGACGCTCCTGCATGTCCCAGATCTCTCGGATCGGCATTGTGAAACGCTTCGGAATCGCGATGCGCTGACATTGTTCGATAATCAGCTCGTGCGCCGCTTCCTGCATCGCAGCGATCGGCGGCATGCCACGTTCCTGAGCGCGCAGCACCTTGGCGGGCAACGCTGGCCACAGCAGGGCGGCAAACAGGAACGCCGGGGTGACCGGTTTGTTCTGCTTGATGCGCAGGTCCGTGTTGATCAGCGCATTACTGATCAGGGTATGGGTGTAAGTCGGGTTGTATTCCAGCGCCTTGGAGCTGGCGGGGAACAGCGGTTCGAACAGTTCCAGGTCCACCAGCATCTCGAATGTCGATGCGGCGTGGCCGGACAGGAACAGTTTGAGGACTTCTTCGAACAGGCGCGCCGACGGGATATCGCGCAGCATGGGGGCCAGCGGACGGATCGGCAGAGCACTGTGCTTTTCAATGCCGAAATCCAGCTTGGCGGCGAAGCGCACGGCGCGCAGCATGCGCACCGGGTCTTCCTTGTAGCGCTGCTCTGGATCGCCGATCAGGCGGATCAGACGATTGCGGATGTCGTGCACGCCATTGGCGTAATCCAGTACGCGCTCGGTCACTGGATCGTAATACAAGGCATTGATCGTGAAGTCGCGACGCTGGGCGTCTTCTTCAAGGGTGCCGTATACGTTGTCACGCAGGATGCGTCCGCTTTCGTTGCGCGAGGACTGATTGCTGTCCTCTTCTTCGTCATCCTGTGGATGATTGGCGCGGAAGGTGGCGACTTCGATGATTTCGCGACCGAAGTGGATGTGCACCAGCTTGAACCTGCGGCCAATGATGCGCGCGTTGCGAAATTCTGCACGCACCTGTTCCGGCGTGGCGCTGGTGGCGACGTCGAAATCCTTGGGCGTGATATTGAGCATCATGTCGCGTACGCAGCCACCGACCAGATAGGCCTGATAGCCTGCGGTTTGCAGACGCTCGACGATGTTGACGGCATAGCGGCTGAACTGGCTGCGTTGCAGCGAATGCTGGCTGCTATTGAGCACTTCAGGCGTGGTGCGCGTGTGTTGCTGCGGCTTGCGCAGTGGGGAACGAAATGACTGGAACAACTTCTTCAGCATGGGATGCACTGTTTGAAGGAATATTCGGCCAAAAACGTAGAATGACCGCATGATGGGCGGGGATTCTAGCATTTAGTCGAGGGATGGTGTAGGAAGCTGTCGCGGAAGGGAGAAAGTACGGTCTGCTTTTACCGTGGAAGCTACTGGGGGAGCCGAAGCTCCCCCAAAGTGTGTGCTCTTTATTATTGTTTTCTGTACGGGCTTCTTGTTTTTGTTGAGTGCCCATCCACGAGACTTTCGTCTGTGAAACCTCCCAATCGGGAGTCAAGAGCAAACGGATTGCTTTGGTCGCTGCGTTGCAATGATCGTTCGATCCAACCAGTTCAGGCGCTACCTAAGGGTAGTTTTTGTTGTTCTCGGCCTGGTTGCGGGGCAAGCCCCAAATACAACTCCTCTCCAAAAGAATCAGTTAGCTGCGCCTCCGCCGTGTTGTTCTTGTTATGCGTGAGTCGATTCGTATTGTTCTTGTTATGGGTGTCGTACTGCTTGTTGTTCTTCTTGTACCAGAGATATAGCAGAACCTGTGCCAACTTTGGCAAAGCCCCGTAAACCGGGACCTTGCTGGGTTCTGACTGCCAAAGCAGGCGTAAAAAAGCCGGGGCTTCGTTACCGTAAGCCCCGGCTTTTGTTACGTGACGCGATGAAGGTAACAGTTTGCAAAAATCGCTGAGCACTGCGTGCCAGAGCCTTGCGCAGGCACTCAGGTTTCGTTGGCCACACCTTTGCGACGTGGAATCCCCAGGCGTTGCCGGCGTTCCCACAGGCATTTGCGGCTGACCCCGAGTTTGCGCGCAAGCTCTGTCTCGGTCATGTGGTCCTGATGTTCAAGGACGAAGTGCTGAAAGTAATCCTCCAGCGACAGGTCCTCGGTCGGCTCGTTGTTGGTTGAGGCTGCGCCGTTGGACAGTGGTGAAAGCCCCATGTACTCGTCGTCGCCCAGACCGTCCAGTTCGATATCGATACCCAGCAAGTCGGCGGTGATTTCCGGGTTTTCACACAGAATGACCGAGCGCTCCACGGCGTTCTCCAGCTCGCGTACGTTTCCGGGCCAGCTGTAGTGACGGATGGCCTGCTCGGCATCGGGGGCGAAGGTCAGATCGTTACGGCCGACCTTGGCGCTCTGGCGTGCCAGAAAGGCTCGGGCAATTTCCAGCACATCGCTGCCACGCTCACGCAACGCCGGAAGCTTGAGGGCGATGACGTGCAGGCGATAGAAGAGGTCTTCGCGGAATTCGCCATTCTTGGCCAGCGTCTTGAGGTCGCGGTGGGTTGCCGCAATCAGCCGCACATCGACTTTCTGCGACTGCACCGAACCCACGCGGCGAATTTCGCCCTCCTGCAGCACGCGCAGCAGGCGCGCCTGGGCTTCCAGAGGCAGTTCGCCGATTTCATCGAGAAACAGCGTGCCGCCGTCTGCGGCTTCAACCAGTCCGGCACGTCCGGCGCTGGCACCGGTAAAGGCACCTTTCTCGTGGCCGAACAGCTCGGACTCGATAAGCGATTCCGGGATGGCCGCACAGTTGACGGAAATCATCGGTGCCTTGGCGCGACGTGACAGGTTATGCAGCGCGCGGGCGACGAGCTCTTTACCTGTGCCGGACTCACCTTGCACCAGGACGTTGGAGTCGGTTGGCGCGACCTTGCGGATCTTGCTGTACAGATCAAGCATGGGCGGACAGGAACCGATGATGCCGATCTCGCCATTGCTGTTCGGTGCGGTGCCTTTCTCGGCTGCGCCTGCTTTACCCATGGCGCTGCGTTCAGCCTGCAGGCTGGTCACGGTCTGACGATCACGCAGAATGCGCGAAACGGCTTGCAGCATCTCATC
Organism: Pseudomonas triticifolii; assembly: GCF_014358015.1. Taxonomy (GTDB): domain Bacteria; phylum Pseudomonadota; class Gammaproteobacteria; order Pseudomonadales; family Pseudomonadaceae; genus Aquipseudomonas; species Aquipseudomonas triticifolii. The sequence goes on along the minus strand of NZ_JACONV010000009.1, from coordinate 21,526 downwards.
GTGGTCGAAAGGCTTGGCGATGTAATCCACCGCGCCCATCTTCATCGAGTCAACCGCAGAGCGAAGGCTGGCGTAGCTGGTCATGATCAGCACCGGCTTACCTTCGCCAAGCTTGATCAGTTCGGTACCGGGTGCGCCCGGCAGTCGCAGGTCGCTGACGATCATGTCAAACGACGGGATGCTGAAACGTTCCTGAGCCTCCTGAACAGAGCCGGCTTCGCTGACTTCGTACTGATTGCGTTCAAGCAGGCGACGCAGGGCTGAGCGGATAATCGTTTCGTCTTCGACGATCAAAATATGCGGCATTGATTCAGTTCTCTCGACGGTCTCAGTTCGCGGTGGACGTCGCGTCGACATGGCGTGGCAGAGTCACCCGGATACGGGTACCACGCTGGTGCTCGGGGTCGGCCGGGCTGTCGATAGTGATTTGTCCATAATGCTCTTCAACGATGGAATAGACCAGCGCAAGGCCCAGTCCTGTTCCTTCACCGGGATCCTTGGTGGTGAAGAATGGCTCGAACAATCGATCCATGATTGCCTTGGGAATGCCACTGCCTTCGTCTTCGACGATCAAGTCCACAGTGTGTTCGGATGCCTCGCTCTTGACCCGCACTGCGCTGCCTGCGGGCGATGCATCGCGCGCGTTGGAGAGCAGGTTGATCAGCACTTGTGCAAGCCGCTGCGGGTCGCCATCGACCCAGTGTTCGGGGTTGCACAGGTTGTAGAACTGAACTTCGAAATTGCGCCGGTTCAATGCCAGCAGGCCGATGGCATCCTGCGCCACTTCGGCCAGACAGACGGCTTCGTCACTGTGCTGATGAGCACCGGCATGGGCAAAGCTCATCAGCGACTGCACGATACGCGACACGCGTTTGGTCTGTTCGAGAATCTGGCTGCTGATTTCCTTCAGTTCGTCGTCTTCTTCACGTTCTTCTCGAAGGTTCTGCGCCAGGCAGGCAATGCCCGTAATAGGGTTACCGATTTCGTGGGCAACGCCTGCCGCCAGTCGACCGATGCTGGCGAGGCGTTCGGAGTGCACCAGCTTGTCTTCGAGCATCTGCGTATCAGTCAGGTCTTCGACCAGCAGCACCAGGCCGCTGTTGCCCGGTGCGAGTGGTTCGTTGATCGCCGCCTTGTGCAGGTTGAGCCAGCGCGTCTGTCCGTCCAGGGCCAGTCGCTGCTTGTGCAAGTGTTCGTCAGGCACGCTGATGAACCCGATCAGCAGCCCTTTCCATGGCTCGGCGATGGTTTCCAGACGCGAGCCCACGACGCGCTGCGCGACGATGCCGGTCAGTTCCTCCATTGCGCGGTTCCACATCAGGATTTCCTGGTCCTCGGCCAGCGAGCACACGCCCATCGGCAGCTCCTGCAGGGTCTGCCGATGGTAGCGGCGCAGGGCATCGAGTTCGGCGGCAAGTCCGGTCAGGCGCGAGTGGTAATCTTCCAGCCGGCTTTCGATGAAGTGGATGTCTTCGGTGACATATTTTTCGCTGCCCGATTTGTACGGCAGGAAGGTTTCTACCATGTCCTGGGCGACGCTGGGGCCCATCAGGCCGGACAGGTTGGCCTCTATACGGTCGCGTAATCGACGTAGTGCATAAGGCCGACGTTCGTCGAACGGCAGATACAGATCACGCAGGGCCTGTTCGACTTCTTTCTGCGCAGCCTTCGCGCCCAGCGGTTTGGCCAGTTGGGTGGCGAACTCCTGCGGGGATACCGCGTGTAGCTCACGTCGTTGTGGTCTGCGCACGTTGTCCACGGCGCAGGCCTCCGCAGCGCTGACTTCCTCGGCGCTGGCGTTGGTGAACAGCGATACCAGGGTGAACAGCAGCACGTTGGCGGCCAGCGACGCAATGGCCGCCATGTGCCAACTGGTATCGTCCAGCACGTAGATCATGTTCAGCAGTGGGATGTAGAAACCTTGCAGGCCACCGATCAACGGCAGCAGCATGCTCACCACCCAGACCGCGATCCCGGCCAGCAGGCCCGCGATGAAGCCGCGTCGGTTGGCGGTCGGCCAGTACAGCACTGACAGCACGCCCGGCAGGAACTGCAGCGTTGCGACGAACGCGACGATGCCCAGGTTGGCCAGATCCTGCTGGGCGCCCAGCAACAGATAGAAGCCATACCCGGCGGCGATAATCGCCACGATCAGTCCGCGTCGGGTCCACTTCAGCCAGCGGTAGATATTGCCTTCGGCCGGAGGTTGATAAAGCGGCAGCACCAAGTGGTTGAGCGCCATGCCCGACAGCGCCAGCGTGGTGACGATGATCAACCCGCTGGCCGCTGACAGCCCGCCAATGTAGGCGAGCAACGCCAATGTCGGTTTGTTGGCGGCGATACCGATGCCGAGGGTGAAGTATTCAGGGCTGGTGGTCGCGCCAAGCTTTAGCCCGGCCCACAGAATCAGCGGGACGGCCAGGCTGATCAACAGCAGGAAGAGCGGCAGGCCCCAGCTCGCGCTGACCAGCGAGCGCGGGTTCAGGTTTTCGGTGAACGTCATGTGGTACATGTGCGGCATGACGATGGCTGACGCAAAGAACACCAGCAGCAGCGTTCGCCACGGTCCTTCCTGCAGCGGCGTGTGCAAAGAAGCGAGGGCGGTCTGGTTCTGCAGCAGCCACAGTTCCAGCTGTTGTGGACCATCGAACACGCCGTACAACGCATACAGGCCGACACCGCCCAGGGCAATCAGCTTGATCAGCGATTCAAACGCGATGGCGAAGACCAGCCCTTCGTGTTTTTCACGGGTTGCGATATGCCGTGAGCCGAAGAAGATCGTGAACAGCATGATGATCGCGCAAAAAGCAACCGCGACCCGATCCTGCACGGGCTCGCGGGTCATGATGCTGATCGAGTCCGCCACGGCTTGAATCTGCAACGCCAGCAGCGGTAATACCCCGATCAGCATGAACACTGTGGTCAGCGCACCTGCCCAGGTGCTGCGAAAGCGGAACGCAAACAGGTCGGCCAGCGATGACAACTGATAGGTGCGAGTGATTTTTAGAATCGGGTAAAGCAAGACGGGCGCCAGCAAAAACGCTCCGGAAACACCCAGATAGCTGGACAGAAACCCATAACCATACTGATAGGCCAGCCCGACCGTGCCGTAAAACGCCCAGGCGCTGGCGTACACGCCCAGCGACAAGGTGTAGGTCAGCGGATGGCGAATGATTGCGCGCGGAATCAGGCCGCGTTCGCTGACCCAGGCCACACCAAACAGCACCAGCAGATAGCCGGCACTCACCAGCAACATCTGCGTCAGGCTAAAGCTCATCGGCATCTCGCTGGCTTTGCAGAATAAAGGTCACCACGATCAGGATCAGCCACAGCAAGTAGGGCCTATACCAGGCGCCTGTCGCGTCGATCCACCAATCCATGATGGCCGGAGAAAAAAGGTAAATACCTACCACCAGAAGCAAAACCAACCGGTATATGTACATCTGGTCTCCCTGCGCTGGTAGATGAGGAGCGGCATGGTAACGGATGCGCGACAAGCTGCAAGTAGCCATGAGCAGTAGTTTTCAGCAACCGCTCTGGCTCAGTCTATCCGGGCTTCTTCAATGTTGCGCTGCCTGGGGATCAGATCGGCATTCCAGTGCGCAATACCCCAGGCCAGTACCTCTTGAGGTGTTCCATAATCCAGCTGTGAATCAGTCGGCTGGCCCAGTGCACGCAATGCGCGCAGCAGCAGGGGCGTGGCCTGATCGGCCGGGAGTGGTGGTGAACGGTAGGACTTGCCGAGTTTGTGGCCGTCCGGCTGGGTAATCAGTGGCACATGCAGGTAGCGCGGCGCAGCAATACCCAGCAATTCCTGCAGATACAAATGACGCGGTGTCGAATCCAGCAGATCCGCGCCGCGCACGATATCGGTCACGCCTTGCCAGGCATCATCGATGACGACGGCCAGTTGATAGGCGTACAGGCCATCGCGTCGACGAATCACAAAGTCCCCGCTTTCATTGCCCAGGTGCATGCGCAAGGTGCCCTGCACCCGGTCTTCGAAGCAATACTCCAGTTCCGGCACGCGAATGCGTATCGCCGCATTCTCGGGCGAATGCCCTGCGTTGCGACACAATCCCGGGTACACGCCTTGATACGCTTCGAGCTGTTTGCGTGAGCAGGTGCAGGCATAGGCCAGGCCATGGCTGAACCAGCGATTGATAACGGCTGCGTAAGCGTCGTGGCGTTCGCTCTGGCGGATCAGCTCGCCGTCCCATTCAAAGCCGTAGCGCTCCAGCGTTTCGAGAATAGCGAGTTGTGCGCCCGGCACTTCGCGAGGCGGATCCAGGTCTTCCATGCGCATCAGCCACTGGCCGCCTGCGGCACGCGCGTCCAGGTACGAGGCGAGCGCCGCCACCAGCGAGCCAAAGTGCAGATAACCGCTGGGCGTTGGCGCAAAGCGCCCGATATAGGCAGATTTTTTCATGGCCGGATGGTACTGGGGCTCAGGTTGGGCTATCAAGCGCGGCAGTAGGGCGTTTGTTGGAAGCCGGCCGGTCGATACAGGCAAGCGTTCGTAAACACGCAGATGATCCGCAAAAACCAAAAAAGACGCCTAAGCGTCTTTTTCATTCAAGGCAGGCCCTGACAGGTCATTTACCGACCTGTTTTTCCTTGATTTCTGCGAGGGTCTTGCAGTCGATGCACAGGTCGGCGGTCGGACGGGCTTCGAGACGGCGAATGCCGATTTCTACACCGCAGGAATCGCACCAGCCATATTCCTCATCAAGAATGAGTTGCAGCGTCTTGTCGATCTTCTTGATCAGCTTGCGCTCGCGGTCACGGGCACGAAGTTCCAGACTGAATTCTTCTTCCTGACTGGCGCGGTCGGCCGGATCTGGGAAGTTGGCAGCCTCGTCCTTCATGTGGTCTACCGTGCGGTCGACCTCTTGCATCAGGTCCTGTTTCCACTTGTTCAGGATCTTGGTGAAGTGCGCGCGCATCGGCTCGCTCATGTACTCTTCACCCTTCGTTGCAACGTAGGGTTCAAAGCCGCTGATTAGATGGTTCTGTTGCTTTTCTTGGGTGGGCATGTAGGGACCGCCTCTCACTCTTCTAATCTATTGCGCAGGATTGTTCCATCACCGACACCCGTCGGCCCTGCAGCTGCAAGCGGGCGAACTTACCAGATCAAATCGGAGTGCGCTACTCCCGGTTGTCGAGCATGACGACGCGGTCTGGTTACCGGGACGACCCTGACAAAACTGGCCGTGCTTTAAATGAACTCTAGTCTTTGGCGGCCGTCGTAGCTTTCTTTTATTCAAGATTTATCGATACCCTCCGGCGGATCATTTAGCGCACCGCAAGTCTGGGGTTGGGTAGAATCGTGCCCCTCTGTCATGACAGACATATTTCTACACGCCTTCTCCATAAAGGAAGACCCATGGCCCAGCCTTACAGCGCGCGCAGTCGTGCCATCGAACCCTTTCACGTCATGGCGCTGTTGGCGCGCGCCAACGAATTGCAGGCAATGGGACACGATGTCATTCACCTTGAAATAGGTGAGCCTGATTTCACCACGGCCGACCCGATCATTGCGGCGGGCCAGGCCGCGTTGGCAAACGGCAAGACGCGCTACACCGCTGCCCGGGGCCTGCCCGAGCTACGTGAGGCCATCTCCGGTTTCTATGCGCAACGCTATCAGGTCAGTATTGACCCGCAACGGATTCTCGTCACCCCAGGCGGTTCGGGCGCTTTATTGCTAGCCAGCAGTCTGCTGGTCGATCCGGGCAAGCACTGGTTGCTCGCTGACCCTGGCTATCCGTGCAACCGGCATTTCCTGCGGCTGGTCGAGGGCGGTGCGCAATTGGTGCCAGTAGGCCCTGAGGAGCGTTACCAGTTGACCCCCGAGCTGGTCGAGCGGCACTGGAATGGCGACAGCGTGGGCGCATTGGTGGCATCGCCGGCCAACCCGACCGGCACGTTGCTGCACCGCGACGAGCTGGCGGCGCTTTCGCAGACGCTGAAAGCGCGCGACGGGCATCTGGTGGTGGATGAGATCTATCACGGCCTCACGTACGGCATGGATGCAAGCAGCGTGCTGGAAGTCGATAACGACGCGTTCGTGCTCAACAGTTTTTCAAAATATTTTGGCATGACGGGGTGGCGTCTGGGCTGGCTGGTTGCGCCCGACGATGCGGTAGCGGATCTGGAAAAGCTGGCGCAAAACCTCTACATCAGCGCGCCGAGCATGGCGCAATACGCAGCGCTCGCCTGTTTCGAGCCTCAAACACTGGAGATTCTGGAGCAGCGCCGCGAAGAGTTCGGACGTCGCCGTGACTTCCTGTTACCGGCGTTGCGTGAACTGGGCTTCGGTATCGCCGTCGAGCCAGAGGGCGCGTTCTACCTCTACGCCGATATCAGCGCCTTCGGTGGCGATGCGTTCGCATTCTGCCGGCACTTTCTGGAAACCGAGCATGTGGCGTTCACGCCGGGGCTGGATTTTGGCCGTCATCTGGCCGGGCATCACGTGCGTTTTGCCTACACGCAGAACCTGCCCAGGTTGCAAGAGGCCGTCGAGCGCATCACGCGTGGCCTGCGCAGTTGGAGCGCCTGATGCATTTTTCGCCTGAACTTGAGCAGGGTCGCCTGATTGTTCGTTACAAACGCTTTCTCGCTGACATCGAAACCGACAGCGGCGAGCGGCTGACCATTCATTGCCCCAATACCGGCTCGATGCTCAATTGCATGATGCCGGGCGGGCGTGTGTGGTTCAGTCGCTCCAGCGACCCCAAGCGCAAGCTGCCAGGGACTTGGGAAATCAGCGAGACGCCGCAGGGACGTTTTGCCTGCATCAATACCGGCCGCGCCAATACATTGGTGGAGGAAGCGCTGCGCGCTGGCGTGATCAGCGAGCTTGCCGGATTCACCGGGCTCAAGCGCGAGGTGGCCTATGGACAGGAAAAAAGCCGTGTGGACTTTCGGCTCGAATACCCCGAGGGCTATCTGTACCTTGAAGTTAAAAGTGTAACGCTTGGTTTCGACGGCACCGGCGTTGCGGCATTTCCGGACGCTGTGACCCAGCGTGGCGCCCGTCATCTGCGTGAACTCGCGACGCTGGCGCGAGACGGCGTGCGTGCAGTGCTGTTGTATTGCTGCAACCTGACGGGAATCGAAGCGGTACGTCCAGCTGAAGAGATCGACCCGGCTTATGCCGCTGCATTGCGCGACGCCATCGACGCCGGCGTGGAGATCCTGGCCTATGGCGTGCAGTTGACGCCGCAGGCGATCCGCATCGATCGGCGTTTGCAGGTGCAATGGACGAAGTGACCCGGCGTGGAGCGCGTCCTCAGAGTGCTTTATGAGTCCTCGTCGCTCGCGGGCAGTGCTACCCAGATGCCCCGCTCATCTTCGCGGCACGCCACCGCTGTCAATGACTGTCCCTCACAAGGTCCGGCAACACATTCGCCATTTTCAATCAGGAACAGCGCGCCATGGGTGGCGCACTGGATCAGGCTGGCGCTGCTGTCCAGAAACTGGTCCGCTTGCCACTCTAGGGCGATGCCACGATGTGGGCAGCGGTTCTTGTAAACGAAGACCTCGCCGTGCCGACGCACCGCCAACAACCTGATGTCATCGACTTCCAGGCCTCGGCTCTGCGACTCGGCCAGATAGCTTGATGGACAAAGTAGTTTCAAACAGCCTCCACGGCGGTGTTCATCGACGTTTCTTATACCTACCCGGTTAGTGTGGCAGGTCAAGGCGCGAGTCGCGCTGTCGGATTATCCCACCAGACCTGAACAGAAGCCGGAAGTCATGGCTGCGGCTCCCGATCAATGATTGAGTCGGACTCTTCTCATGTTGGCGTAGTACCTCTCTCTTAAGGTCGGACGGCGGGCCTTTCAAGCGGTGCGTCATATATCGTCCCGCTCATGTTTTTAAGAGTGAAACGGCATGAATACGATCACCACGGATAACGAGCAACTGGCGCGTCAGGCCATTGCATTGCTGGAGTTGTTCGCCTTGAACAACGACGACACCGAGCAGCGCGTCATGGGCATTTGCCAGCGTGCGTTGACGCCTCTGGGGCCAGTGGCCGCGGTCTGCGTTTCTCCGCGTTTCGTATGCCTGGCGCGCACGACGCTGGATCGGTTGATGGCTCACTCAGTGAGCGTCGTGGCCGCGGTCAACTTCCCCCACGGAGGAGTACTTATCGAGTCTGTGGCCTCCGAGACACGTGCGGCTATTGTTTCAGGGGCTGACGAAATTGACGTGGTCTACCCGTTTCGTGCACTGCTCAGTGGCGATCTGCAAATAGGCCTGGACCTGGTCTCGGCCTGCAAAGCCATGTGTTCCAACGGCATCAAACTGACGGTAACGCTGGAGACCGGAGAGTTACGTGATCCCCAGCTCATCCGCACTGCCTGTCAGACGGCGATCGAGGCGGGCGCCAACTTTATCAAGACCAGCACCGGCAAGGCCGTCACTCACGCGACGCCTCAAGCGGCGCGGATCATGCTCGAATCCATTGCCGAAGTGGGCGGGCAGGCCGGGTTCAAGGCGGCGGGCGGCATTCGGACGCTGGAAGACGCCCGGCTCTTCATGCAATTAGCCCAGGCACGTTTCGGCGCACAATGGACAGGCGCTGATCGCGTGCGCCTGGGGGCGTCGAGCCTGCTGGATGATCTGCTGGTGCACCTGGGCGTGCATCAATCAGCCAACTGAATCGCAGCGGCCTGAAGCTATTTCGCGGGCAAAAAAAGACCCGGCAAAAAGCCGGGTCAAAAACCGTGATTAGCCTGATGAGGAGATAATCTGAAAGTCCGAACCAAGGTCTTTCAGGTATCGTCCAGTCTCGCGACCGGATGTGATAATCATAACGATTCTCATTTCTAAGTCAACACCTGTTTTCCAGCACGCAGCCGTCAGCTCAAAACCCTTGCAGTAGCACAGGTTTGGTCAGGTAATGGATCTGGGAGCGTTGAAGCAGACAGGTTTGAAGGTATTCGCGCATCGCCGCCCGGCATGCGTTGCGCATGCCGGGGCAGGACTGAATAGATTCAGCGGGTGCGGTAGCGCAGGCGGGTACCGAAATTCACCGACATCAGAATCTCGTCAGCCGTCAGCTCAGCCGGGAAAAATACCCCTGAAATCTGTGCATGAGCGATGCTCGCGCCTTCCATTGGGGTATTGCGTAGATCCAGGCCACGCAGATCGGCGGAACGGAAATAGGCGTCGGTGAAGTCGATGCCTGTGGTGTCCAGTTCACGCAGATCCAGCCCCCGAAAATCGCCGCCGACCATGTCGATCGTGCCGGTTTTCGGCTTCTCTTGGTTGAAGCCCTCGACGTTGTCTTTACGCAACATCATATAAAGCGGTGAGTCGATCTGTTTGGGCTGGCTCATGATGGCCTCGAGGTTGCGTTGGAATTATGACGCCATTGTATCGCCACTATTGTTTTGCCGTGAAGCATTACCTGCCCAACGGCTGAACCTGCGATTCAGAGCCCTGGAAGGCGTTGGCGCACTTGCTCGATCAATTGATCCAGATCGCCGCTTTGATGGGTCGCCACAGGTTTGCTGCAGGCGATTTCTTCGGCGGTGAGTGGCTCGCGACTGGCTTGCTGAGCCCTGATGACGTCCATCGTCGCATCTGACGGGTCGTCGTTTTGCGCCTGGCGCTGTTCAAGCCAGCCTGCGATGACCGCATCCGGGGCTTCGCAGTCGAGAATAAGAAACGGAACACCCGTGGTCTCGGCGACCTTGGCGGCGGCTTTGCGTTGTTCATGCTTCAGGTAGGTTGCATCGATCACCACTGAGAACCCGGCGCGCAGCGTCTCGCCAGCCAGTTCGTGAAGGCGGTCATACGTCGCGCTGCTGGCTTGCTCGCCATAGAGTGTCGAGCTTTCCTGGGAGAACATGCGTTTGCGCTCCACGTCCGAGCGCAGGCGGATCGCACCCAGCGATTCGACCAGACGCATCGCGACGTGGCTTTTGCCAACAGCGGATACGCCATGGGTGATGACCAGAAAGGGCGAAGGAATGGCGCTGTAGCTTTCGGCCAGATTGGCGTAGTTGCGGTATTGGCGAAGGGTGGCGGCGCGCTGCACACCATCGGCGTCGGCAGGCTGGCTGAACAGCGCGACCTTGGCGCGTACCATTGCCCGATAAGCCTTGTAGAAGTTGAGCAACTCCAGGCCTTCATAATCGCCGGTTTTTTCCAGGTATTGGCTGATCAGACGCCGAGACAGCGACTTCAGGCCGCGATCTTCCAGGTCCATGGCCAGGAAGCCGATGTCTGCGTAAACGTCGGTCTTGCGAAACGGTTCGTTGAATTCGATGCAGTCGAACAACACCACCTTGCCGTCGATTAGCGTCGCGTTGCCCAAGTGAATGTCCCCGTGGCACTCGCGGATGAAGCCTTCCGTTTTGCGCTGAGTCAGCAGAGGCTTGAGGCGTTCGAAGCTCGACTCGGCCCAGGCTTGTAGGGCATCAAGTTGTGTCAGATCAGATTTTTCGCTGATCAAAGGGCGAATCTGCTCAAAATTTTGTACGACGGGTGCCATCGCGCTTTCAGGCGAGCCCAATTCCGATTCTGAGGTCACATGCGGAGCTTTCAGGTGGAACTCGGCAATCTGCGCTGCCAGCTCGTCGATATGGCCGGTTGTCAGTTCGCCATTGGCTTGCAGCGTGCTGAGCAGGCCGCTCTGCGGAAACTGGCGCATCTTGAGGGCGTATTCGATGACTTCACCGCTGCCGCCCAGTTGTGGAGCTTCGACCGAGCCGGTGACCGGAATCACTTCAAGGTAAAGATCGTCGGTCAGACGCTGATTCAGACGCAGTTCTTCGTGGCAGAAGTGTTCACGCAACGCCAGCGTTGTGAAGTCGAGAAAGCCGAAATTGACTGGTTTCTTGAACTTGTAGACGTAAGGCCCGGTGAGCAGGACCCAGGAAATGTGCGTTTCGATGACCTGAAAGTCTTCTACCGGATGGGGGAAGAGGGCGGGGTTCTGCAGGGCTGCGATGAGAGACTGGCTCACGGACGATCCTTCAAGAATGGATTCAAAAATGTAACTGCTCTATGCCGACATTATGGCCGCTTGGCGCAAGGCTGCAAACCGGCTAATTGGGCGTCTGTCGAAGCCCGGCAAAGTGCGTATAATCCGCGCCCATGACTCGATCCCGTACTTCCCGTCCCGCAAAAAAACAACCGTCAGGCAGCCTGCGCAAGTGGCTGGGCTGGGCGTTGAAGCTCAGTATTGTCGGCCTGGTGCTCCTGGCCGGTCTGGCCATCTACCTTGATGCGATCGTTCAGGAGAAATTCTCCGGCAAGCGCTGGACGATTCCCGCGAAGGTCTATGCGCGTCCTCTGGAGCTGTTCGTCGGCCAGAAACTTAGCCGCGATGACTTTCTCATCGAACTCGATGCGCTGGGCTATCGTCGCGAAAGCGTGGCCAATGGTCCTGGCGCGGCTGCGGTCAACGGCAACACCGTCGACCTGAATACCCGAGGTTTCCAGTTCTATGAAGGGACGGACCCGGCCCAGCAGGTTCGTGTGCGTTTCTCCGGCGATTACGTCGCTGACCTGTCATCGGGCAACGGCGGCAAGCTCGCTGTGGCAAGGCTTGAGCCGCTGCTGATCGGTGGCCTGTACCCGAAAAATCTGGAAGACCGGATTCTTATCAAGCTCGACCAGGCCCCGCCTTATCTGCTCGATGGGCTGGTGGCGGTCGAAGACCGCGATTTCTATCACCACTTCGGTGTATCGCCCAAGTCCATTGCCCGCGCGATCTGGGTCAACACCTCGCAAGGACAGATGCGTCAGGGCGGCAGTACGCTGACCCAGCAGTTGGTCAAAAACTTCTACCTGACCAACGAGCGCAGCCTCACGCGCAAGCTGACTGAAGCGATGATGGCTGTCTTGCTGGAAATTCATTACAGCAAGCAGGAAATCCTGGAGGCTTACCTCAACGAGGTATTCGTGGGCCAGGACGGCCAGCGCGCGGTCCACGGTTTTGGATTGGCCAGCCAGTATTTCTTCAGCCAGCCACTGTCGGAACTGAAGATTCATCAAGTCGCGATGCTGGTCGGGCTGGTCAAGGGGCCGTCCTTCTATAACCCGCGTCGCAACCCCGAACGAGCGCTTGAGCGCCGTAATCTGGTCCTGGACCTGTTCGAGCAGCAGGGTGTTGCCACGGCCGACGTCGTGGCTGCCGCCAAGAAAATGCCTTTGGGCGTGACCAAGACCGGCTCCCTGGCCGACAGCTCGTTCCCAGGCTTCCTGGATCTGGTCAAGCGTCAGTTGCGTGAAGACTATCGAGACGAAGACTTGACCGAGGAGGGGCTGCGTATCTTTACCAGCTTCGATCCGATCCTGCAGATGAAGTCTCAGGCGGCCATGGACGATACGTTCAAGCGTCTGTCCGGGCGCAAGGGGGCGGACGAGGTCGAAGCAGCGATGGTCGTGACAAACCCTGAAACCGGCGAAGTTCAAGCCCTGCTCGGCAGTCGTCAGGCCGGGTTCGCGGGCTTCAACCGCGCCATTGACGCGGTCCGCCCGATTGGCTCGCTGGTCAAGCCAGCCATTTATCTGACTGCGCTGGAGCGCCCGAGCCAGTACACGCTGACCAGTTGGATCGCCGACGAGCTGTTTCAGGTCAAAGGCGCAGATGGCCAGATCTGGAAGCCGCAGAACTATGATCGCAAGTCCCACGGCAACATCTTCCTCTATCAGGGACTGGCGCATTCCTACAACCTGTCCACTGCCAAGCTGGGTCTCGAACTGGGAATTCCAAGTGTCTTCAAGACCCTTGCAAAGCTGGGCGTGACGCGTGAATGGCCTGCTTATCCGTCCATGCTGCTGGGGGCTGGCGGCCTGAGCCCGATGGAAGTCGCCACCATGTACCAGACCATCGCCAGTGGCGGCTTCAACACGCCAATGCGCGGTATTCGCAGCGTACTGACCGCCGAAGGCGAGCCGCTCAAGCGCTATCCGTTCCAGATTGAACAACGCTTCGATCCGGGTGCCATTTATCTGGTCCAGAATGCAATGCAGCGCGTCATGCGTGAAGGTACCGGCAAGTCGGTCTACAGCGTATTGCCGAGTTCGTTGAACCTGGCGGGCAAGACCGGCACCAGTAACGATTCTCGCGACAGCTGGTTCGCAGGCTTCAGCCAGGACTTGCTGGCCGTGGTATGGATGGGGCGCGACGACAACGGCAAGACGCCGTTTACCGGTGCCACAGGTGCCTTGCAGGTCTGGACCAGTTTCATGCGCAAGGCCGACCCACTGCCGCTGGACATGGCGATGCCGGATAACGTGGTTCAGGCCTGGGTCAACGCCCAGACTGGTCAGGGATCCGATGCCAGCTGCCCGAATGCTGTACAGATGCCGTATATTCGCGGCAGTGAACCCCAGCCCGGCGCCACATGTGGCGGCACTCCGGCACCTGCCACTGAGGTGATGGACTGGGTCAAGGGTTGGTTGAACTAAGCAATGAGGGTTTGAAGTGAATAAATGGTGGATACCCGCTTTAACGGCTCTGGCATTGCTCAACGGCTGTGCCAGCGTGCAACGCGGCTCGATTCCGGTTGTGGATTCGAGCTCGAAAGTCTCCAACGGCGAGCGTGTTTCGGCATCGCGTAGCGGCGTGAACCGGACTAATACCGTACAGGCCCAGCAACCTCAGGCCGTGCCTCAGGATTCGGGTGTGGTGGTGATGGTTCCGGGTGCAGGCGGCAGCGATTCGGGTCAGAGCTTTTCAGCTCCGGCCAGTCAGGCGCCTTTCAGCGTGGATAGCCAGCCTATCGACACAGCACCTGTGAATCAGCCGCCGATCAATTCCGCGCCGATGAACAACAACAGTTACAGCATCCCTGCTGCCTCTGCGCCGAGCGGAATTCCATCCGGTAATAGCGGCGGCCTTTCCGAGGACGAGCAACTGGATGGCCCGGTGCTGGCTTTGCTGACAACAGCGCAGCAGCAACAGAGTGGTGGCGATCTCAACGGCGCTTCGTCGAGCCTTGAGCGTGCGCAACGTTTGGCACCTCGTGAGCCGCAAGTGCTTTATCGTCTCGCGCAGGTGCGGCTGGCCCAGGGCGACGCCGCTCAGGCTGAGCAGTTGGCTCGCCGTGGTCTGACTTACGCCAACGGGCGTGCGAGTCTTCAGACAAGCTTGTGGGAGCTGATCGCTCAGTCCCGCGAGAAGCAGGGTGATTCGGCAGGCGCTGCGCTGGCGCGTCAAAAGGCTCGCTAATGGACAAGCGTTTCCCGGAAGTTGCCGAGCAGTTGTTGCTGATCGAGCGAGAGCTGCGTGTGCTGGGCTGGTGGGATACCACACCACCCAGCGAACAGGCCCTGTCCAGTCAGGAGCCGTTCTGTGTGGATACCCTTGAGTTCGCGCAATGGCTGCAATGGATTTTCCTGCCGAGGATGAAAATCATCCTCGAACGGGATCTTCCGCTGCCCAATGCCTCGGGCATTCTGGAGATGGCCGAGATGGTCTATTCCGGGCGTCTGGGTGAAACCCGGCTGCTGCAACAAAGCCTGGCGCGATTCGACCATTTAATCACCGAGGCCAGTTGACCGGGTTACTGCTTAATGGCAGTACTCGGAGAGGGCCTTTTCGGTCTCGGCAATACGGGTCTTGCGGTTTTCGTCCGTCAGGCGCCTCGTTTCACCGTCCACCTGCTCGCGCACTCGCGGATTGATTTGCAGTTGCGCGAGATTGGTGCGCAGGGTCGCGCAGTTCTCTTCCCGTTTCGCTTCCTCGGCTTTCACTTGTGCCCGCACCTTTTCGTCCGCGGCGCGTTGCTGCGTGTCGATCGGCCGTGTCGGGGCTGAAGGGGCTGCAGGCGTCACGGCAGGCTGAGGTGTCTGCACATTGATCTGTTGTGCGTCTTTGCCGGTCGGTGGCTGGGCGTCGAAATGCGTCACGCCCTGGGCGTCTACCCACTTGTAGATGGACGCGGCCTGGGTGGTTGCGCTCGCTGACATTGCCAGTGCGGCAGCGAATATCATCCATTGCATGGTGTTTCCTTGAAATGTCTATGCCCCCCAAACGCTACCATAACGGTGCGCGTGCGTCTGAAACAGTGCAATTTCAGGAACTTGCTCGCAAGAAAGCTCAACGATGACTTGACTTGAGGAGGGCGAATCACAACAATCCAAAGTTCGCTGTAGAAGGACTGCCAGAAGCAGACCCTCTCGGTAGATCATGAGGCGCACACCCGCGCCGACCTGTAACACCCGCAACGCGTTACCTCGCGCTGGGTGGGAATGTTCCGCAACACTCAGGGACATCCCAATACTTGCTCAGTCAGTGCTGACGTAGTCGGCGACCACCGTCGCTCATGCTCTGCTTGGCAGTAAACCTATAAAGACCCGTCCCATAGTGGGCGGTATTCTGGCGTTTTAGAGGTGAACAACGTGGAGCTTTTATCTGGCGCTGAAATGATCGTCCGCTTTTTGCGTGACGAAGGCGTTGAGCACATCTACGGGTACCCGGGTGGTGCCCTTCTGCATGTCTACGACGCGCTGTTCAAAGAACCGGCCGTAAGCCACATCCTTGTCCGTCACGAGCAGGCTGCCACGCACATGGCCGATGGCTATGCCCGTGCAACCGGCAAGGCGGGCGTGGTGCTGGTGACTTCCGGTCCGGGGGCAACCAACGCAATTACCGGTATCGCCACGGCCTACATGGACTCCATCCCGATGGTGGTTCTGTCTGGTCAGGTCGCCAGTACGCTGGTGGGCACCGACGCGTTCCAGGAGACCGACATGATCGGTATCTCCCGCCCGATCGTGAAGCACAGCTTCATGATCAAGCACGCTTCGGAAATCCCGGAAGTCCTGAAGAAAGCGTTCTATCTGGCGCAATCCGGCCGTCCCGGTCCTGTCGTCGTCGACATCCCGAAGGACATGACCAACCCGGCCGAGAAATTCGAATACGTTTTCCCCAAGAAAGCCAAGCTGCGCTCCTACAGCCCGGCGGTTCGTGGCCACTCCGGCCAGATCCGCAAGGCGGTCGAGATGCTGCTGGCTGCCAAACGTCCAATCATCTACGCCGGCGGCGGGGTGGTGATGGGCAACGGCTCAGCACCGCTGACCGAGTTGGCTCAACTGCTCAATGCGCCGGTCACCAATACCTTGATGGGTTTGGGTTGCTATCCGGGCACGGATCGTCAGTTCGTCGGCATGCTTGGTATGCATGGCAGCTACACCGCCAACCTGGCGATGCACCACACCGACGTGATCCTGGCAGTCGGTGCGCGCTTCGATGACCGAGTGATCAATGGCGCGAGCAAGTTTTGCCCGAATGCCAAGATCATTCATATCGACATCGATCCGGCATCGATCTCCAAGACCATCAAGGCCGATGTGCCAATCGTGGGTCCTGTCGAAAGCGTATTGACCGAGATGGTCGCCACGTTGAAGGAAATCGGTGAGACCCCGGACAAGGCATCTGTCGCTGCCTGGTGGAAGCAGATTGACGAATGGCGCGCCGGTGGCGACCTGTTCCCTTACAACCGCGGCGATGGCTCGGTAATCAAGCCACAGACCGTGATCGAAACACTGTGCGAAGTCACCAAGGGCGACGCCTACGTCACCTCCGACGTGGGTCAGCACCAGATGTTCGCGGCTCAGTACTACCGTTTCAACAAGCCTAATCGCTGGATCAACTCTGGCGGCCTGGGCACGATGGGCTTCGGTTTTCCGGCGGCCATGGGCGTCAAATTGAATTTCCCGGACGCGCACGTCGCGTGTGTGACCGGTGAAGGCAGCATCCAGATGAACATTCAGGAGCTGTCGACCTGCCTGCAGTACGGTCTGCCTGTAAAGATCATCCTGCTCAACAACGGTGTGCTGGGCATGGTTCGCCAGTGGCAGGACATGAGCTATGGCGCACGTCACTCGCATTCCTATATGGAATCGCTGCCTGACTTCGTCAAACTGGTCGAAGCCTATGGCCATGTCGGTATGCGCATCACTGACCTGAAAGATTTGAAGCCGAAGATGGAAGAAGCGTTTGCCATGACAGACCGTCTGGTCTTCCTCGACATCCAGGTCGATGTAACCGAGCACGTCTATCCGATGCAGATCAAGGACGGCTCCATGCGCGATATGTGGTTGAGCAAGACGGAGCGGACATAATCATGCGGCACATCATTTCCCTACTGCTGGAAAACGAACCGGGTGCATTGTCTCGTGTCGTCGGACTGTTCTCGCAGCGTAACTACAACATCGAAAGCCTGACGGTTGCGCCAACCGAGGACCCGACCCTGTCGCGTCTGACGCTGACCACCGTGGGCCACGATGAGGTGATCGAGCAGATCACCAAAAACCTCAACAAGCTCGTTGAAGTGGTCAAGCTGGTCGACCTGTCGGAGAGCGCGCACATCGAGCGTGAGCTGATGCTGGTCAAGGTCAAGGCTACCGGTGCACAGCGTGCCGAGATCAAGCGCACCACGGATATCTTCCGCGGGCAGATCGTCGACGTGACCGCCAGCGTCTATACCGTGCAGTTGAGCGGTACGAGCGACAAACTGGACAGCTTCATTCAGGCCATCGGCACCGCCGCCATCCTGGAAACAGTACGCAGTGGCGTGACGGGCATTGCCCGTGGCGACAAAGTGCTGAGCGTTTAACTCATTAAGCAAATGGCCTGAACGGCCAAGATAACAGGGGAATTCCATGAAAGTTTTTTACGACAAAGACTGCGACCTTTCGATCATCCAGGGCAAGAAAGTTGCCATCATCGGTTACGGTTCTCAGGGCCACGCTCAAGCGTGCAACCTGAAAGACTCCGGCGTTGATGTCACTGTTGGCCTGCGCAAAGGTTCGGCCACTGTCGCCAAAGCTGAAGCTCATGGCCTGAAAGTGACTGATGTTGCTTCTGCCGTTGCTGCTGCTGACCTGGTCATGATCCTGACCCCGGACGAATTCCAGTCCCAACTGTACAAGAACGAAGTCGAGCCAAACCTGAAGAAGGGCGCAACGCTGGCTTTCTCCCACGGTTTCGCCATCCACTACAACCAGGTCGTGCCACGCGCTGACCTGGACGTGATCATGATCGCGCCGAAGGCTCCAGGCCACACCGTGCGTACCGAATTCGTCAAAGGCGGCGGTATTCCTGACCTGATCGCTGTTTATCAGGACGCATCGGGCAACGCCAAGAACGTCGCTCTGTCCTACGCCTCGGGCGTTGGTGGCGGCCGTACCGGTATCATCGAAACCACGTTCAAGGACGAGACTGAAACCGACCTGTTCGGCGAGCAGGCTGTTCTGTGTGGCGGTACTGTCGAGCTGGTCAAGGCTGGCTTCGAAACGCTGGTTGAAGCTGGCTACGCGCCAGAAATGGCCTACTTCGAGTGCTTGCACGAGCTGAAGCTGATCGTTGACCTCATGTACGAAGGCGGTATCGCCAACATGAACTACTCGATCTCCAACAACGCCGAATACGGCGAGTACGTGACCGGCCCTGAGGTCATCAACGCCGAATCCCGTCAGGCCATGCGTAACGCTCTGAAGCGCATCCAGGACGGCGAGTACGCCAAGATGTTCATCAGCGAAGGCGCTACCGGCTACCCATCGATGACCGCCAAGCGTCGTAATAACGCTGCGCACGGCATCGAAATCATCGGCGAGAAACTGCGCTCGATGATGCCTTGGATCGCGGCGAACAAAATCGTCGACAAAGAAAAGAACTGATCTTTTCCGGTTCATGAAAAAACGCGGCCAATGGGCCGCGTTTTTTCGTTATGGGGTCAGGCTCTGGTATAAAGCTGCATCGTTTGCGGACGAACCCTCGTCGCAGACATCTGTCGAACCTTTTCAAACCGCTGCAAGGTAATGTCCATGAGCGAACGTCCTGAAGAGCCGATCAAGGCCTCTGACGCTGAAAGTCTGCTACCTATCGATGAACACGTTGAAGAAGGGCACGACGCCGAAGGGCGCAAGGTCCGTCATCGCGGTATCTATCTACTGCCGAACCTGTTCACTACCGCGAATCTGTTTGCGGGCTTCTACTCCATCATCAGCTCCATGAGCGCTCAAAGTGCTCTAAGTGCCGGCGATACGGCTGGAGCCAGCAAGTACTTTGCCTTTGCCGCCATCGCCATCTTCGTGGCCATGGTGCTGGATGGGCTTGATGGTCGTGTGGCGCGCATGACCAATACGCAAAGTGCCTTCGGCGCCGAATACGATTCGCTGTCCGACATGGTCGCCTTTGGTGTGGCCCCCGCCTTGCTGGCTTTTGGCTGGGCACTCGGGGACATGGGCAAAGTTGGCTGGATGGTTGCCTTCATCTATGTTGCAGGCGCGGCGTTGCGTCTGGCGCGCTTCAACACTCAAGTGGGCAAGGCCGACAAGCGCTACTTCATCGGTCTGGCCAGCCCGGCTGCCGCAGGTGTGGTGGCGGGTACTGTCTGGGCGTTCAGTGACTTCGGCATTCAGGGGTCCAAGCTGTCGTTCCTGGTTGCGCTGCTGGTTGCCGGTGCTGGCATGCTGATGGTCAGCAACATCAAGTACAACAGCTTCAAGGAGCTGGACCTGAGAGGTCGCGTGCCGTTCGTTGCCATCCTTGCAGTAGTCCTGGTATTCGCGGTGGTGTTCAGTGATCCGCCTCGCATTCTGCTGCTGATATTCCTCGGTTACGCGCTATCTGGCCCTGCTCAGTATTTGTTGCGCCTTCGTCGCCACAAATCCTCAAATTGATCTAATTTCCTCCATACTCCGTAGTCTATTGGTGCATCAGTTCCCCTAGGCTGCGGAGTCATCATGCTAATCAAGCTTCCTTCTGCGTCCGACTCCAAAGAGTCCGACGTAACGCCTGAATCCATCTACCTTTCTCGCCGTACGCTGTTGGCAAGCTCCCTTGCCGGATTGGCGGTGAGCGCCTTGCCGCGCTGGGCCGGTGCTGCCGACCCCTCGCGTTACGCCGATGTCGAAGCAGGCAAAGCGCCAGGATGGTTTGCCGACAAACTTCCTGCGACGAAATGGCAGGCGGTTAATGTCAAAGATGAGGCGATTACACCCTTCAAGGATGCGACCCACTACAACAACTTCTATGAGTTCGGGACGGACAAGGGCGATCCTGCGAAAAACGCGGGCTCCCTGAAAACCGAGCCGTGGAGCGTGGTGATTGATGGTGAGGTCGGCAAGCCGGGTCGCTATGCCCTCGAAGACTTCATGAAGCCTTATCAACTGGAGGAGCGCATCTATCGTCTGCGGTGCGTAGAGGCCTGGTCGATGGTTATTCCCTGGATCGGGTTTCCCATCTCGGCCTTGCTCAAGCAGGTAGAGCCGACCTCCAAGGCCAAGTACATTCGTTTCGAAACGCTGGAGGATTCCAAGTCCATGCCTGGGCAGCGTTCTGATTTCGCGCTGATCGACTGGCCTTATGTAGAAGGGTTGCGTCTGGATGAGGCGATGAACCCTCTGGCGATCCTCGCGGTGGGCATGTATGGGCGAGAGCTGCCCAATCAGAACGGCGCGCCGCTACGATTGGTCGTGCCCTGGAAGTATGGCTTCAAGAGCGTGAAGTCGATTGTGCGCATCAGCCTGGTCAGTGAGCAGCCTAAAACCACGTGGCAAAGTATTGCGGCCAATGAATATGGCTTCTATGCCAACGTCAACCCGACTGTCGATCACCCTCGCTGGACGCAGGCACGTGAGCGACGGCTGCCGAGCGGTCTGTTCAGTCCCAATGTCCGAGATACGAAGATGTTCAACGGGTATGAGGAAGAGGTTGCCTCTTTATATACCGGCATGGATCTGCGGAAGGACTATTGATGCGCTATCCGTTACTGCGTCTCTGCGTATTTCTAGCTGCATGCGTTGCGCCCGTTCTCTGGCTCTATCAGGCCTGGATATTTGCGCTCGGTCCTGATCCGGGCAAGGCGCTGGTTGAGAACTTCGGGTTAGGGGCGCTGATACTGTTGCTGATCACGTTGGCCATGACGCCGTTGCAGCGACTAAGCGGCTGGCCTTTCTGGATCGTGGTACGCCGGCAGCTAGGGCTTTGGTGCTTTGCCTATGTTGTGTTGCATATGACCATGTACACGCTTTTTGTTCTGGGGCTGGATTTCGGGCAATTGGGTGTGGAGCTGGTCAAGCGGCCCTACATCATTGTTGGCGCGCTCGCATTTATCTGTCTTCTGGCGCTGGCTGTGACCTCCAATCGCTATAGTCAGCGCCGATTGGGCGCGCGATGGAAGAAGCTGCATCGGCTGATCTACGTGATTCTAGGCTTGGGTTTGCTGCATATGTTCTGGATTGTCCGTGCCGATCTCAAGGAATGGGCCTTATATGCGGTAATCGGAGGAGGGCTGCTGATCCTTAGAATCCCAATGATTGCTAGGCGAATCCCCCGTCTTGGTACGGTCCGGGCGAATCGATCGGTAAAAAGCTGAAATTAACTGTTGACGCGCTCTGTGATGTGTCTATAATTCGCCCCACTTCCGGCGCAGACGGAAACGAAAAAGCCTTGTTATTCAATGAGTTACAAGGGTTTATCGAATGAGGTCAGCGAGGAAGTAGGTCGAGTTTGTTTGAATCGGCAGCGGTGAGAAAAAAGAGTTTGACA
>NZ_JACONV010000008.1 GCF_014358015.1 Pseudomonas triticifolii | reverse complement strand
TGGAATGCACCAAAATAGTTCCAACACCTTCTTCTATATAGAAGAAGGTGCAAGAGATGAGCAATATATTGCTCATTGATCGTTTATTCAGCATCATATCTGTGTCCCATACATTGACCTCTCAGGATGCTGCACCGAAATGTCTGATAAACCCCATAACATCGCAGCTCTTCTATTCCCGCTGGGTCTGCTGATCATTGCCATGATATCGATCCAGAGCGGCGCATCTCTGGCCAAAAGTCTTTTCCCTGCGGTAGGCGCACAAGGCACCACTGCGCTGCGCCTCATCTTCGCCAGCGTCATTCTTCTGCTGGTGCTGCGCCCATGGCGCGCTCGGCTCACCGCCCGCTCACTGCGTACAGTTGTCATCTACGGCATCGCGCTGGGCGGTATGAACATGCTCTTCTATATGTCCTTGCAGACCGTTCCACTCGGCATTGCCGTAGCGCTTGAGTTCACAGGCCCTTTAGCGGTCGCACTGTGGGCTTCGCGCAAACCCATTGATTTTCTCTGGGTGATAATGGCCGTCATTGGCCTGCTGCTGCTCATTCCATTGGGGCAATCGAGCAAGCGTATCGACCTGGTCGGCGCTGCATATGCTCTGGGTGCCGGTGTGTGCTGGGCGGCCTATATTCTGTTCGGTCAGAAGGCCGGAGCGGATAACGGCATTCAGACTGCAGCACTGGGCGTCACGATTGCCGCAATTTTCATCGCGCCTATCGGCGTAGTGCATGCAGGCTCGGCCCTATTGGACATTTCCTTGATACCGGCAGCACTGGGCGTGGCGATACTGTCCACCGCACTCCCCTATAGCCTTGAGATGGTCGCCCTGACTCGAATGTCAGCAAAGACCTTTGGCACGCTGGCGAGCCTGGAACCGGTGTTTGCTGCTTTGTCAGGACTTGTGTTTCTACATGAAACCCTGTCGCTGACCCAATGGCTGGCAATTGCCGCGATCATCTTCGCGTCCATCGGCGCAACGCTCGGCTCGGCACCTGCCAAAACGCAGCTCGTGCCTGCCGACTGAACGGACTCGACAACCAGGAATCAATAAGGCACTAGTATTTGTCACGCGCTTGAGCCATGTTTAGCCCTACGGCTGGTCCCGTTTTGCAGATTCGGGACGCGGCATTACACCTGCAATGTGGTTATGCCGACTCAAGCAGGTAGCGCTCACAGGTTATGGCTTGCTCAAGGAAAGGAATGAAATACATTTTTATCGTACTGGCCGTGCTGGCTCTGGCAGGTTGTGCGGCGACGTCGAAACCGGTCAAGCAAGGCAAGCGCGGCATTCATATCAATTGTTCGGGCCTCTCTTCATCCTGGGCCAAATGTTATGAGCTGGCGACAAACGCCTGCACATCCAGGACTTTCAAGATCATTGCTAAATCAGGAGACGCGGCAGAGGATCCGGAAGATTACCCTTTCGGCCTCAACCCGGCAGGCTATACCAGCCGCAGCATGATTATCGTCTGCAAGAAGAGCACACCGCTCTCCGGTGAATTGCCGCAGTCGTGATGACGCGGCAACCCGACGGAGCGATCATCTAGATCGCAGCTGTTCTGGCATGCAACCACTGCAGCGCAGCGCCGTCCAGAAACGGACTCAAGCGTTCATTGACGCTCGCATGATAGTCGTTGAGCCAACTGCGCTCTTCCTCATTGAGCATTGACAGGTCGATGCAGCGCGTATCGATCGGGCATAAGGTCAGTGTCTCGAACTTGAGGAACTCCCCGAACTCGGTCTTGCCAGCCCCCTGATTGATCACCAGGTTCTCGATACGCACACCCCAACGCCCAGGTCTGTAAGTGCCTGGTTCAATAGAGGTGATCATCCCCGGCAACATCGCAGTCTGCGCAGTGGCAGGTGCCTGATAGGCAATAACCTGAGGCCCTTCGTGCACATTAAGGAAGTACCCTACCCCGTGCCCGGTTCCGTGCCCGTAGTTGACACCTTCTGTCCACAATGGCGCGCGCGCAATGGCGTCCAGCAAGGGCGACAGGATGCCTTGCGGAAAATGGGTACGCGACAGTGCAATCACGCCCTTGAGCACTCGTGCGCAATCCTGCTTCTGCTCGAGAGACGGAGTACCGATGGCCACCATCCGGGTAATGTCGGTGGTACCGCCCAGGTACTGCCCTCCTGAGTCGATCAGCAACAGACCATCTCCTTCGATCTGCGCATGCTCGGCCTCGGTGGCACGATAATGCGGCATCGCGCCATTGGCATTGAACCCGGCAATGGTCGCAAAGCTGGGGGAGACATAGCCCGGGCGACGCTCGCGGGCCTGCGTCAGGTGCTCATCGATAGTCAGCTCACTGATGGGCTGCGTGCCCAGCGCGCTGTCCAGCCAGGTAAAGAATTCGCAGAGCGCGACGCCGTCCTGTTCCATTGCCTGACGGATATGCGCCGCATCGGCCTCGGTTTTTCGCGATTTCTGCAACGTGCTCGGGTTCAGGCCCTCAATCAGCGTCACTTCACTGTCCAGGTAATCCAGCAGCCCACACGTGACGCGCGCAGGGTCGACCAACAGGCGCGCGGTCTTTGGCAGCTCGCGCAACGCGGCGCCGATCTGCGTGTACTCCATTAGGTTGATACCATCCTGCTCAAGGCTCTGGCGTACTTCAGCAGGAATTTTCTTCGAATCGACAAACAGCGTCGTGCTTTGCGGCCCCAGCAGCGCGAAGGAGATGAATACCGGGTTGTACGACACGTCGGAACCACGCAGGTTGAACAGCCAGGCGATGTCGTCCAGTGTCGGCAGGAAATGCCAGTCCGCGCCCTTCTCGATCACAGCGTCACGCACAAGACGCAATTTGGCGCTGCGAGAGACAGAGGCTTGTGGCGGCAAATGCTCGTAGACAGGATTGACTGGCAAAGCCGGGCGATCCGGCCACAGCTCAATGAGCAAGTCGATGTCGGTTCGTAACCGGGCGCCGCGCGCGTAAAGCTTGCTGGCCAGGCTTCGCGAAGAGGCGACTGCCAACACGGCACCATCGACCGCAACGACGCTTTCGGCCGAGGCCTGATCGGCGAGCCACTCCAGCGGCCCCTGCTGACCGGGCACCAGCTTCACCAACTCTATGCCACTGCCGGCCAACTCCTTGGTGGCCTGTTCCCAATAACGACTGTCGGCCCAGACGCCTGCGAAATCCTGAGTGACGATCAGGGTACCCACCGAACCGTGGAAACCGGAAAGCCATTGGCGCCCTTGCCAGTAGCCAGGCAGGTATTCGGAAAGATGCGGGTCCGCGGACGGCACCAGCCAGGCGTCGATTCGCTCCCTGCTCATCAAAGCGCGGGCACGCGCCAATCGTTCTGCCACGCCTGTACTGACCTTGTCTTGCGTACTCATCGACTCTCCTGCTGACCGAAAATAGGCTGCTGTCACCGGTCAGATAATGGAGCAGTCATCACGCCTGAGCAACCGCCCAGAATGCCGGTTTGAGCACACTGGCATGAATGGCGTCGGCTGCGCGTCGCACATCCGACTCACGGGTGAAGCGTCCCAGGCTGAGTCGGATTGTCTGACTGGCCGCCTGAGGCGTGTGCCCCAACGCCAGCAGAACATGCGATGGGGCGTTACTCGCCGAATTGCAGGCCGAGGTCGAGGAGAATGCGAGATGCTGCGCAAGCGCGGCACTATTCAGATCATTGTCGGCAAAGGTCAGGCTGAGCGTGTGAGGAATTCGTTGCGCCGGACAACCGTTGAGATGCACGCCCGGGATCTCTTGCACGAGCTCAAGAAGCAGACGGCTCAAGCGCCTGGTTTCGATGAATTCCTTGTCAAACGCCTCTCCGGCCAACGCAAAGGCCGCACCCATGCCAGCGATCTGGTGCGTCGCCAGAGTACCGGAGCGTAATCCGCATTCGTGCCCCCCGCCATGGATCTGGGCCAGCAGCCGCTGCTCGGCACGTGGGCCGACATACAAGGCCCCGATGCCTTTGGGGCCATAAACCTTGTGCGCCGAGAACGACATCAAGTCCACGGCGAGCTGGCTCAGATCAATCCTCACCTTGCCCGCTGCCTGCGCTGCATCGACGTGCAGCAACGCTCCGTGCGCGCGCACCCGTCTGCCAATTTCAGCGATGTCGTTGACGGTACCCAGCTCGTTGTTGACCAACATCAGCGATACCAGAAAGGTGTCTTCGCGCAGTGCGGCGCTGACAGCGTCGGCGCTGATCAGGCCGTACGCATCGGGCGGCAGGTACGTGACCGTGACGCCATTGGCTTGCAATTGCTGCGCGGTATCGAGCACTGCCTTGTGTTCCATCTGACTGGTGATGACATGACCACCTGTGCGTCCAGAACGCTGTTGCCACGCTTGAGCTACGCCTTTAAGGGCGAGGTTGTTCGACTCGGTCGCCCCGGATGTCCAGATAATGTGGGCAGACTGTGCGCCAACCAGATCAGCAACCTGCTGACGAGCCGTCTCGACGGCCGAACGGGCGTTTTTACCGAAAGAATGAGAGCTGGAAGCAGGGTTGCCAAAATTGCCTGACTTTCCCAGACACTCGACCATCACCTTGATGACGCGCTCGTCCACAGGCGTGGTGGCCGCATAATCGAAGTACAGTGCTGATTCTTTCATGGCCATTCCTCTGACTGGAGCTGCCCGCCTGGCTCGTACTCATAATGGAGGCGTTACAAGCCGCCAGCAGGAAGAAGCTATTTGCGCTGAAGCTCTGAGCTTCAAACCTTTCGCAGGCATAGTGCACCAATCTTGATAGAACTAAAAATTATCAATTGATATTTAAATATTCGATTTAGAAATAAAAAAAAATGACAACTGACCACGCGCGCTATTGCGCTTCAGGGCTCCTCGCGCGGTATCGAAAGCCGCCACACGTTGTTCAATGCTGCAGCGTCAAAGCACCTTCCATCGCAAAGCGTCAACAGACTTTGCAAAATGCTCCACGTCGACGGTGTCGTATGCCCATTAGCAGCGTCATATAAATACACGCGGCACGGGTGATTGTTTTGAATCAGTGCCTGTTCAATTCGCTGACACATCACACATTCTGTAAAGACGTCTGAAAACCGCCATTTTTACTGAGCAAGTGGATGCTGTTTTTTTGACGGCCTTTTAAAACAATGACTTAAAATTTACATGAAACTATTTATCAGAATTTTTACAGAAAGCTGACGAAATAATTTGACAGAATCGCTGACACAACCAATATATAGGACTGTCAGACGCATCCTGGTTTATACGCCAACGCCGCAGTGCTTTACGCGGGATGCTGTCAAGCTGCAGTGATTTGTAGTACCGCCCTCGAAGTTAGTTTTTTCCCGAATACCCTGTGGGTGTCGCGGAAGTCTGTTAGCTCACAAACCTCATGAATGTACTGAACGTGTTCAGTGTGGCGGTAGCATTGCCTGAAGCAATCTGCCACTCCAGCACATTTCAATCGGTTTGCGCGGGTATTTGTCGGATAGATGCAGAGAGCATGGATCGCATGATTCGGGCGGTAGCGTGCCCGATAGACCGTTTACCCACTTATCAGCCAGTCATTAGCTTTTGGTTGTTCGCCTCCCCGAGCCTGAGGTGTCACTGAATGCCCTGTCTACCCGATCTCGATACGCAGCATATTCAACGCCTTGCAGAAGAAATGGATGGCATCGGCGTTGCCCGATTGAAGAACGTGCTCAGCGAAACCGAACTTGAGCAGTTAAGAGCTTTTACTGACCGGCAGGCGCAAGTGCATGCCGGCGAGTACTTTGCGTACCACGGCGAAGCTGCGCTGAACGAAAGTCTACTGGCCAGCCTCTGGTCTGCGCCCCAATTCAAGCACTTGCTAAGCACGCTCTATCAGCACGGCGCGCACCAGCAGAGCCTCAACGATGAGATATTTCCGGTCCTGCGCTGCGTGCAGGGCGAGCAAGGCCTGCGCGAATCCAACTGCTTTCACTTCGATGCCAGTCTGGTCTCCGCGTTGATCCCCATCTACATCCCGACCGAGGGTGAAGCGTGCGGCGATCTGATGCTGTTCCCCAATATTCGCAAGGTGCGCAGCCACGTCCTGCTCAACATGATCGATAAGTCGCTGTTGCAGAACCGCTTCAGCCGCTGGGTCATGCGTACCGCCATCAAACATCAATGGCTCGTGCCCAAGGTCCTCAAGCTACAACCCGGTGATATCTACCTGTTCTGGGGTTATCGCACCCTGCATGCCAATCAGGCCTGTAGCCCGGGCCTGAAACGCGCCACAGCGATCTTTCATTTCGGCGACCCACACGGTGGCGGCCGAGTCACTCGCCTGATTCTCGACAAGACCCAACGTCGTGCTGCACGAATCAGTGAGCAAACCCGTATTTCGCCTCCCCAGACCGACACGCCGCAGTCGTCGCCGACGTAATGCGTAACGGCAGCATCTTGATACACGGAAACATGGAGGCTTCGATGATCAACGTAACCAAGACCTATCTGGGTGATATCGACAAGTTCAAGCGTTATGTCGAGGGCATCTACGCACGCGGCTGGCTGACCAACCACGGCCCGCTGGCCGGCGAACTTGAGAATCGGCTCAAAGAGTACCTGGGCGTCAAGCACATCATTCTGACCAATAACGGCACCCTTGCCCTGCAAGTGGCTTATCGCGCACTGGGTCTGAGTGGCAGTGCAGTCACGACCCCCTTCAGCTTCGTTGCCACCAGCAGTTCACTGCAGTGGGAAGGCATTCGGCCGATCTTTGCCGATATCGACCCCGGCACCTGGAACATCTCGCCGCAGCACATCGAACGGACTATTGAAGAAGACACCACGGCCATTGTGGGCACCCATGTGTTCGGCAACCCGTGCGCCGTGGATGCCATCGACCAGATTGCGCGCAAACACAACCTCAAGGTGGTCTACGACGGCGCACACGCTTTCGCTGTAAGGCACGCCGGGCAGTCGGTCCTGAATCGCGGCGACATCAGCACGCTGAGTTTTCACGCCACCAAGCTGTTCCACACCATTGAAGGCGGCGCGATCATCACCAACGACGACGAGCTGGCAAGGCGTGCCTATCTGCTGTGCAACTTCGGCATCGCCGATGTCGACAAAATCGATGGCATCGGCATCAACGCCAAGCTCAACGAGTTTTCGGCCGCGATGGGGCTGTGCATTCTGGATAACATCGAAAACATTCTCGAAGAACGCGCCGAAATTGCCCAACGCTACACCTCACGGCTCGAGAACTATCTGGATCTGCAAGAGCCTCAAGCCGACAGCGAGTTGAACCACAGCTATTACCCGATTGCCCTGAGTGACGAGCAGGCATTACTGCAGGCTCGTGCCGCGCTCAACCATCGCGGCATCAACCCGCGTCGCTATTTCTACCCCTCGCTCGACACGCTTGAGTATCTGCAACCGCAGCCAGCACAGCCGGTTTCCCGGGCATTGAGTGAGCGCGTGCTGTGCCTGCCGATCTACCCAGGCCTGCATAAGACCGATCAGGATCGAATCATCGAGACGCTGATCGAATCCTGCAGTCTGGACAGGCCGGCTTATCAGAGCCCTGCCATCGCTCAGGTCCTTTGATAGCCATGCCAAACAAACGGTCTGTCATTCGCAACACAGCGCTCAACTACGTTGGTCAGGCATACGTGCTGCTGATCGGAATTCTGATCCTGCCCTTCTACCTCGGCCACCTGGGTGCCGAGGTGTACGGGCTGATCGGCTTCTTCACGGTCCTGCAGGCGTGGCTGCAGCTACTCGATGCCGGGTTGTCGCCCAGCCTGGTGCGCGCAGTGGCGCATCAACAAGGCGCAGGCGACGGAGACACTGCTGGCCGTTTGCTGCGCTCGTTCGAGCTGATGTTTTTGCCGATGGCGCTCACCAGTTGCACGCTGATCTACCTCCTCAGCCCCTGGATCGCCACACACTGGTTAAATGCCAGAACGCTGCAGCCTGACGTGCTGATCAACTGTATTGCCCTGATGGGCCTGGTGATCGCCCTGCGTTTGTATTCGACCCTCTACAAGAGCGGCATTCAAGGCCTCGAGCAGCATGGCTGGCTGAACGCCGCCAATGTGCTGATCGCGACCCTGCGCTACTTCGGTGGCCTTGTACTGGTCAGCCAGTTTTCACAGGACCCTGAGGATTTCTTCAAATTCCAGGTCGCCGTGGGGCTGATTGAAACGCTTGTTTTTGCCACCCGCGCCTGGCAGCAGATGCCCGTTGCGCGCTGGTCGACCGGCCTGGACTGGCATCTGGTCAGGCCTATCCTGCCGTTCGCCGCGAGCATGTCGTTCAGCGCTGTGCTGTGGATCGTGCTGACACAGATGGACAAGGCGCTGCTGTCGCGGCTGCTGCCACTGGATCAGTACGGCTATTTTTCGCTGATCGCACTGATCACCACCGGCATCCTGATGCTCACCAATCCACTGGTGCAGACCCTGCTGCCTCGACTGACCGTGCTGATGGCGGAGGGTCGGCGCGATGACATGCATGTGCTGTTTCTGGCCGCGAACCGGCTTGTATGCACTTTTCTGTTTCCATTGGCGGCCGTCATCGCACTGCACGCCCAACCATTGATTCTGGGCTGGACAGGCGATGCAGAAGCTGCGAACTGGAGCCGTTCGATCCTGAGCTGGTACGCACTGGGCAGCGCCATCATGGCCGCCAGCGCCTTTCAGTTTTACTTGCAATACGCCTACGGCCAGATGCGCCTGCACCTGTGGTACAGCCTTGTGTCGGCCGTGATCACGGTGCCCACCCTGTTTCTGGCCATTCACTACCAGGGCGTGTACGGCGCTGCCCTCGCCTGGTTCTTTCTGCGGGCAGTGTCGTTCGCGATCTGGCCAATGATCGTTCACCAGCGCCTTGCCCCTGGCATCCATGGTCAGTGGTTGCGCGACATTCTGCGCATCAGCGCGGTGACAGCCGCCGGGCTGTTCATCAGTGAGCCGGTGTTCCGACTGATCGCCGATCAGAGTCGCACCAGCCTGTTTCTGGCGCTGGCCGCAAGCGGCTTCATCACCGTGACGCTGGTCGCCGCGAGCTACAAGCCACTGGCATTGAAAATTTACGTCTTGTTCAGCAAACCGAGTACATGAGCCATGGATGTCACTGCAAACACCACTGCCACGACACGTGCGCAGCCCCCGCTGCTGAGCATTGTCTGTCCGGCCTACAACCAGGAAGCCTTCATCGCACAGGCGCTGGATGGCTTTCTGTCGCAGCAAACCACATTCGACTTCGAAATTCTGGTGCACGACGACGCGTCTACTGACAGCACGGCGAGCATCATCGCGCAGTACACCGAACGGCACCCGACGATCATTCGGCCCTTTTATCAGCAGATCAACCAGTACAGTCAGGGCATACCTTGTGTGCCAGACCTGTTCGCCAAGGCACGCGGGCGCTACATCGCCTATTGCGAGGCCGACGACTACTGGACCGACCCGCGCAAACTGCAACTGCAGGTGGACTTCCTCGAAAGCAATCCCGACTACGTCATCACGTACCACGACGCCATCGTGTTCGATGAAAACGGTCAGTACGGCATTCAACTGCAAGGCGATCTGCGTGCCGACGCCACCAACCTGGAGCTGCAAAAGGCCCGCCGCCTCTCGACCCTGACCACCTGCTTTCGCAACGTGTTCTGCGCCATGCCGCCCGAACTGCACATCCGCACCGCGCCACTGAACGACCTGTGCTGGTGGTCACTGCTGGGCGCTCAAGGCAAAGGCAAGTTCCTCGCCCAGATCAAGCCTGCCGCGTATCGATTGCATCCCGGCGGCGTGTTCTCGATGCGCAGCGACAAGCGCAAGTTGCACATGAGCCTGCAAACCTGTGCAAGTCTGGCCAATTACTACAACCGCCTGAATAACCAGCCGCTGTATGAGCACTTTCTGATGCAGACCGTCTGCCTGTCACTGTCGGCGCTCGAACCGCGCCACAAGCTACAGGCCCTGTTGATGGTGGCGCGCAATTTCATCGTGAACCTGAGCAAACGCCTCTTGCCTGCACCCGGTAAAGCACATGTTCAGTAGCGTATTGGTGGTGTGCGTCGGCAACATCTGTCGAAGCCCCATGGCGGTGGCCATGCTGCGCGAGCGGGTCGCTGCGGCGGGTCTGCGCATCCAGTCTGCAGGCATTGCCGCGTTGTCGGGTTCGCCCATGGACACGCTGGCCAAGGCGGTCCTGCAATCGCACCACGTCCCGACGTCTCGCCACGAGGCCCGCCAGGTGAACCGGCATTTGCTGCGTCAGGCGGACCTGATCCTGCTGATGGAGCAGGCCCACATTCCCAGGATCCTCAAGCTGGCACCGGAAGTGCGCGGCAGGACGTTCCTGATCGGCAAGTGGCAGCACACGCTCGACATAGCAGACCCCTATCAGCGACCCAAGTCAGCCTTTGAGCAGACGTACCAGCATCTTTCGCGATGCATCGACGACTGGCTTCCCCATCTTCAGTCAGGAGAAACAAGATAAATGACCGTCATGAACCGTCCTTCCCTGGACTACTACCAGGATCCCCGGATCGATTTGGCAAC
The DNA here is from genome assembly GCF_014358015.1 of Pseudomonas triticifolii. Classification (GTDB taxonomy): domain Bacteria; phylum Pseudomonadota; class Gammaproteobacteria; order Pseudomonadales; family Pseudomonadaceae; genus Aquipseudomonas; species Aquipseudomonas triticifolii. The sequence continues at coordinate 171,086 of NZ_JACONV010000008.1, read as the reverse complement.
TATCTTGCGCATGTTGTTCGATCACAAAGCGTTGATCATCTGGATCGTCAGCCTGTTCTTTCTCACGGGGCTGGCCTACGCCATTCTGGCCACGCCCGTGTATCAGGCAAGCGCCATGATCCAGATCGAACCCAAGAAGGTCGGCATTGAGGGCACGCCCGAGGTCAACAACAAGCCGTCATCGGTCTCCCAAGCCACGACTGAAATCGAGTTGATCAAGTCGCGTGCGCTACTGGGCAAGGTGGTCGATGACCTGAAACTGAATCTGGGGCAGACGCCCGACTTTTTTCCGGTGATAGGCCCCTATCTGCACCGCACCTTCCAGCCCGAGTACGAAGGTCAACTGGCCGAACCTCTGTTCGGTTTGACGCAATATGCCTGGGGTGGCGAGAAAGTCGATGTCTTCCAGCTGGAGGTTCCGGAAGCACTCCTGGGCGAAAAGCTGACGCTGGTGGCGGGCAAGCCCGGTCAGTTCTCGCTGTATGACAGCGACCACAATCTGCTGCTCAGCGGTGCCATCAACCGGATCGTCGAAGGCAACGGTGTGAAGATTCAGGTCGCTGCGCTGCATGCCCATCCGGGCACCGAGTTCACGGTATCCCGGCAGCGCACGCTGAACTCGGCGTTGATCTATCAGAATCGTTTGAAGATCACCGAGGCGGGCAGAGACTCGGGGATCATTTACCTGTCCATCGAAGATCAGGACGCCGACAAGGCCAACCAGATTCTGGACGAGGTCAGCCATCTGTATGTACGCCAGAACGTGGAGCGCAGTTCGGCCGAAGCGGCCCAGCGCCTGCAGTTCCTGCGGTCACAGTTGCCCATGGTGCGCAAACAGCTGGAGGCTTCCGAAGTCGCCCTGAACAACTTCCAGACCAGCGCCAAGTCGGTGGACCTGAGCATTGAGACCAAGGGTGTGCTCGATCAGGTCGTCAAGCTCGATTCGATGCTGTCGGAGCTCAAGCTCAAGCGCGTCGAGATCGAACGGCTGTACACCCAGGAGCACCCGACCTATCGCAGCCTGATGAGCCAGATGAGTCAGCTGGAACAGCAGAAACAGGGCCTGCTGAAAAAAATCGAAGCCCTGCCGATGACGCAACAGGAACTCCTGCGCCTGACTCGCGACATGCAGGTCACCAGCCAGACCTACACCCTGATGCTCAACAAAAGCCAGGAGCAGGACATTCTGCGCGCGGGCAGCATCGGTAACGTGAGGGTCATCGACAACGCCGACACCAACGTCGAAAGACCGGTCAAGCCGATGAAGACGCTGGTGGTGTTGCTTGCCACGCTGGTCGGGGCGCTGGTGGCGGTCAGCATCATCTTCGTGCGCCAGGCGTTCTACCGTGGCGTGGAAAGCGCAGAAGCCATCGAAAACAGCGGCATGCCGGTTTATGCGTCACTGCCCTACTCCCGCCAGCAAGACCGTCTGGAGAAAAACACCAGGACCGGCGCCGACCCCAAGGAGTCGAAGCTGCTGAGCATCGCAGCGCCCAACGAGCTGGCCATCGAGTCGCTACGCAGCCTGCGCACCAGCCTGCACTTCGCCATGCTCGAAGCCCGCAACAATGTGCTGATGATCTCCAGCCCCTCACCGGGAGTGGGCAAGTCGTTCGTGTCCAGCAACCTGGCGACGATCATTGCCCAGACTGGCAAGCGCGTGCTGTTGATCGACGCCGATATGCGCAAGGGCTATCTACACCGGATCTTCGGCCTGCAACCCAAACACGGCCTGTCCGACACCCTGGCCGCACGCCTGAAATGCACCGAAGTCATCAACCACACCCGCATCCGTCATCTGGATTTCATCTCCTGCGGCTTTGCAGCACCCAATCCTTCGGAGCTGCTGATGCATGACAACTTCAACAAGATGCTCACCGAATTGTCGCCGCTCTACGACCTGATTCTGGTGGACACCCCGCCCATTCTTGCCGTGACCGACGCCACGCTGGTCGGGCGTCAGGCAGGCACCTGCCTGCTGGTCGCACGTTTTGGCATCACCACGCTCAAGGAGATCGAAGCCTGCAAACGTCGGCTCGGCCAGAACGGAATCCTCATTAAAGGCGCCATTTTCAACGCCGTCGTGCGCAAGGCAACCACGTCCGAATACGACTGCGCGACTTATGGCTACAACTACCACCCCGTCAACAAGTAACTCAAACCGACACCGCTCACCTTCAAGCCCTAAAAGGAATTAATCATGGCCAGAACCGTAGCAATGATGCAGCCCTACCTGTTTCCCTATCTGGGCTACTTCCAGCTCATCGCAGCCGCTGATGTATTCGTCCTGGGCGACGACCTGCAGTACATCCGCGCAGGCTGGGTGAACCGGAACAGGATTCTGAGCAACGGCCAGGCCAGACTGATCACTTTTGCACTAAAAAAAGACCACTTCGAGCTGCCGATCATGCAGCGCAGTCTGATCGACGGTTTTTCCGAAGAAGCCAATCGCCTTATCAACATCATCGCCCAGAGCTACCGCAGGGCGCCGTACTTTGCGCAGGTGATGCCATTGCTGGAACGGCTGATCCGCTACCCGCAGCAGAACCTGGCCCTGTATGCCGAAAACAACTTGCGCCAACTGTGTGCTTATCTGCAGATCGATACCCCGATCCTGCGCGGCTCGGACCTTGCCATTACCGACTGCATCGACAAACAGGATCGCGTCATCCAGGTTGCCCACGCGGTGTCCGCGACCTCGGTGCTCAATCCGCTGGGGGGCATGCATCTCTACGACCGGGATCATTTCGCCCGCAACGGCCTGCTGCTGCGCTTTTTCACTATGCACCCGCTGGCTTACCCGCAATTGGACCAGCCCTTCGTAAGCGATCTGTCGATCATCGATGTCCTGATGTTCAACAGCGTGGAGCGTGTGCAGGCGTTGTTGAACCACTGCACCACCCATGACCTACCAGCGGCAAACGATGCCTTCATGCGAATCGGTAACGACATCGCGCACTCCCACTCTTCACATCTGACCGCGGAGTGATCCCATGCTGCTGCCCGATCATCCCGCCCGTTGGTATCTGATCCAGACCAAGCCCCGCCAGGAAGCACGCGCAGAGGAGCACTTGCAGCGTCAGCATTTCGAGTGCTACCGACCGCTCAACTCAGGTGAAAAAAGACGCAACACAAAGACCCAAACGGACGAAGAGCTGTTTCCCGGCTACCTGTTTATTCGGATGGACCAGGTGCATGACAACTGGTATCCGATCCGTTCGACACGCGGCGTGGCACGCATCGTCACCTTCGGCGGGCACCCGATCCCGGTGCAGGACGAACTGATCGAGCAGATTCGCCAACGCCTGTCAGTGCCTGCACCCAGACTGGTGTTCACCCAAGGCGAGCAGGTGCGAATCAAGGCCGGTGGCTTTTGCGATGTCGAGGCCATTTTTCTGACTGCCGATGGCACTGAACGCGCCGTGATCCTGCTCAACATGCTGCAGCGTCAGCAGAAAGTAGTGCTGCCGATCAGCAGCCTGGCGCGCAGGGAGGCGCGGGCTTAGTACAACACGCGGCCAGGGCCTTCCAAAGATCCTGACAAGGGACTTGTTTGCCAAGCCTGATCACCCCGCTGACCACACAGAACATGAGCACCGCCAGCCTCCTTCACGCCAACAGCGGAATTTGATCATGACCCATCGGACCACCCTGGTGACGCTCACCTATGGGGATCGTTTCAACTACCTGCATACACTGGTCAGCCGTTCGCTGGAAAACCCGCTGATCGAGCGGGTGATTATCGTCAGCAATGCATCGGTCGCGCCCCTGCAAGCGCTGAGCGACAAGTGGCCGGGTCAGGTCGAGGTGATCTGGCTTGAGCAAAACACAGGGTCGGCCCACGGCTATTCGGTCGGGATCAAGGCCGCACTGGACGCCGGGGCCGAGTACCTCTGGCTGATGGATGACGACAACGCACCGACCATCAACGCCATCGAGGTGCTGCATCGGCATCTTCACGAGCGCGAGCGAATCGACGGCAAGGACAAGGCCGCCGTGCTGGGTTTCAGGCCCACTCACCAGGCTGATATCGCATCAGGCGTGCCCAGACGGTTCGCGGTACAACTGAGGTCGAGCTTTTTCGGGTTTCACATTGCGCAACTGCCTTACAAACTTTGGCGGCGTCTGCCCTGGGGCAAGCCTGAGGCGACTCGCGGGTTGCCGCAATTGGTTCAGCTTCCATTCGCCACCTACGGCGGCCTGCTGGCCCATCGCAGCCTTTTCATTAAGATCGGGCTGCCGCTGGAAGCCCTGAAGCTGTATGCCGACGACAGCGAGTACACCTGGCGAATCACGGCAGGCGGAGGGCGGATCTTCCTGGTGCCCGAAGCGCTGCTCGATGACCTGGAAGATTCCTGGAACATCAAGGCACGTACCCGCAACGTCTATGAAAACTACCTGCTGGCAGGCTCGGACCTGCGCGCCTATTACGGCGCGCGTAACCAGGCCTGGTTCGATAAAAATATCTGGGCGTCGTCCCCATTGCTCTACCGACTCAACCGCTGGGTATTTTTCTGCCTGCTGCGCGTAATCGCCAGGCGTTGTGATGCCAGACAGCGTTTGAGCCTGATCGAGCAGGCCATTAGCGATGGCGAGGCTGGCGTGCTGGGCCTGAACAGGTCATACCCCCTATGAAAATCCTCTTTATCAGCAGCCTTTATGCACCCGACGTTGGCGGTGGGGCGGAAATCATCCTGCAGCGTACCGTCGAAGGCCTGCAACTGCGTGGCTATAAAGTTGCTGTATTGGCTACCACCGACCAACAAGGCCTGCACGTGACCACGGTCAATCAGATCAAGGTCTATCGTGCGGGGCTGCACAACCTCTACTGGCATTTCACGGCCCAGCGGCCGGGTCGTCTGGCCCGACTGGGCTGGCACCTGCGTGACCGCTATAACGCCAGCATGCGCGAGCACGTCAGTCGGGTGATGGCACTGGAACAGCCGGATCTGGTGGTCTGCCACAACCTGACCGGCTGGTCGGTCTCGGCATGGGACGAAATCACCGCGTCCGGTCGACCTGTCGTGCAGGTGCTTCACGACCACTACCTGCTCTGCCCGAGCAGCACCATGTTCAAGCAAGGCCACAGCTGCCAGCGGCAGTGCGTGATGTGCAAACAGTTCCGCAAGGGCCATGACGAGCGATCGGCACAGGTCAACGCCGTCGTTGGCGTCAGCCAGTTCATGCTCGACACCCTCCAGGCGCAGGGCTATTTCAACGGTGCCAAACGTTACGTGGTGCACAACGCAAGCCCCGTCACCATAGCGCTGCCGCAACAGCGCAACGTCAGCCCGACGCCTGGCGAACCCGACAACGCGCCCCTGCGCTTCGGCTATATGGGCACCCTGTCAGACCCTAAAGGGGTAGGTTGGCTGATTGATCAATTCCAGCATTTGCCGTTCAACGCCACGCTGCAAATTGCCGGACGCGGTCAGTTGAACGACGAGAAACGCTTCAGGGCGATGGTGACCTCACCCAACATCAGCTTTGTCGGTTATCAGACACCCGAAGACTTCTATAGCCAGATTGACGTCGCCGTTGTGCCATCGATCTGGAACGAGCCTTTCGGCATGGTGGCCGTCGAGGCCTGCGCGTATTCGCGCCCGGTCATCGCCAGCCGTATGGGCGGGTTGACCGAGATCATTCAGGACCAACTCAACGGATTGCTCTGCAGCCCGGATGACCCGGACTCGCTGGGGTTAGCCATGCTCAAGCTGCATCAGCAGCCTCGCCTGCTTGCCCGGCTGAGTGCCGAGGCGCGTAACAGCGTGGCCTCTCTGCTGAACCTGGATCTAATGCTGGACCACTACGAAAGCATCTTTTCCCAAACGTTGCTGGACAGCATCGCCTCACCCGACCAGCCGTTGTATCACAAGGTCTGACGAGATCACGCCGCAGCAGTGACACTCATCGGATCACGCCCCTGCACTGAGACAACACATGCCCAAGCCATCTTTACCCCGTCGGCGACGAAGGCTGACGGTCTTTCTGCTGGGTCTGCTGACCAGCCTTGCGGCATGGGGCGAAGACCCTTTCATCATCGGCGTGGACACCCAACTGATGAACGACGAGGATGCCGCACCCAACGCGTTGGATTTGCTGGAGCGTGCCGGCGTCAACTCGGTTCGCGACAGTGCGTACTGGACGCATGTCGAACCCAGGCGTGGCTTTTTACGGATCGACCCGGCCTGGCATGCCTACCTGCGCAGCGCGCAGAAGCATCGCCTGCGGCCTCTGCTGATGCTGGGTTACGGCAGCCCGTTCTATGAAAATCACGCCAAGCCTCGCCACCCGGCGGTCCGACAGGCTTTCGGCAACTATGTCAGCTTCGTCGCCCAGGAACTGACCGACAATGTCGATCTGTATGAGATATGGAACGAATGGGATCGCGAAAACCCGATCGACGCCTGGGCTGCCAAGGATTACAGCAACCTGATCGAAGAGACCGTTGCGCGCATCCGTCGACAGAAACAGCCGGTCACGGTTCTGGCCGGTGCTGTGACCAGTCTGGGCATGGACCTTGGGTTCGCCGACCGACTGGTGCAGAACGGCCTGCTCAATCAGGTCGACGGGCTGTCGCTGCACCCCTTCGTGCATTGCCGGCAAGAGCAGCACCACACGCCCGAACGCTGGATTGCCTGGCTGCGCTGGATCGACGCTGACTTGCGAGCGTTGGCAACCCGTCCGGTTCCGCTTTACCTCACCGGGATGGGCTGGCCGACCGGCTCGGGCAAATGCAGCGTCAGCGAACGAACCCAGGCAGCGTTTCTGGCGCGCAGTTTCTTTCTCGCCAGAACCCTGCCGGATATCAAAGGGGTGTGGTGGTATGGGCTGATGGACAGCGGTGCGGACCCGCACGATCCGCAACAGAACTTTGGCTTGCTCAGAAAAGACCTGAGCCTCAAACCTGCCTACGAGACCCTCAAAGCGATCAGCAAGACACTGATCGAGTACCAGTACGACGCCGAGCGAAGCCAGGAAACGGACTCGACGTACCTGCTCAGATTCTCCCGCGGGCCCGAGCAGATTCTGGTCGCCTGGACCACCGGCGTGCCACGTCTGACCCATGTCGAGGCCAGCAGCGTGCAGCGCGGCAACGTGCAAATCATCGACAGCGGGCAGCCGGAGAAAGGGCAGTTCGAGACGGATACGCCCTGGACCTGCAACGACGCCCGCTGCTCGGCACAGATCTCGATCGACGAATTTCCGAAAATCATCAGTCTGGGCATCAAGCCTGCACTGTTCGCCCAATAAGAATGGAATCGCAGGCCTCAGGGCCTCTGAAGGCTCACGCTTTCACCCTATATCACCATGACCTTGCAGGATGCTTGAGATGATCTTTATCAATTCCCGGTTTCTTACCCAGGACGTCAGCGGTGTCCAGCGCTATGCGGAACAGATGTGTCTGGCGTTGAAAAAACTGCGCAACGACCTGGTATTCATCGCCCCCCACGGCATCAGGCTGCACGAAAGTGCCAAAGCACTGGACGTGCAATGCATCGGTCACAACAAGGGTCATCTCTGGGAACAACTCGACTTGCCACTGTACCTGCGGCGTCAAAAAAACCCGCTGCTGGTGTCGATCAGCAGCACAGGCCCCATGCTCTACCGCAACCAGATCGCGACGCATCACGACATCAATTACGTGCGCTTCCCACAGAGCTACACCCGGCTGTTTCGCCTGGCCTACCGGACCATTACGCCGATCCTGCTGTCACGTATCAAAACACTGGTCACCAGCAGCAGCTTCTCCAGAAGCGAAATTTCGAGCTTCTACGGATTTGCGGAAAACAAGGTGCTGGTCGTGCCCGCCGCCGTCAGCGACAGCTTCACACCACGCACGCCGCACGCTGAAACACCGAAATACCTGCTGGCCGTCTCTTCACCCGCCGCGCACAAGAACTTCAACCGACTGATTCAGGCCTTTCTCAGCTTGCGCGACCACAACGATCTGCAGTTGCACATCGTAGGTGCGACCACCGGCGTATTTGCCGACCCTAACCTGCAAAGGTTGGCCTGCCGGGATCCGCGCATCCGCTTTTTGGGGCGCCTGAGCGACACCGAACTGATCGAGCAGTATCAAGGCGCAATCGCCTTCGTCTTCCCCTCGCTTTATGAAGGCTTTGGCATTCCACCGCTCGAAGCCCAGGCCTGCGGCTGTCCGGTACTGGCGGCCAATGCGGCCTCCATTCCAGAAGTGCTGCAAGCCAGCGCGTTGTACTTCGACCCGCTGGACGTGGGCCACATGGCAGCCGCGATGCACCGCGTGCTGGTCGATGCTCCGCTGCGCCAGGCGCTGCGGATGCATGGCTTGAATAACGTGAGGCGTTTCAGCTGGAACGTGTCCGCACACCGTCTTTCCCAGCGCATCGACGCCCTGCTGGAACCTGAAATCACCCTGCCCGGCAAGCAAGGCATCAGCCCCGAATCCTCTTCAAGCAAACCCTGACTCAACAACAGCCACGTCAAGGTGCGACCTGTCGCGCCTGCAGTAGAGCGAGCGAACACTGCAAGGAATCTCCATGAGAATTGCGATTGTCCACGACTGGCTGGTGACTTATGCCGGTGCCGAGCGTGTGCTGGCTTCACTGATCAACATCTGGCCCGAGGCCGACCTGTTTGCCGTGATCGACTTTCTGAGCGATGAAGACCGTGTGCACCTGCACGGCAAGGTCGCCACGACCACGTTCATCCAGAACCTGCCAAACGCACGAAAACGTTATCAGCGCTACTTGCCCCTGATGCCACTGGCCATCGAGCAACTGGACCTGTCGGCTTATGACCTGATTATCAGCAGCAGCCATGCCGTGGCAAAAGGCGTGCTCAGCGGCCCGGATCAACTGCATGTCAGCTACATCCATTCACCGATTCGTTACGCCTGGGACCTGCAGCATCAGTACCTGCGCGAGGCGGGCCTGAATACCGGAATCAAAGGCGCGCTGGCGCGGTGGGTCCTGCATTATGTACGCATGTGGGATCAGCGCACTGCAGCAGGCGTCGACGCCTTCATCGCCAATTCGGGGTTTATCGCTGCGCGTATTAACAAGGCCTATCGACGTGAGTCAACGGTCATCTACCCCCCCGTGGACACGACAGGATTCACCGCCCAAGGCAGCCGACAGGCGTTCTATTTCACCGCCTCGCGCATGGTGCCCTACAAGCGCATGCCGATGATTGTCGAGGCTTTCGCGGCCATGCCGGACAAGCGCCTGATCATGATCGGCGACGGCCCTGACTTCATAAAAGCCCAGACCATCGCCAGTCGAGCGCCCAATATAACGCTGATGGGCTTTCAGCCTGCGGCCGTGCTGCGTGAACACATGCGCGCGGCCAAGGCTTTCGTCTTCGCTGCAGAAGAAGACTTCGGTATCAGCCCGGTCGAGGCGCAGGCCTGTGGCACCCCGGTCATTGCATTCGGCAAAGGTGGTGTGCTGGAGACGGTTCGCGGGCTGGATCATCCGCAGCCAACCGGGGTGTTTTATCCGCAGCAAACCGTGCAATCGCTGATGGCGGCGGTCAACGAATTCGAAAGCGCGCAGGCACGGATCACCGCACAGGCGTGCCGCGCCAACGCCGAGCGTTTCTCAGTCGCACGCTTCGAGCAGGAAATCAAAGCATTCGTCGAGACTCGCCTGGCCTCCGCACACCTGTCGCGCCTGCCCTCGCAGCCCTGGACGCCACAGACCTCGCAAAGCCTTGTAAGCGAGTTGCCATCCCGAGTTGTTCCCATCAAATCCGTTTGAGCGAGCACCGTCATGCGCACCTCCGTTCGCGGCATTCTTCATGCCCATCAGTCAGCGCTATCGGTCGCCCATCGCCTGTTGGATCTGGCGGTCATCGTCCTGATGGGTTACTGGCAAAGCCGACTGGCAATGACCGAAAGCAGCGAGGCCTGGCTGCATATCATTCTGGCTGTGCTGGTCTTTCACTGGGTCGGCGAGTACCACCAGCTATACGGCTCCTGGCGCGGCGAGCGAATCCTGCGCGAGCTGACCAAGGTCTTCAATTACTGGGCGCTGACCTTCATCATTCTGCTGTCAGTGGATTATCTGGTGCTCAACCGCGACAAATTGCCCGATGACGGGCAAATGACCTGGTTCGCACTGGTGCTGGCGATTCTGTGCGGTTATCGCCTGCTGATTCGTCTGCTCTTACACAGCCTGCGCCGTCATGGCTTCAACACACGACGCGTGGCGATCGTGGGCACCGGTCAGGTCGGCGAGCGGCTGGCCCAGTCAATTTCCAGCGCGCCCTGGATGGGCTTGAATCTACTGGGCTTCTACGACTCGAATCCGCAACAAATGCAGCTGGGGCGTCAGAGGCGCAGGCTGCCGGTGCTGGGCAATCTGGAGCAACTGATCGACGACGCGCGTGAAGGGCGGGTCGACAAGGTCTACATCACGCTTGCGTTCAGCGCCGAACCGCACCTGCGTGAATTGATCACCGGCCTGAGCGACACCACGGTCTCGGTGTACCTGATACCCGACGTCTTTATGTTCGAGCTGTTGCATGCGCGCAGTGAAAGCATCAACGGACTGGCCAGCATCAGCATTTTCGACTCGCCCATGGACGGCGCCTGGAGCCTGGTCAAACGCGCAGAAGACATCCTGTTGTCGAGCCTGATCCTGATGCTGATCGCGCTACCGCTGTTACTCATCGCACTGGCCATCAAACTGACGTCACCCGGCCCGGTGCTGTTTCGCCAGCGCCGTTACGGGCTGGACGGTCGGCCGATCATGGTCTGGAAGTTTCGCAGCATGAACGTGCAGGAAAACGGCGATGTGGTGCGCCAGGCCACGCGCAACGATACACGCATCACGCCGCTGGGCGCGTTCATGCGCCGCACCTCTCTGGATGAACTGCCACAGTTTTTCAACGTGCTGCGCGGCGACATGTCCATCGTCGGCCCGCGCCCGCATGCCGTGGCCCACAACGAGCAGTATCGCAAACAGGTCAGCGGCTACATGTTGCGTCACAAGGTCAAGCCGGGCATCACCGGCTGGGCACAGATCAACGGCTGGCGCGGTGAAACCGACACGCTGGACAAGATGCGCAAACGGGTCGAGTTCGACCTGGAATACATCGAGCACTGGTCGATCTGGCTGGATCTCAAAATCATTCTGCTGACGCTGTTCAAGGGCTTCTTAAACAAGAACGCCTTCTGACCATTCCATTGACTAAACGACGGCTCCGGCAGCCTTGGCCCGGAGGGAGGTATGTGCGCGCACTAAAAACAATCACGACGTGGACCGGTGCTGCTGCCGGTAGTGGAAATGGACGTAACGACATCATTCAGGTGCAAGGTGCACCGTCACGAAGGAACACACCCATGAATCGAAGCCTGGCTGTCTTGCTGCTCTCCTCTCTGATCCTGCAAGGGTGCGTATTCGCCCCCGGCCAACACATGACACCTGGCGATATCACCACCAGCGACCCGGACGAACCCAAAGCGCAACTGGTCGACATCAGCCCCAAAAGTTTGCAGCAACAACAGCAGCGCATTGCCGCTGATACCAACGGATTGCCGGCCGAACTACTGAACTACAAGACACCGGAGTACATCGTCGGGCCTGGCGACACGTTACTGGTGACGGTCTTCGAACACCCTGAACTGACAGCGCCCGGTTCGCAGGATCAACTGGACGCCAACACCCGGGAAGTACTGAGCGACGGCACGTTGTTTTTCCCCTATGTCGGTCGAATTCGCGCGGGCGGCAAGACCGTCAGCCAGATCCGCGAACAACTGCGCATGGGCCTTGCGCCGCAATACACCGAGGTCAAGGTGGACGTGAAAGTGTTGCGCTACAACAACCAGCGCGTGCTGTTGTCCGGTGCCTTCAAAACCCCTGGGCCGCAATCGATCACCAACATTCCGTTGAGCCTTGTGCAGGCGATCAGCGTGGCCGGCATTGATCTGACCGATGCCAATCTGGCCGGCCTGACCCTGCGACGCGACGGCCGCGACTACCTGATCGACATCGATTCGCTCAACCGCAAAGGCTCGCAACTGAGCCGGATCTTTCTCAAGGACGGCGACTATTTGCACCTCAACAGCAGCTCCAAGAACAAGATCTACGTGCTGGGCGAGGTGCGTAACCCGCAGGTGATTTCGTTCGCTACCACCAGCGTGACGCTGCTTGAAGCCCTGGGCAATGCAGGCGGCCTCAGCCCGGACAGCGCCGATGGCGACGCGGTGTATGTGATTCGCGGCGCAGAGAACTTCGCCGACGCGCCGTCCACGGTCTACCACCTGAACGCCAAGAAGCCCACCGCCTACCTGCTGGCAGGTCAATTCGAACTCAAAGCGCAGGACGTGGTGTTCGTCGGCCCGGCCAACATCACCCGTTGGAGCCGGTTCATCAGCCAGTTGCTGGGTTCGGCCAGCGTCGTCCAGACCGGCGCTGCCTTCAGCAACTGATCAGGCTCATCGCCACACCTCCTCCCTGCAACTTCGGTTGCGGGGATTTTTTTGCCTGCGTTTCGGCACTCGGAGTGTTGCTGGCGCAACAGCCATTCAACACTTGCCCGGCTTATCAGCAGCGAGTGCGATCGCTGCTTTCGTGGGAACAGGGCTTTGACCCCCGTATTCAAGGGGCCCACGCAAAGGCACGCCGGTCTGGCACACAAGCTGCTTTACCGCTGTACGCTTATCGCAAGGAATTCCCGCATGCTCGTTGTGTCACTTTCAGGCAGTCCCTCTCCCAAATCCCGTTCAGGTGTCGTGCTGGCTCATGCTGGCCAATGGCTGCAACGTCATGGCGTCGGCGTCACCACGTTGCGCATTCGCGACTTCAATGCTGAAGATTTGCTGTTCGCGAAATTCGACAGCCCCCAAGTGCTGGAATTTATCGAGGCAGTCCGGCAGGCGGACGGTCTGTTGATCGGCACGCCGGTCTACAAGGCCTCGTTTTCCGGCGCACTGAAAATTCTGCTGGATCTTTTGCCCGAACGCGCCCTGCACGGCAAGGTCGTGCTGCCACTGGCAACCGGCGGCAGCATCGCCCATATGCTGGCGGTGGATTACGCCTTGAAGCCCGTACTGTCAGCGCTCAAATCTCAGGAAGTGCTGCACGGGGTCTTCGCCATCGATACGCAGATCAGTTACAGCGACAACGAAGAAGGCGGCACGCTGGACGACATCCTCACCGAGCGCCTGCATGAAGGGCTTGAGCATTTTTACCTGAGCCTGCAACACCGGTTGCAGGCGCGTCACAAGGCAGCGGGTGGGCATTTGCAGTTGGCGTTGTAACGAATCGCTGGCAAGCCGCCTTCTATCAAACAACGTGTAACCCACTGACGAAACATGATTTTGTGGGAGCGGACTTGTCCGCGAAGAGGCAGGTACATCCGATGAATATTCAGCGACTGAAACACAGTATTCGCGGACAAGCCGAACGTCGCCCGGTCCGCTCCCGGGAAGTTTGCTGCGCGACAGCGAGGCGTCTTAGACGGGGCGGTACCTCCCACGAAAGCAGGCTTAATGCTCGACGATCAGCGGATACAGCGACGCGACCAGCAAGGCTGCCATCACGCCGTTGAAGATTCGCAGCCCCACCGGATCTCGTAAGACATTGCGCAGCAGGCTGCCGAATCCGGCCCAGATGCCCACGCTTGGCAGATTGATCAGGGCGAATACACCCGAGATGATGATCACGTTGGTGAAGTAACCCTGCATCGGCGTGTAGGTGCTGATTGCGCCAATGGCCATGATCCAGGCTTTGGGGTTGACCCACTGAAACAGTGCAGCGCCCATGAAACTCATGGGCTCGCCGCGGCTTTCGGTCGAATCCGATGCCGGGCCGGACGTGGCGATTTTCCAGGCCAGGTACAGCAAATAGGCTGCGCCCACATAACGCAAAAGCGTGTAGAGCATCGGCCAGGCCTTGAACACGCTGCCCAGACCAAACCCCACCGCCAGCACCAGGACGAAAAAGCCGATGCTGATGCCCAGCATGTGCGGCAGCGTGCGGCCGAAACCGAAGTTGACGCCCGAAGCCAGCAACATCATGTTGTTGGGGCCGGGGGTCACCGAGGTGACGAACGCAAATAGCGCAAAGGCCAGTAATAGATCCAGAGAAAATGACATGACGCGGTCCAGGTGTCTGTGAGTCAGGCACTCACCCTATCGAAGGGCGGACAGGAAACACATGGACAGTTAAGCGAAGTTTCTTACCGTACAGTTTCAGGAAAAGCGTTGACCGACACTGACTGTTAACCCTGAGGGTTCTGAGTCAGCGCACCACGATCGACGCTGATCTCACCCTGGCTGTCGAACTCGCGAGCCTGCTGAATCTGCGGGTCCGCCAGTAATTGCGCCTTGCGGGCCTGATATTCCTCGAAGGACAGACCACGACGATTCAGGTCTTCCAGCGCCAGTTGATGGCTCTCTTCAGCCGAGTAAGGCCGCAGCTCGACGGCGTGATGCGTGGAGCAGCCGGAGACCAGTGCGACGGTGAATGACAGGACAAGAGCGAGGGCGAGTATGCGGTTCATGAGGGGCCTCCAGGCTGGCTTCATTTCGGGAATGAAGCAAGGTTACGCCCCGCTCTGTCGCGGCAGAAATCAACCGCCGTGATAGTGGCTATCGACTTTCACGCGCCCTTTAGATCCGCTGTTCACGGGCATGCTCGATCAGCACCTCGCGCAGCGCCTGGGCCGCTGCCGACAGCTTGTGATCGGCCAGCATCATCAAACCGATGCGCCGTTCGATACGCGGTCCTGTCAATGGCACGCAATGCGCGCCCAGCTCCTGCATCTGCGCAATGCACAGCGACGGCACCGCGCTTACACCCAGGCCATTGGCGACCATACGCCCGATGGTCGACAGCTGATGACTTTCGAACGCCACCGATAACTTGCCATGCTGTGACTCGATGGCGTGTTCCAGCAGCAAACGCACGGCGGATGGACGTTGTAGCGCGATGAAATCCTCCTGCAGCAGCTCGGCCCAGGACACCTCGGTGCGCCCCGCCAGCGGTGATTCAGCGCAGACCACCGCGACGAATTGGTCCATGTAGAAGGGTGTGAACGACAGCGCATTGCTGGATTCCGGCTCAAAACCTATGCCCAGTTCGACGCGGCGGTGGCGCACCATCTCCAGCACCTGCTCATTGACCACGTCGTGTACCGCCACGTTGACCCGAGGGTAGCGACCCCGAAAAGTCTTCAACGCCCCCGGCAACAGATTACCTGCGAACGACGGCATGGCGGCAATGGACACCCGCCCCATCTGCAGGGTGAAACGCTGACGCAGCAATTCTTCAGTGTTGTCCCAATCCGCCAGCAACTGGCGCGCCAGCGGCAGCAGCGTCTCACCTTCTGGCGTCAGGCTGACGTTACGCGTAGTGCGCGTCAGCAACTGGCCGCCCAGGTCTTCCTCAAGACTCTTGATCGTCAGGCTCAATGCCGGTTGCGACACATGCAGTCGCTCACCGGCCTGAGCGAAACTCAGGTACTGCGCCACGGCCAGAAACGCGCGAAGCTGTTTCACGTTCATATATTTATATTTCTTATCAATCGATCAGAAAAACAAAATTAACAAATCACTGACGCCGAGAGAAGATACTGTCAACGCGATCCTCCGGCAGCACGTGCCGGTCACAACTATAAAAGGCGGATCATCATGGCTGGACTCGACAAGCGAGTGGCGACTTACGAAGAGGCCCTCGCCGGGCTGACCGACAACATGACCGTGCTGTGCGGCGGCTTTGGCCTGTGCGGCATCCCGGAAAACCTGATTGCGCAGATCAAGCGCATGGGCATCAAGGGCCTGACGGTGGTCTCAAATAACTGCGGCGTCGATGGCTTTGGCCTGGGCATCCTGCTCGAAGACCGCCAGATTCGGAAAATGATTTCTTCCTATGTGGGCGAAAACGCGCTGTTCGAACGTCAGTTGCTGAGCGGCGAGCTGGAGGTCGAACTGACCCCGCAAGGCACCCTGGCTGAAAAACTTCGTGCTGGTGGCGCAGGGATTCCGGCGTTCTATACCGCCACCGGTTACGGCACCCCCGTGGCTGAGGGCAAGGAAACCCGTCAATTCAATGGCCGCAATGTGATTCTCGAAGAAGCCATCACCGGTGACTTCGCGCTGATCAAAGGCTGGAAGGCCGACCACTTCGGCAATGTCATCTATCGTCATACCGCGCAGAACTTCAACCCGGTGGTCGCCACTGCCGGCCGGATCACCGTGGTGGAGGTCGAGGAAATCGTCGAACCCGGCGTGCTGTTGCCGACCCAGATCCACACGCCCGGCATTTATGTCGACCGTGTGATCCAGGGCACTTTCGAAAAACGCATCGAGCAGCGCACCCTCAGAAAATCCTGAGGACGATGGCGCTCCACGCAGCAGGAATCGGCACACAACAACAAAGAGATTTCAGACCATGGCACTTTCCCGCGAACAAATGGCTCAACGCGTCGCCCGCGAACTCAAGGACGGCTACTACGTGAATCTGGGGATCGGCATTCCGACGCTGGTCGCCAACTATGTCCCCCGTGACATCGACGTCATGCTGCAATCGGAAAACGGCCTGCTGGGCATGGGTGAGTTTCCGACGGAAGAAACCATCGACGCCGACATGATCAACGCCGGCAAACAAACCGTCACCGCGCGTGTTGGTGCGTCGATTTTCTCTTCGGCCGAATCCTTCGCCATGATCCGTGGCGGCCATGTGGACCTCACGGTCCTGGGCGCATTCGAGGTTGACGTCGAGGGCAACATCGCCTCGTGGATGATTCCCGGCAAGCTGGTCAAGGGCATGGGCGGCGCAATGGACCTGGTGGCAGGCGCGGATAACATCATCGTGACCATGACCCATGCGTCCAAGGACGGCGAATCCAAACTGCTGCCCCGCTGCAGCCTGCCGCTCACCGGCGCGGGCTGCATCCGCAAGGTATTGACCGATCTGGCCTATCTTGAAATCGAAGACGGCGCGTTCATCCTGCGCGAACGTGCGCCAGGGGTCAGCGTTGAAGAAATCATCGCCAAGACCGCTGGCAAGCTGATCGTGCCGGACGATGTGGTCGAGATGACGTTTTGATCCAGCAACCTGACGGAAACCTGATTTAAGCGACTGCTCTTCAGACAAAAATGTAACTAGCTGAATAAGCGCGATCTCCAGTGGGAGGCGGCTTGCCGGCGATACGTTTTTTCAGGCGCTATCGCTGCGACTGAATTGACGTCATCGCTGGCAAGCCGCTTTCCACAATCCGGTGCTTGTCACGAGAAGCGCCGGAAACTCCCGCACACGTGCACCCCATAATAATGACAACAGGACGCCCAGATGGCCGCCAACCTCGAAGAAAGCCGCTCCGCCCGATTTGCCCTGCGCTGCGCCGCATGGGCTGAACGCTGGTTCCCCGACTCATGGGTCTTCGCCGCCCTGGCAGTGGTGATCGTGACCGTAGCAACGCTGGCCATCGGCGCAAGACCTGCCGAGGCCGCCAAGGCCTTCGGTGACGGCTTCTGGAGCCTGATTCCATTCACCATGCAAATGGCCTTCGTGGTGATCGGCGGCTATGTGGTGGCCAGCTCGCCACCTGCTGTCAGGCTGATCGACCGACTGGCGCGCATCCCGCGTAACGGTCGTTCGGCAGTGGCCTGGGTGGCCTTGATTTCCATGCTCGCGTCCCTGCTCAACTGGGGACTGTCGCTGGTATTCGGGGGGTTGCTGGTACGTGCCCTCGCCCGCCGTACCGATCTGCGCATGGATTATCGAGCCGCCGGTGCAGCCGCCTATCTGGGGCTGGGTGCCGTCTGGGCGTTAGGGCTGTCGTCATCGGCGGCGCAATTGCAGGCCAACCCGGCCAGCCTGCCACCGTCGATCCTGGCGATCACGGGCGTCATCCCCTTCACTGAAACCATCTTCCTCTGGCAGTCCGGTGTGATGCTCGCGGCGCTTGTCGTCATTTCGCTGATCGTTGCCTACGCCACAGCGCCTGGCCCCAACAGCGCCCGCGATGCCAAGGCCTGTGGCGTGGACCCGGCCTTCAACCTGCCACCGCTGCCTGCCCGCTCGCGTCCTGGCGAATGGCTGGAATACAGCCCACTGCTGATCATCCTGATGGTGCTGCTGGGTGCGGGCTGGCTGTTCAACGAGTTTTCGACCAAACCGGCGATCACCGCGATTTCCGGACTGAACACCTACAACTTCCTGTTCATCATGCTGGGCGCACTGTTGCATTGGCGGCCACGCAGTTTCCTGGATGCCGTGGCCCGCGCTGTACCGACCACCACCGGCGTGCTGATCCAGTTTCCGCTCTATGGCTCGATTGCCGCGCTGCTGACCACGGTCAAGGGTGGCGACGCGCAAACCCTGGCGCATTACATTTCGACGTTCTTCACCAGCATCGCCTCGCACGACACCTATGCGGTATTGATGGGCGTGTACTCGGCCGTGCTCGGCTTCTTCATCCCGTCGGGCGGCGGCAAATGGATCATCGAAGCGCCTTACGTGATGCAGGTCGCCAACGAACTGCAGTACCACCTGGGCTGGGCGGTACAGATCTATAACGCTGCCGAAGCCCTGCCCAACCTGATCAACCCGTTCTACATGCTGCCATTGCTGGGCGTGCTGGGATTAAAGGCGCGCGATCTGATCGGTTTTTCGTTCGTCCAGTTGCTGGTCCACGCGCCGCTGGTGTTGTTCCTGCTGTGGGCGCTGGGTACGACACTGACTTACACGCCACCGGTCATGCCCTGACAGCAGCAACGTTGATTCAGACCGAATCTTCGCCATAGTCGGCCGCTGCAACCTTCGCCAGCAAGGTGCGCAGCTCCAAGGCCAGTTCAGGCCCCAGCGCGGTTTCATAACAGCGCTGGGCCTGCTCCCAGAGCGCCTGGGACTCCAGCAGTTTTTCGATGCCCGCCGGAGTCAGGCGCACCAGACGGCTGCGTTTGTCGTCAGGGTCGACATCCACCGACACCAGCCCTTCACGCTCCAGTGGCTTTAGATTCTGCGCCAGCGCCGAACGATCGATGACCAGAATCGTCGCCAGTTCGGTCATGGTCGGTGCCTGATTGCGAGCGATCTGCATCAGGATCGAACGTTGCGTGGAGCGCAAGCCACATGGCGCCATCACCGCGTCGTACAACTGGCAGATGCGTCGGCTCGCCCTGCGCAGGCTGGTGGCGTGGCAAATCACTTGCGCGGGAATGTTCAGGCCTTCCGGAATGCGCAGGGTGCCGTTCGGAGTAAGGTCGTGATTCATAAGGGCTCCCGTGTTAAGAGCCCAATGCTGGCATATCCCCGCAAATTGAAACAGCACCTTGGGTCGCATTCACGGCTTCAACGCCTTTGCTGGCACTGCCCGATCTCAGAATCGCCCGTGATCAAAACGAGTAGTCGCGCTCGACCTTGCAGACCCGCGTCGTAAACGCCTGATACCAGCGCTCACGCCCCCGCTCTCTGACTTCGGCATGCTCGGCGTGATGCTTCCAGGCCTTGATCGCGGCCTGGTCAGCCCAGTACGAGACGGTAATGCCCAGACCGCTTTCATCACGTGCCGACTCCACACCGAGAAAACCCGGCTGCTGGCAGGCCAGCTCAATCATCCGCTGCGCGGCTGCAGCGTAGTCCTGTCCATCATCGACGCTGCGCAGTGACGTGAAGACCACGGCGTAATAAGGCGTGGGGAAACGCGAGGCGATCATCGTGCGTCACCGCCGCACGCCTGAACGAACGCCTTGACCAGCGCTGGCGTCTTGCCCAGCAGCGCCGCTCGCTCAGGCTGAAACAGCGTGGCGACGAAAAAAGGATGCCCTTGCAGTTCCATGCTGCGCACCTCGCCCTCAGGTCCTCGACCCGTGACGTTCATTGCATCGCCGAACACCCGCGACTCCAGCTCATGCAGCAAGCCGTAACGGCAGTGATAACGCTCTTCGATATCCAGTTGGCCATAGGCCTTGGCGATCAAGGTATCCGGAACCAGATGGATAGAGGACAGCGCATCGACCAGTGAACAACTCAGGGGCGCGATGATGACGTTCGGCGAGTCCGGGGCAGACTCCCCGTGCTCGGCATCGCTCCAGCCCAGAACAGTGCGCACGAACTCCAGCAACGCATGCTGAAACCCGCCACAGGTCCCCAGAAACGGAATGCGCAGCTCGCGCGCCAGGCGAATCGCCGTCATGGCGCCCTGCATGTCCTGATAAGGACTGCCTGGTACGCACCACACACCATCGAATTGCGCCAGACAATCGCCATTTCCGATACTTGCCGTCGGTAACCACTCAGCGTCGACCTTTAGCCGCAACGCCTCACCTGCCATCTGCAAGGCTTGAGGTATCGCCTGATGCGCAGCGAACTGCGTGTTGAAATCCCCTACCAGACCGATTCGCACCACCTCGCCCTTCACGCCCACTACGTCCATGCTTTGCTCCCTTGTGAGTGTCATGCGCTATGGCCAGGACTATAAACAGGCATCCACGCAAGCAGAATGGGCGATCAGGCAAGTTATCCATGCAGCCACGCAAGCGCTCTTAACTGTGAACAGGCGTCAGTACCGGCTTGCCAGCGAAGAACGCCAGCAGGTTGTCGTTGACCATCTGTACGCTGTCTTTCGACGCTTCAGGCGAAAGCCCGCCGACATGAGGCGTGAGCACAACATTGCCAAGTGTCTTGAACACATCGGGGACATCAGGCTCGTCGTCGAACACATCCAGCGCGGCCCCGGCAATCCGCTCCTGTTGCAGTGCAGTGACCAGCGCGTCGGTGTCCACGACGCTGGCGCGAGCAATGTTCACCAGAAAACCATCAGCGCCCAGTGCGGCAAGCACCGAGGCATCGACCAAATGGTGTGTGCTGCTGCCGCCCGGTGTGGCGATGACCAGAAAGTCCGAGGCCTCGGCCAATGACTGAGCAGAGGCATGCCAGGTGTAGTCGCAGTCGGGACGCGGCTTGCGGTTGTGATAGGCAATGCCGACATCAAACGCTGCAGCGCGCCGGGCAATTGCCAGCCCGACTGCGCCGAGTCCGATGATGCCAAGACGCTTGCCCGCCAGCGACGGGCGCACGACCTTGCGCCACTCGCTGCGGCGCACCGAGGCATCGGCCTGCGGAATGTCCCGCACCAGCGACAGCAACAATGCCAGCGCATGATCGGCCACGGTGGGCGCGTTAACGCCAGCCCCGTTAGTCACGGTAATGCCACGGGCTTCGGCCGCTGACAGGTCGACTTTCTCAAAGCCTGCGCCACTGACGCAAATGATGCGCAGATTGGGCAGCGCATCCATCTCTTCGGCGAACAATCCCAGCGGCCCGCGCGTCACCACAGCGTCGATGGTGTGCCCATGCGTGGCAATCGCTTCGGCGCGCAGCCCGGCGGTGGGCGCGCGAATCAGCTCGAAGCCGCTGCTTTCCAGAATCGGCAAATAGGTGTTCAGATTTTCGACCAGCACCAAAACCGTTGTCATGCCCACTCCTGCTCGATGATCAAAACAATGACAGTAACCCGAGCAAGCGCGCTTTGGCAGAGGCAGTTGCCGAATGCCGCACCGGCGTTCATACAGTCGTCTCATTCGGCGGACAGACTGTGCGCAAGCCCACTGAGCATAACGCCAGCATGGCATTGCGCCATCGACTTGTGCTGCCAGCGACACTCAGCGCGACATCACGCAACAGGGAACGACACCCCACTTGCCGTATCGAAGGCGATGTTGTTAATGCTTCAGGAGGCGCCTTCGTCTAACAGTGCGAGGCGATCAAACGCTTTCTCAATTCAAGGAATCATCAGCCCATGCAAGGATTTTCCACCTCCCGGTTCACCAAGACTCCGCTGGCTCGACTGCTGGTCGCGACCGCCATGGCGGGTGTGATGCTGTCTTCGGGCGCGGCGTCGGCAGCGGATGCGCCGGGCAAAGTGTTGAGCGAGAAACTGGGCCTGCCGTGGCCTGCCGTGGTAGCCCATCGGGGCGCTTCGTTCGATGCGCCGGAAGAAACCATTCCCGCCTACACCCTGGCGCGCGACCTGGGCGCGGACTATCTGGAAATGGATATCCAGCGCACCAAGGATGGTGTGCTGATCGCCTTGCATGACGACGTGCTGGAGCGCACCACCAATATCGCCGAGGTTTTTCCGAAACGCGCCAAGGACCCGGTCAGCACCTTCACCCTGGACGAACTCAAGCAACTGGATGCCGGTACGTGGTTCAACAAGGCCTATCCGGACCGTGCCCGCGAGGGCTATGCCGGCCTGCAGATCCTGACGCTGGATGAAGTGATCGATATTGCCGAAGGCGGCGCAAACAAGCCGGGGCTGTACATCGAAACCAAGATGCCGTCGCAATTTCCGGGGGTCGAAGCCGACCTGAAGAAAGTCCTCGCCAAGCGCGGCTGGCTCGCTCAGCGCCCCGCCGCAGCGCCGGGGCATGTGAACGTCGCGCACATGCCGGGCCGTGTGGTGTTGCAGACATTCGAAAAGCAGAGCCTGGAACTGCTTCAGAAAGAAATGCCGAAGGTGCCGAAAGTGATGCTGCTGTGGATCGGCAAAGGTTCTATCGAGCCCAAGTCTGACGTAGCGTTCGCCGATTCAGGCTTCAAGGACAAGGCCAGCTACTACGCAGCCCAAGAGGTCAAGTCGCCGGAAGAGTTCGAGCGCTGGATCAACTGGGCCAAGGCGCATGGTGCCATCGGCACCGGTCCGTCGTCACAACTGGCCAAGGGTGGCGACCAGAGCTACATGGACCTGGTCAAACCCTGGATGAACAACCTGACCCACGAAAAAGGCATGGTCATTCATCCGTACACCGTGGATGACGCGGCCGACTTCAAGCGCATCAGCCAGGACGGCGCGGATGGCTTCTTCACCAACCGCACGGCCGAGTTGTTGAAATTCTACGGACGTCCATCCAAGGAAAGCATCGACGCGATCCTCAAGCGCAACGGCTACTGATGCGTTGATCAACCGACCGGCTGCGTCATGTGATGCAGTCGGCCGGTGAGTCAGGTCATGCTCACGACCCGGGTCATACTCTCGAATCATTCCGGGCAGGAAATGCCTTGAAACGCATGCTCACAACCTGAAACAGGACACTGGCGGCGACCTGATGCGTGCTCTGGTGTAAGCTCATGCGCTGTTGGTTATCCCATCGAGAGGCCTATGCAGTCCAACTTCCGACGCTCGACCCTGGCGGCGCTCCGCGGCTTTGACTTGCCGAGCGATGCAATATCCATCGTCCCCTCTGCTGCCGACTATCGGCGTTGCCTGCTAGAAAGAATCGCTTCGGCGACTCGCCGCATCTACATCATCGCGCTGTATCTGCAGCAGGATGAAGCGGGCCAGGAAATCCTCGATGCCCTTTATGCGGCCAAAACTGCACGTCCCGAGCTGGATGTGGTGGTGCTGGTGGACTGGTTTCGCGCGCAGCGTGGCCTGATCGGTGCCGGACGCCAGCCGGGCAACTCGACCTGGTATCAGGCGCAGAACCTGGAGTATGACCAGGAAGTCCCGATCTTCGGCGTGCCTGTTCAGACGCGTGAATTGTTCGGTGTGCTGCATCTCAAGGGCAGCGTGATCGACGACTGCGTGATCTACAGCGGCGCGAGCATCAACAACGTCTACCTGCACAAGCTCGACAAATACCGGCTTGACCGCTATCACCTGATCCAGAGCGCACCGCTGGCGGACAGCTTCGTGGACATGGTGCAGCGCGAAATCCTGCCCTCCCCGGCCGTGCATCGACTCGACCTGCAATCGCCCCCCAGCTCACGCAGCCTGCGCGGCGAGATTCGCGCCTTTCGCAGCAACCTCAAGCGAGCGGCCTATGACACCTCGGCGGGCGAGAAAGAGAACGGCGAGATGCGCGTCGTGCCGCTATTGGGTGTGGGCCCGCGCAACGGCCTGAACCGCACCATTTGCGACCTGATCGCGTCGAGCAAGATCCAGCTGACGATCTGCACGCCCTACTTCAATCTGCCGGTGGCAGTGACCCGCGAGATCAATCGCGCGCTCAAGCGTGGGGTGAACGTCGACATCATCATTGGCGACAAGACCGCCAATGACTTCTTCATCCACCCGGACGAGCCGTTCAAGGTGATCTCTGCCCTGCCCTATCTGTATGAGATCAGCCTCAGGCGCTTCACCCAGAAGCATCGCAAGGCCATCGCCCAGCATCGTTTGAACGTCCATCTGTGGAAGCACGGCGACAACACCTTCCACTTGAAAGGGATCTGGGTGGATCAGCGCTACACCCTGTTGACCGGTAATAATCTCAACCCCCGTGCGTTCAATCTTGATCTCGAAAACGGCCTGTTGATCGACGATCCGCAAGGTCAGTGGATCGCACCGCGAGAAGCCGAGATCGCCCACCTGATGCGCAACACCCAGCGCGTCAGCCAATACGATGAGCTGGACACATTGGCCAGCTACCCCGAAGGCGTGCGCAAGTTTCTGCGCCGCGTCAGTCGTGTCCGGGTAGAGCGTCTGCTGTATCGGATTCTGTAAGCGGTAGTGCAAGGTGTTCGTGGCGTAGTGTCGCGAACACCCTTGCGATCAGCCGACCAGCGCAATCAACTGCTGACGCTGCGCATCGGTCAGTGTCGGGCCAAATCCGGCGCCGACATTCTCAGCCATGTAACGCGGGTTGCCCGTGCCTGGAATCACGCACGTCACGGCCGGGTTGGCCAGCAGAAACTTCAGCGCCAGTTGCGGCCAGCTGTTGACCTCCACCTGCGCAGCCCAGCCCGGCAGAGGCTTGTCCTTGAGCCGCGCTAATAAGCCTCCACCGCCAAACGGCCGGTTGCAGATGACCGCCACGCCGCGCTCCCGACACAACGGCAGAATCCGCTTCTCGGCTTCGCGATCGTCAAGTGCGTAGTTGATCTGCAGAAAATCCAGCGGTTCACTCTTGAGCACGGCCTCTACGTCCGCATAAGCCGAAGCGGTGTAATGACTGATGCCGACGTAGCGAATACGGCCCTGCTCCTTCCATGCTCGCAACGTCGGCAGATGGGTCTTCCAGTCCAGCAGATTATGAATCTGCATCAGGTCGACTCTGTCGGTTTGTAGCAGTTTGAACGAAGCTTCCATCTGCTCAATGCCCTCCTTGCGCCCTCGGGTCCACACTTTGGTGGCCAGAAACGCGGGTGAGCGTGGTTCATGGATCGACAGCAACTCCCCTGTGGACTGCTCAGCGCGGCCGTACATCGGGGAGCTGTCCACCACACTGCCACCGGCGGCGAACAACGCATCCAGCACTGCACGCAGTTGCTTGTAGGCGGAGCTGGATGTCGCCACATCAAAACCGCGGTAAGTGCCCAGGCCCACCACAGGCAAGGGCTCGTTACTGGAAGGAATCGCTCGGGTCAGCATGGTCTTGGCTCCGGGGCTCGATTTCGGGGGGCGTGATGCAGGTGCGGACGGCGACGGCAGCGTCGGTGTTTTTTCGTCGCCTGCGGCCGTATCGAATACCATCGCGGCGGTGACTCCCGCTGCCAGCGTCAGCAGTCGCCTACGGGTCAGGTGATGGGGTGGCGTCATGACGTTCTCCTTATCTATCCTGTTCTGATTCTGCGTTCGTGAGTGACCTGGACCGAGCCAGCAGCGCCTGCCTGCGGGCCAGCCACAGCGACACCCATGCCCACACGGCGGCAAACGGCATGACCAACAGCGCCAGCAGGCCGAAGCCCGCGCCCATCGCGGTCAGGCCGACCGACAGCCAGCCACTGGCGGCGTCACCGCCCCGGTACACCAGCGTATCGATAACGTTCTTGGCCTTGTACTTTTCTTCGCGGCTGACCACCGTCCAGAGCACCTCCCGGGCGGGGCGAACCACGGCGTATTCCACAGCGCGACGTAATCCTTGAGCCAGCGCGACGGTGGTCGGCACCGGCGATAATGCCATGGCAGTGAATGCCACCACCGTGGCCAGCGGCAACGCCAGCAACGCTCCACCCACGCCGACCCAACGGATCAAAGGCGCTGTGAGCAGCAGCTGAAACAGCAGCGTCAGTGTCGAAACCGTCAGATCGACCCATGCGAAGAATCGGGTGCGACTGCTTACATCACCGTAGCTGTCGGCGACGATTCGCCCCTGCTCGAAGTACAGCAGGGTTGCCGCACTGGTATGCAGCAACATGAACAACACCATTCCAAGCAGATAGGGTGAACGCGCGATCAGGCTCACACCCGCCATGACCGCTCCACCCAGCCGACGCTCTTCACTAACCGGAGCCTTGCCTTGGGCCTGGGTTCTGTTCAACAACGCGCGATAGCACAGCACCGCCCCTTCAAGCAGCAAGGCCGCGCCAATACTCAAGGCCAGCGGGCCGAAATAAGTCGCCATGGTCGCCGCCAGCAACGGGCCGATAAAGGTCCCCAACGTGCCTCCGGCGGCGATGAAGCCGAACAGACGTCTACCTTGCTCGCTGGAAAAGCGGTCGACCAGCACACTCCAGAAGATCGAAACAATGAACAGGTTGTAGATGCTGATCCAGACAAAAAACGCCCGTCCCACCGCCACCGGTGCGACGTGATTGGCAATCAGCACGCCGAACAGCAGCATGGAAATTGCGATCAACCGATAGACCAGCGGTACGAAACGCGTGGCAGGCAATCGCGAGACCAGCGCCCCGAAGAGCGGCACCGTCACCAGCATGACCACGAATGTGGCCGTGAACAGCCATTGCAGCTTATCGGAACCACCCTCCAGCCCCAGCGCATCGCGAAGCGGACGCACCAGGTAATAACTGGCCAGCACGCAAAAGTGAAACGCGAACCCCAGCAACAGCGCAGCCCGCTCGCAAGCCTCGACCTTCACCCATTTCAGGAGCAATGCAGCGGGCATGGGGATCTCCTGTGGGATGGGCGGCTATTGTGCAGCGAGCGATGTGCGTTGCCTGAGGGCGGACCTGCGCGCAAGCGTTCGCGCCCAACTTCTGACAACAGCCTCCTCGCGGGAACGGACGGGTCCGTGAAAGCGTAGGCGCATTCGACAAAACCTGTCAGTCAAGCGTCCTGAGGCCTCGTCGCCCCCAACTGCTTCCACATGGTGCGGGTGATTCTCTGCCGGTTGCTGTAGCCGGCCCACGGGTCGTGTTTCAACTGACGCAAGCGCTGTTCAAGGTTAGTAATGTCCCACTGGGCCGACGACGTAAGCCCAGGCAGTTCATCAAGCGCAATCGGCACCGACACCGGCAATCCGGGCCGGGCGCGCACCGAATAGGCGGTGACTGTGCTGCTGCCGCGACTGTTGCGCAGGTAATCGACAAAGATGCGGCCAATCCGGTTTTTCGGGCCCATGGTGGCCGTAAAGCGTTCGGGCAATTGTCGGGTCACGAATTCGGCGATGGCCTTGGCAAAACCTTTGACCGTCTCCCAGTCGGCATGGCGAGCGAGCGGCACAATGATGTGCATGCCCTTCCCGCCGCTGGTTTTCAAAAACGCATCAAGGCCCAGCTCGTCCAGTACCGCCAGCACCATTTGCGTCGCTTCGAGCATGCTGCGCCAGGGCAGCGCCGGGTCAGGATCAAGGTCCAGCACCAGATGGTCGGGCGTTTCGATTCGATCGCGAGTGGCACCCCAGGTGTGCAGTTCAATAGCCCCCATTTGTGTTGCTCCGACCAGCGCCTGAACGGTGTCGATTTCCATCAACGCGGCATGACCCGGGTCGAGCTTGCGGTCCAGTTGGCGGATGTGGGGAATCGCCAGGCGCTCGGCATGCTTCTGAAAGAACTGCTCGCCTTCGATCCCCTCGGGACAGCGCAGCAGTGCCACCGGACGTTTAAGCAGATACGGCAGAATCCATTCACCCATCGCTTCATAGAATTGCGCCAGTTCGATCTTCTGCGTGCCTGTCTTGCTGTCAATCACCCTATCGGGATGGCTGATGCCCACACCTGCCACAGTGACTTTGCCTCGCGCCGATCTGGACGCTACATGGCTATCGGCAGGCTTCGCTTTTCCCGGCTTACCAGTCTTGCGGCGACTGGCAACCTGCGCAGGCTGCGGGTATTCACGCACCACTTCACCTGCGGACTTGTCGTTGCGCACACCGACGAACGCGGCCTGACGCAAGATCCCCTCACGTGTCCACTCGGCGAACTCTGCCTCGCAGATCAACTGTGGCTCTACCCATTGCACGCCACGTCCTTGCGCCGAGGTGAGCTGCTTGTCCAGCGGCGAAGTTTCACGCGCCAGCGGTTGCAACTGCTCATGCAGTTTTTTGAGGGTCAGGTCGTTGAAACCGGTACCGATCCGTCCAGCGTAAACCAGGCCGTTGTCGTCGTTGACCGCCACCAATAACGCCCCGAATCCCGAGCGACTGCCTTGCGGCGCGGTGTAGCCAACGATCACGAACTCCTGGCGCAATCGGCATTTGAGCTTGATCCAGTCGGCGTTTCGTTTACCCACATAGGGACTGCCGGCACGCTTGCCGATCACCCCTTCAAGGCCCATCGCGCTGGCGCTTTCGATGATGTCCTTATGCCCCGAGCGAAAGGCATCGGAAAATCGCAGCAGGCGGCTGCGTTGTTTGCCGAGCACTTGCCCCAGCGCATCACGACGCTGCTCGACGGGCACCTCGCGCAGGTCTTCGCCGCTCAGATAGGGCATGTCGAACAGGTAGTAGAGAATGCCCTTACTGCGCCCGGTCTCAAACGCATTCTGCAACGCCTGAAAGTCCGGCAAGCCTTCATCATTGAGCACGACAACTTCACCATCAAACCAGGTGTCCTGCAGTTTCAGGGCTTTGATCGCCTTGGCCAGTTCGGGCAATCGATCAGTCCAGTCGTGGCCGTTGCGCGTGAACAGCCGCACGTCATCGCCCTGAATGCGCGTCAAAATGCGGTAGCCGTCGAACTTGATTTCGTACAGCCACTCGCCAGCAGGCGGTGCGTCCACCAACGTGGCGAGTTGCGGGGGCAATAATTCGGGGAGACCGCTTTTTGTCCTGGCACGGGACTTTTTCGCTGACGCAGAAGGTGCGTCAGTCTTCGTCGAGCGAGCCTTGGGTGTGGTCGCCGTACCTCGCCCGACGCCGACCTGCGCTCCGCTGATCACACTCAGCGGTTGTTGCTCGGTAATGTCGTATTCGTCGGCAGGCCGGGCAATCGCGTCCTTTTCCTTGATCAACAGCCACTGTTGCTTGCTGCCGCTGCCTTTGAGCCGGGTGCGGACCAGCGCCCATTCACCGGTCAGTTTTTCCCCGATCAGGGTGAATTTAAGCTTGCCCTCCTCGTACGTTTTGCGCGGATCACCATGGGGCTCCCAGACCCCGCGATCCCAGACGATCACGTCGCCGCCGCCATACTGTCCTTTCGCAATGCTGCCCTCGAAGCTGGCGTAATCCAGCGGATGATCCTCGACATGCACTGCCAGACGTTTTTGAGTGGGGTCAAGGCTCGGCCCTTTCGGCACTGCCCAGCTCTTGAGCGTACCGTCCAGCTCAAGGCGAAAGTCGTAATGAAGGTTTCGCGCGTCGTGCTTCTGAATGACGAAGCTCAACGCATGATTCTTTGCTCTGCGCTTCTTGCCCGGGGCCTCGGCAGGTTCCGAGGTGATCCCGAAATTGCGTTTGCGCATGTACTCGCTGACAGGCTTGGACATGGTCGATGTCTCCGTATGGCTCAAGAGGCCTTGCCGGTCTTCTTGCGAGCCGGTGCGCGGCGCTTGGCAGTTGCCGCAGGCTTGGCACTGTCGCTGCTGGAGGTTTTTTCAGCCACCTTGGTTTTCGGCGCAGATCTGGTCGCCTTGCTCTTGCCTGAACCACCCTTGCTCGCACTGCCTTTACCGGCGAGGCTGCGGCGCAACAGGTCGGTCAGGTCGATGACATCGGCGCTCTTGCGCTCGTCCTCGCCCGGATCGGTCTCGACGTCCTGAATCTTGCCCTGCCGCGCCTTGGTTTCGACCAGTTGCATGATCTTGTCCTGAAAGGTGTCGCGGTACTCTTCCGGCTTCCAGTTTGCGCTCATGTCCTTGACCAGACGCCTGGCCATATCGCGTTCGCTCTTGTTCAACTGCACATCGGTGACGGCGTCACTCAGGTCAAGGTCATCAAGCTCGCGTACATCGGCAGGCCAGCGCAGCATTACCAAGACCAGCGCTGACGCCAGAGGCATGACGGCGGCCAGATGTTCCTTGGTGTGCAGCACCACGTTGGCCAGCGCTACTTTTCGGGTGTCGTGCAAGGTTTCACGCAGCAACGCGTAGACTTTTTCGCCGCCTTTGTCAGGTGTCAGGTAGTAAGGCGTATCAATGTTCTGCAAAGGGATCTGCTGGCTGTCGACGAAACCGAAGATGTCGATGGTCTGCGTCGACTTGGGGTGCGCGGCACGGATCTCCTGCTCACTGAGCACCACATAACGGTCTTTTTCGTAATCGACGCCCTTGACGATGTTCTCGCTGGAGACCTCCTTTCCAGTGACCTTATTGACGCGCTTGTAACCCACCGGGTCCATGCTGCGCTTGTCGAGCCAGTCAAAATCGACGCCTTTGGATGATGCCGCCGAGATCAGCGCCACCGGTATATGCACCAGCCCGAAACTGATCGCCCCCTTCCAGATTGCCCTTGCCATTGCCTGACTCCCGTTGACCGTAAAAAAGTGACAGGCCTGGCTGGGCAAAGTTTCGGCTGGATGACGAGCGCCTTGATGGCCCGGCATTCAAGAGGGTTTGGCTGACATATAACCTAAAAATCTAAAAATATGGATTAACGTTCTTTTACGGAATAAATCCGAGTGTCTATAAATGGCGTCACTTCGAAGCGCTGTTGGCCCACTGTTGAGGAGCCAACAGCAGCCTTCACAGACTCAGACCCGGCTGACCACTCAAGGATTTTTCATGAACGTTTTCTGGTTTCTTCCGACTCATGGCGACGGCCACTATCTGGGCACCACCAAAGGCGCGCGCCCGGTCACGCTCAATTACCTCAAGCAAGTGGCTCAAGCGGCTGATGATCTGGGTTACTACGGCGTGTTGATCCCCACCGGACGCTCCTGCGAGGACTCCTGGGTGATCGCCTCGGCACTGGTGCCGCTCACCGAGAGGCTGAAATACCTGGTCGCGATTCGTCCGGGCATTATTTCTCCTACGGTGTCGGCACGCATGGCCGCCACGCTGGATCGTCTGTCTGGCGGGCGTCTGCTGATCAACGTAGTGACTGGCGGCGACCCGGATGAAAACCGTGGCGATGGCAGCTTTCTCGACCACAGCGAGCGTTACGAAGTCACCGACGAATTCCTGAAGATCTGGCGTCGCGTGCTGCAAGGCGAAGCGGTGGACTTCGAAGGCAAACACCTGCGCGTACAGAACGCCAAGGCGCTGTACCCACCGATTCAGAAACCGTATCCGCCGCTGTATTTTGGCGGTTCCTCGGACGCCGCTCATGACCTGGCTGCCGACCAGGTGGACGTGTACCTGACCTGGGGCGAGCCGCCAGCAGCGGTCGCCCAAAAACTGGCCGATGTGCGCGAGCGCGCGGCGCGCAAGGGACGGACCGTGAAGTTCGGTATTCGCCTGCACGTTATCGTGCGCGAAACCAGCGAAGAAGCCTGGAAAGCGGCCAGCACGCTGATTGAACACATCAGTGACGAGACCATCGCGGCGGCACAGAAATCCTTTTCACGCTTTGATTCCGAAGGGCAACGCCGCATGGCCGCCCTGCACGACGGACGTCGCGACAACCTGGAAATCGCGCCTAACCTCTGGGCGGGCGTTGGCCTGGTGCGCGGCGGAGCTGGCACGGCGCTGGTGGGCAATCCCGAAGAAGTGGCCGCGCGCATCAAGGAATACGCAGACCTGGGCATCGAGAGTTTCATTTTCTCCGGCTACCCGCATCTGGAAGAGGCTTATCGCTTCGCAGAACTGGTGTTCCCGTTGCTGCCGGAACCTTACGCCAGTCTGGCGGGACGCGGCATTACCAACCTGACCGGCCCGTTCGGCGAGATGATCGCCAACGATTTGCCGCCGCAGGCCAAGTGATGTCAGTGCAACTGCTGACCCTGCCGCACTCGCCTGCGCTGGCCACCTCGATCAGGGCCACTGCGCAGGTGTTCGAAGACCCCAAGTCACGAGCCCTGCTGGAGCATGTTCGACAGGTCGCACCGAGTGACGCCAGCGTTTTGATCATTGGCGAAACGGGCACCGGCAAGGAGCTGGTCGCACGGCATGTGCATGAACTCAGCGCGCGCCGCGACAAGCCATTCGTGGCGGTTAACTGCGGAGCGTTTTCCGAAAGCCTGATCGAGGCAGAGTTGTTCGGTCACGAGAAAGGCGCGTTCACCGGCGCGGTCGGGGCCAAGGCCGGGTGGTTCGAAGAGGCCAATGGCGGCACGCTGTTTCTCGACGAGATCGGCGACCTGCCCATGAGCCTGCAGGTCAAGCTGCTGCGCGTGCTACAGGAACGCGAGGTGGTGCGCCTTGGCTCGCGCAAGAGCATCCCGATTGATGTGCGAGTGCTGGCAGCCACCAACGTGCAGTTGGAAAAAGCCATCAACGCCGGGCATTTTCGGGAGGACCTTTACTACCGACTGGACGTGGTCAATCTGGAGTTGAGCCCGCTGCGTGAGCGACCGGGCGACATCCTGCCGCTGGCGCTGCACTTTATTCAGGTCTACAGCCAGCGTCTCAGACATGGCCCGGTCCAGGTAAGCCCCGAGGCCGAGCACAAGCTTAGAACCTACAGTTGGCCGGGCAATATACGCGAGCTGGAAAACGTGATTCATCACACACTGCTGGTCTGTCGCGACGGCGTGATCCAGCGTGATGATCTGCGCCTGTCCAACCTGAGAATCGAGCGCCAGGACGAGTATTCCCACCACGAAGAATCCCCGGAACAACTGTTGAACCGGGCCTTCCAGAAACTGTTCGAGGAACAGGCTGGTGCCCTGCACGAAAAGGTCGAGGACGCCCTGCTCAGGGCCGCTTACCGTTTCTGCCACCATAACCAGGTGCACACCGCCAGTCTGCTGGGACTGACGCGCAATGTAACCCGCACCCGCCTGATCAGAATCGGTGAACTGGCCGTCAACAAACGCAGGCCGGGCGAAACGCTGCAGGGTGACCGGATGCTGCACCTTTCCGTGTAACCCACTCTGTCGCTCAAGGACGAGCTGATACCTGCCCCATCATCCGAAAGCTGCCAAACGTCGCACTCGTGGCCCGACAGCGGCGCATCAGCACGTGCAGGTCCATCTCGCAGGTTTCGACATTGAGCCCCGCGTCTTCGCACTGCGGTCTGGATTGCCAAAGCACGTAATGCAATACCCGCAGACCGTCCTCGCTGGCCTGCACGCTTGAACTGATGAAACCTGGGCAGGTTGAAGTGAAACAATCGTCTCGTGCTATCAGGGCATTGATCAGCGCAGGCTGGTGCTGCGCATCGACGACAAACTCCACGAGCTGGCTGTAGGGCTGGTTGTGTGGCTGTTGAGTAACGGATGATCCCATGACGCTCTCCCCGCTGGGCGCTGTTGCTAACAAAGTGCAGGCAGGGTAAAACCTCTACTTAAATAGAGGTCAAGCGAACAGTGTGCATATGAACACTCATCCCGAAACAAAATCTCCCGCAATGCTGACCGTGGGCCAACTGGCAGCGCGCAGCGGTGTAGCGGTGACGGCCCTGCATTTTTACGAAACCAAAGGTCTGATCAGCAGCCAGCGAAATGCTGGCAATCAAAGACGCTATCCACGAGAAACGCTGCGCCGGGTTTCGTTGATCAAGGTCGCGCAGCGCCTGGGCATTCCGCTGGCAAGCATTCATGCTGCGTTTCAGAACCTGCCCGAAGGCCGCTCGCCGAGCGCTGCGCACTGGCAGAAGCTGTCCGAACAATGGAAAGCCGAACTGGATGAACGGATCAGCAGCCTGATCGCTCTTCGCGATCAACTGACGGGCTGCATCGGTTGTGGTTGCCTGTCGATGGACGCCTGCCCATTGCGCAATTGGGGAGATGAACTGGGCAAGCGCGGCGCAGGTGCCCGCCTCCTCGAACAGCCCTGAGAAGGCCCCATGTCAATCCGGGAGATGAAGGGCCAGCGCCTTGGCCTGGATCGCCACATCAGTGACGGCCGTGCTTTCCCACCACATGCCACGCAACGGCGGGCCCATGGCGAACAGGCGTGACGAATAGTCGCCTTGGGCATCGAGAACGGCACCGTGAGCATCGGCAGCGATACCCAGCGCCAGGGGGCCTGGCTGAATCAATCCTCGGGCAAGCAACTGACGCGGCAAAGGTCGATCCACACGGCGCCAGTCGTATTCGATGCCCGTTGAGTTGATCAGTGCATCACCTGTGACCTGCGACGGCAGCTCATCGCCCCGGTAACGCAGTCTGACCTGCACCTGCCCTGACGCCTGGGTCGCAACGCCTTGCAGCGATGCCGCCTGGATGGACAGTCGTCCTTCCCTCACCAATCGCGCCACTAACGCTGCACTCGGCGGCGGCGAGCGATGGTGATGGCTTTCCCACCAGGGACGGACGTGGCGAACGAATTGCCGCCGCTGCCTGTCGGAAGCCTGATTCCATAGCCTGCCGATATTGGCGCGCACGGTGTCCAGTGGCGCCTGCCAGTCGATGCCACTCTCGATCGCCAGTTCACATTGCTCGCGCACCTTGCGAACCAGCTGCCGAGTGCTGCGAATGCTGTGGTCCTGCCCGAGAAAATCCGACCACTCAGGTGGCTGACGCCTCACATGCGGCAACAACCCATGTCGGGAGTAGACCTGAATCGGACCGCGATGCCCGGACGTCTGCAAGGAGACCACCGCGTCGACCATGGTCAGCCCGGAGCCGATGATCAGCACACGCGACTGAGGATCGAGCCGGCGCATGGCCGCGACGTCCCAAGGGTCGAGCGCAGCGGCATTGAGTTCGTTCGATTCGCGCTGAGGTGTTCGCGCTGCGGCATACATGCCGGTGGCCAGAACCGTGAAGCGCCCCTGCAACTCCCGACCATCGCCCAGCGTCGCACGCAGAACCTCGGCATGTACCTGCAAGTCGACGACCTCGCCACGCACGTGCTCCAGGACCGAACCGTGGGCCGCGCCCACCGCCTGGGCTTCGCGCAAACGTTGCTGTACATAAAGCCCGAACACCCCGCGTGGCGGGAACAGCTCGGCAATGGGCACGTGTTGTAAGGCGGACTCAGGCCACCCGCCGTCGGCCAGGTACTGGGTCAACCAACGCGTGAGATCGTCGGCATCGTCCGGGTCGACACTCATGCGCGCTGCATTCCCGTTCAGGGTGTGTCCCGGCTCAGTCGCGCTGTAGGCCTCGCCGCGGCCCAATTCCGGCCGGGGTTCGACGATCAGGATTCGACGTGACCCCGGCCTGCGCAGCAATTGCACGGCGAGCATACTGCCACTCAGGCCGCCGCCGATGATCAGAACATCGGCAGTCGTGTGCTTGTCTTCGATCATCGAACATGGCCTCGGCAGGTGCTGCTGTGAGTGGAAGTGGGTGCGTTACAGCACCACGTTGCGCACAAAGCGCAGCGTCACGGTGCCTTCGTTGCAATAACGGTGTGGCTGGCTGCTGGGGAACATGTAGAACTCGCCAGGGCCAACGGGCCGGGCCTCGACGGACTCGGCAAAGCGAATCATCAGGTGACCTTCGACGACATAGACCTGCTCGCTCCAGCCCTCAGGGTCAGCATCGGCGGCGTACAGGTCACCCGGCTCCAGGCAGAATTCCCACAACTCTACCTCCCGTCGAGCGTTGGCCTTGGCCAGCAACACCGCCTTGCTGCCATGGATCGCACCCGCCCAGGCCAGTTCGTTGATACGACTGTGGTCACGGATATCAGGCGCCTGGATCAAATCGCTAAAGGCAACCCCAAGCCCTTCGGCCACACGATCGAGCGTGGCCAGGCTGACGTTCTTTTCTCCGGCCTCGATGGCCACCAGCATCCGTCGACTGACGCCGGACCTTTCTGCCAGAGCGGTCTGGCTCAAGTCCGCGGCATTACGCAAACGGCGCACGTTCTGGCTGACGTGCTGCAAAACCGGAGCGCGCGGGGAATTTTCTTTGTCCATGGGAGTGCTTATCCGAATCAATTGCGCATTATACTGCACACTTTCGCGACGCTATTGTGTGTCAACGCCCTCGTCACAAAGATCACGGGATCTGGAAACGACATGAAGTCTATCAGCCGTACACCCCGCATCAGCAAGGCAGAAGCCGTACTTATTTTCATTACCATGCTCTGGGGCGGCACCTTCCTGCTGGTCCAGTTTGCCATGACGATGAGCGGCCCGATGTTTTTCGTCGGTTTGCGCTTCGCGGCGGCAGCCCTGTTTGTCGCGCTTTTCTCGATGAAGGTCATGCGCGGACTGACCCTGTTCGAGCTCAAGGCAGGGGTATTCATCGGCACGGCCATCATGCTCGGCTATGGTCTGCAGACCATTGGTTTGCAGACTATCCCCAGCAGTCAGTCAGCCTTTATCACCGCCCTTTACGTACCCTTCGTACCGCTGCTGCAATGGATGGTACTGGGGCGTCGTCCAGGCCTGATGCCCAGTATCGGGATTGCGCTCGCGTTCACCGGCCTCATGCTGCTGTCCGGCCCACAAGGGGCCTCGTTGCACATGAGCGCCGGTGAAATTGCGACGTTGATCAGTGCCGTGGCCATTGCCGCAGAAATCATCATGATCAGCGCCTACGCAGGTCAAGTGGATGTGCGCCGGGTGACGGTCATTCAACTGGCAACGGCGTCGGTGCTGGCCTTTCTGATGGTCGTGCCCACGCAAGAGAAGCTGCCGGACTTCTCCTGGCTGCTGGTGCTGATCGCTGTCGGCCTGGGCGCAATGAGCGCCATTATTCAGGTGGCCATGAACTGGGCACAGAAAAGCGTCTCCCCTACTCGCGCCACCGTCATTTATGCAGGTGAACCCGTATGGGCCGGCATTGTCGGACGACTGGCTGGCGAGCGTTTGCCGGGCATCGCGCTGTTGGGTGCGGCACTGATCGTGGTCGGTGTGATTGTCAGTGAAATGAAGCGTCGTCCTGCGCCCGTTGAACAACCGGGCCTTGATAAGGAAGGTATGAAAGAGCCGGACTGACCGGCTTTTCCGACGCTGCAACTGACATCACATGTCGTAATGATGGCTTGTAAGTCGCTACCAGACATTTTTTGTAGGAAATTTAAAAACTGTCCCTTTGGTATCGAAGTGTCTGGCACGTATGATGCTTGATATTTCCCTGCAGATTAGAAGCCTATGTCCCTGATAGTTCTACTGCTTCTGCCTTTTATAGGCAGCTGTCTGGCGGCATTTTTGCCGCACAATGCGCGTAACGCAGAATCCCTTCTTGCAGGTCTGGTCGCCTTGATCGGCGCAGTCCAGATGGCGCTGTGGTTTCCGCAGATTGCCGACGGCGGCGTGATTCGTGAAGAGTATTTCTGGCTGCCCAGCCTGGGCCTGAATTTCGTCCTGCGCATCGACGGTTTTGCCTGGCTGTTCTCGATGCTGGTGCTGGGCATCGGTGCTCTGGTGTCCTTATACGCCCGCTATTACATGTCCCCGGATGATCCGGTGCCACGCTTCTTCGCGTTTTTCCTGGCATTCATGGGGGCCATGCTCGGCCTCGTCATGTCCGGCAACCTGATCCAGATTGTGTTTTTCTGGGAATTGACCAGTGTTTTCTCGTTCCTGCTGATCGGCTACTGGCACCATCGCGCCGACGCCAGGCGCGGTGCTTACATGGCGCTGATGGTCACCGGCGCAGGTGGCCTGGCGCTGCTCGCGGGGATGATGATCCTGGGCCACATCGTCGGCAGCTATGACCTGGACCGCGTGCTGGCCTCCGGCGACGCGATTCGCGCTCATGCGCTGTACCCGGTGATGCTGACACTGGTCCTGATCGGCGCGCTCAGTAAAAGCGCGCAGTTTCCCTTCCACTTCTGGCTACCCCACGCGATGGCCGCCCCCACACCGGTCTCGGCGTATCT
Source organism: Pseudomonas triticifolii (assembly GCF_014358015.1). Classification (GTDB taxonomy): domain Bacteria; phylum Pseudomonadota; class Gammaproteobacteria; order Pseudomonadales; family Pseudomonadaceae; genus Aquipseudomonas; species Aquipseudomonas triticifolii. The sequence goes on along the minus strand of NZ_JACONV010000008.1, from coordinate 133,208 downwards.
GCACTCTGCAACCATGGTCAAGGCCGGAGTGTTTCTCATGGCGCGCCTGTGGCCCGCCCTTTCCGGCACCGAACAATGGTTCTGGATCGTCAGTGGGGCCGGGGCCTGCACACTGATTCTTGGCGCTTACGCGGCGATCTTCCAGAACGACCTCAAGGGCCTGCTGGCCTACTCGACCATCAGCCACCTCGGCCTGATCACTCTGCTACTGGGCCTCAACAGCCCGCTGGCTGCGGTCGCTGCAGTCTTCCACATTCTCAACCACGCCACCTTCAAGGCCTCGCTGTTCATGGCAGCGGGCATCATCGACCACGAAAGCGGCACTCGGGACATCCAGCGCCTCAGCGGACTGATAAAGCTGCTGCCCTACACCGCGACGCTGGCCATGGTCGCCAGCGCCTCCATGGCTGGCGTACCGCTGCTCAACGGTTTTTTGTCCAAAGAAATGTTCTTCGCCGAAACGGTGTTCATTTCTGCCACGGCCTGGGTGGAAATCGCGCTGCCTGTGGTGGCGACCATCGCGGGCGTGTTCAGCGTGGCCTACTCGCTGCGCTTCACCGTGGACGTCTTCTTTGGCCCGGCCGCCAAGGACCTGCCGCACATGCCCCATGAACCGCCACGCTGGATGCGTGCGCCGGTGGAGTTTCTGGTACTGGCCTGCCTGGTCGTCGGCATCTTTCCAGCTCAATCGGTTGCGCCTCTGCTCGCCGCAGCCGCGCAACCCGTGGTGGGCGGCACGTTGCCCGAATACAGCCTGGCGATCTGGCACGGCTGGAACGCCCCCATGATCATGAGCCTGGTGGCCATGGCGGGCGGCATTCTGCTCTACCTGCTGTTGCGCAACTCCCTCAAGAGCGACCGATTCCCGGTCCCGCCCCTGATAGGACGCTTGAACGGCAAACGCTTTTTCGACCGCAGTCTGGTGGTCGTGATGCACTGGGCGCGACGCTTCGAGCGCAAGGTCAGTACCCGACGGCTGCAGCCGCAATTGTTTCTGCTGGTGCTGGCGGCTGTCGTCGGCGGCTTCATACCTATGTTCTTCAATGGCGTGACCTGGGGGGATCGCCCGAAGATCCCGGGTTCCGGGGTTTTCGTGACCCTGTGGCTGATCGCAATCGTCTGCGCGCTGGGTGCAGCCTGGCAAGGTAAATACCATCGCCTCGCCGCCCTGATCATGGTCAGCGTGTGCGGACTGATGACTTGCATCACGTTCGTCTGGTTCTCGGCACCCGACCTGGCGCTGACCCAACTGGTGGTTGAAGTCGTGACCACGGTACTGATCCTGCTCGGCCTGCGCTGGCTGCCAAGGCGTAACGAGGACGTCGCTGCCACCAGCACACGCCTGAGAGCCCGCACTCGCCGGGTCCGCGATTTCGTGCTGGCGGTCATGGTCGGTCTCGGCATGGCGATCCTGTCGTATGCCATGCTGACCCGTCAGACACCCAATGCCATTTCTTCGTTCTACCTGAGTCGCGCCCTTCCGGAAGGCGGCGGCACCAACGTGGTCAACGTGATGCTGGTCGACTTCCGGGGCTTCGATACCTTCGGCGAGATCACGGTACTGGCTGCCGTGGCGCTGACCGTGTTTGCCTTGCTGCGCCGCTTCAGACCGCCCAAGGAAAGCATCGCGCTGCCCGCACAGCAGCGTTTGCTGGCGCGTGATGTGGTGACCGACCTGATCAACCCGCGCAGCGCCAGCGATACCGCACTGGGCTTCATGATGGTGCCCGCCGCGCTGGTCCGCCTGCTGCTGCCGATTGCCTTCATGATCTCGATGTACCTGTTCATGCGGGGCCACAACCAGCCGGGCGGCGGCTTCGTTGCAGGTCTGGTGATGTCAGTGGCGTTCATCCTGCAATACATGGTCGCAGGCACTCAATGGGTCGAGGCCCAGATGAGCCTGCGGCCGTTGCGCTGGATGGGTACGGGGCTGCTGTGTGCAGTGCTGACCGGCGCAGGCTCCATGGCGCTGGGCTATCCGTTTATGACGACCCACACCGCGCATCTGCATCTACCGATCCTGGGTGACCTTCACTTCGCCAGCGCGCTGTTCTTCGACGTGGGCGTCTACGCGGTCGTCGTGGGTGCAACGCTGTTGATCCTGACCGCCCTGGCTCACCAGTCCGTGCGCAGCCACCGCCCGACCGTGCTGCCCAAGCCTGTTGCCAACCCGCAAGGAGTCCTCTGATGGAAGAAGTGATTGCAATTGCCATCGGCGTACTGGCAGCGTCTGGCGTCTGGCTGATGCTGCGCCCCAGGACCTTTCAAGTCGTGATGGGGCTGTGCCTGCTGTCCTACGGCGTCAACCTGTTCATCTTCAGCATGGGCAGCCTGTTCATTGGCCGGGAGCCGATCATCAAGGACGGCATCCCGCAGGACCTGCTCAACTACACCGACCCGCTGCCGCAGGCACTGGTACTGACCGCTATTGTGATCAGCTTCGCCATGACTGCGCTGTTTCTGGTGGTTCTGCTCGCGTCGCGAGGACTGACCGGCACCGACCACGTTGATGGCCGGGAGCCCAAGGCATGAGCTGGCTGAATCAACTGATCATTGCACCCATTCTGCTGCCCCTGCTGACCGCTGGACTGATGCTGTGGCTGGGCGAGAAGCACCGCCCGCTCAAAGGCCGAATCAATCTGCTGTCCAGCATGCTGGGGCTGGGCATTTCCATCGCGCTCATGCTCTGGGTACAGAAAAGCGGCACCAGCGGCTCCATCGGCGTTTATCTGCCAGGCAACTGGGGAGTGCCGTTCGGCATCGTGCTGGTGGTCGATCACCTGTCAGCCTTGATGATGGTACTGACCGGCATCGTCGCGGTCTGCGCGCTGCTGTTCGCTCTGGCGCGCTGGGACAGGGCCGGGGCCAGCTTCCATGCCCTGTTCCAGATTCAATTGATGGGGCTGTACGGCGCATTCCTGACGGCCGACCTGTTCAACCTGTTCGTGTTCTTCGAAGTCCTGCTGGCCGCCTCCTACGGTTTGATGCTGCATGGCTCCGGTCGGGCCCGGGTTTCGTCGGGCCTGCATTACATTTCCGTCAACCTGCTGGCGTCCTCGCTGTTTCTGATTGGTGCTGCGCTGATCTACGGTGTCACGGGCACGCTGAATTTCGCCGACCTGGCAATAAAGATTCCGCAGGTTTCGGCAGCCGATCAAGGCTTGCTGCATGCAGGTGCCGCCATTCTGGCCACCGCATTTCTTGCCAAGGCTGGCATGTGGCCGCTGAACTTCTGGCTGGTGCCTGCGTACTCCGCCGCCAGCGCTCCGGTTGCCGCGATGTTCGCGATCATGACCAAGGTCGGCGTCTACACCTTGCTGCGTCTGTGGACACTGCTGTTCTCGGGCCAGGCCGGCGCTTCTGCGTTTTTCGGGGGCGACTGGCTGATCTACGGCGGCATGGCGACCATTTTCACGGCGGCCATCGCGATCATCGCCGCACAACGACTGGAACGTATGGCGAGCCTGAGCATTCTGGTGTCGGCGGGCATTCTGCTGTCGGCCATTGGCTTCGCACAGCCGAGCCTTACCTCAGGCGCGCTGTTCTACCTGGTCAGCTCGACCCTCGCCCTGAGCGCAATGTTTTTGCTGGCCGAGCTGATCGAGCGCTCGCGCTCGGCCAACGAAATTCCCCTGGAAGAAGATGTTGACCAGCTACCGCGCACGCTGGAATCACTGCATCCGCCTCCCGGCACCAACCTGGATGAGCAACAGAAAGTCGTGGTCGGACAAGTCATTCCCGTCACCATGGCGTTTCTGGGCCTGAGCTTTGTGATCTGCGCCCTGCTGATCATCGGCATGCCGCCGTTGTCAGGCTTCATCGGCAAGCTGACGTTACTCAGTGCTCTGATGAATCCGCTCGGCCTCGACGTGGCGCAGGATGAAGCGCTGTCGCTGGCGTCCTGGATGCTGATCGCCCTGCTGATCTTTTCCGGGCTGGCCTCACTTATCGCCTTCTCAAGACTGGGGACTCAGCGTTTCTGGACGCCGTACGAACGCCCCTCACCGGTACTGCGCCGCAACGAATGCCTGCCGATCATCATTTTGCTGAGCCTGTGCGTCGGCCTGACGTTCAAGGCCGAACCTTTGCTGCGCTACACGCAGGACACCGCAGCAGCGCTGCATGAACCCAAGCAGTACGTGCAGTCGGTTCTGGCTGCGCGTCCGGTGCCAGGTCCCAACAGCAATGCGGGCACACCGGAGGTACAACCATGAAGCGTCTGTTCCCTGCGCCGGTCTTTTCACTTGCCCTGTGGGTGCTGTGGCTGGTTCTGAACCTGTCGATCAGCCCCGGTCAACTGTTGCTCGGTGCCGTGCTGGCCTTTCTCGCGCCGCTGCTGATGGCACCCTTGCGGCCAATACCGGTGCGTATTCGAAAGCCCGGCACAATCCTGAAGTTTCTGCTGATGGTGGGACGCGGCGTGGTGGTTTCCAACGTGCAGGTGGGCTTGAGCGTCTGGAGACTCAAGCACCGTCCACCGCGCTCGGCTTTCGTGCGGGTGCCGCTGGACCTGCACAATGCCAACGGCCTGGCCGCTCTGGCGATGGTGACGACAGTGGTGCCCGGGACGGTCTGGTCGGAGCTGGCGCTGGACCGCAGCGTGCTGCTGATGCATGTCTTCGATCTGGAAGACGAGGCGCAATTCATTGAGCATTTCAAGACTACCTATGAGCGTCCCTTGATGGAGATCTTTCAATGAGTGCACTGCTCGACAACGCCATCCTGATCAGCCTGCTGATTTTCGCGCTGGCCATGGTCGTCACGCTGCTGCGCCTGCTCAAGGGGCCTTCGGCTCAGGACCGCGTCCTGGCGCTGGACTACCTCTACATCACGGCGATGCTAATGATGCTGGTGCTGGGCATACGTTATGCCAGCGATACCTATTTCGAGGCGGCGATGCTGATCGCATTGTTCGGCTTCGTCGGCTCGTTCGCCCTGGCCAAGTTCCTGTTGCGCGGAGAGGTAATTGAATGACCGGCATATCGTTGCAAGTGCCCTTCTGGGCAGAAGTCCTGACAGCTGTGCTGCTGGTAGCCAGCAGCCTGTTCACCCTGACCGGCGCGCTGGGGCTGCTGCGCCTGAAAGACTTTTTCCAACGCATGCACCCTACCGCCCTGGCCTCGACGCTGGGGGCATGGTGCGTGGCGCTGGCGTCGATCATCTACTTTTCTGCACTCAAGTCCGAACCGGTCATTCACGCCTGGCTCATTCCTGTCCTGCTGGCGATAACGGTCCCTGTCACGACACTGTTGCTGGCGCGCACCGGTCTGTTTCGCAAACGCATGGCTGGCGAGGATGTGCCCGCGGAAGTCAGCGGCGGGCGTACCGAAGGTGAATCAGCAGGCGGTTGAAGCGCCGCCCAGGCTCGCCTTATTCGCTGGCCTTGAACGCGAGTTCGCCCTTGCGCCATTTGGCGGCCTTGCCAACGGCGGTCTTCAACGTCTTGCTCATGCCTGCCTGCAACTGCTCGGCAGCTGCAAAGACCATGAGTACCGTATGACCTTCCTTGAACACGATGCCGTGACCTTCGGCGGTGTCGACAAATGCATATTCACCCAACCCATAAACGGTCAGTTTGATCTCGCGAAACTTCAATTCAAACTTTCCGCCTTCGCGGCTGGGTAATACCGACGCCCGAAAATGATCGCCGACCTTGAGTTCAAGACGGGGCTTGTCATCAACGACCAGAGCAGTTTCGGTGTCGATTTCAGCGATATAGATGCCTTCGGCCGATTGTTCAACGACATAAACGAAACGCGATTGAAATTGCTTGACCAACTGTGCACGCAAATCGCCGAGCACAAACAGAGCGTGAGTATCCAGGTTGCTTACAGCCAAAGTACAAACCCCCAAACGTGATAAATGAAGCTGCCAGGTATTCAGGCAGTTAAAAGTCGTTCATCCGTGTTGCCGCCGGGTGCGGCCAAGACCTGTTGATACGCTGCACTCCAGACTGCCGGGCAGGCCAGCCGAGCCCCTGTGCAGGCTGGGCACGGATTCTACCGGCTCGCAGCATCAACGGGATATATGCCTTTTGTACAAACGATGTCGCGCACGCTACGCCTTCAACCTGAAGACATTGCCGTGACAACCGAAGAGTAGCTGAACAGACAGAAACCGGCTTCGACAGGGTTCATCAGCGTGCAGAACATATCACCTGACCTGCCTGGGTAAAAGAGCAGCGTCACATCACGGTAAAATGCATCGAACTCTCATCGCCTCACGAGACTCCGATACAGAACCAATGACTGTACGAGGCAACCCCTCGTCGAGGAGATGACATGGAATTGCCGAACCCGACTCTGGCTGGACTGTTTGATCAATTGGGACTGCCCTCGGATGAAGACGACATTACAAAGTTTGCCCAGGCCCATCAATTGCCTGACGACGTCAAACTGGTCGACGCCGATTTCTGGACAAGACAGCAGGCAGACTTTCTGAAAGAAGAACTGCGCAGCGATGCGGAGTGGGCCCCTGTGGTGGACGAGTTGAACGCCCTGCTGCACAAGAGCCCTTGATTCGAAAAACCGTTGACGTGTTCAGTCACCGGGCCTCACTGGGGATAGCCGGGCTGTCCGATGTTGGGATGAAGTATCCGGCCCCCCGGCTCAGGCGCATGCACGAACACGGCATCGCCAAGACTGCCCAGGCTTCCGATGGCAGCCCCCCAATGCGCCGAATGATGAATGTAGCGCCAGCGCAACACCTGCTCTTCATCGTCACTCAGTGAATACGGCTCGCCCCGCGCGTAGTCGATCAGTTTGCGTGCGATCCCTTCAAGCTCTCCCGGCAGTTGGAGATCCTGTGTCAAGGGAATGGGGTCGAACGGTACGCCTTCGTCCAGCGCCAGCGCATGCATGACCCGCAGATGCACGCGAGACAAGTGACCAAAAACCTGCCGTCGCAAGCACGCCGCCACCACAGCTGAACGCCCACCCAATGAAGAGCGGCTTGCTTTGTAGAACGTATCGCAGGCCTGCACCTGCAACATCGCCTGAGCATCCTGAGGGTCAAGCCAGCGCTCGGCATCGAGCTGTTGCAACTCCAGGCGAGCTTGCAGCCAGGCACAGGTCGATGCGGTTGGGTGGTCGGTGCAACCATTGTCGACACGGGGTCGGGTCAACAGCACGTTTTCCTGCATTTGCGGCGGATAACCCCCTCCGATGTCGGAGTGCACGCCGGGCAGCACGATCTCACGCGACCACACAGGTCTGATGCTGTTGAGTGCAAAGTTGCGACGCAACTCGTCGCGGGCCACCAGATGGAAGATTTGCTGAGCACAGCCAGGGGGCAGATAAAGGTTCACCCGACCATTGGCGAAATCACTGACATTACCCAGATCTTTCAAACTGCCTATGGCCGCGACTGTGTCGAATAGACCGACCACCTTGATCCGCACGCTGTCATTTGCCCAACTGAAATCCTCGCTCAGGCGCACTTTTCTACTCCGCAGCACGGGCTCAAGCATCCCTGTCGTTTTCTTGAGTATTTCATTGACGAAATGCCTGGCCGACGCGCCGCCGCGGCTAAAACCGAATACATCCAGTTCGAGGGCCGCGATCACACACCCGGGATTTTCATCGGTAAATGCCCGGCAACGTGCGTCCAGCTTCTTGAATGCGCGCTCGACTTTGGCCACGACGCCGGTAGGGCCTCTGCCGAAGCTCTGCCCGGGCCACAACGAATCACGACACCCCGAGGTTGTTCCGGCACCACTGACGTACACAGGCCAATACACCCTCAGGCCATGTCCATCGTTTGCCGCAACAGGCTGATGACGATACAGATCGGCAAGCCTTGCAATATTACTGAGGTCGTTACTGTAACTACTGCCTGGATCAGCGTGACGCCCTGCACACTCTTTGATGTGACGATCGCCATTAACCTCCATCAGCGCCTGACAATCAGCGCCAATCCGGCTATTGATACGATTATTACCCGTACCATCGAAGAAAAGACCTACACGAACGGTCACCCTTAACGCAGCAGCATCGGAGACCGCCCCCCTCTCTTTAACATCCCTTGTAGTTTTCATTTTATTTCCGTCCTTGAATCGGCCCTGTATTAGCCGCCTTAAAATCAACAAATCATTACGTTGATTTAAGTAGCTTGCTCAGCGCGAGCAAACAGTCAAGTTACGGAGAAGCTTTTCAGAAAAGTCCTACATATTAAAAATACGGCATTTAACCGGAATAGCGCTGCCATTCAGGATAAGCCGATAACTATATACATCGTTATCCTTAGTTACAGACACAACAAGTCACTACTTCGCGACAGCACTTTCAGGCTTGTAGCCCAGCCGCAGCCCACCCCAATGCCGCCCCTTGATCAGGATCGGCACTGAGAGATCATGCATCAGCTCGCCAGTGTCTCGGGTGTAGGTTTGCAGCAAGACCGGCTGCTGATGGCTGCCGCAACGAATACCGGTGCGGTCATCAAATTTTCGTTTACTGCGATTGCGAGCGTTGTCCACCAAGGGATCGCCGGTCAACGGCTGGTTGAACGCATTGTTGTGGGTCGGCACGTAGCCCTGCTGGGTACAGGCTATCGCAAACACCAGACCATCGTGGCGCGTCAATAAGGGTTCCTGAATACCGGGCAGCACCTGATCGGTGTATCGGTCGAAGCGGGTGTTGAAGCGCGTCGGTGAGGTGTCGGGAATGGGCTTGTACTGTCGATCGAACAACTCGTCGAGGCTGACCGTCCCGCGCTCTATGTCGGCTTCGAACTTCGCCGCGATCTGCTGCGCACCCTCGCGAGCCAGGTCATAGATACGCTGGTGATAATCATCCAGGCCAACCTCGGCCAGGCGCTGACTGATGGACTCTGCCTGCCCTTCCATCTGTACCGCGGCCCTGGCCAGATGCCGCGTCTGCTCATCGCTGACCGCAAGGTCACTGCGCATGCGTTCGACTGCCACGAACAAACTGGCCAACTGGTCCTGATTGGTTTGCGCGCCTTGCGCGATTTCACCCACCTGGCTTTCCACCTCTACGGCCAGGCGCGCAATACTTTCCAGATGCTGTCCGGTGAGTTCGACCTGTTCGACACCGGCATCCAGATCGGTTGAGAGCTGACGTATTTGCCCTACGACCTGCGAGGTGCGCTGCTGGATATCGGCCACCATCTGCCCCACTTCCCGGGTCGCACTGGCGGTACGCCCGGCCAGCCCACGAACCTCGTCGGCCACAACGGCAAACCCTCGACCCTGCTCGCCCGCACGAGCCGCTTCAATGGCTGCATTGAGCGCCAGCAGGTTGGTCTGACTGGCGATGGACTCGATCACCATCGTTACACGTTGAATTTCTTCGCTGCGCTGGCTTAACGCCTCGATCAGCTCGCGACTGTGCACAGCTCCCTGACTCAACCGATGCATGCGCTGAATAGACTCGGTCAGCACCCCGCTGCCAGCATCGCTGCGTTGACGCGCCTGGCTGGCAGCAGACAAGGCGCGCTGACTCAACTGGGCCGCCTGTTGCTCAGTCGCGATCATCAAATCGGCACTGCTGACCACCTGTTCGGCGGTGTCGAGTTGCGACTGGACCTTGCCCGCCAGTTGGCGAACGGCAAACGCCACCTGCGCGGCGGACAGCGCGTTGTGGCTGGTGGTGTGAGAAAGGTCGCGGGCCAAAAGCCCGATGGCGTTATCGTTCGCTGGCGCTGAAGGTCGGGCAGTGCTTCTTTGTAGCAGACGCGGTAGCCAGAGCAGCAACAGGCCAGCGGGAACGGCGAAATAAAACGACAGGCCTGCGAAGGTCATAGCCGCCAACAGCACACACAGCATGACGCTCTGCACTGCAGGAACCCACCAACGGACCGCTTCCAATGCGTTCTCGGACATGCCGTGTCACCCCTGTTTTTATTTGTCGTTATTGCCCTCATTAAACGCCAGAAAACGGCAATGTGCCATGAGCCGATAGTTGTAAACGGGTATGAGGGGCACGACAAATTTCAGGCATAACAAAACCGGGAGGCAATCTCTTGCGTCCCGGTTGCATTGCACCCCAAGGTTCCTGTGAATCAGGCCTGGCGCTGGTGCTTGTCGATCTGCTCGTGGCGCTCTTGCGCTTCGATGCAATACTTGGTCGTCGGGCTGATCAGCAGGCGCTTGAGGCCGATAGGCTCGCCGCTGTCATCGCACCAGCCGAAGGTGTCTTCAGCAATGCGCGACAATGCCATTTCCAGCTGCGGAAGCATGCGCTGATCACGGTCAATAACATTGACCAGCCAGTGACGCTCTTCTTCAACGGAAGCAGCATCGGCAGGGTCGGCAGGCGTGTCCAGGCTTTCGATGGCAATACGGCTCTGCTCGATTCGCTCGTGGATCTCGACCTTCATGTTCTGCAACAGCTCGACGAAGAAAGCGTGCTGCTCGGCGTTCATGTAGTCATCGGCCGGCATGGCCAGCAACTTTTCCTTTGTCATTGATTTCTCTATAAAAAAACGTGCATTGAGGAGCGGCTCAACGTTGCCGTTCAAGCGCCATAATCTCCAAGCGCCACCTGGCACTCAATTTACGAGGGGCGGCAGTCTAAGGCCGCCTTGCGCACTCGGCAACACAATTGAAGGCATTTTGCACAACAATTGCGCGTTAGCCCCTGAAAACCCGGCACCAAACCTGTATTGGGCTCGGCTGGATGAGGGTCTGACCGACGCAGAACCCATCGGTTCCAGCTTCCTTAATGATGCACAAAAGGGCCTCAAAGGCCCTTGTGCGTATCGTTTGCTGCGGTAGGGCTCAGCGCTTGGTCTTGCGCTTGTTGCGATATTGATCGATCACGACCGCCACCACAATGATCAGCCCCTTGATGATGTCCTGAACGTAGGCGTCAACCCCGACGAAGGTAAACCCGCTCGCCATCACCCCGAGGATCAACGCACCAATGACGGTCCCGGTGATGCGCCCTACTCCCCCGGCCAGACTGGTGCCGCCGATCACCGCTGCAGCAATGGCGTCCAGCTCATACGACATGCCCATACCCGCCTGACCTGTGGCAGCACGCGCCGAGGCGACAACGCCTGCAAGGCCCGCCAGCAGACCGGCGATGCTGTAGACAATGACCAGATGACGCTTGACGTTGATCCCGGACGTGCGGGCCGCCTGCATGTTGCCGCCGATGGCGTAGGTGTACTTGCCATATTTGGTGTAACGCAGCGCAATGTGGAAGATGACCGCAACCACCAGAAAGATGATCACCGGCATCGCGCCCTGACCGATAGCGGTGTAGGAGTCCGAGAGCATGCTGACAGGCTGGCCTTCCGTGTAGAAGCGCGCCAGCCCACGGGCCGACACCATCATCCCGAGCGTGGCGATAAAAGGCGGAATGCCAGTGATGGCGATGATACTGCCGTTGATTGCGCCAGCCAGTAACCCGACACCCAGACCGACCACCACCGGAATCCACACGGGCAGATCGGTCAACGAAGGGAATACCGCGCGCGAGAAATCCGACGTCTGCGCCAGACTCGCGGCAATCATCGCCGACAAGGCCAGCACCGAGCCTGACGACAGATCGATACCCGTCGTGATGATCACCTGGGTCACGCCAATGGCCAGCAGGCCGATGACCGACACTTGCAGAATCATCAGCACCAGCCGTTGCGAGTTGAGCAAAAAGCTCTGATCGCGAACGATCCAGCCAAACAGTTCGAAAATCAGCCCGATCCCGATCAGCACCAGAAAGATGCTGAGTTCGGTCGGCAACCGTCGTTTGCTTTTGGTCGGCGCCAGGGCCGGTTTGTTCTGCAGGATTGCGTTGCTCATGTTCTTTCCCTCTGGCTCTTGTTCTTTTTCTGGCGAGTTCTGATGGCAATCGTCCGGTGGTGCGAACTCAAGGGTTCGAATGCCCGGACGCCAGATGCATGACCTTTTCCTGGGTTGCTTCGCTGCGCGGCAGGATGCCCATCATCTCGCCCTCGTGCATGACCATGACCCGATCGCTCATGCCCAGTACTTCGGGCAGCTCGGAGGAGATCATGATGACCGCCATGCCCTCACTGGCCAGGAAAGCAATCAGGCGATAGATCTCGGCCTTGGCGCCGACGTCGATACCGCGGGTAGGCTCGTCGAGAATCAACACCCTGGGGTTGGTCATCAGCCAGCGAGCCAGCAAGGCCTTCTGTTGATTGCCGCCTGACAATGTATCGATGCACTGTTCCAGCGATGGCGTCTTGACCCGCAACTTTTTGCACATGTCTTCGCACAGCGCGCGCAGGGCCTTTTGCTTGACGAAGCCATTGCCGGCGTAATTGGCCAGCACTGCCATTTCCATGTTTTCCATCACTGAAAGGCAGGGAAACAGCCCCGTGAGTTTGCGATCCTCTGTCAGCAGCGCAAACCCCAGGCCGATAGCCTGATGGGGGTCGCCGATACGCACGGCTGCGCCATCGAAGTGAATCTCGCCGCCATCACTGGGCGTGATGCCGAACAGTGTTTCTGCAACATTGGTCCGGCCCGAGCCCATCAGACCGGCAATGCCCAGCACCTCTCCGGCATGCAGGTCGAAAGACACACCCTGGAAGATCCCGTTCAGGCGCAGGTCCCGAACCGAGAGCAGCAGATCCCCCACCGGCTTTTCACGCTCTGGAAACAGCTGGGTCAGCTCACGGCCCACCATCATCGAAATCAGGCTGTCGCCATCCATGCTTTCGGCACGTTGCAGACCGATGTAGCAGCCATCACGAAACACGGCCACCTCATCGGCAATCTCGAACACTTCATTCATCTTGTGGGTGATGTAAATGATGCCCTTACCCTGGGCGCGAAGGTCACCAATGATCGAGAAAAGATGCGCGACTTCGGTCTCGGTAATGGCCGAGGTCGGCTCGTCCATGATCAGTACATCGGAGTTGTAGGAGACCGCCTTCGCAATCTCGACCATCTGCCGCTCGGCGATGCTCAGGTTGCCAACCAGCTCTTGCGGGTCCAGTTTTATACGCAGGCGCTCCAGCAGTTGGGCCGTGCAACGGAACATTTCCCGGTGATCGATCATGTGCAAGCCGTTGAGCTGTTCGCGACCGATCCAGATGTTTTCCGCGATGCTCATGAAGGGCATCAGGTTCAGTTCCTGATGGATCATGGCGATCCCTGACTGCAGGGCCGCAAGCGGTGTATCAAACGTGACGGGGTTACCCCGCAGACGGATTTCGCCTGCGTCCGGCTGATAGATACCGGCAATAATCTTCATGAGGGTGGATTTGCCGGCGCCGTTCTCGCCCATCAGCGCCAATACGCTGCCGGGGCGGACCCGCAGTTGCACATCGTTGAGTGCAATGACGCCAGGAAAGCCCTTGCTGATATTGCTGATTTCCAGCAGATAAGGTGGCTGGGCATTCAGGGCGTCTTGACCTGCACTACCGGAAGAGGAATCGCGCTGGGCGGGCGGAGTGGCAGTAGCTGAACCGGACATGATGACAAGCTCCTCATGCGACAGGGCCGGGACGCAGTAACTGCCCGGCCTGTCGGCTGTTCTTATTTGAAGGAGACCACGTTTTCAGGCGTGATCAGGCGGTACGGAATGACAATGGCCTGGGTCTCGAGCTTTTCCTTCCTGGCCATTTTGACGGCTGCATCGATAGCGCCGTCGGCCTGGCCTTTCGCGTCCTGGTAAACCGAAACGGTCAGATCCCCTCGGGTTACCGCATTAAGGCCATCAGGTGTGCCGTCGACGCCTGCGACGAATACCGTGCCTTGCTTGATACCGGCCTGCTTGAGCGCCATGGCTGCGCCGATCGCCATTTCGTCGTTATTGGCCATCACCGCGTTGAATGTTCTGCCCTGGGTGATCCAGTCATTGGTCAGGTCCATGCCTTTCTGGCGCAACCAGATACCGGTCTGCTCCTGATCGATCTTGATACCAGGGTATTTTTTCAGCACTTCCTTCACGCCGTCTGTACGACCCTTGGTGGAGTTGTTGGCCAGATCGCCCATCAAAATCATCACGCTGCCCTTGCCGCCCATCTTCTCGGCGATGTACTCCATCTGCAGTCGACCTGCCTCTACGTCATCGGAGGTGACCGTCGCGACGCCCACAGGCAGTTTGAGGTCATCGGGACGACGATTGACATACACCAGTGGAATACCGGCAGCCACGGCCTTCTTGGTGATTTTGGCCGTTGCGGCGGTGTCTACCGGATTCACGATCAGAGCGTCGACTTTTTTGCCGATCAGTTCCTCGACCTGATCGAGCTGTTTGTTCACGTCTGCACGGGCATCGACGAACTGCAGCGACACACCATCGGGCATGGTCTTGGCCTTGGCGCTCATGTCTTCACGCAGATAGGTCAGCCAGGTGTCATCAAACTGCGACATGGCCACGCCCACCTTAAGATCGGCCAGGGCAGCGCCACTGCCAAGCATCAGGGCCAGGGTCAGAGCAGTGAAGCGAATCGGGGTCTTCATGAAAGTCTGTCTCCAAATTCTTGTTGTTGTTCGGACTTGGTAACGACGTAGCCTTGAAGCGGTCCGGCAAGCGGTCTATCGCGGCAGGCGAACACCGGTCGCGCCGGGCATGCAGAACAGCAGCGCATCCTTGTGATGCACGCACATGCCGCGTGCGACGAGGGTAAGGAACCGCTCCATGAGCCGGATCCAGAATGCAGAGGGCGCGGGTACGCCAGAGGTGGGGGTTTTCATCGACAGTACCTATCTTGTTTTGTTTTTGTTGGCTTGCTACCTGTGATGTTCAGACGTATCTGACAGCAAAGGTGATTCGATAGTCGGCAACCTGAAAACGACTCTATTGGAAAATATTTTCCAATTCAACTGATTTTAGAATTTATTCTGTTTTTATTTTATCTGGCTGAAAATGTCAGAAAGCCCGACGTCCTGAGGGGCGCCGGGCTGTCTGAAAGCTGTCTATTCATCCACTCAAAACGTTACAACACCACGACACGCCCCTCGCGGGCACTCAATCGCGCGGCGTCCATGACCGTTGCTGACGCGACTGCGTCCCGTGGATTGACCGGCACCTGGCCCTGGCCGTCGACCGCGTCCTGGAGCTGGTGATAGAACGCCAGCCAACAGCCACGTTCGGAAGGCACCCGCTCCCGATGATCGCCCTGCTCGAACCAGCCCCAGCGGCGATGTTCTTCCACGCCCCAGCGCTCGCCTTCGGAGCGTGGCGTCAAACCGGCAAATGCAGCTTCCTCCTGACCGTCCAGCCCATCGACGCTGTAACAACCCAGCGAGCCGCTGACCCTGAAACGCGGTTTGGGCGTGTTCTGCAGGCAACTGCCGGACAGGTGCGATACCACGCCATTGGCATGGCTCAGCGATACAAAAAAGGTATGGTCCAGCTCGTCGTCCGGTGCCGGGAACTGCAGCTCGGCATAGACCCGCTCCGCCGGCCCGAACAGCACCAGCGCCTGATCCACCAGATGACTGCCCAGATCCCGCAACATACCGCCGCCACTGGCCTTGCCCACAGAGCGCGGCGAATAGCGTTCGATGCTGGATTCAAAGCGGCTGATCGAGCCCAGCACCTGATTGTCGATCAGCTTGCGAAGCGTCAGAAAATCCGAGTCCCAGCGCCGGTTCTGGTAAACACTGAGCAGCACGCCCCGCCGCTCGGCAGCCTCGACCAGCTCGCGCGCCTGGGCCGCGTCATTGGCAAAGGGCTTGTCGCTGACCACGCCAACTCCCAGCTCGATGGCTTCCAGTATCAGGGCGCGGCGCGACGCCAAGGGCGTGGAAATCACCACCACATCGACACCGGCAGACACCATCTGCGCCAGCGTGTCGAACGTCGGCACCCCGGGATGATCGTGGCTGACTTGCTGCTTGCGTTCGGGCGATCCGGTTACCACACCCACAAACGTTGCACCGGGCAAACTTGAAATCAACGTCGCATGGAAGTAACGCCCTCCCTTGCCGTAGCCCACCAATCCTGCTCGCATGGCTTTCTCCTGTACTCGTTGAACGTAACGCGCCCCTGATTCAGGCGCGTTACTGCGACGTTATGGGTCAGCCGTAAAACGCAGGACGCTGCTCCAGACTGATCGGCACAATGGCACCACTGCCCTGTGCCTCGACACAAGCGTCGGCGGCGACCGCGGCGCAGTAACCGTCCCAGGCCGATGGACCCGTGAGTGTGCCAGCCGCTACGCCGTCAATAAAAGCCTGCAACTCGACGTCATAAGCGGCAATGAACCGGTCCTTCCAGTCCATCAGAATGGCGTTCGACAGCTTGGCGTCGCTGCGCAACTGGACTTGCGACGGCTCAGGCAGTTTGGCAATGCCCGTTTCGCCGACCACTTCGCACTGAATGTCGTAGCCATACTGGCAATTGACGAAGACTTCGACGTCGATGCGCGTACCCCGTGCGGTTTCCAGCATGACGATCTGTGGGTCGCGAAGATGCGCCAGCGCCTTGCTGGTCTTGCGCGGAAAAACCACCTGCACCGAGACGTAGTCGTCATTGAGCAGCCAGCGCAGCACATCGAGTTCGTGGATCAGCGTGTCGGTGATCGCCATGTCGGTCTTGTAGTTCTCGCCGACCCTCGGGTTGCGATGCGCGCAATGCAGCATCAACGGCTCGCCGATCTGGCCACTGTCGATGACCGCCTTGAGGGCGCGATAGCCATGATCGTAAGGCCGCATGAAACCGACCTGTACCAGACGTTTTCCGCCTGCAATCTCGGCTTCGACGATGTGTCGGCAACCCGCAGCGGTCACAGCGAGTGGTTTTTCACAAAACACCGGCTTGCCCGCTGCGATGGCAGCCAGCACGTACTCTTCATGGGTCGCGCCCCAGGAGCAGACCAGCACCGCTTCCACATCAGGCGCAGCGATCAGCGCATGGCCGTCGGCATACACCTCGGCGCTGATGCCCAGGTCGCTGACCACTTTTGCGGCCTGTTCCAGATTGATGTCTGTCACGGCCACCACCTGACTGCCGATCAAGGCTTTGCTGCAACGCCGGATATGATCCTGACCGATTGCGCCCGTACCGATCACACCTAGTTTCAAAGTCATTTCACTGTCCTGTATGAATGATTGTTCTTGTTGGAAGACGGTTTGCAAAAACGCGGATGATCAATACTGGCGAGCCTTGGCCAGTTGCTGGTTGAGTTTTTCGTGCGCTTGGGCCGTGGTGCCGGTGGTCGACACTTCGGCCACGCCGACCCGCCACCACGACAGGTAGTTGTGAATCATGGTCTTGGGCAGGACCTTGATATCGATCAGGGTCGAGACGGTCTGTCGCTGCGCATCCACCAGCGCGTCGTGCAACTGTTCGGCGGTACTGACCTTGTAAGTCTTGCAACCATAGGCCGCTGCGCTCATGGCAAAATCCACCGGCACGAAGTCGCCATCGAGCTGGCCAGTCTGCTCATTGCGGAAGCGGAACTCGGTGCCGAAGCTGTTCATGCCGTGTCCCATCTGCAGGTTGTTGATGCAGCCGAACGTCATGTTGTCGAGCAGCACGATGTTGATCTTGCGCCGCTCCTGAATCGAGGTGGCCAGCTCGGAATGCAGCATCATGTAGGAGCCGTCCCCCACCAGCGCGAAGACCTCCCGATGCGGCTGCGCCAGCTTCACACCCAGCGCAGCATTGACTTCGTAGCCCATGCAGGAATAGCCGTATTCGACGTGGTAGGTGTCAACGCCCGTGCTGCGCCAGGCGCGCTGCAGGTCGCCCGGCAGACTGCCCGCAGCGGCAACGATCACCGCATCGGCGGGCAGGCTCTGATTGAGAATGCCCAGCACCCGACTCTGCGTGAGGCACGAACCGGTCAGCTCAATGAACTCGCGCAACACCGACGGATCCATGTGGTCGTTGATTTCAGGAACGAAATCCTCATGCTGGTATTCGACGGCATACACGCGATCGACTTCGGCCTCCAGCTCGGCTTTGGCTGCCGCGGGCGCATCGCCCCAGGCGGCCCGATAATCGCGGGTTTGGAGTTGTTCGGTCAGTGCCTGCAAGGCAACCTGGGCGTCCGCTAACACCTGCACGCCGTCCAGCTTCTGAACATCGAACGTGCCGACGTTGAGGTTGAGAAACTGCACGTCCGGGTTCTGGAACAGCCACTTGGACGCCGTGGTGAAATCGCTGTAACGCGTGCCGACACCGATGATCAGGTCCGCTTCCTTTGCCAGCCGATTGGCCGCGACCGTACCCGTCTCGCCGATACCGCCCATGTTCAACGGGTGTGCCGACACGATGGCACTCTTGCCCGCCTGGGTTTCCGCGAAGGGAATGCCGAAGCGTTCGGCGAACGACTGCAATGCCTGCGCTGCGCCGGAATAGCGAACGCCACCGCCGCAGATCAACAACGGCTTGCGTTTGCCCACCAGCAACGCCAGCGCGTCGTCGAGCATCGCCTTGCTGGGCGGTCGACGGTCAATCCGGTGCACGCGTTTGTGCAGGAAGCTGTCCGGGTAATCCCAGGCTTCGGCCTGGACATCCTGGGGCAGCGACAGCGTGACAGCGCCGGTATCGGCCGGGTCGGTCAGCACGCGCATCGCATTGATGGCCGCGCTCATCAACTGCTCGGGACGGTTGATGCGATCCCAGTATTTGCTCACAGCCTTGAACGCGTCGTTGGTGCTGATGCTCAGATCGTGGAACTGTTCGATCTGTTGCAGCACCGGGTCCGGCTGGCGGCTGGCATAGACATCGCCCGGCAGCAGCAGCAATGGAATGCGGTTGGCCGATGCAGTGGCCGCTGCGGTGATCATGTTCGCCGCCCCCGGCCCTACCGACGAAGTACAGGCGTAGATCTTGCGACGCAGATGCTGCTTGGCGAAACCGATGGCCGCGTGGCACATGCCCTGTTCGTTGCGGCCCTGATGGACGACCAGCTCGCCGTGGTCCTGCTCCAGTGCCTGACCCAGGCCCAGCACATTGCCGTGACCGAAGATGGTGAATACGCCAGCGACAAACTTGCTCTGTACGCCATCGACTTCGACGTACTGGTTATCGAGAAACCTCACCAGAGCCTGAGCCATGGTCAGTCGGGTAGTACTCATGCTCGCACCTTGTTGTTGTGTGAGGTGGAAGGTGTTGTCAGCCCGGCTGACGCCGGGCTCCGCGCGTTTCGTCCCTGTCTCTGGCACGCGGCTTGTACGCAGAAAACACAAGACTTCGCGAGCAAGCCCGCTCCCACGACTTCTTGTCTGCTGCGAGACCGCGTTGTGTCATCGATAAACAGGCAACCCACGCCGAGTGTTTGTATGTCGCCGCACGTCAGCCAACGCCATTTCATCCCACCGCTACGGCGCGGGACAGGTGGCCCATGCTCGCCGACATGGCCTGCGAAATGTCATCCAGCGCATGCACGCTCTCGGCAAATGGCTCAAACGACAGGTAGCCGGTATAACCGCCACCCAGCAGACGCTCAATCTGAGCAGCGTTGCCGAGAATGTCAGCGTCGCCCACCAGTACCCGATGCCCGTCGCGGATGCTGTTGAGCGGTGCCTCTGCATCTTCGACGCCGGAAATATGCACCAGCCCGGTGAGTTCGGGAAACACTTCGACCTCACCCGCCAGATGGTGATGGAAGGTGTCGTGAACCAGACGAAACACGTCCAGTGCGCCGACGCTTTTAATCGCCTCGACCGCCTGACGTTTGAGACGCAACGAGCACTCCTCAAAACCCAGCGGTTCGACGAAGCCCAGCAGACCGTGTTCACGCAGGATCGGCGCCAGTGCGCCCAATGCCGTACGCAAAGCAGCGGCGCGCTGGGCGGCTGTGCGTGAATCCTCGCGGTCGTTGAGTGGGCACAGGACCAGACCTTCTGCGCCGCACTCACGGGCGTACCGGGAAAGCTTCGTCGCCTGAACGCAGCGCTCGTCGTTCCAGACATCGAACGGGTACAACGCGTTGATCGACAGAACGCGTACGCCCTTGGCAGCGCACTGCTCACGGACAACCTGCGGCGGCGTACCGTCCTCGATCTCGATCCCTTTGAGGTCATTGCGGATCTCGATGGCATCCGTCCCCAGACTCACGGCGAGGTCCAGGAAGTCAGCCAGTGACAGGCGCGGCGCGACCATTCGGTTGAGGGCAAAACGCAGGGGTTGACTCATTATTTTTATTCTCCATGTCCCGATGAAAAAGCTTACTTGGCAGTCGGCATGCTGAATTCAGGGCCCTTGGCGATACTGTCGGGCCAGCGTTGCATGACGCTCTTGTAGCGGCTGTAAAAGCGCAGGCCTTCTTCGCCGTAGGCATGGTGATCGCCAAACAGCGAGCGCTTCCAGCCCCCAAACGAATGCCAGGCCATGGGTACCGGGATGGGCACGTTGATGCCGACCATACCGACCTTGATGGAGCGGGCGAAGGCGCGAGCCACCCCGCCGTCACTGGTGAAGCACGACACGCCGTTGCCAAACTCATGGGCGTTGATCAGCTCGACAGCACTGGCAAAATCCGGCACATGCACGATGCCCAGCACCGGGCCGAAAATCTCCTCCTTATAGATCTGCATGTCTGGCGTGACGTTGTCGAACAGGGTCGCGCCGACAAAGAAACCTTGCTCGGCACCCGGCACCTTGAAATTGCGCCCGTCGACTATCAGCTTCGCGCCTTCCTTGACGCCTTGGGCGATGTAACCTTCCACTTTGGCCTTGTGCACGGCAGTGACCAAAGGCCCCATGTCCGAGTCGGCGTTCATGCCGTTGCCGACCTTGAGCTGATCGATGCGCGGCAACAGCTTTTCGATCAACGCCTGACCGACGTCGCCGACGACTACGGCGATGGAAATCGCCATGCAGCGCTCACCGGCCGAGCCGAATGCCGCACCGATCAACGCATCAGCCGCCTGCTCCAGATCGGCATCGGGCATTACGATCATGTGGTTCTTGGCCCCGCCCAGCGCCTGCACACGCTTGCCATGCGCGGTGCCCTGCTGATGGATGTACTCGGCAATCGGCGTCGAACCGACAAAGGACACGGCTTCGATATCAGGATGTTGCAGCAATGCATCGACAGCGACCTTGTCACCCTGCACGACGTTAAAGACGCCATCGGGCAGACCGGCTTCCTTCAACAGGCGCGCCATCAACAGGCTGGCCGAAGGATCGCGCTCCGAGGGTTTGAGAATGAAGCAGTTGCCGGTGACCAACGCCATGGGAATCATCCACAGCGGCACCATGACCGGGAAGTTGAACGGCGTGACGCCAGCACAGACACCCAGCGGCTGGCGCAGATTCCAGTTGTCGATGCCCCCGCCGATGTTGTCGCTGAAATCGCTCTTGAGCAGGCTTGGCGCACCGCAGGCGAATTCGACAATCTCGATCCCACGTACCACTTCACCGCGCGCGTCGGACAACACTTTGCCGTGCTCACGACAGATGATCTGCGCCAGTTCCTCATGATGACGGTCGAGCAATTCCTTGAACTTGAACATGACCCGCGCACGGCGCAGCGATGATTGATCGGCCCAGGCCGGGAAGGCTGCCTTGGCCGCTGCGACCGCTTCATCGACGGTCTTGAGGCTGGCCAACGCCACACGGGCCTGAACACTGCCCAATGCCGGATTGAAAACGTCGCTGTAGCGCTCGCCATCGCCGTTGTGCAATTGCCCGTTGATGTAGTGGCCGATCACCGGTGACTCGCTCATCTGACTGACTCCAGTAAAAAAGGGGAATTAAAGCTCCAGCAGCCAACTGTGCTGCGGATCGTTATGGAACTGCCACGCGCGGGTCGGACCGGCCATCACGTTGAGGTAGTAGGACTCGTAGCCATAAGGCACGGTGACCGGGTGATAGCCCTTGGGCACGACGACCAGATCGCTGTTTTCCACGGCCATGGCCTGATCGATACTGCGGTCATCGGTGTAGACGCGCTGGAACACGAACCCCTGAGGCGGGTTGACCTGGTGGTAATAGGTTTCTTCGAGAAAGCTCTCGTGAGGCAGATTGTCCAGATCGTGCTTGTGCGGCGGGTAGCTGGAGGAGTGACCCGACGGTGTACGCACCTCCACCACCAGCAGCGAGTGCGCAGCTTCGGTGTCCGGCAGGATGTCGCACACGTAACGCGTGTTGGCATTTTTGCCGCGCACGCTGCGCTTCATGCTGTCGGGGGTGATCAAGCGCGCCGGGACGCGCTTTGTGCTGTCGCCGGGGGCCGCACAGACCGCCAGATGAGCGGGCCCCAGCGCGGTAAAGTGCGCCTGGCTGTGAGGCGGCAGATAGACTGCAAACGGCGATTTCTCCTCGAACACCGAATGTCGGTCGCCAATGTTTTCCCAGTTGAAAGCGCCCTGCCCCGGTGCCTCGCCACTCACGCTGGCGTGGCCGGTGAGTAGCACCACGCACAGTTCATTGTCTGCGGCACTCAGCGGCAAACGTTCCCCGGCTTCAAGGCGGTACGCAGTAAAGCCCACGTACTCGAGCGCGCCTTCTGGCAACGCGACGATGTCTCGACCCTGAGCCTTGCTTTTGATCAACAAATTCATTGTCCAGTCCTCCTTATCGAGCGTCGGCCAGCAGTTGGCGCAGCGTGTCGTAGCCTTTTTTGGCGTAGACATAGCTCGGCGCGACTGCTGGATCCTGTTCGGCCTCGACAACCAGCCAGCCGGTGTAGTCGGCCTGCAACAACACGTTGAGCAACGCCGAAAAATCAATATCACCATCGCCCGGAACCGTAAAAGTGCCGTTGATGATGCAGTCTGGAAAACTCCAGAGGTTGTTGCGCGCCAGTTGCACGACCGGATTGCGCACGTCTTTGAAGTGCACATGACACACACGATCGATGTGCCGACTCAACACCTCCAGCGGCTCGCCACCGCCCATATAGCAATGGCCCGAATCGAACAGCAGCCCGACCTCACTGCCGGTCATTGCCATCAGGCGATCAATGTCCTGTGGCGACTCGATGTACGCGCCCATGTGATGGTGATACGCCAGACGTACGCCATGCGACAGGGTGAAGCGGGCCAGCTCAGTGAGCTTGTCGGCGTATTCGCGCCACGCCTCATCGGTATGAAAACGTGGTCGTTCGACCAGAGGAACACGCTGCCCCTGAATCGAATCGGCCACTTCGCCATACACCAGTACCGAAGCGCCATTCTCGGCGAGCAGTTGCACGTGAGAAGCGATGGCTTCGATCTCTTCGGCTACCGAACGTCGTGCCAGCCGACTGGAATACCAGCCGGACACCAATGCGAGGTCGTAAGGGCGCAAGACATCGCCGACACCCTTGGCGTCCTTCGGAAACTTGCCGTTGAGTTCGAATCCTTCGTAGCCGATGGCCTTGCCTTCGCTCAGTGCGGTACTGAGCGGGGTTTCGCCACCCAGCGCAGGCAGGTCGTCGTTGCTCCAGGAAATCGGGTTGATGCCGATGCGGATAGTGGGTACGGAAACAGGCATGGCTGGACCTTTTTTGTAGTGATCACGGCGTCAGTGACGATTGGCTTCACGCCCGGCTTTCGCGCCAGGACTCGATCAGCCAGTTGAACGTGCCCTGCACTCTGGCAACCAGCGCGGCATCGTCGATCTCACCGGCCATCCAGGCTCGGCTCGGTTCGCGAAAGATCGTCCGACCGACGGCGAATCCCTGGCAGGTACGACTGTTGCGCGCGGCGGCAAACCCTTCGGCCAGATGTTCCACAGGCGCATTCAGCCCCAACAGCACAACGCCGCGGCAATACGGATCACGTTCCTGAATCAACGCGTCCAGTTGCTTCCAGACCTCGGCGGTCTGCGCTTCTATCTTCCACCAGGCAGGATAGATGCCCAGGTTGTACAGGCGCTTGAACGCACGCAGCATGACGTCGGGATACGTCGAAGGATGGTCTTTGGGCGGAATGATTTCCAGCAACAGCTCATGCCCGCTGACCTTGGAGGCATCATAAAGGGCCTTGATCTGCGCTTCCTGCTCAAGGCGCAGCATGGGCTCGTCATCGGGGTGGTATTGCACCAGGCACTTGATGATCTGCTCCTGCGGCCAGTTGATCAGGTTGCTGCCTATCGAACGGCCGTGCTCGAACGCCAGGGGTCTGGAACCCTGAACTTCCACCGGACGGGCCACCCACCATCCGCGACCGGTAGCTGCGTTGAGCGCATCCTGTCCGAACCGTTGATCGGCCAGCAACCCAACATCGCCCTCGATACCCCGGCTGCGCAGATCATGCTCGACCCGCTCTACCGCTTGCACGAACAGCTGCTTGAGCTGACCGATGCTGCTCAGGTCGCGACCGGCCTGCTGCGCGAGCTCGACCAGTTGACCGCGATGATCGAAGGCAAAGATAAACAGTTGCCGCCACTGCCTGCGCGGGGTGCTGACCTGATGCAGACGTTGCAGGCCCACATCCTGATCCGGCCGGGTGACAGGTTCCGGGCTATTGAACAGGTACTCCAGTTCTGCGGGCGTCGGCATGGCCGGAGCACAGGCGTGCCGTGACACGACCAGCCCACCACAGGCGTTTGCCAACTGACAGCAACGCTCGTCGCTCGCATCCTTGAGCCAGCCGCTGAGGAACCCCGACATGAAGGCATCGCCTGCGCCCAGTACGTTGAGCACCTCAACCCGCACACCGGGATAGATCGCGCCATCTTCGAGACGCGCAGGGATCGCACCGTGAATGACCGTGCAGCCTTGCGGACCGAGCTTGACCACCAGCGTGGCAGCAGTCAGCCCGCGTACAATACGCAAGGCGCTGAGCAGATCGGTTGCACCGCCGGCAATCAGAAACTCTTCTTCAGTCCCGACGATCAGGTCGAAACGCGGCAGGATGCGCTGAACATGCTGGCTGACCTTCTGATCGGCGACAAAACGTGTTTCGCCATCGGCTTTGCTCGCCAGCCCCCAGAGCACAGGTCGGTAATCGATATCCAGTACGCGGTGAACCTGATGCTTCTCCGCGTAATCGAGCGCCTGGATGCTGGCCTTGAACACCTGATCAGTGGAAAAGTGTGTGCCGGTAATGAGCAGCGCCTTGCTGGAGGCAATCTGCTGTTCGTCGATGTCCTCGGCGCGCAGGGCCATGTCGGCGCAGTTTTCGCGGTAGAACACCAACGGAAACGTTTCTCGATCCTTCAGACCCAGCAGCACCATGGCGGTGAGACGCTCAGGATCGCGCTTGATGGCGCTGACGTCGCAGCCTTCGCGGGCCAGCGATTCAACCAGAAAACGCCCCATGTGGTCATCGCCCACGCGGCTGAGCATGGCCGACCGCAGGCCAAGCCGGGCGGTACCGAAAGCGATGTTAGCGGACGATCCGCCCAGGTACTTGGCAAAACTCGAAACATCTTCCAACCGGGCGCCTACCTGCTGCGCGTAGAGGTCGACGCCCAGTCGTCCGAGGCAAATCAGATCCAACGGACGCCCGGAGGCAAAGCGTGTCTGGCCCATGGTGGCTCCTGTTATTTTTATCAGCCTGCAGTGCATGCTTCAGGGGCACGACTGCTTTGTGATGCAGCCTAAAACGTCCCGGCGCATCAATCAATATTTATTCTATAATTTTTTTACGTGGAATATTTTTTCCATACCCCTCATGAAGTGCTGGCACAATGGGCTGGCAGGTGCGATATAGTTCGCGATCATGCGACGCGCAGTGCTTATTCTCCGGGCACCCCAATACCCTGTTGCCCTGAAAAGAAAACAGTAAAAGGATTGAACATGAACAACCCCGATCAGCCGTCTCTGCCAGACACGAACGTCGACATGCCACCGACCAGTGCCGATGGATTGCTGCGGCTGATCACCGAGGAATACGACACCCTGCCCCGCCAGCTCAAGCGCATTGCCAGCTATATGAGCCAGCAAAGCGACCGGATCATGGTCGACCGCATCAGCGATATCGCCCGAGAGTGCGAAGTACACCCCTCCGCCATCGTGCGCTTCTCGCAACGCTTCGGCTTCAGCGGTTTCAGTGAAATGCAGGCTTTGTTTCGCGAGGCTTACACGCACAAGACCACGCCAGTGCAGAACTATCAGCAGCGCATTCGCAGCATGATCGCCAACAAGTCACACAAGGCCAGCGGTGCAGACCTGGCTCGAGAGTGCGTGAATGCGACCTTGTCCGGGCTGGAACGCCTGGGCTCGGAGCTGGATGACGAGGAGTTCGAAAAAGCCGTGGACCTGGTGGTCAACGCCGACAACATCTATGTGGTGGGCGTGCGTCGCTCGTTTGCAGTCGCCGATTACCTGGTCTACAACCTGCAGCACACCAACAAGCGTATCCACCTGATTTCAGGACTGGGCGGCAGTTACCGCGAACAGATGCGCAGTGTGCGGGCCAACGATCTGGTAATAGCCATCAGCTTCACACCGTATGGCAAGGAAACCCAGCATTGCCTGCGTATCGCCCAGCACCATCAGGCCAAGACGCTGATCATTACCGACAGCAATCTGTCGCCACTGGCAAAACGCGCCAATTCGGTGTTGCTGGTCAATGAAGGCAGCTCCTTCGCCTTTCGCTCACTCAGCGCAACCCTGTGCCTGTGCCAGGCGCTGTTCATCGCCGTGGCCTACCGTCTGGAGCTGAAAGTGGACGAGATACACGAGCAGGTCGGTTTCGACGATTGATCGGGGAAGCGCCGCGGGAAAGTGAAGTTCGTCTGCACAGCCCTCCACTTCCCCGTCACGCTCAGGATTCGGCCTGATCCCCCATGCGCTGCTGGTTTTTCGCATTCATCTTTTTGGCGCGCTTCTCCAGCACCAGGTAAACCACGACCGCCAGCACCAGCGGTAGCAGGAAGTAGATGGCGCGGTAGCCAATCAACGCGGCCAACAGGCTGCCTTTGGAAAACTGATGCGACAGTAACGTGATGAACACCGTCTCTAGCACGCCAAGCCCCGCCGGAATGTGGGTAATGACACCTGCAATACTGCTGATCAGCAGCACGCCCAGGATCGCGGGATAAAACGCCTTTTCCGGCAATAGCGTGAAAATCACTGCCGCCATCAACGACCAGTTCAGCGCGCCGAGACTGGCTTGCATCAGGGCCTGCTTGAGGGACGGCAGATTGAATTCCTGATCGCGAATCTTCCACGAGCGTCGCCTGGAAAAGCGGCAGGCCAGCAGATAGGCGAAACACACGGCCAACAAACCGAAGCCGATCAGTTGCAGCGTGTCGGTGCCAATCGACCATTCCTTGGGCAGCGACAGAAACCGCATCGAAAACACAAAGCCTGCCAACAGCATGTAGCCGAGCCAGTTGGTGATCAGGCTCAGGCTCAGGATGCGCGTGATGGTCGACACCTCAAGCCCCAACCTCGAATACAGCCGGTAGCGCAATGCAATGCCGCCCACCCACGAACTCAGGTTGAGGTTGAAGGCATAGCAGACGAAGGTCACCGGCACGATCTGCTTAATCGACAGCTTGTGACCTGTGTAATAGCGGGCCAGGATATCGAACCCGCAGTAGGTCAGGTAACTGAGCAGTGCCACGAACGCCGCCATCAACAGTGTGCTGAGTTTGTACGACTGCAGCGCTTGCATGACCTCCTGCCAGTCCAGATTCTTCACCAGCAGAAACAGCAGCACCGGTACCGCGATGAAGAAAAACAGGTTGAACACCCGCTTGGCCCACTTCCACTTATCGCTTTTCTTGTCGCCCTTCGCGCTCTGCGAAGATGCACTGGCTGCCTGAGTCATGATGTTTTCTCCTGATCCAGTTCATGGTGCGCCTGTTGCTGGATCACTTTGGCCTCTGGCACGACATCACCTGCCCGCAAGGGCTTAAGGCGCATGCCATGTACAGGAAACAGGCCGGCAATGGCCGGAAAACGCCGCAGAAAGAAAAAGCTCAACACAATCATCGGCGCACGCCACCACTGGCCGCGCGCAGCGCCCTTCAGACTCATCTGCGTACTGTGTGCCGCTGCAAGCTCCATCAGATGCGTCTGCAGACGATCATTGAGCGAAGGATCACGAATGAACAGATTGGCTTCCAGGTTGAGCGCCAGACTCAAGGGGTCGAGGTTGCTGGAACCCACGGTGGACCAGTCCTGATCGATCAGCGCAACCTTGCCGTGCAAGGCACGCTGTTTGTATTCATGGATGATCACGCCATCACGCAGCAAATAGGTGTAGGTCAGTCGCGAGCAGACCCTGACGAATGGCATGTCTGGCTTGCCTTGCAGGATCAGGGTGACCTTGACGCCGCGCCGCGACGCATTGCGCAGCTCTCGCAGGAAGCGATAACTCGGGAAGAAATAGGCATTGGCCAAGGTAATGCGCTGCTTGGCGCCACGAATGGCTTCCAGGTATCGCTCCTCGATGTCGGTGGTGTGCTCGGCATTGTCGCGCTCGGCCAGCAGCATCCGGGCATTGCCTGCGGGTTCCAGATTCAGGGGGATAGGCGTCAGTTGGCCGCGTACTGCATCGCTGAGCATCTGCACTGCGCTGCGATGAATGTCTTCAATGATCGGGCCACGCACCCGCACAGCGTAATCCTGCTTGGCAGTCAGGCCGGTATCGGTCATGTGATCGACGCTGTAGTTGATACCGCCGATAAAGCCGGTTTCGCCGTCGATCACCACCACCTTGCGGTGCAGACGTCGAAACAGATTGGTGCGCATGCCCATGAACCGTGGACGCGGGTCGAACAGTTGAATCTGCACGCCCGCATCGATCATGGTTCTGACGAACGCAGAACTGAGGTCGGACGTACCGTAGTCATCCACCGTGATGACGACTTTGGCCCCATTATTTGCAGCTTCGATCACAGCCTGTTGCAGGCCGGTGCCGATCCGGTCTTCGAAAATAATGAAGGTCTCGATCAGGACTTCCTTTCGAGCCGTACGGATGCACTCGAACACCCGGGTGAAAAAGTCCTCACCGTTGATCAGCAGCTCTACCGAGTTGCCGTCGCGCCACTGTTGTTTGGTGCGGCCAGTCGTTTTGCTCATAAGGTTACTTCCACCGCCAGCGGTGCATGATCGGAAAGATGAGACCAGGGTCGATTGGAAAGCACCTTGGGCCTGTGGGTGGTGGCGTTGCGTACGTAGATTCGGTCCAGCCTCAGCAATGGCCAACGCGCCGGAAAACTCTTTGCCGGCGCGCCGAAGCGCTCGACGAAAACTTCATGCAATCCAGTGCCCTGCAACAAGGCGTCGGCGCGCTGACGCCAGTCATTGAAATCCCCGGCTACGATCACCGGCGCTTCAGCGGGCAAGCGGTGCATCAGTTCAGCAAGCAGTGTCAGCTGTTTGTGCCGATGACTCTCCCACAGCCCCAGATGCACACAGACCGCGTGCACATGACCCCGATTGGGCACATCGATAACGCAGTGCAGCAAACCGCGCTGCTCTGTTCCATCGATGGAGATGTCGAGATTCTCATGGCTCACGATCGGGTATTTGGAGAGCAGCGCGTTGCCGTGGTCGCCGTCTGGATAAACCGCGTTACGGCCATAGGCAAAATCGCTCCACATGCTGTCGGCCAGAAACTCGTACTGCGAAATGGTCGGCCAGTCTTTCACCGTCCGGGCATGGCTATGATGTTCGCCATGCACTTCCTGCAGGAACACCACATCAGCCGAGACGCTTCGCACCGCTTCGCGCAATTCGGGAAGAATGAAGCGACGGTTGAAGATGCCGAAGCCCATGTGCATGTTCATCGTCAGTACATTCAATGAAAGGCTGGCCGAGACCGGCGCAAGAGGGCCGATGGGCGTATTGGCAGTGGTCAAGAGAGGCTCCCGGGTGAATATTCACCTCATATGAAGCCTCGTGGTGGCACAGGTTCCATTGGTCATGGCAATGCTGCCTTCTTGCCATGAGTGTTCATTCATCGACTGGCCTTGCGCCAACGAAGGCAAGGGATGGACGCCACAAGAAACGCACACGCTACGCGCCTGTAAAAGCAGATTTCGCAGCACCGGGATTGCGCGTATCGTTATTCGAAAAACCTGAAACCCATGCACCGAGCCTGAAAACGTGACGAGGAACTCAACAGTGGATGTACCGTCGTTTCAACGCTACACCCGAAAGGCCCGCTGGTTTCACTGGCTCATGGCCGCTTTGATCGTGCTTGCCTACACACTGATCCTCAGCCGCAGCCAATTCGGAAAGGGATCCGAACTCCGGATGCTGGTCGTGCAGAGTCACTTCTGGGTCGGCATTCTGATTTTGGCGATGGCCTTCTTCCGAGTGGCTGAACGACGCCGTCATCAGCCGCCATCCATAACGCCCCCCCTGGAAGGCGCATTGCGCATTGCCTCAACCCTGACGCATTACGCGCTCTACGCCTTTCTGTTCATCCAGCCGGTACTGGGACTGCTGACCGTCATGGTGGAAAAAGGGGCGCTGCCCATTCCGCTCACTGACCTGCAGATACCCTGGCCTTTTGCGACGTCAGACCATCTCGCCGAAAACTTCGAAGACCTGCACAAGCTGCTGGGTTCGATCTTCTACTACGTCATTGGCCTGCACGTCATCGCTGCTCTCTGGCATCACGTCGTGCGCAAGGACAACACACTCAAACGAATGCTGTGACCGGGGCACCTCAAGGGCCGCTTAATGGCAGCCCTTGAGGTAAGGCTTGATTGAGACTACTGAGCCGACAATACGTGGGCCAGTGCAGCCTTCACCTTGCCCATCCCGTCATGCAGCGCCTGCTCGATCTCGGCCATGGTGATCACCGCCGACGATTTGCCTGCCGCCGGGTTGACCACCAGCGCCAGACAGGCGTAATCCAGTTCCAGTTCACGGGCCAGCGCCGCTTCAGGCATACCCGTCATGCCCACGATGTCACACCCGTCACGCTCCAGACGAATGATCTCTGCCACGGTTTCCAGACGCGGCCCCTGCGTACAGGCGTAGACACCGCGCTCACTGAACTCGCAACCGCCTGCCGCAAGCGCAGCAATCAGACGCGCACGCAGTGCTTCGCTGTAGGGATAGCTGAAATCAATGTGCGTCACCTGCTCAAGGTCGTCGGCGAAAAATGTATGCTGGCGACCGCTGGTGTAGTCGATAAGGTCGTGTGGCACGCAAAAATGTCCGGTGCCCATTGCCGGATGAATGCCACCCACCGCATTCACTGCCAGAATGGCCTCGGCACCGGCCTGCTTCAAGGCCCAGATATTGGCGCGGTAGTTGACCTGATGAGGCGGCAGGCGATGCGGATGACCATGACGCGCCAGGAACATCACTTCACGCCCGGCGTATTCGCCCATGTGGATATCGCCCGACGGCGCACCGTAAGGGGTATTCATAGGCAGCGACTGACGAATGTTCAGCCCTTCGAGCTGAGTCAGACCGGTGCCACCAATAATTGCGTAAACAGTCATTGCTAATCCTTAGTCGATCAATTGGGCGTTGCGCAGTGCCGCAAGCGCGGTCAACCAGCGAGGATGCTGTCGATAGTCAGTACTGGCAACGGCCTTGCCACGCATGCGCGCGATGCGTGCCGAAGGCGTGACCTTCATACGCTGCGCCGCACTGAGTGCCAGCTCTGCGGCCGCACGATCGTTGCACACCAGCCCCATGTCGCAACCGGCAGTCAGTGCCGCTTCGATGCGACTCGCCGCATCACCGACCACATGCGCGCCGGCCATCGACAGGTCATCGCTGAAGATAACGCCATCAAATTTCAGTTCGTCGCGCAGGATGCCCTGCAGCCAGCGTCGCGAAAAACCGGCCGGTTGCGAATCGACCTTCGGATAAATCACGTGAGCGGGCATGACCGCCGCCAGTTGCTGACTCAAGCGCGCGAACGGCACCAGATCATTGGCGCGAATTTGCTCAAGGCTGCGCTCATCGGTCGGGATGGCGACGTGGGAGTCGGCCTCCGCCCAGCCATGCCCCGGAAAATGCTTGCCAGTGGCGGCCATGCCTGCCGCGTTCATGCCGCGAATGAAAGCACCCGCCAGCCGTGCAGCACGCTCCGGATCGCCTTCGAAAGCCCGCGTGCCGACCACCGCGCTGCGCTGGTAATCCAGATCCAGGACCGGGGCGAAACTCAGGTCAAGTCCTACTGCCAGTACCTCGGTCGCCATCAGCCAGCCACAATGCTCGGCAAGTAGCTCGGCGTCAGGTTTGTCGGCGATGGCGCGCATCGCGGGCAGGCGCACGAAACCTTGACGCAACCGCTGGACTCGCCCGCCCTCCTGGTCCACCGCCAGGAGCAGATCAGGTCGAACGGCGCGAATGGCAGCGCTCAGCTCACGAACCTGGCGGGGATGCTCGATGTTTCGAGCGAAGATGATGAGACCGCCCACTTCGGGCTGACGCAGAAACTGACGGTCGTCGCTGGTCAGCCAGGTGCCGGCGACGTCGACCATCAGGGAGCCTTGCAGGCCTGAACTCATAGAAAAAAACCCTTATACACCAGTGCCCAATATCAATGCGGGCATGGTGCTTGATCCTGAAGCCCTGTGCAATGCGAAGGGGCTGGACGATGTTCAGGCCTGGGGGATTCTCAGACCTTGGCAGCGACAGGCGCAGCCGCGGGCGCGCTGCTGGTCTTGTTGCGAGGCTTGAGCTGGGCGGCAATCATTGCAGCGTCGGTCACACCGGTGTCGGCGCGCATGCCAGCCGCCAGGAAAGGCACCATCAAACGCATGACCTGCTCGATCGACGTATTGACGCCGAAATCGGTTTCGGCAATCGCACGCAGCGCCTTGATACCGGACATGCTGAAAGCGGCGGCTCCGAGCATGAAGTGCACGCGCCAGAACAGCTCGATGGGAGGAATACGCGGAGCCGCTTCGTTGACCAGCGTCATATAGCGGCGAAACACCTTGCCGTACATGTCTTCGAGATAACGTCGCAGGTGGCCTTGGCTCTGGCTGAAAGCCAGGCCCAGCAGGCGCATGAAAATGGAGAGGTCATTGCCGCTGCGCGGTTGTACAACCAGTGCCTGCTCAACGAGAATTTCAAGCAGCTCTTCAAGCGAGGGCTTGTGCTCGGGCCTGGCCTGACGGCGCTCCAGTTCACGATCCAGACTGATGCAAAAGGGGCCGAGAAAGCGCGAGAACACCGCCTGGATCAGGGCTTTCTTGGACCCGAAATGGTAGTTCACCGCAGCCAGATTGACGGAGGCCTTGCTGGTGATCAAACGCAATGAGGTTTCAGCAAAACCTTTTTCTGCGAACAACTGCTCCGCAGCGTCAAGAATGCGTTCAACGGTTTCCGACTGTGCCATGGCTCTCTGCCTAACAAACGAACGTTTGAAACATACGTATCAGGCCGCCCTGTTGTCAAGCAAACCCGTTCATTTTATGGCCAGACAGTCACGAATGCAGTCATGAATCGCTGAGTTACGTGCCTTGTTCAGTCTTTCATGGACGGGATCGACAGTCTTCGACAGCGCCGCCGGACGGTAAAAATGAAATGGACGATTGCCAAGCCGCCTTCACTGTATATAATCCCAGTCACTGTATAAAAAGACAGAGCGCTCAACATGATCAAACTGACGCCACGCCAGGCTGAAATCCTGGGCTTCATCAAACGCTGTCTTGAAGACAACGGCTTCCCCCCGACCCGAGCGGAAATCGCTCAGGAACTGGGCTTCAAATCGCCCAATGCCGCTGAAGAGCATCTCAAGGCGCTTGCCCGCAAGGGTGCCATTGAAATGACCCCAGGCGCTTCACGCGGCATTCGTATCCCGGGCTTTGAAGCGAAATCCGACGAAAGCAGCCTGCCGATCATTGGCCGTGTGGCTGCTGGCGCTCCCATTCTGGCGCAACAGCACATCGAAGAATCCTGCAACATCAATCCGACCTTTTTCCACCCAAGTGCCGATTACCTGTTGCGCGTGCATGGCATGAGCATGAAGGACATCGGCATTCTGGACGGCGATCTGCTGGCGGTGCACACCACCCGCGAGGCACGTAACGGCCAGATCGTCGTTGCCCGGATCGGCGACGAAGTCACGGTCAAACGCTTCAAGCGTGAAGGCAGCAAAGTGTGGCTGCTGGCTGAAAACCCGGAGTTCGCACCCATCGAGGTCGACCTCAAGGATCAGGATCTGGTGATCGAAGGTTTGAGCGTCGGCGTCATTCGCCGCTAAGGAGACGTTATGCAGTTCCATCAAGCACCGCATTCGCAACTGCCGCTGTTCGAGGCGTTCATGGCCCAGCCTATCGCCCCGATGCTGAAAGACGTCGTAGAATCGCCCTGGAGCAACGAGCCGGAGCCTTTCAGCGAATTGTCCTTACGTGGTGCCGCCGGGAACTGCCTGAACCTGCTTGCTCCTATTCTTCGCGAATTGAGCCAGGAAGCCGATGCACGCTGGCTGACGCTCATTGCACCACCCTCAAGCCTTACTCAGACATGGCTGCGTGATGCGGGACTGAACCGGGAGCGGATTCTTCTGCTTCAGCCACGCGGCACTCAAAGCGCACTGGAGCTGACTCGCGAAGCGCTGAGGCTGGGCCGTAGTCACACAGTGGTGAGCTGGATCAGTCCACTCGGCACAGCGGCGCGCCAGCAGTTGATCAGTGCAGCGAGGGTCGGGGAAGCGCAAAGCCTGAATATTCGACTGGGCTGAACACCCGGTCGCTGGACGACGCTGCGATCAGTGCAGAATGCGCGGCCCGTCTTCCTTTTCGATCTCGCCTTCTGCCAGGCGACCGGCCATTTGCACGCCTACGCTCAACATGGCCTTGGCAACTTCGACATGCTGCCCCTGCATGAACGCCTTGGCGTCTGCCGAGAAATCCAGCGTAACCAGCGAGCCCTCGTCATCGGCACGGCGCAGCTCGATGCGGCCATCAGGCAGTTCGACAATTTCAAGAAAAGAGGTAGGCATTGGTACAGTTACTCCGCAATAGGCTGGCATTGTAACAGCCTGCCAGCCCATCAATCATTGCTTTTCAGCACTCGCTCAAGCCTTCACGAAAGCGAATGGCCAGACTTTTAAGCTGTTGACGCCAGCTTTCCAGCTCCTCACGCGTCAGCTCCGGCGCTTGCTCGTTATCCAGATTCACCGCCACGATCAGGGGCTGAGTCACGTCGCCTTTGGGTTTCGCAGGAGCGCGTGGCGGCTGGAATAAAGCGTTATACGCAGCCAGCAGCCTGGCCAGCCAGGTCTCGCGATGATGAGCCAGCTCGACCAGCTCAGCCATTTCCGGAATTGCAATGGCGTCCAGTACTTCTTGAGTCAGCAATAGCTCTGCACGAGGCGCGCCCGCCTGAGGCAGACGATAGAAACCGGCAATCTCGTGGCAAAGCCCGAGCAGCGCGCCATACAAATGAAACAGCACGGACTCTCGCTCGGCCTGCTGCAACGCTTGCGCATTAATGACCTGGCCGTTTTCGGCCTTGCCCAGCGCCTCAAGTGCAAGCCCTGCAAAATAGATCTTCTGGTTGGTGCGGGTATAGAGTTCATGAGCCATGGCAACACTCTCCATCACAATCGAATAAGACCAGCTTAGCCTGACCGCATACAGTCAGACCGGCGTCCGACACCCAAGTGCCGGACGCCTGCCCGTCAACGCTTGTCTTCGACCTTCCAGGCGCTGCCATCATAGAACGCGCGCCAGCCGGTAGGCTTGCCTTCGACCTCGGTCTGCACGTACTGCTCCTTGGTCTTGCGGCTGTAACGGATCACCGACGGACGGCCATCCGGGTCCTTCTTCGGCGCTTCGCAGAGGAAGTGATACTTGGGATCAATCTCGTCCTTGTGCGGTGCAATCTCGATGACCAACGGTGCGCGGGTTTCACGGTTTTTCGGGAACTGGCTGGCGGCCAGGAACAGCCCCGAAGCACCGTCACGCAGAATATAGGTGTCATCGACCTTGTCGCACTTGAGTTCCGGCATCTTGACCGGATCCATCTTCGGCGGCGCCGCATCGCCGCTCTTGAGCAGCTTGCGGGTATTCTTGCAGTCAGAATTGGTGCAACCGAAGAACTTGCCGAAACGGCCGGTCTTGAGCTGCATTTCGCTGCCGCACTTATCGCACTCCAGACTCGGACCTTCGTAGCCCTTGATCCGGTAGGTGCCCTTCTCGATCTCGTAACCTGTGCAATCCGGGTTGTTACCGCAGATATGCAGCTTGTGGTTCTCGTCGAGCAGATAAGCGTCCATGGCCGTGCTGCAGATCGGGCAGCGATGCTTGCCACGCAGAACCCTGGACTCCGATTCACCCTCGTCATCTTCGGCAATCTCGTCGCCAGGCGTGAGGTTGACGGTCGCCTTGCAGCGCTCCTTGGGCGGCAGGCTGTAGCCGGAGCAGCCCAGGAACACACCTGTCGAGGCGGTACGGATCTGCATCGGACGCCCGCAGACCTTGCACGGGATATCGGTCATGACCGGCTGATTGGCACGCATGCCGCCGTCAGGCGCTTCGGCCACTTCCAGCTTCTTGCGGAAATCGCCGTAGAACTCGTCCAGCACGTTTTTCCAGTCGCGCTGGCCCTGGGCGACGTCGTCGAGGTTTTCTTCCATGCCGGCGGTAAAGCCGTAGTCCATCAGGTTGGCAAAGCTCTCCGACAGACGTCCTGTGACGATGTCACCCATCTTTTCAGAGTAGAAGCGGCGGTTATGCAGCGCTACATAGCCACGATCCTGGATGGTCGAAATAATCGCCGCGTAAGTCGACGGACGACCGATACCGCGCTTTTCCATTTCCTTGACCAGGCTCGCTTCGGAGTAACGCGCAGGCGGCTTGGTGAAGTGCTGGGTCGGATCGAGCTTGTTAAGCTTCAGGGTTTCACCCTGCGCCATGTCCGGTAGCACGTCATCATCGCCAGGCTTGGCCATCTGCGGCAGTACACGGGTGTAACCGTCAAATTTGAGGATGCGGCCCTTGGCGCGCAGCTCGAAATCGCTCGCTGCAACGCTGACAGTGGTCGACAGGTATTGCGCAGGCGGCATCTGGCAAGCGACGAACTGACGCCAGATCAGCTCATAAAGGCGCTCGGCGTCGCGCTCCATGCCCGAAAGCTTGGAGGGATGCATGTTGACGTCGGAAGGACGAATCGCTTCGTGCGCCTCCTGTGCGCCTTCCTTGCTGCTGTACACGTTCGGCGATTCCGGCAGGTACTTCTTGCCGAACTCGGTTTCGATGTAATCGCGCGCCATGCTTACCGCGTCAGCCGACAGGTTGGTCGAGTCGGTACGCATATAGGTGATATAGCCAGCCTCGTACAAGCGCTGAGCCATCATCATGGTCTTCTTCACACCGAAGCCCAGGCGGTTGCTCGCGGCCTGCTGCAGGGTCGACGTAATAAAGGGCGCGGACGGCTTGCTGCTGGTCGGCTTGTCTTCGCGCTTGACGATGCTGTAGCTGGAAGCCTTTAGCTTTTCCAGTGCCGCCATAGCCTGCGCTTCGTTCAGCGGCTTGAAGGCCTCACCGTTTTCACGGGCGACTTCGAAACGCACGTTGGCGCCTTTGGCAGTGCCCAGGTCAGCGTGGATTTCCCAATACTCTTCGGGATTGAAAGCACGAATCTCGCGCTCACGCTCCACCACCAGTTTCACGGCAACCGACTGCACACGACCTGCCGACAGGCCACGCGCAACCTTCTGCCACAACAATGGAGAGACCATGTAACCGACGACGCGGTCCAGGAAGCGACGCGCCTGCTGGGCGTTGACCCGGGCAATATCCAGCTCGCCGGGCCTGGAGAAAGCCTCTTGAATGGCTTTCTTGGTGATTTCATTGAACACCACGCGTTTGTAGCGGCTGTCATCGCCACCGATGGCTTCGCGCAGGTGCCAGGCAATGGCTTCCCCTTCGCGGTCCAAGTCCGTCGCGAGATAGATGGTGTCAGCATCCTTGGCGAGCTTGCGCAGCTCTTCGATCACCTTCTCCTTGCCGGGAAGGATTTCGTACTTGGCTTTCCAGCCATGCTCCGGATCGACGCCCATGCGCGATACCAGCTGGCGCTGCGCCTTTTCTTTCGGCGTCAGTACCGGGCCCTCGCCAGCGGCGGCCTTGCCACGCTTGGCGGCAGGCTCTTTGGCAGCACTGGCCGAACCGCTGGTGGGCAGGTCTCGGATATGGCCGATACTCGACTTCACCACGTACTGGTTGCCCAAATACTTGTTGATGGTCTTGGCCTTAGCCGGGGATTCCACGATGACCAGCGATTTGCCCATGGATCAGAAAATTCCTGAATACTAGATGAAAGACAATGACGAGCTTGTAAAGGCCACGCTATATATAGTGGCTACAAGGTGAGGTCAAGCACAGCCTGTTGTGAATTGCCGAGTCACGATCCGGAAAACAGGCTTGGTTCCGCGTGGACCAAAGCAAAGCGCGGGACTTGCTCGCCGTCAACCTCGACGACCTCCAGAAACATTTCCAGAGGACGAACCCACATGCCGAAATCGCCGTAGAGCGCCTGGTAGAACACCACGTCCTCTTCGGTTTCGGAATGCTTCGCCACGCTGAAAACGCGATATTGCGGCCCTTTGTAATGGCGATAGAGCCCTGGTTGCAGTTGCATGTGCAGCCCTCGTGAAACAGGTTCAAAACAGAAAAAAAAGCCAAAACATTCGGCAAAAAACTGCTTTTTCAAAAATACAAAAGCCGGGGCATCAAGCCCCGGCTTGCATCACGCCAGGCAATCAGACGCGTTCGAAGACGGTCGCGATGCCCTGACCCAGTCCGATGCACATGGTGGAAACCCCAAGGTTGCCGCCATTCTGCTTCATGACATTGAGCAAGGTGCCGGAGATACGCGCACCGGAACATCCAAATGGATGGCCCAGAGCGATGGCGCCGCCATGCAGGTTAACCTTCTCGTTCATCTTGTCGAGCACTTTCAAATCTTTCAACACTGGCAAGGCCTGTGCAGCGAAAGCTTCGTTGAGCTCGAAGAAGTCGATATCCGAGATACTCAAGCCGGCACGCTTGAGTGCTTTCTGAGTAGCAGGTACCGGGCCATAGCCCATGATTGCGGGGTCTACGCCGGCAACAGCCATGGAACGGATCACTGCCATCGGTTGAATGCCGAGGTCTTTGGCACGCTGCGCGGACATCACGATCATGCACGAAGCGCCGTCGGTAATTTGCGAAGACGTGCCCGCCGTCACAGTACCGCCCTTGGGATTGAACGCCGGCTTGAGCGCCGCCAGACTTTCCAGGGTGGTATCGGGACGAATGGTTTCATCGTAGTCGAAGACCTTGAGGAAGCCGTTTTCGTCATATCCCTGCATAGGGATGATCTCGTCCTTGAACTTGCCTTCCAGCGTCGCCTTATGAGCCAGTTGGTGAGAGCGCAGGCCGAAAGCATCCTGTTGCTCGCGGGTGATACCGTGCATCTTGCCCAGCATTTCGGCAGTCAGGCCCATCATGCCCGATGCCTTGGCGGCGTACAGCGACATGTGCGGGTTCGGATCAACGCCGTGCATCATGCTGACATGGCCCATGTGCTCAACACCACCGATCACGAACACATCACCGTTACCGGTCATGATCGCCTGGGCAGCGGTATGCAGCGCGCTCATGGAAGAACCGCACAGGCGGCTCACGGTCTGCGCAGCGGAAGTATGCGGAATCTGGGTCAGCAACGACGCCATGCGGGCGATGTTCCAGCCCTGCTCCAGGGTCTGGTTGACGCAACCCCAGATCACGTCTTCGACTTCGGCCGGATCAATCTTGCTGTTTCGCTCCAGCAATTTGCTGATCAGGTGCGCGGACATGTCTTCAGCACGCGTGTTGCGATGCATGCCGCCCTTGGAACGGCCCATCGGGGTGCGACCGAAGTCGACAATCACGACGTCTCTTGGATTCAAGCTCATATGTTCATTCCTCAGAAAGGCGCTTAACCGAAGAAGCTCTGGCCGTTCTTGGCCATCTCACGCAGCTTCGCGGTCGGTTGATACAAGGCACCCAGCTCGGCATATTGGTCAGCGAGGGCAACGAATTCGGCAACACCGATCGAGTCGATGTAACGCAGCGCACCACCACGGAATGGAGGGAAACCAATACCGTAGATCAGGCCCATATCGGCCTCAGCGGCGGTTTCAACGATACCGTCTTCCAGGCAGCGTACGGTTTCCATGCATAGCGGGATCATCATCCAGTTGATGATGTCTTCGTCGGTCACTTCACGCTGCTCGAAAACGATTGGTTTGAGCACGTCCAGCACGGCCGGATCGTTGACCTTTTTCGGCTTGCCCTTCTTGTCCATCTCGTAGGCGTAGAAGCCTTTGCCGTTCTTCTGACCCAGACGCTTGGCTTCGTACAGCACGTCGACAGCCGAACGGCGATCGTCTTTCATGCGGTCCGGGAAGCCTTCTGCCATGACGTCACGACCATGGTGGCCGGTGTCGATACCGACCACGTCCATCAGGTAGGCAGGGCCCATTGGCCAGCCGAACTTCTCCATCACCTTGTCGATGCGCACGAAGTCGACGCCCGCGCTGACCAGCTTGGCAAAACCGCCGAAGTACGGGAACAGTACGCGGTTAACCAGAAAGCCAGGGCAGTCGTTGACCACGATCGGGTTCTTGCCCATCTTCTTGGCGTAAGCGACGGTAGTCGCCACGGCCTCTTCGCTGGACTTCTCACCGCGAATCACTTCCACCAGCGGCATCATGTGCACCGGATTGAAGAAGTGCATGCCCACGAAGTTTTCCGGGCGCTTGAGCGCCTGAGCCAGCAGACTGATGGAGATAGTCGAAGTGTTGGAGGCCAGGATGGTGTGTTCGCCCACCTGCGCTTCGACTTCGGCCAGCACCGACTGCTTGACCTTGGGGTTCTCGACCACGGCTTCGACGACCAGATCGACATTACCGAAGTCACCGTAGGACAGCGTAGGACGAATCGCGTTAAGCGCTTCGGCCATCTTCGCAGGCGTCAGACGGCCTTTCTCGACGCGGTTGCCCAACAGTTTGGACGCTTCGTTCAGGCCCAATTGAATGGCCTCCTCACGAATGTCCTTCATCAGGATCGGCGTACCCTTGACCGCTGACTGGTAAGCGATGCCGCCGCCCATGATGCCGGCACCGAGCACGGCGGCCTGCTTCACGTCCTTGGCGACTTCGTCGTAGCCCTTGGCTTTCTTTTTCAGCTCCTGATCGTTCAGGAACAGGCCGATCAGACTCTGCGCAGCAGAAGTCTTGGCCATTTTGACGAAACCGGCAGCCTCAATTTCCAGCGCCTTGTCACGACCGAAGTTCGCGGCTTTCTGGATGGTCTTGATCGCTTCGACCGGTGCCGGGTAGTTAGGACCGGCCTGACCGGCAACAAAACCCTTGGCCGTTTCAAACGCCATCATCTGCTCGATGGCGTTGAGTTTGAGCTTGTCCAGTTTAGGCTGACGTTTGGCTTTGAAATCGAACTCGCCGGAGATGGCGCGCTTGATCAGGTCTAGCGCTGCGGCCTGAAGCTTTTCAGGCGCGACAACGGCATCCACAGCGCCCACTTTCAGGGCATCTTCAGCCGCGTTTTCCTTGCCGGATGCAATCCACTCGATGGCGTTGTCGGCACCGATAATACGAGGCAGACGAACCGTACCACCGAAGCCCGGGTACAGACCCAGCTTGACTTCCGGCAGGCCGATCTTCGCACTGCTCGACATGACGCGGTAATCGGCCGCCAGACACATCTCCAGACCGCCGCCCAGCGCAATGCCGTTGATGGCGACGACTGTCGGCACGCCAAGGTCTTCGAAATCGCTGAAGATCCGGTTGGCTTCCAGGTTGCCGGCGACCAGTTCGGCTTCGGGCAACTTGAAGTTGTCGACAAACTCGGTGATGTCAGCGCCGACGATGAATGCGTCTTTGCCGCTGGTGACGATCACACCTTTAACCGACGCGTCAGCCTTGAGGGCATCCACTGCCTGACGCAGCTCGTTGAGGGTGAGGCGGTTGAACTTGTTGACGGACTCACCCTTGAGGTCGAAATTCAATTCGACGATGCCACTTTCAAGAGCCTTAACCGTGATGGCTTTACCTTCGTAAATCATCAACTGATCTCCACAATATGGAAGCTGAACAATACTCGCTGAACATTAACGTTCAGCGAGACTACGACGTCGCCGTCGATGAACACGCCAA
This sequence comes from Pseudomonas triticifolii, assembly GCF_014358015.1. Taxonomy (GTDB): domain Bacteria; phylum Pseudomonadota; class Gammaproteobacteria; order Pseudomonadales; family Pseudomonadaceae; genus Aquipseudomonas; species Aquipseudomonas triticifolii. The sequence goes on along the minus strand of NZ_JACONV010000008.1, from coordinate 91,351 downwards.
ATCACACGTACATCCGCTGCGACGCGGTAGCCAGGATTCTGTCAGAGCCGTCTGACGAACAAACGCTCATTTCATACGCCCGTTTGATTTGGGTACGCACACCATCAGGCAAAAGCGGATAATTGTCAATTCGCCAAAACGTCAATAAAAACGGCCGATTGCAAAAGGCACAAGCGATTCCTGACCGGCCAACTGATGTTTGATTTGCCATCATTCAAGGAATTGATAACGCGCAGATCAGGCTAAAGCCTGCAGATTCTGCACCGTTGAGGCTCATTTGCGGGAAGTGTCGAGAAAAACGCGACAAAAGAGAGCAGAAGGTCTACAGTCAGCGCACTGCGCCACAAGAGGCCTGCGATGCAATTGATGGCGGGTGCGCAGCGGTGATAACCGGCATTCAGCGATCTGGGTGCCGGCATACCAGGAATTATCGGCCTGCCTGGCCAACCCCGGCCCGATGTTGTTATCGGGCTTTTTATTGCCTGCGATTCAGCCAGGGCTCAGGCGAGCGCCTTGAGCACTGCATTAATACGCTGCAACACTTCTGCTTCGCCGCGTTCCGACCAGTACACCGCAATCATCTGTGCATCCGCCTCGACCTTGAAGACATCAGCCGGCAGCGTGCTGAAGTGGGCGAGCAAAGCGGCGTCCTCACAAGGCTCACGCCAGCGGTTGACCCAGGTCCCTGGCTCACGCTGCCAGTACACCCAGACATCCGGTTTCGAGCTTCGGCGTGGACGGTGGTATTGCGCACACGGGCTGGGAGGCTCCTTGGCGAGCCAGTGCGGCCACTCCTGAGGAGCCAGTTGCATGGCCATGCCGATACGCCGCGCCTCCATGCGCAACGCCATCCTGCCACTCTGATGGCGCGAGGGGCGCAACCAGACAAGCGGACTCAACATCACACAAATGATTGACAGGACTATCCAGACCGTCATATTTCTTGCCCCCGCCCGACTCAGGCTAAAAACAACAATTTGAAAACAGTGGCTTGCACGGGGTCTGCCCAGATGCGAACGAAAGCGCCATACTCACACCATTGCCACCCTCTCGGAGGACACCCTCATGTCGTATCAACATATTCTGGTTGCCATTGACCTCACCGACGAATGCGACCCGGTCATTCGTCGCGCCCGAGAACTGGCAGAAGCCAGCGGCGCGACGCTGTCGATGGTGCACATCGTGGAGCCGATGGCGATGGCCTTCGGAGGCGACGTTCCGATGGACCTGTCACAACTGCAACAACAGCAGTTCGACCAGGCCAAGGAGAAGCTGCAGAAACTGAAGATCAAATACCCGCAGATGAAAGCAGGCGAAAGCCACCTGGTCTACGGCCAGCCGCGCCAGGAAATCCATCAACTGGCCAAGAATCAGAACTGCGACCTGATTGTCGTTGGCAGCCACGGCCGTCATGGCCTGGCCTTGCTATTGGGCTCGACCGCCAATGACGTGCTGCACGGCGCACCTTGCGATGTACTGGCTGTACGCCTCAAGAAACCGGAATAAGCTCGGGGTAACACCTAAAAAGCCCGGACATGATCCGGGCTTTTTATTGCCTGACGAGTCAGACGATCACTCGTCCAGTTCGGCCCAGCGCTCCAGCAACGCATCCAGCTCGCCCTGCAGACTTTCCATCTGAGCCAGTGCCGCAGTGGTCTGCTCGGCTGGCTGCTGATAGAAACCCGGCGCAGCCATTTCAGCCGTCAGAGCCGCCATCTTGCCTTCAACTTCGTCGATCTGACCCGGCAAGGCTTCCAGCTCACGCTGGTGCTTGTAACTGAGTTTCTTCTTGGCAACCGGCATGTCCTGAGCGGCTACCGGAGCAGCCTGGACGACAGCACTGGCCAGCTCGGCCTTGCCTGACTTGGTATCAGCCACACCCAGCAGGCGCGGAGAACCGCCCTGACGCAGCCAGTCCTGATAACCCCCCACATACTCGCGCACCTTGCCCTCGCCTTCGAATACCAGCGTGCTGGTGACGACGTTGTCGAGGAATGCCCGGTCGTGACTGACCATCAGTACCGTGCCCTTGAAGGTCAACAGCACTTCTTCAAGCAGCTCAAGGGTCTCAACGTCCAGGTCGTTGGTCGGTTCGTCAAGGACCAGCAGGTTCGCCGGCTTGCTGAACAACTTCGCCAGCAACAGACGGGCCCGCTCGCCACCGGACAGCGCCTTGACCGGCGTGCGTGCGCGCTGCGGACTGAACAGGAAGTCACCCAGGTAGCTCAGTACGTGACGGCTCTGCCCATCGATATCGATGAAGTCGCGGCCTTCGGCCACGTTGTCGATCACGGTCTTTTCCAGATCGAGCTGGTGACGCAACTGGTCGAAGTAGGCAACGTCCAGACGCGTACCCACTTCCACCTTGCCGCCGGTTGGCTGCAGGTTGTCCAGCATCAGTTTGAGCAGCGTGGTCTTGCCGGTACCGTTGGCACCCAACAGACCGATACGGTCTTCGCGCTGCAGGACCATGGAGAAGTCCTTGATGAGCATCGGGCCGCCCGGGTGTGCGAAACTGACGTTGTCCAGCACCATGACCTGCTTGCCGGATTTCTCGGCCGTGTCGAGCTGGATGTTGGCCTTGCCGGTTCGTTCGCGGCGCTCGCTGCGCTCAACGCGTAGCTCTTTCAGGGCGCGCACACGGCCTTCATTACGGGTACGACGGGCCTTGATGCCCTGGCGAATCCAGACTTCTTCCTGGGCCAGACGCTTGTCGAACAGTGCGTTGGCGGTCTCTTCGGCCGCCAAAGCCGCTTCCTTGTGCACGAGGAAGCTGGCGTAGTCGCCGTCCCAATCGATCAGGCCGCCACGATCCAGTTCCAGAATACGGGTCGCCAGGTTCTGCAGGAATGCACGGTCGTGCGTAATGAACAACACGGCACCCTGGAAATCCTTGAGGGCTTCTTCAAGCCAGGCGATTGCACCGATGTCCAGGTGGTTGGTCGGTTCGTCGAGCAGCAGCAGATCAGGTTCTGAAACCAGTGCCTGAGCCAGCAGAACACGGCGACGCCAGCCGCCGGACAGCTCGGCCAGGGTCTTGTCGGCAGGCAACTGCAGACGACTGAGGGTGCTTTCGACCAATTGCTGCAAGCGCCAGCCATCGCGGGCTTCGAGGTCCTGCTGCACATGCATGAGCTTGTTGAGGTCTTCCTCGGTCACGCAGTTCTGAGCCAGATGGTGGTATTCGGCGAGCAATGCGCCAACGCCGTCCAGGCCCTCGGCCACCACGTCGAACACCGTCCGTCCGTCGGCAACCGGTAATTCCTGGGGCAATTCGCCAATCTTGAGGCCCGGAGCGCGCCAGACAGCGCCTTCATCGGGCTTCTGAACGCCTTTGACCAGCTTCAGCATGCTGGATTTGCCAGTGCCGTTGCGGCCAATGATGCACACCCGCTCACCACGGGCGATCTGCCAGGACACCTTGTCCAATAACGGCATGGCGCCGAAAGCAAGGGACACATCGCTGAATTTGAGCAGGGTCATGAGCTTCTCCAAAAACCGGGCGCGCATTCTACCTGAGATAGCCGGTGGATGTCGGGATTCGTCGCAGGGGCCGTCAGCATCGCCCTCTCTTTATAACGGCTAATTATTTCTACATGAGACAACGTCGTCGGGAGTGCTTTCACCATGAGCTGGCAAAAGGCTAAGCTAGCCGCACTTTTCACGACTCATCTGCTCGGAAGTCTCATGCGCAGTCGTTTGTTCAGCTTTTTATCGTGCCTGCTCCTCTCCGCTACCGCCGTCCAGTCTGCTCATGCGGTCGATATCACCCAACAACGCAAATACTACGACGAGGCAAAACGCGCACTGGCCAAGGGCGACTCCGGCCCCTATCAGATGTACAGCTCTGCCCTCGCCGACTACCCGCTGGAGCCATATCTGGAGTACGACGAGCTGACCGCGCGTCTGAAAACCGCCAGCAATGCCGAGATCGAGAAATTTCTCGCCGAGCACGGCGACCTTCCCCAGGCCAACTGGATGAAGTTGCGTTGGTTGCGCTGGCTGGCCGAGCGCGGCGACTGGCAACCGTTCGTGAAGTACTACGATCCCAAGATGAATTTTGTCGAACTGGACTGCCTGTACGGCCAGTACCTGCTGAACAACAACAAGCGCGCCGAAGGTTACGCCAGTGCCGAGAAGCTCTGGATGACCAGCAAGACCTTGCCGGGGGCCTGCGACGGGTTCTTCGCTCAATGGGCTGCGGCCGGCCAGTTGACCGAACAGAAACGTTGGCAGCGAGCCAAGCTGGCGGCTCAGGCTCGTAACTACAGCCTGGCCAATACACTGGTCAACAGCCTCAACTCGCTGGCACCGCAAGGCAAACTGCTGGTCGCGGTTGCGCAAAAACCAGAAATGATCAACAACCCCGGACAGTTCGTGCCCGTGGATGAAGCGATGTCCGACGTGGTGGGCCTCGGCCTGCGTCGACTGGCGCGCCAGGACCCGCAGAAAGCCTTGGCGATGCTGGACAGCTACGCGATCACCATGCATTTCTCCCGCGAAGAGCAGGTGGAAATCGCCAAGGAGATCGGCCTGACGCTGGCGCGTCGCTACGATGATCGCGCACTGGAGGTCATGACCAAATATGACCCTGATCTGCGCGACGATACCGTGACTGAATGGCGCATGCGCCTGTTGCTGCGCCTGGGTCGCTGGGAAGATGCCTACGAACTGGCGCGCCGCCTGCCCAAGGATCTGGCCAGCACCAACCGCTGGCGTTACTGGGAAGCCCGAGCGCTTGAACTGGCCCAACCCAACAGCCCACTTATTGCGGCGCTTTACAAGGACGTGGCCAAAGAGCGCGATTTCTACGGTTTTCTGGCTGCCGACCGCACCCAGAGCCCTTATCAGTTGAACAACAAGCCGCTGGTACTGAGTCAGGCGTTGATCAACAAGGTTCGCAATACACCGGGTGTACGCCGCGCGCTGGAATTTCATGACCGTGGCGAGATCGTCGATGGCCGACGCGAGTGGTACCACGTCAGCCGCCTGTTCAACCGCGATGAAATGGTCGCCCAGGCCAAGCTGGCCTACGACCTGAAATGGTATTTCCCGGCGATCCGCACCATCAGCCAGGCGCAGTACTGGGACGACCTGGATATCCGTTTCCCGATGGCGCACCGCGACACACTGGTCCGCGAAGCCAAGATCCGCGGCCTGCATTCCAGCTGGGTATTCGCGATCACCCGCCAGGAAAGTGCCTTCATGGACGATGCACGCTCAGGCGTCGGCGCCAGCGGCCTGATGCAGTTGATGCCCGCGACTGCCAAGGAAACCGCTCGCAAGTTCAGTATCCCGCTGGCCTCACCGCAGCAGGTGCTCGACCCGGACACCAACATCCAGCTTGGCGCCGCCTACCTGAGTTCGGTGCACGGTCAGTTCAATGGTAATCGCGTGCTCGCCTCCGCCGCCTACAACGCCGGTCCAGGCCGCGTACGCCAATGGCTCAAGGGCGCCAACCACCTGGCCTTCGATGTGTGGGTGGAGAGCATCCCGTTCGACGAAACCCGTCAGTACGTACAGAACGTGCTGTCTTACTCAGTGATTTACGGCCAGAAACTCAACTCCCCCCAGCCGCTGGTGGACTGGCATGAGCGGTTTTTTGACGATCTCTGAAGCGGACTGAGCTTCTACGCTCATCGCCCTGCGCCCGTCACTGCAAGCGCGTACCCTGCATGGGTACGCGCTTGAGGATCATCTATACCGATACCGTCGTTGAGTCACGTCAGGGATGCCATAAACGGCGTATCCGGTAATTATTCCAGCACTTCCACGTCCATGCCCACCTCAAGCTCACCTGGCCCGACATTGACCATGTTCTGGCCGAACATGACGTTGCCCTCGACCTCGCGGTACGTCTTGAGGGTGGCGAAAGGTTCGCGGTCGGGACTGCGCTCGCCGGTGGCAGGGTCTATGGTGGTGAGAATGCAGCGCGCACAGGGCTTGAGCAACTGGAACTCCATCGCGCCAATGCGGATGCGCTTCCAGTTGTCCTCGGCGAACGCCTCGGCGCCTTCGATCACCAGATTGGGCCTGAAGCGCAGCATTTCCACATCCCTGCCAAGCCTGGCAGACAGATCGTCGAGCGAACCCTGACCAATGAGCAGTAGCGGAAAGCCGTCGGCAAAATTGACCCGGTTATCGCTGGAACCGTAGCCGCCGGGCAGCCAGCGGGCGCGTTCAACCGGCATGTAGACCATGCGCGTCGGCTTGCCGATAAAGCGGCTGACCCACTCGGCCGCCTCTTCACCCGCATCGGGCACCTGCAGCGAATCTCGCCAGACAGTCACGCCGCGCAGATTATCCGGAACATCAGCCGGCACGGCGACATCAAGCGGCGCGAAGCCAGGCGCACTGAGCGTCACACCGCTGCTGGCGTTCCAGAGCACCGACAGTTGCGACATGTGAGCGACTGCGCGCTGGGTCAGGAAACGGCCAGTGCTCTCCTCAACCAGCATCCAGCGCCGGTCACCAGACAGTCCAAGTCCGTCGAACGACGCTCGCTGCAGGATTTCCGACTTGCAGGATTTGAGAGGATAACGATAGAGGGCGCGCAGACGCAGCATGACCTGATCCTTGGGTGGCTCGATAAGCTTTGACGTGAGCGGCAAAGCTTATACGAACAACCACCCGACAGGCAGCCTGGATCTATAGACGAACAGGTCGTCAGCTGTTGGCGAGCATCACCAAACGCTCACGCACGACCTCAACCAGCTTGTCGGGCTGGAATTTGGACAGGAAGTTGTCACAACCGACCTTTTTCACCATCGATTCGTTGAAGCTTCCTGACAGCGAGGTGTGCAGGACGATGTACAAGGCGCGCAAACGGGGGTCGTTGCGAATCTCGGTGGTCAGACGATAGCCGTCCATTTCTGGCATTTCAGCGTCGGTGAACACCATCAGCAGTTTCTTATGCACGTCCTCGCCGGCGTCAGCCCAGCCCTTGAGCATGTTCAAGGCCTTGAGGCCATCGCTGGCCACGTGTAGCTTCAGGCCGAGTTGCGAAAGCGTGTCACGCAACTGGGACAAGGCGACCTTGGAGTCGTCGACCAGCAGAATCTCCCGACCGCGTGCATCTTCGAGCACAGGGTCTTCCAGCTTCTCGCGGGACACCTTGGCGTTGTAAGGCACGATTTCGGCCAGGACCTTCTCGACGTCGATGATTTCTACCAACTGGTCATCAACCTTGCTGATGGCGGTCAGGTAGTGCTGACGGCCGGCACTGGCAGGCGGTGGCATGATCGCGTCCCAGTTCATGTTGACGATACGGTCCACGCCGCCGACCAGGAATGCCTGAACGGAGCGGTTGTACTCCGTCACGATGATGGTGCTGCCTGGCCCCGGTACCAGCGGACGCATGCCGATGGCCTGAGACAGGTCGATCACCGGCAGGGTCTGGCCACGCAGGTTGACGACTCCGCATACGAAAGAGTGTCGTTGCGGCATAAGCGTCAGCTTGGGGAGCTGCAGCACTTCCTGGACCTTGAACACGTTGATCGCGAATAACTGCCGACCGGCAAGGCGAAACATGAGGATTTCCAGGCGATTCTCGCCCACCAGCTGTGTGCGTTGATCTACTGTGTCGAGAATGCCTGCCATTTTAGCTCCTGAAGCGTTGGTCACGATGAGTCTGCTAAACGTGTATCGGCTGAAACGAGCCGGACCTTAATGGCGATGAAAGGCTATTCGCGACCATTGATGTCACATTACCATCATGCTTTACTGATGTCGCAGTCAAGAGGTGCCTCGCGATGACAAAATCACTCATCACCGCCTCCCCGCAAAGCAAGATTCCTCTGTTGCGTACTAGGGGTGAGCCCTAATGTCTATCAGGGACATCCTGATATGATCGGTATCCTATTGCCACTATTGTGACGCCATTCTCATTGCATGAATGGAGTCAGGCTTTTGTCAGCGTTCCAGCCCTCGCATTCGGCCAACCCGGCAGCTATCGTTATTTCAGATATTCGGGACGTCGTTGCACACCACATACTGCGTGATTCAATCACGGGTACGGGGGTGGAATTCTCCGAAGCGACACTCGATGAACATCAATACGACATCATCGAGATACATTCGGAAAAGGCCTACAGACTTTCAGATGAAATCGACATTTACTGTCAGCCATTCGCCGCGGACGGACGTTCGCTATCCATGATGTGTGGAGTTAAAGGATGCTGAGCAGCAACGATTGGCACCAGAAACATGATCAGTTTCTGATCGAGTCCCAGGCTCTTCTCTACAAATCGGAAGAGTGTCTTTCACACCTTGAATTGATTGGTCATGACGAAGACGCCATCGATTGCCTGCTGAGATCATTGCGTCTGCTGGCTGAAAAGGCCGATACCGCCTCGGTGCAGTGCATCGCCGACTTCTCTCGCCAGTTGCGCAGCCTGCTCGACGACACGGGCTGTTCAGAGGGTCTGTCACTGGAAACACTGAGCACGTTGAAAAGCTGTCTCTCGCTGATTTCCTGGCAACTGGAACTTCTTGATCCCCGGACCGGCGAGCTGATCATGGATAACGAGGAACAGCAGATGTTACTGCATCGCCTTGCCAGTCTTTCCGCTCAACCTCCCGCCACTCCGGATCACACACGGGGTTAGGCCGGTATTCCCGCTCGTTCCGACAACCGTAATGCCTCACTCATTTGCCGGGAGAGATGCCTGTTATCTTGTGCAATGCCACTGATCGAAAGTGACTGTAAAGAGTGAAGGTGCCGTATCCCCATGCTTTGAATATACTTGAACAGTTATTCACTCGTTATCCGATAGCACTGTGATATCAATTCATACAGCTATCGGTCATGAATCTTTACGGCGCCATCTGTCATGCATGCCAGTTCCAGGTACCTACCGCTCAAGCCTTCGCGCTCCAGAATCATTGCGTGGGCTACGGGCGTGCTGTGCATGGTGGCCGCTTTCGCCAATATCGCGCTGTACATAAATGCCTATGAACTTTCAGCCAGTCTTCTAGGGCTCAATCTGATCACGTTCGTGACGGTCTGGCTGTACCAATGGCGATCCAGCCAGCTGATTCAATTGCAGCCTCGCGAACTGGCCGAACGAATGCTTGAAGTGCAGGAAACAGAGCGTCATCGACTCAGCCGGGAGCTTCATGATGATATCGGCCAGATGCTGACGGCCGCACAGTTGCAATGCGCCTGGTTGCAACGTCGACTGCCTGCCGAACTTCATCCCCCTGCCGAACAGCTCACTGGCACGCTTGTAGAGACACTGGAAAAGGTGCGCGACCTGTCTGCAATCCTCAACCCGCGTCAGCTGTCGAGCCTGGGGCTGGAAGCGGGCTTGCGCGCTCATCTGGTGTCAGTTCTGGCCAACAGCCACATCAGCTGGAGCCTGGAATGCAAACAGCGGTTGACGGGCATTCCCGAAGAAATGGCCATGGCAGCTTACCGCGTCACTCAGGAAGCGGTGACCAACATACTTCGACACGCCCATGCGAAAAATCTGCTCGTACGCATTCAACGACTGCCCGCCGGGTTGTCGCTGTTGATTACTGATGACGGCACAGGCTTCGACCCTGCGACCCGGCTTGCACAGCAAGGCCAAAGTGGACTGTCAGGCATGCGTGAGCGCGTGCTTCTGCTGGACGGGTCCTGGTCGCTGTACAGCAGCCCCGGATCAGGCACCCGGATCGACGTATTGTTTCCCTGGGCTCCTCGCACAGATAATCGAGCTCACTCACACAAGAAGCGACAATGACCTGCACTCTGTTACTGGTCGATGACCACTCACTGATCAGAGCCGGCGTCCGCGCGCTGGTGTCAGACATTCCCGGCTACACCATCGTCGGTGAAGCGGCCGACGGCGTGCACCTCTCGGATCTGGCGCAGCGCCTGAAGCCCGACATCATCCTGCTGGACATTTTCATGAAGGAGGTCGACGGACTCGACGCCCTTGAGCAGTTGCTCAAGGTACAGCCCGATTGCAAGGTGCTGATCCTGTCAATGCATACCGAGCCGGACATGATCATGCGCGCCCTGGAGCAAGGCGCCCACGGCTACCTGCTCAAGGATGCTACAGCGACCGAGCTGGAGCAGGCACTGGAAGCGTTGCGCAACGGTGAACGCTACCTCAGCCCGGCCATCGCTCACACCGTCATCAACCGCGCCCTGCAGGGTCCGCGCCCAGACAAACCCGCCACGACGCAGCAGAAGCACAACCTCACCGCACGCCAGCTGGAAATTCTGAGGCTAATCGTGCGCGGCAAATCCACGCGGGAAATCGCCGCAGGGCTGGACCTGAGCATCAAGACTGTCGAGACCCATCGCTCGCAGATCATGAAGCGCCTGCAGATCTTCGACGTCGCCGGTCTGGTGCTGTTTTGCGTGCGTGAGCAGATTATCAGTCTGGACGACTAAGCAACGCCGACGACTGGCTCAGCACCGGCGAACCATCCGGCAGATGCACCTTGAGCGCCCCCGGCCGGGCCACGAAACGAAGGGCTTCGCCAGACAGGGGTTCGCCGTCCAGATTGATGTCCAGACCCTGTGCAGACTTAAGCTCCACCCAGGGCAGCCGTGCACGGATGAACATGTTGTCGAAACCAAGCCCTCCTTCAAGCAGACTCCTGAGCGTACTGACCACTTCCTGAGGCGCAGGCAGAATACTGATGTCCAGCAACCCGTCATCGGCCAGCGCCGTAGGGCATAGCACGTGGCCACCGCCCGCCTGCCGCCCGTTACCAATACCCAGCGCGAGCAGGTCGCCCCGCCAATGGAAATCCGGACCGGTCAGCTCTCCATGCGCAGCGTGCAGCTCACCGAAGCGCGTCAGGCCGGTGAACAGATAAGCTGCACCGCCCAACACTTTCTTGAGGTCCTCTGAGGTATTGGCCGTGACCTGGCTGCCAAACCCCCCGGTGGCCATGTTCAGGAACAGCTTGCCGCCCACTTCACCCAGATCCACTGGACGTGGCGCGACCTCCATGAGCTCGAGCGCCTGAGCCACTTCCAGTGGTACGCCCGCAGCCCTGGCAAAATCGTTGGCGGTCCCCAGCGGAAGAATGGTCAGGCTGGCGCCCGAATCCGCTGCCAGCGCCAACGCCTCGGCGATATCGCGCAAGGTGCCATCCCCTCCCCCGGCCACGATATGACGATGCCCCGCAGCCAGCGCCTCGTGGACCAGACGTTGCGCGTCACCGGCTTCCCAGGTCAGACGAACATCCAGCTCCCAACCCTGCCGGCGCTTTTCAGCGACACCGTTGCGAACGTCTTCATTGAGCGCCTGTTTGCCGTGAAGAATGAGCATTGCCCTGCGTTGTGTCATGAAACCCCCTCTGGTGACCTGTACGAGTACCGCCTGTGAGTGACGCTTGTTTGCCAGCGCCTGACTGCATTTGGCACAGCGCAAGGATGTGACCCCGTAGCGATCAAAAAAGCCCCTTGATCCGGATAATTTTTTTCAGTCGCAAACGCAGTGGTTTTCTCCCGTATTTACTGGCCTTTGGCCGCTGGATGGATGTGCTGGCCAAGGACCTGTACCCGAAAATGAATATTTCCCCCTTCCGCTTTGCGTTACATGGGCTTTACTAAGGCCATATCAGTCAATCGGGAGTTGTCACTCACAAATGACTGAAAAGCCTTACATTAAATCCAAAAACCGCCGACATACAGAAAGTGATGTTCACAACCAGTCCAGCTGAAAAGCCGTCAATTCGACAACTAATTGGCCACCCTTCAGAACAACCTGAGTAAAGATGTTTTTTTGACTCGCTCTTGCAGCGACCGGATCAAGTCACAAACAGGCAGCGTAGACAGGCAATGAGACCCTTTCTACACGCCAGGGAGTTTTATGAGGTTGCAACCGGTAGACAGTCTATCGCTGACTCGCACCAGCCTGGTGGAGTACTTCCTGCTTGGCATTCGCCTGGCGCACGCCTTTGCCTGCATCCTGCCTGGGCTGTTGATCGGGGTGTTCATGCAGCAAGGCATCGAGCAGGAAGTGCAGAACCATTTGGCGATTCAGGTCTTTTTCGGGGTCGTTGTGGTCTTGATTTTTCAGGCCATGGGGGTCTACTCAGAAGCCTTGTTCAGCAATGCGTTGCGGCTGCGCGTGATCATCATTGCCTGGTCAGCTGCATTCGGCCTGTTGCTGTTCATGCAACGCACGTTGGGGCTGTTCGCAAGTTTCACCAACGAGCAGTTGCTGATCTGGTATCTGGCCAGCTTGACGCTGTTCTGCGTCATTCGCCTGCTGTTACTCATGGTGTTCCGGCATCAGATGCACAAAGGTGTGTTTCTGCAGAACTCAGTGATTCTGGGGGCAACGGAAAACGGCCTGCGCCTGGCTGAATACCTGCTTCGGCATCAAGATATTCGTTCCGGGGTCATGGGGTTCATCGACGATCGTATCGGCCGCATGCCCAAGACCGTCGCCAACCTTCCGCTGCTGGGCAATACCAGTGACCTGGAGCGCCTGATTCGCGAAGAGAAAGTGACCCAGGTGCTGGTAGCTCTGCCGTGGACGGCTGAAAACCGCATGGATCACATCATTCACGAGCTGCGTCGTCTGCCGGTCAATGTGTTGCTGGTGCCGGACATGGTCGCGTTTCGTCACAGCCATAACCGCATCACCGAAGTCGCCAGCCTGCCTATGTTCAATGCCTCGGACGTACCGCTCAACGGCTGGTCGCCGTTCATCAAGCGCGCCGAAGACATCGTGCTGTCCTCGCTGGCGGTGCTGGCGCTTTCCCCGGTGATGCTGCTGGTTGCACTGGCGATCAAGCTCGATTCAAAAGGGCCGGTGTTCTTCCGTCAAAAGCGCTACGGCTACAACAACCGGCTGATCGAGGTTTTCAAGTTTCGCTCCATGCATCAGCACCAGGCCGATGCCACAGCGGAAAAACAGACCACTCGCGGCGATGCCAGGATCACCCGAGTGGGACGCTTCATCCGCAAGACCAGCCTGGATGAACTGCCACAACTGTTCAATGTGGTAGCGGGCAGCATGTCGATGGTGGGTCCGCGCCCCCATGCGACGGCAACCAAAGCAGCAGGCATTCTTTTCGAGCAGGCGGTGAAGGAGTACACGTCGCGACATCGAGTCAAACCCGGGATCACCGGTCTGGCTCAGATCAACGGCTATCGTGGTGAAACAGACACCGTGGAAAAAATCGAAAAGCGCGTCGAATTCGATCTTGAGTACATAGAAAACTGGTCCGTCTGGTTTGACCTGTACATCCTAATGCGCACTGTTCCGGCAGTGATTTTCACCCGTGAGGTTTACTGATGAGCACCCTCATTCCTTGCATCATCGCAGGCGGCTCCGGCACTCGCTTGTGGCCCGTCTCCCGGGAAGCCATGCCCAAGCCGTTCATGCGCCTTCCCGATGATGAAAGCCTGCTGCAGAAAACATTCGTGCGCGCCACCAGCCTGCCCCAGGTAGAGCGCCTGCTGACGGTGACCAATCGGGAAGTGTATTTCCGTACCGTGGATGACTATCGGCAGCTAAACAAAGGCAAGGTCAGACTGGACTTTATACTGGAGCCCTTCGGGCGCAATACCGCAGCGGCCGTGGCCGCCGCTGCCCTCCACGTCACTCGCCTGTACGGCGGCGACGCTCAGTTGCTGGTGTTGCCGGCCGATCATTTGATCACCGATGTCGAGGCTTTTTCGCGCGCCGTGTCCGCTGCCCGGGAGCTGGCCGAACAAGGCTGGCTGGTGACATTCGGCATAGTGCCGACCAAAGCGGAAACCGGTTTCGGCTACATCGAAAAAGGCCAGTCACTCAACGCCGATGCGTATCAGGTGGCACGGTTCGTCGAGAAGCCCGATGCACTGACGGCGCAGGGTTACCTGGATGGCGGCCTGCATCTCTGGAATGCCGGAATGTTTTGCATGCGGGCCGATGCCGTGCTGCACGAACTGGAAATCCATGCCCCCGGTGTCTTGAGCGCAGTGCGCACGTGTCTGGAGTCGAGCACGAGCAAGGAAGGGAATCGCGAATTGCAGGTGGAGCTGGACAGCGAGTCGTTCGGTCTGACACCTGACATTTCCATCGACTACGCGCTGATGGAGCGCTCCAACCAAGTGGCAGTCGTCCCATGCCAGCTGGGTTGGAGCGACATCGGTTCATGGGAAGCGGTGCGCGAGCTTACCGGTGTCGACGCGCAGGGCAATCAGTGCAACGGGCAGACCGTGCTGCACGATGTGACCAACTGCTACATCGACTCGCCCAAGCGACTGGTGGGTGCCATCGGCCTGGACAACCTGATCATCATCGATACGCCCGACGCACTGCTGGTCGCTGACGGCGCGCGCAGTCAGGACGTGAAGATCATCGCGCAGGAGCTCAAGCGTCAGGGTCACGACGCCTACCGTCTGCACCGTACCGTGACACGCCCGTGGGGCACCTACACCGTCCTTGAGGAAGGCAAGCGCTTCAAGATCAAACGCATTGTGGTGCGCCCGCAAGCCTCACTCTCCCTGCAGATGCACCACCACCGCAGCGAACACTGGATCGTGGTCAGCGGTATGGCGCGCGTGACCAACGGGGAGCGCGAATTCATGCTCGACACCAACGAATCGACGTTCATCAAGCCTGGCTTCACACACCGCCTGGTTAACCCCGGTGTAATTGACCTGGTCATGATCGAGGTACAGAGCGGTGAATACCTGGGCGAGGACGACATCGTACGTTTCACCGACATCTATGGGCGTGTACCCGAGGCTGCAGTGAAAAGCTGAAACACCGCGAGGCAAGTTCGTTGATCAGGCCCTGCCCCGGGTGGTGAACCACGACCGCAGTACCTGGCAGTCACTGCCAACATGATTTTATTACCCGAAAGGGCGTCGTATTCATGCATGACAGGAGTTCAGGATAAATGAAAAGCATGATGCTGATTGTCGGCGTATTGCTGCTGAGCGGGTGCAATACCCCCTCTCGGGTCGGTTTGCCCGAAGACCGGGCGCTGGTAGAAGCCAGCCAGGCCGCCGGCCGGGCCCTGGCAGGCAAACCGCTGCCGGCGGAAAGAATCCGTGCCGGCGATGTCCTTCGTATCGTACGCAACACAGGGGAGTCGCCGTCCATTTCGGCCTTCACCGCCAACTCGATTTACGAACTGACCCTGTTTCAGGTGCTCAACGACGGCACCTTTTCCTACCCCTACATCGGTACCGTCAAGGCGGCCGGTCTGACGCTGCAGCAGCTCAATGACTCGCTGGAAAGCAAGCTGCAGAACGTCTATCGCGAGACAGCACTGACCATCAACATTTCCCAGTCGCCCGGCAACACGGTGTTCGTCGGCGGGGCGGTGCGCAACTCGGTCACCCTGCCTGCCAACGTCGCGACCAACCTCGAGCAGGCCATCATCGGGGCCGGTGGCGTCGCGCTGGATGGCGATGCCGCTCAGGTGGCGCTGCTGCGCCAGGAAGAAGACGGCCTTTATAAAACCTACCTGTTCGACTACAGCAAGTTTCTCTGGGCAGGCACAGCGGGCGGGCCCACGGCTCCGGTGCTGCTCAAGCGTGGCGACGTCGTGTTCGTTCCCAAATCATCGGTGGGAAACAGAGTTGATGGCGTCAGCCTGTATTTCAACCAGTTGATCCCCTTCGCGAAGTCGATCGGCCTGGGCTTGAACTACGAGCTGCGCAGCAACAATTAATTGTCAGGGAACCAGACATGATCAATATCCGCTCATTTCGCGACCTCTTGCGCCTGTTTTTCATCTTCAAGCGCGAAGTCAAAATCACGGTACTGGCAACGTTCGTCATTGTGTTGCTGGGCGCCTTGCTGCTGCCCAACCGTTACGAGTCCACAGCACGGTTGCTGGTCAAGCCTGGGCGCGACACCAGCACCGTGCCCATCGAGCTGTCCAACCGCCAGTCCATAGCGGTACCCAGCGCTCTGCGCGACCCGCTGCTCGACGAAGAACGCATGCTGACCGGTCGCCCCATCATGCGCAAGGTGTCCGAGAAGTACCTGGCCGACCTGTCAAAAGTCGAACCGCAGGCAGGGTTTCTCGGGTCCGTGAAAAGTGCACTCAAGGGTGCCATCGATTCGGTGGTGGACATCGGCCGTGGCGCTCTGCAATTCATCGGGCTGGCCGAAAAACGCACCCCGGCCGAGCGGATGGCCGAGGATCTGGAGAAGAACTTCAAGGTCCGCCATGAACCGGGCTCCTCGGTGATGGAACTGACATTCACCTGGAACGACCCGACCACCGCGCAGACCGTGCTCAAGACCTGGATCGAAGAGTACCAGGTGCAACGCACCAAAACGCTGGGTCGTGTCAGCCTCTATGCCTTCTATGAATCGGAAGTCAAATCGACAGGCGACAACATCTTCTCCTACAAGAAACAGATCCAGACCTACCTGAACCAGTTGGGCGCGGTGAGCATCGCTCAGCGCCTGGCCGACATCTCCCAAGGCCTGAACGATCTTCGCACCGAGCGTAACAACACCACACGCGCCATTGCCTCAACCAAGGCGGGACTGGATCTGCTCAAGAAACAACTGGCCGAACAACCCAAGACGGTTTCAGCCGGACGCGAGCTGTCACTCAATCCCAACCGCCAGGACATGCAGAACCGCATCAACGGCAAGGAAGTCGAGCGTCAGGAACTGTTGCGCTCATTCAAGGAACAGGCGCCCCCGATCCGTGCCGTGAACGAGGAAATCTCCAACCTCAAGAAACTGCTCAACGAGCAGGACGCGACGATCCAGCGCTCTGAAAGCATCACGCCCAACCCGATCTACAACCGTATGCAAAACGTGTATGCCGACCAGCAGACCAGCTATGCCCGCCTGCAGACTCAGCTCGCCCAGCAAAACGCGCAGATCGCGCAACTGGAAGCCGATCGGCAACTGGCGCTGAATCTGGAACCTGACCTGTCACGTCTGCAGAACGAGCTGGACGCCGCTGAGAAAAGCTATGCGCTGTACACCGAAAGCCTGGAAAAGGCGCGTATCGACCGCGAGCTGGACAACAGCCAGATCAGCAACATCGCGACCATCGAAGACGCCACCTTCAACCCCAGCCGAGTGTTCCCGAAAAGCCTGATGATGGTCTTGCTGGCCTTCCCGATAAGCGTGGTGGTTGGCGCTCTGGCGCTGTACTTCTTCTATCTGCTGGACCAACGCATCCACGACGGCGACAAGATCGAGAGCAGCTTCGGTGTGCCGGTCTGGACCAGTCTTCCGGATCTGGAGCAGGCCCAGGAGCGCAGCGCAGCGCTCACCTCCAACCTGCACAGGGTGTACGGCATCCTGCCGCTGGATCAGGTGGACGAGAAAGGCCTCACCCTGGGCTTCACGTCGGTCAAGTCCGGTGCCGGTGTGAGCTTCGTGATCTCGCGACTCGCCGCGCTGCTGGTCGAGCAAGGCCACCTGGTTCGCACCGAGAGTCGCGCGCCGGCAAGACCGGGCGAGATCGTGTTGATCAACGCCTCAGGCGTTTCCACCAACCAGGAAGCTTTTGTGCTGCTGCGCAGTGCCGACCTGATTTTGCTGGTGGTCCGCGCCGAAGAAACCACCGTGCCGATGCTGGAAGACACCCTGCAAAACCTCAATACCGCGTTCAAGAAAGTCGACGGTGTGATCTTCAACCGTCGTCGCTTCGAAGTGCCGGAGCAGGTTCTCAAGTTCCTGAAACGAATAGGGAGCCGTGGCTGATGCGCATCGCCCTGCTTGCCCCACTGCCACCGGAGCAGAACGGCATCGCTGACTATGCCGGTCACCTCAGGCACGCTCTGGAGGGGCTGGGCCTGGAAATCAGTACACCGTTACAAGGCGTGGGCAATGACCCGCAAGCGGCTATCGAGCGCGTAAAGCAAGCCGACTGGAACGGCATTGATCTGGTGCATGCCGAACTGGGTGGCGGACGACTGGCCGAGTTCGAAGCGTTGCGTGCCCTGCGCCGTCGCTTCCCGGCGCTGCCATTGACTGCCACTGTGCATGACCCGGAGCGGCTGGTATGGCGCCGAGAAAGGCTGCCCTGGCCGCTGTCGATGGCCAGTGGCATGCGCTCTCCCTTGCCGGAAATAGCCACCGTGCTGGCTGATCCGTTGTGTCTGCATGAAGAACGGCAACTGGCGCGGCAGATGACCCGCCTGGTGACGCTAACCCAGGCAGGCAGCCAGAGCCTGCGTCAACGCATGGGGCTCAAGCCTGCGCAGATGGAGGTCATCAGCCATGGCAACCTGGCCATCACCCCCGTTGCGCTGCCTGCGCTGCAACCGATACGCCTGCTGTACTTCGGCTTCATCTACCGTGGCAAAGGCATCGAGGATTTGCTCGACGCATTGGCAGACCTGTTCACCGCCAAGCCTGCCTTGCGCTCAAGTGTTCGCCTGACCCTTGCCGGAGGCAGCGAGCCGGAGATGGCGTTCGGTCCGTCGGGCAGCTATCTCGATCAGTTGCGCCTGCGCATCCGGCAACTGGGGCTGGTCGACCTGATCGACTGGCAACTGGACCTGCCTGCCGAACAGATTCCTCAAGTCATTCAGGCTCACCATGTGATGGTTCTGCCGTACCGCGAATCCAGCAAGCTGAAAATCCTCGGCAAGCTGCGCGGCACCAGCGGCGCATTATCCTGGGCCGTGGCCTGCGGGCGCGGCGTGATCACCTCGGATGCCCGCTCGTTTGCCGAGGAGGTGTCGCATGGCAACGGAATGATCTACCCACAAGGTGATGTCCAGGCACTTTCGGCCGCGCTGAACAGCGTGTGCTCCGATCCGCAACGAGTGACCCAATGGGCCGAGAAGGCTGCGGTGATGGGCAAGACCCGAGTCTGGAGCCATACCGCCGAACGCTTCAGGGACATGTTCCGTACCGCCTGCGAGGTGAACTGAAATGGGATGTCGATCTTTCGCGTGGTCATGCACCACTGCGGCACTGCTCAGCCTGACGCTGACCGGCGCGGCCCAGTCTGCCACCGTACTGAAGGCTCCGCGAGCAGTGGTGTGGCAGGACTTTCTGGGCGTCAACGTGCAGTTCCAGTATTTTGCACCGCAGGTGTACGAACAGCAGATGGCGCGGCTTGATGAGCTGGGTTTGAACTGGGTCCGTCTGACTGTTCACTGGCCGGTGATCGAGCCACAGAAGGACAAACTGGTCTTGACCGAGCTGGATGCAGCGATGGCTGCGATCAAGGCGCACCGCTACAACACCCTCGCCTACCTGGTCGGCTCTGCGCCCTTTGCCAGCACGGCACCACCCAACGCACCCGGGCGTGATCAGTATCCCCCCAAGGACTTTGCCACGTTCGCTGCGCGCATGACCGATCTGGCCCAACGCTATCCGCAGGTTGCCAACTGGCAGGTGTGGAATGAACCGAACATCGTCTGGCTGCCCAAGGAAGATCCGGCAGCCTATGGGCGACTGCTGACCACGACCGCCGATGCCATTCGCGCCGTTCTCCCGGACAAGACCATCGTCACCGCAGGCATGGCGTATTACAGCCAGATGCACAGCACACCCGGCTACATGCTGCAGACCCTGCTCGACAATGGCCTGGGTACCCAGAATATCGTGGCCGCCTACCACCCCTACTCCGAGTACCCGGAAGGCGACTCGGTCGCGGACCGGGATTTTCTGGTCCGTACCAACGCCATGAACCAATTGCTGCACAACAATGGCGTCAGCCAGGTCTGGGCCACCGAATGGGGCTGGTCCAGTTACGACGGCCCGGTGGAGATGCAGCAACTGATCGGAACCTACGGTCAGGCGGACTACACGCTGCGGCGTCTTGCTCTGATGAGCGCTCTGGATTTTCAGCGCATCTTTTTGTTCAACCTCAGCGACCTCGACGAGCGCGCCACGGCCCGGGATCAGGGCTATGGCCTGCTCGACCTGCAGGCCAACCCCAAACCGGTGTATACCGCGCTCAAGCATTTCCTGAACACGACCGGGCCGCGCCTGACACCGGCAGATCCGCCGGCGGTGAGCCAGGTGCCCGAGGACCTGTACGCAGTGACCTGGAGCCGCGACGACGGCAGCCGTTTGCTGATGTTCTGGAGCGCCAAAGGCGTAACGCTCAACTTCCCGGCCATCAACGATGCGGTATTACATGATCCGCTGACCGGCAGCCGCATACCGTTGTCCGGCACCCGGGGCATTACCCTGGCGCTCAAGCCGACCCTGCAGATTCTGGAATGGAAGCCTTGACCATGCGGATACTGTGGACACTCCCGTACCTGCCCTGGCCCACCACCAGCGGCGGCAAGACGCGCGAATACCACTTGCTGCGCAACCTGGCGGCACGCGGCCACCGCATCACCTTGCTGGTGCAGTCCAAGACCGCGCTGGACGACAGTTGCCGCTCGGCACTGGAGCCCTGGCTGGAACGGCTGGTCGTGATTGACCGACGTCCGCTGTTCAGCCTCAAGACCTTGCTGGCAGTCGCCTTTGCGCCGCCGCCCATGCTGGCCAGCGTCAACGGCTACTCCTCGTCGCTCGAAAAGGCCTTCGAACAATTGCTCGAAGAAGACTGGGACGTGATCCAGTTACAACATACCTACGCCTTTCAACCGTTCGAGCGCGCACTGCAACGCTCGGGCAAGCCGTTCCTCCTGACCGAGCACAACGTTGAGTCCGACCTGGGTTCGGCGAGTTATGAACGCCTGCCGCGCTGGGCCAACGCGTTTGCTGTCTACGACCGCTGGCGTTATCGGCGCTGGGAGATGCGCGTTTTCCAGCAGGCAGACGAGCTGGTTGCCGTCACCGAAGACGACGCCAAGGCGTTGTCACGACTGAGTGGCAGAGCCACCTCGTACGTGGTCAACAGCGTGGATTGCGGCTATTACGCCAGCGTCCATGCCGACCGCACCAGCCAGCGGCTGCTGTTTATCGGCAACTACGAATACGGTCCCAACATCGACGCCATCGAATGGGCGCTGGATGAAATCCTTCCGCAGGTCTGGGCCTTATCGCCCAACGTGCGCTTCGCCATCGGCGGCTTCGCCATGCCTCAGAGCTGGCGCGAGCGCTGGCCCGATCCGCGTATCGAATGGCTGGGCTTTGTACCCGACCTGCGTGCGCTGCAAGCGACAGCGGCGATCTTTTTTGCCCCGCTGCGCCAAGGTGGCGGCTCGAAGCTCAAGACCCTGGAAGCCATGGCGGCCGGTCTTGCGATCGTAACCACGGGACAGGGTGTATCGGGCCTCGCCGTGACCAACGGCGAGCAGTATCTGGGCAGTGAAGATACCGCCGGGCTGGCGCGACTGATTACGGACAACCTCGACAACCCGGCGCGCCTGGAACGGATCGGCGAAGCTGGGCGCGTTTATGCGCGCGCCCGGCATGACTGGTCCGTGTCGGCCGCACAGCTGGAAGTCATCTACACCCGACTTACGCTCCCAAGCAAGGATCGCGCTCATGCGTATAGGACTTGATTACCGCGCAGCAGCCGGTTATCCCACAAGCGGCATCGGGCGCCAGAATTTCGCGCTGGAAACCGCATTTCGCGCCCATCCCGACGTTCAGTTGCAACTGTTCGGCGTGGCACCCTACAACCACCCGATTCGACGCCTGATTCATGTGCCCAGGTGGGCTATCCCCCTGGATTCGGTGCACCGTCTACCCAACCGGCTACGTTTTGAAGGCGTCTACCTGCCCAAGGCGTTACGCGATGCAGACATCCAGATCTATTTCACCAATATCAACATGGGCCTGCCACTGGGGCGCAAACCGGCGGGCGTGCGCTACGTGTTGCAGTTGCACGACCTGTTTCAGATCACACAACAGAACAAACACGGCTCTCGCCTCAAGGCGAGTCTCTACCGGCTGACCGATTACCTCTCGATCGCCCATTCGATCCGGGTCGCCGATCAGGTCTGGCTGCCTTCGCAGTACACAGCGGGCGAAGTGTTACGTCTGTTTCCCAAGGCGCGGGACAAGATCCGCATCGTGCCGCTGCTGGTCGAAGGGTTTAATGGCGAAGCGGCCGACATCAGTCAGCTGCAACTGCCTGAGCGCTACTGGCTATGCGTAGGCACCCGTGAGCCACGCAAGAACATCAAATGGTTCGTCGATGCCTGGCAGACCGCGCGCATGCAGTTTGTCGACACGCCCGACCTGGTGCTGGTCGGCGGCGATGATCCGTTGACCGACGCCCAACGCCAGTTGCCCGGCCTGCACGTACTGAGCGGGCTGACCGATGCCGAACTGCATACGGTGTATCGCGATGCCGACCGGCTGTGGCAGCCCTCGCGATGCGAAGGCTTTGGCCTGCCGGTGATCGAAGCCCTGAGTGTCGGCACGCGGGTCGCAGTAGCGACCGGCTCGTCGCTGGATGAAATCGCACCGCCGGACAGCCCGCACTTCTCGCCCACGGACAGCGGCTATCTGATCCGGCTGATGGGCACGCTGTCGAATGCTCCCGCTGAAGACCCTGCGCTGGCCAGGCAATGGGCCGCACGCTACAACCTGGACGCGTTCTGCAAACACGTGCATGCCACGCTCGAGGAGTTGCGCTGATGTCGCTGGCCATGCCAATAGGATTGTTTTTCAGTCTGCTGTTCGGCGTGATGATGTGGCTGTTGCCGATGCCTGTGGTGTTGCTGGCAATCGTCGGTACCGCCTCGATCATCACCGTGATCCGGCGGCCGGTGCGCGGCCTGTTGCTGTTCTGCGTCATCGGCACCTTCATTCCGTACTCAACGGTGCAGATCGGCATTCGTACCACGGTGTCCGAAGCACTGATCATGTTGACCTGGGCCAGCTACCTGTTTCAGGCCATGGTTCAACATCAGACCCGGGTGCCGAACATGCTGCGTACCGAGCGGCTGCTGGTGGCGCTGATGATGTTCAGTGCCTTCCCGTTTTTGATCGGTCAGTTGACCATCGTGGCTGAAGGCAATGGCCCCATCAACTGGGTACGCTGGCTGTTCAATCTGTCGATTCTGTTTCTGGTGCCGCGTCTGCTGACGGATCTGCGCACCCTTGAACACCTGATCATCGCTCTGCTTGGCGGCACACTGATGATGCTGCTGCTGTCGATACCGGTGTATCTGTTCAGCGGCACAGCACTGACGATCACGCCGATTCTCAGGGTCATGGGCTACAGCGGTGCCGATGTACTTGGCCAAACGCTGTTGTCATTTTCCAGTCGCATGGGCTCACCCTGGATGCACCCCAACGTCGCGGGTGGCGCATTGGCGATGCTGCTGCCGCTGGCGTTCTGCTTCGGCATGACACGCACAGGGTCCGTGCGCGCGCTGGGTCTGACGGTCGCGGCGCTGGGCGCCATCGGGCTATTGCTGACCGGCTCGCGGGGCGCATTGCTGAGCCTGGTAGCGATCATGCTGTGGATGACGCGTCGGCGTATTCCGCACCTGGGACATATGCTGATGGCGGGCGGGGCGATGGGCCTGGTGTTTTTGATGTTCTACCCGCCCCTGCAGGATCGCATCATGGGGCTGTTCTCCGACGACGACACCAGTACCGCGATTCGCTTCCTGGAATACAGTCACTTCCCCGCTGCCATGGCCACCTTTCCCTTCGGGATCGGCTTTAAGGTCGACCCGCCGGTTCCTGGCTATACCGATTTCGGGATTTCCAACCTGTGGCTCAATTTCGTCTACAAGATGGGACTGCCCGGTATGCTGCTGTTCATTGCGGTGACGATCAGCTGGTGGAAAGAAGTGCGCCCCGCTGCGGGCAGGATTGTCCTGACGCCGGAAAACGCCATCAGCCTGGGCTGCATGACTGGAGTGCTGTCTGCTCTGTTCAGCGGTCTCTTCGACCACTATTTCAGTTTCACCAACGTACTGGTCGCGCTGTTCTGGCTGTTTGTGGGCATCAGCCTGCATGAAAGCAGGCGTTTGCGCCTGACTGCGCCAAGACCGCTCCAATCCACCACTGCCTTACCCGAGCAGGGAGCCCTCAAATGAAACATCGCATGATGCATTCTCATAACCTGCGAGAGGCATTGCCCGACTACGCGCGCAAGATGGCGGTCCCGCTGGAAGAGCTGGAGGCGACCTATCAGTGGATGCTGGACAACGAGGTCTGCTTCGAGACCCGCATCAAGGACACCACCCTGTCGTTCATCTGCTACCTGAACATCGAGCCCCGGATCGAGCCGCCACTGGCGAGGCGCTTCTACCGATTGCTGGCCAGCGAAACAATTGGCGCGTTGATCCCGCTGTACGGTATCAACTGGCCGACCTTGCGCGACCGCATGCTGCGCACCTGGGAGCAGCTGTACAACATGATCATCTGCAAGATCCCCAGCCATACTTTCCGCCTGCTCTGGTTGCGTATGGGCGGCGCGAAAATCGGCAAAGGCTCGACCGTGTGGCGCAATACCGAAGTACTGGGCGTGGACAGCCTGCGCATCGGCAACGACAGCACGGTGGGCTGGCATTGTCAGCTGGACGCACGAGGCGGACTGGTGATTGGTGATCACGTGACCATCGCCTCCCACGTGTTGATCATTGCGGGTGGACACGATTTGAACGAACCGGAGTTCTGGGCCGTCGGCGGGCCGGTCTTCATCGGCGACTACGCCTGGATCTGCAGCAGGGCGCTGCTTTCGTTCGGTGCCAACATTGGCGAAGGCGCGGTGGTCGGCGGCAATAGCGTGGTGTCAAAGCCCGTGCCGCCCTACGCCATCGTCAGCGGCCCCAATGCTGAAATCAAAGGCGAGCGCGCCCGTCATCTCAAATACAAGGTGGGCGGCAAAGGCCTGTTCACCCTGTTTCACTGACAGACACGACGACGATGCTGGGTTCGACACTGTGGCTGACCCTGGCCACCCTCACCGGGCTGGCTGCAGGCTTCGCCCGCGAATGGCTGCTGGTCGCCGCCTGGGGCGCAGGCAGCCAGAGCGACGCCTTTCTGGTTTCGATGTTTCTGCCCGAAGCCCTGCGCATGTCGCTGGCCGCCGGATTGCTCAGCGCTGCCGCCCTGCCGCTGTACAAGCAACGCACGGCCGAAGACCAACAACGTTGGCTGGGCGCAATGACCCCGAGGCTGGCCTTTGTCGGTGTACTCGTCAGCATTGTGCTCGCACTGGCTGCCGATCTGCTGGTGCGCCTGATCGGTCCCGGGCTGGATGCAGACGGCTACGCACAGGCCGGCAGCGGCCTGCGTTGGCTGGCCTGGTGCGCGCCGGGTTTTGTGCTGCACGGATTGTTCTGTGTGCCATTGCAGGCGCGTTCACGCTTTGTATTGGCCGGGCTGGGGTCGTTATTGTTTAACCTGCCGCCCGTGATCTATCTCGCCACCCTGAACCACGCGGCCACGCCTGCGGGTCTGGCCGGCGCTTGTGTACTGGGCAGCGTGCTGATGCCGGTCGTGCTGCTGCCGAGCCTGTATCGCTCAGGCTGGCGGCCCTGGCAATGGCAGGCAGAAGCCGGCGTCGTGCGTGAACTGCTGGAGCGCATCGGACCGCTGCTGAGCAGTAACCTGGCCAGTCAGGGCCTGGCACTGCTGGAGCGGATGGTTGCCTCGCTGCTGGGCGAAGGCGCAGTGACCTGGGTCAATCTGGCGCGCAAGCTGATCAACCTGCCGCTGATCGCCTTGATGAGCCTGAATCAGGTGCTGCTCGGATTGATGAGCGGGAGCGCGGGCGATCAACGTTTGAACCTGCTGAAACGAGGCCTGGGCAGCGCCACGCTGCTGACCCTTCCGGCTGTGACCGGTCTGATCGGTGCGGCCGGAGCCCTGGCGGTCCTGTTGCTGCCCAACCAGACACACGAGGGTCCGCTGCCGGGGTTACTGGCCTGGTTCGCCGTACCACTGATGTTCGGTGCCTGGAATGCCCTGTTGGCACGGTACGCCTATGCAGCCGGAGATACCCGTCTGCCGCTCAACTGCGAACTGATCGGCAGTCTGTGCAATGCCGTACTGCTTGCCCTCCTGCCCTTCGTGTTCGGGCTGACCGGCGTCGCCCTCGCCGCGCTGGGTGGCGCACTGGTGACCGGCGTATTGCTGATGCGCCGCCAATCGCTGCTGAACGTACTGCCGTGGCGCAGCCACTGGCTGATGGCGGCCGGACTGATGACATTTGCTGCGATGGTGCTGCATCCATTGCAGAACACCTGGCTGCAACTGGGGCTCAGTTGTGCGTATGGCGCGTTGTTGATGGTGGGCCTGGCGCTGTGGCTGAAGCCGTGGCGAACCATGAGCGTATCGTGATCTTTCTCGCCTGCGTCTGTGCCCTTGAATCCCGCCAGCAGCACCGGACGCAGAAAAAGCGCCAACTCGGCAGGCTGGATTTATTGGGTGAGCGACAGTACGTTTTCCTGCGATCACGCCCCGCTTGCCGACGCTCTGCACTGCTCACTGAACCGCTGCAGACTCGTCGAGACAAACTTGTCGCGGTGGCGGATCAGAAAAAACCGGCGGGTCAGCGGTGGCAAGGGGCTGTTAAGCATCTGCAACTCCCCGCTCGCCAACAGATCGGCGACCACCCGGCGAGACAGGCAACTGATGCCGATGCCCTGCGCCAACGTGCGTTTGATCGCTTCGGAACTGCCCATCTGGCGCATGTCTTCCAGGTCATGAAGGTGCCTGAGCAGCAAGTGCTCGACCTCTTCGCGAGTCCCGGAACCCGGTTCGCGCAGCAGCCATTCGGCGTGTTGCAGATCGCTCAGCGACACCTGCTCCTGCGCAGCCAGCGGATGATCGCGCCCGGCAACGATGAGCATTTCATCCACCAGCCAGGGCTCTGCGATCAGCTCGGGCAGATGACAGGGCGCTTCGATCAGCCCCATGTCGATCTCGAATTGCGCGACCTTGCGTGCAATCAGGGCGCTGTTGCCGATGTCCATGTCCACCCGCAACGAGGGCGCCGAGGTCCGCAACGCTGCGACGATCTGCGGCAATACGTAGTTGCCGATGGTGCTGCTGCAGCCAATGCGCAAACGCGTATCCAGACCCGCATCGGGCAATAGAAAACTGTCTTCGATCTGCTGGGCGCTTTCCAGCAGTTGCCGGGCTTTTGGCAGCAGCGCATGCCCGTTGTCGTTGAGGACCAGCCGCTTGCCGACGCGATCGAACAAGCGAGTGCCCAAAGCGCTTTCCAACTCGTTCAAGGCAGCGCTGGTTGCCGACTGAGAAAGCGCAACGGCAAGTCCCGCGCCCACGGTGCTGCCGTGTTGAGTGACGGCGCAGAATATCTGCAACTGACGCAGGTTGAGTTTCAAACCATGACTCCCAAAGACCTATTTACCTGAATAACAGGTAACTGGAATCGAGATTAACCGTTTAGAGAATTATACGCACCTCCTTACACTGACCTCATTCACCAGAACCGTCAGCAGGAGAACGCAATGAGCAGGCTTACAACCGTGATCGAAGGCATGGCACCCCTCGCCTCGTTATCGAGCCCGCGTGAAGCGATTCGCCAGTTCACGCCTAACTGGTTCGCGGTGACCATGGGCACCGGCGTCCTGTCCCTGGCCCTTGCGCAACTGCCGGGCAACATCGCCCTGCTGCGCAACGTGGGCGAGGCGCTGTGGTTCTTCAGCGTCGTCCTGTTTGTACTGTTCAGTGTGATGTACGCCAGCCGCTGGCTGATGTTTTTCGACGAGGCGCGGCAGGTGTTCGGGCATTCGACGGTCTCGATGTTCTTCGGCACGATCCCCATGGGCCTGGCCACGATCATTAATGGCCTGTTGGTGTTCGGACCCGAGCGCTGGGGCGATGGCGTGATTGCCGTGGCTGAAGCGCTGTGGTGGCTGGACGTGGCGCTGGCAATGGCATACGGCGTGCTGATCCCGTTCATGATGTTCACGCGCCAGGAGCACAGTATCGAGAAAATGACGGCCGTCTGGTTGCTGCCCGTCGTGGCAGCAGAAGTCGCCGCCGCCTGCGGAGGCTCGCTGACGCCGCACCTGACCGACAGCGCATCACAGTTCACGGTTCTCATCACCAGCTACGTGCTGTGGGCCTATTCCGTGCCGGTGGCGCTGAGCATTCTGGTGATCCTGTTGCTGCGCCTGGCGCTGCACAAACTGCCTCATGAGAGCATGGCTGCCTCCAGTTGGCTGGCGCTGGGTCCAATTGGCACAGGTGCTTTGGGCATGCTGGTGATGGGCAGCGACGCGCCTCGGGTATTCGCCGCGCACGGCCTGGCGTCTATCGGCGACGTGGCTGCAGGTGTCGGCGTGATCGTCGGCCTGCTGTTCTGGGGGCTGGGCCTG
Organism: Pseudomonas triticifolii; assembly: GCF_014358015.1. Lineage (GTDB taxonomy): Bacteria > Pseudomonadota > Gammaproteobacteria > Pseudomonadales > Pseudomonadaceae > Aquipseudomonas > Aquipseudomonas triticifolii. The sequence continues at coordinate 63,237 of NZ_JACONV010000008.1, read as the reverse complement.
TGGTGGATGGCGCTGGCGGCGCTGATTACGCTGCGCTATTTCAAGGCCGGTATCGAGTTCAATCTGGGCTGGTGGGCCTTTACCTTTCCTCTGGGTGTGTACGCGCTCGCTACGTTGAAGCTGGGGACGACCTTGCAGCTGGGCTTTTTCGACAGCGTCGGCATTGCGCTGGTCGCTCTGCTGGTGATGATGTGGACACTGGTTGCGACCAGGACGGTCGCAGGCGCATGGCGCGGCCATCTGTTTGTTTCACCGTGCATTGCCACCTGCCCGAACGGGGGACGTTAGGCCTATACGAAAAGTCGGCGAGCGCGACCACTTTTCGTACAGAGCCTAGAGTTTCATTTGCCGGGGCACTGAACAGACCTGCTTGAGCGTCTGCCGCAGCCAGCGGTGCGCAGGGTCATTGTCGACGCGTGGGTGCCAGGCCTGATTGACCGATACGCCTTCCAGCGCCAGCGGAATCGCAAAGGCACGCATCTTCAGACCCATTTTTTTCAGGCCCCAGAGCACGGGCTCAGGCAAGGACAGGATCAGGTCAGACTCGGCAACACCAAAAATCGCCGAGTGAAAATGCGGCGTGATCAGTGCGATGCGCCGCTCCAGCCCGAATTCTGCCAGGGCTGGATCAATCGGTCCTCGGGCAAGGCCTCTGCGCGACACGCTGACGTGATCGAATGCGGCGAATCGCTCGGGCGTGATCGGCCCGTCGAAAATCGGGTGCCCCTCCCGTGCCAGCCCGCAGAAGCGCGTATTGAATAGATTCTGAATCTTGATCTCTGGACCGAAATTGAGCCGTGACGAGATGTACAGATCGATCCTGCCTTCACGCAATGCGTCATCATCGCCAGCGCCTTCGGGTACAAAACGCAGGGTGCAGCCGGGCGCACCGACACGGATCGCCTCCAGCACCCGCGCCCCGAAAGAGCCGAAAAACACGTCGTTGGAGCGCACATTGAAGCAGCGCTCCAAGCTGGTCATGTCCACGTCGTCACGCGCCTGAAACACCTACGCAGCCTGCTCGACCAGCTCACGGACCTGCGCCTGCATGGCCAACGCACGGGGCGTCGGCACAAGACCGCGCCCGGCACGCACCAGCACCGGATCGCCGGTGGCTTCGCGAATGCGCGTCAGCGTGCGACTCATGGCTGCCGGGCTCAGGTGCATGCGCCGCGCTGCGCCCACCACGCTGCCTTCGTCGAGCAAGGCATCCAGAGCGATCAACAGGTTCAGGTCAGGCAACTGCATGGGGCTATCCGCTGGAAAGGTCGCGGTGATGATAACGCGACTGACACACCGCGGCAGGCCTGCGTGTCATGCCCCGTCGGGCATATTCCTTGAACTTAACCTGCGACGTGAACGCCTGACTCAGACACCTCCAGCAGAGAGAGAGCCCTCATGCTCACATCACACTTCGGCGACAACCACGGTGCGCGCGATCAGCGCATCGTCATCAACACGTACACCACCGTACTGCGCAGACCCGGCGTTCCACACGAACTGTTCGCCACTTACTGGCGCGATGTTCACGGCCCGTTGTGCGCCCGTCTGGACGGACTGGGCTGGTACGTGCAACACCATTTATCGCGCGAGCAGGACGCCCACTTGTGGCCCATCATCGAAGACGTCAAACCACTGCAAGGCTACGTACTGGACGGTGGCGTGGAGATCGGCTTTCTGTCTGCCGAGGACCAGCAGCGCTTTCAGAAGGCCAGCGCCATTCTGTTTTCCGATGAGCAGAACATGTTCGAGGAAACCCTGGCCTACGATGTGCCGGACGGTTCCAGCACGCTGATGGATCGCCTGCCCGATCCGGCGCCCAATGAAACCTCGACACTGGATCGTCTGCACCTGCACTTGCATCTGAAGCCTGGCAACCTTGCCGCCGCACGTCAGGCCATCGACACGCTGGCCCGTGACCTGGCCGGTCTGGACGAAGTGCTCAAGCTACGCCTGCACCTTGCCGAACCCTACGACAACGAACAGCCCGCGCCACCTGCCCCGGACGTCGCTCATTACGCCAGCGAACCGCGCCTGAACATCGTGTTCATGGAACTGACCTTCGAGTCAGCCTGGACCCGACGCACGTGCTACGCCAGCGAACGCTTCAAGACGATCACCCATGGCATCAGCGCCCACGTTACCCACATCACGCCATTCGGCGTCAGCGGCGTCTACACCTACGTGCGCGACGGGGCGATGACCACCGCAGGGGTTCGCGGCAGCCGCCAGGCTGAACTGATTCGGCAGTTGGGCGCGATCAACCAGACACAGCCCGACGTCGAGACGCTCTTTGGAGCAACGACCGTCGATGAAAAGCCAGTCAAGTGACAACAGGGCGAGCGGCTTTTATGCTGAGCGCCCTATTCAGCCTGATTACACACGCCCATGACAGCTGACCCCACCTTGAGCGCCCGCGAGGTTTATCAACGTTTGAAAGAGGCAGCGCTGGGCGTGCGCTCGCTGCGCTGCCTGGGTCATCGCGAGTCGAACCTGATACAGGCCGACATCGAGGGCTGGCACCTGACGCTGGAAATGACAGGCAACCGGGTGATCCGATGCCTGCGTTGTGTGAATGAGCACGGCCAGCAAGGATCGGCCGAAGACTGGTCACGCACCGATCCGGTGAGCCTGCTCAGCGGATGGGAACAGGCACAGATCGAGCGATTGCTGGGTCACGAAACTGCCTGAGTTTGCACTCACGCCGCGCAACACTGGATCAGCAACCGGTGCGGGGTTTCTTCACGGCAGTCAAAGCGAACCGGCAGGAAACGCTCGATCACTGCGATATTGCTTCGCAGATGGTCCGTCATTCGCAGCGTGCTGAAACTGCCGCCGCCAGCCAGTGCCATCGGTAACAGCAACTGATCCGCCAGGTGCTCGGCCACGGCTGAATCGCTCTGCAACCATTCGACAGCCTTCATGATGACGCGGTCCGCCACGGCTTCTGCACGCAGGTTCGACTGACCAAACGCCGTAAAGACCTCGGTCACCTGCTCATAATCGAAGACCAGTGACAACGCATTGCCAGGCCCCTGCTCAGGGTCCAGCACAACCGTGTGCAATTGCTCAGGCAACATCGACAGGCGCTGACCGACGCGGGCCAGCTCACGCATCGCAACCTGTTCAGGCAGGCCAGCCGACAGCGCCACGGCATAACGCCCACGTTGCTCTCCGCGATCGCGCACATGCAGGGGCGTCAGCCGGGATGGCTTGATAACGGCCTGCACCTGCCCGCCTCCGGCAGGAACAAATCCGTGACGTAGCAGCTTCAGCTCGATATCCGCCCCCATACGTCGTAGCGGTGGCAGCCATGCCCGTTGCAGAAAGTCCACCGAAGGTGCCATCGGGTTGTGCGTCCCGCCACTGATCACGATCTGACTGGGTTCGCAGAGTTGCAGCAGCGCAGGCATCAGGGTCTGCAAAACCAGGGTGCAACTGCCTGCACTGCCAATCGCGAACTCGTACTGACCCGCCCGCACCGCTCCCGGCTCGAACCAGAGCGTCTGAGCGCCCAGCTCGGCACCGCTGACCTGCACCCCGCACACACTAGCGGCCGCCAGGACGGCCGTCAGGTGCTGACGCAACAAGCCAGGTCGGCTGCGCTGGCCGCGTATGTGATGAATATGCAGCGCACGGCCAGTCACCATGGACAGGCTCAAAGCGCTGCGCAGAACCTGGCCACCGCCTGTGGAGCCGTCCAGTTCGATGACGTCCCTGTTCATGTCTGGCTCCCTGCGTAACACGCGACAGTTTCCCTCAAGTAGCGATCAAGTAACGTGCTGTCGCCCTTGGTTCTCGGCAACGTGGGCACGCTACGTTCGAGCTCTGCTGCGATGAACGCGTGCAGCGCCGGACGTCTCGGTCCATAGGCAGCCTCATCGGCGCTGCGTTTGAGCACCAGCAGTTCAGACACTTCATCGAGCAGCAGCGTGTCATCGACCGTACTCAACAGTTCAGCGAAGGTCATCGGCGGTCTGCCTCGACCCTGGTCGATCCAGCGCACCGCCAGCAAAGGCCTCAGCACGTAGAAGTATTTCTTGAAGCGTACGCTTTCACCCTGCAGATAACCGCGGAAGTTTTTTCGGGCCATCGACAGGTAGTGATTACGCGCAGCCGGCGGACTGTAGAACGCTTCGGCCAATGCCCGCAGCCGTCCGGTTGCCTCGGTTTCGCTGCGATAGACCAGCGGCGAGTCGAGCCATTCGAGCAACGTCGGGTTGGACTTGCGCAACAACCCGAGGGTCTTGCGCAGCTCCCAGCCACTCACATCCAGCTCGTCATCGAGCGGACGTTCGATGACATCGCGACCCGGGTCGACCTGAACGAACCATTCAGGCTTTTCCACATAGACGAAGCGCACATCGTAGTCGCTGTCGGTGGAGGCGAACCCCCAGGCACGACTGCCCGACTCGCAGGCGTACAACACCGTGACATTGCGCTCACGCTCGATGCGTGCAAGCTCATTCAGGACCCGCGCACGCATGGCGTCGTCAAGCGGATGAGACTCGGTAGATTCCCTTTTCATTTTCCTTCATTCCTTACCAGACGAAGCACCCTGTGCCCCATCTACGATTTAACCTTTCACACACACCACCTGCCGCAGGGTGTGCATCACTTCCACCAGTTCACGCTGCGCATGCATGACCTTGTCGATGTCCTTGTAGGCCATCGGGATTTCATCAATGACGGCAGCATCCTTGCGGCACTCCACGTGCGCTGTGGCCAGGATCTGGTCCTCGACCGTGAACGTGCTCTTGGCTTTGGTCCGGCTCATGGTGCGACCGGCACCGTGGCTGCAGGAGCAAAATGATTCCTCGTTGCCCAGTCCGCGCACGATGAAGCTTTTCGCGCCCATGGAACCCGGAATAATCCCCAGCTCACCCTTCCTGGCCGACACTGCACCTTTGCGGGTGACCAGCACGTCTTCGCCGAAATGCCGCTCTTTCTGCACATAGTTGTGGTGACAGTTCACCGCTTCCAGCGCCACCTCAAAGGGCTTGCTGATGATCTTGCGGGTGGCCTGAATCACGGCCTGCATCATCAATTCGCGGTTCTGCCGGGCGAAATCCTGAGCCCAGCCGACCGCCTGCACGTAATCATCGAAGTGTTGACTGCCCTCTTCGAAGTACGCCAGGTCGCGGTCCGGAAGGTTGGCGATGTGCTGACGCATATCGGCCTGTGCCATCTGGATGAACAGCGTACCGATCGCATTGCCCACGCCCCGCGAGCCGCTGTGCAACATGAACCAGACCCGGTCGGCTTCATCCAGGCAGACCTCGATGAAATGGTTGCCCGAGCCCAGCGTACCCAGATGCTGACGGTTGTTGCTTTTGGCCAGCTGCGGGTACTTGTCCGTCAGCGCCTTGAAGCCTGGCGCCAACGCCTCCCACACCTGATCGGCCTGCTGTGGAATATCGCCCCACGCGCCCTTGTCCCGACCGCCACGTGTCGAGGTCCGGCCATGAGGCACAGCCTGCTCGATGGCGCTACGAAGACCGAACAGGTTGTCCGGCAGGTCGTTTGCCGTGAGTGACGTACGCGCAGCGATCATCCCGCAACCGATATCCACCCCGACCGCAGCCGGAATGATTGCCCCCACGGTGGGGATCACGCTGCCAATGGTCGATCCCTTGCCCAGATGGACATCAGGCATGACTGCCAGGTGCTTGAAGATGAATGGCATGCTGGCCGTATTCATCAGCTGCTGACGCGCCTCGCTTTCCACGGGAACGCCTTGGGTCCACATCTTGATGGGCTTGCCGTTTGCGACTTCCAGCAATTGGTAAGTGGTCTTTTCCATGTTTTCTACTCTCTTCATGCCGAGGGTTCGGCGCACTGACTGACCGGCGCTCGTATCGTAAAGCCGGCGATTTCCATGGATAAGGTTTTGCAGCGGCCGTGCCAGCTTTCCGGCAATCCGAATCTTTATCATCAACCCATTGTTTTTAAAGGATTAAAAAATCAACAAGCTCTTAATATCGTGAATACCCGAGACAGAATCGCGTTAAAAACCTATTATTTTTTATCGCTTTTTATTCCAGGGTATAAATATGCCGTCCAGACGCACGGTTGCTATCGGCTTTATCGGCGCGACCCTTGATCGCGTGGGCAAAGGTGCTAACCGCTGGAATCACTGGCGCCCCAGCGTCAGCCTGTGTCAGCAGGACGACGTGCTGATTCATCGCCTGGAACTGATCCACGGGATTGACGCCCGAGACGTCAGCCTGGCACAGCGCGTGGCCGACGATATCCGGCAAATTTCGCCGGAAACCGAGGTACGCCTGCACCCCATGCTGCTGAAAAATCCGTGGGATTTCGAAGAGGTCTATGGTGCTCTGCACGACTTCACCACGGCCTATACCTTCGACACCGAACGCGAAGATTATCTGGTGCATATCACCACAGGTACTCACGTCGCCCAGATCTGCTGGTTTCTGCTGACAGAAGCCCGCTACGTGCCTGCCCGCCTGATTCAGACATCACCGTCAAAACGTACCGATCCCCACCAACCCGCCACTGGCAAACACACACTCATCGACCTGGACCTGTCTCGCTATGACCGCATCGCATCGCGGTTTGCCAGCAAGCGCCTGGAAGGTCTGGCGTTCCTGAAGTCGGGCATCGCCACGCGCAATCCGGCCTTCAACCGCTCCATTGAACAGATCGAGCGTGTGGCCGTGCGCTCGAAAGCTCCCATGTTGTTGATCGGACCGACCGGCGCGGGCAAGTCATTTCTGGCAAGACGAATCCACGAACTCAAGCGCAGTCGGCATCAGGTTCAGGGGCGGTTTGTGGAAGTGAACTGCGCCACCCTGCGAGGCGACGGTGCCATGTCGGCGCTGTTCGGTCACGTCAAGGGAGCATTCACAGGCGCCCAGAACGCACGCGACGGCCTGCTCCGCTCCGCCGATGGCGGCATGCTGTTTCTGGATGAAATTGGTGAACTGGGGGCCGACGAGCAAGCCATGCTGCTCAAGGCCATCGAAGAAAAACGGTTTTTCCCCATGGGCTCGGACAAGGAAGTGGACAGCGACTTCGTGATCATCGCAGGCACCCACCGAGACTTGCGCGAACGCGTGCTGCAAGGTCTGTTTCGAGAAGACCTGTATGCGCGGATCAACCTCTGGACCTTCGAGCTTCCAGGCCTGGCGGGACGCCGCGAGGACATCGAGCCCAACATCGATTTCGAGCTGGAGCGTCATGCGCGGGAACTGGGCAGCATGGTCGGTTTCAATCAGCAGGCGCGCAGGCGCTATGTCACGTTCGCCTGCTCCGGCGAAGCGGTCTGGCTGGGCAACTTCCGTGAGCTGTCGGCCTCCATCACACGCATGGCCACACTGGCAGACAGCGGCCGCATCGATGAGGATCAGGTTGCAGAAGAAATCGACCGACTGCGCTATGCCTGGGGCCTGAACCAGCCGCACGAAACGACGACAGCATTGCTGGACGACAGCCTCGAACTGGACCTTTTCGACCGGCTGCAGCTCAATGCAGTGATTGAGGTCTGCAAAGGAGCGGACAGCCTGTCGAGCGCCGGACGCCAGTTGTTCGGGGTTTCGCGCCTGAGCAAGGCGAACCCCAATGATGCGGACCGGCTGCGCAAATACCTTGGCCGCTTCGGGATCGAATGGAAGCAGATACGCGAATCAGCGATGCGCCGCGAGCACTGAATACGCAGGCGCTGAACCCCAGGCTTCACGCTGGCCCAAACACCGCATGCCCGATCCCCAGCGCCTTCGTCAACGCGACCGCCGGATCCTCTGTATATAGCGCTTTCTGGCGGACCCAGCGTAAATCCGGATAAATTCTGCTCCACAGCGCCGACGACTTTGGCTAGACTCGGCTGACTGCTGAAACGTTTAATCCAGTCCAGCACGCCCATAATTCCAATAATTCACAAGGACAAATCGATCATGAAAACCCTTCCCCTGCTGGTGGGCCTCAGCGCCCTCGCCGCCGCTTCAAGCACTTTCGCCTGGGACTACGTTCTGCTTGACGCCGACAAGGCGGCGCAGAACCAGCAAATCACCAGCGCGCAACTGGGCGTCAAGACCGACAAACCGTTCACCATCACGATGCGCACGCTGCACGGTGGTCGCCAGGAAGGCGTGAGCATCATCGATATCGACAACGGCACCATGAAACTCTCGGTCGTACCGACACGCGGCATGAACGTGCTGCAGGCCTCGGTCGGCGATGTACGCATGGGCTGGGATTCACCGGTCAAGGATGTGGTCAACCCGGCGTTCATCGAGCTTAACGGCCGAGGGGGTCTGGGCTGGCTGGAAGGGTTCAATGAGCTGGTCACCCGCTGCGGGTATGAGTGGGTCGGGCATCCAGGCATGGACAATGGCGAACTGCTCACCCTGCACGGTCGCGCCGCCAACATCCCGGCCAGCAAGGTGACGCTGCATATCGATGAGAAGCCGCCTTACGCGATTCGCCTCAAAGGCGAGCTCAAGGAACAGGCGTTCAAGAAAGTCGACTTCTCGGTGCAGACCGAACTGGTCACCGAGCCAGGTAGCACAAGCTTCTCGCTGAACGACACACTGACCAATAACGGCGACTATCCGAAGGAATACCAGGCGCTGTATCACAGTAACTTCAGCACCCCGTTCCTCGAACAGGGCGCGCGCTTCGAAGCACCGGTCAAGCAAGTGTCGCCGTTCAACGAGAAGGCCAAGGGTGATCTGGGCGACTGGCAGACCTACCGCGGGCCGACCCCTGACTATGACGAAACGGTCTACAACGTCGTGCCGTACGGCGACGCCAAGGGCGACACCGTCACCGTGCTGCACAACAAAGCGGGCAGTCTGGGCGTGGCGGTGGGCTTCAACACCCAACAATTGCCGGTGTTCTCGCTGTGGAAAAATACCGACACCAAGGGCCAGGGCTATGTGACTGGTCTTGAGCCTGGCACCAGCTTCTCCTACAACCGCCGCTTCCAGCGTCCGTTGAAACTGGTACCGACCATCGCGCCGAAAGAACAGCGTCAGTTCCAGATCAGCTACAGCCTGTTGGCGGACAAAGGTGCCGTCGACAAGGTGTTGGGCCAGATCAAGACCATTCAGGCAGGCCGCGACACCGAAGTGCGCAAAGAACCGCTGGTGGACCTGACCAAAGAGTAATCGCACGCCTCTGACGAGGTTAGATCGCTGTTACACACCCGGGCCGGATTGGACGTACTGTCGTCGAATCCGGCCTTGTTTCATTCAACGCGCACAACACTTGACGCTTTCGCCTGTCTACACCCTCTCAATCCCTCAATGACGAGCGCGACGATGAAAATCCTGATGGTTCTGACTTCACACGACCAACTGGGCGATACCGGCAAGAAAACCGGTTTCTGGCTCGAAGAATTTGCAGCGCCCTACTACGTATTCAAAGACGCCGGTGCCGATGTCACGCTGGTCTCACCCGCAGGCGGACAACCACCACTGGATCCCAAGAGCGACGAGCCGGATGCACAGACCGCTGAAACCCAACGTTTTCGCGAAGACACCGCAGCACAGAAAGCGCTGGCTACCACTGGCCGTCTGGCTGACGTCAAGGCTGACGACTTCGACGCGGTGTTCTACCCAGGCGGCCATGGCCCGCTGTGGGACCTGGCCGAAGATCCGCAATCCATTGCCCTGATCGAAGCCTTCGCCAAGGCCGACAAGCCGCACGGACTGGTGTGCCACGCACCCGGCGTGCTGCGCAAAGTGCGTGGAAAAGATGGCGCGCCGCTGGTCAAGGGTCGCCGCGTCACCGGTTTCACCAACACCGAAGAGGAAGCGGTCGGCCTGACCAAGGTCGTGCCGTTTCTGGTCGAAGACATGCTCAAGGAACTGGGCGGCGATTACTCCAAAACCGATGACTGGGGCGTTCACGTGCTGACCGACGGCAAGCTGGTCACGGGGCAGAACCCTGCCAGCTCCGCCCAGGCGGCCAAGGACCTGATCACCTTACTGAGCTGACCACACCGACCCGGCGATGCACAGTGCAGCCGCCGGGTCGTCATGACGATAAATCGAATCTTGTTCGTCCCACGCTGACCAATACTCAGAGAGTTCATTAATCTGGAGACTGGTCATGCCCAAAGAATCAGAACGCGAAGACCTCGATCACAAGCCGGAAAACGCTGGCAAGGTGGGCGAGAAGCACAAGCGACTCAACGAAGAAGGCGAACAGCCAAGGGCTCCCGCCGAACCTGATCCGCAGAAAAACCCCTGATCAGAGCAGCCCCTGCTCGGCGCAGACCTTGACCACTTGCTCGCGGAACCAGCCGTTGGCTTCATCCTGATCGACCTGGGCGCTCCACACCATGTCCAGGGTAAAGCCAGGCAAATCCGGTGGCAGTTCAAACACCGCCACCCAGGGCTCGCTGCCCAGCAGGGTCTGAATGCGCCGTGGCAGCACCAGAATGAAATCCGTGCCTTCCAGCAACTGCAAGGCTGCGCGATAGCTATTGGCCCGTGCGACGATCTGGCGTTCAAGCCCCTGACGCTGCAGCCAGCCGTCGACCATATTGGTATCGGACGTCCACGGCGTCGGGTACACGTGGGGCCGCGTGGTAAAAGTCTCAAGGTCAATCAGCGCTGTGAGTGGCGCGCGCTGGCTGTCCATCACGCAGACCAGATCATCCTCAAGCAGTACATGGGAGATCAGACTGTCCGGCACGCCATGAAACCCGGGGCCGAAACACAGCGCCAGATCGATACGGCTATCGTTGAGCGGCTCGACCGGCAAATGTTTGTCGAGCTTTTGCACGTTGACCGCCACCGAAAAGCCTGACGCGATGAACCCGCGCAGCAGATGCGGCAGTACCAGCAATTCGAAGTATTCGGGGGCGCATACGCTGAAGGTGGTTTGTCCGTTGCTCGGGTCGAACAGGTTCAGCCCGTTATGACAGAGATTGACCTTGTGCAGGATCTGCTGCACATGACTGTGCATAGCGATGGCCTTGCGCGTGGGACGCATGCCGTTGCGGGTGCTGATGAACAGGTCATCCTCGAAATTGGCCCGCAGCTTCTTGAGGCAGTAGCTGACCGTGGACTGGCTGACGTGCAGCGCTTCCGACACCAGGGTCAGGTTGCGCTGCTCGAAGACCGATACAAAGACCATCAGGTCCTGCATGTCCAGCTTTCTAAGGGCATTACTGTTGAGCATCGAGCGATCTCGTAGGCACTGCGATCGGACCAGCGCGCACAAGATAACATCAAAACGCAATCAGGCCGTCTTCTCGTCAGCGATACAGGTGGGCGTCGCTGACCCGCGCAGATGCCCGGCGTAATGTCGCGGATTGAAGCGCACCACCATCAGCAGCATCACGGCAATCAGTCCGATCAACGACCACCAGGCACCCGAAAAGCTGCCCGTCACGTCACGGATCGCGCCTGCCAATAGAGGTGACAGGCCCGCGATCAGATAGCCCACGCCTTGCACGAACGCCGTCAGGCTGCCCGCCTGCTGAGGATCATCGTGGTGGTCCATGGAAACGATCAGGCTCATGGGGAAAAGACCCCCGATGCCCAGGCCCAGCAGTCCGATCCACAACAGGCTGAAATGGTGTGGCATCAGAATCAGGCCCATGAATCCGACCGCCATCAGGCTTAACAGCAGCGTCAATACCAGACGCTTGTCGCGGCTACGATTGGCCAGCGCTGGTGTCAGCAGGCCGGACACAACCTCCATCATCGTCAGGTAGCCCAGCAGCAAACCGGCGTCCTGCTCACTCCAGCCATTTTCCAGGCAGTACGGTGCCAGCCAGGCCAGCACGCACGTGTAGCACGCGGTGCCCAGGCCGAAAAAGACACCCAGAGTCCAGGCCCGTGGCAGGCGAGAAAATGAGGGTTTGCGCGATGGCCCGGAAGGCATGAGGTCTTTGAACGCAGTGCGTTGCGCCATCCAGAAACACAGCGCCAGCAACGCCAGCACAGCCCAGATCGCCAACCCGAAACGCCAGCTGCCACTGTGCGCAAGCATCATCGGGCTGAAGGACGCGGCAATGGCCGCGCCGCCCATGATTGCGGTGACGTACAGCCCCATGCACAGCGAGACATTGGCCGTGAAGCGCGACTTGATCAAACCGGGCATCAGCGCCTGAATCATCGCGATACCCAGCCCTGCAAGCACGGCACTGGCGATCAGTTCAGTGGCCGAATCGAGAAACAGCCGGGCCAGGGTGGCGACGCCGATCAGAGCCAGCGACAGCATCACAGTGCGATGCGAGCCCATACGCCGAGCGATCCCCATACCGACGAACATCGCCAGGCCCATGGTCATGACCGGCAGCATGGTCAGCAGCGAGGCGGCTGCAAAGCCCATTGCAACGTCCAGGCGGATGGCCGACAGCAGAGGACCAATCGCTGCCATTGAAGGGCGCAGGTTCAACGCCACCAGCACCACGCCGACCATCAACCAGACACCCTGAAACGTGGCACGTGGAACGGTGGAGTCGCGTACACCTTGCATATCACCTCCTGACTGAATCGAGGCGATGATTAGGCAGGCGCTGCGTGTGGGCGGCAACTCAAAATCTGGGCGCTGCTATCGAGAAATCAGGTCACGCTGTTGCAAAAACCCGCTTATGCATTCTGTCGACGACAAGTACAGGTGGGGCTATGGCGTTCATGCTCGATGTCCGGTGCGGTCATCTCATCCACACCCATCCACCAGGTCATCCCGCGGCAGGGATAATCCATGTAGAACGGCTGGCCCATCATGGGCGTGGTAATGGTCACGTTCTGCTCCCAGGCCAGCGCCAGAATCCGGTCGAAGGGCTCGTGCCAGGCGTGCATCGACAGGTCGAACGTGCCGTTGTGGATCGGCAGCAGCCAGCGCCCGCGCAGGTCGAGATGCGCCTGCAGCGTCTCTTCAGGCTGCATGTGCACCTGCGGCCACTCGACGTTGTAGGCACCGGTTTCCATCAGGGTCAGGTCGAAGGGACCGTACTGCTCACCAATGGTCTTGAAACCATCGAAATAGCCGCTGTCGCCGCTGAAGAAAATCCGTTGCTGATCATTGATCATCACCCAGGACGCCCACAGCGTCTGGTTGCTGTCGCGCAACGTGCGGCCAGAGAAATGCTGCGACGGTGTGGCGACGAACGTTATGCCTGCGACCTCAGTGGACTGCCACCAGTCCAGTTGACGCACTTTATGCGCGGGCACGCCCCACTCGATCAGCGTGTCACCTACCCCGAGCGGCGCGATGAAATGCTCGGTCCTGGCCATCAATGCCTTGATCGCCATGCGGTCCAGGTGGTCGTAATGGTTGTGCGAGAGGATCACCGCAGTAATGGGCGGCAGGTCGTCCAGGCTGATGGGCGGCTGATGAAAGCGTTGCGGCCCGGCCCACTGCACCGGCGACGCGCGCTCGGCAAACACTGGATCGGTCAGCCAGAAGCGGTTACGCAACTTCAGCAAAACCGTCGAGTGCCCAAGGCGATACACCGTGTTGTCAGGCGCGGCCAGCAGTTGCTGGCGCGACAGCGGCTGCACAGGCACCTCGCCAGCCGGACGCGTATCCTTGGGTTTGTTGAACGCCTGGTCCCAGAAGATACCCAGTGTTCGCACCAGACTGAACGGCTTCATGGGCGCATGATTACGATAACGCCCCTCGTGACGAGACAGGACGGGCAGTGAAGAAACATCCGTTTTCTGGTGTGTCGTGGCCATGGTTTGCTGACTCCCTGGGACAGGTTGAGGCTCAGCCGTGCACAATTCTTACGCGATCCCGTTGCGGGATGTTCGATGTCAACAACGTAGCATCAAATGTATCGCATCAAATGTGCAACAGTGTTTTACACTACACGGTGTAGTTTTAAGCTTGCATGATCGGCCGCGACAAGTAAACTGCCGAGTGTAATTTTTCTCTAAACGCACGTTTGAAGCGAACCTATGACAGCCCCCATGCGCCTCACCGATCAGAAACGCGAAGCCATCGTCCTGGCAGCCATTGCCGAGTTCGGTGACCGTGGATTCGAGGTCACCAGCATGGATCGCATCGCCGCACGCGCCGAAGTGTCCAAGCGCACGGTCTACAACCATTTCCCCAGCAAGGAAGAGCTCTTTGCCGAGATCCTCCAGCGCCTGTGGAACTGTTCTCCCCCTCAGTCAAACGTGGTGTATCACGCCGATATCAGCCTGCGTGAACAGTTACGGGATCTGCTGTGGGGCAAGATGCGCACGCTCAATGACAGCAGTTTTCTGGACCTTGCACGGGTTGTGGTCGGGGCAACCATCCACTCCCCCGAACGGGCCCAGGTCTGGCTGGCACGCATCAACGAGCGTGAAGAAACCTTCAGCGCCTGGATACGCGCCGCACAGAAGGACGGGCGCCTCAAGCCCGTCGATCCGGGCTTTGCCGCCACGCAGATGCACGCGCTGCTCAAGTCCTTCGCCTTCTGGCCGCAGGTGACGTTCAACGCCGAACTGCTCAGCGCCGAAAAACAGGACGAGGTCGTGGAGTCTGCACTGAACCTGTTCCTGGGCTGGTACGAAAAACCGACCGAGCCCTGATCGGCTCCGAACGCCCCGCTGGAGACCGACATGCTGTACGACCTGCTGATTCGCGACGCCTGGGTGATCGATGGCAGCGACACGCCGGGCTATCGCGCCGACGTGTTGATTCATGAGGGTCGCATCCAGCGAATAGGCGCACTGCATGACGTCGCTGCCAGGGAACGGGTCAACGCCAATGGACGGGTTCTGGCGCCAGGTTTCATTGACGTTCACACCCACGACGACACCGTGGTGATTCGCAAACCCGCCATGCTGCCCAAGATCAGTCAGGGCGTAACCACCGTCATCGTCGGCAATTGCGGGATCAGCGCCTCGCCCGTCAGCCTTGCCGGCGAGCCGCCCGACCCGATGAATCTGCTGGGTTCAGCCAGTGATTTTATCTATCCGCGTTTTGCCGATTATCGCGCCGCCGTCGAAACGGCAAGGCCTGCGGTCAATGTCGCAGCGCTGATCGGCCACACCGCCCTGCGCAGCAACCACATGGACAACCTGCTGCGTACCGCCAGCGCGAGCGAAATCCAGGCCATGCGTGAGCAACTGCAGGACAGTCTGGCGGACGGTGCGCTGGGGCTGTCCACCGGACTGGCGTATGCCTCGGCGTTCAATGCCGAGACGGACGAAGTCCTGCAACTGGCCGAAGAGCTGACAAGCGTCGGCGCGGTGTATGCCACGCATCTGCGCAGCGAGTTCGAGCCGGTGCTGGAAGCCATGGACGAAGCGTTTCGCATTGGTCTCCACGCCGGGGTGCCGGTGGTCATTTCACACCTCAAATGTGCAGGTGCAGGCAACTGGGGCCGCAGTCCGCAGTTGCTGGCGGCGCTGGAAAACGCTGCCGCGACCCACCCGGTGGGCTGTGACTGCTATCCCTACGCGGCCAGTTCTTCGACGCTGGATCTCAAACAGGTCACCGATGCGTTTCGCATCACCATCACCTGGTCCACGTCGCACCCTGATCAGAGTGGGCGCGACCTTGCAGACATCGCTGCTGACTGGAGCCTGTCCCTGCTGGAAACCGCACGTCGTCTGCAGCCTGCGGGCGCGGTGTATTACGGGATGGATGAAGCGGACGTGGAACGCATTCTCAGCCATCCGCTGACCATGATTGGCTCTGACGGGCTGCCGGAAGACCCCTTCCCCCATCCACGTCTATGGGGCGCGTTTCCACGGGTACTTGGGCATTTCAGTCGCGACCGGAAGCTGTTCGAGCTGCACACGGCCGTGCACAAGATGACCGGTCTTTCGGCTGCGCGTTTCGGGTTGTATCAGCGCGGTTTGATCCGTGAAGGCTATTGGGCGGATCTGGTGCTGTTCGACCCGCTGCGAATCAAGGACATTGCCGACTTCGACGACCCGCAGCGCGCCGCCGAGGGCATTGATTGCGTGTGGGTCAATGGCAGAGCGAGCTATGCAGACGGTCAGGCGAGCGCCGAGCGATGGGGGCAGTTTCTGCCCCGCTCGGGCTCTCTGGTTGACGGTTTTGCGCAGCGCTGAACAAGGGTGTCGCGCCGTCAGCCGATCACTGTGCCCCGGCACTCGCCAAAGCCGATGGACACCTGCCCGTCACGACGACAGCGCGCACGCAGAATCACCTCGTCGCCAGGCTCCAGGAAGCGTCGCTCCTGCCCATTGGGCAAGATTACCGCCTGCTTGCCGCCTTCGGTCATCTCCAGCAGGCTGCCGAGCTGACCGGCTTGCGGACCGGACAAGGTGCCAGTGCCCAACAGGTCGCCCGGCTGCAACTTGCAGCCGTTGACGCTGTGGTGCGCGACCATCTGCGCCACGGTCCAGTACATGTTCAGAGAATTGCTCAGGGCCAGCCTGTGCGGGCTGACCCCATCGGCCTTCATCTTTTCGGTCAGCAGCAGGACTTCCAGTTCGATGTCCAGCGCCCCGCTCTGCTGATCTGCAGGATCGAGCAGATACGGCAACGGCTGCGGATCACCTTCCGGACGTGCTGGCTGAGCACTGCGGAAAGGCTCCAGCGCTTCTGCGGTGACCACCCAGGCCGAAATCGTGGTCGCGAAACTCTTGGACAGGAATGGCCCCAACGGCTGGTATTCCCACGCCTGAATGTCGCGTGCCGACCAGTCATTGAGCAGGCAGAACCCGGCGATGTGCTGGCTGGCGTGTGCGATATCGATGGCGTCACCCTGGGCGTTGCCCGGCCCGATCCAGACACCCATTTCCAGCTCGTAGTCCAGCCGCTTGCAGGGGCCGAAGGTCGGAACGTCCTGGCCCGGCGCGAGGGTCTGACCCTTCGGACGCTTGATCGCGGTGCCGGAAACGCAGAGCGTAGAGGCGCGGCCGTGATAGGCGATGGGCACGTATTTGTAATTGGGTAACAACGGATTGTCGGGACGAAACAGCTTGCCGACGTTCAGCGCGTGATGAATCCCGACGTAGAAATCGGTGTAGTCGCCCACCCTGGCAGGCACGTGCATGCGGCAGTCCTTCATGGGCAGCAACACCTTATCGGCAGAGCCTTGCGCGAGCGGGTTAGCCTCATCCAGCAACTGCAGCAGTGCGGCACGCAGGGTTCGCCGCGCCGACGCGCCGAGGGCGAAGAAGTCATTGAGCTGATTGCGACTGGCAATATCGGCGACCTCCGCAGCCGTGCCGTCGAACAGACCGGCCTGCACGACGGCCTGCAGGTCCAGAATGCTATCGCCAATGGCCACGCCGCCACGCGGCCCGGAGTCTGCGTGGCTGAACACCCCCAGCGGCAGGTTCTGCAGA
This sequence comes from Pseudomonas triticifolii, assembly GCF_014358015.1. GTDB lineage: Bacteria > Pseudomonadota > Gammaproteobacteria > Pseudomonadales > Pseudomonadaceae > Aquipseudomonas > Aquipseudomonas triticifolii. Next base: position 45,991 of record NZ_JACONV010000008.1, on the reverse strand, counting down.
GGGAAATCAGCGTGACCGTTGGCAGACGTCACCCAGCTGCGGCGGTTCGAAGCGGTAGTCATCAGGGCAGTTCCTTGGTGAAAGTCTTGGCCATGCCGTTCCAGCAGGCGTCGTAATCGGTTTGCAATTGCGCACACTCCAGCGCGTAGCAACCGGGACGCAGCACCTTGCCGGTCTCGAACATGAACGCCATGGTGTTTTCGATCTTGTGCGGTTTGAGCTCGGCAGCCGTGGCTTTTTCGGCCGTGATGTTGTCGGGGCCGTGTGCGCTCATGCAGTTATGCAAAGAAGAGCCGCCGGGCATGAAGCCCTCGGCTTTGGCGTCGTAGGCACCGTCGATCAACCCCATGAATTCGTTCATCAGGTTGCGATGGAACCAGGGCGGCCGAAAGGTGTTTTCCGCCACCATCCAGCGCGGAGGAAAGATCACGAAGTCGACATTGGCCTGACCATGAACAGCGCCGGGCGAGGTCAGAACGGTGAAGATCGAAGGGTCGGGATGATCGAAACTGACGGTGCCCATGGTGTTGAAACGGCGCAGGTCGTATTTGTACGGCACATTGTTGCCATGCCAGCCGACCACGTCGAACGGCGAGTGATCCAGTGACGTGGCCCACAGTTCACCGAGGAATTTCTGCACCAGTTCTACAGGCTCGTCACGCTCCTCGAACCAGGCCACCGGCGTCATGAAATCTCGCGGGTTGGCCAGTCCATTACTGCCAATCGGCCCCAAATCAGGCAGGCGCAGGGCACAGCCGTGGTTCTCGCATACGTAACCACGCGCGTTGGCGTCGAGCAATTGCACGCTGAACTTCATGCCACGCGGTAGCACGGCAATTTCCTGCGGCTCGACGTCCAGCAAGCCCAGCTCGGTGATCAATCGCAGACGCCCTTGTTGCGGCACGATTAGCCATTCCCCGTCAGCATTGAAGAATGCCCGCTGCATCGACGTGTTGGCCGCGTACACATAGACGCTGACGCCCTCGGCCTGATCAGCCGCCGAGGTGCTTGCCAGCGAGATCAGGCCCTCAAGGAAGTCAGCGGGTTCTGCCGGAATATCGAAAGCATTCCAACGCAAGCGGTTGGGCGTGATCGGTCCCTGCCCGGTTCCAGTGATCTGCCGTGTCATGCGCTGATAGGCGGGATGCGCCGCCGAGGGCTTGATCCGGTAGAGCCAGCTGCGGCGCGCTTCGCTGCGCGCAACGGTAAACGCCGTGCCTGACAACTGTTCGGCGTACAGGCCCAAAGGATGTTGCTGCGGCGAGTTCTGACCGACCGGCAATGCACCGGGCAGCGCTTCACTGCTGAACTGATTGCCGAACCCCGTCTGATAGACCAGCGGCTCGTGAGGGAAGTGTGCAGGCATCTGGACCTCTTGTTCTTATCGGGTCACTCAACTGTGGATGTTTTGCTTTAATCGTAAATCAATTACGCATAACGTAATTTGAGTTTGCAGGCCGGTCAAGCTATAAAGCTGCCTTTCCAGACCGGCGCGCGATCCCATGACCCAAGAGACAGAACGTCCGGCTAACGGACGCCAACAGAAGGTCCAGGCCGCTGAAGTGGGCCTGAGCGTACTCAAGGCGCTCGCAGAACTGTCGCCTGCCACTTCGCTGTCGAAACTGGCCGAGCATCTGGGCATGCCTGCCGCCAAGGTTCATCGCTATTTGCAAGCGCTGGTCGCCAGTGGCTTCGCCGAACAGGACGCCGTGACCAGTCACTACGGTCTGGGCCGCGAGGCCTTGCAGGTCGGTCTGGCTTCGCTGGGCAAGCTGGACGTGCTGAAGGTCTCTGCACCTTGGCTGGCGAACCTGCGCGACGAGCTGAATCAGACCTGCTTTCTGGCGGTGTGGGGCAATAAGGGTCCGACCGTGGTGTACGTCGAGCCGTCGATGGGTGCGGTGACACTGGTCACGCAGATCGGCTCGGTGCTGCCGCTGCTCAGTTCATCCACGGGCATGGTGTTCGAGAGTTTCCTGAAAACGCCGGAAACCGCACCGCTGCGCGCGCAGGAAGCACCGCACCTGAATGCCGCTCAGTTGAAGGAAATCGACCTTCATCTAAAGCAAATCCGCACGATGGGTGTGCATCAGATTCAGGGGCTGCTGATGCCAGGCATCAACGCCGCATCGTGCCCGCTGTTTGCCATGGGCAACAAGCTGGTCGGCGTGATCACGGTTGTCGGTCCGGGCTCGATCCTGACTGATCAGGTGCAGAGCATCGCGGCCACACGCCTGCTGGAAACGGCGACCGCCATCAGCGAACGCATGGGCGGTGCGATGCCTGCCTGAAAATCGTACCCGGCGCCTGAAGCACCGGGCATTGATAATCCTCAGTCAGCGGTCAGTACACCGCGCTTGATCTGATCCCGCTCAATGGATTCGAACAGCGCCTTGAAGTTACCTTCACCGAAGCCATCATCACCTTTGCGCTGAATGAACTCGAAGAACACCGGGCCCATCAGGGTTTCGGAGAATATCTGCAACAGCAGACGTCGCTCGCCACCGTCGGAAGAACCGTCGAGCAGAATGCCTCGGGTTTTCAGCTCGTCTTCAGGCTCGCCATGATCGGGCAGACGGCCCTGGAGCATCTCGTAATAGGTCTCTGGTGGCGCGGTCATGAAGCGCATACCGATGGCTTTGAGCGCATCCCAGGTTTTGATCAGGTCGTCGGTGAAGAACGCCACGTGCTGGATGCCCTCGCCGTTGAACTGCATCAGAAACTCTTCGATCTGCCCTGCGCCCTTGGAGGACTCCTCGTTCAGCGGGATACGAATCATCCCGTCGGGCGCGGTCATGGCCTTGGAGGTCAGACCGGTGTATTCGCCCTTGATGTCGAAGTAGCGAATTTCGCGGAAGTTGAACAGCTTCTCGTAGAAGTTCGCCCAGTACGCCATACGACCGCGATAGACGTTGTGGGTCAGGTGATCGATGAACTTGAGGCCAGCGCCGACCGGATGCCGGTCCACGCCCTCAATGAAATTGAAGTCGATGTCGTAGATAGACGTGCCTTCGCCAAAACGGTCGATGAGGTACAGCGGCGCACCGCCAATACCCTTGATGGCCGGCAGACGCAGTTCCATAGGCCCGGTCGCGATTTCCAGTGGTTGTGCGCCCAGTTCAAGCACGCGGTTGTAGGCTTTTTGCGCGTCTTTGACGCGGAACGCCATACCGCATACCGACGGCCCGTGCTCTGCCGCAAAGTAAGACGCCAGGCTGTGCGGTTCGTTGTTGAGGATGATGTTGATCGCGCCCTGGCGATACAGGGTCACGTCCTTGGAGCGGTGGGTCGCCACCTTGGTGAAACCCATGATTTCGAACACAGGCTCAAGGGTATTGGGGGTTGGCGATGCGAATTCGATGAATTCAAAGCCCATCAGGCCCATCGGGTTTTCGTAGAGATCAGCCATGTCTGGCTCCTTGCAGGAAAGTGGGATAACGCAAAAAGTCGTCACAGTCCTGCGGGCGGCGCACACGGAATCCCTCGCACACTGCGGGCGAGGAAATCACCGAAAATCAGTTGCAGTCCAAGAATTCTCATAAAGGCAGCCTACTCCGGCTTGTCCGATTGTGCATCCGGGTGCGCCTGCAAAAAGGCTGGATGCTGCAAGGCTCGCTGTTCCACCCGCTCAATACGTGGCAGTGAGCCCAGATCAACATTGAAGCGGCGGGCCGCATACAGCTGGGGCAGCAGATAAACATCCGCGACACTGGGTGTGTCGCCGAAACAGAAACAGTCGCCGACGATCAGTTGCTCGACAGCATTGAGGCCCTCACTGATCCAGTAGCCAATCCAGCCTGAAACGGCCATTTCGTCATGCCCCATACTTCGCAACCGGTTGAGCACCGACACGTTGTGCAACGGATGAGTGTCACACGCCAGGGTCGCAGCGACCGCACGCTGGCGGGCACGCAGGACCAGTTCCGACGCCAGCAAGGGCGGATCGGGATAGCGCTCTTCAAGGTATTCAATAATGGCAGGCGACTGGGTGATGATCGTACCGTCGTCGAGCCTGAGCGCAGGCACTCTGCCCTGTGGGTTGACGCCGCGGTAGTCGGGCTTGTGCTGCTCGCCGCCGTCGCGAATCAGATTGACCGGGATCGCAGTGGGCTGCAGCCCTTTGAGCGCCAGCGCAATGCGTACGCGGTAACTGGACGTCGAGCGGTAGTAGGTGAATAGGTCCACGGAAGCTGCCTGCTGGAACGCGCATCGCGTTGCCTGTTGTTATTGTTTTAGTGTCGCTATCGGCGATTATCGTAATTGATTTACGTAATGCGTAAATTGCGGGATCGCTGCACGCCTGTCAACACACGTCTGCGCCCAGGAGTCAGGTCCAGCCCTCCAGCCGCAAAGTGGCGCGCACCAGGCGCTGCTCTTCGTTTTCGATCTCGCGCAGGTTCTCGCTGACGCTCTGAATGTGCGCCAGCGCAGCCTTGCGCGCCTGTTCCGGCAGACGACCGGTGACCGCGTTGTACAGACGGGCGTGCTGGCGGTCGATCTGACGTTTTTGCGGTTCACGGTGATACAGGTTATTGACCGAGGCAAAGACCGTGTTGAGCAACAGGTCGGTCAGTGAGCGCAGGGTCTGCACCAGTACCGGGTTGTGCGAGGCCTCGCAAATGGCCAGATGAAAGGCATGATCCAGGCGTGCATGCTCACTGGCCGACAATTCGCTGCCTTGTGCCGCAACCAGCGCATCGTAGCTGCGGGTGATCAGTACAAAATCGGCGGCGGTACCACGCAGCGCCGCCAGTCGCGCTGACTCGCCCTCCAGCAGGCTGCGCACTTCGAACAGATCGAAGAGCGTGCGCGGCTGCGAACCGAACAGGTGCATGAGCGGCGAGGTGTGCTGATCGGCATTCATCTGTGCAACAAACGAACCCTTGCCCTGCCGCGTCTCGATAATGCCCCGCGCCCGCAGCAGCTTCAGGCCCTCGCGCAATGCGGTACGCGACACACCGAGCTTTTCGGTCAGGCGTCGCTCGGACGGCAGCAACTGGCCGACCTTCAGCACACCGTCGACAATCAGCCGCTCGATCCGCTCGCAGACCACGTCTGCGACTTGCGGGGGTCTTGGGGTGGATTCGTTGTTCATGAGATCTCCGCTGGAGCGCTACTTTTTTCTTTGCAGGACAGGGCCGAAACAACATGGCCCCTCGACGAACACCGGGCCTACACTCATTTGTATTCAGTCAGTAAATTGCGTGTTGCCTGATGAAACGCGGACAACCGCACTGGTATGACCAGTAAAAGCTGGCTGTAAACAACCAGATCAAATGCATACCAACCTTTTGATTTTAAAAGATTAAAAAAACAGACTCTGAAAACAAACGCTCAAGAACTGGTTCGACCAGTCCTTTTCCTCATAGACACTACGACTCATACCCCCAATGATGCAAGGCAACCGCTAGCCCGATAAAAATAATCCTGGGTTGCCTGATGAATATTCTTTACGACGAACGCCTCGACGGCGTGCTGCCTGTTGTCGACAAGCAACAATTGCTGCACGACCTGGAACAGCAATTACCCGACCTGGACATCCTGCACCGCGCCGAAGAGCTGCGGCCTTACGAGTGTGACGGACTGTCCGCCTACCGCACCACGCCGTTGCTGGTGGTGCTGCCGCGCCATATCGAAGAGGTGCAGACGATCCTCAAGCTGTGCCATGAGCGGCGCGTGCCGGTAGTCGCGCGCGGCGCTGGCACCGGGTTATCGGGCGGCGCGCTGCCGCTGGAGCAAGGCGTGCTGCTGGTGATGGCGCGCTTCAACCGGATCCTGGAGATCAACCCCGCCGCCCGGCTGGCGCGTGTTCAGCCTGGCGTGCGTAACCTGGCCATTTCCCAGGCTGCGGCACCTCATGGGTTGTACTATGCGCCAGACCCTTCCTCGCAGATTGCCTGCTCCATTGGTGGCAACGTCGCTGAAAACGCGGGCGGCGTGCATTGCCTCAAGTACGGCCTGACCGTGCATAACCTGCTCAAGGTCGAGATCCTGACCGTCGAAGGCGAGTACATGACGCTGGGCAGCGATGCACTGGATTCGCCCGGTTTTGATCTGCTGGCGCTGTTTACCGGCTCCGAAGGCATGCTCGGCATCATTACCGAAGTGACGGTCAAGCTGCTGCCCAAACCGCAGGTCGCCAAAGTGCTGCTGGCGGCGTTCGATTCAGTGGAGAAAGCCGGGCGTGCGGTCGGCGATATCATCGCGGCGGGCATTATTCCCGGCGGTCTGGAAATGATGGACAACCTGGCGATCCGCGCCGCTGAAGACTTCATCCATGCGGGCTATCCGGTGGAGGCACAAGCGATTCTGTTGTGCGAACTGGATGGCGTCGAAGCCGACGTTCACGATGATTGCGAGCGCGTGCGCCAGGTGTTGACGCAGGCGGGCGCCACCGAAGTGCGTCAGGCAAAAGACGAAGCCGAACGCGTGCGCTTCTGGGCCGGTCGCAAGAATGCCTTTCCGGCGGTCGGCCGCCTGTCGCCGGACTATTACTGCATGGACGGCACTATTCCGCGCCGTGAGCTGCCCGGCGTGTTGCGGGGCATTACCGAGCTGTCCGAGCACTACGGCCTGCGCGTCGCCAATGTGTTTCACGCCGGTGACGGCAACATGCACCCATTGATTCTGTTCGATGCCAATCAGCCGGGCGAGCTGGAGCGCGCCGAGGAACTGGGCGGCAAGATTCTCGAATTGTGCGTCAAGGTTGGCGGCAGTATCACCGGGGAGCACGGCGTGGGCCGGGAAAAAATCAACCAGATGTGTGCGCAGTTCAACAGCGACGAACTGACCCTTTTTCATGCCATCAAGGCGGCATTCGACGCCAGCGGCCTGCTCAACCCTGGCAAGAACATCCCGACGCTGCACCGCTGTGCGGAGTTCGGCGGCATGCACGTGCATGCCGGGCAACTGCCCTTCCCCGACCTGGAGCGTTTCTGATGATTGCACAAGACACAGACGCCAGCGCCGCGCTCCTTGATCAGGTCAACCAGGCCTTGCACGACGCCACTGCGCTGCGCATTCAGGGCGGCAACAGCAAAGCCTTTCTCGGCCGTGAAGTGTCAGGTCAGGTGCTGGACACCCGCGGTCATTGCGGCATCGTCAGTTACGACCCGACCGAACTGGTCATCACCGCCCGCGCCGGCACCTCGCTGAGCGAGCTGATGCAGACCCTTGATGATGCGGGTCAGATGCTGCCTTGCGAGCCGCCAACCTTTGGCGATGCCACGCTGGGCGGCATGGTCGCGGCGGGTCTATCGGGACCACGACGTCCGTGGAGCGGGTCGGTGCGTGATTTTGTGCTGGGCACCCGGGTGATCACCGGTCACGGCAAGCACCTGAGGTTCGGTGGCGAAGTGATGAAGAACGTCGCCGGTTACGACGTCTCGCGTTTGATGGCGGGCAGCATGGGTTGCCTGGGTGTACTGACCGAAGTCTCGCTCAAAGTCCTGCCCAGACCACGCCTGTGCAGCAGTATTGCGCTGGAAATGGACAGCGCCCGTGCGCTGGCGTGCCTGACGCAATGGGGCCAGCAGCCCATTCCAATCAGCGCCGCCAGTCATGATGGACGGGTATTGCGTCTGCGCCTTGAAGGTGGCGAAGGTTCGGTGGCCGCTGCGCATGACCGGCTGGGCGGCGAAAAACTGGACCCGATGTACTGGCGGGCACTCAATGAACAAAGCCTGCCATTCTTCGCCGACCCGCGCCCACTCTGGCGTATCTGCGTACCGGCCGACACCAGCGTGCTGGACCTGCCAGGCGAACAACTCATCGACTGGGCCGGGGCCCAGCGCTGGCTGAAATCCGACGCCGACGGTGAAGCCATTCGCAGCCTGGCAACGGCGGTCGGCGGGCATGCAACCTGCTACACGCCAGGCCACCACGACAGCCCGTTCCAGCCACTGGTCGCGCCTTTGATGCGCTACCACCATCAACTCAAGACCCGGCTCGATCCGCAAGGAATCTTCAACCCCGGCCGACTGTACGCGGAGCTCTGACCATGCAGACCACCCTGAGCGAACAGGCCCGACAACTGCCCCGCGCTGAAGAAGCTGAACGCATTCTGCGCAGCTGCGTGCACTGCGGTTTCTGCAACGCCACCTGCCCGACCTACCAATTGCTGGGCGATGAACTGGACGGCCCACGGGGAAGGATCTACCTCATCAAGCAGGTACTGGAAGGCAATGAGGTCACCGAAAAAACCCAACTGCACCTGGACCGCTGCCTGAGCTGCCGCAACTGCGAGACCACGTGCCCTTCTGGAGTCGACTATCACAACCTGCTGGACATAGGCCGCGCTGTCGTCGATGCCGCCGTGCCTCGACCACTGGGCCAGCGACTGTTGCGCGAAGGCTTGCGCAACGTCGTGCCCAATACAAGCCTGTTCAAAACGCTGACCCGCTTGGGCACCACCTTCCGCCCACTGCTGCCGGACACGCTCAAAGACAAGCTGCCCTCCGCGATTCACAGCGCAGGCGTTCGACCGGACACGCGTCACGCTCGCCAAGTCTTGATGCTCGAAGGCTGCGTGCAACCGGCACTGTCGCCCAACACCAACGCGGCCACCGCTCGGGTGCTGGACCGGCTGGGCATCAGCGTCACCCCGATCAGCGAAGCAGGCTGTTGCGGCGCGGTGGACTATCACCTCAATGCACAGGACGCGGGACTGGATCGCGCCCGACGCAACATCGACGCCTGGTGGCCCGCCATCGAAGGCGGCGCGCAGAGCATTGTCCAGACGGCCAGTGGCTGTGGGGCGTTCGTCAAGGATTACGGTCATTTGCTGCGCCACGATCCGGCCTATGCCGACAAGGCCGCACAGGTCAGCGCCAAGGCCCGCGATCTGGTCGAGGTGCTGCGCGACGAACCTCTGGAAACGTTGGGCATCAAAACCGACACGCGGCTGGCGTTCCATTGCCCCTGCACATTGCAGCACGCGCAGAAGCTGGGTGGTGAAGTCGAAAAGGTGCTGGCTCGTTTAGGCTTCAACCTGACGGCTGTGCCGGATGGCCATTTATGCTGTGGCTCGGCAGGCACCTATTCAGTCACGCAACCGGTGCTGGCCCGCCAGTTGCGCGACAACCGGATGAATGCGTTAGAGAGCGGCAAACCGCAGGTCATCGCCACCGCGAACATCGGCTGCCAGACCCACCTGGCAAGCGCCCACCGAACACCGGTACGGCACTGGATCGAGCTGATCGACCAGGCGCTGAACGGTACGCACTGACTATTCTTACCCCACTTTTTCTCAGGAGCTCCCATGAAGATCAAAGCCGTATTGACCCAGAACGAAGTCAGCCAGATGCTCATCGCCGCCCGCAACGAGGCCCAGGCCAATGGCTGGGCCGTGGCAATTGCGATTGTCGATGACGGCGGCCACCTGCTGGCCTTCGAGCGCCTGGACGACACCTCAGCGATCAGCAGCTATATCTCCATCGAAAAAGCCCGCACCTCGGCGTTGGGCCGACGCGAATCCAAAGGCTACGAAGAGATGGTCAACGGTGGCCGCACGGCGTTTCTCAGCGCCCCGCTGCTGACCTCGCTGGAAGGCGGCGTGCCGGTAATCGTCGATGGCCAGGTGATCGGCGCAGTAGGCGTGTCCGGCGTCAAGGCCGATCAGGATGCCCAGGTCGCCAAGGCAGGTGTTGCCGTGCTGAACGCGGATTGAACAGACGTTATCAATCATTCCTGTGCGTGGGCGATTATCGTTACACGCGGGTCTGAAAGCGCAACATTGGGCGACGTGGGTGAGCGTGCTCACGAACCGGCCGGTACATCCGTTCAAGATTCTGTGCCCCGGACCTCGCTCCCGATTGGGCAAAACAGTTGTCCAGCAAGGCTCGGTGCCGACGCAGGGCAGTGGCACGAATAAAACCTTAACCAAGGACCTCTTTCCATGACCGACTTCATCAAATGCCAAGACCTCAAGGTGGCCGTCAATCTGCAACGCTTCGTCGATGAAGAAGTCCTGCCCGGCACCGGCCTGGACCCGGAAACGTTCTGGGGCAGCTTCGATGCCCTGGTGCATGAACTGGCCCCGCGCAACCGCGAGTTGTTGGCCGAACGCGAGCGCTTGCAGACAGAACTCGACACTTGGCATGAAGAGCATCCCGGGCCGATCAGCGACATGCCCGCCTATCGCGCGTTTCTGAAAACGATCGGCTATCTACGCACGGCCCCCGAGCACGTCAGCGCGACGACCTCCAATGTCGATCTGGAAATCAGTGAACAGGCCGGCCCGCAACTGGTGGTTCCCGCCAGCAACGCGCGTTACGCGCTCAATGCCGCCAATGCCCGCTGGGGTTCGCTGTACGACGCGCTCTACGGCACCGACGCCATCTCCACCGCCAATGGCGCCGAAATCAGCGCAGGCTACAACCCGCTGCGCGGTGCCAAGGTGATCGTCTTTGCCCGCGAACTGCTCGACACCAGTGCGCCGCTTGCCAAAGGCAGCCACATCGACGCCCGTCGCTATCACATCGAAGACAGCCAGTTGCACATCACACTGGCCGATGGCACCCGAACCGCCCTGCAACAGCCGGAAAAGTATGTGGGTTTTCAGGGTGAGCCCGATAAGCCTGAGGCCATTCTGCTGAAGAACAACGGCCTGCACATCGAAATCCAGATCGACCCGCGTCACCCGGTGGGCAGCAGCGACATGGCGGGGATCAAAGACCTGCTGCTGGAGTCGGCACTCTCGACCATCATCGATTGCGAAGACTCGGTTGCCGCCGTGGATGCCGACGACAAGGTGCTGGTGTATCGCAACTGGTTGGGGCTGATGAAAGGTGATCTGGTCGAGACCATCGACAAAGGCGGCAAGGCTGTCACCCGGCGTCTGAATCCCGACCGCACCTACACAGCGGCCAAGGGCGGTGAACTCAAGTTGCGCGGGCGGTCACTGCTGTTCATTCGCAATGTCGGCCACCTGATGACCAACCCTGCGATTGTCGACCGCGACGGGCATGAAATTCCCGAAGGAATCCTGGACGGCGTCATGACCAGCCTGATTGCCCTGCACGATTTGACCCGGCGCGGCAACTCACGGGCAGGCAGCATTTACATCGTCAAACCCAAGATGCACGGCCCGGACGAAGTGGCCTTTGCCGACCAGTTGCTCAGCAGAATAGAGGACATGCTCAAGCTTGAGCGCCACACGGTGAAGATGGGCATCATGGACGAGGAACGGCGCACCAGCGTCAACCTCAAGGCTTGCATCGAAGCGGCCTCGGCACGGGTGGCGTTCATCAATACCGGTTTTCTGGACCGCACCGGTGATGAAATTCACAGTGCCATGAAGGCAGGCGCGGTGCTGCGCAAGGGCGAGATGAAGAACACGCCCTGGATCAAGGCTTACGAGCGCAGCAACGTGCTGGTAGGACTGTCTTGCGGATTGCGCGGACGCGCACAGATCGGCAAGGGCATGTGGGCAATGCCGGACCGGATGGCCGACATGCTGGAGCAGAAAATCGGCCATCCGCAATCCGGCGCCACCACGGCCTGGGTGCCGTCACCAACAGCCGCCACCCTGCACGCCCTGCACTATCATCACGTCGATGTACGGGCCGTTCAGCAGACGCTTGAACAGGTCAGCCTGGCCGACGTGAGCGAACAGTTGCTCGACGATTTGCTGACCATCCCGGTGGTCGCTGCACCGCACTGGACCCCGGAGCAGATTCGCGAAGAACTGGAGAACAATGCGCAAGGCCTGCTCGGCTATGTGGTGCGCTGGGTCGAACAAGGCGTGGGTTGTTCCAAGGTGCCGGACATCCACAATGTCGGGCTGATGGAGGATCGCGCCACGCTGCGTATTTCCAGTCAGCACATGGCCAACTGGCTGCTGCACAAGGTGGTCGACAAGGAGTACGTGCAAAGCGTGCTGGAGCGTATGGCCAAAGTGGTGGACAAGCAGAACGCCGGGGACTCGCAGTACCGCCCCATGGCCACAGATTTCAAGCAATCGGTAGCTTTCAAGGCCGCCTGCGACCTGGTGTTCAAGGGCTGCGAACAGCCGGCTGGCTACACCGAGCCGCTGCTGCACGAATCGAGGCTGGCGTTCAAGAACCACGGTCAATAACCCGCACGGCAGAGCCGAATATTTCTCAGGCCCGTGCGCGGTGCCCTGAGAAACATTCGGCCTTTGTCTGAATGAAGAGGTTCGAAATGCTGGCGGCGGCGAGGTCAGTGCATATAACGCTACAGCTTGTAGATGGAGATCCAGTTCATGTCGGTATGCGTGCTGTAGAGATGGGTTCCAGATGCATTCAACACTGAGCCACCCAAGGATGGGAAGAAGGCTACGCAGGCGACCGTGCCCTTTAGGGTATCGATCCTGTACACGTCGAAATTACAGGTGCAAACCGCGTACACGTAGCGATCATCCGGCGTGATGCCGATGACCTTGACGGGGTAGCCCTGCGAGCCGATCTTTTCCCGATAGAACATTCTGCAAGTGGTCGCATCGACCACATACACCTCATCGATACCGCCCACATACAACCGAGTCCCGTCCGAGCTGACGGCCAGCGATTGCGGTTCGGTAAAACCCGGAATGTCGTGCTGGAGATAATCGACCGTACCAATGGCAGACACCGTGGAGGCATCAGTTCCTGTGACCAGAGCCGAGGCGTAGAAGCGATCGTTTTCAGGGCTGACGCCCAGCACCCACGAGGCATTGGATAACGTACCCAAATCGAAATCGTTAACAACGTTGTAGTCCTGCGTTTCGATCTGGCGAATCAGCCCGCCTGGCGCGTAATTGAACGACAGGAAGATGAAACGGCCACCCAGGCTGCAAACGATCCTGTTCACGTTACCTGAGGCGATGCCTCTGGTCACTTCGCAGGTCAGGGTGCTGATCACAAAGCATTTTTTGTTGCCGACGCTGTAGAGCCATTTGCCGTCGGGGCTCAGGGTGATCTCGCCCGGCCCCACCCCTTTGATGCAATTCACCACGCTCGCGGTCTCGACGTCGACCACGCTGATTTCTCTACCGTCTTTGTGAGGCACATAGAGCGTTTTTTCATCTGGGCTGATGGCGATTTCCCTGGGGACAAAGCCCAGCGGAATAATGCCTGTCAGCCATGCAATGTCCAGCGGCATTCCTGCGCCGTCCGGATCTGCCATATGGGTAAAAGCCCTTACGTCCTGAGATGCTTTTTTTTGCATGTCACTCACCTGAGAATAGGTCTCGCGAGACCGCCACGATGGGGGAAAGATAAGAAGGTATGGCCCCATCAACGAACGGTGTAGCAACGGCGCTTATGCCACCCGGATCCAAAAACCTGAGGTCATTGAATACTTACCGAGACGGGTTGGGTACTGACAGAAATGACAGTAAAAGAAGGGTGCAAGGTGGTGGCAAAAAAGCTCTCAGAGGTTGAGAGGCAAGGCAGTCGGGGGCTCGCGTCAGAGCGGCAGGGGCTTATGCAGGTTGCTCGCCATTGGTCAGCAACCTGCTCATGAGGGACTCATGAACTCTCGCGCACCACCAGCTCGAACCCCAGATCCACCCGCGATTGCTGAACGACGCCGTCCAGCAGCCCCAGCAACAGCTGGGCCGCACGTTGGCCGACTTCCTGTCGCGGGGTGCGGATAGACGTCAGGCGCGGCACCATGTGCGCCGAGCCCGGCAGATCGTTGAAACCGATCAGCGAGACCTGCCGGGGAATGGCAATCCCCAGGCGCAAGGCCTCAAGCGATGCGCCCTGCGCCAGGTCGTCGTTACAGAAGAAAATGCCATCGACATCAGGATGCTCGTCCAGCAGCTGTGCGAACAGCTCGCCGCCCAGGCCTATCGACGATGGCAAAGGCGTCGTGACCTGCAGTTCGGCGTCGAACAGACCAGCGTCTTCCAGCACCTGACGAAACCCTGCGCCACGCTGCAACACTCGAGTGTCGAGCTGAGCGGCCATGTAGGCCAGTCGCTTGCGACCTCTGCCCAACAAGTGCCGGGCCGCCTGCGCACCCGCCTGTTCCTGGGAAAATCCCACGCTGTAGGTGCCCGGGCGAGGGTCCAGCTCCATCATGTGCACACACGCAATCCCACTGGCTTCCAGCATCTGATGCGAAGCCTGTGTGCGGTCGGAACCGGTCAGCAGAATACCGCGCGGCCGGTTGACCAAATGGTTGCGCAGCAAGTTCTCCTCTTCCTCGGGCGAGTAGTGATAGTTGCCGATCACCACGTCCAGGCCGCGAGGACGCAAGACATCCTGAATGGCCTCCAGCGTTTCGATGAACAACTGGTTGGCGAGCGAAGGCACCAGCACCACGACCGTCTGGCTGCAGGACGACGCCAGGGCGCGAGCGGCAGGGTTGGCGACATAGCCCAGGCTCTGGGCTGCTGCGCGGACCTTTTCCACCAGTTCTGGCGCAACAGTCGCGACGCCCCGCAGCGCCCGTGACGCCGTAATAGGGGAAACGGCAGCCAGGCGAGCCACTTCATTAAGGGTCGGACGACCGGTGGAACGGGAACCAATGCGCATCATGCGTTGCCAACTAATATAGGGGTTGCCAAATGTGTCTAATGCCCCATAAGGTAGCGCTGTCTCACGGACCGTGACAATGCTTTATCGCTGGTTTCATATTTGCCACCCGCGCAGGGTCGCCACGGAGAACAGCCTCCGATGTTTATGTTGAACCCAAAACAACGACAAGAACTGGAACAGCTTGGGCTGAGGCTTATGTCCATCGGACAAAGACAGCGCTGTCTCCAGATGAGGTGCCTACTGTGACAACTGCGAATACTGCTATTTCAGCCCTTGTGGTGATGGGTGTCTCGGGCTGCGGCAAAAGTGCCGTGGGTGCCGAAATTGCACTCAAGAGCGGAGGTCGCCTCATCGAAGGCGATGCCTTCCACCCGCCGGCCAACATCGAGAAGATGAGTGCCGGGACCCCTCTCAACGACCAGGACCGCGCCGGCTGGCTGACCCGACTGGGTGAAGAGCTCGCCGCCGCCCTCGCCCGCGGCGAACACCCTGTTCTGACCTGCTCGGCCCTCAAGCTCATCTACCGCCAGCGACTGCGTGATGCTGTTCCGGGCCTGGGCTTCGTGTTTCTGGAACTGACCAAGGAGCTCGCCGTCGAACGCTGCTCGCACCGGCCCGGGCATTTCATGCCGGCAAGCCTGGTGGACAGTCAGTTTGCAACGCTCGAAGCGCCCTATGGCGAACCGCTGACTCTGGTGGTCGATGCAACTCAGTCCATCGAGCAGATTGGCACGCAAGCGGCAGCCTGGTGGAAAGACTCCCACGCCTGATAAAGGCGTGAGTGCAAAAGACAGCGCTGTCTTGCACACACGAAAGGGCGCTGTCGTTGTTGGCGGCACCTTAAAATAATAACCGGAGAGACACCCATGTTCGGTATGACCCATGAGACGTTCCTGCTCGTCGATGCGTTGGTGACCATCGTTGGCCTTGTGCTGCTGATCACCCAATTCAAGGTTCACCCTTTCGTCGCGCTGACACTGGCGGCTGGCTTCCTCGGCCTGACCTCCGGGATGCCGGTGGAAAAAGTCATGAAATCCTTCCAGGACGGCTTCGGCGGTGTGCTGGGCTTTGTCGGCATCATCCTCGGGCTGGGCACCATGCTCGGCAAGCTGATGGCCGATTCAGGCGGCGCGGATCAGATCGCGCAAACCCTGATCCGCACGTTCGGCAAGCAGAAAGTGCATTGGGCAATGATGTTCTCGGCGTTCCTGGTCGGCATCCCGCTGTTCTTCGAAATCGGCTTCGTGCTGCTCATCCCGCTGGTGTTCATCGTGGCGCGTCGCACCGGTGTGTCCATCGTCAAGATCGGCATCCCGCTGCTGGCAGGTCTGTCGGCCGTGCACGGTCTGGTTCCGCCGCATCCGGGTCCGCTTCTGGCCATCGGCATCTTTGGCGCTGATATCGGCAAAACCATTTTCTACGGCCTGATCATCGCGCTGCCGACCGCAATCATTGCAGGTCCGATCTACGGCAAATGGATTTCCAAATACATTCCTGGCACACCGTCGCAGGAACTGATGGACCAGATCGCCAAGGAATCGAGCACCGAAAACCTGCCCGGCTTCGGCATCACGCTGGTCACGATTCTGCTGCCGGTCTTCCTGATGCTGCTCAAGACATTTGCTGACGTTGCGTTGCCGGAAGGCAACCTGTTCCGCATCTGGATGGACCTGATCGGTCACCCGATCACCGCCCTGCTCGCGGCTCTGCTGCTGGCGTTCTACACCTTCGGTGCTGCGCGTGGCTTCGACCGCTCCAAGATCATGAAGCTGCTGGACCAGAGCCTGGCACCGGTTGCCGCGATTGTGCTGATCGTCGGTGCCGGCGGCGGCTTCAAGCAGATGCTGGTTGCCAGTGGTGTGGGTGATGTAATTGGTCACATGGCGGTACAGGCGCAGATCAATCCGATCATGCTGGCCTGGCTGGTGGCTGCGGTGATTCGTGTGGCCACCGGTTCGGCGACCGTGGCAACCATCACCGGTGCGGGCATCGTGGCCCCGGTGGTCGGCCTGATCCCGGGTGTGAATCGCGAGTTGCTGGTGCTGGCCACCGGTGCAGGTTCGCTGATTCTGTCGCACGTCAACGACGCAGGCTTCTGGCTGGTCAAGCAATACTTCAACATGACCGTTGCCGAAACCTTCAAGACCTGGACCGTGATGGAAACCATCCTCTCGGTTGTGGGCCTGATCTTCATCATGTTGCTGTCGATGGCGATCTGAATACACCGGTACTGAACCTTTGCGGGCGTCCTGCCCGTGAAGGTTCTGCTGCAAACCGTTGCGCATCCTCTCCTTCTTCCCGCCTCTTCCCGTTTGCACAGCACGCTCCTGACGAGCATCGTTTATCTGCAAAGCTGTCCAAATGCTGTTTCCTACGCCTATTTACATCTATTTCTGTTGAATTTTCAGAAAGCTCAGGCAATGTTTCGCAGCACTGCCTACGCTTAGAAACATTCTGAGATACACCCGCTTACGCTTCGTCAGAAGGGTAGGCCCTGCTCCGAATGTGCTCCTGATCACGTTACTTTTTAAGTCACGCCAGTAAATACGGGCATTTTCAGGTCAAAGCGGGCAGAATTGGCGCACTCGTCATATCCCGGATGCAAATCTGGATGACAAGAAAATGAACCGAGGGAATTAATTTCACCACCGCGACGTCTTAGGACGGATGCATTTGGATGCACTCGGCAACAATCACTACGCAAAGGCAAACGCCAGCCTCTTGAGAGAGGCATTTTCAAGAGGCCATCAAGGAAAAGATTATGTTGATACTCACTCGCAAAGTAGGCGAAAGCATAAACATCGGTGATGAGATCACTGTGACGATTCTTGGCGTTCAAGGGCTTCAAGTCCGGCTGGGCATCAATGCACCGAAAAACGTTTCCGTGCATCGCGAAGAAATCTACAAACGCATTCAGGCAGAACTGGCTCCTAACCAGGACCCACAATAACGAACACGCTGCACCCCCTCATTCAATGCTGATCCGCCCCTTTGGCGGATCAGCAGTTGTACGGCGCCCCTCGTGGCGCCGTTTTTTATGGGCGACGTTCCCCACCGCGTCCTGATTGACCACTCGGCGCAGCAGACCGATAACCTCGCAGAGAATGCACAAACGGCCCCATGGGGGCCGTCTGTCCTGTTTTCTGCGGGGCTGGAACAGCCCGTTGTACACGCTACGATTAGTGCGGCCTGGAAAGACGCTGGACAATCCGGTCTTTCACCAACAGGCGTTTTTCCTTGAGCTTTTTGAGCGCGTCATCGCCAATACCTCCTGCGGTTCCCTTTTCGGCATTCAGCACTTCGTCATCGGCGTTGTCGTACTCTTTGAGTAATAGACTCAACGTGGCATCGGCGCTGCTGCGCTCGACAATCTCTTCCCTGGTCAACTCCAAATCCGCGAACAAATCGTGTTTGACTGGCATGAGTAGCACCTCCAGATGACTACTTGAATGCAATGATCACCCGTCAACCCAAAGGGGTATCACGGGTGCTCTCGAACGCGACGCGCCTCGTAGGCCCTGACATGGGTGCAGGAGAACTCCAGCACCGACAGTTCGCCGCAAACCACGCCGAGGGCATTACGCCTGGCAAGCATATCGCCCAGAATCTGTTCGACCTCGGTAGGTGAACCCCGTTCGATGTCTCTGAGCATGGACGCCGTAAGCGTAGAACCCGTCTGAATCAGCATCTGCAGATGGCGCTGCCTGACCCTGGCATCCAGCGGATGGCCCGCTGCGAGCGCGATACTTGCGCACTCACCGTGCATTTTCATGATCAGACCTTCGCCGCCAGCGCTGAGAATATCGCACAAGGGTGCACGCATACTGGCGGTAACGGCCGCGAGCGTGGCGATAAAGCACCATTTGTCCCACATGCCTTGCACAATGTGCTGGCTCAGACTGGCTTCGAAACCGGCATCTGCCAGAGATTCGGCAACCCTCAGAATACGCGGCGTCAGCGCACCGCTCAGCTCGCCGAACGACAGCTGGTGGGTCTGGTTGAGGTGCAGGATGGCGCCGGCCGCGTCACGATCCACCGAAATCAGACATTGCCCGCCCAGCACGGCCTGAGCACCGAAACGCTCGCTCAGACGCTCCAGGTGCGCCATGCCGTTGAGCAGCGAAAGAATCAAAGTGTCAGGCCCGACGGCCGGGGCAAAAGCATCCATGCACGCCTTCAGATCGAAAGCCTTGCAACTGAGCAGGATCAAGTCGTACGGCTCGCCCAATACATTGGCCAACACATAAGGGGGAGCTGGGTACTGGAAATTACCTAGCGCACTGCGCACCACCAGTCCATCTCGATCAAGCGCTTGCGCCCTGCCCGGCCGGACCAGAAAGGTTACCTGACGTCCTGCCTCAAGCAGACGACCGCCAAAATAGCCACCAATGGCGCCTGCACCCACGATCAAGATACGCATGGCCTGGATCTCCTGTTGTGCTGTGAGCCGCCCTGCCGAGCCCGGCATACGCAGCCTCCGCTGTCAGGCCTGGAACCGCGTTTCCAGCTGCATGAAGCCCGTCAGGCATGAAGTGTCGACGGCAGAGGCCTTGTGATGCAATCGCGCAAGGACAGCTTGAATCACCGCCGTACTGGCATCGTGATGAAATTGCCAGACACCATAAATCCGTCCATCGAAGGAAGGCTCGCTACCCAGTTGCGGATCCGCGCCAAGTCCTGCACCGAGGCCGAACAGGTAAAGCCCTTTAAGACGACGGCCATTCTGATCGATCGGACATCCCGAGGCGTCCGAATCCAGACCGCCCTTGGCTTCACGCAAGGTAACAGGACTCCCGTCACCGTAACGCAGGACCGGTAATCGGGGCTGATAGCCCGAACACTGCACGACCACACAGGAGTCGGCGAGCGCACGCCCGGCCTGTTCGAAGTCTGCAGGCGGTCCCTCCTGCGTCTGCAGCATCCGCACGTGCACGCCGGTCTTGCCGATGCGCCCGGTCTTGAGCGCCTCGCGACCAATGTCCAACGCACGGTAACGCAGGCCTCCAGAGCGGTTGATACGACCGGAAACCGGACACACATCCAATTGGGCATTAAATGCGTAGCCCGCTTCACGGGCATGCTCAGGACTTTCATAAAACAGCCTGATGGGGCTGCGATGGATCAGGGTCAACTCACGGAGCCCTGCGAACTCCAGGGCATCAGCGAGGTTTTCCAGTGTGGAAAAAGCGCTGTGCGATCCCCCGACCACGGTAATCCGTCCCTCACTGGCCAACGCCAGCGCAAACGCTTCGCGCAATTGCACGGCGTTCATGCGTAACAGGCGGTCGGCACTCTGGATGTTCATTGCGCCGGACAGTGTGAGTCCTTGCAGGGCCAGACTGTTGATCAAGTGCTGCGGGTCCTGTCGACCGCCCAGGTTCATGACCAGCGTTTGACAACGAACACGTCTGGCGCAACCCTCGGTCTCTACATTCAGATAAAACTCATCATCTTCACTGACCACCTCGGTGATGGTCGTGCTGTGCCAGACCTTGACCCCGTAGTGCCGAGTGATGTGCTCCAGCACCAGCGTCGATGCTTCAGCCATCAAATGGCCGACGTCCGATAATTGCGGAGCCCCCTGAGCCTGGCCGCGGATACGCCAGTAGGCGGATGAATGCTCCAGAGGCTCGAAGATGTCGCGCAGAGCCGGGTCGCGCAGACAGTCGATAAAAACGTCCCCCACCGAGTTGGCAGTGATCCGGTACTCCCCCAGCGCGCCTGTGCCGGGTTTGTCGCTGGCATCAATGACGATCATGCCACTCGCGGCAAGGTCGGCCAGTGCGCCGCTCTTCAATGCGTTGAACAGAAAGCCCATACCCGCCAGCCCTGCGCCGGCCACAACGCAGCCGCAGACGGTTTCCAAAGGATCTTCAAACATGTTGATGCTCCATCGTCGTATCAATACGTTGGTGCACTCCAGAAGTTCTGGATGATCGATTGCCTGGCCAATACTGCGAACCAGCGTCCATGCACGATTTAAATACAAGGCAATAAAACAAACACCGCACGCGCAGCGCCATCGAAGCTGTTTAAAAGCGCCGTGAGTTTTATCAATAGAAATGAGCGGTTACCCGCACTGAGACAGACAGGCACCTCAACTTGAGTTCACTGTCAGAAAAACAACGCCATGCTACCGCCAGGCCGTAAGGTTCTTTTCAATGAAAAGAACCACCGAACCAAAAGTTCATCAAGGCCGATGAAGCGGAGAGATCAAGGGGATAGTTGCAAAGAAACCGTGAAGTGTCAAATAACGCAACAGAGACGCCAGCCGTATAAGCGAGCGATGCAAGTCACTGATTTTAATCGCCCTGCCGCTAGACAGGGACTCATACAGAGAATTTATCAGCGAAGAACAGGCAACAAACGGCTTTTTTATTTTTTCATCGAGCCCATTGAAACTTACAAAAACCCAGCGCCGACAAATTGACAACGCAAATAACGTCAATAGACACGCGAAAAAACGCGCACGACACAAAACAGAGCGCCTCTCGAGAGAGCGCTCTGAATGCAGTCAATAAACGCGTTGCCCGACTTAACCGTCAGTCGGTTACGGCGCAGCAGGATCGCCCCTGAGGCAGGGCTGAAACGGCTTCAGGCAGTCCGGTAGTACACCTGAGTAGCACCGGTGTGTTGCAGCTCATTGCGCAGTTCCGCGACCAGATCGGAAATATCACGACTGGTTTTCAATCGGTGCAACGAGATACC
The DNA here is from genome assembly GCF_014358015.1 of Pseudomonas triticifolii. GTDB lineage: Bacteria > Pseudomonadota > Gammaproteobacteria > Pseudomonadales > Pseudomonadaceae > Aquipseudomonas > Aquipseudomonas triticifolii. The sequence goes on along the minus strand of NZ_JACONV010000008.1, from coordinate 24,797 downwards.
GGCGACCAGTAACTCGACCCGACCCGATGCTGGGTCGTCGACCTTGACGGTCATCGAGTAGTCAGGCGCTACGGTACACGTACAATGCAATGGCAGAAAAGAACCTTCAACGAGACTTCGAAGTTCCAGCGTGGACAGTCCACAGGCGATCATTGGTTATCTCCTTATCGTGTAAGCGCTGCCATGAACAGGCAGACCACTAGCTTCTTCGTGACGAACCAACATTAATCAACTGACGCCCGACAACGCTCGCCTGCCAATTAATTGTCGCCACTAATTTATTCCCTGCTCTTCTTTATACCCTCAAGCCCGACGAACAAGCAATACATGCAGAAGGCCTGAACGCGCCGGTCTAATTGTATTTATTTGTAACTTCAGCCAGAAGAAACGATTCACTTTATAGGTTCATGCGGCGAATAACATGATCAGCATCAATAAATCCGCAGAACGTGAATTTTCAGGCAAGTGCCGAATGACGAACGGTCATTAAACTTGAAAAAAGCATTCAGTTTTCGGACGCTTTGATCCCGTTCGTTTTTACTTCTCAGGACATGAAAACAGGTGTTCGCGACCACGGCCGTTGCAGCCTGTGGTCGCACACGTGGACTTACTCGTGGGATCGGGGGAGACGAAAATGGATGACCGCCACCCGTGCCCCCTGCTTGTCGCGTCGTTCTTCGATGGCATAAGGGCGAAAGCCCATGCGGGGGTAGAACAACAGACCCGGCACGTTGTGGTTGTAGCAGGAGGCGATGAGCTCAGTGCCTTCGTGTTTATCGAAGGCAATGTCCATCATACAACTGATCATGTAGCGCCCTACCCCTTTTGAACGGGCCTTGGGGGCGATGATCACGTTCCCCAACGCGCAGCGTCCGCGAAAATCACAGCGGGCGAAATTCGCATAACCCACCACTTCTCCGCTCATTTCGATAACGGTCGAGTCATAGCGTGTATCCAGCGCATCTCGGAGTTGCGAGGGTGTCAGTGGCCAGGTTGCTCGGGGAAACATGTAGAACAGCTCGTCAGCATTCTGAGGCAGCTCGCAGACGATAGGGATGTCTTTTTCTTCCAGGGGGCGATGTAGAAACATAGGCGGTAACCTCTTGAAGAAATTGAATAACCTGTAACTCAGGCTAGTCGTAAAATCAGGGGCTGGGCGCTGTTCAACGACAGAAATACGGCACCCAGGGGTCACAGCATAATCCGAGGCTATCAAAAAGGGCTAATTCAATAACCAACCGGACTAATGATCGGCCTTGAGGACGCCAGTCTTACACTGTTCGTCGCTCGTTTTTGGCGAGCAGCAGGTTACCGATCAGGCTTGGCCCAGGCATCTGATGATCAAGCGCGCCATGCCCGAGAGGCCATCGAGTGGTGTTCACTGTTGTGGATGCCTGGCATCCCTGCCCCGGTCATCATTCTGATCAAGTCGTTCATGCTCCAGGATGATTGCCAGCCCGCTCCCCGTATGACCCGGCTTTTCAATTGCCCCGCAAATGCAGGCTATGCGCAATATCCTGTAACCGACATTTTCTCCAGCAGACTTGCAACGTCCGCGAGGAAACGGCTTTATTTCATTTTGTTTACCGGAACACCTCCCCCATGCCCTCTTTCTCTCTGGACCGTCTCAAGGCCCGCCCTGTCAGATGGTTATGCATGGCCGCGATCATTATCGGTTTGCCGGTGGGCTGCGCGGTGCTTGAACACAAAGAGCGTGAGCTGGTGTTTCGCATCGAGCCAGGCACCGCCAGCTGGTACAGCGGCTTGCCGTCCGATGTTCAGGAGTTTGAACTCAAGGCGCCCAGCTTCGGCACATCGCAGAACATCCATGCCTGGTGGTGGCCTGCCTCGCGCAAGGATGCCCCTGCCGTACTCTACCTGCACGGTTCGCGCTGGAACCTGACCGGCCAGTTGTTCCGTATCGAGCAACTCCGGGCGCTGGGCTTCTCGATACTGGCCATCGACTACCGCGGCTTCGGTCAAAGCATGGGCCAATTGCCCTCTGAAAAGACCGTTTACGAAGATGCACGCATCGCCTGGGAGCGCTTCGAGCAACTGCAACCGGATCCTCAAAAGAGGTTGATCTATGGCCATTCGCTGGGCGGTGCTGTAGCCGTCGACCTGGCAGCGGAACTGGGCCGCGATGCCGAAAAGGACAACACAGCCCCAGCCGCACGCGGCCTGATCATCGAGTCCACCTTTACCAGTCTGGGGGATGTGGCAACCGCAATTGCCAACACGTCACTGCCGGTGCGTTGGTTGCTGTCGCAGAAATTCGACTCGGTGGACAAGATCGCTGACATCCACATGCCCGTGTTGATCGTACACGGCACTGATGATCGCTATGTTCCGGCGCGCTTCAGCAAGGAGCTGTTCGAGGCCGCCAGAGAGCCCAAGAACCTGCTGCTGGTGCCCGGTGGCACGCACAACAACAGTATGCGTCTGGGACGACAGGCCTACAGCCAGGCGATACAGACACTGCTCAAAACCCCATCAACGCTGCCGCAAGTGACCCGCAAGGACGTGAAGGGCAATCAGGCGGGCTAATGCGCTTTCCCGAATCAGGACGGCCTGCTTCGGGCATGTCCTTCGATACTGTCGGACCTCGTGAGCGTCACCCATGACCGGGGCTGCTATCACGCCCGCTATAGCGATGCGCAACTCGACGTAGCCGATCAATAGACAGTGTCACACTCACGTATTAGCGTTGGCGGACCCCATCGAAGGTCGCCCCATGCACGCCGTTATCCACTACTCAGACCCACACCATCGCTCGGCTGTCATTGAACTCTGGAAGACCGTGTTCAACGACAGCGCCCCCCATAACCGACCCGATCTGTCGATCGACATGAAGCTGGCCGTCGCCGATCAATTGTTCTTCGTGGCCATTGTCGATGGCAAGGTTGCCGGGACAGTCCTGGCGGGCTATGACGGCCATCGCGGCTGGCTCTACTCCGTAGCAGTGGATCCACAATACCGCGGCCAGGGCCTGGGTACCCTGTTGGTTCGGCATGCCGAGCAGGCGCTGGTTGACCGAGGCTGCATCAAAATCAATCTGCAGATCCGCACCAGCAACAAAGGCGTGCAGGCCTTTTACGAATCACTTGGCTATTTCCAGGAGCCCCTGATCAGCATGGGCAAACGGATCGCATTTACACCAGCCCTTCAGGCGTAAGAATCCGGCGGGAAACGCGTCAGATAATTCATTCGTTTACATGAGAATTAATATCAAATTACAATTATTGCTATTAACATTCCGATAGAGCATCTCCCTTGAACGCCTCCCAACGCCTTCGCTACTCCGGCCCCTTTCTGCTCTCTGCACTGTCGCTGGCCATGCTCCCCGATGGTGCAGTTCACGCAGCACAGATCGCCACCCTGCCTGCAACCGAGGTGTCTGCCGCAGCTTCGACAGTCGAAGACGGCTACAGCGCCAAAAGCGCCAGCACTGCCAGCAAGAGTGATGTGCCGCTCAAGGAAGAAGCGCAGTCCGTCAACGTCGTGACCCCGCAGACCATCGCCGATTACAACGTGCGCTCGCTGGACGATGCCATGAAGTTTGTCAGCGGGGTCAGCCAGGGCAACACACTGGGCAACACCAAGGACTCGCTGGTCAAGCGCGGCTTCGGTACCAACGATGATGGCTCGATCTTGCGTGACGGTGTGCGCTCGGTGGTCTCGAAGAACTTCAGCGCCACCACCGACCGGGTCGAGGTGCTCAAGGGGCCAGCCTCACTGTTGTACGGCGCAATGGAACCGGGCGGCGTGATCAACGTGATCAGCAAGCAGCCGCAATATGTGCAAAGCACGACGCTCAGTGGTTCAGCGTTTAGTGAGGGCGGCGGCAGCTTTGGCGTGGACACCACAGGCCCCTTGGGCGACAGCGGCCTGGCCTACCGCCTGGTCGCCGAGCGCCAGAGTGAGGATTACTGGCGTAACTATGGCGTCGATCAACACACCCTGATAGCGCCCTCCTTGTCCTGGACGGGTGAACGCGCAAGTCTGACGCTGGCTTACGAGTACAACGATTACGTCAGCCCGTTCGACCGTGGCACCGTGTTCACGGGCGGCCACCCGAGCGACATCAGCTACAACAAACGTCTGGACGAGAAATGGGCGAACACCGTCGGCATCAGCGAAACGGCCACAGCACGCTTCGAGTATCAGCTCAGTGATGACTGGAAAACCCGTCTGACCTACGGCTGGAACAACGACCGCTACAGCCTTTCCATCGCACAGCCCAGCACCCTTTCGAGCACCGGCGTGTTGCGTCGCCAGGCCAATGGCGGGCATTACGACTATGAAACGCGTTACGCCAGCTGGGATTTCATCGGCAAGCAGCAATTCCTGGGACAGGAGCACGACCTGTTGATCGGGGCCGAGCAGGAAGACTCGGACAAGTTTCGCGGCAAGACCTACCGCAATACCGCGCAGAACGGCTTCAACATCTTCAACCCGGTGTATGGCAGCCTGGCTGAGCCCAGCGTGGTCAGTCCGACCACCAGCAATCTTAGCAATCAATTGACCTCGTCCTCACTCTACGTGAAGGACAACTGGCACCTGAACGATCGCTGGATTCTGGTGCTCGGCGGTCGCTACCAGCATTACGACCAGTACATCGCACAGGGCCTGGGCGCTAACCGGGTCAAGAACCTGGACACGAACGATGACGTATTCCTGCCCATGGCCGGGTTGGTGTTCAAGGTTACTGAAGACCTTTCCCTGTACGGCAATTACAGCCGTTCGTTCGTGCCTAACGAAGACGTGAACGACGACGGCACCACCTTTGATCCAGAGGAAGGCCGCAGTTACGAAGTCGGCGCCAAATACGCACTCGCGCCAGGCCTGGACTTCAACATGGCAGTCTTTGACATCGAGAAGAAAAACGTCGTCACCCCTACTGGCGTGACAGGTGTGAGCGAAGCGGCTGGCAAGGTTGGCTCGAGAGGCGTCGAGCTGGACGTCACCGGGCGCATCGCCGAGCGCTGGGACATGATCGGCACCTACGCCTATACCCACACTGAAGTGCTGGACGATCCAAGCAACGAAGGCAATCGCCTGAGTCAGGCGCCCAAGCACACCGCCAGCCTTTACCTCTCCCACCATTTGCAGGTGCCGTCAGGTCTCGGCGAATGGCATGCCGGTGCTGGCGCACGTTACGTGGGTGAACGCGCCGGTGACGACGCCAACTCGTTTTACATGAGCAGCTACACCGTGGCCGATGCATTCCTGCGATGGGATGTGCCAATGGCCGGGTACAAGACCCGCCTGCAACTGAACGTGGACAACCTGTTTGACAAGCAGTACTACCCGTCCAGCACCGGCAGCTCGCTGCAAGTCAATGTCGGGGAGCCGCGCACCGCTCGCCTGAGCGCTAGCGTCACGTTCTGATGCGTGCATGGCTGGAGCAGCCCAACGGCGTGCTCCAGCCAGGCGTCGCCCTCAAATCAAGCCTTTACCTGCCGCCTCTTCAAGCGCACTGCGCGCCAGTTCCCGGATCAGCCGGTCACTGGAATCGTTGAAAGGCACAGCGAAGACGAGCACCAGATGCCTCCAGGTGGTCAGCTTTTCCTGTTTGCTCACCTGACCCAGTTTCTTGCCATCCACGTCACGGAACGTCAGGTCGAGCGACACGGTGTTGTCTGACTTGCTGGGAATCAGAAAAAACGTGAAGCCCGTCACGAAGGCCAGACCAAGACTGCCCTCTTCGTGATTGCGTAAGGTGGCCGTCACGTAAGCATCGCTGGCTTGCTGTTGGCACGGTCTTCATTCGTTGACACGCAACTCGGCGGCCAGGTCGTAGGTGTCGACGTAAACCGGCCCATTCACCCAGATCCAGATCGTCAACGTCAGTAATGCGCCGGGAAAATACGCCGGATGCGGCGTGCACTTGCCTTTGAGGGACGTGAAGTTGAACGCGAGTTCGACATCTTTCTCGCCAAGTCTTGCCGGAAATACGACCAGCTTCTGGAAGTATTCGCCACGCTCGATATGTGCACCGATCTGCGCGGTGAGCTGCGAAATGATGGCATGCCGCCAGTCTACGCCGGTCCATGGCATGCAAGAACTGACACCGCGCCAGCTCGGCGGCGATTGTAACGAATTTGTTTCAGGTGCGCCTATTTGCCTGAACGCTGGGTTATCAGGCAACTAACAGACCGAGAGAACACGAGTGAAACATCGACACTAAGGAGGGACTCATAGCCACGCTGGGTATTTAAGTCAGTCGCAGCATAAGGCCATCACTCAAGACTTTATCCGGTAGAAGTTGATCACAAGTTCATGGGCGTGCAGGTAGTCAACCTTGCCAATGAACGCGCTCTTCTCCAGCCAGTCATTAGGGCCGAGTGACACCTGGAACTTCGGCGTGCAGGTGCATTGGTAATGGCCTTCAGCAATGGGCCACACACCGTTCTGGAGCTGATCCTGACCCACCTCATCCATCAGCAGGGTCCCTTGGTTTTCCACGTTGATCAACTCGCCCAACTGTGTTCGCAAGGTGAACCGTGCATTGAAGAAGGCAAGTTCGCTGGACAATTCCACGAATGAATCACTGCCGCCAGGCAATACGCAACCACGAACGCCCTCCCCGTGAAATTCGCCCCCCAGAATTGAGCGATTGCTGCGCAACCCATCACTGCAGATGCCCATCAATGTGGGCACGTCGGTTCTCAGCACCACCGTTAGCACTTTTTCCAGCAACGGAGCCTTGCTTACTCTCGCCTCACGCACCGACGGGCGACGCGGCTTCTTGAAATCAATGATGTTCATGGGTCTGCTCACTCCCCGGTTCGATAAAACGCAGCGCTGAGGTGGCAAAAAGCAATGCACCTGACGACCTGCTCGACTATGCGTCCATGCAGCGACGTTTATTTGAAGCCTGGTTTCCAGTAAGCTCCACAGAGACGAAAGAAATCGTACCGAACGGTTTAGTTTTCGTCCATGTTATTTTTGCTTTCCAGCTGCAGATGCTGATCACTGAAGGATTGAGAATTCAAATGAAGGTGCGTACCGAAGCTCGTCGCGAAGCCATTATCGACGCGGCGGCAAGCGTTTTCCTTGAGATGGGCTACGAGCGGACTTCAATGAATGAAGTCACCAAGCGGATGGGCGGCTCCAAGGCAACGATCTACAGCTACTTTCCTTCCAAAGAAGAACTTTTCATCGCCGTGGTCAACAGGCACGCCACGGCCCACCTGGCGGACGCCGTCTCGGAACTCGCCTCACCCTGCGCTCTGGAAGTCGATCTCAGGGAGATCCTGATCCGCTTCGGTGAGCGCATGCTGATGGTGCTGGTCAACGACAACAGTGCGCTGGCCGTCTACCGCATGGTCGTCGCCGAGTCAGGCCGCTCGGACATCGGCATGCTGTTTTATGAGTCAGGACCTCGCGAATGCCTGCAGACCATTTCCACCTTGCTGGAGTCGGGCATGCAGCGTGGAGAACTGCGCAACACCGACCCGCATGTTGCGGCCTTGCAACTGACTTCGCTTCTGACCGCCGAGACAGAGATTCGGCTGTATCAGGAGCATCCGCTGCCGCTCAGCCTGGAGCGTATCCACGAGATGGTCGGACGAGCCGTTGATACGTTCCTGCTCGGCATGGGGCAGCGCTGATCTACCAGGCCTGAGCACGTTCTTTTCTGGCGCAATAGTGCATTTCCGACACATGGTGCGACTCATTCTCCCGATCCGGTCAAGAAACGTCCGAGACAGGCGATAGGGATTAGGTCGCCCTCGGAGAACGCTCATGATCCTGCGCAAACTTAACCTCGCCCCACGCTCGGCCCTCTGCTTCGGTTTATTTTGTCTGATGATCGTAGCGCTGGGCCTGTTATCACTTCGGCAAGCCCAGATCCTCAACGAAGCCGAAAAATTCATCGAAACCAATGTGCTGCCCAGCGTCAAGCTGCTCGGGTCGCTGGACCGCGAGTTCGTCGGGATACGCGGTAATAACGCCCGCTTGCGTAATCCCCTCGAACCTCAGGATCGCAAAACCAAGGCGTTGGCTGATATTCAGCAGTCACGCGCATTGATCAGCGATTACTCGACTGCGCTGGGCAAATTGATCGTGACGCCTCAAGGGCGTCAGGCATTCGATGAGCTGAGCAAGGCAAACGCTGACTACCAGACGACTCAGAACGGCTACCTGGCCGCGGTCTCTGCCGGAAATCTCGAGAATGCGGTGGCCATTTCCAACAACGAAATGAAGAGCGCTGCCGACCAGGTCGAAGCCTCGCTCAAGAAACTGATCGGTATTAACGAAATCAAGGCACAGAAAGCCGGAGACACTGCCGAAGCTGCGTACGACCAAACGATCTGGCTGGTCGGTATCTTCATTGTCGTGGGTGTGTTCACGACGCTGTTTCTTGCCTTGTTCTATACCCGCAGCCTGACCGTGCCTATGGGTGAGTCCCTGGAGATTGCGGAGCGCATCGCTGCCAATAACCTGAGCAAGGACATCAAGGTCGAAGGCAGCGACGAAGCGGCCAAACTGATCACCGCACTGGCCATGATGCAGACCAACCTGCGCAATGCATTGACGCTGATCGCAGACTCCTCGACGCAACTGGCCGCCACGTCCGAAGAGATGCACGCGGTCACCGAAGACGCCTCACGCACCATCCTGCGTCAGAGCAACGAGATCGAAATGGCCGCCACGGCGGTCAATCAGATGAGCGCTGCGGTCGAGGAAGTGGCCAGCAACGCCGCCTCTGCCTCGCAAGTGACGTCCCAGTCCAGCACCGCGGCCATGGCCGGACGTGCGCAGGTCGACGAGACGGTCACGGCAATCAACCTGATGGTGTCCAAGGTGCAGATCACCTCGACCGAAGTACAGGGACTTGCCGTCATGGCCACGGACATCAGCAAAGTGCTGGACGTGATCCGGGCAATCGCCGAGCAGACCAACCTGCTGGCACTCAATGCCGCCATTGAGGCCGCACGCGCTGGCGAAGCCGGTCGCGGTTTTGCCGTGGTGGCTGATGAGGTGCGAGCACTTGCCCACCGCACCCAACAGTCGACCCGGGAAATTGAAACGATGGTCAGCTCGATCCAGTCCGGGACCGGCAATGCGGTCACTGCCATGGAGCAGACCAGCGTTCAGGCGCATAAAACACTCGAAATGGCCAATGGCGCGGGCAAAGCATTGCTCGACATCACCGACTCCATCAGCCAGATCAACGAGCGCAACCTGATGATCGCCACAGCGGCCGAAGAGCAGGCGCAGGTTGCGCGAGAAGTAGACCGCAGCCTGGTCAGCATTCGCGACCTGTCCAGCCAGACCTCGGAAGGCTCCAACCAGACAGCCATCGCCACAGCAGAACTGTCGACGCTGGCTACCGACCTCAACCGTTTGACCCGTCAATTCAAGATGTCCTGAACGAACGGCTGCCGGAACATCGGGTTTCGGCAGCCTGTTTCACACCCAAAGCGCCTTTGTCCTGCAATCCCCTTGTCACAGCCAAGACCCTGAACTAAGTTGTACGACGACAGATAAGGATACCGCTCTGTCGCGCTTCGCTCACGCCAGACAACGACAAGAAAAAGGACCGAACATGAGAACGCTCAAACTGTTGGTGGGATTTGTGTGCCTGTTTACCGGCTACGTGGTGGCCGCGCCCTCCGATGAGACGGATGTCGCCCAAGCGGTGGACAAACTGACACAGGCCATGTGGCACAAGGATATCGCGCAGCTTCAGGCGCTGACGGCCGACAACCTCACCTACGGGCACTCCAGCGGCACTATTCAGGACAAGCAAGCGTTCATCGCCGATATCGAAACCGGCAAGAGCGCCTTCAATGACCTGAAAATGCTTAACCAGAAAATCACGATGTCCGGCGACGTCGCCCTGGTGCGCAACCACTTCTCGGCACAGGCCGTGAACAGCGGCAAAGTGGTGCCCACCGAAATCGAGAACTTCCAGATCTGGCAAAAGCAGAAAGGTCAGTGGCTGTTGATCGGCCGCCAGGCATTCCGCTTCTGACATGCGTCAGCCGGTACGCAGTCAGCGAAGCCCTTCACTGCTGCGTACCGAACATCGCGGTCCAGTAAATGCCTGCATCGCTCTTGGGATCGGTTGCGTAAGCCGCCCCCAACTCTCTAAAACCGGCATTCATGAGGTTGGCGCAATGCCCCGGGCTTGCCAGCCAGCCGTCCACGACCTTACGTGCCGTGTCCTGACCCGCCGCGATGTTCTCGCCCACCTGCTGACCAACATAACCGGCCAGCTCGGCACGATCACCGGGCGTGCGCCCTTCCCGGTCCTTGTGATCGAAAAAGCCAGTGTTGGCCATCGCTTGGGAATGGCCTTGGGCGGCCGTACCTAGCATAGCGTTCCAGGTCAGTGGCGTGGTTGCGGCGAAGGACTGAGCACCGCACTGCCGCGCCGTGCCGCGGGCAACGTTGATCATCTCCAGCACTTTCTGCCCTTCAGCCTGCCAGTCACCCAGACGCGCCGCCAACAGCGAACGCGCCAGCACGATGCGCCAGTCACGCCCTTCCCGGCTCACACCGATATCGATGAACTGCGGATCCAGCACCACGTGACAGAACGTTTCCTGTACGGCCTTCAAGGCCGAGGCCGCATCGCGCGGCCCGGACAGGGTGATGGCCTGCACGGTGACCATCGGATAGGCCGTGCGGGACAACGCCTGTTGCAGATTCAGATTGCCACTGGCAGGCAGGATCAGACGGGTGTCGCTCACCAGCGGCGGCAGCTCCATGGACACCTGATCACCGCAGCGCTGCACCTGACCTCGCCAGGTATTGAGCGAATCGATCAGCTGCGTCTCATCGGAGGCCAGAGCCGACTGGGCCATAAAGACCCCCAACGACAACGTCGCTATGCGCAAGATGGACGTGGTGAAACGCATGAAAACCTCCGGCGAATTGAGTGCGCCTATCATGCGCGACCTCACCCGGTGGGTTGCAACTGCTTTTTGCGACGGTTACCGCGTTTACTGCCCAGTGACTTCCGGACTCTGCGCTGTTTCAAAGCACAAACCCGACGGTGGGAGGCGGCTTGCCGGCGATACGGTCTTTCAAACGGTCCGCTCACTCGCTGAACAGATGCCATCGCCGGCAGTAGCGTTTAGCCAACAGATCATGCGTTACCTGCCGACGAAAGCGCAGCGCCTCTGCGCTTACAACCTGAACTGCGCCACCAGTGCATTGAAGGATGTGGCCAGACGCGACAGCTCCTGGCTCGACGCGCTGGTCTGGTCGGCACCCGCTGCGCTCTGGGTCGAGAGGTCCTGAATGTTCAGCAGGTTTCGGTCCACTTCGCGGGCCACCTGGGCCTGTTCTTCAGAGGCAGAAGCAATGACCAGGTTACGCTCGTTGATCGTCGCAACCCCCTGAGTGATCTTCTCCAGCGCAGAGCCTGCACGCAGAGCCAGCTCTTGCGTATCGGTGGCCAGCGACAGGCTCTTGCCCATGGCCGCCACAGCGCCGTCGGCACCTGACTGCACGGTACTGATCATGCCTTCGATTTCCACGGTAGAGGCCTGGGTGCGATGAGCCAGTGCACGCACTTCGTCAGCAACCACCGCAAAACCGCGACCCTGTTCACCAGCGCGTGCTGCCTCGATGGCCGCATTCAGGGCCAACAGGTTGGTCTGTTCGGCAATGCTGCGAATCACGTCCAGCACCTTGCTGATTTCACGTACATGGCCAGCGAGTTCGGAAACGGCCTGCGTGGACCCGGTGATTTCATGCACCATGGTCGTGATGCCTTTAACCGTGTGATCCACTTGCCCACGTCCATCGACAGCATCTTCAGTCGCGGTCTTCGATGCCTCGGAGGTAGACACCGCATTACGCGCCACCTCTTCCACCGCAGCCGTCATCTGGTTCACCGCAGTCGCGGCCTGCTGAATTTCGTCATTCTGGCGGGTCAATCCACGCGTGCTCTCGTCGGTCACGGCGCTCAATTCTTCGGCCGCCGATGCCAACTGATCGGAAGCACTGGCGATTTGCTGAATAGTGTTTTTCAAACCGGTCTGCATATCCGACAGCGCATCAAGCAACTGCCCGGCTTCATCGCCACTGGTGGACACGATCGGCTGAGTCAGGTCACCACCCGCGATGCGTTGAGCGCTGACGACGGCCACCGCCAGCGGCCGAGTGATCATGCGAGTGATAAAGATCCCCAACAGAATGGCCACGACAAAAGCAATCACGACGCCGACTTCCAGCATCAGCACTGCGGTGTTTCTCAGATCGGCGGCGGCAACGGCGCCTTCCTTGATCTGACGATTGTTGGAGTCGATCATGGTGCGCAGATAACTGCGAACCTTGACGAAGCCCTCAGTAGACAGCGTATTGAGGCGGACGCGGGCGTTATCGAGGTCGCCAGCCCGGATCAGCTCGACCACCTGCTGGGAACCTGCAATGTACGAGGGCAGCAATTGCTCCAGTTGGTCGCCGGCAACCCGCTCGTCATCTTCCAATGGCGTTTCGCGGTAGATGGAGAACACTTTCTGAGCACGGGCCAGGTCATCAGCCAGGGCCTGCCTGACGCGCTCTTTGTCGGTTTCCGAAACGCCGCCGTCCTGCGCATCCAGCAGGCGGTAAAGACCACGGTTATGCGCCGTCAGGCTGGTCAGCGTTTCGTTGGTGTTGCTGACCGACACCAGGTTATTGGAAAACGTCAGCTCCAGCGCATGGCCAAGACGGGTCACACCCGTCATGCCCAACCCGCCCACTGCCAATGTAATAAGCGCACAGATGATGAACGCAGAGAGAAGCTTGGTCGAAAACTTTGACTGGCGCAGGATATTCATAGGGTGGGCCGTTGCTTAATGAGGAATGACGACTAAGCTGAAAGGGTTTACCCGCCCAGCAATGATGTCATAGTGACTTCACCGATTAAGCAAACGTTCCGAACGGTACAAAATTAGTTAGAGATCAGCAGAATCTGCTGCAAGGCACTCGTTTGAGCCCCTGTAATACATGGGGCTGATTATCAGTGAAGCAGCTTCGGCCGATGTGTCTCATCCCGGGCCGGGCGCTGCTGCACGAAGGCCTTAGCCTCTCGCGTCATCCGGTCAAGACGGCGATCACGCTCCTTCTCGGCCTCGGCCATCGCCCTTTCTCCATGCTGTTTGAGCAGATAGGCGTGGATTTGCCGCACTTCCACCGAGCTATAGATCGGCGCAATGTCCATCACCGCCAGCAGTCCTTCAGTGCCGTGATCACGGGTATTCATGATCACGTGCGGCCCGCGTGCACCCAGCACCTGAAATCCCAGCGACTCGAAATACGGCACCTTGTCGACCACGCAGTACAACTCGGCATGTGGATAGCGACTGATCATCTTGTCGAGCATCGCGCGTGCAATACCCTGACCCCGATGACTCTCCCGAACCGCCAGATAGGTAACGGCACAGGCGCTCGGATCGTTCTGCACGGGCAGATAAAGCAGGAAACCCAGCACGGTTTCAGGGTCATCGTCATCCAGTGCCACGATCAGTTCGACCGCCATGCTGCCGGAGCCGTCCATTGCATTGAGGTACAGATGCACCTCGTAACCAACGCCGTACTGATAGAGGTTGTACAGCGGGTTGCTCGGCACGATGGCCACCAGGCTGATGTCGGTGACGTAATCGACCACCATCTGCTGGATCTGGCTACGAATGAATTCGGGTGGCGGGCTTTGCAACAGCATGACAGTAGACATTGAACGTCTGGCTCCAAGGGGTAAGGCGTGCCTGAGGCGGGTAACGCGCCATGATACCGCGTCAGGGTGTGGAGAGCAGATCGCAGTCAAAACAGGCCAGAAGAGGATTGTCGTAATGTGTTGTCCATGACGGTCTTGTTTCCTACTGTGCTGTCACCCACCGTCATGTGAACTTAATTCGCACCTCTAAAACAATATCAACACGCCACCAGCCAAAGAATAAAGCCTGCCTTAAACTGGTACGCCCGTACTGAAACTTACAAGACCAGTATCAAAAAGCCAGCTATTATTTGCCAGTAATAATTAAGGTTACGCCACCCTGGTAACGCTAATAAATGGATGTGGCGATAGCACCTGGCTAAAATTAAATCTCTTTATATTCATTGACTTAAAGAATTACGAACATACTACAAAGCGCAAGACATCATGTGGAGATTTCCGCATCCCTGCTTTAAACGACGTTGGTTACTCCCTCTAAGCTGCGTCATCGCGCGGTTCCCGCTTCCTCTCAGTATTTATCTCAATCACCCCGATTGATTTTTATAATCATCAACTTCCCTCCCGCGCGCCTAACATTGCCCGGCCTACTAAAAAAATATGAGGGAATCAAAATGCCGTTATTAAACTGGTCCAGAAACATGGTTCGTTTAACTGCAGTCGGTCTTATCAGTATCCCGACTGCCTACGCAGCCGACACCCTGACCCGCGACAATGGCGCGGCAGTGGGGGATAACCAGAACTCGCAGACAGCGGGTGCCCAGGGCCCGGTTCTGCTGCAGGACGTGCAGTTGCTGCAAAAACTGCAGCGCTTCGACCGCGAACGTATCCCTGAGCGTGTGGTGCATGCTCGTGGTACGGGCGTGAAAGGCGAATTTACCGCATCGGCGGATATCAGCGACCTGAGCAAGGCGACCGTTTTCAAGCCCGGTGAAAAAACCCCGGTCTTCGTGCGTTTCTCCTCCGTGGTGCATGGCAATCACTCGCCTGAAACCCTGCGTGACCCTCACGGTTTCGCGACCAAGTTCTATACGGCAGACGGCAACTGGGACCTGGTAGGCAACAACTTCCCGACGTTCTTCATCCGCGACGCCATCAAGTTCCCGGACATGGTCCACGCCTTCAAACCAGACCCGCGCACCAACCTGGACAACGACTCGCGTCGCTTTGACTTCTTTTCCCATGTACCGGAAGCCACACGCACCCTGACCCTGCTGTACTCCAACGAAGGCACGCCAGCCGGTTATCGCTTCATGGACGGCAACGGCGTACACGCTTACAAACTGGTCAACGCCAAAGGCGAGGTCCACTACGTCAAGTTCCACTGGAAAACCCTGCAGGGCATCAAGAACCTTGATCCCGCCGAAGTGGCCAAGGTCCAGTCCAAGGACTACAGCCACCTGACTAACGACTTGGTCGGCGCGATCAAGAAAGGCGACTTCCCGAAATGGGACCTCTATGTTCAGGTGCTCAAGCCTGAAGACCTGGCAAAATTCGACTTCGACCCGCTGGACGCCACCAAAATCTGGCCTGACGTTCCCGAGAAGAAAATCGGCCAGATGGTCCTGAACAAGAACGTCGACAACTTCTTCCAGGAAACCGAGCAGGTCGCCATGGCGCCCGCCAACCTGGTGCCAGGCATCGAGCCGTCCGAAGACCGCCTGCTGCAGGGCCGTGTGTTCTCCTACGCCGACACCCAAATGTATCGCTTGGGCGCCAATGGCCTGAGCCTGCCGGTCAACCAGCCTAAAGTGGCCGTTAACAATGGCAATCAGGATGGCGCACTGAACACCGGCCACACCACCAGCGGCGTCAATTATGAGCCGAGCCGTCTGGAACCGCGTCCTGCCGAAGACAGTGCGCGTTACAGTCAGCTGCCGGTCAGCGGCACCACCCAGCAAGCCCGGATCACTCGCGAGCAGAACTTCAAGCAAGCTGGTGATCTGTACCGCTCTTACAGCCCGAAAGAGCAGACCGATCTGGTTCAGAGCTTCGGCGAGTCACTGGCTGACACCGATACCGAAAGCAAAAACATCATGCTGTCGTTCCTGTACAAGGCCGATCCAACCTACGGCACCCGGGTGACCGAAGTGGCCAAAGGCGATCTGAGCAAAGTCAAATCGCTGGCTGCCAGCCTTAAAGACTGATGACCTGATGTCCCGCCCCTGCGCAATCCGTGCAGGGGTGGTTCAGACCCGGAGAACGCCAGTGAGAAACCTTCTATACGGGCTGCTGCTGTTGACCGCCGTTGCTCAGGCAGAACAGCCCACCACGAACCCGCCGCTTGATGCGCAACAGACCGCACGCCAGTTGCGTACGCTGTTCTTCGATGCCTCGCGCGAAGGCAACAACCCGATGCTGGATACCTTCATCGAAGCGCATTACGACCTCAACGTTCGAGACGAACAAGGCTACACCGGCCTGATTCTCGCGGCCTATCATGGTCATGAAGATTCTGTTGTGCGCCTGATCGACGCTGGAGCCGACCCTTGCGCCAAGGACAATCGCGGCAATACCGCGCTGATGGGGGCGATCTTCAAAGGTGAGCTGAGCATCGCCAAACGCCTGGTTCAGGCGGACTGCGGAGCGAACCTGACCAACAATGCCGGCCAGACTGCCGCCATGTACGCTGCGCTGTTCAAGCGTACCGAAGTGCTCAAGCAACTGACTGACAAAGGCGCCGACCTGAGCCTGCGCGACAGCATGGGCAACGATGTGCAGGGATTATCAAAAGGCGAGTTCCAGGCGCTGCCGACACGCTGAAGAACAGAGCCGGCGTCAGAAATGACTCAAGCAAGGAAAAAACACGATCAGTCCTCGCGCTCGATCATTTCGTAGATGCGGCTGGCAAAGGCTTCCATGGTGAAGGGCTTGGTCAGCACCCACATGCCCGGATCAAGGTGGCCGTTACCGATGATCGCGTTTTCAGCGTAACCGGTAATGAACAACACTTTCAGGTCAGGCCGGACTACGCGTGCGGCATCAGCCAGTTGTCGGCCGTTCATCCCCCCTGGCAGCCCGACATCGGTGACCAGCAAGTCGATACGGGTATCGGTTTCCAGCACTTTTAACGCCGATGCGCCCTCGCCCGCTTCAATGGCGATATAGCCCTCATCCTCAAGCACTTCAGCCACCAGCATGCGAATGGTCGGCTCGTCATCGACGATCATCACGGTAGGTAAACTCTGGGTACGCGCGGCACCGGACGCTTCCACCGATTCGACCTCTTCAGGCGCGCCCAGGTAGTGACGCGGCAGGTAGAGGCACATCGTGGTGCCTTGATCGGGTTCCGAATAGATGCGCACCTGCCCGCCAGACTGACGCACGAAGCCGTAGACCATCGACAAGCCCAACCCCGTGCCTTGCCCCAACGGTTTGGTCGTGAAGAAAGGATCGAAAGCGCGGTTCATCACCTCGGAAGTCATGCCCGTGCCGGTGTCGCTGACACACAGCGACAGGTATTGCCCCGGCGAAAGATCGCGGCTCTGAGAGCCGCGCTCATCGATCCATTTGTTGGCCGTCTCGATGGTGATCCGCCCGCCTCGTGGCATGGCGTCACGGGCATTGATGCACAGGTTGAGCAGTGCGTTTTCCAGTTGCGGCGCGTCAATAAAGGTTGACCACAGCCCGACCGATGTCACCACTTCCACCGTGATGTGCGGCCCCACGGTACGGCGGATCAGTTCTTCCATGCCCACCACCAGTCGATTGATATCGACCGGTTTGGGGTCCAGCGTCTGTCGCCTGGAAAACGCCAACAGGCGATGGGTCAACGATGCAGCGCGCTTGGACGCGTCCTGGGCAGCGGCCACATACCGATCGATCTCGGTAAAGCGACCCTGGCTCAGGCGGCTCTTGAGCAGTTCCAGAGAACCGGTGATGCCGGTTAGCAGGTTGTTGAAATCGTGGGCGATACCACCCGTCAACTGGCCGACGGCCTCCATCTTCTGGGATTGACGCAGGGCTTCTTCGGCCTGAGTCAGTCGATCCTGCTCGCGCCTTCTCTCGCTGACATCGTAGGCAAACAGGTAGGCGCCGATGGGCTGACCATCGGGGTTGCGCAAGGTGCTGTAGCGCATTTCGAAATGGCTGGCGGGGTCCGTTGAGTCGGGAAAATTCACGCTTTCCACAAACTCCTCGCCTGACAGTGCTCGCGCCCAGCGCTGACGCATCTCCGCCCTGCTCTCGGGCATGTCATCAAGCCACTCAAGCATGTTGTCGCCCACCTTTGGCCGCACGCCAAACAGACGCTCGAACTCACGCACTGCCGAGCCGTTGATGGCCAACCAGCGGTAGTTCAAGTCAATCACATGAATGAAGGCATTGGTGCCGTTCACCACATGGGCCAGCACGTTACGCTCGGCCACAGCCTCTACAACGCGGGCTTCAAGGGTTTCATTGAGTTGCTGCAAAGCACGCTCGGCACGTTTGCGTTCGGTGATGTCCTGAAACAGCACGGCCACCTGCTTGCGACTGGCAGGTTCAATGCGAAACGCCGTCAGCGCCAGAAAGCGTCCGGTCGCCTCAAGCTCACGTTCGAAACGAATAGGTTCACCGGTGGCCAGCACCTTGCCGTAGAACCGCACCCAGTCGTCAGCCTCTTCGCGCACCATCTCGCGCAGCTTCTTGCCGACCACGTTGGGAATGCCCGCGTGGTACTCGTAAGCCGGGTTCGCTTCGACATGAATGTAGTCACTGAGCGGGCCGTGCGGACCGTCAAAAAATTCAATGACGCAAAAGCCTTCGTCCATGGCGTCGAACAGAAAGCGGTAGCGTTCCTGAGACAATGCCAATGCATGCTCGGCGTTGCGACCATCGACACTCAGTCGTTCTTTGAGCAGGGTATTTTCATCTTCCAGCGCCTTTAATCGGTTCTGGATATCTTGCAATTCAGTCGGGGTCAAAGCAGCGGCACCTGGGGAATGATCGTCGCCGTTTTCCCATTCAACAGGCCGGCATGAGCACGCTACGAGAAAAACGCCCCGCTGGCAAAAATAATGGCAATTTGCGGCCTAAAAAGCTGTGCGGGGCGATGATCGGTGCCCAGATTTCACACGCAACATCTCGACTGGATGTACCGGCCTCCTAGCGGGCATGCGGACCATCGCGTCGCGCATCGCAGATGGCATAGAGTGCGGATTCAGTGAGCCGAGTGCCTGGCTCAGGTCACCTTTGCGCCCTTACGGCACCTACTTTGAGGGACCAAATCAGGCAAAGTCCCAAGCTCCGGTTCCGGCTTCGCCGGGGTTCCCACTGTCGCGTAAAAAAGCGTGTCCTCACCTGAGCACGTCTGACTGGATCACGATGAAATCTCGTGGGAGCGAGCTTGCTCGCGAAAGCCATGTTTCACACGCCACACCTCGACTGGATGTACCAGCCTCAACGCGGGCAGGCCGATCATGACGCTGCGCGTCATCTTTATGAGTGCACACAGGTTCATCAATGTGCCATCGCATGTCTGCGCAGCCACTCATCCACCACCTGCCCCATGCTTTTGGGTGTGCCGTCGATAATCCACGCCATGAAGGGTCTGTCGAACCTGAACTGCGAACCGCACTGCTCGGTCATGAAACGCCGCACGTTCTGAGTGTTTCGATAGTGCGCATCTACAGCGGTGTCACGGGTAATCAGATCGCTATGCCAGTCGAATGCCATGTCCGATTCGTCCATAAAGGAAACGCAATCCGTTATAGCGCGATTCTGACGTAACCACGAGTCAGGCTCTGTTCACATGAGAGCAAAAGCCCTTCGCGGTAGGTAATTCGTCAGTTCATTTCAGGCCCTTGAATGGACATTTCTCTTTCTCTTGAATGAAATTCCCGAGAAAATCCTGCCCCCTTGCGTCAACCCGCCACGCCCTCTCGCCACCCTCGAACAATCCATGAACTACGCCGCCGAACTGCTCTGCTAAGCCGCTGCCACAGCTTACGAAAGCGGCGACCGTCCGAGCGGAACCGACCGCCAGTTGGCGTTCGCGGTCACGCATCTGGTCGAACTGGCCAAGACCTTGATCGACCGCTCGCTGAGTGGGGTCGAGATCGAGATCAGCGCGTAAGATGAGGTCGTGGCCCGTGAGCGCGCATGCGTTTGCGGGCCAGCGACAAAGATCTCCATGACAAAACCGGGCACACCTGCAAATACAATCCGCCTGCGCTAAATATCGCTCCCAAGGCAAGGGTACAGCCGGTCCACATCCGTGCCACCTGCAGGCGATGTATCAACTCGACCATCAGCTTTCAGATAGATATGCGTCTCGGGCCACTTGGGATCGATTCGAACACAGTCGCTGATATTCCCGTTGTCCCACCAATAGACCTCCATAAAGAAGTCCTCGCCCTCATAAATCGCTCCGTAATCACCCGTCGTTTCGCCCGGAAGCAAACGGCGTTTGAATGTACGATGATGGGTATTCCAGATATAACTCAACTCGCTAGTTGCGTTTTCAGAGTAATGAAGCGTCACACTTGGCGTAGAGACTTGCCACACCGCGAAAGGTGAAAGCAGCATCAGGAGCTTGAACCTGGCGTCCATCAGCGTGTGTGGTTCGAATTGTTGCAATCATGAAACCTAATGCCTTCGCCCCAGGCTTCGGGGCGTACCGACATGACGCTTTTCATCACCTGTGGATTATTTGCACTTCCTACCTTGGAATACCAAGGTAACTCCATCCACTTCCGCGTTTCCTCTGCAACGTCATAATCAAGCAGTTTCCTCATATTCAACACGACGGCATGGCACCGATTGCGGTTGATTTCTCCAGCGATATAACAAGACAAATCATTCAGCTCATCAGGATGAATACAAGTCACCGCCACATATCTGCGTCCTGATGCTTGTCGGAGTCAACCACGGCACCAGCCGCCTGCGCCTTAAGAAGCAACTCCGGATCGCTCACCAGTTCATTCAAACGCGACTCATCCAAAGTGCCGTCGTCACGCAACATCCCAAGCTGCGAAAAATTCACCACGCGGCCCCCACCGTTACCACCCGCGTTAAAACCACCCACCACATCCGGGCTGCCGTTGACGATCATTCCGCCATGGCTGGTGGGGCTGCCCAGATGGGCCATCGGGCGGCCGTTGACCAGTATCGCCGGGAAGCCTGCGA
Source organism: Pseudomonas triticifolii (assembly GCF_014358015.1). GTDB lineage: Bacteria > Pseudomonadota > Gammaproteobacteria > Pseudomonadales > Pseudomonadaceae > Aquipseudomonas > Aquipseudomonas triticifolii. The sequence continues at coordinate 4,012 of NZ_JACONV010000008.1, read as the reverse complement.
CGATAACAGCGCCGCAGGCACAGACGTCGCCGACCCGCGCGACGTTCATGACGTTGGCGAGTACATCGCCGGATGCGCTGACGATGGGTGTTGGAATGTGCCCGGGAATGGGGCAGACGTGCAGGTCGCCCTGGCGTGCGGAAGGAATCATGCGGGGTCCTTTGCTTCATCGCCTGCGGAATGCAGGGGTGACGACGCTAAAGGACACGCTCGAAGTTATATGTCAGACGCTTCCGAAGCTGATGCACGAAGTCTCACTATTGAGGCCTGTTCATTCCCCGGCAAAGGGCACCAGCGAATCCAGCAGCCACGAACCTGCTGGCCCCAGACTACGTTGAAACGACCAGATCACGTCCACTGCCGAACGGCGCGGCCAGCCGGAAACGTTGAGTTCCTTGAGCAACCCGCCTGAATAACGCGACACCAGCCAGCGCGGTAATGCCGACCAGCCGAAGCCAAACGCGGCCATGTCCATCAGCAACAGGTAATTGGGCGCTGACCAGTGCCGATGGCCACTGGTCGGCAAGTCGTCGGTAGGAATGCTTTGCTCAACCAGTGTGTTGAGGCGTAGCGCCCGGTAGCGTGCCAGTTGCTGATAATCCACCCGCTCCAGCGCGGCCAGCGGATGGTTATGCGAGACGAACAGACCGAAGTCGGCGCTCTCGTCGATGGTCGCATGGCCGATTTCAGGCGGATAACTGGCCTGTGCCGAAAGCAGTCCCAACGACGCCCTGCCCGACTGCACCAGACTGATCGCATCGCCGTGCTCGGCGAACACGCACTCCATCTCAAGTTCGGGAAAGCGCTGATCCAGTTCGGTCATCAGGCGTTCGAAATCGGCAAACTGGTTGGCATCCGACAGCACCAGGGTCAACCGCGGTTCGACGCCTGCGACCAGTCGGCCAGCCGCCCGGCGCAACCGGTCGGCCGCGCACAGCACATCGTCAACCCGCCCCAGCATCACCTTGCCTGCCTCGGTCAACACCGGCTGGCGCGAGGAGCGATCAAACAGCTCAAGGCCAAGATCGATTTCCAGCCGGGAAATCGCTTCGCTGATGGTCGACTGGCTCTTGCCCAGACGACGCGCAGCGGCACTGAACGAGCCCAATGCCGCGATCTGCGCGAACGCTTCCAGTGCTTCAGGTGAGTAACTCATGGTCGCCTCTATCGGTTTTACCGATGGTAATTATTTTCAGCTTAACGCAATGACCGATGATAATGCGGCCACGAATGAGCATAAAGGACAGACGCGTCATGAGTCGCACCGTCAAAACCACCCGGGACCAGACTGAAGTACCGAGCAAATCCATCAAGGAGCGCGCGCTGCACGCCACCCTGTTCGAAGTGGGCGGCGTCATTCTGGTCGCGCCACTGCTCGCCTGGCTGATGAACCACTCGCTGGCAATGATGGGCGCGATGACGGTCATGATTTCCACGGTCGCCATGCTCTGGAACATGGTTTACAACGCTTTTTTCGACCGCCTGCGAGCCAGGTTCGGCTTCGCCATGACCCTGCTGACCCGCGCATTGCATGCTCTGGGCTTCGAGACCGGATTGATTCTGGTGGTCGTGCCGCTGGCCGCCTGGTGGCTGTCGATCAGCCTGTTCGAGGCGTTCCTGCTGGATATCGGTCTGCTGCTGATGTTCCTGCCCTACACCATGTTGTTCAATTGGGCCTACGACAAAGTGCGCGAGCGGGCCTCGCAGCGCCGCCCTGCGAAATGCGAAGCGCTTTGAGGACGAGTCGTCCATCAATCCCGCAGATGCGCTGCATCAAAACGTCTGGCTGGATTATCGGCTCGCCACTCAAGCACACTGTCAGCCCATGACCACGGCAAAGGACCCGCAATAATGGCGACTGACATACTCAAACTGGCTGCGTTCAGCGACGGAGATCAGGGTGGTAATCCGGCTGGCGTGTGGATTGGCGAAGCGCTACCCGAAGAGCAGGTCATGCAGCAGATCGCCGCTGAGGTCGGATTTTCCGAGACGGCATTTGCAGCACCTGTCGACGATGGCTGGCGGGTGCGTTACTTCTCGCCGCTGGCGGAAGTGCCGTTCTGTGGCCACGCGACCATCGCGCTGGGTGCAGCACTGGCGGCTCGGCAAGGCGACGGCGTGTTCAGCCTGACACTCAATCACGCGCAGATTACCGTCGAAGGCCACGCGCAGGGCTTGCTGACCTCGGCGGCGCTGCAATCACCTGCAACCCACAGCAAGCCGGTCAGCGCGCAGGTGCTGGACGAAGCGCTGGCGCTGTTCGATTACACCCATGACGATCTGGATCAGCGCATCCCGCCTGCCCATATCAATGGCGGTGCCGGGCACCTGATTCTGGCATTGAACAGCCGGGCCGGTCTCAAGGCCATGCACTACGATCAGCAAACCGGGCATAAGCTGATGGTTCGTGAAGGCTGGGCCACGATTCTTCTGGCCTATGCCGAGCGCGAACAACTTTTTCATACCCGTAATCCGTTTGCCTTTGGCGGCGTGTACGAAGACCCGGCGACCGGCGCAGCGACCGCAGCACTGGGCGGTTATCTGCGCGACATTGGCTGGCCGCATGGTGGAATGATCGACGTCCTGCAAGGCGAGGACATGGGCAGCCGCTCGCGCCTGCGTGCCGAGATACCGGAACAGATCGGCAGTTCGATCCGCGTATCCGGCATGGCGCGCAGGCTTTGAGGTTCAGGTCCGCAACTTGCTGCCGCCCACCGCCACGCCCAGCAGCATGACTGCGACGATCATGAAGGCGATTTCAAGGCTGCTGACATGGGCGATGAAGCCGATGGCCGCAGGCCCGATCAGAATCCCGGCGTAACCCACCGTGGTGATTGCCGGGATTGCCACGCTTTGCGGCATGGTTTTCTGTCGGCCGACGGCGCTGTAACACACCGGCACGATGTTCGAGCCGCCCGCCCCGACCAGCGCATACCCCAGTAACGCGGCTTCCCACGCCGGAATCAGTGTGGCCACAGCCAGGCCGGCCGCCGCGCACAGCCCGCCGAGAATGATGACCCGATTGGAGCCCACCCGTCGCACGATGGCGTCACCAAACAGTCGCCCCAACGTCATGGTCACCGCGAATACTGCATAGCCCAGACCTGCGTAGGACGCTTCGACGCCGCGCAGCGAGGTCAGGAACACCGCGCTCCAGTCCAGCATCGCGCCCTCGGCCAAAAACACCGTGAAGCACAACAGCCCGATAAAGAGCACCACGCCATGCGGGATTGCGAACGCAGGTCCTTCGGAGCGGCTGCCGTACGAGAGCAGATTGGGGGCGGCCTTGGCCAGCGCCACTAGCGTGAGCGCCACCACCACCAGCATCGAGACAAACGGCGAAATGCCCAGACTGAGCAACCCGCTGACCCCGGCAGCGCCGACAATACCGCCCAGACTGAACAGGCCGTGAAAGCCTGACATCATGGTCTTGCCGCTGGCCCGCTCGACGATCACCGCCTGTACGTTAGCCGTACAGTCCACACCGCCCATGCTCGCACCGAACAGAAACAGCACAGCGATCAGCAGCGGCAGGCTCGACACCGTTGCCAGCAGCGGCAGGCAAAGGCAGATCAGCAGCGTCGAGCAGACCAGCAGACGCCGACAACCAAAACGCGCCGCCAGCGCCCCGGCCAGCGGCATGGCAATGATCGATCCCACACCCAGGCACAGCAATAACAAGCCCAACGTACCTTCGTCGAGCCCCATCCGCTGCTTGGCGTAAGGCACCAGCGGCGCCCACGACGCCACACTGAAACCGGCAATGAAAAATGCAATGCGCGTCGAGGACTGTTCGGCCCGAGCCTTGGCATCCTGGGCTACGGTGCTGAAAGAGGTCATGCAAGCTCCTTGTGGAAACGATTTGAAGGCCATGTTCAAAAGAGCTGGCCAGCGCGACAGCCTAACAAAGCCGATGGATTAACCAAATGCCTGACGCCCTCGAATGAGGCACGTTCCTCAGACGCTGCCTGAGCCATGGCAAAAAATGAGAGGCTGGTCTAGATTCCCACCT
>NZ_JACONV010000007.1 GCF_014358015.1 Pseudomonas triticifolii | reverse complement strand
TGGACAGCGCTATAGACAATCTTGCTAACACCCATGCTCCGCACACACGTCCCGTGGGAGTGAGCTTGCTCACGAAGAGGCCGGTTCATCCGCCAGAGATACGGCGTTCGAAACATAGTCTTCGCGAGCAAGCTCGCTCCCACGAAGTGTTGAATTGCGCCTGATAGCGTGGACAGCGCTATAGACAATCTTGCCGACACAGCACGTGCCCATGCGCTTTTGCTCAGGCAAACAGGTTGCTAATTCCCGCCCACCGCGAAGTTGGGCAGGCTCTGCACGGGCTGGGCAAACTCGTAAGGGATAGAGACCAGTTCATGGCCAGTGTTGCGCTGCACGACAAAGTGCAGGTGCGGGCCGGTGCTGTTGCCGGTATTGCCCGAGCGTGCCAGCGGGCTGCCAACGCTGACCCGCTGCCCTTCAGCAACACTGACCGAGCCGCGCATCAGGTGCAGATAAACGCCCATGGTGCCGTCGTCATGCAGGATGCGCACAAAGTTGCCGGAAGCGTTCGCCCCCCTGCCTGACTGGCTGTTCTCGACCTTGATCACCGTGCCGCCACGCGCCGCGATGATCGGTGTGCCTTCAGGCATGGCGATGTCCATCGCGTAGCGCCCCTTGATGCCATAGTGGCTGTATTTGCCACCTGGCCCCTGGGTCAGGCGAAACGGACCGCCCACCCAAGGCAACGGATAGCGGTAGGACTGCGCCGTGCTGCGTGGGTCGCCCAGGGTCGAGGTCAGCACCGAGGCATAATTCATCGCCTTGCCTGCGACCTTGGGGCTCAGCACCACCACACGCTCGTTGGTACGCGCCGCGATCGTGCGACGAAGGGTCGTGGACGAACCTGACACGCCCAGTACGTTCTTGACGCTGGAAAGCTTCAGCTCCACCTCGACCGGCGCATGCAGGTCATTGCGTACATACAGACTGTGAACACCCTGCTCCCGCTTGATACTCAAATGCACCTGCTGCTCGATGCGCTCGACCATCCGGTCCCGGAAAACCAGCACGGAGGCTCCGGGCGAAGGTCGATCCGAGAACGAAACGACGCCGTCGGCATCGGTGGTTTTATAGATCGTGATCGCCCAGGCAGCGGGAGCGGCCACGGTCAGGACGATCAGGATCAACAGGCGTTCAAGCATCAGGAGGGTCTGGTTCATGGACAATGGTTGCCAAGCCTAGCAGCGTTGCAGGCAGAAGAGGACACAGCGGTTTCAATTGGCAACAGCACGGGCGTCAAGAAACACACGCCATTGGGTCGCGGCGCCGCATGACCGGCCAGGCGCCACGACGAAGGCCTCATGATTTGCCGTAATCCTTCAGGTAAGTCACGGAGAACTGTGCGTCCGGAAAGTCCAGCTTCAGGCGTGGCAGAACGAAACCGCCGCAGGAGCGGCAGGTGTCCATCAACGTAAACACCTTGATATCGGTGATCGGCGTGGACGCCAGATCTTCCTTGAGGACCGTTGCAATCAGGCGTTCAGAATCCTGCAGACGAGGGAACTCGCTGACCACCGTACGCTCGGCATCGCGCAGCACCGGCAGACTGGTAAACCCGGGGTCCGGTAGACGGTTGGCCATCCGCGCCCTGGCGTCGCGGTATATGACGCCATCGAAGACCTGTTCGGCTTTTTCCGCCACGTCGAGTTTCAGATTGAGGTTCTTCGCCCTCCGTCCGCCGGACAACGCGTAATACACCACGCGCTCCCCTGCTTCGGTCGAAACCTGCGCGAATGACAGGTTGGCGCCTTTGATCTGCCTCTGAATACTGTTGGCGGCGCTCGACGTTCCAATATTATCCAGAGTCAACGCTGTCCATTTGGCTTGCGAGCCTTGCACCGGCAACAGGTTATTGAGTACTTCGGCGATGTGTTGCTGCTCGGGGACACTTCTCTGCGCGACCTTCTTGAAGTCGGGAATGCTCTCTCGGGTGAGGTTCACGAATCTCTTCTGGATACCTTCGTCCGAAAGAACGTTACCGGCCATCTTGAGCAACGTGTTTGGCTGTCGGTTATCCGCGCACCACTGGAGGTAATCGTCATAGGTTTTTATCTGACGACCCCATGAGACATTCCAGGCGGCACGCTCGGACTCATCAAGCAGGTCGAACAGCAGCCGTGCGATATTGCTCTGATCCGTGGGCGCGCTGGCACTCTCCCGGAACACCCGGTACTGCTCCGACAAGCCGATGAAACGATTTATTTCCTCCACCGACTCTACACGCCCAAAGGTCAGTGCAAGATCGCCTTGCGCCGGTGTTCGGGCCTTGTAGAACACACCCGTATCGGCCTCCACGAAGATCCAGTCCTGTCCGGCAATGTCCATGCGGATGCCACGCAAGGTCCGTGTGTCCTGAACACCCGACGCGACAGCACCCAGTTCAACGACCGGAACATGCTCATAGATGGACCTGGAGTCTTCGACCCCGAAGTTCGAAGGCAGCCCCAAAAGATGATCGTTTGCCAGTGAGCCTTGCAACTCCGGCAGATAGGCTGGCGTTTCCGGAAGCGAGAGCAGCGCACGCTCACGCTCCGATAGGGGCACAACGGCCCTGTCCGTCGCGACTGAGGCCTGCGACGATGTCGATGCCTGCGCTTCGACCGGCCCGGACCACTTGCAGTACTTGCCCTCGTTGACGAACACATCGAGATCCTGTGCTCCGTCGTCAGCCACCAAAGACCGCCTCTCGAGGGTGAACTCGCGGGCATCCATGGCATGGCTTGGGTATTTGCCGGTCCGCTTGGGTGATGTGGAGCCTGGCGGCACAGGCTCAGGGGCAGGTGTGGTCAGCTTGACGCCGTTAGCACAAGGTACTGATATCAGGTCACGGCGCACCCGGCATAGGTTCTCTGTCTCTTTCAACGTTTCGGTCGTTGATGAAAGCCTGGCGACCGGTCGCTTGCGCAATGCGGCATCCGGGGCGCTGGCGTCCAGATGATACGCATGCCCATCGATCAGGATGTCGTACTCACCTTCCGCTCTTTTGATCGCGCTCACGCTGCAGCGTCTATCGATACGGGCCTCATGAAAGCCGTCCTCCACCGACGTGATCGGCAGCACAGGCGGGTAGCGGTCGAGACCGATGCTGTCCGCCGTCGACAGGACGGAAAACTCCGGGGACTGCGCAGAGGATAAGGGTGTCAGTCTTTTCCCGAAAACACGGTCGGCTTGCGGATCAAGCAGCCTGAAATCCGGCTGCTGCGCGGTGCCGATGTCACGCACCGCCACCGAAGAACGGCCATCGACCATTGCGCGCTTGTCCGACGCCGCGAGACGTGGCTGCCAGGGCTGCTGCGGGGTGTCCAGAATCCGGTACATACCCTTGTCCAGGTTGAGTGCACCGTCAGTCAAGGCACGTGAGGAAAAGATGGATTTCAGCGAAGGCACGCTCTGCATCAGTACCGTCCAGCCGAACCGGCCCAGCTTCCACCCGAGCCTGAGCAGGTCACGTATGGCAAACACACCGCTCTGCTCGGCCAGCCCCACGATCAGGCGACCAACAGCCTGGCCGGTCAGGCGCGTGACGGACCAGACACTCATCTCCCCGGCCCGCAATACGATGCGCGCCGTCGCCCCTGCAAACTGCCCCAGCGGCACGAGCGCAAAAGCAACATCAATCACGCAGCCGACGATGACGCCACCCGAATGGTCACCGCTCTCCAGATCCTTGATGCAGCTGTAAAAAGGGATGACGAAGCGGGCAATGGTGTCCGCGTACTCACGCTCCTTGGCCCAGATGCGCTCCCAGTTTGTTTCGTGCTGGTGCTCGGTTTTGCTTTTTTCCATGAAGCTTGCGAGCAAATGGGTCGCCGCAGCAGCGGCCAGCGCAGCCACGCTGGCCTGCTCATCGGCAGCGGTCAGGTAAACCAGTTCGCTGGAAGGAACCAGCGTGCCCTGAGCAGGGGCGTGAATCGCGGTGATGGCGCGCGACACGGTGCCCGTCAGGTAGGCGTCACTGTCCATGGGCAATAACGGCGTGGTTCTGGCTTCTTCGATGCGACGTTGATGCGCCTCACGCAGGTGAAACGCCTCAGGGATCGAGACCGGGTGGGACCAGGTGACGCCGTCGACGGAGTAAGTGAAACGCTGGCTGACTTCGCGCGCGACCCCGGACGCCGGGATCAGCTCGAAAAAGAACTCGCGGACCGAATGGCCTTTGAAATCCTCACGATGATCACCTCGCTGACAACGCAGGAAAAGCCCTTGGGTGCCTTCTTCAGTGCCAAACCGGACCCGGCTGATCTCACAGGTCGAGTTCAACAGCTCGTCACGCGACTCCGGCTGCATTTCGTACAGCAGCCTTTTGATGACATCGGTTTCCGCGCTGACCAGCGCCTCGCTGAAGGTATCGAACGCGCTGGCATAAGCCTCCGGGACCGTCGGCGTGCCAGGAATGTACACCTCTCCCATCATCACCAGTTCTAGAACCGTGGCCTCGGGCTGACCCACCGCCGTCAGATGGTCGATTGAATAGGAAAAGGCAATCGTGAAGCCATGATCCTGCAAGATCGGCCAATGATTGATCTTGACGGCCTGGTCCCATAGCCAGCGATCGACGCCTGCGTTCTGCAGCATGTGCTGCGCAAGCTGTCGGCGGTCTGGCGGCTTGATCGACAGCAGGCTGTTCAATTCCTGCGCGTGCTGCTCCTGCTGCGCCTGCACATGGCTCAGCGCCTTGCTGACCTGTTCGGCGGATGCCTGAAGGACATCGTTATCACCTGACCATCGAATGACACCTTGGGCGTTGGCATAGCGCAGGGCCGGAATCGTCAACGTACTGGCCCACAACGCGTGCACCTCGGAATCTTCAGACTGGCTCAGGTCCGCACTGACCGTGATCAGGTCGTCGTAAGGCGTGATCAGGGAAAGCCCAGGGGTCATGGCCTCGATCAGCGCCACACCATGAATAAAGGCCACGCTCTGCAGGGAGCGTCCGTACTGCAGATGCTCAGGCACACCGTCCACCAGCAACTCCGGCATCGCCTCACGCAGCAGCAGGTAATGCAGCATGTCCACGGTGCTGGTCGTTGCCTCCGGCTGCCGATATCGAATCAGGGCTTTGACGCGCTCGCTCAATTGCTGATGGCTGTAATCCAGCACCCATTCGCTTCGAAGGCTTGCCTCAAGGGATTCGCCATCGGTTTGCGGCGCGCCGAGGAAGTAATCGATGATTGCCCGACCCGCCAGCGCCTGCGTGATACCAGGCGAGGCGCGTTCATCGGCGCGACCTCCGTACCAGTCCATCTTGTCGAGCATGGGAGAGAAGGTCGATTCAAACCAGGACGTGTGTATCAGGGCATGCCATGTCTCACGGGCTGACAGGCGCAGGGAACGGTCTGTACCGTCAGAATGGCACAGCACTTCGATGCCCATCTGGGTGAACAGCGGGTTGGCATTGCGCAGCGGGCTCCAGCTGTCGAGGCGCGGAACATCGGTATCAAGATGCTGCGAGCCAGGAAGCGCCTCGCTCAGCTGAAGGCTCGACTCCAGGTCCGAAAACAGTAGCAACGACGCAAGCAAGATGGCCGACTCGAACGCCAGCCCCGAGTGCTCGAAGCTTAGCCTGATGGCCAGAGACAGCGCTCGCATGCCCGGTGCCCGACGCGCTTCGGCTATGGCAGACTCAACCCACTGCTCATTGTCGGGATCCACCACGTAGCTCACCAGCTTGCGCAAGTAGCCGGCCCGTGTTGCCAGCGAGGTCGGCGTCGCAAGATCCACCTGTAAATCGCCCAGCAACGCATCGTCGTCGGGTGTAACCGCCAGTGACAACGTCAACGACGACCAGAAATCGGCCTTTTCCAGGCTCAGGGTGAGCCAGTCCAGCAATTCCCGGTCACGGTACTGGGTAATAGGTATCAGGCGTGAAAAGCTTTCGCAAAACAGACTGATTGCGTCCTGCCCGCTGTCCGTGTGAGCGGCGGCATGCCGTGCAGCCATACCGTTATAGAGTGTCTGTACCGGGTTCAAGGAAACCCATTGGGCAATCGGCACCAGACGGGCACCTCGCCTGAATTGCACCATCCACAGGCGCAAGTCGTCCGGTACCGGAGCAAGCAGCTCGCCCAGCTCAGAAAACTCGTCCTCCCCCAGAACGACACTTCCTCCCCAGAACGGCAAGGTCACATACAGGTAGTTTTCCAGCTGTGCCCGAGCCGTATCGGTCACGACGACCGACTCATTGAGCCAGGCAATACGGGCGAAGAATTGATGCATCAGCCAGGTACTGACGTCGGCTTCGGGCACGTGCAACGTGTCGGCGCACAACTGGCGCGCCTTGTCGCTTTGATAAAGCAGAGACAGCTTGTGCTCCTGCTCGGCATTCGGCTGGGCCAAACCGAGGGTCGAAAAGCGGATGTCGTCACCGAGCAGGTGATTGAGTACCCGTCGGACCGTACGAAAGTGCTCTTCGGGCAACACGGGGTTGTCGGACAGGTAGGGCGCAGGCAGATTCGGGTCAAGTGCAACCGCCACATTGAAGAGCAATTGACGGGTATCAAGGGTGAAAATATTCGATTGAAGTAACGGCATTTAGCGATGTTCCAGTGGGCTCACGAGACGTGAGGGTTCTGGAAAAACTAAATAGAAGCCGCTGCTTGCGGCAAAGAGGAAACCGGGTACGCAGAGGCACCGAAAAATCGCACAGCCTTGTCAGGCAGACACAGATAGTGACGTCAAGGGCGTGCAATCACGATGAAGAACGATGTTATCGGCAACTGAACCCGACCACCGGCTTGCATCGCCATGTCTCTTAAACACAGCGATGACGTAAAGCCGGCCATTGACACCGGAACGAGACCTGATCGGCGATCAAGCGCCTGGAACGAAGTGCTTCTGTGCCGTGCCGCGTGCAATCAGGCGCGACAGGTAATCCATCTTCTGTGCGTCCTGGTCGACAAAGCGGAAGATCACTTGCAGCCACTCGCTGTCTGGCTTCTGCTCGAAAGCGGCGACGGAATGCAGATAGCCATTGAGGCGGGCAACCTCGTTGCTATCGCCCTGCTCCAGATCCAGCACCGCGCTGTCGAGCACCTGAGGCAGGTTGTCGCTACGACGGACCACCAACGACGCTTCTTTAAGGCTCAAGGCCTTGATCACGCAGGACTGAATACCATTGGGCAGGCGCAACTGGCCCTGTCCGCGACCGGCAGGCTCAGCGGCCTTGGCGACCACGGGCGGTGCCTTGGCGATACCGCCTGAAACCGGTGCCGCGACAGGCGCGGCGCGAACCACCTCGGCCTTGCCACCGGTCAGTGCGCTGAGCGAATCATTGAGCGGCGAATTCATGCGCGCCGGGGCCGTGGACATGACAGCGTCCAGCTTGCCGACCTTGGCCAGCGCTTTCTTGACCTTGGTCAGCAATTGCTCGTTGGTGAACGGCTTACCGACAAAATCGCTGACGCCGGCCTGAATCGCCTGTACGACGTTTTCCTTGTCACCACGGCTGGTCACCATGATGAAGGGCACGGTTTTGAGGTAGTTGTCTTGCGAACGGCACCAGGCCAGCAGTTCAAGGCCTGACATTTCGGGCATTTCCCAATCGCACAAAATCAGATCGAACGACTCTTTGCTCAGCAAAGCCTGGGCCTTGCGACCGTTGACTGCGTCCTCGGTGTGAATCCCGGGAAAATAATTACGCAGCCCTTTTTTAACCAAGTCGCGAATGAAAGTCGCGTCATCCACCACCAATACACTGACCTTACTCATCGACGCTCCTGCGGACGTGTTCACCCTGGAGGCGAACTGCGATATGCCAACACGCCCTTTGTTTCGGCAAGCATAGCGTTGACCGATAGCCAACTGCCATATTGATTGACTGCGCCATGAGATTTAATCCGCAGGCGGCTGAGAATGTACGTCTGCACAACGAAAAACGCCCGGCAAGTGCCGGGCGTTTTCTTGCAGGCAATCTTACTTATCGTCAGCGTTGCCCGGAACATTAGCGTTTTCGCTCGCCGAGATGCCTTGCACCTCTTCCTTCATGCGCTTGAGACCCATGTGGCGAACGTCTGTACCACGCACCAGATAGATCACCAGCTCAGAGATGTTGCGCGCGTGATCGCCGATGCGCTCCAGCGAACGCAGCACCCAGATGACGTTGAGCACGCGGGAGATCGAACGCGGATCTTCCATCATGTAGGTCGCCAGCTCACGCAGGGCCGTCTTGTACTCGCGGTCGATGACCTTGTCGTACTGAGCCACCGACAACGCCAGCTCCGCATCGAAGCGGGCGAACGAGTCGAGCGCATCGCGCACCATGTTGCGCACCTGATCGCCGATATGCCGCACTTCGACGTAGCCACGTGGCGACTCGCCTTCTTCGCACAGCTGGATCGCACGACGAGCAATCTTGGTGGCCTCGTCGCCGATGCGCTCCAGGTCGATCACCGACTTGGAGATGCTGATGATCAGGCGCAGGTCCGACGCTGCAGGCTGACGACGAGCCAGAATACGCAGGCACTCTTCGTCGATGTTGCGCTCCATCTGGTTGATCCGGTCGTCGACCTCACGAACCCGCTGGGCCAGGCCCGAGTCGGCTTCGATCAGCGCCGTGACCGAATCGTTGACCTGCTTCTCGACCAGGCCACCCATTTCGAGCAAATGGCTGCGAACGTCTTCGAGTTCGGCGTTGAACTGTTGGGAAATGTGATGCGTGTGGCTGTCTTTGTGGATCATGCTGGGTGTCCTTGGAACGTCCGGTTAATTGCGAAAACGCAGCGGTGGTTCAGGTCTGACGAAGCACGTCCTAGCCATAACGACCGGTGATGTAGTCTTCAGTCTGTTTTTTGGCCGGATTGGTGAACAACGTATCGGTGTCACCAAACTCGACGAGCTTGCCCATGTACATAAACGCGGTGTAGTCCGACACCCGAGCCGCCTGCTGCATGTTGTGGGTAACGATCACAATGGTGTATTTGGATTTCAGTTCGTAGATCAGCTCTTCAACTTTAAGGGTCGAAATCGGGTCAAGTGCCGAACAGGGTTCGTCGAGCAGCAGGACTTCCGGCTCCACGGCGATGGTTCTGGCAATGACCAGACGCTGTTGCTGACCGCCAGACAGACCCAGTGCCGACTCGTGCAGTCGATCCTTGACCTCGTCCCACAGTGCAGCGCCTTTCAAAGCCCACTCGACTGCTTCGTCGAGTACGCGCTTTTTGTTGATCCCTTGAATGCGCAGTCCGTAGACCACGTTTTCATAGATCGTCTTGGGAAACGGGTTCGGCTTCTGGAACACCATACCGACGCGACGACGCAGCTCGGCGACTTCCTCACCCTTGGTGTAAATGTTATGGCCATACAGGTTGATGGCGCCCTCGACGCGGCAGCCATCCACCAGGTCGTTCATACGGTTGAACGTGCGCAACAGTGTTGACTTGCCACAACCCGAGGGTCCGATAAACGAAGTCACCTTCTGCTTGGGAATGTTCAGGGCGATGTCGAACAGCGCCTGTTTTGCGCCATAGAACAGGTTCAGACCCGGCACTTCGATCGCCACGGTTTCGTCGGCCAGGTGCAGGCCTTGCTTGTGACGCCTCAGAGCCGACATGCTCATGCCGTGAGTCGGGCTTTCGTGTTGCATGGATTGCTCCTGTGCGAACCATTCGTTTCATCGAGCCGCCCGCCTCGCTGGAGGGGGCGGCACTCGGGGATCAGTTGTCGAGCGCCTTGTACTTTTCTCGCAGGTGATTGCGAATGCTGACCGCCGACAGGTTGAGCAAGGCGATGACCAGCACCAGCAACAGCGCCGTGGCGTACACCAGCGGACGAGCAGCCTCGACGTTGGGACTCTGGAAGCCCACGTCGTAAATATGAAAACCCAGGTGCATGATCTTCTGATCCAGATGCAGATAGGGGTAATTTCCGTCCAGTGGCAACGATGGCGCCAGCTTGACCACACCGACCAGCATCAACGGCGCGACTTCGCCGGCGGCGCGGGCCACGGCCAGAATCAGGCCGGTCATCATCGCGGGGCTGGCCATGGGCAACACAATTTTCCACAGCGTCTCGGCCTTGGTGGCCCCCAGCGCAAGCGAACCTTCGCGCAGGGTCAGCGGAATGCGCGCCAGCCCCTCTTCAGTCGCCACGATCACCACAGGCACCGCCAGCAGCGCCAGCGTCAGCGATGCCCACAGCAGGCCCGGCGTACCGAAAGTCGGCGCAGGCAAGGCTTCAGGGAAGAACAGCCGATCCACCGAGCCGCCCAGCACGTAGACGAAAAACCCAAGGCCGAACACGCCGTAGACGATGGCAGGCACGCCGGCCAGGTTGTTGACCGCGATACGGATCAAACGCGTGAGCGGACCCTGGCGGGCGTATTCACGCAGATAGACGGCGGCCAGTACACCGAACGGAGTCACGATGATCGCCATGATCAGGGTCATCATCACCGTGCCGAAAATCGCCGGGAAGATCCCGCCCTCAGTGTTGGCCTCACGCGGGTCGTCGCTCAGGAACTCCCAGAGCTTCTTGAAATAGAAGCTCAGCTTGGCGACCGTACCCATCGCATTGGGCTGATAGGCATGCACCACCTTGCCCAGGCTGATTTCGATTTCCTTGCCATTGGCGTCGCGCGCCGTGAGGCTGTCGCGATCAAAGGCCTGATGCAGCGCATTCAGGCGATCTTCGATGGCCGCGTAACGGGCGTCGAGTTCTGCGCGCTCGGCCGCCATGTCGGCTTGCGCGGTGGCATCGAGCCTGCCATTGAGTTCAAGCTTGCGGGCCTGAAGACGCAGACGCTCGATGCCATGGTTGATGGCGCCGATGTCTTTTTTCTCCAGCACATACAATTCGTCGGCGAGCTTTTCGACGCGCTTGATGCGCGCCTGCAAGGTAGGCCAGGCCGCTTCGCCTTCGGCAACGATTTTGCCGCTCTCCTTGACGTTGACCAGGTAGCCGTAGAAGTTGCCCCACTCACGACGCTCCAGCGTCATGAGTTCTGCAGGCCGGCTTTCTCCGGTCAGCCACTCGCCTATCACCCAGGTAAAGTCGCTGGGATTGAGGTCGCGGTTGCCGACCTTGAACAGCTCGCGGGTCATGAATTCAGGGCCTGCGTCGGGCACCGGCAAACCGGCACCCTTCAAGCGAGCGCGTGGCACCTGTTCTTTCTCGACCAGCTCGCCCACCAGCACGTGCTTTGCCTGACCGGGTACGTCGTATTGCGCGGCCACCAGATCGGCCGGCCAGAAATGGCCCAGACCGCGCACAGCAATCACTGCCAGCAGACCGATGGTCATGATCACGGCGATGGAAACGGCACCCGCACTCATCCAGACGCCAGGGGCGCCGCTTTTGAACCAGCCGTTGAGGGAGTTCCTTTTCACGAACGTCTACCTTCCTTAAAGCGACGAGTATTTCTTGCGCAGGCGCTGACGAATCAGCTCTGCGGCGGTGTTCATGACAAAGGTGAACATCAGCAACACCAACGCCGCCAGAAACAACACTCGATAATGACTGCCGCCCACTTCAGATTCCGGCATCTCCACGGCAACGTTGGCCGCCAGCGTGCGCATGCCTTCGAACAGGTTCATGTCCATGATCGGCGTGTTGCCGGTGGCCATCAGCACAATCATGGTTTCGCCTACGGCGCGGCCCATGCCGATCATCAGAGCCGAGAAAATACCGGGGCTGGCGGTCAGGATCACCACGCGGGTCAGGGTTTGCCAGGGCGTGGCACCCAGCGCCAGCGAGCCCAGCGTCAGGCTGCGCGGCACACTGAACACGGCGTCCTCGGCAATCGAATAGATGTTCGGGATCACCGCAAACCCCATCGCCAGTCCGACCACCAGCGCATTGCGCTGGTCGTAGGTGATGCCCAGGTCATTTCTGATCCACATGCGCATGTCGCCATTGAAGAACCAGTTTTCCAGATGCGGGCTCATGCTCAACGACAACCAGCCCACCAGCAAAATGACCGGAATCAGGATCGCGCTTTCCCAGCCATCCGGCACGCGCAGGCGAATCGAGTCGGGCAAGCGTGTCCAGAAGAAGCCCGCCAGCAGAATACCAATGGGCGTCAACAGCAACAGGCTGAAGATGCCCGGCAGATGCGCTTCCAGGTAAGGCGCCAGAAACAGCCCGGCAAAGAAACCGAGAATCACCGTCGGCATCGCTTCCATCAGTTCGATCACGGGCTTGACCTTGCGGCGCATGCCCGGAGCCATGAAGTACGCGGTGTAGATCGCCGCGGCAACCGCCAGCGGCGCTGCCAGCAGCATGGCGTAGAACGCGGCTTTGAGGGTGCCGTAGGTCAGCGGTGCCAGGCTCAGTTTGGGTTCGAAGTCGCTGTTGGAAGCCGTGGACTGCCAGACGTACTTGGGCTCGTCGTAGTTCTCGTACCAGACCTTGCCCCACAGTGAACTCCAGGACACTTCCGGGTGTGGGTTATCCAGTGTCAACGGCAACAGCGTGCTACCACTTTCAACCAGCACCTGGTTGGCCCGTGGCGACAACGCCAGAATGCCCGGACCGTCCACCGCCTGATTGATCAGCAAGGTGCGGTGAGCGGTGCTGTGGAACACCCCCAGCTTGCCCGAGGCATCCAGCGCGATGAAGCCTTTGCGACGCTGTTCCGGCTTGATCTGGACAATCGGCGCACTGCCCATCCTGAAATCGCGAATCCGCATGAGCCGCTGTTCGCCATCGGTGTCGCGGGCCATGAACCACTGGGTCATGCTGCCTCGGGAGTTACCGATGATCAACGAAATGCCACCGACCAGTTGCGCGCTGGCAGTGATCTCGGCATTGCCGTCTTCGAGCAGTTTGTAGCGGCCATTGAGGGTGCGGTCACGCAGGCTGAATACATCGGCCTGGGCCCGTCCGTTGATCACGTACAGCCATTGCTGACGCGGATCGATGTAGATGGCTTTGACGGCGGCGGACATCTGCGGCAGCTCGATACGGCTCTGCTCGCGGGTCACTTCGCCAGTCATCATGTTCTCGGTCTGCTCGATCGCCATGACATGCAACTGAGTGCCGGTGGAGCCTGCCACCTTGAGGCTTTCGCCATCGGCGCTGACCGTCACGTGCTCGACCGCACGCCCGGCTTCATCCAGCACCAGCGGCGTCTCGCCGAACGGCCAGGCCACGCTCGGCGTGATGGTTTTCTGGTTACCCGGGTACGTGGTCACGTACGAATGCCTGAAGATCAATACCTTGCCATTGGACAGGCCCAACGCAATGAGCGGCGCACCGGGCTGGTCCTTGCCGATGGACACCACGGTCGCCCCGGCAGGAAGCGGCAGCGCGACACGGTGCAGCTCGGCCCCGTCCTTGATATCGAAAAAGATCACTTCGCCCTTGTCGGAAATCCGCATGCCGATCTGATT
This sequence comes from Pseudomonas triticifolii, assembly GCF_014358015.1. GTDB lineage: Bacteria > Pseudomonadota > Gammaproteobacteria > Pseudomonadales > Pseudomonadaceae > Aquipseudomonas > Aquipseudomonas triticifolii. Next base: position 174,098 of record NZ_JACONV010000007.1, on the reverse strand, counting down.
CTGCTCTTCAATGGCGATCATCAGCGGCTTGCCGGCATCCTGCATCCAGGCGGCGTTCAATGGCGCAGCGGCGGTCAGGCTCGCACCCTTGAACAGGGGTGCAACCACGTAAGCGAGGTAGAAGAAAATGAGGGTGATGGCCGCCAGCACCGCCAGGCCACCAATGGCGACGTACCAATGAGTCAGACGGTCCTTGAACGCACGAAAACGGCGCTTGCGCAGCATCGCAGGCGTATTGAAGTCGATACGCTCTGGCGGGGAATTTTGATCGATCACAGGTTTAGCCAACTCATTCATGCGCACACACCGTAGCGGCCTTGTATGACAAAAACATTACAGCAAGGTGACGCAGAAAAGCCCGCTGCCCACTAAAAACCGGCGGCGGACTGTTCAATGATGACAAGGCCAATCCATTGAGCCTCGTTTAACGGTCGTCAGTTTGAGACGACGCCACCCGTGCCTTGCAGGCCCAGATCAGCCAGCGCTTTCTCGACAACGCGGGCGGGCAGCGGAATGTAGCCGTCTTTCATCACCACTTCCTGGCCTTGTCGGGAAAGGACCAGCTTGATGAACTCGGCTTCCAGCGGGGCCAGCGGCTTGTTGGGCGCCTTGTTGACGTAGACATAAAGGAAGCGCGACAGCGGGTAAGTACCGTTCAGGGTGTTGGCTTCGTTGTCTTCAACGAACACGCCGCCGTCCTTCTTCGAGAGCGGTACGGTGCGCACGTTGGAGGTCTTGTAACCGATGCCCGAGTAACCGATGCCATTGAGCGAATTGCTGATGGCACTGACCACCGAGGCGGAACCCGGCTGCTCGTTGACGTTAGGCTTGAAGTCACCCTTGCACAGCGCTTCTTCCTTGAAGTAGCCATAAGTGCCGGACACCGAGTTACGCCCGAACAACTGGATCGGCTTGCCGGCCAGGTCGCCGGTCACGCCCACATCGCCCCAGGTCTTTACATCGGTCTTGGCGCCGCACAGACGCGTCGCGGAGAAAATCGCGTCGACCTGCTGCAGGGTCAGGCCCTTGATCGGGTTGTCCTTGTGTACAAACACCGCCAGCGCATCCACTGCCACCGGAATGGCCGTCGGCTTGTAGCCGTGCTTCTGCTCGAACGCCGACAGCTCGCCGTCTTTCATCTTGCGGCTCATCGGCCCCAGATTCGCAGTGCCTTCGGTCAAGGCTGGCGGTGCGGTCGATGAACCGGCGGCCTGAATCTGGATGTTCACACTGGGGTATTCTTTCTTGTAGGCCTCGGCCCACAGGGTCATCAGGTTGGCCAGGGTGTCGGAGCCGACACTGGAGAGATTGCCCGATACACCGGAAGTCTTGGTATAGGCCTTGATGGCAGGGTCGACGGCAGCGACCGAATTGGCAGCGGCAACTCCGGCCGCGACAAAGGTCAGTGCAGTCATCAAACTCTTGAGTGTCATGCCTTGCGCTCCTGGCAGGGTATGTAGGGGTCCAGACCCGCTTTCGCCGGTCTTGTGACCACTCTATGAATTGATTGTGACAATAAGATGAAAAGGCCATCACCCTTGCTCAGGGGGACGGCCTTTACCGATGGACAGGTCCAGCGCTGGAGGTATCAGCGTTTTTTCGAGATCAGATAGACGCCGATGGCCATGCCCATGCCGCACAGGATTGCGACATACCAGGCCGGCCCCATCGGGCTGCTCTTGAGCATGAAGGTCACAACCATGGGTGTCAGGCCACCGAAGATTGCATACGCCAGGTTGTAGGAGAACGACAGGCCCGAGAAGCGCACCACCGGCGGGAACGCCTTGACCATCACATAAGGCACTGCACCGATGGTGCCGACGAACAGGCCCGTGATCGCGTACAGCGGAAACAGCACGCCAGGGTTGTCGCCCAGGATGTGATAGAAGGTCCAGGAGCTGACCAGCAGGCCTGCGCTCCCCAGCAGGAACACCCAGCCGGCGCCGATGCGGTCCGCCAATGCACCCGCACCGATACACCCGATGCTCAGGAACACGATGGCCAGGCTGTTCGCTTTAAGCGCCGTGGCAGCCGGGAAACCATAGATCGTCTGCAGGATGGTCGGCGTCATCAGGATCACGACAATGATGCCGGCCGACAGCAACCAGGTCATCAGCATCGACAGTGCAACGGCACCACGATGATCACGCAGCACCGCCTTGAGCGGCACTTCGTCTGCCAGCGCCTTGCGCAATTGCAGCTCGGCGAACACAGGCGTCTCATGCAGCAGACGACGCAGGTACACCGACATCAAACCGAACACACCCCCCAGCAGGAAAGGAATACGCCAGGCGTAGTCCGCCACCTCGACAGGGCTGTAGATACTGTTGATCGCCGTGGCGACCAGCGAGCCCAGCAGAATGCCAGCGGTCAGGCCCGCGGTCAGTGTGCCGCAGGCATAACCGATGTAACGAGCCGGCACATGTTCGGACACGAACACCCAGGCACCGGGCACTTCACCGCCAATCGCTGCGCCTTGAATCACGCGCATCAGCAGCAGAAGAATGGGCGCCCACATGCCGATCTGCGCGTAGGTTGGCAGCAAACCCATGATCAGGGTCGGCACGGCCATCATGAAAATGCTCAGCGTGAACATTTTCTTGCGCCCCAGCAGGTCGCCAAAGTGCGCCATGATGATGCCGCCCAGCGGACGCGCCAGATAGCCGGCCGCAAAAATGCCGAAGGTCTGCATCATGCGCAGCCAGTCAGGCATGTCCACCGGGAAGAACAGCTTGCCGACCACCGCCGCGAAGAACACGAAAATAATGAAGTCGTAAAACTCCAGCGCGCCACCCAAGGCAGAAAGCGACAACGTTTTATAATCGCTACGGGTCAAAGGGCGCGAGGGTTGCGCGGTACTTGAAGAAACAGATGACATGACAAGGCTTCTCTTTGCTTGTTCTGAAAGGGCATGCGACAGCTACGCTGGCTGCGGCGGGGTGGCGTGCAGAAGCGATTGTCCGGGGCAACGATGCAGATAGGCATCAAATTTGCGTGTACAGGCAGTCTTGTCACCTGTAGAGGTGCAGCAAGATAGCAAATTGCTACAAAAAACACATAGCAGGAACTGCGCAGGGACAAAATGAAAACCCGGCGGTCGTTCTATGACGCAACGACCGATATACTCGCAGGCTGCCCAGCGCAATGGGAAATTGTGCGAAAACGTCTGAGTCAGCGGCTTTCGCAGAATTTCCCTTAAGGGCCATACCGAAGGCTGACCTTAAAAAGTTCATGCTCAAGGTTTTGAATGGCACCTGTCCACCGCGGCAAAAAACAATAGAGTCATGGGTCAGAGGCACCCTAGGCATGATCGAGCTCGAACAAGAAGATCCAACTCCGCAAGGCGACCTTGCGTTACAGATTACGGCTTTACCCCGTGAAACCAACGGCTTTGGCGATATATTCGGCGGCTGGCTGGTCTCTCAGATGGACCTGGCAGGCACTGCCATGGCCAGCAAAGTGGCAGGCGGACGCGTCGCAACGGTCGCTATCGACCGCATGGCGTTTCTGGTCCCGGTCGCCGTTGGCGAACAGTTGTCCTTTTATACGCGCACGCTGGAAGTGGGCCGTACGTCCATCAAGATGATGGTCGAGGTGTGGAGCGACGACCCGCTGACCAGCGAATGGCGCAAGGTCACCGAAGCAGCGTTCGTATTTGTTGCTATCGATGCCAGCGGCCGTACACGCTCGGTTCCGGCCAGGCGTTAAGCGCTGCATTGCCAACAAGGACAGGTCTCGGCGAGCCTGCTCCTTGGGCAAACTCATCCCGTCAGGTACGGTCTACTGTCGTCACGACTACTGAGTGAGAGATTTTGCATGTCCACACCCCCGATAGAGTCCGCCGTTGAATCCGTCCAGTACGATGAACTGAACTGCTGGCGCATTCGTCATGGCGACGCAGAGCTGCTCGTCGCCCAACAAGGCGCGCACATCCTCAGTTACCAGCGCGCCGGGCAGGAACCGTTGATCTGGCTGAACGAGGAAGCGGTCTTCAAGAAGGGCAAGCCGATTCGCGCAGGCATGCCGATCTGCTGGCCCTGGTTCGGCAACCTGGAACGCAACCCTGAAAGCGTGCAGGCCATGCGTCAGAGCGACGAGCCCGCCAAGGCTCATGGCGAAGTGCGTGCGCTGGACTGGGAGCTGCTGGGCATGGGTGAAGACGGCGACGCCTTGCTGGTGGAGTTCGTGATGCCGCAGGCCGAAGGCAAGTTGCCCGGCTGGCCGCACAATGTCGCCCTCAAGCTGAGCATTCGTCTGGACGATGCGCTGAACGTCAGTCTGGTCAGCTATAACTGCGGCACCGAGGCCGTCACGATCAGTCAGGCCCTGCACACCTATTTTGCGGTGAGCGACTCGCGTCAGGTCAGCGTCGAGGGGCTCGACGGCCTGCGCTACATCGAAACCCTTGAAAACTGGGAAGAGCGTCAACAGGCAGGCGACCTGACGTTCACGGGCGAAACCGACCGTATCTATATGGATACGCCGGGCCTGCTCAGCATTGTCGACCCACAGTGGCAACGCCGTATCCAGATTCACAGCACCGGTTCGAACTCGGCCATTGTGTGGAATCCGTGGGTCGAGAAGACTGCACGCTTCACCGACATGGCGCCAGACGGCTGGCAGCGCATGGTGTGTGTCGAAACCGCCAACGTACTGAGTGATGTGGTAACGCTGGCCCCAGACGACATGCACATTCTGAACGTGAGTATCTGGAGCGAAACGCTTTAGGCCAACGCCTGATCAGAGGTCCGATTCGACGACGATACGGACCTTTGACGCATCCATCGCATAGGCCGCATCGGCCAGATCGTTACTGACCTTCTCGACCTTGAGGGTGCCTTCGACCCACAACGGCGCATAGATATCATCCAGCTTCAGGCCCTTGGGGTAGCGTATCAGCACCATTTGATTGGGCGGCGGCGGCGGGACGTGAATGCACGCGCCGGGGTACGGCACGAGGAAGAACAGTGTGCTATGGCCTTTGGCGTCGGTTTCCAGCGGCACGGGGTAACCGCCCAGACGAACGTTTTTGCCATTCATCGCGGCGACAGTCTTGGTGGAGTACATGACAGCAGGCAACCCCTTGCTCTGCTTCAAGCCGCCCTTGCTGTCGAACGTGCCCATGGCTTCGGGGGAGTTGTGATCAATTTCGGGCATGGCCTCAAGGGCCTTTTGATCCGACTTGGGCATCAGGTCCAGCCAGTCGGTTTCCGGCAACTGGGCATGTGCAAGCCCGGTTACCAGCAGCAGGGTCATCAGTAGAAAGCGACGCATGAAGGTGCTCGGCAGAAAGAGGATGAATTGCCGCGCATTCTAGCCCTCTGCGCGCTACAAAACAGAGGGCTGACGCCTGAACTCAGCGCTTTTTGATCATGCCGTAGATGACCAGCAGAATGATTGCACCGACCAGCGCACCCAGGAAGCCTGCGCCTTCGCCCGCCTGATAGATGCCCAAAGCCTGGCCACCGTAGGTCGCAGCCAGCGAACCGGCAATACCCAGCACAATGGTCATGATCCAGCCCATGCTGTCATCGCCCGGTTTGAGGAAGCGAGCCAGCAGGCCAACGATCAAGCCGATGAAGATGGTTCCGATGATACCCATGCCATTTCCCTCTGTATGAATTAAACGCGCCACGACTCATTGCAGCCTTGGCTTACTGCTATCTGAGAACGGCGGTGGGGAATGGTTCCGGGGGAAATCAAGATTGAGGAAGGATGGAGCAAACGATCGCACCTCACACTCTGCGCTTGCCGTTCTGCACACGATCACTGGATAACTGCGAACCCTGTTGGAGCCGGCTCGCCGGCGATGCGTTTTTCAGCCAGCCTTCAATGACTGGACGGACGCTATCGCCGACAAACCGCCTCCCACGCGACCTGTATTCAGACAGCCTGTACCGTATCAGACCCGCTTTCCATACCCTTCATGACGTGTGCATCACGCTGAGCGCAGAGTATTGGCACGATCAAAGCGGAGTGCTCGCTCAGCCCTTGATCAACGCCTCGACGCGTTTGACCTGACGATCCAGCGTAGCGCGGTCGTGGCTGCGGACGGTGGCATGACCGACCTTGCGGCCTGCCTTGAACGCCTTGCCGTAATGATGCAGATGGCAGTCATCAACCGCGATCACCTTGTCTACCGCAGGCACTTCGCCGATGAAGTTCAGCATGGCGCTCTCGCCCACCTTGGCGGTGGAGCCCAACGGCAAGCCAGCAACGGCACGCAGGTGGTTTTCGAACTGGCTGCACTCGGCGCCTTCAGTCGTCCAGTGACCGGAGTTGTGAACACGCGGCGCGATTTCGTTGGCCTTGAGGCCACCATCGACTTCAAAGAACTCGAACGCCAGCACGCCCACATAATCCAGCTGCTTGAGCACACGGCTTGCGTAGTCTTCAGCCAGCCCTTGCAGCGGGTGATCGGTACTGGCGATGGACAGGCGCAGAATGCCGCTGTCGTGAGTGTTGTGGACCAGCGGGTAGAAACGGGTTTCGCCGTCGCGCGCACGCACCGCAATCAACGACACTTCGCCGGTGAACGGCACGAAGCCTTCCAGCAGGCACGGCACGCTGCCCAGTTCAGCGAAGGTATCGACCACATCAGCGGCCGAACGCAGAACCTTCTGGCCCTTGCCGTCGTAACCCAGCGTGCGGGTTTTCAGGACAGCGGGCAGACCGATACGGGCCACTGCAGCGTCCAGATCGGCTTGCGACTGGATATCCGCAAAGGCAGGCGTCGGGATGCCCAGGTCCTTGAACATGCTCTTTTCGAACCAGCGATCGCGCGCAATGCGCAACGCTTCGGCACTCGGATAGACAGGCACGAACTGCGACAGAAACGCCACGGTCTCGGCCGGAACGCTTTCGAATTCGAAGGTCACCAGATCGACTTCATCAGCCAACTGGCGCAGGTGATCCAGATCGCCGTAATCGGCCCGCAGATGCTCGCCCAATGCCGCAGCACACGCGTCTGGCGCAGGGTCGAGGAAGGCGAAGTTCATGCCCAGCGGAGTTCCCGCCAGAGCCAACATGCGGCCCAGTTGGCCGCCACCGATTACACCGATTTTCATGGAAAAACCTCAGGCGTGGCGTGGGTCTGGATTGTCCAGGACGCTGTCTGTCTGCTCGGAGCGGAATTTTTTCAGCGCCACGTGGAATTGCGGATGCTTGGCGCCCAGGATGCTCGCCGACAGCAGCGCCGCGTTGATCGCGCCCGCTTTGCCGATGGCCAGGGTCGCAACCGGAATGCCGGCCGGCATCTGCACAATGGACAGCAGCGAGTCGACACCCGACAGCATCGACGACTGAACCGGCACACCCAATACAGGCAGATGGGTCTTGGCGGCGCACATGCCCGGCAAGTGAGCGGCACCACCGGCACCTGCGATGATCACCTCGATACCACGGCCTTCGGCCTCATCGGCGTACTGGAACAGCAAGTCCGGCGTGCGGTGCGCAGACACCACTTTGACTTCGTAGGGAATGCCGAGCTTTTCCAGCATGTCGGCGGTGTGGCTAAGGGTGGACCAATCGGACTTGGAGCCCATGATCACGCCAACCAGTGCGCTCATCGTCGTGCCTCTCATCGGGCGCCCGCAGGCGCGTCTAAAAACAACAAGCCACGCAGGAGGACCGGCGTGGCTTGCTGTACGAATAATGACCGATTGAACCGGCCAAAGGCCGCGCAGTATACCTCAAAGCGAGAGGATGACAGCCCCCTCGGCGACCATCCGCGCAAGGTTTTTACAAACCGTGCAGAGCGCAAGACCCCGTCTGACGAAAGTGCGTGCAAAGGCCCTGCACATTCATCCGCACAAGACTACAGCCAGCGCTGCCGATGCCGACTGACCGCAGCCCAAAATTGCGATTAGGTGTTTCAGATCCTGTCCATTCCGGGCAGGCCATACCCTTTCTATTTACTCAAGGATGAGTACTTATGTTGAAACTCTTTACCCGATCCCTGCTGTTGATCACGGCACTGGCACTTTTGCTGAACCAGGCTGCACTGGCCGAAAACACACCGTCCAAACGCCCCCTGTTCCTGTTCATGTTCCTGCATGACGACGTCAAGGAGACCGACATCAATCGTCTTGCTCAGGATTACATTACGTGGTTCGTGAAGGACCTGGAAAGCTTCACCGGTCGGCGTGTCCAACTTGAATTCATACGCAATGTCCCGACATTGACAGACTTCGCATATAAGGGTGACGACCTGACCAGAACCTCCCTGGCATTCAGGAACGCGGTGGACCGGTACACCGACGCGAAAAACCTGCCCTATAACCCGACGACCAAATACATGCTGCTGACTCAGGACATGCTCAACTCAGAGACAGGAGGCTATGCGTTAGTTAAGGGCTACAGCGCCATCGCATCACTGCAGAACTACAGCACCATCGCGCACGAGCTGGGCCACATGCTGGGCGGCACTCACGAGGCGGCGCAGGTTTTATATCGCGGCGGCTGGTGGTGTGAAACCAACATGGTTGCTGTACGCAATACACTTCGAGCCAACTGCTACACCTACAGCGACGAGAACAAACAACAGATCGCAGCCAACCTGAGCGAACACCCCTGACACACACGGACCGCTCGCCAGAGCGGTCCGTCCGGCATCCTCACGGCGTCGCAGCGCCTTCCAGCTTTCGCCACAGAAGCCGAACGTTTGCCTTGCGTACCAGCGCGCAGCGGTACAGGCGGATTTCCAGCGGCACATGCCACTCCGGTCCGCCACACACCACCAACTCACCGCGTGCCAGTTCGGCACGGACGCTCAATTGCGGCACCCACGCGATGCCCAGGCCTTCCAGCGCCATGCTTTTAAGGCTGTCGGCCATGGCCGTTTCGTAAACCGTGGTGAAGCGCAGGTTACGCTGGCGCAGCAACATGTTCACCGAGCGCCCCAGAAAGGCACCGGCGCTGTACGCCAGCAGCGGCACGCTGGCTTCGCCTTCCATGTCGAACAGCGGCAGCCCCTGAGCGTCGGCGGCGCAGACCGGAAGCATCTGCGTCTGTCCCAAGTGCAGCGATGGAAAGATCTCGGCATCCATTTGCAGCGCCGCGTCGGGGTCATAGAACGCCAGCATCAAGTCGCAGCCACCCTCACGCAAGGCATGCACCGCATCACCGACGTTGGTCGCCACCAGCCGGGTGGCGATGTTCAAGCCCTCGTTGCGAAGCTGGGCGATCCAGCGCGGAAAGAAGCCAAGCGCCAGCGAATGCGCGGCAGCGACCTGCATGACCTCGCCCTGCCCGCCTTCCAGATGATGCAGGTGACGCACGACCTCGCCCAACTGCTCCACCACCGTACGGGCCGTGACCAGAAACAATTGCCCGGCCGCCGTCAGCTCGACCGGCGTGCGCGAACGGTTGACCAGAGTGAGCCCGAGCGCGGCTTCAAGGCTGCGAATACGTCGGCTGAACGCCGGCTGCGTCACGAAGCGGCGCTCGGCAGCCTGGGAAAAACTGCGAGTCGCCGCCAGGGCGCTGAAGTCCTCCAACCATTTGCTTTCCAGATTCATCAGGTCCTCCCGGACAATGGCTGACTGCATAGCAGGCGACTGCGTAAAGACGACGCCCGACGCGCCGCCGCTACAAAAACCTTTGGCGTTCCCTGCGCGACGGGAAAATACACAGGTGCGACATCTTGTCGCCTTTACGCCCCGCACAAAAGCCGAGTCACACACCTGTTATGCCGTTTCTGCATGGCCCAGCGTTTAACAGCATTGGTCAATTTTAAACGCAAAGCCCACTATCCGCTGCGTTCCGGCATTGTCCGTGCCTCATTTGAGACTTTTTCTATCATGTCCTCGCCTGCATCATCGCGCATCGAAAAAGACCTGCTTGGTGTTCTCGAAGTACCTGCTAACGCCTACTACGGCATTCAGACACTGCGAGCGGTCAACAATTTTCACCTGTCCGGCGTGCCGCTGTCGCACTACCCGAAACTGGTTGTGGCCCTGGCCATGGTCAAGCAGGCAGCCGCCGATGCAAACCACCAGCTCGGACACCTCAACACCGCCAAGCACGCCGCCATCAGCGAAGCCTGTGCCCGCCTGATCCGCGGTGATTTCCATGATCAGTTCGTGGTGGACATGATTCAGGGCGGCGCTGGCACTTCAACCAACATGAATGCCAACGAAGTCATCGCCAACATCGCGCTGGAAACCATGGGTTTCGAGAAGGGCGAGTACAAGCATCTGCACCCCAACAACGACGTGAACATGGCTCAGTCGACCAACGACGCCTACCCGACGGCCATCCGCCTGGGTCTGCTGTTGGGCCACGACGCCCTGCTCGCCAGCCTCGACAGCCTTATTCAGGCGTTCGCGGCCAAGGGCCAGGAATTCAACCACGTTCTGAAAATGGGTCGCACGCAGTTGCAGGACGCCGTTCCGATGACCCTGGGTCAGGAATTCCGCGCCTTCGCCACCACCCTGACAGAAGACCTGAACCGCCTGCGCAGCCTGGCACCGGAACTGCTGACCGAGGTCAACCTGGGCGGCACCGCCATCGGCACTGGTATCAACGCCGATCCTGGCTACCAGCATCTTGCGGTCGAGCGCCTGGCAACCATCAGCGGCCAGCCGCTGGTCCCTGCTGCCGACCTGATCGAAGCCACCTCCGACATGGGTGCCTTCGTATTGTTCTCGGGCATGCTCAAGCGCACCGCGGTCAAGCTGTCCAAGATCTGCAACGACCTGCGCCTGCTGTCCAGCGGCCCACGTACCGGCATCAACGAGATCAACCTGCCAGCACGTCAGCCCGGCAGTTCGATCATGCCCGGCAAGGTCAATCCGGTTATCCCGGAAGCGGTCAATCAGGTGGCCTTCGAGATCATCGGCAACGATTTGTCGCTGACCATGGCAGCCGAAGGCGGCCAGTTGCAGCTCAACGTGATGGAGCCGCTGATCGCGTACAAGATTTTCGACTCGATCCGCCTGCTGCAACGCGCCATGGACATGCTGCGCGAGCACTGCATCGTCGGCATCACGGCCAACGAGCAGCGCTGCCGTGAACTGGTCGAGCACTCGATCGGTCTGGTCACCGCCCTGAACCCTTACATCGGTTACGAGAACTCGACCCGTATCGCCCGTATCGCGCTGGAAACCGGCCGCGGCGTACTGGAACTGGTTCGCGAGGAAGGCCTGCTCGACGACGCCATGCTCGACGACATTCTGCGACCGGAAAACATGATCGCTCCACGTCTGGCGCCACTGAAGGCCTGACAGACGATGATCTGCGCAACCTGCTCACCAGATTGAGGGCCTAGACACCCCTCAATTTTTTGAGGGTCTGGGAGTGATTCTCCAGGCCCTTTTTTTTGCCCGCTGGCAAACATGGATCCGATAAGCGGTCCAAGGCCTCTGGGATCACGCTGTGTGGGGTTATCCACAGAGTATTTATTTAACGCGGCAAATGAAGAATCAGTCTTACAAGAAAGCACCTACAGACGTAAAAACTTTGCACCGGTATAGTGCGCCCCCTCAAAAGTAGCGAGGAATAACAAAAATGCTGGAAATGATTAACGACTTCCTCTCCGGTAAGGTCCTCATTGTCCTTATCGTAGGTCTGGGTAGTTACTTCACGATCCGCTCACGTTTCGTTCAGTTTCGACACTTTTTCCACATGTTCTCGGTATTCGGCGACAGCCTGAAGAGCAGCGCAGGTCAGCTGAGTTCGTTTCAGGCCCTGATGCTGAGCCTTGCCGGCCGTGTCGGTGCAGGCAACATTGCAGGCGTCGGCATTGCCGTGACACTCGGTGGCCCGGGTGCCGTGTTCTGGATGTGGGTGACCGCACTGGTCGGCATGTCCAGCAGCTTCATCGAGTGCTCCCTCGCTCAGCTTTACAAACGCAAGGATTCCGAAGGCCAGTTCCGTGGCGGTCCGGCGTTCTACATCCAGTACGGCCTGGGCAAGCGCTGGCTGGGCATGGTCATGGCGGTTCTGCTGCTGGTGACCTTCGGCTTCGCGTTCAACGGCCTGCAATCCCACGCCGTGACCGACTCGCTGAAAAGCGCCTTCGGCGTTGACACCATGACCACCGGCATCTGCCTGGTCGTGCTGCTGGGTCTGGCATTCATCGGTGGCATCAAGCGTATCGCCGCTATCTCCGACCTGCTGGTGCCGGTCAAGACCCTGATCTACATCGCCGTCACCGTCTACGTGATCGTGCTGCAGATCGATCACGTTCCAGGCATGCTGATGACCATCGTCAAAAGCGCCTTCGGTCTTGATCCGGTGTTCGGCGGTCTGCTGGGCAGCGCCATCGTGATGGGCGTCAAGCGCGGCGTATTCGCCAACGAAGCCGGTCTGGGCAGCGCGCCTAACGTGGCAGCCGTCGCTCAGGTCGAGCACCCGGTTGCACAGGGCGTGGTTCAGGCGTTCAGCGTTTTCCTCGATACCTTCGTGATCTGCACCTGCACCGCCTTGCTGATTCTGCTGTCCGGCATCTACAACGTCGGCTACGACGGCAACGGTATCGTACTGGCCCAGAACTCGCTGGCAGCCGTGGTCGGTGACTGGGGCCGGATCTTCATCAGCGTCGCGCTGGCCCTGTTCGTGTTCACTTCGATCCTCTACAACTACTACCTGGGCGAGAACAGCCTGCGCTTCCTGTTCGGTGAGAAGGTCAAGGCCATCGTCCTCTACCGCATTGCGGTACTGGTGCTGATCCTCTGGGGTGCTGTCGTCGACCTGAAAGACGTGCTGGCCTTTGCCGACATCACCATGACCATGCTGGCGTTCGTCAACCTGATCGCACTGGCGATGCTGTTCAAAGTCGTCAAGCGCATCCTGAGTGACTACGATGCACAGCGTCGTGCAGGCATCAAGACGCCGGTTTTCGACTCCAGCAAATTCCCTGATCTGGACCTGGACCGTAGCGCATGGCCTGCCAACCCGGCGCAAAAGCCGGTTCATGATGCTGAGCTGGCAGGCAAGCCTGCCCCAGAAGCGCGATAAACGTATAACGCCATAACGGAGAAGAACCATGACTCATGATGTAAAAAAATCTGCTCAGCGAGTGATGGTTCTTTATACCGGCGGCACCATCGGCATGCAGGCCAGCGCCAACGGGCTGGCACCTGCTTCGGGTTTCGAGACGCGAATGGCCGGACAACTGGCCGAGCTGCCGGAACTGGTCGTGCCGCAATGGCGTTTTCGCGAGATGTCGCCCCTGATCGACAGCGCCAACATGACGCCAGCCTACTGGTTGCGTCTGCGTGAAGCGGTGATCGAAGCGGTGGACGTGGACGGCTGCGACGCCGTGCTGGTGCTGCATGGCACCGACACTCTGGCGTACAGCGCGGCGGCCATGAGCTTTCAGTTGCTGGGGCTCAATGCGCCTGTCGTGTTCACAGGCTCCATGCTGCCGGCCGGCGTGCCGGACAGCGATGCCTGGGAAAACGTCAACGGTGCCCTGCTCGCCCTCGGCGAGGGTCTGGCACCGGGCGTTCAGCTGTATTTCCATGGCGAGCTGATGGACCCGACCCGTTGCGCGAAAATCCGCAGCTTCGGACGTCATCCGTTCGCGCCGCTGCAACGCTCCCGTAGCGGTCACGCAGCCATATCGTTGCCCGACGCGCTGGATTATCGTCAGGCCCGAACGCTGGCCAATGTCGCGGTGCTGCCTTTGTTTCCTGGTATCGGCGCGGCTCAACTGGATGGCCTGATCGACAGCGGCATTCAGGGTCTGGTTCTGGAGTGTTTCGGCAACGGCACCGGCCCCAGCGACAATCCTCAGTTCGTAGCAAGCCTGGAAAACGCCCGGGCGCAAGGCATCTGTGTGGTTGCAATCACACAATGCCATGAAGGCGGCGTGGAACTGGATGTCTACGAAGCGGGCAGCCGTCTGCGCAGTGCAGGCGTTTTGTCCGGTGGAGGCATGACGCGTGAAGCCGCGCTGGGCAAGCTGCATGCGTTGCTCGGTGCCGGCCTGACCACTGAAGAAGTCCGGCGGCTGGTAGAGCTGGACCTGTGTGGCGAACTGCGCTGAGCCATTGAACCGTCTCGGTGACTCAGGACAGCCCTGAGTCAACCGGGATATCGCGATTCCCCCTCCCTTCCAACACAACGTCACTCGCCCAATGGCGCGGTTCTCCGTGGGCGGTTGCTGCGGTCAGGAAACCTTGCTTTCCTCCTGAGCCCCACGAAGCATCGAGTCCAGATTTCGCTCAATGTTCGCGCACAGCGCGGTCATCTGGATTTCATGTTCGCTGGCCTTGAACGGGCTTTGCAGGTCCGTGCCGATCTTCTCGATCGCCAGCAGCATGAAGCCCACCACGGTGGAGGCCAATGGCGTGAACCAGCCGAGGGTTTCAACCAGGCCGATGGGCACGATCAGGCAGAAAAGGGTGATGAACAGGCGAGGAAAAGCGACGTATGGATACGGCAGCGGCGTATTGGCAATCCGCTCCATGCCGCCCTGGCAGTTGGAGATGTCCACCATGGTCGATTCAAGCCGCGCCAGGCGGATGCTGTCCAGACGGCCGCACTGGTATTCCTTGGCCAGGAGCGCTGCCGATGTATTGAGCAGGTCGTTGGGAAAGTTGTTGGTGTCGAACCGGCGCTCGAACTCTTCACGCGCAATCAAGGCCTGCACCTCGTCGCCACAGTGCTCGCCTTTCAAATGCGCGGACAGGCATTTGACGTAGGCCACATGGCGGCGCAGCAGCGTGGCCTTCACCGGATTGATGCCGCCCTCGTCGTCTTCGACCAGCGTCAGCACCTGGCGGGCGAAGCTGCGCGAGCTGTTGACCAGCGCACCCCACAGGGTGCGGGCTTCCCACCAGCGGTTGTAGGCGCTGGAATTCCGGAAGCTGGTCAGCACCACCAGCGCAGAACCGAGCAAGGTCAACGGCATGGACGGCAAGGTGATCTTGCGCTCCAGGTACAGCATGAAATCGACCGTGACGATCACGTCCCAAATCAGCAGCCAGAAAAGCGACCAGCCCACATAACCGATTGTCTTGCCCAGGAACCGGAATTTTCCCATGATCGTCTGCTGCAAAGGACTACCCCATCGATAGATAAGCGAGGCAGCACATCCTCGCTACTGCACGGGCTTTGAATGCGAAAACGGCAGTTGGTTCGCGAGCGGCCCGCTTTATCTCAAGGGATCAATCGTTTCAGCAGCCGCTCAACGTTACCTGCGCACGCTCCCCGGCAAAGAAGACCGGTCGCAACCTGACGCCGATGACGTTACCGGCGTAGGCCGCAACCAACCACAGCCAGCCATGCAGGCTGCCGGATGCGATGCCGCTGAAGTACGCGCCGATGTTGCAGCCATAGGCCAGACGCGAGCCGTAGCCCAGCATCAACCCGCCAATGACGGCTGCGACGATCGAGCGTGTCGGAATATCGAGGTTAGGCGCAAAGCGTCCGGCCAGGCCCGCCGCCAGCAAGGCACCCAGCATGATGCCGATGTCCATGACGCTGGTGATGTCTTCCCAGACCGGGGCAGCCAGCGCCTTGGCATTAGCCGCACTCTGCCAGAACACCCAACTGCCGACATCCACGCCCAGACCGCTCGCCACCTTGGCACCCCAAAGCGCAAATGCCGAAGTGATGCCCCACGGCCGACCTGCCAGCGCCAGCGTGGCGTAGTTGAGCAGCGCAAGCGCCACTGCGCCCCAGACCAGCACCCACGGTCCGCGCAGCACGCGACGCAGACCCCTGTGTTCACTGGAGACTGGAGCCTCGAGTTCGCCATGACGACGCTTTTCAAGGCGTACCGTGACAAACGCAATCAAGGCGAACAGCGCCAGATTGCCAAGCAGCGCCGGGATTACGCCGAAGCTCTTGACCACAGACGTGGCCGGAAACGACGGCAAGGCGAACCACCAGTCGACATGATGAGTGGCGATCAGCGAACCGAGGATGAAGAACAGCAGCGTCACCAGCATCCGCGCATTCCCGCCGCCTGCGGTGAACAGTGTCCCGGACGCGCAGCCGCCGCCCAGTTGCATGCCGATACCGAAGATAAAGGCCCCGACCACGACCGAAACGCCAACCGGCGCAACCAGGCCACTGACCGGCTGCCCGAACAGCGAGCCAGCGCCCAGCGCAGGAAAGAACAGCACCACAGCCACGGCGAGCATCACCATTTGCGCACGCAGACCGGCACCGCGTCGTTCACGAATGAACACGCGCCAGGCCGATGTGAAGCCGAACGCGGCGTGATAGAGGGTCATTCCCAGCGCCGCCCCGACGATCCATAGCAGGACCTGACGCGTGCCAACGCTGAGCAGCAGAAATTGCGCGCCCATCAATAACA
The DNA here is from genome assembly GCF_014358015.1 of Pseudomonas triticifolii. Classification (GTDB taxonomy): domain Bacteria; phylum Pseudomonadota; class Gammaproteobacteria; order Pseudomonadales; family Pseudomonadaceae; genus Aquipseudomonas; species Aquipseudomonas triticifolii. The sequence continues at coordinate 157,825 of NZ_JACONV010000007.1, read as the reverse complement.
GGAACAACGCCGCCAGCGGCGCGCCGTAGGCACGGCCGGGTGTTGCAGAAAGGGATGTGTTCATGGGTCTCTCAACGACAGGTAGCAAAAGAAAGCGATTATACGTGTGCAGCAGGCTTACTCGGACCAGACCTTACGCAGCCTGTTCAGCGCATCGCTGATTTGCGCCTCCGGCACGGCAGCAAAGCCCAGCACCAGCCCGGCACGCGCATCGAGGGGTTCGGTCGAGTCCGGCAGCCAGTAGCTGCTCAAGGCATTGACCTCGACGCCGACGCTCCACGCCTGCTCGACCAGCTCACGCTCGCGGGCCAGGCTGTCGACCTTGACCATCACATGCAGCCCCGCCGCGACGCTGGGCATTGCGGCGCATCCCGCAATGCCTGCGGGCCAGCCCGCCAGTAACGCGTTGCGCCGACTCAGCGCGGCACGTCGCATGCGGCGAATGTGCCGCTGGAAATGCCCAAGGGCAATGAACTGCGCCATGACCGCCTGAGTGCTGACTTCGGTATGACGCATGTCCACTGCCTTGCGCTGGCTGAACGGGCGCACCAGTTCCTGCGGCAACACCAGGTAACCGAGGCGCAAGGCCGGGAAGGCGATCTTGCCGAACGTGCCGACATACAAGACTCGCCCACTGCGATCCAGCGCCGCCAAGGGAGCCAGCGGCGCGCCGCTGTAACGGTACTCGCCGTCGTAGTCATCCTCGACGATCCAGCCTTGATGCCGTTCAGCCCAGGCCAGTAACTCCAGGCGTCTGGCCAGGCTCATGACCACGCCGGTCGGGTACTGGTGGGACGGGGTCACGTAAGCCAGCCTGCAATCGGTTTGCTCAAGATCGGCGCAGCGCTGCCCTTCTTCGTCAACTGCCACGCCCTGCAGTCGCGCACCCGCCACGGCAAAGGCATGGCCGGCTGCGCGATAGCCCGGATTCTCGATCGCGACGCCTTCACCGGGCTCGACCAGCAGCTGTGCACAAAGGCTGATGGCGTGTTGAGCGCCGCTGGTGATCACAATTTGTTCAGCGGTGCACTGCAAGCCTCGGGAGGAACGCAGATACGCTGCGATCAACGCCCTCAACCTGGGCTCTCCCGCCGCTGCACCGTAGCCCAGCATCGCAGGGTCGGGCCGACGCCAGAAGGCGGCGTAGAGCTTGCCCCACAAGGCGAAGGGAAAAAGATCGAAGGCCGGCACGCCGACGCGAAAGGCCCTGGGCACTTCATCTGACGGAGCCGGAAGCGAGTGTGCCTTGATCAGATCCAGCGCCGAACTGTGGATAACTTCACCGTCCAGATCCTCTGGCATCTCCGACAAGATTGTGGATAAACCTGTGGAAAAAGGTGTAGACAAACCTGTGGACAAGTCAGTGGATAGTTTTCTGGAGGCCGCCTTTATATGCGCGGCGTTGCGGCCTGGAAGGCTCGCGATATAAGTACCGTCGCCCACCCGGGTTTCCGTAAAACCTTCGGCATACAACTGGTCGTAGGCGCGCATCACACTGTTGCGGGAAATGGCCAACAGGTCGGCCAGTTCGCGACTGGCAGGCAAGCGCGTCCCGCTGTGGAGACGGCCCTCCAGAATCTGCTGACGCAAGGCGCGATACAGCTGTTTGCTCAGGCCCTGACGCCGGTCCAGCCTGATGCCGATGAGCGTGGAAGGAAACGCAGACGTGTCGGACACCATTGGATTGGCCCTATAAAATCTCTTGAGAATGGATCTTACAACAGGCCAATGCGTTGCCTAGGATCTGCTCATCGGCCACGGAGCACTGCCATGTACACACCCGCAGCATTCAGCGACAACGACACGCCCAGACTTCACGAACAGATGCAGCAGACACGCCTGGCGATTCTGGTCACCTGGAGCGAGGACGGCATGCAGGCCTCGCACCTGCCGTTGTTGCTGCGTGAGGAGCAAGGCATCCACGGCACGCTCTACGGACATCTGGCCAAAGCCAACCCACAGTGGCGGCAGCTGGACAGCTGCGCCGAAGCCTTGGTGATATTTCCCGGTGAGGACGCCTACGTCAGCCCGTCTTATTACCCGAGTAAAGCCGAGCACGGTCAGGTTGTGCCGACCTGGAACTATGTGACCGTGCACGCCTACGGCAAGGCCGAGACATTTACCGACGCTCCACGGCTGCGTCAGTTATTGAGCGATCTGACGGCAAAGCATGAGTCCGATCGTGCGCAACCCTGGTCCATTGACGACGCGCCCGCCGAGTACATCGCCAAAATGCTGGGTGCCATTGTCGGCTTCGCCCTGCCCGTCCAGCGCCTGGAAGGCAAACGCAAACTCAGCCAGAACCGCAGCGCCACGGACATGGCGGGCGTCCGGGACGGCCTTGCTGCCAGCCAGAAAATCAACGAACAACAGATTGCCCGCTTGATGAACCCGCAGGAGAACGCTTGATGAATGACGTCCAGATTCGACCCGTAAGCGCTGACGACCAAACGGCATGGCTGCCGCTGTGGCAGGCCTATCTGCACTTTTACAAAACCGAGCTGGCGGAGGGTGTCAGCGACGTGACCTGGCAGCGCTTTCTCGACCCCAGCGAGCCGACCCACGCCGCGCTGGCGTGGCTGGACGGTAAGGCGGTGGGCATGGTGAACTTCATCTACCATCGCTCCAACTGGAGTATTGGCAACGCGTGTTACCTGCAGGATCTGTTCGTTGCACCCGAACAGCGCGGTACGGGCCTTGGCAGACAGTTGATTGAACATGTCTACGCGACCGCGAAGGCCGCAGGCTGTGAGAAGGTCCATTGGCTGACCCACGAAACCAATGCCACGGCCATCCAGTTGTACGAACGCGTTGCCGAGCGCGGCGGCTACATTCAATTTCGCAAGGCTCTTTAAGGGAAGTGATTGATGTCTGAGACCCCACTGGATTGGCAACCCGCGACACTGCCGACGCCCCACCCCCTGAGTGGTCGTTTCGTACGACTGGAGAAGCTGGACACGGCTTGCCATGCCGATGAGCTGTGGTCAGTGCTTCAGGGACCAGACGCCGATCCCCGATTGTGGGACTACTTGCCCTATGGGCCCTTCAAAGAGCGCGACGACTTTGATAGCTGGCTGGCTCGGCATCAGGCAGATACCGATCCGTGGTTCTACAGCGTGGTCAACCAGCAAACGGGCAAAACCGAGGGCGTGATCAGTTTTCTGTCGATGTTCCCTGCACATGGCCGGATTGAAATCGGTCACGTGACCTTCAGCGCCGCCATGCAGCGCACGCCCAAGGGCACCGAGGCGATTTATCTGCTGGCCAGGGAAGCCTTCCGGCTGGGCAACCGTCGCCTGGAATGGAAATGCAACGCCAACAATGCCCGCTCCAAACGTGCTGCCGAACGCTTCGGCTTCAGCTACGAAGGCACCTTCCGCCAGCACATGGTGGTCAAAGGCATGAGCCGAGATACCGCCTGGTACTCGATTCTGGACAGCGAATGGCCCGCCCTGCAGACCGCCTTTGAGCACTGGCTGGCTGTGGATAACTTCAAGGAGGGTGAGCAGATCAAAGGGCTGGAAGCGTTTCGGCAGTAGGCTCAGCGTGCGGATCGGAACCGTGGGAGGGGGCTTGCCCGCGATCAACGATGACGCAATTTTCCTGACACACCGCGTCGACTTCATCGCCGGCAAGCCGCCTCCCACAGTCTGATCTGCACCCCAAAAGCTGGACACCCATCTGACTTCTTGGGGGCAGATCAGTCCAGTGAGCTGCAGTTTTGATCGTTCCCACGCCCTGCGTGGTAACGCCGCCCGGGACGCTCTGCGCCTCATTCCGAGCTGTATGAATAAAAAAAGGGAGCCACGAAGGCTCCCCCAGAGGTAAACGGTTTCGCTATTCGGACAGGCTCTGTGTCCGGTCAGCCTTCGATTTCAATCAGGATCTCGCCCGGATTGACGCGGTCGCCCTTGGCAACATGGATGGCGACGATCTTGCCGGCGATGGAGGCCTGGACCTCGGTCTCCATTTTCATCGCTTCGGTGATCAGCACGGCCTGGCCGACCTTGACGCTGTCGCCTTCCTTGACCAGCACATCGACGATGTTGCCTGGCATGGTGGTGCTGACATGGCCCGGCGCGTGCGCCTGCTGGCGCTTGCTCGCACCGCCACTGACAAACTCGTTGAGCGGCTCGAACACCACTTCTTCCGGCATGCCATCGATTGACAGGTAGAAGTGACGCTTGCCCTCGGCTTTCACCCCGACCCCCGTGATGTCGACGCGATAGGTCTCGCCGTGCACGTCGATCACGAATTCGGTCGGAACGCCCTCGCCCCCTGCACGGGCAGCGCTGCCCGCTTCGGGTATCGGCAGCAACACCTCAGGCGTCAGCGTTCCAGCCGCGCGTTCTTCGAGGAACTTGCGGCCAATGTCCGGGAACATGGCGAACGTCAGCACGTCTTCTTCGGACTTGGCCAGCGCTCCGATGTCAGCCCGCAGCTTGGTCATTTCCGGCTTGAGCAAATCGGCCGGACGCACATCGATCAACTCTTCGTTGCCGATGGCCTGACGACGCAGCTTCTCGTCCACCTGACCTGGCGCCTTGCCGTAACCGCCTTGCAGGTACAGCTTCACTTCATTGGTGATGGTCTTGTAGCGCTCACCGGCCAGCACGTTGAAAAACGCCTGGGTGCCCACGATCTGCGAGGTCGGCGTGACCAACGGCGGATAGCCCAGGTCCTTGCGTACACGCGGGATTTCAGCCAGCACTTCGTTCATGCGGTTGAGCGCGCCCTGCTCCTTGAGCTGGTTGGCCAGGTTGGAAATCATCCCGCCCGGCACCTGATTGACCTGTACGCGGGTATCGACGGCGGTGAATTCGCTTTCGAACTGGTGGTATTTCTTGCGCACGGCATAGAAGTACAGACCGATGTCCTGCAGCAGTTCCAGATCCAGACCGGTGTCGAACTCGCTGCCTTTGAGCGCCGCGACCATGGATTCAGTCCCTGGATGGCTGGTGCCCCAGGCGAAACTGGAGATAGCCGTATCGATATGATCCGCGCCGTTCTCGACCGCCTTGAGTTGACACATCGCGGCCAGGCCCGCCGTGTCATGGGAATGAATGAATACCGGCAGCGACTGCTCGGCCTTCAGCGCACGGACCAGCTCACCCGTCGCGAACGGTGTGAGCAGGCCGGCCATGTCCTTGATCGCGACCGAGTCGCACCCCATCGCCTCCATCTGCCGGGCCTGCGCCACGAACGCGTCGATGGTGTGAACCGGGCTGGTGGTGTAAGCGATGGTGCCTTGCGCATGCTTGCCCGCGGCTTTCACGGCCTCGATGGCCACACGCAGGTTACGTACGTCGTTCATGGCATCGAAGATGCGGAACACGTCAATGCCATTGACGGCTGCCTTGGCGACGAAGGCCCTGACCACGTCATCGCTGTAATGGCGATAGCCCAGCAGGTTCTGACCGCGCAGCAACATTTGCAAGCGGGTGTTGGGCAGCGCCGCACGCAGTTGGCGCAGGCGCTCCCACGGGTCTTCCTTTAGAAAGCGCACGCAGGCATCGAACGTCGCGCCGCCCCAGACTTCCAGCGACCAGTAGCCGACCTGGTCGAGCTTTTCGCAGATCGGCAGCATGTCTTCGGTGCGCATGCGCGTGGCCAGCAACGATTGGTGAGCATCACGCAGGATGGTGTCGGTAACGAAGATCTTCTTGGACATTTCAGTATTCCTTACAGGCCTGCGTGGGCGGCAATGGCGGCAGCGATGGCCAGAGCCAGCTCTTCGGGTTTGCGCTTGATCGAGTAGTTGGTCAGTTCAGGGTGGCTTTCGACGAAGCTGGTGTTGAACTCACCACTGCGGAATTCCGGGTTGCGCAGAATTTCCTGGTAGTACGCGGCGGTGGTCTTCACCCCTTGCAGACGCATGTCGTCCAGGGCACGAAGGCCGCGGTCCATCGCTTCTTCCCAGGTCAGCGCCCAGACGATCAGCTTCAGGCACATCGAGTCGTAGTACGGCGGGATGGTGTAGCCGGTGTAGATCGCCGTGTCAGTGCGTACACCGGGGCCGCCGGGTGCGTAATAGCGGGTGATCTTGCCGAAACTGGGCAGGAAGTTGTTTTTCGGGTCTTCGGCGTTGATCCGAAACTGCAACGCGAACCCGCGATGGATGATGTCTTCCTGTTTGACCGACAGCGGCTGGCCGGACGCGATGCGAATCTGCTCGCGAACGATATCGATCCCGGTGATTTCTTCGGTGATGGTGTGCTCCACCTGAACGCGGGTATTCATTTCCATGAAGTACACCTCGCCATCGGCGAGCAGGAACTCCACGGTGCCCGCGTTCTCGTAGCCCACCGCCTTGGCCGCGCGCACTGACAGATCACCGATGTAGGCGCGCTGTTCCGGGGTCAGTTGCGGGCTGGGGGCGATTTCGATGAGCTTCTGATTGCGGCGCTGGATCGAGCAGTCGCGCTCGAACAGATGCACGACGTTGCCGAAGCTGTCGCCCAGAATCTGCGCTTCGATGTGCTTGGGATTGACGATGCACTTCTCCAGGAACACCTCGGCCGAACCAAAGGCTTTGGTCGCTTCCGAGATCACCCGGGGAAAAGCCTGCTCCAGTTCTTCGCGGCTGTTGCAGCGACGAATGCCGCGTCCACCACCACCTGAAGTGGCCTTGAGCATCACCGGATAGCCGATGCGATCCCCTTCGATCAGCGCTTCCTGAATGTCGGCCACGTTGCCTTCGGTGCCCGGAGTGACCGGCACCCCGGCCTTGATCATGCTGCGGCGCGCTTCAGTCTTGTCACCCATACGGCGAATGACTTCAGCAGACGGACCGATGAACTTGATTCCACGTTCGGCGCAGATGTCTGCCAGTTCGGCATTTTCCGAGAGAAAACCATAACCGGGATGCAGCGCATCACAACCGGTTTCCACGGCGAGATTGACCAGCTTGCGGGGGTTCAGGTAACCCGCCAGCGGTTCGGCACCAATGCTATAGGCTTCGTCAGCGCGTTTGACATGCAGCGCATGTCGGTCGGCGTCGGAAAAGATGGCCACCGAGCGAATGCCCATCTCGGCGCAGGCGCGCACGATGCGGACGGCAATCTCTCCACGGTTGGCGATCAATATTTTTGTTATCACTGGCGTTTCCTCGACCTTAAGGACCAACGTCCTGGCTACTTTTGTAACTAGGCATGTGACTGAATGCCGCAGGGACACCCTATGCCTGATCGAGAATTAATAAAAATGAGTAAAAATTGGGTTAGCCATAAGTAAAAGCTTATAGTCAGCGTCTCAACCGTCCAAAGGGCTTGCTAAAAATGCGTAAGTCATTGATGCGTATGACATTGCGTCAACTACGCATTTTCAATGAGGTGTGCGACCTGCGCTCGTACAGTCGGGCAGCCGAGGAAATGGCGCTGACCCAACCTGCGGTCAGCCTGCAGATTCGTCAGCTGGAAGAGCTGGTCGGCCAACCGCTGTTCGAATACGTCGGCAAGAAGCTCTACCTCACCGAAGCCGCAGAAGCGCTTCAGGCTGCCAGCAAGGACATCTTCGGCCGGCTGGAAAACCTCGATATGCAGCTCTCCGACATGCAGGGCTCCCTTCAAGGCCAACTCAAACTGGCCATCGAATCGAGCTGCAAGTATTTCATCCCGCACTTGTTTGCCGCGTTTAAACGCCAGCATCCGGAAGTCAGCCTGAACCTGACCGTGGTCAACCGTGCGCTGGTGATCAGAAGACTGTCGGACAACCGCGATGATCTGGTGATCATGTCGATGGTGCCGCAGGACATGGGGCTGGAGTTTCTGCCATTCCTCAACAACCCCATCGTTGCCGTCGCACCACCGGAGCATCCGCTGTGCCGTCAGGCCGTGCTGAGCCTCAAGGACCTGGAGCCGTGGCCGCTGCTGACCCGCGAGCCGGGATCTGGCACACGCCGTGCCTGCGAGGAGTATTTCAAGGAAAAACGCGTGCACTTCCTGCAGACATCGGAAGTATCTTCAAGCGAGGCGCAGCGTGAATGCGTGGTGGCCGGATTGGGACTGGCGATGCTGACACGTCACGCCGTGTGTCAGGAGCTGGCCAGCGGCGCTCTCATGGAGCTGCCCGTGGCCGAGCTGCCGTTGTATCGAAGCTGGTGCGTGGTTCAAGGCAGAGACAAACGCCTGTCGCCGGTGGCACACGCTTTTCTGGCATTCATTCGTAGCGAACGGGCGCAGATCAGCCAGCTTGTCGAGCGCTTCGACGGCCGTCCACGGACGGCGTGAGGGTCTGCCAGACCGGGCCGGACACACCGTCCAGGTAGTCACACAGATCCTGATTGAGCTGACGCGCCTCACAGTAGCTCTCGATCGCACGACGAAACTCCATGCGACGCTGATCTTCCTGCTGACGGCGGGTTTTCACGGTGCTGTTGGGTAAATCGTCGTAGTGCCGAGCCATGTCCTGTCTCCCAATACATTTCAAGGGAGTACAGGGTGACGCCCGGCCGTGACGATCAAGCGGCGCAAGCATGACAATTTGATGAAAACACAGGCAGACGCGATGACGTGAGGCGCGTCAGACTGAACCTCGCCCGAAAGACGCCTGAAGTCGCCAGCCGGTATTTTATGCTGGAGGCCAATCAGTCTTCGTGAGGCTTGATCGATTTTGGCGACAGACGCAGGCTGCGCAAGCTGCGCTTGACGCTTTTGAGGTGGTTGACCAGGCTTGGCCCACGCGCCATGGCCACACCCATCGCCAGCACATCGATCACCACCAGATGCGCGATGCGCGAGGTCAGCGGCGTATAAATCTCGGTGTCTTCGTGAACGTCGATGGCCAGATTGACCGAAGACAGCTCGGCCAGTGGCGTCTGGCTCGGACACAGCGTGATCAGGGTCGCGCCGCTTTCACGCACCATGTTGGCGGTGATCAGCAGGTCTTTGGAACGGCCCGACTGGGAAATGCACACCGCGACATCCGTCGGCTTGAGCGTCGCCGCCGACATGGCCTGCATGTGAGGATCGGAATACGCCGCCGCCGTCAGCAGCAGGCGGAAGAACTTGTGCTGGGCATCAGCGGCGACCGCGCCAGACGCACCGAAACCGTAGAACTCGACCCGATTGGCACCGGCCATTGCCGTGACGGCCTGTTGCAGCGCATGCGGATCGAGGTTCTCGCGCACTTCCATGAGCGTGTGCAGGGTGGTGTCGAAAATCTTCAGGCTGTAGTCGGCGACCGAATCGTCTTCATGAATCGCGAACTGCCCGAAGCTCGCGCCCGCTGCCAGGCTCTGGGCCAGCTTGAGCTTGAGGTCCTGAAACCCCGTGCACCCAATGGCGCGACAGAAACGCACGATGGTCGGTTCGCTAATCCCCACACTGTGCGCCAGATCAGCCATGGAACTGTGCATCACAGCGGCAGGGTCGAGCAGCACATGGTCGGCTACCTTGAGCTCCGATTTGCGCAGCAGGTGACGTGACTGGGCGATGTGTTGCAGCAGATTCAAAAGGCAGACTCGGCAATGAAGAAGTGGGCGGGTTGTAGCTTTCTTGTAGTTATACTACATGACCTGCGAGACGCCCAGTTAAACGAACGTGGAAGGTCTTAAACAGAATGAGGAAGGGCAAATCGCTCTTTTTTGTGGGAATAATCCTACATTATGCCGAATCCACTACAACCACGATGCTGTCTCAGCGCGACTGAATCAGCATCGCGGCCATGGCAGACGCCTCGATCGGCCGGCTGATCAGATAACCCTGTACCTCATCGCATCCATGCTCTCTGAGGAACTCCAACTGACTCTGGTTTTCAACGCCCTCGGCGACCACCTTCAAACCCAGGCTGTGAGCCATGGAAATGATCGCTTGAATGATCGCCGCATCCCCGGTTCCGTCATCCAGGCCACTGATGAACGCCTGATCGATCTTGACGTAGTCCACCGGAAAGCGTCGCAGGTAACTCAATGAAGAGTAGCCCGTGCCGAAGTCATCGATAGCCAGCTTTACGCCCAGCTCACGCAACTGCTGAAAGGTCGCGCTAATGTGTTCGACGCTGTCGAGCAGCTGGCTTTCAGTCAGCTCCAGCTCCAGCCATTGCGGTTCCAGACCGGTTTCCTCAAGCACTTGCCGCACCAGACTCACCAGCTTCCCCTGACGCAATTGATGGACCGACAGGTTGACCGACACCCTGATCGGCGCCATACCCTGACGCTGCCACTCGCAGGCCTGCCAGCACGCCTTGCGCAGCACGAATTCACCGATGGCGCCGATCAGCCCGGTTTCCTCGGCAAGCCCTATGAAGTCTCCCGGTGGCACCATGCCGCGCTGTGGGTGGTGCCAGCGCACCAAGGCTTCGGCCGAGTCCAGACGTCCACTCCTCAGGCTCAGCTTGGGTTGATAAAAGACCAGCAATTGATGCTCTTCAATGGCCCTGCGCAACTGGATTTCCATTTGCAGGCGCTCCAGCGTGCTGGCCTGCAAGCTCTCGGTGAAGAACTGGAAATTGTTGCCGCCCATGTGCTTGGCGTGCTGCATCGCCATGTTCGCCTGACTCACGAGCGCCGAAACTTCACGGGCTGAATCGGGCAACAGGCTGATGCCCACTGAGGCGCTGATCACCAGTTCATGCCCACCCACGGACAACGGCACGCGCAGCTTGCTGAGCAGGCGGCTGGTCACTCGCGCCAGACTTGAGAGGTTGGCATAGGCGTCGAACAGGACAGCAAACTCGTCGCCCGACAGCCGAGCGATGATGTCGGCTTCCGGCATCGCACTGTTCAATCGGCGAGCCACGTGTTTGAGCAACTGGTCCGCTACTTCGTGACCCAGACTTTCATTGAGTAATTTGAAGCGGTCGAGGTTGATGTGCAGCAACGCAAGGCTTCGGCCTGTGCGTTGAACGCGCTGGCGAATCTCGTGCAGACGTTGCGTGAATAACGAGCGGTTCGCCAGCCCCGTCAATTCGTCGAAATGGGCCAGATAACGCATGCGCTCCTCGGCAGCACGCCTGGCGGAAAGATCAGAGAAGAAGCCGACAATGTGGCTGGTTTTTCCTGATTTATCGCGCACAGCGTTCAGTTGCAGCCATTGCGGATACAGCTCGCCATTCTTGCGGGTTTCAACCAGTTCGCCCTGCCATTGCCCGGTTTGCTCCAGAGAGTGGCGAATGGCCTGGAAATGACGACGGGCATCCCGACTGCTGGCGATGTCCATCACCTTACGACCGATCACATCGTCCGATTGATAGCCACTGAACCGGCTGAACGCCTGATTGACCGTCAGGATGGTGTAATCCGGATCGAAGATCACGATACCCTCGCTGGCCGCATCGAACACGGTTGCAGCCAGCCTCGGCGGGCTCTTGCTCAGGGCCTGGTTGGCCTCTTCAAGCTCAAGCGTGCGCTGAGCGACACGATCTTCCAGCCCTGCCTGCGCCTCCCGCAAGTCACGTTCGGCCTCACGGCGCTGCTCTATTTCACGGGCCAGCTCAGTGTTGAGCGCCACGCTGACCGCTTGCGCGTGCTGCAGATGCTCGATCAACGCCTGATTCTGAAAACGCTGCAACAGACTGCGCTGCATCAGACGATTGATCTGCCAGGCCACGACGCTCAGGGCGAACAACAGAATCAATCCCAGCCAGCCCCAGCCTCGTAGCGGTACATCGCCGCCCCAAAACAGATAAAGGATCGGCGGCAGCAGGCAGGACAGGCTGAACACCAGAAACGCAGAAATGCTGACGGCGTAAGCCACGCTGGCGGACAGAATCGCCGCGCCGATCATGCCGAAGACCCAGGCCTGCTGCTGGAAATTTTCGACCGGAACCAGCACCACGGCCGCTGCTGCCAGGGTCAGCCCGCTGACACAGGCGCCCAGCAGAAACATTCGACGCCAGACCGCATGCACCTGACGCTGCGGCGGCGCAGCCCGAAACGCGGCGACCTGGATGATGCGCAGACAGACCAGTGCAGACAGCCAGCCCAGCCAGATCCCGACGAGCACATAGCGCTCCGGGCTCCACAGCAGCCAGGCACAGACAAGCCCGCTCACGAACATGAACAGCGTTGGCAACAACGACCCCTGATAAAGAAGACGCGTGCGCTCGACCGCCAGTTGGGCAGTGAACGGCTTGTGAGGGCTATGGCGAGTGCTGTCAGGTGCATCGCCCGCGCTGAAGCGGTATGTCATGGCGTCGTTCTTGTATTTGATCAGGCCCCGCCTGCGCCCCTCAGGAGCGTTCAAACAGGACCTTGGCCTTGAGCGTGTGCGGAGCATACACAAGGGTTTGGGTAGACCAAACAGCCGCATTGCACAAAAAAATCAATTTGCCATTTCGCAGAGCGCCGTTCATTCGCTCAAGGCACGGCGAGCAATGCTCGCAGCCCTGACCCGCCGGTCGTCAGTGCCACAGGTTTTTTGTTGCCTCACACAAAGCATGGTTTGCCCACCATGACGCAGCACCCTAGAATGCGCCGATGCGCGATGATCTCTCTCTGCTTCTCAATTCCCTCAACGATGCCCAGCGTCAGGCCGTAGCCGCCTCCCTGGGTCGTCAGTTGGTCCTGGCCGGAGCTGGCTCCGGCAAAACCCGTGTGCTGGTGCATCGCATCGCCTGGCTGATGCAGGTCGAGCAAGCCTCCCCGCACTCCGTGCTGTCGGTGACGTTCACCAACAAGGCCGCTGCCGAGATGCGTCATCGCATCGAGCAACTGATGGGCATCAGCCCGGCAGGCATGTGGGTCGGTACGTTCCACGGCCTGGCGCACCGCCTGTTGCGGGCGCACTGGCAGGAAGCCGGGCTGGTGCAGACCTTCCAGATCCTGGACAGCGACGACCAGCAGCGCGTGGTCAAGCGCGTGATCCGCGACCTGGGCCTGGACGAGCAACGCTGGCCGGCCCGTCAGGCACAGTGGTTCATCAATGGGCAGAAGGACGAAGGGCTGCGCCCGCAGCACATTCAGGCCAGCGGCGACCTGTTCCTGACCACCATGCGCAGCATCTATGAAGCCTACGAAGCGGCCTGCCAACGGGCGGGCGTGATCGACTTCTCGGAACTGCTGCTGCGCGCCCTGGACCTGTGGCGTGATAACCCGGGTCTGCTGGCGCACTACCAGCGGCGCTTCCGCCATGTGCTGGTGGACGAGTTCCAGGACACCAACGCCGTGCAGTACGCCTGGTTGCGTCTGCTGGCACAGGGCGGCGACAGTCTCATGGTGGTCGGCGACGACGACCAGTCCATCTACGGCTGGCGTGGCGCGAAGATCGAGAACATTCATCAGTACTCGTCCGACTTCCCGGACACCGAGGTCATCCGTCTTGAGCAGAACTACCGCTCCACGGCGAGCATCCTCAAAGCGGCCAACGGCTTGATCGTCAACAACAGCGGTCGCCTGGGCAAAGAGCTGTGGACGGATGTCGGCGACGGCGAACTGATCAGTCTGTACGCGGCCTTCAACGAACACGATGAAGCGCGTTACGTGGTCGAGACCATCGAGAGCGTGCTCAAGACCGGTACCTCGCGTAACGACATCGCCATTCTGTACCGCTCCAACGCCCAGTCACGGGTGCTGGAAGAAGCGCTGCTGCGCGAACGCATTCCGTATCGCATCTATGGCGGCCAGCGCTTCTTCGAACGCGCCGAGATCAAGAACGCCATGGCGTACCTGCGCCTGCTGGAAGGTCGCGGCAACGATGCGGCGCTTGAGCGGGTCATTAACGTCCCGGCACGCGGCATCGGTGAAAAGACTGTCGAAGCCATCCGCGAACACGCCCGTCACGCCGATGTATCGATGTGGGAGGCCATGCGCCTGCTGGTCGCCAACAAAGGCCTGACCGGCCGCGCGGCGACGGCGCTGGGCGGGTTCATCGAACTGATCGAGAACCTGTCAGCCAAGGTCATGGAGATGCCGCTGCACCTGATGACCCAGACGGTCATCGAACAATCCGGGCTGATCACCTACCACGAGCAGGAAAAAGGCGAAAAAGGCCAGGCACGGGTAGAAAACCTTGAGGAACTGGTCAGCGCTGCGCGTGCCTTCGAAAATACCGAAAGCGAAGAGGACCTGACCCCGTTGGCGGCCTTCCTCGGCCATGCGTCGCTGGAAGCGGGCGATACTCAGGCTCAGGAGCACGAAGAAAGCATTCAGCTGATGACGCTGCACAGCGCCAAGGGCCTGGAGTTTCCGCACGTGTTCCTGGTGGGCATGGAAGAAGGGCTGTTCCCGCACAAGATGAGCCTGGAAGAGCCCGGCCGTCTTGAAGAAGAGCGCCGTCTGGCGTACGTGGGCATCACCCGCGCGATGCAGCATCTGGTCATGACCTACGCCGAGACGCGTCGCCTGTACGGCAGCGAGACCTACAACAAGGTGTCGCGTTTCGTCCGTGAGATCCCGCCGGCGCTGATTCAGGAGGTGCGTCTGTCCAACAGCGTCAGCCGCCCGTTCGGCGGCACCCAGAAGGTCAACAACAGCAGCCTGTTCAGCGGCACCGGCATCCCGGAAACCGAGTTCACCCTGGGCCAGCGTGTGCAGCACGCGGTATTCGGCGAAGGCGTGATCCTCAATTTCGAGGGCGCAGGCGCTCAGGCCCGGGTGCAGGTCAACTTTGCCGAAGGCAGCAAGTGGTTGATGATGGGTTACGCGAAGCTGGTGGCGTTGTAACCGTTTCTGCGGGAGTGTCGGGTTGAATGCATCGCGGTTGAGAAGCGGCTTGCCGACGATGCATTTTTTGAAGCGACCTATCAGCGACTGAGCGGACGCCATCGCCGGCAAGCCGCCTCCCACAGTGAGTCGGTTGCTGCAAGACGTGTGCATAAAGCTGACCACGCAATGGAGACGATCAGGCGGTGGGTTGTGCGTTCATTCAGGCATTCTTGTGTATAACTGAACGTCTAGATGACCGATCCCACAAGCCGCAGCGAAAAGTCTTACGCTACTTGTGTAAAAGTCCGAAACATTAACGCGCTGGTCATGAAGCCATGTGCTGTGCAACATGACGCGCGTGCAATCACAAAACGGGAATACCCTTATGCAACGTTTTCTAAGCATCGCGATGGCGCTGTGCATCGGGCTCACCATGAGCCTGGATGTGAACGCCGCGCGTTTCGGTGGCGGCAAGAGCATGGGCTCGGCACCGACCCATCAGGCGCGCCAGACAGCGCCTGCTACACCGGCTGCTGCCCCTAACGCTGCTGGCCGCCCGACACCCGCCGCGAGCGGCGCGTCCCGCTGGCTGGGTCCATTGGCCGGTATCGCTGCCGGTGGCATGCTCGCCGCCATGTTCATGGGTGACGGTTTCCAGGGCCTGCAACTGTTCGACTTCCTGATCATGGGCCTGATCGCCTTCCTGATCTTCCGCTTCATTGCGCGCAAGCGTCAGCAGCAACAGCCGAAAATGGCCGGTGCCGGTGCGCCTTACCAGCGTGAAGTCAGCCAGCCTGCGCAAAACCCGATCTTCGGCAGCAGCTCCGCCGCTTCCGCAGCACCGGTCATCAATGCGCCTGCCTGGTTCAATGAAGAACGCTTCCTTGAGGCCGCTCGCAGCCACTTTCAGTCGCTCCAGCAGCACTGGGATGCCAATGAGATGGACAAGATCTCCGAGTTCGTGACCCCGCAAATGCTTCAGTTCCTGAAAAAGGAACGAGCTGACCTGGGTGATGGCTTCCAGTCGACGTACATCGACAACCTCAACGTCCAGCTGGACGGTGTGGATGATCGTGCCGACAAGACCATCGCGACCCTGACCTTCTCGGGCGTGTCCAAGACCTCGCGCTTTGACCAGGGTGAAGTGTTCAGCGAAAGCTGGAACATGGAACGTGCGCAGGGCGACAACCAGCCTTGGCTGGTAGCAGGAATTCGCCAGAACGGTTGAACCAGATACCGTTCCTGCGTTCAGAACCCCGGACATGTCCGGGGTTTTTGTTTATCCGTTCGGATAGTTATTTTGAGAAAGCCTTTACGCTACTGTATAACCCGCGCCATCAAGTAAGAGGATCCGTGTCGTGGAAGAAGTCATCGAACAACTGCGTGAAGCAAACGAGCCGGTTCCGGTTCCACTTGAACTGCCCGATGAGGACCAACTGGTCGAGATCGAGGAACAGCTGTTCATCAACATCCCGTTTGTCTTCAAGGAGTTTCTCCTGACTGTCAGCGACGTGGTGTACGGCAGCCTGGAGCCCGTCACGGTCACAGACCCGCAGTCGCACACCTTCCTGCCGGATGTGGCAGCGACTGCATGGGACATGGGCGTGCCGCGTGAGCTGATTCCGATCTGCCAGGACGGCGACGACTACTACTGCGTCGAAGAAGACGGCACCGTGCTGTTGTGGTCCGCCGAAGAAGAGTTGGTCACGGAAGAAAGCTGGGAATCGGTCTGGCATTGGGCACGGGACGTCTGGCTGGAAAGCTGAAACGCCCCGGGCTGTATCGCAAGCAGATCTGTCACCGGGCTCAATGCCCGGATGACTCCTGATTGTTATTCTCCAGTGTGTCCAGCAACGCGACCTGCATCCGTGTATGCACGCGGATGAACCACCGCCACAACAGCGCCGCCACCAACGCGCCAATCAGTGCGATGACCAGCAGCAACTCGTTGGCCGGAAGAATGCTCGCCGACAGCGCCGCCAGCATGACGAAGATGACTGCCAGCGAAAACAAGGGAATCACCTCCGCCACCACCCTGCGCACGCGTGCCGTATGACGGCCAGCCATTTCCGGTTTCACACCCATCTCCGCCAGCAACATCGACAGTGCCTTGAGCTTGCGATACGCCGCGATCAGGAATGGCAGCGAGAGCAGCAACGCTGCGCCACAAATCCATGCCTTCTGATGGCTGATATCACCGACCCACTCGCTCATGTAGCCACCGATGCGCTCGGCAAAATAGCCTCCGCTGAAGAAGATCGCCATGACCAGCGCCAGGTTCACGCCGACTTGCAGCAGGATGCGACGGATCATCTTCGCCAACACCGCACCCTGTCCCTGTGGCTGAATGCTGCGCAGCCATTCGCCGTACAGGTTGAAGACCCGGGCGACACGGCCGGGCACCAGTGTGGCCAGCTTGTTCGACAGCGGATCAGCGCCGCGAATCAGGTAGGGCGTCAACAACGTGGTGATGGCCGAAACGGCAACCGCCACCGGGTACAGGAAGTCGCTGGTGACCTGCAGCGTCACGCCCAGCGCCGCGATGATGAAAGAAAACTCGCCAATCTGTGACAGGCCCATCCCCACGCGCAATGAGGTGCGGCCATCGTTGCCCGCGATAAACGCGCCCAGCCCGCAGGACAGCATCTTGCCCAGCACCACCGCAACAGTAATGACTGCAATGGGCCAGGCGTAATCCAGCAAGATATGCGGGTCGATCATCAAGCCGATCGCCACGAAGAAGATCGCGCTGAACATGTCGCGGATCGGCTCGATCAAACGCTCGATCTTTATCAGCTCGCGGGATTCGGCCATGATCGCGCCAATCAGGAACGCGCCCAGGACCATGCTGTATTCCAGCTTGACCACCAGCAGGCAGAAACCGAAACACAGGCCCAGCACTGTTACCAGCAGCATTTCGTTGCTTTCGAATCTGGCCACGTAGGCCAGCACTCGCGGCACCAGCAGAATGCCGATCACCAGCGCCACGATCATGAACAGCGACAATTTGCCGACTGTCGAGAACACCTCGCCAGAGCTGACCGAACCGCTGACTGCAATCCCGGAGAGCAGCGCGATGATGCCGATCCCCAGAATGTCTTCAACGATCAGCACCCCGAAGATCAACTGAGCGAAGCGCTCGTTCTTCATCTTCAGGTCGTTGAGCGCCTTGACGATGATCGTGGTCGAGGAAATCGCCAGAATCGCCCCCAGAAACAGCGAGTCCATGGTTTTCCAACCAAAGAACTGGCCGATTTCATAGCCGATCCAGATCATCAGGGCGATTTCGAGGAAGGCGGCAATGAACGCCGTGGCACCCACCTTGAACAGTTTGCGCAGGCTGAATTCCAGGCCCAGGCAGAACATCAGGAAGATGACCCCCAACTCGGCCAGGGTCTTGATCGTGTCTTCGTCGTGGATCAGGCTCACGGGCGGCGTATGCGGGCCGATGATGAACCCGGCGACAATGTAGCCCAGCACCACCGGTTGCCGCAGTCGATGGAAAAGGATGGTCACCACGCCCGCCACCAGCATGATCACTGCCAGGTCCTGAATGAAGTTGATGGCATGCATGGGGGGCTCGCTCCTTGTAAGTGATGACTCCTCAGACCGCTAGCGACGTCCCTAGCACGTCACCTACCGATAATTCCGTCATCAAAATCTGATGAAACTGTAGGAAAAAACCCGATCCACGGGTTTTTGAAGGTTAACACTGCACTCTTCGACAAAAAGCCGATGCAATATATGGAAACAGATGGAGGGATGCGTGACGGACGCCGGACGGCCAGCGTCCCGATAAGGGTGCAGACTGCCTGGCTGCAACACTTCGAGCGCCAACACAGGCGCCACTTGAACACCCTGACCGTGTGAGTACGCTATGGAACCCGGAAACGCCCAGCTGTCGATGACTGTTTTGATGACCCCGGACATGGCCAACTTCTCTGGCAATGTGCACGGCGGCACGTTACTCAAATACCTGGATGAAGTGGCCTACGCCTGCGCGAGCCGCTACGCCGGACGCTATGTGGTGACGCTGTCCGTGGACCAGGTGATTTTCCGTGAGCCGGTGCATGTCGGCGAACTGGTAACGTTCCTGGCGTCGGTGAACTACACCGGCAACACCTCGATGGAGGTGGGCATCAAGGTGGTCACGGAAAACATCCGCGAGCGCTCGGTGCGCCACTCCAACAGCTGCTTCTTCACCATGGTGGCCGTGGACGACAACCGCAAACCCGCCAGCGTCCCGCCGCTGGAGCCCGAGAGCCCTGACGCCAAGCGTCGCTACATCCAGGCGCAGCAACGCCGTCAGATCCGCCAGGAACTGGAAAAGCGCTATCAGGAAATCAAGGAAGAAGCCTTGTAAGATCCGGCCCAGGCAAGGATGCCTGAGCCATCAGTCTGCTCATGCTGCTTACAGACGTACCGCTTCGAAACGCACCCGCGGATGAGCGATACGGTCCTGGGCGCGCACCAGCTCAAGCTCGTAGCTGCCGCACGCCTGGGTTTCCAGCAGCACTTCGTGCACGGCAGACGCGGTGAACTCAAATGCCGCGACCAGATCATCGCCCAGTAGCACGCGCGACAGAAACAGGCCCGAGGTCAGATCGCCCACACCCACCGGCTGACGCGGGAACGCCAGCAGTGGGCGGCGCAAGTGCCAACTGGCGTCGGCCGTCACCAGCAGCATTTCAAAACCGTCGGCGGCCTTGCCGGGGTAATCCAGGTGTTTGACCACCACCGCTTTCGGGCCTCGCGCCAGCAACGCTTTTGCCATGCCCAGGCAGTCGAGCAGTGATTGCGGCTTGCGCCCCGAAAAGCTGTCCAGCTCCAGCTGATTGGGACACAAAAAGTCGGCCATGGCAGCGGCCTCTTCCAGCAAGAAGTCGCTGACTTCTGCCGGGACGATGCAGCCCTTCTCGGGATGGCCCATCACCGGGTCGCACAGGTACAGCGCCTTGGGGTTAGCGGCCTTGATACGCGCCACACCGGTCAGAATCGCCCGTCCTTGCGCGGCACTGCCCAGGTAGCCCGACAAGACGGCATCGCAGTTGCCCAGCTCGCCAATCGCGGCAATGCCGTCGATCAGAGCCGGAATCTGCTGCGGAGCCAGCACTTCGCCCGTCCATTGCTTGTATTGCGTGTGGTTGGAGAACTGGACCGTATTGAGCGGCCAGACATTGACCCCGATACGTTGCATCGGAAACACCGCCGCACTGTTGCCAGCGTGGCCGAAGACCACGTGGGACTGGATAGCGAGCAAGTGGGGTGTACGTTTCATGGGAGTATCCTGAACACGATGCAAATGCAGTCATGAGAAATATAAGTCGCACAGTATGGCTGTAAATCACTCAAGACAGTTAAGCTGGTGGCTCCTTCGCTGGAGCACTCTGTCATGCTGACCTTGGGAAACATTTTCGTGCTGATGCTGTTCGCGAGCGCTGCGGCCTGGTGGTGGCACGCCCATGGTCTGCGCGAGAAAGCGCTGGAGCGGGTCAAGCAGCACTGCGCACGGCTCGAACTCGAATTGCTGGACGGCAATGTGGCCCTGCGCCGCCTCACCTTCGCTCGCGATGCTCAGGGTCACAAGCGTCTGGCAAGGGTGTACGGTTTCGAATTCACCGTCACCGGCGAACAACGCCATCCCGGCACCATCACCATGTTCGGTGCCCACACCGCCCAGATCGAACTGGCGCCCTACCCGTTCGAAATAAAAACGCCGCCGCCCAGCGCTGAAATCATCCAGATGAGCGAATGGCGTCAGTCGCATCAAAAGTGGAAGCAGTAGGCTCTGTTTTTGTGGGAGGGGACTTGCCGGCTCCCACAGTTCCTTGGCTGCTGTAAGACAGCGCCACGTCAGAAACACTTCCCGCAATCATGTGTCTGCCAAGAGGCACTCGGCCATCTGCTTCTGCAACACGTCGACATCCTGAGGGGTCGAGAAGATCAGTTCCAGCCGCGAGTCCTGTCGCCACTCGCTGAGATGCCAGGCCAGCCGTCCGCTTTCTGCGACGTTGCCTGAATACCAGCCACCTTCGCTGTGGATAACCATCTTGGCCCGTCGCCAGGACAGGCTTTCCAGCCAATGCAGTATGCGTATCAGGTCAAACTGTTGCGAGCGATGCCAACGCCATCCGATGCTCCAGCCTTCCGCGCTTTGCTGACTCAGACAGATGGGCACCTCGGGATCGGCCCAGACCGCTGGCAACGTCGCGATACTGCGGGGCAATTCCAGGTTATCCACAGCGCGTTTATCCACAGGCGCGTCCTGCCGATAGCCGGGTAAGCGGTCGAGTGGCAGCTCGCTGTAACGCGTCCAGAACAGCTCATGCCCCGCCAGTTGCTCAGTCAACGACTGCCTTGCGCTCTCATCCAGAAGCTCGGACTTATTCATGATCACAAGGCCTGCCTGCGCCAGCGCCTGCTGTTGAGTCGCTGACAACCGTTCGCCTTCGTGCATGGCAGCGGCATCCAGCACCATGACGCTGGGCTGAACGGCCAGGACGTCGCGCCACGGCGCTTCACGCAGCTGCGCCATCAACTGCGCGGGATGCCCCAGCCCTGATGGCTCGATCAGCAGCCGGTCAGGCCTGGCCTTGCGCAACAACCGACCCAGACCGATCTGAAACGGCACGCCATTGACACAGCACAGGCAGCCGCCAGCCACTTCGCCAAGTGCGATACCATCGTTGGCGGTGGTCAGCAGTGCAGCGTCCAGGCCGATCTGTCCGAACTCGTTGATCAACACAGCCCAGCGTTCATGCTCAGGTTTCTGGGCCAGCAATCGTTTGATCAGGCTGGTCTTGCCGGCGCCCAGCGGGCCTCCGATAACATGAGTCGCAATGTTCTGCAGCATGGAAAGTCACTTCTGCGAGTACGTTCGCCATTGAAGAGCAAGGAAAGGTCACGATGCAAGTAAGGCGGCTGTCTGCCGTATCGACGTTACTGCTGGCGATGTCTTCGGGACACGTGTGGGCCCAGGCGTGCCTGGTACACAGTCAGGCCGAAAGGCTGGATGTCAAAGTCTGCCAGGAAAATATCAACATCCCGGCAAACCTGTTTCACGACAGCTTTTGTCAGCCTCAACTGGCAGGCCAGAAGACCGACGTGACCTATTCAACCCAGTGCCCGGCGGGCGCATTCGGCGTGTGCCGCAATGCGCAGGTCGCCAATATGCCTTATCGCGAGAACATCCATTATTACGGCGTAGCCACTGATGCCCTGTACCTTAAACCGTTCTGCGAAGGCCAGAGCAAGGGCCAGTGGTTAACGCCGTAATGGCGCGTCAGGCCAGCCAGTCCAGGGTCAGGATCAACCTTCGTTCATCACGGCCCAACGCTGGCGAGCGATGCACGAGGCCACTGCCTTCGTTCCCGCGCCAGCGCTCACCCTTGAGCAACGCCACGTGTGCCGTATCGATCTGCTGAATCAGGCTGGCGTCCATCGGCTCTGCCTCTGCGCGACCCAGCTGTTTGCGGTCGATGACGCCTTCCTCAAGCCACTGACTGCCGCATCCTGCGTAGGTGGTGATCAACCGCACCGGCACATGATCGACATGAAAGCGCGGGCACATGGCCTTGTCGAGCACCCGCAAACGCAGGCCGACGCTCTCTGCGCCCAACAGGCAGGCATAGGCGCTGACCAGCCAGGACACGTCGGCAATAAAGCCTTGATACCCCTGCAGGTCTGCGTAGCCGGACGCCAGCGTGCGCAAATCAGGCTCGACATCACCCCCCTTCACGTCCAGGGTCAGCGATTCGGAGAGTGGCTGGCCCATCGACAGGAGCAACGCGCCAAAGTCCTCGATATGCGCGGGTAGCTGACGCCGCCACACCGCCAGGTTGACGCCATCCTCCAGCACATCGCCCAGTACATCAGGGGTATCACCGTGTGTTTGACGCGTCAGCGGCGGATACTTCAGTAAATGGGCAGGCATCATGCGGCCACCTCCTCGTGCCAAGGACCAAACGGATCATTCAGCGCACGCCAGTGCTCGACACCCACCGCCATTTCGTCGTCGGTGAGCAGGCACTCGTCCAGTTCAGTGCGCAATTGATCGAAGTCGATGTCCTGGCCGATAAACACCAGTTCCTGACGGCAATCCCCGGTTTCCGTCGACCAGTTGTTCAGAATCGAGGTCACGCTTTCCTGGTCTTCAGGCCAGCTCTCACGTGTCACGAAGCGCCACCAGCGGCCTGCAAAACCATGGCGCATCAGCCCGCCTGCCTGAGACCAGCTGCCTGCCTCCTTGTATTTGCTGGCCAGCCAGAAAAAACCTTTGGAGCGCAGCAATTTGCCATTGGTCCACGGACGATTGATAAAGTTGAAAAACCGCTCGGGGTGAAACGGACGACGTGCGCGATAAGCCGTTGAGGCAATGCCGTACGCTTCAGTTTCAGGAATATGCTCGCCGCGCATTTCCTTCAACCAGCCCGGGGCCTGTGAGGCGCGGTCAAAGTCGAAGCGTTTGGTATTGAGAATGCGCGCCAGCGGCACCTCCCCCATGACCATCGGGATGATGTCGGCGTCGGCGTTCAGGCTTCTCAGGATGGCCATCAGCTCTTCGCGTTCGTGGGAACTGATCAGGTCAATCTTGCTGATCAGGATGACGTCGGCGAACTCGATCTGCTCGATCAGCAGGTCGGTAATCGAGCGATCATCGTCCTCGCCCAGGGTTTCGCCACGCGTGTCCAGGCCATCGGCAGCTTCGTAGTCGAGCAGGAAGTTCAGCCCGTCGACCACCGTCACCATGGTGTCCAGACGCGCGAGGTCGGTCAGGCTCTTGCCTGCTTCATCGCGAAACGTGAAGGTTTCTGCGACCGGCAACGGCTCGGAAATGCCCGTGGACTCGATCAGCAGATAATCGAAGCGTCCGTCTTGAGCGAGGCGGCTGACCTCTTCGAGCAGGTCTTCGCGCAAGGTGCAGCAAATACAGCCATTGCTCATCTCGATGAGCTTTTCTTCGGCGCGGTTCAAGCTGACGTCGCGCTGAACCTCACTGCCGTCGATGTTGATTTCGCTCATGTCGTTGACGATCACAGCCACGCGCAGACTTTCACGATTGCGCAGCACGTAATTGAGTAAGGTGCTCTTGCCCGCGCCGAGAAATCCGGACAGCACAGTGACGGGTAAACGGTTCGACATCAGGATTCTCCAGCCGGAACGCAAGGCTTTGACCTTGTTCATATAGGCTGCGACGAATCCCTCTGCAGCCTGCTCTAATCACGCTGAGATGTTATAGTATAACAACACAGAATAGCTACACTGCTTGATGAAGGGTTCGTCATGAGAGATGTCTCGCCATGTTTTATCGTCGCACTGATGCTGGCCTGCACGCCCGCAATGTCAGCTGGCGCGAGGCCTGCCGCCGATCTGGCGTTGTGCACGCGCAGCGCAACGGTGCTGGCGTGCAGCGACGCGCTGGGTAATCACTACAGTGTCACCACGGCGGGGCAAACGACCTGGTTGAGAGGCTATGAAGTGCTGGATAAACGCCGCTGGGTGCAGACCAACAGCCGCTACGATCAGCTGACATTCTTCACCGGGCTGGCGTCGGATGGCGAAGCCTGGATAGGTACCATCCAGCGCGTGGGCTGGACGACGATTACACGGGTTTCAAGCTCGAATGGCACCCGCAGCAAGATCACCTGCAGCCGCCTGAACGGCTGCAGATAAAGGGTCAGACCTGCTGTTCCTGCTTCCGGGCCTGCACCCAGGCCATGTGCGAGTCCGCGGGCGGGTTGCGCTGGAAATAACGCTGCAGCCCGTCGAACAGACCGTCAGCGACAGCCTGTTGATGACGCGCCGTCACCAGGCGCTGACTGTCACGGCTGTTGGAGATGAACCCGGTCTCGACCAGAATCGATGGCACATCCGGCGATTTGAGCACCGCGAACCCGGCCTGTTCCACGCGCTTCTGGTGCAGCGTGGTGATGCCTTCCAGACTGCCCAGCACGGTGTGACCCAGTTGCAGGCTGGCGGCAATGGTTGCGTTCATCGACATGTCGAGAATCACCCCGGCCAGCATCGGATCCTTGTCTTTCAGATTGAGCAGTGAGCTTGCACCCAGCAAGTCCGCGCCATTCTCGCGCTGCGCCATGAAGCGCGCGGTGGCAGACGTCGCGCCGCCTTCGGACAACGCAAACACCGACGCACCAGATGCCGTCAGCCGTGGCGCGGCATCGGCATGCACGGAGATGAACATGTCGGCGTTGGATTTGTGAGCGAACTCGACGCGCTTGCGCAGCGGCACAAAGAAGTCGTCGTTGCGCACAAGTCGCACGTCGAAACCCTTCTCGCGCTTGAGACGTTTGGCCAGCAACTGGGCGATGGACAGCACCACGTCTTTCTCTCGCTCGCCACGGGAACCCACCGCGCCCGGATCCTTGCCACCATGACCCGCATCGACCACGACCATGATATCGCGACCACCCGTACGTGCCTTGGCGGGTTCCTTGACCGGTACTGGCGGTGGCAACTGGGCCATCTGCACGGGCGCATGAACCGTCGAACTCATGTCGAGCACCAACCGATGGCCCTGGTCGCCCTGAGGGCCGAGCAGGAAACTGTTCAACTGTACCGGCGCCGTCAGGTCCAGCACGATGCGTGTGTCGTCGCCCGTGCCGTAATGGCCGGAACGAATGGATTTGATAACGGTTCGGTCCAGTGCCAACTGGCTGAAATCGCCAGTCAATCGCGAACCACTGACGTCGATGATCAACCGGTCGGGCGAGGTAAGCGAGAAGGTTTTGTATTGCACCGGACCACTCAGGTCGAGGACCAGACGAAGTGCGTCATTGGTGCGCCACAGACGCGCGTTTCGGATCTGCGTGGCATAGGCACCCAGCGGCAAGGTCAGGGCCGCGCCGGCCAAGAGCATGTTGAGCAGCATTTGACGTCGGTGCATGGGATGTCTCAAGCGCAAAAACGAGCATCCCGGCTCAGGAAGGTTTCATCCTTAACATTAGTAACAATATAACATGCCGTTACAATCGAAAGATGAAGTCCTTCATGAAGATTAAGTCATGGAACACTCGCTCTGACTGACAATAAATCGTCCGTTTTTTAGAGAGTGTTCCACGTGGAACGTAACTCAATGAATTGACTCAGGTACGCGGCGCAACCGTGCCGCACTGTGCGCCCAACCACAGGGCACGGGTGTCCAT
Organism: Pseudomonas triticifolii; assembly: GCF_014358015.1. GTDB lineage: Bacteria > Pseudomonadota > Gammaproteobacteria > Pseudomonadales > Pseudomonadaceae > Aquipseudomonas > Aquipseudomonas triticifolii. The sequence goes on along the minus strand of NZ_JACONV010000007.1, from coordinate 132,082 downwards.
GCTGCCGTTCTGCTGCTGACCCGTGGCGTTGAACGTGCCCACCACCTTGGTGGTGAACTCACGATCGCTGAGGAATTGGGCCTGCCCTGTGCCCTGCGCTTTGGGGCAACTGAACTGGAAGTTCCAGGTCTTACCATTGCGTGCGGTGATTTTCTGCGTGCAGCCAGACTTGGGATCGGTCAGCGGAATATTGTCTGACTTTACCTGCGCGGGAGTCAGGCAAACACGAACGCCCTGCCCGCCCAGCGTGACGCCCTGCTTCTGCATCATCTGCTCCATCATGGCCCGCTGCTCGGGTGGCAGATTTTTCAACTGCCCCAGCATCAGTTGCAGATCGGGCAGTTGCTGGCCATCCACCTTCATGTTGCTGGAGGTCAGTTCCCACAGGCCGGGTTGCAGCATCTGCGCTTGGGCCAATGGTGTGGCCAGACAAAAGATCCAGGCCAACATACGTTTATTCATTTGAGTATTCCTGAGCGGCAGTGACAGATTCAGATACAAGCTGGAAACCAGCCGGAAGATGAGGCTTAGACGATAGAAGCGCTGCCCAGTTGCACCGGGAATAAAATAGCGACATTACCCGTTGGCTGTGGTCTGTTAGGCAGCAAAGCCGAGGAGCATTGTTCCACATGGATTATCACGACCCGTATTTTTTCGGTTACGTTCTGGGTTTTATACATTTGCTGGGAACCGGTGCCGCGATTCACGCACTGTTGACCGTACGCACCTCGCAAGGCGCAATTGCCTGGGCGATGCCGCTGCTGTTCATCCCTTATTTCACCCTGATCCCTTACCTGGTCTTCGGGCGTAGCTCGTTCGATGCGTATATCAAGGCGCGTCGTGAAGCCAACCGGGAAATGCGTGTTGCCATCGGCAGCCTGAACTGGCGGCCATGGATCGAAGAAGCCGTTGCTGCACGTCGCTCGGACGCGTATGCGTCATTGCGCGCCATGCCCAAGCTGGGGCATATGCCGGCTCTGGCCAATAACAAGGTCCGGCTGTTGATCAATGGGGATGCCACGTTCGGGGCCATCTTTGAAGCGATACGCGAAGCCCGACAGACGATTCTGATTCAGTTCTTCATCATTCACGACGATGCGCTCGGCAGGCAGCTGCAAACCCTGCTGCTGGAGAAGGCGGCGCAAGGCGTGGCGATCTTTGTCCTCTACGACCGCATCGGCAGCCACGCCCTGCCCGCCGCGTACAGTGAAAAGCTGCGCGCTGGCGGCGTACAGATCAAAGCGTTCGCCACCCATGCCGGCTGGCTCAACCGTTTTCAGATCAACTTTCGCAACCACCGCAAGATCGTGGTGGTGGACGGTCTGAAAGGCTACATGGGCGGGCACAACGTCGGCGACGAATACATGGGGCTCAAGCCTCCTCTGGCGCCGTGGCGGGACACCCACGTCGAAGTCATCGGCCCGGTGGTCGCCTGCCTGCAGGAGTCGTTTGCCGAGGACTGGTTCTGGGCCACCCGCGAACTGCCGCCGTTGAGCCTGCCCGAAACCTTTCCCGAGGACGGAGTACTCTGTCAGCTGCTTGCCAGCGGCCCGGCCGATGCGCAGGAAACCTGCTCGCTGTTCTTCGTCGAAGCCATTCATGCCGCCGAAGAGCGCGTCTGGATCACCAGCCCCTACTTCATCCCCGACGAGGCCGTCTCAGCCGCCTTGCGTCTGGCCGTGCTGCGTGGCGTGGACGTGCGCCTGTTGCTTCCCTCCCGCCCCGACCATTACGTGGTCTATGCCGCGTCCAGCCTGTACGCCTTCGAAGCGGTACGCGCAGGCGTCAGAGTGTTTCGCTACACGCCTGGCTTCCTGCATCAGAAGGTGGTGCTGGTGGACAACGAAATCACCGCCATCGGCAGTGCCAATCTCGACAACCGCTCGTTCCGCCTCAACTTCGAACTGATGCTGCTGACCGTGGATCCAGACTTCTCCAGCCAGGTCGAAGCCATGCTCAACGCTGACTTCGCACTGGCGCGGGAGATTTCCATTCAGGAGAGCCGGGAGACGCGCAGGCTGCACCAGTTGGGCATGCGCGTGGCTCGGTTGATTTCACCGATTTTGTAGTGTGCAGCGGACGGTCAGCGCAGACAGCTCACAGGCGATAGAGGCTACGCGTCAGCGCCAGCCCTTTCGCGAGCAAGCTCGCTCCCACGAAAACCGTTTCTATGCCGTCATTTGCATTACCGATACACATCCTCCCGCGTCAGCGGCAATCCCGTCCCGCCATCCGCAAACGGCTTTACCGCCAGTATCTGGTGCAGGTTGATCCAGCCTCGCGCAAACCCGTAGGCGCAGCCGGCCAGGTACAGACGCCAGATGCGCAACGTGTGTTCCGGGACCATGGCCGCGGCTTCGCCGAGGCGGGATTCGAGTCGGGCGCTCCAGTGCTCCAGGGTCATGGCGTAGTGCGCACGCAGGCTTTCGACATCGACCACTTCAAGCCCGGCCTCGCTGATATGCGCGCTGATCATCGCCAGATGCGGCAGTTCGCCGTTGGGGAACACGTAGCGAGCAATGAATTCACCCGCCCCGCGTCCCACAGGACGCCCGTCGGTGTGTCTGGCAGTGATGCCATGGTTCATCACCAGACCGCCCTCCTTCACCGCGCCAAACAGGCGCTGGGCATACAGCGGCAGGTTGGCGTGGCCGACATGCTCGAACATGCCGACGCTGACCACCTTGTCGAAGCGGCCGTCTTGCGGCAGATCACGATAATCCAGTAGCTCAAGCTGGACCTGATTCTCCAGCCCGTCAGCCTTCACACGCTCACGTGCCAGCGCCAGTTGCTCGCCGCTTAGCGTGATACCAAAGACCCTGGCGCCATACTCGCGCGCAGCAAAACGCGCCAGACCGCCCCAGCCGCACCCCACGTCCAGCAGATACTCGCCGGGCGTGAGGCGCAGCTTGCGGCACAGGTGATGGAATTTGTCCTGCTGCGCCTGCTCCAGCGACTCGCTACCGGTCTTGAAGTAGGCGCAGGAGTAAACCATCTCGTGGTCGAGCCAGAGCTGGTAGAAGTCGTTGGAAAGATCGTAGTGGTAGGAGATTGAGGCGGCGTCGGTGGCCTTGTCGTGCAGCGTGCGTACCGGCGTGTCGGACTCTTTGTCCTCCAACAGTGCGTGAGTCAGCTCATCACACACCCTGACCACTTCACGGATAGAGCCTTCGAGTTCAAGTCGCCCTTCCACGAATGCGCTGCCCAGCAAGTCCAGACTGGGGTGGATGAAATCTGACACCAGTTGCGGGTCTTTGACCACGATGGTGACGCTGGGCTCAGGCCCCAGGTCCATTTGATGCCCGTCCCAGAGCTTGAGACGCAACGGCAGATGAAGGTTCTGCAAGGCCGACGGAAGTTGCGTGAGCATACGAAATCACCCCCTTATCCAGAAACCCGAAAAGAGCATCCAGGACAAGCCCTACAAAAGGGCCGATAGGCTAATGGCGATGGCGAAAACTGCGTTGAATCAACTTCCGGGGAACGGCCTTGTGCCCACTGACTCGCGCCGAACAACAGCCTGAATCTGGAACGCACTCTGATAACAGCTCTTAATTTGTAACAGAGTTCTTCAAAGCTCAAGCCATTTCTTGTACGTAAAGCCCGGCAATGACCTGAGCGGTCCGAACATGACGACCGCTGTCCATGCCTGCGAACCGCTCATAATTTGCTCAGCGGCTCCTGAAAACGTAGCAGACGCCCGGCATTCCCCAAGACCAGTAAGGTACTGAGGTTGTGCAAAATAGCTGCAATCATGGCACCCGCAGCGCCCAGCAGACCAAAGGCTGCCAGCGCGACGATGGCCAGCGTCCAGCCCAGGCCGATGATCACGTTGACGTGCAGGGTCTGACGGCACTGACGACTCAGGCGCACGCAAGTGCCCAAGCGGCGCAGATCACTGCCGATCAGTACGATATCGGCTGAGGCCAGCGCGATGTCTGCACCACCCGCCCCCATCGCCACACCGACCACGCCCGCCTTGAGCGCCAGCGAGTCGTTAACGCCATCACCCACCACCATGGGCCTGAAGCCACTGGCAATCTCGCCCATCACCCGGTTGAGCTTGTCTTCGGGCAGCGCCTGCGCGTGCACGTCAGTAATGCCGACCTCGCGGGCCAGTTGATGCGCCACACCCTCGCGGTCGCCGGTCAGCAGCAGCTGCCTGCCCATCCCCAACTCGCGCAACGCCTGCAATGCAGATTGCGCTTCCGGTTTGAGGGTGTCGGCCAGCAACAGCCAGGCGAGAAACTCGCCATTGAGCGACAGGCCGGCCAGCGGTCCGTCGTGATCGGGGACGCTCGGTGTGACGATGCCCAGTTGCTCGAACAACTCGGGACGACCCAGCGCCGCATCACCGTGCTCGGTCGACGCCACCACACCCAGCCCCTGACGCTCGCGAATGTCGGTCAACCACATCAGCTCAGACTTATCCACAAGCCCGGCCAGCGCACGACTGACCGGGTGACTGCTGGCAGACCCAAGGCTGGCCGCCAGTTCCAGCAATTGCGGATGTTGCGCACCCCGCGCCTGTATCGACTGCAATCGCAAGCGGCCGAACGTCAGGGTCCCGGTTTTATCCACAACCAGCGACGTCAAGTCCGCCAGCTCCTCAAGAAACGCCGAGCTGCGAATCAGAATACCGTGGCGCGCCGCCACAGCGATGCCGGCGATGGCGGTGGCCGGAGCCGAGAGCACCAACGCACAAGGACACGCCGCCACCAGCACCGCCAGCATTGCCTGGGCGTCGTTTGTAATGAACCAGGTCAGCGCGGCAATCAGCAACACCAGCACCATGTAGCTGCCTGCATACCGCTCCAGCAGGCGCGTGATCGGCGGTTTGGAACGCTCGGCGCTCTGCATCAGGGCGATGACCTTGCCCAGCGTGGATTCCTCGCCGATGCGTGTCACTTCAATGCGCAGCAGACCATCAAGGTTGATCGCGCCGCCAAAGACCTCCACGCCCACCGTCGCCTCCAGCGGCACCGACTCACCGGTGATCGACGACGTGTCGAGACTGGCCTGGCCAGAGAGGACGCGACCGTCCGCCGGAACCCGATCCCCGGCCCGCACTTCGACCTGATCGCCCGCTTTCAGCGTGGTGTTGTCGACCTCGCGCACGCTGCCATCGGCCGCAAGCAAACGGGCATGGCTGCGGGTCAAGCGGCCCAGCGCCTCAATGGCTTCCTGCGAGCCGATCACGCTGCGCTCTTCCAGCACATGGCCGAAGATCATGATGATGGGCAGCAGGGCGGCAGTCATCAGGTCGCCTGTGGCCCATGCCCCCAGCATGGCCAACGCAATCAGTTGATCGGTGATGCCATGCAGACTCGGATGCCGCAGGCTGTGCCAACCGGCACTGACCACCGGGATAGCAACCAACAGCGAGGCCGCGCCCAGCAGCAGCTGACTGACACCGGTCTGCTGGGGCGCTATAAACCGCCAGATCAGGCCAAGCCCCAGCAAGCCCAGCGCCAGCATCGCCAGCGTCAACTGGCGGGCCGCGCTGCGCTGTTCGGCCCCACTCAACATGCTGCCAGCCACCTGCGGTTTTGCTGGCTCGTGGGTGTGAACGGCTTCGCCACTCATTGTTGTGCTCCCTGAATGATCAGGCGGGAATCGTCTTTGGGATCGACCGTTGTGACGGAACCGGCCTGACGCAGAATGCCGGGAATCCGCTCGCGATAGAGGCGTTGCAACAGGCCGGGGTCGCTGCGGTTCTGCACCGACTGCGTCAGGCTGACCACCGTGGCGGTATCCGTCTGCGCCCTGGCCAGCCTTTCAGATGCCTGGGCGTGCGCCACCTGCAGGGTTCGGTCGGCTTGCTGATTGGCGGTCTGAGTCAGCTTTTCGGCATCGGTGCGGGCATTGGCCACCGCTTGATCCGCCTGCTGGCTGGCGGTCAGCACAGCGTTGAACGCATTGACTGCCGACGCAGGCAGGCTCGACTGCACGTCAACGCGAGCGACTTCGATGCCGATGCTCATGCCCTCGTCTTTCAGAGCGGCCAGACGCTGATTGATGCCGCGCACCAGATCGCCGCGCAGACGTTCGCGTCGCTCTGCGGCCTGGCTGTCGGCGCGCATCAGTTCTGGCCGTGCGACCAGAATGGTGTCCAGATCCCGCGCGGCTGCCAGTGCCACCGCGCTGCGGTTGACCAGTCGATCCAGCGCAGGCTGCACATGCTCGCCCTGCAACACGAAGGCATACGGGTCCGTGACCTTGTAGAACACCGTCACGTCCAGCTGGACCACACCGGCATCACCCGTCAGCAGAAAGCCCGAGCCTGCCAGCGCGTCGCTGATCGGTGCCGACAACGTCGCAATTTCGTCCGCCTTCTGGGCCGCTGACGAGCGCAGCAGGGTTTCGACACGTCGCTCGATCACTCGATCAGCCGAGGGCAACAGCACCACTTGTTCGAAAGGTTGCGGCCAGGCCGTCAGCAAGCCTGCGTTCTGGATGCGTTCAAGCGCACCGAAACGCATGACCACGGCACGATTCTGCGGATCAATCTGGCGCACGTTGGAGGTGATCCAGCCCAGCGCCGCCAGCAGCGTGACGCCGTACAACCCCAGAAACGCCAGGCGACTGGCCTGCAGCCAGGGCCCGTTACTGGCTGGACGCTGTGACGCGGTGTCGGCAGCAGGCTCGCTCATGGCTGCGATCCGCTCTTGCCGTCCAGTGTCGGCGGGCCATCGACCAGCACGCGGAACGGTGCGGCATCGGTGCGCAGAATCAGACGGGTGCTCGGCGTGACCACCGTGCCCAGGGTATCCAGCGAACGCAGCAGGTTATAGAGCTGTGGCGAACCGGCGTAGGCACGGCCGTAAATCTGCGCCGCCTCGACGCGTGATTGCGCCTCGATGTCAGCCGCCTTGACCGTTGCATCGGCTTCGACGATGCGCGCATCGCGCTCGGCGGCCGAGCGAATCTGCGCCGCTTCACGCTTGCCTACGGCGGTGCGTTCGGTGGCGATGGTTTCGCGCTCGGCGCGCATCCGGTCAACGGTGGCGTTGAGCGTGACTGACGGCAAGGTCAGGCGCTCGACGCCGACCTGCAGCACGCGCACGCCGTAGGTAGCGAGCAACTGCTGATCGATCTGCTGACGTAACTGGTTCTCGAACGCCGTGATGTTCACTTTGTTTGCGTCGGTGTTGATCAGGCTGGACAGGTCGAAGCTGCTGGCCGTGGTTTCCAGCGCAGAGCCGACAAAGGTGCGAATCTGCCGCGCCGCTTCGTCGGGCTGGTTCTGCACCGCACGCATGAAACGCTGCACGTTGTCCGCGTCGCCCTGAACCTGCCATGCCACGTACGCCTGAACGATGATCCGCAAGCCATCACGCGTGCCCACGTCCTGCAGACCGCTGGAGGTCGTGCGCAGGCGCAGGTCCACCGGAATGGTCGCCTCGAACGGCGCAGGCCAGCGCCAGTTAAGGCCCGGCTCCAGCAGTACGCGGGACGGGTTGCCGAAACGGGTGACGACTGTCGCCTCGCCCGAGCGTACCTGCACCAGGCTCGCAGCCGCGATGGCAAACGCGATCAATACTGCGGCAAGACTGGCCCGCCTCCATGGAAACGCAGCCGGACCCGCCGCTTCATGATGATGGTGGTGGTGGCCGTGACCGCTGTGATCGTGGTCGCTGTGATCGTGATGATGATGGAACAGACTCAAGGGACGACTCCTTACTGAGCGGCTTTACGCGGCGCCGTTGGGTCTGCCGGTGGTGTGAAGGAACGCAGGTCGAGGGTCGGCGCGTTGTCGCCACCCAGACGGTGATCGAGTATCAGCAGCTTGGCATTGCCCAGCCCTTCATTCAGGCGCGTCAGGTAATGCTCCAGCAGAAATGCCTGCCCGGCGCTGCTGTACGCCTGGCGCTCGGCGCCGAATTGCAGATCAGCACCTTGCGCCGTGGCCAGCACTTCGCGGGCAGTGGCGCTGGCCTGATCATGGGCGACGCTGGCGTTGAGTTGCGCCTGGTTGGCCTTGTCACTCGCTGCACCGCGCTCGCGGGAAATCAGTGCCTGCGCCCCAATCTGCGCCGCCTGTACCGCGTGATAGGCATTGGCGGCACCGGCCGGCGGGTGAATCGCCTCGACCACGGTGGCGAGAATTTCCACGCCGCTGTCCAGCCGCTGCAAGTCGGCCTGCACGGCCTCGCCGATGTCTTGCGCCAGGCCGCCGCGTTGCTCGCCGAGCAGCTCGTCCAGCGTACGCGAGGCAAAGTCATGCACCAGCACGCGGCTGGCGGTGCTACGGATCAACGCAGGAACATCGGCGCTGTTGTAGGTGGCCGCCAGTGCTGCGGCGTCCGTCAGGCCGATGCGGTAAACGAAACGCACGTCCATGTTGACGATCTGAAAGCTTTGTTTCGCGCCCGCGTTGCTGGCAATGACCTGGGATTTCTCATTGATGTGGCTGGCGTCCCACAACCGGTTGGCGCTGGCCGGTGGCGGCCCTTCGGCAGGATCGGCGATCTGCTCCACATCACTGGCGGGAGACACACTGGTCGCCAGCTCATGAACCACGCCATTTTCAACGGCCAGCACGCGACCGAACGGCCACGGCAAACCGGCATGCAGGCCTGGACCGAACACCTCCACCGGCTTGCCGAAGCGTTCATAGATACCTCGCCCCTGCAGCGGGATTTCATGCACGCCGGTCAGCGCCCAACCCAAGGCTGTCACGACCGCCAGCACCGGCACAAAGGCCCGACGCATGTAGGTGAATGCCCAGACCTGGCGCAGATCGATGCCGAAACGGTTATGCAGTTCATGCTGCAAGGCCAGCAGCGGGCGCGGTGGCCAGCGCAGCAGATCGGCCACGAAACTGCTGGCCAGCAAGCGAGGCTCAAGACGCTCGTTTCGGGGGCTGAACAGCGACAGCACAGCGCGGAGCAGAAACTCGATAGCGACCGCCATCGGCAACAGGCCAATGAACACCGCCAGACGTGCTGGCCAGACCCGGTCGGCGCTGGAGAAAAACAGGCACAGCGCGCCCACCAGCAGCACGACAATCGTCATGCGTGCCAGTCTGCAAAGCGGCTCGGCTTCAGGCCATTGGGTGTCGCTGTGCAACTGACGTTCGAACACCAGCAAACCGAACGCCAGCAACAGCATCACGCTGCCTGTCAGGCTGGCCAGCGACGAGATGTCGTTGCCAGGCAACGTCAGGTCCCAGACGGATCGGATGCTGATCAGAACCAGCAACGCCCAACCGGCGAGCCACAGTGTCGAGGCCCCCACCTGACGCACCAGCGACTCGCCCGAATGGCTCAGACGCGTCAGCAGACGTTCGTACCAGCCAGCGTCCTCGACAACGAGGGGATCGCTGTCAGTTTCGGTCGCTGCGGACGAACCCAGCGCCATGTTCCGCCAGACCGACACGCTTTTGGCCGACTGCGCGGCAGCGGCCAGCAACAGCAAGGCCGCGCCGCTGTTCACCAGCACGGCCATCCACAATGAACCGGGGGAAAAAAGATCGACGAAGAACGCCAGCAGCCCTGCGGCAATGCCAAGCCCTGCGGTCACGTACATGACCTGCGCGAGACGTCGAACCTGACGCGCCGCCATTTGAAAACGCGGCAGACCTGCAAGGTCTGCGTGTTCGACATCCAGATCAACCCGCATCGCTACCCCGGAACCTGCCCACAATTGCCATCGGCCTGCTGGAGGCCCGTTTCGGCTGTCTGAATGAGGGGCATCATAGCGTTATGATGTAACAACCGGAGTGAAATTTTCTTCAGGTTCAACCCGTGTTCAGTTAGCCCTCACGCCCACGAATTTCTCACGGTGAGACACATCGCACAAACAGCAGTGCGTGATACAGGTCACATTATGTTTCACTAGCGGCCTGGCCTGCGCCGCCGCCTGAATGGCAGCAGGGCTTTGTAGTTATCCACAGACACGGATGCTCTTCGTTGATTTCTATCTACCAGCTCAAACCCCGCTTTCAAAACCTTCTGCGCCCTGCCGTGCAGCGCCTGTACGACCGAGGCGTGACGGCCAATCAGGTCACGCTTGCAGCCTGCGCGGTGTCCTTGCTGGTCGGCGCCATCGCAGCGCTGTCGATCCCGCATTACGCCGTGTTCGCGCTCATCCCCCTGTGGATGATCCTGCGCATGGCGCTCAACGCCATTGATGGCATGCTCGCGCGCGAGTTCGGCCAGAAGTCCCGACTCGGGGCTTACCTCAACGAATTGACCGATGTCATTGCCGACAGTGCGCTGTTCCTGCCGTTTGCCCTGATACCCGACGTCAGCCCAGGGCTGGTGCTGGCCGTCACGCTGCTGGCGATCTTCACGGAATACGCAGGTGTGCTCGGCCCGATGGTTGGCGCATCACGACGCTACGACGGCCCCATGGGCAAAAGCGACCGCGCCCTGGTCTTCGGCGTGCTGGGCGCAGGTGTTGCGGTCGGCTGGTTGACCGCCCTGTGGATAAATGGCGTGCTCGCCATCGTCTGCGCGCTGCTGGTCTACACCCTGTACAACCGCGTTCGGCGCGGTCTGGATGAATCCACCTCCCCTCAAGAATAAGCAGCCACAAGCCTCCGGCGTAAGGAAGTTGCAATGCGTGAGATGAATGATCGGCGCTTCACGACTCATGACGGGGTAGAGCTGTTCTACCGCCACTGGCCTGCAACCACGCAGACCGCCGACGCCCCTCGACAGGCCATCGTGTTGTTCCACCGGGGCCACGAGCACTCGGGGCGCATCGCCCATCTGGTCGATGAACTGGACCTGCCGGGCTTCGATTTCTTCGCTTGGGATGCACGCGGCCACGGTCAGTCGCCCGGCGCACGTGGCGACAGCCCAAGCTTTGCGACCAGCGTTCGCGACGTGCAGACCTTCGTCGACCACCTGAGCGTGACCTTCGATATTCCCGAAGAGAACATGGCCGTGATTGCCCAGAGCGTCGGCGCGGTCATTGCCGCCACCTGGGCTCACGATTACGCGCCGAAAATCCGTTCGCTGGTCCTCGCCTCGCCTGCCTTCAAGGTCAAGCTTTACGTGCCGTTCGCACGCGCGGGACTGGCGCTGATGCGCACGTTCAAGGGCAACTTTTTCGTCAACAGTTACGTCAAGGCGCGCTTCCTGAGCCATGACCCACAGCGCATCGCGTCGTATGACAGCGACCCGTTGATCACCAAAGCGATCTCGGTGAATGTGCTGCTGGGCCTTTACGAAGCCGCCGACCGAGTGGTTGCCGACGCGCAGGCCATCCAGATTCCGACCCAGTTGTTGATCTCCGGCGCAGACTTCGTGGTGCATCGCGGTCCGCAGGAAAGGTTTTTCGACGGGCTAGGCAGCGTGCGCAAGGAAAAACACATCCTGCCGGGCTTCTTCCACGACACACTGGGCGAGCGCGATCGCCACCTGGCGATCAGCCGTGCGCGGCGCTTCGTGCTGCAGAATTTTGAAACCCCGGTGGCGCGCCCTTCCCTGCTCGACGCCGACACACTGGGCGTGACCTGCGCTGAATCCGAAGCGCTGGCCGCGCCGCTGCCGCGCAATTCGCTACGCGACCTGTACTGGCGCATGACGCGTGCCAGCATGCGCCTGGGCAGCAAGTTATCCACAGGCGTGAAACTGGGCTTCGACACCGGTTTCGATTCCGGCAGCACGCTGGATTACGTCTACCGCAACAAACCCACCGGCACGGGCGCGCTGGGCCGGATGATCGACAAAAACTACCTGCAATCCATCGGCTGGCGCGGGATTCGTCAGCGCAAGATTCACGCCGAGGAATTGTTGCGCCTGGCGATGGCGCACCTGCGCAATCAGGGCAAGCCGGTGCGTATCGTGGATATCGCCGCCGGGCATGGCCGTTACATTCTTGAATCGCTGCAAGGCGTCGACCCGCTGCCCGAGTCGATTCTGCTGCGTGACTACAGCGACATCAACGTGCGCGACGGCAGCCTGCTGATCGAACAGAAAGACCTGGAAGACGTCGCGCGGTTCGTCAAAGGCGATGCGTTCGACCGCGCCGACCTGGCAGCGCTGGACCCCAAACCCACGCTGGCTGTGGTGTCGGGTCTCTACGAACTGTTCGCCAGCAACCAGATGGTCGGCGACTCGCTGGCCGGGCTGGCAGCCGCCGTCGAGCCTGGCGGTTATCTGGTGTACACCGGACAGCCCTGGCACCCGCAACTTGAGCTGATCGCCCGCGCCCTGACCAGCCACCGTCAGGGGCAGGCCTGGGTCATGCGTCGTCGTAGCCAGTCGGAAATGGATCAACTGGTCGAGGCCGCCGGGTTTCGCAAGATCACCCAGCGCGTGGATGAATGGGGGATTTTCACGGTATCCCTTGCGCAGCGTATTCAGTGAACAGGGTTCGCGAGCCGGGCCTGTGGAAAAGGGCGGTGGTCTGGCTGCTGGTGCTGGCACCGTTCTTTTTCGCCAGCTACGGCTTTGCCACCTGGTACACGGCCCAACGCAGTGATGTCGGCATCCTGGCGTTCGACTGGGAAAGCCATATGCCGTTCTGGGCCTGGACCATCGTGCCCTACTGGTCCATCGACCTGCTGTACGGGTTTTCGCTGCTGGCCTGCCTGACGCGCCGGGAGCTGGACACTCACGCGTTGCGCCTGTTCAGCGCGCAGGTAATCGCCGTCAGCTGCTTTCTGCTCTGGCCGCTGCGCTTCACGTTCGAGCGCCCGGAACTGGATGGCGTGTTCGGCTGGCTGTTCGCCGTGCTGGCCGGTTTCGACAAACCGTTCAATCAGGCGCCCTCGCTGCATATTGCGCTGCTGGTGGTGCTGTGGGTCTGCTACGACCGCTATGCGCGGCATTTTCATGTGGCGTGGCGCTGGCTGTTGCACAGTTGGTTTGCACTGATTGGCGTGTCGGTGCTGACGACGTATCAGCATCACTTCATCGACTTACCCACAGGCGCGCTGGCGGGCTGGCTGTGCGTCTGGCTCTGGCCCGACGAAGGCCGCAGCCCTTTACTGGCCGCCCGCCTGACCCGGCAGCCGCAGCGACTCAAGCTGGCGCTGTTCTACGGCATTGGCGCGCTGCTGCTGGCGACGCCCGTGTTCACCCTGGGCGGAGGCTGGCTCTGGCTGGCATGGCCTGCCGTGTCCCTGCTGCTGGTGGCGCTGAATTATCTGGTGTTCGACGCGGCGGGCTTCCAGAAGCGCCAAGACGGAACCTTATCCCCAGCCGCGTGCTGGCTGATGGCGCCGTACCTGATCGGCGCGTGGATCAATTCCCGGCTGTGGACAAAAAACCGCCCCGATCCCGATCAGGTTGTGGACAACATCTGGCTGGGCCGTGTGCCTGATGCAAAACAGCTGCAGCCGTTCGATACAGTTGTGGATATGTGCGCCGAAATCCCGCTCGGTGTCGGCTCGATAAGTTATCAACAGGTCGCGGCGCTGGATCTGGTGCCACTGACCGCCGAGCAATGCCGACAGGCTGCACAAGCCATCGAACGCCTGCGCGCCGATGGCCCGCTGTTGGTGTGCTGCGCCTTGGGATACTCGCGCAGCGCAATGGCCGTCGCCGCATGGTTGCTTCACAGCGGACGGGCGCGGTCTGTGGATAACGCAGTCGAGTTGATTCGCAAGGCAAGGCCAGGTGTCGTGCTGCGCCGTGGCCATGTGGATATCTTGAATGAATTCGCAGGGATTTCGTTTAAAGCGCACGTACCTGGCTAGCTGCACGTAGTGACCGCGCGAACTCTGTGGGAGGCGGCTTGCCGGCGATGAACGATGACGCGATGTTCCTGAAATACCGCGTCGACCTCATCGCGGGCAAGCCCCCTCCCACGGTCCGCGTTGGCGTCGTGTTGAGGCTTACCACGGTCAGCTTTCACACGTCTTTACTGGAACCACTTATCCACAGGAGTGCTTATCCATGTCATCGGAAATGCAGTTGCATGTAGTGGCCGCGCTGCTACGGCGTGGCAAGTCGCTGGATTATTTGTCCACAGGGCTGTTGCTGCTGAGTCTGCTGTTTGGCCTCATGCAGCTGTGGACAGGTTCTGCCAGCGTGCTGATGATGATGTTGCTGGCGTGCATGGTCCTCACCGGCGGGCTGGCCAAATCCCAGGCATTCCGCGTCGCGTTCGATGCCGATCTGTTCCAGCACATGGCTGATCGCCCGAGCCAGTTGAGTGATCGCACTCACGAGCTCGATCAGGTGCTGGCCGACCTCAGGCTGCAGCCCATCGAGAAAGGCGGCCGACCCTGGGGGCTGCGCACGCAAGGTGCACTCAGGCAATTACGTCTGCAGGTCCGTTATATCGCGCTCCAGCTGCTATGGCTGGTGGCCGCCATTTTCATCTTTCCCTGGCTGTCCTTCGCTCAATAGGAATTGTCATGTTCGAACCTCTGGTCGCCACGATCATTACCGCCGGTGCGCGCAGCATTACCGGCGCTCGCAGCCTTTGGCTGGGCTGTACGCCCGAGCCCCGGCAGCGGATCTACTATGCCAACCACAGCAGCCACGGCGACTTCGTGCTGCTCTGGGCTTCGCTGCCACCCGCGTTGCGCAAGACGGCCAGGCCCGTTGCCGGTGCCGATTACTGGCAAACCAGCCCGCTGCGCCGCTACATCATCAACCGCGTGTTCAATGGCGTGCTGGTGGACCGCAATCGAAGCTCAACGCCGGACGCGCCGGTTAAAAATCCTTTGCAGCCCATGCTCGAAGCGCTGGAAAACGGTGACTCGCTGATCCTGTTTCCTGAGGGCACACGCAACCCTGACGAAGGCCTGCTGCTGTTCAAGAGCGGGCTGTTTCATCTGGCGCAAAGTTATCCCCAAGTGGATCTGGTGCCGGTGTGGATATCCAACCTCAACCGCGTCATGCCCAAAGGCCGCCTGTTGCCGCTGCCGTTGTTATGCACAACCAGCTTCGGCGCACCGCTGCGGCTGGACAGTGAAGAAAGCAAAGAGCAATTCCTCGCCCGCAGTCGTGATGCACTGCTGGCCCTGGCACCGGAGCCGCTGTAATGGATAACCAGACTCAAATGCTGTTCATGGGCATCGGCGCTGTCCTGCTGCTGGCCTCGCTGATCGGCTACGTACTCAAACGCAGGGCAGGCGGCCCCAATTCGGTCATCGATAACCTGAACGCGCGAATCAACGCGTGGTGGGTCATGGTGCTGGTGATCGGCATTGCCTTCTGGCTTGGCCAGGGCGCGGTCATCCTGCTGTTCTACGCCGTGTCGTTCTACGCCCTGCGCGAATTCCTGACCCTGACGCCGACCCGACGCAGCGACTACCCCGCGCTGGTAGCCGCGTTTTATCTGGCGCTGCCGTTGCAGTACGTGTTGATCGCCATGAACTGGTACGGGCTGTTCTCGATCTTCATTCCGGTCTACGTGTTTCTGCTACTGCCGATCCTGGCGTCCCTGGGCGGTGACAGCAAACACTTCCTGGAACGTGCGTCGAAGGTGCAATGGGGCCTGATGATCGCCGTCTTCTGCGTGTCCTACGTGCCAGCTCTGCTGACGCTGGAGATCGCAGGCTACGAAGGCCGCAACCTGTTGCTGATTGCCTATCTGGTGATCGTGGTGCAGATCTCGGATGTGCTGCAGTACGTGTGCGGCAAGCTGTTCGGCAAACGCAAGATCGCGCCCAACCTCTCGCCGTCCAAGACCGTCGAAGGCTTCGTCGGCGGCATCGCCCTGGCTTCGCTGATTGGCGGCGCGCTGTTCTGGATCACGCCATTCAACCCGTGGCAGTCAGCACTGATCGCGCTGCTCATCAACCTGCTGGGCTTTGCTGGCGGCATCGTGATGTCCGCCATCAAGCGTGACCGGGGCGTGAAGGACTGGGGCCATATGATCGAAGGCCACGGCGGCATGCTAGACCGGCTGGACTCGGTGTGTTTCGCCGCACCGATCTTCTTCCACCTGGTGCGCTACTGGTGGACATGAGGCCACTTGCGCAGTCCTTGGAGGCTGATCAATAAGCGCGCCATGCTGCATTTGGCGTGTCTGACAGTTCCGCCGGCCAACGAAATGATTGCTGAATATTGCATAGCCACTACGCTCACGGCGCTCTGCAAAAATACTTCGTTGACCGGCCGTCCGAACCTGACTCGCTTGCAGGCCTTGCGCCAAGCGGCGATGAGCGTGATCGGGCTACCAACACAGACCTGAACATCGCCCGTTTCAAACGCCCGACGCCGTTTTTATTCACCCTGAACGGCGTTTTTTTTCGGCCTATTTTCGAACCGGATCTCGTCTTTGTTATCTGTTGTGGGTAGTTTGCGTTCGGCAAGGAGTCGTTGGCGCGCCATTTTTTGTGCAGGACGCACAGAATTACCTAGAGGCTTCACCCTTATGAATCGCAGGAATCTCCTGAAAGCTTCCATGGCGCTGGCCGCTTATAGCAGCGTGTCGGCTTCAGGCTTATTTGCCGCTCGCGCACTGGCTGCAGCAGCCGATGGCGAAATCGAACACTTCGATTTTGCCGAGTTGCAGGCCCATGCCAAGAAGCTGGCCAGCAAAGGTTATGTGAGTACCAAGCAGGTGCTGCCACCGGTATTGGCCAACATGACGCCGCAGCAGTTCAACGCCATTCGCTATGACCCCGAACACTCCTTGTGGAAAGACGTCCACGGCCAACTGGACGTGCATTTCTTCCACGTCGGCATGGGCTTCAAGACACCCGTGCGCATGTACAGCGTCGACCCGCAGAACAAGCAGGCGCGCGAGGTGCATTTCCGTCACGA
Organism: Pseudomonas triticifolii; assembly: GCF_014358015.1. Classification (GTDB taxonomy): domain Bacteria; phylum Pseudomonadota; class Gammaproteobacteria; order Pseudomonadales; family Pseudomonadaceae; genus Aquipseudomonas; species Aquipseudomonas triticifolii. The sequence goes on along the minus strand of NZ_JACONV010000007.1, from coordinate 115,400 downwards.
CCTGTTCAATTACGAAAGCAGCGGCATCGACAAGAACCTGGTCAAGGGCGATCTGGGCTTTGCCGGCTTCAAGCTGTTCAAGGCACCTGAAATCGCCATCAACGATGTGGTTTCTTTCCTGGGCGCCAGCTACTTCCGCGCAGTCGACAGCAACAAGCAGTACGGCCTGTCTGCACGCGGTCTGGCCATCGACAGCTACGCCAAGCGCCAGGAAGAATTCCCCGACTTCACCAAGTTCTGGTTCGAGACGCCGGACAAGAACGCTACCCGCTTTGTGGTCTACGCCTTGCTCGACTCGCCGAGCGCGACCGGCGCGTACCGTTTCGACATCGACTGCCAGGCCGGTCAGGTGGTGATGGAGATCGACGCGCACATCAATGCCCGCGTGGACATCCAGCAGCTCGGCATTTCGCCGATGACCAGCATGTTCAGTTGCGGCACCCACGAGCGCCGCATGTGCGACACGATTCACCCGCAGATCCACGACTCGGATCGCCTGTCCATGTGGCGCGGCAACGGCGAGTGGATCTGCCGCCCGCTGAACAACCCGGTCAAACCGCAGTTCAGCGCGTTCTCGGACAAGGACCCGAAAGGTTTCGGTCTGGTGCAGAGCGATCACGAATTCTCCAGTTATCAGGACACGGTGGTCTGGTACAGCCGTCGCCCTAGCCTGTGGGTCGAACCGGTCACACAGTGGGGTGAAGGCGAGGTCAGCCTGCTGGAGCTGCCTACCACCGGCGAGACGATGGACAACATCGTGGTGTTCTGGACGCCGAAGACCCCGGTCAAGGCGGGCGACTCGCTGAACTACGGCTACAAGCTGTTCTGGAGTCCGTTGCCGCCGGTCAGTACTCCGCTGGCGCAGGTTCATGCCACGCGTTCCGGCATGGGCGGCTTCCTGGAAGGCTGGGCACCGGGCGAGCACTACCCGAAAACCTGGGCACGCCGCTTTGCGGTGGACTTCCATGGTGGCGGTCTGGATCGCCTGCCGGAAGGGACCGGCATCGAGCCGATTGTTACGGTCTCCCATGGCAAGGTGCAGGACTTCAACATCCTCGTACTGCCGGACATCAAGGGTTACCGCGTCACCTTTGACTGGGTGCCGGACAGCGACTCGGTGGCGCCTGTGGAAATGCGCATGTTCATCCGCACCGGTGATCGCACATTGAGCGAGACGTGGCTGTACCAGTACTTCCCGCCAGCACCGGATCGCCGCAAGTATCCTTGAGGGGCTGACTGAAGCACATTCGCGGGCAACTCTGCTTTCACACCGGAATGTGTGGGAGCTTGCTCGCGAAGGCTATTTTTCATACGCAACCTCTCGATTGGACGGACCGGCCCTTTCGCGAGCAAGCTCGCTCCCACAGGTGTTGCATTCGGTCAGCACAATCGCCTTGTGCGCTGGCAGCTATCAAACGGATCACTCCGCAAGCAACCAGCTGAATATCGCACGTCCAGTGGGAGCGAGCTTGCTCGCGAAGGCTGTCTTTCAGGCGCTGCATCCGTAGGGCGGATGCACCGGCCTCATCGCTGGATGGCCGCCCGGAGCGCGCAGAAACAATCCAGCCTGCGGCACTCATCGGATAATCCGCTAATTCTGACGAATTAATTGACAGTTTCCCGAACTGCGACTGATATACACCCTGTCACGCCGTTGCGAGCATTCGCTCCAGACCTCCCTTGTTTGTTCTCAAACGCATCCCCTTCTATCGACCCGCCTGTCGCGGTCGTCGGGCGGTAGCGTTGTCCGTTCGAATTTCCTGACGCCATTCAGAAGGCAGACCTCATGGAGCTGAACCCAGCGAACAGAGCTGGCGATTCGTCGTCGATCATTTCTTTTGATAAATCCACCGTCGTGGTCTGGGTTGCGATCAGCCTGATTCTGGTCGAGACCTTTTCCGGTGCCTTGCGCTTCTACTTTGACAAGGCAGGTATCGGCCCTCTGCTGTACCTGCCCAAAGTGGCCTGCATCCTTTTGTTCGCGCTGGAACTGCGCACCTTCAAGGCCGGACGGTTGTTCTGGACCTTTGTCATCCTGTGGGCGGTCTCCGGGCTGCTGGCCATGCTGCACCGCGCCAGCCCGCACAACCTGGCGTTCAGCCTGTTTGCGTTGAGTCCATTGGTGTTCGGGCTGGTGTGCAGCGAGCACCTGATTCATCGCAAAAAGCTGCTGTGCTGGGCCATCGGTTTCTGCCTGCTGGCCTCGCTGGCGGGCCTGGCGCTGGACAGGTTCACCAGCGTGCCGTGGAAAGGCTACAGCTACAGCATGGGTGAAACCGAGCTGAGCGCCAATACCACGTGGAGCGCCGACGATGAGGACCGGCTCGCAGGCTTTGCGCGAGTCTCCAACGTGCTATCGATCCTGATCGCCTTCTACACCCTGTACCTGTTCATGTTCCTGCGTTCACGGCTGGTGATGATGCTGCTCAGTGCCATCGCGCTCTACGCCATCGTGTTGACCACCAGTAAAGCGCCCGCCGGAGCCTTTGCGCTGACCATGGGCCTGCTGTTGATCCAGCGCATGAGCTGGACCTGCCGGACGCTGTGCATTGTGGTGGTGTTCATCGGCCTGCTGCTGCCCACGCTGGGCATGGTGATGAGCTTCGATGCGCGCACGGTCAGCAGCAGCGGCAGTACGCTGGCCTCGCTCTACGACCGGCTGATCAACACCTGGCCCAACGTGATCAACGCCCTGACGCGCGAAGGCTGGGTGTTGACCGGTGCAGGCTTCGGCATGGTCGGCAGCACCATGGGCATCTTCCCGGTGGAAGGCTCGGAGATTTTCCTGGGCATGGACAACTCGGCGCTGTACCTGTGGGCGATGCTCGGCGTGGTCGGTGGCTTGCTGTACACGCTGCAGATTCCGCTGCTGTTCAAACTGATCGAGGACGAAAGCCGGGTCGGTCGCATGTTGCTGTCGATCAGTGTCTGCTGGTGCCTGATCAGTTGGACCACGGACATGTTCGAGGTCGCGGTGGCCAATCTGTTTGCAGGCCTGGCCATCGGCTACGTCATCGCGGAAAAAAAGCAGGCCATGACATCCCGACCGGCTGAACTGCAACTCACTGCCTTTCCCGACCTGCGCTGAGGAGGCTGTGCCATGACCCGCTCTTTACGCTGCACTGCGACGCTCCTGCTGCTGGGCTGCCTGAGCGTCGTGCCGGTGGCTCAGGCCGAGTCGCCCTTTGTCGTCGGCATCGCGACGCACTTGATGAACTTCGACCGCACGCTTAAACAACCACTGGAGCTGACCGCAGAAGCCGGTTTCAACTCGGTCAAGGACGATGCGTTCTGGTCAACCGCAGCGCCTTATCCCCACGAACTGCGCATCACCGCCAACTGGCGCAACTACCTGACTATCGCCCGGGACCTGGACATGAGCCGCCTGGCGATACTGGGCTACAGCACTTACTTTCACGACAACAAGAAGCCTCGAGAGCCGGTGGTGATGGACGCGTTTCTGAATTACGTCGATTACGTCACCCGCCAGCTCGGCAACCGCATCAGCTATTACGAGATCTGGAACGAGTGGGACCTTGAAGCCTCCGCCGACCATCAGTTGGCGTTGGACTACGTGACGCTGGTGCAGAAAACCGTGCCGATCATCCGCAAGAACACACGCAATGGCACAGGCCCGCAGGCAAAGATTCTCGCCGGCTCAGTGACCCCGGACGGCATGAAATATGGCTTCGCTGACCCCTTGATTGAAAGCGGCGCGCTGGACCTCATTGATGGGTTGTCTGTGCACCCCTACGCGCACTGTGCCGCCGACGACGGCAATACGCCCGAAGCGTGGGTGGTGTGGATGGCCGATTACGAGCGCTACATCCGCACCAAGGCAGGCCGTGATGTGCCGATCTACCTCACGGAAATGGGCTGGCCCAGCCATCAGGGGCCTTGTGGCAAAAGCGAACTGACCCAGGCGCGCTACATGGCGCGGATCTACTTTCTGGCCCGCACCATCCCCAACGTCAAAGGCATGTGGTGGTTCGACCTCTACAACGATGGCCCGGATCGCTACGACCAGGAGCACAACTTCGGTTTGCTCAATGAAGACCTGTCGCCCAAACCCGCCTACACCATGATGAAAGCCATCGCGCCGGTGGTTCGTGACTTCACCTACGACGCTCAGGCCAGCTCGCTGACCAAAGACCTTTATCAACTGCACTTCAGCAAGGGGAACGAGCGGGTGCTGGTGGCCTGGGCCATCGGTAAGCCGCGTGACGTGCAGGTGATCAGCCAGGGCAACACCAACGGCCCGGTGCGGATGATCGACACCGCCTATGCCGAACGCGGAGAAGTGGACAGTGGTCAGTCCTGGAACTGCGAAGGCAATCAGTGCTCGACCTCGATCACGCTGACCAACTTTCCCAAGATCATCCGTTTAAGCCCGGCGAGTCGCGGCGGGCAGATTGCTCAGAAAGAATGAGTACCGACGACAGATCCGAGTCGAGCCAGCCCAGGCCTTCGCGAGCTTGCTCGCGAAGACTGACAACCTGACAACACATCCCCTTCTGAAGAACCACTGCTTTGTGGAAGGCAGGGACATCGCCGCAATCACCTACGACGACAGATCCGGGTTGAATCAGCCCAGGCCTTCGCGAGCAAGCTCTCTCCCACGGGGATCGGGTTTCACTGTCCTTATACGGCGTTCACCGTTCCTGTGGGAGCGAGCTTGCTCGCGAAGACTGACAACCTGACAACACATCCCCTTCTGAAGAACCACTGCTTTGCAGGAGGCAGAGGCATCGCCGCAATCACCTGAACCTACCTCCCCGATCACCCACGGACCGGCACTCTCCCATGGACTTCAGAAAAGACATCAATGGCCTGCGCGCCATCGCGGTTATCGCCGTGCTGCTGTTCCATTTCCATCCCGCCTGGCTGCCCGGTGGCTTTGCCGGGGTGGATGTGTTTTTCGTGATTTCGGGTTACCTGATCACCGGGATCATCATGCGCGGTCTCAACAATGGCACCTTCAGCCTGGGGGCGTTCTGTACATCCCGCGCGCGGCGGATCATGCCGGCGCTGGCGGTGATGTGTTTCGTCTTGCTGGGGTTGGGCTGGTTCTATCTGCTGCCGCTGGACTACAGCGCGCTGGGCACCCACGTCGCGAGCAGCCTGGGTTTTGCGTCCAACTTCGTCTACTGGCGCGAAGCGGGCTATTTCACAGCCAATGCACACGAAAAATGGCTGCTGCACACCTGGTCGCTGTCGGTCGAGTGGCAGTTCTATCTGCTGTACCCGATCACCTTGCTGGTACTGCGTCGCTTCGTGGCGCAGCGGAATCTGCGCTGGTGGATTCTGGGCGGCAGCCTGACCGGCTTCGTGCTGTGCGTGTTCGCCTCGGTACGCTGGCCGGAGGCTTCGTTTTACCTGCTGCCGACCCGCGCCTGGGAGTTGATGTTGGGCGGCGTGGCCTGCCTGTTTCCCTTCAAGCTGCGCAGCCTTCAGAAGCGCATTCTGGAAAGCGTCGGGCTGACGCTCATGCTGGCGAGTTTCTTTCTGGTGTCGGTGCAGGACCTATGGCCGGGCTACCTAGTGCTGCTGCCCGTGCTGGGCGCATTTGCGGTGATCGTCGCTGCACGTCAGCACTCGCTGCTGACGACCCACGCGCTTTCGCAGTGGACCGGCAAACTCTCATACTCGCTGTACCTCTGGCACTGGCCGGTGGTCGTGCTGATGAATTACGCCGGATGGCTGGGCGATGTCGGCAACGTCCTGATGGGCATCGGCGTGGCCTTTTTGCTGGCCATCGCCTCGTACGAACTGATCGAAAAACCCACTGGCCGTGCACGCCCCAGGCAACGCTGGGCGTTCGCCACGCTCGGTACGGCCGTTGCGCTGGTATTCGCGGGCGGCACGGCAGTGAGCGCGACGCAGGGTATGGTCTCGCCGATGCGGGAAATCAGCCTGTCCGACAAGGCCTCATTCATTCAGGATTACGTAAACCGGCAGCAGAACCTGTACGAGCCCTACTGGCTCAAGTGCGACGCGTTTTCGGCGTTCACGCAGCGCGGGCAATCGAGCATCGATGAGTCATGCACACGCAAACAGGGTGAAGGCGGTGTGTTTCTGTGGGGCGACTCGCATGCGCAGGCCCTGTCGCTGGGTTTGCGAACTTTGCTGGCCAGGGACACGCCGTTCTATCAGGTCGCGTCAGCCAGTTGCCGCCCCGGCCTGAGTGTCCATCAGGGCAGGACCTCTCCCACCAGCAAGGCCTGTGATTACTCCAACAGGCTGGCGCTGCACAGCATCGAAACGTTGCGCCCCAACATCGTGGTCATCGCCCAGAAGGACGGTCACGACAAGACCGACTGGAACGGCATTGCGATCCGGCTCAAGGGGTATGGTGTGAAACATGTGGTGTTGATCGGCCCGCTGCCTCAGTGGAATCCATCGCTGCCCAGCGTCATTGCCAACCGTCACTGGGGCCTGAACGAATCACACATCAGCGACCCGGCTCTGGATCAGGGCGTCATGGCCGTGGATCAGGCGACCCGGCAACTGGCCGCGTCGGCAGACATCCAGTTCGTTTCCCTGATCGACAGGCTGTGCATCGCCGACGCCTGCCTGGCGCGTCTTGAAGACACCGACTCGCTGCTGCAGATCGATTCGGGGCACCTGAGCAAGGAAGGCTCGCTGTTTGTGGTAAAGCATTACGTGCTGCCCGGCCTGGTGAATTAGCTGCCGCGGTTTGGTCGTATCCAGGCAAAACGTGGCTAAAACCAGAATGTCCGACTGGACGCATAACCTGTGGGAGGCGGCTTGCCGGCGATGGCGTCAGTTCAGTGATTGCTGCAGGACGTGTGTATCACGATGAACACGGCGCACGGACACGCTCGTCCACTCAATCTCCCGCCTGCAGACGCTCGGCAAACCTGACCAGCTCAGCCAGGGAGTCGGCTTGCATCTTGCGCATCATCGAGCCGCGACGGACTTTGACGGTGATTTCGCTGACGTTCAATCGCGCCGCGATCTGCTTGTTCAGCAACCCCGTAACCACCAGTGCCATGACCTGTTGCTCGCCCTGATTGAGGCTCGCATGCCGACGCCGCAGCTCGGCTTCCACCGCAGCGCTCTGACGGCGAACACGGTCCAGCGCCAGGCCTTGCTGGATGGCATCGAGCAGGTCCTGCTCGCGAAACGGCTTGGTCAGAAACTCCACCGCCCCGGCTTTCATGGCCCGCACCGACATAGGAATGTCGCCGTGCCCGGTGATGAAGATCACGGGCAGAAAAATCCCCGATCGCGCCATCTGCTCCTGAAACTCCAGGCCGCTCATGCCTGGCATACGGATGTCCAGAATCAGGCAACCCGGCGCCTCGGGCCGGGGCGTGTCCATGAATTGCTGCGTAGAGCCGAACAGCAGGCTACGCAGCCCCACCGACGCCAGCAGGTCTTCGAGCGAAGTGCGCACCGACAGGTCGTCGTCGATCACGTAAATGATGGGTTCTTCGGCCTGCACGGTAGTGTCGGTGGTGTTCATCAGGAGTCCATCTTTCCGGTAGGCAGCGTGAAGTGAAACGTAGCACCGACTGACGAATCGGGCGTTACCCAGATACGCCCGCCATGTGCCTCGATAATGGACCGGCTGATCGCCAGACCGATTCCCATCCCCTCCTCCTTGGTCGTGTAGAACGCGTCGAAAATGCGCTCGATGTTTTCCGGCTGCACGCCGACGCCATTGTCGCGCACCGAGAACTTCACCTCCCCGCCTGCGTTCCAGTCCACCATCACCTCCAGCCGGGCCTCACCGGGTTCGACCTTTCTCATCGCGTCCACGGCATTGAGCATCAGGTTCAGCAGCACTTGCTGAATCTGTACCCGGTCTGCCAGCAACGGCGGCAACCCTTCCGACACCTGAACCGCGAGCGCGACCTGCTGCTCGTCGATTTCACTGTGGGCCAGCGAGACGATCTCGGCCACCGTATCGGCCACGTTGATCCACTCCTTGTGCGCAGCCGAACGCTTGGCCATTGCCCGCACTCGCACAATGATATCGCCCGCCCGATTGGCATCGCCGATCATTCGCGCAAGCGCCTGGCGCGCCCGGCCCAGATTGGCCGGCTCCGCGTCCAGCCAGCGCGTACAGGCGTTGCCGCTGGTGACGATGGCCGACAACGGCTGATTGATTTCATGGGCGATGGACGCTGTCAGCTCACCCAGCATGTTGACGCGGGCGATCTGCGCCAGCTGCGAGCGTGCTTCGTGGACCGAACGGATGGCTATCGCCATGCGCAGTGCCAGGTAAGTCGCCATGGCAATCGCCGCCAGACTGATGATGCAGTTGATCAGCGCCGCCTCACTGCCTCGCGATATCGTCAGCTCGTAGCTGAGCACCGTCAGCGCCATGCAGGTCACCGCGACAGCGATAACTCCCCCGACCGGCAGGAACGTGACCGCCATGAGCACCACGGCAATCTGGAACACACCCACGGCAATTTCCAGATCGGTCAGGGTGTCGGCAATCGCGATCACGACCGCCAGGACCAGCAAGGCCGCCAGCCTGACCGCCATCGCGGCCTTGCCAAAGGATTCAGGCTCGCGCATCAGCACCATCTCACTCGTTTAAAGGGCCCAGCGCAGTATGCGCTGACACGCCTCAGGAAGGGTTATCCAGACTGAACTGATCGGCCAGTTCATCGTAGGCGAACAACTCGGCGTAGCGTCCCCACTGCGTCACCGAATCCAGCGTCTGGCGAGCATCGCTTTCGGACATGAAGTCTTCCAGTTGATCCCGAAAACGCCGTGCCGGGGCGGTATGGGTGGAGCGATCATCCAGCACCCGGCGAATATGCGCCACCAGCGGCACAAAGCTCAGCAGGTGCTGGGCGAACAACTGCTTGCGCTCATCCACGTCCGCCAGCGCGTAACGATTGGCCGCAGGCAGCAGGCGAATGTCGCCCCCCTTGAGTTCGGCGAAGCGCAGCAGTTGCAGCACTTCGGCAATCGGAAACAGCTCGTCGGCGTTGTAGTGCAGCGCACTGGCCAGTTCCGGCAGGTCGGCTTTCATGCTGTAGGGCGGCGCATGAATCGCCTCGATCAGGCCGGCCAGCGCGTTGGTCGATACGTGCGGCAGGACCATGCCCAGCCCGGTCCCCGGAAACACACCCTGACGAATCGCGCCCGCGTCACTGTCCTGAGTCATCAGCACGTAAATTTCTTCGACCAGTGCCTGAAAGATCGGGTCCTGACGGTTGCGCGGCTGCGGGAGGTCGACCTTGATTTCACTGATCACCCGACCCGGATTGGAGGAGAACAGCAGGATGCGGTCGCACATCAGCACGGCCTCGGCGATGTTGTGCGTCACCATCAGGATTGACTTGATCGGCATGCGGCCTTCGCTCCACATGTCCAGCAGGTCGGTGCGCAGGGTTTCGGCCGTCAGCACATCGAGCGCCGAAAACGGCTCGTCCATCAGCAGCACGTCAGGATCGATCACCAGCGCCCGCGCCATGCCGACCCGCTGGCGCATGCCGCCCGACAGCTCCTTGGGATAGGCACTCTCGAAGCCGTCCAGACCGATCAGGTCGATGGCCGCCAGCGCCCGCTTGCGTCGCAGTGAAGCCGGTACGCCTTGCGCTTCAAGCCCGACTTCGACGTTTTGCAGGACCGTCAGCCACGGAAACAGCGCGAAGCTCTGGAACACCATGCCCACCGACATGGCCTTGCCCTGCGCACGGTTGGGGAAAAGCACCTGGCCTTCGGTGGGCACTACCAGCCCTGCGATGGAACGCAATAGCGTGGACTTGCCCGAGCCGGAGCGCCCCAGCAGGCCGATGATTTCGTTTTCGTGGAGTTGCAGCGTCACATCATCCAGCACCAGCCGCTCTTTGCTGGCCTTGCCGTACACATGTCGAACCTTCTGCACATCCACCAGGCAACGCTTTTCGACAGCCATCATCGTGGCATCCTCCCCAAACCCAACATCAGACAAGACTCAGACGTCGCTCGGCGAACCCGTACAGTGGGCGCCACAGCAACCGGTTGAACGCGATCACGAAGACCGACATGACGGCAATGCCCAGCGCGACCCGTGCGTAATCGCCCGCCTGAGTGGCGTTGGCGATGTACGAACCCAGACCGGCTGCCTCCAGATGCTTGTCGCCCCAGGACACGGCCTCGGCCACAATGCTGGCATTCCACGAACCGCCCGATGCCGTCAGCGCGCCGGTAATGTAGTAAGGAAACACCCCTGGCAACGCCACCCGACGCCACCACTGCCAGCCACGCATATTGAACATCGTGGCCGCTTCGCGCAGGTCGGTCGGCAAGGCGCTGGCACCGGCGATGACGTTGAACAGGATGTACCACTGGGTGCCAAGCACCATCAGCGGCGACAGCCAGATGTCGGGGTTCAGGTGCAGGCCAACGATGGCGATGACCGCGAATGGAAACAGCACGTTCGCGGGAAACGCCGCCAGAAACTGCGCGATGGGCTGCAACCGCTCGGCCCACACCGGACGCAAGCCGATCCACACCCCGACAGGCACCCAGATCACGCTGGCGATCACGATCAGTACGCTGACTCGCAGCAGCGTAGCCAGGCCCAACCCGAACGCCGTGGCCAGATCGCCCAGCCCCAGCGATGCCTCGATGAAGCGGAACAGGCAGACACTGGCGGCCAGACAACCGGCAATCACCAGCCCCAGCCAGGCGGTGTCGAGAAAACGACTGAGCCCTGGCGTTGGCTTGACGTTCCAGAAGCGCGTCAAGCCGCGCCAGTCGATCAGCATCAGGCCCTTCCAGGGTGCCCCCAGCGCTGCGCCCAGCAACGGCGCGATTCGGGAGCGACCCAGCAGGCTGTACATCCAGGAACGCGGGCGCTTTTGCGAAGCGGTCTGTTCGAAGCGAAACTTGTCCGCCCAGGCCACCACCGGCCGAAACAGCAACTGGTCGTAGGCCACGATCACCAGCGCCATGGCAGCGACCGCCCAGGCAATCGCCGTCAGGTCTTTCTGTGCGATTGCCAGCGCGAGCCACGAACCGATGCCGGGCAGATTGACGGTGGTATCGCCCACCGAAATCGCCTCGCAAGCCACCACGAAAAACCAGCCACCGGACATCGACATCATCATGTTCCAGACCAGCCCCGGAATGGCGAACGGCAGTTCAAGCCGGGTGAACCTGAGCACCGGCGACAAGCCAAACTGACGGCTGACCTCACTCAGATCGTTGGGCACCGTGCGCAGTGACTGGTAAAAGCTGAACGCCATGTTCCAGGCCTGACTGGTGAAGATGGCAAAGATCGCCGCGCACTCGACGCCCAGTTGCCGCCCCGGAAACAGACCGATGAAAAAGGTCACGGTGAACGTCAGAAACCCCAGCACAGGAACCGATTGCAGAATATCCAGCGCTGGAATGATCACCTGTTCGGCCTTGCGGCTTTTGGCGGCCAGCGTGGCCACAATCAGGGTGAAGACCAGCGAGGCCGCCAGCGCGATGAACATGCGCAGCGTGGTGCGTAACGCATATTCCGGCAGGTTGGCTGGATCAAGGGTCATGGGGTTTGACGTCAGCAGGGACAGCGGCTGAAACATCTGCCCGACGCCGTGCATCAATAGCATGACCACCGACGCCAGCAACGCCACACAGACGAGGTCGACCCAATACGGCATGCGGGCTCTTGCATCGCCATAGCGGGTGGCACGCAGGCTTTTACCGGGCTGGAAAATCGATTGCATGGGCTCACCTCGAAACGGCTGCACGGGTACGCGCCGACAGCGTTTCAGAAAACTGAATGTCAGCGGATACAGGGAAAATGGCAGTGAGTGTCCAAGCACTCGTTGAACAAAAGCTTATCGATTTTTGGCGCGCAGTTAAAACCTGCAAACGTAGACCGTATCGACTCGAAAGTATGAATGTCATATACCAAGGTATATACATACCGCTGAACGTCCGACCGACCCATCAGTGCGTATCGGTGGAACGAAGAAAGGGTATCGAATGAGAGGATTACGCGTTCTGGTCCTGGCCTGTGCATGGGCAATCTGCCACCCCATCGGCCTGGCGCAGGCACAGTCGTACATAGCCGCCAGTACCGAATGGCGGCCTTTCATCTATACCGATGAGTACAACACCTTGCGCGGTGTTTCCACGGATATTGCCCGCCAGGTATTCAAACAGGCGAACATTGATGTTCAGTTTGTTTCCTATCCGGGCAACCGCATGCAAGTGATGCTGGATAAGGGAAAGATTGACATCAGTTATGCCGAATCACCGAACTGGACCAGTGCCAATAACGCGAACAACTATGTCTTTTCCATGCCGTATCTCGCCGTGCGTGAACACTTATACTTTGCCGCTGGTGATCCACTGTTGCATGTGCCGCTGAGTGAGTTGCAGGACGTGACGATTGGCATGGTCCGCGGTTACACCTACCACGCGCTGGACTCCGCCCTTCAGGAACGGCGTGTGACCAAGCTTGAAACCTCGGAGGATTCGGCCCTGCTCGAGCTGATCGCCAACAAGCGCGTGAATGCCGTCGCCATGGTCGACGACCTGTATGACTACCTCATCACGACCCACCAGATCGACCCTGACCGGTTTCGTCAGGGCGCCCTGCTCAGCGAATCGAACTTGTCGATCATGCTGGCGAACCGCAACGCTGCGCTGCTGCCGAAAATCAATGCCGCGATCCTCGACATGCAACGTCGCGGCGAGCTCCAACGGATACGCGACGCTTACCTGCCGAAGGTGTCCTCGAAAGGCTGCACGACAAAAGGCGTGACCTGCTGAACCCGGAAAGGGATCTCGAGGCCGCCGTCAGAACCTGCGGAACACACTGCAACAAATAAAGGAGTGTAGGAGCGGACTTGTCCGCGAAGGGGCCGGTGTATCCAGTCGAAGTTTCGCGTCTGGAAGTCAGTCTTCGTAGACACGTCCACGCCCACAGATTGAAAACCGGTTTCAGCCAGTGGGAGCGGACTTGTCCGCGAAAAAGCCGGGACATCCGACAACTATCCAGCGACTGGAACACAGCATTCGTGGACAAGCGGAACGCCGCCCGGTCAAACCATCAGACCCGAAAATGGCTGACCAGCATCTGCAACTGACCACCCAAACGCGCCAGCTCAACGCTGGACGCGGCGGTTTCTTCGCTGGCTTCGGCGGTCTGTTCGGACACGTCGCGCACATTCACGATGCTGCGGCTGATCTCGTCGGCCACTGAGCTTTGCTGCTCGGCGGCGGCGGCGATCTGCTGGTTCATGGCCTGAATATTCGACACGGTACGGGTGATGCTTTCCAGCGACACACCGGCCTTACGGGTCAGTTCGACGCTGCTGTCGGTCAGCGTGCGGCTGCCCAGCATGATCTCCGAGACCTGACGCGTGCCGTTCTGCAGACCGGCGACCAGGGCCTCGATTTCCTCGGTCGACTGCTGAGTACGCTGCGCCAGGCCACGGACCTCATCCGCCACGACAGCAAATCCGCGACCCGCTTCGCCAGCACGTGCTGCTTCGATGGCGGCGTTGAGCGCCAGCAGATTGGTCTGTTCGGCCACGGCCTTGATCACGTCCATGACCTTGCCAATCTTGTCGCTCTCCTGCTCCAGCACCGTCATGGCGTCGGAAGAACGAATGACTTCGGCGGCCAGTCGTTCGATCTGGCCGATGGCTTCACCGACGACCTTGTCACCGGCGCGCGCCTCCTTGTCCGCATCGGAGGCTGCAACGGAGGCCTGTTCGGCGTTGCGCGCCACTTCGTGCACGGTGGCCGACATTTCGTTCATGGCCGTGGCGACCTGATCGGTCTCGACCTTCTGGCTGTTGACGCCCGCGCTGGTCTGCTCGGTGACCGCCGACAACTCTTCGGCGGCGCTGGCAATCTGCGTCACGCCATCACGAATGCCGGAAATCAGTTCACGCAAGGTCGCGCCCATACGCTGAATGCCCTGCTGCAGCACGCCCAGCTCATCGCGTCGGGTGATGACTTCGGTGTGCGTCAGGTCGCCAGAAGCGATGCGATCCACAATGGCCAGGGTTTCCTGCAACGGCCGCGTGATCTGACGCGTGATAATGACTGCAGCCAGAATCCCGAGCACCAGTACCAGCAAAACGCAGCCGATCTGCAGGTTGCGCGCCTGAGCGGTGTCCGTGTCACCCAGCTTCATCTGCAGGTCATAGAGTTCATCGCCCAGCTTGACGATGGTCGCGCCCTGGTTAGTCAGGTCCTTGCGCACCGTTGCCGCTTCGACAGTCGTGGCCTTGAAGGCCTCAATCGAACGGCGATAGCTGCGCAGTGCGTTTTCCAACTGCACGACCCGTACACTGTTAGCCGCGCCAAGGGCGGACTTGAGGCTGTCCAGGCGCTGAATGGCGACGCCCATTTGCTCAAAGGCAGCCTTCTCTGACTTGTCGCCGGGCTTGGCGGTGTAGCCGCGCACCTCGTAGCGCACCAGGATCAGATCCTGCCGGGCCGTGTTCACCAGCTGCACCTGATCAAAACGCGCCGGGTCCGAGGCATCCAGTTGCAGGACCGCATCGTTGAGCGCTCCGATCGACTGCATGGCCACGGCCGCGCTGGCGCTCATCTCATTACGCACTCTGGCACCGGTCTGGTAGACCGCGCGCATCTGGTTCAACGACGCCTCATAGTCGCGAATGACGTCGCTGAGCTGGTTGAGGGTTTTGACGTTGGCGGGGTTGGTGAAGGTTGCCAGCAATGATTGTTGATTTTGTTTGAAGAGATCCAGCTTGCCCTGCATGTTCTGCGCAGCGGTCTCATCACCGTCGGCCAGCATGTATTGCAGTCGGGCGACTCGCAGGTCGGTAAGCTTGTTGCCGAGCTGGGTGATGTCACTGATTCTGTCGGTGCGATAGATGAGTGTGTCGAGGCTGGTCCAACCGACCAGGGCGAGAATGGCAGTGAAAAAAAGGACGGCGCCAAATCCCAGAGCCAACTTCATGTTGACGCTGATGTTCGCAAAGCTACTGTTCATGCAATCTCCTGAATATGCTTTTTATGCGCAACGAAAGAGCTGAAGATTTGTTTTTATGAACAGCAAACCTGCGCGCTAGAGCTATCGGCTGGCATCAGGAAAAACTTGATCGAAAAGACAGAATCCGCGGGAAAAGCGCTGATTCAGGAGAGATTGGGCTGTGTTTCGACACGGCGTGCAGCAAAAACCGGACCTCGTAGGAGCGGACCGGGCGGCGTTCTGCTTGTCCGCGAATACTCTGTTTCAGTCGCTGAATAGTTGTCGGATGTACTGGCCTTTTCGCGAGCAAGCTCGCTCCCACAAAAGCGCGTGTATTCAGCGCGTTACAGGTTGTTTGACAGGAAGCGGCGCCTACACGCCGCCTCCCACCATCAGGTAATGCTCATTCAGCTCAGGTCACGCACTCAGCTTGAATCGCGACACCACCAAGCGCATTTCACTGGCCACGCGGCCCAGTTCGTCAGCCGTGACTGCATTGTTCTCGATACCTTCCATCAGGGTTCCAGAGCTGCTGCGAATGCCCATCACGTTGCGGTTGATGTCTTCGGAAACCGCGTGCTGCTGGACAGCGGCGCTGGCGATCTGGGTATTCATTTCAACGATCCGCTCCACACCCTGGCTGATGCTCGACAGGCTACCCGACGCCTCACCGGCGGCACTGATGCACGCCTGCGCTTTCTGTTGGCCGGCCTGCATCTGCTGCACCGCTGCTTCGGTCGCACCTTGCAGTTGCTGGATGATGCTGCGGATTTCTTCGGTGGAGGACTGGGTCCGCGATGCCAGCGTGCGAACCTCGTCAGCCACCACCGCAAAGCCACGACCCTGCTCACCGGCACGTGCCGCTTCGATGGCGGCGTTCAATGCCAGCAGGTTGGTCTGATCGGCAATGGTGCTGATCACCTGAATGACGCCACCGATCGACTGGCTGTGCAGCGCCAGCGCCTGGACTTTCTGAGCGCTGAGCTCCACTTCTTCGGCCAGTGCCTGAATCGTCGAATGCGCCTGATGCATGACACGCAACCCGGTACGCGACGCGGTATTCGCCTCGTCAGCAGCCTGCGCAGCGCCTTCTGTGTTCTGCGCGACGTCGGCGACGCTGGCGGTCATTTCGTTGATGGCGGTGGCTACTTGTTCGGTTTCAGCCTGCTGGGCGTTCATCGACTGTTTGGCCAGGCTGATGGAGTTGCCCAGCCGCGCGGCCACTTCAGACAACTCGTAAGACGTGCGGTCCATGTGCGAGATGGACCCCGAGAAGGCTTGCGCCATCAGGTTCAGGCCATTGCCGATGTCTGCCACTTCGTCCTGGCTGCGGACCTGAACGCGTGCACTCAGATCACCATCTGCCAGACGGCGCGTGACGTCCAGCAGCCCGTCGATAGCCAGACGCAAGGCGCGATAGATGCTGCAGAACGCATAGAGCAGCAGCAGGCCCATGAACACGCAGATGGCGATCACCGTTTCGCGTTGCAGCAACAGCGCGTCGTAACGTGAGTCCAGCTCGCCTTGCAGCGAAACCTGGATCTCGTCCTGCGCCTTGTAGAAAGCGGCAACAACGGCATTACCGCGAGCATTCAACGACTGCCCTTGCTGTACCGACAGCGTGGTGCCGCTCACGTAGGCCTTGAGTTCATCACGGTAACTGTCCATCGCGGCGATGGCGGCCACGACCGGCGCATTGATACGCTCGGCCAGTTCGGGCGCTCGGCGCTTGAGCAGGCGAATGCTCTGTTCCAGTTCCAGGCGGGTCTGCGCCTCCTGCTTGAACAGGCTGTCCAGCGAACCACGCATGGTGGGGCTCAGGTTCTGACCTGTGCTCAGACTGGATGAGACGCCGCGAATCTGGCCTGCCATGTTGATCTGACGAGGCATGCGGATGGTGCTCAGGTCGATCAGAAACAAGGACGCGTAGTCTTCATCCAGCACCAACCCCGACGTAGCCGACAGGTAATAGATTAAGTTGAGGGTCTGGGTGAGTTGTTCGTTCCACTGAGTGAACACTTCGTCCGGCGAGGCACCGGGCTTGACGTTGTCCATGATCGTACGGGCACCATCACGCAGTTGTTGAACACGACTTTCTGTCTCCAGGGTACGGCCTAGACGAGCGTCAATGTCCGCCAGGTTGGCGAACGCGGCTTCCAGCTGGCTGCGATTGGCAACGAGGTCTTGAGCCGCAGCGGCGTCGCCGTTCAGCATCCTATTGGTCAGCGCACGCTGCAACATGGAGAGGCGCAATACCGGTGTCACGACGTTCAGGTATTCACGCCCTATGCGCTCTTGCGCGACGGTATCGATACTCGTATTGAGGCTGTTGAACACGCGCATCCCGAGAACAAGCAACGGAATCACGATGATGATGGCTAAAACGGTGAACTTGGCAGGGAAGCGCAAACGGTTGGTCAGGGAGATACCAGGCGACAAAATATTCATATCGTTCTCTTTCTAATGGGGGCCTGGTACGGCTGAAAGAACTCCCTTCTTTGCATCGCGACAGGTGGGCGGTCAGTCACTTTTTACACTCAAACGGATACACCCATATCGAGTGAAGGCACTGTGACATCACTTCTGAGCGTGCACTCATTGGTTAGTTCAATGGGGGCGATGCAATGTGATACCCGACCTATCGGCCTATTGGAGGGGAACCTGAGCGCGGCGAATTGACGCAGAAATGACTTTCGTCAACAGGTTTGGCAATGAATTTGTGTAACTCACTGTTTCTGCTGAAAAGTTTGTGCACGCCACAGTTCGAGGTCGGCGCACACCGCCTCCTCGATCATTTGAAACGTGATTCCATTGATGACACGCAGAATGAACACCTGCGCCGGATGAAGCTGTTGCGGCCCCATGAGCAAGGCTGCCTGCGTGCTGGCTGCCGTTGCAGGGTTATCGTCATGGAAGGCCGCTGGATCAGATCGATCGCCCCACACCCCTCCACCCGCTTGCGGCATCGAACCTGCACGCGGGTGAATGTCATCGCCTATTCAGTGACCCGGCCTCACGCCTGCTTCCACTCCACATCCGACAACCCGAGTTTCTCGGCCTGAGGCTTGCTTAGCTTTGGCGCCCTGTCGGAGCGGTACTTGGGAATCGCACCGAACCCTGCATCGACCGTCGCCCAATGCCAGGCTTCCTGGTTATCCATATTGACGGCCCTGATGTAGAACGTCTTGTAGCTACCGTGCAATAGATAATCAATGCGGTAGTGTTTTTCATCAGCCATTTTGGTGCTCCTGCTTTGTCCACTCGCAAAACAGATCGTGCTCATTTCGAAAAATTCCAACTTTTTTAAGGGATCATAGAGTCGATATCATATAGCCATCCCTGCCGCCGATTCATAAGGAGGGAAGTTGCCAAAGTTGTGCCATAGGTATTGTTAATAAGTGCAAAAAATTTAATGCCCGGTGACATACGATGAAGGCTTCATGCATCCGTTGTTTTCAGACGCCTGGGCATGGATCGGGAGCAGCCTGCGCAACCCCATGGTAAATAACGAAATTCTATTGAACTCCTGTTATCCACGTTTTCCGTCACCTATTCATAGGCCGGACGAGTGTGGGCGCCTGATTATCCGCAGCTGCGGGGGCAATCGCCCGAGAGTGTTCAGGTAGGGGCCACCTATCGGCAGACGGTAAAAAACGCTGAATTTTCTGCAACGCCCGGCACTCCTTTCTAAACCAGAACAACAGAAAGTCTCGCGCGATCGTCTCTCGTGACACTCAACTGCCGAGGTATGTTTTTTATGACGTCTCTTCAAATGATGACGGGCAGCACTGTCGTCAAACCAACCCTCGTGGAAGAAGAATCGAAAACCGTTTACCAGTCTTGCATGAGAGAGAACGCTGAAGCCCTACGGCACGAGGCGGCTGCATTTCTGGAACGTTGTCTTGCTTTGGCAGACCGGGAAACCTGTGACCTTCCGCAACAGCCGGAAGCGCTCGAATCCTGGATCGAGCAGAACGTGGCTCAGGTTGCCGATCAATACGCGACGTACCTTAAACAACGCCGGGCGGGCGAGCCGCGACGTTTCTTCAAGAACAAAGCTCATGCCATGTATTTTATCCAGCAGGTCGCACCCACCAAACTGGTGGACGGCGCCTGGCTCTATGGACTGCTGCCGCATTGGGCGGATTACCGTTTTCACGGGCTGATTCGCACGTATCTGGAAGAGCTGGGCGATGGCGAACAGGCACAGAATCACGTGTCGCTGTATCGCAAGCTGCTGTCGGACCTGGATTGCGATACCCGCGCCCCGCTGCAGGACGATGCCTATCTGCAAGGCGCGATCCAGCTTTCGCTGGGTGTATCGAGCGATCAGTACCTGCCCGAGGTCATTGGCTACAACCTGGGTTATGAACAACTGCCTCTGCATTTGCTCATTACCTCGTTCGAGCTGAACGAGCTGGGCATTGATCCGTATTATTTCACCCTGCATGTCACCATCGACAACGCCAGCACGGGCCATGCCCGCAAGGCAGCGCAGAGCGTCATGGCGCTGATGCCTGTCGGCCAGGAGCGCGACGAGTTTTATCGCCGCGTTGCCAGCGGCTACAAGCTGAATGAGCTGGGGATCGGCTCTTCTGCGGTGATCCAGTCGTTCGATCTGGAGCAGGAAGTCATTGCCATGCTTGAACGCAAACGCACCTTCGGCCAGCACATGCATTCTGACTACTGCCGTCTGGACGGAAAAACCGTCAATGAGTGGCTGGCCCAACCCGATCAGATCCCTGAATTTCTCGCCGTTCTGGAGAACCGAGGCTGGATCAAGCGGCATCAGGACCCGATCCACAGCCGCTTCTGGCAATTGTTCGAAGGTGTCGGCGCGCCCATGTTCGGCGTGTTCAACGGCTACGAAAAACAACTGGTGCATGACTGGATTGCGGGCGACTGGCTGGCCGATGGCAGCGCTCAGCCCAGTGCAGGAAAGCGCCTGC
This sequence comes from Pseudomonas triticifolii, assembly GCF_014358015.1. Lineage (GTDB taxonomy): Bacteria > Pseudomonadota > Gammaproteobacteria > Pseudomonadales > Pseudomonadaceae > Aquipseudomonas > Aquipseudomonas triticifolii. The sequence continues at coordinate 95,528 of NZ_JACONV010000007.1, read as the reverse complement.
CGGAAGCATTCCGCTCACGGTTTCGCAACCTCCCTGGCACCGGTCAGCCGGCACCGTTGCAGGCTGCCCACACCTCGACGGACGTGGATCCGGATGTCCGCGAACTGCATGCAAAACTCGAATCCGTTGCTGCAATCGAAAGGATGCCCACGTTGATCGACAGCATGTCACCTGCACGCCATGCGAGCGCTGCCGGTCTGCACGCCACTCGCCTGTTCGTTTCCCACATGGCCGAGCGCATGACAGGAGCTCACGCATGAATCCGACGCTGCCCGACCGCATGGCACTGACAACCCTCGCCCAGCGCTTGAAAGCAGGCGGATACCGGTTCATTACGCCAACCCCCCTCACCCACCAACGGGTCAACGAGCGCCCGGAAAATCGCGTCGCCTTGTCGCTGCGTGATGTGTTCGGATGGAGTCGGATCATCCCGGAATCCATGCTGCCCGCCTCGGAAGCTCAAGGGCTGCTGGAAGCCGGTATTCTGGCGAGAAGCGATGATGGTTTGAAAAGCCGGGTCAGATTTTCCAGCCTGGATGACTTGCTGCTGGTGCATTCCGCCTTCCCGACCCTGGACGAAGACTCCGTGTTCTTCGGCCCGGACACCTACCGGTTTGCGCAGTCCATCAAAGCCCATTTGCACAGCACCCCGCACACCATCGCCCGCGCGGTGGACATCGGCTGTGGCACTGGCGCAGGTGCGCTGCTCATCGCACACGCCCGGCCGGGTGCTCATGTGCACGCTGTGGACATCAACCCCAAGGCCCTGCACTTTGCGCACACCAACGCCGCCGTTGCAGGTCTTGAGAACCTGGAGTGCAGCCACAGCGATATTCTCACTGGACTGACCGGCAGCTTCGACCTGATCGTCGCCAATCCGCCGTACATGAAAGACACTCAGAAGCGTGCCTATCGCCATGGCGGCGATTCGTTGGGCGCTGACCTGTCAGTGCGCATCGTGCGCGAATCCATCGACCGCCTCACACCCGGCGGCTCGCTGGTGCTGTACACCGGTGTCGCTATGACCGGCGAGCACGATCCGTTTCTTGAAGCCGTGAAGAGCGATATCGACAACACGGCATTGAACTGGACCTATCGCGAGCTGGACCCGGACGTGTTCGGAGAAGAACTGTTGGAAGAAGGTTATGAAGAAGCGGAGCGTATTGCGGCGGTTGAATTGGTGGTGACGCGGCGAGGGTAGTTGAAGGCTAGCGTGTGTCACGCCGTATAGACTCAAGGTGGCGGCTCAGAGCTCTGTATTTACGAGCATGCTACATTTCTATGCGTCAGGAATCAGCTAATCTGGATAGCGCTAAGCCTGTCACGACCTGACTGTTTTGATTTATACAGCTCTTTATCCGCTGCTTTAATTAACTCATCGGGCGACATATCGGTAGTCGGAACTGCAGTCGCCACACCGATGCTGATGGTCACAATTTCACGCGTCGTAGAGTTAATGTGCTCGATACCCAATGCTCGGACTTCCTGCAGCACATCCTGCGCAATTTTCAACGCACCGGTGGCATCCGTATTTGGCAAAATACAAGAAAATTCTTCACCGCCATATCTGGCGACCGAATCATAAGGACGTCTGAGCCCGTTGCTTATTGCATTGGCAACCGCACGCAAACATTCATCTCCTTGTTGATGGCCATAGTGATCGTTGTAGAGTTTGAAATGGTCAATATCGATCATCAAGAGGGAAATGGATTGCACATTTCTGGCGCACTGCCGCACATGCCGCTGCAGGCTTTCATCAAACATTCTGCGATTATCAACGCCCGTCAGACCATCCGTCAGCCCAATCGTTTTCAGAAAATCAGATTGTAACTTGAGCGTTAGATGAGCGATGACCCGCGCGCTGATAACCGTAGACCTGACGGGTTTGGTAATAAAATCCACGGCGCCTAATTCGAAACCCAGCGCTTCGTCGGCTTCCTCATCCTGGGAGGTCAGGAAAATAACGGGAATATCGTGTGTCTGCTCGTCAGCTTTAAGACTACGGCATATATCATGGCCTGACATGCCAGGCATCAATACGTCCAGCAGGATCAAATCCGGGTTTTGTGTTTGGCATTTGAGAAGAGCCTGCTTGCCTTCCGTCGCCATAATGATGTCGTACTCATCTTTTAAAAGTTCGTTGATAAGTCGAATATTCACAGGTTGATCGTCGACCACAAGAATTTTTGGCCTGAACCCTCGATTGGCAATGAGCTCATTGAGAAGCGCTTTCATTTAGACTGCTCCGCCAGTAAATGCCTGGCTGTTTGTATCGCCTCATCGAAGTTCAGGTCTCTGACCTGCCTGACGAGCGGGCCGATCAAAGTCCTTAGGGATCGGGGAGTATGGGCCTCTAGCTCAGCGACATGGTCCAGCGCTCTCATCTCACCTGCATCCAGCATTACTAAAAGCTCCTCCAGCGATGCAATACATTGTTCGGGAGACCAGTGCGACTCTTCTGGCTCCTCACGCGATATCGGGATACTCCCAGTATCAAATGCACTCTGCAACCCTTCATTACTCGCCTTCATCAATTCTGCAAGGGAAGCGATCACATCAAGGGTTAGCCCAGGCACAGGTACGTTCGGCGGCGTTTTCCGTGCTAAAACTTCCCACTCACCGACCTGTTTGGCTAAAGCCGTGGCGCCAACTGTCGCTGCGACGCCTCTTATGGCGTGCAAGGTATCGGCAATACGACGCGCTTCAAGAGTCTCAGCGTGTTTTTGCAACTCACCCAGTAGACGTTCACATTCACCACCAAAAGTGTTTAGCGCCAGGGCGTATATATCAAGTCTTCCTCCCAGGCGTTGTAAGATTTTGGCAATCGGCTCAATGAAATTCTTGCGATCGAGAGACTGTGAATCGACCTCTTTAAACAGGCTCCCCATCTCTCGCCCCGTCAATTTTTGTAATACGGGTATGACTTCGGCCATGTCGATGGGTTTGCCTAAATGTTCATTCATACCTGAAGCGAGGCAGGCGTCGCGATCAGCACGTGATGCATTTGCAGTCATGGCGACGATGGGCAGTGACGCGAACTGACCATGGGATCGAATACGGCGGGTGGCTTCCATCCCGTCGATATCTGGCATTTGTACATCCATGATGACGACATCGAATTCGCCTTTTTCCCGTGTAGCCAGTTCGACACCTAGCAGACCGCAGTCTGCCAAGGCCACTTCAGCACCTTCAGCACTCAGCAACTCACTGATGACTTGTCGGTTGAGTGCATTGTCTTCAACCACAAGAACGCGTAGCCCTTCAAGCTGCCGAGCGGTTGTCTGTGCAGCGTGGAAAACGTCGGAGGGAACAGGGCCTCCTAAGGAATATTGAATCGAAGAATAAAGTTGTTGGGGCGTAATCGGCTTGGTAAGGAAGTCCTCAAAGGGAGCGTCTTGATCCTTAACCGCGTCAGCCAGTTCTTCACGGCCAAATGCTGTCAACATGACAATCACTGGAGGGCTTGGGTTATCGGGGGAATTTTTTATCAAGCTGGCTGCTGTCACACCATCCATCTCGGGCATTCGCCAATCCATAATCACGGCATCGAAAGGCATGCCTAGCTGGATGGATTGATTAACCAACTGAACAGCCGCGCTGCCTTCATTGGTAAAAACGACATCCCAGCCGAACGCTTCAAGCGTCTTGACTAAAATCTGTCCTGATAAGACGTTGTCATCAACAACCAATACACGACGGCAGGACTGCGTGGAAATCTGAATCGATGTGAGCGGCGCGGTATCATCAATAGCAAATGCAATATCAAACCAGAACGTGCTGCCGTGTCCCAGTTCGCTACGAATTTTTAGCTCACCGCCCATCATCTGAACCAAGCGTTTACTGATCGCCAGACCGAGGCCAGTGCCACCAAAGCGTCGGGTTGTTGAGGTTTCCGCCTGCGTGAATTCGTCAAAAATCCCGCTGATCTGTGCAGGGCTTATACCGATGCCGGTGTCTGTAACAGAAATGCGCAATATCACCTGCTCGTCAGTGCGTGCCAACTCGGTGAGTTGTACGGCAACGTGCCCCTCATGGGTAAATTTTATTGCGTTCCCTGTCAGGTTAATCAATATCTGCTGCAGACGAAGTTGGTCGCCGATCAAAACACTGGGTAAGTGGGCGGGAATATCGAATAACAATTCGACGTCTTTGCCGGCCAAATTACCAGAGACGATAACCGCCAGGTCACGCATGAGTGTTTCAACGCTGAATGGATGCTGGTCAAGTTCTAACTTATCCGCATCCATTTTCGAAAAGTCGAGTATGTCGTTGAGAAGACCGAGAAGAGACTGAGCCGCTGTCTGAGCTTTTCTTGCGTAGTCGTCTTGTCGCCGATCCAACCCGCCCTTGCGGAGCAGCTCTAGCATGCCCAGCACCCCATTCATCGGGGTGCGGATTTCGTGGCTCATGTTAGCCAGAAACTGGCCTTTGACCTGGCTGGCTTGTTCTGCGCGCTCTATAGCGCCAAGCAGCTCGGCTTCGACCTCCTTGCGTTCGGTAGTATCCAGGTTAATACCCGTTATGCGAGTGGCGTTGCCAGCTTGATCGCGTTCAACGTATGCGCCTGCCTGCACATAACGAATTGAACCGTCGGGCTTTATCACTCTAAATACGGGATTGTATTTCCCCTTGCCCTCTATTGCAGCAAGCAAGCTGGCCTCGGTCGCGACAACATCTTCCGGGTGTATACGCGAGCGCCAGTGATCATAGAGTTGATCACCATGCTTTAAGTCTCTGGGCGTGTCATAGAGACTGAACATCCGGTCATTCCACTCCATCACGTTTAGCGCAGGCAACCAGCTCCATATACCCAGCTGCGCTGCCTCGGCGGCCAGAACAAGTTGATCCCGCGCCGCAGCAAGGTCACGTCGTTGTAGTTCTTGCTGAGTAATGTCGGTGGCAATGCCCAGATAACCGGTAATACTGCCCTGTAAATCGCGCATGGCGGTAACGATTAATGAAATGGTCACGTGTGAGCCATCTTTACGCACGTAAGTCCATTGCCGTGTTTCAGCGCCGGCGATTTCAGGGATATGTATAAATACACGGAAGCCTTCAATGACTTGATTAAACTCTGTGGTCAGTACCTGACCACGGGCGATGACTTCATCCTCGAGGTGGAAGTTGGCCGGCGTCAACACACCCACTACCTCACTCGCCTCATAACCCAGCATATTCTGAGCGCCCGCATTGAATACGGTAATCACGCCCTCTCTATCAGTTGCAATAATGGATACTTCTGAAGCGGCTTGCAACACTGTTTGCAGTAACAAATGCAGCCTGGAAACTTCCTCATCTGCAGCGCGTCGATGCGTGATATCGATGCGCAATGCAATATAACTCTTTATACCGCCGTCAGTCCCAAAACGGGGCGCTATAACGGTATCGAACCAACACAGACGGCCATCGCGGGTACGGTTGCAAATTTCGCCATGCCATGCTTTCCCCTCTTGGAGCGTCGACCACATCGATTCCCAGAATGATTCGCAATGAACGCCCGACTGGAGCAAGCGGTGAGTCTGGCCCAGTAGCTGATCTCGTGCAAACCCGTGAGCCTCACAGAAGCGCTCGTTCACATCCAGAATGACGCCGTTTATATTGGTTGCGGAGTAAAGTAACTGCTCGTTTATCGTCTGCAATAACAGGTCATTTTCACGAAGCGCCTGCGCCAGTTTGAGGCGGTTCTCGGTGATCTCAGACACGTCATGTACGATCACAAAAAAACCCTTTACTTCACCTTGAGCAATATCCGGAATGTAGTGGCTAAGCGAATGTCGAATCTTCCCATCTGGTCCGGGGATCGATCGTTCGAAGGTCTGCGGTTCTCCACGCAGCACAGCCTCTATATAACCGAGATTGGCCTGAAATAACTTCTCACCCAAAACATCCTGCATTGAGCTTCCGGGTAATGTCTCTGGATCGAGCCCGAACCAGACTTGATAGGCATGATTGGCGACGCGGTTAATGAGCTGCGTGTCCCAATAGCCAATCATTGACGGAATGCCATCCAAAACGGTTCGCAGTGCGCGCTGTGTGCTGTCCAACTCAGCCGTGCGTTTCTGGACCTCCCCCTCCAGCCGGAGATTGCTTGCCAACACCTGCGCTTCAGCCTCCTTTTCTTTGGTGATGTCGCGGATAGTCTTGGAGGCTCCCGTAACTCTTCCTGCGGAGTCGTACATCGGGGACACGGAAACAGCCACCTGGATCAGGTGACCGTCCTTATGTTGCCGAACGGTTTGAAGGTGCTCGACTGCATGGCCGCCGCGAACACGCTCCAGGATGTATATTTCCTCCTCTTGAAGATCTACAGGCACGATCAATGAGCTAAGTAACTGACCGGTCGCTTCAGTGGACGTATAGCCAAAAAGACGTTCCGCGGCTTTGTTCCAACTGACGACCGTGCCCGTGAGTGTTTTTGCAATGATGCCATCAATTGAAGTGTCTATAATGGTGGCAAGCTCTAGTCTCGCCATCACAAGCTGATCTTTGCGGCGCTGGCTATTGCTCCATAATAGGGTAAACCCTGCAATGATCAGGCTCACCATGACACCTATAAAAGCCAAGGTGCTCACGGACAGCAAATGAAGTGAATTAATGAAGGCTGGATAGATACTCAGTTTGAGTTGCCAGGTCCGGCCATACACGCTCTGTTTGACAGCATAACTATCGATGACGGGTGTTGAGTCTTCTGGGCTTGCGGTCGAGTAAAACAACACAGGACGCTCCGGTGTTGTGAGGTCCTGCAACTCTAAACGTAGTTGCTTCAGGTTGACTCCGCTGTTGCCCAGTACATCCTGCATCCTCAGAACAACATAACTCCAGCCATAGGCTTGGTTTATTTTTTCTGCTTCTGTTTCAGGTGTTTTACCCGTGCGGTAAATAGGCATCAAGAACAGGAAAGATTGGTTGGCCTGGCCAGTTGCTTGAACCAACGTGATTGGCCCTGTCAGAGTGGGTTCGCCACTGAGCATCGCACTTTGTGCAGCACCCTTGCGATTGCTCTCCGAAGCGATGTCCAGGCCAATCGCTGGCCGATTCAGTTCGGACGGTTCAACGTACTGGATTACGTATCGCTCTCCCTCGTTCGGGAAGAGCTCCCTTATCGAAAAGTCAGGCATGCCATCGCGACGTGCAGCCTCGATAAAACTGACTTCTGCGGGTTGCGGGACCCTTCTTATAAAGCCAAAACCAAGCGCGCCGGGAAATTCGAGAGCAAGGTCACGACTGTCGCTGTAACGCTTGAACTGCTCACGTGTGACTGTACGCTCGCCTGCTGTGAGCACTGCACCCCGGGCTCCACGAAGGCCGTACTGATAGCGCTGGAGCCGGGACTGAATAGCTGAAACGGCCTGCTCAGTGGCTGCAACCATTGCCTCGTGTGTAGCATTTTGGTTGCGCTGTGAAGCCCATAAACAAAATGCCGCCGTGGCAAGCAACCCTAGCATGAGCATCAAAGCGGGCAACGTCCAAAAGGGAAGACGCCTCTTTGAAGCTGACGCCCTTAAGTCAATAAAATCGGACATTCATGTTCCTTCACTTGGGCATGCAGCGTAAAAACCGAAATGCTGACCCGATATTCGGGTCATCGCTTTTTTCTGAGCGGTTAACCAAGTCCTCGGAACACAAAGGCCTCGAAATCAGACGCGAGCATCGGTATACCATTTAGATACCACCGCATGACCTAGCTACCGGGAGCAAGCAGTGCTTGAGCTTGAATTTCGTGCTCAACCCCTTCTGCGACCCGTCTGAGGCTTTGCGCAATCTGAACTATCGCTCCCACCTGGGTGAAATGTAGTGTGATCCACGATAGCAGATCAAATCTCACTGTCTGTGAGATCTGTTTATTATCGCTGGTCCAGAATAGACCCATCCGCCGATTTGGCGCTGTCCCATAAGTGTTCAGCCCAACGTCAGACCTGCTAACCCTTTACGAAGTAGAAGCTTGGCTCAGCGAGATTTCGGCAGCTGGGTCAATTGCGCATCAGCGGCGACAAGGTCTACGTTCGATGCAGCGCTTCGGACCAACTTGATCGGCAATCCGTTGCTGTCGACCCGTCGTTTCGACTCGCGTCAACCCCAACGCTTGACGACGCGCCGATGACAATCGGTCGGAGTGAGCACCTTGGCCGCCTTGGAACGTACGGCGATGGTTTCTACCGGCTCCGACAATTCATTGTCGAGCAGCACCGAGTAGCTCTCCCCTGTGTTGAACAAGTAGCGCTCCCCCCACTGGCGCATGCTGACGACGATGGGAAACACCGCGCGCCCCATATCCGTCAGCACATATTCTTTGTAGGCACTGCCGTCGGATGCCGGCTGGATGGTGAATACGCCCAACTCGACAAGCATTTTGAGCTTGACCGTCAGGATATTCTTGGCAAGACCCAGACGTTTCTGAAATTCATTGAAGCGTATCGAGGCCGGGCTGTCGGCGGGCATCGCGTCGCTGGTGCTGCAGTTCAGCGCGTTCTTCACCATCCTGCTCGGCAGTTGGGTGTTCAAGGAGGCGCTGACCCGCTTCCAGGTGCTGGGCATGTTGATCGCCCTCGCGGGGCTATTGTGCATCATCAAGATCAGTGACGTTTCGGTGAGCCTCACTGGCGTATTGCTGGTGCTGGTGGGCGCGGCGTCCTGGAGCGTTGCCAACATCATCAACAAGAAAGCCAACACCAAGGATGTCTTCGGCTTTCTGGTCTGGTCCAGCGCGTTTGCACCAATTCCGCTGTTCATCCTCGATTACGCGGTGAACGGCAGCGCCGGCTACACCGCGTTTGTCAGTCAGGTGAACACGACTGCTGTGTTATCGATCCTGTTCCAGGTCTATCCCAACACGTTGTTCGCTTACTGGATCTGGAACTCGCTGCTCAAAACCTATCCGGTCTCCACAGTGGCGCCGCTGTCTCTGCTGGTGCCGATCTTCGGCATGCTCAGCTCGGTAGTGGTGTTCAACGAAAGTGTGCCGGTGAGCAAAGTACTGGCGTTAGTACTGATCGTACTCGGCCTGGCCGTCGGCCTATATGGTCAGCGTATTTTCAATGCAATGTTCGCGCGTCCTGTGCGCACTTCAGTGTGAATCGATAAGGAACAGGTATGAGTCTGGGGGACGTGATTTTATGGCCCCACTGTAGGAGCGCCCCTGATTGGAGGCAACATGTTCGCAGGGCAGCAAACTCACAGGTAGGAAGCACCTGTCCCGACACATGACCGGACGCCTGACGATCGGTCCGGCGTTGGCCGCGTGTTTGATGCCAGTTCGCACCGGCATCGGTTTTTTACAGGTTTTAATTCTTTGGCGACAGCCCGAAAAGCTACTGGAAGCAAAAGTGCTAGAGATTAAAGCTGTCGCCATGCTCTAACACGGCGTTTTCGGACACTTTCATGACCTGTTGAAAACCTGACTGTTGATGCTGACCGCGGATTGCCCCATGCCTTTACCGCACTCTTGCTCAGCGACACTAGCTGACTAACAGCCCCCCTACGGCTGCCATGGAAAGCAGTAACGCAATTCTTTGCACAGGTATTCCTTGGAGAAGTTCTGGAGCAGGCGCCGTTTTTCAAGAGTCATCGCGGCGTTCGCCGTATTTTGCGCGTCATGACTGCTCATTTCGTTACCGGTAAAACCAACTCCTTCTGCGCTTCCACCGTCACGTCATAAACCTTCTGGCTGCACTCCGAGTATGGATCTTCACCGAGAAAGGCAAGGCGGCGGGCTATACGATAGACCAGTCCACTGGCTTACTCAGCAAGCCAGTGGACCCGCCTGACGTTCCAGGTTCTAAGCACTCCGGCCTGAGCCTTCCCAAAGACGCAGGGCGTGAGCACACGATTTTCCACGCGCTTTCAGGTAACCGCGAAAAGCCGAGCCCACGTTAGGTATGGCCCAGTCATCTGTTCAATCTGATCAAAAATTCCACACCTTGAAGCCGCGTATCAGTCAGGCGCAGCAACGGCTTATTGCGGATGAGCGTTTTAGCGCTGGCGACTCGGCTTGCGCCTACGCATGGGTGAGCCCGGTCAACGTATCCGCAATGGTTTTAGTGCGTTGCGCCGTACCCTCGGTCGCGCGGCTCGACGCCTCCAGTGCATTGAGCATTTCGCGCAACGCGACGACTCCGGTGGATTGGTCTTCGATCTGCTGGGCAACCCGCTGGATCTCACTGGACAGCAAGTCAATATCCACGCCGATTTCCGCCGCATTCTTACGAGTGATTTCCGCCAGTTTGCGCACTTCGTCCGCCACCACCGCAAAACCCCGACCCAGGTCGCCCGCGCGCGCCGCTTCAATGGCGGCGTTAAGCGCCAGCAGGTTGGTCTGCCCGGCGATCTGCTGGATCACCTGCACAATCGACTGGATACGCAAACTCGACCCGGCCAGCGTGCGCGCACCTTCCACCGCCACATCCGCCTGGCTGGAAAGCCCTTCCACCGTAGTCCCGGCCTGGGCAGACACGGCGTTCTGCCGGTCGATCGTACCCACCAGTTCATCCATCGACGCGTGCAATTCACCCGAGTAATGCTTGAGCTGCGCTGCGATGTCCTCCTGCTGACGCTCGGCATGGGCCAACACCATACCCAAGTCCGCCAAGCCTTCGAACACCGGCAGGACATTGCGGTCCAGCCCACGGGTATTGAGGGTATTGCTGAAGTCATTGTTCTTGAACGCGGTAATCTGCTTGACCACTACATGGTTCAACCCCGTCAGCTTCTTCACCTGGCGCCGCAGGAAAAATGCCTTGAACTCGCCATAATGGGCGATGAAATTGTCCACGTACTCATCACTGAAACTCGCAGCCTTGGCCACCCGAAAGAAGAAAATAGCCGTCAGCGTCTGATTCAGGTTCAAGCCCAAAATCTCCCCGAAGGTCGAAAACCCCGCCAACGGCACATCACCAAAAATGCCGGCCATGCTGCCCAGCTCGGCGCCGTTGTTCAGTCGGCGCAAAATGCAGTCATTCAACATTCCCGCCACCGGTTGGCCACCCTTGCCGCGCAGGAACTGCTCATAGTCCAGCCGCGTCGCCTCGCGCAACGGCGTGCGCCGCACCATCACCAACTCTTCACCCGGCGCCACGTCGCAAAACAACCGCACGATCTGCTGCTCATAATCGATGCGTGCGATGGATCGCACAAACAACTCACTGCCCACCCGGATCGCAAACGAATAGTCCGCCAGCTTCGAATCCAGCGCCTGGGGCGCGCAACTGAACGCATCACACAGCGCTTGCACCATGCTCTTGATATTGCCGTTGCTGTCGATCACCTGGTCAATCGTGCGGTCTTCCACCGACGCGGTCAGCACACTGAAGGTCAGATCCGCCGGTTTAAAGTTCTGGCTCTTGAACACCCCAAACCGCACATGCGCCGCCGTCTTCAGGAACACGATCTGCGCATGGTTCTGATAACTGCGCTGGCCGTCATGAATCAGCGTCTTCTGGAAATCCGACTTACCCCCGGCCGATCCCCCCACAAACAAACACGGAAACCGCCCCGACTCATACAGCGCCTCCATAAAAAACGACTCCGACGCCGACAACCCGTCGAACACCACATACGCCAACGTATCGCGATGATCAATCGACGTGCGTACTTGCACTCGCTTGATATTGGCAACCAACTTGGCAATCCGCTCCTGCATCCCCAACCGCTTACCCCCACCGCGAATATCCTCACACTCCAACGGCACCATCACCACCTCGGCCGAGACGATCAAACTGTCATCGAACAGCTGCAACACGACCCGGTCCCAGCGCTCACCCGTGGCGCAATACAGCGAATTGGGTGCATTGCAGAGTTCGCCGGAAGTGGTGCAGAGGCTAAGTGTGGATTGCGGGAAACGGCGTTTGAGCTTGGCGGCGATGGAGTCGATGTCCAGATGCGGCGAGATAAAGCCGGTAATCAGGGTGGGGGTGATGCGTAAAGCGGTGAGTGCGGCGTCCAGGTTGTTGTCAGTGCTGGTGAGCGTGGCGGTACCTTGACGATCAGCCCGGGCTTTTTTTAGAAGGTGGAGTGGGTTCATGTGGTGGACTCGATCGAGGGGGGGGCAACAGGGGATAGTCATACGATTAGTGGGGTTATCGGCAGGTTGGGTGGGGGCTGTAGGAAGATATGACGGATGGACGCGGTTTTAGGGAGTTTCACCGTTATTGACCGGCTGCTTTCGACCGATTCTGTTGAAAAAGTCGGACGCGGTTTTAACGGCAGAAAAGTGCGCGCATGAGATTGAAATCTTGAATTGCCGGACAGGCATCCGGACACTGATTTCACGTAGCACCGCGCAAAATGGCCCTTTCACCGATCAGATTCCTGGCAATCTGAGAAAACCGACTTTTCAACAGAATCGTCTGATTTCAGTCGTTCAGCTCAGGAAAGTTCCAGCCCGAAGTGAACATCGAACCTGCTGGGTGACTCAATGATGACGCTTTATGGCAGGGCGATCATGTCCGCTTGAAATGGTCGTAGACTGTCGTTCTTATGGTTTGAGCTCTGATTACCAACATCCGCTCAGAATGGAAAAAGACTTAACGTCGTATCCGGGATCATATCACCACTAAAAAGCGAACGATTTAATGACTTCTCATGGATTTTCAAACCCTTGCGTTACATTCTTTTTAAATGCACACACCCATAGCATGATAATTGCAAGAGGTGGAAACAAAGCGGTTAAACACCACCATCCGCTGTATCCTGTCTTCTTGAAAATTAAAAAAAGTGACAGTATCGGCATGACAATATGGGCAACGATCAACATTATGTTTTGAGGCGTTGCCAGGAAGTATTTATTGGGTAATTCATTTCTGGCAGGCCAAGCTCTAAGCGCCAGAATAGGGAAGCCAAGCCATGCGCCTACAGGTATGCCCAATGGTGTTAACAAGAATATTAATGACCAGTACGGAGAGAGCCCAGCTTTTTTAAGTAAAAATAAGTATGGAACCCCAAGCAAAATAACCCAAATCAATGCGGCTTGAACTTGATACATTTAGATATCCTTATGCATAAATCTAAGTAGACACCCAACAGTGCGAACTGGCCGGAGGGCCTGGTGTACAACATTCCTTGTTCCTCTGGCCACCCGTGTCTGGCTAAGGCTTTTCAGCATACCGACGGCTGTATAAAAACGTTATACACCATGGATGGAAACCCTTGTTTGCTCGACTTCGTGCTCAAGCAAATTCGCCTGACAACCTACTCGATTCGCACTAGACGTGTCTATAGTAGTGAGTTGATAGATGTTTTACATCGTTATACGCCACGAATGGGACTGCCGACGTCAATGATTTTACCCGGGCTGCCGGTGTATTTTTACCTGCAGGCAGTAATCGCCAATTGAGAACCTTCGTGACACAAAGCATGCGCCAAAATCAGACTGTATGCGCATACAACCAGCCATGCTCTAACACGGCGTTTTCGGATACTTTCATAACCTGTTGAAACCTGGCTGTTGATGCTGATCCCGAACTGCCCCATGCCTTTACCGCACTGTTGTTCAGCGACACTGGCTGACTAACAGCCCCCCCTACGGCTGCCATGGAAAGCAATAACGCAATTCGTTGCACAGGTATTCCTCGGAGAAGTTCTGGAGTAGGCGCCGTTTTTCAAGAGTGATCGCGGCGCTCGCCGTATTTTGCGCGTCGTGAATGCTCATTTCGTTACCGGTAAAACCAACTCCTTCTGCCCTTCCACCGTCACGTCATAAACCTTCTGGCTGCACTCCGAGAACCCCTGCAAATCAAACTCAACCAGATAGGTCTTGTTCGCTTTCGGCAGAAAGCTGAGCGGCAACGGCCCGCACTTTTCCAGGCTGTACGTGGTCCCGTGATGAATGCGCCAGTTCGCAACGCCCTCCACCACCGTCCACTGATCCGCCGGCACCAACGTCTCACGGAACGGCCGGGCACGATTGAGCCCACGGACCATGCCCTTGTATAACCCTCGGAACAACGCCGGCGCCTGTTGCTCCAGGGAATCGTTGTAAACAACCCCCACGCTGCTCAGATTCCCCGCGGGCCCAGCGCTGAAGCTCACCAGCGATTCGGTGCTGAGCATTCTGAAAATAATCTTCGCATGTTGGTCATCTGCCATCAGTACGACCGGCTTGGGTTTGGCCGGCGGCGGGCCTTTATGAGAAGAACAACCCGCACCCAAAACAGCCACCAGGCACAACGGAAAGACCCAGGCAAAGGAACGACCCATAGATAAATTCAAACCCTGTTAAATGCCATGTTGGTTAAGTACTAGCCAACAGCAATTTGTTGCGCAGAAGCTAGATGCCCTGATCGCTCAGACCACAGCTCGCTGCATTCGCGGCGTCATGAAAACTCGAAGTGGGAAAGCGGCCACTTGCGAACGTTTTAATTCACAAGCGACCGGTTTGATTCACACAACCACACACCCTGTGGATAACTACTCCACCGTCACCGACTTCGCCAGATTGCGTGGCTGATCCACATCCGTGCCCTTGAGCACCGCCACGTAGTACGAAAGCAACTGCAGCGGGATGGTGTACAGAATCGGTGCCAGGGCATCGATGATGTGCGGCATCGCGACGACGTGGGTGCCTTCGCCGTTTTTCATTCCGGCCTGTTCATCAGCGAACACCACCAGTTCTCCGCCACGTGCGCGGACTTCCTGCAGGTTGGATTTGAGTTTTTCCAGCAGTTCGTTGTTCGGCGCGACCGTGACCACCGGCATGTCGGCATCGACCAGCGCCAGCGGGCCGTGTTTCAGTTCGCCAGCCGGGTAGGCTTCGGCGTGGATGTAGGAGATTTCCTTGAGCTTGAGTGCGCCTTCCATCGCAACCGGGAACTGCGCGCCGCGTCCGAGGAACAGGGTGTGGTGCTTCTCGGCGAACAGTTCGGCGACTTTCTCCACCGTGGTGTCCATCGCCAGCGCTTCGCCCAGGCGGGTTGGCAGGCGGCGCAGTTCGTCGACCAGTTGCGCTTCGACGCCCTCTTCCAGCGAGCCTTTGACCTGACCCAGCGACAGGGTCAGCAGCAGCAAGGCGACCAACTGAGTGGTGAATGCCTTGGTGGAGGCGACGCCGATTTCCGGTCCGGCCTGGGTCAGCAGGGTCAGGTCGGATTCGCGCACCAGCGAGCTGATGCCCACGTTGCAGATCGTAAGGCTGGCCAGAAAACCCAGTTCCTTGGCGTTGCGCAGCGCAGCCAGGGTGTCAGCGGTTTCGCCGGACTGGGAGATCGACACGAACAGCGTGTCGGGCTGAACCACCACCTTGCGATAACGGAATTCGCTGGCCACTTCTACCTGACACGGAATGCCGGCCAGGCCTTCGAGCCAGTAACGCGCGACCATACCGGCGTGGTAGCTGGTGCCGCACGCCACGATCTGCACGTTGCGCACCTTGGCAAACAGCTCGGCGGCCTGTGGACCAAAGGCGTGGACCAGCACCTGCTGCTGACCCAGGCGGCCTTCGAGTGTGCGCTGCACGACCTTGGGCTGCTCGTGGATTTCCTTGAGCATGAAGTGGCGATACTCGCCCTTGTCAGCGGCTTCGGCACCTTCGTGGTACTGCACCACTTCGCGCTCGACCGGCAGGCCGTCCACGGTCCAGATCTGCACGCTGTCGCGGCGAATCTCGGCGATGTCGCCCTCTTCCAGGTACATGAAGCGGTCAGTCACCTGACGCAATGCAAGCTGGTCGGAAGCGAGGAAGTTTTCGCCCAGGCCCATACCGATCACCAGCGGGCTGCCACTGCGTGCCGCCAGCAGACGATCCGGCTGGGCAGCGCTGATCACTGCCAGCCCGTAAGCACCGTGCAGTTCCTTGACCGCCGCCCTCAGGGCAACGGCCAGGTCCGGCGTGTCCTTGAGCTTGTGGTGCAGGAGGTGAACGATGACTTCGGTGTCGGTATCGGACGAGAACACATAGCCCAAAGCCTTGAGCTGCTCACGAAGGGCTTCATGGTTTTCGATGATGCCGTTGTGGACAACTGCCAGCTCGTTGGCCGAGAAATGTGGGTGGGCGTTACGCTCGCAGGGCGCACCGTGGGTGGCCCAGCGGGTGTGGGCGATGCCCAGACGGCCGACCAGTGGCTCGCCGGCAAGTGCCTGCTCCAGCTCGCTGACCTTGCCCGAACGACGACGACGCTCCAGCGTGCCGTCATTGCTGAAAACAGCCACGCCTGCGCTGTCATAGCCACGGTATTCAAGACGTTTCAGGCCTTCGAGCAAAATGGCCGTGATATTCCGTTCAGCGACTGCGCCGACGATTCCACACATGGTTTTCTCCTAGCTGACAGCGGCACAAATCAGATTGATGCCGCGGGCCTTTATCTGGTCGCGCGCCTCGGTGGGCAGACGATCATCGGTAATAAGGGTGTGGATACTGCCCCAGGGCAGTTCCAGATTGGGGATCTTGCGGCCGACCTTGTCGGCCTCGACCATCACGACGACTTCCCGGGCGACTTCAGCCATGACGCGGCTCAGGCCCAGCAGTTCGTTGAAGGTCGTGGTACCACGGATCAGATCGATGCCGTCGGCACCAATGAACAATTGATCGAAATCGTAGGAGCGAAGCACCTGTTCGGCGACCTGCCCCTGAAAGGACTCGGAATGCGGGTCCCACGTTCCGCCGGTCATCAGCAGGACGGGCTCCTGTTCCAGCTCGGTCAGGGCGCGCGCGACGTGCAGCGAGTTGGTCATGACCACAAGGCCAGGCTGTGCGCCCAGTTCAGGGATCAACGCTGCGGTGGTGCTGCCGCTGTCGACGATGATTCGGGCGTGCTCACGAATGCGCGTGACGGCGGCGCGGGCAATGGCCTGTTTGTATTTGGAGACCGGCTGGCTGCCTTCGCTGATCAGCTCGTGGGGCAACGTGACGGCGCCGCCGTAACGACGCAACAACAGGCCATTGGCTTCGAGCGCGGCCAGATCCTTTCGAATCGTAACTTCGGAGGTTTCGAAGCGCTTGGCCAAGTCATCCACGCTGACCTCACCCTGCTCATTGAGCAAGGCAAGGATGTTGTGGCGGCGTTGCGGTGTATTGCGCTTCGACATGACAACCTTAAGTTTCGTTTCGAAAGATAACGAAGGCAATCAAAACCTATTTGAAGGCATTGGTCAAGCGCTCAGGTGGCTCACAGAGCCAGGGAGTGAGATTGCTCATCAAGCGATGTAGGCCATGGCGTCAGCGCCAGGCCTTTCGCGAGCAAGCTGGCTCCCAAGAAAGACCTGTTTAACGCTTGAACGGCCCTTACATACAGTCAGGCTGTGGATAACTAGTCCTTCCTGATTTTCACCGGACGCTTCCAGCCGTCGATGTTGCGCTGGCGAGCGCGAGCCACGGCGAGCTGTGACTTATCCACATCTTGAGTGATGGTCGAGCCTGCCGCTGTGTTCGAACCGCTTCCGATATCCACAGGCGCGATCAGCGAATTGTTCGACCCAATGAAGACGTCCTCTCCGATCGTGGTCTGATGCTTGTTCGCACCGTCGTAGTTAACGGTGATCGTACCGGCACCGATGTTGGTACGAGCCCCGATAACCGTGTCACCCAGGTAAGTCAGGTGCCCGGCTTTCACACCTTCACCGAGCACGGCATTCTTGAGCTCGACAAAGTTACCCACATGCGCCTTCGCACCCAGCACGCTGCCTGGACGCAGACGTGCAAAAGGACCGGCATCGCTGCCCTCGCCCAGAATTGCGCCTTCGATGTGCGTGTTGGCCTTCACCACAACCCCCTTGCGCAGGGTGCTGTCCTTGATGACGCAGTTGGGACCGATGATCACGTCATCCTCAATCACAACGTTGCCTTCCAGCACCACGTTGATGTCGATCAACACATCACGACCGGCGCTGACGTTACCGCGCACATCAAAGCGCGCAGGGTCGCGCAGGGTCACGCCAGCGGCCATGAGACGACGGGCCTCACGCAACTGGTAGTGACGCTCGAGCTCGGAAAGCTGCTTGCGGTCATTGGCGCCCTGCACTTCCATCGGGTCGTGCGGTTGTTCGGTGGCGACCACCAGGCCGTCGTCTACCGCCATGGCAATCACGTCGGTGAGGTAATACTCGCCCTGCACGTTGTTGTTGGACAGACGACCCAGCCAATCGGCCAGTCGCTTGCCAGGCACTGCCAGAATGCCGGTGTTGCCTTCCTTGATCGTCCTCTGCGCCTCGGTCGCGTCCTTGTGCTCGACGATGGCGGACACACGGCCCTGCTCGTCACGCACGATCCGACCGTAGCCGGTCGGATCTTGAAGCGTGACGGTCAACAAACCCAGTTGCATGGGAGTCACACGCTTGAGGAGGCGCTGCAGCGTATCGACTTCAATCAGTGGCACGTCGCCGTACAAAATCAGGACGGTATCGGCGGTCAACGCCGGCACGGCCTGAGCGACGGCGTGTCCAGTACCCAGTTGCTTGTCCTGCATCACGAAATTCAGATCGTCAGCCGCCAGACGCTCACGAACCACATCCGCGCCGTGGCCGATGACGACGTGTATACCGGTTGGGGATAACTGACGGGCGCTGTGGATAACATGACCGAGCATGGAGTTGCCAGCAACCGGATGAAGGACCTTCGGCAGAGCCGAACGCATCCGGGTACCTTGGCCAGCAGCGAGAATAACGATATCGAGGGACATGAGGACTACCAACTGAGCGGGGCGGCAAACAGGGCCACGTACCGGGAACGGGCTGATTCTGAAAAAAGAAAAAGGGTAGCCGAGGCTACCCTTTTTCTCAATCGCGCGTGAAGCAGCGGGGTTAGCCGCCGAACTTCTTGCGAATTTGCTGAACGGTGCGCAGCTGAGCTGCGGCCTCGGCCAGACGAGCAGTTGCAGATCCGTAGTCGAAGTCTGCGCCTTTCTCGTTCAGGGCCTTCTCGGCAGCCTTTACAGCTGCTTGAGCGGAGGCTTCGTCCAGGTCGGCAGCACGTTGCACAGTATCGGCAAGCACCTTGACCATGTTCGGCTGAACCTCAAGGAAACCACCGGAGATGTAAAACACCTCGGCTTCCCCACCCTGCTTGATCAAGCGGATCGGGCCCGGCTTCAGATCAGTGATCAGCGGCGCGTGGCCTGGAGCGATACCGATATCACCCAGGTTACCGTGCGCAATCACCATCTCGACCAGACCGGAGAAGATTTCCCCTTCCGCGCTGACGATGTCGCAATGGACTGTCATAGCCATTTGCTTGCCTCAACCTGATTAGCGCCCGTTGCCGGGCGCCGGGATTACAGTTTCTTGGCTTTCTCGATCGCTTCTTCGATGCCGCCGACCATGTAGAACGCTTGTTCTGGCAGGTGGTCGTAGTCACCGTTGAGGATGCCTTTGAAGCCAGCAATGGTGTCTTTCAGGGAAACGTATTTACCCGAAGCACCGGTGAAGACTTCTGCCACGAAGAAAGGCTGGGACAGGAAGCGCTGGATCTTACGAGCACGGTTAACCAACTGCTTGTCGGTCTCCGACAGCTCGTCCATACCCAGGATCGCGATGATGTCTTTCAGCTCTTTGTAACGCTGCAACACGTACTGAACGCCGCGAGCGGTGTCGTAGTGTTCCTGGCCGATAACGTTCGGATCCAGCTGGCGCGAAGTCGAATCCAGTGGATCGACCGCCGGGTAGATACCCAGGGAGGCGATGTCACGGGACAGTACGACGGTTGCGTCCAAGTGGGCAAACGTGGTCGCTGGCGACGGGTCAGTCAGGTCGTCCGCCGGTACGTATACCGCCTGGATCGAGGTGATCGAACCGTTCTTGGTCGAAGTGATGCGCTCTTGCAGAGTACCCATCTCTTCAGCCAGGGTCGGCTGGTAACCTACTGCGGAAGGCATACGGCCGAGCAGTGCGGATACTTCAGTACCGGCCAGTGTGTAACGGTAGATGTTGTCGACGAACAGCAGAACGTCGTTACCTTCGTCACGGAACTTCTCGGCCATGGTCAGGCCGGTCAGGGCTACGCGCAGACGGTTACCCGGCGGCTCGTTCATCTGGCCGTAGACCAGAGCAACCTTGTCCAGAACGTTGGAATCCTTCATCTCGTGGTAGAAGTCGTTACCCTCACGAGTACGCTCACCCACACCGGCGAACACGGAATAACCGCTGTGCTCGATGGCGATGTTACGGATCAGTTCCATCATGTTTACGGTCTTGCCGACACCGGCACCACCGAACAGACCGACTTTACCGCCTTTGGCAAACGGGCAGACCAGGTCGATAACCTTGATGCCTGTTTCCAGCAGATCGTTGCCGCCCGCTTGCTCAGCGAAGGTTGGCGCAGGACGGTGAATGCCCCAGCGCTCTTCGGTGTCGATCGGACCGGCTTCGTCAATCGGGTTGCCCAGTACGTCCATGATCCGGCCCAGTGTCGCTTTACCGACCGGTACGGAGATGGCTGTGCCAGAGTCTGTCACTTCCAGACCACGCTTCAAGCCCTCGGTGGAGCCCATCGCAATGGTACGAACCACGCCGTCGCCCAGCTGCTGCTGGACTTCCAGGGTGGTTTCTGCCGCGCTTTGTACTTTCAGCGCGTTGTAGATGCTCGGTACGCTATCGCGTGGGAATTCCACGTCGATCACGGCGCCGATGATTTGAACGATACGTCCGCTACTCATTAGCTGGTTCCTCTAATATTTGAACCGTTAAACCGCGGCAGCGCCGCCGACGATTTCCGAGATCTCTTGGGTGATCGCTGCCTGACGCGCCTTGTTGTAGATCAGCTGCAAATCACTGATCAGATCACCGGCGTTGTCGGTGGCGTTCTTCATTGCAATCATCCGCGCCGCTTGTTCAGCTGCGTTGTTCTCGACCACCGCCTGGTACACCTGCGACTCAACGTAGCGAACCATCAAGCCATCGAGCAGCTCTTTGGCATCGGGTTCGTAGAGATAGTCCCAGTGGTGCTTGAGTTTCTGATCCGGGGTTGCCACCAGCGGAATCAACTGCTCCACCGTTGGCTGTTGCGTCATGGTGTTGATGAACTTGTTGGATACCACGGACAGGCGATCAATACGGCCATCCAGGTAGGCATCCAGCATCACCTTGACGCTGCCGATCAAGTCATTGATCGACGGCTCTTCGCCCAGGTGGCTGATCGCAGCGACGACGTTACCGCCGAAGTTGCGGAAAAATGCCGCACCTTTGCTGCCAACCACGCACAGATCGATCTCTACGCCGTTTTCACGGTTTACCGCCATGTCCTTGACCAGAGCCTTGAACAGGTTGGTATTCAAGCCACCGCACAGACCACGGTCACTGCTCACGACGACATAACCGACACGCTTTACTTCGCGCTCGATCATGAACGGGTGGCGATATTCCGGGTTAGCGTTGGCAAGATGACCAATCACCTGGCGGATGCGCTCCGCGTAAGGACGGCTAGCAGCCATGCGCATTTGAGCCTTGCGCATTTTGCTGACCGCCACTTTTTCCATGGCGCTGGTGATCTTTTGCGTGCTTTTGATGCTCGCAATCTTGCTGCGAATCTCTTTTGCGCCTGCCATGTAACACCTATCAGGTTAGCAAGCGGGAGCCTTGCGGCCCCCGCTGCGGCTTACCAGGTTTGGGTGGCCTTGAACTTCTCGATACCGGCTTTCATGCCAGCGTCGATTTCGTCATTGAAGTCACCCTTCACGTTGATCTTCGCCATCAAATCGGCGTGATCGCGGTTGAAGTAAGCAATCAGCGCTTGTTCAAAGCTGCCAATCTTGGCGATTTCGACGTCGGTCAGGAACCCACGCTCAGCGGCATACAGCGACAGCGCCATGTCAGCGATCGACATTGGTGCGTATTGCTTCTGCTTCATCAGCTCGGTAACGCGCTGACCATGCTCAAGTTGCTTACGGGTCGCTTCGTCCAGGTCAGAAGCGAACTGGGCGAATGCCGCCAGTTCACGGTACTGAGCCAGAGCGGTACGGATACCACCGGAGAGCTTCTTGATGATCTTGGTCTGAGCGGCACCACCTACACGCGATACCGAAACACCGGCGTTCACAGCTGGACGGATGCCAGAGTTGAACATGGCCGATTCCAGGAAGATCTGACCGTCGGTGATGGAAATCACGTTGGTCGGAACGAACGCGGAAACGTCGCCAGCCTGGGTTTCGATGATCGGCAGTGCAGTCAGGGAACCGGTTTTGCCGGTCACTGCGCCGTTGGTGAACTTCTCTACGTATTCTTCGGAAACACGCGATGCGCGCTCCAGCAGACGGGAGTGGAGATAGAACACGTCACCTGGGTACGCTTCACGGCCTGGCGGACGGCGCAGCAGCAGGGAAATCTGGCGGTAAGCCACTGCTTGCTTGGACAGATCGTCATAAACGATCAGCGCGTCTTCACCGCGGTCGCGGAAGAATTCACCCATGGTACAACCCGAGTACGGTGCAAGGAATTGCAGCGCAGCGGATTCAGAAGCACTTGCAGCCACGACGATGGTGTTAGCCAGTGCGCCGTTTTCTTCGAGCTTGCGAACAACGTTGGCGATGGTCGATTGTTTCTGACCGATTGCCACGTAGACGCAGAAGATGCCGCTGTCTTTCTGGTTGATGATTGCGTCGATGGCCAGAGCGGTCTTACCGATCTGACGGTCACCGATGATCAGCTCACGCTGGCCACGGCCGACTGGAATCATGGCATCGACAGCCTTGTAGCCAGTCTGTACAGGCTGGTCTACCGACTTACGCCAGATCACGCCTGGAGCAACTTTCTCGACCGCATCGGTCTCGGTGTTGTTCAGCGGACCTTTGCCGTCAACTGGGTTACCCAGTGCATCGACTACGCGACCCAGCAGTTCCTTACCTACCGGAACCTCCAGGATGCGGCCAGTGCACTTGGCGCTCATGCCTTCAGCCAGAGTCGTGTAAGCGCCCAGTACAACGGCACCCACGGAGTCTTGCTCAAGGTTCAGCGCCATACCGTAGACGCCGTCCGGAAACTCGATCATCTCGCCGTACATTACGTCGGCCAGACCGTGAATCCGCACGATACCGTCAGACACGCTGACGACTGTGCCTTCGTTACGGGCTTGGGAGGTTACATCGAGCTTCTCGATGCGACCCTTGATGATTTCACTTATTTCGGAAGGATTGAGTTGCTGCATTGCTCTGCTGCCCCTTCAAACTCAAGATTTCAATGCTTCGGCTAGTTGCGCGATTTTGCCGCGAACTGAGCCATCGATAACCAGGTCGCCGGCGCGGATTACGACACCACCGATAAGGGTGGCATCCTCCGCAGCATGCAGGCGCACTTCCCGGCCGAGCCGTGCACTGAGAACCTTGGCGAGTTTGTCTTGCTGTTCTTGGTTCAATGCGAAAGCACTGGTGACATCCACATCGACCGATTTTTCCTGCTCGGCCTTGTACAGGTCGAACAGTTCGGCGATCTCCGGCAGAAGCGGGAGGCGGTCGTTTTCAGCAACGACGTGAATGAAATTCTGTGCCTTGGCATCGAACTTGTCGCCACACACTTCAATAAAAGTGGTGGCCTTTTGTGCGCTCGTCAGTCGCGGGGCCTTGAGCATGCGCTGCATGGTGTCGTCTTGCGACACCGCAGCAGCCAGGCCGAGCATGGCTGACCAATTGGCCAGTTGCTGGTGGGCCTGCGCGTGCTCGAAGGCCGCCTTCGCGTAAGGTCGGGCCAACGTGGTCAGTTCTGCCATGATCGCCCTCGCTTAAATTTCAGCAGCCAGTTTGTTAACCAGCTCCGCGTGCGCGTTTTGATCGATTGTGGCACCCAGGATCTTCTCTGCGCCATTGACTGCCAGGCTGCCCACTTGGGCGCGCAAGGCGTCTTTGACACTGTTCAGTTCCTGCTCGATCTCGGCCTGAGCCTGAGCCTTTACACGGTCAGCTTCAACGCGAGCCTGTTCACGGGCTTCGTCGACAATCTGAGTACCGCGTTTCTTGGCTTGCTCAATGATTTCAGCTGCTTGAGCCTTAGCTTCGCGCAGTTGTTGACCCACTTTGTCTTGGGCCAGCTCCAGGTCGCGAGCTGCTCGGGAAGCAGCGTCCAGTCCATCCGCGATCTTCTTCTGACGTTCGTGCAAAGCCGCGATGACCGGAGGCCACACGAACTTCATGCAGAACAGCACAAAAATGAAGAACGCAACGGACTGGCCAATCAGGGTTGCATTAATGTTCACGCCAACACCTCGCTCGTTCGTTGTCCATCACACCAATCAACTCGAAAATTCGAGTGATCAGCCAGCGAGTTGACCAACGAAGGGGTTCGCAAAGGTGAAGAACAGAGCGATACCAACACCGATCATGGTCACGGCGTCGAGCAAGCCCGCAACGATGAACATTTTAACTTGCAGCATTGGAACCATTTCCGGCTGACGCGCTGCGCCTTCCAGGAATTTGCCGCCCAACAGGCCGAAACCGATTGCAGTACCCAGTGCGCCCAGGCCGATCAACAGTGCAACAGCGATAGCGGTTAGACCAACTACAGTTTCCATCTTTCCTCCCGACTTTTACGTCGTATTGGTTAGGTTTTTTTAATTAAAGCGGTAAAGCAAAATCGTTTGTTACATCAGCCCTTGCGGGCACCGTCCGCACATGGCGAGACGGTCATCAGAAACGCCCGGAGGCGGATCTCAATGGTTATCTTCGTGAGCCATCGACAGGTAGACGATGGTCAGCATCATGAAGATGAACGCTTGCAGGGTGATGATCAGGATGTGGAACACAGCCCATGCCCATTGCAGAACGATACCCAGCCCGCTCAGCCAGAGCAGACCGCTGCCGAACATGACGGCGATCAGGATGAACACCAGCTCGCCAGCATACATGTTGCCGAACAGACGCAGTGCCAGAGAAATCGGCTTGGCTACCAGCGTCACGAACTCCAGCAGGAAGTTGACCGGAATCAGCAGTGCCTGAACGAAGATGTTCTTGCTGCCGAACGGGTGCAGGGTCAGTTCGCCGATGAAGCCGCCGATGCCCTTGACCTTGATGCTGTAGAAAATGATCAGCGCGAAGACCGACAGGGCCATGCCCAGAGTCGCGTTTGGATCGGTAGTCGGAACGGCACGGAACGCAATGTGCTCATTGCCCGACACCATCATCGCCAGTTGAGGAATCCAGTCGACCGGCACCAGGTCGACGGCGTTCATCAGGAACACCCAGACGAAAATGGTCAGGGCCAGTGGCGCGATGACCGCGCTACGACCGTGGAAACTGTCTTTCACGCTGTTGTCGACGAACTCGACCAGGACTTCAACGAAGTTCTGCAGGGCGCCCGGCTGGCCGGAAGTCGCCTTCTTGGCCGCCATGCGGAAGATCAGAACGAAAATCAGACCCAACGCAACCGACCAGCCGAGGGTATCGACGTGGAAAGCCCAGAAACCCATTTCCTTGGCTTCTGCTGCGGTGTGGGCAAAGCCCCATTCGCCATTGGGCAGGTGCCCGAATGTCAGGTTCTGCAAGTGGTGCTGGATATAGCCCGAAGCTGTTTGCTCTGCCATGGTTGCCTCAAACGCCCTAAGGTCTCGAAAGTCTTGTTCTCGTGAGCAGGGGAGCGAACCAGTTGACCACCTGGATCAACATGAACACCCCGAAAACCGCCAGCGGTGCCAGCGGCTTCACGCCTGCAAACGTCAGCGCAAACAGCACTGCCGTCAAAATAAGTTTGCCCGCCTCACCGGCGTAGAACGACCGGACGATGGCTTGAGCGGCTCGGGCCCCGGAAAACCGGAACGCCTTGTGAGCGAAATATAAATTGGGTAGCCAGGCTATCAGGCCTCCACAGAGTCCTGAGTATCCTGCTACGACTCCACGCCACTGCCACAGCGCCAACGCGGCTATCAGCAGGACGATCAATTGAGCCAGCAAAACCGGAAAAACCGCGAGGCGATGAAACGGCAAGCGGTCTGGCATGCGTGATTCCATCGCATCTGCTCCTTGGCTGTCGGTCGCCATCATCTGTAACTTGGCATAATTTGTGCCGACAAAATGCGCGCAGAGTATAGGGGCGGTTAAGTCCCTATTCAACAGTCAGGTAGTGATTTCCGACTATACGCTACGGAGTAATTGTTTCAGCGAATGTGGGCGAGCACACCTTGCAACTCATCCAGCGAGTTATAACGGATGACTAATTGCCCTTTTCCCTTCTGCCCGTGACGAATCTGGACGGCAGACCCTAAACGCTCGGCCAGACGCTGTTCAAGCCGGCTGATGTCAGGATCGGTCTTGACCGGTTCAGCAGGGGTTTCCTTGCCGCTGAGCCACTGCCTGACCAGTGCTTCTGTCTGGCGTACGGTCAACCCACGTGCGACAACGTGTCGCGCCCCTTCAACCTGTCTCTCTTCCGGCAGACCGAGCAGTGCACGTGCATGCCCCATCTCCAGGTCGCCATGGGACAGCATGGTCTTGATGACCTCAGGCAGCGCAATCAGACGCAGCAGGTTGGCGACACTGACCCGCGACTTGCCGACGGCATCGGCCACTTGTTGTTGAGTCAGCTGAAACTCCTGCTGCAGACGCTGCAATGCCATCGCTTCTTCGATGGGGTTGAGGTCTTCGCGCTGGATGTTCTCGATCAACGCCATGGCGATAGCGGTTTCATCCGGCACATCGCGAACCATGGCCGGAATTGTTTCGACACCGGCCTGCTGACTGGCGCGCCAGCGACGTTCACCGGCGATGATTTCGAAGCGGTTGTCGCCGATCGGACGAATCACGATGGGCTGCATCACGCCTTGGGCCTTGATCGACTGCGCCAGTTCTTCAAGCGCCTGAGGGTCCATGTCACGGCGTGGCTGATATTTGCCACGCTGGATCATGTCCAGTGGCACATGCTGCAACTCGCGTTCGGGCGCCTTGATGGCCTGCTCTTCCAGCGAACTGACGGTTGGACTGCTCAGAAGTGCGTCCAACCCACGTCCGAGACCTCGTTTCTTGACGGCCATGGGAATTCCTTAGGTTGGCTGAGCGGTTTTCGTACCGCGACGTTGACGACGTACCAGTTCACTGGCGAGCGCCAGGTAGGCCAGCGCTCCCCGGGAGGACTTGTCGTAGGCGAGTACCGGCATGCCGAAGCTCGGGGCCTCGGCCAGCCTGATGTTTCTTGGAATCACCGTGTCGTACAACTGTTCGCCAAAGTGCTCCTTGAGCTGCGCCGAGACATCGTTGATCAGGCTCAGGCGCGGGTCGTACATCGTGCGCAACAGCCCTTCGATCTTGAGCTGCGGATTGAGCAGTTCAGCGATGCGCTTGATGTTATCCACAAGGTCGCTCAAACCTTCGAGCGCGAAGTACTCGCACTGCATGGGGATAATCACACCGTCGGACGCCACCAGGGCGTTGAGCGTCAGCATCGACAGCGATGGCGGGCAGTCGATGAGAATGTAATCGTAGTTTTCGCGAATGGGCGCCAGCGCATTGCGCAGACGGCTTTCCTTCATCTGCATTTCCAGCAGCACCACTTCGCCCGCCGTCAGGTCACGGTTGGCCGGAAGCAGTTGATAACCGCCGTGTTCGGAGAACTGCATGGCCTCGGCAAGATCGCACTCGCCGATCAGCAGGTCGTAGACGGAGTTCTCCAGATTGTGTTTATCCACACCGCTCCCCATGGTCGCATTGCCCTGGGGATCGAGGTCGATCAACAGCACGCGTCGTTTGGTAGCAACCAGTGACGCGGCGAGGTTGATGCATGTGGTGGTCTTGCCTACTCCACCTTTCTGGTTCGCTATCGCGAATACCTTAGCCATTATCGCTTGTGTTCCCAATCATGCCGTGCGGCGCAGTATCAGCAGATGGCGTTGGCCTTGGCAACCTGGAACGGTCAAGGCTTGTGCGCTATCGAGTTGAAAATCCGAGGGCAATGCTACCAGCTCATCGGCAGGATGCAGCCCTTTCATCGCCAGCCAGCGTGTCTGTATGTCGCCCATGTGGCGAGTCCATCCGGTGAAGTCTTCCAGACTGCTGAACGCACGGGAAATGATTCCGTTGAACGGTAGCGCCGGCTGATAGGTTTCTGCACGGCTGTGGATAACTTCGAGATTGTCCAGCTTCAGCTCCAGTTTGACCTGGGTCTGGAAGCGAGTCTTCTTGCCGTTGCTGTCCAGCAGCGAAACTTTCATCTGCGGAAACATGATGGCCATGGGAATACCAGGCATACCGCCACCGCTGCCCACATCGAGCCAGCGCTCGCCTTCGATACCGCCTTCGATGAAAGAAATCACGCTCAGGCTGTCCAGCAAATGCCTGGACACCATCTCATCGGGGTTGCGCACAGCCGTCAGGTTGTAGGCCTTGTTCCACTTTATCAACAGCGCCAGGTACGCCAGCAATTGCTCATGCTGAGTCTGGGTCAGACTGATGCCCAGTTCACGGGCACCGGTGGATAACTCTGCTGCGTGTTGCGGGGTGACCATAGAACTCAAGCGCTTTGCTCCAACTGACGGCCCGCGCCGCGTTTTTTCAAGTGAATCATCAACAGGGAAATCGCCGCCGGCGTAACGCCCGGAATGCGCGAGGCCTGTCCGAGCGTCTCGGGACGAGTTATCCCCAGCTTGCTTTGAATCTCTTTCGACAACCCGGAAATCCCGGCGTAGTCGATGTCTTCAGGCAGTTTCGTGTCTTCGCTGGCCCGCAGACGCGCGATTTCGTCCTGCTGCCGATCAATGTAACCAGCGTATTTGGTCTTGATCTCGACCTGCTCGGCGACTTGTGGGTCGCTGCAGCCTTCACCCGTGAGGGAAATCAGGCTGGCGTAATCGATTTCCGGACGCGTCAGCAGGTTGAGCAGGTTGTATTCGTGCGTCAGTGGCGTGCCGAAATGTGCGGCAATGGCATCGCCTTGTTCGGTACCGGGACGGACCCAGGTACTTTTCAGACGCTGCTCTTCGCGTTCGATGTTTTCACGCTTGGTGCAGAACGCAGCCCAGCGTACGTCATCGACCAGACCCAGTTCGCGACCCTTTTCGGTCAGACGCAGGTCGGCGTTGTCTTCGCGCAGGATCAAACGGTATTCGGCGCGAGACGTGAACATCCGGTAAGGCTCTTGGGTACCCAGGGTGATGAGGTCATCGACCAACACGCCGATGTACGCCTCGTCCCGGCGCGGGCACCAGCTGTCTCTGCCCTGCGCGCGCAGCGCGGCATTGGTTCCGGCCAGCAAACCTTGAGCACCCGCTTCTTCGTAGCCGGTTGTGCCGTTGATCTGGCCTGCGAAAAACAGGCCGCCGATCACTTTGGTTTCGAGGCTGTACTTCAGATCGCGAGGATCGAAGTAATCGTACTCGATGGCATAACCCGGGCGAACGATGTGCGCATTCTCCATACCGCGAATCGAGCGAACGATTTGCAACTGAACGTCGAATGGCAACGACGTGGAAATCCCGTTCGGGTAAAGCTCATGCGTAGTCAGCCCTTCCGGTTCGATGAAGACCTGATGGCTTTCCTTGTCAGCAAAGCGATGAATCTTGTCTTCGATCGACGGGCAGTAACGCGGGCCGATGCCTTCGATCACACCGGAATACATCGGCGAGCGATCAAGGTTGGACGCGATGATTTCGTGAGTCCGCGCGTTGGTATGGGTAATCCAGCAACTGACTTGCGCCGGATGCTGTTCCTTGGACCCCATGAACGACATGACCGGAATCGGTGTGTCACCCGGCTGCTCGGTCATCACCGAAAAATCGACAGATCGACCATCGATACGTGGCGGTGTGCCTGTTTTCAGGCGCCCTACTCGCAAAGGCAGTTCACGCAGACGGCGTGCAAGTGCGATGGACGGCGGATCACCTGCACGGCCACCGGAATAGTTCTGCATACCAATGTGGATAAGGCCGCCCAGGAATGTACCGGTGGTCAACACAACAGAGTCGGCCATGAAACGCAGACCCATCTGGGTCACGACACCGCGTACCTGGTCCTGCTCGACGATCAAGTCGTCACAGGACTGCTGAAATATCCACAGGTTCGGCTGATTCTCGAGCGTTTCACGAATAGCCGCCTTGTACAGAACCCGGTCTGCCTGCGCACGGGTTGCCCGTACCGCTGGGCCCTTGCGGCTGTTCAGCACGCGGAACTGGATGCCGCCCTTATCAGTGGCCATGGCCATCGCGCCGCCAAGGGCGTCGATTTCCTTGACCAGATGGCTTTTACCGATGCCACCGATAGCGGGGTTGCAGCTCATCTGGCCGAGGGTTTCCACGTTATGCGTCAACAACAGGGTTTTGACACCCATGCGTGCCGACGCAAGTGCGGCCTCGGTACCGGCATGACCGCCACCGATGACGATCACTTCAAAACGGGAAGGGAAATCCACCACGCACCTCGTGCCTGTTGTCGATGGGAAATTGGGATAGCTGACAAGTATAGGGACTTACCCCACCTGAATGAAACCCGTTGCACAAAATTTAACCAGCTGTGGAAAACTCGCGGATAAAGAAAATAAAAAGGAAAGAAAGTTTATAAAGCCTTGTTTTTATGTTTATTCTTACTGGGCCTACTTTCTGTGGATAGATCGCTACAGGCCTTTATTTTCAATGTGTACAGAGAATCAAAAGTCTGTGGTCAGGTGCCAATGAGGGTTTGGGATAACCGTCCTGAGCCTGTGGATTAAAGTGCACTTTGTCCACAGGCGGGTTTATCTTCAGGTTTCAACCCCGGTTATCAACCGAGCTAAGGCGCGGTTATGCACAGGGCTTATTTCACAGAAAATGTTGAAATTCCGTTGTTGGGTACGTTTTGAGAGGCGTTATGCGGCCGTGAATGAATTCCACAGCGGTCAAAAATCGTATTTTCTGGACGAACGACCTGCACGAACATACTCACTCAGCAACACATTCGGCCGTTAGTGAGTCTCATATGGGCTGAGATGCAGGTTGATGTGATGACTTATCAACAGGCCGCAGGAACGATTGCCGTGTCCTTACCGTGGTGTCGTGAGTGACATGACGGGTGCCCGGATGCTGACGCCCTGTTCAAAAACAGATGACGTCAGCGTGTTGCCTGGCTACTTTCCGATGCAGAAACTGGAGAAGATCCTGCCGAGCAGATCATCTGAGCTGAAAGCACCGGTGATTTCACCCAGCGACTGCTGCGCCTGGCGTAAATCCTCGGCCAACAGCTCTCCTGCACCCGCCAGCGTCAATTGTGCCCTTCCGTGCTCCAGAGAGTCGCTGGCATGTCGCAGTGCCTCAAGGTGCCGGCGACGGGCGCTGAAGCTGCTTTCCGACGTCTGCTCATAGCCCATGCACGCTTTGAGGTGTTCACGCAGCAGTTCAAGGCCTTCTCCACCCGCCTTGGCGCTAAGGCTGATGGTCACGTGCCCGTCCTGGCTGGTTTCAAGTTCAGTTCTGTCGCCGCTGAGGTCCGACTTGTTACGGATCAGCGTGACCTTGGCCGGGTCTGGGCGTTGCTCAAGGAATTCGGGCCACAGGGCAAAGGGATCACGCGCTTCTGGTGCTGTGGCATCCACTACCAGCAAGATCCGATCGGCCTCGCTGATGGCCTTCAGAGCGCGTTGTACACCAATCATCTCCACCTGATCCTGCGTGTCACGCAAACCGGCTGTGTCCACTACGTGCAACGGCATGCCATCGATGTGGATATGTTCGCGCAATACGTCACGGGTGGTGCCGGCGATTTCGGTCACGATGGCCGCTTCGCGCCCGGCCAGTGCATTGAGCAAGCTGGATTTTCCCGCGTTGGGGCGACCTGCGATCACCACCGTCATGCCATCACGCAACAAAGCGCCTTGACCCGCCTCGCGCAGGACTGTGGATAACTCATCGCGCACATCATCGAGCATGCTCAGCACATGGCCGTCGGCGAGGAAGTCGATTTCCTCCTCCGGAAAGTCGATGGCTGCTTCGACATAGATCCGCAGACTGATCAGTTTCTCGGTGAGGTTATCCACACGCTGGGAAAAAACGCCCTGCAGTGAGCGCAGTGCATTACGCGCAGCCTGTGCAGAACTGGCTTCGATCAGGTCGGCAATGGCCTCGGCCTGCGCAAGGTCCAGCTTGTCGTTGAGGAATGCCCGTTCACTGAATTCACCAGGACGTGCCAGTCGGCAGCCCAGTTCCAGACAACGCTGCAACAACATGTCGAGCACGATCGGACCACCATGGCCCTGCAGCTCCAGCACATCCTCACCGGTAAACGAGTTCGGGCCGGGAAAATACAGGGCGATGCCTTCGTCCAGGACCTGGCCGTTTGCGTCGGTGAACGGTCCGTAATGGGCATAACGCGGTTTGGGCGTTCGGCCGATGATGGCGTGCGCAGCCTTGCTGGCCAATGGCCCTGAGATACGGACGATGCCGACGCCTCCCCGACCTTGAGCGGTGGCGATGGCGGCGATTGTTTCACGAGGGACGTTCATGGTCCGGCTCCTGTACAACTGACAGATAGCAAAACGCCCCACGAGGGGGCGCTTTGTAGAACTTATTCACAGGTTAGATCAGGCAGCAGCTTTCTTGGTAGCCGCTTCGATCTTGCGAGTGATGTAGGCCTGCTGTGCGATCGACAGGGTGTTGTTCACAACCCAGTACAGAACCAGACCGGCAGGGAACCACAGGAAGAAGAACGTGAAGATGATTGGCATCATTTTCATGACCTTGGCCTGCATCGGATCCGGAGGCGTAGGGTTCAGACGCTGCTGGATGAACATGGTTGCGCCCATGATGATCGGCAGGATGAAGAACGGGTCCTTGATCGACAGGTCGGTTATCCACAGGATCCACGGGGCCTGACGCATTTCCACGCTTTCCAGCAAAACCCAGTACAGCGACAGGAACACCGGCATCTGCACAAGAATCGGCAAGCATCCACCCAGCGGGTTGATCTTCTCTTTCTTGTACAACTCCATCATGGCCTGGGACATTTTCTGGCGATCATCGCCATGTTGTTCCTTCAACAGCGCCAGTTTAGGCGCCACGGCGCGCATGCGAGCCATGGATTTGTAGCTGGCTGCCGAGAGCGGGAAGAACAGGCCTTTGATCAACATGGTCAGGACGATGATCGACCAGCCCCAGTTGCCCAGGATGGCGTGAATATGTTGCAGCAACCAGAAGATCGGCTGGGCAATGAACCACAGGAAGCCGTAGTCGACAGTCAGCTCCAGGCCTGGGGATAACTCTTTGAGTACCGCCTGGCTTTTCGGACCTGCGTACAACGTAGCAGTGGTTTCGCCTTTGGCACCCGGAGCAACGGACAACGTCGGGCTGGTGAAGCCGATGATGTAGTTACCCTGGCTGTCTTTGCGGGTCTGAACGACGTTGGTTGCGTTGTGATCAGGGATCCACGCGGTGACGAAGTAGTGTTGCAACCATGCAACCCAGCCACCTTGAACCGTTTCCTTGACCTGACCCTTGTCGATATCTTTCATCGACACTTTCTTGTAGGGCTCGGCCGCTGTCCACAGGGCAGCACCCAGGTAAGTTGCGGTGCCGGTAGCGGTGGTCGACGAAGGATCGGAGCTGGAATCGCGCTTCAATTGCGCGAACAGATTACCGGCCCACGGCTGAGCGCTCTGGTTATCCACAACGTACGTCACGACCAGGTCATACAGGCCGCGCTTGAACGTGAAGCGCTTGATGTAATTGACGCCGTTATCCGAGAATTTCAGGTCAACGACCATATCGTTCTGGCCGTCAGCCAGTTGATAAGTCTTCTGCGCCGAGGTGTAAACCGGACGACCGGAAGCACGCGCATCAGGACCATTGGTCCCTGTCAGGCCGCTCTGTGCGAGAAAAGTACGCTCGCCGCCGTTATCAAACAGCTGAAACGGAACGTCAGGACGATCCTGACGGCGTGGGTACAGAGGCAGACGAAGCTGTACAACGTCACCACCTACCGGATCGATCGCCAGATCGAGCACGTCGGTCTTGACCTGGATAAGGTCTTTGCTGGCTACGGCCGGAGTCTCAAGAGGTGCCGTGGCATTGGTCGCACTGGCGCTTGGAACATCGGCGCTAGCAGAACCATTATTACCAGCAGCCGTATCCGGAATACCCGGTGCGGTGTTGCTGGTTGCAACATTCTGGGTCGGCATGGCTGCCTGACCGTAGTCCTGGTTCCATTTCAGAACCCCGACGTAGGTCACGATTGCCAGGGCGACGATCAGGATCGTGCGTTTAATATCCATGATTACTCGGCCATCGAAGAAGAACGGGAGGTGGGAACAGGTGGAACCGGGTCATAACCACCGGGATTCCACGGATGACAGCGACCCAGGCGACGAATTGTCAGCCAGCCGCCGCGTAAAAGGCCATGATTATCGATGGCTTCATACGCGTAGCAGGAGCAACTGGGGTAGAAACGACAGTGGCTGGCCATGAGCGGGCTAATGGCATAGCGATAAAACTGGATCGGAACGAGTGCCAGTTTACGCATCGGGACTGTCCACCCCTGCAGGTTCGGATTTCGCCGCAGGAACAGGCTGGCTACGTGCCAGGCGTTTCCACAGCTTGCCGAAATGCTGAATGAGTTCAGGGTTTTCTACGTCACCCAAACCTTTACGCGCGACGATAACGATATCCCAACCGACCAAACTGTCTTGGTGTTGGCGAAATGATTCGCGCATCAGGCGTTTCAAACGATTGCGCTCAACGGAAAGCTTCACGCTCTTTTTACCTATCACCAGCCCCAGGCGGGGATGATCAAGGTCGTTGTTGCGCGCAAGGAGCAGGAGATTTTTCCCCGGAACCTTGCCGGTAGGGGAGTCAAAGACTGCCTTGAAATGCCGGGGAGTCAGCAAACGCTTTTCCCGACTGAAGTCTCGACTCACCTCCTGTGCCGATTTATCAAACTGCCAGACGCTTACGGCCTTTGGCGCGACGACGCGACAGGACTGCACGGCCGTTTTTGGTGGCCATACGTGCACGGAAACCGTGGGTGCGGGCGCGCTTGATAGTGCTGGGTTGGAAAGTACGTTTCATGGCGTGTTACCTGGTTCGTCCACTACGGGCCGGAATGGCCCCCGTTTTAAGAGACCGGGGATTCTAGAGAAAGCAGGGCCTCAGGTCAATTTCCAACCAGTTTTTCTTCATATAGCCCTGACAAGGGTCATTTGCCCTTCGGCCGTGCCTTTTTGTCTGCACCGAGGTTGACCTGTTATAGAAATAAGAAGAGAGAGTATTTAAAGCTTCTTTATAGAGCTTATAACTCTTACGCAGCGATCATCTGTGGATAACATTCTGAAAGGCTTGATCAGCAAGGTGTACAGCGTTTCAAAAGGTTGTCCAGAAACGGTGCTTTGCCTGTGCCACACCGTCGGAAAAGCTGTGCATGGAATGCCATCTTATCCACAGGCTGGTTATCCACAGATTTACGACCCGGGTTATGCAACGGGCTGAGGGCGGTTTATCCACAGGGCTTATTCACATACCGTTCGTCATGTTTCAAGGTCATAAATGACTGATTTATAGCCCTCTGTGCATACGCTACATGTGGATAAGTCTTCCCCGGATCGTTACAATGGCGGTTGTTTTTGCCTCACCGGCTTTCAACTTAGGGGATATCCGTGTCAGTGGAACTTTGGCAGCAGTGCGTGGAGCTTTTGCGCGAGGAGCTGCCTGCCCAGCAATTCAACACTTGGATCCGTCCGCTACAGGTCGAAGCCGAAGGCGACGAGTTGCGCGTCTATGCACCGAACCGCTTCGTACTCGATTGGGTCAATGAAAAATACCTCGGTCGTCTGCTCGAGCTTCTGGGTGAGCGTGGCCAGGGCATGGCGCCTTCGCTTTCCTTATTAATAGGAAGCAAGCGCAGCTCCGCGCCTCGTGCTGCTCCCAATGCACCGCTGGCGGCTGCCGCCTCGCAGGCCTTGTCTGCTTCGTCGGTCAATAGCGCGCCAGCCCCGGCTCCTGTTGCGCAGGCCGCTCCCGTGGCAACGCCCTCGCCAGCGGTCCAGACTGCAACGACTCACGATGAACCGTCCCGCGACAGCTTTGATCCGATGGCAGGTGCCAGCTCACAGCAGGCACCGGCACGTGCCGAACAACGGACCGTGCAGGTCGAAGGTGCGCTCAAGCACACCAGTTACCTGAACCGCACGTTCACCTTCGAGAATTTCGTCGAAGGTAAGTCCAACCAGCTGGCACGCGCCGCTGCCTGGCAGGTGGCCGACAACCCCAAGCATGGCTACAACCCGCTGTTTTTGTACGGCGGTGTGG
The DNA here is from genome assembly GCF_014358015.1 of Pseudomonas triticifolii. Classification (GTDB taxonomy): domain Bacteria; phylum Pseudomonadota; class Gammaproteobacteria; order Pseudomonadales; family Pseudomonadaceae; genus Aquipseudomonas; species Aquipseudomonas triticifolii. The sequence continues at coordinate 59,446 of NZ_JACONV010000007.1, read as the reverse complement.
GCCTGGGTAAAACTCACTTGATGCACGCGGTGGGTAACCACCTGCTCAAGAAGAACCCCAATGCCAAGGTCGTGTACCTGCATTCGGAGCGCTTCGTCGCCGACATGGTCAAGGCGCTGCAGCTCAATGCGATCAACGAGTTCAAGCGCTTCTATCGCTCGGTCGATGCGCTGCTCATCGATGACATTCAGTTCTTCGCCCGCAAAGAGCGTTCGCAGGAAGAGTTTTTCCACACGTTCAACGCGTTGCTGGAAGGCGGACAGCAGGTCATTCTGACCAGCGACCGCTACCCGAAAGAGATTGAAGGTCTTGAAGAGCGCCTGAAGTCGCGCTTCGGCTGGGGCCTGACCGTTGCGGTCGAGCCCCCAGAGCTTGAGACCCGCGTCGCGATTCTTATGAAGAAGGCAGACCAGGCGAAGGTCGATCTGCCCCACGATGCGGCGTTCTTCATTGCCCAGCGTATTCGCTCCAACGTCCGTGAACTGGAGGGTGCGCTCAAGCGGGTCATCGCCCACTCGCACTTCATGGGCCGTGACATCACCATCGAATTGATCCGTGAGTCCCTCAAGGATTTGCTCGCACTCCAGGACAAGCTGGTGAGTGTGGATAACATTCAGCGCACGGTGGCCGAGTACTACAAGATCAAAATCTCCGATCTCTTGTCCAAGCGACGTTCGCGTTCTGTCGCGCGACCGAGGCAGGTCGCAATGGCGCTCTCCAAGGAGCTGACCAACCACAGCCTGCCCGAGATCGGCGACGTGTTTGGCGGACGAGACCACACCACTGTTCTGCACGCTTGCAGAAAGATCAACGAACTCAAGGAATCCGACGCGGATATCCGCGAGGACTACAAGAACCTGCTGCGAACTCTGACCACGTGATGACGCCAGTGCAGCTTATTAAGGCAAGGGACTAGACCATGCATTTCACCATTCAACGCGAAGCCCTGTTGAAACCCCTGCAATTGGTCGCCGGCGTGGTTGAACGCCGCCAGACCTTGCCGGTGCTATCCAATGTGCTATTGGTCGTCGAAGGTCAGCAGCTGTCGCTGACCGGTACGGACCTTGAAGTGGAACTGGTTGGCCGTGTCCAGCTGGAAGAGCCTGCCGAGCCAGGGGAAATCACCGTCCCTGCGCGCAAGCTGATGGACATCTGCAAGAGCCTGCCCAATGACGCGCTGATCGATATCAAGGTCGACGACGCCAAGCTGGTGGTCAAGGCCGGTCGCAGCCGCTTCACGCTGTCCACGCTGCCAGCCAATGATTTCCCGACCGTCGAAGAAGGCCCGGGCTCGCTGAAATTCGAACTGGTGCAGAGCAAACTGCGCCGTCTGATCGAGCGCACCAGCTTCGCCATGGCTCAACAGGATGTCCGTTACTACCTCAACGGCATGCTGCTGGAAGTCAGTGCAGGCGTGTTGCGCGCCGTTGCCACAGACGGTCACCGTCTGGCGATGTGCTCCATGACGGCAGACATCGAACATGCCGATCGTCATCAAGTCATCGTGCCACGCAAAGGTATTCTGGAAATGGCGCGCCTGCTCACCGAGCAAGACGGCCTGGTCAGCATTGTTCTGGGTCAGCACCACATTCGAGCTACGACCGGCGAGTTCACGTTCACCTCCAAACTGGTCGATGGCAAATTCCCCGACTACGAGCGCGTTCTGCCAAAAGGCGGCGACAAGCTGGTGCTTGGTGATCGTCAGGCGTTGCGTGAAGCCTTTAGCCGAACGGCGATTCTGTCCAACGAAAAGTACCGCGGCATTCGCCTGCAACTGGCCAATGGTCAGCTCAAGATTCAGGCGAACAACCCTGAGCAGGAAGAAGCAGAAGAAGAGATCGGCGTTGAGTACAACGGTGCTTCTCTGGAGATCGGATTCAACGTGAGCTATCTGCTCGACGTGCTGGGTGTCATGACCACTGAACAAGTGCGTCTGATTCTGTCTGACTCCAACAGCAGTGCGCTGGTGCAGGAATCGGACAACGACGACTCTGCTTACGTCGTCATGCCGATGCGTCTGTAATCCATGCACAGCGCAACCTAGATGTCTCTTAGCCGCATCTCGGTCACCGGGGTGCGCAATCTGCACCCGGTGACCCTCTCCCCCTCCCCGCGTATCAATATCCTTTACGGTGCCAACGGCAGCGGTAAGACCAGCGTGCTGGAAGCCATCCATCTGCTGGGTATCGCCCGTTCGTTTCGCAGCAGCCGTCTACTTCCTGTCATCCAGTACGAGCAACCTTCGTGCACGGTCTTCGGCCAGGTTGAACTCGCCCAGGGCGGTCATAGCAGCCTGGGTGTTTCACGTGACAGGCAAGGTGAATTTCAGATCCGCATCGATGGGCAGAATGCACGCAGCGCAGCACAGCTCGCTGAAATTCTGCCGTTGCAATTGATCAATCCGGACAGTTTCAGATTGCTCGAAGGCGCGCCAAAGATTCGCAGGCAGTTTCTGGACTGGGGAGTGTTCCACGTGGAACCACGTTTCATGGCCACTTGGCAGCGCCTCCAGAAGGCCTTGAGGCAGCGAAACTCGTGGCTTCGGCATGGTACACTTGACGCCGCTTCGCAGGCGGCATGGGACCGAGAGCTGTGCCTAGCGAGTGACGAAATCGATGAGTTTCGTCGAGCGTACATCAAGGCATTGAAGCCAGTCTTTGAGCAAACTTTGAGCGAGCTTGTTGAGCTTGAAGGTTTGACCCTGAGCTATTACCGAGGTTGGGACAAGGAAAAAGAGCTGAGCACAGTGCTCGCTTCTTCCCTGAATCGCGATCAGCAGATGGGGCATACCCAGGCCGGACCACAGCGCGCTGACTTGCGCCTTAGATTGGGCGCTCACAATGCCGCGGATATTTTGTCACGCGGTCAGCAGAAGTTGGTGGTCTGCGCGTTGCGCATTGCTCAAGGGCATCTGGTTAGCCAGGCCCGACGCGGCCAGTGTATCTATCTCGTCGATGACCTGCCCTCCGAACTGGATGACAACCATCGCCGAGCGCTCTGCCGTTTGCTGGAAGAATTACGCTGCCAGGTTTTTATCACCTGTGTAGATCAAGAATTTTTGAGGGAAGGCTGGCAGACGGAAACGCCAGTCGCTTTGTTCCACGTGGAACAAGGCCGTATCACCCAGACCCACGACCATCGGGAGTGATTGCATGAGCGAAAATCAAACGTACGACTCGTCCAGCATTAAAGTGCTGAAAGGACTTGATGCCGTACGCAAGCGTCCCGGAATGTACATCGGCGATACAGACGACGGTAGCGGTCTGCATCACATGGTATTCGAGGTAGTTGATAACTCGATCGACGAAGCGCTGGCAGGCCATTGCGACGACATCAGTATCATCATCCACCCGGACGAATCGATCACCGTTCGCGACAACGGCCGCGGTATTCCGGTAGACGTGCATAAAGAAGAAGGCGTGTCGGCAGCCGAGGTCATCATGACCGTGCTCCACGCTGGCGGTAAGTTCGACGACAACTCGTACAAGGTCTCCGGCGGCCTTCACGGCGTGGGTGTCTCCGTTGTAAACGCCCTTTCGGAAATTCTGCTGCTGACCGTGCGTCGCAGCGGCAAGATCTGGGAGCAGACCTACGTTCATGGTGTTCCACAGGAACCGATGAAGATTGTAGGCGAGAGCGATACGACCGGTACCCAGATCCACTTCAAGCCTTCTGCCGACACGTTCAAGAACATCCACTTCAGCTGGGACATTCTGGCCAAGCGGATTCGTGAACTGTCCTTCCTGAACTCCGGCGTCGGCATCATGCTGAAAGATGAGCGCAGCGGTAAGGAAGAACTGTTCAAGTACGAAGGCGGTTTGCGTGCATTCGTTGAATACCTGAACACCAACAAAACGCCGGTCAACGAAGTGTTCCACTTCAACGTCCAGCGTGACGATGGTGTCGGTGTCGAGATTGCCCTGCAGTGGAACGACAGCTTCAACGAAAACCTGTTGTGCTTCACCAACAACATCCCGCAGCGCGACGGTGGTACTCACCTGGTTGGTTTCCGCTCTGCGCTGACGCGTAACCTGAACAACTACATCGAGCAGGAAGGCCTGGCCAAGAAGCACAAGGTTGCCACGACGGGTGACGATGCGCGTGAAGGCCTGACCGCAATTATCTCGGTGAAAGTACCCGATCCCAAGTTCAGCTCGCAGACCAAGGACAAGCTGGTTTCGTCCGAAGTCAAAACCGCCGTTGAGCAAGAGATGGGCAAATACTTCTCGGACTTCCTGTTGGAAAACCCGAACGAAGCCAAGGCCGTTGTCGGCAAGATGATCGACGCCGCGCGCGCTCGTGAAGCTGCCCGCAAGGCCCGTGAGATGACCCGCCGTAAAGGTGCGTTGGACATTGCCGGTTTGCCGGGCAAACTCGCCGACTGCCAAGAGAAAGACCCTGCCCTCTCTGAACTGTACCTGGTGGAAGGGGACTCTGCTGGCGGATCAGCCAAGCAGGGGCGTAACCGTAAAACCCAGGCCATCCTGCCGCTCAAGGGCAAGATCCTGAACGTCGAGAAAGCACGTTTCGACAAGATGATCTCTTCGCAGGAAGTGGGCACCTTGATCACCGCGCTGGGCTGCGGCATCGGCCGCGAAGAGTACAACATCGACAAGTTGCGTTATCACAACATCATCATCATGACCGATGCTGACGTCGACGGTTCTCACATCCGTACCCTGCTGCTGACGTTCTTCTTCCGTCAGTTGCCCGAGCTGATCGAGCGCGGTTACATCTACATCGCTCAGCCGCCGCTGTACAAGGTCAAGAAAGGCAAGCAGGAGCAGTACATCAAAGACGACGAGGCCATGGAAGAGTACATGACCCAGTCGGCTCTGGAAGACGCCAGCCTGCACCTCAGCGACTCCGCGCCGGGCATTTCCGGTGAGGCGCTGCAGCGCCTGGTCAACGATTTCCGCATGGTCATGAAGACGCTCAAGCGTCTGTCGCGCCTGTACCCTCAGGAACTGACCGAGCACTTCGTTTACCTGCCGCCCGTCACGCTGGAGCAGCTTTCCGACCACGCCGCCATGCAGTCCTGGCTCGACCTGTTCGATGCCCGTCTGCGCACCGGTGAGAAGTCGGGTCTGGTGTACAAGGCCAGCCTGCGCGAAGACCGTGAACGTAACGTCTGGCTGCCAGAGGTCGAACTGATCTCCCACGGCCTGTCGAACTACGTCACCTTCAACCGCGACTTCTTCGGCAGCAACGATTACAAGACCGTTACGGCCTTGGGCCTGCAGATCAGTTCCTTGCTGGAAGAAGGCGCCTACGTGCAACGTGGCGAGCGCAAGAAGCAGGTTACCGAGTTCAAGGATGCCCTCGCCTGGCTCATGGCAGAAAGCACCAAGCGTCACACCATTCAACGATACAAAGGTCTGGGTGAGATGAACCCGGATCAGCTGTGGGAAACCACCATGGACCCAAGCGTGCGTCGCATGCTCAAGGTCACCATCGAAGACGCCATCGGCGCTGACCAGATCTTCAACACCCTGATGGGTGATGCGGTCGAACCACGCCGTGACTTCATCGAGAGCAACGCGCTGGCAGTGTCCAATCTGGACTTCTGACGACGGGTAAGTTCTCAACATAAATGAGAACGCTCAGCATGAGTTGAATCGCGCTAGACAAAAAAGCCAACGCTATTAAGCGTTGGCTTTTTTTTGGGTAAGAATTCGCCATCCTTCTGGTGCAGGAACAATGTTGTCAGGCCATATCAAAAATGAATGCTTGGCCGAAAAGAGGATATTTTTCTCCTCCGCGTTTTTACGATAAGTTGGTCACTTCTGTAAAAGCCACCTTTTAGCACGCACTCCGGCCGCACACCTGAGCATTGATCAGCGGACTACGCTGGTTGCAACGCGCCTCCTCGTGAGCGAAAAAAGACCGACACTTTCATGGCCTTAGCCTGAGTGACCTTATATTCATCCGGATGGCTTTCAATCCGCCCCGCCTGCCTGGTTTAGTGACTGCACGTCTTTTAAGGACAATCATGACGAAAGATCTACTCGGCTCCATCATCCTGGCGAGCCAGTCAGTTGGCACGCCGTTCTGGTTATACGATGCGTCGATCATCCGGCGGCAGATCAGGCAACTGAAGTCCTTCGACTTAATACGATTTGCCCAGAAGGCTTGTTCCAATATCCATATCCTGTCTCTGATGCGCGAAGAAGGTGTATTGATCGATGCCGTCTCCCTCGGAGAGGTCGAGCGTGCCCTTAGCGCCGGCTATCTCGTTGAAGGCCCTCACTCACCCATTGTCTTCACCGCAGACCTGATTGATGCAGGCACCCTTGGCCGTCTGGCTGAACTGCAGATCCCGGTCAATGCGGGTTCTCCCCAGATGCTTGAGCAACTGGGAGCGGTAAGCCCTGGGCATAAAGTATGGCTGCGGGTAAATCCGGGTTTTGGCCATGGCCACACGCGCAAGACCAACACCGGTGGGGAACACAGCAAGCACGGGATATGGCACACCGAGATCCGAAACAGCATGGAGCTGATCCGCCGTCATGGGTTGAAGCTGGTCGGCCTTCATATGCATATCGGTTCGGGGGCCGACTATGAGCATCTGGCGCGCGTCTGCGATGCCATGGTGAAAGAGGTCAAGGAGCTTGGCGCTGACATTGAAGCGATATCAGCGGGCGGCGGGCTGTCGATTCCATACGCTGAGCATGAGCGGGAAATTGACCCGGAGCATTATTTCCAACTCTGGCACTCGGCGCGTCAGGAAATCGAACAGTTCTTGGGGCACGCTGTAAGTCTGGAGATCGAGCCTGGCCGCTACCTGGCTGCACAAGCCGGCATTCTGGTAGCCGAAGTGCGGGCTTACAAAACCATGGGTCAGAACTTTTTCGTTCTAGTGGACGCGGGCTTCAACGATCTGATGCGACCGGCCATGTATGGTGCATCGCATCGCGTGAGCGTCGTCAGCCCTACAGGGCAACTAAAGTGCGAAGGCCTGCGGCCGACGGTCATTGCCGGTCCTTTGTGCGAATCAGGCGATGTGTTCACTCAAAAGGAAGGTGGGGAAGTCATCTCCTATCTGCTGCCCGAGGTGGAGGTTGGTGACCTGCTGATCTTCCATGACTGCGGTGCTTATGGTGCAAGCATGTCGTCGAACTACAATACGCGCCCGTTGCTGCCAGAGATTTTGAAAGACGGCGAACAGCTGAAAGTGATCCGGCATCGCCAGACCTATGCCGACCTTTTGAAGCTGGAACTTGAAGCCGGGCAATTACTGCCCGCCCTTCTGACTTGAGATTAAAAGCCGTACGCCGTTACTCGCAGGAATCGATGACCGGCCGATCAAAAAATAACGATAGAACTGATGTTTTTTAGCCTAAAACGTGTGGTCAGGTGATCAAGGATTGAACATGAAGGTTTCACTCAGACACGTTGAGATATTCAAAGCCGTCATGGCGGCCGGGAGTATCACTGGAGCCGCTGACGCGTTAGGCACATCCCAGCCCACCATCAGCCGAGACCTGTCCAGCTTCGAGCGCTCCATGGGCATGCAGTTATTCGAACGAACCAAAGGTCGACTCAAGCCCACTCGACAAGGGCTCGCGCTTAATAATGAAATCATTAAAACCTATGATGGCTTGGCGCGAATCGGCTTGGCGGCCGCAGAAATAAAACAAGGCTTGTATGAAAAGGTGGCAGTCGTCAGCTTGCCGATTCTGTCGCAAACATTACTGCCCGGCTCGATTTCAACGTTTTTGCTGGATTACCCTGAACTGAGCTTCAGCCTGACGACACATGACTCGCCGCTATTGGAAGAAAGCCTGTCGTCGCAGTCCCATGATCTCGGATTGATTGAAGGTTCCCGAGCACCCATGGGGACAACGGCTGAGCCGTTACTGCGTCTTGACGAGGTGTGCATACTTCCCCCTCTTCATCCTCTGTGCCACCAAGCGGTGATTGATCCAGCTTCCCTGGCGGACTATACGTTTGTTCACTTGGCGCCTAACGATCCTTATCGGCACCCATTGGACAATCTGTTGTGCACACACGGTATCAATCGCGGGCAAGTCCTTGAAGTCGACAATTCAGCGACAATTTGCCAGATGGTTTTGCATGGTGTGGGCGTGTCGATCATCAATCCGCTTGCGGCGCATGTCTATGCGAGCCAAGGCCTTCAGGTACGAAGACTTTCGGCTTCCATCCCTTTCACAGTCAGCATTGTCAGACCCAGCCAGCGAGCCACCTCACACATCATAGAGTCATTCATTGACTGTATCCGCACGACGAGCAAGGAGCTGTCCTGCGTTATGAAAGAGCTGCAATCAGTCAATCACTAGCGTTCACGGTGAACGCTTTGTGCTGCTCAGCGGTAAGGAGTACCAGCCTGGCGTCGAGCATGAGGTCAATCTAAAGACAGACAGGAAACTGGCAACCCTATCGCTAAGAGCGTCGCTCTGCGACAAACATGAAAACGTGCACCCAAAATCGAATGCACGGCTTCATCACACGCTGAATGAGGTGACAGGTTACTCAATCCTCACAGAATCGAATCCTGTTTCCGAATGGATCGTGAACCTCCAGCACTCTCCCCCAACCCTGCTCGACAATATCAGGGCGGCCGTAGCCATAACGCTTGGCCAGCAACTCGTCCCGCAACATCTGAATATTCTGCATAGGGATGAACACCGTCGAGCCGGGGCTGCAATCGCCATGATGCTCGGATAAATGCAGCCGCAACCCGTCTCGGATAATGCCCAGATACAACGGTAAGTCAGCCTCGAAACGGTGCTCGAACTCCACATTGAAACCCAGAAAGTCCAGGTAGAACTCACGTGCTTTGGCCTCGTCGAACATCCGTAATATCGGTATCGGGCTCTTGAACGTGATCGCAGGTTGCGCCGTGTCTTGAGGCAACAGCGCCGACGCGGTGTTCCAGTCCTTGTAACCCAATTGCTGCGCTACCAGCTCCAGGGCCGCAGAGTGCGACACAGGCTGATCACGGGCTTCCAGCGACGCACGCAACGTCTTGGCGAACTGCTTGGCTTGCTCGATGGATAACATCATTCCTCCCGGAGTCGAAGCATGCGGGTGCTCGCGTTGCCAAGCCTCGACCGGTTCAGAAGATGCGATTGAGTTGGAAGAAGAAATGCTTTCACCTTTCCTTTCGGAGCGAGCGGCGGGCAGCATCGGCCCGTGGAGGATGGTACACAGGCAGAGCGGCGCAGGGGAAGTGCTTACTTCCCATCGTGAGCGACTACATACCGGTTGCGGTTAAGAACAAGATCGAGTCCTGTAGCCCAGGCAGCGACGTAAACATAATGAAAGCCCTCGGGCGCGAGAGGCAGCAAGAAAATGGCGATCAGGCTTGCCGCAATCAGCGAAGTGCCCAGCCCTACCCTCCAGCGTGGAGGCTGTACTCCGAACGAAATCAACAGCCCTGCCGCCAGGGAAATGCCGATGATAATAACGTCGCTCATTGGCTGCCGCCTCCGACCTTGATCAGCAGTGATGTTGAAGTGTGCTGCGGACCAATGCCACCCACGACTTTGGCATCGACCGCCACAATCACGTCGCCTGCATGGCGGGCTTCCAAACGACTGTACACAAATGCCGATACCGCCGGCCCTGCAGGAGCGCCATAAATACCAGCGGGTTTCGCCGCTAAACTGACGGCACCCGCAGCAACTGCACTTATCTTGATACGCTGTTGATTGAACAGATCAGCCTGTTCTCGGGTCAGCGGGTTGGAAATCGCTACCACCATGTCGCACGGTCGCTGATCAGCAAGCATTCGGTCGTAGGTTTCAACGATGAGGTCGCTGACTTTGTAGCACTGCGATCCAGGCTCGCAGAAAAAGACCTGACGCAACACGGGGCGATGCGATGGCGCGACGGTAAACGAATTGACGTTGAAGACCACGCCAAAATGGCCCTGATACCGAAATTTCTGCTTGTTCAAGTCCAGATCTCTATCGATGGATCTTGTGGATGAACAAGACCAATGCTCGGCGCGTATTTTTCCATTCAAGAATCGCGAGCGTCTGTCTGATAGTGCTGGGTATTGGGTAAGAGACATCTGGCAATTCAGTCAGATGTGGTCTGCAGTAATGATGGTGGCCGGTAGAGCAAATCGACAGTCGATTGAACGCGAGCTGCCTGGTCGTTTGACCGGAAGCCCGCCGTGTCAACGTAGAGTTTGACGCGGCGAACTCCTTCATCGCGACCAGACTTTCCTTGGGGTCGCGCAGGAAGCTGACGGCACTGTTGAGCGTGTCGAGGCCTGGCTTCGACCGAGGGCGTAGTCTTGCGGTTCTTCAGGCTCCTTTTTTCCCAGCACCAGAAGAGGCCCGGGTTGCACGTACCGCCGTGGAGTCAATCATCCAGGTCTCCAGATCAATTAACCCTTGATCGTTCAGCTTGATGTGAAGCCGCTTGAGCATCTGATCGAACGTCCCGCGATTGCGCCAGTCACGAAAGCGTTGATAAACCGTTGACCATGGGCCGAAGCGTTCGGGCATGCCGCGCCAGGCAGCACCCAAGCAGAGCACCCAGAGCACGCCGTTGAGCACCAGCCGATCATCTGCCCTTGGGCGTCCGTTAGGCGGGGTTCACTGAAGATGTTTGCAACCAAATCCCAGGCTGCATCGGGGAGTTCGTAACGTTTGGCAATCGTGGGCTCCTGCCGTTGATGGACGCGGACTTTACTGACTCCCGACGCTTGCTGGGTTGAAATGAGTTTCAGATGATTTCGTACAGAGCCTAAGACCCTTCCTACTTCTAACTACACCATATAGCCCGCCATCCTCATTTGCGCAAGTATTGCCTCATCAAGTTGTTGGTCAGAAATACCTCTAATAGATTTGGTACTCTTCCATTTCCATATTACAGGAAGGATTTTGCTATCCAAACGATCAAACTCTTCCAAAAAAAAATTTGCTAAAACATACTTATCCAACTCAGGATCAGCCTCTAACATCAAGTTCAGTACAGTGCTCGGCATTTTTCCTTCCAGCACCTGGGCTAACAAATTGTTATTTTTTAAAGGTGACATAATTGATGCCTCCAATGGTTTCAATTTTCTCAACCTTTCCGTATCCGTACTTTTGGGCTATTTGGCCTGTCCATGTATTCAAAGCAGCATTTTCTTTTGACATTCCATTGGCAATATTCTCGAGATATCGAGCAGTGTTAACGCTGTCAGTGCCCGCCTCCCAAGCCCCACGGATTTGATTGACCTTGATGCCTTCATTGCCGAGGCGTTGCATTGCGCTGGCGAACATATCAGTGCCTGATGCATCGTAGTAGGGATGATTCTGTGCAGCACGAATTTCAAATCCCAGCACTCCCGCTTTATCCACATTCACGACCAATCCTGCTACGCCATCAGGATCGCCATACTTGAGCTGGACTCCCCCATCATTGAATTGCTTCATCATAAAGTCATTTGTAACATCAACTTTCGGGATGGGTGGATCAACTCTCCCAAGTTCTTTTGCACCTGCAATCTCACGCTCAGCCTTAACCAACTGGGCCAGATTACCCCCGGCCTTGGGTGTGAGTCCACCGTCTGCTGTCTGAAGGTAGAGCGTGCCGTCAGGCCCGGCAACCTCTACGTTTCCGGTTCTGGTGTTGATGACTCGCTGGTAGCCCTCAGGCAGACCTCCCGTCTTGTTGAAGGATGCTCCCGCCGAGCTATCTTCACGGTAGTAAGAGGGCAGAGTAATCTTCCGGCTCTCTACATCGGCAACGCGGGGCGGGGTTTCCGGCTCGATCATCGGCACATCCGAGTCCCTGCCCGGCGGCCGTTCCAGTTCGGCGATTTCTTTCTTGAGGCCTTTGAGTTTGACAGTGGTGGCGATTTCTTCGAGTTTCTTGCTGGAAATGTCGATGCCCATTCGGGACAGGGTCAGTGATTTGGAGGCTGTACCGCTGCCACCGCTCGCAATCGCACCGATGCTGATGGCGGCGGCCTGTCCCATCTTGTAACCCAGGCTTTCCGAGTTTTCGTCGCCTCCTTTGTCGAACGCTTCATCGATTTCGTTGAGCTGCCTCTCCAGCATGGCGGCTGCTTCTTTGCCCAACTGGACTTGCGCCTCAGATGAGGTGGCGAACGCCTTCATCGCGATCAGGCTTTCCTCGGGGTCGCGCAGGAAGCTGACGGCACTGTTGAGCGTGTCTAGGCCTGTACCCGCCATGCCCTCGGTGAAGCCTTTGGCGATGCCTGTGCCGGTCAGGACATTCTGGCGCATGGAAGTGCCTTCCCACTTCGCAACGACGCGCAGCTCTTCGCTGATTGTTTTGGCCTCGGCGAGTTCTTTTTTGTACTGCACTTCCTGTTGGGTGGCGAGCCAGTTGTTATCGACGTTGGCGGTCGCCGCATTGCTCGCCGTGGCCGCGATACCGGACACCAGGCTGGTGATGATATTGCGCTTGGCCGGCCTCACGGAAGGCAACGCCTCCAACGGCACCGGCCTTGCAGTTGTGGACCAAACTGAAAATGCTTGATCAACTCGGAGCGTTACGTTGAAGCTATTTTTTACCGAAGGGACCAGTCATGTATCGATATAAACTTGATAACTTGTTCTGGTGCATATTCCAAGGAAGCTCTGTAGTCCGTAATAAAACTAATACCCGTCAATATGCTGTCACTTTCTTTTAGAAGAAAGTCATCATCCGCATCATTGAACACAATATCAAAACACCTTTCTAAACTTCGAAGATCATCGCCTACGCTGACGCCACTAAATTTGCCATGATACCCTTCACCTACTATGGCCACATATGCCCACCGCTACCTGTTTTATCGCCGTATAAAATATGTTGCTTCGCTTCTGGCGAACGAATGTCAACGTAGTCCTTGCCAAGACCTTTTGTACCAACTAATAAAGCATCTAATTGTTTTCTAGTTGCCTGACCGGATCCCAATCATTAGGTTTGAGTCGATGCTTGCTCCACCATTGCATTCCCTCCGACACCCACTTTCCGCGTAAATCGGAATGAGCGGTTGTCGAGTCATCATACCCAAACTCCGTCCCGCAGCACGGGCAAATATCGTACGAGGCACAGCCAAAACTGTCATACGCCGGCTCATCAAGATCAGGATACCTGCAGACCGGACATACATATGTTTGATTGCTATTGGGCATTAAAATAGTCCAAGTTTGAACCCTTACCATGCACTACTGGAGGCGTTCCTGCTGTCCCAGTTGCTTTTGGAGCTCTTACATAACGAACACCAAATGGAATGGCGTTCCGCTTTTCGCCCAATATTCAGCTGCTTCCAACCAGGCCGTTGCAAAGCACCCCAACGCATATGGGGCCTGAGACCATCCTTTAGCCGCTTCGCGTAGAACGAGACAATAACTGTCAGCAGGAAACCAACCCATATCATCCAGACACTCGTCGAGAGCGTCCCAGTTATTCCCAAAATAATCTGGAAACTTCATTGCCGACGCCACAACTGCAAACAAATCCTTATCTGACCTTACATTCACTATTGAGCCTGTAGCTACCATACCTCCTAGAGAGTCTAACGCATGCTTAATTTCTTCAGCGCGGACAAAGTGGATCGAAACTGTCGAGGCTTTTTTCAAAGAGTTAATACTCGTCATGATTACCTCTTAATTGGATCAACTTTTCATGTCGTATGCTTTGCCGGTTATGGAGTTGTACTGGTAGTGGATGGTTATATTTTCTCCGCTAGGTAAACGGTGACTTACTTCCATTTTTCTCCATCCCTCACTCCGCGGGAAGTCTTTATCGCCCGCTAGTTTTGTATCACGACCGGCTGAGGGATTTTCTATCACTCTGTTCCACAAAGTCTGCTCGTTCAGATCTCTTGGCGCCGTTGACTCATAGCTCTTTGCTGTTGAATGCGTTGCATAGTCTGGAAGACCAGCAGAAAACTCATCGGCAGCATTTCTCCGATCATAATAGTATCTATTTACGCTAGACCTTTCAGTAGCAGCATTCGGGCTATATGGATCATCCATAATAGTTGGTTTACCGCCACTAAAACCACTAGAACTGCCACCTTTTAGAACTGCTCAGAAATCTGATAAAAAGTAACAGTAGGACCGTAATCCTGATCTGAATTAGAAACATCCACAGAAAACTTACTATCTGGAAATTTTTCTTTCAAGGCTAGCCGCCATGATAAAGCAATGATTTCAGCTAGCTGTTCAAAAATAACATCATCAACCTCATCCGTGCAGCCTGCAAAAACATCGTATAAATGGGTGTGATTCATTATTTTTTCAACCGCGCGTGCATCACCATCAAACTGGTTTAGCCATACGATAAAAGCATCATGATCGTATTTGAAACTTAAAAAAACTGCACCTTCACTAACAAAAAAGTCAGGAAACAAAAGCCTGCAAAAGACTAGGCAATCCTCAGGATTGCACATGGCGCTTACATAAGAAAATATATCGATATCATCTTTTTTTGCCCAGCTTGACGCCCATAACTCGTATCTGCCCAAGCCGCTAAACTGTCTAATTGTTTGAATCTTCATTACGGAATCTCATCCGGGGTGGTAGGCCGTGGAGCTAATTTTGTATACGGTGACTGAACCCTGACTGTCCCGTCCGGCAACGTATTTCTGCCATATTCTATTACATGTGGTGTTGACACATCAGCATGAGCTGCACCTGTCACGTCAACACGCTTAACAATCATGCCAGATGAATCATAGACAGCATAGCCGGTGATATTTCCTTGATTATCGGCTCGATATACAGCTCCATTTGCGGGGCCACCATCTAGCTTAAAACGGCCGCTAATCGTAGTGGCGTTTTCAAGCGGACCTCCGACGAGATCACTTGCGTTGCGAGGTACAGAATTGATGCTAGTCGAGACTTTTGCACCAGCCTCCTTTACGGGGTGGGCATACGGCATGCCAGTCTCAGCATCCGTTGATACAGTCGAGGTGTATGGCGCCTTTCCTGTCCCCGTCCCTTTTGGACCATTTTAACTCAATAATTTCTCCATAATTTCTGGCAACCCAATAGATATAAAACCCCATTCATGATCATCAAACTCACCGACCTGCTTAAAAAGCAATCCATTTTCTTCGCATATGTGACAACAAAGACTAAAATCCTCAGCCACACGTCCAGACCACCCAACATCAAGAATGCGTTTAAATGCAAAAGCTCTAGGTATCGCGGCAATATATGAACAGCGCTCGTCAATAATTACGTCAATTACATTCGCAATAGACTGTTCTGAAAGACGTAAAGCGCCGAAAAATTTTAACTTTTCATGAGCCTCTACGATAGATTCTTGTGAGTCACTACCACCCGAAATTTCACTTCCTCGAAACTTCAGTGCTCCCCACAATTTTCGATAGCGTACAATTCGAGTATCTGGCTGCCAAGCAGAGTTACCTAGGAGTAACCAAACATCATACTCAGGCAGCTTTTTATCAATCAAACTGTAAATAAAACTCAGCACACCTGCAAGTGACGTACTTGATGCATCTGCGGCTAAAAAACTAGCCGCTGACAATTCCGATCTAAAATAATCTCCAGCCCAATGGGGATTAATCACATCGTTAGTAATTGAAATATCAGGCGTACGCCCGACTTGAATATCAATAGTCATAGTGATTTCCAGTTTCATCGTTAAAGTGGGACCCACGATTTTGGGAATTACCTGAACCGAAATCATGACCTCCTGCATCATCACGGATTCTTACCGTTTTGAGACCCCCACCTGGAGCTGGAACCTCGAACTCATAAATTTTCCCGGGCTGAGGATTACCCCGTTTATCGACATTTGGTAGGGTCCGGCTAGGTTGCTGGCTTGTTGGAATGCCTGATTGACGTTTAGCTTCATTAAAAGCTCCACTTCGTCCCGCACCTATAGGGCTCATATTCTCAGGAATTGTGCCCTTTGGACCCTCCTCCCCCTTACCTTTACGCTTTTGCACCACTCCAATCAAGATGCTTGAGAAAAATTGACCGCCGCCGATCAGCTCATCTTCGTCTTGATATTGCTTGTCTAGCTCGATTCCTTCTATCCGGTTCGCGATCTTATGGCCCAGCATGTCGCTGTATTGAGCCAGCTCTTCATTGAGATTTTCACCCAAGGATGTTTTCGATAGAGCTTTGTAAAGTGCGAGTTGTACCAGGCCTTTAGGCCCCTGCGCCATGGCCATTACAGTGGCCACCCCCTCTTTTTGGTCGGGGTGAGCCTTGATGTACTGGTCAACCCCTACAAAAGTGCGCAGGGTACTTTGAGCGACGCTGAGTTCGCCGTTGTCAATTTCAACTGGCGCTATCTCTACGACGTTTGAACTATTGCGCACTGGCGGAGCATCGCTGACTTTAATCGCAGATTCGATCTCTTTCAGCTCGAACTTTGACAAATCCAGTTTTGAAAGCCGGTCAACCTCAGCCATGACTTGGGCTTGGAACTCTGGATCCTTCATGGTTTCCAGCGCTTCGCGAGTGCTCATTCCACCAGCAAGCAAGGAATCCATGGTGTGTTCAGCAAAATCAGCGCCGTTCACCCCGATAGCGCCTGCATCCAGCTGACGACCCAGGCTACTTTGGATTTTATTGATGGCGCGCGTCAGGCCCCGAGACGCGTTTTCGTAATTATCGCGGGTAGTCTTGTTGTACCTCAGTAGCTGGTTAGTCCACTCTTTGGCAGTGACTATTGGCTCTCTGGCAGCCTCCAACGAAGACTTCGACGCATACAGATCAGTCCGGTGTTCATCGTCCTTGGTGATCTCGTACGCCTTGCTGACGTCCCGGTTCAGCCCTGTTGTGGAGTCCTTGCCGGCGCTGTCGCCGCGTACGACGATGTCGCCTGCGCCTACCGTGCCCCTGACGATCTGCTGGCGATCCTTTTCGTAGTTCCAGCCTTCGATACTCCAGCCGGATTGGTTCTTCGCGCCTTTGCCGATCTGGCTCTGATCTTGAACGGTCTCGCTCCCATTGCTGTAGGAACCCCCCACGTTCAGGTAGTAGCCATGCTCCTTGTCCTTGCCGGCGATGTCGCTGAAGCCCAGTGTGCCGGTGTCGAGTTTGAGGTTGCCGGTGTCCGAGGCGATCAAGGCACCGTCAAGCTGGGTATGGTTCTCGGTACGAATGTCGACCTTGTCTTTGCCGGTGATGCTGGTTTGCTGCTCGATCCAGTTGGTGGAGCCATTGGTCTGACCGTAGCCAACCGAGCCGCTGAAGCTGCCGCCAAATCCAACGACGACCGTTGCGCTGAGGTCGAACTCCTTGCCTTGCGCCTTGCCTGTGTCCGCCAGCGAGGTGACGTTCAGGTCACGGCCCACCCGGCCGATGACTTCATCGCCTCTCAGGTTGGCACCGGCGACGTTGGTATCCCTTGCGCTGTTGAAACCCAGACGGTTGCCTGCGTACAGGTAAGCTTCCTGTTGCTGCAGTCCTTCGCGCTCCAGGTTGCCTTTGCCGACGTTAACGCTGGCGTAGAAACCAAACCCGCCTGGCCCGACAGCAATACCAGCCTCACCCCCACCATTCTTCCTGGTGTTCTCAGTACTGCTGTCGTTCTGAGCCGCTTTGATGTTGAGGTCATTGCCAGCGCGCAGGTCGATATCGCGTTGGGCCTGAACCTGTGTGCCGATCAGGTTGAGGTCGTTGCTGGCCTGCAGGTTGACGTCGCGCCCGGCTTGCAGGCCGGTGACGGTCGAGGATTGCTGGGTTTGGTCGCCGCTGGCAATGCCGTTGCTGCCGCCCACGCCGAGCTTGAGGCCGCCGCTGGTGCCGCCGTGAATGCCGCCCCAGCTTTGGCGTTCGCGGGTTTCCTGGCTGTAGCTGCCTCTGGCGGCGTCGAGGGTAAATTCAGCTGCGCAAGGCCGCCGACCTCACCCAGCAAACTCTGGCTGACACCGCGTCAGTACACGCCAATCAGATTCGGCGTTATGAGGCAGGGACGGCGCAACCAACCTTAGAAGCCCTCATCCGGCTTGCTCAGGCTCTGCACGTCAGTTTGGATGATTTGGTATTCGCTGAAGGAGAACGCGGACCGTCCGACGATTTGCGCCTGCGCTTTGAGGCCGTCAGCCATATGCCCGAAGCCGAGAAATCAGTGATAAAGGCACTGCTCGATAGGATGATTTTCAAGTGCCAGGCATCAAAAAACATGGGGACGGATAACAGCAGCCAACCACCCAGTGCGTAACCAGAAAAAAGGGCCGATCTGAAAGAGTGAGCCGGCCCACATACTTCGCTGCTGAGTATAAGAAAAGCTATACGCCAGTGTTTATTGGGTGAAACCTGCATTCCGTATTACAAATGTATAGCAGCACTTTGAAGGCATAAATCTGGCAACTAATTGATACATATAGAAAATACCCACCTCGCAAGAGGTGCGTGTTGCGTATTGAGATTTTGCTCCTGTTAAGGAGCAAAAATTCATGCTGAAAAAGAGCGTATTGAGCAGATAGACCGTAGGTCGTCAGGGTGGGTGCAAAAGGGGTGCAGCTTGAGTGCTGATAGGATGCGGAAAGAGTGCAATCAGGGTACATATAGGGAGCAAAAGCAACTGAAAATACCAGCGCTAGAATGCGCTGGATATCCGCCAAAGCAAACCAAACGCGCAGCGAAGGATGGGACCGTTTTGAACGTAAAGCGAAATACAACACCGGCCCAAGGCCGGTGTCAAAGGTGTGTAGCGCTCAAGAAAACTCTATTTTGCAATTTTGGCTTTCAAGACTGCTCGATCAATCATGACATCAGTAATGTAGGGTACAAAACCGAGCCTGTCTCCCATCCCAAAGCTCTTCTTGTAACCGTCCAATCGTTCAACGTCACCAGCTATTGCCAATGCAGCCAAGTGCCGAAGGGGCATCGCGCCTTTACTGTCAGTCGGCAGATTTCTATAGACCATCAGGCCGGACTCAATATTTTGAGAGCGTGCCCAAGATATGGCTTTCTCAGACATCCTGAGAACATCATCACTAGAAAATTCAGGCAACTTCTCCGGAGGCTCATTACTAACTATTACAGGCGAATATCCGCTCCCCTCTCCACGCACAAACGCAACAGTTTCCGAGAATTCCTTGGTCGAAACCGATGGCATAAGTGACACCCGAAAATGATCCGAGCGCTTCCTCACAGATGGGACTATTTGAACTTTAACCCCATCAACATCTGTCACGCAAAAATAATCCCCGACTTCATCCTTGCTACAAACCCAGCCCTGCTCCATCAAAATTGAAGCCACATCTTTTTCCTTCATAACTTAGCACCAGGAAAATTCATTATCTCAATAGGGATACCGTTAGGATAACCTTGATCCTTTAGTGGTACGCCTGGTGTGAGGCCGAAACGTTCGGCAACTTTCCCTCTTGGAATTGAAGTCCCATCTTTTATTTGAGGGAAAATTTCTGACTGACGAATACTCAAGTCCGCGTTCCCCGTCTTAACCTCAATAATTCTCAAGGTTCCATCAGGTGCTTCGGCCACGATATCTGGCCTACAACGACCAGTTCCGCAGGAGCTACCAAATGATATTTCCTTTTCGCTGACTCTGAACCCTTGAGACGAAAGTTGATCCTTTATGTCATCCACCATGTTCAAGTGATGATCATAGTGATCTTTGATGGTGACTTTCGGATCTGTTGCAGTACCTTTTGGACCATTAACTCACAGAGATAAGGCTCACCCCCTCGCTGATCACTATTTCCTCTGGGATTTCATCATAGACAAAAAGATCATCACCTAAGTTTAAAATGGATAGGCGAAAACCATTATCAAACGAGAGAACAACGCCTACCACTACGTCTTCCGCTAAGGACTTTACAAGCGATGCTGACACTAACTTCCTTCCTACAACATCGGAGAAATAAAGCTCACCAGAGATACAAAAAATATCTTGCCTACCGTATTCACCTAGATCGCAGCTTGACATCGGACTCAAAGAAAAACAGAGAGACGCACCATCAGGTCCGCCATAGAGCTTCCCAATTTCAGAATCTTCAAATAGAAGGCCAATCTCTTGAGGGGCAGAATCCCTCTCGGAAGAGAACACATGGAATAGAGCATTTACTGACAGTAGTTTCTTCCCGAGCACTGTTAACAGCCAGGCAATCATAAGTTCGGGAAAGTTCATTACCTGACGCCTCCCTTCAATGCGCTCTGTACAGATGGATTCTGAGTTACCCCATCCTTCAGGATAGTAACGAATGTTCCATCAGGCTTGGTAACAACCACATCATTACCCTTAACTCTGAAAAACACATCACCCCGTGCGCCATTTGCTCCTTGCCCAGCAAAGGTCCCAGGGATTACTTTTTCAGGGTTACTCCCAACGTCATGAATTTTATCAAGTACCATTTTACGATCTGCTGGGCTAGCCGCGTTGCCGCCGAAATCTTCAACATGCTTACCGAGCTTTTTACATAGCTGCTTCGAATCTACCTTAAATGCTGCACCAGCACCTAAGCCACTTGCAGGAATAGATGTAGCACCAGGTTTCGGAAGAAGACCGGACACTTCCCCTTTTGCATCATTAAATCAGGCCAAGCTCTCGCAACTGCCTCTCACTCGCAAACTCTAATCCACCGTTCTCAACCCTAGATCCATCTGAATAATTGGAGTACCCACAGACATTACACTGATAAGCCAGCAATCCATTGTACTTACCTATAAACGCGCGCATTCCCTCAGACTCACATCTGGGGCATTGCTCATCAACTTCGACAGTTGCCAGCTCCTCAATCGTATCGCGTAAGAATCTCACAATCGAATCTACATCTCGAGCCTGACGTTTCAAAACAACACTCTTGAAATTAATTAAATCACTTACCTTAAAGGAAGAGTATTCAACTGGAATCTCCCTCTCATCTATTTTTGCAAGGCTATCGAACCCATAGACCGAAAACGGCTCACCGGTAAGATGCTTACGGTTACTTCTCATCCAAAATAGTATTACTTCAAGAACTTGCCTCGAAGGTGTTTCGTCACTTAGAGTTTCCACTACCGACTGGAATTCATGCCATATTTTTAAGGGTAGAGTATGCATCAGTTGCCCACCTTAACCGGGAAGGTTGTAATTAAATTCCCTGCTTTGTCGGTGAATACCTTTATCACAGACGTAGGAATGCCGCCATCCTTCAATGTAGTAGTACCAATAGCCCGACCCACATCAACTGTTCTTACGAATTGGCCATCTGGCAGCGCTACAACCGGGGACTTTACAACAGAACTGCTCTGTAGGATGCCTTTCAGCTCATCTGGAGCAATGGTAAACACGGAGCGCGAGTTGGAGATTTCTCTATTGAAATGCCCATCTATAACATGATCGAAACCCGCAGATACGGGATTGCCGTTATCACGAAGAGGGGTCGTTTCCGTGCGGCCATTGGCAATGTTTACACGCGACTGTACTCGGCCTGGGATCTGAGTAGCAGCTTCGCCTGTCGCTTTTGGACCAGCAATCTCACGCTCAGCCTTCACCAACTGAGCCAGATTACCCCCGGCCTTGGGTGTGAGTCCACCGTCTGCAGTCTGGAGGTAGAGCGTGCCATCAGGGCCGGCAACCTCCACGTTCCCCGTTTTGGTGTTGATGACTCGTCGGTATCCTTCAGGTAAACCCCCCGTCGTGTTGAACGACGCTCCTACCGAACTCTCTTCTCGATAATAGGACGGAAGCGGGCTTTGTTCAGCTGTTTTATCGGTCGCCCCATGTAACGAGGTTTGTTTCGTTTCAGTTGCTGAGATGGTTCTATCTGGTTTATTCCAGTCTGGATTGACATCAACCTTGGTAGTATCTGTCGGTCTGCTAGCCTCAAATTCGGAACTCGTCCCTCTCGAGGGTTTTACTATCTTGGCTCCAGTCAGGCCTGCTGTAAGACCAAGTGTTCCGAGCGAGATATTCAGAAGTGTCGTGGCACCACCGACGTACACGTCCCCTTCTTGATTCGTTAACTGGAGCTCATGATATTTCTTAAATCTTCTTTCGCTGTCTTCAAGCTGCGCTTTATCTTGGCCACTAAATTCGCTGGCCACTGATACGGCCACTGAGTCCTTGAACTCAGCAATTTTATCGCCGTAGAGCTTGCTGATGATTACATCACCAGCCATACCCAATGCGAATTTGGCTGGCCCCATCACAGCTTGAACGCCGAACGTCACCAACTGGGCCTGCTCAGCCGGCATGCCGGCCAGAAAGCGGTTAAGCTTATCCGCTTGTGCCAGCAAATTCTGACCTGATGTTTCAGGAATTAACGGCTTGAAACGGGCAAGCTTGTTGATACCATCACGATCTTGGTAATGGATAGGAGGATCGTCATCGACTCCAAAACTATTTGCTGATGAACAGTCTCCTCTGGATTGACATTTGGCTTGTTGCGCATTGAACGCTGAAAAGAGTTTTTCAAACTTTTGGATAATGGCTATATCGGCATTAGTGAGTTTATCAAATTCGCTATAGTCCTTTCCGTTCTTCACAAATGTTTTCGCAAGATTGAGTGCTAACTCGTCTCCTAACTTTTCCTTTGCAGACGCGGGTACATCTTCCAAAGAAACATTCTGTGCCTGGATTGTGTTCCACACTTGCTCTGCAGCCGATACCGACCCTGTCACAAGCCCTTGCATGGTATTGAACAGTTCAATGGAATTAGCTGGATATTGCTTTAGATTATCTTTCCAAACGGCGATAGTTCCGGATGGATCACCCACAGCCTCCAACGAAGACTTCGACGCATACAGATCAGTCCGGTGCTCATCGTCCTTGGTGATCTCGTACGCCCTGCTGACGTCCCGGTTCAGCCCTGTTGTGGAGTCCTTGCCGGCGTTGTCCCCGCGTACGACGATGTCGCCTGCGCCTACCGTGCCCCTGACGATCTGTTGGCGATCCTTTTCGTAATTCCAGCCCTCTACGCTCCAGCCGCTTTTGTCCTTGTCACCTTTGCCGACCTGACTCGGGTCCTGGACGCTGCCACTGCCGTCTTTTTTGTAGGACCCGCCCACGTTTAGGTAGTAGCCATGCTCCTTGTCCTTGCCAGCGATGTCGCTGAAGCCCAGTGTGCCGGTGTCGAGTTTGAGGTTGCCGGTGTCGGACGCGATCAAGGCGCCGTCAAGCTGGGTGTGGTTCTCGGTACGAATGTCGACCTTGTCTTTGCCGGTAATGCTTGTTTGCTGCTCGATCCAGTTGGTGGAGCCATTGGTCTTGCCGTAGCCTACCGAACCACTGAAACCCGGGCCCGGCCCGACAGTGACCGTTGCACTTAGATCAAACTCTTTGCCCTCGACCTTGCCCGTATCCGCCAGCGAGGTAATGCTGAGGTCCCGGCCGACTCGACCAATGACCTCATCACCACGCAGATTGGCACCAGCGATGTTGGTGTCTCTTGCGCTGGTGAAGCCCAGACGGTTACCGGCGTACAGGTAAGCTTCCTGCTGTTGCTGACCCTCACGTTCAAGGTCGCCCTTGCCGATATTGACGCTGGCATACACACCGACGCCTTCGGAGCCGAACGTCAGCCCGACTTCACCCCCACCATTCTTCCTGGTGTTCTCAGTACTGCTGTCATTCTGAGCCGCCTTGATGTTCAGGTCATTGCCAGCGCGCAGGTCGATGTCGCGTTGGGCCTGGACCTGTGTGCCGATCAGGTTGAGGTCGTTGCTGGCCTGCAGGTTGACGTCGCGCCCGGCTTGCAGGCCGGTGACGGTCGAGGATTGCTGGGTTTGGTCGCCGCTGGCAATGCCGTTGCTGCCGCCCACGCCGAGCTTGAGGCCACCGCTGGTGCCACCGTGAATGCCGCCCCAGCTTTGGCGTTCGCGGGTTTCCTGGCTGTAGCTGCCTCTGGCGGCGTCGAGGGTGACGTCGCGACCCGTGACATTGATGTCGCGGCCCGCCTGCAACTGGCCGCCAGTGACACGCACGTCGTTATTGGCCGAGAGGTTCAGGTCGTTGCCTGCGTCCAGCGTCGAGGCGCGGTTGGCTTCTTCGATGACCTGGGTGCTGGTGCTCTGTTTGCTGTTGCCGAATTTCAGGTCGCCGGTCGGGCCCGAGAGAAACTGCCCGACACTGTCCACGGCCTTGAGCGTACTGGAGCCCTTGCTGACGGCATCATCACCTTGTCCCGCACCGCTGACGGCATCGCGGGTGCTGCCGTAGTTGTGGTTGAGGCTCATGCTGAGGCCGTTGCGTTGGCTTTCGCGTTCCTGCTCGGTCAGCTGCTTCTCGTTCGCCGCGTCGATCCTGATGTTGCGGCCAGCGGTGAGGTCGATGTTGTTGGCCGCCCGCAGGTCGGAGCCGACCTGATTGATGTCGCGCCTGGCATTGATGGCCAGGTCTTCGCCCGCCTGGATCTGGCTGGCGGCAGCGGTCTGCTGCTCAAGACGATTTTTTTCCTGAGCGCGATCAACACCCGCAAAGAATGTGACCCCATTGGCATTGGAGGACACGCCGATGCCGCTCTGCCTGTTCTTCTCCCAGTTTCGGTCCGAACTGGTGTTCTGGGCGGCCAGCACGTTGACGTCCTGACCGGCCTTGAGGCTGACATTGCCGCCTGCGTTGATGCTGCTGCCGACAAGGTTGATGTCGCGTTCGGCTTGCAGTGCGGTATCGCCCGTGGCGTTGACCTGGCTGCCCACACTGGTGCTGCTTTGCGCTTCACGGCCGGCTTCCTTGGCCGAGGAAATCGACAGGAAACCACCCGACACTGACAGGCCTGTTTTCTTCTTGTACTGCTCGCTGCGGCTGTAGGCCTCGTCGTTGGCCGAAACCAGATTGATGTCGCCGGTCTTGTCGAGCAGTCCTGCTCTCAGCTCGACATCGTTATTGGCCGCGATCTCGCTGGCGCGCAAGCGGATGTCCTTGCCGGAGGCCACGACCACGTCGTTGCCCGCACTCACTTCACTGGCAACCTGAGTGGCGCTGGTTTTCAGCTCGCTCTTTCCACTCTTGGAAAGACCCATGAAACCGGACTTGGTTTTCTTGCTGTAGGCACCGTGCTCCTCGACGCCGGAGAGCACTGCCACGTCGTTTGTTGCGCCGAGTACCAGATCGTTGCCCGCTGTGAGCTGGCTGCCGATGATGCTGACGTCACGTCCACCGTTGATGTTGACGCTGCCATCAGCCGTTTTGCTGGTGTTGACGGTCAGGTCTTGTCCTGCGCTGATTTCGGACGCGATGTTGGTGCTGTTATAGCTTTCCTCTTGTTTGCTGCTGCTTCGGCCAAAGGAGCCTTTGCTCTTCTTGGAGTAGAAGGAGGATTCCTCATTCATGGCCGACGTGATGGTTATGTCCTGCGTCGCATCAAGCGCGATGTCTCGGCCTGCGTTCACGCGGCTGGCGACGACATCAAGGTTTTGGCCCGCATCAACGGAAAGGTCACGCCCTGCGCCAAGCTGGCTGGCCTGTTGATTGATCGAACGGTTTTCCTGCGTGGTTTTCTTGCTGCGCGAAACATAGTCGTTCTGGTTGGCTGCGGATGCGATCTGGATGTTGCCGCCGGCGCGCAGTGCCATGTCCTGGCCAGCCTCCACCCGACTCGCCGTCACCCCTACATCCCGCCCTGCCTGGGCCTTGATGTCCTGGCCCGCGGTCACGTTTGCGGCCAGTTGTGTGGTGCTGGAGCGGGTGTGGTTCGGGCCGTTGGTGCGGGCTTCCTGGGTCTGGGCGGCGTTGACGTTGACGTCGCGGTTTGCGAGCAGCGTGGCGTTGCGGCCTGCCTGCAAGGTGCCGCCTGTGTTGTTCACGTCGCGTCCGGCGCTGATGGTCAGGTCGTTGGCGGATTCGACGCGGGCGGCGGTGTTGGCGAAGTCTTCGCGCCAGGTGGAGGCACCGGCGGCGCTCTGGTGGCTGGTGACGGTGCGGGCGTTGGTCACGTCGCCGCGTTCGGACACGAGGGCGACGTCGCGGCCGGTGACGATGCCGCCTGAGCGGTTGATGAGGTCGTTGGTCGATTGCAGGTTCAGGCGTTCGTTGGTCTGGATCAGGCCTTCGTTGATCAGGCTGTTGCCCGAACTGACCCGCAGGTCGCGCGTCGCTCTCAGTACGCCGACGTTGGTCAGGTCGTTGCCAGCGATCAGCGACACGTCGTTGCCTTGAATCAGCGCGCCGTTACTGGCAAGCCGGTTGTCGGCCTGGGCCAGATACAGCACGGGCACCAATACGTGTTCGCCACGCACGACCTGGTCTTCCATCCAGACGATGTCGTGGGTCAGTGCAGCGACTTGCTCACCGGTCAACGAAACACCCACGCTGAGGTTCAGCGCGTCTTTGCTGGCGATGGCGTTGTCCATCAGGTACTTGAACATCGCTTCATCGCTGGTCAGGCCATTGATGAAGCGCTGGCCAGTGCGGGCCACGATGGACTGCTGGATCAGGCGCTGCTCGTAGTAGCCGTCGCCCAAGCGTTTCCAGGCGGCATCGGGGTTGTAGTCGAGCTTGTCGAGCAGGTAACTGGAGCTGAGGAACTGACGCATGTCGGTCAGCGCCGGGTTCGTTTCGATCAGGTAGCGATGCGGCTGAGTGGCGTTTGCGGTGCCCAGCAATTGCGCACCGCTGCCTTGCAGGTCGGTGTCGGTCTGGGTGCCGCTCAGGCGGAACAGGCCGTTCTGGCCGGTCGGCAGGCTGAAGCCTGGCAAGGCGGTCGGGTTGACGGGCTGCTGCGTCAGGTCCGGTGCGGTCTCACGGCTCAGCGGCACGGCGGTGGCGTAGGTGCTGCCCGGTGCGCTGGTGTCGGTGCGTGCGCCGCCGCTGACGTAGGTGAACCCGCGTTGCACAACCGAGTTGTCGAAATTGTTGCCCGCTCTGATATCGACCGCGCCGCCCGCCTGGATAACCGCCGCATAGGTCGTCGTGTCGACGCCAGACCGGTTGATCGTGCGCAGGGCGTCGACTTCCCGTTCGGTCATCGCGATGAAGTTACTCATCGCCGCTTCAAGGCCGCCCAGTTTGCTTACGTCGTAGCCGGTGCTGCCTTGGCTGTATTGTTGATTGAAGCCTTGAGCCGCGTTTTCCCAGCCGTTGTCGTTGCGGGTTCGTTCGGACACGAAGATGCGGTCGGTCTGCGTCTGGCTGGGGACTACGCCGATGTTTTTGAAGTCGTTGAAGACGGCGCTGAGGGAACCGCCGCTTGCCAGGGTGCTGCTGCTGTTGAGGAAGTCGCCACCCTGCAGCGTCATGTTGCCGCCCGAGGTGATGCTGGACGCGGCGCTTGCTTGCGTGACCTCGAGTTTTTCCAGTTGCTGGATTTTCCAGACGTGGTGCTCTTTACCGCCGCTGCAATCGAGGTTGCCGGTGCCTGCCGTGGTGCAGGAGAGCTCGTCGATCCGTGCGCTGTAGATGCCGGCGTCGTTGACCGTCATCACATCGCGAATGTTCTGGATGGAATTGGCCGCGAGCAGCATGCTGCCGTCGCTGGTGAGCGTGCCGGAGCGGTTGATGATGGAGTTGGCGAAAGCGCCTGCAGCGTCGCGGCTGATGCGCAGGTTGCCCATGCTGTAGACGTCGGCGGTCTGGTTGGTGAAGTCGTTGACCCGCAGCGACATGTTGCCGCCGCTGAACATCAGGCCATTGCGGTTCAGCAGCGTGGGAGCGGTCACGGTGAGGTCTTTGGTCGCGCCCAGCGTGCCGAAGTTGTTCAACGTGCCTGCGTTTACCTTCAGGTCGGCGCTGCTGGTGATGCGGCCCTGGTTGGCCATGATGCCGTCGATGTTGATCGCGCTGTCGCCGCCGCTGGACAGCCGCGCCTTGGCGTCGGTCAGGTCAAGGCGCGCTGCAGTCAGGTCGAACTTGCCGATGCTGGTCATGCCGCCCGCGCCGCTGTAAGCGCCGGTCAGGCGCACGTCCAGCGTACCGTCGCTGGCGATCAGGCCATCGTTGGTCCAGTCGGTGCCGCGGCCCACGAAGCTTTTGCCGGCCAGCAGCTTGCCGCCGCCCAGTTGCCTGAAAGTCTTGATGTCCAGTTCAAGGCTGGACGCCTGCAGGGTGGTGCTGTTGGTCCAGGTGTCGCCTGTCAGTTTCAGGGTGCCGTTGGTGGTCAGGCTGCCGCCTGCGTTTTGCAGCAGCGGCAGACCGAGGTCGAGCGCCCCGGTGCCGACGTGCAGAATCGAACCGCCGCTGTTGATCAGGCTGCCCAGTGCAAACTTCACATCCTTGTTGGCGCTTTCCACTTTGCCGGAGGTGTTGTTCAGAGCGCCGCTCACCGTCAATGAGCTTGAGCCGTCAGTGCCGAGGGCGCGCAGCTTGCCCTGGGTGTTGTCTAGGCTGGCTGCCTTGAGGGTGAAGCCGTTGTTGCTTTCGATGATGCCCAGCTGGTTCGTCAAGGCGGCGGACAGGTCGAAGTCAATGTTCGAGCCCGTCGCCTCGCCACTGCGGTTATCGAAGCTGTTGCCGCGGACCTGCAGCAGACTTCCGGCCGAGAGCGCGCCATCGCGGTTGTCGAAACGGGGCGTTTGAATCTGTGCATCGCCAGCGCGTGCGGAAATGCCGCCGCCGCTGTTATCGATGCTGTCGCGAGCCACCAGCAGCAAGCTCTGCCCTTGAATGGCACCGCGCTTGGCGTTCAGGCTGCCGTTGCGCAGCATGCCGGTCAGGTCAGTGCGCAGCTGGCCGGTCAGGCTCGCAAGCACGCCTGCGCGGTTGTCCAGGCTGGCGCCGGTGACGGACAGGTCGCCCTTCTGCGCAGTGATGCTGCCATCGAGGTTGCTCAATGCACCCCGGCCGGTGTTCACGGTCGCGTTGGTCGAGCTTTGTACGGTGCCGCCGTCGTTGTTCAGCGCTGTGGCTGTCAGATCAAGCGCGCCGCTCTGGCTGTAGATCAGGCCGTCGTTGCCATTCTGGACTGCGCCGCCGGAAGTGATCGTGACGGAGCTGCCGGCGACGGTGCCCTTGCCACGGTTATCCAGACCCGCTGTGAGCAGCGTCATCACGCCTTTGCTGGTCAGGCGTCCATTCTGGTTGTTCACTTGCGCGGCACGTTGCAGCAGCAGGTCGCCGCCGCTGACAATGTTGCCATTGGTGTTGGTGAGCGTGCCGAGCAGGTCCAGGGTGATGTTGGCGTTGCTGACCAGCGTGCCTGCGGTGTTGTCGAACGTCTCTGCGTTCAGTGTTACGCCCGTCCAGCCGGAGAGCAGTCCGCCCAGGTTGTTCAGTACGGTCGTGTTGAGCGTCAGTGCGTCTCCGCTGGTGATCCGGCTTTTTGCGTCGTTGTCGAGTTGTGAGGCGGTGACAGTCAGCGCTTTTGCCGAGCTGAGGGTGCCATCCTCGTTGGTCAGGCGCGCGCTGGATACGCTCAGTGTTTCGTCGCTCACCAGTTGACCTGAGGTGTTATTCAGGTTGCCGCTCACGTTGACGCTCTGGCGACCGGCGCTGGAGATCAGCCCTTTGCTGTTGTCGAGCCGTGCGGCGTTCACGTCCAGCGTACCTTCGCCGAGGATCTTGCCTGCCCGGTTGTCCAGCGTATCGGCCACGATGACGCTCATGGTGCTGCTGGCCGCCAGCGTGCCCTGGTTGATCAGGCTGCGTGCCCTGACGGTCAGGGTGCCGTTTTTGTTGCGAGTGTTGTCGGCGTTGACGCCCGATTCGACGATGCCGGTGTTCTTGAGTTGGTCGGCTTGCAGAACGATGTCCTGGCCCGCCACAAGGTCCTTGCTGTTGTCCAGTGTGCCGCTGGCGCTGAGGGCCAGTTGGCCGCCGGCATACGCCGGGCCGGTGACGGTGATGTCGCGGGCTTTGGCAACGATATTGCCGCTGGCGGCGGACTGGGCCATCGTCAGTTTGCCGTTGGCGTCTATCTGAATATCGCCGCCGCTGGCCGCCAGGTCTCCGGCGAGTTTCACGCCGACACCCGCTTCGGTACCCACCAGCTTCACCGCACCGGCGTACATGCCGCCCAGCGCGGAGCTGTCGATGGCCAGTTCCGGCTTGGCACTGCCGTCGTCGGCCAGCGCGGTGGCTTCCAGGGTCTGGTCGTTGACGTCGTTGCGCCCGGTAATAATGTTGAGTTTGCGGGCCTGCAACCGGGCGTTGATTTTGGTGCTGCGGGTAATGATGTCGAACTGATCGACGTTGTCGGCATTGAGCCCCACGCCGTCGATGCTGATGCTGCCGCCCTGAACGTTGAAACGTTCCAGTTGGCCGTTGCTGTCCAGGACCGGTTTACCGGTGCTCAGCGTGACACGGGGCGTGTTGATGAAACCGCAGCCGTTACAGGTCACCCCGTAAGGGTTGGCAACGATGACCCGCGCCGACTGCCCGGCCACTTCCGTGTAGCCCTTGAGCTGGCTGGCGTTGGCCCCGACCACTTCGTTGAGGATGGTGTTGGCGGCGTTGCCGCCCAGGTTCGGGTTGCCGACGATGATGCCGCCCAGTTGCGTGCTCTGCGTGGCTTGCGTGGCGTTGTTGAGGATCACGCCCTGGCTGTCGACGTTGTACTGCTGGTACTGGTTGTGCGACAGGCCGCTGCCATTGGGCGCGGCGATGTTGATCACCGGCACACCGTTGCCCGCCTGGCCGACGCTGGTGTTCGTCCCGCTCACGACAATGCCTTCGGCCTGCACTAGCAGCGGCTGCCAGAACAGGGCATTGGCCAGGATCAGCGCGAGGCCGCGCTTGGGCACTCCCCAGAAACGCTTGCGTTCAATCAGGGCATCACTGGGCTGACGGGCAAGCAGAGCCATCTGGTTAACATCCATGTAAGCAACCTCAAAGCAGTGTCGAAAAAACGGTGTTATTAGAGGAAAAAGTCCATGCGGAAGTAGATCGGCGCTTCGCGCTCGACCACGTCAGGACGTTCCAGAGAGTGAGCGAAGGTCACCGACGCAGCGACATGCTCGCCCCGGGTGAACAGCTCTAACGAGTTGCTGGACAGGCGACCATGTTCATCGCCGTTGTAGCGGTTGTTGCGGATCACGCCCTGGTCATAGCCGGCAGCGGCACCGTATTCGGCAAACACCGGACGTAGCCAGTCAACGGTGACCGGTCGAGCCCAGCGTATTTCGTTGCGCCAGTAGCCACCGCTGTCGCCAGCCAGAAACTGGTCTTTGTAGCCGCGCACCGAGGATGATCCGCCCAGGCTCAGACGCTGCGGGCTGAACAGGACGTCTTCACTGCGTTGGCCAGTGGCCAGGCTGGTGAAGGTCAGGCTTTCGCCAAACAGGCGGAAAGGATGCAGGTAGCTGACGGTGCCGGTGTACTTGCGATAGCGCGCATCGGGCTGGCCGGGACCTGAGTCATGGTCGCCCTGGGCGTCCAGCGCGCCGATGCCCTGTTGCATGCCCAGGTCGATGTTGACGAACGCCGAACCCACACGCCGACCATGGTTGATACCGAACTGTGCCTCGGTGATGTGGTTGCTGCTCGGGCCCAGTTTGGCGTCGTTGATGTAGTTGTTAGTGCGCAGGTACGCCAGACCGGTGTTGAGGGAGGTCTTGCTGACCGCATCGCGATGAATCACGCGTTCGGCACGAAACTGGTGGTTCTGGCTGTCGCCGGTCTGCTTGAAGCTGAAGCCGTCGCCCCGACCTTTCGAGCGGTATTCGCTTTCGCTGTACAGGTAGCTGAAGGTCCACCAGCCCCATGGCAGGCTGTACGACAGCAGGCCGTTACGCGAGGTTTGCTGATGATCGCTGATGGCGTCATGGCCGCCACGCAGGCTCAGTTGATCAGCCAGGCCCAATGGGCTGTCCCAGTCCAGACCGGCATTCCACTGCTGTTCACCCGTGCTGCGCTGGCCATCGTTGTTGCGCGACAGGTTGGCGCGCCAGGGTTTTTGCGGGGTGTTCTTGACCACCACATCGCTGCCGCCGACGGCCTGGCCGGGCGTCAGCTCCATCTGCGCCTGATTGGAGGGCAGACGATTGAGCTGATCGACCATCTGTTCGATCTCGCGCAGGTTGACCAGATCGCCTTCGCGGCCGGGAAAGGTCATGGCCAGCTCGCGATCCGATACGCCGCTGCTGGCGTCACTGCGCAGTTTTTCCAGCTTGCCTTCGATGACCAGAACCTGCAGGTCGCCTTTGGACAGATCCTGCTGCGGCAGGTAGGCACGTGTGGTCACCAGACCTTTGTCGATGTAATGGTCGGTGATGGCCTTGAGCAGGTTGTTGAGCTGGGCGACGCCCAGGCATTTGCCCGCGTAGGGCTTGATCAATTGATCGCGTTCTTTGGGTGACAGTGAATCGGCACCCTTGAGTTCGATTCGGTCGATGTTGAAGCAGCGTGTGTCGGTGGGGGCCGTTGGCGTCGTTGGCGTGGTCTGCTTGCCGGGCAGGTCCTTGAGTTCTTCCAGACGTCGACGCTGCTCTTCCAGCAGGCGATCCTGACGGTCGCGGATCAGATCCTGTTCGCCGGGCGTTGCTGCATAGGCAGGCACAAGGGTGCCTGAAGCCAAAAGCAGAGCGCAGAGCATCTGCCAGGTCCTTTTAGAGACAAGCATAAGTAATCCGTTAATAAATGCTGGAGGCGAATGACCCGCCTGCCTGGAATGGCCTGATAGACCCTGAAAGACGACGTATCTGATCGAAAATGCGACGTCGTGTGTAAGCGTCGTGAAACAGACCGCTTACATTTCAGAAAATTCCCACACACAGGGCATTTTTGTGAGCTGCGTCACGCAAGCTCTTCACATCAAGGAGTGCGCGTTGGTGGATTGAGTCTAAATAACCGGCCTGCTTAGCAGGCGCTATTTATGTACCACCAAAACTTATGCACGTATGGAGGGCGCTAATCGCTTTAGGAAATAAACAATGTAATGAAGGGCTTACGCGCACTTTTCGACTGTTTATCAAAAATGGTGCACAGGTTATCCACAAAATTCACGCTGGCACTTTCTCGCTGCTCGATACCGGTGCGGCCGGCGAGCCCAGTGCGCGTTGTGTTTCTTCATTCCAGGTCTGAACACGTTCATTGAGGGCGGCAATGGCGCGCGGGCCTGTGCCTTCGGCGTACATGGGCTCGCCGATCACCACCTGAATGGTCCCCGGCTTCTTGGCCCAGCCTTCCTTGGGCCAATACTTGCCCGCGTTGTGCGCGATCGGCAGCACCGGCAGATCCGCATTGGCGGCCAGTGCCGTACCGCCACGAGAGAACTTGCCGACCTGGCCGTAAGGTACGCGCGTGCCTTCAGGAAAGATCAGCACCCAAACGCCATCCTTGAGCAGTTCGTCGCCCTTCTTGGCGATCTCCTTGAGGGCGGCCTTGGGATTGTCGCGATCAATGGCAATCGGACGAAGCATCGCCATTGCCCAGCCGAAGAACGGCACATAGAGCAACTCGCGCTTGAGCACCTGGCTCAGTGGCTCGAAGTACGCCGACAGAAAGAAGGTTTCCCACGTGCTCTGATGGTTGGAGATGATCACGCAGGGCGTTTTCGGAACGTTCTCGGCGCCGGTGACTTCAACCTTGATATTAAGGAACACACGGGTCAGCCAGATGGCGCAGCGGCACCAGTAGACGTTGATGAATCGATAGCGAGCCTTGAACGGCATGAATGGCGCGATAAAAAAGCTCAGCGTGCACCACAGCAGCGAGCTGCTGCCCAGCAACAGGTAGAAGAAGAAAGTCCTGATTGCCTGGATGATCGACATAGTTACGTTTACCGTACGGGCAGGTGCCCGCTCCTTGAGCGCTTCGAGCCGAACTTATGGATTGTTCGGCGAAACACTAGTGTGGATAAGTTCTGCGGCAACCGCCGCCAGATCGTCAAAAACAAGGGTGCCGCTCGGCACGTCACCGGTCAGGGTTTTCTGACCTTTGCCGGTCTTCACCAGAACAGGCTGACAATCGACGGCCAAAGCCGCCTGCAGGTCACCTTTGCTGTCGCCCACAAACCATAGACCTTTGAGGTCTGCTGCGTAATGTCGGGCGATGGTCTGCAACATGCCGGGCCTGGGCTTTCGGCAGTCGCAGCCTTCGTCTGGCCCGTGCGGGCAATAGACGATCAAACCAACCTCGCCACCCTCCTCGGCCACCAGCCCGCGCAACCGCGCGTGCATGGCGTCCAGGGTGGCCAGGTCGTAATAACCTCTGGCAATGCCGGACTGGTTGGTGGCCACTGCCACCGTCCAGCCGGCCTTGCTCAGCGCTGCGATCGCCTGGATCGAGCCGGGAATGGGTCTCCATTCCTCCACCGACTTTATATAAGCGTCGGAGTCATGGTTGATCACCCCGTCCCGATCCAGTATCAGCAGTTTCAACATCGACCCCTTGTCAGCCCAGCAGCGAGATATCGGCAACGCCCAGGAACAGGCCACGCAAACGGGCCAGCAACGCATAGCGGTTGGCACGTACGTTGGCGTCTTCGGCGTTGACCATCACGGCTTCGAAGAAGGCATCGACCGGCTCACGCAGACTGGCCAGACGCGCCAGCGATTCGCTGTACTGACGCTCGGCGGCCATTGGCTGCACAGCGTGGTCGGCTTGCTGGATGGCCGAATACAGCGAGAACTCGTTGGCGTTGTCGAAGTACTTGGGCTCGACGGTCTGGGCAATGTTGCCCTCGGCCTTGCTCAGCAGGTTCGAGACGCGCTTGTTCACCGCTGCCAGCGCAGCAGCCTGTGGCAGCTTGCGGAAGGCTTGAACGGCCTGCACACGCTGATCGAAATCCAGCGCCGAACCTGGCTGCAACGCGCGAACCGACAGGTACACGGCCACTTCGACGCCTTCGTCTTCGTAACGCGCACGCAGACGGTCGAAGATGAACTCCAGCACCTGTTCCGGCAGACCGGCCGATTTGACCTTGGCTCCGAACTGGGTGACGGCGAATTTCACCGTCTCGATCAGGTCCAGGTCCAGCTTCTTCTCGATCAGAATGCGCAGGATGCCCAGCGCTGCACGACGCAGTGCGTAGGGGTCTTTGCTGCCGGTGGGCAGCATGCCGATACCGAAAATGCCCACCAGCGTGTCGAGCTTGTCCGCAATGGCGACGGCCGCACCGGTCAGGGTGGTCGGCAATTCAGCACCTGCGCCGCGAGGCATGTACTGCTCGTTGAGCGCCAGTGCCACGTCTTCGGCTTCGCCGTCGGCCTTGGCGTAGTAGTAACCCGCCACGCCCTGCATTTCCGGGAACTCGCCGACCATTTCGGTCGACAGGTCGCACTTGGACAGCAGACCCGCACGCGCCGCACGCTGGGCGTCGCCGCCGATGCGTGGTGCGATGTAGGCGGCCAGCTTCGACACGCGCTCGGCCTTGTCGTAGACGCTGCCCAACTGGGCCTGGAACACGACGTTCTTCAGGCGCTCGTTGAAGGTTTCCAGCTTCTGCTTCTTGTCCTGCTTGAAGAAGAACTCGGCGTCGGTCAGGCGTGGGCGGACCACCTTCTCGTTACCGGCGATGATCTGCGCCGGGTCCTTGCTCTCGATGTTGGCGACCGTGATGAAGCGCGGCAGCAGCTTGCCGTCGGCATCCAGCAGGCAGAAGTACTTCTGGTTGTCCTGCATGGTGGTGATCAGTGCTTCCTGGGGCACTTCAAGGAAGCGTTCCTCGAACGAGCACACCAGCGGAACCGGCCATTCGACCAGGCCGGTCACTTCGTCCAGCAGGCTTGGCGGCACGATGGCGGTGCCTTCCTGTTGGGTGGCCAGCTCTTCGACGCGCTTGCTGATGATCTGACGACGTTCGTTGAAGTCGGCCAGCACATTGGCGGCTCGCAGGTCGCTCAGGTAACCGGCAGGCGAGGAGATACGCACATCTTCCGGGTGATGGAAGCGGTGACCACGGGAATGACGACCCGACGTCTGAGCCAGGATCGTGCAATCGACGACCTGATCGCCGAACAGCATGACCAGCCACTGGGTCGGACGCACGAACTCTTCCTTGCGAGCGCCCCAGCGCATGCGCTTGGCAATCGGCAGGTCGTTCAGCGAGTCTTCGACGATGGTCGGCAGCAGCGACACGGTCGGCTTGCCGACGATGTTCTGGCTGTAACGCA
The DNA here is from genome assembly GCF_014358015.1 of Pseudomonas triticifolii. Lineage (GTDB taxonomy): Bacteria > Pseudomonadota > Gammaproteobacteria > Pseudomonadales > Pseudomonadaceae > Aquipseudomonas > Aquipseudomonas triticifolii. The sequence continues at coordinate 23,612 of NZ_JACONV010000007.1, read as the reverse complement.
GCTTCGGCCCGCTCTGATCGATTTCGCTCAGGTCCACGCCGCATTTCTTGGCGAAGCCCAGGGCAGCCTGAGTCGGGTTACCGTCAGCGTCGAACGCAGCCTGACGCGGCGGACCGTCCAGATTGACGCTGCGGTCTGGCTGCTGTGTGGACAGCTCGGTGATCAGCACGGCCAGACGACGCGGCGCGGCGTAGACCTGTTTGGCACTGTACGTCAGGCCTGCGCTCTGCAGGCCCTTCTCGATACCTGCCAGAAACGCGTCTGCCAGGGAGCTGAGGGTCTTGGGTGGCAGTTCTTCGGTGCCCAGTTCGACCAGAAAATCTTGAGCACTCATTGTGCAGCCTCCAGCTTAGCCAACACTTCATCGCGTAGATCGGGCGGTGCCATCGGGAAGCCAAGTCTGGCCCGGGCTTGCAGATACGCCTGAGCCACCGAGCGCGCCAGGGTGCGTACACGCAGGATGTACTGCTGACGCGCGGTCACGGAAATGGCGCGACGGGCATCCAGCAGGTTGAAGGTGTGCGAGGCCTTGAGGACCATTTCGTAACCCGGCAATGGCAGCTCGAGTTCGATCAGGCGCGCGGCTTCGCTTTCGTAGAAGTCGAACAGCTCGAACAGTTTGTCGACGTTGGCGTGTTCGAAGTTGTACGTCGATTGCTCCACCTCGTTCTGGTGGAACACATCGCCGTAAGTCACTTTGCCGAACGGACCGTCAGCCCAGACCAGGTCGTAAACCGAGTCCACGCCCTGCTGGTACATGGCCAGACGTTCCAGGCCATACGTGATCTCGCCAGTCACCGGGTAGCACTCAAGGCCGCCCACTTGCTGGAAGTAGGTGAACTGCGAGACTTCCATGCCGTTGAGCCAGATTTCCCAGCCCAGACCCCATGCGCCCAGCGTCGGCGACTCCCAGTTGTCTTCGACGAAACGCACGTCGTGCACCAGCGGATCGAGGCCGATGTGCTTGAGCGAGCCCAGGTACAGCTCCTGGAAGTTGTCCGGGTTCGGCTTGAGGATCACCTGGAACTGATAGTAGTGCTGCAGGCGGTTCGGGTTTTCGCCGTAGCGGCCGTCAGTAGGACGACGGCTTGGCTGAACGTAGGCGGCATTCCAGGTTTCCGGGCCTACGGCGCGCAGAAACGTGGCGGTGTGGAAGGTGCCGGCGCCTACTTCCATATCGTAGGGCTGAAGTACCACGCAACCTTGTTCTGCCCAGTATTGCTGGAGGGCGAGGATCAAGTCTTGGAAGGTACGCACGGCTGGCGTAGGCTGGCTCACAAATTTCACCTGTGCTGGGCTGCGATTCAAAGAGCGGGAGTATACCCGATTCGGCTGCACGTCCACTCTCGGGAGCCCTATGACACGCTGCTTTTGGTGCAACGAAGACCCCCTTTACATCGCCTATCACGATCAGGAGTGGGGTGTGCCGCTGCGCGACGCGCAGAAGCTCTTCGAGTTGCTTTTGCTCGAAGGGTTCCAGGCCGGCCTTTCCTGGATCACGATTCTCAAGCGCCGGGCCCGTTATCGCGAGGTGCTGTTCGGTTTCGATGCCGAGCGTCTGGCGCAACTGACCGATGCTGAAATCGACGCGTTGATGCTCGATCCGACCATCATCCGCAACCGCCTCAAGCTCAAGGCCGTGCGCACCAATGCCAAGGCCTGGCTGGCGCTGAAAGACCCGGTCGGCCTGCTCTGGTCCTTTGTTGGCGATCAGCCGAAGATCAACCACTTCAAGGACCGCAGCGAAGTGCCCGCCATTACCGCCGAAGCCGAAGCCATGAGTAAGGCGCTGAAAAAGGCCGGGTTCACCTTTGTCGGTCCGACCATTTGTTACGCCTACATGCAGGCCAGCGGTATGGTGATGGACCACACCGTCGATTGCGATCGGTACGCGATCCTGAGCCGCTGAAGGTACAATGCCTGCCTCAAGAATCCGGGAGTGATCTGTGGAAAAGTTCAAAGGCGCCATGATGGTCGGGGCGTTACGCTTGTTTGCACTTCTGCCCTGGCGCGCCGTGCAGTGGGTCGGCACCGCCATTGGCTGGCTGATGTGGAAACTTCCCAACCGTTCGCGCGAAGTGGCGCGGATCAACCTGTCCAAATGCTTCCCCGAGCTGAGCGGGCCTGAGCTTGAAAAGCTGGTCGGCAAAAGCCTCATGGACATCGGCAAGACCCTGACCGAGAGCGCCTGCGCGTGGATCTGGCCTGCTCAGAAATCGATCAATCTGGTGCGCGAAGTCGAAGGGCTCGACGTGCTCAAGGATGCGCTGGCGTCCGGCAAGGGCGTGGTCGGCATCACCAGCCACCTGGGCAACTGGGAAGTGCTCAACCACTTCTATTGCAGCCAGTGCAAGCCGATCATCTTCTACCGCCCGCCCAAGTTGAAGGCCGTGGATGACTTGTTGCGCAAGCAGCGGGTTCAACTGGGCAACCGCGTGGCGGCGTCCACTAAAGAAGGCATCCTCAGCGTCATCAAGGAAGTCCGCAAGGGTGGCTCGGTCGGCATTCCGGCAGACCCGGAACCGGCAGAGTCCGCCGGCATCTTCGTGCCCTTCTGCGGCACCATGGCCCTGACCAGCAAGTTCGTGCCCAACATGCTGGCAGGCGGCAAAGCCGTCGGCGTCTTCCTGCACGCCATGCGCCTGCCGGACGGTTCGGGTTACAAGGTTGTTTTGGAAGCCGCGCCTGAAGCGATGTACAGCACCGACACCGCAACCTCGGCAGCGGCGATGAGTAAAGTGGTCGAGAAATACGTGCGCGCGTACCCGAGCCAGTACATGTGGACCATGAAACGCTTCAAGAAACGTCCCGAGGGTGAGAAGCGCTGGTATTGATCTGGCGCTTCAACCTCGCCGCCCGGTCCACTCCTGCCTGGATGAAAACCGGTTTCAGCCAGTGGGAGCGGACTTGTCCGCGAAAGGCCGGTACATCCGACACATATTCAGCGGCTGAACCATAGTATTCGCGGACAAGGGGGGCGCCGCCCGGTCCGCTCCCTCGGGCGAGCAGGCTTGCTTCCACCGGCTGAAACCGGCGTTCAGCCTGTGGGAGTGGACTTGTCCACGAAGACTGCCTTCCAGACGCACCACTTCGGCTGAATACACCGCCCATTCGCGGACAGGCGGAGCGCCGCCCGGTCCCACGGGGAGGAATTTACCGATCTATTCGCGGACAAGTCCGCTCCCACTGGGAGTGTGCGCGTGCACTTCGTGGGAGCGAGCTTGCTCGCGAAAGCTGTGGTTCGGGCGCTACTGTTTCAGCTGATGTGCCGGCCTCTTCGTGAGCAAGCTCACTCCCACTGGGTGATCAGAAAAAGCTCAACCCCACTTGAAACAGCCGCTCCACGTCGCGGATGTACTTTTTATCCACAAGGAACATGATCACCTGATCGCCTGATTCGATCACGGTGATGTCGTGTGCGATGAGGACTTCTTCGTTGCGGATGATCGCGCCAATCGTGGTGCCGGTCGGCAGGTTGATATCTTTAATGGCGCGGCCGATGACTTTGCTGGATTTCGAATCGCCGTGCGCAACGATCTCGATGGCTTCGGCTGCGCCCCGGCGCAGGGAGTGGACACTGACGATGTCGCCGCGTCGCACGTGAGCCAGCAGTGTGCCGATGGTCGCCAGTTGCGGGCTGACGGCAACGTCGATTTCCCCGCCCTGCACCAGATCGACGTAGGCCGGGTTGTTGATCAGGGTCATGACCTTGCGTGCGCCCAGCCGTTTGGCGAGCAGCGACGACATGATGTTGGCTTCGTCATCGTTGGTCAGCGCCAGGAACAGGTCGGCGTTGTCGATGTTTTCTTCGATCAGCAGGTCACGGTCCGAAGAGCTGCCTTGCAGCACGACAGTGTTGTTCAGATTTTCCGAGAGGTAACGGCAGCGTGCCGGGTTCATCTCGATGATCTTGACCTGATAGCGACTCTCGATGGCTTCAGCCAGTCGCTCGCCGATATTGCCACCGCCCGCAATCACGATGCGTTTGTAGCTTTCGTCCAGGCGGCGCATTTCGCCCATCACTGCACGAATGTCGGCCTTGGCGGCGACGAAGAAGACTTCATCGTCGGCTTCGATCACCGTGTCGCCCTGCGGGAGGATCGGACGGTCACGGCGGAAAATCGCGGCGACGCGGGTTTCGACATTGGGCATGTGTGCTTTGAGCTGGCGCAGTTGCTGACCCACCAGCGGCCCGCCGTAATACGCCTTGACGGCCACAAGCTGGGCCTTGCCTTCGGCAAAGTCGATCACTTGCAGTGCGCCGGGGTACTCGATCAGGCGCTTGATGTAATGGGTGACCACTTGTTCCGGGCTGATCAGCACGTCCACTGGAATAGCGCTGTTGTCGAACAGCTCCGAGCGCGTCAGGTAGGCCGCTTCACGCACTCGCGCGATCTTGGTCGGCGTGTGAAACAGCGTGTACGCCACCTGACAGGCAATCATGTTGGTTTCATCACTGCTGGTCACGGCAACCAGCATGTCGGCGTCTTCGGCCCCGGCCTGACGCAGCACGGCGGGATACGAGCCCTTGCCCTGCACGGTCCGGATGTCCAGACGGTCGCCCAGGTTGCGCAACCGGTCGCTATCGGTGTCGACCACGGTGATGTCGTTGGCTTCGCCCGCCAAATGCTCGGCCAGCGTGCCGCCGACCTGACCTGCGCCCAGAATGATGATTTTCAACCGTTCACTCCATGGAAATTCGTAAGCAGTGCTGCCAGCGGCCTGTTCACGCCCGCGCCGCTGCGATCTTGATCAGTTTGGCGTAGTAAAAGCCGTCGTGACCGCCCTGCTGAGCCAGCAATTGCCGGCCATGCGTCTGTTTGATACCGGCGTCGCTTGCGATGTCCAGCTCGCGGGCACCCGATGTGCGGGCCAGAAACGCTTCGATCACCTCGGTGTTTTCCGTGGGCAGTGTCGAGCACGTTGCATAAACCAGCATGCCGCCCACTTCAAGCGTAGGCCACAGCGCGTCGAGCAGTTCGCCTTGCAGCGTCGCTAGGGCCACGATGTCGTCTGCCTGACGGGTCAGCTTGATGTCTGGGTGGCGACGGATCACGCCGGTGGCCGAGCAGGGCGCGTCGAGCAGAATCCGCTGAAACGGCTTGCCGTCCCACCATTGAGCGGTTTCCCGCGCATCGGCGGCGATCAGTTCGGCGTCCAGGCCCAGGCGGCCGAGGTTCTCGCGAACGCGCACCAGACGCTTGGCTTCAAGGTCCACGGCGACCACCCCGCCCAGTTGCGGCTGCACTTCCAGCAGGTGGCAGGTCTTGCCGCCCGGCGCGCAACAGGCGTCGAGCACGCGTTGACCGGGTGCGAGTTCCAGCAGGTCGGCGGCCAGTTGCGCGGCCTCGTCCTGAACGCTGATCCAGCCTTCGGCAAAGCCGGGCAACGAGCGCACGTCGCAGGGCTCGGCGAGTACGATGCCGTCCTGGCTGAACGTGCAGGCGCTGGCTTCAAGCCCGGCAGTCTGCAGCAGCCCAAGGTATTGATCACGGCTGTGGTGACGACGATTGACCCGCAGGATCATCGGCGGATGCGCGTTGTTGGCGGCGCAGATCGCTTCCCAGTGTTCAGGCCATGCGGCTTTCAGGGCTTTCTGCAACCAGCGTGGGTGAGCTGTGCGCACCACAGGGTCGTGTTCCAGCTCGGTCAGCAGCGCCTCGCCTTCGCGCTGTGCGTTGCGCAGTACGGCGTTGAGCAAACCCTTGGCCCACGGCTTTTTCAGCTTGTCGGCACAACCCACGGTTTCGCCAATCGCGGCGTGGGCAGGCATGCGGCTGTAGAACAGTTGATACAGGCCGACCAGCAGCAAGGCTTCGACGTCAGCGTCGGCGGCCTTGAAGGGCTTTTGCAGCAGTCTGGCGGCGAGGGCCGACAAGCGTGGCTGCCAGCGTGCGGTGCCGAACGCCAGGTCCTGAGTCAGGCCGCGATCACGCAGCTCGACCTTGTCCAGCTGCGTGGGCAGCGAGCTATTCAACGACGCCTTGCCACTGAGAACAGCAGCCAGGGCCTTGGCAGCGGCCAGACGCGGGTTCATTGGCCAAGCACCGTGCCGACGGCGAATTTCTCGCGGCGGCTGTTGAACAGATCAGTGAAGCTCAATGGTTTGCCGCCCGGCAGTTGCAGGCGCGTCAGGCGCAGGGCGTTCTGGCCGCAGGCGACGATCAGACCGTCTTTGCTGGCGCTCAGAATCGTGCCCGGTGCGCCCTGCCCTTCGGCCGGTTCGGCCGCCAGGACTTTCAGCGCTTCAGTGTTCAACGTGCTGTGACAGATCGGCCACGGATTGAATGCACGTACCAGACGTTCCAGCTCGTCGGCCGGTCGTGTCCAGTCGATGCGCGCTTCGTCCTTGTTCAATTTGTGAGCGTAGTTGGCAAGACTGTCGTCCTGAACCTCGCCGATCAGCGTGCCGTCGGCCAGACCGGCAATGGCTTGCAGCACCGCAGGCGGGCCGAGTTCGGCAAGACGGTCGTGCAGCGTGCCACCGGTGTCCTGCGCGGTAATAGGCGTCACGGCCTTGAGCAGCATGGGACCCGTGTCGAGACCGGCCTCCATGCGCATCACTGTCACGCCACTTTCGGCATCGCCCGCCTGCACGGCGCGCTGGATGGGTGCGGCACCGCGCCAGCGTGGCAGCAGCGAGGCGTGGCTGTTGATGCAGCCCAGACGTGGAATATCCAGCACCACTTGCGGCAGGATCAGGCCGTAGGCGACCACCACCATCAAGTCGGGCTTGAGGGCGGCCAGTTCGGCCTGAGCCTCGGGCGCGCGCAGCGTCGGTGGCTGCATGACGGGCACATGGTGTTCAAGCGCCAGTTGTTTTACCGGGCTGGGCATCAGTTTTTGTCCGCGACCGGCCGGGCGATCAGGCTGGGTGTAGACCGCAACGATCTGATGAGGGCTGTCGAGCAGGGCCTTGAGGTGTTCGGCGGCGAATTCCGGGGTGCCGGCGAAGACGATGCGCAGTGGCTCAGTCATGGACTTCTCGTTCTGAAAAAAGAAAAAGGCCTTCGACAGGCCTTTTAGAGGTGATGACGGATCAGGCGTTGAGCTTGTGCTGCTTTTCCAGCTTCTTCTTGATCCGGTCACGCTTGAGGTTGGAGAGGTAGTCGACGAACAGCTTGCCGTTCAGGTGATCGCACTCGTGCTGAATGCAGATCGCCAGCAGGCCTTCGGCAACCAGCTCGTAAGGCTGGCCGTCGCGGCCCAGCGCCTTGATGCGCACCTTCTGCGGACGGTCAACGTTCTCATAGAAACCGGGCACCGACAGGCAGCCTTCCTGATACTGATCCATTTCATCGGTCAGCATTTCGATTTCAGGGTTGATGAACACGCGCGGCTCGCTGCGATCTTCGCTCAGGTCCATGACGACCACACGTTTGTGGACGTTGACCTGGGTCGCAGCCAGCCCGATGCCAGGCGCTTCGTACATGGTTTCAAACATGTCGTCGACCAACTGGCGAATGCCGTCGTCTACTATCGCCACAGGTTTGGCGATGGTGCGCAGGCGCGAATCGGGAAATTCGAGGATGTTTAAAATAGCCATATACGTAAGAGCTGCACTGTTAAGGTAAAGTCAATGTCGGCTGCGGGCTCGGGACGTCAAAGCAGGCAGCCCATGATGGGACTCTATTGTTCACGCGAGGCAACATGATAAAGGGATTCACCGCATGAGGAAATCACTACTCGCCCTGCTGCTGTTGACCGCCAGCGGTCTTGCCCAGGCGCAAGTGCAACTCAGGGAAGGCCATCCGCAGCGTTACACCGTTGTCGCAGGTGACACGCTCTGGGACATTTCCGGCAAGTTTTTGCGTGAACCGTGGCAGTGGCGCGAGATCTGGCGCGCCAATCCGCAGGTCCGCGATCCCGATCTGATCTATCCGGGCGATACGCTTTCGCTCGACTACGTGGACGGCCAGCCCCGCGTGACGCTCAATCGGGGCGAGTCGCGCGGAACGATCAAATTGTCACCGCGTGTGCGCAGTACGCCGATGGTCGAGGCCATTCCCAGCATTCCGCTGGGGGCGATCAATGCCTTTCTGATCAGCAACCGGATCGTCGATGACGCCGAGCAGTTTCAGCAGGCCCCTTACATCGTCGCGGGTAACGCCGAGCGTGTGCTCAGCGGCAGTGGCGACCGGGTGTATGCGCGCGGTGCGCTGGACCCTTCCCACACCGTGTATGGCATTTTCCGTCAGGGCAAGATCTACACCGACCCCGAAACCCAGGAAGTGCTGGGCATCAACGCCGACGATATCGGCGGTGGCGAAGTCGTGGCGACCGAAGGCGATGTCTCGACCTTGATGCTGCAGCGCTCCACGCAGGAAGTCCGGCTGGGCGACCGCCTGTTCACCAGCGAAGAGCGGGCGATCAATTCATCTTTCATGCCCAGCGCTCCGCAAGCGCCTGTCGAAGGTCTGATTCTGGATGTGCCACGCGGTGTGACTCAGGTGGGTGTCATGGATGTGGTCACGCTCAACAAGGGGCGACGTGACGGTCTGACTGAAGGCAACGTGCTGGCGATCTACAAAACCGGCGAAATGGTCCGCGACCGGGTCACGGGTGAGCAGGTGAAAATCCCGGACGAACGGTCAGGGCTGCTGATGGTTTTCCGCACCTACGACAAGCTTAGTTACGCCTTGGTCCTGCACGCCAATCGATCTTTGGCCATTATGGACAAGGTCCGCAACCCCTGACGGCATGCTTCGGTTTTGATACGGATTTTCCCGCCGAAGCGCTGATTTATCAAATTGTTGTCAACAGAGTTATCCACAGGTTTGTGCACTGTTTCAGGTACACAATTGATCAAGGACGATCTCATGCCGCTGTTCGAAAAAGCCGTTCCGTCGCCCTCGGAACTGGAAGCCCGTCTTCGTCTGCACCGCTTGCCCGAGGTCGGGCTGAAACGCTTTTCCCGTCTTATCGATGCCTTTGGTAGCGCCTCTGCGGCACTGGCAGCACCCGCCAGTGCATGGCGGGCGCTGGGCCTTCCGAATGCCAGTGCCGAGGCTCGTCGTGATCCTTCGGTGCGTGATGGTGCCAGCGCTGCATTGGCCTGGCTAGAGCGTCCGGGCCAGCATTTGCTGATGTGGGACGACCCTGGCTACCCCGCCTTGCTAGCGCAGATTGCCGATCCGCCGCCGCTGCTGTTCATCGCTGGCGACCCTTCGATCCTTGAGCGACCGCAACTGGGAATGGTCGGCAGCAGACGTGCATCCAGGCCTGGAATGGACACCGCAACAGCCTTCGCCAGAAGCCTGGCCAGTGCCGGTTTTGTGATCACTAGCGGTCTGGCGCGGGGTATCGATGGCGCGGCGCATCAGGGCGCATTGGATGTCGGGGGTCTTACAATCGGCGTCCTTGGTACGGGACTCGAAAAACTTTATCCACAGCAGCATCGGACACTCGCGGCGCAGATGGCCGCGCAGGGCGGCGCGGTGATTTCCGAGTTCCCGCTCGATGCCGGACCGCAGCCTGGCAACTTCCCGAGACGCAATCGAATCATCAGCGGGTTGTCGCTGGGTGTGCTGGTGGTCGAAGCCAGTGTCGCGAGTGGTTCGTTGATTACGGCACGCCTTGCGGCTGAACATGGCCGCGAGGTGTATGCGATACCGGGTTCGATTCATCACCCAGGCGCCAAAGGCTGCCACCAGTTGATTCGCGACGGCGCGACGCTGGTCGAAACCGTCGATCACATTCTGGAAGGCTTGCAACACTGGCATGTCACCGCGCCAGAAGCGCCTGAATCAGCCTCGGCGCCTGCCTGCAATCATCCGTTGCTCGATTTGCTGCACGCCGCGCCGCACACCAGCGAGGGCTTGTCGGTGTCCAGTGGCTGGCCGTTGCCCAAGGTACTGGCGGCACTGACCGAGCTTGAGCTCGACGGACGGATAAGCAGTGAGGCGGGACGATGGTTCGCCAGAGCGCCCTGAGGTTAAACTGCCGCCAGGATTTCGTGGAGAGATGACAATGGTCAGCAGTTGGCGTGTGCAACAAGCCGCTCGTGATATTCGGGCTGGAGCGGTGATTGCCTATCCAACCGAAGCGGTGTGGGGGCTGGGGTGCGATCCGTGGGATGAAGAGGCGGTCTATCGGCTGCTGGCGATCAAGTCACGGCCTGTGGAGAAAGGCCTGATTCTGATTGCCGACAACATTCGCCAGTTCGACTTTCTGTTCGAAGACTTCCCGGAGCTGTGGCTGGACCGAATGGCCAGCACCTGGCCCGGCCCCAACACCTGGCTGGTGCCACATCAGAACCTGTTGCCGGAGTGGATTACCGGCATCCACGAGACCGTTGCCCTGCGCGTCACGGATCACCCGACCGTACGTGAGTTGTGCGCGCTGGTCGGACCGTTGATCTCGACGTCTGCCAACCCCGCAGGTCGGCCTGCCGCCAAGTCGCGACTGCGCGTGGAGCAGTATTTCCGAGGCCAGATTGATCTTGTGCTCGGCGGCAGCCTGGGTGGTCGCCGAAACCCCAGCGTGATTCGCGATATCGCCACCGCCCAGGTCGTTCGCGCCGGCTGACCCGGACGCGAACGACGGCACGCGTCACGGGATCAGAATCGTCGATCCCGTGGTGCGGCGTGCGGACAGCTCGATGTGCGCCTGGGCCGCATCGGCCAGCGCGTACTGCTTGATCTCGCCGACTTTCAGTTTGCCGCTGGCGAGCATGTCGAACAGCTCAGTGGCCATGGCCTGCAGGTTCTGCGCAGTGTTGGCGTAGCTGAACAGTGTAGGGCGAGTGACGTACAGCGAGCCCTTTTGCGACAGGATGCCCAGGTTCACGCCGGACACCGGGCCTGAAGCATTGCCGAAACTCACCATCAGGCCGCGTAGTGCCACGCAATCGAGCGAGGTCAGCCAGGTGTCTTTGCCGACGCCGTCGTAAACCACCGGGCATTTCTTCCCGTCGGTCAGCTCCAGCACCCGTTTGGCAACGTCTTCATGGCTGTAATCGATGGTTTCCCAAGCGCCGAGTGCCTTGGCGTGTGCCGCTTTCTCCGGTGTGCTGACCGTGCCGATCAGTTTCGCACCCAGTGCCTTGGCCCATTGACAGGCCAGCGATCCGACGCCGCCCGCCGCAGCGTGGAACAAAATGATGTCGTCCGGTTTGACCTGGTAGGTCTGGCGTAGCAGGTACTGAACGGTCAGGCCCTTGAGCATGACGGCAGCGGCCTGTTCGAAGCTGATCGAGTCGGGCAGCTTCACCAGATGGTCTTCCGGCAGTGCGTGAACATCGCTGTAACTGCCCAGCGGGCCGGTGGCGTAGGCCACTCGATCACCCACGGCCAGACGCGTCACTTCATCGCCCACTGCTTCGACTACGCCCGCGCCTTCGGTGCCAAGACCGGACGGCAGCGCAGGTGTCGGGTACAGGCCGCTGCGGTAATAGGTGTCGATGAAATTAAGACCAATGGCCTTGTTGCGCACCAGCACCTCTTGCGGACCGAGCGCTTCGGGCTCGAAATCGACGTATTCAAGTACCTCGGGTCCTCCGACAGTGCTGAACTGGATACGCTTTGCCATGTGCTCTCTCCATGAAGGTTAAACCGATTGCGAAAGCCCCTATCGAACGCTTTCCCCCGACCCTCGTCAACTGCCACGCCTGTGCTGCGATGGTATGCTACGTGCCAATTTGCCTGCGCCGCCTGTGTTCCGGGGGCTCAGCCGTTTGATGTCAGCCGTAAGGGATCGCCATGAGTACCCGCACCGAGGCCGTGAAGGCTTACCTGCTCGATCTGCAGGATCGCATTTGTACTGCGCTTGAACAGGAAGATGGCAACGCACACTTCGTTGAAGATGCCTGGACACGCCCGGCGGGCGGTGGTGGCCGTACGCGGGTGATCGAGAACGGCGCAGTCATCGAAAAAGGCGGCGTGAATTTCTCCCATGTGTTCGGCAGCAACCTGCCCCCTTCGGCGAGCGCGCATCGTCCCGAGCTGGCCGGGCGTGGCTTTGAGGCGTTGGGTGTGTCGCTGGTGATCCACCCGCACAACCCTCACGTGCCGACGTCTCACGCCAACGTGCGGTTCTTCATTGCCGAGAAAGAAGGCGAAGAAGCGGTCTGGTGGTTCGGCGGTGGTTTCGACCTGACGCCCTATTACGGCGTGGAAGAAGACTGCGTGCATTGGCACCGGGTTGCCGAGCGGGCCTGTGCGCCGTTTGGCGCCGACGTCTACCCGCGTTACAAGGCCTGGTGCGACAGCTACTTCCACCTCAAGCATCGTGATGAGCCGCGCGGGATTGGCGGCCTGTTCTTCGACGATGTGAACCAGTGGGATTTCGACACCAGCTTTGCCTTCATCCGGGCGATTGGCGATGCGTTCATCAATGCTTATCTGCCGATCGTGCGCCGCCGCAAGGCCAACGCCTACACCGTGCAGCAGCGCGAATTTCAGGAATTCCGCCGCGGGCGTTATGTGGAGTTCAACCTGGTGTATGACCGTGGCACGCTGTTCGGTCTGCAATCGGGTGGCCGCACCGAATCGATCCTGATGTCGCTGCCGCCGCAAGTGCGCTGGGGCTACGACTGGAAAGCCGCGCCGGGCAGCGAGGAGGCGCGGTTGACCGAGTACTTCCTGACGGATCGGGACTGGTTGGCTGAGGAATGATTGCACTGTGCAGTCAAGGCCGTGGGAGGCCTCACCACGTCTCCAGGCAAATACCGGGCGTCGTGGGAGCGGCCTGATCCGCGAAGGCAGTATTTCAACCACTGCCTATGCGTCGTATGCACCGGCCTTTTCGCGGACAAGTCCGCTCCCACGTCAGATAGCGTTTCTTCAGCAGACCGAGCGCCGTTTGCGAGACCGAGCGCTGCAGGCGCTGCACTACATCAACAGGAACCCCAATGGACCAGTACGTCGTCTTCGGTAACCCCATCGGCCACAGCAAGTCGCCGTTGATTCATCGTCTGTTTGCCGAGCAGACCGGGCAGTCGCTGGATTACCAGACGTCGCTGGCGCCGCTGGACGATTTCACAGCATTCGCCCGCGCGTTCTTCCAGACGGGGCGCGGTGCCAACGTCACGGTGCCGTTCAAGGAAGAAGCCTTTCGCCTGGCGGACCGTCTGACCGAGCGCGCCAAACGTGCTGGCGCGGTCAATACGCTGGGCAAGCTCGACGACGGCAAAGTGCTGGGCGACAACACCGACGGTGCCGGGCTGGTCCGTGATCTGACCGTCAATTGCGGCGTAAGCCTGCGGGGGCAGCGCATCCTGTTGCTGGGTGCGGGCGGCGCTGTGCGTGGCGCGCTTGAGCCGCTGCTGGCGCAACAGCCGCTGGCATTGGTGATTGCCAATCGCACGGTGGCAAAAGCCGAAAAGCTGGCGCAGGAGTTCGCGGATCTCGGTCCCGTGTTCGCCAGTAGTTTCGACTGGCTCCAGGAGTCGGTGGACGTGATCATCAACGCCACATCCGCCAGCCTTGCAGGCGAACTGCCGCCGATCTCGCCCGGCCTGATCGAGCCGGGCAAGACCTTCTGCTACGACATGATGTACGGCAAAGAGCCGACGGCATTCTGCCGCTGGGCCACCGAGCACGGCGCTGCGCAGTCGGTCGATGGTCTGGGGATGCTCGTCGAACAGGCCGCCGAAGCGTTCCTGCTGTGGCGCGGCGTGCGCCCGGATTCAGCGCCGGTGCTGGCGGAGTTGCGCAGGCAGTTGGCGAACTGATGCACACGCTCTGACCGTTCCCATGCCCATGCCCATGCATCGGCATGATCAGAGCCCCCCATCAATCCTCAAACACAATCGGGCATTTCTCGGCCCCTTCCAGTTTATGCAGCTCTTCGATCACTTGCGGCCTTGCATGGCGCAGCACCAGCGCCCTGCCCTGTCTGGCCAGGCGGCGTGCTTCCTGATGCAGCATTTCGACGCCTGAGTAATCGATGAAGTTGATCTGCTGCGCCTCGATCACCACGCGCTGGCCCTGAGTACGTTGCAGGCGGGTTTGCAGGTAATGACTGGCACCGAAGAAGATCGAGCCGCCGACGCGCAGAATGTCTTCGTCGTCTTCACGCCATTGCTGCACGCGAGGTTGCGAGGTGCGCTTGAGGTAAAAGAACAGCGAAGCCAGCACGCCAGCGTAAATCGCGGTCTGTAGCTCCAGCAGCAGCGTGGCCAGGCAGGTCAGCGCCATCACGAAGAACTCCGCGCGGCTGACCCGGAACAACGCAGCGATACCGCGACGGTCCACCAGCCCCCAACAAATCAGCAGGATCGACGCCGCCATGCTCGGGATCGGGATGTGCGAAATCAACGAGGCCCCTGCGACGGCGAACAGCGCGACCCAGAGCGCGGAGAAGACCCCGGCCAGTGGCGAACTGGCCCCGGCTTCGTAATTCAGCGCCGCACGGGTGAACGAGCCTGCCGACAGGTAACCGGAAAACAGCGAGCCCACCATGTTCGACAGGCCCTGCGCGCGGACTTCCTGATTGGCGTTGAGCATCTGCTGCGAACGGGTCGACAGCGAGCGCGCAATCGACAGGCTGTTGACCAGCCCGAGCATGCCCACCGCTACCGCCGTTGGCAGCAGCTTGAGGATCAGCTCGGCATCCAGCGGCAGCGGACTGAACGGCGGCAAGTGCCCGACGAAGGCGCTGACGAGCCTGATGTGGCCGAACATGGCGGGCCACAGCCAGACCAGCAGGCTGCTCGACACCAGCGCAATCAGCAATGTAGGCCAGCGTGGCACTAGGGATTTCAGAAGGATGCCCAGCGCCAGCGTCATCAGGCCCAGCGTGAGGGACGGCAGGTCGATTTCGCCACGATGTTCGAGCATCGCCGTCAGGCTGTTGAGGGCTGTGGTCTGGCTGGGCAGGTCGAGGCCCATCAGGTTGGGCATTTGCCCCAGCGCAATCACCACGGCGGCACCCAGGGTGAAACCGACCACCACGGAATGCGAGACGAAGTTGACCAGCGCGCCGAAGCGCATCATGCCCAGCAGCAACTGAAACACTCCCGCGATAAAGGTCATCAGCAGAATCAGCGTGATGTAATCCTGACTGGCTGGCACCGCAAGCGGGCTGACGCTGGCGTACAGCACGATGGAAATGGCAGCCGTCGGGCCGCAGATCAAATGCCACGAAGAGCCCCACAGGCAGGCGATGATCACCGGCACGATGGCGGCATACAGCCCGTACTCGGGAGGCAGCCCGGCGATCAGCGCGTAAGCGATGGATTGCGGCAACGCCAGAATCGCGCCGCTCAACCCCACCAGCGCATCACGTCCGACGCTGGTGCGAGTCTGCTGAGGCAGCCAGGCGAGAAAAGGCAGGAATTTATGGCGGTTTAACCAGCGCATCAGTCCCTCTTGAGTGGTGGATTGCCGCCAAGGTTACACGCTGTGGCTCGATCTGATGATGACCGCGGCCTGTGCTTTTCGCTCCACATGGTTTTTCCTGAGTGAACGCAGAGCCTGCGGAGTGAGCGTGCTTGCGTAGCTAAAGGTACAGGCTGTGGCGTTAGCGCGGGCCCTTTCGCGAGCAAGCTCGCTCCCACAGAAGCGGTTTTTGTTCAGTCAGTTGCCTTTCATTCAGCGATTCGTAACTCACTGAAGAAACACTATTTTCCCGTGTGAGATACGGACGCCTGTTCGGGGCTGCACTGGCTGGCAGCAAACACAGAAGTGTGGGAGGCGGCTTGCCGGCGATGAATGGTGACGGCGATGTTTCTGATAAATCGTGGGAGCCTCATCGCCGGCAAGCCGCCCCCTCAGGTCGAGCGCGTACCCGCAGACCTAGTTCTGCGAAAGCTTCGCTTTCACGGCCGCCAGCGCGTCCTTGTCGTCGAGGGTCTTGACGCCATCCAGCCATTTTTCCAGCACGGCCGGATTGGCGTTGATCCAGGCCTTGGCGGCTTCGCTGTTGCTGACTTTATTGTTCGCCACGTTAGCCATGATGGTGTTTTCCATGTCCAGCGTGAAGTTCAGGTTGGTCAGCAGCTTGCCCAAGTTTGGACAGGCGTCGGCGTAGCCTTTACGGGTCAGGGTGAAGACGGAGCCGGTGTCACCGAAGTATTTCTCGCCACCCTTGAGGTAGTGCATGCCTTTGATCTGCACGTTCATCGGATGCGGGGTCCAGCCGAGAAAGACCACGAACGACTTGCGTTTCACGTTGCGATTGACCTCGGCGAGCATGGCCTGCTCGCTGGACTCCACCAGTTTCCAGCCACCGAGGTCGAATTCGTTCTTCTTGATGATCTCCTGCAGCGACAGGTTGGCGGGCGCGCCGGAGCCGATGCCGTAGATTTTCTTGCTGAACTTGTCGGCGAATTTGTTCAGGTCGGCAAAGTCATGCACGCCCGCGTCCCAGACGTAGTCAGGCACGGCCAGGGTAAATTCGGTGCCTTCGAGGTTCTTGGCCAGTTGCGTGACGTCTCCGGTGGCCACGAACTTGTCATAGAAACCCTGCTGCGCAGGCATCCAGTTACCCAGGAATACGTCCAGCTGTCCGTCCTTCAGCCCGCCATAGGCAATCGGCACTGCAAGGGTGTCGATCTTGGTCTTGTAGCCCATGCCTTCGAGCACCAGGCTGGTGATCGCGTTGGTGGCGGCAATGTCGCTCCAGCCCGGATCGGCCATTTTGACCGTACTGCAACTGGCGTCATCGGCGTGTGCCGCGACGCCGCCCAATGCCATGACACTGACCGCCAGTGCGGTGAATAACGTTCTCATCGGTATACCCCTTTTGATTTTCTTGGTGTGGGCAGTGTCAGGGTTGTGGATAACGTGCCTTGCGCTCCAGATCGTCCAGATCAATGTGGTTGCGCATGTATTGCTGACTGGCGTCGACCAGTGGCTGGTGATCCCAACTCTTCAGCTTGCCGGTTGCCAGCGACCGGGCGACGAAACGTCGCCTGCGCTGGCTGGCGAGCACCTGATGGTGTATCGCCGGTATGTCCCACTTGGCCCTTGCTTCGGCCAGGAAGTCGTTGAACAGTTGCTGATAGTCGGGAGACTGGCTCAGGTCCTCCAGTTCCTTCGGATCGCTCTTCACGTCGAACAGCAGGCAGTGATCCTGCTCCGAATAGATGAATTTGTAGGCACCGCGACGGATCATCATCAACGGGCTGGTCGTGCCTTCGGCCATGTATTCGCCAAAGACTTCATCGTGACCGGCCTTGCCTTTGAGGTGCGGCAGCAGGGAGCGACCGTCCAGCGGCAATCCTTTGTCCAGCTTGCCATTGGCCAGGTCGACGAAGGTCGGCAACAGATCAGCCGTGGACACCGACGCTTTCACGCGACGTGGCTTGAACTGGCCCGGTGCATAGACCACCAGTGGCACGCGCGCGGCCATCTCGAACCAATGCATTTTGTACCAGAGCCCTTTCTCACCCAGCATGTCGCCGTGATCGCCCGAGAACACCACAATAGTGTCGTCTGCCAGACCGACTTCAAAGAGTGTCTGCATCAGCTTGCCTACGTTCAGGTCGATGTAGCTGCAGGCACCGAAGTAGGCGCGCCGCGCATCGCGGATCTTGTGCGTCGGCAACGGCTTGTCCCATAGATCGTAGACCTTGAGCAGGCGTTGTGAATGCGGGTCCAGCGCCTGCTGGTTGGCGTGCAGTGGGGGCATCGGTATTTCGACGTCGTCGTACAGATCCCAGAACGGTCGGGGGATGGTGTACGGGTCGTGGGGATGGGTCATTGAGACCGTCAGGCAAAACGGCGCATCGCCGTCCTGGCGCACATGGTCGTACAGGTATTGCTGCGCCTTGAAGACCACTTCTTCATCGAAGTCCAGCTGGTTGGTGCGCACACACGGCCCGGCCTGCAGCACCGACGACATGTTGTGATACCAGCTGGGGCGCACGTCCGGCTCGTCCCAGTTCACGGACCAGCCGTAGTCTGCCGGGTAAATGTCGCTGGTGAGGCGTTCTTCGTAGCCATGCAATTGATCGGGGCCGCAGAAATGCATCTTGCCCGACAGCGCGGTCTTGTAACCCAGCGCACGCAGGTAGTGAGCGTAGGTCGGGATATCTGCCGGGAAGTCGGCAGCGTTGTCGTACGCGCCGATCTTGCTGGGCAACTGACCGCTGACCAAAGTGAAACGCGAGGGTGCGCACAACGGGCTGTTGCAGTACGCCGACTCGAACACCACACCCTGATCGGCGAGGCGAGACAGGTTCGGCATCAGAATCGGAGACGGGGCGTAGAACGGCAACATTGGCGCGGCCATTTGATCGGCCATGATGAACAGAATATTTTTGCGCTTCATGTAATCGCTGCATCCCATAGTGAATAGTTATGCGAAAGTGCTGCCAACGAGAATGAAGGCCATACTGGCTGTGGTAAAGCCCATATGAAGATATACCTAGGATAAGCAGCACTTATGTATGAATCGCTTGGTGATCTCTCGCTGGATCTGTTGCGCGCGTTCGAGGCGGCTGCCCGTTCGCGCAGCTTTACCGCTGCGGCCATCGAACTGGGCACCACGCAGCCTGCGGTCAGCCAGCAGATCAAGCGGCTTGAAGAGCAACTGGCGACCCGGCTATTTGACCGCATCTACCGCGGCATCGAGCTGACCGAAGCCGGTGAGGTGCTGTTCAGTCATGTGCAGACCGGCTTGCAGTCCATCGAAAGCGGGCTGGTCGCCATTACCGATCAGCGCCAGCATGAAGTGCTTCAGGTCGCGACGGATTTTGCGTTCGCCTCCTATTGGCTGATGCCCCGATTGCACCGTTTCCACAAGCTCAACCCGGACGTAGACGTCAGCCTGGTGACCAGCGAGCGCAGCCACAGCATGCTGCGCCCGGATATCGACGTCGCTGTGCTGTTCGGCGATGGGCGCTTCAAGCAGGGCCAGAGCCATTGGCTGTTCAACGAGGAAGTGTTTCCAGTGTGCAGCCCACAGTTGATTGCAGGTCGAGAACTGCCCTTGGCCAACGATGCGCTGCGCGAATTTCCACTGCTGCACCTGCGTGGCGAAAGCAATAACAACTGGTTCGACTGGGGCGGCGTGTTCCGGGCCCTCGACATCCCCCAGTCACCGGCACCCGGGCAGTTGCGCTTTGACAATTACACACTGCTGATCCAGGCCGCCATCGGCGGTCAGGGCGTGGCCATCGGCTGGCGGCATCTGGTGGACGACCTGCTCGAACAAGGCCTGCTGTGCCGCCCCATCTCAGCCTCGGCGGTTTCCGGTTACGGCTACTACGTCGTCTTGCCACAGCGCAAACGCCGCGTACAGATCGTCCAGCAATTCGTCGACTGGCTGGCCAGCGAGCAGGCGTTGAGCGGGGTTTCGCTTGCGGGCAGGCCGCTGCCGTCGATTGCGGTGTGATCGGGTATTTTTCAGCACTCATGACCCCGAATATCTAACGGGTTAGAAGCGACTTATCAAATTAGACGGAAACTTCCTACATGGTTTGCGGAAGTGGGCGAGTTTACTTTTGCTCTTTTTTAGCATTACTTAGGTAGTGGCTCTGAGATAATTGCAGCCTTGTATCCGCAGCTTGATATTAGTGGGTTATGCGATATTGATAATGCTGGACTGTCCGGCGCGTAACGTTCAAAGCATTAAAAAGTTTTCAGTATTTGAAGCGTGAATGGCGTTTGCACGTCCGTTAGGGAAAAGCCCAGGTTACAAATATGATTATATTAAATGCGAAAAAAGGTCAGGTCAGGGTGTCGACCCCTATACAGGACGTACGTTGCCAAACTCAAAGAGTCATTTTCCAATTGAATAGTGGAGTATTATGCGATGAGTGTTCTTGCCAGCCTTGTTGGAAATAATATTGAAACTGTATGTGTAGTACATGATTGCTTTCAGTTGTTTTTCGCAGGAGGCGTCATATTAAATATCAACAATTCATATTGTATTATTGGCTCTACTGTGAAAAGTCTGCAGGGGAAAAAACTTATAAATGTTTCAGAAAGTGAGCGAGAAATTGAGCTGGTGTTCGAAGGTTTAGCAAAAATTAGAATTGATATGACTCCGGATGGATTTCAAGGGCCGGAGGCTATGCAGCTTTTGAGGCCAGGATTTCCTCTGGTTATCTGGAATTAATTTTTCCTTGTTTTAAGAGGCATGGGCTTGTATGTATGCGTACAAGCCTTACTTTAACCGCTGTCAATGGGTAAGCGTTTTAGCGCCTCGCCGAGAGGAGTGACCATTGAAGATAAATGTTATTCCTGGATAATCATGGGCTGATGTTAAAGCCGATGGGCTGTTGCACAATTATGGTTGGGCGAAATAAATGTCCAGACTGATGACGCAGCTTGATATTAGTGGGTAATACACCTCATGTGCATGAGTGGCTGGGCCGCGTTCGAGAGCACCCTGATCATGCTTATTTACCTTTGTCGAGAAATTGAGGGGGCTTTATGAATAAGTGGGATGTTTTAGTAGAGGCCACATTTGAATCTATCCATGTATGTTCAATTGAAAAACACGTTCGAGTACGGGTAACAAGCCCATGGGAGGGTAAGAAGTCCTATCAAATAGTTGTTAAAGGTATCGATAGATTTGTCCTTAATAATATGACGGTTTTGAATATTGTTGATCGCGTCAATTTTTTCGATGTCAGTAAAGAGCAAGAAGTAGAAACCGCAAATTGTTTATTTTTTCTGTTGTGGGGGCGCGATCCTGAAACAGGAGAGCTAAAGGACTCCACCTTTTTACAGAAATTGGAACTCGTCCGTACGGGCAAGCTTGTGTTGTTCGAGCTTGAGGCTGTTTGCGGTGCAACATTTATTGCATTGGCGGAAAGCGTTAGTTTAGAACTACTTGGCAAAATATAACTTTTTATGTAGAGGCTCATTCAAAATTCAGAGCGTTGGGGTGGATGACTTTTTTTGATTCAGTTTAGGTAAGTGGCATTAACTTTGAGTCCGCCTTGCTAACGTAGATAAGTCGTGAGGGGGCTAAACCTAGAAGGTGATCAGCGCTATGCTATCTAGCAATTTTCATGATGGAAAAATGATGTCCATTGCTGTTATGGATGACACGCTTTTTATGGAGGTTTACGCTGACGGTAAAACCACCAAAATCAAAGTCTCTGGCCTGGAAAAGCTTAGGGTTACTGATTTCGAGGAGGGAAATATAATCAATTCTTTACGTGTATTAAGCCCGAATGATCATGCTGGAGCCAGCAGCGAAGTCATGCGCCTGATGAAATACGCCTACGCGCTGGAAGACGCGGATTTCAAGCTGTCCCCAAAGTACTCGTCCTTCCTGGATAAAAAACTTGAGGCGTTTCGGAATGGCTCTGTTTTAGTAGTGGAGTTAGAGCCTTCGTATGGGGCATACGCTGTTGCCATAGGCAAAGAGATCTCAGAAGAGAGTCTCTGATTGTCTGGAGTTGGCTTCACCTGTGCATAGGGAGTGAGCGTATATGTCTGCGTAGACGCCTTGCCTGATTAGCCTGTAAACGATCTGAGGGCGTTTGCGCCGCTTTAGAGGGAGCAAACAGTGAAGATAAAAACTTCCATAAATGACATTGGGTTGCTATTAAACACGGAAGGGCTTTTACAACATTATGGTTACGAGATAACTGTTCAGATTCA
The DNA here is from genome assembly GCF_014358015.1 of Pseudomonas triticifolii. Classification (GTDB taxonomy): domain Bacteria; phylum Pseudomonadota; class Gammaproteobacteria; order Pseudomonadales; family Pseudomonadaceae; genus Aquipseudomonas; species Aquipseudomonas triticifolii. The sequence continues at coordinate 2,106 of NZ_JACONV010000007.1, read as the reverse complement.
TGATGACGACTTGGAAGAACACGCGATAGCGTTTATTGAGACGGTTGCTAACTATCTCGATATGGGTCATGAAATTTCTTCAAATGAAACGCTGGGCTATGGCTCCTGGATAACAAAAATGCAGCTCAATGATTGTCAGGAACTGGTATTTTTTGAACAGGTTCCTTTAACAGGCGACTATGTACTCGGCATCACGGCCACCCTGACTATGTGGGCGGAGCAGCATGCAATGTGTGCGAAAGCCGGGGTCGAGTATTCCGTCCCACGCCACGATCAGCTGATCGTTATTTCTGACGGTGTGCTCGAGGGTGATCCTGCTGAGGGCGTTCGTTATTCGTCACCCGAACATATGTCTGGCTGGTGGATAACCACAGGCCGGTATAACGGCGATACCAAGACGCTTAAGACCGTCCATGCACACCATGTAGCGGAGCATCGTCCTGATCTGGTGAAGTTTTTAGCGTTGCCATTTGGCTATCGGTTTTATGGGATAGCCGGCGAAGCATGGAGAGATAAAAGCTAGACGGCTACGCTTTATCAACCATCATGCAGGACCTACTATCGGCCCACACGCGAGAAAAATGATCAAGGCTGGACCCACACCTGCGTCAGTCAGGTCTTCAGCCGCGAAAGGAGTCTTTATCCCCATGCAAGATGTCCACGGTTACCACGCCCATGTTTATTTCGACGTCCAGACCCTCGACCAGGCCCAAGCGTTGTGCGAAGCCGCGGCCGGGAAATTTGCTGTGCAGATGGGACGCGTCCATCAAAAGCGCGTCGGTCCACACCCGGACTGGAGTTGTCAGCTGGCTTTCGAGCATGCGCAATTCGCTGACGTCATGCTCTGGCTGGCGTTGAATCGCAATGGGTTGGTGGTGTTTACGCATCCGCTGACGGGCGATGAACGGCTCGATCACACCGAGCATGCCATCTGGATGGGCGCGGTGCGGCCTTTGGATTTGAGTGTTTTTGATGACTGACAGGCCAGGCCCCCGGCCTGTTTTGCCACGATGCTATGTCGACTGACAGGCAAAATGTTCGGTGTAATATAGCCCCCGCCAAAATGTGACTGGTTGGTCCTTTGAGGTGCAGAGAGCCAAAAAGTGATCATGGAGGTGCCTGAGCATCAGGCATCGGGGGTGGTTGCAGCCTTGTTTTATGGGTATGCAATGAATGCTTGGATCGATACAGAGAGGATCATGATACATGCCGAATGCAGTCATCGAAGGCAAGACGCTTCACTATTCTGATCAGGGCAGCGGGCCAGTGCTGTTGCTTGGCCACAGTTACCTGTGGGACCGGAACATGTGGAGCGCGCAGCTTGATCTGCTCGCCAGTCAGTACCGCGTGATTGTGCCGGACCTGTGGGGGCATGGTGAGTCGGGTGCGTTTCCTGAAGGGACCCGGAATCTGGATGATCTCGCGCGCCACGCGCTGGCATTGCTCGATCATTTGAACATCGAACGTTGCACCCTCATCGGGCTGTCGGTCGGTGGCATGTGGGGCGCTATCGCTGCGACTTCAGCGCCTGAGCGCTTCAACGGGCTGGTGTTGATGGACACCTATCTGGGCAAGGAAAGCGAGGCCAAGCAGGCGTACTATTTTTCTCTGCTCGATAAGGTGCAGGCAGCCGGTGTGTTTCCCGAGCCGCTTCTGGACGTTGTGGTGCCGATATTCTTCCGGCCCGGGATCGATCCTCAGTCACCGCTGTATCAGGCGTTTCGATCGGCGCTGGCCAGCATGAACCCAGAGCAGGTACGCCAGACGGTGGTGCCGCTGGGTCGCATCATCTTTGGTCGTGAAGACCGGCTTGGGCTTCTCCATAAACTGGATGCGGACACGACGCTGGTGATGTGCGGCGATGTTGACATCCCCCGTCCCCCGCAAGAAACCCGAGAGATGGCTCGCCTGATCGGCTGCCCTTATGTGTTGGTGCCCAAAGCCGGGCATATCGCCAACCTGGAGAACCCGGAGTTTGTGTCGGGTGCATTGATGGCGTTTCTGGCAGGGTTGCATCAGAAGACCGCGTAACGCGCATCCCGCGTCCGGTTCCCACGTGGGATGCGTTCTCCACGTGGGAGCGGACTTGTCCGCGAAGGCTGTGTT
>NZ_JACONV010000006.1 GCF_014358015.1 Pseudomonas triticifolii | reverse complement strand
CGGTGTGTTCAGTCGACGGGTTGCGGCTGGAAGCCAGTCTTCGTGAGCAAGCTCACTCCCACGGGTTGAAAACCGGTTTCAGCCAGTGGGCGCTGACTTGTCCGCGAAGGGGCCGGTGTGTTCAGTCGACGGGTTGCGGCTGGAAGCCAGTCTTCGTGAGCAAGCTCAACCCCCACAGGTCTGCATCTGTTCAGTCACGAGCCTGGCGCTTGCCGCTCACGGGCGCGAGCAACAGTTCGATGCGCTGTTTGCGGATGCCGTCGGCGGCGGCTTCGGCCAGGGCAGCGTCGGTGATGATGGTGTCGAACTGATCAAGCCCGGCGACCTTGTACATGCCAAACGTGCCGTATTTGGAGCTGGTTGCGACCAGCACGGTTTGCGAGGCGGATTGCATGGCCGCTTGCTTGACCTCGACTTTCAAGGCCGAGGGCGTTGTAGTGCCGCGTTGCAGATCCCACGAACTGGTGGACATGAAGGCCACGTCTGTCGCCAGTTGCCGCAGGGTCGCTGCTGCCAGTCCGCCCACGCTGGACAGGTTGGGATGGTCGAGCAGGCCGCCAGTGTGAATCACATCCACATGCCCCGCATCGGCCAGCGCATTCACCACCCCGAAGTCATTGGTGACCACCGTCATACCCGACAGCGCCACGATGTGCGGCACGATTTCCAGTGTGCTGGTGCCCGCATCCAGATAAATCGTCATGTCCGGGTGCAGCAGACCGGCCGCCAGCCGCGCCATGCCCTGCTTCTGTGGCAACTCGACCACGGCCTTCGACTGATGGCTGGGCTCGCTGTGCACCTGGCTGGCGATGCGCACACCGCCGGTGACCGAATAGGCACGGCCTTCCTGCTCCAGCAACGCGATGTCACGGCGGATGGTCATGTGCGAACACTCGAACATTTCCATCAACTGATGCACGCTCAGCACCTGATGCTTGCGCAACTGCCGCAGCATCAGCTCGCGGCGCTGATCGGGAATCATCGGTGTGCCGCCGGAAATGGCGAGCTCCTCTTCGGTGGACATTGCAGCTCCTGTGCCTCGGTGATGCCGCAGATCACAATCTGCGGTCCGGGCATCTTAGCCAATCGCCTCGGCAATGGAAGTGGCGACCGGCTTTTGTTCATTCACTCAGTGGGCCGAGTCCTTGACCTGCGGCTCGCGCGTGACGGCCTTGACCAGTTTGCCGATGGTCAGGCCCTGCAGCAGGATCGACAGCAGCACCACGATGTAGGTGATGCTCAGCAGCAGATCGCGCTCCGGGCCGGTCGGCAGGGCCAGCGCCAGTGCTACCGATACACCACCGCGCAACCCACCCCAGGTCAGGATGCGCACCGTGCCTTGGGGCACAGTCCGCCAGCGACGCAACAGCAAAATGGCAGGTGCCACGGTGACGAAACGCGACAGCAGGATCGCCACGGCCAACAGGCTGGCGGCAATCAGGTGCTGCCACGAGAACGGCAGCAGCAACAGCTCCATGCCGATCAGCGCGAACAGCAGCGCGTTGAGCATGTCATCCAGTAATTCCCAGAAGCCGTCCATGTAGCGACGGGTCATGTCGTTCATCGCCAGGTTGCGCCCCAGATTGCCGATGATCAGTCCGGCCACGACCATCGCGATGGGACCTGAAACATGCAGCTCCGACGCCATCGCCGAGCCGCCGATGACCAGCGCAAGCGTCAGCATGACCTCGATCTGGTACTGCTCGATGCTCTTGATCATCAGGTACACGGCATAGCCGATCAGGCCGCCGAACAGCACGCCGCCCACCGCCTCGTGCACGAACAGCATGGCGGTTTCGCCCACGGTCGGGGTTTCACCGAGTTGCGCGATGCCCAGCAGCACGGTGAACACCACGACTGCGGTGCCGTCGTTGAACAGGGACTCGCCGACAATGGTGGTCTTGAGGGGTTTCGAGGCATTGGCCGTACGCAGCACGCCGAGTACCGCAATGGGGTCGGTCGGCGAAATCAGTGCGCCGAACAGCAGGCAATAGAGCGGGCTGACGTGCCAGCCAAACAGGGCGAAGATCCAGTACGCCAAGGCACCGATTACCGTGGTTGCGATCAGCACGCCGAAGGTTGCCAGCAGGCCGATGGGCCAGCGATAGCTGCGCAGGTCCGCCAGATTGACGTGCAGAGCGCCCGCGAACAGCAGAAACGACAGCATCCAGTTCATCAGCAGGTCGCCGAAGTCGATCTGGCCGATCAGTTCCTGCACGCGGTTTTCAAGGCCGGGAAAGCCCATCAGGCTCAGGCCTTGCAGAATCAGTGAGAACATCAGCGCCGTGACCATCACGCCGATGGTGGGAGGCAGACCGATAAAGCGAAAGTTCACATAGGTCAGCAGCGAAGTGAGGCAGATAAAAGCAGCAACAAGTTCAAGCATCCGTCATTCCAAAATCCGTGAATCCAGTTTCAATTCCAGCGTGGTCGGCAACGAGCATCCCGGCCGAGCCATGCCCAGGCAGACTGTGATGGCCCGGGCAGCCGCTCAGGCACATTGCGTCGAACACGCACGAGGGCTTGCGTTGACCACGTAAATGCGTGGGTGTTGCAAAAAACACCCTGATCAAGGACCGAGCAGGCTGGACATACGAGGGCAGGCACAACGGAAAGACGCAAAAAAGTCAGCCCGGACGATTGTCCGGGCTGACGGTGGGTGGAGCGTGGGGTTCAGCGTTTCGGGGTGGCCTCCTGGCGGGTCTGGAATCATTGGCTGTTTCTGCACCCGCTGAGGATCTGGTACTGAACGGTCTTCAGATCACCCTTGGAATCCTGGTAGGTCATCAGTTTGGGCATGACGCTACAGGTTTTCATATCCGGTGATTTGCGGATCACCTTGGCAACGTCCAGCTTCATGCCGTACTTGTATTCCTGGATTTCCGGCATGGGCTTGTTATGGGTGGTTGCATACTTCTGCACGCTGGCCTGGTGATCCTTGATCAGGGTCTCTGCTTTTACTTCATCGCTGGTGTAAGCAAAGGCGCTCAGCGGTGAAAGGATGGCCAGGGCCAGCAATAACGATTTGGCAGTACGCATGTTCTTTGTCTCCGTTTTTGAATGTGAGCCCATGTTAAGGGTTGCCGGTTAACCGGAAGGTGGCGATAACATTACAAGTTGGTAATCTTCAAGATGTCAGGTTTCTAACAAGATTGTCATTCTCTGCTCACCTTCCTGTTAGCTACCGCACCGTAAGCTGGCCTCATTCCTGACAAGCGCCCAGCGCAACACAGGACTCAGACATTAACGAGAGAAGAGGAAATGACGATGAAACTGATTAAATCGATGGTCTTCGCCGTGGCGGCCTTGTCCTTTACAAGTGCGTTCGCTGACGACGGCAATGAATTCGCAAGTATCGCGGCAGACAAGATGCGCGCGGCTCAGGAGCAGCGCTTTAACGAGCAGCAGCGTGCCAGCCAGAACGAGCAGTATGTCAACTCTGACGAGAAATCCACGTCTGAGAAGTCCATCAAGTCCGAGGGCTAAAAACAGTTGGCCCTTACCGAGCAGCACCCTGTTCGCCTTTAGTAGCTTTCCGGCTCCTTTGGTTGAGGCGAATCTTCAAGCGTCCTTCGGGACGCTTTTTTTATGGGTGACTATTTAATAGGCCAGTTGGCATATTGAGTCTATTCTGTTTTTGTGAGTCCACCGTTCGGCCATTAAGTTATTCCATGTTTCTTTCATATTTGTAATCTCGCCGTCATCTTCACGTTATGTTCGTCTCTTCAAGATTGTGCCCCACTGGCAGCCCTCTATTGATCAATAGAGCCCCTATAAAAACAGGCCAGGCCGACAGGTTTAACGATCTGCCCAATCAACGGAGCGCACATGACACCACTTAAACGTTTTTCCTTCGCCCTATGTTCAACGCTCGCGGGTATTACGCCGCTTGCCGCCGTTGCCGAAGAGCAGAAAGAAGGCTTTGTCGAAGGCAGCACGCTGACAATCCTCAATCGCAACTTCTACATGAACCGCGACCATCGCAACGGCGAGTCGAGCCCGACGGGTAACGGCTACTCCGAAGCCTGGGCGCAAGGAATCATTGGCCGGTTTCAGTCGGGCTTTACCCAAGGTACGTTCGGCGTCGGCGTGGATGCATTCGCCATGATGGGCATCAAGCTCGACACCGGCGATGGAAGAAACGGCGGCCGCAGTGCGTTCGATGTGTTGCCTGTGGATGGGCAAGGCAATGCTCGCGACGAATACACCAAGGTCGGCGGCGCGCTGAAAGCCCGTGCGTTCGACACCGTGGTCCACGTGGGCGATGTGTTTCCGGTGACGCCCGTTGTCGCGTATGGCGATGCCCGCCTGCTGCCGGAAAGCTTTCGCGGCGTTACCGCCCTCAACACCAGCATCAGCGGCCTGACCTTGCAAGGCGGGCGTCTGCATTCGATGAGCCAGCCGGTGTCCAGCAACATGCGCGACGGCTTCGTTGCCTTTTACGGTGGTGCGGTCGATTCGCCCTGGCTCGCCTATTTCGGCGGCGATTACGAGGCCACCGACAGGCTGAGTCTCTCGCTGTACACCAGCCGGTTGAAGGATGCCTGGGATCAGAAGTACGGATCGGCGTCCTACGTATTGCCGATCACCAATGACCTGTCTCTGACCAGCAGCCTGAACTATTACAACGCGACCGACGAAGGCAAACGGCTACTCGGCGAGTTCGACAACGACATCTGGAGCGCGAAGCTCGCCCTGCAATACGGCGCACACACCGTGTCGCTTTCTCACCAGCGCAACCAGGGCGATGACGACTTCGACTACCTGAGGCAGTCCGATTCGATCTATCTGGCCAACTCCATCCAGTACAGCGATTTCAATTCACCCAACGAACGCTCATGGATGGTCACCTACAACCTGAACATGGCGACCTACGGCGTGCCCGGCCTGACATTCATGACCCGCTACGGCAAAGGCACGGATGCAGACTACTCCAACGCCAACAGCACCTACATGCGCCGCGACGCTCAGGGCAACCCGCTGACCGATCAGAAGCGTTGGGAGCGTAACATCGAAGCCAAGTACATCGTTCAGACCGGCACCATGAAGGATCTGTCCGTACGCGTTCGTCAGGCCACGACCCGAGCGACGGCGTTCGAATCGGATCTGGATGAGGTGAGGGTGATCGTTGAATACCCGTTGAGCGTGCTCTGACTGTTCGCCAAGCAACAAGAAAACGCCCCGAGGGGCGTTTTTTCGTTATGCGTCATGGCTCAGTCAATCACTTGGCTTCGACCGCTTCCTCCTCCCGCCGATGCGCCCACTGATACAACGCTGGCAGCACCAGCAGCGTCAGCGCTGTAGACGAAAGAATCCCGCCAATCACCACCGTCGCCAGCGGCCGCTGCACTTCGGCTCCGGTGCCTGTGGCCAGCGCCATCGGGATGAAGCCCAGCGAGGCCACCAGTGCAGTCATCAGCACCGGACGCAGGCGGGTGAGGGCGCCTTCGGTAATGGCGTCGTGCAGTGAGCGACCTTCTTCGCGCAGGTTGCGAATGAACGAGATCATCACCAGTCCGTTGAGCACCGCGACGCCTGACAGGGCGATGAAACCCACGCCTGCGGAGATCGACAGGGGAATGTCGCGCATCCACAGGGCCATGACGCCGCCGGTGAGGGCGAACGGGATGCCGGTGAAGACCAGCAGGCCGTCCTTGAGGTTGTTGAACATCAGGAACAGCAGCGCGAGCACCAGCAGCAGCGCAACGGGCACAACGATTTGCAGGCGTTTGGCGGCCGATTGCAGCTGTTCGAACTGACCGCCCCAGTTGGTCCAGTAGCCCGCCGGAATCTGCACGCTGCTGTCCAGGGTCTGGCCCGCCTCCTCGACGAACGAGCCCAGGTCGCGGCCGCGCACGTTGGCGCTGACGATCACCAGACGCTTGCCATTTTCGCGGCTGATCTGGTTCGGACCTAACACCAGATCCAGGCTGGCGACCTGAGCCAGCGAGATGAAGCTGATCTGCTGGTTGCTGCTGCCCGCACTGGCGGGCACCGGGATGAGCAGGCTGGACAGTCCGGCCACATCGGTGCGCAGTTGTTCGGACAGGCGCACCACCATGTCGAAGCGGCGATCACCTTCGTACAGCGTGCCGGCCTGACGCCCACCCAGCGCAATGGCGATGGCGTCCTGCACGTCGGCGACGTTGAGGCCATAGCGCGCCGCCTTATCGCGGTCGATGTTGATGGTCAGCACCGGCAGGCCGGTGGTCTGTTCGACCTTCACTTCGGACGCGCCCGGCACTTTCTGCATCGCGGCAGCGATTTTGGCGGCGGTCTGGTTGAGCACGTTCATGTCATCGCCGAACACTTTGACCGCTACGTCGCTGCGCACACCCGATACCAGTTCGTTGAAACGCAACTGGATCGGCTGGGACAGCTCGTAATTGCTGCCCGGTACGCTCGCTGCGGCCTGTTGCAGTTCGGCGATCAGGGTTTCCCGCGACTTGTCGGGGTTCGGCCATTCGCTTTGCGGCTTGAGCATCACATAGCTGTCGGAAATGTTTGGCGGCATCGGGTCGGCGGCGATTTCGGCAGTGCCGGTGCGGGCGAACATGCGCTCCACTTCCGGCATTTTTTCGATCACGGCCTTTTCGAGGCGCTGCTGCATGTCCACCGATTGCGTCAGGCTGGTGCCCGGCACGCGCAGGGCCTGCAGCGCAAAGTCGCCTTCGCTCAGGCTCGGGATGAACTCGCTGCCCATGCGGCTGGCGGTAAAACCGGACAGCACCATCACCACGAACGCCAGGGTGAAGGCAATCCAGCGATGCCCCAGGACCCAGCCGAGCACCGGCGCATAACGCTGGCGAGCCGTGCGCATCACCAGGCCTTCTTCTTCCTTGACCTTGCCGGTCACGAACATGGCGATGGCCGCAGGCACGAAAGTGACCGAGAGGATCATGGCGCCGAGCAGGGCGATGACCACAGTAAACGCCATCGGGTGGAACATTTTGCCTTCAACGCCGGTGAGGGCGAAGATCGGCAGGTACACGACCATGATGATCAACTGGCCGAAGATCAGCGGACGGCGTGCTTCTCTGGCGGCGGCAAACACTTCATGGAAACGCTCCATGCGCGTCAGCATCCGGCCGTGTTTCTGCTGGGCGTGGGCGAGCCTGCGAATCGAGTTTTCGACGATGACCACCGCACCATCGACGATAATGCCGAAGTCCAGCGCGCCGAGGCTCATCAGGTTGGCGCTGACCTTGTTGGCGAACATGCCGGTGAAGGTAAATAGCATCGCCAGCGGGATGACCATGGCGGTGATGAGCGCAGCACGGATGTTGCCCAGAAACAGAAACAGGATCGCGATGACCAGAATCGCGCCTTCGATCAGGTTTTTCTTCACCGTGGCGATGGCTTTTTCGACCAGATGGGTGCGGTCATACACCGTCACCGCTTCGATGCCCTCGGGCAACGTGCGGTTGATGTCGGCGAGTTTGGCGGCCACGGCCTGGGAAACGGTGCGGCTGTTTTCGCCAATCAGCATGAACACGGTGCCGAGCACCACCTCGCGGCCGTTTTCAGTGGCGGCACCGGAGCGCATTTCCTTGCCGATGCCGACGTCGGCCACGCTGCTGACCCGGATGGGCGTGCCCTGTACGTTGGCAATGACAATGTTGGCGATATCGTCCACTGTTTGCAGCTGACCCGGCGCACGAATCAGCAATTGCTCGCCGCCGCGTTCGATGTAACCCGCGCCGACGTTGGCGTTGTTGCGCTCCAGCGCAGCCACCAGATCGTTCAGCGTCAGCTTGTAGGCTGCCAGTTTCTTGGGGTCCGGGGCGATTTCATACTGCTTCGCAAACCCGCCGATGGTGTTGATTTCGGCCACACCCGGCACGTTGCGCAACTGCGGCTTGATGATCCAGTCCTGAATCACCCGCAAGTCGGTCGGCGTATACGGCGTGCCGTCGTCCTTCAATGCGCCTTCACGGGCTTCGACGGTCCACAGGAAAATCTCGCCAAGACCGGTAGAGACCGGCCCCATCATGGTCTCGACGCCTTCGGGCAATTGGTCCTTGGCAATCTGTAGCCGTTCGTTCACCTGTTGACGGGCGAAGAACAGGTCGGTGCCGTCCTCGAAAATCACCGTAACCTGCGACAACCCCGAGCGTGACAGCGAGCGCGTCTGTTGCAGGCCGGGCAGGCCGGCCATGTTGGTCTCGATGGCAAAGGTGATGCGTTGTTCGGTCTCCAGCGGCGAAAAGCCTGGAGCCGAGGTATTGATCTGCACCTGCACGTTGGTGATGTCGGGTACGGCATCGATGGGCAGTTTCTGGTAGCTGGCGATGCCCAGCCCTGCCATCAGCAGGACCGCGAACATCACAACGATGCGCTGTTCAATCGCGAATTTGATCAACCGTTCAAACATGGAGGAATACTCGTACGACGCAGGTCAATGGGCGTGCTCGGCGGAGCCTTTGCCCAGCTCCGACTTGAGGATGAAGCTGCCAGCGGCGGCCACTTGAGTGCCTGCGGCCAGGCCTTTGACGATTTCCACGTAGCCGCCATCGCTGCGACCGAGCGTGACCGGGGTCAACTGAAAGCCCTCGTCATTGCGCACGAACACCGACGGTTTGTCTTCGACGGTCTGGATGGCTGAATCAGGCAGGCTGACCGCGACCTGACTCTGTTGTGCCGCTACATCAACCGAGACGAACAGCCCCGGACGCCACGCGCCGTTAGGGTTGGCGAGGGTCACGCGAACCGTGGCAGCACGAGTCTGCTCACCCAGCAGGCTGCCGACGTAACCGATGCGGCCTTCAACACGAGCGTTCAGGTCGGGCGCGCTGACGGTAACGGGGCGACCCACGATCACCTTGTCCAGATCCTTGGGCGCGACGCCGAAGGTGGCCCAGACGCGGGACAGGTCCGACAGCGTGAACGCGTTGCTCGCCTCGCTGACGACTTCGCCGATGGCCAGGTGTTTTTCCACGACCATGGCGTCGAACGGGGCGATCAGCTCGTAACGATTGCCTGCCGTGGGGCTGACGCTGGCACCGATGGCGCTGAGCTTCTGCCGGGCGTTGGACAGGCTGATGTCCGCTTCCTGAAAGGCCTGACGAGCCTGTTGATAGTCCTGCTCGGCCGAGATGCGGTCTTCCCAGAGTTTTTTCTCGCGTTGCAGGGTCAGCCTCGCCAGTTCCTGGCGGCGCTGAGCGGCGCTCAATTCACTGCGTTGATCGGAAATCTGCTGGCTGGCGATGATCGCCAGCACCTGGCCTTTCTTGACACTCTGGCCCAGCTCGACCTTGACCGATTCGACGACGCCGCCTACTCGAGGCACGACATGTGCGGTGCGGTCTTCATCAAAGCGGATCTCGCCGGGGAAGGTGACTGACGTGCTCATCGGCCGGGGTTCCGCGGCGACCAGTTCTATGCCGGCCGCCTTGATCTGCTCGGCAGTGAGTTCGAGGTGGCCTTCTTCTTCCTCGTGTGCGGCTTGCGGCGCGGCCGCACCTTGCTTCTCGGATTCGCTGCCGTGGCCTTCCTCGCCATGCTCTTCGTCAGCGTGGGCTTCTTCTTTGGCGTGGGCGTCGGCCGATTCGTTGGCGTGTGGGTCGGTTCCGGCCTGGGCGCTGAAGGGCAGCATTCCAGGGTTGAGGGTCAGGCTGCCCAGGCCAATGATGACCACCACCGCCAGGGCGATGCCAATGCTTCGTTTGTTGTCCATGGGTGCTCCCGGCAATCATGTAGGTGCAGCGCACACTGGGATGCGCTCGGTAGAGGCAGAAAAAGGGGTGTCAGGGTGTGCGGCTGAAGCGGTCGAGGTCGCCGTAGATGCGTTCAACGGTGACGCTGGCGTCGGTGGCCATGGCCAGCGATTCCAGGTATTGGCTGCGGGCTGAAATCAGGGTCCGCTGGGCGTCCAGTACGTCGAGGAACCCGAATTTGCCCATCTCGAAACCGCGTGTCGCCGTATCGACGGCGCGCTGCGCGGCGGGCAGGATGACCTGATTGAACGACTCCACTTCCCGTGCGGCGTTGGCCCATTGATCAAGCGCCGACTGGACCTGCGTGCGCAGCTTCAGTTCTACGGCATTACGCAGGTCGCGTGCCTGGTCCGAGCGTCTGGCCGCAGACAGGACATTGCCCTGATTGCGATCAAACAGCGGAATCGGCATCGAAAGGCCGACCACATTGATGCGCTCGCGGTCTTCGCGGCTGTATTGGCTGCCGATACTGACGGTCAGGTCCGGCACGCGCTTGGCACGCTCCGAACCCAGCGCGGCCTCGCGCTGATCGATCTGGGCCTGGGCGAGGCGTAGCTCGGCGGTCTGGTTGATGGCCGTGAGGATTCTGGCCGAGGGCGGCGCATTGCCGGGCGAAAGGTCGCTGTACTCCAACCGACTGAACGAGGCCGTCGGCGAGCCTGTGGCTCGGGCCAGTTCGCGGTAGCTGTTGATCTTCAGGGTCTCGGCGCGGCGCACCAGCAAGTCGGTTTCAGCCAGTTGCACCTGAGCGCGTGTCGCTTCCACCGGCGACGTCTTGCCCGCCTGCACTCGACCGTCCGCCACTTGCAGGCCACGCTCGGCCAGGGATCTGGACTGACGCGCCAGATCCAGACCGGCCTGCGCACGGGCAGCCGCATAGAACGCCTGGACGACTTCGGCACGCAGTTCGTTGCCGCGCCGTTCGAGCTCTATCCGGGCAGCGTCCTGACCACGGCTGGCGGCCTCGATCCGCGCGCCGCGCTTGCCGCCCAGTTCCAGCGCCTGGCTCAGCATCACGGTGGTGGTACGGGTCTCGCTGCGGGTGTCCTCCGCTTCCCAGGAGGCTACGGGGTTGGGGATCAGGCCCGCCTGCTGGCGCTCGCCCTCGGCCACACCGATTTCCCATTGGGCGGCAGCCAGATCAGGGTTCTGCTCGAAGGCTGCTGCGAGCGCCTGTGGCAGACTCAAACCCTGGGCGACGCTCACCATGGGCGTCATCATCAGCAGCACGCACAGCGTGCCGGTTCTTATCGGCGGCATGGCCAATGCCAGTCTAGACCCGAGCACGTTCGTGGCTCTCCCGTCGCATACATCACCCCCATCAAATAAAAAGAACAACCGCGCCATAGGGGCTGTTGAATCTGGATGCGGGGACTTTATGCAATGGCAGTTATCAGAGGGATTGCCGGAAAATTACAATTCCGTTATCTACTGGGGAGGGCGGTTCTTTGCCCGTACACTGCGGGTCACATGGCTCCATAGCCAAAACCATCGGCAGGGATTTGCCCATCAGACAGGACACACCTATCCATGCGAATCCTGGTAGTAGAGGACGAGCCTAAAACTGCCGAGTACATGCATCAGGGGTTGACCGAGAGCGGCTATGTGGTGGACATCGCTGCCACCGGGCTCGATGGGCTGTACCTTGCGCAGCATCAGGCGTACGACGTCGTTATTCTGGATGTGAACCTGCCTGAAATGGACGGTTGGGAAGTCCTTACCCGACTCAGGAAAACCGTCAATACGCGGATCATGATGGTCACCGCGCGCGGCCGCCTCGAAGAGCGGGTCAAGGGCCTGGAAATGGGCGCTGACGATTATCTGGTCAAACCTTTCGAGTTCCCCGAGCTGCTGGCTCGGGTGCGCACGTTGATGCGTCGCTGTGAGCAGCCGACGGCGCCTCAGGTCCTGCAGGTCGGTGATCTGGAACTGGATCAGGGCCGTCATCGGGCATTTCGCGGCAAGCAGCGCATCGACCTGACCACCAAGGAATTCGCGCTGCTGCACCTGTTGATGCGTCACACCGGGGAGGTGATGTCGCGCACTCAGATTATCTCGCTGGTGTGGGACATGAACTTCGATTGCGACACCAATGTGGTCGAGGTGTCGATCCGCCGCCTGCGCGCCAAGATCGACGATCCGTTCGAGACCAAACTTATCCACACCCTGCGCGGTGTCGGTTATGTGCTGGAAGTGCGCGAATGAAACCCACGCGCCTCTCGACGCGGCTGGGCCTGACGGTCACTGCGCTGAGCGCGTTTCTGGTGGTGATCATGGAGGTGTTCGCTTACGCGTCCATTTCCCACCAGTTGGACATGCGTGCCGAAGACGGCCTGAAAGAGAAGTTCGGGCAGATCGAGCACAGCCTGAGCGAGGGGTTTCTGTCGATCGGCGATATCGTTCAGTACCCGCATACCTTGCGTGATCAGATTGTGGGTCATGACAGCTTTGCCCTGACTGTTCTGGATTCGCGCACGCCCCGGCAGACGTTGATGAGCATCGGCAATCAGCAAGGCCGGGAGTTGCCGATGCCGACGTCCGGCGTTCTGCCTCAAGGCTTTCAGGAAGTGACGTCCAGTGCGGGCAACCACTTGCTGGTGGGCTATCGGGAGATTCGCCTCAAGACCGACGAGAACATTCTGGTCGTGCTGTCGATGGACAGGGAAAGCGACGCCACATTGCTGCATGCCTACGTGAGATCGACGTTCCTGGTCCTGCCGTTGATCCTGCTATTGGTGGGTTTCGGGGCGTGGTGGATCGTGCGGCGTGGCCTGAGGCCGTTGCGTGCTTTCAGAAAGGTGACGGCGCTGATCTCGGCCCGAGACCTGTCTCACCGCATGAAAGTGACCGGCCTCCCCGACGAGCTGCGCGATCTGGCCCATGCCGTGAATTTCATGCTGCACCGGCTGGACGGCGATGTTCAGCAGTTGTCGCAGTTTTCGGACGATCTGGCGCATGAGATGCGCTCGCCGATGAACAACCTGATGGGCAAGGCGCAAGTCACCCTGTCGCGGCCTCGTCCCCCGGAGGAATACAGACAGGCGCTGGAATCCTGCACCGAAGAGCTGGAGCGCATGTCACGCATGATCGCCCAGATGCTGTTCCTGGCCAGCGTCAGCCAGCCCTCGGCACCGTTGGCGCTCGAAGCCATCAACCTGCGCGAGGAATCGGAGAAAGTGGCCGAGCTGTTTTCGGCGTCGGCCGAAGACCGTGACATCACCTTGCAGGTCGAGGGGACCGGTCGGGCCATGGGCGACCGGCTGATGATTCAGCGGGCGATCTCCAACCTGTTGTCCAACGCTATTCGGCATGGAGCGAGTGGCAGCACCATCACGATCAAAATCGCCACCCATCCCGAAGACATCTCGCTGGCGGTACGCAATGTCGGGGA
The DNA here is from genome assembly GCF_014358015.1 of Pseudomonas triticifolii. GTDB lineage: Bacteria > Pseudomonadota > Gammaproteobacteria > Pseudomonadales > Pseudomonadaceae > Aquipseudomonas > Aquipseudomonas triticifolii. The sequence goes on along the minus strand of NZ_JACONV010000006.1, from coordinate 219,830 downwards.
AGGCATCGATGCCGAGCACCTGCCGCGTCTGTTCGACCGGTTCTACCGGGTCCACGTCAGTCGCGCCCGCCAGCAGGGTGGCACAGGGCTGGGACTGGCCATCGTTCGCTCGATCATGAGCCTGCACGAAGGGCAGGTTAAGGTCGAAAGCGAGCCAGGACAGTTCACGACCTTCAGCCTGATTTTCCCCCGGCTGTCATAAGCGCAAGAACCTTTCGCCCGCTTACGGTTCTGAGGTTGTAGGCTGTCCGGCCTGGCAGGCTTCGACGTGAAGCCAAACATGATAAGGATGGATGTATGACAGTAGCTTTCTGGTGCGTGCTGGTCGCGATCCTGTTGCCGATCGCCTGCGCAGGCATCGCCAAGGCTGGCAGCGGCAAGTTCAAGATGGGTAACAATCACGACCCTCGTGCCTTCCTCGACAAGCTGGAAGGGTTTCCGAAGCGCGCCCACGCTGCGCAACTCAACAGTTATGAAGTGACGCCTGCGTTTGCAGCCGCGGTGATCATTGCTCACATCGCGGGCAATGCGCAGCTGGTCACTATCGACGTGCTGGCAGTGCTGTTCATTACCAGCCGCCTGCTCTACATCATCTTCTACCTGGCCGATCTGGCAGCGATGCGCTCCATTATCTGGCTGGTCGGGATGGGGTTGATCATTGCGCTGTTCGGGGTTTCGGCATTCCCGGCTGCGGCGTGATTGGCTGAAACACTGTCGACTGCAAGCTGTGCCTGGATCAGGCTTTGCGACGGATTCCACCCGGCATCCGTGAGAGAGCGCAGGTTCGCAGCAAACTGAGTGGGAGCGGACCGGGCGGCGTTCCGCTCCCACAGAATCGCATTTCTTCAGTAAGTTACAGGTTGTTTGACAAAACGCGGCTTGCTGGCGATCTGCCGGGAACCTGCAGTAAAACCCGAAGACTCGGTGCATGAGCCGAAACATGGGGCGTCGTAACCTCCGAGAGCTCCCACGTCCTTCGGGCAGAAGCAGACTTCAGCGTATGCTCATCAGGTGATGTGAATAAGCGCAAGTGGTCTGCCGCTCAATCGTCCTGCTGCACCTTCTCAAGTTCTGCCTGTGCATCCTGCAATTCCTTGCGAGATTCGGCGAGCTTGTCTTTGCGTTTGTTGATCTTCTCCGGATCGCCTTTGTCCATCGCCTTGTTCAGGTCGGTCTGACGCCGGCTGACTTCCCGTTTGGCGTCCAGCACCTTCTGTTCACGCTGTTTAAGCAGTGACGTCTCGGTGCAGTTGGCGTTGACCTCGGCCAGTGCTTTTTCCAGGCCTGCCTGTTCGGCCTTGTTGCCTTCGGTTTTGGCGTCCTGAATCTTGCTGGTGATGTCCTGGCTCTTGAGCAGGCATTCGGAAGGAGGCGCTTGTTCAGCGGCCCACAGCGGAGCAGCCAACAACGTGCAGCTGGTGAAAAGAACCAGCGGTGATAAAAACTTCATATGAACTCCTGTTGAAAGCGACAACGTCCGGGCATAAAGAATGAAACCCGGACTCTAGAAACCTGAAATACCTTGAGCACGCAATTGCTGGCTCAATGCCTGTACCTGTGGGTCCTTGAAAAATGCACTGAGTTTTGCAGCTCGTCCCGGGCCTATGCCCGGTTCCACCTGCCATTGCTCGACACTGCGCGCGGCCAGCGTTTCCCAGTCAGCGTTCAGGTCGGCGCTTCCGGCAGGCGGCAAGCCAATGGCCTTGAGCCATGTCTGAAAGGGTTGCTCGCGGGCCGTTTGCAGGCTGACTAACAGTTTAGCGCTGCTGCGCTCGGCGAGGCCGGAAATGTTAGCAAGCTCAGCCTGATCGAGGGTCATCCAATCGACCAGACCGTTGATTTTCCCGCTTTCAATGAGCTTGTCCCAGGTCCCGGGGCCCACGCCACTCAAGGCCAGGCCTTTTTTGCCGCTGAGCCAGGTCAGCCGCGCACGAAACTGACTGTCGCAGCCTGGCGTGGGTTGCCAGCAGCTGAGTTCATGAAAGTCGCTGGCTTGCGGAATGCTGATGGGGACACGTTCCACGCTGCGTGTAATCACGCCATCAAGTCGCGGGATCGTCAGCCCTGCCAGACTGACTGCTATTTGGTCTCCGGGACGGATGTCCAGGGTCTGCCAGCGCTTGAGTGAGCCTGCGCTGATGCGAGTGATGGTGCGATCGTCCAGCCGGATGGGCATCAGCTCAAGAATGGGCGTGATCCTGCCACTGCGCCCGATGGTGAAACTGACCTTGCGCACCTGCGCCAGCGCCTGTGCATGCGGGTGTTTCCAGGCTGCGATCCAGTACGGCGCTTTTGCCTGCCAGCGTTCGGCAGCAGGGCGTTCGCCCTGGCGCATGATCACACCATCCGTGGCGAAGGGCTGCGGGTTGCGAAACCAGTGTTCGCGCCGTTCTGCGGCCTGATCGGGATGGGTGAGCGGCAGCGTGTAGGCGGCGCTGTCGGCAAATCCCAGCGCCTTGAGTCCGGCCAGACGCTCGCTCATGGTGATCGGCCCGTTGGGCCAGTCCCAGACGAACAGCCCGATGGTGTCGGCTTGTGCGGGGCTCAGCGTCTTGCGTGCGAGCAGGCCTGCGACCTTGCTGCGGGCATTGACGCTGCCCGATGAGGCTTGAACATGGTCAGGTAACCGCTCGTACAGCTCGCCTTGCAGGATGATGTCGTCCGGCCACGGCAATTGCTCAGGAATGGCCTTGATCAGCAGCGCCTGAGGCGTCCAGTCCTGCCCTTTCACGCCATCCCCCCGGCTAATGGCCTGGGTCAGTCTGCCTTTGGCGTAAACCAGCGTGACGGCCACACCGTCGACTTTGGGTTGAATCCACAGGTCGTTCCGGCCTTGCAGCCAGTTCCTGACATCCGCCTCGTCAGCCAGTTTGTTTACACCCGTGTGCGCAATCGGGTGCGCCACCGTGCCGCCCGCGGTCTTCAGTGGATTGTCGCTCGGCGTCGAAACGGCAAAGCATCCGCGCCAGGTCTTCAGTTTCTGGCGGGACTGATCGTAAAGCTCATCGGGAATTTGCGAGATGCCCAGGCGGTGATAGCTGTCATCCCACGCGGCGATCTGTTGTTGAAGCGACAGAATTTCAGTCTGTGCCTTGTCGGCAGCCCAGTTCGGGCATTGGCTGGCGGTTGCGAGCGGGGAAAGGGCGATCAGGAGGGCGAAGCTCATCAGGCGGTTAACAGACAGCATCGAAGCATCCTTGCTTGGGATTGGCTCGGGAAGGCTAGCTGTTGCTGTGCTGCGTGGCTGATCGGGATGGTTACGAGGTTTTGCGACCCTGGTGCATTGCAGGTAATGGCGTTCGTATCCAGTCGGTAAGGTTCGTTCGCTGTTACAAAAAGGGTCGATGATGAGCGCCGATGTTCGTGTAAATAACGGTTTGCGCATAGGCTGTGATGTTTCTACAATGTATCTACTATTTGGCGGGGTGGTGTATGGAAGTCAAAATTCAGCAATGGGGCAATAGCGCAGCGATACGATTGCCAGCCAATGTTCTCAAGCAGATGAGCCTTGTCAGCGGCGACGTCTTGGTGCTCGATGTTTCTACCGACGTGATGACGCTCAAGCCTGCCAAGTCCAGGCTGCATTATCGGCTGACCGACCTGATGGCGCAGTGCGATTTGGATGCAGCCGAGTCTGAAGAGTTGTCTGATTGGAACGCCATGCAGCCGACAGGGCGCGAAGTGTGAAGCGGCCCAGATTCAATCGCGCGGATATCGTCCGCATTAATTTGAATCCGACCGCTGGCCGGGAGCAGCAGGGAGATTTTCGCCCTGCGCTTGTTCTTACTCCCGCAGCGTATAACGTCTCGGGCCTGGCAATCGTCGCGCCGATAACGCAAGGTGGTGACTTCGCCCGCTATGCCGGATTCGCAGTCCCGCTGAGCGGTTCAGGCACCGAGACGCAGGGTGTAGTTCTGTGTAACCAGATTCGCACGGTTGACCTGGAGGCTCGCGGGGCAAAGTGTATCGAGGCCGCTCCTGATGTCGTGATCAACGATGTTCTTGCCCGAGTACAGGCCCTCTTTGAGTAAAAATACTGACTGAGTGAGCACGGGACACCCCCTAAACAAAAGCCCCCGGAGACTCACGTCGCCGGGGGCTTTTTATGGCCGCAGGAAAATTTACAGACCGGCAGCAGCGCGCAGGGCGTCGGCGCGGTCGGTTTTTTCCCAGGTGAAGGCGGTGAAAGTGTCATCGCCAACGGTCATTTCGACCGGGGTACGACCGAAGTGGCCGTAGGCCGCAGTGGCCTTGTACATCGGGTGCAGCAGATCCAGCATGGTGGTGATCGCGTACGGACGCAGGTCGAAGTGCTCGCGGACCAGACCGATGATCTTGTCGTCGGACAGCTTGCCGGTGCCGAAGGTGTTCAGCGAGATCGAAGTCGGTTGGGCGACGCCGATGGCGTAGGACACCTGAATCTCGCAACGCTCGGCCAGGCCTGCAGCAACGATGTTCTTGGCCACGTAACGGCCAGCGTAGGCAGCCGAACGGTCAACCTTCGATGGATCCTTGCCGGAGAACGCGCCACCACCGTGACGGGCCATGCCGCCGTAGGTGTCGACGATGATCTTGCGGCCGGTCAGGCCACAGTCACCCACCGGGCCACCGATGATGAAGTTGCCGGTCGGGTTGATGTGGAACTGGGTGTCCTTGTGCAGCAGGTGCGCTGGAATGACGTGCTTGACGATCAGTTCCATCACGCCTTCGCGCAGGTCAGCGTAGGAAACGTCCGGGTTGTGCTGGGTCGACAGCACGATCGCGTCGACGCCCACGACCTTGCCGTTTTCGTAACGGCAGGTGACCTGGGATTTCGCATCCGGGCGCAGCCATGGCAGCAGGCCGGATTTACGGGCTTGTGCCTGACGCTCGACCAGTTGGTGCGAGAAGGTGATCGGTGCAGGCATCAGCACGTCGGTTTCGTTGCTGGCGTAGCCGAACATCAGGCCCTGGTCGCCAGCGCCCTGATCTTCAGGTTTGCTGCGGTCAACGCCCTGGGCGATGTCCACCGACTGCTTGCCGATGATGTTCATCACGCCGCAGGTCGCGCCGTCGAAGCCGACGTCCGAGCTGTTGTAGCCGATGTCGAGGATGACGTTACGCACGATGTCTTCCAGATCGACCCAGGCCGAAGTTGTCACTTCGCCAGCAATGATTGCCACACCGGTCTTGACCAGTGTTTCGCAAGCCACACGGGCGTATTTGTCTTCAGCGATGATGGCGTCCAGAACCGCGTCGGAAATCTGGTCGGCGATCTTGTCCGGATGCCCTTCGGACACGGACTCGGAGGTGAAAAGTGAGTATTCGCTCATCTCTACGGGTTTCCTTCATTTTACCGATGGTGAGTGTCGCCAGCCGGTCGCTGAAAATGGCGAACCTGGATCTGGAAACCATTACGTAAGCCTACATAGAGGCTTTCCCCGGGAACTAGCCCCGCAGCGATGGCCCAACGGGCCAGGTCTTCCTGCTCGAAACCTAACCAGAGATCGCCACAGGCCTCCCTGGCCCAGCTCTGGTCATGACTACACAATTCTGTTACCAGCAAGCTACCGCCGGGTCGTACGCATTCAGCCAGTTGCGCCAGCGCTTCGGCCGGTGCGGCGAAATGATGGAGCACCATGTTCAAGACGACGCAATCGGCGCTCACTTTACGGTCTGTCAGTGCATCGGCCAGCGTCAGCTCGACATTAACCAGCGCCTTGCGCTCGCAGACCTCGCGGGCCAGTTCCAGCATTGCCGGGCTGTTGTCCATCGCGATCACATGCTTGAAACGCCGCGCCAGTTCAGGAAGAAATCCGCCGTCGCCGGGGCCTACTTCCAGTGCCGTTGCCTCGCTGCCGAAGCTGAGCTTGTCGAGCAGCGTCAGCAGGCTTTCGCTGTATTGGGCAAGGCCCGCAATCAGATCCTGCTGGGCGCGAAACTTTTCCGCCGTACGGGCAAAGAAGTCCTGACTGGCAAGCGCCCGTTGACGATGCACCAGACCAATACGCCCTTGAACCTCATCCGGCAATGCCAGGGTGTCCACTTCATCAAGCAAGGCGGCGTGCAGCCTGCCGCCCGGCAACTCGGTGTGGGGCAGGGCACGACGGTAGAAAATCGCGTTGCCTTCACGCCGTGTCGCCACCAGATCAGCCTGCGCCAGCACCTTCAGATGGTGGCTCATGCCCGACTGGCCAATGGCGAAAATCTGCGCCAGTTCCAGGACGCCGAACGAGTCGTTGGTCAGCGCGCGCAGAACGTTCAGTCGCAACGGATCTCCGCCGGCCTTGCACAATGCAGAGAGGTCGTCGCATGCATCATGGCGAATTGCAGGCACGCGCAGGTTCATAGGGTCCGCAGTCTAGTGAGCGATCCCTGATGCCGCAAGGGCAATATCAAAAAGTTTTGATATTGCTCGATGGGTGGCGTCGGTCGATCCTGCTGAACTTGTCACGCGCGGCTGTTATCCAGTGATAACAGGCTAATTAATGTCCATGACAGAGGAAAAAAGCCTAAGGTCCACTATCTGTGATTGCTCCCGGCCGGTCCCTGAGGGAAAATGGTCGCCTTTTTCAGATCCTAATCCTTTACTCCCAGGAGATCAGCGATGCCAAGCCGTCGTGAGCGTGCCAACGCTATTCGTGCCCTCAGCATGGATGCCGTGCAAAAAGCCAACAGCGGCCATCCGGGTGCCCCAATGGGCATGGCGGATATCGCCGAGGTTCTTTGGCGCGATTATCTGAAGCACAACCCGGCCAACCCTTCGTTCGCCGACCGTGACCGTTTCATCATGTCCAACGGACATGGTTCGATGCTGGTCTATTCGCTGCTGCACCTGACCGGCTACGACCTGTCCATCGATGACCTGAAGAACTTCCGCCAACTGCACAGCCGCACGCCGGGCCACCCGGAATACGGCTACACCCCAGGCGTCGAAACCACCACCGGCCCGCTGGGTCAGGGTTTCGCCAACGCCGTGGGTTTCGCCGCTGCCGAGAAGACGCTGGCGGCGCAGTTCAATCGTCCGGGCCACTCCATCGTCGATCACCACACCTATGTGTTCATGGGTGACGGCTGCATGATGGAAGGCATCTCGCACGAAGTCGCCTCGCTGGCCGGCACGCTGCAACTGGGCAAGCTGATCGCGTTCTACGACGACAACGGCATCTCCATCGACGGCGAAGTCGAAGGCTGGTTCACCGACGACACGCCGAAGCGCTTCGAGTCGTACGGCTGGCAGGTCATCCGCAATGTCGACGGTCATGACGCCGACGAGATCAAGACCGCTATCGATACCGCTCGCAAGAGCGATCAGCCGACCCTGATCTGCTGCAAGACCACCATTGGTTTTGGCTCGCCGAACAAGCAGGGCAAGGAAGAATCCCACGGCGCTCCGCTGGGCGCTGACGAAATCGCCCTGACCCGTGCTGCCCTTAAATGGAACCACGGTCCTTTCGAAATTCCGGCTGATATCTACGCCGAATGGAATGCGAAAGAAAAAGGCCTGGCTGCCGAAGCCGAATGGGATCAGCGTTTTGCTGCCTATTCCGCTGCGCACCCTGAACTGGCCAATGATTTCATCCGTCGCATGAGCGGCGAGCTGCCCGCTGACTTCGCCGAAAAATCGGCTGCTTATGTAGCTGAAGTGAACGCCAAGGGCGAGACCATCGCCAGCCGTAAGGCCAGCCAGAATGCACTGAGCGCCCTGGGCCCGTTGCTGCCTGAGATCCTTGGCGGTTCGGCTGACCTGGCCGGTTCCAACCTGACCATCTGGAAAGGCTGCAAGAGCATCACCGGCGAAGACCCGAACGGTAACTACCTGCACTACGGTGTGCGTGAGTTCGGCATGGGCGCAATGATGAACGGTATCGCCCTGCACGGCGGTTTCGTGCCGTACGGCGCCACCTTCCTGATCTTCATGGAATACGCCCGTAACGCCGTGCGCATGTCTTCGCTGATGAAGAAGCGTGTGATCTACGTGTTCACTCACGACTCCATCGGTCTGGGTGAAGACGGTCCGACTCACCAGCCAATCGAGCAACTGACCAGCCTGCGCACCACGCCGAACCTGGACACCTGGCGTCCAGCCGATGCCGTTGAATCGGCCGTGGCCTGGAAGTACGCCATTGAACGCAACGACGGTCCTTCGGCGCTGATCTTCTCGCGTCAGAACCTGCCTCACCAGGCGCGTGACGAAGCCCAACTGGCTGACATCGCTCGCGGTGGCTACGTGCTGCGCGACTGCGCGGGCGAGCCGGAGCTGATCCTGATCGCGACCGGCTCGGAAATCGGCCTGGCTGTGCAGGCTTACGACAAGCTGATCGAGCAGGGCCGCAAGGTGCGCGTGGTCTCCATGCCATGCACCAGCGTGTTCGAAGCTCAGGACGCCATGTACAAGCAGAAGGTTCTGCCTCTGCAGGTCAGCGCACGTATCGCCATCGAAGCCGCGCATGCCGACTACTGGTACAAGTACGTCGGTCTGGAAGGCCGCGTGATTGGCATGACCACCTTCGGCGAGTCGGCGCCTGCGCCTGCGCTGTTCGAAGAGTTTGGCTTCACGCTGGAAAATGTCCTGAGCACGGCTGAAGAGCTGCTCGAAGACTAAGCAAGACGTGTGTCTCCTCGCAGGAGCGCGCTTGCCCGCCAAAACACTGTTCAGACGACAGCTCGTTGTTTGAACAGTCGCGATAGCGGGCAAGTGCGTTCTTGCGGGTTCAGCTTAAATCCGAGAGAACCTCATGCCTCAGCCCCGTGCTTATAAAGTTGCTCTGAACGGCTACGGCCGCATCGGTCGTTGTGTCGTGCGCGCGCTGTGTGAGCGAGGGACGAAAGCCGGGTTTGAAGTGGTTGCTATCAATGACCTGGCGGATATGGCCAGTCTCGAATACCTCACGCGCTTCGATTCCACCCACGGCCGGTTTCCCGGTCAGGTCAGGGTCGAAGGGCAGTATCTGCACATCAATGATCACACGATCAAGGTGCTGCGCAGTTCCACCCCGGAAGAGATCGACTGGGCGGCGCTCGACGTCGATCTGGTGCTCGAATGCTCCGGTGTCTACAACACCCGTGAAGACGGCCAGCGGTTTCTCGATGCTGGCGCGCCGCGCGTGCTGTTCTCGCAACCGATGGCCAGTGAAGGCGATGTCGATGCCACGGTGGTGTTCGGCATCAACCAGCAAAAGCTGACGGGCCGTGAGCTGCTGGTGTCGGCTGCGTCCTGCACCACCAACTGCAGCGTGCCTTTGCTGCGCTTGCTGGATCAGGCGGTGGGGCTTGAATACGTCACCATCACCACCATCCACTCGGCGATGAACGACCAGCCAGTGATCGACGCCTATCACCACGAGGATTTGCGCCGTACGCGCTCGGCGTTTCAGTCGATCATTCCGGTGTCCACCGGTCTGGCGCGCGGCATCGAAAGGCTGCTTCCGGAACTTGCCGGCCGAATTCAGGCCAAAGCTGTTCGCGTACCGACCGTCAATGTGTCCTGTCTGGACATTACCGTACAGACGGCACGCGATACGGATGCTCAGGAGATCAATCGAATCCTGCGCGAGGCCGCCACCAGCGGCCCGCTGAAGGGCCTGCTGGCCTACACTGAGTTGCCGCACGCCAGTTGCGATTTCAATCATGACCCGCATTCGGCGATTGTCGATGCGAGTCAGACCCGCGTTTCGGGACCCCGGCTGGTGAATCTGCTGGCCTGGTTCGATAACGAGTGGGGCTTTGCCAATCGAATGCTCGACGTCGCAGAGCACTTTCTGCACGTCGCTGACCAACAACAGTAAAAAACAGGAACGCCTCATGACCGTGTTGAAGATGACCGACCTCGATCTGCAAGGTAAACGTGTACTGATCCGTGAAGACCTCAACGTTCCTGTGAAGGACGGCGTCGTCAGCAGCGATGCACGTATCCTCGCTTCGCTGCCGACCATCAAGCTGGCGCTGGAAAAGGGGGCGGCCGTGATGGTCTGCTCGCACCTGGGCCGTCCGACCGAGGGCGAGTTTTCTGCCGAGAACAGCCTCAAGCCGGTTGCCGACTACCTGAGCAAGGCGCTGGGTCGTGACGTTCCGCTGGTTGCCGATTACCTGGATGGCGTTGACGTCAAGCCGGGCGATATCGTGCTGTTCGAGAACGTGCGCTTCAACAAGGGCGAGAAAAAGAACGCCGACGAACTGGCGCAGAAATACGCTGCCCTGTGCGACGTATTCGTGATGGACGCTTTCGGCACTGCACACCGCGCCGAAGGCTCGACCCACGGCGTGGCCAAGTTCGCCAAGGTCGCCGCTGCAGGCCCGCTGCTGGCTGCAGAGCTGGACGCACTGGGCAAGGCGCTTGGCGCACCGGCCCAGCCGATGGCCGCCATCGTGGCCGGCTCCAAGGTCTCCACCAAACTGGATGTGCTCAATAGCCTGAGCGCAATCTGCAACCAGTTGATCGTCGGCGGCGGCATTGCCAATACCTTCCTGGCCGCAGCCGGTCACAAAGTGGGCAAGTCGTTGTACGAACCGGACCTGCTGGACACTGCGCGCGCCATCGCTGCCAAGGTCAGCGTGCCGTTGCCGACCGATGTGGTGGTCGCCAAGGAGTTCGCCGAGAACGCCACCGCCACCGTCAAGTTGATTGCCGACGTGGCCGATGACGACATGATCCTGGACATCGGTCCGCAGACCGCTGCGCACTTTGCCGATTTGTTGAAATCTTCCAGGACTATTCTGTGGAACGGCCCGGTCGGCGTGTTCGAATTCGACCAGTTCGGCGAAGGCACCAAGACGCTGGCCAAGGCGATTGCCGAAAGCACGGCGTTCTCCATCGCGGGGGGCGGTGACACGCTGGCGGCCATCGACAAGTACGGCGTGGCAGAACAGATTTCCTACATTTCCACAGGCGGTGGTGCGTTCCTCGAGTTCGTGGAAGGCAAGGTTCTGCCCGCGGTTGAAATGCTTGAACAACGCGCCAAGGCCTGAATCCAGGTTTTTGGAGAAGGAGTCTTACATGGTCAGGGCGTTACCGTGGTTCCTCATCGCAGGGTTGCTGAGCGGTTGTGCAGGCAAGCCTGAAGCCGAAGAGGCCGAGAGCGCTTCCCGGACCGATGTGCTTCATTTGAGTTGTTACCAGGCGGGATGGCAGGCCGAGACGGTGCCGGTGATCTACAAACGCGGCGGTCAGGAGGTATGGGATCGGTACGAATTCATGCCCAAGGCAGGGTTGACGGGCTGTCCTTGAGCCAGGTTGAGTCCGTTTCAGCAACATCGGCGGGCTCACGCGGTCATTAATGGGTGGACATCTTTTTATCAAGAAGGAGTTTTGCCATGAAGATCGCTGCCCTGGCACTTGTAAGTTGTGTTGTATTAGCCGGCTGCACCGGTTCCGGCTCACATGCCGGAGCCTGCAAGGTACTCAGCCCGGCCTCCGTGGATGTGCCGACGGCCGAGAACACTCAGCGGGTCGAGGCGCGGGTCACGGGTGAACCGGCCGACGACCGTAAACAGGAACAGAACTGCCCCTGACGTATTGAAACCCCAGGCACAGGCCGGGTTTCGCGGGGCAGGCCAGGAGAAGTCATGAAAGGCTTGATTGCCCTCGGGATATTGGCGGTGCTTGGTGGCTGCTCCAGCATGAGCACGCCGCAACAAAATGACCCCTGGAACCACTGGGTCTGCGACAGCAAGGCCGAGATTCATTGGCGCTATATCGATTCAGCTAAAAAAGAGGTGGATGCGCGTCTGAATCAGAGCGATCAGGTATTCCGCCTCAAGGCCGAACCGGGCGCTTCCAGTGGCACGCTTTATAGCAATAATGTGCTGGCGTTCGACAACAAGGGCAGCGAAGGCCTTGTCTACTGGGACGCTACCAACGACTTGATCGGTCGCGGCTGCAAGGCCAGATAAGCCGTAGCCGATGTACCACCCGCAGGGCTTGTGGCCTCTGCGTATAACTTGAATAGCAGCCGCCACTACGGCAGGCTTGCACGATTAACGACCCTACCGGGAGAGACACAGACAATGGCACTTATCAGCATGCGCCAGATGTTGGACCACGCAGCCGAGTTCGGCTATGGCGTTCCAGCTTTCAACGTAAACAACCTGGAACAAATGCGCGCCATTATGGAAGCGGCCGACACGACCGACTCCCCGGTGATCGTTCAGGCTTCGGCCGGTGCCCGCAAATACGCCGGTGCCCCGTTCCTGCGTCACCTGATCCTCGCGGCAATCGAAGAGTTTCCGCACATCCCGGTGGTCATGCACCAGGACCATGGCACCAGCCCTGACATCTGCCAGCGCTCCATCCAGATGGGCTTCAGCTCGGTCATGATGGACGGCTCGCTGAAGGAAGACGGCAAGTCGCCAGCTGATTACGAGTACAACGTTGACGTGACCCGTCGCGTGGTTGCCTTTGCTCACGCCTGTGGCGTTTCCGTGGAAGGCGAGCTGGGCGTTCTGGGTTCTCTGGAAACCGGTATGGCCGGTGAAGAAGACGGCGTGGGTGCTGAAGGCATTCTGGATCACAGCCAGATGCTGACCGATCCTGAAGAAGCCGCTGACTTCGTGAAGAAGACTCAGGTCGATGCCCTGGCTATCGCCATCGGCACCAGCCACGGTGCGTACAAGTTCACCAAGCCGCCTACCGGCGACATTTTGGCGATCGAGCGCATCAAAGAGATCCACAAGCGTATTCCGAACACCCACCTGGTGATGCACGGTTCTTCGTCCGTTCCACAGGAATGGCTGAAAATCATCAACGAATACGGCGGCGACATCAAAGAGACCTACGGTGTGCCGGTCGAAGAGATCGTTGAAGGCATCAAGCACGGCGTGCGCAAGGTCAACATCGACACCGACCTGCGTCTGGCCTCCACCGGTGCCATCCGCGAATTCATGGCCAAGAACCGCAGCGAGTTCGACCCGCGCAAGTACCTGGCCAAGACCGTCGTTGCCATGCGCGACGTATGCATCGCCCGCTACGAGGCCTTCGGCACCGCTGGCAACGCCTCGAAGATCAAACCGATCTCCCTGGACGCCATGTTCGAACGCTACGCCCGTGGCGAGCTGGATGCCAAGGTCAACTGAGTTGATTTAGCCTTGAAGAAACCCGCAGCGATGCGGGTTTTTTTATGTTTGCTTCAATGTGAAGCATGGCACGAGCAAAATCGCGAAGGAGCGAACTTGTCCGCGAAAGGGCCAGTCCATCCGACAACTATTCAGCGACTGAACCACTGTATTCGCGGACAAGCGGAGCGCCGCCCGGTCCGCTCCCACGGTTTTGAGTTGCGCCTGATAGCTTGGTGCAGTTCAAAGCCCTGTGGGAGCGGAGCGCCGCCCGGTCCGCTCCCACCAAGAGGATGAGTGCCCTGCTCAAGCTATCAGGCGCAACCCAAACCCAGTGGGAGCGAGCTTGCTCGCGAAAGCTATGGCTCAGTCGCCCGATGGTCAGCGGCTGTACGGGTATCTTCGCGAGCAAGCTCGCTCCCACCGGGTATGCGGAGCAGGCGCATGAACGACGTGGGAAGACGGAGTCTTACGCCGACTTCATCAAGCCCGCACACGCGGTCTTGTACGCCTCGTGCTGATATTTGTTCAGCGTGTCGGGCAGGGCGAACGCGTGTTTTTTGTTCTGGGCGTTGATGGTCTGTGGCGAAATCAGCAGCACGTCGCAATCGGACAGTAACTGAAACACCGTCTCGATCTTGAACGTGGTCGGGCCGCCGGCGAACTCGCCTTTCTTGCTGCGTTTCTTGATCGCAACATGGCTGATGCCGTTTTCACGGACGAAGCTGGCGATCTGTGTTGCGAACGCTTTGACGTTGGCAGGCTCGTCGTCATCTTCCAGCGCAATCTTTTTGGTCGCCAGGGGCAGGTGTGCGATGCCGCTTTGCTGACGCGTGGCGAGAGCAAAGATGGCTTCACTGCCTTTGATTTCTACACCGCAAATAATCATGAGAAAACCTGATGAAATGATTCATAAAAGAAACAGGTTATCTCATCGTGGGCATTATTCCTGTGCAATCGACTCCAGATACTCCGAACGTTCATCGCTCATGCGCGCCACGCAGTCGTTTTCGCTGATGGTGAAGGCCTTGCTGCCTGCCGCTGACGGGAACACTTCGACCGCACAGTCAGCATCACGCAGTTTTTCCCATGCCTGCTGGGCGGACTTGAGCTTGCTGGTGAAGTCGTTGAATTGCGTCTTGTTGGCGACGAATTGCGACTGAACCCGCTGCAGCAGGTTTTGAAAGTTTTCCTTGAGCAGTTCTTCGGCGGTATGCCTGCTGTAAGCCGAACATTCCAGGGTCTGGTTATCGCTGTCCACGCCATCGCATGGCGTGCTGTCCGGGTTCTGAGCGGCTTGCGCGCCTGTCACGGCCGTGGCCATCAGGGCCAGGGTCAGGAAAATCGTTTTCATCGAGTCGCTCCGATCCATTGATTCAATGAATTCTGTCTTAACCGAGTGACAATGAACAGGTTTACGACAGGGTCTGATGACGTGCCATCAGCCTTTGTCGTTTCTTGACGCTTTCGGCAAACCCCCTGTCGTTTTTGCACCCGGCTCACCCGACCCTCCGGCATATGCTGACCCCATTAGCGCCGACAGCCGATTCGGTGCGCAAGAACCTAAAAGGGGACAGCCTGATGAGCCCAGCCGAACTGCACGCCGACAGCATCGTTATTGACGGGCTGATCATCGCCAAGTGGAACCGTGAGCTGTTTGAAGACATGCGCAAGGGCGGCCTGACCATGGCCAACTGCACCGTGTCGGTATGGGAAGGCTTTCAGGCCACCATCAACAGTATCTGCACCAGCCAGAAACTGATGCGCGAAAACAGCGATCTGGTGATGCCGGTCCATACCACGGCCGACATCCGCAAGGCCAAGGAACTGGGCAAGACCGGCATCCTGTTCGGCTTCCAGAACGCCCACGCCTACGAAGATCAGATCGGCTATGTCGAGATCTTCAAGAAGCTGGGCGTCGGCATCGTGCAGATGTGCTACAACACCCAGAATCTGGTGGGCACCGGCTGCTATGAGCGTGACGGCGGCCTCTCAGGCTTCGGTCGCGAGATCGTGGCCGAGATGAATCGTGTGGGCGTCATGTGCGACCTGTCGCATGTGGGCTCAAAGACGTCCGAAGAAGTCATTCTCGAATCGAAAAAACCGGTCTGCTACTCCCATTGCCTGCCTTCCGGCCTCAAAGAACACCCTCGCAACAAGTCCGATGCGGAGCTTAAGTTCATTGCCGATCATGGCGGCTTCGTGGGCGTGACCATGTTCGCGCCGTTTCTGGCCAAGGGCATCGAGTCGACCATCGACGACTACGCCGAAGCCATCGAATACGTGATGAACATCGTCGGCGAAGACGCCATCGGTATCGGCACCGATTTCACTCAAGGGCATGGCCAGGACTTCTTCGAGTACCTGACCCACGACAAGGGTTATGCCCGGCGTCTGACCAACTTCGGCAAGATCATCAACCCGCTGGGCATCCGCACCGTGGGCGAATTCCCCAACCTGACCGAAACCCTGCTCAAGCGCGGCCATCCCGAGCGCGTGGTGCGCAAGATCATGGGCGAGAACTGGGTCAATGTCCTGGCCGACGTCTGGGGCGAATAAGCCGCCCGATACACCCAAACCCATTACACGCCCACGACCCTTGTTGCCGTGGGTGTAACCCGAATCATCCGGAGTTTGTTCCTCATGGCCAAAATCGCCCCGCAATTGCCTATCGAAGTCGACAGCGAAACCGGTGTCTGGACGTCCGACGCTTTGCCGATGCTCTACGTACCACGCCACTTCTTCGTCAACAACCACATGGGTATCGAGGAAGTCCTGGGGGCTGATGCCTATGCCGAGATCCTCTACAAGGCGGGCTATAAATCCGCCTGGCACTGGTGTGAAAAAGAAGCCGAATGCCACGGTATTGAAGGCGTCGCGGTGTTCGAGCACTACATGAAGCGTCTGTCGCAGCGCGGCTGGGGTCTGTTCAAGATTCAGGACATCGACCTCGAAAAAGGCACCGCCAGCGTCAAGCTTGAACACTCCTGCTTCGTGTACGTCTACGGCAAGGTCGGTCGCAAGGTTGATTACATGTTCACCGGCTGGTTCGCGGGTGCCATGGACCAGATTCTGGCTGCCAGCGGCAGCTCGGTCCGCACGGTTGCCGAGCAGGTCTACGGTGGTTCCGAAGAAGGTCATGACGACGGACTCTTTGTCGTCAAGCCGCTGTAAATCGAGGATCGCGTTATGGCTTTCGAAGCGATGTTTCAGCCGATCCAGATCGGCAAGCTCACCATCCGCAATCGCGTGCTCAGCACCGCGCATGCGGAGGTTTACGCCACCGATGGCGGCATGACCACCGACCGCTACGTGAAGTATTACGAAGAGAAAGCCAAGGGCGGTATCGGTCTGGCTATCTGTGGCGGCTCGTCCAGTGTCGCGATTGACAGCCCGCAAGGCTGGTGGAAATCGGTCAATCTGGCGACCGACCGGATCATTCCGCACTTTCAGAATCTGGCCGATGCCATGCACAAGCACGGCGCCAAGATCATGATCCAGATTACCCACATGGGCCGACGCTCGCGTTGGGATGGCGACCACTGGCCGACGCTGTTGTCGCCCTCTGGCATTCGTGAGCCTGTGCACCGCGCTACCTGCAAGACCATCGAGCCCGAGGAAATCTGGCGCGTGATCGGCAACTACGCCAGCGCTGCGGCGCGGGCCAAGGCCGGTGGCCTGGATGGCGTGGAATTGTCGGCCGTGCATCAGCACATGATCGATCAGTTCTGGAGCCCGCGGGTCAACAAACGTACCGACGAGTGGGGCGGCAGCTTCGAGAACCGCATGCGCTTCGGCCTGGAAGTGATCAAGGCCGTGCGCAAGGAAGTCGGTCCCGACTTCTGCGTGGGCCTGCGGATCTGTGGAGACGAGTTCCACCCCGATGGCTTGAGCCACGAGGACATGAAGCAGATCGCCAAGTACTACGACGACACCGGCATGATCGACTTCATCGGTGTCGTGGGTTCTGGGTGCGACACGCACAACACCCTGGCCAACGTGATTCCCAACATGAGTTATCCACCGGAGCCGTTCCTGCATCTGGCGGCCGGTATCAAGGAAGTGGTGAAGGCCCCCGTGCTGCATGCGCAGAACATCAAGGACCCGAACCAGGCCACACGGATTCTGGAAGGCGGCTATGTCGACATGGTCGGCATGACCCGCGCGCACATCGCCGACCCGCACCTGATCGCCAAGATCAAGATGGGACAGATCGACCAGATCAAGCAGTGCGTCGGTGCCAACTACTGCATCGACCGCCAGTATCAAGGGCTGGACGTGTTGTGCATCCAGAATGCGGCGACGTCACGCGAATACATGGGTGTGCCGCACATCATCGAGAAATCCACCGGACCGAAACGCAAGGTCGTGGTCGTGGGAGCCGGTCCTGCGGGCATGGAAGCGGCGCGGGTGTCTGCCGAGCGCGGACATGACGTGACGCTGTTCGAGAAAAAGGAATTCATCGGCGGGCAGATCACGACGGCCTCGAAAGCACCCCAGCGTGACCAGATTGCCGGGATCACTCGCTGGTTCCAGCTGGAACTGGCGCGCCTGAAAGTCGACTTGCGCCTGGGGACGGCAGCCGATGCAGCCACCATCCTCGACCTGCAACCCGACATCGTGGTGCTGGCAGTGGGTGGCCATCCGTTTGTGGAGCAGAACGAGCACTGGGGCGCCGCCGAAGGGTTGGTGGTGAGCAGTTGGGACGTGCTGGACGGCAAGGTTGCGCCGGGCAAGAACGTGCTGGTCTACGACACCATTTGCGAGTTCACCGGCATGTCTGTCGCCGACTTCCTGGCCGACAAGGGCTGCCAGGTCGAAATCGTCACGGACGACATCAAGCCCGGCGTGGCAATCGGCGGTACGTCGTTCCCGACTTACTACCGCAGCATGTACCCCAAGGAAGTGATCATGACCGGCGACATGATGCTGGAAAAGGTCTACCGCGAGGGCGACAAGCTGGTGGCGGTGCTGGAGAACGAATACACCGGGGCCAAGGAAGAGCGCGTGGTCGATCAGGTGGTGGTGGAGAACGGCGTGCGTCCGGACGAGGCGATTTACTACGCGCTCAAGGAAGGCTCACGCAATAAAGGCCAGATCGACATTGATGCCCTGTTCGCCATTCAACCGCAGCCTTCTTTGGGCGAGCCGGGCGAGGGCTACCTGTTGTTCCGGATCGGCGACTGTGTGGCACAGCGCAACACCCATGCGGCGATCTACGACGGCTTGCGCCTTTGTAAGGATTTCTGAAGGTTTTTTTGAGGTGTCACGGTTTTGTGGGAGCTATCGCTATGTCCATGACACAGCGCTTTCGCGCAGTAAGCACTGGACTGTGGGAGGCGGCTTGCCGGCGATGCAGTCGACGCGGTGCATCAGGAGTGCCTCGTAATCGTTCATCGCGGGCAAGCCCCCTCCCACAAGGCATAGCGTTCATTCAGTACGTTGCGACAGTCAGACGATTTGGCCTGCAAGACCGCTTGGCTTTTGGGAGCTTCAGATGCTAGACACTCTTCTTCCCATCCTGCTGTTCAGCGCGCTGGCCCTTGCGGTGCTGGGTGCAATGCGGCGGGTCAACCTGTGGCGCAATGGCCGGGCCTCTAAAGTCGATTGGCTGGGCGGGTTGCTGGCCATGCCCAAGCGCTACATGGTCGATCTGCACCATGTGGTCGCCCGCGATAAATACATCGCCAACACCCACGTCGCCACGGCAGGCGGTGCGGTGGCATCGATCATTCTGGCGATTCTGGTGCACGGTTTCGGTTTGCATAACCGGCTGCTCGGCTATGCGTTGCTGTTGATGACAGCGGTCATGTTTGTCGGCGCAATCTTTGTTTACCGCCGTCGCCTGAACCCGCCTGCGCGCCTGTCCAAAGGTCCTTGGATGCGCCTGCCGAAAAGCCTGATGGCGTTCTCCGCCAGTTTTTTCATCGTCACGCTACCGGTGGCCGGCATTCTGCCGGAACACTTCGGCGGCTGGGTGCTGGTCGCGATTCTGGGCGCTGGCGTGCTGTGGGGCGTTAGCGAGTTGTTCTTCGGCATGACCTGGGGCGGGCCAATGAAGCACGCCTTTGCCGGCGCGCTGCACCTGGCCTGGCACCGTCGCGCCGAGCGCTTCGGTGGTGGCCGCTCCACGGGCCTCAAGCCGCTGGATCTGACTGACCCGACCGCACCGCTGGGCGTGGAAAAACCCAAGGACTTCACCTGGAACCAGCTGCTGGGCTTCGATGCCTGCGTGCAGTGCGGCAAGTGTGAGGCTGCGTGTCCGGCGTTCGCTGCAGGTCAGCCACTCAATCCCAAGAAGCTGATTCAGGACATGGTCGTTGGCCTGGCGGGCGGCACCGATGCGAACTTTGCGGGCAGCCCGTATCCGTCACTGGACGGCAAGGGCAAACCGATCGGCGAGCACGGCGGCCATCCACATCAGCCAATCGTCAACGGTCTGGTGGATGCCGAGACGCTGTGGTCGTGCACCACCTGCCGGGCCTGTGTCGAGGAATGCCCGATGATGATCGAGCACGTCGATGCCATCGTCGACATGCGTCGTCACCTGACCCTGGAAAAAGGCGCAACGCCGAACAAAGGTGCCGAAGTGCTGGATAACCTGATCGCCACCGACAACCCGGGCGGTTTTGCGCCGGGCGGGCGTATGAACTGGGCGGCAGATCTGAACCTGAATCTATTCAGCGAGAAAAAGACCGCAGACGTGCTGTTCTGGGTGGGTGATGGCGCATTCGACATGCGCAACCAGCGCACCTTGCGTGCGTTCGTCAAGGTTCTGAAAGCGGCTGGCGTTGACTTTGCCGTGTTGGGCCTGGAAGAGCGCGACAGCGGTGACGTGGCGCGTCGTCTGGGTGATGAAGCGACGTTCCAGATGCTGGCCCGGCGCAACATCCAGACCTTGGCCAAGTACAGCTTCAAACGCATCGTGACCTGTGACCCGCACAGCTTTCATGTGCTTAAAAACGAATACGGCGCGTTCGGCGGCGACTATCACGTGCAGCATCACAGCACGTACATGGCCGAGCTGATTCAGGGTGGATCCATGCGGTTGGGGCAGCACAAAGGCACCCGCGTGACGTATCACGATCCGTGTTACCTGGGCCGCTACAACGGCGAGTACGAAGCACCCCGTGAAGTGCTGCGTGCGCTGGGCATCGAGATCAAGGAAATGCAGCGTTCGGGCTTCCGCTCGCGTTGCTGCGGCGGCGGTGGCGGCGCGCCGATCACCGACATTCCTGGCAAGCAGCGCATTCCCGACATGCGCATGGAAGACATACGTGAAACCGGTGCTGAACTGGTGGCGGTAGGGTGTCCGCAATGTACGGCGATGCTCGAAGGCGTTGTCGAACCACGACCGCTGATCAAGGACATCGCCGAACTGGTGGCCGACGCGCTGCTGGAGGACGACGTTATCCCCAGCAAGACCACCCCGGCGAAACGTGAACCTGCGGAGGTGCACTGATGAGCGACATTATCCGCCGCGACCCGCGTGCCGAGTGGATTGCCCGTAACCGGCTGCACCCGCTGCATGCGGCGATGCAGCCCCCACAAACCAGCTGGATGGGGCCTAACGGCCTGATGCGCAAGAACGTGCATGGCGTGGGTTTCATCGGTCCCAACGGCATCAAGCGCATCGACCGCAGCGGTGCGCAACAGGGTGGCGCAGTCAAGCGCTCGGCTGCCTCTGAAGTGCCGTTGCCGTTGCATCAGGTTCTCGATCCGGCGTTTTACATCAGCGTAGTGCCGGACATGGTGGGTGGCCGCCTGAGTAGCCACGACCGTGACCTGCTGGGCCTCGCTCGTCAATTGGCAGGCACGGAAGGCGCTGTTCTGGCCGTGGTGTTCGGCGAACACAAGGAAACCACCTTCGAGACCGCAGGGGTTGACCGCTTGCTGATTCTGGACGGCAGCCAGTTCAGCGGCTATTCCCCTGAACAGCGCGTGCAGGGATTGCGGGCTGTGGATAACCAGTTCAGTCCACGCCACTGGTTGCTGCCCGACAGCCGTACCGGTGGCGGGGAGTTGGGCCGCCGGTTTGCGGCCAGTATCGGTGAACGTCCGGCCACCCGCGTCTGGCAGGTCAAGGATGAGCAGTGTATTGGACGCGCAGGGGCGGGACGTGAAGATCTGGTCCGGCCTATCGCCAGATTGATTCTGGCGGCTGCCGAATGTGCAGAGCCTGTCAGCGAAACCCGGCATGAAGCGTCCACAGTGGAGTTATCCACAACGGTGGCGCGCAGCCTGCCTCGTATCGAGGACTTGGGCGCTGTGACCGTCGACCCGGCAGTTATCCCCATGGCCGAAGCCGAATTCATTCTCTCCGGGGGCAACGGGGTCAAGGACTGGGCGCTGTTTCATCGCACAGCCTCTGCGCTGGGCGCGACCGAAGGCGCATCGCGCGTGGCCGTGGACGACGGTTTCATGGGCCGTGAGCGTCAGGTCGGCGCCAGCGGCACCTGGGTCACGGCGCGTGTTTACGTGGCGGTGGGTATCTCGGGTGCCATCCAGCACCTTCAGGGGATCGGGGCTTGCGACAAAGTCGTGGCGATCAATCTCGATGCAGGCTGCGACATGGTCAAGCGGGCTGATCTGTCGGTTATCGGTGAGAGTGCTGCCATTCTCGATGCGCTGATCGCAGCTGTCGAAGCCTGGCGCAACGGGGAGAAACGTAATGCAGCCTGATCAAGCCAGACAAGCGGTGGATAACTCGGGCGTGCAGATCATCAGTCTGGTGTCTGTGGGTGCGCACCCGACGTCAGGTCGGGCGCGTCGCGCCGAACAGGATGCACGAGCGGTCGAAATGGGGCTGCAACTGGTTGGGGATCGGTTGCAGGTGTTGCACGCGGGTGATGCGCAGGAGCCGGCATTACGCGCTTATCTGGGCATGGGGCTCAGCGAACTGCATGTGCTGGAGCAGCCGCAGGGCGCAGATGCTCTGATCAGCCTGACGGACTACATTCGCGATTCCTCTGCTCAGGTTGTGCTTGCTGGCAGCCAGGCTGAAACCGGCGAAGGTTCGGGCATGCTGCCCTTCCTGCTTGCCGAGCGGCTCGGCTGGCCGCTGGTGACCGGGCTTGCCGAGGTCGAATCGCTGGCCAACGGTACGGCCCTGGTCCTGCAGACGCTGCCACGTGGGCAGCGTCGTCGTCTGAAAGTACGCCTGCCGTTTCTCGCTACTGTGGATAACGCGGCTCCCAAGCCGCGTCAAAGCGCCTATGGGCCTGCACAGCGCGGCGCGTTGGGTGTGGAAGACGTCGAAGTGGTCATCGATGAGTTACTCACAGTTCAGGCGCTGCAACCGGCCAAGTCGCGTCCCAAACGCTTGAAAGTGATCAAGGCCAAAAGTGGAGCCGATCGCATGAAGGCCGCCACTGCCAAGGCCAGCGGCGGCGGTGGGCAGGTGTTCAAAGGCGTGAGCCCTGAAGAAGGTGCCGCCGCGATTCTCAAGTTGTTGATAGAAGAAGGCGTCATCCGCTAAGTACTGCGGCAAGACTTACACACATTCCCTGTGCGTGCGCCTGTGGATAAGGTGTTCGCGCCTTGCTATACCCCTTGAAAACCGTGCCCTCCAGGAGCCTGATCAATTAATGATCAGGCTAAGTGGCCGATTTTTCAGGCATTTCGGTGTGGATAAGTAACCCACGAGCCTGTCAGTGATTTGATAACTGCCCACAATCTCTGTGAGCGGCTCTGTGGACAAGTTGTTCGTGATCCTCTGTGAGCCTTTAAATACGAGGCTTTTACGGATTTGTACAAAAAATAGTCAGCCAAGCGGTTCGGCGCCTGTAAAACCCGTAAATCGAAGAAAAAGAGAGTTTTCCACAGATCTTTTCCGCAACCGGCAAAGTTGTACCCAAAGTCTGTTGGTGCTTCTGTGGATAACGTGTTCGCGGTCTTCTGCAGGCCTCTAAATCCGTGGTGTTTGGCGTTCTGGTTAAAAAATGTACAGGGCTTGTTCGAAAGGGTGTGGTGGATAAGTACCGGTTTTCCCTTCCTTTTTTGTCGTCAGTGAAACGACCTGTCCGCAGTACTCAGCACATTACTCTGTGGATAAGTCGTTTCCGTCCTGACGCCCGTCCGAAAGCGGGTCAGTCACTTCGGTTCAGCTAGCGTCTCTGAGCTTTGCGGCGATCACCCCGGAGTGCGTAAGGCGACCACAGGGTGAATGCTGCGGTTGGTGTCCACGCCGGATTTGAAACGTGGGCCTGGATGCAGATATAAACAATGCCTTCATACCTGGCCAGCTCGTCAATCTTGTAGCTGTGGTCCACCACCCAGTCTGATATCTCACCCCCGCCGTCCTCGGGTTTGGTTGATGTTTTCAATATGTTGCTGGGAGAGGAGAACATATTGGCGGTGTCGCGCGTAAAGACGACATATTGATAGGGCGTGTTGGCAGTCAGTCCTGTATCGGTGAACGTCGTGGCAGGTGCCTTGACCGCTGCGATCTGGCCCTCGTTGCGAATGATTGCGTACTCCATAATCGGGTGCGTACCGGGAGAGGACGCGTTCCACATGATCGAAATACTGTTCGCCGTGATCTCGGTCGTGTGCAAATCACTGGGCGCCGTTGGCCGTTGGTCTTCTCCGCTTTCGGTCTTCGTGCCCACACTGAGCTCGTCAGAAGGCTTGGAGGTGGCACCCTCACTGTCGGTCGCTGTGACGTAGTAGGTGTAGAGAGTACCCGGTTGGAGGTCCTCATCGACGAATGGAGGGCGTGCGGTTTCGCCCACGTGAACGCCATCTCGATAGAGATCGTATCGCAGGACCGGTTTCTCCCATTCCGAGAGCGACCAGCTCAGGGTGATTGACGTCGTGGTTTGTTGCGATGATGTGAGGCCCGCTGGCGCGGGTGGTTCGTCCGGTTCTGGCTGCTCGATCTCGGTCAAATACTTGTATCGATCATGGAATTCCCAATTGTAAGGCGTGCCATTTTTATCGATGCCGTCATCCCAGTTGATTGACCAGGTCATCAATCCTCGAATCGGGTTGCCGTCGCTTTCCAGAGCGACCAGCGCATCGTTTACATCCTCAGGGTCAATCACATAGCCCGTCGCGGCCCCGTCATTGTTGCTGGGCAAGCCAATGACGAGACGGTCGGCAGGAATAGACGAAAACCCCCGGGTGCCGTGGATCAAACTGTCAGTAAGGTAATAAAGAAATTCCCGTTTCTGATCATCATTGTTTTGAGTGATCCAGGCATTCAGTTCATCAACCCATATGCCATCACCGCCTTGGTTATAATATTGCGGCGCAATGAAGTCATAGTACGCTTCCAGCGCTGAGACATAATCAAGGTAAGCGCCGGCGTCCCTGAGATAAGGGAACTCTGGCGCCATGCTGATAATGAAGTGCTTGCCTTCAGTTTCGTAATGTTTACGCACCAGCTTCAGTGCCGCAGGTAATACCGTCGCGTTATCGGCATACGTGATGGCAGTCTGTTCAAGATCGATATCCAGGCCGTCAAAGCCATAGACCTCGACCAGTCGGCAGATTTCAGCAGCCAGTGCGGCTTCCTGACCCGCGTGCAACTCAATGTGGGCATCAGCGCCACCCAGAGAGATCAGTACGGCTCTGCCTTGTGCATTCAGCTTGGCGACCTCGGCACGAAACTCAGCATCGGTGCCTTTGTAAGGTTTGAAGGTCGGGATGCCGTTGCCCTTCATAAAGGCGACCGCCACCACGTTGTAGGCTTCTGGAACCTCGCTCAGGGACATTTCCTTGAACATGCCCTGCTGATAACCCTGGCCAGGTTCAGGTCCCCAGTTATGCCAGAAACCCATGAGGATGTTTTTTGGTAACTCCGGCATCCCGGACGCCGCATCGTCTCTGCGTTTTTTGAAACGGGAGAGGTAGCGTTTTATGTACTTTTTGAATAAGTAGCGAGTGAACATAGTTTTCTCCATGCACTTAGTAACGTACGCGTGCGTACGCCGTTCGTCTCCATTCCGTTGGGACGTCAGATAAGTTTAGCCAGAGAAAACTGTTCGATGCCTATTATAAAATGGAGGTGGGTTTTAAAGGGTTCTAGACCAATGGACGGTGTGCAGTGGTAGTCGTAAGTTAATTGTCATCACGGCGTTCAGGAATGACCTGAACGCCTGAATGGCTGGCCTTGAAAGTTACTCGTGGTTGACCGCCACACCCTTCAGATAGGGCGCAGGCTCCGCTCCGAGGTTTTCCAGCATTCGCGAGCTGTACCAGTCGACGAAGTTGACCACGCCGAACTCGTAGGTCTTCGAGTAAGGACCTGGCTCATAGGCGGTGGAGTTGATGCCACGCTGGTTCTCTTCGGCCAGACGTCGGTCCTGATCGTTGGTGGCGTCCCAGACCTGGCGCATGCGCTCCACGTCGTAGTCCACACCCTCCACGGCGTCCTTGTGGACGATCCATTTGGTGGTGACCATGGTTTCCTGCGCGCTGATCGGCCAGACGGTGAACACGATGATGTGATCGCCCATGCAGTGGTTCCAGGAGTGCGGCAGGTGCAGGATGCGCATCGAGCCAAGATCCGGGTTCTGAATGCGCCCCATCAGCTTTTTGCAGCCGACCTTGCCGTCCATCGTCATCGACACCGTGCCCTTGAGTAGCGGCATGCGCACGATGCGGTTACGCAGGCCGAAGCTTGCGTGTGCGTAAGGAATCTTCTCGGCATCCCAGGCCGCAGCGGAGGCGGCCACGTGGTCCTTGAACGCCTGGTCGGCACGCGGATCCGTCACGTCATCCCATTCCAGCAGGGTCTTGAGCAGTTCCGGGTGCGATGCGTTGCAGTGGTAGCACTCGCGATTGTTTTCGAGCACCAGCTTCCAGTTGGCTTTTTCCATCAAGGTGGTCTGCACCGCCACCTTGGTGTTTTCCATGTCATAGGGTTCCATGTAATGACGCAGGGTCGCCAGGAACTCGTCGATGGCCGGCGGGTTTTCCGCCAGGCTGATGAAAATGTAGCCGCCAGCGGTTTTCACGTTCACAGGCTTGAGGCCGAACTGCGTCATGTCGAAGTCATCGCCCATCTCGCTGCCTGCGTAGAGCAGGCGGCCATCGAGCTCGTAAGTCCACTGGTGGTAGTGGCAGACCAGCTTGGCCACTTTGCCTTTCTCGGCGGTGCACAGGCGCGAGCCACGGTGACGGCACACGTTGTGGAAGGCATTCACGACACCGTCCGGACCACGCACCACCAGGATCGGGTTCTTGCCGATCTGCAGTGTCAGGTAGTTGCCCTTGGCCGGGATTTCGCAGGTCATCCCCGCAATCAGCCACTCCTTCTGGAAAATTTCCTGCATGTCGATTTCAAACAGCCGTTCATCACTGTAGAAAGGCTGCGGCAGCGAATACGTGCGTTCGCGATTCTGCAGCATCTCGGCAGTGGCCTTGCGTGCAGGTTCCAGCAGGTCGCCCAGGCTCAGGGTTGCGGTGACGTCCATCGTTAAAATCCCTCATGACCGCGTCTGAAGGCGGCCTGCGAATGTGGCTGATACGGTTGTTGTCGCGTTGCACGCCGGGCAGCGGATGTGTCGTCCATGTGTGGCTACCCTTTGTGGCGAGTGTGGGGGCGAGCGCGTGGCGAACCTTATCCATGGGCGACATGGCCGAATCCGTTCCCGACGCGAAACACCTTGTCTTTGGGGGCTGGTCGCCGTAAGTACGTGAATGTCGTTGATGGATAAGTGACGGTGTCTTCTGTTAAGCAGAATCCGCACCATAAGAGGCCGACAGTCGGCCGTGGAGATCATGTATGTCCCAAAGTTTCCTCAGCCCGGTCACGACCCAGACATGGGCCAACGGGCGCCACCTGGTAAGGGTCGTCAAAGTCATTCAGGAAACCTGGGATGTACGCACGTTCTGCTTCATGGCCGACCAGCCGATCCTGTTCTTTTTCAAGCCCGGGCAGTTCGTGACCCTGGAGCTGGAAATCGACGGCGTGCCGATCATGCGCTCCTATACCATCTCCAGTTCGCCTTCGGTGCCATACAGCTTCTCGATCACCGTCAAGCGCGTCCCGGGCGGTAAAGTCTCCAACTACCTGCACGACACGCTGCATGAAGGCCAGGAGCTGGCGGTGCACGGGCCGGTCGGGCTGTTCAACGCCATCGACTTCCCGAACCCCAGGATTCTTTACCTCAGCGGTGGCGTCGGTATCACGCCCGTGATGTCCATGGCGCGCTGGTTCTACGACACCAACGCCAACGTCGACATGGTGTTTGTGCACAGCGCCCGTTCGCCCAAGGACATCATCTACCACCGCGAGCTGGAACACATGGCGTCGCGAATCGACAACTTCAGCCTGCACCTGGTCTGTGAAAAACACGGCCTTGGCGAGCCGTGGGCGGGGTATCGCGGCTACCTGAACCTGAAAATGCTCGAACTCATGGCTCCGGACTTCATGGACCGCGAGGTGTTCTGCTGCGGGCCTACGCCATACATGGCGGCTGTGAAACGCCTGTTGCAGGAAAACGGCTTCAACATGGCGCAGTACCATGAGGAGTCCTTCGGTGCCACGCCGCCCGAAGCCCGCGCCGACGCAGTGGAACAAGCCGAAATCGCCGCCGATGCCCCCGATGTCGATGTCGCCGATCTGCATCAGGTCGAGTTCACCGACACGGGCAAGAGCATTCGCGTGGGGCCGGGCGAAACCGTCCACGCGGCTGCCGCCAAGCTGGGCCTGATGATCCCCAAAGCCTGTGGCATGGGGATCTGCGGGACCTGCAAGGTGATGAAAGTCAGCGGCGAAGTAGAGATGGAGCACAACGGCGGCATCACCGACGACGACGTCGCTGAAGGCTACATCCTGTCCTGCTGCAGCGTACCCAAAGGGGACGTGCGGATCGAGTATTGAGGTCTGCTCAGGTGGTGCAGGTCAGCCCTGCATCACAAGCCGGATGTCGGCTGCCAGTTCGCGAACGCGTTCTTCCTCGGTGTCCCACGAGCACATGAAGCGTGCGCCGCCGTTGCCGATGAAGGTGTAGAAGCGCCAGCCTCTGGCCGTCAGGGCGGCAATTGCCGCTTCCGACAGTTGCAGAAACACACCATTGGCCTGCACCGGGAACATCAGCTCCACGCCGGGAATATCCTTGACCAGATCCGCCAGCAGCTGCGCGCAGTGGTTGGCGTGGCGTGCGTGCTTGAGCCACGCGTCGTTTTCCAGCAGGCCGACCCACGGCGCTGACAGAAAACGCATCTTCGAGGCCAGCTGTCCGGCCTGTTTGCAGCGATAGTCGAAGTCTTCGGCCAGGTCGTGGTTGAAGAACAGAATCGCCTCGCCCACTGCCATGCCGTTTTTGGTGCCGCCGAAACACAGCACATCCACGCCCGATTTCCAGGTCAGTTCAGCCGGGGAGCAGTCCAGAAACGCACAGGCGTTGGAGAAACGTGCGCCGTCCATATGCAGATGCAGGCCCAGTTCCTTGCAGGTGGCGCTGATCGCCTTGAGTTCGTCCGGCTGATAGACGCCGCCCACTTCGGTGGCCTGAGTGATGGTCACGACCCGGGGTTTGGGGTAGTGAATGTCCTGACGCTTGAGCGCCACTTCGCGGATCGATTCAGGGGTCAGCTTGCCGCCTGCGCTGCGAGCGGTCAGCAGCTTGGAACCGTTGGAGAAAAATTCCGGCGCGCCGCATTCGTCGGTTTCGACGTGTGCCGTTTCCGAACAGATGACACTGTGGTAACTCTGACACAGCGAAGACAGCGCCAGTGAGTTGGCCGCCGTACCGTTGAAGGCAAAGAACACCTCGCAGTCGGTTTCGAACAAGCGGCGGAAATCATCCGACGCCCGCGCAGTCCATTGATCGTCGCCGTAGGCACGTTGATGACCCTTGTTCGCCTGTTCCATGGCTGCCCAGGCTTCGGGGCAGATACCGGAATAGTTGTCACTGGCGAACTGTTGGCTTTGGTCTGTCATGGCCGATTCCTTGTGGGCTTATGGTGCGCACTGTACCGAATAATGAGGGGTGCGGTCATGTCTCGACGACGTGACGCGCGGATAACATCAGGAGTGCTATGGATCTTTCCAACCCGCCTTTTCTGCCGGGACGCAACAAGGCGCTGGACCTGCTCAAGTGGCTGGCGATGCTGAGCATGGTGCTCGATCATCTGCGCTACGTAGGCTGGTCGATCAACGAGCTGTATGTGCCGGGGCGTTTTGCCTTTCCCTTTTTCTGCCTGGCCATTGCGGTCAATCTTTCACGGCGCAGCGCGGCGGTGGTCGCGCCGCGTGTGCAATGGCGATACCTCTTGTGGTTGCTGGCGTTTGCTGCGCTGTCAGAGATTCCCTATCGCCTGTTCATGGCCGATGCAACGGTGCTCAACGTCATGCCGACGCTGCTGCTCGGCTTGCTGATTGCGCAGGGTTGGCAGCACCGTACGGCCGTGACGCGGGTGATGGCGATTGTCGCGTTGCTGCTGGCGGTGATGTTTCAGCAATACCTGATGTTCGGGGTGGCGGGCGTGTTGCTGCCCCTGGTGTTTGTTTGGGTGCTCGACAGATCGCTTGGTTACGCGATTTTTCCGGCTGTGTTCTGCGTGGCGGGCAATGCCTGGCCCGAGATGTTTGCCGGTGCTGCGTGGGGGGATCCGATTTCCATCGGTTCGCTGATCGCGTGTCTGCTTGCGCCGGTGCTGGGCCTGGCGATGTTGCGGAGCAAACCGGGTTTCAGGGTCATGCCGATGCGGCGCTGGGCGTATGCGATCTACCCGCTGCATTTTCTGGCGTTGCTGGGGTTGCGTGAGGTGTTGCTGTGGTGACGTCTGGACGTGGATCGTCCTGAGATGCGTACCCATTGGAGGCCTAACCACGTCTTCGACGTAGCGCTGTCGGGCATCAAGCTTAGTGGGAGCGGACCGGGCGGCGTTCCGCTTGTCCGCGAAAAGGCCATTACATCCGACGAATATTCATCGACTGAACGACAGCATTCGCGGACAAGTCCGCTCCCACAGTCCGCTGCTTGCAGCAAGACGTGTGTATAACAATGAGCGCGGAGTGTAGGTACGATCAGCGTATCGCTATAGACAAAACGCCATTACTGCATTTATCTTCCGCAGCAGGCCGCCTCATGTGGCCAACGTCGCTCGGACGGTTCCGGGCGCTTACGTCTGCGAGATTCTCATGGCTGACCAAGGTTCGCCGCGCCGCTTTGCGCGCATTGATCGACTCCCCCCTTACGTGTTCAACATCACCGCCGAGCTGAAGATGGCCGCCCGTCGTCGTGGTGAGGACATTATCGACCTGAGCATGGGCAACCCCGATGGGGCCACGCCGCCGCACATCGTCGAAAAACTGGTGACCGTCGCCCAACGTGAAGACACTCACGGCTACTCGACTTCGCGTGGCATTCCGCGTCTGCGTCGGGCGATTTCCAACTGGTACAAGAAACGTTACGAGGTCGATATCGACCCCGAAAACGAAGCCATTGTCACGATCGGTTCCAAGGAGGGCCTGGCGCACCTGATGCTGGCCACGCTGGATCAGGGCGACACTGTGCTGGTGCCCAACCCTAGCTATCCGATCCACATCTATGGTGCGGTGATTGCCGGTGCCCAGGTGCGTTCTGTGCCGCTGGTGCCGGGTGTGGATTTCTTCGCCGAGCTGGAAAAAGCCATTCGCGGCTCGATTCCCAAGCCGAAAATGATGATTCTGGGCTTCCCGTCCAACCCGACCGCGCAGTGCGTAGAACTGGACTTCTTCGAGCGCGTCGTGGCCCTGGCCAAGCAGTACGACGTGTTGGTGGTTCACGACCTGGCCTACGCCGACATCGTCTACGACGGCTGGAAAGCACCGTCCATCATGCAGGTTCCCGGTGCCAAGGACATTGCCGTGGAGTTCTTCACCCTGTCCAAGAGCTACAACATGGCGGGCTGGCGGATCGGCTTCATGGTCGGCAACCCCGAACTGGTCAATGCGCTGGCGCGGATCAAGAGCTATCACGACTACGGCACCTTCACGCCGCTGCAGGTGGCCGCCATTGCCGCGCTGGAAGGGGATCAGCAGTGCGTGCTCGACATCGCCGAGCAATATCGCCAGCGTCGCAACGTGCTCGTTAAAGGCCTGCATGAACTGGGCTGGATGGTCGAAAATCCCAAGGCGTCGATGTACGTCTGGGCGAAGATCCCTGAAGCTTATGCACACTTGGGGTCACTGGAGTTTGCCAAGAAACTGCTGGCCGAAGCCAAGGTGTGCGTTTCGCCCGGCGTCGGGTTCGGTGAGTACGGCGACGATCACGTGCGTTTCGCGCTGATCGAGAATCAGGACCGGATTCGTCAGGCGGTGCGCGGGATTCGCGGCATGTTCCGGGCGGATGCGTTGGTTACGCCGAAAAGCTGACCGCCATCGCTCATACGCCAGGGTTGCGACGACACCTTGGCGTTTCTCACGCTTGCGCTGGTGAATTCGGGGTCGGGGCCGGCCCCGCGGGTAAAGGCGTATGCTGGATGACCGGTGTGAACGGCGTTTCAGACAGCGTGGTTACGCCGTACACCACGGACAGTTCAGCCGAACCGCTCTCCACGTAATAGTCGCCCGGCACTGCACACCGGACCGCTTCAGCTGCCGTTACGGTTATTGAGTAGCTTCTTCCTTCAACGGTCCGGATATTGATCGCGGCGCGGTGGTCTTCAGACATTCTGATGGTTCTGTCCATCACAATATCTTGCTCGGATTCACCCTCGTAAAACGTCGAACCTTTAGGCAGGTAAAGAGGTGTGTCCGATTCGATGGCGTCGGGTGCGACGGGCGCGGGTATTTCCCACAGGTAGATGTCGGCTATGACGGTGCCATCTGAATAGGAAATGACCTTGAAGATAACGGAGTTAAAGACATCGTTCTGATGAATGATGTCTTGAGTGGTCGCGTAAAGCCTGGCGTCGGTTATCGACGTTGTGGTGGTAAGTGTCGTCTCCATGCCCTCGATGTAGACCGTGACCAGCGCCTCGAGAGTAGGCAGTTCCTGGATAGTCCTCAGCTTGACCCGGCCTAGCAGATTCGAATCATGAAGCACGCCCTGAGAAAGGAAGAGCCACGGATCGAGAGCGGGCATCGGGTGGCTTTTTTGAGCGCTCAGCGCTTTCCATAGTGCTGGCGTCAGGGTATGCGTTCTTGCGATCAGGCCCATCATGGTCTCCTTCCAGGTGTCGGCGAATTCAGTCCGTTGAATAAAAAAGAGTGATCTGTCCGCGTTGTTACAGGCTCTGTTGTTCCAGCGCCATCGACCGCTTTACATCGCCAGATTAGGTTTCTGCGTCTGCCCCCGTCTACTGTCAGAACTGGCAGGTGCTCTGCCTTGATTGCGCTCATGCGCTACGTTTGCGTCGGATGCAACGGGCTTTTTGCGGACAAGTCCGCGCCCTCGGTCTCCAATCGTGCTCGCGTCGGAGCGCGGAGCCGGAGGAACGATCAGTGGGGCCGATCCGGGCAATGTCGTAAACGCACCTTTGTGTGGCGTCCGTAGGCATCTGGGCGGGCGTCGTCGGCCATACCATCGCTTCCAGGGGGCAATTCACACGCCCTACCGATAAGACAGGCGCAGCGCCGCCGCTGGGAGAACCGCGATGTTCAGCAAGCAAGACCAGATCCAGGGTTATGACGACGCACTGTTGGCGGCGATGAATGCCGA
This sequence comes from Pseudomonas triticifolii, assembly GCF_014358015.1. GTDB lineage: Bacteria > Pseudomonadota > Gammaproteobacteria > Pseudomonadales > Pseudomonadaceae > Aquipseudomonas > Aquipseudomonas triticifolii. Next base: position 187,200 of record NZ_JACONV010000006.1, on the reverse strand, counting down.
GGAGCAGCGTCAGGAAGACCATATCGAGCTGATCGCCTCGGAGAACTACACCAGCAAGCGCGTCATGCAGGCCCAGGGCAGCGGCCTGACCAACAAGTACGCCGAAGGCTATCCCGGCAAGCGCTATTACGGCGGTTGCGAGCATGTCGACAAGGTCGAGCAACTGGCCATCGAGCGCGCCAAACAACTGTTCGGTGCCGATTACGCCAACGTCCAGCCGCACTCCGGCAGTCAGGCAAACGCTTCGGTCTATCTGGCGCTGCTGCAGGCTGGCGACACCGTGCTGGGCATGAGCCTGGCCCATGGCGGTCACCTGACTCACGGCGCGAAAGTCAGCTTCTCCGGCAAGCTGTACAACGCTGTGCAATACGGCATCGACACTCACACCGGCCTGATCGACTACGACGAAGTCGAGCGTCTCGCGCTGGAAAGCAAGCCGAAGATGATCATTGCCGGTTTCTCGGCCTACTCCAAGACGCTGGATTTCCCGCGCTTCCGGGAAATCGCCGACAAGGTCGGTGCCTACCTGTTAGTCGACATGGCTCACGTGGCAGGTCTGGTGGCCGCAGGCCTGTACCCGAACCCGCTGCCTTATGCCGACGTCGTCACCACCACGACCCACAAGACCCTGCGCGGCCCGCGTGGCGGCCTGATTCTGGCCAGGGCCAACGAAGAGCTCGAAAAGAAATTCAACTCCGCCGTGTTCCCCGGCGGTCAGGGCGGCCCGCTGATGCATGTCATCGCCGCCAAGGCTGTGTGCTTCAAGGAAGCCATGGAGCCAGGTTTCAAAGCCTATCAACAACAAGTGATCGATAACGCCCAGGCCATGGCACAGGTGTTCATTGATCGCGGCTTCGATGTCGTTTCCGGCGGCACTGACAACCACCTGTTTCTGGTCAGCCTGATCCGTCAGGGCCTGACCGGCAAGGACGCCGACGCTGCACTGGGGCGTGCGCACATCACCGTCAACAAGAACTCGGTGCCCAACGACCCGCAATCGCCGTTCGTGACGTCCGGTCTGCGTATCGGCACCCCGGCGGTGACCAGTCGCGGTTTCAAGGTGACTCAGTGCATCGAACTGGCGGGCTGGATCTGCGACATCCTCGACAACCTCGGTGACGCCGATGTCGAGGCCAACGTTGCGAGTCAGGTCGCCGCACTGTGTTCCGATTTCCCGGTTTATCGCTGAGTCAGGAGTAGCCCTACATGCAGCATTACTCAGGCTTCGGCCTTCTCAAGCACTCCCTCAGCCACCACGAGAACTGGCAGCGCATGTGGCGTACGCCGACCCCGAAGAAGGTGTACGACGTGGTCATCGTTGGCGGCGGCGGGCACGGTCTGGCCACGGCCTACTATCTGGCCAAAGAGCATGGCATCACCAACGTTGCCGTGGTTGAGAAAGGCTGGCTGGGCGGCGGCAACACGGCGCGTAACACCACCATCGTGCGCTCCAACTACCTGTGGGACGAATCGGCTCACCTGTATGAGCACGCGATGAAGTTGTGGGAAGGCCTGTCACAGGACCTGAACTACAACGTCATGTTCTCCCAGCGTGGCGTGTACAACCTTTGCCATACCCTGCAGGACATGCGTGATTCCGAGCGCCGTGTCAGCGCCAACCGCCTCAATGGCGTGGATGGCGAGTTGCTCAACGGCCAGCAGGTTGCGCAAGAAATTCCGTATCTGGACTGCTCGAAGAACACCCGTTACCCGATCATCGGCGCGACCGTTCAGCGCCGCGGTGGCGTTGCCCGTCACGATGCCGTGGCCTGGGGCTTTGCGCGTGCCGCCGATGCACTGGGCGTGGACCTGATCCAGCAGACCGAAGTGATCGGTTTTCGCAAGGAAAACGGCGTGTGCATCGGTGTCGAAACCAATAAGGGTTTCATCGGGGCCAAGCGCGTCGGCGTTGTGACCGCAGGCAACTCGGGCCACATGGCCAAACTGGCCGGCTTCCGTCTGCCGATCGAGTCTCATCCGCTTCAGGCGCTGGTGTCCGAGCCGATCAAACCCATCATCGACAGCGTCATCATGTCCAACGCCGTACACGGCTACATCAGCCAGTCCGACAAGGGCGACCTGGTGATCGGTGCCGGTATCGACAGCTGGGTCGGCTACGGCCAGCGCGGTTCGTATCCGGTGATCGAACACACCATCCAGGCCATCGTCGAGATGTTCCCGGTGCTGTCGCGCGTGCGCATGAACCGCCAGTGGGGCGGCATCGTCGACACCACGCCGGATGCCTGCCCGATCATTTCCAAGACGCCGGTCCCGAACATGTTCTTCAACTGCGGTTGGGGCACGGGCGGCTTCAAGGCCACACCAGGCTCGGGCAACGTATTTGCCGCAAGCCTGGCCAAAGGCGAGATGCACCCGTTGGCCAAGCCATTCTCCATTGATCGTTTTCACAACGGCGCACTCATTGACGAACACGGCGCAGCCGCGGTCGCCCACTAAACAGGAGAAATACCCATGTTGCATATCTTCTGTCCTCACTGTGGCGAACTGCGCTCCGAAGAGGAATTTCACGCATCAGGCCAGGCGCACATTCCGCGTCCGCTCGATCCGGGTGCCTGCACTGACGAGCAGTGGGGCGATTACATGTTCTTCCGCGATAACCCGCGTGGCCTGCACCACGAGCTGTGGATTCACGCAGCCGGTTGCCGTCAGTACTTCAACGCCACGCGAAACACCGTGACCTACGAGATTCTCGAGACCTATCCGATCGGCGCCAAGCCGCAGTTCACGGACAAGGGAGACAAGGTATGAGCCAGAACAACCGACTGCCCAACGGCGGCCGTATCAACCGTAGCAAGGTGCTGAATTTCACCTTCAACGGTCAGACCTATCAGGGCTTTGAGGGTGACTCCCTGGCGTCCGCGCTGCTGGCCAATGGTGTTGATATCATCGGTCGCAGCTTCAAGTACTCGCGACCACGCGGCATTTTCGCGGCAGGTTCCGAAGAGCCGAACGCCGTATTGCAGATCGGCGCGACCGAAGCCACGCAGATTCCCAACGTGCGAGCGACTCAGCAAGCTCTCTATTCGGGTCTGGTCGCGACCAGCACCAATGGCTGGCCGAGTGTGAACAACGATGTGATGGGCATTCTCGGCAAGGTCGGCGGCAAGCTGATGCCGCCGGGCTTCTACTACAAGACGTTCATGTACCCGCAGTCGTTCTGGATGACGTACGAGAAGTACATCCGCAAGGCCGCAGGCCTGGGCCGCTCGCCGACCGAGAACGACCCTGACAGCTACGATGCGATGAACCAGCACTGCGACGTGCTGATTGTCGGCGCAGGCCCTGCAGGCCTCGCGGCAGCGCTGGCTGCAGCGCGCAGTGGCGCTCGTGTGATTCTGGCCGACGAGCAGGAGGAGTTCGGCGGCAGCCTGCTCGACAGCCGTGAGAGCCTGGATGGCAAACCGGCCGTTGAATGGGTCGCTACTGTGGTTGCCGAGCTCAAAGGCCTGCGTAACGTGACCCTGTTGCCTCGCGCCACGGTCAACGGCTATCACGATCACAACTTCCTGACGATTCACGAGCGCCTGACCGATCACCTCGGCGACCGTGCGCCGATCGGCATGGTGCGTCAGCGCATGCACCGCGTCCGTGCCAGGCGCGTGGTGCTGGCGACCGGCACCCACGAACGTCCGCTGGTCTACGGCAACAACGATGTGCCCGGCAATATGCTGGCCGGCGCGGTCTCCACCTACGTGCGTCGCTACGGCGTGGCACCGGGCAAAAAGCTTGTGCTGTCCACCAACAACGACCATGCCTATCGCGTTGCACTGGACTGGCTCGACGCCAGTCTGCCCGTGGTGGCGATTGCCGATGCACGTCATAACCCGCGTGGTCCGCTGGTGGAAGAGGCGCGCGCCAAAGGCATTCGCATCCTGACCGGCAGCGCAGTGATCGAAGCCCGGGGCACCAAGCGCGTGACGGCTGCACGTGTCGCCGCCATCGACGTCAAATCACACAACGTGACCAGTCCCGGTGAATGGCTGGAGTGCGACCTGGTGGCCAGCTCTGGCGGTTACAGCCCGATCGTTCACTTGGCATCGCACCTGGGCGGCAAGCCGGTCTGGCGTGAAGACATTCTCGGTTTCGTGCCGGGCGAAGCGCCGCAGAGGCGAGTGTGTGTCGGCGGCGTAAATGGTGTCTACAGCCTGGCGGACAGCCTGGCGGATGGTTTCGAAGGTGGCGTGCGCGCGGCCAGCGAAGCGGGTTTCAAGGTGGTCGAAGGCGTCATGCCCAAAGCCCTCACCCGCGCTGAAGAACCGACCCTGGCGCTGTTCCAGGTACCGCACGAAAAAGGTACCGCTCGTGCGCCCAAGCAATTCGTCGATCTGCAAAACGATGTGACCGCAGCCGCTATCGAGCTGGCGACCCGTGAGGGCTTCGAGTCCGTCGAACACGTCAAGCGCTACACCGCGCTGGGTTTTGGCACCGATCAGGGCAAACTGGGTAACGTCAACGGTCTGGCCATTGCCGCTCGCTCGCTGAACGTGTCGATCCCGGAAATGGGCACCACCATGTTCCGTCCCAACTACACGCCGGTGACCTTCGGCGCGATTGCCGGTCGGCATTGCGGGCATGTTTTCGAGCCGGTGCGTTTCACTGCGTTGCACGCGTGGCATGTGCGAAACGGTGCCGAGTTCGAGGACGTCGGTCAGTGGAAGCGTCCTTGGTACTTTCCGAAAAATGGCGAAGACATGCACGCTGCCGTCGCCCGCGAATGCAAGGCTGTGCGCGCCAGCGTGGGTCTGCTGGATGCCTCGACACTGGGCAAAATCGACATTCAAGGGCCCGATGCCCGTGAGTTTCTGAACCGCATCTACACCAACGCCTGGACCAAACTGGACGTGGGCAAGGCGCGTTACGGCCTGATGTGCAAGGAAGACGGCATGGTCTTCGATGACGGCGTGACGGCCTGCATCGCCGACAACCACTTCCTGATGACCACCACCACCGGCGGCGCTGCACGCGTTCTGCAATGGCTGGAAATCTATCAGCAGACCGAATGGCCAGACCTGAAGGTGTACTTCACGTCGGTGACCGACCACTGGGCGACCCTGACGCTGTCCGGCCCCAATAGCCGCAAACTGCTCAGTGAAGTCACCGATATCGACCTGGGCCGCGAAGCGTTCCCGTTCATGACCTGGAAAGAAGGTTTGGTCGCAGGCGTACCGGCCCGGGTGTTCCGCATCTCCTTTACCGGCGAGCTGTCCTACGAGGTCAACGTCCAGGCCGACTACGCGATGGGCGTACTGGAAAAGATCATCGAGGCAGGCAAGCAGTACGACCTGACACCGTATGGCACAGAAACCATGCACGTGCTGCGGGCCGAGAAGGGTTTCATCATCGTCGGTCAGGACACCGACGGCTCGATGACGCCGGACGACCTGAACATGGGCTGGTGTGTCGGTCGTACCAAGCCGTTTTCATGGATCGGCTGGCGCGGCATGAACCGGGAAGACTGCGTGCGCGAACAGCGCAAGCAACTGGTCGGGCTCAAGCCGGTTGATCCGACCAAATGGCTGCCGGAAGGCGCGCAACTGGTGTTCGACACCAAGCAGACAATCCCGATGAGCATGGTCGGTCACGTGACCTCCAGCTACGCGCACAACTCGCTGGGCTATTCGTTCGCGCTGGGCGTGGTCAAGGGCGGCCTGAACCGCATGGGCGAACGGGTATTCGCACCGTTGGCCGATGGCAGCGTGATTGAAGCCGAGATCGTTTCGTCGGTGTTCTTCGATCCGAAGGGCGATCATCAGAACGTCGAATAAACGGTCGTTTCCGCACGCTGGGCTGTACAACAGAATTCAAAGCAGGTGATCCATGACCACAGTCAATGTTTACCCACAACGCCCGACCACCGACGTCAAAGCCGAGTCGCCGTTGTTCCATGCGAGTCTTGAAAGCCTCGTCGGCAAAGGCCGCGCCAATCCGGGTGTGTTTTTGCGCGAGAAGAAATTGCTGGGCCATCTGACCCTTCGGGGTGATGCCCACGATCCTGCGTTTGCCGCTGGCGTGCACAAGGCGCTCGGTATGGAGTTGCCTGCCGCACTGATGCTGGTCACCCGGGGTGAAAGCTCGCTGCAGTGGATGGGCCCGGATGAGTGGCTGCTGATCGTACCGACCGGCGAAGAGCTTGCTGCCGAACAGAAACTGCGTGAAGCGCTGGCCGGTTTGCACATCGCAATCGTCAACGTCAGCGGCGGCCAGTCGATCCTTGAGCTGACCGGGCCAAAGGTGCGTCAGGTCTTGATGAAGTCCACCAGCTACGACGTACACCCGGACAACTTTCCGGTGGGCAAGGCCGTCGGCACGGTGTTCGCCAAGTCGCAACTGGTGATCCGTCGCACGGGCGAAGAAACCTGGGAGTTGCTGATTCGTCGCAGCTTCGCCGATTACTGGTGGCTGTGGTTGCAGGATGCGTCAGCAGAATATGGTTTGAGTATTCAGGCGTGAAGTGAGTGGTGTCTGATCCAGCGTCTTTGCAAAGACCTGACAGGCGATGAGGATCCAGGAGTAATCGCGTAATGAGTCGTGCCCCCGATACATGGATTTTGACTGCCGACTGCCCCAGTGTGCTGGGTACGGTGGATGCCGTGACCCGCTTTTTGTTCGAGCAGGGTTGCTACGTGACCGAGCACCATTCGTTCGATGATCGCCTGTCGGGGCGCTTTTTCATTCGCGTCGAATTTCGTCAGCCAGAAGGCTTCGACGAGGAAGGTTTCCGGGCAGGCCTGGCCGAGCGGGGCAGTGCGTTCGGCATGATCTTCGAACTGACGGCACCCAACTACCGGCCGAAAGTGGTGATCATGGTTTCCAAGGCGGACCATTGCCTGAATGACCTGCTGTACCGCCAGCGCATCAATCAGCTGTCCATGGACGTGGTCGCGGTGGTGTCCAATCACCCCGATCTTGAGCCGTTGGCAGCGTGGCATGGAATTGCGTACTACCATTTCCCACTCGACCCCAACGACAAGCCTGCGCAGGAGGCCAGAGTCTGGCAGGTCATCGAAGAATCGGGTGCCGAACTGGTGATCCTTGCCCGCTACATGCAAGTGCTGTCACCGGATCTGTGCCGCAAGCTCGATGGCAAGGCGATCAACATTCACCACTCGCTGCTACCCGGTTTCAAAGGGGCCAAGCCCTACCATCAGGCCTACAACAAGGGCGTGAAACTGGTGGGGGCGACGGCGCATTACATCAACAACGACCTGGACGAAGGTCCGATCATTGCGCAGGGCGTCGAAGTGGTCGATCACAGTCACTACCCCGAAGACCTGATCGCCAAGGGCCGGGACATTGAAGGGCTGACACTGGCTCGCGCAGTGGGCTATCACATTGAACGGCGGGTGTTTCTCAACGCCAACAGGACGGTGGTTTTGTAGGGTTTCACAACACAATCACAGGAATCACCGAACCGTGGGAGGCGGCTTGCCGGCGATGGCGTCAGACCGGTTATCCGCAGGTCGCCTGAAAACAGGCATCGCGGGCAAGCTCCTCCCACCGTCATGGTTTCTCGGCAAGTTACGACACAAGCAACCCAGAGCAATCGATGCGTTGCCGTAACACCCATCAAAGCAGCGCATTTCTCCGCTACAACACAATAAAAGCGAGGTGAAAGCATGTCTGGTAATCGCGGTGTAGTGTATCTCGGCGCTGGCAAGGTCGAAGTGCAAAGCATTCCTTTCCCCAAAATGGAAGATCCACGCGGCAAGCGCATCGAACACGGTGTCATCCTGCGCGTGGTGTCCACCAACATCTGCGGCTCGGACCAGCACATGGTTCGCGGCCGCACCACTGCCCAGACCGGGCTTGTGCTCGGTCATGAAATTACTGGCGAAGTGCTCGAAGCCGGCCGTGACGTGGAGCATCTGAAAGTCGGCGATCTGGTCTCCGTGCCCTTCAACGTGGCGTGCGGCCGCTGCCGCAGTTGCAAGGAACAGCACACCGGTGTCTGCCTGACCGTAAACCCTGCCCGCGCCGGTGGTGCCTATGGTTATGTCGACATGGGCGACTGGGTCGGCGGCCAGGCGGAATATGTGCTGGTGCCTTATGCGGACTTCAACCTGCTCAAACTGCCGGATCGCGACGCCGCGATGGAGAAGATCCGCGACCTGACCTGTCTCTCCGACATTCTGCCCACCGGCTACCACGGCGCAGTGACTGCCGGTGTAGGGCCGGGTAGCACGGTCTATGTGGCGGGTGCCGGGCCGGTCGGTCTGGCAGCCGCTGCGTCGGCGCGTCTGCTGGGCGCAGCCGTGGTGATCGTCGGTGACGTCAATCCGACCCGTCTGGTTCACGCCAAGGCTCAGGGATTCGAGATTGCCGACCTGTCCCAGGACACGCCGTTGCACGAGCAGATCGCAGCGCTGCTGGGCGAGCCGGAAGTGGATTGCGCCATCGATGCGGTAGGCTTCGAAGCCCGAGGCCACGGCCATGCCGGTGCGCAGTCGGAAGCGCCCGCAACCGTACTCAACTCGCTCATGGGCGTGGTTCGCGTGGCTGGCAAGATTGGTATTCCCGGCCTTTACGTTACCGAAGATCCGGGGGCCGTGGACGCTGCTGCGAAGATGGGCAGCCTCAGCATCCGTTTCGGCCTGGGCTGGGCCAAATCCCACAGCTTCCACACTGGGCAGACGCCAGTCATGAAGTACAACCGCCAACTCATGCAAGCCATCATGTGGGATCGCATCAAGATCGCTGACGTGGTCGGCGTCGAAGTCATCAGCCTTGATGATGCACCGCGTGGCTACGGCGAGTTCGATGCGGGTGTACCGAAGAAGTTTGTGATTGATCCGCACAAGTTGTTCAGCGCAGCGTGATGTCGGTGGGCGGGCAGCTCAGGCTGCCCGCTCCAGATTACAGGGCAGTGGACGAGTCGCGTCGGCCAAACCAGACGGGTGCATAGCTAAACCTTGCGCCACGCGCTTTGTGTTCTTTTGAAGAAGAGCGCACGAACAGATTCTTACGCATGATTTCGATTGTGACGGTGTCGCCACTCAGCTTTTCTTCAGCATTGACAACACCCTGGTAGCCCAACGTGGGGAGGCCCGTTTGACGTGAGAATTGTTTTGCGAACGGCATACTGGTGTCTGCAGAGTGACACGCGATGATGTGAGCACTTTTGTAGTTTTCGAACACGACGCCTTGTTTCTTTAGTTCAGCGCTCAGATGCTCTGCACCGATGTACTGATGGTCCGCGTACAGCGTGCTGTTATCGGCAATACCGGGGAGTGCGCCATGTGCGTTAACGACCAGCTGTTTTTGTCCTGGCCCGATATCGTGATCGTAGATATTAATCTCTTTCTTTACGGTTCGTTTATTGCTCAGATCCAGGCGCACGAAGGCGTCTTTAGCCTCCGGAGGCGGTGTATTCATGCGCGCTAGCCATTTGCGAAAAGGCTTCATGAACGCAGGTATGTGCCCTGTCGGATCTATCTGATTAACCGGGTCCCCCTTGCAATACGCATAGGCATTCAAACCACCGTCGCCAAACGGGCTCAAACGGTCCGGGCTGTTGAACCTCATGAGCACCGGGTTGAACCCCCGATAGCCGTTACCCATCAGATAGTGCCCGGTTACCGGATCTGCCTGCTGACCTGTAAAGCCGGGCAGATCCATGAGTTTGGCTTGAGGATGCCGATGACCGTACGGCGTAAATGAAGCCCTCTCCTCAGGTGTCACAATGACCGATGCCTGCTGGTCGGTCGCGAGCAATACAGACGTTGTCGTTTGATTCTGTCCAGGCTGAAGCGCCAGCAACTGTTCATCAGCGTGCAGCAGTGTGCGCTGCGCCTGGCCCTGAAGGTGTGTCGTCAGGCGGTTCTTTTGAAAAAAACGCTGCACGCTCTCCTGTCCCGCCTGTGCGCTGAGGACCAGCCTATCCAGAGGGTCATAGTGATAACGGCAAAGCAGGGCCGGTGCGATCGAGCTCATGGGGCTTACCTTCTCTGGCGTGAATCGTTCAGGTTTGAGCCTGCTCGAAGTCCGGTTCGCAGCCTAGCTATCAGAATCGCCAGGTGTCACGGCTTGGTTCGAGCCTCGAATTGTTGCGGTTTCTGTCTCGCTAAAGACGATGTCTATTCGCTTTTTTGGGCGCATGGCATTGCTCATGACCTCGGTTGCATCCTGGAGATATTCGGATGAGACCTGTTCATACACGTGCGTTTCGTTTGTTCTCTTGTGGCTCGGACGGGTGCGGAGCCATCGGCCATCAGGAGTGGGAGGAAGGGGGCGCATCTGCAGCTGTATGGCTCTCTGCTCTGGTTCGCTGAACGTACCAGCCTGCTTCAAGCGCTCCTTGTAGTGCTTAGGTTTCTTTTTGATAAGTCGCCCGTCCTTTGTGCTAGGGACTTTGCCGAGAGACTTTACCTTATGCACTCTTTCTGAGACGTTGTTGGTTACATCACCCTGTATCATTCCAGCAAGCGTTTTAACATCCGAATTCGATTCCGGCGATAATACAGACGCATGTCGAGTTATGCTGGTTTTGTTTCTAACCGTCGATGAGGGTCTTAATCCTTTGAAAATGCTGGCTAACACTCTGGTTGTTAGATGTCCGTTCTCATCCACACTGTTGACCGGATCCCCAGAGCAATAACCATACGCGTTAAATCCACCTTCACCAAACGGGCTCAAACTGTCCGGACTGTTGAACCTCATCAATACCGGATTAAGCGCCCGATAGCCATTGCCCAGCAGGTAATGCCCGGTCACGAGGTCCGCATGCTGCCCGGTGAAACTCGGTAGGTCTGGAGGGATGGCCGATGAGTTCCTGTTGCCATACGGCGTATACGAAACACTGGCCCCAGGCATCGCAATGACGGAACGCTGTTGGTCGCTGGCAAGCAGCGTAAAGCTGGCTTGATGATCCTGCTGATTCTGTTGCGCCAGCAAGTAGCCATCCACGTGTAGCTGTCTATTTCGGTGTTGACCTTGAATCTGCATAGTCGAATGATTCTTTATATAGAAATGCTGCGCAGTGTCCTGATTTGCACGCGAAGCGCTTGCCAGACGATCGCCAGGGTCGTAGCTGTAACGGCACAGCAGGGTAGAATCGATGGAAGTCATCAGGCTTTCCTCGGTGGCACGGACCATTGAGGTTCAGTGTGTGCATGACTTTGATCGCAGCCTAGCTATCAGAACTGTCAGGTAATGCCCGTCTGGACGTCATGCTCACACGTCACAATCGGAAATAACCGCTATCTCCTGTGAGGCATCGGGAACAAGCCTTGGCTCACTCAGTCAAAACGTCTGTTTTACCGCCCACTCACGGGCGGTTCAGTTTGATGAGGTTGACCGAATGAAGACTGCACGCGTGATGGCACTGGCAACGTTGATGGGCCTGGCAGCAAGCCCGGTGTTTGCCTTCAACCTGAATGACGCAGCGAATGCGGTTTCCAACGCCACCGGCGGGAATCAGAAAGCTACAGCCGCACCCGAGGCGGCCGGCTTGCTGAACGCGCTAGGCTCCCAACTCAATGTCACTCCCGAACAGGCGGTAGGCGGGACGGGTGCATTGTTGGGGCTGGCGAAGAACAAACTGGCTGGCAACGATTACTCGCAACTGGCCCAGTCGGTTCCCGGCCTGGAGCAACTGTCAGGTGTCTCTGCGCTCGACAGCCTCGGAGGCGCTAACGGCCTGGGCAAGCTGCTGGGCGCAAACAAGGCAGGCGACAACTCGATGCTCAACAGTGCCTTGGGCAATGTGCAAAACATGGGTGACGTGAACAACGCGTTCAAGGCGCTGGGCATGGACAGCAACATGGTCAGCCAATTCGTCCCTGTCATCCTGCAATACCTGGGGCAACAAGGCGCCAGCGGCTCCGCGCTGCAGAGCCTGAGCGGGCTGTGGGGGGCGGGTAGCTGATTGCCTGGGGCGCGGATCCCCCTGTCATGATCCTCTGCGTAATAAAGCACCGGTTTTGAGGAGCGCATGATCGTGCACTCCTGAAGTCATGGCGCCCGCGAGGTTGAAGGCCAGTCCCACCATAGAGGTCGGGCTCTTACCCTCGGTGCGCAGCTTTTGCGCCCACATCGCCGCCGCATGTATATGAGCGCCTGAATTGCTCATCTTGCCTGTGCTCACCTGTTTCGCCAAAGCGGCGTAGTCCATTGCCTGCTGCAATGTCAGGTTAGTGTCGCCGTGACTGGCGAGGTTGAGGTTGACTGAAGCGAGCTTCTGGACAAACGGCGATTGTTTGTCCAGTCCCTGTGTGGCGCTGCGTAGGTATTCTCTGGTGGGGGTTATCGGTGCTGGTGCGACTACTTTTCTCTCCAGCGCTTGGCGCACCGTTTGAAAGATACCGTCTTCATCGCTCAGGCTTGCCCTCTTCACCACCGCCGGAAGGACTTTTCTCAACCGTACGGAAAGCATTCCTAAAGCACCTATCGGAAAGCGCCCGCTGGGGTCCATGTAGTTGACGGGGTCACCTTGGCAATAGGCGTAGGCGTTGAACCCGCCCTCATCGAACGGGCTTACCGTGTCAGGACTGTTGAACCTCATCAGAACAGGATTGAATGCCCGGTAGCCATTGCCCAGCAGGAAATGCCCGGTCACCGGATCAGGTATCTGACCCGTATAGCCGGTCAACACGGACGGTGCCGTTTGTGCGGACGTGCCGTAAGGCGGGTAGGCGCATGTATGGCGTTGCTGATCGTTGAGGCTGTGCAGCACAGAACGTGACTGATCGGTGGCCAGTAGAGCGTTTTGGTTGACTGCGGCATCGGTGGCGATGATCGCAAGTAACCAATGCTCTGCCTGCGCAATGCTGCGTCCTGAACGTCCTTGAAGCTCGCAGGCGGTACGGTCCTTCAGGTAGAAGCGTCTGACAGCATCCATGCCCGCTGGCGTACAGTCTGCCAGGCGATTCAGGGCATCGTAGCGATAGGAACCAAGCAGCGTGGCGGCGGACATTGGCATGAGTGTGACCTCTTGAGGTGTTCGAGGTCAGCATTCTTCAGCCGGTGCCATGCTGTCTACCTGTCAAAATCGTTAGTGTTGCTGTGCCTCCAGCCTTAACGCTGCAATCCGTGCATCCTTCTCGGTCCAGAGCTGATTGACCCAGCCCTGTACCTTCTCGCGAAACACCGGATCGTTCTCGTAGTCTCCCTGCCACAGCCAGGGTTCCAGTTCGCGGGTCTTGATATCGACAATCACGTTCGAGACCCGTCCGCAGAGCATGTCCCAGAAGCCCGGGATGGTTGAGCCGGGATACACCACCGTAACGTCCAGAATCGCATCCAGCTGCTCACCCATGGCGGCCAGCACGAATGCCACGCCACCCGCCTTGGGTTTGAGCAGGCTGGTGTGGGGCGAGGCTTGCGCCGAATGCTTGGCCGGCGTGAAGCGCGTGCCTTCCAGGTAGTTGACGATGGTCACTGGCTGGCGTTTGAACAGTTCGCAGGCGGCCTTGGTGATTTCCAGGTCCTTGCCTTTGAGTTCCGGGTGTTTGGCCAGAAAAGCCCTGGTGTAACGTTTCATGAACGGGTAATCCAGCCCCCACCACGCTAGACCCAGCAGCGGCACCCAGATCAGCTCTTTTTTCAGAAAGAACTTGAAGAACGGGGTGCGTCGGTTAAGTGCCTGAATGAGTGCGGGGATATCGACCCACGACTGATGGTTGCTGATCACCAGATACGACGTGTCGCTGCGCAGGCCCTCATCGCCGCGAATATCCCATCGCGTCGCAATGCAGGCGGCGAAAATGAGTTTGTCGATCTCGGCCCAGGTTTCGGCAATCCACATCACGGCATGGGAGCAGTGATCCCGCATGCGGCCTCTGAACAAAAGCTTGAGCAGGGCGAAAACCAGTAACGGGCCAATCAGCACCAGTGTGTTGATCAGCAGGAGGAGGGTGGCAAAACAGCCGGTGAGTACACGGCGCATAAAAGGCTCTTGAGGGGGCTGGGCCGGCAATGATAAAGATCATCGCGTTTTACGCCAATTACACAGGTACTTACAAATGTTTCACGTGCGAGGGATTATGCTCGCCGAACACTGAGCTGCCGAACCAACGGCAGGTTCGCTGTCTAAAACCGGGCGCCAATCAGGCGTTGTCCCTTGTGAGGAACCTTGCACGTGAAACCGATTCTGGCGCTGTTGTCCCTGCTCGCTCTGCCTGTCATGGCAGCCGAACCGACGCTGTATGGTCGCTATGAAAACATCAAGGTGGTGGATGTCGGCCAGACCTTCAAGGCCAAGATGGACACCGGTGCGTTGACCGCTTCGCTGTCGGCCAAAGACATCGAGTTGTTCAAGCGTGATGGCGATGACTGGGTGCGTTTCCGTCTGGCGACCAAGGACGCCGACAGCAAGGTCTACGAGCACAAGGTCTCGCGGATCAGCAAGATCAAGGGCCGCTCCGAGGGCGATGACGAAGACGACGAAGTGATCGACCCGACCAAGCGCCCGGTGGTGGACATGGAGCTGTGCCTGGGTGACAAGAAGCGCACTGTTGAGGTCAATCTGGTGGACCGCAGCCACTTCAACTACCCGTTGCTGATCGGCGCCAAGGCGCTGCGCGAGTTCGACGCAGCGGTCAATCCGGCGCGCCGTTATACCGCTGATAAACCCGATTGCTGATTGACGCAGAGGGCTGAAATCGCGCAACGTTTCGCCCTCTCTCCCAGCGCCCGGATGCCATGCCGCACATATTGATTGTCGAAGACGAAGCCGCGATTGCCGACACGCTGATCTATGTGCTGCAAAGCGAAGGGTTTACCACCTCTTGGCTCAGTCTGGGCCAGGAGGCCGTCGAGCAGCAGCGCGTGTCGCCGGCCGATCTGATCATTCTGGACATCGGGTTGCCGGATATCACCGGGTTCGAGGCCTGCAAACAGCTACGGCGTTTCAGCGACGTGCCGGTGATTTTCCTGAGCGCGCGCGACGCTGAAATCGACCGCGTCGTGGGGCTTGAAATCGGCGCGGATGACTATGTCGTCAAGCCGTTCAGCCCGCGAGAGGTCGCTGCAAGGGTTCGGGCGATCCTGAAACGCATGCAGCCGCGCTCTGTCACGGTTTCGGAAAACCAGCCGTTCACGGTTGATCTTGAGCGTTTCCAGATCAGCTACCGCAACCAGCCGTTGAGCCTGACCCGTCACGAATTCCGCCTGTTGCAGTGCCTGCTTGCCCAGCCCGAGCGCGTGTTCAGCCGCGAGCAACTGCTTGATGCGATGGGGGTTGCGGCGGATGCAGGTTACGAGCGCAGCATCGACAGCCACATCAAGAGCGTACGTGCCAAGCTGCGTGTCGTCGCGGCCGATGCCGAGCCGATCCAGACCCATCGCGGCCTAGGTTACAGCTTCAGCCCGGGCCATAGCTGATGCCGTTGAGCATGCGGATTTTTCTGGTCTACGCGGTGTTCATCGCATTGACCGGCTACTTCGTGCTCAACACGGTGATGAAGGAAGTGCGTCCCGGCGTGCGTCAGTCCACCGAGGAAACGCTTGTAGACACGGCCAATCTGCTGGCCGAGATTCTTCATGACAATGTCAAGAACGGCACCCTGAACCAAAGCCGCTTGCCAGACGCACTCAAGGCCTACGGTCTGCGTCAGCCTGCTGCGAATATATGGGGGCTGGCCAAGAATCAGGTCAATAACCGCATTTACGTGACCGACGCCCACGGCATCGTCCTGCTCGACTCCAGCGATCAGGCGGTGGGTCAGGATTACTCGCGCTGGAATGACGTGTACCTGACCTTGCGGGGCGAGTACGGTGCGCGTTCGACCCGCAGTGACCCGGACGACCCTAACTCATCGGTGATGCACGTCGGTGCGCCGATTCGCGATCAAGGGGCGATCATCGGTGTGGTCACGGTCGCCAAACCCAACAGCTCGTTGCAACCCTACGTTGACCGCGCCGAGCGCAGGCTGCTGTGGTACGGCGGCGGCCTGATGGTGCTGGGCCTCTGCATGGGCGGCCTGTTTTCCTGGTGGCTGGGTTCGGCATTGAGACGGCTGACTGGCTATGCCCAGGCCGTCAGTGAAGGACGTCGCGCAGCGCTGCCGCATTATCGGGGTGGCGAGCTTGAGCAACTGTCTGCGGCGGTCGAACACATGCGCACTCAACTGGAAGGCAAAGCTTACGTCGAGCGCTACGTGCACACGCTGACCCACGAACTGAAAAGCCCGCTGGCGGCGATCCGCGGTGCTGCCGAGCTGTTGCAGGATGAGATGCCGAGCGAACAGCGAAAACGTTTCGTCAGTAACATCGAGGGCGAAAGCGCCCGTTTGCAGCAACTGATCGAACGGCTGCTGAACCTGGCGATGGTCGAACAGCGCCAGGGTCTGGAAGAAAAGGTCGCGATAGCGTTGGCCGATCTGATCGATGAACTGCTGACGGCCAGAAATACGCGCATAGAACGTCAGGGCTTGCGCATCGACATCCAGATCGATCCCGGCCTGCAGCTTTTGGGCGAGCGCTTCCTGTTGAGCCAGGCGCTGGCCAATCTGATCGACAACGCGCTGGATTTCACGCCCGTCAATGGCAGGTTGAGTCTGGAGGCCATGCGTGATGGTGAGCGGATCCTTTTCACCCTGTACAACGACGCCGCTCCGATTCCCGACTACGCCTTGCCTCGGCTGAGCGAACGTTTCTATTCCCTGCCGCGTCCGGACAGCGGCCGCAAAAGCACTGGGCTGGGACTGAATTTCGTAGAAGAAGTCGTGCAGTTGCATGCAGGTGAAATGCACATCGGGAATGTCGAGGGCGGGGTCGAGGTGAGGCTGTTGCTGCCGTCTGCCCTCTAATAAATCCCACATGCCCGTGAACTGCCCAGGACAACGCGGCTGAAAGTGTGGTGCACCACCACACAATCTCCACACAACCCCCATCCTGTCTCCACATGCCCATTCCAGACTCTCCCCATCGAAAAACAGGGAGAGCCCCATGAACCGAAATCTGGCTGTAAAACTGGGCACCATTGCGCTGCTGATCCTGCTGTTGCTGATTCCATTGTTGATGATCGGCAGTCTGATCACAGACCGACAGTTGCAACGCGACGGGGTGCTTGAGGACATTGCGCGCAGTTCCAGCTTCAGTCAGCGTCTGACTGGCCCGATTCTGGTCGTGCCGTATCGCAAGATCGTGCGGATCTCGAAAACCAACGCCCAGACCGAAGAGCGTTATGTTGAAAACGCCTCTGAGCGAGGGTATCTGTACTTTCTGCCGGAGCGGTTCGAACTCGATGGCAAGGTGCAGACCGAGCTGCGCGCCCGAGGCATCTATGAGGCGCGTCTTTATCACGCCGATAACCACATCAGCGGCCAGTTCGTGTTGCCTGAGCAGTTAGGTGTGACGGGCGACTTTGACGATTACACCTTCGAGAAGCCTTATCTGGCGCTGGGCATCAGTGATATTCGGGGTATCGAAAGCGCTCCCAAACTGCAGATCAACGGACAGACGCTGGACCTGTTGCCCGGTTCACGAGTCGAGTGGCTGGGCGAAGGCGTGAGTGCCAACCTGCCGATGCTGGAAGGTCGCGAGCAGGTCACGCTGGATTTCGCGTTCGATCTGCGTTTGCAGGGCACCGGCCAATTCGAGGTTGCGCCGGTGGGCAAGTCCAGCCGCGTGCAGTTGAACGCCGACTGGCCACACCCCAGTTTCATCGGCAATTACCTGCCGACCCAGCGCGAGATCACCGATCAGGGCTTCAGTGCTGCATGGCAGGCCTCGTTCTTTTCCACCAATCTGGAAGACGCGCTCAGCCGCTGCCTGACAGCGCAGGCATGTGAAGACTTCAAGAGCCGCAGCTTCGGTGTGAGTTTTGTCGATCCTGTGGATCAGTACCTCAAGAGTGATCGAGCGATCAAATACGCGCTGTTGTTCATCGCGCTGACGTTCGCCGGATTCTTCCTTTTCGAAGTCCTTAAAAGTATGGCGGTGCACCCGGTTCAATACGCACTGGTGGGCGCGGCGCTGGCGTTGTTCTACCTGATGTTGCTATCGCTGTCCGAGCATCTGGGCTTTGCCATGGCCTACGTGCTGTCGGCGAGTGCCTGTGTGTGTCTGATCGGTTTTTATGTCAGTCACGTGCTGCGCAGCGTGGGTCATGGGGCGGGCTTTGCGGCCGGGCTGACGGCGTTGTACGGGTTGCTCTACGGCCTGCTCAGTGCTGAAGATTATGCGTTGCTGATGGGCGCTTTGCTGCTGTTTGGCCTGCTGGCCGTGTTCATGGTGCTGACCCGCAAGCTGGACTGGTATGGCATTGCGATCAGTCGCCCGAGCCAGCCGCTCGATGCCGGTCTGGAGGTGCGCCATGAGTAAATGGCTCGGTTTGCGCGAGGATCAGGCACGGGCGCGCTGCCTGATCTCCATCATCGTCAGTCAGTTACCGGAGCCGCCACGATCCCGTGCATGCCCCGACAACCGATCACGCAGCCTCAGGCCGGTGGCTGAGTTGCCAGCATCGAAGGGCGCTGGCTGACCTCCAGATACCAGCTCGCCAGGCGAGGGTAGGCACTACGCCAGCGCAGGTCGGGCTGGCGGAAATCCAGATAACCCAACGCCGCTGCGACGCTGATGGACGCCACATCGAATGACGAGCTGAGTTCGGTAATGGCGTCCTGCTCAAAATAGCTGAGGGTGCGCTCGATTTTTCCCTGCTGGCTGTTCAGCCACAGGTCCCAGTGCTTTTCAGCAGGCCGCAGGAAGGTTTCGTAGCGGATCAGTACAGCAGCGTCGAGCAATGCGTCGGCCAGTGATGCCAGGGTCAGGCGCCGCCAGCGCGCCGACCCTTCGCGCGGGATCAGTGGATTGCCGACATGCTGATGGTCCAGATAATCAAGGATCACACGGCTGTCGTGGATCACGTTGCCATCGGCCAGGCGCAGGGCCGGGAGCTTGCCTGCCGGGTTGTCGTCATTGAGTTCGGCAGACGGATTGACAGGCGTCAGTACCGTGGGATGCAAGTGCACACGGTCGAACTGACCGGTTTCGTGAAGCATCACCACCACCTTGCGGGCGAAGGGAGAAGCGGCGTTGAAATACAACGTCATCGTGGGCGCAGACATGAGTGTTCCTCGCTGGGACAGTCCCATAGACTAGTCAGCGAGGGACGGGACTGCAATCGGAGGTAACAATCATGGGTCACAAGCATTCCGATCATGCACGGGCTATGCGCTCATCTTTCATACGCACGTTGTGAATAGCCCGCAAAGCGGGTCTGAAACCGTAGAGGCTGGCTGAATTCAGATTCTGTGGGAGGCGGCTATCCACTGAAATCGTTCTGGAACGATGAATACAGCACCTACCGATGTCATCACCGCCGAGTCAGCAATCCTCTGACGCTCAACCCCGCCGCGACCCCCATGCCTGCCCACGCCAGGGCATCCCATGCGCCATCACCCAGCAGCGCCGCGAACAGACCTACCCCCGTTAGCAGCGCGATCCATGCAGGCTTGGCGAAGGTGTTCCAGAACCGCGACGGCTTGCCACTCATTGCGTTACCTGCGCCTGACCCATGCTCACTGTGCGGGCGGCACGCCGTCTGACCCACCACAGATAAACGCCGCTGCCGAGCACGATGATGGTCAGCACGTCCAGCATGGCCCAGAGGATCTTCATCGGCATGCCGCCGTAATCACCGAAATGCAGCGGCTGTGACATGCCCAGCGCGTCCATGTACCAGGGCCGTTCGACCACTGCGGTGACTTTCAGGGTCTGCGCGTCGATCAGCACCGGGGTCGCCAGGTGCGCGGTCAGGTGCGTGTTGCCCTTGAGAAACACGGCGTAGTGATGCTCGCTGGAGAAGCGCGTGCCGGGAAAGGCGATGAAGTCGACCTGCATGCCGGGCACCGCCGATTCCGCGATCTCCAGCAGCCGCGTGGCCGGTGCGCGTTGAGTCAGGGGTGGCGCGTCGCGGTAGGGCGCAATCATGGTGGCCAGCGCGTCGTTGCGCCACGAGGCAATCAGCAGGTCGGCGCAGGCACTGATTACCCCCGTGACGCCCACCACCAGCGCCCAGGTCAGGGTCACGACGCCGATCAGGTTATGCAGGTCCAGCCAGCGGGTGCGTGTGGATTTGCTGGCCCGGACCGTGCCGAACTCAAGCTTGCGCATGAACGGCGAGTACAGGACCGTCCCGGACACAATCGCCACCACGAACAGCAGCCCCATGAACGCTAGCAGCAGTTTACCCGGCAGTTCGGCGTACATGTCCACGTGCAGGCGCAGCATGACCATCATGAACCCGCCATTGGCCGAGGGCATTTCCAGCGCTTCGCCGGTGCGCGCATCCAGCGCGAAGGTGTGGGACGAGTTTGGTTCGGTGCCAGCCGTTGCCGCCGTGATTGCCATCACGCCGTTCGGTTCTTCGTCATCCCAGCCAAAGTACTGCATCACTTCACCCGGACGATGCGCTTCGGCCGCCCTGGCCAGTTGCTCCAGGTTCAGGTGCGGCGTGTCGACCGGCATGTCCTTGTAATGCGGCGCATCGCCCAGCAGGTGGTCGATCTCGTGGTGAAAGATCAGCGGCAGGCCGGTGATGGCCAGCATCAACAGGAACAGTGTGCAGATCAGGCTGCTCCAGGTATGGACGACAGACCAGCGACGCACGGTTTGGCTTTTCATGGGGTATCCACAGACGAAAGGACAGGGCTCGTTAAGGCTAGGCTCTGTACGAAAAGTGGCTGCGCTCGGTGATGCTGCGTTAAAAACAGGCTCGGAATGCTCATTTACAACACGTAGAGTCGAACGCGACCCCGGCCGTTCCTCGCCTGTTTTTGCCTTGCCTGACCTTCGCTCGCCGACTTTTCGTACAAAACCTAAGCCGCATGAAATCGCAAAAGTGTCAGCGCGGCGCAGGGTGAAGCCTTGCCGCTGTGTTTCAGGGTTTTGCAGCCGCAGCGTCATGTCTGGGCAGCACCGTGATCCACCACGGCGTGTGCTGCTCGATACGCACCGGCAATGTCGGCAGCAGCGCCTTGAGCGCCAGGTTGGTATCGGTCAGCGGGAAGCTGCCCGTGATGCGCAGGTCTGCGACTTGCGGATCGACACCCAGATGCCCCTGTCGATAACGGCCCAACTCCGCCAGCATGTCCTGCAGGCGAGCGTTGTCCACCACCAGCATGCCGCGCGTCCAGGCGTCTGCGCCCATTGGCAGCGCGAGCAGCGGCCCCAGGCTGTCTCGGGTCAGGCGAATCTGCTGGCCTTCGCGCAGGATCTGTTCCTGAGGAAGATCACGGGCGTTGGCGGCGACAGCCGATTGCAACACGCTGAGCAACGTTCCGTCTGCGTCGCGCCTGACCAGAAAACGCGTGCCGAGCGCACGCATCTTGCCGTCCGGGGTTTCCACGATGAAGGGCCGAGGGTCGTCATGATCGCCGGTCTGCACCAGTATTTCGCCGTCCTGCAGAATGACCCTGCGCTGTCTGGCATCGAAGCGCACGTCGATTGCGCTGTGGGTGTTGAGGCGAATCAGGGTGTTGTCGGCCAGGCGCACGTCGCGTTGTTCGCCGGTCGCCGTGCGCTGATCGGCCAGCCAGTAGTCCAGCCCCAGGTAACGATCAGCGGTGAACAGCGCCAGACCACAGGCCAGAAACACGCCAGCCAGACCGCCGCCGAGCTTGCGCAAGCTGCGTCGCAGAGCACCGGGTGATTGTTGCAAGGCCTTGCGCGCCGGACCTGAGGGCACGGCAAAGCGCTGATTGACCATGCCCAGTTGGCTCCAGGCGCGTGCGTGTTCCTCATCCGCTGCCAGCCAGCGGGCGAATTCGGCACGCTCGCCGTCGTTGCCGTCGGCCGAGTCCAGATTCAGTTGCCACTCGATGGCCGCGTTCAGTACGCGGGCGGATACCGGTCGGGTGTTCATGTCGGCTCGCCATACAGCAACACGTAACACTGACGCATGGCCTGGGCCAGATACTGCCTGACCCGCGATACCGACACGCCCAGCCGCTCGGCAATCTCGGCGTGGCCCAGCCCGTCCAGGCGGTTATAGAGGAAGGCTGCGCGCGCTTTGCCGGGCAAGGTGTCCAGCAGGCGGTCAATCGCTTTCAGGTCTTCCAGGATCAACAGTTGCTCTTCGGGCGAGGGCTGTTCGGCCTCCGGGACCTGCATCAGCTCGCCGAGATACGCCTGCTCCAGCGCAGCACGGCGGAAATAGTCGAACATCAAGCCTTTGGCGATGGTCGCCAGAAACGCTCGGGGCTCTCTGGGCGACTGCAGTTCGTCACGGCCCAGCAAGCGCACGAACGTGTCCTGACTCAGGTCCTGAGCACGCTGCGGACAGGCGACATTGCGCCGTAGCCAGGCCAGCAGCCAGCCGCGATGATCGCGATACAACGCACCAACGATCTCGCTATGAGGGCTTGGGACTGACGACACGAACGGCCTCGATGAGAAGAATCGAACTAAAGAGAATCATTCGCGATTGTGACAGGGCGCGTGGGTAGTGGCAATTGGCGTCTGTCGGCTGAGGAGTGACATTCGACTGCCTGATCGTTCCCACGCTCCTGCGCTCATCGTTCTATACAGGCTTGCTGCAACCAACGGATTGTGGGAGTCGGTTTGCCGGCGATTTTTTTCTGAAGCGCCATAGCGATGATTGAACTGACGCCATCGCCGGCAAGCCGCCTCCCACGGGGTATGCGTTCAGTCCGACGCCTTGATGATCGTCCCCACGCTTCAGCGTGGGAATGCAGCCCGGGACAATCTGCGTCTCAATGGTGCCGATCACATGATCAAAAAGAATGCGACTGCTTGCGTCTGCGCCATTGTCCCAGGCATTCCTCCAGCCGGACGGGGCTATCGATCTGTTGGCGGCGGGCATGGCTGAAGAGGATCAGGGCCAGCTCGGCGGTCACCAGGGCATCGGCACTGGCGTTGTGACGTTCCTCGGCATGGAGGCCGAAGAAGCGGGTCCAGTCGTCCAGGCCCGCATGACGCAGATTGGCCTGTTCGCAGAGCATCGGGGCGATTTCTGCGACATCGAAAAAAGGATGTTGCAGTCGATAGTCCAGGCTGTCCTTCAGTGCACGCGACAGCATGTGCTGGTCGAACGGCGCATGAAACCCCAGCACCGGGCTGTCGCCCAGAAACTCCATGAAGTCCAGCAGCGCGTCGACCGGCTCGCTGCCCGCCGCAATGGCGCTGGGGGCCAGGCCGTGAATCAACACCGCCGGGCTGACCTTGTGATCGACGCGCAACAGCGTGCGCTCGAACTGCTGGCCCAGATCAATGGCACCGTCCTCGATTACCACGGCGCCGATGGACAGGACCTGATCGCGGTTCATGTTCAGGCCGCTGGTCTCCAGGTCCAGCACCACCCAGCGCTGCTGGCGCAACGGCTTGTCGCTCAACCTCGCACAGGTCGGCAGCGCCTTGAGCCGCTGCAGTTGATGGCTTTCCAGTGGAGTCCTTTTGGGGCGTGGCCGCAGCCATTCGAACAGATTCATAAGGCGTCGATATTCACAGTTGGTAACGCAGCGTCAGGCTGGTTTGTAAACGCTGCGCCTGACGAAACGATTCACGCAGGATGCGCCGGTCCAGATGGTTCAGGGTGTCCGGGTCGATGCGGTTGGAATACGCAAGGTTCTGGCGACTCTGCAATTGATGCTGCTGCATGCGCGTCTGCTGGATAAAGTGATAGGCCTCTTCATAAGCCGCACCGTCCAGCGGGTCGATGACCTCGCGCTCGACCAGTTGCCGCAAGCGCTCAAGGGTGTTGTTGGCGCCAATGCCGTTGGCCAGCGCCAATAGACGTGCGCCATCCACGAATGGCGTCAGGCCTTCGGTCTTGAGGTCCAGCGTGTCTTTTTCGCTGCCTTTGCGGGCCAGCACGAAATCCTTGAAACGGCCCACGGGCGGGCGTTGGCGCAGTGCGTTTTCAGCCATCATGCGCTGGAACAATCGGTTGTCCGCCACTTGGTCGAGAATGCCCCGGCGCAGTTGATCGCCCCCGCTTTCATCGCCCCACACCACCCGAAGGTCGAAATAGATGCTCGATGCCAGCAGGTTCTCGGGCGTGGCCTCGCGAATGAACGCCGCGAACCGTCTGGACCATTCGGCGCGTGACAGGCACAGGTCCGGGTTGCTGGCCATAATGTTGCCTTTGCAGAGCGTGAACCCGCACTGCGCCAGGCTCTGATTGATGCGCTCGGCAATCGGCAGCAGCAGGGTGCGGATCCGGGCGGCTTCTGCCGCGTCGGCGGCCTCGAACAGAATGCCGTTGTCCTGATCGGTGTGCAGCGTCTGCTCGCGTCGGCCTTCGCTGCCGAAACACAACCAACTGAACGGCACACCGGGATCACCGTGTTCTTCAAGCGTCAGCTCGATGACCCGGCAGACGGTGTGGTCGTTGAGCAGGGTAATGATCTGTGTGATCTGGGTCGAGGACGCACCATGGGCCAGCATGCGATCCACCAGTTGAACGATATCGCCGCGCAGACCCGTCAGTGCCTCAATGCGCGGCGCATTGCGGATAGTACGTGCCAGGTGCACCAGATCGACCCGTTGCAGGGAGAACAGGTCACGCTCGGAGACCACGCCGCACAGCCGTCCGTCTTTCACCAGGCAGACATGGGCGATGTGCCGCCCGGTCATGGCGATGGCGGCATCGAACGCGCTGGCATCCGGGCTCAGGTGAAAGGGTGCCAGGCTCATGCTGTGCCGAATCTCGGCACCGAAATCAGTGTTCACATCCGCGACCGCTTCGCGCAGATCACGCAGGGTGAAAATTCCTAGTGGAGATTGACGCTCGTCGACGATCACGATGCTGCCCACTTGCTGCTCGTGCATCAGCTTCACCGCCTCGCGCATGGGCATCTCGGGGCTGCACATTACCGGGTGACGCATGGCCAGCTCGCCCAGCCGCGTGTTCAGGGAATACTGGGTACCAAGGGTCTCGGCGGCGCGTTGCTGGACCTGCTGATTGACCTGATCCAGCAGGCTGCTGACCCCGCGCAGGGCGAAGTCGCGAAAGGTGGTGGACAGTGCGAACAGCTTGATGAACGCCTGCTTGTTCAGTTGCAGGCAGAAGGTGTCTTCAGCCGCCAGATGCTCGGTACGTGTCGCCCGTTCGCCCAGCAGGGCCGCAAGCGGAAAGCACTCGCCGGTGGTGATCTCAAATGTCGTTTCCGTACCGCCTTTGGCTGAATGAGGACGTTCGCCTACCACTCGGCCTTGTTTGACGATATAAAAGTGTTCTACTGGCCCATCGCCAGGCTTGATGATGCTCTCATCGGCAGCGTAAAACCTGAGCTGGCATTGTTCGACGAGGTACGCCAGGTGGGCGTTTTCCATCTGGTTGAAAGGCGGGAATCGCTGCAGGAACTGCATGGTGCCGTGGATGTTCTGCAGCACGGCCGTCTTGCCTGCCTGGGTGAAAGCGTCTGCTTTACTCATGAGCTGTTCCACGTTCTTGTTATTGGTGCCCATGGTCGGCCGCTTGTAGCACAGTGCCCATTGGACGTAAGTCTTACGCCTGGGTTGAACGCCATGGTCATCTTGATGCCAGATAAGTGATTGACGAACGCACTGGAGCGCGAACGATCATTGGCCGGGAAGCCGACGAAATACATCGCAGATCTTGCGCGGTCTGCTGTCGGAATGGGTTCAGGGAATGATGAGATTGCGATGATTGACCACGACATACTCAGCGACGAAGAGCGCATTGCCCTCACTGAGGTCATGCTGGAACCGAACCGCGATACGCCGCAACGCGTGCTGATCGTCGACGACGACAACGACGCGCGCGAACTGCTGGCCGAAATTCTGAGCCTCAATGACATCAGTTGCCTGACAGCGCCAGACGTTGAAAGCGCAATGGCGCTGATAGCGACGCGTGATTCCATCGGCCTGCTGATCACGGATCTGCGCATGGCACCGGCCGACGGCCTGGACCTGATACGTCAGGTCAGGGAATCCGAGCGCGCCGAACTGCCCATTATCATTGTTTCCGGCGACGCCAACGTGCGTGACGCCATCGACGCCATGCACCTGAACGTGGTGGATTTTCTGCTCAAGCCGCTCAATACCAAGCAACTGGTCAAGCTGATCAGGCGAGAGCTGGGGATGTAACAGCCGCCTCAATGGCTCTGATACCGCGCCGTTTCGTAGCAAACACAGAACTGTGGGAGGCGGCTTGCCGGCGATAGCGTCAGGCCGGGCAGTGAAGGGCCAACTGAAAATTTGCATCGCCGGCAAGCCGCCTCCCACGGGATCTTTATTCAGCCAGCGCGAGGCCCGGGCACAATCAGCAATTCACTGCTAAAAATCCGGAGCAACCTGCCTTTAAGGGACGACCCATACACGTTGCCACGCTCAGCGCTATGAACAGGTCTTGCTGGAGGAATGCAGACCTTGTGGGAGGCGGCTTGCCGGCGATGGCGTTTATTCAGTCGCAGCTAGGGCGCTTTGGAAACCGGGTCGCCGGCAAACGACATTTTCCCAGTAAATGACCTGTCGCTTGATGAGCACCTGCGCTACCAGGGCCTGAACCCTGGAGCGCTCTTGGTGCGGTGTTACTGAGCGTTTCTGGCCTTGAACTCGCGACGACGACGATGCAGCACCGGCTCGGTGTAGCCGTTCGGCTGGCGGGAGCCCTCGATGACCAACTCAACGGCTGCCTGAAAGGCGATGTTGCTGTCGAAGTCAGGTGCCAACG
Organism: Pseudomonas triticifolii; assembly: GCF_014358015.1. Lineage (GTDB taxonomy): Bacteria > Pseudomonadota > Gammaproteobacteria > Pseudomonadales > Pseudomonadaceae > Aquipseudomonas > Aquipseudomonas triticifolii. The sequence continues at coordinate 160,580 of NZ_JACONV010000006.1, read as the reverse complement.
GACGATACAGCGCATCACCCGCATTCTGACGATCCACCACGGGTGCCATACGCTTGAGGCTTTCCAGCACCTGCGCTTGCGTGACCACGCCGTGGCGCAGCCAGTTGGCCATGTGCTGGCTGGAAATGCGCAGCGTCGCGCGGTCCTCCATCAGGCCGATGTCGTTGATGTCCGGCACCTTCGAGCAACCGACGCCCTGATCGATCCAGCGCACGACGTAACCCAGAATGCCCTGGGCGTTGTTGTCCAGTTCGTTCTGAATCTCGTCAGGCGTCCAGTCAGTATTGGGGGCAAGCGGAATGGTCAGGATGTCGTCCACCGAGGCTTGCTCGCGCTGAGCCAGTTCGGCCTGGCGGGCGTGCACATCGACCTTGTGATAATGCAACGCATGCAACGCAGCCGCCGTCGGCGACGGCACCCAGGCCGTATTGGCACCGGCCAGCGGGTGAGCGATTTTCTGCTCGAGCATCGCGGCCATCAAGTCCGGCATGGCCCACATGCCCTTGCCGATCTGCGCCTTGCCCTGCAAGCCGCACTTGAGGCCGACATCGACGTTGGCGTTCTCGTAGGCACCGATCCACTTCTCGGCTTTCATCTGCGCTTTGCGCACCACCGGACCGGCTTCCATCGAGGTGTGGATTTCATCACCTGTGCGGTCCAGGAAGCCGGTGTTGATGAACACCACGCGCTCGCTGGCCGCCTGGATGCAGGCCTTGAGGTTGACCGTGGTGCGGCGCTCCTCGTCCATGATCCCGACTTTCAGCGTGTTGTGCGGCAGCCCCAATACCTGCTCGACACGGCCGAACAGTTCATTGGTGAACGCAGCTTCTTCGGGGCCGTGCATCTTCGGTTTGACGATGTACATCGAGCCGCGGCGGCTGTTGCTGCGTGATGTGTTGCCGTTGAGGTTGTGGATCGCCGCCAGGCTGGTCAGCAGTCCGTCGAGAATGCCTTCCGGCACTTCGTTGCCGTGCTTGTCGAGCATCGCATCAATGGTCATCAGGTGACCGACGTTACGAATGAACAGCAGCGAACGTCCGTGCAGCGTGACTTCACCGCCCTTGGGCGTGGTGTACACCCGATCAGGGTTCATGGTGCGGGTGAAGGTTTCACCGCCCTTGGACACCGATTCAGCCAGGTCGCCTTTCATCAGGCCCAGCCAGTTGCGGTACACGATGACCTTGTCGTCGGCATCGACGGCTGCAATGGAGTCTTCGCAGTCCATGATGGTGGTCAGCGCAGCTTCCATGAGAATGTCTTTGACGCCCGCAGGGTCGGTTTGACCCACCGGGCTGGACGCGTCGATCTGAAGTTCGAAATGCAGGCCGTTGTGTTCGAACAGAACGGCGATCGGTGCTGACGCGTCGCCCTGAAAACCGATCAACTGCGTGTCGTTTCTAAGCCCGGTGTTGCTGCCGCCCTTGAGGCTGACCACCAGCTTGCCGTCGACCAGTTTGTAAGCCGTCGAGTCAACGTGCGAACCGGCCGACAAGGGAGCGGCTTCGTCCAGGAACGCGCGGGCAAAGGCAATGACCTTGTCACCACGTACCTTGTTGTAGCCTTTGCCCTTCTCGGCACCGTCCGCTTCGCTGATGGCATCGGTGCCATAAAGCGCGTCGTACAGCGAGCCCCAGCGGGCGTTGGAAGCGTTAAGTGCGAAGCGTGCGTTCATCACTGGCACGACCAGCTGCGGGCCTGCCATGGTGGCGATTTCTTCATCGACGTTTTGCGTCGTGATCTGGAAGTCTGCCACTTCTGGCAGCAGATACCCGATTTCCTGAAGGAATGCTTTATAAGCCGAGGCATCGTGGGCCTTGCCGGCATGGGACTGGTGCCAGACATCGATTTTTGCCTGCAAGTCGTCACGTTTTTCGAGCAGAGCCCTGTTTTTGGGGGCGAGATCGTGAATCAGCTTGTCCGCACCGGCCCAGAATGCGCCGGCATCGACGCCGGTTCCGGGGATGGCTTCGTTCTGCACGAAGTCGAACAGGGCTTTGGCAACCCGCAGGTCACCGACTTGAACGTACTCAGTCATTGCACTTGCCTCACTCTGCTCAGCAGGGTCGAGCTCACTCAAGGAGCGCTCTGTCATTGGTTTTGATGTTATGTAGTGCGCGACGCGGAATACTACATGAGCAACAGCGTTGTGAAAACGCTGGCGAATATGTCATTAAAACGACTGGATTTTCCGATCCAGTCACGATTTCCGGTCTGTACTCAAAAAACAGGCCGGATTGTTCCATAAGTCATGCTGAACGGTACACGATTTGCCGTATCAGGTTCGCTGCGCAACCGTGCCTATACTCATCCAACCCCCCACATTGTGAACAAGAAGAGGAATTGACCGTGGATCATCTCGTCGTAACGCTGATTGCCCCTGACAAGCCCGGGCTGGTTGAGCGCATTGCTCAGTGCATCGCCGAGCAGGGCGGTAACTGGCTGGAGAGCCGCATGTCGCGCATGGCCGGGCAGTTCGCAGGCATCCTGAAAGTGGGTGTAGAGCCTGAACAATACGATGACCTTATCGCCGCGTTGAATGCACTCTCGGCCCATGGCATCCGCATGCTGCTGGCCGAAAGCGTGGTCGAGACCGCAGGCCAGACCCGTCCTATCAGCATGGAACTGGTCGGTAACGACCGCGCCGGTATCGTGCGCGACATCACCCGCGTGCTGGCCGAGCAGGGCGTCAACGTCGAACGGCTGATCACCGACGTCTCGCCCGCGCCCATGAGCAGCGAACTGCTGTTCCACGCCGAGGCCGTGTTGGGCGTGCCGGTGAGTCTGGCGCTGGACGACTTGCAGGCGCGGCTGGAAACGCTGGCGGATGATTTGATGGTGGATTTGGTGCTGCGCACGGACGCTTGAGTCATGCTCAAGCTTATCCACGCTTATCCTGCGCCTGCCTGTGGATAAGCTGGGGGAATCGCCTTGTATGCCAGACGTGGCAAGGCTTTGCGGAATTTGATCAAAAAACCAACAGTTTCAACGGCTTGTGCACAAATAGCGTGAGCCTGCCTGTGGATAACCGTTGGAGAACCCTTTGCAGGCCACGCAGAACGTGGCTTGCGAAGGTTTGTATGTTTTTTGATCAGGCTCGCCGGCGTAAACTCAGCCAGGCGTCGATGCTGTAAATCGCCAGACCCGCCCAGATGCAGGCGAACGTGATGATGGTGCTGGCGCTCATGTGCTCATCGTAGAGCAGCACGGCCAACAGCAGCACCAGCGTCGGCGCCAGATATTGAAGAAAGCCCAGTGTGGTGTAGGGCAGGTGACGGGCCGCGGCGTTGAAACACACCAGCGGTATGAGCGTCACCGGACCTGCAGCAGCCAGCCAGATGGCTTGCGAGGTGGTCCAGAATTCGGCTTGTGCGCTGAGCGCGGTCGGGTTGAGTGCCAGCCAGATCAACGCCAGCGGCACGAGCATCCAGGTTTCCACGACCAGGCCGGGCAATGCGGCCACCGGGGCTTTTTTGCGGATCAGCCCGTAGAACCCGAAGGTCAGCGGGAGCACCAGCGAGACCCAGGGCAGGTTGCCGACCTGCCAGACCTGTTGCGCGACGCCCGCTGCGGCGAACCCGACCGCCAGCCATTGCAGACGCCTGAGCCGCTCGCCCAGCAGCACCATGCCGAGCAGCACGTTGACCAGCGGGTTGATGTAATAGCCCAGACTGGCTTCGACCATGCGTCCGTTGTTCACCGCCCACACGTACACAATCCAGTTGGCGGCGATCAGTGAACCACTCAGGGCCAGCACCGCGAGGCGCTTCGGGTTGTCCCGCAGCTCGCGCCACCAGCCGGGATGCTTCCAGAACATCAACACAATCGAGCCGAACAGCGCGGACCACAGCACCCGGTGGATGATGATCTCAATGGCGGGTACGGCGGCGATGGCTTTGAAGTAGAGGGGGAACAGGCCCCAGATGGTGTAAGCACTCAGGCCGAGGATGTATCCGCGGCGCGGATTGGCAGCTTGCATGGGTCGTCCCTTAAAAGCAGGTTGTTCCGGTTTTTAGTAGTGAGTTGCTGACTGTACCCAGGCTTCGCGCCGAGGCTCTTGAACAGTTTTGCTCGATAGATACAAGGACTTGTGGGAGCGAGCTTGCTCGCGAAGGCCAGCCTTCAGGCGACTCTTCTTCCGGAGCTGTTCCGGCCTCTTCGCGAGCAAGCTCGCTCCCACCAACGCCCGCGTCGATTCGCCCAGATGTGCGTATACGTGTAGGGGAACGTTCAAAACAGCTTCAACGGCTCCTCATTCAACGCTGACATTTGCTCGCGAAGGGCCAGGATCTGGTCGCCCCAGTAACGCTCGGTGCCGAACCAGGGGAAGCTGTGCGGGAACGCGGGGTCATCCCAGCGCCTGGCCAGCCATGCGCTGTAATGCATCAGGCGCAGGGCGCGCAGCGGTTCGATCAGGGCCAGTTCGCGCGGATCGAAGTCGTGGAATTCGTTGTAGCCGTCCATCAACTCGGACAATTGGCCAAGGCGTTCCTGACGATCACCAGCCAGCATCATCCAGATGTCCTGCACCGCAGGCCCCATGCGGCAATCGTCCAGGTCGACGATGTGGAACACGTCGTCGCGGCACATCATGTTGCCGGGGTGACAGTCGCCGTGCATGCGGATGTTGGTGTGGGGCGTTGTGGCGTAAACGTCCTCGACACGCTTGAGCAGGTCACGCGCCACGGACTCGTAGGCGGGCAGCAGGCTGCGTGGGATGCAGTCGTTCTCCAGCAGGTAATTGACCGAATCACGACCGAAGTTCTTCACGCCCAGCGCCTCGCGGTGCGCGAATGGCTTGGTTGCGCCCACGGCGTGAATGCGGCCGAGCAACTGCCCCAGACGGTACAACTGGTCGAGATTGCCCGGCTCGGGCGCACGTCCGCCACGACGCGGAAACAGCGTGAAGCGAAAGCCTGCATGTTCGAACAGGGTTTCACCGTTGTGCACCATGGGGGCGACCACCGGCACTTCGACCGTGGTCAGCTCGTGGGTGAAGCTGTGTTCTTCGAGGATCGCCTCGTTGGTCCAGCGTTGCGGGCGGTAGAACTTGGCGATCAGCGGCTGGCCGTCTTCGATACCGACCTGATACACCCGGTTTTCATAACTGTTGAGCGCCAGAATGCGCGCATCGCTGAGAAAACCGATGCTTTCGACAGCATCGAGGACCAGGTCGGGAGTAAGTGTTGCGAACGGATGAGCCATGACTACTCCTGCGCGCAGCAGGTTGCCGCGTCGGACCGCTGATGTTAACGCAGACCGGTCCCGGTTCGCTAAAAGCCTGGATGTTTAATCTGTGCAAAGGCGGGTTTGTCACCAAACGGTCATCGTCCGTTCGCTATTCAGCCATCTTGGGGCTTTACAGTCGCCGCCAATGAGATCGATCTCAAACGGGGGCGACAATGACGGATCTGAAAACGGTGGCACGCCTGGCGGGGGTTTCCCGGGCCACGGCTGCCCGTGCTTTTGCCACGCCTGATGTGGTGCGTTCCGATACCCGCGAAAAGGTATTCGTTGCCGCTCGCGAGCTGGGCTTCCGGCCGAACCGGCTGGGTCGTCAGTTGCGCCTGCAGACCACCAACCTCATCGGCGTGATCGTCCCCAATCTTCACAACCCCGTTTTTGCCGAACAGTTTCAGGCCATGGAGAGTGCTGCTCGTCAGCGCGGCTACAACCTGTTGCTGGCCACCACCGACTACGCCAGCGAGCGTGAAAGTGACGTGGTGGAAGAGCTGCTGCGCCAACGGGTCGACGGGCTGGTGCTGACAGTGACCGACGCCGAGCACAATCAGGTGCTGCAAGGCCTGATCAACGAAGACACGCCTTTCGTGCTGGCTTACCACCAGACCGACAACCCGGACTACAGCGCTGTCTCGGTGGATAACCGTGCAGGCATGGCGCTGGCCACCCGCCATTTGATTGAGCTGGGGCACAAGCGTATCGCCATGGTCGCAGGTCCGGCCATGCAGTCGGATCGCGCTCGCCTGCGCTATGCGGGCTATGGCGACGCGATGATCGAGCATGGCCTTGAGCAACTGCCGGTCATCGAAATGCCTGCTCACACCCAGGCTGATTTTGCCGCGCTCGAACCCCTGCTGCGCGGCCCCGATGCGCCGACGGCGCTGGTCTGCTCCAACGACCTGCTGGCCATCAGCCTGATTGCCGAGTTGCGACGCAACGGGCTGGAGGTGCCTCAGCGCGTGTCGGTGATGGGCTTCGATGGCATCGCCCTGGGCACCCAGATGCACCCCACCTTAAGCACCGTCGTTCAGCCCATTGCCGAACTGGCGCACACCCTCATTGACCAGTTGTTGGCCCAGATTGCCGGCGCTGCGCCGGTTTCCCATTGCCTGCCGTGCCATATCCGGCTCGGCGAAAGTATCCAGTCCTATCAGGAGATGCTTCATGCTCAGCTTCAGTAAAACCCTCGCGGCACTGTTGTTGTGTGGTGCGGCCAGCCTTGCCCAGGCCGCCGAAACCGCGATTTGCTACAACTGCCCGCCCGAGTGGGCGGATTGGGGTTCGCAGCTCAAGGCGATTGCCGACAGCACGGGCGTGCAGGTGCCGCTGGACAACAAGAACTCCGGGCAGGCGCTGGCGCAAATCGTCGCCGAGCAGGCCGCGCCGGTGGCCGACGTGGTGTATTACGGCGTGACCTTCGGCCTGCAGGCACAGAAGGCTGGCGTGGTCGACACCTACAAACCCAAGCACTGGGATGAAATCCCCGCAGGTTTGAAAGACCCGGCCGGGCACTGGTTCGCCATCCATTCCGGGACGTTGGGCATCATGGTCAACGTCGATGCGTTGGGCGGTTTGCCTGTGCCGCAGAGCTGGGCGGACCTGCTCAAGCCTGAGTACAAAGGCATGGTCGGCTACCTGGATCCTTCCAGTGCATTCGTCGGGTACGTCTCGGCCGTAGCGATCAACCAGGCCATGGGCGGCACTCTGGACAACTTCGCGCCCGCCATCGACTACTTCCAGAAACTGGCGAAAAACTCGCCCATCGTGCCCAAACAGACGGCTTATGCCCGCGTGCTGTCCGGTGAGCTGCCGATCCTGGTCGACTACGACTTCAATGCCTATCGCGCTCGCTACAAGGACAAGGCTAACGTCGCGTTCGTGATCCCCAAGGAAGGCACCATCGGCGTGCCGTACGTGATGAGCCTGGTCGCCAAGGCACCGCATCGTGCCAATGCCGAGAAGGTACTGGACTTCGTGCTGTCCGACGCAGGTCAGGCGCTGTGGGCCAAGGCGTATCTGCGTCCGGTACGTTCCACCATGCCTGCTGATGTGGCAGCGCAATTCCTGCCGGACAGCGACTACGCCCGCGCCGGTGTGGTGGATTACCAGCACATGGCGGCCGTGCAGGAAGCGTTCGCGGCTCGTTACCTGCGAGAGGTGAAGTAATGTCCGCTTCGCTGGGGAGTGTCATTGCTTTGCGTTCGAGCGGATTGTCCAGGCTGCGTCTGCGCCCGTCCGCTGCCGTGGCGCTTGCCCCGGCGATGGCGGTTTTGCTCGCATTCTGGCTGCTGCCGCTGACGCACTTGATCGTGCTCGGCGCGCAGGGCAACGAAGTCGATGGCAGCGGTTACTGGCAGGTGCTGAGCAGCGCTCAATACATGGGCAGTCTGGCGCAGACCTGTGTGTTGGCTACCGTAGTGACGCTGGCGGCCTTGCTGGTCGGCGGGATCAGCGGTGTGTTTCTTGCCCGCAATCAGTTCTTCGGCCGCTCGGCGCTGGTTGCGTTGCTGACTTTCCCCCTGGCGTTTCCCGGCGTGGTGGTGGGTTTTCTGGTGATCCTGCTGGCCGGTCGGCAAGGCATCTTCGCCGCGCTCGGTCTGGAACTGGCCGGCGAGCGGTGGATCTTCGCCTATTCGCTGACCGGGCTGTTCATTGGCTACCTGTATTTCTCGATTCCGCGCGTGATCCTTACGGTGATGGCAGCGTGTGAAAGTCTGGACCGAAGTCTTGAGGAAGCTGCGCATTCACTCGGTGCCGGACACTGGCGTGTGGTGTGCGACGTGATCGTGCCGGGCCTGATGCCTGCACTGGTGTCCTGTGGGGCGATCTGCTTTGCGACGTCAATGGGCGCATTCGGTACAGCTTTCACCCTGGGCACGCGCCTGAATGTCACGCCGGTGGCGATTTACAACGTGTTCACCAACTACGCCAACTTTACGGTCGCCGCTGCGTTGTCGGTGATTCTCGGCCTGGTGACCTGGGCGGTGCTGTTGCTGGCGCGCCGTCTGGTCAAACACTCGGGGATCGCCCTGTGAAACGTTCTCCGCTGTTTGCTGCACAATTGCTGTTCACCCTGTTGGTCTGCGCGTTCATGCTGGTCCCGGTAGTGCTGTCGCTGCTGGCAGGTCTGACGCGCAATTACTTTCAGGGCCTGTCGAGCGGGCTGACCTTTGACTGGCTGGTGCAGGTCTGGCAGGCCTATTCGCCGACGGTCTGGCTGTCGCTTCAACTGGCCGTGGCCTGTGCATTGTGCGTATGCCTGATTGGCGTGCCGGCCGCGTATGCGCTGGTGCGCATGAACAATCGCTTCAGTCGCGCTTTTGAAGAACTGATGGTGTTGCCCGTCGCCATGCCGGGCCTGGCCAGTGCCCTTGCGCTGCTATTGACCTACGGCCAGTTCGGCAGCTTTCGAGGCAGTTGGCTGTTCATTCTGGTCGGCCACGTGCTGTTCACGTTGCCGTTTCTTGTGCGTCCGGTGATGGCCGTGATGCAGCGCCAGCAGTTGCCGGTGCTGGAAGAGGCTGCGGCAAGCCTGGGTGCCGGGCCGATCAAGCGATTTTTCAGCGTGGTGGTGCCCAACTGCCGCGCCGGGATCCTGGCGGGTGTGCTGATGGTGGTGACGTTGTCGCTGGGCGAATTCAACCTGACCTGGATGTTGCACACGCCCATGACCAAGACCTTGCCGGTCGGCCTTGCCGACAGCTATGCCTCGGCGCGGCTGGAAGTCGCCAGCGCCTACACCCTTCTTTTTCTGTTGCTGATTGTGCCGCTGCTGATTGCGTTGCAGGCCATCAGCGCCCGACTTGCTCGAGGAGACAGCCGATGAGCGGCACGACCATTCGCCTCAAGGGCTGCCGCAAGGCATTTGCCGACGGCACCGTTGCGTTACAGGACCTGCACCTGACCATTGAGCCCGGCGAAACGCTGGCGATTCTCGGTCCGTCCGGCTGCGGCAAAACCACCACGCTGCGCCTGATCGCCGGTCTTGAGCGCCCCGATGTCGGGCAGGTGCTGTTCGACGATCAGGACGTCACGCGCCTGCCCATCGAGCGGCGTGACGTCGGCATGGTGTTTCAGAACTACGCGCTGTTTCCCAATCTCGATGTGGCGGGGAACATCGTCTATGGCCTGAAGATTCGAGGCCTGTCGCACGCCGAGCGGAACAAGCGCTGCGATGAATTGCTTGAGCTGGTCGGGCTGACCGATCACGGCAAGCGCCGTGTTCACGAATTGTCTGGCGGCCAGCGCCAGCGCGTTGCCCTGGCGCGTGCGTTGGCGCCGCGTCCTCGGGTGTTGCTGCTCGACGAGCCGCTGGCCGCTCTGGATGCCCAACTGCGCGAGCGCCTGCGCAGCGAGCTGGATCAGTTGCTGCGCGGGCTGGGCATCACCTCGGTGTTCGTGACCCACGATCAGGGTGAAGCCATGGCGTTGGGTGACCGGATTCTGGTCATGGACAAAGGCTGTGTGTCGCAACTGGCAACGCCCAGGGAAATCTATCAACAGCCTGCCAATGCGTTCGTGGCCGGCTTCGTGGGCAACCTCAACGCGTTCAGCGTGCTCGGGCGCACGGCGTCTGGCCTCAAGGTCAGTGGCGGCGAGTTGCCGTGGTCGCGTGTTGATCTGCCGGGCACGGTGTATTGCCGTCCCGAGCATCTACGCCTGACACCCGAGCGCGGGCAGTTGCAGGGGCTGCTGGTCGGTCAGTTCTTCCAGGGCGCGCAGAGTCGGCTGCTGGTGGACGTCGGCGGCGCTCAGCCCTTGCTGGTCGACAGCCCTGACAACCTGATCCATGCAGCAGGCGCGCACCTGGGACTGAGTGTCGACCACAGCGTGCTGTTCACCCTGAATTCGTAAGCCGTTTTCTGTCGAGAGATTATTTTGAATCGTCCGTTTCTTATCGCCCAGATCAGCGATCTGCACCTCAAGGCCGACGGCCGCCTGACCTATGGCATCGTCGACACGCTGGGCGCGCTTCGCCGCGCTGTCGAACACATCAATGCCAGCAAACAGCGCCCCGATATTGTGGTGATCAGCGGTGACCTGGTGGACTTTGGCCGTGCCGACGAATACGCGGTGCTCAAGCCGGAACTGGACCGCTTGCAGATGCCGTTCTACCTGGTGCCCGGCAATCACGATGACCGCGAACACCTGTTGGCTACCTTTGCGGACCACGTGTACCTGCCGCTGTCGGCCACCGGCCCGCTGGACTGGGTGGTGGAACAGCACCCGGTACGGCTGATCGGCCTGGACTCGACCATTCCGGGCGAGCATGGCGGGCACCTGGATTTCTGCCAGCTCGACTGGCTGCATGCGCAACTGTCGCGTCGGCCTGATGTGCCGACCGTGGTCATTCTGCATCACCCGCCGTTCATGTCCGGTATTGGCCATATGGATCATCAGCCGTTTGGCAATGCCATGGAGCTTGAGCGGATCATCGCTCGGCATCCGCAGGTGGAGCGTCTGTTATGCGGGCATTTGCACCGGCCGATGCAGCGTCGGTTCGGCGGCAGCCTGACCTGTGTCTGCCCCGGCACTTCGCATCAGATCGTGCTCGACCTGGATGCCGCCGCGCCTGCGCATTTCAACCTGGAGCCTGCCGGTTATGTGCTGCACCGCTGGCATCCCCAGGAAGGGCTGGTCAGCCATAACGCAGTGTTCGGGGAGTATGAAGGGCCGTACCCGTTCTATGATGTGAACGGGTTGATTGACTGAGGTTGGCCGTACCTGATCGTGCCAACGCTCGGGATGCGGGTGGCGGACGTGTCCGCGAATACTGTGTTTCAGTCGCTGAATGTCTGTCGGATGTACTGGCTCTTTCGCGAGCAAGCTCGCTCCCACGAAAAGCGCCTTTATTCAGCAAGTTGCGTCGTGTTCGACAGGAGGTCTGAAACCGTCCCCGCTCCAGCACTCATCAATACGTGCGTATAACGATGAGCGCTGGAGCGTGGAAGCGATCAGTCTCTGTCAGGCGCCGATAACGCCGCCGTCCTGACGGGTAATCACCATCACCGAGGAACGCGGTTTGCCGTTGGGCAGGTGCTCGGGGAAGGTGGAGCCGCCGTTTTCGCCGGGGTGCTGAATACCGACGAACATCGTGCGGTAGTCCGGCGTGAAGCTGATGCCGGTGATTTCGCAACCAACCGGGCCGACCAGGAAGCGACGGATTTCTCCGCTTGCAGGGTCTGCACACAGCATCTGGTTGTTGCCCATGCCCGCGAAGTCGCCCTTGTTGCTGGAGTCGCCGTCGGTCTGGATCCACAAGCGTCCGGCTTCGTCGAAACTCAGGCCGTCCGGGCTGTTGAACATGTTCTGTGCGTTGATATTGCTGGAGCCAGCCTGCGGCGTGCCAGCATGCACAGTCGGGTTGCCCGCGACCACGAACAGGTCCCACTCAAACGTCATGGCCGACGCGTTATCTTCGCTTTCACGCCAGCGCAGGATCTGCCCGTACTGGTTCTTCGCCCTTGGGTTAGGGCCGCCGACCGGTTGGCCGTCGTCGCCACGTTTGACGTTGTTGGTCAGCGTGCAATAGACCTGGCCATCCTTGGGGCTGACCACGATCCATTCCGGGCGGTCCATGCGCGTTGCTTTCACAACGCTGGCCGCCAGGCGTGCATGGATCAGCACTTCGGCCTGGCTGTTGAAGCCCGCTGCCGCGTCGAGGCCGTTCTTGCCGTGGGTCAGCTCGATCCACTGGCCTTTGCCTTTCGGGTGATCCGGGTTGCTGTCGCCGCCGTCGAACTGCGCCACGTACAGCGTGCCGTGGTCCAGCAGGCTGCGGTTATTCTTCGGGTTGATGCGGTCGATCATGTTGCGGCTGATGAATTTGTAGATGAACTCGCCGCGCTCGTCATCGCCCATGTACACCACGGCACGACCGCCCTTGCTCAGGGTGAAGGCGGCGTTTTCGTGCTTGAAGCGGCCCAGCGCGGTGCGTTTGACCGGCGTGGAATCGGGTGCGAACGGATCGATCTCGACGACCCAGCCGTGACGGTTGACCTCGTTGGGATTCTTGGCGATGTCGAAGCGCGGGTTGTGCTGATGCCAGTTGATGTCCTTGCTGGCCGCGACCACGCCATAGCGCTTCATGCCCGCGTCGAAGGTCTGCTCTGGATTGCTGCTGCCGAAGCAGTCGGTGAAGTTCTCTTCACAGGTCAGGTAGGTGCCCCAAGGCGTCTTGCCGTTGGCGCAGTTCTGAAAGGTCCCCAGCACGCGGGTGCCGGTCTTGTCGGCGTCGGTCTTGAGCCACTCATGCCCGGCGGCCGGTCCGCTCAGGGTGATTGGCGTGTTGCCGTGCACGCGGCGGTTGTAGCGCGAGCCCTGCACGAACTGCCACTTGCCGTTCTTCTGCTGGATCTCGATCACCGAGACACCTTCTGCAGCGAGGGCTTTCTGCACGTCTTCGGCCGACTGTGGCTCTTTGCCGTGATCGAAGAGGTAGCGGTAGTTGGTGTATTCGTTGTTGATCGCCATCAACGCGCGATCCTTGTGACCCGGCATCGGGAACAGGCTCATGCCGTCGTTGTTGTCGCCGAACTGGACTTCCTGCGCCTTGGCCGTGCCTTTGCCGCTCGGGTCGAACGCCGGGCCGCCTGCCTGCAACGGCTGGCCCCAACTGATCAGTACAGAGGCGTTGTAGCCTGGCGGCAGGCTGATGCTGTCAGCCGTTGCGGTGGGAATACTTTCAAAGCCCAGCAGTCTGCCGGAAGCCGCGCTGATACCGGTGGCGAGTGCGCTACGGGTCAACAGGTTGCCACCCAGAAACATCGCTGCGCCGCACAGGGCACCAGCGGTGATAAAGCCTCGGCGGGTGAGTCCGACCATGTTTTCCAGATCGGTGGTTTGATTTTCTTCTAATAGTTTCATCATCACGGCTCCCACAAATGTGGTCGCTACCTTAAAGCGCGTGTATGACGGAATTGTGTCGCGGCGATGACCCCGAATCGCTAGAGCGGCGTGCCCAGCAGCACCCGTGACGGAGCGAAGCTGACGTTCACCGGTTTGCCGGTTCCCAACTGCTGCGCCAGCAATGCGTCGCGGCTCGCCAGGGCGCACAGCGTATGGCCGCTGGGCAAAAGAATGCGCACTTCGCTGGGGCCGTCCTGCGCGTCGATGACGTCCTCGATCTGGCCGAAAAGGTAATTGTTTCCTGATGTTTCAAGATGGTCCGCAGCGAACAGTTCCAGCCAGCCTGCCTTGATCAAGGCGACGACTTGCGTATCGATATCCAGGTCCATGCGCAGGGTGCTGTCATGGGTGATTTGCGCGTCGATGAACACCTCATCAGCCAGATGCAGGCGAATGGTGTCGTTATGGCCCTGGCGAGTGATGCTCACGATTCGCCCCAGCAATTGATTGCGCGCACTGGTGTGCAGGGTCAGGCGAGTGAGCAGCTCCAGATCGCTGCTGTCCTCGGCCGCTTCCAGTACCTGAGCCTGTAGCGCCTGGATGCGTTGGTAGAGACGCAGCACGCGCTCGCCCTCGGCCGACAGCTTCGCGCCACCGCCGCCACGACCGCCGACGCTGCGCTCGACCAAAGGTTGGTGCGCCAGATTATTCAACTCATCAATGGCATCCCACGCGGCTTTGTAACTAAGCCCGGCGCTCTTTGCTGCGCGGGTGATAGAGCCCTGTTCGGCAATGTGCTGCAACAGCGCGATGCGTTGCGGGCGACGGGTCATGTGTTGGGTGAGCAGGGGTGGTAAAGGCATTGTGATTTGAACGCTCTGGCAGATCACGCGAGTGTAAAACGTGAAAGCGGACTTGTCCGCGAAAAGGCCTTAGCACTGAACGTCCCCGCGCGGAGCATGCGCAGGATCCGTCTGCTTGGGCGCTATGATCAATCCCGGGGTTTCGGGGTTCTGGCCAGGCAGTAGACGTCCACACGGCTGGCGCCAGCGCGGGTCAGCAAGCGAGCAAGAGCGTGCGCTGTGGAGCCCGTGGTCAGCACGTCGTCCACCAGCGCCAGGTGCTTGCCACGTAACCCTTCGGGGTCGATCAAGGTAAACGCCCCCTGCAGGTTGCGCTTGCGGGCTTTGGCGTCCAGGCCCTGCTGGTTGGGTGTTTCCCGGCTGCGCAGCACGCGGCGCTCATCCACCGGTAATTGCAGCGGTTCACTCAGCCATCCGGCGAGCATGGCCGCCTGGTTGTAGCCGCGCTGGCGAAAGCGTTTGTTGGCCAGTGGCACCGGCACAAGGCAGTCGGGACGAGGCAGGCCTTCGTCAAATCGGTGCTGTAAAAACTGACCAAGCAATTGCGCCATCAGGCGGCCCATGGGCCACTTGCCGTGGTGCTTGAAGCGGGTAATCAGGCTGTCGACCGGAAAGTCATACCGCCAGGGCGCGACGACCTGGGTAAAGCCTGGCGGCTTGCTGATGCACTGCGCACAGCTCATCCCGAACGTCGGCAAGGGCAGGGCGCAGGACTCGCACTGGTCACCCAGCCACGGCAATTCGCTTTCGCACGGTACGCAAATGGGCAGTGCAACGTCGGTAACCTCATCGCATAACAAACAGGGTTGTTTGTTTTTTAACCAGATGTAAACCTCTTGCTTGCTGTTTGGTTGACAGCGCATCGCTCTTCCTTAAATATGCCGAACATCCGTGTCGCGCTTGTGGTCTTTGTGCCGCTGCGCACAGCCCCCCCAGAAACACCAAGGAGCCGCCCGATGAGCGCCAGCATCACCGCCACTCTGCGTCACGACTGGACTTTAGCCGAGGTCAAGGCGCTGTTCGTACAGCCATTCAATGACCTGCTGTTTCAGGCGCAGACCGTGCACCGCGCTCATTTCGACGCCAACCGCGTCCAGGTTTCGACCCTGCTGTCGATCAAGACCGGTGCGTGCCCGGAAGACTGCAAGTACTGCCCGCAGTCCGGCCACTACAACACCGGTCTGGAAAAAGAGAAGCTGCTTGAAGTACAGAAAGTGCTGGAAGAAGCCGCTCGCGCCAAATCCATCGGCTCGACGCGTTTCTGCATGGGCGCGGCCTGGAAACACCCTTCGGCCAAAGACATGCCGTACGTGCTGGAAATGGTCAAAGGCGTGAAGGCCATGGGCCTGGAAACCTGCATGACCCTGGGCCGTCTGGATCAGGATCAGACCGCCGCACTGGCGTCCGCCGGGCTCGATTACTACAACCACAACCTGGACACCTCGCCTGAGTTCTACGGCAGCATTATCACCACCCGCACGTACAGCGAGCGCCTGCAAACCCTGGCGTATGTGCGTGATGCCGGGATGAAAATCTGCTCGGGCGGTATTCTGGGCATGGGCGAGTCGCTCGACGATCGCGCCGGTCTGCTGATTCAACTGGCCAACCTGCCAGAGCATCCGGAATCCGTGCCCATCAACATGCTGGTGAAGGTCGCCGGTACACCGCTGGAAAATGCCGAAGACGTCGACCCGTTCGACTTCATCCGCATGCTGGCCGTGGCGCGGATTCTCATGCCCAAATCCCACGTGCGCCTGTCTGCCGGTCGCGAGGCGATGAACGAGCAGATGCAGGCGCTGGCATTCCTTGCCGGTGCCAACTCGATTTTTTACGGTGACAAACTGCTGACCACCGCCAACCCACAAGCCGACAAGGACATGCTGCTGTTCTCCCGTCTGGGCATCAAGCCTGAAGCGGGCGAAGAGCATCCTGACGAAGTGCATCAGGCCGCCATCGAGCAGGCACTGGTCGAACAGCAAAGCAGCGCGATGTTCTACGACGCCGCGTCCGCCTGATCTTTGCAACGGAGCCTGCATGTCTTTCGATCTGCGTACCCGACTTGAGGCTCGTCGTCACGAACACCTCTATCGCCAGCGACCGCTGCTGCAGACCCCGCAAGGTCCGCAGGTGGTGGTCGATGGCAAACCGCTGCTGGCGTTCTGCAACAACGACTACATGGGGCTGGCCAATCACCCCGAGGTGATCGCTGCGTGGCAGGCCGGGGCGGAGCGTTGGGGCGTGGGCGGCGGCGCATCGCACCTGGTGATCGGCCACAGCACGCCGCACCATGAGCTGGAAGAAGCCCTCGCTGACCTCACCGGCCGACCACGTGCGCTGCTGTTCTCCAACGGCTACATGGCGAACCTGGGCACCGTCACGGCGCTGGTCGGGCAGGGCGATACGGTGCTGGAAGATCGTCTGAACCATGCCTCGTTGCTGGACGCCGGACTGCTCAGTGGCGCGCGGTTTTCCCGTTATCGGCATAACGAGGTGGCGAGCCTCGAATCCCGCCTGGAAAAAGCCGTGGGCGATACATTAGTGGTCACCGACGGCGTGTTCAGCATGGACGGCGATGTGGCCGACCTGCCTGCGCTGTCGCGTGCCGCCAGGGCCAAAGGCGCGTGGTTGATGGTCGATGATGCGCATGGCTTCGGTCCGCTGGGCGCCAACGGTGCCGGGCTCGTCGAGCACTTTGGCCTGAGCATGGAAGATGTGCCGGTGCTGATCGGCACCCTCGGCAAATCCTTTGGTACGTCCGGGGCGTTCGTAGCGGGCAGTGAAGAGCTGATCGAAACCCTGATCCAGTTTGCCCGGCCCTACATCTACACCACCAGCCAGCCGCCTGCGTTGGCCTGCGCCACGCTGAAAAGTCTGGAATTGCTGCGCGCCGGGCATTGGCGTCGAGAGCACCTGGCCAACCTGATCCGCCAGTTCCGTCAGGGTGCCGAGCAGCTTGGCCTGCAACTGATGGACAGCTTCACGCCCATCCAGCCGATTCTGATTGGCGATGCCGGGCGCGCCTTGCGCCTGTCGCAGCTGCTGCGCGAGCGGGGCGTGTTGGTGACCGCGATTCGTCCGCCCACCGTGCCGGTCGGTAGCGCCCGCTTGCGGGTGACGCTGTCAGCGGCTCACACCGAAGCGCAGGTGCAGCTATTGTTGAATGCACTGGAGCAGTGCTACCCGCTGCTGGATGCGATTGAAACCAAGGAGCCCGATCATGCGTGACCGTCTGATCCTGCTGCCGGGCTGGGGCCTGGGTGTTTCGCCACTCGAACCGTTGGCGGCTGCGTTGCGCGGACTGGACGAGCATTTGCGTGTCGAGGTCGAACCGTTGCCTGACATCGACAGTTGCGATCTGGCGGACTGGCTCGATGAACTGGACGCCAACCTGTCGGATGACGCCTGGCTGGGCGGCTGGTCGCTGGGCGGCATGCTCGCAGCAGAATTGGCGGCACGCCGGGGCGAACGTTGTTGCGGTCTGTTTACGCTGGCCAGCAATGCCTGTTTCGTGACGCAGGGTGCCTGGCCGCATGCGATGCCGGTGCCGGACTTCGAGGCGTTTCTGGCTGGCTGCGCTGCCGATCCCGACGCTACCCTCAAGCGTTTCAGTCTGCTGTGTACCCAAGGCGCAGAGGATCCGCGTGGTCTGGCCCGTCTGCTCAAGGCCGGTGCGCCGCATACCTCGCCCACGGCGCTGGTCGACGGACTGAAAATATTGCAACAGCTTGATACCCGCAGCGCCTTGCAGACCTACCGTGGACCGCAGTTGCATGTGTTCGCCGGGCTCGATGCGTTCGTGCCTGCCGAGGCCGCAAGCGATCTGCTGGACCTGCTGCCGGACGTCGAAGTCGGCGTGATCGAGCAGGCCAGCCACGCGTTTCTCCTCGAAAACCCCCACGGCGTGGCGGCTGCAATCCAGGCTTTTCTACATGAATCGGAACACGAGTCGGACCATGACTGACCTTTCACAGGCCGTATTGTCGACGGGTCTGCCTGACAAACGCCAGGTGGCGGCTTCCTTTTCCCGTGCGGCGGGCAGTTACGACAGCGTCGCCGAATTGCAGCGCTCGGTCGGTCACGCGTTGATGTCACGGCTGCCTGCCGAATTCTGCCCCGCACGTTGGCTCGACCTGGGCAGCGGCACCGGTTATTTCAGTCGAGTGCTGGCCCAGACCTTCCCTGAAAGCGAAGGCGTCGCGCTGGATATCGCCGAAGGCATGTTGCGCCATGCCCAGCCGCTGGGTGGCGCGCGTCACTTCGTGGCAGGCGATGCCGAGCGCCTGCCATTGGCCGATCAGAGCTGCGAGCTGATGTTCTCAAGCCTGGCCGTGCAATGGTGTGCGGATTTCAGGGCGGTACTCAGCGAGGTTTTTCGGGTGCTCAAACCTGGCGGCGTGTTTGCCTTCGCCAGTCTGTGTACCGGCACGCTGTATGAGCTGCGTGAAAGCTGGCAGGCCGTCGATGGCCGCGTACATGTGAACCGCTTCCGGCATGAAGACGACTATCGTCAGTTGTGCGCCGCCAGTGGTTTGCGTGTTTCCCGCCTTGAGGTCCGCCCGCACGTGCTGCATTACCCTGATGTGCGCAGCCTGACTCATGAACTGAAGGCACTGGGTGCACACAATTTAAACCCGGGAAGGCCCAGCGGCTTGACGGGACGTCAACGGATTCTAGGCTTGGTGCGAGCGTACGAGCGCTTTCGCCAGGACGCAGGACTGCCCGCCACGTATCAAGTGGTCTACGCGGTACTTGAAAAGCCCTGACCGGGTTCACGTCACAAGGGAAGACCGCCGAGATGAGCGTTGCGTATTTCATCACCGGAACCGACACCGATGCCGGCAAGACCACGGTCGCGGCGGGGTTGCTGCATGCCGCGCGACTGAACGGCCTGAGTACGGCTGCAGGCAAGCCCGTGGCGTCAGGTTGCGTGGTCACGCCTCAAGGGCTGCGCAATGCGGACGCACTGGCGTTGCAGGCCGAATGTTCCATCCCGCTGAGCTACGACGAGATCAACCCGGTGGCGTTTGAACCGGCCATCGCCCCGCATCTGGCAGCTCGCGAGGCTGGCGTGGCGCTGACCGTCCGTTCCCTGCTGCAACCCATGCAACATATTCTGAGCAAGCAGGCGGACTTCACCCTGATCGAAGGCGCTGGTGGCTGGCGAGTGCCGCTGGCCGATCAGAGCAACCTGTCCGACCTCGCCATCGCGCTGGGCCTGCCGGTGATTCTGGTGGTGGGCGTGCGCCTGGGGTGTATCAACCATGCATTGTTGACGGCCGAGGCTATTGCCAGAGACGGGCTGCACCTGGCTGGTTGGGTCGCGAACGTCACGGATGGCAAGACCTCGCGTCTCGAAGAGAATCTCGCCACCCTGGCCGAGCGTCTGCCTGCGCCTTGTCTGGGGCGTGTGCCGCGACTGAAGAAGGCGAGCGCCGACAATGTGGCGCAATGTCTTCATCTTGAGCTGCTCGACTGACAGCACGGCTATGTTGCTGACGCGTATGACTGTTTTGAAATTTTCAAGACTGAGGCTATTAACAGGCCTAGTGCCATTAGTCTATTTGTCGAGCGTTTCCGGGCATTTGCTGGTTCAATGGCACGTGTTCGCTTTTTGAACTGAGGATCGGCTTATGCAAATCACCATGAACAACACCCTCTACCCAGGTCTGAGCGCCATGCAGGTCGGGCAGAGCCGTGTCGATCAGGCGGCCACGCAGATCGCCAGCAGCAACATCGAAGTGTCGGGCAGAAGCCAGTCTTCGGACTTCCAGCTCGAGAACCTGCGTTCGGTCGACCGTAGCCAGCGCTCCGACCTGCCTGCCAACATCGTTGAAATGGCTGCGGGCAAATCGCAGATCGAAGCCGGGCTCGCTTCACAGCGCGCCAGCGATGAAGCACTTGGCACGTTGATCGACACCTTTGCCTGAGTAACGGCTTGTCCTGCCCTCGCGCCGTGCCTTCCGTGCACGGCGTTATCTTCTGAATCTCCCTGTATCACCGCCCTGTATCGCCGCTGCAACCCTTCTGCACTCGACTAGACTTTCGCTTATCGTCCGCATGACGTGGCGCGCCTTTGCCTGCGCGGTCTGCAGCAGCGTGGACGAATGGTTCATGTGTGGCTATTGACAAGATTTGGGCGTAAACGTATGTTTCAAACACCTGTTTGACCGTAAGGCATACGAGATTGTCTGGTCCTGGGAGTATGCTTCCAGTCACCGCCCGGTCATTCGTTCCAGGATTCATCAGCAGAGGTTTATCGCTATGCCTGATTACAAGGCCCCCTTGCGTGATATTCGTTTCGTTCGTGACGAACTGCTCGGCTACGAAGCGCACTATCAGAGTCTGCCCGCCTGCCAGGACGCTACCCCCGATATGGTCGACGCCATTCTTGAGGAGGGCGCCAAGTTCTGTGAACAGGTGCTGGCTCCGCTGAACCGGGTAGGCGATACCGAAGGCTGTACCTGGAGCGAGTCGGGCGTTAAGACGCCGACCGGTTTCAAGCAGGCGTATCAGCAATTCGTCGAAGGCGGCTGGCCGAGCCTGGCGCACGACGTCCAGCATGGCGGTCAGGGCTTGCCTGAGTCGCTGGGTCTGGCGGTCAGCGAGATGGTTGGCGAAGCGAACTGGTCGTGGGGCATGTACCCAGGCCTGTCGCATGGCGCGATGAACACCATTTCCGAGCACGGCACGCCCGAGCAGCAAGCGGCGTATCTGACCCGACTGGTGTCCGGCGAATGGACCGGCACCATGTGCCTGACCGAGCCACACTGCGGCACCGACCTGGGCATGTTGCGCACCAAGGCCGAGCCTCAGGCTGATGGCACCTACAAAGTGTCCGGTACCAAGATCTTCATCTCCGCTGGCGAACACGACATGGCCGATAACATCGTCCACATCGTGCTGGCGCGCCTGCCGGATGCTCCTGCGGGCACCAAAGGCATTTCGCTGTTCATCGTGCCCAAGTTCCTGTCGGCTGCCGATGGCGGCGTTGGCGAGCGCAACGCGGTGAACTGCGGTTCGATCGAACACAAGATGGGCATCCACGGCAACGCCACCTGCGTGATGAACTTCGACGGCGCTACCGGTTACCTGATCGGCCCTGCCAACAAGGGCCTGAACTGCATGTTCACGTTCATGAACACGGCGCGTCTGGGCACTGCACTGCAAGGTCTGGCGCACGCTGAAATCGCGTTCCAGGGCGGCTTGAAATATGCCCGCGAGCGTCTGCAGATGCGCTCGCTGACTGGCCCTAAAGCGCCGGAAAAAGCCGCTGACCCGATCATCGTCCACCCGGACGTACGTCGCATGCTGCTGACCATGAAGGCCTTCGCCGAGGGCACACGTGCCATGGTGTACTTCACGGCCAAGCAGGTCGACATTGTCAAATACAGCGAAGACGCCGACCAGCGCAAAGCAGCCGATGCACTGCTGGCGTTCATGACCCCGATCGCCAAGGCCTTCATGACCGAAGTGGGCTTTGAAGCCGCCAACCACGGCGTGCAGGTCTACGGCGGCCACGGCTTTATCGCCGAGTGGGGCATGGAGCAGAACGTTCGCGACAGCCGTATTTCCATGCTGTACGAAGGCACCACCGGTATTCAGGCACTTGACCTGCTGGGCCGCAAGGTCCTGATGACTCAAGGCGAGGCGCTCAAGGGCTTCACCAAAATCGTGCACAAGTTCTGCCAGAACAACGAAGGCAACGAATCCGTCCAGGAATTCGTGACCCCGCTGGCGGCGCTGAACAAGGAGTGGGGCGAACTGACCATGAAAGTGGGCATGGCCGCCATGAAGGATCGCGAAGAGGTCGGCGCTGCGTCGGTCGATTACGTGATGTATTCGGGCTACGCGTGCCTTGCCTACTTCTGGGCTGACATGGCGCGTCTTTCCGCCGAGAAGCTGGCAGCCGGCACGTCGGACGAAGCGTTCTACCGCGCCAAGATCCAGACCGCGCGCTTCTACTTCCAGCGCATTCTGCCGCGCACCCGCACTCACGTCGCCGCCATCCTCTCGGGTGCAGGCAACCTGATGGACATGAAAGAAGAGGATTTCGGTCTGGCTTACTGAGTCCGGTCCGATTCACCCAGGCCGCCGGATCGCTGATCCGGCGGCTTTTTTATGGGCGTTTGGTTTTGATTGCGCTCAGCGCGTGAGGAACGGACTGACGCCTCCAGTCTGTAATCATTCAGCGTGATATGGCTATCTGCCCTCGTTTCATAAACCTTTTCACTCTCCTGCCGTTACAGATTCAGTCACTGATCAATCCTGCTGAATGCATTGTTTTCAGGATGAAGGCACAATGCTATTAATTCGGGTGATGACTCGGGTTCAGGCAAGGAGACAGCCTCTTTTGTTACGTCCATCTGCTGCGCGACTGAGTCATTTTCTACCGTCACTGGCGTTGCTGGTGGCGGGGCTGGCGGCTGCTTACGTCAAAGACCTGAACGTGTTCTTCACCTCACTGTTCAACGTGCTGCCCACGCTGGTGCTGCTGTTGGGCGGTGCCTACTGTGGTGTTTACCGGCGTCAGCGCGAACTGTTCCTGATGATCACCGTGTACATCGCTTATTACCTGCTCGACACCCAGACTGACTATTACCGCGACTTCGGCAAGGTTCGCGAAGACGCCGCAGTGATCTTCCATCTGATCTGCCTGTTGCTGCCGGTGCTCTACGGGTTGTATGCCGCCTGGGAGGAGCGCACGCATTTGTTCCAGGACATGGTTGCCCGGATCGCTGTGCTGCTGGCTTTAGGCAGTGTGGCGCTGGGGCTTGAGCAGAGCTATCCGGTGGAATTGCAGGCCTGGCTGGCCGACATCCGCTGGCCGGCGTTGCACGGCGCGTGGATGAGCCTGATCCAGTTGTCGTACGCGATGTTTCTGATTTCGTTCGCAGTGTTGATCTGGCAGTACCTGGAAAAGCCCCGGCCGCTGCATGCGGCGCAGATCGTCGGGCTGCTGGGGTTGTTCTGGGCATTGCCCAAGACCTTTATCCTGCCCTTCACGCTGAACATTCTGTGCAGCCAGGTGATGCTGATGATTGCCGCTGCTGTCGCCCACGAGGCCTATCAGATGGCCTTCCGTGACGAGCTGACCGGCTTGCCTGGACGTCGCGCGCTCAACGAGCGCATGCAGCGCCTGGGGCGCAATTACGTGCTGGCGATGAGTGACGTCGACCACTTCAAGAAATTCAACGACACCCACGGCCATGACGTAGGCGATCAGGTATTGCGTCTGGTGGCCAGCAAGCTGTCGAAGATCAGCAATGGCGGCGGCAAGGCCTACCGCTACGGCGGCGAAGAATTCGCCATCGTGTTTGCTGCCAAGACCATCGATGAGTGTTTGCCGCATCTGGAAGCGATTCGCGAGTCCATCGCCAATTACGAAATTCAACTGCGCAACAAAGACAGTCGGCCTCAGGATGACCAGCAGGGAAGGCAGCGCCGCAGCGGCGCGCATTCCGGCACGGTATCGGTGACGGTCAGCATAGGCGTCGCCGAACGTCAGCCGGAGCACCGCACGCCCGAAGAGGTCCTGAAAGCAGCAGACCAGGCGCTGTACGCCGCCAAAGGTGCCGGGCGCAACTGCGTCATTTCTCACCAGCAGCAAAACCGCCGTGGCGCCGTACGAACCACGGAAGCCGCCACCTGAATACAGTGTTTCCAGGCAGTGACCTGTTATGACTTTATAGTCATGACACGACCCTATGTGTCTGAAATGTTGTTCGGGTAGACTCGTGACTAACGACGGCTGATCCGCATTCCTGACCGGGGCAGATCAGCACCTACAGGTCTCCTGCTCCGTGTTCACGAGGTTTGCCATGGCTGACTATAAAGCGCCACTGCGCGATATGCGCTTCGTCCTCAATGAAGTGTTCGAGGTTTCCAGACTCTGGGCTCAACTGCCGGCCCTGGCCGACACGGTCGACGCTGAAACGGTCGACGCCATTCTTGAAGAAGCCGGTAAAGTCACCAGCAAGACCATCGCGCCATTGAGTCGTAGTGGCGACGAGGAAGGCTGCCACTGGA
Organism: Pseudomonas triticifolii; assembly: GCF_014358015.1. Lineage (GTDB taxonomy): Bacteria > Pseudomonadota > Gammaproteobacteria > Pseudomonadales > Pseudomonadaceae > Aquipseudomonas > Aquipseudomonas triticifolii. The sequence continues at coordinate 136,605 of NZ_JACONV010000006.1, read as the reverse complement.
AAGATACCGTCGTGACCACCCCGGCGGGTTTTCCTGAAGCCTACCGCACCTACGCCGAAGGCGGCTGGGTTGGTGTTGGCGGTAACCCCGAGTTCGGCGGCATGGGCATGCCCAAGGTGGTCTCGGCCCAGGTCGAGGAAATGCTCAACTCGGCAAGCCTTGCATTCGGCTTGTACCCGATGCTGACCTCAGGGGCCTGTGTCTCGATCGACACCCACGCCACTGAAGCGATCAAGGCCAAGTACCTGCCGAACATGTATTCGGGCGTATGGTGTGGATCGATGTGCCTGACCGAAGCCCACGCCGGGACCGATCTGGGCATCATCCGCACCAAGGCTGATCCGCAGACCGACGGTTCCTACAAGATCACCGGCAGCAAGATTTTCATCACCGGCGGCGAGCACGACCTGACCGAAAACATCATCCACCTGGTCCTCGCCAAGCTGCCGGACGCGCCTGCAGGCCCGAAAGGCATCTCTCTGTTCCTGGTGCCCAAGTTCATGGTCGGTGACGACGGCAGCGTGGGCGAGCGCAACACCTTGAGCTGCGGCTCCATCGAACACAAGATGGGTATTCAGGCGTCGGCCACGTGCGTGATGAACTTCGATGGCGCCACCGCTTACCTGATTGGCGAGCCCAACAAGGGGCTGGCGGCAATGTTCACGATGATGAACTACGAGCGTCTGGGTGTTGGCATTCAAGGCCTGGCCTCTGGCGTGCGTTCGTATCAAAACGCCGTGGAGTACGCCCTCGACCGTCTGCAAAGCCGGGCACCGACTGGTGCGCAGAACAAGGACAAGGTGGCTGATCCGATCATCGTTCATCCAGACGTGCGGCGCATGCTGCTGACCATGAAAGCCTTCAACGAAGGCGGTCGTGCGTTCTCCAGCTACGTTGCGCTGCAACTGGATATCGCCAAGTTCAGTGAGAACGACGCGGATCGCAAGCGCGCCGACGATCTGGTTGCGCTGCTGACGCCGGTCGCCAAGGCCTTCCTCACCGATGTGGGACTGGAAACCACCGTGCATGGTCAGCAGGTGTTGGGTGGTCATGGCTACATTCGCGAGTGGGGCCAGGAGCAATTGGTGCGCGACGTACGCATCACGCAGATCTACGAGGGCACCAACGGCATTCAGGCGCTGGATCTGGTCGGTCGCAAGATCGTCGGTTCCGGTGGCGCGTTCTACCAGTTGTTCTCCGATGAAGTGCGTCAGTTCATTTCCGGTGCCGACAGCTCGCTTGGCGAACTCACTCGCCCGCTGGCTGTGGCGCTCGACATGCTCGACGAACTGACCGACTGGGTTCTGGATCGCTCACGCACCAACCCCAACGAGATTGGTGCGGCGTCTGTGGAGTATCTGCATCTGTTCGGTTACACGGCTTATGCCTACATGTGGGCGATGATGGCCAAAGCCGCTGTCGGCAAGGAAGCGCAGGAAGATTTTTACGTCAGCAAGCTGGGCACGGCGCGTTTCTACTTCGCACGTCTGCTGCCGCGTATCCATTCGTTGAACGCGTCGGTGCGTGCGGGTAGCGAGTCATTGTTCATGTTGAAGGCCGAGCAGTTTTGAAATATGACGACGTGTAAGCAAATGCTTACACGTCGTGCTGCCAATTGGCCTCTTCCCTTAGGTAGGATCCAAAGTTACTCTAAATCCATGGACGTAGCGCAGGATGCGCAATAAGACATAAAAGGGACACGTAGGGATGCCTGCCAGGATGGTGGGGAGAAAGGGATGTCAGGGAAACAGTCTGGAAAGCCCCGCTTATGCGGGGTTTTCTTTGTCTGCGTTTTTTGCAGGTCGCTTGTCGCGGCGTTTTAGGTACTGAAAAGCAGGCGTTTCGAGCCTCTTATTCGCAAGAATAATGGCTTGGTGCCAGAGCGGGTGGAACCCTCATTGATGCCCAGGGTCGATTAGCTGTATGGCCAATCAGAGCCAATCAATCAGGAGCTTCCCATGGACATCATTCGTATCATCTTCGCTATTCTGCTGCCCCCGCTGGGTGTGTTCCTGCAAGTAGGTCTGGGCGGTGCTTTCTGGCTGAACATCCTGCTGACCCTGCTGGGTTACATCCCGGGCATCATCCACGCGATCTACATCATCGTTTCGCGTAAGTAGCCTGTGGTGCAGCAGCCCGGCCTTGCGCCGTGCTGCACCAGGTTTGATCGTTCCCGATGCGGGAACGATCAAACGGCCCCGTCTAACACCTCACGATAAAAACGCCACTCTTTCTCCAGTGCATCTGCCAGGTTGGCAGCCTTACGGAAGCCATGATGCTCGTCCGGGTAAAAGTGACCCTCAGCCTTGATGCCTCTGTCCTGCAAGGCTTTTAGCATGTCGCGGGTCTGCTCGGGAACGACGACGGCGTCCAGCTCTCCCTGGAAGAAGATGACCGGTACATTGATGGTGTCGGCATGCAACAAGGGCGTTCTCTCCTTGTAGCGTTCGATGTCCTTCACCGGATCACCGATCAGCCAATCCAGATAATCGCCCTCGAACTTGTGTGTTGCACGTGCCAGTGCGATTGGATCGCTGACGCCATACAGACTTGCGCCTGCACGGAAAACCTTCTGAAACGCCAGCGCACACAGCGTGGTGTAGCCCCCGGCGCTGCCGCCTCGAATGAATGCCTTGCTGGCATCAATCAAGCCTCGCTCCGACAGGTGGGCGACAACCGCGCAGGCGTCTTCGACGTCAGCTATGCCCCAGGTCAGGTGCAGGCTCTGGCGATAGTCACGGCCATAACCGGTACTGCCCCGGTAGTTGAGATCGGCCACGGCAAACCCGCGATGGGTCCAGTACTGGATGCGCGGATCCAGAACCGGGTAACACGCAGAGGTAGGCCCGCCATGGATGAAGACCACCAACGGCGGCGTGTCTGCGTCCATCATCGCTGGATAGAAATAGCCGAAGGCCTCTGAGCCGCCGCTCGGATAGCGAAGCGGTTCGGGTCGGCTGATCTGTTCCGGCGGCAACGGCGCACCGCCGCCCGCCAGAACCTGCACGCTTTGGTCGCTTCGTGAAATGGCCAGCACCGCCGACGTGCTCACGGCAGAGGCGGCGATGCAATAAATGTATTCCTCATCCATCGCCAGGCTGCGAAAGCGGCTGTAGCCAGCGCTGAAATCAGTGACCGAACCCTCGCCCTGACTCAGTCCCAATACCCCCAAGCCATTCTGCGACCAACTGGCGAGAAAACCGTCGCTGAGTGGCAACCAGGTGCAGCCTCCGAGCTGCCAAGGGGCAGGGGAGTGGTCCGCCTGAGCGGCGGGCAAGGGCGCAAACCCTGTCGATGATTCGACCCACGGCTGCCAGAACCCGGCCCGATCCGTCAGGCAGTACAAATGGCCTTGAGCGTCGAAGCGCGGCTGTTGCAGCGACTCTTCGGTCTCATCGCCAGCGATGCAGCGTGCCTTGCCCCAACTGCCGTCATCCTGTTGTTGTGCACACAGGAGTCGGGTCGATGTCCACGGCTGATGTGGGCGTTGCCATTCGATCCACGCCAGTCGCTTGCCGTCGGCGCTGACCACGGGCGAGGCATAGAAGTCCGCACCCTCAGCCAACAGTTCGCGTTGGCCGTCAGCCAGCTCGATGCCGACCAGTCGATGAATGTTGTGGTCTTCCTCGACCGCGAGAATCTGGCCGTTGGTGTAAAACACCCCGCCATAACGCTTATCGCCCTGAGTCAGCGGAACAGGCGTGCTGCCATCCAGGGGTTGGCGATAGAGCTGCTGGTCGCGTTCGTTGACGAACACCAGAGCGTCATCGGCCAGGCAGAACGAACCGCCGCCATACTCATAGACACGGCTGCGCACACTGAAGCCATCAGGCGTCAGGCAGCGCGTGGTGCCCGCGTACCAATGCCAGAGGCGGCACGCGCCGTCTGCGGGTCGGTATTCATTCCAGAACAGGCCCGCCGAGCTGACATCCAGTTCGGCGAAATCTACGCCCGCGGCGACCGCCTGGGCGGCAGAAAGCCGTTCAGGATGATTTGGCGATGAGTCGTGAGTTTCGTTCATTGCGAAAGGCCAGCTCTTCGATGGTTTGGGTAGCGGTCTCGGATTCGTCGCGAGCCTGCGTGATCATCCCGTGGTGCGGGGACTTGCTGCACACCGGATCGGCGTTGGCCGCGTCGCCGGTCAGCATGAAGGCCTGGCAGCGGCAGCCGCCGAAATCCTTTTCCTTTTCATCACAGGAACGGCAGGGCTCGGGCATCCAGTCGTAGCCGCGAAAGCGGTTGAAACCGAACGAGTCGTACCAGATGTGCTGCATGCTGTGATCGCGCACGTTCGGGAACTGGATCGGCATCTGACGTGCGCCATGGCAAGGCAGTGCGGTGCCGTCCGGCGTGACGGTCAGGAAGATGCTGCCCCAGCCGTTCATGCAGGCTTTGGGGCGTTCTTCGTAGTAATCGGGTGTGACGAAGATCAGCTTGCACGGATGATTTTCCGCTTCGAGCTGTTCTCGGTACTGATTGGTCACCGCTTCAGCGCGTACCAGTTGATCCTTGGTCGGCAACAGGCCGATACGGTTCAGGTGCGCCCAGCCATAGAACTGGCAGGTGGCCAGTTCGACGAAGTCCGCTTCAAGGGCCAGGCATAGCTCGATGATCTTGTCGATCTTGTCGATGTTGTGCCGGTGGGTGACAAAGTTCAGCACCATCGGGTAGCCGTGCTTCTTCACCGCACGGGCCATTTCCAGCTTCTGCGCGAAGGCTTTCTTCGAGCCCGCGAGCATGTTGTTCACCTGCTCGTCGCTGGCCTGAAAGCTGATCTGAATATGGTCCAGACCGGCTTCCTTGAACGCGATGATCTTCTCTTCGGTCAGGCCGATGCCTGAGGTGATCAGGTTGGTGTAAAAGCCCAGCCGTCGCGCTTCAGCGATCAGTTCGGCCAGGTCCTGGCGCACCAGCGGTTCGCCGCCTGAAAAACCGATCTGCGCGGCACCCATCTGCCGGGCTTCCTGCATCACCTTGAACCACTGCTCGGTGGTCAGCTCCTGACCCTGTTTCGCGAAGTCGAGCGGGTTCGAGCAATACGGGCATTGCAGCGGGCAGCGGTAGGTCAGTTCAGCCAGTAGCCACAGCGGCAGGCCGGTTTCCGGCCTGGGCGGTATCAGTGGGTTGGCGGTGGCGAGTGTCAGTTCAGTCAAGGGTGATCCAGTGTTTTTCCTGGGCGACCTTCATGAAGTCATCGACATCCATGCCCAGTTCGGGGACGTTGGGGAATTTGTGCTCCAGCTCTTGAATGATGGCAGCGATGGTCCGCTTTCCATCGACCAGACCGCCGATCAAACCAGCACTGTCGTTGAGCTTGATCATGCCTTCCGGGTACAGCAACACGTTACCGTTCTGAGCCGGTTCGAACTGGAAGCGATAGCCTTGACGCCAGTGTGGGACCTTGTTGCGAAATGACAGGCGTTCCGGGTTCGACTTGTCTTTCTCGTGAAGAACGTTCATAGCGCGATTCCCTTATGCCAGACCTTCTGGTCTGTGACGCTGTGGTAGGGCGGGCGGTTCAATTCGTAAGCCATGGACATGGCATCGAGCATGCTCCACAGAATATCGAGCTTGAACTGCAGGATCTCCAGCATGCGCTGCTGGCCTTCATACGTAGTGTAGTGCTGTAACGTAATCGCGAGGCCATGTTCTACGTCGCGACGTGCCTGGCCCAGGCGCGTGCGGAAATAGTGGTAACCCTGCGGGTCGATCCACGGGTAATGCTGCGGCCAGCTGTCCAGGCGCGACTGGTGAATCTGCGGCGCGAACAGCTCTGTCAACGAGCTGCTGGCCGCTTCCTGCCAGTTGGCACGGCGGGCAAAATTCACGTAGGCATCCACGGCAAAGCGCACGCCCGGCAGCACCAGCTCCTGGGAGCGCAACTGATCAGGGTCCAGGCCGACCGCCTGACCCAGACGCAGCCAGGCCTCAATGCCGCCGTCTTCGCCGGGCGCGCCGTCGTGATCGAGCAGACGCTGAATCCATTCGCGACGAATTTCGCGGTCCGGGCAGTTGGCCAGAATCGCGGCATCCTTGAGCGGAATGTTCACCTGATAATAAAAGCGGTTGGCGACCCATCCTTGAATCTGCTCGCGGGTCGCACGGCCTTCATACATCGCGACGTGATAGGGGTGGTAGATGTGGTAATACGCGCCCTTGGCCCGCAAGGCCTGCTCGAACTCGGCGGGGGACAGCGCAGTGGCTTCGCTCATGTCGGCTCCTAAAGCTCGATGCTCATGCCATCGAAAGCAACTTCAACGTTGCGGCGGACCAGTTCGGCGCGCTCGGGAGAGTCTTCGTCGAGGATCGGGTTGGTGTTGTTGATGTGGATCAGCACCTTGCGCTGGGTCGGGAAGCCTTCCAGCACGTCGAGCATGCCGCCAGGACCGTTTTGTGCCAGATGGCCCATTTCCCGGCCGGTGCGAGTGCCCACACCGCGACGCTGCATTTCGTCGTCGTCCCACATCGTGCCGTCGACCAGCAGGCAGTCGGCGTCGCGCATCTTGTCGGCCAGCGCTTCATCGACCTTGCCCAGGCCCGGCGCATAGAACAGCTTGCCGCCAGTGCGGGTGTCCTCCACCAGCAAACCGATGTTGTCGCCCGGATGCGGGTCGAAACGGTGCGGGGAGTAAGGCGGCGCGGCGCTGCGTAGCGGGAACGGTGTAAACCGCAGGTTCGGGCAGGCCGGAATCACGAAGCTGCCTTGCAGCTCGATGCGGTGCCAGTCCAGGCCGCCGTTCCAGTGCTTGAGCATCTCGAACAGCGGAAAGCCCGTGCTGAGGTCTTCATGGACCATGTCGGTGCACCATACCTGATGCGGGCAGCCTTCACGCAGACTCAACAAGCCGGTGGTGTGGTCGATCTGGCTGTCCATCAACACAATGGCGCTGATCCCGGTGTCGCGTAGCGCACGGCCCGGCTGCATCGGCGCAAAGCTCTGCAGTTGAGCGCGGATGTCCGGCGAGGCATTGCACAGCACCCAGTTCACGCCGTCGTCGGACAGCGCAATAGAGGATTGAGTGCGCGCCTGCGTCCGCAGGCTGCCGTCGCGAAAGCCTGCGCAGTTGACGCAGTTGCAGTTCCACTGGGGAAAACCACCGCCGGCAGCGGAACCTAGAATCTGGATGTACATGTCAGCTCCCTACCACATGACCCGAAACAAAAAACAAAAGCAGTCTGACAATAAAAAAAGCCCCGGCGAACCGAGGCTTTGCAGCGCACTGAAATCAACGGCTGGCGAAGTACATGGTGACTTCGAAGCCGATACGCAGATCAGTGTAAGCAGGTTTAGTCCACGACATAAAAATACTCCTTCAGATAGTGCAGCGGTTGGTGACTACATCTTAGTGCGCCAGCAACGGCATACGTTCAGATGCTTAGGGAGCTATGTTACTCAATTTAACAATTTGGCAGCGCTCAAATCTTTATGAAAGACCGTTACCGTTCAGGTAACGATCCTTGAAAGCCGCGGCTGGCGGGCGATTGGCCAGGATCAGCCAGCCCGCGCTGGCATCGCACAGGGCGCGGGCGGCCGTGTTTAAAGAGTGTGTATCCAGATTTGACAGCGCACCGTGCAGATCAAGCCCGTGCCCCTCGGTGTGGCCAGCAAGGTGCGCCTGCCAGCGCGTTTCTGCGGCTTGCTCGTAAGGCAGCGTGGAAACGTCCTGCTGCGTGATCAAGGCCTGGCGCTGTTCGGCCAGATCGGCGTTGCGTATCAGCTCAGGCAGCCCTTCCAGAAAAGCCTCGATGTGCGCGACCAGTTGATCGACGCTGCACGACGGCGATTGCACGCCAAACAGCAGCCCTGTCGTCCCGTCGATCTGCCGGATGCCGCTGAACACCGCGTAACCCAACTGCAATTCGACCCGCAGCCGTTGGTAGAAAGGCGCTTGAATTCGATGCGCGAGCAGGCGCCAGGCGGCCTCATCCCGGGCCGATGCGCTGGGTGCGGGGCAAAACAACAGCACGGCGCTTTCTGAGGAAGACGAGGCTTCTGTCTGCCAATGCTTGCCCGGGTTACGGGTTGTTGACATCGCTGGCTGTGCCTGCGGTTTGCCGGGCATGCCTTGCAGCGCCGCTTCGACACGGTTCCGGGCGTCGGTGGGCAACCCTGTGGCGAAGCGTGTCCAGCTTGCACCGGCCCAGACGCTGTGCAGGTCATCGGTTTCCTGGCTCGACCCGCTGGCTAAAAAATAATCAGGCAAGCGTTTGAGCAACTGACGAATCGGGATCAACGCCGGTTCGTTTGCAGGCTCTGCGTAACGGGCCAGCGCTTCCGGTGCCGGATGCCGCAAGCAATGCAGGCAGTGTTTGATAATGGCAGCGAATGGCTCGTGCAGGCCGTTCAGCCTGAGCTGCCAGTACGTCCCATATTCACTGAACGCCAGCGCAACCCCGGCTTGTCGGGCCTCCTCAATGAGGTCTTTCAGGCTGTCGTTGAGTACCTGCCAGAGCCTGGGTTGTGGGTGCTGCAACGTCCAGCGCAGGTACACAGCGGCCTCGACGGCGGCCGGCCTAGATTCTGAATCGGTCAGTAAAAACGGGTTGGGCGCAGGCAGGTGCCAGTCGCCAGGCTCGCCTGCCGGGTTATCCACACCCTGCACATTGATCAGCGTTTCAGGGCCGAGTTGATCCAGCAACACTCGCAACGCCTCGCCGCCTTGCTCACTGAGCGTTGTCGGAAGATCGCGGCAATAATGATGCGCCAGCGCCAAGGCACCGCAGACCTGCAACTGACGGTGCTGAATACGCCGGTATTCCTCTACCAGAGACGACCATTTCGATTTGAAAAAAGCGAGCCAATGGAGTGACAGTCCCGCCGCTTTTGCGGGCGAAAGCTTGCTCGCGAAGCCTTTTTCAAAGGTCACCTCCAGCAACAATTGCCCGCCAAACAGGTACAGCTGCGTGGCTTTCAACGCGTCAGTCAGGCCTCGTTCACTCAACGTGGCCACCAGCCCGCCCGGTTTGGCGGCGTTCATCCAATGGCACAGAAACGCCACGGCTTCGTCAGCCTTTTCCGGCAAGCCGTCGCAGGCGAACAGCAGATGCAGGCGCTGCGCATCGGTTTCCAGCACTGGAGTGGCGTGCTCAGTCAGCGAAGGTGCAGGCAACTGTTCGACGCGCTTGCCCGCTGCGAACAACACGCCGTAACGGGTCGCCAGGCTTTCCAGTTCAGCCAGTGACTGCGGGCCGCTCAGGCAAAGCGTCATTTGCCCGGCTTGATAAAACCGTTGGTAGAAGTCCCTCAATGCCTGTTGAAACGCAGGGTTGGGCACCGACAGGCTGTAGCGATTGCCCGCGTGAAACCCGCGTAACGGATGGTGTGGGTTGATCGAGGCCAGCAGGTGGCGTTGTTGGCGGGTCTCGGCATCCCCGCGCCAGGCGATGAACTCGGCATGCAGCACCTCGCGTTCACGCAATTGGTCCGCCATGGCCATGCGCGGTTGAGCGAGCATGTCGCACAGGCGTTCCAGACCATCGGCAAAAGCGGCGGGCGGCAGCTCGAAGAAAAAGTCAGTGGTGCGTTCTCGCGTGCTGGCGTTGACCTGACCGCCGTGGCACTGCACGTAGGTCATCAGGTTCTGCTCGTCGGTGAAACGCTCGGTGCCCAGAAAGAACAGATGCTCCAGAAAATGCGCCAGCCCCGGCCATGCCCGCGGCACATCATGACTGCCCGCCGCGACCCGCAACGAAGCGGCGCAGCGCTTGAGCCGTGGTTCATTACACAGCACCACGCTCAGGCCGTTGGCCAGAGTGATGCGTTTAACGGCAGACGTGCGTGGGGAAGGCATGGCGTGTCGCAGAGGCAGGGAAACAGAGCGTCATGCTAGCGGATAAACAGGCCGCTTCGCGAGGTGCTGATGTATACCCAGTGGGAGATTCTATGGTGGTCATCAAGCCATAATCAGCCCTTTCGGTTGGTACTCGCTCTGATTTTTCATCAGGGAGAACGCGATCCGAGCGAGCTTACGGCTTAGCATGACAAGCACCTGGGTAGTCGCTTTTCCGCTGCTCAGGTGTTCGTTGTAGAACCCTTTCCAGGTACTTGATCGGCAGGCCGACATGGCTGCGTTGTGCAGTAATCGACGAACTTCCGAGCACCCTCGCTTGGTTAAGGATCTACGACCATTTTTTTGGCCCGAGTCACTCACCCTCAGATCCATGCCCAAAAAAGCGATGAAAGAATCGCTGCTTTTAAAGTCGCCTCGGTTGTACGCCATGACCAAAGCAGTTGCAGTCAGAAAACCGATACCTTCAATGGCTTGGCAGCGAGCGACTTCTTCGAGCAGACCGGCTTCGCGCAAAACATCTTTAAGTTTTTTCTGGACCAGCAGGTCCAGGCGTTCAACGGACTTGAGAAAAGTGGCAAACACAGCTTTCAAACTGGCGTCATTTGCCCAGCTCTGGGTCAGGCTGGTTTTGGCCTGAACCAGCGAAGCCCTGCGCCGCAGAAGACTTTGCAGCTTGCCGTAGACGGCGGGAGGTGGCGTCCAGGGGTGTAAATCTTCGCCTTCGTTCTTTAGATAGCGGGCAAGAAGACGAGCATCGGAGGCGTCCGTTTTACTGCGCACGCCAACACTTTTACGGTAATTACTCAGCTGGTAGCCATCAATGATGTAAACGTCGAGACCCGCCTCGTGAGCCAGCTCGATCAGGTCGATGTGATAAACATTTGTTGCTTCAACTGCAACCGCGGCAGGCCTCGGCAACGTTTTAAGCCAGCGTTTTATGGTGGGCTTGTCGTTGGTTATCGAGGTGAGCAGATCCTGATCTGGCTCATAAATAACGAGTTCAACTTTGGCGACATCCACGCCCACGATTGACTTCGAAACGCGCATTGCCATGGACAGTTCTCCACGTTAAGGTTTTACGGCTTGGAGGGGTTTCACCCAGAGGCGCAGGCTTGTTTCTATCGTCGCTTGAACGAAGCATTCTTTATCGGCGCTTTTGGTGGAAGGGGTGGGGCGAGGTCTCCCACGGTCTGTACTGTTACAGCAGTCAGATGCGAACTGTTCGTCCCACCACCCCTTCAAGTCTAACCATACAAGCGAGCTTGCTCGCGAAGGGGCACGTCCGTCCAATCGATAGGTTGTGTTTGAAACACAGCCTTCGCGAGCAAGCTCGCTCCCACTGGAACTTCGTTGTTCAGCCGGTTGCCTGTCGAGTGATCAGTTTGATCGCTGCCAGAAAATACCATGATCTTACGGACGAAATACACAACCTGTGGGAGATTCTATGGTGGTCATCAAGCCATAATCAGCCCTTTCGGTTGGTACTCGCTCTGATTTTTCATCAGGGAGAACGCGATCCGAGCGAGCTTACGGCTTAGCATGACAAGCACCTGGGTAGTCGCTTTTCCGCTGCTCAGGTGTTCGTTGTAGAACCCTTTCCAGGTACTTGATCGGCAGGCCGACATGGCTGCGTTGTGCAGTAATCGACGAACTTCCGAGCACCCTCGCTTGGTTAAGGATCTACGACCATTTTTTTGGCCCGAGTCACTCACCCTCAGATCCATGCCCAAAAAAGCGATGAAAGAATCGCTGCTTTTAAAGTCGCCTCGGTTGTACGCCATGACCAAAGCAGTTGCAGTCAGAAAACCGATACCTTCAATGGCTTGGCAGCGAGCGACTTCTTCGAGCAGACCGGCTTCGCGCAAAACATCTTTAAGTTTTTTCTGGACCAGCAGGTCCAGGCGTTCAACGGACTTGAGAAAAGTGGCAAACACAGCTTTCAAACTGGCGTCATTTGCCCAGCTCTGGGTCAGGCTGGTTTTGGCCTGAACCAGCGAAGCCCTGCGCCGCAGAAGACTTTGCAGCTTGCCGTAGACGGCGGGAGGTGGCGTCCAGGGGTGTAAATCTTCGCCTTCGTTCTTTAGATAGCGGGCAAGAAGACGAGCATCGGAGGCGTCCGTTTTACTGCGCACGCCAACACTTTTACGGTAATTACTCAGCTGGTAGCCATCAATGATGTAAACGTCGAGACCCGCCTCGTGAGCCAGCTCGATCAGGTCGATGTGATAAACATTTGTTGCTTCAACTGCAACCGCGGCAGGCCTCGGCAACGTTTTAAGCCAGCGTTTTATGGTGGGCTTGTCGTTGGTTATCGAGGTGAGCAGATCCTGATCTGGCTCATAAATAACGAGTTCAACTTTGGCGACATCCACGCCCACGATTGACTTCGAAACGCGCATTGCCATGGACAGTTCTCCACGTTAAGGTTTTACGGCTTGGAGGGGTTTCACCCAGAGGCGCAGGCTTGTTTCTATCGTCGCTTGAACGAAGCATTCTTTATCGGCGCTTTTGGTGGAAGGGGTGGGGCGAGGTCTCCCACGGTCTGTACTGTTACAGCAGTCAGATGCGAACTGTTCGTCCCACCACCCCTTCAAGTCTAACCATACAAGCGAGCTTGCTCGCGAAGGGGCACGTCCGTCCAATCGATAGGTTGTGTTTGAAACACAGCCTTCGCGAGCAAGCTCGCTCCCACAGGTTGTGTATTTCGTCCGTAAGATCATGGTGTTTTCTGGCAGCGATCAAACTGATCACTCGACAGGCAACCGGCTGAACAACGAAGTTCCAGTGGGAGCGAGCTTGCTCGCGAAGGCTGTGTTTCAAGCACAACCTCTCGATTGGGCGGACGTACCCCTTCGCGAGCAAGCTCGCTCCCACAGGTTTTGCATTCCGTCAGTTCAGACGTGTATCACGATGAGTGCTCTGCGTGGGAGCGCCTCACAGGATGCTGCGCGTCCGGTCCTGGCGCGCACTCAGCGCTGTGGCTGTCTTTCGAAGTTCTTGCGCGCTGCGGCTGCGAGGTCCGGCGGGAGGAAGTCCTTGTCCGGGTTGTAGTCGGATTTCAGATAACGCGACAGGTCCTGCAGATCGCCAGGATTCAGCGTTCCGGCGGCTTGCTTCAAGCGCAGGTTGTCGAGGATGTAGTCGTAACGCGTGTTGTTGTAATCACGCACCGATGCGTATAGCTGACGCTGGGCATCCAGCACGTCAACGATGTTGCGTGTCCCCACCTGATAGCCGATTTCCGTGGCCTCCAGCGCGCTCTGGTTGGAGATGATCGACTGCTTGCGTGCCTGAACCTGCTCCACGTCGGTATTCACGGCGCGGTGCAGGTTACGGGTGTTTTCCACCACCTGACGGCGCAGGGCTTCACGACGCTGCTCGCTCTGACTCAACCGTGAGTAGGCTTCGCGCACTTGCGAGCTGGTCAGGCCGCCGCTGTAGATCGGGATGTTCAACTGAACGCCGATGGTGCGTTGCTCGACGTCGCCGCTGTAATTCTGCCCGGTGTAATTGGGGTTGTTGAAACCCAGCGCGTCGTTGTCGCCACGCTGATAGGTTGCGACCGCATCGAGTGTCGGTGCATGCCCGGACTTGCGCTGGCGCAGGGTTTCCTCGGCGGCGTTGACGGCATAGTTGCTGGCCAGCAGGTTGAGGTTCTGCTGCGCGGCGGTATCGACCCAGGCCTTGGCATCGTTGGGCGTCGGAGCCAGCACCGGCAGCGTGTGGACGATGCCTTCGATGGAGTTGTATTCGCGATTGGTCAGGGTCACCAGCGCCTGAAACGCATCGTCCACCTGCCGCTGGGCCAGGATGCGGCTGGCACGCGAGGTGTCGTAGCTGGCCTGTGCCTGCAGTACATCGGTCTTGTCGGAAAGGCCGACATCGAAGCGTTCGTTGGCCTGATCCAGCTGCCGTCTGAACGCCGATTCCTCGGCCTTGGTCGCGGCCAGATTGTCCTGTGCACGCAGCACGCTGAAATAGCTTTGCGCCGATTGCAGAATCAGGTTTTGCTCGGTGGCCGACAGCTCAAGCGCGGCCTGTTCGTTGACCGCTTCAGCCGCCTGAAGCTGGAACCAGCGGTCGGCACGAAAGATCGGCTGGCTCAGGGTTGCCTGATACACCGTGCCGCTGCGGGTCGCGGTCGCGCGCGGCTGGTCGATGCTGGTGCGGGTGTTATTGGCTTGTGCGCTGCCGGAAATATTGGGCAGCAGACCGGCCCGCGCCTGCGGCACGGCCTCTTTGCGCGCAGCGTAATCGGCGCGTGCTGCAGCCAGATCGGCGTTGTTGTCCACCGCCTGCTCGTAGACGTTAACCAGGCCGGTCTTGGTCGGCAGTGGCACATCGGCTGCCCAGGTCGGTCCGCTGGACGCACACGAAACAACCACGAGCAACGAAAGCTTGCGCAACATGAGGCATTCCCTGTTCATGAAGAAAATAGTCACGGTCTGACGAAAAAACCGGGATAGCGAGTGTAGAGCCAGACGCTTTACGCAACAATCGGACATTTCAGCCATTTATCGATGGCCGCGCAATTGCGCTGGCGTTACAGCCTCGACGCGGCATAGACTGACGCCGTTCTTGTCGGGGTGCCTTGCTGTGAGGCTGAGATCGGTTAAACCGGATCCCGTTGAACCTGATCAGGTTAGCGCCTGCGTAGGGAACAAGATTTCTCGTCTCCCGGCGAGTCCTCTTGAGTGTCGTCCGGGGTCGATTGTTCAAAAAATGAACAGTACACCCTTCTCGATACTCAGCACTGCTTCAGTGCACCCGTCCGTCCCGATCAGGTTACTCCGACAATAAATCCACAGTGGATGTCTGGAGAGACCGTGATGAGCATAAAACCAAAAAACGCACCCCATTTGAGCGAGTCGGCGCAGGTCGATTCCGGATCGGTACAGCCGTTCACCCGTTCACAGAAGATCTACGTTCAGGGCTCACGTCCCGACATCCGCGTGCCGATGCGCGAAGTCACCCTGGATATCACGCCGACTGACTTCGGCGGTGAAATCAACGCCCCGGTCACGGTCTACGACACCTCTGGCCCCTACACCGACCCCAACGTGATCATCGACGTGCGCAAAGGCCTGGCCGACGTGCGCTCGCCCTGGATCGACTCGCGCAACGACACTGAGCGCCTGCCGGGTCTGAGTTCCCACTTCGGCCAGCAGCGTCTGAGTGACGCCGAGCTGACCGCGCTGCGCTTTGCGCACGTGCGCAACCCGCGCCGGGCCAAGGCGGGCGCCAACGTCAGTCAGATGCACTATGCGCGTCAGGGCATCATCACCGCCGAGATGGAATACGTTGCCATCCGCGAAAACATGAAGCTTCAGGAGGCCCGTGCCGCTGGCCTGCTGACTCAGCAACACGCCGGGCACAGCTTCGGTGCCAGCATCCCGAAGGAAATCACCGCCGAGTTCGTGCGTGAAGAAATCGCCCGTGGCCGCGCGATCATTCCGGCCAACATCAACCACGTCGAGCTTGAGCCGATGATCATCGGCCGCAACTTCCTGGTGAAGATAAACGGCAATATCGGCAACAGCGCACTGGGTTCTTCCATCGAAGAAGAAGTCGCCAAGCTGACGTGGGGCATTCGCTGGGGTTCGGACACGGTCATGGACCTGTCCACCGGCAAGCACATCCATGAAACCCGTGAATGGATCATCCGCAACTCGCCGGTGCCCATCGGCACTGTGCCGATCTATCAAGCGCTGGAAAAGGTCGGCGGTGCGGCCGAAGACCTGACCTGGGAGCTGTTCCGCGACACGCTGATCGAACAGGCCGAACAGGGCGTCGATTACTTCACCATCCATGCCGGCGTGCTGTTGCGCTACGTACCACTGACGGCCAAGCGCGTGACCGGTATCGTCAGCCGTGGCGGTTCGATCATGGCCAAGTGGTGCCTGGCGCATCACAAGGAAAACTTCCTCTACACCCATTTCGAAGACATCTGCGAAATCATGAAGGCCTACGACGTCAGCTTCTCGCTGGGCGATGGTCTGCGTCCGGGCTCGATTGCCGATGCCAACGATGCGGCGCAGTTCGGCGAGCTGGAAACCCTCGGCGAACTGACCAAGATCGCCTGGAAGCATGATGTGCAGACCATGATCGAGGGCCCGGGTCACGTGCCGATGCAGTTGATCAAGGAGAACATGGACAAGCAGCTGGAATGCTGCGACGAGGCCCCGTTCTACACCCTCGGCCCGCTGACCACAGACATCGCGCCGGGCTACGACCACATCACCTCGGGCATTGGTGCGGCCATGATCGGCTGGTTCGGTTGCGCCATGCTTTGCTACGTCACGCCAAAAGAGCATCTGGGCCTGCCGAACAAGGATGACGTGAAAACCGGGATCATCACCTACAAGATCGCCGCCCACGCGGCGGACCTGGCCAAAGGGCATCCGGGCGCCCAGATCCGCGACAACGCCTTGAGCAAGGCACGCTTCGAATTCCGTTGGGAAGACCAGTTCAACCTGGGTCTTGACCCCGATACCGCGCGCTCCTACCACGACGAAACCCTGCCCAAGGACTCGGCCAAGGTCGCGCACTTCTGCTCCATGTGTGGCCCGAAATTCTGTTCGATGAAAATCACTCAGGAAGTGCGCGAATACGCGGCCAATCAGCGGATCGAGGCGGTGGACGTGGACGTCGCTCAGGGGCTGGCGGAGCAGGCCGAGCGCTTCAAACAGGAAGGCAGTCAGCTCTATAAAAAGGTCTGACACGCCGGTTGTCAGTGCGCGCGCTCGCGCACTGACACAGATCGCTTTTATCAAACAACCTGTAACCCATTGAGTAAACGCGATTTTGTGGGAGCGGACTTGTCCGCGAATGCTGTAGTTCAGTCGATGAATATTCATCGGATGTAATGGCCTTTTCGCGGACAAGCGGAACGCCGCCCGGTCCGCTCCCACTGAGTTTGCTGCGCGACAGCGTTACGTCGAAGACGTGGTGAGGCCTCCCACGCTCCCGCGTGGGGATGCCGCTCAGGACGCTCCGCGTGCGGACCACAAGACGATACATCACTCATTTCTTACCGAGACAGCACCGTGAACACACCCGGCACCTATTCCCCCGACACGCCCATCGCTGCCAACCAGCGGGTGTTCGGCGGGCGCGATCTGTTTTCCCTGTGGTTCTCGTTAGGCATCGGCCTGATGGTGCTGCAGACCGGAGCCTTGCTGGCTCCGGGGTTGGGCATGTCCGGCGCGTTGCTGGCGATCGTTCTCGGCACGCTGGTCGGTGTCATGCTGCTGGCCAGCGTGGCGGTGATCGGTACTGACACCGGCCTGTCGTCCATGGCAACCCTCAAGCTCAGCCTTGGCAGCAAGGGTGCGTCCTTACCCGCGGTGTTGAACCTGCTGCAACTGATCGGCTGGGGCTCGTTCGAAATCATTGTGATGCGCGATGCCGCCAGCCTGCTGGGCGCTCGAGCCTTTGCAGAAGGCAGCCTGTGGGCCAATCCCTTGCTCTGGACGTTGTTCTTCGGCGCGCTGGCCACGCTGCTGGCGGTCGGCGGGCCGTTGACCTTCGTGCGTCAGATTCTGCGTCGCTGGGGTATCTGGCTGTTACTCGCCGCCTGCCTGTGGCTGACCTGGAACCTGCTGACCAAAGCCGACCTGGCCGCACTCTGGGCGCGTACCGGTGACGGGTCGATGCCGTTTGCCGTGGGGTTCGACATCGCCATCGCCATGCCGCTGTCCTGGCTGCCGTTGATTGCCGATTACTCCCGGTTCGGCCAGCGCGCACGCAACGTGTTTGGCGGTACGGCCTTAGGATTCTTCATCGGCAACTTCTGGCTGATGGGTCTTGGCGTCGCCTATACCCTGGCGTTTGCGCCGAGCGGCGAGACCAATGCGCTGCTGCTGGCGCTGGCCGGTGCAGGTCTGGGGATTCCGTTGCTATTGATTCTGCTGGACGAGTCGGAAAATGCCTTCGCTGACATTCACTCGGCCGCAGTGTCGACGGCGCTTCTGACGCGGATCAAGGTCGAGCACCTGGCGTTGACCATCGGCATCGTCTGCACGCTGATCGCCTGCCTCGCGCCGTTGGCGCAGTACCAGAATTTTCTGTTGTTGATCGGTTCGGTGTTCGCGCCGCTGTTCGGCGTGGTGCTGGTGGACCACTTCATCCTGAGGCGTCGCGGCCGTCAGGTGGCGGCGAACGGCTTGCGCTGGATGAATCTGCTGGCCTGGCTGGGCGGTATCAGCACCTACCACCTGCTGGCCAATCTGTACCCGGATGTGGGGGCAACACTGCCAGCGCTCATCGTCGCTGGCGTGCTGCAACTGCTGATCGGCGGTGCGATCAGCCGCGGCCGGGGAACAGTTCCGGCTTGAGGATGCCATTGAGCTGAGGGTACGGAATCTTCAGCTCGATGTGGCCCATGGAGTAGGGCGCGATGGTTTCCACCGGATACTTGAGGATCACAGCGCCGTAAGTCAGGGCAATATGCGGCGTGCGCTTGAACGGCCAGGTCTGCACGAACGTGGCGTCTTCAATCATCTTGCTCGACACCAGCCAGCCCTGATGAGCCAGCTCGGCTTTCTGCCAGAACTCCTGCTCCTTGCCTGGAATCACCATGTCGGCCAGCGTCAGCACCTTCTGCTGCTGGCGCGAATAGTTGATGAACGCCCGACCGGGATTGCCGTGAGCGCCGCCATTGTCCAGATAGCTGGACAGCTCGACGACCACGATACCGTCATGCTGCTCGCGTACCTTGGCTTGCAGATAACTGCTGTTGCGGCCCTGGGCGCGGCTCAGGAACTGCTCCTGATAGGCCTTGATCGACGCCGGTGGCGGCGCGCTGCTGTCGGCAACGGTCAGTTGCAACAGCGTCTTCTGAACGATGGCGTCCAGCTTCGGCTCATCAGGGAAATGCACGGTGTCGATGTTCACCAGCGGGCAATCAGCGCTGGTGCAGCCCGGCTTTATAAGCTCGGAAGCATCACGCTGGACCGGCAATGGTGCGCGCATGTTGGGCGTGAAGAGGCTTTGGCAGGCGCCCAGCAACAGGGCCAGGCAAGCCAGTGAAGTGATCCTCAGTAACGACATGTTGATCCTTGGCAGAGTCAGTAAAGGCGGTCGTGTTGTGCGTATCCAGGCTGGTTGGACTGCAAACGCCCGGTTCGGTTCGCCACTGGGCGGATTAGAATTGTTTTACAGGGCAGCCGTCTACCCTGCTTATTTAAGGGGGCTGCATCGGGTGGTCAATGCGCGTTAGGATGGCCGCAAGTTAAAGATAGCCGCAAGCGAGAAACCCATGACCCAGACCACCCGATCGGTACCGACGGCTTTTGAGATCACCAGGCGGGAAAACTGCTTCAAAGGTTTTTACAAGCTGGACAAATTGTACCTGCGCCACGAGTTGTTCGATGGCGGCACCAGTCAGGAAATCAGCCGCGAGCTGTTCGTTCGCCACGACGCCGTCTGCGTCCTGCCTTATGACGCCAAGCGTGATGAAGTGGTGCTGATCGAGCAGTTTCGTGTGGGCGCGGTCGAGAAGACCGGCAACCCCTGGTTGATCGAACTGGTGGCCGGACTGATCGACAAGGATGAGCAGCCGGAAGAAGTTGCTCATCGTGAGGCAGAAGAGGAAGCTGGGCTTGTGTTCGGTGCGTTATGGCCAATTACCCGGTATTTTCCTTCGCCGGGCGGCAGTGACGAGTTCGTTCACCTGTTCATGGGGCAGTGCGACAGCCAAGGGGTAGGCGGTCTGCACGGGCTTGAATCCGAAGGCGAAGACATCCGCGTGACAGTCTGGTCGTTCGACGATGCGATGCAGGCCGTAGCGGATGGAAGAATCATGAACGCGGCAACCATCATCGCCTTGCAATGGCTGGCGTTGAACCGCGCTGAAATAAGGGGGTTATGGTCGTGAATCTACTGCGCGAGCGCTACCGTGTTGATCTCGCCGGGCTGCAGGCTGCCTGCGAGGCCAACTACGCGCGCTTGATGCGTCTGCTGCCGGACATGCGCAACGAACAGCGCTCACGCCGTGTGGCGGTGACTCAGGGTGATCAAATGCTGGGCGTACTGGCTGTCGAAGTTTTGCTCGACTGCCCGTACACCACCACCCTGCAAGTGCGACAGGAACACAGCCTGCCCTGGCTGCCGGTGCCCAAGCTGGAAGTGCAGGTCTACCACGACGCGAGAATGGCCGAAGTCATCGGCGCCGAACACGCTCGCCGCTTCCGGGGAATCTATCCGTACCCCAACGCCGACATGCACCAGCCGGACGAAAAAGCCCAGCTCAACCTGTTTTTGGGTGAATGGCTGAGCCACTGCCTGGCGTGTGGGCATGAGTTTGAAGCGGTCCGCTGATTCATCTTTTGATACGTTTTAACCCTCTCTACTGACGACTGCCGCTATCCCCAGGCGGCATCGCGCTGAATGCGTTTCAGCACGCCGAACCGAAATCTGCCGATACTTTTTGACGCTGGACGCCCTCGCGCCAGCCCATAAACTCGCCGGCTGTTTTTCATCTGCTTCCGTTCGTTCAAAGCCTCACGGCCAACTGAACGGCACTGCCTCAGCGCATGGATGCGATCATTGATACAAGGAGTTCGCTGTCATGGGTGTTTACGACACCAGAGGCAACTATTCGCCGAGGCCTGACGAGCCTGTAAAGCCTACGTCGCTTCTATGCTCGCTGTCCGAAGCCAGATGAGATGCCCGAGTGATGAGTGAATTAAATACAGATATCGGTTATGCCGACTACTTGTCTCTTAACAGGGGGAGGGTGTCAAAATTCAAATACCTTTATCGTGTAAAGGAAAGTCGGCAGCTTCATGACGATTTTATGTGTATTTTTGCTTCCTTGTATGATCCGACAATATTTTTTCTTGATGGCGGGTATTTTGTTAGTGAGAACTACACACAGGCTCGATATGACGACGCTGTAGCGCACACAGCGGATGTGCCCGAGATTTCATATTGGTTGAATAGGGTCGAAGTCACGAATTTATTTGGCGATATAAGCTATGAGGAAGCTATTAAGGTAGGAAGTGTTGTGCGCAGTTGCTGGGAGTTGAAACTCAATATGAAATTTCCTGGCTCAGGTTTTGAGGCTAAACTGTTAGTCGATGACGAGCTTGACGAGGTTTGGGTGACGTTGTGCAAGGCTTGAACGTTAACTCCACACAACGTAGAAGTTTAAGGCAGTGATGGTTTCACTAAAATTACCTGCTTCTTCACGTTCAGGCTACATAGCCAATCTCAAGGATGTCACCTCCCTTGTCCCGGAAAACGACTGGGTGCGGGCTGTGCTTGAATTCTACGGAGCGGGCATCGCGCCGGCCGGGTTGCACATGGCTGACTTTGAGGACCGTATACAAGCTCTGGACACAGGGTGGATATTCAGCTGGAAAGAGCTATGTCTCTTTGCAAATGATATTCAGCAGGTCTTCGACTGCTTTATCGTCGCCGTGGATGCTGTCGAAAAGATCGTGAAGCCCATTGAAGTGGATGAGCCGCCGCAAAGCTGTTTCATCGCGCTGGAGGCCTTTGACAGTCATGAGTGGATCATATGGAGTGACGTTCCCGAATTGCTGAGTCCGTTTTCGGTGCTGCGTGAATCAAATGGCTGAGCGTGAAGTTTTTGATTTTGCGTCGTTTCGAGCCGATAACGCTCATCGTCCTGTCTCGGGTTTCGATTACATCCATGCGATTCACCATACCCAGCGCCTGCCTGCTGATTTTGCGCTCTGGATGGCAAAGCTGTACTGGCCCGAATTCATACGTGTGGATAATTGGGTTTTTGTTAAGGAGAACTTTGATGACGCTTATTACCACTCGCTGTTGGAATCGGATAATTCTCCAGCCAGGAATCAGTGCTGGATGAACCTGCTTGAGGTGACGGGACTTTTTGAGAATCTTTCAGTGCCTGAAGCGACGGTTGTCGCGAATGCATTGGCAGGAAGCTGGAACGCTAAACTTGCCTCTGAATTCGGCCCGTCTTTTGCTCAAGCCAGAGCGCTTATCGATGATGAGTATTGCGAAGTATTTGTGACGATCGGATTTTCGGATTAACGCCCTTGAAGGGTCTGGATGTGTTAAGTGGATTTTAAACTACTCGATGTGTTCAGGCTTGAAGCAGTTACTCCCGGTAAGGGCATAGTCAAGGGCGTCATGGGGGTGTTTGTGCAAGGCTTGATTTTTTTTGTGTTGGGTGAGGCTGCTTTGGATGCTCAGGTATGTAAAGTTATGTTGATTGCGTTTTAGTATGTTTTGGAAGGTCAGTAGGTTTATTCTGTCAGGTTTTTTACAGGTGCCTGTAGGTTGTTTCTGAATTTTCTACTATTCGGATTGCTAACTTGAATGCAGGATTTTCTTTGAAGTACATTCTCTGGTCATTGGTTGAGGGAATGGGAATGAGCTATTTAGGCGTTCATTTAAATTTCTGTCGAGCCGTACCCTTTGAGTGGTATGACGCAGGTTTGGTAGTGGTCAGTGGGGACGGACCCAATATCTGCGGGCATGCATTGCTAAGAGTTGGAAAGTTTTATTTCCATATCGCTGGGCTGGTAGCTCGGCCCTACTACATGGACGAAGCTGGCTATAAGCGCTATCTTGCTGAGTCATCAAAGATAGAGATATTTCGGCGAAGGGTTATGGTTAAAAACTCCGAGGCAGCCCAGCGAAAGCTCGAGGCCTTGAGCGCAAGACCCTGGCACTGGCTGGGTATTCCCAATAACTGCGTCTCTTATGTCGAGGAAATTTTCAATGCGGGTGGGGCTTCTGAATCGCTGCTTTCCAACTGCCCGGTGAGATGGCGATGATGGTGATTCGAATAGTATTGGCGTGCTTTACTGCCATTATTTTCTGTACGCTCATCATGGCATGCCTTTCGTTTGCTTTGGATAAAGGCCTGAGTCTGGAGTATTACGGATTGGCAGCAGTTGTGGGGCTGATAACCGGTGCGTCGTCATTTCGACAAGTATCAGCGAGCATTTCATTGACATCCCTCTCAACCATGACCCTCTGCACCCTGCTCGCATTCTTCATCATGGGGCACTGGTGGCCTGAGATGCCTTACGAGCAAGCGCTGGGTTATCTGTCATATGCAGGGCTGGCCGGGATGGTAGCGGGGGCGTTGGTTTTTTTGACTGTTCGGAAGGCGAGGCTTCGGCGTGTGCGGTGAAGTGGCATCAGGCGGTCCAGGTTGGCGACGGACTCCTGATCTTCATCAGAAGTCCTGTACCGCGACCTGCCTTACACCTTGAAACGACGCACCAGAGCGCTGAGGTCTCCAGCCAGACGTGACAGTTCCTGACTGGCGGAGTGTGTCTGTTCTGCCCCGGCAGAGGTCTGGATCGACAGGTCGCGGATGCGCACCAGGTTGTGATCGACTTCTCTCGCCACCTGAGCCTGTTCTTCCGCAGCGCTGGCGATCACCATGTTTCGCTCGTCTATGTCACCGACCGCCTGCGCAATCGTGCGCAGTGCTTCATTGGCGGACGTGGCCTGAGTCTGGGTCTGTCGGGCCTGTTCGGCGCTGGTCAGCAAGGCGTCCACTGTCTGGTTGGTGCCCAACTGGATGCTGCCGATCATCGTCTCGATTTCGCGTGTAGAGTCACCGGTACGATGAGCCAGTGAACGGACTTCATCCGCAACGACTGCAAAACCGCGCCCGGCCTCACCGGCCCTGGCTGCTTCGATGGCAGCGTTCAACGCCAGCAGGTTGGTCTGTTCAGCCACTGCACGGATGACGTCCAGCACCTTGCTGATGTTCTGGGTCTGCGCGGCGAGATTGCGGGCCTGTTCGGATGCATCCATCACGTTGTCGGTCAGTGCACCGATAGCGGTCAGGGTATCGGTCAGTTGAGCCTGGCCCTGGCGCGCGGTCATAAAGGCCGCCTTGGATTGCGTCGACGTCGTGACGGCATTGGAGGCGACTTCCTCGACCGCCTGGCTCATCTCGGTCACCGCCGTTGCGGCCATTTCGATTTCATTATTCTGCTGTTGCAGACCCTGCGCGCTTT
Source organism: Pseudomonas triticifolii (assembly GCF_014358015.1). GTDB lineage: Bacteria > Pseudomonadota > Gammaproteobacteria > Pseudomonadales > Pseudomonadaceae > Aquipseudomonas > Aquipseudomonas triticifolii. The sequence continues at coordinate 112,835 of NZ_JACONV010000006.1, read as the reverse complement.
CACTCATTACGGCGCTCATTTCTTCCGTGGACGAGGCGAGTTGCTCTGCTGAGCGGCCGATATGCTCCAGCGTATCGCGTAAGGTTTTCTGCATGGAACCCATGGATTGCAACAGCTGAGCGGCTTCATCGGTGCCCGATACGTCGAGGCTTTGGGTCAGGTTGCCCGCGGCGATTGTCTGTGCCGAGAGGATGGCCGCTTTCAAGGGGAGGGTCAGGCTGAGCGTCATGCGCCAGGACAGAAAAACGGTCAGCGAAATGGCAACGAAAATCGCGATCCAGGTGATTTGCTGAGACTTGCCGTAAAGAGAACGACCGATTTCTCCGTGGTAGTTGGCGTAATCAAAATTGATCTTTTGAAGTTTTGCGGCAGATTCGTCCATCGTTGACCCCAGGGTGGCCATGGCAGGCATGACCGATTCCCGAGCCTCCTGCACCTTGCCCTGTTTTATCAAGGCGACGATCTTGCTGACCTGTTCGCGGTAGGTGGTGTAGGTAGCCGCCAGTTTGTCCACGACCGCATGTTCTTCTTTTTCTACTTCAGTATTACCCATCATGGAACGGTACTTCGCGAACTCCGTTTCGATGGACCTGCCCATGCTCTCGATCTTTGAGTAGCCCGCGTCGACGTTGTCGGGCTGCGCGATCAGTCGCACATTCTCCAGGCGTAGATTGGCCAGTTGGAGCGCCAGTGTGTCACTCGAGATGATCCCGGGAATAGCGTCTCGCTCGACAAGCTCTGCTTCGTTACGAACATGGGACATTTGAAATAAACCAAACAGTCCCTGCGCGACAACCAGCGTCACAATAACGCCAAAACAAAAAATACTGCGTCGAGCGATGTTCATCGAACGAAGGTTCATAGGGGCCTCACTCCATCGTGGAGTTTTTTACAGTCAAGGTTATCGACGGCGCAGGCCAGAGACAGCACGTTTCTGGCAATCAGCGCACGCGAACGCGCACGGGCAGGTGAGTCATGCCGGGATAGGCCGGAGGCGCACAGCGCCCGGCCCTGGCAAAATGGGGCATTGTTTTAGGTGCTTTGAACACGCCTTGGCTCAGGGCGTCTGACGGCGACCGATGATTTTAAACGCCAACTCCAGGCCCAAATCTTCGGGCCTCACTTCTCGCTCACCCAGCCAATGAAAAACCAATCGCACGGCGCTCAGCAGCGTGTCGTCCATGTTCCAAAGCTGCTGAAAGCTGAAGCCGCCGTGGGTGTCGGCGTCGTACCAGGCCAGGAGAAAGCTGGCGGCCGCTTCGGACTGCGGGCCCTCTTCAATGGCGGTGATGATCAGTGTTCTGAGTGCCCAGGTCATATTGGCATCAACACCGGCGGACACCTCACCACACCCGGCACCCAGAAAGTCATCAGATTTCAATCTTGAAAGCGTCATTGTGAGCAGCACGCGCCTGCACGGAAAAGGAAGGTTTCACATCGGGAAAGAGGACGTAAGTTTCAACGCTAGTCAGGGGTGTTCAGAGCTTTATTATAGATTTTAACGACCGCATCTACGGGTGGCTCATCAAGTAACGCGGTCGGTGAGCATTCTGCCATCGGCTCTATTTGTTTGAACAGTGGCCTGTCAAACCCGTTTCATGTCCCGGGAAACATCGGTAATAATGGCGCGCTGTAAGGTCGGGCGATTTATCAATCGCTTCATTGTTATTAGATGATCTGTCGTGTTGGTCAGGTCTGTACAGTCGAGCGTCAATGGATGATAAAAAATGAATAGCCTTGCGCTGTCTGGTTTTCGTTCGATTGCGACAGCCATTAGCGAGGCCGGTGCCGATTTTGACGCACTGCTGAACGAGCTTGCCGGGCCGGCGGAGCTTGATCTGTATCACAAAGATCGACTAAGTCTGGCACTCGCGTACCAGATCATAAATGTTGCTGTAGAGAGGACGGGCAACCCTGATCTCGGCCTGGATGCTTATGCTCATTTGCACGTGGGCATTCTAGGCGGTTGCGGCTATCCGATCATCACCAGCCCTGATCTCGGCACCGCGCTAGAACGATTAACGAAGTATTTTCCTCTGCTCATGAGTGGAGGGGATATCGTTCTGGAATGCGATGAACTTGGGTTGAAGATCACGGGAGTCGAGGAGGTCATACTCGATGCGCCCGTGCCGCGAGGTTTTATAGATGCCTGCGCGTCGTTATTATTAGGGCTGTTGCATTGGCTGGTGCCTCAAGAAAACATCATGCCGCTGCGTGTAGAACTTCCCTATCCAGAGCCCGCCAACACCGTACGCTTGAAAGAGCGCTTCGGAAGCCATCTTGTTTTTGGTTCACCGCACCTGTCCCTGACCTTTGCGGCGCAGATCTTGAATTTAAAGCTGATCACGGCCAATCGCGCGCTGGAAGCGATCCATTGCGAGTACGCCGACGCACAACTTCACGAGCAATTAAAGCACTCGCAGACGGCGCAGGTTTACCGGCTGCTCTTCGAGTCCATGACCCGAGGCGTTTCCCTGTCTTTGGAAGATGTGGCCGTTCAGTTGGGCATGAGCAGAAGGAGCGTGCAGAACATGCTCGATAAAGACGGAACGAGCTTTTCAGCGCTGCGCGATGAATGCCGTCAAGAGTTGGCGCGCAACCTGTTGCTGCACTCCCCGCGCAGCGTGCAGCACATTTCCGTGGTATTAGGCTTTTGTGAGCCCAGTGGCTTTCACAAGGCCTGCCTTCGCTGGTTCGGCATCACGCCGGGACAGTTCAGGGATCAGCGCACGCAATCCGCTCAATGATCTTGAATGAAAATGTGACCCATATCCGCTGCCACCTCCATATTCCGGGTTTACCCGTACCGCTCGCCGTCACATAATCGCGCTGAATCCTCATCGGGAGACGGCCTTGCCGAGCGCAGCCCCTTCATCGTCAGTTTTGCTGGTCCAGCTATCCGACAGCCACCTGTTTGCCGAGGCGGATGGCACATTGCTGGGCATGAATACCCGTGACAGCCTGGAAAAGGTGGTCGAGCGGGTGCTTGCCGAGCAGCCGCAGGTCGATGCTGTGATTGCCAGCGGGGACATTTCCCAGGATGGCAGCGTGGCGTCTTATGAGGCATTTCAGCGTATCAGCGAGCAAATCAAGGCGTCAGCGCGCTGGTTCGCCGGCAATCACGATGAATTGCCGCAGATGGAGCATGTGGCACAGGCTGCCGGTTTTCTTGATCCGGTTCTGGATGTAGGCGCGTGGCGAGTGACGTTACTGGACTCTTCAGTGCCAGGATCGGTGCCCGGTTTGCTGGCTGAATCACAGTTGCAGCTGCTGGAGCGGTCGCTGAGCGAAGCGCCGGACAGGCATCATCTGGTCTGCCTGCATCACCATCCTGTCCCTATCGGCTGTGAATGGATGGCACCGATCGGGTTGCGCAATGCCGATGCTTTTTTCGATGTTGTGGATCGATTCCCTCACGTGCGAGCGGTGCTCTGGGGTCACGTGCATCAAGAATTCGACCAAGTACGCCAAGGCGTGCGCCTGCTGGCTTCGCCCTCGACCTGCATCCAGTTCGCACCGGGCAGCGAAGATTTCAGGCTCGACACCCTTGCGCCAGGCTATAGATGGTTGCGTCTTCACGATGACGGGCAGCTGGAGACTGGTGTTTCCCGCGTGGTCGGCATGGTTTTCGAGGCCGATTACGGCGGCACCGGTTACTGAAACGTTGGACACATGCGTTTCCAGTGAGGTGTTGTAGCGTGAGTCCCTGTAAACTACGCGGCTTTGCATCGCACTCAGGAGCGGCAGCGTGACCAGCGAAATACCATCATTGCTGTACATCCATGGCCTGAACAGTTCTGCGCGCTCGAAAAAAGCCTGTCAGTTGCTCGCCCTGATGAAATTATTGGGACTTGCCGAACGACTGCAAGTCCCTGAACTGCATCATCATCCACGTCAGGCCATGGTTCAACTGGAGTCAGCCATAGAGACGCTGGGTCGGCCTTTGCTGGTCGGCAGCTCGCTCGGGGGCTACTATGCGACTCATTTGGCGCAGCGCCACGGCCTCAAGGCGGTGCTGATCAACCCTGCCGTCAACCCGCATCAGTTGTTCGACGGGTTCCTGGGCATGCAGCAGAATCTGTACACCGGCGAGCAGTGGCAACTGACGCAAGGTCACATTGAAGCGCTGGCGGAGCTGGAAGTGCCTGCACCTCAGGATCCGCAGCAGATTCAGGTGTGGCTGCAGACGGGCGACGAGACGCTCGATTACCGCCGCGCCGAAGCTTTTTACCGCGCCTGCGCACTGCGCATCCAGCCCGGCGGCGACCACAGCTATCAGGGTTTTGCCGAGCAACTGCCAGCGCTGCTGAGCTTTGCCGGTTTTGCTCCGACCCTTTTGCAGGGGATCGATCTGTCGGCGCTGTAAGTGACCCACTTGCGGTCACAGAGATAAAAGAACATTGAACTCCCGAAATTTCATGAACGATTGATAACGAGAACCCATGGCCAATCCCAGCGCTAGCTCTTATAACGCAGACGCCATCGAAGTCCTCTCGGGCCTCGATCCGGTTCGCAAACGTCCTGGCATGTACACCGACACCTCGCGGCCCAATCACCTGGCGCAGGAAGTCATCGACAACAGTGTCGACGAAGCTCTGGCCGGTCACGCCCGCTCGGTACAGGTCATTCTGCACGCCGACAATTCCCTTGAAGTGTCCGACGATGGTCGCGGCATGCCGGTGGACATTCACCCGGAAGAGGGCGTATCGGGCGTCGAGCTGATCCTCACCAAGCTCCACGCAGGCGGCAAGTTTTCCAACAAGAACTACCAGTTTTCCGGCGGCCTGCACGGCGTGGGGATTTCAGTGGTCAACGCGCTGTCCACCCAGGTTCGGGTGCGCGTCAAGCGCGATGGCAACGAATACGAAATGACCTTCGCCGATGGCTTCAAGGCCACCGAGCTGGCCGTCATCGGTACGGTCGGCAAGCGCAACACCGGCACCAGCGTGTATTTCGCGCCGGACCCCAAGTATTTCGATACACCGAAGTTCTCCGTCAGCCGTCTCAAGCATGTGCTCAAGGCCAAGGCTGTGTTGTGCCCGGGCCTTTTGGTCAGCTTCGAGGACAAATCCAGCGGCGAGAAGGTCGAGTGGCATTACGAAGATGGCCTGCGCTCCTACCTGCAGGATTCGGTCACCGACTTCCTGCGTCTGCCGGACGAACCTTTCTGTGGCAGCTTTGCCGGTAACAAGGAAGCGGTCGACTGGGCGCTGCTCTGGCTGCCGGAAGGCGGCGACAGTGTGCAGGAAAGCTACGTCAACCTGATCCCGACGGCGCAGGGCGGCACCCATGTCAACGGTCTGCGTCAGGGGCTGCTGGATGCGATGCGCGAGTTCTGCGAGTTCCGCAACCTGCTGCCGCGTGGCGTGAAGCTTGCGCCGGAAGACGTCTGGGAGCGCATCGCGTTCGTGCTGTCGATGAAGATGCAGGAACCGCAGTTCTCCGGCCAGACCAAAGAGCGTCTGTCATCGCGTGAAGCGGCCGCGTTTGTGTCCGGCGTGGTCAAGGACGCGTTCAGCCTGTGGCTCAACACCCACTCCGAGCTGGGCCTGCAACTGGCGGATCTGGCGATCAACAACGCCGGTCGCCGCCTGAAGGCCAGCAAGAAGGTCGAACGCAAGCGCATCACCCAAGGCCCGGCACTGCCCGGCAAGCTGGCCGATTGCGCCGGACAGGATCCGGCGCGTTCCGAGCTGTTCCTGGTCGAGGGTGATTCGGCAGGCGGTTCGGCCAAGCAGGCCCGCGACAAAGAGTTTCAGGCGATTCTTCCCTTGCGTGGCAAGATTCTGAACACCTGGGAAGTGGACGGCGGCGAAGTGCTTGCCAGCCAGGAAGTGCACAACATCGCCGTCGCTATCGGTGTCGATCCAGGTGCTGCCGATATCAGCCAGTTGCGCTACGGCAAGATCTGCATTCTGGCCGACGCCGACTCGGACGGTCTGCACATCGCAACCCTGCTGTGCGCGCTGTTCGTGCAGCACTTCCGTCCATTGGTTGACGCAGGCCACGTGTACGTCGCCATGCCGCCGCTGTACCGCATCGACCTGGGCAAGGAAATCTACTACGCGCTGGACGAAAGCGAGCGCGACGGGATTCTCGATCGTCTGGTGGCCGAGAAGAAGCGCGGCAAGCCGCAGGTCACCCGATTCAAGGGTCTGGGCGAGATGAACCCGCCGCAATTGCGTGAAACCACCATGGACCCCAACACCCGTCGTCTTGTGCAGCTCACGCTGGACGATTACGCGGCGACCTCGGAAATGATGGACATGCTGTTGGCCAAAAAGCGCGCCGGTGACCGCAAGAGCTGGCTCGAATCAAAAGGCAATCTGGCCGAGGTCATGATTTGACACGAGCCTGGCTCGCAGCCCTCTCTCTGGTGGTGGCCCCGGCTTTTGCGATGCAACCGCTGGAGGCCCTGAAGTTGCAATCCGAGCATCCCGTGGAGGGCATGGTCGGAGGCAATCTGTCGGGTCTGGCCACGTGCAACGGCCGGCTGTGGACGGTTTCCGACCGTGACGACAACCTGTTGTACAGCCTGGATGTGTCTGATCGCATCTGGAAGGCCGAGCCCCATGTGATTGATGTGCCAGCACCCGAGAGTGATCTGCCGCTGAACCTGCGTTCGCTGGCCAACCTGTCATCGGTTGTGCGTGGCGGCAGCATGGATTTCGAAGGCGTCAGTTGTGACGCACAGGGCAATCGCTATCTGGTCAGCGAAGCCTATGGCACTGTCCTCAAAGTCCCGGTGGACGGCGCTCCCGCCTGGCTGGCTTTGCCCCATGAACTGGTGGCGCAAGCGCGGGCCAACGGCATGCTGCAGCACTTCAATGCGATTTTCGAAGGCATTGCGGTGAACGCCGAAGGCGACCGCATCTGGCTGGCGGCCGAGCGCGAGAAGCGTGGGCTGCTGGTGGTACAGCGTGACAAGGAACAGTGGACCTGCGGCCAGAGCTGCGTGCTGCTGGCCGAAGGCGGACAAGACACGCTGCCGCCAGAACAAAAGCGTCAAAAGGTCTCGACGGATTTTTCTGATATCTCGTTGTATAACGGCAAGCTGTTCACCCTGGAGCGTTCGGTGTACCGCATCTGCCGCCGTGAGCTGGAAACCGGGCAGATCGAGCGCTGCTGGTCGTTTGCCAGGGAAGCCATGCTGCCGTCACGCCGCTATGATCAGCCTTATGGATTGACCGAAGCGCTGGTGGTGGACGAGACGGGCGCCTGGATCGGCATCGATAACAACTTTGGTGCTCGCGCTGATGGCGAAAAGCGCCCGATCGTCTGGCGTTTCGCTGCGCCCAAGGCCGGCTGGGGCGGTGGTCAGGCAATCGACTGGGATGACGTCAAATGAATCAGGCGGTTCCCGGCAGGCGTGCCGGCAAGATCCTGATGATCATGGCCTGGGCGGCAGGTATCTTTCTGGCCACGCGTTTTTTCGGTGAGTGGGAAGACAAGCAGCTGAATCCTAACGCTATGGTCTCATCGCAGCACGGCGATGGTTATATCGAAGTGCAACTGGTGGGCAATCGTCAGGGGCACTTCGTCAGTACCGGCCAGATCAACGGCCGGACGGTAGAATTCATGATCGACACCGGGGCGACCGACGTCGCCATCCCCGGTGACATGGCCGACAGCCTGGGCCTTAAACGCGGCCTGCCGGTGACGGTCAGTACAGCCAATGGCAACAGCCAGGGTTTTCGGACCTCGCTCGACCGGCTGCAACTGGGCGACATCGTCCTGACCAACGTGCGCGCCCTGGTGGCGCCCGGTCTGGACGGTGATCAGGTGCTGCTGGGCATGAGTGCAATGAAACAACTCGAATTCACACAGCGTGGCGGCAACTTGCTGCTGCGCCAGTCAACACAATGATGAGGCCCGCATGAGCGACTCCCTTGACCTCAGCCTGGATGGCGTAGAACGCCGCTCGCTGGCTGACTTCACCGAACAGGCCTATCTCAACTATTCCATGTACGTGATCATGGACCGTGCCTTGCCGCATATCGGCGACGGCCTGAAGCCTGTACAGCGCCGTATTGTCTACGCCATGAGCGAGCTGGGCCTGGGCGCAGACGCCAAGCACAAGAAGTCGGCGCGCACCGTGGGTGACGTGCTCGGCAAGTTCCACCCGCACGGCGATTCGGCCTGTTACGAAGCCATGGTGCTGATGGCCCAGCCGTTCAGCTACCGCTACACGCTGGTGGACGGCCAGGGTAACTGGGGTGCGCCGGACGATCCCAAGTCGTTCGCAGCCATGCGTTACACCGAGGCGCGTCTGTCGCGCTATTCCGAAGTGCTGCTCAGCGAGCTGGGCCAGGGCACTGCGGACTGGGTGCCGAACTTCGATGGAACCCTGGACGAGCCGGCTGTTTTGCCTGCACGTTTGCCGAATATCCTGCTCAATGGCACCACCGGCATCGCTGTGGGTATGGCCACGGACGTGCCGCCGCACAACCTGCGTGAAGTGGCCAGCGCCTGCGTGCGCTTGCTGGACGAGCCCAAGGCGACGATTCAAGAGCTGTGCGAGCACATCCTGGGCCCTGATTATCCGACCGAAGCGGAAATCATCACGCCCCGCGCTGATCTGCTGAAAATCTATGAAACCGGTCGCGGTTCGGTGCGCATGCGCGCCGTGTATCGCATCGAAGACGGTGACATCGTGGTCACCGCGCTGCCGCATCAGGTGTCAGGTGCCAAGGTTCTGGAGCAGATCGCGGCCCAGATGCAGGCCAAGAAGCTGCCGATGGTAGCGGACCTGCGTGACGAGTCGGACCACGAAAATCCGTGCCGCATCGTGATCATTCCGCGCTCCAACCGCGTCGAACTCGACGAGTTGATGCAGCACCTGTTTGCGACCACCGAGCTGGAATCCAGCTACCGGGTCAACATCAATATCATCGGTCTGGACGGCAAACCGCAGCTCAAGAACCTCAAAACGCTGCTCAGCGAGTGGCTGACCTTCCGCATCGGCACCGTGCGCCGTCGTCTTCAGTTCCGTCTCGACAAGGTCGAGCATCGCCTGCACCTGTTGGACGGTTTGCTGACCGCGTACCTGAACCTGGATGAAGTGATTCACATCATCCGCACGGCCGAGCACCCGAAGGCCGAGCTGATTGCACGTTTCGACCTGTCGGAAATCCAGGCTGACTACATCCTCGACACCCGTTTGCGTCAGTTGGCGCGCCTGGAAGAGATGAAACTGCGCAGCGAGCAGGATGCGCTGCGCAAGGAACAGGCCAAGCTGCAGTCGTTGTTGGGCAGTGAGTCCAAGTTGCGCAAGCTGGTACGTTCCGAGCTGATCGCCGATGCCGAAACCTATGGCGATGACCGTCGCTCGCCGATCGTGGCGCGCGCCGAAGCCAAAGCGTTGTCCGAAAACGAGTTGATGCCGACCGAGCCGGTCACCGTAGTGCTTTCCGAGAAAGGCTGGGTGCGCTGCGCCAAGGGGCATGACATCGACGCCACCGGACTTTCCTATAAGGCGGGCGATGGCTTCAAGACGTCGGCCATCGGGCGCTCCAACCAGTTTGCGGTGTTCATCGACTCGACCGGGCGCAGTTACTCGGTGGCTGCGCACACCTTGCCGTCCGCACGCGGGCAGGGCGAGCCGTTGACCGGCAAACTGCAGCCGCCGCCAGGCGCGACCTTTGAGTGCGTGTTGCTGCCCGAGGATGAATCGCTGTACGTGATTGCGTCCGACGCTGGCTACGGGTTCGTCGTGAAGGGCGAGGATCTGCAGGCCAAGAACAAGGCGGGCAAGGCGCTGCTCAGTCTGCCGAACGGCGCGAAAGTCATCCTGCCGCGCCCGGTCTCCGATCGCGAGCAGAACTGGCTGGCGGCGGTCACGACGGAAGGGCGCCTGCTGGTGTTCAAGATCAGCGACTTGCCGCAACTGGGCAAGGGCAAAGGCAACAAGATCATCGGCATCCCCGGCGAGCGTGTCGCCAGTCGCGAAGAGTACGTGACTGATCTGGCCGTCATCGCGCAGGGCGCTACGCTGTTGCTTCAGGCGGGCAAGCGCACGCTGTCCCTCAAGCCCGAAGACCTTGAGCATTACAAGGGAGAGCGCGGCCGTCGTGGCAACAAACTCCCGCGTGGCTTCCAGAGAGTCGATGCCCTGTTGGTGGAAAACAGCTAAAAATATTGATCTGCCGCCAGCGTTCTTCGTTTTGCCACGAAGTACGATGCATAATCGCTGGAGTCATGATGAATATTCACGGATGATATGAGGTCTTGGGGCGAATGCAGGCTCAGTGCCTGTATGCGTCTGAAAGTACTTATACTGTGGCTTCCCCGTTGGGCAGCCACCTGGATGGGATGATGAATTTTCTACGCCTTCCCCTTGTCCTGTTGATGACCGGCGTTCTGGGTCTGGCCGGTTGCAGCGTGAACCAGCCGACCGCGCTTTATCAACTCGACAGCGGCGAGCCAGGCCAACCGAAACAAGCGAGTGGCCTGGCTGTATTGCTGGGTCCTGTCTCGGTAGCCGACTATCTGCAACGTGAAACCCTCCTGCAACGACAGCCTGACGGCACGTTGACCGCTTCGTCCGATGGGCGTTGGGCGGGCAATCTGTCTTCTGACATCGATCAGCTGCTGCTACGCCAACTGGCCTGGAAACTCGACAGTCAGCGTGTCGTACTGGCACCTGCGGTCGCCAATTTTTCACCGGATGTTCAGGTGGTGTTGTCGATTACCCGTCTTGATTCCGGTGCCAAGCAACCCGCTGTTCTGGACGCGCAATGGCGTCTGCTGGACCGCAAAGGGCATGTGCGCGACAGCCGATTGGTACACCTTGAGCAGGTTCATGCCGGCAGTTCGGCCGATCAGGTCAAGGCGCAGGGCATGTTGCTGCAACGCCTGGCCGATCAGGTCAGCACCGCGATCAAACCGATTTCCTGGCAGCCGATCGAAGAGCCGAAAAAGGCACCGGTCGCGAAAGCCAAGGATCCCGACAAGCCTCGTATACCGATGGCTTCGCCGATCCGCACTGATCTGGAAGTGTTTCGCTTCTAACGCTCAGAGACAAAAAAGCCCGCAGCGATGCGGGCTTTTTGTTGGGTGCTATTCCGATGCCGGTCAGCGTCTTGATGTGGCCCAAAGCGTCGCTGCGGCATGCCCACGTCCTGAGCAACGAATGAACGGTGGGAGTGACTACCCTGTGGGAGGCGGCTTGCCAGCGGTGCGATATCTGGTTCGCCACCCAAGCCGCTGGCCTTATGCCGTCGCTGGCAAGCCGCCTCCGACGGTCCGGCGTTGGTCAGGCCTTGTTCGTCTCGTGCATGCGCGCCAACTGGCGTTCCAGCATGGACGGGTAGGGTTCCATCAGGCGTTCGACGCAGCACGCGCCTTCGGGGCTGGCGATGGGGCGGATGCGCGCACGCTGGCGGATGAGCGCATCGTCGTTGATCTTGCGCTCCACCAGCAGCAGGTTGCGGCTGTGTTGCGACAGCGCCAGTGCATCCTGAGCGGTTTCGGTCAGCAACAAGTCGATCTGGCTCAGGCCATCAAGGTCCTCGCCCAGCGTCAGGCCCAGTTGCAGCTGCAAGGTGATGCCGCTATCTGCGACTTCGATCTGCAGCGCGTGGCTTAGCGCACGCAACAGTTCGCCGCAGCAAATCGCGTTGGTGAGGTAGTCGTCGCCGCTTTCCTGGCTGTGGAACAGCATCAGAGTGCTGCCGTCGTTCAGGGTATGCAGTTCACTCTCATAGAGAGAGGCTGCCTGATCGAGGCAGTCACGGTAGCGCTGCAGCAACTCGGTGAGTCGGGCCCGCGGCAGGCGACGCAACTGATCCTGCGCCCCCAGTTGCACAGCCAGAACAGCGCTGTGCTGCGGCTCGCTGGAGACCACCGGTGCCGCTACAGGACGCGCCACCGGGGCTGAGCCCGTATGTTCGGACGTATCACGCAGCTCGGCGAAGGGATCATCACCGTCGTCGTCTTCATCTTCCTCGGCCACGATACGACGCTGTACCGGCGGTGCAGGCAGTCGAGGCTTGGCCACAGGTGCGGTGTCCCGTGCGGAGAAGGACGGGCCTGGTTTTTCGTCCGGCTCAAGGTAGGGGTCGTCGCCTTCGTCTTCTTCGTACTCAGGCTCCGGCACCGGTTCGGGTTCCGGGACAGGCGGGGCGAAGGAGGTGCGCAGCTGACGCGCCAGATCGCCGATTTCATCCTGGCGATCGGTTGCAGGCGTGTACGGGTCGATGTCGCGCAGCCAGATACGCATCTGCATCAATGGCGTGGAAATATGGCGACCCAGGCGCAGGCTCAGGGCCAGCGCCAGTGCCAGCAGGATACCCGCCAGTATGCCCATGCTCTGCAGGCTGATGGTCATCGGCTGCTGAAACTGCGACATGTCGAGGCTGATGCGCAGATGGCCCGCCATCACATCCTGGAACGTGATCTTGATTTCATACAAGCCCTGAGCTTCGCCCAGCAGCCCGTTTTTCGGGCGCTGACCCGCTTCGGCAAGAATGCGGTTATCCACGCTATAGATAGCGGCGTGCGCCACCAGCGGGTTCTTGACCAGATTGCCCAGCAGCACGTTCAGACTGAGGATGTCGTTGGACACCAACAGCTCGGTGGCCGAGGTGGCGGTCTGGGTCGTCAGGGCCTGCCCCAGTGCGTCGGCCTGTTCATGCATGGCCTGCTTGAACTGCAGGCCCATGACACCGGCGTAGATCACCAACGCCAACGCGACCAGGATCACGTTATGGCTGGCAATGCGCAAAGCGATCGGTACGCGGCGATGACGCAGGGCACGAAAGATGAGCAGGAAGAAATTATCGGTTTTAACGGGCGTGGGCCGGTTCACAGAGCACGGCTCTTTCGGTGAAGTTGCCGCGCAGTATAACGACCGACCTTGTAGCGGCAAAGCGCTGCTGGTGCCCGGTGGTCACTGAAAGTGGTTAGAATGCGGTTTTTTTCCACTGCGGGGGTGCGCCTTGCGCGAAATCGTCCTGATTAACATCACCGGTGTAGACCGTCCCGGTCTCACTGCGGCCATTACCGGCGTCCTTGCCCAGGGTGGCGTGAACATTCTCGATATTGGTCAGGCCGTGATCCATGACACCCTGTCGTTCGGCATCCTGGTTGAAATTCCGGGAACCGAGCAAGGCTCTTCTGTGCTCAAGGACATCCTGTTCACTGCCTACAAGCTGGATCAGCAGGTGCGCTTCACGGCGGTGTCCGAAGAGGATTATCAGCACTGGGTCGAAGGCCAGGGCAAGGCACGTCATATTGTGACGCTGCTGACCCGCAAGGTGACGGCCGAGCAGTTGCAGTGCGTCAGCGCCATCACGGCCAAGTACGGTCTGAATATCGATCAGATCGATCGCCTTTCCGGTCGCATGCCCCTCGATACGCCTGCCGATAAGGGCAAGGGCTGCATCGAGTTCTCCGTGCGTGGCGAGCCCGCCGACCCGAAAGCCATGCAGGCCGAATTTCTCAGTGTGGCGCAGGACCTGAACGTCGACATCGCGTTCCAGCAGGATTCGCTGTTCAGGCGCAATCGTCGGCTGGCCGTGTTCGACATGGACTCGACCTTGATCGAGGCTGAAGTCATCGACGAACTGGCCAAGGCAGCCGGCATCGGCGAGCAGGTGTCCGAGATCACCGAGCGGGCGATGCGTGGCGAGCTGGATTTTCGTACCAGCTTCAAGGAGCGTCTGGCCTTGCTCAAGGGGCTGGACGTCAGTGTGCTGGATGAGATCGGTGCTTCGTTGCGTCTTACCGAAGGTGCCGAAACGCTGTTTGCCGAGCTTAAGCGTCTGGGTTACAAAACCGCGATTTTGTCCGGCGGCTTTACCTACTTTGCGAAGCAGCTACAGGCGAAGCTGGGCATCGACTATGTGTTCGCCAACGAACTGGAAGTGGTAGATGGCAAGGTCACCGGCGTCGCCGTCGAGCCTATCGTCGATGCGCAACGCAAGGCCGACCTGCTGCGTGAGCTGGCGCACAAGGAAGGTTTGAGTCTTGAGCAGACCATTGCCGTCGGGGATGGGGCCAATGACCTGCCGATGCTGGCGATTGCCGGTCTGGGCGTGGCATTCCGCGCCAAGCCTCTGGTCAAGCAGTCGGCCAAGCAGGCGATTTCGACGCTGGGTCTGGATGGTGTTCTGTATCTGCTGGGTTTCCGCGACCGCGAAGCCAGGGGCTGAATCATCCCGTAACTGCTGCGCCCATGTGAATGGGTGCGGCGGTTACAGCGTTCCCCATAGCGAATCGAATTCCTGTCCTGGCTTGGGTCCGGGCTTTTCGCTTTCAGTAGCCTTGGGTGCGTCGTAGACCTGATATTCGAACTGGTTGTAGCTGGTGCTGCTGATCTGGCGATTGCTCAGCGTGGCGCGTCGCTCTTCACCATTGAGATTGATCATGACCTTGCTGCCGTCCTGGAAGGGCAGGCGTGGGGCGAGGACCGTGGCGGGTTTGCCCATGGCGCGGACCTCGGGCAGCATCAGCGTGCGCAGGTACTGACTGCTCTGCTGTTCCCGAACCAGTTGCATGCCGCAGGGTTGGGCGAACGGTGCGATCAGCTCGATGCCCATCTGCGTGCCGCCGCCGCGAACCTGCCGGACCCAGCGCACGATCGCGATGCTCCAGCCCTGACCCGAATCGTCCTGAATTCCCAACAGCTCTCCGGCCTGCAATTGCGCAGGCACCTCCCTCTGCCAAGCCAGGCAGTAGCCGCCAGGGCTGTGGTTGACGATATTCACATCGAACGTGGGGAACGTATTCTGCGCGTTGGACAAAGCGTCTGTGTCGTTTTCGCTTTTCTCGTACGCAATTTCTTCATACGGCAGCAGGACTGACGAGGAATTGCCGCGATGAGTGTCGAACGCGCCAGCCCAGGGATCGTCCTCGTTATCATTGACCACCTTGAGGGAAAAGTCCGCCACGATGCTGGCTTTGTTCAATTGCAGCAATTCACTGAAGGGTTTCTGGCCCGCCACATAGTAGTGAAGGGCGCTCATGCCGATGCATAACTTCAGGGTGCCCTGGCCCGCTGTGCGCTGGAACGTGCGTTCTGCCACGTCGCCCCAGGCCGCTGCCAGGTGTTGCAGCAGGTCAGTGTTGATGCCGGTCGGAATGAGCAGCTTTGACGGTGCGCGCTGACCGTCCGGCAGTGCCAGGTAATGATTGATGGAATCAGCCAGTGCCAAGGGTTTGATCCCCATCAGCTTGGACAATTGCTCGTCGCTGAACAGGGTCCTGTACAGCGGTGGTTTGTCCGAGGTGAGGTCCAGGGCAAACAGGCTGCTGTCATCGGCTGGCACCTGCAGCGTGACCAGCGCACTCCAGGCTTCCAGGGCGTCAGCGAGTTTGCCGATATTCAGCTGGCGCATCTGATTGCAGCGTGAGCAGCCCATGATCAGGGCGATCACGTACGTCTGTTCAGGACTCAGGGTACTGGTGTGGTGAGCAACGGGCTCATCGACCTGCACCTGATGGAGCTGGAACTGCCGGGCGATCTGATAGAGCTGATGCAGCTCCAGCCAGAGCCCGTCCTGCACCGGGCAGTACAATTGATTGGCCCGAATCAACGGCCCGTTGAGGCCGTGCAGTGCGCGTTGCAAGGCAGTAGCGAGCAGCACGCTCTGATCCTTGCTGTACGTCGGGGCGACCTGCTGGATAACCTGCTTGTACCCGGTTGCCAGATGATTTTGCAGGGCCTGACAAAGGTTGGCGACCTTGCGCGGCCGCTCATCGAGCACGATGGCCTGATTGAGAAAGTGGCGTTCAAGGTGCTTGCAGACGAAATAAACTTCCGGTCGCAGCAGTTCAAGCATTTGCAGGCGGTTGTCACTGGCAGTGATCAACTGGTTGAGCTCGGACAGCCCTTGATAAAGCTGCCGGGCCATTTCGCCAAGGTTTGCCTTGGGCAGGCGGGAGATCCAGCGTTTGAGGTCGCGGGGTGTGGCTTCACTGAATGACAGGCTCGACTGTGTCGGCGTGGGAGCACGCAACAACATAGGGAGGCTCAAATTACTCATGTGACAGGCGAACTCCAATGCTCACTGGCCCGAACGGTAGCTTTAAATGGGAGTCACTTCACATTCTTACGGATTGAATGTGAAGTGACGCCCATGAAAGTGCGAAGTTTCCTACTTCACCGATGGCCCGACTTTACCAGCATCGATGCCGTGACGCAGCTATTATGGCCTGGAGCCATTAAGCGGCCGGGGCGTCTGCCGGTACGGCAATTGCCTGGCCCATCTGGACCTTTGAAAGAGCACTTAGTTGCTCGGCCCACTTCACTTGATTCGGTCCGAACAGCACGATTGCAGTGGAGCCGAGTTTGAAGCGGCCCATTTCGGCACCTTTTTCGAGATGGATCGGCGCGCGGGCCGCTTCGTCGTAGCTGAAGGTCTTCAGCTCGCGCTTGGGCGGTGTGACCAGCCCGGCCCAGACTGTTTCGACCGAAGCAACGATCATTGCGCCGACCAGTACAACGGCCATCGGGCCGCGTTCGGTGTCGAACAGGCAGACGACGCGCTCATTTCGGGCAAACAGCTCCGGCACGTTTTCGGCAGTGGTCTGGTTGACCGAAAAGATGCGGCCAGGAACGTAGACCATTTCACGCAGGGTGCCTGCCAGAGGCATGTGAACGCGATGGTAATCCTTGGGCGACAGATAAACCGTGGCGAACTCACCGCCCATGAACGGTGCTGACAGTTTCGGGTCGCCGCCCAGCAGTTCCAGTACGCTGAAACTGTGGCCTTTGGCCTGGAATATGCGGCCGTGATCGATCGAACCCAGCTGGCTGATGGCTCCATCGGCGGGCGAGAGCACTGCGCCAGGCGTGGTGTCCAGTGGGCGCGCATCGGGCTTGAGCGCGCGGGTGAAGAATGCGTTGAAGTGCTCGTAGGCCGTCACGTCTTCGACCAGTGCCTGCGACATGTCGACCTGATAACGACGGACGAACCAGGCCGTGAAGGCATTCTTGAACCAGGCCACGCGGCACTCGGCAATCAGGCCCGCCAGACGGGACAGCAGGTGATGAGGCAACAGGTACTGACTGAGGATGAACAAGCGATCTTTCATTGATATTCCTGAATCTTGGTAAAGAAGCTGGCGCGGCTCACGCGGGCGAGCCGGGCCGTAATCATTTTTCGACAGGGGTGTCCGGGTGATTGCCCCACTCACCCCACGATCCGGCATATGCCTTGACCCGTGGATACCCCAGTGCCTTGGCCACCAGATAAGTGAACCCTGAGCGGTGGTGAGTCTGGCAGTGCGTGATCACTTCCTTGTCTGGCGTGATACCCAGGTCTTGCAGAATCTGCGGCATGTCCTTGCGGATGCGCAGGTTGCGCGCCTTGTCCATGCCAGCGGTCCATTCGAAGTTAGCAGCGCCGGGCACGTGCCCGCCCTTGGCAGCCAGTACTTTTTCACCCGAATATTCGGTCGGACCGCGTGCATCCCAGATAGCCAGGTCAGCACTGCCCAGTCGGCTTTGCAGGTATTCACGGGTGGCGGTGGGTTCGTCGTGCAGCTCCAGCGCAACCGGAGTATCTGCCATCGGCGGGACGTCGCGGGTCAGCGGCAGTGACTGCGCTTCCCAGGCCAGCAGGCCGCCATCCAGGTAGTGATAGCGGTGGTGACCAATCACGTCCAGCAGCCAGATGAAGCGCCCGGCCCAGCCGCCGCCTTCATCGTCGTACACCACGTAGACCGCGTCCGGGTTGTGGCCCAGTTCGCCGAACAGCTTTTCGAGGTCTGTATGCGCCGGCAGCAGACCGGGTGCGGGTGGCTGGCCGAGTTGGGTGCGCTTTGGGTCGACAAAGCGAGCGCCAGGAATATGCCCGGCGTCGTAACGAGCGCTGCTGGTGAGGTCGACCAGAATCAGTTCCGGGGCGTCCAGGCGCTCCAGCAGGTCATCGGTTTCGATGACCAGCGGCAAGCTGGCGAATACGGACATGTGCAGCCTCCGATATAAAGAAAGGGGCGAATTGTACGCCAGCCCTCACGCTTTGCGATGACTAAAGATGCCCAGCGCCCGTTCAATACATTGCGCGGTTTTTCCGAATGCTTGAACGGAAATTTCTGACAGCGCGCCGCCGCCCTGATCGGCAATCACCAGCATCATGACTTTGCCATTGCTGCTCAGCGAGCGAATCAGCCAGTGCTGACCACTGAACAGCGTTTTGAGCGGCGCAGGCAGCAGGGCCGAGAACTGTGCGATGTTGGCGGGCGTCATGCGCAATTGGGTGGGCTGGGTCAGCAGCCGCTGCAGGACCGTGCTCTCCTTGATAAACAGCTGTAACGCGCCAGCCTCGGGCGCAAGTCCCGCAGACTGATGCACTCGCAGCACGGTGCCGGTCTTGTCCATCATCAGCAGCATGACTCGCTGCATGCCGCAGGCGACGAGTGCATCGCGCGCCGACGTGGTCAGGTGCATCGCATTGATGAAGGGCGTTGGGTCCTGCAGCAGTTCGGCGCACTGCTTGCGCCACTGCTGCAGGGCATCGGCCGAGGGCGGTGGTGCCGGTTCGTTATCTCGTCTTACACGGCGCGCATCCCAGGGCCAGATCAGCGATTCTGCCGGGTGCCACAAGTCTTTTTCACTGTGGTGACGTGCGCTGCTCACCGCATTCTGGTGAGCCTGCTGCTGCACATCGCTCAACGGCTGTTGCAGATAAAGGCTGGTCAGCCGCTCCCAACGCAGGCAGTGCGGACTGTTCCAGGCGTGCTGTGCCGCCAGCGCGAGGCCATTGCCCAACAGCACAGTATTGGCCGGCTGATTCAGCCAGCGGCGCAGATTAGGGTCGGCGTCCATCATCTGTTGCTGATGCAGCGGGTCGTGATCCTCGCGTGCGATACGCAATACCTTGACCAGATCTCGGCGTTCGTTGAGCAGTAATTTGTAGCCGCGCGTGACCCATACCGGCAGCCGCCAGTGCTCGGCCAGGGCCAGCCCCAGTTCCAGCAGGTTAACGCCGAACAGTTCCTTTTCGACGGCAATACTGGAATGGCCTTTATGAATGACCCGCAGCTCCAGCTCTTCCAGTAGCTTGGGGTAAGCCAGGGCCATGGGCCACAGCGGCGCAAGAAACAGCAGGCTGCCCAGATGAATGTCCTGCCACAGGCGCGCCAGACGGCTGGCGAAAAGGCCACTGGCCTGTTGCGTGGCGTGCTGGCTGATCAGAATCAATTGCCGGAAGGCCACCGGAATGTCTTCGGTCGGCTTGGCGGGCAGGCGGCCCAGCAGGGTTTCGGTCCGCGCCAGCCCCAAGCGGTTGATCGCAATCTCCAGGCTCTCGGCCTGCTCGGTTATACCGTGGGTGTGATGATTGGCCTCGCGCATCACGCTGAGCACCAGCGCAGGACTCTCCTGCATCATTTCCGCGATTTCACGCAGCGAGCGGCGACTGTCGTTCAGCGCTAACCGGACCCGGTCATGACTGACGGCGGGCACTGGCAGGTCGACGCCGTCCAGCAGCCTGACCCAGGCGTCGAGCGTCTTTGGAACTGGCAAATGTGAAGCATGCGTTGTCGACATTCGATGGCCTGTACAGCTGATTTTCGAGCTGGGAGGCTGCCAGCGTTCAGGGGCGCAACAGCCATTTTCGATCCGGCAATTCCGGGCCGAACTGGTTTTTAGCAAGAACTGACTATAGTCTGGCCCAGTTAGGCCGATAAGGAGAAGAAGAGTTTCAAGAACTTCCGGACTGTCCCTGAACCCGACTCAGTAAAGTATTTTCTCCTATGGCTAAAATTATCGGCATCATCGTCGTAATCGCGAGTGTTCTCGGCGGATACGTCCTGTCTCACGGCAAGCTCATGGCCTTGTTTCAGCCCTACGAGGTGTTGATCATCGGCGGCGCGGCGCTGGGTGCATTCTTGCAGGCCAACCCCGGCTACATGACCATGCACGTGTTCAAGAAGTCGCTGAAGATGTTCGGCTCGCGCTTCACGCATGCCTATTACCTTGAAGTGCTGGGCCTGGTTTACGAGATCCTCAACAAGAGCCGCCGCGAAGGCATGATGGCGATTGAAGGCGATATCGAAGAACCGGCCTCAAGCCCGATCTTCGCCAAATACCCGGGTGTGCTCAAAGACGAGCGCATGACCGCGTACATCTGCGATTACCTGCGCATCATGTCGTCGGGCAACATGGCTCCCCACGAGCTGGAAGGCCTGTTCGACATGGAGTTGCTGAGCATGAAGGAAGAGCTCGAACATCCGTCCCACGCCATCACCGGTATTGCCGACGGCATGCCTGGTTTCGGTATCGTGGCGGCAGTACTGGGTATCGTGGTGACCATGGCGTCCCTGGGTTCGGGCGACAAGGCTGCCATCGGTATGCACGTAGGTGCGGCATTGGTGGGTACCTTCTTCGGTATTCTTGCGGCTTACGGTTTCTTCGGCCCGCTGGCGACGTGCCTGGCCCACGATGCCAAGGAAGAAATGAACGTCTACGAGAGCATCAAGGCGTCTTTGGTGGCCTCGGCTTCAGGCATGCCGCCTTCGCTGGCCGTCGAGTTCGGCCGCAAGGTGCTTTACCCGCTGCATCGCCCCAGCTTCAGTGAGCTGGAACAAGCGGTTCGCGGTCGCTAAGCCATGGAAAATAATCAGCCGATAATCATCAAGCGCGTCAAGCGCTTCGGTGGCGGTCACCACGGCGGTGCCTGGAAAATCGCGTTTGCCGACTTCGCGACGGCAATGATGGCGTTCTTCCTGGTGCTGTGGCTGATGTCGTCCGCCACGCCTGAACAGTTGATCGCAGTGGCCGGTTACTTCAAGGACCCTGTCGGCTTCACTGACAGCGGTTCGCCGTATGTGATCGATCTGGGCGGCTCGCCCGAGATGTCGCCTGATCAGACCCTCAACCCTGAAGTGAAAGCCACGCCGTCTCCGGACACCGTGCCCATCGAATCCGATTCGGCCGAGTCCAAGGCTGAGGCCGTTGAGCAGGAACGCCTCGAACTGTTGCTGCAGGAATTGCAGAACAAGGTCGAAGAGAACCCGCAACTGCAGAAATTCAAGGACCAGATCCTGTTCGAGATTACCCAGGACGGCCTGCGCATCCAGATCATGGACGCCGACAACCGCCCGATGTTCGACTCTGGCAGCGCGCGTCTGAAGCCTTACTTCGAAGACATCCTGCTGGCAATGGCTGACACCATCAAAAGCGTGCCGAACAAGATCAGCATCAGCGGCCACACCGACGCCACACCGTTCATTGGCAACGGCGGTTTCGGCAACTGGGAGCTGTCGGCCAACCGCGCCAACGCGGCACGTCGTGCGCTGATTGCAGGCGGCTACCCGGATCCACAGGTCGCGCGCGTGGTGGGTCATGCGTCTTCGGCGTTGTACGATCGTGAGAACCCGACCAACCCGGTGAACCGTCGTATCGATATTGTCGTGCTGACCAAAAAGGCTCAGGCGCGTATCGAGGGTTCGCAGAACTCGGGCGGCGCACCGCAGACGCCTGCGACACGTTCTTCGCCAGGCGCGCCCGGTGCCTCTGCGGCGCCAGCGCCCGTCGATCCGCAGGCCTACGCGCAGCCCCACGAGATCCGGCAAAAGCTGAATATCTTCGAGCAGGGCGCGTTAAAGGTCGAGCCGGCGCAGAACTGAGCCACAGCACCTGCAAAAACGCCGCGATGATCGCGGCGTTTTTGTGTGCGGTTCAGGCGTTGATCAGTAGCTTTCTTCCGGCAGACTGGCAATGATCGAGCGATAGCTGTTCATGCGCTGCTGATGGACTCGACCGTCTTCGAGCGCCTTGAGCAAGGCACAGCCCGGTTCGCGGTCATGCTTGCAGTCACGGAAGCGGCACGTGCCGATCAGGTCGTTGAACTCGATAAAGCCGGCTTCCACATCGGCGCGACTGACGTGCCCCAGACCGAATTCGCGAATGCCCGGCGAGTCGATGAGGTCGCCGCCACGCGGGAAGTGGAACAGTCGCGCGGTGGTCGTAGTATGCGTGCCCTGGCCGGACAGCTCGGACAGCGGGCCGACTCTCGTTTCGACTTCAGGCAGCAGGCTGTTGACCAGCGAAGACTTGCCGACACCCGACTGACCGACGAACACGCTGATGTGGCCGTCGAGCTGGCTTTGCAGCTGCTGCATGCCGTCGCCGTGATGCGCGGATACTTCAAGCACCGGATAACCCAGCGAGCGATAGACGGCCAGCATCGCATTGAGCGCAGGCGCATTCTGCTCGTCGATCAGGTCGGCCTTGTTGAGCAGCAGCAGCGGATGAATCCCGGCGTGCTCGGCGGCGACCAGATAGCGGTCGATCAGGTTGGCGTGCGGCTCAGGCATTGGCGCGAAGACGATGACAATCAAGTCGACGTTGGCCGCTACCGGCTTGAGCTGGCCGCGCGAATCCGGGCGGCACAACTCGGTGGAGCGGGGCAATTGCGCGACGATCACGCCAATGCCCTGGTTGCCGGCACGCCAGACGACGCGATCCCCGGTGACCAGTGCGGGCAGGTTGGCGCGCAGATGACAGCGGAACACCTGGCCGATCTGCTCGCCTTCCTGGGCTTCGACTTCAACCTGAACGCCGAAGTGTGCGATCACCAGGCCCGTTTGTTCGGGGCCCAGGTCGCCGCCCTCCAGCGTTTCGAGCGCGACAGACTCGCGTTTGGCGGCGCGGGCAGCACGTTCGCCCTGGATCTTTTCGATGCGCCAGTTCTGACGACGATTGAGTTGGCGTTTGGCCATGGGTGTTCCGATGTGATGAAACCGATGAATTAGGCAGTACGTTGAATCGGGCGGGAGTCTAGCACGGCAGGGTGAGCTAAACTGCGCGCCTACGCTGAGGAGTCGTCACATGCAGAACAAGCAGAACCTTATCTGGATCGACCTGGAAATGACCGGTCTGGACCCTGACACCGATGTCATCATCGAAATGGCCACGATCATCACCGACAGCGAGCTGAACACGCTGGCCGAAGGCCCGGTGCTCGCCATCCATCAAAGCGACGAAACGCTGGCGCGCATGGACGAGTGGAACACCCGTCAGCACGGCGGCTCCGGTCTGACGCAGCGGGTACGTGAAAGCTCGGTCACCATGGCCGACGCCGAAGCGCAGACCCTGGCGTTCATCATGCAGTGGGTGCCCGAGCGCAGTTCGCCGATCTGCGGCAACAGTATTTGTCAGGACCGCCGCTTCCTGTATCGCCACATGCCGAGCCTGGAACACTACTTCCATTACCGCAATCTGGACGTCTCGACGCTCAAGGAACTGGCTGCGCGCTGGTCGCCGAACCTTAAGTTCCAGAAGGGCAGCACCCACCTGGCACTGGACGACATCCGCGAGTCGATTGCCGAACTGCGCTTCTATCGCGAGCATTTCATCAAGTAACACGCAGTGCCGGTGCAGTGACCACGGATTCACTGCACTCTTTCAGTGCGCAAGCCTTTCGGCGTGCCGCCGTGCTGGTTAAACTGCGCGCCCTTGCTGCCGAGTCGCCACCATGTTGCTGATGCTTTATCTGATTGCCATCACCGCTGAAGCCATGACCGGCGCGCTGTCGGCTGGCCGGCGGGGCATGGACTGGTTTGGCGTGGTGCTGATCGCGTGTGTCACGGCGCTGGGTGGCGGTTCGGTGCGCGACGTGCTGATCGGTCACTACCCGCTGACCTGGGTCAAGCATCCTGAATACCTGGTGCTGACCAGCGTTGCAGCACTGGTGACGATCTTCATTGCCCCGTTGATGCGTCACCTGCGTTCACTGTTTCTGGTGCTCGACGCGTTGGGGCTGGTGGCCTTCACCCTGATTGGCTGCATGACCGCGCTGGAAGCCGGGCACGGCATGCTGATCGCGTCAGTGTGCGGCGTCATTACGGGCGTCTTCGGCGGCATCCTGCGGGATATCTTCTGCAACGACATCCCGCTGATCTTCCGCCGCGAGCTTTACGCCAGCGTGTCGTTTCTGGCCGCGTGGTGCTTCCTGCTGTGCGGCTATCTGGAGTTGCCTGCCGAGCAGGGCGTGCTGATCACCCTGTTCGGCGGCCTTCTGCTGCGCCTGCTGGCGATCCGTTTCCACTGGGAAATGCCCAAGTTCGTCTACAAGGATGAGCCTTGATCTGATTGGCCTATAGGTGTCTAAAGCGGCGGAGCGGGGTGGATACCGATACCGATACCGTGGGATACGGCTTCAGCATCTATCCAGTGGGACGCGTGTAGCGATGAGCGCAGAGCGCGAGGTCCGATCATTGCAAAGGCGCAAAGGTCTAGCGGCCATGCCTGCCCAGCGCCCACTCCACATGCTCCCTGACCATTTCTGACGGATACTCACGCCGCGCCTCCAGCGCTTCTATGACCACAATGGTAGAAGGCGCATTACCCAAGCCGACGGCCAGATTGCGCAACCACCGCTCATACCCGGCGCGCCGCAACGGTGAGCCCTCCGTGTTGCTCAGGAATTTGTCTTCATCCCACAGGAACAGCTCGGCCAGCCCGGCGTTGTCCAGATTGTGACGTGGCTGGAAGTCGCTCTGGTCGGTGGGGCGGGCGAAGCGGTTCCAGGGGCAGACAATCTGGCAGTCGTCGCAGCCGAATACCCGGTTACCAATCAGTGGGCGCAACTCCTCGGGAATGGCCGTCTTCAGCTCGATGGTCAGGTAAGAAATGCAGCGCCGTGCATCCAGCACATAGGGGCCGACGAATGCCGCCGTCGGGCAAATATCGAGACATGCAGTACAGCGCCCGCAATGCTCGGTGGCGTGTGGCGGATCGACCGGTAACGCAATATCCACGAACAATTCGCCAAGAAAGAAAAAGCTGCCGGCCTTGCGGTTGAGCACCAGCGTGTTCTTGCCGATCCAGCCCAGACCGGCCTGTTCAGCGATGGCCTTCTCCAGCACGGGTGCGCTGTCGACAAACGCTCGAAAGCCAAAGGGGCCGATGGTCTTCTGGATGCGTTCAGCCAGTTGCTGCAGGCGCTTGCGAATCAGTTTGTGATAATCGCGGCCCAGCGCGTAGCGAGACACGTAAGCCTGTTCAGGTTCGTTCAGACGCTGGGCCATGTGCGTATCGCCTGGCAGATAATCCATGCGCAGCGATACTACACGCAGCGTTCCGGGCACCAGTTCGTCCGGATGGGAACGTTTGCTGCCGTGGGCTGCCATATAGTCCATTTCGCCGTGATAACCCGCCTCGAGCCAGCGCTGCAAATGCTGCTCGTGCTCGGCAAGATCAAGTCCTGCGATGCCGACTTCCTGAAAGCCGAGTTCACGGCCCCACGCCTTGATTGATTGCGCAAGGGTGACAAGGTCGTCGCAGGTGAGACTTTCAGCAGTAATAGCGGACATGCGCAGAGAGAAACCAGAGCCAAGGTGCGTATAATTCTGCCAGACATCGGAGCCTAGAGACGCATGTTAGACACGAAACCCGAATTACCCGACGCGCTGTACAGTGCTGCGCAGGTCCGCGACCTCGACGCCCGACTGATCGCCGCAGGCACCTCAGGCTTTGAACTGATGCAGCGCGCCGCGCATGCGATGTGGCGGGCGATCCGCAGACGCTGGCCTGAGGCTAGTGAGCTGACAGTACTGGCCGGCCATGGCAACAATGCCGGCGACGGGTATCTGGTCGCGTCTCTGGCGCACAAGGCCGGCTGGCAGGTGCGTGTCCTGGCAGTCGGTGATCCCGCGGCCCTCAAGGGCGACGCTGCGCTTGCGTGCGCGGCCGCGGCGGGCGTCGATGTTCAGCCCTGGACTGGCCAGCCGCTCGCGGGTGTTGTCGTCGATGCGTTGTTGGGTACGGGCCTCAACGGCCAGGTGCGCGAACCTTATCTGTCGGCCATCAAGACCATCAACGCCTGTGGTCTGCCAGTGGCGGCAGTGGATATCCCCTCAGGTCTGTGTGCCGACACTGGCCGTCCGTTGGGCGTTGCCGTTCGTGCAGACCTCACCGTGACGTTTATCGGCCTGAAGATGGGGCTGCTGACAGGTGATGCTCCCGATTTGATCGGGCAATTGATTTTCGACGATTTGCAGGCCGATCCAGCGCTTGTTGCGCAGGCGTCCAGCACTGCGCGGCGTCTTGACCCCCACTGCCTGCCTGTCCTGGCCCCTCGTCCGCATACGGCTCATAAAGGTATGTATGGTCGTGTGCTGGTGATTGGCGGTGATCGTGGTTTCGGCGGCGCGGCGTTGTTAAGTGCCGAAAGCACACTGCGCAGCGGTGCAGGCATGGTCACCCTGGCGACTCGCCCGGAGCATGTGCCCGCAGCACTGACGCGAATGCCGGAAATCATGAGCGCAGGTGTCAGTTCGGCCAACCAGCTTATGACCCTGATCGAAGCCGCCAGTGTGTTGGTCGTCGGGCCTGGACTGGGTCAGGACAATTGGGGTCGCAGTCTGCTGTCGGCTGCGGCCGATGCGGATCGGCCGCAGGTATGGGACGCTGATGCCCTCAATCAGCTGGCGGCCGGGCATGTGGTGCTGCCGAAGCAGAGCGTCATTACCCCGCATCCGGGTGAGGCGGCACGTCTGCTGGGCATCAGCACCCAGGAGGTTCAGGCCGACCGCGCGGCGGCGGCCCATGCGCTGGCGCGTAAATTCAATACCGTTTGCGTGCTTAAAGGCTCTGGCAGCCTGATCGCCGATGTCGACGAGCGCCTGGCATTGTGTGACCGCGGCCATCCAGCCATGGCGACGGCGGGTCTTGGCGATGTGCTGGCCGGCCTTGTCGGTGCGCTGATGGCCCAGCACATGACCCCGTTCGATGCCGCGTGCCTTGCCGTGTGGTTGCACGCCAGTGCCGGACAAAAGGTCGGTGCTGCCGGGCGCGGCATGGCAGCCAGCGATATTATTCCCGCCATTCGTCAGTTATTGGAGGAGCTGCAACCGTGTCAGATTTAACGCTTGATGTGATCGGCGAAGAGGCCATGATGAGCCTCGGTGCATCTCTGGCCCTGGTCACCGAAGGGGTGGGTGTCATCTTTCTCGAAGGCGATCTGGGTGCGGGCAAGACCACGCTGTCGCGCGGGTTGATTAGGGGGTTCGGGCATGAGGGTGCCGTCAAGAGTCCGACCTTCACGCTGGTCGAGCCCTACGAGATAGGGGCAGTAAAGGCGTTCCACTTCGACCTCTATCGCCTGGTGGATCCGGAAGAGCTGGAGTACATGGGCGTGCGCGATTACTTCGAGGGCGACTCACTTTGTCTCATCGAATGGCCCCAGCGTGGTGCAGGCTTTTTGCCAAAGCCGGACCTGACCATTACCATTAGGCCGCACGGAGAAGGTCGTTCCGTGATATTGAGCCCCACGGGTTCGCGTGGCGAACGCTGGTGTGCCACTTTGGCTTTGGAATTCAAATAGATATGGGGTTAGGTATGCGCATGCGCGCGCTGGTTACTGTAGTAGGTCTGCTGTTGATGGCCTTGGCTGTCGAAGCGCTGGCCGCTACGCAAGTACGAAGTGTCCGCTTATGGCGAGCGCCGGATAACACTCGACTGGTGTTCGACCTCTCGGGGCCTGTCCAGCACAGCGTGTTTACCCTGACTTCGCCTGATCGTCTGGTCATCGACATCAACGGTGCGACATTGGGCGGGCCGCTCAACGTGTCGACCGCCAATACGCCGATCACCAGCATGCGTTCTGCCCAGCGCACCGCGACCGACTTGCGCGTGGTCATCGACTTGAAGAAGGCGGTGACGCCCAAGAGTTTTACACTGGCACCGAACCAGCAATACGGTAATCGCCTGGTCGTCGACCTGTTCGACAACGCTGCCGACGCCAACCCTTCGCCGGTCCCGACCATTGCAGATACTCCCGCGAACACCGCGCCAGCGGTTCCAATCAGCCCGGCCAAGCCTGAAGTCAAGCTGACGCCGGTGCCCAATGGCAAGCGCGACATCGTGGTTGTGATCGATGCCGGTCACGGTGGCGAAGATCCCGGCGCTTCCGGCCGGGCCGGTGAGAAAGAGAAAAACGTGGTGCTGTCGATTGCGCGCGAACTGCAGCGCCAGATCAATGCCGAGAAGGGCTATCGCGCCGAACTGACGCGCACCGGCGACTACTTCATTCCATTGCGTAAACGCACTGAGATCGCCCGCGCCAAAGGGGCTGATCTGTTTGTGTCCATTCACGCCGATGCCGCGCCGTCCACGGCAGCCTTTGGCGCGTCGGTGTTTGCTCTTTCCGATCGTGGCGCAACGTCTGAAACCGCGCGCTGGCTGGCGGACAGTGAAAACCGTTCCGACCTGATCGGGGGCGCCGGGGCCGTGAGTCTTGATGATAAAGACCGCATGCTTGCGGGCGTACTGCTCGACCTGTCCATGACCGCGTCACTGTCGTCGAGCCTGAACGTGGGCCAGAAAGTCCTGAGTAACATTGGCCGCGTGACCTCGCTGCACAAGTCGCGCGTCGAGCAGGCAGGCTTCATGGTGCTCAAATCGCCGGACATCCCGTCGATTCTGGTGGAAACCGGCTTTATCTCCAACGCCAACGAAGCCAACAAGCTGAGTTCGACCTCGCACCAGCAGGCGCTGGCGCGTTCGATCAACTCAGGCGTAAAGCAGTTCTTTCAACAGAATCCGCCCCAGGGGACTTACATTGCCTGGCTGCGTGACACCGGCAAACTCGCCCTGGGTCCGCGTAACCATGTGGTGCGTTCCGGCGAAACGCTGGCCATGCTCGCTGCCCGTTACGACATGAACATCGCCACATTGCGCAGCGCCAACAACCTGAAAACGGATGAGTTGAAAATTGGTCAGGACCTGCGAATTCCGAGTTCCGAGGTCGCGACACAGCCATGAATAACGATGCCGCCAGCAGCGACCTTTTGCTCGACGGCGCTGCGCCGGAAACCGATCAGGTCATTCTGAACGCAGCCCGCATTGAACTGCTCAGCCCCAGGCTGGCCAACCAGATCGCAGCGGGTGAAGTGGTCGAGCGACCTGCGTCGGTGATCAAGGAGCTGCTGGAAAACAGCCTTGATTCCGGTGCGCGGCGCATTGACGTCGATGTCGAGCAGGCCGGTATCAAGCTGCTTAAAGTCCGTGATGACGGCAGCGGTATTTCTTCCGATGACCTGCCGTTGGCGCTGGCGCGACACGCGACGAGCAAGATTCGCGACCTTGAAGACCTTGAGCGCGTGATGAGCCTGGGTTTTCGCGGCGAGGCCTTGGCATCGATCAGTTCGGTCGCGCGCCTTACCCTGACGTCCCGCACACGTGATGCCGATCAGGCCTGGCAGGTCGAAACCGAAGGCCGTGACATGGCGCCACGGGTTCAGCCTGCTGCGCACCCGGTGGGTACGTCGGTGGAAGTGCGTGACCTGTTCTTCAACACGCCGGCACGCCGCAAGTTTCTCAAGGCCGAAAAGACCGAGTTCGATCACCTGCAGGAAGTGATCAAGCGCATGGCGCTGGCCCGCTTCGACGTGGCCTTTCATTTGCGACACAACGGCAAGACCATCCTCAGCCTGCACGAAGCCCATGACGATACCGCCAGGGCGCGTCGCGTGTCGGCGATCTGCGGGCCGGGTTTCCTTGAGCAGGCGCTGCCCATCGAGATCGAGCGTAACGGCCTGCATCTGTGGGGCTGGGTCGGGTTGCCGACGTTCTCGCGCAGTCAGGCTGATCTGCAATATTTCTTCGTCAACGGCCGTGCGGTGCGGGACAAGCTGGTTGCCCATGCGGTGCGCCAGGCTTATCGCGACGTGCTGTTCAATGGCCGTCATCCGACCTTTGTGCTGTTTTTCGAGGTCGATCCGGCGGCGGTGGATGTCAACGTTCACCCGACCAAACACGAAGTGCGTTTCCGTGACGGGCGCACCGTGCATGACTTTCTGTATGGCACGCTACACCGTGCGCTGGGTGATGTGCGCCCCGAAGATCAGTTGTCAGGCAGTGCGCCTGCACCCGCCATCGTGCGTCCGACGGGACCTGAGGCGGGCGAATTCGGGCCGCAGGGCGAGATGCGTCTGGCCAACAATGTGCTTGAGCAGCCGCAGGGCGAGACCTATACGCGCTCTGCAGGCTCGGGCTCAGGCGCAGGTGGCGGTTATCAGTATCAATATTCACCTCGACCTGCGTCGCCCGGTGCGCCGGTGGCCGAGGTGCAAAGCGCCTACCGTGAGTTCTTCGCGCCACTGCCGGGCGCTGCGACGAGCTCATTGCCCGAGTCGCCTGCTGATATTCCTCCGTTGGGCTATGCGCTCGCGCAACTCAAGGGCATTTATATCCTGGCTGAAAACGCTCATGGGCTGGTGCTGGTCGATATGCACGCTGCCCATGAGCGGATCATGTACGAACGCCTCAAGATCGCCATGGCCAACGAGGGCTTGAGCGGGCAGCCGCTGCTGGTGCCCGAATCCATTGCGGTCAGTCAGCGCGAAGCGGATTGTGCCGAAGAACACCTGGCGACCTTCCAGCGCCTGGGCTTCGAATTGCAGCGCCTGGGGCCCGAGACGCTGGCCATCCGGCAGATCCCGGCGTTGCTCAAGCAGGCCGAGGCCAACCGGCTGGTCAGTGATGTGCTTGCGGACCTGATGGAATACGGCACCAGTGATCGGGTGCAGGCGCACATGAACGAATTGCTGGGCACCATGGCGTGCCACGGCGCTATCCGGGCCAATCGCCGTCTGGCTATCCCGGAAATGAACGGCCTGCTGCGCGACATGGAAAACACCGAGCGCAGCGGACAATGCAACCACGGTCGTCCTACCTGGACCCAGATGGGTCTCAATGACCTGGATAAATTATTCCTGCGCGGTCAATGAATGAACGCTTTACCTCCGGCCATCTTTCTCATGGGGCCAACCGCTGCAGGCAAGACCGACCTTGCGATCGAGCTGAGCAAGGTCTTGCCGTGCGAGCTGATCAGCGTCGATTCGGCGCTGGTCTATCGCGACATGGACATCGGTACCGCCAAGCCTTCAAAGGCACAACTGGCTCAATATCCGCACCGTCTGATCGACATTCTCGACCCGTCGCAGAGCTACTCCGCGGCCGATTTTCGTACCGATGCACTGGCCGCGATGGCCGAAATCACTGCCCGAGGAAATATTCCTTTGTTGGTGGGCGGCACTATGTTGTATTTCAAGGCTCTATTGGACGGGCTGGCGGATATGCCGGCCGCCGATGCGCAGGTTCGGGCACAGCTTGAGGCCGATGCTCAGGCAAACGGCTGGCAGTCGTTGCACGATCAATTGGCGGAGGTCGACCCGGTGTCGGCTGCGCGCATTCATCCCAACGATCCGCAGCGCTTGATCCGTGCACTGGAGGTTTATCGCGTCAGCGGAATGAGCATGACCGCACACCGCGAGCAACAAACTGCGCAAAGTACCGAAGCAGCCGCATCGGGGCGTCAGCAATTGCCCTATACTGTTGCCAGTCTTGCGATAGCTCCGGCTGATCGCAAGGTGCTGCATGACCGCATCGCACTACGTTTTTTGCAAATGCTGGACCAAGGGTTTCTGGACGAAGTACTGGCACTGCGCTCACGGGGCGACCTGCATTCAGGTCTGCCATCGATACGAGCCGTCGGATATCGCCAGGTCTGGGATCACCTGGATGGAAAACTGACACGGGACGAAATGCAGGAGCGGGGCATCATTGCAACGCGTCAACTGGCCAAGCGGCAGTTCACCTGGCTACGTAGCTGGGGGGATCTGCACTGGTTGGACAGCCTGGCCAGCGACAATCTGCCACGCGCCTTGAAATACCTGGGATCGGTCTCCATATTGAGCTGAGTCCCTGCAATAGCCGTCTATCCTTGGGGGGTGGCCGGTAAGCCAATCGAATTCGATTTATTATTTATTGATCCTTAAAGGAGTGCGGCACATGTCAAAAGGGCATTCGCTACAAGACCCTTACCTGAATACCTTGCGTAAAGAGAAGGTCGGGGTATCGATCTACCTGGTCAACGGTATCAAGCTGCAGGGCACGATCGAGTCTTTCGACCAGTTCGTCATTTTGCTGAAGAACACTGTCAGCCAGATGGTCTACAAACACGCTATTTCCACCGTTGTACCGGTTCGTCCGATTCGTCTGCCCAGCGCTACCGACGCTGACGGCGGCGATGCCGAGCCAGGTAACACCTGATAGGAGTCTGCCTTGTTCTTTGAGCGCCACAGTGGTGGTGAACGGGCAATTCTCGTTCATCTGGATGGTCAGGACCCTGAGGCGCGCGAAGATCCGCAGGAGTTTCAGGAGCTGGCCCTGTCGGCTGGCGCCGATACCGTCGCGTTTATCAACGTGCCGCGTCATCGGCCATCTGCCAAATACCTGATCGGCTCTGGCAAGGTCGAGGAGCTTCGCGACCAGGTCAAGGCCGAACAGGCCGACATCGTGATCTTCAATCACACCCTCACGCCCAGTCAGGAACGTAACCTCGAACGTGTTTTCGAGTGTCGCGTGCTTGATCGCACCGGTCTGATTCTGGACATCTTCGCCCAGCGCGCGCGTACCCATGAAGGCAAACTGCAGGTCGAACTGGCCCAGCTTGAACACATGAGTACCCGTCTGGTACGCGGCTGGACTCACCTTGAGCGACAGAAAGGCGGGATCGGCTTGCGGGGTCCAGGCGAAACCCAGCTTGAAACAGACCGTCGTCTGCTTCGGGTACGCCTGCGTCAGATCAAGGGGCGGCTGGAAAAGGTTCGCAGTCAGCGTGATCAGGCCCGTCGTGGCCGTCGTCGCGCCGACATCCCTTCGGTATCGCTGGTGGGCTACACCAACGCCGGCAAGTCCACGCTGTTCAATGCCGTGACCGATTCGGACGTGTTTGCTGCCGACCAGTTGTTCGCCACGCTGGACCCTACGCTACGTCGTCTGCAGCTCGATGACCTGGGTCCGATCGTGCTGGCCGATACAGTGGGCTTCATTCGCCACTTGCCGCACAAACTGGTCGAGGCCTTTCGCGCCACGCTTGAAGAATCGAGCAACTCCGATTTACTGCTGCATGTGATCGACTCCCACGAGCCGGACCGCATGTCGCAGATCGAGCAGGTCATGGCCGTGCTCGGTGAGATCGGGGCAGAGGGCTTGCCGATACTTGAGGTCTATAACAAACTCGATCTGCTTGAGGGCGTTGAGCCCCAGATACAGCGCGATGCCGATGGCAAGCCGCAACGTGTCTGGTTGTCTGCCCGGGATGGTCGAGGGCTGGACCTGCTCAAGCAGGCTGTAGCCGAACTGCTGGGTAACGATCTGTTCGTCGGCACCCTGCGCCTGCCTCAGCGTCTTGCTCGACTGCGGGCCCAGTTTTTCGAGCTGGGTGCCGTACAGGGCGAAACGCACGACGAGGAAGGCTCAAGTCTGCTGGCAGTGCGTATACCGCGCGTTGAACTCAATCGTCTGGTGACTCGCGAAGGATTGCAGCCGCTGGAGTTCATCGAGCAACACACTTTGCAATAAAAGCACGAGAAAGCCGTTGTACGGGTTTCTCGGGCATTCTGTAGCATGGGGCGGCGCGCCGAAGGTGCGCCTTTGCTTTATCAGATGGAGAGCGCTATGGCTTGGAATGAGCCGGGTGGCAACTCGAATAATCAAGATCCCTGGGGTGGCAAACGCCGTGGTGGCGACCGCAAGGGACCACCTGATCTCGACGAGGCCTTCCGTAAGCTGCAGGAGAGCCTGAATGGGTTGTTCGGCGGCGGTAAGAAACGCAGTGGTGATGGCAGTGGTGGCAGCCCAGGCAAAGGCGGCGGCTTCGGCTTGCTCGGCATTGGTCTGGTGGTGCTCGTCGCTTTCTGGCTCTACAGCGCGATCTATGTCGTTGATGAGCAGGAGCAGGCTGTCGTGCTGCGTTTCGGTCAGTACCACGAAACCGTGGGCCCGGGCCTGAACATCTATTTCCCGCCGTTCGATCGCAAGTACATGGAAAACGTGACGCGCGAGCGTGCCTACAGCAAGCAGGGCCAGATGCTCACCGAAGACGAGAACATCGTCGAAGTGCCGCTGACCGTGCAATACAAGATCAGCAACCTTCAGGATTTCGTCCTGAACGTCGATCAGCCTGAAATCAGCCTGCAGCATGCCACCGAAAGTGCGCTGCGCCATGTCGTGGGTTCCACGGCGATGGACCAGGTGCTGACCGAAGGCCGTGAGCTGATGGCGAGCGAGATCAAGGAGCGTCTGCAACGGTTCCTCGATACCTATCGCACAGGTATCACCGTCACTCAGGTGAACGTACAGAGTGCGGCTGCGCCGCGTGAAGTGCAGGAAGCCTTCGATGACGTGATCCGCGCCCGTGAAGACGAGCAGCGTGCACGCAACCAGGCTGAAAGCTACGCCAATGGCGTGATCCCGGAAGCCCGTGGTCAGGCTCAGCGTATTCTTGAAGACGCCAATGGTTACCGTGACGAAGTGGTTTCCCGCGCCAAGGGTGAAGCTGACCGCTTTACCAAGCTGGTTGCCGAATACCGCAAGGCACCTGAAGTGACCCGCCAGCGTCTGTACCTGGACACCATGCAGGAAGTCTTCAGCAATACCAGCAAGGTGCTCGTGACCGGCGACAAGGGTCAGAACAACCTGTTGTATCTGCCACTCGACAAGATGATGGAAAACAGTCGCAGCGGTACCGGCAATGCGCCGGGCTCCGTTAATTCATCTTCGACCGGAACTGATGCTGGCGTGCGAGCGGCGGATACTCAGCGCGATGTACGTACCAGGGAGAGTCGCTGATGAGCAATAAATCGCTGATCACCCTAATTGTTGGTGTGGTACTGGCAGTCGTTGCCTGGAACAGCTTCTACATCGTGTCCCAGACCGAGCGTGCAGTCCTGCTGCAATTCGGTCGTGTGGTGCAGGCCGATGTGCAGCCGGGCCTTCATGTGAAGGTTCCTTACGTCAACCAGGTGCGCAAGTTCGATGGCCGTCTGCTGACCCTTGATGCCCCGACTCAGCGTTTTCTGACGCTCGAGAAGAAGGCGGTGATGGTCGACGCTTATGCCAAATGGCGCGTGAAGGATGCCGAGCGTTTCTACACGGCGACTTCCGGTCTGAAGCAGATTGCCGACGAGCGCCTCTCGCGTCGTCTGGAATCGGGTCTGCGTGACCAGTTCGGCAAGCGCACCCTGCACGAAGTCGTGTCGGGTGAGCGGGACGCACTGATGGCCGATATCACCGGCTCGCTGAACCGCATGGCTGAAAAGGAATTGGGTATCGAAGTGGTCGACGTTCGCGTCAAGGCCATCGACCTGCCCAAGGAAGTGAACCGCAGCGTGTTCGAGCGCATGAGCACCGAGCGTGAGCGTGAAGCCCGTGAACACCGTGCCAAGGGTAACGAACTGGCCGAGGGTATTCGTGCCGACGCCGATCGTCAGCGTCGTGTGCTGTTGGCCGAAGCTTATCGTGAGTCTGAAGAGGCGCGCGGTGACGGTGATGCACAGGCCGCCGCGATCTACTCCAAGGCTTATGGTCAGGATCAGGAGTTCTACGCGTTCTATCGCAGCCTGCGTGCTTACCGTGAAAGCTTCGCGAGCAAGAGCGACATGCTGGTGCTTGACCCCAATAGCGAGTTCTTCCGCTATCTGGAAAAAGCCAAGCCGTAATACCTGGCTGTAATAAATCATCCGCCGGGCGGCAAAACCGCCCGGTGGGGTGATCGTACGGTAAAACGTGTGTATCATGCGGCAGCCGGGAAATTCCCGGCTTTTTTGCGTCTGCACGATTGATTGGTCGCAGCCTGCAGGGCGAGCGGCAAGATTTTTCGAGGAAAGTGGTCTGCAAGGCCTGTCTCGGGCGTTTGTCGTGCCCGTCGTACAGCGCACCACTTTCTGCTTCACTCAAGGCTGGCCTAAAGGCTGGCCGCCCGGATCACAGGGGAATGGCGTAATGGCAACGGTTGACCGCTGGCTGCTACCAGATGGCATCGAAGAAGTACTGCCACCAGAAGCGGCGCGCATTGAAGTAGCGCGCCGTCAGGTGTTGGATCTGTTCCAGAGCTGGGGCTATGAGTTCGTCGTCACCCCGCATATCGAGTACCTGGAGTCTCTGCTGACGGGCGCAGGCTCTGATCTGGATCTGCGCACCTTCAAGGTCATCGATCCGCAATCGGGTCGGCAGATGGGCTTCCGCGCCGACATCACGCCGCAGGTTGCGCGCATTGATGCGCACACCCTCAAGCGTGAAGGTCCAAGCCGTCTGTGCTACGCAGGCAGTGTGCTGCATGCCCAGCCGCGTGCGCTGTCTTCCTCGCGCAGCCCGATTCAGCTCGGTGCCGAGTTGTATGGTGATGCAAGCCCGAGCAGTGACGTTGAAGTCATCAGTCTGATGCTCGCCATGCTGCAACTGGCCGATGTACCGGATGTGCACATGGACCTTGGGCATGTCGGTATCTACCGTGGGCTTGCGCGTGCCGCTGGCCTGTCAGGCGAAGTCGAGCAACAGTTGTTCGACGCACTGCAGCGCAAGGCCATCGACGAAGTGGTCGCCCTGACGGCCAATCTGCCGCAGGAACTGGCTTCGATGCTGCGTGCGCTGGTGGACCTGTGCGGTGGTCACGACGTGCTGGCCGCGGCCCGTGACCGTCTGGCTGGCGCGCCTGCGCCGGTGCTGGCTGCGCTGGACGATCTGGTGAGCATTGCTGATCGCCTTGCTGCGCGATTCCCGCAGTTGCCACTGTACTTCGACCTCGGCGAGCTGCGCGGCTATCACTACCATACCGGTGTTGTGTTCGCGGTGTTCGTGCCGGGTGTCGGGCAGTCGATTGCTCAGGGCGGTCGTTATGACGACATCGGTGCCGACTTTGGTCGTGCCCGTCCGGCGACTGGCTTTTCCACTGACCTGAAAACCCTGGTCACCCTGGGTCAGGCAGAAATCGTATTACCGTCCGGCGGTATCTGGGTGCCGGACAGTACGGATGCGGCACTCTGGCAGCAGGTGTGCCAGTTGCGCAGCGAAGGTCAGCGTGTGGTTCAGGCCTTGCCTGGGCAGCAGGTGAGCGCCGCGCGTGAAGCCGACTGTGACCGGCAATTGATTCAGCATGGCGAGCAATGGCAGGTCATGCCGCTGGCTTATTGAGTATTCCTGCCGGCCGCTGCCGGCACCAAGTTTGCGTGAATGAGGACGAGTGTTATGGGTAAGAATGTCGTAGTCCTGGGCACCCAATGGGGTGATGAGGGCAAAGGCAAGATCGTTGATCTGCTGACCGAACATGCTGCCGCCGTAGTTCGTTATCAGGGTGGCCACAACGCGGGTCACACCCTGGTGATCGACGGTGAAAAGACCGTATTGCACCTGATTCCGTCCGGTGTACTGCGCGAAGGCGTGCAGTGCCTGATCGGCAACGGTGTCGTGGTTGCTCCCGACGCATTGCTGCGCGAAATCATCAAGCTGGAAGAGAAAGGCATTCCGGTGCGCGAGCGTCTGCGCATCAGCCCTTCCTGCCCATTGATCCTGTCGTATCACGTTGCGCTGGACCAGGCGCGTGAAAAGGCGCGTGGCGAGTTCAAGATCGGCACCACCGGTCGCGGCATCGGCCCGGCTTACGAAGACAAGGTTGCACGTCGCGGTCTGCGCATCGGTGACCTGTTTCACCGTGAGCGTTTCGCGTCCAAGCTGGGCGAGTTGCTGGATTACCACAACTTCGTACTGGTCAATTACTACAAAGAGCCTGCCATCGACTTCCAGAAGACGCTCGACGAGTGCATGGAATACGCTGAGCTGCTCAAGCCGCTGATGCTCGATGTGACCGCCGAACTGCATGGCATGCGTCGCGACGGCAAGGACATCATGTTCGAAGGTGCCCAGGGTTCGTTGCTGGACATCGACCATGGTACCTATCCGTACGTCACCAGCTCCAATACCACCGCTGGCGGCATCGCCACGGGGTCGGGTTTCGGTCCGATGTACCTGGATTACATCCTGGGCATCACCAAGGCTTACACCACTCGCGTCGGTTCCGGTCCGTTTCCGACCGAGCTGTTCGATGATGTCGGTGCGTTTCTGGCCAAGCGCGGCCATGAGTTCGGTGCAACCACCGGCCGTGCGCGTCGTTGCGGCTGGTTCGACGCCGTCATCCTGCGTCGCGCTATCGAAATCAACAGCATTTCGGGCCTTTGCCTGACCAAGCTGGACGTGCTCGACGGTCTTGAAACCATCAACATCTGTGTAGGTTACAAGAACGAAAACGGCGCGGTGATCGAAGCCCCGACCGACGCTGACAGCTACATCGGCCTTGAGCCGGTCTACGAGCAGATGCCAGGCTGGACCGAATCCACCCTGGGTGCCCGCACGCTGGAAGAGCTGCCAGCCAACGCGCGCGCTTACATCAAGCGTGTCGAAGAGCTGGTAGGCGCACCTATCGACATCATCTCGACGGGTCCTGACCGTAACGAAACCATCGTTCTGCGTCACCCGTTCGCGTGATACCTCGCTAGCTGCAAAAAAGAAGGGCCGCCATGTGCGGCCTTTTTTTTGTCCGCTTCGTTGTAGGGGAGGGTCTGCGCGTCCGGTACTGCATGGCAAACAAAATGTGAATTGCATCACGGCACGGCGCTTGCTATACAAACGACAAATTAGTGCCACTATTTTAATGGCGCTCAAGGTGGAGGGATTCTCCTGTGTCGGCTGTCTTATCTCTGTTACGAAGTCGTTTGTTGCGCCCAGTCTTTATTGCGCTGGGCATTGCCCTTTTGGTGCAGGTGGTGGTCGCGGTTGCGCTCACCCGGAGCACGATCGCCGCGCTTGAAGCGGATCTTGCCAATCGGCTGGGGGTAGATTCGCAACATGTATCGTCCGAACTGGAGCGCGCGAGTAGCGAGGTGACATCCAGTCTGGAGGCGCTCTCGGCCAGTACGCGTCAGAGACTCAGTGGCGGCCTGTCCACACGGCTGAAAGACGAGCAGGCGCAACTGCGTACCACGCTGGAAAAAGACCTCAAGGAATCCGCTACCGACATGGCCGAACTGTTGGCCGCCGTGGCGCCGCGCGCCATGTGGGATAACGACACGCCGACGCTGTCCGAGTTTGCCCGTCGTGCCCAGCGCAATCCCAACGTGCTGTTCGTGGTGTATGACGATGCGGCGGGCGAGCACCTGACGCGGTACATGAATCGTGACAATCCTCTGGTCAAGGCGCTTCTCGCCAAAGGTGAGGGCGAGCGGGCCATGGACAAAATCCTTAACGCCGCGAAAAACGACCCGTCGGTTTACTACGTCGAAGCCTCCATCAGTCCTAATGGTGTCGAAATCGGCAAGGTACGCATGGGCGTTTCCACTGCATCGGTCGAAGAGAACCTGGCTGCGCTGGACAAGCGTTTCGCGACCTTGATCACCAGTGGCGAGCAACTGGTCTCCGAGAGCCTGGCAGGCGCTTCCAAGGACAGTTCGGCAGCGTTGCGCACTCGCCTGGAGTCAGCGCAGTCGGCCGCGACGGCAATGGCCAGCAACACTCGCTCCGCTGTCCAGGAAGCGGCTGAGACCCTACGCTGGAACATCGGCCTGGGGCTGGCGCTGATCGGTCTGGCGGTGTTGCTGTTGCTGGCTGTTGTGCTCGGGCGTCGTGTGGTCAACAAACTGCACCTGCTGATTGCGGCGCTCAACGATCTGGCAGCGGGCGAGGGTGATCTGACGCGTCGCGTCAAACTCGAC
Source organism: Pseudomonas triticifolii (assembly GCF_014358015.1). Lineage (GTDB taxonomy): Bacteria > Pseudomonadota > Gammaproteobacteria > Pseudomonadales > Pseudomonadaceae > Aquipseudomonas > Aquipseudomonas triticifolii. The sequence continues at coordinate 73,334 of NZ_JACONV010000006.1, read as the reverse complement.
AGCAATGACGAAATCGGCGACATGTCGGCAGCGGTCAACCGGTTCATCGACAAGCTTCAGCCGATTGTTCGCGAGGCTGGAGATGTGGCGCAACTGACCGGGGTTGAAATTGGTGCGATGAGCCGCAGAAACGCAGGTGCCGATGCCGCAGCGGCCTTGCAGCGTGACGAAGTGGCCGCCAGTCTGCAGGCGTTGGCGCAAATGGCCGATGAGGCTCAGGCCGAAAGTCAGGCCATGCAGGAGGCGTTGCGTCAGGTCATCGATATCAAGCAGGCGACCGACGAGAATACCCGCACTTCAAATCAGGTCGGCGGATTGATCGAGGCTTTGGCTGGCCAGGTCGAAACCGGCTCGCAAGTGATCGAGCGTCTGGCGCAGCAAAGTCAGCAGATCGAGGTGGTGCTGGAAGTCATTCATGGTATTGCCGAGCAGACCAACCTTTTGGCGCTCAACGCAGCCATTGAGGCTGCGCGAGCGGGTGAGACGGGGCGCGGTTTTGCGGTGGTGGCCGATGAGGTTCGCGCGCTGGCCAGCAAGACCCAGAGTTCGACCGGCGATATTCAAGAGCACATCACCAAATTGCAGGCCGGTGCCAAAGAGGCGGTGGCGACTATCGGTCTGGCCGGGCGACAGGCGAAGGAAGGTCTGGCAGTTCTGCGCGACAGTGCGCGACTTCAACAGACGGTGCAGACCTCGGTAGAGCAGGTCCATGCGGCTATCGGGCTGGCCACGCGTGCCGCCGAGCACCAGGCGCAGGGTGCGCAGGCGGTGAGAGGGCGTGTAGAGGTGATTCATGCCCAGGCCGAAAAAGCGGCTCAGGCCGTTGTCGAGACGACGGCGAGTGGCCGGACGCTGGATACATTGTCGGCGCGATTGAAGGCTAGTTTGGGGCAGTTCAGGGCTTAAAGGCGCGAATGTCGTTGTGAAAAGGCCTTGGCTTATGCCTTGGCCTGTGGGATGCGTAGAAAGATACTTTAAGCCTGCCAATGGAAAGTCGGTCTGGCGCATTTATTTTGATCGTTTCATTTTTAGTGCCTCTGGGGCCTTGTTAAAGATTTTATCTTTCCTGAATGTCTACCTGTTACTTCTGATAGTCATGCCTGTGGTCGTAGGTCGTCTAGAGTATGTAAGCGCTTATGCTGCTGGATAAGCCTTCTACGCTGTGCTCAGTCCGAACGCACGGTGTGACTTTTTGCATTCAATTCTATGGATGGAATGAATATGGCTTTTTTGTTAGGAACACCTTCTGCTCCGATCATTGCTGGAGGGGTGCAGAAGTATGATGCTGTTAAAAAAGTTGATTATGTTCAGTTGGGTTATCCTGATAAGCCGTCATCGCCCCCATCGTTATCGGATATGTCTTACTTGGCTGGGCGTGGGCTCAGTGTTCAAGTATCTGCAGTGCCGAGTAGCGGGTTTTTCAATTTCAAGGCGGGTGAGCATGTTCAACTAAACTTCAAGGGGCCTGCGGGGTCGTCGGTCAGTTGGAGTGAGTCTTTCTACGCGCGGAATGTGACGAAGGGTGATGTCCGGATCATTACGGTACCGTCGGATATTATAAAGAAACTGGCGGGTAAAACAGCAACGCTTGAGTATGTTGTCAGGCCGGCTCGGGCGACAACGTCTGCTAAAATTCGTACGTCGAGACCTCTTCTCATCGAGATTCGAGGCATTTACCTTCCGCCGCCCGAGTTGATTGAAGCTGTGAATGATACGATCGATCCCGATCATATCAGCACCAAGGTAAAGGTCAACTTTGTGACGGTCAGTCTTGATTATGCTGATATGAAACTTGGCGACACCGTCAAACTCATCAGAGAGGGCGTAGACGCCAACCAGAAGTCTATTAACTTTACCGACAAGGATAGGCCTATCAGCGCCAGTAATCTGCAGCGTCGTCCTTTGAAAGTCACCTGGACAGATACCGATATCAAACCGCTGCTAAATGGGGTTATGAGTATCTATTACAAGGTTTACAGAGACGGCATCTGGTACACCTCACCCAAGCGCACTATTTACGTCGGTCCAAGCCTTGCAAGTTTGCCGCCCTTTATCAACGAGGTTGTTGACAATCGCCTGGATCCAGATGGCATTGCCGACTCCATTAATGTTCATGTTCCATCGGCCGGTACCCTTGTCAATGACAAGGTTACGCTGTTTTGGAGTGATTCTTCAAAACAGACGACTTTCACCGATGAGGGCGTCGTGACTCAGCAGAATGTCGATGGAGACATGTCGTTTGACGTCTATCTTGACAGCACCATCGAGTTTAACCGGGGCAAGATAGTCACTGTTTTCTATCTGCTTGAGCGTGTTCTACCTGACGGACGGAAAGTCAGCTTTCGCTCTGCCGACTATCAGTTTTTTGTAGGCAGTCAGAAGGATCGGGAGGCTGCGGATTCCAGGGTGTTGGCTGGGGCTGTGGTAGAGGGTGTCAAAGATGGGGCGATGGATGCTGCTCTGGCGAACTCCGGTACAAAACTCACCGTGCCTTATGTCGAGACTCAGGAAGGCGACAGCGTTACCGCCTATTGGCAGTCGGCTGACGGTGGAGATCCCATCGTTTTAGGCACTCAAGCTGTTGATGCTGCCAATGTCAATCTGGATCTGGTGTTCAACATACCTGCTGCAACCGTCAACGCAGCGCTCAACAAGAGGGCGACCGTCTATTACGTCATAGAGCGAAAAGGGCTGGATGGCAAGACTCAGAAGTTCAGGTCTCAGGAAGAATCATTCTCGGTCGGTCCTCAGTTGGCTGGCGTGTTGCTTCCCGCTCCAGAGGTTCCAGCGTCTTTAGAGTGGGTACTTGATCCGGTTGCCGTACAAAACGGCACGACGGTCGTTGTTCGCCCTTACCCTACTATCGCCGTCGGTGACAAGGTTCAGCTCTTCTGGATCGGTACTGACGGCCCCGGGACGCCAGTCATAGCGGAACAGGCGGTGAGTAGCGTAAGCGAGTCGCTGGAGTTCACTATTCCTGCCTCTGCAATTGGTGCCGATACCGGGGCAGAGGTCTGGGTTTACTATCAGGTCACGCGTAATGGACTGGCTTCGCCGATAGAGTCTGAGGACACCATCATTGAGGTCGAGATGCTGGGCGCGGACGACTTGCCTGTGCCGGTGATCGGGCAAGCGCCCGGAGATCTGCTGGATCTCACCGCGATAACAACCGACATCGTGGTTACACTCAAGAAGTGGCCGTTCATAGCTGCCGGGCAAAGAGTGTGGCTGCGTCTTGAGGGTACTGCCAAGGATGGTAGTTTTCTGGAGATCAACGTCTGGACGGCCAGACTATTGACTGACGCCGAAGCGCAGAAGGATCTGTCGATTACTGTCGCTCGTGCGGAGTTCGATAAATTGGCGGGAGGCAGTCAGATGCAGGTATTTGCAAAGGTAACACTCGATGGCGACTTTAATGACACTTATGCAGAAGACTTTCCTGTGCTGAGCGTGGTCATCAAGCCGCAAGGCAACGCCTTGAGTGTTACGTTTTCAGCTGTCTCTTTAACAGCTGCGTATCCGAAGTCTGGCAGTACTGCTGCGGTGCCGCCAGGTTCGAGTCAGCAAGTGCTTGTAAGTGGCGGCAAGGGGCCGTACACGTTCCTGTCGGGAGATCCATCTGTCGTCGAGGTCGATTCGACAGGTCTGTTGATGGCCAGGAAGAATGGATCTGTCTTTGTCCAGGTGAGAGATTCCGATGGGCAGGTTGTGTTTGTGACGGTCGTTGTTCAGGGTATCTCCGCGCTGGAGTACCTGAATTTCAATACCTATACAGAGTGTAAGAAAATTGCCGACAGCAGAGGTCTTGTCATACCGGATCTGGCAACTTGGCGCAAACTCCGCGCTGAAGGTGGTGGAAAGCTGGATGTCGATTTCCCGGCTGCACCTGCGGGGCAGCAGTGGGATCGACGGGTCTGGGCGAGTGATAGTGGTTTGTTTACCAGGAAGAGCTACTTTCCTGATAACGACACGGATAAATATCTGAAAGACATATTAATAGGCGGGGAGGCAGCCTATGGCTTCGGCTTGAAACCATAAGTCGAGCGTGTTCTTTATAGAAGTGGCTTGCTCATCGACAGCATGGTGCACGTCTGAAAGCAAAAAACCGAGCCATTGGCTCGGTTTTTTTGAATTGGTGCCCAGAAGAAGACTCGAACTTCCACGACCTTGCGGTCACCAGCACCTGAAGCTGGCGTGTCTACCAATTTCACCATCTGGGCAGTATCAGCGACGCCTGCGTTGCTGATGGGGCGCACTATACGGCTATCGTTTTATTCTGTAAACCCCTGTTTTGATTTAATAATCAAAACCCCGAAATGCAAAAACCCGCTTTCGCGGGTTCTTGTGAGGCATCAACCTGTTGTAGGCTATTGCCTTGAATTGGTGCCCAGAAGAAGACTCGAACTTCCACGACCTTGCGGTCACCAGCACCTGAAGCTGGCGTGTCTACCAATTTCACCATCTGGGCAGTATCTTGAGGCATCAGCCTGTCGATGGCGCGCACTATACGGAGCGCCTTTTGGGCTGTAAAGCCCAAGGGTGAAAAAAACTTAAAATAATTCGCCAGCGGTGTGCATCAGGTGTTTCAGGGCAGTCCAGGACGTTTTTCGGTGGGCTGTTTGAGCGTGAAATTTCCCGTTTCATAAGGTCTATGCCAAACTAACCCACATATATACAAGGTGAAAACTATCTAATGGCCGATTGGCAGTCCCTCGATCCCGAGGCCGCTCGTGAAGCGGAAAAATACGAAAACCCCATTCCCAGCCGTGAGCTGATCCTTCAGCACCTCGCCGAGCGCGGCTCGCCAGCGAGTCGTGAGCAACTGGTCGAAGAGTTCGGCCTGGTCACTGAGGATCAATTCGAGGCCCTGCGCCGTCGCCTTCGCGCGATGGAGCGCGATGCTCAACTGATCTATACCCGCCGGGGTACTTATGCGCCAGTGGACAAGCTCGACTTGATCCTCGGTCGTATTTCCGGTCACCGTGACGGCTTTGGTTTTCTGGTGCCCGACGACGGTTCCGATGACCTGTTCATGAGCCCGGCGCAAATGCGTCTGGTATTCGACGGCGACCGTGCGCTGGCACGTGTTTCCGGTCTGGATCGTCGCGGACGTCGTGAGGGCGTGGTCGTCGAAGTCATCTCTCGTGGCCACGAAAGCATTGTGGGTCGCTACTACGAAGAGAGCGGCATCGGCTTCGTTATCCCGGACAACCCGAAGATTCAGCAGGAAGTGCTGGTCACCCCCGGTCGCAACAATGGCGCGAAGATCGGTCAGTTCGTCGAGGTGAAGATCACCCACTGGCCAACGCCACGCTTCCAGCCGCAAGGCGACGTGGTCGAAGTGGTGGGCAACTACATGGCGCCCGGCATGGAAATCGATGTCGCGCTGCGCACCTACGACATTCCTCACGTGTGGCCTGAAGCCGTGCTCAAGGAAGCGGCCAGGCTCAAGCCGGAAGTCGAAGACAAGGACAAGGAACACCGCGTCGACCTGCGTCATCTGCCGTTCGTGACCATCGATGGCGAAGATGCCCGCGACTTCGACGATGCGGTCTATTGTGAAGCGAAACCTGGCAAGCTGCGCCTGTTCTCCGGCGGCTGGAAGCTCTACGTGGCGATTGCCGACGTCTCCAGCTATGTGAAGATTGGTTCGGCGCTGGACGCCGAATCCCAGGTGCGTGGCAACTCGGTGTATTTCCCCGAGCGCGTCGTGCCCATGCTGCCTGAGCAGCTGTCCAACGGTCTGTGCTCGCTGAACCCGCATGTCGATCGTCTGGCCATGGTCTGCGAGATGACCATCTCCAAGACTGGCGAGATGACGGACTACGTGTTCTACGAAGCCGTCATCCACTCCCATGCGCGCCTGACCTACAACAAGGTCAGCACGATTCTGGAACAGCCGAAAACCGCTGAAGCCAAGAGCCTGCGTGGCGAGTACGGCAATGTGGTGCCGCACCTCAAGCAGCTTTATGCCTTGTACAAGGTGCTGCTGGGTGCACGCCATGTGCGTGGTGCCATCGATTTCGAAACGCAGGAAACCCGAATCATCTTCGGCTCCGAGCGCAAGATCGCCGAGATTCGTCCGACCACACGTAACGATGCTCACAAGCTGATCGAGGAGTGCATGCTGGCGGCCAACGTTGCCACGGCTGAATTCCTGAAAAAGCACGAGATCCCTGCGCTGTATCGCGTGCACGATGGTCCGCCGCCAGAACGTCTGGAAAAGCTTCGCGCCTTCTTGGGCGAGCTGGGTCTGTCGTTGCACAAGGGCAAGGAAGGGCCGACGCCGAAGGATTATCAAGCGCTGCTTGAAACCGTTCGCGATCGCCCGGACTACCACCTGATCCAGACCGTGATGCTGCGTTCGTTGAGTCAGGCGGTGTACAGCTCGGACAACAACGGCCACTTCGGCCTGAATTACGAAGCCTATACGCACTTCACCTCGCCGATCCGTCGTTATCCGGACCTGCTGACTCACCGAGCGATCCGCAGCGTGATCCGCTCCAAGCAGGACACACCGCATGTACGGCGTGCCGGTGCGGCAACCATTCCGAAAGCGCGCATCTATCCGTACGATGAAGCGTTGCTGGAGCAGTTGGGCGAGCAGTGCTCGATGAGTGAACGCCGTGCCGATGAAGCCACGCGTGACGTGGTCAACTGGCTCAAGTGCGAGTACATGAAGGACCGCGTAGGCGAGTCGTTCCCGGGCGTGATCACTGCCGTCACCGGTTTTGGTCTGTTCGTCGAGCTGACCGATATCTATGTCGAAGGCCTGGTGCATGTCACCGCATTGCCTGGCGACTACTACCACTTCGATCCGTTGCACCACCGCCTTGCCGGCGAGCGCACAGGCCGTAACTTCCGCCTGGGCGACACGGTTGAGGTGAAGGTCATGCGCGTCGATCTGGATGAGCGCAAGATCGACTTCGAGATTTCCGAGCAGTCTGCAGCGAGCACGTCCTCGCCCGGGCGCAAGCGCCGTGGTCAGGAGACCGCAGCACCTGCGACGACTGCCGAGAAAGAAAAGGCTCCGGCCAAGTCCGGGCGCCGTACGGCCGCCTCCAAGGAAGCACCGGTCGAGGCTTATCGCCCGAGCGATGCGGCCGCGAAGAACGCAGAAGTGCGCAAAAGTCGTGAAATGAAAAAAGCCCTTCTGGCTGAAGCGAAGGGCGGTAGCAAGGCATCGTCGGGAAAGTCTGACAGGCCCGCTTCGGGCTCTGCACCTTCCTCAGGCAAAACCAGTAAACATCGTAAAGGTGGCTCGTCGAAAACGGGCTCCGCGTCATCGTCGAAAAGCGGCGGCGCTCGTAAACCCAAGGCTAATTCATGAGTCAGTTGGAAAAAATCTACGGCGTGCATGCCGTGGAAGCGTTGCTTCGTCATCATCCGAAGCGGGTCAAGCATATCTGGCTGGCGGAGGGTCGTAACGACCCTCGCGTCCAAGTACTGGTCGAGTTGGCCGGTGAGAATCGCGTCACTATCGGCCAGGCCGAGCGTCGCGAAATGGACGCCTGGGTCGAGGGTGTGCACCAGGGCGTTGTCGCGGATGTGAGTCCGAGCCAGGTCTGGGGTGAGGCGATGCTCGACGAGTTGCTTGATCGCACTGAAGGCCCGCCTCTGTTGCTGGTGCTCGATGGCGTGACCGATCCGCATAACCTGGGCGCCTGCCTGCGTACGGCGGATGCAGCGGGTGCGCTGGCGGTCATCGTTCCCAAGGACAAATCTGCAACACTGACGCCAGCAGTCCGAAAAGTGGCATGCGGTGCGGCGGAAGTGATTCCGTTGGTGGCCGTGACCAACCTGGCCCGCACGCTGGAAAAACTCCAGCAGCGCGGTCTGTGGGTGGTGGGTACGGCGGGCGAGGCTGAGCAGGAGTTGTATCAGCAGGACCTGACCGGGCCGACGATCATCATCATGGGTGCCGAAGGCAAGGGCATGCGTCGCCTGACCCGTGAGCACTGCGACTACCTGGTACGCCTGCCCATGGCGGGTAGCGTCAGCAGCCTTAACGTCTCGGTTGCGACCGGCGTATGCCTGTTCGAAGCGTTGCGCCAGCGCAGTGCCAAGCCGGCTGGCAAGAAAGGCTGAATCACTGGCTGATGTGTGAGAGCGAGCGTGCTTGCGAATAGTGCGTTTCAATCGCTGAATGTCTGGCGGATGTAGCGGCCAGTTCGTGAGCAGGCTCACTCCCACATCCGGCGCTCGCCTTGCCCGAACATTCTTCGGGCGCTGTGTGCCCTGCTCAAATAATCACCAATTGCCTTGCGCCGCCCACGACCCTTCTCTACAATTGCGCCCCTTGCTGTCATGGCAGGCGCGCATGTGCCTGTTCCTGAGCAAGACTAACAGTGTCATTCACTCCTTGTCTGACCGCTTTCAGCGGCAGGCTACAACCCGTAAGGAGCATTCATGCGTCATTACGAAATTATCTTTTTGGTCCACCCGGATCAAAGCGAGCAAGTCGGCGGCATGGTAGAGCGTTACACCAAGCTGATCGAAGAAGACGGCGGCAAAATCCACCGTCTGGAAGATTGGGGCCGTCGTCAACTGGCTTACGCAATCAACAATGTTCACAAGGCTCACTACGTGATGCTGAACGTTGAGTGCTCTGGCAAGGCTCTGGCCGAGCTGGAAGACAACTTCCGTTACAACGATGCTGTGATCCGTAACCTGGTCATCCGTCGCGACGAAGCCGTCACTGGCCAGTCCGAGATGCTCAAGGCTGAAGAAAACCGCAGTGAGCGCCGTGAGCGTCGTGACCGTCCTGAGCACTCCGACAGCGCCGATGGCGATGACGGCGACAACAGTGACGTTAGCGATAACGCTGACGAGTAATCCACGGACCTTTTGAGGAGCCAATTACATGGCACGTTTCTTCCGTCGTCGTAAATTCTGCCGCTTCACCGCTGAAGACGTCAAAGAGATCGATTACAAAGATCTCAACACTCTGAAAGCTTACGTATCCGAGACCGGCAAAATCGTTCCAAGCCGTATCACTGGTACCAAAGCACGTTATCAGCGTCAGCTGGCCACCGCTATCAAGCGCGCCCGCTTCCTGGCCCTGCTGGCCTACACCGACAGCCACGGCCGCTGAGACCGGGTAGTCGACAAATCGTAACAAGGGATAGAAAGCATGCGTGCCCTGGCTGAATTCATCATGCGCGGCCGCATGCAAGCCACTCTCGTAGTGGCTGGATGTGCGGCATTGCCGCTGTTTTTCTGGTTGAGTGCTGCCGCAGGTTGCCTGGTGCTTCTGCGGCGCGGGTTCAGTGATGCCGTTGGTGTCCTGTCCTGGGCTCTGCTGCCGGCTTTGGTCTGGTGGTATTTCGGCGAACCGCGTACAGCCATGGTGCTGGCCGGTTCGCTGAGCTTGGCAATGGTGTTGCGTGCCAGCGAGTCCTGGGTCCGCGTGCTGCTGGTCAGCGTAGCGTTGGGTGTGGTGTACGCAGTGGTACTGGGTGCGGTTTTTCGCGAACCCATTGAAGCGATGTCGCAGGAGTTGCAGAAACACCTGCCGGCAATGCTCTCTGGGCTCTACGAGCAAATGAACGTAGAAGAGCGCGCGCGTCTGGGAGCACTGATTGCCCCCGTCCTGAATGGCCTGATAGCGGCTTTGCTGCAAATCGTCAGTGTGCTGAGCCTGATTCTTGGGCGCTACTGGCAAGCGTTGTTGTACAACCCTGGTGGTTTCGGGCGCGAGTTTCGCGCCGTGAGAATCCCGCTGGTGCCGGCATTGGTGCTGGTGGTGTGCATGCTGGTGGGGCCGAATTTCGGTCCTCAGATGGCCATGCTTACACCGCTCTGCAGCGTACCGCTGGTATTTGCAGGGCTGGCACTGATCCACGGACTTGTCGCTGAAAAGCGCCTGTCCAGGTTCTGGCTGGTAGGGATGTACATCACGCTGCTGGTATTCATGCAGCTGATCTATCCGTTGCTCGTGGTGATAGCCATTGTCGACAGCCTGATTGATTTTCGCGGTCGCCGGGTATCGAAAGATTCCGGCAATGGTCCTGCGAACGGTGAAGGTTAAAAGTTAAGAGGATTTCCACATGCAACTGATCCTTCTGGAAAAAGTCGCCAACCTGGGCAACCTGGGCGACAAAGTAAACGTTAAGGCCGGTTACGGTCGTAACTACCTGCTGCCTTACGGCAAAGCCACCGCTGCAACCGCTGCCAACCTGGCTGCGTTTGAAGAGCGTCGTGCCGAGCTGGAAAAACTGGCTGCAGACAAGAAAGCATCTGCCGAAACTCGCGCTGCCCAACTGGCTGAGCTGGAAGTGACTATCACTGCCACTGCTGGTGACGAAGGCAAGCTGTTCGGTTCGATCGGCACCCACGACATCGCTGATGCACTGACCGCCTCGGGCGTTGAAGTTGCAAAAAGCGAAGTTCGTCTGCCGAACGGCACTATCCGCAACGTTGGCGAATTCGACGTAGCCGTGCACCTGCACAGCGACGTAGAAGCGACCGTACGCGTTGTCGTAGTGGCTGCTTAAGCAGTACGTGATCGTCTGGCGGCATTGCCGTCAGAGGATTAACATCGGGCACGATCCTGTTCACAGGTCGTGCCCTTTGTCTTTATGGCATCCCTATTCTGTAAACCTCGAATTCAAGTGGCCATGAACGAAATCTCCAGCCCTGAGCAATACGATCTACAAACCGCTGCCCTCAAGGTGCCGCCCCATTCCATCGAGGCCGAACAGGCTGTGCTCGGTGGTCTGATGCTGGACAACAACGCCTGGGAGCGGGTGCTCGATCAAGTCTCGGACGGTGATTTCTATCGACACGACCACCGCCTGATCTTCCGGGCCATTGCGCGCCTGGCTGACCAGAACAGCCCTATAGACGTCGTTACACTGGCCGAACAGCTGGACAAGGAAGGGCAGACCTCTCAGGTCGGCGGCCTTGGCTATCTCAGTGAGCTGGCGAAGAACACGCCTTCGGTCGCCAACATCAAGGCGTACGCGCAGATCGTTCGTGCGCGGGCAACCTTGCGACAACTGATCGGCATCAGCACCGAAATTGCGGACAGCGCGTTCAACCCCGAAGGCCGTACCGCCGAAGAGATCCTCGACGAGGCCGAACGGCAGATCTTTCAGATTGCCGAAGCGCGGCCCAAGACGGGCGGCCCGGTCAGCGTCAACGACTTGCTGACCAAGGCCATCGACCGGATTGATACGCTGTTCAACAGTGACAACGCGATCACCGGACTCTCGACCGGCTATACCGATCTGGACGAAAAGACCAGCGGCTTGCAACCGGCCGACCTGATCATCGTCGCCGGTCGTCCGTCGATGGGTAAGACCACCTTTGCGATGAACCTGGTCGAAAACGCCGTGTTGCGCAGCGACAAGGTCGTGCTGGTCTACTCCCTCGAGATGCCAGGTGAGTCGCTGATCATGCGTATGTTGTCCTCGCTGGGTCGCATCGATCAGACCAAGGTGCGTGCCGGTCAGCTGGATGACGACGATTGGCCGCGCCTGACATCAGCGGTCAACCTGCTCAATGACCGCAAGCTGTTCATCGACGACACCGCTGGTATCAGCCCGTCGGAAATGCGCGCGCGTACCCGCCGCGTGGTGCGTGAGCATGGCGATGTCGCCATGATCATGATCGACTACCTGCAGTTGATGCAGATCCCGGGATCGAGCGGTGACAACCGGACCAACGAGATTTCCGAGATTTCCCGCTCGTTGAAAGCGCTGGCCAAGGAATTCAACTGTCCGGTCATTGCCCTGTCGCAGCTCAACCGCTCCCTGGAACAACGTCCGAACAAGCGCCCGATCAACTCCGACCTCCGGGAATCCGGAGCGATCGAGCAGGACGCCGACGTCATCATGTTCGTGTACCGCGACGAGGTGTATCACCCGGAGACCGAGCACAAGGGCATCGCCGAGATCATCATCGGCAAGCAGCGTAACGGCCCTATCGGCACTACCCGCCTGGCGTTCATCGGCAAATACACCCGTTTCGAGAACCTGGCGCCGGGCAGTTACAACTTCGATGATGATTGATATCAGGTGACAACTTATCCCTGTGGGAGCGAGCGTGCTCGCGAAGAGGCTGGCGCTGAAGCCATCCACTCAATTCCGACCATTGCCGTCGGACTTGATCAAAAAATGTGCTATATTCCGCGCCCGCGATTTTTCCAACGTGCAAACGTAGGTCCTGAACATGCAATCAGCCAAGCCGTTATTTGACTATCCCAAGTACTGGGCCGAATGTTTCGGACCAGCACCTTTCCTGCCCATGAGTCGGGAAGAGATGGATCTGCTTGGCTGGGATTCCTGCGACATCATTATCGTGACCGGTGATGCGTACGTGGATCACCCCTCGTTCGGCATGGCGATCATCGGACGCCTGCTCGAATCCCAGGGTTTTCGCGTGGGTATCATTGCCCAGCCGAACTGGCAGTCCAAAGACGACTTCATGAAACTCGGCGAGCCGAACCTGTTCTTCGGTGTCGCTGCCGGCAACATGGACTCGATGATCAACCGCTACACCGCGGACAAGAAAATCCGTTCCGATGACGCCTACACCCCAGGCGGCATGGCGGGCAAGCGTCCAGACCGTGCGAGTCTGGTTTACAGCCAGCGCTGCAAGGAAGCCTACAAGCACGTGCCGATCGTGCTGGGCGGCATCGAAGCGTCCCTGCGCCGTATTGCGCACTACGATTACTGGCAGGACAAGGTTCGCAACTCGATCCTGATCGACGCCTGCGCCGACATCCTGCTCTACGGCAACGCCGAGCGCGCGATCGTCGAAGTCGCCCAGCGTCTGTCCTACGGTCAGAAGGTCGAAGACATCACCGATGTGCGCGGCACAGCGTTCATTCGTCGCGACACGCCGCAAGGCTGGTACGAAGTCGACTCCACGCGCATCGACCGTCCGGGCAAGATCGACAAGATCATCAACCCGTACGTCAACACTCAGGACACTGAAGCCTGCGCCATCGAACAGGAAAAAGGTCCGGTCGAAGACCCGAACGAACCGAAGGTTGTGCAGATTCTCGCCAGCCCGCGCATGACCCGTGACAAGACCGTCATCCGCCTGCCATCGGTTGAAAAGGTCCGCAACGACGCCGTGCTGTATGCTCACGCCAACCGCGTATTGCACCTGGAAACCAACCCGGGTAACGCCCGTGCGCTGGTGCAGAAGCATGGTGACGTGGACGTCTGGTTCAATCCGCCGCCCATTCCGATGACCACCGAAGAAATGGACTACGTGTTCGGCATGCCTTACGCACGTGTTCCTCATCCTGCGTACGGCAAGGAAAAGATTCCGGCCTACGACATGATCCGTTTCTCGGTGAACATCATGCGTGGCTGCTTCGGCGGCTGCACCTTCTGCTCCATTACTGAGCATGAAGGCCGCATCATTCAGAACCGTTCAGAAGAGTCGATCATTCGAGAAATCGAAGAGATCCGCGACAAGGTGCCAGGCTTCACCGGCGTCATTTCCGACCTCGGCGGGCCGACGGCGAATATGTATCGCATCGCCTGCAAGAGCCCGGAAATCGAATCCGCGTGCCGCAAGCCGTCCTGCGTGTTCCCCGGCATCTGCCCGAACCTGAATACCGATCACTCGTCGCTGATCCAGCTGTATCGCAGCGCGCGTGCCTTGCCGGGCGTGAAGAAGATTCTGATCGCGTCTGGTCTGCGCTACGACCTGGCAGTCGAGTCGCCTGAGTACGTCAAGGAACTGGTCACTCACCACGTCGGTGGTTACTTGAAGATCGCCCCGGAACACACCGAGGAAGGTCCGCTCAACCAGATGATGAAACCGGGCATTGGCAGCTATGACAAGTTCAAGCGCATGTTCGAGAAGTACACCAAGGAAGCAGGCAAGGAGCAGTACCTGATTCCTTACTTCATTGCGGCCCATCCGGGCACTACCGATGAAGACATGATGAACCTGGCGCTGTGGCTTAAGGGCAATGGCTTCCGTGCCGACCAGGTGCAGGCGTTCTATCCCTCGCCAATGGCCACGGCCACGGCCATGTACCACTCGGGCAAGAACCCGCTGCGCAAGGTCACGTACAAGAGCGATGCGGTCACGATCGTGAAGAGCGAGGCGCAGCGTCGTCTGCACAAGGCGTTCCTGCGTTATCACGATCCGAAGGGCTGGCCGATGCTGCGTGAGGCGCTGGAGCGTATGGGGCGTTCCGATCTGATCGGCCCGGGCAAGGATCAACTGATTCCGTTGCATCAGCCTGCCACTGACAGCTACCAGAGTGCGCGTCGCAAGAATTCGACGCCTGCTGGCAGCCACAAGGTTGCCAAGGCGGCCAAGACCACGCTGATTCAGACCCAGCACACCGGTCTGCCGCCACGCGGCAGTGACGGTAGCAAGCCATGGGACAAGCGCGAAGAGGCCAAGGCTGCCGCCATGGCCCGTAACAAACAAGCGGCCAAGGAGCGTATGGAAGCGGCCAAGGGTGGCAAAGGCAAGGGCGGCAAGCCTGCTCGCAAGCCTGTGGTGCCGCGCTAGGTCGCTACACGCGGACGCGGCGCGTGGTAGCGATCACCTCAGGCTGATCGTTCCCACGCTGTGATACTCCGAAAGACGCGCAAAGCCGGGCCAAAACGAAAGTGTCTGACTGAATGCATACCCGGTGGGAGGCGGCTTGCCGGCGATGGCGTCTGTCCAGCCGCTGATGTGTCGCGTCAAAAAACGCATCGTCGGCAAGCCGCCTCCCACGGTCCGTTGGTTGCAGCAAGACGTGTGTACGGCCATGAGCCTGATCGTGCCAATGCCCTGCGTTGGCATGCGTCCCACTGGCACTGATGACGTGGATCAAGCCGCTTTCCCCGCAGCGCCCTCGCTTCACTCAGATACTTCACCTCCCGCCTCATCCCTCTGCCACACTGTCTGCCACATTATCGTGCGACCCTTGCACGCTTGGCGTCGGCTGGCGCGATTTTGGTGCCTTGTCCGTTCAGGCACGTATTGCCAGCGTCGCAGACGCAGGACTTTGACCGGATGGCATAAGTCTTGCGCGGATCATTTACCGTTCAGGCTCGCAGGAGGCACGCCGTGTCGATTCATATTGCCTTGCACCATGTCACGCATTACCGCTACGAACGCGCTGTCGAACTGGGGCCGCAGATTGTTCGCCTGCGTCCGGCGGCCCATAGCCGCACGCGTGTGCTGTCTTATTCGCTGAAAGTGCTGCCTGAAAATCATTTCATCAACTGGCAGCAGGATCCGCAGGGTAATTACCTGGCACGTCTGGTGTTCCCCGAGAAAACCGACGAGTTCCGCGTCGAGGTCGATCTGGTCGCCGAGATGGCGGTGTTCAATCCGTTCGACTTTTTCCTCGAACCTTACGCCGAGAACATTCCGTTTCTGTACGCCAGCGAGGAACAGCGCGAGCTGGCGCCGTATCTGGAAAAACTGCCGCTGACGCCCAGGTTTCAAGCCTACCTGGACAGCATCAGCCGCGAGCCGATACCGGCCATCGATTTTCTGGTCGGGCTCAACCAGCGCCTGAGTCAGGACGTCGCGTACCTGATCCGCATGGAACCGGGCGTGCAGACGCCTGAGTACACGCTCGAGCATGCTTCCGGCTCATGCCGGGACTCGGCCTGGTTGCTGGTGCAGTTGCTGCGCCACCTGGGCATGGCGGCGCGGTTTGTGTCGGGGTACCTGATTCAGCTCAAGGCCGATGTCGCGGCGCTGGACGGCCCGTCCGGCACCGACGTCGATTTCACCGACCTGCACGCCTGGTGCGAAGTCTATCTGCCGGGTGCCGGTTGGGTCGGCCTGGACGCGACCTCAGGCCTGTTCGCAGGCGAGGGGCATATTCCGTTGGCGTGCAGCCCGGAACCGTCGTCTGCCGCGCCGATCAGCGGGCTGGTGGAGCCTTGCGAGACTCAGTTCAGTCATGAGATGTCGGTAGAGCGGGTCTGGGAAGCGCCGCGTGTTACCAAGCCGTATACGGAAGAACAATGGCAGGACATTCAGGCCCTCGGTCATCAGATCGACGCCGACCTGCTACGCGATGATGTGCGCCTGACCATGGGCGGTGAGCCGACGTTCGTGTCGATTGATGATCGTGACGGCGCGGAATGGAACACGGCTGCACTCGGGCCTAAAAAGCGCGAGCTGTCTGCCGAGCTGTTCCAGCGCATGCGTGACCATTACGCGCCGCTGGGCATCGTGCATTTCGGTCAGGGCAAATGGTATCCGGGCGAGCAATTGCCGCGCTGGTCGCTGAACTGTTTCTGGCGCAAGGACGGCCAGCCGGTCTGGCGCAACAATGCGTTGATCGCCAGCGAGACCGAAAACTACGGTGTCACGGGCGAGCTGGCGGGGCGTTTTCTGGCCAGCGTTGCCGAGCGGCTCAAGCTGCCGACCCGCTTCGTGTTCCCGGCCTACGAAGACAATTATTACTACCTGTGGCGCGAGGGTGCGCTGCCGGTGAACGTCACGGCCGAGGATTCAAGGCTGGGCGACGAGATGGAGCGGTCGCGTCTGCGCAAGGTCTTCGCTCAGGGGCTGGACAAGGTCATCGGCCAGGTCCTGCCGCTGGCGCGCACGGCTGACGGCGACAGCTGGCAGAGTGGCCGCTGGTACCTGCGTGACGATCATTGCCGTCTGGTGCCGGGCGATTCGGCGCTGGGCTATCGCCTGCCACTGGCTTCGCAGCCGTGGGTCAAGGCGGCCGAGTACCCGTTCATTCATCCGACTGACCATAACCAGGCCTTCCCGGAGCTGGCGGACAGCGACTCGCTGATCGCGCAGTCCAAAGCCTGCGACACCGATGCCGAGCGTGCCCCCGAGCTCGACGAGTCCGCCGACTGGCTGACCCGCACGGCCCTGTGCGCCGAAGCGCGTGACGGGCGCTTGTACCTGTTCATGCCGCCGCTGCAGAAACTTGAGGAATACCTTGAGCTGGTCGCGGTGATCGAAGCGACAGCCCAAGAGCTGAACTGCCCGGTATTGCTGGAAGGCTACGAGCCGCCCAGCGACCCGCGCCTGTGCAACTTCCGTATTACCCCGGACCCGGGCGTAATCGAAGTCAACGTGCAGCCTTCCGCCAGTTGGGATCAACTCGTGGAGCGCACCGAGTTTCTCTATGAGCAAGCGCGTCTCACGCGCCTGACCACCGAGAAGTTCATGATCGACGGGCGTCACACCGGCACCGGTGGCGGCAACCACTTCGTCATGGGCGGCGCTACACCTGCCGACTCGCCGTTCCTGCGCCGTCCCGATCTGCTGCGCAGCCTGATCAGCTACTGGCACAATCATCCGTCGCTGTCGTACCTGTTTTCCGGTCTGTTCATCGGGCCGACGTCGCAGGCTCCACGCATCGACGAGGCCCGCAACGACTCGCTGTACGAGATGGAAATCGCCTTCTCGCAAATGCCGAAGCCCGGTGAAGAGGTCGCGCCCTGGGTCGTCGACCGTTTGCTGCGCAACCTGCTGATCGACGTGACGGGCAATACGCACCGCGCCGAATTCTGCATCGACAAGCTGTACTCGCCCGACGGTGCCACCGGCCGACTGGGTCTGCTGGAACTGCGTGCCTTTGAAATGCCGCCGCATGCGCGCATGAGCCTGGCTCAACAGTTGCTGCTGCGTGCCTTGGTGGCCCGCTTCTGGCGTGAGCCTTACGCACCCGCCAAGCTGGCGCGTTGGGGCACGCAACTGCATGACCGCTTCATGCTGCCGCACTTCATCGAGCAGGATTTCGCAGACGTGGTGGCCGACCTCAACAGCGCCGGTTACCCGGTGCGCGCCGACTGGTTCGCGGCCCACCTGGAGTTCCGCTTTCCGAAAGTCGGCGATTACGCCGTCAACGGTATTCAACTGGAGCTGCGTCAGGCGCTGGAGCCCTGGCACGTGCTGGGTGAAGAGGGCTCGGGCGGTGGCGCGGTACGCTACGTGGATTCGTCGCTGGAGCGCCTACAGGTCCATCTCACGGGTCTGCCGCCACAACGCTATCTGCTGACCTGCAACGGTGTTCCGGTGCCGTTGCAGCCGACCGGTCAGGCGGGGGAGTTCGTCGCGGGTGTGCGCTATCGCGCCTGGCAGCCAGCCAATTGCCTGCAACCGACCATCGGGGTGCACGCGCCGCTGGTGTTCGACCTGCTCGACACCTGGATGCAGCGCTCACTGGGCGGCTGCGAGTATCATGTCGCCCATCCGGGCGGTCGCAACTACGAAACTTTGCCGGTCAACGCCAACGAAGCGGAAAGCCGTCGCATGTCGCGGTTCTTCCGCATCGGCCATACACCGGGAAAATTGGAGGTCCCGTCGCTCAACATTAACGACGAACTGCCGATGACGCTGGATATGCGCCTGCATTCACCTGATTAACAGCGGCTCCACGAGTCGGGTGCGCACGGACGTGACACCCGACCATGTCCCTTGAAGTCCTTTTGCTGCCCTGCCGAGCCTTCCATGCCCGACTTGCTTGACCGATACCCGCTGTCCGAGGGTACCTACCACGAGATGCTCGATGCCGATGGCACGGTTCGTCCGCACTGGCGGCGTCTGTACGAGCACCTGCGCCGCAGTTCGCCTGCGCAACTGACCCAGCGTCAGGCACTGCTGACCCGGCAGATTCAGGAAAACGGTGTGACGTACAACGTCTACGCCGATCCCAAGGGCGCTGACCGTCCGTGGGAGCTGGATCTGCTGCCGCACATTATTCCGGCTGACGAGTGGGCACACGTGGCTGCCGGTATTGCCCAGCGCGGGCGCTTGCTCAACGCAGTGCTCGCCGACCTGTACGGCCCGCAGACCTTGATCGCCAACGGCCTGCTGCCCGCTGAACTGGTGTTTGGGCATAACAACTTTCTGTGGCCGTGCCAGGGCGTGAAACCGCCCGAAGGCACGTTCCTGCACATGTATGCCGTGGATCTGGCCCGCACGCCGGATGGCCGCTGGTGGGTCACGGCTGACCGAACCCAGGCCCCGTCCGGCGCAGGTTACGCGCTGGAAAATCGCCAGATCGTGGCGCGTGCCTTGCCGGAAGCCTATCGCGATCTGCAGGTCCGGCACCTCTCCGGCTTCTTCGGTGCCTTGCAGCAGACTCTGGCCCGTCAGGCTCCGACCAGCAATGAAGCACCACTGATCGTGTTGCTGACGCCGGGGCGATTCAACGAAAGCTATTTTGAACACCTGTATCTGGCACGCCAGTTGGGTTATCCACTGGTCGAAGGTGGCGACCTCACGGTGCGCGATGCCACGGTTTACCTGAAGACCCTCAGCGGCCTGCGCCGGGTTCACGCGATCATGCGTCGTCTGGACGATGATTTCTGCGATCCACTTGAGCTGCGCACCGACTCGGCGCTCGGTGTGCCGGGGCTGCTGGAAGCGGTTCGTCGAGGCAACGTGCTGGTGGCCAATGCCTTGGGCAGCGGTGTGCTGGAATCGCCTGGCCTGTTGGGGTTTCTGCCCAAGATCTGCGAATACCTGTTCGGCGAAGAACTGATCCTGCCTTCCGTGGCGACCTGGTGGTGCGGCGAGCCGCCGGTGTTGGCGCAGGCGCTGGAAAAGCTCCCTGAGCTGCTGATCAAGCCTGCGTTTCCGTCGCAACACTTCGTGCCGGTGTTTGGCCGCGACCTTAATGAGGAGCAGCGCAAGGCGCTTGCGACCCGTATGCAGGCCCGACCTTACGCCTATGTCGCACAAGAGCTGGCGCAGCTGTCTCACGCGCCCGTTTTGCAGGCCGATGGCGAGGCCTTGCAGTCGCGTGCCATTGGCATGCGGGTCTATGCCGTCGCGGGCCTGGATGGCTATCGCGTCCTGCCGGGCGGGCTGACACGCGTGGCGGCCGATGCCGATGCAGATGTGGTTTCGATGCAGCGGGGCGGTGCCAGTAAAGACACCTGGGTGTTGGGCGAGCGGTCCTACAGTGGTGTTCATCCTGGCGAACCCTTGAAAGGTCAGCGTGCGCTGGGCGTCTATGACCTTATCCGACGCGATCCCTACCTGCCGTCGCGGGTCGTGGAAAACCTGTTCTGGTTCGGCCGCTACTGCGAGCGTTGTGATGACAGCGCACGCCTGCTGCGCATCATGTTCACGCGTTATGTCGACGATGACGATCCACAGGCCCTGCAGGCCGCCGTGACGCTGGCCGAAAGCCTGGGCGTGCTGCCTGAGGTCGAGGAAGACGAAACGCTTCAGCATCGTCTGTTGACGGCGTTGCTGGGTGAAGAGTGGCCGTTCAGCCTGCGCGCGAACCTGCAGCGTCTGCAGTGGGCGGCCTCGCAAGTGCGCGGCAAGTTGTCTCGGGAGAACTGGCAAGCGCTGGTCGAACTGCAACGTGAAGCGCTGAGTCTGGATACCGAGGAGCCGGACTTTGGCGAGCTGCT
Source organism: Pseudomonas triticifolii (assembly GCF_014358015.1). Classification (GTDB taxonomy): domain Bacteria; phylum Pseudomonadota; class Gammaproteobacteria; order Pseudomonadales; family Pseudomonadaceae; genus Aquipseudomonas; species Aquipseudomonas triticifolii. Next base: position 53,007 of record NZ_JACONV010000006.1, on the reverse strand, counting down.
GGATTTCCTCAACCGTCTGGTGATGTCGCTGGCGGCACTGTCCGGTTTCGCACTGGACGACATGACCCGCGATGAAGGCTGGAGCTTTCTGATGATCGGGCGGCGTATCGAGCGCCTGAAGTTTCTCAGCATCAGCCTGGCGGCTTTTCTGCGCGGCACCACCGTTTCGGATCAGGCAGGCCTGGAGTGGCTGCTGGAACTGGGCAACAGCAGCATCACCTATCGCTCGCGCTATATGGCAGTGCCACACCTGATTCCGGTGCTGGACCTGTTGCTGCTCGACGACCAGAACCCCCACGCTGTGCTGTTTCAGCTCAAACTGGTGCAGCGTTCGTTGCGCCGCCTGAGCGATAATTTCGACGCGCCGCGTGACAACAGCCTGGCCGTTCTGGCCCAGCGTCTGGCCAGCTTTGACCTCGGCAGCCTCGAAAACCCGCTGTTTGGTCAGAGCAGTATCGACGCGGTGCTGGACGGGCTGGCCGACCTGCTGCAAGGCATCGGTGAGTGCGCGGGCCAGGCTTCTGATCGTCTGGCCTTGCGCCACTTTGCCCACGTCGATGATGTCAGCCAACGCACGGTATCTGTCTGATGAGCGCCCTTTACCAGATTTTTCACGACACGCACTACAAGTACGACAGCCCGGTGTCGCTGGCCCAGCAACTGGCGCACCTGTGGCCGCGCAGCAATCCATGGCAGCGCTGTACCGAGCAGAGCCTGGAGATTTTTCCCACGCCCACCTCGCGCCGCGATGAGCTGGACGTGTTTGGTAATCCGCTGACCCGACTGGCTTTCGAGCGCCCGCACGATGAGTTGCAGGTCAACGCGCGCCTGCAGATCGAAGTGCTGGAGCGGCCCTATCTGGACTTCAACCTGTCGCCGGAATGGGAAGTCACGCGCAGTGCCTTGACCTACAGCGCCAAGCCGATGTCCGAGGATGTGCTTGAGGCCTGTCGTTACCGCTTCGAGTCACCGTATGTGCATTTGAAGCGCTCGTTCGTCGAGTTCTCGCAGGATTGCTTCCCGCCGGGGCGACCTTTGCTGCTGGGCGTGCAGGCGCTGATGGAAAAAATCTTCGACGAATTCACCTTCGACAGCGAGGCCACGCAAGTCGCGACGCCGTTGGTGGAGGTGCTGGAGCGGCGGCGCGGTGTCTGTCAGGACTTCGCGCACCTGATGCTGGCGTGCCTGCGTTCGCGTGGGCTGGCTGCGCGTTACGTCAGCGGCTATCTACTGACCCAGCCGCCGCCGGGTCAGCCCCGCCTGATCGGCGCAGACGCCTCGCACGCCTGGGTGTCGGTGTTCTGCCCGGCGTCCGGCTGGGTGGATTTCGATCCGACCAACAACGTGCAGCCTGCGCTTGAGCACATCAGCCTGGCCTGGGGGCGCGACTTTTCGGACGTGTCGCCGCTGCGTGGCGTCATTCTGGGCGGCGGGGCGCATGATCCCGACGTGCGGGTCACGGTCATGCCGGTCGCGTGACGGGCGCTTAATTCCCTTCGCCCGCCAAACGTTCATTACTCGGCGGCATCGAGCACATCAGGCACTGTGCCGGGCCCGGTCGTACGCATCATGCGGACAGCTGGCGCTCGCGCCACAGGCGTAGGCGGCAAGCAAACTGCGAAACAGGCTATTGAGCTGCATGAAGGTCTTTCCATGAGGGGAGTGATAGGCCGATGGTAGAGTGGCGCTCGATGGCTGGCTGTTTGATTGTTTCGATGGCCCTGATAGTTCACGTGGTCGGCTCACGCTATTGGAACCCTGCCGCTGTTCGACGCTCTGTTTTCAATCGTCTGTTTTTAAATCTAAAGCCACTTTAAATCTGAAGAACTGCCCTGGAGATTCAAATGATCCGCACGCTTGTAGCGATTTCTCTGTTGACGCTGGCCAGTGGTCAATTGCTGGCCGCCGAGTGCTCGACCACCATCGACTCGACTGACCAGATGATGTTTGACAAGAAAGCCATCGAAATCGACAAGAGCTGCAAGACCTTCACGGTCAACCTGACGCACTCCGGCAGCCTGCCGAAGAACGTCATGGGGCATAACTGGGTGTTGAGCAAGAAGTCCGATTCCCAAGGTATTTCCACTGACGGCATGAGCGTCGGTATCGACAAAGACTACCTCAAGGAAGGCGACCCACGCGTAATCGCCCACACCAGGCTTATAGGTGCCGGCGAGAAAGACGCAGTAACCTTCGACGTTTCGAAGCTTGATCCGGCCGAGAGCTATGAATTCTTCTGCACGTTCCCTGGGCACATCAGCATGATGAGAGGCAGCGTGACGCTGAAGTAACCCATCGACGGGTTCTCGGCGTCGCTCGGCCTCGCCGCCAGCCACAGAATGTGGGAGGCGGCTTGCCGGCGATGGCGTCACTTCAGTCGCTTACATGTCGTCTGAAAAAACGAATCGCCGGCAAGCCGACTCCCGCACTGCGTGCGACGCGCCGCTGTGGGACTGCCTTACGGTGCGTAAGGCAGTTCGCGCTTGTGCTGGGTCTTGGCGTAGGTGTCGCAGATGATCCTGAACGCCTCTTCACGCACCGGCTCGCCGTGCAGGAACGCATCGATCTCGGCGTAGGTCACGCCGTGGGACGCTTCGTCCGGTTTGCCGGGTGACAGGTCTTCAAGGTCCGCTGTCGGTACTTTTTCGACCAACGATTCCGGCGCGCCGAAGTGACGCGCGATGGCCCGCACCTGATTTTTCACCAGACCACTCAATGGCGCGAGGTCGCATGCGCCGTCGCCGAATTTCGTGAAAAAGCCCATCACTGCCTCGGCCGCGTGGTCAGTTCCGATCACCAGACCCTGATAGGCGCCGGCAATGGTGTACTGGGCGACCATGCGCATCCGCGCCTTGGTATTGCCGAGCACGAAGTCCACCGTGCTGGCGTGATGCCCTTCAAACGCCTTCACTTCGGCCGCGAGTGCCTTGACGCTGGTGCCGATGTTCACGGTGTGGCGCTCGTCCGGCTCAATGAAATCCACCGATGCCTGGGCTTCGTGCTCATCGGCCTGCACCACGTACGGCAGGCGCACGGCGATGAAACGATAGCCACTGTCGCCTGTGCTCTCGCGCAGTTCCTTGACTGCACGCTGAGCGAGCAGGCCAGCGGTCAGCGAATCGACACCGCCACTGATGCCCAGCACCAGCGACTTGAGACGGGCGTTTTGCAGGCATTGTTTGATGAAGTCGACGCGGCGGGCGACTTCGGCCTGCAGGGCGTTCTGGTCCGCGAAAGGTGGCTGGACCTTGAGCTGTTCAGCAATCTGGCGCTGTACGGCGTGCATGATTCACTCCTCTTGAGTAGTCATTTTCAAACGGGTTTATCAGAAGGCGGCAGATCCGGCACCTTGAACACATGCCGCAGGTAAGCAACGAAGTTCGGGTCCTTGCATTGTGCCTTACCGGGCTCATCGGAAATCTTTGCCACGGGCTGGCCGGCACAGGCGGTCATTTTCAGCACCATGTTCATCGGTGCGATGCCGGGGACGTCGGCCGTCAGGTTGGTGCCAATACCGAAACTGACATTGATGCGCCCGCGCAGTGCCCGGAAAATCTCCAGCGCCTTGGGCAGGTTCAGGCCGTCCGAGAACACCAGCGTCTTGCTCATCGGATCGATGCCCAGTTTGCGGTAGTGCAGGATGCATTTTTCGGCCCACTTCACCGGATCGCCCGAGTCGTGGCGTAAACCGTCGAACAACTTGGCAAAGTACAGATCGAAATCGGTCAGAAACGCATCTGTGGTGATGCAGTCGGTCAAGGCAATGCCCAGCAGCCCGCGGTATTCACGCACCCAGCAGTCGAGGGCGGCAATCTGGCTGTCGATCAGGCGCGGTCCCAGTTGCTGGTGGGCCATGATCCACTCGTGAGCCATGGTGCCCAGCGGTTTCAGGTCAAGCTGGCGCGCCAGGTGGACATTACTGGTCCCCACGAACTGACCGGGAAAATCATGCTTGAGCACGCCGAGGACTTCTTCCTGAACGCGATAGGAAAAGCGCCGGCGCGTGCCGAAGTCTGCGACCTTGAGTTCGGCCAGCTCGTCGGGCGTGGCGTGGGTGCTCAGCCACTCGAACTTGTCGTAAAGCCGCTCACGTGCCTGGCTGAGCAGGATTTTCGGGTAGCGATGGCGGTTGCGCACTTCGCTGACAATGGCCAGCAGCGGCACTTCGAACAGGATCACATGCAGCCATGGGCCATGCAGACGAATGCACAGCTCATCGTTTTCGATGCTGGTTTTGACGTAGCGGGTGTTGAAGCGAAACAGCCCCAGAAAGCGCAGGAAGTCGGGCTTCATGAACGTGATGCGTTCCAGAAAAGCCAGGTGTTCAGGGCTCAGCGACAGTTCGCACAGCAGCTCGATCTGCAGCCGGATTTCATCCAGATAAGGACGCAGGTCCTCGCCGTTGCGGCAGCGAAACTCCCACTCGACATCGACGTTGGGGTAATTGTGCAGGACGGCCTGCATCATGGTCAGCTTGTAAAAATCGGTATCGAGCAGACTTTGCACGATGCGATTGGAGAAGGCGCTCTCGCTCATTGTTTCGGGTCTCCAGAGCAGCCGGAAAACAGGGGGCTCGCGAGGTCCTGTCCTGTTGCCACGGACAGCTCACGGCCTGCTGGGTGGGCATTGTCGCCCTTAACTGACCGGTTGATCCAACTGTTCGAGCATCCATTGCAGGAACACCCGGATTTTGGGCACGTCAGCGGTGTGTTCCGGGTAGGACAGGTAATAGGCGCTGTTGGTGCTGGGCAATGCAAAATCCCAAGGGATCACCAGCTTGCCATCGGCCAGTTCTTCTTCCACCAGAAAGCGCGGCAGCAAGGCAACGCCGCAACCGACCTGTGCGGCGCGGATGCACATGTAGAAGGTTTCAAAGCGCGGGCCGTGATAGCTGTGGTCGGTGTGATAGCCCTGGCTTTCGAACCATTCATGCCAGGCCTGAGGGCGGAAGGCGTTCTGCAGCAGGACCAGTTCGCTCAGTTGCGTGGGGTCGGTGAAGGGCGCGTCGGGCAGGCAATCGGGCGAGCAGACCGGGATCAGTTCCTCGCCGAACAGCTTCACGCTTTCGGCACCGGGAATAGCAGCCTGGCCAAAGTAGAACGACACGTCGCAGCGGCCCTTGATCAGATCATCGGACTCCTGTTCGTTGAGCAGGTCCAGGTGAATGTGCGGGTGACGCAGGCGCCAGCCCTTGAGGCGCGGCACCAGCCAGCGTGCGCCGAACGTCGAGGGTGTCGAGACGCGCAGCACTTCGGTCTCGCCGCCGTAAGAGCGCAGAAAGTGGGTAGACATCTCGACCTGATTGAGGATCTTGCGCACTTCTGCCAGGTACAACGCACCCGCCGGGGTCAGTTGCAGGCGGCGGCGCACACGTTGAAACAGCAAGTGCTGCACCAGCTCTTCAAGCTGCGCCACCTGCTTGCTCACCGCGCTCTGGGTCAGGTTCAACTCCTCGGCCGCACGGGTGAAGCTCAAATGCCGGGTCACCGCCTCAAAGCATTGCAGCGCAGCGATCGATGGCAGATGACGTTTGTTGAGCATGGCGTGGCTTCTCTTCTACAGGGCGCGATGCGGGCATGAGCATCATGAATAATCGGAATGATATCTCGCCTAAAGGTCGTTTGTTGCCTTGCTGCAGGCCGGTTATTACTACGCGGACCCGCATCATCGCAGAGGAGGGCTGCGATGGGCTTGCAGGTGGGGCGGCATTTTTCGCCAGATCCACTAGCCTCAAATGGTGCGTCTCGTAGCGTTTGCGCACCGGGCGTGTGCACTTCGGTGACGTACGTTGTTACAGGCGGGTTGCACGTCAGTCAATGTCGCGGTTGCTGTTCCGTTTTGTCTTGGTTGCACTTTTTGATCGATGGTTGCACCTTTCGTGGTCCAGACGGTTGCACGGCGTGTGGGCAATGAGAACAGGTCATTGAATGACAAGCTAAACATGACATTTTCCGGAACAAAAAAAGTGATGGCACGCCCCTTGCTCTAACCAATGGCGTAGTCGCAGTGCCAATTAAAAAAAATCCAGGAGCACCACTCATGTCGCATACGTTTTACAGGAAAGGCTTTCTGACAATTGCAGTAGCAACTGCATTGGGCGTGTCTTCGTTGGCGCAGGCTGACGTGAAAATCGGCGTTGCGGGGCCAATGACTGGCGCTAACGCAGCGTTCGGTGAGCAGTACATGAAGGGTGCGCAGGCCGCTGCCGATGCCATTAACGCAGCGGGCGGCGTGAACGGGGAGAAGATTGTGCTGGTTGCCGGCGACGATGCCTGCGAGCCCAAGCAAGCGGTCGCAGTGGCTAACCGTCTGGCGGATCAGGACAAGGTCATTGGCGTCGTCGGGCACTTCTGCTCGTCTTCGACCATCCCGGCTTCGGAGATCTACAGTGACGCAGGCATCATTGCCATCACTCCTGGCTCGACCAACCCGCAGGTCACCGAGCGTGGCCTGAAAGAGATGTTCCGCATGTGTGGCCGTGATGACCAGCAAGGTATTGTGGCTGGCGACTACATCGTGGATGTCCTGAAAGGCAAGAAGATTGCGGTCATTCACGACAAGGACACTTATGGTCAGGGCCTGGCAGATGCCACCCAGACCCAGCTGAAAAAGCGCGGCGTGACGCCGGTGTTGTATGAAGGCCTGACCCGTGGCGAGAAAGACTTCAGCGCCCTGGTGACCAAGATCCGTTCGACCGGTGCCGATGTGGTCTACTTCGGCGGCCTGCACCCGGAAGCCGGTCCGCTGGTTCGCCAACTGCGCGAGCAAGGCCTCAAGGACGTCAGGTTCATGTCTGACGACGGCGTCGTGACCGACGAACTGGTGACCACCGCTGGCGGCCCTCAGTATGTGGATGGCGTGTACATGACCTTCGGTGCCGACCCGCGCATGCTGCCTGACAGCAAGGCGGTCGTGGAGCAGTTCCGCAAAGGCGGTACCGAGCCTGAAGGCTACACCCTGTACGCTTACGCCTCGATTCAGGCACTGGCCGCAGGCTTCAACGGCGCCAAGGTCAACAAGGGCGACAAAGCGGCCGAATGGCTCAAGGCACACCCGGTCAAGACCGTCATGGGCGAGAAGACCTGGGACAGCAAGGGCGACCTGAAAGTCTCCGACTACGTGGTTTACCAGTGGGATAAAGACGGTAAATACCACCAGCTTGAAAAACAGAAATAAAAACGTGCCTTCGTCAGCCGCGCTCGCTTGAGGTGAGCGCGAGCTGAAGGGTGGATGGGCTCGCCTATGAGCGAGCCTGCATTTTCTGTTGCTTTCGGACCTGTTCGCCGCGCCTCACGAGGGCTCGGCGGGCGGGATGCTGAGCTGCCTTTCAAGTGTGTGAGCGTGCGTGATGGACGGTATATTCCTGCAGCAAATGATCAACGGACTGACACTCGGGTCTGTCTACGGCCTTATCGCCATCGGCTACACGATGGTCTACGGCATCATCGGCATGATCAACTTCGCCCACGGCGACGTGTACATGATTTCCGCCTACCTGGCCGCGATCGGCCTGGCGGTACTGTCTTTCTTCGGACTGGAATCCTTTCCATTCCTGATTCTGGGAACGCTGATCTTCACCATCGTGGTGACGGGCGTTTACGGATTTGTGATCGAGCGCGTGGCCTACAAGCCGCTGCGCAACTCGACCCGACTGGCTCCACTGATCAGCGCCATTGGCATCTCGCTGATTCTGCAGAACTATGCGCAGATCAGTCAGGGGGCTCGCCAACAGGGCGTGCCCACGCTGCTTGAAGGTGCCTGGCGTTTCGAAATCGGCACCGGCTTCGTGCAGATCACCTACACCAAGATCTTCATCCTCATCGCCGCCTTCGTCGGCATGGGCGTGCTGACCTACATCATCAAGTACACCAAGCTGGGCCGCATGTGTCGTGCCACCCAGCAGGACCGCAAGATGGCGTCGATCCTGGGGATCAACACCGACCGGGTCATCTCCTACGTGTTCATCATCGGCGCAGCCATGGCGGCACTGGCGGGCGTGCTGATCACCATGAACTACGGCACCTTCGACTTCTACGCAGGCTTCGTCATCGGCATCAAGGCGTTCACCGCAGCGGTATTGGGCGGGATCGGTTCGTTGCCCGGCGCGATGCTCGGTGGCCTGATTCTGGGCGTTGCCGAGTCGCAGTTCTCCGGCCTGATCAACTCCGACTACAAAGACGTGTTCAGTTTCGGCCTGCTGGTATTGATCCTGATTTTCCGTCCCCAAGGCCTGCTGGGTCGCCCACTCGTGGCGAAGGTATAAGTATGTCCGCTCCTATCGCTAAACCTGTTGATATCAAGAAAAGTCTGATCGACGCTGTGGTGGCTGGTCTGCTGGCGCTGATCGTGTTCGGCCCGATTGTGGGCATTGTGCTCGACGGCTACAGCTTCAACCTGCAGCCGACCCGAGTGGCGTGGCTGGTGGCGGTGGTCATGGCCGGGCGCTTCCTGATGAGCCTGTTTCTGCAGACACCCAAAGGCGTACGCATTTCCCAGAGCTTCGAGAGTTCAGGCTCGGGTGTGCACGTGCTCAAGCCGGATCACAAGTCGAGCCTGTACTGGATCATCCCGGCGCTGATCGTGATCGCCATCGTGTTCCCGATCTTCGCCAACAAGTACCTGCTGACCGTGGTCATTCTCGGGCTGATCTATGTGCTGCTGGGGCTGGGCCTGAACATCGTGGTCGGTCTGGCCGGGCTGCTCGACCTTGGCTACGTGGCGTTCTACGCCATCGGCGCTTACGGTCTGGCGCTGGGGTATCAGTACCTCGGGCTGGGCTTCTGGTCGGCGCTGCCACTGGCGGCGATTGCTGCGGCGTTGGCAGGCTGCATTCTGGGCTTTCCGGTGCTGCGCATGCATGGCGACTATCTGGCCATCGTGACCCTGGGCTTCGGCGAAATCATTCGTCTGGTGCTCAACAACTGGCTGTCGTTCACCGGCGGTCCGAATGGTGTGCCGGTGCCTTCACCCACTTTCTTCGGCCTGGAGTTCGGGCGTCGTGCGAAAGACGGCGGGATTCCGATCCACGAATACTTCGGCTTCGATTACAACCCGGACCTCAAATTCCTGTTCATCTACACCGTGCTGTTCCTCGTGGTGCTGGCCGTGCTGTTCGTCAAGCATCGCCTGACCCGCATGCCGATCGGCCGTGCGTGGGAAGCCCTGCGTGAAGACGAGATCGCCTGCCGCTCGATGGGCCTCAACCACGTGCTGGTCAAGCTGTCGGCGTTCACCATCGGTGCATCGACGGCGGGTCTTGCCGGTGTGTTCTTTGCCAGCTATCAGGGCTTCGTCAACCCGACCTCGTTCACCTTCTTCGAGTCGGCGCTGATTCTCGCCATCGTGGTGCTCGGCGGCATGGGATCGACGGTCGGTGTGGTGATCGCAGCCTTCGTGCTGACGGTCGCGCCCGAGCTGCTGCGCAGCTTCTCCGAGTACCGCGTGTTGCTGTTCGGCATTCTGATGGTGTTGATGATGATCTGGCGGCCACGTGGCCTGATCCGTATCAGCCGTACCGGTGTGGTTCCGCGCAAGGGTGCGCTGGTTAAAGAAGGAGCCGCGCAATGAGCAACGAAGTGATTCTTTCTGTCGAGCACCTGATGATGCATTTCGGCGGCATCAAGGCCTTGAGCGACGTGAGCCTCAAAGTTCGCCGCAACTCGATCTTCGCCCTGATCGGCCCCAACGGCGCAGGCAAAACCACGGTGTTCAACTGCCTGACCGGCTTCTACAAGGCTACGGGCGGACGCATCGAGCTGCATACGCGTGACAAGACCACCAACGTGATCAAACTGCTGGGCGAGCCGTTCAAAGGCACCGATTTCGTGTCGCCGAAAAGCTTCCTGAACCGCGTGTATTACAAGATGTTCGGCGGCACCCACCTGGTCAACCGGGCAGGACTGGCGCGCACATTCCAGAACATTCGCCTGTTCAAGGAAATGTCGGTGGTCGAGAACCTGCTGGTTGCCCAGCACATGTGGGTCAATCGCAGCCTGATCAGCGGGATCCTCAACACCCGCGGTTATCGCAAGGCCGAGGAAGATGCGCTCAACACTGCGTTCTACTGGCTGGAAGTGGTGGACCTGGTGGACTGTGCCAACCGTCTGGCCGGTGAACTGTCCTACGGGCAGCAGCGCCGTCTGGAGATCGCTCGCGCCATGTGTACGCGTCCACAGGTGATTTGCCTGGACGAGCCTGCTGCAGGTCTCAATCCTCAGGAAACCGAAGCCCTGAGCGGCATGATCCGCCTGCTGCGTGACGAGCACGACATGACCATTGTGCTGATCGAGCACGACATGGGCATGGTGATGGGGATATCCGACGACATTGTGGTACTCGACCACGGCAACGTGATTGCCGCAGGCGGGCCGGAGCAGATCCGCAACGATCCGAAAGTGATCGCGGCGTACCTGGGCGCTGATGAAGAGGAGTTGGTATGAGCAAGCCGATCCTCGAACTGAAAGAGATCGATGTGTTTTACGGGCCGATCCAGGCCCTCAAAAAAGTGTCGATGCACATCGACGAAGGCGAGACGGTGAGCCTGATCGGCTCCAACGGCGCGGGCAAGTCCACGCTGCTGATGTCGATCTTCGGCCAGCCACGTGCGGCCAGCGGGCAGATCATCTATCAGGGCACCGACATCACTCAGAAGTCGTCGCACTACATCGCTTCCAACGGCATCGCACAATCGCCGGAAGGGCGGCGGGTGTTTCCCGACATGTCGGTTGAGGAAAACCTGATGATGGGTACCATCCCGATTGGCGACAAGCACTCGGCCGAAGACATGCAACGCATGTTCGAGCTGTTTCCGCGCCTCAAGGAGCGTCGCAACCAGCGCGCCATGACCATGTCCGGCGGCGAGCAGCAAATGCTGGCCATCGCCCGTGCGCTGATGAGCCGCCCGAAACTGCTGCTGCTCGACGAGCCGAGCCTGGGCCTGGCGCCGATCATCGTCAAACAGATCTTCGCCACCCTGCGTGAGCTGGCGGCGAGCGGGATGACCATCTTTCTGGTCGAGCAGAACGCCAACCACGCCCTCAAACTGTCCGACCGCGCTTACGTGATGGTCAACGGCGAGATCCGCCTGTCCGGCACCGGCCAGGAATTGCTGGTCAATGAAGAGGTCAGGAACGCCTATCTGGGCGGGCACTGATTTCGCCGCAACGCTTGCTGTTTCAACCGTGCGCCTCGGGTGTTTTACATCCGGGGCGTCGTTTTTGAGAATTGTGGAAAACAATTTTGAAAGGTCTCCAGACTGCGACATAAAACCGCTGCAAAGGGTTGTTTTGTCACGGTTTCGACTTGTTCAGGTTTACTGTGGAACCGGCTGTTAATAACTTGGGTGTATTTGGCTGCAGGCCTTTATTCATAAGGCGTGTAGGATTGTGGTCAACATTTGATCAGTCGATTTCAGGCGTTCGTTGACGCTGTTTGTCAACCGTCTTGAGACTGGTTGTTCATACAGCTTGGCGACGGCGATAGCCTGTGGATAAGTCTGTGGGCAAGCGTTGGAAATAGTGAGGAAAGCGGCATACTGGCTGGGCTGCAGGTCATCCCGTAGCATTTGTGTGGCAGCCCCTCTTTTGCTGTGCGAGGCAAAGTCAAGGTAAAAACTTTGCAGGGAGCGCTGCAGGCCGCGGTTTGCGCGCCCTGTGGCGTTTAAGAGTTGCCCCCGGATTTTGTGGGTCTGACTGTGGATAACATGGGCAAAACTGCCTGTGAGCCTTGTTCTGCAAGGCTTTGGTTGCGTTGGTCGTTTTTTGTACAGTTGACTGTGCGTGCCGGTGCGATTTATCCCCATGCTTGATCCAGAGCGTTCGCGAAGGGCATTCTTCTTTTTTGGGTTTATTTATTAACAGGTTGCGCCGCTTTTTTACGACAGGCTGCGCCACGTCAGGAGAACGAGATGACTTCCACCGTATTCATTACAGGCGCCACGTCCGGGTTTGGCGAGGCCTGCGCGCGCCGCTTCGCCGAAGCAGGGTGGTCGCTGGTGCTGACCGGTCGCCGCAAGGATCGCCTGGATACGCTGAGCGCCGAGTTGTCGAAGCAGACCAGGGTTCACACGCTGGTACTGGACGTACGTGACCGTGCAGCCATGGAAAGCGCCATCGCGGAGCTGCCGGAAGAATTCGCCACGATTCAGGGCCTGATCAACAACGCAGGTCTGGCGCTGGGCATCGATCCGGCACCCAAGTGCGATCTGGACGATTGGGACACCATGATCGACACCAACATCAAAGGTCTGGTCTACAGCACACGCCTGCTGCTGCCACGCCTGATCGCCCACGGTCGTGGCGCGAGCATTGTCAATCTTGGGTCGGTGGCGGGTAACTATCCGTATCCGGGCGGCAACGTATACGGCGGCACCAAAGCGTTTGTCGGGCAGTTCTCGCTCAACCTGCGCAACGACCTGATCGGCACCGGCGTGCGCGTGACCAATCTAGAGCCAGGCCTGTGCGAAAGCGAGTTCTCGCTGGTGCGTTTCGGTGGCGATCAGGCCAAGTACGATGCGACCTATGCCGGGGCTGAGCCGATTCAGCCTCAGGACATCGCCGATACGATCTTCTGGATCATGAACACCCCGGCCCACGTCAACATCAATAGCCTGGAACTGATGCCCGTCAGCCAGACCTGGGCAGGGTTTGCGATCGATCGTAATCGCGGCTGATCAGTCTCTTTCGGGCGTGGGCGGCGGGAAGGCCGTGACGAAGCGGTTTTCCAGATAGTCCGCCAGCCCGATGTAGCAGGTTGCCAGATGGTAAGGCGTGGTCGAGGGCATGTCGCTGCGGCTGACCGTGCCATCGGGGTCGACGCACTCGTTCCAGCCTGTCGCACGCAGGAAGCGCTGCTCGAAGTCGAGCAACTGTCGGGTCAGCGCTGACTCGCATTCGGGACGCAACGCCATCGCACGCAAGTATTCGGCCTGCGCCCAGATGCGTTGGGTGCTGTCTTGCACCTTGCCATCCAGCGTCAGGGTTGCCGTCACAGCACCGTTCTGTGGATCGACGCCCTGCGCCTGTGCATAGGCGAAGGCGCGCGTCATGGCGGCATGCAGGGGCCTGCCGCGCATCTCGGGGGAAGACTCCAGCAGAAAAAACCATTCGAATTGATGGCCCGGCTCGTACCAGTTATCCACAGCCCCCAGCGGTTTCTCCAGCATGACCCCCGTCGTTTTATCCACAAAACGCTGCTGCATGTTGACGGCCAGCGCGTCCATTGCCGATTGGGTCTGCGGGTCGGCACGTACCGACAGCGTCGCCAGAAAGGCTTCGGCCAGATGCATCAGAGGGTTCTGCAAAGGCCCCGTGCCCAGTGTTGACCAGTCCTCGTTCAATTGTGCTTCGTACAGGCCCGCCTCATCGGCGAAGCGCTCGGCGACGACGTTGAGTGCTGCGTTGAGTACCGACTCCGCGAGCGGATCCCGGGCTTTGGCCCAGTAATGCGCACAGGCGAAGATGATGAAGGCGTGGGTGTAGAGGTCCTTGCGACGATCCAGCGGATTGCCCTGTGGGTCGATGCTGTAAAACCAGCCGCCATGTTCGCCATCGTGAAAGTGCTGCTGCAACGAGCGAAACAGCGCCCCGGCACGCACAGGGGCATCGGGTACGTCGGGATGGCCAATCAGGCTGGAAAACAGGAACAGCTGCCGCGCACACGCCATGGCCCGATAGCGTTGCGGTGGCAGCGGTTGATGATTCGCGTCGAGGGCTTCGTACGGCAACGCCAGTTGCGCATTCCAGCCGGGGCCTTGCCAGAGCGGCACGATGACCTGCAGGAAATGCGCCTGCAAGGCAGCGAAGACCGAGGTCATCTCAGGCGTGGGGGCGGAACTGGAAGCGTGTGGCATCGGGGTCGTCGCAGCTGAATCGGGATGCGCGACATGTTAGCAGGATTGCCGCGCAAGTCTCGATGGGCCTTTTGATCGCCCGTTACATCGCGCTCATGGTTATCCACACGTGTTTCTGGATGACTGCAAACCCTGTGGGATGCGACTTGCCGTCTATTCGTTTTTTCAGCCGGCCCATCACCACCAGGCCTGACGCCATCGCCGGCAAGCCGCCTCCCACGAAAGCACGGTGTTTCTCCAGGGCATTTCGTTGTGTCAGCTGAGCCTGAAGCGGCACGATCCCACAGCCGCCAACGGATCGTGGGAGGCAGCTTGCTGGCGATGGCGTTGTACCCGTCGCCAAAGAGCTGCCTGACAAACCGCATCGCCGGCAAGCCGCCTTCCACGAAAGCACGGTGTTTCTCCAGGGCATTTCGTTGTGTCAGCTGAGCCTGAAACGGCGCGATCTCACAGCCGCCAACGGATCGTGGGAGGCAGCTTGCTGGCGATGGCGTTGTACCCGTCGCCAAAGAGTTGCCTGACAAACCGCATCGCCGGCAAGCCGCCTTCCACGGAGGCACAGTGTTTCTCCGGTGCTCTCGTTGTGTCAGCTGAGCCTGAAACGGCGCGATCTCACAGCCGCCGACGGATCGTGGGAGGCAGCTTGCTGGCGATTACGTTGTACCTGTCGCCAAAGAGCTGCCTGACAAATCGCATCGTCAGCAAGCCGCCTTCCACGAAAGCACGGTGTTTCTCCAGGGCATTTCGTTGTGTCAGCTGAGCCTGAAACGGCACGATCTCACAGCCGCCGACGTATCGTGGGAGGCAGCTTGCTGGCGATGGCGTTGTACCCGTCGCCAAAGCGTTGCCTGACAAACCGCATCGCCAGCAAGCCGCCTCCCACGGCATGTCTATTCAGCCTGCCAACAACCAGACACCTGTCGCGGCAGACGCGGCACCGGCCAGGCGCACCAGCGGTGCTGCGGCGCGCGGCAGGACGCGAACGACGGCGTAACCCGCGGCATGCAGTGCGGCAGTAGCGGCAACGAAGCCTGCGGCGTAGGCCCACGGGCTGGACATGTCCGGCAGCTCAAGGCCGTGTGCGACGCCGTGGAACAGCGCGAACAGCGCAGTTGCTGCAACCGCCAGCGGCAGAGGCGGACGAACAGCCAGTGCGACGGCCAGGCCCAGCGCCAGCACCGACGCTGCAATACCGCTCTCCAGCGCAGGCAGGTTCAAACCTTCGAAGCCCAATACGCCGCCGATCAGCATGGTGCCGACGAACGTGCAGGGCAGTGCCCAGCGTGCTGTGCCTTGTTGTTGTGCTGCCCACAGACCGACCGCCAGCATCGCCAGCAAGTGATCAAGACCGCCCAGCGGGTGGCTGATACCGGCGATCAAACCGTTATCACCATGGCCAGGGTGCGCCATGGCCAGGGTCGGCACCAGCAGCAGGGCGAGAGCGCCGAGGACTTTTTGGGTGTTCATCGAGAGTTTCCTTGTCGTGGGATCAGGCGGCCGCGTTCAGCAGGCCCTGGCGTTCAATGAAGGCAATGATCTGTTCCAGACCCTGGCCGGTTTTCTGGTTGCTGAAGACGAACGGTTTTTCACCGCGCATCCGGCGGGTGTCGCTGTCCATCATCTCCAGCGAGGCACCTACCAATGGCGCAAGGTCGATCTTGTTGATGACCAGCAGATCCGATTTACAAATGCCCGGGCCGCCTTTGCGTGGCAGCTTGTCGCCTGCCGAGACGTCGATGACATAGATGGTCAGGTCGGACAGCTCCGGGCTGAACGTCGCGGACAGGTTGTCGCCACCCGATTCGACGATGATCAGGTCCAGACCCTCGAAGCGACGATTAAGCTGGTCGACGGCCTCCAGATTGATCGACGCGTCCTCACGAATCGCCGTGTGCGGGCAGCCGCCGGTTTCTACGCCGATGATGCGCTCGGGCGCCAGTGCTTCGTTGCGCACCAGAAAGTCGGCGTCTTCGCGGGTGTAGATATCGTTGGTCACGACCGCCAGGTTGTAGCGATCACGCAGTGCCAGGCAGAGCGCGAGTGTCAGTGCGGTCTTGCCCGACCCGACCGGGCCACCGATGCCGACGCGCAGGGGTTGGCTGTTCATTGAGTTCTCCATGGATGCATATCAGGACCGGAATAACCGGCTGTATTGACGTTCGTGGGCCATGCTCGCCAGTGACAGACCGAAGGCCGCACTGCCGCATTGGTGGATATCGTGTGTGCCAGCGTTGGCCTGCGCCTGCTGCAACAGCGGCAGCAGTTCGCTGGTCAGGCGCTGGGCGGCCTGCTGGCCGAGCGGCAGGGTCTTCATCAGCACCGCCAACTGGTTTTCCAGCCAGCTCCAGAGCCAGGCAGCCAGTGCATCCTGCGGGCTGATCTGCCAGGCGCGGGCAGCCAGCGCCCAGCCGAGTGCCAGGTGTGGCTCGGTCGTCTGTTCCAGAAAGCGTCGCGCATCGCGGTCCAGTTCCGGCAGGCCGTTGAGCAACTGTTGCAGGGAATAGCCCATCTGCCTGCTTTCCAGATGCAGCTCGCGGGTTTCCCGGCTGGCGCGATGTTGCTCGCTGACTTGCAGCAGTTGTCCCCAGTCTTCATCGGCCGCGGCCTGGCAGTGAGCCAGCAGCAACGGGGCTTCGAAGCGCGCAAGGTTGAGCAGCAATTGATCACCGATCCAGCGAGCCGCGGTTTGCGGGTTGGTCACGATCGCGTGTTCCACCGCCATCTCCAGCCCTTGCGAATAGCTGTAGCCACCAATCGGTAGCTGCGGACTGGCCAGGCGCAGAAGCGCCCAGGCGCTGTTCACGTGCGCACACCGAACTGGTGCAGGCGAGGCGGGTAGTTGAAATCCTCTTCTCCTGCACGTGAATGATGATGGCCTCCGCCATAAGCACCATGCTCCGGCTGGAACGGGGCTTCGATGGTTTCAGTGGTAGCGCCCAGTTGATCGAGCATCGCCTTGAGCACGTAGTCGTCGAGCAATCGCAGCCAGCCGTCTCCGACTTGCAGGGCCACGTGACGATTACCCAGGTGGTAGGCCGCGCGGGTCAGTTCGAAAGTGCTGCTGCAGGTGACATGCATCAGCTTTTCCGGGCGAGCGCAGACCCGCACGATACGGCCATCCTCGGCCTGCAGAAACTCGCCATCACGTAGCGGCGGTTGCCCGCGTTGCAGAAACAGGCCCACATCCTCGTTTTCTGCACTGAAGCAGCGCAGGCGGCTCTTGCTGCGCGCCTCGAAGTTCAAATGCAGTTCGGCGGCCCATTCGGCCTGGGGTTCGATTCGGTTGTGAATCACCAGCATCAGATAGCTTCCAGCCAATTGCGATGCCTCAAAGCAGAGCAAGGGGCTTGCCAACAGTGCAGAACGAGGGAAAAGACGGACGGGGCGGGGTTATTTATTATAAGTCGTGCGCATTTTTGGTGCGCAATGGACAGACTGCCCCAGCGTGGGGCGAGTTTGGGTTTGCGGGAATCGCGCCCGCTCTAAAGGCTTGTCGGAATCTGTGCACAATGATGAGCACGCAGTGCAGGAGCGATCAGAACAATCTGGTTTTGAGTGATCAGTCGTGACTGCCCAGACCACGCCAATGCCTTGCGCCGATGAAGATAAAGCGCAATTGCTGGGTGATCTTGGCTTGGGGCGTGAGGTGCGGCGCGAGCGAGGCGGGAGGCGGGTCAATCAGTTCGGGCAGCATGGCGAACACGCTCTTGACCACAAGGTCGGCGATGATCGACAGCGAGTCAGCGCTCAAATGCTGCCACTTGGGCATCTTCGCGAGGTCGGCCGTCAGGTCGGCGCTGATGCCTTCGCGCAGCGCGCCCAATGCCTGACGCACCTTCAGCGAGCCGCCGTATTGTTCGCGAGCCAGAAACAGGAACTGCGAGCGATTGGCGGCCACGCGCTCGAGAAATATCTGCACCGAAGCGCGAATCAGACCGCCCATGGCAAATTCGTTATGCCGAACCAGCCGGATGGTTTCCCGGAAGGTCTGGCCCACTTCGCTGACCAGCACCAGACCGAGCTGGTCCATGTCTTCGAAGTGGCGATAGAAGCCGGTCGGCACAATGCCCGCCGTGCGTGCCACTTCGCGCAGGCTCAGGCTGCCGAAACCGCGTCCGCTTTCCATCAAGTGGTGGGCGGCGTCCAGCAAGGCTCTTCGGGTCTGTTGTTTTTGTTCGGCGCGGGGCAGCATGGCTCAAACGATTCTGGAGATAGACTGCGTCGCACTTTAACAAATGCGCTTTGCCTGCGTCGAAAGGCTTTTCGGCGTTTGGCGTGATCAGACTCTTTGATACTGCTGAACCAGGCGATCAGGGCCGTTCTCGGCAATGCGCAGTTCGCGCTCGGATGCCGAAGCGGCGTAGGCATTGGCGGCGAAGACGGACAGAAACAGGCTCAGTAACAGGTGGGGTTTCATGGTTGTGCTCCTCGAAAGAGCGGACGATGGGTACAGGCGTGCACTATGACGCCGGTCCCGTCGAGACAGAAGTTCATAAAGTTGATGGTGGGAATCAACCAAAATGATTCCGTCGCTGTCGCTGCGCCGCAAGGTTTGCAGCTTATTTGCCCATCTCGATCAAACCCTCGACGCTTTTGTCAGTCGAACGGGCATGTCGTACTCAGTGTTCCAAGGCAGGGGCACTGTTTTCTGGAGAGTCATGCATGACGCGCAGCCGTAGGATTTTCGCGTGGACAGGCGCCACTTTGCTGGTGGTGCTGGCCGTGTTGGTCATTGTGATTGTCACTTTCGACTGGAATCGCATCAAACCCACCCTCAATGAAAAGGTCAGCGAAGCGCTGCATCGCCCGTTCGCCATCAATGGCAATCTGGACGTGCGCTGGTCGCGTGAGCCTGAGTTGGGCGGCTGGCGCGCCTGGGTGCCCTCGCCGCATTTTGTGGCTGAAGACCTGACGCTGGGCAACCCCGAGTGGTCGAAACAGCCGCAGATGGTCACGCTCAAGCAAGTGGAATTTCGGCTGTCGCTGCTGCCGTTGCTGGCCCAACACGTGGTGATTCCGCGTATTGATCTGACCGGGCCTGAAGCCAAGCTGGAACGGCTGGCTGATGGGCGTGCCAACTGGGTGTTCGATTTGCCCAAGTCCGACCCCAATGCCGAGCCTACGAAGTGGGAAGTGGACATTGGTGCGATCAAGTTCGACAAAGGACTGGTCAGCTTCAATGATCAGACCCTGAACACGCAGCTGGATGTGGTGATCGAGATGCTCGGCAAGCCTATCCCGTTCGGCGAAATCGTCGGCAGCAAGGAAGCGAAAAAGGCCCAGGACAAGGGTGTGGTGCCGCAGGATTACGCGTTCGGGCTGGCCGTCAAAGGTCAGTATCACGGTCAGAAGCTCAACGGCACAGGCAAGATCGGTGGCTTGCTGGCATTGAAAGATGCCAATCAGCCGTTCCCGGTGCAGGCTGATGTAAAGGTCGGCGACACCCATGGCGTGATCGCCGGGACGGTCACGGATCCTCAGAATCTGGGTGCGCTTGATCTGCGTTTGAAGCTGTCTGGTGCCAGCCTGAGCAATCTCTACCCGCTGACCGGCGTCACGCTGCCTGATTCGCCTGCGTATTCAACGGACGGTCGGCTGATCGCCAAGCTGCATGACCCGGACGGCGCTCGTTTCAGCTACGAAAAATTCAACGGCAAGATCGGCAACAGCGACATTCACGGCGATCTGGGCTTCGTTGCCAGCCAGCCACGGCCCAAGCTCACCGGCGTGCTGGTGTCAGACCAGTTGCTGTTCAGTGATCTGGCGCCGCTGATCGGTGCCGACTCCAATGCTGCGCAGAAAAAGCGTGGCGGCGAGAGCAAGCAGCCTGCCGGCAAAGTGCTGCCGGTCGAGGAGTTCCAGACTGATCGCTGGCGTGCGATGGATGCCGACGTCGAGTTTACCGGCAAGCGTATTGTTCAAAGCCCGGATCTGCCATTCACCGACCTTTATACGCATCTGATCCTCAATGACGGCCAGCTTAGCCTTGAGCCCCTGCGTTTTGGTGTGGCGGGCGGCAAGCTGGATGCGGACATTCGTCTCGATGGTCGCGACAGGCCGCTGCAAGGTCGTGCGAAGGTGTCGGCGCGCAATTTCAAGCTCAAGCAACTGTTCCCGACGTTCGAGCCGATGAAGACCAGTTTCGGTGAGCTCAATGGTGATGCCGACATCAGCGGGCGGGGCAACTCGATTGCTGCGCTGCTGGGCACGGCCAATGGCGAGCTGAAAATGCTGGTCAACGACGGCGCGATCAGCCGTGGCCTGATGGAAATCGCAGGGCTCAATGTGGGCAACTACGTGGTCGGCAAACTGTTCGGCGACAAGGACGTGAAAATCAACTGTGCGGCGTCCGACTTCGGCATCAAGGACGGACTGGCCACCAGTCGCTTGTTCGTGTTCGACACCGAGAATGCGATCATCTATATCAGCGGCACGGCGAACATGAAGACCGAGCAATTGGACTTGCAGATCAACCCGGAGTCCAAAGGGTTTCGCGTGTTCTCGCTGCGCTCGCCTTTGTACGTCAACGGCCCGTTTGCCAAGCCCAATGCGGGCGTGCAATCCGGTCCGCTGTTGCTGCGCGGTGCGGGGATGATTCTGCTGGGCGCAACCGTCGGGCCTGCGGCAGGGCTGCTGGCGCTGGTCGCAACCGGTGACAGCGAGCCCAACCAGTGCGGGCCGCTGCTGGAGCAGATGCGCTCAGGCAAGGCGCCCAAGACCGTGAAATAAGCGCCTGGCATCCAACTGTGGCACAGCGGGGTCTCCCAGCCGCCAACAAGAGGTCGCCAGACACATCGCATCGCCGGCAAGCCGCCTCCCACAAGAAAGTAGCGTTTATCCAGGCGGCACAAAAAAGCCAGGATAAAAATCCTGGCTTCTGCTTTCAGTCCCGAATCACAGGTCGTTCAGGATGTCCGCCATGTCGTCGGCATGCTCTTCTTCCTGTGCAAGGATCTCTTCGAAGATGCGACGGGTAGTCGGATCGGTGTCGCCGATGTACTGAATGATTTCACGGTAGCTGTCGACCGCAATGCGCTCGGCCACCAAGTCTTCGTAAACCATTTCCTTGAGGGTGTTGCCTGCCACGTACTGCGCGTGGGAGTTTTTGGACAGGGTGTCCGGGTTGAACTCCGGCTCGCCGCCCAGTTGCACGATTCGCTCTGCCAGCTTGTCGGCATGCTCGGCTTCCTGCTGTGCGTGCTCCAGGAACTCGGCGGCCGCAACGCTGGCCTTCAGGCCAGTTGCCATGTAGTAGTGGCGTTTGTAGCGCAGAACGCAGACCAGCTCGGTTGCCAGCGACTCGTTGAGCAGGCGCAGGACTGTTTCGCGATCGGCGTTGTAGCCTTCGGTGACCGCACCATTCTCAACGTTCTGGCGCGCACGCTGGCGCAGGCTGTTTACATCGGATAGCTGTGGTGCAGAATTCATGGGTTATCTCCAGGTTCATCAGGTTGTGTGTCTCGCTCTATGTGTTGCGTGGCAAGATCATCAATCTTTGTGAGTGACGAACGGCGAGAAAGTTTTATTGGATTTCGCACGTTTCATGCTTCGCCAGCACTGTTAAAAATATAAGAAACGAGCGCGTCCTGGCGCGGTCCCAACCTTGAGACCTATTCAATCGTGGAGATTCACATGCTCAAGTTTCTGGGAAGCACCATCGGTATCATTTTCCTGATCGGCCTGATCGTGGTGATTGCCTTGTTCAAGCTGGTGTTCTGACACGGGCACAAAAACGTCGACATGAAAAAGCCCGATGCATCACGCATCGGGCTTTTTTATTCGCGACGCGAATTACATCGAACGTTCGTTCATTTCACGCTGTTCGCAGGTCATAAAACCTTTGTTGGTCACACGGCCGTCGCTGTTGAAGCTGACGTGGTAGACCTGTTTATGGCCGTCTTTGCTCATCACGTAGTTGTTGCAGGTGCCGGTATTGACTTTGCGGTCGATGGTTGACGAAGGCTCACCGCCGATGGTCAGGACCTGCTGGCGGGTCATGCCGTTCTCGACCTGCTTGACCAGTGGCTCATTGCGATAGGTGACGTAGTCCACCGGATTCTGCACGGTTGTGTTGCTGCAGCCAGCCATTGTCGCCAACACGAAAGTTGCTGCGAGGATTTTGTTGTACATCGTTATTGCTCCACATGTCAGAGCCGGTCTTGGCCCGTTGCACGTTGGAGCTGAGGAGGTGTGCAAGAGTTCGAAAAAAGATGGCGATTAGGCAGCACCCCTGATGGTCGCGTTGTTCGGGCTTGCCAAAAAACAGCGCTAAGGTTGAAAGGGTTGTTCAACTCGTTTCAGCACAGGGAGATCTACATGGCGCAAGAACAGGCGACGCGTTATCCATTGTTGCTGGTACCAGGCTTGTTAGGGTTTGTGCGGCTGCTGGTGTATCCCTACTGGTTCGGCATCGTGAAAGCGCTTGAGCGTGGCGGGGCGAGGGTGATCCCGGTGATGGTATCCGGGGTCAATTCGACTGAGATACGCGGCGAGCAGTTGCTCAAGATCATTGAGCAGACTGTCCGGGAAACCGGCGTGGCCAAGGTCAATCTGATCGGCCACAGTCAGGGTGCGCTGACGGTGCGCTATGTCGCAGCCAAGCGGCCCGATCTGGTGGCATCGGTTACGTCCGTGGCCGGCCCCAATCATGGTTCGGAGCTGGCGGACTACCTGGAACGGCATTATCCACCGGGAACGCCGGGCGGGCGTTTGGTCAACGCGGTGATCGGGCTGTTGGCCTGGGCAATCGCCGTGTTTGAAACCGGCTACCGCGGGCCGAAGTTGCCGATGGACATCACCGCTTCGCATCAGTCCCTGACCACCACCGGGGTTGCGCTGTTCAACAAGCAATATCCTCAGGGATTACCCGAAGTATGGGGTGGTAGCGGCGAAGAGCAGGTGGGCGGAGTGCGCTATTACTCCTGGTCCGGGATCCTCAAACCGGGCATTACCAATCGCGGACGCAACCTGATTGATGGCACCAACGTGACCTGTCGAATATTCGCTCGCACGTTCAGGAAAGAGCGAGGTCAATCTGATGGCATGGTCGGGCGTTTCAGTTCGCACCTGGGCACGGTCATCGGGGATGACTTTGCGCTCGATCATTTCGACATCGTCAACCAGACCTTCGGGCTGGTCGGCAAAGGCGCAGATCCCGTGCGCCTGTTCATGGAACACGCCGCGCGCCTCAAGGCTGCCGGTCTTTAACTCAATCAGGCAGTAATTCGTAATCAGCCGTTCGTAAGGGGCGGCCAGGAAGTGATGCGATGGGCGATAAAGAGCTGTATGAGATCGAGTACACCCTGTTGGGCGAGCACCATGTAGATGTCATCGAAGACCTGGACGTGCCGATCATTGAAATCGTGCATGAGCTGGCGCTCAAGCATCAGGTCGAGCTGGATGACCTTCCCGAAGCCGGCATGCCGCACGCCGCCGGCATCACGGACGTGTCAATCCACAGCGTGGAGGGCGGTGAGGGCAGTGCAACCGCCTAGCCTGCTTTGAACTGTAGCGGGGTCTTCCAGCGTTCCGCGAGGATGACCCCGCACAGGGTCAGCGCGCCGCCATACAGGTGATAAAGCGCCAGCTGTTCGCCAAGTGCCACGGCGGCAATCAATGCCGTGGCAATTGGCATCAGGTTGAAGAATAGAGTGGTGCGGCTTGGACCCAGGCGCATGATCGAGGTCATCCACAACCAGGGTGCCAGCATCGAGGTGGGAATCGCGGCATACAGCACCAGCGGAACGTTGCTTGCGTTCAGCCCGGTGCGCGGCGACAGAATGAACAGCGGAAACAACACCACAATCGCCACCAGAATCTGCATGTACAGCAAGTGCAGCGGCGGCAGGCACAACTGCCATTTCTTCAAGAGCATGCTGTACAGCGCGTAGGCCGCTGCGGCGAACAGCACGATGGCATCCCCCCGATTCATCCCCTGCTCGATGAGCCCTGTCAGGTTGCCCGCCGCGACGACCACGATCACCCCCGCAAAAGAGATCACTGCGCCCAGCAATGCACCGTAGGTCAGGCGCATGCCCAGGCAGGCAATGGACAGCCCCAGCGCCATGACAGGCACCAGCGACTGAATGATTCCCATATTGGTGGCCGTGGTCATGCCCGCCGCGAAATACGCAAGGCTCTGATACACCGCCATGCCCAGCGCGCCCAGGACCACGATCTTGCCCAGCAAAGGTCTGATCGCTGCGCGATTTTTCCAGACCGGGATGAGCATGAAGGGCGTGAACAACAATCCCGCCAGCAGCCAGCGGTAAAAGCCGATTTCAGACGGAAAGATGACCTCCGACGCCGCCTTGGTGATGACGGTGTTGACGGACCAGATGAAGATGGTCAGCAATGGAAAAGCGTATTGCATGGGAGTGCCGGAAATTGAACGAGGCGCAACTATCCACCTGTTTCAAATGAATGCCAATCGTGGTGCCGCGTTGTACCTCATATTTTGCAACATCTTGACTACACTGATCTCAAGTTGTGCCGACCGGTACAGCGGACCTGGAGAGTCGAACGATGAAGACACTCGGTATTCCTTTGTTGCTCGTTAGCCTGATGTTTTCCGCGCAAGGTTTTGCCGCTACAGCGCAGCAGAACAAGATGACCACCTGTAATGCTGACGCCAGTGCCAAGTCGCTCAAGGGCGACGAGCGCAAGGCATTCATGAGCACCTGCCTGAAAGCCACGCCTGCTCCTGCAGCGACTCAGCAGGAAAAAATGAAAACCTGCAACGCAACGGCCTCCACTCAAGCGCTCAAGGGCGACGCCCGCAAGACGTTCATGAGCGACTGTCTCAAGAAGAAATAATTTTTCGCAGACGGTTGTTGCGCCCTGCGACAGGCGCGAGTGCGGTAAACACTGCGCTTGCGTCCCGTTGTGACCCCGGTCATCGCATCGATGATCAGGCGGCAGGCCTTCCGGCTTCTGGATGACTGGTTCTCGGCTGCGAACGCTGGCAGACTGCCCACCTCTTCGTGTTGCCCTTTGAGGGTCTATGCCAACGTTTTCTGCGCGTCAGGTGTTAATAGCCAGCTGGATTCTCGTGTTTGGCGGTCTGTTGATGGTATTGCCCTTCAAGCTGCTGCCCAGTCTGCTGGCCGGCCTGTTGGTCTTCGAACTGGTTAACATGCTGACCCCCAAGCTGCAAAAACTCATCGCTGGCGAGCGCGCCAGGTGGCTGGCCGTTGCGCTGCTGGGAACCCTCATCGTCAGTCTGCTGACCCTGATCTTCGCCGGTGTGATCAGTTTCGTCCTGCATGAGGCGGAAAACCCTGGCGCGTCGCTCGACAAGTTCATGACGCTGGTTGACCGCGCCCGTGGTCAGCTTCCGCCATTCATTGATTCCTACCTGCCCGCCAGCGCGGCGGAGTTTCAGGTTTCGCTGTTTCAATGGCTGCAGAAACACGTTGGCGAGTTGCAACTGATCGGCAAAGGCGCGGCACATATGTTCGTCACCATGCTGATCGGCATGGTGCTGGGTGCGATCATCGCCCTGCAGCGGATTTCCGACGTGCATACCCGCAAGCCGCTGGCCTCGGCCTTGTTTGACCGGCTTTATCTGGTCAGCCGCGCGTTCCGCAATATCGTCTTCGCCCAGATCAAGATTTCCCTGCTCAACACGGCGTTCACTTCGGTGTTTCTGGCCGTTGTCCTGCCGTTGTGTGGCATTCACCTGCCGCTGACCAAGACCCTGATCATCATGACCTTCCTGCTCGGGCTCTTGCCGGTGGTGGGTAATCTGATGTCCAACACGCTGATCTTCATCGTCGGTATGTCGATCTCCATCTGGGTGGCCCTGGCGGCGCTGGGTTACCTGATCGTGATTCACAAGGTCGAGTATTTCCTCAACGCGCGAATCGTGGGCGGGCAGATCAATGCCAAGTCCTGGGAGCTGCTGTTGGCCATGCTGCTGTTCGAAGCCGCGTTCGGCCTGCCAGGTGTGGTGGCAGGACCGATTTACTACGCGTACCTGAAGAGTGAGTTGCAGAAGGAAGGGCTGGTTTAGCGTGGTGACGATCGGCGTTCAGCTTCAGCCGTAACGCTTCTTCGCTTCAATCGCCAGGCCACTGCCGATGCTGCCGAAGATGTTGCCTTCCACATGACGCGCATTCGGCAGCATCGCCGACACGCTGTTGCGCAGCGCCGGAATGCCACTTGAGCCGCCGGTGAAGAACACCGTATTGACCTGCTCGACGCTCACCCCTGCCTGGTTCAGCAATTGGGTCACGCTGTTGCGTACCCGCTCGAGCTGCGCGTCGATTGCCGCTTCGAACATCGCGCGGCCAAGGTCCACGCTCAGGCCCGGTTCGATCCGGTCCATCAGCAAGTGACGGCTATCGGCCTGGGTCAGCTGGATCTTGGTCTCTTCCACTTCCATCGCCAGCCAGTGCCCGGCACGTTGTTCGATCAGCTTGAACAGCCGGTCGATGCCGCCGGTGTCTTCGATGTCGTAACGCATGCTGCCCAACGCCAGCTGGGATTTCTGCGCGTAGACGGCGTTGATGGTGTGCCAGGTCGCCAGGTTGATGTGGTGGCTGGTGGGCATATAGGCGCCGCTTTTCATGCGGCTGCCATAACCGAACAACGGCATCACACCTTGCAGGCTCAACTGCTTGTCGAAGTCAGTACCGCCAATGTGCACGCCGCCGGTGGCGAGGATGTCATCCTGACGATCCTCATGATCACGCCGTTCCGGCGACAGGCGCACCAGCGAGAAGTCGGAGGTACCACCGCCGATGTCGACAATCAGCACCAGCTCCTCGCGGGTGATGGTGGATTCGTAGTCGAACGCCGCCGCAATGGGTTCGAACTGGAACGACACGTCCTTGAAGCCGATCTTGCGCGCGACCTCGGCCAGTGTGTCTTCGGCTTCCTGATCGGCCAGTGCATCGTCATCGACAAAATGCACCGGACGACCCAGCACCACCTGTTCGAACTCGCGCCCGGCCGTCGTTTCGGCACGTTTCTTCAATTCGCCGATGAACAACGCCAGCAGGTCCTTGAACGGCATAGCCGTGCCCAGCACGCTGGTGTCGTGCTTGATGAGCTTGGAACCCAAAAGGCTCTTGAGCGAGCGCATCAGGCGGCCTTCGTAGCCTTCCAGATATTCGTGAAGCGCCAGGCGGCCGTAGACCGGGCGACGCTCTTCCATGTTGAAGAACACCACTGAGGGCAGGGTGATCTTGTCGTCCTCCAGCGCGATCAACGATTCCACCCCTGGCCGTTGCCAGCCGACAGTGGAATTGGACGTGCCGAAATCGATGCCGCAGGCACGGGCCGGGGATTGGTTATTCATGTCTTTTACGTTCCAGTCAAAAAACGGCCGCGCAGTTTATGTCAGCGCGGGGCAATTGCGTAGGGCGATGCGTCGCTTATTGCGGGTTATCTATTGTGGGTTATCGGTATTTGCGCTCAGGGCTTGAACTCAGGGCCATCACCCCCAATCTTGAAGGGATTGCCGGTAGCGCAGGTGGTCCAGGACCTGAGCCGCATGCCAATGTGGCTGGCTATCGGTGTATTTTTCGACGTGAAGTCTTTCAGGTGCCTCGAACACGAGGAGGCTGGGCGTGTTATACCAGCGCATCTGGCTGCGCTGGATAATTGGGATGGGTGATTGTTAGATGGATTTCAAAGACTACTACAAGATACTGGACGTCGAGCCGACTGCTGACGACAAGGCGATCAAGACCGCCTATCGCAAGCTGGCGCGCAAGTATCACCCCGACGTCAGTAAAGAGGCGGGGGCCGAGGACAAATTCAAGGAAGCGTCCGAGGCGTATGAAGTCCTCAGCAGCGCCGACAAGCGTGCCGAATATGACGAGCTGCGCAAGTACGGGCGTCAGGGACGTCCTTTTCAAGCGCCACCGGGCTGGCAGAGCCGTGCCGGTGCGGGCGGGTTTGGTGAAGAAACAGCGGATTTTTCCGAGTTCTTCAGCTCCATTTTCGGCGGGCGCGCCCAGCAGGGTGGTCGCAGCCGCAATCCGGGTCGCAAGGGGCAGGATGTGGAAATGGAGCTGGCCGTCTTCCTGGAAGAGACGCTGTCGGCCGAGTCCAAACAGGTCAGCTTCAAGGTGCCGCAACATAGCCCCAACGGGCAACGCATGAGCGACATCACCAAAACCCTGAACGTGAAGATTCCGGCAGGCGTGGTCGATGGCGAACGCATTCGTCTCAAAGGGCAGGGCGCACCCGGAATTGCCGGTGGGGCCAATGGTGATCTCTACCTGATCATTCGTCTGGCACCGCACCCGATGTTCGAGGTCGAAGAGCATGATCTGGTCATCACCGTTCCACTGGCACCGTGGGAAGCTGCACTGGGCACCAAGGTCGCGGTGCCGACCCTGACCGGCCGTATCAACCTGACCATCCGCCCCGACAGCCAGAACGGCCAGCGTCTGCGTATCAAGGGTAACGGTCTGATGAGCAAGAGCGGCGAGCGCGGCGACCTGTACGCCCAGCTCAAGATCGTCATGCCCAAGCAGATTGATGAAGCAAGCCGTGCGCTATGGCAGAAACTGGCCGACAGCTCGGCGTTCGACCCGCGGGCGCAGTGGGGAAACTGATCGCGTGTGAGTGGGCGATGCTGCTCAGTCTGACGCAGCACTGTCTCACAGCAAAACCACAATTCCGTGTTTGCTGCCAGACAGAGTAGCCCCGAAAATACGGCGGTATCTCCGACAAGATGGCGTATGCCCGGTCTTACTGTGCAGGCACTGCCATCGCAGCCATCAGCTCTTGGGCAGTACCACAGTAAAGGTGGTGCCGTCGCCGATGGTCGAGGTGACGGTGATGCTGCCGCTGTGGGCGTTGACCACTTCCTTGACGATGAACAACCCCAAGCCCAGGCTGGTCGAGGTCGTGCGGCTTTCGCTGTTTTCTTCCGAGCTGCGCACCAGCGGGTCGAAGATCGTGCCGATGGCGTCTTCGGCAATCGGCTTGCCTTCGTTGTGGACCACCAGTTCGATCGTGTCCGGTCCGCCTTTGATCCGTACGCTGATCTCGTGACTGGCCGCACCATGCTGCAAGGCATTGCCGATCAGGTTCTGCAACATCTGGCCGATCCGCCCGCTGTCCCAGTGCCCCTGTGTGTCGCCTTCGATGGTCAATACAGGCGCTGATCCCGGCTGGCCGGCGCTGGCCTCTTCAAGCGCTTCCCGGCAGGCAACTGCCAGGTCCATGTACTTGCGCTCGACCGGCAGGCTGGCGCCCAGGCGGCTGCGCACGAATTCCAGCAGGTCACCGACCATCGTGCCCATGTGCCGGGTACTGGTCTTGATGCGCGAAATATAGCCCTGGGTCTTGTCGTCCATCACCAGCTTGCGGGCCAGCAACTCGGTGGACATGCTGACCGCCTGGAGCGGTGCACGCAGGTCATGGCCCAGAATCGCCAGAAAGATGTCCCGCGAACGCGCCACACGCTCGGCATAGGCCGCAGTGGATTCGGCGAGGGCTTCGTCGATGGCTTCGTTGAAGCGAATCACGTCGCGAAAATCGGCCAGTTGCGGCGTGGTCAGGCTGTCGACCCACAGGCGAATGACGCTGGCACGCAGGTGCCTGAACTCGGAGGTCATCTGCACCAGATCAAACCCCACTTCATGACGCAGTTCGCCGTGGCTGGCGGCCGCTTCATCCAGGCTCGGCGTCTTGTTCAGCTCCTCACCACGGGCTTTGGCGATTTCCTCGCTCTTGCTCTGCGCAGTGTCCATGTCACGCGCAGACGCCAGCAGAATCGATTTGGCGTGGTCGCGCAGTTCGAGGCTGTTCATGGTGTCGGCAGCAGGTTTCAGAGTTCTGGCGAAGTCTTCCCATTCATCGACGATGCGATCCACGTGGAGAACGATGAATTCGGAGAGGCGCATGGCCGGTTACCTTGCTGGGGGAGCTTGACGGAGATGGCGCATCTTACCGCCTTTACACGGCGCTACAAACAGACGGTTGACTGACATTTCTGTCAGTAGACGCTGTTTTTGTGACGCCCTATCGTGGATCGACGGATTACTTGAGCGGAGGTCCGCAGCATGAGCGTAGAAACGGTTACTGATTCGAGCTTCGATGAGGCGGTCATCAAGGCCAGCAATAAGAAGCTGGTGGTGGTCGAGTTCTCCACGAAAGAAAAGCTCAATCGACAAGGCGAACCCAATGCCAGCGCCAAAATGGACGCGATCATTGACGAGTTGGGCACGCATTACGCCGCAAAGGTCGTGTTCTGCCGAATAGAGATCGAGCTGGATTCGGACTTGAAAGACACTTTAAATCCAGACGCATCAGGCACTTATGGCATCAACCATGGCCCGACCATGATTATGGTGCTCAACGGCAAGCAAGCGGGCGAACTCGTTGGGGAGCAGACCAGGGAACGGATGGTTCAGGTGATCGACAACCTGTTGATGGCCTCCCTGCAAAAGTCGCTCGACTGGGTTGAAGAGCGTATCAATCTTGCCGCAAACAGCATCGTTGAGAAGAAAACGACAAGCCTGGACGAAGTCGCCTTTGGAAAACTGGGCGTTCTACTGACCTTGCGCAGGGTGCTGAAAAAAAAGGCGACGCCACAGGATATAGGCATGCTGGATGCCATCAACGACGTGCTGCAAATGCTTGAGGTGCTTCAGGCAGACGAGACGTTTATTGGAAAAATGAAGGCTTAGATTGCGGCCAGAGATACGCCGCTTTTATTGGCAGAGTTCAGCCGGCCCGGAAAAAACACGTTCGGCGAAGATGATTACAGTACCCGGACGGGAAAAATCATGGATGACCTTGCGTTGGAGTATGACAGTAAGGTCGTGATATTACGTTTGCCGATGGAGAGTTGTGAAAAGACAGTCAAGGCCTACAACGTTGAATCTGTACCGACCGTCATTTTCTTCAAGCAGGGTGAGAGGCTGGAAACAGTGACTGACTTTCATCTGAAGTTCTGGTTCAAGACCCGGCTGAACGAATGGCTGGCTCAAGAGTAAAGCGCTTGATGAGCATGCCAGGCCTGAGGGGCCTTCCCTGTGGAAGGCCCCTCAGGGTTCTAGAACAGAAAATACCGCTGCGCCATCGGCAGCACGTCCGCCGGTTCACACCATAGCAATACGCCGTCGGCCTTGACCTGATAGGTCTGCGGGTCGACTTCGATGTCGGGCAGGTAGTCGTTGTGGATCAGGTCTTTTTTCTGCACGGTGCGGCAGCCTTTGACCACGCCGATCTGCTTTTTCAAACCCAGTGATTGCGGCACGCCTGCGTCGAACGCGGCCTGGCTGATGAAGGTCATGCTGGTGGCGTGCAGCGAGCTGCCGTAGCTGGCGAACATCGGGCGATAGTGGACCGGCTGCGGCGTCGGGATCGAGGCATTGGCGTCGCCCATCAGGCTGGCGGCGATAGCGCCACCCTTCAGGATCAGCGTCGGCTTGACGCCAAAGAACGCCGGGCGCCAGAGCACCAGGTCCGCCCATTTGCCGACTTCGATCGAGCCGACTTCATGGCTGATGCCGTGAGTGATCGCAGGGTTGATGGTGTATTTGGCGATGTAGCGCTTGGCGCGGAAGTTGTCATTGCCGGGGCCGTCCTGAGGCAGCGGGCCACGCTGTTTCTTCATCTTGTCGGCAGTCTGCCAGGTGCGCATGATCACTTCGCCGACCCGGCCCATGGCCTGGCTGTCGGAACTGAGCATCGAAAACGCCCCCAGATCGTGAAGGATGTCCTCGGCAGCAATGGTCTCGCGGCGGATACGGCTTTCCGCGAACGCGACGTCTTCGGCGATGCTCGGGTCCAGGTGATGGCAGACCATCAGCATGTCCAGGTGTTCGTCGATGGTGTTGCGCGTGAAGGGCCGGGTCGGGTTGGTCGAACTGGGCAGCACGTTCGGCGAGCCGCAGGCCTTGATGATGTCCGGCGCGTGACCGCCACCGGCACCCTCGGTGTGGTAGGTGTGGATCGTACGTCCCTTGAACGCCCCCAATGTGGTTTCCACGAAGCCTGACTCGTTCAGGGTGTCCGTGTGAATCGCCACCTGCACGTCGTATTCATCAGCCACGCTCAGGCAGTTATCGATGGCAGCAGGCGTAGTGCCCCAGTCTTCGTGCAGCTTGAGGCCGATGGCACCTGCTTTTACCTGCTCGATCAGCGGGCCAGGCAGGCTGACGTTGCCCTTGCCGGTCAGGCCGATGTTCATCGGGAAACTATCCGCTGCCTGGAGCATGCGTGCCATGTGCCACGGGCCAGGTGTGACGGTCGTGGCATTGGTGCCCGTGGCCGGTCCTGTGCCGCCGCCGATCATTGTGGTCACGCCGCTCATCAGCGCTTCTTCGATCTGCTGCGGGCAGATGAAGTGGATGTGCGTATCGACGCCGCCTGCGGTGAGAATCATGCCCTCGCCGGCGATGACTTCCGTGGCGGCACCTACCGCGATGGTCACGTCGGGCTGGATGTCCGGGTTACCCGCCTTGCCGATGGCGGCGATACGCCCGTTCTTGAGGCCGACGTCGGCCTTGACGATGCCCCAGTGATCGATGATCAGCGCGTTGGTGATCAGCGTGTCGACCACCTCGGCAGCCAGCAACTGGCCCTGGCCCATGCCGTCACGGATGACCTTGCCGCCGCCGAATTTCACTTCCTCACCGTAGGTGGTGAAGTCCTTCTCGACTTCGATCCACAGCTCGGTGTCGGCCAGGCGAACCTTGTCGCCGACCGTGGGGCCGAACATGTCGGCGTAGGCTTGTCTGGAAATCTTCATGGTGATTCCTTGTGTTCTTTAAGAGCCCTGCGCAAAGCGTCACGGCTGCATTCCTGCACGGAGCACAGGAACGACCCGGGGTTTGCGTCCGGTCTGATATCAATCCAGCTCGCCCATCACCCGACCGGCAAACCCGTATACCTTGCGCAACCCGGCAAGATCCACCAGCTCGACTTCACGTGATTGCCCAGGCTCGAAGCGCACGGCGGTGCCGGCCGGGATGTTCAGGCGCATGCCGCGGCTGGCGGTACGGTCGAAGGTCAGGGCGTCGTTGGTTTCGAAAAAATGAAAATGCGAGCCCACCTGAATCGGACGGTCGCCACTGTTGGCGACGGTCAGGCTCAGGGTGCGGCGGCCGGCGTTGAGTTCGATCTCGCCGGGCTGGATCTGGTATTGACCAGGGATCATGTCGGTTGCCCCAAGGTTTTGAAGTAAATGGCGGTCGGCCGGTAGCGGCCGTCCGGTGTGGCGCAGTAATCGGGCAGTTCGCCTACGCGGATATAGGCCATCGAGCGATAGAAGGCTTCGGCCGTCGAGCCTGCTTCGGTGTCCAGGTGCAGCAAGCCGCGCTTGTGCTTCGTGGCGGCCTGTTCGACCGCGTCCATCAGTTGCCTGCCCAGACCACGGCCTCGCGCGGCAGGCAGGACCATCAGTTTCTGCACCTCGGCACGGTTAAGCCCATTGGGCTTCTGGCACAACGCAAGCTGGGCACTGGCGAGGACGCGTTCGTTATCGACCACGACCCACAGCAGCAGATTGCCTGAGGCAACGTCGGCTCTTAAACCCTCACACCAGCTCAGCGCCTGCTCCAGGTTCAGGTCGGCCATGAACCCGACCGATGCGCCGTCGTGGACGGTGTCGAACAACAGCTGCGCCAGGCCCTGGCGGTAATGCGCGAAGCTTTCGGTGGTGACGCGACGCAACTGTGCTGAGTTCATTCAAGGCTCTCGTCTAGGCGGATGTGGGGGCTTGCGAAGCAGGCGCCTCAGCGCCGGGCGACAGGTCCAGTTGCATGAAGGTCAGGTCCAGCCAGCGACCGAACTTGGTGCCGACCTGTGGCATCTGGCCGGTGGTCGTGAAGCCGAGTCGCTCATGCAGTGAAATGGAGGCAGCGTTACCGCTTTCGATGGCAGCGACCATCATGTGTTTATCGCACGTGCGGGCGCGTTCGATCAGGGCTGACATCAGTTTCGGCCCCAGACCTTTGCCGCGCTGATCGGCGCGCACATAGACCGAGTGCTCGACCGTATGACGAAAGCCCTCGAACGGACGCCAGTCGCCGAACGACGAATAACCCACGACGTCACCCGCCGCATCCACTGCAACCAGAATCGGATAGGCCTGCGTCTGGCGCGATGCGTACCATGCCTGACGGTTGGCCAGATCCACCGGCTGCTCGTTCCAGATGGCGGTGGTGTTGAGCACCGCATCGTTGTAGATGGCGAGGATGCCGGGCAGATCGTCCGGCAGCGCATCGCGAATTGCGTCTGGCATGTCGGTTCCTCAGGCTATCGGTTGGTGCACGGTGACCAGTTTGGTCCCGTCTGGAAAAGTCGCTTCTACCTGAATCTCCGGAATCATTTCCGGGATGCCTTCCATCACTTGCTCGCGGGTCAGCAGCGTCGTGCCGTAATGCATCAGGTCGGCGACCGTCTGGCCATCGCGCGCGCCTTCCAGCAGCGCAGCGGAGATGTAGGCCATGGCTTCCGGGTAATTGAGCTTCACCCCGCGCGCCAGGCGCCGTTCGGCAACCAGTCCTGCGGTGAAAATCAGCAGCTTGTCTTTTTCGCGTGGCGTCAGGTCCATGGGCGTTCCGTGTTGTAGTGTTCGGGGTGCTGTGCAGTCATCGTTAGTGCTTTGTGTGCGGACCGGACGGCGTTCCGGTTGTCCGCGGAAAAACCGGCAGGTCCGGTGAAGATGCAGCGGCTGAAGTGCAGCATTCGCGGACAAGTCCGCTCCCACGTCCAGCCTGTCTATAGTTGCCCGACTTCATGTATTCCAGATTCTCGGCGTCACCGCCTCGCGTCCCAGCATGGCCGGGCGCAGTTTTTTCCACAGTTCGATCAGCCAGGCCCTCGCGTGCAAGGCTTCATCGGCCAGACAGCGCGCCACGACCAGCCCTGGCAGTTGGGTCAGATCGCCGCGCACCGGATTGGGCATCGACAGGCTGCGGCAGGCTTCAAGCAGTTCGCTGTCTACTTCGCCGGTGATCAGCAAGGTAGCAAATACCGTATGGCCATCCAGCCCGACGGGCGAAGCCAGCAGCCCGTCGCCACCGATAATGCGTTGACGTTCATGCCAGATCAATGTGCCGTCGCGGCGGATATCCAGCGCGGACTGAAAGTGCCCGTGCTCAAAACGCTCGCCACTGGCCGGACGGCCCAGCGCCACGACATCCCAGTAACACAGCTTCGCGTCGCCTTTCAGTTCGATGCGGGTGGTCAGTTCGGCCTGAGCGTTGCTGAACACGATGGTTTCCTGAGGCAACCATTCCAGCGTCGCGCCGGGCTCGACCTGCAGTTCCAGTTGCTGAAAGGCAGGGCTTGCCGCGCGATACCATTTCGCTGCGCCGGGGCTGGTCAGTTGCGCCCAGGCATCGGTGCCGACCTTCGCTGAAATATCCAGCCGGTCGCCGCCTGCGATACCGCCCGGCGGGTGAACGATGATGTGCTGACACACCTGCGGTCCTTCCGCGTACAGGTGTTTCTGCACCCGCAGCGGGCCTTTGTGACGGCGCTGAACAGGCCGCGTGCTGTCGTCAAAACGCCCATAACCCAGCTCCAGCTCGGCGTGCCAGCTGGGAGTGAACAGGGCGGTGTTGGCAGGCAGATTCATGGCGTCTTCAATTCTGTGTCGAGGGCTGCACGATAACGGATTGGCGCATCAAATGGTGACCAGACCGCGCACACCTTCGGCCTCCATGTTCTCGCCACGACCCTGCTGCACGATTTCACCTCGCGACATCACCAGATACTGGTCCGCCAGTTCGGCGGCGAAGTCGTAGAACTGCTCCACCAGCAGAATCGCCATGTCGCCGCGTTCGGCCAGCTTCTTGATCACCGCACCGATTTCCTTGATCACCGACGGCTGAATGCCTTCGGTGGGTTCATCGAGAATCAGCAGGCGCGGGCGACTTGCCAGTGCGCGGCCGATCGCCAGTTGCTGCTGCTGACCACCCGACAGGTCGCCGCCACGGCGGTGCTTCATTTGCAGCAATACCGGGAACAGTTCGTAGATAAAGGCGGGCACCTCCTTCGCTTCAGAGCCCGGAAAGCGCGACAGGCCCATCAGCAGGTTTTCCTCGACCGTCAACCTTCCGAAGATCTCCCGGCCCTGTGGCACGTACGCGATACCTGAGTGAACGCGCTGGTGCGGCTTGAAGCCTGTGATGGCCTTGCCTTCCCATTTCACCGAGCCTTCCTTTGACGGCAGCAAGCCCATCAGCACCCGCAGTAGCGTGGTTTTGCCCACGCCGTTGCGGCCCAACAGGCAGGTGACTTCACCGACCTTCACGTCAAAGGACAGGCCACGCAGAATGTGGCTGCCGCCGTAATATTGATGAAGCTTTTCGACCTGCAGCATGGTTCATGTTCTCGTTTGTGACAGCTTGATCGTTGGCCATGAGCGGCTTGCCAGTGACATCCCGGCGCCTTTCAGCTTGTGGGGGCGGACCGGGCTGGATTTTTCAACGGCCCAGGTACACCTCAATCACACGTTCATCGGCCTGCACATCATTGAGCGACCCTTCGGCCAGTACGCTGCCTTGGTGCAACACAGTCACGTGGTCGGCAATCGAGCCGACGAAGCCCATGTCGTGCTCGACCACCATCAGCGAATGCTTGCCCGCCAGACTCTTGAACAGTTCGGCAGTGAATTCGGTTTCGGCGTCGGTCATGCCGGCGACCGGCTCGTCGAGCAGCAGCAATTGCGGGTCCTGGACCAGCAGCATGCCGATTTCCAGAAACTGCTTCTGACCGTGGGACAGCAACCCCGCCGGACGCTGCGCAGAGCCTGTCAGGCGAATGGTTTCCAGTACCTCGTTGATCCGGTCGCGCTGTTCGCCATTGAGGCGGGCGCGCAGGCTGGCCCACACCGACTTGTCAGTCTTCTGCGCCAGCTCCAGGTTCTCGAACACGCTCAGTGCCTCGAACACGGTGGGCTTCTGGAATTTGCGTCCGATCCCGGCCTGGGCGATCTGCACTTCGCTCATCTGGGTCAGGTCCAGCGTTTCCCCGAACCAGGCTTTACCTTGGCTGGGCCGGGTCTTGCCGGTGATCACGTCCATCAGCGTGGTTTTGCCCGCGCCGTTGGGGCCGATGATGCAGCGCAGTTCACCCACGCTGATGTACAGATTCAGGTCATTGAGCGCCTTGAAACCGTCGAAGCTGACACTGATGTCTTCCAGGGTCAGGATCGTGCCGTGGCGCGTATTCAGCCCCTTGCCTGCACTTTGGCCGAGACCCAGCGCTTCGCGGCTGGTGCCTGCGTCGGAGTTGGGGGCCAGCACGGGCTCAAGCATGAGGGAGGGCGTTGGCGTGGTTTTCATGACTCGTTCCTTTTCTTCAGTACGCCGATGACGCCTTTAGGCAGGTAGAGCGTGACAATAATGAACAGCGCGCCAAGGAAGAACAGCCAGTATTCCGGGAATGCCACGGTGAACCAGCTCTTCATGCCGTTGACCAGTCCGGCACCCAGCAGTGGGCCGATCAGCGTGCCGCGCCCACCCAGCGCGACCCACACGGCGGCCTCGATGGAGTTGGTCGGCGACATTTCGCTCGGGTTGATGATGCCGACCTGCGGCACATACAGCGCACCGGCAAGGCCGCACAGCACTGCGCTCAAGACCCAGACGAACAGCTTGAACCCGCGCGGGTCATAGCCGCAGAACATCAGGCGGTTTTCCGCATCGCGCAGTGCGGTCAGCACCCGGCCGAACTTGCTCTGCGCCAGACGCCAGCCGATGTACAGGCTGACCACCAGCAGTATCACGGTCGCCAGAAACAGCGTTGCCCGCGTGCCCTGCGAACTGATGCTGAAACCCAGAATGCTGCGAAAGTTGGTGAAACCGTTGTTGCCGCCGAAACCGGTTTCGTTGCGGAAGAACAGCAGCATGCCCGCGAAGGTCAGGGCCTGGGTCATGATCGAGAAGTACACGCCCTTGATCCGCGAGCGAAAGGCGAAGAAGCCGAACACCAGCGCCAGCAGTCCGGGTGCCAGTACCACCAGACACATGGCCCACAGGAAGTGATCCGTGCCTGCCCAGTACCACGGCAGTTCGGTCCACGACAGGAAGGTCATGAACGCGGGCAGGCCGTCACCCGCGGCTTCGCGCATCAGGTACATGCCCATGGCATAACCGCCCAACGCGAAGAACAGGCCGTGGCCCAGCGACAGCAGCCCGGCGTAACCCCAGACCAGATCCAGCGCCAGGGCAACAATGGCATAGCAGAGAATCTTGCCCACCAGTGTCAGGGTGTAGGCCGACACCTGCAGGCTGTTGTCGGCGGGCAGCAGCGAAAGCAGCGGCATGGCCAGCAAGACAGCCAGCACCAGAATGCCCACCGTCAGCGTGCCCTTGGGGCCGACCTTTTGTGCAGCGGTTACCATCAATGGCTGGCTCATCAGTCAATCACCCGTCCTTTCAACGCGAAGAGGCCTTGCGGACGTTTCTGGATAAACAGAATGATCAGCGCCAGGATCAGGATCTTGCCCAGTACGGCGCCGATTTGCGGTTCGAGAATCTTGTTGGCGATGCCCAGCCCGAAAGCCGCCATCACGCTGCCGGCCAGTTGCCCGACGCCGCCGAGCACCACCACCAGGAACGAGTCGATGATGTAGCTCTGGCCCAGGTCCGGACCGACGTTGCCGATCTGGCTCAAGGCCACGCCGCCCAGGCCTGCGATGCCCGAGCCCAGCCCGAAGGCCATCATGTCGATACGCCCGGTCGGCACGCCGCAGCAGGCGGCCATGTTGCGGTTCTGGGTCACGGCACGCACGTTCAGGCCCAGACGGGTCTTGTTCAGCAGCAGCCAGGTGAGCACCACGACGAACAGCGCGAAGGCGATGATCACGATGCGGCTGTAAGGCAGCACCAGATTGGGCAGCACTTGAATACCACCGGACAGCCATTGCGGGTTGGCGACCTCGACATTCTGTGCGCCGAAGGCCAGGCGCACCGCCTGAATCAGCATCAGGCTGATGCCCCAGGTGGCGAGCAGGGTTTCCAGTGGGCGGCCATACAGATGGCGAATCACCGTGCGCTCCAGTGCCATGCCGATCAGCGCCGTCACGAAGAACGCCACGGGCAATGCCACCAATGGATAAAACTCGATGGCGCTCGGCGCGTAGCGCTGGAGCATCAACTGCACGACGTAAGTCGAGTAGGCACCGAGCATCAGCATTTCGCCATG
Source organism: Pseudomonas triticifolii (assembly GCF_014358015.1). Classification (GTDB taxonomy): domain Bacteria; phylum Pseudomonadota; class Gammaproteobacteria; order Pseudomonadales; family Pseudomonadaceae; genus Aquipseudomonas; species Aquipseudomonas triticifolii. The sequence continues at coordinate 14,027 of NZ_JACONV010000006.1, read as the reverse complement.
GGCCATGTTGATCACGCCCAGCAGGCCGAAGGTAATCGCCAGGCCCAGTGCGGCCAGCAGCAGGATCGAGCCCAACGACATGCCGCTGAACGCCTGGCCGAGGATCTCACCGATCATCAGTTTGCGTTTGACCTGCGCCAGGCTGGTTTCAGCGGCAATCCGCACGGATGCATCGGTTTCAACGCCCGGCGACAACAGTGACTCGAGGCGCGTGCGGGCCAGCGGGTCACCGGTTTCGCCCAGCAGGCGTACAGCGGCAAGGCGCACGCTGGGGCTGCTGTCGACCAGTTGCAGGTTGGCCAGTGCCAGGGTCAGTGCGTCTTTTACGCCGGAGTCTTTCTCGGTCGCCACGCGTTGGCTCAACAGGTCCAGTTGCGCAGGGCGGGCGCTTTTCTGCAATTGCAGGGCGGCAGCCATGCGCAGTTTTACATCGGCCGCGAGCAATTGGTGGCTGGCCAGCGCGGTCTCGACCAGACCCCGCAGCCGGTTGTTCAGGCGCAGTTTGCGCGGTTCATCAGGTGTGGGTGCATCTGCCGCAGCCGGGGCCGCGGCGTCTACAGCGACATATTGGTCATTGTTTTCGATCCAGGCGCGCTTGCTGCTGTCGGCAGCAACCCGGCCGTCGCGCAGCGCTTCAAGCAGTTCGACCCGCTCAGGAACAGGCTTGGCCGCCCAGGCTTCAAGCAAATCTGCCTGTTGCGAAGAACTGGCCGCTGCGAAATCGCCCGCATCGCTGGCCTGCGCCGTGAAAGGCAGCAGCAGGGCGATGGCGAGGATCAGGCGGTAGAGGTAAGAGGGCATATCAATGGCCTTGCTGGACACGTCTGGATAAATCCACCTGCCCGTGGGAGCGAGCCTGCTCGCGAAAGCGGTTGTTCAAGCTGCGCATTGCTGTTCAATGCACGGGCCTCTTCGCGAGCGCGCTCGCTTCCACAGGGCGGTGGAAGCGATCATCCGTTATCAGTTGCTCTTCACCGCATGATCCGGCTTCTTGTCGTTGCCAGGGATGTACGGGCTCCATGGCTGGGCACGGATCGGTTCCTTGGTCTGCCAGACCACGTTGAACTGACCGTTTTCCTCGACTTCACCGATCATCACCGGCTTGTGCAGGTGGTGGTTGGTCTTGTCCATCGTCAGGGTAAAGCCGGACGGCGCGGCGAAGGTCTGCCCGGCCATGGCTTCGCGAACCTTGTCGACGTCGGTGGACTTGGCTTTCTCGACGGCCTGCGCCCACATGTGGATACCGACATAGGTGGCTTCCATCGGGTCGTTGGTCACGGCCTTGTCAGCGCCCGGCAGGTTTTTCTTCTTGGCGTAGGCGGTCCAGTCAGCGACGAACTTCTTGTTGACCGGGTTTTCCACTGACTGGAAGTAGTTCCAGGCCGCGAGGTGACCGACCAGCGGCTTGGTATCGATGCCGCGCAGTTCTTCTTCGCCGACCGAGAAGGCCACGACCGGTACGTCGGTGGCTTTCAGGCCCTGGTTGGCCAGTTCCTTGTAGAACGGCACGTTGGAGTCGCCGTTGACGGTGGAGATGACCGCTGTTTTGCCGCCAGCGGAGAACTTCTTGATGTTGGCGACGATGGTCTGGTAATCGGCGTGGCCGAACGGGGTGTAGACCTCTTCGATGTCGCTGTCTTTCACGCCTTTGGAGTGCAGGAACGCGCGCAGAATCTTGTTGGTGGTGCGCGGGTAGACGTAGTCGGTGCCCAGCAGGAAGAAGCGCTTGGCCTCGCCGCCGTCTTCGCTCATCACATACTCGACGGCAGGAATCGCCTGCTGGTTAGGCGCTGCACCGGTGTAGAACACGTTGGGCGACATTTCTTCGCCTTCGTACTGCACGGGGTAGAACAGCAGGCCGTTGAGTTCTTCAAAGACCGGCAGGACCGATTTGCGCGACACCGAGGTCCAGCAGCCGAACACCACGGCCACCTTGTCCTGGGTCAGCAATTGACGGCCCTTTTCCGCGAACAGCGGCCAGTTGGACGCCGGGTCGACCACCACCGGTTCCAGCATCTTGCCGTTTACGCCGCCCTTGGCATTGATCTCGTCAATGGTCATCAGGGCCATGTCTTTCAACGAGGTCTCGGAAATGGCCATTGTCCCGGAAAGCGAATGCAGGATGCCGACCTTGATGGTTTCGGCGGCCTGAACGGTCCATGACAGGCCCATGGCTGCGATGGATGCGGACAGGGTGAAAGCTTTGATCAGACTGCGACGCTTCATTGGACGGGCTCCGTTGATCTGTTTTTTTGGTTGTGCAGAACGACTCTTTAAAGGCTCCCAAGCAAAGGCTGTGCCCAGCCCGAAAAACGGCTTTAGAACGGGCCTTTGAGCGCCATGGAAGATGAGCGGTGCACTGATGTGGAGCCCGGAAGTGAGGTTGGTGCGCGACGACGTGCATTGTTGGTGCGCTGGGTGCGCCAAACCAGAAAAGCCGCCCGAACAGGCGGTGTGAAAACCCAGGGTCTGTTCCCGCCGCCGCCCTGTTCGCAGAATCTGTCTCGGACGAAAAAGGGCGTTGCGTTGGGGGCACGTACAGACATGCAAGCACGTTCAGCGCTAGACGAAATCAATCGGCAGACGCTGATCGCGATACGGTCTAAGTGCTGTCAAGAGTGACAGGTCACGCCGCGGCGCACGGGTCGTAAGCTAAGTACTGTTTCGAGTATCGAGAACCGTAACCTCATCTTTTGGTGAGTTTTTCAGACAGGGAGTCCGAAAAATGTCCACTTCAGCGGCCGCGCCTGCTACAGCACCGACTACCGGTGTCATCAATTACAGCGACATGGGATATGTGCTAACCACCGATCCCGACGACACGCTGCCAGACATGGATGGCTTTGATCGGCTGTACTGCGGCAGCTCGGAAAACGGCTGGACCAGCCCTTGCGAGATAAGGGCCGGGCGCGACCTCGCAGTGGGGGAAACGCTGACCGCCTGCCTCATCCGTCAGAGCGACGGCAAGTTGATAGATGAGGTGACGTTTACCGCGGACAGCACGAACTGCAAGCAGCATCAGTGGCCGGCGGCGTTCGCACAAGCATTCAACCGTCCTTTTCGCTCAATCACCGCGGGCAACTTCGACAACAACAACTTCAAGACAGACGGAACAGCGCTGCCTATCCGTCTGTGGCACCACAGCTGTCGAAATCGCGCATTTACGACGGCGCCTTTCTCCACCAATCAGGTTCAAGCACTGGCGGTAACAGGCGAGACGCTGAAGGAAGGCGTGCGCTTGTGCGTTCAAGTGCGGGACATCAGCACCCAGGCGCTGTACGAGAATCACTTTTTCAACGTGAAAAAGGACCGATTGACCCTCGAACAATGGGGAGAGGACCTGTGTGTTGCGCTCAATCGCGACAGCCGTCTGTTGCGTGCGGGGGTTAAAAATGCGCAGACCTGCACCATTACCCCTATGAACGCAGGTAATGCGCTATGGGTGCCTCAGGACTCTGACCTGTCGGTGACACTGACGTGTGCAGACTGGATCAACCAGGCGACCGTCGACGGAGCGAAATCGTTACCCTCCGGACAATGCCTGAATGTCTACGTGATGGATGCGTTTTCGGCCAGGGAAGTGGTCCCGGCGTTCAGTTTTGTCGCTCCGACTCCCGTCAAGGGTAAAAGCGATACCTGGTTATCGGCCTGGTCAACCGCTGTCGGTAAATCTGCGTTAGCACCGTATGTTCGGATAGGCAATGACCTGACCGATGCCCTCGCGCCAAATACTGTCACGGCGACGCTCTGGCAAAGTGGCGACGCGCTCAGGGTATTCAGCACAGAACCCTGTCTGGATAACTGGTTGCCGGCTGACGTGTGCGTGGCGGATCTTTACCACGGTGACGAGACCGGGCTGGTTGTCATCGTCCGCCATCCGCACAGCCATGAGGTCATGTACAGCGCGCGGTTCGCGCCCCTGACAACAGGTGAGAAAGGAAAGGCGCAGTGGGTTCTTGCGTTCTGCGACTTCATAAAGTCACGGCAGTGGCCCTGCTTGAGGATCGGCAGTGCTGATGGTGTCTCCGCAACATTAGCCTGCAAGGCAAATGCTGTGGATGAAATCGCGCTATGGGTTCCGCGCGACTCAGAACTGACGGTCGCATTGGAGGTTGTTGCCTGGGGCCCGGAAGTTAAAATGTTTCCAAGCGATATCGTTGAAGTCATCGACCATGTAACGGGTGAAGTGTTTACGTCTTATCAGAACATGGATCAGGCACTTGCCGATGACAGTGCGCTGTTCCGGATAACGGATTACGTCGTTCAAGCCGCGACGCCAATGATTTCAGTAGATAGTTTGACAAACCGCCTCGACTTTAGCGAGGAAAGCGCATTTCGCTTGACTCCACAAGCGCGTGCGCTGGGTGTGAAAGTGGTTTCATCCAGCGTCCCCGACTGCCGCGTGACCGCGGAGTCCGCGAACTGGCGCGGCCCGTCCAGGGCTACTCCGGGTATTGAGCTTGAATTTTATTATCCGGAAAGCATGCCTCCTGAGGTGTCAATGACACTGGGGCACGTTGGTAAAGTGCATGCTTTCAGCTTTTGGTTTAGCCGGGACCCCGTTGTGCGGGTCACCCCGAAAGCGGTTGATCCCTATGTGGCCTCGAGCCCGCTTTGCGAGGATTACGGCAATACCTTTCGCTCGGAGGTGTTCGACGTCAGCGGACACAGTGAAACCGGAGTCGACTCACGTACCGGGCTGTTTCACGCCCACTACCCGGTTGCAACCTTGCAGGGTGTTGAGGGCAATGGACCGGTCTGCGACCTGACGCTGCATTACTCTGCGCTGCGCGGCAATGAGGCCGGACTCGGTGATGGATGGGCGTTTCGGTTCTCAAGTCTGGATGTGCGTGACCGGGCGCTCACGCTGGCAGATGGCGTGCATATCAAATTCGATGATGCTGAATGGTTGGCGCTCGGTCAGGGAAAACGCTTGACCAAACGAGCCTGCTGGGTTTCAAGCAATAACGATTACAGCGAGTTCACCCTGCATTACCCCAGTGGAACTCGCGAGGTCTTGAGCAGACCGACAGGCGATAACGTAGAACCCAATGATGCGCTGCGCTTGAAGATCATTGACCTTTTAGAGCAAATCAAGAACAAGGCGAAACCCTGTCCGCCTAAACCAGAAGGCGTGTGGCAATGGATATTGGCAGTCTGCAGTCCGGCGCTCTATGCCATTGCTGAACAACTGGACTGGGACGAAGCGGTAAAGAAATGGCGAGAAAACACCAAGGCGATCGACGATGCACTGGGTTACTGGCGCAGACCCTTTGTACAACTTGTGCCCTCCAGGATCATTTCCGCCACAGGGGGGCAGTTGTCGCTGAACTGGAACCGCCTGCGGGGTCAGTTTCAACTCACTGAAGTAAGAAGCGGCAGCACCGTCTTGTTCACGGCAAAGTATTCGCATACGCAGGTTTCGATGGAAGTCTGGCCCGGTTCGAGCGAGGCATTCCAGGTAACGTTAACGTTAGCGAATTATTTGTTGTGCGATATCCGGTGCACGCAGTCCGATCACTTATTTGAGTCTGTGCATTGTGGCTACAGCGTCGACCCGACGCTGGACCGGATATTGACACGCCTGGAAGAGGGGGACGGATCGGTTGAGTGGGTATCCTATTACGTGGAGGCCGTGAAGTTCTCTAATGGCCAGCCGGCACTGCCTCGTGTATCGCGGCATATCCTGATGCCCGGGGGGCAACAGGAAAATATCCAAACGACTTATAGTTATTCCAGCTCCACCTATGTGACGCCCTTGGAGAACGTCAGCCTTGACGTCTTGGTTGTTATTCAGGAGGCGGAGGGTCTTAATTGTGATAAATATCATCGGTACATAAGTAATGCGCTCAATGGCGAGAGAGGACACTATTCGCTGAGCAAGTATTTTTACTGGGTAGAAAGTGCTTCAGTAGAAAAAGGGTATCGTTTCGTGACCAGAAAGTTTTATGACGCGGCCCACCAGGAAATAGGGAGTGCGGTTACGGGGAACGGGTGTTCAGAGTATAAGTACATAAGCTACCAATCGATTGGCGTCGCTGAAAAGGCTATGAGCGGGGCGGGCTTGCCAAGGTTTGAGGTGACGTGCTGGAAAAATGATGACAAAGAATTGTTCAGGCTTGCAAATGAATGTTGTGCTTCTAACGCTTGGGCAGGGGGGTTCTTTTTTATGTACTGTTATTCCAATGACTTCAGTGGGCGTGACTTAACAAGCCCTGATGTATTGAAGAGGGATAGCAGCGATCCTCTGAAGCTATTCGCCTCGTCGATGACCAGCGTTCGATCCTTTACCTATAACGGCGATGGACAGCTGACGCAAAGCATCGCCGCTGATGGCACGATAACGGAGTGGCGATATTACCCGCGTTCGGGTGGTGACGGCATGTCGCCAATTGAATACGCCGGTCCTCTGCAAGAGTTTGAAGTTCATGATTTGGAAGACGAAAGCGCGTCGGAAAACCTGGAGCAATTGAGTTTAGTGACGCTTAAGTGTCCCCAGGTTCCGGACCATACCTTGCCACCGGCGATGGCCGAATATCAGTATCAAGTATTAGGCGGGAAGCACGTCCCGCTCGCCTTGGTTCTCTATGGTTACTGCGGGCAGAGCCGTGCCGACTCCACCGTTTTGTCTGCTTGCGATATTGTAAAAATCGAAGGTGTCGTGGCGGCGCCAAGTACTTGGAGGTTGAGCCTGGCAGAAGGGCGCACCGCCCCTCTGATCCGTCATGAACGGATCAGTGAAGAACCGCGCAAAACCAAGACGTCCAATGAGGGGTGCAAGGCGTTCACCTGGTCATCAACTAACATTCAGAGAACCTATCTCCGCGGGGCGAGAACCTACCTTACTACTACATTGCACTGGGAGGACAATCCTGTGGAGCGAGGCTTTGTTGTTCGCACCTCCGCCACCTCCTTCGACTCCTCCGACTCCTCCGACCCCACAGAGGGCCAGGAGACATTATCAACCGAGATTCGCTCACGTCTGACGCGTCGCTGCCTGATCCGCCGTCGAGCGGGGGAAGAGCTTCGCTGGGCTTATGACGCCATGGGGAGAGTCGTCAGCGAACAGCGATTTTCCCTCCTGCCCGGCAAGAAGACTGTCGATCCATCCGCCCAACCCGTCTCGGAACAGAAAACCACCTACTGCTTCGACGATAAGGGGCTTCAAGCGACCACCCTGCAGGCGATGGGGCAAATCACTCGAACGCTTTTCGACGGACTACAGCGACCCATCCGCAGAGAGCTGAAGGCACCCAACCATGCTGGTTGGTGTGTCCTGGACGAAATTGAGTTCGACAGCCTGATCTGCAAACGCGATCACACGCGTTACGACTATTGGCCGGGCGGGCTGCGTCGCCGTTCGGAGTTGGGTAAACGCAGGGTGTTGCCCGTAAGGAAGAATCTGCTCTGGAATCAGGAAGAAACAACCATTGAGAGTGCCGGTTCAAGCACGACCGTGCAGTCATGGCGTACCGAGCAGGGCAAGGTGATCACGCAGACGTCGAAGAGTGAGGTGCTTGCGGATGGTACCGTTCGGCGCATGCATTCGCATCGAGGTGATGATGGATCGGCGCGCGCGGAAGTCAGCGTTTGCTATGACGTGGCAGGACGCTTGACTCAGCTTCAACGAGGTGATTCGCAAAGCGGCGTGTCGATGGTTTATGACGATCTGGGGCGCGTTGTCAGGATCACAAAACTCGACGGGAGTGTGGAGGACAGGGAATATGGTGGTTTTAGCACCCACGTCACTCGCCTTTCGGTCAATGGCATCGAGATCGGCACCCAAACCATTGATGAACCGTCGGAAATCAACACCAGTCGAAGGGGCCTCCGTACTTATGTAGCACTAGTCGATGGGGCCATGATGCAACCAGACGGAACGTCCCTTCGCGCAGAGTTATTGGAGGGGGGAGGCATGTGTTTTAAGGAAAAATCTATGGGAGCATCCCATAAATCCCCAAGCAATCTGCTGAGCTCTCTCGCATTCACTGAGTTGGGGAAAACCCTCTCGGTCAGCACCCACGAAAACGTCAACCAGCAGGATGGCTTTTTGATCGGCCCCCACAGCGACACCCTGAGCCGGCCCGGCTTGCTGGGCGACACGCGAAGCGTGGTGAGAACCCCGCGAGGCTCGCGTAAAGGTAGCGAAACGCGCTCGCTGATGGGCAATCTGTTGGCCGCGCGACGCAGTGACGGTAGCGTTCTGCGCCTGTTTTTAAACCGGGACCAACACACCTTGCGCCAACGTCACAACGGCATTGACGTCTCGTTTTGTTACACCCGGGACGGCCATTTGCTCAGCCAGACGGCAGTGATCGCTCAGGAAGGCACACGGTTGACAACTCGGTACCAATACGACGTGTTCGGGCAGGAAGTTCTGCGAGAGTACCAACGCGCTGGCAGTAGCTTGCTGACACTGCATCAACGCTGGTCGGACAACGGCTTGCTGACAGGCATGACCCTGAACCGTGGCAATGAATGGGTTCGTACCGAGACATTCAGCCACGACAGCTGCGATCGGTTGGCGACTTATCAGTGCGACACCTTTGCAGCCAATGACTGCCCCGCCGATGCCCAGGGGCGTCGAATCCGGAGGCAGGTCTACCAGTGGGACGGTCTGCAGCGCCTTAACCGCTGTGAGACGACGTTTGTGGACAACGCTAAACAGACGCAGCTTTATGGCTACGATACACGCGAGCCAACCCAATGCGCATCGATCAGCATCGAAGGTGCGCAACCCACCCGCAAGGTGTTGACCTGGAGCTTGAATGGTTGCATGGAGCAGGACACGGATGGCAACAAGATGAAGTATTCGGCTCAAGGGCAACTGCTGGAAGTGAAGGACCCTCAAAACACGCTGTTGACCCGCTACGCCTATGATGGATATGGGCGACTCGCGGCTCAGTACGTCGCAGCCACCGGGCAAACCTGTGAGCTGGTTTACGAAGGCGACCATCTGTGCGGTGAAGTCTGGTTTGATCGTGACGGCAAGGTCATCAAGCAGGTGATGTTGGGGAGCGATTATCTGCAGCAGACCCTGGAAAACGGAGCACGGCCCCGTATTTCACTCTCATTGGACGACCCTCACAGCGGTCCCATTGCTTATAACCCAAGCGTCTGCGACGGATTGGTTATAAGTGCCTTCACACCCTTTGGTGAAAACGGCTCGCCCCTTGAGGGCAGTTGCAAGGGCTATAACGGTGAGCGTCGAGATCCCGTGACCGGTTGCTACCATCTGGGCAATGGCTACCGTGCCTACCATCCGCAAATACGAAGTTTTCAACAACCGGACAGCTTGAGTCCGTTCGATGGTGGCGGAGTCAACGAATACAGTTACTGCTGTAATCCCATCGATTATCACGACCCCAGCGGGCACATCATGCTCAGTCGTTGGGGGCAAGACGATTTGATCGACCGGCTTGAGCAAACATTGCGCGAGACCCGACCCCAACCCGTGGGCAGTCGATGGCGGGGCATCGCCCTGTCGTTCATGTTGACGGTCGTGGGGGTATTGCTGGCCATTCCGTCGGGCGGGGCTTCGCTTGCATTCTTTGCGATCACCAGCGCTTTGTCATTTACTGCGCTGGCGCTGGAGGTGACCTCTAAGTTTCTTGAAGACAGCGATCCTGAACTCGCTCACAAACTGGGTATTGCGAGCATGGTGACGGGTTTTGCATCCATCGGTAACTTCACCAATATCCTCAAGCAAGCAGGCCGGATGTTGCGCTGGGCGATCAGTGGCATCGGGCGCCTTGTCAATCGTGTCCAAGCGATCGTGCGAAGCGCCATTCGAGGCTGGCGACACTTCAAACGCTATGGTTCGTTGGCAACTTCCGTAAAAGACGTCGCGGCCGGTCGAAAAGTGGGAAGCATTGCGTGGACCGAGATGGGAACGCAATACGTCGAGTACCTTGGAGAGGGGGCGGTACGGACCGTTACGGGCCTGCGGGCGAAAATCGCCTGGTATGTTCCCGGCTCCCACAACGTGATGCGCCAAGTCGCGCACCTTTACCACACCAAGGTGTTGGCGCAGGTGGCAGAGGGGGCAGAGGCGTTGGGTACCGCTTTGGAGGGCAAGATCTACTACGACACCTATGCCGGTGTAGCGAGCCTCTATCTGCCAGAGGCGGAGGATGAAGAGCCCCAAAAAAACAGGGGTAGCATGCGTTGGGCGCAAATGTTCAGGCGCGAGCTCAAGCAGTCGGGCCAGGGCGTGTTGGACGCGCTGGGGGAGCTGAGGCCAGGAGCTCTTGCATGAACGCAATAAACGCCTTCACCCGCGTTTAGCCGCGATGGTTGAGCAGGCACAACGCCGGGATTTCGCCCTTGGCGTTGTCCGGGCAGGCCGGGCTTTTTCACTGGCTGACGACATAAAAGGAAACGCCCCGACAAGTCGGGGCGTTTCAACTGCGTTTTCACACAGTCCGCGAAGGCGGCTTTTTATATCTTGAAACCACGAGGCCTGATCCTGTCAGGTGAGGAATTCATCACAAAACCGCCCGGCGGTTTCAGGCCTCGTGCGTGCAATTTAAGCTGCTGCCGAGGAATTAGCAAAGCGGGAGAAAACTATTCGATCAAATAGCCACACCGCGACCAGCGAAACCCCAACCAGCGGGAATGCGATGGCAATGCCGAACATGATCACCATGGCAGTTTTCCAGCGTGGCAGGTCGTGACGCAGTGGCGGTACACCCAGCCTGCCTTGAGGGCGACGCTTCCACCAGATCACCAGCCCGCTGACGGCGCTGAGCAGGATCATCAGACAGGCGAGGAAGATCAGTAACTGGTTGAGCCAGCCGAAAAACTTCCCTTCATGCAGCATCACGCCCATCTCGGTCGCGCGTGAAACCAGGCTGTAATCCCGCCAGCCAACATCCGCCAGCACCTTGCCGCTGTACTGATCAATATGCAGCGTGGCGTCTTTGCGCGGGTCATCGGCGAACACCGACACCGTGAACACGCCTTCGGCGTTCTTGGGCGCAGTAATGCTGTAACCAGGCTCGATACCCTTGGCGGTTGCGATCTCCACCACCTGTTGCAGGCTGATCTTCGGCGCAGCGGGGCCTGCGGACATGCCGTGCTGATGCATGTGCTCGGCATGCTCGCCAGTGGATTGCGGCATCGGCGTGTTTTCCATCGCCCACGGCACGGTCTGAGCGCTGGCGGTGTTGAGTTCTCCGGCCAGTTGCGTGGAAGTGGGCACGTTGGTCCACATTGCCGCAGGAAAGGTGTTCCAGACCGCTGCGTACTGCTTGCCCCACATGCCGGTCCAGGTCATGCCGCTGAGCAGCATGAACAGCAGAATCAGTGATCCCCAGAAACCGGTCACCGCATGCAGGTCTTTCCACAGCACGCGCCCGCGAGCGGTCAGCCGTGGCCACAGCACGCCGGCAACGCGTGAACCGCGTGGCCACCACAGATAGAGCCCTGAAACCACCAGCATGATGCCCCAGCCTGCCGCCAGTTCGATCAGCCGGTCACCGACCGTTCCGATCATCAGCTCGCCGTGCAGGGCGCGGGCGATGGCCTGCAGGTTTTGCTTCGCGTCCTGAGTGCCCAGGATCTCGCCGCGGTACGGGTCGACAAAGACGTTCACCTCACGTCCCTGATCACGCATCACGAACTGCGCACTGCCTTCGGCACTGACCGGCGGGAAATATTTGCTGATGGCGGCCTGTGGATAAGTGCTCAGCACGCGCTGTTGAAGCTCGTCGGCGCTGATCGTGTGGTGAGCGGGCGTTACGCTCAACAGATCGCTGTACATCAGGTTGTCCAGCTGTGGCTTGAACAGGTAAATGATCCCTGTCAGTGACAGCAGGATCATGAAAGGCGCGACGAACAGCCCGGCGTAAAAATGCCATCGCCAGGCCAGGTTGTAGAAAGAAACAGTGGGTTTTGACACGGTCAACGCTCCCGAAGAGGGATAACACAGCACAACGCGCCCGGGGCCTGAGCCGAGGGCGGTCGTGGGATTTTTCTGGTTCTAGGCTGTGCGATGCGCTGGCGGTGCCCGACTTCGGGCATTGGGAAAGATGGCGCGTTGCGCATGCCCGAGTCGGGGCTGCGCAGTAAAGAAGTCCGCAGGGCGAGGCGGGGCGTCGGCGACCAGCACGGGCACATAAGGCAACGCCGGGCAACTGAACAGCAGCGTGCAGTAACCGCATTTGGCCCACAGCGCATGATCACCCATGCCCGCATCAGGCGATGTGGCGTGTTCGCTGCCGTGATGGGCGTGGCTGTCGGCCGAACTGCCCATTTCCATGGGCATCGATGACGGCATCAACCTGGGGGCGTGCTGATCCATCGGCATCGACTGGGAAATCAGCGGACCGATAAAAATCATCAACATGGCGAACAGGCTCAGCCACGCGGCCCGGTTTTTAACAGGGACGGCTGATCGTTCGCGGGTTTGGCGCATGGCGCTCAATCGGGAAGGCTACTCAGTGCTGGTGTTCGGGTGCCTGCTTTTGTACCACGACCTGCACCTGGACATCGCCCGCCTTCTCGAAATGCAGCGTCATCGGGAAGCGTTGCCCGACGAGCAGCTTCGAACGGTCTTTGATATCCAGCAGCATCACGTGCCAGGCCATGGGGGCAAAGGTCACAGTGGCACCGGCAGGCACGTCCACGGTTTGCACCTGCTGCATCTTCATCAGGCCGTCCGCCTGGATGTGCTGATGCAGTTGTGCCTGACCCGCTATCGGGGTATCGACGCTGACCAGACGGTCTGCGGTGTCACCTTTGTTTTCGAGCACGAAATAGGCGGCCACGGTCGGGGCGTTGGGTGGCAGCTCCATCGACCAGGGATGGGCAATCATGATCTGGCCAGCGGTGTACTGGTGAGCCTGGGCAAAACAAGCAGGCAGCAGCAGCGCGGCCAGCATGAGGGCTTTTTTGAGCATGGGGGTTCTCCGGTCAATCCATTCAGGTGCATTCAGGCACGGGCAAACGGGGTATCAGACCGGCGGGGAGGCCCGCGGGTTGGCGCTGGGCCACTGCAGGCGCGGCGAGGCATGAATCAGGAAAACCGCGGGCGCAAAGCGCTCGGGCTCCAGACGCGCCACCAGCCCATGGCTGAAACCGGGCGGGATGACCACAAACACCGACCCCGAACAGCACGGGCAATGCTGCATCGCAGATTGATGCTGCTCGTCAGGAATGCTCTGTGACGCTTCGTTCAACGGAACGGCGACCAGTCGAATGCCGCTGCCGCTACAGAACGTCCCCCACAGCACCTGTTCCCCTGCAGCACGTGGCGTGCTGGGTGACAGTGGCATGGCCAGCAGACTGAACAGCACTGCAAAGCAGGCAATCCAGACCGATGTCGTGCGTCGTGAAGACATCACAGGTTCCGTTCTTGTTGGGTAATCGACCCCGCCATTTAGCCTGAATGGCGGGAATAAGTAAAAAGGGCAGGGCGTGGTGGGGTGTCGCGGGCTGGAAATATTCGGGTAAACGATCAGCACGCCTTCACTTCGGCGAGGCGCTAGAGTCAGTTTTCAACAGGCAATGAATGAGGCCAGGGATGGCTGGAAAAGCATACTCACACCGTCTGCGTATTGGACGGGCTTCTGACGTTGGGCAAATCTATCTGGTGACTGCAAAAACATTTCAGCGTGCGCCTGCTTTCTCCGACTGGCGCCTGGGTCGATTGTTGGTCAGCGAGTTGCGAGATGTTCAGGAGAGGCAGTTGGCGGATTCATTGGCGTGGGTTGTCATGCCAGACCATTTTCATTGGTTGCTTGAGTTGAAAGGTCACTCTCTGTCTGGCGTGGTCCAGCGTGTGAAGTCGAGAAGCGCAATCGCGGTGAACAAGGCAAGTGGTTGTTCCGGAACGTTTTGGCAGAGTGGCTTTCATGATATCGCTGTTCGAGAAGAGCGTAATCTTGTCCATTTTGCTCGCTACATCGTCGCCAATCCGGTTCGCGCAGGTCTGGTCAACAGCGTTCGGGAGTACCCATTGTAGGACGCTGTGTGGCTTTAGATCTGTACTGGCAGCACTTACGCCTTCGCGAGCAAGCTCGCAG
>NZ_JACONV010000005.1 GCF_014358015.1 Pseudomonas triticifolii | reverse complement strand
CACATAGCGTTGTGTAAAAGACGCCAGCGCCGCGCCTACCACTCGGCGATCCAATCGAACGATCCCCTTCCCCTCCACCTCGAAAGCCTGTCAGTACTTTTCTGAAGCAGACCTTTGAGGTAATCATGTCTACCGAACCGCAACGGCAAAAAGAACAGGCACCTGGTCAGCACTCACCGCAGGAACAAGGCACGGACCGCAATGATCCGGCCATTGATCCACAAACACCCGATGCGGTGCCGGATCCGGGTCAGGATGAGAGCCAGCGCCAGAATCAAAGCCAGCAACAGAGCCAGAGCCAGAGCCAGAGCCAGAGCCAGAGCCAAGGGTCGGCCGAAGACAGCGCCTATGTGCCTGACTATGAGCCAGAGGAAATGCCCAAGACCCAACGCAATCACCAGCCTACCCAAGGCGTCGATGCCGATATCGACACTCAGGGTGGTTGACACGTCGCATTGAACGCGTGAATTGGGCCATCTGGCCCAATCACCTGGCAGCGCACCTCACGGCGTGCGTTCTTCCCTGATCTCCTGCACCTGATACGCCGGATCAGCCTTGATCTGCTGCTCGGTGAACGGCAGATCAGCCCACTGCTTTTTCGAGAACGCCTCGGTCTGGTCTCGCGAGTGGGCGGACTGTGGATTGCTCGACTCGGAAAACGCCAGCAAGCCTTTGGCCTTTGGACCCTGCTCGTCGAATGTCACCACTTGCAGGTAGCTGGTGCCGCTGACCACCTCACGCTTGCCGTCCTTGCCCGCTACCGTCTGCATTGCGTTATAGACGCCCAGCGCCGCCGGACCGCCGTGGATGGGAATCGGCTGACCGCCGAGGCTCGACACCTGAATATCGCCCCAGGTCGTGTTCGCCGACAGCCCCGTCTTGCTCACCTCGTCCTGCACCGCCAGCATGGCCGCACGCAAGGCCGTCGCGACCTCGGCACGCTCAATCGCCAGACCCCTCGGGGTGTGAACCGGATCCTGCGCATCGAACACCACCCGCCAGCGCGACCCGACGGACTGCATGGCGGCCATGATCTTCTGAAAGTACACAAAGCCCACGCCACTGCTCAGGTCAACGCGACCGTCCCAGGCGCTTAACGCCGCACACAACGGCGCCAGGCGCTTTTCATCATCGCCCAGTCCGGTCGCACAGAACTGCAAGAGGTCCGGCAGCACTTGCCCGGATTGATACACCTCGTTGTCCATCACCATGGCCTGCAGGTTCTCGACGCTGACCTTGCCCGCCTGCTGCAACGTGCCGAGCCTGTCCAGCGCAAAACGCGCACGCAGCCCAAGCGGCTGGCCTTCCTGGCTGATCAACGGCGAAAAGTTTTTCTGCGGCGCTGCCGGATTGACCATCCAGGCAGAGTCGTTGGCGTGCTGCACGAAGTCGGTGCGCAGCAGCTGCGGCTGGCGCGACGACGCGAAGATGCCCGGTTGTGCTGCCTCTGGGGCGATGTCCCAGTTACAGTCACTGCGTGAGCCGTCGAGGATGATCAGTTCGGTGCCGATACGCGGGTCGCTGCACTTGGCGAGCTTGGCCGCATCGACGTTCGGCACCACCGAGACATTCATGTACAGCGCCTGCCCCCGGTCATCGACCGCCACGGTATTCACCCAAGGAATCCCCTGGACACTGCGCACCGAATCCTGAAACGCCTTGAGGCTTTTCGCCTGATCCATGGCGTACCACTGCTTTAACACGCGGTCATTCTTGAGGTTCGCATCGCGCAGGCTGAAGGCGAACTTGTCGTTCCAGTCCAGTTTGCCGGGCCATTGCACGATGGGGCCGAACGTCGACGAGTAAACCGTGCGGATCACCGGCTTGACGCTGCCATCAGGCTGCTTCGCCTGGACAGTGACCTGTTGCTTGCCCATCGCCACCGACTTGCCGTCAAGCAGGTAACGGGTCGGGTCTTTGGGATCGAGCTGCAGGCGATGCAGGGTGAAGTGTCTGGACGTATCAACGGTGTGGGTCCATGCCAGATGCTGGTTGAAGCCAATGTTGATCAGCGGCAGCCCCGGCAGCGCCGCACCCATCACGTCCAGCTTGCCGGGGATGGTCAGGTGCATCTGATAAAAACGCAGGCCGCCACCCCACGGAAAGTGTGGGTTGGCCAGCAACATGCCACGGCCGTTGGCCGACAGCTCGCGCCCGATCGCGACGGCGTTGCTGCCGCGCTCCAGCGCGAATTGCTCATTGCGGGCAGCGGCCAGTTGCAGGGCCTGACGCTGGTCGTCCTGAAGGCTGGCCTGAGCACCCGGCTGCGGCGGCATGGCCCCGGCCAGCGCTTCGGTGAACTGACCCACCCCGCCTTCAACCAGCAAGCGGCGGGTCAGACGCACCAGATCGTCGGTGCTGATCGGCCGCACCCATTCGGCGACGCAGGCTGGCGGAAGCCCCTTGGCGTTCTGTTCCTCCAGTGAACGGTTGTAACCGGCGACATAACCCTGCATCAACTGGCGAATCTCGAGCGGCTGCGCCGTCCAGAAATCAGCCAGTGCTTCAGGCGTGTTCAACCAGTTGAACAGCAGGTCGCTGGCCAGATTATTGCGCTGTTCTAGGGTCGTCTTGTCTGGCCCGAAATAGCGCGAGCGCTGGCCATTGACCGTGACAACCTCGTTGGCCAGCAGGCACAGGTTGTCCTGCGCGTAGGCGTAACCGATGCCGTAACCCAGCCCGCGTTCGTCAGTTGCGAGGATGTGCGGCACGCCAAAACCGGTACGACGCACCTGCGCCGAGGCGCTCTGATTCTCGGCGCTCACCAGCGCCTGGACAGGTAGCACCAGCCCGAGCGAGAGACCTGCGACAAGCAAACAGGACAAGGGTCTGGACATGATCATGCTGACTCCACCTCGAAAGAAAAACGGAACACGACTGGAAAAAGCCGCTCCCCTTAAACGAGGCCGCCGAGTGAAATTTAGTCGGCACAGCCATTTTACTGACAGCGCTAAATTCCCCTGCGGCGCTCTCGTCTTAATGACAGCTCCCGTAGCCGTCGCCCGTTGAACGGCTGATTTTCCCCAGGCAGGAACCCTGCATGAAACGCTCTCGACTCCCTCGACGCACTGTCCTCGCGGCCCTTTGCCTGTTTCCGGTCATTGCGGTGTGCGCATGGCAGATCCTGCCCGATGACCACAGCAAGACACACACCGTCACCGTGACGCGCGGCAGCATTGAAAGCAGCGTAACGGCGCTGGGCACACTGCAACCGCGCAGCTATGTAGACGTCGGCTCGCAGGCGACCGGGCAGATCATGAAGATTCACGTGCAGGTGGGCGATCAGGTCAAGGAAGGTCAGTTGCTGGTCGAGATCGATCCATCCACACAGAAAGCCAGGCTCGACGCGGCGCGCTACGCCATCGACAACCTCAAGGCCCAGCTTCAGGAACAACGCGCACTGCACGAACTGGCCCAGCAGAAACAGCAACGTCAGCAGCGTCTTGCAGCCGGCGGTGCAACCCGTGCCGAGGACGTGCAGGCCGCCGAATCGGAGTTTCGCGCCACCCAGGCCAGGGTCGACATGTTCAAGGCGCAGATCCTCGAAGCCCAGGCGGCGCTGCGCAGTGACGAAGCTGCGCTGGGCTACACACGCATTTATGCGCCCATGAGCGGCACGGTGGTCGCGCTGGATGCCCGCGAAGGTCAGACCCTTAATGCCCAGCAGCAGACGCCACTGATCCTGCGCATCGCCCGCCTGTCCCCGATGACCGTCTGGGCCGAAGTGTCAGAGGCCGACATTGGCCATGTGAAACCGGGGATGAACGCCTATTTCACCACCCTGAGCGGCGGCAACCGGCGCTGGAAAAGCACTGTGCGGCAGATTCTACCGGTGCCGCCCAAGCCGCTGGAACAGGCTAATCAGGGCGGCGGCAGCCCGAGCAGTTCGCGCAAAAGCGGCGGTGGCCGGGTCGTGCTGTACACCGTTCTGCTGGACGTCGACAACGACGATCAGGCTTTGATGGCCGAGATGACTGCACAGATCTTCTTCGTCGCCAGCAGCGCGCAGGACACCCTGACCGCGCCGCTTTCAGCACTGAAGACCGGGACGCAAAGCGACCTGCAGACCGCGCAGGTGCTTACCGCACGCGGCGACGTGCAGAGCCGTCAGGTGCGCACAGGCATCAGCGATCGATTACGCGTGCAGATCCTCGGTGGCCTCGAAGAAGGCGACCAGCTGCTGGTGCCCTCGACTTCCGGCAGCGGAGGCTGAATGCAGACGCCGCTGATCGACCTGCGGGCCATTCGCAAATCCTACGGCGGTGGCGACAGCCCGCAGGTCAACGTGCTGCAAGGTATCGACCTGTCGATCCACGCCGGTGAGTTCGTAGCGATTGTCGGCGCGTCCGGCTCAGGCAAGTCGACGCTGATGAATATCCTGGGCTGCCTGGACCGGCCTACCTCGGGCGAGTACCTGTTTGCCGGGGAAAATGTTGCCGAACTGGGCAGCGACGAGCTGGCCTGGCTGCGCCGCGAGGCGTTCGGTTTCGTGTTTCAGGGCTATCACCTGATCCCGTCTGGCTCGGCGCAGGAAAACGTCGAGATGCCGGCGATCTACGCCGGAACACCCGCCGCACAACGGCATGCCCGTGCCGCCGCCCTGCTCGACCGACTGGGGCTTGCTTCACGCACCGGCAACCGCCCGCACCAACTGTCCGGCGGTCAGCAGCAGCGGGTATCCATCGCCCGCGCGCTGATGAACGGCGGCCACATCATCCTCGCTGACGAACCCACCGGCGCGCTCGACACCCACAGCGGCGCGGAAGTCATGACATTGCTGGACGAACTGGCCAGTCAGGGCCATGTCGTCATTCTGATTACCCACGACCGGGACGTCGCCGCCCGCGCCCGACGCATCATCGAAATCAGCGACGGGCGCATCGTCAGCGACACACTCAACGGGACGGCTGATGCTGCCCAGCCTGCGACCAACCCGGCCGCCTTGCAGGCAGTCGATCTGCGGGCTCGACTGGCTCACGGCAGCAGCACTCGTGGTGCCTGGAAAGGTGAACTGCTTGACGCCATCCAGGCGGCCTGGCGGGTCATGTGGATCAACCGGTTTCGCACCGCACTGACGCTGCTGGGCATCGTCATCGGCGTCGCTTCGGTGGTGGTCATGCTGGCGGTTGGCGAAGGCAGCAAACGCCAGGTCATGGCACAGATGTCATCGTTCGGCTCCAACATCATTTACCTCAACGGCAAAGCGCCGAGTCCGCGCGCGCCGAAAGGCATCATCACCCTTGAAGAAGTCGCGGCGCTGGGTGATTTGCCCGAGGTGCGGATGATCATGCCGGTCAATGGCGGCCAGGCCGGGGTGCGCTTCGGCAATGTCGATCATTCCAGCTACGTGGGCGGCAACGACACGCATTTTCCGGCGATCTTCAACTGGCCGGTGGTCGAAGGCAGTTACTTCACCGAAGCCGATGAACAGAATGCTGCGGCAGTGGCCGTGATTGGTCACAAGGTCAGGCAGAAGTTGTTCGGCGACCGAATCGACCCCATCGGTCAATACATCCTGATCGAGAACGTGCCGTTTCAGGTGGTCGGCGTGCTTCAGGAAAAAGGTGCAAGCTCCGGCGATCTGGACAGCGACAACCGCATCGCGATTCCGTACTCGTCGGCCAGCATTCGTCTGTTCGGCTCGCAGGACCCTGAATACATCACCCTCGCCACCCGCGATGCCGACAACGTCAAACAGGCCGAAGCGGCGATCCGCGACCTGCTCGATCGCCTGCACAACGGCAAGCAGGACTACGAGCTGACCAATAACGCGGCGATGATCCAGGCCGAGGCCCGCACCCAGAACACGCTGTCGTTGATGCTGGGCTCGATTGCGGCGATTTCGCTGCTGGTCGGCGGTATTGGCGTGATGAACATCATGCTGATGACCGTGCGTGAGCGAACCCGCGAGATCGGCATCCGCATGGCCACCGGCGCACGTCAGACCGACATTCTCCGCCAGTTCCTCACCGAAGCGGTCATGCTCTCGGTCGTTGGCGGCCTGGCCGGCATCGTGTTGGCGCTGGGCATGGGCGCGGTGTTGTTGCTGAGCAAGGTCGCGGTGGCCTTTTCGCTGTCGGCCGTGGCGGGAGCCTTTGGCTGCGCGCTGATCACCGGGGTGATCTTCGGTTTCATGCCCGCCCGCAAAGCTGCCCGGCTCGATCCGGTGGCGGCCCTCACCAGTCAATGAATGATCAATCCATGAAAGCACACTTCACGCTGTTGACTACTTGCCTGCTGCTGGCCGCGTGCAGCACGCCAGCGCCCGGCCCGAACATCGGCATCCAGCCACCGCCGACCTGGGCATTCGCCCAGAGCGCCGCGACCCAACGCAGCGATGCACGTTGGTGGCAACGCTTCGGCAGCCCGGAGCTGAACCGTCTGATCGAACAGGCCAGCCGGGACAGCCATGAAGTCGGTGCAGCGATGGCGCGGGTGCGTCAGGCTCAGGCAACGGCGATTATCGGCGGTGCGCCGCTGCTGCCTGAATTGACTTACGGCCTGCGCGGCGAACGCAACACATTCATGCGCAGCAGCGACCGCAAGGCCAATCCGTCGGACGACAACAACACCGACATGTTCACCGCCGACCTGACCGCCAGCTACGAAGTGGACTTCTGGGACGGCGTGGCAGCTGGTCGCGACAGCGCTGTGCAAAGCCTGCGCGCCAGCCAGTTCGATCAGGCAACCGTGGAGCTGACCCTGCTCAGCAACGTAGCCGACCGTTACGCGCAAACCCTGTCGGCCCGCGAGCAAGGGCGTATCGCCGAGCTGAACCTGGCCAACGCCAAGGATGTACTGCGTCTGGTGCAGACCCGCTACGACTCGGGCTCAGCGACGGCGCTGGAATTGGCGCAACAGAAGAATCTGGTCGCCACTCAGCAGCGCGAGTTGCCGCGCATTCAGCAACTGGCCAATGAACAACTGATCACCCTCGCCGCCTTGTTGGGTCAGCCGGTGCAGAACCTCAAACTGAACAATCAGGCGTTTGACACACTGAGTTGGCCGGACATCGGCAGCGGCGTGCCCAGCGACCTGCTGACCCGCCGCCCCGACCTGGCCAAGGCAGAAGCCGAGCTGGCAGCCGCGCAAGCCGATGTCACCGTTGCCCGCGCAGCGATGTTGCCCAAACTCACTCTGAGCGCCCGCGTCGGCACCGAATCGGTCCGCGCCGAAGACTGGCTGCGCGCGCCCTTCACCAGCCTGGCGGCGGGTCTGGTCGGCCCGATCTTCAACAACGGCCGCCTCGGTGCCGAGCGTGACAAAGCCACGGCACGCCAGGAAGAACTGCTGGAAACCTACCGTGGCGCGATCATCAACAGCTTCGCCGACGTGGAAAAGGCCCTGAACAGCATCGATGGTCTTGATCAACAACGCGAATGGCACGAAGAAGAACTAAAACAGGCCCAGACCGCGTTTCGCATCGCACAGAATCGCTATCAGGAAGGTGCCGAAGACCTGCTGACCGTGCTGGAAACCCAGCGCACCCTTTACCAGGCACAGGACGTGAGCGTGCAGTTGAGGCTGGCGAGGGTGCAGGCCAGTATCGCGCTGTACAAAGCACTGGGAGGTGGGTGGCAGGTGCGTTGACTACAGAGCGAAGACGTCTCTTCCAAGGGCTGTGGGAGCGAGCTTGCTCGCGAAAACTATGGCTGGAACGCTCCATCTTGATTGCATTCGATTGCCCATTCGCGAGCAAGCTCGCTCCCACTCGAACAGTGGGAAGTAGCTCGTCGGCGATGGCGTCAATCCAGTCACTGATGGACCTTGGAAACAGCATCGCCGGCGAGCCGCCTCCCACAGGCGTCATTAGACCCGCTATGCGTGTGTCCGCTTAAAACCACTTCTCCGGCAATAGATTGCGCGCATACCATGGCCGACGCGGTACACGGCGGACCAGGTCGCCGAGCTTGTCGTCGGCCGCAAAGGTGATGCGCAGCGCCAGCTTCATGACTTCCGGGTCCATCTCCATCGACGTCCCCGCCTGCAGGCCGGGTGTGGTACTGCAACCGTGGGTCTCAGGGCCAAGCCATGGGTCACTGACTTCCACCCAGCGTCCCGGCGCGAACCAGGGGACGCCGTTGACCTCAAGGCGCTTCACTTCGCCCGGATGAAAACGCTCGTGCGCCCGGAACCAGTCGTCGATACGGTCGTCGATCCAGCCATGAAACATCCAGAACACCGGATTCACATGGGATGAGAACGGGTCGGCGAGAAAGTCGTTTTCCGGACCAAACCAGCGCTCGGCGAAGTCATCCGAGCGTCGCGCCATCGGCACCGGCTGGCCGTTGGCCGGGTCGCGGGCCACCGAGGCCCAGCGCATGTGCAGCCAGTCGTGTAGCTCCAGTTCGACCTGCGAACCGAACTGCCCCAGCGTCAATGTCGACAGAAAGCGTGGATCGCGGTACTGGGATTCCCAGACCTGAAAATGCGTGTGGTAGGTCTCGGGGCTTTTGATGTCGCTGACCAGTTGGGTGTATTCCTCGTCACCCGGTGCCAGCCAGTTTGGCGGCAGCGAACAGCCGTCGTGGTTGTCGAAGTAGCGAGCGAAGCCCAGACGGTCACGCTCCAGTTCCGGTTGCGGCATCGGAAAACGCGGCCACGACGGCAGATCCTGAATCCGTCGTGCCTGAATCAGCATGTGCCGGTGCATATAAAAGAAATCCACGCCCGAGCCGTTGCGATCCTTGTGCGGTCCGCGAGCATCACGCTCCTTATCCCGCGGCCCCGGCTGCCAGCCGATCCCGCGCAAGGCTTCCTGCTTGTCGCGGGGCAGCTTGTGCCACTTGTCGCGGGACGCATGCCAGAGCTGATGAAACAGCCGATGTTCTCTGGAAATCAGCCAGGCATGAAACTCAGGCGTCAGGCTCACTCGCTCCCGTGCCTCGGGGAACAGTTGTTTGATGGCGATCACCCGGTTTTCCAGCTCTGGCAACGCCAGCGGTCGGTCGAGGCGTTCGATGCGGCCACTCAGCGTGCCGCTGCCCGCGTTGCCGAATGCACCCCAGACTTCATCGAGGATCAGGCTGAATTCGTAATGCGGCGTATCACTGTGTGGGTCGTTGCCCGCATGACCGTCCATGATCCGCAGATACAGCTTGGCGGCGTTGGCCGGTTGCAAGTCGCCGATCACCCGAAAGCGCGGCGGCGCCTCTCCGCGCAGATTGTCCGCAGTGTCTATGTAGCCGCGCAGACCGCGACCGCGCGGGGCGATGTCGAGGAACATTTCCAGGCCGTGCAGCGGCGCACTCTGCAAGCCTGCATCGCGGCCTTCGAAGCGCAGCGTCCACACACCGCGCAACTTGTCGGCCAGGCGCTGAGTGGTGGTGTCGGCCGGGCCTGCGGTGGCCTCGCCGGGAGTGACGGGCTCCTCGACACGGGTGAGTTCCCGGTGTGCGTACCACGCAGCCGGTACTGCCGCGCCGGTCAGCGCCAGACCTGCCATGAACCCTCGTCGAGAAATCGTCATCACCCTACCTGCTACAGCCCCCGAGACACCGGTTATCCAGCTAGAACGTAAAGCCTGAGCATAAATTTACTGAGCGTCGCGTCTTTACGCTGATCGCTCTACGTGGCGCTCATCGCGACGCAAAATCCTCCGACTCTCCAAAAAGCAGTAGCACTGAAGCGCTTTTCTGACGCGATAGTGAGAACACCGCCGATCGCGACGCGGGTGAAGGCTGAGTTCTGGCGCTGATTCGGGGGGCAATCGGCATGGATGCCGATTGAGCCGCATTGGGCCATGGATGGCCCGTTGCGGCGACCCCCGAATCAGTGTCAGGACGAAGGAACCCCGGCGAAGCCGGGGCCGGAACCGGAGCTTAGGGGTTTGCCTACTTTGCCCCGTCAAAGTAGGTCGCCGAGGGGCGAAAAGGTGATGAGAGTCGAGCGCGCGGCTCACTGAGTCCACTGTCTGTGCCATTTGTGACGCGGCGCGTCACGGGCTGAATGCCCACGCTAAGCGATGGGCACAATCAGTACGAAAGCGCAGTTGAGAAAATAATGCGCGCCCTGCCAGGCTGAACCGACGCTAAATTTTTCCGCCATCCGCTCGTTCTCCCCACATAGCAACGGCCCTGTCGCCCACAGGCAAGGCAGGCCTGCACCGATCACCTGAACGAGACGGCAATGACAAAACCGCGTTGGAAAAAGGCGCTCTTCATCGGCCTGCCCCTGGCTCTGGCCATCAGTGCAGGCGCGGGCTACCTGGCCTGGCATTACGGAACGCCAGCGGGTTACCCGGTCAAGGTCATGAAGCAGGCCGAGGACTTGCAGGAACGGATCATTTCCTTCGACAGCCACATCACCGTGCCGATGAAGTTCGGCAGCGAGCGCAACGAAGCCGACAAGGACGGTTCCGGGCAGTTCGACCTGGTGAAGACCGCACGTGGCCGACTCTCCGGCGCGGCGTTGACGGTGTTCGGCTGGCCGGAAATCTGGAATGGTGCCAACGCTCCGCATCGCCCGACGCCCGGTTTTGTCGATGAGGCGCGCAAGCAGCAGGAAGTGCGCTACAAGATCATCACCGGCATGGTGCGCGACTTCCCCAATCAGGTCGGCATCGCCTACACACCGGACGACATGCGCCGCCTGCAGGGCGAAGGCAAGTTTGCGATTTTCATCAGCATGCTCAACGCCTACCCGCTGGGCAACGACCTCGATGCGCTGGACCGCTGGACGGCGCGTGGCATGCGCATGTTCGGCTTCAGCTATGTCGGCAATAACAGTTGGGCCGACTCGTCGCGTCCGCTGCCGTTCTTGAACGACACGCCGGATGCACTGGGCGGTCTGTCCGAGATCGGCAAGCAGGCCGTACAGCGGCTCAACGATCTGGGCGTGATCATCGACGTGTCGCAGATGTCGAGCAAGGCGCTGGAACAGGTCAGTCAGTTGAGCCGCACGCCGATGGTCGCTTCGCACTCGGCACCGCGCGCGCTGGTGGATATCCCGCGCAACCTCAGCGATGAAGAAATGCAGTTGATCAAGCAAAGCGGCGGTGTCGTGCAGGTAGTGGCCTTCCCCGCTTACCTCAAGCCGTTGAGCCAGCCGACCCAGGACAAGCTCAATGCGCTGCGTAAGGAGTTCGACCTGCCGCCGCTGCCGAATCTGGCGATGGCGCTGATGCCCGGCGACGCGATCATCACCGTCTGGCCGGAACAACGCTTCGGTGCCTACGCCAGCAAGCTGTACGCGATTCTTGAGGAAGAGCCCAAGGCCACGGTCAAGGACTTCGTCAACGCCATCGACTACACCGTGAAGAAGATCGGTATCGACCACGTCGGTATCAGTTCCGATTTCAACGACGGCGGCGGCGTGAAAGGCTTCAACGATGTCAGCGAGATCCGTAACGTGACGGCTGAATTGATCGAGCGCGGCTACGCCGAAGCCGACATTGCCAAGCTGTGGGGCGGCAACTTTCTGCGCGTCTGGGAACAGGTGCAGGCATCGGCCAAACCGGTGGTCAGCCCATGACTGACCGCAGAACGTTCCTCAAACAGGCCGGACTGCTGGCCGCCGCCCTGCCGCTTGGATCGAGCCTGATCGCGCCTGCTGTGGCCGCCAAACCAGACCCCGTGGCAGCAAACAAGTGGACCGCATTGAAACAGCTGTTCAATCAGGACCCCGACTACATCCACTTCTCGAACTTTCTGGTGACCTCGCACCCAAGGCCGGTGCGCGAAGCCATCGAGCAGCACCGCGCTCACATCGACCGCAACCCAGGTCTGGCAATGGATTGGGACCTGCAGGAAACCGAGCTGCGCGAGCATGAAGTGCGTGTCTGGGCCGGCAAGTACCTGAACGCCAAACCCGGCCAGATTGCGCTGACCGGCAGCACCACCGAAGGGCTGGCGATCATCTATGGCGGCCTGCACGTGCGCCCGGATCAGGAAATCCTCACCACCGAACACGAACATTCCTGCGCCCGCAGCATTCTCAATTTCCGTCAGCAGCGTGACGGCACACGGGTGCGCAAGATCCGTCTATTCAAGGATGCGGCGCAGGTGTCGGCCGACGAAATCATCGCCTCGATTGCCCGCAGCATCAGGCCCGACACCCGCGTATTGGGCATGACCTGGGTGCAGTCGGGCAGCGGCGTGAAACTGCCGATCGACGCCATCGGTGATCTGGTGGAAGAACACAACCGCAACCGCGACGCCGGGGACCGCATTATTTATGTGGTCGACGGTGTCCACGGTTTTGGCGTCGAGAACCTGGATTTCCCGGACATGAAATGCGACTACTTCGTGGCCGGTACGCACAAATGGATGTTCGGCCCACGCGGTACGGGGATCGTCTGCGCCCGCTCGGAACAAATGACCGACCTCACGCCGACGATTCCGACCTTTTCCGAAGCGACCAACTTCGCCACCACCATGACGCCGGGCGGCTATCACTCGTTCGAGCATCGCTGGGCATTGAACAAGGCGTTCGAACTGCACTTGCAACTGGGCAAGGCCGATGTTCAGGCGCGCATCCATCAGCTCAACACCTACCTCAAGGAGCGCCTGCAGGCGCAGCGTAACGTCGAGCTGGTCACACCGATGGACCCTGCCCTGTCGGCGGGCTTCAGCTTTTTCAGGATCAAGGACCAGGCCAGCGACGAAGTGGCCGCCTGGCTGATGAAGAATCGCATGGTGGTCGATGCGGTAAGCCGCGATGTCGGTCCGGTGGTGCGCACCGCGCCGGGCCTGTTGAACAGCGAAGCTGAAATCGACCGGTTCATGGCCCTGCTCAGCCAGCGCACCTGACGCTTGCATACCCGCTTTGCTTCACCTGCTTTCCGTTTTGCCATTGAGGCCCTTCATGAAAAAGATGCTGTTCACCCTGTCCCTGACCTCACTGCTCGGTCTGTCCTTGAGCGGTATGGCCCACGCCGCCACTGCCGAGCCCGGCAAGGTTTTCAAGGACTGCAAGGATTGCCCGGAGATGGTCGTACTGCCTGCGGGCACCTTCACCATGGGCGCGCCGGAAGAGGAAATGGGTCGCCAGCCGGATGAAGGCCCGCTGCACGACGTGACCTTCGCCAAGCCGTTCGCCATCAGCCGCTTTCAGGTCTTGAGCGGTGAGTGGGACGCCTACATCAAAAGCTCCGGCTACAAAATGCCGGACGGCGACACCCGGCCCGGACGCGAGTGCAAGGCTGGCAAGCCACGCTATCCGCTGGGGCCTCGTCAGCCTGCGGTGTGCATGGACTGGAACGAAGCCAAGGCCTACGTCGCCTGGCTGTCGAAGAAGACCGGCAAGTCGTACCGCATGGTCAGCGAGGCGGCCCGTGAATACGCCGCACGCGGTGGCAGCAAGGGCTCATTCCCTTTCCCTATGGATGAAGGCAAGCCCTACGGCATCGCCAAACACGCCAACACCTACGGCCCGGAAGACGGCTTCAGCTACACAGCTCCGGCGGGCAGCTACAGCCCGAACGACTTCGGCATCTACGACGCCCACGGCAACGTGTATGAATGGACCGCCGATTGCGAGACCAGCAACTACAACGGCGCGCCCACCGATGGCAGTGCCTGGCTGGCAGGCGATTGCACCTGGAAGATGATCCGCGGCAATGACTGGACCGAAGCGCCGATCTTCTCCCGCTCGGGCAATCGCAACAGCCGCCAGCCGGATGTACGTGGCGACTGGCTGGGCTTTCGGGTCATGCGCGACCTCTGACCGATCGATCGATGCTGCGGCCTTCAATGAGGGCCGCAATCACGGACACTCACGAGAACCATCATGACCCTCAAAACCCAAAGCCTCGCCGGGGAAACCCTGAGAATCCTCAAACCCTTCTGGTGGCTGGTGGCGCTGTCGACGGTGCTGGGGATCGTCAGTGGCCTGAGCGTGACGGCGCTGCTGGCCACGATCAATAACGCGATGAACCTGCCGGGCGGACCCGACACCCAGACCGCGCTGCTGTTTGCCGGGCTGTGCGTACTGACGCTGGCGTGTTCGACGCTGTCCAACCTGTCGACCAACTACGTGGGCCAGCGAGTGGTTGCCAACCTGCGCCGCGAGCTGGCCGCCAAGGTGCTGGTCGCTCCCATCGAGCAACTGGAGCGCTATCGCTCGCACCGTTTGATTCCGGTGCTGCTCAACGACGTAAATACCATCAGCACGTTCGCCCTGTCGGTGGCGCCGATGGTGATTGCCTTAACGGTGACCCTCGGCTGCCTGACCTATCTGGCGTTGTTGTCCTGGCAGATTCTGGGCCTGACGGTGCTGACCGTGATCCTGGGAACCGGCGCGCAATTCGTGGCGCACAGGTTCGGCATGCGCAGCATTCTGGCGGCACGCAATGGCGAAGACGAACTGCAGAAGCACTATCAGGCATTGTCGGCAGGCGCCAAGGAACTGCGCATTCAGCGCAAGCGTCGTCAGCACATGCTCGACGAAAAGATCCACGGTGCCACCGAGCAGATCTGCCGTTCGAACATCCGCGCCGCGAACATCTTCGTCAGCGCCGAGACCTTCGGCTCGATGCTGTTCTTTGCCGTGATCGGCATGGCCATCGCGTTTCAGGCCCTGTGGCCGACCACCGAAAAGACCGTACTGGGCGGCTTCGTGCTGGTGATGCTGTACATGAAAGGCCCGCTGGAGCGTCTGGTGAACGCCTTGCCCGCCATCAGCCGCGCCCAGATCGCCCTGCGGCGCATTGCCGAGCTGTCGTGGAAATTCTCCAACCCCGAGCCGCACCTGCTGGTCAGCGACCGCCCCAATACGCTGGCCAGCCTCAAGACTCTGGAACTGCATCAACTGCGTTACGACTATCCTGCCGTCGAGGGCAGCGACGCGTTCCATCTCGGCCCGATCAACCTGAGCGTCAAACAGGGCGACATTGTGTTCATCGTTGGCGAGAACGGCTGCGGCAAGACCACGCTGATCAAGCTGCTGCTAGGCCTGTACACGCCGCAACAGGGCGAAATACGCCTCAACGGTGACGCCGTCACACCGCAGACTCTGGACGACTATCGTCAGCTGTTCACCACGATCTTCGCTGACTATTACCTGTTCGACGAGCCGCTGCAGGGTCAACCAAGCCTGCCGCAAGACGCCGGCAAATACCTGGAACGTCTGGACATCGCCCACAAAGTCAGCATTCGCGACGGTGCCTTCACCACCACCGATCTGTCCACCGGACAACGCAAGCGTCTGGCGCTGATCAACGCCTGGCTGGACGAACGTCAGGTGCTGGTGTTCGACGAATGGGCCGCCGACCAAGACCCGGCCTTCCGCCGCGTGTTCTACACCGAGCTGTTGCCGGAACTGAAACAGCAAGGCAAGACCATCATCGTGATCTCCCACGACGACCGGTATTTCTACATCGCCGACCAACTGGTGCGCATGCAGGCCGGGCAGATTGACGTCGAGCAAGTGCAGAGCGAATCGGTGTCGGCCTGACCGGCAGCCCTCCCCGATGCCCCGCCCGGCCGGTCCGCGAGCGGGGTTTTTTCGTGCTATACGCCGTCACGCACTGCTCAGAGATAGCCATGCGCCATCTTTTTTCGCGAATTGTGAAAAATTCATTAAAGAACAGCGAGTCGGTTTCGTTCTCATTTACAGCGAATGGTGCGCCCGGCTGTTTCTGATGCCTGGTCGCTCATCGATAAAGGCGTTCACGACTGCCGGGTTTCCCTGGCGAAACCCGATTCTGCAGATCTGAACGACGTTTTCTGCCCTCTGCCGATACCTACGAGAAAGAGCCACGTCATGCACAACCCGTCACGACTCACCCCGCTCAGCAAAGCTTTGCTGCTCAGCCAGATGTTCAGTTCCCGACCATCCATGGCAGCCATGGGTTTCGCGCTTTGCATGCCACTGGCCTCGCAGGTCCAGGCGGAGGAAGCCAGCGCAGAAGGCTCGCCCACCGCAGGCACGGTGAACCTGGCACCGACCGCCATTGACTCCCAATTGCTGGGCGTCACCACCGATGGCACCGGTTCTTACACCACAGGTGCCGTCAGTATCGGCAAGGGTGCCGCTCAATCGTTGCGTGAAACACCGCAGTCGGTCAGCGTCGTGACCCGTCAGGTGATGGACGACAAGAACCTGACCAGTCTCAGCGAAGTGCTGGAAGACACGCCCGGCATGAGTTTCCAGTACCGCAACTTCGGCGGCCACGTGTACACCTCGCGTGGTTTCTCGCTGCTGGCGGAAAGTTTTCTGGTCGATGGCATTGGCGGACAGGGCTATCAGATCACTGGCTGGATGCAGCCGGACATGGCCATCTACGACCGCGTCGAAGTGCTGCGCGGTGCGTCCGGCCTGCTGGTTGGTGCAGGTCAGCCGGGCGGCGCGGTGAATCTGGTGCGCAAGCGTCCGACGGCAGAGAACAAATTCTCGATCACCACTCGCGCTGGCTCCTGGGATCAGTACCGGGTCGATCTGGACGGCAGCGGCAAGCTCAACGATTCGGGCACGCTGCGGGGCCGTATGGTCGCCGCCTACGATGACAGCGGCTCGTACCTGGACGGCCGCGACAGCCGCACGCCGCTGCTGTATGGCATCGTCGAAGCCGACGTGAACGACAACACCACGCTGACCATGAGCCTGCGTCGTCAGGAACAGGTCATCAACGGCTATTCCATCTACGGCCTGCCGCGCTACAGCAACGGTCAGTCGCTGGGGCTGTCACGCTCAACCAACCTGGCGCAGGACTGGAACCGCCTGGAAAGTGACATGACCGAGGTGTTCACCGAAATCGAACACCGCTTCAACGATGACTGGAAAAGCCGCACGTCGTTGACCTATTCGCAAGGTGGATTCGATCAGGCGATTGCATATGCACGCGGCGCGGTGAACCCGACCACCCTGGCAGGCTCGACCTTCCAGAACACACTGTTCCGCAAGGACGAAGTGAACAGCATCGGCCTGAACAGTCAGCTGGAAGGCAACATCAATGCCTTCGGCCTGAACCATCAGTTGACCCTGGGTGCGGACTGGTCGAAACAGGAATCCAATACCAAACAGGCGACAGTCAGAACCGCTTCGCCCATCAATATCTTCAACGTCAACCAGAACGCGTTCGCCAAGCCAGCCCGCCCGGCGTGGGGCAATGACATCGACATGACCGAAGAACGTGCAGGGCTTTACGCCAATGCGCGGATTCACCTGAGTGAGCCGTTGAGCGTGGTATTGGGCAGCCGCCTGAGCTGGTACGACTATCAATACGACGTCAAACAAGGTGCGGCCAACAGCTATGAATCCAAGCAGACTCAGGAATTCACGCCGTTCGCAGGCCTGATCTACGACATCAACGACAACTGGTCGTGGTACGCCAGCTACGCGGACATCTTCACGCCGCAAGCCGACTTCGTCGATGTGGCGGGCTCGCCGCTGGACCCTGCCGTCGGCTCCAACTACGAAACAGGCTTCAAGGGCGAGCTGTTCGATAAGCGCCTGAACCTGTCGATGGCGTTGTTCTACATCAAGCAGAAAGACGTGGCAGCAGTGGATCTGTCGGCTGACGCCGCTTCCGTGTTCTGCCCGACCAGTTCGGACGGTTCCTGCTACGTGCAGGATGGCATCAAACGCAGCAAGGGCGTGGAACTCGAAGCCAGCGGCGAAGTGTTGCCGGGCCTGCAGGTGTTCGGTGGCTACACCTACAACATGCTGCGTAACAATGGTGACGCCGAAGTCGCCTACGAAACCCCGAAACACATGCTGCGCCTCAACACCAGCTACAACCTGCCGGGCGCATGGAACCGCCTGACACTGGGTGCCGGCGTGTCGGCGGACTCGGGTTATGAAGTGCCGTCCAACGATCAGCTGGGCGTGGCCGGGCGTGCGATCTGGGATGCCCGTGCCTCCTGGAAGCTCGACGAAAACTGGCGCGTTTCGCTCAATGCCGAGAACCTGTTCGACCGCAAGTACTACACCACTGCCGTGGCGACCGACCGTTCGAACGTGTATGGCGAACCTCGCAGTTACGTCCTGACCCTGCGCGGGGATTTCTGATCGATCACCCGTTCTACGGATAGCCATAACAGCCACAAAGCCAAGGGGAAACCCTTGGCTTTTTGTGCTTTGACGGTGCGGGCATCAGCGATATGTGCACGACACCTGACTGACTGAAGAAACTTCGTGGGAGCGGACCGGGCGGCGTTCCGCTTGTCCGCGAAAAGACCCATACATCCGCCCCATATTCAGCGGCTGAAACACGGCTTTCGCGGACAAGTCCGCTCCCACCAGGATAAGTGCCCAGCCCAGGCTATCGGGCGCAACTCAAACTCCGTGGGAGCGGACCGGGCGGCGTTCCGCTTGTCCGCGAAGGGGCCCGTACATCCGACAAACATTCAGCGACTGAAACGAAGACTGACGCCCGCCCCCCTTCCCGACGACAGATACAGTATTCTGCACCCGCGTCCCGAAAGAGCTTTTCTGCCATGCAACCACCCTTCAAACGCTGCCATTCAGGCCCCGTAAAACCCTTCGACAAAGGCCCGAAATCCGGGCTGACACTGAAGGGTCTGGGGCTCGTGCTGTCGCTGTTTGTTCAGGGCAATGCGCTGGCCGAGGAAGTGGAGTTCGACATTCCCGCCCAACCCTTGAACAGCGCCTTGAAAGAACTGGCGCGTCAGGGCGATCTGCAAGTGCTCTACAACCCGGACGACGTGCGCGGCAAGACCAGCAGTGCGGTACACGGCAAGCTCACGCCCGAACAGGCGGCAACAGATCTGCTGCGGCAAGCCGGGGTTGCCCACACGCTGGAGGCCAACACCCTGACGCTCAGCCAGACGCCAGCGTTGCAGCCGGTCACGTTGGGGGCGATGGCGATTCAGGCGAAGCAGTTCGGCGTGACCACTGAAGGCAGCGACTCTTACACCACCACGGCCACGAGCCTCAACAAGACACCGCAGTCGCTGCGTGAAACGCCGCAATCTGTGACCGTCATGACGCGTCAATTAATGGACGACAGAAACCTCACCGGGCTGGACGAGGTGATGGCGCAAACGCCCGGCATCACGTTCTCGCAACGCAACTTCGGCTCCCACGTGTTTAGTTCTCGCGGCTTCGCCATGGAGGACGAGAGCTACACCATCGATGGTGTGTCCGGCCAAGGCTACAGCGTGACAGGCTGGATGACCCCGGACATGGCCCTTTACGACCGCGTCGAAGTCCTGCGCGGTGCTGCGGGTTTGTTGATCGGTGCCGGTAATCCCGGTGGGGCGGTCAACCTGGTGCGCAAACGCCCGACCGCCATTGCGCAGTTCTCGGTCACCACCCGTACCGGTAGCTGGGATAACAACCGGATAGACCTGGACGGCAGCAGCGCGCTCAACGACGCGGGCAACATTCGCGGCCGCTTCGTAGCGTCCTACGAAGACCGTGGCTACTTCATCGACGAACTGCACAAGACCGCGCCGTTGCTGTACGGCATTGTTGAAACCGACCTCGATGAAGACACCACCCTGACCCTCGGCCTGCGCCATCAGAGCGCAGACATTCGAGGCTTTTCCATCTTCGGCCTGCCGCGCTACAACGACGGTCGCGCACTGAACCTGCCTCGCTCCACGTCTCTGGCCCAGGACTGGAATCGTCATCAGACGGAAACGAACGAGGTGTTCGGCGAGGTGGTGCATCACTTCAGTGAAGACTGGGCGGGCACTGTGTCGATGACCCACTCCGAAGGCGACTTCGATCAACGTGTGGCCTACGCCCAAGGCGCTATCGATCCGCAGACCCTGACCGGCTCGCGTCCGCTTCGCACGCTGTTGCGTTCCGATACGTTGCAAAGCACCGGCTTCGACAGCCATCTGGATGGCCACTTCGAGGCGTTCGGACTGACCCACCAATTGACCGTCGGTGCCAACGGGTCGGAACAGCAACGTCGCTCACAACAGGTTCTGGTCAGTTCGAACCAGGCACTGGATGTCTTCAACCCGGACCACCACGCCATTGCCCGACCAAACCGTCCGGCATGGAGCAGCATCACCGACTTCAGCGACAAACGTTATGGCCTCTACAGCAACCTGCGCCTGAGCCTGACCGACTCCTTGAGCCTGGTGATGGGTGGGCGCATCAGTGGGTATGACTATCAGACCCAAGCGGCAAACCTGACCACCAAGGCCCAGCAGAATCACGAGGTCACGCCGTTCGTTGGTGTGATCTACGACCTGAGCCCCGAGTGGTCGTGGTACGCCAGCTACACCGATATCTTCCTGCCGCAGAGCAGTTATCAGAGCGCAGCGGGCAAATTCCTCGATCCGGCCATTGGCGCCAGCCATGAAACCGGAATCAAGGGCGAGCTGTTCGACAAGCGCTTGAACGTGTCGATGGCCGTGTTCTACGTGAAACAGAAAGACGTGGCAGTGGAGGATGACGCGAACAGCGGCAACTGCCCGACCAACGACAGCTACGGCACCTGCTACCTGAACGGCGACATCCGTCGCAGCAAGGGTTTCGAGCTGGAAGCCAGCGGCGAGCTGCTGCCAGGGTTGCAGACGCTGGCAGGCTATACCTTCAACGTCACACGGGGCAGTGACGGGCAGGCGATTTCCGCCGAAACGCCCCGCCACCTGTTCCGCCTGACCAGCCACTACACCCTGCCCGGTGCCTGGCATCGACTGACGCTGGGGGCAGGCGTTTCAGCGCAGAGCGGCTACTCGGAAACCGAATCGACCCAGGTCATCAAAAACCCCGGCCGCGCCATCTGGGATGCCCGTGCAGCCTGGAAAATCGACGACCACTGGTCCATCGCCCTCAACGGCAACAACCTGCTGGATCGCACGTACTACAAGGCGACGGGTGATATTGACCGGGGTAATTACTATGGCGATCCGCGCAACTACGTCCTCACGTTGCGAGGGGATTTCTAGCGGTCGGGCGGGTTACAGAACCCAGTAAGCAAACACCGGACTGTGGGAGGCGGCTTGCCGGCGAAGAACGATGACGCGTATTTCTGGCATACCGCGTCGACTTCATCGCGGGCAAGCCCCCTCCCACAGATTGATCTGCACCCCAGGAAGTCAGATGGGTGTCCAGCTTTTGGGGTGCAGATCAGATGCTGGCTGAGAGACGGCGCTGCATCGTAAAGCCTGGAACGCGTCCGCAACGGACTACGTCCTCAACCGCGCCACCAGCCCGTCCAGAAACGCATCGGCAATCACCACGTTGTCATGGCGTTGATCGACAACGCAGGAACTGCCCAGTCCATTCACCGAGCACTGTTCGAGCACCACCCGTTCAGCTTTGGCAATCTGCTCAGGCTCACGGCTTTGCCCTGCCCACCAGCAATCCACTTTCACGTTCAACGGTTTCAAGGTGAAGGCTTCACTCAAGCGTGCGTTGGCTTCCAGCAGTCGGTAGCCGGTTTCGATTTCGTCCTGCACGGCGATGTCCTGGAACACACTGCGCAGGCTATCAACGCTCATGCCTGCGTCGAGTGCAACCTTGTCGATGACCCAATCGATGACCTCCTGTTCGCTGGACAACGACTGCTGCGCCGTGTCGATCAACGCAACAATGGCCTCCTCCTGCAAGCCCGGCACGAAGGCCTGGAGACTCTTGATCAGGCTGCGGTAGTAGTTTTCACCCTGGTTTCGGGTAAGGCTTTCCGGGTTTTCCTGAATGAATGCCATACCGACGGACGCTGGCAACTGAGTGTCCACCAGCCCGACGAATTCCACGGTCTCGCCCGCACCTTCCAGACGATGGGCGATGTCAATGGCCAGCGCGCCGCCCATCGACCAGCCCAGCAGGCTGTAAGGTCCGACCGGCTGGGTATTGCGAATCTGTTCGACGTAATAATCAACCATGTCCGTCCAGGACGTGTCGAACCAGCCCGGCACCACGTACGCCTTGTTGACCAGCCCGTAGACCACGCGGTCGTCGTTCAGCCTGCCCGCCAGCGGGTAGTAGGAATACGTACCGCCGCCGCCCGGTGGCAGGCAGAACAAGGGGGTTCGGGTCGACTGGCTGGTGTTCATGGCGATTACCGCCGACTTGACCTTGGCCTCGCCAGCGCGCATGAAATCGGCCAGCTCGCCCAGGGTCTGCATCAACAGAAAGTCATGCAATTTGATCGAGACATCAAACGTCTCGCGGATCCGCCCGGCCAGCGAAACCGCCAGCAAAGAATGCCCGCCCAAGGCAAAGAAGTTGTCGTTCAGGCCGACCCGTTCGACGTGCAGCACCTGCTCCCAAAGCGCAGCCAGACGCTGTTCCAGCCCGGTACGCGGCGCAACGTAACCGTGCGCACGACTTGATTCAGGCTTGGGTAAAGCACGGCGGTCCAGCTTGCCGTTGGCGGTCAGCGGCATGGCGTCGAGCAGCACGAAATGCGCAGGCACCATGTAATCCGGCAGATGCGCCTTGAGTTGTGTTGTCAGCGCTTCACGCAAGGCGTCTGCATCCTGAACCACAGCGTCCGTCACCAGATAGGCCACCAGCTGTTTGCCGGTCGGGCCGTCGATGTCGATCACGCTGGCTTCGCGAACGGCTGCGTGTTCATGCAGCCGCGCCTCGATTTCACCCAGCTCGATGCGCAGACCGCGGATTTTCACCTGATGATCGATACGCCCGGCGTAGTCGATCACGCCGTTGTTTTGCCCTTCGTTTCGATAGCGCGCCAGATCGCCGGTGCGATACAGACGCCCGCCGCCCTGCTCGTCGAACGGGTCCGGCACGAAACGTTCGGCCGTCAGCGCGGCGCGTTGGTGATAACCCCGCGCCAGGCCGACGCCGCCCAGGTACAGTTCTGCTGCCACGCCCGGTGCGGCAGGCAGCAGACCGTCGTCGAGGATATGAGTCTTGAGGTTATCGATGGGACGCCCGATCGGCACGCTCAGCACGTCGTCCGGGGTGCAGGTCCAGTGCGTGACGTCGATGGCCGCTTCGGTCGGGCCATAGAGGTTGTACAGGCCGACTTGCGGCAAGCGCTTGAGCACCTGCCCGGCAAGTTCCGCTGACAAGGCTTCGCCACTGCACACCACGCGCTTCAGGCTCTGGCAGCTTTCCACCTGCTGATGAGTGAGGAAGGCTTGCAGCATCGACGGCACGAAATGCAGCGTTGTGACCTGATGCTGGCGAATCGTCTGCACCAGTCGCTCCGGGTCACGATGATCGCCCGGCAATGCCACAGCCAGACGCGCGCCGGTCAGCAGCGGCCAGAAGAATTCCCAGACCGACACGTCGAAGCTGAACGGGGTTTTCTGCAACACGGTGTCGGTCGCATCGATCCTGTAAGCCTTCTGCATCCAGTGCAGGCGGTTGACCAGCGCACGATGGCTGTTGCCCGCGCCCTTGGGTTTGCCGGTGGAGCCCGAGGTGTAAATCATGTAGGCCAGATTCAGCGGATCGGTCAGGTTGACCGGGTTGGCACGGCTGTAGCCGCTCAGCCAGTCGCTGTCCTGATCCAGACACAGGCTCTGCACGCCGGCAGGCAGCGGCAGACGCTCCAAAAGCTTCGTCTGGGTCAGCAGCAGACCGATACCGCTGTCCTGCATCATGTACGCCAGTCGGTCCTCGGGATAATCCGGGTCCAGCGGCACGTAGGCACCGCCTGCCTTGATGATGGCCAGCAGGCCGATCACCAGTTCCAGACTGCGCTCGACACAGATGCCGACTCGCACATCCGGGCGGACACCCGACTCGCGCAGCTTATGCGCCAGTTGGTTGGCGCGGTCGTTGAGTTGCACGTAGCTCAGGGAGTTGCCGTCAAAGATCAGCGCCGCAGCATCCGGCGTGGCCAGTACCTGGGCTTCGATCAGCGAATGAACGCATTGCTCGCTCGGGAACGCCGCAGCCGTCGCGTTCCAGTCGCGCAGCACCTGCTGTTGCTCAGGCTGATCCAGCAACGTCAGCTCGCCAATGGCGGCCTGCGGATCGCGAATCAACGCCTGCAACAGGTGCTGGAAATGCGCTGATAATTGCGCCACATCGGCTTCGCTCATGCACTGGCGGTCGTAGCTGAAACGCATCGACAGGGTCTGTCCCAGATTGACCACCAGCGTCAGCGGGTAATGCGTCTGCTCTTGGGTGTGCAGACCGCCGAACACCAGCCCTGGCGGTGCGGTCTGTTGCAGCGCGTCGGACACCGGGTAGTTCTCGAACACCAGAATGCTGTCGAACAGCGCGTCACCGCCGCTGCGCGCCCAACGCTGAATGTCGTACAGCGGTGTGTGCTCATGCTCGCGCAGGGCAAGGTTTTTCGCCTGCACCTGTTGCACCCAGTCGGCCACAGGTTGCTCGGGACGCGGGCTGGCGATCACCGGCAAGGTGTTGATGAACAGACCAAGCTGCTCCTCGACGCCCGGCAGGTCTGCGGGGCGTCCGGCGACGGTCGCGCCAAAGGTCACGCTGGACTGCCCGGTATAGCGTTGCAGCACCAGCAGCCACGCCGATTGCACCAGGGTATTGAGGGTCACGCGCTGCTCGCGGGCAAATTCGCTCAAGGCCTGGGTGGATGCTGCGTCGATCAGGCGCAGATAATCGCCCTGACCTGCGTCGCCCGGCGGCGATTTGAAACACTGCATCAGGCGGGTCGGCTCGTCCAGTTCCGTCAGTTGTGCGGTCCAGAAACGTTCGCTGAGCGTCGCGTCCTGACGTTGCAGCCATTCGATGTAATCCCTGTAACGGCTGGTCTGCCTTATTGGCACTTGGCCGCTGTAGCGTTGCAGCACTTCGCCCAGCAGGCGCGAACTGCTCCAGCCGTCCATGAGGATGTGATGGCTGGTGTAGATCAGTTGATGGGTACTCTCGCCAGTACGCACTGCGGCCAGACGCAGCAACGGCGCGCGGGTCAGGTCGAAACCCTGCTGACGGTCCGCATCGGCCCATTCGCCGAGCCATTGCGGAGCCTGTCCTCTGGCATCCAGCTCGGTGAACGGCATCGACACGTCGCGCAACACTACTTGTAACGACTGATCCAGGTGGCTGACGAAACCGCTGCGCAGCACGTCATGGGCATCCAGCGTCGCCTGCCAGGCGGCCTTGAAACGCGAGACGTCCAGACCGCTGACCTCGACGCGCATCTGATTGATGTAGTGGCCCGCCTCCTGCTCGAACAACGTATGGAACAGCATGCCTTGCTGCATCGGTGCCAGCGGGTAGAGGTCTTCGATCTGCTGCGCGGCCATCGGCAGGCTGTTCAGTTGCGTCTGAGTCAGACGAGCCAATGGGAAGTCGGACGGTGTCACACCGGCCATACCCTCCGAGGTGCAATGCGCGATGAGCTGCTGCAGCTCCAGCGCGTAGTCGTCGGCCAGACGCTGCACGGTAGCGGTCTCGAACACCGCGCCGCTGAAACTCCAGCTCAGGCGCAGCTCGCCGCCGTACACCTGACCATTGATGCTGATCGGCGCAGCCAGCGGCGCTTCGGCGCTTTGAGAGGCGCCCGCGCTGTCGGCCGATGGGGTAAACAACGCGTCCTGCGCATCGAAACTGCCGTCGAACTGGCCCAGGTAGTTGAACACGATGCTGCCTTGCGGCAACTGCTGCAGCGTTTGACGCGCCGAGTCGCTGCCCAGATACCGCAGCGCGCCATAACCGATGCCCTTGTCCGGCACCGCACGCAATTGTTCCTTGATGGTCATGATCGAGTCGGACAATGCCTCCTGCGGCGACAGCCTGACCGGGTACAGATTGCTGAACCAGCCGACCGTGCGCGTGATATCCAGAGTATCGAACAAGTCCTCGCGACCATGGCCTTCCAGACGGATCAGCACGTCGGAACGCTCGGTCCAGCGGCTGATCACCCGCGCCAGCGCGGTCAGCAGCAGGTCGTTGATCTGGGTGCGATAGGCAGCAGGCGCATCCTGCAGCAGTTGCCGGGTCCGTTGGCTGTCGAGCTGCGTGACCACCGACGTGGCGTGTTTCTGCTGCTGCCCGCCGTGCGGGTTGTCGCAGGGCAGTTCGTCACTGACGTCCTGTAACTGGCTCTGCCACCAGCCCAGTTCCTGCTCCAGCGCGGCGCTCTGCGCATACGCTTGCAGGTGTTCGGCCCAGGTTTTCAGGGAGCTGGTCTTGCCCGGCAGCGTGACGGGCTGACCTGTGGAAACAGCCTGATACGCCTGTTGCAGGTCTTCCAGCACTACCCGCCACGACACGCCATCCACAACGAGGTGATGGATGACCAGCAGCAGCCGTTGCTCGTCCTGCGGCAGTGTCACCAGCACGGCGCGCAGCAGCGGGCCGTTTTTCAGGTCGAGACTGCGTTGCGCTTCGTCGGCCAGTTCGGTCAGGCGTTGCGGATCGTCCAGTTCATGCCTCCACAGCACATCACCGGTGTTCAGCGCGCCAAAGGTGGCGTGCCACTGTCCGCCCTGTTGCGCGAAGCCCAGACGCAGCGCGTCGTGCTGCTCGATCAGCGCGGTCAGCGCGTTTTGCAGCGCTGTGGCGTCCAGCCGGGTGTTGGGCTTGAGCATCACCGCCTGGTTCCAGTGATGGCGCTCGGGAATCTCCAGCTCGAAGAAGCGTGCCTGTATCGGCAACAGCGGCAACGAACCGCTGACCTGCTCCACGGCGGCTGCCGGTTTCTTCTGGATAAGCTTCGCCACCGAAGCCAACTGGCCGATGGTCTGCTTTTCGAACAGTTGCTTGGGGCTGAGCTTGATGCCCTGACGCTTGGCGCGGGCGATGATTTGCAGGCTGAGGATCGAGTCACCGCCCAGCTCGAAGAAGT
The DNA here is from genome assembly GCF_014358015.1 of Pseudomonas triticifolii. Classification (GTDB taxonomy): domain Bacteria; phylum Pseudomonadota; class Gammaproteobacteria; order Pseudomonadales; family Pseudomonadaceae; genus Aquipseudomonas; species Aquipseudomonas triticifolii. Next base: position 232,091 of record NZ_JACONV010000005.1, on the reverse strand, counting down.
TGTCGGTGCTGCCCACCTGTTCCAGCTTGAGCACATCGGCCCAGACGGCCGCGAGCTTTTCCTCGATCTCGCCGACCGGTGCGGTGTAGCGCTGTTTGACCACGCCCGGTTTGGGCAATGCACGCTTGTCGAGCTTGCCATTGGCGGTCAGCGGCAGGCGTTCGAGCAGCAGGATCTGCGCAGGCACCAGGTATTCGGGCAGGCGCGCAGCCAGTTGTTCACGCAGCGTTTCAGCACTCACCGACGCCACGCACCATGCCACCAGTTGCAGGCGCGATTGATCGCTTTCCAGCGGCTGAGCCAGCACCACGGCCTCGGTCACGCCGTCCAGGGTTCGCAACAGCTGCCCGACTTCACCGGGCTCGACGCGGTAGCCGCGGATTTTCACCTGATCGTCGGCGCGGCCAAGGTATTCCAGCACGCCGTCTACCCAGCGCGCCCGGTCGCCTGCGCGGTACAGGCGCTCGCCATCGGCATCAGGGTCCGGCACGAAGCGTTCGGCGGTCATCGCCGCGCGCCCCAGATAACCCTGCGCGAGACCTGCGCCGCCCAGATACAGCTCACCCGCCACGCGCTCGGCGACCGGATTCAGGTAAGCGTCCAGTACACGCGCCCTGCTGTTGGCCAGCGGCTGGCCGACCGGCACGCTGCGACAAGCAGGCAATCGTTCAGCCACTTCATGGGTGAGAATGCCGACGGTGGTTTCGGTCGGGCCATAGTGGTTGACGATACGGCAACCCGGTTTGAGCAGGCGCACCTGCTCGATCAAGGCCCAGGCACTGGCCTCGCCGCCAAGAATCAGCATCTGCCTGGGCAACACGTCGGCCGGGTTGGCGGCCTGCAACAGACCTTGCAGGTGGCTGGGAACGATTTTCAGGATATCCACCTGATGCTCGGCCATGTAGCGGGCAAACCCGTCGGGGTCGAACGCCTGTTCATGGGACAACAGGTGCAGTGTGCGACCCGAGGCCAGCGCGCCGAACAGCAGGGTGTGACCCAGGTCGGCCGCCACGGTGGAGACCATCGCCATGCTCGCGTCGGCATCGAGCGACAGGCGCGTCAGTACCGACTGTACGTAATTGGCCAGCGCGCCATGGCTGATCAACACGCCCTTGGGCTGCCCCGTGGAACCCGAGGTGTAGATGATGTAGGCCGGCTGCTCGGCCGCAACCTGAATACCCAACGCGTCATCGGCAACCTCGGCCCACTGCGTCGTATCGAACGCCAGCACCGGGCAGACGCCCAGATGGTCGGCCTTGTCGTCACCTGCGGCATGAATCAGCAGCACCGCGCCGCTGTCTCTGGCCAGTTGCTGCAAGCGCTCGGCAGGCTGCGAGGTGTCCAGCGGCAGGTACACCGCGCCCAGCTTCAGCACCGCCAGCAGGCTGACCACCCATTCCACAGAGCGATCCTGACACAACGCAACGGTCATGCCTGCGCCAATGCCTTGGGTTTGCAGGTAGCGGGCGAAGCGGTTGGACTGCGCCTCCAGTTGCGCAAAGCTCAGGGTTTGCTGACCAGCCCGTACAGCGGTCTTGTCTCGTCCGCTGTGCAGACCCTGTTGCCAGAGGCTGAGGAAGTCGCAACAGGCAAAATCTTGAGGCGCGTCGGCCGCAGTCGCCGAAACCGTCAAGGGCTGATCGGCCAGACGCTGGTCAACGTCCAGCACCAGCGCCTGCAGCACCTCACGCAAGGCGTCGGCGATGCGTTCGATGGTGCGCGCCTCGAACAGGTCGGTGGCGTAGCTGAAGTAACCGCGCAGGCCACTCGGCGTGTCGGTGAAGTCGAACGCCAGGTCAAAGCGCGCATCGCCCGCGCCCACCGGAAATTCGCTGACGCTCAACCCGGACAGGCTCTGGCGCGAGGCGTCGGTCTGCTCGGCCACGTAAACATGCTGGTTGATCTTGAACTGGAACAGCGGGTTGTGGCCCAGATTGCGCTCCGGTGCCAGGGCGTCCACCAGATGTTCGAACGGCAGTTCCTGATGCGACTGCGCACCGCTCACCACCTGCTTCACCTGATCCAGCAATGCCGCGAAACTATCGCGCTCGTCCACCTGCACGCGCAGCACCTGGGTGTTGACGAAAAAGCCGATCAGCCCTTCCAGCTCGCTGCGGGTGCGCCCGGCATTCGGCGCGCCGATACGAATATCGGCCTGCCCGCTGAACCGCGACAGCACCACTGACAACGCCGCCAGCACCTGCATAAAGATCGTCTGGCCACGGCTACGGGCCAGGGTCTTCAGTTGCGCGCACAGTTGCTCCGACAGGTCGAGCCGCACGGTCGCGCCGCGATGGCTGGGCTGCAATGGACGCTCATGGTCCAGTGGCAAGCTCAGCAACGGGTGCTCGCTGCCCAGTTGCTGCTTCCAGTAATCCAGCTGACGCTCGCCCTCGCCGGCTTCCAGCCAGGCGCGTTGCCAGATGGCGTAGTCGGCGTATTGAATCGCCAGTTCAGGCAGATCAGCCGTTTGGCCAAGGACCCGCGCCTGATACAACTGGACGAATTCACGAATCAACAACTCGCCCGACCAGCCATCGGACACCACGTGGTGCATGCACACCGTCAGTACATGTTCGGTATCGCTCAACTGGAACAGCTTGACCCGCAGCAGCGTGTCGCTCAGCAGGTCAAATGGCGTTTGTAGCTCCGCATGCACCTGCGCGTCGATCTGTTCTGCCTCGACGCTGACACACGCCAGGGCAACGCTGCCCTGCGCCAGGATTTGCTGATGATATTCGCCGTCTTCGCAGACAAAACGGGTACGCAGGGTTTCGTGGCGCTGCACCAGCTGGTCGAGCGCTTCGGCAAGTGCTTGCGGGTTCAGCGGACCGTTGAGGCGCACCGCCAGCGGCACGTTGTAAGCGATGCTGTGTGGCTCCAGTTGCCAGAGAAACACCATGCGTTGCTGCGCATACGACAGCGGAATGCGAGCCAGGTCATGGCGGGTCACGGCAATCGGCAGTAACCGGAAGCTCTGCCCGGTCTCGTTCATCTTGCCGAGGATCTGGCGACGCTGTTCGACGGGCAAACCGACGAAACGCTGGGCGATACGCGCTGCTGCAGACTTGTCCATGTCAGATACCCGCCATTTCGTTCATCATTTTCTCGATATCGGACAAGCCGTCCTCGGTCAGCGACAGACCGCTGTGGGCCAAGGCCTGGATAAATTCGTTCAATTGCGGTTTCTCGAAAATCAGGCGCAACGGGATGTCGATACCCAGGCCGGTGTGGATTCTGGAAATAAGCTGGGTGGCCAACAGTGAATGACCGCCCAGTTCGAAAAAGTCGTCAGTCAGACCCACACGCTTGACGCTCAGAACCTCGGCCCAGATCGCCGCCAGTTGCTGTTCCTGCTCGGTGACCGGTGCCACGTAAAGGCGCTGCAACTGGCTCGCATCCGGCTTCGGCAACACCTTGCGGTCCAGCTTGCCGTTGGGGGTCAGCGGCAGTTGCGCCAGCCAGATGAAATGGCTGGGCACCATGTAGTCCGGCATGCCTTGCTTGAGAAGCGCCTTGAGTTCGTCGCGCAGCGTGTGGGTGTCGCGGGCCGGATCGCTGGCCACCAGGTAGGCGACCAGTTGCTGGCCGGAAGGCCCGTCGATGTCGATGACCACCGCGTCCTGGACACTGTCCTGTGCCAGCAGCACCGCTTCGATTTCGCCCGGTTCGATACGGAAACCGCGAATCTTCACCTGATGATCGAGACGGCCTGCGTATTCGATCACCCCGTCGGCGTGATAGCGCGCCAGGTCGCCGGTGCGATACAGGCGGCTGCCATCGGCGGCAAACGGATCAGGAATGAAGCGCTCGGCGGTCAAGGCTGCGCGGTTGTGATAACCCCGTGCCAGCCCGTCGCCGCCGATCAGCAATTCACCCCGCACGCCCACAGGCAGCAGATCGATGGCGTCGCTGACAATGTGCAGACGGGTGTTGGCCAGTGGACGTCCCAGCCAAATGTCGTCGCTGTCGGTCAGGTAATGACGGGCCGACCAGACCGTGGTTTCGGTCGGTCCGTAGACATTCCACACGTGCCCGGCCTGCGCGATCAGGCGTTGCGCCAGCTCGACGCTCAACGCCTCACCGCCGCACAGCACGGTCTTGCCGCGCAACGCGTTGGCCGGTGCGATGTCCAGCAACATGCGCCAGGTCGAGGGCGTGGCCTGAATGACACTCACCGCCTGCTGTTCGATGACCTTGAGCAACGCCTGGGGGTCCTTGTTCTGGTCGGGTTGCAACAGCACCACCGTGGCACCGCGCATCAGCGGCAGGTACAGCTCAAGCCCCGCGATGTCGAACGACAGCGAGGTTAGCGACAACACCTTGTCATCCGCGCTCAGGCCGGGCTTTTCGGCCATGCTGGACAGGAAGTTCACCAGCGCGTCATGACGAACCGTAACCCCCTTGGGCTGCCCGGTGGAGCCCGAGGTGTAGATGACGTACGCCAGGTTTTGCGGGTGCAGATTGCCCGGCAGATTGTCCTCGTTGTAGTCGGTGAGCCAGTCATCGGCGCGGTCCACGCACAGGCTCTGCACATTGGCTGGAATCGGCAGGCTGAGCAGCAGATCGGTGCGGGTCAGCAACAGGCTCAGGCCACTGTCCTGAATCATGTAGGCCAGCCGGTCCTGCGGGAAATCCGGATCCAGCGGGACGTAGGCACCACCGGCCTTGAGGATCGCCAACAGCGCGACGACCATGTCCAGGCTGCGCGGCACGGCGACACCGACCAGCACGTCCGGGCCGACACCCAGTTCGCGTAGGCGATGAGCCAGCTGATTGGCGCGGGCGTTAAGCTGGTGGTAGGTCAGGTGTTCACGCTCCAGCACCAGCGCTGTGGCGTGCGGCGTGGCCTGCACCTGCGCCTCGATCAGCGCGGGCAGGCACTGGGTCGGGTAAGCCGACGGCGCAGGGTTCCACTCATGGACAATCTGCTGACGCTCGGCAGCGTTGAGCATCGGCAACTGCGCCACACGGCACTCGGCATTGACACAGATCGCTCGCAACAGCGCTTGCCATTGCTGCGCGATGCGCTCGATGGTGCTGCGTTCGAACAACGCGGTGGCGTAGGTCATCCCTGCACTCAGTCCGCCGGCGTGCTCAGCGGTGTTAAGGGTCAGGTCGAACTGCGCCGGATGGCTGTCGAATTCCACGGGCTCAACCTGCAGACCGGACACCGCACGCACCTCTGCGCTGGCTTGACTCTGGTGGTTGAACATCACCTGAAACAACGGGCTGTGACTCAGGCTGCGCTGCGGTTGCAGGGCTTCGACCAGTTGTTCGAACGGCAGCTCCTGATGCGCCTGGGCCTGCAACGCTGTGTGTTTGACCTGTTGCAGCAGTTCGCTGAAGGTCGTATGCAGATCGAACTCGGCGCGCAGCACCTGGGTGTTGACGAAGAACCCGATCAGCCCTTCGGTTTGCGTGCGGGTGCGGTTGGCAATCGGCACGCCGACGCGAATGTCAGGCTGCCCGCTGTGGCGATGCAACAGGCTCTGGAACGAGGCCAGCAACAGCATGAACAGGGTCACGCCCTGCTGACGTGCGACGTTTTTGAGGTTGTCGATCAGCGCCGCGTCCAGTTCGATGGCGAGGCGCGCACCGGCATGGCTTTGCAGCGCCGGACGTGGTCGATCGGCGGGCAGCTCCAGAATCGGCTGCTCGTCACCCAGTTGCTGTTTCCAGTAAGCCAGTTGCCGCGCCTGCTCACCCGCTTCCATCCATTTGCGCTGCCACAGTGCGTAATCGGCGTACTGCATGCTTAATTCCGCCAGTTGCACGTCACGGCCCTGGCTGAAGCCTTCGTACAGGCGTACCAGCTCATCGACCATGATCGGCATCGACCAGCCATCGGAGACGATGTGATGCTGAGTCAACACCAGCACATGCTCGTCGCGGCCCGGATTCAACAGCCTGACGCGCAGCAACGGCCCTTGCTCCAGATCGAACGGACGCTGCACGTCCTGCTGCACGATGGCCTCAAGACGTTGCTCGCCTGACACCTGTTCGACCGTCAGGGTAAAGGCGCGCGGCGGATGAATGATCTGCACAGCCTGCTCGCCGTCCTGGCGGAAGGTGGTACGCAGGGTCTCATGACGGGCGATCAGTGCACTGAAGCTGCTTTCCAGCGCGGCGATGTCCAGCGCGCCGCTCAGGCGCAACACGGCAGGCATGGTGTAAGCGGTACTGTGCGGGTCGAGTTGCCAGAGGAACCATTGCCGTTGCTGGGCGTAGGACAGGCCCAACGGCTGACTGCGGTCGGCTTTGACGAACGAGGGCTCGCTCTCGGTCTGGCCCTGATCTGCAAGCTGCGCGAATGCGGCCAGATCTGCGGCTTCGAACAGGTGACGCAGGGACAGCTCCACGCTGAGCTGCTGACGAATGCGCGAAATGACCTGTGTGGCCAGCAACGAGTGCCCGCCCAGCTCGAAGAAATTGTCGGTGCGACCGACCTGCTCGACCTTAAGCACTTCCGCCCAGATCGACGCCAGTTGCTGCTCCAATTCGCCTTCGGGCGCAACGTACCGGTTCTGCAATTGACTGGCGTGCGGCGCAGGCAGGGCCTTGCGGTCCAGCTTGCCGTTGGCGGTCAGCGGCAGGGCGTCCAGCAACACGAAATGGGTCGGGACCATGTAATCCGGCAGTTGGGCTTTCAGCTCGGCTTTGAGCGTTTCACGCAGGGCCTGCTGATCCTGCGCAGGGTCGCTCGGCACCAGATACGCCGCCAGTTGCCCGTCCAGGGCGAGCACCACCGCTTCGCGCACCTGGGGCTGAGCCAGCAAACGCGCCTCGATCTCGCCCAGTTCGATGCGGTGGCCACGGATTTTCACCTGATGGTCGATCCGCCCGGCGTACTCAATTACACCGGCAGCGCGATACCGGGCCAGGTCGCCGGTGCGGTACAGACGCCCGCCGTTCGTTGAAAACGGATCGGGCACAAAGCGCTCGGCGGTCAGCGCCGCGCGGTTGTGATAACCCCGCGCCAGACCGGCATGGCCGATGTGCAACTCGCCGCTGCAACCCTGGGCAACGGGGTTGAAATCAGCGTCCAGCACGTACCACGACAGGTCCGGTATCGCCTCGCCAATCGGGCTGGCCAGGCTCTGCGTGTCGGCCTGGGTGATCGGCCGGTAGGTCACGTGAACCGTGGTTTCGGTGATGCCGTACATGTTGGTCAGTTGCGGTGATTGATCGCCGAAACGTTCGAACCACGGCGTCAGGCTGGTCACGTCCAGCGCCTCTCCGCCGAAGATCACCGAACGCAGCGCCAGCGGTTGCGGGCTGTCGCAGGCAACGTGCATCAATTGCTTGAAGGCCGAAGGCGTCTGGTTGAGTACCGTGACCTGTTGCTCGATCAGCAAGGCGTGGAAATCTTCCGGCGAGCGGCTGGTGTCACGTGGCACGATTACCAGTCGGCCGCCGTGCAGCAACGCGCCGAAGATTTCCCAGACCGAAAAGTCGAACGCGAAGGAATGAAACAGCGTCCAGACGTCCTGTTCGTCGAAGGCGAACCACTCATCGGTGGCCGCAAACAGGCGCATCAGGTTGTGGTGGGCGAGCAACGCGCCCTTGGGCTTGCCGGTCGAGCCCGAGGTGTAGATGACGTACGCCAGGTTGTCCGGCGTGGTGTGGTTGATCGGGTTTTCCGTGCTGTAGCCGTCCAGCGACGTGTCGAGCAGCAGGCACTGTACGTGCGCTGGAACCGGCAGCCTGTCCAGTACAGCGGCTTGAGTCAGCAGCAGCTCAATGCCGCTGTCCTGCATCAGAAAACTCAACCGGTCCTGTGGGTAATCCGGGTCCAGCGGCACATAAGCGCCACCGGCTTTCAGAATCGCCAGCAGGCCGACGATCATGTCCAGACTGCGCTCGGCCGCCAGACCCACACGCACGTCCGGGCCGACACCCTGCTCACGCAGTTTATGGGCCAGTGGGTTGGCGCGACGATTGAGGTGCTCGTAGCTCAGTTGCTCAGCACCCAGACTCAGGGCGATGGCCTGAGGGGTTTGGGCAGCCTGGGCCTCGAAGCGTTGATGAGCGCATTGCCCGGTCGGGTAAGCTTTCAGACCGGCATTCCAGCCCTGCACTGTCGCCTCTCGCTCATCGGCGCTCAGCAACGGTAGATCGGCAATGCGTTGCTGGACATTGCCCTTCATGGCGTGCAGCAGGTTGCGCCAATGGCCAGCCATGCGCTCGATGGTCGAGGCGTCGAACAGGTCGGTGGCGTAGATCAGGGATGCACCCAGCCCGTTCTGGCGCTCGCAGGTGTCCAGCGTCAGGTCGAACTGTGCGGTGTGTTTGTCGGACAGCTGATATTCAAGACGCAGACCGGCCAGCTCGCGAGCTTCATTGCGGGCTTCGGTCTGATGGTTGTAGGCGACCTGGAACAGCGGGCTGCGACTCGGATCACGCGCCGGCTGCAAGGCCTCGACCAATTGCTCGAACGGCAGGTCCTGATGGGCCTGGGCCTGCACAGCGGTGTGTTTGATCTGTTGCAGCAGGTCGGCCACGGTGGTCTGCGCCGAGAACTCGGCCTTGAGCACCTGGGTGTTGACGAAGAAGCCGATCAAGCCTTCGGTTTCGCTGCGGTTACGGTTGGCAATCGGCACGCCGACGCGCACATCGTCCTGGCCGCTGTAGCGATGCAACAGGGTCTGGAACGAGGCCAGCAACAGCATGAACAGGGTGATGCCCTGCTGACGCGCCAGCGCTTTCAGGCTGTCCAGCAGCGCGGCGTCCAGTTCGATATTCAAGCGTGCGCCATGAGGGTTGCGCGTAGCCGGACGTGGCCGGTCGGTGGGCAGTTCCAGCACTGGCGACTGATCGCCGAGCTGGTGTTTCCAGTACTCCAGCTGCCGCGCCTGCTCGCCCATTTCCAGCCAGTTGCGCTGCCAGAGGGCGTAGTCGGCGTATTGAATCGGCAACGGTTCACGTTCGATGTCGCGACCCTGGCTGATCGCCTGATAACCCTGCAGCAATTCCTCGACCATGATCGGCATCGACCAGCCATCGGAGACGATGTGGTGCTGGGTCAACACCAGCACATGTTCATCATCGGCAACGTTAAGCAGCCTGACGCGCAGCAGTGGCCCGTGTTGCAGATCGAACGGCTGCTGCACTTCGTGATCGACGCAGGCCTGAACCGACTGGCCGTCGGCGAGCCGTTCCACATTCAGCACAAAGGGCGATGCCGGATGCACGACCTGAAGCGCCTCGTCACCCTGTTGCTCGAAGGTCGTGCGCAGGGTTTCGTGACGCTCGATCAACGCCTCGATGCTGCGACGCAGCGCTTCGATGTTCAAAGAACCATGCAGCCGCAACGCCAGCGGAATGTTGTACGCCGCGCTGTGCGGTTCCAGTTGCCAGAGAATCCATTGCCGCTGCTGCGCGAAGGACAATACGGACGGCGCCTGCGTCTCCCTTGGGAAGATCGGCGTGACCCCGTAAAGATTCACCCCCTGACGCTTGAGCAGAACCGCCAGGGCCTTGCGTTCACGGGCGGACAGCGATTTAACGGAGTCAAGCAACTGTTGCACGGGTGTTTCTCCTAAACAACTGAAATGAAGCAGTCCTGAGGGAACCGGCGCTGTGCCTGACACAACGCTATCTCGCGGCAGATAGATAATCGGTGGGAGATAATCCGTGGGAGCGGACTTGTCCGCGAATACCGCGCTTCAGTCGCTGAATATTCGTCGAACTTACTGGCCTTTTCGCGGACAAGTCCGCTCCCACAAGTGTGCTGCGCGACAGCGCTGTGTCAGGGGCGAAAAATGCCCCTCCACCCTGCAAAACCATCACGCCAGCAAATTATCAATTTCCTCCGCTGATAAACGTTTGAGTGCCTCCAGTGATTTAGTCAATTCGTCCTGTGCGTGGTCACTTTCGCCGTTTTTCTGCTGAATCGTGGCGCTGAAGTCGGCCAGTGTGGGTTGTTCGAACAGGTCCTTGAGACTGGCCTCATGCTGCAGTTGCTCGCGAACGCGCACCAGCATCTGCACCGCCAGCAGCGAGTGCCCGCCCAGTTCGAAGAAATTGTCGGTACGACCGACCCGTTCGACCTTGAGTACGTCGGCCCAGATCGACGCCAGTTGCTGCTCCAATTCGCCTTCGGGCGCAACGTATTGGCTCTGCAATTGACTGGCGTGCGGCGCAGGCAGGGCCTTGCGGTCCAGCTTGCCGTTGGCGGTCAGCGGCAGGGCGTCCAGCAGCACGAAATGGGTCGGGACCATGTAGTCCGGCAACTGGGCTTTCAGCTGTGCTTTCAAGGCGTCGCGCAGGGTCTGCGGGTCGTGCGCGGGGTCGGTCGGCATCAGATACGCCGCCAGTTGCCCGTCCAGGGCGAGCACCACCGCTTCGCGCACCTCGGCCTGAGCCTGCAACCGCGCTTCGATCTCGCCCAATTCGATGCGGTGGCCACGGATTTTCACCTGATGGTCGATCCGCCCGGCGTACTCAATTACACCGGCAGCGCGATAACGGGCCAGGTCGCCGGTGCGGTACAGACGCCCGCCGTCCGTTGAAAACGGATCGGGCACGAAACGCTCGGCGGTCAGCGCCGCGCGGTTGTGATAACCCCGCGCCAGACCGGCATGGCCGATGTGCAACTCGCCGCTGCAACCCTGGGCAACGGGGTTGAAATCAGCGTCCAGCACGTACCACGACAGGTCCGGTATCGCCTCGCCAATCGGGCTGGCCAGGCTCTGCGTGTCGGCCTGGGTGATCGGCCGGTAGGTCACGTGAACCGTGGTTTCGGTGATGCCGTACATGTTGGTCAGTTGCGGTGATTGATCGCCGAAACGTTCGAACCACGGCGTCAGGCTGGTCACGTCCAGCGCCTCTCCGCCGAAGATCACCGAACGCAGCGCCAGCGGTTGCGGGCTGTCGCAGGCAACGTGCATCAATTGCTTGAAGGCCGAAGGCGTCTGGTTGAGTACCGTGACCTGTTGCTCGATCAGCAAGGCGTGGAAATCTTCCGGCGAGCGGCTGGTGTCACGTGGCACGATTACCAGTCGGCCGCCGTGCAGCAACGCGCCGAAGATTTCCCAGACCGAAAAGTCGAACGCGAAGGAATGAAACAGCGTCCAGACGTCCTGTTCGTCGAAGGCGAACCACTCATCGGTGGCCGCAAACAGGCGCATCAGGTTGTGGTGGGCGAGCAACGCGCCCTTGGGCTTGCCGGTCGAGCCCGAGGTGTAGATGACGTACGCCAGGTTGTCCGGCGTGGTGTGGTTGATCGGGTTTTCCGTGCTGTAGCCGTCCAGCGACGTGTCGAGCAGCAGGCACTGTACGTGCGCTGGAACCGGCAGCCTGTCCAGTACAGCGGCTTGAGTCAGCAGCAGCTCAATGCCGCTGTCCTGCATCAGAAAACTCAACCGGTCCTGTGGGTAATCCGGGTCCAGCGGCACATAAGCGCCACCGGCTTTCAGAATCGCCAGCAGGCCGACGATCATGTCCAGACTGCGCTCGGCCGCCAGACCCACACGCACGTCCGGGCCGACACCCTGCTCGCGCAGTTTATGGGCCAGTGAGTTGGCGCGACGATTGAGGTGCTCGTAGCTCAGTTGCTCAGCGCCCAGACTCAGGGCGATGGCCTGAGGGGTTCGGGCAGCCTGGGCCTCGAAGCGTTGATGCGCGCATTGCTCCGTCGGCCAGACCTGTACGGCCTGAGTCCAGCCTACCGGCAACGACAACTGCCCCAGACAGGCCAAAGGTTCGGCACTCAGGCTGTGCAGCAGGTAATCGAAGTGTGCGGCCAGTTGCGCGACCGCTTCGGCGTTGAAGTGCTGACGGTCGTAACTGAAGCGCACCGACAGCACGTCGGCAGCCTCGACCACCAGGGTCAGCGGGTAATGCGCCTGTTCCTGATTGCGCAGCTCGCTGAAGGTCAGGCCGTCCGGCGCACGTTGCAGCGCTTCGGACATCGGGTAGTTCTCGAACACCAGAATGTTGTCGAACAGCGCTTCGCCGCCGGTACGCGCCCAACGCTGAATGTCGTACAGCGGCGTGTGTTCATGCTCACGCAGGGCAAGGTTTTTCGCCTGAACCTGCTGCACCCAGTCAGCCACCGTCTGCTCCGGACGCGGGCTGGCGATGACCGGCAAGGTATTGATGAACAGACCAAGTTGCTCCTCGACACCCGGCAGATCCGCCGGACGTCCGGCCACGGTCGCGCCAAAAGTCACGCTGGACTGGCCGGTGTAGCGTTGCAGCACCAGCAGCCACGCCGACTGCACCAGTGTGTTGAGGGTCACGCGTTGCTCGCGGGCGAATTCGCTCAGGCGTCGTGTGCCGTCGGCATCGATCAAATGCATATAATCGGCGTGGCCCTGCCCGCTCGCTGACGACTTGAGCGCGTGCACCAGCCGGGTGGGTTCGTCCAGCCCGGCCAGTTGCGCGGTCCAGAAACGCTCACTGAGGTCGGCATCCTGAGCGCTCAGCCACTCGATGTAGTCGCGATAACGCCCGGCCTGTTTCGCCTGCGTCTGGCCGCTGTAGCTTTGCAGCACTTCACCCAGCAGGCGCGAGCTGCTCCAGCCGTCCATGAGGATGTGATGGCTGGTGTAGATCAGTTGGTAAGCGTCTTCACCCGTCTGCAACAACGCCACCCGCAACAGCGGACCCTTTGCCAGATCAAAGCCCTGCTGCCGGTCGTCGTTGGCCCAATCATCCAGCCAGTGATCCGGTTTGCCGCGCGCATCCAGTACCAGGAAAGGCACATCAGCCTGGCGCTGCACCACTTGCAGCGACTGCTCGGCGTGGCTGACAAAATGGCTGCGCAGCACATCGTGCGCATCCACGGCAGACTGCCAGGCAGCCTTGAAGCGCGGCACGTCCAGCCCATTCACGGTCACGCGAAGCTGATTGATGTAGTTGCCCGCCTCCTGCTCGAACAAGGAGTGAAACAGCATGCCCTGCTGCATCGGCGCCAGCGGGTAGATGTCTTGAATCTTTCCGGCAGGGATCGGCAACCGGTCGAGCTGCGGCTGACTCAGGCGCGCCAGCGGGAAGTCCGATGGCGTCACGCCCTGATGCCCGGCCAGGCAATGCTCGATCAGCGTGGTCAAGGCCTGCTCGTAACGCCGCGCCAGGGCATCGATGGTCGAAGGCAGGTATTGCTCGCGGCTGAAGGTCCAGTTCATCTGCAACTGGCCGTCGAACACCTGACCGTTAAGACTCAACGCGCTGGCCAGCGGACCGTCTTCATCCAGTGCGACACCGGCGCTGTCTGCGCTCGGCAGCCACAAGGCGCTCTGGCTGTCAAAACTGCCGTCGAACTGCCCCAGATAGTTGAACGTAACCTGCGCCTCGGGCAACGCGGCCAGTTGACGGGCGAACGACGGCTCGCCCAGGTAACGCAGCACGCCATAACCGATGCCTTTGTTCGGCACGGCGCGCAGTTGCTCCTTGATACCGCACAGGCTTGCTCCCAGCGCCGTTTGCGGCGTAAGCCGGACCGGAAACAGGCTGCTGAACCAGCCGACCGTGCGGCTGAGGTCCATGTCGTCGAACAGGTCTTCGCGGCCGTGGCCTTCCAGCTGGATCAGCACCGAAGGCTGTCGGCTCCACTCGCAGAGCACTTGCGCCAGCGCCGTCAGCAGCAGGTCATTGACCTGGGTGCGATAGGCCGCAGGCGCGACCTTGAGCAACTGATGCGTCAGGTCCTTGCTCAGCCAGGACGAGGCGTGAGCGGCATCGCGGTTGCGCTGCGTGCCTTTCGGGTTATCGAGTGGCAGCGGTTGCGCGCCGGTCTGCAACGTGCTCAGCCAGTAGTCGCGCTCGGCAGCCAGAGCATCGCTGGTCGCGTAACGCTGCAACTGCTCGGCCCAGCGCTGCAGCGCGGTGGTTTTCGCAGGCAGCGCCAAGGGCTGACCGGCCGCCAGCGCTTGATAGAGGTGTTGCAAGTCTTCCAGCAGCACACGCCACGATACGCCGTCGACGACCAGGTGATGAATGATCAGCAGCAGGCGTTGCTCGCCTTGCGGCAGGTTGACCAGCACAGCGCGCAGCAGTGGGCCGTTCTGCACATCCAGGCTGCGCTGGGTTTTGTCCGCCAGTGCCGTCAACTGCTCGCGATCGTCCAGTTCATGGACCGACAGCAGAGTGCGCGTATCAGATACGGCGAAGCTCGCCTGCCACTGACCGTTATGCTGAGCGAAGCGTGCGCGCAGTGCATCGTGCTGTTCGATCAGCGCATCCAGTGCGCCTTGCAGCAGCGTCGCATCAAGTGCCGTTTGCGGCGTGAGCATCACGGACTGATTCCAGTGCTGACGCTCGGCAATCGCCAGTTCAAAGAAACGTGCCTGAATCGGCAGCAGGGGCAACGAGCCGCTGCTCTGCTCCACCGTCGCCACGGGCTTTTTCTGAATCAGCTTTGCCACCGAAGCCAACTGGCCAATGGTCTGCTTTTCGAACAATTGCTTGGGGCTGAGCTTGATGCCCTGGCGTTTGGCGCGGGCGATAATTTGCAGACTAAGGATTGAGTCGCCGCCCAGCTCGAAGAAGTTGTCGGTGCTGCCGACCTGTTCCAGCTTGAGCACGTCAGCCCAGACAGCGGCGAGCGTTTCCTCGATCTCGCCGACCGGCGCGGTGTAGCACTGCTGGACCACGCCCGGTTTGGGCAAGGCGCGTTTATCGAGTTTGCCGTTGGCGGTCAGCGGCAAACGGTCGATCAGCACAATCTGCGCGGGCACCATGTAGTCCGGCAGCCTTGTCGCCAGCTGTTCGCGCAACGCTTCTGCGCCGACAGACGCCACGCAGTACGCCACCAGTTGCAGGCGCGACGCGTCGCCTTCCATCGGCAGCGGCAGCACGCAGGCCTCGTTCACCGACTCAAGCGCCAGCAGCACCCGTGCCACTTCGGCAGGCTCGACCCGATAGCCGCGCACCTTGACCTGATCGTCGGCGCGGCCGATAAACTCCAGCAAGCCTTGGTGACTGCGACGCATGCGGTCGCCGCTGCGATAAACCCGAGCGCCATTCTGCGCAAACGGATCCGGTACAAAGCGTTCGGCGGTCAGCCCGGGCTGGCCGAGGTAGCCCAGCGCCACGCTGTCGCCACCGATGTACAGCTCGCCCGCCACCTGCGTACCCGCCAGGTTCAGCACATCATCCAGCACATACGCCTGCGCGCCCGGCAACGGCGCACCCACCGGCACACAGCGGACCGGATCGACCGCCAGCACTTCGTGGGTCAGCACCCCGACCGTGGTTTCGCTCGGGCCATAGTGGTTGATCACCCGGCAACCCGGTTTGAGCTGACGAACCTGCTCGACCAGCGCCGGCGAACAAGCTTCGCCACCGACGATCAACGCCTGCTGCGGCAATGCATCGGCAGGTCGGCTGGCCTGCATCAGGGCCGTCAGATGACCGGGGACGATCTTCAGCACGCCGACCTGATGCTCGGCCATGTAACGGGCAAAACCGTCCGGGTCGAAACCCAGGGTTTCAGGCAACACGTGCAAGGTACGCCCGGAACACAGCGCGCCGAACAGCACGGTGTGGCCCAGATCGGCGGCGATGGTCGAGATCAGCGCCATGCTCGCATCAGGCGTCAGTTGCAGTTGATCCAGCAAACCGCGCACGTAACTGGCGAGCGCGCCATGACTCACCAGCACACCCTTGGGCTGGCCAGTGGAGCCCGAGGTGTGAATGACGTAGGCAGGCGCTTCGGCGACCAGGGTCGGTTCGACGACGCTGGTTGGCAGGTCCTGCCACAGCGCAGGCGTCCAGGTGACGCCCTGACAGCCTTCGACCGCGAGCGATTCAGCCCGCGTGTCGCCTTCAGCACACAACAGTACGCTGGCCTGTGCGTTGGACAGCATCTGGTGCAGGCGCGCATCCGGCGCTTTGACGTCCAGCGGCATGTACACGCCGCCCGATTTGAGAATGGCCAGGACCGAGGTCAGCCATTCCAGCGAGCGCTCCATCAGCACCGCGACGGGCTGACCTTGCTTTACACCCAGGCGGGTCAGATGACGGGCCAGTTGATTGGCCGCCTGATCCAGCGCCAGGGTGCTCAACGCACTGTCAAGATATCGGGCCGCCAGCGCGTGGGGCTGCTGCGCAACCTGATGATTCCACTGTTGCAGAACGCCGCGCGCAGGCTCAAGCGGGCGCGGTGGCGGCTCGACCGCCAGCGCGCCGAGGCTGAACAACGGCGCGTCGGGTGCCGCCAGCAAGGTCTGGAACAGGGCCAGTAATTCAGGCACGAAGCGCTCGACGGTCGAACGGCGATAAAGGTCGCTGGCAAAGGCCATGTCGCCATGAATCAGCGTGCCGTCGTCGGTGATGTCCAGCGCCAGATCAAAGTGCGCACCCTGCTTGTCGAAAGCGTATTCGCTGACTTCCAGACCCGGCAGTCTGAGCGCGGTCTTCTGCTTGAGCACCACGTTCTGGTTGAACTTGGCCTGGAACAGCGGGTTGTGACCCAGATTGCGTTCCGGTGCCAGATGATCGACCAGTTGCTCGAACGGCACGTCCTGATGCGCCTGCGCGCCAAAGGAGGTGTCGCGAATCTGTGCCAGGAGATCGAGGTAGCTCAGGCGTTCGTCCACCTGACAACGCAGCACCTGGGTGTTGATGAAGAAGCCGATCAGCCCTTCCGTCTCGGCCCTGCCCCGATTGGCGTTCGGTACACCGATGCGGATATCGCGCTGTCCGGCCTTGCGTGACAGAAACAGCGAGAACCCGGCCAGCACCAGCATGAACAGGCTCATGCCCTGACTGCGGGCGAAGGCGTTGAGCTGCTGTGAGAGGTCCGCACCGAAATCGAAGCGCAGGTGCTCGCCCTGATAGCTCTGCACGGCAGGGCGCGGGAAGTCTTGCGCGGCATTGAGCAGCGGCTGTTCGTCGCCCAACTGGTCGCGCCAGTAAGCCAACTGACGCTCGCCCTCGCCCGCCTCCAGCCAGCTGCGCTGCCAGATCGCATAGTCGGCGTATTGCAGCGGCAGTTCCGGCAGACTCGGCTCGCGGCCTTCGCTGTAAGCCTGATAGGCATGCACGAATTCCTGAATCATCACGTCCATCGACCAGCCGTCGGACACGATGTGGTGCATGCACACCACCAGCACATGCTCATCGTCGGCAAGGCGCAACAGGTGAGCACGCAGCAATGGACCGCTGCGCAGGTCGAACGGCTGATCGGTGACGGTCGCCACCAGCAAGGCCAGTTCAGCCTCGCGCTGTTCGGTGCCCAGCGCGGACAGATCAATACGTGTCAGTGCCACGTGCTGATCGTGCAGCACCACTTGCAGCGGCTGGTCGCCGTCGGTCTGGAACACGGTGCGCAGCACTTCGTGACGCTCGATCAGGCAGTCGAATGCGCGGGTCAACGCCACCTCATTCAGTGTGCCGTTCAGACGCAAGCCGGTGGTCATCTTGTAGGCATCGCTCGATGGGTCGAGCTGCCAGAGGAACAACAGGCGCTGCTGAGCGAAGGACAGCGGGATCGCGGTGAAGTCATGACGACTGACCGGCACGGGCAGCAGGCTAAAGTCCTTGCCGTCCTGGCGCAGCCGGGCGAGAAACTGTTGGCGCTGTTCCAGCGACAGGCCGACAAAACGTTTCGCGATACGTGCAGCTGTGGTCCCGGTCATGCTTCAAATTCCTCCAGCGAATCCATGAACTGGTCCATATCGCTCCAGTCGTTGTCAGGGGTGTTGGCGGTCAGCAGCGTCACCTCAGCCGCAAGATCGCCCAGCACCGGCTTTTCGAACAGCACGCGCAACGGCAGGCTGACGCCCAGTTGCGTCTTGATCCGGGCAATGACCTGCGCGGCCAGCAGTGAATGGCCGCCCAGCTCGAAGAAGTGATCGTCCAGCCCGACCCGAGGCGCGTGCAGCACGTCCTGCCAGATGGCGGCGAGGCAGGTTTCGACCTCGCTGTGCGGCGCGCGATAACGCGCCTGTAACTGGCCGGGATCCGGCGCGGGCAAGGCCTTGCGGTCCAGCTTGCCGCTGGGCGTAAGCGGCAGGTTTGGCAGCAACAAAAGATGCGTCGGCACCATGTAGTCCGGCAGGTCGGCTTGCAGCTCGGCCTTGATCCGTTGGCGCACAGCCAGTTGCTCGGCGTCGCCTGGGGTTGCGGCGCGCGGCATAACGTAAGCCACCAGTTGCGTGCTGCCGGCCAAAGCAAGGGCCAGCACGACCGCTTCGCGCACGTCGCGGCACTGCTGCAGGCGCGATTCGATTTCACCCAGTTCGATACGGAAGCCGCGAATCTTGACCTGATGATCGACCCGGCCGATGTACTCGATGGCACCGTCCAGACGCTGTCGGGCGCGGTCGCCCGTGCGGTACAGGCGCTCGCCCGCGACGAACGGATCGGCGACGAAGCGCTCGGCACTCAGGCCCGGCTGGCCGTGATACCCCCGCGCCAGACCCGGCCCGCCAATGAACAACTCCCCCACTGCGCCTTGCGGCAACAGGTTGAGGTCATCGTCGAGCACGTACAGACGTCGCCCGGCGAGCGCATGGCCTATCGGCACGCCACGCCAGGACACCGCCTGTGGTGTCAACGCGCTGCAATCGTAAAGGCTCGACACCACCGTGGCCTCGGTCGGGCCGTAGGTGTTGAGCAGGCGAACATGGTCCAACCCCGCATCGCGCCACAAACGCAGGCCTTCGATGGCCATGGCCTCGCCGCCCACATGAATCTGTCGCAGCGCGCCGTAATGCGCAGGCCGGTGGGCGGCGAAGTCCTGAACCAGCGTGAGCCAATAGGCGGCGGGCAAATCGGCAAGGGTCACGCCGTGTTCGACAACCGCCTGATGGAAGGTGGCGCTGTCCCACAAACGCTCGTCACGCAGCACCACGGCGGCACCCCGGCACAGCGGCGGGTAGAACTGTTCGACGAAGCCGTCGAAGCTGTGGGTTGCGAACTGCAACACCCGGTCACCGTCGCGCAGATCGCTGTAATCGGCACCCAGGATCACGAACTCGGCCAGCGCGCCATGACTGATCGCCACACCCTTGGGCCGCCCGGTGGAGCCCGAGGTATAGATGACGTAAGCGAGGCTGGATGCATCGACCGCAACATCCAGATCCTGCTGATCGGCAGTCATGCTGTCGGGCTGATCGATACACAGACACTCGATATCAGCCAGCCCTTGCAACGCGTTCACACGGTCGCTGTGGGTCAGCAGCAGTGTGAGGCCGCTGTCGTGCAGCACGTGGCGCAAACGCTCGCTCGGCACCGACAGGTCGAGCGGTACGTAAGCGCCACCGGCCTTGAGCACCGCCAGCAGCGCGACGGGCATGTCCAGCGACCGGCCCAGTGCCACGCCGACCAGCACGTCCGGCCCAACGCCCCGCTCGCGCAGGCGATGGGCCCATTCGTTGCTGCGTGCGTTCAACTCGGCGTAAGTCAGACTTGGCGAATCGCTGGCCTGGGCGAGGATCACTGCGATGGCATTGGGCGTGTGCCTGGCCTGCGCCTCGAACTGTCGGTGTGCGGGCGTGCTGCTATCAGCCTTGATGACGTTGTCGACATCCAGCAACTGAGCGCGCTCATCCGCCGCCAGCATGGACAGTTGCGACACCGTTTGCAGCGGGTCGGCGCAGACCGAAGCCAACAGGTTGCGCCAGTGCGCGGCCAGTCGGGCGATGGTCGGCTCGTCGAAAATGTCGGTGGCGTAGGTGAAGGCGGCGTGCAACTGCTCGCCTTCGCCGCTGGTCGCCAGCATCAGGTCACTGGCCGCAGCGTGGGAACGCTGCGCCAGCGCCTGCTGTTCGGCAGGCAGGTTGGCCACACGCAGGCCGCAGGCCAGTTGCTTGTCGAGCAGATCGGCGACTACCGGCTGGTGATTGAACATCACCTGAAACAGTGGGTTATGGCTCTGGCTACGCTCGGGTTGCAGGGCGTCAATCACCGCATCGAAGGGCAGCTCCTGATGCGATTGTGCGCCGGTCGAGGCTTTGGCGACGCTTTGCAACAGATCGGCAAAACGCGTCTGCGCGGTCACTTCGCTGCGCAACACCTGGGTATTGATGAAGCAGCCGATCAACCCTTCGGTTTCACTGCGCGTGCGGTTGGCGATCAGCCCGCCGACGCGAATGTCGGTCTGCCCGCTGTAGCGATGCAGCAGGCTTTTGAAGGTCGCCAGCAGCACCACGAACAGGGTCACGCCCTGACCATGGGCCAGGGCTTTCAGGTTGCGCAACAGCGCCGGCTCCAGCGCCAGTTCCAGGCGTGCGCCTTCATGGCTGGGCAAGGCCGGGTACGGACGGTCTGTCGGCAGTTCAAGCACCGGATGTTCATCGCCCAGATGCGCGCGCCAGTAATCCAGCTGCCGCTCCTGCTCGCCCGCTTCCAGCCAGCTGCGCTGCCACACGGCGTAGTCGCGGTACTGCACGACCAGCGGTTGAAACGGCATCGGCTGATCGGCCACCAGCGCGTCGTAACCGCGCAGCCATTCATCGATCAGTACGTTCATCGACCAGCCGTCGGTGATCATGTGATGCAGGTTGAGCAGCAGCAGGTGCTCCTGCTCGGTCAGGCGCAGAACACGCACCGTGAACAGCGGCCCTTGCTGCAAATCGAACGCCTGCACCGCCTGCTCGGCCATCGCCTGACGCGCAGCGGCCCAGCGCTGATCGACCGGCAGCGGGCTCAGGTCAGTCCGCTCGATGCTGATGGGCGCTGGCGGTGCGACCTGCTGGAACGCCCGATCACCGTCCTGACCGAAGGTCGTACGCAGGCTCTCGTGACGCTCGACCAGCGCGCTGAAGGCCTGCTCCAGCAGCGGCAGATCCAGTAAGCCGTTCAGGCACACCGACATCGGCAGGTTGTAGGCCGCGCTGCCTGGGTCCAGTTGCCAGAGAAACCACATGCGCTGCTGCGCGTAAGACAGCCCGTCACGCTCGGCCAGCCCTTCGCACGACGGGATCGGGAACAGAGAGAAATCCATGTCTTCGCGACGCATGCCGTCGAGAAACAGGCGACGTTTTTCAAGGGGTAACTCGACAAACCGGCGAGCGAGTTTCTGGGCGTGTTCGGGGTTCATGGGGCAAGTCCTTGCTGAATGGGGCTGACCATGTGGCGCGGTCGTATCAACAAGAACGAATTGGCGGGGAAATATTTAGAAAGGTTTGTGGGAAACGACAGGGCTGATGAATACAAGGAGGATTACTTGTTTCGTGGGCGTCATTCCACGCTCGTGTGATACGCAAACTCGTGCACATGATGCTCTGCATCACCACCGGCACAGCTTGCGGACTCAGTGAGCCGAATGCCTGGCTCAAGTCACCCTTGCGCCCTTACGGCGCCCTACTTTGAGGGACCAAATCAGGCAAAGTCCCAAGCTCCGGTTCCGGCCCCGGCTTCGCCGGGGTACCTTCGTCCTGTCACTGATTCGGGGGTCGCCGCAAATGGGCCATCCATGGCCCAGTGCGGCTCAATCGGCATCCCTGCCGATTGCCCCCCGAATCAGCGCCAGAACTCAGCCTTCACCCGCGTCGCAATCGTCGGTGTGCCCACTGTCGCGCAAGAAAAGCGCTTCAGTGCTGCGGCCTTATCTGGAGAGCCGGATGATTGCGAATCAAGATAAGAATATAACTATTTGTCCGAATGCCCCTGCGCCATGGCCACGACCACTTTGCGCTTGCCGGTGAATGGCGCGCGGGAGTGGGCGGTGAGCATGTTGTCGAGCAT
This sequence comes from Pseudomonas triticifolii, assembly GCF_014358015.1. Taxonomy (GTDB): domain Bacteria; phylum Pseudomonadota; class Gammaproteobacteria; order Pseudomonadales; family Pseudomonadaceae; genus Aquipseudomonas; species Aquipseudomonas triticifolii. The sequence continues at coordinate 210,449 of NZ_JACONV010000005.1, read as the reverse complement.
CAGCACGTCGTTTTCCAGCCACGGGAAGCTGATAGTGCAGTCGTCGAGTACCCCGCGAATCTCGTCCAGCAGGCTCTCTTCGAGAGGCGAGCCGTCGCCGTAGTAGACGTTGCGCGGCAGGTCTTCTTCGTCCACCACGTCCAGCAGGGTTTCGCGCACTTCCGGCTGAAGGTTGGAGATGTGGAACAGGTGCGCCTGGTTGAACCAGACCGTGTCCTGAGTGACCGGATGGCGCGACACGGCCTGGCAGATTTGCCGGGTGCGCAGTTCGCCGTCGTCCTTCCACTCGCACTCGATGGCGTGGGCACGGCAGTAGGCTTCAACGACGCGTTCGTCCTCGGTGTTGAATACCTGGCTCCACTCGACGTCCAGCCCGTTGCCGTAGTTGCGTACGTACATCAGTTTCTTTTCGATGAATCGATCACGAATGCGCGCAGGGATCCGGCGATAGATTTCCCGGCTGTCGGCAATCGGCGTTTCACCGCCGGTCTGTGCAGCAATCATGCTGTAGAACCAGATTTTCATCGGCCATTCCAGCGTGTAAGCCTGTTCGTTGTGCAGCGGTATGCTCTGGTGCGCGGGGTATTCGGTGGAGGTGTACACCCCCTTGGTCACGTTGCTGCGCGGCGTGGAACCGAACTCGTAGTTGAGCAGCGGATCGCCGAAGCCTGCGGCGAATTCGCGAAACGCCTCAGGGCCACCCACCTCAAAGCCCCGAAACAGAATGCCGCCTGCGCGATACAGGTGTTCGGCGACCAGCGGCTTGAATTCGCCCAGCGCTTCCATCAAGTCCAGACCGGGCTCGGGTGCCTGTACCAGCATCGGCAATGTACCCGCTCCTGCCAGCAATGGCCGGATCTGCAAACTCAACGCATGACTCATGATGACTCTCCCTTGATGGCCAAAGCGCCCGATCCCCTGCGGCCCGACGCAACACCAATGTCCAGATTGAACGTTGCCGGCGAATGGAAAATTAGCCGGTTCATGTCAATCGACGACTCACGCCCACCAAGCTGAAACATTTCCTTTCATTTAGGCGCAAAAAAAACCTACATCTTTTGCATTCTCATTCGTCTTTAACTGGATACGGGGTCTGTCGGTATAACCGCGCCCGTTTTTCAGAAGATCCCGGAAACGCCCAATTGCCCCAACGAGCATCAGTGCCTGCCTGAAGGCCGCTCAATCCCGTGAATCGAGACCGTTTACCCATGTCGAAGAAATCCCGCTCGAAAATCTGGTTTCTCGTCCACAGCTGGCTGGCCCTGCCCATCTGGTTTTTCGTGCTGATCGTCTGCGTGACCGGCACGCTGGCGGTGGTCAGCAAGGAAATCATGTGGCTGGCCATGCCGGAAATACGCGACAACCCGCCTTCGGACACTGCCGAACGGATGAGTTTCGAGCAGATACGCGCCACACTCGAACGCAATGAACCGGACCTGATTGTCGGCACGATCATGCAGCCGGATGGCGATTACTTTGCCCTCAGTGTGTTCGTGACCTACCCCGACGGCCGCTCGGTGCCCGCTTACGTCAACCCGTACACCGGGGTGATTCAGGGCCTGACGCCGTCGTTCGATTTCCGCCGCTTCACCCGCGCCCTGCACGGCTGGTGGCTGGTGCCGTTCACCAACGGTTATTCGTGGGGCTGGTATCTGGTGTCGATTCTCGGCCTGCCGCTGCTGGCTTCGCTGGTCACCGGGCTGGTGGTCTACAAGAAATTCTGGAAAGGCTTTTTCAAGCCATTGCGCTTCAGCCAGGGCCCACGGATTTTCTGGGGCGACCTGCACCGGCTCAGTGGTGTCTGGTCAATCTGGTTCATTGCGGTGATTTCCATCACCGGCACCTGGTTTCTGATTCAGGCGATTCTGGGCGACAACCAGATCAGCATTTCCAGCCGCTCCCAAGTGGCGTCGATCATTCCCCACAGCGCCGTGCCGCTGACCGCTGACGGCAGTCCTGCGCCCACCATCAGCCTGGAAAAGGCCGTGGAGATCGCCAAGGAGCGGATTCCGGGCCTGGAAGCGAGTTTCATCACACCGCCGTTCAACGCCTACAGCAACATGCAGGTTGGCGGCCGCAGCTGGTATCCGCTGATGTACCAGACCGCCGAGATCAATCCTTACAGCGGTGAAATCGCCGCCTCGCACCTGCTATCGGACCGCAACAAACTGGAGTTCGTGACCGAGTCGATGCGCCCGCTGCACACCGGCGACTTCGGCGGTATCTGGATCAAGCTGATCTGGGCGTTCTTCGGTCTGGTGCTGAGCATGATGGTGCTCAGCGGCCTGCTGATCTGGAGCAAACGCACCGCACTGGCCACCCTCAATGCCCTCAAGCGCGAGGCGAAGATAAGCCCGATGTCCAACCGGCAACCCCCACGGCCGCCGCTGGCGACCGGCACCCCGGAGAACAACCTGTGAGCAAGGCCGCCGTTGCGCAACCCGCTTCGTCACTGAGCCGTTTCTGGCATAAATGGCGTTTCCACATCAACGTCCTGCTGATCCTGATTCCGCTGGGCTTCATGCCCAAGTACTTCGCTGACAACTCGCTGGATCGTGGCGACAAGGGCCTGGGACAACGGGAGATCGGCGAGTTCAAGGTCGGTCCTTGGAGCCTGCGACTGGCCGAGGACCGTAACGAAGCGCCGCGTCTGTCCGGCGCGTCGGGCTACATGAAAGGGTTCAATGCCGCGCTGTGCAACGCCTGTATCGACCGGGTCAAGGCCACTTACCTGCGCATCGGCAAGCCCCGCAGCCTGCGTACCGCCGGGGTGATTTTCTTCGGCGGCGGCTATCGCATGGGTGCCTTCATGCAGATCCCGGAAACCACCAGCGCCGATTCCGAGCTGTGGATCACCATGGAAGGCTGGGACGGTTCCGTGCACCAGACTTCCATTCCCCTGCAACAGGCCTCACCGACCACGGTGGCCTGGCTGAAAAAACAAGGAGCCAAACCATGAATGCACGCTTCTCCCTGCGGCAGCTGACGGCCGCTGCGCTCTGTCTGATCGGCATGGGCCTGAGCAACACGGCGCTGGCGCACAACCCGATGTGCGAGTGCAAACAGATCGACAACGAACAGATCCGCTGCACCGGCGGTTTCTCCGACGGCAGCGGCGCGCCGGGCGTGACGCTGGATGTGATTGGCTATGACGAAACCATTCTGGTACCCGGCAAGCTGGGTGAAGATTCGACCGTCATGTTCAAGCGCCCCGCCTCGGAGTTCTACGTGCTGTTCGATGCCGGTCCCGGTCACGTCGTGGAAATCGACCAGGCGGACATCCAGACCCCATGAGTGCGCCGACCCGACAGATCGTGCGCCCGGCCGGGGCCGGGCACGAAACCCTCTACGTCCTGCTGTTGTGCCTGTTGATTCTGGCAGTTGCTGCTGGCGTCGTCAGCCTGCATGGCGAACGTCAGGACGACCACAGCGTGGCCAGCCATCAGCTCGATGCACGCCGCGACCTGACCGCCGCCGAACAGGGGATCTATGCCGACCTGCGCGTGACGCTGGATGAAATCCGCCTGCTGACTCAGGAACAGCAGACGCCGGTCACGGCGCAGCAACTGGGTGAAGAAGGCTTTGCGCCGTTCGCCGAAGACGCCAGTTCCGTCAGCCGTGGCGGCCATGCCTGGCAAATGCTGGAGCAGTCCTACCTGGGCCTGAGCCAGTCGCCAGGCGTGGCAGGCTCGTTTCTGATGCGGGTCGGCTCGTCGGCTGACGATCAGCCCGATATCTGGATCAACCGCAAGGCCACGTCTGCGCCCGCCGATCTCAGCGACAAGACCCTGATCGGCGTGGGCTGGCAACAGGTTGTCGCGCAATTCGACGCTGGTGTTACCCGCCAGCATCAGCACTGAAATCACCCGAGAAGACCGCTTGCCCATGCCTATTTTCTTCAAACGCCGTCCCTTGCTGCGCGTCCTGCTGATCGGCCTCTGCGCCACGCTGCTGGCACCGCTGAGCCACGCTGCCGATCCAGCCAAGCGCCTGCGCATCGGCATCACCCTGCATCCGTATTACAGCTACGTGGCCAATATCGTCGGTGACAAGGCCGAGGTCGTGCCGCTGATTCCGGCGGGCTTCAACCCCCATGCCTACGAGCCCCGTGCCGAGGACATCAAGCGCATAGGCTCGCTCGACGTGATCGTGCTCAACGGCGTCGGCCATGACGACTTTGCCGACCGCATGATCGCCGCCAGCGAAACGCCGAACATCAAGACCATCGAAGCCAACGCCGACGTGCCGCTGCTGGCCGCAACCGGCGTGGCAGCGCGTGGCGCGGGCAAGGTGGTCAACCCGCATACCTTTCTGTCGATCAGCGCGTCCATCGCGCAGGTCAACAACATCGCCCGCGAGTTGGGCAAGCTGGACCCGGACAACGCCAAGACCTACACCGCCAACGCTCGGGCCTACGGCAAGCGCCTGCGCCAGATGCGTGCCGACGCCCTGGCCAGGCTGACCAAGGCACCGAACGCCGACCTGCGCGTGGCCACGGTGCATGCTGCCTACGATTACCTGCTGCGTGAGTTCGGCCTGGAAGTCACGGCGGTGGTGGAACCGGCTCACGGCATCGAACCGAGCCCGAGCCAGTTGAAGAAAACCATCGATCAATTGCGTGAGCTGGACGTGAAGGTGATCTTCTCGGAGATGGATTTCCCGTCCACGTACGTCGAGACCATTCAGCGCGAGTCCGGGGTCAAGCTGTACCCGCTGTCGCACATTTCCTATGGCGAATACAGCGCCGACAAGTACGAAAAGGAAATGGCCGGCAACCTGGATACCGTGGTCCGGGCAATTCAGGAGGCAGGCGCATGACGGTTGCGCACAACCTCGATATCACTCAACAAGGGCCGGGCATCGAATTCGGTGAGGTGAGCCTGACGCTGGGCCGCACCACCATTCTCGACCGCATCAGCTTCCACGTTCGGGCGGGCAGCGTGCACGCACTGGTCGGCCCCAACGGCGGCGGCAAGAGTTCGCTGATCAAGACCCTGCTTGGGCAAACCCCGCATCAGGGCCAGCTCAGCCTGCAATGGCCCGGTTCGCCCGGCCTGATCGGCTACGTGCCGCAGGCGCTGGAGTTCGACCGGGGGCTGCCGATGACCGTGGATGATTTCATGGCTGCCATGTGCCAGCGACGTCCGGCGTTTCTGGGCCTGTCGAAGCATTGCGCTGCCGCCATCGGCGAAGCGCTGGAGCGGGTTGGCATGCAGGACAAGCGCAAACGCCGCATGGGCGCGCTGTCCGGCGGTGAACGCCAGCGCGTGCTGCTGGCACAGGGCTTGATTCCGGCCCCGCAGTTGCTGGTGCTGGATGAACCGATGTCGGCGCTGGATGAGGCCGGTATTCAGGTTTTCGAACGCCTGCTGGGCGACTGGCGTCGGGCCGGCATCACGGTGCTGTGGATCGAGCACGATCTGGAAGCCGTAAAGCGGCTTGCCGATCAGGTGACGGGGCTCAATCGCCGGGTGCTGTTTGATGAACCGGCACACACCGCGCTGACGCCAGAGCGGCTGTTGACCCTGTTTTCGGCGCATCCGCGTGCTGCAAACGTCAAAAACGGGAGCGATGCGTAATGGACTACGAGAGCTTTCGGCTTTTCATTCAAGGCCTGGCATCGTCCGGCTATTTGCCTGAAGCATTGGCCTACGGCTTCGTGGTCAATGCCCTGCTTGCCGGGTTGCTGATCGGCCCGGTATTGGGCGGTCTGGGCACGCTGGTGGTGGTCAAGCGCTTCGCGTTTTTCTCCGAAGCAGTGGGTCACGCGGCGCTGACCGGTGTGGCCATCGGCATTCTGCTCGGCGAACCCTACACCGGCCCGTATGGCAGCCTGTTCGGCTACTGCCTGCTGTTCGGCATCGTGCTCAACTACCTGCGCAACCGTACCGGCCTTGCACCCGACACGCTGATCGGCGTGTTCCTGTCGGTCTCGCTGGCGCTGGGTGCAAGCCTGCTGCTGGTGCTGGCGGGCAAGATCAATGTGCACATTCTGGAAAACGTCCTGTTCGGCTCGGTACTGACCGTCAACGGCAACGACCTGCTGGTGCTGCTGATCGTCGGTTCGCTGGTGATGGGCCTGAGCCTGCCGCTGTACAACCGGATCATGCTGGCCAGCTTCAACCCGCAACTGGCTGCCGTACGGGGTGTGGCGGTGAAGACGCTGGACTACCTGTTCGTGATTCTGGTGACGCTGATCACGGTGGCCGCCGTGAAAGTCATCGGCGCAATTCTGGTCGGCGCACTGTTGGTGATTCCGGCCGCAGCCGCCCGGTTGCTGAGCCAGTCACTCAAAGGCTTCTTCTGGATCTCGGTGGCGATTGCGACCGTCAGTACCTTGTGCGGCATTCTGCTGCCTATCGTTTTTGACCTGCCTGTGCCATCCGGCGCGGCGATCATTCTGGTGGCCGGTATCGCGTTCGCCCTTGCCGCCGTTGCGCGCGGCACTGTGCCCAGCCTCAAAGGAAATATCGGATAAATGTTTACTCTGCGACGTATGACCCTGGCGCTGGCGCTTTCTGGCCTGCTGTGTAATTCCCTGTCCGCGGCTGAAGCAACAGCGCCGAGCGCCCAACCCGTGCGCGTGCTGGCCAGCCTGCCGATTACTTATGGTCTGGGGCAGATTCTGCTCAAGGACAGCGGCGTGGTGCTGGAACGTGCCGCAGCGGCCAACCTGCCCGGCTCGCGCCAGACGGCCTACTTCACCGGGCGCGGTGCCGAGGCGCTGCGCGGCCTGGCGGCGGACGCTGATGCGGTCATCGGCCTACGCTCGATCTGGGCCGATGACCCGCTTTACCCCAATGCGCGCCGCAGCAACATCCGCATCGTCGAAATCGACGCAGCACGCCCGGTGGACGGCAGCCTGCCGGGCATCGCGGTACAGCCGGGACAAGGTATCGATGGCCTGAACAGTCAGCCGTGGCTGGTAAGCAACAACATGGGGCGTATGGCCGACGTGATGGCTGCGGACCTGGTGCGACTGGCTCCGGCCGCCAAACCCAGGATCGAAACCAATCTGGCCGCCCTCAAGCAACAACTGCTCAAGCTCAGCGCCAGCAGCGAAGCGAGTCTGGCCAGTGCCGACAACCTGAGCGTGGTGAGTGTGTCAGACCGGTTCGGTTACCTGATCAGCGGATTGAATCTGGAATTGATCGACACCCAGCCACTGACCGATGAGCAATGGACGCCCGAAGCGATACAGAAACTGTCGGCGACCCTCAAGGACAACGACGTGGCCCTGGTACTCGACCACCGCCAGCCACCCGAGCCGGTCAAGGCCGCCATTACGGCCGCGGGAAGCACGTTACTGGTACTGGGGATTGACGGCGCGGATCCGCTGGCTGAGCTGCAGCGGGATATCGAGCAGATTATCGGGGCGCTGAAGGCTGGCTGAATGCAGATACCGTGGGAGGCGGCATGCCGGCGATAGCGTCAGTACAGTCAATGAAAGGCGAACTGAAAAACGCATCGCCGGCAAGCCGCCTCCCGCAGGGCCTGCGTCTATCCAGTGAAATTTCTGCGCCTATCGAGTCAGGCCAGTCAATGAAAGGCGAACTCAAAAACCACATCGCCGGCAAGCCTCCTTCCACCTGTCCGTTTTTGAAGCCAGACAGCGCTGTGTCAGAAACATAAAGGCTGGCTGAATGCAGATACCGTGGGAGGCGGCTTGCCGGCGATAGCGTCAGTCCAGTCAATGAAGGGCGAACTCAAAAACCACATCGCCGGCAAGCCGCCTCCCACCTATCCGTGTTTGCCGCCAGACAGCGCTGTGTCAGAAACATAGAGGCTGGTTGAATGCAGATACCGTGGGAGGCGGCTTGCCGGCGATAGCGTCAGGCCAGCCAATGAAAGGCGAACTGAAAAACCACATCGCCGGCAAGCCTCCTTCCACCTGTCCGTTTTTGAAGCCAGACAGCGCTGTGTCAGAAACATAGAGGCTGGTTGAATGCAGATACCGTGGGAGGCGGCTTGCCAGCGATAGCGTCAGTCCAGCCAATGAAAGGCGAACTCAAAAACCACATCGCCGGAAAGCCGGCGATAGCGTCAGTCCAGTCAATGAAGGGTGAACTGAAAAACGCCTCGCCGGCAAGCCGCCTTCCACAAGGCCTGTGCCTATCCAGTGAGATGTGTGCCTGTCAATGGCTAAGAGCGGTCTGCGCTTCCATCTTCTGGCGCAGGCTCAATGGGCGCATGTCGGTCCAGACTTCTTCGATGTAAGCCAGGCATTCTTTCTTGAAGCCGCTCTTGCCCACGGTGCGCCAGCCGTTGGGGATGGCTTTGTAGTCGGGCCAGATCGAGTACTGCTCTTCGTGGTTGACCACTACTTGAAAGACGATGTCTTCCCGGTCGAATACTGAAGTCATTGTTGCTCTCCATGAGGGTTCAGCGCCGCCGTGCCAATTCATGGCGGCTATAGGGATTGAACGTCTCGCGACGTCGAAAAATTAAAGCTGAGCGACCGCAGCGTTCAGTGCGCGGCCAAAGATGCCGGCCACTTCGTCGATCTGCTCGGCGGTGATCACCAGCGGCGGCAGGAAACGCACCACGCTGCCATGCCGCCCGCCCAGCTCCAGAATCAGCCCGCGCTTGAGGCATTCGCGCTGGATCAGCGGTGCCAGCCGCGCAAACACGGGTGGATGGCCCTGCGCGTCACGTGCGCCAGCGGGGTCAACCAGCTCGACGCCGAGCATCAGGCCGCGCCCGCGGATGTCGCCCAGTTGCGGAAAATCACGCTGCAATTCGCGCAGGTGCGAAACCAGTCGCGCGCCCATCGCCGTGGCGTGCTCGCAGATGTTGTGGTCCTTGAGATAGCGCATCACCGCAGACCCTGTGGCCATGGCCATCTGGTTGCCACGGAAAGTCCCTGCGTGCGCGCCCGGCAGCCAGGTGTCGAGCCACTGGCGATAGACGACGACCGCCAGCGGCAGGCTGCCGCCAATGGCTTTGGACATGACGACGACATCAGGGATGATCCCGGCGTGCTCGAACGCAAACATCTTGCCGGTGCGGGCAAAACCGCTCTGGATTTCGTCGACGATCAATGCCACGCCCGCCTTCTCGGTGATACGGCGTACGCCGCGCAGCCAGTCCAGGTCGGCCGGAATCACGCCGCCCTCACCCTGCACCACTTCGACGATAACCGCGGCGGGCAATTGCACACCGGCTTCAGGGTCGTTGAGCAGGTTTTCCAGATAATGCAGATTGGCGTTCACACCCTGCGCGCCGCCCAATCCGAATGGGCAACGATAGTCGTAGGGATACGGCAGAAACTGCACGCCAGCGCTGAGCAACGCCCCCAGCGGTTTTTTCGGCCCCAGACTGCCCATCAGGCTCAGTGCGCCCTGGCTCATGCCGTGGTAACCGCCCTGAAACGACAGCACGGTGCTGCGCCCGGTGGCGGTGCGCACCAGCTTCAATGCCGCTTCCACAGCGTCAGTACCCGTGGGTCCACAGAACTGAATCTTTGCTTCGCGAGCCAGTTCTTCCGGCAGCAGGCCGAACAGGTCCTGCACGAACTGGTCCTTGACCGGCGTGGTGAGGTCCAGCGTGTGCAGCGGCAGTTCGTCGCTGATGACCTGCTGAATCGCCGCGATCACCACCGGGTGGTTATGCCCAAGCGCCAGGGTGCCAGCACCCGCCAGGCAATCGATGAAACGCCGCCCCTCAACGTCTTCGACGTGAATACCCTTGGCGCGCTTGAGCACCAACGGAATACGCCGTGGGTAACTGCGGGCATTGGATTCCTGGCGACTCTGCCGCGCCAGCAAGGGCGACTCGTCGAACTGGTAGAGCGTCTCGACCGGCGCCGGGGCAACCCGTGTCGGCTGATCGTCGATAAACCTGGTAGCGACTGACATCTGTGCAACCCTCAATACGCTGTTTGATGAGCGAAACCGTTGAATGGCCCGAGTCGGCCGAGTACCAGGACCCGACAGACTCAGGCGTGTATTCCTTCCATTGAAAACGCGCCAGCGGCCTGCGGATTTAACCCGGTAACGAGTTTTTCTTCCGCAGCGCCGACGGCCCGACGACAGGCTGCTCAGAGCCCTTCCAGCTCCGCCATCAGGTCGGCCAGCCGGTCGAATTTCTGCTCGTCAACCTTCGTTGCGCCCAGACCTTCCAGATGTTGCGCCAGCGCCTGCACGGTGTTGAACTCGAACATCGCCCGCAACGGCACAGTGCGCTGCAACTGCTTTTGCGCACGCGTCACCACTTGGGTCGCAAGCAACGAATGCCCGCCCAGTTCGAAGAAATTATCGGTGATGCCGACCCGCTCGACCTTCAGCACATCGGCCCAGATCGCCGCCAGTTGCTGCTCCATTTCACTGCGCGGCGCGACGTAATCCTGCTGCGCCAGGCTCACGTCCGGCGTCGGCAGGGCCTTGCGGTCCAGCTTGCCGTTCGGGGTCAGCGGCATCCGCTCCAACAGCACCAGATGCGAGGGCACCATATAGTCCGGCAGACTGGCCTTCAGCCGGGTCTTGAGGTCATCGCGCAAGGCGTCCGGGTCTTGCACCACACCCTTGGGCACCAGGTAGGCAGCAAGCACTTTGCCCAGCGGGCCGTCGATGTCCAGCACCACCGACTCGCGTATTTCGGCATGCTCTAGCAAGCGGGTTTCGATCTCCCCCAGTTCGATGCGATAGCCACGAATCTTGACCTGATAATCGACCCGGCCGACGTACTCCAGTACGCCATCGCTGCGGCGGCGTGCCAGATCGCCGGTGCGGTACAGACGTTCGCCCGGCACGCCGAACGGGTTGGGCACGAACACCGGCACGGTACGCCGCGGATCGCAAACATAACCGCGACCGACACCGGTGCCCGCCACGCACAGTTCACCCACCGCACCCAGCGGCACCAGGTTCAGTGCCTCATCCAGCACGTATAAACGGTTGTTGTCGGTGGGCAAGCCGATGGGCAGATACGTGCTTTGTGTGGACGCGGCATCGACCCGAAAGAACGCCACGTCATCCGAACACTCGGCCGGGCCATAGGCATTGACCAGCCCGATATCGGGGTAGCGTTGCAGCCATTGGCTGGCCAGTTCAGGCGGCATGGCTTCGCCGGTCGGCAGCATCCAGCGCAGGCCATCGAGCGTTATCTGTTCTTCGGCCAGCAGGCCGGTGATCAGCGACGGCACGCTTTCCAGCACGCTGATGCCCTGCGCCTGCACATGCCTGAGCAGCGCCTGGGGATCGCGAGCGATGTCGTTGGGCACGATATCGACCCGTGCGCCAAACAGCAGCGCCGCAAGGAACTGCCACACCGAAATGTCGAAACTTTGCGAAGCGGTCTGGGCAATCACGTCGGTGGCGTCGAGGTGCAGGTAAGGCACCTTGCTCAACTGGTTATTGAGCATGCCACGCTGCTCGACCATCACCCCTTTCGGCAGCCCGGTGGAGCCCGAGGTGAAGATCACGTAGGCCAGGTTGTCCGGCGCACTGTAGCGACCGGGGTTGTGCCGTGCGGTTTCGTGCTGCTGAACGGTTTCCCATACCAGCAAGCGCGGACGATCGGCTTCGGGCAACACGTCCAGCAGCGCCCGACCCTGCTCCAGACACTGCTCAGTGCACACCAGCACCGGCGTAAGGCTCTGGCCGATGATGCCGCTCAGGCGTGAATTGGGCAGCGCCGGGTCCAATGGCAGGTAACCGGCACCGGCCTTGAAACTGCCGATGATCATGCCGGGCAGTTCAGGCCCGCGTTCGGCCAGCAGCGCAATCGGCTGATCAAAACCGACCCCGGCCTTGATCAACGCATGCCCCAGTCGGTTGGCCGCGTCATTCAGTTCGGCATAGCTGGAGATATGCTCCAGACAGCTCACGGCGATGCGCTCGGGATGCTCGTCAACCTGCGCCTCGAACAGTTCGACATAGCTGCGCTCCAGCGGATAGGCCCGCTCACTCTGGTTGCAGCCATCGAGCAGAAATTCGCGCTCCTGTTCGCTGAGCAGCGCCAGTTCGGCCATGTCGCCGTGGAAGCCTTCGACCAGCGCCAGCAGCAGGCGCTTGAACTCGCCGAGCATGTTCTGCACGGTCGTTTCGTCGAAGTAACGCTGGTCGTAGGACAGGTGCAGGCCCAGGTCATCGCCGGGGTAACAGACGGCAGTCAGCGGGTAATTGGTGTGGGTACGGCCGGAATCGGAGGTGGCATTCAGGCTTTGTGCGCGGTCCAGCACCGAAACCTCCACCGGCGCGTTCTCGAACACGAACAGGCTGTCGAACAGAGGCTGGCCCTTGGGCAGTTCGCTGTTTTCCTGAATCGTCACCAGTGGCAGGTATTCGTACTCGCGCAATTGCATGTTGCTATCGAGCAACTGACTCAGCCACTGACGCACGCTGCAACGCTGGTCCTCACCGGGGATGCCGATGCGCAGCGCGATGGTGTTGATGAACAGCCCGACGGTGCGCTGCATCTGCGGCAACTCCACCGGACGGCCTGCCACGGTGACACCGAACACCACATCGCGATCACCGCTCAGACGCCTCAGGGTCAACGCCCACGCGGCCTGGGCAAAGGTGTTGACGGTCAGTTGGTGCTGCTGCGCCAATTCGCGCAGCCGTGCGCCATCCGCCACATCGAGACGGGTGTAACAGTCGCCGACCACCATGCCGCCACTGTCTCCGGCGTGCTCGCGCAGGAACGGACGGTCGCTCGGAATCGGGGTCGGCCGCTCGAAGCCCGCCAGGTTCTGTCGCCACCAGTCACGCGCCTGCGTCAGACCTCGACGCTGCAGCCAACCGATATAGTCGCGATAGCGTGGCGCGGGGGCCAGTTGCGCGTCGCGGCCTTCACCCAGCGCGGTGTAGATGTCGAAGAAATCGTTCATCAGCAGCGAGCGGCACCAGGCATCGATGAGGATGTGGTGGTTGCTCATCATGAACCAGTAACGCGCCTCGTCCACGCGGATCAGGCGCAGGTGGAATGGCGGCTGACGCAGCAGATCGAACCCGGCCTCGCGCTCGGACTTGAGCAGCGCCTGCAAGCGTGGTTCCTGCTGGTCGCTGGCCACATCGCGCCAGTCCAGGTAATCGATGGGCGTGCTGCCCGGTTTGTGAATCACCTGCAGCATGGTTTCGCCGATGTCCCAGCAGAACGAGGCACGCAGCGCTTCATGACGGGCGATCACCGCCTGCCAGGCCTGGGCGAAACGTTGCGGGTCCAGCGCGCTGTTGATGCGGTAGCGATCCTGCATGTAATACAGGCCTGTGCCCGGTTCCAGCAGGGTGTGCAAAAGCATGCCCTCCTGCATCGGGGTCAGCGGGTAGACGTCTTCGATGTGGACGGCCGGAACTGGCAGCGCGTCGAGCTGCGCCTGTTCCAGTTCGGCCAGCGGGAAGTCCGACGGCGTCAGTCCGCCGCTGCCTTCGGTCAGGCAATGGGTGATCAAGGCCTGTAACTGATTCAGATAGTCCTGGGCCAAGGCTTCGATGGCCTCCGGCTGAAAGCGCTCGGCACTGAAGGTCCAGCGCAGCACCAGCTCACCGCCATACACTTGACTGTCAATGCTCAGCTCGTTGGGCAACGGCGCATGCGGATCATGGGCCGCACCGGCTGACGTCTCCAGCGGCCGGAACAACGCATCGCCGTCGAAGCTCTGATCGAACTGGCCCAGGTAGTTGAAGGTAATCGGGGCGACGGGCAAGGCCTGCATGGCAAAGCGGCTGCTGTCATCGGCGAGGTAACGCAGCACGCCGTAACCCAGCCCCTTGTGCGGGACCTGACGCAGTTGTTCCTTGATCGCCTTGATCGATTCGCCCGGCTCCGCGTGGTCGAGGACCGGCGTCAGGCGTAACGGATATGCACTGGTGAACCAGCCCACGGTGCGGGTCAAGTCAATGTCGTCGAACAGGGTTTCGCGGCCGTGGCCTTCGAGTTGAATCAGGGTCGAGGCCTGACCGCTCCAGCGACACACTACTCGCGCCAATGCGGTCAGCAGCAAGTCGTTAACCTGGGTCCGGTAGGCGCTCGGCGCCTGTTGCAGCAGGTGCCGGGTACTACGGGAGTCCAATCGTACGCTGACGGTTCGGGCGTGACGATTCTGCTGACCGCCCTGCAGGGCATGGCCCGGCAACGCGGCGCTCGGACCGCTGAGCTGGCGCTGCCACCATTGAAGCTCTTCACGCAACGACTCGCTGCCGGCGTAGGCCTGCAGGCGACTCGCCCAGTCCCGGAAGGCACTGGTCTTGGCCGGCAGGCGAACCGGCACGGCCTCATTGAGCTGCCGATACGCCGTCTGCACGTCATCGAGCAACACGCGCCACGACACGCCATCGACAACCAGGTGGTGAATAACCACCAACAGGCGTTGCTGACCTTGCGGCCCATCCACCAGCACGGCACGCAACAGCGGACCGTTCTGTAAATCCAGGCTGCGCTGAGCCTGCTCGAACAACTCGACGCACTCACCCAGGTCCGCCACCTGCGCCTGAACCACCAACGCATCCTGCGGGTTCGAGGCACGATGCACGGCTGTCCAGCGACCGTCTTGCTCCGCAAATCCCAACCTGAGTGCGTCATGCTGTTCCAGCACGGCGCGCAGCGCGAGTTCCAGCGTTGGTGCATCCAGCCGGGTAACAGGCTCCAGCACCAACGCCTGATTCCAGTGCTGACGCGTAGGAATCGGTGTGTCAAAGAACCAGTGCTGAATCGGCGTGAAGCCCGATTCGCCGGTCACCAGACCCTGTTCGGCCTTGATCAATTCCTGAGTCGTTGCCACAGCTGCGAGGGTATATACGGTCTGATGCTGAAACAGATCACGTGGTGTGAAATAAATACCGGCCTGACGCGCCCGACTGACCACCTGGATGGACAGGATCGAATCCCCGCCCAGCTCGAAGAAGTTGTCGTTGAGCCCCACCTGCGTCACGTTCAGCACCGCGCACCAGATGGCTGCCAGTTGCTGCTCAAGGTCGCTGACCGGAGCCACGTACTGCTGGCGGTTGAGTTCCGGGTCAGGCGCGGGCAAGGCGCGGCGGTCGAGCTTTCCGTTAGCCGTCAGCGGCATGCTGTCCAGCAGGATCAGGTGCGCAGGCACCATGTAGTCTGGCAATTGCGCCTTGAGGTGCGACTTGAGCGATTCGCGCAGATGCGTCTGCTGCTCGTCACCCTGCGCGGCCACTTCGCTGACCACATAGCCAGCCAGTTGCTTGCCGGACGGCGTGTCCAGCGCCAGCACCACGGCCTCGCGCACACCTTCGTGTTCCAGCAGACGGGTCTCGATTTCGCCCAGTTCGATGCGGAAGCCACGGATTTTCACCTGATGGTCGATGCGCCCCAGGTATTCGACCAGACCATCGGCGCGCTGGCGCACCAGATCGCCGGTGCGATACAGACGCCCGCCCTGCCCGGCAAACGAATCAGCCACAAAGCGCTCGGCCGTCATGCCCGGACGCTGGTGATAACCCTGCGCCAGACCCGGACCACCGATGTACAACTCGCCACTCGCGCCCTGCGGCACCAGCGCCAGATCGGCATCGAGAATGTAAGCAACCCGCGCCCCGACCACGCGACCGATCGGCACGCTCGCTTCACCTTCCGGCAACTGCTGCGGGGCAAGACTGGCCAGCGGCATGACCACGGTTTCGGTCGGGCCGTAGGCGTTGAAGAACAGTTCAGGCTGGAACACCGCACGAATGCGATGCAGATGCTCGCCGGTCAGCGCCTCGCCGCCCGTGATGCACATGCGCACCGGCAGGGTCTGGCCCTGGGTCGCCAGCCATTGCGCCAACTGGCTGCCATAGCTGGGCGTGAAACCGAGAATGTTCACCTGCTGATCGCGGATCAGGGCGCAGATGTCTTCCGCGTCCCACTGCCCCTGAGCACGCAACACCACACGTGCGCCGCTGAGCAAAGGCACCAGCAGGCGCTCGGTGGCCGCATCGAAGTTGATCGAATAGAAATGCAGCTCGCAGTCGTCAGGCTGCATGTCGAAGCGGCGGATCACCGCCTGGCAATGCATGGCGATTTCGCCATGGGACACGACTACGCCTTTAGGCTTGCCCGTCGAGCCCGATGTGTAGATCAGGTATGCCTGATGCTGCGGCAGGCTGATGAACGGCAGTTCGCCTTGCGGATAAGCCGTCAGCAGCGGCACGTCGTCTTCCAGACACCAGCGTGCCACGCCTTCCGGCAACTCGCCGAGGGCAGCAAACAGCGCACGGTCGCTCAACAGCAAACCCACACCGCTGTCGTCGATCATGTACTGCAGGCGCTCCAGCGGATACTCAGGGTCCAGCGGCACGTAAGCGCCACCGGCCTTGAGGATCGCCAACAGGCCGACCACCATTTCCAGCGAACGCTCCAGCGCCAGGCCCACACGGACCTGCGGCCCGACCCCGCGCTCGCGCAGCATCCAGGCCAGTTGATTGGCCCGGCTGTCCAGCTCGGCGTAGCTCAGGGTTTCGCCGGCAAAGGTCAGGGCTGGCGCGTTCGGGCGCAGGCGTGCCTGCTCGGCGAACAGCTCATGAATGCACTGATCCAGACGTTGCTCGCCCGCTTCGACGCTGAGGTTGTCGAGCAATTGTTGACGCTCGGCCTCCTGCAACAGCGGCAGTTCGCTGAGGCGTTGCTGCGGATCCTCCAGCAGGGCTTGCAGCAGATTCAGCCAGTGCCCAGCCATTCGGGCGATGCGTGGCTCGTCGAACAGGTCGGTGCTGTAGGTCAGGCAGCAACCCAGACGATGATCCAGCTCGGTCACTTCCAGGTTGAGGTCGAACTTGGTCGCTCGCGCATCGTTGACCAGGTAGTCGACCGTCATTCCGGCCAGCTCACGGCTCTGCTGGAATTCCCAGCGCTGCACGTTGCACATCACCTGGAACAGCGGGTTGTAGGCCGCGCTGCGTGGCGGTTGCAGGGCTTCGACCAGATGGTCGAACGGCAAGTCCTGATGCGACTGGCCTTCGATGACGGTGTGCCTGACCTGTTCGAACAACTGCGCCACACTCATCTGCCCGTCGAGCTGTACGCGCAGCACCTGGGTATTAAGGAAGGCACCGATCAGGCCTTCGCTTTCCGGGCGAATCCGATTGGCCACCGGTGCGCCGATCCGCAGGTCGGTCTGGCCACTGTAGCGGTAGAGCAGCACCGCCAGCGTGGCGGTCATGGTCATGAACAGGGTCAGGCCGTTCTGCGCATTGAACGCGCGCACTTTTGCCGCCAGACCGGGCTGCAGATCAAAACGGTACAACTCGCCCTGATGGCTCTGCACCGGCGGACGTGGACGGTCACTGGGCAGCTCCAGCAACGGATGCTCGTTGCCCAGTTGCGCCGTCCAGTAATCCAGTTGGCGCTGGCGCTCGCCCGCTTCCATCCACTGACGCTGCCAGACGCTGTAATCCAGGTACTGGACCGCCAGCGGCTCCAGCGGCGAAGGTTTGCCTTCAAGGAACGCCTCGTACAGCAGCCCCAGTTCGCGCGCGAAAATGTCCATCGCCCAGCCTTCGGTGACGATGTGGTGCAGGGTCAGGACGAAGTAGTGCTCCAGCTCTCCGGCCCGGACCAGACAGGCCCGCAGCAGCGGTCCGCTTTCCAGATCGAAAGGCTGATGCGCCTCGCTGTCGGCCAACGCCTGGAGCCGCTGCTGACGAACATCGGCAGGCAGCGCAGACATGTCCTCCCAGCGCAGCTGCAGGCCGGTCTGTTGCGAAACTTTCTGACACGCCACGCCATAGACGCTCGGAAACGTGGTGCGCAGGGTTTCGTGGCGCAGGATCAGCGCTTGCAACGCGGCGTCGAAACGCTCGATATCCAGCACGCCGTTCAAGCGCGCCATGCCGCCGACGTTATAGGCCGGGCTGTCCGGCTCCATCTGCCAGAGGAACCACATGCGTTGCTGCGAATAGGACAACGGCACCGGCTGGCTGCGGTCGACAGGGGCGATCGGTTGCAAGCTGCCACGCACGCCGGATGCCTGAATGCGTTCAACCTGCTCGGCGAAAGCGCCCAGTTCACTGGATTCGAACAGCGTGCGCAGCGGCAGGTCGATGTCGCAGGCCTGACGCACGCGCGAGATGATCTGGGTGGCCAGCAAGGAGTGACCGCCCAGCGCGAAGAAGTCGTCACGCAGCCCCACACGCGGCACGCCCAGTACCTCGCGCCAAATAGCGGCGATCTGTTTTTGCAGCGCCGACTGCGGCTCGACATGCTCACGAGTCTGCCATTGTGGTTCGGGCAAGGCGCGACGATCCAGCTTGCCACTTGGGCTCAGGGGCATGCTGTCCAGGCACACCAACTGCGCGGGGACCATGTAATCCGGCAGCTCCAGCGCCAGAGCAGATTTGATGCGTTCAGCCTGTTCAGCTTCGCTTTCGTGTTGCAGCGCGGCGGTGTAATAGCCGATCAGTTGCGGACCGGCGATGGTTTCGCGCACCAGCACAGCGGCGTGACCAATGCCTGGTTGAGCCAGCAGACGCGCTTCGATTTCCTGAGGCTCGACCCTGAAGCCGCGCAGCTTCACCTGCTGATCGAGACGGCCCAGGTATTCGAGCGAACCGTCGGCGGCCCAGCGTACCCGGTCGCCCGTGCGATACAGCCGCTCGCCCGCCTCGCCCATGGGATCGGCCACAAAACGTTCAGCGGTCAGCGCCGGGCGCCCCAGATAACCCCGCGCCAGACCGATGCCGCCAATGCACAGCTCCCCGGCAACGCCTTGCGGTACTGGATTGAGCTCGCTGTCCAGCACCCGACACAACACGTTACCCAGAGGACGGCCAATCGGTGAGCGTTCACCGTCAGCCCGCTGACACTGCCAGTGGGTCACGTTGATAGCGGTTTCAGTCGGGCCATAGCGGTTGTGCAATTGCACGTTCGGCAGTTGCTCCAACACCCGGTCGCGCAGCTCGCCAGACAGCGCTTCGCCACCGGAGAACAGCCGACGCAAGCTGCTGCACTGCCGGGTGAGCGGCTCGTCGATGAACAGTTGCAACAGCGGCGGTACGAAATGCAGCGTGGTGACGCCGTAGTCCTTGACCAGCTGCGCAATGCGATGCGGGTCACGGTGTTCGCCGGGAGCGGCCAACAGCAGACGGCATCCGGTGATCAGTGGCCAGAAACACTCCCATACCGACACGTCGAAGCTGATCGGGGCTTTCTGCATCAGCACGTCGCTGTCATCCAGCGCGTAGGTCGCCTGCATCCATTGCAGACGCTCGGCCAACGCCGCGTGGGTGTTGCCGACGCCCTTGGGTTGCCCGGTGGAACCGGAGGTATAGATCACGTAGGCGAGGTTATCGCCCTGCACGTTCAGGCTCGGCGCGCTGACCGGCCAGCTTTCCAGATTCAGGGTGTCCATCGCCACGGTGCAAACGCCCTCGGCGCTCGGCAGATCCCCCAGCAGATGGCTCTGGGTCAACAGCAGATCGACGCCGCTGTCAGCAAGCATGTAGGCCAGACGCTCGGTCGGGTAATCCGGGTCCAGCGGCACGTAGGCGCCACCGGCCTTGAGAATCGCCAACAGCCCAATCATCAGTTGCGGCGAGCGCTCGGCGGCAATGGCGACCTTGATGTCCGGGCCGACACCCTTGTCGCGCAGGTAATGCGCCAGACGGTTGGCCTGGGTATGCAGGCCGGCGAAGTCGAGACTGCCACCCTCCCACATCAGCGCAATACGCTCCGGGGTCTGGCGCGCCTGTTGGTTGAGCTGTTCCGGCAACCAGCGGGTCGCCGGTGCACACGGCGCAGCGCTCCATTGAGCCTGTTGCATCTGCTCGTTCTCGTCGAGCAATTGCAGATCGCCCAGCGCGATTTGCGCCTGCTGGCTGACCTGAGTGAGCACGCTCACATAGTGCCGGGCCATGCGCAGGATGGTGTCGCGCTCGAACAACTCGTCGGCGTAGTCGAACGACAAGGTCAGGCGACCGTTCTTGTCTTCTTCGCTGTGCAGTTGCAGGTCGAATTTGGCCTCACGGCTGTGCCACGGCAACTCGTCGGCCAACAATCCCGGCAAGCGGCGCAAGGCACTCAGGTCGCGCTGTTGATGGTTGAACATGACCTGAAACAAACCATGCTCGCGAGACTGCGGGAAGGCTTCGACCAACTGATTGAAAGGCACGTCCTGGTGGGCCTGGGCACCCAGCGCTGTCTGACGGGTCTGGGCCAGCAGCGCCGAGAACGGCTGGCGCGAATCGAGCTGTGCGCGCAACACCAGCGTGTTGATGAAGAAGCCGATCATGCCTTGGGTTTCATGACGCGGACGGTTTGCACCGGGCACGCCGATGCGAATGTCAGTGTGTCCGCTGTAGCGATGCAGCAGGGTCTGGAAACTGGCCAGCAACAGCATGAACGGCGTCGCTTGCCAGGCTTGCGCGGTGTTGCGCACGGCGGCGCTCAATTCGGCACTCAGGCGCAGGCTGTAGCGCTCAGCACTGTGCCGCTGGCGCGAGGAGCGCGGATGATCCGTGTTCAGCGCAAGCACTGGCTGTTCGTCGCCCAGTTGCTGCTTCCAGTAATCGAGCTGGCGCTCGGCCTCGCCACGCGCCAGCCACTCGCGCTGCCACTGACCATAGTCGGCATAACGCAGCGCCAGCGGAGCCAGTTCAATCGACTGCCCGTGCACAGCGGCAGCGTACAGACGCGAGAACTCGTCGATCAGCACATTCAGCGACCAGCCGTCGGCGATGATGTGGTGTAACGTCACCAGCAGTTGATGTTCTTCGTCATCCAGTTGCACCAGCGTCACGCGCAGCAGCGGGCCGTTTTGCAGGTCGAACGGCAAGCGTGCCTGCTCTTCGCGAATCGCCCGCGCACGGGTCTGACGCTCGTCGCCAGACAGGTCACTGACGTCCACGACCTGTAACTGAAACTCGCCGGCCGGGTCGATGCGTTGCAACGCAACCCCGTCCTGTTCATAGAAGTGGGTACGCAGCGACTCATGGCGCTCGACGAGACGCTGGAAACTGTCGCGCACCGCCGTACGGTCCAGCTCGCCACGCAAATGCAGACCGCCGGGAATGGTGTAAGCGCTGCTGTGCGGGTCCAGTTGCCAGACAAACCACAAACGGTTCTGTGCCAGCGACTGCGGCAACTGTTCGTTGCCCGGCAGGCGGGTGATGACGTTTTCGCTGGACGCGTCGCCCTGCTGTGCAGCGAGTTGCAGCGCTTCGACCTGCGCAACAAAAGCACCCAGGGTTGGCGCTTCGAACAGCAGGCGCAGGCTCAGGTCGATGCCCAGCACCTCACGCAGCCTCGCCACCACCTGAGTCGCGGCAATCGAGTTGCCGCCCAGCAGGAAGAAGTGGTCATCTGCGCTGATGTGCTCGCGCTGCAACTGCTCGCACCAGACACTCGACACGTTCGCCAGCAGTTCGGAGCCGGTAGCTTGAACCCGCGCCGGTTGATTCGAGCTGCTGTCAGGAAACACGGCGTAGCTGTCGAGGCTGCCATCGACCAGACGCGTACGGCAGGCGGAGCGTTGCAGTTTGCCGCTGGAGGTCTTGGGCAACGCGCCCGGGTTAAGCAGCACCACGACACTCGGCGCTTCCTGAAACGCCTCGGCCACGGCCTGGCGAATCACCTTGATCAACGCTTCGGGCGACAGGATTTTCTGTACGCTGCGACTTACCTCTGCCGCAATGCCGATGCCTTCGATGCCCGCCTGGGCGACGGCAAACGCAGCAACACGCCCTTTGCGCACCACATCGACGTCACGTTCGACGACTTTCTCGATGTCCTGCGGATACAGGTTCTGACCACGCACGATCAGCATGTCTTTCAAGCGGCCGGTGATGTACAGCTCGCCGTGGCGTTGAAAACCCAGGTCGCCTGTGCGCAGCCAGGTCTCGCCATCATGTTCGACGAACGTTTTCGCCGTCGCTTGCGGGTTGCGCCAGTAGCCATGGGCGATACTCGGACCTTTGGCCCAGACTTCACCGACGAGGTTTTCGCCCAGCACCTGCAAGGTATTCGGATCTGCGATCAGCACGCCATGCCCCGGCTGCCCCGTGCCGCAACTCATCACCGGACTGCCCTCGCCCAACTCCACGACATTGCAGGCCAGCGCCGCTTCGTCCAGGCGCAGGGAAGGAATACCGTTGCCGCGCTTGCCACCGGCCACGTAGAGGGTCGCCTCGGCCAGCCCGTAGGACGCCATGAAGCTGTCAGGCGTGAAGCCGCAACGAGCGAACGTGTCAGCGAACGCGTCGAGGCTGTCCTGACGGATCGGCTCGGAGCCGGAATACGCGACGCGCCAGCGGCTCAGGTCCAGACGTTCCAGCGCCGAATCGCTGACCCGTGCGCTGCACAACTGGTAGGCAAAGTCCGGCCCGCCGCTGATGGTGCCGCCGTACTCGCTGATTGCTTGCAGCCAGCGCAACGGACGCGTCAAAAAATACGCCGGGGCCATCAGCACGCAAGGTACGCCACTGAAAATCGGTTGCAGCAGGCCGCCGATCAGGCCCATGTCGTGGTAGAGCGGCAGCCAGCTGACGATGACATCGTCAGGGTTGAGGTCGATACCGAAGCCGTGGCGAATCAGCAGTTCGTTGGCCACCAGATTGCCGTGGGTCACCTGCACGCCCTTGGGCAAGGCGGTCGAGCCGGAGGTGT
Organism: Pseudomonas triticifolii; assembly: GCF_014358015.1. Taxonomy (GTDB): domain Bacteria; phylum Pseudomonadota; class Gammaproteobacteria; order Pseudomonadales; family Pseudomonadaceae; genus Aquipseudomonas; species Aquipseudomonas triticifolii. Next base: position 187,904 of record NZ_JACONV010000005.1, on the reverse strand, counting down.
ACTGCAGAAACGCGATATCGTTGCCCTGCAACTCGGGCCCTTGCCAGCCTTCGGCCAGGGTGCTGTCCAGAGTGTCGACACACAGCAGGTGCGGCGCATCGACCGCCGCCAGTTCATCCATTTGCAGCAAGGCCGATTGCAGGTCGGAACCGGTCAGCAGCACACGCGGCTCGGCGTCGGCGATGATCGACAGCAGACGCTCCTGATGATGACGGCGATTGGATTCCGGCGGGTAAGCCGGCACCGCAATGACACCGGCATACAGGCAACCGAAGAACGCCGCCACGTAGTCCGGCCCGCTGTGGAACAGCAGAACAGCGCGATCTCCCGGCGTTGCCTCGCGCTTGAGGGCTGCTGCGATGGTGCGTGCACGCAGGTCCAGATCACGGTAGGTCAACACCAGACCCTGACTGTTTTCGTCGATGAGAAAACGCAGCGCCAGTTGGTCAGGCGTTTTTGCGGCGCGACGTTGCAGCGCCTGGGCCAGAGTGTCGGGGAGTTCGAACGCGTCCATGATGAGGTTCCTGCTGGATTCGGCTTGCCAGAGCGGGTCTGGGTGTCAAAAGAAAGCGCGTCGCAGGGTCAGCGACGCGTCGGGCGAGCGAGCTTCAACCGGCTGCGCGGGCCCGGAACCGCGCAGCGCTGTTGCGCCATCGGGTCAGGTGCTGTTCGGCGTAACGCCGCAGATGGCGGAGCAATTGAGCCTGTTCATCGATCAGGTAAAAGTGGTGGCCCTCGAACATGTCCAGCGAAAAACCCGTCGCGGCGTCGTCTTGCCAGTCGAGCAGCTCCTCGACGCTGACACTGTCCTGCTTGCCGCCGAACACGTGAACAGGAATGTCCAGCGGCTCGCGCTCGCCATAGACAAAGCTGCCGCACAGCAGAAAGTCGGCGCGCAGGATCGGCAGCATCAACTGCATGAGCTCGTCATTGGCGATGACGCTTTCGCTGGTGCCGTTGAGCGTACGTAGCCGGTCGACCAACTGCGCATCCGTCTTGGCAACGGCATAGTCGCTCACGTCGCGCCGCACCGGCCCTGCCGTGGCTGACGTAAACAGGGCCAGCGGCGCAGGCAGCCCGCGAGCGCGCAAGGCATGCGCCAGTTCGAAGGCCAGCAAGCCGCCCAGGCTGTGCCCGAACAGCGCATACGGCGTGTCCAGTTCAGCCGCGATTTCATCGGCCAGACAACCGGCCAGTTGTGCAATATCGGTCTGCAGCGGCTCGCCCATGCGCATTCCCCGGCCCGGAAGCTCCAGAGGACGCACGCTCAACCATTCAGGCAGCTTGCGCCGCCAGGGGCTGTAGAACATGGCGCTGGCGCCGGAATACGGTAGGCAAAACAGCTTCATGGTGACGGTGCTGCTCATATCAGGACCGTCCGTCCACTGGATCCGGGGTAAACGCTGCGATGCGCGCGATGGAAACGCATGGTGTTCTCCTGATGCATTGCATGGCCGCAATCGTGGGCGAGCCTGTCATCAAGGAGAACGGATGGTCTCAGGAAATAATTAGTCGCATCTGGGCGCCTTGCACGGTCGGCGAGCGCGTTGATCACCGCCGCCCCCTTTAAGTGCGCTGATGCGCTTTCGCATTTGACAATAATTATCATTAAGACTAATTTATCGCCCCACGTGATGGCGCGACTCACAAAGCCGCCCCCTTCAATGAATGTGTAGCAAGGTGAATTCCATGACGGAACAAGTGTTCACAAGCAAGTGCGACTCACCTTTACTCCAGGTTTTTGTCGACAACTATCTGCTGCTGGTCAAGATCGCAGCACGCATCGTGGGTTGCCGGTCGCGTGCCGAAGACGTGGTTCAGGACGCCTTTTTCAGGCTGCGTTCCGCGCCCCAGACGAGCTTGACGTTCAAGGCTCAGCTCAGCTATCTGTTTCAGATCGTGCGCAATCTGGCCATCGATCACTACCGCAAGCAGGCGCTGGAGCAGAAATACACCGGCCCCGAGGCCGAAGGGTTGAATGTGGTGATTCAGGGGGCCTCACCGGAAACGTCGCACATCAATTTCTCAAGCCTTGAGAAGATCGCCGACGCCCTGTCCGAACTGCCAGCGCGCACGCGCTATGCCTTCGAGATGTACCGGTTGCACGGTGTGCCGCAAAAGGACATTGCCAAGGAACTGGGCGTTTCGCCGACGCTGGTCAATTTCATGATTCGCGATGCATTGATCCACTGCCGCAAGGTAAACGGCGTGCGAACCGAAGCCTGAGCGTTTCAGGACAAAAAAAATCCGGAGCCAGGGCTCCGGATTTTTCGTTTCAGCGCAACACGTTTTTATCAGCGGCTGACCTGATACTCAGGCTGCACTTCCGGCATGGCCGAAGAGTGGTGGTTGAGGATCTTCCACTCATTACCGACGCGGTGGTACAGGAAGGTGTACCGCGCCTGGACCTTGCTTTGTTTACCATCGGCAGCCGTCAGGGTGAAGGTGTAGACACCGCTGTCCACGGCTGCATCCGGACCCAGGCGGCGGATTTCCCGGTAGTTGATCTCACCGACCGGCTTGAGGGTCAGGAAGTGATCGAAATAGTCCTTGATCTCGGCCGGGGTGGCCCGCACCTTGTTCGAGACGGTAGGCTGCAACACCGCATCCTTTGTGTACATGGACAATACCGTCTGCGAGTTACCGGTCTTCAGGGCCTTGTTCCAGCGGTCGAACAGGCCTGCAATTTCCTTGTCGTTCACGTTGCTTGGCTGCTCGGCCACCATACGGTACGTGTAGCCGCCCGCAGGCTCGGCAGCGGCCTGAACCATGGGGGCACTCACTGCAAACAACATGGCCAGGGCGGTCAATTTCACTTTCATCGCAACTCTCCTACGGGGTGATCTGTTCAGGGATTCAGTGGTTGCCAATTTGCCGTGAATCCCTGAGTGCGCCATCGGCCGAACGGGGCTATTTATGTATGCCAATCGGCAGATAGGCGCTGACTCACCATCCGCGCTTTAATAGCGTCACTTCTGATGTGCTCGCGCGCGCATTATTTCCCGCTGGAGCTCTACGCATGCAAAGCCCACCTCATGATCCGGCAAGCGCCCTGGCGATCCGTACGCAGTATCGCCAGTCGCAAAGCCGCGCCGCGCGCCTGCGACTGTTGGTGGACACCGGTCAGGAGCTGACCCAGTTACCGCCCGAAGCCATGCGCAAGCGCGTACTGCAACGGGCCTGCGCTTTCGTGGCCATGGACCACGGCCTGTTGCTGGAATGGAACGCCGACAGCGTGGTGCGTATCACCGCCAGCCATGGCAGCAAGGAACGCCTGAGCTCGATGGACAAGGTCGCCGACGCGCTGGCCGTCGGTCCACAGTGGCTGGACCTGTCGGACGCCCTGCTGCCCAGCGTTCTGATGCTGCCGCTGCGCGGTGCCGACGAAGGTGCGTTCGGAACGCTGCTGCTGGCCAACAGCGTAGGGATCAACGCCCCGGACAACGAGGACATCGAGTCGCTGCAACTGCTGGCGACGCTGCTGGCCGCGCATCTGGAGAACAATCGGTTGCTCGAAGCGCTGGTCGCGCGCGAGCGGACGATGTCCGAGCTGGTGCATCAGTTGTTCACCGCGCAGGAAGACGAGCGCAAGCGCATGGCCTATGACCTGCACGACGGTCTGGCCCAGACGCTCGCCGGTCTGCACCAGCGCCTGCAGGGTTTTGCAGGTCGTTGCCCGGAGCTGCCCGAATCGCTGAACGTTGATCTGCAGGCCATTCTGACCCTGGCCCAGCACTGCGTGGGCGAAGGCCGACAATTGATCAGTGGCCTGCGACCGACCGTACTGGATGATTTCGGCCTGCTTCAGGCCGTCGACAAAGAGGCGGACCGGCTGCGCGAAGGCGGGATTGCCGTGCACTGGAGCACCCGCTCGATGGCTCGCCTGCCCAGTCACCTGGAGATCGGTCTGTTCCGTATTGCCCAGGAAGGCATCAACAATGTGCTCAAGCATTCAGGCGCAGGTAGCGTAGAACTGGCGCTGGAAATCAGTGACAGCACGGTTTCGCTGTTGCTCGAAGACAATGGCCGGGGTTTTGCGGCCGATCAGAGACCCGACGGCACCGGTATTCAGAAACTGGGACTGGTCGCGATGCAGGAACGTGCCAGCCTGCTGGGAGGTCGCCTGACTTGCGTCAGCCGCCCCGATTGCGGTACACGACTGCGCGCCACCGTCCCTTTCACTGCTGACAAGGCAACCTCATGACTGACACCCTGCGACTGGTCCTGGCGGACGATCATGAAGTGACCCGTACCGGGTTCGTCTCGCTGCTGGCGGGCCATCCTGAGTTCGAGGTGGTCGGCCAGGCGGCCGACGGCCAGAGGGCTGTCGAACTGTGCGAGGCGTTGCAACCGGATATCGCGATCCTCGACATCCGCATGCCTGTACTCAACGGGCTGGGCGCAGCGCGGCTTCTGCAGCAGCGCATGCCGAAGCTCAAGGTGGTGATTTTCACCATGGACGACAGCACCGATCATCTGGAAGCCGCCATCAGCGCCGGTGCCGTAGGCTATCTGCTCAAAGACGCCAGCCGCGACGAAGTCATCGCCAGCCTGCAACGCGTGGCGCGTGGCGAAGAGGCCCTCAACAGCAGCGTCAGTGCGCGCCTGCTCAGACGCATGACCGAACGCAATACCAGTGGCAACGCCCTGCCCGAAGCCCTGACACCCCGTGAGCGGCAGGTTCTCGGGCTGGTCGCGGGAGGATTCAGCAACCGGGAGATCGGCGAAAAACTCGGCATCACCACCGGCACTGCCAAGGCTCACGTCGAAAAAGTGATCGGCAAGCTGGGCGCGTCCGACCGCACCCAGGCCGCCGTCAGAGGCGTGGCATTGGGTCTGGTCTCTCAGGCACCAGGCGACTGGCGATGAGCGAACTGACCACCAGCCGTTGGCAGGATCTGCCGTTGCGCGGCAAGGCACTTCTGGCGATTTCCATGCCGCTGGTGGTGCTGATGTCTTCATTGGCCCTGATCTACCATGCCGAACGCCAGACTGCGCAGGCCGAAGAGGATGTACGCCGTGTGCTGCTGGTCCAGGGCGATATCCAGACTGTGCACACCCAGATCGCCGAAGCGGCCGCCAGCGTGCGCGGCTACCTGCTGACCCGTCAGGCTGACTTCCTGCCCGCCTATCTGAATGCACAGCCGTTGATCGACGCCGCACTGGTGCGCCTGGACGCCAACATTCAGGACGAACAGATGCGCAGATACCTGATGGCGATAGACCCGCTGATCCATGCCAAGGCGGATGGTCTGGCAAAGCTGCAGACGCTCAGTCTTCAGGCACCGGAAACCATTACGCGCATCCTGATCGAGAACAAGTACGTCCTGGATCAATTGCGTGAACGGATCAGCATCATGCGCGAGCGCGAAGACACGCTGCTGGCCGAACGTACCGCCGCTGCCGCCGCCACTCGCGAACGACTGATGTTCTCTACCTTGCTGGCGGCCGCCTGCGGACTGTTCGGCGCCATTCTGGCCGTATTGATGCTCTCCAGAGGCATCGTGACCCGGGTTCAGCAAGTACAACGCAACGCGCAGCGCCTTGCGCTTGGCCAGCCGCTGCAGCCGCAACCCCCTGAAAAAGATGAAATCGGTCAGTTAAGCACCCGACTGGTCGAGGCCGGTCAGTTGCTCGCCGAGCGCGAGCGCGCCCTGCGTGAAAACGAGGAGCGCCTGCGCCTCATCATCGAAGGAGTAAAGGACTACGGCATTTTCGCGCTGGACAAGCATGGCTACATCACGTCGTGGAACACCGGTGCCGAGCGCATCAAGGGCTATACCGAGCAGGAAATCATCGGCCAGCACTTTTCGGTTTTCTATCAACCGCAGGAATGCCCGCAGCACCCGGACATGGCACTGCATCTAGCCACTGTCGAAGGGCATTACATGGAAGAAGGCTGGCGCTGCCGCAAGGACGGCAGCCGCTTCTGGGCCAGCGTGGTGATTACGGCACAGTACGACGGTAGCAACGCGTTGCGTGGTTTTTCCAAGATCACGCGTGACATCACCGACCGTCGCGCCGCCGAGATTGCTCTGGGCACCGCCCGCGAAGAAGCCGAACGTGCCAGCCGGGCCAAGAGCGAGTTTCTGTCGCGCATGAGCCACGAATTGCGCACGCCGCTGAACTCGATCCTGGGGTTCGCCCAGTTGCTGGACATGGACTCGCCGGCCAGCCAGAGACCCCAGGTCGGGCATATCCTGCGTGCCGGTCAGCATTTGCTGAAGCTGATCAACGAAGTGCTGGACATTGCCCGGATCGAAGCGGGACATCTGTCTCTGAGCCTTGAACCGGTGCGCCTTTCAGCTGTTCTTCAAGAAGCGCTGGTGCTGGTTTCGCCGATGGCGGCCGATGGCAGCATCCGCCTGGTCGAACTGCCGCCTCTGTCCGATGAACTCGGCGTGGTCGCTGACCGCCAGCGCTTGATCCAGGTGTTGCTGAACCTGCTGTCCAATGCCATCAAGTACAACACGCCTGGCGGGCAGGTCCATCTGGAGGTCGAACAGCGGGAAGATCAAATCGCCGTAACCGTCGTGGACACCGGGCATGGCATCGCCCCTGAGCGTATCGATCAACTGTTCAAACCGTTCGAGCGCCTGGGCGCGGATCCGAATGTCGAAGGGACCGGGTTGGGTCTGGCCCTGAGCAAAAGCATGCTGGAAATGATGCAGGGCCAGCTTCTGGTGAAAACCGCGCCCGGACAGGGCAGCCGCTTTACCCTGATGCTGCCTCGGGCACAGGTCCAGGCAACGCCTGCGCCCCTGCCGCGACAAACCGACAGGCTGCCCACCCTCAAATCCCCTGCCCGACCGGATTATCATGGCAAGGTGCTGTGCATCGAAGACAACCTGTCGAGCATGGCCCTGATCGAAACACTGCTGCAACGCAGGCCCGGCATTCAGCTGCTGTCCAGCATGCAGGGGCAACTGGGCCTGGACCTGGCCAGGCAACATTCCCCTCAACTGATCCTGCTGGACATGAACCTGCCGGACCTTCAGGGACTGGAGGTGCTGCAGCGGCTACGTCGTCTGCCCGCAACGGCTCGCACGCCCATTCTGATGATCACCGCCGATGCCAGCGACACCGTTCAAAGAGCGCTGCAAGAGGCCGGTGCGACCGCCATTCTGACCAAACCCATTCAGGTGCCTGCCTTTCTGGCGTATCTGGATCAATACTTACCGGAGCCGACATGACTGGAGACTTTCGCATCCTGATCATCGATGACCAGCGTCCCAATCTTGAACTGATGGAGCAACTGCTCGCTCGTGAAGGCCTGAACAACGTGCTGAGCAGCACCGAACCCTTGCGCACGCTGGATCTGTTCAACAGTTTCGAACCGGACCTGGTCATTCTCGATCTGCACATGCCTGAGTTCGACGGGTTTGCCGTGCTGGAACAACTGGGCCGACGCATTCCGGCCAACGACTACGTACCGATTATGGTGCTGACTGCCGATGCCACCCGCGATACGCGTCTGCGCGCACTGGCACTGGGCGCACGTGACTTCATCAGCAAGCCGCTGGACGCTCTGGAAACCATGCTGCGTATCTGGAATCTGCTGGAGACGCGAGCGCTGTACAAAACGCTGCGCAAACTGGTGCCGCCAGAACATATCGAATTACTGCGCCAGCCGCGTTCGCTGGCACAGCAATAAGCGGCTGTTTACTTGATCAGCGTCACGGGCACTGACGCTTCATGAATGACTCGCGTGGCGACTGACCCCAGCAACAGGCCTGTCATGCTGCCCAGCCCGCGAGTGCCCATGACCACGGCGTCGCAACCGAGCTTCTGCACCTGCACCTCGACCTGCTCGGCGACATTGCCAAGGTCCACATGAGCCTGAAATCGTGTTCCGGCAGCGGTCAGCAGTTCGATGGCGTCGTCCAGCACGCGTTTGCCCTCATTGTTCAGACCCGCCTTGACCCCCTCGATCATGTCCGGTGCCAGATAGTCGCTGTAATCGATCGGGCTGGCCTGAACGTTCAACAGGTGCACCTCAAGCGGCTTCTTGAGGTCGGCAGACAGCTCAATGACATATCCGAGGGCCCGCACGGCGTGCTCGGAACCGTCGAAAGGAACCAGAACTTTATGCATGACAGCTTTCCTTGTTGGGTTATGCCGTCAACATAGCCCGAGCCGCGCGGCGCAGCCACTGGAAAGAGTGGTTGTTTTGATCCAGAGCAGATGAGCGACGCCTGAACTGACAGGCGTACCTCTGCTGATGCCCGTTATCGGCCCCGATCAACGACCTTCAAGAAACGCAGCCGCCTGATCCAGCAGCATCAGCGGGTTCTCATGCTTGTGGATATCGACCGAGAGCAACTGACGGAAACGCCGCGCGCCCGGGAAGCCCTGAGCCAGTCCAAGCACATGCCGGGTCACATGATGCATGTTGCCGCCACTGGCGATGTGCGCCTCGATGTAAGGACGCAACGCTTCCAGCGCCTCAGCCCGGCTGATGACGGGCGCGGTGCTGCCGAACAACTGTTGATCCACTTCTGCCAGCAGATACGGGTTGTGATAGGCCTCTCGTCCCAGCATTACGCCATCGAACGTGCTCAAATGTTCGTGACACTGCTCAAGCGTCTTGATACCGCCATTGAGGACGATTTCCAGATTCGGAAAGTCCTTTTTCAACTGCGCGACCACGTCGTAACGAAGCGGCGGAATATCCCGATTCTCCTTCGGCGAAAGGCCTTCCAGAATCGCAATTCGCGCATGCACCGTGAAACTCCCACAACCGGCCTCATGCACCTTGCCGACGAAATCACACAGCTGCTCATAACTGTCACGCCCGTTGATCCCGATACGGTGCTTGACCGTGACCGGAATACTCACCGCATCGCGCATAGCCTTCACACAATCGGCCACCAGCTCCGGATGCCCCATCAGGCAGGCACCAATCATGTTGTTCTGCACCCGATCACTCGGGCAACCGACATTCAGATTGACCTCGTCATACCCCACCCCTTCAGCCATCCGCGCACACGCCGCCAGATCTGCCGCCGTGCTGCCGCCCAATTGCAGCGCCAGTGGATGCTCAGTCTCGTCATGCTTGAGAAAGCGCGCACTGTCGCCATGCAACAAGGCACCGGTGGTGACCATTTCGGTGTAGAGCAAGGCATGCTTTGAGAGCAGCCGCAGGAAGAAGCGGCAATGGTGGTCGGTCCAGTCCATCATCGGCGCAACGGAGAAGCGGCGGGACAGCGTGGGCCTTGTGGGGCGGGGGTTTTGGGCGATATCTGGTTGCATAATCATCAGTCGATTTTTAGCACTTTTGGGCTGTTTTGGCCGTTTTTTAGCCTCAGTGCTGACACTTAGCACCGCAAAAAAACTTTTAGCACCGAAGGAACAAGATGGGGGCGATCACCCAACGGAAGAACAAAAAGGGTGGAATCGAGTACACCGCACAAATCAGGCTCAAGCGCGCAGGGGGCGTAGTTTATCAGGAAGCGCAGAGATTTGACCGCAAGCAGATCGCTCAGTCATGGCTCAAGCGTCGGGAAAACGAGCGGGCAGAATCTGGGGCGATTGATCTTGCCGACTAATAAGAGCGCAACCATCACTCAGATGATCGCAGAAGATGGATTTTCGGAAGTCCACGGGTTTGGAGTAGAGGTAGATCGTGTCCCCCGGGCACCGGCTACCGCGACCGCCTGTGGCAAATCCGTGCGGGCGACGATGATCTGAAGATCCCAAACTGCGCCAAGGAAGCTACTTCCCAGGCTTCCTCGAACCACGCAGAACGGCTGAGAAGGCGATGGCGGCAGTCATTCAGCGAGCCTATATCCAGGGCGTTTCCAAGCGCTCGGTCGACGAGTTGGTCAAAACCATGGACATGACTGGTATCTCGAAAAGCCAGGTATCCAGACTCGCGACCGAGATCAACTAAACGGCAAACTCAGCGGCCAGAGCCATTGATGAGTTACAGCACTTCCGGAGACACGATTCACTCTCCATTTTCTAACGAAATATCCTGTGTGATGCCCATAGCCAGGACGACTTAGTGCATTCACAAACAACGTGACGCAGGCGGACTCCGCTCAATAACATCCCACTGCTTGTTGCCGCTGCCCCTCCCCGACACTCAGAAATAAGCTCGCCCCTTCCTAAAGCTTTTCAGTCTCTCGTCGATAAAAGTACTGCGCACAGGCAAAAGCTCTTGTCGCCGGCGAAGGCCAGGCAACGCAAAAACAGGCGAGGAACGGCCGGGGTCGCTTTCGACTTCAGGTGTTCTAAATAAGCACTCCGAGCCTGTTTTAACGCAGCATCACCACGCTCAGCCACTTTTCGTACAGCGCCGACTTCCAACGGAGAGAGAGTGCCTGCGTTTCGAACTGTGGCAACGGATAGGACTTGCTTCACCATCGATCCTGTAGCAAACGCTGCTTTTGCATGAATCTCACCGGGTTAGCCACGATGACAAATTATCCCACTCCCGCCCGTGAGGCCGAGCGCATTCAGGAGCTGGACACTTTCAACCTGATGGACAGTCCCGCAGAGCACGAATACGACCACATCGTTAAGATAGCGTCGAACATATTCGACGTGCCCATCGTCTTGATTTCGTTAGTCCACGCTGACCGGCAGTTCTTCAAGTCCAGTGTAGGTCTTGATGTGTGTGGGACAGATCGCGAAGTTTCCTTTTGCACCCACGCAATTATGGGGAATGATGTATTTGTTGTTCTCGATAGCCTGCAGGATGAACGTTTTTACCTCAACCCGCTTGTGCTGAACGCCCCCCATATACGGTTTTATGCAGGCGCCCCGTTAATCAGCTCCAGTGGTCATGCGCTGGGGACCTTGTGCTTGATCGATCAGCGTCCAAGAAGCGAATTTTCACAGCGCGATCGGCTGATACTCAGCGAATTGGCAACGGTGGTCCTTGAGCGCATGGAGGCGCGTCGCTCGGCGTCCGAGAGTCATAGAAGCCGCATGCGCTTTATGAACATAACGTCTACCTCGCCTGACGCGATCATCTGCTCCGATAGCAAAAACAAAATCATTTCGTGGAATACCTCTGCGCAGAAAATGTTTGGCTATAAGGCTGAGGAGGCTTTAGGCCAGGCCCTGGACCTGATCATACCTAAACGTATGCGTCCCGATCACGCTGCGGGCTTCAGTCGAGTGGTGTCAGGTGGGGCGCCGCATATCATTGGTACCTCTGTAAATTTGATGGCGCTGCACCGTGACGGCCATGAGTTGCCCATCGAACTGTCCCTGTCACGCTGGACCGATGCAGGCGAACAACAATTCGGCGCGATCATTCGCGATATCACCAATCGTGTAGAAGCAGAGAAGCGGCTTAAGCATGCAGCCGAGCATGATCAACTCACGGGCTTGGTCAATCGCTCTGCGCTAATGCTGCGGTTGCACGAGGTCTATGAATCCAAGGCGGCCGCAACGATTCTGTTGATTGATCTGGATGGCTTCAAGGACGTCAATGATACCTTGGGACATGCCACTGGAGATGGTGTGCTTCAAGTGATCTCACAACGTATTAGTGACCACGTACCTGCATGCCATTTGGTGGCGAGGCTCGGCGGTGATGAGTTCGTCGTGCTGATGTTCGATACAGCAGACAAGGCCAGCGCGGTCGCCTTTGGCCTTGAACTGATTACACTTATCGAAGAGCCGATAGAGGTCAAAGATGAGGCAATCTATATCGGCGCCAGCATAGGCGTATCGGTAGCTGAATGTGCTGAAGATCAAATGCTTGAAAATGCAGACCTGGCACTTTATCAGGCCAAAGCAGATGGCAGACGACTGGTAAGAGTGTTCACTCCCGAACTACGGCAGACGGCGTCTAGAAATGTAGCACTGAGTTCATCAATGCGTCAGGCGTGGGAAAATAAAGAGTTTGAACTGTACTACCAACCTCAAGTTGATTTGAGCGATGGTCGTATTTCAGGGGCAGAGGCTTTGATTCGCTGGAATCATCCGACTCAAGGCGTTATGCCGCCATCGGTGTTCTTACGCGCACTGGAGTCGAGCTTGCTGGCCGCCCCGGTCGGCGAGTGGATATTAAGAACAGCGTGTCAGCAGGCGGCCCTGTGGCAACGCACTCATGCGAAGTTTAGAATGGGGGTCAACTTATTTGCCGCCCAGTTTCGCATGCGCGACTTCTCGGACGTGGTGGAGCGGGCGCTGAGCGATTTCGGCCTGCCCGCCAGTTCGCTGGAGTTGGAAATCACCGAAAACACCATTTTGCGTAATGAGCAGCGAATCATGAAGCCGCTGCATTACCTACGGTCCATGGGCGTGGGTATTGCATTTGACGATTTTGGCACTGGCTACGCCTCCCTAAGTCTGTTGAAGGATTACCCTGTCACCCGCTTGAAGATCGACCGTTCCTTCGTCAGTGGCTCGGAGTTCTGCAATAAAAACGAACTCATTATAGAAACGGTCGTCAAGCTGGCGTCTGGCTTCAATCTTAAGGTTACGGCAGAGGGTATTGAAACCCAGACACAGGCAGACTTGATGCGCCACTTTGCCTGCGATGAAGGGCAAGGTTATCTCTATGGTCGCCCCATGACGGCAAGTGAATTTACCGCGCGGTACATATAAACATTGGCGCCTTCGTGGTCTGGACGGCGCTACACCGTCTTTTCCAAAGCAAGGGGTCCATGAATACTGCACGGCGTTTGTTGCACTCGAACACCTGCCAACGGCGACATCCGTTGAAGACGTACGAAGCCTTGCTGCCATGAGACTGATCCCGCACCGCCTCGCCTGGCCGAGCGCGCCAACCGGTTCAAGATCGGTGGGGTTTATAGCATGCTTACTATGCAAGACATATGGATATGCGTATATTCGACTGCGCATATCCATAGGTACCCACGATGATTGCCCCTCCTGACTTTTTCAAATGCATGGCCGATGAGACTCGCACCCGAGCCACGCTGCTCATTGCCAGCCATGGCGAGCTTTGTGTCTGCGAGCTGATGTGCGCCATGGATGACAGCCAGCCCAAAATCAGCCGGCACCTCGCTCAGTTGCGCAGCAGTGGGTTGCTTCTGGATCGGCGACAGGGGCAATGGGTGTACTACCGCCTCAACCCGAATCTTCCTTCGTGGGTCAATGAAGTTCTACAGGTGGCCCTGCGGGGAAATGCCGAGTGGCTTGAGGTCAACTCTGCCCGTTTGCAGAACATGGACGGACGGCCTGTGCGAGAAACTGCCTGCTGCTGACCCTCCCGGTGTTACTGATCACCCTATCGACCTGGCATTGCGCCCGGCCTCTAAAGCCCGCATCGAGCGCGGCAGGAGCTATTCATGCGAGTTCTATTCATGTGTACGGCTAACAGTTGCCGGAGCATTCTTTCCGAAGCCTTGTTCAACCATTTGGCACCGGCGGGTTTCGAAGCTGTGAGTTCCGGAAGTTTTCCCAAGGGGACGGTGCTGCCGCGCAGTCTGACAACCCTGGAGCGCGCCGGAATCTCAACCGTGGGACTCAGCAGCAAGGGCAACGACGCGTTCGAGGGCTGCCCTCCAGATATCGTCATCACCGTCTGTGACAAGGCCGCGGGTGAGTCTTGCCCGGTCTGGTTTGGCCCAGCCATCAAGTGCCATTGGGGCCTTGAAGATCCATCAGACGTTCAGGGCGATGAAGCGCAGGTCGATGCAGCCTTTACTGAAACCCTGGCTCGTATCCAGCAACGCTGCCAAGCGTTTTTCAGCCTCCCTTTCGACAACTTCACACGCGATGAAATCAAGCGAGAGCTTGACCGTATCGGCACCCTTTAAGCAGGAAGACCTATGACAAACTCGCTGCCCAATCTTGACCTTGGATTGTTCGACTCCAATCCGGCCACCACTGACTCGGGTGTCCATAAACCCCGTATTCTGCTGCTCTACGGATCAACCCGTGAGCGCTCTTTCAGCCGTCTTGTGGTGGAAGAAGCCGCTCGCCTGCTGGAGCACTTTGGCGCGGATACACGGATATTCAACCCAACCGGTTTACCTCTGCCGGACGACGCGCCAGTTGACCATCCCAAGGTGCAGGAGCTTCGGGATCTGATGCAATGGTCGGAAGGTCAGGTCTGGTGCTCCCCGGAACGCCATGGAGCGATGTCGGGTGTGTTCAAGGCGCAGATCGACTGGATACCGCTGGCGCTGGGTGCGGTTCGTCCCACCCAAGGCAAGACGCTCGCAGTGATGCAGGTCTGCGGTGGTTCTCAGTCATTCAATGTGGTCAACCAGCTACGCGTACTGGGCCGCTGGATGCGCATGTTCACCATCCCGAACCAGTCCTCGGTGCCCAAGGCCTACATGGAATTCGACGACAACAACCGGATGAAGCCCTCACCCTACTACGACCGGATCGTCGATGTGATGGAGGAGTTGATGAAGTTCACAGTGCTGCTGCGCGACCAGAAAGATTATCTGGTAGACCGCTATTCAGAACGTAAAGAGTCCGCCGAACAACTCTCTTCCCGAGTCAATCAGCGGTCGATTTGAGGCAGTAACGTTCAAGGAAACAGGGTCACACCTCTGTTTATCGGCGATACGAAGGCGTACTCAACGGCATTGGCTGCGGGTTGGCGATGACCCAGCACACGGCCAGTTCACAGAGGCGATCGCTGTGCTCGGCAGGATCGGTCCCACTTTTTAGTGCAGCAGCGAGCCTGCGGGCTTCGGCCAGCTCCAGGTCACTCAATGCCACGGCATCGCCGAAATGCCCTACAAGCGCAGTTAGCATTTTTTTGAAATCGGCATCCCAGTTGGCCGAGCCGTTGCCGTTGATCTCTCTCGATATGCGACCACTGATGCGGATGACTTCACCCTGCACCGTCGTTGCGGCTCCAGAGGATGGCACCAGCAGTTCCCACAATTGCTGATGCTGGGCAGGCCAGTCACCTGCTGTCACGACTATCGCAGCCCGACCGTCGTGGAGGGTGCGTGCGGCAACTGGTGTGACATTGAAAAGACGATAGAGCGTGGCAAGTCCTGCGTCGGTTGCCTCCAGGTAATCAGGGTTGAACCCAGCCCGGCTAAATTCGAATCCACGGCCAATACGCTGCACTTCGGAGCGCATGGCATCCTCGATTTGCGAACCTGCATCCAATAAAATCTGAGCAACCTTCGCAGTGGCCGCAATGTCGGCGTTGGACGTCGTGAGCAGTGCGAGGTGCAACAGGCTGTGCCCCTGCCGGGTTCTGATCTCTGTATTGGCGCCTCGGCGGATCAGGACAGCCAGTGCGTCGGCCTTGTGGCTCTTGACCGCAGCGTGCAGCGGTGTTTCGCCCTGATAATCCTGAGCCTCGATATCGGCCCCTAGATCCAGCAGCAAATCGACACCGCCTTTCCAGCTCGAACTGCGATGGTGCAAGGCCGTTCGCTGATAGTGATCACGGGCATCAACGTCCGCGCCCCGCTCCACCAGCCAACGAACCAGCTCATCAGGGCAATTATAGAAACCCAGCGCGGTGCTTTTGCTGTAACCACCGGTGGCTTCGAGCTCGCACACATCGAACACTGCGATCAACTCGGCAAACGGAGCGTTGTCCAGCAGTTGACCGAAATCCTTCGGAAGTGTCTTTCTTTTACGCTTACCCATCGCGGCGGCCATCATCCTGATCAAGAGGTTTTTCATCATAGGACCAATAAGTCTTTGATAACAGCAACCTTGAAAGGATGTGATTCACTGAGCGAAGTATCAATGGACTTTTTGATGTCCCGGACAACCACCTATAAGACTGTGCTCATGTTGCGTCGCATCACGTTTTATTGAAAAGCGCAGCGTTGGTCAACGATGGACTCCTCGGGCCAACAGGAAAGTCTGTCGCGAGCTCAGGACGTTTACGATCCAGACCCGAGCCCGGGTTGCATCATCCCCACAGCCTTGAATATCCGTGAACAGCCCAGCCTTGCTTACACGTCCCGCACAGCCGGCTCCTGGCCGGAAAGGCGTTCACGTCGCCATTTAAACTGGCCGGGGCATAATGGGTTGCCAGTTTGAGCTATTACTTCTAATGCCATACGCCCCACCCAATAAAGACTCGCTTGCAGTTCTGCCAGCCTGTCTTCGCTCTTGTGCGATTCTGGATTGCAAGATCTCAAATCTTGATAAAGACCTGCTGCTGTCCTTAGCACCGAATATTGAAAAATCCTGGGTTGGATTCCGCTCAACCGCCTCTCGCCTCAAGGCCTTACGTTTTTCACTTAGCATTTGTTTTGTAGATTTTGCATAGCGGCGGTGGTGGGTAAGCAGTTCCTGTGTCGAGCCTTCCAGAACGTGTCGCTCACGCGGTGTAACCGCCAAACGTTCCTCAGGAAGCGCCTTGAGCGGCGGCGATTCGTCAACATGGGCAATGAGCCGCTCAGGATTTCTCCCGGCTTTAACAAGCGCAGGCGCTTTTCGCGTCAATCTTGGAGCCAGAGCAGCCGAGCGCGGCGAGCGACCAATCAAGCGCAAAAATCTGGACGCAGCATTTAAAACGATTGAAGAATAGATATGTCCGTCCGGGTCTATGCGATTAACCGGATCCGCCCCACAGTACACGTAGGCATTAAGACCGCCTTCATCAAACGGACTGAGACTGTCCGGATTATTGAATCGCATCAGAACGGGGTTGAATGCTCGGTAACCGTTCCCCAACAAATAGTGACCGGTCACACCATCAGGACGCTCCCCAGCAAATCGTAGCAGGCCGCCTTGATTGATCGATGAGTCATGGTGTCCATAAGGCGTGTAGCTTAAAGCAGCTGAGCGAAGCTCAAACTGAGTATGCAATACAGAGTTTTGCCCGTCAGTCGTCGTTAACAGATGAGCGATTTGAGTACCTCCCTGATCGCGGGAGCGCTCTGCCAGCAGAAAGTCTTCGTAACGAACCACAGTGCGAAGAAATTCTGAACCGACTTCGTTTACCAAGCGATTTTCAAGGTAAAACCTCTGACAAATGTTGCCCGATTCGATGCTACTGATCAGTCTGTCGAGTGCGTCATAACGGTAAGCACATAACACCGCTTCTGGATCATCAGTTTTGAATTTCATATCGCCTGCCCGCCTGAACGCCAACAAAAAATCATCATTGCCTGACCGACAGTCTTTGCACACTGGCACATCTTATAGGGGCATTAACGAGGCTATGAGCGATAGCATTAAGCGAATCGCTGGGCGCGATATCAGCACGCCGACTACAAGGACTGCGAAGTCCTTGCGGCTTATGACGATTCAACCCCCCAGGCACGGCAGGTATCCAAGTACTCAAAAACGCTTAACACTCTGCGTCACCACCCCCAAAATAATCAGGTCATCATTATCCGTCACATGCAGCGATGGGTAATCCTTGTGGCTGGACTCCAGAATCACCACGTTCCCGCGCATGTGCAAACGCCTGCACACCTGAGCCTTGTTGAGCGACGCGACGACGATGTCGCCGTGCTCGGCGTAGCGCCCCTTATCGACAATCAGCATGTCGTCCTTACTGACGTGTTCGCCCTGCATGCTGTCGTCCTGAATCGCTGCAATGAAGAAGTGCGGCTCGCGCACTCCGCAGAGTTCTGCCATCGAGACATGCTTTTCGATCACGGGCGATTGCGAGCCGATGGACGACATAGAGATCATGGGAAGCTTGATGCCCCCTGCGGACAAGGGGCCAAGGAATGTGACACTCATGATGCAAGCCTTTTTTGTGATTAACTGTATGCATATACAGTTAATCGCGCATCAGGTTCGAGGTCAACCGGGAACGTCAGAAATGTCGACAAATGGTGTCAGGGTCTGGACTCCGAAAGCTGCTGGATCAGCGCCACTGTCAGGTAAAGCCTGGGCGCAATGCTCGACAGTTCAATGTACTCATCATCGGCGTGCAAACCGGCTCCAACGACACCCATCGTCTCAAGCACCGCAGGCTTGGTGCTGCCCGGCACGTACGCATAGCCTGCGTCGGTGCCGAACCGCATGGCGATCGGTTCGATGTTGCGGCCAATCTTTCCATAAAGCGCCTGGGCGGTTTTTGCCAGTTGCTCGGAACCTGGATTCTTCGCCAACGGCGGGCGACCTTTTTCCAGGCGCACTGTCACTTCGGTGCCATCAATGAGCTTCTTCTGCACGATACGCTGAGCGTCGGCCAGCACGCGGTCGCTCTCGCTCAGATCGGAGTAGCGCATGTCGCCTTCGGCCGACGCGCTGGAGGGGATGATGTTGCGTTTCTCACCACCCTTGATCAACGTCCAGTTGACCGTTGTGCCCTTGGCTGGATCGCCGAGGTCCTTGAGTTGCAGCATCTGGTGAGCCAATTCGATTGCCGCGTTGCGCCCGGCTTCCGGCGCGGAACCTGCGTGTGAAGACTTGCCTTTCACATCCAGAAGTACACCGTTAATGCCGTTGGTTGCGACCGTGACGGCGTCCTTGTCCGGTGGCTCGTAGGAAAATACGTAGTCGTGCTGACGGGCGAGTTCGGCGATGACTTTTTTCGAACCGCTGGAGCCGGTTTCTTCATCCGGGTTGAAGAGCACGGTAAGTGTTCCGAAATCCTTGAAGCCCTGGTCCTGAAGCAGTTTCAGCGAATGCAGGATCATCGCCACGCCACCTTTGGCATCGGCAACGCCTGGGCCGTAGGCGCGCTCGCCATCTTGCTTGAATGGACGTTTTTCGGCAGTGCCCGGCCCGAAGACGGTGTCGTAATGGACCATCAGCAGAAAGGATCGCGTGCCACTGCCCTTCAGCGTACCGACAATGTTGTCACCGGCGGAGGGCGACGCAGGCGTCGTGGTGACTTCGGCTCCCAACGCTTTCAGGCGTTCGACCAACAGCGCGCTGACGGTTTTCAAGCCAGGCGCCTGACCCGTGCCGGTGTCGACGTCCACCAGTTCCTTGACGGTCGCGAGGTAGGCTTTTTGTTCGGCTTCGGCCTTTTTAAGTAGCTGCTCGGGCGACAGATCCGACGCGAAAGCGCCGAAAGACAGGACGGAAAAGGCGATCACACTCGCAATCGATGTACGTCGAAATTGCATGCTGGTTCCCTCAGATCATTGCGGCTTGAGGCTGCATCTTCACGCAACCGGCTCCACAACACCACTCCCAGACGCCTGCAAGGCGGCCGCAGGCATCGCATGCAAACATGTATGCAAATGTAACTGAGAGTGATTAGCATTTAGTTAATTGTGAAAAAATTGTTAGGATCCTGCGACCAGCCCTCTGGATGATCAAACCTCTGGCGCCCCGTTGCTGACGTATTTCGCCACTTCCCAAAGGCTCAGGCCCATCGTAGGAACCTCCCATCATGTTTCGTCCGCTCACCTCGCTGACTGTCCTTGCGGTTATCGGTGCATCATCTGCTGCCATGGCTGCAACTGTTCAAAGCAACCCACCTGCCGAGCCTCAATCCGGCGCATTGACGCTGGACAATGTCGACATCAACGCCAGAGCAGGCGTCGCCGGAACAGCCACCACAGAGGGCAGCGGTTCCTACACCACCGGTTCCATGAGCACTGCGACCAAGCTGCCTCTGTCGATCCGCGAAACACCTCAGTCGGTCAGTGTGATCACGCGTCAGCGCATTGAAGACCAAGGCATGAACGATCTGAACGACCTCGTGAAATATGCGCCGGGCATCATCCTGCGCAAGTTCGGCACGGATCGTCAGCAGTTTCTGGCGCGGGGCTTCAGCATCGATAACCTGATGTACGACGGCCTGCCAACCATTGTCAGCTCGTTCACCCTGGATACGATTTCTGGCGCCGACCTGGCCATGTACGACCGTGTCGAAGTGGTTCGTGGCGCGACCGGCCTGATGACAGGCGCGGGTAGCCCTTCAGCCACGCTAAACCTGATTCGCAAGCGTCCCACCGCCACTCCACAAGTCAGCGTGACCACCAGTGCTGGCAGTTGGGACCGTTACCGCACGGAAGTGGACGCCTCCAACAAGCTCAACGAATCAGGCACCTTGCGCGGTCGTGTGGTGACTGCGCATGAGAAGGGCAACAGTTTCCTCGACGAGCGCGACGAAGAACGACAGACCTTCTACGGCATACTGGAAGCGGACCTCGACGAATCGACCACCTGGACCCTCGGCGCGTCCAAGCAACGCGACGATGCGACATCAGACTGGGGCAGCCTGCCCTCGGGCCCGAATGGTCAGTACCTCGGCCTGCCCCGCTCCACGTTCCTGAGCAATGACTGGGCTTACTGGGATCGGGACAACGTCAGCGTGTTTACCGACGTGACTCACCGGTTCGACAATGGCTGGAGCGGCAAGATTGCAGCGGCGAAGATCTGGGCCGAGTCGGACATGTATTCCAACTACCTGACCGCTGCGGGTAACGGCTACGGCCAGGCCGCCGGCCAGTACGACACCACCGACGTACAGACCAACATCGACGGCTCACTGTCCGGCCCTTTCAAACTGTTCGGCCGCGAGCATGACCTGATGCTGGGGGTCAGTCGCCGTGAAGAGAAGTTCGACCAGAAAGGTGGCTTCTATGGCTCGACGCCAATAGACATCTACAACTTCAACCCGAACGTGATTCCCAAGCCGGACGTCAACACGCGCACCGCCTATGTCAGCCAGAACACCGCGACAGAAGACGGCCTCTACGCGGCAGCCCGTTTCAACCCGATTGATCCGCTGCACATCATCGTCGGCAGCCGGGTGAGCTGGTACGACTATCAGAACCGCTCAGCCAACACCGGCGACTACAAGGTTACCCGCGAAGTCACGCCGTATGCAGGCATCGTCTACGACCTCAACGACACCTATTCGGTTTACGCCAGCTACACCGAGATCTTCAAGCCGCAGAGCCAGCAGGACGTGAGCGGCGCTATTCTTGACCCGATGACCGGCGAAAGCTACGAAGTGGGTTTGAAGGGCGAATACTTCAGCGGCGATCTGAACGCCTCCCTTGCGCTTTTCGACATGACACAAGAAAACCGCGCTTACGCCATCGTCAATCCGCCCGCTACCTGCCAGCAACAGAACCGTACCTGTTACGAAGCAGCGGGCGAAGTGCGCAGCCGCGGTATCGATGCGGAAGTGACCGGCCAGCTCACGCCGGACTGGCAGGCTTCCGCGTCTTATACCTTGGTCCTGAGCCAGTACGTCAAAGACCGGAACTTCGAGAAAGGCGCTCGATTTGCAGCCGAGCAGCCCAAGCATCTGTTCAAGGCCGCGACCACTTATCACCTGTCCGGCGACTTCAGCAAGTTGCGCATCGGCGCTGATGTACTCGCTCAAAGCGACACCTACAACCGGGTCGGCACCGGACGCTCGGAACAGGACTCGTATGCGGTGGTGGGTCTGATGGCAGGCTATCGTTTCGACGAGCACTGGGACGCCCGGGTCAACCTGAACAACGTGCTCGACGAGAAATACTGGCAGGGCATTCCAACGGCAACCGGCAGTGGCGTATACGGCGATCCACGCAACGTGATGTTCTCGTTGAAGTGGTCGCTCTGAGTACCTGGCAATCCAACGCAAGGCGGCTCGGATACGTTAAGTGAAACGATGCCATGCGGCCATGGAAAACGCTTAAATCAAGGTTCAGGGAACAAGCAGCCCCTCCGTGGGCTCAAAACCATTCTCGACAAGGTTTGCGCGACAATGCCGACCCTCGACGCCGCTGATGCGCAAACGTTATGCGCCATGGCCTTGAGTGGGCGGCAGCGCTCGGGTAATGTCATCCATCCGCACAGGACAGAGCACGCTCATGACTTCCAAGCTGGATCAACTCAAGCAATTCACCACCGTTGTCGCTGACACCGGCGACTTCGGCGCGATCAAAAGCCTCAAGCCGCAAGACGCTACTACCAACCCCTCCCTGCTGCTCAAGGCGGCCTCGAGTGAAAGCAACTCGCAGTTGCTGGCCGACGCATTCAGCGGCAGCAAGGGCGACATCGGTCTGGCTTGCGACCGTTTTGCAGTGGCCATCGGTCAGGAAATTCTCAAGGTCGTTCCGGGCCGTGTTTCCACTGAAGTGGACGCCCGCCTCTCTTTCGACACCGACGCACTCATCGATCGCAGCCAGCGCATCATCGGTCTGTACGATGCAGCCGGTATTAGCCGTGATCGCGTACTGATCAAGCTTGCTTCCACCTGGGAAGGCATTCGCGCCGCCGAGAAGCTGGAAAAGGATGGTATTCAGACCAACCTGACCCTGCTGTTCTCGTTTGCTCAGGCGATTGCCTGCGCCGAAGCGGGCGCGTTCCTGATTTCGCCGTTCGTGGGCCGCATCTATGACTGGTACAAGAAGTCGTCCGGCACGGATTACGTCGGTGCCGAGGACCCGGGCGTACAGTCGGTCACTCGCATCTACAACTACTACAAGGCCAACGACTACAAGACCGTCGTCATGGGCGCAAGCTTCCGCAACCTGAACCAGATCGAACAACTGGCTGGCTGCGACCGCCTGACGATCAGCCCGGATCTGCTCAAGCAACTGGCTGAGGACACAGGCACGCTGGAACGCAAGCTTGCTCCAGGCAACGCTGGCGACGACCGCAAGGCTGGAACGAACCTGACTGAAAGCCAGTTCCGCTGGGCGTCCAACGAAGATGCCATGGCCACTGAGAAGCTGGCAGAAGGTATCCGCCAGTTCGCTCGCGATCAGGAAAAGCTCGAGGCACTGCTTTCCGCCAAGGCCTGAAAACACTAAAGGGCGACACCCTTGCGGGTGTCGCCCTTTTTGCTGCCTGCCGTTCAGCCAGGCAGATCAGGAATACAACGCCTAGCGTTGACCTTCGAGTGCGTTGACCAGGTCGTGGAACGCTTCACGATTCGAGTCATTCAGGCCCATGAGGATCTTGTGCGCTTCCAGCACTTTCGCCTTGACCACATCCTCACACTGATCTTGCGACGGCAGGTCTGTCAGGCACTCAGGGCGCGGGATGGGCCTGTCGACGATATTGAACACCTGATCGAAGCCCATCGACTGCAACAGCCGAGTAATGTCTTCGTGAGTGGTCACCAGCGTCGGCAACAGACCCACTTTCTGACGAGACAGGATCGAAAGCTTGGCCAACAGGCCAAGCGTCGTGCTGTCGATGCTGCGAGTCTCGGTCAAATCGATTACCACCGCCGAAAAATTCAAGGCCGTGAAGATTCGCTCGATTGTCGCATCCAAGGCCGAACACAGCGTCAACCGCACTTCACCCACGAACTTGAGAACGAAGGTGCCTTCCTGCTCGGCGAACTGGATTCTACCGGTACTCATTCAAGATTCCTGCTTAACACTAACAAGGCGATATCATCCGGCATCTCCCCTAGCGTTGCCAATTCAAAAACCCGGCGTAAGCCATCCAGGCTGCCGCCAGCTGTCTTCACCAACTCGGGTAAAACAGCTTCTTTCTCTTTGAGTGTATCACCGGGTAACAGATCAAGTATGCCATCAGACAACATCGTCAGACTGAAGGAGTCAGGCAGGTCCAGTTCATGATCCTGATAAGTGGCCTCGTTGAACAACCCGACCGGTAGCCCGCGTCCTTCCAGGTATCGCGTCTGACCCTCTGTGTAGAGCACCGGCAGCGGCAGATGGCCGCCAACGGCATACGTCAATTTGCCCGACTCTTCATCGATCACACCACCCACCATCGTGACGTGCTTGCCCAGCTTGCAACTGATGAGGCCGCGGTTGATGTGGCCTAATACATCGGAGGGCTTGAACTCCGGCAAGGTTCCACCACGCTTGGATTCAAACAGCAAACGTGTGGTCATGAACTTCAGCAGCACCGTGATGAATGCAGACGAAGCACCATGCCCGGACACGTCGGCCAGATAAAACGCCACACGTCGCTCATCGACCCTGAAGTAGTCGACAAAATCGCCGGACAGGTACAGAGACGGAATGATCTGGTGAGCGAACTTAAACTCGTCGATCGACCACGGCGTGATCGGCAACATGTTCATCTGCACCTGACGACCCGCATCCTGATCTTCCTGAAGCAGGTGAAGGCTGGCCTCCAGCTCGCGATTGGCTGTTTCCAGCTTTTCGCGGTAGACCTGATTTTCCTTGAGCAGACGCGCGCGATCCAGAGCACGGCGTATCGAATGCTCAAGAACGGCGAGGTCTTCAAGGGGCTTGATCAGGTAATCGGCAGCGCCCAGACGCAAGGCCTCCACGGCATCGCTCATGACGCCTGCGCCGGACACGACAATGACCGGCGTCTGCGGGGCGACGGACGTCACCTGACGAATCAGTTCGAGCCCGCCCATCTGGGGCATGCGCAAGTCGCATACCACCAGATCGGGGTTCTTTTGCTCGAATATCTGTATCCCCTGCAAGCCATTACTTGCCTGCAGGACGCTGAAGCCACTGTCTTCCAGATAGGCGGCAAGGCTTGCGCGCACGACTTCGTCGTCGTCGATTATCAGCAGCGTGGCACTGGTTTTTGGCATGTGGGCAAACGGCGCCAGATCAGGTTGGCGTAGGCGGCCCGGTTTACCGGAACCTGCTTACTGGATTCGCTTCTAGCCTCTCTGTAACGATCCGTGCGCAATGACTACGCATCGTGTTTTCAGAGGTGCCCTTCAAGGCGCAGACGGTACTCCCATCCGAGTGGCGTTTCAAGCGTACTCCGGCCCTGACTTTGCGCTCTTTACATCACAAATCGCCGGGAGTTATAAGAACTGTCACATCAGCAACCAAAACGAAGGACTGGGCATGAGTCGAACTGATCGCGACTACGAGGAGAAACGGGATTACATCCGCATGCGTGTCGACGCAGACGTCAACCTGATCCATGCCGGCCAGGTGATTCCCGCCGTGTGCATTGACCTTTCCAGCTCCGGCATGCAGGTCCAGACGCCACGATCATTTGCGGTGGGAGACAAGTTGAAGGTCAGCATCGACTCTGATCATCCGGCACTCAAGGGCCTTGAAGCCGATACAGAGGTCGTCTGGGTAACGGACGAGGAAAGCGGCGGGCAGAAGCTCGGGCTTTCGATCATCGCAATGAAGTGACGAGTGGTTCACACTTCAACCCAATAAAAAAGGCGACCCAAGGTCGCCTTTTTGCATCAACAGCGCGGAGAAGGACGATTAGAAATCGTCTACCACCTTGCCGTCCTTGACCTTGAACTCGCGGTTCTGCAGGTACGCATTGCGAATGAAGGTGTAGCGGTCGCCGCTGATCATGCGCTCAGCCGACAGCAGGCTGGCGCGGGTATCGACCAGATTGACGCCCAGCGCCGTGTTACGGGTTGGTACGTGATCAATGTAGCGATACGGGCTGGTGTAGGTATCCGGGTACTTGGCGATGGCGTCACGCACGGTGCTTGGACCCAGCAGTGGCAGCACAACAAACGGACCGCTGCCGACACCCCAATAACCGAGTGTCTGCCCGAAGTCTTCGTCATTGCGCTGCAGGCCCATGTGGGTGCCCACATCGATAAAGCCCAGCAGGCCGAAGGTGGTGTTGAAGATCAGGCGGGCGGTATCCACGCCTGCAGCCGCAGGCTTGGCCTGGAGCACGTCGTTGGCGAGGTTGCCCACGTCACCGATGTTGTTGAAGAAGTTATGAACGCCGTCTTCGACGAACTGCGGCGCGACGTACTGATAACCCTTCGCCAACGGCTTGAGCGTGTACGTATCGACCACATCGTTGAAACGGAAAATGGCACGGTTCACGCCTTCCCACGGATCGTCTTCAGCCGCTTGAACGGCAACGGGAACCAGCACCATGCCAGCACAGACAGACAACTGAGCCAGACGTTTGATAAAGCCTGCACCGGTCACGGGCATAGCTGACACTCCTGATCGAGATAATGACGCGGGTGCTACGCCCCACACGCAAAGACAGGGAGTATAAAGCGTTCTGTAGGGAATAAGGCAGTTCCGTCAGCGACGAAAAGCGGATAAACCCGGTCATCACACGTTCATCTCGCTGTCATGAAAGGACTGTAGCGTGCTTGGGTATTTGAGAGAGATCACCATGCTGGCGCCGGTTCTCAATCCTTTGCCCTCCTTCACCGCCCTGCTGTTCGGCCTCAGCGGCTGCCTGGTGGACTTCGGCGCACAAGCCTCGCGCACAGCCCCGAACAGCGATCACGCAGCGGCCACTCCCGGCGCGCTGGATGCCTTGCAGGCGCTGCGCAAACAGAACCTGCCCTGCGCCTGGCTGGACGAGCTTCCAGAAACACTCAGTAATACTCTTTCCGCACCGCTTAATGACTGGATAACGCCCGCTGCGCGCGCGTCCGCAAAATGGCCTGCGCCGGACGCATGCTGGATGGCGCTGATGAGTCTGGGTGTTCGCCAACTGGATGGCTGCGTGTTGATCAGCGGTGATCCCCGCCTGCTGCAATCGGGCCTCAACGCCGGGCTATGGACGATCGGGCTGGCGTCATGCGGCCCGTTGTGCGGCTTGTCGCCTGCCCAATGGCAAGGCCTGGGCGATGCTGAACGCGAACAACGTCGTGCTCACGCTACGCTCAAGTTATACGCGTTGGGCGTGCACTCGGTAATCGACCACCTGGGCGAACTGGACTCGTGCCTGGCGGATATCGCCTTGAGGCGCAGCAAGGGCGAAAAGCCCTGATACACATGCAGCCTGCTCTGGAGTGGATTAGTCTTAAGGTGTCACGAACCTTTAGCCCAGCGGCGTAGTCCATGGGACAGACTTATCTATGAAGGAGCACGTCATGCCTGCCCGCGAACTGCAAGAACAACTCAACACCCTGCGCGCGCAACTTGAGCAGAATCCACCGCTGTCAGAAGCTGAACGCGACAACCTGCACGAGCTGATGCAGCAGATTGAAACCAGAATTGAACTGGAAAACGCGACCCATGAAGACCCGAGTCTGGCAGATGGCGTGAACCTGGCCGTCGAGCGCTTTGAACTGGAGCATCCTGCCATTGCAGGTACGCTGCGTAATGTTCTGCAAACCCTGGGCAATATCGGGATTTGATGATCGTTATCGCCCTGTAGGTGATCACACGGTGTCTGCTATATGACGTATGTCTCGCAGCAGACACCAGACACGACTGTTCTGAAAAATCGCATCTCAGAAGAGCCGCCTCGTGCAATGTGCTTATTCAGCACCGGAAGGCTTACTGCCGCGCCAGCCTGCCGTTATTCACATTGAGCGCTTCCGTACTGCGGTACGGATTGATGTCCAGCCCCCCGCGCCGCACATAGCGTGCATACACGGTCAGTTTTTCCGGTTTGAGCAATCGCTGCAGGTCGAGGAAAATCCGCTCCACACATTGCTCATGGAAGTCAGAATGCTGACGGAAGCTGACGATGTAGGCCAACAGGCTGGCAGGGTCCAGCGCGGCACCACGGTACTCAACCACCACGCTGCCCCAGTCTGGCTGGCTGGTGACCGGGCAGTTCGATTTGAGCAGATGACTGTAAACGCGCTCCTCAACGACGCGCGACGTGTCGCATCGCAGCAGTTCCGGTTGTGGCCTGTCGTAACTGCTGACACTGATGTCCAGATCATCAATGCACACACCCGGCAACGCCGCGACGCCTTCACGCTCGACTTCGTCGAGGCTACGAATGCGCACGCCAACCGGCTTTCCGGCCGCAGCAGACAGGTCTTTTTCCAGCGTGACCTGCACTTGCTCACGTGTGTCGAACGCGGTCTGGTTCAGTGAGTTGAGGTACAGCTTGAACGACTTCGACTCGATGATGTTCGGCGAGTCAGCGGGAATGCTGAATTCGGCAATTGCCACGACCGGCTTGCCGGACGGCAGCAACCACGACAGCTCATAGCAATTCCAGAAATCGACACCCTGATACGGCAGCGTTTCGGCTGTCAGCCCCAGTTCGGCCCACTTCGCAGCCCGCGGAATCGGAAACAACAAGGAAGGCGTATAGGTGGCAATGTACTCACTGGACTTGCCCAGCGGCGAGTGTTCGGCTGCGGGATGCATGGCGATACCTGGATCATGAATTAACGCGGGCGAGTTTATAGGGTTTGCGCAACGCTTTCAGCGACAATCTCCTGCACAGCTCGCACCGGCGGCCGCATTACAGTCCTGTCAGCTTCACCCGACTGGTCGCCGCGTGCGTTATAAAGCTTGCCTTGCAAGGGATATCCGACACTGCCCATGAAATTACTGATCGTTGAAGACCAGCCCAGAACCGGCCAGTTTCTGCGCCAAGGGTTGAACGAGGCCGGTTTCGAAGCCGAATGGGTCGCCGACGGCGAGACCGGGCAGCGTCGCGCGCTGAGTGGCGATCATGCGCTGCTGATTCTCGACGTCATGCTGCCGGACTGCGACGGCTGGACCATTCTGGGCAGCGTACGCGCCGCCGGGCTGAGCATGCCCGTACTCTTCTTGACCGCCCGGGACGCTATCGAAGATCGTGTGCAGGGTCTGGAGCTGGGGGCCGATGATTACCTGATCAAACCCTTCGCGTTCTCGGAACTGCTGGCCAGAGTGCGCAGCCTGCTGCGCCGAAGCGCAAACGCCCCTGCCGAGACTCATCTGCAGATCGCGGACCTGCGTCTGGACCTGATGCGGCGTGAGGTGGAGCGCAGTGGTCGGCGCATTGTCCTGACTGCCAAGGAGTTCACGTTGCTGGAGTTGCTTTTGCGTCGTCAGGGCGAAGTGCTACCCAAATCGTTGCTGGCGTCGCAGGTCTGGGGGATGAACTTTGACAGCGACACCAACATCATCGAAGTCGCCATCCGCCGCCTACGGTTCAAGATTGATGACGACTTTTCCGACAAACTCATCCATACGGTACGCGGTATGGGCTACGTGCTTGAAGAGCGCGCGCTGTGAACCTTCGTCGCCCGTTCGGCATGCTCTCGTTACGCAATCGTCTGGCACTGCTGTTTGCCGCCTGTACAGCAGCGGTTTCGCTGACCGCCGGCATTCTGTTCAACCATGCCAGCGAAGTGCATTTTGTCGAGCTGGACCAGCAATTGCTCGAAGCAAGGCTCGCCAACCTGCGAAGCACCCTGCAAGGCGTCGAAACCCGACAGGCCTTCGATGAACGCAAGGCCAGTCTGCTGGCCGACCTGGGGCACCAGCCGGATCTGACCCTGCGTATCACTGGGCCCGACGGTCAGGCCTGGTTCTATAACCTGGCGGCGTCGCCTCCACCCGAAGACGGGCTGCACACCTTGAGCGATGAGCAGGTTGCCTACCGCAGCCTCACCGCTTCGCTGCGCGGGCAGACCGCGTCCTCGCCCAGTGTGACCCTGATGCTGGATATCACCCATCACCAGCACTTTCTCCAGCGCATGCAGCATCTGATCTGGCTGACCGTCGGCCTGTCGGCACTGGCCACCGCCCTGCTCGGCGCCTGGGCCACACGCAGCGGGCTCAAACCCTTGCACCGAATGAGCACGGTGGCCGCCAGCATCTCGACTCGTTCACTGACGGCACGCCTCCCGGAGCAGGACATGCCCAAGGAACTGGCAGAACTGACCCGTGCGTTCAACGCCATGCTCGGTCGGCTGGAGGACGGCTTCCAGCGCCTGTCAGCGTTTTCGGCCGATATCGCCCATGAACTGCGTACACCGCTGTCCAACCTGCTGACCCAGACTCAGGTCACCCTCACCCGCCCGCGCACGCTCGAGGAATATCGTGAGGCGCTGACAGGCAACCTGGAGGAGCTGCAAGGCATGGCGCAGATGGTCAATGACATGCTGTTTCTGGCCAAGGCCGAGCACGGCCTGCTGCGACCGGCCCGGCAGGCGCTGCAACTGGAAAACGAGGTCGATGCGGTGCTGGAATTCTTCGCCCCGCTGGCTGAAGAAGCAGAGGTCTGCCTGTCGCGAGAGGGTCAGGCCACCCTGCGCGGTGACGGCCCGCTGTTGCGTCGCGTGCTGTCCAATCTGCTGGACAACGCCCTGCGTTTCACAGGCTCAGGTGGCTACGTGAAGATAACCGTGAGCAGCTCGCCATCAGGTGTCGCGCTGAGCATCGAAAACACTGGCACCGACATCGCAGCGGATGCATTGCCGCGCCTGTTCGACCGTTTTTATCGCGCGGATCCTGCCAGACAGGAAAGCAGCGAGCATGCAGGACTGGGCCTGGCGATTACCCGCTCGATCGTCAACGCCCATGGCGGAACGATCCAGTGCGAGTCGGCCGCGGGCGTCACGCGGTTCCTGATCGAACTGCCCGCCTGATGACAAAAAAGCCGCTGCAAACCCTCTCAAGGTCGGCAACGGCTTGATGTGACAGGGCTCAGGTCACTCGTAACGCAAGGCATGCGCAGGCTGGATCTGCGCCGCACGCCAGGCCGGATAGACCGTGGCGAGAAAGCTCAGAATGAAACCGGCGCTGCAGATCAGAAGCACATCGCCACCCTGCAACTCGGACGGCAGGTTACTGATGAAGTACACGTCGGAACTGAAGATGTGCTGACCGGTAACCCGCTCGACCCAGCCCACCATACTGCTGACGTTCAGCGCCGCGATGATGCCCAGGACGCCGCCGATCAGCGTGCCGACAATACCGATGACGGTGCCCTGCACCATGAAAATCGCCATGATCTGCCTGGGCGTGGCACCAATGGTGCGCAAGATGGCGATGTCCGCGCCCTTGTCGTTAACCACCATGATCAGCGTGGCGATGATGTTGAACGCCGCCACTGCCACGATCATCAACAACAGCAGACCGATCATGGTCTTTTCCATTTTCATGGCACTGAACAGACTGCCCTGGGTGTGCGTCCAGTCATCGGCGCGGTAACCATCGCCCAGACTGCCAGCAATGGCGCTCGACACCTGAGGTGCCTTGTAAAGATCCTTCAGGGCCAGCCGCACGCCCTGAACCTGATCGGGCTGCCAACGTTGCATTTGCGCGGCGTCGGCGATGTTGATCAACGCCATGGAGCCGTCCAGCTCTGCACCGACCTTGAACACACCCACCACGGTCAGACGCTGCAGACGCGGCGTGATGCCGCCCGGTGCGCTGCTGACCTCAGGCACGATCAGGGTCAGCTTGTCACCGATGCTCAGGCGAAACCGGCGTGCGGTGAGATCGCCCAGCACCACGCCGAATTCGCCAGGCTTGAGGTCCTCAATACTGCCGCGTGTGATGTGCCGGGTGACAATCGACACCTCGTGCTCAAGCGCCGGATCGACACCGCTGATCTGGATCGGCTGCATCGAGCCCTTGTAGGACAGCATGCCTTCCATGTCGGTAAACGGCACGGCAGCAGTCACCTCGGGATTCTTCAGCGCAGCAGCGGCCAACGGCTTCCAGTCACTCACCGGCGTGGTACCGGCGATGACCGCATGGGGCACCATGCCGAGAATCCGCGAGCTCATTTCCCGCTGGAAACCGTTCATCACCGACAGCACCACGATCATCGCCAGCACACCCAGTGCCAGACCGATCATCGAAGTCATCGAGATGAACGAAATGAAGCTTTTGCGGCGTTTGGCGCGGGTGTAGCGCATGCCGATGAAGATGGGTAACGGTCTGAACATTCGCGGAGCACCGTAGAAAAAATAGAGAACCCGGCGCGATGACTTGCGCCGGGTCAGGTCAATCAAGCCTCGACGAGGCGACCGTCTTCCAGACGCAGCACGCGGTCCATCTGCCTGGCCAGGCTCATGTCGTGAGTCACCACCAGGAAGGCCGTACGCGACGAGGTGCTCAGTTCCCGCATCAGGTCCTGAATGCCCTGAGCGGTGTGATGGTCGAGGTTACCGGTTGGCTCATCGAGCATCACCAGACCCGGCTGGTTGACCAGCGCACGGGCGATCGCCACGCGCTGACGCTCACCACCGGACAGCTCGGACGGCTTGTGCGCCAGACGATGGCCCAGCCCCACACGCTCCAGTAATGCCGTGGCGCGTTTGCGAGCCTCGGGAATCGCCGTGCGGCCGATCAACAGCGGCATGCAGACGTTTTCCAGTGCAGTGAACTCAGGCAGCAGATGGTGAAACTGATAGACGAAACCCAGTGCCCGGTTGCGCAGCAGACCGCGGGCCTTCTCGCCAAGTGCCGACAACTCCTCGCCCGCCAGCCAGACGCTGCCTTGCGACGGCGTGTCCAGGCCACCCAACAGATTGAGCAGGGTACTTTTGCCCGAACCCGAACTGCCGACGATGGCGATGCGCTCACCGGGATACAACTCCAGTTGCAGACCGGACAATACGACCACTGACTCCGGGCCTTCCTCGTAGGATTTACCCAGGTTGCGGCAACTCAATACAGCTTTATCAGACATGCCCGACTCACTCATAACGTAACGCCTCCGCCGGCTGGGTGCGCGCAGCACGCCAGGCGGGATACAAGGTGGCGAGGAAACTCAGGACCAACGCCGCACCGCAGACCTGGAACACGTCCTGGGCCATCAGTTGCGAAGGCAGGTAATCAATGAAATAGACGTCGGCATTGAGAAACTTATGACCGATCAGCCCTTCGAGCGCCGCTATCGCTGCACTGACATTGAGTGCGGCCAGGATCCCCAGCGCTGCGCCGATCAGCGTGCCCACGACGCCAATCACCGTGCCCTGCACCATGAAGATCGCCATGATCTGGCGAGGTGTGGAGCCCAGCGTGCGCAGGATGGCGATATCGCCCTTCTTGTCGTTGACCACCATCACCAGCGTGGAAATGATGTTGAACGCCGCCACGGCCACGATCAGCAACAGCAGCAGGCCGATCATGGCTTTTTCCATGCGGATCGCCTGGTACAGGTTGCCGTGAGTGCGAGTCCAGTCACGTGCGTAGAAATTGTTTTCGCCCAGTTTCTGAGCGATTTCCCACGATGTGCGAGGGGCGGCGAACAGGTCGTCGAACTTGAGACGCAAGCCCTGAACCTGATTGGGCTTCCAGCGATGCAGGCGCGCCAGATCATCAAGATTGGTCAGGCCCAGGTAGCCGTCGATCTCGCCGGCGCCCACGTGAAAGATGCCTGTGACCTCGAAACGCTTCATGCGCGGGAACATACCCGCTGGCGTGACCGTCACCTCGGGAGCAACGAAGGTCAGCTTGTCTCCCACGCCAACGCCCAGCTTGGCGGCAGCCTTGTCGCCGATCATGATGCCGAAGCTGCCCGGCGACAGGCTGTCGAGCTGACCTTGCTGGATGAAATGGTCGATGATCGACACATTACGTTCCTGAGCCGGATCGATACCGTTGAGCAGCACCTTCTGCACCTTGCCATCATGCGTCAGCAGGCCCTGCATCTGGGTGAACGGCGCAACCGCCAGCACCTCCCGGTTCTCTTGAACCTTGGCGGCCAGCGCCTTCCAGTCGGTAATCGGATCACCGGACTCGATGGTGGCGTGCGGCACCATGCCAAGCACGCGGGTACGCATTTCGTGATCGAAACCATTCATGACCGATAACACGACTATCATCACCACAACGCCAAGCGCCAGGCCAATCATGGAAGTCAGGGAAATGAAGGAAACAAAATGGTTACGTCGTTTTGCACGTGTGTAGCGCGTGCCGATGAATACAAAAAGAGGTCTGAACATTAGGGGCTTTGTTCGCAGGAATGAGGACGTCCGTGTGGCGGGCCTTGACGTGCAGCTTTACACTCGAGACTCTCTGACCACCGCCGCTACCATGGGTTCGCCATGTCGACATTAGATGAAGCAGAACGCCGCGAATACTACCGTATCGATGCCAGCGTCGCACTGGAAATTAACCCGCTGTCCGCAGCCGAGAGTGCCAGCCACGAGGCGATGAAAGAGACCTCGGCGCTGTTCGACCTGCTCAGCGAGCTGCATGTGAGCGAGTTCGAATCCCAGCACTTGCTGCGTCAGCTCGACGAGCGCGACCGCGTACTCAACAGCTTTCTCAAGTCACTGAACAAGCGCATCGACCTGCTGGGCCAGGTGGTTGCGCACACGGCACTGGGCAAGCTGGGCCGCCCGCAACCGGTAAAACTGTCCGAAGGCGGGATGCAGTTCAATTCGTTGCAAAATTATACGGTGGGCGAAGAACTGTCGATCAAGATGGTCCTCATGCCACAAGCATCGGGCCTGATGCTGCACGCCAGGGTGACGCAGAGCGATCCGGCTGCCGAAGGCGGGTTCGAGACCTGGGTCGAGTTCGTGCAGTTGCCCGACGCCCAGCGACAGCTGATCGCCCGCCATGTTCTGCAGCGTCAGGCGCAGCAACGTCGCCAGGCACTGGAGCGAGGCCAGCCCTCTGGCTCATGATCAACCCCTCATCCGATCACACAAGTAGTTGGGGCCTTAGAGGCCAGGAGTAAACGTGACCCTTATCTACGGCCACCGCGGCGCCAAGGGCGAAGCACCGGAAAACACCCTGACCAGCTTTCAGGAGTGCCTTAAACACGGCGTGCGTCGTTGCGAGCTAGACCTGCACCTGTCACGCGACGGGGAGCTGATGGTCATCCACGACCCGACCCTCAAACGCACCACCGACCGGCGCGGCAAGGTCAACGAACACTATGCTGCCGATCTGGTGACCTACGATGCACGCCAGGGTGGACCTGGCTGGGCGAACCCCTGTCCGATTCCGCGTCTGGAAGAGCTGTTCGAAAAATGCGATTTCGAGCACTGGCAACTGGAAGTCAAGAGCGCCTCACGCACCCGAGCCTCGAACACCGTGCTGGCGATTCGCGAGATGGCTCAGCGCCACGGCTTGCTGGACAAGGTCACCATCACCTCCAGTTCCCGCGAAGTGCTGCGCGCCGCTGCCGAGCTGACACCGGATATCTCGCGCGGACTGGTTGCCGAATACGCCTGGCTCGACCCTTTGAAGGTCGCTCAGAACTACGGCTGCACGATTCTGGCGTTGAACTGGACGTTATGCACCCCCGAGCGCCTGCAAAAAGCACAGCGCCAGGGTTTGCATGTGTCGGTATGGACGGTCAACGAACCTGCACTGATGCGCAGGCTCGCTGACTTCGGCGTGGACAGCCTGATTACAGACTTTCCCGGTTTGGCCACTGCCACGCTCGGGAATCGCTGAAATCGGTCGCCCCGGCCGGCTCAGGCCACCGGCCGGAGTCGCTTAAAAAAGCCGGTTGAGGCCGTCGTAAGCAGCTACCCGATAGGCTTCGGCCATGGTCGGGTAGTTGAACGTGGTGTTCACGAAGTATTTCATCGTGTTGGCCTCGCCCGGCTGGTTCATGATCGCCTGACCGATATGCACGATCTCCGAGGCCTGGTCGCCGAAGCAGTGCACGCCCAGCACCTCAAGCGTTTCGCGGTGGAACAGGATTTTCAGCATCCCGACCCGCTCGCCGGAAATCTGCGCACGCGCCATGCCCTTGAAGAACGCCTTGCCCACTTCGTATGGCACCTTGGCCTGGGTCAGCTCGTGCTCGTTCTTGCCGATCGAGCTGATCTCCGGAATGGTGTAGATCCCGGTCGGTACGTCGTTGACGTAACGCCAGCTGCCGTTGTCGACCACACTGCCCGCCGCCGAGCGGCCCTGGTCGTAAGCCGCACTGGCCAGGCTCGGCCAGCCGATCACATCGCCTGCGCCATACACGCTGGCGACACTGGTGCGGTAGGTTTCGTCGACCTCGATCTGGCCGCGACCATTGGCCTTGAGGCCGATGTTTTCCAGACCCAGCTTGTCGGTATTGCCGGTCCGTCCGTTACACCACAGCAGGGCATCGGCCTTGATCTTCTTGCCGGATTTGAGGTGCAGAATCACGCCGTTATCCAGGCCTTCGACCTTCTCGTACTCTTCGTTATGGCGAACCATCACGTTGTTGTTACTGAAGTGATAACTCAGCGCCTGCGAGATCTCGCTATCGAGGAAGCTCAACAGTTGATCGCGGTTGTCCACCAGTTCGACCAGTACGCCCAGGCCGCTGAAAATCGACGCGTATTCGCAGCCGATCACGCCAGCGCCATAGATGATCAACTTGCGCGGGGTGTGCCCCAGGCTGAGGATGGTGTCGCTGTCATAAATACGCTTGTGGCTGAAATCGATGTCTGCCGGGCGATAGGGACGCGAGCCGGTGGCGATGATGATCTGGTTGGCGACCAGCTTTTCCACCACGCCATTGGCGCAGACCACGTTGACGCTGTTCTCGTCGGCAAAACTGCCCGTTCCAAAGAACACATCGACCCGGTTGCGGGCGTAGTAGGCAGTACGCGAAGCGACCTGCTTGGAGATGACCATTTCCGCATTTTTCAACACATCGGGAAACGAAAACCAGCGCGGCTCACCGATGGCCCGGAACATGGGGTTGGTGTTGAACTGGATGATCTGCTTGACCGAGTGACGCAATGCCTTGGACGGGATAGTGCCCAGGTGCGTGCAGTTGCCACCCACCTGCCGGCGGCTGTCGACCATGGCGACCTTGCGTCCTGCCTTGGCGGCGTTCATTGCCGCGCCTTCTCCGGCCGGGCCGGAACCCAGTACCACCACGTCGTAGTTGTAGACAGCCATGCGTACTCCTTTAGAACAGTCCGAGGCGCCACTCTGGCATCTCTGGCTAAATCACGCGGCGCAGTCTAGCGCTGCGCCGAGGCGGCGAACATTAACCCTTGGTCGTGTCGAAGGCCACTTTTGTCTGTACGGCATTTACTTGGGCTGCTCCGTCACGAGCCGGTAGAACGACGCGTTGGTGCGAATGATAAAGCGCTTATCGGCACGAATCACAAAAAAAGCAGCAATTTGATGCTCTTGGGCATAATTCCAGCCACGTTCTGCGCCCATGATCAACAACACCGACGATAGACCATCGGCCATCACCGCCGAGGGATGAACGACCGTCACCGAGGCCAGACCATGATCTACGGGCATTCCGGTGAGCGCATCCAGCGTGCGTGAGCCCTGGTGCCTGTCGCCGCCATAAAAGCGGGTGTGATCGCTTGAGGTCGACACACTGGAGGAGCCCAGAGCGAAGACCTTCTGCTCCGTCTGCCGATCTGTGCGCGGAATTTCCAGCGTCACTCGCCAGGCAGAGCCATCCGGCTTGCGCCCACGGGTTTTCAGCTCACCGGCGAGCTGCACTTGATAATCGTGCACCCCGAGCGCTTCCAGACGCTGACCGATACGATCCACCGCATAGCCCGCGGCGATGCTGTTGAGATCGACCTGCAACGCAAAGTCTTTGCATAACCGTTGCCCGTCGATACGCAGGCCGCGATAACCGACAGCCACCAACGTGCGATCCAGTTGCTGCCTTGAGGGCGTCTGCTCAGCCTGACCATCAGGAACATCGGGTCCGTGGCCCCAGAGCTCCATAAGCGGCAGGACCGTGATGTCGAAGGCGCCGTTGCTCTCGCGGGAGAGTTCCTGACCAACGCGAACCAGCGTCAGGATCGACTCCGGCATGGCTCGACAACTGCTGGCAGGCAGATCGTTGAAACGCGCAAGCTCCGAGTCGCTGCGCCAGAGGGACATCTGCTGATCGACCTCGGCCAGAATCACATCGACTTCGTGATGCAGCGCCTGACCGTCAGGCTGACCCGCTTCATGCGCGTACACCACCGAATAGTGATTGCCCATCGTAGGCCCGCCGAAACTTTGCAGACTTCGTTCCTGACCACAACCACTGCACAGCAACAGCCCCAGCGACCCTGCGATTTTTACAAACCAACGCAAACTCATTTCCC
Organism: Pseudomonas triticifolii; assembly: GCF_014358015.1. Classification (GTDB taxonomy): domain Bacteria; phylum Pseudomonadota; class Gammaproteobacteria; order Pseudomonadales; family Pseudomonadaceae; genus Aquipseudomonas; species Aquipseudomonas triticifolii. The sequence goes on along the minus strand of NZ_JACONV010000005.1, from coordinate 150,481 downwards.
GCAAGGTCAAAATCGACAAGAGTGCCGTGCGCGTTCTTGTAGGACAAGACTTGAAAAAACGGAACGGGCTCCCCGCAACATCTCCAACAGCCTCTCGCCCCGCCAATACGGTGTTACACCCGATTCCAACCACGCCCCCTCTTTCAGATGAGCGGTATCCATCCATTTCGCCACCCGGCTGATCAAGAAACCGCTGAGTGGTCGTGCGACGCATTCGGGTTCCTGAGAATAGGCGCACGCGCTGAGCATCCGTTGCCGCCTGAACGCTGGATTCCTGAAAAAAATCCGTTGTCAAGTGACCGCAGACTGATAGCGAATTGCCGAAACGGTTGTTTTTGAGCGGTGTAACACATACTGTTACAAATACGCGTAGCGGTGCAGAAATACGCTGCTGCTGCGTATACGGGATAAAAACGACAACGGACTCCAAGCCGACGAGCCTGAGCGAGTAACTAAATGGCCTCCACAACCAGTAAGGGCAAAGCGATCTTTCGCGTTGTCAGCGGTAACTTCCTCGAGATGTTCGATTTCATGGTCTATGGCTTTTATGCCACAGCCATTGCCAAAGCCTTCTTCCCTTCCGACAGCGCCTTCGCGTCACTGATGCTGTCGCTGGCAACCTTCGGTGCAGGCTTCCTGATGCGCCCGTTGGGTGCAATCTTTCTAGGTGCCTATATTGACCGTCATGGTCGTCGTAAAGGCCTGATCGTCACACTGGCCATGATGGCCATGGGCACGCTGCTGATCGCGTGTGTGCCGGGTTACGCGACGCTGGGCGTTGCCGCGCCGTTGCTGGTGCTGCTGGGCCGTCTGCTGCAGGGTTTTTCTGCGGGCGTGGAACTGGGCGGCGTTTCGGTGTACCTGGCTGAAATCTCGACACCGGGTCGCAAGGGCTTCTTCGTCAGTTGGCAGTCCGCCAGCCAACAGGCCGCTGTGGTGTTTGCCGGCCTGCTGGGTGTTGGCCTGAACCACTGGCTCAGCGCCGAGCAGATGACCGACTGGGGCTGGCGCGTACCGTTCCTGGTCGGTTGCATGATCGTACCGGCCATCTTCATCATTCGCCGCTCGCTTGAAGAGTCGCCCGAGTTCGAAGCGCGCACGCATCGCCCGACCCTGGGTGAGGTGGTGCGCTCGATCAGCCAGAACTTTGGCCTGGTGCTGGGCGGCATGGCGCTGGTGGTGATGACCACAGTGTCGTTCTACCTGATCACGGCGTACACGCCGACGTTCGGCAAAAACGAGCTGAACCTGACAGACCTGGAAAGCCTGCTGGTCACCGTCTGCGTCGGGGTGTCCAACTTCATCTGGCTGCCGATCATGGGCTCGTTCTCGGACCGCATCGGGCGTAAACCGCTGTTGATCGCCGCCACCGTGCTGGCCATTGCGACCGCTTACCCTGCCCTGTCGTGGCTGGTTGCACACCCAAGCTTCAGCCACTTGCTGATGGTCGAGTTGTGGTTCTCGTTCCTGTATGGCTCCTACAACGGTGCCATGGTCGTTGCGCTGACCGAGATCATGCCGGTTGAAGTACGCACCACAGGTTTCTCGCTGGCTTACAGCCTGGCCACGGCCACCTTCGGGGGCTTCACGCCTGCCGCCTGCACCTACCTGATCCATGCGCTGGGCAACAAGGCCGCGCCAGGTATCTGGCTGACGGGTGCAGCGGTGCTGGGCCTCATAGCCACTCTGGTCCTGTTCCGCAAGGGCGGTCAGAAACTCGAGGCGCCGGGCGCTGCTGCCACTGCCTGATCCTGACTGGTCTTAAACAAAAACCCGGTCTGACTCGCGTCAGGCCGGGTTTTTTGTATATTTTTGCGGCAGAGTCTGACCGGGCATGGACAGGTCACATACCCGATAAGCGGAGAATCATTTACCTCGTACTAAACGATGGCGTACTCGTACCGGCTTGAACATTCCAGACCGCTGTCCTGCGGCATGCTTTATCCAGCTCGGCCCAAGGGTCAACATTCTCATGCCCGCACCAGCAGCCAGCCAAATGGGAAAATGCAACGCCACGGTCAGCCTCATCCTGTGTGGACAAGCACACTCGGCAAGACACCACGTGGCTGTTTAGCCGCCAGCGGCTGTTCCACTTGATGAGATCGTCGATCATCACCCATTCTCCCCAATCTTTCAGTCTTGTGACTGTGATTGAAAGCAGCCCCTCAAGTTTCTGATTAGAAGGAAGTAACTGACCGACGGCATTCTTTCTCAATCTTGCACCACCACGGCGTTGAGGAGATGGACAGGGTCAACGCCATGCGGCCCCTCAGCGTTGACCCTCAGACTTAAAAACCCAACAAAAAAGCCGAACCCTGCTCGCACAGGATTCGGCCTTCTTGTTACACACTCCCCGGACTGGCCGGGCAGCTCACGTCACCGCTTGCTGACTTTACTGCGGGAACGCTGGCGGATTGACGTCCGCCATGTCTTCCATCACGCGAACCACCTGATGGCTGTAACCGAACTCGTTGTCGTACCAGACGTACAGCACGACGCGGTTATCGTTGACGATGGTCGCTTCAGCATCCACAACACCGGCGTGACGTGAGCCCACGAAGTCAGTGGACACCACTTCCTGCGAGTTCACGAAGTCGATCTGCTTGTGCAGGTCCGAGTGCAGCGCCATGTAGCGCAGGTACTCGTTCATTTCTTCGCGAGTGGTCTGCTTCTCGAGGTTGAGGTTGAGAATGGCCATGGACACGTTCGGCGTCGGAACGCGGATCGCGTTGCCGGTCAGCTTGCCCGCCAGCTCAGGCAGCGCCTTGGCAGCAGCCGTGGCAGCACCGGTTTCGGTGATGACCATGTTCAGCGCGGCACTGCGACCACGACGGTCGCCCTTGTGGAAGTTGTCGATCAGGTTCTGGTCGTTGGTGTACGAGTGAACCGTTTCAACGTGACCGTTGACGATGCCGAACTTGTCGTTGACAGCCTTGAGCACCGGCACGATGGCGTTGGTGGTGCAGGACGCTGCAGACACAATCTTGTCATCCGCGGTGATTTCGCCGTGGTTGATGCCGTGCACGATGTTCTTCAGCTTGCCCTTGCCCGGCGCAGTCAGCACGACGCGGTCGATGCCAGGGCAGGACAGGTGCTGGCCAAGACCGTCGGCATCACGCCATACACCGGTGTTGTCAACCAGCAGGGCGTCCTTGATCCCGTACTGGGTGTAGTCCACCTCGGTCGGGTTCTTGGCGTAGATCACCTGGATCAGGTTGCCGTTGGCGGTGATGGTGCTGTTGGCTTCGTCGATGGTGATGGTGCCGTCGAACGGACCATGCACCGAATCACGACGCAGCAGGCTGGCACGCTTGACCAGATCGTTTTCCGCGCCTTTGCGGACCACGATGGCGCGCAGGCGCAGGCCGTCGCCACCACCGGTTTTCTCGATCAGGATGCGCGCCAGCAAACGGCCGATGCGACCAAAACCGTACAGCACAACATCCGTACCCTTGCGTGGGCTGGTGTTCTGCTGGCCTACAACGCTGGCCAGTTCGTCACGCACGAACTGCTCGGGCGTACGGCCGTTGCCTTCGGTCTTGAACTTGACTGCCAGCTTGCCCAGGTCCACCGAAGCGGCGCCCAGTTTAAGCTCGCTCATCGCCTTGATGAGCGGGAAAGTCTCGTGTACGGACAACTCACTCGCGTCGGACTGACGATGACGCGCAAAGCGGTGAGCTTTGAGAATCGCGATGACTGAACGGTTGATCAGGCTGCGGCCATAGATCGAACTCACCACATTATTATTGCGGTAGAGCTGACCGATAAGCGGGATCATCGCCTCGGCGAGGGCTTCACGATCGATCCATTCACCAAGACACTGGTCGGGCTTCTGAGTCACGGGAACCTTCCACATGTAGGGGCTGAAAAAAGGGGCTACATTATGACCACGCCAGTGTTTATGAGCAATGCACGACTGTCAGATCGTTACGCACTACATAATTTGAGCCCGTAAATACGCGGTAATAGTCCGGAAAACTGACAGCCACCACCTTCCCCCGCTACAATCGCCGCCCCTGTTGCAACGCCTGGAGCCTGACCTTCCGTGCCAGTTCTGCGTCTACCGCCTCTCTCTGCCGCTGCAGGCAAACACCACTGGGGCAATCTTCCCGGTGCCGCACTGAGCCTGGCGATCGCCGAGGCGGCCAGCGCCGCCAAGCGCTTTACCCTGCTTCTGACCGCCGACAGCCAAAGCGCCGAGCGGCTGGAACAGGAGCTGAAGTTCTTCGCGCCTACGCTGGCCGTACTGCACTTCCCCGACTGGGAAACCCTGCCTTACGATCTGTTCTCGCCGCATCAGGACATTATTTCCCAGCGCATCGCGAGTCTTTATCGCCTGCCGGAGCTGGAGCATGGCGTTCTGGTAGTACCGATCACCACCGCCCTACATAGACTCGCGCCGACCAAATTCCTGCTGGGCAGTAGCCTGGTGTTGGACGTCGGCCAGAAGCTCGATGTCGAAGCCATGCGTAGCCGCCTGGAAGCCAGCGGTTATCGCTACGTGGATACGGTGTACGAACACGGCGAGTTCACCGTGCGCGGCGCGCTGATCGATTTGTTCCCGATGGGCAGCAAGGTGCCTTACCGCATTGATCTGTTCGACGACGAAATCGAAACCCTGCGCACTTTCGACCCGGACACGCAGCGCTCCATCGAGAAGGTCGAGTCGGTACGTCTGCTGCCTGCACGCGAATTTCCACTGAAGAAAGAAGAAGTGACGCGCTTCAAGGCGCGCTTTCGTGAGCGCTTCGACGTGGACTTCCGGCGAAGCCCGATCCTTCAGGACCTGAGCAGCGGCATCACCCCTGCCGGTATCGAGTACTACATCCCGCTGTTCTTCGAGGAAACCTCGACCCTGTTCGACTACTTGCCGCAGGACACCCAGGTGTTTTCGCTGCCGGGTATCGAGCAGGCCGCAGAGAACTTCTGGAAAGACGTACGCAATCGTTACGAAGAGCGCCGCGTCGACCCTTCGCGTCCGTTGCTGCCACCGGCCGAACTGTTCCTGCCGGTCGAAGACTGCTTCGCTCGGCTGAAGAACTGGCCTCGCGTCGTCGCCAGCCAGCAGGACATCGACGCCGGTGGCGACCGCGCGCGCTTCCCTGCGCAAAGCCTGCCGGACATGGCTATCGAGGCCAAAGCGACCCAGCCGCTGGCTGCGTTGTCAAAATTTCTCGATGAATTCCCCGGCCGCGTGCTGTTTACCGCCGAGTCGGCGGGTCGACGGGAAGTCCTGCTGGAATTGCTGGAGCGCCTCAAGCTGCGGCCAAAAACGGTCGACAGCTGGCTCGACTTCGTGGACGGCAAGGACCGGCTGGCGATTACCATCGCGCCGCTGGACGAAGGCCTGCTGCTGGAAGACCCGGCCCTGGCACTGGTTGCCGAGAGTCCGCTGTTCGGTCAACGCGTCATGCAGCGTCGCCGCCGCGAGAAACGCACCGATGGCGGCAACAACGATGCGGTCATCAAGAACCTGACCGAACTGCGCGAAGGCGCGCCGGTAGTCCACATCGACCACGGTGTCGGGCGCTACCTGGGCCTGGCCACGCTTGAGGTCGAGAATCAGGTCGCTGAATTCCTGATGCTGGCTTACGCCGAGGACGCCAAGCTGTACGTCCCGGTCGCCAACCTGCACCTGATTGCCCGCTACACCGGCAGCGACGACGAAATGGCGCCGCTCCACCGCCTGGGTTCGGAAACCTGGCAGAAAGCCAAGCGCAAGGCCGCCGAGCAAGTGCGCGACGTGGCCGCCGAACTGCTGGACATTTACGCGCGTCGTGCCGCCCGGGAAGGCTATGCCTTCGCCGACCCGAAAGCCGATTACGCCACCTTCAGCGCGGGCTTCCCGTTCGAAGAGACGCCGGATCAGCAGACCACCATCGAAGCCGTGCGCGCCGACATGCTGGCACCCAAGCCGATGGATCGACTGGTCTGCGGCGACGTGGGTTTCGGCAAGACCGAAGTTGCCATGCGCGCTGCATTCATTGCCGTGCACGGCGGGCGTCAGGTCGCGATTCTGGTCCCGACCACCCTGCTCGCCCAGCAGCACTACAACAGTTTCCGCGACCGTTTTGCCGACTGGCCGGTGACGGTCGAGGTGATGAGCCGCTTCAAGTCGGCCAAGGAAGTCAGCGCCGCCGTCGCCGATCTGGCCGAAGGCAAGATCGACATCGTCATTGGCACGCACAAGCTGCTGCAGGACGACGTGAAGATCAAGAATCTGGGGCTGGTCATCATCGATGAAGAGCACCGTTTCGGCGTGCGTCAGAAAGAACAGCTCAAGGCCCTGCGCAGCGAAGTCGACATCCTGACCCTGACCGCAACGCCGATTCCGCGCACGCTGAACATGGCGGTGTCGGGCATGCGCGACCTGTCGATCATCGCCACGCCACCGGCACGCAGGCTGTCGGTGCGCACCTTCGTCATGGAGCAGAACAAGCCCACGATCAAGGAAGCGCTGTTGCGCGAATTGCTGCGCGGCGGGCAGGTCTATTATCTGCACAACGATGTCAAAACCATCGAAAAATGCGCCGCCGACCTCGCCGAACTGGTGCCCGAAGCCCGTATCGGCATTGGCCACGGCCAGATGCGCGAGCGCGAACTCGAACAGGTGATGAGCGATTTCTACCACAAGCGCTTCAACGTATTGATTGCCTCGACCATCATCGAGACCGGCATCGACGTGCCGAGTGCCAACACCATCATCATCGAGCGTGCCGACAAGTTCGGTCTGGCGCAACTGCACCAGTTGCGCGGCCGCGTCGGGCGCAGTCACCACCAGGCGTATGCCTATCTGCTGACGCCACCGCGCAAGCAAGTCACCCGCGATGCCGAGAAGCGTCTGGAAGCCATCGCCAACACCCAGGACCTGGGCGCAGGCTTCGTGCTTGCCACCAACGACCTGGAAATCCGTGGCGCAGGCGAACTGCTGGGCGATGGCCAGAGCGGCCAGATCCAGGCCGTTGGCTTCACGCTGTACATGGAAATGCTCGAACGCGCGGTGAAGTCGATTCGTAAGGGCGAACAGCCCAACCTCGACCAGCCACTGGGCGGCGGACCGGAAATCAACTTGCGCGTGCCGGCACTGATCCCCGAGGCCTATCTGCCGGATGTGCACACCCGCCTGATCCTCTACAAACGCATTGCCAATGCTGCCGACGAGGATGGCTTGAAGGACCTGCAAGTCGAGATGATCGACCGCTTCGGCCTGCTGCCGGAGCCGACCAAGTCGCTGGTGCGAATCACGCAACTCAAATTGCGCGCCGAGCAACTGGGCATACGCAAGATCGACGCCGGGCCGCAGGGTGGGCGCATCGAATTTGCCGCCGAAACACCGGTTGATCCGCTGACCCTGATCAAACTGATCCAGAGCCAGCCCAATCGCTACAAGTTCGAAGGTGCCACGCTGTTCAAATTCATGGTGCCCATGGAACGCGCAGATGAGCGTTTCAACACGATCGAAGCGCTGCTTGAGCGCCTGACCCCGACAACTGCTTGAAGGATTCATCCATGCGTCTGTTTCGTTCATTGACCCTGCTGCTGGCGCTGGTCGCGCCAAGCGCCTTTGCAGAAGGCACCTACCAGGTGGAGATGATTCTGTTCCGCCAAAGCGGCGAGCCGGCCGCCACGCGCCAGCTTGCCCCGGAAGACTGGGCTGCGGGCGCACAGAAGATCGGCGCCGACAATGAACGCAGCCCTGCCCTCAACGACCTGGTGAGCAAGTTGCAAGGCAGTGGCAGCTATGAAGTATTGATGCAGCGGGCCTGGCAGCAGAGCGTGGGCACCGAGCCCGGTAAAATTGCCGTTACCAGCGGCAAAGAGCAGCTTGGCCACTTCCCGATCGAGGGCACGGTGAGCCTGGCGATGGATCGCTTCACCGATATCGACGCACAGTTCTGGGTCAATCAACTGGACCCGCATGGCGTGGTCGTCAGCAGTGAACGCATGAAGCAGACCGCCAGGGTCAAGAACGGTGAGCTGACCTACCTGGACAACGGCAATCTGGCGCTGCTGATCAAAGTCTCTCCACTGTGATCGTTACGTATTCAAGGAGCACAGGCGTGCTCTCTTTCTTTTTGAGCATCGCTGCGGCGTAGGGCTTTTTTTAACTTGTCGTCCATTCTCGAAAAAGTCCTCGCCTCGGCCTGGGCAGACCTGTTCACTGATCGAACGCTTGAGCGCGGGCGCGACTATGCCCGTCAGAAACGCATCGTGCTGGAAGATTCCAGCCCGCAGATCATCCGTACCGCATGCCGGGGCTCGGGGCTGGATATCTACACCCAGACGCTGCTGTTCAAGGACCCTGATCGCTATCGCAATTACCTGACATGTAAATGCACCTGCCCGGTACGAAACGACTGCAAGCATTGTGTCGCGGCGATGTACTTTCTTCAGGACCCGACCAACAAGCCGCTATTGCAGGCCGCACTGAGCACGCACGAACGCGAGATCAAACCCCAGGTCGAGCCCAAACCCAGACTGCCCGAACGTCTGGTCGATGACCTGCAGCCCAAACCGCGCCTGATTCTGGCCAGTATCGAGTTCAGCGCCTACGAGCCGCGTAACGGACGCATGCAGCGGCACATTCAGCACCGCGCCGCACTGGCGTTCGCCTACGGCAAGCACTATGCCGTGGGCACCACCAATGTCAGCATTCTGGTGAGTTCGCTGGGCAGCGATCTGGTGAACCAGAAAAGCGACATCATCGAACACACCGAAACCGAAACCCTGCGCATACGCCGTCAGGGCGAGCAGGAGCGGCAGCTTCGCCAACAGTTGAGTGACCTTGGCTTCAAGGTGTCGACCCGGCAGAGCAAGGCCCTGCCGGACAGCGCGGGCGACATGTACGAGCTGCCGAACGACAAGGCCTGGCTGCATTTCGTGCTCGACGACCTGCCCAGGCTTCGCGAGCAAGGCTGGGAGATCGAGATTCAGGACGATTTCGGCTTCGACGTCACGCCCGTGGACGATTGGTACGCGGTCATCGACGAAGAAAACGAGCGCGACTGGTTCGATCTGGAACTGGGCATCATCGTCAACGGCGAACGCCTGAGCCTGCTGCCGATCCTGATCAACCTGATCCGCAGTCATCCGGAACTGATGAGCCCTTCTGCCGTGGCCAAGCGCGGTGATGAAGAGCAACTGCTGGTACAGCTCAATCACTTTACGCAAAACGGCGGCAGTCCCGTGCAGATCGCCCTGCCCTACGGCCGGCTCAAACCCGTGCTGGCGACGCTGGGTGATTTCTACTGGCGTCAGGAAGGCAACAACGCGCTGCGCATGAGCAAAGCCGATGCAGCCCGCCTGACGCAACTCGAAGATCTGCCACTGACCTGGCAGGGTGGCGACCGGCTTCGGCATTTTGCCGAGCGCCTGGTCAACATCAAGGATGCGCCGGTCGCCGTGCCGGACGGGCTGAACGCGACGCTGCGCCCTTATCAGCTCGAAGGCCTGAGCTGGATGCAGTCGTTGCGCGAGCTGGAAGTCGGCGGCGTGCTGGCCGATGACATGGGTCTGGGCAAGACCCTGCAAACCCTGGCGCACCTGCTGATGGAAAAACAGGCCGGGCGCCTGGATCTTCCGGCACTGGCGGTCATGCCCACCAGCCTGATTCCCAACTGGCTGGACGAGTCCGAACATTTCACCCCAGACCTCAAGGTGCTGGCGCTGTATGGCGCCAATCGTCATCAGGACGCCAGCAATCTGCAGGACTACGACCTGATTCTGACCACCTACGCCTTGCTGCCACGCGACCTCGAACTGTTGAAATCACAGCCGTTTCATCTGCTGATTCTCGACGAAGCGCAGTACATCAAGAACCCCAACAGCAAGGCCGCTCAGGCGGCACGCGACCTCAACGCACGCCAGCGTCTGTGCCTGAGCGGTACGCCCCTGGAAAACCACCTGGGCGAGCTGTGGTCGCTGTTCCACTTCCTGATGCCCGGCTGGCTGGGTAACAGCAAGGAGTTCAACAGCAACTACCGCACCGCCATCGAGAAGCACGGCAATCAGGACCGCCTGCAACACCTGAATGCGCGTATAAAGCCGTTCCTGCTGCGCCGTACCAAGGAACAGGTGGCGACCGAACTGCCTCCCAAAACCGAGATCATTCACTGGGTCGACCTCAACGACGCCCAACGCGACGTATACGAAACCGTGCGCCTGGCGATGGACAAAAAGGTCCGGGACGAGATCACCCGCAAGGGCGTGGCCCGCAGCCAGATCATCATCCTCGAAGCGCTGCTCAAACTGCGTCAGGTGTGCTGCGACCTGCGTCTGGTCAACCAGGACATGCCGGTCAACAGCAAGCAGGGTACCTCGGGCAAGCTCAACAGCCTGATGGAAATGTTCGAAGAGTTGCTGGCCGAAGGGCGCAAGATCCTGCTGTTCTCCCAGTTCACATCGATGCTGACCCTGATCGAAGCCGAGCTGAAACAGCGCGGCATCGCCTACGCCCTGCTTACCGGCTCGACGCGCGACCGGCGCACGCCGATCCACGACTTCCAGAGCGGCAAGCTGCCGATCTTCCTGATCAGCCTCAAGGCGGGCGGCACCGGGCTGAACCTGACTGCCGCCGACACCGTGATTCACTACGATCCCTGGTGGAACCCGGCAGCCGAAAACCAGGCCACTGACCGCGCCTACCGTATCGGTCAGGACAAGCCGGTGTTCGTCTACAAAATGATCGCGCGCGGCACGGTCGAGGAAAAAATCCAGCGCCTGCAGCGCGAGAAATCAGCCCTGGCGGCAGGTGTACTCGATGGCCGGACCAGTGGCGACTGGAAGCTGCGCGACGAAGACCTGCAGGCCCTGTTCGCCCCTCTCCCCGCAGCCCCGAAGAAGTCCAGAAAATAGCAGCCGAGGATGCAGGCGCTGAGCTACTATCGGCAGCGCTCGCACCCTTGCCGTTTGCTCGTTAAAAGGATTTCTCATGCGTACCCGATTGCTCAGCGCTGTGGCGGTCATGGCAGGCTCTGCCCTTCTCAATCAGGCTCAGGCCAGCGGCGATGACTCCTGTTATCCGTCCTGGACCGTGCTCAAGGAAAATCTGGACGCGTGCAGCAACTTGCCGTTCCTGAGCCCGGGCAACGACAGCGAGGTCAATCTGCGCCTGTTGCTGGCAAACAAGGGGCTGAACACGTTTCAATTGCCAGCCGTTAAAAACCTGGAGTTGAGTGAAGGTTACGGCGCGGTGCCATTCTCGCTGTTTCGCTTCGGCGCGACGGATCTGGTAGAGCCCGCGCAGCCTGGCGAGACGAACGCCACGCCGCTGCAATCATCGCTGACCCCCTTGCTTGAAAAGCTTGGGCTGACACGTGGCGAGACCCCGGCGGCAGGCGATGAGTTTCTGTACGGCGAAGGCAGCCGCTGTCGCAGCAACTCCGACGACAGCGCCCAAGCGTTCATTGAGCAGGTGTCGATCAGCACTGACCTGACCGACACCGAGCGCAAGGCACTGGCAGGTAGCCGCTTGCAGATGCTGAGCGCATGCAGTTGGGATGCCGACACCCGAGAGGCGCTGCAACCCAAGGCCATCGAATCTGTAACCGGCAAAGCGTTCGGCACTTACCTGCGTGCGTCCAGCGCCTTCTACAACGGTGAGTTCGATGAAGCGCTGAGCGGGTTCAACGCGCTGTCAGACAGCACGCAGCCCTGGCTCAAGCAAACCGCGCTGTACATGATTGCCCGTACAAAACTGAACGCCGCCCAGCAGGACGTGTTCGACGAATACAGTCAGTTGCAGCGCGACAAAGTCGACAAGGCCGCGCTTGCAGACGTCGACGCTGCATTCAAACAGTATCTGGACAGCTATCCCGAAGGCGACTACTCGGAATCCGCTCAGGGGCTTTTGCGGCGCGTACACTGGCTCGCAGGCGATGACGTAAAACTGGCCGAAGACTACGCCCGGCAGCTCAAGCAGCAAGGCCAGAAGCCGGAGTTCCTTGACCCGCTCGTCACCGAGATGGACCGTTCGATACTGAGCAGCACCGGACAAAACCTGCACACGCCCTGGATGCTGGCGATCACCGACCTGATCCGCATGCGCGAAACATCCGCGCCCCGATTGAGCGAAGCGGATCTGAAAGCCCAGGAATCGGTGTATGCCGATCAGCCCGAGCTCTATCGCTATCTGCAAGGTGCGCTCGCGCTGTACGTGCTGGACGATCCGGAACACGCCCTGAAACAGCTGCCGACCGAGCTGCCGGAACACCTCGATTACGTCACCTTCAGCCAGCACCTGCTGCGTGGCCTGGCGTTGCAGGCCCGACAAGACTTCAAGGGTGCGCAGGCCCTGTGGCTGGACATGCTGCCGCGCGCCACCCAGCCGTTGCAACGTGAACAGCTGGAACTGGCGCTGGCCATGAGTTTTGAACGCGATGAGCAACTTTCCCGGGTGTTCGCAGCCGACTCGCCCATCCACTCGGCCAAAGTCCGTTACATCCTGCTCAGCCATGTCTCCGATGCCGACCTGCTGCGTCAACAGACGACCCAAGGCCCGACTGAAACCGAACGCAACACGGCACTCTTTGTGCTGCTGTACAAGGATCTGATGCGAAAACGGTACGCCGATTTTGCCGAGGACCTTAAGCGTCTGCCGGAAAAACTGCCGGAGGAAAAACTGGGTTACGCCTTGGGCTACACCTATGAAAAAGGCCCGTCCCTGAGCCTGTTCCAATGGCAGGGCGACAAAGCCGAAGCCGCTTACACCTGCCCCGCTATCGTGCAGACAGCCGCCGCCTTGAAGCTTGACGAGAAGGACGCCAAAGCGCTGAACTGCATGGGTGAGTTCATCCGTGGCAACAGCCTCGACGGCATGCCGCTGGACACCAAACGCAACGCCGATACCTTGGGCGGCAGCGCGCCGGGCTTCAGCGGCGAAGTGTTTTCCAGACTGGAAGGCTACAAGATCGTCATCGCCAGCCCCAAGGCCCCGCGTGACGAAAAAGCCTACGCCCTGTTTCGGGCGATCAACTGTTACGGCCCGTCCGGCTACAACACCTGCGGCGGCAAGGAAGTCGAACCGTCTGTGCGCAAAGGCTGGTTCCGCCAGTTGAAAAAGGACTTCGCCAGCACCCAGTGGGGCAAGGCACAGCAGTACTACTGGTAATGCGCAGCCGGATTCGCTATAGCCTGACCCTGCTCTGCCTCTTGGCATTCGGTCAGGCAGGCGCAGCGGTCAAGGCCGAAGACTACGACGCGTTCTGGCTGTGGGCGGGGGTCAAACCGCAGCCGGTGATGGAACAGGCAAAAACCCTTTATATACTGCAAGGCCAGGTCAGCACATCGCGTCGCGCCCCGCAGCAAGGCGTCAACTTCATCGCGCAAGGCGTTTCGGTCACGCATCTGCCCCAGGAGCAGGTGTGGCTGGTCTACCGCGCGCACACGCTGCGCTGGCCGGACGCTGTCTACCGGCAGTTGCTCGGCCAGGTTCAGCGCTGGAAGGCCACTGGCACGCACGTCATCGGCATTCAGATTGATTTCGATGCCCGTACCCGTTATCTGAACGAGTACGTCGGTTTTCTGCGCGACCTGCGCCAGCGCATGCCCGACGACGCTCGCCTGAGCATCACCGGCCTGATGGACTGGAGCAGCAACGCCGACATCACCGCCATCGGCGAACTCAAGGGTGTAGTGGATGAAGTGGTGGTGCAAACCTATCAGGGCCGCCAGAGCATTGCGGACTACGCCGCCTACCTGCCTCGCCTCAGCCGCCTTGGCCTGCCTTTCAAGGTCGGACTGATTCAGGGTGGCGACTGGCAGGCACCGGGCTATCTGAGCGACAGCCCATGGTTCAAGGGCTACGTGGTGTTCCTGCAGAATCCCGGACTTCAGCGCTGATCGAGAATCTGCGCCGTGGAAAGCACTGTGGCGTACTCGCCGTGAAGATTGGCCAGTGACATCGCATGAACCTCTTCTGCGCTGCGATGCGTTCCAAAGAAGTCCGCCTGATCGAAGGTGAAGCAGGCATCATGAGCGACGATGACCTCAAAACCCAGGTTGCCGCCGCTGCGTGCCGTGGACTCCACAGAGTTGTTGGTGACCACACCTGCAATGACCAGTTGCCGAATCCCGTCGGAACGTAGCCACATTTCCAGAAACGAGCCGCAAAAGGCATCGGGCACTTGCTTGCTCAGCTCACGCTCGTCCGATTGCGGCACAAAGGCTGGCTGATACTCCACGCCAGACTGCTCGGGCCAGAACACGGAATCAGGCGAGGTAGAAAAGTGCCGGACATGAATCACCGGTCGCCCCGTCTGACGCCAGGCGGACAGCAGTTCGGACAGGCGGTCTTCGGCCTGAGGATTGTTACGCCGCCCCAGCTTTGGGTGATTGATGCCTTGCTGCAAGTCGATCAGGACCAGCGCAGTGTTGGGATGAATGTCCATCAGGGTTCATTTCCTTGAAACTTCCGAGCCCGACAGTAGCCAGAATCCGCGCACAGTTCCAGCGCGACATCAGGCTTCAGACAGCTTATTGCGACTACGCTGTCTACGCACATGCATTCCCTATCGCATCCACACACTGGAGAACATCATGAATCAGCACCTGCCCCTCACCGGCAAAGTCGCCTTCGTTCAAGGCGGCTCCCGTGGGATCGGCGCGGCCATCGTCAATCGTCTGGCCAAAGAAGGCGCTGCTGTCGCCTTTACTTACGTCAGCTCTGAAGAGACAGCGCAGGAGTTGCAAGGCAGCATCACCGCCAACGGTGGCCGCGCACTGGCCATTCGAGCCGACAGCGCCGATGAAAAAGCCATCCGCCAAGCCATCCAGACCGCTGCCGAAAACCTGGGCGGGCTGGATATTCTGGTCAACAATGCAGGCGTGCTGGCCATCGCTCCGCTCAACGAATTCACCATGCAGGATTTCGACAGAACCCTGGCCATCAACGTGCGCAGCGTCTTCATCGCCAGCCAGGAAGCCGCGCGCCATATGGGTGAAGGCGCACGCATCATCAACATCGGCAGCACCAACGCCGACCGCATGCCCTTTGCAGGCGGCGCGACGTACGCTATGAGCAAATCGGCACTGGTCGGCTTGACCAAAGGCCTGGCCCGCGACCTCGGCCCGCAAGGCATCACCGTCAACAACGTCCAGCCCGGCCCGGTCGACACCGACATGAACCCTGCGCACGGCGAATTTGCCGAAACCCTCAAAGCGATGATGGCCATCCCGCGCTACGGCAAGAGTGAGGAAATCGCCAGCTTCGTCGCCTACCTCGCGGGCCCGGAAGCGGGCTACATCACCGGCGCCAGCCTGACCATCGACGGCGGCTTTGGCGCCTGAGCACCACGGTTGCGCAAAGACCCAGGCTGGCCCGGCCTTCCCGTGAAAGCCAAGGCCGGCCTGTCTGCACCGAGCTTCAGGCAGGCAGACTGCGTTTTTTTGCTTAACCGCATGAAAATTCTGAAAAAAAGTTTTGCGTTCCGAAAAGCTTTCGACTACATTAGCGCGCCTCGACAGACACAACGTTGTCAGCGAGATACGGTGAGGTGTCCGAGTGGCTTAAGGAGCACGCCTGGAAAGTGTGTATACAAGAAATTGTATCGAGGGTTCGAATCCCTCCTTCACCGCCATATTAGATACGCATTAAAGCCCTGACTTCGCTAGCGAAAGTCGGGGCTTTTTTGTTTACGCCACATAATTCAGGGCAACGTTAGGGCAAAAGCTGACGCCCTCAAGTCGTTCAAGACCGCAATATCCTCTTCCACGGCATCCCGCCGACGAACACCACTCCCGAAAATCGCAACCTCAACGAAAGATAATGACCGCGGCCACAGCGATCATCGCCACCACCCCGAATACCATCCGCGTCAGCCAAGGGGCGGTCAGCCATACGCCGGTCACGCCAGCGATCTGGCCGATGTTTTTTCGCTGAAATAACGGTTGGGTTGTTTATCCTGCCGTTCATGGTCGGCGGTTTTCTGGGCATGGTGGCTGGCTGGCCAGTTTTGTGGTGCGTCGAGCGCTATCTGCACACACCGCTGCGCTACATTGCCGGGGGCATGATCACCGGGTTGCTGATCTGGACGGCCATTGTGCTGCCCAATCTTGTCGAGGCTACGCGTGCATTGATGTCAGGTGATGGCTATGCTTGGCCGAGGGAGTTTCTCGGCGGCGCAGCGTTTTTTGCAGGGATCGGAATGGTCGCAGGTGTCGTTTGTACGCTGATCAATCTGTGTGTTGAACGCATCAAAAGAATGAGGGGCTCAGCTCCCCTGCCCTGATCTGCGCAGCATCCGTCGACAACGCCACTCGCCGCGATGACAGGAGCGGCGCGACAGATGCGCACACCACCCTCTTGTGGGTTCACGGCGGGTTTCTGCCTGCCTGCGACTGCGGTAGCATTCTCGGCTTTGGGGCTCAGCCCGCAAACGGCTGTCATGGGATATCAATGAAGAAGACCGCGCTATTGGTGCTTGCGCTGGCGGTTCACCTGAGCGCGCAGGGCGCAGGCGATGCAGAGGCTGGCAAGGCGGTATTCACGCGGCTTTGCTCAGGCTGTCACAAGATCGGGCCATCAGCACGCAGCGCGTTCGGTCCGCCGCTGAACGGCATCATCGATCGTCAGGCGGGTCAGCAACCGGATTATGTTTACACCGATGCGATGAAAAATTCCGGGATCGTCTGGACGCGAGAACAGTTGACGACCTACATCAAGGACCCGAGCGCTGTGGTGCCCGGTACGCGCATGAAACTGTGGTGGATGGGCAATGATCAGCGCATGGAAGACCTGCTCGAGTACCTGCACGCCAATCCTTAGGCCTAAAAGGCACCTGAAACGAAAATGCCCCCGGACGTCTCCGGGGGCACCTGTTATCTGTTACTTGTCTGATTCGTATGGCGGGTAGTCGTCCTTCGTGCCGTGTTCCTTGGCAGGTGTTTTCGCAGGCTTGACCGGATCGACTTGCGGATCGCCGGCATCCGGTGATTCGGTATCGAAATCCGGTGTGTCGGTAGTGTTGTTGTTTGGCTTGTTGCCAGTCATATGCGCCTCCGTTGATTAAAACGTACAACCTGCTACTTCAGAGGCGCGATCCACTCAGGCGTGCCATGGGACTGACGAACGGCCCTTCTGGCAGGTGCCGACGACAGCTGGTAGCCTTGCGCCACTCAGGGAGGATGGTAATGAAAAGGCTTTCACTGACGCTGGCAATCGCCGCGTCGTCGATTTCAGGTCTGGCGCACAGCGAGATATTCAAATGCACCTCCCCGCAAGGCCGGGTGAGTTATGCATCCATGCCCTGCGAAAACGGCCTGCAGAGTAGCGTGCAGCGCGCTGGCCCGCCCAACATGCTGAGTAAGGGCGAGCCTGTCGATCACGCGCATAAGCTCAACCTCAAAGCCACCGAATACCTGAAGGTAAGCGGCCGCGCGTCTGTCACGGTATACGAGACGGAATCCTACAAGGCCTTTCAGAGAAATCGTCCGCCGCCGCCCAACGTGCCGTCGCAATGCCACGGCGCGCATTATGACAGCCAATGTTTTGATCCTTCGGGCGGCATGTCCTCCAGCAAGGCAGCCTCCGGCAACTGAGACTCACTCGGCGCGGACTTCACTGATCTGCACCACCGGAATCAGGTCGGTGTAGTTGATGATGTCGGCATTGATGCGCTCCTGATGCGGCCCCATACCGGCCTGAAACGCTTCGATGGACTCGCAGTAAATGTGACACATGCCAATGTAGACAGGGTTGGAGCCGGGCGTTGCGCCACCCAATCCCTTGTCGACGCTGTAGCGTTTGCAGTACTCGCCCATCAATGACTGCACCAGCGGCATGTGCTGGTCACGGTAGTAGTCGTGGTCGAACCGGGCGCCTTCTTTATACGGGTACAGCACGCTGACTTTGATCATCTCGATATCTCCGATAGCAGCCAAAAATCACCTTGGCACTCTACCGTGATTATTCACGGCAAAGGGGTGTGACAACACTGGCACCCATTTCTCCCTTCCCGCACAATCACGCGGTTTGGCCAGACCGCTTTGAAACGATGTCCGGCTGCCCAGTCAGATCGAGGAACACTGCATGAATGCTCTTGAGTGGAACGAGGCCGCCCTGGCGAAATACCTCTCGACCCATCCCACGCTGAAAGATGAAATCAGCAACCTCAGCGCCACTGAACAAAAGCAGCAAGTCCAGTGGGCATTCGAGGACGAAGCCGAAAGCCAAGGCATCGAACCCTGGGAACTGGCGCTGGAGTTGATTGCACAATCCCCGGAAGAGCTCCAGCAGATGCGCCTTGAAGCCCATGCGCAGGTCGCCGAAGCGCTGGGCATGGAATGGGACGAGTACTGCGAGCTGAATGAAATCAAGTTGTAAGTGCCCTGCCCCACATGCAATGAGTGACCCATCAGTCAGCGCTTTACCTCTGCTTGACGGGTGAGTAACGTCTGCTCACTTCAATAAAAAGGAATCGTGTCATGAGTGATCTGGTCTCGTACCACCTGGACGATGGCATCGCCACGCTGACCCTGAACAACGGCAAGGTGAATGCTATTTCCCCGGACGTCATCGCCGCGTTCAATGCCGCGCTGGATCAGTCCGAGAAAGATCGGGCGGTAGTGATTGTGACCGGGCAGCCCGGCATTCTGTCCGGCGGCTATGACTTGAAAGTCATGACATCGAGTGCCGAAGCGGCCATCAACCTCGTGGCGCAAGGCTCGACACTGGCGCGGCGTCTGTTGTCTCACCCCTTTCCGGTCATCGTTGCCTGCCCAGGGCATGCGATTGCCAAAGGGGCGTTTCTGCTGCTGTCGGCCGATTATCGAATCGGTGTCGAAGGTGCGTTCAATATCGGCCTGAACGAAGTGCAGATCGGCATGACCATGCATCACGCCGGCATCGAGCTGGCACGTGATCGCCTGCGCAAGTCGGCCTTCAACCGGTCGGTCATCAATGCCGAGATCTTTACCCCCGAGGGTGCGCTGCAGGCCGGTTTCCTGGATCAGGTGGTCAGCGTTGAAGCGTTGTTGCCAACGGCACATGCCGTCGCCACGCAACTGAAGAAGATCAACATGAATGCACACAAAAAGACCAAGCTCAAAGCCCGCAAAGCACTGCTCGACATCCTTGATGCCGCCATCGAAGAAGACAAGCAACACACGCTGTAAGTCTCGCCACAAAGCCCGCCACGGCGGGCTTTTGCTTATCGGCGAACTCCGGCGTGTTTGGTTAATCTCATCAGCCACAGCGCATCCGTTTTGCGCCACTGCCATATAGAAGAAGCGATAGCACCATGGGTCGAGTTGTTGCAGCCGCGGTTTACAGCAAGGGCAAGAAAGTTACGGATATCAGCCTTGATGAAGGCGCGGCGTGGGCCGCCAAGCCGGATCACTTTGTGTGGATCGGCCTGGAGCAACCCAATGCTCAGGAGCTCACCAGCCTGAAGAAACAGTTCAATCTGCATGAACTGGCACTCGAAGACGCGATGGAGGTTCACAGTCGCCCCAAGCTTGAAACCTTTGGCGATGCGCTGTTCATCGTGACGTACACCCCGGTTCGCGACAACGGCAAGTTGCTGTTTATCGAGACCCACATCTTTGCTGGCAAGGGCTACGTCATCACCTCGCGCAACGGCCACTCCAAGTCCTATGGACTGGTGCGCCAACGCTGTGAGGCCAGGCCTCTGCTGCTGGAACACGGCGAAGACTTTGTGTTGTATGCGCTGCTGGATTTTGTGACCGAAAACTATCAGCCCGTCACCGAGGCGATCCACGCCGATCTGGAAGTGCTGGAACAGAACGTGCTGGGCGGCGCACTTCGCGAGG
Organism: Pseudomonas triticifolii; assembly: GCF_014358015.1. GTDB lineage: Bacteria > Pseudomonadota > Gammaproteobacteria > Pseudomonadales > Pseudomonadaceae > Aquipseudomonas > Aquipseudomonas triticifolii. Next base: position 130,714 of record NZ_JACONV010000005.1, on the reverse strand, counting down.
CCGACATTCAGCACATTCATGCCTTGCGTCGTGATCTGCTGAGAATGCGGCGTTATGTAGCGCCTATGGTGGAGGTCGGTGAAGAACTGCAGAAGCTCAGCTTTCCGTTCATCGACAAGAACATGCGGCCTTACTTCCGTGACGTCGAAATCCATGTCAAACGGCAGATGGAAGACTTGGGCAATCTGTGCGACATCGCCAGCCAGACGATAGAAATCGGCCTGCTGCTGGAGTCGTCGCGACAAAGCATCGTGCAGCGCAAGTTTGCCGGCTGGGCCGCCATTCTGGCGTTCCCGACAGCCATCGCAGGCATCTACGGGATGAACTTCGAAAACATGCCGGAACTGAAATGGCACTACGGCTATTTCATCGTGCTGGGCGTGATCGTTGGCGGGTGTTCAGCGCTGTTTGCCAGCTTCAGGCGCTCAGGCTGGTTGTAGCCTCAAACACAGCTGTCCATGAATAACGGCGCGTTTTTTGTGGGGGAGGCAAGTCGCCTACCCCCTCCTGACTTGCTGACAGGCATCACATCACACCGCCGCTGTATCCGGCTTGTGCGCCACGAAACGCATCATCCACTCGGCAACGGTCACGCCATGATGGTCATGATCAAGGCTGGCCATGCCTCTCTGATAAACCTGCTCACCCAGCGACTGTTGGCGAATCTCCAGCAGGGTTCGCGAATAATCGTGAATGAACTCAGGGTGCCCCTGGAAGCACAGCACCTGATGGTTGATGTGGTAAGCGGCAAACGGACAGAAGTCGCTCGAGGCGATGACTGTCGCATTTTCCGGCAGCGTGGTGACCTGGTCCTGATGACTGATCAGCAGCGTGAGGTTTTCCACGGCAGGTGACATCCACGGCGTGGCGGACGCCAACTGGTAGTGATGAATACCGACGCCCCAGCCTTGCGCGGCACGCTCGGTCTTGCCGCCTAACAACAGCGCGAGCAACTGATGACCAAAGCAGATGCCCAGTAACTTGTCACCCCGCTCGTAACGCGTCAGCAGATAGTCTTTGAGGACCTGAATCCACGAATCGGTGCCAAAAGAATCAGCCTTGCTGCCGGTGACCAGATAGGCGTCGAATTGCTCGTCATCGGGCGGATAGACGCCTTGCATAACGTTGTAGGTCTGGAACTGGGCGGCAATCGGCTGGCGGGCGAACAACATCTCGAACATGTGCCCATAGCCTTGGTATTGCTCAACCAATTCAGGGCGCAGGATATCGGTTTCCAGGATACAGATGCGTAACGGCATATAAAGATGACCTTGCACAGTGACAAAGCAATATCGTAAGCGCGAAGCCTGCCCTGAAGCCCTTTCCAAATCAAGTTGAGACTTGCCCGGCACACGTTCGACGCGTTGGATCGAAGCCTGGGCAAGAACCGGGTGATCTGGCAGACGACGTGCATCAAACCAAAACGCAGATAGGCGCTTCAAGGCGTTGTAGGACTTTTCCTGCCCGGACGAACGGTAGAGGGCTAACGATTTCCCTCAACACGTCTAGCAAAGGCCTGAACGCGTTTTTCGACCAAAATATATAACCAACAAGCTTACTTTATAGCTTTTCCATTCCCAACCGTTCTAAACGGCACTGCACGGCGACTCTAAGGTTAAGTCTGTAACAGAACGGCGCTATAAAAAATATCGCGAGCGCCCGGCTGCCGATCGATTGATCGGAGCTCACTGTTCGAGTGCTTCACCTTTGCCAGCTGCCCGTTGTGCCGTCCATCAATCCGGTCAGCTTTTGTCGCTCAGGAATAACAACAAAAGGCATTCAGCCATGTTTAAACATTCTAAAGTACGCCAGGCAGGTCTTATTGTCTTTGCCACGACTCTTTTGTTGATCTTGCCGAACCTGACTCGACTGTTCGGTTAGGCCACCATGCGCTGTCGAACTGCGCGCAACTGTGCCACTCTTCCCGCTTCAATGAAGGGAGAATGTTTTATGCGCCCATGGATAGCGTTGTGTATGGCCTTGACGGGCAGCGTCGTTGCACAGGCCGGGGAAGTGGATCAGGCCGCTGCTGTGGCCGCACTCAAGGAAGGCAAGCTGGCGATAGATGTTCGCAGCCAGACCGATTACGACGCAGGGACTGTGCTCAATGCGGTGCGCGTTGATCAGGTGCGACTGGTCAATCAGATGAAACTGGTACTCAACGACCGCAATGCGGTGTTCGTCATTTTCAGCAGCTCGAATGAAAAAGCCAGTAAAGCCCAGAACAATCTTATGAGAGCGGGCTATTACAGCGTGATAAACGGCGGCAACTATGAAGAGCTGCACAATGCGTTGTATGACATTACGGACGATCCCGCAGAATAAACAAACCGCCTGATAAACCCGGATAAACAAAAGGCCGTGCACGCTCATGCGTGTACGGCCTTTTATCGGGATGGGTTATCCGGACTTACTGGTGTTGCGCCTGCCCCTGAACGCGGGCTTTGGTCTTGGGTACACTGACCATCGGCGAAACCACCACCTTGGCGTGCATCTGCTCTGCCCCGCCGCCGCGCCGCATGCCACGCACCGGGCACGCATCCAGATAATCCAGACCGACCGCCAGCTTCAGATGGCGCTCAGGAATAGCCAACTGGTTGGTGACGTCGAAGCTGTACCACGCATCATCGATCCAGGCCTCGGCCCACGCATGGCTGGACAGGTGATCGCTGTCTTCGCTGCACAGGTAACCCGAGACGTACCGCGCCGGCACACCCAAGGTTCGAGCACAGGCCAGGAATGCGTGAGTGTGGTCCTGACAGACCCCTGAACGCCCCGCAAATGCCTTGGCCGCACTGGTGTCGACTTCCGTTGCGCCCTGCGTGTAGGTCATGTGCTGGTTCAGCGCCTGCATCAGGTCGATCAAGGCGCTGCGATCGATACGCTTGCCACACTGCGTGGCTGCAAAGCTGCGAATGGCCTCGTCGGGTTCGGTCAGACGCGTTACGCGCAAGAACGGCAAGGGTGACTGGCTTTCATGCTCGGCTTCGCAGGTTGCGTCGATCTCTACTTGTCCACGAGCACCGATGATGATGGCCTTGTGCGGCTCTTCAAGGCTCAAGACATGCAGGATGTTGCCGAACGGATCGACCTGCGCCCGCACCGCGCGCGGCAAGGTCAACTGCCAGCTGAGGACCTTCTGGCGCTCGCTGTCGTGAGGTGTCAGACGCAGATACTGGATACTGGAACGCACCTGATCATCGTAGTGATAGGTGGTTTCGTGGCTAATTGAGAGTCTCATGCAGCCTCCAGGTACGAAATGTGGATAGCATCACCGAGTTGGGCCAGCATGGGGATGAATTCGTTCAACCACTCATGCAGACCCTCATCCAGGATCTCGTCGATACTGGTGTAGCGCAGTCGTGCGTCCATCTCGGCGGCCATGCGCTGTGCAGGTCTGCCGTTGACACCCGGCAGACTGGCCAGAATCAGGTCCATCTCTTCCAGGCAGGCACGCAGCGAACGCGGAATGTCGGCGCGCAACAGCAGCAGCTCGGCAACCTGTCGGGCGCCCGGTGCGTCACGGTAGACCTCGGTGTACGCCTCGAACGACGACAGCGCACGTAACAACGCACTCCACTGGTAGTAACCGGCGGCGGAACTGTCTGCCGCCGCATTGGCCTGAGGGCCGCGCAATTCGAGCATTTCATAGCGTGCGTCGAGCATGCGCATGGTGTTGTCGGCGCGCTCGATGAACGTTCCCAGACGAATGAAACGGAACGCATCGTTACGCATGATGGTGCCGTACGTTGCGCCGCGAAACAGGTGCGAGCGCTCCTTGACCCATTCACAGAAACGGCTCATGCCATAGCGCGTCAGGCCTTGCTGCGCGATACCACGAATTTCCAGCCAGGTGGAGTTGATGTTCTCCCACATGTCAGCCGTGATCCGGCCGCGCACAGCGTGAGCACTGGCACGTGCCGCACCCAGACAGCTGTAGATGCTGGCCGGGTTACTCGCGTCCAGCGCAAAGAAATGCAGCATGCGTTCGGCGTGCAATTCGCCATGACGCTCGATATAGGTTTCCAGCGTACCGGTGATCAACAGCGGCATGGCTATTTCATCCAGCCCGTCGCCGCGCCCATCCTGGGGCATCAACGACAGCGAATAGCTCACGTCCAGCATTCGGGCGAGGTTCTCCGCTCGCTCCAGGTAACGCGACATCCAGAAAAGATCCGAGGCAGTTCTACTTAACATTGGCAGGCATCCTTAATCCTCGACCACCCAGGTGTCTTTGGTTCCGCCACCTTGCGACGAATTCACCACCAGCGAACCTTCACGCAAGGCCACTCGGGTAAGGCCGCCGGGGACAACGCGGGTTTCGCGACCGGACAAAACAAAGGGGCGCAGATCGATGTGGCGCGGGGCGATGCCGTTCTCGACAAACGTCGGACAGGTCGACAGGCACAAGGTGGGTTGAGCGATGTACGCGTGAGGCTTGGCTTTGAGACGTGCCCGGAAGGCTTCGATCTCGGCGGCCGTGGCAGCAGGCCCGACCAGCATCCCGTAGCCGCCCGACCCCTGGGTTTCCTTGACGACAAGGTCCTTCAGATTGGCCAGCACGTGGGACAGCTCTTCAGGCTTGCGGCATTGCCAAGTGGGTACGTTCTTGAGAATCGGCTCTTCGTCCAGGTAGAAACGAATCATGTCGGTGACGTACGGGTACACCGACTTGTCGTCCGCGACGCCAGTGCCGATGGCGTTGGCCAGCACCACATTGCCGGAGCGATACGCCGCCAGCAGACCGGGCACACCCAACATCGAATCCGGGTTGAAGGCCAACGGATCAAGGAACGCATCGTCCAGGCGACGGTAGATGACATCGACGGCTTTCGGGCCATCGGTGGTGCGCATGAAGACGCGATCATCACGCACGAACAGGTCGGCACCTTCCACCAGCTCGACACCCATCTCACGTGCCAGGAAGGCATGCTCGAAGAATGCACTGTTGAAGCGGCCAGGCGTGAGCACCACCACGCTCGGGTTGTCCAGCGGGCTGGAGCTTTTGAGCGTATCGAGCAGCAGGTTCGGGTAGTGATCGATCGGCGCGATGCGTTGTGCCGCGAACAGTTCGGGGAACAGGCGCATCATCATCTTGCGATCTTCGAGCATGTAGCTCACGCCACTGGGCGTTCGAAGATTGTCTTCCAGCACGTAATACGTGCCGTCGCCATCGCGGACCAGATCGACGCCGGAGATGTGCGAGTACAGGTCACGGTGCAGGTTCAGGCCTTGCATCGCCAGCTGATATTGCTCATTGGCCAGCACTTGCTCGGCCGGAATGATTCCGGCCTTGATAATGCGCTGATCGTGATAGAGGTCAGCCAGAAACATGTTCAGCGCTTTGACGCGCTGAATGCAGCCCCGCTCCACAACCCGCCATTCGCTGGCCGGGATACTGCGCGGGATGGTATCGAACGGAATCAGCCGCTCGGTGCCCTGCTCGTCACCATAGAGGGTGAACGTGATCCCGGCACGATGAAACAGTAAATCGGCTTCACGCCTGCGTTGAGCCAGAAGCTCAGGGGGCGTATCGCCTAACCACCGGGCAAATTCCCGGTAGTGCGGGCGGACCAGACCGCCAGCGTCGTACATCTCGTCATAAAAGGTGCGGATCATGCCGTACTCCTTGTCACCATGGACACCTTAGGCTTCGCAAGGCCCGTGCCACCGGCATAAACGCTTGAATATCAATAAGTTAGATATACATCTGACGATCCGCGCACCATTCCTGTGCACTAAACGCCCCAGCTACTTCTCCTACGCCTCATTCGGAAGCGTCATTCAACCGTGAAATCTATGATCAGCATAGTCAGAGTTGATTTCCGGTGGCGATATTAGTTCGCCATAATCGCCAGCAACCGAGCAAACAGGGCATCAAACGTCACTTTTGCCCCATCCCTTATTTTTCAGCGAGCGCGATCCAACTGACACGTTCCTGACCTGACTTCCCTTTGAGCCACTCTCTTGAGTGGCTTTTTTTTGCGCATGGAAATGTTTTCGAGAAAAGGCCTGCGCTCGGCCAACGGAACGTGTTCTATGAAATACACGCCTTCCAGGGTTCTGTGTTGACGTTGAGACAGCACGCTCTCATGGACCAGGGAAACTATCGAACCACGCCCGAAACAAGACCGGCCGACCCGGCGTTTTTTTCCAGGTCGACCGGTCAGTACTCATTTTTCAGTCACAACGGATCAGGCGTGCAGCCTTCTGATCTCCTGGGTCACGCCCCAGCCTTCAACCTCCCCGTCCATTGGCGAAATAACGCTTTGAAAGTCCTGTTCGAAATCACCGATGCCGTCGTAAGTGGCGTACATCACCTTGCTCAGTTGCAAGTGCCAGGCACCGTCGTCGCGCACGTTGATCTGGGTGTTGAGGGATTCTCCGCGAAATTGCTCAGCAGCCTGCCGTGCCCGGTCCTCGTCGGGGAAAATGGCATAGAACTCGATGGGATGGATGCGTGCGAAGTCAAAACCGCCTTCTTTCATGCGGCGCAGTACGTTACTGCTGATGTCCTCTTGATAGGCTGTGCTCATGAAACGTCCTCCTATTCAACGATAGATAGAGTTTCAACTCTTCCAGAGCGACCCCATATTCCGGGATCGCCGCACGACAGATACTCCGGCGTGGGGAATCAAGCATGTAGCTGACCGAACCTTGAACAGGTCGGAGATGGACGTGTGTCAGAGGCCGCTTTCACGGCCTCGTTTGCAGAGTAGACCCAATGCGAGGTCATTGCCAAGTGGTTGGTGCATCAAGATTTTTTGAACAGCAGCTCAGCTCATTTCTGTAATGGAAATGATTTGCACACTGTTATGGTCCTTGAGCGTCTTGACGGTCGGCTGATCGGTCCGGCCTTCAAGATCATTGAGATCCAACTCATCCGTGACCGGATACAAATCCTTGCGCAGCAGGCGCGCGGCATCTTCGTCGCTAGGACGCTCCTGCCATTGCACCTCACGGCGTTGCTGCACGCCATCCTTGTCCAGATACAAAATGGCCCACTGTTTCATCAATGCCTCCAGAGTAGGCAAGCCAGGCACTCTGGCTTACTTACTCTGGACACTTTGCCAACTGCATTCGTTCCAATGAATTGCGTCTCGAAACAGCCGCAAACGGGCAAGAAAAAAGGCCCTCGCATTCACTGCCGAGGGCCTTTCTTCTGACTGAAACGCTCAACCCGATGCCTTGCCCGACAGTGACCGGGCAAAGCAGCAGGTATCAGTTTCTGTTCTTGCTGGCCTCAACGCCTGCCGTGTTGTCCAGCAGGCTCTTGGTCGCAGTCTGCAGGAAGCTTTCCAGCTTGCGCTTGAGCTCCGCAGTATCCGGCGCGTCAGGTACTTCTTCAGCGTGCGGCTTGGCGCCCAGCGTGTAGGTCAGCAGCTTGGCCGGCATTTCGGTCGGCTCGATCAGGATGCGATTGCCACTGATGATGGCCACCACCTGCTCGCTGCCCGACGGTTTGATGACACCGAAGCCCTTGTCGCCTTCCGGCAGGTTCAGCAGGTCGCGTCCCCAGCACTGGTTACGCGTCACGCCGCCCAAACGACCCATGATGGTCGGCACAACGTCGACCTGGGTTCCCACGATGCTGCTGCGCTGGCCGAACTTTTCCTGCATACCCGGGGCGATCAGGAGCAGAGGCACGTTGAAGCGGCCCAGGTCCATCTCCGTCAGCTGTTTGTTGTTGCCGAAGCCATGGTCACCCAGCACCACAAACAGGGTGTTCTTGTAGTAAGGCTCTTTCTTGGCCTTCTCGAAGAACTGGCCCAGGGCCCAGTCGGAATAACGCATGGCGGTCAAATGCTCGTCCAGCGAGCCATGTCCGGTCACACGCTCGACCGGCAGGTTTTCCGGCAGTGCGTAAGGTGTGTGGTTGGACAGGGTCTGCAGCAGCGCATAGAACGGTTTGCCGTTCTGACGTGCCTTGAGCTCTTCAGCGCCGCGGTCGAACATGTCCTGATCGGACACGCCCCACGTCGGGTCGGAGAACACCGGATTGACGAAGTCTTCGCGACCCACAAAGTTGGTCATGCCCTGATTGCTGAAGAAGCCCGACTGGTTGTCCCACGCGAAGTTGCCGTTGTAGACATAGACGTCGTCGTAATTACGACCTGTGCTCAGCAGCTGTGGCAGACCTGACAGCTTGTGGCTGCCTTCCGGGGTCTGCATCAGGTATTCGAAGCCTGGCAGGTTAGGGAAGCAGGCCATGGTGGCGAACATGCCCTGGTGGGTGTGCGTGCCGTTGGAGAAGAAATGATCGAACAGCAAGCCTTCCTTGGACAGCCTGTCGAAGTTCGGCGTGATGTTGGCATCGCTGCCCAGCGCACCGACCGAGTGACCGGCGAAGCTCTCCATCAGGATCACGACGACGTTACGGATCGGCAGGGTGTTTTCCGCAGGCGGCGTGAAATCACGACGTACTGCAGCAATGTCCGGCTCGACCAGCTTGTCATGGGACGTCAGCAGCATCTCGCGCACGGTCTGTTGCGCATCGGCCTGGGGCAGCGTGGCTTTCCAGACGTTATCGCGATCCTCGGACATGCGGCTCTTGGCCGCCGTGATCAAGGTCAGCGTACCGTTGAGGCCCAGTTGGTTGGCGAAATTCGATTCAGTGGTGTACGCATCACCCCAACGCAGTGGCGGGCCCTGGCGCAAGGTGCCACGGGCGCAGATCACGGCAACGATCAAGACCAGGAAGAAGACACCTATGCGCATGTACCACGGCGCAATGGAGCGAGTGCCTACGCTTGCGCCCGACACTGCATGACGCGGGCGTGTGGCGCGGTCGATACCTTTGAACACCAGGCTCAACAGCCAGGTAACCACGGCCCAGGCCAGCAGATAACGCACGACCGGGAAGCCGTACCACAACATGCTCAGAACGGTTTTCGGGTCTTCTTTCACGTACTGGAACACCAGGCCGTTCAGGCGCTGGTGAAACTCACGGTAAAAGTCCATTTCCATCAGGCCGAAAAACAGCGTGATGCTGCCGACCAGGGTCAGCCAGAACCGGAAGAAGCCGCGCGCCGCCATAGCCCGTGCGCTGAACAGGGCCAGCATCAACGGGATCAGCAGGTAAACCGTCAGGCGCAGGTCGAAACGCATGCCGTTGAACAGCGCCTCGATAAAGGTCGAGGCTGGCGTGTCACCAATCATCTCGCGGTTATAAACCAGCAGTCCGATACGCAGCAGCGTGTACATCACCATCAGGGCCAGGCCACTGAGCAAGGTGTACGCCAGGTGCGATTTGACGGTGGGGTTTTGCAGGCGGGACAAGGCTTGCCGATGAATCTGGGCGTCCGTTTTGGCCATGGTTGTCAGGATCCGGTGGATTCAGGGTTGGGTTCAGGCGTGCGACACCGACGCGCCATTGTGTGGGCAGTCAGGTGCAAGGGGGGCAGATAGTACTTGATCGCCAGATGTTTGGCGCTCGTTCAGCGTATCTCGTTCAGCGTCAGAAACCATCTGCAGGTCAAACGTCGCGCGCAATTCTGGGCCAGGGGGTGTGAAAACTTTGTCGCATCAAGCGCGCAGACAAAAGTGGACGGGACGTTTCAGGCGATCACGCCTGAAACGTCTTGCCGGACCTATCTTCTGACTTCAGTCGTTGCTGGGCTTGCTGATCGCCTGAAGTACAAACTGCGGCAACGCGAACGCGCCGATGTGCACCTCAGGGTTGTAGTAACGGGTCACGACGCCGCTGCCGGCGAAACGCTGGCGCAGGGTTTCCAGCGGCAATTTGCGATAAGCCTTGTTGGTGGCACCCCACGCAAAGGTCATGGCACCACCAATGTAGGTCGGCACCGCCGCCTGGTAGAAATGCCAGTCAGCGAACAAGCCCTTCATGCGGCCCGCGGTGGTCTGCACGCCGTCCAGTTGCATGAACGGAGTACCATTCTGAGTGACCAGTATCCCGCCCTCGTTCAGGCAGCGGTGGCAGGCTTGATAGAAGTTCTCCGAGAACAGCACCTCTCCAGGACCGATAGGGTCGGTGGAATCGGAAATGATCACGTCAAACTTTTCTTCGGTGGTTGCCACGAAGCGCATGCCGTCGTCGATCACCAGATTCAGACGTGAATCATCGAAAGCGCCATTGGAGTGAGTGGGCAGAAACTCCTTGCACATCTCGACCACGGTGCCATCGATCTCGACCATGGTGATGTGCTCGACCGTCGAGTGCTTGGCCACTTCACGCAGCATGCCGCCGTCGCCGCCGCCGATGATCAGTACGCGCTTGGCAGCACCGTGGGCCAGGATCGGCACGTGGGTGAGCATCTCGTGGTAGATGAACTCATCGGCCTCGGTGGTCTGGATAACGCCATCGAGCGCCATGACACGGCCCATGCGCGGATTCTGGAAGATCACCAGATGCTGATGATCGGTGCGCACTTCATGAAGCATTTTTTCCATACGAAAGCGCTGGCCGTAGCCTTCGTATAACGTTTCCTGATAATCACTCATGGATAAGCTCCCGTAAAAGACAGATGACAGGACGGCCGGCCGCCCGCAACAAAGGCGCGCATTCTACGTTGCGGAACATGACAGGTCGAACCTCTCTACACTCCGTCTGACGTGCGAGCCCTTCAAACAGCCTGTCTGGAACGCAAAAAGCGCCTGATTACCGGGTAATCAAGCGCTTCGCGTCCAGCAACTCCAGGGGTCAGATGCGCACGTTGCCACGCGGACCTGCAATCGCCCAGATGATCAGGCCCAATACCGGCAGCAGGACAATCAACAACACCCAGAGGATCTTCATGCCGGTTTCCGCACCGCTTTTAAGCACATTAATAATGGCCCAGATATCGAGCGCCAGGATGATCAAGCCGACCAGACCGTTAAACGTGGAACCCATGGTGTTGCCCCTGATTGAATGCAGTTACTTCTAGGATAGTTGCGCGGTTCGGGGGTTCCGTTGAACCAACGGCATATTTTCGGGCTCCGAAACAGGGTGATACTGTTCAGGTCATGGTATTTGGCCACCGGCCCCTCAGAAAAGGTACGGCTTTACATGCAACCCTCTGCACACTCCCGAACACTGCGAGCGACCTGGCTCGCCCAGCTACAAAGCAGCCCGCTGGTCAGCCTGGGCTTTATAGTCGCTGCCCTGATCGTTGTGATTCTTGGTGCTATCAGCCTCTACAACGCGTTTTTCGGCACCAGCCAGGTCAACTTCAACTACGCGCTACTGGGCGGTATGGCAGGTTTCGCAGCCACTGCGCTGGGCGCCGTCATGGCAGTGGCGTTCCGCAATATCGCGCAGCGCACCCAGGACATCATGCTGGGCTTTGCCGCCGGGATGATGCTGGCGGCCAGCTCTTTCTCGCTGATTCTGCCGGGGCTCGAGGCGGCCCGGGAAATCACCGGCACCGGCCCGTTCGCAGCGGCGACCGTGGTGGCTGGCCTGGCACTGGGCGTGCTGCTGATGCTAGGGCTGGACCGGTTCACCCCGCACGAACACGAAAGCTCAGGACGTCACGGGCCGCATTCGGACCGCATCAACCGCGTCTGGCTGTTCGTGCTGGCCATCACGCTGCATAACCTGCCCGAAGGCATGGCGATCGGTGTGAGCTTTGCGGGCGGCGATATGAATGTCGGCCTGCCGCTGACCACAGCCATTGCCATTCAGGACATCCCGGAAGGCCTTGCCATCGCCCTCGCATTGCGCGCAACGGGCCTGTCGGCCTACAAGGCCATGCTGGTCGCCATCGGCTCCGGCCTCATGGAGCCACTGGGTTCATTGATCGGTCTGGGCATATCCAGCGGCTTTGCCGTTGCCTATCCGCTGAGCATGGGTCTGGCAGCAGGCGCGATGATTTTCGTGGTCTCTCACGAGGTCATCCCGGAAACCCATCGCAACGGTCACCAGACCTCGGCAACCCTTGGGCTGATGGGCGGATTCGCGGTGATGATGTTTCTGGACACTGCCCTGGGTTAACCGCGCAGCGCCTGCAGCGATGGCACGGCATGAATGCCGGCTGCCGCTGCCAGCTCCAGCACACGCGCTTCATCGCTGCCGAACACCAGAACGGCCTGGAGCTCATCGTCCAGCGGCTGACTGAAGTCCATCAGTACATAGCCGCCCATTTCCTTGTTCATGCTGCTCAACTGAATCTGAATACGATTGAGCGCCACAAGCGGCTCTATTTTGCTCAGTTGTTTAGGCTTGATGTTGAACGTCACGTCCTTGCCGAAAGACTGGACGATCTGTTCGAACAAATCGGCATACGTGTCGGCTTGAAACAATACGGTCTCCGGCAAGCTGCCCACCACCACCCACTCACCCAGCGGAATCGGGAAAGTGTCGTCGTAGTTGATGTCGGGATTGGCTGTCAGAAACGCCTGCGGATCGGCGTATGCCTGGGCGGCCTCGTCGGCGACCCGCACGATGTCTTCATCACCCATGCACCCGGAACTGATTTTGCTGATTAATTCGACGAGTGAGTCTTTCATGGGGACGATCCTGATAGCGGGTAAAAAAAGAGGCGCGAAGGATAACGGGAAATCCTTCGCGCCTCTACGCCATTGGCATCGACGGGGTGCGGCTCAGACCGGCTGCACACCCAGCTTGCTCAACTGCTCTGCCGTTCCGGTCGCACCCATGGTCTGGGCCGCGCCCAGCGCATTCACGCCTTTGGCATCACGGACATGCGGGTCGGCACCCTGGGCGATCAGGTAGTCGACAATCTCCGTACGGTTGAACATGGCCGCCATCATCAATGCAGTGCGCCCATCAGCCGACGCGCCTTCGACTTCTGCGCCGCCTTCGACGAGCATTTTCACCACCGCCAGGTCGCCCTTGAAGGCTGCACCGGCGATAGGGCTCTGACCATTATCGTTACGAATTTCGGGGTTGGCCTTGTGGTCCAGCAGCACGCGCACAGCGTCCTGATGGCCGTGATAGCTGGCCAGCATCAGCAAGGTGTCGCCCTTGTGGTTGCGCAGGTCCGCTGGCAGTCCCTTTTTCAGAAGGCGTTCGAGCATCACTGCATCGCCCTGGCGAGCGACGTTGAACACCTGTTCGGCGAACTCTGCAGTTTCTTCGTCCGTCATCGTCTTGGGTTGGTGGCTCGTTGAATCAGTCATCAGTTGCTCCTTGGCGCGCGGTCATCCGGGAATCCGATGTACCCGGTAGCGGTAAACACACTGACCGCAAGTCTTGCCAGCTGTTCGATCAGGATCAACCTATGCCGTGGATAGCGAAAAATGTTGATCCGATCATCACGCCAGGCATTTGGTTCCCTATAAACGGCAAAATGCAGGATGCACGACAGGCTTTCATGCAAAATGCACGAAGAGATGAAATTCGAAATATTCTAAGTGTATGATTTTAAAGGTAAATATTTTATAGCGAATACTGGCACAGACACTGCACTAGTACTACCAAGCTTGTTATCCCGTGAGCAATGGAGCCGCTAGACATGACTTTTATTCAAGAAAAATTCGCTTCCGTATTCTCCGACTACACCGTTACCACCCAGCCACGTCCAGACGGCGGTGTGCTGTTGTCGCTGCGTAACGATGAAGGCAAACAGATCCGTCGCTCCGTGTCTTATGCGCAACTGCACACTCCGGTTCAACTGGAATGGGTCATCAGCGCCATTCGTCGCGACCTGGCTGCACAAGCCAGTGAACTGCCGGCGATTTCGATGCTGCAAAGCCAGCACCGCTTCGACCTGCCGACTTATCACACGCGTTGATGCTTCACGTTTTATGTCGCTCCCGCCGGGGCGACACCGCTGTACGCTCTCTCATCCCTTGTTCACCGCGATAACAATGCTGATTTGTTGTCGCGGTTTTTTTGGCCTGTTTATCCGATCAGCCCGCGACACAGGGCTTCCCCGACAGCCTGTGCCTTGTTGGCAACGCCCAGCTTTGAGTAGATCGTCTTGAAGTGATACTTGACCGTAGCCTCTGAGACACCTCGAATCACCGAAATCTCCCAAGCCGTCTTGCCATTTCTGGCCCACTGCAATATTTCCAGTTCCTTTCGGGTCAGCCCGCGAGAGTTGGACCCTATCCCACGGCATACCCGATGCAGCACCGGTACCAGGCTGGTGATCAGGTACTTGTCGTCAGGACCAAGCGGACTCCGCATGCCGCCCAGGGTAATGACCGAGGTCACACTGTTCATGTCTCGACAATGGCCGGTGTAGCCGTAAGACATCGCAGGCAACAGATGACACGCGACCAACGCTTCTTCATACCAGACAGGGGCAGGAAACAGCCGCAGCGCATCTCGCCAATCCAGAAATCCAAGGTTATTGCGGTAGAAGCGGATCACCGGGTCCTGAGCGATCATCTGCCCCCGCCCATACTCACGACGCCAGGCTTCGTCGACGTTAGAGGTGACGAGCGCCAGCAGACGAGCGCTCTTGAGCTGGTAAAACATTGCTTTTTCGCAGCCGCACTCGCGCCGCAGCCACTCAAGCGCATTCTCGATGGCGGTCTGGCTGTCGAATTCGGTGATCGTGTTGACCATCTGCTCTATCAATAAGCCCATTGTTACGCTGTCTGTCATGGCACTGCACATCGCGGCCGCTCCCTACGCACCCTCGACACATGCACTGTTGGCAATTTGATTGACGAGGGGTCTGAAGGCGCGAAACTTACACGATTAACAACGTTTAAAAACAACGACCCAAACAAACAGGATTAACGCACTCACTGCCCGGCAGAGCCCTACACAATGGAAGGACACTGCCTACAGCAAGTGACTGATTGATAGAAAATACGTTCGCAGAAAGGCGCGCCGTCAGGGTGCCTGGAAGCCCTTCGGGTCAATGGCCGCGAAGCTGGCGACATTCTGATGGCCCACCAGAAGTCCGTCGGCGCGCACGAGGCCACAGGTGGCCATGCCAGCCGCCTGAGCGGCATCCAGCTCTTCGACGATGTCGGAAAGAAACAGAATGTCCCCAGGTTCACAGCCGATGGCTTGAGTAATCGTTCGGTACGATTGCGCCTCACGCTTGGGGCCGGACGTAGTGTCGTAATAACCACTGAACAATCCGGAAAGATCACCGGCCTCGGAGCAGCCAAAAATCAGCTTCTGGGCCTGGATCGAGCCCGAGGAATAGACGTAGAGCCTGTAACCCTCTTCATGCCAGCGTTTCAAAGCCTCGACTGCGTCGGGGTACACGTGCCCCTTGAGCTGGCCGGCGTCGTAACCCTGCTCCCAGACCATGCCTTGCAGCGCCTTGAGCGGCGTGGCCTTGCGATCCGCGGCAATCCACTGCAAGAGAATCTCGATGACCCGCTCGACGTCGGCGTCAGGTTCGCCACTGTCGCTGCGCACGGCCTGCAATTGCGCCGCAACGGCGGGTTTGTCGGCATTCTGGCGAACAAAGTCCGGCAAGTGCTTTTCCGCGAACGGAAACAACACGTCGAACACGAAACTCACCGCACTGGTCGTGCCTTCGATATCCGTGAGGATGGCTTTGATGGGCATCAGGTGTGGCTCCTTTCAAGCAACAAGTCAGTCTTCAAGCCTTGGAAAACGACCGGCGATGTCTTCGCCGGTGAAGTTCGCCACCCAGCCTTCAGGATTATTGAACAGGCGGATGGCGACGAAATGAGGGTTCTCGCCCATGTCGAACCAGTGCTTCGTTCCGGCAGGGACGGAAATCAGGTCATTCTTTTCGCACAGCACGGCGTACACATAATCGTCGATGTGCAGCGTGAACAAGCCACGGCCCGCGACGAAGAAACGTACTTCGTCCTCGCCATGGCGGTGCTCTTCAAGAAATTTTGCACGCAACTCGGCTTTCTGCGGGTGATCGCTGTTGAGGCTGATGACATCAACGGTCACATAACCGTGCTCGGTCATCAGCGCGTCGATCTGGCTGCGATAGGCATGGATGACCTCTTCCTGAGAGGCACCCGGCGTGATTGGCGTAGCGGCTTCCCAGCGCGCAAACGAAACGCCCTGCTCGGCCAGGGTCGACGCGATGTCTTCAAGGTGAGTCAGTACCTTGTTGGGGACCTCGGGGCTTGAAACGTGATAAACGGACAGGCTACTCATGGTATGAATCCTCGGCTCAAGGCTTGGCAACGCCTTCCGGCTTTTACAGGCCGGTCAGGCACACACTCTTGTTTATCGCGTGACGCTCAGCGGTTCAATACCGCACGCATCTTCAATTCGCATTCGAACAGAAACTCGAAGGCCTCGATCTGACGCAATGCATCGCTCATTTGCGCTCCCCAGGTATACAGGCCGTGGCCGCGAATCAGATAACCGGTGCAATCGGGATGAGCGTCGAGCCACGGCTGCACCTTGGCGGCCAGGCGGGCGATATCCTGATCATTGTCGAAGATCGGCACCATCACCCGTGACTCGTGAGTGACCACGCCCTGGAAAGCCTTCTGCAGTTCGTAATCCTCAAACACCAGATGATCGGCATCGGTCAGCCTGGACAGTACCGTCGCGTTCACCGAATGGGTGTGCAGCACTGCGCCTACCTGCGGCTTGCAGCTGTACAACTGAGTGTGCAACAGCGTTTCGGCAGACGGCTTCTTGCCTGGCTCCAGGCTGGAGCCGTGCAGGTCAGTGGCCAGCACATCGTCGGTGCCCAACTGGCCCTTGTGCTTGCCGGACACAGTCAGCAGCGCTTCGCTGGCCGACAATCGCACCGAATAATTGCTGCTGGTGGCAGGCGACCAGCCGCGGCCATACAGAAAACGGCCGGCCTCGATGATCTGCTGTGTCAATTGTTCGCGGGTCATACACCTTCCTCTTTCCTGGGTGTGACAATCATGATGGCTGCGGCCAGTGCCGCAACGCTGGCAATGGCAAAGGTCCAGAATGAACCCAGCGCATTCCAGCTGTAGCCTGCGTACAGCGCGCCCAGCGCACCGCCAACACCGGACAGCGCGGCATAGAGCGCTTGCCCCTGACCTTGCTGACGCGGGCCGAAGCTACGTTGCACGAAATGGATGGCAGCGGCGTGAAAGCTGCCGAATGTTGCAGCGTGCATGACCTGAGCGATCAGCAACACCGCCAGGTACTCGGCAAATGCGCCCAGCAACAGCCAGCGCAGTGCCGCCAACAAAAAACTGGCCAGCAGCACCTGACGCACGGAAAAATGCTGCAGAACCCGACTCATGACCATAAACATCAAGACTTCAGCCACCACGCCCACGGCCCACAGCAAACCGATCAGGCCGCGACCGTAACCCAGCGCCTCCAGATGCAGCGTGAGAAACGTGTAATAGGGCCCATGACTGAGCAGCATCAGTGCCACACTGATATAGAACGCCAGTACACCGGGTCGCATCAATTGCTTGAGAAAGCCGCCCTCTTCTGCTGGCCGGGCCGAGACCTGCGGCTGCGCATTGGGCACCCACCAACTGCTGACGGCGATACCGGCCATGATCGCCAGAAGAATGTAGGGAAACAGGTCCAGAGTGAACCACTCGAACAGACGACCGAGCACCACCACGGCAAGAATGAACCCGATCGAGCCCCACAGCCGGATCTGGCTGTAACGTGCCGTCTGGCCTTGCAGGTGTGCCAGCGTGATGACTTCAAACTGCGGCAGAATCGCGTGCCAGAAGAACGCGTACAAGGCCATAACCAACGCCAGCCAGGCATAACTGTGGTCAAGCAAGATGAGCGAGAACGCCAGCAGCGTGCAGATCGCGCCAAAGCGGACAATGGTCAGCCGCCGCCCGGTGTAGTCGCCCAACCAGCCCCATATATTGGGTGCCACACAGCGCATCAGCATGGGAATGGCGATCAGCTCGCCAATCCGCGCACTGGAAAACCCGAGGTGATGCAGGTACAGCGCCATGAAAGGTGCCGCCGAACCCAGCAAGGCGAAGTAACACAGATAAAAACCGGACAGCCGCCAGTAAGGTAACTGTCCGCCGGGAAGTGGCGCCACGTTAGCAGTCCGCGACAGTGGCAACGCCCATTACAACTGAGCCAGCACAGGCGTATTCACGCTGACGTCGGCATTCTGACCGCGATGGCGCAGCAGATGGTCCAGCAGCACGATTGCCATCATGGCTTCGGCAATCGGTGTGGCGCGAATGCCGACGCACGGATCGTGACGACCTTTGGTGATGACGTCGGCAGCGTTGCCATCGACATCGATGGAACGGCCCGGCGTGGTGATGCTGGACGTCGGCTTGAGCGCCAGGTGCGCGATGATCGGCTGACCAGACGAGATCCCGCCCAGAATGCCGCCCGCCTGATTGGACAGAAACCCTTCAGGCGTCATTTCGTCACGATGCTCGGTGCCACGCTGGGCAACGCAATCAAAGCCTGCGCCTATTTCCACGCCTTTGACGGCATTGATGCTCATCAGCGCATGGGCCAGTTCGGCATCCAGGCGATCGAAGATCGGCTCGCCCAGACCCGGCATGACGCCCTCGGCAACGACAGTAATCTTCGCGCCGACCGAATCCTGATCACGACGCAACTGGTCCATATAGGCTTCCAGTTCCGGCACCTTGTCAGGGTCGGGGCAGAAGAACGCGTTGTCCTCTACCGAATCCCAGGTCTTGAACGGAATCTGGATAGGACCCAACTGGCTCATGTAGCCACGAATGACAATGCCCTGGGTCGCCAGGTATTTCTTGGCAATGGCACCTGCTGCCACGCGCATGGCGGTTTCACGCGCCGAGCTGCGACCGCCGCCGCGATAATCGCGGATGCCGTACTTGTGGTGGTAGGTGTAGTCGGCATGAGCGGGCCGGAACAGATCCTTGATGGCCGAGTAGTCCTTGGACTTCTGATCGGTGTTGCGGATCAGCAGGCCGATGGAAGCGCCGGTGGTCTTGCCCTCGAAGACACCCGAGAGAATCTCGACCTCATCGGCTTCCTGACGCTGCGTGGTGTGCCGGCTGGTGCCCGGCTTGCGGCGATCCAGGTCGCGCTGCAGGTCCTGCAGGTCCAGCTCAAGCCCTGGCGGGCAGCCATCGACGATCGCGACCAGCGCCGGGCCGTGGCTTTCGCCGGCAGTGGTGACAGTGAACAGCTTGCCGAAAGTGTTGCCGGACATGCGGGCGCTCCGAAAAATCAGTCAAAAAACCGGATCATTGAATCAAGCGCGCCAGTATACGCAGGCTCGTCGCTCAGTTCATCCTCGAACCTTCCGTGATGGCGTGCGTCCAAGCGAGACCCCGCCCCAATGATGGCCTTGCGATGTTATCTGGTAATCCCTTGATGAAAGCTCCAAACCTGCTGCGCCTGATGGTTCTGCCGATGACATTGATGCTCAGTCTGCTGAGCGGACTGGCCAGCGCAGCCACGCCCAGCGTGGTGCAACGGCCCATGAGCGTGGACACCGGCAATGGCAAGCTCTATGGCACGCTGCTGATGCCCCGCGCGGACAACCCTGTTCCCGTGGTCCTTATCATTGCAGGCTCAGGCCCGACGGACCGCGACGGCAACAACCCGGAAGGCGGACGCAACGACAGCATGAAACGCCTGGCAGTCATTCTGGCCACCCATGGCATTGCCAGTGTGCGCTATGACAAGCGCGGCGTTGCCGCCAGCAAGGCGGTGACCCCAGACGAACGCGACCTGAGTGTCGAACGCTATGTTGCCGACGTTCAGCTCTGGGTCAGGGCGATCAGAGCTAACCCGCGCCTGGGCCAGCTAATCCTGCTGGGGCATAGCGAAGGCGCATTGGTGGCGAGCCTGGCTGCGGAGAAAGCCAACGCTGCGGCGGTGATTTCGGTAGCAGGCACCGGGCGCCCGGTGGATCAGGTGCTGCGCGAGCAGTTCCAGGAACGCCTGCCGCCCGAATTGTTGCAGCGCAGCAACGAGCTGCTCGATGAACTGAAGGCAGGCAAGACCGACGACAAGGTGCCGCAAGAACTTGAGGTGGTGTTCCGCCCCAGCGTGCAGCCTTACCTGATCTCGCTGTTTCGCCCGGATCCGGCCGCCGCATTCGGCGAACTGAAAATGCCCGCATTGATCGTCCAGGGTCGCAACGACATTCAGGTCGGTGTGGGCGACGCCCTGCTGCTGCAGAAAGCCAGGCCTGACGCCGAGCTGGCACTGATCGATGGCATGAATCACGTGCTGCGCATTGTCCCGGACGATCTTGAGCAACAACTGCTGTCCTACCGCGACCCGACGCAGCCTCTGGCCAAGGAAGTGACGGCCCGGATCCTGCGCTTCATCAAGGCATTGCCACCCGCTTGACGGAAGATTGGACGCCAGCAAACCGTAAACCCTTCAGTCTGGCAAAAGGCTGCCGATAGCGGAGTGCTGGCGTTGTGTTTGCTGCACAGCGCCAAGGACAGGACCGCCACTGATGACTGACACGACTATGACCGACACCATCGCTGAACCCGAGAACGCGGAAGCTGCCGCGCCTGCGCCGCCGCAGCCGTGGGAAGACGTGGTGCCCGAGCAGTTCCAGATGCTGCGTCTGTCACCCTTACCGACCGACCGGGCCACGGGCGGCCGACCGCTGCGCTTCGTTCAATTCGGACGCGCCGAGCGTCACAGCAAAGAGCTGAGCCTGCTGCGCATCAGCATTCAACTGCCCGGCCAGCGAGTGCGCAAGGAGCAAAACAACCTGGATATCTGGGTCGATCACGAAAAACGCATGGTGCGCTTCGGACCCGAGTCCGGTCTGCAGATCGAGCCCTGGAACCGGGGTATCGGCCGTTTTCTGATTGCCCATGGCGTGCACTGGGCTCAGCGCAAATGGTCATCGTATAAGATCGAGAGTGTGGCGCTGGCGAGCAAGGACGGCCTCAACGAAGACACGCGCCTGCGTCGTGACCACTTTCTGCGTACGTTGGGCTTCGAAGTGGTCTACGCCGATGCCCAGCACATGAAAGGCAGCATCAAGGACGTCCACGTCGGCAATCTGCACAGCACCTGGAACAACGACAAGGTGCAGATCATCGAGATCCTTGAAGCCTCGCAGATGCTGGAAAAAGCCGAGAAGAATCTGCTGGAGCAGGAAGTCACCATTCGCCAGCATGAGGATCGGGTCAGCAAATACAAGCGTGAAGACAGCAGCCTGCGCTTCACGATTGCGTGCCTGGTCACTTTCGCCGTGTTTCAGGCGGGCCTGCTGATCTGGATCGCCACTCACCGCTGAAGAGGCGGCACTGCAGTGCCGCCGCTACGGGTTCACTCAGACGCGCGACTGAAACAGCGCCTGATGCGCAAGGCACTGCTCGGCAGTCAGCATGAATACCCCGTGACCGCCGCGCTGGAAGTCCAGCCAGGCGAAATCGACTTCCGGGTACAGCGCCTGAACATGCACCTGGCTGTTGCCTACTTCGACGATTAACAGCCCTTTCTCGGTCAAATGATCCGCCGCCTCGGCAAGCATGCGACGCACCAGATTCAGCCCGTCGCTGCCACAGGCGAGCGCCAACTCGGGTTCGTGCTGATATTCCTCGGGCATGTCGGCAAAATCCTCGGCATCCACATACGGCGGATTGGAGACGATCAGGTCGAAACGCTGCCCGGGCAAGCCGTCAAAGCCATCGCCCTGCACGGTATAGACACGGTCTTCCATGCCATGGCGCTCGATGTTCTGATTGGCCACTTCAAGCGCGTCGTATGACAGGTCGGCCAGCGCGACCTCGGCGTCCTTGAACTCGTCCGCGCACGCAATGCCGATGCAGCCAGAGCCTGTGCACAGATCCAGAATACGGGCTGGCTCGCTGGCCAGCCAAGGCGCGAAACGGTCTTCAATAAGCTCGGCGATGGGCGAACGCGGAATCAGCACGCGGTCATCGACAATGAACGACATGCCACAAAACCAGGCCTCGCCCAGCAGGTACGATGTGGGAATACGTTCGTCGATACGGCGCTTGATCAGGCGCTGCAACTCGGAGATCTCATCGACTTCCAGACGGCAATCCAGGTAGCTGTCAGCAATTTCCCACGGCAGGTGCAGAGCCCCCAGCACCAGTTGCCGCGCTTCATCCCAGGCATTGTCGGTGCCATGACCGAAAAAAACATCTTCCTCGTGAAACCGGCTGACAGCCCAGCGAATGTGGTCGCGCACCGTACGCAAGCGGGAAGTGATCATGGGCAGACTCCTTAGAAACGACGCGTCACTTGGGTAGAACGAATGCAGAACAACGCCGCACCCTTCGTACCTGGCAGGCGTAGAAGTTTCCATCATTCACGATCCGTCATCAAGGCAAACCGCCAGTAACGGCACCTCCCGACTGCCCTGCAGGCCAGAAAAACCGCGACTTGTGATCGTTGCCATTCCCATAAGCCTTCAGCCAGAGGACAATGCTGCAAAAGCCCCACTCAAAAGGAGCCCTTGAATGCCTTCCCTCAAGACCATGTTTCAACTCAGCGGCCGTGGTCATGCACCGGCCAATCTGAGCAATGCCACACTGATCATCATCGATGCACAGAAAGAGTACCTCAGCGGCCCTCTGGCCCTGACCGGCGTCGATGAAGCCCTGGCCAATATCGGCCAACTGGTTGCCAAGGCCCGTGCGGTGAAATGCCCGATCGTCCACGTCCGTCATCTCGGCACGGTGGGCGGTCTGTTCGATCCGCAGGGCGAGCGCGGACAACTGGTCCCCGAACTGCTGCCACTGGGCGATGAGCATCTTGTGGAAAAGCGTCTGCCCAATGCCTTCAACGGCACCGGACTGCACGACCTGCTGCAACGGCTGGGGCATCTTGACCTGATCGTGTGCGGTTTCATGAGCCATTCAAGCATCAGCACCACCGTTCGCGCCACCAAGGATTATGGCTACCGCTGCACGCTGGTCGACGACGCCTGCGCAACCCGTGACCTGCCGAGCCCGCATGGCGTGGTGAGCGCGCAGGTCGTGCACCGTACCGAGATGGCGATCATGGCCGACAACTTTGCGACCCTGGCGCTGACCAAAGACCTGATCTGAAACAAGCCCGACCCACCGGTTGTGTGAACGCATCCACATAACCGCCCATCCTTTACTGCCCTCCTTTGCTTCCGGAACGGGAACCCACTCATCCCTGTTCAGGTCAAAGCGCCCATAAACATTGAGGAAACCGGAATGAAAATATCCGATGGTTTCGACGCCCGCAGGCTTCGCCCCAAAGGCCCGCGAAACTGGCGGACACGGATAGGCACTGCGATTGCCTTCGTGCTTCTGGTCTCCGGCATGCTGCTGGCACTGGCGGGTGTGTCCAGCCTGATCATGCATCCGCAGGCGCTGGCCGAACTGAACGCCAACCCCGCAGGCGCGACGGTGGTTGCGGTAGTCGGCCTGATGGTGCTTTTGCTGGGGTTATGGCTGTGGCGCAGATGCCGTCGCGGCCCTGGCAGGTCCAACGGCCTGAGCATGTCAGCCCACCTGATGAAAAAACACGACTGAGCTGCTCGTCTTAGCGGTTAAACTACCCTCCTTCGCGGAGGCCCCATGCAAGACGACGACTTTTCCCTGTTCAGAAGCGAGACGCGTGGCGTCAAGCCTATCAAGCACGAACATGCCGATGTCGGCAAACCCAAAACCGACCGTAAATTACTGGCCCGCCTGCGCCAGTCCGCCACCGTGCGCACCGACTCGGTGACGGTCGATGGCCTGTCGGATCAATTCGTGATCGATGTCGGTCCTGAGGACGTTCTGGGCTGGTCACGTGATGGCGTTCAGGAAGGCCAGATGCGCAAGCTCAAGCTGGGGCAGATCAGCTTTGAAGGTAGCCTGGACCTGCATGGCATGAACGTGGAGATGGCTCGGGAAACACTGTGGGAGTTCCTGGCCGAAGCCACGAAACTGGAAATCCGTTGCGTGCGTGTTACCCATGGCAAAGCAGTCCGGCTGGACGGCAAGCGTCCGATGATCAAAAGCCACGTGAACACCTGGCTGCGCCAGCATCCTCAGGTGCTGGGTTTCTGTTCATGCCTGGCCAAACATGGCGGCGCGGGTGCGGTGTACGTGATGCTCAAGCGCACCATGATGGAAGGCCGCGACGAATAGCCGCGGCAGCCTCCCTCAGCCAGCCGGACCCGTGTCCGGCTGACAGCTTCAGCGGTTGCCGCCTCCTGGCGCAAAGCCAGGGCCAGGACCGCCACCGCCCGGCCCCTGATGATGACCTCCGCCGCCGCCTCCGCCACCACCATGCCCGCCCGGACCGGGCCAGAACGGCCAGCAGCCCGACATTGAAGACAGCACGATGGCAAACATCGCTACTTTGACTATTCGACTCGACATCCCGGATTCGCTCTCTCAGACAGTTATTTGAAGACCTGTCCATCAGACCGCGTGGCGCACACAAAGTGGGTAGCCAACGGGTTGCCATCGGGTAAGCAAGACGATACAAAGCGTCGTTTTGCAGCAGCGCCGTGCACCTGTCCCCGCCTGTAAGTTACTATGTGCGACTCGGCGAAGGGCTCATGCCTTAGCGTTTATCGAAACCCACACGGAAACACAGTCCTGTGACACTGGAACAGAATTACACGGCCATCCTGGGACAACTGGGCGAAGACGTCTCACGCGAAGGCCTGCTCGACACCCCCAAGCGCGCAGCCAAAGCCATGCAGTACCTGTGTCGCGGTTATACGCAGACCCTCGAGGAAGTGACCAACGGGGCGCTGTTCAGCTCTGATGCCAGTGAAATGGTCATGGTCAAGGACATCGAGCTGTACTCGCTGTGCGAGCACCATCTGCTGCCGTTCATTGGCAAGGCTCACGTAGCCTACATTCCAAAGGGCAAGGTGCTGGGCCTGTCGAAAGTAGCGCGCATCGTCGACATGTATGCCCGCCGCCTGCAGATTCAGGAAAACCTCAGCCGCCAGATCGCCGAAGCCATCCAGCAGGTCACCGGAGCGCTGGGCGTTGCAGTGGTCATCGAAGCCAAGCACATGTGCATGATGATGCGCGGCGTCGAGAAGCAGAACTCGGCCATGATCACCTCGGTGATGCTGGGTGAATTCCGTGAGAACGCAGCGACCCGTAGCGAGTTTCTCAGTCTGATCAAGTGACGCTCGGTCGGCAGCCCTTATCCCATGGCTTGGGGGCTGCTGCTCCACATCCCTTTTCGCAAGAGGTTCTGATCGTGTTCATGAAAGCCCTCAGGGTCGGTCTCGGCCAACTCGTCATCGGCATCGATTTCCTCACCCGCCCGAGCAAAAAGAAGCGTGATCCACAGGCTCAGGCTGCGGTGGACCAATCAGCCCGGGACCTGACGCTGTACCAGTTCCACGCCTGCCCGTTCTGCGTGAAGACCCGTCGCACCCTGCGTCGCCTCAATGTGCCAGTCGCCCTGCGCGACGCGAAGAATAATGAGCTGGATCGCCAGACACTGCTCAACGAAGGCGGCAAGATCAAGGTGCCCTGCCTGCGCATCGAAGAAGGCGACAAGACGGTCTGGATGTACGAGTCCAAGGTCATCATCGACTACCTGGACAAACGTTTCGGCGCTGTCTGAACCGAATGCCCGCGCATCGCTAGCGTGGGCAACCTTCCTGCCGACAAGCGACGTAGGCTTTCAACTGCGTAACCCGCACTCTGGTCTGCTCGGCCAGACATTGCGTTTGAAGCAGCGGCCAGATGGATCCTGAACCCTCCCGCTTACCGACCTGATACAGGCAATCAGCATCGCGCAGGGCGATCCATTTGCGCTGGGCGTCCTTGAGCGCCTGTTTCTTTGCAGGGCTTTTAAGCCAGCTCATCTGCGCGTTGTACTGCGTGTTCAGATCAGCATCGAGTGCCGCCAGTTCTTTGGCTGCGCACTGATTCATGCTCGCCTGACTGGCATCGCAATCCTGCGCCTGGGCCGAACAGCCGATGCCCAGTGCCATCAGCGCGGCGAGAAGGGTTATGGCGAAGCGCATGGACGTATTCCTTTTCAAGGTCTGCCACCCCTTCCAGGGAGGCAGGCGGCAAGCTGCGATAAAGCGCAGCGCTTGTTACATAACAGAAGCTCAGTCCAGCATTCCCACATACCCCGGCTGATCCTTGACCCGATCCAGCCACTTGCGGATGCCCGAATAAGGCGCCAGGTCGAAACCGCCCTGATGCGCCACATGGGTATAAGCATAGAGCGCAATGTCTGCGATGGAAAAGCTGTCGCCCACCAGGAACGGCGTGCGATCCAGTTGCTGCTCCATCACGGCCAGTGCCCGATAGCCGGATTTCTGCGCGGCGCGGTATTCAGCCATGCGCTCGGCGGGCAGGCTCAAGTAGAACTGGATGAAGCGGGCAACCGCCACCGAGGGCTCATGGCTGTACTGCTCGAAGAACTGCCATTGCAGCACTTGAGTGCGCAAACGCGGCTCGGTGGGCAGGTAGGCCGTACCGTCGGCGAGGAAATTGAGAATCGCGTTGGACTCCCACAGGCACGTCCCATCATCCAGTTCAAGAACGGGGATCTTGCCGTTGGGGTTCTTTTCCAGAAACGCGGGGGTCTGGGTCTCGCCCTTGAGAATATCGACAGGTACCCACTGGTACTCGCTGCCCAACAGGTTGAGCATCAGCTTGATCTTGTAGCAGTTGCCCGAATTGTAATCGCCGTAAACCTTGTACATTGCCCTACCCCTTTGATTGCTGGAGTCCCTGTTGATCGAAGCGACTCAAACGACCTTGAGATTCTGTGCGGTGCGCACGACACACGCCAGCCGTTTCACGCCTTCATCCAGCCGCGCAGGATCAATATGACTGAAGTTGAGCCTGAGATGGCCATGATTGGCATCCGGGTCGGCGAAGAACGGCTCACCCGGCATGAACGCCACGTCCTGAGCCAGCGCGGCATCCAGCAGCGTGCGAGTATCCAGTGGCTGACGCAAGGTCAGCCAGAAAAACAAGCCGCCTTGCGGGCTGTTCCATTCGGCCAGATCGCTGAAATGCGCCTGCAAGGCGCTCTCGAACGCATCACGTCGGCTGCGATAGAACTCGCGCAGCGTCAGCAAGTGCTCACGATAGTGGTCAGTGCCGATCCACTGCAAGGCCTGCCACTGCCCGAGACGGTTGGTGTGCAGGTCAGCCGACTGCTTGAGGCGCAGCAGATGCGGAAAAAGATCCGCACTGGCAATCAGATAACCGACGCGCAAGCCCGGCAGCAAGGTCTTGGAGACCGTTCCGGTGTAGATCCAGCTGGATGTCTTCAGGCGGCTGACAATCGGTCGGGCACTGCCGCCGTCGAAGCTCAGTTCACGATAGGGTTCGTCCTCGATCAGGGTCACGCCGAACTCATCGAGCAAGGCGGCGACGGCCTCACGGCTGGCCTCGCTGTAGCGCACGGCCGACGGGTTCTGAAAGGTCGGGATCAAGTAGGCGAACGCTGGCCTGTGCTGCTCAAGACGCTGGCGCATCGCAGCCAGGTCCGGGCCGTCGGCCTGCAACGGGACAGTGATGCAGTCTGCACCGAACAATTGAAAGATCTGCAAAGCGGCCAGGTAGGTCGGCGCTTCCAGCAGGATTTCAGTGCCTTTGTCGATGTACAGTTTGGCTGCCAGATCCAGCGTCTGTTGCGAACCGCTGACCACCAGCACCTGACTGGCGTCACAGGCGATCCCCAGCGCTCTGGCCTCCGCCGCCAGCGCTTCGCGCAGTGCCGGCTCGCCTTCGCTCATGCCGTATTGGCCCAGCGCCACAGGCATTTGCGCCCATTGCACCTTGGGTAGCATCGACTCGGCAGGCAGGCCACCGGCAAACGACATCACTTCCGGACGCTGTGCAGCGGCGAGAATCTCGCGGATCAAAGAACTTTTCAGGCGGGAAACGCGTTCGGAGAATGGCATGACAATATCCCTGGCCGAGCCGAATAAAAATGAGTCAAACTTGTTGACTCAAATTACGCCGCACCACCCGGATACGTCAATATGCTTGACCTTAAAAACACTGCCGACCAACAACGTGCCATGGAAGCTTTCTTCTTCGGCTATCAGGCATTCACCGCCAAAGCCGACGAGATGCTCGACAAACGCGGGTTCAGCCGTGTGCATCAACGCATCGTGTTTTTCATCGCGCGCTATCCAGGTCTGAGTGTCAAAGAGTTGCTGACGGCGCTGGGCGTCAGCAAGCAGGCGCTCAACGCACCCTTGCGGCAACTGATCGCCATGGACCTGGTGCGCAGCACAGCCGGGCAGAGCGACAAACGTAAACGCCTGCTTGAACTGACCGAAGAAGGGATGAAGTTCGAGCAATCCCTGCGCCGCGAGCAGGTGAAACTGCTGCAAAGGGTATTTGCCGACGCAGGCCAGGCGGCCGTCGATGGCTGGATGGCCGTCAATGAAGCGCTCGGCCTGACCCTGCAATCCAGCGCCCGACCGTCCGGGCCTGACATCGACTGATTGCGCGGCGCAAAGCCCTATGCCAACTGTTCTGGCGTTTAGTCGGCTCGCTGTATCGTAGGGTGATTCGACGATACGTTTAGGCTGAGCGCTCTTTGCCACTGCCTGCCTGTTCAAGGAAAGACCTGCATGAACGAGACCCTCAAGCTGCCTTTGCGCCCATTGGCAGACTCGTCACCCTCAGCCGTGGTTGCCGGCTTCATCGCCATGATGACCGGCTGCACCAGCTCGCTGGTGCTGATGTTCCAGGCCGGGCAGGCCGCAGGCCTGACCAACATGCAGATTTCGTCGTGGCTGTGGTCGTTGTTCATGGGCATGGCGGTGTGCAGCATCGGTCTTTCGCTTCGCTATCGAGCGCCCATCACGGTTGCCTGGTCGACGCCAGGGGCTGCCCTGCTGATCACCAGCCTTGGCGGCGTGACCTACCCGCAAGCCATCGGCGCATTCATCACCTGCGCGATTCTGGTCACGCTGTGTGGCCTGACCGGCAGCTTCGAGCGGATGGTCAAGCGTCTCCCGGCATCGCTCGCAGCGGCATTGCTGGCCGGGATTCTATTCAAGATCGGCAGCGAGATTTTCATTGCTGTCCAGCATCGCACCAGCCTGGTACTGGGCATGTTTGTGACGTACCTGGTCATCAAACGCCTGTCGCCGCGCTACTCGGTTTTGGCCGCCTTGCTGGTCGGCGTGGTGCTGTCGGGCATGCTTGGGCTATTGAATTTCAGCGGCCTGGCGCTGGAAGTGGCGGTGCCGGTCTGGACAACACCTGAATTCTCGCTGGCGGCGACCATCAGCATCAGTATCCCGTTATTCGTGGTCGCCATGACCTCGCAGAACATGCCAGGTATCGCGGTGTTGCGCGCCGACGGCTACCACACGCCCTCCTCGCCGCTGATTTCTGTGACGGGTATTGCATCGCTGCTGACGGCCCCGTTCGGCGCCCACGGGGTTAACCTGGCGGCAATCAGCGCCGCGATCTGCACTGGCCCACACGCCCACGAGGACAAAGCCAAGCGTTACACGGCAGCCATCTGGTGCGGGATTTTCTACGGCATCGCCGGGATCTTTGGCGCAACCCTGGCCGCTCTGTTCAGCGCCTTTCCAAAAGAGCTGGTGCTGTCGATAGCGGCGCTGGCCCTGTTCGGATCGATCATCAACGGCCTGACCGTGGCGATGGCCGAACCCAAAGAGCGCGAGGCCGCATTGATCACCTTTATGGTCACCGCTTCGGGGCTGACGCTGTTTTCGATTGGCTCGGCCTTCTGGGGCATCGTGGCAGGCGTATTGACCCTGCTGATTCTCAGCCCGCGCAAGGCAGGATGAGCACAGCAAAGCAGGCATGTCAGAGCCGGAAATGCCCAACCATGCCCTTGAGCTCGTTGCCCAGTGACGCCAGTTCGATACTCGATGCCGTATTGCCCTGCATCGCCAGCGCCGACTGATCGGCACTGGCGCGAATGCTGGTCACGCTGCGATTGATTTCTTCGGCCACCGAACTTTGCTGTTCGGCAGCAGCTGCAATCTGCTGATTCATCTGCTGAATCATCGACACCGCATCCGCAATACTGCCCAATGCACTCTCAGTTTGCAGCGCATCGCTGACGGCCAGCTTCACCAGCTCGCCACTGCTCTGAATCTGCAGAACCGAGGACTGCGCGCCGTTGCGCAGGCTGGTGACCAGCGTTTCGATTTCCTCAGTGGACTGCTGAGTACGTTTGGCCAGTGCACGCACCTCATCGGCCACCACCGCAAATCCGCGGCCCTGTTCACCGGCGCGTGCAGCTTCGATGGCTGCGTTCAGCGCCAACAGGTTGGTCTGTTCGGCAACACTTTTGATCACGCCCAGCACCTGACCGATGTTCTGGATTTCAGCGCTCAGGCTTTCAATGCTTTGACTGGCGGACGCCGAAGAACTGGCCAATTGCTCGATACGCTGCAGGCTCTGACGCACGATGGTCTGTCCGCTGCCGACCTTGGCGTCAGCCGTTTGCGCCGCCAGCGCAGCCTCTTCGGCGTTACGCGCCACGTCATGGACGGTGGCCGTCATCTGGTTCATGGCCGTTGCCACCTGTTCGGTCTCTTGCTTCTGGCTGTTGACCTCCAGATTGGTCTGCTCAGTGACAGCCGACAATGAGTGCGCCGAGCTGGACAGTAACTCGATTCCCGATTGCAGCCCGCTGACAATGCTGCTCAGACCCGCGCCCATCTGCTGCATAGCCGTCATCAATTGGCCGATTTCATCGCGTCGGGTAACGGGCTCGCTGCTGCGCAGATCCCCGGCAGCGATACGCTGTGCAAAGCCGATCACCGTGCGCAACGGCGCGACGATCAGCCGGGTGATCAACCACGCGGCAAGCAACCCGACCAGCAACGCAACCACAGAGAAACCAATGATCTGCAGCGTGCTGTCGGCAATCTGGGTCTGCATGGATTGATCTTCAGCGGTATAGACCTGTTGCACCAGGTCCGTTACCTGCCGTGCATTGGAGGCCAATTGGCCTGAAATCTCGGCTTCTGTGGCCAGCAGACCGGTGTATTCGCGAAGTTTTTCGGTGAAGTTGACGATGTGTGTGCTGACCTCACCCAGTACCGTCAGGTAGCCGTCGTCCTTGATCAGACCTTTTAGCTCCTCGGCCAGCGCACTGGCCTGATCAGCCTGCTCGATCGTGCCGGTTTTCGCGGCATCACCTGATGCGGTGCGACGGCTCTTGTCCAGCCGGACTCTGGCCTCGTCCATGGCCTGCAACATCAGGCGAGACACCTGACTGACCTTATTGGCTTGCTCGATGAACTCTGCGCCCTGCTGTCCCTGGGAATCCTTGAGCGTCCAGGTACCATCATCGGCAAGACCGGCCTGCAACACATCAAGATTATTGGCCACGCTGGACACCGACCAGTTGGCCATTTCCAGGGCCAGATCCTTACTCTGACTGATGTCCACGAACTGATCGAAAGATTTGCGGTATGCCGCCAGCGCCTGCTGCACTTGGCCCATCATCGCTTCGTTGGCGGGCGACCGGGCCTTGACCGCCTCGGCCAGCGCGCGCAATTCCTCGACACCGGCATGCAGCTGTTCGACCGTTTTGGGGTTGCTGTGCAGGGCATAGTTCTGCTCAAGCAAACGCACGTTGAGCAGGCCGTTGTTAAGCGACGACATCTGCTTCAGATCGTCGAAACGCAGCCCGACGTTCTTGAGCGACCACACCCCGATGGACGCGACCCAAGCCGTCAACAGCAACACCAGGACGAAACCCAGGCCCAGTTTTTTTGCCATGCCCAGATGGGCAAGTCTGCGTTGCACAGCTGAAATCATAGCGCTCGACCCCTGATCGAAGAGGCAAGGCATCGTCGCCTCGCGTGGCCTACATGACTGGATCACTAACAGTCTTGCAGATTCTCAACGGCTAGAGCCGGGCACAAGTCTTTGGCGTCGAAATAATGGCAAAGAGCTATGTAAAGGTCGCTTTCAGAATGGTCGAAGGATAACGCCTCAATCGCGGGAGGCCGAAGACACCAACAGCGTGCCCGCCTCTGCATCGAGAACGGCTTGGGTCCCCAGTGGAACCGCCTGGTTGACGTCGCCATGGCCCACCGGTAAACCGCCAAGCACGGGAATACCCAAATGGCCAAGGCGCTCTGCCAGGACATGAGCAGGGCTGATGGTTCCACCGGTGTTGGCAGCCGGGCTGAACTCGCCCAGCGCGATACCTGCCAGACGCTCAAGAATTCCGCAGTTGCCCAGATGCGTGAGCATACGGTCGACCCGATACGCGGCCTCACCCACCTCTTCTAGCAATAGAATTGCGCCAGTGAGGTCGGGCATGAAAGGCGTACCCAGCGACGTGCTGAGGATGCAGAGATTGCCGCCCAGCAGAACACCCTGCGCGGTTCCGCGGGTTCGTACGCTGGCCGTCGGCGCAGCAGGGTCTGATGTGAGCAGAACCGGCTCGGTACTCATCAATACGTGACGCATGCCGCTGGCGAACAGCCCGCCGCGCTCCAGTTGGGTTGCAACCGGGCCGTGAATACTCGCCATCCGCGCATGACTCCAAAGCGCGCCGTGCAAGGCGGTGATGTCGGAAAAACCGGTGACCAGTTTCGGGTCACGGCGAACAGCGTCCATGTCGACCTGCTGAACGATGCGCTGCATGCCATAGCCGCCCCGGCTGCAGATCACAGCCCGGATTTCAGGATCGGCCAGCGCAGCATTGAGGTCGGCAAGGCGCTCTTCGTCCGTGCCTGAATAGAAAGAATGCTTGCCCAGTGCATGGGGATAGACCCGCGGCCGCAGGCCCCAGCTTTTGAGGACCTCGACAGCCGATTCGATCTTGCGCGGATCCACAGGCCCGGCAGGCGACACCAATGCGACGGCGTCGCCTGTACGCAGAACCTGAGGGTAAAGGGTGTTCGAATTCGTGGAGGACATGCCTGTGATCCGTACTTCAATGAACGGCCAATGTAGAGCAGTGAGCGGGACGACTCAAGGCGCAGGGTTCTTTGGCACTGAGGGCATGTGTATCAATTTGAACGCAGCCGTCCGAACGGACTCCTATCAAGCATATGGATCAGATGGCATTCGCCCAACGACCGCCGCTTGCCTCAGCTATCGTCCGGGGCTTGAATCACTTTTTAATCTTTCAGGAGACCCAGCTATGACAGACCAGACCAATCGCCAGTTCCTGCTCGCCAAACGCCCTTCCGGGGCTGTGCGCCGTGATGATTTCACCTATCAGGAAGTGCCTGTCCCGGCCTTGGCAGAGGGTCAGATTCTGCTCAGAAACAAGTACCTGTCGCTGGACCCAGCCATGCGTGGCTGGATGAATGAGGGCAAGTCCTACATCCCGCCTGTGCAGCTTGGAGAAGTGATGCGCGCGCTGGGTGTGGGTGAAGTCATCGAGTCGAAAAACCCGAAATTCGCCAAGGGTGATCACGTACAAGGCGCCATTGGTGTTCAGGATTACTTCATCGGCGAACCCAAGGGGTTCTACAAGGTCGACACCAGCCTCGCCCCGCTGCCGCTGTATCTTTCGGCGCTGGGCATGACGGGCATGACGGCGTATTTCGCGCTGCTGGATGTTGGCCTGCCAAAAAGCGGCGACACCGTGGTGATTTCCGGTGCAGCCGGTGCCGTGGGCAGCATTGCCGGACAAATCGCCAAGCTCAAAGGGTGCCGCGTAGTCGGGATCGCCGGCGGCAAGGAAAAATGCAATCTGCTGACTGAAGAGCTCGGATTTGATGCGGCCATCGACTACAAGGCCGAGAACGACATTCACAAGGCATTGAAGCGCGAATGCCCGGATGGCGTAAATGTGTACTTTGATAATGTCGGTGGCGACATTCTGGATGCCGTGCTCAGCCAACTGGCCGTGGGCGCCCGGGTGGTGATTTGTGGCGCGATCAGCCAGTACAACAGCACCACTGCGGTCAAAGGGCCGGCCAACTACCTGTCCTTGCTGGTGAACCGTGCGCGGATGGAAGGCTTCGTGGTTCTGGACCATGCTGCTCGCTTTGGCGAGGCCGGCAAGGAACTGGCAGGCTGGGTCAAGGAAGGCAAGATCAAGAGCAAGGAACACATCGTGGAAGGCCTTGAGACCTTCCACGAAACCCTGCTCAAACTGTTCAGCGGCGAAAACTTCGGCAAGCTGATGCTGAAAGTGGATTGAAGTCACCGCAACCAGATAACCATACCAACGTGTAGCCATACCAACGTGTGACCATGCCAACGTGCTTCGTTGGCATCACGCCCTGGGCGCTGAGCGCCTGGGGCTACCTCACTGAAACATCACTAACACATCGCCTTCGCAAGCAGGCTGATGACCGTCAGTCACGCCCGCCCGTTACGCCAGCTCGGCAACTACCGCCGCCAGTGCCTTGGCCGGGTCAGCCGCCTGGCTGATCGGGCGGCCGATAACGAGGTAGTCCGAACCTGCGTCCAGCGCCTGACGCGGGGTCAGGATGCGACGTTGGTCGTCCTGCGCGCTGCCAGCTGGACGAATGCCGGGGGTGACCAATTGCAGTGACGGGTGAGCCGCCTTCAAGGCTTGTGCTTCAAGCGCCGAACACACCAGACCGTCCATGCCCGCTTTCTGCGCCAGTGCCGCGAGACGCAGTACCTGCACCTGCGGATCGATATCCAGACCGATACCTGCCAGATCCTCTCGCTCCATGCTGGTCAGCACGGTAACGCCGATCAGCAAAGGTTGCGGGCCAGTGCGTTGATCCAGCACTTCGCGGCAGGCTGCCATCATGCGCAGGCCTCCCGAGCAGTGAACGTTGACCATCCATACGCCCATCTCTGCAGCAGCTTTCACTGCCATGGCGGTGGTGTTGGGAATGTCGTGGAATTTGAGATCGAGAAACACTTCAAAACCCTTATCTCGCAGGGTTTCGACGATGTCCGATGCACAGCTGGTGAACAGCTCCTTGCCGACCTTGACCCGGCACAGCGTGGGATCGAGCTGATCAGCCAGGCGCAGTGCGGCTTCACGGGTCGGGTAATCCAGGGCGACGATGACAGGAGTCTGGCAGGCGGACATGAGCGGGTTCTCAGGTAAGTCGAAATCGGCGCGCATTGTAGCCGAACCCGAGGACGCACGGGACCCATAGATCGGTATTTACCGTCATCCCTCCCCTGCACTTGCAGCGAACACGGCGATGCCTGCGCGCACCAAAGCCGCACACCCAAGTGAATCGATTCACTTATACGTTCTGCAAACGACCTCTTTTGAAGCAATACGACGGTTGGTCGTGCACTGGCACGGGGTCTGCAACAAGATATTTCGACAGTTTTTGAACCTCAGGGAGATAACAATGAGTACTCAACTCAAGCCAACGCTAGGCACGCTGCACTTATGGGGGATTGCCGTCGGTCTGGTGATTTCCGGCGAATACTTCGGCTGGAGCTACGGCTGGGGCGTGGCCGGTACCTTGGGGTTTCTGGTAACAGCGCTGATGGTCGCGACGATGTACACCTGCTTCATCTTCAGTTTCACTGAGCTGACCACTGCCATTCCCCACGCGGGCGGCCCGTTTGCCTACAGCCGTCGTGCCTTCGGAGAAAAAGGTGGCCTGATCGCCGGCATGGCGACGCTGATCGAGTTCGTGTTCGCGCCACCGGCCATCGCTCTGGCGATCGGCGCCTACCTTAATGTGCAGTTTCCAACGCTCGACCCCAAACATGCAGCCGTCGGTGCCTACATCGTGTTCATGGCCCTCAACATCATGGGCGTGAAGCTGGCGGCGACCTTCGAGCTGGTGGTGTGCATTCTGGCCGTCGCCGAACTGCTGGTGTTCATGGGCGTGGTCGCGCCAGCGTTCAGCTTCAGCAATTTCGCCCTCAATGGCTGGGCAGGCTCCCAGACGTTCGGTCCTGAAGCCATCGCAGGCATGTTCGCAGCGATCCCGTTCGCCATCTGGTTCTTCCTGGCCATCGAAGGCGCGGCCATGGCGGCAGAGGAGGCGAAAGATCCGAAACGTACCATTCCCAAAGCCTACATCAGCGGTATCCTGACCCTGGTGGTACTGGCGCTGGGTGTGATGCTGTTCGCCGGTGGCGTGGGTGACTGGCGCACCCTGTCCAACATCAATGACCCGCTGCCGCAGGCGATGAAAGCGGTGGTCGGTGACAGTTCCGGCTGGCTGCATATGCTGGTGTGGATTGGTCTGTTCGGCCTGGTCGCCAGCTTTCACGGGATCATCCTCGGCTACTCGCGTCAGTTCTTCGCCCTGGCACGCGCCGGGTATCTGCCGGCTTCGCTGGCCAAACTGTCTCGCTTCCAGACGCCTCACCGGGCAATCATTGCAGGCGGTCTGATCGGCATTGCAGCCATCTACAGCGACGGGCTGATCAACCTGAGCGGCATGACGCTGACCGCGGCGATGATCACCATGGCGGTCTTCGGCGCCATCGTGATGTACATCATGAGCATGCTCAGCCTCTTCAAGCTGCGCAAAACCGAGCCGCTGCTGGAACGTTCGTTCCGTGCTCCCGGCTATCCGATCGTGCCTGGCATTGCCCTGGCACTGGCGGTGGTCTGCCTGATCGCGATGGCGTGGTTCAACATGCTGATCGGCCTGATCTTCCTGGGGCTGATGGCAATCGGTTTCATCTACTTCAGCC
Source organism: Pseudomonas triticifolii (assembly GCF_014358015.1). Lineage (GTDB taxonomy): Bacteria > Pseudomonadota > Gammaproteobacteria > Pseudomonadales > Pseudomonadaceae > Aquipseudomonas > Aquipseudomonas triticifolii. Next base: position 94,372 of record NZ_JACONV010000005.1, on the reverse strand, counting down.
TGACCGCCAAATCCCGTGCCGATGCGCCTGCCGACGCCATGCTGACCGGCCTCTGACGACGTCCCTGCGCGCAACCCTGCGGCCGCACGCGATTTGATCGCGCGCGGCCTCTGCATGACGCTTACACTTGAACCATTGAGCGGCCTCAGCGCTCAAACCGGTATCACAAGAAGGAGAGCGTTATGCCCTGGTATGCCTGGTTAATCCTGTTGGTCGCAATCGGCTCGATCGTCGGTGGCCTGATGATGCTGCGCGACACAGCAAAGAAGGTGCCTTTGACCGAAGAACAACTCAAGCGCGTCCATGAGCGCAATGCTGAAATGGATGCCAAGGAAGCCAAGGACCGCTGAAGTTGCCCGGATGACAGACCGTGTATCTGTCATCCCCCCTCTACACATGGCCTCAGTGCGCCGCCTCTACGTTATTCATATCTAAAACCTTGATATGCAGCGGCTGGAAGATGGCCGCCAATTGCCCGCCGCTACGCAACTGTTGAAACAACGAATTGAACCGGGCGGCGCTGATAGCAGCTCCAGGTCGCACCAGTGCGTACTGTCGGTAGATCTGGTCTACACGATCCGACACCAGCAGTTTGGAGGCTTCATCCTTGTTGTGCGCCATGAAATCAATCAGGTACGAGCGGGTAACAGGTGCGATATCTGCTCGTCCACGCGTCACCATCAGCAAGTTGCTGTCGTGTGAATACGTGGATGTGACGTTGAAATGCTCGCTCAGGTATTTCTGATCGGCATTGAAGTTGGCAAAGCCGTAGTGATACCCGCTGAAAATCGCCAGACGCTTACCTGACAGGTTGTCGAAATACTCCTGACCGCGCCCTTCAACCCGCATGGCCACATACACCTCGGCGTCCTCAAGACCCAGGTCCACCGTTTGATGAGCGATGGACTTCCAGCCCCATTCAGGATTTTCGAAAATCGCGATATCGAAACGGCCTTCGGAGAAATCGCGGAACCGGCGCGGCACGGAGGTGGGCACCATGATGAAGTTGTAATCGTCTTGCTCTGCATTCAGCGCCGTCACCAGCATCGGCAGCAGCCCTGCGTCTTCACCTCGTTCCGGACGCACCATGTATGGAGGGAAATGCACAGCAGCGACACGCACGATCTGCGCCGCTGCGGCCTGTGTGGCCATGAGCAGGGAAGTCACCAGAAAAAGTCCAAGCGCCGCTCTACGTGTCACGCCATCAATTACCACTGCAGGTTTCATCATAAGAACGATATCGAATAAAACCCCACAAGTTATGCGGTTTCGAAGGTTTAAACAACTGCCGTTTGAAGCGGGCAAGTATCGATTCAGCCTGAACATGCAGATCGCGCGTTGCACACCCTTGATACAAGGCACCAATACCGGATTTCAGTGTCGATGTAAGGGTTGGTCAGTGGCTGGAAATGAGGACTGCCCCGGCGGGCATCTCCGGCTGAATGTGGCTACGCTCAATGGATCAATACTGGATGGGAGCTTGACGATGCCGCATTGGCTGGTGATTGACCTGGAGGCTACCACCGAAGAGGGAGGATGGCCGGTCGCAGAAATGGAAGTCATCGAGATAGGCGCGACGCTGGTCAATCAGGACGGACGCGAACTCGATCACTTCGAGCGCTTCGTCCGCCCGGCGCGCAGGCCGTTGCTGACCCACTTCTGCCGGGAGCTGACCCACATCAGCCAGGCGAACATCGACAGTGCCGCGCCTATTACGGCTGTGTGGCCGATGTTTGAACGCTGGCTGAGCCATCACCGGGCCAGGGTCGTCGGCTGGGCAAGCTGGGGCGACTACGACCGCCAGCAACTGGAGGAGGAATGGCGACGGCACGAGATCACCAGCGCCCTGTCGGACATGCCCTACGTCAATCTGAAACAACGTTTTGCGCAGGCGCGCCAATTACAACGACCGCTTGGCCTCAATAGCGCTTTGCAACTGGCGGGCATGCAATTCACGGGACAGCAACACCGCGCGCTGGTGGACGCGCGCAATACTGCCAGACTGTTGCCGCTGATCCTGACCAACTGATGTCGGAGCGCTCTCGCACAGGGCGTTTCAATCAGGTGACGGGATTTCCTGCGTTGGGCATACTGGCCAACCCTTTTTGACCCTTTCACAAGGAATCGCCCATGTTCAAGGTTAACGAATACTTCGACGGCACCGTCAAATCCATCGCTTTCAGCCAGGCTGAGGGACAGGCAACGATCGGTGTAATGGCGGCGGGCGAGTACGAATTCGGTACAGCCCAGCGTGAAGTCATGCATGTGATCTCCGGCGAACTGAGCGTGAAGCTTCCCGACAGCACCGACTGGGAAACTTTCGTTACCGGCAGCCAGTTCAACGTTCCGGCCAACAGCAAGTTCCAGCTCAAGGTCAGCGTCGACACCGCTTACCTGTGCGAGTACCGCTGACAGGCTCAAGTGGGAGGGCCCGTCCTCCCACTGTTTGCATCACGGTGCAAAGCCCTACCCTGCCTCATCCATTCCGACATTGAACTGCAACGCTGCCAGTCTCGCGTACAACGGGTTACTGGCGATCAGTTGCTTGTGCGTGCCGACCGCCACCAGATGCCCTTTGTCCATCACCGCAATGCGATCCGCGTTCTGCACGGTGGCCAATCGGTGGGCAATGACCAGCGTGGTACGGCCTTTCATCAGGCTGGGCAGCGCCTGTTGAATCAGGTGTTCGCTCTGTGCATCCAACGCACTGGTGGCCTCATCCAGCAACAGGATGGGCGCGTCGACCAACAGCGCACGGGCGATAGCCAGACGCTGGCGCTGACCGCCGGACAACCCCAGACCTCCGTCACCAAGATGGGTCTCGTAGCCTTGGGCCATGTCCATGATGAACTCATGAGCGTGGGCGATACGGGCAGCCGCCTGCACCTGATCCCGGGTCGCTGCGGCATTGCCGTAACGAATATTGTCCTCGATGCTGCCAAAAAACAGCGCCGGCGTTTGTGAGACGAACGCAAAGCAGCGACGCAAGTCAGCCGGATCCAGTTGATTGAGCGGCAAACCTTCCAGAAGCAGGCGGCCCTGCTGAGGGTCGTAAAATCTGAGCAGCAGGTCGAACAACGTTGACTTGCCAGCCCCTGACGGGCCGACCAATGCCAGTGTCTCGCCCGCATTGATGGTCAGCGTCAGGTTATCGACCGCCTTGCGCTCGGGTCGGGACGGATAGGCAAAACTGACGTTTTCCAGCGCAAGGCGTCCTGTCACGCGTTCCGGTAAGCGTTGCAGACCCTCGACGGGTGCCGTGATTTCGCTACGCGACTGAAGCAACTCGCCAATGCGCTCGGCCGCGCCCGCAGCACGCTGCAACTCGCCGATCACTTCGCTCAACGTGCCGAATGCCATACCCACTACCAGCGCATAGAACACAAACGCGGCCAGTTCGCCACTGGAGATCCGGCCATTGATCACGTCCATCCCGCCGACCCAGAGCATGATCGCCACGGCACCCAGCACCAGCACAATCACCAAGGTGATCAGCCAGGAGCGCTGCAGGATGCGTTTGCGCGCAGTGTCGAACGCCTGTTCGGCCGTTCGGGAAAACCGCTGTTTGTCCTGCTGCTGATGGTTATAGGCCTGAACCGTCTTGATCTGCCCCAACGCTTCGGCCACATAACTGCCGACGTCCGCCACCCGATCCTGGCTTTCACGCGACAGGCTGCGCACACGCCGTCCGAACATGAGAATCGGCGCGATGATCAACGGCAGCGCGATCACCACAATGCTGGTGAGCTTGGGGTTGGTGATGAACAGCAGGATGATGCCGCCGACCACCATCAGCGCGTTACGCAGGAACATCGACAGGGACGAACCGATGACTGACTGCAACAGGGTGGTGTCTGCAGTCAGTCGCGACTGGATTTCAGAACTGCGATTGTTTTCGTAGAAGCCTGGGTGCAGCTCGATGAGGTGGTCGAAGACGCGCTTGCGAAGATCTGCCACCACACGCTCGCCGATCCAGGACACCAGATAAAAACGCGTAAAGGTGCCGATGGCCAGGCAAACGGTCAGGACCATGAACAGACCGATGGAGCGTTCGAGCAGCGCGGCCGAGCGGGTCATGAAACCCTGATCGACCATCAACTTGATCCCTTGGCCCATGGAAAGCGTGATGCCTGCCGTAACGATCAAGGCGAGCAACGCGCCAAACGCCTGCCACCGGTAAGGCGCGATGAACCCCAGGGCCAAGCGAATTGCCTGGCGCTGACGACGGGAAATCACTGAAATCATGAAGCCGGACCTGCCTGGATGTCGGGATGAAAGAATCGCCAGCCTACACCTATCAGGCTTGCGACGCTTCGGCGCACAGCACGCAACTGCGCTGAACTTGCGCGCCGCCTCGCGGGTCATGTTCTACAGGTCATGTGCAGAGGCGGCGTTACAACTGCCCTGTGAAAGATTGATCTCAACGAAGGCTGGCAGATCGATATCAATTCTGTTGGACTGAGTCAGCGCCTGAACGGTCGCCCTGTGTCATGGAGCGGTCATCAAGCGCGGCTAACTTTAAACGCTGAAACCTGATGAAAGGAGACACACCATGAGCCTGCAAGACAGCAGCAACGAAGTGACCGTCGTTCGCGCCACCCCCAACCTGCCCGTTGGCGGTGCGATTCTTGATCAGGATGGGCGCGAAGTGGTGATTACCGAAGAAATGGTCCAGGCCGCCTGCAAGGCGTGCGACCAACTCTGGGTCAAGCCTGAAAAACAAGACTGACGAACACTGAATGCCTTGAAACCCGACCTCAGCGTCGGGTTTTTTATGTGGCAGCCCAGGACCTGGCGCACCGCACGGTGCCTGCATGGGTTCAGACCGGCACGGCCCCCAGCGCAAGAACCAGACGTCTGAGCGCCTCGGACTGCCCTTCCAGTCGGACCGTCAAACCTTCGATTTCCCGACGCGGCGGATAATGCTTGCGCAGCGCGTCGAAGGCCAGACGCTGGCTGGCCGTATCGCCCATGAGGCTACGTCTGAAATCGGCATCATCCCTACGCGGGTCGTAGACACCGCGGCACACCATGTTCAAAGCCCACACCGGATCGGTCTGCTCATCGAGACTGACCTGAGCCAGCCACGGCCGGGGTAACAAATCCTCCAGACGGATCGAGGCAGGCTGGTCAAGAAACGTGCACAGCGCCTGATAGATCTGCGCCGTGCCACGCTGCCTGCCATCCAGGCTGTAACCGGCGATGTGCGGGGTGGCGATCACGCAAAGGTCGGCAAGGGCAACATTTACCTGCGGCTCCCCTTCCCACACATCGAGCACGGCCTGCAAATCTTCGCGCGCCATCAGTACGTCATGCAACGCCGCGTTATCGACCACCGCACCTCGGCTCGCGTTGATCAACCACGCGCCCTGCCTGAGCTGTTCAAGACGCTGCTTGTCGAACACGTGCCAGGTTGGCAGATTGCCGTCCCGGGTAAGCGGCGTGTGCAGACTGATCACGTCGCAGCGCTGCATGATTTCATCGAGGCTGACGAAATCACCGGACTCCATCGCCTGCCGCGGCGGGTCGCAGACCAGTACATTCCATCCAAGCGCTTTGAGCACCTTGACCAGCCGACCGCCCACCTGTCCGGCGCCGACCACGCCATAGGTGCGCTGCGCCAGGTCAACGCCTTCGATCTCGGCCAGCGTCAGCAGGCTGCCCAGCACGTAGTCAACGACACCGCGAGCGTTACAGCCCGGCGCGCTGGACCATCGGATTCCGGCTTCAAGAAAGTACGCCAGATCCATATGATCAGTGCCGATGGTGCAGGTGCCGACGAAACGCACCGCACTGCCTTCCAGCAGCTCTCGGGTGACGGGCGTCACGGAGCGCACCAGCAGGATGTCGGCGTCAGCGATGGCAGCGCGATCGATGGAGCGGCCCGGCAACCGACGAATCTCGCCAAAATGGGCAAAAAAAGCATCGAGCAGCGGAATGTTTTCGTCAGCGACAATGCGCATGGAGTTCTCTCTGAGGGCGGGGAATGACCCCTGTTCAGCGCGAGCAAGGGCGAGAGTCAGCGAAAATGATCAGTCCAGCTTCTTGCGGATCCAGTACAGAAAAGTCCCTTCACCGGCCTGCTGCTCGATCAGTTCATGGCCGAGGAAAACGCAGAACTTGGGAATGTCGCGGGTGGTCGACGGGTCGGTGGCAATCACTTTGAGCAACCCGCCGGCCGGCAAATCCCGCACTTTCTGGTGCAGCATCATCACAGGTTCCGGACAGAATAGCCCGCTGGCATCCAGAACGGCGTCAACGGTGAGGCTTTCGATGGGGTCAGACATGGGGTGCTCCAGAAACGGGTGGCCATTGTCGCTTAATTCACACGCTCAAGTCAGCCCTTGCGCGGGCGTGCGGTCTTGGCAACATCCAGCCGGCGCAAGTGGCAGGTGACTTCCTCACGATCGTGATAGAGCTGCTTGCACCCGATCGACACACGCACACCCCGTTCCTTGAAGCCTTCCTCGATCCGGTCGAGCAGACGACGCACTTCAGCGTAGCGCTGTTTCATCGGCAGCTTGAGGTTGACCACCGCTTCGCGGCACAAACCTTCACCCAGCCAGGTTTCCAGCAGCGCCGCATTGCGCGCGGGCTTTTCGACGATGTCACACACCATCCAGTCCACTGGCTGACGAGGCTTGTAGGTAAAGCCGTCAGCCATCAGGTGCTGGACCAGCCCGGTGTCCATCAGGCTTTCGGCCATCGGACCGTTATCAATGGCCGTGACCAGCATGCCGCGTCGCACCAATTGATACGTCCATCCACCAGGCGCAGCGCCCAGATCCACACCGGTCATGTCGCCCGAGAGACGCTCATCCCATTGATCCCGAGGAATGAAGTGATGCCAGGCTTCCTCCAGCTTCAATGTCGAGCGGCTGGGCGACTCGCGAGGAAACTTCAAGCGCGGAATGCCCATCGGCCACATCGCCGAATTGCCCGCGTCGGCCAGCCCCAGAAACACCTCGCGACCGCTTTTGAAGGTCAGCAGCAGACGCGGCTTGCGCGGATCGTCGATCAGCTTGCCGGCCTGAGACAGGGCCTTGCGCAGCGGCGCTTCGAACTTCTTGCAGAAATTCGACAGTTCCTTGCCGTCGTTGGTGTCCACGACTTCCAGCCACAGGCTGCCGCACACCGGAAAATCAGCCATTTGGCCGAGGATTACGCTGATGCGATCGGTCTCCGGCAGATCGAGAAACAGGCCGCGCGCCCACTGCCGAGGGAAAATCAGTTGATCGAAACGCTGGCCATTCATCATGCGCTCGGCGCCATCGGGCTCGCTGCAGATGAACTCGGCGCAAGCGGTGTTGGGCCGCGCCTTGGCGTAGCCCGCAATGTCCAGGCGTGCAGCATGGTCGGCGATCTCCGAGCAAACCTCGCTTTCGAAACCGGGCCGGCAATGCATAAACAGCGTATTCATGGTGACTCCAGGGCAACAGACACTCGGGCGTAACCCGGCGGACTTCAAAGCCGCGCATGATAACGGAATCAGGAACCACTGGCGCGGGCCGACAGTCCACTAAGCTTGAAGCCTGACGTGACGTCCACGACCTGATGCATCCGGACTCGCGCGTTGTCGCTCACAGATTATTCTACAAGGAGCCGTTCATGCCCTCCCTCGATAGCCTGAAAAGCCTGAAAACGCTGGACATCGATAACAAGACCTACCACTACTTCAGCCTTCCCGATGCCGCCCGCTCACTGGGTGATCTGGACAAGCTGCCGATGTCGCTCAAGGTGCTGCTGGAAAACCTGCTGCGCTGGGAAGACGACAAGACCGTCACCGGTGACGACCTCAAGGCCATTGCCGACTGGCTAAAGGACCGTCGCTCCGACCGCGAGATTCAATACCGCCCTGCCCGGGTGCTGATGCAGGACTTTACCGGCGTACCTGCCGTGGTGGATCTGGCCGCCATGCGCGCCGCGATGGCCAAGGCCGGTGGTGACCCGCAGCGCATCAATCCGCTGTCGCCAGTGGATCTGGTGATCGACCACTCGGTGATGGTCGACAAGTTCGGTGACTCGAAAGCGTTCGAGCAGAACGTCGACATCGAAATGCAGCGTAACGGTGAGCGCTACGCGTTCCTGCGCTGGGGCCAGAGCGCATTCGACAACTTCAGCGTGGTACCGCCGGGCACTGGCATCTGCCACCAGGTGAATCTGGAATACCTGGGCCGTACGGTCTGGACCAAAGAGGAAGACGGTCGCACTTATGCGTTCCCCGACACCCTGGTCGGCACCGACTCGCACACCACCATGATCAACGGCCTGGGCGTGCTGGGCTGGGGCGTAGGCGGCATCGAAGCCGAGGCGGCCATGCTCGGCCAGCCAGTGTCGATGCTGATCCCGGAAGTGATCGGCTTCAAGCTGACCGGCAAGCTCAAAGAAGGCATCACGGCCACCGACCTGGTGCTGACCGTGACCCAGATGCTGCGCAAGAAAGGCGTGGTCGGCAAGTTCGTCGAGTTTTTTGGTGACGGCCTGGCCGATCTGCCCTTGGCCGACCGCGCCACCATCGCCAACATGGCGCCGGAATATGGCGCAACCTGCGGCTTCTTCCCGGTCGATGACGTGACGCTGGATTACCTGCGCCTGTCAGGTCGTCCGGATGAAACCGTGAAGCTGGTCGAAGCCTATTGCAAGGCACAAGGCCTGTGGCGTCTGGCAGGTCAGGAACCGGTGTTCACTGACAGCCTGGAACTGGACATGAGCACAGTCGAGGCCAGCCTTGCAGGGCCGAAGCGTCCGCAAGACCGGGTCGCGCTGCCCAATGTGGCTCAAGCGTTCAGCGACTTCCTGGGCTTGCAGGTCAAGCCTGCCAAGGTCGAAGAAAGCCGCCTGGAAAGTGAAGGCGGTGGCGGTGTCGCGGTGGGTAATGAGGCTCAAGTCGGCGGTGAAACCTCTTACGAGCACAATGGCCAGACCCATCCATTGAAAGATGGGGCGGTGGTCATTGCCGCCATCACGTCCTGCACCAACACCTCCAACCCAAGCGTCATGATGGCGGCCGGGCTGGTGGCGAAGAAGGCGGTCGAAAAAGGCCTGCAGCGCAAGCCGTGGGTGAAAAGCTCACTGGCACCGGGTTCCAAGGTTGTCACTGACTACTACAAGGCAGCGGGCCTGACGCAGTATCTGGATGCGCTGGGCTTCGACCTGGTGGGCTACGGCTGCACCACCTGCATCGGTAACTCCGGGCCACTGCTGGAGCCCATCGAGAAGGCCATTCAACAGTCTGATCTGACAGTCGCCTCGGTGCTGTCGGGCAACCGCAACTTCGAGGGCCGCGTTCATCCGCTGGTCAAGACCAACTGGCTGGCCTCGCCGCCACTGGTAGTCGCCTACGCACTGGCAGGCTCGGTGCGCATCGACATCAGCAGCGAGCCGCTGGGCGAAGGCTCGGATGGCCAGCCGGTTTATCTGCGTGACATCTGGCCGACCCAGAAAGAAATTGCCGAAGCCGTGGAAAGCGTCAACACCAGCATGTTCCACAAGGAATACGCCGAAGTGTTTGCCGGTGACGCGCAGTGGCAATCCATCGAAGTGTCGCAAGCGGCGACTTACGTCTGGCAGGAAGACTCGACCTACATCCAGCACCCGCCCTTCTTCGATGACATCGCAGGCCCGCTGCCAGTCATCGAGGATGTCCAGAACGCGCGCGTCCTGGCGCTGCTGGGCGACTCGGTGACCACTGACCACATCTCCCCCGCCGGCAACATCAAGGCTGACAGTCCTGCGGGTCGCTACCTGAAGGAAAAAGGCGTCGACTATCAGGATTTCAACTCCTATGGCTCGCGTCGCGGCAACCATGAAGTGATGATGCGCGGCACTTTTGCCAATATCCGTATCCGTAACGAAATGCTCGGCGGGGAAGAAGGCGGCAATACGCTGTACGTGCCGTCCGGCGAGAAGCTGGCGATCTACGACGCAGCCATGCGCTATCAACAGGAAGGCACCCCCCTGGTGATCATTGCCGGGCAGGAGTACGGCACCGGGTCCAGCCGCGACTGGGCGGCCAAAGGCACCAACCTGCTGGGCGTCAAGGCGGTGATTGCCGAGAGTTTCGAACGTATTCACCGCTCCAATCTGGTCGGCATGGGCGTGCTGCCGTTGCAGTTCAAAAACGGGCAGACCCGCAAGAGCCTGAACCTGACCGGCAAAGAGACGCTGAACATCACCGGGCTGACGGATGCCGAGGTTCGTCCTGGCATGGGCCTGCAATTGCACATCACGCGCGAGGACGGCAGTCAGGAGACGGTCGACGTGCTCTGCCGTATCGATACGTTGAATGAAGTCGAGTACTTCAAGTCCGGCGGCATCCTGCACTACGTCCTGCGGCAGTTGATCGCGTCCTGATAGCCGCGAAGGCACCTGGGATATCCCAGGTGCCTTCTTTAGGCAATCCATGGCCTTTGGAGCGCTGTAGAATCACCGATTTCATTTATCGGGACTCCTCCCATGGCCTCACGGCACTGGCTCGTGTTAAGTCTTCTGGGTATAGGGTACGGGCTGGCGCTCTCATATGGCAGTCTCACCCTTGCAGCGGCGCTGGGCTTGGGCCTGCTGATCATCGCCGGCGTGTGCGTCCAGAACGCACGCCCTCGCTACGTTCGCATACTGGGTCATGGTTTGTTCATCATGACTGGGACTGCCTTGGCGGTTGGTGCTCTGCCGGGTTTTTATAACGCCATTGTCATAGATGCCGTACGGTTTACGCCTGACGCAGCGGCCTTCACGATGGACTTGAATCTGGACAAGCCTTTGATCGGCTTCTGGCTGTTGCTGGCCTGCCCCTGGATTCTGGTCAGCACACGCATTGCCCACTCACTTAAAGTCGGCGTTCTCGCACTGGTAGTCACATCGGCCTTCTGCATGACGACCGCTGTTCTGCTGGGCATGATGGGCTGGAATCCAAAGTGGCCTGCGCAAAGCACGATCTGGTGGGCAAACAATCTGCTCCTGGTGACCCTGACTGAAGAACTGCTCTTCCGCGCCTATCTTCAAGGCGGTCTGCAACGATGGCTCGGTTGTGCAAGGATGGCGACTCCACTGGCGATTACCATCACGGCCTGCCTTTTCGGACTTGCCCATTTGGGCGCCGGATGGGAGTGGGTTCTGCTCGCGGGCATGGCAGGCATCGGTTACGGGGTGGCTTTCCGTTTCGGTGGTCTGCCGGCTGCGGTCATCAGCCACTTCGGGCTGAATCTGGTGCATTTCGGACTGTTTACCTACCCCATGCTGGGCCGGTAGCTGCACCGGATTAGCCCTTCGCTGATAACACCATTCAATTTTCGGACTTACCGGTCGATAACACGCCAACGTCTTATCGATCGAAGGACCGAAATCCCATGCGCAATAACCAGCCAGTCACTCAACGTGAGCGGACCTTTCCTGCCGAACAACGCCTGATTTCCACGACCGACACCCGCGGCACCATCACCTACTGCAACGACGCCTTCGTCGACATCAGTGGGTACAGCGAACAAGAACTCGTCGGCGCCCCGCACAATACTGTGCGCCACCCTGATGTGCCGCCTGCTGTTTTCGAACACATGTGGACGACGCTCAAGTCCGGTCAGCCGTGGATGGGTATCGTCAAGAACCGCTGCAAGAATGGCGATCACTACTGGGTCAATGCCTACGTGACGCCGATGCTGGAAAACCGCCAGGTGGTGGGTTTCGAGTCCGTGCGCATCAAGCCGACCGCCGAACAGATCCGCCGCGCCGAAGGGCTCTATACACGCCTCAACCAAGGTAAAAGCGCGGTACCGAGCCGTGATAAATGGCTACCGGTGCTGCAGGACTGGCTGCCATTCATACTCGTCAGCCAGTTGGGTTTTCTCATCGGCACCTGGCTGAACTCACCTTGGGGCTTTGCCTTGGCAGCCGCACTCTCCGTGCCGCTAGGCCTGCTGGGGCTGTCGTGGCAACAACGCGGCACCAAGCGCCTGCTGCGCCTGGCCGAGCTGACCACCTCCGACCCGTTGATTGCGCAGATGTACACAGACAGCCGTGGCCCGCAGGCGCGTCTGGAGATGTCGATCCTCAGTCAGGAGGCGCGCATGAAAACCTGCCTGACGCGCCTGCAGGACACTGCCGAACACTTGAACCATCAGGCGCGCCAGTCCAACTCACTGGCCAACGCCAGCTCGACCGGCCTTGAGCGTCAGCGTCTGGAAACCGAGCAGGTGGCCGCCGCCATCAATCAAATGGCCGCCACGACTCAAGAAGTCGCCAACCACGTGAATCGCGCCGCCGAGGCCACCCAACAGGCCAACGAACTGACGCGTCGCGGCCGCGACATAGCCGGCGAGACCCGTGAAGCCATCCAGCGCCTGTCGACTTCGGTCGGCGAAACCGGCCTGACCGTGACGCAACTGGCCAAGGACAGCGATGAAATCGGTGGCGTGGTTGACGTCATCAAAGGCATCGCCGACCAGACCAACCTGCTGGCCCTCAACGCAGCCATTGAAGCCGCACGTGCCGGAGAAATGGGCCGTGGGTTTGCCGTGGTTGCTGACGAAGTCCGCCAACTGGCACAACGCACAGCTGAATCCACCGGGCAGATCCACGGCCTGATCGCCAAACTGCAGCAGACCGCCAACGACGCCGTCCAAACCATGGACGCCGGACGACGTCAGGCCGAAGAAGGCGTGGAACGCGTACTGGAAGCCGATCAGGCGCTGGTCGGCATCAGCGAAGCTGTGGCCAACATCACCGACATGACCACTCAAATCGCCACAGCCACGGAAGAACAGAGCTCGGTGGCCGAAGAGATCAACCGCAATATCGCGAACATTGCCGGCCTGGCTGACAAGACATCGGACGAAGCCCATCGCTCGGCGGTACTCAGTGCGGAGTTGACGGATACGGCCAATTCGCAATATTCGTTGGTGGAGCGGTTTAATCGGTAAGGAGAAGATGTGTGAAAGAGCCTCGGCAAACTTGGGTTTGCCGGGGCTTTTTGTTGGGTGCAGCTTAACCAGTCACACTCAATAACCCAAAATTCTTACAACATCATCCGAGGTTAATGTAGGGCATTTCCCATCCATTAAAAAAGCCAATCAGGCATTTGACACCAAAACTCTTTTCCGATTATGTAAAGTTCAAGCAGTACACAGCAGCACTTTTAAAAGCTCACTGCACACTGCCCAGGAAAGAAAAGGCAAACAGGCGTTAAACCTCGCCTACTTAAATACTCGGAGAAGAATAATGAACATCAAAAAAATTGAGCTAGCGGCTCCAACCATTCCAGCAGCCGATCATGACGGGCTTATAAAAACAGAAGACCTGCAGTCGGCTATAGAGGTGCGATTTACCATAAACGGCTTGATACGCCAAGGCGACCGGGCTGAGCTAATCATTAACGATGTTGCTACTGGAATCGAAGAAACCATTACTGACCCTAACCCCCCAGGCGAGGTTTCGTTCAGCATGAGTATGCAACCGGAGCACTTTATCAGTGACGGTGTCTACACAATCAATTATAGGTGGGTGGGATATCCTGGGTCTGTTGCGAATGATTCACGCGCAACAACCATCCGAATCGACCGCACCGCCCCCGGCGCAATCTTGCTAGCCCCCATCATCTTCCCGCAGATCAACTTCGGTGACGTCCTCAAAGGCGCGATCCCCGGCTATGCAGACATGCAGCCCGGCGACCGCATCCAGACGATCTGTAACGGCATCGACGGCCCCGCTCACGTCGTTACCCCCGAAGACCTGAGCGACCGGCCGGTGCAGATCGCCTTCCAACGCGACTTCCTGACCCGCCTGGACAGCGAACACATCACGTTCAGCTATCAGGTCACCGACCGGGCCGGCAACGTTTCGATCATGGCGCAACTTGTCGAACTGTCCATGCAACGCTGAACCGCTCCAAAAAACACTCATTTGAATACAGACTTCGCAGTCGCTCACGCAAACGCGTGAGCGATTTGAATGAGAACTTCGAATGAAATGTCCTACGCAAGAGTGGGATAAGGATGATCACACGATTTTTACCTGATTTTCAGAAAGGACTGTAGTTAACGTCCTACATAAAATCCAGCCCTTGAAACACGGAAAAAGACTCAACAATTAGTTTCACCCTGTAAATACGGGGCTCAGCACCACAACGAACACTTCCAGAGTGACATAAGACGTAACAATATCACTTCGAATAAGCAACATAGCTGGACAGTTGCCCATGACTTGATCTTAACAATGGATTGACTTGTAATATCCCAGCAATGACAACGCGTCATTGCACGCCAAACCTTACAAAACACAATCATATGGAAGACAAGGGACCACAATGAGTGAAGATGACTCGAAAACAATAACGTCTGACGATCAGCCAAAAGAAAAAACCGCACCGTTAATCGAAGAAGCGGCAGCCCATTACTCTACTAAAACGCCTCATCTCAGCCTCGTTACACCCTCCGATATCTCGGAGACGCTAAAGGCGCCCATATTGCCCAACGTGAACCCGGATGCGATTACTCAGGAACAAGCCTTCGCGGGCATATCCGTTCACATTCCTGGATCAATAAGGCTCTGTGAGGATGACGTCATTCATTTCTACTGGGGCAAGAACTCATCAGTGACCAAGGTTTATCACCGCGTAGGAGCAAACAGCATCGTGCGCGTGCTGTGCATTTCCTACAACTTTCTGCCATTCCTCCATTACGGACTGGTAGATCTGTACTACGAGGTCTATCGGGGGCAACACATGCTGGGCACATCGCCAGTCCTCAAGGTCACCGTCAACCATGCACTTCCGGTTACAGACCGGCAGCGACAACGCAAACGCTGGGTCACTCGCCGATACCCTGAAAACTAATTGAAAAGCCCCCGGCGAGTGATCGCCGGGGGCCTTGGACGGCAGAAACCTGCTGCGCTTTACGCGTCAGAACGCCAGGCGCAGCCCCACATTGGCCCCCCAGGGTTGCTCGATATGCTTGCCTTTCATGTAATCGAAGTCCGCATGCACCTGCAGTCGCTCGGACAGAGACACCGATACACCAGCCCCCAGCTCTGCTCGCGAGCCGAACAGGCTGTTGTCGAACGTCGCGTCATTGACGCTCACGTCGTTGCTGCGCGAGAACTCCTGCGCCACCGCTACGCGCACGTAAGGCTGCACCACACCGCCATCCTTGAGCGCGATGCTACGTCCGGCCGAAGTGCCGACCTTGCCCAACAGCGAGTGCGTACGATCGCTCTTCGCCTTCAGACTATTGTCCATGCGGTAGTCCTTACCCTGAACAACCACGCTGGACAATTGCGCAAAAGGCTCAAGGAAATAATCGTCCGCCAGCTTGATGTGCCGACCAAACTCCACCCAGCCGCCCATGGCACTGTTGCTGTAGTTGCCCTTGGCCTGAGTGGCATCACTCATCGCCACCTTCGCC
This sequence comes from Pseudomonas triticifolii, assembly GCF_014358015.1. GTDB lineage: Bacteria > Pseudomonadota > Gammaproteobacteria > Pseudomonadales > Pseudomonadaceae > Aquipseudomonas > Aquipseudomonas triticifolii. The sequence continues at coordinate 78,983 of NZ_JACONV010000005.1, read as the reverse complement.
TTGTTGCGGAAACGGTTAAGCTTGAGCACCCCATCCACGTAATAGCCATCGTCCGACAGCCAGGTGCCGTAAGCGCCCGCGTAATAGCTGTCGATCTTGCCCGACGTGCCATGGCTCAAGTTCAGGTCGGATTTGCTGTAACCGCCCAACACGCCGAACAGCAACTGACCACTGCTGACTTCGACCGGCGCATCCACACCGAGCGACAGACCGCTCAACTGCTGCTGGTAATTCACGCCATCGCCCGTCGTGGCGTTCAGACGACTGCCATAAGCGCGCATCCAGCTGCCGCCTTGGCCGCTGCCGCGGATTTCGCCCATACGCGTGCGCAGCGTCGAAAGCTCACTTGTCCAGACAACGGGTGCGGCGCTGAACAGCGCCAACGCACCTTGCGTGGATGGGCTGATCACCTTGTCCTCACCCGTGATGAACCAGTCGTTGCCTTGCTGCTTCAATTGGTAGGAAAAAGCCCCCAGGTCCACGCGGCCGCCGAGCAGACTGAACTGCGCATCGCCGCCTTCGGTATGCACGACTCTCAGCGGCTCCATGTCGGGAGACACCACTTCCAGTCCAGTGTTACGCACCCGCAATCCGAACTGCCCGTTGGCCTGACCGTTGACAGCGAGCAGGTCGCCGACGCCGTTGTCCAGATCCACCCGCATGGCAAAACTGCCCTGCCCCGACAACTCGTTCAGCGACAAGGTGTGAAACCCTTCACTCGCAAAGCCCACGCGCCCGCCGTCCATGTACAGCGACTTGATCGCGTTATCACCGACCATCTGCCAGTGGCCACCAGAGGTCACAGCCAGGGTGTTGCCGTTAACGATGTCGCCGGTCAGGCTGGCATTGTTCTGCAGGGTGACCTTCAGGTTGCTGGTGTCATCGGAGACCAGATTACCCTCGAGCGTGCTGTCATCCACTTTAAAGTCAACGAGGCTGCTTTCAGAGACTTCCAACAGGTTGCCGTTACCCGAGAGCAACTGAGAATTATTTTTTACCGTGATGTCTGCATGAATATCCAGCAAACTGCGACGATCCACTCTGATGGCTGCACCGCGCAGGCCCTCAACGACCGAGTTATCGATAGTTACAATAGAGTCACTTTCCAGCAATTGACCAATAGCTGGATCGACTATCCCGATGCCAACTTCATCACCCGCAACATAGCTGTTTTCAGCGATAACAATCTTCGAACCCGCTGAATAAACGCCATGGCCTTCCCCACGCAGCCCACTCGCTGTATATCCCTGTACGCGGGTGTCTCTGATATCAACATCAACAAACACACCGGCTGCGATACCTCTCCCCATCCCCGCTACATCACTCGAACCAATACGCAACACGGAGCCCGTTCCCGGCACAGCATAACTGCGAACCGCCAAACCTACACCGGACAAATTTTTTATAGTGGCGTTATCGATACGCGCGTTGCCATTAGCGATGGTGATACCACTGTCTACAGAACCCGTTTGCATTATCAACTTTGAATCATTGACTGTAATCTCCTTCAATCTTGCGTTATCAATAACATTTAGTACCCCTCCCTGATTGACAATATAGTGTTCATAGGGTGCATTCGAACCCACCGTTACCGGTTTTCCGGAGACATTAATCGCCATGATTGTTTGCCCGTCGGGCAAAGTAAATTCTTTTTTTACGAGGTCTACACCGCCTCGATCTTCACCCGCCGAAACACTATTCGCCAGCACCGCCAAAAACAACACCAGTGAGCACTGCACAATCAGATTAATTTTTTTTTCACTTTCCAACGAATAATTCACCGCCATCTCCTCAGTTATTGAGGCCGGCAATTTAGTGTGATTAACCTCTCGAAAATTCATCAACCCACGTTAAGATTTGTAGTACCACTCCTGAATAACCATAAGAAACATCTTACATTTTTTTCACTCGAAAAGACTCAACTCTCCTAACACTAAAAATGACGAATAAAACCTCAACAAAGGGGTTGACATGATAGCGAAAACCCTATTACTTCCAGTCGTGAATGAGGGTCAAAACCTTCACGCAAGGACTGTTTTAACTTTTTAAACTCATTCCAGAAAGACACCTATCAGGGTGTTAAAAATCATATAACAAGGGTACAACTCATGAACAAAACATTTAAAAATGTATCGCCAACGCCTGTTCGCTTTTCAAAAAAACGCTACCGAGACTTACCATTGGAACTGGCCGCACCCGATATTGCGGAAGCCTTCCATGACCAAGACACTCCAGGGCTGATTCCCATTGCTTACTTGAACGCCCCCCTGACCGTAACGCTTGAGGTCTGGCCAGGTGCGATTCCAGGCTACACTTATCAGCTTATCTTCGACAATACAAAAGTAGAACCCATGAAGTTCATTCTGGAATCGGACAAGCCGGGAGATATCCTGACACTCGAGATTCCGACAGAGCATTTTTCCGAGGGCTTCCACAACGTCCAATACCTGATCACTAATCCGGATAACCAGACAGAAGCACTTTCGGACAATTTCAGAATCCAGATCGACAAAACCCCTCCGGGTGCTCCAGAACTGGCGGCCATACAGTTCCCGCCCGAGATCCAGAATGGGCTGACTGCTGCAGAACTCGATGAACTGGGCGGCAAACTCGACGTACAGATCGCGGGTTATACCGGCATGAGAAAACACGACTTCATTCAAACCTGGTGGGGCGATACCGAAGGTCCAACCGCGGTGGTCAATGAAGATGACATGGGGCTGGATAAGGTGGTCATCACCTTTACACGCGACTTTCTGAACGGCATCGGAGAAGGCGAACAGTTGGTGAAATACCAGATCTTTGACAGGGCTGGAAACGCATCCATGTTTTCCAATCCCGTTCCGGTCACGCTTAAGCTACAAGATCTACCTTCAAACTACCCGGCTCCGGTCATTGATCCTGCGGCAGGTGATTTGATTGATTACACAGAGGCAAAAGCGGGCGTACTGGTTGACATCCCTCACTATCCGGGTGCTGCGGCGCTTGACCACATTCAATTGTTCTGGGGCGATGACAATCCTTTGCTGCCGGTTATTGTGCCGGCGGGTGATGAGAATGAAGACATCGTCATGACGCTGCGAGTGCCTTACGAAGCCATCATGCGCACACCGGAAGGTAAAGTGAGTGTGCATTATGAAGTCTCACGAAAAGACGAAATCACAGGCTTTTCGTTGTATACGGACATTGATGTCTTCGCTGTTCTGCCTCTTCCAGCGCCTCTGGACAGCCTTATCATCCAAGGCACCAGTGTCGCCAACCCGAACAAGGACGACAACTTCATTGATGAGGACGACTACGAACTGAACGGACGAGGCATTGTCAGCTGGAATACCGACCTGGCAATCAGTGATGACTTGAATCTCTATTGGGGGGATCAAGTAAAGCTACAGTGGTATCAGATCAAGTCCAGCGATATCGCCAATCAGAAAGATCTGATCATCCCCATTGACGGCGACATCATGAGAAGCCAGGGAACTGGTGCTGCCATCCCGGTACACTTTACCGTGACACGAGCAGGCAATCCCAACCCAGTCAAGTCTCCGGTACAGCCGGTGACTGTTCGGTCCAAAGAGGAACAGCCCGGAGGCTCGGATGGCTTGAATGGCCCCACTTTCAATCTAACGCCGAATGGGGTTTTGGGGCCTAACGAAAACCCGGATGGTGCCTATGTCACTGTCGCGCCTTACACCAATATTGCTGAAGGACAGCGTATTACGTTCACATTCAAAGGTTTTGACACGTCGAATAACCCAATCGAATCTGCGACGTATGTTGCGACTCGCAAGCTGGATGAAATCGACAGCGTTGAAGGTTATAAATTCAAGGTTCCTTACATCAATACCCGTCGGATCTGTACCGGCTTTGCAGAAGCCAGTTACACGGTTAATCCAGTAGAGGGCAGTAATCAAAGCCCGGCGAACTCCCGGACGACGCGAGTGGTTGTCAATATGCTCAACCCTATTGAGATCACGTGCTACCTGCGTTAATCCATGCGGGCCTTGCGGCCCGCAACCACTCTATTAAAAGGATGTTTATATGCTTAACACCATGGCACTCGATTCTGACGCCCCCTCGTTAGAAGCCCCCACTGTTCCGGTCGCCTTGAGTAATGGTGTCGTACCGATTATTTATCTAGGCAAACCGCTTAATGTGGAGTTAAAAGTCTGGCCAGGAGCGATGCCGGGTTACACCTACCAGCTTTACGTTAACCAGGCACCTGTAGGCCCTAAAAAAGAAATCCTCAACAGTCATCAACCTGACGATCTCTTGAGTCTGGAGATTCCTTCTGAGTTGCTTAAAGAAGGCAATTACGTCATCGCTTATGAAGTCGAAAACCCCGTCAACATGGTCACAGAGCTTTCTCAGGAAGCCCGGTTCTCCATAGACCTTACGCCTCCAGGCAGCCCGGTGCTCGCGCCGATTCTATTTCCAAGTCTGGTTTACAACGGTCTGACCTCTGATGAGCTGGAAAACCTGGGTGATGTATTGTCAGGAACGATCGCCAGCTATAAAGGTATGGAAGAAGGCGACGTTATCCGCACTTACTGGAACAACGTGCCTGGACCAATGGCTGTTGTCACCGCTGATGACATGGGGTTGAAGCGAGTCATGGTCGACTTTGTCAGGCCATTCCTCGAGCTGATCGGCGACATTGAAGCCCCGGTTCACTACACAGTGACCGACCTTGCAGGCAATGTGTCCATGAACTCGGAACCGCTGGTGATCAAGCTACAGCTATCCGTAGCAACTCCGTTGCCCACCCCTACCATCAAAGAAGCCACCGGCAACACCCTCAACCCGGTCAACGCCCCTGACGGCGCAACTGCGGTCATCGCCGCCAGTGCTGCTTTCAAAGCCGGTGATCGCGTCACGGTGCAATGGCAAGGTCCCAAGGGCAGCGACACCAAAGAAAAGACCATCGTCGGCAGTGAAGCGGGCAAATCGCTGGAGACGGTGTTTGCCGCTGCGCTGGTCGTTGCCAACGCCGGACAGGTCGTGCAAGTGTCCTACACCGTCAACCGCGCCAACGGCCTGGTACAGACTTCCGAGACGCTGACCCTGACGGTTCTCGACGGACTGACCGACCTCCCCGCGCCGCGTATGGACTCGGTCGGCGCAGACGGAGTCGTGACGCCTTCGCTGATTCCAGATTCCGGGGCAACGGTGCGGGTCAGCTACCCAGGCATGAACAGTGCCGACAGCGTGGTACTCAACTGGCGCGGCCGGACGAGTTATGACACACCGGCACAGTCTGGAAACACCAGCGAGTTGCAGTTCACCGTTCCCAAGGCCCTGATCCTTGCGGTAGAAGGCGACTCTGCCAGCATCACCTATACGGTGACGCGGGCAGGAACAGCAAAGAAATCGGTTCCGTTGTGGCTCACGGTCAAGAAGGAACTGGAGTTCGGCACCTCACCCGTCAAGCTGGCAGGCAAGGTCTATCTGATCCCGAGCATGCCGGATTTGCTGCCGGCATTTCCAGCCGGGACCAGCGTTCAACGCCAGGCCTCGGGTGGGCAGGCGCCTTACCGCTACGCGACGAGCAATCCGTTGGTGGCAAAAGTGGACGGCAACGGCCTGACGACAGTCCGCGGCAACGGGACAGCAACCATTTCGGTGACCGACGCGCTGGGCTCGACCAAAAGCTATCAGGTCACCGTCACAGGCGTTATCCATTGCCTTGGGCTTGGCAGCGGCAGTCTGGCGCAAATGACCAGCGCCGCGCATGCCAGGAACGCAAGGATTCCGTCCATTCAGGAGCTCAACGAGATCTACGCCACCTACCGCAATCGCTGGCCGCTGGGCAAAGGCAACTACTGGTCCTCGACCGTCGCCGCGGTGAATCTGGTGGGCTGGAAGTGGTACTTCGTGAAAAATCTGGTCACAGGCGCAGACTTCAAATTGCTGCACCACAATGCCAGTCTTGGCATCGCCATCCGCTAAGCCATCGCTGAAGCGTTAGTCAGGAAACCTCGGGGCGTTACGTGAAGACGTAGCGCCCTCCTTTCATGTCTGCGCACAGGTTTACCGCCATCCTGCTTCAAGAGCCAGCCCATGCGCCGCACCGTCACTCCCGCCAAACGCTTCGTCCGCCCTCCTTCCAGCGAAGGGACCTTTGCGGCGAGCGTCAACCAGAAGCCCTTTGTTTTGTCTTCGCTCGTGGGCCGGCTGACCAAACGCCCCGAATTGTCAAACGCTCCCGATCACTGGATATGGAAGGTGATCGCCGACGGCAAGGTCGGCAGAAAGCGCACCAGTATCGGCCTGTTCTTTGACCATGACTTACGGGTGGGCAGCCATAACCTGATCGGTCATAACCGAATCAAGGTGATCTACAACGAAACGCCTCACTGGCAGAGCGTTATCTATCACTCGGGGCACTTCCAGACCGGCGTGCTTACGCTGATCGAGGCCAATCCGCGCACAATGCGCCTGAAAGGTCATTTCAGCTTTGCCATCTCGGCCATGGCATTCGAGGTCACGGAGGGTGCCTTCGACGTGCAGTGCAAGTGACTCAGGCACGCAGGAATGTGGCAATCGCCTGAGCGGATTCAGCCAGGTATTGCTCATGCGTGGCACCCGAGGCCTTGAGCGGTTTAAGGTCATGATTGGCCGTTGCCAGCCAGTACAGGTCAATGGCGCTCGACAACTCATAATCCTCAACTGCCTTGCGATCACCCAGCGCGTCACGCTCACCCTGAACGATCAGGGTTGGCGTCTGCAGATCGGCCAGATGCGCCACCCGCGGTTTTTCCGGTTTGCCCACGGCATAGAACGGATAGCCCAGACACACCATTGCATCGACCTTCAACTCATCGGCAATCAGGCTGGCCATCCGGCCACCCATGGACTTGCCGCCAATGGCCAGACGTCCTTTCACATGCGGCATTAGCTGTTCACACACCTGACGCCAGCAATCGAGCAACTGTGCCTGCTGATTGGGTGGACGCTTGCTGCCACCCTCACGTCGCTGGGCCATGTAAGGAAACTCGAAACGCATGACGTTCACGCCCAGCGCTGCGAGGTGAGCGGTTATACGGTTCATGAAATCACTGTCCATCGGTGCCCCGGCCCCATGCGCCAGTACCAGCGTGACAGGTTCGTGCGTCGTATCACGCTGGCCTGCCGTCCACAGCCATCCATGGCCCTGCGCCAGCTGTGCGCACTGAGCCTGTGCTGCGTCATCAATCATGCGTGCGTCCTTATGATGGGTGTTCGAGGGGCCGAACTATACCCGACAGCAACCGTTCAGCCGCAGTGGCGTAACGTATAGATGCGATGCATTGACAGGTGCCGGGACACTGAACGCCCCAACATTAAGCAACCGGGCAGTTTACTCGTGACACCCTGATCGCATGGCAATAAAGCATGGTGGTTTCGTTCACCAGGTCATTCGCCTGCTCAGGCCAATTTGCTGGGCAATGACACAAGCAATCACGAACCACAGGCGTGAGCCGCTTTCCCAGGAGTCCTGATCAACTCCTGCTTCGGGATAGGCTGTATTGTTGACGCCGCATGAAGTCCGCGCCTTGCAATGAGGTGCGGACTTTTTTTGACCACGCGGACAACTTTTACTCATCGACTTCCCACACTCCTGTTTCAAAGTTAAGCTTGCCGACGGCGGTCTGCGGCGAACACCCTGCTCCAGAGCGCCTTGCCTGTTCCACATGCCCCGCCCTTTCGGTCTGCCCTGGCGCTGTCGTGCGACGATGCCCAGCGTCGAATGCGCCTGTAAATCTGAACCCTGGAAGTGTGTCATGAGCGCAGCAATCAGCCCAACGGCCTACAACTACAAGGTGGTTCGCCAGTTTGCCATCATGACCGTGGTCTGGGGCATTGTCGGCATGGCGCTGGGTGTGTTCATCGCCTCGCAACTGGTCTGGCCCGAGCTGAACTTCAACCTTGAATGGACAACCTTCGGACGCCTGCGTCCCCTGCACACCAACCTGGTGATCTTTGCCTTTGGCGGTTGCGCGCTGTTTGGCACCTCTTATTACGTGGTGCAGCGCACCTGCCAGACCCGGCTGATCTCTGACCGGTTGGCAGCCTTCACGTTCTGGGGCTGGCAAGCGGTCATCGTCAGCGCCATCGTCTCGTTGCCCATGGGCTACACCACCACCAAGGAATACGCAGAACTCGAATGGCCCATCGCAATCCTGCTGGCCATCGTATGGATCGCCTACGGCGCAGTGTTTTTCGGCACCATCGTGCAACGCAAGACCCGCCACATTTATGTCGCCAACTGGTTCTACGGCGCTTTTATCGTGGTGACCGGCATGCTCCACGTGGTCAACCACATCGCCCTGCCGGTCAGCCTGTTCAAATCCTACTCGGCCTACGCGGGTGCCACCGACGCGATGATCCAATGGTGGTACGGGCACAACGCGGTCGGCTTTTTCCTGACGACAGGCTTTCTGGGGATGATGTATTACTTCGTGCCCAAACAGGCCGAGCGCCCGATCTACTCGTATCGCCTGTCCATCGTGCATTTCTGGGCCTTGATTACCCTGTACATCTGGGCAGGCCCGCACCACCTGCATTACACCGCGCTGCCCGACTGGGCGCAGTCGTTGGGCATGGTCATGTCGATCATCCTGCTGGTCCCGAGCTGGGGCGGCATGATCAACGGCATGATGACCCTGTCCGGTGCCTGGCATAAGTTACGGACCGACCCGATTCTGCGCTTTCTGGTGGTCTCGCTGGCGTTCTACGGCATGTCGACGTTCGAAGGGCCGATGATGGCCATCAAGACGGTCAACTCACTGTCGCACTACACCGACTGGACCATCGGTCATGTGCATTCGGGCGCACTGGGCTGGGTGGCGATGATCACCATCGGCGCGACCTATCATCTGATCCCCAAGGTTTTCGGACGCCCGCACATGCACAGCACCGGCCTGATCAACGCGCATTTCTGGCTGGCAACCATCGGCACCGTGCTGTACATCACCTCCATGTGGGTCAACGGCCTGACCCAGGGGCTGATGTGGCGCGCGATCAACAACGACGGCACCCTCACCTACTCCTTCGTCGAAGCCATGCAGGCCAGTCATCCGGGCTATGTCGTGCGCGCCATCGGTGGTGCGATCTTCACCAGCGGCATGCTGTTGATGGCATACAACGTTTGGCGCACCGTGCGTGCGTCCAGCCCTGAAGAGGCAGAGGCGGCGGCACGCATCACCGTTGCAGGGGCGCACTCATGAAACATGAAGTGCTGGAAAAAAACATCGGACTGCTGGCCTTCTTCATGGTGATTGCCGTCAGCATCGGCGGCCTGACGCAGATCGTGCCGCTGTTCTTTCAGGACGTGACCAACCAGCCCATCGAAGGCATGAAGCCGCGTACCGCGCTGGAGGTGGAAGGCCGCGACGTCTACATCGCCAACGGCTGCGTGGGTTGCCACTCACAGATGATCCGCCCGTTTCGTGCGGAAACCGAGCGCTACGGCCATTACTCGGTCGCAGGCGAAAGCGTCTGGGATCATCCGTTTCTGTGGGGTTCGAAACGGACCGGGCCTGATCTGGCGCGGGTTGGCGGCCGCTACTCGGACGACTGGCATCGCGCGCACCTGTATAACCCGCGCGACGTCGTCCCTGAGTCAAAGATGCCGGCTTACCCGTTTCTGGTCGAAAAGGTGCTAGACGGCAAGGACACCGCCAAAAAGCTTGAAGTACTGCGCGCGCTGGGCACGCCCTACACCGATGCAGACATCGCCGGAGCAGCCGCAGCCGTGCAAGGCAAGACCGAAATGGACGCACTGGTCGCGTACCTGCAAGGCCTCGGCACCCTCATCAAGAGCAAACGGTGAACACGATGGACATCGGAATGATTCGAGGCCTCGGCACACTGGTGGTGATGGTGGCGTTCATTGGCCTGACGCTATGGGTGTTTAGCCCGAAGCGCAAGGCTGAGTTCGACGACGCAACGTTGCTGCCTTTTGCCGATGATCCCGAGGCCATCAGCAAGGTCGAGCCGTCCAGGAGCGAAAAGCGATGAGTACCTTCTGGAGCCTGTATGTCACGGTGCTGACGCTGGGTACGCTGGTCGCGCTGGTCTGGTTGCTGATAGCGACCCGCAAGGGCGAGCGCAAGGATCAGACCGACGAGACCATGGGCCACGCCTTCGATGGTATCGAGGAGTACGACAATCCTCTGCCTGGATGGTGGTTCAAGCTGTTCATAGGCACCATTGTGTTCGCTGTGGGTTATCTGGTGCTGTATCCGGGATTGGGTAACTGGCAAGGCCTACTGCCGGGTTACACCTATCTGGACAAGGACAAAAAGCTTGAATTTGCCGACGGCAAGCAAGGCTGGACCGGTGTTCATGAGTGGGAAAAGGAAGTCGCGAGTGCCGAAGCCCGTTTCGGGCCGTTGTTTGCCAAATACGCCGCCATGCCCATCGAGGACGTTGCCAAAGATCCCAAAGCGCTGGGCATGGGTGCGCGACTGTTTGCCTCCAACTGCTCGGTCTGCCATGGTTCTGACGCTAAAGGCGCCTATGGCTTTCCGAACCTGACCGACGCTAACTGGCGTTGGGGTGGCGACACTGAATCCATCAAGACCTCCATCCTGAACGGCCGTCACGCGATAATGCCCGCCTGGGGCGAGGTGCTGGGCGAGCAAGGCGTGCGCGACGTGTCGGCCTACGTCCTGACACTCATGAACGGTCGAGCCCTGCCGGACGGTGCCAAAGCCGATCCGGTTGCCGGACAAAAGCTTTATGCCTCCAGTTGCATCGCTTGCCACGGAGCCGAAGGCAAAGGCCTGGCTGTGCTCGGGGCTCCGGACCTGACACAGCCCGGCGGTTTTATCTATGGAACGAGTTTCGCCCAGCTTCAACAAACCATTCGTTACGGCCGTCAGGGGCAGATGCCTGCGCAGAAGGCGACGCAGGGCGATGACCGGGTGCACATTCTGGCGGCGTATGTGTACAGCCTGTCGCGCCAGGAAAAACCGGCGGTCTCGCAATGACCATGCATTGTCAGCAAGCGACCCAACGGCGACCCGTTGAATACCTTCGCTGCTGGACCGCGCAATGAGTGAACGGATCCCGGTACACAATGTCACGCCCCCGAACGATGACGAAGACGCATTCGTCGATCTCTATGCCTCGCGCGAAAAAATCTACACCCGTGCGTTCAAGGGTTTGTATCGCAACCTGCGCATGACGGCCGGGGCGCTGCTGCTGCTGATTTACTTCGGTACGGTCTGGCTCAATCTCGATGGGCATCAGGCCGTATGGTGGGACCTGCCCGAGCGGCGGTTCTACATCTTCGGCGCAACCTTCTGGCCACAGGACTTCATCCTGCTGTCCGGCCTGTTGATCGTTGCGGCGTTCGGGCTGTTCTTCGTGACGGTTTACGCAGGGCGCATATGGTGCGGTTATACCTGCCCGCAGAGCGTATGGACGTGGATCTTCATGGCGTGCGAGAAGCTCACCGAAGGCGACCGCAACCAGCGCATCAAACTCGACAGCTCGCCCATGAGCAGCGAAAAACTGCTGCGCAAACTGGCCAAACACAGCCTGTGGCTATTAATCGGCTTTGTTACCGGACTGACCTTCGTCGGTTATTTTTCGCCCATTCGTCAACTGAGCATCGACCTGTTCACCGGGCAGGCCGATGGCTGGGCGTATTTCTGGGTTGGGTTCTTTACCCTTGCGACCTACGCCAATGCGGGCTGGTTGCGCGAACAGGTGTGCATCTATATGTGCCCGTACGCGCGCTTCCAGAGCGTGATGTTCGACAAGGACACCCTGATTGTGTCCTACAACCCGCAACGCGGTGAGCAGCGCGGCGCGCGGAAAAAAGAGGCGGATTATCAAGCGCAGGGGCTGGGCGATTGCGTCGACTGCACGATGTGCGTTCAGGTGTGCCCGACCGGTATCGACATTCGCGACGGTTTGCAGGTCGAGTGCATCGGCTGCGCGGCCTGTATCGATGCCTGCAATACGGTCATGGACAGAATGGCGTATCCACGCGGGCTGATCAGCTACACCACCGAGCACAGGCTGTCCGGGCAGGCAACGCGTACACTGCGTCCGCGCCTGATCGGCTACGCGCTGGTGCTGCTGCTGATGATCGGCCTGCTGGTCAACGCCTTCATGACCCGCTCACTGGTGGGGCTGGATGTCAGCAAGGACCGCACGTTGTATCGGGAAAACGCCGAGGGGCGTATCGAAAACGTCTACAGCCTCAAGATCATGAACAAGGATCAGGTCGCTCATACCTATGGGCTGGAAGCCCGTGGACTGCCGGATCTGAAATGGCAGGGGCTTCGCGAAATCACCGTCAAGGCAGGCGAGATCATCAGCATCCCGGTGCAATTGTCCAGCGCGCCTGAAGCCCTGCCGTCGAGTACGCAGGAGATCACCTTCATACTCACGGATGCCGACCACGACGACACCCGCATCGAAACCCGCAGCCGGTTCATCGGTCCGTCCATTCGCTAAGAGCCTCGCCATGCCAGCCGCAACCGCTGCAAGTCCCTGGTACAAGCACCTCTGGCCCTGGATCATCATTGCCATGTTGAGCGGTTCGGTGCTGCTCAGCCTGACCATGGCGGGCATCGCGATCAATCATCCGGACAATCTGGTCACCGACAACTATTACGAAGCGGGCAAAGGCATCAATCGCTCGATCAACCGTGAGGTACTGGCCCAGACCCTCATGCTGCGTGCCAGCCTTCATCTGGACGACGTCACCGGCGAAGCCGAACTGCGCCTGAGCGGCAACAGCAACCCTGAAAGGCTGGAGATTAACCTGATATCACCGACTCAGCCGGAGATGGATCGCCGCGTATTCCTGACCCGAAGCCCGTCAGAAGCGGGTCGCTACGTCGGGCAACTTCAGGACCGGGTCGAAGGCCGGCGCTTCGTCGAATTACTGGGCACCGAAGGCGGCCAGACCTGGCGCCTGTTCGAAGAAGAATGGATCAGACCTGAACGAACCTTGACGCTGGGCGACGAACCGCTTCAAGCGGCTCAAGGCCCAAAGGACTGACGTGAACGCGCCCCTGCTCTGCTATCACTGCGCCCTGCCCGTGCCTGCGGGCAGCCGCTTTAACGCCGTGGTGCTTGGCGAAACCCGCGCGCTGTGTTGTCCGGGCTGTCAGGCGGTGGCCGAAGCCATCGTTGCAGGCGGGCTTGAACACTATTACAGCCATCGCAGTGAGACCTCAACGAACCCGGAATACCTGCCCACGCCAGTGCCCGATGAACTGGCGCTCTATGATCGCCCGGACGTACAGGCGCCTTTTGTGCACCATAACGCAGAGGTTTCGCAAACCACCCTGCTCATTGAAGGTATCAGTTGTGCGGCCTGTGGCTGGCTGATCGAACAGCGGCTCGGCAAGCTTGCGGGCGTGGTCGAAGCGCGGCTGAACCTGTCCAATCATCGCCTGACGGTGCGCTGGGTCAGCCATCAGGTCGCCTTCAGCCAACTGCTGCACGCGCTGCGCGGCATCGGCTACGTTGCACATCCCTGGCAGGCGGATCGTGCTGCCGAACGGCTGGCCCGCGAGAACCGCCTGGCGCTGCGGCAACTGGGCGTCGCCGGTCTGCTGTGGTTTCAGGCGATGATGGCGACCATGGCAACTTGGCCAGAATTCAATATCGACCTGAGCCCACAGATGCACACGATCTTGCGCTGGGTGGCGCTGTTTCTGACCACGCCCATCGTGTTCTACAGCTGCGCACCGTTCTTGCGTGGCGCGCTGCGTGATCTGCGCAGCCGCCACCTGACCATGGATGTGTCAGTGTCGCTGGCCATCGGCACCGCCTATGTCGCAGGCATCTGGACCGCTATAACCGGAACAGGAGAGCTGTACGTCGATGCCGTCGGCATGTTCGCGCTGTTCCTCCTGGCCGGGCGCTATCTGGAGCGCCGGGCACGTGAACGAACTGCTGTGGCGACGGCACAATTGGTCAATGTACTGCCTGCCTCCTGCCTGCGACTGACCAAGGACGGCCAGGCCGAGCGCATTCTGCTCAGCGAGCTGGGCTTGGGTGATCGTGTACTGGTGCAGCCCGGCACGGTGATTGCGGCCGATGGCACGATTCTCGAAGGGCAATCCAGTGTCGACGAATCCCTGCTGACGGGTGAGTACCTGCCCAAGCCAAGAAGTGCAGGCGACCGCGTCACGGCGGGCACGCTCAATGTCGAGAGTGCGTTGACGATTCAGGTGCTCGCCCTGGGGCATGACACTCAACTGTCCGCCATCGTTCGCCTGCTGGAACGTGCCCAGGCGGATAAGCCACGACTGGCCAGCGTGGCAGACCGCGCGGCGCAGGTGTTTCTGCTGCTTTCACTGATCGCCGCCGCTGTCATCGGCCTCGTCTGGTGGCAACTTGATTCGTCACGCGCTCTTTGGATCGTTCTGGCCATGCTGGTCGCCACTTGCCCCTGCGCCTTGTCGCTGGCAACGCCGACGGCACTCACTGCAGCGACCGGCACGCTGCACAGGCTCGGCCTGCTGCTGACCCGCGGCCATGTGCTGGAAGGCCTGAACAGGATCGACACCGTCATCTTCGACAAGACCGGCACGCTGACCGAAGGACGCCTGACGCTACGAGCGGTTCTTCCTCTGGGAAGACTGGACGCAGACACCTGCCTGAAACTGGCCGCCGCGCTGGAAAGCCGATCCGGGCACCCCATCGCACGCGCCTTCGGCCAAGCACCTTGTGCTGCTCGTGATGTACTGACTACACCCGGACTCGGTCTGCAGGGCTGTGTAGACGATCAACGCCTACGCATCGGCCAGCCAGCCTTCGTCTGCGCGCTGAGCAATGCCGACGTACTGCAGATGCCGGACGACACCGGCCAATGGCTGCTGCTGGGCAACACTGAAGGCCCGCTGGCCTGGTTCGGCCTGGACGACCGACTGCGCGACGACGCGATCGAGTTGCTGCAAGCCTGCCAGGCACGTGGCTGGAAGACCCTGCTGCTGTCCGGAGACAGCTCGCCGATGGTGCAGACGGTGGCAACGACGCTGGGTATCGACGACGCACGCGGCGGCCTGCGACCCGAAGACAAGCTGGCCGTGCTGCAGCAATTGCAGGCACAAGGGCACAACGTGCTGATGATTGGCGACGGTGTGAATGATGTACCGGTCATGGCAGCCGCTAACATCAGCGTGGCCATGGGCTCGGCCACCGACCTGACCAAGACCGGCGCTGACGCGGTACTGCTCTCCAACCGCCTCCACAGCCTGATCGACGCTTTTGGTCTGGCGCGCCGCACCCGTCGAGTGATTATCGAAAACCTGTTATGGGCCGGTTTGTACAATGGCCTCATGTTGCCTTTCGCGGCGCTGGGCTGGATCACCCCGATCTGGGCGGCCATCGGCATGTCCGCAAGCTCGCTGATCGTGGTGCTCAACGCCCTGCGCCTGACACGCCTTCCACACGCTGCACGATTCGCCCAGGAGGTATCATGCCCGCGCTCTACATCATGATTCCTGCCGCTTTGCTGCTGGTCGGCGTGGCGATCTATGTGTTTTTCTGGGCGGTGGACGATGGGCAATACGATGATCTGGACGGTCCGGCCCACAGCATCCTGTTCGACGATCAGGATCCCGATCATCAGGCTGCGGCACAAAGCACCGTGCCTGATCGCAAACGGTCAGACAGCGACGGAAAACCCCATGCCTGAAGCTCATCATGTCTGACCTGATACCCCTGCTGTTTTCCGCTCTGATACTGGGGCTGCTGGGCGGCGGGCATTGCCTGGGCATGTGTGGCGGGCTGATGGGCGCATTGACCCTGGCCATTCCCCGAGAACAGCGTGGACAGCGACTGCGGTTGTTGATGGCCTACAACCTGGGACGTATCGTCAGTTACGCAATTGCCGGTTTCTTCAGCGGCATGGTCGGCTGGGCGGTGGCGAACAGTCCAGGGGCGACGACGATGCGCGTCGTCGCCGCGCTGTTGTTGATCGCCATGGGCCTGTACCTTGCCGGCTGGTGGAGCGGCCTGACCCACATTGAACGCCTGGGCCGAGGCCTGTGGCGCCATCTACAACCCATCGCCACCCGTCTGCTGCCTATTTCGAGCATCCCCCGCGCGCTTCTTCTCGGCGCGCTGTGGGGCTGGCTGCCCTGCGGGCTGGTCTACAGCACCCTGCTCTGGGCCGCGAGCCAGGGCAACGCTATCGACAGCGCCCTGCTGATGCTGGCGTTCGGCGTGGGCACCTGGCCCGTCCTGCTAGCCACCGGCCTCGCCGCCGAACGCACCACCGCACTGCTGCGTAAACGCAGTGTGCGTGCGACGGGTGGCGTGCTGGTGATTGTGTTTGGAATATGGACGTTGCCGGGGCCTCATCAGCATTGGTTGATGGGTCACTGAATGATCAGACTTGCTCGCTGCAAAGCCGGTTGACCCACATCAACACCCCATAAACACGCCCCTCGTATGCTCCCGCCATCATCACCCCATCCGGGAAACATGCGCATGCTGGACGTCATTCGTTGGGATTCAGACCTGATCCGCCGTTACGATCTCACCGGGCCGCGTTACACCTCGTATCCGACTGCCGTGCAGTTCAAGACCGATGTAGGGGCTTTCGAGCTGCTGCATGCGCTGCGCGACAGTCGAAAGGCGATGCGCACTTTGTCGCTGTATGTGCACATCCCGTTCTGCGCCAACGTGTGTTACTACTGCGCCTGCAACAAGGTCATCACCAAGGATCGTGGTCGGGCTCAGGTTTATCTGCAGCGTTTGATGCAGGAGATTCAGATGCTCGGCTGCCACGTCGATGCGGGCCAGGTGGTCGAACAGTTACATCTGGGCGGCGGAACGCCGACGTTTCTCAGTCATGACCAGTTGCGGCACTTGATGGCGCATCTGCGTGAGCACTTCAATTTGCTGGACGACGACTCGGGCGACTATGGCATCGAGATTGATCCTCGCGAAGCGGACTGGGCAACCATGGGGCTGTTGCGTGAACTGGGGTTCAACCGGATCAGTCTGGGCGTCCAGGACCTGGAGCCCGCCGTGCAGCGGGCAATCAATCGTCTGCAAAGCCTGGAGCAAACCCGGACGTTGATCGAGGCGGCACGTACGCTGCAGTTTCGCTCGATCAACATCGACCTGATCTACGGGCTGCCCAAACAGACCCCCGACAGCTTCGCCCGCACGGTGGATGAGATCATCCAGCTGCAGCCAGATCGGCTGTCAGTGTTCAATTACGCTCATTTGCCAGAGCGTTTCATGCCGCAACGGCGCATCGACAGCGCCGACCTGCCCAGCGCCGAAACCAGACTGCTGATGCTGGAACGCACGGTTTCACAACTGACCCAGGCGGGTTATCGCTACATCGGCATGGATCACTTCGCCCTGCCCGACGATGACCTGGCCGTCGCGCAGGAAGAACACACGCTGCATCGCAACTTTCAAGGCTATACCACGCACGGGCATTGCGACCTGGTCGGTCTGGGTGTGTCGGCGATCAGTCAGGTGGGCAATCTGTACAGCCAGAACAGCAGCGATCTGAACGACTATCAGGCGTTGCTCGCCAGCGATCAATTGGCAACCAGACGCGGGTTGGTCTGCACTGAAGACGATCGGATCAGACGTGCCGTGATTAAACAGCTGATCTGCCATTTCCGGCTTGATTACGCCGATCTGGAGCAGACCTTTGCAATCGATTTCGAGCGCTACTTCAGCGCCATCTGGCCGCAACTGATCGAGATGGCAGACGACGGGGTGATCGCTCTGGAGCAGAAAAGGCTCAAGGTCTTGCCTGCCGGACGCTTGCTGGTCCGATCGGTATGCAGGGTGTTCGATACCTACCTCACCCGGCAGAATCGCCGACGATTTTCCCGGGTGATCTGAGTGACGCGCGCTGCTATCCCTTGACGGTCATCAGTGACCGCGCCAAGGTCTTGCTTCCTTCATCCAGCTTGAGCTGATTCATCATGACCGCGAGATCGGAACTGGAACTGCTGATCTGTTGTTGCACAGCACCGAGTGCGGTCTGCAGTGCGGCGACCTTGGTTTGCCGCTCGTTGTCACTGAGACTCTGGTCGGCGATCACTTGCTGGATCTGCTGCTGTATCTCTTCGATCTTGCGTTGCAATTCGCGAATGGCCTTGAGGAGCTTTTGCACACCTTCGGGCAGTCCACTGCGCTCGATATCCGCATCTCGTGAGGCAGAGGAAGCGGCTGTCCTGCCCTCGGATGAAAGGTTGACCTCCACCCCTGTGCCAGGGGTTGCCGAGGGCTCGGCGTCCGCAATTGATGACTTGCCTTGGTTCATCTGCGCTGCCGAAACAGGCAAATTGATTGTCAGACTGAGTGGTCCTATGGTCGTCATGGGGCAGCTTCCTGCGTCAGGTTAGAGGTTGAAAGGCTATCGCCTATCGCGCTGAAAGCTTGATGCCATGAGATTTTTCCAGACTGGCCCTACTTGCCTTGGGTGAGTTACCCTTACGACCTATGTGTGATTTCCCACAAGGAATTAAGTGATGTCCGAGCCCGCCAAGTCCCGTGCTTCAACCCAGGCTCATTGCAAGGATTGCAGTCTCGCCCCGCTCTGCCTGCCGCTCTCATTGAACCTTGAGGACATGGATTCGCTTGACCAGATCGTCAAGCGAGGCCGTCCTTTGAGAAAGGGCGAATTCCTGTTTCGCCAGGGCGATACCTTCGAGTCGGTATACGCGGTTCGCTCCGGGGCTCTGAAAACGTTCAGCATCAGCGATTCGGGTGAAGAACAACTCACCGGTTTTCATTTGCCCAGCGAACTGGTGGGCATGTCCGGGATGGACGCCCAGGCATACCCCGTCTCGGCGCAAGCGCTGGAAACCACGTCGGTGTGCGAGATTCCTTTCGAGCGTCTGGACGAATTGTCCGTGCAGTTGCCTCAACTGCGCCGCCAGTTGATGCGCGTCATGAGCCGCGAAATCCGCGACGATCAACAGATGATGTTACTGCTGTCGAAAAAGACTGCTGATGAGCGCATCGCCACTTTTCTGGTCAATCTCTCGGCGCGCTTTCGGGCACGAGGCTTTTCTGCCAATCAGTTCCGTCTGAGCATGTCGCGCAACGAAATCGGCAATCACCTGGGCCTGGCGGTCGAAACCGTCTCCCGTGTGTTCACCCGTTTTCAGCAAAACGAGCTGATTAGCGCAGAAGGCAAAGAGGTGCATATCCTGGACCCGATTCAGCTCTGCGCGCTGGCGGGCGGCGCAATTCAAAGCTGAGGGGTGCGATCCGGGACGCGTCGGCTTAAACTGTCGGCCAATCTTGCACCGGATCAACTCTGATGATTTTCGATGAATTGAGCTTTAAATCCCTGATACGCCCGGTTGTGGACTTTCCCAAGCCGGGTGTCGTCTTCCGCGACATCACCCCGCTCTTCCAGTCCCCCAAGGCTACCCGCCAGGTGATCGACAGCTTTGTGCAGCGCTACATCGAGACCGACTTCAGCCACATCGGCGTCATGGACGCGCGCGGATTTTTGATCGGTTCGGTTGTGGCTTACGCCTTGAACAAGCCACTGGTGCTATTCCGCAAGCAGGGCAAGCTGCCCGCTGATGTGCTGTCAGAGGCGTACCAGACCGAATACGGGGAGGCCTACCTGGAAGTGCACGCCGACAGCCTGTGCGATGGCGACTCGGTGGTCATGTTCGATGACCTGATTGCAACCGGCGGCACGCTGGTCGCCGCCGCCAACCTGATTCGCCGCATGGGCGCGCAGGTTCACGAAGCAGCCGCGATCATTGATCTGCCAGAACTGGGTGGTTCGAAGCGTCTGCAGGCGATGGCGGTTCCAACCTTCTGCCTGACTGAATTCGCGCTCGACGAACAGTAAGGCGCTGCCGGAAAAGCGGCTCTGCGAGAAATAAAGCCTGATCGCGAATGTATCAGGCGGGGTCGATACGGCGGTCAGCCCGCCGTATTGCTGTGCAACTTGGTCATCAACTGCGCTTCAGCCTGAGTCAGCCCGCAGGACTGGGTCAGTTCGTCAATGCTGGCGCCCATGCCGACCAGGCGTGCAGCCTGAGCGAAGGACAGCGTGGAGGGATCGCGCTGTTCCAGCGCCGTCAGCTTGTCCGGCAACGGCGCAACGATGGCGCGCAGTTCGTGAAGCGCTTCACCCATACGTACCGTGCCATTCTGGAAGTTGTCCACGCGCCGGGCCAACTCCTTGATACGCTGATCACGCAAGGCAGCTGCCTCGTCACGCTCGGCGTCGAGCTTGCGCTGACGCTTGGTATGGGCCAGAAACATTCCCAGGGAAACGACCCAGAGAATGCCCAGGAAGACGACAGCTACCTCAAGAATCAATCAGATGTTCTCCAGCTCGGACCACTCTTCTTCGGACATCATTTTGTCCAGCTCGACCAGAATCAACAGTTCGCCGTTCTTGTTGCAAACGCCCTGAATGAACTTGGCCGATTCATCGTTACCGACGTTAGGTGCGGTTTCGACTTCGGACTGACGCAAGTAAACCACTTCCGCCACGCTGTCGACCAGAATACCGACCACTTGCTTGTCGGCTTCGATGATAACGATACGGGTGTTATCGCTGACTTCCACCGGTGCCAGGCCGAAGCGCTGACGGGTGTCGATGACGGTTACAACGTTACCGCGCAGGTTGATGATGCCCAGCACGTAGCTTGGCGCACCCGGTACCGGAGCGATTTCGGTGTAGCGCAGCACTTCCTGGACCTGCATTACGTTGATGCCATAGGACTCATTGTCCAGGCGGAACGTAACCCATTGCAGGATAGGATCTTCAGAACCTTGTGCAGACGACTTATTCATACCCTAACCCCTCACGTGTGTACTCTGCGGGCGACGCGACTGGCGACGACCCATGATTATTTTGACTTGTTCAACTGCTTGACCGCGCCACTGGCAATCAGCTCGGCCAACTCTGCAACATCCAGCAATGCACACATGTGCTCAATCACTGTGCCCGCCAGCCATGGGCGTTGACCACGGTGTGTACGCCACTTGATTTCATTCGGATCAAGGCGCAGCGAGCGACTGACCTGATGTACCGCCAACCCCCACTCGTAACCCTGAACCGAAATCACGTACTGCAAGCCCTGACGAAAATCATCGCGGTAGCGATCAGGCATGATCCAGCGCGCGGTATCCAGCACCTTCAGGTTGCCTGCCTGACACGGCAGGATCCCCAGAAACCAGTCCGGCTGACCGAACAGAGGCGTCAGCTCCTGCCCTGCCA
The DNA here is from genome assembly GCF_014358015.1 of Pseudomonas triticifolii. Lineage (GTDB taxonomy): Bacteria > Pseudomonadota > Gammaproteobacteria > Pseudomonadales > Pseudomonadaceae > Aquipseudomonas > Aquipseudomonas triticifolii. The sequence continues at coordinate 57,790 of NZ_JACONV010000005.1, read as the reverse complement.
ACGGATAAATCGATCCAAGGCATACCAGTGGCACTGCCAGTGTCAGCCCGGCTACGTCGAACAACAGGCACTCAAACGGCTCGGCAGCCCAGGCCGGACGACCATCGCTGGTCGGCGGCGGCGTTGGTGTTCGCTGAGCCACCAGCGTACTGAGTTCGGCAACAGGCTCGACCCAGTCAACGGTCGGTACAACGACCTCCACAACGGGCTCGGCCACAATCACCGGCGCCATTTCCACCACCGGCGCGGGCGTCACCACCGGCGCGGCGACCGCAACAGGCACTGCCACGGCAGCAGGTGCCGCCACTGCGACAGCAACCGGCTTGATCTGCGCCTTCATGCGCGCGTCAAAAGCCTGCTCTTCGAGCACCGCGGCCTGAAACTCGTCGATGGTGCTTTCAGGTTCTTGCAGCTCTTCGGTCGCGTCCTGAAGCAAGGCATCCAGATAAGACTGCAAAGCCAGCTTGGGTCGTGTTGCAACTTCTACAGGGCGGTTCATACCGGGGCCCAACAATAAATAGAGCGAGTGCAGCCTGATAGAGTTATCGGCCGCATTGAGGCATCACTTGAGCTGACAGCAAAGAAAGAATGAGTGCGCATGTCAGGCCACCTGAGCATTGAGTTGCTCGGCGAGCATATGTTTGAGCAGCGCCCGATACGCGATCACGCCGCGGCTCTTGCTGTCGTTCTGCGACGGCGTGAGACCCGCTCGGCTGGCATCACGCAAACGCGTGTCCACCGGCACGTAGGCCTGCCAAACATGTTCGGGGAAGCTGTCGCGCAGCAGTTTCAACGTGCCCATCGAAGCCTGGGTGCGACGGTCAAACAGCGTCGGCACGATGGTGTAAGGCAGCGGCACCTTGCGTGAACGGTTGATCATGGTCAGCGTGTTGACCATGCGTTCCAGGCCCTTCACGGCCAGAAATTCGGTTTGCACCGGAATCGCCAACTGCTGACTGGCCGCCAGCGCGTTGACCATCAACACACCGAGCAACGGCGGGCTGTCGATCAGCGCATAGTCAAAATCCTGCCACAACTGCGCGAGGCTTTTGGCGATGACCAACCCCAGGCCGCTCTGGCCAGGCGACTGACGTTCCAGCGTCGCCAACGCCGTACTCGACGGAATCAGCGAAATACGCTGGTCGCTGGTCGGCAATAGCAGCTGTCCCGGCAAACCGTCAGGCACCTGGCCCTTGTGCAGGAACAAGTCGAAGGCGCTGTGCTCCAGCTCATCAGGATTGTGCCCGAAATAGCTGGTCATGGAGCCGTGGGGGTCCAGATCGACCACGACGACGCGCTTGCCCGCATCGGCCAGCAAACCGGCCAGGGCAATGGTCGTGGTGGTCTTTCCGACTCCACCTTTCTGGTTGGCTACTGCCCAGACTCTCATTGATGATTTTCCTTCCGTACAGCGACAATCGTACCGAGACGACAGTCAGGGAGCGGGTGACGGAGAATTGACAGTGTTCGCACGTACCGGCGGCTTTGCTGGCACCGGTGCAGTTTGTGTGCCAGCACGCCTCAAAGCGGCGTCCGGCTGCGCATTGGCCGTGCCGGTGCTGGTCAAACTGCGACGCACATCCAGGTTACGCGAGATTACCAGCACCACGCGGCGGTTCTTGGCGCGCCCGGTGGTCGTCGTGTTGGGCGCAATCGGCTGGAACTCGCCATACCCCACAGACGCCAGGCGCGCAGGGTTCACACCGTCCATGGCCAGCATGCGTACGATGCTGGCCGAGCGGGCGGAAGACAGCTCCCAGTTGGTCGGAAACTGCGACGTGCTGATCGGTTGGTCGTCCGTGAAGCCTTCGACGTGGATCGGGTTATCGAAGCGCTTGACGATACCCGCGACCTTTTCAATGATCGTGAATGCCTTGTCGCTGGGCATCGCATCGCCGCTGCCAAAGAGCAGGCTTGAATTGAGTTCGATCTCGATCCACAACTCGTTGCCGCGCACGGTCATCTGGTCGGACTTGATCAGGTCGCCAAACGCGTCACGCACATCCTGAGCGATGGTCTGCAGCGGGTCGCTGGCCGACGAGGCGATGCCTGCATCGGTTTCTTCGCTGTCCTTGAGCAGCGGCTCGGACGGCTTGACCGACACCGGGCGCTGCTCGCCGATGGGGATCGGCTTCATGGTGCGCTCGGCGTCGTTGAACACACCGACCAGCGCTTGAGACAGGATCTTGTACTTGCCTTCGTTGATCGACGAAATCGAGTACATCACCACGAAGAACGCAAACAGCAACGTGATGAAGTCGGCATACGACACCAGCCAGCGCTCATGATTTTCGTGTTCTTCGGGCTGACGACGTCGAGCCATGACGGGTTACTCCATGAAGCCTTGCAGCTTGAGTTCGATGGAGCGCGGGTTTTCACCCTCGGCAATGGACAGCAGACCTTCAAGCAGCATCTCGCGATAACGCGCCTGGCGGTGGGCAATAGCCTTGAGCTTGTTCGCCACCGGCAGCAGGATCAGGTTGGCCGACGCGACGCCATAAATAGTGGCAACAAAGGCAACGGCAATGCCGCTCCCCAGCTGGCTCGGATCGGCGAGGTTACCCATCACGTGAATCAACCCCATCACCGCACCGATGATGCCCACGGTCGGCGCATAACCGCCCATGCTTTCGAACACCTTGGCGGCCTGGATATCGCGGGTTTCCTGGGTGATGAAGTCCACTTCCAGAATACTGCGAATCGCTTCAGGCTCGGCACCATCGACCAGCAGTTGCAGGCCTTTTCGGGAGTAGCTGTCGGGCTCGGAATCGGCAATCGTCTCAAGGCCCAGCAAGCCTTCCTTGCGGGCCGTCATGCTCCAGCCAATGACACGATCAACACCACCCGGCAGATCGACGCGCGGCGGGAACAGCACCCAGCGAATGATTTTCATGGCGCGCATGAAAGCGCTCATGGGCGATTGCAGCAACGACGCACCCAGCGTGCCACCAATCACAATCAGCGCCGCCGGACCATTGAGCAACGCGCTGAGATGCCCGCCTTCGAGAAAGTTACCACCGATGATCGCAACGAACGCCAGGATAAGACCGATAAGACTCAGTACATCCATCAGAGACACGCCTCGACCAGATGACGCCCTATGTCGTCCAGGCTATAGATCGCGTCCGCGAGCTCCGCCTTGACGATAGCCATCGGCATACCGTAGATCACGCAGCTTGCTTCGTCCTGCGCCCAGACCGTGCTGCCGGCCTGCTTGAGCAAACGGGCACCTTCCCGGCCGTCTGCGCCCATACCGGTCAACACCACGGAGAGCACCTTGTCGCCGTACGACTTGGCGGCCGATCCGAAGGTGATGTCCACGCACGGCTTGTAATTGAGGCGCTCATCACCCGGCAGAATTTTCACCGTGCCACGACCGTCGATCATCATCTGTTTGCCGCCAGGAGCCAGCAAGGCAAGCCCCGGACGCAGCACGTCGCCATCCTCGGCTTCCTTGACGCTGATCTTGCACAGCTTGTCCAGGCGCTCGGCGAACGCCTTGGTGAAAGCGGCAGGCATATGCTGGATCAGCACCAGTGGCGCCGGAAAGCTGGCGGGCAGTTGCGTCAGCACGCGTTGCAACGCCACCGGACCACCCGTTGACGTACCAATGGCAACCAGCTTGTAGGCCTTACGCTTGGGCGCACCCGACGTCGCCGGATGAGCAGGTGCGTGAGACTGAGCCTGCGCAGCATGAAGCGCAGGCGCTGCGGTACGTGGCGCAAAGGTACGGGCAGGCGCAGACGAGGTCGGCGCAGGTGCGGCAGCACGAGCAGCGGGCGCTGCGGCTGGAGCAGCTATCGACGGCGTCGATACCGCACCGGTAAAACGACGATTGCTGCGCGAGATGCTATTGATCTTCTCGCACAGCAGTTGCTTGACCTTCTGCGGGTTACGCGAGATGTCTTCAAAATTCTTGGGGAGAAAGTCCACGGCACCAGCGTCCAGTGCATCCAGCGTGACGCGGGCACCTTCGTGCGTCAGCGAGGAGAACATCAGTACGGGGGTCGGGATGCGCTGCATGATATGGCGAACGGCAGTGATGCCATCCATCATCGGCATCTCGTAGTCCATGGTGATCACGTCAGGCTTGAGTGCAAGTGCCTGCTCTATCGCTTCCTTGCCATTGGTTGCCGTGCCGACAACCTGGATATTGGGGTCCGAAGAAAGAATTTCCGTAACGCGGCGGCGGAAGAAACCGGAATCATCCACCACCAGGACCTTGACTGCCATAAACACTCCAATAGGTGCTGCAGGCAGACCAGGCTGCCCGCAACCCCAGAATCAAATACGCCGTGCGGCGTAACGCTTGAGCATGCTCGGTACATCGAGAATCAGGGCAATGCGACCGTCACCGGTGATGGTGGCGCCCGACATGCCTGGCGTACCTTGCAACATCTTGCCCAGCGGTTTGATCACCACTTCTTCCTGCCCGACCAGTTGATCGACGACAAAGCCGATGCGCTGGGTACCGACAGACAGAATCACCACGTGCCCTTCGCGCTGTTCTTCGTGCGCAGCCGAGCTGATCAGCCAACGCTTGAGGTAAAACAGTGGCAAGGCCTTGTCACGCACGATCACCACTTCCTGACCGTCGACGACGTTGGTGGTCGAGAGGTTCAGGTGGAAGATTTCGTTGACGTTGACCAACGGGAAGGCAAACGCCTGATTGCCCAGCATGACCATCAGGGTCGGCATGATCGCAAGCGTCAGCGGAACCTTGATGACGATCTTCGAACCCTGACCCTTGGTCGAGTAGATGTTGATCGAGCCGTTGAGCTGGGAAATCTTGGTTTTCACCACGTCCATGCCCACGCCACGGCCGGACACATCGGAAATTTCCGTCTTGGTCGAAAAGCCCGGCGCGAAGATCAGGTTGTAGCAGTCGGTGTCGCTCAGGCGATCGGCTGCATCCTTGTCCATCACGCCGCGCTTGACGGCGATGGAGCGCAGAACGTTGGGATCCATACCCTTGCCGTCATCGGAGATCGACAACAGGATGTGATCGCCCTCCTGCTCGGCTGACAGAATCACACGCCCGCCGCGGGACTTGCCCGTAGCCTCGCGCTCTTCCGGCGTCTCGATGCCGTGGTCGACTGCGTTACGCACCAAGTGGACCAGCGGGTCGGCCAGCGCCTCGACAAGGTTTTTGTCCAGGTCGGTTTCTTCACCCACCAGTTCCAGGTTGATCTCTTTCTTGAGCTGGCGAGCCAGGTCACGAACCAGACGCGGGAAGCGGCCGAAGACTTTCTTGATCGGCTGCATGCGGGTTTTCATCACTGCGGTCTGCAGATCAGCTGTCACCACATCCAGATTGGAGACCGCCTTGGACATGGCTTCGTCGCCACTATTGAGGCCAAGACGAACCAGTCGGTTACGCACCAGCACCAGTTCGCCGACCATGTTCATGATCTCGTCCAGGCGCGCTGTATCAACGCGTACAGTGGTTTCGGCTTCCGACGCGGCAGGCTTGTCGCCACCGGCCGCCGGAGCGCGTGCAGGTGCCGGAGCCGCTGCTGCGGGCTTGGCCGGAGCTGGCTCGGCTTTCGCTGCTGGCGCTGGCGCTGGCTTGGCTACAGGAGCTGGTGCTGGTGCCGCAGCTGCTGGCGCAGGTGCTGCCGCCTTGCCGACGACAGCATCAGGCTCGAATTTGCCCTTGCCGTGAAGCTCATCCAGCAGGCTTTCGAATTCGTTATCGGTGATTTCGTCAGAGGCAGCAGCAGGTGCCTTGGCTGCAACGGCAGGCGCGGCAACCGTTGCAGCAATTGCGCCATCGAACGAACCCTTGCCATGCAACTGGTCAAGCAGGGCTTCGAACTCGTCATCGGTGATTTCATCGCTCGCCGGCGCAGCGCTGCCCGCCTTGGCTGTCGCCGCCGGGGCCTGAACCGGGGCGGCGTCAGGGGCGAACTTGCCTTTGCCGTGCAATTGATCGAGCAGGGATTCGAACTCCTGATCGGTGATCTCGTCGCTGGCCGGTGCCTGAGTCACTGGCGCGGCAGCAACGGGTGCGGCAACCGGACTGGACCCGTGCAGCGAGTCGAGCAGTTGCTCGAACTCATCATCCGTGATGTCGTCGCTAGCCGATGACTCGGCGATCGGAGCGGCAGCCTCGACAACCTCTTCCACCACGGGTTCTGCAACCGGTTCTGCAACCGCAACTTCATCGGCAGACTGTGGCTCGGCCAGACGTGCCAGCGCAGCCAGAAGCTCTGGCGTTGCAGGCGTTACGTCCGAACGTTCACGCACCTGACCGAACATGCTGTTGACCGTGTCCAGTGCTTCCAGAACCACGTCCATGAGCTCGGAGTCAACACGTCGCTCACCCTTGCGAAGGATGTCGAACACGTTCTCGGCGATGTGGCAGCACTCCACCAGCTCATGCAGCTGGAGGAAGCCGGCGCCCCCTTTAACAGTGTGAAAACCGCGAAAAATTGCATTGAGCAGGTCAGCATCATCCGGTCGGCTTTCCAGCTCGACCAATTGTTCTGACAACTGCTCCAGAATCTCGCCGGCCTCTACCAGAAAATCCTGAAGGATTTCTTCATCGGCGCCGAAGCTCATGGGGTGCTCCCTATAATTATCCGTCAACAGACCTAGAAGCCGAGGCTCGATAGCAGATCGTCTACATCATCCTGTCCGGATACGACGTCTTCACGTTTATCGGCATGAATCTGCGGACCTTCACCCTTGGCGAGATGTTTTTTAGGATCTTTTTCAGCAAGGATGGATTCTTCGTCATGTTCGATGCCTGCAAAGCGATCGACATGGCTGGCCATGAGCACCAGTTTGAGCAAATTGCCTTCAACTTCAGTGACCAGTTGCGTGACACGCTTGATGACCTGACCGGTGAGATCCTGGTAATCCTGAGCAAGCAGAATGTCATTGAGGTGCGCGGAAACCTCATGGGTTTCCTTCTCGGTACGCGTCAGAAATCCATCGACCCGCTTGGCGAGATCACGGAATTCTTCAGCACCGATTTCGCGGCGCATGAAACGTCCCCAGTCTTCGCTCAACGCCTTGGCGTCGGAACTCAGACCGTTCATGAGCGGCGTGCTTTCCTCGACCAGATCCATGGTGCGGTTGGCCGCATTTTCGGTCAGCCGAACGACGTACGACAGGCGTTCGGTGGCATCTGTGATCTGCGACACCTCCTCGGCCTGAGGCATGTGCGGATCAATCTGAAAGTTGACGATTGCACTGTGCAGCTCACGAGTCAGCTTGCCCACTTCCTGATAAAGGCCGCGGTCGCGTGTCTGGTTTAGCTCATGGATCAATTGCACAGCTTCGCCGAAACGGCCTTTTTCAAGGCTGGTGACGAGTTCCTGCGCGTGTCTTTTCAGGGTCGACTCAAAGTCGGCCATCGAATCAGTGTTATCCATAGCGCCCTCACGGCTTGCATCAGCTATTGACGCGTTCAAAGATCTTTTCGATCTTTTCTTTCAGCGCTTGAGCCGTGAATGGCTTGACGACATAACCGTTCACCCCGGCCTGGGCAGCTTCGATGATCTGCTCACGCTTGGCTTCAGCAGTGACCATAAGCACTGGGAGGCTCTTGAGGCGCTCGTCCTGACGGACCTGACGCAACAGATCGATACCGGACATGCCAGGCATGTTCCAGTCAGTCACCAGGAAATCAAACGCGCCGCTCTGCAGCATCGGCAATGCGGTCAACCCGTCATCCGCTTCCGAGGTGTTGGTAAACCCAAGGTCACGCAACAGGTTTTTGATGATCCGCCGCATCGTTGAGAAGTCATCAACGATGAGGATTTTCATGTTCTTGTCCAATTCGACCTCCAAGCAGTCTTTAACGCGTTCAGCACCTGAACGCGCTGTTCAATCAATACCGGCAATACTGGCACAGCACACCCCCGGCTGTACGAAACGACGACGGGCTTGGCGAAAAGACAGGCACAACCCCTGACCGGCAGAACCTTGAGCACTGCCGACAAGCCTATGCCTTGTCTATCCTGTTACCACGTAACGCTCTGCACAGCCGGCTTGCAGACAACCCGCGGCCTTGAGCCGCGCATTGACTGTCAACGCGCTCGCCACTCCCCCAAACGCCCTCGCAAACGAGCTGCGCACTGGCTGTGTAACTGACTGACCCGCGATTCACTGACCCCCAGGACCTCTCCGATTTCCTTGAGGTTCAGCTCTTCGTCGTAGTACAGCGCCAAGACCAGACGCTCACGCTCCGGCAGATTGGCAATCGCATCGGCCAGGGCGGCCTGGAAGCGCTCGTCTTCCAGGTCCCGTGACGGTTCGAGCGAACCGCTGGCACCATCCTCATGCAGCCCTTCATGATCGCCGTCCTGAAGCAGGTCGTCGAAACTGAAGAGGCGGCTGCCCAAGGTATCATTCAAAATCCCGTAATAATCATCGAGACTTAACTGGAGTTCGGCCGCAACCTCGTGATCTTTAGCGTCACGCCCGGTTTTCGCTTCAATTGCGCGAATTGCGTCGCTCACCATACGGGTATTGCGGTGGACCGAACGTGGCGCCCAGTCACCCTTGCGAACTTCATCGAGCATTGCACCACGAATGCGGATGCCTGCGTAAGTCTCGAAGCTCGCCCCCTTGGTGGAGTCGTATTTGGTCGACACTTCCAACAGGCCGATCATGCCAGCCTGGATCAGGTCCTCGACCTGCACGCTGGCAGGCAAGCGCGCCAGCAAGTGGTAGGCAATGCGCTTGACCAACGGGGCGTAACGCTCGATCAACTCGTACTGGGAGTTACGCGAAGCCTTGCTGTACATCTGGTAGCCGCTCGCAGTCATTGGACAGGCCCCGCGCTGGTCTGGTGAACGAGTCGCTCGACGAAAAACTCCAGGTGACCCCGCGGGTTGGCAGGAAGTGGCCAGGTGTCGACCTTCTGAGCGATGGCTTTGAATGCCAGTGCGCACTTGGAGCGCGGGAAGGCTTCGTACACGGCGCGCTGCTTCTGTACGGCCTTGCGCACGCACTCGTCGTACGGCACGGCGCCCACATACTGCAGCGCCACGTCCAGAAAGCGGTCCGTGACTTTCGTCAGTTTGGCAAACAGGTTGCGACCTTCCTGCGGGCTCTGGGCCATATTGGCCAGGACACGGAAGCGGTTCATGCCGTAATCGCGATTCAACAGTTTGATCAGTGCGTAGGCATCGGTGATCGAGGTAGGCTCGTCGCAGACCACCAGCAGTACTTCCTGGGCCGCGCGTACGAAGCTGACGACCGACTCACCGATACCGGCGGCCGTGTCGATGACCAGCACATCGAGGTTGTCGCCGATCTCGCTGAACGCCTGGATCAGGCCGGCATGCTGGGCAGGCGACAGGTGAACCATGCTCTGGGTGCCGGACGCGGCCGGTACGATACGAACGCCGCCCGGCCCTTGCAGGAGCACGTCACGCAGCTCGCAACGACCTTCTATGACATCGGCGAGCGTACGCTTGGGCGTAAGCCCCAGCAGAACGTCAACGTTGGCCAGACCCAGATCGGCGTCCAGCAGCATGACGCGCCGGCCGAGCTCGGCAAGGGCCAGTGAAAGGTTCACTGACACGTTAGTCTTACCGACGCCACCTTTGCCGCCAGTCACCGCGATAACCTGTACGGGATGCATGCTGCCCATGTTATTTCTTTACCTTGTCTTGCGTAGACCGAAGCCACATTGGGGGCTGCACGTTCGCGAGCGAACAATGCCTGGCAGACCATCGATGCAGGGACATTTCAATGATATCCATCACTTAACCCACCCTTTTGCCAGGTGTGTGATAGAGGTCGGCAAACATATCAGCCATCGCTTCCTCGCTCGGCTCGTCCTGCATCTGGACACTCACTGCACGACTCACCAACTGGTGACGGCGGGGAATGTGCAGATCGTCCGGAATGCGCGGCCCGTCAGTCAGGTAGGCCACCGGTAATTCATGACTGATCGCCAGGCTCAGGACTTCGCCCAGGCTGGCGGTTTCATCCAGCTTGGTCAGAATGCATCCGGCCAGGCCACAACGCTTGTAACTGTGATACGCAGCGGTCAATACCTGCTTCTGACTGGTTGTCGCCAGCACCAGGTAGTTGCGCGCCTTGATACCGCGACCTGCCAGGCTTTCCAGCTGCATGCGCAACGCAGGATCGCTGGCTTGCAGGCCTGCGGTATCGATCAACACCACACGCTTGCGCAACAGAGGCTCAAGTGCCTGCGCCAGCGACTGCCCCGGATCGACGTGAGTAACCGGGACATTGAGGATCCGGCCCAGCGTCTTGAGCTGCTCCTGAGCGCCAATGCGGAAACTGTCCATGCTGACCAGTGCAATATTCTGTGCGCCGTACTTCAGCACATAACGGGCTGCCAGCTTGGCGAGCGTGGTGGTCTTGCCCATGCCGGCAGGACCGACCATGGCGATCACACCACCCTCTTCCAGCGGCTCGACGTCAGGTACGGCAATCATGCGCGCCAGGTGAGCCAGCAACATGCGCCAGGCCTGACGAGGCTCGTCGATATCGGGAATCATCGACAGCAGATCGCGCGACAGCGGACCTGAGAGACCCACGCGCTGCAGACGACGCCACAGGTTGGCCTGCTGCGGGCGGCTGCCTTGCAACTGGGTCCAGGCCAGAGAGCCCAGCTGGACTTCCAGCAGCTCGCGCAGGCCATTCAATTCGGAACGCATCGAGTCGAAGGCGCGTTGTCCGCCAGCAGGCTCGGCAGCCGGGGTCGGCGCGTAAGCGGACGGGCGTGGCGGCTCTTCGAGCGTGGGCTCGATGTGCGTGTCGGCGGCACTGATCGACTTGCCGGAAAACAGCTGAAGATTGACCGAGGCATCGCTGTCGCTGCGGTTGTTCAATTCAGCCTGAGCGGAGACGATGCGCGACTGGGTTTTGCGCAGTTCGTCTTCAAGCTCCATGTTCGGAACGCGTGGGGCCAGGGCCGACAGCTTGTAATCCAGCGCGGCGGTCAACTCGACGCCACCGGCGATGCGGCGGTTGCCAATGATGGCCGCCTCAGCGCCCAGCTCATCGCGAACCAGCTTCATGGCTTGACGCATATCGGCGGCGAAAAATCGCTTAACTTGCATGACTCACTACCTCAGCCGTTGGGCCCGACAGTCGCTACGATGGTAACTTGCTTGTTGTCAGGAATTTCCTGATACGCCAGAACATGCATGTTCGGTACAGCCAATCGTCCAAATCGTGACAGCATGGCCCGAATCGGACCTGCTACCAGGAGTATTACCGGCGACCCTTGCATTTCCTGACGCTGGGCGGCCTCAATCAACGAACGCTGGAGCTTTTCAGCCATGCTCGGCTCAAGAAGAACGCCTTCTTCCTGACCCTGACCAGCCCTCTGCAAACTATTGAGCAATATCTGTTCCAACCTTGGTTCCAGCGTGATGACAGGCAGCTCCGGCTCAACGCCTACAATGCTTTGGACGATTGCGCGACTCAAACCAACGCGCACCACCGCCACCAGCGCGGCGGTATCTTGACTCTTCCCGACGTTATTCGCGATGGCCTCGGCGATGCTGCGGATATCACGCACCGGCACATGCTCGGCCAACAGCGCCTGCAGCACATTGAGCAGCGCCGACAGCGACAGCACACCCGGCACCAGCTCTTCAGCCAGCTTCGGCGAGCTCTTGGCAAGCAACTGCATCAGTTGCTGGACCTCTTCATGGCCGATCAGCTCATGCGAGTGCTTGTACAGAATCTGGTTGAGGTGGGTCGCCACTACGGTGCTGGCGTCTACCACGGTGTAGCCCAGGGACTGCGCCTGGCTGCGCTGACTGATTTCAATCCACACCGCTTCCAGACCAAACGCCGGGTCTCTGGCGGTGATGCCATTGAGCGTGCCGAACACCTGGCCCGGGTTGATCGCCAGCTCGCGATCCGGGTAGATCTCGGCCTCGGCCAGGATCACGCCCATCAGCGTCAGGCGGTAGGCGCTGGGCGCCAGATCGAGGTTGTCGCGAATGTGAACCGTCGGCATCAGAAAGCCCAGTTCCTGGGACAGCTTCTTGCGCACACCCTTGATCCGCGCCAACAGTTGACCACCCTGATTGCGATCCACCAGCGGAATCAGGCGATAACCCACTTCCAGACCGATGATGTCGATAGGCGTCACGTCATCCCAACCCAGCTCCTTGGAGTCCTGGATGCGGGTTGGCGCTGGCAGCAGGTCCTGTTGACGCTGAACCTCGGCCAGCGCCTCGACTTTAACCTGGTTCTCTTTCTTCCATAGCAGGTAAGCACCGCCGGCCGCCACCAGCCCCAGACCGATGAAGGCGAAGTGCGGCATACCCGGCACAAGGCCCATCACGATCATGATGCCAGCGGATACAGCCAGCGCCTTGGGCGAGGCGAACATCTGACGATTGATCAGCTTGCCCATCTCTTCCGAACCGGAAGCACGGGTCACCATGATCGCAGCGGCAGTGGACAGCAGCAGTGATGGCAATTGCGCCACCAAACCGTCACCGATGGTCAGCAAGGTGTAGACACGGCCTGCGTCGCCAAAGGTCATGTTGTGTTGCAGGATGCCGACCAGCATGCCGCCAATGAGGTTGATGAACAGAATCAGCAAGCCGGCAATCGCATCGCCGCGCACGAATTTGCTGGCACCGTCCATGGAACCGTAGAACTCCGCCTCTCCGGCCACTTCAGCACGACGGCGCTTGGCTTCCGGCTGATCGATGAGACCAGCGTTAAGGTCGGCGTCGATTGCCATCTGCTTGCCTGGCATCGCGTCGAGGGTAAAACGTGCGCTCACCTCGGAGATACGCCCGGCGCCCTTGGTGATTACCACGAAGTTGATGATCATCAGAATCGCGAACACCACGATACCGACGACATAGTTACCGCCGATCACCACCTCACCGAAGGCCTGGATCACCTTGCCCGCAGCAGCGTGCCCGTCCTGGCCGTGCAGCATGACCACACGGGTCGACGCGACGTTCAGGGCCAGACGCAGCAGCGTGGCGACCAGCAGAATGGTGGGGAAAACCGAGAAATCCAGTGGCCGCAGGGCGTACACACAGACCAGCAGCACGACGATGGACAATGCGATGTTGAACGTGAACAGCACGTCCAGCAGGAACGGCGGAATCGGCAACATCATCATTGCCAACATGATCAGCAACAACAGCGGCACGCCCAACTGGCCACGGCCCAGGCCTGCGATATTGTTGCGTGCGCTACTGAATATCTGAGAGCGTTCCACTGATTCTTTACCTGCGCACTAGATCAAAACTTTGACGCCTTAGGCGACCTTGAACTGACCTATTGCAAGAACCTGTCCAACTTTACCAAAGCCAGTGATTGCAGGCGCAAAACGCAAAAAAAGAGGTGCCAGGCACACATTTCGGGAAGCGATCGGCTTATTCAGAAGGTATGCACGCGACGGGACTGACGCTATCGCCGGCAAGACGCCTGCGAACGTCCGATGTTGACGGCGAAACCGTGCGCGATCAGGAATCGCGCTGCAGGTCTGGCGGGATCGTGATGTCGCCCAGCGGATCGGGCCGCCTGCCCTGCCCCGCATGGTACTGACGGATCTGGTACACGTAGGCCAACACCTGCGCCACGGCCAGATACAGACCTGCCGGGATCTCCTGATCCAGCTCGGTGCTGTAATAGATAGAACGCGCCAGGCCAGGCGACTCCAGGATCAGGATCTGGTTGTGCGCGCCGATCTCGCGGATCTTCAGGGCCACAAGGTCGGTACCTTTGGCCAGCAGCATCGGCGCACCGCCCTGCTCGGGATCGTATTTGAGCGCCACGGCAAAGTGGGTCGGGTTGGTGATGATGACGTCCGCCTCAGGGATCGAAGCCATCATCCTGCGCTGGGACATCTCGCGTTGCAGCTGGCGAATGCGCTGCTTGATCTCGGGACTGCCTTCGCTGTTCTTGTGTTCGTCACGCACTTCCTGCTTGGTCATCAGCAGTTTCTTGTGTGCTTCCCACAACACGAATGGTACATCGGCGGCGGCAATGAATATCAGACCGCAGGCCATCCAGAAGCTGCTCCAGCCCACCACCTGCAGGCTGTGAATGATGGCCTGCTCCAGCGGCTCATGGGCGATGGCCACCAGGTCGTTGCGCTCCTTGCTCAACACCACCAGCGCGACCGCCAGGATGATCAGAAATTTGGCGAACGACTTGAGCAGCTCGACCAGCGCATGGGGCGAGAACATGCGCTTGAGCCCCGCTGCCGGGTTCATCCGACTGAATTTAGGGGCCAGCGACTTGGTTGCGAACAGCCAGCCGCCCAACATGATCGGGCCGACCAGCGCGGCAACGAGCATGGCAATCAGAAACGGCAGCACGACCACCAGGGCGTGCAGACCGGAACTGAGCAACGCCTTGCCCATGTAGTCCTGATCCATGATCGTTTCGCGGGTGATGGTGAAGTTGTCGCGCATCAACTCAAACATCATTTGCGCAATGCCACCGCCAAACATTAACAACCCGCCCGCGCCCATCAGCATCACCACCAGCGTGGTCAGCTCCTTGGAACGCGCAATCTGACCTTCGGCCCGGGAGTCCCGGACCTTTTTATCCGTGGGGTCTTCTGTCTTGTCCTGGCCATTCTCGTTTTCAGCCATCTCAACGAGCCCTCACCATGTCGCGCACCCTTTGCAGGGCCTCGACGGCCATGGGCTGGTACTGATTGAGAATGTCGCCCATGGTCATCCATAGAATGACCATGCCCAGCACCAGTGTCAGCGGAAAACCAATGGAAAAGATATTGAGCTGCGGTGCAGCGCGCGTCATGACGCCGAACGCGATGCTGATGACCAGCAGTGCAGTGATCGCCGGCAGCACCAGCCTCAGGCCCGAACTGAGCACCCAGCCAAGCCCGTTCGCCAGTTCCCAGAAATTGTTGACCAGCAGACCGCTGCCCACCGGCATGGTCGTAAAGCTCTCGACGAGGATTTCCAGCACCACCAGATGGCCGTTCATGGCCAGGAACAGCAGCGTCACGAGCATGGTGAAAAACTGCCCGATGGTGGCGGAGGAAACGCCGTTGGTGGGGTCGACCATGGACGCGAAGCCCATCCCCATCTGCATAGAGATGATCTGCCCCGCCACTACAAAGGCGTGAAAGAACAGCTGCAGCGAGAGCCCGAGCCCGGCACCGATGATGATCTGCTCGCCGATCAGCAACAACGCACTGAGATCGAGGGCTTGCACCGGCGGCATCGCTGGCAATACCGGCGCCACGACCACGGTGACGGCAACCGCAAAGTAAAGACGCACACGCCGGGGGACCAGCGTGGTACCGATGATCGGCATGGTCATCAGCAAGGCAACGATGCGAAACAGAGGCAGCATGAAGCTTGCGACCCAGGTACTGATCTGGATGTCGGTCAGCGCCAGCATCGGCTGCACGCAGCGTTAACCGATCAGTGTCGGAATACTGTTGTACAGCGACAACATGTATTCCATGAAGATTTTCAACAGCCAGGGGCCGATCACGATGAGCGTCACCAACATGACAATCAGGCGCGGCAGAAAGCTCAGGGTCTGTTCGTTGATCTGGGTGGCCGCCTGAAACATGGCCACCAACAGACCGCAGATCAGGCTCGGCACCACAAGAATCGCCACCAGCACCGTGGTCAGCCACAACGCTTCACGAAACAGATCGACCGCTACTTCCGGCGTCATCGGGCAGACTCCTCAGCAAAACGATTCATACGCCACCAAAACTGCCAGCCAATGTGCCGACGATCAGCGCCCAGCCATCCACCAGCACAAACAGCATGATTTTGAACGGCAGGGAAATGATCAGCGGCGACAGCATCATCATACCCATGGCCATCAGCACACTGGCCACGACCAGGTCGATAATCAGAAACGGAATGAAGATCATGAAGCCGATCTGGAACGCGGTTTTCAGCTCGGAAATCACAAAGGCCGGAACCAGAATGGTCAGCGGTGCCGCATCTGGAGACGCAATGTCGGTACGCTTGGACAGGCGCATGAACAGTTCAAGGTCGCTGGTACGTGTCTGCGCCAGCATGAAATCCTTGATCGGCACCTGCGCCTTGGCGACCGCATCCTGCGCCGTCAACTGCTCGGCCAGATAAGGCTGCAAGGCATCCTGATTCACCCGATCGAAGACCGGTGCCATGATGAACATGGTCAGAAACAGCGCCATGCCGGTCAGGATCTGGTTCGACGGGGTCTGCTGCAGGCCGAGCGCCTGACGCAGAATCGAAAAGACAATGATGATCCGCGTGAAACTGGTCATCAGCATCACGAACGCCGGAATGAAGCTCAGCGCGGTCATGATCAGCAGGATCTGCAGACTGACCGAATACTCCTGCTGCCCATCGGTACCGTTGGACAGCGTGATCGCCGGGATCGACAGCGGATCGGCCGCCAACGCAACAGGCGCGGCCATTGCCACCAGCAGCAGTATCAGCAAACGCAAGGCGCCCATTACTTCTTGTCCTTATCCTTGCCCATCAATTCCAGCAGACGCTGAGCGAACTCAGGCGTGGTCTGTTCACGGACCGGTACCTGCACGGGCTCTTTGAGCACGTGCAGGGTGGTGATGTTGCCAGGGGTGATCCCCAGCAGAACCTGCTCACCGCCCACCTGAACCAGGACCAGACGATCACGCGGCCCGATAGCCCGAGAGCTCACCAGTTCGATAACCTGGCTGTTGTTCGGCCCGATCCGCTGCACCCGACGCATGACCCACGCCAACACAAAGATCAGACCGACCACCAACAACAGACCGAACAGCAACTGCACGATCTGCCCGCCCATCCCGCCGGTGACGGTATTGGCCACCACAGGAGCTGTCTGTGCAACCGGTTCGGCCGCCCACGCCAACGAAGGCAGGAGCGGCAACAGCGCCATGAGCCGCTTCATTCAGCGTAACTTCTTGATGCGTTCACTCGGGCTTATCACGTCGGTCAGACGGATGCCGAATTTCTCGTTGACCACGACCACTTCGCCATGGGCGATCAGCGTGCCGTTGACCAGCACATCCAGCGGCTCACCTGCCAGACGATCCAGCTCGATGACCGAGCCCTGGTTGAGCTGCAACAGGTTGCGGATGTTGATATCGGTGCTGCCCACTTCCATGGAAATCGATACCGGAATGTCCAGAATCACGTCCAGGTTGGGACCGTCCAGCGTCACAGGTGCGGTGTTTTTCGGCACGCTGCCGAACTCTTCCATGGTCAAGCGACTGGTCGAGTTCCCGGCATCGGCTGCCAACAGCGCGTCGATATCAGCCTGACCGCCCTCACCTGCCTCACCCAGTGCCGCAGCCCACTCATCGGCCAGTGCCTGATCTTCAGCAGACGTCATATCGTTTTCATCAGCCATCGGTAATCCTCTGCGAGCAATGATTCAATTACGCAATAAAGTTGCAACGCCATCCTGACAGGTCAGCGTCGCGCTATGGGTTCGATGACCTGCAGGGCCATCTTGCCCTTGTGCGAGCCTAGCTTGACCTTGAAGGACGGCACGCCGTTGGCGCGCAAGACCAGCGAGTCGGAAAGTTCTATCGGGATCACGTCGCCAGGACGCATGTGCAGAATGTCGCGCAGCGGCAACTGCCGTTGCGCAATGGTGGTATTCAACGGCACGTTGACATCCAGCACGTCTTCCTTAAGCGCGTTGACCCAACGCTCGTCCTGATCATCAAGATCCGACTGGAAACCGGCGTCGAGCATTTCGCGGATCGGCTCGATCATCGAGTACGGCATGGTCACGTGCAGATCGCCGCCACCGCCATCAAGCTCGATGTGGAAGGTGGAAATCACCACCGCCTCGCTCGGCCCGACGATGTTGGCCATGGCCGGGTTCACTTCGGAGTTGATGTACTCGAAGTTCACTTCCATGATCGCCTGCCAGGCTTCCTTCAGGTCGATGAACGCCTGATCCAGCACCATGCGCACCACGCGCAGTTCGGTGGGCGTGAATTCACGACCCTCGATCTTCGCGTGACGGCCATCGCCGCCAAAGAAGTTATCCACCAGCTTGAACACCAGCTTGGCATCGAGAATGAACAACGCCGTTCCGCGCAGCGGCTTGATCTTGGCCAGATTGAGGCTGGTAGGCACGTACAGCGAATGCACGTACTCACCGAATTTCATCACCTGCACGCCGCCCACCGCCACATCCGCCGAACGGCGCAGCAGGTTGAACATGCTGATGCGGGTGTAACGGGCGAATCGTTCGTTGATCATTTCCAGGGTCGGCATGCGACCCCGCACGATCCGGTCCTGACTGGTCAGGTCATAACTTTTGACGCTGCCGGGCTCGCTGGCGCTTTCGGTCGGGACCATACCATCGTCAACGCCATGCAGCAGCGCGTCGATCTCATCCTGGGACAGCAGGTCTTGCACGGCCATGTCAGGGTCCTACTGCAATACGAAGTTAGTGAAGAGCAGCTGTTCGATCACAGTCTTGCCGAGTTCTTTCTGTGCCACTTCCTGAATACTGGCGGTCGCCTTCTGACGCAGCATTTCCTGGCCGATTGGCGAGGCTAGTGATTCGAAAGGGATGGCGGCAAACAGCATGACCAGGTTGTTGCGGATCACCGGCATGTGCACCTTCAAGGCCTCCATGTCGGCTGCATTGCGGCCCAGCATGGTGATGCTGACCTGCATGTAGCGTTGACGGCCATTGGCGTTGAAGTTGACCACGAAAGCAGGAGTCAACGGTTCGTAAACCGCCACTGGCTTGACGTTGGCAGCGGCCGCCGCGGCTGCAGGGTCGGGCTTGGTTTCACCCTTGTGCATGATGAACCAGGTAGCCCCCACCGACAGGCCAACGGCGAGCAGCAGCGCCACAACCGCGACGATAATGAGCTTGAGTTTGCCTTTGGAAGCGGGGTCTTTAACTTCTTCGCTCTTCGCCATGCCAATAATCCGTCACTATTCAAGGGGTCTTCAATACGTGACAGGGGAAGAGCAAGTGTTATGCCAGAGTTGTATCAACAGGGAGGTATTGGACACAAACAGTTACCAGCCGCTTGATCGCCCTACTGGATGCACGACGGTATTTCTGATGAAGCCGTGCATAACCGGCTGAAGAAAACCTGTTGTGCGCATATGAAAGCGCCGGAGCCGGGCGGCAATCCGACGATGAGGGCGACGCGGTCTTAACCCTCATACCGCGTCACTACTCATCGCCAGCAGTCGCGCGCCTGTGGCTCTCTGTTAGCTGCGAAGACCGGCACACGGTCAAGCGTAGTAATCGATCTCGCTGGTGCCGATCACTCGTGCCGCTGGCTGGCTGACAGCAACGGCCGCATCGGCGATACCGCCGTCATCGGAACCATCACCCGCCCCCATTCCTCCGCTGCGCCCGCCACGCTGAGCCCTGCTGGCCTGTTCCTGCGCCTGCTGCTGAGCCTGCTGTTGCGATTGATCGGAGACGTTCACGTCAACCTGACCGAGGCCCTGCTGGTTGAACGACTCGCGCAAACGCGACATCTGGTTTTCAAGCGCTTCACGAACGCCCAGATGGGCACTCATGAACGTGACCTGAGTCTGCTGGTCCGGCGCCATGCTCACGCGAATATCCAACCGGCCCAGCTCGGCTGGCTCAAGCTTGATCTCGGCCGATTTCAGGTTTTGACTCGACAGGTACATGACGCGATCCACAACGCCCTCAGTCCAGCCGCTCTGGTGCATGGCCAGTGGCTGACTCATCAACGGTGTGGACGCGGGCGCGGCTGCGACCCTGGCGGGCTGCGCAGCCTGGCTCAAGGCGGCCAGGCGGTCGGCGAAGTTGTCGACACGGGTATCGCCTGCTGCTGCTTTGACATCTTTGAGGCCTTCACCAATCAGGCCACTGAAGGACTTGTCGCTGCTCTCGGTGCTGCTGCCTTCGGACGGAAGCTGCTCGCTCAATGCCGACAGGTTATTGGCGATATTCTGTGAGGGATCGGCTTCTGCGTTGGAAGGCGTCGCTTTGCTGGCGGCCTGAGCATTCTGGCCGGCCAGGTGTGTTCGGGCGCTGGCGTTTTCCAGCGCAAGCTGTACCGCCTCCAGACCATCCAGCGGGTCGGCGTCGGGATTGAAGGCTTCTTCGGCTAATGCTGGAGCGGCGGGCAAGGTTGCCGTAGTCCCCGTAATCAGCTGGGCTGCAGAGGCTGCCTTGGGATCGGGACTGACTGGCTTGGCGGCAGCGGATTGCACAGGCACCGGCACCGTCGGTGTCTGTGCTGCCAGCGCTTGCAGCGCAGGGTCCAGCACAGGATCGGTTACGACCAGCGCTGCCTCGTCGGAAGCCTGCGCATCCGCCTGCGCGGTATCTGTGCCTGCCTTGTCAGCATCGGCAGCACTGGCCTGTACAGGCAAACCATTGCCGCTATCGGCAACCGTTGACGAGTCGGCGGCAGACGATGAGTCGGTGGAGGCATTGTCCTTGCCAGCCGCGACCTTGTCTTTATCCGGACCAGGCTTGTCACGAGTCGATTTGACCGGGGCGTCATCGCGTGCCGGAGCGGCGTCCTTTGCCTGCTTGGCATACACGTTAGAGAAGCTCGAGGCCTCGTCCTTGCTGCTGTCCGCAGGTTTGATCGCATTGCTGGCCGCACCAGACCGGTTGGTCGAGGTGGCAGTGGCCTGAAGAAGCGCGTTGGTGGCGAGGGGCATTTCGGTCTCCGCATAAGCAGCTGGTTACCGAAGAACATAGCAAGAGTCGGGCCAATACGCAGACTGCGCCTCTGAGAGAGGCGGATGTCACGTCAGCCGACGAACAACTGGCGTTCTGCGGCGAACAGTCGGCGGATGGTGACGTACTCGCTGTCAATCTTGCCGATCAGTTCCTCGAGTCCTGCCGTCTCCTGCTGGCGGGCACGCTCTTCCAACTGACGACAGAGTTCGGAAAGCTGCAACGCGCCCATATTGCTACTGCTGCCCTTGAAGCTGTGAGCCGTCAAACTCAGCGTTTCAAGGTCCAGGCCCTGAGGCTCCAGTGCCATACGCAGATGCGAAAGACGCTGCTCGGAGTCCTTTAGAAACACATCCAGCAATGTCGGATATTCATCCTCCATGACTTCCTGCAAAGCGCTCAGCACGCTGTAATCCAGATGAACCGACACTTGCTCACTCCTTGATCAAGACTTTAGGGCGCGATTATGCCACTCACTCCCAGGAAAATTCCACGCAGGCGATCCTGCCATCCGCGGACCATCTGGCCTCTCGGCTCAACTCACACACAAGTCTGATACCCCGACCATACAGGCCGTCGTCAACAGGAACATGACCCACCACCTGCTGCACATCAAACCCGTTGCCACTGTCTTCGACACTCAGCGTCAGGAGACCGCCACTCGCTGCCGGCTCGATCTGCAGGTTCACGCGAATGAACCCCGCCTGCAGCCTGTCCAGGCGCTCGGCCCGCAGCTCATAGTAGCGAGCAAACCCCGAGGCATCCTGTTTGAGCGCCGAGTCCAACCCTAGCACACCGTGCTCCAGGGCGTTGCTGTACAACTCTCCCATGACTGCATGCAACGCGCCGCCCTGATTACGCAGGCCATGTACTTCAAGCAGCAATTGCAGGATGTAAGGCACCGGATTGAAACGCTTGAGCGTCGAGGCGCGGAATTCAAAACTGACAGACCAGTCCAGAGGACTCGACGCACCGCTGTCGAAATGGGTCGGAGTGGGCAGCGGACCCTGCGACTCGTCGATGATGGTGATTTCCAGCAGGCTGACGTCGTCGCGGGCCTTGCCGCCAAAATCATTCAGCGCCTGAAGAATTTCCTGAATGAGTAGCGACGACTGATGGTTGGCGGCCAGCACATCATGAAGTCGCTGCACGCCGAAGCGCTGATCGCGGCTGTCACTGGTATCGAGCACGCCATCAGAAAGCAGAAATATACGGTCACCCGGAGTCACGGGATAGACGTCGGTGCGCACCTCGAAGGCCTCCACACTCAACACCCCCAAAGGCAGGTGCCGGGAAACCAGCGGCACTGAATCACCCTCGACCCCGCGCAACAGGTAGCCGTCCGGCAAGCCGCCACTCCAGACCTCCACCTGGCGCTGCTCGGAATTGACGCACAGCAAGGTCGCGCAGCAGAACATGTCGATCGGCAGGATACGCTTGAGCTTGGCATTCATTTCACGGAGGATTTCGACCAGCCCGAAGCCCTTCGCCGTCATGCCGTAAAACACTTCAGCCAACGGCATCGCCCCCACCGCAGCGGGCAGCCCATGCCCCGTGAAATCGCCCAGCAGGACGTGCATCTGCCCGGCAGGCGTGTAAGCCGCCAGCATCAGGTCACCGTTGAAGAGCGCGTACGGCGATTGCAGATAACGGATATTCGACGCACCCAGACAACCCGAATGCGCCACCTGATCGAACACCGCCTTGGCGACACGCTGCTCGTTGAGCAGGTACTCATGGTGGGTGGCGATCAGATCTCGCTGCTGCAGGACAGTAGCCTGCAGTACCCGGAGCCGGTTCATGGCATTGATCTTGGCGGCTAGCACGGATGGGTTGTAGGGCTTGGACAGGAAATCGTCGCCACCAGCATCCAGACAACGCGCCAGCGCTTCGCTTTCGGTCAGGGACGTGAGGAAGATGATCGGCACCAGCGACTCGCCCGCCATGGCCTTGATCCGTCTTGCGGCCTCGAATCCGTCCATCAGCGGCATCATCGCGTCCATCAGAATCAGGTGTGGACGCTCGACACTGAAGATGGCGATAGCCTCCAGTCCATTGGCCGCGCTCAGCACTCTATGACCCTGACGACCGACAATGGTCGACAGCAGCAAGCGGTCACTGGCGCTGTCGTCGGCAATCAGAATGCACAGGCCCTTCGACGGAGACTGCAAACGTCAGCTCAACTGAAACAGCTTGGAGAAATTGGAGATCGTGAGAATCTTGAACACATCGGCTGTGCAGTTGATGAGCCGCACCTTCGCCCTGTCGCCACCGGCATGGTCACGCAGCAACAGCAGCATGCCCAGCGCCGAGCTGTCCAGATAGTGGGTATCGCGAAGGTCGACGACATAGCTGAGGTCTGCGGCTTGCCCCTCGTAGGCGCTGCGAAAGGCCTGATGCGTAGCAAAATCAAAGCGCCCCGCAATATAGAGGGTCAGTTGCCGCCTGTCCGGGGAAAGCTCGGAAGTGACTGTCATAGGAATTCCTGAAATGTTTCATCGCCGAGACACTAATGAGCGTAGACCAGTCGGCGGCAGTCAGTATTGTTCGTGTCTTGGCAAACGCTGGGATAATTCGTCCAGCAACTTCTGCTCGCGCTTGTCTTCAAGCTTGCGCGCCTCGTCGATGTAGCGCTGGACCAGTTTGCGCAGGCCTTCCACGCGCGCGTAGGCCTCCTGCCATGAACCACGCGCCTTTTCCAGGTTGACCTTGTGCCATTCCAGACTCTTGTGCTGCTGGGCCACTGCAACGTCGAGCTGACTGAGAAAGCGCTGATAACCCAGCAACCATTGACCAGAGACGCCCGCACTGCCGCGCTGCAGCCATTGCTGCTGATAATCGTGGCGAAACTGATCCAGTTCCTGCAGCTTGTTGTTGGCCAGATTGACCTGCCCCTGGAAATGCCCGAGACGCTGCGCCGCCGAACGTTCGGCGGCTTCTGCCATCTCGACCACAGGCGCCAGACGCGCCGCTCGACTCTGCGCCATGGTCTATCAGCCGCCCGGAGCCGGGCCGAATACCGCAGCCAGCGCCTCGCCACTGGCCTGCATGCTTTCATTATCGTGCAGGCCCTGACGCTGATAGCGCACCAGCATTGGCTGCAAGGCAATGGCCATGTCCGTCTCGCGATCACCACCGGCGACATAGGCGCCCACACTGATCAGATCCCGAGCCTGCTGATAACGTGACCACAGCTGTTTGAAATGCTGCGCGCGCGCCATGTGCTCGGCCGTCACCACCGCAGGCATGACCCGGCTGATCGACGCTTCGATATCGATAGCCGGGTAATGCCCCTCCTCGGCCAGCCGCCGCGACAGCACGATATGGCCATCGAGCACGCCACGTGCAGAGTCGGCAATCGGATCCTGCTGATCATCGCCTTCCGACAGTACGGTATAGAACGCGGTAATCGAACCGCCGCCCGCTTCGGCATTACCGGCACGCTCCACCAGCTTGGGCAAACGCGCAAACACTGAAGGCGGATAGCCCTTGGTGGCAGGCGGCTCGCCAATGGCCAGCGCGATTTCACGCTGGGCCTGGGCGAAACGGGTCAGGGAATCCATCAGCAACAGGACGTTCTTGCCCTGATCACGAAAATATTCGGCGATGCGTGTGCAGTACATGGCCGCACGTAGACGCATAAGCGGCGCGTCGTCGGCTGGCGATGCCACAACCACCGAGCGCTTGAGGCCTTCTTCGCCAAGAATATGTTCGATGAATTCCTTCACCTCACGGCCCCGTTCACCGATCAGACCCACCACGATGATGTCCGCCTCGGTAAAGCGCGTCATCATGCCCAGCAGCACGCTCTTACCAACGCCCGTACCGGCGAACAGCCCCAGACGCTGGCCTCGGCCGACCGTCAACAAACCGTTGATGCAACGAATACCGACATCCAGCGGCTGACTGATCGGGTTGCGCTTGAGCGGGTTGATGGTCGGGCCATCCATCGGCACCCAGTCTTCGGCCTTGATCGGCGGACGTCCATCCAGCGGGCGGCCCGCACCGTCAAGCACGCGACCCAGCATGCTCATGCCCATCGGCAATCGCCCGGTGTCCGCAAGTGGCACCACGCGCGCGCCTGGCGCAATGCCCGCGACGCTGCCAACCGGCATCAGGAATACCTTGCCACCGGAAAACCCCATCACTTCGGCCTCGACTTCGACCGGATGATGACTGTCGTCGTTGATCACCACACAGCGACTGCCCATGGCAGCACGCAATCCTTCGGCTTCAAGTGTCAGACCCACCATGCGCAGCAGGCGCCCTTCCACCACTGGCTGTACCGGCAGGCTGATGGAGTCGGCATACGAGCCAAGCCGCTTGCCGAAACTGGTGCGATCAAGGCGCATCGAGGTTGTCCACGTCAGGCGTAGCCGGTGTTGTAACAGGCTTTGGCGCCTCAACCGGCGCGATGTCCAGTTCGACGCTGACATCAGGCGCAGCAGGATGCGTCACCTGCCCATGCAATTGATCGTGCATTTTCGAAATCGCCAGGGCAATCCGGGTTTCGACACTGGCATCGATACGGCTGTGCTCGGTTTCAATCCGGCAGCCGCCCGGCAACAGCGCTTCGTCCTCGACGATCTTCCACGCCTCTTCGTGACGTTCACGCATGGCTTTGACCAGCGCAAAATCCTGAGGATTGATAAAAATGCGCAGATTATTGGCACCCATCGGCAGCAGCTTCAGGGCGTCGCGCAACACATGGGCGATCTGCGCCGAATCGGTCGACAGCTCACGCTGGATCACCTGGCGAGCAATGTGCTCGACCAGGTGGATGACCGCTTTTTCGATCTGCGTGTCCTGCTCGGCAATCGGATCAAGCAGGCTGACCATCAGCTTTTCAAGGCTGCCGATCTTGCCGGCCAACGCCACTTCCGCTTCCTGCCTGACCTTGAGCTGAGTGCTGTGAAAGCCCTCTTTTTCGCCGGTGGCGAAACCCTCGTTCCAGGCTTCCTGGCGAATGCTTTCCAGCTCTTCCAGGGTCAGCGGCTGGACTTCATCCAGCGGCACTTCTTCCATCTCGGCCGGTTCGTCGACCGGTTCAGGTTCGGGCTCCGGCTCAGGCTCTACATGCGGGTCGAAACTGGGCAATGCCCAGAGATCAAGACCGCTGACGTCCTTGGCCCGAATGAGGTCGCTGGCCGATTCTTTATTGGAACTGGACATGAGTCGGCTGAATCCTTAGATCATTTCCTCGCCACCCTTGCCACCGAGCACAATCTCGCCGGCTTCGGCCATGCGACGCGCAATGGTGAGGATTTCTTTCTGGGCAGTTTCCACATCGCTGACGCGCACCGGACCCTTGGCTTCCAGGTCGTCGCGCAGCAGTTCTGCGGCTCGCTTGGACATGTTCTTGAAGATTTTTTCCTTGATCGCCTCGTCCGAACCCTTGAGCGCCAGCACCAGCACGTCCGAAGACACTTCGCGCAGCAGCGCCTGGATACCGCGGTCGTCCACGTCGGAGAGGTTGTTGAAGACAAACATGAGGTCTTCGATCTGCACGGAGAGGTCTTCGTCGACCTCGCGGATCGAGTCCATGAGCGCACCTTCGATGGAGCTGTCGAGGAAGTTCATGATGTCGGCCGCACGCTTGATACCACCCAGGGTAGTACGCGACGTGTTGGCGTTACCGGAGAACTGCTTCTCGAGAATCTGGTTGAGCTCTTTGAGTGCCGCGGGCTGCACGGTGTTCAGCGACGAGACGCGCAGGATGATGTCCAGACGCACCTTGTGGTCGAAGTGCCCGAGCACCTCACCAGCCTGATCGGCATCCAGATACGCCACCACAATGGCCTGGATCTGCGGGTGTTCGAAGCGGATCACATCGGCAACCGCACGCGGCTCCATCCACTTGAGGCTGTCCAGACCGCTGGTGTTGCCGCCCAGCAGGATGCGGTCGATAAGGCCGTTGGCCTTGTCCTCGCCCAGCGCCTGGGTCAGCATCTTGCGAATGTAGCCATCGGAACCGACGCCCAGACTGGTCTGGTCGCCAACGATGTCAACGAATTCGCTCATCACTTCTTCGACCTGCTCGCGATGCACGTTGCGCATCTGAGCCATGGCCACACCCACTTTCTGTACTTCCTTGGGACCCATATGGCGCAGTACCTGCGCCGCATCGGTTTCACCCAGAGAAAGCAGCAGCACGGCTGCCTTCTCGACCTTGCTGAGTTTGGCTACGACGGCTCGATCATTCATCAGTGTTAATCCACTCTTTCACGACCTGGGCCACACGACCCGGATCTTCGGCCACCAGACTCTTGATTGCGTTGAGCTGTGCGTCATAACCCTCGGTCGGGCTAGGCAACAAAATACTCTGCGGACCACCCAGGCTGACACGGTCGTTGGACAATTCGCCATCCAGACCGCCCATGCCACCCAGCTCTGCATCGCCGCCGTAACCGGCCAGCTCGCGGCTCTTGCCAGAGGTGATGTTGTTCAACACCGGACGCAGTACGCCAAACACCAGAATCAGGATAAAGATGACGCCCACCGCCTGTTTGACGATGTCCCAGAACCAGGGTTGCGAGTAGAACGACGCTTCCGGCAGGGCTTCGGCGCGCTCGCTGGAGAACGGCACATTGATAACGCTGACACTGTCGCCACGGCTGGCATCGAAGCCCACGGCATCCTGAACCAGACGTGTGAAGCGCGCCAGATCGGCAGCACTCCAGGGCGCGCGGGTCACTTCACCGTTGGCAGCATTGGTCTTGACCATGTCATCGACCACCACCGCAACCGACAGGCGAGTCAGGCGACCCTGCTGCTGTTTGGTGTGGCTGATGGAACGGTCGAGTTCGAAATTCTTGGTGGACTGCACACGCTTGTCGGCCGGGTACGGCGCCAGCGCAGGCTGACCGGTGGCCGGGTCCATGATCTGCTGACCATTGGCGTCGAGCAGCGGCTGACCCGGAGCAATCGCGGCAGCAGCACCGGCGGCACCTGCAGCGGCGTTTTGCGGCGCAGTCGCAGGGCCTGGCGGCTGGTTGCTCAAGGCACCCGGAACACCTTGCGGCCCCAGGCTGCTGGTGCGTTGTTCGTTCACCGATTGCTCACTGCGCAGCGCCGGCTGGTCAGGATTGAAGCTTTCGGCAGTCGACTCGACGGCGCTGAAATCAACCACGGCAGAGACTTCAGCCTTATAGCGGTCAGCGCCAAGGATCGGTTGCAGAATGTTCTGGACACGCTGCGTCAGCATGCCTTCCATGCGGCGGCTGTAATCGAACTGCTTGCCGGCCATGGTGAGTTCGGAGTTCTCGCCCTGATCCGAGAGCAGGTGGCCCTTCTGATCGACGACGGTAATCTGTGATTTGCTCAGTTCCGGAACGCTGGTTGCCACTAGATTGACGATGGCCAGGACCTGACTCGGTTCCAGCGAACGACCGGCATACAGCTCGACGAGTACCGAGGCGCTTGGCTTGCGATCATCGCGAACAAACACCGAGCTCTTCGGAATGGCCAGATGCACACGCGCACCCTTGACGTTGTTCAGGGCTGAAATCGTACGTGCCAGTTCGCCTTCAAGACCACGGCGATAGCGCGTGGCTTCCATGAACTGACTGGTCCCCAGACCCTGGTCCTTGTCGAGGATTTCGAAACCGATATTGGCGTCGTTCTGCACCACGCCCGCCTGGGCCAGTTGAATGCGTGCGCGCTGCACGTCATCGGCCTTGACCAGCAGAGCGCCAGAGTTGGGCTCGACGGTGTAGTTGATGTTCGCAGCAGTCAGCGTGTCCATGATCTGCTTGCTGTCCATGCCCGCCAGGCTGCCGTACAGCGGACGGTAGTCCGGCTGCTGCGACCACAGCACCACGGCAAAGCCGATGGCCACGCTTGCAGCCAGACCGACCATAAGGCCGATCTGACGCAGCATGGTCATTTCGGAAAGGTTTTCCAGAAAAGAAAGCCCGAACAGCGGCTTCTTGTCAGGTGCGCCCGCTCGTGCAGGAACAGGATCGGCTGTTGCTTCGGCCATGACTCAGTACGTCCCTTAAACCGGCATCTGCATGATGTCTTGATAAGCCTGAACCAGCTTGTTACGAACCTGGGTCAAGGCCTGAAACGACACACTGGCTTTCTGCGAAGAAATCATGACATCGGTCAGATCGACGCCGCTCTTGCCGACTTCAAAGGCGTTGGCCAACTGGCTGGAGGCCTGCTGGGTGGACGCAACCTTGTTGACCGCCTGACCCAGCAAATCGGCAAAGCTGCTGGCACCTGCTTCCTGAGGACCGGACACAGGCTTGGGTGCAGCCATGGCATCCATCTGCATGGCCCGCATATCCAACATCAAGCGATTAAATTCAACACCTTGGCTCATGGACATTTTCTCTCGTAAGGCCCGCAAATTTTTGACACTGATTCAGCGGATACAGAAGACATAGCAACAACGGTGCCAGTTAGATGGCGGCAAAATGCCATATCCTACTTGAATATCATGTCGCTCGACATGACATTGCCACCGAAAACTCCCTGCACCGCGGGTTTGCAGCCATGCAGCGCACAGGAGACATACGAAATATCAGGGGCAACAGATCATTGCCGCCCGTCTGCCTTCCTTGTCAGGTGGCAAATAAATAGCCTTCCACATCCATGCCAGCGTCACGCATCTGCGCCAGCTTGTATCGCAACGTGCGCGGACTGATGCCCAGGCGCTCGGCTGCTTCCTTGCGACGACCCCGCTCGGCACGCAAGGTGTCGATGATCATCTGAAACTCACGACGCCTGAGGTCGTCACCCAGCGCCCCTGCGGACTCCGCTGTACTGCCGGTTGCCGCCGTATTGTCCGCCACCAACGTGACAGACGTAGGTGGCGCAGATGCCTGCACGGTGACCGGAGGCGCAAGGCCGACCGCCCCCGAGAGACAGAAATCCTGTGCCTGAATCACCCCGCCCTGCTGCAGAATCAATGCGCGCTGCACGGCGTTGTCGAGTTCACGCACATTGCCAGGCCACGGGTAACTGATCAGGCATGCCTGAGCCTCGGCAGACAGGCGCACGGGCGCGTGCTTCATTTTATTGACGTGCCTGGCCAGCAGTCGCTCAGCCAACGGCAAAATATCGGCAGTCCTTTGACGCAATGCCTGCCAGGCCAACGGAAACACCGAAAGCCGATAAAACAGATCCTCACGAAAACGCCCTGCCGCGACTTCTCCGGCCAGATCCCGGTTGGTGGTGGCCAGCACGCGAATATCCAGAATGATCGGCTTGCGCGCTCCGACCCGCTCGACCTCACGCTCCTGCAACACCCGCAGCAGCTTGGCTTGCAAGCCCATAGGCATTTCAGAGATCTCGTCGAGCAGGATCGTGCCGCCATCGGCCTGTTCGAATTTGCCCGCCTGCGCCGCGATGGCGCCTGTGAACGAGCCCTTTTCATGACCGAACAGGGTCGCCTCGAGCATGTTGTCAGGGATGGCCGCACAGTTGATGGCTATAAAGGGCTTATCGGCACGCGGTGAGTTTTGATGAATGAATCGCGCCAGCACTTCCTTGCCGGTGCCGGACTCGCCGGAAATCAGCACGGTGGAGTCGCTTTTCGCCACGCGGCTGGCCAGGTTGAGCAACTGAATGCTGGCCGGTTCAACGGCGATCGGCCCTTCACCTTCGGCAGGCCCCAGGCGGCCCAGGGCGTGACGGGCGACCAGCGCGAGCAAAGCCTTGGGTTCGAACGGCTTGACCAGATAGTCCGCCGCGCCCTGACGCATGGCATCGACGGCACGCTCGACAGCGCCATGCGCCGTCATCAGCAGCACCGGCAATTGCGGGTGGCGATTGCGCAACAACGCCAGCAACTGGTGACCGTCCATGCCAGGCATGTTCACATCACTGATCACCAGACTGAATGGCTCGGCCGCGGCCGCAAGCAGCGCCTCTTCGGCAGACCCGACCGTGCGATAGCCATAGCCGGCCAACTCAAGGGTCTCACCCAGCGCTTCGCGCAATGAACGGTCATCCTCGACCAACAGCACTTTGATCGACATCAGGTATCACTCACTGAACTGGACGCGGGAATCAACGGCAGGCTGACAATCGCACAGGTGCCACGCCCTATGCGGGAGCGGTAATGCACGCCACCCTGATGCGCACGCGTCACTGCCGTCACCACCGCAAGCCCAAGGCCCGTGCCGGTTGTCTTGGTGGTGAAGAACGGCTCACCGATACGCGACAAGGCGGCCTGATCCATGCCATCACCGTTATCACTGAAGCACAGCCGCAAGGTATTGCCACGGCTGTACGCATGAACTTTCAAACGCGTGCGACCGGCACTGGCCTGCACAGCGTTTTCCACCAGGTTGAGCAACGCCCCGACCAGCGTATCGCGATTGCACAGCAACTCGCCGTCGATGTCCTCGCACTGCCAGCGCACCGAAACACCCTGTACATGGGTCACGGCAGCGCTTTGCAGCGCCTGGAAAAGCTGGCCTGCCGAAAGCCGGTCCGTCAACGGCAGCTCACCCCGAGCAAACACCAGCATGTCGCGAACCTGATGCTCAAGCTCGTGCAAACGCTCCTTGAGGCGGCCGGCGAACCGCTGCTGGGTTTCCACAGGCAGCTCCTGCTCGGCCAGATGACTGGCATAAATCATGGCGGCCGACAGCGGCGTCCGAATCTGGTGAGCGAGCGAGGCAACCATCCGCCCCAGCGAAGACAAACGCTCATGACGCGCCAACTGCTCTTGCAGGCGACGGGTTTCAGTCAGGTCATTGAGCAGCACCAACTGGCCCGGCTCGGCGTCCAGCGAACGCGTCGCAATGGACAGCCTGCGACCATCCTTCAGAGAGACTTCATGTCCGTCATCGTCACGCGGCGCAAAGCAGCGGCTGATCACGTGCCGCCAGAGCATGCCGATCAAAGGCTGGCCCAGCAGGTCGATTGCCGCCGGGTTGGCCTCGCGGACCACGCCCATACCGTCGATTACGATGACGCCGCCCGGCAACAGGTCGAGCAGGTTCTGCAACCGATTGGCCAGACGCTCTTTCTCCGCAAGCTCCTGAAGGCGCTGTGCACCGGCATGAGCCAGTTCGCCCTTGAGTTCGGTGACTCGGGCTTCCAGCAATCCGTAGGAATCGGTCAGTTGCGACGACATCTGATTGAACAGCGAGAACGCCTGCTCAAGCCCCTGACGACTTTCCAGCTCCGGGGTGAGCAGTACCTGAACAGATAGGTCGGAAGACATGTGAGCAGCGTTGGACATGGTCATCTCTCGCGTGGCGGACCGTCAGTAAACGGTATGTTGAGAGAGACTTAGCAATCCCCGTGCCGAAAAAAAACCTCTGAAAATTCAGAGGTTTATTTTTTGGCGGTTTGGTCAGGCGTCAATCATCTGCCTGTTCATCACCTTCACGACGACTCATACCGTACTTGCGCATCTTTTCCACCAGCGTCGTACGACGGATCCGCAAACGCTCGGCGGCACGCGCCACGATGCCACCGGCATCGTCCAGCGCCTGCTGAATCAGGCCCTGCTCAAGCCCGCCCAGATAATCCTTCAGATCCAGACCTTCAGGCGGCAGCAGAGCGCCAGACGCGAAGTTAGGCGTGTGGCCGTTGATGGCGACGCGCTCTTCGATGTCGCTGCGCAGGCTGTCGACCATCTGCTCGTCTTCGTCATCGACGTAGCGAAATTTCTTCGGCAACTCGGCCACACCAATCACCCCGTACGGGTGCATGATCGCCATGCGCTCAACCAGATTGGCCAGCTCACGGACGTTGCCAGGCCAGGCATGGCGACACAGCGACATGATCGCCGCCGAGTTGAAACGAATCGAGCCACGTTTTTCGTGCTCCATGCGCGAGATGAGTTCGTTCATGAGCAAGGGAATATCTTCAACACGCTCGCGCAGCGGCGCCATTTCAATCGGGAATACATTCAAACGGTAATAAAGGTCTTCACGGAAACTGCCAATCTCGATCATGTTTTCGAGATTCTTGTGCGTCGCCGCGATAATGCGCACATCGATGCTTTGAGTCTTGTTACTGCCCACACGCTCGAACGTGCGCTCTTGCAACACACGCAACAACTTGACCTGCATCGGCAACGGCATGTCGCCGATTTCGTCGAGAAACAGAGTGCCGCCATTGGCCAGCTCGAAGCGACCGGCACGACTGGTGATCGCGCCGGTAAAAGCGCCCTTCTCATGGCCGAACAATTCGCTTTCAAGCAACTCGGCCGGAATCGCACCACAGTTGACCGGCACGAACGGCGCGTCGCGGCGCTTGGAATGGTAATGCAGGTTGCGCGCAACGACTTCCTTGCCGGTGCCCGACTCACCCAGAATCAGGACGCTGGCGTCAGTGTCCGCCACCTGCTGCATCATCTGGCGTACGTGCTGGATGGCACGGCTGGTGCCTACCAGGCTGCGAAACAGGTTGGGCTCGCGATGACGGCCGCGCTCACGCGCCTGGTCGTACATCTCGCGATAGACCTGGGCACGGTGCAGGGAATCCAGAAGTTTGCTGTAGCTGGGCGGCATTTCAAGGGCAGAAAGCACGCGCCGGCGAAGGTCTTCAGGCAGGTCGATGGAAGAATTTTCGCCCATCAGCAAAACAGGAAGGAACTCATCCCATGCAGCCACTGTCTTAAGAAGCCCTTGCAGACTGCCGGGAGCGCTTACGCTGCCCACGAGCACGCACAGTACTTCTCGAGTGGACCCAAGGGAACCAACCACCTGCTGCCAGTCCTGACTTGAGCAGGACAGATTTTCTTCGCCAAGAAAATTGAGGATGACCGCCAGATCCCGGCGGCGCTGGCTATCGTCATCAATTAGCAGAATCTTGATTTCACGCCACATGCAATAGCAACTTCCCTAGTCAACTCAATGCCCATGATTGGGGGGGCAGCTTGGCTTCTCAGCCTGTGTATCAAGGTTGAGACGCCAGAAAATAGTAAACATCACTAGTTAAGTCAAAAAAACGCACACAGTCAAATTTATGGCGAACTTCTTGTCGGATATTTAAAACGACAATTTAAACGCTAACCGAACAGATGGTATACCTTCGTTGCGTTTTTGGCATTCTGCATTTGCGTCATTTCATCGACGATTGCTTGACGCTCGCCGGTTGCAACGTCAATCAACTGCCGATAAACCCCTAATAACTCTTCAAGATTGCTGCGCAAGGCAGATTCATCTGCGGGCGCTTCGCTCACCACGGCATCGACACATTCTCGACAGGCCAGATCAAGTTTGACGATAGTTTCCCAGTCACGCTCGGCCAACGCCCCAACCAAGGCTTCACGGGTTTCTTCGATACGCTTGAGCGCAGCACTCATGGTGTTTATCTCCTCAGGGTGCAGCAGACTTATTGCACAGCGCCGATTGCGTCCCAGCCTTCCTTGACCGTGATCAAAAGACCTGCGACTTCATCGAGCATTTTCTGGTCATTGCGCGCGTTGGCTTCAGCCAGGCGCGTCATCATGTAGTGATAGAGGCTGTCCTGCCTGATCAACGCTTCGGAAGGCTCGTTTTCGAGATCCAGACCTTCGCGCAAGCCACCGACAATGCCGATCGCCTTGCTGATGAAGATACCCTTGTTGGCGATGTCCTTTCGCGCCATGGCGCCCTTGGCCTGAGCGATGCGGTCCAGACCGCCTTCCATCAACATCTGGACCAGACGATGAGGGCTGGCTTCCGAGGTCTGTGCCTGGGAACCAATCTTCTGATACTGCCGCAACGCTAACATCGGATTCATAAGGGGCCTCGTGACAAATCCAGATTACTCATACCCACGCTATCGACGCCCGACGAAAAAACTTTAGCCCAAAAGCAACAACCCGACACAGGGTCGGGTTGTTGGCAAGCTTAATAAGCGGCAAAAAAGAATTATGAAGCGTTCTTCTGCGCGTTCATGGCTTCGAAGATCGACGTAATGTTACTACCCGTGGCCTTGAGCTGACCCACGATAAGGTCCATGGCGTTGTACTTCTTGGTCAGGGTCGCGGTCAGGCTCTCGATCCGACGATCCAGGGCGTCCTGGTCGTTGGCCAATCGCTTTTGCGCCGTGGTCAGGGTGCTTGTCTTAAGGGCAAGAACGCCCTTGCCGTCTTCGCTGTACGGTTTCACGGCCTTGGTGATGCGCTGAAGCAAACCGCCCTCGCCGGTGAACAGGGTCTGAATCTCGTTGCCCAGCTTTTTGTCGCTCAACGCCGCCGTGAACGTGGCAGTGTTCAACGACAACGTGCCGTCACTCTGCTGCGTCTGGATGCCCAACTGGGCGAGAGAGCCAAGCCCTGTCATTTTACCCGGTCTTGCGATCTCGTCGCGAATCGTCGCCAGCAAGCCGCGAGGCGTTGTATCACCGGTCAGCGAGGCCGGGGTGAACACGTCCTTGCCATCGACGGTGCTGACCGAACCTTTGGTCAGGGTGGTCACAAGCTTGGCCAAGGTGTTGTAAGAGTCCACAAAGCTCTGCAGCGAAGCTTTCAAACCGTCCGTGTTGGTGGCCACGGTAATGTTGGTATTGCTGGTGCTGTTTGCACTGGGCGCGATCAGCTCGAATGTCAGCCCCGAAATGGCGGTACTGACCTTGTTGGATGGGCTGGTCATGCTCAGGCCGTCAACGCTGAATTCGGCATCCCCTGCCAACGCAGTAATCGCGCCAGCTCCACCAATGGGCTTGCCATTGGCATCGGTACTCGTACTGGTGGCCGACATCAACTTGGAGCCGTCGATGTTGAACATTTCCAGCCCGGAACTGCCCGATACCGAAATATCAGTGCCCAGGCCAGTGGTGGTCGAGCTGAACACCAGACGCGCGCCGTTGTTGTCATTGATGATGTTGGCGGTAATACCTTTGCCCTGAAGCGTGGTATTGATCTTGTCGCGAGCCTGTTCAAGGGTCGAGTTTGCGTCAATCACGACGCTCATCCCCGTCGAGCTAGTGCCATTCTGAGTGATAGTCAGGGTACCACTCGGAATAGCACTGGTCTGCGCAGGGGTCAGTACGGCTGTCGCAACTTTCGAAGGCGTCGCCAGCTTGGTGACATTCAGAGAATAAGTACCGCCGACTGCGGTATTGCCTGCCGTCGCCTTCACCACCGCTTCATTGGCCGAAGAGGCCGCAAAGCCGTTGAACGCAAGCGTGGTAGTACTGTTCAGCGTGTCCATGGTTTTCTGGAACGCAGCCAGCGCCGACGTCAACTGACTGACACCCGACAAGGATGCAGTAGTCGAGGCGGTCTGCTTGTCGATCTGATTCTGCTTGGGTGCTTTCTCAGCAGCCACCAAACCCTTCACGATGTCACCAATCGCCAGACCCGAACCAATACCTACACTCGATGTAATCGGACTTGCCATTTCGCTTCTCCCTTCCTAGTGTGCTGCCGGATTCAGAACCCTTGAAGGGCGCTGAAAACCTGCAACCAATACCTTACCGGCGGTCACGCCCTGGCGCGGAACAACAAACTGTTCGCATCACTCAGGCTATCGGCCAGCTTCAGGATTTCTGCATTCGGAATCTGCCGGATGACTTCACCGGAATCACTGGCAATGACCTTGACGATCACTTTGCCAGAACCCTCATCAATCGAGAATTCAAGATTACGCTTCACCGAATGAAAAAACTTCTGAATATCTTCCGCAGCCGCTTTGACCTTCGCCTCTTCCTGAGGGTCGTCCTTTTTCAGATCAGGACCTTTACTTTCTTCAGTGGCCGTAACACGCTCCACTGAGGGGCTGTCGACAGGCTTATCAACAGGCTTGTCCACGACCGAAGCCTGGCCAGCCGGTTGAGCGGCAGGATAGGACAGGTTCAACTTTACACTCATATCCATGACCATCACCTCCGAAAGCAAAAAAGCGAGAGAGCACAATTAAGCACTCCCCCGCCAAAACTCATTCCGATATTACTGAAGCAGTTTCAGTACAGCGGATGGCAGCTGGTTAGCCTGAGCCAGAACAGAGGTGGAAGCCTGTTGCAGAGTCTGTTGCTTGGTCAGCTGTGCAGTTTCAGCAGCGAAGTCGGTATCTTGTACGCGACCCAGTGCAGCACTGGCGTTTTCGTTGATGTTCTGCAGGTTGGAGATGGTGCTCGACAGACGGTTTTGAGCAGCACCGAGGTCAGCACGCGTGGAGTTGATGGTCTGCAGAGCAGAGTCAATTGCGTTCATCGCTGCGGAGAAGCTACCTTCTGCTTCATCGCTGGTGGTGCCAGTGATGGAGATCGCCGAACCCACACCCAGAGTATCTGCGTCGAAGCTTGCGCTCAGGGTCAGAGTGATCTGGTTCGAAGAACCGATGTTGGAACCCACCTGGAACGTCATGGTGCTGGCAGTGCCGTCGATCAGGTTCTTGCCGTTCAGGTTGGTGCTGTTGGCGATACGAGTCAGTTCGGAACTCATCGCGGTGAATTCTTTGTTCAGCGCTTCACGGTCAGCGGCGCTGTTGCTGTCGTTTCGGGACTGAACAGCCAGTTCACGCATACGCTGCAGAATGTTGGTCGATTCCTGCAGAGCGCCTTCAGCGGTCTGAGCCAGGGACATACCGTCGTTGGCGTTCTTGATGGCCATGGTCTGGCCTTTGATCTGCGAGTTGATCTTGGTGGAGATCTGCAGACCGGCGGCGTCGTCTTTGGCGCTGTTGATTTTCAGGCCGGAAGACAGGCGAGTCATGGAAGTCGACAGTGCATCAGAGGCGCGGCCCAGGTTCTTCTGAACGTTCAACGATGCAACGTTGGTGTTTACTGTTAAAGCCATGATGAATTCCTCGTGGGTTGTGTACTACGTGGCTTCCGGCCCCTGCAAGCGCCGGGTGTGCCTAGAGAACCTTCGTAATAGTTATCGTCGCGATGGCAGGTTGCTTGAGTGTTTTTTTTGAAATTTTTGCTAGCAGTCTGCCAGCCCTTGTAAAACAAGGGTTTGAAGCACAACCCGGAATAAAACCAGAGCGCCTGGATCGCTGCCATGTGCTTGATACACACGACGCGGCCCGGATATTTAAACAATAGCCCATAAAAAAAGACGCCTGCGCGGTCATTCGCAGGCGTCTTTTTATATCGGCAACAATCAGGCTTTATAGATGATCGCCGAACCCCACGACAGACCGACACCAAATCCACTCAGCGCGACGCGCTTCCAGGAGGAGTCGAGCACATGCTTCTCGATCAGCAGAGGAATACTCGACGACACGGTGTTACCGGTCTCGACCATGTCCTTCAAAAATTTCTCGGGTTTGTCTTCAAAACGACGCGCAACAGCGTCCACAATCGCCGCACTGCCCTGGTGAATACAGAACGCGTCGATATCATCCGGCTGCAGGCCAGACTCGCCCAGTAACTCGTGCAGGTGTGCAGGCACCTTGAGCAAGGCAAAGTTGAAGACCTGACGGCCGTTCATGAAAAACACCCCGTTGCTGACTTTCAGGTGCGGCGCACCTGAGCCGTCAGTGCCGAACCTGGCCTTACCCAGCTGCCACGGCGCGTCTTCGCCCATCCAGGTCGCAGTGGCCGCGTCGCCAAACAGCATGGTGGTGTTGCGATCTTCGGTGTCGACGATCTTCGAATAAGGGTCAGCGGTCAGCAGCAGGCCATTTTTCAGGCCTGTGGCTTCCATGAAGCCCTTGATGGCATAAATGCCATAGACGTAACCCGAGCAGCCGAGCGAAATGTCGAACGCTGCCACGTTGGTCGACAACCCCAGTTTGTCCTGCACGATGGCCGCCGTGTGCGGCAGGCCTTCCTCGTCACCGTTCTGGGTGACGACGATCACCACATCGATACTTTCGCGCGTCAGCTGCGGATTATTGGCAAACAACGCATTGGCCGCTTCGACACACAGATCCGAGGTTTCCTGACCGTCGTCTTTGCGCGGCAGGAACGTGGAGCCGATTTTCCCGAGAATGAATTCTTCATCCTTGCCGAATTTGGCACCTTGAGCATAGTTATCCACGCCGGCAGTGGGCACGTAACTCGCTATGTTTTTTATGCCAATCATCATGGCTTCCCGATCAGTAAACAGGTAAATGTTCGTCCCAAAAAAAATCAGGGCGCTATCGAATAGAGGCGATTTTGCGGACATTTTCAGGGGTCGGGGCGCGTTTAGGCAAGTCAGGCGCTCGTCATTCCCTGTAAAACAATACAGTGGAGATGCACTTTATGACCTGTAGGTCACTCAGGTTCGCACGCTTTGCGATCTTTGGTCACCGAAAAGAGTGACCCGTGCCTGGCTGGCGACCCAAGGCAGGTCCGCGTTGCAGGGGTAATCCGGCTGGCCGCCAGCCGGACCCAGGGGGAATGCGCGTTCTAGAGCGACGCGAGGGTGAAGCCAGGACCGCTGAGCGACAGGTTGGCGCTGTAGGCTTCATCCTGAGCGAATTGAGCTGACCACCTATCGAGCAGCGCCGCCAGCGCCCGATCAGTCGTATTCACGTGTCCCGGGTGAACCACCTGAACGTGCGGCGTCCAGACCGTCAGATAACCCGCCTGGCCAGCCTTGAGACACAGGTCGACATCGCCTAGCACCTCTGCGAATTCGCCTTCATCAAGGCCACCCACGGCATTGAAGAGCTCCTTAGAGATCATCAGGCATGCCGAGGACACCGCCGAATAATTCTGCTCGACCACCAGGCGCTGCATGTAGCCTCGGGATTTCTTCGACTCGCCCACGAACGCAGAACCAACGCCGCCGTTGAACCCCAGAATCAGACCCGCCTGCGTCACCACGCCCTCCTTGTCCACCAATCTGACACCGACCACGCCCACTTCCGGACGCTGAGCCTGATTGAGCAGCGACTCGATCCAGCCCACATTGACAATCTGGCTCTCGGCATCCAGCAGTATCAGGTACTCGCCCTTGGCCTCCTGGCTGACAAGGTTACGCAGTGCCGCCGTGCTCATGCGCTGAGGCGCCTTGAATACGCGAACGCGACCGGACTGCTGCTCCTGCTGATCGAGCCAGGTGATCAGCTCGGGAGTTTCACTGCAGTTATCCGCGATCAGCACTTCAAAGCGCTGATAGCGTGTGCGTTGCAGAATGCTTTGCAGGCAGCGCTGCAACTGCGCGAGATTGTCCTGGCTGTGCAGCAGGATTGACACCATCGGGCGATGCGCATGACGGTAGTCGATCCTGTAGGTGCCCTTGAACGCCGAGGTGACCTCGGCCTGATAGCCACGCTGCCCCAGATGGCGGGTCAGCGCCTTCTGCTCATCCTTGTTCTCTTCAAGCTCGGGCGCGTCGCAGATCAGTAACGGCTCACTCAGGTGCGCCAGACCGTTCATGCCGCCCTGCTCGACCAGACGCAGAAGCAGATCGAACTCAAGCGCCTTCGGATAATCGCGGCTATAACCCCCCGCCTCGACCAGCAGGTCGCGACGAACCAACCAGTGACGCGCCATCAGGGTTGGCGCGCTTTGCAGCAGATCAAGGTTGAAGCCAGGACGGAACAGCGGTGCAAGGGTGCCATTGGGCTGACGCTGGATCTCGTCTACTGCCACGGCGCGGCACTGTGCAGCGTCGACCAGTTCGGCACTGGCGAGCAGCAGGCCACTGCGAGTGAACTCGTCACCGGCCTGCGCCAGCATCAACCAGTCGCTGGATGCCTGTTTCACGATCTGATTGATCTTGTCGACGTAGTTGCTCTCGGTGACTTTCACGAAGTGCAGCGTGTTCTGCAGTGTGGTCGTGGCAGGCAGCTCGCCCGTGGTGAAGACAACCACCTTGAAGGCCCGATAATAACCATTCATGAGGCTGTCGAACGTGGCCTGCAACTTGAATACATCGGCATCCAGATCCAGCAACAGAATGCCGATCCGAGAGCCCGCGGGCTGTTTCGACAGCCGGGCAACAAGCTTTTTCAGCTGGGCAGGTTGCGGATCGCGCCCCTCCAGCCAAGTGAGCAACTGCCCGGATGGCATGCCGTCGAGCAGCCTGCCGTTATCGGCACTGGACGCCGCCTGCACACGCTGCCCCCAGGCGTTGATGCGTTCGAACTCTTCGTGATCATCTTCGACGTGAGCCAGCTCTCGCGCCAGCCTCTGGACGACATTGAGACTGAAAGCGTAGGTGGCATAGGCTTGCCACAGACGGCTCAGCTCCGTTTCGGCATCAGGGTTGCTCTGTGGGCGCAGCAGTTCGGCCTGCCTGAGCAGTGCCGCTTCCAGCCCTTCCAATTGCACGGGACCTGCCGGCAGAACGTGAATCAGAAACTCGATCCTGGCCAGTTCATCGAAGAACGGCTGAGTGTAGAACGGCATTTCGACAAATTGCCGAGGCTCGAAGTGCGCTTCAGACTTTTCCAGCCCGACATTCCAGACGGCACTGAACAGCTTTTCGTCAGCCTGATAGCGTTGAGTCTCCAGGCATTGCGCCATGGCGCGTAGCCCGGCCAGAATCTGCTCGACGCCCTGTTCGCCTTCAAACCCGGACGCCTTGCCCAACACAGACACCAGCGACTGAGCAAACGCTTCGCGCCCGGCACGGGCCTTCGGGTCGATATGTTTGACCGCCCCCGCGATGGCCGCGCCGTGACGCGTCTGCAGGTCTTTGCCCAGCGTGTGGTGCAATGCATAAGGGATTGGCAGGATGCGCAGTTTTGCTGCAGCAACCAGGTAGTTCATGTGCCCCAGCTCCTGCCAATGCAGGTCGGTCTGCCCGGGGACTGAAGCGA
Source organism: Pseudomonas triticifolii (assembly GCF_014358015.1). Lineage (GTDB taxonomy): Bacteria > Pseudomonadota > Gammaproteobacteria > Pseudomonadales > Pseudomonadaceae > Aquipseudomonas > Aquipseudomonas triticifolii. The sequence goes on along the minus strand of NZ_JACONV010000005.1, from coordinate 16,565 downwards.
ACCCGCGACGCGCCAGATCGGTCCGCGTGACGGCGCTCAGCAGCGACATGCCCTGCCCCATGAAACTCAGCACCCGGTCAGCGGCCTGCTCCTGCGCGTAATCCTCATCAATCTTGCGATCCCGACGAAAGAAATCGACATGGCCGACATGGGCTTCATAGCTCAGGCTGTAGCCTTGGCAGGCGCCGTAAGCATCATGGGCCTGGAGAAAACCTACCGCATCATGCAGGGCGTCCGGCAGCAAGAAGCTGTCGACGCTGGCATACGCCACGAATGGCGTGGTCACGCGCTCAAGGCCATGGGCAATGAGCGCACTCAGGTCTTTGCCTGCCAGTGCTACATCGTGCACGTAGTCAAGATGGGGAGCACTGGCAACACCCGGACAAGGCTGAGCGGAGACATCCACGACCACCAGGCTGCAGGGGAAGCTGCTGTAGTAGCTCAACGCCCGGCGCAGGAAATCCGGCTGATCCTGATTCAGCAACAGCAGAGTCAGACGCTGATTCAAGGGTGTGGCTTCATTCCCGACGTGGCTTTGCATACTTTTTCCCATAGCGAATCGATAACACCCTCAACCCGGTCAGACCCGGCGTTGAAGCAAGAACAGAACATGGCAGCTCCAGCGATCCCGACCCGGATTCAGCTCAAGCGTATCCACTGACAACGTCAGTCCGGCAGCCAGCCGTTGGCCCAATATTGCAGATTGTCCCCGCGCAACATGAAATCGCGCAACACGGTTTCGCGCAGCTCGTCACCCATGCGATAGCTGGCGTTAGGGTCGGACAAATGCATGCGGATCGCCTGCAGCCACTCTTCAGGGCGATTGGTCAATACGCGAGTCGCAGGCAGGTGCCCACGGTAGGCTTCGGTGTCCGAACAGATCACAGGATAGCCGCACGCGCCGTATTCAAGCAGCCGCAGGTTGCTCTTGCAGTCGTTGAAAATATGAAATTCCAGCGGCGCCAGGGCCAGATCAAGATCCAGGCTGGCCAGCTTGGCGGGATAACTATTCAAGCTCACGGCAGAGTGGAACTCGTGAATGTATGGCCTGAGCAAATCGGGGCACATGCCGAAAAATATCCATTCGACTTCGTCGGCCAGTTCGCGCACGACATCGGCAATCAACTCGAGATCCCCACGGTGACTGGTGCCACCACCCCAGCCGACACGCGGTTTACTGGAGGTGCGACGCTTGCTCTTCAGGTTGCTCCACAGATGCGGAGCCAGCATGTTGGGCACCACCCGAATATCGCTGTGCATGCTGGACAGCGCCTGGGCCAGCGGGTGGGTCGACACCACCACACGATCACACAGACCAACGCCTTTACGCAGCATTTGCGCAATGTTGTCCGGCATGTTGCGGCGATGCTCATTGAGCAGCGGAATGTCGGCGATGTAGTCGTCCAGCTCAAAGATCCGCATCGCGCTGGAGAAATTTTTCACCTGAATGATGTCGAGCACTTTGGCTTCGCTGTAACGCCCCTGGAAAACCACGACGTCCGGAGATTGACGCTCGACCTCTACCACCGTAGGTGTGTGATACGCCACTTGTCCCACTACACGTCCGGCGGCCATCAGCTCGATAAGCGGCTGGCTGACACGATAGTGCCCCACCGCCGAGGAGTTGACGACCATCCCCAAGATGGAGGGAAGATGCCGGGAGCAAAACGGGTTCCATCCCTCCAGCAAACCCGGCTCCAGGTTAAACGAGAGCCCCTCGTGCAGACTCTGGTTAGGGTTGTAGGCCGGATCCAGCGCGACTTTTGGCAGCCATTTGCGATAGAACGCGTTCTGCTCATCCTTCAGCAGGTCGCGCGACACGTTCGAACGCTCGACAGCCGCAGGCTCGGCCAGTACCACGCTTGCGTCTGGCGTGCCGACAATCAGATAGCCCTCGCGCCCGACCCGCATGCACAGATCCAGGTCGTGCAGGCCCTGGGTGAAGGTCGTTGCCTCCAGTGCGCCAACGCTGTCAAACACCTCCTTACGAATCATCAGGCAGTTGCCGATGACCGCTGACCAGTTCTGCGTCAGTTGCAGACGCTGCATGTAGCTGCTGGCACCTGCCGGATAATTGTAGAACGGCCTACCGGCCAGCCCCTCCATCCCCATGACCATGCCGGCATACAACACGTTGCCTTGGGGGTTGATGATGCGCGGGCCGACCACACCGACTTCCGGGCGCTGGGCATGATTGAGCAGCGCCTCCAGCCAGTCAGCCTGGAGGATGACCGTATGCGGGCTGAGCATGACCAGGTAATCACCACGCGCCTGACCGGCGGCAACGTTCAGCGCCGTCGCGTCACTCCCCAATTCAGGCAGTGTGATGATCCGCAACTTGTCGGTGCCCAGCCGGTTCATGGCCGCAAACCAGTCCCGCGCCTCGGCAGTCTCGCTGGCGTTGTCGACAATCAGCACTTCGTAGTTCAGGTAGGTCGTTTTGCTGAGCAGGCTGTCGACGCAACGCTCCAGCGCAGCCAACTGGTCGTGCGTGGTGATGATGACTGACACGGCCGGGCGATCCGGGTGCAGGTATTCGATACGATTGAGCAGCGGCATCTCGTCATGATGAATGACGTGATCTCTGCCGATGCGCGTGAGGTGAGCCGAAACAAGCGGCTCATTGCGCTCGATCACTTCCGGCAAGGACAGCCACTGGGCGAAGGAAAGGCGTGATTCGACCTGAATCTCGGCGATGTGCTCGATCGTCTGCAGGCCAGCGCCTTCTACCAGACGCCAGATCACGTCATGGGGCGCCAGCTCGCCATGCGTGGAGTCGAACCCGCCCATGGCCAACAGGTTGCTGCGTTCGAAGGCCAGGGCTCTTCCGACGTAGGGGTAGGCGCGCATCAGATCAAGATTGAAATCTGGCTTGAAGACCGGCTCCTGCGGCTCATCGTCAACGCGGGCACCCTCATCACTGTACACGCACAATACGCCCGGCAGGTGGGCGATACGTTCCGCCAATACCAGCAAGGCAGGAGACGTCAGAGTGTCACCGGCGCGCAGCAGATACACCCAGTCCGCCTGCTCCAGCAGGGGCAACACGTCGTTCAGTTGCCGCGCCCAATCCGCTTGCAGGGCGAAACGCAGCACCTGCGGATCGTTGAGGCTGGTCGCGGTGGTCAGCACAACGACGGCTTCGGCGGCGTAGTCCTGCTCGGCAATGCTGCGCAGCGTGGCATCCAGGCGCTCGGCATCGCCCTCGGCGTCGATGATCACCGGGACAATACGCGGCTGCCGGGGCCAGCTTTCCAAGCGTCGTTCCAGAAGCTTTTTTTGCGGCCTGGAGAACTGCCTGCAGGACAACCACTCGGCATAAAGCTCGGCATAGCTTTGGCTTTCAGACCCGACCCGACTGCGCAACACGCCTTGGCGATTGGCCGTGATGCCGTAAATCCCCACCTCGTCCCACTCTTCGCGGGGCTCTTCTGACGCCTTGCGCAGTGGCAGGAAACGCACCCAGCCCTTCGCAGGGGCTTGTTCGCCACTGCGCGCCTTGAGCATTTCTTCGAGCCAGCCCCACTCGATGGTTGCCTTCTGATACATATCAGGCTGACTGCTGAGGCGGCCGGGGTGCAAACGCTCAACGTTTTCGACACTGTGCAGCGCGACCAGATTGCCGCGCCGCAACAGACAGACGAACAGTGTGAAATCCAGCAGGGCGACAAAACCCTGACCGGTCTGTGCAATGGATGGCAGGTATTCAAGCACTTCAGCACGACGCATCAGCGCACCACTGAACCCCCCCAGATTATTGCGTGGCGCGCTCTCGAAAATGGCGAGCATGTCTTCGCCTTTATACAACGCGTCGTAAGGCGCCAGCCCGATGTTCTCCAGACGCGCAGGCAGAACATAGTCGTTGATGTCTACCAGATGACGCCTGCTTACCACCAACTGCACGTCAGCAAGGTCCTGCAGCACGCGCGCCTGGTTCTTGACGCAATGAGTGTAAAGGCGATCGTCGTCGCACAGAAACTTGATGTATTCGCCCTGGGCTTCTTCCAGGCAGTTGAGGATATTGCTCTGAAAACCCAGCCGCTGAGGGTTACGCACATAGCGCGCTCTGATATCGGACGCTGGCACCAGATCATCAAAAATTACCTTGATGTCATCGTTACGGCAGTCGTCGCAGACGATGATCTCCAGGTTTTCATAAACCTGATCCAGCGCGCTCTGCAAAGCGGCACGGAAAAAGCGGGGGTTGTAGGCAGGGATGACGAGGCTGACGAGGGGAGCTGGATTCACTATTGCAAACTCGTGAGCGGCGGAGCGACAGCCAGACGGCTGCCGCTCCTCACCGCTGAAAAAAGACGGCGGATGCTCAACGCCCGTTCGATTACAGCTGGCTGAACAGATTCAGCCTGGACAGCTGGATGAAGACCTGCTGCGAGGCGTCCAGCATGGTTTTCTGCAGTGTCAGCCGGGTCGTGGCTTCGACCAGGTCAGCGTTCACGTACGTGCCCTGCTCTGTGGTGTTGTTGCCCTTGAGCAGGTCGTTGGTCACGCCTTGCGCGGTGGCCGCGAGCTGACGTGCGCCGCCATTGGAGCGCGCCGTGGACGCCTGGTCGATGCTGCTGGTCAGGTTGCCCAGCGCCGAGGTCAGCGAGGCGTTCAGCTTTTGCGAGGCGACAAGGTTGCCATCGGTGGGTGTCGAGAGCGCCTTGATGGCGGCCGACAAGGTGTTCAGGATGTTTTCAGTCTGGCGTGTACCGGACTGGACCACAAACTGATCACCCGCATCCGGCGTACCGCTGACGGTGAAGTTGACGCCCGAAGCGTTGGCCGTGGTGCCGCTCATGGTGCCCGTGGACACCGGCTTGCTGCTGCTGGTCAAAGGTGTCGCGTACAGCTCGTAATCAGTCGAGCTGGTGAACTTCAGAATGGCGCCGCCACTGGGGAACGTGGTGTTGAACGCAGTCAGGTCAGCGGCCGTCGTGCCTACGGCGGAGCTGCTGATCGCCGCAGCAGACGTATTGCCCGGACTGCGGGCAGTCGTGATCGCGTCCGGCGTGGAGGCCAGACGGTATTCGCGGTTCGCCAGAACGGTGTCCGCCGATGAAGGCGCGGTGGTATCGGCGGCAGTCAGGTTGATGTTCATGGTCAGCTCGACGCCACGGAACGTGAACGTCTGATCGGCGAACGAACTGGAGCTGAACTTGCCGGCTGACGACGCCTCGGTGGTCACGTCGGCACCGGTCGCGTCGGTGATCTTGAATTGCGTACCGCTCAGAAACGATAACGTGTACGGCTCACCCGCCTGATAATTGGCGTTGTAGGCGGCCGTGGATTTCACCAGACCACCGGTCAACCCTACCTTGCCGTCATCCACGACCGGCGCGGTCGGCGTTGCAGCCGGAGGCAGCAGGGTCGAGGACGTGCGCGTGGTATTGACCGCCTGCTCGAACGCTTCAAAACCGGTGATGTTACTGGCCAGAACCAGGCCATCGCCCACAGCCAGATTGATGCTGGTCTGGTCACCGTTGTAGCTGTAGGAACCGTCGGCATTCGACGTGTAGGGCGGTGCCGACGATTTTGAGCCGCCGAAAATGTACTGCCCATTGGAGTCCTGACTGTTCATCAGGCCCAGAATCTGGCTCTGGTACTGCTTGAGCTCGCCCGCCTTGGCGAGACGATCGGCATCGGTGTAAGCGCCGTTGCCCGAGGACACAATCACTTCGCGAGCTGCCTGCATGGTATCGACAATGCTGGTCAGTGCAGTCTCGGAGTTGACGACGCTGGTGTTGATAATGCCGATGTTCGACTCGTACTGGGTCAACATCGAATTCTGCTGAGCCAGTTGCAACACGCGCGCAGCACCCACCGGGTCGTCACTGGCGGTATTGAGCTTGATACCGCTGGATACTTCTTCGCTGGTTTTGGACACGTTCGCGTAGCTGCGCTGATAGTTGGCAGCTGTGGACTCGTAGAACTGTGTAGTTGAGATACGCATGGTTCACGACTCCTTAAAGACTGTTGATCAGCGTGCTGAAAATGGTTTGCGCCGCCTTGATGATCTGCGAAGAGGCGGTGTAATACTGCTGGTACTTGATCAGGTTGGCCGCTTCTTCATCCAGCGACACGCCCGACACGGCATCACGCGCCGCCTTATTGGTTTCGACGACTGCGGTGGTCGCGGTCACATCGCTTTTTGCCTGGGCGGAGCGTGCGCCCATGGTGGACACCAGATCCCCGTAGGCGCCAGACAGGCTGGTGCCGACGCTGCCATTGGTGACATCGACGGTCTTGGCGGTCTGCAGGCCAACCACTGCCAGCGCGTTGCGGTTATCGGCAGAGCCGGCACCGGTCAGGCTGATGCTGAAGGTGTCGTTGACGACGGGCGTGCCCGACAGCGTCATCTGGACTTCGTACGCGGTTTTGGTGCTCGGCGTGGTCCGGGTGTCGTCATAGCCGATGCTCAGTTTGACCGTGTTGCTCTGCCCCTGAATGATCGTGCCGCCTATCGCGTTGCCATTCTGGTCCAGAACGGCAGCGCCGGTTGCACTGACCAGCGTATAGCTCTGAACGCCGCCACTGCCGACCGCGCCCATCACCAGCTTCATGGGTGTGGAATCTTTGATCGCGTTGCGCAGGTCGGCGGTCTGGGTGCTGTCGTAGACGTTGGATTTGGTGTTGAGCACCGGTTGAGTAAAACCGCCCGTGCCCGAGTTGCTGGCACCGGCTGCTGCGGTCAACGGTGCAGCGGCCGCAATGTCCTTGGAGTCGGTCAACGCCACTGCGATACCGCTGGCACCGTTGCGGGTCGGGGACACCTTGAACACGTCATTGGCAGAAATAGCGCTGCCATTGAGGCTCAGGCTGAAGCCTTCGAACTGGTCTGGCGGAGTGTTACCCAACACACCGGTGCCCACGCTTTCGCCATTGGGCAAGCGGCGCACGGTGAAATTGGTCGCGTCGCTGAACGTGACTTCGTAGTCGTCAGCGGTCAGCTTGCTGGTGTCGGAAATCGTGACATCCAGATTGCCGGAGCCCGACTGGTTGGTCGACTTGCCGATGCTGCGCTGGGAAATGTTTTCAGCGCTGTTGATGCTGGTGTACAGGCCGGAACCAAAATTGCCCTTGCTGTCGATGCCCTGGCTCATCTGGCTGTTGACCTGATCGGCCAGCACCATGGCCACACGGCCCAGTTCGTTGGCCGACGGGATCAGCACCTCGGAACGGTAGTTCAGCAAACCGCCCATCGCGCCGTGCTCAAGCACTGACGTAACGTCGGTCTGGGTCTGGCCGTAGGTGATCTGCACGTTGTACTGCAGCGGGTCGGTGCTGCTCGGCGTGGCGGACATCTTGTAAGACGTCGCGTTGCTGACCAGCGACTGCCCGGAACCGGTATAGATGTCGTAGTTGCCGTTGTTCTCGACCACCTTGACGCCCACCAGCTCGTTGAGCTTGCGAACCGTTTCGTTGCGCGTGTCCAGCAGCGAGTTGGGGCTGGTGTTACCCGCCGATGCCTGGGTGATCTGCTTGTTCAGGCTGGCAATGGTGGTCGTCAGGTCGTTGACCTGAGTGGCGTAGGTATTGAGTTGCGCGTTGACGTTGTCATTCTGCGAGGACAACTGCGACGCCACGGAATTGAACCGTGCACTCAACGCCGACGCCTGGGTCAGGAACGCAGAACGCTCGGCTGACTGGGTAGAGTTGGTGGCAATGGCCTGCATCTTGGTGAAGAAGTCAGCCATCTGCGCGGCAACACCGGTGGTGTTGTCGGACAGCAGCTTGTCGGTCTTCGACGCCTGCCCCGCATAAGCGTTGGCCTCGGCACTGAGCGCGGTACTGGTTTGCAATTGGGCATCAAGGTAGCTGTTGTAGATGCGACGCACGTCGGACAGCGTGGTACCGGTGCCGATGTAGCCGACCCCCAGACCGATGTTGATCTGTGCCGACGCCGTGGTCATGACCTGCTGACGCGAGTAACCCGCGGTGTCCACGTTAGCCGTGTTGTTACCGATGGTGTTGATCGCGGCACTGCTGGCATTGATACCTGAGAGCCCAATTGAAATCAGCGACATGATTAAAACCTTATAAAGTCGTGGAAGAGCCCGTTGCTGCGGCGTACGTCTGGTAACTCTTCATCTGCTTCGCAATCTGCGAAATCTTGCTGGCATAGTCCGGGTCTGTTGCGTATCCGGCCTTCTGCAACTCTTTTACAAACTGTTCCGGTTTATCGGCCGAATTGACCACTTCTTTATAACGATTGTTGTTCTGCAACAGGCTGACCAGGTCGTGGAAGCTGTCGGCGTAGGAATTGTAGGAACGGAAGTCTGCCGTTTCCTTGACCATCTTGCCGTCGCGGAACTCGCTGGTGATCGCCCGCGCCTCAGGGCCTTTCCAGCTCCCGGCGGCCTTGATCCCGAACAGGTTGTGACTGCTGCTGCCATCCTGCTGACGCATGATGGATTTGCCCCAGCCAGTCTCCAGCGCAGCCTGAGCGACGAGCATCACCGGATCGACGCCAATGCGTGCAGCGGCTTCCTTGGCGAGCGGCAACATGGTTTCGACGAACTGGTCAGCGTTGCTGAACGCGCGCTTGGCCGGAGCCAGCGGCGGCTGGGCCATGGTGCGTACATATTCCGGCGCAGGTGCCAGGTTGGGATCCATTGTCCAGTCGCCATTCTTGCCGCTGGTGCTGGCAACCGCACGCGACGGCATCGGGCTATTGGCAACGTTGGCCGTGGCCGACGGCACGATACCCGCCAGCAGCCTGTCGGTCAGTTTGGTCGGCAGCGACAGACGACGCGAATTAAGCGACGCCATGTCATTACGCCCCTCACCGGAAGCCGACGCAGCGGCTGCTGCCTGATCCGCTACCGCCGAACGCGTGGCCCAAAGCGGACGCTGATAAACGCTGGTCGCAAGACCGGTCTTGGCGGTCGCAGCGGTATCGGCAGGTGCTGCTGCCTGATCGGCAGGCGCGTGCTGAATGCCCTTGTCCTTCGACAACTGACGCATCAACACATCTTGCAGGCCGATGCCGTTGCCACGGGTCGACAGGGTCACGGCCAATTGCTGGTCGTACATGTCCTGATACTGCCGCGTTGCCGCAGTATTCATCGGGTTGTCCTTGGCCAACACCTCGTTGGCCGAGCGCATGGCCTTGAGCATCTGGCTGACAAACAGCGACTCGAATTCCTGAGCAACCTTTTTCTGGTTGGCCACACTGTCCTTGTCGCCGTGTTTCAGCGCTGCCAGACGATTGACGTCGGTGTAGGCACCCGAATCAACCGGCTTGGAAATTCCGCTCTTGAGCATGTCCATGTGCCAGCCCTCAGATCACGATCAGGTCGGCTTGCAACGCGCCGGCCTGCTTGAGTGCTTCAAGGATGGCCATCAGGTCGCCCGGCGCAGCGCCGACCTGGTTGACCGCGCGAACGATCTCGTCAAGCGTGGTGCCAGGACCGAACTTGAACATCGGGTGCAGTTCCTGCTCGGCGTTGACCCTGGAACGCGGAACGACAGCAGTCTGGCCACCGGACAGTGCGCCCGGCTGGCTGACAATCGGATCTTCAGTGATGGTCACCGTCAGGCTGCCGTGAGTCACGGCCGCGGGCGACACTTTCACGTTCTGACCGATCACGATGGTGCCCGTGCGCGAGTTGATGATGACCTTGGCGGCGGTCTGGCCTGGATCGACTTCCAGGTTTTCCAGTATCGACAGGTAGTCAACGCGCTGACCCGGATCCAACGGCGCGGTGACACGCACCGAACCGCCGTCCAGTGCCTGAGCAACGCCTGGGCCGAGCAGGTCATTGATCTTGTCAACGACACGCTTGGCCGTGGTGAAGTCGGAACGGTTTAGGTTCAGGGTCAGTGTGTTGCCCTGATTGAAACCGCTCGGCACCGAACGCTCAACCGACGCACCGCCAGGAATACGACCCGAGGACGGGACGTTTACCGTGATCTTGGAACCGTCTCGGCCTTCCGCGTCGAAACCGCCGACCACCAGGTTGCCCTGAGCGATGGCATAAACGTTGCCGTCGACACCTTTCAGCGGCGTCATCAACAAGGCACCGCCACGCAGGCTCTTGGAGTTACCGATCGAAGACACGGTGATGTCCACGGTCTGGCCTGGCTTGGCGAACGCAGGCAGGTCAGCGTACACCGCAACTGCTGCAACGTTTTTCAGCTGCACAGTGCCCGAACCGGATGGCACCTTGATGCCGAACTGCGACAGCATGTTGTTGAAAGTCTGCAGCGTGAACGGCGTCTGGGTGGTCTGGTCGCCCGTACCGTTCAGACCCACCACCAGACCGTAACCGATCAATTGGTTGGCGCGCACACCGGAGATGCTGGCGATGTCTTTCAAGCGCTCGGCGTGAGCGCCGAACGCGGTGGACAACAACAGGGTTGCCGCTATCAATTGCTTGAGCTTGATCATGTCTATCCCGCTATCAGAAAGGGAACAACGGGCTGAGGAAGAACCTGTCGAACCAGCCAGGCTGGCTGCTATCGGCAAAGGCTCCGGTCCCCGAATAGGTGATACGGGCATCAGCAATACGTGTCGAGGAAACCGTGTTGTCGGTCGCGATATCGTCAGCGCGCACCAGACCTGCAATGCGGACCAGTTCATCACCGGTGTTGAGCGTCATCCACTTCTCGCCGCGAACCGCCAGAATGCCGTTGGGTAGTACGTCGGCCACGGTCACGGTCACGGAACCGGTGAGGCTGTTGCTCTGAGCAGCCTGACCGCTGCCATCACTGGCACGCGATCCGTTGTAACCGGCGTTCAGACTCAAGTCGTTGCCGCCAATGGGGTTGTTGGTGGTCAGGCCCGAGCCGAACAATGAGGTCAGCCCGATGCTGTTGGTGCTGTCTTTTTTCAACGCCGAACTGGCCGCCTTGCTCGCCGCCATACGCTCCGAGAGCGTGATGGTGATGATGTCGCCGACACGGAACGCCTTGCGGTCGCCATAGAGGTTCTGCTCAAAACCTGCCTGATAAATCGCACCGTTGTTGGCGGCAGCCGACATCGGTGTGCGCGGCAACACCGGCGCGTAGTAAGGGTCATTGGGCTTGGCGGACGGAGCCACGCAGCCCGACAGCAAAGCGATCCCGCACAATGAAGCGATCAACACTGAAAAACGCGGAACAACACTTAGGTGTTTCATGACACTTGAAACCTCGCGGTGTAACAGACGCTTATCAGGCGCCGCATCGGATTGAGCATGTGCAACAACAAATACGTCAGGGGCTTACAGATTCTGAGTCAGGTTCTGCAGCATCTGGTCAGCCGTCGAAATCACCTTGGAGTTCATCTCATAAGCGCGCTGAGTGGTGATCATGTTGACCAGCTCCTCTACGGTGCTCACGTTGGAGTTTTCCAGGGTGTTCTGCAGCGTCGGGCCCAGACCGTTCAGGCCAGGCGTACCGATCTGCGGCGCGCCGCTCGAACCGGTTTCCAGGTACAGGTTTCCGCCGATGGCTTGCAGGCCAGCCGGGTTGATGAAGTCGGCGGTCTGGATGTTGCCGATTATTTGTGGCGTAGCGGTTGCGCCTGCCAGGGTCACCGACACGGTACCGTCCTGACCAACCGTAAACGTCTGGGCATTCTGCGGAACGACGATTGCCGGCTCCAGCGCGTAGCCGTTGGCCGTGACGATCTGGCCGTTGGCATCCAGGTGGAACGTACCGTCGCGGCTGTAGGAGATGGTGCCGTCAGGCTGGGTCACCTGGAAGAAACCGCGACCGTTGACCGCCAGGTCCAGCGGGTTGTTGGTGGTCTGCAGGCTGCCCGCCGTGAAGTTCTTCTGCGTGCCGACGATGCGCACACCGGTACCCAGTTGCAGGCCGGAAGGCAGTTCGCTGTCCTGCGTGGACTGCGCGCCTGGCTGACGCTTGATCTGGTAGAGCAGGTCCTGAAATTCGGCACGGTCACTTTTGAAACCGGTGGTCGACACGTTCGCCAGGTTGTTGGAGATCGTGGTCAGGTTGGTGTCCTGAGCGGCAAGGCCGGTTTTAGCGACATATAGTGCAGGAAGCATGTGTGTTCTCCTCGAGCGCCGGATTGTCGGCGCAAGCTGTCAATGGTTAGCCGAGTTGCAAGACGCGAGCCATCGACTGATCGTCTTCTTCAGCGGTCTTCATCATCTTGACGTGCAGCTCGAACTGGCGGGACAAGGCCAGTACTGACGTCATCTCTTCAACCGCGTTTACGTTGCTGGCCTGCAGAAAACCGGACTCGACCTGAACGTTCGCGTCCACCGCAGCAGGCTGGCCGCTCTTGGTGTGGATCAGACCGTCAGGGCCTTTTTCCAGGGTGTTCAGGTCAGGATTGACCAGCTTGATACGGTCAACCTGAGCCATCACCTGCGGGCTCTCACCCAGCGAGCGAATACTGATGGTGCCGTCAGCGCCAATCTCGATCTGCTGTTGAGGCGGCACGGCAATCGGACCACCGTTGCCCATAACCGGCAAACCGCTGCCGTCGCGCAACACGCCGAGTGCGTCGATATTCATGCCGGAGCTGCGGGTATAAGCCTCACCGCCGTCGGGCGTCTGGACCGCGATCCAGCCATTGCCCTTGATGGCGATGTCCAGTTCGCGACCGGTTTCAACCATGGCACCGCCGGAGAAGTCAGTACCCGGACGCTCACTCATGGCATAGGCACGCGACGGCATGACCTCGCCAAACACGGGCATCGAGCGGGCCTGTTCAAGGTCGCGCATGAAGCCGTTGGTCGAAACGTTCGCCAGGTTGTTGGCATGAGCCTTTTGCGCTATCGCGTTTTCGGATGCACCGCTCATTGCGACGTAAAGCAACTTGTCCACAGTCTTCCTCCTCCGACAGACGCTTGCCGCCTGTAGCTGTTCTGAGAGGGAGAAAGCAATTTTTGAACCAACTTGGCCAGATCAATACAAATGCCTGATTAGCCAGCAAAAACGGCGACCTGCGAGACAGCGCTTGCGACGTGAATCGACGAGAGCGGCGGCGGACTGCCGCCTGACCCGCTTGCGGCTGGGAACACCGCCAAAAAAACTTCACATGCACACCGTGAACAACAACGCGCAGTGATAATCTTGCAGCCATCGTCCTTCGCACACGGAAATCGACATGCCTGTTCGTACCTGCATCCTCGGCATTGTCACCGCCAGCCTGGCCACGCTTGCCCTGATCGCCCAGGCCGCGCCCGCCCATTACTACAAATGGCAGGGTGACAGCCGGATCGTCTGCGCCCAGACCAGCCCGGGGCCAGGCTGGACGCGATTGAAGGGGCACTTCATCAAGTCCGACTGTTCGATCTGATCAGGTCGACTGAATCAGCGTCTGCATGAGCGTCACCTCTGTCGAGATGGCCTTGGAGTTGGCCTGATAGGCCGTCTGCGCCTGAATCAGCGCAATCAGCTCATCGGCCAGAATGACGTTAGAGCCCTCCAGCGCTCCCCCGATGATACTGCCCAGCGTACCTACGCCTGGCTCGTCAAAGTCCGCCACCCCCGACTCGCCGGTTTCACCCCAGCGCGTATCGCTGCGCGGCTGCAGGCCGTGAGGATTGGCGAACGAGGCCAGCACGACCTGACCGATATTCTTGCTCATGCCATTGGTGAATCCGGCGCGCAGGATGCCGTCTCGACCTACCGCCAGACTGCTCATCTCGCCCGCCGAATTCCCGTCGACCTGCTGCGACACGCGCGAGGACGCAGCATTGTGCTGACGTAACTGGGTGAAATCGATCGCGATGCCGTTTGCGCTGCCTGCCGCCCCGTTGGATAACCATTTCTCGCGTCGGGTACCAGGATCAGTTGCCATCGCTGGCACCCACCCATCCAGCTGCAAGCTATTGCCAGTGCCGCTGCTCAGGCCGGGCGAGCCCGCCAGTGACTGTATCGAGCCGTCAGAGCCGAACACCACAGTGGCGGTCAACGGATCCGTGGATTCCGGCCTCTGCGGATTTCGCCCATCGACCAGAACATGCATGCGCCAGTTGTTGGTCCCCTCTTTAACGAAATACTGCGTCAGTTGGTGCCGATTGCCTTGGCTGTCATGGATGGGCGTATCGAAGGCACGCGTGTATGTCTTCACATCTGAAACGCGGAACGCCGGAACAGGACGCGCCATCACAGCATCATCCGGATCGAGCATGTTGGCGGAGCCATCGGTCAAAGGCAGAGAAACCGCTGCGGCACCCGCCGCATCACTGCTCACCCATTCGCCATTGACCTGCGTCGCAGGGCGCCAGCCGAGCAGGGAAAACTCGCTGTCGGATACCTTGTGAATATGCTGGTTACTGCCGTGGTAAGTCAGGGTGCCGTCCGGTCTTTGCTCAAGTGCAACATGCAACGGCGTGACGCTGGCCGGATCCACCGGATTGCGCCCATCGACCAATACATGCATCGACCATCGGTTAGCGTCGGTCTTGACGAAATACTGTTTGAGCTCATGATCAGCGCCCGGCAACGAACCCACACCCTGATCCTGAACAGTATGACTCGCCACCCGGGTATACGTCGTCGGGTCAGCCGGATCGAACACCGGAAGTTGCGCGAGCGATGGGGCCGACGCATCCAGATTGATGGTTTCGGCAATGCGCGTCGTTGCCTTGGGCGCAACATTGGACGTATCGATCTTCAGGTCCGTACGGATACCGCTGATCACTTCACCCTGTTCATTCGCAGCATAGCCCTGCAACCGCCCGCCCTCGCTGTCGACCACAAAGTCCTCTGCGTCCTTTATAAAGGCACCGGCACGGGTATAAGCCAACGACCCACGATCACTGACCACAAAAAAGCCGTTACCCTGAATCCGCATGTCCAGCGGATTGCCCGCCGTGGTCACGCTGTCACCCTGATTGAAGTTCTGCTGCACCCTGGCCAGGCGAACCCCGTCACCGACGGCATGCTGCCCACTGCCCAGATGAGCAGCAGAATACAACGCGGCAAATTGCGCACGGGATGATTTGAAACCGATGGTGCCCGCGTTGGCGATATTGTTGCCAGCCACCTCCAGGCGCTTGTTTGCCGCGTGAATACCACTGATCGCTATATTGAATGACATGAGTACTCCCTTGCCGTAAACGGCACTTCAAATAGGAGTTTTGATTCTCACATCATTGCGTGTAGGAAGTTTCTATATAGCCTGAGGGACGAATCTGCAAGTAAGTTAATCCAGAAAAAGCGCAACAACCTACCGTTACAAAAAGGCAAATTGAAAACCAGATCCTAACTCACCGACTGCAGAAAACCGAAACCTCTTCATTACCCACATGCTCAAGACTTCAATCTGAGGCCCGATGCTGCGCATTCGGAAAACGTTAGAACGCTTATAATTCCCAAATCATGGATATGCATTAAAAAGTTTTGAATAGCGGAAATATGCAACACTGAAAGCGCTATTGCCCGGATAAAGCAATCCCGGGCAATAGCGAACTACTCAAGAAAAATTATGAATGCGTCACCGTCATGGAGTGTGTTTTCCTTTGGCGACCTATCCAAAGCGACAAAAGACACCCCCCCAGCGGCTCAGGCAAGCAAATCAAATGGCATACTCCTGAACACCCGTCAGACTGATAAGCTGCATATCAGCGGTCTGGATCTGTTCAATAGTGGCGTAACCTGCATACCAATCCTTGAGTAACACACCTTCTTGCGACGTCGATTCTGTAACGTAACTTCGATGCAGATAGAGGTCATCACCGACGCGATCAGCCCGCAGCTCACCACTGTTTATGTATGACAAAATCAATTTGTCGCTGCGGCTGATGCCGTCATCCTTAATCATCACTAAAGTTGAAGTATTGATGGTGTAGATATCGTCACCCTCACCACCGTTGGCGAAACCGCTGGCCTGCAATATCAGTCGGTCATCTCCCTGACCGCCCGACAGTGAAAAGCCCACGCCTGTGCCCGTCAATACGTCGTTGCCTTCACCACCATCAGCCATGCCACGTACCACAGTGATAGTGTCACTTCCGGCCTCACCGAAGGCTTGACTACCCTCGTCGCTAATAGCCGTGACAAGGGTATCGTTACCACTGCCGCCGTACAAAATGTCTACCTGTGGCCCATTGGACGGGCTATCAAGCGTGAAAGGTCCTATCGACGAAACCAGCCCGCCATAGAGGTAATCATTGCCGTCTCCGCCGTCGATGACGTCATTGCCCAGTCCGCCTTCCAGATAATTAGCGCCCGTATTCCCGACCAAAACGTCGTTATAGTGACTGCCCAGGACGCGCTCAATGTTGAGTAATACATCACCCTCGGCATCGCCGCCTTGATTGACCTGGGACTGCAAGTTGATCGAGACACCTGCAGCGCTTGTGATGTACCAGACGCCGTCCTGACCTTCACGGCCATCGATTAAATCTGCCCCGGCGCCCCCAACGAAGGTATCCGTCAAACGAGAGCCTGACAGCGTGTCGTTAAAACTACTGCCTCGAAGAATTTCAATGTTGGCGTAGGTATGACCGGCTGCCTCCCCGATGTTGGTGCCGTTGATAAGATCGATCGTCACCGCACTGTCGGACTGTTCGTAAGTCACCAAATCCTGGCCACCCGCGCCATCCTGCATCATGGACGAACTACCGCCATAGAAAATGTCGTTGAAATTCGATCCT
>NZ_JACONV010000049.1 GCF_014358015.1 Pseudomonas triticifolii | reverse complement strand
CCCTTCGCTTGAAGGAAATGCTCATTTCTAAGCTCTAACAACGAAACAGCGGTAAGTGGTGGAGCCAAGCGGGATCGAACCGCTGACCTCCTGCGTGCAAGGCAGGCGCTCTCCCAGCTGAGCTATGGCCCCGTATTTCTACAGGCGTTTCCCACACAAAATTGGTGGGTCTGGGCAGATTCGAACTGCCGACCTCACCCTTATCAGGGGTGCGCTCTAACCAACTGAGCTACAGACCCAATTTCGGGCTGTTTCTATCGTCTTCTTCAATGAATCAAGCAATTCGTGTGGGTGCTTATGGT
>NZ_JACONV010000048.1 GCF_014358015.1 Pseudomonas triticifolii | reverse complement strand
GCCTTCACTCGAAGGAAATGCTCATTTCTAAGCTTTACAGAAGCAGTAAATGGTGGAGCCAAGCGGGATCGAACCGCTGACCTCCTGCGTGCAAGGCAGGCGCTCTCCCAGCTGAGCTATGGCCCCGTATCACTACAGGATTTACCACAAAATTGGTGGGTCTGGGCAGATTCGAACTGCCGACCTCACCCTTATCAGGGGTGCGCTCTAACCAACTGAGCTACAGACCCAATTTCGAGCTTGTAGCCGCTAGCCTGGAGCTATCAGCTTGGAGCTTAAAGCTGCTTCTAATCGTCTTCTTCAATGAATCAAGCAATTCGTGTGGGTGCTTATGGC
>NZ_JACONV010000047.1 GCF_014358015.1 Pseudomonas triticifolii | reverse complement strand
GCCATCGCCGGCAAGCCGCCTCCCACGGACATGTGAACTTAAGCGCATGCTCTGCGCTACTGGATAAATGCAAAACCTGTGGGAGCGAGCTTGCTCGCGAAGGCGATGGATCAGACAACATATCTTCAACAGATAGACTGCATTCGCGAGCAAGCTCGCTCCCACTTGACTCTGGTTACACCAGCCAAAACCTGTGGGAGGCAGCTTGCTGGCGATACGTGTTTTCAGGCGAGCTGTGAGTGGCTGGAAGGACGCCATCGCCGGCAAGCCGCCTCCCACGGACATGTGAACTCAAGCCATGCTCTGCGCTACTGGATAAATGCAAAACCTGTGGGAGCGAGCTTGCTCGCGAAGGCGATGCATCAGACA
>NZ_JACONV010000046.1 GCF_014358015.1 Pseudomonas triticifolii | reverse complement strand
ATACAACGTGTCGTTACCCGAACCGCCGGTGATGACGTTGTCGATGTCGTTGCCGTAACCGGTGAAAGCGCCGGTGCCGACATAGGTCAGGCGTTCGACGTTGGCCGCCAGGAAAGTGCTGTTGGGATTGATCACCGTTACGCGAACTTCATCATCACCGCCACCGGCCTGCTCGATGACCGTAGGCGAGTTGCCCGCATGGACGTTGTAGATATCGTCGCCAGTGCCACCTTCCAGTCGTATTCCTGTAGCTGTGGTGGCAGGGCCGACAGTGAGGACGTCGTTGAAAGCAGAGCCGATGACCGTTTCGATAAATGCTAACGTGCTGCCTTCCGCCTCCCCGCCCACGCCTACCGTGCCTACCCCGAGACGAACATTGATGTTTACCCCGGCAGTCGAACCCGAGTAGTCAACGGTATCAACCCCGGCACCACCGTCGAAATCCATACCGCTACCATCGCCAATGAAGGTGTCGTTGAAATTCGACCC
>NZ_JACONV010000045.1 GCF_014358015.1 Pseudomonas triticifolii | reverse complement strand
CTGATCTGCCCCCAAAAAGTTGGACAGTCTATTGCCACACGCCCACCGAGCGAGTCCTGAACTCCACAGGACTCAATCCGCCAAGCTTCACTTTTATCCGGTCATGATTGTAGTAACGGATGTACTCGTCCAGCCCCGTCCTCAGCTCCTCCACATTCTGGAAGCGCTTGAGGTAGAAAAACTCGGACTTCAGTATCCCGAAAAAACTTTCCATTGCGGCATTGTCCAGGCAGTTTCCCTTGCGTGACATGCTTTGCCTGATGCCTCGCTCCTTGAGCGCTTTTTGGTAACGAGGTTGCTGATAGTGCCAGCCCTGATCTGAGTGCAGCACAAGCGGTGAATTGCCCTGCAGCCGCTTGAAGGCACTGCCCAGCATCTCGGTTACCAAGGCGAAGTTAGGCCGGGTCTGGGTTTGATAGGCCATGATTTCACCGTTGTACAAATCCATCACAGGCGATAAATAGAGCTTTTGTGATCCGACCTTGAATTCGGTGACGTCTGTAACCCATTTCTGGTTAGGTCGTTGTGCATGGAAATTGCGCTCCAGCAGGTTGGGTGCAATATGCCCTTCCAGCCCTCGATAAGAACGGTATTTCTTGACGCGCACCAGGGATTTCAGCCCAAGCTTTTCCATCAGGCGCTGAACCAGTTTTTCGCTGACCGATTCTGTTTTTTGCAGCTCTAAAGCAATACGGCGATAGCCAAACCGCCCCTCGTGCAGGGTATAGAGCGCCTGAATTTTCGCCTTCAGCGAAGCATGCTTGTCGGGCCTTTGAAGCACACCAAGTTGGTAATAGAACGTGCTACGTGCCAGATTGGCCACTTTCAGCAAGCCCTCCAGAGGGAATGCCGGCCTCAGCGCCACTACGGTGAGCGTTTTTTCCCTGGCCAGGGACTCTGGCTCTGCGCCTTCTTCACCTCTTCGAGCTTTTTTAGGTAGGCATTCTCCATGCGCAGGTATTCGAGCTCCGCCTTGAGCTGTTCCAGGCTTTTCGAATCGTCGTCCTGTGCGTGGACGTCATGAGCGGATTGCTTCTTGGGCATAGTAACGCTCCTCGTTCGTTTGGATACGCTAAGGGCTGAAAGACCGCCACTGTAGTACTGGCGCTCCCAAATGCCCACACAGGAGGAATAGCCAAGGCCGAATCGGGCTGCGACTGCTCGTAGGGAGAGCTGCTGTTCATACCGACACTGGATGACCGATAGCTTGAATGCAGCACTGTAATGGTGCCCTCGAGAACGAAGTCCAGCAGCGCCCAGCGCCTGATAGGTGGCGACCCAGCGTCGAAGCAGGCTGACATCGATCGCATGTCGTTTGGCGACCTTGCGAAATCCCTCGATGCCGTCAATGTAGTCCTTGGCCGCTGTGATTTTGAACTGCGTAGAGTACTTGCCCATGAAAAAACACCCCAAGAAGTCAGATGGGTGTCCAACTTTTGGGGTGCAGATCA
>NZ_JACONV010000043.1 GCF_014358015.1 Pseudomonas triticifolii | reverse complement strand
ATGACCTACTCTCACATGGGGAAACCCCACACTACCATCGGCGATGCATCGTTTCACTGCTGAGTTCGGGATGGGATCAGGTGGTTCCAATGCTCTATGGTCGTCAAGAAATTCGGGTACCGAACCGTGCCAGAAGGCGCGTTTCAGCAAATCGGGTATGTGATATCGGTGTCGTTCGTGACGCAAACTTTCGGTTCGTGTCGTCTTCACAGTCACCGCAATCTGTGCCCTTCGGGTCGCAGATTGCTTGGGTGTTATATGGTCAAGCCTCACGGGCAATTAGTATTGGTTAGCTCAACGCCTCACAGCGCTTACACACCCAACCTATCAACGTCGTAGTCTTCGACGGCCCTTCAGGGAACTCAAGGTTCCAGTGAGATCTCATCTTGAGGCAAGTTTCCCGCTTAGATGCTTTCAGCGGTTATCTTTTCCGAACATAGCTACCCGGCAATGCCACTGGCGTGACAACCGGAACACCAGAGGTTCGTCCACTCCGGTCCTCTCGTACTAGGAGCAGCCCCTCTCAAATCTCAAACGTCCACGGCAGATAGGGACCGAACTGTCTCACGACGTTCTAAACCCAGCTCGCGTACCACTTTAAATGGCGAACAGCCATACCCTTGGGACCGGCTTCAGCCCCAGGATGTGATGAGCCGACATCGAGGTGCCAAACACCGCCGTCGATATGAACTCTTGGGCGGTATCAGCCTGTTATCCCCGGAGTACCTTTTATCCGTTGAGCGATGGCCCTTCCATACAGAACCACCGGATCACTAAGACCTACTTTCGTACCTGCTCGACGTGTCTGTCTCGCAGTCAAGCGCGCTTTTGCCTTTATACTCTACGACCGATTTCCGACCGGTCTGAGCGCACCTTCGTACTCCTCCGTTACTCTTTAGGAGGAGACCGCCCCAGTCAAACTACCCACCATACACTGTCCTCGATCCGGATAACGGACCTGAGTTAGAACCTCAAAGTTGCCAGGGTGGTATTTCAAGGTTGGCTCCACGCAGACTGGCGTCCACGCTTCAAAGCCTCCCACCTATCCTACACAAGCAAATTCAAAGTCCAGTGCAAAGCTATAGTAAAGGTTCACGGGGTCTTTCCGTCTAGCCGCGGATACACTGCATCTTCACAGCGATTTCAATTTCACTGAGTCTCGGGTGGAGACAGCGCCGCCATCGTTACGCCATTCGTGCAGGTCGGAACTTACCCGACAAGGAATTTCGCTACCTTAGGACCGTTATAGTTACGGCCGCCGTTTACCGGGGCTTCGATCAAGAGCTTCGCTTGCGCTAACCCCATCAATTAACCTTCCGGCACCGGGCAGGCGTCACACCCTATACGTCCACTTTCGTGTTTGCAGAGTGCTGTGTTTTTAATAAACAGTCGCAGCGGCCTGGTATCTTCGACCGGCGTGGGCTTACGCAGTAAATGCTTCACCCTCACCGGCGCACCTTCTCCCGAAGTTACGGTGCCATTTTGCCTAGTTCCTTCACCCGAGTTCTCTCAAGCGCCTTGGTATTCTCTACCCAACCACCTGTGTCGGTTTGGGGTACGGTTCCTGGTTACCTGAAGCTTAGAAGCTTTTCTTGGAAGCATGGCATCAACCACTTCGTATCCTAAAGGACACTCGTCATCAGCTCTCGGCCTTAGAATCCCGGATTTACCTAAGATTCCAGCCTACCACCTTAAACCTGGACAACCAACGCCAGGCTGGCCTAGCCTTCTCCGTCCCTCCATCGCAATAACCAGAAGTACAGGAATATTAACCTGTTTTCCATCGACTACGCTTTTCAGCCTCGCCTTAGGGACCGACTAACCCTGCGTCGATTAACGTTGCGCAGGAAACCTTGGTCTTTCGGCGTGGGTGTTTTTCACACCCATTGTCGTTACTCATGTCAGCATTCGCACTTCTGATACCTCCAGCAAGCTTCTCAACTCACCTTCACAGGCTTACAGAACGCTCCTCTACCGCATCATCCTAAGATGATACCCGTAGCTTCGGTACCTGGTTTGAGCCCCGTTACATCTTCCGCGCAGGCCGACTCGACTAGTGAGCTATTACGCTTTCTTTAAAGGGTGGCTGCTTCTAAGCCAACCTCCTAGCTGTCTAAGCCTTCCCACATCGTTTCCCACTTAACCAGGATTTTGGGACCTTAGCTGACGGTCTGGGTTGTTTCCCTTTTCACGACGGACGTTAGCACCCGCCGTGTGTCTCCCATGCTCGGCACTTGTAGGTATTCGGAGTTTGCATCGGTTTGGTAAGTCGGGATGACCCCCTAGCCGAAACAGTGCTCTACCCCCTACAGTGATACATGAGGCGCTACCTAAATAGCTTTCGAGGAGAACCAGCTATCTCCGAGCTTGATTAGCCTTTCACTCCGATCCACAGGTCATCCGCTAACTTTTCAACGGTAGTCGGTTCGGTCCTCCAGTCAGTGTTACCTAACCTTCAACCTGCCCATGGATAGATCGCCCGGTTTCGGGTCTATTCCCAGCGACTTGACGCCCTATTAAGACTCGCTTTCGCTACGCCTCCCCTATTCGGTTAAGCTTGCCACTGAAAATAAGTCGCTGACCCATTATACAAAAGGTACGCAGTCACCCAACAAAGTGGGCTCCCACTGCTTGTACGCATACGGTTTCAGGATCTATTTCACTCCGCTCTCCGCGGTTCTTTTCGCCTTTCCCTCACGGTACTGGTTCACTATCGGTCAGTCAGTAGTATTTAGCCTTGGAGGATGGTCCCCCCATATTCAGACAAGGTTTCTCGTGCCCCGTCCTACTCGATTTCATTGCAAAGAGATTTTCGCGTACAGGGCTATCACCCACTATGGCCGCACTTTCCAGAGCGTTCCGCTAATCTCAATACAACTTAAGGGCTGGTCCCCGTTCGCTCGCCACTACTAAGGGAATCTCGGTTGATTTCTTTTCCTCAGGGTACTTAGATGTTTCAGTTCCCCTGGTTCGCTCCATACACCTATGTATTCAGTGTAAGGTAACTGTCTTATGACAGCTGGGTTCCCCCATTCAGACATCTCCGGATCACAGTCTGTTTGCCGACTCCCCGAAGCTTTTCGCAGGCTACCACGTCTTTCATCGCCTCTGACTGCCAAGGCATCCACCGTATGCGCTTCTTCACTTGACCATATAACCCCAAGCAATCTGGTTATACTGTGAAGACGACATTCGCCGAAAGTTTGTTCTCACAAACTTTACCTTAGCCTGTTCACCACCAGTGAAAGTGGTCAACAGTCTATTTCTTTCTATCACATACCCAAATTTTTAAAGAACGATCTAATCAAAGACTAGAAATCAACATTTA
>NZ_JACONV010000042.1 GCF_014358015.1 Pseudomonas triticifolii | reverse complement strand
TATAACGCTGAGCGAGGAGCATGGGGGCGATCAGAATACATGCGATCGTTCCCACGCTCTTGCGTGGTAAGGCCTATCGGGAAGCCCTACGTCCGCCGCTGAATGTCAGTTCAACCCCAGCTTCCCGCGCAGGGTCGAGAGGTCTTCGGCCAGGGTGTTGACCGGGCCGATCAGAGCCTTGCGGTCGTTTTCCTTGACCTTATCGTAGGTCTCAAAGCCACCGTCCTTGGTCTTGTACTTGGCCAGGATCTTGTCCACGGTCGCGAAGTTCTTGTCGACCTTGCCGGAAAACGCCTTGTCCTGCTGTTCGATCTGCGGACGGAACAGGTCGACGATTTTCTTCGCGCCGTCGATGTTGCCCTGGAAGTCATACAGGTCGGTGTGGCTGTAACGGTCTTCTTCGCCGGAGATTTTGGTTGCCGCGACTTCTTCCAGCAGCGCTGCCGCGCCGCCGACCACTTTTTCAGGCGGGAAGGTCAGGTCGGCCACGCGCTTCTCCAGGTCCTTGACGTCGCTCATCAGCTTGTCGGCGATCGGGCCTTGGTCCTTGGTGGTGTTCTGCGAGAACAGCGCGTATTCCAGGCGATGGAAACCGGTGAAGTCCTCAGCCGTCACGCCTTGCTCATGGTCGTCGACGCGTGAGTCGATGGACGCGTCCAGGTCGCTGAACAGCTCGGCAATCGGCTCCACCGATTCGTAGAACACGCGTGTCGGTGCGTACAGCTTTTTGGCGGTCGCCAGATCGCCTTTCTTCACGGCATCGGTAAATTTCTGCGTGTGGCTGACCAGCTCTTCGATGTTCTCGGTGACGTAGATCTTGTAATCCGAAACCGGGCCTACCAGATCCAGCGGTGCCGTGGCGGCGAAGGCGGCCAGCGGAGTCTGGAGCAGGCCAAGGGTCAGCAGCAAAGCCAGAGGCGTCTTATTCATGGTTCTCTTCCGGGTGAGGAGGTTGAAGGTCATGCGGTTTTGGACGTCGAGACGGCCGCCAGCAAAGAGCGTCCGATGAAGTCGTTGTCGTCGGTCACCCCTGGCAGGGTGAAGAAGTAGCCGCCGCCCACAGGCTTGAGGTATTCCTCCAGCGGTTCGCCATTAAGGCGGGTCTGCACGGTGATGAAGCCTTTCTCCAGGTCGGCCTGGTAGCAGATGAACAGCAGGCCCATGTCGAGCTGGCCGTTCTTGTTCACGCCGTTGGAGTAGTTGAACGGGCGACGCAGAATCAGGTTGCGCTGGGTCTCTGCGGTTCGCGGGTTGGCCAGACGAATGTGCGAGTCCAGACGGGTTTTCTTGCCTTCCGGGTCGGCGGCGTAGTTGGGCACGTCAGTCTCGACCTTGCCGTCCATGGGCGCACCGGTGCTCTTGGCACGGCCGAAAATCGACTCCTGCTCCTGCAGGGGCGTGCGGTCCCAGCGCTCGACGAAATTGCGGATGATGCGCACGGCCTGATAACTGCCGTTGGCCGCCCAGGCCGGTTCGTCACTGCCCGGTTGCACCCACACCAGCTCATTCATGGTTTTCTGGTTATTGGAGTCCGGGTTGGCCGAGCCGTCCCGGAAGCCCAGAAAGTTACGTGCGCTCTCGGGCGGCTGACCGGGTTTCTTAGGTGCCTGCGGCGGCACAGTACCTTCCTGTTTCCAGCGCACCAGCAACAAGTCAGGCAGGTTCTTGACGATGTCGCGCAGCGCATGGATGTTGCTGTCGGCGGTATTGGCGCAGAACTGGATGCTCAGGTCGCCGTGGCAACTGGCAGGTTCCAGCGCATCGTTAGGGAAACCGACCATGCGACTCAGGCGCCTGGGCTTCACGTCTGTCAGGCCGAAGCGCTCATCGAACAGTGACTCGCCCACCGACACGGTAATGGTCAGGTTGTCTGGCGTGACCACCGGCCCGAGAATGCCCGAGTCCAGTGGCGGCAGTTTTGGATCGACATCCGCCACCGGGCCACCAGTCATCAGAAACGCAATGCGCTCGTTCAGGGTGCGGAACAGGCGCTCGAGGTCTTCACGATCCGCGGCCAGTACGTCGAAGGCCACGAACATGCCGGCGGCCGGGCGAGGGTTGACGATGCCGGTCTGGTGCACGCCGTGGAACGTGTTGCGATCCTCGGTCTTTTCGCTGTTAGGCGCTTCTGTGACTTGCGCAGGTGCAGCGGCCAGTACGTTGCCGCTCAGGCTGCTGCCGGCCAGTGCGGCCCCGGCGGCACCGAGGCCCATCAGGACGCGACGGCGCTGAATCGAAGCAGGTGCATTGTTGGCGTCATGGTTTTTCATGGTGCAGTGCTGTGCTCCTGATGTTGAAAATTCGGCTCAGAGCCCGGACAGGCCGAGTGCCGGGTCAATGGTGTTCAGCGTGTCGGCCAGTGTTGCCGCCTTGGTCGCGATCTCTTTGCGCAGTCCGGCATCGACCTGGTCATAAGGGCGATAACCCTCATCGGTTTTCAACGCATCCAGGGTGGTGTCCAGATCGGCCATTGCCGCATCGATATTCTGCAACTGCGTGCCCGCGCTTTTGCTCAACAACGGGCGCAGCAGATCGACCACCTTGCGCGTGCCGTCCAGGTTGGCAGCGAAGCCGTTGAGGTCGCTGTGGCTGTAGCGTTCTTCTTCGCCGTTACTGCGCACGTCGGCCAGGCTGCGCATCGTGCGGGTGACGATGGCCGCGAGTTGCTCCGGGGCCAGCGACTGGGCCAGCAACTGTTGCTTGAGCTGTGTGACATCGGTCTGCAGGCGCTGCGCCACCGGGCCCAGGCCCTCGACGCTGTGCTGCTTGAATAGCCCGTACTCAATGCGGTGGAAGCCGTTGAAGCCTGGGTCCTGTTCGCGCTTTTCGTAGTAATCGGCGCGCGCATTGATGGCGTTGTCAAGTTCCGCCAGACGTTGCGCGGCGGGAGCGATGCGCTGGTAAATGGCGCGGGCTGGCAGGTAGGCCGCTTGTGCGGCGCTCAGGTCGCCGGCGTCGATGGCCTGCTGCAGGGTTGTGACGGCCTTGATAAGCGCCGAACCCTGCAGGCTCAGGTAAACGCGGTACTCGGACAGCGGACCGATGAAAGCCGTCATGGACGGTCGCGCTTTGGCCTTGGCGTCGGATTCGGCCGTGGGCGTCACGTGCAGGGTGCCGCGCGGGTTGCTCAGCAGGCCGCAGGTGATCGCGTAATCGCCGGGCGCCAGGTTGGCGTTGATAACCTGACTCAGGCCGGGCGCGATGTTTTCCCGCTCCTCGACCACCAGCACGCCATCGAGGATTTCCCATTCAACAGCTCGCTCGGAGCGGTTGACGATGCGAAAGGCGTTCTTGCCTGCCGCCACGGTGAGCGCATTTGGTTCGCAGTTGTGGGCGTGAATGTTGACCACGGTTTCATTCCCGGCATTGGCGGCGCGCTTCTTGGCTGCCGTCTGCGAGGCGTAGTAGAACAACCCGCCTGCAGCGATCATCAGGATCACGGAGCCTGCGACTGCCAATCGCAGGACACGGGGAGGCCGGGCTTTCTCGGAAAGCCCTGAGGGACGGTTCGACATGGGTGCCCTTATTCGTTCGTCACGGAAGATGGGTGTTGCTGCACGGTTTTGCTGGCCGCCGGAGCGTGCGGCAGGAAAAACAGCAGCAGCGCCCCGATCAGGTAAATGAGGTAGACGCTCAGGGTGCTGACGGTCGGTGCATCCTGGTAACCGAACATGCCGGCCAGCACCGAACCAGTCGGGCCGTCCATCGGCAACCAGGCGCTGATGTCGAAGACCACGTCCTGCAGGTGGTTCCACACGCCCGCTTCATGCAGGGCTTGCACCGAGTTGGCTAGAATCCCGGCCGCCACGATCAGAATGAACAGACCGGTCCAGCGGAAGAACAGGCTCAGATTCAGGCGCATGCTGCCGCTGTAGATGGCCACGCCGAACGCAACGGCCAGCAGCAGGCCGAGCAGCGCACCCAGCGGCGCGCCGGAGCCTTCGCTCTGCTGAAAGACGGCGAGCAGGAAAAAGACCGTTTCCAGACCTTCGCGAGCCACGGCGAAGAACACCATGGCGATCAGCGCGTAGGTCTGGTTTTTCGAGCCGGTGAGGGCGGCGTCCAGTGATTCATGCAGCGCATGCTTGATAGAGCGCGCCACCTTGCGCATCCAGAACACCATTGAGCTGAGAATGCCCACGGCGATCAGGCCGACAATGCCTTCGAACAGCTCTTGCTGCTTCTGCGGAAACTCTGCGCTCATCAACTCCAGACCGCCGCCGACGAACAGCGACAGCGCGGCGGCCAGGAACACGCCGATCCATACCGCAGGCATCCACTCGCCGCGGCCGGTCTGTTTCAGGTAACTGGCGATGATGCCAACGATAAGTGCGGCTTCGATGCCTTCGCGCAACATGATCAAAAACGGAACGAGCATATTTCACCGGGTTGAGACTGGGGGTGAGTGTGTTTCCACACGTCTCGGCCAAAGGTAATGGCCTGACATAATGCGTAACATAATGATACTCATTCTTGAATGGGGATAGTTGTTTTTTGTCTGAATTTAGTTTTTGCGATGTCGTTCAGGCGAGGTTCAGGTTTTTCCGGCACGGCGATGGAACGCCAGAATGAGCCTCGTATTTGCAGAAATGATCGTTGCTGCGGCACAGTGCTGTTCGCCTGTGCTCGCAGATCTTCTGGAAAATACGATGTCAGCCGTACCCGACGCATCCTCGCGAATCGCCCACGGGCAAGCCATTGATGCGCTCAAACACATAGATGCACGTTGGCGATCGCTGATTGAACAGGTCGGCCCGTGCCTGCATCCGGTCACCGCTGCTCAGGACCCGTTTCAGGCACTGGTCAAGGCTGTCGCGTATCAGCAATTGCACGCCAAAGCGGGCGACGCGATGGTGATGCGACTGCGTGCGTTGTTTGCAGGCTCAGGCTTTCCCGAGCCACAGCAACTGGCTGAACTGGAGGATCAGCGCTTGCGAGGCTGCGGATTTTCGGCCTCCAAGTGCCGGGCGATCAAGGCTATCGCAGCTGCCAGGGTCAGCGGCACGGTGCCGGATGTGGCCGAGGCCATGCTCATGGGCGACGAAGAGCTGATCGCTCGCCTGGTGCAGTTGCCGGGCGTAGGCCGCTGGACGGTCGAGATGATGCTCATCTACGGGCTGGGCAGACTGGACGTGATGCCCGCCAGTGACTTCGGAGTAAGCGAAGGCTATCGGCGGCTGTATGGCCTGGACCTCAAGCCCACGCCCAAGGCCATGACGACCCTCGCCGAACGGTTCGCGCCGTTTCGAACCGTTGCGGCGTGGTACCTGTGGCGGGTGCCCGCGGATTTTGCGGCCGGTGATCGGGACCCGGAGGTCTAGCGTTTACAGTCCCGGCACTGCACCTGATCGAGAATCTGATACGCCAGCTTCACGCGCGCCTCATTCGGATAGTTCTTGTTGGCCAGAATCACAATGCCCAGTTGCTGCTGGGGAATGAACGCCACATAGCCGCCAAAGCCATTGGTGGAGCCTGTCTTGTTGACCCAGGTGTCGGGCTGCGCTTCGAGGGGCGGGTTGATCGGCTCGGCCTTAAGAGTCTGCAGCACCATTTTGCTGGCATTGCCTTCAAGCAGCGCATCGAGTTTCACAGGCATCGGGTATTGCTCCCAGATCAGGCCCTGGGTCATTGCGCCCACCTTGAAATAACCGGTTCGGGTGTTCTTGAGCGCTTGTTGCAACGGAGCGTCGTACTGACCCACGCCCAGGTTGGCCTGGACAAAACCCAGTACATCGCGGCTGCTGGATTTCACCCCGTACGCTTCGGATGCCAGCACGCCGGGGTTGACCCTGACCGGTTCATCGAGCTTGTTGTAACCCTGTGCATAGCGCGACATCTGCTCCTCGGGCACCGTCAGGTAAGTGCTCTTCAGGCCCAGCGCCGGAAACAGACGCTGCTGCATGGCGTTGTCGAAGGGCATTTTCATGCTGCGCGCCGCAACCAGCCCCAGCAGCCCGACGCTGGGGTTGGCGTAGGTCCGATGGGTGCCGGGCAAGTACTCGGGTTGCCAGGCCTTGAAGTACGCCATCATCTGCCCGGCAGTCTGGACCCTGTCCGGGAACTGCAGCGGGAAGCCGCCTGCTGTGTGCGTGCCCAAGTGGAAAACCGGCACCTTGCCCAGGCGTGTGTCGCGCAATTGCGGTACATAAGTGTCAATGCCGTTGGTCAGGGATAATTGCCCGGTGGCCTGGGCCCAACTGGCCAGGGTCGCGGTGAAGGTCTTGCTGATCGAACCCAGTTCGAACAGCGTGTCAGGCGTGACGGGCTGACCGGTTTCTTTCGACGCGTTGCCGTAGGTGAAGAACTGTTGCTGACCCTTATGGGTGACCGCAATCGCCATGCCAGCGATGTTGTTTTCCTGCATGACCTTGCTGGCCGCGTCTCGTACGAACGCGTCAAGTGTCGAGCTCTGCTCCTCGGCGAGTGCGAGCGAAGAAGTCAGGGTGAGGCCGGTCAGTAGCAGGGTTCGCAACGACAGCGTTTGATTCCATTGCATGAAAGCATTCCTTGTTTTTAGAGGGTAGTTCTGTTGTCTGCGCAGTACTGAAGGAGCTCCCACAGTCCGGTGTTTGCCGCGCGACAGCACTAAAACGAAGACGTGGTGAGACCTCCCACAATGTTGTGTTTGTCGAGACGCGACTCAACAGGCACCTCTGCTCAAAACCTCTCTCATTACCTCCACAAACCTTCCGGAAGCAGGGCTCAGGGTCTGGCCGGTGCGGGTGATCAGGCCTGTTTCGCGGCTGACGCCCGGGTGGTCGACGGGCACTTGAGTGGTGTCGGAGCGGCCCTCGTCGGCCGACTCTGGCAGCAGTGTCATGCCCAGGCCCTGACGCACCAGCGCCAGTACCGTGGACATGTAGTTGGCCTCAAGACCTGGCACCAGGGCAAGCCCTTCGTCGGCGAACACTGAGCCGCTGACGATGTTGTCCAGGTCCCGCATCAGCTTTTTTATGGGCTGCAGGTTGTTCTGTTCGGCGGCTGCCAGGCTGCCAATGCGCTGGCTGAAACCTTGCAGCGGTGGCCGATAGGGACGCGTTTGCGTAATATGCCCCCTTTTTCGCACCGCTGCGGGTCGTCCCGCAGACGCCGTTCAGGTCATCCATGAAGACAATCCGTATACGCGCCGAAGTCCTGGCAGGGCTCACGACATCTTTTGCGCTGGTGCCCGAGTGCATCGCGTTTGCACTGGTCGCGCACCTCAACCCCCTGATGGGGCTCTATGGCGCGTTCATCATTTGTACGCTGACCGCACTGTTCGGCGGTCGACCGGGCATGGTGTCGGGTGCCGCAGGTTCGATGGCTGTGGTCATTGTGGCGCTGGTCGTGCAGCAGGGCGTTCAGTACTTGCTGGCGACGGTGTTGCTGGGCGGTCTGTTGATGATCCTGTTCGGGTTGCTGCGGCTGGGCAAGCTTGTGCGGCTGGTGCCTTATCCGGTGATGCTCGGCTTCGTCAACGGCCTGGCCATCGTCATTGCCATGGCCCAACTGGAACACTTCAAGGTCGGCGAAGCCTGGCTCAGCGGCACGCCGTTGTACGTGATGCTGGGGCTGGTCGCGTTGACCATGGCCGTGGTCTATGTGCTGCCGCGTGTGACCCGCGCCGTACCGCCCGCGCTGGTGGCGATCCTCGGTGTCGGGCTGGCGGTGTATTTTCTTGATCTGCCGACGCGCACGCTGGGCGACATGGCCCACATTGCGGGCGGCTTGCCGATGTTCAGCCTGCCGGACATTCCGTGGAACCTGGACACCCTGCGCATTATCGCGCCTTACGCCATATTGATGGCGCTGGTCGGCCTGCTGGAAACCCTGCTGACCCTCAACCTGACGGACGAAATCACCGAAACCCGTGGCTACCCGGACCGCGAATGCGTGGCGCTCGGCGCGGCCAACATGGTGTCCGGTGCGTTCGGCGGCATGGGCGGTTGCGCGATGATCGGCCAGACCGTCATCAACCTCAGCTCCGGTGGCCGGGGTCGGGTGTCCGGCGTGGTGGCGGGCATGATGATCCTGATGTTCGTGCTGTTCCTGTCGCCGCTGATCGAGCGCATACCGCTGGCAGCGCTGGTGGGTGTGATGTTCGTGGTTGCCCAGCAGACGTTCGCCTGGGCCTCGTTACGCGTGCTGCGCAAGGTGCCGGTGAACGATGTGCTGGCGATTATCGCAGTCACGGTGGTGACGGTGTTCACGGATCTGGCGACGGCCGTGCTGTTCGGCATTGTCATCGCGGCGATCAATTTCGCCTGGCAACAAGCCCGCGAGCTCTACGCCGACAGCCATATCGAAGCCGACGGCAGCAAGATCTACCACCTGCACGGCACGCTGTTCTTCGCCTCGACCACGCCGTTTCTCGACCAGTTCGATCCGGCCGAAGACCCGGCGCAGGTCACGCTGGATTGCCGTCACCTGAGCTTTGTCGATTACTCGGCCATAGCGGCCCTCAAAACCCTGCGCGAGCGCTACACCAAGGCGGGCAAACATCTACGCGTGGTGCATTTGTCCGAGCGTTGCAGGCGGCTGCTCAAGCGCGCGGGCGTGCAGCACGCCTGAACCTGTATATGCTGAGTGTCTTTCCTGTTGCCAAAGGTGTGTGATTGATGGAAGCCATGTCCCCTCTGGATGCTTACGAACGTGCGGTCCAGCGTGGCTTTCAGCCCGATGAGGCGCAATTGCAGGCAGCCCGGCAACTGCAGGCCTGCTACCTGGCGCTGGCCGAAGCACGCGGTCGGGCGCAGGGTGTTTATCTGTGGGGGCCGGTGGGGCGTGGCAAGACCTGGCTGATGGACCGCTTCTTCGAAAGCCTGAGCGTCCCGGCCAGGCGTCAGCACTTTCATCACTTCATGCGCTGGGTCCACAAGCGCATGTTCGAGCTGATCGGCACCTCGCAACCGTTGACCGTGGTTGCCAAAGAGCTGGCCCGTGACGTGCGGGTGTTGTGTTTCGACGAGTTGTTCGTCACCGACATCGGCGATGCGGTGATTCTTGGCGGTCTGTTGCAGGTCATGTTCGAAGAGGGCGTGGTGCTGGTCTGCACCTCCAACCAGCCGCCGGAGCAGTTGTACAGCCATGGTCACAATCGCGAGCGCTTCATGCCGGCGATTGTCGCCATCCAGAAATACATGAACGTCGTCGCGGTCGATGGTGGCGAAGACCATCGGCTGCATCCCGGCCAGTTGCATCAGCGTTATTGGGTCGCCGAAGCCGGACGTCCCGGCGCATTGCAGGGCATCTTTGACGCGCTCAGCGCCGGGCAGCCCGTACATGATTCCCAGGTCATGCTCGGCTATCGCAGCATCAATGTGGTCCAGCACTCGGATACGGCGGTGTGGTGCCGTTATCGCGACCTGTGCGAACAGCCGCTGGCAGCGATGGATTTCATTGCGCTGTGTGACCGCTTTTCAGTGATCCTGCTCAGTGAGGTGCCGTCCCTGAGCGCGGCGCAGCGCGAATCGAAAATCGCCCGTGGCACCGAGGATGGCGTGGAACAGGTGGCGGCGGGGGACCGTGAACTGCCGCAGTTGTCACCTCATGATGACGGCGTGCGGCGCTTCATCGCGTTGGTCGATGAGTGCTACGACCGACGCATTCCGCTGTATGTCGAAGCCCGGGTGGCAATGGATGAGCTGTACACCGAGGGCTATCTGTCATTCGCATTTCGCCGCACCCTGAGTCGCCTTCAGGAGATGCAACTGGAGCGTTTCACCGAGTATTGAGGCTCAGGCCGCATCCCTGCGGCGCTGGGCCAGCATGTGTTTGGCGCCTTCCAGAATCAGCACGCCCACCGCCAGCCATATCGGGATGTAAGTCAGCATCTCGTCACCGCTGATGCTTTCGCCCAGCAGCAATGCGACGCCCACCAGCAGCACCGGTTCGACATAGCTGAGCAGCCCGAACAGGCTGAACGGCAACAGGCGACTGGCGATGATATAGCTGACCAGCGCCGAGGCGCTGATTACGCCCAACAGCGGGATCAACAGGTACAGCATGGGCGTCTGTTGAATCGCCATCGGATCGCCGCGGGTGATGAACCACAGGCCGATGGGCAGCATGAACAGCATGTCGAACCACAGCCCGCCCAGGTTGTCGGTCTTGAGCTTGCGCCGTAGCACGAAGTACAGCGGATAACCTCCGGCGACCAGCAGCGTCTCCCACGAGAAACTGCCCAGTCGCCACAGCTCATGGCCGACACCGATCATTGCGAAAGCGGCCGCGATTTTCTGCAGGTAAGACAGGTGTTCGCCATACACAAGCCGGCCGGTGAGAACCATGCTCAAGGGCAGCAGGAAATAGCCCAGCGACACTTCAAGACTGCGACCGTGCAGGGGCGCCCACATGAAAATCAGCAACTGCGCGCCCAGCAGCACGGACGACAGCAGCAGCCCGAAGAACAGCGCCGGTTGTTGGCGCAGCCTGGCTGCGAGCGCACGCACCAGCTTCCAGTCGCCGCTGATCACCATGAACAGGGTGGCGCAGGGCACGGTCAGCAGCATGCGCCAGCCAAAGATTTCCTGGCCGTCCAGCGGCTTCATCAGCGACGTATAGAAATACATGACCCCGAACAACACCGACGCCAGGACCGACAGCACGACACCTTTGTACACAGCGGCCTCTTTTTGGCGTTCAGGAAAAGACGCTGCCCCGGTTTGGGGCGAGCGGCTGCCAGTTTAGTGTGCGGGCGCGGAAAAAGCTTCAGGGCAAATGGACGATCACGCTGTCGGTTTCAGGAATTGCCACAAGGCATCCGCCTCGAAATCCCGGATCACGCTGCGCGCCCCAGCTTCGCGGAGTTGATGTTCCTGCAATCCCGACAGCATGCCAAAGGTGTAAATGCCTGCCGCGTGGGCCGATTGGACACCGGCCAGTGAGTCTTCGAAGGCAATGGCATCCTCTGCAGTGACGCCGAGCAGTTCCAGCGCGGTCAGGTAGGGCATGGGGTGAGGCTTGCCGTGGGCCAGTTCCCCGCCTATCACGATGATCTCGAATCGATCGGCAATGCCCAGGCCGGTCAGCATGGCCAGGGCGTTTTCCCGGGGTGCGTTGGTGACGACCGCAGTGCGCAGCCCGCGTTGTTCTGCATGGTCGAGGAGGTGAAGCACGCCGACGACGGGAATGGTTTCACCGAGCTGGGCGCGGAACATGGCTTCTTTTTCCGCAGCAAGGGTCGGGTACTGCGAAGAGGCAATGTCAGGAAAAAGACCCGCAAAAATCATGTCGTCAGGAAAGCCCATGACGTGTGCCTTGTAGTAGCCAATGTCCATCGAGCGATCCCAGCGAGCCAGCAACTGGTTGAAGGCAATCAAATGCAGTTCATCGGTGTCGATGAGGGTTCCATCCAGATCGAACAACAGCGCAGACAGGGCCATTGAGTCTTGCTCCTTGTAATGAGGGGTCTTCGTGGCTGCCCCACCGAACCTTACCGCAACGGAC
>NZ_JACONV010000041.1 GCF_014358015.1 Pseudomonas triticifolii | reverse complement strand
GCCCCTTCGCGGACAAGTCCGCTCCCACTGGCTGGAACTGGTTTTCAGCCTGCGGGCGTGAGCTTGCTCACGAAGACTGGCTTCCAGCCGCAACCCTTCGACTGAATACACCGGCCCCTTCGCGGACAAGTCCGCTCCCACTGGCTGAAACCGGTTTTCAACCCGTGGGAGTAAGCTTGCTCACGAAGACTGACTTCCAGCCGCACCCCGTCGACTGAACACACCGGCCCCTTCGCGGACAAGTCCGCTCCCACTGGCTGAAACCGGTTTTCAACCCGTTGGAGTGAGCTTGCTCACGAAGACTGACTTCCAGACACAACCCGTCGACTGAACACACCGCCCCCTTCGCGGACAAGTCCGCTCCCACTGGCTGAAACCGGTTTTCAACCCGTGGGAGTGAGCTTGCTCACGAAGACTGACTTCCAGACGTACCCCTTCGACTGAAAACACCAGCACCCTCGCGGACTAATCCACAATCTGTCGTGTCACAAATCGGCCGTCTTTCCCCGAGCCTGATCGAAAAACCCTATCGATGTTAACTTATGTGAAAAATAAAAATACTTCACATTATTTACTCATTGATCCACTATCCGATTCACAGATCAGAACAATAACGTCCACACGCCAGCAGCACAGGCACGGACACTGACTTTGAGGATTACTGCATGAACACTAAGAATGTTGGCGTCATCGGCCTGGGTGCGATGGGTCTGGGCATTGCCCGTTCGTTGCTGCGCAGCGGCTTCAATGTGCATGCGTGCGATGTGCGCACCAGCGTGACCGAGGCGTTCGCTCAGGAAGGCGGTGTTGCATGTGAATCCCCGGCTGCGATGGCCGCTGCCTGTGACGTGATCGTCACGGTCGTGGTCAACGCCGAGCAGACCGAGACCGTACTGTTCGGTGAGAACGGCGCCATCGCCGCGCTGCGCCCTGGCAGTCTGGTGATTGGCTGCGCCACTGTCGCACCGACCTTCGCTGTCGAACTGGGCGAGCGTCTGGCCGCACAGAACCTGTTGTACCTCGACGCCCCGATCTCCGGCGGCGCAGCCAAGGCCGCTTCCGGCCAGATGACCATGATGACCTCAGGCCCGGCCGAGTCCTATGCCAAGGCCGAAGCGATCCTCAACGGCATGGCCGGCAAGGTCTATCGCCTGGGCGATGTCCACGGTCTGGGCTCGAAGGTCAAAATCATCAACCAGTTGCTGGCGGGCGTGCACATTGCCGCAAGCGC
This sequence comes from Pseudomonas triticifolii, assembly GCF_014358015.1. Taxonomy (GTDB): domain Bacteria; phylum Pseudomonadota; class Gammaproteobacteria; order Pseudomonadales; family Pseudomonadaceae; genus Aquipseudomonas; species Aquipseudomonas triticifolii. The sequence continues at coordinate 10,523 of NZ_JACONV010000041.1, read as the reverse complement.
CGAAGCCATGGCGCTGGGCCTGCGTGAAGGTGTCGATGCCGACGCGCTGTACGAAGTGATCACCAACAGCGCTGGCAACTCGTGGATGTTCGAAAACCGCGTGCCGCACATCCTCAACGCCGATTACACGCCCCTGTCGGCGGTGGACATTTTCGTCAAGGACCTGGGCCTGGTGCTGGATACCGCCCGCAGCAGCAAATTCCCGCTGCCGCTTTCGGCCACCGCGCACCAGATGTTCATGCAGGCCTCCAGCGCCGGTTTCGGTCGCGAGGATGACTCCGCTGTGATCAAGATTTTCCCGGGCATCGAACTGCCGAAAGCCAAGACCGATAAAGCCTGAGGAGCCTTTGATGAGCCTGACTGACGCTCGCCCGCTGCTGGGCTGCATTGCCGATGACTTCACCGGCGCGACTGACCTGGCCAACATGCTGGTACGCGGCGGTATGCGCACCGTGCAGAGCATCGGTATCCCGAGCGCCGAAATGGCGGCCGGTCTGGATGCCGACGCCATTGTCATCGCCCTCAAATCCCGCACCACGCCTTCAGCCGACGCGGTCGCCGAGTCGCTGGCTGCGCTGGAATGGCTGCGCGAACGCGGCTGTGAACAGATTTTCTTCAAATACTGCTCGACCTTCGACTCCACCGCCGCGGGCAACATCGGCCAGGTCAGCGAAGCACTGCTGGAACAACTGGGCAGCGACTTCACCCTGGCATGCCCGGCGTTCCCGGAAAACGGGCGCACGATTTTCCGTGGCCATCTGTTCGTGCAAGACCAGTTGCTCAGCGAATCGGGCATGCAGAATCACCCGCTGACGCCGATGACCGACGCCAATCTGGTGCGTGTCCTGCAAGCGCAGACCACTCACAAAGTCGGCCTGCTGCGTTACGACAGCGTCGCCAAGGGTGTGGAAAGCGTACGCGGCAAGATTGCCGAACTGCGCGCCGAAGGCGTGAGCATGGCGATTGCCGATGCGTTGTCCGATGCCGATCTGTATGTGCTGGGCGAAGCCTGCGCCGATCTGCCGCTGCTGACGGGCGGCTCTGGCCTGGCGCTGGGCTTGCCGGGCAACTTCCGCAAGGCAGGCAAACTGCGCGATATAGAAGCAGCCAAACACATTGACGTCGGCGGCGGCGAAGTGGTGTTGGCGGGCAGCGCGTCGGTCGCGACCAACGATCAGGTTGCGGCCTGGCTAGAAGGCAATCGCCCTGCCCTGCGCATCAATCCGCTGGACCTGGCTGCGGGCAAACCCGTGGTCGAACAGGCACTGGCGTTCGCCAAAGATGCCGGGCAAACCGTGCTGATCTACGCGACCAGCACGCCGGATGAAGTCAAGGCGGTGCAGAACGAGCTGGGTGTCGAACGTTCCGGCGCAATGGTCGAGGAAGCATTGGGCCAGATCGCCAAGGGTCTGCTCGACGCAGGCGTACGGCGCTTCGTGGTCGCAGGCGGCGAAACGTCAGGCGCTGTGGTTCAGGCACTGGGCGTGCAACTGCTGCAGATCGGCGCACAGATTGATCCGGGGGTTCCGGCCACGTTCAGCAACGGCGCTCAACCGCTGGCGCTGGCGCTCAAGTCCGGCAACTTCGGCGCCCGCGATTTCTTCGCCAAGGCCCTCAAGCAACTGGCGGGGGAAGCCTGATGATCGACGAGAACGCACTGCGTCAGGAAATCTGTGATGTCGGCAGACTGCTCTACGGTCGTGGCTACACGGTCGGCAGCGCGGGCAACATCAGCGCGCGCCTTGATGACGGCTGGCTGATCACGCCGACCGATGCCTGCCTGGGTCGCATGGACCCGGCCGACATTGCCAAGGTCAATCTGGCGGGCGAGTGGGTGTCCGGCAGCAAGCCGTCCAAGACCCTGGCGCTGCACCGCGAAGTCTACGACCGCAACCCGCACGTGGGCGGCGTGGTGCATACCCATTCCACGCACCTGGTGGCGCTGACCCTGGCGGGCGTATGGCGTGAGGACGACATTCTGCCGCCACTGACGCCCTATCAGGTCATGAAAGTCGGGCATATCCCGCTGATCGCTTACGAGCGTCCGGGCTCGCCGAAAGTGGCCGAGCAGGTCGCGCAGCTGGCCAACAGCGTGCGTGGCGTGATGCTTGAGCGCTTGGGTCCGGTGGTCTGGGAAAGCTCGGTGGCCAAGGCGTGCTACGCCCTGGAAGAACTCGAAGAAACGGCCCGTCTGTGGCTGATGACCCACCCAAAACCTGCACCGCTGGAGCCTGAGGCTCTGGAGGAACTGCGGCAGGTGTTCGGCGCCAAGTGGTAACCGAAACGAATTGATCAGGGGGCGTGTCGCGCCTCCAGGCCAACCCCGGCATGGCCGGAAAACAATAACAACAGGAATCGAGAGCATGACTTACCCCACCCCCGCTGTTCGGATTTGCTCGCTGTCACCCTTTGTCGGTCTTGATGGGAGCGCACAGGCATGACGCCACTCATGTTGATGGTCGTGGCCGGTGCGGGCATCGCACTGCTGTTGTTCCTGGTCCTGAAATACAAGTTCCAGCCCTTTGTCGCACTGATGCTGGTCAGCATCATTGTGGCGCTGGTCGCGGGCGTCAAACCTGCCGACCTGGTTGCCACCATTGAAGGCGGCATGGGCAAAACCCTCGGTCACATTGCGATCATCATTGCCCTGGGCGCGATGATCGGGCGCATCATCGAACTCTCCGGTGGCGCCGAAGCGCTGGCCAGGACCCTCATCAACCGCTTCGGCAACAAGCGCACGCCGCTGGCGCTGACAGTGGCGGGCTTCATGGTCGGCATTCCGGTGTTCTTCGAAGTCGGCGTGATCATCCTCATGCCACTGGCCTACGGCGTAGCCCGTGCCGCGCGCAAGCCGCTGATGATCTTCGCCCTGCCGATGTGTGCAGCCTTGCTGGCGGTACACGCTTTTCTGCCGCCGCATCCGGGGGCTGTTGCAGCGGCCAGTCAGTTGGGCGCAGACCTGGGTCGCGTGCTGATGCTGGGCATTCCGATCGTTGCCGTGCTGTGTGTGATCGGCTACTTCGTGGCCGGTCGCATGACGCGCAAGACCTACCCGATGACCGACGATATCCGCGCCGAAGTCTACGGCCCGCATGTCACCAACGAAGACCTGGAAGCCTGGGCGCGCAACGATTATTCGAACGTGCGTGAAGCCACCGAAAGCCGCACCCTGGGTGCCGAGGAAAGCGCCAGCAGCCTGGCGAGCAAACTGCCGCCTGCGCCTGCGCCGGGCTTCGGTCTGATCATCGCGCTGATTCTGCTGCCGATCGTGCTGATCCTTCTGGGCACGCTGGCGACGACCATGCTGCCGGCAACGTCCACGCTGCGTGCCGTCCTGACCGTACTCGGCGCGCCGCTGGTAGCGCTGTTGATCGACACCCTGCTGTGCGCCTGGCTGCTGGGCTCGCGTCGTGGCTGGAGCCGCACGCAAGTGTCCGACGTGATCGGTTCCGCGCTGCCGGGTGTAGCGATGGTGATTCTGATCGCCGGTGCCGGTGGTGTATTCGGCAAGGTGCTGGTCGATACCGGTATCGGCGCGGTTGTCTCCGAAGCACTGCGCAATACCGGCCTGCCGGTGCTGGCGCTGGGCTTCCTGCTGACCCTGCTGCTGCGCGCGGTACAAGGTTCGACCACGGTTGCACTGGTGACCACCGCCGGCATTCTCAGCCCGCTGATCGCAACACTGGACCTGAGCGCCAACCATCTGGCCCTGCTGTGTCTGGCCATGGGCGGTGGCGGTCTGGCCATGTCGCACATCAACGACGCCGGCTACTGGATGTTCACCAAGCTGGCAGGCCTGAACGTCGCCGACGGCTTGCGCACCTGGACCGTACTGGTCACGCTGCTGGGCACACTGGGCTTCGTGATTACCCTGCTGCTTTGGCCATTCGTCTGACCCTTTGAAGACTGGAGTTAACATGCCTCGTTTTGCCGCCAACCTCAGCATGCTGTACCCGCAGCATGATTTCCTTGAGCGCTTCGCCGCAGCCGCAGCCGATGGTTTCGGCGCGGTCGAGTACCTGTTTCCCTACGCCTGGACCGCACAGGAGCTCAAGCAGCGCCTGGACGACAACGGCCTGGTGCAGGCGCTGTTCAATGCGCCACCGGGTGACTGGGATGCGTGCGAACGAGGCATCGCTACCCTGCCGGGTCGTGAAGCTGAATTTCGCAGCGGTATCGAGCGTGCGCTGGAATACGCGCAAGTGCTGGGCAATGATCGAATCCACGTAATGGCAGGCCTGCTGCCCAGCGAAGACCTGCGTGAGCGTCATCAGGCGGTCTATCTGGAAAACCTGGCGTTCGCGGCCGAACAGGCCAAGGGCGCTGGCGTCACGATCCTGATCGAACCGATCAATACCCGTGACATGCCGGGCTTTTTCCTCAATCGCCAGGATCAGGCGCAGGCCATCTGCAAGCAGGTGGGTGCCGATAACCTCAAGGTGCAGTTCGATTGCTATCACTGCCAGATCGTCGAAGGCGACCTGACCAGCAAGCTGCGTCGTGACTTTGCAGGGATCGGCCACATCCAGATCGCTGGCGTGCCGGATCGCAACGAACCGGACCTGGGCGAACTGAACTACGCGCACCTGTTCAACGTCATCGACGAGCTGGGTTACACAGGCTGGATCGGCTGCGAGTACCGCCCGAAAGGCGACACGAGCGAAGGGCTGGCGTGGCTGCGGCAGTTGCAGGGGAAGTGATCTGAAAGGTAAGGCGGCGCTTTCTCAAGCTCATTGAAACGCCGCCTGCTATGCAAAAACCTGTCACTTACGAAGAAGCGTGATTTTCAGGTGCACCCCCTCGGCTGAATGTACCGGCATCTTCGCGGACAAGCGGAGCGCCGCCCGGTCCGCTCCCACTGGTTGAAGCCGGTTTTCAATTTTGCACGCGCACTTCTGCCAGTTGAGGCGGGTCACTCGGGCGCGTCAAACTGATCCTTGATGTAGCGAATTTCTGTACGGCCATGCGGCGCGGGCTGGCCGTCTTCGCCCAGGTTGACGAACACCATCTTTTCAACGGTCAGGATGCTCTTGCGGGTGATCTTGTTGCGGACCTGGCACATCAGTGTGATCGAGGTACGACCAAACTCGGTGGCGGTGATGCCCAGCTCGATGATGTCGCCCTGCCGCGAAGCGCTGACGAAGTTGATCTCGGAAATGTACTTGGTGACCACACGCTGATTGCCCAGCTGGACAATGGCGTAGATGGCCGCTTCTTCATCAATCCAGCGCAACAGGCTGCCGCCGAACAGGGTGCCGTTGGGGTTCAGGTCTTCAGGCTTGACCCACTTGCGGGTGTGGAAATTCATGTTCACTCCTGAGCGTATTCGATAAGAGATCAGCATGATGGCAGAGCGGGACGCCCACGCCCATGCCTGGACCCATTGTGACGGTGTATCGTCACGATTGACGCACCACGACCGGCACAAACAATCAGGCGCTGTAAGCTGCTGAGGGCCAAGAACATTCCGGCAACTGCCGATCCAGACACTCGCAAACCGACAGAAAACCTTGGGAAGAATCGCCAGCGCGGCTATACTGCCAACCGTTTCAAGCGGCCATCCACGCTGATGCCGTTCCCGCCACCTGTCCGAGGGGCGCTGCAGCAGGTTTTCCCTGTCAGGCTCGGATGGGGCGTTGTTTGACCGATTGTTCCTCAGTCGGCAAGCCTTAAACGCACAACGGCGCCCATTCGCATATTTATGGAATGGAGACTCTCTATGAGTGCTGTAATCACGCCCGCAGAATTCAACGATTTCAAGGTTGCCGATATTTCCCTGGCTGCCTGGGGCCGTCGCGAAACCATCATCGCTGAATCCGAAATGCCTGCCCTGATGGGTCTGCGCCGCAAGTATGCCGGTGAGCAGCCTTTGAAAGGCGCGAAAATCCTCGGCTGCATCCACATGACCATTCAGACTGCCGTACTGATCGAAACCCTGGTTGCCCTGGGTGCCGAAGTGCGCTGGTCGTCCTGCAACATTTTCTCCACTCAGGATCAGGCCGCTGCTGCCATCGCTGCTGCCGGTATCGCGGTATTCGCCTGGAAAGGCGAGACCGAAGAAGAGTACGAGTGGTGCATCGAGCAGACCATCCTCAAGGACGGTCAGCCATGGGACGCCAACATGATCCTCGACGACGGCGGCGACCTGACCGAGATCATCCACAAGAAATACCCGGCGATGCTGGACAAGATCCATGGCGTCACCGAAGAAACCACCACGGGCGTTCACCGTCTGCTGGACATGCTGGCCAAGGGCGAGCTGAAAATCCCGGCCATCAACGTCAATGACTCGGTGACCAAGAGCAAGAACGACAACAAGTACGGCTGCCGTCACAGCCTGAACGACGCCATCAAGCGCGGCACCGACCACTTGCTGTCCGGCAAGCAGGCGCTGGTGATCGGCTACGGTGACGTGGGCAAGGGTTCGGCCCAGTCCCTGCGTCAGGAAGGCATGATCGTCAAAGTGACCGAAGTCGACCCGATCTGCGCGATGCAGGCATGCATGGACGGTTTCGAACTGGTTTCCCCGTTCATCGACGGCGAAAACGACGGCACCGAAGCGAGCATCGACAAGGCGCTGCTGGGCAAGATCGACCTGATCGTCACCACCACTGGTAACGTCAACGTCTGCGACGCCAACATGCTCAAAGCCCTGAAGAAGCGCGCTGTGGTCTGCAACATCGGTCACTTCGACAACGAAATCGACACCGCTTTCATGCGCAAGAACTGGGCATGGGAAGAAGTGAAGCCTCAGGTTCACAAGATCCACCGTACTGGCGCAGGCGCATTCGACGCCCAGAACGATGACTACCTGATCCTGCTGGCCGAAGGCCGTCTGGTCAACCTGGGCAACGCCACTGGCCACCCGAGCCGCATCATGGATGGCTCGTTTGCCAACCAGGTTCTGGCGCAGATCTTCCTGTTCGAGCAGAAGTACGCCAACCTGTCGCCAGCCCAGAAAGCCGAGCGCCTGACCGTTGAAGTACTGCCGAAGAAACTCGACGAAGAAGTGGCCCTGGAAATGGTCCGCGGTTTCGGCGGTGTCGTGACCAAACTGACCAAGACCCAGGCCGACTACATCGGCGTGACCGTCGAAGGTCCGTTCAAGCCACACGCTTACCGTTACTGATTGATCCCTGTGAGTGTGCGCAGCGTTTCTGACGCTGCGCACGCTCGCAGCAATCAATGACCTGTAGGAGCGGACTTGTCCGCGAAGGCATTTGATCTATCACACGTCTTTCGTTGACAGGCAGATGTCTTCGCGGACAAGTCCGCTCCCACTCTGCGACCTCCCGTTCGCTTCAAGATGAGATCGGCCTCCATGAGCCAAGAACGTCGCTACAGCTTCGAGTTCTTCCCGACCAAGACCGACGCTGGACATGAAAAGCTGCTGAACGTTGCTCGTCAGCTGGCAAGCTACAACCCGGATTTTTTCTCCTGCACCTACGGTGCCGGTGGTTCGACCCGCGACCGCACGCTCAATACCGTGCTGCAGCTGGAAAACGAAGTCAAAGTACCCGCCGCACCGCACCTGTCGTGTGTGGGTGACAGCAAGGCCGACCTGCGTGGTCTGCTGAGCCAGTACAAGGACGCTGGCATCAAGCGCATTGTTGCGCTGCGAGGCGACCTGCCTTCGGGCATGGGCATGGCCAGCGGTGAGCTGCGTCACGCTAATGATCTGGTCGGTTTCATTCGTGAAGAGACCGGCAGCCACTTCCACATCGAAGTCGCCGCTTACCCGGAAATGCACCCTCAGGCGCGCAACTTCGAAGACGACATCAAGCACTTCGTCAACAAGGCCAATGCCGGTGCCGACAGTGCGATCACCCAGTACTTTTTCAACGCTGACAGCTACTTCTACTTTGTCGAGCGCGTGCAGAAGCTGGGCGTGAACATTCCAATCGTGCCGGGCATCATGCCGATCACCAACTACAGCAAGCTGGCGCGCTTCTCCGATGCCTGTGGTGCGGAAATTCCGCGCTGGATCCGCAAGCAGCTGGAAGCGTACGGCGACGACGTGCAAAGCATTCAGGCATTCGGTGAAGACGTCATCACCGAAATGTGCGAACGCCTGCTGCAAGGCGGCGCACCTGGCCTGCACTTCTACACCCTGAATCAGGCGGATCCGAGCCTGGCAGTCTGGAACAACCTCAAACTGCCACGCTGACAGCCGCTGCAATACCGCGATTTCCCTGGCAATTTCCGGGAGATCGCGGCGCAATACACCGTTGGGCAGCAGGAACGCGGCGTATTGCGTTCGCTCTGTTATACTCCAGCCTTCCCGCCAGGCTTACGCCCGGACGCTCGGTCTTGCAAACGCCTCCTCGCTCACGCCAACAGCACGTTTTTCATCCAGTGCAGGCGTCAGGAGAAGGCTGAAGACCCCGCAGGACCGGACGGGATCGCGTTGTCTTTACACGCCATTCACGCCAGGCAAGACATCCCTTGAGCTTAAGCTCCAACAGAACAGGATTACTCATGTCCTTTGCTTCCCTCGGTCTCTCCGAGGCTTTAGTCCGCGCCATCGAGGCAGCGGGCTACACCCAGCCTACTCCGGTGCAACAGCGGGCCATTCCCGCCGTGTTGCAAGGTCGCGACCTGATGGTTGCGGCACAGACAGGTACTGGTAAAACCGGCGGTTTCGCCCTCCCTATTCTGGAGCGGCTGTTTCCCAATGGTGTTCCGGACAAATCCCAACGTCACGGCCCACGCCAACCCCGCGTGCTGGTCCTGACCCCGACCCGCGAACTGGCCGCACAGGTGCATGAGAGCTTCAAGATCTATGCCCGCGACCTGAAGTTCGTCAGCGCCTGCATCTTCGGCGGCGTCGGCATGAACCCGCAGGTTCAGGCCATGTCCCGTGGTGTGGACGTGCTGGTAGCCTGCCCAGGCCGCCTGCTCGACCTGGCTGGCCAAGGCAGCGTCGACCTGTCCCACGTTGAAATTCTGGTGCTCGATGAAGCAGACCGGATGCTCGACATGGGCTTCGTCCACGACGTGAAGAAGGTCCTGGCCCGCTTGCCTGCCAAGCGCCAGAACCTGTTGTTCTCGGCTACCTTTTCCAACGACATCACGGCGTTGGCTGGCAAGCTGCTGCACAACCCCGAGCGCATCGAAGTCACGCCGCCGAACACCACGGTCGAGCGTATCGAGCAGCGGGTGTTCCGCCTGGCAGCCAACCACAAGCGTTCACTGCTGGCGCACCTGATCACCGTCGGTGCCTGGGAACAAGTGCTGGTGTTCACCCGTACCAAGCACGGCGCCAACCGCCTGGCCGAGTACCTGGACAAGCATGGCCTTGCTGCCGTTGCGATTCACGGCAACAAGAGCCAGAACGCACGCACCAAGGCCCTGGCCGATTTCAAGGCTGGCGATGTCCGCATCATGGTCGCCACCGATATCGCCGCACGCGGCCTGGATATCGATCAGTTGCCGCACGTGGTCAACTTCGAGCTGCCGAACGTCGATGAAGACTACGTTCACCGCATCGGTCGTACGGGCCGCGCAGGCCGTTCGGGCGAGGCGATCTCGCTGGTCGCACCGGACGAAGAGAAGCTGCTCAAAAGCATCGAGCGCATGACCAGGCAGAAGATCCCGGACGGCGATCTGATGGGCTTCGACATCACTGCAGTCGAGGCTGAAAAGCCTGAAGTACGTGAGCGTCCTGACGTTCGCAACACACGTGGTGCACGTCCGGCCCGTGGTGATGGCGACAAGAACAACGGCGGTCGTCGCGACAAGGGAAAGGATAAGGGCAAGGAAAAACCGGCTGCCGCTGCAGCCAGTGGCGAACGCCCTGCCCGTCAACCACGCGAAAAAAAACCTCGTGAAGGCACGCCTCGCGGCGAACAGCGCGCTTCACAAGCCGCCGCACCGCGCCCGCAATCGGACCGTGCGCCTGATGAGTTCCTGGATGACGAAGTGGATAACTTCGGCAACCGCGCCGACTACGTCAGTCCTTACCAGGGCAAAGGCCAGAATCGTGGCCGTCGCCCGGCAGCAGCGCCTGGCGCGGCAGCTCCGGCAGCCGGCGGTGCTGCACGTCCTGCCAATCCGGGTCGCACTGGTGGCGGCGCTCGTACGGGTTCCGGCACCGGCGCACCGAAGCGTAATGGCGCAGGCGCAGGCGCGGGTTCCGCACCCCGCTCACGCGATGGTCAGGCTCCGCGCAACCGTCGTCCGTCAGCGCCTCGTGACGACCGTGCACCTCGCGAACCGCAGGAGCCGGTCGTGCGCAGCCAGCGCGATGGTCAGCCACAGCCGAAGATCGTGCACAAAGAGTCAAAGATCGACCGCTTCCCATCGGCCGAGCAGCTGGATCAGTTGCCCGCCCGCCCACGCGGTGAAAAACCGGCCCTGCTGACCCGCAATCGCGACAGCTGATCGCCGAGCAGCAAACAAAACGCCCCGGCTTGCCGGGGCGTTTTTGTATGTGCCGGTTGCCCGCTCGCCGACCGTGCCCGTCACTGCGCGGTTATCGTTATACACACGTCTTGCTGCAACCAACGGACTGTGGGAGGCGG
>NZ_JACONV010000040.1 GCF_014358015.1 Pseudomonas triticifolii | reverse complement strand
CCTCCCGCCATCGCCGGCAAGCCGCCTCCCACAGTTCGATGTTGGCTGCGAGACCTGCATAACGAGGAGCGCTCCGCCTCCTACGGGGTCGTCTACGCCTTCATAGCGTCAGCGCTGGCCCTTTCGCGAGCAAGCTCGCTCCCACGAAATGTTGAACTACGCCTGATAGCATGGACAGCGCTATAGCTGATCTTGCCAACACCACCCGTGAACATGCTCCGTACACACGTCCCGTGGGAGTGAGCGTGCTCACGAAGAGACCGGTTCATCCGCCAGAGATGTGGCGTTCGAAACATAGTCTTCGCGAGCAAGCTCGCTCCCACAAGTCTGCTATGGATTCATCTCAGCCCGTGGGAAAGGTCGTTGCTGGCAACCTGTTGCGAAGGCGATGCGGCTGACGCCATCACATCATCAGAAGATGTTGATCGGGTAGTCGACGAAGATGCGGGTTTCGTTGCCTTCGCTGTTGTAAGCCTGAGCGTCGTCGGACACGCGCAGGAATGAATTACGCAGACGAATCGACAGGTCCTTGGCCGGGCCGGTCTGCACCACGTAGGTCAGCTGGCTGAAGATTTCACGCTCGGTGCCATCACCACTGCCCGCCGTACCGTCGTCGATGTTGTCGCCGCGCACGTAGGCTGCACGGTAACTCAGGCCAGGCGTGACCAGTCCCGACAGGTCGACGCCGTAGGCGGCTTGCCACGAACGCTCGTCCTTGCCGTTGAAGTCGGACCAGTAGGAGTTCGCCAGGTAGATGCTGTTGCCGCCATCGCTGGTGCCACCATCGTTGCGATAGCCTCCGTACACGTAGCCGATGTCGCCGCTGCTGCGCTGGTGAGCCAGGGTGAACGAGTGGATACCCACAGCCCAGGTCGCTGCCAGGCTCCAGATTTTGTTGTCGCGCTCGTCGCTGTTGGCGAAGTCCTTGTCCAGGCGGGTCTTGTAGCCGTTGAAGTCCAGTGTCAGGGACTGCTCCTGCGGCAGGGCGAAGACGTAGTTCAGGTTCACGTACTGCTTCTTCAGGACGTCTTCGTCGTCGGAGGCGTAGAACGCGGCGGTGAATGCCTTGGAGAATTTATAACTGGCACCATAGACGTTGATGCTTTTCAGGTCACCACTGTCGCGGGCTTCGGCGCTCTTGCGCGCTTGCTGGGTGAAACGACCGGCCACCACTTCAAGACCGTCGATTTCCTTGGAAGTGATCATCGTGCCGGTGTAGCTTTCCGGCAGCAGACGGGAATTGTCGTAGCTCAGGACCGGCAACTGGGGCATCTGGTCGCCGTACTTGATGACGGTGTTGGAGATACGCGCTTTCACTGCCGCGCCCACGCGCGTCAGATCATCGGCAGCGTCGCCCTGGCCATTGTCGCTCTGCTTGAAGAAGTCGATTCCGCCAGCGCCGGCACGGCCTTTACCGCCGTCCAGGCGTACACCGTAAAGTCCGAATGCGTCAACGCCGACGCCCACGGTGCCTTGGGTAAAGCCAGACGTGAACGTGCCCATGAAGGCCTGGCCCCACTCGGCCTTGTCTTCACGACCATTCTTGTAATCGCGGTTGATGTAAGCATTGCGCAGATTGACGGTCAGGCTGCTGTCTTCGACAAATCCCTGGGTGTCCGCCTGCCCTTGGGCCATGGCCTGGCTGGCGCTCATGATGCCCAGCGCGAGCATACCCATACGTGTGTTAAGCATCTGTGTTCCCTTCTTGTACGAATTGACACGCGCTGTGGCACGGCGGCTGCCGTTCCGGGCTTTCAGGTTCAGGACCTGCAAGCCGCACGCTGTCATCGCAGTGGACTACTGATGCACGTACATGGCGCAAAGCCACAAGCGGTGGGGCCCGAATCCTAGTCCCAGGGCTTGAGGGGTGTCAAACGTCAAGAAGGCCGAAACAGAGCGCTCCCGGTGTCAGTCCTTGAGCACGCCCAGCAGGGCTTCAAGCTCCGCATCGTTGAACAACCCCACCGGATAACGCTGCAGCAGCATCGCGCGCACGTCCGGTCGAGGTTTTGCGGGTTTGGTCGTCCTTAACCAATCCGCCATCAACTGGCGGGCCTCGTTACTGGAAGAAGCAGACAACTCACGAGCACGGTTCTGGCTCATACCTGCCTTCATAGTGACAACCTCTTAATTCATGAGGGGCTAAATTTACGGACGCTGTGTGACAGTCACGCTAAGAAAACGATCAGACCTGACGTTGATTAAAGATGAGATTGGGATAAACGCTACAAAGTGTTACCCAAAAAAAAGCCCATCAGGTGATGGGCTTTAAGCAGCAAGAACAGGACCAATAGGCCACCATTACATGTTACCAATCATTTCTAACTAAGCCTTGTGAGGCGCGGGTTGCTGCTGGGTCAGGCAGTGAATGTTGCCGCCACCCAGCAGTAATTCCCGGCCTGGGACCATCACCACTTCGTGCTCCGGAAACAGTTTTTGCAGGATTTGCCGGGCGGTTTCGTCCATCGGGTCATCGAAGCTCGGGGCGATGATGCCGCCGTTTACAATCAGGAAGTTCACGTAGGACCCGGCCAGGCGCACCGACGGATTGCGCTCCTGACTGCCGTGCACCTGATCGACGCCCGCACATTCTTCAGCCGTGGCGAACAATGGGCCCGGAATCGGCATTTTGTGCACGATAAACTCGCGACCTTGGGCGTCGCGGGTGTTTTCCAAAATACTCAATGCCGCGTGGCAACGTGGGTAGTTGGGGTCTTCGGGATCATCGGTCCACGCCAGCAGGACTTCTCCCGGACGGACGTAGCAGCAGAAGTTATCCACATGCCCGTCGGTCTCGTCATTGAACAAACCGTCCGGCAGCCAGACGATCTTATCCACAGCCAGGTTGTCGCTCAGCACTGCCTCGATCTGCTCGCGGGTCAGGTGCGGGTTACGGTTGCGGTTCAGCAGGCATTCTTCAGTGGTGATCAGCGTGCCCTCGCCGTCCACATGGATGGAGCCGCCTTCCAGCACAAACCCTTCGGTGGCGTAACGCGGGCAGCGCTCGATCTCCATGACCTTGCTCGCCAGTTGCGAATCCAGGTTCCAGGGCGCGTACAGGCCGCCGTCGAAGCCACCCCAGGCGTTGAAGTCCCAATCCACGCCGCGCACTTCGCCACGGTCGTTGATGACGAACGTCGGGCCGGTGTCGCGCACCCAGGCGTCGTTGTTGCTGATTTCCACGACGCGGATGTTCGGCATGTCCAGACGCGCCCGGGCGTTGTCGTACTGCGCGGCGGACACGGCAACGGTCACCGGCTCGAACCGGGCGATAGCTTTGGCGACGGCCACGTGTGCCGTCTGCACCGGTTTGCCGCCCAGACGCCAGTTATCCGGGCGCTCGGGCCAGACCATCCAGACCTGAGTCTGCGTGGCCCATTCGGCGGGCATGTGAAAGCCATCGGCGCGTGGCGTGCTATTGAGTGTGGTCATGTCAGTCAGGACTCCAGTGGGAGGTCAAAGGTGTTGATCGTGACCCTAGCAGACTGGCCATGACAATATGCGCGACTTTATAGCGGATAAAAATCTGCATTAAAAGAGCTATCAGGCTTTAAGCCGTTATGAATTGCTGATTTTGCCGATATTAATCTGCAATTAAGGCAATGCCTGATCATTTTCACGCGATGGGCACGACCCGTGTAAAAAGGATCACTCCAGCTCTCGCAGCACCTTCGACACCCTGTCCACGAAAAAATCTGCGCTCTGACGGGTGATGCACATGGGCGGTTTGATCTTGAGAATGTTCAGGTAGTCGCCGGTTGGCTGCATGAAGATGCCCAGTTCGCGCAGGCGTTCGCACAGTTGTGCGGTTTCTTCGGTGGCGGGTTCCAGCGTCTGGCGATTGCGGACCAACTCGACGCCCAGGTAGAAGCCCATGCCATGCACTGCGCCCACCAACGGATGCTGATCGGCCAGGGCTTGCAGGCGCGCCTTGAAGTGGTCGCCGATGACGCGGGCGTTGTCCCACAGCCGCTCCTCTTCCATCACGTCCAGCACGGCCATGCCGATGCGGCAACTGACCGGGCTGCCGCCTGACAAGGAAAAGAAATAGCCTTCGGCCTCCAGTGCCTCGGCAATCTCGCGACGGGTGATCACCGCGCCCAGCGGATGACCGTTGCCCATGCCTTGGGCCATGGTGATGATATCCGGCACCACGCCCTGCTCTTCGAAGCCCCAGAAGTATTGGCCCAGACGCCCGTAACCCACCTGCACTTCGTCGGCGATGCATACACCTCCCGCTGCGCGAACCTTCTGATAAACCTGTTGCAGGTAACCCGGCGGCAAGGAAATCCCGCCCGCATTGCCAACCACCGGCTCACAGATGAAACCCGCCACCTGGCGCTGCTGCCCGGCCAGTTGTGCCAGTACCTGATCGACACTGCGCACGTACTCTGGCGCACTGTCAGCGCCGCGAAACGATCCGCGATACACATTGGGCGCGGTCACCGGATGCACCCAGTCCGGCCGGGTGCTGAACGCTTGCGGGTTGTCGGCAATCGAGGGGCACATGGCATCTGTCGCCACCGACCCGCCGTGACAGGCCCCCAGCACGCTGAGCATGTCGCGTCCGCCGCTGTAGGCCCACGCCAGGCGGATCGCCAGGTCATTGGCTTCGGTGCCGCTGTTGACCAGAAACACGCGGTCCATGCCAGCGGGGGCCAGCTTGAGCAGGCGCTCGGAGAACTCGGCAATGGCCGCGCAGTGAAAGCGTGAGTGGGTATTGAGCAGCGACCATTGACGAGCCGCTTCATGGGCCATGCGCGGATGACCGTGGCCCAGCACCGCCACGGTGTTGAGCATGTCCAGGTACGAACGGCCCTGCATGTCGATCAGGTGATTGCGCCAGCCACGCTCAATCTGCGGCGGTGCCGGGTCATGGTGTGTTTGCGAGCGCGCCGCATCTTCAAGCGCCGGGGCATCGCAATCGAAACCCAGCAGCGCCGAGGGCGACAGGCAGAACGTGCGCCAGGCATCGGCCCACGACGGCGCGGCAAACAACGGCGGGCTGAGGTCCGTCGCCGTAAACAGTTGCAGCAGCAGCGAGCCGCCGCCATGGCCGATCAGGTCGCCTGCACTTACCTGCGTGGGCGCCTCAGGCGTCACGCCCCACAACTTCAGGTTCACCTTGGCACCGACCAGCATCAGCGCACCATCGGCCATCCATCGCAGCGTGGCGTCGAACGGCGCGTGCAGCGGCGTATCGGCCGGGACGTGAAGCTCGACATGCAGGGCGAAGGTCTCAGGCTCGCGGGCGCTGTCCGGCAAGGTGCGCGACAGACGATATTCACCAAAGCGGCTGGTGGCCAGCCCGGTGTGCTCGGCCGCCTCGCTGAGCAGGTATTCATCGATACCGTCTCGCTCCCAATTGCCCGCGACAAAGTGTTCGCTGAGTACGCCCAGATCGACCCGCGCAGGCTTCACGCCTGCCAGACCGGGCAGCAGCGGCGCGTACGCGGGCTGCTCGAATGACGCAGGTGTTATGTCGACGGCTTGCAGAATCGCTGCTTCCATCAGAGCGATGGGCACGGACGTCGCGACGTCGAACACAGTCCACTCACCCGCAAGACTGGCCTGGACACAGGCATTGCCCGGCTCGATGCTGGCCTGCTGCTCGCTGCTGAGCACCAGCACCGCCGCGCGGGCGACGATCAACGGCCACAGCGCTTGCAGTTCCTCGGTCTTGAGCGGATTGATGGCGTGATAGGCCTGAATCGCCGGCAGCATGTACAGCGGGTCGCCCTCTGCATGGTGCAGCAGCGCCGTGCAGGTGACGGACAGATCCGCCACGCGCCAGGTGGCCACAAGATCGCCGAAATCGGTCAGCCCTTGTAGCTGCCACTGCCGCTGGGCATCGCGCAGCCAGACCACGTTGTGGTCTGTGATGTTCAGGTGCACGGCCTGAATGGGCAGCGCCGCAATCAGTGGCAACAGACGCCGATGCGCCTGCTCGGCAGCCTCGATCACGCAGGCGCGGGCGTCGGCGTCTTCGAGCACCGGCAACAGGTGCTTGATCAATGCATGCGCATGGCGCGGGTCCCCTTGCAGGATGCGGTCAAGGCCCGGATGGTCGAAATCGGCCAATGCCCGGTCCACCTTCGCACACAGCTCGCCAAGCCCGACCACCCCCTCACGCCCCAGATGCGCCACGTGGTCCAGCGACTGGCCATCAATGAACTCAAGCAGGCACACGTGAACCGGCTGGCCGTCGGTCTCGATGGTCAGCCATTGTTCAGTGTCGTTGGCGCGGATCACGCCCGGAACGTTCAGGTCGTCGTGGCGGGCCAGGTGCTGGAGCGCTGCGTGTTGGGCCTCCAGCTCCCTGACCGGATAGGCCCCGTGGCAGACCTTCAGCACGTAGCGACGCGTTTCGGTGTCGAGCAGAAAGTTGTGATCCTGCTGACTGCCCAGGGATCTCAACGTGCCGCTCAGGCCGTAATGCTGACTTAGCCATTGCAGCGCCTGTTCAAGACTGACATCCGGGCAAGACAGGCTGGATCGACGAATAAGCGTGGCGAGCGGCATGTGGACCTCGTTTTTATCAGCACTGACGCGACACACACAGCGCCACGGGCAGTCGCGCAACTATAGGGTGATTGGTGCCCACCGCCCAATCACGTTCAGGCATAAAAGGATGACGTCGGCTTTATGTCGCGCTGCGCGACACGGATGAATTTATTTCATACCCTGCACGCCTCTTATTGCCTGACCCTGTGATGCGCAATCAGGCGCTATGCTTCATCACGTCAAACACACAAACAAAGGCCAGTTCATGCGAATACTCGTTACCGGGGGCGCAGGGTTTATCGGATCTGCATTGATTCGTCACCTGATAAAGAACACTGAACATGACGTGTTGAACGTCGACAAGTTGACCTACGCGGGCAACCTCGAATCGTTGCAGTCCATCGCGACCGACACCCGCTATGAATTCGTACAGGCCGATATCTGCGATCAGGCAGCGATCAGCGCGGTGCTGACGCGTTTCGCGCCTCAGGCGATCATGCACCTGGCCGCAGAATCCCACGTCGACCGCTCCATCGACGGGCCGGCCGAATTCATCCAGACCAACATCGTGGGCACTTACAGCCTGCTGGAAGCCGCGCGCGGCTACTGGCTGACCTTGCCTGAAACGGAGCGCGGGGCGTTTCGCTTCCACCATATTTCCACCGACGAAGTGTATGGCGACCTGCACGGTGTCGATGACCTGTTCACCGAAACCACGCCTTATGCGCCCAGCTCTCCGTACTCGGCGAGCAAGGCGGCATCCGATCACCTGGTACGCGCCTGGCAACGCACCTACGGGTTGCCGGTGGTGCTCACCAATTGCTCCAACAACTACGGGCCGTTTCACTTCCCCGAGAAGTTGATCCCGCTGGTGATCCTCAACGCTCTCGCGGGCAAGCCGCTGCCGGTTTATGGCAATGGCCTGCAGGTGCGCGACTGGCTGTATGTGGAAGACCACGCCCGCGCGCTGCTCAAGGTGGTGACCGAGGGCGGGATCGGCGAGACCTACAACATCGGCGGGCATAACGAGCAGAAGAACATCGACGTGGTGCGCGGCATCTGCGCGTTGCTCGATGAGCTGGCACCGCAGCACCCGGCTGGCGTGCAGCAGTACAGCGACTTGATCACCTACGTGGTCGACCGCCCTGGCCACGATCTGCGCTATGCGATCGACGCCAGCAAGATCGAAAAAGAGTTGGGCTGGACACCCGAAGAAACCTTCGAGTCCGGGCTGCGCAAGACCGTGCAATGGTATCTCGATAACCTGGACTGGTGCCGCAGGGTTCAGGATGGCAGTTATCAAGGAGAGCGACTGGGCTTCACTGACCACAAGGACCTGATTGCATGACTAAAGGCATCGTTCTGGCCGGGGGCTCCGGCACCCGCCTGCATCCCATCACGCTTGGCCTGTCCAAGCAGTTGCTGCCGATCTACGACAAACCCATGATTTATTACCCGTTGTCGGTGCTGATGCTGGCCGGCATTCGGGAAATCCTGATCATCTCCACCCCGGAGGATTTGCCGCAGTACCGCAAGCTGTTGGGTGATGGCAGCCAGTTCGGTGTGCACTTTCATTATGCCGAGCAGCCCAAGCCGGAGGGTCTGGCGCAGGCCTTCCTGATTGGCGAGCAGTTCATCGGCGACGATTCGGTCTGCCTGATCCTGGGCGACAACATTTTCCACGGCCAGCACTTCAGCGTGCAGCTGCAGCAGGCCGCAGCCCGCAAGGCCGGGGCGACGGTCTTCGGCTACTGGGTCAAGGACCCGGAGCGCTTCGGCGTGATCGATTTCGATGAACAGGGACGCGCGCTGTCCATCGAAGAGAAACCCACAGCGCCCAAATCCAGTTACGCCGTGACCGGTCTGTACTTCTACGACAACGACGTGATCCAGATCGCCCGGGACGTCAAACCCTCGCCCCGTGGCGAGCTGGAAATCACCGACGTGAACAACGCCTACCTGCAACGCGGCGACCTGCACGTTGAGCGTTTCGGCCGGGGTTTCGCCTGGCTCGACACGGGTACGCACGACAGCCTCCTCGATGCCTCGGCCTACGTGCAGACCATCGAGCACCGCCAGGGCCTGAAAGTCGCCTGCCTTGAGGAAATCGCCTACCAGAATGAATGGATCGATCGCGATCACCTGCTTGCACGTGCCGATTATTTTGGCAAAACAGGTTATGGTCAGTACCTCTTCAAGATTGCTGGGGAAACCAAGTGAACGTGATTGCAACAAAGCTGCCCGACGTCCTGATTCTGGAACCTCGAGTATTCGGCGACGAGCGCGGCTTTTTTTTCGAAAGCTTCAACGCCCGCGCATTCAGCGAGGCCACCGGACTGGACAGGCAGTTTGTGCAGGACAATCACTCACGCTCACAGAAAGGCGTGCTGCGTGGGCTGCATTATCAGATTGAGCATGTACAGGGAAAGCTGGTGCGGGTGACAGCCGGCGAGGTGCTGGACATTGCCGTGGACATCCGCCGCAGCTCGCCGACCTTCGGTCAATGGGTGGGCGTCAGGTTGTCCGCCGAAAACGCCCGTCAGCTATGGGTGCCGGAAGGTTTTGCACACGGTTTCGTGGTCTTGAGCGAGTCCGCCGAGTTTCTGTACAAGACCACCGACTATTACACGCCATCGGCCGAGCGCTGCATTCGCTGGGATGATCCTGACCTGGCCATCGACTGGGAGCTTGATGGAGCACCGCAGCTGTCGGCCAAGGACCAGCAGGGCAAAAGCCTGAACGAGGCCGAGCTGTTCGCCTGACCGTTCTGGCGGCAGACCTTTTGCCCGGGTGCCGGATCAGGCTGTGCCGGGCATAATGCGCCTTTGATCCCCGATCAATGTCCCATCAGGATTGATCGGGTTTTCTGTTGCCTGCGCGTCCGTCCCGTACAGCGGCCCAGGCACCGCCATTCATTCGGCGCTTGCCAACGATGACCAAGACTTCCACCCTCCCTCCCCGCCCACGGTGGCGCAGCCTGGCGCTGCTGGCGATCTGCCTGGCGCCGCTGCTGTGGCCGCTGGAACACCTGGCGGAGCGTTACTACCGGGGCGTGCTGGCCAACCAGAACCGTCAGACGCTGGACCTCTACGTCGCCAACCTGCTTGGCACGCTGCATCGCTATGAAACCCTGCCGCAAATCCTCGGCGATTTGCCTGCGCTGCGGGCCGCACTGGAAACGCCTGGCGACCGGGCCACACTGGAAAACGCCAACCACCTGCTCAGCGATATCACGCGCCAGACCGGTGCCGACGTCATGTACCTCATGGACGCCAACGGCCTGACCCTGGCGGCGTCCAACGCCGACCAGCGCGACAGCTTCGTGGGTCGCAACTTCTCGTTTCGGCCCTACTTCATTGACGCGCGGGCTGGCAGAACAGGCCGGTTTTTCGGGCTGGGCACGACCTCGGTCAAGCGCGGCTATTTCTTCGCAGGGCCGGTGCGCGACGGCGACCGGGTGATCGGCGTGCTGGTGGTCAAGGTCGATCTGGACCACACCGAAACACTCTGGGGCAAGACGCCCGAGCAATTACTGCTGACCGATCAGAACGGCGTGGTGATTCTGACCTCCAACCCGGAATGGCGCTTTCGGGCCACGCGCGACCTGACCGATGACGAAAAGCGGGCGATCACGTCCATCCAGCCTTATCCGACGCGCGATCCGCGTCCGCTCAAGATCGACGAGCACGCCTGGCTGACGCAAAGTCAGCCCATCGATGAAACTGGCTGGAACGTGAATATCCTGGCGCCCAAGGCGCTGGTCGACCGCCCGGTGCGTACGGTGGTGGCGATTGGCGGGGCGACGCTGCTGGTGCTCATGCTGTTGCTGGGTTTGATGATGCAGCGTCGTCGTCATTACCTGGACCGTATCGCCTTCGAAGCCAAGGCCCGACGCGAGCTGGAAATGCGCGTGATCGAACGGACCAGCGACCTTGAAGGCCTCAACAGCCGGCTGCGTCAGGAAGTGCTGGAGCGCGAGCAGGCGCAGCAGGAACTGGTGCGCGCCCAGGACGAGCTGGTACAGGCTGGCAAGCTGTCGGCGCTGGGCACCATGTCGGCCAGCATCAGCCATGAACTCAATCAGCCGCTGGCCGCCATCCGCAGCTACGCCGAGAACGCCGAAGTGCTGCTCGACCACCAGCGTACCGAAGACGCACGCGGCAACCTCAAACTGATCAGCGAACTGACCGGGCGCATGGCCTCGATCATCGCCCACCTGCGCGCCTTCGCCCGTCGTGATCGGCATGCGCCGGAAAGCGTGGCCCTGCAACCGGCGCTGGACGACGCGCTGGCGTTGCTGGCCAAACGTCGGCGCGCCATGGAAGTCGAGTTGATCCGCGACATGCCCGACGCGACACTGTGGGTGCAGGCCGGAGAAACCCGCCTGCGTCAGGTGCTGGGCAATCTGCTGGCCAACGCGCTGGACGCCCTCACCGAAAAAGGCCCGCCGCGAAAACTGTGGATAAGTGCCGAGCAGACCCGTGAAGGCGTCAACCTGTACATTCGCGACAACGGCCCAGGCTTTTCCCAAGAGGCACTGGAGCGTGCCCGCGAACCGTTCTTCACCACGAAGACCCGCACGCAGGGCCTTGGGCTGGGCCTGGCCATCTGCGATACCCTGATGCGTGCACTGGGTGGCGAATTGCTGTTCGCCAACCATGCCAGCGGCGGTGCAGTGCTGACCTTGCGCCTGCGCGCCGGTGCTTCGGGTGCCAACCTTCAACCGCCAGAGGACCTTTCTGCATGAGTTCGGACACAGCCATCGACAGCCAGATTCAGGTGGTGCTGATCGACGACGACTCGCACCTGCGTCAGGCACTGCGCCAGACCCTGGACCTTGCGGGCCTGAACGTATTGTCGCTGCCTGAAGCCACCGGGCTGGCCGAGCGCATCGGGCGTGACTGGCCGGGCGTGGTGGTCAGCGATATCCGCATGCAGGGGATGGACGGTCTTGAGCTGCTGGTCCAGCTGCACGAACAGGACCCCGACCTGCCGGTGCTGCTGATCACCGGCCACGGCGACGTGCCGCTGGCGGTGAAGGCCATGCGCGCCGGGGCCTACGACTTTCTGGAAAAACCCTTCGCCAGCGATGCGATGCTCGACAGCGTGCGCCGCGCCCTGGCGTTGCGCCGACTGGTGCTGGATAACCGCAGCCTGCGTCTGGCCTTGAGCGATCGCCAGCAATTGAGCACACGTCTGGTCGGCCACTCCGCGCCCATGCTGCGCCTGCGCGAGCAGATCGGCGCGTTGGCGGGCACGCGGGCGGACGTGTTGATCCTCGGCGAAACCGGCGCGGGCAAGGAAGTGGTGGCGCGTGCGCTGCACGACCTGTCCAACCGCCGCAACGGACCGTTCGTGGCGATCAACGCCGGAGCGTTGGCCGAATCGGTGGTGGAAAGCGAGCTGTTCGGCCACGAATCTGGGGCGTTTACCGGCGCGCAGAAACGCCGCATCGGCAAGTTCGAATTTGCCAACGGCGGCACGCTGTTTCTCGATGAAATCGAAAGCATGAGCCTGGACGTTCAGGTCAAGCTGCTGCGCCTGTTGCAGGAACGCGTGGTCGAGCGCATGGGCAGCAATCAACAGATCCCGCTGGATATCCGCATCATTGCGGCCACCAAGGAAGACTTGCGGCAGGCGGCCGATCAAGGCCGCTTTCGGGCCGACCTGTATTACCGCTTGAACGTCGCGTCGCTGCGCATCCCGCCGCTTCGCGAGCGCGGTGAAGACGCCCTGATGCTGTTCGAGCACTATGCCGATGCCGCCAGCATGCGCCACGGCATTCCCAAGCAGGAACTCAAACCCGGCCAGCGTGCCTTGCTGCTGCGTCACAGCTGGCCCGGCAACGTTCGCGAACTGCAGAACGCCGCGGAACGCTTCGCCCTGGGGCTGGAGTTGGAGCTGGAAGGTAACGCCATGCCTGACGCCCCGCCAGCAGGTGGCGGCTTGAGCGAGCAGGTGGAAAGCTTCGAACGTGCCTTGATCGCCGCCGAACTGGCCCGCCCGCACAGCTCGGTGCGCAGCCTGGCCGAGGCACTGGGCGTGCCGCGCAAGACCCTGCACGACAAGCTGCGCAAACACGGCCTGAATTTTGGCGACAGCGGCGGAGCGTCCGATGAAACCGACTGAACCACAAACATTGTCGTCAGGTAACGCAGCGGCAGAGCTGGAGCAGGTGCTGCACCACGACATCCCGCTGACCCGCGAGATGGGCCTCCGTGTCATCGACTGGCAGCATCATCGACTGCGCCTGCACTTGCCGCTGGCACCCAACGTCAATCACAAGAGCACGCTGTTCGGCGGCAGCCTTTATTGCGGAGCGGTTCTGGCCGGCTGGGGCTGGCTGCACCTGCGCCTGCGTGAAGCGGGCATCACCGATGGGCACATCGTGATTCAGGACGGGCAGATCAGCTATCCCCTGCCCGTTCGCGACGACGCCATTGCCGTGTGTGATGCTCCAGAAGCTGCGCAGTGGGACAGGTTCATCACCACCTACCAGCGCAGAGGCCGTGCACGCCTTGTGCTCCAGACCCGTATCTGCGCACAAGACAGCGATGAGTCGGCCGTGACGTTTACCGGGCAGTTTGTGTTGCATCGGTGATCTCGCCCCGCCTGCAACGAGGTGCCAGCCCTCTTCGCGAGCAAGCTCGCTCCCACGAGACGGCGTTAGCGTGTGAACACGGCCGACCTGGAAAAACTGCTCAATAAAGCGACTGACGAGGCGTGAGGTGGCGGATAAACACACACCCCGTGGGAGCGAGCTTGCTCGCGAAAGCTATGCATCAGACGCCGTCTCTTCAGCGGATGTACTGCCCTATTCGCGAGCAAGCTCGCTCCCACGAGACGGCGTTAGCTTGTGAACACGGCCGACCTGGAAAAACTGCTCAATAAAGCGACTGACGAGGCGTGAGGTGGCGGATAAACACACCCCGTGGGAGCGAGCTGGTCGCGAAGGCTATGCATCAGACGCCGTCTCTTCAGCGGATGTACTGCCCTATTCGCGAGCAAGCTCGCTCCCACGAGACGGCGTTAGCTTGTGAACACGGCCGACCTGGAAAACTGCTCAATAAAGCGACTGACGAGGCGTGAGGTGGCGGATAAACACACACCCCGTGGGAGCGAGCTTGCTCGCGAAGGCTATGCATCAGCCGCCGTCTCTTCAGCGGATGTACTGTCCTATTCGCGAGCAAGCTCGCTCCCACGAGACGGCGTTAGCGTGTGAACAAGGCCGACCCGGAAAAACCGCTCAATAAAGCGATGAACGAGGCGTGAGGTGGCGGATAAACACACCCCGTGGGAGCGAG
>NZ_JACONV010000004.1 GCF_014358015.1 Pseudomonas triticifolii | reverse complement strand
AGCTGCTTGAGAGGGTTCGCTTGAAACATCGTCTTCGCGAACATGATGTAGCGCCGTCCGACCTGCTATCGAATTGTGGGAGGCGGCTTACTGGCGATGGCGTCAGGTCAGTCAATGACAGGTCGTCTGAGAAGCCGAATCGCCGGCAAGCCGCCTCCCACCAAAGCGTGAGCGTCATACAGCCGCTGAGAGGGTTCGCTTGAAACATCGTCTTCGTGAACATGATGTAGCGCCGTCCGACCTGCTATCGGATTGTGGGATGCGGCTTGCCGGCGATGGCGTCAGGTCAGTCAGTGACAGGTCGCCTGAGAAACCGGATCGCCGGCAAGCCGCCTCCCACCAAAGCGTGAACGTCATACAGCCGCTGAGAGGGTCCGTTTGAAACGTAGTCTTGGCGAGCAGTCTGTAGCGCTGCCCGACCTGCTGCGTCCCGAGCGACTGGACGCGTTGTTGTTGAATCTCTATGGCGCAGAGCTGATGCCCAGCCAGTTGCCGGTGCTGGTCTCGCAATGGGCCAAGTATTACTTCATGCAGCTTATTCCCGCGGTGCTGTCGGCCAGCCTTGTGCACAACCGTCACTATCCATTGCAGCTTGCATACATCGCGCTTGAGCTGGATGAGCGCGGTATCCCGGTGGGCATTCAGTTCGCGGGAGACGGCGAAGAGTGTCAGCAGGATCAGCACGATCCGTTTCAGCGTTTTGCAGGCTTGCTCGACGATAACCTGCAGCCTTTTATCAAGACACTGAGCCGCTACGGCGGGCTGGCGAGCCGTGTGTTGTGGAGCAGCGCCGGGGACACGCTGGAAAGCTGCGTGACTGAACCGGGCGACGTGTGTGCGCTATTGACCGAGCGCAAGCGCCCGGATGGCCGGATCAATCCCTTGTTTCAGACGGTGACGTACAGACAGCAGGCAGATGGCGAAGCGCCGCGCAGGCAGCGCAAGGTTTGTTGCCTGAGTTACCGGGTGGAGTGGGTCGGGCGCTGTCATCACTGCCCATTGCCTGATTGATTAAACAGCGACGGCGATCAGGCTCAGCAGGTTGTCGCCTTGCAGACTGAACTGGCCATCCAGTTCCTTGCCGTGGTGCCATTCACTGGACAGGTCCATCAGCAGGCGCAGGCGGGCGCTACCGTCATCAGACCATTCCAGCAACTCGGCGTCCTCGAAGTAGAAGCGTTTTTGCACAAGGGGATACAGCGCCTTGAACAGCGCCTCCTTGATCGAGAACGTCAGGGTGACACGAAAGGCGATTTGATCTTCCGGCCCTTTGGCCATGTCTGCCAGCTCATTGGCGGTCAGGATCTCCCCGGCCAGACGCGAGGCGCGGTCGTGGCTCAGCAGGTTTTCGGTATCCAGCCCCAGCCCTCGCCACTGTTGCTTGTGCGCGACGACGGCTGACGCCCAGCCCTTGCTGTGCGTGATGGAGCCACAGATATCGGCAGGCCATACCGGCGCGCGATCTTCACCAATTTCCGGGACGCATTGACGTTCGTCCAGCCTGCGCAGCGCTTCTCGGGCACACAGGCGACCGGCAAGAAACTCGGCCTGACGCTTGGCAACCGAACGCTGAATGCTGGCAGGCGTGTCGACCGCACAGCGCAGAAAGTCGCCGTCGGCCAGTTTGAGTGGGTCGAAATGGCCACTGACCAGCACCGCGCCTGGCACCGCCTGAGGCAGCGGCCAGTGCTGGATGAGTTCGGGGCAGCAGGCGGGGAGAGGCGGGAATCGAGTCATGAGCGGCATTTTGCCGGGGGATCAGGCTTGAGGGAAGGCTGGCGTTTGCGTCCGATCATCGTTCCCACGCCACTGCGACGTGGGAACGATCATGTTCATTACCCGAATATCTTCTTGAAGAATACCTGCATGTCCGACCACGAGCTCTGGTCGGCAGCCTTGTCGTAGCCGATGTCCGGGCCACCGTGTTCGCCGTGGCTCAGACGGTCGGCGTCGGGGTTGGTAAAGCCGTGTTTGGCACCTTCGATGCTGACGAACTTGTAGTCGGCTTTGGCGTCGTCCATTTCCTTCTTGAAGGCCGCCACGTTCTCAGGCGTGACCATGCTGTCCTTGGCACCGTGCTCGACCAGCATCGGCACCTTGATGCCAGGTTTGGCCGGACTGTTGGTGACCAGCGCGCCGTGGAAGCTCACCACGCCCAGCAGCGGCTCACCGCGACGGGCTGCGTCCAGGACAATCTTGCCGCCGAAGCAATAACCAATGGCGGCAATTCTGGCCGGGTCGGTCTGCGGCTGGTTCTTCAGTTGCTCAAGGCCTGCATCAAAACGCTTGTCGGCCGCATCGCTGTCCTTGAGGGCTGCCTGCATGAACGCCATGGCATCGTTCGGGTGTTCGGTGTTCTTGCCCTCGCCGTACATGTCGATGGCCATGGCGCTGTAGCCCAGCGCAGCCAGGTCGCGGGCGCGGCGTTTGGCGTAGTCGTTCAGGCCCCACCACTCGTGAACCACCAGTACGCCGGGGCGTGGGCCTTTTATGGCATCGTCGTAGGCGTAGTAACCCACCAGTTTAGTGCCGTCGGCACTTTTGTAATCAACCTGTTCGGTCTTGATCGCGGCCTGGGCGAGCCCGGTTAGGCCCATCATGATCATTGCCATCCACACGCGCATGTTCAGCTCCTTCTTGAGTGGGGGTGTCGTATTGAACGGCAACGATAGCCGATTCTGCCGCGCGAGGCCTCAAACACTGTTCAGCGCAGGTTCATGCAACGTTCAGTCGGGGTTCAGGCCGGCCGGATTACTGTTGAGTCGTACCTTGATGGCGTCCCCGAGCGCAAAAGGAGTCCTTATGTTGAGCATCAACAAGTTTTTCCTGGCCTTGGCTTTTCTGGGTGGCAGTGCAGCGGCACAGGCTGGTGACGGCAGGCTTGACCTGACGCGCATCGAGTTCGGCAAGACCAGTGAGCGGCACGACGATGCCAGCGGCTGGAGTCACGGGCTCGGTCAGCAGAACCAACTGAATGTGTCTGCGGGGACGCTCTATTCGCCGCCGGTTTACGGCAATCTGTCAGGCACTCACAATGGTGTGCCCGTCAGCCGTGAAATCCTGCTCGGCCGCTATGATGTAAAACAGCGTGTGCCTGTCAGCGCCCGGCTGTTGAGTACCGATGCGACGATGTCGTTTCATTCCTTGTCTTGAGGTTGGGGCTGTGCCTGGGAGGGCTGCATGAAGTTGTTGGTGGTCGAGGATGAAGCACTGTTGCGTCATCACCTGCGCACGCGTCTGACCGAGGCGGGGCATGTGGTGGAAGCGGTGGCCAATGCCGAAGAGGCGCTGTATCAGGTCGCGCAGTTCAACCACGACCTGGCGGTGATCGACCTGGGGCTGCCGGGTATCGGCGGGCTGGACCTGATCCGTCAGTTGCGTGCGTTGGGCAAATCGTTTCCGATCCTGATCCTGACCGCGCGCGGCAACTGGCAGGACAAGGTCGAAGGGCTGGCTGCAGGTGCCGATGACTATGTGGTCAAGCCGTTTCAGTTCGAAGAGCTGGAGGCGCGTCTGAATGCGTTGTTGCGCCGCTCCAGTGGTTTCATTCAGTCCACGATCACGGCCGGGCCGCTGCTACTGGACCTCAATCGCAAACAGGCCGCGCTGTCTGAGCAGCCGCTGGCACTGACCGCGTACGAATACCGCATCCTCGAATACCTGATGCTCCATCACCAGCAGGTGGTGCCCAAGGAACGTCTGATGGAGCAGCTGTACCCTGACGATGACGAGCGCGATCCGAACGTGATCGAGGTGCTGGTCGGCCGTTTGCGTCGCAAACTGGACAGCAGCGTGGCCTTCAAACCGATCGAGACCGTGCGCGGCATGGGCTATCTGTTTACTGAGCGCTGTACGTGATTCGTTCGCTGCGCCTGCGCCTGATGCTGGGCGCTGTGACCCTTGCAGTCATTTTCATGCTGCTGATGCTGCCTGCGCTGCAGAGCGGTTTCAGCCTGGCGTTGCGGGGCGCGATCGAACAGCGGCTGGCGTCGGATGTGACCACGATGATCTCGGCGGCGCGCGTTGAAGACGATCACCTGTTGATGCCGTCGTTGTTGCCGGGCGAACAGTTCAACCTGCCCGGCAGCCGTCTGATGGGCTACATCTATAACCGTCAGGGGCAGATGGTCTGGCGTTCGCTGTCCACCGAAGCGATGGACATCGATTACCACCCAAGTTACGACGGGCAGGGCAGTCAGTTCACCAAGATCAAGGAAATCAACGGCGACGAGTACTTCGTCTATGACGTCGAGATTCGCCTGCTGGGTGGTCGCAACGCCGCCTTCAGTATCGTCGCGGTTCAGCCGTTGCGCGGCTATCAGGAAACCATCAATGGTTTGCGTCAGAAGCTCTATCTGGGCTTCGGCACGGCCTTGGTGGTGTTGCTGGGCCTGTTGTGGGGCGGCCTCACCTGGGGGTTGCGAGCACTTCGTGGCCTGAGTCAGGAACTCGATGACGTGGAAACCGGTGCGCGTGACAGCCTGAGCGAAAAGCATCCCAGCGAGCTGCTGCGCCTGACCGACTCGCTCAACCGCCTGCTGC
This sequence comes from Pseudomonas triticifolii, assembly GCF_014358015.1. Classification (GTDB taxonomy): domain Bacteria; phylum Pseudomonadota; class Gammaproteobacteria; order Pseudomonadales; family Pseudomonadaceae; genus Aquipseudomonas; species Aquipseudomonas triticifolii. Next base: position 268,195 of record NZ_JACONV010000004.1, on the reverse strand, counting down.
GCAGTGAGCGCGAGCAGCGCGCCCGCTATCGTGACTCGCTGGGCGACCTTGCGCACAGCCTGAAAACTCCGCTGGCGGTGTTGCAAGGCGTCAGCGAAAACATCGCCAAACGTCCTGAAGATGTCGAGCAGGCGCGGGTGCTGCAATCGCAGATCGAGCGCATGAGCCAGCAGATCGGTTACCAGTTGCAACGTGCGAGCCTGCGCAAGAGCGGGCTGGTGCGCCATCACGTGATGCTGCGGCCGGTGGTCGAAAGCCTGTGTAATACGCTGGACAAGGTGTACCGCGACAAGCAGGTCAAGGTCACGCTGGACCTGTCGGCGCATTGCCAGGTGCACATGGAAGAGGGCGCGTTGCTGGAAATGCTCGGCAACCTTCTGGAAAACGCCTATCGCCTGTGCCTGAGCGAGGTGCGCGTCAGCTTCGCCGAGTCGGCTTCAGGCGATGAACTGTGCATCGAAGACGATGGGCCTGGCGTCCCGCAGCACCAGCGGGCACGCATTCTAGAGCGCGGCGAACGGCTCGATCGCCAGAACCCCGGGCAGGGCATTGGCCTGGCCGTGGTCAAGGACATCATCGAAAGCTACAGCGCCCGACTGACGCTGGATGATTCGTCACTGGGAGGGGCCGCGTTCAGGATTCATTTCATGCCGGAGTAGCGGCGGTGATTGTTCCAGAAGGCAAGTAAAACGGGGGCCCAAACGAAAGTATCTGGATGAATGCATACCCCGTGGGAGGCGGCTTGCTGACGATGGCTTCAGTTCAGTCACTGATTAGGTCGCCTCAGAAACAGCATCGTCGGCAAGCCGCCCGCCACAGCCCGTTGGTTGCAGCAAGACTTGCGTATAACAACGAGTACTTTGCGTGGGCATGTTGCTCATAAAGCTCTGCACAAGGCGGATACCCGCCACTGCAGCCGGGTTTTTAGCTCAATACGGCGGAAAACCGCCATCGCTTTTTTCCGTTTCCGGCTATCGTCAGCCTGTCGCCCTTGTAATCCGTGGTGCTGATGTCCTTTTGCCTTCGTGGCACGCCTATTGCTATATATCCAGTAGAGGTCTGCCTTGCGCAGCTCGACAAAACAAATCCCTCCAATGCAGGAGGGTTAGCGCTTTATAGGCTCGCGCGCATCCGGTGAAGATGCCGACGACGCCCTTGAGGATAACTGCAATGACGACTCGTCAGCCCATCTACAAATCTCTCTATTTTCAGGTAATCGTAGCGATTGTTATCGGTATCCTGATCGGCCACTTCTACCCTGACACCGGCAAGGCCCTCAAGCCGCTGGGTGACGGGTTCATCAAGCTGATCAAGATGGTGATCGCCCCCATCATCTTCTGTACGGTCGTGAGCGGTATCGCCGGCATGCAGAACATGAAGTCGGTCGGCAAGACCGGTGGCTACGCACTGCTGTACTTCGAAATCGTTTCGACCATCGCCCTGTTGATCGGCCTGATCGTTGTGAACGTGGTTCAGCCGGGCGCCGGCATGAACATCGACGTCAGCACCCTGGACGCCTCCAAGATCGCGGCTTATGTAACCGCCAGTAAAGACCAGAGCATCGTCGGCTTTATCCTCAACGTGATTCCGAACACCATCGTCGGCGCGTTCGCCAACGGCGATATCCTGCAAGTCCTGATGTTCTCGGTGATCTTCGGTTTCGCCCTGCATCGCCTGGGTGCTTACGGCAAGCCGGTTCTGGACTTCATCGATCGTTTCGCTCACGTGATGTTCAACATCATCAACATGATCATGAAGCTGGCACCCGTCGGTGCGTTCGGTGCCATGGCCTTCACCATCGGTGCCTACGGCGTGAGCTCGCTGGTGCAGTTGGGTCAGTTGATGATCTGCTTCTACATCACCTGCTTCCTGTTCGTGGTGATCATACTGGGCGGCATCTGCCGTGCGCACGGTTTCAGCGTCTTCAAACTGGTTCGCTACATCCGTGAAGAGCTGTTGATCGTACTGGGTACGTCCTCGTCGGAATCGGCTCTGCCACGCATGCTGATCAAGATGGAGCGTCTGGGTGCCCAGAAGTCTGTCGTAGGTCTGGTTATCCCGACTGGCTACTCGTTCAACCTGGACGGTACGTCGATCTACCTGACCATGGCGGCCGTGTTCATCGCTCAGGCGACCAACACCCACATGGACATCACTCACCAGATCACCCTGCTGCTGGTTCTGCTGCTGTCGTCCAAGGGTGCTGCAGGCGTGACCGGTAGCGGCTTCATCGTTCTGGCTGCAACCCTGTCGGCCGTTGGCCACCTGCCGGTTGCCGGTCTGGCGCTGATCCTGGGTATCGACCGCTTCATGTCTGAAGCTCGCGCCCTGACCAACCTGGTGGGTAACGCTGTTGCCACCGTCGTGGTTGCCAAGTGGGTTGGCGAGCTGGACACCGACAAGCTGCAGTCCGAGCTGGCTTCTGGCGGTTCCGCGATTCTGGAAACCCGTCCTGAAGACGACCTGGGCGTCGCTGAAGGCCCGACTCCAGCCAATGTTGTGAACACCGGTAAAACAGTCTGATCCTCATCAGGCCATGAAAAAACCCATCTTCGGATGGGTTTTTTTATGCCTGCGGTTCAGCGGCCGCTACTCGGTTCTCGTTTCGCCACTGAACACCAGCGTCTGACGGCAGCGTCTGCACAGATAGCGCCGGCCTTTGCGCACCATGCTGTGGCGCTGGGCGGTGAAGGGGAAGTCGCTGTCGGCGCACGGGCAGCGATAGATGTAGCGCGTCACGCTGCGACGCTTGACGGCGTAGGTATGGCAGCGGTTGGGCGGCAGTTCGTACACGCCGCGCATGATCAACTGCCACTCTTCGCCGTGCGGTTGAATGCTGCCACCGAACAGCTGATGAGCGATTAGGTGCGCGACTTCATGCGGCACCGTCTGGCGCAGGAAGTCTTCGGCGTTTTCCTGATAAAGCTGCGGATTGAAGCGCAGCAGGTTCTCGTGCAAATGGGCAACGCCCGCTTTCTGACCGCGTAGCTTGAAGCTCACGACCGGCCGTTTGAACGTGCGTTTGAAGAAGGCTTCGGCTTGTTGATAGCAGGTTTCGACGCGGGAATTGAGTTGATCGGGCATGCTGTGTGGCTCTCCAATGCGCCAAGTATGCCGTAATGTGGGGGGCAGCTGAAAATGTAAGCCGCCAGGTGGTCATTTATATCGCCAGGCCTGCGCCTCGGCAGACCCGTTCAGCGCATGCTCATTGTGTGTATTGCGGACCTATTCCGATGCCCCACAGCACGACGGTAAACGCCATGATCGCAACCAGTACCACCAGACCGACCGCGAGTACGGAACTTGAGAACATGAAACCCTCTTCAGAGGGCAGATTCATGAAGGTCGGCAGGCCGACGTATAGCAGGTAGACCGTGTAACAGACTGCTGCTGTCCCGACCAGCATGCCCAGCCATACGTGTGGATAGAGCGCCGCCAGCCCGCCGAAGAACAGCGGTGTGGCGGTGTAGGTCGCGAACGCGATGCAGCGTGCAAGCGAGGGTGTTGCGTCATAGGTGCGCGCCATCCAGTGAATGAAGCTGCCCATGACTCCCACGCCTGCCAACATGGAAGCATATGACATGACTGCCATCCAGATGGCGCTGCCATGGGTGAGCATGACCGGCGGACGTTCGCCGATCACCCAGCCCACCTGCGTGGTGCCTATGTAAGCTGAAACGATTGGAATGGCGGCTAGAATCAGCGTATGCGTGAGGTACAGGTGGCCGATGGTCTCTTCCTCGCCACGGATCTGCTTCCATTCCTGATCGGGGTGCGTGAACAGCCCCCAGACGTGATGGATCATGAGCGTACTCCTCGATAGTCGGATTCGCCTTCATCGATCAGTATAGAAACCTCGTCCGCCGGTATCACCGAAGGCTTAGAGCGATTGGTCATGTACAGGTCGCTGTTGATAGCTCACGGCACTGAGTTGCCGCACAAGCGTCTTGTTTAACCCGCTCGCGGTTTTGCGTAAAATGGCCGCCTTTTCTCACTGTCATCGTCAGCGGATACCACCAGTACATGGGCACCCTTTCAGTCAATCAGAACAAACTGCAGAAACGCCTGCGTCGGCTGGCCGGCGAAGCGGTTGCCGACTTCAACATGATTGAGGAGGGTGACAAGGTCATGGTCTGCCTGTCTGGTGGCAAAGACAGCTACACCATGCTGGACGTGCTGATGCACTTGCAGAAAGTCGCGCCGATCAAATTCGACATTGTCGCGGTGAACATGGACCAGAAACAGCCCGGCTTTCCCGAGCATGTGCTGCCGGCGTACCTCAAAGCGCTGGGCGTCGAATACCACATCGTTGAGAAAGACACTTACTCAGTGGTCAAGGAATTGATTCCTGAAGGCAAGACCACCTGCTCGCTGTGCTCGCGCCTGCGCCGCGGCACGCTATACACCTTCGCCGACGAGATCGGCGCCACCAAGATGGCGCTGGGTCATCACCGCGATGACATCGTCGAGACCTTCTTCCTCAATCTGTTCTTCAACGGTTCGCTTAAGGCCATGCCTCCCAAATTGCGGGCTGACGATGGCCGCAATGTGGTGATCCGTCCGCTGGCGTACTGCCACGAGCGTGACATTCAACGCTATTCGGATTTCAAGGCGTTCCCGATCATCCCGTGCAACCTGTGCGGCTCGCAGGAAAACCTGCAGCGCCAAGTGGTCAAGGACATGCTTCAGGACTGGGAACGCAAAACGCCTGGCCGTACCGAAAGCATCTTCCGCGCCCTGCAGAATGTGCAGCCGTCGCAACTGGCCGACCGCAACCTGTTCGATTTCACCCACCTGCGCATCGACGAAACCGCTGCCTCGCGGTTCGTCAACGTGGTCAATATTTGAGCGTAATCAGTGGTTGACGGTGAACGCCAGCATGGCTGACAGCTGGCACATCGGCCTGCCGCTTTCGGCGTGCCACTGATTGAACGCGTCCTGCACAATGGCCTGATCGCGCTTGCTGGTCGGCACCTTGTCGACGATGTTCTGCGCGTTCAGCGCTGCCACCACGTCATAGCTGGGAATGAAGGTGTCTTTGCCAACCATGCGCAGGAAGCGCGGCGCGGACAGCCCGCCCATCTGGTTGCCATGCTTGGCCAGGTATTGCCACAGCCCGGTGATGTTATCGATCGGCCACTCGGCGATGAACTGGCCGAAACTGCCGTGCTCCTGCTCGATGTCCAGAATCAGCTGCGCGTTGCGGGGCACGCTCTTGAGCTTGCCCAGATGGCGAATGATGCGCGCATCCTGCATCAGGCGCTCCAGGTGGTCGGCACCCATCAAGACGACTTTTTCCGGGTCGAAGCGAAAGAATACCTCTTCGAACGCGGGCCATTTGGAGTCCACCAGGCTGTGCTTGAGACCGGCCCGAAACACGCGCAGGGCAAGGGTGGATAAATAGCGGTCAGCGCTGATGGCTTGCAGCTGTTTAGGCGTTTTCGGGGTGGGCAGGTGGGCTTCCAGTGCTTTGGCGGAGCCGAAACGGTTCAGGCAATACTCGTTCAGCCATTTGTAATCGTGCATCGGTTCTCCAAAGGACAGTCAAAAGGCAGGTCGAGGGTTCAGACCTGCCCGATCGCCGCAAGTTTGCGATTTAGCTGATAGCGCCAACGCAGGTCGGCAAACAGCAGGTAATACACCGACAGCAGCGCGATCATGCCCAGAAAACAGATCAGGCTGACGACCCGGCTGACACGCACCCGAGGTTCCAGCCATTCCCTGGCTGGCAGCGCCTTGGGCGTTTTAGCCACGCGGAGCTTCCAGTTGCAGCGCGGTCTTCGCCAGACGCTGACCCTGGGCGCGACACAGGTCGGTTTCGTGACGGTCCAGCGGGCGCTTGCCGTCTGCACCTGCGTGGTGGCTTGCGCCGTAAGGCGTGCCGCCGCCAGTGGTTTCCAGCAGCGCCGATTCACTGTACGGCAGCCCCATGATCAGCATGCCGTGGTGCAACAGCGGCAGCAGCATCGACATCAAGGTGGTTTCCTGACCGCCGTGCAGGCTGGCGGTGGAGGTGAACACGCAGGCAGGCTTGCCGACCAATGCGCCGGTCAGCCACAGGTTGCTGGTGCCGTCGAGAAAGTACTTGAGTGGCGCGGCCATGTTGCCAAACCGGGTCGGGCTGCCCAGCGCCAGGCCGGAGCAGTGCTTGAGGTCATCGAGGCTGGCGTACAGCGCGCCGTTTTCCGGGATGCTGGGCGCGGTCGCTTCACAGTCGGCGGAGATGGCGGGCACGGTGCGCAGTCGCGCTTCCATGCCGCCCAGTTCGATACCCCGGGCGATCTGGCGGGCCATTTCGCTGGTGGAACCGTTTCGGCTGTAATACAGAACCAGAATGTAAGGCGTGCTCATGGCAATAGCTCCAGAACGTTCTCGGGTGGACGGCCAATGATGGCCTTGTCGCCAACCACCAGTATCGGTCGTTCGATCAGTTTCGGATGGGCAGCCATGGCGGCGATCAATTGCTCATCGTTCAGGCTCGGGTCAGCCAGGTTTAATTGTTTGTAGTCGTCTTCGCCCGTGCGCAGCAGTTGCCGTGCAGTCATGCCCAGCTTGCCCAGCAGCTGGCGTATTTGTTCGGCATCCGGCGGTGTTTCCAGATACAGGACGACGTCGGGAGTCAGGCCGCGGGCCTGAAGCAGTTCCAGCGCGCCGCGGGATTTGCTGCAGCGCGGGTTGTGATACAGCGTCAGATCGGTCATTTGCAGGTCGCATCTTGCTGGGAGTGGCGCGTATTCTACCCACGCGAGGGCACTGTTCGACATATTGAGTGGTCAATAGTCGCATTCGCGGTCATAAGTAACCGGTCATCAGAGTCGAGGAAGGAAGCACAGATGGTAAGGCGATTGGCAGCAGCGGTGACGCTTATCGGCAGTTTGCTGCTCAGCGGGTGTGGCGTGGATCTGGGCGCGGACCAGAACGGTCAGAAGGTGTCCAGCGAGCGCATTGACGGCCACTGGCTGGTGGTGAACTACTGGGCCGAATGGTGCGGGCCGTGCCGGACGGAGATCCCTGAATTCAATGCTTTGTCCGAGCAGTTGAAGGACAAGAAAGTCACCGTGTTGGGGGTCAACTTCGACAACCTGCAGGGCGACGAGCTGAAAAAGGCCGCCGACGCGCTGGGTATCAAGTTCACGGTGCTGGCGCAGGACCCGGCCGAGCGCTACGAGCTGCCGCCGTCCGAGGCGCTGCCGGTGACGTACATCATCGACGACAAGGGCAAGATGCGCGAGCAGTTGCTGGGCGAGCAGTCCGCCGCGACGGTGATTCAGAAGCTCAAGACGTTGCGCGGGGAAGGGTGATTCAAGGCTAACGATCTGAACGCAGACGGTTTGAGGTGCCACAACGTCTTCGATCACGTTTCTTTAGTGAGTGACAGGTTGTCTGATAAGAGGCGGCTTGCCGGCGATCCGGTTTTTCAGGCGACCTGTCATCGTCTGAATTGACGCTATCGCCGGCAAGCCGCCTCCCACAAAGAATGCGTTTGTTCAGCAGTTTTGTATCAGCTCTCTTCTAGCCAGAACCGCAGCGGCTTGCCTTCAGCTGGCCACAAGCGCAATTGCTGGATCGGCGAGATGTCCCAGCGCTGCACGGTGGACATGGACTTCAGGAAGCGCTGTTCCTGCTCCATCAGCGCCGGTGCGCACATCTTGCGGGTCTTGCCTAATGCGCCGAAGCTGATGGTGCCGTCGCGCAAGCTGTACGGCGCAAACCAGTGGTTGCAGCCTGCGTTGCCATAAGCGCGACCGTCGGCACCGAGTGTCATGGTCAGGCGGCTGTTGTCGATCAGCGGGCGTTCGCCGATCCATTCCATCACGTAGCTTCGATCCTGCTCAATGGTCGGCGTTTGCGTCGCGCAGCCGGCCACCAGCGCGCTACCGATCAGGCTTGCCAGCAACAACTGTCTCATGCCGCCGGCCCCTGGCACTTCTTGCAGAAATGCTTCTCGCCTTCGGTTGTCCAGCCCAGTTCCGCAATGCGGGCGGTGGCGGCAGGTTTCTGCGCCTTGATGCCCAGCTTGCTCTCGACCATGAACTCGAACTTCAGCTCAGCGTTGCAGCTGTCGCAGTGGACCTGCCACTCATGGATCGCCAGTTCGTCGAAGACCGGACCGTGGGCAACCGCCACCCATTGCCCGGGCGGGTTGATCAGGTGCCGGACTTTTTCGACCGACAGACGCATGTAAAGGCTTTTGCTGCCCTTGATGGTCACCAGCAATTGATCGTTGTTGTGGATCGAGCCGCCGTTGCCGGTGACCTGATAGCGACCAGGCCCCAGGGTGCGGCATTCGGTCAGCGTGTGTTGCGGGTTGAGCATGCTGTAGCGGAAATCGTGTTCGGCCATGGGTCCTCCAAAATTGCGCGCATCCTAACATGCACAGGCGCGAGGTTAACCCTCTACCCGGTTCTGCGGCGTGCCCGCCGACCAGGCGACAATGTTGTCCAGCGTCGTGCGGGCGATGGCACCCAATGCCTCTTTGGTCAGGAAGGCCTGGTGTGCCGTCACGATGACGTTGGGGAAGGTCAGCAGACGCGCCAGCACGTCGTCCTGCAACGGCAGGTCGGAACGGTCCGCGAAAAACAGTTGGGCTTCCTCTTCGTACACGTCCAGCCCCAGATAGCCCAGTTGACCGGTTTTCAGCGCGTTGATCAGCGCGGGCGTTTCCACCAGTGCGCCGCGTCCGGTATTGATCAGCATGGCGCCGGGTTGCAGGGTCGCCAGCGATTGTTCGTTGATCAGGTGGCGGGTCTGCTCGGTCAACGGGCAGTGCAGGCTGATGATCTGCGCCTGAGCCAGCAGGTCGGGCAAGCTCATGTACTGCGCGCCCAGTGCTTCAACGTCGGGAGCGGGGAAGGGGTCATGGGCGATCAATTTGCAGCCGAACCCGGTCATGATTTTTGCGAACGTCGCGCCGATCTGACCAGTACCGACCACGCCGACGGTCTTGCCCACTAGATCGAACCCCGTCAGGCCATGCAGGCTGAAATCGCCATCGCGGGTCCGGTTGCAGGCGCGGTGCAGGTGGCGGTTGAGCGACAGGATCAGTGCCACCGCATGTTCGGCCACGGCATGCGGCGAATACGCCGGCACCCGTACCACACTCAATCTCAGGCGCTGCGCCGTGGGAAGGTCCACATGGTTGAAACCGGCCGAGCGCAGCGCGATCAGGCGTGTACCGCCTGCGGCCAGCCGTTCGAGTATCGGGGCACTGAGCTCGTCATTGATGAACGCACAGACCACCTCGAAGCCGTCCGCCAGGGCCACGGTTTCGAGGGTCAGACGCGCGGGCTGGAAGGTCAGCTCCAACCCGTCTGGCAGTTGTTCGGCGAGAAAACTGGCGCGGTCGTATTCCTGACTGCTGTAGATGAGTACACGCATGGGGGAGGGTCCTTTTGCGGAATCAAAAATTGATCGTGCCAATGCTTAGCGTTCGCATGCCGCCCGGGACGCGTAGCGTTGTACACAAATTTGCGGCAACCAACGGACTGTGGGAGGCGGTTTGCCGGCGATGCTTTTTCTGAAGCGACTTTTCGGTGACTGAACCGACGCCATCGCCGGCAAGCCGCCTCCCACAGGGTATGCATCAGTCCGGCGCTTAAAAAGAGCTCTTTAAGATCACGCCGTCACCCGCGCTTCGGCCGCCAGTCGGGTAATGGCCTTGTCCAGGTCATCCAGCGCCTGTTCGGTATGTGGCGCGTCCTGTTTGAGCAGGGTTTCGGTGCGCTGGCAGGCCGCGCGCAGTTGCGGAACGCCGCAGTAACGGGTTGCGCCGTGCAGGCGATGAACACGTTCGATGATGCTTTGCGTGTCCTCGCTGGCTCGTGCGGCACGAATGGCCTCGCGGTCGGCGTCCAGCGAGGCCAGCAGCATGGCCAGCATGTCGGCTGCCAGATCGGCTTTGCCCGCTGCCAGTCGCAGTCCTTCTTCATGGTCCAGCACCAGCGGACCGACGTGCGCCTCAATGCTCTCGGCCTGACGTTCGGGTATCGGGTTGCGCAGCGCCAGACCGGTCCACTTGAGCACCACCTGCCCCAACTGCCGTTCACTGATGGGCTTGGTCAGGTAGTCGTCCATGCCGCTTTGCAGCAGCGAGCGTTTTTCGTTGGCCATGGCGTGCGCCGTGAGGGCGACAATCGGCAGTGAGGACTGATTGCGTTCGGTTTCCCAGGCGCGAATCGCCTCAGTGGCCTGGCAGCCGTCCATGCCCGGCATCTGCACGTCCATCAGCACCAGATCGAACGCCTCCTGCTGCACGGCGCTGACGGCAGCGTAGCCCCCGTCCACCGCCACGACTTCGGCACCCATGTCCTCGAGCAGGGTCTGCACCAGCAACAGGTTGGCCGGGTTGTCATCCACGCACAGTACACGGGGTGGCCGGCTTGAGAGTGGCAGGCTGATGTCGGTGCGCACGGCCCTTGGAGCGATCAGCTCGGACAGCGCTTTCTGCAATTTTCGGGTACAGGCGGGCTTGGCTTGTAACTGGGTGTACACGTCATGTACCGCCAGCTGGAACAGCGCGTGCTCGGTGGTCGGGCACAGCACCATGACTTTGCAGTTGAGGTTTTCCAGGTCCCAGATGTGCTGGCGCAAGCGCTCGGGCGAGATTTCCAGCGCGGTCACGCCCAGCACGGCAAGGTCGATAGCCAGTGGCGTCTGATGCGCGGCCGTTACACCGTTGAGCAGGTTTTCGAGGTTATTGAAAACCACTGTCTGCAGTCCGCAGTCCTCCAGTTGATGTTCCAGTGCCTGACGCGCCAGGTCATGGTGTTCAAGCACGGCAGCGCGCAGCCCGTCGAGGGGCTGATTGGCGGTTTCTTCCTTATCCTCGCGAGCCTTGGGCAGGCTCAGGCTGATCCAGAACTCCGAGCCTTCGCCGGGTGTGCTGTCCACACCGATCTCGCCACCCATCTGCTCGATCAGACGCTTGGAAATCACCAGCCCAAGACCTGTGCCGCCCGGTTGTCGGGACAGGGAGTTGTCGGCCTGACTGAACGCCTGGAACAGTGCCCGCACATCCTGACTGGACAGGCCGATACCGGTGTCCTGCACGCTGATGCGCAGTTGTGCGGTGTCCTCGGTTTCATCCTCAAGCATGGCGCGGGCGACGATGGTGCCTTCGCGGGTGAACTTGATCGCGTTGCTGACAAGATTGGTCAGGATCTGCCGCAGGCGCAGCGGATCGCCCGACAGCGCCAGTGGCGTGTCGCGGTACACGAGACTGACCAGCTCAAGCTGTTTGGCGTGGGCGGCCGGGGCGAGGATGGTCAGCGTGTCTTGCAACAGGTCGCGCAGGTTGAACGGAATATTGTCCAGCACCAGTTTGCCGGCCTCGATTTTCGAGAAGTCGAGAATTTCGTTGATGATGGCCAGCAGGTTGTCCGCCGACTTTTCGATGGTGCCCAGGTAGTCGTACTGACGCGGGGTCAGTTCGCTTTTTTGCAGCAAGTGGGTGAAGCCGAGAATGCCATTGAGCGGCGTGCGGATTTCGTGGCTCATGTTGGCCAGGAACTCGGACTTGATCCGGCTGGCTTCGAGCGCCTCCTTGCGGGCCAGGTCCAGTTCGATGTTCTGGATTTCGATGGTTTCCAGATTCTGCCTGACGTCCTCGGTCGCCTGATCAATGCTCATCTGCAGTTCTTCCTGCGCATTCTGCAGGGTCGCGGCCATGCGGTTGATGCCCGAAGCGAGTTCATCCAGTTCCCGGCTGCCCAGTGGCGGCAGGCGTGTTTCCAGGTTGCCGTCCTTGAGTTGCGACACGGCCTGTTTGATCTGGCTCAGCGGGCCGTTGATGGTGCGGCTCATGCGCACCGCCAGAATGGCCGTGACGGCCAGGCCACTGGCGATCAGCAACAGACTGGCGAACAGGCTGCGGTAGCCGCGCAGCAGCGTACCGTTGTGGGAGATTTCGAGCTCTACCCAGCCCATCAGCGTATCGGCTTCGGCAGGAATGATCGGGCTGGTGAGATGACGCTGGTGCCCGAACACTGGCAGCAGATAACGGGTCGCGTCATTGCCGGACGAATTGAGCAGTTGGGTGCTGCTGCCAATCGGCGAGGGGCTGATCATGGTGGGCCCGGCATGGGCCAGAACGCTGCGGTCGACATCCAGAAACGACACGGCGCGCACGTCTGTCTGTTCGAGTGTCTGGGTCGCGATGCGGCTCAGCAGGATCTTGTCCTTGCGGCCCAGCGCGTTGGCCGACAGCGGTGCCAGGTCCTGAGCGATCATTTCGCCGCGCTGCAGCAACTGGCTCTGCAGTTCGTGCAGTTGCATCCAGGTGAAGTAACTGCCCAGCACCGCCGCCATCAGGCTGGCAGGCAGAATCGTCAACAGTAATACGCGGCCTTTTATGCCCAGCTTGGTCAGCACGCTCTCTCTCCAGCAACCGGTATCAGTCCGTCGAAATCAGGCAGCAGTCGCTTGGCCCTATCGGCACGAGGGCATGAGTTTAGCCATTTACCGAGAGCGTGGGCAGATTAGTGTGGTGGTCGAGGCGCGCTCGACAGCGAGGGGGCTCGTTATGTCTTTTGGTTATAGGTCGCGCACTTTGCGTGATATGGGGTTTGAGCGTTTGCCGTTATGATAGGCGCCCCCGCAGTCTGGATTGCGAATACGCCATGACCCTGCAGTATAAAACCATTGCCGATTGCGTCGGCAACACCCCGCTTGTGCGTCTGCAACGCATGGCGGGTCACACCAGCAATACCCTCTTGTTGAAGCTTGAAGGTAACAACCCCGCAGGCTCGGTCAAAGACCGTCCGGCGCTGTCGATGATCACGCGCGCTGAACTTCGCGGCCAGATCAACGCCGGTGACACCCTGATCGAAGCCACTTCCGGCAACACCGGTATCGCGCTGGCCATGGCCGCCGCGATCAAAGGCTACCGCATGATCCTGATCATGCCTGACAACTCCAGCGCCGAGCGCAAGGCAGCGATGACCGCCTACGGTGCCGAACTGATCCTGGTCAGCAAGGAAGAAGGCATGGAAGGTGCCCGTGACCTGGCCGAGCGTATGCAGGCCGAAGGTCGCGGCAAGGTGCTGGATCAGTTCGCCAACGGCGACAACCCCGAGGCGCACTACACCTCCACTGGTCCGGAAATCTGGCAGCAGACCGGCGGCACCGTCACTCATTTCGTCAGTTCGATGGGCACCACCGGCACCATCATGGGCACCTCGCGCTACCTCAAGGAGCAGAATCCCGAGGTGCAGATCGTGGGTCTGCAACCGATGGAAGGCGCGTCGATTCCTGGCATCCGCCGCTGGCCATACGAGTACCTGCCGAAGATCTATCAGGCTGACCGTGTGGACCGCATCATCGACATGGGCCAGACCGAAGCCGAAGAAACCATGCGTCGTCTGGCCCGTGAAGAAGGCATTTTCTGCGGTGTCTCGTCGGGCGGTTCGGTGGCGGGCATGCTGCGCATTTCCCGCGAAGTCGAGAACGCCGTGATCGTGGCAATCATCTGTGACCGAGGCGACCGTTACCTGTCGACTGGCATTTACGACGCGCCCAACTGATGGCCAAGCATGAGAGAGGACTGCGCTTCCAGCCAACCGGCGGCGTCAAGACCGTGCAGGTGCCTGTTGGCAAAAAACAGCGCCTGACCATCGAGCGTCTGTCGGATGACGGGCGCGGCATTGCGTTTCTGGAAGGCAGAACCTGGTTCGTCGCCGGCAGCCTGGCGGGCGAAGAGGTCGAAGCGCGGGTGCTCAATGCACGCGGCAAGGTGGTCGAAGCGCGCACCGAGCGGGTCTTCACCGCCAGCGAAATGCGTCGCCCACCCGTGTGCAAGCACTTCGGGCGTTGCGGGGGGTGCAGCGTGCAACACGTGCCTCATGACGAGCAGCTTGCCCTGAAACAGCGCATGCTCGCCGAGCAATTGCTGCGTGTGGCCAATGTCGTACCGCAGGAATGGGCGGCGCCCCTGAGCGGCTCCGAACTGGCCTACCGCAGGCGCGCTCGGGTCGCGGTACGCTGGGACATCAAGGCCAAACGACTCGACGTCGGTTTTCGTGCGACGGCCAGCCAGGACATCGTCAGCATCGAGCAATGCCCGGTGCTGGTACAGGCCTTGCAACCGATCATGACGCAACTGCCTGCCATGCTGCGCAGTCTGAGCAAACCTCAGGCGCTGGGGCATGTCGAGCTGTTCAGCGGTTCTGAAACGGCTGTGCTGCTGCGCCATACCGCGCCGCTGGCCGATGCTGATCTGAACATTCTCAAGGCATTCTGTGCCGATCATGGCGCGCAGTTGTGGTTGCACGGCGAGGGCGATCCGCAACCGGCGAACGCCGGTGATGAGCTGGGCTATCGCCTGGAGCCTTGGAATCTGGAGCTGGAATGGCGTCCGGGCGATTTCATTCAGGTCAACGCAGCGGTCAACACCGCGATGATCGAACAGGCGCTGGACTGGCTGGCACCGGCGGCCGATGAACGGGTCATGGACCTGTTCTGCGGGCTTGGCAACTTTGCCTTGCCGCTGGCCGGGCTGGCGAAGGAAGTGGTGGCTGTCGAGGGCGTTGCGACCATGGTCGAACGTGCGTCGATAAACGCCATGAGTAATGATCTGCACAATGTGCAGTTTTTTCAGGCGGATCTTTCGCAGCCGCTGACGAACGCGAACTGGGCAGCCGAGGGGTTTTCTGCGGTACTCTTGGACCCACCGCGTGACGGTGCATTTGAAGTGGTTCGCCAGATCAGGAAATCAGGCGCTCAACGGTTGCTCTATGTGTCATGCAACCCGGCAACTTTGGCCCGCGATACGGTCGAACTGGTCAATCAGGGCTATCGACTGAAACGTGCCGGAATTCTCGATATGTTTCCTCAGACGGCGCATGTCGAGGCGATGGCTTTATTTGAAATGAGTAAGTGAGTGGCGGTTCATTGGATCGAGTCAGCTGCTGACAGGGAATCTCATTTAATCCGACTGGCCCGCGAATGTCGGTCCTTGCTTGCCCGGCAAGTGGCATTCGCTCAGAAGGCTGGCGACTGATGGCGCTATTCATCGCGCCGTAGGGAAGGTAAGCAGCATGGTACAGGTGAGAGCGCACCAGCCGATAAACACAGACGGCAGTATCAACCTCGACGCATGGCTTGATCATATTGTCAGCGTCGACCTGGTCCTGGACCGGGAAGTCATGAAAAAGGCCTGTGAGTTCGCCCGGCAAGCCGAGCAGAACGACAAGGCACTGAAGAATCACTGGGCAGACGGCACCTCCAGTTTTCAGACCGGTCTGGAAATAGCGGAGATTCTGGCTGACCTCAAGCTGGATCAGGATTCGCTGGTCGCAGCGGTCATTTACCGTGGCGTGCGCGAAGGCGTCATCCCTTTGCCGGACGTCGAGCAGAATTTTGGCGCGACGGTTGCCAAGCTGATCGACGGCGTGCTTCGCATGGCCGCGATCAGCGCCAGTCTCAGCCCGCGCCAGTCGCTGGTGCTGGGCAGTCAGGCTCAGGTCGAGAACCTGCGCAAGATGCTGGTGGCGATGGTCGACGATGTACGCGTCGCGCTGATCAAGCTGGCCGAGCGCACCTGCGCCATTCGTGCGGTGAAAAACGCCGACGACGAAAAGCGCAACCGTGTGGCACGCGAAGTCTTCGATATCTATGCGCCGCTGGCCCATCGTCTGGGCATCGGGCACATCAAGTGGGAGCTGGAAGACCTGTCTTTCCGTTACCTTGAGCCTGACCAGTACAAGCAGATCGCCAAGCTGTTGCACGAGCGTCGACTGGACCGCGAGCGGTTCATCAGTGACGTGATGTCCCAGCTGGAAAACGAGCTGCTGGCTACCGGCGTCAAGGCCGACATCAGCGGCCGCGCAAAGCACATCTATTCCATCTGGCGCAAAATGCAGCGCAAGGGGCTGGCGTTCAGCCAGATCTACGACGTGCGTGCAGTGCGTGTACTGGTCCCGGAAATGCGCGACTGCTATACCGCGCTGGGTATCGTGCACACCTTGTGGCGGCACATTCCCAAGGAGTTCGACGACTACATCGCCAACCCCAAGGAAAACGGCTACCGCTCGCTGCACACGGCCGTCATCGGGCCGGAAGGCAAGGTGCTGGAAGTTCAGATCCGTACCCATTCGATGCACGAAGAGGCCGAGCTGGGCGTCTGCGCGCACTGGCGTTACAAGGGTACTGACGTCAAATCCGGCTCCAATCACTACGAGGAGAAAATCTCCTGGTTGCGCCAGGTGCTCGAATGGCACGAGGAGCTGGGTGACATTGGCGGGCTGGCCGAGCAGTTGCGCGTCGACATAGAGCCCGACCGCGTCTACGTCTTCACCCCTGACGGCCATGCCATCGACCTGCCCAAGGGCGCGACGCCGCTGGACTTCGCCTACCGGGTGCACACCGAGATCGGCCACAACTGCCGTGGCGCAAAGATCAACGGCCGGATCGTACCGCTCAACTACAGCCTGCAGACTGGCGAGCAGGTCGAGATCATCACCAGCAAGCACGGTACGCCGAGCCGCGACTGGCTGAACTCGAACCTGGGTTACATCACCACCTCGCGGGCGCGGGCCAAGATTGTCCACTGGTTCAAGCTGCAGGCCCGTGATCAGAACGTCGCGGCCGGCAGAACCTTGCTCGAGCGCGAACTGGCGCGTCTGGCCCTGCCGCAAGTCGATTTCGACAAGCTCGCCGACAAGGCCAATCACAAGACCGCTGATGACATGTTCGCCGCACTGGGTGCCGGTGATTTGCGTCTGGCGCAACTGGTCAACCTGGCTCAGCAGCAGGTCGAGCCGGATCGGATGAACGAACAGCTGGAGCTGATCCCGCGCAAGGCCACGGGCTACAAGCCGGGCAAGCGTGGCGATATCCAGATCCAGGGTGTGGGCAACCTGATGACGCAGATGGCCGGTTGCTGCCAGCCGCTGCCGGGCGATGCCATTGTCGGTTACATCACTCAAGGGCGCGGTGTGAGCATTCACCGTCAGGACTGCGCCTCGGTGCTGCAGCTGGGCGGGCGCGAGCCCGAGCGGATCATTCAGGTCAGTTGGGGGCCGGTGCCGGTGCTCACCTATCCGGTGGACATCATCATTCGCGCCTACGACCGGTCGGGTCTGTTGCGTGACGTGACCCAGGTGCTGCTCAACGAGCGGATCAACGTCCTGGCGGTCAATACGCGCTCCAATAAGGAAGACAATACCGCGCTCATGTCGCTGACCATCGAAATTCCGGGTCTGGACGCGCTGGGCCGGTTGCTGGGGCGCATTTCCCAGTTGCCGAACATCATCGAAACGCGCCGTAACCGGACGCCTTGATTCAGGGCTCTCCGTAAGCCTCCACTGTCCGGTTACTGACCGGCAGGGGTGGCGCAGCGGTAAAAGAGATTTTGCAATGCACACACTTCAAGACCTGCTGCACCTCATGGCCCGATTGCGCGATCCGCAATACGGCTGTCCTTGGGATCTGAAGCAGACCTACGCCACCATCGTGCCGCACACCCTCGAAGAAGCCTACGAAGTGGCTGACGCCATTGAGCAGGGCGATTTCGATCAGCTTCAGGGTGAGCTGGGCGATTTGCTGTTTCAGGTGGTGTTCTACGCTCATCTGGCCAAGGAGGAAGGGCGTTTCGAGTTCGACGGTGTGGTTGATGGCATCGTGCGCAAGTTGCTGCGTCGTCATCCTCATGTTTTCCCGACCGGCGAGCTGTATGCGCCGATGGAAACCCCGCGTCTGAGCGACGAAGAGGTCAACCGGCGTTGGGACGAGATCAAGGCCGAGGAACGCGCAGAAAAGTCGTCCGCGCCCGAGCAGTTGTCTCTGCTCGACGACGTACCCGTCGCACTGCCTGCACTGAGCCGCGCCACCAAGTTGCAAAAGCGTGCCTCGCAGGTCGGTTTCGATTGGCCTGCCGCACTGCCGGTGATCGACAAGGTCCGCGAAGAACTCGATGAAGTGCTCGAAGCGATGGTCGATAATGACGCCGAAGGCATCGCTGAAGAGATCGGTGATCTGCTGTTTGGTGTGGTGAATCTGGCCCGACACCTTAAAGTTGACCCGGAAACTGCGTTACGCTCGGCCAACAGCAAATTCGACAGACGCTTCCGGTTTATTGAACAGGCTTTGCGCCACGCCCAGCGGCCCATCGAGGATTGCAGTCTCGAAGACATGGACGCGCTGTGGGGCGAGGCCAAACGTCAGGAAAAAAACGCACCCCGCTGCGGCTGAGTGGTTGCTTAAGAGAGAGAAAAGAGATGGCGGGTATTTCACTTCGTGACCAACTGCTCAAGGCAGGTCTGGTCAACCAGAAGCAGGCCAAGCAGGTCAGCAAGGACAAGCAGAAAGAGCAGCGCCTGGTGCACAAAGGGCAGGCTCAGGTCGACGACTCGCAGAAGCGTGCGGCTCAGGAAGCGCTGGCCGAGAAGGTCAAGCGCGATCAGGAACTCAATCGTCAGCAGCAGGAAAAGGTCGAGCAGAAAGCCCGCACTGCGCAGGTCAAGCAGCTGATCGAGGCTTCGCGCCTGCCCAAGCTGACCACCGAGGATTACTACAACTTCGTCGATGACAAGAAGGTCAAACGCATCTCGGTCAACACGCTGGTGCGCAACAAGCTCAGCAGCGGCTCGCTGGCGATCGTTCATCATGGTGGCGGTTACGAGATCATCCCGCGTGAAGCGGCCCTGAAGATTCAGGAGCGCGATCCGCGCCGGATCGTGTTGCTCAATACACCGACCGAAGCGCCGGATGCAGACGATCCGTACGCCGCCTACCAGGTGCCTGACGACCTCATGTGGTAAGTGAAGACCAGCATGACAAAACCCGCCTTGAGCGGGTTTTGTCTTTCTACAATTCTGAAAGTGCGTTTAGTGGTTGCGCTGGTTTTCCAGGGCTTCCAGTTCTTCCTTGTAGCGATAGGCCTCGGATTCTATGTGAAACATGCCGACCAGTTGATCCTGTTGATGCACGTCCCAGATCTGGATGCCGTCGGCAACGGCTTCGTGAGAGAGGTGGGCGTCGTCGCGTTCAGTAACTCTGACAGTCATAGTAGTTAGCTCCTGACTTTAATGGCCTGAATGGTTAGGCCTCTGGATACTGCGGCGATGTGTCGCAGGACTCTTTTATAGAATCTGTTAGCTGGCTAAGTAAATAGGCTGTTCAGGTTCCCGGCTGGTCAAAAACTGATCGTTGTGCGCCAGCCCTTGAAAACCGTGGGCTGCGGGTAAGTAGCGGTTAAATGAAGGATTTTTCATGTGCCTTGCTGGTTGGTACAACTGCCATAACCGCTATCGCCTGAAAGAACGGATGCGCAGCGTTCTGCAAGAAAATGCTACCCGACGCTGAGCGCCGGGCAATAAAAAGCCCCGCATTGCGGGGCTCTGTGCAGCAGGGGATTACGCCAATCAGCTGCCTTTGACAGCCTTGCCGTTCACCGTGCCGTCCTGCAGCATGATGTTGTATTCCTTGCCGTCGGTTTCGACCTGTTGCAGACGGACCAGCAGGTAGTCCCAGTCCTTGGCGAACCACAGCACGGTGATGCGCTTGCTTTGTGTCGGATCGCGCACACGCTCAACCTTGATCGCATCGACCTGGCCAGCTTTGGTGTCGACTTTCTCCGAACCCAGCACGCGGAAGTCGTAGGTGTCGACTTCATCGCCGTCTACCACCTGATAACTCATGCTCTTCTTGCCGGCAGCCACGTCATGCTGCAAGGCGAGCTGGTAAGTGGACTTGTCGAGGATGCCACGGTTGAGCGGCAGCTTGATCGCGTCGCCACGGTCGGTGCCGGTCACGAACTTGGTGTTCCAGTCGAACGCCAGATCAACTTTCTTCGACTTGCCCAGGCCACTGCGCTCGAAGGTATAGGTCTGTGGCAGCAGGGTTTCCTTGTCGACCTTCAGGGTGCTGACTTCGGTCAGGCTGGCGATCATCATCGAAGCCTTGAAGTTCAGGGTCCAGGTGCCGTTGGGGCCGGCTTCAAGGCTGCGTTCTGCCGTACCGCTCATGGGCAGTTGCTTCCAGTCGGCGGTGTAGCTGGCGGAGAAGGGTTGAAGATCTGCGGCCTGTGCAGCAGGCAAAGCGAGCAGAGCGAAAGCGAAGAGCAGAGCACGACGCATAGTATCTCCTAGGGTTGAATCAAATGGCCGCTGGCCGGGAGTAGCTCGTCGTCCAGTAATGCGCCGTTCTCGCCCAGTGTCAGTCTGCCTTCGGCAAACCAGCGTATTGCCAGTGGGTAGATACGGTGTTCCTGAACGTGCACCCGTTGCGCAAGCGTGGTGGGCGTGTCGTGTAACTGTACCGAAATAACTGCCTGTACGACCAGAGGGCCGCCATCGAGTTCCTCGGTCACGAAATGCACGCTGCAACCGTGTTCGGCATCGCCAGCCTCCAGCACCCGCTGATGGGTGTGCAGACCTTTGTAGCGCGGCAGCAGGGAAGGGTGGATGTTGAGCAGGCGACCCTGATAGTGACGGACGAAGTCAGCGCTGAGGATGCGCATGAACCCGGCCAGTACCACCAGCCGGGGCTGGAAGGCGTCGATCAGCTCGACCAGCGCGGCATCGAAGGCTTCGCGTCCTTCATACGCCTTGTGGTCCAGCACGCAGGTCTCGATGCCTGCGTCTCTGGCGCGTTGCAGGCCGAAGGCATCATCACGGTTGGAGATGACAGCGCGGATGCGGACGGGGCTGGCCCCGTCCCTGAAACTGTCGATCATCGCTTGCAGGTTGCCACCGGTGCCGGAAAGCAGCACCACGACATCGCAGGTGGCTGACATCAATGCGCCTTGAGGTTTTTCAGCTCGACTTGCGCTGCACCTTCGGTGGCAGTGGCGATCTGGCCGATCACCCATGGCTGCTCGCCTGCTTCACGCAGCACGTTCAGCGCGGTTTCGACATGTTCCTGCGCCACGCAGATCACCATGCCCACGCCGCAGTTCAGTACGCGGTGCATTTCGTTTTCTTCAACGTTGCCCTGCTGCTGCAACCAGTCGAACACGGCCGGACGCTGCCAGCTGGCGACGTCGACCACGGCCTGAGCGCCTTGTGGCAGAACGCGCGGGATGTTGTCCAGCAGGCCACCACCGGTGATGTGGGCCATGGCCTTGACGGCGCCGGTTTCCTTGATGAGCTTGAGCAACGGCTTCACGTAGATGCGGGTCGGTGCCATCAGCAGTTCGGTCAATGGCTTGCCGTCCAGCTGGATGTTCTCGATGTCGGCACCCGCCACTTCGATGATCTTGCGGATCAGTGAGTAACCGTTGGAGTGCGGGCCGGAAGACGGCAGTGCCAGCAGCGCGTCGCCAGCAGCGACCTTGGAGCCGTCGATGATTTCAGCTTTCTCGACGACGCCGACGCAGAAACCGGCCAGGTCGTAGTCTTCGCCTTCGTACATGCCTGGCATTTCAGCGGTTTCACCGCCCACCAGCGAGCAACCTGCCAGTTCGCAGCCAGCGCCGATGCCGGTCACAACCTGAGCGGCGGTGTCGACGTTCAGTTTGCCGGTGGCGTAGTAGTCGAGGAAGAACAGCGGCTCGGCACCGCAGACCACCAGGTCGTTGACGCACATGGCCACCAGGTCGATGCCGATGCTGTCGTGCTTGTTCAGGTTCAGCGCCAGACGCAGCTTGGTGCCGACGCCGTCGGTGCCGGAAACCAGCACGGGTTGCTTGTAGCCAGCCGGGATTTCGCAGAGGGCGCCGAAACCTCCCAGGCCGCCCATGACTTCCGGACGCTTGGTGCGCTTGGCCACGCTCTTGATGCGTTCGACCAATGCTTCACCGGCGTCGATGTCTACACCGGCGTCTTTGTAGCTCAGGGAGGGTTGCTTGCTCATAAAAAATCCAGGCCTTTAGGGGGGATTCGGAGGTATCGACCGCTGCGATGGGTCCTGTTCAGCAAAGCGCCAGGTGCGCAGTGCCAGGTTGGGTCATCGCGATTGCCGGTCTGCGAAGGCGCGCGATTTTATCAGGCTTGCCCTCGTGGGGCCATCCTTGCGCCGACGGTAGGAGGGGGTTCTACAAAATAAACCGCGCAGGTTGAGCCCTGTCGGTTCGTCTGCAAGCGTTTAGGGTGTACTTTAAAGGGGGATTGAATGAATGGTGGCGAACCGCTGTCCTAGGCTCATCACGCCATTTGAAACCCTCCTGAGACTGCTGTTCTTTACTTTTTTCCGTTCGGGAACTGTCCATGCGTTTTTCCAGAATTCTTTTAGTCGGCTGCCTGTCCCTGTTCAGCCTGCCGACCCTTGCCGAAACAGTGAACAATCTCTATCAGGTGCGCGAACCGGTCAGTGGCCAGTCGCCTGATGAGCGAGCCCGTGCCACTCAAGCGGCCGTCGACACGCTGGTACTGCGCCTGACCGGCGACGCCAAGGCTGCTCAAGGTTCGGCAATTGCCGCGCTGCGCAAGGACCCTCAGCAGATCATCAGCCAGTACGGCTATGAAGCCGGGCCGCCTGAAACCTTGTTGGTCGATTTCGACCCAGCCACCACTGATCGTGCACTGCGACAGGCAGGTCTGCCGATCTGGGGCAGCAACCGCCCGTCGATCCTGGGCTGGTGGCTGAATGACTCGGTCGAAGGCTCCAATCTCGTCGGCGACGGTCAGGCATCGGCCGAGCCGCTGCGCCGCGCCGCGCAGCACCGGGGGCTGCCGTTGCGTTTGCCGCTGGCTGACTTGAGCGAGCAGGGTATCGGCACCGCCAAGACACTGGAGGGTACCGACGCTGCACCGCTCAAGGACGCGTCGGAGCGCTATGGCGCCGATGCAATTCTGGCGGTCCATGCCCGCGAGGAAGCCGGGCAATGGCAAGGCAAGTGGCGTCTGTGGCTGGGTGAGCAGCGCGAGCAGGGCACCGCGACCGGGGCCAGTTCAGAGGCGTTGGCCGACGCCGTCATGCTGGCTGTCAGTCAGCGTCTGGCCCCACGCTTCGTGGCCAAGCCGGGGCAATCCACCGGCCTGCTTATGCAGGTGCAGGGCATGAACCTTGAGCGTTACGCACAATTGCTGCAATTGCTCGATCCGTTCGGCGTGCGGGTGAAGCTGGTCGAGGGGGATCGCGTGACGTTCGAAGTCAACGGCAGTGCCGATCAGCTTCGTTCGCAAATGTCGCTGGCCAAGCTTCAGGAAGTGCCGGCGAGCGAGGCAGCGGCTGCAACGGCAACACCGCCTGCGCCTGCCGCACCGATTGATGCCTCCGCACCTGCCACGGCACCTGCGTCGGCGCCAGCTCCCATGATTGTCCCGGCGGCTGCGCCACAATTGTATTTCCGCTGGTAATCCGGCAAGCGCACTTTTACTTGGGTTGAGAGACATTGATGACTGATACGCGACGTTGGTTCTGGATCGGCGGACTGGCCCTGGTGGTGGTATTCGTGGTGCTGCTGCACACGATCCTCACCCCGTTTCTGGTGGCGCTGTTGCTGGCCTACATGGGCGATCCGCTGGTGGATCGCCTGGAGCGTGCAGGGATGTCGCGCACGCTCAGCGTAGTGGCGGTCTTCGGCCTGTTCACGCTGGTACTGATGGCGCTGCTGTTGGTGCTCGTGCCGATGCTCGCCAAGCAGTTGTATCGTCTGTACGAGCTGGCCCCGCAAATGCTCGACTGGCTGCAGCACTCGGCCTTGCCGTGGGTGCAGGCCAAGTTCGGGCTGTCTGACGGGTTCTGGAAGTTCGACAAGATCAAAGCCGCGCTGTCCGAGCACATGGGGCAGGCCGGCGACATCGTTTCCATCGTTCTGTCGCAGGCCACCGCGTCGAGTCTGGCGCTGATCGGCTGGCTGACCAATCTGGTGCTGATCCCGGTGGTGTGTTTCTACCTGCTGCGCGACTGGGACGTGATGATGGGCAAGATTCGCGGTCTGTTGCCTCGTCAGCGCGAAGGGCAGATCGTCAAGCTGGCGGGTGAGTGTCATGAAGTACTGGGCGCGTTCATTCGCGGACAGTTGCTGGTCATGGTCGGCCTGGGTGTGATCTACGCAGCGGGTCTGATGCTGGTCGGGCTGGAACTGGGGTTGTTGATCGGCGTGATTGCCGGTCTTGCGGCCATCGTGCCTTATATGGGCTTCGTGATCGGGATCGGTGCGGCGCTGGTGGCCGGATTGTTCCAGTTCGGCGGCGATCTGTATCCGATGATGGGCATCGTTGCGGTGTTCATGATCGGCCAGGCGCTGGAAGGCATGGTGCTCACGCCGTTACTGGTGGGTGATCGTATCGGTCTGCACCCGGTGGCGGTGATCTTCGCGATCCTTGCCGGTGGCGAACTGTTCGGTTTTACCGGCATCCTGCTCGCCTTGCCGGTGGCGGCCGTGATCATGGTGCTGGTGCGCCACGTTCATGACGTTTATAAGGATTCGGAGATCTACGCCGGGGCCGAAGACCCCGATTTATAAGGGCTTTTGAGCCTTGATGCCATGAGCCTCCTGATGGGCAGATGCTGTGTCCATCGAGAGGCGCTAAACACCCAATACGTACCTTCGCTTTACACGGCCTGACGCAACCCTTTGATTTTGCTTGGGGTCTGTCGCATTGTGCGACCAGCGTCACGGGTATAAACTTTGCGCACTTTACACAGAGGCCCTTGGCGGTTCGCATGAACCGCTAGTCAGCATGAAACCGATTCAGCTGCCCCTGAGTGTGCGTCTGCGTGATGACGCCACTTTCGTCAATTACTATCCAGGCGCCAATGCCGCTGCACTCGGCTATGTCGAGCGGCTGTGCGAAGCCGACGCCGGGTGGACGGAAAGCCTCATCTATCTATGGGGCAAGGACGGGGTAGGGCGCACGCATTTGTTGCAGGCGGCCTGCCTGCGCTTCGAACAGATGGGCGAGCCTGCGGTTTATTTGCCATTGGCCGAAGTCATCGACGAAGGCATCGAGCTGTTCGACCATCTGGAGCAGTACGAGCTGGTGTGCCTGGACGACCTGCAGGCGGTGGTTGGCAAGCCAGAATGGGAAGAGGCCCTGTTTCACCTGTTCAACCGCCTGCGTGACAGTGGCCGACGTCTCTTGATTGCGGCTTCCAAGTCGCCACGTGAACTGCCGGTCAAGCTGCCGGACCTCAAGTCGCGCCTGACCATGGCGCTGGTGTTCCAGATGCGTGGCCTGTCCGATGAAGACAAGCTGCGTGCCTTGCAGCTGCGTGCCTCGCGCCGTGGCCTGCACCTGACCGATGAAGTCGGGCATTTCATCCTCACGCGTGGCACCCGCAGCATGAGCGCGCTGTTCGAGCTGCTGGAGCGTCTGGATCAGGCCTCGCTTCAGGAGAAGCGCAAGCTCACCATTCCCTTTCTCAAAGAGACGCTTGGGTGGTAGACGAGGCGCTGTTGATGCAAACGGCAGCCGCACTGCGCCATGCACAGCGGATCCTGATCATTACCGGTGCCGGCCTTTCGGCTGATTCGGGTTTGCCGACCTATCGCGGCGTTGGCGGGCTCTATAACGGCAGAACCGATGATGGCCTGCCGATAGAGGTGGCCTTGTCCGGGCCGATGTTGCGCCGCGATCCTGCGTTGTGCTGGAAGTACATCGCTCAACTGGGCAAGGCGTGTCTGGGTGGCCAGCCCAACTCCGCGCACTACGCGATCGCCCAATTGCAGCGCATCAAACCTGAATGCTGGGTGCTGACCCAAAACGTCGATGGCTACCATCGTGCCGCTGGCAGCCCTCCAGACAGGCTGATCGAGATCCATGGACAGATGTCGCCGCTGTTCTGTCAGTCGTGCGGCGCGCAGGATGCAGGCCTGAGTGAACACCTTGATCGCCCTTTGCCGCCGCTGTGCTCCATCTGTGATGGCGTTTTGCGACCGTCCGTCGTTCTTTTTCAGGAAATGCTCCCGGAACGAGCCCTGGAAACACTGTATGAACAACTGGCTAAAGGCTATGACGCCGTGGTGAGCATCGGCACCACGGCGAGCTTCCCGTATATCCATGAACCTGTGATCAGGACCCGGGTTTCCGGGGGTTTTACGGCTGAAATCAATCCTGAGCCAACCGATCACAGCGCGCAAATGGACGTCTTTTTGAAGTGCAGGGCGGCACATGTCATGGAAAAACTGATAAGTCACATTTAGTTCGATTGAATTTGCAAATCACTTTCATAGCGGGCATAGTCTCGCCTTCTTAACAGTTCAGCCACGGTCGTGCTCATGCAAGTTGTTCGCTTCGCACCCCTCGTGCCACTCGCACTCGTTACGTTCCTGTTCGGTTGCTCGGCCAATATGCCGGTTGCGCAGCACGATCAGGTTCAGCCAAAGCCTCGTTACCAGAACACCGTCACTGCACAGTCCGCTGCCCATCGCGCCGACGCCGCCACCCTGCAGGACGAACTGGCCACCGAAGACGAGCTGGCTCAGTTCTCTGACAACCAATCCTACAAACTGCCGGTTCTGGCCGACAGTATCCTTGAACGTGGCAAGGCCCTGATCGGTACGCGTTACCAGTTCGGCGGCACGTCGACCCGTTCGGGTTTCGATTGCAGCGGTTTCATCGGCTACCTGTTTCGTGAAGAGGCGGGCATGAACCTGCCACGCTCCACGCGCGAAATGATCAATGTCGATGCGCCTCTGGTCTCGCGCAACAATCTCAAGCCGGGCGATCTGCTTTTCTTCAGCACGCGCGGCCGTGGACGTGTCAGCCATGCAGCGATCTATGCAGGCAACGACCAGTTCATCCACTCCAGCAGCCGTCGTAGTGGCGGTGTGCGCATCGACAGCCTCGATGATGCCTACTGGAGCAAGACCTTCATCGAAGCCAAGCGTCCGCTGGCAATGGCACCTGGCACGGTCGCGGTGAAAGCCCCTGCCGAAGCCACGCAGACAACCGCCATGACCTCGACTACAGTCAAGACCGTCGTAAAACGCCGTAAATAATGGGATACGCAGACAGGCCAGTGGCCTGTCTGCGTTTTTGAGCTTCTCGGCAGCGTAAGCCGCATCCAGATCAGGTTGTTGTGGTTATGTCGATTGCTTTGCGCCTGATGGTGCTTTCCTTAGCTGCGTTGCTTGGCGCCTGTGCCAGCGCACCGCCGCCGCCTGCCTCGCCCCGGATCGTTCAGCGTCCGGTGGTCACCGCACCTCCCCAGATTCTTTCCCCGGCTGCCGAAGACGTGCTGTTTCGTGCGTTGGGTCTGGTCGGCACGCCTTATCGCTGGGGTGGCAACACGCCGGATTCGGGTTTCGATTGCAGTGGCCTGATCGGCTATGTCTATCGTGATGCGGCCGGTATCTCGCTCCCTCGTTCGACCCGAGACATGGTGGTGATGGGCGCGCCGAACGTGCGCCGCGAGCAATTGCAGTCAGGGGATCTGGTGTTCTTCGCTACTTCTGGTGGCTCGCAGGTCTCCCATGCCGGTATCTACGTCGGGGAGGGCCGCTTCGTACATGCCCCTGCCACCGGCGGCACCGTCAAGCTCGACAGCCTCGACAAACCGTATTGGCAGAAAGCCTACCTTAACGCCAAACGCGTGATCCAGCCGTCGAACCTGGCGCAGAATCGTCCCTGATTACCGCCGTTTCGATGGTGCAAGCGCCCGCCGATGTCTGGCAGTTGGCAAGGGAGTCTGGGAGGTGGCTTGTCGGCGGTTCGGTTTTTTGGTCAGCGCTCTCAGCGCCTGAAATAGCCCCATCGCCGGCAAACCGCCTCCCACAAACTTACTCCCTGAGGCGTCTTGTATCTACTGAGCCGCCTTCACCGACGTCACTCGCCAGATCTTGTTGCCCACGTCATCGGCCACCAACAGTCCGCCGTGATGGTCATTCACCACGCCTACCGGACGGCCCATGGCTTTTTCGTCGCTGTTGAGAAAGCCGGTCAGTACATCCACCGGCGCGCCATTGGGTTTGCCGCCGCTGAATGGTACGAACACCACCTTGTAGCCGCTGTGCGGTTTACGGTTCCAGGAGCCGTGCTGGCCGATGAACATCCCCTCGTTGAACGGTGCCGCCAGCGTCTTGCCATCGGCGAAGACCAGACCCAGTGAGGCGGTATGCGGGCCGACGGCGTAGTCCGGGGCGATAGCCTTGGCGACCAGTGCCGGGTTCTGCGGCTTGACGCGTTCGTCGACGTGCTGGCCGTAGTAGCTGTAAGGCCAGCCATAGAAACCGCCATCCTGCACCGAAGTCACGTAATCGGGCACCAGATCGCTGCCGATCTCGTCACGCTCGTTGACGGCTGTCCATAGCTTGCCAGTGGTGGGTTCCCAGTCCATGCCGTTGGGGTTGCGCAGCCCCGAGGCGAAGATGCGATGGCTTCCAGTGGCCGCGTCCACTTCCCAGATCGCTGCGCGGCCTTCTTCCTTGTCCATGCCGTTCTCGGCCACGTTACTGTTGGAACCGACGGTGACGTACAGCTTGCTGCCGTCCTTGCTGGCAATGACGTTCTTGGTCCAGTGGTGATTCAGCGTGCCGCCCGGCAGGTCGACCACTTTGGTTGGCTGGGCACTGATCGAGGTCTGGCCGCTTTCATAAGGGAAGCTGATCAGCCGATCGGTATCGGCCACGTACAGCTTGTTGCCGACCAGGGTCATGCCGAACGGCGAGTTGAGGTTCTGCAGAAAGACGCTGCGGGTTTCCGCCACACCGTCATGGTTGGTGTCGCGCAG
Source organism: Pseudomonas triticifolii (assembly GCF_014358015.1). Lineage (GTDB taxonomy): Bacteria > Pseudomonadota > Gammaproteobacteria > Pseudomonadales > Pseudomonadaceae > Aquipseudomonas > Aquipseudomonas triticifolii. Next base: position 239,641 of record NZ_JACONV010000004.1, on the reverse strand, counting down.
CAAGGTGATACGGTTGGCGCTCGGCACGCCCGCACCGGCGCGGCCCATGACCTTTTCCATGACCCAGCCACGAATGCCTTTACCGTCATCCGGCTTGGCCGGCGAATTGGTTTCCGCGACCAGCACGTCGCCATTGGGCAGCACGTAGAGCCAGCGCGGGTGATCCAGATGTTCGGCGAAGGCACCGACCTGCGTGCCTGGCGCGGCTACCGGCTTGGCGTCTTTCTCCCAGCCGACGGCTGGGGCGATATTGACCGTGGGGATCAGCGTTTTGTTGGGTTCCGGCAATTTCGGAGAGGGTCCCGTTCCGTCCGAGACCTGCAGGGTCGAAGACTCGCCGCATGCCGCAAGGCCGCCTGCGAGCAGAAGCAGTACGGCGTACTGTGGTCTGATTTTGAACATGGTGAATCTCCATCGAGAAAGGCTTGGTCCGTAAGGGATAGAGACACCCCGTTCGCTGAGGTTCAATTGTGTGCAGGGATTGGCTGCGCCAGGCAAGTGAATGGCCTATATGCCATTACGCTGCAGTGTCGATTGACGCTCCACCCCCAACCCTCTACCCTTCGCGGTTTGTTTCAGGTGCTCTGCAATCTTCCCGATTGGCAGGGTGAAACAGGGAAGCCGGTGAGGGTCATTCGACCCGATTCCGGCGCTGCCCCCGCAACGGTAAATGAGTCAAGGCTGTGCATCGTGCCACTGTGTTTCGACATGGGAAGGCGTGCAGCCGGGATGACCCGCTCATGAGCCCGGAGACCGGCCTGAAATACTCAATGGCATCACGGAGGGTGATGCTCTGTGCAGGGCGTTGCCGTGCTGTTCAGTGCTGTCCTTCCGTCTGCTTTCGCGACCCCCCAAAGCGGAGAGCCGAGATGAACGAATCCCCCGAACGCGACGAACGCCATCTGGCGCGCATGCTGCGCAAGAAAGCCGTGATGGATGAGCGTATCGCCAGCTCTCCTAATGAATGCGGCCTGATACTGGTGCTGACCGGCAACGGCAAGGGCAAGAGCAGTTCGGCGTTCGGCATGCTCGCACGCGCCATGGGCCACGGCATGCAGTGCGGCGTGGTGCAGTTCATCAAAGGCCGGAACAGCACGGGTGAAGAGATGTTCTTTCGCCGTTTCCCCGAGCAGGTGCGTTACCACGTGATGGGCGAAGGCTTCACTTGGGAAACCCAGGATCGCCAGCGCGACATCGCCGCGGCCGAAGCCGCCTGGGCCGTGAGTGTGGAAATGCTGCGCGACCCGACTATTGGCCTGGTGGTGCTCGATGAGTTGAACATCGCCCTCAAGCATGGCTATCTGGACCTTGAGCAAGTATTGAGCGACCTGCAAGCCCGCCCGCCCATGCAGCATGTGGTGGTGACTGGTCGTGGTGCCAAACCCGAATTGATCGACCTGGCCGATACCGTTTCCGATATCGGCGTGGTCAAACACGCGTTCCAGTCCGGCATTCGGGCGCAGAAAGGTATCGAGTTATGAGTGGCCGATCATGAGAACCCCCAGGGATTGCCCCGCCGTATTGATCGCCGCACCCGCGTCTGGCCAGGGCAAGACCACCGTCACCGCGGCACTGGCCCGCCTGCATCGTAATCAAGGCCGCAAGGTCCGGGTCTTCAAGTGCGGGCCGGACTTTCTCGATCCGATGATTCTGGAGCGCGCGAGCGGCGCGCCGGTGTATCAGCTGGACCTGTGGATGATCGGCGCAGACGAGAGTCGCCGCCTGCTCTGGGAAGCGGCTGGCGAAGCCGACCTGATTCTGATTGAAGGTGTAATGGGGCTGTTCGACGGCACGCCGTCCAGCGCCGATCTGGCGCGCCACTTCGGTGTGCCGGTGCTCGGTGTGATTGACGGCACGGCCATGGCGCAGACCTTCGGTGCTTTGGCACTGGGACTGGCGCGCTACCAGCCGGACCTGCCGTTTGCCGGGGTGCTGGCCAACCGCGTCGGCACCGTGCGCCACGCGCAACTGCTGGAAAACAGCCTGACCGAAGGTTTGCGCTGGTACGGTGCTTTGTCGCGGGAAACCGGTTTCGAGCTGCCGAGCCGTCATTTGGGGCTCGTGCAGGCCAACGAGCTCAATGACCTGGACCTGCGTCTGGACATGGCAGCGGCGGCGCTGACCAGCACCTGCGAAGTGTCCTTGCCGCCAGCGGTCACCTTCACGGCTCCCGACCCGGTCGAGATCCTGCCGCTGCTCGACGGCGTACGCATAGCCGTGGCGCGCGACGAAGCCTTTGCGTTCATCTATGGCGCCAGCCTCGACCTGCTGCGCAACATGGGCGCAGAACTGACGTTTTTCTCGCCGATCCACGACAGCCATTTGCCTGAAACCGATAGCCTCTATCTACCCGGCGGCTATCCAGAGTTGCACCACGTCGAGCTGTCTGCAAACTCGACGATGCTGGCAGACATCAGGGCGCACCATGCGGCAGGCAAACCCACGCTGGCCGAGTGTGGCGGCATGCTGTACCTGCTGGATGCGCTGATCGATGTCGAGGGCGTGCGCGCCACACTGGTGGGGCTGCTGGCAGGCGAAGCGGCGATGCAGAAACGGCTGGCCGCGCTGGCCCTGCAATCAGTCGGGCTGCCCGAAGGCGAGCTGCGCGGCCACACCTATCACCACTCGCTGACCACCACCGAGCTAAAGCCGATTGCCCGAGGGGTCAGCCCCAATGGCGGGCGCGGAGCCGAAGCGGTCTACCGTGATGGCCGCCTGACCGCCTCTTACGTCCATTTCTATTTTCCGTCCTGTCCACAGGCAATTGCGGCCTTGTTCAAGCCATGACCGAGCACGCGTTCAATGATCAAGAGCGGGCAGCGGTGTATCGCGCGATAGCCGAGCGCCGCGACATGCGCCACTTCATCGGGGGCAGCGTGGCGCCCGAGGTGCTGGCCCGGTTGCTGGAGGCTGCTCATCAGGCGCCCAGCGTCGGCCTGATGCAGCCTTGGCGCTTCATTCGGATCAGCGACCCGGCCCTGCGCAGCAACATGCAGGCGCAGGTCGAAGAAGAGCGGATCCGCACCGCTGAAGCCTTGGGCGAGCGCACCGATGAGTTCATGAAACTCAAGGTCGAAGGCATCAACGACTGCGCCGAAGTGCTGGTGGCCGCGCTGATGGAAGGGCGCGAGCAACACATTTTCGGTCGCCGGACCTTACCGGAAATGGACATGGCATCGCTGTCCTGCGCGATTCAGAACCTGTGGCTGGCCGCACGGGCCGAAGGGCTTGGCATGGGCTGGGTCTCGCTGTTCGACCCGGACGCGCTGGCCGATCTGCTGGCCATGCCGGAAGGGGCCAAACCGCTGGCGATTCTGTGCTTGGGGCCGGTGAAAGAGTTTTACCCTGCGCCCATGCTGGTGCTGGAAGGCTGGGCGCGGGCGCGTCCGCTGCATGAGTTGTTGTATGAGAATCAATGGGGAGTGGGTCAATGAGTGTGGCGCTGTTGAGCGTGGCCGGGGTTGCGCTGGATGCGCTGCTGGGCGAGCCGAAACGCGGTCATCCACTGGTGGCGTTCGGGCGTTTCGCCAATCGTCTGGAGCAGCGTTTCAACAGTGGCGGTCGAGGCTGGCGCAGTCATGGCGTCACGGCCTGGTTCGTGGCGGTGATACCGCTGACGCTGTTGGCCACGCTGCTGAGCTGGGCACCCTTCTTGGGTTGGCTGATTGAAATACTGGCGCTGTATTGCGCGCTCGGCATGCGCAGCCTCGGCGAACACGTACAGCCTGTGGCTCAGGCCCTGCGCAGTGATGACCTGGAGGAGGCGCGTCGTCGGGTCAGCTATCTGGTCAGTCGCGAGACCTGCGAACTTGATGCCACCGAGGTCGCTAGTGCCGCCACCGAGTCGGTGCTGGAAAACGGCAGCGACGCAGTGTTCGCCGCGCTGTTCTGGTTTGTCGTGGCCGGTGTTCCTGGCGTGGTGCTTTATCGTTTGAGCAATACCCTTGACGCCATGTGGGGTTATCGCAATGAGCGCTTCGAGCGTTTCGGCTGGGCAGCAGCCAAAATTGACGACCTGCTCAACTACATTCCTGCGCGTCTGGTCGCGTTGACTTACGCGTTGCTGGGCAAGACCCGCCTTGCGATACGCTGCTGGCGTACTCAGGGACCCACGTGGGACAGCCCCAACGCAGGCCCGGTGATGGCCGCTGGCGCAGGTGCGCTGGGCGTCGAACTGGGCGGCGCGGCGATTTATCACGGTGAGCTGCATCAACGCCCTAAATTGGGTGAAGGTGTACCCGCTGACGCGAACTCCATTGATCGTGGCTGGGAGCTGGTGCAGCGCGGCGTCTGGCTGTGGCTGCTGGTGCTGTGCGTCGGGACCGAATTCTATGCTTGAGCACGGCGGGCGATTGCGCGCTGCGGCGCAGCATTACGGCATCGATCAGGCTGACTGGCTGGATTTGTCCACCGGTATCGCGCCGTGGTCATGGCCGGTGCCGGACATTCCCCAGCGCGCCTGGGCGCGACTGCCCGAGACCGACGATGGGCTTGAAGCCGCGGCCTGCGCCTACTATGGCGCGCCGCAGGTGCTGTCGGTGCCTGGTTCGCAGGCGGCGATTCAAGCGCTTCCGCGGGTGCGCAGTGCTGGTCGGGTCGGTGTGTTGTCTCCCTGCTACGCCGAGCACGCGCATGCCTGGCGCAAGAGTGGCTTCATGGTGCGCGAGGTTGGCGAGCATGAAGTGGATTACTTTCTCGACAGCCTCGACGTACTGGTGGTGGTCAACCCTAACAATCCGACCGGCCTGCACCTGAGCGCCGAACGTCTGCTGGAGTGGCATGCACGACTGGCGGAGCGGGGCGGCTGGCTGGTGGTGGATGAGGCGTTCATGGACAACACGCCACCGCTCAGTCTGGCGGCCGAGACCTGGCGCATCGGGCTGATCGTCCTGCGTTCGTTCGGCAAGTTCTTCGGGCTGGCCGGGGTCAGGCTCGGTTTCGTGCTGGCCGAGCCTGGCTTGCTCAGGCTGCTGGCTCAGGAAGTCGGACCCTGGGCCGTCAGCGGGCCGACGCGGATTCTGGGTCAAGCCTGCCTGCGTGATCGCGAGGGGCAGGTGCAACAGCGTTTGCGCACCGATCAGGCACGTGATCGTCTGGTGGCGTTGCTTGAGTCGTACGGTCTGGCACCCCAGGGCGGCTGTGCATTGTTCCAATGGCTGGTTACCGCCGAAGCCCAGGCCATCTATGAGTTCTGCGCCCGGCGTGGCGTGCTGTTGCGCCTGTTTGAAGGCCTGACCCCGGAAGCGTCCAGCCTGCGTTTCGGGCTGCCTCTGGATGAAGCCGACTGGCGACGCCTGCACACCGTCCTGTTTGAATACCGTAAGGAATCTCCATGGCCACGTTGATGGTACAAGGCACCACGTCCGATGCCGGTAAAAGCACGCTGGTGACGGCCCTGTGCCGCTGGCTGACGCGGCAAGGCGTCGAGGTCGTGCCGTTCAAGCCACAGAACATGGCGCTTAACAGCGCCGTAACCGCTGACGGCGGCGAGATCGGGCGAGCCCAGGCGGTTCAGGCTCAGGCCTGTAACCTGGCACCGCATACTGACATGAACCCGGTGCTGCTCAAGCCCAACAGCGACACCGGCGCGCAGGTCATCATCCACGGCCGAGCCGTCACCACCATGAATGCGGTGGCGTATCACAGCTATAAAGAGATCGCCATGCGCGCGGTGCTTGAGTCCCATGAGCGTCTTGGCCAGCGCTACCCGGTGATCATGGTCGAAGGTGCCGGGTCGCCCGCCGAGATCAATCTGCGCGCCAACGACATTGCCAATATGGGGTTCGCCGAAGCTGTCGATTGCCCGGTGTTGCTGATTGCCGACATCAACCGGGGCGGCGTCTTTGCGCATCTGGTGGGTACGCTGGAGTTGCTGTCGCCCAGCGAGCAGGCGCGGGTCAAGGGCTTCATCATCAACCGGTTTCGTGGCGACATTGCCCTGCTTCAACCGGGTCTGGACTGGCTGGAAGCGCGCACCGGCAAACCGGTGGTCGGCGTGCTGCCCTACGTCATGGACCTGCATCTGGAGGCCGAGGACGGTCTTGATCAGCGCCAGACCGACAAGGTCGAGCAGGTGCTGAATGTGGTGGTGCCGGTGTTGCCACGCATCAGCAACCACACCGATTTCGACCCGTTGCGCCTGCATCCCCAGGTCAATCTGCAATTCATCGGGCCTGGCCAGGCGATACCGCCTGCCGACCTGATCATTCTGCCTGGCTCGAAAAGCGTGCGCAGTGACCTCGCTTACCTGCGCGCCAATGGCTGGGAAGACGCCATTCAGCGCCATCTGCGCTATGGCGGCAAGCTGATGGGTATCTGTGGCGGGCTGCAGATGCTCGGCGAGCAAATGCATGACCCGCTGGGGCTGGAGGGCGTTGCGGGGTCGAGTCCGGGCCTTGGCCTGCTGGCCATGAGCACGGTGCTTGAGTCCGAGAAACAGCTGCGCAATGTGCGTGGACGCCTGACGCTGGAGGACGCAGAAGTCAGTGGCTACGAGATCCACGCAGGTGTCACCACGGGCCTGGCGCTGGAGCAGGCCGCCGTTCGGCTGGACGACGGTCGTTGCGATGGCGCGCAAAGCGCCGACGGGCAGATTCTAGGCACTTACCTGCATGGCCTGTTCGAATCGCCTGCCGCGTGCAGCGCATTGCTGCGCTGGGCGGGCTTGCACGACGTGCAGCAGGTGGATTATCACGCCCTGCGCGAGCGGGACATTGAGCGTCTGGCGGATCTGGTGGAAAAACACCTGGACGGCACATTGCTGCGTCAACTGTGCGGTCTGGAGGCGAACTGACATGCTGCAACTGATTCTGGGTGGTGCGCGCTCCGGCAAGAGCCGCCTGGCCGAGAAACTGGCCGCCGAGACGGGCCTGAGTGTGACCTACATCGCCACCAGCCAACCGCTGGACGGCGAGATGAATCAACGTGTCGCCAGCCACCGTGCCCGCCGCCCCGAGCACTGGGGATTGGTGGAAGAACCGGTCGAGCTGGCGCGCGTGCTGCGAGACCATGCAGCGCCCGACCAATGCCTGCTGGTGGATTGCCTGACCCTGTGGCTGACCAACCTGCTGATGCTTGAAAATCCCGGGCGTCTGGCGCAAGAGCGCGATGCACTGCTCGAGTGCCTGGCTGTGCTGCCGGGTGAAATCATTTTTGTCAGCAACGAAACCGGGCTGGGCGTCGTGCCTCTCGGTGAGCTGACCCGCCGCTATGTTGACGAAGCGGGCCTGTTGCACCAATCCCTGGCTGAGCGTTGCCAGCGAGTGGTGTTGACCGTGGCTGGCTTGCCCCTGACTCTGAAAGGAACCGCGCTATGAGTAACTCCTGGTGGCTTGAGCCCGCGCAGGCCATTGATGTGCCGATGCGTGAAGCGGCTCTGCTCCGTCAACAACAACTGACCAAGCCGGCCGGCTCGCTGGCGCAACTGGAGCGGCTTGCCGTGCAGCTCGCCGGTCTGCAGGGGCGCGAACGCCCCAAGGCCGATGAGGTCTGGATCGCGATTTTCGCGGGCGATCACGGAGTGGTGGCTGAAGGTGTGTCGGCCTACCCACAGGCTGTCACCGGCCAGATGCTGCATAACTTCGTCAGCGGTGGCGCGGCCATCAGCGTGCTGGCCCATCAGCTTTCGGCGCAACTGGATGTCGTGGATCTGGGCACGGTATTGCCGGTTGATCTGCCGGGCGTGCGTCATTTGCGTCTGGGGGCGGGCACCGCGAACTTTGTCCAAGGCCCGGCCATGACTGCCGAGCAAGGGCTCGCAGCCCTGCAGGCCGGACGCGACAGTGTGCTGCGCGCCAAGGCCGTCGGAACCGAACTGTTCATTGGCGGCGAAATGGGTATTGGGAATACCACCGCAGCCAGTGCGGTTGCCTGCTCAATGCTCGAATGCGCCGCGCAACTGCTGGTCGGCCCAGGCACCGGGCTGAACGCCGAAGGCATCATGCACAAGACTCAGGTCATTGAGCGTGCACTGAAGCTGCATGCCGAGCATGCAGGTGATCCGCTGCACAGCCTGTTAAGCCTTGGCGGCTTCGAGATTGCCGCGTTGGCGGGTGCTTACCTGGCGTGTGCGCAGGAAGGCATCGTGGCGCTGGTCGATGGTTTTATCTGCAGCGTGGCCGCGCTGGTGGCGGTACGCCTTAATCCGTCGTGCCGTCATTGGCTGCTGTTCGGCCATCGGGGGGCTGAAACAGGTCATCGTCATGTGCTGGAAACCCTGCAGGCCGAGCCGCTGCTGGACCTGGGTCTGCGCCTGGGCGAGGGCAGTGGGGCGGCGCTGGCCGTTCCATTGGTGCGCATGGCCTGCGCGCTGCACAACGGTATGTCGACCTTTGCTGAAGCCAGCGTGTCGGATCGCCCGGCATGACCTTGCGCCTGGACATGCTGCGTCATGGTGAAACCGAACTGGGTGGCGGTCTGCGCGGCAGCCTCGACGATGCATTGACCGAACTCGGCTGGCAACAGATGCGTGCGGCAGTGGCTGAGGCCGGGCCGTGGCAGCGAATCATCAGCTCCCCGCTGCAACGTTGCGCGCGCTTCTCTGAAGCGCTGGCTGAGCGTCTGTCGTTACCTCTGCAGCTTGAGCCAGGGCTGCAAGAACTGCACTTCGGTGAATGGGAAGGTCACAGCGCTGCGCAGTTAATGGAAACGGATGCTGAAGGGCTGGGGTTGTTCTGGAATGACCCTTACGCGTTTACACCCCCCGGCGGCGAGCCGGTGATCGACTTTTCAGCGCGCGTTGTCGGTGCTGTGCAGCGCCTGGGTGAAAGGTATGCCGGCGAGCGGGTGTTGCTGGTCAGTCACGGCGGCGTGATGCGCCTGCTGCTGGCGCAGGCGCGTAGATTGCCGCGTGAGCAACTGTTGCAAGTGGTGGTTGGCCACGGCGCGCTGCTGTCGATCAATGTTGCCGCTGATGGCGTTCTGACGGAGGCCTGACATGCTGCCATTCTGGATCGCTCTGCAATTTCTCGGCAGCTTTCCGATTCGCCTGCCTGGCATGCCGCGCCCAGAGGAAACCGGACGCTCACTGTTGTTCTATCCCTTGGTGGGTGTGCTGTTCGGCAGCGTATTGATGGGCCTGAACGCCTTGCTCAATGGCGCGCCGCCCATGCTGCACGCTGCGTTGCTGCTCTGCGCCTGGGTGTTGCTCAGCGGCGGTTTGCACCTGGACGGTCTGGCAGACAGCGCTGATGCCTGGCTGGGTGGTTTCGGGGATCGCGAGCGAACCCTGACCATCATGAAGGACCCGCGCAGCGGGCCGATTGCGGTGGTCACGCTGGTACTGGTGTTACTGCTCAAGTTCACCGCCATTCTGGCGCTGATCGAAAGCCACCACAGCATCGCATTGCTGCTGGCACCACTGATCGGGCGCAGCGCAATGCTGGGTCTGTTTCTGAGTACGCCCTATGTGCGCGCTGGCGGGCTGGGCCAGGCGCTGTCGGATCACTTGCCGCGTGGCGCTGCTCGCCAGGTGTTGCTGACCTGTGTGGTGGCCTGCGTTCTGTTCGCCGGCTGGTCGGGGCTGGCGGCCGTGATGGTCTCGATGGTCTGTTTTCTGTGGTTGCGCCAGGTGATGATCCGACGCCTGGGCGGCACGACGGGCGACACCGCGGGCGCGTTGCTTGAGTTGCTGGAAGTCGCGGTATTGCTGGCGATGGTGCTGTTCTGAGCACCACCCGATAAGCGATTGACAGGCTCCTGCACCGAGGCGTAGTTTCGCGGTTATCGATTTACGGGCATATCCACGCTTTTCTGGTCAGGGAGCACTATAACAATGACATCGGTCTGGCGTACCAGTGGCTGGATATTGCTCGGGAGTGCATTGATTCTTGCGCTTTCGCTGGGAACACGACACGGTTTCGGGCTGTTTCTGGCACCCATGAGCGCGGATTTCGGTTGGGGGCGTGAGGTGTTCGCCTTCGCCATCGCTTTGCAGAACCTGATGTGGGGCCTGGCGCAGCCGTTTGCCGGAGCGCTGGCGGACCGCTTTGGCGCGGCCAGGGTCGTGTTTGTCGGAGGCGTGCTGTATGCCGTTGGCCTTGCATGCATGAGCATGGCGGACTCGCCATTGAGTCTGTCGCTGAGCGCGGGGTTGCTGATCGGTATCGGCCTGTCCGGTACTTCATTTTCCGTCATCCTCGGCGTTGTGGGGCGAGCCTTGCCGGCCGAGAAACGCAGCATGGGTATGGGGATTGCCAGCGCGGCCGGCTCGTTCGGTCAGTTCGCCATGTTGCCCGGCACGCTGGGCCTGATCGGCTGGTTGGGTTGGTCCGGTGCCTTGCTGGTGTTGGGCGTTATGGTCGCGCTGATCCTGCCGCTGGTGGGCATGCTCAAGGACAAACCGACCGAATCGGTGGGCGTTCAGCAGACGCTGGGCGAAGCATTGCGTGAAGCCTGCTCGCACTCAGGCTTCTGGCTGCTGGCGTTGGGCTTCTTCGTCTGTGGGTTTCAGGTGGTGTTCATCGGCGTGCATCTGCCCGCCTATCTGGTCGACCAGCACTTGCCGGCCAAGGTTGGCACCACGGTGCTGGCGCTGATCGGTCTGTTCAACATTTTCGGCACCTACACGGCGGGTTGGCTGGGTGGCCGCATGTCCAAGCCACGCTTGCTGACGCTGCTGTACTTGCTGCGTGCGGTGGTGATCGTGCTGTTCCTGTGGATTCCCCTCAGCCAGACAACGGCCTATCTGTTCGGTGTGGCCATGGGGCTGCTGTGGCTGTCCACGGTGCCGCTGACCAACGGCACGGTCGCGACCCTGTTCGGGGTGCGCAACCTGTCGATGCTCGGTGGTATCGTCTTCCTGTTCCACCAGTTGGGCGCGTTTCTTGGCGGCTGGCTGGGTGGGCTGGTGTATGACCATACCGGGAGTTACGACTTGATCTGGCAGGTATCGATTCTGCTCAGTCTGTTGGCCGCTGCCCTCAACTGGCCGGTGCGCGAGCGCCCTGTGGCGCGGTTGCAGGCACAGGCGAGCGTCGTATGAACAGGCACTGGCCTCTGTGGACGGCGCTCGCTGCGGGCGTCGCAGCGCTGGCGCTGGTCTGGTGGGGCTGGCAGCATGTCGGCCTGGCTGCGTTGCAACTGGGCATGGGTGCTTGCTAGGCAGAAGGCGTCTGTTGGGGTAGCGTGTCTGCAGACAGCCACCACTTCCAGGGACGCCTTGATGAACACTCGCTTTATATCGATTCCCTTTCTGCTGCTGGCCATGAGCGGCGCCGCCATGGCTGCTGACTGCCCGGCACTGTTGCAGGGCGAGCTGCCCAAGCTGCGTTCCAAGGAAAACATCGACCTGTGCCAGCGTTATGCGGGCAAGCCGATGGTGGTGGTCAATACCGCGAGCTTTTGCGGCTTCGCCCCACAATTCAAAGGTCTTGAAGAGCTGAGCCAGCGTTATAAGGGGCAGGGACTGGAAGTGTTGGGCGTGCCGTCCAATGACTTCAAGCAGGAGGCCAAGGACGGAGAAGAAACCGCCAAGGTCTGCTACGTCAATTACGGCGTAACCTTCACCATGACCGAGCCACAGGCCGTGCGAGGCGAGGACGCTACCCACCTGTTCAAGGTGCTCGCCGAGCAGAGCAGCGCCCCGCGCTGGAACTTCTATAAGTACGTGGTGGATCGTCAGGGCAACGTGGTCGCCAACTTCTCCAGCATGACCAAGCCGGATGATCCTGATTTGATAGCAGCAATCGAGAAAGCAATTGCGTCCAAGCCCTGAGGCTTTGCGTGGTAATGCCTCTCAGGGCGCTCCGTGTATGCTTTGCCAGCGTTTACGCAAGACAACAAAAAGCCCGCCATCCTTGAGGATGTGCGGGCTTTTTCTCAGCCGGTTGTCAGTCGTCCATCAGAAGCGATAGGTGACCGAAGTACCGAGGCCATGCGCAGTGTTACGGAAGTCAGCGCTGTACGAGCCTTTGGTAGCGCTGCTGTTGCGGATCTTGGCTTCATCTTCACGCAGATACGAGTAGGCCACGTCGATGGTCAGGTCGTCGGTCGGGCTCCAGCCAGCGCCGAAGCTGACAATCTTGCGGTCGCCGGTCGGGATGCGTGGAGAGCGGTTGACGTTGTTGGTTGGCGACTGATCCACGGAGAAGCCCGTGCGCAGTGTCCATTCCTTGTTGACCTTGTACGAAGCACCGATGGCGTGCGCCCAGGTGTCGTGCCAGTCCTGCTCTTCGGAGATGCGACCGATCGGACCAGCCGAGCCGCCCAATTGTGCGGGAACGCCATCGTTATTGACGGTGATGTCGGTCAGACGGCTCCAGCGAGTCCAGGTGCTGCCAGCGTAGACCGTCCAGTTCTCGTCGATCTGTTGGGTGATGGAGAAGTCCACCGACTCAGGCGTGGAGATGTCCAGCGAGGCGTCGTACTTCTGGCCGCCGAACGGACCAAAGCCCGAGCCTTCGATCTTGGTCTTGCCCTTGAGCTTGTAGTCGACCTTGGAGTGATAGGTCAGGCCCAGGCGTGTGGTATCGGTTGCCTGAACCAGGATGCCGGCATTGAAGCCCAGAGCGGTGTCGTCGCCTTCGATCTTGACCTTGCCGTCGTTACGGCCCGGTGTCGCGGCGTTAAGAGTAGAAGAGGTCAGCTCACCGTCGATGCGGTTGATGGTCGGGCCGAAACCGATGGACACCTTGTCATTGAAGGCGTAGCTGACGGTCGGCTGGAAGGTCACGACCTGCACGTGACTCTTGTCGCCCCAGTAGCGACCGGCGAAGCCGCTTTCATAGTCGGTCACCAGACCGAACGGTGCATAAACGCCCAGGCCGAATGCCCAGTGATCATCAATTGGCTTGACGTAGTAGCCCATGGGTACGCCCACCAAGGGCACCATGTCGCCGTCGTTGCTGCCGCCGAAGGTGCCGCGACCGTTGTCGATATCGGTCTTGGCGATCACCGCTGCTGCGCCGAAGCTGATTTCTTCGCGTTTCAGGCGGGACATGCCGGCAGGGTTGCCAAAAACAGTGCTTGCGTCATCGGCAGAAGAAGAGCGGCCGGCAAAACCGGTGCCCATGCCGCTGATGCTTTGTTCATTGAGTGCGAAGCCGGCAGCGAATAGCTGAGAAGAGGCGAGGCCGATAGCCAGACCCAGTGTTGTCCTGTTCATTACTTTTGTCATTGTTTTCATTATTAGAGCTCCTTCGTGATCACCGGTCGGAAATTACCAACATTTTCGACGGCGCGCTATAGGCGGAGAAGCCCGATTTAGAGCTATTCTTGTAGGACAATCCTTAAATTATGCGGCGAAATGCCACGAACTCCGGATTCGAAGGTTTTACTCATGCCGGTAAATAAAGGGGCGCGACGCTGGCGTTCCAGCAAGCGACAAAATCCCGCAATCGACCATGGGGCTGAAAAACTTTTTTCCAGATTCTGGCCATGGCGATGGGGTCGTCTTCTCTGGGTAGCGAGGTGTTTTGCGCTTCGATCATCATCCAGGCAATGGCGGTGGAATAGCGCAGGTTGACAGTCAGTTCCAGATGCGGACCGCTGAGAAAGGCATGTTGACTGGCCAGGCCACGAACGCGACTGGCCAGATCTGGGTCCCGTGCCAGGTAGTCGTCCCATAGTTGCCGATGCCTGGGCTCGGGGATGCGGTACAGGCCGTGTCCGCGGCGGCTGTCGAGTTCTGCACCCAGGGCGGACTGGCTGGCTGCAATGCCTAGCAGCAATGATTCGGCGCGGTGGCTGCGACGATCAAGATAAATAAGAGTAGGGCGGATGACGTGACGGCATAATTCTATGGCTGCGATACCCATAATACTGTCGGCGCTCATGAAAGGTGACCGACGGTCCCTGATCAGTAGAGCGTGCAGACAGGGGCTACCGGGAGCGGCCTTGGGTCGCCTGAGTTGAAGTGTAGTGTCAGATTTACGGTGTAAAGGTCTGTTTTTAAATTGTTTGCGGCTCTGCCGACCAGTGGATAGATCGGTTAGTGATTAACTCACCCGCCTGGTCCAGAAATCCCAGACAATAAAAAACCTCGCCTGTGGGGGCGAGGTCCGGGTCGTGCAGCGAGGCGTTCGTCTCAGGCGGTAAGGGCCTGGCGGGTCCGCTCGATCACAGCCTGCAGCGGTTCGGCGCTGGCGTACTGATCGGGGTACAGGCGTTCGCTGTGACGGGCGATGCCATGCTCGTTGACGATGGTGAAGCTGAAGCAGCCTTTGCGGGCGGCCATGATCAGGCAATTCAGTGGTGCGAACGCGTTGGTCAGCGTATGAATGGCGTGTTGGGTCTGGTTATGGTGAGTCATGTTAGGTGTTTCCTGAATCAACACGGAACAATACCGTGCAAAAATAAAGATTCCAGTAAACGCGGGCCGGCATTGGGTCGTAAGGCCTGGCTGGGCGAAGAACCTGACTGGAACAAGACAGTCAGTTGAAGCGCGCTTGATCGTATGGCGCTCTGGCTGGCTGGTAGGTACTTAGGAGGGCAGGCAACACAACAGGAGCAAAGGTTCGACGCTCCGGGTGAAGATCCTGATCAATTGCAGGCTGGTTGAAGCAGAACATGATAGCCGTAACTGCACTGCCGCCAAGGTGGCTCACATGTGCGAAAGGGTCATGCCTGGAAACCATCGAGGTGGTCGATCCCTTGTAGCCAGCATTCTCTTTCTTTGGAAAGAGCTAACACTGGGGGACTTGTCGACCGGAATTGATTTTCAGCTTGGTACTAACGGCGGCTATACTATTCGAGGTTTGGATGGATTGCAAGCGGGTCAAGGAAATAATCCCCTTACCAGTGCCCGACGATACGATAGAGCAGCACCGTGGCAGAAGCGACCATCGAACAGCCGAGCAGGTAGGCCGCGATGGTCAGGCGTAACGGTTTGCGCTTTTCTATTGCTCGCATGATGTCGCCGACGTCGTTGATACGACCTTTGCTCAGGTCGCTGCAGATGATCAACGCGACAGCGATCGCCGATAACAGCACGGTATAGGCGAAAACGCCACCGTCTGGAGGCGGCAAAACGATGCTCGCGCCAACGGCAATGGCACAGACAGCCATCAGCAGCACGAAGAACTTCACTACTTCTCTCATCGTGTCCCTTAGCGTTCCGAGAAAGTGTTCCGAGAAAAAGTGCGTGGCAGCAAAGACCGTGATGATAATTCGCGGCCTGTGCTTCAGGCAGGGCTTGGACAGCGCCACACGCATTATGTCCCGGGCAGGACGTTATGCCACGCAACGAGCGCAATGAGCGGGTATGAAAGGGCGTTGTTGCACGGTGAGAAGCACGCTGAAAGCTGCATGTTCATTGAGAATGCAGTGCAGTTGATGCTTATCTGCAACGTTTTTTCAGACCCTTTGAAATCGGTGGTTTTTGAGTTGTGCACATTAGCGCCGTAAGCTGCTACATCACTGTCACATGCTTCGCTAAGGGCTTGATTTATGATGGTGAATTATTAAGTCAATGAAAAACATCGTTTTTTTTAACTGGTGAAAAAATCGTCAGTTTGAGCGCAAGCCCCATTCTGTCTACGTTTGCGCGGGTTAAAGGGGGGTTGTCCACTGAGTTATCCACAGCTTCTGTGGATTGTCCGATTGAAACAGGCTGTGAATTGAACGTGTGCCCGCCATCGAAAGCGAGTAGAATCTCGTCCCCCGATTCGCCCCCGCGCTGTCTATAAAGCCCGTTCGCGGCGCTGCCGTTGATGCACTCTCTATTTTTGTGAAGGCTTTACGCATAATGCGGCTGGCATTCATTCGGCCTGCATGGAGTCGTTATGGCATTTGACTTGAACAGCCTGTTGATAGGGCTCGGTGCTGCAGGGTTGCCGCTGCTGGCCTGGGTCTGGCATCTGCACGGTCAACTGACGCGCCGTGATGCCGAGACAGCGCTTCTGGATGAGCGTCTGAGCATGGCGCAAATGGCCCAGGACGGTCTCAATGCCCAACTGGACGCCGCCCGCGACGAGATCAGTGACCTTGGTCAGGCCAATGCTGCCAAGCAGGCGGATCTGGCGGCCTTGCGCCGAGAGGTCGAGTTGTTGCGTCAGGAATGTGATAACGCTCGCGACGCCGCTCAGGGCTGGGTTCAGGAGCGCGCGGCGAAAGAGAGCGAGTTGCGCCGTCTCGACGCGCAATGCGCGGCCCTTGGTGCGGAGTTGCGCGAGCAACAGGACAGTCACCAGCAGCGTTTGAACGATCTTCAGGGCTCGCGAGATGAGTTGCGCGCCCAGTTCGCGGAGCTGGCCGGCAAGATTTTCGATGAGCGTGAACAGCGCTTTGCCGAGACCAGTCAACAGCAGTTGGGGCAATTACTCACGCCCTTGAAGGACCGGATCCAGTCGTTCGAGAAGCGCGTCGAAGAAAGCTACCAGAACGAGGCCCGCGAGCGTTTCTCCCTGGCCAAGGAGCTGGAGCGCCTGCAGCAGCTCAATCTGCGTCTGAGCGACGAGGCCACCAACCTGACGCGGGCGCTCAAGGGCCAGAAGACTCAAGGCAACTGGGGCGAGTTGATTCTGGAGCGGGTGCTGGAGCACGCAGGGCTGGAAAAGGGCCGTGAATACCAGACCCAGGTCAGCCTCAAGGGACCCGACGGGGAGCGCTTTCAGCCAGACGTGCTGATTATGCTGCCGGGCGATAAACAGGTCGTGGTCGACGCCAAGGTCAGTCTCACGGCTTATCAGCAGTATGTCTCGGCGGATGATGACGTGATCGGTCAGGCGGCGCTGAAACAGCATGTCCTGTCGCTGCGGAACCACGTCAAAGGGCTTTCGGGCAAGGATTACAAGCGGCTTGAAGGGCTGCACAGCCTGGATTTCGTGCTGCTTTTCGTGCCTATCGAGGCCGCTTTTTCCGCGGCGCTTCAGGCCGAACCGAACCTCTTTCAGGAAGCCTTCGACCGAAACATCGTGATCGTCAGCCCTACGACGCTTCTGGCGACCTTGCGCGTGATCGACAGTCTATGGAAGCAGGAGCGCCAGAGTCAGAACGCGCGGGAAATCGCCGAGCGCGCCGGCTGGCTGTACGACAAGTTCGTACTGTTCATCCAGGATCTGGACGAAGTAGGCAGCCGCCTTCAGCAACTGGATAAAGCCTATTCGGCGGCGCGCAACAAGCTGACTGACGGGCGTGGCAATCTGGTCAGTCGCAGTGAACAGCTCAAGCTGCTGGGCGCCCGTGCCAGCAAGAGCCTGCCGCCGGATCTGCTGGAGCGCGCGATGACCGATGAGGAAGGATTGGTGCGGTTGCCGGAATGAGTGGGCAAGTGGCCGTCCGTCGCAAAGACTAGATGGAAATCTCCGCAGATGTCACATTGCCCATATCGGGAAAATTGTTTTCCGTAATGCTCGGCGAACCAATGACAAGCTTCTATGATCTCTATTGAGTGATCAGCACAGGTTGGTTGCCGTGTTTTCCCTTAAGGGGGCTTTATGAACAGCAAACTGCAAGAATGGCTCCATGATCTGGGTGTTGCGCTGGGTCTGATCGAGCGTCCGAAGCTACAGCCAATACCGGTTCGTACTGAAGACCCACGTCGTCGTCCGCGCCGCTAAGCCCGACCCGCATGCGCTGTCGCAAGGGCAGTGCAAAAACGCCATGGCATCGGGGCGCACCAGCGTCCCGACATAAGGGTGTTCTGTCACTGTCGCCGACGGGCGCGACGGTGCCTGGTTTCCCGCTCCTCCTTTTCTTGTAACGATTCCTGGTGCATCAACACAATCAGGTCCACCACCATCGGCAGCGATACATGCTGAGGTCGGTTGAGCGCGCGTTGGCGAATGAACTCGGGAAACTCGAAATTGAATTCGTGCCCCAACTGGCTGAACAGCTCATCCACATCTGCGTCGTCCAGCACCAGGTCCCTGAACGTGGCTTCATCGCGGATTTCGGCCTTGTCCACCAGAATGATGCCTAGCGCATCCAGCACCCTTTGTTTGATCCCCTCGCGATTCATGAGAGCCCCTGATGTTGATCGTGTGATCCAGCAGGGGGACTTCATGTCACCAGCCCTGTGCATTGAGGCTAGCTGAAATCCAAAGTGCGGCCGCCAATTGCGTCGGCGCAACGAGGCCGAGTTGTTTAAACTGCCGCGTTACGCGACAGGCGGCAGGCATTGCCATCCGATGTCGTGCCAGCGCCTTCAGAAAGAGTAGTGAAAACAGATGCCCCGCGCCCGATGTGAACGTTGCCTGCGCCCTGACGCTCATTGCCTGTGCGCCTTGATTCCGCAGCTGGACAGTCGAACCCGTGTGCTGATATTGCAGCACACGAGCGAGGCGGGACATGCACTGAACACCGCACGCCTTGCGGCGCTCGGGCTGACCCATGCGCAAATGAAGGTCGGGGAAGTATTCGATGACCTGGAGGCTTTGCTCAGGCCGCCCGGTTATCAGGCCCGTCTGCTGTTTCCGGGCGAAGGGGCTCAACCATTGGAGTGTCAGCCTGCCGACGCGCCACCCATCCTGTTGGTGGTGCCCGATGGCACGTGGCGCAAGGCGCGCAAGTTACTGCACCTGAACCCGCTGCTGGCTGCTTTACCGAGGGTAACGCTTGGCGATGTTCCGGCTTCGCGTTATCGCTTGCGTAAAGCGCCAGGACCGGATGCGTTGTCGACGCTTGAGGCGATCGTCCATGCCTTGCAGACGCTGGAAGCACCTGCGACTTTCGAGGCGCTGCTCAAACCATTCGATGCGTTGATAGAGGGTCAGATTCAGGCCATGGGCAGCGAGACCTATCGGCGCAACCATGGCTCGCGTGAACATGATTAAAACACTTCGTGGCCATAACGCTGTGCATCTGTAACTGTCGCTTTGCGGATCAGCGCCTAGAATGAAGGGCTCGTCCTGACTTTTTCGGAACCTCTGATGCACATCTCTTCTGGCCGCTGGGTGTATGGCCTTTGTCTTGCGTTGTTGACTGCGCTGCTCTGGGGCATTTTGCCCGTCAAACTCAAACAGGTGCTGCAGGCCATGGACCCGGTGACGGTGACCTGGTTCAGGTTGCTGGTGTCCGGTTCCGTGCTGTTTATCTGGCTGGCCTCGGTCAAGCGCCTGCCCAGCTTCAAGCTGCTGGGGCGTCGGGGCAAGGTTCTGGTGCTAATGGCTGTGCTCGGGTTGGTGGGTAATTACATGCTGTACCTGGTCGGTCTGCGCATGTTGAGCCCCGGTACGACACAGCTGTTGATTCAGATCGGCCCGATTCTGATGCTGATCAGCAGCATCTTTCTGTTCAAGGAGCGTTTCAGTATCGGGCAGGGCATCGGTCTTGCGATATTGCTGGTCGGTTTCGGGCTGTTCTTCAATCAGCGGCTGGTCGAGTTGCTCACCTCGTTGGGTGATTACACCCTGGGTGTGCTGATCGTGCTGATGGCGTCAGTGGTCTGGACTTTCTACGGGTTAAGCCAGAAACAATTGCTGACGGTGTGGAATTCGTTGCAGGTCATGATGGTGATCTACCTGTTCTGCGCGCTCTTGATCACGCCGTGGGCGCATCCTGCCAAGGCCTTGCAACTGAGCCCGCTGCAAGGCTGGCTGTTGCTCGCATGCTGTCTGAACACGCTGGTGGCGTATGGTGCTTTCGCCGAAGCGCTGGCGCACTGGGAGGCGTCTCGTGTGAGTGCGACACTGGCGCTGACGCCCTTGATCACGTTGGGCACGGTGGCAATTGCCGCCTGGTTGTGGCCAGCCTACGTGCAGGCCGAAGAGATCAATGCGCTGGGCTATGGCGGTGCATTGTTGGTGGTACTGGGGTCAGCACTGACGGCCCTGGGGCCGTCACTGGTTGCGGGGCTCAGGGCGAGAAGGGCCAGGCTGGCGCAGGCTTGAAGCGATTCAGCGCTTGCCCAGAGCGAGCGCCTGATGAAGCCATTGTTGTCGCTGCTCCTCGGTCGAGGTGCGCACCGGCGCGAACTCCGTCAGGCGCTGGGTTTTGATCCCGCAGAACGCGAGAATCGTGCGAATCATCTGCCGATGTGCCGGCGCACCGTAGATCCAGTGGAAGTAGCGAGGCGGGGTGTCCATGGTCACCAGCAACTCTGCCGTGCGGCCTCTGAGCAGTTCATTGGAGGGATGTCGACGTCCGTGAGCCTTGAAGGCGAAACCGGGCATCAGGACCCGGTCGAAAAAACCGGTCAGCAGTGCGGGCAGCCCACCCCACCAGACCGGATAAACGAACACCAGATGCTCGGCCCAGTGAATCTGCCGCTGAGCACCGAGCAGGTCGGGTTCGAGCGCCTGACTTTGTTCGTAGCCATGGTGCAGGATAGGATTGAAATCCAGTTCCCCCAGCTTCAAGACCCTTACCACATGGCCTTCGTTGCGCGCGCCCTGTGAGTAGGCTTCGCCGAGGGCGTGGCACAAGCTGACGGTCTTGGGCGTGCCATAGACCATCAGGATGCGTTTGCCGCTGCCTTCCAGCGGCGTGGCGCCACTTTTGGCGTCAGCCATTGCTGCCTGCCTCGAGCATCTTGTCCGGGCGTACCCAGGCGTCGAACTCTTCATCGGTCAGGAAACCCAGCGCGAGCGCAGCTTCACGCAGTGTCAGGCCTTCGGTGTAGGCCTTCTTGGCAATCTGGGCCGACTTGTCGTAGCCAATGTGCGGGTTCAGTGCGGTCACCAGCATCAGGCCGCGCTCCAGGTGTTCCGCCATTTTTTCCGCATCAGCTTCCATGCCGGCGATGCAGTGCTCATTGAAGTTACTGCAGCCGTCAGCCAGCAAGCGGATTGATTGCAGGATGTTATGGATGATCACCGGCTTATAAACATTGAGCTGCAAATGGCCCTGGCTCGCAGCAAAGCCAATGGTCACGTCGTTACCCATCACCTGACACGCCAGCATCGACAGCGCCTCGCACTGCGTCGGGTTGACTTTGCCTGGCATGATCGAGCTGCCGGGCTCATTGGCGGGCAGGCGCACTTCGGCCAGCCCCGCGCGAGGTCCGGAACCGAGCAGACGCAGGTCGTTGGCGATTTTCATCAGCGCCACAGCCAGCGTCTTTAACGCACCGGACAGCGCAGTGAGTGGCTCGTGACCGGCCAGCGCCGCGAATTTGTTGGGTGCGGTGACGAAGGGCAGCCCGGACAAGGCAGCCAGCTCGGCAGCCACGGCTTCGGCGAAGCCCTTGGGCGAATTCAGCCCGGTGCCCACGGCGGTGCCGCCCTGAGCCAGCTCATACACCGCTGGCAGCGTGGCGCGGATGGCTTTTTCCGCGTAGTCCAGTTGAGCGACAAAACCCGACAGTTCCTGGCCGAAAGTAATCGGCGTGGCGTCCATCATGTGCGTGCGGCCAGTCTTGACCAGCTTCATGTGGCGCGCCGATTGCTCGGCGAGCCCTGTGGACAGCTCGGCAATCGCCGGCAACAGCTTTTCTTTCACCGCCTGCGCCGTGGCGATGTGCATGGCCGTCGGGAAGCAGTCATTGGAGCTTTGCGAGCGGTTGACGTGATCGTTAGGGTGTACCGGCAATTTGCCGCCCCGGCCTTGGCCTGCCAGTTCATTGGCGCGCCCGGCAATCACTTCATTGACGTTCATGTTGCTCTGCGTGCCACTGCCGGTCTGCCAGACCACCAGCGGGAACTGGGCGTCGTGCTGACCGTCCAGCACTTCGTCGGCGGCCTGTTCGATCAGGCGGGCGACATCGGCGGGCAGATCGCCGTTGCGATTATTGACGCGGGCAGCGGCTTTCTTGATCAGCGTCAGTGCGTGCAACACCGGCAGCGGCATACGCTGATCGCCGATGGCGAAGTTGATCAGTGAGCGTTGGGTCTGGGCGCCCCAGTAAGCGTCTTCAGGGACTTCGATCGGGCCAATGCTATCGGTTTCTGTGCGGCTCACTGTGCTTACTCCTTTAAGTGCATTGCAGGTTAGGTGTCCAGATGGAGGCAGGGTTCCCGAGCATCGCTTTTTAACCGCTCGGTGAACCGGGGGTTGAGCCAAAAGGCTACATAAGCGCAGAATGGTCGGCCCTGGGGTAAAGCCTCGTTTGCTAGATAAGGAAACTCGATGACCCGTCTTCGTGCCATCTGTACAGCGGTAGCTCTGGTCTGCGCCAGTGGTCAGGTCCTTGCCGACACCGCCAGTCACAATGCGAGTGCCGAAACGTTCCTGAAGCTTGCCAACGCCGATCGCCTGGGCGCTCCGGTCTATGCACAAGTACAGCAGATGTTTGCCCAGCGCTTCGCCGAAACCAAGGCTCCAGCCTCGAAAAAGGCCCTGCTTGAAACGTATCAGGCCAAAGCCAACACCGCGCTGGACCAGGCCATCGGCTGGAACAAGCTGAAACCTGAAATGGTCAAGCTCTACACCGCCAACTTCACCGAAAGCGAGCTCAAGGATCTGGTTGCGTTCTATCAGTCCCCACTGGGCAAGAAAGTGATGACCAAGATGCCTGAACTGGCCCAGCAATCGGCCCAGTTGACCCAAGGCAAGCTGGAAAGCGCCGTGCCGGTCGTCAACAAGCTGCTCGCCGACATGACCGCCGAACTGGAACCTGCCAAGGCAGCTGCTCCGGCCCCGGCCAAGAAGCCTTAAGCGAATCCCCTCATGACCATGCAGACACGTATCGAGTCGGCGCTGGCGCTGCTGCAGCCGCACCACTTGCAAGTGCTCGACGAGAGCCACATGCACAGTCGCGGTGAGCAGACCCACTACAAGGCCATTCTGGTCAGTGACCAGTTTCAGGGCCTTAACTCGGTCAAGCGTCACCAGAAGGTGTACGCCACGCTGGGTGCCCTGATGGGCGAGTTCCACGCCCTGGCCCTGCACACCTATACTCCAGAGGAGTGGGCGAAGACAGGTTCAGCGCCAGCCTCGCCGACGTGCGCTGGCGGTCATTGACTGCTAGCGTGCCTGGGTTGTCGGGTGGTTGATTCAAATCAGCATTGATTCAAATCAACGCCCCGACATACCTGCACAACCCCGGTTTTGCTAGAATCCGCACCGCGCCGCCTGGCCGGTGCGTTTTTTCGTTCAGCATTCAATGTCCGGTAGGCCCTTTGCGAGGGTCGCCACCTGGAGAGATACATGACTCAACAGTCGATCAATCAGCCGATCGTCGTGGCTGCGCTATACAAATTCGTCACCCTCAGCGATTACGTCGCGTTCCGTGAGCCGCTGCTGCAGGCCATGGTCGACAACGGCATCAAAGGCACCTTGCTGATCGCCGAAGAAGGCATCAATGGTACGGTTTCCGGCAGCCGCGAAGGCATCGATGGCCTTATGGTCTGGTTGCGCAGCGACCCGCGTCTGGTCGATATCGACCACAAGGAATCCTATTGCGACGAGCAGCCGTTCTATCGCACCAAGGTCAAACTCAAGAAAGAGATCGTGACCCTGGGCGTTGAAGGCGTCGATCCCAACAAGGCCGTCGGCACGTATGTCGAGCCCAAGGATTGGAACGACCTGATCGCCGATCCCGAAGTGCTGCTGATCGACACACGCAACGACTACGAGGTCTCGATCGGTACTTTCGAAGGCGCGATCGACCCAAAGACCACGTCGTTCCGCGAATTTCCCGATTACATAAAAGAGCACTTCGATCCGGCCGTACACAAGAAGGTCGCGATGTTCTGCACCGGTGGCATTCGTTGCGAAAAGGCTTCCAGCTACATGCTGGGCGAGGGCTTTGAAGAGGTGTATCACCTCAAAGGTGGCATTCTCAAATACCTCGAAGAAGTGCCCCAGGAGCAAAGCCAGTGGCGCGGGGACTGTTTTGTCTTCGACAATCGTGTCACCGTACGCCACGACCTCACCGAAGGCGATTACGATCAGTGCCATGCCTGTCGTACACCGATCAGTGCCGAAGACCGCGCCAGCGAGCACTACTCGCCGGGTGTGAGTTGCCCGCACTGCTGGGATTCGTTGAGCGAGAAAACCCGCCGCAGTGCCATTGATCGGCAAAAGCAGATCGAACTGGCCAAGGCGCGTAACCAGCCCCACCCCATCGGTCGTAACTACCGTTTGCCATCCGAGGCCTGAGCCATGTCCGCCCGCCTGATCTATGTCATGGACCCTATGTGTTCGTGGTGCTGGGGCTTTGCTCCGGTTGCCGATGCGCTGGTGCAACAGGCTCAGGTGGCGGGGGTGTCGCTGCATCTGGTGATGGGCGGGTTGCGTTCAGAGTCCACGCCGCTGGAAGCTTCCAAGCGACGCTACATTCTTGAGCACTGGCAGGCGGTCGAGGAGGCCACCGGCCAGACGTTCCAGCGTGAGGGCGCCTTGCCGGAAGGCTTCGTTTATGACACCACGCCCGCCTGCCTGGCAGTGACATCGGCACGGTCTCTGGACCCGCAGCGAGCCTGGGAACTGGTCAAGCTGATTCAGCAGGCGTTTTATGCTCAGGGTCGTGATGTGACGCGACCTTCCATTCTGGCTGAACTGGCCGAGCAGGCCGGGCTTTCGCGTCAGCAGTTTGCCGACGCATTCGACAGTGTCGACCAGCAGACGGCCACGGCAGCCGATTTTGCCTGGTCACAGGATCTGGGCATCGCGGGTTTTCCGACCTTGCTGGCCGAGCGCAACGGCCAACTGGCCCTGCTGACCAACGGTTATCAACCCTTGAGTGCGCTGTCGCCATTGCTCGGCCGTTGGCTGGAGCGTGCGGCCAGTGCGTGACGACTCCACCGACGACCTGTCAGCTGCCAACGATGCACGCAACGACCGCTTGAGCTGGGCCGAAATTCGTCGGCTGGCACTGCGTCATAAAAAGGCCTTGTGGATCGCCAATGGTGTCGCCGTCATGGCGACGCTGTGCAGTGTGCCCATCCCCTTGCTGCTGCCCTTGCTGGTAGACGAAGTCTTGCTGGGACGCGGCGACGCGGCGTTGAAGGTCATGGATCACCTGTTGCCGGACAGCCTGCAGAAAGCGGCGGGCTACATTGGCCTGATGCTGCTGTTGACGCTGTTGCTGCGAGCCGGAGCCTTGCTGTTCAGCGTCCTTCAGGCGCGGCTGTTCGCCCGGCTGTCAAAGGACATCGTGTATCGCATCCGCCTGCGTCTGATTGAGCGTCTCAAGCGTATTTCCCTGCGCGAGTACGAAAGCCTGGGCAGTGGTACGGTCACCACCCACCTGGTCACCGATCTGGACACGCTGGACAAGTTCGTCGGCGAAACCCTCAGCCGTCTTCTGGTCTCCACGCTGACCCTGGCTGGCACGGCCGGCATCCTGATGTGGATGCACTGGAAGCTGGCGCTGCTGATCATGCTGTTCAACCCGTTGGTGATCTTTGCCACGGTCAGGCTGGGCAAGCGGGTCAAGCACCTGAAGAAACTGGAAAACGACAGCACCTCGCGTTTCACTCAGGCCCTGAGCGAGACCCTGGACGCGATACAGGAAGTGCGCGCGGGCAACCGTCAGGGTTTTTTTCTCGGTCGGCTGGGCGTCAAAGCAAAAGAAGTGCGTGACTATGCCGTCAACTCACAGTGGAAGAGTGACGCTTCAGGACGTGCCAGTGGGCTGTTGTTTCAGTTCGGAATCGACATCTTTCGTGCAGCGGCGATGCTCACGGTGCTGTTCTCCGACCTGTCCATCGGCCAGATGCTGGCGGTGTTCAGTTACCTGTGGTTCATGATGGCTCCGGTGGAGCAGTTGCTCAATCTGCAGTACGCCTACTACGCGGCGGGCGGTGCCCTGACGCGCATCAACGAGCTGCTTGCCCGGGGCGACGAACCTCAATACACCGGCAGTGCTGACCCTTTCGCCGAGCAGGAAACGGTCGGTATCGAGGTGCGGGGCCTGAGTTTCGGTTATGGCGACGAACTGGTGCTGGATCAAATGAACCTTTCGATCGCGCCGGGCGAGAAGGTTGCCATTGTGGGCGCCAGTGGCGGGGGCAAGAGCACGCTGGTGCAACTGTTGTTGGGCCTGTATACCGCTCAGAACGGAACCATCCGTTTTGGCGGGGTGGCTCAGCAGGACATCGGTCTTGAACGGATTCGTGAAAACATTGCGGTCGTTCTGCAACATCCGGCACTGTTCAACGATACCGTTCGCGCCAACCTGACCATGGGCCGCGAATGCACCGATGAAGCCTGCTGGCGGGCGCTGGAAGTGGCGCAGCTGGAGTCCGTGGTTAGGGAGCTGCCCGCCGGACTGGACAGCGTCGTCGGACGCTCCGGGGTGCGTTTGTCCGGTGGGCAGCGGCAGCGAATGGCGATTGCGCGAATGGTGCTCTCCGATCCCAAGGTCGTCATCCTCGACGAAGCGACCTCGGCACTCGATGCCGCGACCGAGTACAACCTCCATCTGGCGCTGACGCGCTTCCTGCGCAGTCGGACCACACTGATCATTGCGCATCGTCTGTCCGCCGTTAAACAGGCCGACCGGGTGCTGGTATTCGATGGTGGGCGTATCGCCGAAGAGGGTGGCCATCAGCAGTTGATCGAAGAAGGCGGTCTCTACGCCAAGCTGTATGGCTATCTGCAACAGAGCTGAGCCACGATCCCGCGCCTTTGCGGCAAAGATGTTTCAAAATTGAAAAAATCATGTGCCATCACGGATGGATTTAGCCTAGGCTCTGCTCAGGACGATCTTTTCAGGCATGTGGTGACGCGAACCCATGAAGCAACCATGGACCTTTCCCAAGCCCCGCCTGACAGGCATCGTGTGGCCTTTCATCGCGGTTGCGCTGTTTCAGGCGCTGCTGGGATGCGTCAGCCTCTACACCCTGTCTGCGGTGCGCAGCTATGTCGTCGGCGAGAGCCTTTGGTCCAAGGGGCAGAAGGATGCCATTCATTATCTGGGTCTCTACGCCAACTGGCACGACGAACGTGACTATCTGAAATACCAGCAGGCCATTGCGGTTCCGCAGGGCGGACATGCGCTGCGCGAAGCACTGGACAGGCCTGTTCCATCGCTTTCCGATGCCAGAGCTGGAATCATTCAGGGCGGCAACCACCCGGACGATGCCTCGGGCATTATCTGGATGTACCTCAACTTTCACGATTTCAGTTTCATGAAAACCGCCATCCGGTTCTGGGCCGTCGGGGATGACTATCTCGTCCAGCTCGACAGTCTGGCCGGGCAGATTCATACGCGGATTCGTGAAGGCGAGGTGAGGCCTGCCGAGGTGGAGCAATGGCGGGCGCAGATCAATGCCATCAACGAAGGCGTGGCACCTGCCGCCAAAGCGTTCAGTGATGCGCTTGGGGAGGGTTCCAGGTTCATTCTGAGACTGCTGATAGGGATCAACCTGGTGACCGCGGTGGTGCTGATCCTTCTGGCATTTCTGAGGGTGCGCAAACTGATCGCCCAGCGTCGCCTGTTTGCCGATGCTCTCCAGCTCGAGCGAGAGCGGGCGCAGATTACCCTGGAGTCGATTGGCGACGGGGTCATCACCACCGACGTGAACGGCGCCATTGTCTACATGAACCCAGCCGCCGAAGGCCTGACGCACTGGAAAAACGGCCAGGCCATCGGACTGCCGCTGGCGGCGCTGTTCAACCTGCTGGACGAGAACGATCAGCGTGACAGCTCGACCCTGATCGATCACATCCTGGGTGGCAAACTCAAGGGTGGTAGCGCCAACTGCAAGCTGATACAGCGGCTTGATGGCAGTACGGTTTCGGTTGCGCTGGTGGGATCACCGATCTACTCCGAAGGTGTCGTCAGCGGCGCGGTGCTGGTGCTTCACGACATGACGCAGGAGCGCCAGTACATCGCCAACCTTTCCTGGCAGGCGGCTCATGACGCACTGACCGGGCTGCTCAACCGCGGTGAGTTCGAACGTCGTCTCCAGCAGGTGTTGAACAAGGGTGATATGGGCTGCGCGAGTCATTGCCTGCTGTTCCTGGATCTCGACCAATTCAAGCTGGTCAACGACACCAGCGGTCACGCAGCGGGCGACGAGCTGTTGCGGCACATTTGTCGGGCGCTGCCTCAGGGTTTGCGCGACGGCGACACCCTGGCCCGGTTAGGGGGCGACGAATTCGGTGTGCTGTTGACCGATTGTCCCGCCAATAAGGCCCACGAAATTGCCGAAATACTGCGCCAGATTGTGCAGGACCTGCATTTCATGTGGAAAGGTCGACCTTTCGTCACCACTGTCAGCATCGGCGTGGTGCATCTGGGTGATGCTCCGGCTACGCTGGAAGCCAGCCTTTGCGCGGCAGACATGGCGTGCTACATGGCCAAGGAAAAGGGCCGCAACCGGGTTCAGGTCTACCGCCTCGACGATACGACGCTGTCGATGCGCTCAGGGGAGATGGCCTGGATTCAGCGATTGCACATTGCCATGGATGAAAACCGTTTTTGCCTGTTTGCGCAGGAAATCTCATCGATTCAGCCCAACGGCGACAGTGTGAGGCATATCGAGATTCTGCTTCGTCTGCGTGACGAGTCCGGGCGCATGGTCGCGCCCGACAGCTTCATCCCTGCTGCCGAGCGCTACGGATTAATGACTACACTTGACCGGTGGGTCGTGCATAACGTGTTTCAGGTTATCGCCCGCTGCATGAGCGAGGAACGGCATCAGGCACCGCAGGCGCTATGTGCGATCAATCTGTCCGGGTCGAGCATCGGTGACGATGCCTTTCTCGATTACTTGAAACTGCAGTTCAGAACGTTCGGTGTTGCGCCTGACATGATCTGCTTTGAAATCACTGAAACCAGCGCCATTGCCGATCTGGGCAACGCCATTCGATTCATCAATGAATTGAAAGCCCTCGGCTGTCTGTTTTCGCTGGACGACTTTTGTACAGGTATGTCGTCCTTTGCCTACCTCAAGCACCTGCCGGTCGACTTCCTGAAGATCGATGGCAGTTTCATCAAGGACATGCTCGATAACCCGATCAACCAGGCCATGGTCGAGGTCATCAACAACATCGGGCATGTGATGGGCAAGCGCACGATCGCCGAGTTTGTGGAAACCCCTCAGATTGAGTCCGTACTGAAGGAAATGGGCGTGGATTTTGCTCAGGGGTACCTGATAGGTCGTCCGATGCTATTCACGTGTGAAAGCCTCTACGCACCCCCGCTTCGACCCGCACCTTCAATGCTCCACACACCGGGAACATTCAGTTAAATCGTATAGCCACTACAAGGAGCCACACAGTGATCGACACTTTCAACAGAACCGGTCCGCTCATGGAAGCCAGCAGTTATCCGGCCTGGGCCCAAAAGCTGATCAAGGACTGCGCCCCGGCCAAGGCCCGCGTTGTTGAGCACGAGCTGTACCAGAAAATGCGTGATGCAACCTTGAGCCCTAAAATCATGCGCCACTACCTGATCGGTGGCTGGCCCGTGGTTGAGCAGTTTGCGGTGTACATGGCCAAGAACCTCACCAAGACCCGCTTTGGTCGTCATCCTGGCGAAGACATGGCGCGCCGCTGGCTGATGCGTAACATCCGCGTGGAACTCAATCATGCCGACTATTGGGTCAACTGGTGCGCTGCCCACGACGTGACACTTGAAAACCTGCATGACCAGCAGGTTTCGCCGGAGCTGCATGCCCTGAGTCACTGGTGCTGGCAGACCAGTTCTTCTGACTCACTGGCAGTTGCCATGGCCGCTACCAACTACGCCATCGAGGGGGCAACGGGTGAGTGGTCGGCTGTGGTGTGTTCGACCGGCGCCTATGCCGAAGCGTTTCCTGAAGAGACGCGCAAGAAAGCCATGAAATGGCTCAAGATGCATGCTCAATATGATGATGCGCACCCTTGGGAGGCACTGGAGATTATTTGCACATTGGTCGGTAATGAGGCCAGCGTGCAGTTGCAGGCCGAGTTGCGTCAGGCAGTTACCAAGAGTTATGACTACATGTACCTGTTTCTGGAGCGCTGTATGCAACTGGAGAAGGTCAAGCCGGCGCGTGAGCGTGCGACGGCCGTGGAGGCCTGAGCACGCCGTCAGGGTCTGTACCCGCCGTCAGCTGGCGATTGCCAGGCGGTTGCGACCCTGGCGTTTTGCAACATAGAGGGCGTCGTCTGCCCGTCGTAACAGGCTGTCGGCGGTTTCCGCCGACAGCAGTGTCGAGCAGCCCAGGCTCATGCTCATCGCCAGCTCGGGACCTGCCTGATGAAATTCCAGGTCCAGAACGGCCTGGCGCAGGCGCTCACCCACTAATGCAGCGCCGTCGCCGTCAGTGTTGGAAAGGATCACGACGAACTCTTCCCCGCCATAGCGAAATATCCGGTCTACGTTACGCAACTGTGCCTTGAGCGTGACGGCAATGGTCCTGAGCACTTCGTCGCCCATTTGATGGCCGTAACGGTCATTCACTTTCTTGAAGTGATCGATATCGAGCATCAGCACGGACAACGGTTGCTTGTGGCGACGTGCGATGTCCACTTCGCGAGGCAGGTTCTGATCCATCGATATGCGATTGCCGGTACTGGTCAGCGGATCGCGCAAGGCGCTTTGCGTGGCGATTCGATACAGCAGCGCATTGAGCAATGGATACAACAGGCAGGCGAGCAGGCTTTCGAGGTCACTCATCTGCTGCGCGTCGAATGGCTCGGCTGTCTGGAACTCCAGTTGCCCGATGTCTTCACCCTCATGACGCAGATGAAAATGAGTGATAAACGACGCGTCCTCACCCAGCCTCAGGTGCAGGTCGCTTTCTGTATGCCGATACACAACACCGCTCAGTGGCAGCAGGCGCTGAATGCCCTGGAAGAACAGCGTCAGTATGCGTTCTGCTTCAAGGCTGGTCTGCAGTTGCAGGCCTAGCTGTTTGATCAGCTCAGGGAGGGTAACAGGCGGCAGTACGGCATTGGGACGATGTTGAAAACCGAGGCGCTGCAACCTGGCGGTATCGAAATCGATTGCATGGGTCTGGGTAAGAGAAATCATCTCTTCGCTCCTCAGCACGTATGACTGGCTTGGCAGGGTTAGAGCGAAAGTCGTGCCATTCGGTTCATTTATCGGCCGGGATATTTAAAATCAGGGAGTTAGCGCATTGAGCAGACAGCCGTTGATTTTTGGTACGGCGATTTCTTGACGTGGCCGTAGCAGTCTTTAGAAGGCGGCTGGCTGGCGATGCGGCTCCGGCGGCGACGCGTCAGTGGCTGAACTGACGCGATCACCTGCAAACCGCCTCCCATGGTTGCGTACCTGCTGGGAGGCAGTGCAATGCAAATGGCGCCTTATCGGCTGCTTGATGAGCCTTACTGCGCGTTCAACGCCTGTCCATTGACGTCGTTGCTGTCCGGGCCCATCAGGTACAGATACACCGGCATGATTTCTTCCGGCGTAGGGTTGTTCAGCGGGTTTTCCGCCGGGTAGGCCTGGGCGCGCATGCTGGTGCGGGTGCCGCCGGGGTTGATGCTGTTGGCGCGTACGGCAGTGACGCCTTCCAGCTCGTCGGCCAGGGTCTGCATCAGGCCTTCGGTGGCGAACTTCGACACGCCATAGGCGCCCCAATGGGCACGGCCCTTACGGCCGACGCTGCTGGAGGTGAACACCACCGACGCGTTTTCTGCACGCTTGAGCAGGGGTAGCAGCGCCTGAGTGAGCATGAACGTCGCATTGACATTGATGAGCATCACACGTGCGAATTCCTCACTGGAAAGCTGTTCAAACGGTGTGCGTGGGCCGATGATCGAGGCGTTATGCAGCAAGCCGTGGAGATGGCCGAACTCGGTTTCGATCATCATCGCCAGTTCTGCATACTGTTGTGGCAGGGCAGTTTCAAGATCGAACGGGATGACCACAGGCTGCGGCTGATCGCACGCTTCGATCTCGTCGTAGACCTGCGTGAGGTTGGCTTCTGTCTTGCCCAGCAGCAGGACTGTGGCGCCGTGTGCTGCGTAGGTTTTGGCAGCGGCAGCGCCGATGCCCCGGCCGGCGCCGGTTACCAGAATCACCCGGTCCTTGAGCAGGTCCGGGCGAGCGCAATAGTCAAACATGAAAGACCTCGAACGATTGTGTGCGGCTCAGCAACTGCACAGGGCGCTATCCAGCACCTTGCGCAGTTCCAGCGGGTGATCGACCACGACGTCAGCGCCCCAGTGATCGGGATTGTCGTTAGGGTGGATATAACCGTAGCGCACGGCGGCGGTTCGGGTGCCTGCATCGCGACCGGATTCGATGTCGCGTAGATCGTCGCCGACGAACAGGACGGTGGCCGGGTCCAGTTCCAGCTTCTTGCACGCCAGGATCAGCGGCTCAGGATGCGGCTTGCTGTGCGTGACGTGATCCGGGCAGATCAGCAGCGCCGAACGCTCGGCCAGACCGAGCTGCTGCATGATCGGTTCGGCAAACCGTACCGGCTTGTTGGTGACCACGCCCCAGATCAGTCCGGCCTTCTCGATATCGGCCAGCAACTCGGCCATGCCGTCGAACAGCTTGCTGTGTACGGCGCAGTCGCGTTGATAGCGCTCCAGAAACTCCAGACGCAGGGTCTCGAATTCCGGCTCATTCGGTGACATCGCGAAGGTCGCGGCGACCATGGCTTTGGCACCGCCTGATATTTCATCGCGAATCAGCTTGTCCGACACTGCCGGCAAACCGCGATCAGCCAGCATCGCCTGGGAAATGGCGATGAAGTCCGGTGCGGTGTCGAGCAGCGTGCCGTCCATGTCGAATAAAACCGCTCTCAAACGCATGCCTTAGGCCTCCCGAAGGGTCTGGATCATGTAGTTGACGTCGACATCCGAGGCCAGCTTGTAGTGCTTGGTCAGCGGGTTGTAGGTCAGGCCGGTGATGTCCTTGACCTGCAGGCCGGCATCGCGGCTCCAGGCACCCAGTTCGGAAGGGCGGATGAATTTCTTGAAGTCGTGCGTGCCGCGCGGCAGGAGGCCCAGGATGTACTCGGCACCGACGACGGCGAACAGGTAGGCCTTCGGGTTGCGGTTGATGGTCGAGAAGAACACCTGGCCGCCTGGCTTGACCATGCGGTAGCAGGCGCGAATCACCGAGGATGGGTCCGGCACGTGCTCGAGCATTTCCAGGCAGGTCACCACGTCGAATTGCTCGGGCATTTCCTCGGCCATGTCTTCGGCGGTGATCTGCCGATACTCCACGCTGACACCCGACTCCAGCTGGTGCAACTGGGCAACGGCCAATGGCGCTTCGCCCATGTCGATACCGGTCACGGTTGCGCCACGCAGCGCCATGGCTTCACTAAGAATGCCGCCGCCGCAGCCGACGTCGAGGACCTTCTTGCCCGCCAGATTGACGCGTTCGTCGATCCAGTTGACGCGCAGCGGATTGATATCGTGCAGCGGCTTGAATTCGCTCTCGCGGTCCCACCAGCGATGGGCCAGGGCCTCGAATTTGGCGATTTCTGCGCGGTCGACGTTGCTCATGGGGTATCCCTCTTGAACTCAAAATTCGGTTTTCATCTGTCGGGCTATAGATAACCAGACAGTCTTCTGTTCGGTTTGATCGGTCAGTGCGCTTCTTCGCTGTGCCCGCACGTTTGCCCGCTGATGCGCCGACCCCAGGCCATGGCCGTGTCGCACAGCGCCTGTTCGTCCATCCGGGTCAGGCGGCGATCTTCCAGCAGGGGTTTGCCGGCGACCCAGACGTGGCTCACGCAGTCGCGGCCTGTTGCATATATAAGCTGGGAAACCGGATCGTAGATGGGTTGCTGGGCCAGGCCGGACAGGTCGAACGCGACCATGTCGGCGGCTTTGCCCAGTTCCAGCGAGCCGGTTTCAGCCTGGATGCCCAGCGCCCTTGCGCCATTGAGCGTCGCCATGCGCAGGGCCCGGTGGGCATCCAGCGCGGTCGCCGAACCGGCAACAGCCTTGGCGAGCAGGGCGGCGGTGCGGGTTTCTCCCAGCAGGTCCAGATCGTTGTTGCTGGCTGCGCCGTCGGTGCCGACGGCCACATTGACGCCGGCCTGCCACAGGCGCTCGACCGGGCAGAAACCGCTGGCCAGCTTCAGGTTGGACTCGGGGCAGTGAATGATGTGGGTATTGCTCTCGACCAGCAGGGCCAGGTCGTCATCGCTAATCTGGGTCATGTGCACGGCCTGAAAACGCGGTCCAAGCATGCCCAGGCGATGCAGGCGCGCCAGCGGTCGTTCCTGATGCTGCTCGACGGCTTGCGCCACCTCGAATGCCGTCTCGTGGACATGCATCTGGATGGTGGCGTCGAGTTCATCGGCGATGACCCGCACCTTCTCCAGGTTCTCGTCACCCACGGTATAAGGCGCGTGTGGGCCGAAGGCGATCTTGATGCGCGGATGGTGAGCGAGGTCGTTGAACAGCTCTATCCCGGCGTGCAGCGCTTCGTCGGTGTTGCGTGCACCGGGAATCGGAAAGTCCAGCACCGGCACGGTGATCTGGGCGCGCATGCCACTGACATGCACCCGCTCAGCGGCGACCTTGGGATAAAAATACATGTCGGAGAAACAGGTGATGCCGCCCTTGAGCTGCTCGGCGATGGCCAGGTCGGTGCCATCACGCACGAACTCTTCATCCACCCATTTGCCTTCGGCAGGCCAGATGTGGTCCTGCAGCCAGGTCATCAACGGCAGATCGTCTGCCAGCCCGCGAAACAGGGTCATGGCGGCGTGACCGTGGGCATTGATCAGGCCGGGGGCAAGAAGCGTGTGTGGAAGCTCCTGCACCTGTGCGGCGCTCAGCTTCAGCGCCTCGGCCTTGGGTCCGATATAGACGATAAGGCCGTCGCGAATGCCGATGCCGTGCTCCTTGAGCACCACGCCTGCAGGCTCGACCGGTACCAGCCAGGTGGGCAGGAGCAAAAGGTCGAGCGGTGCTGTGGCGTTCGGCATGACAAGGTTTCCAGAGCTTATTACGGTGACGACGAAGTATACCCGAGCGTCTTGGCGGGCGGCTCGCTATAATCAGCCGCTTTTGATTCTGGCTTTGGATTTCAAGATGGAGTGGGCGATGCGCGATCGACTGTTGGCTGCGGAGAAGGTAAAGGCCATCGATTGGCGAGATGACGCTCTGTACCTGCTGGATCAGCGGGTGCTGCCGTTCGAGGAAACCTGGCACGCCTTCACCACGGCGGCGGGCGTGGCCGAGGCCATTCGTTCGATGGTGGTGCGCGGTGCGCCGGCCATCGGTATCAGTGCTGCATATGGCGTTGTGCTGGGTGCCCGCGCACGGATTGCTGCTGGCGGTGACTGGCGCAAGGCGCTGGAAGAGGATTTCGCTCAGCTTGCAGATTCTCGCCCGACGGCGGTCAACCTGTTCTGGGCCCTGAACCGGATGCGTGACCGCCTGCAGCGCATCAAGACGACTGACGATCCGCTGGTGATCCTGCAAGCCGAAGCCGTGGCCATTCACCTCAGCGACCGCGAAGCCAACCTGACCATGGCGCAGCTCGGTGCCGACCTGATCCGCAAGCATCAGGGCAACCTGCAGACCGTGTTGACCCACTGCAATACGGGCGCGCTGGCCACTGGTGGTTTTGGCACGGCATTGGGTGTGATTCGCGCCGCGCATCTGGAAGGCATGATTGAGCGGGTCTACGCCGACGAAACCCGGCCCTGGCTGCAGGGTTCCCGGCTGACCGCCTGGGAGCTGGCCAACGAGGGCATTCCCGTGACCTTGAACGCGGACTCCGCTGCGGCCCACCTGATGCGCACCAAGGGCATCACCTGGGTCATCGTCGGCGCCGACCGCATAACGGCCAATGGCGACGTGGCGAACAAGATCGGTACGTATCAACTGGCGGTCGCTGCCATGCACCACGGCGTGCGGTTCATGGTGGTCGCGCCGAGTTCGACTATCGATATGGAAATGGCCAGTGGCGAAGACATCGTCATTGAGGAGCGCGACGGTCGTGAGCTGCTCGAAGTCGGCGGCCAGCGGGTCGGTGCCGACATCGATGCCTTCAATCCGGTGTTCGATGTGACGCCTGCGGACCTGATTGATGCCATCGTGACCGAGAAGGGTATTGTCGAGCGTCCCGACACCGCCAAAATGGCCCAGTTGATGAGCCGCAAACATCTTCACTGAAGTTTCATGCTCGCTTGGGGTTCGTGATGTGTCGCGGCTGAACGGGCCTGTAAGCGCCTCTCAGGCGTCCTGCGCGCGCATGGCTCGTTTTCAGCGCTTGCAAAGGATGTGAGCGCCTCGGCGATTGTGGTAACATCCGGCGGTTTCCAGAGGCGCTATTTGTAGCTGCCCACACTGCGCAGATCCAGGGCTTAACTCATTGATTTGTCGTAAGTCGTTGCCCCGCACCTGCTGGCAACGACAAGCTTCGTTTACCCCGAATGGGTTTGCGAGGTTTCACCAGAAAAAGGAATCAGGCTTCTCATGGGCGAACTGGCCAAAGAAATCCTCCCGGTCAATATCGAAGACGAGCTGAAACAGTCCTACCTCGACTACGCAATGAGCGTTATCGTCGGTCGAGCACTGCCCGATGCGCGCGACGGCTTGAAGCCCGTGCACCGGCGCGTGTTGTTCGCGATGAGCGAACTGGGTAATGACTGGAACAAGCCGTACAAGAAATCCGCCCGTGTGGTTGGTGACGTGATCGGTAAGTATCACCCGCACGGCGACACGGCTGTGTACGACACCATCGTTCGTATGGCTCAGCCATTCTCGCTGCGTTACCTGCTGGTCGACGGCCAGGGCAACTTCGGTTCGGTCGACGGCGACAACGCGGCAGCCATGCGTTACACCGAAGTGCGCATGACCAAGCTGGCTCACGAACTGCTGGCCGACCTGCACAAGGAAACCGTGGACTGGGTGCCGAACTACGACGGCACCGAAATGATCCCCGCGGTCATGCCGACCCGTATTCCCAACCTGCTGGTCAACGGTTCAAGCGGTATCGCCGTGGGCATGGCGACCAACATTCCGCCGCACAACCTGGGCGAAGTCATCGACGGTTGCCTGGCGCTGATCGACAACCCCGAGTTGACGGTCGACGAATTGATGCAGTACATCCCGGGCCCTGACTTCCCGACGGCCGCGATCATCAACGGTCGCGCCGGTATCATCGAAGCCTATCGCACCGGCCGTGGCCGCATTTACATGCGTGCCCGCTCGATCGTCGAAGACATCGACAAGGTCGGTGGTCGTCAGCAGATCGTCATCACCGAACTGCCTTACCAACTGAACAAGGCACGTCTGATCGAAAAGATCGCCGAGCTGGTAAAAGAGAAGAAGCTTGAAGGCATCACCGAGCTGCGCGACGAGTCCGACAAGGACGGTATGCGCGTGGTTATCGAGCTGCGTCGTGGCGAAGTGCCTGAGGTCATCCTCAACAACCTTTATGCCCAGACCCAACTGCAGAGCGTGTTCGGCATCAACATCGTTGCGCTGATCGACGGCCGTCCGCGGATCCTGAACCTCAAGGACCTGCTGGAAGCGTTTGTTCGTCACCGTCGTGAAGTCGTCACCCGCCGCACCGTATTCGAACTGCGCAAGGCCCGCGAGCGCGGCCATATCCTTGAAGGTCAGGCGGTTGCGCTGTCCAACATCGATCCGGTCATCGCCCTCATCAAGGCTTCGCCGACACCTGCAGAAGCCAAGGAAGCGCTGATCAGCACGCCTTGGGAATCGAGCGCCGTGGTCGAGATGGTCGAGCGCGCCGGGGCCGACTCGTGCCGCCCTGAGAACCTCGATCCTCAGTATGGTCTGCGCGACGGCAAGTATTTCCTGTCGCCGGAACAGGCTCAGGCCATCCTGGAACTGCGTCTGCACCGTCTGACCGGTCTGGAGCACGAGAAGCTGCTGGGCGAGTATCAGGAAATCCTGACTCAGATCGGCGAGCTGATCCGCATCCTGAACAGCGCCGTCCGCCTGATGGAAGTCATCCGTGAAGAGCTGGAATTGATTCGCTCCGAATACGGCGATGCCCGTCGCACCGAGATCCTCGATGCACGTCTGGACCTGACCCTGGGTGACCTGATCACCGAAGAAGAGCGCGTCGTGACCATTTCCCATGGTGGCTATGCCAAGACCCAGCCTCTGGCGGTCTATCAGGCGCAGCGCCGTGGCGGCAAAGGCAAGTCGGCGACCGGCATCAAGGATGAGGACTACATCGCTCACCTGCTGGTTGCCAACAGCCATACCACGCTGTTGATGTTTTCCAGCAAGGGCAAGGTCTACTGGCTCAAGACCTACGAGATTCCGGAAGCGTCCCGCGCTGCCCGTGGTCGTCCGCTGGTCAACCTGCTGCCGCTGAGCGACGGCGAATACATCACCACCATGTTGCCGGTCGATCTGGAAGCCATGCGCAAGCGGGCTGACGAAGAAGGCGAAGCCCTCGAAGGCGAGCTGGACGACGCCCAGAACAGCGACGAGACCGAAGACGAGCGCAAGGCACGCATCAAGGCTGCCGACAAGAAGAAGGCACCGTTCATCTTCATGTCCACGGCCAACGGTACGGTCAAGAAGACTCCGTTGGTGGCATTCAGCCGTCAGCGTAGCTCGGGTCTGATCGCGCTGGAACTGGACGAAGGCGATATCCTGATCTCCGCTGCCATCACCGATGGTGAGCAGGAAATCATGCTGTTCTCCGACGGCGGCAAGGTCACGCGCTTCAAGGAGTCCGACGTTCGTGCCATGGGCCGTACCGCTCGCGGTGTTCGCGGCATGCGTCTGCCGGAAGGCCAGAAGCTGATTTCCATGCTGATCCCGGAAGAGGGCAGCCAGATTCTGACGGCCTCCGAGCGCGGCTACGGCAAGCGTACGGCCATTTCCGAGTTCCCTGAGTACAAGCGTGGCGGTCAGGGCGTAATTGCCATGGTCAGCAACGAGCGTAACGGTCGTCTGGTCGGTGCGGTTCAAGTGCTCGATGGTGAGGAAATCATGTTGATCTCCGACCAGGGCACCTTGGTGCGGACCCGCGTCGGCGAGGTCTCCAGTCTGGGTCGTAACACTCAGGGCGTCACCCTGATCAAGCTGGCCAGCGACGAGAAACTGGTCGGTCTGGAGCGCGTTCAGGAGCCATCTGAAGTTGAAGGCGAAGAGCTGCTTGAAGGCGAAGAGGGCGTAGAGGCTCTGATCGCTGACGCCTCTGAACCTGGCGAAGCCGGTGACGAGCTGCAAATCGACGCTGCACCGGATGACGATGAATCGCAGGACTAATAAGCTGTAACGTAAATCAGGTAAGGGCTGGCTCGTCTGTGGGTGCATATGCATTTCAGGCAAGTCCAGCCCTTGCGACATTCGGCCGGCGCTACGGACGATTCAGCATTTGCGCGCAAGCTGCCGGGCGTCGAGACGTCTCAGGCATGTTTCGGCAAGACAGTGCGTACAGACCCAAACGTATTTGACGAGAGTGGATATGAGCAAGCGAGCCTTTAACTTCTGCGCAGGTCCTGCTGCGCTTCCTGAAGCTGTTCTGCTGCGTGCCCAGGCCGAACTCCTGGACTGGCACGGCAAGGGCCTGTCGGTCATGGAAATGAGCCATCGCAGCGATGAGTTCGTCTCCATCGCCACCAAGGCCGAACAGGATCTGCGCGACCTGCTGTCCATTCCCTCCAATTACAAAGTGCTGTTCCTGCAGGGCGGTGCCAGTCAGCAGTTCGCGCAGATTGCGTTGAACCTGTTGCCTGAAAACGGCAAGGCTGACTACATCGATACGGGCATCTGGTCGCAGAAGGCGATTGAAGAGGCGTCGCGTTATGGCACGGTCAACGTCGCGGCCAGCGCCAAGCCTTACGATTACTTTGCCATTCCCGGTCAGAACGAATGGAAGCTGTCCAAAGATGCCGCCTATGTGCACTACGCGCCGAATGAAACCATCGGCGGTCTGGAATTCAACTGGATTCCGGAAACCGGTGATGTGCCGCTGGTCGCTGACATGTCCTCCGACATCCTGTCGCGTCCTGTGGACATCTCTCGTTTCGGCATGATCTACGCCGGTGCCCAGAAGAACATTGGCCCGAGCGGCGTGGTCGTGGTGATCATCCGCGAAGACCTGCTGGGTCGCGCCCGCTCGCTGTGCCCGACCATGCTCAACTACAAGGTCGCGGCCGATAACGGCTCGATGTACAACACGCCGCCGACGCTGGCCTGGTACCTGTCGGGTCTGGTCTTCGAGTGGCTCAAGGAGCAGGGCGGCGTCGAAGCCATTGGCAAGCTCAATGACATCAAGCAGCGCACGCTGTACGACTTCATTGATGCCAGTGAGCTGTACAGCAACCCGATCAACAAACCTGACCGCTCCTGGATGAACGTGCCGTTCCGTCTGGCCGATGATCGTCTGGACAAGCCATTCCTGGCCGGTGCCGACGCCGCCGGTCTGCTCAACCTCAAGGGCCATCGTTCGGTCGGTGGCATGCGCGCGTCCATCTATAACGCAGTGGACATCAATGCGGTCAACGCGCTGGTGGCCTACATGAAAGACTTCGAGAAGGAGCACGGCTGATGTCCGAACAGGAACTCAAGGCGCTGCGCGTCCGTATAGACAGCCTGGACGAAAAGGTTCTGGAACTGATCAGCGAGCGTGCTCGCTGTGCGCAGGAAGTCGCTCGGGTCAAGATGTCCTCCCTGGCGGAAGGTGAAGCGCCTGTGTTCTATCGCCCTGAGCGTGAGGCTGCAGTGCTCAAACGTGTCATGGCGCGCAATCGCGGTCCCCTGAGCAACGAAGAGATGGCGCGTCTGTTTCGCGAAATCATGTCGTCCTGTCTGGCGCTTGAGCAGCCGTTGAAAGTCGCCTACCTGGGGCCGGAAGGCACCTTTACCCAGGCCGCGGCCATGAAGCACTTCGGTCATGCGGTCATCAGTCTGCCCATGGCGGCTATCGATGAAGTGTTTCGCGAAGTGGTGGCCGGTGCCGTGAACTTTGGTGTCGTGCCGGTGGAAAACTCCACCGAAGGCGCAGTCAACCATACGCTCGACAGCTTTCTCGAACACGACATGGTCATTTGTGGCGAAGTCGAATTGCGCATTCACCACCACCTGCTGGTTGGCGAAAGCACCAAGACTGAAAGTATCTCGCGCATTTATTCCCACGCGCAGTCGTTGGCTCAGTGCCGTAAATGGCTGGATGCGCATTATCCGAACGTGGAGCGCGTCGCTGTTGCCAGCAACGCTGAAGCCGCCAAGCGCGTCAAGGGTGAATGGAATTCTGCCGCCATTGCCGGTGACATGGCCGCCGGTCTTTATGGTCTGACGCGTCTGGCTGAGAAGATTGAAGACCGTCCGGACAACTCCACACGTTTTCTCATCATCGGCAATCAGGAAGTCCCGCCGACCGGCGACGACAAGACCTCGATTATCGTATCAATGAGCAACAAGCCGGGGGCTCTGCATGAATTGCTGGTGCCTTTCCACGAGAACGGCCTGGATTTGACACGTATCGAGACCCGTCCGTCGCGCAGCGGAAAGTGGACGTACGTGTTTTTCATCGATTTCGTAGGGCATCACCAGGATCCGCTGGTCAAGGCGGTGCTCGAACAGATCAGTCATGAAGCCGTTGCCTTGAAGGTGCTGGGTTCTTACCCAAAAGCGGTTCTTTGAAGGGGCGTTGCATGAGCAGTCATTTTTTCGTCCTGACAGCCTGCGAAGGCTTGAAGGGTTTTGCGCGTGATTGAGATCATCTCAAAGCAAGCGACCGGCCCGATCGTTGGACGCCTGGTGGTTGTGGGTCTCGGTCTGATTGGTGGCTCCTTCGCCAAAGGGGTGCGTGAGAGCGGCCTGTGTCGTGAGGTGGTCGGTGTCGACCTTGATCCTCAATCGCGCAAGCTGGCAGTTGAGTTGGGCGTTGTAGATCGCTGCGAAGAGGATCTGGCGGCGGCTTGCTGCGGCGCCGATGTGATTCAGTTGGCGGTCCCGATTCTGGCGATGGAAAAGCTGTTGGCATTGCTGGCGCCTCTTGAACTGGGTAACGCGGTGCTGACTGATGTCGGCAGTGCCAAGGGTAATGTGGTTCGCGCGGCGTGCCAGGCGTTTGGCGGCATGCCGTCGCGCTTCGTTCCGGGGCATCCGATTGCAGGCTCGGAACAGAGCGGCGTCGAAGCCTCCAATGCTGCGCTGTTTCGCAGGCACAAGGTCATTTTGACGCCCTTGGCCGAAACTGACCCGGACGCCGTGGCGCTGGTTGATCGGTTGTGGTCGGTGCTGGGCGCCGATGTCGAGCACATGCAGGTCGAGCGCCACGATGAAGTGCTGGCCGCAACCAGCCACTTGCCGCACCTGCTGGCGTTCGGTCTGGTGGACTCGTTGGCAAAACGTAACGAGAATCTGGAAATATTCAGGTACGCCGCGGGTGGTTTCCGTGATTTCACGCGCATTGCCGGCAGTGATCCGGTGATGTGGCATGACATCTTTCTCGCCAATCGCGAGGCGGTATTGCGCACGCTCGACACGTTTCGCAGCGACCTCGATGCCCTGCGTGATGCGGTGGATGCGGGCGACGGTCCTCAGTTGCTGAAGGTGTTCACCCGTGCCCGCGCTGCGCGCGAACATTTCGGTCGCATCCTGGCGCTCAGGGCGCACGTCGAGCCCAGGGCTGCGGATGCGTCCAATGTCCAGTCGGTGGTCGGTGGCAACGTCAGTCATCGCATTGGCGGACCTGTCGATATCGCTTCGGCGGCACTGTTCATGGTGGCGGCATCTATCAGCGCAGATTCAGATTTGCTGCTCGAAGGCGTCAGCATGGACGCGGCGTGCGTGGGTGTGATCGATATTCTGCGTCTGATGGGCGGCGATATCGTCTTGCATGCCGCTCGCGAAGAAGAAAGCGGGCCGGTTGCAGATGTGCAGGTACGCAGCGCGCGACTCAAGGGCGTCGACATCCCCGAAGCGCTCGTTCCACTGGCCATTGATGAATTTCCGGTGCTTTGTATTGCTGCAGCCTGCGCGCAAGGGCGTACCATTCTGCGCGGGGCTCAGGAATTGCGCGGCACCGAGCTCGAAGTTGTCCGGTTGGTAGCTGATGGCTTGCTGGCACTGGGTATCGAGGTAGAAGTTGCACCGGACGGCATCATCGTCGAAGGCGGTGTGCTGAGTGGCGGCGACATCGAAGTGCGTGGCAATCAGCGGATTGCCATGGCGTTCGGTGTGGCGTCATTGCGGGCGTCTGCCCCGGTTCATGTTCACGATCACGCGCATTTTGCTCCATCGTTTTCCAATTTTCTGGCGCTGTGCGCTCAAGTCGGCCTGCATGTAGCGCAAGAGGACATAAAGTGAAAATCAAAGCACCTGTTATCACCATCGACGGACCCAGCGGTTCCGGGAAGGGTACCGTGGCCGGATTGTTGGCCAGAAAGCTGGGCTGGTGCCTGCTCGATTCGGGCGCGCTTTATCGCCTGCTGGCGTTCGCAGCTCGCAATCATGGCGTCGATCTGACCAATGAAGAGGCGCT
The DNA here is from genome assembly GCF_014358015.1 of Pseudomonas triticifolii. Taxonomy (GTDB): domain Bacteria; phylum Pseudomonadota; class Gammaproteobacteria; order Pseudomonadales; family Pseudomonadaceae; genus Aquipseudomonas; species Aquipseudomonas triticifolii. The sequence continues at coordinate 196,515 of NZ_JACONV010000004.1, read as the reverse complement.
CAAGCTCCTCGCTGCGCACCTTGACGTGCAGTTTGAGGCGTCTGCGGCAGGGCAGGGCCAGCGCATTATTCTTGAAGGCGAAGACGTGACTCACGCCATTCGCAACGAACAGGTTGGCAGCGGCGCCTCGCAAGTGGCTTCGCTGCCGGCGGTACGTGATGCGCTGTTGCAGCGTCAGCGCGCTTTTCAGGAAGAGCCGGGCCTTGTGGCCGATGGTCGCGACATGGGAACCGTTGTTTTTCCTGACGCACCCTTGAAGATATTTCTGACGGCCAGTGCCGAGGAACGTGCGCGCCGTCGTTACTTGCAGTTGAAGGCCAAGGGTGATGATGTTAGTCTGTCGAGTCTGCTAGATGAGATAAGTGCACGCGACGAGCGTGATACCCAGCGAGCGGTAGCCCCGCTCAAGCCGGCGCACGACGCCATACAGCTGGATTCCACTGAATTGTCCATCGAGCAGGTGCTGGAACGCATCCTGAGTGAAGTCGCCCTGCGCGATATCGCCGGATGATCAAGGAGTTGTGCAGGAGACCAGACCCCGTCCTGCAAGCTTCCTTTTATATGAACGAAACCCACGTTGTCTGGAGCGTGGCAGATGGGCGTATTCTTCGCCCTTGATCAACAGGAATTAAAATGAGCGAAAGCTTTGCAGAACTTTTTGAAGAAAGCCTAAAAACCCTGAACCTTCAGCCGGGCGCAATCATTACCGGTATCGTTGTCGACATCGACGGCGATTGGGTAACTGTACACGCTGGCCTGAAGTCCGAGGGCGTCATCCCGCTCGAGCAGTTCTATAACGACGCTGGCGAGCTGACCATCAAGGTCGGTGACGAAGTGCACGTTGCGCTCGACGCGGTCGAAGACGGCTTTGGCGAAACCAAGCTGTCCCGCGAAAAAGCCAAGCGCGCCGAGTGCTGGATTGTTCTGGAAGCAGCTTTCGCAGCTGAAGAAGTGGTCAAGGGCGTTATCAACGGTAAGGTTAAAGGCGGCTTCACTGTCGACGTTAACGGCATCCGTGCGTTCCTGCCTGGTTCTCTGGTTGACGTTCGCCCTGTGCGCGACACGACTCACCTGGAAGGCAAAGAGCTCGAGTTCAAGGTCATCAAGCTGGACCAGAAGCGCAACAACGTTGTCGTTTCCCGTCGCAGTGTCCTGGAAGCCGAGAACAGTGCCGAGCGCGAAGCTCTGCTCGAGTCCCTGCAGGAAGGTCAACAAGTCAAAGGTATCGTCAAGAACCTCACCGATTACGGCGCATTCGTCGATCTGGGTGGCGTCGATGGCCTGCTGCACATCACCGACATGGCCTGGAAGCGTATCAAGCATCCATCGGAAATCGTCAACGTTGGCGATGAGATTGATGTAAAGGTCCTGAAGTACGATCGCGAGCGCAATCGTGTTTCCCTGGGCCTGAAGCAACTGGGCGAAGACCCATGGGTTGCTATCAAGGCTCGTTACCCGGAAAGCACTCGCGTCACCGCGCGTGTTACCAACCTGACCGACTACGGCTGCTTCGCAGAGCTGGAAGAAGGCGTGGAAGGCCTGGTACACGTTTCCGAAATGGACTGGACCAACAAGAACATCCACCCATCGAAAGTCGTTCAGGTTGGCGATGAAGTGGAAGTCATGGTTCTGGACATCGACGAAGAGCGTCGTCGTATCTCCCTTGGTATCAAGCAGTGCAAATCTAACCCGTGGGAAGATTTCTCGGGTCAGTTCAACAAGGGCGACAAGATCTCCGGCACCATCAAGTCGATCACCGATTTCGGTATCTTCATTGGTCTGGACGGCGGCATCGACGGTCTGGTTCACCTGTCCGACATCTCCTGGAACGAAGTGGGCGAAGAAGCCGTACGTCGTTTCAAGAAGGGCGACGAGCTTGACACCGTGATCCTGTCTGTTGATCCAGAGCGTGAGCGTATCTCCCTGGGTATCAAGCAGCTGGAAAGCGATCCGTTCTCCGAGTACGTCACTGTCAATGACAAAGGCGCAATCGTCCGCGGTATCGTTAAAGAAGTTGACGCCAAAGGCGCCATCATCACTCTGGCCGACGACATCGAAGCGACCCTCAAAGCCTCCGAAATCAGCCGTGACCGCGTTGAAGACGCGCGTAACGTTCTGAAAGAAGGCGAAGAGATCGAAGCCAAGATCATCAGCGTTGACCGCAAGAGCCGCGTAATCAGCTTGTCCATCAAGTCGAAAGACGTTGAAGACGAGAAAGAAGCGATTCAGAGCCTGCGTAGCAAGCCTGAAACTGCTGAAAGCACTGGTCCTACCACCATTGGTGACCTGCTGCGCGCGCAGATGGAAAAACAGAACTAAGTTCTGCTTGACCATAAAAAGGGCGACTTCGGTCGCCCTTTTTTACGTCTTTTTTTTGAGCCTTTCCAGCCCACGGCTGAACCCGGAAAACGCCTCTAGCGGCCTCTCAGGCCACGTCCTTCTTGCCTTCTCGTCAATCCCCTTGTCTGCCTGTCAGGTTGTCATGCACTCGTCATGCGTTCATGAGCCATTGACACCGCTTCACATAAGTCAAGAGATGGGCTGTTCAAATTCATCCGACCATGCTAAAACCTTCGGAGCGCTGACCTAGCTGCTTGAAAAAGAAGGGAAAAATATGACGAAGTCGGAGTTGATCGAACGAATTGTCACCCATCAAGGGCTGCTCTCATCCAAGGATGTCGAGTTGGCTATCAAGACCATGCTTGAACAGATGTCGCAGTGCCTCGCAACGGGCGACCGTATCGAAATTCGTGGGTTTGGCAGCTTCTCTCTGCATTACCGCGCACCGCGCGTAGGCCGTAATCCCAAAACAGGCCAGTCTGTCAGCCTGGACGGTAAATTCGTTCCCCACTTCAAGCCGGGCAAGGAGCTGAGGGATCGGGTGAATGAAGATGAAGAAGAGGGCCTCTGAGGTCGCCAAACAAAGGATCATCTGATGCGTATTTTTAAACGAGTCGTTGTCATCGCCATTGTGCTGTTTGTCGTGTTGGCGACCACAGTCTTTGTGCTTGAAAACCAGCAAACCGTCGCGCTGGTCTTCTTTGGCTGGTCAGCGCCGGCGCTCCCCTTTGCTGTACCTGTCGTCCTTGCGCTTCTGGTGGGGATGCTGATCGGTCCGTTTCTGGCGTGGCTTGCCAGTTTCCGTAAAAAACGTACGCCATACACCCGATCCATCAAGACCGAATAAACAGGCGTCGCCGGATGCAGGTCCGGCTGCCTGAAGTGCCTCTTCTCCTGCGTACCCTCGCTACCTTCAAAACGTTTTCTGTTCGTTTCAGCGCGCTCTGACGGTTTCAATCCGGAGGGTTAAGCACGCGTGTGCTCATTCAAACGTGCTGATATTGTTGTAAGAATATTCAACTTATAAGGTTTGATATTTCCTCGGTGTTGTAGGAAGTTTATATGTAACGATGGGTGGTGTAGTGTTTGTAAGGCTCATCTGTATTTAGCCTGATTAACGCTGGTTTTTATTGGGCTTTGATCCTTTATGTCAAGACTTGAAAGCCCGGTATTCAAGTGCAGAATACCCCGGCTTATTGCGTGAGTGCGCACTGGGCACCGCGTCTGGTCTTTACATTAAAGGTAGTTGAATGTCTTATCCGCAACTCATACACCATGGTGCCGTCGAGACCGTAACAGGCTCCTGCCATCAGCTCTGCATGGACGCTTTAAACAGTCTGTTGATTGATTGTGGGTCCACACAAGTCAAGGAGCGCGATGGCGTTGAGGCGTTTGGGTTTTCCCCGGCGGACATCAATGCGCTATTAATCACTCATGTGCACAACGATCATGTGGGGCGTATTCCTGAGTTGCTGGCCAGTGGGTACAAGGGGCCGATACTGTGCAGCGAACCCAGTGCCCACTTGTTGCCGCTGGTTATGGAAGACATTCTGAAGCTGGAGTCCGGTCATGACGCGGCACGGGTTGATCGTCAACTGGAAGCCATTGGCAAGCGCATCATCGCATTGCCTTTCAATACCTGGTTCGATCTGGTGACCACAGAGTCGTTGCACTGCAAGGTGCGTCTGCAGCGCGCCGGTCATATCCTCGGGTCGGCATACATTGAATGTGACCTGACCTATCCGCTGGAGAGCCGCTCGCAGCGCGTGGTGTTTTCAGGCGACCTTGGCGCATCCCATACCCCGATGCTGCCTGCTCCCGAATCGCCCGAGTGCGCCGATATCCTGGTGCTGGAAAGTACCTACGGCGATCGTCTTCACGAGGATCGAAGCACCCGGCAGCAGCGTCTCGAAGCGCTCATCGATAAGGCGCTGGAAGATAACGGTACGGTGCTGATTCCTGCGTTCAGTATCGGGCGCACTCAAGAGTTGCTATATGAGCTGGAGGATATCCTTCGTCGCAAGTCGTTGTCAGGTGGTGGCCGGGTCAACAGCACTGTCGATCCACTGAGCGGCGAGGCGGCAGCCGTGGACTGGCCGCAATTGCCGATCATCCTCGATTCGCCACTGGCCAGCAGATTTACCAAGGTGTACCAGTCGTTCGCCGATTATTGGGATGAAGATGCCCGGGAGCGTCTGGGTCAAGGCAGAGCGCCTCTGAGCTTTTCCCAACTGGTCACGATCGATACACACAGCCAGCACCTGCAGACAATCAACTATCTGGCCAGCACCGCACGCCCGGCTATCGTTATTGCCGGCAACGGCATGTGCGCAGGAGGCCGTATCGTCAACTACCTCAAGGCCATGCTGGGTGACACCCGCCATAACGTTCTGTTTGTCGGTTATCAGGCCAAGGGTACGCCAGGTGCTGCGATTCAGGCGCATGGTTCGCAGGGCGGGTACGTTGAACTCGATCGACAGCGTTTTGATATCCGTGCAGGTGTCTCAACGGTAAATGGATATTCGGCACACGCCGATCAGGCAGGTCTGGTGGGGTTTGTGACGGGTATGCAGCAATGGCCTGCCCAGATACGTCTGGTTCATGGTGACGCAACCGCAAAGAGATCACTTGGCCATTTGCTGCAACGCAAATATTCGCTGGAAAAACGCCCGTTAAAACTGCTTATTCCTTGAGTGCGCAATGATAAGGCGAGCCTGTATCGGTTCATGTAACTTACCCATCTGTTCAAGGCGCGTAGTCCGAAGCTGGCGGTTATAAATGCCCTCTTTGCTGTTTACCGCCGCGAGGACTCGAAGACCAGACTGTCATCACGGTTGCTAAATTGCCTCATCCAAGTAATATTCACACGCTTTGAACAGGCGTTGTGACATGGCTGATGAGGCTGCGTGGGTTGCGATAACAGGTGCAACGGGCTTCATTGGCGGTGCGGTCGTTCGTCATCTGATCGAACACACTGCCGCGCACGTGCGAGTAGCAGTTCGGGGAACGTATAAACCCTGCAGCGACCGTATCGACACGATAACGATTGGGTCGCTCGCCCCGGATAATCAATGGGCTTCATTTGTGGCGGGGGCTGATGCCGTCATTCATTGTGCTGCCCGGGTTCATGTGTTGAACGATTCGGCCGCAGCGTCCGACCAGGAATACTTTCGTACCAACGTGGCTGCAACGCTCAATCTTGCCGAGCAGGCAGCGGCAGCAGGCGTCAGGCGTTTCATTTTTCTCAGTTCGATCAAGGTCAACGGCGAGTCAACCGTTTCGGGCCGCCCATTCCGCGCTGACGACGTCTGTCATCCCGACGATCCTTACGGCGTGTCCAAACATCAGGCTGAACAGGGTCTGCGTGAGCTGGCTACGCGTACCGGGATGGAGGTAGTGATTATTCGCCCGGTTCTGGTCTACGGGCCAGGCGTGAAGGCCAATTTCCTGAACATGATGCGCTGGCTGGCCAAGGGCGTGCCGTTGCCGCTGGGGGCAATCAATAATCGTCGAAGCCTGGTCTCGCTGGGCAATCTGGTGGATCTCATCGCGACCTGCATCAGTCATCCTGCTGCTGCCGATCAGACGTTTCTGGTCAGCGATGGGCACGATGTTTCCACCACGCAGCTCTTGAGGCAGATGGGCAGTGCGCTGGGCAAGCCTGTACGTTTGGTGCCTGTTCCGACGAAGGCTTTGCACGTTGCCGCTGCCGTGCTCGGAAAAAAGGGCTTTTCCGAGCGCCTGTGCGGCTCTCTTCAGGTCGATATCGACAAAACCTGTACCCTGCTCGATTGGGTTCCTCCCCTCAAGTTCGAAGACGCGATGAAAGAAACTGCCCGGTACTATCTGGAACACCCCCATGCTTGAGTGGCTATCGATCGCGACCATTGTTTTTCTTTCGCTGTTTTTGACGGGCCTGCTTCGCAGGTATGCGCTGTCCAGAAGTCTTATGGACGTGCCTAATGCCCGTAGCTCACATTCCGTTCCGACCCCAAGGGGCGGTGGCGTTTCGATCGTAATAGCGTTTGTAGTGGCCTTGGTTGCCTTGTCGCAGATAGGCCTGATATCCATGAATGCGTTGATCGCTCTGATTGGAGCAGGTGGTCTGGTGGCGATTATCGGTTTCATGGACGATCATGGTCACATTGCTGCGCGCTGGCGCCTGCTGGGGCACTTCGCGGCAGCTGTCTGGGCAATACTGTGGTCGGGTGGACTGGCACCGATCAGTCTGATGGGCATGACCGTCGATCTGGGCGTGGTTGGCCATGTTCTGGCTGTCTTCTACCTGGTCTGGATGCTCAATCTGTATAACTTCATGGATGGCATTGACGGGATCGCGAGTGTCGAGGCAGTTACCGTGTGTGGCGGCATCAGCCTTGTCTACGCCTTGGGCGGCTTTAATGAATTGTTATGGGGGCCATTGCTCCTGGCTGCGTCGGTCGTCGGATTTCTGTACTGGAATTTCCCGCCAGCACGGATATTCATGGGCGACGCCGGCAGCGGATTTCTCGGCATCGTGCTCGGAATACTTTCTGTTCAGGGTTCCTGGTCGGCGCCTCAGCTATTCTGGGTCTGGTTGATTCTGCTGGGCGTGTTTGTGGTCGATGCGACCGTGACACTGCTGCGTCGTCTCTTTCGTGGCGACAAGGTCTATGAGGCTCATCGCAGCCACGCCTATCAGTTCGCGTCACGCCGCTACGGCAGGCATCTTCCCGTAACGCTGGCGGTTGGTCTTATCAACGTCGTCTGGCTGCTCCCCATTGCCCTGTGGGTGGCGTTGATGGGGGGAGACGGCATGACCTGGGTCACTGTGGCTTATGCGCCGCTGGTGATAATTGCATTGCGATTCAACGCCGGTCAGCCCGAGCGCAGTTAACGAAATGTACTATGAGTTGTCCTATACCGTGAAACGCTACACAGAGACCGAATTTCGGTGCTGATCCATAGCCAGGGCAGAGGAGCTATCACGAATTGATGAGCAGGTTACGCGATGTTCTGCTGGCGTTGCCACGCCGCAAAAAGCGAATAATCCAGGTTGCTGCTGACGTTCTGCTGGTGTGGCTCGCCCTGTGGATGTCCTTTATCGTTCGTCTCGGGATCGATGATCTGATCAACCCGCTGGAAAAGCACACCTGGCTTTTCATCAGCGCCCCGCTTGCCGCCATTCCGCTATTCATCCGCTTCGGCATGTACCGTGCGGTCATGCGCTACTTCGGTAATGACGCGCTCATCGCGATCATCAAGGCGGTCACGCTTTCTTCCCTGATTCTCGGCTGCATGGTTTACGTCTATAGCAACCATCAGCAATTGGTACCCCGTTCGGTCATCTTCAATTACTGGTGGCTGAGCATGGTCATGATCGGCGGTCTGCGCCTGGCCATGCGGCAATACTTTCTGGGTGACTGGTTTTCGGCGGCGCAGCATGTCCCGTTCGCCAAAAGGGACAACGGTTTGCAAAAGGTCGCCATTTACGGCGCGGGTGCTGCGGGCAACCAACTGGTCGCGGCACTGCGGATGGGACGATTGATGCACCCGGTCGCCTTTATCGACGATGACGAGTCCATCTCAAACCGGGTCATCTCCGGGCTTCAGGTCTACAAACCAAAACACATACAACGCATGATCGATGTCACGGGCGCGCAGGAAATTCTGTTGGCAATCCCGTCTTCATCCCGAGGACGACGTCGCGAAATATTGGGGTTCCTCGAGGGCTTCCCGTTGCACGTGCGAAGCGTACCGGGGTTCATGGATCTGGCTGCCGGTCGGGTCAAGGTGGATGACCTGCAGGAAGTGGACATTGCCGACTTGCTGGGAAGAGACTCGGTGCCTGCGCGCGAAAATCTGCTTGAGCATTGCATCAAGGGCAAGACGGTGCTGGTGACAGGCGCAGGTGGCTCGATCGGTTCCGAACTGTGCCGTCAGATTCTGCTGCTGGGTCCTACCAAGCTTTTATTGCTCGACCACAGTGAGTTCAACCTCTACAGCATTCTGTCCGAGCTTGAGCAGCGAGCCGCTCGTGAATCCTTGAGCGTCAAGTTGCTGCCCATTCTGGGGTCGGTGCGCAATCACCCTAAATTGCTGACGATCATGAAGGCCTGGAAGGTTGATACGGTTTACCACGCGGCCGCCTACAAGCATGTACCGATGGTTGAGCACAATATCGCTGAAGGCGTCATCAACAATGTCGTTGGCACCCTTAACACTGCGCAGGCAGCCTTGCAGGCAGGTGTTGCGAACTTCGTGCTGATCTCCACAGACAAGGCGGTGCGCCCCACTAACGTCATGGGCAGCACCAAGCGCCTTGCCGAACTTATATTGCAGGCTCTCAGTCGTGAGACAGCGCCGGTGATTTTTGGCGACAAAGCCAATGTCTATCAGGTTAACAAGACCCGTTTCACCATGGTTCGCTTCGGCAATGTGCTGGGTTCATCGGGGTCGGTGATTCCTCTGTTCCACAAGCAGATCCAGACGGGTGGGCCGCTGACGGTGACCCATCCGAAAATCACCCGTTACTTCATGACCATTCCGGAAGCAGCGCAACTGGTCATTCAGGCTGGCTCCATGGGCCATGGTGGGGACGTTTTTGTCCTGGACATGGGTGAGCCGGTGAAGATCATTGAGCTGGCTGAGAAGATGATCCATCTTTCGGGCCTGAGCATTCGCTCGGAAAAGAATCCGCATGGTGATATTTCCATCGAGTTCACCGGTTTGCGCCCAGGCGAAAAGCTTTATGAGGAACTCCTGATTGGCGACAACGTGGTGGCGACCGAGCACCCAATGATCATGAGTGCCAATGAAGACTATCTGCCGTGGGAAATATTGAAAGGGCGGCTGACCCGCCTGCTGGATGCTGTTGATCAGGACGATTACACCAGTGTCAGGCAGTTACTTCGTGAAACCGTCAGTGGTTATACGCCCGAAGGGGACATAGTTGACTGGATGTATCAGGAGCGCCGCAATGAAACCTAAGAGGATGAAGTGTTTCCTGCTGTAAGTTTTTAGTGTGATAAACCCGTGAACAGGCTGCCCGACATAACTGGCAACGCTCGTCCACTTTTATAACGACGTGCGCTGGTCTAAGTTTCAGTCGCAGCTTCGGAAAGCTGCCTTAAACTTTTATGGAGCGTCAGTTATGCGAACCACTTTTTTCTCCTCCTTGATGTTTGCCTTGTTGACCAGTGCGTCGGTTGCCGTAACAGCGGCGCCCGCCGCACCGAGCAGTGTGCAAGCCCCCATGACTGCGGCGGTACACGCGGCACATGCAGACAGAATAAACCTCAATAAAGCCGATGCAGAAACCCTACAGAAGGAACTGGCTGGTATTGGCAAGAACAAGGCCGATGCTATTGTGGCCTACCGTGAAAGTAACGGAGAGTTCACATCGGTTGATGAATTGATCGAGGTGAAGGGCATCGGAAAATCCATTCTCGAAAAAAATCGAGACAAACTTTCAGTCGAATGATAACGGACGCTTATTAATCAAGAAAAGGCCGACAGGTGTCGGCTTTTTCTTTGTACTTGGCTGATCAATACCGCCCTGGTCGACAGCGTCGGTTATTGAAGCGTTGCTGCACTGTCCTGTTGGCAGGTATGCAACTTCACATGGTCTCGAGTGACCTTCAAAATGTGATCTGACAGTTGCCGGTCATGAACGCTGCGCGACAGCATCAAGGCCCCCACCAGACTCGATAGAATCAGCATGCTTTTGGATTGGGAGTCTTCGCTTTGCAGTGCGTTTTCGAACGTTTCCAGCAAATGAAGCGTGATCTCGTCCGTCAGTTGGCTGGGACGCTCCATCTGACCCAGTTCAGCGCACATGTTCGGTAACGGGCAACCCGTTCCCGGCTCGTCACGATGGGGACTGGACAGGTAGAGGTCGATGAATTCGCTTAGCGCATTCTGTCCGGCAAACAACTCGCGGGTGAGCACCTTGGCGTCATCCACAGACTGTCTTAACGCCTGCTCGACAAGATCATCTTTTGACTTGAAGTGAGCATAGAAACCGCCGTGGGTCAGACCCAGCGATTTCATCAAGGGTTGCAGACCCGTTGCTCCAATGCCATCCCGGCGAAAACGTACGGATGCTTCCTTGACAATCCGCTGATGAGTTTGGGCTTTACGATCAAGCGCGTAACGCATGCTCGATTCTCCAGGAAGTGGCCGAAGTATTACAACGCCTTTATACATGGATAGATGAAACGATGCAGCATAGGTTTGACGCGCTCCGATTCCTGCGTTTCCGTGCAAAACCTACAGACGGTATGGCTGCAAGGGGACTCTGACGTCCTTTTCTGATGTTCGGAAATGAGCAGGTTCTGTCCGTTGTGGTTCAGAACCTACAGGTTTGTCAGACAAAATCGTTGATTTCTCAGCGTAATCCCGGACAATCCGGCCCCTTGTTTTCCGGGGGAACGCGGACTGCCCGTTTTTTGATGCGTTTCCCTTTTGATTAACCGGCCACGGAGAGTCGACCGGATGAATGATCAGGCAAATGGCGTCGTAGAACGTCTGGATGCAACCTCAGCGCGCGCTGCCGCGTGGAATCGTAGTGACACGACCTGGATGCTGGGCCTGTTTGGCACCGCGATTGGCGCAGGCACTCTGTTTCTGCCGATCAACGCTGGCATCGGCGGTTTCTGGCCCTTGCTGGCCTTGTCCATACTGGCCTTTCCCATGACGTTCTATGCGCATCGCGGGCTTACGCGTTTCGTGTTGTCCGGGCGAGAAGGGGCCGATATCACAGAAGTGGTCGAGCAACACTTCGGCAAGGGCGCAGGCACACTGATCACCCTGCTTTATTTCTTCGCTATCTTTCCGATCCTGTTGATTTACAGCGTGGCGCTTACCAACACGGTGGGTAGCTTCCTTGAGCACCAATTGCAGGTGCAGCCACCGCCACGCGTTGTGCTGGCGTTCGTGTTGATCGTGGGGCTTCTGGCCGTGGTGCGGTGTGGCGAGCTGTTCATCGTCAAGGCGATGAGCCTGATGGTTTACCCCTTCATCACTGCGCTGCTGTTCCTGAGCGTGTTTCTTATTCCGCACTGGAATGGCGGCATTCTGAGCACTGCAACGACACTGCCTGAGCCTTCGGCGTTCCTGCCGACACTGTGGCTGGCTATTCCGGTGATGGTGTTCTCGTTCAACCATACCCCGATCATTTCAGCGTTCGCCGTCGACCAGAAACGTCAGTACGGCGAAAACGCCGAGGCGCGCAGCTCACAGATTCTGGCCCGCGCCCATGTCCTGATGGTCGTTCTGGTGCTGTTTTTCGTATTCAGTTGCGTGTTGACGTTGTCGCCTGCGCAACTGGCCGAGGCCAAGGCACAGAACCTGTCGATCCTGTCTTATCTGGCCAATCATTTCAGTAACCCGACCATCGCATTCGTCGCGCCGCTGATAGCATTTGTGGCCGTCTCGAAGTCGTTCCTGGGCCATTACATCGGTGCCAGCGAGGGGCTGAAAGGTCTGATCGTCAAAACCGGTCGCCGTCCGGCCCCTAAAATGCTCGACCGCATAACCGCTGCGTTCATGCTGGTGGTGTGCTGGATTGTGGCGACGCTCAACCCCAGCATCCTGGGCATGATTGAAACCCTGGGTGGCCCGATCATTTCGGCATTGCTGTTCCTTATGCCGATGTACGCCATTCGCAAGGTACCCGCCATGCACAAGTACTCGGGCAAGCTGTCCAACGTCTTCGTGGTCATTGCCGGGCTGGTCGCCATCACTGCACTGGCGTATCCGGCCATCGAGTGGGTTTTGCAAGGCTGACAACGTGAGGGCGCAGTACCAATCGGTCCTGCGTCCCTCAAACGACTGAGATTTCTTACAGGCTCATGGTAAGAATCATGCAAGTGGTGCTCGCAGTGGCATACAGACGATCATCCACGTCATACAACCGACCTTCAGCGACGGCCGTAGACCGGCCCACATGGACAACCTTGCCTTCTGCGCGAATGGGGCCAACCTTGTCGGTCAGGGCGCGGATGTAACTGACGCGCAAATCCAGTGTGGTGTATCCCTGACCTTTCTTGAGCCGGGTATGGATCGCACAGCCCATGCACGAATCCAGCAGCGTAGCTGCATAACCGCCGTGGACAGTGCCCAGCGAGTTGTAATGTCGGCTGTCCGGCGTGCCCTGAAAGATGAATTGCCCCTCACTGAAGACAAGCGGAATAAAGCCCATCAATGCGCCCAGTGCCGGGCTGGGTAAATCGCCGCGACCTATGCTGTTGAAGAAATCGACAGGCTCCAGCAGGGCTACCTCTGCTAGCCCCGTGTCGCCGGGCGGACCAAGGGTGGCGCGCACGGTTTTCTCCTCTGCCATCCACAGTTCGATCTTTTCTTCACGAGAGAGATTCTGCATGACGCGGTACTCCATATCGACGACGGGCGGATTAATTGATTACGATCGTAATCAATTAATGATGATAATCGCAATTAAAATTGCCGCGCGCACTCACTGCTTGCCTGAGGTTGCCGGGCAGGCAGGTCGGTAGGAAAAGAGGGAAAGTGCATCGTGCACAGCACATCGCTATCAGGGCCCTGTTGCAGAGGCCCCGAGCGTATTTCTTGCAGGATGTTCAGCCCGGATGCCGGACCATCACTCTAGCGGTTCAGGATACAAGGGCCTGGACAGGTGCATGATGCTTGCGTAGTCGTACACATACTGACGGCCTGCATGGCTGGTCGAACGCAGTTGGTCGATCAGCAGTCGCTCTTTTTTGTTCAGGTATCTCAACGCCGGATCTTGACTGGACTTCAGGCGATCACGTTCATGGGCGTCAGGGAATGCTATGACGTTCGTCATGAAAAATCTCCTTGGGTGTTAGTCCTTGCTTGCTGTGATGTAGCCCCGATTATTGCGGTTGTAGCGACAGCCCCACCTTACCCAGAAAAACTTGGCCCGATCAACCCTTCAGATGCAGTGATTCATAAGGTTTGAGTGATCTCGAAGGATTGTCGGACGCCGTTGATGACAATCTGTACGACATCGTCTTCGAATTTTCCCAGCAGGTTTTGCCCCAGCGGCGCGCGAGCCGTTATGACGGTAATCAGACGGTCGTCTGCATGAATCTTCAATCCCGCTGCGTCAGGCCCCAGGAACAGGTACTGCACCTGACCCGCTTCACCTTCGAGGGTGATCAGATCACCGACCTGAATGCCCGAGGATTCATCGAACGCCTTGATTGACCAGTTACGGTAGAGCGCCAGCGATTGACGGATTTCATCGACACGCCGCGCCTGGCCTGCGGCGAGATAGGAGGCTTCAAGACCCAGCGTGTCGTACTTGTTTTCAGCGATGTTTTCTTCGTGCGTGGCGGCTTCATAGGCGGTCTGTGCGGCGCGTTGCGCAATGTCCAGATCCACCGCCAGTCTATCGGTGATGCGTTGCAGCACGTCCTGCTTGTTCATGGCTCATCCGCAATATTCGTTGATGCTGGCGCGGCTTTTCTCGCTCGGCGCGGTGCGGTCCTGCTGCATCCAGAAGTCGCATTTGGCGCGGCTGAAATTACGCTGCTGTAGCTCCTGCGTCTGTTCGCGGGCTTGTCTGGCTTCGCTTTCGCGCAGGCTCTGCTCGTATTTTCTGAACATCGCCGTTTCGGGTTCAGCCTGCGGTGCAGGCGGCGCTGTCAGTTGAGTAGCGGCCTTTTCCAGCGCCACGGTCTGCGCAGGAGGCAGGCTTTTGTATAGCAGCCAGCCGGTCAGGACTACCACCATGGCTCCCAGCCAGATACCCAGGGCGATGCACAGAATCAACTTCAGGGATACGTACAGTTCGCGACGGCGGATGTGAGACGGCATGGCGGAGTTCCTTGCGAAGGGGCGCAATGCGATTGTGCCATGCCTGGCGCGTGAGGATGACAATTGCACGCGCGGCTTCTGCCGCTCCAGAGGCACCCAAGGCTCAAGGCTGGTGGGGAAGGGGCGTTCTGAACGACAATTGATGTTTTACCGACAGCCCTCAGGGAGCCCGGATGAAAGCCTCTTGGGACATTTTTTGTAATGTGGTCGATAACTATGGGGATGTGGGCGTCACGTGGCGCCTGGCGCGTCAACTCGTCGCCGAGCACGGCCTGAATATCCGTCTGTGGATCGACGATCTGTCGGCATTCGCCCGTCTGTGTCCGCAAGCGGATCCCCAGGCCGCACAGCAGTGGCAGGAAGGTGTCAGTGTGTGTCACTGGCCCGCAGACTGGGTCGACACTGACATCCCCGACGCAGTGATCGAGGCGTTCGCCTGCCGGCTTCCTGCGCGCTACACCGACGCCATGTTGCAGTGCTCACCAAGGCCGGTGTGGCTCAACCTCGACTACCTGAGCGCAGAGGACTGGGTGACCGGCTGCCATGGCCTGCCGTCCCTGCAGTCGAGTGGTTTGAAGAAATTCTTTTTCTTCCCCGGCTTTCGGGACGCTACGGGAGGATTGCTGCGTGAGCAGGGCCTGATCGAGCGACGCGAGGCTTTTCAGCACGACGCGGCGGCGCAGCAAGCTTTTCTGCAGACGCTGGGTGTCGAGCCGATAGCGGGAGCACGTCTGATTTCGCTGTTTGCCTACGAGAACCCTGCGCTTGGCAGTTGGCTCGATGCCCTTGCCCGCGACAGTCGTGCCACGCAGTTGCTGGTGCCGGATGGGCGCATCCTGGCCGACGTGCAGCGTTGGCTCGACATGGCTGAACTGACGGTGGGCAGCATTGAGCGGCGGGGCGCTTTGACGGTTCAGATACTGCCGTTCGTCAGGCAGGAGGCGTATGACCGCTTGCTGTGGAGCTGCGATTTCAATGTGGTACGAGGCGAGGACTCGTTTGTCAGGGCCCAATGGGCGGGCCGGCCGATGCTCTGGCACATCTATCAGCAGGAAGGCGATGCGCATCTGCCCAAGCTTGACGCGTTTCTGGAACTCTACCTGGCAGGCCTGTCGGCAGAGGCTGCGTCGGCCTTGAACGCGTTCTGGCAAAGCTGGAACGCCAGCCTGCCGCTGGACGCGAGCTGGCAGGCGATGATGACTCACTGGGTGGAGATCCAGAGCCATGCCGAGTACTGGTGCGAAGAACAGGCCGCTCGCAAGGATCTCGCCGCAGCGCTGGTGCAGTTTTATGGAAATTCGCTATGATACGCGGCCTTGATATAAGGCTCTGTACGAAAAGTGCCCCCCAAGGCTATTTCTCGTACAGAGCCTTTGGTTAATCTCATCCAAATTCGGATATATGCAATGAAAACTGGTAAAGAGCTGAAACCCGGTACCGTGATCCGTCTGGAAAACGACCCTTGGCTGGTTCAGAAGGCTGAATTCACCAAGTCCGGTCGTAACAGCGCAATCATGAAGACCAAGCTGAAGAACCTGCTGACCGGTTACAAGACCGAGATCGTTTACAGCGCTGACGACAAACTGGACGACGTGATCCTCGACCGTAAGGAAGCGACTCTGTCCTTCATCAGCGGCGACACTTACACGTTCATGGACACCTCCGATTACACCATGTACGAACTGAACGCCGAAGACATCGAAAGCGTTCTGCCTTTCGTTGAAGAAGGCATGACCGACGTGTGCGAAGCCGTGTTCTTCGAAGAGCGTCTGGTTTCCGTAGAGCTGCCGACCACTATCGTGCGTCAGGTTGACTACACCGAAGGTTCGGCTCGTGGCGACACTTCCGGCAAGGTCATGAAGCCTGCCAAACTGAAGAACGGCACTGAGCTGAGCGTGGCTGACTTCATCGAAATCGGCGACATGATCGAGATCGATACCCGTGAAGGCGGTTCCTACAAAGGCCGTGCCAAATAAGCATGGTTTTGTAACCCCGTTACGCAAGAAACCCGCAGCGATGCGGGTTTCTTTTTGCCTGCGATTCGGCAGATGGCGTTACTTCAAGTGTGCTTTCAGCTCTTCGGACGCTTGCAGCATGGCGGAGCGCACCGCTGGCACCTGACTGACCACGTTGAGCAAGCCGTAGTCGTGGATCATGCCGTTGTAACGCACAGCCGTGACGGGTACACCAGCTTGATCCAGCTTACGGGCATAGGCTTCACCTTCATCGCGCAACACATCAGCGCTGGCGGTCTGGACCAGCGCAGGCGGCAAGCCTTTCAACTGTTCAGTTGTGGCACGCAACGGTGAGGCGTAGATCTCGTTACGCTGCGCCGCCTCGGTGGTGTAATTGTCCCAAAACCACTTCATCATGTTGCGGGTCAGGAAGTGGCCTTCGGCGTACTGGTCGTAGGATGCAGTGTTGAAATTGGCGTCCGTCACAGGCCACAGCAGCACTTGGTAGCGCAGCGCCGGGGTGCCTTTTTCCTTGGCCATCAGCGCAACCACTGTCGCCATGTTGCCGCCGACGCTGTTGCCAGCCACGGCCAGACGCTTGCCGTCGACGTTGATTTCCTTGCCATGCTCAGCCACCCAGCGAGTGGCCGCGTAAGCCTGATTGATCGCAGTCGGGTAATGCGCTTCAGGCGAAGGCGTGTAATTGACGAACACCGCAACGGCCCCAGAGCCTGCAACCAGATCCCGAACCAGACGCTCGTGAGTCTGGAAATCTCCCAGGACCCAGCCGCCGCCGTGGAAGAACATGAAAACCGGCAACGTCCCTTTGACGCCTGCGGGACGCACGATATTCAGGCTGATGGACTGGCCGTCGACCTTGATCGTTTTCTCGCTGACATCGGCCTTGGGCAGGGTCAGTTTCACACCTGACTGAGCGCCGACCAACACCGCGCGGGCGTCCTTGGGCGACAGCTGCTCGAGGGGCTTGCCGGTGCCCGAGTTCAGTGCATCGAGAAAGGCCTGAGTGTTGTGCTCAACGCCCGAATCGCCTGCGGCAAATGCGCTGCTGACAGACAGGGCGAGCAGCGTACCGGTCACTACTTTGCTGAACGTTTTCATGTTCGATTCCTGTGGCGGGGAGGATCAGACGGTGACGTGCAGGCGCACATCGACGTTGCCACGGGTGGCGTTGGAATACGGGCAGACCTGGTGAGCGGCATCGACCAACTGTTGGGCGTCGGCGTGTTCAAGACCTGGCAGGCTGATGTGCAGGTCGATGTCCAGACCGAAACCGCCGGGGATTTGACCGATGCCGACATGTGCGGTGATCGACGCATCGGCAGGGATACTGCGCTTGCTCTGGCCGGCAACGAATTTCAGTGCGCCGATGAAGCAGGCCGAGTAACCGGCGGCAAACAGTTGCTCAGGGTTGGTGGCTTCACCACCGGCACCGCCCAGCTCTTTTGGGGTGGCGAGTTTTACATCGAGAACCTTGTCGCTGGAAACGGCACGGCCATCACGGCCACCGGTGGAAGTTGCGACTGCGGTGTAGAGAGTGTTCATGGTCTGGATCCCTATAGAGATGAATTTATACGCTAAATACTTGCGCGCTAACTAATCGCAAATCCAATGTATTCCTGGAATACTTTGCGCGCAAGTTAATTTTTGAAAAAAATGTGGAAGTGAGCAAAAAGGGCAGGGGCGAGCAGGCACAGATTGAGCGCGGAGCGTCCTGTGGAGGTGTGCCCACGCGAAGCATGGGCACGATCAGAATGAGGTACTGACACTCAGAAGCTGTAAGTCCCGGTCACCACCAGATTGCGCGGATCGCCGACGCGAATCTGTCCGGCGCTGGTCGCCGAGCTGTAGTAGGTGCGATCAGTCAGGTTGTTGAGCGCCGCGCGTACGTCCCAGTCCTTCTGGCGAAAGCCTGCCAGCGCATCCCAGCGACCATACCCGGGCAGCACCGTGGTGTTCTGGTTGTCGGCGTAGCGCTCGCCTGACAGGGTCAGTCCGGTCTCTGCGTACCACCCCATTTCCGGCTTCCAGGTCAGGAACACACTGCCGTTGCGTCGCGCCACGTTACTGACGCGATTGCCCTCAAGGCCGTTGTCGTCTTCCACGATCGTTGCGTCCTGCAGACCAATGCCGCCGCGCAGGTACCAATGGCTGGCCAACTGACCGGTGGCCGTCAGTTCGATACCGCGTGAACGCTGCAGGCCAGTCAGCAAGGTGATGGTCGGGTTGACCGGGTCGGTGGTGCGGCGGTTGTACAGCTCCAGTTCATAGACAGCGAGCGTGGTGCTCAGGCGTTCGTTCAACCAGTCGCTTTTGACCCCGATTTCCTTCTGCCGGGTCATCTCCGGGCTCAGGTCATTGGCATTGCCCGATGCGCCCGGTGTGATGCCGATCAAGCCACCACCGACCGGCGAGAACGTCTTGGTCCAGGACGCATAGAACGAGTGGTCCTGCACGGGCGTCCACACCACGCCTACGCGCGGGCTGGTGCTGTTGCTGTCGCGCTGATCCTTGATGCCGCGAAGCTGATTGGTGGTCTCCACTTCGAAGCGGTCGTAACGCAGCCCGCCCAGTACTTGCCATTGATCGTTCAGGCGCAGTTGGTCCTGCACGTAAAGCCCGCGGCTTTCGACCTCGGTGTGGTTATCACTGGAGACGATCATCCGGCCCGTGTGACTCTGGTTGCGATCCGGCTTGAACAGATCCAGCGCCGGAACGGCCTGGAATCCTGCGCCTGATGTCGCTGCGGTATACAGCGTCGGGTCGCGGCGCTGGCTGCCTGTTTCCAGGCCGGTCAAGAGCCGATGCTCCAGGCCGAACGTTTCGACCAGACCTTCCAGCTCCAGATTGTTGAAGACGTTGCGGGTCGTGAGATCCTGCTGCCAGTGCTGGCGGGTCACACGCCGTGTGGTCGGGTCGTAGCCGGTCAGGTAGGTGTTGTCGAAATCGCTGTCGAGCTTGAACACGCCCAGCGTCTGGCGCAGCTGCCAGTTGTCGTTGAGTTCATAGGTCAGTTTCGAGCGTAGCGACTGTGACCGGTCGTCGATGTAATCCCGGTCGTCGCCATAGGTGGTGCCGCGATGCACATCGGCAGGGCGTCCACCGACGCCCGGAATCCCGCGATCCGGCGTGCGGTCGTAGCGGCTGTACTCATACTGCACCAGCCAGTTCAGCGCAGGCGTCAGTTGCCAACTGATCGAAGGCGCGAACAGTTGTCGGCTGCTGGAGACATCGTCGCGAAAGCTGTTGCTGTCCTGATTGCCCATGTTCAGACGCAGGCTGACGTTTTCGCTGGGGTCGGTGCTCAGGTCGGCATACAGGCTGCGCAGGTCCTCGCTGCCGCCCTGGGCTTCAAGCGTGGAGCGCCTGCCTGCCTGAGGCAACTTGCTGACCCGATTGACGATGCCGCCTTGGCTACCACGGCCATAGAGCACGGCTGCCGGACCTTTCAACACCTCAATCCGCTCAATGTTATGCAGGTCGCGTACGTACTGGCTGTCGTCGCGAATGCCATCCAGATAGAAATCATTGCTGGCGTCGAAACCCCGGATTCTCAGACCGTCGAAGCGCGTGTCCGCCGCACTGCTGACATTGGGGAGGCCGCTGAGCGCTGTACCCAGATCGTTGGTGCCGTAATCCAGAACGCTTGAGGTCTTCACGGTGTCGATGGCCTGCGGCACATAGCGCGCGGGGGTTGAAGTGCGCGTCGCCGTGCTGACCTCCTTGACCTTGGGGTCATCGATCAGGGTATCGGCGTCGATCGAGAGTTCAGGCAGTGTGGTGGAGGCGGCGCAGGCGTAGCCCGCTGCAAGCATTACGGAAAAACCGAGTGAGACAGGTTTGAGGCGAATAGGGGCAGGCATGAAGACGCGCATCCAAAGGGCTGTGATTTTTAGGATGCGAATGGTAATGCTTGCTATTTGCTTGTACTAAGTATTCCTGTTTCCAATATGCCACTAATTGTTTCTTAATATTTCATTATTGTTACAGTTCAATCGCGTGCCCGTCACAAGCTGTCATGCAAATGTTCACGCAGATCCAGCAGTTTGCCTTGCAGCTCGCGAAGCTGATCCATGTTCAAGCCACTGGCGGACAGAATGCAGCCCGGCACCGTCGTGGCTTTTTGCTGCAAGGCGCGGCCCTGTTCAGTGAGATGCAGCAGTACGACGCGTTCGTCTTCCTTGCTGCGTGTGCGGCTGATGAAACCTTCGCCCTCCAGACGCTTGAGCAGCGGCGTCAACGAACCCGGATCAGTCAACAGACGTGTACTCACATCTCCGACGGTCAGCCCGTCCTGTTCCCACAACACCATCATCGCCAGGTATTGCGGATAGGTCAGCCCCAGCGCCTGAAGCAAGGGTTTGTACACCTTGGTCATCATCAGCGAGGTGGAATACAGGGCAAAACACAATTGATTGTCGAGCAGCAGCGAGTCGCAATCGGCGGAGGTGTTGGGGGGCAGGTTGTCGTCGGCGTCCATGGGCATTCCTCATGCGCGGTGAAGGAGGGGCTTAATTTAGTGTTGCGATCTTTAATGCGCCAGACAATTTCATTGGTGCATTGTCTGGCCGGTCGCCGGTTCAGAACGGTGGTGCACAAAAAAAGCCGCTTTGTCGACGTTGATCGTTTGCCTCACGCGCAAGACTGCGTAGCATTTGGCCATTGATTGGTTGGGGATGTGGCGTGATCGAAGTTGTGATGTTCGTACTGTTGGGGGCGGCAATGGGCACGCTGGGCGGGCTCTTTGGAATCGGCGGTGGTCTGGTGGCGATTCCCGCGCTCGGTGTGCTGTTCGGGTTGGACCAGCAATTGGCACAGGGCACGGCATTGTTGATGGTGTTGCCCAACGTGCTGCTGGCGTTGTGGCGTTACAACCAGCGCAACCGGATTCTGCTGCGCAACGCGCTGATGCTCATTGTGCCCAGTTTCCTGTTCGCCTGGCTGACGTCATTGCTCGCGGTTCGCCTCGATCCTCAGGGCATGCGGTTGGCATTCGTCGGTTTTCTGGTCGTGCTGACCGTGTTCAATCTGGCGCAGATGTTCTGGCGCAAGGGGCAGGCCAGTTCGCAACTGCGCCATGAAAAATGGCTGTGGCTGCTGGGCGTGGGTTCCGGCGTAACAGGCGGTCTGTTCGGTGTAGGCGGCGGGGTGATCGCTACGCCGATCCTGACCAGTGTATTTGGTGCCACCCAAGTGGTGGCGCAGGGCCTGGCGTTGTCGTTGGCGGCGCCCAGTACCGGTATCACGTTGGTGACCTACGCACTGCATGACCATGTGAACTGGTCCATGGGCATACCGCTGGCTGTTGGCGGGCTGGCCAGTATCAGTTGGGGCGTGAAGCTCGCACATTCGTTGCCTGAACGCACGTTGCGCTCGATGTTTTGTGTGTTTCTGGTGCTCTGCGCGGTGATCCTGGCGCTTAAAGTCTGAAACCCTCGGCAATGTAATCGGCCATGCATTCGGTGATGGGTGAGGGGTTGTCGGGGTTTCGCAGCAACACCACGCTGGCGGTGGGCAGTTGCGGCAGGTTTTCCGCTTCGCCGAGGATGCGCAGATCCTGCGTGACCAGACTCTGCAACTGCGCGGTCACGGCCAGGCCTGCGCCGACCACCGCCATGATTGCCGCCATGCTGGCGCTGCTGTAGGCGATCCGGTACTCACGTTCGAGCGTGTCGAGGGCATTGCAGGCCCATTCCCGACAAAAACAGCGAGTGTTGAACATCGCCAACGGCATGGGCGTCTGCTCATGGGGCGCATGACCGTTGGCCTCGACCCAGACCAGTTGCTCTCGCCTCAGCAACTGGCCGATCTCATTGCCGGGCTTGCGGGTGACGATGGTCAGGTCCAGGTCATTGCGCTGCAAAAGCACATCCGACGGTTCGCAATGCACTTCGACCTGAACCAGTGGATAGGCTTGCGAGAACTGCGACAGGATGCCAGGCAGAAAGCGCATTACGTAATCGTCCGGCGAGCCGATCTTCACCACGCCCACCATGTGGGGTTCGCGCAACGTGTTGAACACCTCGCTGTGCAGCTTGAGGATGCGCCGTGCGTAGCCCAGCAGTACCTGTCCTTCTGCTGTGAGGCTCAAGGTACGGCCGTCCTTGCGAAACAGCGAGCGCTGGACGATATCTTCTTCCAGTCGCTTCATCTGCATGCTGACCGCAGATTGGGTGCGGTTGACCACTTCACCCGCACGCGTGAAACCACCGTGATCGGCGATGGCGACAAAGGTGCGCAGCAGTTCGGTGTCTATGCTGGGGTAGGTGGCCAATGCATCAATCTCCCAGATGGCTCGCATAAGAAACATTCGTTGGATTGATCTTAAACCCGGCGCGAGACTTTAGTCATCCCCACATGAAGGGCAAGATGATGAAAGGTCAAAAAGGGTATGTACTGATCGCCAGATCATCCTTGCGGTTGCCGCTTGGCAAAGCGCTGCGGTGGCTCAAAGCGCACGTGGCACGCTGGCACGAGTTGCACCGTCAACGTCGCCTGCTCGCACAGATGAGCGATGGGGCACTGAAGGATCTGGGCCTGAGCCGCGCCGATGTTCTGCAGGAGACCGAGCGTCCGTTCTGGGACGACCCCATGAGGCGCTGACAGAGCGCTCTATAATCGGCTAGCGTAACGGGCTCGAAACGGGAGCGTTAAAGCCCATGGAGTTATCCCTCAAACAAGCACGTCGTCTGGCACTGGCCGCTCAGGGATTCTCTGGGCGCCAGCCGCCAGCTACTGTCAAGGCCAGCCATGTCACGCAGATGATCAGCCGACTGGGCGTATTGCAGATCGACTCGGTCAATGCACTGGTGCGCTCGCACTACCTGCCGCTGTTCTCGCGGTTGGGTCATTATTCGCCAACGCTGCTGGATCAGGCTGCGTGGAGTCAGGGTCGACACCGGCGCCTGTTTGAATACTGGGGGCACGAAGCTTCCTTGCTGCCCATCGAACTGTACCCATTGATGCGCTGGCGCATGCGCCGCGCCGCGCAGGGTGAGGGCATCTATCAAGGGTTGGCCAGGTTTGGTCGTGAGCAGCAACCCGTTATCGCAAGCGTATTGCAAGCTGTTCGCGAGCGGGGCGCGCTGGGCGCGGGCAGTCTGAGCACCCGTCAGGCAAAAGCCGGACCCTGGTGGGACTGGAGTGCGGAGAAACAGGCGCTGGAATGGCTGTTTGCAGCGGGCGAAGTGACGGTGGCGGGGCGTCGTGGCTTCGAGCGTCTGTATGACCTGCCCGAGCGCGTGCTGCCGACGACCCTCCTTGGTCAGCCCGAAGTCAGTGAGGCAGATGCCCAGCGCGGTCTGCTGCTGCATGCCGCCGGTGCGTTGGGTGTCGGCACGGAGAAGGACCTGCGCGATTATTTCCGTCAGGACCCGCAGCCCAGCCGCATCCTGCTGGCAGAACTGGTCGAGGCCGGGGAGCTTGAGGAGGTTCAGGTTCAAGGCTGGAAGCAAAAAGCCTTCTGCCTGCCGGGCTGCAAGGTGCCCCGCAAGGTCTCTGCGAGCGCGCTATTGTCGCCGTTCGACTCGCTCATCTGGGAGCGCGCGCGAACCGAGCGGCTGTTCGACTTTCGCTACCGGCTGGAGATTTACACGCCGCAGGACAAGCGCGTCTATGGCTATTACGTGCTGCCGTTTTTGCACAACGAGCGCATCGCCGCACGGGTCGATTTGCGTGCCGAGCGTGCAGCCGGACGCCTGGCGGTGCATGCCGTGCATGAAGAACAGACGGGACTGGACGATGAGGGTATGCAAGCCCTGGCAGGCACTCTGCGCCAACTGGCCGTTTGGCTCGGGTTGGCGCAGATTCAGGTCAATTGCCAGCGTGACAGCGGGGCGCGGCTTGGCAATGCGCTACAGCGCTGAAACGAGTGGCTTAGCGGCGCACCTGTTTCAGCGTTTCAGCAATCAGAAACGCCAGTTCCAGCGATTGATCGGCATTCATCCTCGGGTCGCAATGGGTGTGGTAGCGATCCGATAGGCCATCTTCAGTGATGGGGCGCGCGCCGCCGATGCATTCGGTGACGTTCTGCCCGGTCATCTCGATATGGATGCCTCCCGCGTAGGTGCCTTCGGCCTGGTGCACCTGAAAGAACTGTTTGACCTCGCCCAGGATCTGCGCGAAGTCGCGGGTCTTGTACCCGCTGCTGGCCTTGATGGTGTTGCCATGCATGGGGTCCGAGCTCCACAGCACTTTGCGACCTTCACGCTCGACCGCGCGAATCAGCTGTGGCAGGTGATCGCCGACCTTGTTGGCGCCCATGCGCGCAATCAGGTTCAGACGGCCTGGATCGTTGTCCGGGTTGAGGATGTCGATCAAGCGGATCAGGTCATCGGTGTTCATGCTCGGCCCGACCTTGACGCCGATCGGGTTGTTCACACCGCGCAAAAACTCGACATGTGCGCCGTCCAGTTGCCGGGTACGGTCGCCGATCCACAGCATGTGCGCGGAGCAGTCGTAGTAATCGTTGGTCAGGCTGTCGCGCCGCACGAAGGCCTCTTCGTAGTTGAGCAACAGGGCTTCATGGGCGGTAAAAAAGCTGGTTTCGCGCAATTGTGGCGAGGTGTCCATGCCGCAGGCGCGCATGAAGGCAAGCGTCTCGTCGATACGATCGGCGAGCTGACTGTACTTTTCGCCCAGTGCCGAATTGGCGATGAAGTCCAGGTTCCACTGATGCACCTGATGCAGGTCGGCAAAGCCGCCCTGCGCAAAGGCGCGCAGCAGATTGAGCGTGGCGGTGGACTGGTTGTAGGCCTGTATCAGCCGATCAGGGTCGGGAACGCGACTCTTTTCATCGAAGCCGATGCCGTTGACGATGTCGCCACGGTAAGCCGGGAAGGTCACGCCCTCGATGGTTTCATCGTTGGCTGAGCGCGGTTTGGCGAACTGGCCGGCCATGCGTCCCACCTTGACCACCGGGCAGCCGGCCGCAAAGGTCATCACCACGGCCATCTGCAGCAGCACTTTAAAGGTGTCGCGAATCTTGGCGGCGGAAAACTCCATGAAGCTTTCGGCGCAGTCGCCGCCCTGCAGCAGGAACGCGCGACCCTGGGTCACTTCGGCAAACTGACGACGCAACTCTCGTGCCTCGCCGGCGAACACCAGCGGCGGGTAGCTGGCCAGGCTCTGTTCGACTTTGAGAAGATGCGCGGCGTCAGGGTACTGAGGTTGCTGCTGAATCGGCAGTGCCCGCCAGCTGTCGGGGCTCCAGGGTTGGCTCATGGTTGGCTCTAGGGTTGTGCAATCGGATCGGCATGTTAGCAGCTCATCAGCCTGCTGCCAGCGTGGCGCTGATAACCGGGGCGCGTTGTGGTCCGGGAAAATGTGACAAAGCGCGTGGCTTGGCCGACAATCCGCGTTTTGCGGGCCAATCGGGAACGGTAATGACGGAAGAGCGTGAGCGCGTAGAACGGATTCTGGCCGAAGTCCACGATGATTTCGGCATGATCCGCGTGCTGGAAGTCGACGACTATCGCTTCCTCGAATTTGGCGATGCCATTGAGCAGAGTTGCACCTTCACGGCCGATCCCAGCTGGCTGGAGTACGACTACACCCGCGCGATGTTGATCGGTGCGCTGTGCCATGAGGCGCCCGAGAGCGCGCTGTTTCTGGGGCTGGGTGCCGGAACGCTGACCCAGGCGTGCATGAAGTTTCTGCCGCTTGAAGACGTCGAGGTGATCGAGCTGCGCCCGGACGTCCCGCGCCTGGCGATGGAGTACATGGGGCTGGACGACGATCCGCGTCTATATATACGTATCGGCGACGCGCTGGATCTGCTCGATACCACGGAGCCTGCGGACCTGATTTTCGTCGACCTCTATACGGATGTCGGCCCCGGGGTCGGGCACCTGGCCTGGAATTTCCTGCACGGCTGTCAGCAACGCCTGAACCCCGGCGGCTGGCTGATCATCAATCAGTGGGCCGCCGACGACGGTAAACCGTTGGGCGCGGCCCTGTTGCGCGGTCTTTATCATCGCCATTACTGGGAGCTGCCGGTCAAAGAGGGCAATGTCATTCTCATTGTGCCGTCGGACCTGGATCAGGTGCTGGACCTCGAAGCCCTCGACGTGCGGGCCGAAGCACTGGCCTCTCGCCTGGGTTACTCGCTGGCGTCATTGATCAAGGCGGTCAGGCCGGCGACGTGAGCAGGACGGTTGTGCGTACGAGAAGTGGCTGCGCATCGGTAAAGCCTAAACGTGCGTGGGACAATTCGCCGCACGTCGAAAGTCTTGGCCCTGATCATCTGTACGATCCGGTGAAACGTTTAAGCCGGCATGCCTGAAAACGTGGGCCCATGCCGCGCGGGAAAACGGTTCATGACCCACAGCGCCTGTTTTTTCTCGCTCTGCCGGCAACGTTTCGCAAAAAAAAGACTCACTTTGATGCGCAATTCCGGTATAGTGCGCGCCGGCCTTAACGAGGCCCTCGTCGTGATATAGCAGTTCTCCGAAGCCAGCTTCGGTCGCGCGTTCGCACTGCGAACTATCATTGACGATCCATTCATCAAACGTTTTCGCAAATCCCCGCCGACAAAGCAGCCAGGGTGACCTCAGGGTCGTACACGGCACGCGCAGCTTTGAAGCATGGGTCTTTGCGGATGCACTAGAGGCAGACCCATGACCCAGGAAATCGGCGGCTTCGCCGCTCTCGAACTTCATCCCAATATCGTTGCAGCTGTCGTCGCCACTGGCTACGAAGAGCCTTCGGCCATTCAGCAGCAATCGATCCCGATCATTCTCGCCGGTCACGACATGATTGGTCAGGCACAAACCGGTACGGGTAAAACCGCCGCGTTCGCACTGCCTATCCTGCATCGCATCGACCCGAGCAAGCGCGAGCCGCAAGCACTGATCCTGGCCCCGACCCGCGAGTTGGCACTTCAAGTTGCCACCGCGTTCGAGACCTACGCAAAACAAATGCCGGGCGTGACCGTTGTAGCGGTCTACGGCGGCGCGCCTATGGGCCCTCAGCTCAAGGCCATCCGCAACGGCGCACAAATCGTCGTCGCCACCCCGGGCCGTCTGTGCGATCACCTTCGCCGTGACGAAAAAGTCCTGGCGACCGTGAACCACCTGGTTCTCGACGAAGCGGACGAAATGCTGAAGCTGGGCTTCATGGACGACCTGGAAGTGATCTTCAAGGCTATGCCTGAGACCCGCCAGACCGTTCTGTTCTCGGCCACACTGCCACAGTCGATCCGTGCCATCGCCGAACGCCACCTGCGCGATCCGAAGCACGTCAAGATCCAGACCAAGACCCAGACCGTTACCGCGATCGAGCAGGCTCACCTGCTTGTTCACGCTGACCAGAAGACCTCGGCTGTTCTGAGCCTGCTGGAAGTCGAAGACTTCGACGCCCTGATCATGTTCGTCCGCACCAAGCAGGCGACCCTTGACCTGGCAAGTGCACTGGAAGCCAAAGGCTACAAGGCTGCTGCACTGAACGGCGACATCGCCCAGAACCAGCGTGAGCGCGTCATCGAATCCCTCAAGGATGGCCGTCTGGACATCGTGGTAGCGACCGACGTTGCTGCTCGTGGTCTTGACGTTCCGCGTATCACTCACGTGTTCAACGTGGACATGCCTTACGATCCAGAGTCCTACGTTCACCGTATCGGCCGTACCGGCCGTGCAGGTCGCGAAGGCCGTGCGCTGTTGCTGGTTACGCCGCGTGAGCGTCGCATGCTGCAGGTTATCGAGCGTGTGACTGGTCAGAAGGTTGCGGAAGTCCGCCTGCCGGATGCCCAGGCTGTGCTGGATGCCCGTATCAAGAAACTGACCAACAGCCTGTCGCCACTGGTTGCCGACGCTGAGTCGACCCATGGTGATCTGCTGGATCGTCTGACCGCCGACATCGGTTGCACGCCGCGTGCACTGGCTGCCGCTCTGCTGCGCAAGGCGACCAATGGTCAGGCCCTGACTCTGGCTGCCATCGAGCGTGAGCGCCCACTGGTTCCGAACAATGCCCCGCGTGGCGATCGTCCGGAGCGCAGCGGTGACCGTCCAGAGCGTGAGCGTCGTGCGCCGGTTCCATTGGCTGAAGGCCGTGCTCGTTGCCGTACCGCGCTGGGTGCTCGTGATGGTATCGCTGCCAAGAACCTGCTGGGTGCCATCCTCAACGAAGGTGGCCTGGCCCGCGAAGCCATCGGCCGTATTCAGGTCCGTGACAGCTTCAGCCTGGTCGAACTGCCGGAAGATGGTCTTGAGCGTCTGCTGACCAAGCTCAAGGACACCCGCGTTGCCGGTAAGCAGCTGAAGCTGCGTCGCTATCGCGAGGATTGATCCGCGCCTGAGCTGATCGTCCAATAAAAAATCCCCGACTGGTTCGGGGATTTTTTTTGCTTCGGATTTCTCAGGCGTCAGCCGAATCGGTAGATGTCCATGCCCAGCGCGCCCATGGTGAAGCCCTGGTGCGCAATGCTGAACTTCCCGCCTGCACCTCTGGCGAAGTACAGCGGCAACAGGTGCTCGTCGCTCGGATGGGCACGCACTGCGTGAGGGGCAAGGCTGCGATAGCGGTGCAGGGCTTCCTCGTCATCGCTGGCGAGCCTCTCGATCATCCAGTCGCGAAAGGCCTTGGCCCAGGGTTCGATGCTTTCAGGGCCTGCGTGCCAGTTCAGTTCGCCCAGGTTGTGCGTGATGCTGCCGGAACCGATGATCAGCACGCCTTGATCGCGCAGGCTGGCAAGCGCCTTGCCGACGCGCGTCTGCAATTCGGGGCCTTGCCTGCTGGGCAGGGAAACCTGTACCACGGGAATATCGGCTTGTGGGTACATCAACGACAGCGGCACCCAGACGCCATGGTCGAACGGTCGCCTGCTGTCGATGCGTGCGGGCAGGTCATGGACGGCCAGCAGGTCGACCACTTCCCGCGTCAGTTCAGGCAGACCGTGTGCGGGATACTGTATGGCGAACAGCTCTGCAGGAAAACCACCGAAGTCATGCCAGGTTTCCGGTTGGGGATTGCCGTTCACGAGCAGTTCGTGGCTTTCCCAATGAGCCGATACCATTACGATAGCGCGCGGTCGGGGTATTGAGGTGGCGAGACGCTCCAGCGCAGGACCGCTCTCGCCGGGCTCCAGGGCCAGCATCGGTGAGCCGTGGGAGATAAACAGGCTGGGGAACATTTGAGCTCCATGTGCAAAAAATAATAATGGCCTCATCTTCAGTCATTGCAATGATCTAAATCTAATATAAGTTTTGATGCAGTTTGATCGGATTTTCAGGAGGGTTCATGGACGCGGAGTTTTGGCAGCAGCGCTGGTCGACGGGGCAGATCGGGTTTCATCAGGCTGAGGTGAATGAGGACCTGCGCACATTCTGGCCCGAACTGGCGCTGGAGCAGGGCGCACGCGTGCTGGTGCCGCTCTGTGGCAAGAGTCAGGACATGAGCTGGCTGATTGAGCAGGGTTTTTACGTGGTCGGCGTTGAGCTGTCGCAGACGGCAGTCGAAGGCTATTTTGTCGGACGCCAGCCGCCGCAGGTGAGGCAGTGTGGTGGTTTCAGCGTCTACTGCGCTCCGGGTATCGAGATATGGTGTGGTGATTTCTTTGCGCTGACATCGGAGGCGATTGGCCGGTGTGCGGCTTTTTATGATCGGGCTGCGATGATCGCGCTGCCTTCTGACATGCGTGAGCGTTATGTCCGACAGCTTGAGCAACTGATGCCTTCAGTGTGCCGCGGATTATTGATCACGCTGGACTATGATCAGTCTGAACTCGAAGGCCCACCATTCTCCGTTCCTGAGACGTGGCTGCAAGCGATTGTGTCTGCTGGCTGGAAGATGAGGAAGGTCGCTGTGCACGATGCGCTGCACAGCAGTCCCAGGGCGCTCAAGGCCGGGGTGAGGCGACTGGATGAGTGTGTTTACTGGCTGGAGCGAAAAGCTTTGGCTGACAGATGATCATGCGAGCATTTGCGTGAACCCACCTGTGTTTCTGATACGACACAATCTCGCAGCAGACACCTTGCTGTGGAAGGCGCTCACTGTGAGCAGCGTTGTGTCGGTTGCCGGAATAGAAAAAGGGCGACTCACGTCGCCCTTTTTTGTCGCTGCCAGATCAATCAACCGCGGCGGCGCAGGGCCTCGATGCGGGTTTCCAGCGGCGGGTGGCTCATGAACAGGCCGGCGATGCCGTGCTTGAGGCTGGCGTTGATACCGAACGCCGTCAGGCTGTCAGGCATTTTCACCGGCACGCCCTGCTCGGAGCGCAGGCGCTGCAAGGCACTGATCATGGCCTGCGTGCCCGCCAGACGAGCACCGGCATCGTCGGCGCGGAACTCACGTTTGCGCGAGAACCACATCACGATGGCGCTGGCCAGGAAGCCCAGTACCAGCTCGGCGAAGATCGTCGTGATGTAGTAGGCGATACCCTGACCGTTTTCGGTCTTGAAGATCACCTTGTCGACGAAGTTACCGATGATACGGGCGAAGAACATCACGAAGGTGTTCACCACGCCTTGTACCAGCGCCAGCGTCACCATGTCGCCGTTGGACACGTGACCGATCTCGTGGGCCAGGACCGCCTTGACCTCATCGGGCGAGAAGCGCTCCAGCAAGCCCTGGCTGACGGCAACGAGCGCGTCGTTCTTGTTCCAGCCCGTGGCGAACGCGTTGGCTTCATAGGCCGGGAAGATACCGACTTCCGGCATCTTGATGCCTGCGTCGCGTGACAGTTGTTCCACGGTCTGCAGCAACCATTGCTCATGGCGGGTGCGCGGCTGGGTGATGATCTGAGTGCCGGTGCTCATTTTCGCCATCCATTTGGAGATGAACAGCGAAAACAGCGAGCCGGCGAAACCGAACACGGCGCAGAAGACCAGCAGCTGATTGAGGTTCAGATCAACCCCGTTGGCCGCCATGAACCCATTGAAGCCAAAAAGGCTCAGGGTGATGCTGGCAATCAGCACGACCGCAAGGTTAGTGGCCAAAAACAGCAAAATGCGCATCATGGTCGAAACGTTCTCCTCAGGACAAAATGTAACTTGATGCCGGGTATATAAGGTGATGCCCGTCGCTATTCAACCGAGGGACTATTTCAAACTGTGTCCTCTTGTCAGATTCGATGGTAATCCCGAGAACCTGAACGGCGGCTGAGCCATGGCGCTGGACCTCATACGTCGCAATATCCGGATTGAAGGCCGCTGAGTGAAGGGCAGAAATAAAATGCCCCGAACGGGTCGGGGCAGGGGGCAGCGCATCACATTGACTGATGGCTCATTGGCGATAACTCTTCATGAAGTTGCCGATGCGGCCAATGGCCTGCTCCAGTTCATCGACGCGCGGCAGGGTGACCACGCGGAAGTGGTCAGGCCAGGGCCAGTTGAACGCCGTGCCTTGTACCACCAGCAGTTTTTCCGACAGCAGCAGGTCCAGCACGAACTTTTCGTCGTTGTGGATCGGGCAGATTTTCGGATCAATACGCGGGAAGGCGTACAGCGCCCCCATGGGTTTGACGCAGCTCACGCCTGGAATGTCGTTGAGCAGCTCCCAAGTACGGTTGCGCTGCTCCAGCAGGCGGCCTGGCGGCAGGATCAGGTCATTGATGCTCTGGTAGCCGCCCAGCGCGGTCTGGATGGCGTGCTGGCTAGGTACGTTGGCGCACAGGCGCATGTTCGCCAGAATGTCGATACCTTCGATATAGCTCTGCGCATTGTGTTTTGGCCCCGAGATGGCGATCCAGCCGGAGCGGAAGCCTGCGACACGGTACGATTTGGACAGACCGTTGAAGGTCAGGCACAGCAGGTCCGGCGCCAGTGAGGCGGTACAGATGTGCACGGCATCGTCGTAGAGAATCTTGTCGTAGATCTCGTCGGAGAACACCACCAGGTTGTGCTGTCGAGCGAGTTCCAGCATGCCCAGCAGCACTTCCTTCGAGTACACCGCGCCCGTCGGGTTGTTCGGATTGATGATCACCATGGCCTTGGTGTTCGGGGTGATCTTGGCCTTGATGTCGGCCAGGTCCGGCCACCAGTTGGCCTGTTCGTCGCACAGGTAATGCACCGGATTACCGCCGGACAACGCCACTGCGGCGGTCCAGAGGGGGTAGTCCGGCGCAGGCACCAGCACTTCGTCGCCATTGTTGAGCAGCGCCTGCATCGACATCACGATCAGCTCGGACACGCCGTTGCCCAGGTAGATGTCTTCGATGCCGACACCTTCGACCTGCTTCTGCTGGTAGTACTGCATCACGGCCTTGCGGGCGCTGAACAGGCCTTTGGAGTCGCTGTAGCCCTGGGCGGTCGGCAGGTTGCGGATGACGTCCTGCAGAATTTCATCCGGCGCCTCGAAACCAAACGGTGCCGGGTTGCCGATATTCAGCTTGAGGATACGATGACCTTCCTCTTCCAGGCGTTTGGCGTGCTTGAGCACTGGCCCGCGAATGTCATAGCAGACGTTAGCGAGCTTGTTCGATTTGCTGAACTGCATGGTGATGATCCCGAAAATGGACGAGCTTTTGCTGACTTGCAATTGAAGGTCGCTGCACGAGGCACGATGAAATGAATTTGTGCGCGACAAACGCGGGTGCCAGACTGACGTCTGACCTGGCGCAATCATACGTGCCACCTGATCTGCGGAAAAGACACAGATCAGGCTTTTTCCGAATGGGAGGTGTACCTGTGGACAAGTTGGAGAAAACGCTCGAAGAGTGGCGCGAGATGCTTGACCCTGAGCAGTACAACGTCTGTCGCCTGAAAGCCACCGAACGTCCTTTCAGTGGCAAGTACAACGATACCAAGACCGCTGGCGTCTATCATTGCGTGTGCTGTGGCGAAGCACTGTTTGATTCCGAGACCAAATTCGACTCCGGCTGCGGCTGGCCCAGCTTCTACGCACCTCTCGAAGGTAGCGCGGTGGTGGAAGTGCGCGATATCAGCCATGGCATGATCCGCACCGAAGTGGTTTGCGCCAAATGCGACGCGCATCTGGGTCATGTATTCCCGGACGGTCCACCGCCGACCGGTCTGCGTTATTGCATCAACTCGGTGTGTCTGGACCTGGTGCCGCGCCAATAGCGACCGTTTGCTGAGCGGCCACTGCGCTTATCACGCTTTATCAGCGCGGGTAATTGAAGTGCATGCCGCTCGATTGCGCGCTAACGTCACGGGTCATTGCGCGACCCCTATTAGCCTGAGGCACTGACTGTCATGAGCGAAAACCTGCTGAGCATCCCGTGCACCACCCTTAAAGGTGAGCAGAAAACCCTCGCTGACTACGCTGGCAAGGCTGTTCTGGTGGTCAATACCGCCAGCAAATGCGGTTTCACGCCGCAGTACAAGGGGCTGGAAAAGCTCTGGCAGGACTACAAGGACCGCGGGCTGGTGGTGCTCGGCTTTCCCTGCAACCAGTTCGGCAAGCAGGAGCCTGGGGATGAGGGTGCGATTTCCGGGTTCTGCGAACTCAATTACGGCGTCAGTTTTCCGCTGTTCAAGAAGATCGACGTCAATGGCGATCAGGCTCACCCGTTGTTCGTGCAGCTCAAGAAACAGGCGCCGGGCTTATTGGGGTCGGAGCGGATCAAGTGGAATTTCACCAAATTCCTGATCGGCAGGGACGGCAAGCTGGTCAAGCGCTTCGCGCCGCTCACCAAGCCTGAAGAGCTGACCGGTGAGATCGAAGCATTGCTGCGCTAAACCTTCTGATCGGCTTGTTCGCCGATCGGAATCCACTGGTCCAGAATGCTGATCAACTCGGCCCGTCTGAAGGGCTTGGCCAGATAATCGCTCATTCCCGCTGCCTTGCAGCGCTCGCGCTCGTCTGGCATGGCGTTGGCGGTCAGCGCCACGATGGGCAGGTTGGGCCAGCGACCGCTGCTGCGAATTTGTCGGCTGGCCTCGTAGCCATTCATGACGGGCATGTTGCAATCCATCAGCACCAGATCAAAGTTGCTGTGCTCCAATTGTTCAAGCGCCTCTGCGCCATGGCTGCTGACCACTACGTCGCAGCCCAGTCTGGCAAGAATACCCTTGGCGACCAGTTGGTTGACCGGGTTGTCTTCCACCAGCAGGATGCGTGCCGGGCGTTGGGTGGTCAGCTCCTGCGTCGGCGTATCGCTGTTGCTGATTTGTTCCGGGTTCAGGACCCGGCTCAGCGTGTGATAGAGCGCGTTGCGAGCCAGCGGCCTTGCCTGTTGCTGCAAGGGTGCCAAGGCAACGACTTGCTCGCCTGGCATGAAGTTTCCGTAGGCGGTGACGAGCAGAATGGGCGCCGTGGTGACCGGGCGAATCGCAAACAGGCATTCGGGGCAGTCGGTGATCACCAGATCCGGGCGTGTATCGAGCTTGAGCGCGCGTGTGCGCTCGTCAACACTGCGACGCTCAAGGTCTACACCCCAGGCCGGTAACAGGTTTTCAAGCAATTCCACCAGGCCGCTGTCTGCGGAACTGAAAACCGTCACCCGCCCCCCGATGGGCTCAGGGGTTATTGCATCCAGGTGCACCGGCAGCGGCAGCTCGGCACAAAACAGGCTGCCGACGCCGGATTGCGATTCGATGCTCAGCGTGCCGCTCATGGCTTCACACAGGCTGTGGGTCAGCGCCAGCCCCAGCCCTGTGCCCCCGAACTGTCGGGTGATGGCGGCTTCTGCCTGAGCGAACGGCTGCAGGATTTTTGCCTGGGCCTCCCGGGCGATGCCG
Source organism: Pseudomonas triticifolii (assembly GCF_014358015.1). Taxonomy (GTDB): domain Bacteria; phylum Pseudomonadota; class Gammaproteobacteria; order Pseudomonadales; family Pseudomonadaceae; genus Aquipseudomonas; species Aquipseudomonas triticifolii. The sequence continues at coordinate 161,765 of NZ_JACONV010000004.1, read as the reverse complement.
ATGCCGGTGTCGCGTACCTGTATGCTGACCCGGCTTTGCTGCGTCTTGGCGTCCAGCCAGTGGTTCAGGCGCACATCCACACGTCCGACTCGCGTGAACTTGAGTGCATTGGAGAGCAGGTTGCTGACAATCTGCCTCACGCGGGTAGGATCGCCAATGACCATTGCCGGAAAGTCCTTGGCAATCAGGCAGGTCAGTTCAACGTTGGGGGCCGCGTTCTGTGACAGCAGGTTCGCCGTGTCTTCCACCAGCAGTCCGAGGTCGAACGGAATGAGTTCGATCTCCAGGTGCCCCGCGTTGAATTTAGACATGTCGAGAATATCGTTGAGCAGCTCGACCAGCACCTTGCCCGAGTCGTGAGCAATCATCAGTTGCTGGCGTTGCTCTGCGTTCAGCGGACTGTCCAGTGAAAGCGCCAGCATGCCTAGCAGGCCGTTGAGCGGCGTGCGTATTTCATGGCTCATGTTGGCTAGAAAGGCCGAGCGCGCGTGAGCCATTTCAAGCGCCGTGCTGCGCGCTACCTGCAACTCCTCGTTGGACTGGCGCAGCCGGATATTGCTGGTGCGCAGCTCGTTGGTGCGCGCCGCAACGATGTCTTCCAGTTCGTTGAGGTGATCAGTCAGGCGATTTTCCGCCTCGCGGCGTCTGGCGAGTTCGTTGCTCGTGGTTTCGATCTGGCGGTTGAATGTCTCGACCAGCACCCCGATTTCATCGTGTTCATGGTCGGGCGGGCAAACGATGCGCGAACGCACCGGGCTGCGCGGGTCGTGAACGCTCAGGCTGCGGATCACGCCCACCAGGGGTTTGGTCAGCGTTGCGTAAAACAGAATGGTCAAAATGGCGGCCAGCGCCAGACTGCGAACAAAACCGTTGAGCAGCGTGATCTCGGCACGTTGCAGAAAATGGCTGCCGAAGGTGAAGGTGTCGACGGTCAGATACAGCGTGCCGATGGTCTCGTCGGGCAGGTGATCCAGGCGCAGGGCTTCCTGAAACTGGCGGCTTTCTCCAAACAGCCAGTCACTCAGCACCCGATAGCGTCCACGGGCCAAAGGTCGCTCGACACTGGACAGCACCATGTTGTTGTTATCGGTCAGCCGCGCGCTGACCACGGCAGGCGAACGCAGCAAACCCAGCGTAAGTTCCTGAGCCAGCTCGGAGTCGATGTTATAGGCGATGCGCGAGGAGGGATTCTGGATGATTTCCAGCAGCGAGTTGATTTCCCGATCGATAGAGGCGTCTTCGCTGGCATAATCGATCGCAATCTGAAACAGGCTGAGCAGGGTTCCCAATGCAAAGCCTATCAATACGGCCAGGCGTGCCTGCTTGAATGAAAGCCTGTTGGGGAGCGATATATCCATGATTACTTACTGCCACTTCTGGTGCCCGGTGCCGGGCAAGCATAGCTGATCGGGCCTGCTGGATAATCAGTTAAATATGAGGAGAAACCGTGGATTCTCGGTTGAATGCTTTTCTTGAGCGTGCTGACGCCGTGCTGGCGCGGCTTGAGCCACTGTTGCCTGCGCTTCGCGAGCCTGTGGACTGGACGCAGGCGCTGGCCGCCCGCTGGGTGCGCGAAGGGCGCAGTGGTTATCTCATGCCGCTGGAGGTCAGCCTGGACATGCGCCTGTCCGACCTGATTGGCGTGGATCTGCAGCGTGAACAGCTAGGCCGTAATACCCGTCAGTTCATCGACGGGCTGCCCGCCAACCATGCTTTGCTCTGGGGGTCGCGTGGCACCGGCAAGTCTTCTCTGATTCGTGCGCTGCTGGCCGAATATGCGCAGGCGGGTCTGCGCCTGATTGAAATTGAACGTGACCACCTCGGCGACCTGCCGCGTCTTGTGGAGCAATTACAGAAATCGCCGCAGCGCTTCGTGCTGTTCTGCGATGACCTGTCGTTCGAGTCGGGCGAAGGTGATTACCGGGTGCTCAAGAGCGTGCTCGATGGCTCGCTTGAACAGGCACCGGACAACGTATTGCTGTATGCCACGTCCAATCGCCGCCACCTGGTGCCCGAAAAGGAGAGCGACAATGCCAACTGGCAGCAGGTCGACGGCGAGCTGCACCCGAGCGAGGCGGTGGAAGACAAGATTGCCTTGTCCGACCGTTTCGGCCTGTGGTTGTCGTTCTATCCCTTCACGCAGGACCATTACCTGAACGTGGTCGAGCACTGGATCACTCAACTGGCGCTGAAATCCGGCCTGAGCTGGCAGCGCGATGAGCAACTGGACAAGGCCGCGATCCGCTGGGCGACGGGACGCGGTAATCGAAATGGTCGCTGTGCCTATCAGTTCGCACGTTATTGGGTAGGCCTTCAATTGCTGGAGCAACACACATGATCAATCTGCAAGACACAGGCGCTGGCCTGGACGGTTACAACCTGCTGGCCGCGCAACTGCAAGCGCTGCTGGCCGATGAGCGTGACTTCATCGCCAATGCCGCACAGTTTTCGGCGTTTCTGTACACCCAGATCGATGACCTGAACTGGGCCGGTTTTTACCTTAATCGAAACGAGGAGCTGGTCCTGGGGCCGTTCCAGGGACAGGTCGCCTGTGTGCGAATCCCGTTCGGGCGAGGCGTGTGCGGAGCGGCTGCGCAGAGCAGGCAGACCCAGCGCGTCGAGGATGTACACAGTTTTGCCGGGCACATCGCGTGCGACAGTGCGTCGAACAGCGAACTGGTCGTTCCATTGGTCAAGGAGGGGAAACTGATTGGCGTGCTGGACCTGGACAGCCCGAGTATCGGGCGTTTCAGCGAGGTGGATCAGGCGGGTATCGAGCGTCTTGCCGCTATCTTTCTGGCTGAAACCGACTGCTGAGTCGGTCGCAGACAACCTGTCACGGCCGGCCGGACGCCAATTCGTCGTCCGGTGTGGGCTGCGTGGCAGCGTTGTATCAAGGGGAGGGGGTATCGTTTCACTGTGGGATACGGAATTATCCGTGAACGCTTCAATCCCACAGTGGAGCTATCAATGAGTGAACACACTCATCAATCGTAGATGACTTTCTTCTTCCATTCCGATTCGGTTTCGTCAGCCTTCAGGCCTTCAGTCAGTGCGTTGTCGTCATCGGCGGTCGGGGCGGTATTGGTCAGCACCATCGAGTTGGCGCGGGCCAGTTGTTTTTCCATGGCCAGCAATTGCTGCTGGTAGGTCACTGGATCCGGCTGGTTGCGCAGGTACTGAACGCCGCGTTCGAACGCCAGACGCGCCTGGCCGGGCTGATCCTGGGAAAGCGCCATTTGCCCCAGGTTGTTGAAGAACTCGATATGCAGGCTGACCAGGATGGTGCGGATTTCACGGATCCAGTGTTTGGCTTCGCTGGTCTGCAGGAAACCGTCGTGTGCGGCGCGAGTGACCTGACCATGCAGGGCTTCAAGCAGGAACCGCACATCCTTGGCCTTGGCTTCGGTCTGAATCGGTGCGACCGGGTTGGTCACCTCGATACGGTCACCTTTGGCGACCTGCGTTTCCAGTTCGGCCACGCGGCTCTTGAGCTGGGCGTTTCCTTTTTCCAGGTTAAGCATGCGCTGTACAACGTTCAGCTCCAGGCGCGTCAACAGCAGCTTGAGTGCAGGCGACATTAACTGGCCTGGAAACACCTCGGTGATCTCGCTGCATCGACGCAGACGGTCGCTGAGTTCGACTTTGGCACGTGCCTTGTCCAGTTTGCTGTTTTCAGCGACATGGTTCAGGTAGCCGATCGCGATGAGCACCGCAATGCCGGCTAAAACCATCAACGTGATCATGAGTGGGGTCACTGCGCAAACCTCATTTCTTCAAGTAGTTTTGTTGCGAGTGTAGTGGCTAAGCACTACTGCGCATAGATGTGCCTGTCGGAGTTTGCAACATTGCCTCTATTATAGGCAGCTAATCGCAAACCGCCGGTCGGCACCTTGAACGGGGTCGAAGTCGTTGATTTAAATAAATTTTCAGATGGGGGTTGACGACCTGTCAAACCATCCATAGAATGCGCGCCACTTACAGCGTAAAGCACACAGCGAAGCGCAATAAGTAGTGAATGTTGTACGTGTGTCCCCTTCGTCTAGTGGCCTAGGACACCGCCCTTTCACGGCGGTAACAGGGGTTCGAGTCCCCTAGGGGACGCCATTGCGGGAATAGCTCAGTTGGTAGAGCACGACCTTGCCAAGGTCGGGGTCGCGAGTTCGAGTCTCGTTTCCCGCTCCATTTTTAAGCAGCCTTGCTTCACGGCAGGGCTGAGTGAAACCAGTACCCATCTTCGGATGAGGTCTGGAACTGGAACATACACCATGATGTTTCAGGCAGTGTCCCCTTCGTCTAGTGGCCTAGGACACCGCCCTTTCACGGCGGTAACAGGGGTTCGAGTCCCCTAGGGGACGCCATTTGCGGGAATAGCTCAGTTGGTAGAGCACGACCTTGCCAAGGTCGGGGTCGCGAGTTCGAGTCTCGTTTCCCGCTCCAAATTCACAAAAACGCCGCTCAACAGAGCGGCGTTTTTGTATGCGCGTTTTTTACAGACAAGTCTGCGGCATCGCATGATCGCCTAACGGTGTGCCAACAAAAACGCCGCCCCAGCGGGCGGCGTTCCTGATAGTGCATACCCATCAAGGCATTTGTGGAAGATCATTGGGCCGCAGGTCGAATACCAGCACCTCGGCGTCCACACCCTCGCTCAATGTAATCAACTGCTCATTGCGCAAGCGTACGCCGTCCCCTTCACCCAGTGGCTGGCCATTGAGTACGACACTGCCACGTGCAACATGCACGTAAGCGTAGCGATCGGCGGCTAGTTCAAGTGTCGCAGTCTCGCTGCCATCGAACAGACCGGCATACACGCGAGCGTCCTGGCGAACCTTGAGTGCACCGTTCGCGCCTTCGGGCGAAATGATCAATTGCAGACGGCCACGTTTCTGCTCGGCGCTGAAGTGCTCCTGCTGATAATTCGGGGTCGCACCGCTCACATTCGGCACGATCCAGATCTGCAGGAAATGCACGCCTTCCGTTTGCGAGTGGTTGAACTCGCTGTGCGCCACGCCGCTGCCAGCGCTCATTAATTGCACGTCGCCAGGGCGAATCACAGAACCGGTGCCCAGGGTGTCTTTGTGCTCCAGCGCGCCGTCGAGCACGTAGGAGAAAATCTCCATGTCGCGGTGCGGGTGTTGCCCGAAGCCTTTGCCTGCAATTACGCGGTCGTCGTTGATCACCAGCAGGTCGGAGAAGCCCTGTTCGTTCGGGTTGCGATAACTGGCGAACGAGAACGTATGAAAGGACTTGAGCCAGCCATGATCGGCTGCACCGCGGTCGGAAGCATTGCGAAGAGTCAGCATGAGAGTTTCTCCATCCAGATGTCGACGCTGCAGATTCAGGTATCGACTGAGTGAGATGAAGGTTACTGGTTATCCAATGGCGCAATAAGTAGCTGAAGTATGAATGACTGTCTCGCTGTGGTTGACAGTACTGTCTCGCTGCAGGCAGGGAGTCCTTGAGAAGGCCATATACCTGAATTGAACCGGCGCTTTCGTGAGCACGCCCACGCCCACGAGAGGCTGCATTTTATCGGGTGCACAGGGGCTGTTTCATGAAAGGGCCTGCCTGTAACGGCACACAATCACGTCTCATCCCTGCGCAAAATCCCCATCGCCCACGATCTCCGCCATAATGCGTGCTCGACCTTTCCCCCTCTTCAAGTGACGCCTCATTCATGAAAACCGTGGCAATGGTCCTGTTTCCCGATTTTCTTCTGCTCGACATGGCGGGGCCTATGGAGGTCTTTTCCATTGCCAATCGTTACCTGGCACCTGACGAGCATTACCAGCTAAGCACTGTCGGTACGCAGAGCCATGCCATCCGCGCATCCAATGGGGTGCATGTGACCGCCGACGTTCACATGGAGCAGGCTGCTGGCAATCCTGACCTGTTGCTGGTGCCCGGCGGACCGGGTGCCTACGATGAAAAGCATCAACCTCTGGTGCGCTGGTTGCTGGAGGTCAAGGAACAGGCGGGGTGTATCGGGTCGATCTGTACCGGCGCGTTCATTCTGGGCGAGGCGGGACTGCTGGACGGCTATCGCGTCACGACCCACTGGCACTACACCGAGCGGCTTATCCAACGCTTCCCGAAAGCCATCGTCGAAACCGATCACATCTACATTCAGGATCGTAACCTGCTGACATCCGGCGGTGTGACGGCAGGTATCGACCTGGCGCTGGCGATTGTCGCTCAGGATCACGGCAAGAAAGTCGCACAGGATGTTGCCAAGGTGCTGCTGGTGTTGATGAAACGTCAGGGTGGTCAGGCGCAGTTCAGTCCGTTGATGAATGCCGTTGCGACTCAGCAAACCCCTGTCACGCGAGTGCAGAACTATGTACTGGAGCACCTGGATGAATCGTTCAGCGTCGAGCGCATGGCCAGCATGGCCAACATGAGCGCCCGGCACTTTGCCCGGCTGTTTCTGCGCGAAGTGCAGATGACGCCCATGGAGTTTCTGCAGAATGCGCGTATCGACCGGGCCAGAAGTCTGCTGGAGATCAGCGATCTGCCGCTCAAGACCGTGGCTTACCGAAGTGGCTTCGGCAGCGTGCGGCACATGCGTTTTCTGTTTGGTGAAAAACTCGGTCTGACGCCCTCCCAATACCGCGAACAATTCAGTTAGTTTCGACTGAAAAGCCCCGGTGTCCGTATTCGGCACCGCGTTGACCGTATGACGCCCCCTGAACAACTTGTTCCAGTGCGGTTGCCTGCCAAGATGAATAAGCATTATTCATCAGGGTGACGCAATGGACTGCCAGACAGTGTGCCTCGGCCAGCCTGCACCGTTGAACCGCTTCGATACCACGCACAGCGAGGCGGTGCTGTCGTTCGGTGCCTACACGTTCAACGTGCGTCAGCGGCTGATCACGCGTGGCGGTACGGCATTGCGTCTGGGCAGTCGGGCGCTGGACATTCTGCAGATACTGATTGAAAGCGCTGGCGAAGTCGTCAGCAAGCAGACCTTGCTGGATCAGGTCTGGCCCAGCTCATGCGTTGAGGAAATCAATCTGCGCGTGCACGTTGCCGCGCTGCGACGAGCCTTGAATGACGGACAACGCTACATCGAGACAATCCCGCAGCACGGTTACCGTTTCATCGCCAGGGTTGATCGCACCCAGGCTGGACCTGCGGCTCTGCCGATGCGTGCGACACATAACCTGCCGGTGCGCTTGAACCCGGTGATCGGACGCGATGAAGTGATCGGAAAACTGGTGCGCCAGCTGCCCGCCAAGCGCTTCATGAGTCTGGTGGGGGCGGGCGGTGTCGGCAAATCGTCGGTTGCCTGTCGTGTGGCCGACGCATTGTCCGGGCGCTATGAGGACGGCGTATGGCTGATCGATTTCTCTGTGGTAAGCGATGAACAATCGTTGGCTGACTGCCTGGCGGGCTTGCTTGAAAGCAAGGCAACGTCTTCCCTGCATAGCCTGTTCATCGAAACCGCCAAGGGGCGGCGTCTGCTGATTTTCGACAATTGCGAGGCGTTGCACGAACGTTGCGCTCATTGGGCAGACGCCTTGCTCGCTCTGGGGGGCGATCTGGTGATTTTGGCCACCAGCCGTAGCCCCTTGGGCATCCCGAGCGAATCGGTGTACCGCCTGGAGCCGCTGGCGTTCCCACCTGCGGGCACGCCGTGCAGCGTGGAGCAGGGGCTCGCTTATCCGGCCGTGCAATTGTTCGTCAATCGAGCTCAGGCGCGTCAGCAAGGATGGGCGGTGCGTGAGCGAGACATGGCTGTCATCGGCGAGATCTGCCGAAAACTCGACGGTCTGCCCTTGGCCATGGAACTGGCGGCGGCGCATATCGAAGTGTTTGCGCTGATGGGGTTGCAGGCCCAACTGGCTCATTGTGTGCACTGGCTGACCCAGGGGCGACGCAGTGCTGTCGTGCGCCATCAGTCTCTCAGGGCATCACTGGACTGGAGTTGTCTGAACCTTGGCGAGCAGGCGCAACAGGTATTATGCCGCCTGGCAGTCTTCGATGCCGCGTTCACGCGTGAGTCGGCCGTTGATGTCATCGGTTGCGACGGACTCGGCGCGCAGTCGGTGCGTGAGGGAATCGTGCAACTGGAGCACCACTCGTTGCTGTCGAGTGTGCGCGGTTCACGGGATGGGGGTGTGCGCTATGGCCTTTCTTACACCACACGACTGTATGCGCTGGAAAAGCTTGAACACAGTGGCGAGTTGCAGACATTCGCCACGCGCCACGCTCGCCATCTCAGCCTTCAGCGCTGGCTGGCGGTGAAAGCTCAATCAGTGGAGTTGGTCGAGTAAGGCCCGAGCGGCCTTGAGGTCGGGGGTTTCGAACCCTTCGCTGAAGCGCGCATGAACCGGTGCCAGCAGGACCCTGGCCTGTTGCCCCAAACCCCGGCGATGCCACAGACGTGCCAGCGAGGTTGCGCTGCGCAGTTCCCATGCCAACGCATGTTGGCTTCGTGCAATGTCGAGGGATTCAAGCAGCAGCGCTTCGCTCTGCTGATCGTCGTGCGCTGGCAACACTTCGGCCTTGGCGCGCAACAGTTCGGCGGTGCACCAGCCAGCCGCGCCCGTTTTCGCTCGCGCAAACTGTGCGTCATCCACTGCGACGGGGCGCAGGGTGGTCATGATGTCCTTGATCAGGCCCGTACAGTGGGCCTGATCTACCCGGTCATCCGTGTCGGTCAGCACCTGTTGATAGTGCTGCGCCCATCGGTAGAAGAGCAGGACCGAATGTTTCTGGGACTGTTCGCGCAGCAACTGCACCCGGTCGCTGGCGATTCGGGTATCGCCGTTGTAAAGCGCAAGCGGGCAGCCCGCCACGGCCAGGCTGTAGCAGATGGACGCGCCATGGTTGATCTGCAAAGCGATGTCCAGCGCTTGAGAGGCGGTTCGCCAGGCCTGTTCGGGCAAGCCCTGCAGCCAGAGAATGCGCGCCAGTAAGGTCAGTGATGCCACGCTGAGGTCATACTGGATTCCAAAACCTTGAGTGAAACGGTTGGAGTGATCGCTTTGCGCCATGCGCTGAATAACCTGTTCGGCTTCGCGTCGGGCCCGGCGTTGGTCACCGCTGTAGTGCAGCGCCAGGGCGCGCAGACGCTGGGCGCTCAGGCGCAGGGTTTCATTGACGTCGAGCCCCAGGCGATTGAACTGGTGGCTCTGTTCGAGCGTGGGCAGGTAATGACCGCTGCACAGATTGACCGCCACCTGTCCGGAGATGGCCTGCAGCCGACCGTTCAGGTCACCTGACTGTTCTGCCAGCAGGTGCGCGGTGGCAAACGCTTCCACGGTTTCTGGTGTGCCACCGACGGTGTGATACGAAAAGTTGGCCTGAGCCAGTTTCAAGACCATTTTCAGGTCCAGGCAGGGCAGGGGGTTGGCGTCCAGCAGCGCCAAGGCTCTGCGCACGTAGCCGCCATGCTCCTTGAGCAGCGACAGTTCCTGCCACAAGGGTGCCGACTGAGCCACGAGCCGAATGGCGATGGGCTGAGGCCGCTTGGTATTCAGGCCCCAGGCGAGTACCGAGCGGATATCCTCCAGGCTTCGGCTGTAGCGCTCGATCCACTGCTCGGTCGGCAGGCATTCCCAGTCCTGTCGTGCCTGCTCCATGATGGTCAGGCAGCGTCGGGCGTGACGATCCCGAATGCCTGGCAGCCCGGGGTGTTGCTGCAGTTTTTCCAGGGCGTAACGGCGCGTGGTGTCGAGCAGGTGATAGAACACCTCGTTATCACCGACCTCGACGTTCAGCAGGGATTTGCTCACCAGTTGCGTAATGGCGGCGAACACTTCAGGTGTCGCGATTGGTTGATCGGCTATCACAGCCGCAGCCGACTCCAGTGTGAAGCGAGCGCTGAAGATGCCCAGTCGCAGCAGACAATCCTGCTCCCATACGCTCAGCATCTGGAAGCTCCAGTCCAGCAGCGTGCTCAGCGTCTGATGTCGCGCCAGTACGCCGGATGAACCTTCAGCTTGCTGGAGATGCTCAAGCACTCCGCTAAGGTGCAAATGGCCGACCTGCGCAGCAGCCAGTTCGATCGCCAGTGGAAGTCCATCCAGTCGCTGACACAGCTCTATGGCCAGTGGCAGGTTTTCGTCGGTCAGTTCAAAGGGCTCATGACTGGCCATGGCGCGCTCGACGAACAGTTGCAGAGCCGGGTAGCCCATGGCGGATGAACGGTCGACGCTTTCCCGAGGCGGGCAGTCAAGTGCCTCCACCCGCTGCACGCACTCACCCTCGGCCCTCAGGCTTTCGCGGCTGGTGGTCAAAATATGCACGTGTGGCGCACTGCGCAGAATGCTTTCGCTGAGCTGCGCAATGGCGTCGATCAGGTGCTCGCAGTTATCAATCACCAGCAGCACCTGCCGTTCGCGTAGAAACGTGGCCAGATGGGTCATGGGCGCATCGTCGTGCAGCGACAATTCCAGTAGCGACGCCAGGTGCGGGACGATCAGTGCCGGGTCTGTCAGCGGCGTCAGGTCGAGCAGGCGAATGCCGTCGCGATAGCGGCCGATCAACTGCTCTGCAATGCGCAATGCCAATGTGGTCTTGCCGACGCCGCCGGGGCCGACCAGGGAAATGAAGCGGTGTTGCTGCAACTGCACGACCACGCGGTCGACCAAGGCCTCACGGCCCAGCAGGCGTGCGCGCCGCATCGGCAGGTTGTGGCGCGTCGGGTTTTTCATGCGGGCATCCGGTGCTTCTTCGCTGTATTCCACAAGAAGCGGGGCGACGAAGCTATAGCCGCGTTGCGCCACTGTCACGATATAGCGCTGTCCCGCCTGGCCATCGCCGAGCGCCTTGCGCAAGGCGGCCATGTGCACGCGCAGGTTGCCGTCTTCAACCACGCTTCTGGGCCAGACCCGCATCATCAACTGCTGCTTGCTGACCACGTTACCGGCGTGTTCGAGCAGTACCAGCAGAATGTCCACGGCGCGACGGCCCAGTCGCAGCGGGGTGTCGGTCTCAAGCACCAGCCGCTGGTGTGGATAGATGCGATAGGGGCCGAAGCGAATGGCTTGTTCGCCGAGAGCGGTCAACGGAGGGCTCCTGTCAGGTTGTCTGGCACTGGATGGCGCGCCCGAGTGCACAGAGTAGCCCAGAGCCTGCGTCACGACGCGGCCAACTCCGCGCGCTGGCCGTTTGTGCGTACATGCCCGCGCCAGGTGAAGGGATTGACGCCTTCTGCGCGGGAGAAGATATGCGAAAAGTGTGATTGATCACAGAATCCGCACTCTTGACTGATCTGGGTCAGGCTCATGGCGGTGTGCTGGATCAGGCATTTGGCACGGGCCAGGCGCTGCTCGCGGATCCATTCCTGAGGTGATAACCCGGTGCTGCACTTGAAGGCGCGGGAGAAGTAGCTGCGCGACAGGGCGCAGGCGCGTGCCAGTTCGGCCACTTCGATGTTTTCGCTCAGGTTGTCGCTGATCAACTGCTTGGCCAGTCGCTCGCGCCACGGTGACAACCCACCGCTGTGCCGGCCGGGTTTGTCGGTGCTCTGTGCCTGAGGGCAAAGTGTGCAGGCGTAACGTGAAAAGTGAGTCATGGCAAATGTCCGTGGTGATTGGGAGCTTTCCATGGGCAAGGATTTGCGCAGAGGCCTCTATTCTTGAATTCGCGGGCCGTACTGACGAGTTAATCGTTGTTAATTTCGAGGTGAACGGATGATGGCTAACTGATTGCCCGGCGGCTCTGCGTCGGCCTTTTCAGCGGCTCTGCAGCCAGCCCAGAAAGCCGCCTTTTCTCACCTGCGGCGGGGGTGCCAGCAGCATCGAATGGCTGTTCTTCTGGCGTACGGCCTGCAGCTTGTGCAGCGCCGTATTGACCTGGCTGGACTGCGCCATGCAGGCGCGGGCCATGGTCTTATCAATGCGATAAACGATGCTTGAGGTCAGGGCCGTGAAGCAGGCTTGGGAAGGCGTGTCGTCCAGCAGACCCTGTTCGCCCAGCACTTCGCTCGGCCCCATGCGCCCGGCTTCGACGCGTTGTTCGCCGTTGACCACTGCGGCACTGATGACGCCGGTGGCGATCACGAACAGTCCGTCAGGCACCTCGTTCAGGTCCAGCACCACCTGGCCTGCCGAGTACTGCTGAGCGGTCATGTGCTGCGCCAGATGATCGCGCTCCTCTTCGCTGAGCGAGCGGAACACTTTCACCTCTTCCAGCAATGCGCGGGCCCGGGAAGCCGGCTCAACGGCTGCATCGGGCTGGCGAACGATGCCTGCGGCTTCAAGGTGACGGTGCGCGAGGTCGAACAGTTGATTACGCACTTCGCCTTTTTTGCTCAGGTCGGCGATGAAACCGCTGGCCACGTATTCCGACATGCTCTCGCCGGACGCGTGCAGTACGGCCTTTGGCGCAGGGCTCAGCAACAGGCTGCTACTGCCTTGCAGGGTGCGCTCAAGAGCGTCGAGCACCCGACGTGGGCGAATGTGCGTCGGCACCTGAATGCTGATCGAAACGCCGTGCATATGGGTCGGACGGCTGAGGTTGACGATCTTGGCTTTGGCCGCCACCGAGTTGGGCACCACGGCGGTGCTGCCAGCATTGGTCAGCAAGTGCGTGGCGCGCCAGTCGATGTCGAGGACCTTGCCTTCGACACCATCGATCGACACCCAGTCGTCCACCTGATAAGGCTTGGTGGTGTTGAGCACGATCCCGGAAAACACATCGCTCAATGTGCTCTGCAACGCCAGACCGACGATGATCGCCATCGCACCTGACGTGGCCAGCAGACCTTTGACCGGCAGCTCCAGCACATAGCCTGCGGCCGCCACCACGGCGATCAGAAACACCAGCGCGCCGATCACGTCCTGCAACAATCGCCCGCTGTGCCCGATGCGGTGCATCAGCGCCAGGCCGATCAATACCGTGAGTACCCGCGCGGCGTAGACCCACCAGAGAATCGCCAGCGCCGTTGCGCCCAACTGAATCACGGTGTCGTCCGGCCAGGACGGTGCCTGCAACGGGCTGATGCCCGCGTTGATGATGAGTGTGCTGAACACCAGAAACAGTGCCAACCGAATGCTGACCCGCGCCACCCGCTGCTGCACTGGCGCTATGTGCCAGATCAGCACATCGGCCAACAGCAGCAGGGTGCTCCAGAGCAGCGGATGGCTCAATGACTGATACATGGGATGGCTCCACAGAACGTTGGGAAGGGGCTGTTTGCCCTGTGGACACAGACTAATGGGGTGCTGAAAAGTGAAAAAGCAGCTATAAAGCGTTTAACTGTCAACCAGGTCGTGACAATGAACCCTTTTGAAGACATGCGTATCTTTTGCCAGGTGATGGAGTCGGGCAGCTTCACCGCCGCTTCCGACAAGCTTGGGCTGTCCAAACAGTTCGTTAGCAGGCGCTTGATGCAGCTCGAAGAGCGGCTGGGTGTGCGGCTGTTGAACCGCTCCACGCGGCGGCTGGACGTCACGCCGCTGGGCCAGAGCTATTACGAATCGGCCTTGCGCCTGCTGGCCGAAGTCGAGCAGGTGGAGCAGGGCATCACCGGCCAGAACAGCGAGCCACGCGGCACCTTGCGCCTGAGCGCGCCGCTGTCGTTTGCCGTGGCGCACCTGGGCTGCCTGTTGCCGTTGTTTCTGCAGCGCTACCGAGACGTGTCGGTGGAAGTGGACCTGAGTGACCGCCCGGTGGATTTGCTCAGCGAGGGCTACGACCTGGTGCTGCGCATCGGTGTGCTGGAAGACTCCAGCCTGATCGCCCGGCGTATTGCGTCAATCGACCGGGTCTACTGCGCCAGCCCTGCGTACCTGGCCGAGCGCGGTACACCGGAAAAACCCGAGGACCTGCACGCCCATGACTGCCTCCCGTACGGTCATGGGCGTCAGGTGCAGTGGCGTTTCCAGGGCGCAGGCAAGCCGCTGAGCCTGAGTGTCAGCGGGCGGATGCGGGTCAACAATGGCGAGCTGCTTCGGGATGCCGCCGTGTCGGGGCTGGGCATCACTTACCTGCCGACGTTCATTGTCGGCGCGGCCTTGCGAGACGGCAGTCTGGTGCGCGTGCTGGACGACCTTCGGCCGGAGCCTTTGACCTTGTCGGCGGTGTACCCACAGCATCGCCAGGCATCCAGGCCGGTGCAGGCCTTCATCGAGTTCTTGCGTGAGCGGCTGGATGCGAGCATCGAACTGGATGATCGCCGCGGGTAAGGTTTTTCAGCGGAGTATTGTGCTGATGGGGCTCGCCGATGCAGTGTGTCGCGGCTGGATTGCTCGTTGCTCAGGCGTCCCGCTTCAAACGGCAGCATTGCGCCCGGCAAACACGGCCTTGCCGACGCCGATCAGCACGGCGTCGTTCTGCGGCGTATGAACCCGGCCACACAGCACGTTGCGGTAGTGACGCTGCAGCGGGTTGCTGCGCGACAGCCCCGGATTGCCGGACGCTTCGATGGCCAGTTCCACAGCGCGTATCGCATTACCGGTCACCAGGTATTTGAGCTGCCCGGCATGCTGCGCAGGCGTCAGGCCCTGAACCGCTGCATCCAGCAGGCTGCGGTTGGCGAACAGCAGCGTGTCGATGTGCCCGACGATTTCCTGAAAGCGCGGCAGGGTCGAGAGCGCTACGCCGAGGTTCGACGGCTTGCGCTGTTCCAGCCAGTCCACGAGCCAGTCGCGGGCGGACCGGGCAATCCCGTCGTACACCGATGACAGCAACACCGACATCCACAACGGACCCGCAGGGTCCAGATCCGGCTTCGGCGCGCTCCATGGGCTGACGCTCACTGCGTGCTCCAACGGCACCCACACATCGTCGAAACGAATCTCGTGGCTGTTGGTGGCGCGCATGCCCAGGTGGTCCCAGTCCTCGATGATCTGGATGCCGGGCGTGTCCTTGTGCACCAGCCAGGTGCCGACCAAAGGGTCTTCGTCATCGCTGCGGCCCCACACGGCAAACCAGGTCAGGCCATGGCTGCCTGTGGAGTAGATCTTGGTGCCGCTGATGCGCCAGCCATCTGCGGTACGACGCGCGACAGTGCCCGGCAAACCGCCACGCGCTGGCGTGCCCAGGTCGGGTTCGACGCGCAGGGCGTTGATCAGTGCGCCGTCGCGGACCGCCTCTTCGCCGACCCGCACGCGCAGGTCGCGGGGCCAATTGACGTTCTCTTGCAAGCGGGCGTGCTGCAGGTATTGCATTACCAGAATCAATGCCGTGGAAGGCTCGCCTCGGGCGACTGCGCTGATGACCTGCTGCGCCCGCGACAGATCTGCGCCACCACCGCCCAAGTCGGTCGGTACGACAAGGCCCAGCAAACCATGCTGGTGCAGCAGGCTGAAGTTGGCGTGCGGAAAGGCAGCGCTGGTGTCGTAGTGCTCGGCGGTTTCGGCCAGCGTCGCCGTCAGGCTGTTCAGCCGGGCGCTAAAGGCGGCGTCCGACTCAGGCAACGGTTGACGAAGGGTAGAAGGGTTCATGCGGGGTCCTTTCGCAGTGGGGCAATAAGCGAGTATGCGTTGAACAGGCTGATCATTGGCGGGCGGCCTGGGCAACCAGTCGTCATGGCTGACCAGTTGCGAAAGCAGCCTGCTACCGCGCCGCAGCACATCGCTCTCATGGGTATCGCTGTTGATGAGTTCGGTCAGCGCGTCGATGAAGGCCCCGAGTCGTTCGGGGTGGCGGTTCCGGGTCATGTCCATTCCACAGCAGTGTCGAGGAGATAGACGGATATAAGCATAATTATTGTATTTAATATGCTTTTTTTTAATGATTGGGTTGGAGCGAAAACGTCTTTCGCAGCTGACGTTTCCGGCTTATGTTGCAGGCGTGGGCTATCCACGAACGGCCGTTGGTACTATGCTTTTTGCCTATGTTCCTCTTATATTTTTATGTGCGGTCCGAATGAAAATTGATGATATCGATGCGTTCGTTGCAGTGATTCGCTGCCAGTCGATCAGCCACGCGGCTGAATCGCTGGACCTGACGCAGCCCGCCATTACGCGCCGGGTGCAGAATTTCGAGCACGCGCTGGGTGTCGAGCTGTTCGATCGCAACACCAAGCCGCTCAAGCCCACGCCCATGGGTATTCAGGTTTATCAGAAGTGCCTTGCGATCCTGCGCGAGATGGACGCGCTACGTGAATTGGTGGCCAGTGACACACCGCCCAGCGGACTGTTGCGTCTGGGTGTGCCACAGACCATTGGTGATGTGGTGCTGCTTGATGCTCTCAGGCAACTGAGGGGCGAATATCCCGACCTGCGCGCGCAAGTGAGTACTGGTTGGGGGAGTTACCTGATCGGCAAGATCGAGAACGGCGAGCTGGACGCCGCCGCCGCGCTGTTCCCGGCAGGCAAGATCTTCCCGGAAAACATCGTTGCTCACTCCATCGGCAAGATGGAGCTGGTGGTGGTCGGCGCGAAAAATACCGTGCCCAAAAAGCCTGTCAGGCTCGCCGACTGCTACGAGCAGGGCTGGGTGCTCAATCCCGACGGTTGCGGTTTCCGGTCCGGGCTGCAGCGCACATTGTCCAATCAGGGCCTGAGCATGAAGGTCAATCTGGAAACCTTCGGCACCGATCTGCAACTGGGGCTGGTAGCCGATGGTATGGGGTTGGGCCTGGTGCCGCGCCCATTGCTGGAACGCAGCATGCATCGCGACCAACTGGCGGTCGTGCCTTTGAAAGACTTCAAACCGGTACTGGACCTGTGGCTGTTCTACCCGCGTTTTCTGGGCAACCTGCAAGGGCCGGTGGAGGCTTTCGGCGCGTTGGTCGCGCGGTCGCTGGATCAGGTTTCAGCTGCCGCATGACGCGCGCTCCAGGCAGGCGATGGCACCTGCCTGTCTTCCCTGTCTATGTCGTCTGCTGGTGGCTCAGGCAACCTGCTCGCGAGCCTCGCGCTCGCGCCGGGCAACCCGTTCTCGGGTCGGCGGGATCAGCTTTTTGCCGTAATCGATGGCGTCATCCAGTGAGTCGAAGCCGCGAATCAGGAAGGTGGTAATCCCCAGGTCGTAGTAGTCCAGCAGGCGACGCGAGCCCTCGTTCGGCGGCTCGCGGCGCACGAAGCCGTTGCTCTCGGCCAATGCCCTGGCTTTCTCCAGAATACTGTCGGCACGTGCCCACGCCTGCGCCTCGGTGTCGGCCAGAATCGGTCGCAGTGACAGGCTGAAACGAATGGTGCGGCCATGCTTGGCTGCTTCGGCGCGTACCTGTTTGACCACGTCTCGCACTTGTTCGTACGTCTCGTCCCACAGTGCGTAAACGTCGGCGTGTTTACCTGCCACGGCAATCGCAGCGGCTGACGATCCTCCGAAGTACAGCGGTATGTGTGGCAGTTGTGGCGACTTCACCAGCGAGTGCGCACCTTCGAACTGGTAGTACGTGCCCTTGTGGTCGAACGGTTGATCGCTTGTCCACTTCTGGCGCACCACGCTCAGGTATTCATCGCTGCGTGCGTAGCGCTCGTGCTTGCCGATATGGCTGCCGTCGGCACGCAGTTCCTTGTCGTCGCCGCCGGTGATGATATGCACCGCTGTGCGCCCGCCGTTGAACACATCCAGCGTCGCAAACTGGCGTGCTGCGACGGTCGGCGAAATGAAACCGGAACAATGGGCGATCAGGAATTTCAGTGTGCGGGTCACACTCGCGGCGTGTGCAGCCGCTTGTTGAGCCTGTTGGGCGTCAAAGGGCATCAGCAGGACGCTGATCTGGACGATGTTGCGCACAACCCGACGCTTAACGACATTCGACGCGTCGCCAGCGCTCGTTGAGTGAGCTAACGGTGCGTATCATGTGCGCTCGTCTATGCGGAGCAAGCGTTCATGTCTGCTGAAAAACCTGAAGTGATCATCACGTATTGCACCCAGTGCCAATGGTTGCTGCGTGCTGCCTGGCTGGCACAGGAGCTGTTGAGCACCTTCTGCGATGATCTGGGCAAAGTCTCGCTGGAGCCCGCCACGGGCGGCGCGTTCCGGATTACCTGCGACGGCGTGCAGATCTGGGAGCGCAAGGCCGACGGTGGATTCCCGGAGGCCAAGGTGCTCAAGCAACGTGTGCGTGACCAGATCGATCCGGCACGTGATCTGGGTCATAACGACCGGTCCTGCGCAGCCGATCCTCAATGAGCGGCGGTTTTTGTGTCGCGACTGCTCATCAAGCCTGATATCAGAATGGCAACGATGATCAGCGTCCCGCCCAGCAGCATGCGCAGCGTGGGCGTTTCGGCGAAGATCAGCCAGGCGAACCCAATGCCGTAAAGCGGCTCCATGGCAAACACCACGGCCGCCGTCCGCGCCTTGAACACCGCCAGGCTCGCAACGAACAGGCCGTGCGCCAAGCCGGTGCAGAACACGCCGAGCAGAGCAATCCATAGCCAATCAACGGCAGAAACGGCAGGCAGCGCCGACGCTGCCCACGGCAACAGGCAGAGGGCGACGATCAGGTTCTGACACAGCGCGGCCTGCACCGCCGGCACATGGCTGGCGCTGGCGCGGTTGACCAGAGACAGCAGGGCGAAGGTCAGCCCCGAGAAGATCGCCCACAGCAGACCGCTCGTTGCCTGGCTGGCCAGATCGAACCCGGGTGTCACCAGAACAAGCCCCACGCTCACCAGCACGACCAGCAGCATTTCGATACGACGAATCCGCTCGCGAAACACCAGACCTTCCAACACCACGGTGAACGCCGGAAAGCTCGCGAACCCCAGCGTTGCCACTGCCACCCCTGCGATCTTCACCGCAAGAAAGAACGACACCCAGTGCAGGCTTAGCAACACACCACTGAGCACCAGGCGCGCGGCGCTGGCCCGGCTCAACGGTATCCAGTGCATGTTGCCGACTGACCTTGCGAACACCGCAAGTGCCGCAACTGCAAAGGCTGCACGACCGAAGACGATCACAGAGGGCGATGCGTGGGCCAGTTTGCCCAGCACACCCGACAGGCCAAACAGCAGGGCGCCCATATGCAGGGCGAGCAGGGCGGAGCGCGGGGTCATGACAGTCCTTGTGGGCGCGGCGACAGCCAAGTCTACCTCGCAAAAGCCATTGTCATGACATCGCCATGCACATGTCACATTCGGTTAACCGGCATACCGCACTCTCTTGGAAAACCTGCCGGAGGTCGTCCCATGAGCAGTGCTCAGCTCGCCAAACCCAGCCGCAAACAACGTGTACGGACCTTGTGGATTTCCGATGTGCACCTGGGCACGCGTGATTGCCAGGCTGAACACTTGTCGGCATTCCTCAAGCGCTATCAGGCTGACCGTATCTATCTGGTGGGCGACATCATCGACGGCTGGAAGCTGCGCGGCGGTATGTATTGGCCCCAGGCGCATACCAACGTCATCCGGCGTTTGCTGACCATGAGCAAGCGTGGCACTGAAGTGATCTACGTCACCGGCAACCACGACGAATTTCTGCGTCGTTACTCGAAGCTGATTCTGGGCAACATTCAACTGGTGGACGAGGCCGAACACGTGACAGCCGACGGTCGTCGTCTGTTGGTGATTCATGGCGATCAGTTCGATGTGATCACCCGTTATCACCGCTGGCTGGCGTTTCTGGGTGATTCGGCCTATGAGTTCACCCTGACCCTCAATCGCTGGCTTAACCACTGGCGTGCCAAATATGGCTATGGCTACTGGTCGCTGTCGGCGTACCTGAAGCACAAGGTCAAAAGCGCGGTGAATTTTATCAGTGATTTCGAAGAAGCCATCGCTCATGAATGTGTGAAGCGCGGGCTGGACGGCGTGGTGTGCGGGCACATTCACCACGCCGAAATTCGCCAGGTGGGCGGCGTGGAATACATGAACTGCGGAGACTGGGTGGAGTCCTGCACGGCGCTGATCGAGCACCTGGACGGCCAGATCGAACTGTTTCGGCTGGCAAATGCCCATTTGCAGGCCAGCCCGCAGGTCGAAGAGCAGGAAATGCCGGTCAGCGAGCCGGTTGCCTGAGTTCTCCAGACCGCGCCGGTTTGAAGCGGCACACGCTCAGAACGGCACACTCAGAGAAGGGCAGACTTAGAAGGGCACCTTGCCCAACAACATGTCGCGGTACATGACGAAATCGCCGAGCAGGCTGTAGAACGGGTGCTTGAAGGTGGCGGGGCGATTTTTCTCGAAGAAGAAATGCCCGACCCAGGCAAAGCCGTAACCGGCAATCGGTAACAGCGCCAATAGCCACCACCGCCCGCTGCCAATGCCAAAGGCCAGCAGAAAGATCACCAGCGACGTGCCCACGAAATGCAAGCGTCGACTGGTGCTGCTGCGGTGTTCCTCAAGGTAGTACGGATAGAAATCGGCAAAGCGGTTGAACGGCTTGACGGTGTCCATGTGCTGACCCTCGTGTTGGCTTCGGATCAGTCTAGCCTGACAGGGTGCTGTTTGGCAGCATCCATTCGGCGCAGTTCACCCTACTGTTAGAGGCGGCTTGCTGGTGATGAGCCTGAAGCGATGTTCCTGATACACCGCGTCAACTTCATCACGGGCAAGCCCCCTCCCACAGAAAAAAATAGCGTTCCTTCAGTGGGCTATTGCTTGTTTGATAAGGGATGTCCCTGTTTCTTGGCGCCGTCTCAAAGCAAACAACCGATTGTGGGAGGCAGCTTGCTGGCGACCTGCCGGGAACCGGCAGCAGAACTGACGCATCAGGCGTCAGCTTCTTTCATCCGCGTATCAATGCCGCCAGAACGCCGGTACGCACAGTACAAGCACGGTGATGATCTCCAGACGGCCCAACAGCATGCCGCCGGACAGAATCCACTTGGCAGCATCCGGTAGGGTGGAGAAGTTACCCGCAGGCCCAATGACTTCACCCAGCCCCGGGCCGACGCCTGACACCGTGCTGGCTGCGCCGGTCAGCGCGGTCATCCAGTCCAGGCCCAGCAGCGACAGCATCAGCGCAATCAGGCAGATGGTGATGGTGAAGAAGAACGAGAACGTCAGAATCGAGCGCACGATTTCGTCGTCCAGCCGGTGGCCGTTGTATTTCTGTTTCATCACGGCGCGCGGGTGGATCAACTGGTTGAGGTTGGTCTTGAGCAGGATGTAGGCGACCTGAAACCGGAAGATTTTCACGCCGCCTGCCGTCGAGCCGGAGCAGCCGCCGATAAAGCCCAGGTAAAAGAACAGCATCAGCGAGAAATTGCCCCACAGGCTGTAGTCCCCCAGCGCAAAGCCTGTGGTGGTGACCACCGACGTGACGTTCAGCGCCACGTGGCGCAACGCCTCGGTCCACGGCAGGTCAGTGGTGTTCGCATACCAGACAGTCATCACCAGCCAGGTGATCAACAGCAGGGCAATCAGCCCTTGCACCTGTTCGTCCCGGAACAATGCGCCCCGATTGCCGCGCAGCGTGGCGACGTAGAGGGTAAAGGGCAGGCTGCCCAGGATCATGACCACAATGGCGACCCAGTGAACCGCAGGCTGTGGCCATTTGGCCAGGGACAGGTCGGACGTCGAGAAACCGCCGGTGGAAATCGCTGACATGGCGTGGTTGATCGCATCGAACAGGCTCATGCCCGCCATCCAGAACGCCAGACTGCCCAGCGCAGTGAAGCTGACATAAGCCAGCACGATGAACTTGGCCACCATGTGCGAGCGGGGCATGACCTTTTCGGAGCGGTCGGAGGATTCGGTCTGGAACAGGCGCATGCCGCCGATTCGCAAGAGCGGAAGAATCGCGACGGCCATGCCGATGAAGCCGATGCCGCCCAGCCAGTGCAGCATGGAACGCCAGATCAGAATCCCCGGCGACATGCTGTCCAGGTTGCTGAGCACGGTCGAGCCGGTGGCCGTGATGCCGGACATGCTTTCAAAGAAGGAGTCGGTGTAGCTGATGTGCTGGGTCAGCAAAAACGGCAACGCCGCGAAAATACACACTACGATCCAGCTGGACACCGTAAGCATGTACATATCGCGCGGCCGCAACTGAACGTGCTCGGGTCGGCCTGGCAGCACCATCGCGAGCCCGGCGATGAAGGTGATGGCGCTGGCCCACAAAAAGGCGCGCAGGTCTTCGAAACGGTCGTAGATGACCAGCGTGGCCATGGGCACGATCATGGCGACAGCCAGAGTGATCAGAAAGATGCCGATGATGAAACCGATGATGCGAAGGGTCAGCAACGACATGAAAGGCTCTGGTTGCAGTGAAGAAAGGCGCCATTCTACCCGCGCGCGTAGGCATGTAAACCAGCATGGCCGGGCGCTGCGTTCGACATTGCCTGTAAGTAATTGCCCCGCGTGCTCGTTATTGAAGCCATACACGCTCTAGAATGCCCGATCATCTTTGATAAGGAGACAGCCCATGCAGGCGCTCGACGCTTTGCTCAACCGCGTATCGGTTCCACGTCTGGTCGATCCGGCCCCGGATGCCGCACAGCGGGAAATCATGTTCGGTGCAGCCTTGCGCTCACCTGATCACGGCCAGCTGCGACCGTATCGTTTCCTGACCGTCGAAGGCTCGGCACGCGAGCGCATGGGCACCTTGCTGGCCGAGGCGTTGGAGCAGGGCGGTGGCGAGGTTACTGCGCAGGCACTGGACAAGGCCCGTCAGGGTCCGTTACGTGCGCCGCTGGTCGTGGTGGTGATCGCGCGGTTGCAGGATCACTTCAAGGTGCCACGCAAGGAGCAGTTGATCACTGCCGGGTGTGCGGCGCATGGGGTGTTGCTGGCGGCTTACGCGCTGGGTGTCGGCGCTGTCTGGCGTACGGGCGAGTTGTCATATACGCCGCATGTGGCCAAAGGGCTCGGGCTTGAAGCCAATGAAGAAGTGATCGGCTTTCTTTACCTGGGCACCCCGTTGAACCCGCCCCGCGAAGCACCGAAGGTCGACGTGGGCGCGTTTGTCAGCCAATGGCAGGGCTGATCAGGCCCTAGACCGGTGAGGGATTGATGGGCTCCGGCGGCAGATCCAGCGTGGCGATAAAACCGCCTTGCGGATGATTGCCCAGAGTCATGCTGCCGCCGTGACGTTCTGCGGCGCGCCGGGCGATTGCCAGTCCCAGCCCGTGGCCCGGCGCAGTCTGGCCGGGTGCGCGGTAGAACGGCTCACCCAGTTGCGCCAGATGCTCTTCAGCGACCCCCGGGCCGTGATCGCGCACGCTCAGGCGTATGTGGTTGTCCACGCGCGTGGCCTGCAAATCGATGCTCTGGCCCGGCGGGTTGAAGCGCAGGGCATTGCGCAGCAGGTTGTCCAGCGCTCGTTCGATCATGTCCGGCCAGCCTTGCAAGTGCAGATCGCTTTGTACGTGCACCTGAATGTTCTGCTCGACACCGTCGAGTTGCGTGTCGTGCTTCAGGCGATGCAGCAGCCCTTCCAGATCGACTGGCTCGGCGCTGCCAAAGTCCGCATCCAGACGTGCCAGGGCCAGAATCTCGCTGATCAGCGCTTCCAGCCGATCGCATTCGCGACCCAGGCGCGGCCACAACTTTTCCCGTTCGACAGGTTCGGCACGTTCTGCCAGGGCCAGCGCGATGCGCAGGCGCGCCAGCGGTGAGCGCAGTTCATGGGACACGTCGCGCAGCAACTGACGCTGGCTGCCGATCAGACTTTGCAGACGCGCGCCCATGCGGTTGAAATCAGTGGCCAGCACGCCGAATTCGTCACGACGGTTGGCCAGTTGCGCCAGGCTGTGCTGTTGGTAACTGGTCTGCCCCAGGTCATGCACCGCGCCGCGCAAGCGACTCAGCGGCCGGGTGATCGACAGGGTCACAAACAGGCTGAACAGGGTCAGCACAACCAGCGCGATGCCCAGCGCACTCAGCGGCCACATCAGGCTCTGGCGATGCCATTGATCGAGTTCCGGGTGGGGGATCCGGTAGATAAACAGATAGGTTTCGCCAGTTTTGGGGCTGGTGTATTCGGTTGCCAGACGCCGCCACGGCAGTTTTCTGCCGTCATCGTCGTCATCGCCCTGCTGCTGGCGCGCTTCAAGGGCTGCTGCACGAGGCGGGAAGGTGCCGCGCACCACAGGCTCGCCACTGTCATTGAGCACCTGCACGTCAATGCGGTTGCGGCGTTTTAGGTTCTGCAGGTAATCCTGAGACGCCTCGGCGCCCTGTTCTTCGAAACGCTGGGTCCAGTTTTCCGGCAGATTGTTGAGCACCGGATGACGGCTGAGGATCCAGGCGTCCTGATTAAGCATGTGCCCGAGCAGAATCGACAGGCCTGCAACCAGAGCAATGGCCAGCCAGAAACTGGCCAGGATTCGCCAGAACAATGAACGCACAGGTTTTCCTCGGTCAAGAAATGAGCAAGCCCGGCATGCTCGAGCATGCCGGGTTGGTTGCAGTCAGTCTGCCCTGGGGCGTGACCGGTATTATTGCGCTTTTGCAGCCTTCGCGGCTTTCCAGGCCTTGAATTCAGCCCATTCGGCGCGACGTTCGTCCTGCTTTTTCTTGATTTCATCGAACTGCTTCTGCTGATCAGGCTTGAGCAGGGCGCGAATCTGGGTATCGGTTTCGGTACGCTTGGCGTTGATCTCGTCCTGCATGGCCTTCTGCTCAGGAGCAGGCATCTTGTCCAGGTAGCGCTGAGTGATGTCACGACGTTCGTGCATCTGTTCGCGCATCAGACGGTCGATCTGCTGGCGCTGTTCACGCGACAGGTCCAGATCACGGAACGGGCCTGGGCCGCGATGCATGCCAGGGCCTGGGCCACGGTCGTCGCGTTCCATATGCATGGCCGGTGCGCCAGGTTCAGCACCTGCAGGTGGCGGTGGAACAGCCATGGCAACGGTAGGCAGGGCAGCGGCGAACATCAAAGCGATCAGGGTCTTGCGCATGGTGTATCTCCTTGTCTCTAGTGCGGCTCTATGCCGTTGAGCCCAGTTTAGGGAGATCAAGGTCAAGCGCGGTCAGGGCTTGGTAAAGCTTGTGTAAGCCTAAAGGCTGTAATAGTAGCCACGGCTGCGCAGCGCCATGATCCGCGGGCGGCCGTCCGGGTGAGGGCCGATCTTCTTGCGCAGATTGCTGACGTGCATGTCCAGACTGCGATCGTAGAGGGTCAGCTTGCGGCCCAGCGCCAGTTGCGCCAGTTCCTGCTTGTCCAGCGGTTCGCCCGGCTGGCGCAGCAAGGCTTCCAGCAGGCGGCTTTCCGACACGGTCAGGGTCAGTTCTTTCTCGTCGATGCTGACCACGCCGCGCATCGGGCTGAAGGTCAGGTCGCCCAGCTCAAGCTGAGTCGACGACGCCACCGGATGGCTGCGGCGCAGCACGGCGCGCAGGCGGGCAGTTAGCTCGCGGGGATCGCAGGGTTTGGCCAGATAATCGTCAGCGCCCAGTTCCAGGCCCAGAATGCGGTCCAGCGGTTCGCCGCGTGCCGACAGCATCACCACTGGCAGATCAGGGTGTTCGGAGCGCAACTGCTTGAGCAGTTCCAGACCGCTGCCGTCGGGTAGCATCACGTCCAGTACCACCGCTGACGGGGCTTGCTCGGCCAGCGCCTGACGAGCACTTTGCCCATCGTGACAGGCACGCACCTGAAAACCTTCCTGGCTCAGCCAACTGCTCAGCAGCTCACACAGCTCCTGATCATCATCAATTAGTAACAGCTCGCTCATGTCTCACTCAATTTAGCCACTGCCGGCGTTGCCTACGCCAACCGCTGACAAATATACCGCACAGAAGGGCAATCATCGCAACGCCACCTCCTGCGATGAACCATTGTTGTTGCTCGGTCAGCAGGCGCGGTGGCGTGGCTGACAGCGCTTCTTTGAGCTGCAACTTGAGCTTTTGGTTCTCTTGGCGCGAGCGGCTCAACAGGGCGCTGTCGCGTTCGACGCTTTGTGCCTGCCTGACCAGCTCTTCGCGCTGACGTTCGCTCTCGCCCAGTCGCGCCTGAAGGTCGGCTATCTGGCTCGCCGCGTTTGCATAATGCGCCGCAGGTGTCGCCCCGGTGACATCCGCTCCTTCTGCCTGGACCTGCAGGCTTGTTCCCGACATCGCTATCAGCAGACACAACGTACCTGAACGCATCTGAACTCCCGTTGACCAGAACCGTTTTTAGTGGAACCTCGGCAGGTTGTCGGCAGCGCGTGGGGAATGATGAGGGCGGCGGGGTAGCAGGGCGTGAAGCGGGCGGGTCCTGCGGTGTTACGTGCAGGACCGCACAGGGGACTCAGCGTCGGTCAGGGCAGAACCAGCTTGAACGGCTTGACCACTACGTTGGCGTAGACGCCTGCCTCGACGAACGGATCGGCCTTGGCCCAGCTTTCTGCTGCACTCAAGGAGTCGAACTCGGCAACGATCAGGCTGCCGCTGAAACCGGCTGCGCCTGGATCGTTGCTGTCGACCGCAGGATGCGGGCCTGCCAGGATCAGGCGGCCTGCATCCTTGAGCGCATTGAGTCGATCAAGATGCGCAGGGCGCACGCTCAAGCGTTTTTCCAGCGAGTTTTCGACGTCAGTGGCGGTGATTGCGTAGAGCATGTCAGTCCTCGGATTTGGTCGTGGTGGAAGCTGCGTCATTCAGGTGGCGGGACAGGTAGATGCCTTGTGCCACCAGGAAAATCAGGGTCATGCCCAGACTGCCGAAGACCTTGAAGTCGACCCAGAATTCTTGATAAGTGAACGCCACATAGAGGTTGGCCGCACCGCAAAACAGGAAGAAGAAGATCCAGGCGATGTTCAGTTTGGTCCAGATGGCAGCCGGCAAGGTCAACGCGTGACCCATGATGCGCTGGATCAGTGGACGATCACCAATGAAATGGCTACCGGCAAATGCCAGGGCAAACAGCCAGTTGACCACTGGCGCTTTCCACTTGAGGAAGGTTTCGCTGTGAAAGGCCAGTGTCAGGCTGCCGAACACCAGGCACGCGATGAGGGTCAGCCATTGGCTCTTCTCCAGCTTGCGCTGCTTTATATAGAGAATGCCGTAAACCACCACAGAACTGATGATCAGCATGGCTGTGGCGCTGAAAATGCCGCCTACCATATAGCTGTTGCCCAGGATATCCACTGCGCGGGGTTCGGTTTTGTAGACAATGAAAAACAGGAGCAGCGGGATGAAGTCGATGAATTGTTTCACAATGGCAGCCAGAAGCAGGATGTAGCGGCATAATAACAAACATCAATGACTGCGAAAGCACCACTATGAATGTTGATCTGCATTGCCACAGCACCGCTTCGGATGGAGCCTTGTCGCCCACCGCACTGGTAACGCGTGCTTACGAAAATGGCGTGCGTGTCCTTTCGCTCACCGACCACGACACCCTCGAAGGTCTCGAAGAGGCCCGTGCGACGGCGCATTCACTGGGTATGCAACTGGTCAACGGTGTAGAGTTGTCCTGCACCTGGGGCGGGGCGACCATCCATATTTTGGGGTACGCATTCGACACTCAGGCACCTGCCCTGACCGAAGCCATCGCCCGTTTGCATGACGGACGCTGGCTACGCGCTGAAGAAATCAGTCGCAAATTGGCGATCAAAGGTATGCCTGGTGCGCTGGAAGGTGCCCGGGCGATCCAGAAAGAGCTGGGCGATAGCGGTAATGCGCCAGCGCGTCCGCATTTCGCTGACTTTCTGGTGCGCGAAGGTTACGTCAAGGATCGCGCCGAGGCATTCCGCAAATGGTTGGGCGCGGGCAAACTGGGTGACGTCAAGCAGCACTGGCCTACGCTGGAGGACACGGTGGCGACCTTGCGGGCCTCCGGCGCCTGGGTCAGCCTCGCGCATCCTTCGCATTATGACTTTACCCGCAGTAAACGGCGTAAACTGGTGGGCGATTTCATCCAGGCTGGCGGTCACGCCATCGAAGTGGTCAACGGTATGCAACCCGCCGATCAAGTCGGAACCCTGGCAATCCTGGCCCGAGAGTTTGGTCTGCTGGTGTCCGCCGGCAGCGACTTCCATGGCCCCGGCGCCTGGGGCGAAATTGGCGTTTATCGCCCGGTCCCGGAGGATTTGCCACCTTTATGGTGCAGATTCAAACATGAACAGCCTACTGCCGCCGTCTGAACAGGAAGTTACCGTGAGTCAATTTTTCCAGGTCCACCCGGAGAACCCGCAACCGCGCCTGATCAAACAGGCTGCGGAAATCATCAAGGCCGGCGGGCTGGTGGTGTACCCGACAGATTCGTCCTACGCGCTGGGTTGCCAGATCGGCGACAAGAGCGCCATCGAGCGTATCCGTCGTCTGCGGCAACTGGACGACAAGCACAACTTCACGCTGATGTGCTGCGATCTGTCGCAACTGGGCCTGTTTGCCAAAGTCGACACTGGCGCTTTCCGTGCATTGAAAGCCCACACGCCTGGCCCTTACACCTTCATTCTCAACGCCACACGAGAAGTGCCGCGCCTGATCCTGCACCCCAAGCGTCGCACCATTGGCCTGCGTGTGCCGAGCCACCCGATTACCCAGGCGTTGCTGGAACAATTGGGTGAGCCGCTGATGAGTGTCAGCCTGATCATGCCGGGTGACAGCGTGCCGCTGAGCGATCCCTATGAAATGCGCGAAATCCTCGAACATCAGGTAGACCTGATCATCGACGGCGGCATGGGCGGTATCTCCGCGTCCACGGTCATCAATCTGTCCGAAGGCGAACCGCAGGTGATTCGAGTCGGCTGTGGCGATCCGACGCCATTTGGTGACGGTTCTTAATGACAGTGGTCGAGACGGTCGACAGTCAGGCCGATGCCCAGCAGGAGCTGCCGTTTGCCCTGGTCTACGGCCAGGCGCTCACGCAGATGCCGCTGGACCTTTATATTCCGCCGGATGCGCTGGAAGTCTTTCTCGAAGCCTTCGAAGGCCCGCTCGACCTGCTGCTTTACCTGATCCGCAAACAGAACATCGACATCCTCGACATCCCGGTGGCGGAAATCACCAAGCAGTACATGGGCTATGTCGAGCTGATGAAAACCGTGCGCCTGGAGCTTGCGGCCGAGTACCTGGTGATGGCGGCCATGCTCGCCGAGATCAAATCGCGCATGTTGCTGCCGCGTTCGGCGGAAATCGAAGAAGAGGAAGGTGATCCGCGTGCCGAGCTGATTCGTCGTCTGCAGGAGTACGAACGCTTCAAGGCCGCTGCCGAGGGCCTTGATGGCCTGAAACGTGTCGGGCGTGACGTCATCGTGCCGAAACTGGATGCCCCTGAGGCCCGGGCGCGAAAGCTGTTGCCGGATGTCAGCCTTGAAGAGGTGCTGATGTCGATGGCTGAAGTGCTGCATCGCGGCGACATGTTCGAAAGCCATCAGGTGAGCCGCGAAGCCCTGTCTACCCGCGAGCGCATGAGCGACGTGCTGGAACGCCTAAAGGGCGGCGGTTTCGTGCCGTTTGCCGAGTTGTTCACTGCCGAGGAGGGGCGACTTGGTGTGGTGGTCACGTTCATGGCTGTGCTTGAGCTGGTCAAGGAATCGCTGGTCGAGCTGGTCCAAAACGAGCCCTTTGCGGCGATCCATGTCAGGGCGCGAGCCGAGTAGAGCCAGAGCACACCCATGAACCTCAACGAACCCCGCGAACTTGCGCCACTGCTTGAAGCTTTTCTGCTGGCCTCCGGAAAGCCGCAAACGCTTGATCGGCTGTATGAGCTGTTTGAGGAAGGCGAGCGCCCGGAGCCGCCGATCTTCAAGAAAGCGCTGGAGCTGTTGCGCAAGTCCTGCGACGGCCGGGCCTTCGAGCTCAAGGAAGTCGCGTCCGGTTATCGTCTGCAGATTCGTGACAAGTTTTCGCCTTGGGTCGGACGCCTGTGGGAAGAGCGGCCTCAGCGCTATTCCCGTGCCATGCTCGAAACCCTGGCGCTGATCGCTTATCGTCAGCCGATTACCCGGGGCGAGATCGAGGATGTGCGTGGCGTCGCGGTAAACAGCCATATCGTCAAGACGCTCATGGAGCGCGAGTGGATTCGCGTGGTGGGCTATCGCGATGTACCGGGCAAGCCAGCGATGTTCGCCACCACCAAGGGCTTCCTCGACCATTTCAACCTCAAGAGCCTGGACGAACTGCCGCCGCTGGCAGACCTGCGCGAAATGGAAACCGAGCCGGAGCTGGACTTCGAGGACGCTCCGGTCCCTGCGCATATCCAGGCGCTAGCCGACGCCAGCCTGGATGTTGACGAAGCGCCCGAACCAGCGCGCGATGAAACCAGCTTTCGCAGCCTGCTGGTTGAACTGGACTCCATGGAGCAGGGGCTCAAGACGGATTTTGATGACCTTTTACGGGCTGAACCTGAATCGGTTGATGAAGAATCGGTTGATGAACAAGATCCGGATCAAGCCCCCAAGCCTGATTGACTGTCTTGCGTACGAAGTTCGTCTATCGGTGGGAGGCGGCTTGCCGGCGATGTCGTCAGGTCAGGCACTGAACGGTTGCCTGTCAGATCGCAGCGCCGGTAAGCCGTCTCCCACATAGCGCATTCCTGTATCAGCCATCACGTCGAATTCATCCCTCCACCTGCGGTCACACCTTCTGTCACCTTTCCCTCGAGAGTCGCTGTCCATGAGTTCAACCAAGAACCCCTGCATCAGCCTGTGCAAATTCGACGACGATATTTGTCTGGGATGCGGTCGCAGCAAGCGGGAAATCAAGGCGTGGAAGAAGCTGGAAAAGGACGAAAAGCGCGAAGTGCTGAGTGAATCAGCCAAGCGGCTGGCGAAGCTCAAGACCGGTGGTCGCAAAAAGAAGAAGTGATACCGGTAATTACGCCGCGCCCTGGATGCGCAAAAGGCCGCAGGGGCGTATGATGGCCGACCCTCGGCGATAACCTTTTCGCCAGGGCTTCAAGTATTTCGCCTTGCGGCTATCCACAGCGCGCAGGGCACAGGTCTCGCCGGTTCTCGGCCAGCCCTGATTCGACACACCGGGAGGTGCCCAGATGAGTGAAAAAGACAAGCAGGACAGCCAGGAAATCGGACCCGCAGGCGAAAAGCTGCAGAAGGTTCTGGCGCGCATTGGCGTGGGCTCACGCCGTGACGTAGAAGCCTGGATTACCCAAGGCCGTATCAAGGTCAACGGTAAGGACGCGACCCTTGGTCAGCGTGTTGACCTGCACGACGCCATCAGCGTCGACGGTCGCGTGATCAAGCGCGAAGAAGCGGCCGAAACGGTTCGCCGCGTCATCATGTACAACAAGCCGGACGGTGAGATCTGCACCCGTGACGACCCCGAAGGCCGTCCGACCGTATTCGATCGCCTGCCGCGCCCGAAAGAAGGCCGCTGGATCAATATCGGTCGTCTGGACATCAACACCACCGGTCTGCTGATGTTCACCACCGACGGTGAGCTGGCCAACCGTTTGATGCACCCGTCGTTCGAAATGGACCGCGAATACGCAGTACGTGTGCGTGGCGAAGTTGACGACGACATGCTGCTGCGTTTGAAAAACGGCGTGATCCTCGAAGACGGTCCTGCGCGTTTCACCGACATTCAGCAGGCACCGGGCGGCGAAGGCTTCAACCACTGGTATCACTGCGTGGTGATGGAAGGCCGTAACCGCGAAGTGCGTCGCCTCTGGGAATCCCAGGGTCTGGTGGTCAGCCGCCTGAAGCGCGTGCGTTACGGGCCGGTGTTCCTGAACTCCGACCTGCCGATGGGCCGCTGGCGTGAAATGAGCCAGTACGAAGTCGACATTCTGGCTGCTGAAGTCGGCCTGACACCTGTGGCCCAGCCGCAGATGAACGCCAAGACCAAGGAAAAACTGGAGCGTCTGCAGCGTCAATCGTCCCGCCCGCTGGGCAAAGGCGAGCGCGTGCGTACCTTGCGTCCTGCCGCTGGCGCTGGCGCATCAACGTCCAGCGAACGTTCGCAGCGTCAACCGCAGATCACCGGCAGCGACCGTGATCGTCCGCGTGGCGATTCGACCCAGCGTCCTTCACCGCGCAAGGATTCCGGCAAGCCAGGTTCGCGTTCGCCGCGTCCGGCTGATAACAGCCGTGGTACTCCGGTAGCCGAGCGTCCGAGCGACATGAACAAGCGCCCGGCCAAGCCAGCGCCCAAGCGTGCCGGCATCAAGCTGGTTGACGATGACGCGCCGTCAGGTAAGCGTCGTGGTCCGCCAGCAGGCTCGGGCCAACGCCCAGGCTTCGGTCGTCGCAAGCCACAGTAAGCGTGGCGTGTGAGCAGCGTGTGTGAATAAACGGAAACGCCAGCCCCTTGCGGCTGGCGTTTCTGTTTACGGATGTTTTTCATCCTGCGTCAGGGTTGAGTAAACAGCCCGTCACGTCTGCTCGTCTCTTTTAAACCCCGATGTGGAGGCCGGTGTACAATGCCGCGCTTTTTTCTGTGAATCACTGTTGTTTGAAAACGCTCGGGGCTACCCGTTCTGAGCGCTGCATTCCGTTGCGTCACGAGCGCAACGGGTCCTATCCGTCACAGAACAAGAACAATCAGGTGGCTTTTGATGAGTGAACAAAACTCAGCGTCTGGCGAGTTGAAGCGTGGTCTGAAGAATCGGCACATCCAGCTGATCGCCCTTGGCGGCGCTATTGGAACGGGCCTGTTCCTGGGCTCGGCTGGTGTGTTGAAATCGGCCGGGCCGTCGATGATTCTCGGTTACGCAATCTGCGGCTTCATCGCCTTCATGATCATGCGCCAGTTGGGCGAAATGATCGTCGAAGAGCCGGTGGCCGGGTCGTTCAGCCATTTCGCGCACAACTACTGGGGCGGCTTTGCCGGTTTCCTGTCCGGTTGGAACTGCTGGTTGCTGTACATTCTGGTCGGCATGTCGGAACTGACGGCCGTCGGCAAATACATCCATTACTGGTTGCCCGATATTCCGAGCTGGGTCTCGGCTGCAGCCTTCTTCGTGCTCATCAACGTCATCAACCTGGCCAACGTCAAAGTGTTCGGCGAGACCGAGTTCTGGTTTGCGATCATCAAGGTGGTTGCGATCATCGGCATGATTGCGCTGGGCAGCTACATGCTGGTCAGTGGCAGCGGCGGACCGCAGGCGTCGGTCAGCAACCTCTGGGAGCACGGCGGATTCTTCCCCAATGGGGTCAGCGGTCTGGTGATGGCGCTGGCGATCATCATGTTTTCATTTGGTGGTCTGGAAATGCTTGGCTTTACCGCGGCTGAGGCAGAACAGCCGAAGACGGTTATTCCGAAAGCCATCAATCAGGTCATCTACCGCATTCTGATTTTCTACATCGGCGCATTGGTGGTGCTGCTCTCGCTCACCCCTTGGGATAGTCTGCTGACCAGTCTTAATGCCTCGGGCGATTCCTACAGCGGCAGCCCGTTCGTACAGGTGTTCTCGATGCTGGGCAGTGACACCGCTGCGCACATTCTCAATTTCGTTGTTTTGACTGCGGCGTTATCGGTCTACAACAGCGGCACCTACTGCAACAGCCGCATGCTGGTCGGCATGGCCGAGCAGGGCGACGCGCCCAAAGGGCTTGCACAGGTGGACAAACGCGGTGTGCCGGTCAAGGCGATCTTCGCCTCGGCGGCGGTGACGCTGGTGGCGGTGTTGCTCAACTACTTCGTTCCGCAGCATGCGCTGGAGTTGCTGATGTCGCTGGTGGTGGCCACGCTGGTCATCAACTGGGCAATGATCAGTTACTCGCACCTGAAATTCCGTCAACACCTGAACCGCACGCAACAGGTCCCGCTGTTCAAGGCCCTGTGGTATCCGTATGGCAATTACGTGTGCCTGGCGTTCGTGGTGTTCATTCTGGGCATCATGCTGATGATTCCCGGCATTCAGGTATCGGTCTATGCGATACCGGTCTGGCTGGCTGCCATGTGGCTCTGCTACCGGATCAAGAATCGACGCGATCTTATGGTGGCGTCCGCCTCGGTCAAGTAATGCCAAACCCTTGAAGAACCCGGCTCATGAGGCCGGGTTCTTCATACGAGCCATGCACGGCGGCTACGAGCGGCGTATCCTTGGCGTTCATTCGGATTGTGTGTAGATGTCTTCATGCTGGTGATTTCCAACAACGTTCATTTGCCGGACACCGAAATCGAGTTGACTGCCATTCGTGCCCAGGGCGCGGGTGGGCAGAACGTCAACAAGGTCTCCAGTGCCATGCATTTGCGTTTCGACATTCACGCATCGTCGTTGCCGCCTTTCTATAAAGAGCGGTTGCTGGCGCTGAGCGACAGTCGGATTACCAGTGATGGGGTGATCGTGATCAAGGCGCAACAGTACCGTACGCAGGAGCAGAACCGGGCCGATGCGTTATTGAGGCTGAGCGAGTTGATCGTCAATGCCGCGAAGGTCGAGAAAAAGCGCAGGCCGACGCGGCCAACCCTGGGTTCAAAGACTCGCAGACTGGAGTCCAAGAGCAAGCGGGGTTCGATAAAGGCAGGGCGGGGGAAAGTGGACTTCTGATCGAACGAGGCCGCATCTGATGCGCAGGGCAGTCAGTGCAGCCTCATCCTCACCGGGTCAGCGAGCAGCTTTCTGCTGAAGCTCGTGACGACGCAGAGCGCGCACCTTGTTAAGGGTGTCGGCACACGTCTTGGCCGCTTCTTCGCCTTTGTGCACGAAGTGATCGAAGAAGAACTTCTGATGCTCTTCACCAGCATGGAAGTGATGCGGCGTCAGCACCACGGAGAATACCGGCACTTCGGTTTCCAGCTGGACCTGCATCAATGCGCTGACCACCGACTGCGCAACGAACTCGTGGCGATAGATGCCACCGTCCACCACCAGTGCAGCGCCGACGATACCGGCGTAACGGCCTGAATTGGCCAGCAGTTTGGCGTGCAGCGGGATTTCGAATGCGCCACCTACTTCAAAGAAGTCGATGTCGCTCTCGGCGTAGCCGTGGTGGGCCATTTCGGCGACAAAACCTTTACGGCTCTGATCGACGATCTCTTTGTGCCAGCAGGCCTGGATAAACGCAACGCGCTCGTTTGGATGACTTTTGCTTTTGCTGTCGATTGCAGTGGGTTGCACGTGTTCTGACTCCTGTTTATAGAAAAAACAGGGCATTTGGATCGAAAGGGATTCTAGTCGCGTAGGAAAACCTCTTGAACCGAGTCGTTCAAGATGGGGTTTTGCAGACGTTCTTGTAGACGCCACTCCCGCTCTCTCTTCATCCGGACTATGACCGTCGGCCCCGGAATCACACCGGGTCTGCTGACCTTGCGGGTCGTCAGCCAAGGCTGCCAGCCCTCAAGCGCTCGCGGGCTAGACGCATTGCGCATCATTACCGCCGGTGGGGAATTACGCCCCGCCCTGAGAACGTTGCCGACACATCTCGTGGCCGGCGCGGGATTTTTATCACAGTTCTTTGGGTCATGCATGGACACTTTCGTACGGTGAACCTACCTTTTTCGTATAAAGCAGTGGAGTATCGAGGGCGACAGGGCTTGATTATCATGTGCCACGGCCTTAGTAATGCCTTGTTGCAGCCACAGGGTTGCTTAATCGTTCCTCGAATTCAGGGAGTTTTTCGTGACGGTCATCGATCTGCGCAGCGACACAGTGACACTGCCAACGGCTGGCATGCTCGATGCCATGGCGCGAGCACCCGTCGGCGATGACGTGTATGGAGAAGACCCGACCGTCAACCTGCTCGAAGCTACTCTGGCCGAGCGCCTGGGCTTCGCCGCTGCGCTGTTCGTGCCGTCCGGCACTATGAGCAACCTGCTCGCGTTGATGGCTCACTGTGAGCGGGGCGATGAATACATCGTTGGCCAGCAGGCGCACACCTATAAATACGAGGGCGGAGGTGCGGCGGTGCTCGGCTCGATTCAGCCGCAACCGCTGGACGTTCAGCCCGACGGCTCGCTGGACTTGCAACAGGTGAGCGACGCAATCAAGGCCGATGACTTTCACTTCGCCCGCACTCGTCTGCTGGCGCTGGA
The DNA here is from genome assembly GCF_014358015.1 of Pseudomonas triticifolii. Taxonomy (GTDB): domain Bacteria; phylum Pseudomonadota; class Gammaproteobacteria; order Pseudomonadales; family Pseudomonadaceae; genus Aquipseudomonas; species Aquipseudomonas triticifolii. The sequence goes on along the minus strand of NZ_JACONV010000004.1, from coordinate 126,093 downwards.
AAACACGATGCAGGGTAAGGTGCTGCCGCTGTCCTACCTGGCCGCCGCGCGAGCCCTGACGCTGGAAAAAGGCCTGGCCCTGCACCTGGACGGCGCGCGGTTGTACAACGCGGCGGTAAAGCTCGGCGTCGATGCGCGGGAGATCGCGGGTTATTTCGATTCCGTTTCCATCTGCCTGTCCAAAGGGCTGGGCGCGCCGGTGGGTTCGGTACTCTGCGGCTCCCATGAACTGATCGCCAAGGCGCGTCGTTTGCGCAAGATGGTCGGCGGCGGTATGCGTCAGGCCGGTAGTCTGGCAGCCGCCGGGCTGTATGCGCTGGATCATCAGGTCGAGCGACTGACTCAGGATCACGCCAATGCAGCGTTTCTGGCTGAAGGGCTGGCAGCGCTGGGCTATGGTGTAGAGCCGGTGCAGACCAATATGGTGTACGTGGCTGTTGGTGAGCGCGCCGGATCGCTTAAGGCATTCTGTGCCGCGCGCGGCATTCAACTCGTGGCAGCCCCGCGTTTGCGGATGGTGTTGCACCTGAACGTTTCCCGAGCACAGGTCGAGGAAGTGATCAGTGCATTTGCCGAGTTCACACGTCAATGACGTGCCAATAGTCCAGTTACTTGTTTCTATCGTACAAACACACTGTACCGAGGGCGCAACGCCTATATAATGCGGCCCTTTGCCGTCGCTACGTCATCTGACGTTTTGCACTTGCCTCTGGCCGCAGTCTCCGTGGAAGAACCTATGAAAAGCGCAGAAATCCGTGAAGCCTTCCTTGGCTTCTTCGAAGAGCAGGGCCACACACGTGTTGCCTCCAGCTCCTTGATTCCGGGCAATGACCCAACCCTGCTGTTCACTAACGCAGGTATGAACCAGTTCAAGGATTGTTTCCTGGGTCAGGAAAAACGTGCCTACACCCGAGCGGTCACCAGCCAGAAATGCGTGCGTGCCGGTGGTAAGCACAACGACCTGGAAAACGTCGGCTACACCGCCCGTCATCACACCTTCTTCGAAATGCTGGGCAACTTCAGCTTCGGTGACTATTTCAAGCGTGACGCCATCACCTACGCCTGGACGTTTCTGACCTCCGATAAATGGCTGAACCTGCCCAAGGAAAAACTCTGGGTCACGGTCTACGCCACTGACGATGAGGCCTACGACATCTGGACCAAGGAAATCGGCGTGCCTGCCGAGCGCATGGTTCGCATTGGCGACAACAAAGGCGCGCCCTATGCGTCCGACAACTTCTGGACCATGGGCGACACCGGTCCTTGCGGCCCCTGCAGCGAGATCTTCTTTGATCACGGTCCGGAAATCTGGGGCGGTCCTCCAGGCTCGCCGGAAGAAGACGGCGATCGTTACATCGAGATCTGGAACAACGTGTTCATGCAGTTCAACCGTACGGCCGACGGCGTGCTGCACCCGCTGCCAGCGCCATCGGTCGACACCGGTATGGGCCTTGAGCGCGTGAGTGCGGTGCTGCAACACGTTCACTCCAACTATGAAATCGATCTGTTCCAGAGCCTGCTGACCGCTTCGGCGAAGGCCATCGGTTGCACCAATGACGCCCAGGCGTCGCTGAAGGTCGTGGCTGACCATATTCGTTCGTGCGGTTTCCTGATTGCCGATGGCGTACTGCCTTCCAATGAAGGTCGTGGCTACGTGCTGCGCCGCATCATTCGTCGCGCCTGCCGTCACGGTAACAAGCTGGGCGCCAAGGGCAGCTTTTTCTATCAGATCGTGGCTGCGCTGGTTGCCGAGATGGGCGATGCGTTTCCTGAACTGGTTCAGCAGCAGGCGCATATCGAGCGCGTACTGAAAGCTGAAGAAGAGCAGTTCGCCAAGACGCTTGAGCAAGGTCTGAAAATCCTCGAGCAGGACCTGGCTGAGCTTCAGGGTTCTGTCGTGCCGGGTGAAGTGGTGTTCAAGCTTTACGACACCTACGGTTTCCCGATGGACCTGACCGGCGATATCGCCCGCGAGCGCAACCTGACGCTGGACGAAGCAGGCTTCGAGCGTGAGATGGATGCCCAGCGTGTGCGCGCCCGTTCGGCCAGTTCGTTCGGCATGGACTACAACAGCCTGGTCAAGGTCGACGCGGCAACCCTGTTCACCGGTTACTCGGAGACAACTGGCAGCGCCAGCGTTGTCGCGCTGTACAAGGACGGTCAGTCCGTTCAGCAGTTGAACGAAGGCGAAGAGGGCGTCGTGATCCTCGACACCACGCCGTTCTACGCAGAGTCCGGCGGCCAGATTGGTGACAGCGGTTTCCTGGAAGCGGGCGGCGTGCGTTTCGATGTGCGCGACACGACCAAGACCGGTGGCGCTTTCCTGCACCATGGTGTCGTGGCCGGTGGCAGTCTGACCGTCGGCGCGCAGGTTGAAACCCAGGTGTCGGCCGACGTTCGTCAGGCAACTGCGCTGAACCACTCTGCCACGCACTTGCTGCACGCAGCCTTGCGCCAGGTGCTGGGCGATCATGTTCAGCAGAAAGGCTCGCTGGTCGACAGTCAGCGTCTGCGCTTTGACTTCAGCCACTTTGAAGCGATCAAGCCCGAGCAGTTGCGCGCGCTGGAAGACATCGTCAACGCTGAAATCCGCAAGAACACGCCGGTCGTGACCGAAGAGACCGACGTCGACACTGCCAAGAAGCGCGGCGCGATGGCGCTGTTCGGCGAGAAGTATGGTGATAGTGTGCGCGTGCTGAGCATGGGCGGTGATTTCTCCGTCGAGCTGTGCGGCGGTATCCACGCCAATCGCACCGGCGACATCTCGCTGCTGAAGATTGTCAGCGAGGGCGGTGTTGCTGCAGGCGTTCGTCGTATTGAAGCGGTCACGGGTGCTGCGGCGCTGGAATGGCTGAATTCGGCTGAAGATCAGCTCAAGGAAGCTGCGACACTGGTCAAAGGCAATCGCGACAACCTGCTGGATAAACTGACGGCTGTTCTTGAGCGCAATCGTCTGCTGGAAAAACAACTGGAACAGCTTCAGGCCAAGGCTGCCAGTGCTGCGGGCGACGACCTGTCGTCTGCCGCGCTGGATGTCAAGGGTGTCAAGGTTCTGGCCACACGCCTGGATGGTCAGGACGGCAAGGCGCTGTTGGCGCTTGTCGATCAGTTGAAGAACAAGCTCGGCCGCGCAGTGATCCTGCTCGGCAGTGTTCATGAAGACAAGGTTGTCTTGGTTGCAGGCGTGACCAAGGACCTGACTGGCCAACTCAAAGCCGGTGATTTGATGAAGCAAGCGGCCGCAGCGGTAGGTGGCAAAGGCGGCGGCCGTCCTGATATGGCTCAAGGTGGGGGTGTCGATGCAGGTGCGCTGGATGCTGCGCTGGCACTGACTGTTCCTTTTGTAGAGCAGGGTATCTGAATCGGGTTCGCAGGCCTGTCTGCGTAAGGCAGGCCTGATATGCGGACTCGTCTGTTTATGGGTGCTCTTAACGGGTTCTGAGGCGGCTTTGAGATGGCTTTAATCGTACAGAAATTTGGCGGCACCTCTGTGGGCTCAATTGAGCGCATCGAGCAGGTGGCCGACAAGGTCAAGAAATTCCGCGAGGCGGGCGATGACCTGGTGGTCGTGCTGTCGGCCATGAGCGGCGAAACCAATCGTCTTATCGACCTGGCCCGGCAGATCAGCGATCAACCGGTTCCACGTGAGCTGGACGTGATCGTGTCCACTGGCGAGCAGGTCACCATTGCCTTGCTGGCCATGGCGCTGATGAAGCGTGGTGTGCCTGCGGTGTCCTACACCGGCAATCAGGTGCGCATTCTCACTGACAGCGCGCACAACAAGGCGCGCATTCTGCAGATCGACGACCAGAAAATCCGCAACGACCTGAAAGAAGGTCGTGTGGTGGTGGTGGCCGGTTTCCAGGGCGTCGACGAGAACGGCAACATCACGACACTGGGCCGTGGCGGTTCCGACACGACCGGCGTCGCGCTGGCGGCGGCCTTGAAAGCCGATGAGTGCCAGATCTACACCGATGTCGATGGTGTTTACACCACCGATCCGCGTGTGGTCTCGCAAGCACAGCGTCTGGACAAGATCACCTTTGAAGAAATGCTGGAAATGGCCAGCCTTGGTTCCAAGGTGCTGCAGATCCGGGCGGTTGAGTTCGCCGGCAAATACAATGTCCCGCTGCGCGTTTTGCACAGCTTCAAAGAGGGTCCGGGCACCCTCATTACCATCGATGAAGAGGAATCCATGGAACAGCCGATCATTTCCGGCATCGCTTTCAACCGCGATGAAGCCAAGCTGACGATCCGTGGCGTGCCAGACACTCCGGGTGTGGCGTTCAAGATTCTCGGCCCGATCAGCGCGGCAAACATTGAAGTCGACATGATCGTGCAGAATGTGGCGCACGATAACACCACCGATTTCACCTTCACTATTCACCGCAATGACTATCAGGCAGCACTTCAGGTGCTTGAGACGACAGCGCGTGAAATCGGCGCACGTGAAGTGTCCGGCGATACCAAGATTGCCAAGGTCTCCATCGTTGGCGTGGGCATGCGTTCCCATGCAGGCGTTGCTAGCCGCATGTTCGAAGCGCTGGCCAAGGAGAGCATCAATATCCAGATGATCTCCACCTCGGAAATCAAGGTGTCCGTGGTGATCGAAGAGAAGTACCTGGAGTTGGCGGTGCGCGCACTGCACACGGCGTTTGAACTGGATGCTGCTCGACAGGGCGAGTGATCTGTCTTCGGTGCGTGCGGCCTTGCTGCACGTACTGAGAGCTGCGCAGAAAGGCTGTTCTTTTCTTTGCGTTAGTCGATACTCGGCCATGTTCGCAGGCTTTGATGCTGCGGGCTTTGCCTACTGGTTGTGCAGACTGTTGTCCCTGAATGAATGCGTAAGGAGAAAAGTATGCTGATTCTGACTCGTCGGTGCGCAGAAAGCCTGATCATAGGTGATGGTGAAATCACTGTGACCGTGCTGGGCGTAAAGGGTAATCAGGTGCGTATTGGTGTCAATGCGCCCAAGGAAGTCGCGGTTCATCGTGAAGAGATTTACCTGCGGATCAAGAAAGAGAAGGACGAAGAACCAAGCCATTAATTTTTATTGAATTTTTGGTTTGCAAACGGGGAAAAGGGTGGTTATTATACGCCCCGTGTTGCGGAGAGCTGGCCGAGTGGCCGAAGGCGCTCCCCTGCTAAGGGAGTACACCTCAAAAGGGTGTCGGGGGTTCGAATCCCCCGTTCTCCGCCATTATTTGTGTAGTGCGTTAGATTTGGCTTGATCTGTAAGTTGTTGAATTTACTAGAAAAAGTGCTTGACAAAAGAATCTAACGACCTATAATGCGCGGCTTCAACACTGCACTCGTAGCTCAGCTGGATAGAGTACTCGGCTACGAACCGAGCGGTCACAGGTTCGAATCCTGTCGAGTGCACCATTTAAGGTTGGTTTCAAGGTTGTAAGTAATTACAGCGTTGAAGTTGACTGGCTTCAACCAGAGGTGATCTGGTCTAAAAACACCAATGCACTCGTAGCTCAGCTGGATAGAGTACTCGGCTACGAACCGAGCGGTCACAGGTTCGAATCCTGTCGAGTGCACCAAACACCAAAAAGCCCACATCGAAAGATGTGGGCTTTTTGCTTTCTAGCGTTTTCCTTTCACGCATCCGTCCTGATCAAACGTCACTGTATGGCTACGGCCTTTCTTCTGTTGATACACGTAACGCAGTTCGCCGTTAGTGTTAGTGACTCGATCGGGTCGGCCCAGAAGGCTTTCGACATCGCGACGGGTCATTCCGGGTGGCGTGCGTTGATTGATGATGGCTTGCCGACGCTGGTCGGCGCTCAACCGATTGCCGCAACCGTCTTCACGCTGACCGACGATGACGACTTCCTTGTTTGGCGCTCGAGCTCTTCGGGATTCATTGATCTCTTTAGATGGCGGCATCAAGCCTTGCGTGCTCCCTGGCGGCGCATTAAAGGCGCGTTGCAGTTGGCGGCTGTGTCCGTCGGGGCAGCTCAATGTGGTGAACGTGACATTGCCAGCGGTATCTTCACAGCGCTGCACGGTGTTGGCCTCGGTAATCAGGGGCAGGAGGAGCAGGGCGCTCCATAACGAAACATGAGTGGTGATGCGCATGGTCAGGTCCTTCAGACGGCGATCGTGACAGCCTAATGGTGGTCCTTCATCAGGGCTAACGTGTTTTCTTGGCTGAATGTGACGTCGAACTCCTGTTGGCTCGCAGAACGTTTGAAGTTTGCGTTGCAAGCGCCTGTTCCAGGCTGAATTTCTCGCGTGCGATCCGCTCAAAGCGGTGTATCATTGCGCCCGTCAGCCCCGCCGGGGCTTGTGGAATACCTCCATGGACTTACCCAGTAGTTACTCAATAGTTTGTATCAACAATCATGAATTAACTGATTGATCTCCCCGGCGTGCTCCGCTGCTGGGAGTGGAGTTCGCCTATGACCGAAAGAGAAGTCAAAAAAACGCAGGAAAGCTTGCAGGATCGTCTTGCTCAAGTTATCGAGCTGCTGCAGCGCCAGCGTATCGTTGAAGACCTGACTCATCGCCAGGAAGGTCAGCATCAGGATCGCGTAGAAAATCTGGTTCACCGGCAGAACCTTGTCGAGCTGCAGCGCAAGCTCGATGACCTTCACTCCGCCGACGTCGCCTACATTCTTGAAGCACTTCCTCTTGAAGACCGTCTCTCTGTCTGGCAGCTGGTCAAGGCCGAGCGCGACGGCGACATTCTTCTGGAAGTGTCGGATTCCGTTCGTGAAACCCTGATCGCCGACATGGACGATCACGAGCTGCTCGCAGCCGCCCGGGATATGGACGCCGACGAGCTCGCCGACCTGGCCCCTGAACTGCCGCGTGATGTGGTTCATGAGCTGATGGAAGCTCTGGATTCGCAGCAGCGTGAACGCGTCCGCTCTGCGCTGTCCTACGACGAGGACCAGGTCGGCGCACTGATGGACTTCGAGATGGTGACCATCCGTGAGGATGTCAGCCTGGAAGTCGTCCTGCGCTACCTGCGCCGGCTCAAGGAGCTGCCCGGTCACACCGACAAACTGTTCGTCGTCGACATCGACGGTGTGCTCAAGGGTGTCTTGCCGATCAAGCGACTGCTGGTCAACGACCCGGAAAAAAAGGTTGGCGAAGTCATGGCCAACGACCCGGTCAGCTTTCATCCGGAAGATGACGCCTATGATGCGGCCCAAGCCTTCGAGCGTTACGACCTTATCTCCACGCCTGTCGTGGATAAGAACGGCAAGCTGATCGGCCGTCTGACCATCGACGAAATGGTCGACCTGATTCGTGAGGAGAGCGAAAGCGAAGTCCTCAACATGGCGGGTTTGCGTGAAGAAGAAGATATCTTCGCTTCGGTCTGGCGCTCGCTGCGTAACCGTTGGGCGTGGCTGGCGGTCAATCTGATCACCGCTTTCCTGGCCTCACGTGTGATCGGCCTGTTTGAAGGCTCGATAGAAAAGCTCGTCGCCCTGGCGGCGTTGATGCCTATCGTGGCAGGTATTGGCGGTAACTCTGGCAACCAGACGATCACCATGATCGTTCGCGCCATGGCGCTTGATCAGGTCAATGTGGGCAATACCTCGCGGCTGCTGCGCAAGGAGCTGGCAGTCGGCCTTATCAACGGGTTGATATGGGGTGGGGTGATCGGAGTGGTGGCCTACCTGCTGTATGGCAGTTGGTCGCTTGGCGTGGTGATGACCGCAGCCATGACTCTTAACCTTTTACTGGCTGCGCTGATGGGGGTTTCCATCCCGATGGCATTGGTCAAGTTGGGTCGAGATCCGGCAATGGGCGCAAGCGTCATGATTACGGCGATGACCGACAGCGGTGGGTTCTTTATCTTTTTGGGGCTTGCGACCATCTTTCTTCTTTAGGGGACTGCAACAAAAAAACCGCCTGATGGGCGGTTTTTTTTTGTCCTCCAGGACCAGGTTTAGATGGTGTGACGATGTTTCCTACAACAACTAAGGCAGGATCCTGGAACAAAAAAAGGCCAGCTTGCGCTGGCCTTGTAAGACTCTCTGCTAACTGTCACGACGCTTCTGAAGCGAGTTCCGTGTCGTGGGCAATCAGCGACACCAGGGCATTTTGCTGCCTGTGTGAAAGCTGACGAAAGCGTTGCAGCAGCTCACGTTCGTGCAAGGACAGCTCAGGACTGTCAAGACGCAGGCTTGGCTCATCGCCAAGGGCACCTTCCTGAATCAGGCTTTGTTCGAGGCGAGCGATGATCTCAGAGTTCATGCTGCGGTGATGATTCTTGGCTACCTCTTGCACACGATTACGCATGCCGTCTGGTAGGCGAACAACGAACTTATCAGCCGTGCGGCTGGAATAAATAGCCTGTTTCATAGGGCTCATATATTTAACCGGTTAGTTCAGGGGGAAGCGGTTTCAACAAGTGGCCGCAAGATTGTGATCATGAGACCGTCATTTTGGACAAATGTTCCACCGCGTGTCGAAGGGGTAGCATCATCCCCTATTGCGTCGATTCCTTGGCGTCAAATCTGTGACAAATATTGACTCAGATAAAGGCGTTTAGCCAGCACCAATTATCAGAATTGCGGACGGAAGTGTAAAAATAATCAAAACCGTTCAACTGATAGCAGGGCTTCCCGCCTGACTGCTTTTTGCCATCATGGCTATCTGTGTGCAGCGTAGATGCTAAGCGGGTGGAATACGAATGTGCGCCGACGGGCGTGCTACCAGGCGGACGATTTGACTGATAGGGACGAGAGGGTGAAGCGGGGGAGGTGCAGGGCGGTTAATGCGAGGGCCGATGACCCAGTCAGAAGGCGTTGAAAGCCTCGCCGACCAGTACAACCATCAGCAGGATGCAGTTTTCAAAGCAGGGCTCAGCGCAGGACCGGATCGAACTTGAAGCGACGTCCTACTATCAAGGCGACAACGAACAAGCTGCCGAAGAGACCAGCGGCGAGTTTTGACGCAATACTCAACATTTGTGCCTGAGTGGGAAGAAGCAGATCAACGGCAACTGCCATAAATGCCAGGATCAGGAATGACAAAGCGGATTTCGACATGGCTACTCTCTCGTGAAGGTGGGCTATGTGTGACGTCTTCAGAAAACCCAGCGCTGGTCTTCGCGTGGCGTCTGAAGAAACTCCTGCGCGTCGTTGGTCAGCATAGCCGCGCTGGCGCTTCTGTCAGTCATGACTGCGAGCTGAGGTGCATGGCTCAGAGACTGATGAACTTCAGTCTGCACGCTCATCTGATCGTTCTTGACGCCCGTGTCCTGAAAATGAAACGCAATGAGGGCTACCAGAGCGGCTGCATTCAACACTGAGAGGGTCATGTTCATTTGTCAGTACCTGTGCCCGGACATCCGAAGGGAGGAGTGGTTCGCTTGATACTGATAATGCAGTCTGCATGCCAACTAAAACTTGTATAAATACTCTTTAAAAACAATGGCTTAGGCATGTTTAAAAAAGCTCGTCTCTTGCGTTTTGCAATGATGGCTTTTTGGGGTAGTGCAATTTGCATGATCAGTCTGCAGAGGCCTTATCCTTCGGACCGGGACTACGCGGCTGGCGGACAATGACGACATGACAAAACCGCCTCAGATCGTTAAGATGCTCGCCGTCCTCGCTGGCACCAATCGGTGTGCTGGCACGTGTGTCTCAGTAGCTCAATTGGATAGAGCATCCCCCTCCTAAGGGGAAGGTTGCAGGTTCGAACCCCGCCTGGGACACCATATTAATCAAAGATTCAGCGCATTCTTTTGCCTGATTCTCGTTGGTTTACTCCCTGGTCCCCACTTCTCAATACTTTGAGAATTGAGCTATCCGCTTTCCAATCACTCTATCGTTCCCAAAGCCCAGCCAATGCATTGCTGAAAGTAGGTATGCCGCTCTTCGCTTATGCTGATGCTGCAGAATCCGTGAAAATTACAACGTGCTTCGCTTGCTTTAATCACCTCGCGATATCACTGATCGACATAGATTTATTCCTGCACATCTGACCCCATCGAGAATATCCTAGGAGGCCAAAAGCTCCCTCGCTCAAGTGTCTGGCCTGTCGTAAACGCTCATTCAGGTGCTATAAGCAGCTGCTCACTGGCGCCGAAAGGCGTGACTGCGAGTCGACAATGCCTTAAGTTTCGTCCCGCAAAAATTGCCACGGCATTCCAGTGGTGGTGGCACGGTAGGGAGAGCGACCAATGGTTACCTTCAGATTACTATTCCGATATCTAGCTGCGGCCATAGGTCTCATCGCTGCGGCGACCCTTGGTGGATGCGTGATGATCCCCTACGACACGCCGGAAGCAAAAGCCCAGATCCAGCGGGATCTGAAGCTTGAACCCTCTGACATCCAGGCCGTATCTGAAACCAATTGGTGTTTGTTCCCATATGGGAGCGAAGGGAATTGCGTCGTCACGCAGGGCCTGGGCGTTTTGACCAGCAAAGGCCTGATCCTCAGCCTTTATAGCAACCACACCTACACTGAAACGGCTCGCATTCTTCCCGAGCAGGTGCAGTGCGTGAAAACAATTACCGGTCGCACGGGCGTCGAACCATTCTATGTATTCACCAATGACCGAGCCGTCATGCTTACAGTCATCACTTCAGGCGGACAAACGAATTTGCCTGTGCAAATCAGTTTCTTTGATTATCTGACGAGGCGAGGGCAGCTCGTCTTCACGGGAATGGATGGTGGGTATGTGCGCAAAACCGGTCGGCAGCGAATCGTAGGCGGGACAGTGCGAGGGACTGCGATCCCTTGGCATACATCACTTGATATAACCGAAGTTTTTAATCCTTGTCCCTAGGTTGCTGATTAACGGGTGGTGGCACGTCTTCCTGCAAACAGGCTGAATGGCCGGACTAGCGAGTGATCGACAATGTCCAGCGAGACCCTAGCGTCTATCTGACGGTCGCCGGTCTTTCGAAGCATGGTCTGTTTCGGGGAGTACGCAGCTGTCGCGCTGACAGCGAGCGCTGCCATCAGGATGAGGCAACCATGCCAGGTGCGGACGCCAGCGACAGAAGAGGCGATAGCCGATGTTGAGAAGCGGCCTTGTCAATCGCCATGACAAGGGTGCAGCCCAGGCACCGAGACCCGCTGCTCGCCAGCTCCAGAGCGTTGCGTCCAGGCCTGTGACCCAGGTTCCATCGTCAAACCGGGCGTGGAGTGCTGATTCCATTTGTGCGAGCGTGAATCCAACGGACTTGGCATCAAAGGCCTCATCGCTGATATCAACGAAGTGCAGGCGGCTGGGCTCAGCACGTGCACGCAGGATTTTGATTTCTCGAGCGCAGAGCGGGCAGTTACCATCGAAGTAGAGCGTTAGAGGCCACTTTATTGTCTCGTGCATCAGTCATTGTCCCATATTGGTTTTCAACAGATATTCTCAAGAAACCAGGTCAACGCTGGCAGTGCGGCTCGGTGCGCCTTTATCTTGTGAACCAGGACGGCCTGGATGTTTACCAGACTATTCTGGCTTATATAGCCTGGCTGGAGGTAATAAATACGACGTCCGCCAACAGCCTCGATTTCAGAGCAACTCTGAGCCATCCGGCTCCGCTGATGAGCGTGCGCTTCAGCCAACGATTTAGACACGTCAAGGAGGTAGTCCGGCTTGCGCACACGAGCACCGAGCATTTTTGCGTAATTACCGCCTATGCCGTGGTAGCCGTCTGGACAAAAAGAAATCAGCCCTGCACGCCAGACGTGTACAGGGCTTTTTTGTTTTACGTGATTGAGCGCCGGCGTACGCCGAATCGCTCACGTTGCCTCAAGCACCATGGCTGGCTTGAGCGGCGTCGCTTGATAGACCAGCAGTTGCCATTGCTCATCAGTTTTTCTCCACGCCGTGAGCGTTCGGTTGTGCAGATGTTTTCGCACGCCTGCGGAGGTGACGGTGGTGGACATCTCGCCAAACGCGATCGCCAGTTCACCCACACGAGTCACTTTGTCAATTTGATGCTTGAGGGTGTGATAAATGAACTCCCGAGAGCGGCATTTTTCAAGATAGCTCTTGAGATCGTCCACCACACCGCTGGCGTGGATGTAGGTCAGGTCCGGGTGGAACAGGTAGCTGAAGATATCCAGATGACCGCCGAGCATGGCCGCAGTGCGTTGTGCCTCGCAGGTCCGAATGACCAGGTCGATCTGATCGTTATGCGTCATTAGCCGTTCCTCGCGCCGCAGTGACGATGATTTCAATCAGAAGTTTGCCGCCCAGATCGACGCCGTAGCAGGCGCGTTGGGGCCAGTGCTGGGGATTGTCGCCGATCCATCGGGCCCAGATTTCATCGACTGTGGATTTGCTGCCCATGTCTGCCAGTAGCACCTGAGCCGACAGCATGCGCGAAGCGTGGGAGCCAAGGCCTTCAAGGCTGGTGCTCAACGCGGCGAGTGCCTGGTGAGTCTGGCCGACGATGTCCAGTGAGGTGTCCGCGGACGTTGCCACGGTGTAAACGATATCGGCGTAGGCGCAGGAACGGCTACGTCCTGCGTGGCCGCTTGGGACGCGTTCAATTGTCTGCATAGGGAGCTTCATCCCGGTTGAAGTAACGCAGAAGCCAGCATCGACCAGCTTCTGTCATCCATGATTAAACCGGCTGCGTCGCCTCTTCTGCAGCGATGGCGGCCTGCACGCTTGGACGTGCTTCCATACGCCCCATGAACGACGCCAGTTCCGGCCAGTTCTTGACGTCGATATTGAAGAACGGCAGCCACTTGAGCACGGTGAACAGGTAGGCATCGGCCAGGCCGAAGACGCCCAGCAGGTAATCTTTGTTCACCAGGCCTGTGTTCAGGTAGTCCAGGCGCTTGAACAGCTTCTGCCGGAAGATTTCCTTGGTGGGCTCAGGGATCTCGGCATTGAACAGCGGTGCGCTGCCGCCATGAATTTCCGAGGTGATGAAGTTCAGCAGTTCCTGCAGACGAGTGCGTTCCCAGGTGCCGTTGGCCGGCGCCAGCGAATTGCCCGGAACCCGATCGGCCAGGTACTGGACGATGGCTGGTCCTTCAGTCAGCACTTGGCCGTTATCCAGCACTAGCGCGGCGACGTAACCCTTTGGGTTGATGTCGCGGAAGTCACGACTGTCGGCCGTGGCTTTGGTCTTGTTGTTGACTCGGATCAGTTCGAAAGGCAGGCCCAGTTCACGCAGCACGATGTGTGGCGACAGGGAGCAGGTCATTGGGGCAAAGTACAATTTCATGGTATCTCCTATAAGCGGGTAACGCGTACCCGAACGTATTGCCGTTCCAAGCCTGAAACGGCTGTGAACCTCGTTCCAGACATAGTGGTGTCATGTCATCGATGGGTAAAATTACGATCTTATGCATGCATCATTAGGTTCTCTTATGTTCATTCAGGCGACTTTCGCTTCAGTACTGAGAACTGTCACCGGGATATCGCTGCCGAGGGTCGACTTGCGAATTTCATTGTTGGTGAACAGGCCAGCAGCGGCAGGGCGCCCATGTTGGCGGCGGCCACGGTCGGGAACACCACCACGCCGTTTACATCGAATAGCTTGGCGAGGGTGTGTTCCAGGCGTACCAGTGGCTCGGCGGAAAGGCGTGTGCGGGCTACCGAAAAGTGCGCCGACGGGATTTCATCCATTGAGGCCTTGGCGGCGGCGAGCACTTTTGGGTGGGCGTCCAGGTTGAGGTAACCGCAGCGGGTGTAGTCGATCACTTCCTTGCCGCTGGTAGCAATTTCTATGCGGCGGTTGTCGAGCACTCGGCAGGAAACCCCCATCAGACCTTTTTCATACGCGGCGTCGAAATGCGGACGACTGATTTCATCCATTCTCGATGCATTGCGGGCTTTCAGTTGTGGCGCTTTATTGTCCAGGCCGTTATTGATTTCTGCTGCGTCGTTCATTGCAATCTCATCCTATGAGGGGCGTTTCAAGCCGTTGCAGCTTGAGAACGACGCTAGGATCCAAGATCGCTGAAACATTTTGCAAAGGACTAATTGACTGCTACCTTATGACAAAATCTCATGAGCATTACGAAACCTTATGGTTGCCAGAATTCCCTCTCTCAATGGATTGAAAGCGTTTGAATCTGCTGCTCGCCATATGAGTTTTACTAAGGCCGCCGAGGAGCTTAATGTCACGCAGACGGCCATCAGCCATCAGATCCGCCGACTTGAAGATGAACTGGGCGTTCGCCTGTTTCTGCGGCTCAAGGATGGTCTGGCGCTGACTACTGAAGGTCACGCGTATTTGCCCGGTATTCGCTCGGCGTTTCACGAGTTGCGCTATTCCACGGAAATGCTGCTCGAATCGACCAACAACAGCGTATTGACCATCAGCACCCTGGTCTCCCTGGCCTCCAAATGGCTGCTACCGCGCCTGGCCTCGTTTCAGAATGCGTTTCCCAATATCGATGTGCGAGTCACCGCATCAACCGAACTCGTCGACTTCCGCAAGGGCGGGATTGACGCCGCGATCCGCTACGGTTTCGGCGACTGGAAAGGCTTGCGTGTGGATTGGCTCATGTCCGACGAGATCTTTCCTGTGTGCAACCCTAAGCTGCTGACGGGTCCCAACGCCTTGAAAAGCCCGGTCGATCTGGCCAATCAAACGCTGTTGCAGGTCAGCGGCATGACCAGCAATGACTGGAACATGTGGTTGAGCGCGGCAGGGCAACCGAAGAAACTCGCCGAAGGCACGCGGCTGACCTTCGATCTGGCAATGATGGCGGTGCAGGCTGCCATCGACGGATTGGGGGTGTGCATCGGTCGCTCGACCTACGTCGATGACGATTTGAGGGCTGGGAGACTGGTGGCGCCGTTTAACCTCAAGTTGAAGTCCGATCTAGGTTTCTACCTTGTGACGCCGTTGGAAATTGCCAACTCGAATAAAGTTGTGGCATTTCGGACCTGGCTGATCGATCTGGTGCAAAGCGCTGAATCTGCGCCGGTTTCCGAACGCCTTGACTAAGCTTTGCGTTTTGCATGGGCATCTATCCATCACGTTCTTGTTTCTCGATAACAACCTTACGCCCAAGCCCTTCATGACGAAGGGAGATGTGTGGTATCCATTCAGTTTGCGTCTGGACTGGAAGGGAAGTGTAGAGGATGGGAAACGGTCAGGGCTTTAAGGTGGGACTTGTCAGCCAACTGCTTGAAGACACGCAGTTGGAGCAAATTATCAGCCTGGGTGTGGCCCATTTCGTTGATGCCTATCGGATTGACGAAGATGAGCCTGCGCAACGATTGGCCGGGGCGAGGGAGCGCTGGGAGTTGAGGCTTAGCCAGCTGCTGCAAAGAACCCAGTGCCAAATCAAGACCCCCATGAACTTCCCTCCCACCTCACTGATTCTTTCTCAGGACCTGCAGACGGGGCGAGTGGCCGGTTTTTTATACGCCGACCGACTGATTGAACCGCCTGATAGCTGTGACGTTCGTTTTGTTGTCGTCCACCAGGCGTTTCGCCGTCAAGGTCTTCTCGTCAGGATGTTGGACGAACTTGCACGTCATTACTCCACGATCAAGCTTGACTGCAAGGATGAGCGTTTCTTCACGGGTGCCGGTTTCGTTGTCACAGGGCAGTCGGGCACCCATAAGATGATGGAGCGTTCAGGGTGTCGAGGTAAGACTGCTTATGCCGAGCAGCTTCAAGACAATGCGACTTAATGCCGCTGGCGTGTCGCCAGACGGCAGGTCGCCTTTGAAGCGCTCGGCTCGCCTCACGCCTAGTCCATCACCTCTGCCACACCCTGATCTTCTCCCAGAAAACCACCACTCTGGTGCTGCCACAGCCGCGCATAGGTTCCGTTCTTCTGAAGCAATTCGCTGTGAGTGCCTTGCTCGATGATGCGCCCGTCATCCATGACGATGAGCCGGTCCATGGCCGCGATGGTGGACAGCCGGTGGGCGATGGCGATCACTGTCTTGCCTTGCATCATGTCGTCGAGGCTTTCCTGGATGGCGACTTCGACTTCCGAATCCAGCGCGCTGGTGGCTTCGTCCAGCAGAAGGATGGGCGCGTTCTTGAGCATCACCCGGGCAATCGCGATACGTTGGCGCTGGCCGCCCGACAGCTTGATGCCTCGCTCGCCCACCAGCGTGTTGTAACCAGAGTGACCCTGCTTGTCGCTTAGTTGGCTGATAAAACCGTCTGCCTGAGCGTTGGCCGCTGCGCTGCGGATCTGCTCATCTGTCGCATCGGGCCGGCCGTAGGCGATATTTTCGCGAATTGAGCGGTGCAGCAGGGACGTATCCTGAGTCACCATGCCGATAGCGCTGCGCAGACTGTCCTGGGTGACGTGCGCGATGTTCTGCCCATCAACGCGAATCTGGCCGCTGTCCACGTCATAGAAGCGCAGCAGCAGGTTGATGAGCGTGGACTTGCCTGCACCGGAACGGCCCACCAGGCCAATTTTCTCGCCGGCACGAATATGCAAATCAAGACCGTCGAGCACCTGACGCTCGCCGTTGTAGTTGAAGCTCACGTTGTCGAAGGTCACCGCGCCGCCGGAAGTGGCCAGCACACCCGCGTCCGGCGCATCTTGCACCTTGGGGCCTTGCGTCAGGGTTTCCATGCCGTCCTGTACGGTGCCGATGTTCTCGAACAGTGAGGTCATCTGCCACATTATCCAGTGCGACATGCCATTGACCCGCAGTGCCATCGCGGTAATCGCCGCCACCGCACCAGTACCGACTTCGCCCTGGTGCCAGAGGTGCAGGGCATAGCCGCCAGCGCCCATGATCAGTGCGACCACCAGGGCCTGATTGACGATCTCGAACTGGCTGACCAGACGCATCTGGCGAAAGCCGGTTTGCTTGAAGTCTTCCATGGCTGCGCGTGCGAAGTGCGCTTCACGTTTGGAGTGGGAGAACAGTTTTACCGTGGTGATGTTGGTGTAGGCGTCCGAAACACGTCCGGTCATCGATGACCGCGCGTTGGCCTGTTCCTGGCCGACTTTCCCCAGACGGGGCACGAAATACAGCATGGCCAGCCCGAACAGTACGATCCACGCAATGAAAGGCAGCATCAGTTTCAGGTCGAAGCCGCCCGCCAGCGCGATGATTGCAATGAAATACACGCCAATTCCGGGGGCTATCTCGATCAGCGTGAACAGCACCTCACGCACGGACAGCGCCGTCTGCATCACTTTGGTCGTGACCCGGCCGGAGAACTCGTCGGAAAAGAACGAGAGGCTTTGGCGCAGCATCAATCGATGGAAATCCCAGCGCAGCCGCAGCGGCAGGTTGATCGCCAGGACCTGATGCTGAACCATGGTCCTTAACGCTACCAGCCCGATGCTGGTCAGCAGAATCAGACCGATGCCCCACAGCACTCGACTTTCCTGCTCGCCTGCCTCACCACCTGCCTGCCAGGTCGAGAGCAGGTCCACGACCTGCCCGAGGAACGAAAACAGCCAGGCTTCGTAAATCGAGACGCTGGCACTCAGTACCGCCAACGCGAGGACGTAACCACGAGCACCCCGTGTGCAGGCCCAGAGGAATTTCACCAGACCTTCAGGCGGCGGCGGTGCCTCGTCCGGTGGAAAAGGGTCAAGTCGTTTTTCAAATGCCTGAAGCATCAGCAGTCTCCATCGGAATCAGTTAAGGCGATCCTTCCATGACTCACACGGCCATCCGCCCGCTCATGCAGCGGGCAAATAAGCGTTGCAACCGTGTTAGCGACGCAGCGGTGGCGTGCGACGCGGGATCACCCGCTTGCCACCCGTTGCTTCGAACGCCGACGCAAAACGCAGCAGGTTTGTGTCGTCATACGCACGCCCGGCGAAGGTCAGACCGACCGGCATGCCGATATCGGCCATCAGCCCCATCGGCACGGTGACGGTCGGTACGCCCAGGTGACGGATGGCGAGGTTGCCGTTGGCGACCCATACGCCATTGCTCCAGGCGATATCGGCAGACTCAATGTTGATGTCCGCATCGGCCGGCCCGACGTCGGCGACTGTCGGAAACAGCACCGCATCCAGCCCGAGTTTTTCCATCCAGTCTTCCAGATCGATGCGACGCATCTGTTCCAGACCGCGAAGGCCGTCGGGAAGAGTGGGTATTTCGTTCCAGGGTGTGATGCCGCGTTCGGCCATGCGCACGTATTCATCCATGCCAGCGGCCAGGTCGTCTTCACGGTTGGGCAGGGTGCCGGGTTCGTGGGGGAATATTTTGGGTCCGTCGACGTCCACGAGACGACTCAGCTTCGGGTCGCCGTTGGCCTGCAAAAACTCGTCGAACGCCCATGCGGACAGGTCCCACAACTCGTGGTGCAGGAATTCTTTGGACACCAGCCCGCGCGTGAATACGGTTGGTGCGCCAGGGCGGTCGCCCTCGCAGTTGGACACCAGCGGGAAATCGACATCGATCACCTCGGCACCCGCCGCGACGAGCGCCTTGCGGGCCTGTTCCCACAGGTCGATCACGGATGCGCGGGTGATGATGCGCTGTCCTGTCGGGCCGCCGATGCCGGGTTTCTCGGCCGTGCCTGCGTCGGGGTCGGCATTGATGTACATGCGTGGCACACCAAAGCGCTTACCCGCGAGGCTGTCGGCAGGTACGGCCAGTTCGGTATAGGACGCAGGGCGTATCGACTCGACGCTCGGGATTTTCACCCATGGCTGCAGACGCCAGAGGTCGCCGCGTGTGTCAGGGTCTTCGGCGACGATCACATCAAGCACTTCCAGCAGGTCGGCCATGGTTCTGGCGTAGGGCACGACCACGTCCATGGTCGGTGTCAGCGGCCAGTTGCCGCGTACCGAGATCACGCCGCGAGAAGGGGTGTAGGCGCACAAACCATTGTTCGACGCCGGGCCGCGTCCGCTTGACCAGGTTTCCTCGGCCATGCCGAACGCGGCGAAGCTTGCGGCGGTGGCGGTGCCTGCGCCATTGGAGGAGCCGGAGGCGAACGGCGCGGTCAGGTAGTCGGCGTTATAGGGACTTTCGGCACGGCCATACACGCCGCGCTGCATGCCGCCATTGGCCATCGGCGGCATGTTGGTCTTGCCCAGGCAGATGGCCCCGGCGGCGCGAAGGCGGCCGATGGTGAAGGCGTCTTTCTGTGCGACCAGATCGACGAATGCCGGGCTGCCCGATGCGGCGGTGAGGCCCTTGACCAGATAGCTGTCCTTGGCGGTGTAGGGAATACCGTCGAGTGGCCCCAGGGTTTCGCCTTTGGCGCGCCGGGCGTCAGAGGCGCGTGCTTCTGCAAGGGCCTCAGGGT
Organism: Pseudomonas triticifolii; assembly: GCF_014358015.1. GTDB lineage: Bacteria > Pseudomonadota > Gammaproteobacteria > Pseudomonadales > Pseudomonadaceae > Aquipseudomonas > Aquipseudomonas triticifolii. The sequence goes on along the minus strand of NZ_JACONV010000004.1, from coordinate 106,945 downwards.
TCGGGATGACCAGGGCGTTCAGTGCGGTGGCAGTGTGCGGTCCGTCGTAGGCGTCGATGCGTGCAAGGTACGCCTGAACCAGTTCGACGGCGGTGGTCCTGCCGGATTCAAGCGCCGCGCGTAGCTCGGCAATGGAGACTTCTGTGACTTCGATCATGTGGTTATCACCGACTGCTGATAAGGGGCGACCTCAGCGCTCGCGCTGCGTCGGGCCTTGCGTGCGAACTCAGGTGCAGTTGCCCGCCTTCCGGTAGCCCGCCGCCCTGGCTTTGGATTCCGACTCGAAGGATATCCGATTTTTCGCCGAGACTTTATCGTAGCTCGGGCAGCCTTGAGGCAAGTGGTAGATGTGACTGCTGAGGTTGCCGATGATCACGCCCGCCGAGGATGCGCGGGTCGCAGGCTTTTGCGTGTCAGGCTGCGTCTTGGTCTGCGCGGTTTTCTGCGTAATGGCGCTGACCACGCCGTCGCCGACCGGCTTGTAGCCTTGGGTCCAGGTACGGGCACGGCTGACGAACGGGTTGGCGTGCCCCATGACGGTTGCGATGCGACGATCACGTTCCTTTTCCCAGGCCGTGACCGGGTACTGCTTGTCCCAGGCCATCAACAGCTGTTGCTGCTGGCGCGACATGTTCAGGTTGTACCGATCAAACATATAGAAGGTGGTGCGGGCAACCATGCCTTTTACTTCGTCACGCGGTTCGGCAACGTTCTGCTGGAAATCGACCTTGGTCTTGCACTGTCCATACTGCGGCGCTACGCCTGAGGCCATGCCGTAGTTGTAATTGTTGCGGTCGCCATTCACTTCGCCCACGGCCGGATAGAGGTTGAACAGGTCGGCTTCCATGGCCTTGAACACCGGGTCATCGCTTTCGCAATGTTCACGCCCGCCGTTCTGCCAGCATTGGCGCTGATGGCCGAAGGTCCAGGCCGGGACGATGTGTTCCCATTCGGTCCGCGCTGCGCGGTTTTCCTGTTTCCGGGCTTGCAGGCCACAGGAACCGGCATCGATCCGGCCACCCGATTTCCCGACCCAGGTCCATTTGCAGCCGCAATACAGATCGCCCTGAGCACTGCTGGCCTGATCGAGATAGATCTTTTGTTTGGCAACCACCTTGGCTTCGGAAAAAGTTGAAGGCGGCTCTGCGAAAGCGGGGTTGATAGCGAGGAACGACAGCGTCAAGACGTAAAGCAGAAATTTCATGAGTCAGCATATTTCAGGTTCAGGGGCGCGCATTGTACTCATGACAACCTGGGGGTAAATGAGCAATTCAGGTCGACTGGAGCGGTGACCTGAAACGCGCGCGGTGTTCCTTGGGCGTGATACCGAAGGTCTTGATGAAACGACGAATAAGCGTCGACTCACTGCCCATGCCGCAACGCTGTGCAATGTCCTTGAGCGGGCTGTCCGACGTGTCGAGCAAATGACGCGCCGCTTCCAGGCGTATCGACTCGACCATCTTGCTCGGGGTACGGCCCGTGCTTTCCCTGTATTTGCGTACGAAGGTGCGCTCACTCATGTTCATGAAGTTAGCGAGCGCGGCAACCGATAAATCATCACGCAAATGCACATTGATCCACGCGTGAAGGTCGGAAAACTGACTGCTTCTGGATTGCAGCGCCAAAGAGGAACTGAATTGGTCCTGATCGCCGGGACGTTTGAGGAACATGACCAGGTGCCTGGCCACTTCAAGCGCAGCGCAGTGCCCGAGATCTTGCTCGACGATGGCAAGTGCTAGATCAATTCCAGACGTCACGCCTGCCGATGTCCATGTATCTGCGTCATTGATGAAGATGGGGCCCCGCCTGACCTTGATGGCAGGGAAGCGATGTTCCAGCTCGTCGTAGGCAGACCAGTGAGTAGTGGCTTCCCGGCCGTTCAGTTTTCCTGCACACGCCAGGGCAAATACACCCGTACAGACGGAAACCAGCCGTTGGGCTTTATCGGCATGTTTGACGAAATGGCTGAAGAATCGGGAGTCTTCGCAGAACGCATGGACGCCAGGCCCTCCGGGCACGATCAGCGTGTGCGCCGGTGTTGTATCGGTGCTGAGGAGTTCGGCATTCAGCGAGAAGCTGGAGAAGATTTGGGCCGGAGAGTTCAGTACGAGGATGGACAGTGTGTAAGGCAGATCACTGCTTTTGGCGAGGTGATTGGCTGCGATGAACACATCCAGAGGTCCTGCCAGGTCCAGAAGACTGACGCGGGGATAGGCAACAAACTGTATCGACCTGACAAGCATTTACACGTGCTCCATTGCCAGCGAAGGCGGGTGAATGATCAGTTTGGCGGGAATGGTCAACGCTTTGTCATTTGTTGAATTCGGCACTGATTTATCCTGATTGTGCTTCGCTCGGCAGCCTCGAGCACCGCTCCGTACGCATTGATCTCTATTTAAGGCTTTGAGGGCTGACGCCATGTCACGTCTGGTCAGTAGCACCATGGAATTTGACGCAAGAATGGACGCTGAGCTTAACCGCGAGATATCGGCCATGTTGTCGGCTATCGCGCAACAATCGAAACAGTGCGCAGGTTGCGACCTGAGAAAACACCGAGGTCCGCAGAGATGGATCGTTGAGTGCAGCTGGCGCGATTCGGGTTCTATGTACGAACACTTTAAATCACCACAATTGCAGGCATTGATCACGCTGCTGGTGTCCAGATCAAGCAGGATCGTGTTCGACATTCCTTGCTGAACAGGTTGCAGAGCATCGGTCATTGTCAGCCTCCCGATAGAACAGTCCTTTCAAATAAGCGCTCGCTGCATACCCATGCAACGAGCGCTGTTCACTGTGGCGTCTGTTTCGCCCGTCAGAAGTCCAGCGTCAGGCCCGCATAAACCGCGCGACCATCACCTGGGGCATGCAGCGACTGCTCCACGCCACTGCTGGCGTCGTACCACACGTATTCGAAATACTTGTTCGCGATGTTCTTCGCCTGAAGATCGAGGCTCAGTTCTGGTGACAGTTGGTATGTCACCCCGAGATTGATCAACACGTAACTCCCGAACGTGCCGGTGCTGTTGGTGCGTTCCAGATAGTAGTCACTTTGCCCGTTGATCCAGGTCGAGAGCTCAAGTTTGGGTGTCAGTTGATAGGTTGAGCCTGCGGAATAAAGGTGGTGGGGAACGTGGTCCATTTCCTTGCCTTCGCTGGCCGGAAGATTGGGGTTGGGTTTGAGAATTTCGGAGAATTGCCTGGAGTAGGACAGCCACAGGCTGCTGGCATCCGTCGGGTAGACATTGAGTTGCACGTCCCAACCTTTGCGCAGCGTCTGCCCGACGTTTTCGGCATCGCCGACGGCGTCGTTTAGCTTGCGTTGCACCTCATCCGAGGCCTTCTGCTCCCAATAGGCGATGCGTCCGTTGATCCAGTCGACCGGCTGGAATTTGATCCCGGTTTCCCAGCCATCATTGATCGAAGGCTTCAAGTCATCGGCTTGCGTTGCCAGGCGATAGGCCGCAGAGCCGACGCCGATCTGATAGCTGCGACCCCAGTTGGCATACACGCTTGCCTGCTCCCATGGCGAATAGACCACGCTGAGTTTGGGCTGACGAATCTGGCCGTAATCGTTGACGTCTGCACGTTCGCCCGTCAGCTCGTTGGTGTAGTCGCCGTAGACCTTGTCGACGCGGTACGCCGGAGTAATCTTCAGTGACTGGAACGGCTCGATCACCGCCTGCACGTAAGCACCGTATACATTCAGGTCGAACTGCTGATCGCGGGTCTGCGTCACCCGTGAGCGTTGCAGGGTTCGATACCGCAGGCTCTGGTTTTCCTGACGCTGCACTTCAGCGCCACCTTCCAGCGCGAAGGCATACAGATGCTCGACCTCGGGACGCCAGGTCAGATTGCTCAGCGCGCCGTATTGCGTTTCGTCGCTGTAGCGCTCCTGTTGCGACGAGGTGCGCCAATACTGCGTCCAGCGGCGGTCCTCGAAGGTGTTCACATAGGCTTTGCTGGCCCAGCTCAAGGTGTCTGAAAGCGTGGTATCCAGGTGCAGGCTGAGCTGATTCATCTCACGCTCGCCGGTATCGGTCGCGTTGTTGGCATAAGACTGGCGAGCGCGGTCGTGTGCGTCATACCGGCTCAAATAGCCAGCCTCGTCAGCATCGGCGGTGTAATGGCGCGCAATAAGGCCTGCTCGCCAGCGCTCATCGTCTGGGGTGTAGAACCATTTGCCGGAAAAGCTCATGCGCTCGGCTTCAGCGTGATTGCGGTAACCCTCGCTGCCCTGATAGCTGAACGAATAATTCTGACTCCAGTTGCCTTGCTCGACGCCTTTGACCAGTTGCAGTTCGCGCGTATCGAAACTGCCATAGCGCAGCCGCAGTTTCCCGTCATTACCGCCCTGGCGCGTGTTGATGCTCGCGTTGCCGGCAATGTTGTGCAAGCCATATCGCGGGTCATTGGTGCCACGGACCACTTCGATGTTGTCGATTTCCAGCGGGAAGATCATGTCAATGAACGGCATGTTGCCGTCATTGGTGTTACTGGGAATGCCATCGATCAACAACTTGACCGCGTTGACTTCCCCTTCGCCGTTAAACCCGCGAAATGAGAGCTTGCCTGAGGTGGTGCCTTGGTTGAACTGCGTCAGCATGACGCCGGGGACGCGGCCGAACAGCTCCCAGCTGTATTGCACGGGCTGTTTTTCCAGGATATCAGCGCCCAGTACATCGACTGAGCTCAGGATATTGCGACTGGCCAGCGGGCCGTTTTGCCCTGCTGAAACCGCTACGGCACCGAGCGTAACGACCGAGTCTGCGCTGTCACGCGTCTCGGCGATTGCTTCACCAAGCGGCGTGAGTGCAAACAGACAGGACAGCATGATGGGCGATGCGGAGTGAGAGGTACGGGTTGTTTTCATGAACCAGGTGTTCCACGCAAAAAAGTGACGCTGTTCCAACGCGCGCGCAGGAGCGTGCCCGTGGGTTCAGGTTGATTGAGTCACACAGCGAGGACGTGCAGAGGCGGTGAGCGAGGGCTGACGGAGGGCCACAGGTAGCGCGGAGGCGGCTGCGCCCAGGAGCGAACGGTGATGGGTGAAACGCTTGTGGCGGGAGCCAGATTCAGCATCCAGTCAGCGGTTTGGCTGGCCGTCAGCACCGTGACGGATGAACAGACAGGGCAGGAGAGCTGGGGGAGGGCGTTTTGCTTTTGATCTGACTCGCTTGAATCCAGGCCCAGGCTGCCGGAACTGTCCATGGCGCAATAGCCGCCATTGAGGCCGCTCAACGCCAGACCGCCCATTTGCCCGTGATGAAGACCGCAGAAAAACAGGCTGAGCAGGACACTGGCGTACAGCGTCCATGCAATCAGCGATTTGTCATCACGGGTCATTTTCATGGGGCGGAACTTTATCACCGCCGTATTTTTTCATCCGCTGACCTGATGTGGCGAATTGTCGCAGTGGGCACGGCAGGTCAGGTGTTCGCGTCAAGGGCTGACGGATGTCTGTAAGAAACCCGATGCGGATGCATAAGGCGATGCAAGTTGCCGCGCATCGTTTTGCGTCATGAAGGACGTTGCCAGAAACAGCAGACCCAGCGCCGCCGCAATTGCGCCTTTGGGTTTGCGCACGTTGAGGTGAGCCATGCCGGACAGGATCAGGTGATAGAAGATGCCCGCGTAGGCCAGATCGCTGAGCGCCACATTGAAGCGCGACAGAATCAGCACAGGCCCGAGCACCTTGACCACGATCATGAACGGTACCAGACAGGACGCGGAATAACCCAGTTCGGCCTGCGCCTGACGCACATAATCCTGTTGGGTGATGTACAGATAAGCCGATGCGAAATACAGCAACGACAACAGTGCGGTGCTGACCCAATAAAGATAAACGGCCATGACAAGCCCCCGATAAGTGAGTGGTGGTCCAACGGCGGTGAGCATGTCGGCCTGGATGAAAAGTAACAAGTAGGATGAATTAAAAGCCCTTAGTATGGAAAATATGACTCACCGTATTATCAAACACTTATACGGAAAAAGAGAGGCGGGTATTACTGCATGATCGGTGAATTAACGCCCGATGAAAGTGCGTTTTTCCTGGGCGATGCACCGGTCTGAAGCGTCATGAAAAACTAATTAAAGCGCATTGAAAAAAGCGGTATACCGTCACGAAATGTCTATGTTATGTTGATAACAGAGTTGCACGAACTGATCGATGAGTAACATTTCCGTGTTTCGCCCGCCGGGCCTATTGATGGATGACCTGATGGAAAAGCCCAGCTTTCTTGAGGCGCTTGAGCAGCAGTTCGCGGACCTGACACCGACCGGAAAACGGATCGCGGGTTACCTGCTGGCCAATCCGCAGAAGTTGCCGTTCGAGACCGCTGACAGCATCGCGTTGCAGGCAGGCACGACCGGAATATCAGTAGGCCGCTTCTTGCGTTCACTGGGTTATCGCAACATCGACGATGTGAAACGCAGCCTGAGAGGGGATGAGGGCGGCCTTTGGGTGCTGACTGACCGGCTGGGAGCCTTTCGGGAAGAGGCCAGCCATGGGGACACGCTCGAAAGGTCGATGAAACGCGAAGTCGAAGCCATTCAGCGGGTGTATGCGCTGGCCAGGGGTGAGGTCTTTGCCAACATTGTCGAGCGATTGTCGAGCGCGGATGCGGTGTTCATCGTGGGCATTCAAACCACGCGCGGCATCCTCAATGCGTTCTTCAGTCACCTGGAATACATCAGGCCCAAAGTGTATTACGTGGATGGGTTGTCGGGCACGTATGCAGAGTCGCTCAATTCCGGATTCGATAATCCGTATGCCGTGATTGCCGACTTTCGTATGTATTCCGCGGTGGCGCGTACGTTTTGCGAAGTGGCCGCCCAGCGCAACTTGCCACTGGCGTTCATTACCGACTTTCAATGTCCCTGGGCGCGGGATTACCCCGCGGACCTGTTGCAACTGGACACGGATGTCGGGCAGTTCTGGGATTCGCTGGCACCCTTGACCTGCCTGCTTAATTTGATGGTGTCAGCCGTGGCAGAAAGTTACGGCAATCGCCTGGATGAGCGACTGGCTAAAAACCGTGAGTTGCAAACACTGTTTGGTCAGTTTGATTAAGTTCTTTTTCATTGTTACTGCACGCTGCTATCGCACGCTTCGGAGTTCGTGAGTGAATACTAATCCTTTGGTTGAGGTCGACGCCCGGGCGCTTCAGATCGAGATCGATCTTATCTACGCCAGTGCCCACAACCTGGCCGGCAAACGCATCTATCAGGATTCGCGCTGCCTGTTGCACCACGATGCGGAAGTCTGTTTGCGCAAGGCGAGCGACCTGGCCCGAAACGCCGGGCTGACGTTACGTGTGTTCGATGCCTATCGTCCGCCGTATGCCCAATACCTTCTGTGGGATGCACTGCCCAATTCCGAGTATGTCCGCGACCCTGAACTGGGTTCGCACCACACGCGTGGTGTTGCAGTTGACCTGACACTGGTCGACGCCTCGGGCGAGGCGCTGGACATGGGAACCGGCTTCGATGACATGCGTGAGAAGTCCCACCAGTTTCATCCAGACCTCCCGGCTCAGGTGCAACGCAATCGCCTGATGCTGCTGGGCATCATGCTAGCGGCAGGGTTCACCTACATCGACAGCGAATGGTGGCATTACGAATTGCCCGGTGCGGATGACTACCCGCTCATCGATGACGCGTCCATCGCGCCTGCACATTGAATCAAAGACCGTGAAACCTGACCGGGACACCCAAGAATCCCGGCGATCAACATCAGCGTCATGAGCGAGCACAGAGGCCATCAGGCGTCTTTTTTACTGCCCGGTATAGCTTCAATAAAAAACCGACGAACTTCCCTATCGAATGATCAAGGAACCGGCATGAACTCCATCGTTAAACCCAAGAATCTGGCGATTGCGCTGTTTGTCACGGCCATGGGCCTGGGCGTCTGGCAGTCGGCCAGTGCCGCCGTTGCCCAGGACACGCTGATGATCGGCAAACCGTCCGATCCGCAGACCCTCGACCCTGCCGTGACCATCGACAACAATGACTGGACCGTCACCTACCCGGCGTATCAGCGGCTGGTGACCTACAAGGTTGAAAACGGCAAGGGCAGCACCGAGGTGCAGGGCGAACTGGCCAGCAACTGGACGACGTCGCCAGACGGCCTGACCTGGGAATTCAAACTCAAGCCGGGCAACAAATTCGACGACGGTTCAGAGGTGAATGCCGAAGCGGTCAAATTCTCGTTTGACCGGGTGATGAAGCTCAAACAGGGTCCGTCCGGTGCCTTTCCCGAGGACATGACGGTCTCGGTGGTTGACCCCATGACGGTGCGGTTTGTCCTGACCGCTCCCTACGCGCCGTTCCTGTCCACCCTGGCCCACAACGGCGCGGCCATCGTCAACCCGGCTGCCGCCAGACAGGTTGAAGGCGCCGAGGCCTATCTCTCGACTCACACCGCGGGGTCGGGTGCGTTCAAGCTGACCAATTGGCAAAAAGGCCAGACGCTCACGATGGAGCAGAACGGCTACTACGCAGGCCCCAAACCAACTCTGCAGAAAGTGGTGATCAAGATCATCGGTGAGGCGTCGGTGCGCAGGCTGCAACTGGAGCATGGGGACCTCGACATCGTTGAAGACATGCCCGAAGACCAATTGGCTGCGCTGAGCAAGAAGTCGGGCGTGGTGGTCGGCGATTACCCTTCGCTGCGGGTCACGCTGTTGTACTTCAATACTCAGAAAGGCCCGATGAGCAACCCTGACGCTCGCCGGGCAGTCATCGAGTCGCTGGACTACAACGGTATTATCACCGGTATTCTGGGCGGTAAGGCCAAACCGTTGAACGGCCCTATTCCGCAGGGCATGTGGGCCTATGATGAAAAGCTTGTGCCCATGAAGCAGGACCTTGCCAAAGCGAAAGCCGACCTTACCAAGGTCTCGCCCAAGCTGAGCAAACTGACGTTCATGTATTCCGACAAGGACCCTAACTGGGAACCTATCGGCCTGACCTTGCAGGCCGGGCTTCAGTCGCTGGGCGTTAATCTGAAGATGGAAAAACTGGCGAACGCCAGCATGCGTGAGCGGCTGGGCAAAGGTGATTTCGATGTTGCCATCGGCTCGTGGAGTCCTGACTTCGCCGACCCCTACATGTTCATGAACTTCTTTTTCGACTCCAGGCTCAAGGGGCTGGCGGGTAATCGCTCGATGTACGAAAACCCTGCCGTCGATAAGTTGATTCGTGAGTCTGCGACCACGCTGGACATGGCCAAACGTGTCGAACTTTATCAGCAGGCGCAGAAGATCGTGTTGACCGACAGTGTCTATGCCTACCTCTATCAGAAGTCTTACACGGTGCCGATGAGCGATAAGGTCAAAGGCTATGTGTTCAACCCGATGCTGGAACAGGTGTTCAACGTCGGGACCCTGACCAAGTAAGTCAGCGTCCATGACCGCCGCGCTCAATTGACCTCGCCATCAAGGCGAGGTCACGGCAGCGGCGTGCTCGCGAAACGTTTCGCTCTGCCCACTGTACGTGTTACCGAGGTGCCTGATGGCCTTCCTGAATATCTTGCGCAAACGCCTGGGCGGTCTTCTGCTCGTCGTGTTTGGCGTGTCGTTGATCACGTTTTCGATATCACACTTGATCCCTGGCGATCCCGCGCGATTGATTGCCGGTGACCGGGCGACAGACGCGATCGTGGAAAACATTCGTCACCAGTTGGGTCTCGATCTGCCGCTTTATCAACAGTACGGCCGTTACATGCTGGATTTGCTGCAGGGCGACCTCGGCACATCGATTCGCACCAATCGTCCCGTTCTCGAAGACCTTCAAACGTTCTTCCCGGCCACCCTTGAACTGGCATTGGTGGCCCTGACCCTGTCGATTATCGTCGGCGTGCCGCTGGGGGTGTTGTCAGCGGTGTACCACAACCGGTTTATCGATCAGGTGGCGCGTACCCTGGCGGTCACCGGAATTTCAACCCCGGCGTTCTGGCTGGGGCTGGGGCTGATCGTGCTGTTTTATGGCCATCTGAACTGGCTGCCGGGCAGCGGGCGTATCGACGAAGGGCTGCAGCCACCGCCAACGGTCACCGGTTTCTATCTCATCGATACGCTGCTGGTCGGCGATACCGCGTTGTTCTTCAATGCGCTGAAACACCTGATCCTCCCGGCGATCACACTGGGCTTCGTCAATCTCGGCATCGTGGCGCGTCAGATCCGTTCGGCGATGCTCGATCAACTGGGCGAAGACTACATCCGCACCGCCCGGGCCTACGGGCTTTCGAAGTGGTCAGTGATCCTGAAACACGCCTTGCCGAACGCGCTGATTCCATCGATCACGGTACTGGGTCTTACCCTCGGCGATCTGTTGTACGGGGCCGTGCTCACCGAAACGGTTTTTGCCTGGCCAGGCATGGGTGCCTATGTGGTGAAGTCGATCCAGTCGCTGGATTTTCCTGCAGTCATGGGCTTCGCCATTCTGGTGTCGTTTATCTACGTAATGCTCAATATGGTGATTGATCTGTTGTATCGCTTGGTCGATCCACGTATTGGCGAGGTCAACTGAAATGTCCAGTCCTGTTGCTGCTCCTGTGGTCGCGCCGTTGCTCAAGTCCGAGGGCTGGCGAGAGAAGTTCGCCTGGCTGGCCCATCAGATCGGGCGCAGTCCGCTGACCATGGCCGGGCTTTTGATTACGTTCATCGTGCTGATGGTGATGCTGTTTGCGCCATGGCTGGCACCGCATGATCCCAATGCACTGAACCTCACCCAACGGCTGGCCGCGCCCTCGGCTGCGCACTGGTTCGGCACCGACGAAGTGGGTCGGGACCTGTTCAGCCGCGTGCTGTACGGCAGTCAGCAATCGGTGGGTGTGGGCTTGTTCGTGGCCTTCGCGTCGTGCCTGGCCGGCGGGCTGCTGGGTTGCCTCTCGGGGATCATCGGCGGGCGTTTCGACAGCCTGATCATGCGCCTGATGGACATCATGCTGTCGGTGCCTTCGCTGGTATTGATCATGGCGTTGGCGGCTGCGCTTGGCCCGAGCCTGTTCAATGCAATGCTGGCGATCACGCTGGTGCGAATCCCGTTCTATGTACGTCTGGCGCGAGGGCAGGCGTTGAGTATTCGTCAGATGGGCTACGTCAAGGCCGCCGAGACCTTCGGTGCCGGACGCTGGCACATGGTGAGCTGGCACGTGGCGCGTAACGCCATGCCGCCGTTGCTGGTGCAGCTCAGTCTCGATATCGGCGGCGCTATTCTGATGGCCTCGGCGCTGGGTTTCATCGGCCTTGGTGCGCAGCAACCCACTGCCGAGTGGGGCGCGATGGTCGCCACCGGCCGCAACTACATCCTCGACCAATGGTGGTATTCGACGTTTCCCGGCCTCGCGATTCTGGTCACGGCCACGGGATTCAATCTACTGGGCGACGGCATCCGGGATCTTCTGGATCCACGGCAGCAGGGGAAATGACCATGCAGACTCACACCGGCACCCCAGCGGGTGCGACCAGGCCTGTCCTGAGCATTGATAATCTGGGCATTGAATTTCCGGCCTACAAGGGGACCGTCAAGGCGTTGAACGGCGTGTCGCTGCACGTCAACCCGGGGGAGATTGTGGGCGTTATCGGCGAGTCGGGCTCCGGCAAGTCAGTGACCGCGATGCTCAGCCTGCGACTGTTGCCCGAGCGCTCCTATCAGGTCAAAAGCGGATCCCTGACGATCTTGGGTCGCGACATGCTGACGGCCGCCGAGCGTGATCTCCTGAGCGTGCGTGGCCGAGATGCCGCGATGATCTTTCAGGAGCCCATGACCGCCTTGAACCCGACCCGGCGGATCGGCCGTCAGATGCTCGATGTGATCATCCATCATCAGCACCTGAGCAAGGCTCAGGCGCACGGGAAAGCCGTGAGCCTGCTGCGCGACATGCACATCGCCGATCCCGAGCAGGTCATGAACAGTTACCCGTTCGAGCTGTCCGGCGGCATGCGCCAGCGGGTGATGATTGCCCTGGCATTCTCCTGTGATCCGCAGCTGTTGATCGCCGATGAGCCCACCACGGCGCTGGATGTCACGGTGCAGCGACAGGTGCTATTGCTGCTGCGCGAAAAGGCGCGTCAACGCGGCACCGCCATTCTGTTGATCACCCATGACATGGCGCTGGTCTCGCAGTTCTGTGACCGCGTCTACGTGATGTATACCGGCGCGGTGGTGGAGCAGGGCGTGACCCGAGAGGTCATGGCCGATCCTCGCCACCCCTACACCCAAGGGCTGTTGAGCGGTCTGCCGGAACAAGTCAGTCCGGGTCAGGACCTGATGACCATCCCGGGCCAGGTGCCCAATCTGTCGGCATTGCCACAGGGCTGTACGTTTCGGGAGCGCTGCAGTTTTGCCATGGACCAATGCGCTCGGCGACCACCCATGCAAATCATTGATGAGGCGGCTGATCGCAAGAGCGCCTGTTGGCTGAGCGCGCCATCCCATTCCCCGATTCAGGAGTCGCTGTCATGACTGCACCTGCACTCAGATCTCCCGAGCTTTCAGGCTCTGCCATTCTGGGGCTGAACGACGTACGCGTTCATTACCCGATGGGCACCGATTGGCTGGGCAGACCCAAAGCCGTCGCGCACGCCTTGAATGGCATCGATATCGACGTTCGGGCAGGTGAAACCCTGGGCGTGGTGGGCGAATCCGGCTGCGGCAAAAGCACCCTCGCGCAGTTGCTCATGGGGCTGATCAAGCCTACGTCGGGAACATTGAACTGGGCGTACAACAATTCGCATGAGCGCAACAGCAACGTACAGATTGTGTTTCAGGACCCCCAGTCTTCACTCGATCCCCGGTTGCCTGTCTGGAAGATCATCACCGAGCCGCTGTTCGTGCAACGTGCTGCCCCGCGCCGTGACATGCGCGAGATAGCCGCCAGAGTCGCCGGGCAGGTCGGGATTCGTCCTGAGTACATGGACCGCTTTGCCCACCAGTTTTCAGGCGGGCAGCGACAGCGCATCGCCATTGCCCGAGCGCTGTCGTCCAACCCGGATATCATCGTGCTCGATGAGCCGACGTCTGCGCTGGATATCTCCGTTCAGGCACAGATACTCAATCTGTTGAGCGAACTGCAGCGCACTCGCGAGCTGACCTACATCCTGATTTCCCACAACGTGTCTGTCGTTCGCCATATGGCCGACCGCGTGGCGGTGATGTACCTGGGGCAGATCGTCGAGCTGGGCAGCGCGTCGCAGGTGCTGGAACGGCCTCGGCATCCTTACACCCAATTGCTGCTGGACGCAGTGCCTCGACTGGGCGTATCGATAGACGACGCGCAGGCCTCGGCGCCGACCGAGTTGCCGGGTAATCGAAACCTGCCAACCGGCTGCTACTTTCGTGATCGCTGCCCGAAGGCGACCTTGGGGTGTGAACGTGCGCAATCACTCTTGCCCGTGAGTCATCCGGCCGCTGACCCGTGGCAGGTTCGCTGTCATCTGGAGTCAGTGGCGTGAGCGCAATGAACTGAAAGGTACTCAGCATGGAAAACCAGACGGACAAACCTGTCGAACTCAATATGCATGAAGAAATGCGCCGTGCATTTTCATTGCTGTCAGGCAAATGGAAGCTGGAGATCATGTGGCTGGTCAATCAGCGCATCTACCGCTTTGGTGAGCTGCGCAAGGCCATTCCCGGAATCACCCAGCACATGCTCACGGCACAGCTTCGCGAGCTGGAGGCTGACGGTCTGGTGACGCGCACCGTGTTCGCCGAAGTGCCTCCCCGTGTCGAATACGAAATGACCGAAAAGGCCCGAGGTCTTGCGCCGACCATGGAGGCGCTGATGCTCTGGTGGCAGGAATACGGTGCCAGCGTACCGGTCAGGTCCGCCGGGCGCGGTCGTGCAGCTAGGGCAGTGGAGGAGAAAGGCCAGTGAAGAGGGGCACTGACACGATGAGCGTGCCGATGCCCGCCGCGTCCAGGATGCGGCGGGAACGCCTGTACGAAGAGTTTCTTTTCAGCCTGTAGCGAGAGGTTCGTCGAGGCGCGGCGCTTAGCTTTTCATCGCCAGCGCAGCGGCTTGTTTTGCCTGCTCGCTGGACAGTGTGCCGTTTCGGGAAAGCTTGGCCAGGTTGTTGTTGGCGGTCATCAGGCTGTTGGTCAGTGCCCCCAGTTCGGATTGCACGCCCGCGACACGAGCCCGTCTCACGTCAGGGCTCAGGCTGGTATCCGCCATGAGGGCCTGAAGTTCCTCAAGCTTTTCCCGGATCTTTTGCTGCAGCTCGCGAATCATCTTCAGGATACTTTGCGCCTGTTCTGGCAATCCGCTCTCTTCAATGTCCTTGTTCGAATGGGCGCTATTGTCCTCGGCGGTTTTTTGCAGGCTAACGCTGGACAGCGACACTTTAACGCCTTCGGCGGGACTTTGTGCCGTGCTGTCGGACGCTACGTCCAGAGCATCATCGGCTGCGCTCTTTACGCCGGTGTTCAGCGTCGATGTCGGCGTAGCGCTGGCAAACTGCAAGTTAAGGGTGATCATGGTCTTCGCCTGAATGGATTCGCTTCATAAAGCTGTATCGACATTTATCTCGTTTTCTTCATTGCAGGTATTCAGGGACTTCAGACAATTGTGATCGCAACCTCATAATCCTGAGTGGACGCCGGAATTCGATGATGTGCCGCTTGAACAACAGGCGCACGCCCCGTTGCATGAACGCCCGGTAGGGTGTTTGTCGGCAAGAGCGGCTTGCCTGGATATCGTTGCTTCTGGAAAGCGCTCGGTGCTTCAGTTTGGAGGGGGTGTGCCGTGGGTCGCCTGGGCGTCTACCCGCGGCAGAAAGATCACGAATCGGGCACCGCCCAGCGGCGATGAGTCAACCGTCAGCCTGCCGCCCTGGCATTCAATCGCACGCCGACTGATCGCCAGCCCGAGCCCAAATCCTCCCGTTTCCCGATCACGGCTTCGGTCCATTCGGTAAAAAGGCTCGAAGATCAGTGCTCTTTCGCTGTCGGGTATGCCGATGCCGTCGTCTTCGACCGCGAGGTACAAGCCGTCTTTCGAGCAGGTCCAGATGCTGACCCGCACCTGGCTGGAACAATAGCGAATGGCGTTGCCAATCAGGTTGTGCAGGGCTCTTGCAGTCAGGCGCGGATCGAGTACGAAATGCTCGGGTGCTTTCTCGACCTGCAGGCTCAGCGTAAAGGGCCTAGGGTCGTCAAAAAAACCGCCCAGCACGCTGTCCAGATACGTCGACACAGGCACGCTTTGCCGGTCCGCTTGCTGATACGGCGATTGCAGGCGCGTGTAGGACAGCAGCTCGTCGATCAGGGTGTCCAGCTCCCGGATGTGCCCGACCATTTGCTCCAGCCTCAGCCGGGTAGGTGCTTCAAGCGGGTCTGCCAGCACCAGCGCCATACCGAACTCAAGCCTGGACAACGGCGTGCGCAGTTCATGGGACACGGCGCTCAACAATGCCTGCTGCTGATTGAGTAACTGTTCGATGTCCTGCGCCATCTTGTCGAACACCTGGGCCAGCTCGCCGATATTGGAGCGTGGCGAAATCCGGGTTCGTTGCGCCAGATTGCCGTTGCCCAGCATCATGGCGGTGTGTTTGAGCCGTTGCAGATCGCGCCAGTGCGGCCAGAACCAGATCGACAGGCAGCCCAGCATGGCGACGCCGACCAGCACGTTCATCAGCCAGTACATGATGTTGATATCGACCGGCGGTTCCGGGAACACCAGCGCTATTACCCGATCAGCCGAGAGTGGCGTCATCACGGTACTTGCCATGCCGTAATCACCGGTGCGCAGCGCGTTCCTTTCTTGTTCAAGCTCGGTTCGTTCGCTGGCAGAGAGGCTCGGGTCGGTGACCGACAGCACCCTCAACTCCAATGGCGCAAAATCGTTTTGCAGCTCGCGCTCGATGTCCGGCCAGGTCGCCGGAGAAGCCTGGGTGAAGCGGGTCTTGATCAGCTTCAGCGTGCCCCTCACCTGTTCCTGGTTGTAAGTCAGGTTGCGCTCTTCGAATACCTTGAGCACCAGTTCGGGCACCGCATACAACGCGATGGTGTAGGCCACCAGCAGAATCAGATAAAGCCGTGCGAGCATCTTGAGCATGGTGATCAGTCGACTAGTCAAAGGTGGAAAAAGGTAAACAGATCGAGCAGTTCGGGCTATGTGCGGTTTTTCTACCCGCCATCTCAGCGATTGGGCCGACGCCATCGCTGGCAAGCCGCCTCCCACCCTCCCGTGTCAGAGCTATAGAGGTGTCTCTCACAGGAAACTGCCTGTATTCGGGCAGGCCACGGGGTGTTTGACACGTGACTTACTCATCCCATTCAGCGCGGCTGAGCAAGTAGCCTTTGCCCCACACGGTCTTTATCTTTCGTGGGTCGCCGGGATCGTCTTCGAACTTGCGACGCAGCTTGGAAATGGCTACATCCACCGAACGGTCCACGCCATTGAACTCGATACCACGCAGTTGCTGGATCAACTGATCGCGGCTCAACACTTCGCCTACATGACGGGCCAGCACCAGCAACAGGTTGTATTCCCCTGACGACAGCTCGACGTCTTTTCCGCGCCACTGCACCTGACGCTCGGTGAGGTCGATCACTAACTGGCCGAGCACGATCTGCCGCGCATCATGGCGCGGCGCGGCAGGCGCGCTGCGGCGCAGCAGGGTACGAATGCGTGCCAGCAGGACCCGCGGCTCGCACGGCTTGGCGACGTAGTCATCGGCACCGGTTTCCAGGCCGAGAATCTGGTCGTCGTTCTGCCCACGCGCGGTGAGCATGATGATCGGCAGGGTGGGCTGTTCATCGCGCAACTGTCTGCAGACGTGCAGGCCGTCCAGCCCCGGCAGCATCAGGTCAAGGATGACCAGATCCGGCCGCAGTCGATGCATGCTTTCGAGTGCTCGGTCGCCACGGTTGACCACGCTCACCTGATAGTCAAACCGCTGCAGATAGCTGGCAATCAGCTCTGCCAGTGCGGTGTCATCCTCGACAAGCATGATCGTGGTCATTGTTCGGGCCGTTTCACAAAGAGGTTCAGCATAACCAAGGCATGACGCGTTAGCGCGAACCCTTAACACTTCTTCACATCTTCCCAACACTTGTTTACATGCGTTGGCGCGGGTGTCTCTAGCATGGCGTAACGTCCAGGGGAACGCCAATCATGCTGCCAGTCTTGCGTATTCATCCAAACCGTCTGCTCCTGTGCGCAGGCCTTGTCCTGCTCACCGCCTGCAGCGAGCCGCCTGCGCCGCAGGACGCGCCGCCTGTGCAGGTGAGCGTCGAAACCGTCACCACACAACCACTGACCCTCACCACCGAACTCAACGGCCGTCTGGTCTCGCCCCGTACCGCTGAGGTGCGCGCGCGCGTGGCCGGGATCGTGTTGCAGCGGGTCTATCGCGAAGGCACCGATGTCAAACAGGGTGATGTCCTGTTTCGTATCGACCCGGCGCCGTTTCAGGCCGATCTTGAAAGCGCCGAAGCGGCGTTGCGCAAGGCTGAAGCCAACCTCTATCAGACGCGCTTGCAATCGGAACGCTACGCCGAGCTGGTGAACATCAATGCCGTCAGCCGTCAGGACGCTGAAAACGCCAAGGCCGGTTTTCTGCAAGCCCAGGCAGACGTTGCGTCTGCCCGCGCGGCACTCAAACGCAGCCGCTTGAACCTGGACTATGCGACGGTCACGGCGCCGATTTCCGGGCGCATCGGCAAGGCGCTGGTCACCGAAGGCGCGCTGGTCGGGCAGGGCGATGCCACGGCGCTGGCGGTCATTCAGCAACTGCAACCCATCTACGCCGACATCAATCAGTCCACCCGACAGATCAGCGAACTGCGGCGTGCGTTGCAGCAAGGTCAGTTGCAGGCGCTTGAGCAGGGCTCAATCCGCGCCACGCTGCTTCAGGAAGACGGCAGCCCGTACCCGGAAAAAGGGCGGTTGCTGTTTTCCGACCTGACGGTGGATCAGAGCACCGGTCAGGTCACCCTGCGCAGCGAGTTTCCCAACCCTCGCAACGAGCTGTTGCCGGGAAGCTTCATTCGTGTGCAGCTGGATCAGGCGCGCACAGCGCAGGGGATTACCGTCGCCCAGCGTGCGGTGCAACGTGACGCGGCAGGCAAGGCGCTAGTGATGATCGTGGACGGCGATGGCAAGGTTCAGGAGCGTGCCGTGGAATTGGGCGCGGTGCAGCGTAATCGCTGGATTGTGCAGTCAGGCCTTGAGGCAGGTGATCGCGTGGTGGTCGCAGGCGTGCAGCATGTACAGCCCGGTGCGAAGGTCAATGCTGTAGAGCAGACTGCGCACGCTGCTGACCCGGAGCGTAAGTAATGGCCCTGTTCTTTATCAGCCGGCCGGTCTTCGCCTGGGTCATTGCGCTGTTCATCGTGCTGGCTGGCCTGTTGGCCATACCGAATTTGCCTGTCGCCCAATACCCCAGCGTCGCGCCCCCACAGATCGAGCTGACCGCCACCTATCCGGGTGCCTCGGCCCAGACCATCGATGAGAGTGTGGTGAGCCTGATCGAGCAGGAACTCAACGGCGTCAATCACCTGCTGTATTTCAGCTCCAGCAGCAGCCAGGGCACGGCGACCATGACCATCACCTTCCAGAACGGCACCGATCCGGAGCTGGCCAAGGTCGATGTGCAGAACCGCCTGAAAGTGATCGAGCCACGCCTGCCTCGGGCAGTGAGTCAGCAGGGGTTGCAGATAGAAGAAACCTCGGCAGGTTTCCTGATGATCGGCACGCTGACCTCCACCGACGGCCGTCTGGATGAAATCGCCCTGAGCGATTACATGGCGCGCAACGTGGTCAACGAACTCAAGCGTCTTGAGGGTGTGGGCAAGGCCCAGCTGTTCGGCTCCGAGCGCGCCATGCGAATCTGGATAGCCCCGCAGAAGCTGGTTGCCTATAACCTGACCCCCGCTGACGTGAGCCAGGCCATCGCCGAGCAGAACGTGCAGGTTTCGGCGGGCAGCATTGGCGATCTGCCTTCTGCGACCGATCAGGAGCTGACCGCGACCGTCATGGTCAAAGGGCAGCTCAGTACGCCGCAGGAATTCGCTGCCATTGTGCTTAAGGCCAATCCCAACGGCTCCACCGTGACCGTGGGCGACGTCGCGCGAGTCGAGGTGGGCGGTCAGAGCTACAACTTCGCGACGCGTCTGGACGGAAAGGCGTCCGTGGCTGTCGGCGTGCAACTGGCACCTGCAGGCAACGCCATGAGCACCGCGACGCGGGTGCGGGAAAAACTCGACGAGTTGTCGCGCTACTTCCCGGCCGGTGTGAAATATGACATTCCTTATGACACCTCGCCCTTCGTCAAAGTCTCGATCACAAAAGTGATCTACACCTTGATGGAAGCCATGGTGCTCGTGTTCATCGTGATGTTCGTCTTTCTGCAGAACATTCGTTACACGCTGATTCCGGCACTGGTGGTGCCGGTCGCCCTGATGGGCACATGTGCGGTGATGTACCTGTTGGGATTCTCGATCAACGTGCTGACGCTGTTCGGCATGGTGCTGGCCATCGGCATTCTGGTGGACGACGCCATTGTGGTGGTTGAGAACGTCGAGCGACTGATGGCGCAGGAAGGTCTGTCGCCCAAGGAGGCGACACGCAAGGCCATGGGTGAAATCAGCAGTGCGATCATCGGGATCACGCTGGTGCTCACCGCGGTGTTCATTCCGATGGCGTTCATGTCAGGCTCGGTCGGCGTGATCTATCAGCAGTTCTCGATTTCCATGGCCGTTGCCATCGTGTTCTCGGCGTTTCTGGCCTTGAGCCTGACGCCTGCGCTGTGCGCGACACTGCTCAAGCCGATCCCGGCGGGCTCGCATCATGAGAAGCGTGGCTTTTTCGGTGGGTTCAACCGCACGTTCGAGCGCTTCAGTGCCCGGTATGAAAGCTGGGTCCACAAAGCGGTGCACCGGATGGGTCGGTACATGTTTGTATTCCTGCTGCTGGTGGGCGTGATGGGGCTGCTGTTCAGCCGCTTGCCGTCCTCGTTTCTGCCGGTCGAGGATCAGGGCTACACCATCACCGATATCCAGTTGCCGCCCGGTGCGAGCCAGAGCCGCACCATTGAAATCGCCAAACAGATCGAAGCGCACAATGCGCAGGAGCCCGGTATCGCCAACACCGTGATGATTCTGGGCTTCAGCTTCTCCGGCAGTGGTCAGAATGCGGCGCTGGCCTTCACGACGCTGAAGGACTGGTCGCAGCGATCCGCAGAAGATTCTGCGCAGAGCATCGCAGACCGTGCCAGTGCAGTGTTCATGGGCTTCAAGGACGCCATGGTGTTCAGTCTGCTGCCGCCTCCGGTCGAAGGGCTGGGCACCTCGGGCGGTTTTGAGGTGCGGCTCCAGGATCGTGGCGCTCAGGGCTACAACGCGTTGACCCAGGCGCGGGACGAGCTATTGAGCAAGGCGGGCGCGAGTCCAGTCCTGCAGAACGTGCGCGAAGCCTCTCTGGCCGAAGCGCCGCAGGTCAATATCGAAGTGGACCGCCAGCAAGCCAATGCCATGGGCGTGTCGTTCTCGGACATCGCCAGTGTGCTCTCGACCTCGCTGGGCTCCGCGTACGTGAACGACTTTCCAAACAAAGGTCGCATGCAGCAGGTGATCGTGCAGAGCGAGGGGGATCGTCGCCAGCAGGTTGATGATCTGCTGCGTCTGGAAGTCAAAAACCGTGAGGGTCGCATGGTGCCGGTGTCTGCCTTCGCCAAGGCGACCTGGTCACGAGGGCCGGCCCAGCTCAACCGCTACAACGGCTATCCCGCCGTAAGCCTGTCTGGCGAACCTTCTCCGGGACACAGCACGGGTGAGGCGATGGATGAGCTGGAACGTCTGGCTTCGGCGTTGCCCAAGGGCTTCGCGCTGGAGTGGACAGGCCTGTCCTTGCAGGAGCGCGTGTCGGGCGGACAGGCGCCGCTGTTGATGGCGCTGTCCATGCTGGTGGTGTTCCTGTGTCTGGCGGCGCTCTATGAGAGCTGGGCGATACCGCTGGCCGTGCTGATGGTGGTGCCGTTGGGCATTCTGGGGGCAGTGCTGGCCGTCACGTTGCGTGGCATGCCCAACGATGTGTTTTTCAAGGTCGGTCTGATCACTATCATGGGGCTGTCGGCGAAGAACGCGATCCTGATTATCGAGTTTGCCAAGACGTTGAACGACCAAGGCATGGGTCGGGTCGAGGCAAGCATCCAGGCAGCGCGCCTGCGCCTGCGGCCGATTGTGATGACGTCGCTGGCGTTCATGCTCGGTGTGGTGCCGCTGGTGTTCGCCAGCGGCGCAAGCTCGGCCAGTCAGCAGGCGATTGGCACGGGCGTGATCGGCGGGATGCTCACTGCGACCCTGGCGGTGATCTTCGTGCCGGTGTTTTTCGTGCTGGTCATGGGGCTGGTAGAGCGGTTGAAGCGCTCCGGGCGGACGCAGTAAGCAGGCGAGCGCTGCGCTCAATACGGTGAAAAAAGGTTATCTGTCGTGCCTGGAAAAGCTGTAAATCGTTGGTGGATGTTGTTGTCGGTGATGATGGCGTCTCTGCCGATCGTACTGGACATGACTATTCTGCACGTCGCTGTGCCGTCGCTCGCCCTGGCCCTGCAAGCCAGCGGCACGCAGGTGGTGTGGATCATCGACATCTATCCGTCGCTGATGGCCAGCCTGTTGATCCCTATGGGCACGCTTGCCGCTGCACGCTCCATCGGCGAGACCATGATCGCCGCCAATGCCCTCGGCGGTGACAAGGCCCAGCCGCTGATGACGGCCGGACAGGCAGCGTTCAGTGCCTCGCACAGTCTGGTGCTGCTGGCGGCTGCGGGGTTGATCGGGGTGATGAGTGGTGTGGTGTGGCACGTGTTGCGCAGAACAGAGGCTCGCTAATCTGGCGTCTGACTGGCGCTGGCAACGTCATGGGCGATCAGAGTAGCGAGGGTGCCTCGAGATGAGTTCTCAAGACCCCATCGTCAGGCAAGGGGAGGGGCGTTACGAACACCACCCCATGCTTCATCTGAAAGCGCGCGTCGGATCCTGATCCTGGCCGCGTTCACTGATCAGCTCCTTGATCCTTGACGCCAACACCTCCAGCCCGAACGGCTTGGTCAGTATCTGCGTCTTGGGTTGCAGGTGGCAGCCGTCCAGCGCCGAGGTTTCGGCGTAGCCGGTGATGAACAGCGTGGGCAGGGCGGGACGATGCTTGCGCGCGACGTCGGCCATTTCCCGGCCGTTCATGCCGCCTGGCAGGCCGACATCGCTGATGAGCAGATCGATGTGCGTGTCCGACTGCAAAATTTCCAGGCCCGCCTGCGCGTCGGCGGCTTCGAGGGCGTGGTAGCCATGGTTTGACAGGACCTCGACGACCAGCATTCGCACGGACGGCTCGTCATCGACCACCAGCACGGTTTCGCCATGAGGGATTCGGGACGCGTCGTCTTTGCCCTTGCCAGCAGGATGCTGGCCGGCTTCAGCAATGTGTCGCGGCAGATGCATCACGATGGTGGTGCCTTGACCTTCCACCGACTCGACCTTGATCTGACCACCCGATTGCCTCACGAAGCCGTACACCATCGACAGGCCGAGGCCGGTGCCCGCGCCAATCGGTTTGGTGGTGAAAAACGGCTCGAATGCTTTGGCCACAGTGTCCGGGTTCATGCCGGTGCCGTTATCCGTCACGCGGATGCTCAGGTGTTCGCCAGCGGCAACACCGTGATCCGGGTCGATGCATTCGTCGAGCGATGCGTTGGCGGTTTCGATGACGATGCGGCCGCCGTTGGGCATGGCATCGCGGGCGTTCAGGCACAGATTCAGTAACGAGTTTTCCAGCTGTGCAGGGTCGATCAGTGCAGGCCACACGTTTTTATCGGCAACGACTTGCAGCTCTATGGACGGGCCAACCGTGCGACCGATCAATTCTTCCATGCCGTGAATCAAGGTATTCACGTTGGTCACTTCAGGCGACAACGTCTGACGCCTGGAAAAAGCCAGCAGACGATGGGTCAAGGACGCGGCTCTTCGGACGGCACCCTGAGCCACGCTGACGTATTTATCCACATCGGCCAGACGCCCCTGAGCCATGCGGGTCTGAATCATTTCCAGGCTGCCGGAAATACCGGCCAGCAGGTTATTGAAGTCGTGGGCAATGCCGCCGGTCAGTTGACCGACAGCGTCCATTTTCTGCGCGTGTCGCAGCGCATCTTCGACCTGTTCACGTTCGTGAATGGCCTGCCCTATACGTTGCTCCAGCGTCTGGTTGAGTTCCTGGACGGCCACCTCGGCCTGCTTTCTGGCCGTCACGTCGATTGATGAGCCGATCAGGCCGATGACTTCACCGTCGTCATTGAGCAGCGGGGCTTTGGTGGACAGGAACGTGGCGGCCGAGCCATCGGGCAGATTTACCTGTTCTTCGATCTGCTCGCTGGTGTTGGTGTCCATGATCCGGCGGTCGGTTTCCATGATGATCCGCGCCTGATCCTTGTCATCAAGGAAGTCCATGTCGGTCTTGCCGATGAAGAACTCCGGGGGTTTGCCGACCAAGGCGGCCGTGCCACGGTTGGCCACGAGCATTTTGCCCTCAAGATCCTTGGCGTAGACCACGCCTGGAACCGCCGCCGTGAAAATACGCAGCAACGAAGTGAGGCGATCGCGCTCCTGTTCGGCAGCGCGGCGGGCCTCGATATCCAGCAACACGCCAGGGCAACGCACGGCCTTGCCCTGAGCATCACGTTCTATACGGCTGGTGGCTTCTACCCAGCGATAAACGCCATCTTTTTGTCTGACCCGGTATTCACACCTGAAAACATCGCCGCTTTCGAGGATGTGGCTGATCGCATCTTTGACCCGCTGCACATCGTCCGGGTGGATGGACGCCATTACGCACTCAAGCGGTAAACCCTCGCGGCACTTTTGCTTCAGCAATCCGAAGCTGCGAGCAAAGCGTTCGTCGGCCACGAGCAGGTCGGCGGTGACGTCCCATACCCACGTGCCCACGACGGCGCCCGAGTCCAGCGCCAGCTGCATCTGCTCGAAGGTTTCCTCTGCAGGAGAACCCGATTGTTCTGAATGTATTGGCCCCATGTCAGGCGCATCATTATTCATACGGTCGACTCATTTACGCGCTTGGTTCGCAAGGCCTCAGTCATGAGGCAGTTTTACTGGGCAGAAGTTGTGCAAATCGAAAATTTTTGCGGTCGCTTGGTGCAACATAGACGTCACTGACACGTGATCATTCCATAAACCACGGACTTAGGTGATGTTAAAAGCACATCATGGTGCCCAGGCTGCCGTTAAAGGTTTACCGATGCCGGGTTTTTCAGCCGTATTTGATGACAGGAATGAAGCAATGCCAGGGCAATGCGTCGTGGATCCAGCGGATAACCCGGAACGCCTCGCTGCGTCTTGAGACGAGCCCCGCAGTCGTTGTTCGCTACGGGACAGCGTCATGCCAGGTCCCGGCACTACTGTGGCCATTGCTCCAGCAGCATCGCGACGAATTTCTCGGCAGCGGGTGACAGCGATGCGCCGCGCCTTGATACCAGCCCCAGCGTTCTGATCACCACCGGGTCAACCAGCGGAACGCTGACCAGGGTCGGGTGATCATCGGCGGGCATCGCCAGGCTGGGCATGGCCGAGATGCCCAGACCTGCTTCGACCATCCCCAATGACGTCGACAAATGCTGCACTTCGTAGAACCATTTCGGACGCCAGCCGAGCCCGGCCAGAGCGTGATCGAGGATCATCCGGTTACCGCTCAGGCGTCCGACACCGATTAACCGGTAATCGCTCAGCTCGATCCAGGCCACCGATTCACGCTTTGCCAGCTCATGATCGCGTCGGCATGCCAGCACGAAGGGTTCTTTAACCAGCGGCACGAATTCAATGTCCGGGTGCTGCCCGCTCATCATGTTGATGCCGAAGTCCGCCTCACCCCGCAGCACCGCTTCCAGACCTTCGTTGGCGCTCAGGTCGAGCAGGCGGATGCGGATCTGGGGATAACGCTCGTTGTACAGCCGGATCACGCTGGGCAGGAAATAGAACGCGGCGGTCGGGATGCAGGCGAGGGTGACCTGACCAATCTGACGCTCGGCCAGTTCACGGATGTTGAGAATCGAATCCTCGAAGTCATCGAGCAACCGGCGAGCCTTGGGGAAAAAATCCCGACCCACGCTGGTCAGGCTGACCCGTCGCGTCGTGCGATCAAGCAGCGACGTCCCCAGGCCCTGTTCGAGCTTCTTGATGCGCCGCGTGAGTGCAGGCTGCGAGATGTGCAGCACTTCGGCGGCCTCATGAAAGCTGCCAAGTTCGGCGATCTTCACGAAAGATCGGATATCTTGCAGTTCATATTCCAAGTTTTATTCCCCGCTGCCGAACATGGAAAGGCGATTCGATTGCATTACATTATTTCGTTAAGTGGAATAATGGCTACGATCTTTGCATTGGATAAGCAAAATAATCCATGTGACTCTTGCTTCCAACACATCAATGCCACCAATTGATCACCAAGAGTCAGACATTATGCAACCGATTCCCTGCGTTCTCATGCGCGGCGGCACCTCCAAGGGGCCGGTATTCCTCGCCAGTGATCTACCTTCTTCGACCGCTGAGCGTGACGAACTATTGCTGGCAGTCATGGGCTCGGGGCATGAGCTGGAGATCGACGGTATTGGTGGTGGCAGCCCGCAGACCAGCAAGGTTGCCATCGTCAGTCCTTCCGAGCACCCCGATGCCGATGTCGATTATCTGTTCGTACAGGTGATGGTGTCCCAGCGCCGTGTCGATACTGCGCCCAATTGCGGCAATATGCTCTGCGCCGTCGGGCCTTTCGCCGTCGAGCACGGGCTGGTGGCGGCGACCGGTGATGTGACCCAGGTACGGATTCGCAACCTCAACACCGGCACCTTTGTCTGCGCCGACGTCAGCACGCCAGCCGGTCAGGTCAGTTACGACGGCGATACGCAGATTGACGGCGTACCCGGCTCGGCAGCACCTGTGCAACTGACCTTTCTCGACGCGGCGGGCAGCAAGACCGGCAAGCTGTTCCCGACCGGCCGACAGACCGATGTCTTCGACGGCGTACCTGTGACCTGCATCGACATGGCCATGCCGATGGTGATCATTGAGGCGTCATTGCTGGGCAAGCGTGGAGACGAGAGCCCGGCCGAACTGGATGCCGACACTGACTTCCTGCGCAGGCTCGAAGCGCTGCGGCTCAAGGCCGGTGTCGCGATGGGGCTGGGCGATGTCAGCGACAAGGTGATTCCCAAGCCGGTACTGGTGTCTCTGCCCAGTGCAGGTGGCACGCTCAAGGTTCGTTACTTCATGCCACATAACTGTCATAAGGCGTTGGCCATCACCGGCTCGATTGGCCTGGCGACGGCCTGTGTCAGCGACGCCACGGTGGTCGCGAAGCTGCTGGGGATCAGTGGTCACGAGCGCTTGCAGAAGGTACGACTCGAACACCCGAGCGGGGCCATCGACGTTGCCATGAGCTACGTAGGACCTGATCAGCAGACCATTCGGGCTTCAGTGGTGCGCACGGCGCGCCGACTGTTTTCCGGCGAAGTGTACGCGCCACTCGCTCAGCGACTGGCGGGTTAGGTCTTAACCGCCTGGCCTGTTTGTTCAAACCCGCATCAGAACAACTCCAATAATGGGTGATGCCTCATGAAAATCGCAAAATCGCTGTATTTCCAGATCATCTGCGCCGTGATCCTCGGGGTTCTGGTCGGTCATCTCTGGGGTCAGCAGGCCGTTGCCCTCAAGCCATTGGGCGACGCGTTCATCAAGCTGATCAAGATGATGATCGCCCCGGTGGTGTTCTGCACCATCGTCACCGGCATTGCCGGCATGAGCGACAAACAGTCGCTCGGGCGTCTGATGAGCAAGACATTGCTGTTGTTTCTGGGGTTGACGGTGATCAGCCTGATCATCGGTCTGGTTGCGGTCTATGTGTTCCAGCCAGGCACCGGCATGAACATCGATCCGGCAAAACTCAGCACGGCAGGTCTTTCCCAGTACACCGAGTCTGCGGCCAAGCTGGGCGTCGTGGATTTCTTCATGCACATCATCCCGGACACCTTCATCGGCGCGTTTAACAAGGGCGAAGTGTTACCGGTATTGTTCATCGCCGTGCTGTCCGGCTTTGCCCTGTCGTCGCTGGGCGAGCGCGGCAAGCCAGTGCTGAATGTGCTGGAATCGGCATCGCACATGGTCTTCAAGATCTTCTCCTACCTGATGCGCTTTGCCCCGATTGGCGCGTTCGGTGCGCTGGCGTTCACGGTAGGTCAGTACGGCATCACCTCGCTGGGCTCGCTCGCCAAGCTGATCATGACCCTGTACATCGCCTGCGGTTTCTTCGTGTTCGTGGTGCTGGGCAGCATCTGCCGCGCCAATGGTTTCAGTCTGTGGAAGCTGCTGCGCTACTTGCGCGAAGAGTTTCTGGTGGTGCTGGGTACGTCTTCCACCGAGCCCGTGATGCCGCGCATGCTGGAAAAACTTCAGGCGCTGGGCTGCAAGAAGGGTGTCGTGGGGCTGGTGTTGCCGACGGGGTATTCCTTCAACCTGGACGGCACGGCGATCTACCTGTCGCTGGCGGCGGTCTTTATTGCTCAGGCCTGCAACATCGAACTGAGCATGACCCAGACCCTGACCATGCTGGCGATCATGCTGCTGTCCTCCAAAGGCGCAGCAGGGGTAACCGGTAGCGGTTTCGTGGCACTGGCCTCGACCCTGACGGTGATCCATGACATTCCGCTGGCAGGCCTGGCCTTGTTGATCGGCATCGATCGGTTCATGTCTGAAGCCCGCGCGCTGACCAGCCTGGCCAGCAATGCGGTGGCCACGGTCGTGATCTCGCTGTCGGAAAACGCCTGTGATCGTCAGGTATTGATGCAGCAACTCGACAACCGCTCGACTGCCATTGGGCCTGCTCCCGAATGGGAAAAACCGCAGGTCGCCAAACGCAGTTGATCCAGTCGTAAAAAACCTTCGGCCGACACGTATTATTCGCCTTCGGGCCTCGCCATCGCGAGACCCGGCAGGCCTTGCCGTGCGCGTCGTTCATCCATAACAAGAAGAGAATGTCCCGATGCTTGCCTTCCTCGGCTTAGCCATGGTGGTGGTTTTCACCTACCTGATCATGTCCAAACGCTTGTCACCCATCGTCGCGCTGACCCTGGTGCCGGTGCTCTTCGCGCTCATTGGCGGCTTTGGCGGCACCACCGGCAAGATGATGCTCGACGGCCTGAAAATGGTCGCACCGTCCGCCGCGCTGCTGCTGTTCGCGATTCTGTTTTTCGGATTGATGATCGATGCCGGTCTGTTCGACCCGTTGATTCGTAAAATCCTCAAGCGCGTCAACGGCGATCCGATGAAAATCGCCGTCGGGACTGCGCTGCTGTCACTGACCGTGGCGCTGGACGGGGATGGTACGACCACCTACATGATCACCTGCGCGGCCATGCTGCCGCTGTACAAGCGCATCGGCATGAACCCGATGATCCTGGGCATCATTTCGATGCTGTCGTTGAGCATCATGAGTGGCATGACGCCTTGGGGCGGACCGGCCACGCGGGCCATCGCCGCGCTGGGGCTGGATGCCGGCGAGTATTTCGTGCCGCTGCTACCCACCATGATCGGCGGTGCGGCCTGGGTGGTGTTCACGGCGTTTCTGCTGGGGCGCAGCGAGCGCAAGCGTATTGGTAATGTGCAACTGCAAAGCGGCGGTGGCGGCTGTTACATCGATGCCATTCTGGGCGATACACCCCACAAACGCCCCAGGCTGGCATACGTCAACCTGGCGCTGGTCATCGTGGTTATGATCGCGCTGGTCATGGGCCTGATGCACTCGGCGATCCTGTTTCTGCTCGGTTTCGTGATCGCGCTGATGATCAACTACCCGCAACTGGACATCCAGAAAGAGCGGATTCTGGCCCACTCCGGCAACGCCATGACCGTGGTGCTGCTGGTCTTTGCCGCCGGTATCTTCGCCGGTATCTTTTCCGGCACCAAGATGGTCGATGCCTTGGCGCAAACCCTGGTGAGCTGGATTCCGCCTGAGTGGGGCCATCTGTTCCCGCTGGTAGTCGCCATCACCAGCATGCCACTGACGTTCGTACTGTCCAACGATGCGTATTACTTCGGGGTTGTGCCGATCCTGGCCAACGCGGCCGCTGCCTATGGAATCAGCCCGCTGGAAATCGCCCGGGCCTCGATTCTCGGCCAGCCGGTGCATCTGATGAGCCCGCTGGTGGCCTCGACCCTGCTGCTGGTGGGCATGATCGACCGTGACATCGGCGACTTCCAGAAAGCCACCCTCAAATGGGCCGTGCTCACGTCACTGGTGGTGACCGCGCTGGCACTGTTGACGGGCGCGATCACCCTGTTCGTCTGACGTAAAACCCTTCGCATGCCTTCACCTGCCCGTTATCGGGCGGGTGGATCGCTGCGCCTCCAATAACAAGAACGAGCCATGAGCATGAACACATTTTTCCAACGCGCAGCCTTGCCCTCACTGCTGTTGAGTGTTGCCCCCTGGGTCAGCGCAGACGGCTTCATCGAAGACAGCAAATTGAAACTGCAACTGCGCAATGTGTACTTCAACGAAAACTTTCGTGACGAACACGGCCTGAGTGCCCGCGCGGCAGCGACGGCCAAGAGCGAGCGCACCGAGTGGGCGCAAGGGCTGCTGCTGGATTATCAATCCGGGTTTACCCAAGGCATGCTGGGTTTTGGCTTCGATGCTTCGGGTTTGTTGGGGATCAAGCTGGATTCCGGTAAGGGGCGCAGCGGCACGGGCTTGTTGCCGGTCCACAGCGATGGGCGGGCGGCCGACGAATTTTCGAGTCTGGGGGCCGCTGCCAAGGTGCGTCTGGCCAAAACCACGGTGAAGTATGGTTCGTTGCTGCCCAAGACACCGGTGCTGGTCTACAACGATGCCCGGCTGTTGCCGCAGGTCTATCAGGGAGCACAGTTCACCAGCACGGACATCGAAAATCTGACGCTGACAGGCGGGCGGCTCGATCAATTCAAGTTGCGCGACTCCTCGGACAGCCGCTCGATTATCCCGGATGGCTTCAGCGGCAAGGGCTCTGACTTTTCTTATGTCGGGGGCGATTACCGGCTCGGCAAGACGATTCGTCTGAGCTATTTCTACGGTGAGCTGGAGGAGTTCTATCGTCAGCAGTTTGCGTCCATTCAGCATGATCTGAAGCTGGGTTCAGGCGTGCTCACCAGTGATCTGCGCTATTTTCACAGCGTCGATGCGGGCGCTGCGCGCGGCGGCAAGATCGACAATGACATGCTCAGCGGTCAGTTGACCTACGCGTTCTCGGGGCACAGCGTCGGGGCGGGTTATCAGGTGCTGAGCGGCGATGCAGGCCTTCCTTATATAAGCGGTGCGACGGTGTATTCGTTCAGTAACGTCGGCATCGGCAAGTTCATTGAGGAAGACGAGAAAACCTGGATGGTCAGCTATGGCTACGATTTCGCCCGTCTCGGTGCGCCGGGGCTGACGTTTTCCACCCGCTACCTGCGGGGCGACAACGAGAAGTCAGGCCCGGCACAGTTGCGTGAGTGGGAGCGTGATGCCGAGATTGCCTACGTCTTGCAAGGCGGTGCCTTCAAGGGGCTGGGTATCAAACTGCGTAACTACGTGTATCGATCCGATTTCGCCCGAGGGCGCGACAGCAATCGGCTTTACCTGACTTACGACATCGCACTCTGGTAAGAAGAAAACCTGTCCAGAAAAGCACAATGCCTGGGCAAGCCAGGCATTGTCAGTGATGGGCGAAACCTTGATCAGCCGTGGCTGGCCGTCGGTGCCATGTTGGCGGCCTGGACTGGCGAGCCTTTGGTCAGCCCGTAATACAGTACGCCGCCCAGAATACAGCCGGTGAACCAGGCGAAATTGGCGATGGGCTTGAACCACGGAATGAAGGTGAAGCACAGCCCGACCAGCGCGGTCAGCAGCAGCGCTTTTACGGCGACCCAGTTAACGCCGTTGGTGTACCAGTAGCGACCGCTCGGGGTGTCGTTGAACAGGGCGTCGACGTCGATCTGCTGTTTCTTGATCACGTAGTAGTCCACCAACAGAATGCCGAACAGCGGGCCGATGCAGGCGGCAAGTACGTCCAGGGTGTAGTGGATCACCTCGGGGTTGTTGAACAGGTTCCAGGGCGTGATGAAGATGGATGCTACGGCGGCGATCATGCCGCCTGCGCGCCAGCTGATGCGGCTCGGTGCCACGTTGGCGAAATCGAAGGCCGGGGACACGAAGTTGGCGACGATGTTGATGCCAATGGTTGCAGTGACGAAGGTGAACGCGCCCAGCAGTACGGCCGTCGTGTTGTCGATGCGGGCTACGGTGGCAATCGGGTCGTGAATCATTTCACCGAAGATGGGCAGCGTGCCTGACACGATCACCACGGTCACCAGCGAGAACGCCAGAAAATTCACCGGCAGGCCCCAGAAGTTGCCACGGCGCACGTCCGCCATGCTGCGGCAGTAGCGGCTGAAATCACCGAAATTCAGCGTCGGTCCTGAAAAGTACGAGACCACCAGCGCAATGGCCATGACCACCTGACCAAACGCCGCCCAACCCGACAGTTCTTTCTCGGCCAGCGTGAAGCTGATGTTATCCCACCCCGCGCGCCAGACGATCCAGCCTGCCAGGGTGAACATCACGGCGTACACGGCGGGGCCGGCCCAGTCGATGAAGCGTCTGATCGACTCCATGCCGGTCCAGAACACTGCGGCCTGAACCACCCAGAGCGCGAGAAAGCCGAACCAGCCCAGCCAGGACAGACCGAGAAAGGTCACGCTTTGATAGGTCGCCAGTTCCGGGAAGAACCGCAGCACCACGATTACCAGTGCACTGGACGCCAGGTAGGTTTGAATGCCGTACCACGCCACGGCAATAAGCCCGCGAATGATGGCCGGAATGTTGGCCCCGAACACGCCGAACGCCAGGCGGCAGATGACCGGGTAGGGCACCGCCGCTTGCTGACTGGGTTTGGCGACCAGGTTGGCGATGACCTGAATGATGCAGATGCCGACCAGCAGCGCGATCAGCACTTGCCAGCTGGCCAGACCAAGGGCGAACAGGCTGGCCGCGAAGACGTAACCGCCGACGCTGTGCACGTCGCTCATCCAGAACGCCAGAATGTTGTACCAGGTCCACTTTTGCGGGACCGGTCCCAAATCATGGTTGTGCAGGCGCGGACTGTATCCGGCCGGGCGTTGGTCTGTCATGTGCGTTACTCCCTCGCTGATTCGTGACGGGATCGGGGTACGATCGTTGATTTTTTTGTATACGATCGTGTACGCAAGACGTGTGCCATGCCTGATTGGGTTGCCCTTGATCAGCTTGAAAGTCTTGTCATGGTGAGGTTTTTAACGGAAAAGCTGACGTGTTGGTCAGTGCTGTCATGGCGAATGGTATGCACGTAAACAGGGCGCTTTCGCGCGTTTAAGGTGCAAAACTCGCTGAAAATCGTAGCGTTTGATGAATGATGTCTTTTAGATAGCGCTGTTCAGCGTGAACATCATCGGGCACTATTCTTGTATACGATCTGTACGCCGCGAGCGATGTGATGCCATGACCCAACCTTCCAGCGCACCTCTGTTTATTGCACCCGCCGCCGATGAAAAAGGCCGCGATGAGCAGATCTATCAGCATGTTCTGGAAGCCATCGTCGAGCATCGACTCGCGCCCGGTACGCGTTTGCCGGAGGACGCGCTGGCCGAAGTCTTCGAAATCAGCCGCACGGGCATTCGCAAAGTGCTGCAACGTCTGGCGCTGGAACGTCTGGTGACCTTACGGCCAAAGCGCGGTGCGGAAGTCGCGCAGCCCTCGGCTCAGGAAGCGCAGGATGTGCTCGGTGCCCGGCAACTGATCGAACCTGCATTGATGGACACCATCGCCTTGCGTGTCAGCGGCCAGCGTCTTGATGCGTTGCGCGCGCTCTGTGATCAGGAACACCAGGCCCAGCACTCCGGGCGTCACAGTGAGGCCATTCAACTGTCCGCACGTTTTCATGTGCAGTTATGCGCGCTGGCAGGCAATCAGGTGCTGACCGAGCAGGTTGCTCATTTGACCACCCGTTCGTCATTGATCGTCGCGGTGTATGGCTCGCGGCGCAGTGTCGGCTGCGACTGCGGCGAGCACGCCGACCTGCTGACGTTGCTGGAAGCCGGGCAGGGCGAAGAGGCGCGGACGTGGATGGCCGAGCACCTGCGACGCATCCGTGCCAGCCTGAACGTGGATGAGCCGGTCAACGAGACCGTTGATTTCCACAGTATTTTCAAACGGCGCTGAAGGAGGCCCGGTGCGTATCCAACTGATCAATCCCAACACCAGCGAAGCGATGACCCGCAAGATGGGCTTTGCAGCCGAAGCCGTTGCGCGGCCCGGCACGCACATCCTTGCCTGCACGCCGGCCGATGGTCCGGTGTCCATCGAAGGGCATTTCGATGAAGCGATTGCGACCCTGGGCGTGCTGGAAGAAGTGCGTAAAGGCCGTGAGCAGCAGGTCGATGCGCACATCATTGCCTGTTTTGGCGATCCTGGTTTGCTGGCCGCGCGTGAGGCGGCGAGCGCACCGGTGATCGGTATCGCCGAGGCCGCCTTTCACATGGCAAGCCTGATCTCCACACGCTTTGCCGTGGTCACGACCCTGACCCGCACCCGGATCATCGCCGAGCATCTGCTGCAGCGTTATGGGTTCAGCGGGTTGTGCACGTCGGTGCGTTGTATCGATTTGCCGGTATTGGCGCTGGAAGAAAGCGGCCCGGAACTGGTCGAACGCATGGCCGAGCAGGCGCGCCAGGCACGCGATGAAGAAGGCGCGGGCGCTATCGTGCTGGGCTGTGGTGGTATGGCTGACCTGGGCAGGCAACTGAGCGAAGCGGTGGGTCTGCCGGTCATCGATGGGGTGAGTGCCGCGGTGAAACTGGCCGAATCGCTGGTGGATCTGGGGCTGACCACCAGTAAATATGGCGACCTGGCCGACCCGATCAGCAAGCCGTTCAAGGGGCGCTTCGAGTATTTGAGCCGGTAATCAGGCGCTGTGTGGCAGGTGCCTGGTCTTTCCTGATCTTTGTAAGGGAGGCGCTTGCTCACCACGCCGCCGGTGCTGTCCTGCAGAGGTCGGGCGTCTGCAAACCCGCTTTCGCGAGCAAGCTCGCTCCCACGACGCCCGGTGTTTGCAGCGCACATTCCTGCTCAGTTCCTGAACGCCGCCATGTCCTGCAGCAACATGCCCATCAGCCGATTGGCCCCCACGCTGAGCTGTCGGCCCAGTCGGCTGATCAGGTGCGTTTGCGGACTGCTGAACACCTCGTTCTGCAACGGCAGGGCGCGCAATTTCCCGCTCTTGATTTCCTCTTCCACGACAAAGGTTGGCAGCAGCGTGACACCGCCCTGCATGGCGAAATGCTTGAGCATGGCGAAGGTGTTGCAGGTCAGGGTGGGTTCCAGCGTGACGCCCAATTGGTGTTCGGCTTCCAGAAGAATCTGCCGGATGCCATACGAAACAGCCGGCAGTGCCAGGCGATAGGCATCCAGTGTCTTGAGTTCGATGGGGCCTGCTTGTTGCGTCAGCGGATGATCCGGTGCCGTGACCACGCAAACCGGCTGGCGCTGATGGGCATGAGAGCGGATTTTCGGATCAGCGGCCGGGTTGAACACCAGACCGATATGCGCTTCGTCCTCCACCACCTGGCGAATCACCTCGTTGCTGCCGCAGACGTTCACGATCAACTCGATTCGCGGGTACAGCGCCGAAAACTTCGCCAGCGGCTGCGCCAGGCTTTCCAGAAAACCTTCCCCGGACACCAGCGTCACCGAGCCGCTGTGCAGGCCGCGCAGTGCCTGGATCGAGTCCAGCAAGACTTCCTGCTGAGTCAGCCGCTGTCGGTAGTAGGCCAGCACCTTGTCACCCGCTTCGGTGGGCTTGACCCCACGCCGATGCCTCTCCAGTAACGGCGACCCCAGCTCGTGTTCCAGTTGCGCAATCTGGCGGCTGACCGCTGACGGTGCGACGTTCAAGAAGTCCGCCGCGGCCCGCACGCTGCCCAGCCGCACCGCTTCGAAGAAATAAAGGATCCGACGATCCTGCACCAGACTCATGGCTGTCCTGTGTTGCGCTGAAGGCAACATAAATTCAATTTCTGGATTATTGCTGAGAGGGTAGAGCGCTGTCCATACTCGATCATCAGCACAAGGGAGGGCGTATGAAGGCTCTTTGGCAGCGTCTGCGGGACCAGGCAAAACAGCTGGGCGAACGCAACCCGGTACTCGGTCGTTACGGTCATGATCGACTGTTGACGCATGCGTCGTTCGAATCCGCCCTCGCCGCCAATCTGGCCAACCCGTTGCAGGTCCACGTGGCAGCGACAGACTTGGTCAGCTGGTTCAGCGCCATTTTTCAAACGCATCCCGAGATTGCCGAGTCGGCAGCGGCGGACATCGACCATCTGGTGATCGTCAATCCAGCCTGTCCCGATCATCTCACGGCTTTTCTGACCTTTCGCGGCATTCAGGCGGTGCAGGCGTATCGCATCGCCCATGCCCTGTGGAACGACGGCGATGTTCAAAGTGCCGTCCTGCTGCAGAACTGGGCGGCCAACACCTGGGCCATCGACATTCACCCCGCCGCACGGCTGGGCAAACGGCTGTTCGTTGACCATGGCGTCGGCCTGGTGATCGGCGAAACCGCTGTCGTCGAGGACGAAGTCAGCCTCTGGCACGGCGTCACCCTGGGCAGCACGCTCAGCGAGGCGGGGGACCGTCACCCGAAGATCCGCCGTGGCGCACTGATCTGCGCGGGCGCCACAGTGCTCGGCAACATCGAGGTGGGTGAGCGCGCCATCGTCGCCGCAGGTGCTGTGGTGCTCAAACCGGTTGAAGCCGGGGTCGTGGTGGCGGGTACGCCGGCCAGAGTCATCGGCCGCGCACCGGATTCGCTGGCGACCTTCACCAGCAAGTCTCAAGACTGATTCAGGGAGAAACCGCACATGGCAGCCGTCGCTCAGTTTCCACAAGGCATTGATCATCCACTGGTCACCGTACGTGACCATGCCGCCACGCTTGAACTGTATCGACGCATGGGCTTCGCGCCGTCGCCGGTCAGCTACCACCCTTGGGGCAGCGTGACCTCACTGATGATGTTCAAAAGCAATTTCATCGAGTTGATCGGCATTCACGACGCCTCGCTCTTCGGCACCGGCTCGGTCAACGGCTTCTGCTTCGGGCGTCAGCTGGGCGAGTTTCTGGAGCGCGGCGAAGAGGGTGTCTCGCTGGTTGCGCTGCACAGCAAGGACGCCGATGCCGACCACGCACGGCTGGTGCAGGCCGGTTTGCCCAGTCAGGGACGAATCGACTTCCGTCGCGCCATGACCCTGCCGGACGGACGTCCCGACGAGGCGGTGGTTTCGCTGGGCCTGTTCATCGACCCGGAACTGCCTGACGCCTCGAATTTCATCTGCCATCAGCACCGTCCCGAACTGATCTGGGTGCCGGGGTGGCAGCAACATCCCAACGCGGTGGACGGCATTGTCAGCGTCACTTATCTGGCCGACCCCGCACAGCTTGAATCCCGCTGGCGAGCGCTGTACGGCGATGCTGCGCTGCGTTGGCAGGACGGTGTGCTGCTCGTTGACACCCGGTGTGGCGTATTGCGTGCGATGGACGCGGCGACGGCTGCGCTTCACTACCCCGACATGCCACTGCCAAGCGCCCGGCGCGAACGGCCACACGCCATCGCCATCGGCCTGCACACCACCAGCCTCGACACGCTGCGCAGCATTCTTGCCGAGAACCAGGTGCCGCACGTGCAGGTGCCCGGACGCGTCATGGTCGCGCCGCAGGCGGCGGGCAACGTCATTCTTGAATTCGTACAAAACCTCTAATCGAGATGCAGAACATGACTTTGAAAACAGGTGTGATCGGACTGGGCAATATGGGCGGCGGCATGGCCGCGACGCTGGCGGGCAAAGGCTTTGATGTCAGTGGTTTTGACCTGTCGCACGCCGCCTTGGCCGCGGCCGAAAGCAAAGGCGTCAAGCCGGTCGCTGACCGTAAACAACTGATCCAGAGCGTGGACATCCTGATCCTGTCGTTGCCCAAGGCCGAGCATGTCGAGTCGGTCTGCCTCGGCGAAGGTGGCATTCTCGACGTGGGCCACAAAGGGTTGATTGTCGTCGATACCACCACCTCGACGCCGGAAATGAGCCGCAAGGTCGCTGCGGAACTGGCCAAGGCCGGGATTGCCTTCATCGACGCGCCGGTGTCCGGCGGCCCCAAAGGCGCGGCCACCGGCACCATGTCGATGGTGATCGGTGCCGAAGACGCCGATCTGGCGCGGGCCATGCCAGTGCTTGAGGGCATGAGCGGCCCCCGTGTTCACGTCGGTCAGTGTGGCGCGGGCAACGTGGCCAAGATCGCCAACAACATGCTTGCCGCCTGCCATTTGATCAGCACCGCCGAAGCGGTCGCGATGGCTGCCAAAGCGGGCGTCGACCCGGAGAAGCTGCTGCAAGGTCTGAACGCCGGTTCCGGCCGTAGCGGCGCGACGCAGGTCATGTTTCCCACGTGGGTGCTGAACAAGGCTTACGACTCGGGCTTCACCATGGGCCTGATGCGCAAGGACGTCGGCCTTGCCAGTGCTCTGGCGGATAGCTTGGACATGGACTTGCCGTTGTCGCGTGTGGTTGCGCAATTGTGGCAAGCCAGCAGCGAAACCCTGGCAGACAACGAAGACTTCTGCGCCATCGTGCAACGCACTGATGCCAAACTTTACGGTCACGGAGAATAAGTGATGAGCACTGCAAAAATCCTCGAACTGATGCGTCCTTACTGGGGCGATCGCAGTGTCATCGCCAGCTACGTGGGCGGTGAGTTCATCGAAGGCCATGGCGCGCCGGTTGAAGTGCGCAATGCCCACGACGACAGCCTGTTGCTGAGCTTTCCCGATGCCGACGAGTCGCTGGTGGAAAAGGCCGACAGCGCTGCGAAGGCCGCGCAGGTTCAATGGTGGGCGTTGACGGCACAGGCGCGTGGCCGTGCGATGTACCAGGTCGGCAACCTGATCCGTGAAGCGCAGGAAAACCTCGCCCAGATCGAATCCCTGACCGCCAACAAGCCGATCCGCGATGCGCGCGTTGAAGTGCTCAAGGTCGCCGAGATGTTCGAGTATTACGCCGGTTGGGCCGACAAGCTGCACGGCGAGATTATTCCGGTGCCGACTACGCACCTGAACTACGTGACCTACGAGCCGCTGGGCACCGTGCTGCAGATTACCCCGTGGAACGCGCCGATCTTCACCTGCGGCTGGCAGATCGCTCCGGCGATTGCGGCGGGTAACGCGGTCATCCTCAAGCCTTCTGAGCTGACGCCGTTAAGCTCGCTGGTGGTCGGCGTGCTGATCGAGCGCGCAGGTGTGCCCAAAGGGCTGGTCAACGTGATCGCCGGTTTCGGTCATTCGATAGGTCAGGCATTCATTGCCAAGGCCGACATTCGCAAAGTCGTGTTCGTCGGCTCGCCCGCTACCGGTCGTCACATTGCCGTCGCGGCCGCGCAGCGCTGTATTCCGGCGGTGCTGGAGCTGGGTGGCAAGTCGGCCAACATCGTCTTCGACGACGCCGATCTGGACGTCGCCTTGCGTGGCGCTCAGGCTGCGATTTTCTCCGGGGCAGGGCAGAGTTGCGTGTCCGGTTCGCGCCTGTTGGTGCAGGAATCGATTTTCGAAAAATTCACCCACGCATTGGCCACCGCTGCGACTCAATTCAAGGTCGGCGACCCAAGCGATCCTGAAACCCAGATCGGCCCGATCAACAACGCCAAGCAGTACAGCCATGTGAAAACCATGGTCGAGCGCGCCTTGAAAGACGGCGCCAGGCTGGTGGGTGAACATGCCGATCCGATCCCGGACAAACCGGGCTACTACATCAACCCGACCGTGCTGGCGGGTACCAACGACCTGTACTGCGCGCAGGAAGAAATCTTCGGCCCGGTGGTCGTGGCCATTCCATTCAAGGACGAAGAAGACGCTATCCGCATTGCCAACGACAGCCGCTTCGGCCTGGCCGGTGGCGTCTGGACGCGTGACGTGGGGCGTGCTCACCGCGTGGCCAAACAGGTGCGTGCCGGTACGTTTTGGGTCAACGGTTACAAGACCATTCACGTCAGCTCGCCATTTGGCGGCTACGGTGAAAGCGGCTATGGTCGTTCTTCGGGTCTTGATGCGCTGCGCGAATACAGCGAAGTGAAAAGCGTCTGGGTCGAGACCGCCGCCAAACCCGCCGCCAGCTTTGGTTACGGCGCGAGCCTGGAGTGATCGACATGACTATTGCCAAGACATTGATCGAAGAAGCCACCGTCTGGCGCCGCATGATTCATGCGGCCCCGGAGCTGGGGTTTCAGGAACTGAAAACCTCCGACAAGGTGGCTGAACTGCTGACCGGCTTTGGCCTTGAGGTGCATCGTGGCCTGGGCGGAACCGGCGTGGTCGGTACCTTGCGTACCGGCGATGGCCCGACCATCGGCATCCGTGCCGACATGGACGCCTTGCCGATTCAGGAGCTGGGCGACAGCGTGCACAAGTCCGCGCACAAGGGCTGCATGCACGCCTGCGGGCATGACGGTCACACTGCGATACTGCTCGCCACCGCCCGGCATCTGGCCGAGACACGGCGCTTTCGCGGGACCGTGCATTTCGTCTTCCAGCCTGCCGAAGAAAACCTCGGCGGCGCACAACGCATGATCGAGGACGGGTTGTTCGAGCGCTTCCCGATGGATGCTATTTACGGTCTGCACAACTGGCCGGGCGTGCCTGCCGGAAAAGTGGTGGTCAATCCGGGGCCGATGATGGCGTCGCTGGACACCTTCGAAATCACCCTGACCGGCAAGGGCAGCCACGCCGCAATGCCCGACAAGGGCAACGATCCGATCGTGGCCGCCGCCGAACTGGTGTTGGGTCTGCAGACCATCGTCTCCCGACGCCTTTCGCCGCTGGATTCCGCGGTGGTCAGCATCACCCAGTTCAACGCAGGCGAGGCCATCAACGTGCTGCCGGAAACGGCCGTGTTGCGAGGCACCGTTCGTTGTCTGCAAACCCCGGTGCGGGAAAAGGTCCAGCAATGGATCGGCGAGTTCGTCGAGCGCCTGCCGATGGCGTTCGGCGTGCGTGGGGAGCTGGTCTACAACGTTGGCTATCCTGTCACCGAAAACCACGTCGAAGCCGCTGCAACGATTCGTCGTGCCGCTGTCGCGGCGGTCGGTGAAGCCAACGTGCAATGGGGCTGCAACCCGTCCA
The DNA here is from genome assembly GCF_014358015.1 of Pseudomonas triticifolii. Lineage (GTDB taxonomy): Bacteria > Pseudomonadota > Gammaproteobacteria > Pseudomonadales > Pseudomonadaceae > Aquipseudomonas > Aquipseudomonas triticifolii. The sequence continues at coordinate 66,686 of NZ_JACONV010000004.1, read as the reverse complement.
TGGCCTCCGAGGACTTCGCCTTCATGCTGCACGCTTGCCCGGGTGCCTATATCTGGATGGGCGTTGACGGAGAGAAGCCATCAGCCGCGCTGCACAACCCGTATTATGACTTCAACGATCAGGTGATCGAGCCGGGTGTGAAGGTCTGGACGTCGTTGGTGGAGCAGTGTTTGCCGGTGGCGTGATTGAGGCGCACCGCTGGAGACTGCGCCTGTCGATGACAAGGCGCTGTCTCTCGGCAAACCCTCAGCAAAACCGGACAGTGGGAGGCGGCTTGCCGGCGATCTGCCGGGCACCGGCAGCAAGGCCTGCGCATACGGTGTATCAGGTGTAATCAAGGGCCGCTGCGCGGCCCATCGCTGCCGTCGTAACCTCCGAAAGCTCCCACGCCCTGCGGGCAGAAGCAGAGTTGAGCGCTTTCTCGGCCGTCGGGTTTTGGATAAGAGGCAGCAGGTGCTAAGGAAGCCCTGTCAAACCCCGTGATACCCGTCGAATGCGCAGATCAACACTCAATCAAATTGACTGCCAGGCCGCCGCGTGAGGTTTCCTTGTACTTGTCGTGCATGTCCGCGCCCGTGTCACGCATGGTACGGATGGCGTGGTCCAGCGAGATAAAGTGCTCGCCGTCGCCACGCAATGCCATTTGTGCGGCATTGATCGCTTTCACGGCGGCAATGGCGTTGCGCTCGATGCAGGGCACCTGAACCAGTCCGCCGACCGGGTCGCAGGTTAGGCCCAGGTTGTGCTCCAGGCCAATTTCGGCAGCGTTTTCCACCTGCTCGGGCGTCGCACCGAGAATTTCCGCCAGACCCGCAGCCGCCATCGCGCAGGCTGAACCCACTTCACCCTGGCAACCCACTTCAGCGCCCGAGATCGAGGCGTTTTTCTTGCACAGAATGCCTACCGCAGCAGCGCTCAGGAAGAAACGCACCACGTCGTCATCGTTGGCCGTGGGTTTGAATTTCATGAAATAGTGCAGCACGGCGGGCACGATGCCAGCCGCGCCATTGGTCGGCGCTGTCACCATGCGGCCGCCTGCGGCGTTCTCTTCGTTGACGGCCAGCGCAAACAGGTTGACCCACTCCATGGCGCTGAGGGTCGAGCCAATCACGTTGGGGTTGTCGAGGTTCTGCAGGCTCTGATGCAAGCGATAGGCACGACGCCGCACGTTCAGACCGCCGGGCAGAATGCCGGTCTCAAGCAGACCTTTGTTGACGCAGGCCTGCATCGCGGCCCAGATGACCATGATGCGCGAGCGGATTTCCTCCTCACTGCGCCAGACCTTCTCGTTGGCCATCATCAGTTCGGAAATGCTCAGGCCGTGGGTCTTGCACAGTTTCAGCAACTGCGCACCGCTGGAGAAGTCGTAAGGCAGGACAGTATCATCCGCATCCAGTACGCCACTGGCCGCCTGTGCGGCATCGATCACGAAGCCGCCACCCACCGAGTAGTACGTTTGCTCATACAACTCGCCCGACTTGCCATAGGCGCACAATGTCATGCCGTTAGGGTGATACGGCAGGCTTTCCTCCAGCAGGCACATGTCGCGTTCCCAGACGAAGGTGATGGTCTGTTCGCCCGCCAGCAGTAATCTGCCGTCGGCACGCAACGCGTCGATGCGCTGGTTGACCTGGCTGGGATCGATCTGGTCTGGCCATTCGCCCATCAAGCCCATGACCGTCGCACGATCACTGCCATGACCGATGCCGGTGGCGGACAGAGAGCCGTACAATCGCACTTCGACACGCTCCACGCTGCTCAGGCGATCCTGATTACGCAGGTCGGTGACGAACAACGCGCCGGCCCGCATTGGCCCGACGGTATGGGAGCTGGACGGCCCGATGCCGATTTTGAACATGTCGAAGACGCTGATAGCCATCACGGAGGTCCTTCAAATGAGATGATGCAGAGGAGTTGAAACTCCTTCTTTCTGGCTTTCATCTTTGGCTTCAGCTGTCAAAACGACAAACGATTGTTCCTATGCAACGCTTTAGCGGAACTCTTCAATGAGCAGAATTTTCAATGCACAGATGCACGCCTGGTTACAGGTCTTTGCCTGCGCAGCCCGACATCTTTCCTTTACGCGCTGCGCCGAGGAGCTGCACGTCACGCCAGGCGCAATCAGCCAGCAGATGCGCCAGCTCGAAGAACGGCTGGGGTTTGCGCTGTTTCATCGGGTCGGCCGTGGCCTTGAGCTGACCGCTGAAGGGCAGCGTCTGGCGGTGGTGGCCAACGAGGTGCAGAGCCGTATCAGCGAAGAGTTACGCCTGCTGTATTCCGGACGCATCGGCGGGGTGTTCAAGCTGCGCTGCATTCCGTCGTTTCTCAGCAAATGGTTGATGCCGCGCCTGCCACGCTTGCAGGAGGCGTTTCCCGACATTCAGTTTCGAATCATTGCCGAAGACAGCAGCGGCTCGTTGCGCGATGACGACTTCGACCTGGCCATCGACCTGAACGACGGCAGCTATCCGGGCCTGTCGACTACGCCTTTGCTGGAGGAAGAACTGTTCCCGGTCTGCTCGCCCAAACTGCTGGAAGGCAAGCCGCCGCTGGATACGCCCAGCCAGTTGGTGCACTTTCCATTGCTGCACGACATCACCGCCTGGCGCGGCAGCTATGAATACGCAGAGTGGGAGTTTTACCTGACGGCGATTGGTGCCGATGGCATCGACGTGCGCCGTGGCCACACCTTCAACCGCAACCACCTGACCATCGACGCCGCCCGGATGGGCATGGGCGTGGCCATCGCCCGCAAGGCGCTGATCACCGATGAGCTGGAGCAGGGCTTGCTGATCGTGCCGTTCGGCCACCCGATCAAGGCCCGCAAGAAGTACGTTCTGGCTTACCGCGAAGGTGCCCTGACAACCCCGGCTCGCCGGGCAGTGCATGACTGGCTGGTAGACGAGGCGTGAAACGGGTCGTGCTGTGGGAGCGGACTGGTCCGAGAAGGTTGTATATCCGCTAAAGCGTTAGCGGTTCAAATACAGCTTTCGCGGACCAGTCCGCTCCCACTTTCAGGCTCCGGTAGGGCGATCAAATCAATGGAACATCTCGGCAATCAACACCGCACCGATGAAGGTGCCGAAGTTGGCCAGGAACGACACCAGCACGATGCGCCAGCCCAGGCGACGGAATGCCGGCAGGTCCTTGGCAATCGACAGGCCCGCAAAGGTCAGCATTGGAGTGATCACGGCCAGCATGTTGATCGAGCTGGTCAGGCGAGCGATTTCCGCCGCCCACGGGCAGGCCGGAGAGGTCAGGAACATTGCCACCAGCGACACCATGCAGACCGCCGGAATCTTGCGGCGAATCAGGCTGCACAGCGCTTCACCGACGAAGGCGCAGAAGATCATGATGCCGATACCGGTGAACGCATCCGCAGACAGCGTTTTGTAGCCGACGTAGTTGGCGATCAATGCCAGTGCACCTGCAGCCAGCCACGCGCTGACTTTGCCCGACCAGCCCAGTTCCGGCACATCGAGCGATACGTCACTGTGACGCAGACCTTCCTCACTCATCGACGCCTTGGTGGTGCGACCGATCAGCGGCTCAAGTACCCGATAGCCCCAGACCGCCAGCGGTAACGAAATGAACAGCGTGAAGTAGGTGCCGATGGTGGTGGTGATCAGGTTTGATGCCGCCGCCAGGGTCATGACTTCCTTGGCCACTTCCGGTGTCTGTTGAGCCGCAATCGCGCCCGCAGCGGCAGCCATCATGCTCCCTGAACCGATGCCGGAACCCATCGCCAGTGAGTTGGGATGGAAGATGTTGAGGCTGGCAATGAAGCCGGCCACGATGGCGATGAACAGCGCCCCGAACAGCGTACCGGTGAGGTATTCGGCGAGTACGCCGCGTCCTTCCGGGGAATCCATGCCGTAGCGCTCACCGATGATCGCCAGGCTGGGTTCGCGCCCGACCGAGAAGGTCGCGCCAATCGCTTCACGCTTGATACCCAACATCAGCGCGACCGGCAGACCTAGAATCACCGTGCCGACGAAGTGGCCGAATTCCTGGAACACCAGCGCCCAACCTGAGGCGAAGACCACCGGCAGCGAGCCGCCGACCACCAGCCCCAGCTTGGCGATAAAGATCAGCAGAGCAGGTTGCAGAATCGAAGCAGAGCGCAGTTGCGTGCGGTGATCGATACCGATGGTGCCCGGCAGGCGGCGACTGGCGATACCAATCATCGCGCCCAGCAGTAATGCCCAGACCATCGGCAGCAGGACCACCTTGCCAGGGCCCAGCGGAATACTGAAGGCACCAATGGCTTCGGCAATAACGAGGATGATGGCGGCCCAGACATACAGTTTCACCGTGGAAGAAACGGCCTGTTTGTCGCCCACCACGGCGGTGTGTGCGTTTTGCATGATGATCCCCTTGCCTGCTGAATGACCTTTTCAGGCCTTATCAATCTTTATTCTGTTTTTTTCAGGTAGGCGCAGTGACGCGCCAGGGCAGCGTTTGAAGTCCATGGAGTCATGGAGGCCGTTGTCGGGCCGAGTATTTTTATGAGGCCCGAATGACCGGACCCAGGCTGCTTCGAGCCTTGCTGGAGAAATCCTGCAAGCGATGTTGAACTTTTCGAACAACCGCGTTCAGGGCACTCGTGCCATCGCAGTATGCATAGCGTGAGGTTGCACACCAATATTGCGAATTTTATTTATCGTTGCTTTAAAGAGAACACTGAAAGGGGAGGTTCAGGGCGTTTTTTGCAGGCTCAAAACGGCAGGGGCTGACTGAACGCGTAACCTGTTGGGAGATACTGCCGGTCCACGACACCACGCTGGCTCGCAGCAAACACAAGGTCGTGGGAGGCCTCACTGCATCTTCGACGTAGCGCTGTAGAGCAGCAAGCACCGGACATTGTGGGAGCGAGCTTGCTCGCGAAGGCTATTGTTCAAGCACAACCTCTCGATTGGATGGAATGGCCCTTTCGCGAGCAAGCTCGCTCCCACTGGGTTTCATCGTGATCCAGTCAGACGTTCTAAAGTGAGTCTTCTGAGTTTCCAAAAAACGCAGCAGCATTGGCACGCTTTTTTTACGCGGCAGTGGGAACACCGCCGATCGCGACGCGGGTGAAGGCTGAGTCCTGGCGCTGATTCGGGGGGCAATCGGCAGGGATGCCGATTGAGCCGCACTGGGCCATGGATGGCCCATTTGCGGCGACCCCCGAATCAGTGACAGGACGAAGGAACCCCGGCGAAGCCGGGGCCGGAACCGGAGCTTGGGACTTTGCCTACTTTGGTCCCTCAAAGTAGGGCGCCGTAAGGGCGCAAAGGTGACCTGAGCCAGGCACTCGGTTCACTGAATCCGCACTCCATAACCCCTGTGACGCGCAACGCCATGGTCAGCATGCCCGCTAGGAGGCCGGTACATCCAGTCGAGATGTTGCGTGTGAAACACGGCTTTCGCGAGCAAGCTCGCTCCCACGAGGTCCGGTGTTGGCCGCGAGACAGCTCAGCCCCGAAAAGGCGGCCGTATCTCCCACACTTATGTATTTGCTGTTTCCCGCATCTATAAGGTCACAGCCCCAGCGCTTTCATGCACGCCTCCAATGACCTGCGTTCGGTCTCGGCATACAGCGTCAACTCATCAAGCGTCTCGCGACCCAGCGCCTGCTGGAAATCTTCCTGGTTCGAGCTGATCGCATAATGCGTCTGTGCGTTGTCGCCCAGGTTGGACTGGAAGATGCCTGCCGCGCTCACCGGCAGGAAATCCTCGTACACCAGCGGCTCGAAACGCACGTGACCTGCCTGGATCAGTTGCTCAAGGTCAGCACCTGCGTCTGCGCGCGCTGCAAGCCCTTGCTCGGTCGGGAAGTAACGGAAGTACGCGAGGCCTTCAGCGCGCATCTCGTTATAGCTGTCGGGGAATGCCTGAAAGTTTTTCTCCATCAACGCCGCGTAGCGCAACGCGTTGGCTTCATTGGGAAACGCGCCCAGCTCATCGCGGGTTGTGTTCAGCAACTGGTCGTACAGCGTTCGGCCCTTGGGCGTCAGTGCTGCGCCGCGTTGTTCGATTTCGCCAAAGCGTGCCGAGTGGCTGCCTGACTCGTTGACGCCCTGGCCGACGAAGGTGATCGGCTCATCCAGCGCCTTGAAGCTGGTCTGGCGCAGCAGGATCGGACAGCGGCGGCGCGGCGGGCCTTCGACCACCGCCTTGGGCGTGATGCCTTTGCCGGGCATGCCCGACTGCACAGCGTCGATATCCAGTGTGCGTGGGGTCAGGTGATTGATGTGCGGCCCCCGAAACGCCACCACATCAGCGATCAAACGATGTTGGGCATTGAGCTGTGTGTAGTCTTCCAGCGAGACCGTGGCCGTGCTGTGCCAGCGGAAGGTTTCCAGCGCCTGCTGAATGAACTCGGCTGCATCGGTATCGTTCAGGCCGCCGTCCTGCTCGTGCCTGTCGATCAGCTCAAGCGCCTTCGCGGTGAAGATCTGACGCTTGGCGAGCACCTGACGGGCAAACTCACGCAGGCTGTCACTTTCGATCAATTCCAGACGCAGCAATGAGGTGAACACGCGAAACGGGCTGACTTGCAATGCGTGTTCATGCACGGCGCGAAAGGCCGTCGAATGCACCGGCACGCCTGCAGGCGTGAGGTCGTAATAACCCACAGGTTGCATGCCCATGACCGCAAACAGGCGGGCGAGGGTGGCCAGCTCCTGAGCAGTACCGACCCGTATTGCGCCGTGACGCTCCATGTCCAGTCGCTGGATTTCGCCGGTCTGCGTGAGGCTGTCCAGCACGCTTCGGTCACGGCTCATGACCCGGTCGTTGACCTCGCTCACCAGCTCCATCAGCGTGCCATACAGCGGGACTTCTTCCTTGTACATCTGCGACATGGCGCGGGAGAAGCCCGCGCGAATGTCGTCAGGATTGGCAAAGCGTGCAGTGCTCATCAGGGTTGTCTCTCCGTACTCTTCCCGGTCTTGATCGGTCATTAATTCAGGCCAGCGCCGCCAGGCAACGCTCGAAAATATCCAGCCCTTCGTTCAGCACGTCGGGCTCGATGGTCAGGGGAATCAGCAGCCGAATGATATGCCGCGATTTGCCGCTGGGCATCAAGAGTAGTCCGGCTTCTCTGGCCGAGGTCAGCAGTTCGGCGAGTTGTTTTGTCGCCGGAGCGCCATCGGGTGTCGCCAGTTCAATCCCGCGCATGCAGCCGACACCGGTCAACCTGCCCAGGTACGGCGAGAGCTTGCTCGCCTGCCAGGCGGTGTAGCGCGACACGATGGCGCTTTCCTGTTGCTCGCCCCAGCTCGACAGATGCTCGTCGGTCATCTGCGCCAGCGACGCCAGGCCTGCCGCGCAGGCAATCGGGTTGCCGGAATAGGTGCCGCCCAGTCCTCCTTTGGGCAGGTTATCGAGCAACGCCTTGCGCCCGACCACCGCGCCCAGCGGAATACCCCCGGCGATGCTTTTGCCCAGCAGGATCAGGTCCGGTTCAATGCCCAGACGACTGAACGCAAAACGCTGCCCGGTACGACCAAAGCCCGACTGGATTTCATCGGCAATCAGCACGATGCCTTTTTCGGTGCAAAACGCGCGCAGCGCCTGAGCGAAGTCCGGCTCCATGGCCAGAAAACCGCCTTCGCCCTGGACGGGTTCGAACATGAAGCACGCCACGTCGTTGACGTCGATCTCGACACTGAACAGACGATCCATGGCCTTGAGCGCTTGCTCGGTGGTCACGCCGTTGTCCTTGCTCGGATACGGGATATGAAACACCGGCCCCGGCAACACGCCGACTTTTTGTTTGTAAGGCGCGACCTTGCCATTGAGGTTCAGGGTGGCAAGCGTGCGGCCATGAAAGCCGCCGTCGAAGGCGATGACGGCGGTGCGCCCCGTCGCGCCACGGACGATTTTCAAAGCATTTTCCGCGGCTTCAGCGCCGCTGTTGGTGAGCATGCCGCTCAACGGATAACTCACGGGTATGAACTGCGTCAGTCTTTCCATGAACTGCAGATAAGGCTGGTGCGGCGTAGCGTTGAAGCAGTAGTGGGTCAGCCGGGTTGCCTGTTCCTGAATCGCCTGGACCACCTGCGGGTTGCAATGCCCCAGGTTAAGCACGCCGATGCCGCCTACAAAGTCGATGTAGCGCTTGCCGTTAATGTCCCAGACTTCCGCGTTGCGGCCGTGGGACAGCGTCATGCTGTGGACAAAGGAAATGGACTCGCTGATGTGTTCGCTCATGGACAGGCTCTGCGACGGTTGCGTGATGGCCTATCCAAACGCACAAGTCAGGTCGCTCGCAAACGAAATAAAATCACTGGGTCATTCCAATAATTCAGGAAGTTAAGGCTTTTAATGCCCTGAGGTAGGCAAAGTTCATTCCTAAAAGGAATCATGTTTTTCGAAAACGTCGTTTGTGAGCAGTCCTTGAACGGGTCGATACTGGGTCATCAATGATTTCAACCCTTGTCATGACAGGAGAATCAGCATGGTTGCCGAATTGTTAGCAAATCTGGGCGTGGCGAAAAGCGCCTACACGGATGGAACTTACCCCGTCCACACCCCTATCGATGGCAGCCAGATCGCTTCGGTCACGCTGGAAAGCAGCGCTCAGGTGCAGGCGCGTATCGGCACGGCCCATGAAGCGTTTCTGAAATGGCGTACCGTACCGGCCCCACGCCGTGGCGAGCTGGTACGCATCTTTGGTGAAGTGCTGCGTGAACACAAAGCTCAACTGGGCGAACTGGTGTCGGTTGAAGCCGGCAAGATCACTCAGGAAGGTCTGGGTGAAGTGCAGGAAATGATCGACATCTGCGACTTCGCTGTCGGCCTGTCGCGCCAGTTGTACGGTCTGACCATCGCTTCCGAGCGTCCCGGTCACCATATGCGTGAAACCTGGCACCCGCTGGGCGTGGTCGGTGTGATCAGCGCGTTCAACTTTCCGGTCGCCGTCTGGGCGTGGAACACCACGCTGGCGCTGGTTTGTGGCAACCCGGTGATCTGGAAACCGTCGGAGAAGACGCCGCTGACCGCGCTGGCGTGTCAGGCGCTGTTCGACAAGGCACTGAAGATTTTTGGTGATGCACCGCAAGGCCTTGCGCAACTGGTGATCGGTGATCGTGATGCAGGCCAGGCCTTGGTCGATGACCCGCGCGTGCCGCTGATCAGCGCAACCGGCAGCACCCGCATGGGCCGTGAAGTCGGTCCTCGCGTGGCAGCGCGTTTCGGTCGCAGCATTCTGGAACTGGGCGGCAACAACGCGATGATCCTTGCCCCGAGCGCCGACCTGGACCTGGCCGTGCGCGGCATTCTGTTCAGTGCGGTGGGCACGGCAGGGCAGCGCTGCACGACCCTGCGCCGTCTGATCGTGCATCGCTCGATCAAGGACGAAGTGGTTGCGCGGGTGAAGGCCGCCTACGCCAAGGTGCGCGTCGGCGATCCACGTGAAGGCAATCTGATCGGTCCGCTGATCGACCAGCAGGCGTTCTCGGCCATGCAGGATGCGCTGACCAAGGCCCGTGACGAGGGTGGCCAGGTATTCGGCGGCGAGCGTCAATTGCAGGATAAATACCCGAACGGCTATTACGTTACCCCGGCCATCGCAGAAATGCCGGGTCAGAGCGACGTGGTGCGTCACGAGACCTTCGCGCCGATTCTGTACGTGCTGGCCTATGATGACTTCGAGCAAGCGCTGCGCCTGAACAATGAAGTGCCACAAGGCCTGTCGTCGTGCATTTTTACCACCGACCTGCGTGAAGCCGAGGCGTTCCAGAGTGCCGCAGGCAGTGACTGCGGCATCGCCAACGTCAATATCGGCACCAGCGGTGCGGAAATTGGTGGCGCATTCGGTGGCGAGAAGGAAACCGGCGGCGGTCGTGAGTCGGGTTCCGATTCATGGCGCGCTTACATGCGTCGGCAGACCAACACCGTTAACTACTCCCGCGAGCTGCCGTTGGCTCAGGGCATCGTCTTTGATTGATTCGGGCATGGCTGGAGTTTTTCGATGGCGCACTTGCGAGAAGGGTGTCTTTGGGAGCAGTTAACGCCGCAACGTCCGGTCAGCCCTGCGCTGACCGGCGAGCGCAGCGCTGATGTCTGCATCATCGGCGCAGGTTTCACGGGGCTGTCGGCCGCCCTGCAGTTGCTTGAGGGCGGCAAGTCGGTGTGTGTGGTCGAAGCGCATCAGGTCGGCCACGGCGGATCCGGGCGTAATGTCGGTCTGGTGAACGCCGGCACCTGGGTTGCGCCCGATGAGCTGGAAAAGGTCTTGGGTGCTGTCGAGGCCACGCGGCTCAATACCGCGTTGGGTGCGGCACCTGCGCTGGTGTTTTCGACCATTGATCGATACAGCATCGACTGTCAGGAAACCCGCACCGGCAACCTGCACATGGCGCACAACGCCAAAGGCCTGGCTGACTTGCGCAGCCGCGTCGAGCAGTGGCAACGGCGCGGCGCCAACGTCGAATTGCTGACCGGCAACGCCTGTGAAGACGCGTGCGGCACCGACAAGGTCGCCGGGGCTTTGCTGGATCATCGTGCTGGCACCGTCAACCCGATGGCTTATGTGTCGGGCATGGCGCTGAACGTGGTGGCGCGGGGTGGGCAATTGTTCGGCGAGTCGCCGGTCACGGGCCTGCAACGTACGGGCGATGGCTGGAAGGTCTCGACCGCGGCGGGCAGCGTGCGCGCGGAAAAAGTGATCATTGCGTCTAACGCCTACACCGAAGGCGAGTGGACTGACGTCAAGGATCACATCTTTGCCGGTTACTACTATCAGGTCGCTTCGCAGCCGCTTTCAGGCGCGGAGCAGGCCGATATTCTGCGCGGCGGACAAGGATCGTGGGACACGCGCACGGTGCTCAGCAGCATCCGTCGCGACGCACAGGGGCGTCTGGTGCTTGGCAGTCTGGGCAATGCGGGTAACTACCCGCTGTGGTTCATTCGCCGTTGGGCCGATCGTATCCAGCAGCATTACTTTCCGCAGTTGGGCAAGGTCGAGTGGGAAAGCACCTGGACGGGCCGTATCGGGTTTACGCCGGATCACCTGTTACGCCTGTTCGAGCCCGCGCCGGGGCTGTTGGCCGCGACGGGCTTCAACGGCCGTGGCGTGACCACCGGCACGCTGGTGGGCAAGTGTTTTGCCGACTACCTGCTGACCAACGATGCTCAGGCGCTGCCCGTGAGTTTTTCCAGCAGCCAGAAAGTGTCCGGCAGCTCGATACGTACGGTGGCTTACGACGCCGGATTCACGCTGTATCACGCAGGCCAGTGCCTGCGTGTGGTGCTGTGAAGCGTCGTTTCAAACGGTTCTGCTCCTGAGCCGCAATTCCGCACACAGCCCGCCTTGTGCCGAGTTGCGCAAGTGCAGGCTGCTTTCCAGCTTGCGCACGATCATGTCGACGATTGCCAGGCCCAGGCCCGCGCCATTGCTGTTGCCTTGACTGTAGAAGCGCTCGAACAGACGGGCCTTCTGCTGCTCATCGATACCGGGCCCTGCGTCCTCGACCGAAAGGTGTGCGCTGCCGTCTTGCTGAGGGTGCAGCGCCACCCGGATTTCGCTGGCAGGCGGGGCGAAGTTCAGCGCGTTGGTCAGCAGGTTCTGCAGCGCGATGGTGATGGCCGCCGGGTCGCTGCGGATGACGCAGTCTTCTCCCGCTTCGAACACCAGATCGACACGTTTTTCCAGCGCCAGCGGTGTCAGCTCGGCCATTTCTTCGCGCACCAGCGTGTTCAGTTCAAAGCGGGTCAACTGGCTGTCGCTCAAGCGCGGTTCAAGGCGGGCCATGGTCAGCAACTGGCTCGCCAGACGCGCTGCGCGGTCGACGCCGTGGACCAGAAAATCCAGTGCTTCCAGACGTTGTTCCGGCGTCTCGGCCTGCCGGGCGTTTTGCGCATGAATGCGCAGGATGGTCAGCGGTGTGCGCAGTTCGTGAGCGGCGTCAGCGATAAAGCGGCGTTCACGATCCAGCACATTCTCGATCTGGGTCAGCAGGCTGTTGAGCGCGTGCTGCATGGGCTCCAGCTCCTTGGCCAGTGGCGAGACGTCGAGCGGCTCCAGGCTGTCGGCGTCCCGTCGGCTGATCAGCCGAGCCATCCGTTGCAGCGGGCGCAGGCCCCAGCCAATGGCCAGCCAGATGGCCACGATCAACAGTGGAACGCCGATCAGCGCAGGCCACAGGGTGTGGCTGACGATGCGCTGGATCAGGTCCTGCCGCACATCGTCACGCTCACCCACCCAGATCAGGAAACCCTGCTGCGGATCGGCCAGCAGAAAGCCGCACCACTCGTGGCCGTTTTCGATCAGGTCGTGGGAACCTTCCTCGCTGGGCGGCGCAGCCAGCAAGGGGGCTTCGGCCGAGCGCACCAGCAGCTCGCCCGAGGTGCGCCACACCTGAAAGGTCAGGCGGGTTTCATAGGGATGCGCCACGCCGCTGGTGCCGACCCGGCTCATGGCCTCATCGAAAGCCTGATAGAGCTTGTCCAGGTCCTGTTCGCCCGCCGCGCGTTGACGCAGCACGCCTTGCAGCAGGCGTGCGCTCTGGGCGAGCTGCGCGTCGTAGACTTCTTCGATTTCATGGTGGCTGTCGCGCAGGGCGAGCAGGCTGATGGTCAGGTCGCCGAGCAGCAACAGCAGCAGCACCGGGACCAGAATGCGTGCACGTACCGAGGTCATGCCTTGAGCTCCAGCAGGTAACCGACGCCGCGGACCGTGCGGATCAGTTCGGTGGACAGTTTCTTGCGCAGGTTATGGATCAGCACTTCCAGCGTGTTGCTTTCGACCTTGTCCTGCCAGCCATACAAGGTGTTTGACAAGCGCTCGCGAGTCACCACCTTGCCGGGGCGGATCATCAGTTGATGCAGCAACTGATACTCCATCGGCGTCATCAGCACCTCATCGCCTTGATAGCTGACCTGCTGCGAGGCAGGGTCGAGACTGATGCCGGCGTGCTCCAGCAGCGGCTGTGCGCGTCCCTGACTGCGGCGCAGCAACGCCCGGACGCGGGCTTTGAGCTCTTCGACATCAAAGGGCTTGATCAGGTAGTCATCGGCCCCGGCATCCAGACCTGCGATGCGGTCAGCGGTGCCGTCGCGGGCGGTCATGATCAGTACCGGCAAGGTGATGTCCTCGGCGCGCAACTGACGCAGCAGGTCGAAGCCGTCCATGCGCGGCAGGCCCAGGTCGAGCAGCAGCAGGTCGAACGGTTCGCTGCGCAGGGCGTGCAGCGCGCTCAGCCCGTCTTCGAGCCAGTCGAGCGTGTAACCCTCGGTGTTCAGAGCCACCCGGATACCCTGGCCGATGGCTCGATCATCCTCGACAAGAAGCAGGCGCATAGCGTTTGGACCAATGATTGTGGGGGAGAAGGGCGCCATGATGCAGTTTCGCGAAGTGCCCGGCGTTCGGGAAGATGTTACCAGCTGTTGCGCGTTAAGCTTTTCCTAAGATTCGTTTCGCACAGTGAGCACTCATTAACTGCCTGCGAGTATTTCCCATGCGTAAAGTCCTGCTGATTTCCCTGTTGTTGGCCAGTCCGTTGGCGCTGGCCGGCCCGCAATGCACCACCGCTGAAAAATCCCAGTGGCAGGACCAGACCAAGTTCCAGGAGCAGCTCAAGGCTCAGGGTTACGAGATCACCAAGTTCAAGGTCACTGACGGCAACTGCTACGAGATCTACGGTTTCGATAAAGACAAGCGCAAGGTCGAGATCTATCACGATCCGGTCACCGGCAAAGCGGTCAAGAGCGAGATCAAGGGCTGATGAGCCAGTCTTCCCTGCGCCTCTGGGACCCTCTGATCAGACTGTTTCACGTCTCGATTGCGGGTGTCTTCATCGCCAACTACTTCTTCAACGAAGCGGGTGATGACTGGCACGTCTGGCTGGGCTACTACGCAGTGGCCTGGCTGGCGGTGCGGGTTGTGTGGGGATTTGTCGGGCCGACCAGTGCGCGCTGGAGCGACTTCTGGCCGACCCCGACAAGGCTGCGGGCGCATGTGCGCTCGCTGATCAAGCGCCAGCCTGCGCACCGCCTCGGCCATTCGCCGCTCGGTGCGCTGGTCATGATTCTGATGATGCTGATGATTTTCGGCATGGGCCTGACCGGTTTCCTGATGGAAGAAGTCGATGCGCTCTGGGGCGCCGACTGGCCGCTGCAGATTCACGAAACCTTGGCCAACACGCTATGCGCGTTGGTGGTGCTGCACATGGCAGCGGCGGTTTTCGAGAGCGTTCAGGTGCGTGACAACCTGCCGCTGTCGATGCTGACAGGGAAGCGACGTCCGTTGCCTGATGATAAGCGGCCATGACCGCCATGCAACGCTAGCGCCATACCCAATATCCAAACGGCTGCTCCCTTACCTTTCACCACAGTGATGTCCCTTCATGCGTGTAATTTCCCGAAACCTGGTCGCATGGAGCGCAGGCCTGATCGTTGTGTCGATCTTTATCAGCGCATGGCTCAGCCATCCGCTGCACCGGATTTCCGGCTTTGCAGTCAGCACTCCGACCGCCAATACGCAAAGCGTCGCGCCCAAGGCGTCCTTCAGTTCGCGCTTTGCCTCCTCCGATCTGGATGACTTTGTGCATTCCTCGGCGGTCACGGCATTGCACGGTGGCGACCTGATGTCGGTGTGGTTCGCAGGCTCGCGTGAAGGCGCGGGTGATGTCGAGATACGCACCTCGCGATTTGACGCCGCGACCGGCGAGTGGGGCGGCGAGCAGGTGCTCGCGACTCGCGAATCGACTCAGTCCGGCACCGGCAAGTACATCCGCAAGCTGGGCAATCCGGTGATCGCACTGGCACCCGACAATCGCCTCTGGCTGTTCTACGTATCGGTCTCGGTGGGCGGCTGGGCAGGCAGTACCGTCAATGCGATGGTGTCCAGCGACATGGGCGCCAGTTGGTCGCCACCGCGCCAGTTGGTGACCTCACCGTTTCTCAATATCAGCACGCTGGTACGGGCCGCGCCCGTGTTCCATGCCGATGGCTCGATCGGCCTGCCGGTGTACCACGAGTTTCTCGGCAAGTTTGCCGAATACCTGTACCTGAGCCCGGATGGCGACGTCATCGATAAGTTTCGTATCAGCCGCGGCAAGAATTCGTTGCAGCCGACCGTGGTGCCGCTGGACGGGCAGCGCGCCGTGGCACTGCTGCGTTACGCCGGTGAAACCCATCACCGTGTACTGGCCAGCCGCACAGAAGATGGCGGGCAGACCTGGAGCGAGCCGCACCCGTTGTCGCCCAGCAACCCCAATTCGTCGCTGGCCGCCGTGGGCGTGCCGGGCAAGGGGTTGCTGGTGGCCTTGAATGACCTGCGCGAAGGGCGCTTCAAACTCAGCCTGTACGGCACCGACGAGCAGATGGACATCTGGCGGCCGGTGATCGATCTGGATAAATCCCCCGATCCGCTGGGTACGCCGTTCTCGCTGGAGGCCTACAAAGAGGTGATCGGAGAAGGCTTCAGAAGCTCCAGCGGCGCACGTCGCCAGCCGATGGAAGCGGAGTTTTTGAGCAACCTCGATCAGCGTGTCTGTTCGCCGCAAGGCTGTGATTTCGAGTACGAGTACCCGTATTTCATCCGCAGCCCCGAGGGGCTTTATCACCTGGTCTATTCGTGGAACAACACCTTTATCAAACATGTCAGCTTCAATGAGGCCTGGCTGGCGGAGCACCTTTTATGATTGCGCTTGGACTGGCCCATCTGGCGTTTGCGTGGACGCTGTTCATTCTGCTGGCACCGTTGATGTCTTCGCTGTGGTGGCGATGCGGTCTGCTGGCAGCGACTTCGCTACTCAGCGTGGTGTCGATAAACGATCTGACCCTGGCGGCCTACGCCCGCAGCCTGACTGATGATCTGGCGATCAGCAGTCTGGTGGTGCTGGGCTGGCTCACGCTGCGACAACTGGGTGTGATCAAGCCGATGGCCGCTGCGCATCGTCTGGTGGTGCTGTCGGTGTTCGCCGTCATGGCACTCACGCTGTATCCGGCCACGCTGGGGCTGACCTATTTCGACCCGTACCGCTGGGGCTACAACCCCAGGACGATGATCATTATTGTCGCTGTCATCACGTTGGGGCTGGTCTGCCTGCGTAGCGTACTGGGCGTGGTGATGCTCAGTGCCGCCACATTGGCCTTCACGTTCCGGATCAAGCCTTCGGAAAACTATTGGGACTACCTGATCGACCCGCTGCTGGCACTGTATTGCTGCGCAGCGCTGGTGTGTCTGGGTGTTCGTTATCTGTATCGCAGGACCGTCGGGCGCAACCGTCCGCCAGTCCTGCCTGCCAGTGCTGTCTAGAGGGATAAGAATGAGTGGGTTGCAATCACGACGCCTGAGCTACTGGTTGGGCGCGATCGTGCTGGTTTTTCTGTTGCTGGCCGTGCTGCGCATGGTGTTCTTTTACGGTTTTTCGGGCGTGGAGCCCGGCACGCTGTTCACCCGCGGCGACGTGCTGCAAACCCTGGGCATCGGTTTTCGCTTCGACCTGCGTCTGGCGTTGCTGATGCTGCTGCCGGTGGCCGTGCTGCTCTGGCTGCCGCGTGTCAACCTGATCCGCATGCCCTCGTTGCGCTGGGTGGTGAGGATTTACCTGGTGCTGGCGCTGGCCATTCTGACGATGGTCTACATCGTTGACTTCGGCCACTACGCGTACCTCGGCGTAAGGCTCAATGCCAGTGTGCTGCGCTATCTGGAAGACGCACAGATCTCCCGCGACATGCTCTGGCAGACCTACCCGGTGCTGTGGATCACCTTCGGCTGGTTGCTGACGGTTGCGCTGATGGGGTGGGCGCTCATCAAACTTGAGCGTGTGACGCTGCAACGAGCGCCGAAGCCGATGACGCGTGGGTCGATTGCGGCGGTTTCAGCCGTAATGGTGTGTGCGACGTTCCTCGGTCTGCTGGGACGGGTCGAGAATCTCAACCTGGAAAACCCGGTGCCACTGCGCTGGAGCGATGCGTTTTTCTCCGGCAACAGTCAGGTGGCGGCGCTCGGGCTCAACCCGGCGTTGTTCCTCTATGACACGTTGAAAGTCGCCCAGTCGCGCTACGACGAAAAACAGGTGCGCGAGCATTACGACGTTGTGGCCCGCTATCTGGGCGTCGAAAAGCCTGATGTGAGCGTTCCGAACTTCACTCGCCAGCAGCCGGTGCAGCCGTATCGGCTACCGGGTGATCGTCCGCCGAACGTGATGTTCGTGATGCTGGAATCGCTGGGCACCAGTGCGGTCGGCGCGTATGGCAATCCGCTCAACCCGACACCGAATCTGGATCATCTGGCGACCCAGAGCTGGTTCTTCAAGCACTTTTACGTCCCCGTCACGGGCACGGCAAAAACAGTGTGGGCGAGTATCACCGGCGTTCCCGATGTGACGCGTCAAGAGACCGCCACACGTCATCCATTGCTCACGCGTCAGCGCACGATCATCAATGACTTTAAGGGTTACGAGAAGCTGTACATGATTGGCGGCAACTCTGGCTGGGCCAACATGAACGCGCTGATCCGGCGCAGCATCGACGATGTGCGCCTGTACGACGAGCGCGACTGGAAATCGCCGCAAGTGGACGTCTGGGGTATTTCCGATCTGGATCTGTTCAAGGAAAGCGACCGCATCCTGCGCGCCTTGCCCGCCGACAAACCGTTCTTCGCGTACGTGCAGACGGCAGGCAATCACAGGCCGTTCACCATCCCGAAAGACAACGACGGCTTCAAGGTCAGCGACAAGACGCTTGAGCAGGTTCAGGCCGCCGGTTCGCGCAGCGTCGAGCAGTACAACGCGGTGCGCTTGCTGGACTTCAACATCGGTCGTCTGATGGAGCTGGCAAAGGCGGGCGGCTATTACGAGAACACCATTTTCGTGCTGTTCGGTGATCACAACACACGCATCAGCCAGATTCCGCACATGGCACCTGCTTTCGAGCAACTGGGGCTGGAGAGCAATAACGTGCCCATGCTGATTCACGCGCCGGGGCTTCTGGGCACGCGGGTAATCGACGAAGCGGTGGGGCTTGCCGATCTGCTGCCGACCCTGGCGGGCATGGCCGGCATGCCGTTCAGCAACGGCGCGATGGGGCGCGATATTCAGCAGCCCGCCCCGGAAGGCGAGCGGGTGGTGCCACTGGTGCTGCGTGAGGGGACGTTCCCGCTGATCGGCGGTGTCACGCAGCATTACTTGCTGCAAATGGAGCATGACGGCAGCTCTCCCACGCTGCACGATCTGGCCTCGCCCACGCCGCTGGACAACGTCGCCGAGCGGAACCCTGAAGAGTTCGAGCGCCTGCGCGACCTGACTCGCGGGCTGCACGAGACCTCGCGCATGATGCTGTATCAGAACGTGCGCTGATCCCTGCGTTTGCTTCGCGCACCGGATGCGCCTACCATCGCTCTTATATAGGTAAGGGGGGTATGGTATGGCGCACATGATCAACGACAAGGTCGATTTACTCAAACGTGTCCGGCGCATTACCGGGCAGGTCCAGGCGATCGAACGCAATCTGGAGGACGATGCCGATTGTGCGAAGACGCTGCACCTGGTTGCCGCCACTCGGGGCGCCATTAACGGCCTGCTGGACCAGATCATCGAAGCCCATGCTCGCGAGCATGTGGCACATCCTGACTTGAGCGATGAAGACCGGGCGCAAGGCCTGGACGAGTTGCTCGAAGCCATCCGCCGTTATTCCAAATGACGCTGGTCGTCCAGGGAGCTTCACGATGATCCACGCACCCCACGGCCACGCTTCCGCTGAGCCTCATCACCACGTATTTCTCGGTGCTGCCCATGATCGCAATGCCCGGCGCACGCTGTGGGTCGTGGCCCTGACATTCGTCATGATGGTGATCGAGATCGTGGCGGGCTATATCACCGGATCCATGGCGCTGCTTGCCGATGGTCTGCACATGGCCACCCATGCTGGAGCGCTGGGCATTGCTGCCGGGGCGTACGCGTTCGCGCGGCGCAATGCCCATAACAGCCGGTTCAGTTTCGGTACCGGCAAGGTCGGCGACCTTGCCGGGTTTGCGTCGGCGCTGATTCTGGCCATGGTGTCACTGGGTATCGGGATCGAATCGCTGGTCCGCCTGTTTCAGCCCACCGCCGTCGCGTTTGGCGAAGCCACCGTGATCGCCGTCATCGGTCTGGCGGTCAATGTATTGAGTGCGGTTTTGCTGTCGGGCGGGCACGGGCATGCCCACGGCCACCACGATCACGGGCATTCCCACGATCATGGCGACAACAATTTTCGCTCCGCCTATCTGCATGTCATGGCCGATGCGCTGACGTCGGTGCTTGCCATTGCTGCCCTGTTGGCGGGGCGCTATCTGGGCTGGGTCTGGCTGGATCCGTTGATGGGCATTGTCGGTGCGTGTGTCATCGCGAAGTGGGCCTATGGCCTGATCAAGGACAGTTCTCGCGTTCTACTGGACGTGACCGACGAGCACGTGGCGGCTGAAATCCGAGAGGTTGTGCAGGCCATCGGCAACGTGACCATCATTGATCTGCACGTCTGGCGTGTCGGGCCGCAGGCCCATGCAGCCATCGTCAGTGTCCTGGCTGATATTGAAGTGCCAGTAGGCGTGATCCGTGACAGGCTCGGTCACGTACATGAGGTCTCCCATTTGACCATCGAGTATCAGGCTGCACATGCCTGAGTCTCTGGAGAGCATTGCGTACGCCTGTTTTTGAGCTGTTCGTGCGCATTACCTGTTGAGTGTCATTTAAAGCTTATGTATTTCATCGCCTATTCGGAAAAAAACTGTCGGGTTTTGCATTCAGTCTGTATTTTGTCCGTCAATTTTCGCTCGGACGCGTTTTCTCTGCCTTATCGAATCTTCGAGAGCCTTACTGGATGCCGGCAACGTTTTCTTGTTCCAACCCCCTGAAGTTGCTTGATGTACTTCGCGCTGAAACCCATCAGCTCCATGGTCAACTCGAAAAACGCATGCCGTTCTTCTCTTCAAGCCTGGATGCCGCTCTTTACCTTCGTTTGCTGCAAGCCTATTACGGGTTTTATCTGCCTTTGGAGTCGGCTTTACGAAGCAGTGCACTGGTTCCGTCAGAACTCGTCCCACACGAGCGGGTCAAAATCCCCGTGCTGGTTGATGACCTGCGGACGTTGGGCATGACTGAGCAGGACATTGAGCGTCTTGAGCTCTGCTCACAGCTACCCGTGATTGACTCTCCAGGTGCCTGTCTGGGTGTGTTGTATGTACTCGAAGGGGCCACACTCGGCGGACAGGTTCTGCGGCGTGAGGTGAGTAAACGGCTCGGGCTTGATGAGCAGAGCGGCACTGCGTTTCTGAATGTTTATGGTGCCGACACCGGACTGCGCTGGAAGGCATTTCTGAGTTATCTGGACACTCTCCCCAGTGAGCGTGTTTTTACTGATGCTGCGGCAAAGGCGGCGCATTCCACATTTGCATGTTTCGAGCACTGGCTCGACGGTCAAGAGGTACTGCTATGAGCCAACTCGACAAGGACTCTTTTGACGCTCTCCTGGCCAATTGCGCTGACGAAGCCATCCAGTTTCCAGGGGCCATTCAGCCCCATGGTCTGCTGTTCACGTTGACCGAGCCTGAGCTGACCGTGCTTCAGGTCAGCGGCAACGTTCATACCGTACTCGGCATTGAGCCCCAGCAGGTGATCGGTCAGCCGCTGCAGCGCGCGCTGGGTGCCGGCTGGACCGATGTGATCAGAAGTGCCAGTGTTCACGAATCCTTCGTCGATGCGCCACACCTGCTCATCAACGTCAATGGCATCGAATTCGAAGCCATGATGCACCGCAGCCAAGGCGCATTGATTCTGGAACTCGAAATCCAGGACAAGGACGCCCAGGCCGTCAGCTACCTTGAGCGCACCGGCAATCTGGGGCGCATGCTGCGCCAGTTGCACGCGGCCAAGGACCTGGAAACGCTCTACGAAATCAGTGTGCGCGAAGTCCAGAAAATGACCGGCTACGACCGCGTGCTGATCTACCGTTTCGAAGAAGAGGGCCATGGTCAGGTGATCGGCGAAGCCTCTTCGCCGTCCATGGAGCTGTTCAACGGTCTGTTCTTCCCGGCTTCGGACATTCCCGAGCAGGCGCGCGAGCTGTACCGCCGCAACTGGCTGCGCATCATCCCCGATGCCGACTACACGCCTGTGCCGCTGGTGCCGCAGCTGCGCCCGGACACCTATCAGCAGCTCGACCTGAGCTTCTCGACCCTGCGCAGCGTCTCGCCGATTCACTGCCAGTACATGAAAAACATGGGCGTGCTGTCCTCGATGAGCGTTTCGCTGATTCAGGGCGACAAGCTGTGGGGCCTGATCAGTTGCGGCCATCGCACACCGTTGTACGTTTCCCACGAACTGCGCAGTGCCTGCCAGGCGCTCGGTCAGGTGTTGTCGCTGCAAATCAGTGCAATGGAAGCGCTTGAAGTCAGCCGTCAACGCGAGGCCAAGCTGCTGACACTCGGCCGTCTGCATCAATCGATGATCACTTCCGAAGAAAATGTGTTCGACGGCCTGTCCCATCAGCCGCAACTGCTGATGGATCTGGTCGGTGCGACCGGCGTGGCTATTATTGAAGACCGGCAAATGCACTGCTACGGCACCTGTCCCGAGCCTGCACAGATAAGCGCGTTGCACACATGGATAATGGCCAGTGGCGAGCCAGTGTTCTCCACTCATCAGCTGTCCAGCGTGTATCCACCCGCCGAGGCCTATCAGGCTATCGCCAGCGGCGTTCTGGCCATGAGCCTGCCCAAGCCGGTGGATAACGGTGTGATCTGGTTTCGTCCCGAGGTCAAGGAAAGCATCCAGTGGAGCGGCGACCCGACCAAGCCGTTGAACCTGGAAAGCTCTGACGTCGGCATGCACCTCAGGCCTCGCACGTCGTTCGAGATCTGGAAAGTCGAAATGACCGGCATCGCGACTAAATGGAGTCACGGCGACCGGTTCGCGGCCAACGACCTGCGTCGCTCGGCACTTGAAGACGACCTTGCCCGTCAGGTCAACCGTGAGCAACAGGCCGTGCGCGCCCGCGACGAACTGGTGGCCGTCGTATCCCACGACTTGCGCAATCCCATGACCGTCATCTCGATGCTGTGCGGCATGATGCAGAAGTCCTTCAGCTCCGACGGCCCGCATACGTCGCGCCGCATCTCCTCGGCCATCGATACCATGCAACAGGCCGCCAGCCGTATGAACGTGCTGCTCGAAGACCTGCTCGATACCTCGAAAATCGAGGCCGGCCGCTACACCATCACGCCTCAGCCTCTTGAGGTGAGCCAGATATTCGAAGAAGCCTACTCACTGCTCGCCCCGCTGGCGATGGACAAGTCCATCGAGATCTCCTTCGACGCCGAGCCCGATCTCAAGGTTAAGGCCGACCCCGAGCGCCTGTTCCAGGTGCTCTCGAACCTGATCGGCAACGCCATCAAATTCACCCCCAAGCTGGGCAAGATCGGCGTGGCAGCCATGTCCAGTGGCGAAGAAATCGTCTTCACCGTTCGCGACTCCGGCGAAGGCATCCCGCCCGAACAGTTGCCGCACATCTTCGAACGCTACTGGACCGTCAAGGAAGGCAACCCGAGCGGCACCGGGTTGGGCCTTTACATTTCCCAGGGCATCATCAAGGCCCACGGCGGCGTGCTGGCGGCGGAGAGCGAAGTCGGGCACGGCAGTGAATTCCGGTTCACGGTGCCTCGAGCGGAGTGAGTGTGTCGGGAGTGAGGAACACTCGCTCCCGACCGCTGTTTTGCTGACTTCTTTCAGTCGTTGTAACTGACATAGCGTTCCATCAGATTTGGCCGTGTAAACGTGTCGATGGCGTACGCGCGCTGCCACATTGCATCCACTCGCTGTTTAAATATGTCCTCGTCCATGTCGATCCAGTAACGTGGGTTGCGGCCGTTTTCCTTGTCATATTTTGCTGTTACAGGGTCCAGAGCCCGGTAGGCTTCGAACAGCGGGATATCCGGGATCGGTCTGCTGACGTCCATGTAATTCTGCAGAAAATCCCAGAGCGCGTAAGGTCGATGTTTCAAATCGTCGGGGCCGAGCAATGAATGAAAGTTGATCTGCTGGTCTTCATAACGATGCCGCATCAGCAAGCCGTAATTGGAGCCGTAACGATCCCGAGTCGTGATCATGTAGGCATCGAACTCATAGAACGGCGCAATGAATTCGTCTATTACGCCTTCTTTTCGATGGCGTTTGTAATCGAATATTGTGACCAGTCCGGTTCGGCGGTTCAGTTCCCAGAGTGGGCCTTTGGGGGGGCGGAACCAGATTTTTGGGAAATGGTTTACGACGATGTGACCTAGCCCCCAGCAGAACATGGGTATTCCAAGAAAAATGGGGTAGACCTCTTGGAGTAGCTCAAGGGTAACAGCCTGCCAAGATTCTCTAGATTGATATATAGAAAGAAAATGTATATAGATCAGTATGGGTAGAAATAGTATGCATCCAATTTTTCCCAGTTGCAGTAAATAAAGCCATAGTTGAGATGTGAAGGGTAGTTGTGCGAATCTAAAATGCTCTTGGTCATATTTTTGATGAAGTTCTACGTCCTCGAAGAGTTTGCGGATATAGGTTCCTTCTTTTTTCTGTTTTTCGTTTTCTTTTGCTATATTTTCCCAAAATCTCATGCTCATAGGGGTTGACTGCTCCATGACTCCGTTCGATGCCACTTGTTGGGTTGAGCCCCAAGGCAGACGAACTGAGGTAGAACCGAATGACTTACGCCTCGGGCAGGGTTTTTGTTCAGGAATACTGCCAGGCCTGTAGGCCTGTGAGCCGTAATAGTGCGGAGTGCTTTTTGTCGTACTCATAAATGCTCAATCGTTATAGCTGACATTGTTTTCCATCAGGTTCGGCCGTGTAAACGTGTCGATGGAATAGATACGCTGCCACATGGCATTCACCCGCTCTTTGAACGTGTCGTCGTCCATGTCGATCCAATAGCGTGGATTGCGGCCGTTTTCCTTGTCGTATTTGGCTGTTACCGGATCCAGATGTCGATGGGCTTCAAAGTATGGAATGTCAGGTATGGGGCGACTGGTATCCATGTAGTTCTGAAAGAAGTCCCATAACGCACAGGGCCGTTGTTTAAAGTCGTCAGGGGCGAGCAGTGAGTGAAAGTTGATCTGCTGTTTCTGATAGCGGTGACGTAGCAGCAGACCGTAGTAAGAACCATGGCGATCCCGTGTGGTGGTCATGTAGGCGTCGAACTCATAAAAAGGTGCAACGAACTCGTCGATCACACGGTCTTTTCGGTGACGTTTGTAGTCAAAGATAGTCACCAGACCCGTGCGTCGGTTCAATTCCCAGAGTGGGCCTTTGGGAGCACGGAGCCAGATGCTGGGGAAATAGTTCACAACGATGTGGCCTAGTCCCCAGCAGAATAGGGGTATCCCGAGAAATATCGGATAGACTTCCTGGAGTAACTCGATTGTAACTTCTTGCCATGAGTCGCGTGATTCCGATATGAAGGCGAAATGTGCGATCACGAGCATGGGTGAGAATAGAATGCATCCGATTTTTCCTAGCTGCAGCATATACACCCATAGTTGTGAGGTGAATGGCAAAAGTGCAAACCTGAAACGTTCATGATCATATTTTATATGGGATTCTATTTTTTCATAGTAAGGTGCAATGTAAGTACCTTCGGCCAGTTTCTCCTTTTTTTCTATCTCTAATTTTTCCCAGAATCTCATACGATGAGGAGTGAGCTCTTCCATAACGCTTGTGGGTGTTAGTTGATTAGTGGCACCCCAAGGCAGGCGCACCGAGGTGGATCCGAATGACTTGCGCCTCGAACAGGATTCCTGTCTAGGAATGTTGCCAGGCTTGTAGGCTTGTGATCCGTAATACGCTTGATCTATCTTTGCCATACTCATAAATTCTCAATCGTTATAGCTGACATACAGTTCCATCAGGTTCGGCCGTGTGAACGTATCAATGGTGCGGATACGCTGCCACATTACGTTCATCCGCTGTTTGAACGTATCATCGTCCATGTCGATCCAGTAGCGCGGGTTACGACCGTTTTCCCGGTCGTATTTGGCTGTTACAGGGTCTAGGTGCCTATGCTCTTCAAAGTAAGGAATGTCGGGTAAAGGGCGGCTGGTATCCATATAGTTCTGAAAGAAGTCCCATAGCGCACAGGGCTGTTGTTTGATATCGTCGGGGGCGAGCAGCGAATGGAAGTTGATCTGCTGTTTCTGATAACGGTGGCGTAGCAGCAGACCGTAGTAAGAACCATGGCGATCTCGTGTGGTGATCATGTAGGCGTCGAACTCATAAAAAGGCGCAACGAATTGGTCGATCACACCTTCCTTGCGGTGGCGTTTGTAGTCGAAGATTGTCACCAGTCCGGTTCTACGGTTTAGCTCCCAGAGTGGGCCTTTGGGAGGGCGAAACCATATCTTCGGGAAATGGTTGACCACAATGTGGCCTAACGACCAGCACAGTAAAGGTATGCCAATAAAAATAGGATAAACCTCCAAGAGTGCCTCGATGGTCACATCCTGCCAAGAGTCCCGTGATGTAGATATGTCAAGAATGTGAGTGCCTATGATTATAGGTGTGAACAAAATACATCCGGCTTTCCCCAGTTGTAAAATGTAAAGCCATAATTGAGAGGTGAATGGTAGTTGTGAAAATTTAAATCGTTCATGATCATATCTGGAGTGAAGTTCTACATCTTCGAATAATTCAGCGGTATAGGCTCCTTCTACTTTCTGTTTTTCTTTTTCTTTAGCTATCTCTTCCTGGGATCTCATGTTTTTAGGGGTTAATTGCTCCATAACTCCAATCGATGCCACTTGTTGGGTTGCGCCCCAAGGCAGGCGCACCGAGTTGGAGCCGAATGGCTTGCGCCTCAAACAGGATTTCTGTTCAGGAATATTGCTAGGTCTGTAGGCTTGTGATCCGTAATACGATTGGTCGCTCTTTGTCGTACTCATAAAATCTCAATCGTTATAGCTGACATACAAATCCATCAGATTGGGTCGTGTAAACGTATCAATGGCATACGCACGCTGCCACATCTCATCGACTCGCTGCTTGAATGTGTCGTCGTCCATGTCAATCCAGTAGCGCGGGTCGCGGGAGTTTTCCTTGTCGTATCTCGCAGTGACCGGATCCAGGTGCCTATAGGGCTCGAAAAGCGGGATATCCGGGATCGGTCGACTGACATCCATGTAATTCTGCAGGAAATCCCACAGCGCGCAGGGGCGATGTTTGAAATCGTCGGGGCCGAGCAGTGAATGAAAATTGATCTGCCGGTCTTCATAACGATGACGGAGCAGCAATCCATAGTTGGAGCCGTAACGATCCCGAGTGGTGAGCATGTAGGCATCGAACTCGTAGAACGGCGCGATGAACTCGTCGATTACGCCTTCCTTTCGGTGACGTTTGTAGTCGAAGATTGTTACCAGTCCTGTTCGGCGGTTCAGTTCCCAAAGCGGGCCTTTGGGAGGGCGGAACCAGATGCGGGGGCAGTGGTTGATGACGATGTGGCCGATGAGCCATAAGATTAGAGGGATGCCAGCCAGTACAGGATATAAACCTTGAAGTGCCTCGATGGTAACCACTTGCCACGAGTCATATGAGACTGATATCAGTTTTGCATGTGCGAACGCTGTGAGAGGAAACAGTATTAAAAAGCCCCATTTCCCAGCAAAAAGCAAAAATATCCAAAATTGTGATTTGAGTGGAAGTTGTGCAAACCTGAAGCTCTCTTGATCATATTTTTGATGAAGCTCTATACCCTCGAATAGTTTAGGTATATACGTCCCTTCTGATTTCTTTTTTTCTTTTTCTTTCGCTATATCTTCCCAGAATTTCATGCTTTTAGGGGGCGACTGCCGCATGATTCCATCGCATACTACTTGCTGGGTCGAGCCCCAAGGCAGGCGTTCTGAGGTGGCGCCGAATGACTTTTGCCTTAAACAGGGTTTCTGCTCAGGTATGGTTTCGGGAAGATATGACTGATTGCCGTAGTATTTTTGGGTGTTAAAATCACTCATTGGATGAGTCTCCATAAGTGATTTCATCTGCCCAAAAACTTTGATTGATTTTGCTAAAATCAGGTTTTGCTCGTTCAGGATTATATTGTGTTGAATCTTTGATCGATGGTGCAGGAAAATACAGTAGTTCTTTTCCGCGTGTCAGGATGATTTGAGCTCTGATCACCCATTTAAGATTATAAGTTTTCCTTGGCCAATTGGTTGTATTTGTTTTTTCTGGAGTGGAGAAGAATAGCTCCAGAGAGTTGCTCGTAATTCGTTGGCCCTTTGGTATCTGAGCATAGTCATCCACTTCAGTTGAAGTTTGGTAATACATTCCTTGCTTGTCTATGTTTCCGTAGATTCGAGCTAGTCTGCATTCGGCTTTTATATTTGTACTGCTAAGTCCGCCAATTAGTCCGGGCAAACGGCTTTCAATACGAATGATTTTGTCAGCGCTTCTTATTGGTTGAGGTGTGTTGGCTCGAAAGTTGAATTTAGCTTGAGGCTCGTAAGCGGGGTTTTTATTTACGCTAATGCGGATGCCTGCCAATAGGCTGATCAAGTGGTAAAGGGCTTCAGTTGGATCTTTTAGATGTTGATCTTTATCATCGCTTTCGCCAAACGGGCCGTTTGCCATCCACGTTTTCAATGGTGTTGCGCTTAACAGTAAAACAAGTCCTATGCCAGCCACTAGCAGTAATAAGGCGGCCCAGCCATACAGGTTTAATCCAAAAAAAGGAATTGCTCTGCCAAGTATGGAACTCATTATGGATGATATTCCTCCTGCGGCAATAATTAAATGGCCGTACATGGCTGGATCATTCCATTGCCACGCATACCAGGCGTCGTAGAAATTAATACCTGCCAACAAGGCCCCAGAGGCCACTTGTGCAAAAAAACGAACTGATATCTGCTTGGTTATTGATTCACCAAGTTTTGCCCCAAGCAACCTACTTGCGGACGCTTCAGAGATTTCGTAAAAGATTTTTCGACTCATAAGCTGTGTTGATTGAGTACTTGATAGTTTTGCCGTTAATGCTTCGGCTGCAATAGCTAGGTCCAAAACTGCCGCGGTCCACCCTGCACCTGCTCTGAGCATGCCTTTTTCACGAATAGCCTGCTCAAACCCATCTTCCTCCGAACTCACATTCCAAACCTCCAACATCAACACCGCCGCACAAAAACGTGTCGATCTCAAAAACTTGTAAACAGGCCCGCTTTTCGTCGCATCCAGGTTTTCAATGGCCTGACTCAGCCCGCTTCTCGCCCGAACAAAAGCCTGCTCGGTCTCTCGAACCGCATGGCCTGCTTCCTGGGCGGCTTTCAGTTTGCGGTTGATGTCGCCGACCAGTTGGGCGGTTTTGTGGCCGCGTGGGATCACCAGCACGTGGTGTTCGCCGGAGGTCAGAGGGCCGCGTGGGGTGACAGGGGGATCAATGTCCCGGAATGGGTTGCCATCCGGGTCAAGGTACTCACCGTAGCGTGCGTTGGGCATGGCGCTTCGGGTTGGCAGGTCTTCCAGGCCGAACACGTAATGCTGTGATGTGACCCGATTGCGTTTCAGCAGGAACGCGGGGCCAAAACGCTTGGGCATCATGCTGCGCAGTTGCTGGACGCCACGACCCTGGCGGTTGATGTTGATTCGGCGCGCATTGGAGAGAGGCTGGTCGCGGGCTTCCGCCAGTTGATTGATGGCCGACTGGCTTTGGATGTCAGCGCTGGCGACCTTGGCTTTGCTCGACGCAAGTGTCTGTTCCGCTTTGCCGAGGGCATTCTCGGCGGCGTCGACTGCGCCTTGCAGGTTTTCGAAGATCCCCACCAGCGCAGCGGTGGTGGCCTTGCCGCTGTTGATGAGAAAGAAGTTTTGCAGGCTGTCGCCGGCCAACAGGTTGGCCAACAGTGCCGCGTCCAGTGTGACTTGAGTGTCGGGGACCGGTACTGGAAAGTCTTCGAAACGCGCAAGCTCGGTTGCGCGAAAGCGACCGTCGCCCAGGTTCTTGTCTTCGTTGATGGGGGCTTCGTAGGGCTTGCAGACGGTTTCCAGATCGCTTTCGGGCCATAGCATGACATGCAGCGGGTGTTTGCGGTCGTTGGTGATCTGCGACAGCAGTGTCTGGCCCTCACTGACCTGAGGTTCCCAGAAACCGACTTCTGTGACCGCATCCACGATAGTGCCGCCGGGTGCCAGCGGATCCACGCTTGAGGGGGAGAGTGCGAGGGTCGTCAGTGTCCTGCTCAGGTCATACAGTGCGGCGACGTATTCGAAGCCATCCAGGCTCAAGTGGTCGGCCAGGGTCTGGAGCGTAGTGACGCGTTTGAGGCTTTCGACCAGTGCGCTCTGAACGCTGATCATGTCGCGCCACACACGCATACGCTGGACAGCGGCTGTGCATTGATTGATCGCCTGTCGGCCGGTATCGGAAAGCGAGGTGATCACTTCATTGAGCGGATTCTTCAAGCCTCCTATTGTTGGAGGGATGATCAACTGGTGCACCAGCAGCGCGCTGGCGTGGTGGGGATGCTGGATGGCGTATCGGGCACAGGTGCCAAACAGTTGTTGATGACTGTCTATACGCTGGCGCAGGTGGCGTATGCGATGGTTCGAATCATCCAGCAACACGCCGCAGACTTGACGCTGGCGGGCCTTGCTCAATACGTCGGTAGCATTTGGCTGCGCTTGCCAGAGCGCCAGGCTGTCGGTGGCATCCTCGTCATCAGCGGGCAGTCTGGCCTGCATGGCGTCGGCAAGTGCAGACAACTCCAGAGACAGTGTGTCGTTGAGCGTTCTGCCGTTGTCGGCCTCGTCGAGAAAGGCGTTTGCCTGTTCGCGAGCCTTGGCTGGAAACTGACCCAGCAGATCACACAGGTACAAGGCGGGGTGATCCAGCAGGCGTTCGTAACCAGGCTGTCGCGCGCGCTGGGGCGCTACGAGGCTGACAGGGAATACCGACTGATCCAGGTTCAGGCGTGCTGCCGTGATCGGAGCCATCAAGCTCTGAGTGATCTGGTGCTGAGCATTGAAGCCGGAAAAGGCCTTGAGCATGGCCTCGCCGTCGGGCTTGCCCTTGTACAGTCTTTTGAAGCGCTCTTTTGAACACGTGAGATCAGGGCTGGTGCAGCGCTGGGTCCTCGCTGCGGCATCACGCTCCAGACGTTCCAGTCGGGGAGCGCTGAGCTGTATCTCCGAAAAGCACAGCTGGACGTCCAGTACGCGTTGATTGTTCCAGACGGCTGGCAGCCAGATGTCGTCGAGCGCCACGCCGATCGCGTTACGTTCTCCGGGGTTAAAGCCACCTTCGTGACGATAACGAGCGACATCAATGTCATGGTAGGTCGTAACGGTATCGCTAATCCGTACTTCCACTTCTCGCCAGAGCTTTTGCCGATAGAACACGTACACATAACCGGCACGGGCCAGCATGGGTGTGCCCAGATCGTACGGCAGGTTCGAACCGGGCAGCGCCACGAACGGCAGCACCGGTACGACCTGATTGAATTGCGCGTCGGCCTGTCGTGGCGTGATCCGTGTTTCATCAAGCAATGGCAAACGAATCGGTTCGCCCTCTGTGCTGATGATTTCGAGTTCAAGTTGCGCACCGGAGACGTGATCCCATACTTGCAGAACACAACTGCACTGCTCGTCTTCCAGGGCCTCCGGTCGAGACGGGTAGGTGCGTGAGCCATCCGCACTGCTCAGTAACAGTTTCTGGCCGGCCTCATGATCCTTGCCGATAATCTGAACGATGAATTTGCCGGTTTCGC
Source organism: Pseudomonas triticifolii (assembly GCF_014358015.1). Classification (GTDB taxonomy): domain Bacteria; phylum Pseudomonadota; class Gammaproteobacteria; order Pseudomonadales; family Pseudomonadaceae; genus Aquipseudomonas; species Aquipseudomonas triticifolii. The sequence continues at coordinate 35,980 of NZ_JACONV010000004.1, read as the reverse complement.
AGGAGGGTCCGGCACTCATGTTGCCAATGGTCATTGAATGAACTCCTTGTTCGGGTGAGGCTGTTGCAGCAGGCGTTGCAAGGCATTCAGGCGTTCTTCTCCTGTGCTGCCGTACTGGCGCGGTGGCGTTTCAAGGTCCGGGTGTTGTGCGCGCAACGAGAGGTAGCGATTCATGAGCACCGGGTCTGTTGCGAAGCCGTGCGCCATGCCCTCGTCCAGATAAGCGAGTGCGTCTGGAAACGTTGTGCCGGTCTGCTTTTTCCACCAGCCGTAGGCAAAGCGTTCTCGCTCCTGGCGGCGAAAGGCGCTCTCATGGGTGTCGCTCAGTCGTGGCGTGGTCGGCCGGGCCGCAGGTGTCCAGCGGGAGACGTGAGGGTTGTCGAGGCTTATCCAGCGCTGAGTACCCTGTGCAAGGTCTGCCCAGGTTCCGCCGTACCACGACACTCGGAAAATGGGTCCCAGCCACGGCGCGTTCTCTTCGCTCGCACCGGCTGTAAAGAAGTAGCTCGCTGTTACAGGATTCGAATAACGCAGAACGCCCTTGCGTATTCCGTCAAAGTGGATGATCAGCAGGTGCCTGAGATGTGCGAGCAGGATGTCGTTCGAAAACGGGCTTTCGATGATCAGCCCGGGCCAGTCTTCCGGGGCGCTGTGCACGGCCTGCACTAAGCTATCGTCGGCAGATGCTACCAGCCACAACGGGCTTTTCTCCCGATGAGGCGCCAGTTCGGTCTTGTCGAACAGCACCTGAGGCCTGGGATCAGGCAGTAGCTGGTACAGCTTTTCCAGCAGGTGATCGGTGCGTTCTAGCAGCAAGGAAGTGGTCATTTTCTGTCTCCTTCCTGCAAGGCCTTGCGACAGCCGCAGTCGGGCAACGGACAGTCCATGGGTGTGCCGCCTTCAGGCTTCTGGCAGAGTTCGACGACTGGAGCCGTTTCCGTCAGACGCTGCTTCAACAACTCACCTGCTGTTTCTGTCAGGACTTCCTTGACCAGCCCTGGCAGGCTCGGCAGTGCGCCACTGCCGGTGGCCGGTTGGCCTCCCGAGTTCAGCTTCACCAACGGCCCACTGACCGTCACCCCACCCGAATCGATCTTGACGAAACTGCCGCCCACCTTGAGGGTTATTTCCATCCCGGCCTCGATCACCACTTTGTCGCCTGCCTTGAAATGAATCTCCTGGCCTGCGTCTGTCAGCAAGGCTTCCCCGACCTTGATGTGCCGCGTTCCGCTGACGGTCAGGTGATCGTCGGTACGGATTTCGGTCAGCCGGTTGCCGTCGACCGCGCGGTGTTCCTCGGCCTTGAATTCGCTGTAGCTGTTGGCTTCGATCCGGTCGTGGCGTTCGTGGCCGACGCGGATTTTCTGGTCGTGCTGGATGTTCTGGTCCCAGTCGCGCTGGGCGTGAATGTAGATCTGCTCCTGCCCGGCGCGGTCCTCGATGCGCAGTTCGTTGCTGCCTTTACCGCCGGGGCTGCTCAGGGTCTTGAACACGCTGCGGGTCTGATGGGCTGGCAGCGGGTAGGGCGGGGTGTGTTCGGCGTGGTACAGGCAGCCGCTGATCAAGGGGCGGTCGGGATCGCCTTCCAGAAACGTCACCAGGACTTCCATGCCGACCCTGGGAATCACCATGCCGCCGTAACGATCACCCGCCCAGCTCGACGATACGCGCAGCCAGCAACTGCTCTGGTCATTGGCCTGGCCTTCGCGGTCCCAGTGGAATTGCACCTTGACCCGACCATGCCGGTCGCAGTGAATTTCCTCGCCCGCAGGCCCGGTGACGACGGCGGTCTGGCTGCCAGCGATACGCGGCTTGGGATGGTGGATCGGCGGGCGGTATGTAGCGGTTTTGGGTGTGGCCCCGAAGGTGTTGCGATAGCCCTGACGCAATCCGCCTGCGCTGGAGGCATCAGCTGGCGCGGCTTCTTCGAGTACCTGCGGTTGCCTGCCTTCGTGGCGCACGTCGGTCAGCAGCCAGAGCACATTCCAGGCACCGTTCGGGTGCTCGCTCAGCGGCAGGAAATGGCCGCTGACCAGCCGAGGCTGGTCGCTCTGACCTTCGGCCAGCCGATAGTCATGCCGGTGGCGTTCCAGCGCGCGACTGGCCAGGTGAGCACCGCGGTCGCGATGGGTAAACAGGCCGGGGTAATCGTAATCTTCAAGGTCGGGCCGGGCGTCGCCCGGCGCTGCACCCTGCATGGTCAGACGCGGCTTTTCGAAGTGGTAGTCGCGGCGGGTGGTGCGGCTGGGTCGGGTTTCCAGACGCAGATTGAAGCGTTTGATGACTGGCGTGTCGGCGACCATGTCGCTGTCCTGCCGATAGCCCACAGGCACCAGTGTCGGGAACACCGCCTGATCTTCGCCAAACACCAACTGGTGCGCGTTCGGGTTGTGTTCGAAGTGATAATGCAGGCCTTCTTCTTCGCACAGACGCTGGATGAAGTGCAGGTCCGACTCGTGATATTGCACGCAGTATTCGCGTTCGGCATAAACGCTGGCGAGCTGGAAACGGTAGGTGGTGGCCAGCAGGCCGTGTTCTTCCAGCACCTGAGCGATGATCTGCGGGACGCTGCGGCGCTGGAAGATACGTTGGTTGATCCGGTGGCCGAGGCGGGCCAGATGCGGGCGCAAGGTGATCGAATACTGTGTCAGACGATGGCCGGAATCGCCTTGGGCGATGCGGTCGATCAGCCCGTGAATGCCGCTGTTATCCGGCGCGAACTGCAGAAAGGCAGGGCGGTTGAGCAGGCTCTCGAGATCAAGATCGGAAGACTCACTGACCAGTTCCACCGTGAAAGCAAACGGCTGGCTGATCGCTTCATGGCCGCTGAAGGCGAGTACCTTGAAGTCATGATCGACGCCATCCAGGATGAGCGTGAAAACAGTCTGGTGGGCAGACATCTCGAATACCTCCTCAGGAACAGGCAACCGTGCCCATCGAATGGAAAGCGCTATTTCAAGATGCGTGCCTGATCTTTTTTATTGTTTTAAAACAATAGGTTATTGGTTTTTCAGGATGGTTTTGATCGTTTTTTGAGCAGGATGGTCGTCCTGACTGCGCAATACTCTGCGCACTTGCGCAAGTGTTTGCGAAACAAGTCATGCCACTGGCTGGCAAGGGTCATGTGCGTTTTCGACTGTCGTTCGTGTGCAGAAAATTGCGCACTGGCGTTGTCCAGGTGTACCGATGGATGGAAGTCAGTTGCATCGACTCACGAGAGCGTTTCCGGCAGGGCGATGTTCACCTGAATCGTCTTGTGCGTCTTAAACCGGCCTGAGCGTCAGCTCGCAAGCGTCGGCGACGGCGGCGCAGTGCCGGATGAGTTCGGATAGGCTGATGGCATGTTCCGCAGGCGAAAAAAAGCCAGACACAAGGTCTGGCTTTCAGGACAGGGCGGGGTGTCAGGCCGTTGCGCTGACCTTGACTGCCGACTGACGGCTGATGCGCAGGGCGACCAGGCTGCCGATGATGGTCAGTGCAGCCAGGGAATACAGCGCCATAGTGGTCGAGCCGGTCTGGTCCTTGATCCAGCCCACCAGATAAGGGCTTAGGAAGCCTGCCATCTGGCCGATCGAGTTGATCAGGGCCAGTCCGCCCGCTGCAACACTGGCGCTGAGCAGGGCGGTCGGCAGCGGCCAGAACATGGGCAGGCTGGTCAGTGCGCCCATGGTGGCAATGGTCAGGCCGAGGATGGCGATGAGCGGCACGGTGGCGAAGTTGGCGGCGATGATCAGGCCCGTTGCGCCCATCAGCATGGGCACCACCAGATGCCAGCGGCGCTCATTGCGCAGATCGGCAGAGCGGCCCACCAGCAGCATGAACACGCCCGCCATCAGGTACGGCACGGCGCTGATCCAGCCGATCACCAGTGCGTCGCTGAAGCCCAGGTTTTTGATGATCGAGGGCAGCCAGAAGTTGATCGCGTACACGCCGCTCTGAATGCAGAAGTAAATGAAACCCAGAATCCAGATGAAGGGCATGGTCAGCACCGAGGCCACCGAGCTTTTGCCGTGCACGGGACGGTTGAGTTCGTCCTGGGTGATGTCGGTCTTGACCCGTTGACGTTGCTCGGGCGTGAGCCAGCGAGCGTCTTCGACCTTGTCGCAGAGCAGGAAAAACGCCAGCACGCCCAGCACGACGGTCGGCAGGCCCTGGATCAGGAACATCCATTGCCAGCCTGCCATGCCGCCCTGGCCTGCGGCAAAGTGGTTGAGGATCCAGCCTGAGAAGGGGCCGCCCAGTAGCCCGGACACCGGAATCGCCGACATGAACAGCGCCATGATCCGACCGCGCCGCTGGTTCGGGTACCAGCGCGAGAGATAAAGGACGATACCGGGAAAGAACCCTGCTTCGGCCATACCGGTCAGAAAGCGCAGCACATAGAACTCGACCGGCGTGGTGACGAACAACAGGCAGGTGGAGAAAGTGCCCCAGGTGATCATCATCAGCCCGATCCAGCGCCGTGGGCCGAAGCGGTTCAGCGCCAGATTGCTGGGCAGGCCGCACAACACGTACCCAATGAAGAAGATACCTGCACCCAGACCGTAGACCGTTTCGCTGAAACTCAGGGCGTCGAGCATCTGCAGCTTGGCGAAACCGACGTTCACGCGGTCCAGGTAGTTGAACAGGTAGCAGATAAAGATGAACGGGATAAGGCGCAGGGTGATGCGACGATAGACATGATTGCCGTCAGCGTCGCCAACCTCGCGAACCGGAGAGTTGGACATGGCGTCAGTTCCTCAGAGCTTGTTATTTTTATGCAGCTTGCCGGGGGCCTCCCGATCATAGGGAGCCTGCAGATAAAACGCTTTGGGGTTTTGCACGGCTGACGTGGGCGAGTGTTGTGTCATTGCACAAAGGACGGGCCGGTATCTGGCTTTTCTACCGCGCCAGTCCGGGGCATTTGTGACGCGCAGCGTCACTGGCGTTATACATAGGTCTTGCTGCAACCAACGTGAGTGTGGGAGGCGGCTTGCCGGCGATACTTTTTCTGAAGCGACCTGTCATTGACTGAGTTGACGCCATCGCCGGCAAGCCGCCTCCCACGGGGTACGCATTCAGTCAGACACTTTGATGATTTCCCACGCCCCCGCGTGGTGACGCCGCTCAGGACGCTCTGCGTCCGGGATGCCCGTTCATGCGCAGAGCGGGCAGGTCATCAATTCGAAGTGCCTTTACTCGATGGCCTCGTAAGGCAACCCCACGTAGTTCTCGGCAATGGTCCTGCGTCCGGCTTCTGAGCCGACGTAATAGTCCAGTTCGGTCTGCTGGATGCGCTGGCTGAAGGCGTCGGTGTCAGGGAAGTTGTGCAGGACCGAGGTCATCCACCAGGAAAAGCGCTCTGCTTTCCAGACCCGGCGCAGGCAGATCTGCGAATACTTTTCCACCAGGTCGGTGCGGCCTTCCTGATAGACCTTGAGCAGGATGCGGTACAGCGTGCTCACGTCGCTGGCGGCCAGGTTCAGGCCCTTGGCGCCGGTCGGCGGGACGATGTGGGCGGCGTCGCCGAGCAGGAACAGGCGGCCGTACTGCATGGGTTCGACCACAAAGCTGCGCAGCGGGGCGATGCTTTTCTCGATGGACGGGCCAGTCACCAGACGCTCGGCCAGATGGGCAGGCAGACGCGATTTGAGTTCATCCCAGAAACGCTCGTCCGACCAGTCCTCGACGCGTTCATCTGCACTGACCTGCACGTAGTAACGCGTGCGAATGGCCGAACGCATGCTGCACAGGGCAAAGCCGCGCGGGTGATTGGCGTAGACCAGTTCCTCGTTGACCGGCGGCGTATCCGCCAGCACGCCGAGCCAGCCAAACGGATAGACACGTTCGAAGACGTTCAGCGCCTCGGCCGGGATCGCCTGGCGCGACACACCATGAAAGCCGTCACACCCGGCCACGTAATCACAATCCAGTCGCACGGTTTCGCCGTTCTTGACGAATGTCAGGTATGGGCGGTCAGTCTTGAGGTCATGGGGCTGGACGTCTTCAGCATCGTAAACAGTCATCGCGCCACTGGCCGCGCGGGCCTGCATCAGGTCGCGGGTCACTTCAGTCTGGCCGTAGACCATCACGGTTCGACCGTTGGCCAGGCGCTTCAGGTCGATGCGCTCGCAGCGCCCGTCGAAAGCCAGTTCGAAACCATCATGAATCATGCCTTCGGCGTCCATGCGCTCGCTGACACCGGCCTCGCGCAGCAGATCGACCATGCCTTGCTCAAGCACGCCGGCGCGGATGCGGGAAAGGATGTAATCGGGGTCCTTGCGCTCAACGATGACGTTGTCGATACCGGCGCGTTGGAGTAACTGGCCCAGCAACAGCCCGGACGGGCCTGAGCCGATGATGGCGACTTGGGTTTTCATTGGGGTCGTCCTGTTTTGTAATCCCTGCGAGCCGAGGCGTGCGGGATGTGTTTGTTTTTGTCTCCTGCATTTTTAATGGATGCCATCGAGATAAGAAGGCAATATCCAGCGCATTACCTGGACTTTTCGAGGGTCTGGCGAGGATTGATCAATGCCCAGAGCAGCGCCTGCTTCCATTCCTGTCTTCAAACTTTATGGCGAGACCACGGCCTGGCCGACGCCTGATCTCATTCACTGCGAGTCAATTCCTGAGCGCAGCAAGATGCATGAATGGGAGATCAAGCCCCATCGCCATGGCGATCTGGTTCAGTTGCTGTACGTGCAGTCAGGCCGGGCAGTGCTCAAGGTCGAAGACGTGGTGCATCAGGTCGATACGCCCTCGCTGCAAGTGGTTCCGGCGCTGAGCGTGCACACCTTCAAATTTGCTGAAGACATTCAAGGGCACATCCTCAGCCTGGCTCGGCCGTTGGTGGAACAGTTAGAAGCTGCACTGGACATCTCGGCCATCGGCACGGCGCGTTGTCACGCACTGGGTGAGGACAGCTTTTATGTGGATACGCTGTTCAGCGCGATTGCCCGCGAGTACCGTCAGCGCCAACCGGGCCGCGACTTGATGTTGCAGTCGTTGATCAACGTGTTGATGGTCTGGCTCAGCCGACGTGGCAGCGAGCAGCACGGTGATGATGCGCAGGTACAGGATCGCGGACGCGAGCATTTGCAGGTGTTCATGCATCAACTGGAAGCCAGCTTTCGCGAACACTGGTCCATCGAGCAGCACGCGCAACAGATGGGGCTCAGCGCAGCGCACCTCAATGCCCTGTGCCGTCGGCTGTGCAATCAGTCGGCGTTGCAGATCATCAGTCAGCGGTTGCTGCTGGAGGCCAAGCGCAATCTGGTCTACACGACCATGACGGTGAATCAGGTGTCCGACAGCCTCGGGTTTTCCGAGCCGGCGTATTTTTCGCGTTTCTTCAAGCGCGCCACCGGGCAGTCACCCCGTCAGTTTCGTCAGCAGAAATAAAAACGGGGCGCTGTTCAGCGCCCCGTTTGCGTACAGCCGGTTTATCAGGTGACGACCTGATAGCACGGCACATAGGCCGCGCCGCCTGGCAGTTTCATGCGGTGTTGATCGACGAAGGCCTGCAGCAGCTTGTCCAGCGGCTGCATGATCGATGGATCACCATGGATCTGGTACGGGCCATGTTCTTCGATCAGGCGGATGCCCTTGTCCTTCACGTTACCTGCAACGATGCCGGAGAAGGCCCGACGCAGGTTGGCCGCAAGCTCGTGAGGCGGTATGTCGTGGTTGAGCTGCAGCCTGGCCATGTTTTCGTGAGTCGGATCGAACGGATGCTGAAAGCTTTCTTCGATCTTCAACAGCCAGTTGAAGTGGAACGCGTCGTTGCGTTCACGGCGGAACTGACGCACCTCCTTCAGACCCTTGGCCATGTGGCGGGCCACTTCTGCCGGGTTGTCGATGATGATCTCGTAATGACGCTGTGCTTCTTCGCCCAGCGTGGCACCGACGAACGCGTGCAGTTGTTGCAGGTAGGGTTCGGTGTTTTTCGGACCGGTCAGGACCACCGGGAACGGCACGTCCTTGTTGTCCGGGTGCATCAGGATGCCCAGCAGGTACAGGAACTCCTCGGCCGTGCCTGCGCCGCCCGGGAAGATGATGATGCCGTGGCCGACGCGCACGAAGGCTTCCAGACGCTTTTCGATGTCCGGCAGGATCACCAGTTCGTTGACGATCGGGTTCGGCGCTTCCGCTGCAATGATGCCCGGCTCGGTCAGGCCCAGGTAGCGGCCGCCGACGATGCGTTGCTTGGCATGGGCGATGGTCGCGCCTTTCATCGGGCCTTTCATGACGCCCGGGCCGCAACCGGTGCAGATGTCCAGGCTGCGAAGGCCCAGCTCGTGGCCGACCTTCTTGGTGTATTTGTATTCTTCGGTGTTGATGGAGTGACCGCCCCAGCACACCACCATCTTCGGTTCGACACCGGCGCGCAGGGTGCGGGCGTTGCGCAGCAGGTGAAACACGTAATCGGTGATGCCTTGCGAATTGCTCAGATCAATGCGCTGGCTGTCCAGCTCGCTTTCGGTGTAGACAATATCGCGCAGGGCGCTGAACAGCATTTCGCGGGTACTGGCGATCATCTCGCCGTCGACGAAGGCATCGGCCGGAGCGTTGAGCAGCTCCAGGCGTACGCCACGGTCCTGCTGATGAATGCGCACCTCGAAGTTCTCGTAGGCCTCAAGGATGGTCTTGGCGTTATCGACGTGGGCGCCAGTGTTGAGAATGGCCAGGGCGCACTGGCGGAATAGGGTGTAGGTGCTGCCAGAACCGGCAGCGCTGAGCTGCTGGACTTCACGCTGGGACAGGGTTTCAAGGCTGCCTTTTGGGCTTACCGTGGCGTTAATCACTTGTCTTGGGATCATTCTATTTTCCATTAGAGCGATGCACTCGAGCCGGCAGGGCCTGCGCATCAGGATGGTGAGCATCGAAGACGTTCACGCCTGACGGCTATTTTCTACAGCACTTGAGCGCGAATGCAAACGTCGAGCCTCACCTGATCCAGGTTCAGGGGCATGGGCCTCGTTTTGCGGGCTGAATGTCATGTAAAGCAGGGACTTGATGGAAGGCACCCTGTGGCTGAATTTTGACGCTTGTGCAGGCCAATAGTGAACCTGACCCATTTCACAGGGTCTGTTAGCTGATGGACTCTCTGGACAGCCTTCGCAAGTGTCTGCCGATCATTGAAGTGTCAGGCGTTTTTTCAACTCGCCTGTTAGGCAGACAGCCTGTCCGCGCAGGAGTTGCAATGCATTTGCCGCCTGCCATTGCCATCGTTAGCCGGCCCGTACACCGGGGCTTTATTTTCATTCCAGACAAAGATAACCATTGCCATGTCTCGTCATCTTTCCGCACTGCTTTCTCGTGCCCCTGGCCTGTTCTATGTTTCGCGTCGTCTCATCGGTACCGGTCTGCTGGGCGCCGTTCTGTCGGTCATCATCCCTGTCAGTGCTCAAGCGGCGGAGAGCGACCGCTGGGTGAGTGACAGCCTGACCACCTATGTACGCAGTGGCCCGACTGATGGCCACCGCATCGTGGGCACGCTCAAGTCCGGGCAGAAAGTCGAATTGCTCAGCACCTCGGGCAATTTCAGCCAGGTACGCGGCGAGGGCGGCAGTACCGTATGGATTCCCTCCAGTGACCTGCAGGAAGTCCCCGGCCAGGCCGAGCGTGTTCCGCAGTTGACCCAACAGGTTGCAGAACTGACCGAACAGTTGAACGGCATCGACAACACCTGGAAAACCCGCGTGCAAGGCATGCAGGAAACCCTGGATGCGCGCAAGAAGCTGGTCGATGAGCTGGAAGCGCGCACCAAGACGCTCAATGACCAACTGGCCGACTCCCAGGCCGAACTGCGCTCCACCCAGGCGCGACTGGGTGACGAGAACAAACAGGTGATGATGCGCTATATGGTTTACGGCGGCAGCATCGCCGGTGCCGGGCTGCTGGTCGGTCTGATCCTCCCGGCCCTGACCCGCGGCCGTAAAAAGAACGACGGCTGGGTGTAACCCTTACCGCCCGCCTCAGCGCCGCCCCAGACGCGGCGCTTTGGCGCGGGCCTGCTCTTTGATATGACTTGCCTGCGCTTGCCTTCCTCCACCCCCACATTTTCGATCTGGTTCTCAATCTGCGCGCTGATTCGGCGTGTAATCCCCGCGAAATTGATGTTCGCTCTATAGTTTCTGTATGAATGGTCGAAAAACTGGCGTGTGCTGTCCGTTGAGCTGACGCCTTGGCGCGGTCGGCGCGCGCAAAGCTGTGTTATGGCACGTTGCCATTAGTTACCATGCGCGTCCCGTAAAGCGGCTGCAACTCCGAGTCTGAACACGGTTCAAGCTCTGGGTCTCATATTTTCACCCTCTCCTGTGTAGGAATCCGATGCTGGCGTACAACCAAAAAAGCTTTCTGATCGTCGACGACTTCTCCGACTTCCGCAGTTCGGTGCGTTCGATGCTGCGTGAGCTGGGCGTCAAGGAAGTGGATACTGCCGACAACGGTGAGCAAGCCCTGCGCATGTGCTCGCAAAAGCGTTACGACTTCGTGCTGCACGATTTCAACCTGGGTGACGGCCGCAAGAACGGCCAGCAAGTGTTGGAAGACCTGATGGTCGAGCGGCTGCTGAGTTATGAAAGCGTGTTCATCATGGTGACCGCCGAGAACAGTCAGGCGATGGTCATGAGCGCCCTTGAGTGGGAGCCCGATGGCTATCTGACCAAACCCTTCAACCGCGCAGGCCTGGCCCAGCGTCTGGAAAAGCTGGTTCAGCGCAAGACATTGCTCAAGCCGATCCTGCAGGCGCTGGACCGTAGCAAGCCCGCCGAAGTGCTGGCCGCCTGCAACAAACTGATTGAACAGGACCCGCGTTTTGCGCCGCTGTGCCTGCGTTACAAAGCCGATGCGCTGCGTGACCTGAAGCAGAACGAGCCGCTGGAGGCCTTCCTCAGGACCATCCTGGCCGACCGTGCCACACCCTGGGCCTATGGCGCTTTGGGCAACCTGCTGCTCAAGCGCGGCAAGGTCACGGAGGCAGAGGCAGTGTTCGAGCAGGCGATCAAGGCCTTCCCGACCATGCCCGCGCTGTTCGATGGTCTGGCCGAGGTGCTGGTGGCGCGTGGCGATGCCAAGCGTGCGCAGAGTGTGCTGGAGAGTGCCGTGCGCCTCTCGCCACTGGCCGTGCGTCGTCAGAAACTGCTGGGCAAGCTGGCGCTGGGTAACGAAGATTTCGAAAGTGCGTCCAAGGCCTATCGTCAGGCGGTGTCCCAGGGCGCGCATTCGCGTTTTAAAGACCCTGAAACCAACCTCGGTCTGGCCCATGCCCTCATCAGCAAGGGCGGCGATCAGGGACTGGATGCGCGCACCCGTGTCGAGATCAACAATGCCTTGGTCGATGTGGCCAAGGAACACACCAACGACGAAGGCCTGCAGGTGCGCACGCGCCTGATGAAGGCCGCAAGTCTGCAGCACTCCGACCCTGAAACCGCGGCCAAACTGACTGAACAGGCCATGGCCCGTCTTGAAGGCATGGAGCAGTTCCTGAGTGCCGACGCTGCGCTGATGGTGGCCTCGCAGCTCAAGCAATTGGGCCAGGAAGAGGCGGGGGCGGGCGTGCTGAAGAACTGTGCCGAAGTCTACGGCGATGACCCGGCCGTGATGAAAAGCGTGGCCAGCATGACCGATGATCCGGCGATTCTGGGAGCCAACAAAGCGGCCATCGACTTCAACCTGCAAGGCGTGCGCAGCTACAAGGCTGGCAATCTGCCTGAAGCGCAGGAGCATTTCCGTCGCGCGCTGGCCTTGCAACCCAAGAACATCAGTATCGCGCTGAACATGGCGCAGTCGTTGCTACATCCGGGGCAGAACCTGGGGCAGGCCGGGCTCGACGAGTGCCGCGCCAGCCTGAAGATGGTCGGCATGATCCCGGACAGCGATCCGCGTTACGAGCGTTATCAGAAACTCAGGGAAAGGGCGTTTGGCGCATGAGTGAAGAGCTGCAGCAGGGACTCGATTTTTCCATGGTGATTGCTTCCACCGTGCACGACATGAAGAACTCGCTGGCCAAGCTGACCCAGGCCCATAGCGAGTGGCAAAGCCGGCTTTGCGCCGAACAGCGTGATACGCCGGAGCATGGCGTGATCGATTATGAGTTCGCCAGCCTCAACGGCATGCTGGTGCAGTTGCTCGGCCTCTACAAACTGGGCGTCAACCAGTTGCCGCTGCGTCCGGATTACCACGAGCTGGATGACTTCATCGAGGCACAGTTGGCGCATCAGGAGGAAGTGCTGACCAGCCGCGGCATCGTCGCACGCTACGAAATCGACGATTTGAACCCGCTGGGTTTCTTTGACCGCGAACTGGTCGGTTCGGTGGTCGCCAATATCATCATCAATGCCATCCGGTTCGCACGCGAGAGTATTTTCATCAGCGTGGGCGACGACGACGGCCAGTTGAAAATCTCGATCAACGACGATGGTCCGGGCTACCCGGCGCACCTGATCGAGCACCAGACCGACTATGTTCTGGGTATCCATCAGGGCAGCGGCAGTACCGGGCTGGGGCTTTACTTCGCCTCGCACATTGCACGGCTGCATGTGCGTAATGGCAAGCAGGGCCACATCGAGATCGCCAATGGCGGTGCGCTTGGGGGTGGGTTGTTCAGTATTTATTTGCCGTGAGCGGAGGCTGCAGAGCCTGAGCGGTATTATTGACGCCGCATCCCACTGCGGCGTCAATCAACGTCGAGAGTCGCGTCCTCTTTTTGTCTTTGATTTGCGTAATTCATGTTCTTCCTCCCCTCCGGGCCCGCTATACGAACGTCTTCACTAACTTGGCTGCTTGGTTCGACTATTGCTACATCGCTATCAGGCGCTGACTATCGTCTGCGCAGAATCAATCCAATAGCAGGCTGTCCGGGAGCGAAGAGATGGAAGACAAAGTACTCAGGCTGATCGAAGAAGCGATGGAAGCAGACGAAGGCAGTCTCAGCAGAGGTCAGAACCTTGACTGGGATTCTATTGAAGTCCTGACATTCATGTCGCTGGCCGACGAACATCTTGGCAAGACCCTGGCAGCCAATCGCCTTAAGGAAACTCTGAAGTACGCATCGATTTTTGATGCCCTCGTGGCCTGAGGTGCAAAAAGCTCGCTCGATCAGATAATCAGACTTTTCCCGCTTTTAACTCATCGATTCCCTTTCGAGCAGTACCTTTCCAAAGTGTTTTTCCGCATTACAGGGGCACCTCTCCTGTAGTCAGCAGCCGTTTTCGCACCATCCAGAGGTTCGACAGGGCAAATAGAGTGGTCTGTTGCGCGATGTTTTTAGCCAGCCTGCGAAACCGGACTTTCGTATAACCAAACTGGCGCTTGATCACGCGAAATGGATGTTCAACCTTCGCTCGTACCTGGGCTTTCGCGAACTCGATCTTGCGGTATACCCGTGTGATCAAACTGGTCTTGCCATGTTTTTTGTAACGGCTTGGGCGTGCCGCGATCGACCAGATCATCTGACGATCCTGATGTTCCGCACGCTTGTCCACGCCGGTGTAGCCCGCATCACCGATGACATAGGTTTCCTCGCCGTGTAGCAACTGGTCGACTTGGGTCACATCCGCTACATTCGCCGCAGTGCCCACCAGGCTATGGACTAAACCCGACTCGGCATCGACGCCGATATGCGCTTTCATGCCGAAGAAGTATTGATTTCCTTTCTTCGTCTGATGCATCTCAGGATCGCGTTTGCCGCCCTTGTTCTTGGTCGAACTCGGCGCGTGAATGATCGTCGCATCGACCACGGTGCCTTGGCGCAGCATCAAACCACGATCACCCAAATAGCCGTTGATGACCTGCAAAATCCCGTCTGCCAACTCATGTTTTTCCAACAAGCGCCGGAAGTTGAGAATGGTGGTTTCATCAGGAATCCGATCGAGACTCAATCCCGCGAACTGGCGCAGGATTGTTGTTTCGTACAACGCTTCCTCCATCGCAGGATCGCTGTAGCCGAACCAGTTTTGCATCAGATGTATGCGCAGCACCGCCATTAACGGACAGGCGGGACGGCCACCTTCGCCCTTGGGATAATGAGGCTCGATCAGATTGATCAATCCCTTTCAGGGCACGACCTGATCCATCTCGATCAAGAAACGCTCTTTACGGGTTTGCTTGCGTTTGCCAGCGTACTCGGCGTCGGCGTCGGCGTCGGCGTCGGCGTCGGCGAAGGTCATCTGCTTCATCAGGCGTCTCGGCGGTTGAGATCAGGCATTCTGCCAAATTTAGAAGTCTTCTTCAGAGTCTCCCTAAGCACCCTCGATACCATGTCGGGATCACCCAACCGGACATGGTATCGATATAGCTGGCTGAGGATGCCTGCGCTGCGGACCACGGCCAACGCCATTAATGACGTAGAAATACTCGTAACTATTGAAAATAGTTTCATAAAAATCAAATAGTTACGAATCAGGCTACTCCCACTCAATAACAACATGAGCTGCTTTTTCGCTTCCCACACACGCTTGCTACACGTAAAGTCAACTGCTAAGCAGTAGCACAAAAGAGAACAGCAATGGAAAAAGACACACAGCAAGATTTACACCAAAACACACCTCAAAATCCTTTTGATCAAGGTTATTTTGAATCTGAAGAGCTTCGTAAGTTTGGATTTAAGAGTGTTGGCGAAAATGTAAAAGTAGCAAAAAATACGACGATTATTGGACTGAATAACATATCGCTTGGCAATAACATACGTATCGATGGAAATGTTGTCATTGCTGCTTGCTCAGGCTCACTTACGCTTGGAAACTATATACATATTGGCGGGAGTTGTCATTTAAGCTGTGCTGGCGGCATTACGTTGAAAGATTTTTCTGGTTTATCGCAAGGCGTAAGGATTTATTCTGGGACAGATGATTACACGGGTAAAGCTCTTACAAACCCAACCGTGCCACACAAATATCTAAAAGTAAAAATAGCGCCAGTATTATTGGGGAAGCACGTAATAATTGGCTCTGGCAGCGTTATATTGCCAGGCGTAACTATTGGAGATGGCTCATCTGTTGGCGCATTATCTTTAGTTGCCAAGTCGCTGGATGAATGGGGCGTTTATTTTGGAGCGCCAGCAAAAAAACTTAAAGCCAGAAGCAAAGATATGCTGAAGCTTGAGGACGAGCTTATGTTGGAGATAGCCTCTAAACTAACTCAACTGCCGCTTTAAGCATAGCAGGACGCAATTCAATATAGCGTTGTGTAATCGCCATGTTACTGTGTCCTGCCAATGCCATGTATCTCGTGCAATAAAATCAAGCTAATGCTCCAAGTGCGTTTTAATGGTTCCATAACGCCCTTTAACTATTAGCTCAGCCTCTACGTCAAGCGCACGTTGCTTCAAATATTCTTCAACGCCTTGCTTTGTTGTTTTGGAAAAATAAGGTTTACCTGCCAACTGCTGTGCCATTAGTTCGTGATAGTATTTTTTGCTTTGTCTATTGCCGTATCTCTGTTGCGTGTGCGCAAGCTAAAACGTGCGTATTTCTTTTCCTTACCCAACCACATACGCATTTACCAATACTCGCCGCGCTTATACACAACAGCTTCGTCGTATATTTCTATTTCGTCAGCATTAAACGTTTGTTTTTTTAGCGGCATATTTGCTTTGGGTGACTACGTTTTTGAACGGCTACAGCGTTGTGTAGCTTTATGTGTAACTTTAATGCCGGCGCCCAACTAAATAAAAAACTTAGTTGGGCGCGTGTCTGTTTTTTGTAACTATAAACCTATATAAGCCCATATAAATCAACAGCTTGAATGGTTTTTTCTACGCCCGCTCTATTATAAAAAAAATAAATAACCTTATAAATCAATTTCTTATAAAAACAATCAGCTTAGATGCCATGAAGTATGCCATTCCAATCATGACCGATGCTTGCATGTCTCCCGATCAGACGCCTGTCGATGAACAAGCCATTCCAAGGCACGGTCTGATCCATCTCAATCAGGAAGCGTTCACGCCGGTCTGTTTGCGTTTACCAGCGTATTCGGCATCAGCGAAGGACACCTGATTCATCGGGGCTTAACCGTTCAGTGCTTGGGACTGGCGTATTTCACCTGATTTGGAAGTCTTTTTCAGAGTTTCCTTAACGGCTGCAAAACAGTTGACGACGTTATCGATCTTGTCACTGAGAACTAAAGCATCAGCGTCTTTCTGAATCGTATGGGTCGGCTCTCAAGGGGAGCGTTGGTTGGTGAGTAGTCCTTTTTCGCTGAGTGGCAAAGTGGTAATGGTGACCGGTGCTTCTTCCGGTATTGGCAGTCAGGTTGCGATCTGGTTGAGCCAGCAAGGCGCACGTGTAGTGCTGGTTGGCAGGAATATCGAGCGCCTTGAGGCAACAAGGCTCCAGTTACACGGCGAAGGTCATGGGGTTGAGCCTTTCGATTTGCTCGATAGCACCGCCGTTTCAGGCTGGATGCGCAACCTGGTCAAGATTTATGCGCCGTTTGACGGGCTGGTGCATGCAGTTGGCGTACAGATGCCGATGCCGATTCGAGCGCTGGGACTCGAGCAGTGGGAAACGGTATTTGCCACTAACGTCACCTCCGGCTTCTCGCTGGTCAAAGTCTTCAGGCAGAAAGGCGTATTCGTTCAGGGTGCCAGCATTGTTCTACTTTCGTCGGTGATGGCTCAGGCTGCCCAGCCATCCCTCATGGCATATTGCGCCAGTAAAGGTGCGGTGGAATCAATGGTTCGCGCCGCGGCTCTGGAGCTGGCCCGGGACGGCATCAGGGTCAATGCAATTGCGCCGGGTGTGGTGAGAACCGCAATGACCCGCACGCTGGAAGATCTGGTCGGGACCGATTCCATGAAGGCCGTCGAGCAGAAGCATCCGCTTGGGTTTGGCGAGCCGCTGGATATCGCCTACGCAGTCAATTACCTGCTGTCTCCGGCGGCGCGCTGGGTGACCGGGACGTCGATGGTCGTGGATGGGGGGTATCTTGCGCAATGAATGCGAAGAGACTGCTTATTATCGGTGCTGGTGCTTTCGGTCGCGAAGTGCATGCATGGCTAAAGGACTGGGTGGCGCAGAATCCGGGTTGGTTCATTGCCGGATTTATTAACGATGGCCCTGGCTCCACCGAGCGTTTCGAGCATTATCCACCTGTCGTTTCAACTGTGGACGATTACGAGCCCGGGCCCGATGAGTATCTGGTTTGCGCGATTGGCGCGCCGTTGGGTAAACGCGTTGTTGTGGAAAAGCTGCTTGCCAAGGGAAGCCGTTTTTTTACGCTGATCCATCCCTCGGTCATCATCGGTGAGAATGTCGTGATTGGTCAGGGCGCAGTTATCTGCCCTTCAACCGTGCTAACAGTAGATCTTCGGATTGGCGCGTTCGTGACACTCAATATTGGCTGCCTGATAGGTCATGACGCAGACATTGGGGATTTTTCAACCTTGAGTGGACATTGCGACATCACCGGCGGTGTCGTGTTGGAAGAGGGCGTTTTCATGGGCACGCATGCCAGCGTGTTGCCCAAGGTCAGAGTCGGCAAGCAGGCTGTAGTCGGAGCGGGTAGCGTTGCGATACGCAATGTGGCCGCAGGCACTACAGTATTCGGTGTACCCGCCAAACGTATATCGGGGTAATGCTCATGAAGTCCCATGCCAGAATCGTCGACATAGAATATGAACTGCCAGCTGATTCGCTGGACAACGAGACGCTGGCTCGGGAATTTCCTGAGTGGGACGTCGAGAAAATTTTCGTAAAGACCGGTATCGGCGAACGGCATATCATCGACAAGGATGAAACCGCTTCCGACCTGGCCTTCCGCGCTTGTGAGAAGTTGTTTCTCAAAGGGGAGGTTCAGCGTAGCCAGATAGACGCGTTGATCTACTGTACCCAAAGCCCGGATTACCTGTTGCCCGCCACTGCCTGCATTCTGCAACATCGTCTCCAACTGCCGACTCACTGCGCCGCCTTCGACTTCAATCAGGGTTGCTCAGGGTTCATCTATGGGCTTGGCATCGCCAAGGGGTTGATTGAGTCAGGGCAATGCCTAAATGTGTTGCTGGTGACGGCGGAAACCTACAGTCGTTACATTCACCCACAGGATAAAAGTGTTCGCACCCTGTTCGGCGATGCAGCGGCCGTGACCCTGATCAGCGCTACCGAGGGTGGGCCTTTTCTGGAGCGTTTTCGTTATGGCAGTGATGGCTCGGGGGCTGAAAACCTGATTGTGCCGATCGGCGGAGCGCGCAGGCCTACGGTGCAGAATCCACACCCTGAAACCTATGAGGACGACAACGGAAACGTTCGTACAGACGCCAACCTGTACATGAACGGGCCGGCTATTTTCGAGTTTTCCATGACACGCGTTCCGCAGTTGTTCGCCTCACTGTTTGACGACGAACTGGCGGTGGCGGACGTTGATCTATTCGTGTTTCACCAAGCCAACCACTTCATGCTGGATGCCCTGCGCCGGCGTCTGAAGTTGCCCGCCGACAAGTTTGTCTCGGCTTTCCAGCACTGTGGTAATACGGTGTCCTGCACCATTCCCATTGCCATGAAAGAGTCCATGGACAAAGGTGTGCTGAAACCTGGTGATCGGGTCGCTGCGGTCGGGTTCGGGATGGGCTATTCGTGGGGGGGCGTGCGTCATTCGTTGGTAAGCAGTGACAGATTGTTCACTGCGCCTGAGCTGCATCAAGGCTCTGCGTCACAGCAATGACGTAGAGCCTTTTTTATTGAGCTCTTTGCTGATCAGCTTTCAAGCCAGGCATTGCGCCAGGTTTGCAGGTGATCAGTGTCCAGCATCCAGCGCTCGATGACTGCTTGCTTCAAAGCGTCGCCTCTGCTTGCGCAAGTCTGCGCCTGCTCGAGGTGTTCTTCGATGGCAGTGATCCAGGCGCTGTCTTTATTTTCAACGCGCGTGACCGTCAGGCCCTCAGGAACACTTAGCACATCACTGCAAATGACCGGGAAGCCACAGGCGCCGAACTGCAGCAACCTTGACGGGCTTTTACTGCGGTTGAGCAGGTTCGACTCCGCGGGTGCCAGTACCAGGTCCAGATTCAGACTGGCCAGGAGCTCAGGGAACAATGGCCCTTCCACTGGTGAGCGCAGCTCGTGAATATAAGGCCGCAGCCAGCGGGTGCACGGTCCCATGACGACCCATTCCACACGGTCCGCCAGCGCTTTAATAACCTGCGACAGCATTAAGAGGTCGCCCAGTTCGGCCGTCATGCCGACCCAACCGACGCGAGGTTTCGGACGCGTCTGACGCTGGCTTTGCAGGCTCAGCCAAGGGGCGGATGCCAGGCGGGTCTCAATAACGCGAACGTTTGGATGTGAATCTCCCAGCAGGTCCGCCAGGGCCCTTGTGGGAACAGTGACCATGTCTGCACGGGCCAGTCCGTGGTACAGAGAGGCTTGTATCACGGCGAGCGGCGGGGCACTTTTGTCGATTTCTGCGTACGACGGGTATTCCGGCAGATCGAAAATCACTCTGGCGTGGGTGTGATCCTTGATCGCATTGATGCTGGCGATCAGGCTATCGTTCATCGGGCCTTGAAGGACGACGACGTCGGGGTTCAGTCTGGCGATTTCGACCAGGTGCAGTGGCGTGTGGCTTAGGATGCCGTCCACTTCCCGCTCTTTGCGCAGGCTCTGCAGAACGGTAGAGATACGATCACCAGCAGCTGCGTGATCACGGGGTTGAGCAAGCACCACAGGCAGCGGGCGATGTGTCAACGGTCGCCAGCTTAATTCCTGGTTGCTCTGGATGACGAAAGGTTCTGTCAGAGCCAGGTTAGTGTTGTAGGCAGGGTCCCATGCCATGTAATGCAACCAGCGGTGGTAGAGGGCACGTGTTGCAAAATCCATGGCTTGTGCATCCGCCCTTGATTCCTCAGGACGCAAGGCCACGATGGCATGCGGTGTCCAGACGGTCAGGTACCCGGCACTACGTGCCCTCAGGCAAAGGTCTACATCATAGAAATGGAGGGGAAACAGGTGTTCGTCCAGACCTTCGATCTCATCATGCACCGACTTGCGAATCATCAGGCAAGAACCACTCACGGCGCTGTAGTTCTGATCAGTTTCCAAACGCAGCGCGAAGCTTGTGCAGGCAGCGGCGTCACTCGCACTGATCGCTCCAGCGGTGCCATTGAGGCCCACGATGATGCCCGCTTCCACAACTTTGCTATCAGGAGAAATGACATTGGCGCCGACAACGCCTACTTCAGGTCGTAGTGCGTGGTTTAGAAGCTGTTCAAGCCAGTCTTGCTGAACGATCAATACGTTGCTGTCGAGCATCAGCAGATAATCGCCTCTCGCATGGCCTGCTGCGGCGTTGAACAGGGCCGACGGGCTTAGCGTCTGCTCGTGGCGAAGAACACGAATGCGCTCCGATTGCATTGAGTCCAGGGCCGTTAGCCATTCAATGGTCTGCGCAGACTGGCTATTGTTATCGCAGATCAGAAGTTCGTAGAACGGATACGTCGTGTGCTCCAGAATGCTTTCGACGCAGGGCAGCAGCGTCGGCAGTTGATCCTCAGAGGTGACGAGGATGGAGATCAGGGGCTGATCGGGATGGCCATATTCGATCCGGTAGCATCCCGATTCCAGGGTGTGCACTTGACTGTCAGCATAGCCCCGCGCGTACAAGTGACGTTGCAGGGTGTGCGCCTCATCGTGATTGTTGTGCGCCTGCCCGCGTGGCGAGATCACCAAGGGCTCGGATACATGCACGAATTCGGTAAAGCCTGAGTCTTCGATCAGGCGCAGTATCAGATCAAGCTCGATGGCCTGCGCATGGCCCGGATCGAAGCCGCCTACTGCCAGAGCTTTTTCGCGGTTGAACAGCCAGTTTCGGCTGGTGGCTGACGGGCAGGCCAACAGGAAATCCAGACTGAAACCCGGGTGAAAGACCAGATGAGCGCCTTGTTGAGCATGCAGGGTCACCTCGTCACCGAAGACTGCGCAAGCGTTTGGTGCTTCTATCATCTTCATGACAGCGCACAGCAGGCCACTCGGGGTGAAAGTAGTGCCTGCCTCGACCAGTATCCACCAGTCTTGATGGTTTTCCTGCATCAGCTCGTTGATGACTGTGGCACGGTTTTCCAGGCTGGCGTCCCGCCAAGGGAGTTGTGCTTGAAGGGCGGTCTGATTCTGCCTGTCATAGTCGGCCAGGACGAAAACCTTGAGATTGTCGAGTAGGGGCGCATCGGCCGCCATGCTCTGCAGTGTGCTCAGTACTCGTTCTGCCTGCTGATCGAAATCGCAGATGACAATCGCAATCGAGGGGCCCCCGTTATGCTGCTGTAAGTGCTCCTGCAATAGGCTGTGCTGAGCGGTTGTGGGCCTGCGCTGACCAAGCCAATTGGCCACGCGGGTATTGCGGACGGTGGCCTCGGACCTTCTATCGAAGTAGCCGAGTAGATCCAGTTCCTGGACATTGTCGCGTTGTGCCAGTGGCGCAATGCTGACCTTGCCGTTGAACTCGTCAGGACGAACCCAGCCCAGTTCGCTGGGAATACGGTAGAAGTTGGCGTGACCTTCGCGGGGTAGGGTTTGATCCTTTCTAAACACCTCACTGCTCTGCTGATCAGACACGCGGAAATAGGACAGCGGGCGTGCAAGCATTGCCAGGTTTCCCTGACGAAGCAGCTTGGCATAGATAGCCAGATCACCCAGCCCCCAGATCAGCACCTTATTCAAGCACATGACGTCCTGCCCGAAGGCTAGTAGATCATCTCGACGACACATGACCGCACAGGGTTCGCCAACGAAGTTGGAAGGGTGCTGGGCCAGAAATGAGACCAGTTCCGGGCCGTTCAACACCACATTCTTGCCGAATGGGTAAGCCGTATAGATATTGTCGGCCAGCAGCGTACCGTTAGCGTCAATTCGCTTTCGGGTCGCGGCTACGATCTTGATATCCGGGCTGTCATGCATCACGTCAAACATCAGCCGCACACAGTCCGTGAGCAGAATGTCATCGTCATAGAGAAACTTGATGTAATCGCCGCGGGCCAGAGAGATGCCAAGCGCTAGGTTGTGAGGTTCGCCCAGCGATGTGGGATTTTTGCTGTAGTGAATAGGCCAGCGACTCTCCGGCCTGAGCTTTTCGACAATGTCCCTGATGCCATCGTCACGGCAGTCGTCGGTGACAATAATCTCAATGTCGTCGTGGTTCTGGCGCAGCGCACTGGCCAGCGCGGCTTCGAAAAAAGCCGGTTTGTAAGCAGGGATGACAATACTGACCAGGCGTGAAGAACTCATCGCAATACCACATGTGAAAAAGTGTTGTGAGCCGACCGGGCAACTCGGTCGGCATTCGTGATCGGCAGCGGTCGTCAGGCCTTGCGGCCTACATACAGAACCGACTGATCAGTAATCCCGTGCTGGTGGAAGACGCCTTCGCCGAAGGAGCCTGAATCCAGAGCGTCGACCTTGAAACCGGACGCTTCCAGACGTGATACGAAATCATGTCTGGCGTACATCCGCACATGGTCGTCCTGCCCGAAGCGCGCCCAGCGTTCATCGACGTTTTTCTCGTCGGGGTCTTCGTCTGTTTCGGTGGCGGTCAGCAGAATCGGCACCATCAGGATCGCAGAGCCGCCCTTGGCCAGAACCCGATGCAGTTCGGACATGGCCTTGCGGTCGTCGGGTACATGTTCCAGCACATGCGAGCAGACGATGAAATCAAAGGACTCGTCGGCGTACAGGTGCATGTCCATGATGTCCACCACATCATCAGCCAGCGGCGAGAACAGGTCGGCTGAGCGATAGCGGGCGTTGGGCAGGCTACGCAGAAACTTCGAAAGCACGACGGCTGGCGCAATGTCGAGGATGCGCAAAACCTGACCCGGCGGGTGGTTCAGCAGGTGCATCGCGAACAGCGCGTAGAGACGGTCGCGGTCCGAGGCCTGGCATTCAGGGCACCTGTATTGGCCAACGTTCAGAGTCTCGAAATCGTCCACGCTGTAAAACACGTTCAAGCGGTGAAAAATTTGCAGATGACCTTTTTCCATCGGATAGAAATTCGGAAATCGGCAGGCGCATACCGGGCATGTTCGCATTAGCAGTTCTCGTTACTGGCAGTGGCGATGACCTTGATGATGCTGTCGAAGGCTTCATCGGTCAGGCTGTCGTAAATGGGCAGGCACAGAATCTGATTCGACAGGCCGGTGGCGATGGGCAAGCGTTCCGGCTTGGCTGAGTCCAGGCCCCGGTACATCGGGAAGGTCGAAATCAGTGGGTAGAAATAGCGGCGGGCCAGGATGTTGTGGTCACGCATGCGCTGGTACAACGCATCGCGGGACAGGGCGAAGCCTTCCCTGATCAGTACCGGAAAATAGGAATAATTGTGCTTTTCTCGGGTCTGCCAGACGATCTCGATACCCGGAATTGACGCCAGCGCATCGCGGTAGCGCTCGTCGATACGCTGACGCTTGAGCAGCGCCTGATCGATATGTTTGAGCTGAAGCAGGCCGAACGCGGCGTTGATCTCGCTCATCTTGCCGTTGATGCCGGGGGCCACGACCGTCACTTCATCCGCGAAGCCGAAGTTTTTCAGGTAATCGATTCGCTGCTTGGTCTTAAGGTCGGGGCTGATGATCGCGCCGCCCTCGAAGGTATTGAACACCTTGGTGGCGTGAAAACTCAGAATCGACAGGTCGCCGTGCTTGAGCAGGCTTTCACCGCGATGCTGAACGCCGAACGCATGGGCGGCGTCGTAGATGACCTTCAGGCCGTAACGATCGGCAATCTGCTGGATACGATCCACGTCGCAAGGAATGCCATAGCAATGCACCGGCATAATGGCTGTGGTCGCAGGCGTGATGGCTTCCTCGATGCGGTCCGGGTCCAGGTTGTAGGTGCCAGGATCAATGTCGACGAATACCGGGGTCAGGCCGTTCCAGAGCAATGAGTGAGCGGTGGCCACGAACGAGTAGGGCGTGGTGATGACTTCGCCTTTGATGCGCAGTGCCTGAATCGCGGTCATGAGCGCCAGGGTGCCGTTGGAGAACAGCGACAGGTGCTCCACGCCCAGATAGTCAGCCAGTTCCAATTCCAGCTGTTGGTGAAACGGTCCGCCGTTGGTCAACTGACGGCTCTCCCAGATCTGCTCCAGATAGGGAATGAATTCCTCCAGGGGCGGCAGCAGAGGACGAGTGACAGGAATGGGTGCGCTCATGAAGAATTCTCGACTCGTGTCGCAAGAGAGAGTGCGGTTCGTCAGGTCACTTTTAAGACGCTTAAGCGTTTATTCGCAGCGCTTGACGTAAAAATGGCAGCCGAACTGTTTTGTCATGACTAAAAGCAAGAAACCCGCCAAAAGCCTTGCGGTGAGCAATTCCCCGGCTGAGGTCGGGGATGCGGTGGCGCGAACTCGTTTCAGTGCTTGAAATTCCGAACGCCCGGTGCGTATTTTGTACGCACTGCCGCTCGGCGGCCCGGACCCATAACAAGGACAGAAAGATGACCCGCCATGAACCCCGCCAGTTGGCCCAGCTGTTGACGGGCATTGATGAAGTGGAGTGTGTGACACCGGACCTGAACGGTGTGCCGCGCGGCAAGGTAATGAGCGGTGAAGGCTTTCTGGAAGGACGACGTCTGCAACTGGCGCGTGGTGTTCTGCTGCAATGCATCATGGGCGGATATCCTCCCGCGCGTTTTTACGGCGCTGACGACGGCGATGTTGCACTGGTTGCCGACCCTGCGGATGTTCACCGTCTGCCCTGGAGCGAGCAGCCGCGAGCGCTGGCCATTTGCGACGCGGAGGAGTTATCCGGTGCCCGTTGTCCGTTGTCCACCCGTGGGCAGCTCAAGGCGGTCATTGCCCGTTATGCGGAGTACGGATTGGCGCCGGTCGTGGCGACCGAACTGGAGTTCTTCGTGTTCGCGCCCAACCCGGACCCTTTGCAGGCATTTGTTCCGCCGGTGGGGCTCGACGGTCGACGCGAGTGGGGTCACTCGGCGTTCAGCATCGGCTCCAACAACGGACTGCGGCCATTTTTCCAAGAGGTGTACGCCTGCATGGCGGCGCTAGGGCTGCCACGTGACACCGTGATGCACGAGATGGGTGTCAGTCAGTTCGAGATCAACCTGTTGCACGGCGATCCTCTGCAGGTGGCCGATCAGACGTTTCTGTTCAAGCACCTGCTCAAGGAAGTGGCGCTCAAGCACGGTGTAATTGTGGTCTGCATGGCCAAACCTCTGGCCCATACGCCGGGCAGTTCGATGCACCTGCATCAGAGCGTGGTGGACGCTGTCTCAGGGCGCAATGTGTTCAGCGACGAAGAGGGCCAGTCAACGGCAACTTTCCGTCACTTCATTGGCGGTATGCAGGCGTGCATGGCCGACTTCACGGCGTTGTTCGCACCGAATGTGAATTCCTATCAACGTCTGTTCCACCCGTTCGCGTCTCCCAACAACGCTTGCTGGTCCTACGACAACCGCGCGGCCGGTTTGCGCATTCCGGCCAGTGCATCGTCCGCTCGCCGCGTGGAGAATCGTTTGCCGGGAGCCGATGCCAATCCGTATCTGGTCATCGCTGCCAGCCTGGCTGCTGGCCTGTATGGTATTGAAAAGGGGATCGAGCCTACGGCTGCAATGCAGGGCGAGATCGAGGTGCCCGAAGAATTATCCCTGCCGTGTACCTTGCAGTCAGCTCTGGAGCGTCTGAACTGCAGTCAGTTGGCCAAGGAACTGTTTGGTCATGAGTTCATCGAAGGCTACATCGCATCGAAGACGCTGGAACTGACCAGTTTTCTCGATGAGATCACCCCCTGGGAGCGGCGCGTTCTGGCTGCCCAGATTTAAAGAACGTTGTTTGGGGCTCGCCCGTTCAGGCGACTCCCTATTTTTGGAAAGTCGATGCGCCAAATCTGGAAGTCCTTTCGAGCGCTGTATTTTGCCTCGTTGATGATGCTGATCGGCTCCGGTCTGCTGAGTACATATCTGGCCCTGCGCCTGGCCGCCGATCAGGTGGACAGTCTGTGGGTGGGTGCCTTGATGGCTGCCAACTATTTTGGCCTGGTGCTGGGCGGCAAGATCGGTCACCGGCTGATTGGTCGGGTAGGGCATATCCGTGCCTACGCCACTTGTGCGGGGATCGTCGGCGCGGCGGTGTTGGGCCACGGCCTGATCAGTTGGTTGCCGGCCTGGCTTATTCTGCGGGTTATTGTCGGTCTGGGCATGATGTGTCAGTACATGGTCATTGAAAGCTGGCTGAACGAGCAGGCCGCCGCCAAGCAGCGGGGCATGGTGTTCAGCGGCTACATGATCGCGTCGTACCTGGGGTTGGTGTTGGGGCAACTGGTGCTGGTGGTGCATCCGCAGCTCGGCCCTGAGTTGCTGATGCTGGTCGCGCTGTGTTTTGCGCTGTGTCTGGTGCCGGTCGCCATGACCCGTGCGATTCACCCCGCGCCGCTGCATCCCGCGCCACTGGAGCCGCGCTTCTTCATGAAGCGTGTCCCGCAATCGCTGACGGCGGTGCTGGGTGCAGGTCTGATCATCGGTTCGTTTTACGGCCTGGCACCGGTCTACGCGGCCGAGCAGGGGCTGACCACCGAACAGGTCGGTCTGTTCATGGGCTGCTGCATTCTGGCGGGGTTTCTGGTGCAGTGGCCGCTGGGGCTGCTGTCTGATCGCTACGACCGTTCGGTGCTGATGCGCGTGTTCGCCGCCGCACTGGTGATTGCTTCATTGCCTCTGGCGATTTTCCCCAGCGTGCCGGTCGAGGTGCTGTTCGGGATCGGGTTTCTGGCGTCTTTGATGCAGTTCTGCCTGTATCCACTGGCAGTCGCATTCGCCAACGACCACGTGGAAGCCGAGCGCCGAGTGTCGCTGACGGCCATGCTGTTGATGACCTATGGCATTGGCGCAAGCATCGGCCCGTTGGCAGCGGGGGTGGTCATGAAGATGTTTGGCGGGCATATGTTGTACGTGTTCGTTTGTGGGGCTGCAGCCATTCTGGTCTTGCTGATTCGTCCGAAGGCCGTCACGCACTTGCACCAGGTCGAAAACGCACCGCTGCATCACGTGGCCATGCCGGACAGCATGTCCAGTTCGCCGCTGGTGGTGGCACTCGATCCGCGTGTGGATGAGCAGGTGGTTCAGGAACAAATGCAGGCCACAGCCGACCCAGAGATGGAGCCTGATGTCGAAACGGCGGTCGTGGAGCCTGAGCGCGAGCCCGAGTCTGTTGTCGAGACCGAGTCTGTCGCGGGTGAGCGTGAGCGCGAGGATGAGACCTGGAAGGCGTGATAACACCGATGAGTACGGTGCCTGGGTAAAACCGGATAGGGTACGAAGGGTTATGGCGGGATAGGCCCATGATCGCGGCAGGCGTGCCGCGATCATCGGTAAACAAGCGTGGTATCAGAAATCGTCGTCTTTATCGAAGCGTCGTGCTTCTCGCTGCAATTGATACACAAAACGCTCGACCTGCCGCTGTACCAGTCCACTCATGTTGTGGAAGCGTACACCGGCAAAGGTGGTGTGAAATCTTTCTTCGAAGTGCAGATACCTCAACTCCACGGGTGCGGTCATCGCACCGAACGGCAGCCTGGCGATAAACCGCTCATACACCTGTCCCAGTTGCATGCGCTCCGACACGTCGCCTTCAAAGCGCAGTTTGCACCCGGTCGCCGAGATATCCAGCAGCTTGCCGGTGAGCGGGGATTTGAGCTTGTCGCCGCCGATTTCGACATCGACCAGTTGCGCCAGCTTGAGGGCGGCGCGGAAGGCATTGCGACGCTGGTGGTAAATGACTTCTTCGGGCAAAGACCCGCGATACAGACGCTGACCGTCGTTATCGACGATGCTCATTTGCTCCGAGCTGTCCCAGGCAATACGCACGCCATCGTGAAAACCTTCCACACGGAAGGACTCGCCGTTGCTCAGGAATCGTTCGCCATCGCGGGGGATCATTTCGTCGAGCGCCAGGACATTGTTGTCACGGTCGACTTCGATAACGTAGCTCTGAAAGCGCTGGGCGCGCTCGTGAAAGGTAATGATCAAAGGATCATGACTTTCGAGGAGTAACCGCAGGTTAGCGGCGATTTCCAAAGATGTATTCAGGACCTTTGGGGGCTGCGGAGCATCATCCGCACTTGAGCCATTCACGTTCTTACATCTCCAGGCAAAATACTACGGCAACGCAACAGCGGGCATTCTGCCACTACGCACGAAACCTTTATACAGGAAGTTACGCCTGACTTAGGGGGCGTGGTTTTGCTCTTCCAGCAGTGGATCCGCGATTATCGTACAAGGTCGGCGTATCGCCGCCGTTCAGAATGCGAAGCTGATGGGCGGTACTCACCTGTTGCAACTGGATCAGACTGCCGTTGCGCTCGTTGAGTGTCTGGCATTCGGCAATCAGCGCGTTCAGCTCATCGCCCGCTGCCAGCAACTGCTCGCCAGCTTCCGACTGGCTGGCCAGTTGTTCAAGTCCAGCCCTGTTCGCTGGCAGCCCAAGGCCTGTCAACACCTGACTGCGCCTGCGACCGTGCTGTTCGAGCAGGATCACCAGCGCCTGTTTCTGCGCCAGCACATGTTCCATATCGGCCATGTTGCGGCCTTGCAGGATCAATGATTCAGCCAGCAATAGCTCATGCAGCTGTCGGGCAGGAATCATGTCGTCGGTGATCATCTGAAGCAAAATAGTGTCTTGCATCGCATGCTCTGGTTTTTAAGCGTCCAGAATATCCAGCGCGAGCCGAGGGCTAGCGTTGGGTTTCGAAATTCAGCAACTTGCTGGCTACACGGTTGCTGTCTACTGTGTAAGTACCGTCTGCAATGGCTTGCTTGAGTTCTGCAACACGAGCGCTGTTAACGGTCGGCAGATCGGCAAGCTTGTCAGTGATTTTCTGCAACTGTTGAGCCTCACTGCTCAATGAAACGGTTTCCCCGGTGCTTTTCACACCTGCGGTGCTGCCAGCAGGGATCGCTGCATCGGTCTTGCTGGATTCTTTTGGAGCGCCGGTACGCGATGCGCCACCGACGGGCTGGGAGCTGTTAAGGCGATTAAAATCTATGACCATGACTGAAAAACCTCTGGGTGTTTGGACGCTTGCCTTGTTTTCGGCCATCCCCGATAAAACTTTAGGCTCGTCGTGATAAAGCTTCTCAATAGAGGCTTTCACCGTCGGATAGTTGCCGCAGTCTAGAAAAAACGCCCGTTCTACGCCAGCATCAATATGCTCACATGGCGACTTCCACCTGTCCGGGGCCAGTCACGTTGGCCTTGATGACACGATTCGAGTTCAGGTTCTTCACTCGTATCTGCTCGTTGAAGCTGCCGTCCGACAGCGCCTCGCCCGGCATGCGCACGGCCAGCGAGCCGCTCCGTGCAATGATGATCACCTGATCACCTTTGTGAATCATTTGTGGCTGCTCCAGCGCCACCGGGGTCACGACCTGATCAATGACCATTGGTCGTAGGACTTTCTGTCCCACGGCCTGATCCAGTGAAGCGAGAAACCCGAGCCCCAGGCTGCTGACATCCCGCTCGCGCAGGGCGACATCGTCTTCGCTGACAATCGCATCGCGTTTCATGGGCCGCACAACGGTCACCACGTTGCGAAACAGCTGCACTTGCGCAGGGACGAACACCGTCCATGGCGACGACCCTTCGCAGCGCACCTTCACTGTCACCCTGCCGACCGGGCGCGGGCTTTCCAGTGTTGCTGTCAAATCCTTGTCGCACGAAGCCATGCGCAACCGCGGGTCCAGTTGCTTGACCTGAATGTCGTGACGCCCGTCAATCTGGTTGGTTGCCAAATAGTCTTCTACTGTGAACTCAAGAAACCCTTGGGTGACGCCGATAAGCTGTTCAGGCAGTGTGAAATTCTCAGCGCGGCTGACATTTGCGGCGCTGAAAAGGCACAGCAAGCCGATTGCGCACAGGAGCCTGCGGGTTTCTAATGCGATGTGTCGAGAAATTGTCGTCTGTGCGTTCATAACGTATAAAAAGCAAAGCCCGTGCCGCTTACCAGTCTGGTGTGTGGAGAACGGTCACTTTGGCAAGGGGGGTCGGCATGGCAGGTGTAATGGATTCGGTAAACCAGCGAACTCAGCTGGTGGGTCAGAATCGCCTGGAGTTGCTCTTGTTCCGTCTCGACGGCAAGCAGCTCTATGGGATTAACGTGTTCAAGGTCAAAGAAGTACTGCAATGCCCGAAACTTACCATCATGCCCAAGTCGAGCCCGATCGTGCGGGGCGTGGCGAGCATTCGCGGCGGCACGATTCCGATCATGGATCTGGCGATGGCGACTGGCGGCAAGGGTATGATTTCGCTGCCCAACTCCTTTGTAATCATCACTGAATACAACACCAAGGTTCAGGGTTTTCTGGTGCACTCGGTCGAGCGCATCGTCAACATGAACTGGGAAGAGATTCATCCGCCACCCAAGGGTACAGGGCGCGACCATTATCTGACCGCGGTCACGCGGGTGGATAATCAGTTGGTGGAAATCATCGACGTCGAGAAAATTCTCGCCGAGGTCGCACCTATTTCCGAAGAGGTGTCGGTGGGCGTCATTGATGAAGAGGTTCATCACAAAGCCGTCTCGATGCGGGTGCTGACCGTCGACGATTCTTCGGTGGCGCGCAAGCAGGTCAGTCGCTGTCTTGAAACCGTCGGCGTGGAAGTGGTCGCGTTGAATGATGGTCGACAGGCACTCGATTACTTGCGCAAGATGGTCGAAGAGGGCAAAAAACCTCACGAAGAATTTCTGATGATGATCTCCGACATTGAAATGCCGGAGATGGATGGCTATACCCTAACCGCTGCGATTCGTAGCGATCCGCGCATGCAGCAAATGCACATCACCCTGCATACCTCGCTTTCCGGTGTTTTCAACCAGGCGATGGTCAAGAAAGTCGGTGCTGACGATTTCCTTGCGAAATTCCGGCCTGATGATCTGGCAGCCAGGGTTGTGGCACGGATCAAGGCAGCAGAATAATAAGTTGTGGGCGTCGCCCACGGTGATTCACCTGATTTTGAGAGGCTGCACCTTGTCTACGGGTAATTTGGATTTTGATCAGTTCCGGGTATTTCTGGAAAAAGCCTGTGGCATTCTGCTTGGGGAGAACAAGCAGTACCTGGTGTCCAGTCGTCTCAACAAACTGATGGAGCAGCAAAGCATCAAGTCGCTTGGCGAGTTGGTTCAACGCATCCAGACGCAGCCGCGCAGTGGTTTGCGTGAGCAAGTGGTCGATGCGATGACGACCAACGAAACCCTGTGGTTTCGCGACACCTATCCCTTTGAAGTGCTGAAGAACAAGGTGTTGCCCGAGCAGATCAAGGCCAGTCCTGGTCAGCGCCTGCGCATTTGGTCCGCTGCCTGCTCGTCGGGTCAGGAGCCGTATTCGCTGTCGATGTCCATCGATGAATTCGAGCGCGCCAACCCTGGCCAGCTCAAGTCCGGCGCACAGATCGTTGCCACCGACCTGTCGGGTGCGATGCTCAACAACTGCAAGACCGGTGAATACGACAGTCTTGCCATCGGCCGTGGCTTGTCGCCGGATCGCCTGCAGCGCTTCTTCGACGTCAAGAGCCCGGGCCGCTGGGTCGTCAAGGCACCGATCAAGAGTCGCGTGGAGTTTCGTTCCTTCAACCTGCTCGACAGCTACGCTGCGCTGGGCAAGTTCGACATCGTGTTCTGCCGCAACGTGCTGATCTATTTCTCGGCAGAAGTGAAGAAAGACATCCTGCTGCGCATCCATGGCACGCTCAAGCCGGGCGGCTATCTGTTCCTGGGAGCCTCCGAAGCGCTCAATGGTTTGCCGGATCATTATCAGATGGTTCAGTGCAGTCCGGGGATCATCTACAAGGCCAAGTGATGACGGGCTGGATATCAACCAAAAAAAGAGACTTTCGAGTCTCTTTTTTTGTGGGTGTGTTTTTTGTCGACGTGACATGACAGTGCATCGGCAACCAAACCCCTGTCTGGCGTTTTTGGCGACTGAATGGATAAGGCCGCGCAGCGTCGGGTTGCCATCCAATACTGGCAAAAAAACGGCACCTGTCTTGCCGCTTTACCTCGCCACAGCGGAAATGCCTTGCCGCTTTTCTGGCATTGCCGCTTTGCCGCTGGCCGAGAGCCCCGTAATCATTGGCTTTTGAGAAGTGGCACGCCGATTGCTTTGTCAGTAACAACAGAATCAGGTCAACCGGCAAAGGTTTCCCGACATGAGCATCAGCTTCGACAAAGCATTAGGCATCCACGAAAAGGCTCTGAACTTCCGGGCTCAGCGTGCAGAAGTGTTGGCCAATAACATTTCCAACGCCGATACCCCGAACTTCAAGGCTCGCGACCTGGACTTTTCCTCGGTGCTGGCTGCCGAGAACGACAAGGTTCAGAACGGTCGCGTCTCGTTGAGCATGACCAACGGCCGTCACATCGAAGCCGAGGGCATGAGCAATCAGGACGGTACGCTGATGTACCGCACGCCGTCGCAGCCGTCGCTGGACCAGAACACGGTTGATTCCCAGGTCGAGCAGGCCAGCTACACCGAGAACGCCATGGGCTTCCAGGCCAGTTTCACACTGCTCAACAGCAAGTTCAAAGGGCTGGTTGCAGCCCTTCGCGGAGAGTAATTCATGTCCCTAGCCAATGTGTTCAACATTGCCGGCAGCGCCATGAGTGCCCAGACCACACGTCTGAACACCACGGCCAGTAACATCGCCAACGCCGAGACCGTTTCCTCGAGCATGGACCAGACCTATCGCGCCCGTCACCCAGTGTTTGCCACGGTGATGCAGAACCAGCAATCCACAGGCGGCTCGCTGTTTCAGGATCAAGGCGAAGCCGGGCAGGGCGTTCAGGTCAACGGCATCATCGAAGACAGTTCCAACCTTGAAGCGCGCTACGAGCCTAATCATCCTTCGGCTGACAAGAACGGGTATGTCTACTACCCCAACGTCAACGTTGTGGAAGAAATGGCCGACATGATTTCTGCGAGTCGTTCGTTCCAGACCAACGCCGAAATCATGAACACCGCAAAATCCATGATGCAGAAGGTTCTGACCCTCGGTCAGTGATAGAAGGCGAACGACATGGCCGTTGAAAACGATATCTCGACGAGTTTTCTGAATACGCTGCAAAACCCGACGCCGACGAAGACTGATTCGACCGGCACGCTGGGCAAAGATGCGTTTCTGCAACTGCTCGTCACGCAGATGAAGAACCAGAACCCGCTGGACCCTCAAGACAACACGCAGTTCGTGGCGCAGCTGGCTCAGTTCAGCAGCCTCGAAAGCATGCAGAACCTGACGTCGACGGTTGATTCCATCGCCACCAGCTACAAGTCCTCGCAGGCCCTGCAGGCTTCTTCGCTGGTGGGGCGCTCGGTGATCATCGAGTCGGGCTCCACCACGGTGGATACCGCCAAGGGCATGACCGGCTCGATCGTGGTACCGGGCGCCAGCTCGGTGACATCGGTCAAGATCTACGACTCGCAGTCCAACCTGGTCGACACCGTCGATCTGGGTGCTCAGAAAGCCGGCACCGCCAGCTTTGCCTGGGACGGTATGGCCAGCGATGGAACCGTTGCACCGGCCGGCAATTACACCTTCAAGGCTGAAGGCTCGATTGACGGCAAGAACACCCAGTTGTCGACGTACCTGCCAGCGACGGTCAACAGCGTCACGCTGGGCGTCAATGGTGCAGAAACAATGCTCAACCTGGGTAGCGGCAGTATTGCCCTGTCCAAAGTTCAAACGATCGGAATATAGAGCCGACCAGACGGCGCAGGAGTGAAATATGTCTTTCAATATCGGTCTTAGTGGGCTCTATGCTGCGAACAAGAGTCTTGACGTTACCGGCAACAACATTGCCAACGTAGCGACCACTGGTTTCAAGTCTTCCCGTGCGGAATTCGCGGACCAGTACGCGCAGTCGATTCGCGGTACTTCCGGCCAGACCAACGTGGGCAGCGGTGTGAGTACCGCGGCGGTCTCCCAGCAGTTTTCCCAGGGCAACCTGACCACCGGCACCGCCAACAGCCTGGACCTTGCCATCAACGGCAACGGGTTCTTCCAGCTCAGCAACAACGGCGAGAAGCTGTATACCCGTGCCGGTGCATTTCACACCGACAAGGAAGGTTTCGTCGTCAACAGCGGCGGCATGAAACTGCAGGGCTATAACGTTGATGCCAATGGCAACGTCGTGACCGGAGCGTTGAGTGATCTGCGCGTGGACTCGTCCAACCTTGATCCCAAAGCGACCAGTGCGATTACCAACGTCGCCAACCTGAACTCGACGACAGCACTGCCGAGCCTCACAACGTTCGATGCGACCGACACCAAAACCTACAATATGAAGTACAGCACCCCGACTTACGACTCTCAGGGCAATGCGCACACCCTGGATCAGTATTTCGTGAAGACCGGCACCAACTCCTGGTCCATGTACTCGCTGATGGACGGACGCAGCATTTCCGATCCAACGTCGACCGTGCCCGACAAGAACGACCTGAGCTTCGACTCCGGCGGCAAATTGGTGATCGCTACGCCTGGTACGCCGTCGACGTCTACGCCGCCTATCGATAAGCCAACCGATAGCGCCAACATCACGTTCAATACCGATGGCACGTTCACCATTGCCAACTGGGTACCGGGCGTGCAGACCGGTTCGGGCGCGACCGCGACCTGGGTGGCAAACGGTGCCACGGGTGCTGCTGATATCAAGCTCAACATGTCTGGCATCACCCAGACCGCTTCGGTATCCGGCCTGAACACTCAGGACCAGGATGGCTACGCCACTGGCCAGCTCAGCGCGATGAGCGTGGATGCGACCGGTAACCTGTTCGCCACCTACACCAACGGCAAGTCGCAGGTGATCGGTCAGGTGTCGCTGACCAACTTCGCCAACGTGCAGGGTCTGGCACAGGCTGGCGGTACCAACTGGCGTGAAACCTTCGCGTCCGGCGTACCGGTCAGCGGCACGCCGGAGTCCGGTACCCTGGGTTACATCACCGGCCAGGCGCTGGAAGAGTCCAACGTTGACCTGACCATGGAACTCGTCAACCTGATCAAGGCACAGAGCAACTATCAGGCGAACGCGAAGACCATCTCGACGCAGAGCACTATCATGCAGACCACTATTCAGATGACGTGATAACGTCGGTTTTGCAACTAAAAAATAAGCCCCTCTAAACAGGGGCTTTTTTGTTTTTGGTGATTGACTTTTTCAAGTGTTTTCGATAGGTGTCGCAGGGGTGTTGGCAGTAGTGTAGGAAGCGACTGATGTTTGTGTTGATATTTCTGAAAGGCCCCTAAGTTACATTTCATAACGTAACTTTTTAATGAAATCAATCGTTACAACGTCAGTGTTTGCTTAAAGTTTACTTACATATAGACGAGATTTCTGCTTAAGCTTTGCTCGAGGCAGCCGAAAAACTCTGTAGAGCTTCTTGCTTGAATGTTGTAAGCAGCTAATGATTTTTTGAGACTCCGTCCAACATCCTTAAAGCAAAAAACAGGGAAGAAGCAAATGGCAGTAATTAATGGAACAGCTGGCGCAGATGTACTAATTGGTACCGCAGAGGATGATGAGATCAACGCTCTGGGCGGCAACGACCTGATCAAGGGTACTGCTGGCGCGGACAAAATCGATGGCGGTGCTGGTTCAGATACTGTTGACTATTCGGCATCTACAGAAGGTATCAGTATAAATATTCGCTTGGGAGTTGGAGTTGTTGGACAGGGTGGCGACGCGGAGGGGGATACTCTGAATGGTATAGAAACCGTCATCGGCTCTGCTTTCAACGACGTCATCACCGCCGGCCCGTACAACGGGATCGTAGGGTTACGACTGGAAGGAGGAACTGGCGACGATGTCTACAACGTCAACATGGGGTTCACCCCTGCCATCATCGAGCAGGCCGGCGGCGGTGATGATGAGGTTCGCGTGTCGGTGATCAGTCCCAACAACACCGTCCTGGCTGCTAACGTCGAACGCCTGACCTATGTCGGTGCTGGTGCCTTTACCGGTTATGGCAACGACATCGACAACGTCATCACCGGCGGTTCGGGTAATGACACGTTGTAC
>NZ_JACONV010000039.1 GCF_014358015.1 Pseudomonas triticifolii | reverse complement strand
GTCACTCCAGCCACTCACAGCTCGCCCGACAACACGCATCGCCAGCAAGCTGCCTCCCACAGGTTTTGCAGTTATCCAGTGATTCCACGCCCGCGCGTCAGGCAACGCGGCGGTTGGATC
This sequence comes from Pseudomonas triticifolii, assembly GCF_014358015.1. GTDB lineage: Bacteria > Pseudomonadota > Gammaproteobacteria > Pseudomonadales > Pseudomonadaceae > Aquipseudomonas > Aquipseudomonas triticifolii. The sequence goes on along the minus strand of NZ_JACONV010000039.1, from coordinate 14,380 downwards.
AGAACCGCACGGTCGTGCTCGCCCACAGCGTCCGACCGTAATTCACCGTGCCGTACGTTTCGTCGTCCAGACGCTTGTCGGTGAGGTTGTACAGCGCGGCATTGAACGACACGTTCTTGGTCAATTCGTACGAGCCACCCAGATCCGCCGTGGTGTAGGCCGGCGACGGCTCGTCGTTGACCGTATTGCCGTATTCCTTCCCGTAGTAGTTGGTCGCGGCCCACAGTTGCGTGCGGTCGTTAAGGGTCCACTCGGCACGCAGATTGGCTTTGCGCTCTGGCGTCAGCGCCAGCGGCGCGCCGGCATTCGCACCGCTTTTCTGCTCCGAATCGGTGTAGGTGTAGTTGCCCTTGAGCGCCACGTCCGGCGTGATGTCCCAGCGACCGTTGAGTTCGATGCCTTTGATCACCGCCTTGTCGACGTTGACACGGTCCATGACGGTAAAGCCATTCCAGCGCTCGGTGGTGGTGACGGTTGAGAGCTTGTCCTGGAAGTCGTTGTAGAACACTGTCGCACCGGCCGACAGGTCATTGCGGTTGGACCACAACGCCGACAGTTCATAGTTGGTGCTGGTCTCGGGCTTGAGGTCCGGGTTGCCGAACATCACGAACGTATTGCGGCGCAGGTACGAATAACCGGGCACCACGGCGCGCACTTCAGGCGCCTTGAAACCACGTGCCACGCCGCCCTTGAAGGTCCAATCGTCAGTCGCGCGCCATACGCCGTAGAGGCGTGGGCTGAAATGCACGCCGTACTCTTCGTGATGGTCCATGCGCAGGCCGGTGGTCAACGCGAAGGTGTCGGTCATGGACCATTCGTTCTCGGCAAACAACGCCTTCTGCACCACCGAGAACTCATAATCCTTGCGGTCGCCCAGGCCCTGATTCCAGTCAGTCACCGTGGTGTCGTTCCACTGCAGGCCGGTGGTGGTGATGTTGCGTTCGGTCGGCATCACCAGCTTGGCATCCAGCACGGTATTTTCCACCGTCGGCTTGCGTCCGAGCACGTCGGTCTGAGTAGCACTGGCCTTGCCTTCGCGGCTGGATTTTTCGTGCGCCAGCGACACATCCGACGTCGCCCAGCCCCAGCGGCCCTGATGCGAAATCGACCAGTGATCGCGGTTATTTTCCTGCTCGCGCGTGGCCCAGTTGGCGCTAAGGCCATCGCCGTTCTTCAGGCGCGTAGCACCGGCTTCCAGCAGAATATCGTGGTCAACGGTCGGCGTGATCGACAGCCGTGCGGTCATGTCACGGTGGTCCGCCTTGCTGAAGCCATTGGTCTGCTCGATGTCATCATCCGCCTGACGATCCAGGTAACGGCCCCAGACCTGCAAGCCCAGCAGGTCAGTCTTGAGAGGGCCGCCGAGGAAGAATTGCGTCTGGCGCGCGTTGCCCTGATCGCTGTGCTGACGCGCCGAATAATCGTAAGTGATCGAACCGCCCCACTCCGGCGTGACCTTGCGCGTGATGATATTGATCACACCGCCGATAGCGTCGGAGCCGTACAGCGAAGACATCGGCCCGCGCACGACTTCGATGCGCTCGATGGCTTCGGCAGGCGGAATGAAGCTCTGCTCGTAGCCGCTGTTGCCGTTGACCCGCGATTCGCGTGCGCTCTGGCGTTTGCCATCGACCAGAATCAAGGTGTAGTCGGCCGGCATGCCCCGAATAGAGATATCGGTTTCGTTGGCCCCACCATTGACCGTGACGCCTTCGACGTCGCGCACTGCATCGGTCAGGTCGCGGAACGAGCGCTTGCGCAGTTCATCGCCGGTAATCACTGTCATCGATGCAGGCGCATCCTCCAGGTTCTGCTCGAAACCGGCGGCGGTCACCACCACATCCTCAAGCGACAGCACATTGGCCGGCTCGATAGCCAGCTCGGCTGCATACACCTGACCCGATGCCAGGCAGGCCAGAGCAAGGTTGACCATCACAGCCACAGGCCGCAAACGAAGAGGAGAATGCATGAAGCTTCCTTACGATTCACAAGTAAAAGAGAATCGTATGCATCTGCATTCAGGAAGGTTGGACAAGATGTGACAACTACACCAAGAGATATCCTGCGGCATATGAGATAGCGCTTTCTCGCAACCCACACAGACTGTGGGAGGCGGCTTGCCGGCGATGAATCCGGCGCGGTACACCCGCCGAAACCGTGCTATCGATCATCGCGGGCAAGCCGTCTTGCACATAGATACCGTTGACTCAATGAGTGGCCAAAAACCTCAGATCTTTTGGCGATACCCCTCGATGATCGCCGAAAAGTCCTTCCCACCGTCACCGCGCAAGCTCATGGCCTGATACAACTGCTGCGCGACAGCACCCATAATCACCGGCTGATGCGCCGACCTCGCGGCTTCGGTCGCCAGCCCAAGGTCCTTGAGCATCAGTTCGGCACCAAACCCGCCGGTGTAACCGCGTGATGCCGGAGCGGTTTCGACCACGCCCGGCCAGGGGTTGTAGTTTTCTGAACTCCAGCAGCGACCGGTCGAGGTGTTGATGATGTTGGCTAACACCTGCGTATCGATACCCAACGCGTTGCCCAGCGCCATGGATTCCGACACACCGATCATGGAAATCGCCAACAGCATGTTGTTGCAGATCTTGGCGATCTGCCCGGTGCCGACCTCACCACAATGCACAATGTTGCGGCCCATCTGCGCAAGCACCGGTTTGAGCGCCGCAAAATGCTCCACCGAGCCGCCGACCATGAACGTCAGGGTGCCCGCCTGCGCGCCGCCGGTGCCGCCCGATACCGGCGCATCACCGAGTATTACGCCTTGCAGCGCAGCAACGGCAGCTATATCCCGGATGGTCTGTGGATCAATCGTGCTGCAATCCAGCGCAGGTGTGCCCGGCGCAATGCCTTTCAGCACCCCGTCGTCATTGAGATACACACTGCGCACGTGGGCCGCCGCGGGCAGCATGGTGATAACCAGCTCGCTGCCTTCGGCAGCCTGCCTGGGCGAATCGCTGATCTGCGCGCCCAGCTCGGCAAATTCCGCCAGCACGGTCTTGTTCAGGTCAAACAGTTGCAACGAGTGCCCGGCCTTGATCAGGTTGCGGGCCATGGGCGCGCCCATGTTGCCCAGACCGATAAATGCGATGTTCATGGTGGTTCTCCTTCGCAGAACGGTTTGCGGCTCAGCGCAGATTGATAGTGGTATTCACGCCGTCGTTCACACTGTCGTCATCGAACCAGCGGCTGGTGACGGTCTTGGTCTGAGTGTAGAACTGCACCACCTGTTTGCCGTACGGCCCCAGATCACCGAGCTTGGAACCTCGAGAACCGGTGAAGCTGAAAAACGGAACCGGTACCGGAATGGGAATGTTGATGCCGACCTGGCCGACGTCGATTTCACTCTGAAACTTGCGCGCCGCCGCGCCGCTCTGGGTGAACAGGCCGGTACCGTTGCCGAACGGATTGGCGTTCACCAGCGCGATGGCTTCATCCAGGGTATCCACCTCGATCACCACCAGCACCGGGCCGAAGATTTCCTGGGTGTAGATCTGCATGTCGGTGGTGACGCCGGAGAACAGCGTCGGCCCGATAAAGTTGCCGCCCTCATAGCCAGGCACCGAAATGTCCCGACCGTCCAGCTCAAGGGTTGCACCTTCACGCACACCGCTTTCGATCAGATCGACGATGCGCTGTCGGGCGCGTCGAGAGATCACCGGCCCGATGTCCGTGCCAGGCTCATGACCGGCATTGACCTTGAGCTTCTGCGCCAGCGCCTTCAGGTCCGGCAGCCACTGTTTCGACGCGCCGACCAGCACCACCACCGAGGTCGCCATGCAGCGTTGACCGGCCGCACCAAAGCCTGCGCCCACCAGCGCATTGAGGGTCTGCGCGCGATTGGCGTCGGGCAGTACAACCGCGTGATTTTTAGCGCCCATCATCGCCTGCACCCGCTTGCCATGCCGACCGGCCAGGTCATACACATGGGTGCCAACCGCTGTGGAGCCGACAAAGGAAATAGCCTTGATATCCGGGTGCGTACAGATCGCATCGACGACCTCCTTGCCGCCATGCACCACATTGAGCACGCCAGCCGGAACGCCCGCCTCGACCGCCAGTTCGACGAGCAACATAGTCGACAAAGGATCCTGCTCGGAAGGCTTGAGCACGAAGGTGTTGCCGCAGGCGATGGCCATCGGGAACATCCACAACGGGATCATGGCCGGAAAGTTGAACGGCGTGATCCCGGCGCAAACGCCGATAGGCTGGCGCAGTGTGTAGGTATCGACGCCACTGGCAACGTTTTCGGCAAACTCGCCCATCTGCAGTGTGCCAATCGAACAGGCGTGCTCGACCACTTCCAGGCCCCGAAAGATATCGCCCTCGGCATCGGCCAGGGTCTTGCCCTGCTCGGCACTGAGCACCGCCGCAATCCGTTTGGAATGCTCGCGAATCAGCGCCTGCAACTTGAGCATGATGCGCATGCGTGCGCCAACAGGCGTGTCTCGCCAGGTGCGATACGCCTTATGCGCGGCGGCCACAGCCGCGTTCACCTCACTCGCCGTGGCGAACGGCACTTGCGCCAGCACTTGCTGCGTCGCCGGGTTGACGATGTCTTGCCACTCGTTGCTCTGCGAATCAACCCACTCGCCGTCGATCAGCAGTTTCACGCAGGCCACGGAGGTGTTGTTCTTGTTCAGTGAGGCGTTCATTTCAACCGTTCTCCCTTCAGGCAAACCGGACTCGCCAGGCGCTGGGCGCGCGGCCGTCACAGGCTCCTGACAGCATTGTTGTTGGATTGGTCAGCGGACGTGCTTTGGAGTATAGATGTGCAAACTTCTAACAAGAACGCACATAAAAGCAGGCTCAACATGCAAAAAAACATCACCTCCCTGGGACTGTTGAACTGGGATGACCTGAAGTTTTTCCTTGAAGTGGCACGCACCCGCAAAGTCAGCAGCGCCGCCAAACGCCTGGCCGTCGACTACACCACCGTCTCGCGACGGATCAGTTCGCTGGAAACCTCGCTCGGTACGCTGCTGTTCGAAAAGTCCCGCAACAACGGCTTTATCATGACCGCCGAAGGTCAGCGATTACTGGGTTACGCCGAGTCCGTCGAAAGCACACTGCACCTGGCCTTCGAACAGGTTTCCGGTTCGAGCGTGGCGCTGTCCGGGCACATCCGCATAGGCTGCACCGAAGGCTTCGGCAGCTTCTTCATCACCCCGCAACTGAGCCATTTCCTCGACGCCTACCCCAGCATCTCGGTCGATATCCTGCCGCTGCCACACTTTATCAGCCTCTCCAAACGCGAAGCCGACATCGTCATCGCCCTGGAACGCCCGGAACACGGATCGTACGTGTGCTGCAAACTCTGCGATTACAGCCTGCGCCTGTACGCCACGCAGGACTATCTGGACAAACATCCACCGATCCAGCGCAAGGAAGACCTGAGCCAACACCCGTTCATCAGCTACGTCGACGACCTGGCGTTCAGCTCCGAACTGCTCTACCTCAGCAACCTGCTGCCCAATGCCAACGCCCAACTGCGCAGCACCAGCGTCATCGCCCAATACACCGCCGCCCTGCAAGGCCGCGCCCTGGCAATCCTGCCGTGCTTTCTGGCTGCACAGGATCCGCGACTGGTGCCGGTGCTGGTGAATGAGGTGGAGGTCGTTCGGCAGTTCTGGATGTACTGCCGGGAGGACCTGCGCAAGTTGAAGCGAATCACGTTGCTGTGGGATTACATTCGGGAGGTGACGGAGTTGAATAAGGGGTTTCTGTTGGGGGAAAACCGCGCTATTCGCTTCCTTCAATGACAGATTTTCAAGGGATCAGGTGGCCTTATAGTAGCGGGGCGAGCAAGGGTTGACCAACGGTTTGTGACAGTTGTTGGTACAGGACTTGTGACAAGGAGAGGTACCTGTAGAAACCGAACAAAAGGCCCAGCATCTGAGCGCTATGACTGGGCTAAATGACTCCACTCTCCATAAGTCTCGATCTCTTGTAGATGCAGGTAGCGTGACTGGATGGCGCCTTGCTACTATCCGCTGGAGATAGGATCCATTTTCGTCGACTAATCGTCCATTGAAACAAAGGAATGTATGGCACAGATCTCAATCCCCAAAGTTGCGTTTCTCGTCCTTGAGCCTCAACCATCATCGGTCGCACCAGCTACCCTTGTTGATGCTCCCCGATTGCTTCCAGAGTCTTACGCCGATGATGAGCATCACGGTCTGATCTATTGTCCCGAGTGTGGGGTCATGTGCAGTAGGCGACCCCGCAAGAACCCAACGCGGAAAGATGGCGTTCCGGCGTTCTACTTTCATATGCCCGGCTTCGATAAGGTGGAATGCCCACACAGGAGAAAGGGTGGTGCGGGCGGTGGGGATGATGAGGGGGGCAAAGAGAAAAGAGCTATCAACCTCGTAACCTTCGCAGGCTGGAAGAGTTTGACGGAGAACGAGGCAGATGAGGACGATGATGATGAAGATCCGGATCAGAACCCACGTAAAAGGAAGGAAGTACAGGGCGGCTCATCAGTAAATGGTCGCGGGTTTGAGAACTTCTATGATGCTGATGGGAATCTGCTCAATCCGGGGCACTTTCGCACCGTGCGTAGGCTTGTGCGTTTGGCTCAAATAAGCCTTGATATCGCTATTCAGTTTGAAGGAGAGGAAGCAGTCTTACTGCGCGATTTAATCGTCCCTATAGAGAAAGCCCAGCAAGATATAAGACGGTATCTTGGAAAAAGCTTCTTATTCTTTGGCCAGCCTACCTCTATTGCAAAAGGCAAGTACAACCGAGTTTTCTTTAATTTCAAATCGCCCCAGCACCAGCTCAGCGGACACTGCGAACTTGATATCTTTGAAAGTCGTAAATGGCAAACTTTTGAGAGAGATCGATACTATCTATTTTACGGACGTGTGGACGGGGATGAAGCTCATTCCATCGTCAGGATACTAGAATCAGGACAGATCGACAGAGCGCCACTATCATCAAGGACTCTTCTTAACAACTTTAGATAATACACAGCTACTCACCTACTTATCTACAGGGATATTTTATGCCAGTATCTGTGACCGCCTACCGTGTTTTGATCGGATCCCCTTCGGACGTAAGTGCAGAGAGAAAGGTGATTGAGACTGCCATTCATACTTGGAACTCTATGAATAGCGTCAAGACTGAAAAGATTTTGCTCCCTGTTATGTGGGAACTTGATAGTGCTCCACTTCAGGGGGATCGCCCTCAAGGAATACTTAACGACCTGATTGTTAAGGACTGCGATATTATTGTTTCTCTTTTCTGGTCCAGACTTGGAAGTGATACGGGCGTAGAAAAGTCAGGCACGGTAGAGGAAATAAAATACTTCATAAAAGAGAAACGTCCTACACTAATTTATTTCTCAAAAAGCGCGCTACCTCAAGATCATGACCCTAACCAATGGTCACGCCTGTGCGAGTTCAAAAAAGAAATTAGAGGCGGTGGAGTACAAGAAGATTTTGATGGAGGGTCTGACCTTTCGATGAAGCTGATTCGACACTTAACTATCGTCATGGACAATATCAATACAGCACCTACCGTAGCGACAAAAGAAGTTAACAGACTTATACGCGAAGAAGATGTGGTTCTTCGCAGGGCTAAAAAGCAACAAGTGCCAATCGCCGACACCAAAAACACACACCATACTTTAAACCGGTGTACTGATAAATCATTTTATGTTGGCGGACTACATGATCCAGACTACAAATGGCCTACCAGTCTGCATGGCCAGTTTGTAACAGTTGCATCCATTGGACGGGTGTGGCAGTTCAGTAATAAGCGGAGGGAAGAGGTCGCCAAGCTTCTAGGAATTGATGCAAATATCGTAAAGTAGTGGTTATTGACAAAGGTAAATTAGCATACAAAGAGAGTACAGACTCAGATGCGCAACTACACTTTTCACCTCAAAGCTTATTACCCCGATGCTGCCTTACCCCCCAACTTCACCTGCACTATAGCAAGGTCTAAGTAAATGGAATGGCATACCGTACTACGCGAACTTCATTTGCATGGGGGAGGAAGACTGCTTAACGGGATGGACCCTAAGGCAACGGTACGTCCTAACACAGTTAGCAACCGAGGCATTCAGATCACACTGAAAAGCTTTGAAAGTCTTTACTCCGACACAAAAAGATTAGGATTGAATGTGATCGGCTGTGACTTTTACACGACAGCAGAAGCATCTAAGGGCTTTAGTCCGCCTGAATGGCGATCTAAGAACATTGCAGCTAGCCCTACTTGGCTATGTGCGGATCAAGGTCACGAGTGGTCATTTATCGCCCACGGCGCTTTCAAGCAAAAGAACGGCTTACTTTACGATTTGGCGTCTCGAATATCCCATCAACTCAGAGCATGTGAGTGGCGTCTCCGCCAGCTATCGGAAGCATATGCAGAACAATTAAATGGACGGCTTCGGTCAAAACCATTTACGGCTGATGAGCGTTTCCTCGATGGCTACACGTCTTTATGCTATTTAGCCCTACAATCTTTTTTAGTAGACGCCTGCGTACTGCGAGATTACCTATCTGAATTTTATTCAGAAGTAATGATCAGAAGCTCCGTTCCGGATGCCAACAAAATAACCACACTGAGCGGGCTCCTGAAGAAATGGAAATCTGAAGCGCCCAAGGATGCGGCTGGTAGAGAGCTCAATGCATCCGCGAAACACGGCCAATGGCTGTTCGAACTTGGGGCTTATAGAGATCTGGTTGTTCACGTAGCCCCATTGGCAAACGCAGGGAAAACGCTCTTTGCGGTCACACGCACGATTGAGTTAAGTCAACGAGAGCTATTGCCAGCTATTAAGTTACCTCTGCCAAGCGATCCGGCGGCTTTAACGAAAGAGCGGGTATCTGGTCGCTACTTTGAAGATCCGGAATTGACATTTGCACGATTCAAAAACGTTCTTGAGGACATTTCCTCGACTCGGGACTCACTGGAATACGCGCATATCACCATGCAGCAACTTGGCGCATTGGCGAGTTCCGTCTCTAAAACCTCTCCGATAAAACCCGAGGTTCCGCTGATAACACCACAAGATGTTATAGGGAAAATTAAAATTACCGGACGCTAAACGGACGCTAGCCAATCAATCACGGAAATGAATTCCATACGGGTGTCACCCTTCTTTGTGAGTCCCTGATGGCCAGCAGATTCAGACGGTGATATTCCTACTCGGCGTGGGATCAGTAGGTAGGGAGTTCGCAAAAGACAGATGCCGCCCGAAACGGGGAGTTGACGTGCCACAACTTTCTTTGAGGTTCGACCTGTCTGCATCCAGTGAAGTGCTAGGCGGGCCGGGCTAATACCTGACCCCCTCTCGGGTAGTGGATGGATCGACTCAGTTGTTACAGGCTGCGCATGTCCACTCACACAGCCCATCGTCCCTGCTTGCCTCTTGCGCCTCTGCACCTTGTGTCACTTGTTCTCCCAGGTACTTGCCACGGTATTACAGGGCTTCCAGTTCGCGCAGTTCCTCGGTGGTGATATCGCCAGCTCGAAGCTTGAGGATCAGTGCGTCCTTACGGTCGGCTTGATCAATCAATTGTTGTTTCCGGCCAGCCATTACCTCAGCTTCGCGTTCCAGCTTGTGCGCCTCTTGAGCAGCCTTGTACTCGCGTTGCATGGCTTGACGTAGGCGTGTGTAGTTCAGCTCGTAGGCAGAGATACGTACGACCTCAACTCGTGGCCCCTTGGCCTTGTGATGCAGACCAGAGCGGACGCATGCAACCTCAATGACCTCGGAGTGCTGTGGGCTCCAGCCAGCCTTGACCAATGCATCGGCATCGACCTCAGACAACAGGGCAACTTGCAGCAGCTCGAACGCCTCACGGCCTGCCTGTGTGAACGGGCGGGTGATGGTAGGCAGCAGGTCCAGCAGTTTGGTAGCCAGATGGTCGCTACGTCCTTTGGCGTTGATGACCAGCTCATGAGCCACTTCGCCCAGATGTGTTAGGTACTCGTAGTACGCATAGTCAGTCTTGACGCGCTCTGACAGGGCATCGATCAGGGGCAACAGGTCGGCACTGTAGTGGCTGATGTACTCACGCCATTTCGGGAAGTCGTAGCCGACCAGACCGGTAGGATTCTTGAACAGTTCGTTATCGGGAGCTTGGGCGGAAATCTCACGCTTCAAGTTAAGCAGCCATGTGAACAAGTTGCTGTACTGTTCTGGCACTGGCAGGCCCGATGGAAGTTCACCCAGCATACGTCCAGTGGCTTCATAGTTGCGAAGGGACTTTGTAACATCGGATTGTACGCAGCCCATCGCCCTCAACTTCTGGTCATGCTGATCGCGACCGGGAATGAGGAACGGACGGTACTCATCAAACTGTGCTGTCACTTCTTTCATGGTTTCGTGAACACCAACAGCAGTAATGCGGGCCTTTGCCTTTTCTGCGCCGAACTTGACCAGCAGGGTAGGTGCATCGTGAATACGCATGTCGTCGATGATACGGGAAGTAGTTGTGGTCATTGGAACCTCTCTCTTTAACGGTAATGGGATTGGGTTTGGGCTTGGTTTTAGGTAGGTATAGGGTTGCGACTTTCATGTACGGTTGAACGCCAGCAGCGCAAGTGCAGTGCTAGATATCCAGTTACTTACGCGACCTTCTTGGCGACAAGTTGAACGCCACGGCCTTCATTGAAGCTCGATTGCAGGCTGACAGGTGCAGCATAAGGTTGACGGCCATTAACGGTGTCTCCCTCATCAGCATTGCCCAGCTCGCCGCCATAGCTGAATGACGGGTTGTATCCGATGCGTAGAGTTCTCATGCTCGGGTAGCCTCGTTGATTTCATCCGCGTGATCCATGAGCCAGCAGCGGCCCTTCGATGTAACACGGAGGCCATCGCTGAAATTCCCACCACTCACCACGTAGAACCCAGCATCTCTGCCAGCGTCAGTAAGAGAATATCGGGTCAACTTACCTTGATGACGGGCACACCAGAACAGATAGTTCTGAACTACATACTTGTACGCAAGATCGGGGCTATGGATGTCCGCCAAGTAGCAGCTATGACGCCAGTGCAACAGGGTACGATCAAGCCGGGAGTACGCTTTAACCTTCCGGGCATTGGCCGCGAACATATCTTGATGTTCCTCGGCTAACCTACGATAGGTGGCCGCTGCCAACTTCTCGTCATTACGCACGACTATGAAGGTGTCGACGACTAGTGAATAGAAGGGGAAAGACACCCACATTGAATATGCGATGCATGCTTTCTCAGTTGCAAGCGTTTGCCCACCCCTACCATTTATGCTCTGGAAATTTCCCGAGCTAGTTAATTCGCGCTTAGCCTCGTTGTTCCACTGGCTAGGTGCTTTGCGGTCAGGAAGGCCCAACTCTCGCCAGATGTCAGTGAGATTGTATAGCCCTTCCTCATTTGATAGGAATGTGTGTAAGTTACCCTGTGCGTCGGGTAGTTTAATGGGCACTGCGATAGTCATAGTAGACCTCTCGATTTGGTTTGGTTTGGTTTGGTTTGGTTTGGTTTGAAGTATTGGGGGGCATCTAGGTGATACAGGACATACAAGGTGGGACACTCGGCCACTCATAGGAGAGAGGGGACCAGACCGTTACTAATGAGCAGGGAATGCCCCAGCTTGTATGCCCTGATCCCAGGACTCGTTATCTGTACTGCAACTTAATCAGAAACCGGATGAGCGGCCCTTTAGCATCGTCTGTTCCATCAGCTTTTGTGCCGGGGTTAGAACAGAGCGTGAGTTGCCATTAATAGGCTCAGGAGTGAATGAAATACCTGTGGCCCCCATCGGCGTACCGGGAAGGCGTGGAGTAGGCTTGCTTGCGAGGTCAGTGATTGACGTAGATACACTTTGGATATTCCGTATCATGCTCCTACCTCGCCATCGGGATAAGCCGGGGTCCATTGAGCATTGCCGATCCGACTGGCGAACAATGCGGACCATCCATCCTCTGGGTTACTGCCATGAGCAACGAGCAGGCTGATACGGCCACTGCCGCTCTCTACCTGTTCCGAGTCCACTGCAAGTACCATGCTACCCAAGCGCTTGCCAGAGAGATTACTCTGATTAATAGGGTGGCTGGCATCGGTAATGGCTGTGAAATCAACCTTCGGCATGTTGTGCAAAGTGACGCCAACTTGCTGCTGGACTTTAACTTGAGACGACGCATCGCCTGTAATGGGTGTAGACATGGTCTATTACCTCTCTGATGGTTTGGTGGGTGGGTTAAATCTCCGTGCGACTGTCATGTACGCAACCCAAAGCTAATGGGCGCTACTGGTTGCTACTTGGGGGCTTCTGGTTGCTCTATTCTTTGTTCCAAAGAAGTAGGAGTTTTCTACTGTTGCTACTGCTTCTACTGCTTCTACTGCTTCTACTGATTACTACTTTGCTACTTGGCCTGAGACCGATGAAGCAATAGGGAAAAGCAATGCGACAAAATAGCATCATAGCAATTTCCTATCGGTATCGATCCCACGTCGAGTGCTGTTCCTCTACTGCAACTTAAATGGCTACCGGTCGGAGCGCGCCCGCCACCCTGCGATCAATCTAGAGTCTAACAGTGTGAGACATAATCAAAGCCAGAAGCCCTCTGAGGCTCCCTGTTCGCGTTTAAAGCGCTTGGCAGTATTCGGCTCGGCATTCTGCGCCATAGCTACCTACGGGCGTTCTGGGGCGTTACAGGACCGGATACCCTATAGCAGATAGTTAATCTCCCTTTCTCCATAAGGAGAAGAAGGGAGAAATACAACTATGACTACTTTGATAATACTGTAGCTACAGTAGCTACAGTAGCTACAGTAGCTACAGTAGCTACCTTAACTACTACACTACTGTTGCTACTGGGGATTCTCCTATACTGCAACTTAAATAGGCATCGGGCTACAGACCACGGATTACGAGGCCTCCAGCGGTTTTGTTTATTATTTGCACAGCAGTCTCACACTAAATCACTGTGAGACTTTATGACCAGAATGCCCGATCCAGTCACGTTTGCCGCTGGCCGCTCTGGAATTCAAAAACTGTGGGTTTCAAGTGTCTAACACTGTGAGACTCAGCCAATCTAAGCTACTGGCGGTCCTATAATGCAATTCAAAGCCTAAACTCGCTTTGAAGCCGTGAGGCACTGAGAGCGCGCCTGAGGCACGTTTACCCGCCCCCCCCACACAGTCCTGGGGTTTCATGTGACAGCCGCAAGCGGAGCAGACAGCTAACTGCCCGAAGCTTTAACAGCGCATCTCGCATAATCATCCCGGCGCTTGCCCTGAACCTCCGCCCTCGACCAGTAGGACAGCCGCTGTCAGATGGGCTACCGCAACCGTGAAGGCCGGTGGTCGGTGCTGGCCTGCCCCGTGAATCAGCGTAGCGTCTGTGCGCTCTGGTGGCCCTCCACTGTCAACACATGATCGGCCAAGCCATATCCCGCTATACGGCTTGCAACTGGAATACCCAGTGATACATGTCGTCGCATGCCCGAGTGTCTGGGCCTCAAACTTCAGCCCGCTTTACAACTCAGGCGGACTCCTTGGCGCAATGGCGCTTCACGGTGCGCAGGGACAGCCCCAAAGCTTCGGCAACCTCAGATTGACTCATACCCTTGGCACGCAGCTCGCGCACCTGAGACGTGACGTCATCAGCTACAGGACGACCCAGCTTCACACCGGCAGCTTTGGCACGGGCTAGCCCCTCGCTGGTACGCTCACGGATACGGCCACGTTCCATCTCAGCCAGCGCCGCCATTACCTGCATGATGAACCTACCCTCTACGCTGGTCAGGTCTGAGGCTGGCAGGTCGAGCGAGATAACCCGGATACCTAAAGCCATCAACTTATCGATGGTGGCCTGCACGTCGATGCTGTCACGACCAAGGCGGTCGAGTTTCAGAACCACAAGCGTGTCTCCACTCTCCAAACGGTCTACCAACCTTGCAAATACAGGACGTTCGGAGGCTGGTACTGAGCCGCTTATCGTCTCAATGTGTACCCGGTTCGCAGGGATGACGTATCCGCGCTCCCTGATAGCGTGCATTTGGTTATCTGTAGTCTGCTCGGTGGTGGATACCCGGCAATAGGCGTATGTACGTGCGGTCATGGTGTCGCCTCTGGTCTTCGAGCTGGCTGTTGGTGCCATGTAATGGTGACAACAATACAAGTAGTGCCAACAAGTGTCAAACCCTATTTAGATGTCACCACCTCATGACCCGTTTTAAGGGTGACTACAATTGATCGTTTGATGTCACCACCTACAAACCAGACCGACCGGCACCAACCCTACTCCCAGCAACGCGCGACCATTAGCCAGACCGGCACTTGATCAAGAGGGCATCGACAACCGCGACCGGTCAGCCCCATAAAAAGGAGGTGTCTATGCCCCAACTGCACACACAGCCACAC
>NZ_JACONV010000038.1 GCF_014358015.1 Pseudomonas triticifolii | reverse complement strand
TTGTGTGTGGCATTCCAGTGCGCTTGCCCTTATGGTTTGGCCTCAGGTTTCACGTCGTCAACGTCAAGGAAGCAAGCATGCCCGTTACAACCTCGCTGAGCGCTGGTTTCATGGTGGTTCATGGCAACCGCCTGGATGAACTGCGCAGTCTGGTTGTTTCCTGGATGCGGCGTTACCCGTTGGCCCCTCTGGAGAACGAGATTGCGCTGGTACAGAGCAACGGGATTGCCCAGTGGCTCAAGCTGGCCCTGGCTGAGGATGCTCTAGACGACGATTTAGGCGGATGCGGCATTGCGGCAGCCATCGACGTCCAGTTGCCCGGCAGCTTTATGTGGAAGCTTTACCGCACAGTCCTGGGTCGAGACGAAATCCCCGAAACCTCTCTGCTCGACAAAGGCCCGCTGACCTGGCGTCTGATGCGTCTGCTGCCCGAGCTCATCAATCAGCCGCACTTCGAGCCGCTACAGCGCTTTCTCACGGCAGACACTGACCTTCGCAAGCGCTATCAATTGTCGGAGCGGCTGTCGGACCTGTTTGACCAATACCAGGTATACCGCGCCGACTGGCTGGAAGACTGGGCTGCCGGACGTCACCAGTTGCGCAATGGCAGAGGCGAAGCCAAACCCCTGACCGCCTCCAACTGTTGGCAGGCAGAGTTATGGCGAGCGCTGCTGCATGACGTCGGTGCCCAAGGCATGGCACAAAGTCGTGCCGGCGTTCACCAACGTTTTATTGAGCGCATCAGCACGCTGACCGAGGCACCTGCCGGGCTGCCCGCGCGCGTCATCGTATTCGGTATTTCGTCACTCCCCGCACAGGCGCTTGAAGCGCTCGCCGGGCTGGCCCGATTCAGCCAGGTGTTGCTTTGTGTCCACAACCCGTGTCGTCACCACTGGGCTGATATCGTCGCGGACAAGGATTTGCTGCGCCATCAATACAAGCGGCAGGCGCGCAAGACCGGCATGCCGATGGTCCTGGACCCCGAGGCGCTGCACCAGCATGCGCACCCGTTGCTTGCCGCATGGGGTAAGCAGGGTCGCGACTACATCAACCTGCTCGACAGCCATGATGACCCGCGCAGCTATCGCGCCTCGTTCAAGGACGAGCGCATCGATCTGTTCAGCGAAAGCGAACCCAGGAATATTCTGAACCAGTTGCAGGACGACATCCTCGAACTACGTCCTCTGGATGAAACCCGCGAGCTCTGGCCAGCCATCGATGCTCTGAAAGACCGATCCATTCGCTTCCATGTGGCCCATAGCGCGCAGCGGGAAGTCGAGGTGTTGCATGACCAGCTCCTTGCCCGTTTCAGTCGTGATCCGGATCTGCGTCCACGTGACGTGATTGTCATGGTCCCGGACATCGACAGTTACGCGCCGCACATCCGAGCGGTATTCGGACAGATAGAACGCGAAGACCGCCGCTTTATTCCATTCACACTGGCTGACCAAGGGCAACGTGGCCGCGAACCCTTGCTGATCGCTGTCGAGCATTTATTGAAATTGCCGGACAGCCGCTTTCCGGTCAGCGAAATTCTCGACCTGCTCGACGTCCCGGCTCTGCGTGCACGCTTTCGGATTCAGGAACGCGACCTGCCGACCCTGCACCGCTGGATTGAAGGCGCAGGCATTCGCTGGGGCCTCAATGCGCCGCAACGCGCAGGGTTGGGTCTGCCGGATGCGCTGGAACAGAACAGCTGGCACTTCGGCCTGCGCCGAATGTTGCTTGGCTATGCGGTAGGTGCCGGTGCCGCTTATGAGGGTATTGAGCCCTACGATGAAATCGGTGGGCTGGATGCCGCATTGATTGGTCCGCTAGTCGCCTTGATCGACGCGCTTGAGGCCGCTCATGGCGAGCTTTCGAAACCGGCCACCCCGGCTCAATGGGGCGCTCGTCTGCAAGCTGTCCTGCAACTCTTTTTCGTTGCCGACAGCGAACACGACGATTACCTGCTCGCCCAGCTCGAAACCCTGCGCGAGAACTGGCTGGAGACCTGCGAAGCCGTGGGTCTCATTGATGAGCTGCCACTCACGGTCGTTCGCGAAGCCTGGCTGGCTGGCCTTGATCAGGGCCGTCTGTCCCAGCGGTTTCTGGCAGGCTCGGTGAATTTCTGCACGCTGATGCCCATGCGCGCAATCCCGTTCAAAGTGGTCTGCCTGTTGGGCATGAACGATGGTGATTACCCACGAGCACAGCCACCGCTGGACTTCGACCTGATGGGCAGTGACTACCGCCCCGGTGATCGCTCTCGACGTGAAGACGACCGTTATCTGCTGCTCGAGGCGCTGTTGTCAGCTCGCGATCAGTTGTACATCAGTTGGGTCGGCCGCAGCATTCGTGACAACAGTGATCGTCCCGCATCGGTGCTCATCGGGCAGTTGCGTGACCACTTGGCCAGCGGCTGGAAGCTTGCAGGTGAGCCAGATGGTGCGGGCAAGCTTGATGACGGTGAGCGGCTGCTGAACGCACTGACGCTGGAGCATCCGCTGCAACCGTTCAGCGCCAGTTACTTTCATGAGGGCACCGGCTATTTCAGTTTTGCCCGCGAATGGCGATTGCTGCACGAGGCCGATGCCGTCATACCTGTCCAGACAGCTCTGTCAGCTCATGAGCAAGACGAGCCGCTGACGATCGCTCAAGTGCAGGACTTTCTGCGCAATCCCGTGAAGCACTTTTTCAGTCAGCGTCTGAAAATCTACTTCGAGGTGGCCGAAGCGCCGCTGGCCGATGAAGAGCCTTTCGTGCTCGACGCGCTGGAGCGTTACGGGCTCAGCGACAGCCTGCTCAACGCCGCTATGGCGCAGCCGGACAATATCGACAGCGCGCTCCAGGCTCAGGCAAACAAGTTACAAGCCAGCGGTCTGCTGCCGTTGGCAGGTTTCGGCACGTGCATGCAGCAGGAGCTGATCGAGCCGTTGCCCGACGTGCTCAGACGTTATCAGGACGTGTTGACGTTGTGGCCCGAACCGCTGAGCAGCGCGTTGCCGATCAGCTTCAGCCACGGCGGCGTGAGTATCGACAGCTGGCTTGGCGGTCTGCATCGCAACGCCCAGGGCGAGTTGTTGCTGGTCACCGTGATTCCCAACAGCATCGGCTCAAAAAAGACCCGCAAATGGCATCGGCTGATTCGGCCGTGGGTCAACCACCTGGTTGCCTGTGCGTGTGAATTGCCGCTCAGTACCGCACTGGTGGCCAGCGATGAAACCCTGATGCTGGCACCCCTGGAAAAAGACGCCGCTGTCACGACCCTTAATCATCTGTTGACGGCCTGGCTGCGCGGCATGCAACAGCCGTTACCGGTTGCTGTGAAAACCGCATTCGCCTGGTTGGGACAACCTTTGGACAAAGCCGAAACTGCCGCCCGCAAAGCCTATGAAGGCGACGGCCAGACCACCGACGGCGAGCGTCGGGAAAGTACCGCGTTGGCCCGCCAGTACCCGGACTTCGACGCCTTGATGGACAGCGAAGAATTTGTCGGTTGGTGCGAGACACTCTACAAGCCGATTTACGAAGCATCGTGGCAATCGCTTTCCAGCGCGCAGGTGAGTGCATGAACGACATGACGCTTCCACTGGCGCTGCGTTTTCCGTTGCGTGGCAGCCAACTGATCGAGGCCAGCGCTGGCACCGGCAAGACGTTTACCATCTCGGCGCTGTACCTGCGTCTGGTGCTGGGCCATGGCGACGAATTATCAGGCTTTGGTCGCGAATTGCTGCCGCCGCAAATACTCGTGGTGACCTTTACCGATGCCGCGACCAAAGAGCTGCGCGACCGGATTCGCACCCGACTGGCCGAAGCTGCGCGATTCTTTCGTGACGAAATCGACGCGCCCGATGACCTGATCGCCGAGCTGCGCGAGCAATTCAGCGCCGAGCTTTGGCCGACCTGTGCCAACCGCCTGGACATCGCCGCGCAGTGGATGGACGAGGCCGCGGTTTCGACGATTCACAGTTGGTGTCAGCGCATGCTCCGCGAGCACGCCTTCGACAGTGGCAGCCTGTTCACACAGACGCTGGAAACCGATCACAGCGACCTGCTCGGCGAAGTGCTGCGCGACTACTGGCGACGCTTCTGCTACCCCATGAGTGGCGACGCGCTGACCTGGGTGCGCGAGAACTGGAGCGGGCCGGCGGCATTGTTACCCCGCGTGCGGGGTCTGTTCGGGCGTGAGCGCAATATCGGCACTCAAGAGCCTGCCGAGCTGATCGCTGCATCTCTGCTGGAGCGTCGTCAGGCGCTGGCCGCACTCAAGGCGCCGTGGACCGTCTGGGCGGCCGAGCTGCGAGCCATCTGCATGGATGGCGTGGCGCGCAAGATTGTCGACGGTCGCAAGATGCAGGAACGCTATTTCAAACCCTGGTTCGAGAAACTCGCGGCCTGGGCCGCTGACGAGACTCAGGAGGCATTGGACCTTGGCACCGGTTTCACCCGGCTGACACCCGATGGCATCGCCGAAGCCTGGAAAAGCGATGCGCCTTCGCACCCGGCTTTCGAGGCGATGCTTGAACTCAAGGCGGCGCTGGACGGTTTGCCGACTCCCGATGCTGCCGTGTTGCAACACGCTGCGCAGTGGGTGAGTACGCGCTTTGAAGAAGAGAAGCGTCGTCGCGCAGAAATGGGGTTTGACGACATGCTACTCCGGCTCGACAGCGCCTTGCGCGGCGCAGGCGGCGAGCGGCTGGCGACTTTGATTCGCGAACAATTTCCCGTCGCCTTGATCGACGAATTTCAGGACACCGACCCTGTGCAGTACCGCATCTTCGAGAGCATCTATCGCCTCGAAGATAACGACGAACAGACCGGGTTGTTCCTGATCGGCGACCCCAAGCAGGCGATCTACGCGTTCCGTGGCGCCGACATCTACACCTACCTGCGCGCCCGCCAGGCGACCTCGGGTCGCTGGCACACGCTGGACACCAACTACCGTTCCAGTCATGCGATGGTCGAGTCGGTCAACCATGTCTTCGAACGGGCCGAGTTGCGTGCTCAAGGGCGCGGCGCATTTCTGTTCCGGGACGGCGAGCATAATCCTGTGCCGTTTGCCAATGCGCTGGCTCAAGGGCGCAAGGAGACGCTACAGGCTGATGGTGCGACGCTCGCAGCATTGACGGTCTGGCATCTGCAAAGCGATCAGCCGGTATCCGGGGTGGCTTACCGTCAACAACTGGCGGCCAGTTGCGCGAGTGAAATCGTGCGTCTGCTCAACGCAGGGCAGCAAGGACGTGCCGGGTTCGCCACGCCAGACAAGGTATTGCGTGGCTTGCGTCCCGCCGATATCGCGATTCTGGTGCGCGACGGCAAGGAAGCGCAGGCCGTGCGCAACGAGCTTTCGGCGCGCGGTGTGCGCAGCGTCTATCTATCGGACAAGGATTCGGTGTTTGCTGCACAGGAAGCCCATGACCTGCTGTCATGGCTCAAAGCCTGTGCAGAACCCGATTCAGAGCGCACGCTGCGGGCGGCGTTGGCCTGTATCACGCTCGATCTGTCGCTGGCCGAGCTGGAACGTCTGAATCAGGACGAACTGGCGTGGGAACGGCGCGTCATGCAGTTCCGTGGCTATCGCGCGGTCTGGCGCACGCAGGGCGTATTGCCGATGCTGCGCCGCCTGCTGCATGACTTTGCCTTACCGCAGACACTGATGACGCGCACCGATGGCGAGCGTGTGCTGACCAACCTGCTGCACTTGTCCGAATTGTTGCAACAGGCCGCTGCCGAGCTGGATGGCGAGCAGGCCCTGATTCGTCACCTCGGCGATCATCTGGCGCTGTCCGGTCAGGCAGGCGAAGAGCAGATCCTGCGGCTGGAAAGCGACGAGCAACTGGTCAAGGTCGTGACCATTCACAAGTCCAAGGGCTTGCAGTATCCGCTGGTATTCCTGCCGTTCATTTGCTCTTCCAAGCCGGTGGATGGCAGCCGCCTGCCACTGCAGTTTCACGATGCCGATGGCAACGCGCAGATCAGCCTGCAGCCCACCGAGGCACTGATTCAACAGTCGGATGACGAACGTCTCGCTGAAGACCTGCGCCTGCTCTACGTCGCCTTGACCCGCTCGGAGCACGCCTGTTGGCTGGGCGTCGCCGACCTCAAGCGAGGCAACGCCAACAGCTCGATGCTGCACCGTTCGGCGCTCGGTTATTTGCTGGGCGGCGGTGCGGTGCTTGCCGAGTCGGCGGACCTGAAAATATGGCTTCGCGATCTGCAGGCAGGCCGGGACGTCATTGCGCTGGAACCGGTGCCCGAACCGACCCTCGAGCGTTTCAGTGCGCCGCGCAATGAGGCGTCACTGCTCAAGCCGCTGCTGCCCAAGCGACGTGCTGCCGAAAACTGGTGGATCGCCTCGTACAGCGCGCTGCGTATCGGCGACACGATCACGACCGGTGCCGACCAGTCGCCGGACAGCCCGCAGGCACAGAAGCTGTTCGATGACGAACGTCTGGACCCCGAAGCGCCTCGCGACGTACCGGCCAGCGGCGGTGACATCCATCGCTTCCCGCGTGGGCCGAACCCCGGCACCTTCCTGCACGGTCTGCTGGAATGGGCGGGGACCGAAGGGTTTGCGTTGACGGCCAACGACCCGGAGCGTCTTGAGGATGCGGTCGCCCGTCGCTGCAACCGTCGCGGCTGGGAGGGCTGGATCAATACCTTGCGCGACTGGTTGCAGCATTTACTGAACATGCCGTTGCACTTAGCACCGGATGCCGCGCCGGTGGCGTTGGGCGAGCTGGATCAACCCAATCAATACCGCGTCGAGATGGAGTTCTGGTTCGCCAGCAACCAGGTCGATGTGAAGCAGATGGATACCCTCGTGCGCCGTTTTACCCACAACAACGCGCCACGCGCCGCCACCGAAACTGTCTCGCTCAACGGTATGTTCAAGGGCTTCATCGACCTGACGTTTGAGCACGAAGGGCGTTACTACGTCGCCGACTACAAATCCAACTGGCTGGGCCCGGACGATGCGGCGTACACCGAGCTGGCGATGGAAGCCTCGATTCTCGACAACCGCTACGACCTGCAGTACGTGCTCTACCTGCTGGCCCTGCATCGGCAACTGAAGGCGCGTCTTGCCGATTACGACTATGACCAGCACATGGGTGGCGCGCTGTACGTCTTCCTGCGCGGCAGCCGATCGTCCACTCAGGGCGTGTACTTCAACCGGCCGCCGCGCGTTCTCATCGAAAGCCTGGACCTGCTGTTCCAAGGCAAACCGTTACCCCAGGAACTGTCAGGAGCCTTCGCATGAGTCGCTCGTTCGAAGAGCTGTTGCCCACCGCACTGAGCGACATCAGCCTCGCAGACCTGAGCCCGCTGATCCGCGTTCAGGATTTGCTGATTCTGCTGGAACGCTGGGTCGAGCGCGGCTGGTTGCGCGCACTGGACCGGGCCTTTGTGGCGTTCCTCAGTGAGCTGGATCCACAGGCCGATCCGCTGGTGCTGGTCGCCGCTGCGCTGACCAGCCATCAATTGGGGCACGGCCACGTATGTCTCGACCTCTACGAGACACTCAAAGAGCCTGACTTCGCGCTGTCCCTGCCGCCGGAAGGTGATCTGCAAAGCACGCCGATGCTCCTGCCTTCGCAGTTGCTGGCAGCGCTGGAGGGCGCGGCGTGGTGTCAGGCGCTGGCGGGCAGCACTCTGGTGGCCAGCGCAGGAGACACGCGCGTCGAAGCGCTGCAAAAACCTTTGGTGCTGTCGGACCGCCGCCTGTATCTGCGTCGTTACTGGACTTACGAACGCCGGATCGCTGCAGCATTGCGTCAGCGTCTGGCGCAGGATGAAGCACCGCCAGTGGATCTGGTTCAACGTCTTGATGCCTTGTTCGGCAAAGCCAATCCCGCGTCGGACGCCATTATTGACTGGCAGAAACTGGCCTGCGCACTGGCCACTCGCCGGGCGTTCAGCATCATCACTGGCGGCCCGGGAACCGGTAAAACCACCACTGTGGTGCGTCTGCTTGCGCTGCTGCAAGCGCCTGCCGTGCAGAGCGGCCAGCCGCTGCGCATTCGTCTGGCCGCTCCGACCGGCAAGGCGGCTGCGCGATTGACCGAGTCCATCAGCCAGCAGGTACAGGGCCTGGACGTCAGCGCTGAGGTGCGACAGAAAATCCCCGCCGAAGTCACCACCGTTCACCGGTTGTTGGGCAGTCGTCCCGGCACGCGACACTTCCGTCATCATGCAGGCAACCCCTTGCCGCTGGACGTGCTGGTGGTCGACGAAGCATCGATGATCGACCTGGAAATGATGGCCAACCTGCTCGACGCCCTGCCGCCGCATGCGCGCATGGTCCTGTTGGGCGACAAGGATCAACTGGCCTCCGTCGAGGCGGGCGCGGTGCTGGGTGACCTGTGTCGCGACGCCGAAGAGGGTTTCTACAGCCCTGAAACCCAGGCCTGGCTGGAAGCCGTCAGCGGCGAGCAACTGGACAAGGGTGGGTTGCTTCAGGGCGATGCGCAACAGCACCCGCTGGCGCAACAAGTGGTGATGCTGCGTCATTCGCGTCGATTCGGACAGGGCAGCGGCATCGGGCAACTGGCGCGTCTGGTCAACCAGCAACAGGATCAGCAGGCGCGGGCGTTGCTGGCAGCCGGCAGCCACCGCGACCTCTTCGCCCTGGCGCTCAAGGGTGAGCAGGACCTCAAGTTCGAACGCCTTGTACTGGACGGCCTTGGCCAGGGCGAGCAGGGGCCGCAAGGTTATCGGCATTACCTGAGCGTGCTGGCGAATGAGCGTCCGGCACAAGGCCTCTCGCTGGATGACGCGTGCTGGACCTTATGGGCTCGTTCTGTTCTGGAAGCATTCGATTCGTTTCAACTGCTCTGCGCCGTCCGCAAAGGCCCGTGGGGCGTGGAAGGCCTCAACCAGCGCATCACTCACGCGCTGTTCAACGCCAGCCTGATCGAAAGCGAGCAGCAATGGTACGAAGGCCGACCCGTGCTCATGACGCACAACGATTACGGCTTGGGCCTGATGAACGGCGATATCGGCATCACCCTGCGCCTGCCAGAGCGTGAAGGCGAGGACAAACAAGTCCTGCGCGTCGCGTTCCCGCGTAACGACGGCAGCGGCGGCGTACGTTTCGTCTTGCCCAGCCGACTCAACGAGGTCGAAACCGTCTACGCCATGACCGTCCACAAATCCCAAGGCTCCGAATTCGCCCACACCGCCCTGATCCTCCCCGAGGCCCTGAACCCGGTGCTGACCAAGGAGCTTATCTACACCGGCATCACCCGCGCCAAGCACTGGTTCAGTTTGATCGAGCCACGGCAGGGCGTGTTCGAAGAGGCCCTGCGGCGCAAGGTGAAGCGGTTGAGTGGGTTGATGTTGGGGCTTTGAAGCAGGCTCAGCGCCCAGGCGGCTTTCTGGCGATTCGGTGTTCCAGACGATGTATCAGTGTCTGAACGGATGCCATCGCCGGCGAGCTGCCTCCCACCGTTGTGCTTTTGCCAGGGTCTTCTGTGAGCCTGTGGTTAAAAAATGTGCGCAGTTCTGGCCCGTTTTTCGTAACGGCGCATTTAAACCATGCATTCTGTTTCAGACCATTTGATCCGGACTGATCGGTCTAAACAGCTAACTTTTTGTCTGGATTACGAATTTCTCCAGTGGCATGGTTTCTGCTCTCGCCTGATTGACCTTCACCCTTGGCGGTGAACCTTTCACGCAACATGTCAGCGAGAGGAATCAGCCGTATGACTCTGCAGTATGTGCCCATCATTAACCTGGCCCCGTATTTTTCAGGAGAACCGGACGGCAAGGCAGCCGTGGCGCAGGCAGTCAATCAGGCGTGTAAGGACATCGGGTTTCTGGTGATCACCGAACACCAGATTCCCGAAGAGCTTATAGAACGGGTCTCGCGCCTGACCCGGCAGTTCTTCGATTTGCCATTGGCTGAAAAACGCAAGGTTGACCGACCCAGTCCAGAGATGGTGCGCGGTTACAGCGCGATAGCCGAGGAGAGTCTGTCCTATTCGCTGGAAGAAAGTGCGCCGGGGGATCTCAAGGAGTCTTTTTCCATCGGCCCGAGCCATGTGCCCGATGAAGATTATTATCACAACGCCGAAGCCGGTTCGCACTTCGCACCCAATGTCTGGCCCGCGCAGGCGCTGCTGCCTGGATTCAAAGAGGCTTATCAAGCCTACTTCGACGCGATGAGCGAACTGGCTCAATCGTTGATGCGGCTGTTTGCCCTGGCATTGGAGCTGGACGAGTATTTTTTCGATGACAGGATTGACCGGCATATCAGCATGTTCCGCAGCCTGAGTTACCCGGACATCAAAACCGAAGTCGAGGCGGGGCAGTTACGTGCCAGCGCGCACACCGACTACGGCAGCCTGACGATCGTGCGTCCCGATAACGCGCTGGGCGGTTTGCAGGTGCGCAACCAGAAGGGCGAGTGGGTCGATGTGCCGTATGTCGAGAATGGTTTTGTGGTCAACATTGGCGACCTGATGATGCAGTGGACCAACGATCAGTGGATTTCCACGTTGCATCGAGTCGTCAATCCGCCCATGACCAGTGAACAGGACAACCGCCGTCAGTCTCTGGTGTTTTTCCATCAGCCCAACTACGACACCTTGATCGAGTGCCTGCCAGGTTGCCTGCTGCCCGGTGCCACGCCTCGGCATGCACCGGTGACATCAGGCGATCACCTGTTGTCCAAATTCGTCAAACAGACCACCTTCGGCGGCAGCAAGGTGGCCTGATATGAACTCACTCTCTTACGTCAACGTGTTCGCCCAGGACATTGTTCGCCTGAGCGCGTTCTACTCGAACCTGTTCGGCTTCCGCGAAATCGAGGCGATCAGATCGCCGATCTTTCGCGGACTGGATACGGGCAAGACCTGCATCGGTTTCAACGCGTTGGAGGCTTACGAGTTGCTGGGTCTTGAGGCGTTTGCGGGCAGTACCGGATGCAAGTTCCTGCTGAACATTGATGTACCTGATCAAGCCGAAGTGGACCGGCTGGTGCCACTGGCGGTCGCGCAGGGAGCGAAGCTGATCAAGGAGCCGTATCTGACGTATTACAACTGGTATCAGGCAGTGCTACTGGACCCTGAACTGAACGTTTTCAGGATTAACGTCATGCTCTGAAAGGTTGCTGCCGCGCATCAAACGGCTAACTGACTGCTTGCCGCTCAGTCATAAGAGCGGCAAGCAACCTGACAACTCCGGGTTCAGGTGTACCGGAAAGCCGGACACTTCACAGGCTGGAAAACTCGCATGCCCTCTCGATTTCAAGGAGTAGGCTCATAGCCGACATGAAAGACGCGACCACTCAGGCCGTAAAGCCGATGTATGCGAGGTTCTTGCTGTCCCTAAAGTGATGCTTTAGGATTTGCGCAGGAGATGGCATTCCTCCTTAAACCGCCTTGTGCTGATGATGCCTACGTGAACCCTGACAGGGTGCGTAGGCTCGTGCGTGCCCTGTCCATATTTTAGGACAGGATATGAACCTACTCTCCCAATTCGCTCCGCCTCGCTGCCCTTGCTCTCCGTCTATCTGGCCTTTGAGGTCTTTGGGGGAGCGTTCGCTATGCTGAAATCCTTGATTGTCATCGCTGTTGGCGCCTCACTGGGTGCCTGGTTACGCTGGCTATTGGGCATCAAGCTGAACGCGCTATTCCCAACCATTCCTCCGGGAACCCTGGTCGCCAATATGGTGGGCGGTTACATCATTGGCCTGGCGATAGCCTTCCTGGCGGCGTCTCCTACCCTTAGTCCCGAGTGGCGCCTCCTGATCATCACGGGCTTCTGTGGTGGCCTCACCACCTTTTCCACCTTTTCAGCCGAAACGGTTGTTTTGATTCAGCAAGGCAGACTGCTGTGGGCACTCGGCTCAATTTCATTGCACGTTATGGGTTCGTTGGCGATGACTGCCGCCGGGCTTCTGTCCTATCAATTAATCGGTACTCGCTGAGGTGGTAAATATGAAAGGCTTTATGGTCGTTTTCTTTACTCAACAGAACCGTCGCTATCAGGGAAAGATGCTTGGCGAATGGATTGTCGACGTGGCCAAAGAAATGGGGTTGCGCGGTGCCACACTCTGCGCAGGAATCGAAGGGTTCGGGCACACCGGACAGCTGCATTCATCGCACTTTTTCGAGTTGGCGGATCAACCCATGGAGATTCGATTAGCGGTTACAGAGGAGGAGTCTGCAAGACTGTTCGAGCGGCTGGATGCTGAGGAAATATCAGTGTTTTTCACGAAGACTCCCATCGAAATGGGTACCCTCGGGAAGAATTTCTCCGGCCTGGACGGTTCTACACCTTCCTGATTGTAAGCATGAGCCATACGGATACTGCCGAGAGGACAGCACTGCGAGGTACAGGTGCCGTATCCGTTGGCCAGGTGATCAATCAGCCGATCCTGCTGGATGTCTTCATGATGAAGCGCTCAATCCAATGATACTTGCACGTCGCCTCGTGATTACCACGAGGCCTCGCTCGTGTACAATCGGGCCAATGGGTGTCACCGCAAAACGCGGGAGGGCAGGTTTAATTTAGCGCAGGTCGGGCCGCCGCGTGGAGTTACCGTGCCTATGAGCCTGGATCATCCACGTCGGGAAAACGCCGACGAGCATCGTGCATCACCGTCTGCCCTCGCATTCCTCTCCCGTTTTTTCGCCGCTGAATCAGCGGGCGGCTTGATACTCATGGCCGCCGCCTTCGCTGCGCTCCTCATCGCCAACTCGCCCTGGGCTGACATTTACTTCGCCACGCTGCACGTCAACGTCGCGGGTCTCTCGATTGAGCATTGGATCAATGATGGCCTGATGGCTATCTTTTTCATGTTGGTGGGATTGGAGATCAAGCGTGAAATGCTGGTCGGCCAGTTATCGAGTTGGAGTCAGCGTGCGCTTCCGGGTTTTGCTGCGCTGGGTGGCATGCTGGTACCTGCCCTGATCTACATCGTCATCAACTGGGGCAATAGTGAAACGCTAGGCGGCTGGGCCATTCCTGCTGCCACTGATATCGCCTTTGCCTTGGGCGTACTCTCGCTGCTCGGAAAACGCGTACCTATCTCGTTAAAAATCTTCCTGTCTGCCTTGGCGATCCTTGATGACCTGGGCGCAGTGCTCATCATCGCCTTATTTTACACCAGTGGCTTGTCCATCAGCATGCTTTTGGCATCCCTCGCCGTGATTGTATTCTTGGTCGTGCTTAACCGTTGTGGCGTGACAAGGCTCCTTCCTTACCTCGTCGCGGGCGGGCTGCTGTGGTTCTTCATGCTTCAATCCGGTATTCACGCAACCTTGGCCGGTGTCATTCTTGCCCTGTGCATTCCGCTGGGTGACTCGAACAATGAGCGCACGTCGCCGCTTCTTCATCTGGAAGAAAAACTACATCCGTGGGTCGCGTTTGCCGTAGTGCCCATCTTTGGTTTTGCCAATGCTGGCGTTTCCCTCGCAGGTATTTCTCCCGGCAACCTGATCGACCCGGTGCCTCTAGGGGTGACCTTGGGGCTGATACTGGGCAAACAAATCGGAGTGTTTGGTTTGTCAGCGTTGGCTATTCGTGCCGGGTTGGCGAAACTTCCCGAGGCGTGCGGCTGGCTTCAGCTATACGGCGTCGGGCTCTTGTGCGGGATTGGTTTCACGATGAGTCTGTTCATTGGGGCGCTGGCATTTCCAAACAGCCCGCACCTGGTTGATGAGGTCAAGGTCGGGGTGCTGATGGGCTCTATTCTCTCCGCGATTCTGGGGGTTGTTGTCCTTTTGAGAGCTAAACGCCGCTGATCCGGGGGCACGCGTGCCAGCGTCTGATCGAGATAGGCATATTTCATATGCCTATCTTTGATCGCTACTTTCTCCTTGCACGCTATCAATCAGCAAACCGAAGATCCTGCGTTTCGCCCAGAAACACCGCGCGATTCAGCTCAGTGACTTCCCGGATGTAATCCCACAACACCGTAATCCGCTTCAATTTGCGTAAATCCTCCCGGCAATACATCCAGAATTTTCAAGGAATTCAGGTTAACCCAATGAATACGGGGCTTAACCGATATGAACCTCTCTTCACCGCGATCTTCTGTCACAACCACTGTCACAAATCTGCTCGCTTTTCAGGGGCCGACCACAAGACTCGCTGTGCCATATCACTATCGGCGCAATGGTATTTACTACCTGCGTCTGCGGGCGACAGGCAGCATCGCCGAGTCCGCTTCTGTCTCCCTCAAGACCCGCAACAGAAGGGCCGCTCTGGATGCTTCTGATCGGCTATCGGGATTCATCAGGGCGTTCCACCGTGAGAACCCAACGGCTCTGTGGTCTGAGCTGAGGGAGCATTTCTTGTCGGTCTCGGCGGAGGTACTTGGGCCTAAACGTTTAGGGGAGTCGTCGCATGCTTGGGGGGCGCTGCATGCAGATGGTGAGAGTGGTTCTTCAAACCTTGAGGCCTTCCCTTCCAGCTCGTTGCAACTGGTGGGTGGCGTCTCCTCATCTCAACCGACGACAGTGCCTGCGATGACTTTCGAGGTTCTGTCCAGTCTCTACATGGATGATCGGGCAGGTGAGCAGAAGGCCAATACGCTGAGTGGCACCAAGTTCACGCATGGAGTTCTCTGCTCTGCGTTAGGGTCGCTGGACTTGAGGATGCACTCGCGGGCAGACCTTATTTCCTTGAGGGACCAGCTAGCTACTACACGCAAACCCTCAACGGTTAATCAGATGCTAATGAAGCTCTCGGCTGTCCTGAATTGGGCTGTTGCGAACGGCCACCTAGAAAAGGCTTTCGACAAGAAACTCAAATTCACCAAGGGCCTAGAGTCGAGCCGCAAGGCGCTTACTCAGGAGCAGGTAGGTAAGCTGATGCAGTACGCTAACAAGCTGCCTGAAACCTCATGGAAGCGCTGGCTGCTGAGTCTAGGCATCATCACTGGCGGGCGTCTCAACGAAATCTCCCAGTTAACCACGGGAGACATTCATGTCCTTGCGTCTGGGACTTCAGCAATTCACATCAATGAGGCTGGTGAAGGAAAGTCCATCAAAAATAAACGTAGCGAGCGGATGGTGCCTTTAACGGATGGTGCTTATGGATTCGACCTTGCAGCTTTCCTGAGGTATGTCGAAGCGTGCAAGCTCAGTGGGTCGGAGTCATTGGCGCAAATCGGTTACAGACCGGCAGGCGAGTGGGCTAATCAACAGGCTATCCCAGCGGCCCTTGGAGATTCCTATGAGCGTGGTTTGGTGTTCCACTCGTTGCGTCACTCGCTTGCTTCCCTGATGCAGGCCAAAGGAACTCCAACAACTTATGCACAGGCGGTGATGGGGCATTCTTCAGGAACAGTTACTTTCGATGTATATGGCTCTGGTGTGTCTGTTGAAACTATAGCTGATGTACTCAAAATGCTTTTCATTAGTGACGGTCTGAATTAACTAACCAGCTCAATAGTTATTTGACGATTGAGCTGGTTGAGTCTGGGATATTTGATTTCATCCGTGCGGCGTGATGGCGGTCATGTTAGTTCGGCCAGATCGTCGCTCGGATTTGCTGAAGCTCAGGCACAGCTAAGTGCTTGGTTGCTTTCAAGATAACAGGGTGCGCTTTGAGCTCTTGGTTTAGTAATGAGCGCAATACGCTAAGTACTCGTTTTCCTCGACGCCACTGGCTTGGATCGGAATCGTAGTCAGACACGGCTTGTGCGGCGAGTTCACCAGCATTGTGAGGGGGGCCGCCTTTTCGATTTCGTATGGCAGCCTCAGTACGAATATTAATTAGGGCCTCAATCGAACTGGCTCTGGTATCTTCAGTAGCCTTATCTATGAGTTCCTGTGCGCGTATCTGGGGGATGGTCGGATTTAGCTCGGCAATGTGTGCAGCCTGTAAGAAGTAACCCTCTACATCGCTGTGTGCTGTAATAAAAGGATGTGCATCAATCTCTTTCAAGCCCTCCTCAATTTTCTGTGCCGCATCTGCACTCATGTAGTCACGATCACGATGTAAGACGAACCTAACATTTGGGGCTTTGTCTAATAAAAAATATCGTAAGACCTTCGCTGCGTCTAGCTTTGAACATCCAGAATAAGGACGAACATCCACTTCCTTTAATGGAAACCCATTCGCATCTAATAGAGCATACAGCGCCTGAATTGACTCTTTTTTGCTGTCCTCAGTGGCAAAGAGGCACTTGAGTTGGCCGTTTGTGAAGTAGTCGACGGAGTCAAGCGCGCCGAGTTCAAGTAACATGGCGGGTGTCGTGACGGCGTCATAATCGACTTTTATGCCAGAGTTCATCCATACAACTTTCGCTCGATCTCTCAGGCTATCAAGCACATGTCGTGAATGAGTGCTAATGAGTGCGCGAAAGGACCGTAGCGACGCCATGCGTGTGATTAGGTCGCATAGAGCTCTTTGGTTGTTAGGGTGGAGATGCGAGTCTGGTTCGTCTAAGATCAGAACTTGTGGCTTAAAGAGGGCGACGTAAGCCACAATTTGACTAGCCTGAAGGATTGATGTTCCTGCCGCGTCGATCGGCAACCGCGGCCCATTTCCTTGCTTGAAATACACGTTAATTGTCTCGTCGCGTTGACGGTCAAACTCAATTTCAATATGTAGCTTCGGAAAGAGTATACGCATATCAGCTAAGAATCTGCTCCACGAACCCGGTTTCTCGCGAAGTTGCACGTAGGGCGGTATCGGACGAGGGCCTTCATTTTTATCAAAGGCGTCTCGGGCCTTTTGATAATCTGTCCTGATCTGGTCCCAGTAACGTTTTTGATCGTCCTTCATCATTAGGAGGACGTTTCTAAGTACCAGATTGGCATCGCCACGTGCAACCACCCTTCTTACAACACCCGGAGACATGTAGCGCTCCTCTTTGGCTATTCCCGCTAATCCGGGGGCATAGACCGTGAAGGGGCGGTCAAAATCCATTAGTAGTTCGCCAACAGTACGACCTTGTAGTGCTATCTGAATGTTTCTGTTACGACCGCGTCTTATTGTAACTAGGCAACTAGTTTCGTCGTTGAGAGTTAACTCGATTTCGATCTGCTTCGATGCCGACTCGGCAAGGCTTCCTCCATAGGCCAGAGATAAGACATCTGCGACCGGTGCGTAGAGAAGTTGCGTTGGGTTAAATGATAGTTCAAATCTGTCATTGCCCCACTTGACCCCCTCCCCAACCAACTTGGCGGTCTGCGCAACTGATACTGCAAAGTGGATGGCTTGTAGGACTGAGCTTTTACCGGCGTTGTTAGCTCCG
Source organism: Pseudomonas triticifolii (assembly GCF_014358015.1). Classification (GTDB taxonomy): domain Bacteria; phylum Pseudomonadota; class Gammaproteobacteria; order Pseudomonadales; family Pseudomonadaceae; genus Aquipseudomonas; species Aquipseudomonas triticifolii. The sequence continues at coordinate 356 of NZ_JACONV010000038.1, read as the reverse complement.
ATGAGAACTGTCGTGTCTTCAACCTCAATCTCAATCTCATTGAGCTGTTTGAAACGTCTAATTTTGATCGATTTAAGTTTCGACACATATCTTCCTTGCTGGCATACAGTCCGTTGAGGTTCTGGAGGCCATCATACCAGTGGGACTGCGAGGCTGCACCGATGATAGTGGCCTTCTGCGTATGCTGAATAAAGGTGGTTATATCTTGCTCTCTGCTGGCCTTCCTCGTGCCCGCTTTCTCAGATTTTGCGCATAAGCATTGGGGCGGTAGAAGAGGTACCTGAACAGCGCCGAATCGAAAATGGTTTGCACCCGTCAGCCACATCTCGCTCGCTCGGGCAGCCCAGTTCCCCCGT
>NZ_JACONV010000037.1 GCF_014358015.1 Pseudomonas triticifolii | reverse complement strand
CCGCTTGGTGACTCACGCCCTGAACCAAAAGCGCAGGAGTTTCGCCGTCAGGCTTGCGCGTCGCTCAGTGCAATCTCAGCTGGCGACACAATGCTGGTCTTCATGCCACGTGAACGCCCCGAACTCAGGTAAGCGGCAATCGACTCCTGGGTCACTTCCCCCAGGAACACGTTTTCGGCGTCCAGTACCGGCAGCCACGAGCGGTTGAACTCGTACATGCGCGACAACAGGATGCGCAAGTGTTCGTCGTACGCCGCCGTGCCGTTGAATTCGCGCAGGAATTGCGCGCAGGTGCCCTGCTGGCGGTGCAGGTCGCGACGACGTACGTAACCCATCGCCTTGTTTTCGCTGTCGGTGACCACGATGTAACGGCGGTCGTTTTCGTCCATCACGTCCAGCGCATCGGCCACCGGGGTTTCCGGGCTGACCGATGGCGCGTTGTCGGCGGCGTCCTCGGCCTTGACCAGCAACAGGCGCTTGAGGGTGCTGTCCTGACCGACGAAGCTGCTGACGAAGTCGTCTGCCGGATGCGCGAGCAAGGTATCCGGGTGATCGATCTGCAGCAATTTACCGCCACGGAAGATCGCGATCTTGTCGCCCAGCTTGATGGCTTCGTCGATGTCGTGGCTGACCATGATCACGGTCTTATTCAATGCACGCTGCATCTCGAAGAACTCGTTCTGGATCATCTCGCGGTTGATCGGGTCGACCGCACCGAACGGCTCGTCCATCAGCAGCAAGGGCGCGTCGGCCGCCAGCGCACGGATCACACCGATACGCTGCTGCTGACCGCCGGACAGCTCACGCGGGTAGCGGTGCAGGTACTGCTTGGGTTCCAGCTTGATCATGCTCATCAGCTCGCGGGCACGGTCATGGCAACGCTGCTTGTCCCAGCCCAGCAATTTGGGCACGACCACGATGTTTTCTTCGATGGTCATGTTCGGGAACAGGCCGATCTGCTGGATCACATAACCGATGTTGCGACGCAGGGTCACTTCGTCCAGGTCCGTGGTGTCCTCGCCGTTGATCAGCACCTTGCCGGACGTCGGCATGATCAGGCGGTTGATCATTTTCAGCGTGGTGCTCTTGCCGCAGCCCGACGGGCCGAGGAAGACGCAGATCTCGCCTTCGTTGACGGTGAGGCTGACCGAGTCGACAGCCTTCACTTCTTTGCCGTTGCTCTGGAAAGTCTTGGAGAGGTTCTGGAGTTCGATCATTTCAGGAGTCCTTTTGGAGTCAGCGTACGTTGCAGCCATTGCAGGAGAAGGTCGGCGATGATGGCCAGAATGCTGACCAGTACCGCGCCGACGATCAGCATCGACATATCGCTGCGGCTGATTGAAGCGAGAATGAGTACACCCAGACCACCGGCGCCGATGGTCGCGGCGATGGTCATGACACCGATATTCATCACCACGGCGGTGCGCACACCGGCGAGGATGACGGGCACGGCAATCGGCAGTTCGACCATGCGCAGGCGCTGGCCGAAGGTCATGCCGATGCCTTTGGCGGCTTCGCGAATACCCGGTTCAACGCCCGTCAGCGCCAGGTAGGTATTGCGCATGATCGGCAGCAGGGAATAGAGGAATACGGCAGTGATGGCTGGCATCGGGCCAAGGCCCTGACCGAACTTGGAGTAGAACGGCAGCAGCAGGCCGAACAGCGCAATCGACGGCACGGTCAGCAGTACGGTGGCGCTGGCTTGCAGCGGACCGGCCAATGCCGGAAAGCGTGTCATCAGCACGCCCAGCGGCACACCGACGACGATAGCCAGGGTCACGGCAATACCGACCAGCGTGATGTGCTGCCAGGTCAGTTGCAGGACCTGAGCCCAGTCCAGATGGGAGAAGGCGCTCAAGAAACTCATATCGTCTCCTTCCTTAATTCAGGGGATGCTGGCGCAGGAAATCTGCGGCAACCGAGGATGGGCTTTCATGGCCGACATCGACGCGGGCGTTGAGGTCAATCATGGTCTGGTTGTCCAGAAGTTCAGCCAACGGCTTGAGCAGCGTGGCGATCTCAGGATGTGCGTCCAGATACTCCTGGCGAATCACCGGCGCTGCGGTGTAATCCGGGAAGTAATGCTTGTCGTCTTCCAGCACCTTGAGCTTGAACGCGTTCAGGCGGCCGTCGGTGGTGTAGACCAGACCTGCGAACACCTGGCCGTTGCGCAGCGCGGTGTAGACCAGACCCGCGTCCATCTGCCGGGTATTCTCACGACCGAGATTCATGTCGTAATGCTTGACCATGCCGATCAGGCCGTCGGAACGGTTGGCGAACTCGGTGTCCAGCGCTACGACATGACCCTCTTTGGCTTCATCCTTAAGCACTTTGGTCAGTTCGGTCATGGTGTTGATCTGCGGGTACTTGTCCGCAACCTTCTGCGGCAGTGCCAACGCGTAGGTGTTGTTGAATTTGGACGGCGAAAGCCAGACCAGGCCTTTCTTCGCATCGACTTCTTTCACACGGGCGTAGGTCTGCTCGCTGTCGAGTTTTTCGTCGATGTGGTTATACGCAACCAGCGACACGCCGGTGTATTCCCACAACAGATCGAGCTGGCCGCTTTCCTGAGCGCTGCGCGCCAGGTTGCTGCCCAGACCACCAGTGATCTGCACGTCATAGTTCTTGGTGCGCAGGTATTGCGCGGTCAGTTCAGCCAGCATGGTCTGCTCGGTGAACACGCGCGCACCAACGCGCAATAGCGGCTTGTCTGCCGCCTGGGCCAGCGCCGAAAACAACAGGGCACAGCCTAAAAACACACATAACTTCTTCATGGTAGTTCCTTCGCTCAGCGAGTCAGGCCGCGTTCCAGCCACAGGCGACTGGCAATGATCACCAGGCCGTCGAGCAACAACGCCAGCAGAGCGGTACACGCCGCACCCAGCACCAATTGCGGCTGATTATTCAGGGCGATGCCGGGGAAGATCAGGCTGCCAAGGCTATTGGCGCCGATGAGAAAGGCCAGCGGTGCAGTACCGACGTTGATCGCCAGCGCAACCCGCACACCACCGACAATGATGGGCACGGCGTTGGGCAGTTCGACACGCCACAGCACCTGGCGCGGTGTCATGCCGATGCCGACGGCCGCTTCTTTGAGTGAACCCTGGACGTTCTTCAAGCCTTCGTAGGTGTTACGCACGATGGGCAACAGTGAGGCGAGGAACAGCGCGAAGATGGCAGGCCCGCTGCCGATCCCGAGAATCCCGAGGGCAATGGCCAGAACGGCGAGAGGTGGAACGGTGTTGCCAATGTTGAAGATCTGCATGAAGCGTTCGGCTCGGCCAACCATGCTCGGTCGGCTGAGGGCAATGCCTGCCGGGATGCCGACCACCAGGGCCGCGAGCATTGAAACCAGAACCAGAATCAGGTGAGCCTGAAGGTAGAACAGCAGGTCATCCTGGTATTGCTTGATGGTACTAATGCCGATCCAGTGGATCAGCAGGGCCAGGAGCGCGATAACAACCGCGCCTCCCAATAGCCCCTTGCCATAGCGATTTGCCACGGGCGGACTCCTTATTTCAGTCGGCGAACGCGTTGACTTGGGCGACCGACAGGACGCCAGCAATAACGTTCGCGAAGAGCAGCGGGTGGGTCGCCGGTAAGGGTTTAACCTCGGCGATAACACAAGCCATGAGCGCAGCTTCGTCAAGCCAACATGCTGATCAATCAGCCCCTGAAGTTGGCCTCGGTACTGGCCTTGACGGGGGAGTGGACGTCTCCACGACCTGAAAGGTTCCCACGCGAGACATTATCTGGCCACCCCCGATTGACTGAACGGTTCGGTTATTGCCCAGACTTGAGCTATAATCTGCGCCCTTTTTTCAATCCCATTCCAGGCGATTTCCCATGACCCAACAGGCCGCCGAAGTCGCGAAACGCCGCACTTTCGCCATTATTTCCCACCCCGACGCCGGTAAAACCACCATCACGGAAAAGCTGCTGCTGATGGGCAAGGCCATTTCCGTCGCCGGTACGGTCAAGTCGCGTAAATCCGATCGTCATGCCACATCCGACTGGATGGAAATGGAGAAACAGCGCGGCATCTCCATCACCACGTCCGTCATGCAGTTCCCGTATCGCGATCACATGATCAACCTGCTGGACACCCCGGGCCACGAAGACTTCTCCGAAGATACCTACCGCACGCTGACGGCAGTGGACTCGGCCTTGATGGTGCTGGACGGCGGTAAAGGTGTCGAACCACGCACCATCGCCCTGATGGATGTCTGCCGCCTGCGCGATACGCCGATCGTCAGCTTCATCAACAAGCTGGACCGTGACATTCGCGACCCGATCGAACTGCTGGACGAGATCGAAGCCGTCCTCAAGATCAAGGCAGCGCCGATCACCTGGCCAATCGGTTGCTACCGCGACTTCAAGGGTGTGTACCACCTGGCTGATGACTACATCATCGTCTACACCGCCGGCCACGGGCATGAGCGTACCGAAACCAAAATCATCCAGAACCTGGACTCCGACGAAGCCCGCGCCCACCTGGGTGACGAGTACGACCGCTTCGTCGAGCAACTGGAGCTGGTGCAGGGTGCCTGCCACGAATTCAATCAACAGGAGTTCATCGACGGTCAACTGACCCCGGTGTTCTTCGGCACGGCGCTAGGCAACTTCGGTGTCGATCACGTGCTCGATGCCGTGGTGAACTGGGCACCGATGCCGCTGGCCCGCGTCGCCAACGAGCGCACCGTGGAGCCGGAAGAAGAGAAATTCAGCGGCTTCGTGTTCAAGATCCAGGCGAACATGGACCCCAAGCACCGCGACCGTATTGCGTTCATGCGCATCTGTTCGGGCCGTTACGACAAGGGCATGAAAATGCGCCACGTACGTCTGGGCAAGGACGTGCGGATCGGCGACGCGCTGACCTTCTTCTCCTCGGAACGCGAGCAACTGGAAGAGGCCTACGCAGGCGACATCATTGGCCTGCACAACCACGGCACGATCCAGATCGGCGACACCTTCACCGAAGGCGAAGGACTGGGCTTCACGGGTATTCCGCACTTCGCACCGGAGCTGTTCCGTCGCGTGCGCCTCAAGGATCCCCTCAAGTCCAAGCAGTTGCGTCAGGGCTTGCAACAACTCGCTGAAGAAGGCGCCACGCAGGTGTTCTTCCCGCAGCGCAGCAACGACATCATTCTGGGTGCCGTCGGCGTGCTGCAGTTCGACGTCGTCGCCAGCCGCCTGAAGGAAGAATACAAGGTCGAATGCGCCTACGAGCCGATCACCGTGTGGTCAGCTCGCTGGATCGAATGCGCGGACAAGAAGAAGCTCGAAGAGTTTGAAAACAAGGCTGTGGAAAACCTGGCGCTGGACGGTGGTGGTCACCTCACCTACCTGGCCCCGACCCGCGTCAACCTGGCGCTGATGGAAGAGCGCTGGCCCGACGTGAAATTCCGCGCGACTCGCGAGCATCACTGATAGACCGCAGCTCTGTGGGAATGAGCTTGCTCACGAACGCTATCGTTCAGACGCCCTGATTCAGGGTTACTGCACTGGCCTCTTCGCGAGCAAGCTCGCTCCCACATGCTCTGCAGTGACTGACACGCATTGTGTGACGCTCAGCGCCCTGCGTGTCCACGCTCACTGCGCATAGCCCTTCAGTTTCTCCTGCATGAAATCCAGAAAACACTGAACCCTCAGCGCCAACTGCGAGTTGCGGTAGTACACCGCATTGATCGGCTGGCGATAACCGCTGTCGGCGTGTTGCAGAAGGCCGACCAGCCGGCCATCGCGCAGGTCTTCGTGGGTCATGAAATCTGACAGACAGGCAATCCCCACCCCCTCCAGCGCCAGATGCCGCAAGGTGTCGCCACTGGACGCCGTCACGGCCGGCTTGATCTGAAAGCGGTCGCCACCGGCATGGCGCAGCGGCCAGCGGTTGAGCACTTCCACCTGATTGAATCCCACCAGCGTGTGCTGCGATAAATCCTCGACGGTGTGTGGCGTGCCGTAGCGCGCCAGGTACGCAGGACTGGCGACGATGTTCAGCAGGCAACTGCCCAAGGCGCGCGCGTGCAGGGTCGAGTCCGGCAATGTGCCGATGCGGATCGCGATGTCGGTGTTCTGCTCCAGCAGGTCGATAAACCAGTCATCACTGTCCAGTTCCAGCTGGATATCCGGATAACGCTGCCGAAATTCCGCCACATGTGGCACCACCGAATGCAGCATGAAGGGTGAAGCGGCGTTGACGCGCAGTCGGCCGGCCGGTGTCTGGCGTGACGACATCAGGTGTTCTTCAAGGCTTTCCATCTGTTCAAGAATTGCACGGGCACGGGCCAGGAAGAACTTGCCCTCTTCGGTCAGGTCCATGCGCCGCGTCGTGCGATTGATCAGCGTGGTTTCCAGCTTGGCCTCCAGCCGCGACAAGGTGCGACTGATCCCTGAAGGCGTTTGCCCCATCTTCTCGGCAGCAGCGGAAATCGACCCGCTTTCGATCACCGAAACAAACACCTGCAACTCATCGGACCTGGCTTTCACTGTTGTCCCCTGCTCAAGCGTCCGGGAATATTAACCGTGGTTCAAGCAAAGGCGTGAGTTCTGAGTGAACACAGTCCGTTGGTGCTGCAAGACCTGCGTCGAACGCAGCACGCAGGGACGATCACCTCAAACCCCAAACACCCTGGCCAGATGCGCTTCATAGCGTTTCACATCAGCTTCGATGTTCGGCATTTTCATCACGTCCACCGCCAGAAACGTCGGCAGGCTGGTCATCCCCAAGAACTGGTTGGCTTTGTGAAACGGGAAGTACACGGCATCGACGCCTTTGGCTTCAAAGAAGTCGGACGCCTCGTCGAACGCCTGCTGCGGTGCGTTCCAGGTAGCGGAAATCATGTACTGCTTGCCGTGCAACAAACCGCCGCTGCCGTATTTCTGCGAGGCATCGGAACGGCTGCGGCCATCGTTGGCGTAAAGGCTGCCGTGACCTTCGGTGAATACTTCGTCGATGTATTTCTTCACTGTCCACGGCGCGCCCATCCACCAGCCCGGCATCTGCCAGACAATCACGTCAGCCCATAGAAACTTCTGCACTTCTTCGACAAGGTCGTAGCCACCGTCAATGAAGGTTTCCTTCACGTCATAACCGGCGCGGTCCATGAACGCCACACCGGCTTCATGCAAGGTCGCGTTATAGCGGCCATCGGAGTGAGCAAACTGTTTACCGCCGTTGAGAAACACTACTTTTTTCATGCCTGACCTCTGGGTGCTCGCCCGCTGCGCCGAAAGGCGGGTGTGGGCTCGTCATTAATGGATGGGGCAAGAATAAAGAGCGACGCGCATTTGAATAAGACCGGGATCGGCAAATGGCTTTTGCTCCAGCGTCACGAATCAAGCGCTTATTGTTGACTTAGAATGCGGCCACTTTCAGCAGAGGACTCTCCAGATGACTGACCTTCATGGTTTCATCCTTCACGCCCACACCCGCCCCGAAAAGTCCGCCGAGTTCGAAGCGCTGTTCAGTTCGTACGTTGCACAAAGCCGTAGCGAACCGGGCTGTATCGAGTACCACATGCTGCGCGATCAGCAGGACCCGACGCTGTTCATCTTCTTTGAAATCTGGGCGTCGAAAGAGGACCTCGACGTTCATTCCGCGCAACCGCACATGGTGAAGTTTTTCGAACACCGTATGGACTATCTGGTCCGCGAGTTCGACGTGCGCCGCATCGACATGCTTAGCCCCTCACCAGCAAATGCAGGCCCAGCAGCGCCATCCCGATAAAGAAGGCGCGCTTGAAGACCACTGCGCTGATTCGTTCTCGCAACCACTGCCCGAACGCCATGCCTAGCAGGGCAGGAATCAGCGCCAGTAAGGAGGCCGCCATTTCGCCACCGCCCAGCGCGCCCGTCGAGGACAGACCGATGGCCAGCGCCAGCGTCGAAACCGTGAACGAGAGCCCCAGCGCCTGCACCAGTTGATGACGCTCCAGCCCTAGCGCTTGCAGGTAGGGTACGGCAGGAATCACGAACACGCCGGTCGCCGACGTGATGACGCCTGTGAGCAACCCACACATCGGCCCGAGCCAGCGCTGGGTGTTCACAGCCACCTTGAATGGCGGCAGAAACAGACCGCTCAGCGCATAAAGCAGCAGCGCCCCGCCCAATGCCCGCGTCATGGAATGATCGCCGTTCATGCCCTGCCAGAACGAACCAGCCAGGGTGCCTGCGAACACCATCGCCAGCATCGGCCACAGACGCAGGAGCAACGGTCCGAGGTGCCCGCCTGCCGCCAGTTGCCAGACGTTGGTCACGATGGACGGGATAATCAGCAACGCAGCAGCCTGTGCCGGCAGCATAGCCAGCCCGAGTAAACCCATCGCCACGGTGGGCAGGCCAAGGCCTATGACGCCCTTGACGGCACCTGCCAGCAGGAAGGTGCCGAACACCAGCGCGACAAGGCTAATACCCAACGTGTGATCACTGTCGAAAAGTACGCTCATGCCGCGATTCTGGACCTGACGCGGCGCCTTGAAAATCTGGCTTATACTGAGCCAGCCTCAGGCATGGACAGAGGCTAATCATTAGAGGGTATTCAGTCACATGCATTTCGACCTCATCGACCTGCGCCTTTTTCAGCACGTGATCGAGACCGGCAGCCTCACTGCTGCCGCAACGCGCAGCCATCTGTCGCTGGCATCGGCCAGCGCGCGTGTGCGAGCGATGGAGGCGTCGTTGCAGGCACCACTGCTTGAACGTGGCAGACGTGGCGTCACGCCGACGCCTGCGGGAAAGGCATTGGCGCAACACGCCCGGTTGATCCTGCAACAGGTCGAACGCATGCAATTCGATCTGGCCGACTACGCCAAAGGCTTCAAAGGCCAGGTGCGGCTGCTGTGCAACACCTCGACGCTCAGCGAACACCTGCCGGAACGACTGGCGGACTTTCTGGTGGCGCATCCCCACATCGATATCGACCTGCAGGAACAACCCAGCCTGCGCATCCTCCAGGCGCTGCGTCAGGGCACCGCAGACATCGGGATCGTTTCCGACGCCGTAGACGCCAGCGACCTGCAGACCCAGCCCTTTGGTGATGATCCGCTGACGCTGGTACTGCCGCTCGATCATCCGTTGAGCGGGTTATCCAGCGTCAGCTTTGCCCAGACGCTCGATGAAGAGTTCGTCGGCATGGCGGCCAGCAGTGCGTTGGGCATCTATCTGGAAGAACAGGCGCTGCACACGGGCAAGCGCTTGCGCATCAGAGTGCGGGCCGAAGGGTTCGATGGCGTGTTGCGCATGGTCGCCCATGGCGCGGGACTTGGGATCGTGCCGCAGGCAGCGGTGGACCGCGCACCTCGTCCGCTGCGCCTTGCCGCTGTGCGCCTCAGTGATGCCTGGGCCGATCGCACATTGCTGCTCTGCGCCGCCGACTTCGATGCACTGCCCGGTTATGCCAAGGCATTGCTCAATCACCTGGCGCATCGCTCTTAGCCGTGATGCAGCCATGCAGGAATGGACTTGGTATGGGCTGCAATACGACGATGAACGATGAGGCGTTTTTTCTGGCAAACCGTGCCGACTTCATCGCCGGCAAGCCGCCTCCCACAGGGAACGCGCTCAACCCCTGTTCTGTGGTCGTCGCTACACCAGCAGCACTGGATACATGCAAAACCTGTGGGAGCGAGCTTGCTCGCGAAGGCGATGCATCAGACACCACCTCTTCAACAGATAGACTGCCTTCGCAAGCAAGCCCCCACCAGACTCGTGTGTGCTGCGAGATAGCGCCGCCACGAAGAGGCAGCGGCGTCAGGAAATGTTACGTAGACGACGCTCTGGCCTTGCGCTCGCGCAGGTACGCAACCACTTCGCTCTGGGTCCCGGCAAACTCAATGCGCGAGGCCTTGTGCTCGCGCTGGTAGGCGTACATGGGGTCGTAGTATTCGCCAAGCAGACCTTCGATCCAGCCACGATGCAGATCGACCTTGCCGCTGCGCCGCTGTTCGTCCAGCGCGTCCTGCATGATGGCTTGCAGTCGCTGCAAACGCTCACCGCCGAGTCGCTTATGGATGTTTTTCAGGCTTTGCAGCAGGCGCTCGGCAAACAGGTCGAAACCGGTTTCCGCGCCGTTGAGTGTGATGAACTCGGCGCACAGGTCGGTCACGTAATCGCGAAGAATACGCTCGACCCGGTTTTCGAAACTGTCCTCCAGCCAGACCATCGAACAAGCCTGCATGGTCTGGTGCAGTTCCAGCGGCACGTTGCAGCTGCCCACCAGGCGGCTTTCGTCTTCCAGCACGAACTGCTCGATGCCTGCGGCGCGTTTCTTGAGCAGGTCGATGGCCAGGCGGTTCTCGAAGTCGATCTGGGCCGGTTGGCCAGTGGCTCGCTTGCCGAAGCTGGAACCACGATGGTTGGCGATGCCTTCCAGATCGAGGCTGTTGCCAAGCTGGGTCAGCACCTCGGTCTTGCCCGTGCCGGTCATGCCACCGAGCACCACGAACTCACATTCGGTCACCGCGTCGTGCAGGGTGTCCAGCAGAAAGGTCCGCATCGCCTTGTAGCCGCCAATGATGCGCGGATAATCGACGCCTGCATCCTTCAGCCAGCGTTGCACGGTCTGCGAGCGCAGCCCGCCACGGAAGCAATACAGGTAGCCATGCGGGTTGGCTTTGGCGAATGCCAGCCAGGCTTCGACACGTTCATCCTTGACCGGCCCGCACACCAGTTGATGGCCCAGCGTGATTGCCGCTTCCTGCCCGTGTTGCTTGTAGCAGGTGCCCACCTTCTGCCGTTCGATGTCGTTCATCAGCGGCAGGTTGATCACGCCCGGAAACGCGCCCTTGGAAAACTCCACGGGCGCCCGGGCGTCCATCATCGGTACATCGTTGAGGAAAAGAGCGCGGTAATCACTGCTGTTGTCGGCCATCAGAACACCTCGACGGCGTGGGTCTGTCGCTCAAGCAATGTGCCGATAGGGTTCAGTTGCAGCCCCAGTTCGGCAGCCGCTGCCAGAAACTCCTCTTCGCCTTCCGGGGTAACCGCCACCAGCAAACCACCGCTGGTCTGCGGGTCGCACAACAGGTCACGCTGGGCGTCACTGAGGGCGGCGATCTTATCGCCGTAGCTTTCGAAGTTGCGCAACGTACCGCCCGGCACGCAGCCTTCGGCGATGTAATGTTCGACACCCGGCAGACGCGGCACGGCGGCGTAATCCAGTCGGGCCGTCAGCCCTGCACCGTCCGCCATCTCGACCAGGTGACCCAGCAGACCGAAGCCGGTGACGTCAGTCATTGCCAGCACCCCGTCCAGTTTGCCGAAACGGCTGCCGGGCTTGTTCAGGGTGCACATCCAGTCACGCGCCAGACCGACATCCTGCTCGCGCAGTTTTGCCTTCTTCTCCGCGGTGGTGAGAATGCCGATACCCAAGGGTTTGGTCAGGTACAGCGTGCAGCCCGCTTGGGCTGTGTCGTTGCGCTTCATGTGTTTCTTCTGCACGACGCCGGTCACGGCCAGGCCGAAGATCGGCTCTGGTGCGTCGATGGAGTGCCCGCCGGCCAGTGGAATACCCGCTGCATCGCAGACCGCACGACCGCCACGAATCACTTCGCGGGCCACTTCCGGCGGCAGCACATTGACCGGCCAGCCGAGGATGGCGATGGCCATCAGCGGATCGCCGCCCATCGCATAAATGTCGCTGATCGCATTGGTCGCCGCGATGCGGCCGAAATCGAATGGATCGTCGACGATGGGCATGAAAAAGTCGGTGGTCGAGACCACGCCACGCTCATCGTCCAGCGCATAGACAGCGGCATCGTCACGCGAGGCGTTGCCGACCCACAGGTTGGGGTCCAGGTTCTGCGCGCCGCTGCCGGCCAGGATCACATCCAGCACCTTGGGGGAAATCTTGCAGCCACACCCTGCTCCGTGACTGTACTGGGTCAGGCGGATTGGCTCACTCATCGCGACACTCTCGGTAACTGGGAAACAGGCTGCGGAGTCTAGGGTCTGTTGCGGTTTGAGCGCAAACGGCGTCGCCGTTCGGTCATGCCATCAAAACGATACGCCTGACGAACTGGCCTTTCTCGCCGTGCCTCTTATAATCCCGCGCTCCAGTACCGAATCCATCGAGGCGTGCCTGCTTGTCCAGAGTCGCTTTGCCTTATCGTTTTTTCCGCTATTGAACCGGAGAACTTTCATGCTCAAGCGTACCCTGGCGCTCGCCGCCGGCCTTGCCCTGTCCTTTACTGCCCTGACCAGCCACGCGGCCGATGTGCTGCGCGTGTCGGCCATTCCCGACGAAGCGCCCACCGAACTGCTGCGCAAGTTCAAGCCGCTGGGGGCCTACCTCGAACAGCGTCTGGGCATGAAGGTCGAGTTCGTCCCGGTCGCCGACTACCCGGCGGTGGTCGAAGCACTGGCGACCGACCGTCTGGACATGGCCTGGCTGGGCGGCTTCACGTTCGTGCAGGTCAACCTCAAAACGGGTAACGCCGTACCCTTGGTGCAGCGCGAGCAGGACGCCCGGTTCACCAGTAAATTCATCACCTCCGACCCGAACGTGAAGAGCCTGGCGGACCTGAAAGGCAAGACGTTCGCTTTCGGCTCGATATCGTCCACCTCCGGCAGCCTGATGCCGCGCTACTTCATGCTCAAGGAAGACATCAAGCCGGAAACCTTCTTCAGCCGCGTGGCCTACTCTGGCGCGCATGACGCCACCGCTGCCTGGGTTCAGGCGGGCAAGGTCGATGCCGGTGTGCTGAACGCCAGCGTATGGGACAAGCTGGTCGCCAACGGCAAGGTCGATACCACCAAGGTGCGTGTCTTCGCCACCACACCGACCTACTTCGATTACAACTGGACCGTACGCGGCACGCTGGACAAGGGCCTGGCGGCGAAGATCAAACAGGCGTTCCTGGACCTGGACCCGGCTAACCCTGAACAGAAAGCGATTCTTGATCTGCAGGCTGCCAGCCGCTTCATCGAAACCAGACCGGAAAACTACAAGGGCATCGAAGAGGCTGCCCGCGCTGCCGATCTGCTGAAATGACCCTGCGCCTGTCCGGGATAGACCTGCGCCACAGCAACGGTACGCTGGCGCTGCGAGGCCTGGAGCTGAGCGTTGCGCAGGGCGAACGGGTGGCGATCATCGGGCCGTCCGGGGCTGGCAAGACCACCCTGCTCAACCTGCTGGCCAGCGCCCTGCCGCCCAGCGCCGGACAAGTAGAGATACTGGGGAGCAATCCCTGGCAACTGTCCGGTCGACAGCGCCAGCAATTGCGCCGTCGCATTGCGCTGATCCATCAGGCCCCGCCCTTGCCGCCGCGTCAGCGCGTGGTGACGGCGGTGCTGGCGGGCAAGCTCGGTCAGTGGGGTCTGGGCAAGTCGTTGCTCAACCTGCTGCATCCACTGGACGTGCCAGGTGCTCGCGATGTGTTGTCGCGTCTGGATCTGGCGGACAAGCTGTTCGTGCCCTGCCAGCAATTGTCGGGCGGACAACTGCAACGGGTCGGCATCGCCCGCGCCTTGTATCAGGCACCTGAAGTCATGCTGGCGGACGAGCCGGTCTCGGCGATGGACCCGCGCCTGGCGGATCACACCCTGGCGCTGCTGTGTCAGCACGCCATTGAAAACGGCGTGACGCTGGTCGCCAGCCTGCATGCCGTTGAACTGGCGCTGGCGCACTTTCCGCGCATCATCGGCGTGCGGGACGGGCAGATCCATTTCGACCTGAACGCCAGCGAAGTCAGCCGGGAACACCTCGATACGCTTTACGCCAATGAACAGTTGAGCACACCGACCACCACCGAAACACCTGCCACTGCGCCCTGGACGCCACGATGCTGAGTCGTGATCGCCGCGACCCGGCCGCCGTACCGCGCGTGTTGCTGGCGCTGCTGGCTGTCGCGCTGCTGTGGCCTGGCATCCGTCTGGCTGAGCTTGATCCCACCGTTTTGCTGCAACCGGAAAACGTCCGGACCATGGGCGGTTTCGTGGCCGGTTTCTGGCCGCCTGCCCATGACCCCGATTTTCTCTCATTGCTGATCGACGCCACCTTGCAGACCCTGGCGATTGCCACCGCGGGCATGGCGTTGGCGCTGGTGCTGGCCATACCGGCGAGCCTGCTGGCCAGTTCGGCGTTGTCCTTGTCGGCCGCCTCACGTGCAGGACGGCCCGGCTGGCTCGGCCAGTGTCTGCGCTGGCCGGTGCGCGGCCTGTTGATCTTTCTGCGCAGCGTGCCGGAGATCGTCTGGGCGCTGCTATTTGTACGTGCCGTCGGGCTGGGTCCGACGGCGGGTGTGCTGGCTATCGCCATCACCTACGCGGGCATGCTGGGCAAGGTTTACGCCGAAATTTTCGAGTCCGTTGATCAACGCCCGGCCCATGCCCTGATGCAAGCGGGTGCCGGACGATTCGCCGCGCTGGCGTACGGCATACTGCCCAACGCCGCCGCCGAGCTGACCTCGTACACGGTGTATCGCTGGGAATGCGCAGTTCGGGCGTCGGTGGTGATGGGTTTCGTCGGCGCGGGCGGGCTGGGTCAACAGATCGACCTGTCGATGCGCATGTTCGCCGGGGCCGAAGTGGCGAGCATGCTGCTGACCTTTCTGGTGTTGGTGCTGCTGGCCGATCAGCTGAGCCGCCTGCTGCGCGGGAGGTTCACATGAGGCGTGTGAGCAACGGACTGTTGTTGATCGCGATCAGTGCTGCGGTGATTGGCTCGTTCGTGTACCTGGGCATGGACCTGCTCAGCCTTGGCAGCCAGGAAAGCCTCACACAAATGGGCCGCTACGCCTTGCGATTCATGAGCCCTGACTTCAGCGTCAGTCACTTGCAGACCATCGGCAAGGGCGCTCTGGAAACCCTGGCGATGTCTGCGCTTGGTACGCTGCTTTCAGTGATCGGTGGCTTGTTGTTGGCCTTGCCTGCTGCAGGTCGCCTGGGCTGGCCGCTGCGCAGCCTGAGCCGACTGCTGCTCAACGCATTACGGGCCATTCCAGAACTGGTGTGGGCGGTGCTGATGGTCCTGGCTGCAGGGCTTGGGCCTAACGCTGGCACGCTCGCGTTAGCGTTGCACACCACCGGTGTACTGGGTCGGTTGTTCGCCGAAGCGCTGGAAAACACCGCACCTGAGCCTGCGGCTGCGATTCGACTGCAAGGTGGTAGCGCGTGGCAGGCGTTCTGTTACGGCACGCTGCCCAACCTCTGGCCGCAGTTGCTGGCGTACACCCTGTATCGCTGGGAGAACAACATCCGCATGGCGAGCATTCTGGGCTTTGTCGGCGCGGGTGGGCTGGGGCAGATGCTCTATGTCAGCCTGAGCCTGTTCCAGGAAGCCCAGGCCAGCACCGTGATCCTCGCGATGCTGGTGCTGGTGTTTGCGGTGGATGCTCTGAGCGGCTGGAGTCGCCAGCGCTGGGTGCGTGGCTGATTGCGGGAGGCACGCAGCCGCCTCTTATCAAGCAACCTGTCACTTACTGAAGAAACCCGCCTTTGTGGGAGGCGGCTTGCCGGCGATTCGGTTTCTCAAGCGCCACATCAGCGCCTGAATTGATGCTGTCGCCGCCAAGCCGTCTCCCACGGTCCTCTGTTTACTGCAACTGGCCGCGGTACCTTAATACCCCAACGACAACCCCGTATTACGGCGCGGATCATTGGCACCGTAGAAACGGTTGTTGCCGACCGGTTTGCCGTCCAGCGACGGCGCGCCTACCAGAATCGCCGCGACATGGTTCATGGGCTGCGGACCTGCAAACTTGTGGCCCCAGCTTTCGAGGATTTTCAGCGTGTCAGGGCTCACCGCGAAGGTGTCCAGGTTGGTCGTATCCGGCTGCCATTGCTGATGGAAACGTGGCGCATCGACCGCTTCCTGAATGTTCATGCCGTAGTCGATCACGTTGAGCATGGTCAGCAGGGTCGCAGTGATGATGCGGCTGCCGCCTGGCGTACCGACGACCATGACGGTCTTGCCGTCCTTGGTGACAATGGTCGGGCTCATCGACGACAGCGGCGTCTTGCCCGGCGCAATGGCATTGGCTTCACCCTGCACCAGACCGTACATGTTGGGCACGCCGGGCTTGACGGTGAAGTCGTCCATCTCGTCGTTGAGGATGACGCCGGTCTTGCTGGCCATCACGCCTGCACCGAACCAGTTGTTCAGGGTGTAGGTCACCGAGACCGCATTGCCCCATTTGTCGACAATCGAATAGTGCGTGGTGTTGCTGCCTTCATGCGGCGCAACACCCGGTTTGATTTTGTTCGAATCACCGGCCTTGTTCGGGTCGATGGCGGCACGCAGTTTGTCGGCGTAGGCAGGATCCAGCAGGTGCTCGATGGGGTTCTTGACGAAATCCGGGTCGCCCAGGTAGCTGTTGCGGTCCACATAAGCATGGCGCATGGCTTCGATCTGATAGTGCGTCCCTTGCGCAGAGCGGAAGCCCAGCTCTTTCATCGGGTAGCCTTGCAGAATGTTCAGAATCTGGCAGATGACCACGCCGCCGGAGCTCGGTGGCGGTGCGGACACCACGTGGTATCCACGGTAGTCGCACTCGACGGGTGCCAGCTCACGGGTCTTGTAATGATCAAGGTCGGCCTGGGCAATGATGCCCTTGCCCGCCTGGCTCGAATCGACCAGCGCCTTGGCGACCCAACCTTTGTAAAAGCCGTCGCTGCCCTTCTCGGACACTTCGCGCAATGTCTTGGCGAGGTCCTTCTGCACCAGTTTCTGGCCGACCTGCAGCGGCTCGCCCTTGTCGAGGAAGATCGAACCCGAGTCGGCCATGTCCGCCTTGAACACGTCGGTCGCGGTATGCAGCATGTCAATATCGCCCTGGCGCAGGGTAAACCCTTCTTCCGCCAGCTTGATCGCCGGGGCAATCACGTCTTCGCGCTTGCGTGTGCCGTATTTGCTGAGCGCCAGCTCCATGCCGGACACCGTGCCCGGCACACCGACGGCCAGATGACCTTTGGCGCTCAGGTCCGGGATGACATTGCCGTCCTTGTCCAGGTACATGTTGGCGGTAGCAGCCAGCGGGGCCTTTTCGCGGAAATCGATAAAGGTCTTGCGGCCATCGGCTAACTGGACGGTCATAAAACCACCGCCGCCCAGATTACCCGCTGCGGGGTACACCACCGCCAGCGCGTAACCGACTGCAACAGCCGCATCGACGGCATTCCCGCCATCCTTCAGTACATCCACACCGACGTGGGTGGCCAGATGCTGGGCCGTCACGACCATGCCGTTTTCGGCGGCGACCGGTGCTTGTGACGCCGCGAACGTGGGGGAATACGCAACAATCAGTGCCGTCGCAATGAGCGATCGGGCGAGGGGTTCGAACTTCATGAGCAGTCTCTTCTTCCTGAATCCGGGACGTTTGACAGCCATTGCCCACGTGAAAAGCAATGGCGCTGCACCACCTCCCCAAGGCGTACCTGCATCCTTGCGGGGGTCGAACCTGATCAAAGTAGCGGGTCCTGACGCGTTTACATAGCGCAAAAGACTAAACGCATGTCATACAGCACCCGCACCGTGAATGGGATAAGATCGCGCCCACCAATGAGAATCATCCACGACTCGTCTCCAGCCCGTGCAGCAGGAACATCATGATGTGCGCGTCAACTTCATCTCTTCCGGCCCCACGCATTCTGGTGGTCGATGACCACCGCAAGATCCGCGATCCGCTCGCGGTGTACTTGCGACGTCATTTGTTCGAGGTGCGCACGGCCGAAGACGCAGCAGGCATGTGGCAATTGCTCAAGCAGCAGCGCTTCGATGTGGTGGTGCTGGACGTGATGCTGCCGGACGGCGACGGGTTCGAGTTATGCAGCCGCCTGCACCGGCGCGAAAACACGCCGGTGATCCTGCTCACCGCCCGCGATACTTCGGCAGACCGGGTGCGCGGCCTGGACATCGGCGCGGACGATTACGTCACCAAGCCCTTCGAGCCTCGTGAGCTGGTCGCGCGGATCAACAGCGTACTGCGCAGGCGCGGTGCGGTGCGCCCTGAATCCGCACGCGTAGCGCCCGACGAAGCAGCTCCGCTGTCCCAACACTACGCGTTTGCCGGTCTGACTTTCAGCACCAGTACCGGCACGCTGGTGCGACGCGACGGCTCGGCGGTCAGGCTCAGTACCGTGGAAAGCCGTTTGCTGGGTGTGTTGCTCAATCATCCCAATACCGTGCTCGACCGCCAGCGCCTGATCGACCTGACGGCGCGTCCCGGCAACGAAGTTTACGACCGCGCGATTGACCGACAGATCAGCCGCTTGCGCCGCAAGCTCGACGACAATCCGGTCGAGCCGGAACTGCTGCGCACGATCTGGGGTGACGGTTACCTGCTGGCAGCTGAAGTGACCGTGCCGGGCACATGAGGGTGCTCGAACGCTTTTGGCCGAAACGCATGACACAGCAATTGGGCGTGCTGTTGCTGCTCGCACTGCTGGCGTCCAACGCCATTGCCATGCTGTACCTGCAACGCACTGGCGCGCTGATTCATCCACTGTCGCGCACGCTGGCCATCGAACGGCTGATCACGGCCTATCACGCGACGCAGGGTCTTTCCGCGGACGATGCATCACGTCTGCTGAGTGCAATGCAAACGCCGGACTCGGAACTGTGGGTGTCCAGAGACCCCATCGCCAACACGCTGGACATGCGCGCCGAAGAGCATCGGCTGGTCGCGGATCTGCGAAAGCGCCTGACATTGCCGGACAACACCACCATCGGCATGCAGCTTGAGCGCATCAGCGGCGGACCGGCCCGCGAGCATGTGTTCGTCGCAGCTGGTTGGGCACCCTTGCGATTGCGCACCAGTATCGATCTGCTCAACGGCTCGCAGTTGAACGCCATCCAGCATCCGGCCGGAGGTTATGAATGGGGGCGCATGCTCGCCTACACCTTGCCGGTAACGACCATTCCGGTGCTGTTGATCGTGGTGTTTTTCATGCGCCGGATCGTGCAGCCAATCAAAAGTCTGGCGCAGGCGACCGAACGTGTCAGCCGGGGGGAATGGATACCGCCGCTGCCCATCACCGGCCCACAGGAGGCACGCGATCTGACCACCGCATTCAACGTGATGCAGGAGCGCATCGCCCGGCATGTCGAAGGCCGTACACGTATGCTCGCAGCGATCAGCCATGACCTGAATACGCCGATCACCGAACTGCGCTTGCAGATGGAATTGCTCGAAGACGGCCCCGAGCGCGACGACATGCTCGAAAGCCTCGACGAGCTAAGAGCGATGGTGCGAGAAACCCTGAATTTTGTGCGCGGCGATGCGGTGCAGGAAGCGATGGTCGACCTGTCGCTGACACGTCTTCTGGATGACCTGGCGCGGCGTTACACGAACATGGGGCAACCGATTGGCTGGAAGAGCGGTCAGGATGAGATCAGGTTTCGCTGCAGGCCTCTGGCGCTCAAACGCGCGCTGACCAACCTGATCGACAACGCGCTCAAACACGCAGGCGATGCCAGCGTCAGCGCCTGGACCGAACCCGACGGGCAGATCCGCCTGGAAATTCTGGACCACGGACCGGGCATCGAACAGGACTGGCTGACGCAGGTGTTCGAACCGTTCGTGCAACTGAGCCAGAGCGGCACCGACTCGGCGCAGGGCGGCGGATTAGGCCTGGGACTGGCCATTGCCCGCGCCTGCATCCAGGCCCACGGCGGCGAACTCACTCTGGAAAACCGCCCACCTGCCGGGTTATGTGCCGTCGTGCGATTGCCCGGGGCCTTAGAAAAAGAGACTGAAACAACAGCAGCTGATTGAGCGCACCCGCTCGTGGGAGGCGGCTTGCCGGCGATGGCGTTCTTCCAGCAGCTCACAGCGCCTGATAACACGCATCGCCAGCAAGCTGCCTCCCACAGGTTTTGGCTGGAGTAACCAGAGTCAAGTGGGAGCGAGCTTGCTCGCGAATGCAGTCTATCTGTTGAAGAGATGT
>NZ_JACONV010000036.1 GCF_014358015.1 Pseudomonas triticifolii | reverse complement strand
CAAATCAGATGAAATAAGTCCATTCGCCCCGTTTACCTATATAGAAGAGAGAAGCATCAGAGCCGCGCCTTCCTATATAGCCACACCCCGATAGCTAGACCACGCCCGCACTACGCAGTGCGACCACCTCATCTGCGCTCATCCCGAGAAGCGCCTGCAGGACCTGCGACGTGTGCTCGCCCAATAACGGCGGCGCACGCGTGTACTCCACGGGCGTCTCGGACAATCGGATTGGGCTGGCCACCTGCGCCACGCGCCCACCGAGCGCATGAGGCAGCTCAATAGCCAACCCGCGAGCCAGCACCTGCGGATCGGCGAACACCTGAGCCAGGTCGTTGACCGGCCCACATGGCACGCCCGCCGCTTCCAGCGCATCCACCCACTGCCCCGTCTTCTTGAACACTGTTGCCTGACGAATCAACGGAATCAGTTCGGCACGATTGGCCACGCGCAGCTTATTAGTAAGGAAGCGCGGGTCCGTCGCCCACTGTGACTGCCCTGCCACCTCGGCAAACTTTCGGAACTGGCTGTCGTTACCCACGGTGAGGATGAAATCCCCATCCGCAGTAGGAAAGTCCTGATACGGCACGATATTGGGATGAGCGTTACCCAGCCGCCTGGGCGATACACCCGTGGTCAGGTAATTCATCGCCTGGTTGGCCAGACAGGCGACCTGCACGTCCAGCAACGCCATATCGATGTACTGCCCCACGCCACTCTGATCACGGTGGGCCAGCGCCGCAAGAATGGCAGTAGTCGAATACAGTCCGGTGAGTATGTCTGTCAAAGCAACACCGACCTTCACAGGCCCTGCGCCTTCATCGCCATCGGGACGCCCGGTCAGGCTCATCAAACCGCCCAACCCCTGGATCATGAAATCGTAGCCGGCACGCTTTGCATAAGGCCCGGTTTGCCCGAACCCGGTAATAGAGCAGTAGATGAGCTTTGGATTGACCGCCTTCAGCGACTCATAGTCCAGGCCATACGCCGCCAGGCCGCCTACTTTGAAGTTCTCGATCACGATGTCGGACTTCGCGGCCAGCTCTCGCACCAGCCTCTGCCCCTCGGGACGCGTGAAATCGATGGTCACCGACTGCTTGTTACGATTGGCAGACAGGTAGTAAGCCGCTTCGGTCGTATTCTGCCCAGCCGCGTCCTGCAGAAATGGTGGCCCCCACGAACGCGTGTCGTCACCACATACAGGGCGCTCGACCTTAATGACATCAGCTCCGAGATCGGCAAGGATCTGCCCCGCCCAAGGGCCGGCCAGCACCCGCGACAGATCGAGCACCCGAACGTGAGAAAGCGCACCCATGCTCAACCCTCCTTAATAGAAGGCCTGAATGCCGGTCTGCGCGCGCCCCAGAATCAACGCATGCACGTCATGCGTCCCTTCATAGGTATTCACCACTTCCAGGTTGACCAGGTGGCGGGCAATACCGAATTCGTCGGAGATGCCATTACCGCCGAGCATGTCGCGCGCCATACGTGCGATATCCAGAGACTTGCCACAGGAGTTGCGCTTCATGATCGAGGTGATTTCGACAGCCGCCGTACCTTCGTCTTTCATTCGCCCCAGACGCAGACAACCTTGCAGCGCCAGGGTGATTTCAGTCTGCATGTCAGCCAGCTTTTTCTGAATCAACTGGTTGGCAGCCAGAGGCCGACCAAACTGCTGACGATCAAGCGTGTACTGACGCGCCGTGTGCCAGCAGAACTCCGCAGCCCCCAGCGCCCCCCAGGAAATGCCGTAGCGTGCAGAGTTCAGACACGTGAACGGCCCTTTTAGCCCGCGTACGTCCGGGAAGATGTTCTCTTCAGGCACAAATACATTGTCCATGACGATCTCACCGGTGATGGACGCCCGCAGCCCGACCTTTCCGTGAATCACAGGAGCACTCAAGCCAGCCCAGCCCTTCTCCAGAACAAAGCCGCGAATGTCCCCCGCATCATCTTTTGCCCACACCACGAACACATCGGCAATCGGGCTATTGGTAATCCACATCTTGCTGCCGGTCAGGCGATAGCCACCCTCCACGCGTCGGGCACGGGTGATCATCGCGCCAGGGTCGGATCCATGGTTGGGCTCGGTCAGGCCGAAGCAGCCAATCCACTCCCCCGAAGCCAGTTTGGGCAGGTATTTTTCTTTCTGCGCCTGGGTGCCGAATTCGTTGATAGGCACCATGACCAGTGAGGATTGCACGCTCATCATCGAACGGTAGCCTGAGTCGACACGTTCTACCTCACGGGCAATCAGGCCGTAGCACACGTAGTTAAGCCCGCTACCGCCGAACTCTTCCGGAATGGTTGCGCCCAGCAGACCCATTTCACCCATCTCGCGAAAAATGGCCGGGTCGGTCTGCTCGTGACGAAAGGCTTCCAGCACACGCGGAGCAAGCTTGCTTTGAGCGAACTGCTCGGCACTGTCACGAACCATGCGCTCTTCCTCAGTGAGCTGTTGATCCAGCAAAAGAGGGTCGATCCAGTTGAAACTCGCCTTGCCGCTCATAACGTGTCCTCACGTGCATCTGAATGTTGTCGGTTGATCCTAGACGCGTATCAGCGCACCGACAAACGAGGATTCCTCAACCTGTTGTGCTAATTTCTCACTTCGAAATCTTATGAACGCCAGCAATTGCGGACAATCAGTGAGGCCTCGGTACATGAGACGCAAGATACCCAGCACGACCGCACTGATCAGCTTCGAGTCGGCCGCCCGTCACGAGAGCTTCACCAAGGCCGCTCAGGAGTTGTCGCTGACCCAGGGTGCTGTGTGCCGACAAATCGCAGGTCTGGAGGAGTACCTCGGCATTGAGCTTTTCCGACGCTCGCGGCGCGGTGTAAAGCTGACAGAAGCAGGGCTTTCCTACAGCCGCCGTGTCGCCATGCAGCTCGATGCCGTGGAGCGCGACACACTATCGATCATGGGCCAGCAAGGCACTAACGTCATTGAGTTGGCGGTCGTGCCTACGTTCGGCACGCAATGGTTGCTGCCTCGCCTCAAGGACTTCCAGCTCAAACACCCCGAAGTGACGGTCAACCTGACCAACCGCACACGCCCCTTCCTGTTTGCCGATACCGAGTTCGATGCCGCGATCTATTTTGGCGATGCCGAGTGGTCAGGCACCGAGGCCCATCGGCTGATGAGCGAGAACTCCATGCCGGTCTGCAGCCCATCATTCATGCGAGGCCGAGAGCACCTGGAAGCAAGCGAACTGGCCGAGGTGCCGCTGCTCCAGCAGAGCACTCGCCCCTACGCCTGGCGGCAGTGGTTCAATGCCCAGAACCTCAATGTGGCCCGCGACATGACAGGCCCTCGTTACGAACTGTTCTCCATGCTCGCGCAAGCGGCCCTGCATGACATGGGCATCGCGCTGATCCCGCCCTTCCTTATACAGCGCGAATTGCATGAAAAACGCCTGGTGATCGCCAACCCTCGTTCGTTACCCAGTAACAAGGCTTATCACCTCATGATCCCAGAGCGAAAAGTCGAATCGGCGTCCTTACGTGCTTTTCGCGACTGGCTCATCGACCAGGCAAATGGCTACACGCTGCCATCCGAGCGGGCTTGAGGCTTGACGCGCAAAAGTAGTACATAGCGCCATCAACCTACAGATATAAGCTTATGTCGCTTTTGCAACAGTCGTACGATAACGCTCAACATGGCCTTAAGGCCTTTGTTTACTGGGGTTATTCCGTCTTTTGCTCTCCCGATCATTCGTAAACGGAAATGATCGATTTCACCTGATCGACACCAATATTTTCGTAAAAGCCCCGTAAATAAAGGCTTATCGGGAACCCTTGCGACAATAGGTCACAGGATGACTTGTAGTTAATTTATAGTCTCGTTACAGAATGTGTTGAAGCCCTTCGACTTCGCCTGCAAAATGCGGCGCTCCCTGCAATCAGGGGCTTGCTGATCGGCCATCCCAGACGCACCAGCCGTAGTGCGCTGGCCTATTTATGAAGATAAAAAGATCGCGCAGGAGATTTTGTCGTGCACATTGGTGTTCCCCTCGAAACCCAGTCAGGTGAAACCCGGGTGGCTGCCACCCCGGAAACCATCAAGAAGCTGATCAGCCAAGGACATAGCGTCACTGTGCAACGCGGAGCGGGCATTCATGCCGGCGTGCCGGACAGTGCCTATGAGGCCGCAGGTGCCACCATTGGTGGAGCCGACGATACCTTCGCCAGCGAACTGCTCCTCAAGGTCGTGGCTGCGAACGAAAACGAGCTCGCGCTTATAAAGAGCGGCACGATCGTGATCGGGATGCTCAACCCCTTCGACAACCAGAACATCGCTCGGATGGCCGAGCGCGGTGTCACCGCCTTTGCACTCGAAGCCGCGCCCCGGACTTCTCGCGCGCAAAGCCTTGATGTGCTGTCTTCGCAAGCCAACATTGCCGGTTACAAGGCGGTTCTGCTTGCAGCGCACCACTATCCGCGCTTCATGCCGATGCTCATGACAGCTGCGGGTACCGTAAAGGCTGCACGCGTGCTGATCCTCGGCGCAGGCGTTGCCGGTCTTCAGGCCATTGCCACCGCCAAGCGTCTGGGCGCAGTGGTCGAGGCCTCGGACGTGCGCCCTGCTGTAAAGGAGCAGATCGAGTCGCTGGGCGCGAAGTTCATCGACGTTCCTTACGAGACCGATGAAGAGCGCGAGTGCGCCGAAGGTGTCGGAGGTTACGCACGCCCCATGCCCGCCAGCTGGATGCAGCGTCAGGCTGCCGCCGTGCACGAGCGCGCCAGGCTTTCGGACATCGTGATCACCACGGCGCTGATTCCGGGCCGCAAGGCACCGGTATTGCTCAGCGCCGACACCGTGGCACAGATGAAGCCCGGCTCCGTGGTTATCGACCTGGCGGCCGCACAAGGCGGCAACTGCCCGCTCACCGTTGCGGATCAGGTCACGATCGAGCATGGCGTGACCATCGTGGGTCACACCAACCTGCCTGCGCTGGTAGCCGCCGATGCCTCGGCGCTCTATGCACGCAACCTGCTGGACTTCATGAAGCTGCTGTTCGACAAAAACGGCGCATTGTCGATCAACCTCGAAGACGACATCGTCGCCGCGTGCCTGATGTGCCGCGACGGCCAAGTCATCCGCAAGAACGGCTGAGGACACCCCAATGGAAGAGCTGATCTCCCCTGGCATCTACAACCTGATCATTTTCGTGCTGGCTATTTACGTCGGCTACCACGTGGTCTGGAACGTGACGCCTGCGCTGCACACGCCGTTGATGGCCGTGACCAATGCCATCTCTGCCATCGTGATCGTTGGCGCAATGCTCGCTGCCGCGCTCACGGTCACACCGCTGGGCAAGACCATGGGTACGCTGGCTGTCGCCCTGGCTGCGGTAAACGTATTCGGTGGTTTTCTGGTCACTCGGCGCATGCTGGAAATGTTCAAGAAAAAGGCACCTAAAGTGAAAGACGAGGTGCAGAAGCCATGAGCATGAACCTGGTTACCCTGCTGTACCTGATCGCGTCGATCTGCTTTATTCAGGCGCTCAAGGGCCTGTCTCATCCCACCACTTCACGCCGTGGCAACCTGTTTGGCATGCTGGGCATGGGGCTCGCCGTCATCACCACGATCGGCCTGGTGTTCAAGCTCGCCGCTCTGTCGACGGCTGAAGGCACCAGTGCAGGCATTGGCTACATCGTGGTCGGCCTGCTGGTCGGCGGCACGGCCGGTTCGATCATGGCCAAGCGCGTCGAAATGACCAAGATGCCCGAGCTGGTGGCCTTCATGCACAGCATGATCGGCCTGGCTGCGGTCTTCATCGCCATTGCAGCGGTGGTCGAACCTCAGTCGCTGGGCATCGTTCGCAACCTGGGTGACGCTATCCCGACCGGCAATCGCCTGGAACTGTTCCTGGGCGCGGCGATTGGTGCAATCACCTTCTCCGGCTCCGTCATTGCGTTCGGCAAGCTCTCGGGCAAGTACAAATTCCGCCTGTTCCAGGGCGCACCGGTACAGTTCGCCGGGCAGCACAAACTGAACCTGATTCTGGGTCTGGCCACGCTGTTCTTCGGTCTGACGTTCATGTTCACCGGCAGCCTCACGGCGTTCGCCATCATGCTTGCTCTGGCGTTCGTGATCGGCGTTCTGCTGATCATCCCGATCGGCGGCGCCGACATGCCCGTCGTGGTCTCGATGCTCAACAGCTATTCAGGCTGGGCGGCAGCGGGTATCGGCTTTTCGTTGAACAACTCGATGCTGATCATTGCAGGCTCGCTGGTGGGCTCTTCCGGCGCGATTCTGTCGTACATCATGTGCAAGGCCATGAACCGCTCGTTCTTCAATGTGATCGGTGGCGGCTTCGGCGGCGCGACGGATACCGCCGGCCCGACGGGTGCCAAGGAAGCACGCCCGGTGAAGTCCGGCTCGGCGGACGACGCCACCTTCCTGCTGACCAACGCCGACACGGTGATCATCGTGCCAGGCTACGGTCTGGCGGTGGCGCGTGCGCAGCATGCGCTCAAGGAACTGACCGAAAAGCTGGTGCATCACGGCGTCACAGTGAAGTACGCGATACACCCGGTCGCAGGACGCATGCCCGGCCATATGAACGTGCTGCTGGCCGAAGCAGAAGTGCCTTACGACCAGGTGTTCGAGATGGACGACATCAACTCCGAGTTCGGTCAGGCAGACGTGGTGCTGGTGCTGGGCGCCAATGACGTGGTCAACCCGGCTGCCAAGAACGATCCGAAATCGCCGATTGCCGGCATGCCGATTCTTGAAGCGTTCAAGGCCAAGACCATCATCGTTAACAAGCGCTCGATGGCCAGCGGCTACGCCGGCCTGGACAACGAACTGTTTTATCTGGACAAGACCATGATGGTGTTCGGAGACGCCAAAAAGGTGATCGAGGACATGGTGAAGGCCGTCGATAACGCATAGCCTCAACCTGCTCAGGCATAGCCCCGGCTCGCTCTGCGACCGGGGCTTTTTGCATTTCGCGTAACAGTGTTTTGCGCTGAGACCCGCTAATTAGAGCCCTCAAATGCGACCATGGTAGCGGGACGAAAAAAGCCCGACTCTCTAGACTTGTCGTTCGCCTCAACCTTCGAGAAAGAATCCATGCACCGTGACCGTATCCGCCTGCCCTCCCTGATGAGCAAGGTAATGAGCGCAACTGACGCCGCCGCCCTGATCGAAGATGGCATGACCGTCGGCATGAGCGGCTTCACCCGCGCAGGTGAAGCCAAGGCCGTGCCCCATGCACTGGCTGAACGCGCCAAGACCTCACCACTGAAAATCAGCCTGATGACCGGCGCCAGCCTGGGCAACGATCTGGACAAACAGTTGACCGAATCCGGCGTACTTTCCCGGCGTATGCCCTTTCAGGTAGACAGCACGCTGCGCCGCGCCATCAACGACGGCACCGTCATGTTCATCGACCAGCACTTGTCAGATACCGTTGAGCAATTGCGCAATCGCCAGATCAAGGCCGTAGACCTGGCCGTCATCGAGTGCGTTGCCATCACTGAGGAAGGCCATCTGGTGTTGAGCACCTCCGTGGGCAACTCCGCAAGCTTTGCCATTCTTGCAAAGCAGGTGATCGTGGAGATCAACCTGGCCCAGCCACTGGAGCTGGAAGGGCTGCATGACATCTACATTCCGAGCTATCGCCCCACGCGTCTGCCAATACCGGTGCTGGAAGCCGATTCGCGGATTGGCAGCCATGCGGTCAGGATTGATCCGGCAAAAATCGTCGGCATCGTCTTCAGCAATCAGCCTGATTCGCCGTCCACAGTGCTGCCGCCGGATGTAGAAACCCAGGCCATCGCCCAGCACCTGGTGGAGTTCTTCAAGAAGGAAGTGCGCGAAGATCGCCTGACCAACACCTTGATGCCGCTGCAGGCAGGCATCGGCACCATTGCCAACGCCGTAATGCATGGTCTGCTGGATTCGCCCTTCCATGACATGACCATGTATTCAGAGGTGCTGCAGGACTCTACCTTCGACCTGTTTGACGCAGGCAAGCTGAGCTTTGCCTCGGGCAGCTCCATGACGCTTTCCGCATCCAGGCACGCACAGGTGTTTGCCGATTTCAATCGCTACAAGTCCAGGCTGGTGCTCCGTCCGCAGGAAATCTCCAACCACCCGGAAGTCATCCGCCGTCTGGGCATCATCGGGATCAACACTGCGCTGGAATTCGACCTATACGGCAATGTGAACTCCACCCACGTGTGCGGCACGCGAATGATGAACGGCATTGGCGGCTCGGGCGACTTCTCACGCAACGCACATCTGGCGATCTTTGTGACCAAATCGATTGCCAAGGGCGGTTCGATCTCAAGCGTGGTGCCGATGGTGAGCCACGTAGATCACACCGAGCATGACGTCGACATCCTTGTCACCGAGCAGGGCCTGGCAGACCTGCGTGGCCTCGCGCCGCGTGAACGCGCTCGCGTGATCATCGACAACTGTGTTCACCCAAGTTACCGGGACGCGCTCAATGCCTATTTCAACGCGGCGTGCGAGCGCGGTGGGCATACACCTCACATTCTGCGCGACGCACTAAGTTGGCATATTAATGTGGAAGAAACAGGCCGCATGTTGCCGGGCTGAACGAGACAGTTGGAAGTGAACAACTGATTTTTTTGCTAACCGTCTGTCCCCAATGGGCTGTACTGAAAAAAACTGTACTGCTGTACCGGTCTAAAACAGGTCTGAAACCGTTTAATCCAGACCCGCGCACACCAAAATGCACCATAAATGGGCAGACCGGTACAGTTGCCCCAATAATGAACAAAACAGTACCTATAAACAGTTAACTGAACCCTCACAATACGGATGAACTGTGTCTATGGAGGCTGGCCAATCGAGAGGAGAATGGGCACCAGTCAAGCAACTCACTATCCCGCCACAAGCGGAAGGAAGTCACACCATGGAACGTACAATCAGTTCCGATCTGTTCAGCGAAAGCACCGCCACTTCTGCACAAGGCTCCCTGCCTCTGCGCATGTTCGCCAACCTGATGCTCTGGCAGCGTCGCCTCTCCAGCCGCCATCAACTGGCTCGTCTGGACGCACGTTTGCTGGCCGACGCAGGTATCAGCGAAGCACAGCGTTACGAAGAGCTGAGCAAGCCGTTCTGGCGCTAATTGAGCGCCCGCTGGTCCCAGACTGTTAAAGTCTCCCGCCAGCAACCCGAATTGCTTCATACAAGACCCGTTTCAGGAGACTGATTCGGGTTTTGTCGTTTAGACACATCCGGTTTCTCGCGCCGATCAGGTACAGTTTAAAATGTTACAGGACAAGGCCAGTACAGTTACTATTTCGTAACAGCCGTACGGCGATCTGGCACTGTGCTGCAATGACAAGCCGAGCAGCGCTGGGATAGGCTTGACGCCACACCCAGCGCACGCGGTCTTCATCTCACACAACGCCTGCCTTTATTACACTTACGGAAACCGACCATGTCCCTGCTACGTACCCTTGGCGCTGCCGTCCTGCTGACCGCCGTTGCCACCAGCGCCCAAGCTTCCAGCTTCATCGTGACCACCGATACCGTCGTGGGCGCTGTAGCCGCCTCGACAGATGCAACGTCCGATATTTCGTCTTCCTTCAAGGACGACAAGATCGTGCGCGCAGCCCGTGACGATGCCGCAAGTTTTGTAGCCAGTGCCGGCGATATCCGCGGTGCGCAACTCGAAGGCGCGCTCCAGCACATTCGCCAGCAGCTGCCGCAACTGAACGCCACCGATACCCAGCTGGCACAAGCCATCCTGGCCATCTGAAGAATATCTGCGGCGGCCTGCGGGCTGCCGGGGTAGCTCAGGCTAGAGCATTGCGCTAGCCTTGACGCCTGTTTTGCCGGTACGTGAAAGCCATGCGTTCATTGCACTCTCTTCCGATCGTCGTTTTTGCCAGCCTGATCTGGGTCGGTGCTGCCCAGGCATTCGACTCAACCACGCAAGGCCTGGTCAAGACCGGGTTTGCCACCAGTCAGGTCAGCAGTTCACCCTTTGATAACAAGCGGGTCATGGCGGCTCAGGACGATGCGGCGGCGTTCATCGCCAGCGGCGGACAGATCCGTGGCGCCCGGCTCGAATCGGCCCTGCGCACGCTGCGTCAATCCGATACGAAACTTCATGCCAGCGACCTTGAACTGGCGCAGGCAATCCTCGTCCAATAACCACTTTGCCCCCTCTGCGTAACTGGAGACGTTACTGACATGCGTACGCCGCTGATTGCTGTTTCCCTTGGCCTGCTGTTGATGGCCGACTTTGCCCAGGCCCAGACGGTCGTGGCCACGAGCAATATCATTGTTCGAGCCTTCGGTCGCACCATCGACTTCACCTCCGACACCACCACGTCGATCCGCGACTCCAAGGTCGTGATTCAGGCCAAGGACGACGCGGCCAGCTACGTTGCCAGCAACGGCGACATTCACGGCGCTCAACTCGACGCCGCTTTCGATACGCTGCGTGCCCGCGTGCCAGAAGCGCGCGACGCCAGCGACCAGACGCTGGCCGAAGCAATCCTCGCATTGTGAGGCGCCTTGGCGTCTGGCTGCTTGCCGGCGCATTGTCGCTGGTCGGGACTTACGCTTCAGCCAGCCTGAAGCTTGAGCTGCACACCGACGGCCTCGATGCTGCTCAACAACAAGCCAGTCAGGCGCTGCTTGATGAAGCCATGCGCGCCCTGCCGCCCAGCTTCGTCGAGTCGCTGGATCGCCGCGTCGATGTGAGCTGGTCCAGCGACATGCCACAAAATGCCTACGGCCAGGCGGCCGGGCCTTATCAGCTATACCTCAACACTCGCCTGCTGGCAGGACTGGTCGATGGCTCTGCAGCCACTACACAGACCGGTCGACCTCATAGCACGGTGCGCCGCGAAATGCTTGCCACGGTGCTGCATGAGCTGACGCACATCTATGACAGGGCGCGCCTGTGGTCTGAAACCGAGCGTGCCACCCTCATCCGCTGTTCGCGACGCAACAGTTCGCTGGGCAATATCGGTCTGCCGGACGATTGCCGCGGCCAGGCCGAACGACGCTTCACCCTGAGCGATGACCCCCGGTTACTCGATCTGGCGGGCTGGCAACAGTACGTCGGTCGGCGCGGCGAGCGGGAGCAGCACAACGGTCAGGTTGCCCGCAGCCCCGACATTTACGAGACCACAAGCCCGCTCGAGTTCGTGGCTGTCAACATGGAGTATTTCCTGCTCGACCCCGCGTATGCCTGTCGCCGCCCCGCGCTGTATGCCTACTACAAAGAGCGCTTTGGCTGGGCGCCTGCTGCGCGCGACACGTGCCCTACGTTTTATCCTTACCTGAATGCAGGCAGCGACTTCGGACGAGAACCGCTGGGCAAGCTGGACCCGGAACGGGTATACGCCGTCGATTACCTGCTGGCCGAGGCCAACCAGAATTGGGTCAGTCGCTGGGGCCACAGCATGTTACGACTGGTGATCTGCAAGCCGGGCCGCCCACGCGGATCGGATTGTCGACTGGACCTGGATCAGCATCTGGTCCTGTCTTACCGGGCTTTCGTTGGCGATGTTCAATTGTCCAGCTGGGACGGGCTGATGGGCGCTTACCCTTCACGGCTGTTCGTGCTGCCACTGGCTCAGGTGATAGACGAA
This sequence comes from Pseudomonas triticifolii, assembly GCF_014358015.1. Lineage (GTDB taxonomy): Bacteria > Pseudomonadota > Gammaproteobacteria > Pseudomonadales > Pseudomonadaceae > Aquipseudomonas > Aquipseudomonas triticifolii. The sequence continues at coordinate 9,666 of NZ_JACONV010000036.1, read as the reverse complement.
TACACCAAGACCGAGCTGCGTAGCCTGGCCTCCGTACCCATCACACTGTCGCGCCCCGAAATCGAGGGGCTGGTCCAGCACGCCGCCGAGATGCACTGGAGCTACGACGGCAACTACTATTTCCTGTCCAACAACTGCGCGGTCGAGAACCTCAAACTGTTGCGCAGCGGCACGCATAATCCCAAGCTGATCGGTCTGGACAGCATCCTGCCCAATGGCCTGCTGGAAGTACTCAAGGGGCGCGGCCTGGCCGACACCAGCGTGCTGGATGACCCGAAAGAAGCGTTGCGCCTGGGCTACCGGTTCGATTCCTATCGAGACCGTTATCAGGCCATGTTCGAGGTGCTGAAGAAGCATCTGCCGGTCAAACAGAATGACGTTGAAGCCTGGATGAGCCTGCCCGCTGCCGAGCGCCGCCAGTGGTTCGACAAGGCCGATCTGCCCACCAGCGCCGCCATCCTGCTGCTGGAGCAGGCGAGCTTGCGTCGGCAACTGCTATTGGCGCAGGACGAAGTGAAGCAAAGCTATCTGGGGGCTCGCGAACAGAAAGACGGTCGCGTCTCAAAAGCGACCGGAACCTTGCAGGAACTGCTCGCCAGCAGCGGGTTTCTGAGCCGTCCTGCGGAGTTGCTCGGCAGCCGGGGTTATGGCCTTCCACAAGCTGCCGAGTGGCAGCAGCTTGAAAGCGAAAGCAGCCAGCGGCAGAAGCAGTTGAAACGCCTGACCGGCGATCTCGACAAGGAGGTGCGTGCACTGCTGGAGCCCGCTCGCGCCCAAGAGATCGCAGCGAACGAAGCCAACCTCAAGCAGGTCGGTGAGCACCTTCGCGCCCTGCACAAGGCGGCCGGTGGATTGCAGTTGCCTTGATCAGGTGACTTTCTTCTTTTTGGGTTTCAGGTACTTGGTCAGGCCTTGGAACCAGATCACATGGGCCGGGTTGCCCTTGATCTGAATGTCCTTGTCCTGAATACCTTTCATGAATGCCAGCTGCTTGTTTTTAGCCTGCATCGTGGCGAACCCGAAGGCAGCATCGCGGAACGAGATGGCAAAGGCAGGCTCGGCGACCGCTCCGCTCTTGCTGCTGATGCGCTGATCCTGAACGGTGAAATGGCGGGCGACCTTACCGTCTGCAGTTTGCAGCTGAAACGTCAGCGCCTTGCCTGCCAGCTGCTGCTGGAAAGCGGGGTTGTTACGACTGGCGCGGCTCATCAGCAGGCCAAGCATCCAGAGAAGAAAACGAAATTTCATGCACTGCCTCAACGATAGTTAATGCCGATGGTGAGGGTCGGCATGGCAGTGTAGCGGGTTATCTGGCCAAATCCTGTAGGACAATGCAGATTTTCGGCGGAGATCGACGCAAATGACTTTTATCGAAAGCGCTGCTTTTTTACGAGCAGCGCCTCCACAACACATCAACGAATGCTGTTGATGCTGCCTTTGTTACCGGTGACCTTCACGCCCACCTGCTTGAAGATGAAGTAGTCCTTGACGCTGACTTCGTAGCGAGGCGCCACGATCAGGTCGGCACCGGAGGATTTAACGGCCTTGTAGGCTGCTGCTGCCTTGGTGGTTGAAACCGGGTCCGGCAGAGCCAGGCCCAGACCGCCACCGCCGCTTGCACCGCCATACGTCACGCCGTCTGCGAATTGCGTATCGCCGCCGATGCTCAGGAAATTAAACAGGATGTTGGTAGAGGACTCACCGCTGATGATGCCGCCGACTTTGACGTCAGCCTTCAGATCGGTTTTGACCGAGCCTTCCAGGGGGGCAGTCGGCTGACTCACGTTGTAGCTGACGCAGCCAGTGGTCGTGGCGATCAGTGTGGCGACAGCAGCGGACTTCCATAATTTTTTCATGCGTGACTTCCCAGAATTGATATTCAACACCGCGTGACCTACGACCAGCGGGAGCAGGACTTTAGGGGAATACGCAGCTAGAAGAAGTCAGGAAGGACTGCATTTCAGGCAGGCAAATAAACGCTGTTAAGTAGGAAATATCCTGCTGACAGGCAAGGCGGTGACTGAGCGCCTGCAGACGAGCGCCCATGAAAAACGGGCACCCGGTAAGACCGGTGTGCCCGTCAGTGAACCGATCGCCCTCCGCCAGGGCGCCCGGCCGGTGTCAAGGGTTGACGCTGTCTTTGAGTGCCTTGCCTGGTTTGAAGGCAACGGTGTTGCTTGCCTTGATTTTCACCGGTTCACCCGTTTGCGGGTTCTTGCCGGTGCGGGCTCCACGATGGCGCTGCAGGAATGTACCGAAGCCAACCAGGGTGACACTGTCCTTGCGATGCAGTGCGCCGGTGATTTCTTCAAGAATGGCGTTGAGAACACGGTTGGATTGCTCTTTGGTCAGATCCGCCTTTTCAGCAATGGCGGCTGCAAGTTCTGGTTTACGCATATGAAGCCTCTTTTACGGTTTTTGTTTTTATGTCCCGTGCTGCTTATGAAAAGCAGTGACAAGGCGCCGCGACGGCTCTACGTAGCGGCAGACGAAAGCGAGGATGGCATGCCGACGTGACCCGCGCCAGTGCATGGGCCACGTTTATTGGCACAAATAAGTGGTCTATCCGACAAAATGACGCGAAATTATGCCAATAAAGCAGGTAAAACCTTGTTCAGGGCGAGTTTTTCCATAACGGCGGTTCCGGTCAGCGCGTAACCCAGAACGCGCCCCTGAGCGTCATGACACAGCGCCTTGATGTCTGCACCCTCACCCTCAATGCTCCACGTGCCGTCCGTCCCGCGTGGTGGCGGGGAAACGACCAGCGGGCAAGCCGGGGTCTTGACCGTTATCGGCATCGGACCGTACTTCACCGCCGTCGGCGTACCCGCCAGGGTCTGGGCCAAAGCGCGTGCGCAACTCATCAACGGCATCACGTACAACAGGTTCAGTCCATCGACTTCTGCACAGTCGCCCAACGCATGAATATTGGCGTGTGACGTCTGCAACTGGCGGTCGACCAGAATGCCACGCCCGGTCTGCAAACCTGCGGCGGCAGCCAGATCGATACGGGGACGCAGGCCGATGGCAGAGACCACCAGGTCGCAGTCGATCAACTGGCCGTCGGACAGCTGAGCCTTCAGGCCGTCATCGCTGCGTTGCAGACGCGTGAGTACCGGCCCGAGGTGGAATCGCGCGCCCATCGCCTCAAGGCCCGCCTGTACAGCGGCCGCAGCGGCAGCAGGCAACAGGGTCGGCATCACGTGTTCGCACGGCGCAACCAGTTCGACTTCGTAGCCGCCCAGCATCAGGTCGTTGGCGAATTCACAGCCAATCAGCCCCGCGCCCAGAATCAGCACCCGGCGTTTGCCCGCAGCGGCCGCTCGAAAGCGCGCGTAATCCTGTAAATCGTTGATCGGGAACACGGCATCGCCCGCGTCACCTTCGACCGGCACGCGGATCGTTTCGGCGCCCCAGGCCAGTACCAGATCGCGGTAGTACACCGCCTCTTCACCGATCCACAGACGCTTGTGGCCAGGATCGATGCCGCTGATGCGCGTGTGAGTGCGCACCTCGGCTTTGAGCTGGTCGGCCATGGCGCCAGGCTCGGCCATGCTCAGACCGTCGGCTTCCTTGTTCTTGCCAAAGCCGGTAGACAGCATGGGCTTGGAATAGGACCGGCCGTCATCGGCGGTGATCAACAGCAGCGGTGTTTCACCGTCCAGCTTGCGAAACTCCCGAGCGAGGTTGTAACCCGCAAGGCCGGTACCGATGATGATGACAGGTGCGCTCATTGCTGTTTCCCGAGTCTGGTGGATCAACCGATTTCGATCATTTCAAAGTCCATCTTGCCGACGCCGCAGTCCGGGCACAGCCAGTCTTCGGGTACGTCCTGCCACAACGTGCCTGGCGCGATGCCGTCATCCGGCCAACCATCGGCTTCGTTGTAAATCAGGCCACAGACAACGCATTGCCACTTCTTCATGAATCGGTTCTCTTCTTGATCAGGCTGATAGGGGTAAAGCGGTCGTACGCCGCTTGAAGGGGCGTTGTACTGATCGACACGCCCGGATGCAAGTCTGTTCGCATAACCGGCTGTTTTAAGGACCGTCGGTCGGCACTGGCAATCATGCTAAGCTCGCGCCCTCAATGACTGCCGACCATTGCTTACCGTGACCCAGCAAAACCCCGCCCTTACGACGCCCGTCTGGCGTGAACACCCACCGTCGATGGATGCGCCAGAGCCGCTCATCCTCGAGTGGCTGTTCAACCAGGACTCTCTCACCCGCCGGTTGAACCGCCTCTCCGACGGGGGCTTCAGTGTGGTGCCGTTGTTCGAAGGCTGGCAGCGGCTGCGCGACGATGAATGTGCGGCGCTGGCCCTGCCTTCGAACAGCGAGGGCTGGGTTCGTGAAGTGTATTTGCTGGGCAATGGCAGCCGCTGGGTCTTCGCTCGCAGTGTCGCGGCCCGCAGCGCCTTGCACAACGGCGGTTTGCAGATGGACGCGCTGGGCTCGCGCTCTCTGGGCGAGTTGCTGTTCAGCGACCCGGCATTCGACCGCGGCACGCTTGAAGTCTGTCGCTATCCCGAAACCTGGCTGCCATCCGCCGATGCTGCCCAAGGGCTCTGGGCTCGTCGCTCATGCTTCAGCCGAGGCCCGCTGCGCGTGCTGGTGGCCGAAGTCTTCCTGCCGTCCTTCCTGAGCGTGATTCAGAACGAGGAACAAGCCTGATGTACCTGTCGCTGCTCAAATCATTGAATCGCCTGAATCCGCGTGTCTGGGACTTCATCCAGCTGACGCGGATCGACAAGCCGATCGGTATCTACCTGCTGCTGTGGCCGACGCTCTGGGCGGTCTGGATTGCCGGCAAGGGTTCGCCGTCACTGGCGAACGTGCTGATCTTCGTTGTGGGCGTGTTCCTGATGCGCGCAGCAGGCTGCGTGATCAACGATTACGCCGACCGCAAGGTAGACGGCCATGTGAAACGCACCGAGCAACGTCCGCTGGTGAGCGGCAAAGTCAGCGGCCGTGAAGCCTTGATTCTGTTCGCCGTGCTGGTGGGCCTGAGCTTTGTCCTGGTGCTGTTCACCAACCCCGCCACCATCTGGCTGTCGTTCGGCGGTCTGGCGCTGGCGGCCTGTTACCCATTCATGAAGCGCTACACCTATTATCCGCAGGTGGTGCTGGGCGCGGCGTTCTCGTGGGGGATGCCGATGGCGTTCACTGCAGAAACCGGCGAACTGCCCGCCGCAGCCTGGCTGCTGTACATCGCCAACCTGCTGTGGACTGTGGGCTACGACACCTATTACGCCATGGTGGACCGCGACGACGACCTGAAAATCGGCGTGAAATCCACCGCCGTGCTGTTCGGCGACGCGGACCGCGTAATCATCCTGACCCTGCAGGGCCTGGCGTTGGGGTGCCTGATGCTGGCAGGTTCACGGTTTGAGCTGGGACTCTGCTTTTACGTCGGCCTGCTCGTGGCGGCAGGCTGCTTCGCCTGGGAGTTCTGGAGCACGCGCCTGCGCGAGCGGGACGCGTGCTTCAAGGCGTTTTTGCATAACCATTGGGCGGGACTGGCGATATTCCTCGGGATCGTCGCCGATTACGCACTGCGCTGACCGCCCTTGGGTATCACGCCTCAGGGCTTGGCGATGTGCCAGACGCCGCCTTTACCATCGCCAGTGACCTCACCGGCCTTGGTGTCATGTTTGAAGGTGTAGAGCGGATTGCCGTCGTAAGCCCACTGACGGGTCTTGTCGTCACGGGTGATCACCGTCCACTTGCCCTCGGCGGAGCTGTCGGCCTCGGCAACAAGTGGCGGCCAGTTGACGGCGCACTGATCATTACAGGCCGACTTGCCCTTCTCGTCCTTGTCGTACGTGTACAGCGCCATGCCTTTGTGATCGACCAGTTTGCCCTCCTGAGTCATGGCAGGCTCGGCCGAGAAGGCCAGTCCAGACGATGCAAGGGCGGCGGCAGCCAGTAGACATTTGAGTGCAGTAGAGACGTTAGCCATCGGATACATCCTCTTTTTTATCGTTGAAATGAGTTCAAGACAGCCCACCCAGCTTAGTCGGCCAGGGGCATGCGTGATAGCCTCATCCAAACCTGTCACACGACTGCAATAATTCCGTTATCTAATGCGCCCCAAGACAGTTAAATGACACGAGGTTCAAGCATGGCTGGCAGAAGCATTCTGATCGTTGACGACGAAGCGCCTATTCGCGAAATGATCGCCGTTGCGTTGGAAATGGCCGGCTACGACTGTATTGAAGCCGAAAACTCCCAGCAGGCCCACGCGATCATCGTTGATCGCAAGCCGGACCTGATTCTGCTCGACTGGATGCTGCCAGGCACCTCCGGCATTGAGCTGGCACGTCGTCTCAAGCGCGATGAGCTGACCGGGGATATCCCGATCATCATGCTCACGGCCAAGGGCGAGGAAGACAACAAGATCCAGGGCCTTGAAGTGGGCGCTGACGACTACATCACCAAGCCTTTTTCACCCCGCGAACTGGTGGCACGCCTGAAGGCCGTATTGCGTCGCGCAGGCCCTACTGACGGCGAAGCGCCCATCGAAGTGGGCGGTCTGCTGCTCGACCCGATCAGCCACCGCGTGACCATCGACGGCAAACCGGCAGAAATGGGCCCGACCGAATACCGCCTTTTGCAGTTCTTCATGACCCACCAGGAGCGTGCCTACACCCGTGGGCAGTTGCTGGACCAGGTCTGGGGCGGCAACGTCTATGTCGAAGAACGCACCGTGGATGTTCACATTCGTCGTCTGCGCAAAGCCTTGGGTGATGCTTATGAAAATCTGGTACAAACCGTGCGCGGCACGGGCTATCGCTTTTCCACCAAAAGCTGATAGCCGTTTCGCAGACACAGGGCACCGGCCAGCGTGCACCAGACAAGGATGTACCCTTAATTGAACCAAAATTGGCATGGCACCCTGATACGCCACATGTTGCTGCTGGTCACTGCCTGCCTGCTGGTCGGCCTGATCAGCGGACAATACGGCTGGAGCCTGTCCATCGGGCTGGGCCTTTACCTGGCATGGACCCTCAAACAACTGCTGCGCCTGCATGAGTGGCTGAGCAGCCACAAGGCCGACGAGCCGCCACCCGATGGCTACGGCCTGTGGGGCGAAGTCTTCGACAGCATCTACCACCTGCAACGCCGCGACCAACGTGTCCGGGGACGTCTGCAGGCCGTAATCGACCGCGTCCAGGAATCCACCGCTGCCCTCAAGGATGCGGTGATCATGCTCGACAGCGAGGGCAATCTGGAGTGGTGGAACCGTGCTTCCGAAACCCTGCTGGGGCTCAAGACGCCGCAGGACAGCGGCCAGCCGGTGACCAACCTGGTGCGTCACCCGCGCTTCAAGGAGTACTTCGCGCTGGGCAATTACGCCGAGCCGCTGGAGATCCCCTCGCCCACCAACGATCACCTGCGCATTCAGTTGCTGATCACCCGTTACGGCAATAATGAGCACCTGATGCTGGTGCGCGACGTGACGCGCATCCATCAGTTGGAGCAGATGCGCAAGGACTTCGTCGCCAACGTCTCCCATGAGCTGCGCACGCCGCTGACGGTGATCTTCGGCTATCTGGAAACCCTGCTCGACAACGTGGACGACGTGAACCCGCGCTGGGTGCGGGCGCTGCAACAGATGCATCAACAGGGCGGGCGCATGCAGACGCTGCTCAACGACCTGCTATTGCTGGCCAAACTCGAAGCCACTGATTACCCGTCGGACAACAACCCGGTGGTCGTCAGCAGCCTGCTCAAAACCATCAAGGCCGACGCCAAGGCCTTGTCGGGCAACAAGAACCAGCAGATCAACCTCAGTATCGAAAGCGAGATGTGCCTCAAGGGCAGTGAAACCGAGCTGCGCAGCGCGTTTTCCAACCTGGTGTTCAACGCGGTCAAATACACGCCAGCCGAAGGCACCATTCGGATTCGCTGGTGGGCGGACGAGCGTGGTGCGCACCTGAGTGTGCAGGATTCAGGGATCGGCATCGAGACCAAACACCTGCCGCGCCTGACCGAGCGTTTCTACCGTGTCGATACCAGCCGCGCCTCCAATACCGGCGGCACGGGGCTGGGGCTTGCGATCGTCAAGCACGTCCTGCTGCGCCATCGCGGCACCCTTGAGATCAACAGCGTGACAGGCAAGGGCAGCGTTTTCACCTGCCATTTTGCCACCAGCCAGATGTGCAAACCCGAGGGCGACGAATCAGACTACTAGGCAATCGCTCACACAGCCGCTACATTGCCGGGTTCATGGCGCATTTTCGGCGCAGTATCACACCCCTTTTTGTTAGAACGGACCCCGTAAAACCCCACCATGGACCCTTCCCCTAGTTTTAATCTGTCTTCACTCTTCGCCGACTTCGGCATGATTCTTTTTGCTCTGTTCCTGGTCCTGCTCAACGGTTTCTTCGTTGCGGCAGAATTCGCCATGGTCAAACTGCGCTCGACGCGGGTCGAGGCCATTGCCGACAAGAACGGCTGGCGTGGGCACATCCTGCGCAAGGTACACGGCCAGCTCGACGCCTACCTGTCGGCCTGCCAGCTGGGTATCACCCTGGCTTCCCTGGGCCTCGGCTGGGTCGGTGAACCGGCTTTCGCCCATCTGCTGGAGCCGCTGCTCGCCGCCATGGGCGTCGATACGCCAGAGCTGATCAAGGGTGTGTCGTTCTTTACCGCCTTCTTCATCATCTCCTACCTGCACATCGTGATCGGCGAGCTGGCGCCCAAATCCTGGGCGATCCGCAAGCCGGAGTTGTTGTCGCTGTGGACTGCTGCGCCGCTGTACCTGTTCTACTGGCTCATGTACCCGGCGATCTACCTGCTCAACGCCAGCGCAAACGCGATCCTGCGTATCGCAGGCCAGGGCGAACCCGGTCCGCATCACGAACACAGCTACAGCCGCGACGAACTGAAACTGATTCTGCACTCCAGCCGTGGTCAGGACCCCAGCGACCAGGGCATGCGCGTATTGGCGTCGGCCGTGGAGATGGGCGAGCTGGAAGTGGTGGACTGGGCCAACTCCCGCGAAGACATGGTCACACTGGATTTCAACGCACCGCTCAAGGAAATCCTCGCGCTGTTCCGCCGTCACAAATTCAGCCGCTACCCGGTTTACGACGCCGAGCGTGGCGAGTTCGTGGGCCTGTTGCACATCAAGGACCTGCTGCTTGAGCTGGCGGCGCTGGACCATATTCCCGAGTCGTTCAACCTGGCCGAGCTGACCCGCCCGCTGGAGCGCGTCTCCCGGCACATGCCGCTGTCGCAATTGCTGGAGCAGTTTCGCAAGGGCGGCGCGCACTTCGCGGTGGTCGAGGAAGCGGACGGCAAGATCATCGGCTACCTGACCATGGAAGACGTGCTCGAAGTGCTGGTGGGCGACATTCAGGACGAGCACCGCAAGGTCGAGCGCGGCATTCTGGCCTATCAGCCGGGCAAGCTGCTGGTGCGGGGCGATACGCCGCTGTTCAAGATCGAGCGCCTGCTGGGCATCGACCTGGACCACATCGAAGCCGAAACCCTGGCAGGCCTCATCTACGAAACCCTCAAGCGGGTGCCGGAAGAAGAAGAGCAAATGGAAGTCGAAGGCCTGCGCATCATCATCAAGAAGATGAGAGGCCCCAAGATCGTGCTGGCCAAGGTATTGAAGCTGGATTGAGACGTACACCCTGCGGGGCGTATGCACGTC
>NZ_JACONV010000035.1 GCF_014358015.1 Pseudomonas triticifolii | reverse complement strand
CCGGGCGGCCACGGGTGTATCGTGCGTGACCGATTAGCGCCTCACGATGGCCTGGATCTGATGCAGATACGTTTCGCCGCTCACAGGCTGGAACATCATTGCCTCATGTATCCACGAAGAAGGCAGGCGAGTGATTTCTTCGAAGTAGTCGGCGACGTGATGGCGTTGATCTTCCCGCACCAGGTCGAGCACGTATTCCAGTCCGCCGGGTTTGCCCAGGAACTGAACCAGTATGTTCGCGGTGCGTACAAAGTCGTATTTTTCGTGAAAAATGCGATCGGTGGGCGCCGCAGGTTGTTCGGGGACATAAAGGATGTGCTGGCCGGACGGGCCGCGAATCACGAACAGGCGTGAAAGGTTGATGCCGCCGTGCTGAGGCATGAGGAACTGGCCGATGGTGATGCCATCGTCATCGGAGGCCTCTGGCGCGTCGACGACCTGGTGAATCAGGTCGGCACCCTCTTCGGAAAGCAGGCCTTTGGACAGCTGGTCGGCCGCCATCTTTTTCAGGCCATCGCGAATGTATTCAACATAGGTAGGGTCGGTCATGATTTAAATCCATTTAAATTAAACAAAGTCCATTTTGAGTGTTGTCCTGAACCGTACGTCTGTCGGTGTTTGCTAACAGGACGCTGACAATTTATCAGCGAGAAAAAGCGCAGAGCGATATTTAGTTATCGCCTGTGGATGTGGGTGTTTCGAGATATGTTCAGGTAATGCAGCGCAAGGCCGAAGCGGGATTGCAGGGGAGGTCGTGCATCGGGCCAGCGCGGCGCTGGCCCGATCACGCGATCAACTGTTAGGCAGCAACCGGCAGGTAATGCTCTTGATGTAGCGTGTTTCGGCAATGGCCGGATGGACCGGATGATCGGGGCCCTGACCGCCACGCTCCAGCAACTGGATGTTGCGGTCCAGGTGGCGTGCGCTGGTCAGCAGGATGTTCTGCAGGTCATCTTCAGGCAGGTGCATCGAGCATGAGGCGCTGACCAGAATACCGTCCTTGGCAAGCAGTCGCATGGCCTGTTCGTTCAGACGGCGGTAGGCACCTTCGCCGTTTTTCATGTCTTTCTTGCGCTTGATGAACGCAGGCGGATCGGCAACGATCACGTCGAAGCGCTCTTCGCCCGCCTTCAGCTCTTTAAGGGCTTCGAACACATCACCTTCGATGCAGGTCAGCTTTTCGGCAAAACCGTTCAGCGCTGCGTTGCGCTCCACGCCATCGAGGGCGAAGGACGAGGCGTCGACGCAGGTCACGTCGCTGGCACCGAATGCGGCTGCCTGAATGCCCCAGCCGCCGATGTAGCTGTACAGGTCCAGTACGCGCTTGCCTTTGACGTAAGGCGCCAGACGCGCACGGTTCATGCGGTGGTCGTAGAACCAGCCGGTCTTCTGGCCTGCCATGACCGGCGCTTCGAACTGCACGCCGTTTTCTTCCAGCGCAACCCACTCGGGAACCAGGCCGAAAACGGTTTCAACATAACGATTCAGGCCTTCTGCATCACGAGCCGCGGAATCGTTCTTGAACAGGATGCCGCTTGGCTTGAGCACCTGGACCAAGGCCGCGATGACCTCTTCTTTGTGGTGCTCCATGGTAGCGGAAGCCAGCTGTACCACCAGAATGTCGCCAAAACGATCGACCACAAGGCCTGGCAGCAGGTCAGAATCGCCATAGACCAGGCGATAGAACGGCTTGTCGAACAGGCGATCACGCAGTGACAGCGCTACGTTGAGGCGATGAACCAGCAATGATTTGTCCAGTGGCAGCTTGATGTCGCGTGACAGCAGGCGGGCGCAGATCAGGTTATTGGGGCTCATGGCAACGATGCCCAGCGGTTTGCCGCCGGCGGCTTCGAGGATGGCCTGGTCACCTGCTGCGAAGCCGTGAAGAGGGCTGGCGGCTACATCAATTTCGTTGCTGTAGACCCACAAGTGACCGGCGCGCAGGCGACGGTCGGCGTTGGCTTTGAGGCGCAAGCTAGGCAGGGACATGACGTCGCTCCGGAAAAAAGAGCGGGATTATAGCGCGTCATCCCGGTTACGCGCCGGGATGACGACAATTAACCCGGCCGATTACGCCGACAGCGCGTCGATCAGGGTACGGTTGAACGCCGGGATATCATCGGGCTGGCGGCTGCTGATCAGGTTGCCGTCGGTCACGACTTCTTTGTCGACCCACTGGGCACCTGCGTTGACCAGATCATCTTTCAAGGTCTTGAAGCTGGTCATGGTCTTGCCTTTGACCAGGCCTGCGGAAATCAGCAACCAGCCGCCGTGGCAGATAACGGCCAGCGGTTTGCCCGAGGTGCTGGCCTCGGTGACGATCTTTTGAGCGTCGCTGTCCAGGCGGATCGTGTCGGAATTCTGCACCCCGCCTGGCAGGACGATGCCATCGTAATCGCCAGCGTTGGCCGCTTTGAACGTGTCGTCTACCTGAAAGTCATCGGCTGGCTTGTCATGGTTCCAGCCTTTGACTTTGCCTTCCTGGCTGGAAAGGATTTCCACGGTAGCGCCTGCTTGCTCCAGCGCTTGCTTGGGGCCGGTCAGTTCTACTTGCTCGAAACCATCGGTTACAAGAATTGCGATTCGTTTGCCATTCAGTGCGTTGGACATGGGGTCCTCCAGTCTCGTGCTTAGGGGTGGCGTATCAATGGCCCTTGTGGGGCCTTGTTCACGCCGGTTACACAGAGTCCGAAGCTGGGTTCAAGGCAAAGTTCCGAGAAAATGAGCGAAGAAGGTGATGGACCGTTGCCCGATGAGGGGGCAGAATCCAGCTATGCCTTCGAGTAAATACCTATGCCATCACAGCTGTCACCCGAGCTAACTTCCGAACAGATCCAGCAAGCGTTGCAGGGTATCAGTGTGCCCCCGCAGCCGCAGATCATGGTGGATTTGCAGATGGAACAGTACATGCCAGATCCTGATCTGGGTGTGATTGCGCGGCTGATTTCACAGGATCCGGGCCTGTCCGGGGCGCTGCTGAAAATCGTTAACTCGCCTCATTACGGCCTCTCCAACAAGATCGCTTCGATTCAGAAGGCGGTGAACCTGTTGGGCAGTCGCACCGTCATCAACCTGATCAACGCGCAGTCGATCAAGGGCCAGATGACTGACGAAACGATTGTGACGCTCAACCGTTTCTGGGATACCGCTCAGGATGTGGCGATGACCAGCCTGACGCTGGCCAAGCGTATCGGCTCGCAAACGGTGGACGAGTCCTACGCCCTTGGCCTTTTCCACGATTGCGGCATTCCGTTGATGCTCAAGCGTTTTCCCCATTACATGAGCGTACTTGAAAGCGCCTACGCCAATACCGGGCCCGACTGCCGCGTAGTAGACACCGAGAACGAAGCGTTCGATACCAACCATGCGGTGGTCGGTTATTACACGGCCAAGTCGTGGCGCTTGCCGGATCATGTCACTGAAGCCATCGCCAATCACCACAATGCCCTGGGGATATTCCAGGACGATACCAGTCGCAATGCGACACTCAAGAACCTGCTGGCCCCGCTGAAGATGGCCGAGCACATCTGCCAGTCCTACCGCGTGCTGGGCAATCAGGAAGAAGATCACGAGTGGGAAAGCATCGGCGGGCTGGTGCTGGACTATGTTGGCCTGTCCGGTTACGACTTTGAATACCTGAGGGAAAGCATTCGCGAGCTGGGCGCGCACTGATTCTGCGCGTCGCCCACCGTTCCTTTCCGCACGACCGAGTTATCCATGCCTGAATTACCTGAAGTCGAAACCACCCGACGCGGCATTGCGCCCCATCTGGAAGGGCAGCGCGTCAGTCGCGTGATTGTGCGCGACAGTCGGTTGCGCTGGCCCATTCCCGAAGACCTTGATGTCCGCCTTTCCGGGCAACGCATCGTGCAGGTCAATCGCCGCGCCAAATACCTGCTGATTCAGGCCGAGGTCGGCACCTTGATCAGCCACCTCGGCATGTCAGGCAATTTGCGTCTGGTCGAAGCCGGTCTGCCTGCGCTCAAGCATGAACACGTGGACATCGAACTGGAGTCGGGTCTCGCTTTGCGTTACACCGATCCGCGGCGTTTCGGTGCCATGCTCTGGAGCCTGGATCCGCATGCCCATGAACTGCTGATTCGCCTGGGTCCCGAGCCGCTCACCGATCTGTTCGATGGCGAACGTCTCTATGAGCGTTCCCGGGGCAAGTCGATTGCCGTCAAGCCGTTCATCATGGACAACGCGGTGGTGGTTGGCGTGGGCAATATCTACGCGACCGAAGCCCTGTTTGCGGCTGGAATCGATCCGCGCCGTGAGGCGAAAAGTATTTCCCGGGCGCGTTATCTCAAGCTCGCCATCGAGATCAAACGGATTCTGGCTTACGCCATCGAGCGGGGAGGCACCACGCTTCGTGATTTCATCGGGGGGGACGGCAAGCCGGGCTATTTTCAGCAGGAATTGTTCGTGTACGGACGTGCCGATCAGCCGTGCAAGGTCTGCGGCTCGACATTGCGTGAAATCAAGCTGGGTCAACGGGCAAGTGTGTATTGCCCCAAGTGTCAGCGCTGAGAACAGGGCCGGGTCTTGAAACATCAAGGCCCCTTGCTTAACCCCCATCGCTGTTTATAGTGATGGGCAAAACCTCAACGCCACGCCTGAAGGACCACGCTATGAGCCCGTTTCGCATTCTTGCTGCCACATTGGCGCTGCTCTTCGGCCTGCAGGCCGTGCCCGCCATTGCAGCGGATATTCCCGCAGGCAGCGGCAATCCCGTTTACACCATCCAGAATCCACCCGTGTTCGCCATGGTCGGTGATCTGCTGATCGCGCGCCCCTTGTTGATTGCTGCCACCGTGATCGGCACAGGGCTGTTCGTCATCGCAGCTCCGTTCGCGGCGGCGGGCGGCAATTTCAAAGCGACCGCCAAGGCGCTGGTGGTCGACCCTGGCAAGTCGGCCTTCGTGCGTTGTCTGGGGTGTACGGGTGACGGTTACGGCAAGCAGGAATAACGACGGCGAACTAGACCACCTTGCTGGTGATGATCCGGTACTTGTCCATCAGTTGTTCCTTGCTCTCGACGTGATTTTCATCCAGCGGGATGCAATCCACAGGGCAGACCTGCTGACATTGTGGTTCGTCGTAGTGGCCCACGCATTCGGTGCACAGGTTCGGATTGATCACGTAGATCTCCTCGCCTTGTGAAATCGCCTCGTTCGGGCACTCGGGTTCGCAGACGTCGCAGTTGATGCAATCGTCGGTGATGATAAGGGACATGAAATGCTCCTGCCGCGGCCGACGCCGAGGCATATAGAAACCAATGCGGCGAATTGTGCCGCATTAGTCCTCGGGTTGCACCTGCACGTTCCAGCGTTGTGCTATCGCTTGAAGCGCTCGGTCAGCGCCTGTGCGACCGCAGGATGCACAAACTTGGTGATATCACCGCCCAACGCCGCGATTTCACGCACCAACGTCGAGGAAATGAACGAGTAGCGCTCGGACGGTGTGAGGAACAGGCTTTCGACGTCCGGGGCCAGCTGGCGATTCATGTTGGCCAGTTGAAACTCGTACTCGAAGTCCGAAACGGCGCGCAGACCTCGCAGAAACACATTGGCGCCCTGTTCCTTGGCGAAATGCGCCAGCAGCGTGGAAAAGCCCACGACTTCGACGTTGGGCAAGTGTTTAGTGACCTCGCGTGCCAGCTCAACGCGCTGTTCCAGGGGAAACAGCGGGTTTTTCTTGGGGCTGGCGGCAACGGCAATGACCACTTGGTCGAACAGGCGCGAGGCGCGCTCGACCAGATCTCCATGGCCCTTGGTAATAGGGTCGAAGGTGCCTGGGTACAACACTCGGTTCATCGCGTCGTCCTGGTCGGAGTCCGTTGTGGGACTCGGATGGTATCGCAGCCTACCCGATGGGCCAAGCCACGCAGCGGGCTTCAAAAGTCGTATTACGCCGATAATCGGCCATCTTCGGCTCAAAAAGCCCTGTTTACAGGCGTGCAGTACTTTTTGATCAGCGCAAAAAGAGTTTATAAACCCAGCGTTGAATCGCACGGCCGTAGGGCGGATAAATCAGCCGTGCGGCGTTGAAGCGCTGCTTGGTGAACACTGCCTTGGCCTGGCTGAACGTCAGGAAGCCCTCGCGCCCATGGTAGTGGCCCATTCCCGATGGGCCGACGCCGCCAAAGGGCAAATCGTCCTGAGCCGCGTGCATCAAGGTGTCGTTGAGACAAACGCCCCCGGAGTGAGTGCGTTCCAGCACCTGTTGCTGTTCGGCCTTGTTGTAGCCGAAGTAGTACAGCGCCAGCGGGCGAGGGCGTTGATTGATGTAGGCGTAGGCATCTTCGATTCGTTTATAAGGGACAACGGGTAACAGCGGACCGAAAATCTCGTCCTGCATGACCAGCATGTCATCGTGCACGTCAAGCAGGACACTGAATGGCATTCGCCTGTCCTGGCCTCGTTCATATAGCGAGACAATGGTCGCGCCTTTGCGGGCAGCATCTTCCTGATAACGCATCAGGCGGTCGAACTGGCGCTGATTGATGATCGCGGTGTAGTCCGGATTGTCGGCCAGCGTGGGATAGAAGCGTTTGACAGCCTGTCGATAGGCCTCGACGAACCCGGCCAGACGATCCTCTGGCACCAACACATAGTCGGGCGCGATGCAGGTCTGGCCGGCGTTCAGCGTCTTGCCGAAGGCGATACGCTCGGCAGCGTGCTCAAGAGGCACGTCATGGGACACGATAGCGGGCGACTTGCCACCCAGCTCCAGTGTCACCGGGGTCAGGTTTTCGGCTGCAGCACGCATCACATGCCTGCCGATGCTAGTGGCACCAGTGAACAGCAGGTGGTCGAACGGCAGGCGCGAGAACGCCATGCCAACGTCCGCTTCGCCCAGCACGACAGCGATCAAATCTTCCGGGAAGGCCTTGGCGAACAACCGCTTGAGCAGCGCCCCCGTGGCGGGCGTCGACTCGCTGAGCTTGAGCATGACCCGATTGCCCGCCGCCATGGCGCCGATCAGCGGACCGATTGCCAGGAACAGCGGGTAATTCCACGGCACGATCACGCCGATCACGCCCAGCGGTTGATAGACGACCTTTGCCGACGCGGGCTGGAACGCCAGACCGACGCGTCGAGGGGAGGGTTTCATCCAGCGCTTGAGGTGTTTGCGCGCATCGCGAATGCCCAGCAGGCTTGGTAGCAGTTCTGCCAGGAGCGTCTCATCAGCGCTACGATGGCCGAAATCCTGATGGATGGCGTCGATCAATGCCTGCCTGTGCTCACTCAGCAATTTGCCCAACTGCTTGAGCCACTGCAGGCGTTGCTCTGCAGGCGGCATGGGGTTGGCTGAAAAGGCCGCTCGCTGTGCGGTAAAGGCTGATGCCATGGCTTGAAGTGCCTGATCGGCGTGATGGGCATCGTGTTCGGCAAGCATGGTGCTGTCTCGGTGCATGGGTCATCTATTGTATGTAGAGCTAATGCTCTAAAAAGTCAATTTCCGGGCAGTCCGGCTCGTGTAATCAGACCGCCTGCGTGTTCGCAATGTATGCCCTTGCGCTACTATCGCCAGCATCTCATCAGTATTCGAGCGGTTCACGCAAGCATGGCACCACGTACCAAAACCCGTGAACGCATCGTGCAAGTCAGTCTGGAGTTGTTCAACCAGCAGGGCGAGCGCAGCGTCACGACCAATCATATTGCCGCGCACATGGAAATCTCGCCCGGCAACCTTTACTACCACTTCCCCAACAAGCAAGCGATCATCGCCGAGTTGTTCGGTGAGTACGAAGCCCTGGTGAAAAGCTTTCTGGTCCCGACGGCGGGCCGCTTGCCGACCATTGATGACAAGCGCGATTTCTTCATGGCCATCCTCGATGGGATGTGGCGCTACCGCTTCCTGCATCGCGACCTTGAGCATCTGCTGAGCAGCGACCCGGAACTGGCCGCGCGCTATCGGGTGTTCTCCCAGCGCTGTCTGACGCAGGCGATGGCGATCTACCGGAAATTCATTGAAGCGGGCATTCTGCAAATGGATGAGTCGCAGATTGAATGGACCAGTATCAATACCTGGATCGTCCTGACGTCGTGGGTGCGTTTTCTGTGCACCGCGCGTGAAAATACCGGGCAATTGGGCGAAGCGGCCATTCGGCGTGGTGTCTATCAAGTGCTGATGATTGAATCAGGCTTTATTGCTCCCAAGGCCCGAGAAGCGTTCGACGCCTTGTGTGAAGCGTTTCACGCACCGCTGCACGAGGTGCTGACGTAACCCTCAACCTACTGCTGAGCCGTCTGGTTTCTGCCACAGGAGTGTCTCATGTCCATCGCGCAACTGATTGGTCCTGAACAGCTGGCTTCACGTCAGCAAGCGCCGGGGCTGGTGATCCTCGATTGCAGGTTTGCTCTGGAAGACCCTGATTACGGGCCGCGCAGTTATGCGCAGGGGCACATTGAAGGTGCCCACTATGCCGACTTGAATCGCGACCTGAGTGGTGCGGTCACCAAAGGCAAGACCGGCCGTCATCCACTGCCGGACCCGGAAGCGCTGTTGCAGCGTTTTCAGGCGTGGGGCATTCGCAATGACAGCGACATCGTGCTGTATGACGACGGCCCGGGCATGTTTGCCGCTCGCGCCTGGTGGCTACTGGTCTGGCTGGGCAAGCGCGAGGGCGTTTATATGCTCGACGGTGGTCTCAAAGCCTGGCATGCGGCAGGTCTGCCGCTGAGCCTGGATGCGCCGGGCGGCGAAACGGGCGATTTCACAGGTGAGCCGGACATGTCGCTGGTGCTCAGTGCCAGTCGTTTGCACGGTCGTCTGGGCCGCCCGGAAATGACCCTGATCGACGCCCGCGCCGAAGCCCGTTTTCGGGGAGAAGTGGAGCCCATCGACCCGGTTGCCGGGCATATTCCCGGTGCGCAGTGCGCCGCGTTCAATGAGAACCTGGGTGCGGACGGACGTTTTCTGGCACCCGGGCAGCTCAAACAGCACTTTGCCGAGAAGCTTCAAGGGCGGCCTGCGCAGAGTCTGGTTTCATACTGCGGTTCGGGCGTAACGGCCTGCCACAACCTGTTTGCGCTGTGCCTGGCCGGTTATCCACTGGGGACGCTGTATGCCGGTTCGTGGAGCGAGTGGATCACCGATCCGACGCGTGAAATCGCTACAGGCGCAGGTTGATTCTGCGTCAGCTGAGGTAAGGGTTATCCCGTTCGTGGGCGATGCTTAGCCACAGTGGAATGCGTCGCTCCAGGTAATAGCCCGGATTACGCAGCGAGCCCTCGACGAACCCGACATGTCCTCCTTTGGCTTGCAGTTCGAACTCCGTGCAGGGTGACAGCTCTTCAGGCTCGGGCAGGCTGTGCGGGAAGACGAATGGGTCGTCCGCTGACTGGATGATCAACGTTGGCGTCTGAATCTGGCCCAGGTAATAGCGGCTTGAGGCTTTGCGGTAATAATCCTGCGCATCGGTAAAGCCGTGCAGTGGCGCTGTCACCCGGCCATCGAAGTCCCAGAAGGTGCGCATGTTTTCCAGGGAGCCCAACGCTGCCAGTTCCGCCAGGCCTTCGCTCAAACCCTCGTTCTGGAAGCGGTTCTGCTTGTCGCGGATGTACGCCAGCATCTCGCGCATGAAGTGCCGCTGATAGACCTTGGAGAACCCTTGTCCGATCCGGTTGGCGCACTCATCCAGCCGAAACGGTACCGAGACCGCTACTGCGCCGAGCAACTCACTGTTCACGCCGGATTCACCCAGGTACTTGAGCAGCACATTGCCACCCAGCGAATAGCCCACGGCGTAGAGTGGCGCCAGAGGGCGTAGTGACCTGAGGTGCGCGATGACTTCGGCCAGGTCTTCGCTTGCGCCGGAATGGTAACTGCGCGACAGCAGATTCGGCTCGCCGGAGCAGCCGCGCCAGTTCAACGCCACACTTGCCCAACCCTGCGTTGCGAGCGCTTTCTGCAGGCCGGCCACATAAGGCGAGTTCGAAGAGCCCGTCAGGCCATGCAGCACCAGGACGAGCGGCGCGTCGAGCTGATGCGGCCCATGCCAGTCCATGTCGAGAAAATCCCCGTCCTGCAGCCACATCCGTTCACGCGTGCGCGCCAGCAACGTCCGCTTGCGCCACAGCGGCCCCCACAGTGTTTGCAGATGCGGATTGCCCAGCCCGGAGGCTGGTACGAACGGTGTGACGTGGAACAGAGAAGTGGGGCTGGTAGGCACGGCCTTGCTCGTCGATGAATTCAATGGCTGACAGATCGTACGTTGCCACTAAGCGGGGCAGGATGTAAGAGGGGGTTGCTCGAGTGGTGGCTCATGCTGACGGTTCGCTTGGCTGCACGACCATCGTCATTGGCAAAGTCTGGCAGCAAACATCGGACCGTGGGGTGCGGCTTGCCGGCGATGGCATCAGTCCAGCGATGAGGTGTCGCATCAAGAATCGTATCGCCGGCAAGCCGCCTCCCATGGCTGGATAACCTATAGCTGTTACAACGGTTGCCTAAACCCTATCCCCGCTGCCAAAGCGCGTAATACACCTGTCCGGCTTTTTTCTCGCGATGCAGCCGCCAGGCGCCTGGCAGGCCGGTCGTCGAGGGAGGCGTTTCGCTTTCGGTGTAGATCCAGGCCTGGTCAGCAAGCCAGCCACGGGTTTCCAGCAGATTGCAGGCGGACGCCAGCAGACCCTGATGGAAAGGCGGGTCCAGGAAAACCACGTCGAACGGCGAGGCCACGGCGGTTTCCAGGTGACGCAGCGCGTCGGTGTGGGAAACCTGGCCGGTGGTGCAGTTCAGCGCGGTCAGGTTCTGGCGCAGGCTGGCAATGGCCGTTGCGTTGCTGTCCAGCGCCAGGCCCATGCTGGCACCGCGGGACAGCGCTTCGAAATACAGCGCACCACTGCCGGTGAATACGTCCAGCACCCTGGCCCCCGCGATATGGGGCGCCAGCCAGTTGAACAGGGTTTCGCGCACACGATCAGGTGTCGGGCGCAGACCGGGGGCGTCGGGGAAGGTCAGTTTGCGACTGCCCCATTCGCCACCAATGATACGAAGCTGACCCAGGCCGTTATGGCCCTTCGGACGTGGATTGGCCATCAGTGTTCCGGGACCCCTGCAGGTTGGCGAGTGGGTTTGTCGGTCGGTGCAGGCAGCTCTTTTTGCGGCACGGTCGGGCCGACGGTCACGATGACCATCTTGTCAGCGCTCAAGTGCTTGCTCATCGCGGCTTTGACCTGTTCGACCGTCACGCTCTGTGCGGCAGTCATGTAGTCTTCGAGGTAAGTCAGCGGCAGGTCGTAGAAACCAATAGCACCCAACTGGGCCACGATGGCGGAGTTGCTGGCGGCGGTCAGCGGGAAGCTGCCGGTCAGTTCGCGCTTCACGTCGTCGAGTTCCTTCTGGGTCGGGCCGTTGGCGAGGAAGTCCTGAACGATGCCCTGCACCAGCTTCAGGGTGTTTTCATTCATCTCGGCGCGGGTCTGGAGGTTGATCATGAAAGGTCCGGCCGCCTGCATGGCGGTGAAGCCGGACGACACGCCATAGGTCAGACCGCGCTTTTCGCGCACTTCGGTCATCAGGCGACTGCCGAAACCGCCACCACCCAGTACCGAGTTGCCAACGGTCAATGCCGCGTAGTCTGGATCGTTACGCGTGATGCCCAGTTGTGCCAGCATCAGCAGTGTCTGATTGGACGCGAACTCGATGTGCGTCGTGCCTGCCTTGGGCTCGACGGGATCGGCCACCTTTGCCAGCGCCGGACCTTTTGGCAGCGAGGCCGAAACCTGCGCCGCGACGGCCTGAGCCTCCTCCTTCGACAGATCGCCCACCAGTGCGATCACCGCATTGCCCGCGGCATAGCCTTTGGCGTGAAATGCCTTGAGCTGAGCCAGGGTGATGGCGTTGATGCTTTTGGCATCGCCGTCGCTCGGGTGAGCGTAGGGGTGATTGCCGTACAGCTTCTTGAACAGCTCTTTGCTGCCGATGGCACCAGGGTTCTGCTTCTGATACTCGAAGCTGGCGATCAACTGGTTCTTGATGCGCGTCAGCGAGTCGGTCGGGAACGTCGGTTTGCCGACCACTTCACTGAACAGCTTCAACGCCGGTTCACGCTTGTCCGCGGCGCTCAGGGTGCGCAACGAGGCTACTGCCATGTCGCGATAGGAGCCGTTTTCAAACTCTGCACCCAAGCCCTCGAAACCCTGTGCGATGGCGCTCACGTCCTTGCCCTTGACGCCTTCGTTAAGCATCGCATTGGTCAGCAGGGCAATGCCGGGGCTGTTTCCGTCCTGGCTGCTGCCTGCGGCGAAGATCAGGCGCATGTCGATCATCGGCAGTTCGCGAGACTCGACGAACAGCACTTTGGCGCCTTCGGCGGTGTTCCAGGTCTGAATGTTCAGCGCGCGGCGGGCCGGAGCCTTGCCATCCAGTTCCTTGAGCGATTGCAGGTTGCTGCCCAGCGGCTGCGCGGCAGGTTCGTCCGCAAAAACCGGCTGGGTGATAAAAGTACCGGCCAGGATCAGGCCAAGCAGCGCATGACGTGGAGCGTTGCGCTTGATCATTTGGCTTTCTCCTCAGGCAGCACGTGCGCGATGCTGAGGCGCTCGCGAGTGAAATAGGTGTTGGCGGCTTTCTGGATATCCTGCGGCGTCACGCTTTGCAGCGCTTCCAGTTCACCGTCCATCAGCTTCCAGGACAGCCCGACGGTTTCCAGTTCGCCGATCATGGTTGCCTGGCTGGTGATCGAATCGCGTTCGTAGACCACACCGGCAATAACCTGTGCCCGGACGCGCTCCAGTTCTTCAGCGGACGGTGCCTTGGTCTTCAGATCGTCCAGCAGACGCCAGATACCCGCCTCGACATCGTTCAGGGTTTTCTTTTTCTGAGTGTTGGGCGTGGCGCTGATCAGGAATAGGCTGTCGCCTCGAGCGAACGCGTCGTAGCGCGAAGAGGCTCCCGACACCAGTTCTTCACCGCGCTCCAGACGCGCTGGAATGCGCGCGCTGTAACCACCGTCGAGCAAGGCTGCGATCAGGCGCAGGGCGTTGACCGAGCGCTGATCTTCAGCGGTGGCTACGCTGGGCACGTTGAAGCCGTAAAGCAGGCTCGGCAACTGGGTTTTTACATGCAGGGTAATCTTGCGCTCGCCGGGTTCAGCCAGCTCCAGCGGCTTCTTCGACGGCGGCACGTCGCGGCGAGGGATGGCCCCGAAGAAACGCTCTGCCAGCGCCTTGACCTCATCCGGCTGCACATCACCGACCACCACCAGCGTGGCGTTGTTTGGCGTGTACCAGGCCTCGTACCAGAGGCGAAGTTCCTCGACCTTCATGCGTTCCAGGTCTGCCATCCAGCCGATGGTCGGCGTGTGATAGCCGCTGGCCGGATAGGCGAGGGCGTTGAAACGTTCCAGCGCCTTGCCCATCGGTTTGTCATCAGTGCGCATGCGGCGCTCTTCCTTGATAACTTCGATTTCGCGGCTGAACTCATCGGCTGGCAGTTTCAGGGTCGCCATGCGGTCAGCTTCCAGCTCCAGCGCCACACTCAGGCGATCACGGGCCAGCACCTGGTAGTAGGCGGTGTAGTCGTCGCTGGTGAAGGCGTTCTCTTCAGCACCCAGGTCGCGCAGGATCAGCGAGGACTCGCCCGGACCGGTCTTGCTGCTGCCCTTGAACATCATATGTTCGAGAGCGTGAGACAGGCCGGTCTGGCCAGGTGTTTCGTAGCTTGAGCCGACCTTGTACCAGATCTGGGAAACCACCACCGGCGCGCGGTGGTCTTCGCGGACGATGACCTTGAGGCCATTGTCGAGGGTGAATTCGTGAGTCGGTTGCGGATCGGCGGCCAATGCTGTCAGCGGCAAACAGATTGTGCTGAGCAGCAGGCCTGCAGCGCGGCGGGCTAGAACATTCATTCGTCGTTTGAACCTGTAGGGCGGCCTGCGTGAACTTGGCGTCGGCAGGCGCGGGGGTGTCAGGATACTGGTCCGTTTGCATGAGAAACAGCCTTCACTGGCCAAATGCGAGTGAAACCTTTTTGAAACGAAGCTGAACGATACCCGTAGAAGGGGCTGCCCCGTGAGGAAGCAGCCCGGAACACGGCCTTTTTTGCATGTCAGAATCTTTCAGAATCGTCCATTTGACGCTCGGCAATCTTGAGATAGCCATCCTTTCTGTCCGGTTCCAGCGATGACCGAAAAATTCCGAATACGGCTGAGGGTAAGAAACGCCTGTGGCGGTTCTCCATCAGATTGCTGGTTCAGGTCGGCAACCTGATGGAGATGCGAGGCCAGAAAGGCAGTTTTACACCGCCATGGCTGTTAGTGCGCTTTGGCGTCAGCCGCTTGAGACGTCGGTTTTTCGAGTGGCGCAGGCAGCGCTTTCTGCGGGACGGTCGGGCCTGCTGTAACGACAATCATCTTGTCAGCACTCAGGTGTTTGCTCATCGCGGTTTTGACCTGCTGAACCGTCAGGCTCTGGATGGCTGCCATGTAGTCATCGAAATGGGACAGTGGCAGATCATAGAAACCAATATCGGCCAATCGGCTACCAATGGCGCCGTTGCCCGCTACTTCCAGCGGGAAGCTGCCGATTATTTTGCGTTTGACGTTATCCAGCTCATTCTGGGTCGGACCATTGTCGAGGAAGTCACGCACAATCTCCTGAACCAGCTTCAAGGTGTTTTCACTCATCTCGGCGCGGGTCAGCAACTCGATCAGGAAAATGCCAGGCGCTTTGGGGGTCTGGAAGCTGGACCACACGTTGTAGGTCAGGCCGCGTTTTTCACGCACTTCAGTCATCAGACGGCCGCCAAAACCACTCCCGCCCAATATCGAATTGCCCGCCATCAGTGCCGCGTAATCGGGGTCGTTACGCGTGATGCCCAACTGGCCCAGCAACATTTGCGTCTGGCTGGACGGGAACTCGATGTGCGTTGCGCTTGCCTTGGGGTCGACCGGATCGGCCGCTTTCGCAAGTTTTGGCCCCTTTGGCAGCGAGGCTGAAACCTGCGCTGCGATGACCTGAGCCTCTTTCCTGGAAAGATCGCCAATCATCGCAATCACGGCATTGCCCGCGGCATATCCCCTGGCGTGGAATGCTTTCAAATGTTCCTGGCTAATTGCGTTGATGCTTTTTTCATCCCCATTGGTTCGATGGGCATAGGGATGATCACCGTAGATTTTTTTGTACAGTTCATTCCAGACCATGGGGCCGCGCTTCAGCTTGTCCCTCTGGATATTGGCAATCCACTGGTTCTTCAGGCGCGTCATTGCTTCGCTCGGAAAGGTCGGCTTGCCAACGACTTCGCAGAAAAGTTTCAAGGCCGGTTCACGCTTTTGTGCCGCACTCAGGCTGCGCAGCCAAACCGTGGCTCTGTCCTCATATACCCCGGTTTCAAGTTGGGCTCCCAGCGCCTCGAAGCCCTGTGCGATTGCGGTGGCATCCTTGCCGTTTATGCCTGCTTTGAGCATGTGGCAGGTCAGTTTGGCGATGCCCGGAGTCTTGTCATCCTGGCTACTGCCTGCAGCGAAGGTCATAAATATGTCCAGCATCGGCAGTTCGTGTGCCTCGACGAACAACACCTTGGCGCCCTCGGCGGTGTTCCATGTCTGGATGTTCAGCGCACGGCGAGCCGGTGCCTTGCCATCCAGTTCCTTGAGGGTCTCCAGTTTACTGCCCAGAGGTGGTGTGGTTGCCTCATCCGTCAGATCGGACTGAGCAATGGAGGTATCGGTCATGACCTGGCCAGAAATCGTACGAAGTGTATCGGTGCGCGTGTTCATTGGGCTTTCTCCTCTGGCAGCACATGGGCGATGCTGAGGCGCTCGCGGGTGAAATATAGGTTGGCGGCATTCTGGATGTCCTTCGGCGTCACGCTCTGGAGGGCTTCCAGCTCGCCGTCCATCAACTTCCAGGGCAGGCCAATGGTTTCCAGTGTTCCGATCATGGTGGCCTGGCTCTCGATCAGGTCACGCTCGTAAACCATGTTTGCAATGACCTTCGCTCGAACGCGTTCAAGTTCTTCAGCAGAAGGCAGCGTGGTCTTCAGGTCCTCCAGCAGGCGCCAGAGGCCCGCTTCGACATCCGCCAGGGTTTTTTTCTTCTGGGTATTGGGGGTAGCCTTGATCATGAACAGGCTGTCGCCGCGCGTGAACGCGTTGTAACTTGAGGAGGCTCCAGACACCAGCTCTTCGCCACGTTTGAGTTGCGTTGCAATACGTGCGCTGTAACCGCCGTCCAGCAAGGCTGCGATAAGATGCAGTGCATTGACCGAGCGCATGTCTTCAGCCGTGCCCATGCCTGGAACGTTGAAGCCGTAGATCAGTCCGGGCAGTTGGGTGTTGACGTGCAGGGTAATTTTGCGCTCGCCCGGTTCTGCAAGCTCCGACGGTGTTTTCGACGGTGGCAGGTCGCGGCGTGGAATGGCGCCGAAGAATCGTTCTGCCAGTGCTTTGACTTCGTCCGGCTGTACGTCACCGACGACCACCAGTGTGGCATTGTTCGGCGCGTACCAGGCTTCGTACCAGCGGCGCAGTTCCTCGATCGTCATGCGCTCAAGGTCGGCCATCCAGCCGATGGTCGGATTGTGGTAACCACTGGATGGGAAGGCTAGAGCATTGAAGAGCTCAGCCGCCTTGTCGCTGCTCATGCGCCGCTCTTCCTTGATCACTTCGATTTCGTGGCTGAACTCGTCGGCGGGCAACGTCAGAGTCGTCATGCGATCTGCTTCCAGCTCCAGCGCTACCTTCAGAAGATCACGAGCCAGTCTCTGTTGGTAGACGGTGCCGTCATCACTGGTGTACGCGGTCTCTTCGGCACCCAGGTTTCGCAGGATCAGCGAAGACTCGCCGGGGCCGGTCTTGCTGCTGCCTTTGAACATCATGTGTTCAAGGGCGTGTGACAGACCGGTCTGCCCCGGCATCTCGTAGCTGGAGCCGATCCTGTACCAGAGCTGGGAAATCACCACCGGAGCACGGTGGTCTTCGCGAACAATGACCTTGAGGCCGTTGTCGAGGGTGAATTCGTGAGTGGGTTGCGGATCGATGGTCGATGCCGTCAACGGTACATCGTGTGTGCTGAGCGGGAGTGCCGCATCATTGCGGGTTAAGGTATTCATCCGTGAATTTGAACCTGATCTGGTGCGACTGCCTGAACTTAGCGTCGGCAGGCGCGAGGATGTTAGGATAATGGTGTGTTTCGTGAGAAACAGCTTTCACCTGTCAAATGCGAGTGAACCTGTTTAAAACGAAGCTGAACCATATCCCAACAGAGGGCTGCAAAGTGAACATGCAGTCCTAAATGCAGTCTGTTTTTACTGTCAGAATTTTCCGGATCGCGCTCTGGCGTCCCGCAACCTTGAGATAGCCGTCCTCCATGTTTGGTTCTAACGACGACAAGAAGACCCCAGCTGCCGCTGGAGAGAAGAAAGGCCTGTTCGGATGGCTGCGTAAAAAGCCACAGGAAGCCGAACCCGCGCCGCAAGAGTCAACCGCTGCACAGCCTGAACCCGTCGTCGAAGCGACGCCGCAGGTTGAGCCTCTGATTGCCCCTCAATCCGTTTTCCCGGCTGCCGAGCCGCAGCCGCATCTGGAACCGGGCGAGCCGTCGCCTCAGCCCTGGCTGACATTGCCGGTTGCCGAAGAGCCGGTAGCGCTGATCGACGAGCTTGAACCCCACGTCACGCCACCGATCCCAGAGCAGCATCACGTATCGTCGGCACCTCAATATGCAGCGGTACCTGCGCCCGAGCCTCGGTCTGCTCCTGCTCCTGCTCCTGCTCCTGTTGCCGAGAGTGTGCCGGTCAGCATTCCTGAGCCGGTCCTGCTCGAACCTGCACCTGCACCTGCACCTGCAGCTGTCGCAGAGCCGATTGCCGAACCCGTTATCCCTGCACCGATTGTGCAGCCGGTGGTTGCGCAGGCTGCCGAGCCCGTTCAAGAACTCGCGCCTGTCGCTGCACCGGTTCCAGAGCCTGAAACCAGCAAGGTCGGCTTCTTTGCCCGCCTCAAGCAAGGCCTGTCGAAAACCAGCGCCAGTATTGGTGAGGGCATGGCCAGCCTGTTTCTGGGCAAGAAAGCCATTGACGATGACCTGCTCGAAGAAATCGAGACCCGCCTGCTGACCGCCGATGTTGGCGTCGAAGCCACGTCGGTGATCATCCAGAGCCTGACCCAGAAGGTGGCCCGCAAACAGTTGACCGACGCTCAGGCGCTCTACACCTCGCTGCAAGGCGAGCTGGCCGCCATGCTCAAGCCGGTTGAACAGCCGCTGGTGATCAAGGCCGAGCACAAGCCCTTCGTGATTCTGGTCGTGGGCGTCAACGGCGCAGGCAAGACCACGACCATTGGCAAACTGGCCAAGAAGCTGCAGCTTGAAGGCAAGAAAGTCATGCTGGCCGCAGGCGACACCTTCCGCGCCGCGGCCGTCGAGCAGTTGCAGGTCTGGGGTGAGCGCAACAAGATTCCGGTCATCGCCCAGCACACCGGCGCAGACTCCGCTTCGGTTATCTTCGACGCTGTTCAGGCCGCCAAGGCGCGTGGCATCGACGTATTGATCGCCGACACCGCTGGTCGCCTGCACACCAAAGACAACCTGATGGAAGAGCTGAAAAAGGTGCGCCGCGTGATCGGCAAGCTGGACGCAGACGCGCCGCACGAAGTGCTGCTGGTGCTTGATGCAGGCACCGGTCAGAACGCGATCAACCAGGCCAAGCAGTTCAACCAGACGGTCACGCTGACCGGCCTTGCGCTCACCAAACTGGATGGCACGGCCAAGGGCGGCGTCATTTTCGCGCTGGCCAAGCAATTCGGCCTGCCCATTCGTTACATCGGCGTGGGTGAAGGCATCGATGACCTGCGCACCTTCGAAGCCGAACCCTTTGTTCAGGCTCTGTTTGCGGAGCGGGAGCGTACATGATTCGTTTCGAGCAGGTCGGTAAACGCTACCCGAACGGACATGTCGGGTTGCATGAACTGAGCTTTCGAGTACGTCGCGGCGAGTTTCTGTTCGTCACCGGCCATTCCGGTGCGGGCAAGAGCACGCTGCTGCGCCTGTTGCTGGCCATGGAGCGCCCGACAACCGGCAAACTGATGCTGGCGGGCCAGGATCTCGGGCAGATCAGCAACGCGCAGATCCCGTTCCTGCGTCGTCAGATCGGCGTTGTGTTCCAGAATCACCAATTGTTGTTTGATCGCACGGTGTTCAACAACATCGCACTGCCGTTACAGATTCTCGGGCTGTCCAAGCCTGAAATTGCCAAGCGTGTCGATTCTGCGCTGGATCGTGTGGCGCTATCCGACAAGGCCGATCTGTATCCCGGCGATCTTTCGACCGGGCAACAGCAACGCGTCGGTATCGCCCGCGCCATCGTCCACCGCCCGGCCTTGCTGCTGGCGGATGAGCCGACCGGTAACCTCGATCCACGATTGGCAGCGGAAATCATGGGTGTGTTCGAAGACATCAACCGACTGGGCACCAGCGTGCTGATTGCCAGTCACGACCTGGCACTGATCGCCCGCATGCGCCATCGCATGCTGACCCTGCAACGCGGTCGTTTGATCGGCGACGGGGAGGCCGGGGTATGAGTGCTACACGCAGTCCAAAGGTTTCGGAGCGCGTAGCGCCCAAAGCTGCTGATCCAGCGCCGCAGAAACAGAAAAAAAAGCGTAATGACCACGACGATGACGGCCCGGACTTCAGCGCCTTGCTGTCGGCCTGGATCGAGAGTCATCGCTCCAGCCTTGTCGATAGCCTGCGTCGTCTGGGTAAACAGCCGATCGGCAGCTTCTTTACCTGCCTGGTCATGGCCATCGCCTTGAGTCTGCCGATGGGCCTTTCATTGCTGTTGAGCAACGTCGAGCGTCTGGGCGGCTCCTGGCAGCGTGCGGCGCAGATTTCGATCTACCTGAACCTGGATGCCAGCACCGCTGATGGCACCCGCATGCGCGATGAAATCAAGGCCATGCCCGGTGTGGCGGATGCCGAATACATCAGCAGTGAACAGGCGCTGGGCGAGTTTCAGCGGCAGTCAGGGTTGGGCGAGGCGCTCAAGGAGTTGCCGGAAAACCCGCTCCCCGGTGTGGTCCTGGTGACGCCTGATCAGGTCGACAAGCCTGCGCTGGAAGCCTTGCGCACCCGCCTTGCCGAGCTACCCAAGGTGCAGCAGGCACAGCTTGATCTGGTTTGGGTCGAGCGATTGGCCGCCATTCTCAAACTGGGCGACCGGTTCGTTTTCGGCTTGACGGTTCTGCTGGTCTCGGCTTTGCTGTTGGTAATTGGTAACACGATACGTCTGCACATCGAGAACCGCCGCATCGAGATTGAAGTCATCAAGCTGGTGGGCGGTACCGACAGCTATGTGCGCAGGCCCTTCCTTTATATGGGCGCGCTGTACGGTTTCGGGGCAGGGATCCTGTCCTGGGGCGTGCTGGCGTATGGCTTGAACTGGCTCAACGGTGCGGTTGTAGGCTTGGCCGGTCTTTACGGAAGCGATTTTGCATTGACGGGCGTGCCGGTGGGCGACGGTTTTTCGCTCTTGCTTGGAGCGGTATTGTTAGGGTATATCGGTGCTTGGATTGCGGTCGCTCGCCACCTGCGTGAGCTGGCGCCCCGGTAAAGCTAAATTTTGTTTCACCAGTTGGCTTCTTGAAATCAAGGAACTTGTCTCGCGGTTCCAAGTCAATCTGGCAGTGCTGAACTGCACTTTTATGTGCGCTGGAGGTTTTTTCGTATGACCACTTCTTTGCAACCTGCTTATGCCTTGGTCCCGGGTGCGAACCTTGAGGCCTATGTGCATACGGTGAACAGCATTCCATTGCTGACGCCCGAGCAGGAGCGTGAACTGGCTGAGAGTCTCTACTATGAGCAGGATTTGGGGGCGGCTCGGCAGATGGTTCTCGCCCACCTGCGTTTTGTCGTGCACATCGCACGCAGTTATTCCGGCTACGGTCTGGCTCAGGCTGACCTTATCCAGGAAGGTAACGTCGGTCTGATGAAGGCCGTGAAGCGGTTCAACCCTGAAATGGGTGTGCGTCTGGTGTCGTTCGCCGTGCACTGGATCAAGGCTGAAATTCACGAGTTCATCCTGCGCAACTGGCGCATCGTCAAGGTCGCCACGACCAAGGCGCAGCGCAAGCTGTTCTTCAACCTGCGCAGCCAGAAAAAGCGTCTGGCCTGGCTGAACAACGACGAAGTGCATCGCGTCGCTGAAAGCCTGGGCGTCGAGCCACGTGAAGTGCGCGAGATGGAAAGCCGCCTGACCGGCCACGACATGGCCTTCGACCCGGCAGCCGAAGCTGACGACGACAGCGCATTCCAGTCGCCAGCCAACTACCTCGAAGACCACCGTTACGATCCGGCTCGTCAGTTGGAAGATTCCGACTGGACCGATAACTCCACCGCCAATCTGCATCAGGCGCTGGACGTGCTGGACGAGCGCAGCCGTGACATCCTCTACCAGCGCTGGCTGGCAGAAGAAAAAGCCACGCTGCACGACCTGGCGCAGAAGTACAACGTCTCCGCCGAGCGTATTCGTCAGCTCGAAAAGAGTGCTATGAACAAGCTCAAGACGTCGATAGCGGCGTAACGCGAAACGGCAATGCAAAACGCCCCGATCTGATCGGGGCGTTTTTGTTAGTAGTCGTCAATGTTGCATGTCAGCTGGTAGAAGAAGTTCGGATCATGGGGCTCGTCACCGATGAGTTTGACGATTGCTTGCAGTTGAGCGGCGTCAAGATTGTAGCCTTCATAGCCCAGTTGCTCTGATGTCCAGCCCATGATGCTTTTGAGCCGCTCGTCATTGCCGGGAGGGATTTCTTTTTCAAAAGCGAGGAAATCGGTTTTTTTATCGAATGCTTCAAGTAAGTATTTCATGGTTCGATCCTCGTGTTAGGAGTAGTCCTCTTTAGTCTGTGCTCCTGTTTCTCGTTATGTAATATTCCACAATGCACGATCTTGGGGGCGGAGGCGACTCTCCGTCGGACGTATTCGTCAGCTGAAGAAGATCGGTGTACCTGCATAAAGCTTAGGTGGCTGCGTAATTACCCAACACTACAACACACGCCGATCAGATCGGAGCATTTTGGTTTTAGAGGTCGTCAGCGTTGCACGTCAGTTGGTAAAAGTAATTCGGATCATGGGGCTCATCACCGATGATCTTGACGATTGCTTCCAACTGAGAGACCTCTAGGTTGTAGCCTTCATCGCCCCACTGCTCGGATGTCCAGCCCATGATGCTCTTGAGCTGTTCGTCATTGCCAGCTGGGATTTCTTTTTTGAAAGCAAGATACTCGTTTTTCCTATCGAATGCTTCAAGTAGATGTTTTATACTTCGATACTCCTTTTAGTATCGGAATCTTTGATCTTTTTACCTGTTTCAGGGTTGAGTTAATCTAGATGTTTTCCGCGTTTATTGTACATTTCCAACTTTGTTAGAAATCTTCTTTTGCTCAAGAATGCTTTTCCCGGTTTTCTATAATGCCTGTCAGATTAAATACTCTGGATATCTAAACAAGGTATCGAGAAAAAAGGAGATGGATACCACAAGAATAGGTAAGTAATCATACGTAATGGAGGGTTGGTTTCGTTCTTTAATATTTTTCGGTTCATCACCCGGCGCAAAAGGACAACGGCTCCGCCGAGCGCGATGAGCAAGCTCAAGACGTCGATAGCGGCGTAACGCGAAACGGCAATGCAAAACGCCCCGATCTGATCGGGGCGTTTTTGTTAGTAGTCGTCAATGTTGCATGTCAGCTGGTAGAAGTAGTTCGAATCACGAGCCATCACCACCGACGGCTGCTGTTCAAATTCGCCAGATACCCATCCCCACCCAATTGCCGCATCTGCTGGCGGATCCAGCCGGCGCGGCGGGAGACGTAGCTGCTGGGGTGGCTGGCGCTCCATTCCCGGGGATTGGGCAAGACGGCGGCGAGGTAGCTGGCCTGCTGGACCGTCAGGGCACTCGCGTTGACGCGAAAGTGATGCTGCGCAGCGGCCTGTGCGCCAAACACGCCTTCGTCCCATTCGACGCTGTTGAGGTAGACCTCAAGGATGCGCTCCTTGGACCACAGCAGTTCGATCAGTGTGGTGAACCAGGCTTCCAGGCCTTTGCGCAGGTAGCTGCGACCGGACCACAGGAACAGGTTTTTCGAGACTTGCTGGCTCAGGGTGCTGGCGCCGCGGATCGAGCCGCCGCGTTCGTTATGCAGGATGGCCGCCTGGATGGCGTCGACGTCGAAGCCCCAATGCTCGGCGAATTTCTGGTCTTCGCCAGCGATGACGGCGATTTTCAGGTTGTCGGAAATCTTGTCCCACGGCTGCCAGTCACGCTGCAGGTCGATAGGCTGACCGTCAAACCAGGACTCGATCTTGCGCTCCACCATCAGTGCGGTGCCTGGCGGTGGTATCCAGCGAAAGATCAGAACCAGGATGACACTGCCGGCAGCGAACCACAGCAGGGCTTTGATTAGGCGACGAAAGAGAGACTGCAGCATAGAGATGGCTTGGCCGAACCCGTTGAGCGGGCCATTATACAGACCGTGCGCCTTTGGACGATTTTTCACTGGAGTTCCTGATGCTTCGTAGCTTTTTAATGCTGGCCGCTTTCTTCGGATTCACCGGCGTAGCGCTCGGTGCCTTTGCCGCTCATGGCCTGAAAGGGCGCCTGACTGCCGAGTACCTGACCATCTTCCAGACGGGCGTGCTGTACCAGCTCGTTCATGCGTTGGCGCTGCTTGGTGTGGCGGTGCTCGCCGCACAGCTTCCGGGACGACTGGTCACCTGGGCTGGCGTTTCGTTTGCCATCGGCATTCTGCTGTTCTCCGGCAGCCTGTACGCGCTGACGCTGACTGGCATCAGCAAGCTGGGCATTATCACCCCGTTCGGCGGTCTGGCGTTTCTGTTTGGCTGGGCGACCCTTGGGCTGGCGGCATGGCGACTGGGTTCTGCGCCCTGATCGCTACGAGAATCACCGACGCTGCTTGAGACGAATGGTGTGGCTTTGATTTGGTCATACCGGCTGATCGGGCTAGAATGCTGGCCCCCTAAAATGATGGCTGCTCCCGCATGCACATTCAGTTGAACGGTGAGTCCTTTGAATTGCCCGATGGCGCAACCGTCGCGGCGCTGCTGACCCGTCTGGAGCTTGCCGGACGTCGCGTTGCAGTGGAATTGAATCTGGATATCGTGCCGCGCAGCCAGCACGAGACCACCGCCCTGTCCGAAGGTGATCAGGTCGAAGTGGTTCACGCCATCGGCGGCGGCTAGTTCGCAGCCCGAACGGCGACGCCCCCTAATCTGCAAGTTAAAGAGGATTCCCGATGAGCAATGTTCGCAGCGACAAGCCCTTCGTTCTGGCCGGTCGGACCTTTGAGTCGCGCCTGCTGGTAGGCACCGGCAAATACGTGGACATGGAGCAGACTCGTCTGGCCATCGAAGCCTCGGGCGCCGAGATTGTCACCGTTGCCGTACGTCGTACGAATCTGGGCCAGAACCCGGGTGAGCCGAACCTGCTGGACGTGCTGCCGCCGGATCGCTACACCATTCTGCCGAACACGGCGGGCTGCTTTGACGCTGTCGAGGCGGTGCGTACCTGCCGCCTGTCCCGCGAACTGCTCGACGGCCGCAATCTGGTCAAGCTGGAAGTGCTGGCCGACCAGAAAACCCTGTTCCCCAACGTGATCGAAACCCTCAAGGCCGCCGAAGTGCTGGTCAAGGACGGTTTCGATGTGATGGTTTACACCAGCGATGACCCAATCATCGCTCGCCAGCTGGCCGAGATTGGCTGCATCGCGATTATGCCGCTGGCTGGCCTGATCGGCAGCGGTCTTGGGATCTGCAATCCGTACAACCTGCAGATCATCCTGGAAGAAACCAAAGTGCCGGTGCTGGTCGATGCCGGTGTCGGCACAGCGTCCGATGCCACCATTGCGATGGAACTGGGTTGCGAGGCTGTGTTGATGAACTCCGCCATCGCCCACGCCCAGCAGCCGATCATGATGGCCGAAGCCATGAAGCACGCTGTAATTGCCGGTCGTCTGGCGTACCTCGCCGGACGCATGCCACGAAAACTCTATGCCAGCGCATCTTCGCCGCTGGATGGCCTGATCAAGTAAGAGCCCGTTGATGACTGATACGCACGTTCCGCACCCAGAGTCGCCTGCTACCGAAGAGGGCGAAGAGCGCCAGCACCGCCGCATCAAGAGTTTCGTGATGCGAGCCGGCCGCATGACCGAAGGCCAGCAGCGCGGCCTGGATCAGGGTCGCCCGAAGTTTGGCCTGTCGTTGACAGACGCGCCGGTCGATTTCGATCAGGTGTTTGGTCGCGCTGCGCCGCGCACGCTGGAAATCGGTTTCGGCATGGGCCATTCGCTGCTTGAAATGGCCGCGGCTGCGCCCGAGCAGGATTTCATCGGCGTCGAGGTGCATTACCCCGGTGTAGGTGCACTGCTCAACGGCGTGCTGACTCAGGGCCTGACCAACGTGCGGGTGTATGACTGCGACGCCATCGAAGTGCTGAACCGCTGCATCGCGGATAACAGCCTGGATCGTCTGATGCTGTTTTTCCCGGATCCGTGGCACAAGAGCCGTCACCACAAGCGCCGCATCGTGCAGCCCGAGTTCGCCGCCTTGGTACGCAGCAAGCTGAAGACGGGTGGCGTGTTCCACATGGCCACTGACTGGGGCCCTTACGCCGAGTACATGCTGGAAGTGATGAGCGTCGCGCCGGGTTTCCGCAATCAGGCCGAAGACAATCAGTACGTACCTCGTCCGGCAGAGCGCCCGATCACCAAGTTCGAACGCCGTGGCGAACGTCTGGGTCATGGGGTCTGGGATTTGAAGTTCGAGAAGGTGGATTAACCATTGACCGTGCCCCCGCACAGCGTGGGGCCCGTGCGCCGCCTCACAATGTTTCCGCC
>NZ_JACONV010000034.1 GCF_014358015.1 Pseudomonas triticifolii | reverse complement strand
ATAGACGATCCCCGAGCCTACGGCGATCAGGACCACGTCTGTGCCCAGGCGACGCCATTCGTAGCCGTCGTAGTGCGGTAGGTATTGCAAGGAGCGGCTGTCCAGGCGTTTGCCGTAGCCGGGTGGCAGCGGTTTGCCTTTGGCGATGTGAATGCCAGGCGGCAGCGGCTGGCCACGGCCGATGACGTCACGGTGTTGCTGGAATGTCTCGCGCACGGGGCCAAAATCCTGGGGTGGGCCGCCGCGGCGATTGTCCTGATGAGCGGGTCCCGGACCTCTACCATTGCCGCGATTGCCAGGGCCGTCATTGTCGCGCGGGCCTTGCTGCTGGCCGCCACGGTTATCGTCCGGGCCATTACCACGCGGGTCTGGCGGCGCAGCCTGAAGCAGCGGGCTGGCGCTGATCATCAGGATACCCAGCCCGGTGATAAAACGGTTTGGCAGTTTCATGGGTGCTTCCTCGGCTTTACTCAATGCAGCAAAAAGGGGTTCATGACCTGGTCATGAACCCCTTGTGTCTTGCTACATAGAACCGCTGCGGACGCTTTGATTCCTCTGTATCAGAATCTTTACCCTCAGCTGACGCGGGCGTTACGTACACCCTCGGCCAGCGCGGCGCACAAGGTCAGTACGCCGTCCACCGCCTGCTCCGGCGATTTGGCGTTGGCGATCTGGTCGACCAGTGCCGAACCCACCACTACACCCTCGGCCAGACGCGCAATTGCAGCTGCCTGCTCGGGTGTACGAATGCCGAAGCCGACGCTGATCGGTAGATCAGTGTGGCGACGCAGGCGTGC
This sequence comes from Pseudomonas triticifolii, assembly GCF_014358015.1. Lineage (GTDB taxonomy): Bacteria > Pseudomonadota > Gammaproteobacteria > Pseudomonadales > Pseudomonadaceae > Aquipseudomonas > Aquipseudomonas triticifolii. The sequence continues at coordinate 28,376 of NZ_JACONV010000034.1, read as the reverse complement.
GATGGCTGCTTCGACGTGTTCAGTGGTCGCCGAACCCGCACCCGTCACGCCCGCAACCGACACGTAGTAAACGAAGCCGGAGCTGCGCTCCAGCACACGCGGCAGGCGCGCATCGTCGGTGGTCGGTGTGGTCAGGCGGATGAAGTCGATGCCCGAGGCCTGGGCTGGCGTTGCCAGTTCGGCGTCGTGCTCGGGCGGCAGGTCAACGATGATCAGACCGTCGACACCCGCCTCCTTGGCCTGGGACACGAACTTCTCGACGCCAAAACGGTGAATGGGGTTGTAGTAACCCATCAGCACGATCGGTGTGGTCTGGTCTTCGACGCGAAACTCACGAACCATCTCCAGGGTTTTCGGCAGCGTTTGACCGGCATCCAGCGCCCGCAGGGTGGCCAGCTGAATGGCAACGCCATCGGCCATCGGGTCGGTGAAGGGCATGCCCAGTTCGATCACGTCAGCGCCTGCAGCCGGCAGGCCTTTGAGGACTTTCAACGAAGTGTCGTAGCCGGGGTCGCCTGCGGTGACGAAGGTCACCAGTGCCGCACGACCTTCGGTTTTCAGCTGGGCGAAACGTTGTTCGAGGCGGCTCATACCAGCGTCTCCTGAGTCTTTTCAGCGGCTGCCATGTGGCTCATGACGGTCTGCATGTCTTTGTCGCCGCGCCCGGACAGGCACACGACCATTAAGTGATCATCGCGCAGGTTGGTGGCGCGTTTCATGGCTTCGGCCAGCGCGTGCGCGGTTTCCAGCGCCGGGATGATGCCTTCGAGCACGCAGCACTGATGGAAGGCGTCCAGCGCCTCTTCGTCGGTGATGCTTACGTACTCCACACGCTTCACTTCGTGCAGGAAGGCGTGTTCCGGGCCGATGCCCGGGTAGTCCAGACCGGCGGAAATCGAGTGGGCGTCGGTGATCTGCCCGTCTTTGTCCTGCAGCAGGTAAGTGCGGTTGCCGTGCAACACGCCCGGTATACCGCCGTTGAGGCTGGCCGCATGCTTGTCGGTATCAACACCGTGGCCGCCCGCTTCCACACCGATGATTTCTACGCTGGCGTCATCCAGGAACGGATGGAACAGGCCCATCGCGTTGGAGCCACCGCCGACGCAGGCGATCAGGCTGTCCGGCAGACGACCTTCTTTCTCCTGCATCTGCTCTTTGGTTTCCCTGCCGATGATGGCCTGGAAATCGCGAACCATCGCCGGGTAAGGGTGCGGGCCTGCCACGGTACCGATCAGGTAGAAGGTGTCGTCGACGTTGGTCACCCAGTCACGCAGGGCTTCGTTCATCGCATCCTTCAAGGTGCCGGTGCCGGAGGTGACCGGGACGATTTCGGCACCCAGCAGCCGCATGCGGAATACGTTGGCCTGCTGGCGCTCGATGTCGGTGGCGCCCATGTAGATCACGCAAGGCAGACCGAAGCGTGCCGCAACGGTGGCCGTCGCAACACCGTGCATGCCGGCACCGGTTTCAGCGATCAGGCGTTTTTTGCCCATGCGCTTGGCGAGCAGCACCTGGCCGATGCAGTTGTTGATCTTGTGCGCGCCGGTGTGGTTCAGCTCTTCGCGCTTGAAGTAGATCTTCGCGCCGCCGCAGAACTCGGTCAGGCGTTCGGCGAAATACAGCGGGTTTGGACGGCCCACGTAATCGCGCTGGAAGTAGGCCATCTCTTTGGCGAATTCAGGGTCGGCCTTGGCGGCTTCGTACTCACGGTTGAGATCAAGGACCAGTGGCATCAGGGTTTCAGCGACGTAGCGGCCGCCGAAGGAGCCGAACAGGCCGTTGGCGTCGGGGCCGTTGCGAAATTGGGTCTGGGTCATGAAGTGCTCCAGTAGGTGTATCAAGCGAATGGGGTGAGCCGGTTTGGCAATGACTCCACTTTAACCAGCGCGCGCCCGGATGAAAACCGATAAGATCGCCACAACCTGTCAGGAAAACTCACAGATCATGAGCCGCGATCTTCCACCGTTGAACGCTTTGCGCGCCTTCGAAAGCACTGCCCGACTGGGCAGCGTCAGTCAGGCCGCCGAGCAGCTGCACGTCACCCATGGCGCGGTCAGTCGTCAATTGAAGGTGCTTGAAGAGCACCTGGGCGTCAACCTGTTCAGCAAGGACGGACGCGGCCTGAAACTCACAGATGCGGGCATTCGTCTGCGTGACGTCAGCGGCGAGGCCTTCGAGCGTTTGCGCAGCGTGTGCGCTGAGCTGAGCCAGGGCAGCGCCGACGCGCCCTTCGTGCTGGGGTGCTCGGGCAGTCTGCTGGCGCGCTGGTTCATTCCGCGCCTGAGTCGTCTGAATGCGGAATTGCCGGATCTGCGCCTGCACCTGTCGGCCGGCGAAGGCGATCTGGACCCGCGTCGTCCCGGCCTGGATGCCCTGCTGGTATTTGCCGAGCCGCCGTGGCCTGCCGACATGCAGGTCTTTGAGCTGGCCAGCGAACGAATCGGTCCGGTGCTGAGCCCGCGATTCGCGCGTTTCGACAGCCTGCGCGATGCGCCTGCTGATGCATTGCTGAGCGAGTCCCTGCTGCAAACCACATCGCGACCCCAGGCCTGGCCGAGCTGGGCACAACAGAACGGGATCGATCCGCAATCACTGCGTTTCGGACAGGGTTTCGAGCATTTGTATTATTTGCTGGAGGCGGCCGTGGCAGGCCTTGGTATTGCGATTGCACCCGAGCCTCTGGTGGTCGATGACCTGAAGGCGGGCCGCCTGGTTGCGCCATGGGGCTTCAGTGAAACCCCGGCGCAACTGGCGTTATGGGTGCCCAGACGCGTGGCCGATGGCCGTGCGCAGCAATTGGCTCAGTGGCTTGAAAACGAGCTGCTGCAATCTGGGGACCCGATCAGAAACTGATCAGTTACCGCGCTTGCACAGCAGGTAGGCTGCCAGCAGACCGAGGGCACCGACAGCAACGCCTGCGGTGGTCCAAGGGTGTTCCTGGGCATAGTCACGAGTGGCCAGTGCGTTTTCGCGGGTTTTCTCTTTGACGTCTTCGTAGACATCGCTGAGCAGGCTGCGCGAATGGCTCAGAGCACTTTCAGCATTGGCCTTGAGATTCTTCAGGGTCTTGCGCGACTCGTCGGTAGCGTCGGCTTTCAGACCTTCGAGAGATTTCAAGAGGCTCTCGATCTCCGCTTCCATACTCTGCAACGAGGCCTTGCGAAGTGAGGTACTAGCCATGGTGTTTCTCCTGCAATGATGAGTGGGCGTGTGTTGTTTCCGACTCCGGGCTTTTTGGAAAGTGCGATGCCATTTTGCAAAGTCTGAACTTTTACCTGCTTTTTCCTGACAGAAGTCTGGAGCGTTGGTTTTAACGACGTGTTCACAGACCTTCAGGAGAACTGCCATGAGTGATCACCACACGTACAAAAAAGTCGAAATCGTCGGCTCGTCCAAGACCACCGTCGAAGACGCCATCCAGAATGCACTGGCCGAGGCCAGCAAGAGCATCAAGAACCTTGAGTGGTTTGAAGTGACCGAGACCCGTGGCCACATCGTGGACGGCAAGGTCGGGCACTACCAGGTCACCCTGAAAGTCGGCTTTCGTATCGAAGCAAGCTGATCAGCCCTGAACCTTTCGGCTGGCTGATTGCCATAACCTGCGCTACACCGTTCATGAGCCATGACGTTTCAAAACGAATGGCTTGAACGTGAGCGCAGCAATGTTGACTGGGCGCCTGTTCCGATGGCGTCTGCATTTGGCCGGACGAGAGGGAATACCCATGAAGAAGTTTTTGTTGGCTGCAGGCTTGTTGAGCATCGCGGGCACCGCTCTGGCGGCAGGCAAGCCTTGTGAAGAGCTGAAAAGTGAAATCGACGCCAAGCTTCAGGCCAAGGGTGTTTCGTCCTACACGCTTGAAGCGGTCGAGAAAGGCAGTGCAGACGGTCAGCAAGTGGTTGGCACTTGCGACGCCGGCACCAAGGAAATCGTTTACAAGCGCGGTTGATAGTCAGGCAGGCTCGATGTAAATCCAGCCCGTTGCTCGACCCCGTGTGCAGGCTGTAAAAAAACGCCCGCGCCACTGTCTGAATGTTGATTCAGCCAGTGACGCGGGCGTTTTCATTGCGGCGCGAACGACCTTAGCCGTGTGCGACCTGAGCGAGAATCTCGTAGGACCTCAGGCGATCCTGATGCTCATACATGTCGCAGGTGAAGATCAGCTCGTCAGCGTCGGTCTGTTCCAGCAGCACATCCAGTTTGGCGCGGATCTTGTCCGGGCCGCCCACCATCGCCAGACCCAGAAAGCTCGCCACCGCTTCGCGTTCGTGCGGCAGCCACAGGCCGTCCATGGACTCCACAGGTGGACGCTGCATCAGGCTGTGCCCACGCATCAGCGCCAGAATGCGCTGGTACACAGACGTGGCCAGGTATTCGGCCTGCTCATCGGTGTCAGCCGCTGAAAGGGGGACGCCAAGCATCACGTAAGGCTTGTCGAGCACAGCCGAAGGCTGAAAGTGGTTGCGATAGACGCGAATCGCTTCGTGCATGTAGCGCGGCGCAAAGTGCGATGCGAAGGCATAGGGCAAGCCACGCATGCCCGCCAGTTGCGCGCTGAACAGGCTTGAGCCCAGCAGCCAGATCGGTACGTGAGTACCTGAGCCCGGTACGGCGATCACTTTTTGATCAGGCGTGCGCGGCCCGAGGTATTCCATCAGTTCGGTCACGTCATCCGGAAAGTCATCCGCACTGCCCGAGCGTTCCCTGCGCAGTGCGCGGGCGGTCATCTGATCGGAACCCGGCGCACGTCCGAGGCCCAGGTCGATGCGGTCCGGATACAGGCTTGCCAGGGTGCCGAACTGTTCGGCGATCACCAGCGGCGCGTGGTTGGGCAGCATGATCCCGCCTGAGCCGACGCGGATCGTTGAAGTGCCGCCCGCCAGATAAGCCAGCAGCACCGACGTCGCCGAACTGGCGATGCCGTCCATGTTGTGGTGTTCGGCCACCCAAAAGCGGTTGTAGCCCAGTTTTTCAACGTGTTGCGCCAGGTTCAGCGAATTGCGCAGGGACTCGGCGGGGCCTTTATCGTGGCGCACGGGCACCAGGTCCAGGGTGGAAATCTTTACATCTGCCAAACGTTTCATAGGCCAGGGTAGCTCCTCGAATTGTGATGGGTCGGCTCAAGGAGCTGCCCACAATGAAACAACAGTGCGGGCACAAGCCTGGGGTTTCAATAGAGGAACCTTAAAAAACCTACTTAAATGCTAGGTCTTTATTCCGGTTGAACTTTACACAGCCGTCTATCCTCAGAACCCTGTCACGTGCAGAAGACTCAATCCCATTTATTAAGGAGCGACTATGAGCATCGTCAAGAAAGCATCGGCCCATTGGAAAGGTGATCTGAAAACCGGTCTCGGCAGCATCTCGACTGAAACGGCTGCGTTGCGCGAGCATCCTTACGGCTTCAAGGCCCGCTTCGAAGGCGGCAAAGGCACCAACCCTGAAGAACTGATCGGCGCGGCCCATGCCGGCTGCTTCTCGATGGCGCTGTCGATGATTCTGGGCGACGCAGGCTTGACTGCTGACAGCATCGATACTCAGGCTGAAGTAACGCTCGATCAGGTTGACGGTGGTTTCGCGATCACGGCCGTGCACCTTATTCTGAAAGCCAAGGTGCCAGGCGCAAGCCAGCAGCAGTTCGATGAACTGACCACCAAAGCCAAAGAAGGCTGCCCGGTCTCCAAGGTTCTGAACGCCAAGATCACGCTGGACGCTACCCTGCTGAGCTGATCCGGTAGCACGGACGCAATGCGTGTGGGAGCGGGTTCGCTCGCGAAGAGGCCAGTCTTCTCCATCGAGATGCAGCGCTTGAGAAGGCGGCCTTCGTGAGCAGGCTCACTCCCGCAAAATGAGTTATTTCAGCTGGTCATGCGGCGTAAACGAGGGTCAAGCATGAAACGTTTTGCTTTGGCAGTGGCCTGTACCCTGCTGGCTGTAAATGCTGTGGCGGCTCCTAAATCCTGTGATGAACTCAAGGATGAAATCGAGTCGCGTATCCAGGCGAACAATGTCACGTCTTACACGCTGGAAGTCGTCAACAATGACGAGGTTCAGGACCCGAACATGGTCGTGGGCAGCTGTGAAAACGGCTCCAGAAAGATTATCTATCAGCGTAACGATCGCTGATCAGATGCAGTGAACATCCCCTTCCTCTGCGACCACCTTGCGGTCTGCGTCGTACAGCCACGCATCGACATCGTTGGTCAGTGACCTCACTTCCAGCACGTAACGCTGTCCTGCAGCGAAGTGTGGGTAGTCGATTTCCACAAAGCAGGTGATCTCTGCGTAGTTGTCGCCCATCAGTCCGATGCTTGCGTAGCGGTATTCGTAGTCGTAACGCACTTGCAGCGAATGGCTGCCAGGCGTGACCTGAAAGTAGCGCCCGTCATACGTGTTTTTGCCATCTAGCTTGTCGGCCATCACCACCTTGCCTGTGATGGTGCGCAGGTCGACCCAGGCCATGTCGGGGTCCACGGCAGGCAAAGGGCCGGCGCATCCGGCAAGGGCTGCGAGGGCAACGATCAGTGTCATGACGCGCATGCTGTGCTCCGTTTCTGAACCGACGACGATGATAGTTGCGTCGTACTTGTCTGTCCTGCATAACAGCACTGTGTTCAGATTTGAAGGCTGTGTATGCCACGACTTACTGTTTTACGCCTTTGGCAGGCTTTTTCGATACTGGCAGTGTTGATGCTCTCAGGCTGTTCCAGCATGGCGTATTACGGGCAGTTGGCGCAGGGGCAATGGCAGTTGTTGCAGGCGCGTGAGCCAGTCGATGACGTCATCGCCGACCCTGCACGCGACCCCACGCTGCGTGCGCACCTGGCTCAATCACAAAAGGCCCGGGCCTTTGCCAGCGAACACCTGCACCTGCCTGATAACAAGAGCTATCGCTTGTACGCCGATCTGGGGCGTCCTTACGTGGTATGGAACGTATTCGCCACTGACGAGTTCTCTCTGGATCCTGTGACGCACTGTTTCCCGATTGCCGGTTGCGTCGCCTACCGCGGTTACTACACGCCTGGCGGCGCGCGAGGTGAAGCGGCGTTGCTGCGCCAGGCCGGCAAGGACGTCTATCTCAGTGGCGTAGAGGCCTATTCAACCTTGGGCTGGTTCAATGACCCGATCCTGAGCTCGATGCTGGGCTGGGGCGATGAGCGACTGGCCACGCTGATTTTTCATGAGCTGGCGCATCAGCGTTTCTACGTGAAGGACGACACGCCATTCAACGAGTCGTACGCAAGCTTCGTCGAGCAGGAAGGCACGCGCCAGTGGCGAGCCGCCCGTGGGCTGCCGCCTGAGAGCGTCTCGCAATCCAGACGCCGTGATCAGTTCATCCAGTTGGTGCTCGACACGCGCGAGCGTCTGAACGCCCTGTATCGCCTGCCGCTGCCACCCGCCACCCTGCGCGAACGCAAAGCCGCCGAGTTCGAGCGTCTGCGACATGACTATCGGCAACTGCGCGACACACAGTGGGGCGGCGACAAGCGCTTCGACGGCTGGATCAACAGCCCGATGAACAACGCCAAACTACTGCCTTTCGGGCTTTACGACCAATGGGTGCCGGCGTTCGAAGCATTGTTCAAACAGGTGAATGGCGACTGGGAAGCGTTTTTCATGGCAGTGGAAAAGCTTGGCGGATTACCTGCTGATTCACGCAAGGCAGCGTTGCAGCGATTGATGCCGTGAGCGCGCATCAGGGCCGAAACGAACGTGTCTGACTGTATGCATGTTCCGTGGTAGGCGCCACCACGTCTTCGACGTAGCGCTGTCGCGCAGCAAACACCGGATGGTGAGAGCGGACCGGGCGGCGTTCCGCTTGTCCGCGAAAAGGCCATTACATCCGACGAATATTCATCGACTGAACGACAGCATTCGCGGACAAGTCCGCTCCCACAGTTCGTTGTGTTGCCGCAAGACGTGTGTATAACGATGAGTGCTCCGCGTGGGCATGCAGCCGTGACGCTCTGCGTTACATCAAGGGCTGTTCAAAAACGCTTCGTGCAACTCGGCCACTGTCGCAAAGTGATACGTGGGATTTTCTGCCGTCAGTTCTTCGTGGCTGCCGAACCCATACCCCACTGCCGCGACATCCAGACCGTTACGAATTCCGCCGATCAGGTCGTGTTTGCGGTCGCCGATCATCAGGGTGTGCGCCGGGTCGAGTTTTTCTTCGGCCAGCAGGTGGGCGATGAGTTCGACCTTGTCGGTGCGGGTGCCGTCCAGTTCGCTGCCGTAGATCACGATGAAGTGCCTGGCGAAATCAAAGTGCCGGGCGATTTCCCGGGCGAATTCCCAAGGCTTGGACGTGGCGATGTACAGGCGTCTGCCCTGCCCGCCCAGCGTCTCGAGCAACTCGGTCACGCCGTCGAACACTTCGTTTTCATACAGCCCGGTCACGCGGAAGCGCTCGCGATAAAACCCTACCGCCTGCCACGCCCGTGCCTCGTCCATGTCGTAAAACTGCATGAACGCCTGCAACAAGGGCGGACCGATGAAGTGTTCCAGTCTGGTGATGTCCGGCTCGTCGATACCCAGCCGTGCCAGCGCGAACTGGATCGAGCGGGTGATGCCCAGACGCGGGTCGGTCAACGTGCCATCGAGGTCGAAAAGGATGTTCTGATAATGCATGGGAGCCTTGAATTCCAGATGAGTCAGCAAGGTTGATCAAAGCCTTCGGCCAGATGCTGGTCCTTGAGGTTGACGTAGTTGGTCGCGCTGTAAGGGAAGAATGCGATTTCCTTTTCGGTCAGCGCCCGCACTTGTTTGACCGGGCGGCCTACATACAGAAAACCGCTTTCCAGCACCTTGCCTGGTGGCACCAGACTGCCCGCGCCGATGATCACGTGATCCTGCACCACCGCGCCGTCCATGATGGTCGAGCCCATGCCGATCAGGATACGGTTACCGATGGTGCAGCCATGCAGCATGGCTTTGTGGCCGATGGTCACTTCATCGCCGATCAGCAGCGGAAAACCGTCGGGGTTGAACGGTCCCGCATGAGTGATGTGCAGCACGCTGCCATCCTGCACGCTGGTGCGCGTGCCGATGCGGATGCGGTGCATGTCGCCGCGCACCACGGTCAGCGGCCAGATGGAGCTGTCTGCGCCAATTTCGACGTCGCCGATGACCACGGCCGAGTGGTCGACGAACGCCCGTTCGCCGATCTTCGGTGTGTGACTGTGGAACTTGCGAATGGCCACGATAGGCTCCTTCTTTGGCAGTGATAGAGGTCAGAAGCGGGTTTCGATGCTGCGGTCGGCGTCGATTGTAATTAAGATGCAGGAGTGTTTCTTCCAGCCAAGGTGCAAAACCGTGAGCGCGAACAACCCGCTTCTGCAATCGTACGACCTGCCACCCTTCTCCGCGATCCGTGCCGAGCATGTCAAACCTGCCATCGAACAGATCCTGGCGGACAACCGCGCTGCAATCGCCGACATTCTCGCCAAGCAGGGGTCGGCACCGACCTGGGCCGGACTGGTACTGACCATGGACGAACTGAACGACCGCCTCGGCGCTGCGTGGAGTCCGGTCAGCCATCTGAATGCCGTGTGCAACAGCGCCGAACTGCGCGAAGCCTACGAGTCGTGCCTGCCTGCGTTGAGCGCCTACTCCACGGAGATGGGTCAGAATCGCGCGTTGTTCCAGGCCTATGAGGCGCTGGCCAATAGCCCGGAAGCCGCGCACTTCGATGTCGGTCAGAAGACCATTCTGGAACAGTCGCTGCGTGACTTCCGTCTGTCCGGTATCGACCTGCCGCCCGAGCAGCAGAAACGTTACGCCCAGGTGCAGAGCAAGCTGTCGGAGCTGGGCAGCCAGTTCTCCAACCAGTTGCTGGACGCCACTCAGGCCTGGACCAAGCTGGTGACCGATGAGTCCGCCCTCGCTGGCCTGACCGACTCGGCCAAGCAGCAGATGGCTGCCGCCGCCAAGGCCAAGGATCTGGATGGCTACCTGATCACACTGGAATTCCCGAGCTACTACGCGGTGATGACCTACGCCGAAGACCGCGCCCTGCGTGAAGAACTCTACGCCGCGTATTGCACCCGCGCCTCGGATCAAGGCCCGAACGCGGGCAAGAACGATAACGGTCCGGTCATGGAGCAGATCCTCGACCTGCGTCAGGAACTGGCTCAACTGTTGGGTTACGCGAATTTCGCGGAACTGAGCCTGGCGACCAAGATGGCCGAGTCCAGCGATCAGGTGTTGAGCTTCCTGCGCGATCTGGCCACCCGCAGCAAGCCATTTGCGACGCAGGACCTGGAAGAGCTCAAGGCTTATGCGGCCGAGCAGGGCTGCCCGGATCTGCAAAGCTGGGACAGCGGCTTCTACAGCGAAAAACTGCGTGAGCAGCGCTACAGCGTTTCCCAGGAAGCTCTGCGCGTGTACTTTCCGATCGACAAAGTATTGGGCGGTCTGTTTGCCATCGTTCAACGTCTGTACGGCATCGAAATCGCCGAACAGCAAGGCTTCGACACCTGGCACCCGGACGTTCGCCTGTTCGAAATCAAGGAAAACGGTCAGCACGTCGGCCGCTTCTTCTTTGACCTGTACGCCCGCGCCAACAAGCGTGGCGGCGCGTGGATGGATGGCGCTCGCGACCGTCGCCGTACCGCCGAAGGCACCCTGCAGAGCCCGGTGGCCAATCTGGTGTGCAACTTTACGCCGGCAGTCGGTGGCAAGCCTGCGTTGCTGACCCACGATGAAGTCACCACGCTGTTCCACGAATTCGGCCACGGCCTGCATCACCTGCTGACCCGCGTCGAACACGCGGGTGTTTCCGGCATCAATGGCGTGGCGTGGGATGCGGTCGAGTTGCCCAGTCAGTTCATGGAAAACTGGTGCTGGGAGCCGGAAGGTCTGGCGCTGATTTCCGGTCATTACGAAAGCGGCGCACCTCTGCCGCAGGACCTGCTGGAGAAGATGCTCGCTGCACGCAACTTCCACTCGGGCCTGATGATGGTGCGTCAGCTGGAGTTTTCGCTGTTCGACTTCGAACTGCACGCCACCCACGGCGATGGCCGCAGCGTGCTGCAGGTACTGGAAGGTATTCGCGACGAAGTCTCGGTCATGCGTCCGCCCGCCTACAACCGTTTCCCCAACAGCTTCGCGCACATCTTCGCGGGCGGTTATGCGGCGGGTTACTACAGCTACAAGTGGGCTGAAGTGCTGTCGGCCGATGCGTTTTCGAAGTTCGAAGAAGACGGCGTGCTCAATGCCGAAACCGGTCGTGCGTTCCGCGAAGCTATTCTGGCCCGTGGCGGATCGCAGGCGCCGATGGTGCTGTTCGTCGATTTCCGCGGACGCGAGCCGTCGATTGACGCACTCTTGCGCCACAGTGGTCTGAGTGAGGAAGCGGCAGCATGACCGATACACCTGCGGTCGTTACCAAAAAACGCTTCATCGCCGGGGCGGTTTGCCCGGCGTGCAGCGAGCCTGACAAGTTGATGATGTGGAGCGAAGACGACGTGCCGCACCGCGAGTGCGTGAACTGCGGCTACAGCGACACGCTCAACGAGCAAGGGCTGTCGGTTCCGAAGGAGTTGGGCACACGGGTCAACAAAGTGGTGGTCAAGCCGGCTGATCCGAAGGTGCAGGGCGTGCAGTTCTTTCCGAACCCGAAGTTGAAGAAACCGGTTGATCCGAGCTGATGAAGTCTTGAAGTGATGGTGGACAAGGGGCGCGAATGTGCCCCTTACCCATGTCAGGCGAATGATCAGCTTTTTATGGAACTATTTTATCTTCATGAATGTATTGGCCAGTTCAAGCAGTAGGGCGTCGTCTATAGCATCTATGTGCCCGTCGCTGTTTGCATCACTTTTACTTCTGATGGTGTTGTAAGGCATCCCTTTTCCGGGGGGCTGTTGCATATGCGCTACCTCCAACATCTCCCTTTTTACCTGTTCTCGGGTTGTCAAGCTCGTTGTCCCAGAACACTATTAATACTTCAGGCGTGTCATCGCCATGAATTTCTTCAATGGACAGTCTGACTTCATAATTATTAGCCATTTCCTTGATCTCCGATGTGTTGTTCTTGGGCCGGGTTGTATCCTGACTCCGCACCTTGGGAGTAACGCCTTACCCTTGGGAAAATACGAAAAATGTATGTTTAGCCCACTCGGCAAACTCTCCCAGAATTTCTTCATTTTTTCCTAAATCGCCTTTGATTATCGGCGCTTCTTCAGGACTTAATATGACCCAACCACTTTTTTGGCAATCATCGTCCTCGTAATACTTAACCGCTATTTTGAAATGATCTCGTTCTTCAACATCGTCAGTCGACAAGCGAATTTCATACTTGGGCATTACCCACCTCGCTCTAAGGTAAGTTGCCAGCGTCGGGTCGAGTCTGGCGTTCGGTCACGCTAGTCTCTGATGGAAAACCCGTCTACTGATAGAAATGACAGGTGGCAACGTGCACATACCGGCGGGGCATGTTTGCGCAACGTAAAAGAGGACTCGCCGAAGAGGCGAGCCCATTCAAGGACGCTCTTTCAGGCTGTGTTACTTGAACCGCTTCCGGGGTCACACCGTCTGTCAGCGGCAGGCGTATTTCATGGGAGGTAAAAGACGATCTGCTGTACTGTATTAATAAACAGTATAAGGATGATCCCAGATGTCCAGCGTTATTCCGGTACGGGGCCGCGGCACCGCCAGTAATCCGCATAACCGCTTCGCGCCCAGTCGCAGTGTGGTGGAAGACGACGGCTGGTATCAGGAAGTCCCGATGACACAGGGCACACAGGTCACGTTCGAGACCGCCAAGAGCATTATTACTCGCAACAGCTCGCCGGATATTCCGTTCGATCGTTCGATCAACCCGTATCGTGGCTGTGAGCATGGGTGCATCTACTGCTTCGCCAGGCCCAGCCACGCGTACTGGGACATGTCGCCCGGCCTGGATTTCGAGACCCGGCTGATCGTCAAGACCAACGCGGCGGCGCTGCTGGAGCAACAGCTTTCGAAACCCGGCTACCGCTGCGCGCCGATCACGTTGGGCGCCAACACTGACCCGTATCAGCCCATCGAGCGCGAGCACAAGATCACTCGTGCCACGCTGGAAGTATTGCTGCGCTATCGTCACCCGGTCAGCATCATTACCAAGGGCTCGCTGATCCTGCGCGATCTGGATCTGCTGGCCGAGATGGCGAAGCTGCGTCTGGTGTCAGTGTTCATCAGCCTGACCACGCTTGATGATGAGCTCAAGCGGATTCTCGAGCCCAGAGCCGCAGCGCCCAAGGCACGGCTGAGGGCGATCAAGGTGTTGCGTCAGGCGGGTGTGCCGGTCGGCGTGCTGTGCGCGCCAATGATTCCGATGATCAACGACAGCGAACTGGAGGCCATGCTGACCGAAGCGAAGGTCGCAGGTGCCTTGAGCGCGAGTTATGTGATGCTGCGTTTGCCGCTGGAGGTCGCGCCCTTGTTCGACGAGTGGCTGAAGACGCATTACCCCCAGCGCGCCGATCATGTGCTCAGCCTGATCCGCCAGAGCCGGGGTGGTTCGCTGTACGACAGTCAGTTTGGCTCACGCATGCGCGGCGAAGGCCCGTTCGCTGATCTGCTGGCGCAGCGTTATGCGCTATCAATCAAGCGGCTGGGATTGAACTCGCGAGAGAGTTTCGTGCTCGATTGCAATGCGTTTTGCCCGCCAGGCGGTCAGCTGTCGTTGCTATGACGAACTTGGGACTATCGTGCAAACCCGCATCCCAGAGCGGTCTCATTCAGTTTCACTTAAGCTTGGGCCGTTAATCTGTAACTCGGAGTGACACCAGCGGTAGCGCCGCAGGGATGTGCGCGCGGTGCCAAACAACAGGGATCACATCCGGCTCTGGTTAATCACACATGAGTAATCCACATCAATCCGTCAGAGAGGATGAAGACATGAGAGACATGGATAAACAGCCGTCGGCTACGTCGGCCAGCACACCTAGCCACTCGGATAGCGCCGACGTAGCGTTGAAACATATCGTTGATGGCTTCGTACATTTTCGTAATGAAGTCTTCCCTCAGCAGGAAGAGCTCTTCAAGAAACTGGCTACCGCACAATCGCCGCGAGCCATGTTCATTACCTGCGCGGACTCGCGCATCGTTCCCGAGCTGATCACTCAGAGCTCGCCGGGCGACCTTTTCGTAACCCGTAACGTCGGCAACGTTGTTCCGCCTTATGGCCAGATGAATGGTGGTGTATCCACGGCTCTGGAATACGCGGTCGTGGCGCTTGGCGTGCAACACATCATCGTCTGCGGTCACTCCGACTGTGGTGCCATGCGAGCGGTGCTCAATCCCGACAGCCTGGACAAGATGCCGACGGTAAAAGCCTGGCTGCGCCATGCAGAGGTTGCCCGCACCGTCGTTGAACAAAACTGCAGTTGCAGTGGCGAGCTGGAAACCATGCAGGTCCTGACCCAGGAAAACGTGATTTCCCAGTTGCACCATTTGCGTACTCACCCTTCGGTTGCCGCGAAGATGGCCAGCGGTCAGCTGTTCATTCACGGTTGGGTCTACAGCATCGAAACCAGTGAGATTCTGGCTTATGACGCTGAAAGTGACCGCTTCGTGCCGCTTGATGGCACAGGCCCGACGCCGATGGCTTCCCCGAAAGCACGCTTTTCAGCTGACTGACCCCAGTCACGACTGACGGCACACCCTTCTTTAGCTGGTGGCGGCTGCGCATGGAGCGCGCCGCCAGCTTTGCCTCGTCTGAAGAATCCCGGAGAAGTGTCATGGGTGCTACAGCATTGAAATCCGTTTTACCACGGGAGCTGCTCGCTTCCGTGGTCGTGTTCCTGGTGGCCCTGCCCTTGTGCATGGGAATCGCAATCGCGTCCGGCATGCCACCTGCCAAGGGCTTGATCACGGGCATTATCGGTGGGCTTGTTGTCGGTTGGCTGGCCGGTTCGCCCTTGCAGGTCAGTGGTCCGGCGGCAGGTCTGGCGGTACTGGTGTTCGAGGTGGTGCGTGAGCACGGGATGGCGATGTTGGGGCCGATCCTGTTGCTGGCCGGCCTGCTTCAATTGTTGGCCGGGCGATTCAAGCTGGGCTGCTGGTTCCGCGTCACAGCACCTGCCGTGGTCTATGGCATGCTCGCCGGTATCGGCGTTCTGATCGTTCTGTCACAGGTGCATGTGATGTTCGACAGTGGTCCGAAGCCTTCCGGGCTGGACAACCTGGTCGGCTTCCCGGCGACGCTGGTTCAGGCCATTGGTCCAGGATCAGGCATGCAGGCCGGTATGTTGGGTCTGGGCACGATTCTGATCATGTGGGGTTGGGACAAGCTTCGTCCCAAGTCGCTGCGCTTCGTGCCGGGCGCACTGCTCGGCGTGGGTATCGCGACGGGCATCAGCCTGTTCATGGCACTGGATGTCAAACGTGTGCAGGTGCCTGAAAACCTCTCCGACGCCATCGACTGGCTGCGTCCTGCTGACCTGATGAACCTGGCCGACCCTGCGATCCTGATCGCTGCCATTGCCGTGGCCTTCATCGCCAGTGCCGAAACATTGCTCTCGGCCGCAGCGGTCGACCGCATGCACAGTGGCGTGCGTTCGGACTTCGACAAGGAACTGAGTGCCCAAGGCGTGGGTAACATGCTGTGTGGCCTGTTGGGTGCCCTGCCGATGACGGGCGTGATTGTACGCAGCTCGGCCAACGTTCAGGCCGGCGCCACGACGCGGTTCTCGACAATTTTTCATGGCCTGTGGTTACTGGCGTTCGTTCTGTTGCTGTCCAGCGTGCTGCAGAGCATCCCGGTTGCGAGCCTTGCAGGTGTACTGGTGTATACCGGCCTGAAACTGGTCGATCTGAAGACCTTCAAGGGGCTGGGCCGCTACGGTCGCATGCCGATGTTTACGTACGCGGCAACGGCGGGCGCGATCATCTTCACCGACCTGTTGACCGGTGTACTGGTCGGCTTTGGCCTGACGCTGGTCAAGCTGGCGCTCAAGGCTTCGCGTCTGAAGATCAATCTGGTCGAGTTGCCGGTCAAGGGCGAGTACGAGTTGCGTCTGGTCGGGGCGGCCACCTTCCTCAAGGTGCCTGCGCTGACTCAGGTCCTGGGCACTGTGCCGGTGGGCAGCACCTTGCATGTACCACTGAGCAATCTGTCCTACATTGATCACTCCTGTCTGGAGCTGCTGGAAGACTGGGGACGTGCCAATGCCGCTCACGGTACGAAGCTGGTGATCGAACCTCGTGGCCTGAAGCGTCGACTTGAAGGAAGGGTGTACACCAACACGGGGATCGGCTCAGGCGTTGCCTGATTCAATCAGTGGTTGATGGGGCACACAGGGGCCGATGGGTCTTCGCGTAACAGCGGAGCACCATCCGGCTCCTTCCTTTGCGGCGAAGACATGAAATTCGGCGGCGAATCAGGCCCCGGAACGTTCCAGTTCCAGACCGATTCCCAATTGACGTGACAGGCTAGGCCAGCGCTTCCAGGCGGCCTCCGTGTCAGGGCTGATCAGTTTCTCGCGGTAGGCTTCGACCGAGTCGAGCGCGAAATCCTCATCATTCAGCAATTGATCCACTGCATGGTGGACGGCCTCGTCCAGCTGGTTGGCGAACTGTTCACCGATCAACTGGTGAGCGATCACGCTGGCCACCGTGGTATTGGACGGAATCAGCGGCTGGCCGAAGTGCTTGATGTACAGGTCATTCACTTCCTCGACCAGACGATGGGCCAGATACGCTTCATCCAGCAGGCTGTCGAGCCCTTCATGCCCTTGCATGATGTCAGGTGGAGCGGTGAAAAAGTGCTCGGCAATCTTGAGCACCGGTGTGATCTGCCCTTCGATACCGGCCTCGATTGCAACCTCGTGGGCAGCGTCCAGCACGTCAGGGACCAGATCGATGTAGGCGGTGACGAAGCGCGTCAGTGCGCCTTGTGCGTCAACTTCGGGAAGGTGAATGGCAGGGTGAAGGTGCGGAAGCTGGGTTTTAAGCCGTTGCAACAGGTGGCCGGTCTCGACCTCGTGCTGTTGTGCTCGTTGTATCTGCTCGCGCAATGCGGCCGTATTCATGAGGGTGGGGGCTCCTGAAAGCATATAACCAGGGAGGGTTCATTGATCAAGGTCATACGTTAGCTTGATTAACTAAATACCTCAGACGTTTTTGTCATAACCGTTTCATATTTATATGTATTGGATCTTAAAACATCCATTTTGGCTTGCAGCGAGGGTTTGACAGGCAAATCCGCACACTATTTGTCGGGCGCACATTCATCCGGCGCTGCGTTGCGTCGCCTGATCGGTGCCTATACTCGATCTCTGACGACATTGGCGTGTGACCCCATGGTCATGGTCTTGCAGTCGGTGGCCCACTCGACCATCCGGGGCGGCCCGCCAGCAGCCCTGTCACGCCTTCAGTACGCCACCGCACGTGGAGTGAGTCGCGCATGAGCCAGCCTGTGTCTCAGAAACGCCTTATTACCCGCCTGTTGCTGCTGGTGGTGGCCATGTTCGCGTTCGGTTTCGTGCTGGTCCCGCTGTACGACGTGATGTGCAAAGCATTCGGTATCAATGGCAAGACCGGCGATCAGCATCAGGGCACGCAAGTCATCGATAACACACGTCAGGTGAAGGTGCAGTTTGTGTCGTCCAATGCGGCCGACATGGTCTGGGCGTTCTACCCCACAAATGCCCAGCTGGAGGTTCATCCGGGCGCGATCAACGAGATGATTTTCATCGCGCAGAACCCGACCGACAGGCCGATGAAAGCCCAGGCGGTACCGAGCATTTCGCCGGGCCAGGCTGCGGCCTACTTTCACAAGACCGAGTGCTTCTGCTTCACGCAGCAGGTATTGCAGCCGGGCGAGCGGATCGAGATGCCGGTGCGTTTCATTGTCGATCGCGACCTGCCCACGGAGGTGAAGAGCCTGACGCTGGCTTACACGCTGTTCGACATCACCGATCGCCAGAAGCCTGCTGTGCCAACAGTCAAAAGGCTGGAGAGAGCGGTGGTCGAAGGCCATATGACCCTCCTGCCGGGTTGGACCTTTCTGTTCTTTCAGGTTGAAGCGTACATCCATGCGTATCAGGAACTTGAGCCTGAGTGGACGTCTGGAGCAATCGTGATGATGCAGTGAAGGCAGGTCTGGCCCCGCGGCCAGACTGGGGGCTGTGATGAATCGCTTCGCAACGGGGCTTTGGCCGACACGGGTTGTGCTGCTTTCCCTGCTGTTCGCGCCGGGTTTGCGCTTCCTGCAAGGGAGCTGGGTGCTGTACCGTGGCACTCGACCGCACGCCGCGATCGGCACGTTCAAGTACTCTGTGTGGTACTTGTTTTGCTGTTCATCGCCCTGCTCGCCGCTCATTACTGACTGTTGATGCCATGACCCGAACCCAGAAAACCGTTTTCATCCTTGTCGCTGTCGTCGCCCTGATCATGGGCCTGACCATCAACCGCGTGCTGTCCGGCAAAGGTCCGGGTGATCAGACGGCGCTGATCGATGCAGGCGTGATCCTGTTACCGCAAAGCCGCACGCTGCCAGCGTTGAGCATGACCGATCAGAACGGCGCGCCCGTGGCGATCAATGCGTTGAAGGACAAATGGACGCTGGTGTTCTTCGGCTACACCTATTGCCCGGACATCTGCCCCACCACGCTGGCGCAGCTACGTGACATCAGAACGAAGCTGCCGCAGGAAGCAGTCGACAACATGCGCGTGGTGCTGGTCAGTGTCGACCCCAACCGCGACACGCCGCAGCAGCTCAAGCAATACCTGGGGTATTTCGACCCGCGCTATATCGGCCTGACTGCGCCGGTGGCGGATATCCAGAAACTGGCCAGCGCGCTGAGCATTCCGTTCATTCCGGCAGACACCAGCAAGCCGGGTTACACGGTCGATCACAGCGGCAACCTGGCCCTGATCGGCCCGGACGGCAGACAGCACGGCTTCATCCGCTCGCCGCTTAGCGCGCAAAAGCTGGTGGCGCAGTTGCCGGGGCTGCTGGAGCGGGATTGAGGTGTGGTGTCTGACTGAGCGCATACCCTGTGGGGGCCTCACCACGTCTTCGACGTAGCGCTGTCGCGCATCAAACTCAGTGGGAGCGGACCGGGCGGCGGTCCGCTTGTCCGCGAAAACGCCATTACATCCGACGAATATTCATCGACTGAACGACAGCATTCGCGGACAAGTCCGCTCCCACAATCCCGTGTTTGCTGTGAGACAGCGCCGCCCCGAAGAGGCGGCGGTATCTCCCACTGTTCGTTGGCATACAGCGGTCAGGGGGTTGTACCGATCAGAACGCCGGAACCACAGCGCCTTTGTATTTCTCGATCAGGAAAGCTTTAAGCTCCGGGCTGTTCAGCGCGGCGACCAGTTTCTTCATGGCGTCCGAGTCCTTGTTGTCCGGGCGGGCAACCAGGATGTTGGCGTAAGGCGACTCGGCACCTTCGATGATCAGCGCGTCCTTGGTCGGATCCAGCTTGGCGCTCAGCGCGTAGTTGGTGTTGATCAGCGCCAGATCGACCTGGGTCAGCACGCGGGGCAGCGTGGCGGCTTCCAGTTCGCGGAATTTCAGGTCTTTGGGGTTGTTCACCACATCCGACGGCTTGGACAGAATGCTGGTCGGATCCTTCAGGGTGATCAGGCCAGCCTTGGCCAGCAGCAACAGCGCACGGCCTTCATTGGTCGCGTCGTTGGGCAGTGCGACGTTTGCACCGTTTGGCAGCTCATCCAGCTTCTTGAACTTGTCCGAGTAGGCACCGAACGGCTCGACGTGAACCTTGGCCACGGCCACCAGATCAGTGCCCTTGCCCTTGTTGAACTCATCCAGGTACGGCTGGTGCTGGAAGAAGTTGGCGTCCATACGCTTCTGCGACACCTGCACGTTCGGCTGGATGTAATCGTTGAAGACCTTGATGTTCAGGTCCACGCCTTCTTTGGCCAGCGTCGGTTTAACGAACTCCAGGATCTCGGCGTGTGGCACGGCCGAGGCTGCAACGGTCAGGGTTTCGTTGGCCTGTGCGGACAATGCGGTTACAGCGGCCAGTACGGCCAATAGCTTCTTCATGCAACAACTCCTCTGAGGCCCGCCTGAGGCAGGCCGATGCCAACTGATTCGATCAACGGTGTGTGAAGTGCGCGACCAGTCTGTCGCCGACGGTTTGCAGGATCTGCACCAGCACCAGCAACAATACGACCGTCACAAACATCACATCGTTCTGAAAACGCTGGTATCCATAACGAATGGCCAGATCACCCAGCCCGCCTGCACCGACAGCACCGGCCATGGCGGTGAACGACACCAGGGCAATGGCCGTCACCGTGATCGCTGCAAAAATGCCAGGCCGCGCTTCAGGCAGCAGCGCTTTGAGGATGATCTGTCGGGTCGTGGCGCCCATGGCCTGTGTGGCTTCGATGATGCCGCGATCCACTTCACGCAGGGCGGTTTCCACCAGACGCGCGAAGAACGGTGTGGCGCCTGCAATCAGCGGCGGTAACGTCCCCAGAATGCCCAGCGACGTGCCGGTGATGATCTCGGTCAGCGGCATCATCACGATCAGCAGGATGATGAATGGCAAGGCGCGCAGCATGTTCACGATCAACCCCACCGTGGCGTACAGCTGCTTGTGTTCCAGCAACTGGCGCGGCGAGGTCAGGAACATCAGCACGCCCAGCGGCAGGCCGAGCAGGATGGTGAAGCCCAGCGAAATACTCAGCATGATCAGCGTGTCGCCGGTGGCGACCCAGATCTCGTACCAGTCGACGTTGGAGAACAGGTTCAGAAAAGCGTCCATCAGCGCAGCACCTCCATGTGAACGTCCGCGGCGGTGAAGCGTGCGAAGGCAGCGTCCATGTCGCCGCCGGTGATGGCCAGCGTCAATTGCCCGTAAGGCGTGTCCTTGATGCGGTCGATACGACCGGCCAGGATGCTGTAATCAACGCCGGTTTCCCGCGCCACGGTGCCCAGCAGCGGCGCGTAGGTGGCTTCGCCCTGGAAGGTCAGGCGCACGATGCGGCCCTCGACATGAGCGAAGTCATCGCGTTGCTCGTTTTCATCGATCTGTTCGTCTTCCTGCACGAAGCGCTTGGTGGTGGGGTGTTTCGGGTGCAGAAACACATCGGCTACGTTGCCCTGCTCGACAATCACGCCTGCGTCCATGACCGCCACCTGATCGCAGACGCGACGAATAACGTCCATCTCGTGTGTGATCAGCACAATGGTCAGTTTCAGTTCGCGATTGATCTCGGCCAGCAATTGCAGGACCGACGCCGTTGTCTGCGGGTCCAGCGCGCTGGTGGCTTCGTCACACAACAGAATCTTCGGTTTGGTGGCCAGGGCGCGGGCGATGCCGACGCGCTGTTTCTGGCCGCCTGACAATTGCGCCGGGTACTTCCTGGCGTGATCGGACAATCCCACCCGCTCCAGCAACTCGGCTACACGCTGATCGATCTGGCTGCGCGGCATGTCGCCTGCCAGCGTCAGTGGCATGGCGACGTTGTCGGCCACGGTCTTGGAGGCCAGCAGGTTGAAGTGCTGGAAGATCATCCCGACCTGCTGGCGAAAACGCCGCAGGCCATTGGCGTCCAGCGCGGTGACGTCTTCACCGTCAACCACGATCTGTCCGCCGCTGGGCGTTTCCAGACGGTTGATCAGGCGCAGCAGGGTGCTTTTGCCTGCGCCGGAATGGCCGATCAGACCGAACACCTGGCCGTCTTCGACGCGCAGGCTGGTGGGGTGCAGGGCCGGAATTTCCTTGCCTGACACCCGATAGGTTTTGTGGACGTTATGAAACTCGATCACGGAGCGAACCTTGTGGGGGCGCGTTAAAAAATCAGCGCAGCGGACAGTGCCCGCTTGCTTCGTTACCTCGGCCGGATTGAGCCGGGCGCGCATTTTAGCCTGTCCGGCTGGCTGTGCTTAGCATTAATTTGCAGACCAACCTGCCTAACGGACATAACGCGACCATTGGTGCCAAAGGTCAAAAAATAAACGGAACGGCTATTTTCTACCCCGGTCACTTTAGGGATACCGTGATTTCCCGCGCACGTCAGGGAGGTCGTATTCAGCGAACCCAACTCAATGATTGGGTCGAAAATGAGGATTTTTTCTGATGGCTGACAAGAAAACACCGGTTACCGGAACGCCCAAAAGCGAACTCGCCGGCACCGACACACTGGATCGTGGCAACACCAACGCCAAGCTGGACAGCCTTGAGCAGTTCCGTTCCGACGCCACTCAACAGGCACTGCGCACCAATCAGGGTGTGAAGATTGCCGACAACCAGAACACCCTCAAAGTCGGCAGCCGTGGCCCATCGCTGCTTGAAGATTTCATCATGCGTGAAAAGATCACGCACTTTGACCATGAGCGCATCCCAGAGCGTATCGTCCACGCCCGCGGTACAGCGGCGCATGGCTATTTCCAGACGTATGAAGATCAGGGCGCGCTGAGCAAGGCAGGTTTTCTGCGTGATCCGGGCCAGAAAACCCCGGTGTTCGTGCGTTTCTCGACGGTGCAGGGGCCGCGCGGCTCAGGCGACACCGTACGTGACGTGCGCGGCTTTGCGGTCAAGTTCTACACCAACGAAGGCAACTTCGACCTGGTCGGCAACAACATGCCGATCTTCTTCATTCAGGACGCCATCAAGTTCCCGGACTTCGTGCATGCCGTGAAACCTGAGCCGCACAATGAAATCCCTACCGGTGGCTCGGCGCATGACACCTTCTGGGACTTCGTCTCGCTGGTGCCGGAATCTGCACACATGGTGCTGTGGACCATGTCCGATCGTGCCATTCCGAAAAGCCTGCGCACCATGCAGGGCTTCGGCATTCACACCTTCCGCATGATCAACACCGAAGGCAAATCCAGCTTCGTGAAGTTTCACTGGAAGCCCAAGTTCGGCGTCTGCTCGCTGGTCTGGGACGAAGCCCAGAAGCTGGCTGGCAAGGACACTGACTTCCACCGCCGCGACCTGTGGGAGTCCATCGAGATGGGCGACTACCCGGAATGGGAGCTGGGCGTCCAGATCGTGTCCGAAGAAGACGAGCATAAGTTCGACTTCGACCTGCTGGACCCGACCAAGATCATTCCCGAAGAGCTGGTGCCAGTGACGCCGCTGGGCAAGATGGTGCTCAACCGCAACCCGGATAACTATTTTGCCGAGACCGAGCAGGTCGCGTTCTGCCCGGGCCACGTGGTGCCAGGCATCGACTTCTCCAACGATCCGCTGCTGCAAGGCCGTCTGTTCTCCTACACCGACACGCAAATCAGCCGTCTGGGTGGACCTAACTTCCACGAGATCCCGATCAACCGTCCGGTATCGCCCAACCACAACGGCCAGCGTGATGCGCAGCATCGCACCACCATCAACAAGGGCCGCGCCTCCTACGAGCCGAACTCCATCGATGGCGGCTGGCCGAAAGAAACACCAGCAGCAGCCGTCGATGGCGGTTTCGAGACATATCCTGAGCGCGTCGAGGCGCACAAGGTGCGTGAGCGCAGCGAGTCGTTCGGTGATCACTTCTCCCAGGCCACGCTGTTCTTCAACAGCATGAGCCACCACGAGAAAGAGCACATCATCGCGGCTTACAGCTTCGAGTTGGGCAAGGTCGAGCGCGAGTACATCCGTGCCCGTCAGGTCAACGAGATTCTGGCCAATATCGATCTGGAACTGGCCAGCCGAGTCGCGGCGAACCTGGGGCTGCCAGCGCCGACCAAGGGCACTGTGGCAGTACGCAAGACGTCGTTGAAAGAGTCGCCAGCGCTGAGCCAGGACAATTTGCTGTCGGGCGATATCGTGTCGCGCAAGGTTGCAATCCTGGTGGCCAACGGCGTGGACGGCAAGGCTGTCGAGGCCATGAAAGCGGCACTGGAGGCCAAAGGCGCACACGCCAAGGTGCTCGGTCCGACGTCTGCACCGGTCAAGACGGCCGATGGCAAAGACCTGCCAGTCGATGCCTCGGCCGAGGGCCTGCCATCGGTAGCGTTCGATGCGGTGTTCGTGCCGGGCGGGGCTAAATCGGTGGAAGCGTTGAGCACCGATGGTGTGGCGCTGCACTTCATGCTGGAAGCCTACAAGCACCTCAAGGCCATCTCGCTGTCCGGGGAGGCCAAGGAGCTGCTCAAGCTGTTGCGCCTGGAAGAAGATGCGGGTCTGCTGTGTGTGTCGGATAGCGCTTCGTTCGAAGCGTTCTTTGACGCCATGGCACAGCACCGTGTCTGGGCGCGTGAGCCGAAAGCCAAGGCTGTTCCGGCTTGAGGATCTAGCTCGCTGAACAAGCCCGCGCACAGCGCGGGCTTTTTCATGGCCCTACGGAAAGCATTCCGCGTAGTGCCTCAAAGGCGTTATCAGGACCTGGCTGGCGTCAGCACGATGTAGGCCTGTTCCTTGCGATTGATCTGGCGGCTCATGTCCAGTTCAAAGTCCTGATTGATCTTCACCACGCGTTTGGCCAACAGCGTTGCCAGCCACGGGTAATCATCCGTGCGCGGAACGACCAGCAGCACTTCGCAATTAAACGCTACGGTATCTGCCGCGATGTCATCCAGTTGCCGACGCAACTGTGGCATGTCGCCGATCTTCAGGTCGATGGTGGTACTCAACGCCGACGGATCAATCAATTTCGCCACGCGACGCGCTTCGGCTTCGCGCAGTTCAGCCTCTGCCTTTTCCAGCTCGGCCTTGCGTGCATGTGCGATGGCGCCGTTCACGCCGCTGGTGAGCGCAGGTGCTTTTGGCATCAAGGCACGGGCGCGGCTCAAGGCATTGGCCGCTGCATTCATATCGCCCTTCTGCAGACCGATCTGACTGCGGCTCAGGTAGGCTTCGGCCAGCCGACGCTGAAAGGCTTCCAGACGAATGTCGGTAGGCGCCGATGCCTGCAGCGCAGCGAGTTGGTCTTCGGCCGTCGCCAGCTCATTGCTGGTGATGCTTTGATCAAGCTGCGCGAAGCCGCTCAGCGGCGCCTCGGCCACAGGCGTATCGACCGTTGGCGCACTCTGACAGGCACCCAACAGGATGGAAAAGGCGATCAGCAGCAGATGGCGTGGGGCGAACGGCTTCATTCCTGCGATTCTCTAGTTTGCGCAAAAAACGAGCAAGTCTACACCGCTCGCCTGGGGAGAACAAAGCTGAGCAAGAACAACGCCGCAGCGGATACCACTATAGACGGTCCGGCCGGGGTGTCCTTGAACCACGATAACGATAGCCCAATACACACCGCCGTCACGCCCAGCAGGCTCGCGCCGAGCGCCATCTGCTCAGGGGAGCGTGCGTGACGTTGTGCCGCAGCCGCCGGAATGATCAGCAGCGAGGTAATCAACAGCACACCGACGATTTTCATCGCCACGGCGATCACCACCGCAATCAACAGCATCAGCGCCATGCGCAGCGCAGCGACCGGCAGGCCTTCGACCTTTGCCAGCTCTTCATGCACGGTCACCGCCAGCAGCGGTCGCCACAGCGTCACGATCATCACCAGCACCAGGGCGCTGCCGCCCAGAATCCAGGCCAGATCGGTCGGACTGATCGCCAGCAGGTCGCCGAACAGATACGCCATCAGGTCGATACGCACTTCGTGCATGAAGCTGAGCACCACCAGCCCGAGCGACAAGGTACTGGGCGCAAGAATCCCCAACAGAGTGTCCGACGCCAGCGGCTGGCGCTGTTGCAGGGTGACCAGCACCACCGCCAGCAGCAGGCAGCCACAGGTCACGGCAATGGTCGGGCTGACATCCAGCAGAAAGCCCAGCGCCACGCCCAGCAAGGCGGCATGAGAAAGGGTGTCGCCAAAATACGCCATGCGCCGCCAGACCACGAACGACCCCAAAGGGCCTGCGACTACGGCCAGGGCAACGCCTGCGAGCAAGGCATACAGTAGAAAATCAGCCATGCTTGCAGCTGTCTCCATGAACATGAGTGTGGGAATGCGGTGCCGGGTTGGCGGCATCACTCACGACTTCGCCATGCAGATCATGGGCGTGGTCGTGATGGTGGTGATAGATCGCCAGACTCTGCGCGTTCTTGCCGAAGAGTTCGACGAACGCCGGATCGTGACTGACCTGCTCGGGGTGGCCGGAACAGCAGACATGGCGATTCAGGCACACGACCTGATCGGTCGTGCTCATCACCAGATGCAAGTCGTGAGACACCATCAGCACGCCGCATCGATGGCGGTCGCGCAAACGGGTGATCAGGCTGTACAGCTCGGCCTGGCCCGCCACATCGACGCCTTGCACCGGCTCGTCGAGCACCAGCAGTTCAGGCTCGCGCAGTAACGCGCGCGCCAGCAGAACACGCTGCATCTCGCCACCGGAGATGCCCTGAAGCGGGCTGTCGATAACCTTTTCGGCCCCGACCTCTTCCAGCGCGGCCAACGCTGCTGCGCGGTCCACGCCGGGAACCAGACGCAGGAAACGCAACACGGACAATGGCAGGGTCTGGTCGATATGCAGCTTCTGCGGCATGTAACCGATACGCAGTTTAGGCTTGCGCCACACGCTGCCGGAGTCAGGCTTGAGCAAGCCGAGAACCGCGCGCACCAGCGTGGTCTTGCCTGCGCCGTTGGGGCCGATCAGGGTCACGATCTCGCCGGGTTTGACGCTCAGCTGGATGTTGTCCAACACGTTTTGCCCGGACAACGTAACGGCAACCTTTTCCAGACGAATCAGCGCATCACTCATCAGGCGGCCTTGCAGCCAGCGCAGATTCCGACGATTTCGACCGTCTGGCCTTCGACCTCGAAGCCGACTTCGACGGCCGCATTGACGACGGCATTGCTGATGGCCGGGTGCTGCAGCTCGATGGCGGCGTGGCACTCGCGGCAGATCAGGAACTGGCCCTGATGCGCGTGGGTCGGGTGGTTGCAGCCGGTGAAGGCATTGAGCGAGGCGATTCGATGAACCAGGCCGTTTTCCAGCAGGAAATCCAGGGCGCGGTAAACCGTCGGCGGTGCAGCGCGACGACCATCTTCTTCGCTCAGGACCGCGAGGATGTCATAGGCACCCAGCGGCTTGTGACTTTGCCAGACCAGCTCCAGCACGCGGCGACGCAACGCCGTCAGGCGCAGGCCTTGTCGGGTGCAAAGCGCATCGGCTTCGGCAAGGGCCGAATGCACGCAGTGGGAGTGATCATGGGGGCGACTAGCCAGGGGAGTATTGGGCATGAGCAGCGACGATATTTGCCAGAGACGTTATTATGTTACCTGTTCCCGCCCGATATGAGTGTTTTACGTGCGCCGTCTTCTTAACCTTTTTGTCGTTTTGTGGGCCAGTCTGCTGGTCGTTCCTTTCGCTCAGGCCGAGGTCAAAGTCCTCACCAGCATCAAGCCGCTGCAACTGATTGCCGCGGCTGTGCAGGATGGCGTCGGTTCGCCCGAAGTGCTGTTGCCGCCCGGCGCGTCGCCCCATAACTATGCGCTGCGGCCATCCGACGTACGGCGTGTGAGGGACGTTCAGTTGCTGTACTGGATCGGTCCGGACATGGAAACCTTCCTGCCGCGTGTCCTTCAGGGCCGCAAGCTGCCATCGGTGGCTGTGCAGACATTGCCTGGCATGCATTTGCGCCATTTCGGCGAGGACAACGCGTCTCACGATGACCATGATCATGGCGACGATCATGGCGCCGACGAGCACGACCACGATCACATGCCTGGCAGCCTGGATTCACACCTGTGGCTCTCGACGGTCAACGCCCGGGTGATCGCCGCGAAGATGGCGGCCGATTTCGGCGCAGCCGATCCTGCCAACGCAGCGCGCTACACCGGTAACGCCCAGGCATTCGCCAAGCGTCTGGATGCGCTGGACAGTCGCCTCAAGGCTCAACTGAGCGCGGTGTCAGGCAAGCCGTTTTTCGTGTTCCACGAAGCGTTCGATTATTTCGAAGAGGCTTACGGGCTCAAGCACACCGGCGTATTCGCCATCGCGGCTGAAATCCAGCCCGGTGCCCAGCACGTCGCGGCGATGCGTGAGCGCTTGAAAGAAGCCGGTAAAACCTGCGTGTTCAGCGAGCCTCCGCTACGGCCACGTCTGGCAGAAACCCTGAGCGCCGGCCTGCCGGTCAAACTGGCTGAGCTGGACGCATTGGGCGGTTACACGCCCGCGACCGCGCAGGGATATGAGCAGGTGGTGCAGAAGCTGGCGGATGATCTGAGCGGTTGCCTGTCGGGGGTTTGAACAGCAACTGATCATACCTACGCTCCGCGCTCTGAATGCATACCCGGTGGGAGGTGGCTTGCCGGCGATGGCTTCTGTTCAGTCACCGATGTGTCACTTCAGAAACCGCATCGCCGGCAAGCCGCCTCCCACAGTCTGTGTGCTGTAGCAAGACTTGTGTGTAGCGCTGAGCGCGTCGCGTGTGCATGCAGTCCGTGACACACAGGTCCTGAAAAAGCGCAAAGCGGGCCACAGCTGAAGCGTCTGACTGAATGCAGTCCCCGT
>NZ_JACONV010000033.1 GCF_014358015.1 Pseudomonas triticifolii | reverse complement strand
ATAACGCTGCGTATCAATGGGAAAACAGTGAATTGCCCACCTTCCCCGCCATTTTCTCCGGCTTGATCAGGAACCGCGCCAGTGCTGGCAACAGCCACAGTGCGCCGAACATGTTCCACAGCAGCATGAAGGTCAGCATCAGCCCCATGTCCGCCTGGAACTTGATCGCCGAGAAAATCCAGGTGCACACGCCAATCGCCAGGCACAGACCGGTAAACAGCACAGCCTTGCCCGTGGACTTCAGGGTTTCGTAATAGGCTTCCTGCAACGGCAGGCCTGCGCGCAGGAAACTCTCCAGACGGCTATAGATGTAGATACCGTAATCGACCCCGATCCCCACACCCAGCGCCACCACTGGCAAGGTCGCAACTTTCACGCCGATGCCCATGAACGCCATCAGCGCATTACCCAGCACCGAAGTCAGGACCAGCGGCAGGACAATGCACAGCGTCGCCGCCCAGGAACGGAAGGTGATCATGCACATGGCCGCCACGCAGATGTAGACCAGCACCAGGATGGTCAATTCGGACTTCTTGATCACCTCGTTGGTGGCCGCTTCGATACCGGCGTTACCGGCCGCCAGCAGGAACTGCATGTCAGGGCGGTTGTTTTCCTTGGCGAAGTCCTGCACCGCATGCACTGCGCGATCAAGGGTTTCAGCCTTGTGATCGTTGAGAAAAACCAGCAACGGTGCCAGCGAGCAGGTGTTGTTGTACAGGCCATCGGCACGGGCGATGGAGTTGTTGAGCACGTCCTTGTTGCGTGACAGGGTTTCCCATTTCAGGTTGCCCTCGTTCATGCCCTTGATGACCTGCTTGGAAACCGTCACCAACGAAATCGCCGACTGCACGCCCTGGGTGTTCTCCATCTTCCAGGCCAGTTCGTTGATCGCCGCCATGGTTGGATAGGCCGAGCAGCCCTCGGGCGGCGTCTTGACCATCACCACCAGGACATCAGAGCTGGTGGAGTAATGATTGATGATGAACGCATTGTCCTTGTTGTAACGTGAATCGGGACGCAGCTCCGGCGCGCCCTGATCCAGATCGCCGATCTTCAGGTTCTGGCTGTACCAGAGGCCACCACCGAAGGCCAGCAGCGCCAGCACGATGGAAACCGGGGCAACTTTTGCGCTGGCGAAGTTGGACAGCAGTCGCCAGAACGGATGCTCGGACACCGCATCCTGCTTGCTGCGATTGATTGCCCGTTTGCTGATACCTGCGTAGGAAATCGCCACCGGCAACAGAATGAGGTTGGTGAACACGATCACTGCCACACCGATCGACGCACCGATGGCCAGCTCGCGAATCACGCCGATGTCGATGATCAGCAGCGTGATGAAACCCACGGCGTCAGCCAGAATCGCGATCATACCGGGCAGGAACAATTGGCGGAACGTACGCCGCGCCGCCATCAATGCGTTCTCCGCATCACTGGATTGCAACGCGATCCCGTTGATCTTCTGTACGCCGTGGGAAATGCCGATGGCAAAGATCAGAAACGGCACCAGCATCGAGTAAGGATCGATGCCGAACCCCACCACATGCATCAACCCCAGTTGCCAGATAACGGCGATCAAGGTGGTGATCAGCACAGCGATGGTGCTGCGGATGCAGCGTGTGAACCAGATCAGCAGTACCAGCGTGATCAGAAAGGCAATGCCGAAGAACATCACCACCATGAACAGACCGTCGATCAGGTCGCCAACCTTCTTGGCGAAACCGACAATGTGAATCTTGATGTT
Organism: Pseudomonas triticifolii; assembly: GCF_014358015.1. Lineage (GTDB taxonomy): Bacteria > Pseudomonadota > Gammaproteobacteria > Pseudomonadales > Pseudomonadaceae > Aquipseudomonas > Aquipseudomonas triticifolii. The sequence continues at coordinate 29,295 of NZ_JACONV010000033.1, read as the reverse complement.
GGGGTTCTGCGCTTCGTATTTGTCGCGAATCTTTTCTTCAAGCTGGTGCGAGAACTGCTGATAGTCCAGCGCCAGCAACTTGCCTTGATCGGCCGGGTCCGGGTAGGACTCCTGCAACGGCACATCGATGATGCTCGATTTGAAGTCGTTGGCGACCAGCCGCCCGACCTGTCCGGACTTGAGCACGTTGTTACGCAGAAGATCCAGACTGCCTTCGGAACCGTTGTAACTTTGTGGAATGACCTCGCCCCCCGCAAAGCCCTCCTCAGTCACTTCGGTCCAGCGCACGCTGGGACTCCACAGCGATTTAAGGCCAGAGCGATCAACGCCGGGGATGTAGAACACCTCGTCACTGATCTGGCGCAGCGTTTCCATGTACTGCTTGGAGAAGATGTCGCCGTCTTTGGCTTCCACCGAGATACGCACGGTGTTGCCCAGGTTTGCCAGCTCGTTACGGTGCTCCATCATGTTCTGAATGAACGGATGGGACAGCGGGATCATTTTTTCGAAGCTGGTGGACGGGCGAACCTGAGTGGCCTGCCAGAACAGAAAAATACTGGTCAGCAGACACAGAATGATCACGGCCGGGCGGTTGTTGAAGATCAGGCGTTCGAGAAAGGTCTCTTTTCCGCCGGAGTGCTGAGTGTGTTGAAGATTGGTCATGCCTGAATGTCCCCGCCCTGAAAGGTCTTATTGTTGGGTCGTCTCGGCGCCCGTTGGCGAGGTGACGCGTACGCCTCCTTGACCTACCAGAATCAGATTGCCTTGAAGATTGGAGGTCACGCCCGCCAGCGAAATACGGTCGGGGCGGTTGAAAACCTGAAACGTTTCGCCGTCATCGCTGCTGCGCATCACGCTGCCGCCGTTGCCGACCAGCACCAGTGAACCGTCGGCCAGCAGCGACGCGCTGGCAAGACCGAACTCCAGCGGTCCACGCGCACCTTGCAGCTCGATCGGCTGCCAGCTGTCGCCGAAATCGCTGGAGCGAAACAGGTTTCCGCGCAAGCCATAGGCCAGAAGCGTCGAAGGACTGGCCGTGCCGATCACCCCGAACAACGAACCTTGATAAGGGCCTTCAAGTTTTTCCCAGGTCTGCCCCTCGTCGCGGGAGCGAAACATACTGCCAGCCTCACCGACGATGAACAGCCCTGCGTCCCTGACCTGTGTGATGCCGTTGAGGTGGTACTGATCTTCGTTATCCAGGCGATCACTGACGTCTTCCCAGTGCTGTCCGCCATCCGTGGTGGTCAACAAGGCACCATAGGCACCGATGGCAAAGCCGTTTTGCAGATCCTTGAACCAGACATCCAGCAACGGAGCCTCGCGCGCCAGGTCCTCGAACTGCTTGTTCCAGGTCTTGCCGCCGTCGCTGCTGCTCAGAATCTGCGCATCGTGGCCTACGGCCCAGCCGTGTTGCTCGTCGACAAAATAAACCGCGGTCAGCAATTGGCGAGTCGGGACGCGCGCCTGGACCCAGCTCTTGCCCTGATCGTCGGAATACAGGATATGACCGTGGTCGCCGACAGCGACCAGTCGCGCGCCCGCATGAGCAACGTCCAGCAGCAGACCGCGCGAGGCCTTGGCCGACTCGATGGCGTAAACGGCGCTGGTATCGGCATTCGTATTGGTGTCGGCAGCCGGCGCTGCTGCCGGATCGGACGCAGCCATTGCCGGAGCCGCCAAGCAGAACAGCAGCATTGCCAGGGACATGCCCGCACGTGATCGGGTGCGCCGGTAGACAGGCTCACTCATGGACTCTCCCCTCTTATTGTTATTCAGGCCCTGGATCGACCCGTTCGTACCGTCCAGACGCTCGCGAGCGCTCTGGCCGTACCTTTCTGGAAGCCACGCCATCCTAGGCAGTTTTGCAAATGCCTGACAATCGACATGTCGTTATCTTTTGTTAAGCGCACTGAGTGTGATTGATGCGCTATCAGCGAGCCTGATACAGACGGCCTGCTTGTGCTCAGTCGATGACGACGTGCGGCAGGAAGCGGCTGGTGTCCTTGGTGATGAGACTGTCATCTTCACGAATGCCGATCCCCGAGGCCAGATCTCCGATCACCCAGGAGCCGATCAACGTGTAGCTGTCGTCAAAGCGCGGCAGCGGCGAGTACGCCTGAAGAATGTAAGGCGCGTCGGTATAGGGGCCGTCCACCGCAATCACCTGATCGCCAGGGGTGCGCATCTCGATGTTGGCGCCTTCGCGGGAAAAGTAAGGCTTGCGCACCCACCCCTTGGGCACGGGTTGCCGAGGATGGTGATCGACATGGGACGCCAGCAGGTTGGGGTGGCCTTCGTTGAATTGCCACAGCAGCGGCAGAATGCCCTTGTTGCTGAGGATCGATTTCCAGGCAGGCTCCACGAACTGGGTGCCGCTGGCCGCCACGTGCTTACCAAACGACTCATGAAAGATGTGCTCCCAGGCATGCAGCTTGAACAGACGCTCGATCTGTTGGCCTTCCAGGTCGACGAAGCGGCCGTCTGCGGTCAGCCCGATGTCCTCGATGTCGATATGCCTGGCGTTGATGCCAACATGGGCCGCCATCCGGCGCAGAAAATCGGTGGTGCCCCGATCCTCCACCGACCCGGACATGCAGGAGAAATGAAACGGACCCGGACGAGGAAATTCGGCGAAGGCCCGCACAAGATCCTCGGCGATGGAATTGAACTGCGTGGCATGAGCGGGCAGCACGCCACGCGCCATCTGCTCCTCAAGCCAGAGCAACTGCACAGCCCCGGCCTCCATGAGGCTGGTCGGCGTGTCGGCGTTGATTTCATACATCTTGGCCGGGCCCGTGCCGTCGTAGGCGAAGTCGAAGCGTGCGTAGAGATGCGGATGCCCCTCCTTCCATGATGTACGGATCAGGTCGAAAAAGGCCTCGGGAATGGCAAGCTGTTCGAGCAGTGCCTCGCTGTCCACGATCCGCCCTACGGCGTCCATGCACATCTGGTGCAGCTCCTGGGTCGGTGCTTCCAGATCGCGGGTAATCTGCTGTTCAGTGAACAGGTAATACCCGCGCTCATCCCAGTAGCGTTCACCGTCGATGGTGTGGAAGTTGAATCCCTCCCGCTCGACGGTGGCCTGCCAGTGCGGCCGCTCTTCGATACTGATCTTTTTCATGGGGCGGATCCCTTAGCCTCCGAAACTGCTACCGCTGCTGCTCTTGCCGCTCCAGCCGCTGCGCGCGGATGCCTGACTGCCGAAACCGCCCCGCGAGATCGTCGAGGAAACCGACGAGCCGGAACCGGAACCTGAACTGCCCAGGCTGCGTCCCAGTGTGTTCTTGTTGTAACTGCCGGCGTTGGAGCGGGCCTGGTTCGAGTTGCCGAAGGTCTTGCCGCGGTCCATCTGACTGGACAATGTGGAACCGTAATACCCAAACGTCCCGCCGCCGGAATTGCGGTCATCGCGCGTCTGGTAGATCGGCTGGGAGTAGTAACGATTGTTGCCGAACCCGTTGCTCATCAGGTTGCCGATCAACAGACCGGTCAGCAGGCCGCTGGTACCGCTCATGCCGGCAGGTGCTGCCTGGGCCACTTCCTGATTGGCCCGGTCCAGCGCCGACTTGGGCACATTGCCTTCGAACCCCAGCTCGAAACCGCCCAGCTTCGGCATGTACTTGCCGTCAGACGTGACCTGGCAGTAGTCCGGGACGAAGTCGGCATCGCAAGAGGCCTTGTCATCATAGATGGGCGCGATGCGTCGGTGATCGGACAGCGCCTGCATGTAGGCATCCGAGCACACATCCACCGGAACCTTGGCCTCGGTACACTCCTGCACGGACTTGAAGTTGGCCTGGGCCTTGAAGTTGGGCTCGTCGCTGGAACCACAGCCGGCAAGGGCCAGTGGAAGCGTGCTGGCAAGCACCAGTTTTACTGAACTGCGTCTCATCGTGAGTCTCCTTGACCGTCGCCGCTGTCAGACCGAAGGGGTCATGCAGGCCGCGTTGAGAAGACCGACGCTGATCGCGACGCTGGCCGAATAGATGGCAGCCGCCATTTCACCCTTGGCGATACGGGTCGAGAGACCTTTGAGCACCAGGCTGGTCACGCCGAAGGCCGCCAGCTGCACCACGGCCGCAATCACCACCCAGACGATGACGTCCAGAATGCCGATGCTGTAGGTGATGATATTGCTGGCCGGCAGCGCGAAACCGATCAGCGAACCGCCCAGAGCCAGCGCAGCAGCGCTATTGTTCTCGCGGATCAGCGCGAACTCCTTGTGCGGCGTGACGCGGCTGTAGATGAACTGGAACAGGGCGAACAGGATGGCCGCCACCAGAATGTACATCACAAAACCAAACACCGCGGTGGCGTTGAGCGACATACGAAGCGCGTCGATCATGAGGATTTCCTTGTCATAGAACGTTGATATCAGTGGATTGCAGCGTGACGCCAACCGCCGTGGTCAGGGTAATCGCCCCCTCTTCGTCTTCTTCGACCGAGAAAAGCAGAAACTCGCGACGGTTGATCAGGCCTGTTTCACGGGCGTACAGCATGCTCAGGTGTTTGACGCGGTAGGCACCGTCAGGGCTTACGATGTCTTCGTCCAGAGGCGTCAGTTCAGTCTGTCCGGTTTCGGTCCCCCATTGCCGTTCGAACACTTCACCTTCGTGTTCGTAGGTCGGCAGGCCGATCTTCGAGCCAGGACCGGTCAGACGCAGCAGCTCGTCCTTGCTGGTGATCGGCGCGGCACTGTAATAGCCGAACAGGATGATGTCCTGAATATCCTCGGCGTTCGGGCCATTGGAGACCACTTGCAGGAAGTAATCCTCGTCATCCAGATAGAACCGCTGCAGGGTCAGCGATTGCCCAAGGTCGATCCGGCCGACGGCCCAGACCTTTTCATCTCCCGGCACGACCACATAGGAATGACCTTCAAGCAGCATCTTCAGCGAGGTGTCCAGACACAGCATGCGGCCGGAGGCCAGGCCCAATGCACCAGACGAACCGGTGGCAGGGGTGCCTTGAGTCGGGCCCTTGGGCGCTTCCAGCCCCATGGCACGTTTAAACCAGTTCATAACGCATTTCCTCGAAGGCGGCTGGAGGCGATGTAGAAGATTTCCCCGCCCACAATGGCAACATCATTGGCGGGGTTGATCTGAAATTGCGCCATTGAGGAGGCGCGATAGCCGATCAGCGTGGCGTTGAAGTCCTGCCGCAGGCGCATATACAACTCGCCACAGGAGGATGTGTAGTCGGACGGCAGCACATGGCGGAACTGGGTAGCGCCCTGCCCGATGCACAGCAGTTCGGTGATGACCGAGCTTGAGCCCGGATCCTGAGAGGAACGAACCAGCATTTCGATCGCCATGTCCGAGGTGCATTCCAGTTCGGGCGCGTAGGTTCTGGCCAGCGCAGCCCGCTCGGAGTTGTTGAAGTGCGCGACGACATGGCCGGTCGGCCCAAGATTCTTGAGCGTCAGGACAATCGCCAGGGACAAGCTGTCGGACTGAGTGTGCACCAGAATGCGCTGCGCACCGATGACCCCGGCACGCAACAGCAGCGCAGGCGAATCCAGCGAGTCGCCCTTGATGAACGAGGCGCGACCCGGCATCGGGTTTTCGACAATCAGTGAATCGCAGATCACCAGGCCCGTGCCTTGGGTGGCCGAGTCCTGATTGAGCAGTTCGACAATGCGCTCACTGGTTTCACCGTCCCAGCCGATGAGCACGGTATGGCCGGTGAGTGTCGAACAGTCGCCCTGTCCTTTCATGTTCCGTCTCCAGATTTCACCGACCGATGTCGACGCCTTGCCAATGACCGTGGTCAGCAAGGCGATACCGCCCAGCATGATCCAGGTGGTCGTAATGATCTTGCCCCAGCCGGATTTGGGCGACAGGTCGCCGTAACCCACAGTGGTGGCGGTGGTGAGGTAGAAATAAGTGAAATCGACACCCTGAACAAGGTGTTCCTCGCCCGCCAGACTCAACAACAGCCAGGACACGATGTAATGGGTGAGCAGCAACAAGCCAATGCCTGCCCAACCGAACCGTTCGAAGAACGCCGAGGTATGACGCCGAACCAACAGCAACAGGGTCATCCGTTCAAATCCTTGAGTCAGATTGCATTTCCTGACGAGCCGATGACGACCCGCGCTTCCCCGCAATACCCTGCCACCCTGTCGGTCAGGCAACTTCAGCCGGCAACGTCCTGGCGTGCATCAGCCGGGCAACGCCTATGCCGGCAACTGCACCGGCCAGATGTGATTCAAATGAAACACCGGCCACCGGAATAAACCCGTAGATCAGCCCGCTGTAGCCCACCAATGCAATCATCGCCAGCAGCAGGCTCATCAGACTGCGCTGATACCACGCCCGCGCCAGTAGATAGGTCCACAGGCCGAAGATCAAGCCGCTCGCACCGACATGAATGCTGGTGCGTGCGAACAACCAGACCAACAATCCGCCCAGCAGGCAAATCAGCCCTGCCACCCACGCGAAGCGCCTAACGCCCTCCGTTGCAACCAGCCAGCTCAGGATCATGAAGGGCAACAGATTGCCGAGCAAGTGCTGAAACGAAGCATGGATAAAGGGCGCAAACACAATGCCCTGCAAGCCTGAAACTGTACGCGGGATGATGCCGTACCCGATCAGGCTGCCAGCGGTGAACGAATTGACCACCTGCACCGCAACCAGCAGCAGCGACAGCGCGAGGACGACCTGCAATCGTGTCGAGAAACTCATTTACGCCCTCGCCCGTCTTCTTGAATTGCTTACGGTGCAGGCGTCTGGCTTTTGGCTTTCAGGCGCGCCAGCACATCCTCTGCACCACCGCTTTTGGCGCCAATCCCGGCGTCCTGAAGGCGACGTTCCAGATCGCTACCGCTCGACTGGCTGGCCAGTTCTTCGGCGGCTTCCAGCTTGGCATCCTGCTCGTCCTGACGCTGTTTGAGTCGCGCCAGCGAACCGACTGCAGTCTCGACCGCGCCGCTCGCACCGCCGGTAGCGGTGGCTGTTGCGACGCGGGCCTTTTGTACGGTTTCGCGCGCTTTGGCCATTTCGACCTGCTGCTTGAGGCTCTTGATGCGCGACTCGGCCTTGATGACCTGATCCTGCAGCAGACTGATCTGCTTGCTGAACTGGTCAGCCAGCTCCTTCTCCTGATCGCGCAGGGCTTCGATCTCGGCAATCTTGGTCGCGCATTCCACGGCCAGCGCTTCTTCGCCCTTGTTCAGGGCCTGCATGGCGCGGCCTTCCCAGTTGGCGATGCTGGTGGCGTGTTCTTCAAGGCGCTGGGCCGACAGCTTGTGCTTGGCCTTGATGGTGATCAGGCCGTCTCGAGCCTTGATCAGGGCATTGTCGGCGTCGCGGATCTCCTGATCCAGAATACGGATGGCGTTGGCGTCGGCAATCGACTCGCCCACTTCGGAAGCACCGCCACGAACGGCGGTAACCAGTTTTTTCCAGATGCTTGTTGTCATGAATGCGTTGCTCCAGACAGGAGTGATCAGTAAATGAAATGATCTTCGAAGGCGTCGGCCGCACGGATCACGTTATCCGCGAGGGTGAGAATTTCCTGAACGATGACGGTCAGGGAGGAAGCAGCGCTCAAGGCACCAAACAGGCAATAGACCTCCTGACCGTCTGCCAGCTTTTCGATCCCCACCGACGACAGGGGAAACAGATCACGACTGCGCAACACTTCACTGTTGAAGGCGGCCACGTCCTTGATCTTGTTCACCTCGATCAGGGTTGCGTCGGCCAGAATCTGATCGCCCTCGACCGCGATGTAGATCGGCAGATCACCGAAATCGGCCATGGTCAGCTTGATGCCAGCCGTGTCTCCCGCGAGCACGCCCATTTCGATCTTGCCCTCAGTGACCAGATCCAGTTCGGCCAGGGCCTTTTGCAGAGAGCTGATCGTCCAGTTGGTGTTCTCGGTCATGAAATCCTCCAGTTTGATCCTGTCACCCAGAAAGGGCTGCCTTAACGCTTTCTCGATCCCCCGCAGGGCATCGACATTCTCGGGCCGTATCCAGAACTCTCGCTTGACCAGCCCGGCGTCCTTGAGTCGTAGACGCATTTCACGCATGTAATCGGTGGAGCTCTTCGGTGCCTTGGCCGGGACGGTTGCGTTATCGCCTTGGGGTTTACGAGGCATTGGCGCTTCCTCTTGCATGTGGCCGTGTATCAGGCACCTAACGTATCAGATGTTTTCATAGCTGGATATGTATCACATGTGAGTTTTTTCGTAGGATTTTTCAACAAAACAAATAAAAAGGGCCGTCCACCGCAGTGGACAGCCCTTTTGTTCAGGGTGCCAACATCACACCCTTGATGCCATCAGTCTTTACTCGGCCAGGCTTTTGCTGACCACTTCATACACGTCTGGCGACAGCTTGCCGGAAGCAAGGATGCGCTCAAGTTCAGCCTTCATCAGCGCCTGACGCGCGCTGTCGTATTTGCGCCAGCGGGTCAGAGGTGCCAGTTGGCGAGACGCGATCTGCGGGTTGAAGCCGTTCAGTTCGATCACCAGGTCCGCCAGGAAGCGATAGCCGGAACCGTCCGCCGCATGGAAATTAATCAGATTCTGCGCGGCAAAGGCACCGATCAACGCGCGGACCTTGTTCGGGTTCTTGATGTTGAACGCAGGATGCTGCATCAGCGCCTTGACCCGCTGCAGACCGCCCGGCTGAGTGCTGCCAGCCTGAACGCTGAACCACTGATCCATGACCAGCGCGTTGTCTTTGAAGTTCTCCGCGAACACGGCCAGCGCCTTGTCGCGCTCCTCGCTGAATGGCGAGTTGACCAATACCGCCAGTGCAGTGAGGCGCTCGGTCATGTTGTCGCTGGTGTCGAACTGGTCGATGGTCGCGGCCAACACTTCTGGCTTGCCGCTGAGCATGAGGTAGGACAGCGCGATGTTCTGCAATGCACGGCGCGCGAAATGCTCGGCTTCGGCCACGTAAGGCGTGACCCTGGAAACTTCACGGTTAGCCTGATAACGCGTCCAAAGACCGTCGAACAGGCTGTCCGCCAGTTGCTGACGGGCAAACTCGCGAGCCGCGTGAATAGCCTCGACATCGGCCACTTCGCTGATTTCCGTGAGATACGCTTCGCCGGGCAGCGAAAGCATTTCCGCGACCATCGCCTGATCCAGTTGCTCATCCGCCAGCACGGTGCCCAATGCCTTCACCAGACGCGGGTCCATGACCAGCGCCTGACCTTGCTGATGCTGACCAATCATTTCCTGAAGCACCTGCACGGACAGTTGCTGACCGGCATCCCAACGGTTGAAGCCATCGCTGTCGTGCTGCATCAGGAACATCAGTTGGTCGCGGTCGTACGGGAAGCTCAGTTTGACTGGCGCCGAGAAGCCACGCAGCAAAGAAGGCAACGGCTTTTCAGCCACATCGACAAACGTGAACGTCTGCTCGGCTTCAGTCACCGACAGCACCCGCGTGGTGCCGCTGGCTGCCGCTTCGCCCGACAGGCGCAGCGCAATGTCATGACCCTGGCTGTCCAGCAGGCCCAGTTCGACCGGAATCACGAACGGCTGTTTCTGATCGCCCGGCTGGCCCGGTGTGGTCGGGCAGCTCTGGCGGAACGTCAGGCTGTAAGTGCCCGCCGCGCTGTCGTAGGACTCGCTGACCGCCAGACGTGGCGTACCGGCCTGGCTGTACCAACGCTTGAACTGGGTCAGGTCGATGCCGTTGGCGTCTTCCATCGCCTTGATGAAATCGTCGCAGGTCACCGCCTGGCCGTCATGACGTTCGAAATACAGGTCGCTGCCTTTGCGGAAGCCCTCGGCACCCAACAGGGTGTGAAGCATGCCGACCACTTCCGAGCCCTTCTCATACACCGTCAGGGTGTAGAAGTTGGAAATCTCGATGAAGCTGTCCGGGCGCACGGCATGGGCCATCGGGCCTGCGTCTTCGGCGAACTGGTGAGTGCGCAGGAAGGCGACGTCCTGGATGCGCTTGACCGTGGCCGAGTTCATGTCGGCGGAGAAACCGGCGTCCCGGTAAACGGTGAAGCCTTCCTTGAGCGACAGCTGAAACCAGTCACGGCAGGTCACACGGTTGCCCGACCAGTTGTGAAAGTATTCATGCGCCACGATGGCCTCGACGCGCTGGTGCGCAGCATCGGTAGCGGTTTCGGCACGGGCCAGCACGGCGCTGGAGTTGAAGATGTTGAGACCTTTGTTCTCCATCGCGCCCATGTTGAAGTCGTTGACGGCGACGATCATGAAGATATCCAGGTCGTATTCGCGACCGTAGGTCTCCTCGTCCCAGCGCATGGACTTCTTCAGGCTGTTCATGGCGTGCTGGCACTTGTCGATGTTTTCCGGCTCGACATAAATGCGCAGGGTCACGACCCGCTTGCTCAGGGTGGTGAAGGTGTCTTCGACACACCACAGGTCACCTGCCACCAGCGCGAACAGGTAGGCCGGTTTCATGAACGGGTCTTCCCAGGTCGCCCAGTGACGGCCGTCTTCTTCATCACCGCTGGCCACCGGATTGCCGTTGGATAGCAGAATCGGGAAGCTGTGCTTTTCAGCACTGACCGTGGTCGTGAATTTACTCATCACGTCAGGGCGGTCGAGGTAGTAAGTGATCTTGCGAAAGCCTTCGGCCTCGCACTGGGTGCAGAACATGCCGCTGGACTTGTACAGGCCTTCCAGCGCCGTGTTGGTTTCCGGGTGAATGCGCACCGTGCTATCGACCGTGAACCGCTCTGTCTTGGGGTGCAGGGTCAGGTGATCTTCGGTCAACTGATAATCGGCGGCTGTCAGTTCGACGTCGTCCAGATTCACCGAAAGCAGCTCCAGGTGCTGCCCGTCCAGCACCAGCGGCGGCAGACCGGCACCACGGGCGGGGTTGCGGCGCATCACCAGTTGCGCGTGGACCAGCGAGTGATCGTCGAACAGCTCGAACGTCAGGTTCGTTTCGTCGATCAGGTACTCGGGCGCCTGATAATCCTTCAGGTAGATCATGGTCGGTTGTTCGGTGCGCATGCTGGAATCCTTTTACTGATGCACGGCCAGCTGGTAGGCCGTGTATTTGCGAATATTGATCACGCCCGTATCGAAGATCAGGTATTGCCCCTTGATCCCCAGCAGCGTGCCCTCGGCAATCGGGTTCTTGTCCAGGTTGAAGCTCACGATCTTGGTCGGGTACGCCTCGACCGGATAGCGAAACTCGACTGGCTCGGCGTCATGAAGTAATTGGATGGCTTGCAGGCCGAATCGTTCTTGCAATCCCAGCAAGCCCGCGCCGCAGGTCTCGAACAGTTCCTGGCGGATGGCCTTGAGGTCCACGGGCTGGGCATCGCCCTTGAGCAAGGCGCGCCAGTTGGTCCGGTCGGCTACCTGACTGCGTAGCAGGTCTTCGACAAAGCCCGACTGCTGACGCGTGGCGACGCGCAGAATCGGCAGTGCCTGACTGGCGCCCTGGTCCAGCCAGCGGGTCGGCAGCTGGGTGGAGCGCGTGATGCCCACCTTCACGCCTGACGAATTGGCCAGGTAGACAATGTGGTCAGTCATGCAGAACTGCTCGCCCCACGCCGGATCACGGCAGGTGCCCTGATCGTGATGGCATTTTTCCGGGCTCATGATGCACACGTCGCACTGCGCCAGCTTGAGCATGCAGGGGTAGCAATAACCCTGGCTGTAGCTGGATTTGGTCTTGCGACCGCAGTGGCTGCAGTGAATGGCACCCAGAAATTCCAGGCGTACCGTCTTGCCGATCAGCGGGTTGACCGCGATCTCGGTATCGCCCAGGCGAAACGCGTATTGCACCAGTGACGAATCGTCCTGGCGCACCGACATCTTGTTTACAGCACCGCGTCCAATCTCAATCAATGGATAGCATCCGACTTGAACAGGATGTTGGGCACAGGTGCCGATTTGGAAGCGCACTCCTGCGGGCCCATGTAACCGGTGCGCTGGTCTTCAGGCAGGTTCTGCGCTTCCCAGGCGATCAACGCCTGCAGCGACAGCTCGCGCTGTTCCTGAGTCAGTTTGCGGCCGTCGGACCATTTGCCGATTTCCACGGCCAGTTTCAGGCTCTCGTAGATATCCGGGGTGATGTTTTCAATCATTTCTATAAAAGACGACATGGCGCACTCCAGAAAATAGCGGGCAATTTTAGGCCTTGCGGCGCGCGAGCGCACCACCCAGCAGGCCGGTAACACAACCGATGATCAAACCACCGACGTGAGCGCCGTTGGCGATCTCGCCAAAACCGAGCATGCTCACCAGACCCGACAGGCACAGCGCCAGCCAGACCAGCATCATCACCAGCACGCCGCGTGGCAGGCGATAAACCGGGTTGGGTGCCAACATCTGGAAGATCCAGCAGTGACCGAGCAACCCGTAAAGCACGCCCGACAGCCCGCCAAACAGGCTGGGGCCTGACGACAGATATTGAATATAGTTGGAGACCGCCGAGAACAGCAGCGTCAGGCCCAGCAAATGCCAGCTGCCCTGGCGAATCTCGATCCGCCGCCCCAGTTCCCAGTACCACAGGCCGTTCATGGCCAGATGCAGGATGCCGAAGTGAATCAGCATCGGCGTCACGATGCGCCACCACTGCCCGGCTGCCAGACTGTCGGCCAGCGGCAGGAACGAGGCATAGTCGCCGCTCACGCGAAAATCAAGAAACGTCAGCCAGCGAATGGCTTCCAGGTTATCGCCCAGCAGCGTCAGTCCTGCCACCAGCAGTGTCGCCAGCAGCACCAGCGCGGTGACCGGGCAACGGCGCAGTTGATAGAGCAGGCCGGGATTGCTGGCTACCGTCTCTTGCGCAATACCGGGCAATTGAAAAGCCTCGTCACCTTCCGGGAAGCGCTCGTACAGGGCGCGGACCTCCTGGGCCAACTCGCCGGCATCCGGCACCCACAGCACTTGCTCACCCACCTCTTCGCTGACTCGATGAGGGATCTGCAGACGGTGCAGCAGGCTGACAAACCCGCTCAAATCAACGGTCAATGGCAAACGCAGTGCTGCAACAGGGCTCATCGTGAAACCTCGGGACGCTGTACATCGACCCACACGAACTTGTCGGGGTCGATCTGTGTTTCCTGATCAAGCCGATAGGCGACCAGTTTGCCGTAGAGCACTGCGCTGTAGTCCAGACAGGCCAGGTTCGGCCGGATAGGTGCAGGGATGCCGCTGCGCCAGTAATGCCCGACGAACAGCAGAGGTTCGTCGACGCCATAACGCAGTAGCGCGTTCTTCTCGGTTGTAGACAGCGGCGTCTTGGCCACGCCCTCGGGCAAGGCGTCAGGCTGGAACACCACGTCACCGTATGTCTGAGGATCATCCTCCCAGAACTTGGTACGGAAAAAGGCGCGGGTCAGGCCATCGCCGCCGGTCAGCGTCAGGCCATGCGGCAGGCGCATGTCGGTGCCGCGCAGCAGGCGATTGAACACATTGCTGGCGAAGCTGCCGGGCACGGCCGAGGCCTGCACGAAGTGCTTGTCGATGCAGCCGGTGCCATGCAGTCCGCGCAGCGGGTCGATCAGGGTCGCATCCCAGCAGGCATGCACGACTCTGAAACGCCCGGCATCAAGGTACAGCGGCAGTTCGTAGAACCACTCGACGAACGTTTTCCACTCATCCGGGTGCTGCTCGAACTGTGTCAGCGTCTCGCCGATCAGCTTGGCGTGGCGCGGCGTGTGCTCGCGCACGAACCGGTGGCCGCTTTCCGGCAGCGCTGGTGTGACCCAGCCCAGCGCGTTGAACTCATGATTGCCCATGATGCAATAGGCCTGGCCGGCCTGAACCATGTCATACACGATATGCAGCGACTCGCGGATACGAGGCCCGCGGTCAATGATGTCGCCGACAAAGATCGCCATGCGCTCGGGATGACGCCAGACACCCGCCTGTCGTCGATATCCGAGAAGCTCCAGCAGATGCTCCAGGGTATGAGCACACCCATGCACGTCACCGATCAGATCGTAGCCACGCGCCGGATCGATCATCAGTCGCCTCCAGCACCAAGCCGGCTGCCCCAGCCGAGCTTGGTGCGGCAGACTTCGTAGTAGTTATGGTCAAGTGGATGAATCAGGCGCAGCTTCTGCGGCTTCTTGCTGACCGTGATGGTGTCGCCGGGCGCGCAGGTGAAGTGGTTCTGGCCGTCGCAGGAGACCTGCGGGTAGATGGTCATGTCCTTGGACACCACGATCTTGAGCTCGCTGTTGCCGTCGACGACGATAGGCCGACCGGACAGGGTGTGCGGGTACATCGGCACAATGACGATGGCGTCGAGCTTGGGGTGCATGATCGGCCCGCCTGCAGACAACGCATAGGCAGTGGAGCCGGTCGGCGTGGCGACAATCAGGCCGTCGGCCTTCTGGCTGCACACGAACTGGCCGTCGATGTAGATCTCGAATTCGATCATGCGCGTGGATTTGCCAGGATGCAGCACCACGTCATTGAGCGCATCGCCTTGCCCGATGGCCTCGCCATGGCGACGAACCTCGGCCTGCAGCAGAAAGCGGTTTTCAACCAGATAATGCCCGTCCAGCACCTCGGCGCACTTGACCTCCAGCTCGTCGGGACGAATGTCGGTCAGAAACCCCAGGCTGCCACGGTTGATCCCCAGCACCGGTACGTTGTGCCTGGCCAGCGCCCGCGCAGCGCCCAGCAGGCTGCCGTCGCCGCCCACCACGATGACCATGTCACACACCTCACCGAGCATCTTGCGCGATGAGGTCTGCAGGCCATGGCCGGGCAGCACTTCAGCTATCGTCTCTTCGAGGATGACATGAAGGTGGCGCTCCAACAGAAATCTCTTGAGTCGGCGCACGGTATCGAGCACCTGGACACTGCCCAGGCGACCGATGATGCCGATGTTGCGAAATTGCTCCATGAGACTCCTGCTGCGGGTTCGATACGGCTTCAAAAGAGGGATTATGGGCGAAAGGACCACACAGCAGCAAACGAACCTGTACTCAGGCAACGCGGTTCAAGGCCCTGCCTCGGGCGCAGCCACCTGAGAGTGCAGCGATTCGCACTCGGCCGGCAGGTAGACTGACGGGGATTCCACCAGCGGCGCTCCCCTCCAGAAGGTCGTGTCTTTCCCGGCGTCCTTGGCCTGATACAGATTGATGTCAGCGGTTTTGAGCACGTGCGAACTGCTGCAGGTTGCGTCGATATCGGCCATTCCGGCGCTGCAGGTAAACGGAGTACTCACCGCCGCTTGCCTGATTGCACCCAGCAGACGAATCACATAGTCCCGGGCCGCGCTTTCGCTGCTGACCGGCAGAATCACACCGAACTCTTCCCCACCCAAGCGCCCATACGCGAGACTGCCTTGAGTCTGCTTCAGGCATGACGCCATGAGCCGCAACACTTCATCACCGGCATCATGCCCGAACGCATCATTGATCTGTTTGAAGTTATCAATATCCAGCATCAGGAAGTAACCGGCACTTCGCGCGGTCAGGTGAGACTCCAGCGCTTCCATCAAGGCGCGACGGTTCAATATAGCCGTCAGGTAATCAGTCAGCGACTGTTCGCGGAACTTGCTTTCCAGCGACAGCACATTGCGCAGTGTTCGGGTATAGGTGTGATTGAGCAAAACACCCAGGCTGGTCGACGCAATAAATAACAAGGCGATGAATAGATACGCAACATGGCCGGGCTCAATCCCTTGCGCCGGAGAGAGAATGACCCAGGACAGCATCGTGACCAATACATAATCACGGGTATACACCATCAATAATGTCGAGCCCAGAACAATCATCACGGCGATCGGTAATGCCCAGTTCACGCCCATGTCGCTGTTCAACTGGCTGGCCCTGGCAAAACAGAAGGCGACCGTAATCACGAACAGAATGCCTGCCAGACGCCACGTCCTGAAATGCCTTGCGCGGTATTGCAAGGCACAGGTCACCAGCAAACCGACGGTCAGGATAAATTCCAGAACACCATAATGAATATAGGGTGTTACCGTCAGCACAATGATCCAGCATACAATGGCCAGGCATTGCGCAAGTGCAACCGCCGGTGTCAGAAGACACTTTATACGGGCCTGCATTTCATTGTTCATATACAACCCCAGGCATCCCGTATCCTGACCCTGCGAAGGTCACCCTCTTTCGCAGCAGGCCAACTGAAGACACCCAGGTATTAATACCCGATACTCAGTCGCCTACCCGCCAATGAATCGTTCACGCCTGCCGAACGTTAACACGTGGAATACAATGTCGTATTAAAGAGGCTGTATCAAGTCAGGTCGGAAATTGTTGAAAGACCACGATCAGAACACCTGACGCTGCCTGACAAAAAGAGAAGCGTCAGGCGGGCGTCACTGGATATCAACCTGACGACTGATCGAACTCGTCACCGATCAGGCCCAAGTCAGGCTATTCTCGGTACATGACTCTATTTCCCGACCTTATCGACCTTCCCCGTCAGTTACGACACCCTGAGGTGCGCGACCTTGCGTGGGTCATTCTGGCGCCGCCCATGCTGGATGAAACGCCCTGGCCGCAACGTCATCCGCTGGCCGGCAGCGATTGGGTCGACGCACCGCAGCGCTTGGTCGATTTCCTGCGCAGGCTGGACCAGAACAGCAGTGAACTGGAGCACTGGATTGCGCAGGCCTCCACACGTCGGCTGGGGCGCTATTACGAAAGGCTCTGGCAGTTTGCAGTGCACAACGCGCCAGGGGTCGAGATCATTGCGGCCAACCTGCCGATCCGGCGGGACGGTCAGACGCTGGGCGAACTGGACATGCTGCTGCGCGACCGCGATGGCGTGCACCATGTGGAGTTGGCGATCAAATTGTATCTCGGCCCGCAGAACGGCGATGGCAGCGACCCCGCGCAATGGCTCGGCCCTGGCTGTCACGACCGCCTGGACCGCAAGCTGGCGCACCTGAGCCAGCATCAACTGCCGATTTCTTCACGCCCGGAAAGCCTGTCGGCGCTTGCGGAATTGGGCGTCGAAGCGTTCAGCGCAGAACTATGGCTGGGCGGGTACCTGCTCTATCCGTGGCCGGGGTCTGCTGACTCACCTGCCGGAGCGCATCACCAGCATTTGAAAGGTCGCTGGCTGCATCAGCGAGACTGGGAAAGGTTCGTGAACCAGAGCGAAACCGGACGCTGGCAACCCCTGCCCCGCCACGCCTGGCTTGCACCCGCGCACTCTCAGCAAGCCTGGAGTCACAGACAATTGCAGGACTGGCTGCTGCAACTCGACCCGCTTGCCCCGGCGCAATTGCTGGTACGCCTGACCGAGAACCCGCAAGGCGAATGGGAGGAAGCCGAGCGGCTGTTTCTGGTGTCGGACCTGTGGCCGAACCTGGCCGACACCAGCCACCCGTTCAACTCAGTCGCAGTGCCAGCGCCGCCAGCGTGATCAACAGGACCGGCACGGTCAGCACGATGCCAACCTTGAAGTAGTATCCCCAGCCGATGTTGATGCCCTTGCGTTGCAGTACGTGCAGCCACAGCAACGTCGCCAGACTGCCGATCGGCGTGATTTTCGGTCCCAGGTCGCTGCCGATCACGTTGGCGTAGATCATCGCTTCCTGAATCGCACCCGTGGCATGACTTGCCTCGATGGACAGCAGGCCGATCAGAACTGTCGGCATGTTGTTCATGATTGATGACAGGAACGCGGTCATCACCCCTGTGCCCATTGCCGCACCCCAGATGCCATAACCGGCGAACCAGTCCAGCAGGCTGGCCAGATAACCCGTCAGCCCGGCGTTGCGCAGGCCATAAACCACCAGGTACATGCCCAGCGAAAACACGACGATTTGCCACGGCGCTTCTTTCATGACCTTGCGCGTGGAAATGGTGTGGCCTTTGGCGGCAATGCCCAGCAACAGCACCGCGCAGGTCGCGGAAATTGCGCTGATCGGGATACCCAGGGGCTCAAGGGCGAAACAGCCCACCAGCAGAATCAGCAACACCCACCACCCAGCCATGAAGGTCGCCCGGTCCTTGATGGCCGTCTCCGGTTTCTCAAGCTGGTCGGGATCGAAGTCACACGGAATGTCACGACGGAAATACAGCATGAGGACCGCCAGCGTGGCCGCGACGCTGACCAGGTTGACCGGCACCATCACCGCCGCATAGCGGTTGAAACCGATTTTGAAATAGTCCGCAGACACGATGTTCACCAGATTCGACACCACCAGCGGCAGGCTCGCGGTGTCGGAAATGAATCCGGCAGCCATGACGAATGCCAGGGTCGAGGCTGGAGAAAAACGCAGCGCCAGCATCATCGCGATGACGATGGGCGTCAGGATCAGCACTGCGCCGTCGTTGGCAAACAGCGCCGACACCAGCGCGCCGAACAACACGAACAGTGCAAACAGGCGCCGTCCCTTGCCGTTGCCCCAGCGCGCCACGTGCAGGGCTGCCCAGGAAAAGAAGCCTGCCTCATCCAGCAATAGCGTGATGATGATCAGCGATATGAAGGTAGCCGTGGCATTCCAGATGATGCCCCATACCACCGCGATGTCGCCGAGATGAACCACGCCGGTCAGCAGCGCCAGGACCGCCCCGAGCACTGCACTCCAGCCGACGCCGAGCCCTTTGGGCTGCCAGATGACCAGTGTGATGGTGAACAAGAAGATCAGCGTGGCTATGAGCATCATTTGGTCCGGGGCAGGAAAATCGCGAAGATGCCGAGCAACGGCAGGTACGAACACAGGTTGTAGACAAACAGGATGCCGTGGGTGTCGGCCAGATGACCGAGCAAGGCTGCACCGATGCCGCCGAAGCCGAACATCAGGCCAAAGAACAGACCGGCAATCATGCCAACGTTACCGGGTACCAGTTCCTGGGCGTAGACCACGATGGCAGAGAACGCCGAGGCCAGCACGAAGCCGATGATCACGCTCAGCACGCTGGTCCAGAACAGATCCGCATAAGGCAGCGCCAGGGTGAACGGGGCCGCACCGAGGATCGAGAACCAGATGACCGCCTTTCGGCCGATCTTGTCGCCAATCGGGCCACCAAAGAACGTACCCGCCGCCACTGCACCCAGAAACAGGAACAAGTGCAACTGCGAGCTGGCCACCGAGAGGTCGAACTTCTCGATCAGGTAAAACGTGAAATAGCTGGTAAGGCTGGTCATGTAGAAGAACTTGGAAAACACCAGAAACGCCAGCACCGCCAGCGAGGCGATGACCCGGTTTCTCGACAAACCGTGGGTAGCGGCCTGACCGGCCTTGAGCTTGAACAGATTCAAATGCGCGCGGTACCAGCGGCTGATCGCATAGAGCAGGCCGAGGGAAAACAGCGCGAACAGGCCGATCCAGGCGACGTTACCCTGCCCGAACGGAATGATGATCGCCGCCGCCAGCAACGGGCCGAGCGCAGAACCGGTGTTGCCGCCGACCTGAAACGTTGATTGTGCCAAGCCGAAACGCCCGCCCGAGGCCAGCCGCGCAATACGCGAGGCTTCCGGATGAAAGGTGGACGAACCGATACCGATCAGTGCGGCGGCGAGCAGGATCAACGGAAAACTGCCGACCATCGACATCATCACGATACCGATCAGGGTACAGATCGAACCGACCGGCAATACCAGCGGATTGGGATGACGGTCCGTGTAATACCCGACCCAGGGCTGCAGCAGCGACGCGGTGATCTGAAACGTCAGGGTGATCAGGCCGATCTGGGTGAAGCTCAGGTCATAACTGGCCTTGAGCATCGGGTAGATCGACGGCAGGATCGCCTGGATCAGGTCATTGATCAGGTGCGCAAGGGCAACGGCACCAATGATGCGCATCACCAGCGGGCTGGAGTTTGGGGTTGTCGTGGCCGTCGCCGCACCTGGCTGAGCACTGGTCGCCATGGAATTCATCCGTAAAAGGTTTTCGGGTGTCCCCGGACGGATGATTACAAGATGTGTCACACGTACCAGGGCGCGCCAATGTGCCATTTTTCGGAGCAGGAGTGCCACGTTTTGTTGCATTTTCGTTGAGCGGTTCAGCCAGCAGAGCGTCTTGGGCGGCACTATCACGCGCAAGGCCCGGCGTTATTCACAGGCCTTGCGGGATATACCCACCACTGCGTGGGAGTGGTATCTATCCCGTCGTTGCTGGTTTAGCCGGCTTTCAGGCACTGTTGATAACCAGCGCAGACCTAACCCGCTCAGACGTCATGCATGCGTCTGCGCTGAGCCCACCGTCGTGCTTTTGTCCGCAGCCGCCACGTCATGCAACGAAACTCTGCAGGTCTCTGGCAAGGCCAGGCCACCCACCATGGCCATCACCGCCACGGCGATCAGGTAGAAGGCCGGTGACAGGTTGCTGCCGGTCGTGCTGATCAGCCAGGTCGCCATCAACGGCGCAGTACCGCCAAATAATGTGTAGGCCATGTTGTAGGTGATCGCCGACGCCGTGTACCGCGTGCGCGTCGGAAAGGTCTCGGACAGCAACGCCGCCGTCACCACGCCACACAACACGGCGCCCACTGCCAGCAGCATCACACCGACCACAGACGCTGCGAACGAGCCGGAACTGGCCATCAAAAACGAAGGGAACACCACCAGCATCAACAGAATGCAGGCCGTGGCCATGGTCGCACGCCGGCCTACGCGGTCCGAATAAGCGCCCGCCAGCGGACAAATGGCGGCGGCAAACGCCAGGGCGATCAACGACACCAGCAGCGCCGAAGCCCGACTCAAGCCGCCCGCCACCTGCAGATACGTCGCGAAGTAGGTGGTGAACATATAAAACGACAACGCGGTCAGCGACACGAAAGCGCCCAGGCAGCAGATAGCGCCTGCATGATTGCGCAGTGTTTCCTTGAGGGGCGAATGAGCGACCGCCTGTTCCTGAGTCACCGCCTGGAACGCCGGTGTTTCGTCCAGCTTCCAGCGCAAGTACAGGCCCACCAGCCCCAGCGGTGCCGCAATCAGAAACGGCAGACGCCAGCCCCAACTGCCCATGGCTTCCGAGGACAACGAGGCCTCAAGTGCATACGCCACCACGGCCGCTGCCGCGAACGCCGAAAAAGTCGACACCGGGACGAAGCTGCCGTACCAGGCACGCTGCGTGCGCGGAGCATGCTCCATCAAGTAGGCACAGGCACCCGCGTATTCACCACCGGCCGAGAAGCCTTGGGCACAACGAATGATGGTCAGGAGAATCGGCGCAGTGACACCGATGGCCGCATAGGTGGGCAACAACCCGATCAGCGTGGTCGCCGCCGCCATCAGCAGAATGGTCATCGCCAGGGTCCGCTTGCGGCCTATGCGGTCGCCCAGCATGCCGAAAAAGATCCCACCCAACGGCCGGAAGGCAAATGCCACTGCAAACACAGCAAAGGTTTTCAACAGCGCAGCACTGGTGTCGCCGCTGGGAAAGAACTGCAAGGCGATGGTGGTGGCCAGAAAGCCATACACAGCGAAATCGAACCACTCGACGAAGTTGCCAATGGCAGCAGCCACGATGACTTTTCTCAGTGTGGCAGGATCGACGTTTTCTGCGGCGGTGGTTGTCATGCTGACCTCGGCGTCATGATCTGGAATGGATCGATTATCGAGACAGCGCCCCGGACACCTCAGTCCAGAAAAGTCATCCGCGTATTCAGGGCCGACGCCTCGGCGTATTCGGTACAGATTTCATGCCAAAGGCTCTGGGACGGGCGTTCGTTCTGGCAGAGGCAGGACCATTGAAGGCGGATTGTCCGCGAAGAGGCCGGTACACTCAGACGAATGTGGTTGCGCCTGAAAGGCAGTCTTCGTGGACAAACGGAACGCCGCCCGGTCCACTCCCACGGAAACCGGTTTCAGCCAGTGGGAGCGAGCTTGCTCGCGAAGGGGCCGGCGGTATTTTCCACAACGCTACATCAGAGCAGCACGCCGCCCCTGCAATCCGCCGGTATGCACGAAAATCAGTCGGGTGCCGGGCCTGAAGCGGCCAGCCAGTACGTCGTCGTGTAGCGCCAGCAACGCTTTGCCCGTATAGAGCGGCTCCAACGGCACACCACTCTGCGTTTCGCTGCGGGCTATGAACTCCAGCAATACAGGATCGGTGCGGGCAAACGCTCCCCGACTGGCATTGAGCAACTGCCATCCCGACGTATCAACGCCGACCAGCGCAGTAACGTTCTGCGCCACGCCATGATCATCCGGCACCGCCATCGCGCCGTACACCGGATGGACTCCCTGCTCGGCGATAACCAGCCCGCCCAGCGTCGTGCCGGTCCCGGCGGCCAACCACCAGCCGTGGTAATCGTCCCAGCCACACTGCCTGAGCTGGCTGCGAACCAGCGTCAACAGTCGGGCGCAGCCTTCGGTCCCCGGCAAGCCGCCACCGCCTTCCGGGATCGGGTACAGGTCGGGATAGCGTGCCTGCCACGGCAGCCAGAAATCAGCCGCATGCCGCTCGCGATAACCGGCGTAACCGAGCCAGTGCAACTGCATGCCGAAGGCCTGCAGATCGAGCACGGTCGGCGTTTCCTGCGGATGACCGCGTAACAGTCCTGCGGTCGGAAAGCCGAAGCGTTTGCCCGCAGCGGCCAGCGCATGAAGATGATTGGAGTGCGCCCCACCCAGGCTGATCGCGCCCGCAGCCCCGCGACTGACCGCCTGAGTCAGGTGGCCGATGAGCTTGAACCACTTGTTGCCACTGATCAACGGGTCGATAAGGTCCAGACGCAGAATTGCCACCTCGACCCCGGCCTGTTGGAGCCAGGCAAAGTCGAGGATTTCAAGAGGTGCATCGGGCTGCCAGTCGAGGGCGTCGCGAATCATGATGAAGGCCGATTACAGAACGATGCGCAGTCTACCCGTCAGTGCGCGATGTCACAGCCCGGCCGCCAATCGCGAGCCCTGATCGATGGCCCGCTTGGCATCCAGTTCGGCTGCCACGTCCGCGCCGCCAATCAGGTGCACGTTCTGCTTCGCCGCGACCAGATCGTCGTACAGCTCACGCAACGGGTCCTGCCCGGCGCAGATCACGATATTGTCCACCGGCAGCAGCTGTTCTTCACCCTCTTCACCTATGCGGATGTGCAGGCCTGCGTCGTCGATCTTCAGGTACTGGACGCTATTGAGCATCTGCACCTGTTTGTTCTTCAAGCCCGTGCGATGAATCCAGCCGGTGGTCTTGCCCAGGCCGTCGCCGACCTTGGAACTCTTGCGTTGCAGCAGGAACACCTGACGGGCTGGCGCATGGACTTCGGGCTTGATCCCCGCCACGCCACCGCGCGCTTGCAGTGTGATGTCGATGCCCCACTCCTTCCAGAACGCCTCGCGGTCCAGACTGGTGGCGACGCCTTGATGCACCAGAAACTCCGATACGTCGAAGCCGATACCGCCCGCACCGATCACCGCCACGCTTCGCCCGACCGGCTTGCGCTGCAGAATGACGTCCAGATAGCTGAGCACCTTGGGGTTGTCGATGCCGGGAATGGCGGGTGTGCGCGGGGCAATGCCGGTCGCGAGGATCACTTCGTCAAAGCCTGCATCGACCAGCTCCTGCGCCGTCACGCGAGTGTTCAGGCGCAGTTGCACACCGGTGTCCTGCACCTTGTGGGTGAAGTAACGCAGGGTTTCGGAGAACTCTTCCTTGCCGGGCACGCGCTTGGCGATGTTGAACTGGCCTCCGATTTCGCTGGCCGAATCGAACAGCGTCACCTGATGCCCGCGCTCGGCAGCCACAGTGGCCGCTGCCAGTCCTGCCGGGCCTGCGCCGACTACCGCAATCTTCTTGATCTGTCGGGCAGGCAGATAATTGAGCTCGGTCTCGTGACAGGCACGCGGGTTCACCAGACAACTGGTCAGCTTGCCGCCGAAGGTGTGGTCCAGGCAGGCCTGATTGCAACCGATGCAGGTATTGATCAACTCGGCGCGACCGGCCGCCGCTTTGTTGACGAACTCAGGGTCGGCCAGAAACGGACGGGCCATGGACACCATGTCGGCGTCGCCTTCGCTGAGAATCCGCTCCGCGACTTCCGGGGTATTGATCCGGTTGGTGGTGATCAACGGAATGTTCACCGAACCACGCAATTTGGCCGTGACCTTGCTGAACGCGGCGCGCGGCACCTTGGTGGCGATGGTCGGAATCCGCGCTTCATGCCAGCCGATGCCCGTATTGATGATCGTTGCCCCCGCTTGCTCGACCGCCTTGGCCAGTTGCACGATTTCCTGCCAGGTGCTGCCGCCTTCCACCAGATCCAGCATGGACAGGCGGAAGATGATGATGAAATTCGGGCCAACGGCCTGACGCACGCGGGTCACAATCTCGACGGCCAGACGCATGCGATTTTCGTAACTGCCGCCCCAGCGGTCGGTGCGATGGTTGGTATGCGCCGCCAGGAACTGATTGATGAAGTAGCCTTCCGATCCCATGATCTCGACGCCGTCATAGCCTGCGCCCTGGGCCAGCGTGGAGCAGGTCACGAAATCGCTGATCTGCTTTTCGATGCCCTCTTCATCCAGCTCACGCGGTTTGAACGGATTGATGGGAGCCTGAATCGCGCTGGGCGCGACCTGCTTGCGGCTGTAGGCATAGCGGCCGGCATGGAGAATCTGCAGGCAGATCTTGCCGCCTGCCTCGTGAACCGCCTGGGTCACGATGCGATGGCGCTCGGCCTCTTCCGGGGTTGTAAGCTTCGCGGCACCATCGTAGACGCCCCCTTCCTCATTCGGCGCGATGCCACCGGTGACCATCAGGCCTACGCCCCCCCGCGCACGCTCGGCGAAATAAGCCGCCATCCGCTCGAAACCGCCCGGTTTCTCTTCAAGACCGGTGTGCATGGAGCCCATGAGGCTGCGGTTACGCAACGTGGTGAAACCCAGATCCAGCGGGGCCAGCAGATGCGGATAGTGAGCAGCAGTCATGGCGAAGCTCCATCGATTCAATCACGGATAGACGAGGGCCTCTGTGTGCCCTCTTCATTCGGGCCTCAAGGCCCTTTCATGGCGCAACAGTAAAGAGCCATCCGATCACACTCAATGACCGAAAGTGACAAGTTATTGATCCAAACGCACAGTGCCCCTTGGCAAGCGTCAAGTGTAGTCCTACCCTAGTCGACAATTTCCTGATGGCAGCCGTGCGCCCCTTCCTATGCGTAAATTTTTTGCCACGTGCCTCATCCTGGTGAGCCTGGCCAGTCTCGCAAGCTACCTGCTCTGGACCGAGCAGCGCCCGATGGGGCATTACCTGTCGGATCTGCGCATCCGGCTGGCCATCAATAAGGGACAGCCCGGCGAACAAGGCAACCTGCTGGGCATCGAGCCCGAACTGTTTCCAACCGACTACCAGAACCTGGACCACCTGCATCGCAAGCTGGCAGCTTATCTGCAACAGGCGCGCGATCAGGGTTTGATCAACGCCAAGACCATCGTCGTGCTGCCCGAGCACATTGGCACCTGGCTGTTTGCCAGCGGCGAAAAGAACCAGTTCTATCAGGCGGCCACGGTCGACGAGGCGATGAAGTGGCTGGCCTGGAGCAACCCGTTTCAGTTCATCCAGGCCACCCTCGGCGCTGAGGGTGAAAAGCGTATGGACGATGCCCATCTGCGTATGAAATCACGCGCCATGGCACACGATTACCAACGGCTGTTCGGCGGGCTGGCCAAGGAGTTTGGCGTCACGCTGGTAGCGGGCTCGATTGTGCTGCCGGACCCCCATGTGGAAAACGGCCAATTGCAGATAGGTACAGGTGCCCTCTTCAACAGCAGTGTGACCTTCGGCGCTGACGGCAAGCCGCTTGGCCCTCCACAGCGTCAGCTGTTCGCCAACCCCTATCAAAAGCACTACGTCAAACCGGCAGGCGATGCTGCGCTCAATGTCATCGACACGCCTGCCGGGCGACTGGGCATTCTGATCGGCACCGACAGCTGGTACCCCGACAGTTATGCCCGCATGAATCAGCAAGGCGCAGAGCTGATTGTCGTGCCCGCGTTCGTGGCAGGCAGGACGGGTTGGACGGCCCCATGGCGCGGTGCTCGCACGCACAAGACGCCACGGCTCGACCTGCAGCCTGGCAGCCTCAGCGAGGGCGAAGCCTGGCATCGACTCACCCTGAGCACCCGTGAACCTTTGAGCACGGCCAGGGCAGGTATCAGTGTGTTCATGCGTGGGCAATTCTGGAATCAGGGCAGTTCCGGACAAAGCTTTGTCAGCCACAACGGGCAAAACGTGGCCGAGGAGCCCGCGCAGAGTGGCGCGATGGCTGGCGCACGCCTGATCAACGTCTGGCTCTAGCGATGCCCACACCGACCCTGCGCCTGGGCGACCTTTCAGTGGGCTTCGTTCAGAGCCTGACCGACGCGGTCAGCAGTTTCGGCCACGATCCCCACGTTTTGCTGGAACAATATGGCCTGGACGCTGTGCGCCTGGGTGAAGCAGGCGCCCGGCTATCGATCCCGCGCTATATGCGTCTCGGCCACGCGGCCATCCAGCTCACCGGACAGCCCGGCCTGGGGTTGCGCATGGGTCAGCTCAGTCGAATGGCGCAGGCAGGGCTTGCAGGCATCACGGCGGCACAAGCGCCTACCGTGCGCGAGGCAGCCCGCATTCTGATCCGTTTCGAGGCCCTGTACGGCACGAACTATCGAGGCCAGTCGAGCTTCCATGAAGACGCCAGCGGTGCCTGGATGCGCTTCTATTCCATCAGCCCGTACAACGTCTACAACCGCTTCGTGGTGGATTCGATTCTGAGCGGCTGGATCACCCAACTGTCATCGCTGGCTGGCCATGAGTTGCGCGCGCAACGAATCGAAATCGAGTTCGACGCCCCTGAGTACGCGGCGCAATACACGCCGTTGAGCGACACCCCGGTTGCGTTCGGTGCAACGACCAATCAGCTTCGTCTGGATCTGGACAGGCTGGCATTGAGAAACCCCGACCACTGCCCGAGCACCTGGCGGCATCTGCTGCAACTGTGTGAGAAGGAGCTGGACCAACTGACCCGCACGCGCAGCCTGCGCGAGCGCATCACGCAATTGCTGGGGCCGCTATTGAGCGGTGGGCGAGAACCGGATCTGGAGGAAGTGGCGGCAAGGTTGAAACTGCCGACCTGGACGCTGCGCCGCAAGCTGGCCGAGGAAGGCACTCGCTTTCGCGCGGTACTCAATGACACACGCCGTGACCTGGCGATGACGTACATTCGCGACACCGAACTGGCATTCGGAGAAATCGCCTACCTGCTGGGCTTTGCCTCCGCTGAGGCCTTTCAACGCGCCTTCAAACGCTGGAACGGACAGACACCTGGAGAGTTCCGCCGCAGCCAGCGTCGAAGCGCCTGACGCCCTTCACAGTTCGGTGGCGTCGTCGGCAGGCTCTACCGGGTCCAGTTCCGATGCGCGGTATTCGAGCAGCTCTTCTTGATATTCATCCATTTTTTCGCCCTCTTGGCTGATTGAGTCGTTCATGTGTTGCCACGTTCAGTAAAGCTGAGATAACTGACCGTTGGATCAACATTAAAGTGCCAATGTGAAACAAAAATGTTGATACCTTTCGTTAAACGAAAAGTCCGACAGGAACTTCAGACGTAGAACGTCGTACGGGGTCGCCAATCAAACCTTGACTTCATTACCCGGGCCGCCCTAACCTCCAGACCATGAACCCAATCAAGCAAAACCTCGGCCAGATTATTATTACCGTCATTCCAGTCATGGCGGGTTAGCCGACGTTTGCAAAAAAACCCGCCCTGGAGGCGGGTTTTTTTCTGCCTCCAGAGCCACCTAACGCTCAACAGGAGTCAGACATGATCACTTTCTATCGCTCTATCGCCCTCATTGCATCCTCGCATTCGATTGTTGCGGCTTCTTGCAGCGTTTCTTGCAAAGCAACGACGTGCAAGGAAACGACGCGATGAGTCATGGCCAGCCTGATCTGCTCAATCACTACGCTCGCAAGATCCTCACGTCCCGCGTTTACGACATTGCTATCGAAACCCCGCTGCAGGGCGCACGACGGCTGTCCGAGCGCCTTGGCAACCAGGTGCTGCTCAAGCGCGAAGACTTGCAGCCGGTGTTCTCGTTCAAGATTCGCGGCGCGTACAACAAGCTGGCGCAACTGAGCGCTGAAGAGACCGCCTGTGGCGTGGTCACGGCCTCGGCAGGCAACCATGCGCAAGGACTGGCGCTGGCGGCGAAGGAATTGGGCATCAAGGCGACCATCGTCATGCCGCGCACCACGCCGGAGATCAAGGTCGAAGGCGTGCGCTCACGCGGCGCGACGGTGGTGCTGCATGGCGACTCGTTTCCCGAAGCGCTGGCGTACTCGCTGAAATTGGTCGATGAACAGGGTTTTGTGTACATCCATCCCTACGACGACCCCGACACCATCGCCGGACAAGGCACGGTGGCGATGGAAATCCTGCGTCAGCAGCCAGGCCAGCTGGACGCGATCTTCGTGCCGGTGGGCGGCGGAGGGCTGATCGCAGGCATCGCGGCCTACGTCAAATATTTGCGACCCGACATCAAGGTGATCGGCGTCGAGCCTGACGACTCCAACTGCCTGCAAGCCGCCATGGC
Source organism: Pseudomonas triticifolii (assembly GCF_014358015.1). GTDB lineage: Bacteria > Pseudomonadota > Gammaproteobacteria > Pseudomonadales > Pseudomonadaceae > Aquipseudomonas > Aquipseudomonas triticifolii. Next base: position 879 of record NZ_JACONV010000033.1, on the reverse strand, counting down.
TGCAGGCGAGCGTGTGGTGCTCAGTCAGGTCGGGCTGTTTGCCGATGGCGTGGCGGTGGCGCAGATCGGCCATCACACCTTCGAGGTCTGCCGCCATTACGTGGACGAAGTGATCAGCGTCAGCACCGACGAGATCTGCGCCGCCATCAAGGACATCTACGACGACACCCGCTCCATCACCGAACCGTCCGGCGCGCTGGGCGTGGCCGGGATCAAGAAATACGTCGAGCAGCGCGGTGTCAGCGGCCAGACCCTGGTGGCGATCGATTCCGGGGCCAACGTCAACTTCGACCGCCTGCGTCACGTGGCCGAACGCGCCGAACTGGGCGAAGGCCGCGAAGCGATCATCGCCGTGACCATCCCCGAGCAGCCGGGCAGCTTCAAGGCGTTCTGCGAGGCCATCGGCAAACGGCAGATCACCGAATTCAACTACCGCTACCACACTGACCGCGAAGCCCACATCTTCGTGGGCGTGCAGACCCACCCGGAGAACGATCCACGCCGCGCGCTGATCGCCAGCCTGACCGAACAAGGTTTTCCGGTGCTGGACCTCACCGACAACGAGCTGGCCAAGCTGCACATCCGCCACATGGTGGGTGGGCATGCCGAGCGGGTCAGCGATGAAGTGGTGCTGCGCTTCGAATTCCCTGAACGCCCCGGCGCGTTGTTCAACTTCCTCAACCGCCTGGGCGGACGCTGGACGATCTCGATGTTCCACTACCGCAACCATGGCGCAGCAGATGGGCGAGTGGTCGCAGGGTTGGTGGTACCGGAGGACGAGCGGCATCTGGTGGATCAGGCGCTGACCGAGATCGGTTATCCGTACTGGGATGAAAGCGAGAACCCGGCGTATCGGTTGTTTTTGGGCTGACGCCTGGC
>NZ_JACONV010000032.1 GCF_014358015.1 Pseudomonas triticifolii | reverse complement strand
GCCTGATCCAACAGGACGAACTGCTAGACTCAACCTGCCCCGATTCAAGAGGAAGACCCTGTAATGGAACCCGTCACGGCCCTGAAAACCCTTCACATTGCTGCGATCACGCTACTGCTGCTCAGCATTCTGTTGCTGGCCAGTGGTGTCATCAAGGTGCGTCTTGAGGGTGATGCGACCATTCAGACGCGTCTGCTCAAACGCCCACTGCTGTTTTTCTGGCTGCTGATGGCGTTGTGTCTGGCGATTCTGCCGTTCAGCGGCTGGTGGCTGGTGCACACCGTGGGGTTGTCGCTGGGGCAGACCTGGGTGCTGGGCAGCAGCGTGCTGTACACCGTAGGCCTGTTCAGTTGGGTCTGGCTGGTGGCGAGGCTAAACCGTTTGCGCCTGGGCAGCAAAACCGACAGGCGTAGTTTCACGCTCGCTCTGGCTGTGGTCAGCGGGGTGTGTTTCGTGGTGATCGCCGGTCTGATGGGCTTCAAACCGGCCTGATCACCGACTGAATCAATTGCGCAGCGTAATGACCGGCCAGCCGCGTCGCTCGGCTTCGGCGCGCAGCTTCGCGTCAGGATCGACCGCCACCGGATTGGCCACTTGCTCCAGCAGCGGCAGGTCGTTCATCGAGTCACTATAGAAGTAACTGTCGTCCAGGCTGAACGCATTCTCCTGCAGCCACAGATTGAGGCGCGTCACCTTGCCTTCGCGAAAGCACGCAATACCCGTGGTGCGGCCGGTATAACGGCCATCGACCATTTCGCATTCAGTGGCCAGCAGCGTTTCAATCCCCAGTCGCTCCACAATGGGCGCGGTCACGAAGCGGTTGGTCGCCGTGATCACCACCAGCTTGTCGCCTGCCTCGCGATGCTTGGCGATCAGTTCCATGGCCTTGGGCAGCATCATCGGCTCGATGCAATCGCGCATGAATTCGCGGTGCCATTGCGCCAACTGATCCATCTCGGTAGCCCCGAGAATCTCCAGCGTGAAGTTCAGGTAGTCGGTCATGTTTAACGTGCCGGCCAGGTAATCCTGATAGAACTCATCGTTACGCGTCTTGTAGGACGCGGTATCAAGGATGCCGCGTTGGCACAGGTAATCGCCCCAGGCGTGATCGCTGTCGCCACCCAGAAGTGTGTTGTCGAGGTCGAATAAAGCCAGGCGCATGCGGTTACTCGCTGAATTAGCTGAAAAAAGAGCCCAAGAATACGAGGTTTTCACAAGTCTTCACATAAGGTGATAAGCCTCGTTGCTGGTTTGATCGCCTTTGTGGAACAATGCGGCGACATGCGTCTGCGAGGTTGTTGCCGTGATCGACCCCGATGGTTTCCGTCCTAATGTCGGGATAATTCTGACAAACGATGCCGGTCAGGTCCTATGGGCCCGACGCATCAATCAGGACGCCTGGCAGTTTCCGCAAGGGGGAATCAACCCGCAGGAGACGCCGGAAGACGCGCTGTATCGTGAGTTGAATGAAGAAGTCGGGCTCGAACGACATGATGTGCAAATACTTGCCTGCACTCGGGGCTGGTTGCGTTATCGTCTGCCGCAACGACTGGTGCGTACCCACAGCCAACCGCTGTGCATCGGCCAGAAGCAGAAGTGGTTTCTCCTGCGCCTGATCTCCAACGAGCAGCGGGTGCGGATGGATTTGACCGGGAAACCGGAGTTCGATGGCTGGCGCTGGGTCAGCTATTGGTATCCGTTAGGCCAGGTGGTGACATTCAAGCGCGAGGTGTATCGACGCGCACTCAAAGAGCTTGCCCCGCGCCTTTTATCGCGCGACTGACACGGAGTTCGACCCCGAGCCATGCTCAATACGCTGCGCAAGATCGTCCAGGAAGTTAACTCCGCCAAGGATCTCAAGGCGGCGTTGGGCATTATTGTGTTACGCGTCAAGGAGGCCATGGGCAGCCAGGTCTGCTCGGTCTACCTGCTCGATGCCGAAGCCAACCGTTTTGTGCTGATGGCCTCCGAAGGCCTCAACAAACGGTCTATCGGCAAGGTCAGCATGGCGCCGAACGAAGGCCTCGTGGGTCTGGTCGGTACGCGTGAAGAACCGCTGAACCTCGAAAACGCTGCCGATCACCCCCGTTATCGCTACTTCGCCGAAACCGGTGAAGAGCGTTACGCATCGTTCCTCGGCGCGCCGATCATCCACCACCGTCGTGTAGTCGGGGTGTTGGTCATCCAGCAAAAGGAGCGTCGCCAGTTCGACGAGGGCGAAGAAGCCTTTCTGGTCACCATGAGCGCGCAACTGGCCGGCGTTATTGCCCATGCTGAAGCCACTGGCTCGATCCGCGGTCTGGGTCGTCAGGGCAAGGGTATTCAGGAAGCCAAGTTCGTCGGCGTGGCCGGTTCGCCCGGCGCTGCAGTCGGCGTGGCCGTGGTCATGTTGCCGCCTGCCGACCTGGAAGTGGTGCCGGACAAGACGGTTACGGACATCGCAGCCGAGCTGGCGCTGTTCCAGAACGCGCTGGAGGGCGTGCGCAATGATATGCGCACCCTGTCCGCCAAACTCGCCACGCAGTTGCGCCCAGAAGAGCGCGCGCTGTTCGACGTCTACCTGATGATGCTCGACGATGCGTCCCTGGGCAGCGAAGTCACCAACGTTATCAAGACCGGCCAATGGGCGCAGGGCGCGTTACGCTCGGTGGTCAACGAACACGTCAAACGTTTCGAGCTGATGGACGACGCCTACCTGCGCGAGCGGGCGTCGGACGTCAAGGACCTGGGCCGCCGTCTTCTGGCCTACCTTCAGGAAGCGCGGCAACAGGCGCTGGTCTACCCCGACAACACGATTCTGGTCAGCGAAGAGCTTTCCCCGGCCATGCTGGGCGAAGTGCCTGAAGGCAAGCTGGTCGGTCTGGTCTCGGTACAGGGTTCCGGTAACTCCCACGTTGCGATTCTGGCCCGGGCCATGGGCATTCCGACGGTCATGGGCCTGGTGGATTTCCCGTACTCCAAGGTTGATGGCATCGACCTGATCGTCGATGGCTATCACGGCGAGGTGTTCACCAACCCCAGCGACATCATGCGCAAGCAGTTCGGCAAAGTGGTCGAGGAGGAGCGACAGCTTTCCCAGGGCCTCGATGCGCTGCGTGAGCTGCCGTGCGTGACCCTCGACGGGCACCGCATGCCGCTCTGGGTCAACACCGGCCTGCTGGCCGACGTGGCGCGCGCGCAACAGCGCGGGGCCGAAGGTGTTGGCCTGTATCGCACTGAAGTGCCGTTCATGATCAACCAGCGCTTTCCAAGTGAAAAAGAACAGCTGGCGATCTATCGCGAACAACTGGCCGCGTTCCATCCGCTGCCAGTGACCATGCGCAGCCTGGACATCGGTGGTGACAAGTCGCTGTCGTATTTCCCGATCAAGGAAGACAACCCGTTTCTGGGCTGGCGCGGCATTCGCGTCACCCTTGATCACCCGGAAATCTTCCTGGTCCAGACCCGCGCCATGCTCAAGGCCAGCGAGGGCCTGAACAACCTGCGCATTCTGTTGCCGATGATCTCCAGCACCCATGAGGTCGAAGAGGCACTGCACCTGATCCACCGCGCCTGGGGCGAGGTGCGTGACGAAGGCACCGACGTGCCGATGCCGCCGGTAGGCGTGATGATCGAAGTCCCGGCCGCGGTCTACCAGACCCGCGACCTGGCCCGTCAGGTGGACTTCCTGTCGGTCGGCTCCAACGACCTGACCCAGTACCTGCTCGCTGTCGACCGCAACAACCCGCGTGTCGCCGACCTCTACGACTACCTGCATCCAGCGGTGCTACAGGCGTTGCAAAGCGTGGTGCGTGACGCCCATGCCGAGGGCAAGCCGGTCAGTATCTGTGGCGAAATGGCCGGTGATCCTGCAGCGGCCGTGCTGTTGATGGCGATGGGCTTCGACAGCCTGTCGATGAACGCCACCAACCTGCCGAAAGTGAAGTGGATGCTGCGTCAGATCAACCTCAGCAAGGCCAAGGATTTGCTGGCGCAACTGATGACCAACGACAACCCGCAAGTGATCAGCAGCTCGCTGCAACTGGCGCTGAAGAACCTGGGCCTGTCGCGGATGATCAACCCTGGGTCCGTGAAGGGGCACTAGGGTCTATTGATCGTCTGATCGCTCCGCTCCTGCGTGGTACGCCGCCCAAGGCGCTCCGCGTCCGCTCTCGAGTGTGATGCGGAGCGACGGGCATGATCAGTATCGAGGCAGGCTTGTGTACAGCAGTGATCTTCAGGAAAAGCCTTATTAAACAACCTGTTAAACACTGACGAAGCTCAATGTGTGGGAGCGGACTTGTCCGCGAAAAGGCCGGTACATCCGATGCAGATTCAGTCGCTGAAATACTGCATTCGCGGACAAGTCCGCTCCCACGACGCGCGGTGTTTGCTGCGCGACAGCGCTACGTCGAGGATGTGGCGGAGCCTCCCAAGGCGCTCCGCATCTGCTAAACCCTCAGTTCAACTTCACCCAACTGTCCACCCTGCGGCCCGAAGCTGTGTTCGATCATCTGTCGCGTGCCGTCAGCATTGACGATCAGCACGGTGCTGGCGCGGGTGCCGTAGTTGGGGCTGGCGATGAATACGCTGGACAGCAGCTTCTCGGTCACCAGGCCAACGCCTGTTTCAGGCAGCTCGGCGTCGGCGGCGGGCTCAGCATCGCGCAACAGGTTCAGCAACGCCTGAGGCTGTGGGTCATGCAACTGCGCAGTCAGCGCAGCTCTGGCCTTGAGCAGCTTGGGCCAGGGTGTGTTCAGTCCTGCATTGGACAGCCCGTACACGCCTTCACCCAGTAACTGAGGCGTCGGGTCGGCCGAGTTCAGGTAATACAACCGCCCGGCGTCACCCATCAGCAGGTTAAACCCGGTGTATTCACCCGCCCGCGCCGCAATCTCGGCCACGTAATCCTCAAGCACGTGTTCGCCCGCCAGAAACTTCGCGACCAGCTCGCCCCGGGAGCGCAAACCCAGGGTTTGACCCGGATCGCGAATGTTGGTCACGGCGGCGAAGCGGCCGTCCGCAGCGATACCCATCCACGTACCGCCCGCCTCAAGATCCCGGCCGGCATAAATGTTCGGCGCGTCCTCCCATTGGCTCAGGGGCCGGGCAGGGCGCGCATAAAATTCGTCACGATTGGCCGCCACAATCAGCGGTTGGGCCCGGAAGGGGTGCCAGGCGAATACGATCAGACACATTCGGTTCTCCTTTTTCCTGAACTGTACGCAGCTTTGATCGGTGTCTGCTAGAGCAACCGGCCGGGGTCCGGTAACATGCCCGCCTGATTCAGTCGCCCGCAAGGGCGTTCCAATTGAGGATTCGCAATGCTGCCTTACCCGCAGATTGACCCGGTGGCCGTCGCCATCGGCCCGCTGCAAATTCACTGGTACGGTTTGATGTACCTGGTCGGCATCGGCGGCGCCTGGCTGCTGGCGTCGCGTCGCTTGAACGCATTTGACCCGACCTGGACCAAGGAAAAGCTTTCCGACCTGATTTTCTGGCTGGCCATGGGCGTGATCGTCGGCGGGCGACTGGGCTACGTGTTGTTCTACGACCTGTCGGCCTATATCGCCAATCCATTGCTCATCTTCGAGGTGTGGAAGGGCGGCATGGCGTTCCACGGTGGCTTTGTCGGTGTGATGATCGCGGCCTGGTGGTTCGGCAGACGTAACGGCAAAACCTTCTTCCAGCTGATGGACTTCGTCGCGCCACTGGTGCCGATTGGTCTGGGTGCCGGACGCATTGGCAACTTCATCAACGCCGAATTGTGGGGCAAGCCGACCGACGTGCCGTGGGCCATGGTGTTCCCGCCGTTCAGCGACCCTGCTCAGCTGGCGCGCCATCCGTCGCAGCTGTACCAGTTCGCGCTGGAAGGTGTGGCACTGTTCATTATTCTTAATCTCTATGCGCGCAAACCTCGCCCGACCATGGCCGTTTCCGGCATGTTCGCGCTGTTTTATGGCATTTTCCGTTTCGTGGTCGAGTTCGTCCGCGTGCCGGATGCACAGCTGGGCTATCTGGCGTGGGGCTGGGTCACCATGGGTCAGATCCTGAGTCTGCCGATGATCATTGCCGGTCTGTTCCTGATCTGGCTGGCCTACAAGCGCGCTCCCGCGGCGACCAACGCAGCGGTCTAACACCGAAACGCCGGGTCACACGCCCGGCGCTTTCACCAATGCAGGTGATTTATGAAGCAATATCTGGAACTCGTCGCTCACGTGATCAAGCACGGGACGTTGCAGTCCAACCGTACTGGCGTGAACACCATCAGCTTTCCGGGTGCGATGCTGCGTTATGACTTGCAGGAAGGTTTTCCGGCGATCACCACGCGTCGCATGGCGTTCAAGTCGGCCATCGGCGAGATGGTCGGTTTTCTGCGTGGCGTGAGCAATGCGGCCGAATTCCGCGAACTGGGCTGCAAAGTCTGGGACCAGAACGCCAACGAAAACGCTCAGTGGCTGAACAATCCGTTCCGCAAGGGCGAAGACGATCTGGGTGAGATCTACGGCGTGCAATGGCGCAAATGGCCAGCCTACAAGCGTATCGATTCGTCCAATGTCGCGGCTATCGAGCTGGCGCTCAGCCAGGGTTATCGACAGATTGCCGAGTCCGAAGAAGACGGTCAGGCGTTCGTGGTGCTGTACAAGGCCATCGACCAGATTCGTCAGTGCGTCGACACCATCATCAACGATCCGGGCAGTCGCCGGATTCTGTTCCACGGCTGGAACTGCGCGCAGCTCGATGAAATGGCGCTGCCGCCGTGCCATCTGCTCTACCAGTTGCACCCGAACCCGCAGACGCGTGAAATCTCGCTGACGCTCTACATCCGCTCGAATGATCTGGGCCTGGGCACACCGTTCAACCTGACCGAGGGCGCTGCCCTGCTGAGCCTGATTGGCCGCCTGACAGGCTACACGCCGCGCTGGTTCACCTATTTCATCGGCGACGCCCACGTTTACGAGAACCATCTGGACATGCTCAACGAGCAGCTCACCCGCGAGCCGTTCCCGATGCCGACACTGAAAATCTCCGACCGCGTGCCGGAGTTTGCCAAGACGGGTGTGTATCAGCCGGAGTGGCTGGAACTGATCGAACCTTCGGATTTCTCACTGGAAGGCTACGAGCACCATCCGGCGATGACGGCGCCGATGGCGGTCTAAGCCCTGATGACCGGGCCCTGATGATCGTTCCCGCGCATGGGAACGATCAGGTCAGGCCAGGACGATCTGGTTCTTGCCCTGACGCTTGGCCTGGTACATCGCAGCGTCGGCGCGGCCGTAGAGGGCTTCCAGGCTGTGGTCGTCTTTGGTCAGGTTGGTCAGGCCCTGGCTGGCGGTGATGCTGAAGGTGCTGCTGCCGCACTGGAAACTCTGGCGCTGGATCTCACGTTGCAGGCGCTCGGCGATCTGCATGGCCATTTCCGGGGCGCAGCCGGGGAACACCGCCGCGAATTCTTCGCCACCAATACGTCCAAACAGGTCCGCGCGCCTTAGGGCAGAGCGGCCGCTTTCCGCAATCCGTTGCAGTACAGTGTCGCCTTCCTGGTGCCCGTAGGTGTCGTTCACCAGCTTGAAGTCATCGATGTCCAGCAACAGAAACGCCAGCGGCGTGCCATTGAGGCGCGCCAGTTCGAATTCTCGCTGAGCGCATTCGAAGAAATGGCGACGGTTGCTGCTCTGGGTCAGCACGTCGGTGGTCGCCAGGCGCTGCAGTTCGTCTTCGAGGTGCTTCTTTTCGGTGATGTCTTCGGCGATGCCTACCACGACCAGGCGCTGGGCATCATCGGTCTTGCGGCTGACAAAACACTTGTCGCTCAGCCAGCGCACCTCGCCGTCGGCGCGGATGATCCGGTACTCGCGGTCTTCGATGGCACCCTTTTCGATCACTTCGCTCAGGCTGCGCTCAGCGTAATTAAGGTCGTCCGGGTAGATGCTGTCGCGCCATTCGCTGTAATCCGCCAGCAGCAGCCCCGCAGAGCGTCCAAAGATGCGCTCGTAGGCAGGGCTGACATAGATCATGCGCTGGGTTTCCCAATCGAACGCCCACAGCACCGCATTGACGCTGACGAGCAGCGAGCTGAACAGTTGTTCGCGTTCGCTCAGCCGCGCCACCTCTGCCTGCGCGTGCATCAGGGCCAGCAAGGTCTCGGCGGCAGCAGGTATTTCGGTGATGGGAGTGTCGGGTGAAACGGTAGGGCTGTGCTTATCCATAGGGCGATGTCTCAAGCGGCGTACGGCAGGTGCCGCACCCTTTCCCGATCAGGTGTGGGAAAGTGAATGAGAGGCTTTTTGGGGCGGGAAGTTCCGAAATCGGCGCGCCAGCACGGGGCGCGCCGATCAATGGTGTCAGGCCTGAGCCGGACGCAGCGAGTAGGTTTTCAGCTGGTCGGCGAAGTCGCGCAGTGACTGAATGCCACTGGCTTCGGCCTCGTGAATCCACTCTTTCATGGCCGACAACATGTCGTGACCGTTGCTGCTGGTCTTGGCCCAGATCTGCTGCAATGCCAGGCGTTTTTCGTAGATCACCTTGAGGGCATGGCTGTGCTCCAGCATGGTCTGGATGCGCAGGTGGTGCTTGTCGTCCAGCAGGCTGGTCTCACGGGACAGCAGGCGCTTGGCGCGATGGAACTGATGACGGACCGACGCGTCGGCCTTGGCCAGTTCCTGTGCGACCAGCGGGCCGATCACGACCTTGCGGTACTGGGCCATGATCTGAAAGCGGTTGTTGAGAATCGCCATCGCGGTGTCCATGTCCAGGTGGCCCTTGCCCTCGACCCGATGGGCGATGGGCGCGACACGCTGAACCTTGGCCAGACCCAGGAAGCTGAACACCTTGATCCACGCCCAGCCCATGTCGAACTCCCAGCGCTTGACCGACAGCTTGGCCGAGTTGGGGTAGGTGTGGTGGTTGTTGTGCAGTTCTTCACCACCGATGATGATGCCCCACGGCACCAGATTGGTGGCCGCATCGCGGCATTCAAAGTTGCGATAACCGACCGCGTGACCCAGGCCGTTGACCACGCCTGCGGCCCAGAACGGAATCCACATCATCTGGATCGCCCAGACCGTGATACCGATAGCGCCGAACAGCGCCAGGTCGATGACCGCCATCAGGGCGATACCCAGCATCTTGTAGCGTGAGTACAGATTGCGCTCGATCCAGTCCTCGGGGCAGTTCTTGCCGTAGATACGCAGGGTGTCCTGGTTCTGGGCCTCTTCGCGATACAGTTCGGCGCCCTTGCGCAGAACGGTCGACAAGCCTTTGACGACCGGGCTGTGCGGGTCATCGACGGTTTCGCATTTTGCATGATGCTTGCGGTGGATGGCGGTCCACTCGCGTGTGTTCTGCGCCGTGGTCAGCCACAGCCAGAAACGGAAGAAGTGCTTGAGCCCCGCGTTGAGTTCCAGGGAGCGGTGAGCTGAGTAGCGGTGCAGATAGACCGTGACGCCGACAATGGTCACATGGGTCATGGCCAGGGTGACTGCTATTACCTGCCAGACGGAAAGGTCGAGCAAACCGTTGTACCACATAGGCTGTTTGGCCCTCGAAAAGATACGCGTGAAGAAAAAAGTAACAAACGCATTATCACTGACATCCCACAGAAAACCAGTCACGCTTTTAGATAAGAGTCGCAGGATGTTTCTTGTTCTATAATCCCTTGTTTTCGTAAGGCTGTATGTTTTCTTATGACGCAATCAACGTCCGGCGCGCTGCGAACCGCCATTCTGTACGGGCTGCTGTCCGTTGTATGGCTAGTGGCCTGCGATGGTCTGCTGCCCCTTCTTATCGAAGATCCGGTCCAATTGGCCATTGCGCAGCGGACAGGCGGTTATGGATGGGTATTGCTGAGCGCGGTCATGCTCTTCGTTGCGCGTGACCGTTTGATGAAGGCCATTGGTGGCAAGGCGCGGGCCGAGCGTCGGCAGGAAGACCTTGACCGGCTGCGACTGGCGGCAGCGGTGTTCGACAGCACCCTTGAAGGGGTGTTGGTCAGTGATGCCGAGGGCCGGATCATTCACGTCAACCGCGCTTTTGTGGACATCACCGGCTATCAGCCGGAGGAGGTGCTGGGTTTCAACCCCAGCACGTTCAAGTCCGGCCGACACGGACCTGAGTTCTACCGGCAGATGTACCGCTCGATTCTCAGTGCCGGGCAGTGGAGCGGCGAAATCTGGAATCGGCGCAAAAGCGGCGAGGTCTATCCGCAGTGGCAGACCATCCGCAGTATCAAGGGCGACGACGGCCAGCCCCGGCATTTTGTCGCCGTCTTTTCCGACATGACGGCGATCAAGCGCACCGAGCGTGAACTGGCGCAACTGGCCCATTACGACGCCCTGACCGGTCTGCCCAATCGTTTGTTGCTCACCGACCGCATCAGCCAGGCGCTGGTGTCCGCGCGCTCCAGCAAGCGCGGCTGCGCGTTGCTGCTGATCGACCTCGATCATTTCAAGATCATCAACGACAGCCTGGGTCACCGCGCTGGCGATGAAGTGCTCCGTGCCGTGGCCGAGCGCCTCAATGGGCTAGTCGAGAGTGACATGACCCTGGCGAGGCTGGGTGGCGACGAGTTCGCCTTGCTGGCCAGGCACTGCCAGCAGATGGTGCAGGCTGCGGCACTGGCGCAGCAGGTGATTGAATTGATGAAGGCTCCGTTCGTCATTGACGGCCAGCCACTGTTCATCAGTGCCAGTCTGGGCATCAGCCTGTTTCCCGGTGACGCGCTCACCGACGGGCAATTGCTGCGCAATGCCGACTCTGCATTGTTCAAGGCCAAGAGCAACGGGCGCGACGGCTATGCGCTGTATACCGAGGAACTGACGGCTCACGCCCGCCAGCGTGTGCAGTTGGCCAGCGAGTTGCGTCGCGCCATCGAGCAGCAGGAATTGCGCGTGTTTTATCAGCCGGTTCACGACCTTGCGACTCGCCGGATCGTGGGTGTCGAGGCGCTGGTGCGCTGGCAGCATCCTTCGCGCGGAATGGTTTCGCCTGCCGAGTTCATTCCCATCGCCGAGCAGAGCGGGCTGATCGCCGATATCGATGCCTGGGTGCTGGACGCCGCGTGTCGACAGATGCAGCATTGGCTGGCATCCGGCGCTGCGGTCAACTTCGTTGCGGTGAATGTTTCCAGTCGGCTGTTCAGTCAGGGCAATCTGGACCACAAGGTAGCGCGGGTCCTGCGTGACACGGGCCTGAACCCTGCTTTTCTTGAGCTGGAAGTGACCGAAAGCGCGGTCATGGATGACCCTGAGCAGGCGATTGAGCAACTGCATCGTCTGCGCGAGCTGGGCCTGAGGCTGGCCATTGATGACTTCGGCACCGGTTATTCCTCGTTACTCAGGCTCAAGCGGATGCCGGTCCAGAAACTGAAAATCGATCAGGGTTTCGTGGCCGGGTTGCCGGGTGATGAGGACGATATCGCGATTGTCCAGGCGGTTATCGCGCTTGCCGGCAGCATGAACATGCGCGTTCTGGCCGAAGGCATCGAGCAGGCAGATCAGGCCGCCTTCCTCCTGGACAATGGCTGCGAGCTGGGTCAGGGCTACTGGTTTGCGCGGCCCATGCCGCCTGAATCGATTGACTGGACGCACGCTCCGGCCTTCGTTGCCGCCACCCTTTGACCGCCTGACGGCGCCAGAAACACAGGTTTGCGGGGCGTGCAACGCGCTGCGCAGATGCCTGGCAGTCGTTAATTTCTTTTGGTTATATCTGCATTCTTAAATAGTCTTTTTAAGAATATCCGCGCCTCACTACTATTGCCTCATCGCCATACGCCAACGCCCGGTCGCGACGGCAGGCTCCCATATTCAAGGAATACGATAATGAGCGCATCTCTACGTAGTGTTGACGGTCAGGACGAAGCGGCAATTTTGCGTGAAATTCAGAGTGCGTTGCGTGACCTGCGTTTTGGCGCCGTCGAAATCACCGTGCATAACGCACAAGTGGTGCAGATCGAGCGCAAGGAAAAGTTTCGTTTGCAAAACCCCGCTAACAAGCCGAGCTGATAGAGCGCCGGACGAATTAACGCGATGCGATGCACCCTGACAAGCAGTGCGCCAATGTGACTAACGCCCTGGCGTGCGACGAAGAAATCAAAAAAAGCCGACACACAGCATTTCCAGGAGCTTCACCTATGTCCATTCGCCGTTTTGCGCTGGCCGCGCTCGCCAGCGCCGTATTTGCAGGTTCCGCAGTCGCCAAGGACTACGAGCTGCTCAACGTGTCGTATGACCCGACGCGTGAGCTCTATCAGGAATACAACGCAGAATTCGTCAAGCACTGGAAACAGGCTCACCCCGATGACAGCGTGAAAATCCAGCAATCGCACGGCGGCTCGGGCAAGCAGGCCCGTGGCGTGATCGACGGCCTGCGCGCCGACGTCGTGACCCTGGCACTGGCGGGTGACATCGATGAAATCGCCAAACTGGGCAAAACCCTGCCCGAAAACTGGCAGACCCGTTTGCCGGATGCCAGCACGCCTTACACCTCCACCATCGTCTTTCTGGTGCGCAAGGGCAATCCCAAAGGCATCAAGGACTGGGGTGACCTGATCAAGAAAGACGTGTCGGTGATCACGCCCAACCCGAAAACCTCGGGCGGCGCGCGCTGGAACTTCCTGGCTGCCTGGGCCTATGGCCTGAAGGCGGGCGGTGGCGACGAAGCCAAGGCCAAGGAATACGTGCAGACCCTGTTCAAGCACGTACCGGTTCTGGATACCGGTGCACGCGGTTCGACCATTACCTTCGTCAACAACGGTCAGGGTGACGTGTTGCTGGCCTGGGAGAACGAAGCTTTTCTGGCGCTGAAAGAAGATGGCGGCGCGGACAAGTTCGACATCGTCGTGCCTTCGCTGTCGATCCTGGCCGAGCCGCCTGTCGCCGTCGTCGACAAGAACGCGGAAAAGAAGGGCAACACCGCCATCGCGACCGAGTACTTGAAGCACCTGTACAGCAAGGAAGGTCAGGAAATCGCCGCGAAAAACTTCTATCGTCCACGCGATAAAGAGATCGCCGCCAAATACGAGAAGCAATTCCCGAAACTGGATCTGGTCACTATCGACAAAGACTTTGGCGGCTGGAAAACTGCGCAGCCGAAGTTTTTCAATGACGGCGGCGTGTTCGACCAGATTTACCAAGCGCAGTAAACCGAGTGACGATACCGCCTGTGCAGGCGGTATCGCACGTTGCTTAAACAGCCCGGATTGACGTCCGGGCTTAGTGCAAGTGAAACCAGGGACTTTTATGTCGCGTCGTATCTCCCCCGTCATACCCGGCTTCGGGCTGACGCTGGGCTACACCTTGGTGTACCTCAGTCTGATTGTGCTTATACCGCTGGCCGCCATGTTCGTGCATGCGTCACAGCTCACCTGGGATCAGTTCTGGACCATCATCACCGCGCCCCGCGTGCTGGCGGCGCTGAAACTGAGTTTCAGCACGGCGTTTTACGCCGCTGTCATCAATGGCGTGATCGGTACGCTGCTGGCATGGGTACTGGTGCGCTACACCTTCCCGGGCCGCAAGATCATCGATGCGATGATCGACCTGCCATTCGCCCTGCCGACCGCCGTGGCCGGTATCGCCCTGACAGCGCTGTACGCGCCTAACGGCTGGGTCGGGCAGTTCGCCACCGACCTGGGCTTCAAGATCGCCTACACACCGCTGGGTATTACCCTGGCGCTGACCTTCGTCACGTTGCCCTTCGTGGTGCGCACGGTTCAGCCGGTGCTGGCCGATATCCCCCGTGAAGTCGAGGAAGCCGCCGCCTGCCTGGGTGCGCGTCCGTTTCAGGTGTTTCGCCATATCCTGGTGCCTGCGCTGCTGCCTGCGTGGCTGACCGGTTTTGCACTGGCATTCGCCCGTGGCGTGGGCGAGTACGGCTCGGTCATCTTCATCGCCGGCAACATGCCGATGAAAACCGAAATCATGCCGCTGTTGATCATGGTCAAGCTTGACCAGTACGACTACACCGGCGCGACCTCCATTGGCGTTCTGATGCTGGTGGTTTCCTTCATTCTGTTGCTGCTGATCAACCTGCTGCAGCGGCGCATCGAAACCCCATCCTGAGGAGGCGAGCATGTCTTATTCATCAGTATCCGCTGCGGCCTCCGCCAACGACGCACGTCGTGGCAGCGCTGTAGCACGTCGTATCCTGATCGGTCTTGGCTGGCTGATCTTCGCTGCTTTTCTGGGCCTGCCGCTGTTCATCGTGGTCTCGCAAGGCCTGAAAAACGGTCTGGGGGCGTTCTTTGCGGCAGTGCTTGAGCCGGATGCATTGTCGGCGCTGAAGCTGACCGTCATCGCCGTCTTGATCTCGGTGCCGCTCAACCTGGTGTTCGGCGTCAGCGCCGCGTGGTGCGTGAGCAAGTACTCGTTCCGCGGCAAGAGCATTCTGGTCACGCTGATCGACCTGCCGTTCTCGGTGTCGCCGGTCATTGCGGGTCTGGTCTACGTGCTGATGTTCGGCGCACAGGGCCTGTTCGGGCCATGGTTGCAGGATCATGACATCCAGATCGTCTTTGCTCTGCCGGGCATCGTGCTGGCGACCATCTTCGTGACTGTGCCGTTCGTGGCGCGTGAACTGATCCCGCTGATGCAGGAGCAGGGCACGCAGGAAGAAGAGGCGGCGCGCCTGCTGGGTGCCAATGGCTGGCAGATGTTCTGGCACGTCACGGTGCCCAACATCAAGTGGGGCCTGATCTACGGCGTGGTGCTGTGTACGGCGCGGGCGATGGGTGAGTTCGGCGCAGTGTCGGTGGTGTCCGGCCACATTCGCGGCGTCACCAACACCCTGCCGCTGCACGTCGAGATCCTCTACAACGAATACAACCACGTCGCAGCCTTCGCGGTGGCGAGTCTGTTGCTGGTCCTGGCGCTGTTCATCCTGCTGCTCAAGCAGTGGAGCGAATCCCGTATTAACCGTCTGCGCCAAAGCGCGGCGGAGGAATAATCATGTCGATCGAAGTCCGTAACGTCAGCAAGAACTTCAACGCCTTTCGGGCCTTGGACAGCATCAATCTGGACATCCAGAGTGGCGAACTGGTCGCCTTGCTCGGCCCGTCAGGCTGCGGCAAGACGACATTGCTGCGCATTATCGCGGGTCTGGAAACACCGGACCTGGGCAGCATCGTGTTCCACGGCGAAGACGTCTCCGGGCATGATGTGCGCGATCGCAATGTCGGGTTCGTGTTCCAGCACTACGCATTGTTCCGCCACATGACAGTGTTCGACAACGTCGCGTTCGGCCTGCGCATGAAGCCCAAGCGCGAGCGTCCCAACGAGACGCGAATCGCCGAGAAAGTCCACGAACTGTTGAACATGGTGCAACTGGACTGGCTGGCCGACCGTTATCCCGAGCAGCTTTCCGGTGGTCAGCGCCAGCGCATTGCCCTGGCGCGCGCGCTGGCGGTCGAGCCCAAGGTGTTGCTGCTGGACGAGCCGTTCGGTGCGCTGGACGCCAAAGTCCGCAAGGAGCTGCGTCGCTGGCTGGCGCGCCTGCACGAAGACATCAACCTGACCTCGGTATTCGTGACCCACGATCAGGAAGAGGCCATGGAAGTGGCGGACCGCATCGTGGTGATGAACAAAGGGGTGATCGAGCAGATCGGCTCGCCGGGTGAAGTCTACGAGAACCCGTCCAACGACTTCGTCTACCACTTCCTGGGCGACTCCAACCGCCTGAGCCTGGGCGACGAGGGCCACGTGTTGTTCCGCCCGCATGAAGTGTCTCTGTCACGTCAGGAACTGGAAGACCACCACGCCGCTGAAGTCCGCGATATCCGCCCGCTGGGCGCGACCACGCGCGTCACGCTCAAGGTCGAAGGGCAGGGCGAACTGATCGAGGCCGAGGTGGTGAAGGATCACGACAGTCTGGTGGGTCTGGCGAGGGGCGAAACGCTGTTCTTCAAGCCCAAGGTCTGGCAGAAGTTGTGAGGCATTCAAGCTCATCGTGCTCTCTGCTTGAGTGAATAACCTGCGGGAGGCGGCTTGCCGGCGATGCATTTTCCGGCGCGACGTATCAGTAACTGAACGGACGCCATCGCCGGCAAGCCGCCTCCCACAGTGCATTGGCTGTGATTTAAACCGCAGCCTTGCGTACGTTGCGCCCTACCGGTCCTGAGCGTTGTTCGATGGCGTGCTGCAAGGGTTTGAGGAGGCCCATCAGAAAAGCCAGTTCTGCCACCACGAACAGCGGGCCGATGATCAGGCCGGTCACGTCGTCGATGAACGCCGGTTTACGGCCTTCGTAATAATGGCCGATGAACTGGATGATCCAGCCGATCACAAACAGGCCCACGCCTGCACTCAGCCAGACCATGGTCGTCTGTTGCGCCAGATTCGCCCCCGCCCAGATGCACAGCAGCAAAAGCGCAGCCATCACCACGCCGAGTACACGATCCAGTCGCAGATAGAAAACCGTTGATGCCAGTGCCACCAGTGCTGCAGGCGACATCCACAGACCGCCCACCGCCCAGCCTGGCCGGGACAACAGCACGGCGACCGCCAGGACAATCAGTGGGATGCCTATGAAGTGGGTCACGATATTGCGCGAGTCTCGGTGGTAAGACGCATATTGGCTGAGATGATCGACAAGGGTTTTCATTATTATTCCTGCCTGAGACGATGATCGGATCAAGTGCCGAATCGTATTCTGCGACGCGAATGCTTGGAAAAAAAGGGAGCAAACATGACAAATGGAGTGCTTTGGCGGTCAAGACTGCTGTCTGACTACTGGTTTTCTCAATTGCCTGCTGGTTTGCAGGATAGCCTGCTGGACGCGGCCCGCCAGGTTCGCAAGACGCCCGGGAAATCTTTGATCGAAAAAGGCGCTTCGCCCTGCGGCCTTTATGTGTTGCTCGAAGGGAATGTGCGCGTGGGCGATGCGCATGAGCAGCGGCTGGTGCCTCGTCTGGAGCCGGTCCGGCTGCCGTACTGGTTTGGTGAGGTTTCGCTGTTTGACGGGCTGCCGCGCCGGCTCGATGTGGTGTCGCTGGACCAGACCATTTTTCTCCACGTGCCTCAGCCGGTGCTGGTCGAGTTGCTTGATCGGCAACCGGCCTACTGGCGCTCGTTCGCGGGGTTGCTCAGCCAGAAACTGGGCCTGCCGATCCTGTCCCCCGAAAAGCTGGACCAGTTGCCCGACAGGCCCTGGGTTGCCTGGCGGTTGTTGATGCTGTGCGAGGGCTACGGCCACCTGAGCCATGCCCGGCGTCTGATCACGCTCGATGAACTTCAGTCGCCCCGCAACCTTGCATCTGCAGTACTGCTTGAGGTGCTAAAGGACCTGCACGAGCGCAAGATCGTGCGTCTGGACGACGGTCAAGTGGAAGTCTTCGATGTGGACAAACTGCGTAAGGTGGCGAACTTCTCCAAGGCTAAAGCGGTATGCCAATAGCCCGGACTGTTGATGCAGGTTGATGATGTCGACGCGTGCAGGGCGCAACCCCTGCCAGGCTAGCGCATCATCTCGTTTCGGTACTGCCCCGGCGTCAGGCCGGTCCAGCGTTTGAAGGCGCGGCTCAGGCTGTCGGCGTCGGCAAAGCCCAGCAGATAGGCGACTTCGCTCAGCGAGCTGCGCGGATCGTTCATGTGCAGCAAGGCCAGATTCTGGCGGCATTGATTGAGCAGCAGGTCATAACGACAACCTTCATCAGCCAGGTGGCGCTGCAGACTTCGTGCGCTCAAATGCAGTGCATCGGCAATGCTTTCGGCAGACGGCTCACCGTCGGGCAGCAGGGTCTCGATGGCCGAGCGCACGCGCTGCTCCCATATCATTGAGGGTAAAGGCTCGCCGTTCGCCACGTGCTCGGTCAACTGAACCGGCCCGTCATCCAGATGGCTGTCGAAGTCATCACCGGCGAACTCCAGCAGGTTTTCCTGTGCCGAAAAAAACAGCGACGAGCGGAACAGGTCATGCCAGGGTTGAGGGTTTGCGGGTTCGGGACGCCGCAGGTGGACCGCCAGCGGCGCGTAGTTCTTGCCCAGCCGGCTGCGGCACGTGCGCACATAAATGGCTGCGAAGGCATCCAGCACTTCATGGGTCGTCGACTGGCAACTGCGAGGGGCGTCGAAGCGAAAGGCGTAGCGCTCCTCAACAGGGCGGAAATCCAGTTCCAGCGAGTCCTCGGCCATCGAGTGGTAGCGCACGATGCGCTCGAACACTTCACGTAGCGAGCCGCTGGCCACCAGCGTGTAACCCAAGGCATGAAACGTGGTGGGGCTGACAAAACGGGCCACACGCAGGCCAAGTGCCGGGTCGCCACTGGCCTGTACCGCCATGTGCCAAAGCCGGGCGCTGGCGTTTGCCGGGAAGGCCGCAGCCGGATCATTGATCAGATCTGGATCGACGCCTGCGGCCTGACACATCCCGGCGCTATCAAGCCCAAGCGCGTCGAGTTGCCTGCGCAAGGCGCGGTTCCAGCTGGCGAGGCTGTTTGGCTCAGGCATGCGGGCGACCTTTCCTGTCATGGGTGGGCGATCAGCGTCGGTCCAGGCCGACAGGGCATCAAAGGGCAACTCCTTTGCCTGACGCCGCCTTCAGAGAATGAAAGCATTTATGACATTTGTGCAAGTCCTCCTTGACTGAATGCATCGGCAAGATGCGCAACACACGCGCTCGTCACAGGGTTTTTGCGGATATTTTTTCAGTCATCGTATGACAGCTGCTCAGCGCCTTTGTCGCCATTACAGCTTTATAGGTGCGTCATCGGGCGATCTATGCGAATCCGTCATTTGACACCGTGTGGGCAAATGACTATAAATGCGCCATGTTGTACGACAACGTACGGCTTTTAAAAATTACAACCATAAAAATAATTCCAAGAGTAACAAAGCCCATGGCTACCTCACATTTCTCCTTTTCAGCAGTAGACACATTGATCGATAAGGCCTTTATAAAGGCCAATCCTCGGCAATCGTGTACGCAAAGACCATCCATAATTTCCGTAACCTGAAGTTACAAAATCCAGCCGACTCACGTTCATGATCGTGAGGCGCTCGTCGCCAATCCAAGAACAAAAGGTGAAGAGATGAAAGTAAAAGGCATTCGGTGGTGGATGGTCGGGCTGGTCACAGCCGGTCTGGTCGTCAATTACCTCGCTCGCAACACGTTGTCTG
Organism: Pseudomonas triticifolii; assembly: GCF_014358015.1. Taxonomy (GTDB): domain Bacteria; phylum Pseudomonadota; class Gammaproteobacteria; order Pseudomonadales; family Pseudomonadaceae; genus Aquipseudomonas; species Aquipseudomonas triticifolii. Next base: position 24,138 of record NZ_JACONV010000032.1, on the reverse strand, counting down.
TCGCAGCGCCGACGCTCATGAGTGAACTGAGCATCTCGACCGAGCAGTACGCACACATCGTGGTCGCCTGGCAGATGTGCTACGCGCTGATGCAGCCGGTGGCCGGTTACATCATCGACGCCATCGGCACCAAAATGGGCTTTGCGATCTTCGCCGTGGCCTGGTCTGCGGCCTGCGCGGCTGCTGCGTTTGCCACCGGCTGGCAGAGTCTGGCGATCTTTCGCGGCCTGCTTGGCCTGACCGAAGCTGCGGGGCTGCCGGCAGGCGTGAAGGCCACCACTGAGTGGTTTCCGGCCAAAGAGCGTTCGGTTGCCATCGGCTGGTTCAATATCGGCTCCTCGTTCGGTGCCTTGCTGGCACCGCCGCTGGTGGTATGGGCGATCCTGCACAGCGGCTGGGAACTGGCGTTCCTGATCGTGGGCGGTCTGGGGATTGTCTGGAGCGGTGTGTGGCTGCTGCTGTACAAGCACCCTCGTGATCAAAAGCGTCTGAGCGATGCCGAGCGCGATTACATCCTCAGCGGCCAGGAAGCGCGTCTGAAGGATGCACCCGCGCAAAAGGGCAGCTGGAAAAAACTGTTCAAGAACCGCAACTTCTACGCCATCGCCTCGGCACGGATTCTGTCCGAGCCCGCCTGGCAGACCTTCAACGCCTGGATTCCGCTGTACCTGATGACCGAGCGGCACATGAACATCAAGGAAGTCGCGATGTTCGCCTGGCTACCGTTCCTGGCGGCAGACATCGGCTGCGTGCTGGGCGGCTACCTTAGCCCGCTGTTTCACAAGTACTGCAAGGTCTCGCTGTTCACCTCGCGCAAGATGGTCATGCTGTTCGGCTGCTCCTGCATGATCGGCCCGGCCTGCATCGGGCTGGTTGAAAGCCCGTATACCGCCATCGCCCTGCTGTGCATCGGCGGCTTTGCCCACCAGACCCTGTCGGGCGCGCTGTACTCCATCACCTCGGACTCGTTCGGCAAGAACGAAGTCGCCACGGCGACCGGCATGGGCGGGATGTTCGGCTTTCTGGGTGCCGCCGCGTTCACGATGGTGTTCGGCGTGCTGGTGACCAAGATCGGCTACAGCCCGCTGTTCGTCGTGTTGGCCATCTTTGACGTGATCGCAGCCATCGTGGTGTGGACCGTGGCGCGTGAAGTGACCCAGAAAGACGATCCGGTGATCGTAGACTCGATCGATCCAGGCAGTCGTTCTCTGCCCGCCACCTGATTGGCCGTCGCAAGGTTGTCACAAAGACCGGTTAACCTTTGCTCAATGTGATTTTTTATTCAGGGTCGTTCCTTCAAGGCAGGGAGCGGCTCTTTTTTTGCGTTCAGGTTTATATGCCTTTTGGGAATTAATAAATAGCTTCTTATTCCTTAAAGAATATATGTTCACGCCCTATACTCGCCCCATGAACGCATACGTGCAGGAGGCGAATCCATGCATAACGAGTCGATCCGGTATCTGATCCTGCCAGGCTGGCAGGGGTCTCCTGATGATCATTGGCAAACCCACTGGCAGAACAGCCTGCCCAATAGCGTGCGCGTGGAGCAGGCTGACTGGCTCAAGCCGCGTCGCGAAGACTGGGTGGGTGAATTGCAGCGCACCATTGCTGCGCAAGACACGCCGGTGATCCTGATCGCTCATAGCCTGGGTTGCATCACGGTCGCGCATTGGGCGCAACTGGCGCCGCTGGAAACCCTGCGTCAGGTGCAGGGCGCGCTGCTGGTGGCACCGGCCGATGTGGATCGCCCGAACTGCCCGCCTGCGTTGCGCAATTTTGCCCCGATACCTGCCGACCTGCTGCCGTTCCCGACCCAGATTGTCAGCTCCGACAATGACCCTGCCGTCAGCTCGCAACGCGCGCTGGAAATGGCGCGTCACTGGGGCGCGGAACTGGGCTTTCTGAGCGAGGCCGGGCACATCAACGTCAAGTCCGGTCATCAGCGCTGGGAGCAGGGGTTCGCCTATCTGTACCGTCTGCAAAACCGTCTGGAACAGCACGCGCGTCGTCGCGCATGACCGGATTGCCTTGTACTGCGGGCCATCCGGCCCCTTTTTTTAACGCCTGAGACCCTGTGCGGCTCGGGCGGGAGTGCGTCATGAGTCACGAAACGTTCGGCCAGCCGCTGTTGACCTTCCCCGATGCCGAAAAAAGCCCGCTGAGCATACGGGCCAAGGCACTGGTATTCATCGACCCGCGCTCACGCCAGTTGCGTGAAGAAATGGAACTGCTCGCGCCGCGTTCGCTGCCGGTGCTGATTCGTGGTGAGTCCGGGACCGGCAAGGAATTGCTGGCGCGGCACATTCATCGCGGCAGTGATCGTTCTGGCCTGTTCGTGTCTGTGAACTGCGGTGCCATCAGCCCGACCTACGCCGATGCCGAGCTGTTCGGCTATGCAGCCGGGGCGCACAGCGGTTCGGTCAGCAGCCGTGCAGGCTGGTTCGGTTCGGCCAATGGCGGCACTTTGTACCTGGATGAAATCGGCGATCTGCCGTTGCCCATTCAGGTCAAATTGCTGGCAGCGCTGGAAAATCACGAAGTCACCCGAGTTGGTGCGCATCAGCCGAGCCCGGTCGATGTGCGGCTGGTGGCGGCTACCAGTATCGATCTGGCCCAGGCTGTGGCAGCGGGGAAATTCAATGAACGGCTCTATCACTACCTGAGCGAAGGGCGACTCGACTTGCCCGCATTGCGCGAGCAGCCCGGCAACATTCTGCCGTTGGCCGAATACTTCGTCGGTATCTACAGCCAGCGCCTGAACCTGCCGGTGCAGCTCATCAGTGAAGCGGCGCAGAAAACGCTCGAGGCGCACAACTGGCCGGGCAACACCCGTGAACTGGAAAACGTGATTCACTTTGCGTTGCTGGTCAGCCGTGGCGACGAGATTCAGTCCGAGGATATTCACCTGCCTGAGCCTGGCAGCCCGTTGACGCAAATCGAGCATCAGGCCCAACGACTGATCGCCGAGGGCGATCCTGAGCAGCTCGCGGCACTCAAGCGTTTATTACAGGCCGTGACGCATAGCGTGGAGCAGCATACGGCGTAACCCTTGCTCTAGAGCGCTGCGGACGAGTCGGAAGCCGGGTTTGCGAAAAAAAGCATAAGCATTAACTTAAAAAGTATTTTCTCGGAATAAGAAATCTCGGTAATGTCCACATGATGTCGCAGCGCGGGATAACGTTGCGGCAAACCACTGAAAAAACGTCATTTTTTGTGACGCTCACGGATTCGCTAAGGACATTTGCATGAAAAAGACGTTGTTGATGACCGCGCTGGCGGCTGCATTCTCGATTGGCCTGGCGCACGCCGGCGAAAAACTGGTCGTGGGCGCAACGCCTGTGCCGCACGCGGAAATCCTTGAGCTGATCAAGCCGACCCTGGCCAAAGAAGGCGTGGACCTGGAAATCAAGGTCTTCACCGACTATGTTCAGCCGAACGTGCAGTTGAACGAAAAACGCCTGGACGCCAACTACTTCCAGACCAAGCCTTACCTGGACGGCTTCAACAAAGGCAAGGGCGCCAAGCTCGTGACCGGCGTGGGTGTGCACGTCGAACCGTTCGGCGGCTATTCCAGCAAGTACAAGACCCTCGCCGAACTGCCTGAAGGCGCCACCGTTGCCATCCCTAACGAAGGCAGCAACGCCGGCCGTGCACTGCTGCTGCTGCAAAAGGGCGGTCTGATTACCCTGAAAGACCCAACCAATGCACTGGCCACGCCGAAAGACATCGCCACCAACCCGAAAAAACTGAAATTCCGCGAACTGGAATCGGCTGTACTGCCGCGTGCGCTGAGCCAGGTTGATCTGGCCATGATCAACACCAACTACGCGCTGGAAGCCAAGCTCAATCCGAAGAAAGACGCGCTGATCATCGAAGGTGCCGATTCGCCGTACGTGAACTTCCTGGTCACCCGTGAAGACAACGCCAACAGCGACGCCATCCAGAAACTGTCCAAGGCCCTGACCAGTCAGGAAGTCAAAGACTTCATCAACAAGAAGTACGACGGCGCAGTGCTGCCGGCGTTCTGATTGAACTGATCTGGATACCGCGGCCTCTTCGAGGCCGCGATGTCTCGCAGCAAACTTCGTGGGAGCGGACTAGTCCGCGAATGCAGCAGCTCGGCCACTGCATCGTCATCGGATGTACCTGTCTTTTCGCGGACAAGTCCGCTACCACAGGGCGCTCAGCCAGTTTCTTCCGTTTATCGGGGAGCTTCAGGGCGCGCTCAGACGCCCATACCCCTCAAAACGCCAGTGTTACCCGCGCGTTCAACGCCTGATCGGTCGTGTCGCTGCCGAGCTGTCCGTTGTAGCTCACGCCCACGCTCAAACGTTCGCTCAACCCCAGGTCCACACCCGCTCCCAGCACCGCTGCGTTACGGGCAATCGGTGCGCCGGAGAGGGCAAAGGTGTCGCCGCCGCTGAAGGCTGCGCGGCTTTCGGGTGTCACGTCGCCGAACGCACGACGCCAGCCGAGGGTGGCGTTGGGTTTGACGTCAACGCTGCCCACGTTCAGGTGCGTGGCTGCCCGCAGGCCCAGTGTGCTGAAGGTGACGTGGTTTTCCTCGGACTTGTTGCGCAGGCTGATGGCGTTGCTGTTTTCGTCGAAGCCGTCGGTGTCCAGCCTTACATGGGCAAGGTTGGCGAAGGGTTCGAGCTGCGCGTCGCCCAGTTCAATGGCATAGCCGAGTTCACCGAATACCTGATTGGTCGCAGCCTGATAGTCCTGCTTGAAGCGCTCGGAAGCGCCCGGCAATTCCAGCGTGCGTTTGGAGGTCAGGTCGTGCCAGGTGCGCACTGCGCCCAGACGCAGGCCCAGTTGGCCCCATTTCGCGCCGCCATAGACACCCACGTGATAGTTGTCACTGTCGCTGGAACCGGACGTATTGCGCAGGTCGAAACTGCTGCGGCTGAAGCCTGCCAGCGCACCGACGCGCCACGTGTCGTTGACCGGCACGTCTGCGCCGAACAACAGGCCGCTGGTGTGGCTGTCCAGGCCAGAGGCGTCTTGCGTGCTATCGGTTCGGCCGGTCGCGCCAATGGCCTGAGTCCAGACCAGACCGCGAGAGGCATCACCCGCCAGGGTTTGCGAAGCACCACCGGATGCCTGTGCAGATTGCGATTGCTGCAGTCGGTCTGCAATGGCGTTGCGCACCAGGCGACTGTCTTCAATCAATGCAGACTGAGTCGAGGCATGCAGTTCGTTCGATAACGCGTTGAAGGTCGCTTGCGCGGTTTGCGCGTCTTGCTGCACAACGCTTCTCCACAGCGCATTACCTGCGCCTGCGCTGTCCAGTCCCTGAGCGACTGCCTGGGCATTGCGACTGGTCGCGAGGCTGGCGAAACTCTGGGCATTGCGATCGAGCGTCAGGCCGACATCGGTCGCCGTGTAGTTGAGGGTCGGCGTCAGGAACGCGAAGTTCGATTGCACGGTGTTGAACGTGCCGCTGATGCCGCCCGCTGCCGAGAGAATCGAGTAACGGCTCGCCGCCGCCCAGTTGCCGCCCTCGACCAGCGAAACGGTGGCGTTGTTCAGCGTGGCGCGCCCCGTGGCGACAATGCGGTCGGCGTTACCGGCAGCATCCGATTCGACCTGATAGACCGAACCCTGAGCGAAATTGACGTTACCGTTGACGTTCAACTGGCCCACCGAATTGCCCGGCGCGACCACACCGCCTGAAGCAGCGTTGATGCCGCCCACCGAGCCATTGCCGCCCAGTACCGCGCCTGAATTGACGGTCACGACCGAGTTGCCGAGGTTGCCATTCACCGCCAGACGCCCGGCCTGAACGGTGGTCGGGCCGGACAGGCTGCTGTTGCCGGTCAGGTTCAGCGAGCCTGCGCCTTGCTTGATCAAGGCACCGTTGCCAGTGATGGCGTTGCTGAAGGTGTCGTTGGTCGATTGGTCGAGCACCAGCGTTGCGTTGTCGGTGATTGTCCCGCTGCCGAAGGCTTTGGCGTGGCCGGTCAGCACGCCGCCGTTGATTACGGTGCCGCCTGAATAGCTGTTGTTGCCAGTCAGCATCAGGTTGCCGGTGCCGTTCTTGATCAGGCCGCCGCTGCCGGAGATGTCGTTGCGCCAGGCGTCGATGGCGTTATAGCCGCCCAGGCTGGCGTTCATGTCGACCGTGACGTTGGAATTGAATGCGCCATAACCGTCACCTGCAGCGTACAGGTTCAAACGGCCGTAACCGTTGGACTGGTCGATCACCGCGTAGCCCGAAGAAATCTCGGTGGTGCCCAGAATCTCCCGGCGCTGGCTGGCGTCCAGGTACGGAAAGCGGGTTTCCAGCAGCACTTCAGAGTTGACCGGCACAACAGGCGCCAGGTTGGTCGGACCGACGGGGTCGAAGCCGTAAGTCATGCGGGCGGTGTACAGCGCCTTGTCCTGTGCGTGCTGAGAAGTGCGGTCGGTGGCCGGGTCGATCTTCGCCATGCAGTTATTGATGTCGCCGCCGCACTGCGCGGTGAAGTATGCCAGCGACTGAGCGCGGGCATCGGCGCGTAACTGGGCGTTGGCCGGGTTGGACAGGTTGTCGATGGCGAAATAGGTGGCCGTGATGCGCCCGCCCATCACGTCGAAGGGCGAGTGCATGCCGGCTTCGATGCGGTTGTCGCCGATGTCCGATGCCCTCAGCATCAGTTCGCTGTAGCGCTCGGGAATCGCATAAGCCAGAGCAATGGACGACAGGTACGCCGCATTGGTGTGACCGCTGGGGAAGCCCGAGTCGCTGGCCGGAGTGGGGCTTTTGGCCGGGCGCAGGGACGGTTGCACCACAAATTCCAGGTTCTGGCCGTCCAGCGTCTGCCGCCACGGGCGCGGGTACAGATAATGGGATTTGGCGGGCGTGGTGGACGCGTCATTGCGCACCGCGCCGACCAGATCGACAACCTTGCCCAGCGCCGAGGACGAACTGCCTGCACCGTTGCCTTTATCGTCGTACTTGATGGTTTTGTTGCTGTCGTCGAACTGCGTGATGGTCGTGAATGCTCCGGAGCCTGCCTTGTATGCATCGCTCAACGAACCCAGGCCGCTGATGACGCTGTAGCTCTGGTCGCGTCGGTCATCGAAATACGCGGCGGTTTCCTGTGCGAGCGTGCGCGAGTTGGCGCGGTCGAGCACCAGTTGCAGGTTGCGCTTGAGCAGGCTCTGGCCCAGCGCGGTCGGCGTGCCGGTGTCCCAGGTTGCGCCAGTCGTCCACAGGGTGTCGAATCCGGACAGCAGGTCAACGCCGTTGATGCGGTCATCCCCCGAACGGCCTGCTGCATGGACCGAAACGGCAAGCAGCGAAAGTATCAATGTCGATACCACAACGTGGGTGGTGGGCTTGTAGCACGGCATATCTCAATCCTTCACGCTTTCCAAATGAGGCGCTGACGCTAGCAAGCCGTTCTTACAACCGGATGTATCAGCCGTGACACATTTGTGTGACCTGTTGGATCTTTGTGGGAGCGAGCTTGCTCGCGAAGGCAGTGGCACAAACCCTGAAGATGCAGTGCCTGGCCAGTCGCTTTCGTGAGCAAGCTCACTCCCACCCGCGTTCAGCCAGCAGGTTTAACTGAGTCTGTCGCGCAGGCTTTACGATCTGCACGCTATCCCATTCCACACTATGCATATTCCCTAACGGTATTTAAATTCCGTTTCTTATATCTATACAGTTCTCTACCTCAGTCACATTCTGGAGTCGGAGTTCTCATGCCAGCAGCCTCCCTCGCTTCATCGTCCGCACCACTCGCGTCGCAATCGTTCGAGGTACGTCCATTCGCCGAAAAGGTGGGCGCTGAAATCGTCGGGCTGGATCTGTCCCGTCCCCTGAACGACGTCGACTTCGCGCGTGTTCATCAGGCGCATCTGGATTACCACGTCATCGTGTTTCGCGATCAGCACATCACGCCGCAGCAGCAGATCGATTTCAGCCGCCGTTTCGGTGTGTTGCAGATTCATGTGCTCAAGCAGTTCCTGCTCGCCAACCACCCGGAAATCCTGATCGTCTCTAATATCGTCGAAGACGGTCAGCCGGTCGGTCTGGGCGATGCAGGCAAGTACTGGCATTCGGACCTGTCGTACAAGGAACTGCCGAGCCTGGGTTCGATGTTGCATGCGCAGGAATTGCCCAGCGAAGGCGGTGACACACTGTTCGCAAACATGCATCAAGCCTGGGACACGCTGCCGCAGCACCTGCGCGATGCAGTCGAAGGGCGTTCTGCCGTTCACAGCTACACCGCGCGTTATGCAGAGGGCCACAACGCGGTCAATTGGCGTCCGACCCTGACGGCCGAGCAACTGGCGCAGGTCGTGGAAGTGAGCCACCCCATCGTGCGCACCCACCCTGAAAACGGTCGCAAGGCGCTGTTCGTCAGCGAGGGTTTCACCACGCGCATTCTTGGCCTGCCGGAAGACGAGAGCCGCCAGATTCTCAACGAAATCCATGCGCACAGCGTTCGCCCCGAGCACATCTATCGCCATCAGTGGCAGCCCAACGACATGGTGTTCTGGGACAACCGCTCGCTGATCCATCTGGCGGCGGGCTGCCCGGCGCACCTGCGACGCAAGCTGTATCGCACGACCATTCAAGGCTCAGCGCCGTTCTGATGGAGAACCGTTCATGAATGCTGCTCTGCAAAGCCACACGGCTAGCCAGAACACCCCCTCGCAATTGGCTGCTCAGCACACCACTGAAGCGTTATTGCAGGTTCGCGGCGTCAGCCTCGAATACCGCACGCCCGAGCGCGTGGTGCGGGCGACGCATCAAGTCAGTTTTGAAGTCGACCCGGCTGACCGTTTCGTCCTGCTCGGCCCCTCGGGTTGTGGCAAATCCACGCTGCTCAAGGCGGTGGCCGGTTTCATTCAGCCCAGCGAAGGCGAGATCAGGCTGGCGGGCAACACGGTGCGCGAGCCTGGGCCTGACCGCATTGTGGTGTTTCAAGAGTTCGACCAGTTGCCGCCCTGGAAAACCGTGATCGAGAACGTCATGTTTCCGCTGCTGGCGTCGCGCACCTTGAAGCGTCCCGAGGCGCTGGAGCGTGCGCGCTATTACCTGGAAAAGGTCGGGCTCAGCGCCTTTGCCGACGCGTATCCACACACCTTGTCCGGCGGCATGAAAGCACGCGTGGCCATCGCCCGGGCGCTGGCGATGCAACCGAAAATCCTGCTGATGGACGAACCCTTCGCCGCGCTCGATGCCCTGACCCGTCGCAAGATGCAGGAAGAGCTGCTGGAGTTGTGGGACGAAGTGCGCTTCACCCTGCTGTTCGTCACGCACTCCATCGAGGAAGCATTGGTGGTGGGCAATCGCATTCTGCTGCTGTCACCGCATCCGGGCCGCGTGCGTGCCGAGATCAACAGCCATCAATACGATCTGAAAAGCCTTGGCGGCGTCGGTTTTCAACAGACTGCGCAACGCATTCATCGCCTGTTGTTCGATGAAGATGAAGCAGGGCAGGGCGATGAAGAACTGAATTTTCAGGACATCCGTATCGCGTACTGATCGTTCCCACGCTCTGCGCTCCGCGCTCTACCTAACACCAGGGAATCGAACACCATGAGCCTCGCACCTCCCGCTCGCGAAGAATACGAAATCACGCTGCAGCCCTTCACCCAGGAAGACCTGGCCCGCGATCTGCCGTTGGCCCAGCGCATCTGGCAACTGAGCTGGGTGCGCAAGACCGTGATCATGGTCGCGCTGGCCGTGATCTGGGAACTCGCTGCACGCCTTCAGAACAACGACCTGCTGCTGCCCAGCTTTCTGCAGACCGCCGCTGCTTTTTACGACGGCATTGTCAGCGGCGAACTGCCGGGCAAGGTCTGGATCTCTTTGACGGTGCTGATTCAGGGGTATCTGATCGGCATCGTTCTGGCGTTCGGTCTGACCACGCTGGCAGTGTCCACCCAACTGGGACGCGACCTGCTTGGCACCTTGACCGCCATGTTCAACCCGCTGCCCGCCATTGCGCTGCTGCCGCTGGCGCTGCTGTGGTTCGGGCTGGGGCAGAACAGCCTGATTTTCGTGCTGGTGCATTCGGTGCTATGGGCGCTGGCGCTCAATACCTACGCGGGCTTTCTCGGTGTTTCGGAAACGCAGCGCATGGCCGGTCGCAACTATGGGCTCAAAGGGCTGCGCTTTGTCTGGCACATCCTGATCCCGGCTGCACTGCCGTCGATCCTCGCAGGCCTGAAAATCGGCTGGGCGTTTGCCTGGCGCACGCTGATTGCTGCCGAACTGGTGTTCGGTGCGTCGTCCGGCAAAGGCGGGCTGGGCTGGTACATCTTTCAGAACCGCAACGAGCTGTACACGGACAAGGTGTTTGCCGGGCTGGCTGCCGTGATCCTCATCGGCCTGCTGGTGGAGAACCTGTTGTTCGCCAACATCGAGCGTCTGACCGTCAAGCGCTGGGGCATGCAGCGCTGAAGCAACCTTCACAACCACTTTTTGAACCACTACGGTGAGCACTTCATGGCAACTCCTTTCAAGCGTCCGGTGCTGACGGCACTGGCAGCAACACTCGGTCTGTTCGGCGCGCTGCTCAGCAGCGGCGCGCAGGCCGAAGGCAAGATCAGCATCGCCCAGCAGTTCGGCATCGGTTACCTGATTCTCGACGTGGTGCGTGATCAGAAACTGATCGAAAAGCATGGCAAGGAGCAGGGCCTCGACATTAAGGTCGACTGGAACAGCATCTCCGGTGCAACGGCCATGAACGAGGCGTTGCTGGCGGGCGCGCTAGACGTGGTGTCGGCGGGCGTGCCGCCGATGCTGACCGTCTGGGACCGCACCAAGGGCAAGCAGAACGTCAAGGCCATCGCCTCGCTGGGCTCGATGCCCAACTACCTGCTGACCAATAATCCCGACGTGAAAACCATCAAGGATTTCACCGACAAGGACCGCATCGCAGTACCGGCCGCGGGCGTGGGTTTCCAGTCGCGCACCTTGCAGATCGAGACCGCCAAGGTGTTCGGTGACGCCAACTACAAGAAATTCGACAACATCTCGGTCAGCCTCGCGCACCCTGATGCCACCGCTGCGTTGCTCGCGGGCGGCTCGGAAATCAACTCGCACTTCTCCAGCCCGCCGTTCCAGTATCAGGCGCTGGAAAACCCGAACGTGCACAAGGTGCTCAGCTCCTATGACGTGCTGGGCGGTCAGGCCAGCTTCAACGTGCTCTACACCACCCAGAAATTCCACGACGAAAACCCCAAGACCTACAAGGCGTTCTACGACGCACTGGCCGAGGCCGAGAAGATCATCAAGGCCGACAAGCCAGCGGCTGCGCAAACCTACATCCGCGTCGAGCAGTCCAAATTGCCATTGCCGCTGGTGGAGAAGATCGTCTCCGACCCTGAAATCGACTTCACCATCACCCCACAGCGCACCTTCATCTACGCCGAGAAGCTGCACGAATTGGGCGTGCTGAAGAATAAGGCCGCGAGCTGGAAAGATTACTTCTTCGAAGAGGCGCACGGTGGTGCAGGCAGTTGAGTGCCGGAGATGTAGGCGTGAGCGCGCTCGCTGAATGGGCGGGCGTCACGGCGAGCAGCCCGTTGTAACCCACTGAAGAAAAGCGATTCGGTGGGAGTGAGCTTGTTCACGAAAGCGATTGGCCAGGCGCTGCATCTTCAGAGTGTGTGCCGCTGCCTTCGCGAGCAAGCTCGCTCCCACGACGCCCGGTGTTTGCTGCGCGACAGCGCTATGTAAAGCCTGCGCGTTAGATTCAGTTAAACCTGCTGGCTGAACGCAAGCTGGTGGGAGTGAGCTTGCTCACGAAAGCGATTGGCCAGGCGCTGCATCTTCAGAGTGTGTGCCGCTGCCTTCGCGAGCAAGCTCGCTCCCACGACGCCCGGTGTTTGCTGCGCGACAGCGCTATGTAAAGCCTGCGCGTCAGATTCAGTTAAACCTGCTGGCTGAACGCAAGCTGGTGGGAGTGAGCTTGCTCACGAAAGCGATTGGCCTGGCGCTGCATCTTCAGGCTTTGTGCCAATGCCTTCGCGAGCAAGCTCGCTCCCACGACGTTCGGTGTTTGCTGCGCGATCTGTGTTTGACAATAAACGCGCGTTCCGCGCCTTGTGTGTTGGAGCGTATGTGTTACTTAAGCTAACGAAAAACCGGTTTTGAAGGACCTGTCCTTCAGGGAATTCCCTTTCATCAGTACGAACTTTCCTAGAAAATCCCGGGCCCTTGTGCACATGAATTCTGGACACTAGGCTGCGTCGGTCGCTGAGTTTCAGCGATCGGGTTTAGCAGCCTGTTTAGAGTCATGAATTCAAGAACCGCTTGATGGCGGCTTTGCGTGGGGCACCTTCGGGTGCGCCGGGTTTCGTGTTCTCTACCGGTCTGCTAACCCGCGTCAAAGCCGCCACCCTTGTTCGTTTAGCAGCGAATGCGAGGTGGCCTTACCAGTAGAGACCACAGCAATGACCAGCTCAACACCCGCTCCTCCTCACAAATCCCTTGAAGACTCCCTGATACAGGTCAGCGACATACTGCGCTGCGCCTCTGCGGCCGCCTACGAAACCGGCGACGCCCTCAGTGGCGCGAAACGCGATCTGGCGTTCTCGGTGGTCCACCTCATCGACATCGCCAGAACCCGGCTTGATCATTCGCTGGAGGATGTGGCCAGCCGTTGAACGCTACGACGAGCCTATTATTTTTACGAGTAGTTAAGGCCTGCCCAGCGGTTCATGGTAATGGCGTCGCTTGCACGCACTGCGCTCAACCTCCCGAGGACTCGTCATGCCGCAGCACGTCACCGTTTGCCGCTATCACTACGACCCTCTGGACAGGCTCGCGAGCCGTGCGCCTTTGGCTGGCGCCATCACTCAAGGCTTTTATAAAGCCGACACGCTGGCAACCGAAGTTCAGGGAGGCAAACACCGCAGTTTTCTGCGTCATGAACATCAATGGTTTGCCTGTAAATCCTCCAGTACTGCGCTGCTCACGTCTGACCGACAACACAGTGTACTGAGTGCTTCGGTAGCCGGAGATCCAGCCAGCATGGCCTATACGCCCTATGGGCATCGTGAGCGGCTGGCCAGCCTGCCGGGTTTCAACGGTGAGTTTGCAGACCCTGTGACCAACCGTTATCTGCTGGGCAATGGCTATCGTGCCTACAGCCCGATCCTGATGCGTTTCAACAGCCCCGACAGCGTGAGTCCTTTTGGCAAGGGCGGGCTGAACGCTTACGGTTATTGCGCCGGGGACCCTGTCAATCGAAGCGACCCCGGAGGACATGATTGGCTTGATACTGTGCTATCGGCTGCCTATATCGGTGCTGGTCTGGCGACGGCTGGAATCGGTCTGGCAATGGCTCGGCCCTCGTTGAAAGCAGTGTTCAAAGGGGTAAAAACGAAACCTCCGGCCGCCGACGTGAGCCCGCCATCACCCGCGCCCAGACGGCCAGCCAATACAAGCGAGAAGCTTTCGGCTGTCGTCGCAGTAGGCGCAGTGACCGCCGGTGCTGTCTGGGGCTCCGCGTTCGTTGTCAAAAACGTGGCCCCCGACTCACCGCTGCAACAGCCTCTGGCCGGACTTGCGGTGGCACTGAGCCTTTCCACGCTGGGTTTTCGGGGATTTAATTTCGCTCGCGCCGAAATGGCAAAACGTACGGCCGGGCGTGCGACTGCCGCAGCAGTCAGCCCCCTCCGACGCACCATTGGCGTCCAGACGACCGGCAGCATCAGTAGCCAATCCGCGAGCGTGCGGGGTAATGAGCTTGTGGAAGAAACAAGGCTCTGACCTGGATTCGAACAACACCGGGACGCTCAAGAGGCTTCCATTGCCGCCAGCCGTAAAAGGCGTCTGCATGCCTGCTCGTCCATCAGGTTTGTTTGCGCTCGGCCTTGCCGCTGCTGCGTTGGTGTTTCTATCAGTGGACCTGCACAGCGGGCCGGCGCACGCTTGAGTTCTGTCTTAATCATAGGGACATGATCATGACCATTCTTTGCACCTACACCTACGATCCGCTGGATCGAATCGCCACACTGGGCCCCTTGGCTCAGGCACTCACCCAACGCTTCTACTGCGAAAGACGAATGATCACTGAGCTGCAGGGAGGTCTTCAATGGACGGTGCTCCAGGCAGGCGGCCATCTGTTAGCGCAACGCAATCGGGATGCCGATGGAGAGTCTATCGGTCTGATCGCCACGGACCAGCAGAACAGCGCTCTGGGTGTGACCACCGCAGCGCAACAGACCGATATCGCTTATTCGCCTTACGGCCATCGTGAAGCTGACTTGTCTGGCGCTGCGCTGCCGGGTTTCACCGGCGCACAACCCGAGCGGGTGACCGGCCATTACGTGCTGGGCAATGGTTATCGCGCCTTTAACCCGACGCTGATGCGCTTCAATAGCCCGGACAGTCTGAGCCCGTTCGGTAAGGGCGGGGTGAATGCGTATGCCTATTGTGTGGGGGATCCGATTAACCGCATCGATCCGACGGGGCATTTGAGTTTCATTTCACTAGGGGCTATAGCAGGCTTGATACTCACGACTGCTGGTATTGGAAGCGCTGTAGCCAGCGCGGCGACTAAAGAGTCAAACCCGGAACTCGCCAAGCCACTGATGATAGCGGGGATCGTGACTGCAGCCCTGGGCGTGGCAGTACTAGGCGGTTCGGTCGGTGCGGCGCTTGTCAAAAGAGCCGCATCAAGACCCTCTGCATTACCTGTGGGGCCAAGGTATGGCGCGAGGCCAAGGCATGGCGCGGGGCAAGGTCGTAGGAACGCTATTTCTAGACACCCTGATTCTCCTGATGACCTGCCGCCACCGACCTACAATCAGTTGTTTGAGCTGGAGTCGCCTCCACCTTCTTACGTAGAGGCTACTCGAAAGCCAGTGCGTCCCATTGAGTTTGTCAGGTCAAGTCAGATCAGATCAGATCAGATCAGATCAGATCAGATCAGAAACTCGAGTCTAAGTGTGATTCAGGCAGTTGCCTGAAAGAGACAGAGCGCGGTTTCTCGCCTGCCTGCTGCTGACGTTCAGTGCAGGCAGGCGCATTAGCTTTTGTATCACGTCATGGGCGCTTGCAGCCGGTCCTGGTACCCGGGCATCTTGCGCTACGATAGAACCTGCCCTTCCAGTCACATAGACCTGCGCTCCGAAGAGCCGCCAAGGAACCCTCCCGCGCGCCAACAGTCGCATGTTCACGTTATTCTCTCGTTCCCCCTACGCTTGCACCCTGGCATCCGCAAAAGGAGTCTGCATGCCTGCTCGACCTTCAAGTTTGTTGACCCTCGGCCTTGCCGCTGCCCTGGCGTTGCTGGCGGGCTGTGGCGAGGAAAAACCGGCAGCCCCTGAACTGCCTCGTGTGTACGTGCAGCCGGTAAAAACCGCCGGGTTCGCCGCCAGCGTGGCGCTGACGGGTGATATTCAGGCCCGTGTGCAGACGCAGCTTTCGTTCCGGGTCAACGGCAAGATCATTCAACGCAGTGTGGATGTGGGCGACCGGGTGAAAGCCAGTCAGGTGCTGGCACGGCTCGATCCCAAGGACCTGCAGGTCAACGTTGATTCGGCGCAGGCGTCGGTTGCCGCCGAGCAGGCGCGGGTCAGCCAGACCCGGGCGGCCTTCGTGCGTCAGCAGAAACTGCTGCCCAAGGGTTACACCAGCCAGAGCGAATATGACTCGGCGCAGGCCGCCGTGCGCGGCAGCGAAAGTTCGCTGAAGGCTGCTCAGGCGCAACTGGCCAATGCTCGCGAGCAACTGAGTTATACCGCGCTGGTCGCAGAGGCGCCTGGTGTGATTACGGCTCGTCAGGCCGAAGTCGGGCAGGTGGTGCAGGCCACCGCGCCGATTTTTACCCTGGCACGCGACGGCGAGCGCGATGCCGTGTTCAACGTCTACGAATCTCTGTTCGTGCAGCCACCGAGCGACCAGCCGGTGCAGGTGACGTTGCTCGACAACCCGGCCATCAAGGTCAGCGGCAAAGTGCGTGAAGTGACGCCTGCGGTGTCGGCGCAAACCGGCACGCTGCAAGTCAAGATCGCGCTCGACCCGCTGCCCGACGGTATGGACCTTGGTTCGGTGGTCAGTGTTGCGCTGAGCAAACCGGCCAATGCCAGCGTCGAGTTGCCGTGGTCGGCCTTGACCAAGGACCTCGGCGAGCACTTGGGCAAACCTGCCGTGTGGGTCGTGGACCCGCAAGGCAAGGCCAATCTTCGCCAGGTCACGGTAGCGCGTTACCTGACGTCCAGCGTCATCATCAGTGACGGCCTCAAGGCCGGAGAAAACGTAGTGATCGCAGGCGGCCAGTTGCTGCACCCCGACATCCAGGTGGAAATCGCCCAACAACCTCAGTCGCAGACTACTCAGGTGCAACCATGAAGCGTGTGTCGTGCCTCGTATTGAGTGGCGTGCTGTTGGCGGGCTGCGGCAAGGATGAAGCGCCACCTGAGCCTGTACGCCCGGTGGTGTTCGTCGAAGCCCAGCCTGATTCGACACAGGATTTCGGACGTTTTGCGGGCAATATCGAGGCGCGCTACCAGAGCGTGCTGGGCTTTCGCGTGCCGGGCCGCATCGCGCGGCGCAACGTGGACGTCGGCAGCGAAGTGAAAAAGGGCGACCTGCTGGCGACCCTCGACCCCACGGATCAACAGAACAACGTGCGTGGCCGTCAGGGTGATCTGGCCCGCGTTCAGGCGCAGTGGATCAATGCCCAGGCCAATGCCCGTCGTCAGCAGGAGCTGTTCGACCGGGGCGTCGGCGCACAGGCGCAACTGGACATCGCCCTGACGGACTTGAAAACCAGTCAATCCTCGCTGGATCAGGCGAAGGCTGCCGAGCAGCAGGCCCGTGATCAATTGAGCTACAGCGAACTGCGCAGTGATCACGACGCGGTGGTCACCGAATGGAAGGTCGAGGCCGGGCAGGTCGTTTCGGCAGGCCAGGAAGTGGTGACGCTGGCGCGGCCCGATATCAAGGAAGCGGTGATCGATTTGCCTGCACAACTGGCCGATCAGTTGCCCGCCGATGTGGTGTACACCGTGGCCAGCCAGCTCGATCCCGAGGTGAGCACCACGGCCACGCTGCGTGAAATCGAACCCCAGGCCGATCGTTTGACGCGCACCCAGCGCGCACGTTTTTCCCTGACCGAAACACCACCCTCGCTGCGCCTCGGCACAGCGATCAGCATCAGCCTCAGCTCGGCCATTGCGCCGCGCATGCGCTTGCCGCTCAGCGCGTTGCAGGAGGTCGATGGCAAGCGCCAGATCTGGGTCATCGATCCGCAGCGTCACACCGTCAACCCCAGGGTCGTGAACGTCGTGGCTCAAGAGGGCAGCAGCTTTTTGCTGGCGAGCGGTGTCAGTGCTGGCGAAAAAGTGGTCAGTGCGGGCGTCAATAGCCTCAAGCCCGGTCAGAAAGTCAAAGTCGATGAGGAAAACCCACGATGAAAGGGAATTTCAACCTGTCCGAGTGGGCACTCAAGCATCAGTCGTTTGTCTGGTATCTGATGTTCGTCGCGCTGTTGATGGGCGTCTTTTCCTACATGAAGCTGGGACGTGAAGAAGACCCGTCCTTCACCATCAAGACCATGATCATCCAGACCCGCTGGCCGGGTGCGACCATGGACGAAACGCTGGAGCAGGTGACTGACCGCATCGAGAAGAAACTCGAAGAGCTGGACTCTCTGGACTACGTAAAAAGCTACACCCGGCCCGGCGAATCGACCGTGATGGTCTTCCTGCGAGACACCACTGATGCCAAGGGGATACCGGAAATCTGGTATCAGGTGCGCAAGAAGATCGACGACATTCGTGGGCAGTTTCCTCAGGGCTTGCAAGGCCCCTCGTTTAACGATGAGTTCGGCGACGTGTACGGGTCCATCTATGCGTTCACGGCGGACGGCTTCTCGATGCGTCAGTTGCGCGACTACGTCGAGAAGGTCCGCGCGGACATCCGCGAAGTGCCGGGGCTTGGCAAGGTCGAGATGATCGGCCAGCAGGACGAAGTGATTTACCTGAATTTCTCGACCCGCAAGCTGGCCGCCCTGGGGCTCGATCAGCGACAGGTCGTGCAGAGCCTGCAGGCGCAGAATGCGGTCACGCCTGCGGGCGTTATCGAGGCAGGGCCGGAGCGAATTTCGGTGCGGACCTCTGGGCAGTTCGCGTCCGAGAAAGACCTGGCGGCCGTCAACTTGCGCCTCAACGATCGTTTCTATCGCTTGAGCGATATCGCCGACATTACCCGTGGCTACACCGACCCGCCCAGGTCGCTGTTTCGCTTTGACGGCAAGCCTGCCATCGGTCTGGCCATCGCGATGCAGAAAGGCGGCAACATTCAGGCTTTCGGCAAGGCGCTGCACGAGCGCATGGACGCCACCACGGCCGAATTGCCGGTGGGCGTTGGCGTGCACAAAGTGTCGGACCAGGCCGAGGTGGTGGACAAGGCGGTAGGCGGTTTTACCAGCGCCTTGTTCGAAGCGGTGATTATCGTGCTGGTGGTCAGCTTCATCAGCCTCGGGATGCGCGCCGGTCTGGTGGTGGCGTGTTCCATACCGCTGGTGCTGGCGATGGTGTTCGTGTTCATGGAATACAGCGGCATCACCATGCAGCGGATTTCCCTCGGAGCGCTGATCATCGCCCTCGGTCTGTTGGTGGACGACGCAATGATCACCGTCGAAATGATGGTCACGCGGCTGGAAATGGGCGAGACCAAGGAGCAGGCGGCGACCTACGCCTACACCTCCACGGCCTTCCCGATGCTGACCGGCACGCTGGTCACGGTGGCGGGTTTTGTGCCGATTGGCCTGAACAACAGTTCGGCGGGGGAATACACCTTCACGCTGTTTGCGGTCATCGCGGTGGCGATGCTGGTGTCCTGGGTGGTCGCCGTGCTGTTCGCGCCGGTGATCGGTGTTCATATTCTGAGCAGCAAGGTCAAACCCAAATCCGAAGAGCCGGGCCGCGTGGGGCGGGCCTTCAACAGCAGCATGGTCTGGGCGATGCGTCATCGCTGGCTGGCGATTGGCATCACGCTGGCGCTGTTTGCCGGGTCGCTGTTTTCAATGCAGTTCGTGCAGAGCCAGTTCTTCCCCTCGTCTGACCGGCCGGAGATTCTGGTTGACCTGAACCTACCGCAGAACGCCTCGATCAACGAGACCCGCAAGGTGGTCGATCGCTTCGAGGCGAGCCTCAAGGACGACCCGGACATCGAGCGCTGGAGCACCTACATCGGCCAGGGCGCGTTGCGCTTCTATCTGCCGCTGGACCAGCAACTGGAAAACCCGTTCTACGCCCAGCTGGTGATTGTCAGCAAAGGCCTGGAAGAGCGGGGCGCGTTGACGGCGCGTCTACAGAAACGTTTGCGTGACGATTTCGTCGGCATCGGCTCCTACGTGCAGCCGCTGGAAATGGGGCCGCCGGTCGGGCGTCCGTTGCAGTACCGCGTCAGCGGCGATGACGTCGACAAGGTGCGTCAGCACGCCATCGAGCTCGCCACGCTGCTGGATCAGAATCCGCATGTGGGCGAGGTGATCTACGACTGGAACGAGCCGGGCAAGGTGTTGCGCATCGACATCAATCAGGACAAGGCGCGGCAGTTAGGCTTGTCTTCCGAGGACGTCGCCAACCTGATGAACAGCGTGGTCAGCGGATCGGCCGTGACTCAGGTGCGTGACGATATCTACCTGATCAACGTGGTCGGCCGCGCCGAAGACGCCGAGCGCGGCACGCCGGAAACCTTGCAGAACCTGCAGATCGTCACGCCGAGCGGGGCGTCCATTCCGTTGCTGGCGTTTGCGACCGTGGGCTATGAGCTTGAGCAGCCTTTGGTGTGGCGTCGTGATCGCAAGCCGACCATCACGGTGAAAGGTGCCGTGCGCGATGAGATTCAGCCAACGGATCTGGTCAAGCAGTTGAAGCCCGAGATCGATAAATTCGCCGCCGGCCTGCCGGTGGGCTACAAGGTCGCCACCGGCGGCACCGTGGAAGAAAGCAGCAAGGCGCAAGGCCCGATTGCCAGCGTGGTGCCGTTGATGCTGTTCCTGATGGCGACGTTCCTGATGATCCAGCTGCACAGCGTGCAGAAGATGTTCCTGGTCGCCAGCGTTGCACCGCTGGGGTTGATTGGCGTGGTGCTGGCGCTGATCCCGACCGGAACGCCGCTGGGCTTTGTGGCTATTCTGGGCGTGCTGGCGTTGATCGGGATCATCATCCGCAACTCGGTGATTCTGGTGACCCAGATCGACGCCTACGAACGCAGCGGTTATCTGCCGTGGGATGCCGTGGTCGAAGCGACCGAACACCGCCGCCGCCCGATCCTGCTGACCGCTGCGGCGGCGAGCCTGGGCATGATCCCGATTGCGCGGGAAGTGTTCTGGGGGCCGATGGCCTACGCCATGATCGGCGGCATCATCATTGCGACGCTGCTGACGCTGTTGTTCCTGCCAGCGCTGTACGTGGCCTGGTACAGGATCAAGGAACCGACCGAAGCACAGCGTCGTGAGGCCGATGAGAAGAAGGAACAGAGTGGAGAGCTGGCGACGGGGCATTGAGTGAGCCGCGCGCAGGCTGTGGAATCGGACGCGGAGTGTCCTGGCGGGCATTCCCACGCAGGAGCGTGGGAACGATCACGCATAAGCCGGTAACAACGCTAACTGACTGAGTGGACGCGATTTCTGTGGGAGGCGGCTTGCCGGCGATGCGGTTTTTGAAGCGCCATATCAGCGACCGAATGGACGCTATCGCCGGCAAGCCGCCTCCCACAGTTTGATGTCAACTGCAGCCTATGCTGTATCTCACAGAGTATTGTGGTTGTTTGAAAAACGTCGGCTTACACCCTGCGCCAGACGCTCGCCAGCCACGGCTGTTGCTCTCTTGGCAGTCCGGCGGGGCGGTAGTAGTGTTCCAGTTCGACGAACCCGGCTTCGGTCAGCAAGGCGCGCCATGATTCCAGGTCGTGGTAGGCACCGTAGCGCTCACCGTTCCAGCCTTCCTGGTTCTGCCCACGCGGGTTGGAGCTGAACAGCACGCCGCCTGGCTTGAGTGTGGCGTGCAGTTGAAGCAGTACGCGAGGCAGTTCCTGAAGCGGCACGTGAAACAGTACGGCGTTGGCGAAGATGCCGTCGAAGCGTGCGTGCGGCAGGTCGAGTTCGAGGAAGTTTTGCTGCAACACCTCGCAGCCGGTCTCGGTGCGTGCCATTTCGGCGAAGCGCTCGGAGCCATCCAGCCCGACCGCGACATGACCCATCGCGGTAAAGGTCTTCAGGTCACGCCCCGGCCCGCAGCCGAAGTCCAGAATCTGCCACGGCGTCGGCCCTTCGATATGGCGCAACAAGGCGTCGATGTTCTGGCTGACGTCATGGTCCCGCGTGCCTTCGCGAAAGTCGTCGGCAACGCTATTGTAGTGTCCCACCGTGGTCGTGGTGATCTGGGCGAGGGTCTGGGGATCGAGTTTCATCAAAGGCGGTCCGGTCCGGGAAGGCCGCTAATATACCCCGGACCGTCAACGCTTGTTCAACCGCACCGCCAGCCTGTCCCCGCCCAGTTGAATGACCGCCACCAGCACCACCAGCACTACGATCACGGTCAGCATCACTTGTGTGTCGAAACGCTGATAGCCGTAGCGATAGGCGATGTCGCCCAGGCCGCCCGCGCCTATTGCGCCCGCCATGGCCGAGGAGTTGATCATGGTCACCAGGGTGATGGTGAAGCCGCCGACGATGCCCGGCAGCGCTTCGGGCAATAGCACGTGCCAGACGATATGCCAGCGGCGGCAGCCCATGGCCTGCGCGGCTTCGATCAGGCCGTGGTCCACTTCGCGCAAGCTGACTTCAGCGATGCGCGCGAAGAACGGCGTGGCGGCAATGGTCAGCGGGACGACGGCGGCCCAGACCCCGTAAGTTGTGCCGACGATCAGCCGGGTGAACGGTATCAGCGCGACCATCAGAATCAGAAACGGCACAGAACGGAAGATGTTCACGAACGCGCCCAGCACGCGGTTGACGTTAGGCGCTTCGAAGATCCCGCCCTTGCCGCTGGTAACCAGAATCACGGCCAGCGGGATACCCAGAATCAGCGCAAGCAGCGATGACACCCCAACCATCAGGAACGTGTCGATAATCCCTTGCCATAAACGATCAAGCCACATAACCCAGTACCTGTGCGTGTTGCGCCTGTGTGCGGGCGCGAGTGAGCAGCTCTTCGACGGACAACGGCGAATGGCTGATGGCGAGCAAAAGGTGTCCCAGCGCACGGCCTTGAATGCGCTCTACACCGCCATGCAACAAACTGACGCGCCCGCCGAATGCGCTGAACAACGCAGACAAGTCAGGCTCCTGGGCCGTGCTGCCCGTGAACTGCAGGTCGAGCACGACGCTGGAATGTTTGTCAGCAGGCTGCGGCTGCAAGCGGGCCTGCAGGTCCTCGGGCAACGCGTGTTGCAAGGGTGCCAGCAGGGTTTTGCTGACCTCATGTTGAGGATCGCCGAACACGTGCCAGACCGGGCCTTGTTCAACGATCTGGCCGCGCTCAAGCACCACCACGCGGTCGCAGATTTCCCGTATCACGGCCATCTCGTGCGTGATCAGGATGATCGTCAGGCCCAATCGCTGATTGATTTCACGCAATAAAGAAAGAATCGACTGCGTGGTTTCCGGGTCGAGCGCCGAGGTGGCCTCGTCGCACAGCAGAATGGCCGGGTCGTGCACCAGCGCGCGGGCGATGCCGACGCGCTGCTTCTGCCCGCCGGACAACTGCGCGGGATAGGCGTTGTGTTTGTCCTGCAAACCCACCAGTTCCAACAGTTCTGCGACCTTGCGCTGACGTTGCTCCTTGGGCACGCCTGCGACCTTGAGGGGCAGCTCGACGTTCTTCCAGACGGTCTTGGCCGACATCAGGTTGAAGTGCTGGAAGATCATGCCGATGCGACGGCGCAGCTCCACCAGCTTGTCTTCGTTGAAGTCGCCGATGTCCACCTGATCGACCAACACCCTGCCGCTGCTTGGCTGTTCCAGGCGGTTGATGGTGCGGATCAGCGACGACTTGCCCGCGCCACTGCGGCCGATGATGCCGAAGATTTCGCCGCGCTGGATCGCCAGATCGATGTTGCCCAGCGCCTCCACCGGGCCTTGTCGGCCCTGATAGGTCTTGCCCAGGTTGATGAAGCGCACGTGGGCATGGTTCAGGTCCGGGTGCAGCTCGGTCTGTCGCGCCGAAGGTTTGACGTCCGGCTTCCAATGTCGTTGAGCGATGGCCGTCATTCTTTCCACCCCACCTGATAGAGCTTGCCGTTGACCTTGTCCAGCGCGGCGCGGACCACCGGCGAGTGCTGATAGATGTCGACGAACTTCGCCAGACGCGGATCGTCCTTGCGCTCGGGTTTGATCACGAACTGGATGACGTACTCAGGGTGATCCATGCCGTCGAACAGAATCGCCGAATCGGCCGGGAAGGTCTTGGCCAGGCGAATGTAGGCCGGGTAGCCCTGCACGAGATCGGCATCGTCGTAGGCGCGCACCAGTTGTACGGCCTCGACCTGGATGAGCTTGAGTTTTTTCGGGTTGGCGGTGATGTCGTCTTCGGTCGCCTTGTAGCCAACGCCTTGCTTGAGTGTGATCAGCCCGGCCTTGGCCAGCAGTTGCAGGCCGCGCCCGCTGTTGATCGGGTCGTTGGCGATCGCCACGGTTGCGCCGCTCGGCAGCTCGTCGAAGCTTTTGTACTTTTTCGAGTACAACCCGACGTTATTGATGATGCCCGGCGCATACGGCACAAGGCCGAAACCTGCGGCTTCGTTGGCGTTGGTCAGGAACGGAATGTGCTGAAAGTAGTTCACGTCGATGTCGCCCGCTGCGAGGGTGACGTTGGGCGCGATCCAGTCGGTGAACTCGACCAGCTCGACCTTCAGGCCCTGCTTGCCGGCCTCCTCGACGGCGGCCTCAAGCGGAATGGCGAAGGCTGCGGTGGTACCGACCTTCAAAGGCGCATCGGCGGCGTGAGCGGTCAGGGTCAACAGGCCAAAGGCCAGGGCTGCGAGGGTTTTGGTCATGGTGCATTCCGTTGAAATGACGGGTTATTGAGGTGATCAACATCCTGTGGGAGCGAGCCCGCTCGCGAACCGGCCGATGCCGACGCTAGAGGCGTAGCGTTTGAAAAATGGCCTTCGCGAGCAAGCTCGCTCCCACAGGTTTTAGCTATTCGGTACAACCTGTATTG
>NZ_JACONV010000031.1 GCF_014358015.1 Pseudomonas triticifolii | reverse complement strand
TGACGCTTTCGCCGGCAAGCCGCCTCCCACAGGTTCTGCGCTCAGCCGGCCATTAGCTGCCTGGCCCTGTCCTGCGCACGGCGTGGATCAAACCCCGCCCAGCACCACGCTCAGCGCATTGCGCGCATCGTCCAGTTGCACCAGCGAGGCATGGCGGGCGCCGAGGGCGTCGCGGTTCTGAATGGCGGTGAGTATGGCTTTATGGCGCGGCATCGCCAGTTCGTGGAGGTTGGGACGCTTGTTGGAATATTTGAGCGCCTCGCGCAAGGCCAATGACAGCATGTTGCACAGATGAGCCAGCAGGTCATTGTGAGTTGCGTCGGCGATGCGGCTGTGGAAATCCAGGTCCGGCTGTAAAAGGTCCTCGGGGGTCGGGGCCGCTTCCATGCGCTGATACGCCTCATGGATCGAGTCGATTTCCTCATCCGTCGCATGCTGCGCTGCCAGCGCGGCAACTGCGGGCTCGATCACGGCGCGTACGCTGGTCAACAGGTTGAAGAACTCATTCTGCGGTGAACTCTGCATCACCCAGTGCAGCACGTCCGGATCAAGCAAGTGCCACTCACGTCGAGGCTTGACCACCGTGCCGACACGCGGTCGCGAGTAGACCAGGCCTTTGGCGACCAGTACCCGCGTGGCTTCACGCAACACCGGACGGCTGACCGCGTACTCTTCGCAGAGCAGCGCCTCGGCAGGCAGTTTTTCGTCAGGTTTGAATCGACCGGATACGATCTGCATGCCCAGTTCCTGGACAATGCGCGCATGCATGCTTTTACGGTCAGAAGGCTTTCGATAGTCCATGGGAACGCGAGTCGATCCTGGCGATGAATGCCGCGCATGATAACACTGCGCACAGCCCGAAGCGGCCGCCCTTGCGGGGCAACCGCCACATTCGACGGTAAGCGGTCAGTGAGAATGCCTTGGCACTTCGGACCCGCGGTTACCGATCAAAAAGTCGAAATCGCAGCCCTGATCGGCCTGCATCACATGATCCACATACAACTGGCGATAGCCGCCGAGCAGCAGTTGACGCGGTGCTTGCCAGTCGGCCAGACGTGCGGCCAGCTCAGCGTCGGGAATGTCCAGATGCAAGCGCCCGCTGGCGCAGTCCAGTTCAATCCAGTCGCCTTCCTTCACCACCGCCAACGGTCCGCCTGCTGCCGCTTCCGGCGCGACGTGCAAGACCACGGTGCCGTAGGCGGTGCCACTCATACGGGCGTCGGAAATCCGCACCATGTCGGTTACACCCTGGGCCAGCAGCTTGGCTGGCAGCCCCATGTTGCCGACCTCAGCCATGCCCGGATAACCCTTCGGCCCGCAGTTCTTGAGGACCATGACGCAGGTTGCATCAATGTCCAGATCCGGGTCGTTGATACGCGCCTTGTACATCTCGAAATTCTCGAACACTACGGCGCGACCACGGTGCTGCATCAGCGCAGGTGTTGCGGCGGAAGGCTTGAGCACTGCGCCAAGCGGCGCAAGGTTACCGCGCAGCACGCAAATGCCGCCATCGGCGCGGATCGGATTATCCAGCGCGCGGATGACCTGGTCTTCGCCATAGATCGGTGAGTTGCAGGTGTTCTCGGCGATACTTTTGCCATTGACGGTCAATGCGTCAGGGTTGGGCAGCAGCCCGGCTTCGTTCATGCGGCGCAGCACAGCTGGCAGGCCGCCCGCGTAGTAGAACTCTTCCATCAGGAAGCGCCCGGAAGGTTGCAGGTCGACGATGGTCGGCATGCCGCGACCGACACGGGTCCAGTCATCCAGCTCCAGATCGACGCCGATGCGTCCGGCGATGGCTTTGAGGTGGATTACCGCGTTGGTCGAACCGCCGATGGCAGCGTTGACCCGAATCGCGTTTTCGAACGCGGCCTTGGTGAGGATCTTCGACAGGCGCAGGTCTTCGCGAACCATGTCCACGGCCCGCATGCCAGACATGTGGGCCAACACGTAACGACGCGAATCCACCGCTGGAATCGCCGCGTTGTGCGGCAACGAGGTGCCCAGTGCTTCGGCCATGCAGGCCATGGTCGAGGCGGTGCCCATGGTGTTGCAGGTGCCTGCCGAGCGGGACATGCCAGCTTCGGCGGACAGGAATTCGTCCAGGCTGATCGTCCCGGCTTTGTAGGATTCGTGCATCTGCCAGACGATGGTGCCCGCGCCGATGTCCTTGCCTTCGTGCTTGCCGTTGAGCATCGGCCCGCCGGTCACGACGATGGCTGGAATGTCACAGCTGGCTGCGCCCATCAGCAGGGCAGGGGTTGTCTTGTCGCATCCGGTCAGCAGTACTACGCCATCAATCGGGTTACCACGAATCGCCTCTTCAACGTCCATGCTCGCCAGGTTGCGGGTGAACATTGCGGTGGGGCGCAGGTTGGATTCGCCGTTGGAGAACACGGGAAACTCCACCGGCCAGCCACCGGCCTCGATCACGCCGCGTTTGACGTGTTCGGCAATCTGACGGAAATGGGCGTTGCAGGGCGTCAATTCAGACCAGGTGTTGCAAATGCCGATGATCGGTTTGCCTTGAAACTGATGGTCGGCGATGCCCTGATTCTTCATCCAGCTGCGATACATGAAGCCATTCTTATCGGCAGTGCCAAACCACTGTGCAGAACGGAGGGTCGGTTTTTTATCGGAGTCAGACATGATCGGCTCTCTTATTGTAAGACTTAATGTCGATGCTGCTGGCTAAGGTAAGCCTAAAAAACGCCGATTGGAAGAGTTGTCAGTTTAAATAGTATTACTATATAGTCGTTTTCAGTCGAGGGACGACCCTTGCTTCGGTGTTGTGTCATAACAGCACCAGGTACAGAGGCGATCTCCGCAGGTTCCATAACAAAAACAATGGGAGACCGCCTTCATGAGCCAGGAACTGCGGCTTATACGCCGCATCACGTTCAAACTGATTCCCTTTCTGATCCTGCTTTACCTCATCGCCTACGTGGACCGCTCTGCCGTGGGCTTCGCCAAGCTGCACATGGGTGCCGATATCGGCATTGGCGACGCGGCCTACGGGTTGGGTGCCGGGCTGTTCTTCATTGGTTACTTTCTGCTGGAAATCCCCAGTAACCTGATGCTCGAACGCTTTGGCGCACGCCGCTGGTTCGCACGGATCATGGTCACTTGGGGCGCCATCACCATCGGCATGGCCTTCGTCCAGGGACCGCACAGCTTTTACGTGATGCGTTTCCTGCTGGGTGCGGCCGAGGCGGGCTTCTTCCCCGGCGTGCTGTACTACATCACCCAGTGGTTCCCGGTGCGTCATCGCGGCAAGATCCTGGGCCTGTTCATCCTGTCGCAACCTATCGCCATGATGATTACCGGCCCTGTGTCCGGCGGTCTGCTGGGCATGGACGGCGTACTGGGTCTGCACGGCTGGCAATGGCTGTTCATTGTGATCGGTACACCCGCAATCCTGCTGGTCTGGCCGGTCCTGCGCTGGCTGCCTGACGGTCCGCAGCAGGTCAACTGGATGGATCAGGCCGAGAAAGACTGGCTGACCGGTGAGCTGAAGAAGGATCTGGAAGAATATGGCCAGACCCGGCACGGCAACCCGCTGCACGCCCTGAAGGACACGCGCGTGCTGTTGCTGGCGCTGTTCTATCTGCCTGTCACGCTGAGTATCTATGGACTCGGTTTGTGGCTACCGACGCTGATCAAACAGTTTGGCGGCAGTGACCTGACTACCGGCTTCGTGTCTTCGGTGCCTTATATCTTCGGCATCATCGGCCTGTTGATCGTGCCGCGCAGTTCCGACCGCCTCAATGATCGATACGGCCATCTGGCGGTGCTCTATGTGCTGGGTGCCATCGGCCTGTTCTGCAGTGCCTGGCTGACACTGCCGGTCGCCCAGCTGGCGGCATTGTGTGTGGTGGCGTTCGCGCTGTTCTCATGTACGGCGGTGTTCTGGACCTTGCCGGGTCGGTTTTTTGCCGGTGCCAGTGCAGCGGCCGGTATTGCGCTGATCAACTCGGTCGGCAACCTGGGCGGCTATATAGGACCGTTCGTGATCGGTGCCCTGAAAGAGATAACCGGCAGTCTGGCCTCCGGGTTGTACTTCCTGTCCGGCGTCATGGTCTTCGGGCTGGTGCTGACCGGTATCGTTTATCACGTGCTGGAGCGCAAGCATGTGCTGCCCGCTTCCGAATTCGCTGCCAGCGCCAAGGCGCGCTAGGTCCGGCTTTCCACTATCTGAAAGGAGATTTCCATGCGGTTGGTGCAATTTGAATTGAACAACGGTCAGCGTCGGGTCGGTCTGGTGGACGGTGATCAGGTGAGTGAAGTGCAGGGCGCCGAGAGCGTTCGGGAACTGGCCCTTGCTGCGATCGAGGCCGGCTCCGGGCTGGCGCAGCAGGTCGAGCAGCGAGGCGTGGGCGAGGCTCATGATTACGCGCAACTGCTGGAAGAACTGCGCATTCTACCGCCGCTGGATCACCCGGATCCGGCGCATCTGCTGGTCAGCGGCACGGGCCTCACGCACCTGGGCAGCGCCTCTGCGCGAGACAAGATGCACCAGCAATCGGGTGACGAGTCGGCGATGACCGACACCATGCGCATCTTCAAATGGGGTGTGGAAGGCGGCAAGCCGCTCGCTGGTCAGGCCGGTGTGCAGCCGGAATGGTTCTACAAGGGCGACGGCAGTATTGTCGTGCGTCCGGGTGCGTCCTTTTCGTTGCCGCCGTTCGCTGAAGATGGCGGGGAAGAGCCTGAGCTGAGTGGCCTGTACGTCATCGGTCACGACTGCAAGCCTTACCGGCTTGGCTTCGCGATCGGCAACGAATATTCCGATCACATCATGGAGCGTCGCAATTACCTCTACTTGGCGCACTCCAAGCTGCGCGCCTGCTCGTTCGGACCTGAGTTGCGGGTAGGTGAGTTGCCGCAGAATCTTTCAGGCACCAGCAAAATCTGGCGTGACGGTGAAGTGGTGTGGGAGAAGGAGTTTCTGAGCGGCGAGGCCAACATGTGCCACAGCCTGGAAAACCTCGAGTATCACCACTTCAAATATGCCCAGTTCCTGCGTCCTGGCGATGTGCACGTGCATTTTTTCGGCACCGCGACCCTGTCTTTCGCCGACGGTGTGCGGACTCAGCCGGGGGACAGGTTCGAGGTCAGTCAGGCCGAGTTCGGTAAGCCCCTGATCAATGGTCTGGCACCGAGCGAAGCGGTGTTCCAGCCGGGTGGGATTGGCAGGTTGTGAGATAAGGGGAGCGATGACGTCCAACGCCGCAATCATAAAACGCGAGTAGCCCGATGAATGCGTGCTGGGTGGGAGGCGGCTTGCCGGCGATGGCGTCAGTTCAGTCGCTGATAGGTCGCTTCGGAAAAAGCATCGTCGGCAAGCCGCCTCCCACGGTCCGTTGGTCGTAACTGCCGTCGCAGAGTTCGCGAAGATCATGGCCAATCATCGCGCGATTGCCCTATCATTCGCGTTTTTGCAGGCTGGATACCCTCATGACCACTCCCCCAGACACTTTGCTCGCCGCCCTCGAAACGTCCTCGATGCTGGAAATCGACGGTCTGCACGCCTGGGATTTTTCTCTGGGCGATGAACTGAACGTCGAATGCATGGACGGTCGCGAGCGCAAGGTGTGGCGTTTCACGCTGGATCAGGTTAACGCTGCGACGTTCGACGATTCCCTTCAAAGCTGGGTCGTCAACGATGGCAACGCCGACCACCGGATTGTCTGCCTGGATGCGTTCACGCCTACCGATGAAGACGACGCCGACGAAGCTTGATCCAGATCAAGTGATGCTCACCGCTTAGTCGCTAGATTCACCTGCGCGTGCCGACTGCTTTTGCGAAAGCGTCGGCACCCACTAGCAGGGTGCCGAGTGTGACGTCGGTAACGACGGTGCTCACTTCGCACACACGGATGTGCTTGCCTTTTCTTATTGCCCCGACGCGCTTTGCCGTCCGGGAATAACGACGTTTCATACACTGGCCTTGCCAGTGTCGGCCCAATGGACTGGGCCAGACCAACAAGATAGGGAGATCCAATGTCTACTCAAGGTGCGTTGAGTCGTGCGCGTGTGTTGCCCACGTTGCTGGGCGTTCTGTTGCTGGTGCTCGGTGTGGTGATGCTGATTGGCGGCTTCAGGCTGGTCGGCCTGGGCGGTTCGTTCTATTACATGCTGTGCGGGTTCGGTTTTCTGGCCATCGGTGTTCTGCTGGCCATGGGGATGCGTTTTGCTATCTGGCTGTTCACCCTGATGTTGCTGTTGAGCACCGTCTGGTCGTTGTGGGAGCTGGGTCTGGATCGCCAGCAGTTACTGCCGCGCCTGTTCGTATGGTTTCTGGTCGGGCTGGTGCTGGTACTGCCGATCACAAGGCAAGGGTTGGGGCCGCTGCGTCGCAGTGTGCCGATCGGTGGCCTTGTCATCGCGTTGATCCTGGCGGGTGTGGCCCTCGATCCGATCGCGCAGTTCAGACAACTCGCGCAGCACACTGAGGATTTCATGGTGACGCTGGTTCCGGGCATGGACCTGCGCTGGATGCCCTCCGTCGACAGCGAAACCGGGCTGCAAAGGCCGGAAAGCTAGTCCTGGCGGCCAATGAAAGCGTTTGCTGCAAAACTACCCGGCCTTATTCAGTGTCATAGCCCTGACTGTCGCGTGACAGGCGTCACTAACGTCCACAAAAAAGGGATGCCCCCATGCCCCATAAAATTCTGCCGTGGCTGGCAATGGCCAGTGCCATGAGCGCATTTACCTTGCAGGCTCAACCCATGACCGACTCCCAATTGCTGCTGGGTTCCTACACTCAGGGAAAAAGCGAGGGGATCTACCGGTTTGGCTTCGACAGCAAGACCGGCATGATCGACCCCAAGCCGCTTCAAGTGATCAAGACCGAAAACCCGTCCTGGCTGACGGTTTCCAGGGACCAGCGTTATCTGTTTGTCGTCAATGAGAACGGCCCTGGCCAGACTGACGTAGTTGGTAAGGTCAGCAGTTTTTCCATCGAACCCAAGACCTTCAAGATCACGCCGATCAATCAGGTACAAACCAAGGGCGAGGAGCCGACTCACTCGAGCCTGAGCGAGGACGGGCGTTATCTGTTCGTGGCGAACTACGCCGTCAACCCGGATCCGGGTGGCGTGTTGTCAGTGATGCCGGTCAGCAAGGACGGACAGTTGGTTGATGCCGTTCAGGTATTGCCGCTGGGCCCCGGCAGCAAGGTCAATCCAGAGCGCCAGATGTCGTCCCACGTTCACCTGGCGGTGCCGACTCCGGATGACAAATACGTCGTCACGGCCGACCTGGGTGCCGACAAGCTGTTCGTCTACAGCTACAACGCTGATCAGAGCAAACCGCTGCAGCCTGCCAGCATACCGAGCGTGCAGTTGCCGGCAGGCAGCGGACCCCGTCATGTCCTGTTCAGTGGCGATGGCAAGCATGCCTGGCTGGTGCTGGAAATGTCGGCCCAGGTGGTGGTCTTCGACTACCACGATGGCGTCTTCAAGCAGACCCAGATCGTGGACATGAAGAACAAGGGCGTCGAACAGAAGAACGGCGGCGGTGCGTTGCACACCTCGCCCGACGGCAGGTTCCTGTATGTAACCAACCGTGGCGAGGCCAATCAGGTCGTGGTGTTCCGGATCAATCCTACTGCCGGGACGCTTGAGGAAATCCAGCGCCGGACCGTCGAAGGCGCAGAGCCTCGTGAGTTCAGCTTTGACCCCAGCGGCACGTTCATGCTGTTTGCCAATCAGAAGAGCAATCAGATCGTGACGGTGCGCCGTGACGTGCAAACCGGCTTGATCGGCGATACGGTGCAGAAAATCGATGTGGATGCACCTTCGTACTTGCACTTTCTGAATGAAAAATAAGTTACAAAGCCTTCAGCCCGCCAAATGCGCGGGCTGAAGCCGTTATCAATGCCGATGATATGAGTTAGTGCTACAAAAGATTTCTGCTGACCCGCCCTCAGGCGTAAGTTTGAGTCACGGCCAAGACGGCCCTAACTCTAAGCGGCACGTACCAGAGTGCCGCGCCGACACAAAGAGAGGTGACCCAGATGAACTTCAATCTTTTCTCCATCATTGCTGCATCGGCTATTTCCGCGTCTGTGGCACTTCCTGCCAGCGCCAGTGTTGATGTGAGCGACAAGAAAGCCCACGCCACCCAAACCTACACACCGAAGTACCTGCAACAGAGCGCCAACTTCTACGCGGCGCTGGATCACAAGTCCGCTCAATGAAACGTACGTGAATTCATTCCCCGTTAGCGACGGTGTCGACACCGGGGAATGGATTCGTGAACGGCAATGCTTTCGCGAGCATGTTCGCCCACACAGGTCCACGCCACCACTGCCCATTGCGTGGCAGACCCGGCATGGACTGTTACGTGAGCCTGCTCGCGAAAGCGTTGAATCCCCTTGTCCCTGCTACCTTGCTGGTAGCGGGGATTTTTTTGCATCCGGTGCCTGGGTATCTCGCCCTTGAAGATCGGCCTGTTTATGCATGACCGCTGCAAACAGCCCGCTGTCCAGAAAACGCTGTAGCCATTCGCGCAGCGCCGGATAAGCACTTTGCGCGAACCAGTCCGGGTCGACAAAACAGAACTGGCGAATAAAGGGCGCAATGGCAATGTCGGCCAGTGTCGGGTGCTCTCCCATCAGGTAAGGACCTGACTGCAGCCGAACGTCCAGCGTTTGTAGAAAGGCTTCGCCCAGTGCGCGGTAGTGCTCGGCGGGATGTTCCGGGTAACGCACGGCGTATTTATAACGGTCCAGATTCAGCTTGAAGGCCTGATCGTTTTCTTCGATCAGGTCGGCCATCTCGCGTTGTGCTGAAGGATTGCAGGCCAGCAGCCAGTCATCTGGATCGTTCTGCGCCAATGCCCAGTGCATGATGTCCAGGCTTTGTTCCAGAACACAGTCGGCAACAATCAGCACCGGCACCGTGCCCTTGGGCGAGCGTTCAAGCATGTGCGGCGGTTTGGCCTTGAGGCTGACTTCGTAAATGTCCACCTCACAGCCCGCGTAGTGCAACGCCATGCGTGCCCGCATGGCGTAGGGGCAGCGGCGGAACGAGTAGAGCACCGGCGTCATGAACTGCCGACCTCAATGGTGCTCAACCCGTTGCCCTGACGGCGGACCTTGATCTGCACCGGGATGCGCTCGTGCATTTCCTGAACGTGGGAAATGACGCCGACTTTGCGGCCCTGCGCCTGCAAGCCGTCCAGTGCGTCCATGGCCAGTTGCAGCGATTCAGGATCGAGGCTGCCGAAGCCTTCGTCGATGAACAGCGATTCGATACGCAAGGTACTGGACGCCATCGATGCCAGACCCAGGGCCAGAGCCAGCGACACCAGAAAGGTTTCCCCGCCCGACAGCGAATGCACCGAGCGTGTCTCATCGCCCATTTCGGTGTCCAGCACCAGCAGGCCGAGCATGCTGCCACCGCGCTTGAGGCGATAGCGGCGCACCAGTTGCTTCAGTTGCGCGTTGGCGTGGTGCACCAGCAGATCGAGGTTGTAGGCCTGGGCGATCTTGCGGAATTTGTCGCCTTCGGCCGAGCCGATCAACGCAGCCAGTCGAGCCCAGCGTTGGTATTCGCCGGTGGCTTCGTTGATGCGGGCCTGCAATTCACTGTTGGCGTCACGACGGCGCTGGTCTTCGCTCAGTTGCGCGCGCAGTTCGGCACTGTGTTGTTCGCTCAGCGCCGTCTGTTCCTGGGCCTGCAACAAGGCGGCATTCAGCGCGTTGCTGTCGGTCAGGTCGGCATGTTGCGTCTGATGCTGCTGCACGCGTTGCGCGCGTTCATCGAGCAGAATTCGCGCCTGCTCCAGGGCTTTCTCGGCCGCTTGGGATTGCTGGCGCAATTGCTCGACGTGTTTGTCGTCGTAGGTCAGCAGGGTGTCGAGCGCTGCGTCGTCCAGTTCGGGGTGCTGATTGCGCCAGTCGGTGAGCGTGGCGTCCAGCTCTGTCAGCTCTTGTTGCAAGGCCTGCTGCTGTTGCTCGCCGGACTTGAGTTCGGCGGCCAGCTGGATCAACTGAGTCTGGATGTCCTGCAAGGATTGGGCTGCCGAGCTTTCGGCCTGGCGGGCCTGCTCAACGGCCTGTTCCAGGGCCTGCTGCCATTGCTGCGCGCTGGCGTATTCGCCCAGCAGCGCCTGCAACGCTTGCTGACTGGCCTGCTGCTGTTCGCTGAGTGCCGTGACCGCCTGCAGGTGTTCTGTGACGCGTTGCAGACGGTTCTTCTGCTCAATCTGTTCACTGTCGATGCGCTGCTGGCGTTCGCGCTGTTCCTGTTGCTCTTCGCCTTGCTGCTCCAGTTGATCGAGTCGCTGTGTCACGTGCTGTTCAAGCTGCATCACGGTGGTCGAGGCATCGCTGCGCAGCCCGTCCAGCGTCTGCGGCGTGACCAGCGAGGCAAAAGCCGTCAGCTCTTCGTCCAGACGCTGCTGAT
Organism: Pseudomonas triticifolii; assembly: GCF_014358015.1. Taxonomy (GTDB): domain Bacteria; phylum Pseudomonadota; class Gammaproteobacteria; order Pseudomonadales; family Pseudomonadaceae; genus Aquipseudomonas; species Aquipseudomonas triticifolii. Next base: position 33,685 of record NZ_JACONV010000031.1, on the reverse strand, counting down.
CGGCGCCCAACTGCTGAAGCTGATCGGCCACATGGCGTGCGGCGGTCTGGCTGGCTTCCTGCGCAGTCTGTACTGAATGTTGCAGGCGTGCGGCGTCTTTCTGCAGCGTTAGCAGCGCTTGCTGGCGCTGCTCGTCGCGGACGATGACTTCGGTCAACTGGCTGAGCTGCTGACTTAACCAGGCGTCGCGTCCGGCAGGGTCGCGGTCCAGCAATTGAGCGCCCAGCGGGTGGGCTTCAAGGTCCGGTGCCAGTGCCTGCTGGCGCACGGCCAGTTGCTCATGCTGGCGCAGCAGTTCTTTCTGCCGGGCGATGATGCCGCCCACGTGCTCGCGCAACAGATTGCGCTGCTCGGTCAGGGTGTCGACGGTTTTCTGCGCGCTGGCCTGTTCATCCTCATCATGCCGGGTGAGGCTGTGCAGCAAGGCCTCGGGCTGGTGCCACGGATGCTCGGCACTGCCGCAGACCGGGCAGGGCTGGTCGTCCTGCAACTGGGTGCGCAGTTCTTCGACGCTGGCGCTGCGGGCCAGACGCTGGCGTTCCAGCAGTTGCCGGGTCACGCTCAGGGTCTGCTCGGCGACAGTCAGCTCATCCTTGACCTTGATACCTTGGGCGACCAGTTGCTCGCGTTCCTGCTGGGCAGCCTGTTGCTGCCGGGCCAGCTCCTGGAGTTGCCGTTCGATGTCGTGAAGGCTGGCCCACAGACGTGTCAGCTCTTCAAAGGCGCGCTGTTGCTTGCGATTGTCCTGCAACAGGCTGCCGAGAATCTGCAACTGTTCAGTGACAGCTGCCACTTCGCAGTCGGCCTCGCGGTATAGCAATTCCAGTGCGCTGCGTTGTTCCGTCAGTTGTTGCTCGGCCTCGCTGGCACGCTGTTGCAGCGCAGGCAGCTCAAGATGGCCGTGCTTGAGGCGATTGGCGGTCAACGTCAGGGTCTTCAGGCGATCACGCCACGCGTTCCAGCCTTGGGCGAGCGGTGCCAGATCGCGGCTGTGTTCGAGCTGTTCGGCAATGCGTTCAAGGCGCTGTGTAACCTGCTGCTGTTGATCGAGCAGGGTTTGCAGACCAGTCTGGCCCTGCGTGCAGGACTGTTCGGCCTGCTGATGCTGTTCCGACGCCTTGTTCAGTTCCTCCGCGAGGCGGTTCAGTGTGTTTTGCGCGTCGAATGCCTGCTGCAAGAGCGGCCTGGCGACACTGTGCGCCTGCTGGGCGTCCAGCAACTGAGCTTGCGCCTGGCTGCGTTGGTCGTGCAGTTGCTGCTGGCTGCTTTGCAGCGTGAACTGCTGCTCCTGGTGCTGGCGAATCTGCTCCGCCAACGGCGCGAGCTGTGCGTTTAACGTGATCCGCCGTGCGAAGCGATGCCGTTGCGGGCCGAGGCGTTCAAGCTGGCCAAGTGTCTGCCGCTGACTGATCTGATCGTTCCATACCTGTTGCGCGGCAGTCAGGCTTTCCTGAGCAGCGAGTTGTTCATCGCGCAGCCTATGCAGCTCGGTCAGCCATTGCTGCTGCAGTTCCAGCTGACGCTGCTGCGCCTGATGCAGCTTGAGCTGCTGTTGGGCATCGCTCATGCGTTGCTCGAGTTCGGCAAGCTGCTCGGGGTCCAGCGGGCTGATATGACTGGCCTGAGCGGTCAGGACCTTGAGGGCTTCTTCGGCCTCTTTGCTCTTGCTGTAGGCGCGTCGACCGAGCTGGCTGTAGATCGCGGTGTTGGTCAACTTCTCCAGCAGTTCGCTGCGTTCCTTGTCGTCGGCCTTGAGAAAGGCGCTGAATTCACTCTGGGCGAGCATCACGGCACGGGTGAACTGTTCGAAGTTCAGGCCCAGGCGGCTTTCGATCAGTTGCTCGAACTCGCGCTTGCTCTGATTACTGAGGATCTGCTCGCTGTCCAGATCGGTCAGGGTCTGGCGGCTGGCCTGCAGTTTTTTCGCCGCGTTGTCTCGGGCACGATTGGTTTCCCAGCGCGCGCGGTAGCGGCGTTGGTCGATGCCGATGAAGTCCACCTCGGCATAACCGCTGCCGGTGCCACGGCGCAGCAGGGTGCGTGGATCACTGGTGGTGATGTCGCCGTCGATGTCCGGGACCTTTGACTGGCCGATGTTGCTCAGGCGCGGAATGGCCCCGAACAGCGCCAGGCACAAGGCATCCAGCAAGGTGCTCTTGCCCGCGCCGGTCGGGCCGGTGATGGCGAACAGACCGGCGCTGGCCAAGGGTTCTGCGGTGAAATCCAGCTCGAACGGTCCGGCCAGAGAGGCCAGGTTTTTCAGGCGAATGGCGAGAATCTTCATGGCTGTTCGCTCTCCTGCTGCACTTCACGCAACAGCGTGGCGAAGTCGCTCAGGGTCTGTTCATCGACCTCGGTGCCGAAGTTGTCCTGCCAGGCGCGGCTGAACAGCTCCTGTGGGCTGAGCTGATCCAGTTCGATCAGTGCGGCATCGTCATCACCGCCGTCGGCGCTGCCTTTGCCCGCGTACTCGGCACCGATGCGCACCAGGCGTACAGCCTTGCCCTGCAGGGCGGTTTCGATCTGATTGCGCAGGTCCGGCTGTGGCTCGTCCAGACGCACGCGCACCTCAAGCCAGGGCTGCCGGTCCGGGTCGGCCAGCAGGTCCACGTTGGGCAATTCCTTGAGCTGCACCAGCAGTTCGGCAAGGGGCGCAGGTCCCAGACGCTGCAAATTGACGGCGCGTGGAATCAGGCACGTGTCGACGCTGGTCAGCGTCTCGCCGTCGCAGTTGATCTCCAGAATCTGGTGCTGATAACCGATTTCCGAGAACGACAAGGGGATGGGCGAGCCGCTGTAGCGAATGCGTTCTTCACCATTGACCCGCTGCGGCTTATGCAGATGGCCGAGCGCGACGTACGTAATGCTCGGCCCGAACAGGCTGGCGGGCAGGGCTTCGGCGTTGCCGATGATCAGGCTGCGCTCGGAGTCCTCGGACACCGAACCACCGGCCATGTGCGCGTGGCTCACGGCAATCAGCGCCTGCCCGGGCTCACGTTTGCGGTTGGCGGCTTCAATCAGGCGTTCATGAACCCGGGCGATGCCTTTGAGGTAGTCGTCGCCCAGCGTCGGGCCGGTGACTTCGGCGGGACGCAGAAACGGCAGCGCCAGGCACCAGGCACGTACGTCACCCTTGGCATCAGGCAGCGGCAGCAACAGACGCTCGGCATCCAGCACGCCATCGTCCAGCCACAACACTCGGCCAAGCGCGTGAGTACGCAGGCGACGCATCAGGGGCGCGGGCAATTCGATGCGCGAGCCCGAGTCGTGGTTGCCGGCGATCATCACGATGGTCAGCAACGGGTTCTGTTCGTGGGCATTGACGATGAAGTCGTACAGACGTTCCTGGGCTTTGACCGGCGGGTTGACGGTGTCGAAGATGTCGCCCGCGATCAACAGCACATCGGGTTGGCGTTCGGCCAGGCGGGCCAGCAGCCAGGTCAGAAAGCAGGCGTGTTCGAAGTCGCGCTCCTGACCGTGAAGGTTCTGGCCCAGATGCCAGTCGGAGGTGTGGAACAGACGCATTGAATTACCTTGTCATGAAGAGGTGTGCCCGGCTGCATCCTTACTTGGGATACAGCGGCGGCAACCCGGCATCGCCTGCCGGGTCCTGAATGTGTTCGGCGGCGGGCAGGGTGCGAATCGCACGCCAAAGGTCCTCGCCCAGCCAGAGTTTTCCGGTCTCACTGTAAAGCGCGCCGTTCAGGCCATCCAGGGCGTCGGACAGCGGCACGAAGCGGGCAGCCATGTCAGCCAGGGTGTCCGGTTGCTGGCGTGCCCAGGCGTCCAGTGCCTGACGTGTGGCCTGCGGGTCGTTGGCCAGACACGCGCGCTTGAGGTCATCGAGCACAGTACGCGGGCTTGGTCCGGCCTGTACCGTTCTGGCAATGGCCGGCTGGCTGCGCGCGCGCCACCAGAGCACACAGCCGAGCAGGGTGGTGCAGGCGAAAAACAGCGTGCTCATCTGCCACGGCCAGACGGGCGGGCCGATGATTGTCAGGCCGCCCATGTCGCTGCTGACCGGCGTGTCCACGGTCAGGCCGGGGTTGATGCCGATCTGCAACGTGCGGGCAGGCAGGCTGGTGTGTTCCAGATGGTCCTCGCGGGTGTTCCACCAGGTCACTTCGACGGCGGGCAGTTCGATGGCGCCGGCACGGGCGGGCACCAGGGCTTCACGCTCTTCGCGGGTGCCGATCAGGCCGCGTTCGCTGGGCAGGTTGCGCAGTTGCGGCTGATCCGGGTAACGACGCAGGCCGGGCACTTCGGTGGCGGGCAGCGGTGGCAACTGCGCGCCGGCCAGACCTTCGGCCTTGAGGATGATCGTGCGGGTCAGCGAATCGCCGACCTGGGTCTTGCCCGGTTCCGGGCTCCAGCTTTCTTCCAGGCTGATGCTGCGCGCGGGCAGCCACGGCACATGCGCCGGGTAATCGGCGGGCATGGGCTTGACGGTCAACGGCATCTCGGTCGAGCTGACGCGCATCACCTTGCCCGGCTGAGGGCCGAACGGGTTGACGTCCTGGCTTTGCGCGCCCGCGGCCTGAGGCTGTACCTGGGTCGCGCTGAACACTTGAGGCGGAATGGTCAGCACGCCACTGTGCTGGGGATAGAGTGCATAGCGCATCTCGATAACGCCGTGGCGTACCCCGTTGATCAGCTTTTCATAGGTTCGCGAATCACCCAGTTTTTCGACGCGCGCGTCCGGCACCTGCAACGGGCTCAGGCTGCTGTCATCGAACAGTGACACCGAGTGATAGATGCGCAAGGTCAGCACTGCTTGAGCCTGAACATAGACGCTGTCCTGATCCAGGGTGGCCTCGATGAACACCGGTGCCAGGTTGTTGCTCTGCTCCGAGGGCTCGCTCTGCAGGATCTGCAGGGTCAGGGGCTGGCTTTTCAGCTCACCCAGTTGCAGCGCCGGGATCACCACGCTCCCCGTTTGCCTGGGCAGCAGGGTGATGATCCACTGAGTGGTCGCCTGATTATTGCCGCCCAAGGTGGTCAGGCGGTTGAGCTGGCGGGTGTCACGCACCTCGAAGTCGCGGTCGAGCGAGCTCAGGTCAGGCTTGCCGAACTGCGTGACGTCATCGGTTTCCAGCGTCAGCTCGACGGTTTCCCCGGCGTTCAGGCGCGTGCGGTCGACGCTGGCTTTCAACTCTGCAGCCTGCGCCGACAAGACAACCAGACTCAGCAACAGGCCGGTCATAAAAGGGTAAACGCGACTCATCGGGTTTTTTCCTGATGTTGCTGTTCATAGCGGAATTTGCGCCGCAGCAGTTCGCCTGGGTCGTCCGGTATCTGCCTGAGCCACTGCTCCAGTTCCTGACGTCGCTCACCTGTGATCGGGCTGTCAGCCCCTTGCAGCGGCGGGCGGGTGGTCTGCTCGTCGTCGTTCGAAGCACCGGACGTTTCCACACCCGACGTGCTGTCCGGGGGCGGGCTGTCACTGCTGTTGTTGTCATCGGGTTGCGCGTTGTTCTGCTCGCTGGGCGAGGTGTTGCGAGTCTGATCCTGTGACGCCTGTTGCCCGGCCTCGTCCTGCTCGGCGTTCTGCTGCTCGTTTTTGGCCGGTTGTCTGGTGTTGGCCTGATCCAGCAGGCTTTGTACGAGGGCTCGATTGTTCACGGCCGCTGGAAAGTCCGGCTGGCGTTCCAGCGCCTGCTCGTAAGCGTCCAGTGCAGCCTCCAGCTCGCCACTGCGGGCCAGCGCATTGCCCCGATTGTAATGATCGGCGGCGGTGTTGCCTTCAGCGAAGCGCTGCGCGGCGCTGGCATAATCCCCGGCCTCGTAAAACGCGACGCCTTTCCATTGCGGATTCTCGAACCGTTGTGCGGCTTCGGCCGGACGACGCTGTTCCAACAGCCGCTGGCCCTGTTGATCCGGGCGCAGCCAAAGGTCCTGAAATTCGAACGCCTGGCTGTTCTGCGGCAACATGAACAGCAGCGGCAGGCAGAACAACCAGCCACGTCGGCCCGCACAGGCGGCAATCAACAACAGCGGCAGCAGGAACCAGTGACCCTGATCGGCCCAGGTGTCGAGCTGCACGATCTGTCCGTCGCCACGTACCTGCTGCGGGCTGGCCAGCAGGCCCAGGCTGCGAAGGTCGTCGTCATCGTTGCGTGCTTGACGGTAGCTGCCGCCGATCTGTTCGGCAAAGTCGTTGAGGCTGCTGCTGTCCAGACGCGGTACCAAAATCGCGCCCTGACTGTCCTTGAGCAGGCTGCCGTTTTCCTGAGTCACGGGGGCGCCGTCGGCGGTGCCGATACCCAGCATCAGAAAAGGCGGTGAGTGTCCGCGCAGCGCCTGACGAATACCCTCGCGCTCTTGTTCGCTCAGCGAGGAGCCAATCAGCAGGATCCGCCCTTGACCCAGCGCGCCTTGTTTGAGCAGTTGCAACGCCCTGACGACCGCCAGGTCGGCGCGTTGGCCTGCCAGCGGCATGATCGATGGCCTGATGGCGTCCAGCAGGTTATGGCTGGTGACCAGGTCGTCGGACAGCGGCACCAGTGTGTGAGCGCTGCCGGCGTAGACGATGATGGCGGTCTGCGAGTCGCTGCGTGCCTGCAACAGATCCAGCAATTTGCGTCGCGCCTGCTCCAGTCGCGTGGGGGCGATGTCGGTCGCGAGCATTTGCGGGGTGAGTTCCAGAATCACCACCAAAGGATCAACCGGTTTCTGACTGAGCTGCTCGACGCGCTGCCAACCGGGGCCGAGCAGTGCGGCCAACGCCAGCAGCCAGGCCAGTCCCAGCACGGCCCAAGGCAGTTTGCTATTGCTGCCGCGACTGCCATTGAGCAGCACCGCATGAAAGGCCGCGGGCAGAATGATCTGCCAGCGTCCGGCGCGTTTCTGCCGGTGCCATAGTTGCCAGATCAGCAGCACCAACAGAGGCACGATGAGCAGCCATGACGGGCGGAACCAGTGCGGCCAGAGGGAGGCGATCATCGCGACCTCCATAGTCGCTCGATACGTTCACGCCAGCCGATGGCCCGCAGGCGGGCGAGTACACGTTGCATGGCGTTGTTCGGCCACAGGCTGCGCACCACCAGCAACACGCTCACCAGCAATGCGATGGACAAGGGCCATTGATACAGCACTTGCGCGGGACGGGCCTGCGTAGGCTGCTGGGCGACAGGCTCAAGCGAGTCGAGCGTGGCGCGGATTTTTTCCAGTTGCTCGCCGTCGCGGGCGCGGAAGTACTGACCGCCACTGAGGCTGGCGATGTCCTTGAGTGTCGGCTCGTCGAGGTCTAGGCTCGGGTTCAGGCCCAATAGTCCCTGGATACCGCTTTTGTCAGGGTCCGAACCGATGCCGATGGTGTAGATCCGAACGCCTTCATCAGCGGCCAGGCGTGCAGCGGTGATGGGATCAATCTGGCCGCCGTTGTTGGCGCCATCCGTCACCAGGACCAGGACGCGGCTGTTGGTCGGGCGCAGTCGTAGACGCTTGAGCGCCAGGCCGATGGCGTCACCGATGGCGGTGTTCTTGCCGGCGATGCCGATTTTTGCTTCGTCGAGCCAGACGCGTACGGTGCGTCGGTCGAAGGTCAGCGGGGCCTGCACGAAGGCCTGGCTGCCGAACAGGATCAGGCCGACGCGATCACCTTGTCGGTCCTCAAGGAAGTCGCCTAACAGGTGCTGAACCAGCACCAGACGGCTGACCTCGTCGCTCTGCCATTGCATGTCCGGATAATCCATGGAGCCGGAAACATCCACGGCCACCAGCAGATCGCGGCCGCTGGCGGCCACCGGCAGCGGCTCGCCCAGCCATTGCGGGCGAGCGGTGGCGATCAGCAGCAACAGCCAGATCAGCAGAAACGGCGAACGCTGGCGCCATGCCGGGAGATTGGCCCTGGCGCGGCGTCCGCTCAGGCCTTCGAGTTCGCTGAGGAAGCTGACCTTGAGCGCGGCTTCGCCACTGTCGGCCATCGGCAGCACGAGGCGCATCAGCCAGGGCAGTGGCAGCAGGGCGAATGCCCAGGGCCAGACGAACTCAAACATGTTTGCGAATCCAGGTATCGACGGCCTGGGTCAGGCCACTGATGGCCTTGTCATCGAGCTTGCATTCGGGCTTGTAGGCCCCCTCGACCAGAATCATCCAGCGCGTCAGGCCCGCGGCCGGGCAGCGGTTGTCGAGAAACGCCAGCCATTTTCGGCCATTGAGCGTGTGGCTCTGACTGTGTGGATAGTGGTTGCGACACAAGCGTTTGAGCAGGCCGTTGATCTGCTGCAGCCAGGCACCGGCAGGCGCGCCGTCGTAGGGTTTGGGCAGACTCGCCAGCTCGGCCAGCGCCGCGATGCGCACCGGGTCCAGTGGCTGCTCGGTGCGGGTCTTGCTGGCCTTGACCGGCAGCAGGCTGCGCAGCCGCCACGCCCCCCAGCCTAAAGCCGGAATCAGTAGCAACAGTAACCACCAGCCCGGTGCCAGGGGCCAGAAACTCACGGCTTCGGGGGCGATCAGGGGTTGTAGCTGGTCCAGTGGGTTCATTTGCGCTTCACCGGACGCTGGGCGTTGAGGTATTCACGCAGTTGCTCGACCAGCTCGAACTGAGTGCTCAGTGGCATCAGCAGCACTCGCAACTTCTGGGCGAGCAGTTCCCAGCGCGCGGAGCGCTCTTCGCCCTGAACGCGATAGGCCCGGCGCAGTTCGGGGTCTAGGGTGTCCAGTTCCAGTTGCGCGCCGCGTTCGGCAAAACGCAGCAAGCCGGCCGCAGGCAGTGCCCGGTCCAGCGGGTCGGACAGTGGCAGCAACAGTAGGTCGCTGTGGCGCGCCAGCAGGGTCAATTGCTGCTCGGCGGCGTCGGACAGGGCTCGCTCATCGCACAGCACGATCACCAGGCTGCCGGGGCGCAGCACTTCACGGGCACGCCGCAGGGCCGTGCCGAACGCATCGCGGTCGGCCGGGATTTCGGTGTGCAGCGATTGATTGACCCGCACCAGCCGGTTGAGCAACTGCAACAGGCTTTGCTTGCTGCGTCGGGGTTTGATTTCGTAGTGCTCGTTGTCGCCGAACACCAGTCCGCCGACCCGGTCATTGTGCTCCAGCGCGGCCCAGCCGATCAGTGCCGCAGCCTGAGCCGCCAGCACTGACTTGAACATGTGTCCCGAACCGAAGAACAAACGACGGCTCTGTTCCACCAGAATGAAGATGGGCCGTTCGCGCTCTTCATGGAACAGCTTGGTGTGCGGCTCCTGGGTACGGGCGGTCACTCGCCAGTCGATGCTGCGTACGTCATCGCCTGCCTGATACACCCGGACCTGATCGAAATCCACGCCACGGCCACGCAGCTTGGAGTGGTGCAGGCCGATCAGCGGGCTGCGCTGGCTCGGCGTGGAAAACAGCTGCACTTCCCGCACGCGATGGCGCATCTCGATCAGCTCGCTGAGCGTGACGCGAATGCCCGGCTGTGGGATCAGGAAGGGTTGCATGGGCTCAGGCGACGGCTACGACGTCGAGGATCCGCTGAATCACGCGGTCCTGATCGATACCGGCGGCTTCGGCCTCGAACGACAGGATAATGCGATGGCGCAGCACATCGAACAGCACCGCCTGAATGTCTTCGGGGCTGACGAAGTCGCGTCCGGCCAGCCAGGCGTGCGCCCGTGCGCAGCGGTCCAGCGAGATTGAGCCGCGCGGGCTGGCGCCATAGGCGATCCACTCGGCCAGTTCCTGATCGAACTTGGCAGGCGTACGGGTCGCCATGACCAGTTGCACCAGGTATTCCTCCACGGCGTCGGCCATGTACAGGCCAAGGATCTCTTTGCGCGCGGCAAAAATGGCTTGCTGGCTGACGCGGCGCTCCGGCTTGGTTTCGCCGTTCAGCGCTTCGCCGCGAGCCTGTTGCAGGATCTTGCGTTCGACAGCAGCATCCGGGAAGCCGATCTTGACGTGCATCAGGAAGCGGTCAAGCTGCGCTTCAGGCAGTGGATAGGTGCCTTCCTGCTCGATGGGGTTCTGGGTCGCCATGACCAGGAACAGCGGCGAAAGATCATAGGTGCTGCGCCCGACACTGACCTGACGCTCGGCCATGGCCTCCAGCAGCGCCGACTGGACCTTGGCTGGCGCACGGTTGATTTCATCCGCCAGGACCAGGTTGTGAAAGATAGGCCCCTGCTGGAACACGAAGCTGCCGGTTTCCGGACGATAGATCTCGGTACCGGTAATATCGGCGGGCAGCAGGTCGGGAGTGAATTGAATGCGGTGAAACTGTGCTTCGATGCCTTCTGCCAATTCCTTGATGGCTTTGGTCTTGGCCAGACCCGGGGCACCTTCGACCAGCATGTGGCCGTCGGCAAGCAGGGCAATGAGCAGGCGTTCGATCAGTTTTTCCTGGCCGAGGATTTGCGTTGAAAGAAATGTTCGCAGCGCAATCAGCGCCTCACGATGTTCCATCGGTGACTGTTCCTGGCAGGGTAATCAGCCGCGTCGAGCGACAGCAGGCTGGGGGCGATACTTTAATTCATTCGGGCGGGTATCGACTAACGACTCCAGGGTTTTTTATGGAGTTTAGAGACAGTTCAGACGTTTATTTGGGAATTGTCCCGCAGAGTCTGTCTGTTCTTTGTAGGAATTAGAGGTGAGTGGCCTGTTCTTGGGTAACGTGCATTGTGTCTGACGGCGCGCCTTCTTCCGATTGCGGCCCAAGGCAGGCTCATTTTCACAACCCGCCAGCTTGCTCATGGCAGCCGGTAAAACGCCGCTGCATTGCCCCACAGCACCTTTTGCGCGCCGCTGTCACCCAGCGCCTCAATTACCAGAGCGATATCACCCGGTTCGAATGGTCGCGGCGCGCGGGTGGAGGGCAGGTCGGTGCCGAACATCAGGGCGTCGGGGTTGGCCGAATGAATGTCTTTCAACGTTGACGACACCGGAAAATCGACTCGCCCGAAGCCGCAGGCCTTGATCCTTACACCCTGCTCGGCCAGGCGCAGCAACACCGGTAAACCGTCAGCGCTCAATCCCAGATGATCGATGCTGACGGCAGGTAGCCTCAGCAGACGGGATTCGATGTCGGCCAGCTCGCGGGAGTCGATGTACAGTTCCGAGTGCCAGCCCACCTCACGGTGAACCCGCAGGGCAAGGGCTTCCAATTGGTCGAGCTGTTCCGAACCGCCACGCTTGAGGTTGAAGCGCAGGGCGCGCACGCCAGACTCGTTGAGCGTTTGCAGTTGCGCGTCAGTGACGCTGGCGGGCAGTTGAGTGACCCCCACGAAACCCGGACCCAGACGGTTCAGCGCAGCAAGCAGATAACCCTGGTCGAAGCCTTGAAACGATCCGGAAACGACAGCCCCACCGATGACGCCAAGCGGCTCGACCGCTGCCAGATAGTCTGCAACGCCGAACGGCTCGGGCAGGAAGCCGTTATTGGCTTGAAGCGGAAAATGCGGGTCGATGATGTGGCAATGGGCGTCGAAGATCGCAGGCATGGCAGGCTCCGTGTGGCTGAACGATGACTCTAGATGACTCTAAAGGGTTGCTCAGGCGAGTTCGCTGACGTAGTTGCCCACGTCTTTCAGGAGGATCTGCAGGGTTTCTTCGACCTCACGCAGCTCGCCTGCCGCGGTGCTGTGCAGAATTTCGTAACGATCATGGCCGTCGAGTTGTTTGCCATCGGCCGGGTCGATCTCGACCAGCAGACGCTCCGCGCTGAACGTCACGTTCAGCTTCGAAACAGTGTGGGCCTTGTCGTCGCGGACCGTGATTTCCACCTCGTTTTCATCAGGAAAACGGGTCAGCGAAAACAGATCGCCGTTCTCGCCGTGACAGCAGAGCAGGGCCATATTGTCGTATTCGTCATCGCAGGGGTTGACGATGAGGCTGGTAGTCTTGATGTGCATGGTCGGTTTCCATTTTTTCAGCGTTGGGCAGGCAGTGCGGATTTTGCCAGTCTGGAACACATTTTGTCGGCTTATATTGGCACCATCGTGCGTGTTTGCCTGCTAGACGATGACCGAATATGTCGCAGCCTCGTAAGTAGTGTCCGGTCCGCTGTCGTTAAGCTGCACCAAAGACGTGCGCGTGAATGCGTCACGCCTGTTTCACATGACAGGCGCGCCGTCATTCAAATGTGACTACCCTGACACGGCAGGCGTTAGTACTTTAGCTTTACACTCGATCAGGGGGTGTCCACGCAAGCGGATGCCTTTACACCCGGATCACAACACCTTCTTCAAGCCTCCCCAATAAAAGCCAAAGCGGAGTACCACAGATGGCGTTCTTCACCGCAGCCAGCAAGTCCGACTTCCAGCATCAACTGCAATCGGCACTGGCTCAGCACATCAGCGAGCAGGCACTGCCACAAGTGGCGCTGTTCGCTGAACAGTTCTTCGGCATCATTTCACTGGATGAACTCACTCAGCGTCGACTGTCCGACCTTGCGGGCTGCACGCTGTCCGCCTGGCGCCTGCTGGAGCGTTTCGAACACGCCCGGCCACAGGTGCGGGTCTACAACCCCGACTACGAGCGTCATGGATGGCAGTCGACTCACACTGCCGTCGAAGTGCTGCATCATGACCTGCCATTTTTGGTCGACTCCGTGCGCACCGAGCTGAACCGTCGCGGTTACAGCATCCACACCCTGCAAACCACCGTGCTGAGCGTTCGACGTGGGGCTGCCGGCGAGCTGCTGGAGTTGTTGCCCAAGGGCACGACCGGCGACGACGTGTTGCAGGAATCGCTGATGTACCTGGAGATCGACCGCTGTGCCAACGCCGGCGAGTTGAACGTACTGGCTCGTGAGCTGGAGCAGGTGCTGGGCGAGGTCCGCGCTGCGGTTGAAGATTTCGAGCCGATGAAAGCGCGCCTGCGTGATTTGCTGAGCAGCATTGACGCCAATGAATCCAACACCGACGCCGAAGAAAAGGCCGAGATCAAGGTCTTTCTGGAATGGCTGGTGGACAACCACTTCACCTTCCTGGGCTACGAAGAGTTTGAAGTGCGCAGCGACGCCGACGGCGGTCAACTGGTGTACGACGAGTCGTCGTTCCTGGGCCTGACCAAGCTGCTGCGTCCAGGCCTGAGCCGTGAAGAGCTGCACATCGAAGACTACGCAGTGAAATACCTGCAGGAGCCGATGTTGCTGTCGTTCGCCAAGGCTGCGGTGCCGAGCCGCGTGCACCGCCCGGCGTATCCGGATTTCGTTTCGATCCGTCAGATCGACGCGTCCGGCAAGGTCATCAAGGAATGCCGCTTCATGGGCCTTTACACCTCGTCGGTGTACGGCGAGAGCGTGCGGCAGATCCCGTACATCCGCCGCAAGGTCGCCGAAGTCGAGCGTCGTTCCGGCTTCGATGCCAAGGCGCACCTGGGCAAGGAGCTGGCGCAGGTAGTCGAAGTGCTGCCACGCGACGACCTGTTCCAGACCCCGGTGGACGAGCTGTTCACCACCGTCATGTCCATCGTGCAGATTCAGGAGCGCAACAAGATTCGCGTGTTCCTGCGCAAGGACCCGTACGGCCGTTTCTGCTACTGCCTGGCCTACGTGCCACGTGACGTGTATTCCACGGAGGTTCGGCAAAAGATCCAGCAAGTGCTGATGGAGCGTCTCAAAGCCAGCGATTGCGAGTTCTGGACGTTCTTCTCTGAATCGGTACTGGCCCGCGTTCAGCTGATTTTGCGCGTGGACCCGAAGATCAATCTGGAAATCGACGTCGCCCAACTTGAAAACGAGGTCATTCAGGCCTGCCGTTCCTGGAAGGACGATTACGCCAGCCTGGTCGTCGAAAGCTTCGGCGAAGCCCAGGGCACCAACGTGCTGGCCGACTTCCCGAAAGGCTTCCCGGCAGGCTATCGCGAGCGTTTCGCGGCGCATTCGGCTGTGGTCGACATGCAGCACGTGCTGAGCCTGAGCGAAACCAATCCATTGGTGATGAGCTTCTACCAGCCTCTTGCCGGAGGTCGTCAGCAACTGCATTGCAAGCTGTACCACGCCGACACCCCGCTGGCGCTGTCCGATGTGCTGCCGATTCTGGAAAACCTCGGCCTGCGTGTGCTGGGCGAGTTCCCGTATCGCCTGCACCACGCCAACGGTCGCGAGTTCTGGATTCACGACTTCGCCTTTACCTACGGCGAAGGCTTGAACCTTGACATTCAGCAGCTCAACGACACGTTGCAGGATGCGTTCGTACACATTGTGCGCGGTGATGCCGAGAACGATGCCTTCAACCGTCTGGTGCTGACGGCTGGTCTGCCGTGGCGCGATGTGGCGTTGCTCAGGGCCTATGCCCGTTACCTGAAGCAGATTCGTCTGGGCTTCGACCTGGGTTACATCGCCACCACGCTGAACAACCACACCGACATCGCCCGCGAGCTGACGCGTCTGTTCAAGACCCGCTTCTATCTGGCGCGCAAACTCGGCTCGGATGACCTGGACGACAAGCAACTTCGTCTGGAACAGGCCATCCTGACCGCGCTGGACGATGTCCAGGTGCTCAACGAAGACCGCATCCTGCGTCGCTACCTGGACCTGATCAAGGCGACCTTGCGGACCAACTTCTACCAGACCGACGCCAATGGTCAGAGCAAGAGCTATTTCAGCTTCAAGTTCAACCCGCGTCTGATTCCCGAACTGCCGAAACCGGTGCCCAAGTTCGAGATTTTTGTCTACTCGCCGCGCGTTGAAGGCGTGCACCTGCGCTTCGGCAATGTGGCCCGTGGCGGTCTGCGCTGGTCGGACCGTGAAGAAGACTTCCGTACCGAAGTGCTGGGTCTGGTCAAAGCCCAGCAGGTGAAGAACTCGGTCATCGTGCCGGTCGGCGCCAAAGGTGGCTTCGTGCCGCGCCGCCTGCCGACCAACGGCAACCGTGACGAAATACAGGCCGAGGCCATCGCCTGCTATCGCATCTTCATCTCGGGCCTGCTGGACATCACCGACAACCTCAAGGAAGGCGTGCTGGTGCCGCCGGTCAACGTGGTTCGCCACGATGACGACGACCCATACCTGGTCGTCGCCGCCGACAAAGGCACCGCGACCTTCTCCGACATCGCCAACGGCATCGCCATCGATTACGGCTTCTGGCTGGGCGACGCATTTGCGTCCGGCGGTTCGGCCGGCTACGACCACAAGAAGATGGGCATCACCGCCAAGGGCGCGTGGGTTGGCGTGCAGCGTCACTTCCGTGAGCGTGATATCAACGTTCAGCAGGACAGCATCAGCGTGATCGGCATCGGCGACATGGCCGGCGATGTGTTCGGTAACGGCCTGTTGATGTCCGACAAGCTGCAACTGGTCGCAGCCTTCAACCACCTGCACATCTTCATCGATCCGAATCCGGACCCGGCCACCAGCTTCGTCGAGCGTCAGCGTCTGTTCGACCTGCCGCGCTCGGCCTGGACCGATTACGACACCAGCATCATGTCCGCTGGCGGCGGAATCTTCCCGCGCAGCGCCAAGAGCATCGCCATCACCGAACAGATGAAGGCGCGCTTCGACATCAAGGCCGACAAACTGACCCCGACCGAACTGCTGCACGCGCTGCTCAAGGCGCCAGTGGACCTGTTGTGGAACGGCGGCATCGGTACGTACGTGAAGTCCAGCGAAGAGTCCCATGCGGACGTGGGCGACAAGGCCAACGACGCGCTGCGTGTCGATGGCAACGAACTGCGCTGCAAAGTGGTGGGCGAGGGCGGCAACCTGGGCATGACCCAGCTGGGCCGTGTCGAGTTCGGCCTCAATGGTGGCGCGACCAACACCGACTTCATCGACAACGCCGGTGGTGTGGACTGCTCCGACCACGAAGTGAACATCAAGATCCTGCTCAACGAAGTGGTGCAGGCCGGCGACATGACCGAGAAGCAGCGCAACCAGTTGCTCGAAAGCATGACCGACGAAGTTGGCCATCTGGTGCTGGGCAACAACTACAAGCAGACGCAGGCGTTGTCCCTGGCCGCTCGCCGTGCCTATGACCGCATCGCTGAATACAAGCGTCTGATGAACGACCTGGAAGCCCGTGGCAAGCTGGACCGTGCCATCGAGTTTCTGCCAGCCGAAGACCAGATCGTCGAGCGCGTCTCGGCCGGTCATGGTCTGAGCCGTGCCGAGCTGTCGGTCTTGATTTCCTACAGCAAGATCGACCTCAAGGAAGCGTTGCTGGAATCCCGTGTTCCAGACGACGACTATCTGGCCCGCGACATGGAAACGGCGTTCCCGCAATCGCTGGGCGCCAAGTTCTCCGTTGCCATGCGCAGTCACCGCCTGAAGCGCGAAATCGTCAGCACCCAGATCGCCAACGATCTGGTCAACCACATGGGCATCACCTTCGTGCAGCGACTCAAAGAGTCGACCGGCATGAGTGCTGCCAACGTGGCCGGTGCCTACGTGATCGTGCGTGACATCTTCCACCTCCCACACTGGTTCCGTCAGATCGAGGCGCTGGACTACAAGGTGTCGGCAGAAATCCAGTTGTCGTTGATGGATGAGCTGATGCGTCTTGGGCGTCGTGCCACACGCTGGTTCCTGCGCAGCCGTCGCAACGAACTGGACGCCGGTCGTGACGTGGCGCACTTCGGTCCGCACATCGCCGCACTGGGTCTCAAGCTCGACGAGCTGCTGGAAGGCCCGACTCGCGAAGTCTGGCAGGCGCGTTATCAGGCCTATGTCGAAGCCGGTGTGCCTGAGTTGCTGGCACGCATGGTGGCGGGCACCACGCACCTGTACACGCTATTGCCGATCATCGAAGCCTCCGATGTCACGGGGCAGAATGCTGCCGACGTGGCCAAGGTGTATTTCGCCGTAGGCAGCGCGCTGGACGTGACCTGGTACCTGCAGCAGATCAGCAGCCTGCCGGTGGAAAACAACTGGCAGGCTCTGGCACGCGAAGCGTTCCGCGACGACATCGACTGGCAACAACGGGCGATCACCGTGTCGGTCCTGCAGATGCCGGACGGTCCTGCGGACGTGGAAGAGCGCCTGGCGCTGTGGCTGGAACAGCACGCTTCCATGGTCGAGCGCTGGCGCGCCATGCTGGTCGAACTGCGTGCTGCAAGCGGTACCGACTACGCCATGTACGCCGTCGCCAACCGCGAGCTGCTGGACCTGGCCATGAGCGGGCAGGCTGTCACGGTTTGAAGGTTTGACTGACGCTTAACGAAAAAACCCGCCTTGAGAGAGGCGGGTTTTTTTGTGCCGATCCGGAAAATGGTTTCGATGCCGGATGCGGTTCTCGCCGGTCAGTCGATCACACGGCGGACAGGTGTTCGTAGAGGATGGTCGCACCGACCAGCATCAACACCACGCCACCGACAATTTCGGCGCGCTTGCCTACGACGGTTCCCAGCGCACGACCCAGCAGCACGCCAATGGTCACCATCACGGTTGTGGCCAGGCCTATCGCCGCAGCCGCGACCAGAATATTAACGTCCACGAAGGCCAGACCCACGCCCACTGCCAAGGCATCGATGCTGGTGGCGAACGCGGTGATCGCCAGGATCAGGAACGAGTGCTGGCCTGGTTTCTCCTCTTCCTCATCGTCATGTTTAAGCCCGTTATAGATCATGTGCAGACCCAGCACGAGCAGCAGGACAAAGGCAATCCAGTGATCCCAGCTTTCCACGAATCGGGTCGCTACCTGCCCGATACTCCAGCCAATGATGGGCGTGATGGCTTCGATGACACCGAAGATCAGTCCTGTTCGCACGGCTTCGATAAAGCGGGGTTTGTGAAGGCTGGCACCTTTGCCCAAGGCTGCTGCAAAAGCGTCCGTGGACATCGCAAGGGCGAGGAAAATGAGGGAAATGGGATTCACGGTGGACATCCAGTCGGGCTATGAGTCAACGACGCAACCACACGCCCGACTTTAGGCATGGATGCATCGTTGGTCTCGCCAACCAAAAGGTGTCCGCACCACGGCATGCTGCCGAGAATGTTGATGCGAACGCTCCGTGACCTGAGTCCGGAACAGGCTACTCCCCAACAAGGGAAGCCACTATAGCCATACGAATGTGAAAAAGATATTAATCGGCAGCGCGTAATCTAGTCGTGGACCGTGATCTCTCAGCGGCTCACACAGGGCGCTTTACGGAACTCATTGGCGCGATCGACGTTCAGTTGCAGGGTGTGTTCGCGGTCGTTTCTGGTGTCGAGTCGAGACATCATTCGATATAGGTCAGCGACGTTCCCGCAGTACGATAATTCGACAGTCATTGAAAGGAGAGCCACTCACCATGCAGGCAGACACACTTTCATGGGGCCACGGCCCTCGCATTCTTGAGGTGTTCCTTGAGCCCACGTGCCCATTTTCGGTCAAGGCCTTGCGCAAACTCGACAGGTTGCTGGAGCAGGCAGGCGAAGACCGCCTCACGATCAAGATCCGGCTGCAGTCCCAGCCGTGGCACCTGTTTTCCGGCGTGATTGTGCGCTGCATCCTCGCCGCTTCAACCCTTGAAGGCGGCAAGGATACGGCCAAGTCCGTGATGGAAGCCGTTGCGGCGCATCGCGATGAATTCGAATTCGAGCACCACGCCAGCGGCCCCAATCTCGACGCCACACCAAACGACATCATTGCCCGCCTGGAACGCTACAGCGGCGTCCCGCTGGCCGAAGCGTTTGCGCAGCCTGAACTTGAACAGGTCATCAAATGGCACTGCAAATACGCTCGCCAGAATGGTATCCACGTGTCCCCGACGTTCATGGTCGATGGCCTGGTGCAGCCTGCGATGAGCAGCGGTGATGCGGTCGAGCAGTGGCTGTCGCAGCTTCAGTTGGGCTGACTGGCGCAAGTGCTGGCCTTGTGACGACCGGTCGTTATCTGGAGAACCTTCTGGCACCTGCAACACAGCCGATGACTGCAACCGTGACACCCAGCATGCCGAGGCTGACAGGCTCGCCAAGCAGTGTGGCGGCCAGTGCCAGGCCGAAGAAAGGCTGCAACAACTGAAGTTGGCCGACCGCTGCTATGCCGCCCTGTGCCAGCCCGCGATACCAGAATACGAAGCCGATCAGCATGCTGAAAACCGAAACGTAAAACAGGCTGGCCCACGCCCCGGCGGTAATGCCTGAAAGCGAGGAGGGTGCGCTGATGACCGCCAGCGTCAGCATCATAGGCAGGGCAAGTACCAAAGCCCAGCAGATGACCTGCCAGCCGCCCAGTGTCCTCGACAGCCTGGCACCCTCGGCATAGCCCAGCCCGCAGACGATAATGGCCAGCAGCATCAGGGCGTCTCCCGTGACTGAAGCGCTGATGCCCTGAGCCAGAGCAAAACCCACCACTATCGCGCTGCCCAGTATTGAGAACAGCCAGAAGGCACGACTTGGCCGCTCACCGCCTCGCAGCACGCCGAAGACTGCAGTGGTCAGCGGCAGCAGGCCGACGAATACGATGGAGTGCGCCGAAGTGACGTGTTCCAGCGCCAGCGCGGTCAGCAATGGAAAACCCAGCACCACGCCCAGCGCAACGATACCCAGGGAAAGAAACTGGTTGTTTGCCGGGCGTCTTTCCTTGAGCGCCACAAGCATGCCGATGGCCAGGGTTGCGGCGATGGTTGCGCGGGCGAAGGTTAGGAACAGTGGGTCGAACGCCATCACGGCCAGTCGCGTAGCAGGCAGCGAACCACTGAAGATCAGTACGCCGATCAGGCCGTTCAGCCATCCGCTGCGGGATGTGGGAGCGGTCGTGCGGGATGGAATCACTGTCTGTTCCATGAAGCGTTTCTCGAGTCTGTTCAATCGGGCTGGATGGGTGCATCGTAGGGCTGCCATTCAATACAATCAAAAAATCGTCATGGATACATTGGCTATGCCTCGCTCACGTTACAAATCGGTGGTGGACCAGATGGCGGCAGACATTCGCTCGGCACGCCTGTCGCCAGGCGCACGTCTGCCCACGCATCGTCAGTTGGCGGCCGACCATGGGCTAGCGCTTGTGACGGCCACGCGGGTCTATGCCGAGCTTGAGGCCATGGGGCTGGTCAGTGGTGAGACCGGACGTGGCACGTTCGTTCGCGAAACCGCGCTCTCGCCAGGCCTTGGAATCGACCAGAAAGCCGTGGCCGTCGACATGATCGACCTCAATTTCAACTACCCGTCGCTGCCCGGTCAGGCCGATTTGTTGCGCACGGCGCTACGGCAGTTGGCCTTGTCGGGTGATCTTGAGTCATTGCTGCGTTATCAACCCCACGCCGGACGTCCGCACGAGCGCGCTGTTGTCGCGCGTCATTTGCGTGTACGCGGGCTGACGGTCGAGCCTGAGCAGGTGTTACTCACCAATGGGGCGCAACAGGGGTTGGCCATTGCGCTGATGGCGTTGCTCAAACCCGGTGATGTCATCGCCGCCGACGCCCTGACGTATTCGGGGTTCAAAGTGCTGGCACAGGCGCTGCACCTCGAAGTGGTGCCTTTGCCGTCGCTTGGCGAGGGTCCCGATCCGGATGCGTTCGAGCGGCTGTGTCTCAGTCGCCCCGTAAAGGCGCTCTACACCATGCCGACGCTGCACAACCCGCTCGGCTGGGTGATGAGCCAGGACCGGCGTGAACAATGGGTAGCGCTCGCACGCAGGCATGACGTGCTGATCATCGAAGACGCCGCGTACGCGTTTTTGGCCGACAAGCCTCCCGCGCCTCTGGCGATGCTGGCACCTGAGCGGACGATCTATGTGTCGGGCCTGTCCAAGAGTGTCGCCACGGGCCTGCGGGTAGGATTTATTGCCGCGCCCGCCGACAAGGTGCAGGCCATGGAGCGTGTCATCCGGGCTACCACCTGGAACACGCCTGGGGTGCTGACCGCCATTGCGACGGGATGGATTGAAGATGGCACCGTTCTGAAACTGGAGGCCGAGAAGCGGCATGACGCCCAGGCCAGGCAGGCGGTGGCTCGCAAAGTGTTTGGAGGGATCGAATTCGTGGGCCATCCCTCATCTTATTTTCTCTGGCTGCCGCTGCCGGAGGACGCCCGTGCCGATCAGATCGCCATGGCCTTGTTGCAGGAGAAGGTTGCGGTATCGACCGCCGAGCCCTTTGCGACCTCCGTCAGCGTGCCTCATGCCCTGCGACTGGCGTTGGGATCGGTGAGTATGGATGAGCTGCGCGATGGGCTGGAGAAGGTCAGGCGTGTGATTGGGGATTACCTGTAGCGGAACAACATGCAATTTGCTGAATAAAAGCGGTTTTTTGTGGGAGCGAGCTTGCTCGCGAAAGGCCTGGCGCTGACGCCACAGCCTGTACCTTGCCTTCGTCGGATTGCCGCCCAGAGCAAGCTCACCTACGGCCACTTTTCTCCAGGCATAAAAAAACCCCGCACAAGGCGGGGTTCTTTCAACGCAGTGTTTCGTTGTTACGCTTGAACGACCGGAATGTTGGCGTTCGCTGCGGCTTCACGGAACTCGGCGATCTGATCGAAGCTCAGGTAGCGGTATACGTCCGCTGCCATGGTGTCGATCTGCTGGGCGTAGCCCATGTACTCTTCAACGGTCGGCAGGCGACCCAGGATCGATGCGACGGACGCCAGTTCGGCCGAGGCCAGGTAGACGTTCGCGCCGTCACCCAGACGGTTCGGGAAGTTACGGGTCGACGTCGACACAACGGTCGAGTTCGGCTCGACGCGTGCCTGGTTACCCATGCACAGCGAGCAGCCCGGCATTTCCATGCGCGCGCCGGCCTTGCCGTAGATGCCGTAGTAGCCTTCTTCGGTCAGTTGATGAGCATCCATCTTGGTTGGCGGCGACAGCCACAGGCGTGTCGGCAACTGGCCCTTGACCTTGTCCAGCAACTTGCCCGCAGCGCGGAAGTGGCCGATGTTGGTCATGCACGAACCGATGAACACTTCGTCGATCTTCTCGCCCTGTACCGAAGACAGCAGGCGCGCATCGTCCGGGTCGTTCGGCGCGCAGAGCACAGGCTCTTTGATGTCGGCCAGGTCGATTTCGATGATTTCAGCGTACTCGGCGTCCTTGTCGGCTTCCAGCAGCTCAGGGTTGGCAACCCAGGCTTCCATGGCCTGAGCACGACGCTCCAGGGTGCGTGGGTCGCCGTAGCCCTGTTCGATCATCCAGCGCAGCAGGGTGATGTTGGAGTTCAGGTACTCGATGATCGGCTCTTTGGCCAGCTTGATGGTGCAACCGGCTGCCGAACGTTCGGCCGAAGCGTCGGACAGCTCGAAAGCCTGCTCGATGCTCAGGTTGTCCAGGCCTTCGATTTCCAGGATGCGGCCGGAGAACGCGTTCTTCTTGCCTTTCTTCTCTACAGTCAGCAGGCCAGCCTGAATCGCGTAGTACGGAATGGCGTGAACCAGGTCACGCAGGGTGATGCCAGGCTGCATCTTGCCCTTGAAGCGAACCAGGATCGATTCCGGCATGTCCAGCGGCATTACGCCCGTAGCAGCTGCGAACGCAACCAGGCCTGAACCTGCCGGGAAGGAGATGCCGATCGGGAAGCGGGTGTGCGAGTCGCCACCGGTGCCGACGGTGTCCGGCAGCAGCATGCGGTTCAGCCAGCTGTGGATGATGCCGTCGCCCGGACGCAGGGATACGCCGCCACGGGTCATGATGAAGTCAGGCAGCGTGTGGTGCGTCTTGACGTCGATCGGCTTTGGATAGGCTGCGGTGTGGCAGAAGGACTGCATGACCAGATCGGTCGAGAAGCCCAGGCACGCCAGGTCTTTCAGCTCGTCGCGGGTCATCGGGCCAGTGGTGTCCTGGGAGCCGACGGTGGTCATCTTCGGTTCGCAGTAGGTGCCCGGGCGGATACCTGCTACGCCACAGGCCTTGCCGACCATCTTCTGCGCCAGGGTGAAACCCTTGGTGCTTTCGGCTGGCTGGTCTGGGGTCTTGAACAGGTCGAAGGCTGGCAGGCCCAGTTCGGCGCGTGCCTTGCTGGTCAGGCCGCGGCCGATGATCAACGGAATGCGGCCGCCGGCGCGGACTTCGTCCAACAGTACCGGGGTCTTCATTTCGAAGGTGGTGATGACTTCGTCGCTGTCGTGCTTGCAGACCTTGCCAGCGTACGGGTAGACGTCGATCACGTCGCCCATGTTGATGTTCGAGACATCGAATTCGATTGGCAGGGCGCCCGCATCTTCCATGGTGTTGTAGAAGATCGGAGCGATCTTGCTGCCGAAGCAGAAGCCGCCGGCGCGCTTGTTCGGCACGTAAGGAACGTCGTCGCCGAAGAACCACAGCACCGAGTTGGTTGCCGATTTGCGCGAGGAGCCGGTACCGACCACGTCACCGACGTAGGCGATAGGGAAACCCTGGCCGCGCATTTCTTCGATCTGCTTCATCGGGCCGATGGAGCCCTGGACGTCCGGTACGATCCCGTCGCGGGCCATTTTCAGCATGGCCAGAGCGTGCAGCGGGATGTCGGGACGCGACCAGGCATCAGGTGCCGGGGACAGGTCGTCGGTGTTGGTTTCGCCGGTGACCTTGAACACGCGCAGGCTGATCTTGTCGGCCAGCATCGGGCGCTTCTTGAACCACTCGCCGTCGGCCCAGGATTGCAGAACTTCCTTGGCGTGAGCGTTGCCGCTCTTGGCTTTTTCGGCCACGTCGTGGAAAGCGTCGAACATCAGCAGCGTGTGCTTGAGTTGTTCGGCGGCTACCGGAGCCAGGGTGGCGTCGTCGAGCAGGTCAACCAGCGTGACGATGTTGTAGCCACCCTGCATGGTGCCCAACAGTTCGGTTGCACGCTTTTTGTCGATCAGGGGAGAAGTGGCTTCGCCCTTGGCCAGGGCAGACAGGAAACCGGCCTTGACGTAGGCAGCCTCGTCAACGCCTGGTGGAACGCGATTGGTGATCAGGTCGACAAGGAAAGCTTCTTCGCCAGCCGGGGGATTTTTCAGCAGCTCAATAAGGCCTGCGGTTTGTTCGGCGTTAAGCGGCTGGGGCACGATACCCTGGGCGGCACGCTCTTCGATGTGTTTACGGTAGGCTTCAAGCACAGTATTACCCTCATCAGTGGTCCCAAATGGGTGTCCGGGACGCTCATCCAGAAATTGTCCGCACCCACGCAAGGCTTTTGAGCCTTGTTGGCAGGGTGTCGGCAATTCCTAACAGAAGCTGTTTTCAAAGTTTTACGCCTGCAGGACGGGGAGGAGAGGCAGTCGACACGGCCATTCGTGATGAGGGAATGGCCTGTCGACGCCGCACTGCGGGATTAACTTGACTGTGCTCGTGACGCTTTGAAAACAGCTTCCAACGGACATTGGCGCCTTAAAAGGCTCGCTGATTCTACGGCATATCTTCGCTAAAGGTAAGTTAGCCCCTACATCTTCGGGGGTGAAAGTGCTTAGACAAAGGACTAACATGAGTTCCTGTTTCGCCTCCTCAAGCCCCGCCAGTCATGCCTGATCACATCATCAAAACACCCTGCGTCGGCCTTTGCTCCACTGTTTATGGGGATTTGGTATGCCGTGGCTGCAAACGCTTCCACCACGAAGTCATCCATTGGAATGGCTATAACGAAGCAGAAAAAAGAGCGGTCTGGCTGCGTCTGGAGCAGCTGCTGGTTCAGGTAATGACCGCCAAGCTCGAAATCTTCGACGCCGACAAGCTGCGTCTGCAACTGACTCAGCGCAAGATCCGTTTTGTGCCGCATCAGTCCGAGTATTGCTGGGCTTATCAGTTGATTGCGCGAGGAGCGCGGGTCATCAGTCAGGTCGAGGCCTACGGTTTCGTGCTGCTGCCCGAGTTTCGCGACTGGTCGCTGCCGGAATTGCGCGATGCGATCGATCGGGAGTTCTTCCTGCTCTCCGAGGCGCACTATCAGCGCTACATCGCGCCGGGCTTCCTCAAGGATGCGTTCGGGGCCTGATCGGCGCAGTGCTTTTGTCTCGCGAGACGGCTACAGCCCTCGTATAATGCCCGGCTTTGCCTCTGCACCTTCTGTGAGCCTATGTACCCGATCCCTGAAATCGAAGCCTTTCTGCTTTGCCGCACGCCCGACAGTTGGGTTCAGGCTGCACTGCGCAACCTGGATATCCTGCTGATCGACCACGCGAACAATGAGAAGAAGGCCGCCGGGGCAGCGTTCCAGTTCATGTTTCAGTACAACGATAAGTTCGATCTGCTGGCAAAAATGTCGCGTCTGGCCCGTGAAGAACTGCGTCATTTCGAGCAGGTGATCAGCATCATCAGAAAGCGCCAGATCCCCATGGCCAATATCAGCTCGGCGCGCTATGCCGGCGCGTTGCGCAAGTTGGTGCGCAATCACAATCCCTACCGGCTGACCGATGCGCTGGTGGTGGGTGCTATTGTCGAAGCCCGCTCTTGCGAACGCTTCGCTGCGCTGGTGCCGCATCTGGATGAAGACCTGGCGAAGTTCTATGGCAGCCTGCTCAAGTCCGAGGCGCGGCATTTCCAGGATTACCTGAAACTGGCCTACACCTACGGTGACAAGGCAGATGTGGATGCCAAGATCGAGGAAATCCGCCTGGCTGAGCGCGAACTGATCGAGAGTCCTGACGAAGAGTTTCGCTTTCACAGCGGTGTGCCGATCGCCGCCTGATATAGATATAGATGTGCAGCACGACAAAAAACGGCCGCCCAACCAGCGGTCGTTTTTTTATGCCTATTTAGAAAGCAAGCTAACAAATGCGTTGACAATGGCTGCTTAGGCAGTAATATTTTGTAATCACTGCCTAAGCAGCATTTTGGGTGACTCTTTGAAACATTTCAGCCCTGACAATTTCGATTCCAGCCTGATCGGGCTGCTTGTCGGCCGTACCAATGCGCTGAAAGACCGCATGCTGGACAAGTACCTGCTGCCTTATGACGTCACGTTTGCGCAGTTCAAGGTGTTGATCGTGATTGCCCAGTTTTCGACCGACACGCCGGTGGAGTTGTGTCGGCACCTGTCGCTGGACAGTGGTTCGATGACCCGCATGCTGGATCGTCTGGAGCAGAAGGCGTTGATCGTGCGTACCCGATCCGCAACCGATCGCCGACAGGTCCATGTCGCGCTGACGCCGCAAGGGCAGACATTGTCAGACCTGCTTCCGCAGATCGGCGCGGATGCCATGAACGACACCTTTGCGGCCCTGGACAGTGAAGAAGTGGAGACCCTGCGCCGAATCCTGACCAAAGTGCTGGTCGCTGCCGATGACCACATCACCCTGACTCGCCTGAGCTTTAACGCCAAAGGCACACGATGAATAACAGGACGTTGCGGACGGCCGGTTTGGCCGATTGCTCAACTGTTTCGCAGACTACAAGGTAATCGTCATGGCCACTGCCGCCGCTGAACACACATCTGCCCCAGAACAGAAAGACCCCAAAGATCCGAAGTCCGGCAAGCGCAAGTTTCTGCTGATCGGTCTTGCCATCGTCGTTGTGCTGTGTGGCCTTGCGGTCTGGGCATGGCATGAGCTGTATGGTCAATGGAGCGAGGAGACCGACGATGCCTACGTGAACGGCAACGTGGTTGAAATCACGCCGCTGGTCACTGGCACCGTCATCAGCATTGCCGCCGACGATGGTGATCTGGTTCGAGAGGGCCAGGTATTGCTGCGTTTCGACCCCAGCGATGCCGAAGTCGGACTGCAAAGCGCCGAGGCCAATCTGGGCAAGGTTGTGCGCCAGGTTCGCGGCCTGTACAGCAATGTCGATGGCATGAAAGCGCAACTGGCCGCGCAGCGTGCGGCTGTGCAGACGGCGCAGGACAATTACAGTCGTCGTCGCAGTCTGGCGGCGGGCGGCGCGATTTCTCAGGAAGAGCTGTCCCACGCGCGGGACGATCTGACCAGCGCGCAGAGTGCTCTTAACAATATCCAGCAACAGTTGAGCACCAGTGTGGCGCTGGTGGATGACACCGTGGTGTCCTCCCATCCAGATGTGAAATCAGCTGCCGCGCAGCTGCGTCAGGCTTACCTGGCCAACGAACGAACCACGCTGGTCGCACCGGTCACCGGCTACGTCGCCAAGCGTAGCGTGCAACTGGGTCAGCGCGTTCAGCCGGGTACGGCGACCATGGCGGTGATCCCGCTGGATCAGCTGTGGATCGACGCCAATTTCAAGGAAACCCAGCTGGGCAAGATGCGTATCGGTCAGCCGGTCGAGATCAGCTCCGACCTGTACGGCAGCGATGTGAAGTACAGCGGCACCATCGACAGCCTGGGTGCCGGAACCGGCAGTGCGTTTGCACTGTTGCCCGCCCAGAACGCGACCGGCAACTGGATCAAGATCGTTCAGCGAGTGCCGGTGCGGGTTCATATCAACCCTGAAGAACTGGCGAAACATCCCTTGAGGATCGGGCTGTCAACCACCGTCGAGGTCAATCTGCATGACCAGAGCGGCCCGGTCCTGGCGCAACAGCCGCCCAAGCAGGCGGCGTTCAGCACCCAGGTCTACAAGGAACAGCTGGCCGATGCCGATGCCTTGATCGCGCGCCTGATCCATGAAAACAGCGCCGCCAGCGACAAAACCAAAGCCGCCCAGCGCTGATCAGCCCATTCGCAAGCCCCGGCCGCTCGGCCGGGGTGTCGCCTACGTTTTCAGGGATTCGCGATGAGCACCAACGCCCCCGCTTCTTTCACGCCGCCCAGCCTGTTGCTCTGCACCATCGGTCTGTCGCTGGCGACATTCATGCAGGTGCTGGACACCACCATCGCCAACGTCGCCCTGCCGACCATCGCAGGCAACCTGGGCGTCAGCTCGGAGCAGAGTACCTGGGTCATCACCTCGTTTGCGGTCAGTAACGCCATCGCGCTGCCACTGACCGGCTGGCTGAGCCGCCGCTTCGGCGAGGTCAAATTATTTTTGTGGGCGACCCTGCTTTTCGTGCTGGCCTCTTTTCTGTGCGGCATTTCCACGTCAATGCCCGAGCTGGTGGGCTTTCGGGCGTTGCAGGGCATTGTTGCCGGGCCTCTTTATCCGATGAGCCAGACGCTGTTGCTGGCGGTCTACCCGCCTGCAAAGCGGGGTATGGCATTGGCCCTGTTGGCGATGGTCACGGTGGTTGCGCCCATTGTCGGGCCGATTCTGGGGGGCTGGATTACCGACAGTTATAGCTGGCCGTGGATTTTCTTCATCAATATTCCCATCGGACTGTTTGCGGCCTTCGTGGTGCGGATGCAGATGGCCAAGCGCCCCGTCAACACCCAGCAGCAGCCGCTGGACTATGTAGGGCTTATCTCGTTGATCATCGGCGTCGGTGCCTTGCAGATTGTGCTGGACAAGGGCAATAACCTGGACTGGTTCGAGTCGAATTTCATCGTGATCGGTTCGCTGATTTCGCTGGTGGCGCTGGCCGTGTTCGTGATCTGGGAGCTGACCGACAAGCATCCCATCGTCAATCTGCGCTTGTTTGCCTATCGCAATTTCAGGGTGGGTACGTTGGCGATGATTGGCGGGTATTCCGCCTTTTTCGGCGTCAATCTGCTCTTGCCACAGTGGTTGCAGACCCAGATGGGTTACACCGCGACCTGGGCCGGGCTGGCACTGGCGCCGATCGGTATACTGCCGGTCCTGATGTCGCCCTTCGTCGGCAAATACGCGCACAAATTCGATTTGCGTCTGCTCGCCAGTCTGGCGTTCCTGGCCATGGGGCTGAGCTGCCTCATGCGCGCCAACTTCAACAGTCAGGTGGATTTCGAGCATGTGGCCATGGTGCAGTTGTTCATGGGGATCGGCGTGGCGCTGTTTTTCATGCCGACGTTGAGCATTCTGTTGTCGGACCTGCCCCCCAATCAGATCGCCGATGGCTCGGGTCTTGCCACGTTCCTGCGTACTTTGGGCGGCAGCTTTGCGGCATCGCTGACCACCTGGATCTGGATTCGCCGTGCCGAGCAGCACCATGCCTACCTGAGCGAGAACATCAGCACCTACGACCCGACCACGCGCCATGCCCTCGATACGCTGGGAGGTGCCGGCCCGCAGGCCTATGCGCAGCTGGAACAGGTGCTCAACGGCCAGGCGTACATGATGTCCACTGTGGATTACTTTTACATGCTGAGCTGGCTGTTTGCCGGGTTGATCCTGCTGGTCTGGTTTGCCAAACCACCCTTTGCCGCTAAGGCGGGGCCAGCGGCGGGGGGAGGGCATTGATGCCAGGCTCACTGGATAAATCCCGCGCAAGCCGGCGTGCCGGCGATGGCGTCATTTCAGACGCTGAAAGGGCGCCTCAGGGGTCGGCGCGATCAGCGTGAAGCGGGTTGCTGCGAAGAGGGCAGGGCCAGCGTGCGTTGCTCTTGCGGCACAAAATCGAACGAACCCAGGTTGAACCCCTGTTCATCCACCTGCAACGCCCAGCCCTGGCGATCCCAGTCACCCAGCACGATACGCCTGGCGGCGACGTCGCCGATCTGCAATTTGTGAATCGCAGGACGATGCGTGTGGCCGTGGACCAGCGTATGTACGCCGAACTGCTGCATGATGCGCGGCACTTCTTCGGGGGTCACGTCAACGATGTCGTTGGCCTTCAGGCTGGTTTTGGCGCGGCTTTCGTTGCGTAGCTTGCGCGCCAGCTTGTGACGAGTGCCCAGGGGCAGATGACGCAAAATGAAGAGGGTCAAGGGATGGCGCAGGTATCGGCGCATCCTGATGTAGCCCTCATCACGTGTGCACAGGCTGTCGCCGTGCATCAACAGCACCGGCTCACCGTTCAACTGCACCACGGTCGGGTCGCTCAGCAGCGTGCAGCCTGCGGCCTTGCAGAAACCCTTGCCGATCATGAAGTCGCGGTTGCCGTGCATCAGAAAAATTTGCGTGCCACTGTCGCTCAGTTCGCGCAGGGCCTTGCAGATCGAAAGCTGGAACGGCGACATGGCGTCGTCACCGATCCAGACTTCGAAAAAATCCCCGAGGATATACAGCGACTCGGCGGTGCGAGCCCTGCCTGCGAGCAGATCCAGAAACGCCCGGGTAATGTCCGGGCGTTCTTGCTCAAGATGCAGATCGGAGATCAGCAGTATCACTCAACGATCTCTGCTTTTTCGATGATCACGTCTTCGACCGGAACGTCCTGATGACCGGCCTTGCTGCTGGTCGCAACACCTTTGATCTTGTCGACGACGTCAGTGCCTTCGATCACTTCGGCAAATACCGCGTAGCCCCAGCCCTGAGTGGTCTTGGCGCTGTGGTTCAGGAAAGCGTTGTCAGCCACGTTGATGAAGAACTGGGCGGATGCCGAATGCGGCTCCATGGTGCGAGCCATGGCCACGGTGTACTTCTTGTTCGGCAGGCCGTTGTCGGCTTCGTTCTGGATGCTTGGACGCTTGTCTTTCTTTTCCTTCATGCCTGGCTCGAAACCGCCACCCTGGATCATGAAGTTGCCGATCACACGGTGAAATACGGTGTTTTCATAATGGCCGGCGTTGACGTATTCGATGAAGTTGGCGACGGTCAGCGGAGCTTTTTCTGCGTTCAATTGCAGAACGATGTCGCCGTGGTTGGTAGTCAGTTTTACTTTGGACATATCGAAGTCGCTCTCTTGGCGTTCATGAAGGGGCGCAATATCACCCTGACGCGCAGTTTACAGACGAGGTTACATTTTTCGCGCTTTTTGCCGCTTTTCTGCCTGCAACCTTGCACTCTGTTGTCAGGGACTTGACAGCTTCGGCTATGATAAGCGCTTTGATTTAGTCGGCCTACCCCGGCCGCGCACTCGCTATGTCCAAGGATCCTATGAGCAAGCCCACTCCAGAACCCGCTGCGAATTCAAAGGCAGGCCCTGTCGTACCGACCAACTTCCTGCGCCCGATCGTGCAGGCTGACCTGGACTCAGGCAAGCACACCCGGATCGTGACCCGCTTTCCGCCGGAGCCCAACGGCTACCTGCACATCGGTCACGCCAAATCGATCTGTGTGAACTTCGGCCTGGCCAATGAGTTTGGCGGCGCGACGCACCTGCGTTTCGACGACACCAACCCGGCCAAGGAAGACCAGGAATACATCGACGCCATCATGAGCGATGTCAAATGGCTGGGTTTCGAGTGGGCAGGCGAAGTGCGTTACGCCTCGCAATACTTCGATCAGCTGCATGACTGGGCTGTCGAGCTGATCAAGTCCGGCAAGGCCTACGTGGACGATCTGACCCCCGAGCAGGCCCGCGAATACCGTGGCACCCTGACCGAGCCTGGCAAGAACAGCCCGTTTCGTGAGCGCAGCGTCGAGGAAAACCTTGACCTGTTCGCCCGCATGAAGGCCGGTGAGTTCGAGGACGGCGCTCGCGTGTTGCGCGCCAAGATCGACATGGCGTCGCCAAACATGAACCTGCGCGACCCGATTCTGTATCGCATTCGCCATGCACACCATCACCAGACCGGTGACAAATGGTGCATTTACCCGATCTATGACTTCACTCATGGTCAGTCGGACGCCATCGAAGGCATCACCCATTCGATCTGCACCCTGGAATTCGAAAGCCATCGCCCGCTGTATGACTGGTTCCTGGACAACCTGCCGGTGCCGTGCAAACCGCGTCAGTACGAGTTCTCCCGCCTGAACCTGAGCTACACCGTGACCAGCAAGCGCAAGCTCAAGCAACTGGTCGACGAGAAGCACGTCAGTGGCTGGGACGATCCGCGCATGTCCACGTTGTCGGGCTTCCGCCGTCGTGGTTATACGCCAGCCTCGATTCGCAATTTCTGCGAAATGGTCGGTACCAACCGTTCCGACGGCGTGGTCGATTTCGGCATGCTCGAATTCAGTATTCGCGATGACCTGGACCGCAATGCGCCGCGCGCCATGTGCGTCCTGCGTCCGCTGAAGGTCGTGATCACCAATTACCCGGAAGGTCAGGTCGAAAACCTTGAACTGCCGCGTCACCCCAAGGAAGACCTGGGCGTGCGCCAGTTGCCGTTCGCGCGCGAGATCTACATCGACCGCGACGACTACATGGAAGAGCCGCCAAAAGGCTACAAGCGCCTTGAGCCCAACGGCGAAGTGCGCCTGCGTGGCAGCTACGTGATCCGCGCCGACGAAGCCATCAAGGATGCGGAAGGCAATATCGTCGAGCTGCGTTGCTCTTACGACCCTGACACCCTGGGCAAGAACCCGGAGGGTCGCAAGGTCAAGGGCGTTATTCACTGGGTACCGGCCGATGCAAGCGTGGAGTGCGAAGTACGCCTGTACGACCGCCTGTTCCGCTCGCCTTCGCCTGACAAGGCTGAAGATGGCGCTACTTTCCTGGAAAACATCAACCCTGATTCTCTGCAGGTGCTGACCGGTTGTCGTGCGGAACCCTCGCTGGCTAACGCACAGCCGGAAGACAGGTTCCAGTTCGAGCGTGAAGGTTACTTCTGCGCCGACATCAAGGATACAAAACCTGGTCGTCCGGTCTTCAACCGCACAGTGACACTGCGCGATTCCTGGACCTGAGGTAGGACAGTGCTCTCCATCTACAACACGCTCACCAAGAGCAAAGAAGTTTTCAAACCGCTGGATGGCAACAAGGTGCGCATGTACGTGTGCGGGATGACCGTGTACGACTACTGCCACCTGGGCCATGGCCGCAGCATGGTCGCGTTCGATCTGGTGACCCGCTGGTTGCGGTTCAGCGGTTACGAGCTGACGTATGTGCGCAACATCACCGACATTGACGACAAGATCATCAACCGTGCGCGTGACAACGGCGAGTCCTTCGACGCGCTGACCGCGCGCATGATTGACGCGATGCACGAGGATGAGGCTCGCCTCAATATCCTCAAGCCGGACATGGAGCCGCGTGCCACCGATCATATCGCCGGCATGCACGCCATGATCCAGACCCTGATCGACAAGGGTTACGCCTACGCGCCCGGTAACGGCGACGTGTACTACCGCGTCGGCAAGTTCGTCGGCTATGGCAAGCTGTCGCGCAAGAAAATCGAAGACCTGCGAATCGGCGCGCGAATCGAAGTGGACGAGTCCAAGGACGATCCGCTGGATTTCGTGCTCTGGAAAGGCGTCAAACCGGGCGAGCCGAGCTGGGATTCGCCTTGGGGGCCGGGGCGTCCTGGCTGGCATATCGAGTGCTCGGTGATGTCGACCTGCTGCCTGGGTGACACGTTCGACATTCACGGCGGCGGCAGCGACCTTGAGTTCCCGCACCATGAAAACGAGATCGCGCAGAGCGAGGCCGCGACCGGCAAGACTTACGCCAATGCCTGGTTGCACTGCGGCATGATTCGCATCAACGGCGAGAAGATGTCCAAGTCCTTGAACAACTTCTTCACCATCCGCGACGTGCTGGAGAAGTATCACCCTGAAGTGGTGCGCTACCTGCTGGTGTCGAGTCATTATCGAAGTGCTATCAACTATTCCGAAGACAGCCTGCGCGAGTCCAAGGCCGCACTGGAGCGTTTCTACCATGCGCTCAAAGGCCTGCCGGTCGCCGAGCCTGCGGGTGGTGAGGCATTCGTCGAGCGTTTCTCTACGGCGATGAATGACGACTTCGGCACGCCCGAGGCCTGTGCGGTGCTGTTCGAGATGGTTCGGGAAATCAACCGTCTGCGTGATACCGATCTGGCTGCGGCGGCGGGCCTTGCGGCACGTCTCAAGCAGTTGGCCAGCGTACTGGGCGTGTTGCAGCTTGAAGCCGACGACTTTTTGCGCGCAGGCGCCGAAGGCCGGGTCGATGCTGCTGAAGTGGAAGCGCTGATCCAGGCGCGTCTGGCTGCTCGCGCTGCCAAGGACTGGGCCGAATCCGATCGCATCCGCGATCAGATCACGGCCATGGGTGTGCTGCTGGAAGACGGCAAGGGCGGCACGACCTGGCGTCTGGCGGACTGACGTTATCCCGGATGGGCGTACCGATGTAATGCATACCCCGTGGGAGGCGGCTTGCCGGC
>NZ_JACONV010000030.1 GCF_014358015.1 Pseudomonas triticifolii | reverse complement strand
CCTCCCACAGTCCGTTGGTGGCAGCAAGACTTGTGTCTAACGATGAGTGCTCCGCCTGCCCATGCAGCCCTGACGCTTCGCGTCACATTCTGTAGGGGAGGCGCTGTTACAAACGCAACAGCGTTTTCCACGCGCGACCCTGGAACACGGTCAGTGCCTGGTGCACACGGGCGTCCAGCACTTCATCGCTGATGTCCTGATGAGCCAGTTCTTCCAGTTTTCTCAGCTCGCCGTACAGGCGGTCCAGGTCCGGCAAATCCAGTGCGCCGCGTGCCCAGTGCAGCCAGGACTGGATGCGCTCGATGCGTGGCAACTGTTCGGCAAGGTCTTCCGGCTGTTGCTGATAACGGCCCAGCTGCAGCGCAGTGGCTTCATCGGCCAGCAGACGCGGCAGCCAGCTGGCCAGCAGCGCTGCGCCCTGGCGATTGCCACGGTTGTTGCGCTCGGCGGCCCAGTTGCGTTCCAGCAACCAGCGCGAGGTGTTCAGCGAGAACTCGCCCCAGCGGGTGTCTTGCAGTTCTTCAAGGAACTGCTCGTGAGCGGCAGCGCGTACGTCGCCGTCTTCCTGACCGGCCAGCACCAGCGGACGCCAGTCTTCGAGCAAGGCGTCCAGCGCGGTGCGCAGTTGCGCAGTCGACGCACGGGGCGCGGCCTGACCCAAACTGCTGGTCAATGCGCGCAGCTCGGCGAGCAATTCGACCCAATCCTGCAGCAGACGCCAGTGGCCGTTGAAACGGTATTGCTCGGCCAGACGCTGGCTGCTGCCCAACAGGTGCCAGGCCAGCGCCGAGTAAGCGTCGTCCAGCGGCGTTTCAGCCGTAAGTTCAGGTGCCGCCAGGCTCAGCGAGTAGCTGCTCGCGTCGAGCAAGCGATAACCACGCTCCGCCTTGCTGATGTCGCAAGGCATCAATGGCAACGTGGCGGCCAGCTCGGCGGCCAGTTCCAGAAGCGCAGCAGGCTCGCCTTCGCGTAGCTCAAGCTCCAGCTCGCAGATTTCTTCTTTCTGCTTGCCCGCGACCACCTGACCCAGGTCCAGTGCTGCCTCGATCACGACCTTGGCCTTGCCACGGCCCCAGGCGATTTCAGCTTTTTCACGCACGAAATCGGTGGTGAATAACGGCTTGATGGTTTTCTTGTCCAGCTCGGCCAGTTGCTCGGGCCAGCAATCGCCTTCCAGCTTTTTGAGGTCCAGCTTGGCCTTGGGCAGGTCCCAGTTGTACTCGTTACGCTCGGACAGGCCGGCCACGCTCTGACCACGGGTTTTCATGGTCTGGATGATCTGGTCGCCGTCACGGCGGATGCGCAGGGCAACCTTGGCGTGGGCCAGTTCGCGCTCGGGCGTATCGAAATACTGGTTAGACAGCTCAAGGCGCTCCCAGCCACTTTTGTTGCGCTTCTTGAGCAACGGGTGTTCGCGCAGTGCAGCGAGGGTCTCGCGGCTGACGCGGAGTTTGATTTCTGTTTCTTTTTGCATGGCCGGGGGAATCCAAACGCTGATGCTGATATCGGGAGCGCAACCTGTGACGGAACGGCTGCTGAGGGCGGCAGTGTACAGGACATGGCCCGTAACGGTTTATTCCTGGGTCGTTATGACCCTATGATGGGGCGTGTTTCGACCCGATTACAGGAAGCGCCCATGCCCTTGCCGTCCATGAAAGACCAGTTTGCAGCCCTGATCGCTGCGCCTTCGGTGAGTTGCACCCAGCCTTCTCTGGACCAGTCCAATCGCCCGGTCATCGACCTGCTGGCCGGGTGGCTCGGCGATCTGGGTTTTGCCTGCGACATTCAACAAGTGTCGCCCGGCAAGTTCAACCTGCTGGCGACCTTCGGCACCGGCCCTGGTGGCCTGGTACTGGCCGGACACAGCGACACCGTGCCGTTCGACGAAGCCCTCTGGAAAACCGATCCCTTGAAACTCACCGAAGTGGATGGGCGCTGGGTCGGTCTGGGCAGTTGCGACATGAAAGGATTTTTCGCGCTGGTGATCGAAGCGGTGCGCGGCCTGCTGGACCAGCCTTTCAAGCAACCGCTGCTGATCCTCGCCACCTGCGATGAGGAAAGCTCCATGGCCGGCGCACGAGCGCTGGCCGACGCAGGACGCCCTTTGGGACGCGCAGCAGTGATTGGCGAGCCGACCGGGCTCAAGCCGATCCGCATGCACAAAGGCGTGATGATGGAGCGTATCGAGATTCTCGGTCGAAGTGGTCACTCCTCCGATCCAAGCCTTGGCCACAGCGCGCTGGAGGCCATGCATGATGCAATCAGCGAACTCAAGGGGCTGCGCAAGCAATGGCAACTGGAATACAACAATCCTCAGTTCACGGTGCCGCAACCGACGCTTAACCTGGGTTGTATTCATGGCGGCGATAACCCGAACCGGATCTGCGGCCAGTGCTCGCTGGAGTTCGATCTGAGGCCGCTGCCGGGCATGGACCCTGACGTACTGCGCTCGGCCATTCGGCAGAAGCTGCAACCGCTGGCGGAAATGCATCAGGTGCAGATCGGTTACGCGCCACTGTTCCCGGAATGTGCCCCGTTCGAGCAAGCCGCTGACGCTGAACTGGTACGCGTAGCTGAACGACTGACCGGGCATAAGGCGGCAGCGGTAGCATTTGGCACCGAAGCGCCTTATCTTCAGCGCCTTGGCTGCGAAACGCTGGTGCTGGGTCCGGGCGATATCGCCTGTGCGCATCAGCCGGGGGAATACCTCGAAATGTCACGCCTGCAGCCTACAGTGCATCTGTTACGCCAGTTGATCGAACATTATTGTCTGACCCCGCAGTGAGGCGAGTCAGAAAACCTTGAAAAGGAGAGTGCGCGTGTTGCCAAGCCTGTTACGACGATAACCGCCCAGCGTTGTGCGTGTTTCTGCCCTTCGTCCATTTTTTCTACAGGCTCTTGCTGTCATGCCCGAATACGTTAACTGGCTACGCCACGCGTCCCCCTATATCAATGCCCATCGTGACTGCACCTTCGTGGTCATGCTGCCCGGCGACGGCGTCGCACATCCCAACTTCGGCAACATCGTCCACGACCTGGTGCTGCTGCACAGCCTGGGGGTAAGGCTGGTGCTGGTCCACGGCTCGCGTCCGCAGATCGAAAGTCGGCTGGCACAGCGTGGCATCACGCCGCGCTTTCATCGCGACATGCGCATCACCGATACCGAAACCCTGGAATGCGTGATCGACGCTGTCGGTCAGTTGCGCATCGCCATCGAGGCGCGCCTGTCGATGGACATGGCCGCCTCGCCGATGCAGGGCTCGCGTCTGCGCGTCACCAGCGGCAACGTCGTCACCGCGCGTCCGATCGGCGTGCTGGAAGGCGTCGATTACCAGCACACCGGTGAAGTGCGCCGGGTCGACCGCAAAGGTATCAACCGCCTGCTGGACGAGCGCCACATCGTGCTGCTATCGCCTTTGGGCTATTCGCCGACGGGTGAGATCTTCAACCTGGCCTGCGAAGACGTCGCGACCCGCGCCGCCATCGACCTGGCCGCTGACAAGCTACTGCTGTTCGGGGCTGAAACCGGTTTGCTGGACGAGCAGGGCCGCCTGGTGCGTGAGCTGCGCCCTCAGCAGGTGCCCGCGCACTTGCAGCGTTTGGGCAGCAACTATCAGGCGGAACTGCTGGATGCGGCGGCCGAAGCCTGCCGTGGCGGCGTGGGCCGCAGCCACATTGTCAGCTATGCCGAGGATGGCGCGCTGCTGACCGAACTGTTCACCCGCGACGGTGGCGGCACGCTGGTCGCTCAGGAGCAATTCGAGCTGGTTCGCGAGGCCGCGATTGAGGACGTGGGCGGCTTGATGGACCTGATCACGCCGCTGGAAGAGCAGGGCATTCTGGTGCGGCGCTCACGCGAAGTGCTGGAACGCGAGATCACCCAGTTCAGCGTGGTCGAACGTGAAGGCCTGATCATCGCCTGTGCAGCGCTGTACCCGATTTCCGGTTCGCAGGCGGGCGAGCTGGCGTGTCTGGCGGTCAACCCCGAGTACCGTCATGGTGGCCGTGGCGACGAGTTGCTCGAGCGCATCGAAAACCGCGCCCGTGCGCTGGGGATCACAACCCTGTTCGTGCTTACCACCCGCACCGCGCACTGGTTCCGCGAGCGTGGTTTCGAGCCGAGCAGCGTCGACCGCCTGCCCAGCGCCCGTGCGTCGTTATATAACTACCAGCGCAATTCGAAGATTTTCGAGAAAGCGATTTGATCAACGTCTGACGTAAAAACCGTGGGAGGCGGCTTGCCGGCGATAGCGCCAGTTCAGGCGCTGATGTAGCGGCTGAGAAGCCGAATCGCCGGCAAGCCGGCTCCCACGGTGGTTCGTATTCCAGCCCTCAGTTGCTGATCGACAGAATACTCGCCTGATACGACCCGACGAAGGTGTCGAAATCCACCACTTCTTCGGTCGCTTCCAGTTCGGCCTGTTCGGCAATCGAAGTTTTTGCCAGTTCTTCGAAGTGCGCCTGTTCTTCAGGCGTCAGCGGGTGAGTGCGGAAGTATTCGGCGTGGAGCTGGCTCTGGCGCAACGAGAACCCGGTAAAGCCTTCGTTATGCGCCCGCATGCTTTCCAGCACCTGCGCCGAAGGCGTCAGTGATGCATCGGCCACCTTCGCATGTTGCACCGCCATCGATTTCAGGTGCTCGTCACTGCCTTGGGCCTTGTCGAGCAATTGGGCGATCGGCGTGATTTTCTGCAGCAACTCGTTGGCCCAGTCCTTGAGTTTGACCGGGTCGTTGTTACGCAGCAGTTCCAGGTCCGGGCGACGTCCTTCCTTGACCACCGTCAGGAAGTTGGAGCCTGCGTTCGAGCACTCGTGATGAGCCAGTTGCGGGCTCTCTTCGAGGGCGCAATACAACACGAAGGCATCGATGAAGCGCGACTGCTCCAGGCTGATGCCGGTGGGCAGGAACGGGTTGATGTCCAGGCAGCGGACTTCGACGTACTGCACGCCGCGAGAAACGAGCGCCTGGATCGGGCGTTCGCCGCTGTAGGTCACACGCTTGGGGCGGATGTTGGAGTAGTACTCGTTTTCGATCTGCAGCACGTTGGTGTTGAGCTGCACCCATTCACCGTTCGCGTCGTGAGTGCCGGTTTCGACGTAAGGCGCATACGGCGTGGCAACAGCCTTGCGCAGGCTGTCGGTGTAGCTGACCAGATCGTTGTAGCACGGCGTCAGGTCAGCCTGGGCGTTGCTCTGGTAACCCAGATCGCTCATGCGCAGGCTGGTTGCATAAGGCAGGTACAGCGTGTCGCCGTCGAACTGCTCAAGCATGTGCGGCTGGCCACGCAGGAAGCCTGCATCCAGTGCTGGCGACGCACCGAACAGGTACATCAGCAGCCAGCTGTAGCGACGGAAGTTACGAATCAGCGCGATGTAGGAGTGCGACTGATAATCGCGCGCGTCACCGGCAAAGTCTTCGGTCTGCTTGAGCAACGCCCAGGCGTCTTCGGGCAGCGAGAAATTGTAATGAATACCGGCAATGCACTGCATGGTCTTGCCATAACGCAACGCCAGACCCTTGCGGTACACATACTTGAGCTTGCCGATGTTCGAAGTGCCGTAATAGGCAATCGGTATATGTTCTTCGTCGGGCAACGGGCAGGGCATGGACGGGCTCCAGAGGAGCTCGCGGTCCAGCTTGCTGTAGGCGAAGCGGTGGATCTTGTCGAGGCTGTCAAGCGTCTGCACCGGGTCTTTGAGCGCCGGTGTGATGAATTCCAGCAGCGACTCCGAATAGTCGGTGGTGATCAGGCTGTTGGTCAATGCCGCGCCCAGAGCGGCCGGATGAGGCGTCTGCGCCAGGTGCGCCTGTTCGGTCACACGCAGGCATTCGCGCTCGATACCGTGCAGGCACTGCTCCAGCAGAGAGAGGTTGTTGCGCTCGCCAAGCAACGCCAGACGACGGTTTAAAAGTTCGCTCAAGGTGGAATCCTTCACGCATCGGTCGCCCCGATATGGGGGTGGACATGACGGTCTACAAGGGTGAAGAAAGGAACTGGCGTTTTCGCCTGGTTGGGGTCTTTTGACGCCTGTTCGCAATCACGGCTCTTCGTCGTACCACCAAATGGACTCGGCACCACGCTAATGGTGCCGAAATTAACCCAAATTGGTCGCGTACAGCTAGGTTCCGTTCGCAGTGATCGCTTTCATCTCACACATCTTGAAGTCTAGATGACCGCAAACGTGCCTTGGGCCTTGGCCACAAGCTTATCGCCCTGAACGACTTGCGCCTCGACAACCAGCGTGCGACGTCCCGCGTGCAGCACGGTGGCGGTGCATACCACCTCGCCTTCGGACACGCCCCGCACGTAGTTGATCTTGCACTCGATGGTCACGCTGCGCTGATCGAAGCCATGGGAGCTGGAACAGGCCAGCCCCATGCTGATGTCGACCAGGCTGAAGATCGCCCCGCCGTGCATTACATTGCCGCGGTTGCGCAAGTGCGCCTCCAGCGGCAGTGCAACTTCGGCGACGCCTTCGTCCAGACGCCGGAGCTCACAGCCCAGCATCTTGAAAAAGGCACTGTGGGTCAGGTCTTCAGGAATATCCATCAGCGTTTCTTCAGCTGCTTGGCGTTGGCGAACAGCGAAGCCATGGCGTTATTGGCGGGTGCAGCACTGGTGGTTTCCTTGCGCGGCGCGCTGTTTTGCTGACGCGGCGACGAGCCTGGACGTGCGCCACGGGCACCGTCGATTTTTTCGCCCGGCGTGTCGCTCATGCGCATCGACAGGCCGACGCGTTTGCGCGGGATGTCGACTTCCATGACCTTCACTTTCACAACGTCGCCAGCCTTGACTGCTTCACGCGGGTCTTTGATGAATTTCTCCGACAGCGCAGAGATATGCACCAGACCGTCCTGATGTACGCCAATGTCGACGAATGCCCCGAAGTTGGTGACGTTGGTGACCACACCTTCGAGGATCATGCCCAGTTGCAGGTCCTTGAGGTCTTCGACGCCCTCCTGGAATTCAGCGGTCTTGAACTCAGGACGCGGGTCGCGGCCTGGCTTCTCAAGCTCCTGCAAAATGTCGGTCACGGTAGGCAGGCCGAAGGTTTCGTCGGTGAATTTCTTCGGGTCCAGACGCTTGAGGAAACCGGCATCGCCGATCAGCGAGCGGATGTCACGGTCGGTTTCCGCCGCGATGCGCTGCACCAGTGGATAAGCTTCCGGGTGGACGGCCGAAGAGTCCAGCGGGTTGTCGCCGCTCATGACACGCAGGAAGCCTGCGGCCTGCTCGAAGGTTTTCTCGCCCAGACGACTGACTTTCTTCAATGCAGCTCGGGTCTTGAAGGCACCGTTTTCGTCGCGGTGAGCGACGATGTTCTGCGCCAGCGTGGTGTTCAGCCCCGAGATACGCGCCAGCAGCGCGACGGAAGCGGTGTTCACGTCCACACCTACGGCGTTCACACAGTCTTCCACCACAGCGTCCAGCCCGCGCGCCAGTTTCAGTTGTGAAACGTCATGCTGGTACTGGCCGACACCGATGGATTTCGGATCGATTTTCACCAGTTCTGCCAGCGGATCCTGCAGGCGACGGGCGATGGACACCGCGCCACGGATCGACACGTCCAGCTCCGGGAATTCCTTGGCCGCCAGTTCTGACGCCGAGTAAACGGATGCGCCCGCTTCGGAGACCATGACCTTGGTCATTTTCAGACCTGGGTATTTTTTGATCAGGTCGGCCGCCAGTTTGTCGGTTTCGCGGCTGGCAGTGCCGTTGCCGATGGCGATCAGATCCACCGAGTGCTTGGCGCACAACGCCGCCAGCACCGCGATGGTCTGGTCCCACTGATTCTTGGGAACATGCGGGTACACGGTCGCGTAGTCGAGCAGCTTGCCGGTGGCGTCCACCACGGCCACCTTGCAGCCGGTGCGCAGGCCAGGGTCCAGGCCCAGCGTGGCGCGTTGACCGGCAGGCGCGGCCAGCAGCAGGTCGTGCAGGTTGTGGGCGAATACGTTGATCGCTTCGGTCTCGGCGGCGTCACGCAGTTCGCCCAGCAGGTCGGTTTCCAGATGGCTATAGAGCTTGACCTTCCAGGTCCAGCGCACGACTTCGGCCAGCCATTTGTCAGCCGGACGGCTCTGATTCTGAATGCCGAAACGCTCGCCGATCATCAGCTCGCACGGGTGCATGGTGCCCGGCAATTCTTCGCCGACTTTCAGCGCGGAGCTGAGGAAACCTTCGTTGCGGCCACGGAAAATCGCCAGGGCGCGGTGCGATGGCATGCTCTTGAGCGGCTCGTCGTGTTCGAAGTAGTCACGGAACTTGGCGCCTTCTTCTTCTTTGCCCGGTACGACACGCGCACTGATGACGGCTTCCTGCTTGAGGAAGCTGCGCAGTTTGTCGAGCAGGGACGCGTCTTCGGCGAAGCGCTCCATCAGAATGTACTTGGCGCCTTCCAGCGCGGCTTTAACATCAGCCACGCCTTTTTCGGCGTCGACGAAGCGGGCGGCTTCGGTTTCCGGGGCCAGGCCCGGGTCGTTGAACAGGCCATCGGCCAGCTCGCCCAGACCGGCTTCAAGGGCAATCTGGCCCTTGGTGCGGCGTTTCTGCTTGTACGGCAGGTACAAGTCTTCAAGCCGGGTCTTGGTGTCGGCCAGTTTAATGTCGCGGGCCAGTTCCGGGGTCAGCTTGCCTTGCTCTTCGATGCTGGCAAGGATGCTGACACGCCGGTCGTCCAGCTCGCGCAGGTAGCGCAGGCGCTCTTCCAGATGACGCAGTTGCGTGTCATCGAGGCTGCCGGTCACTTCCTTGCGGTAGCGGGAAATGAAGGGCACTGTCGAGCCTTCATCCAGTAGTGCTACGGCCGCTGCGACCTGTTGTGGGCGTACGCCGAGTTCTTCGGCGATGCGGCTGTTGATGCTGTCCATAAGACCACCTGGAGTTGTGAGCAAAAAACTGGGCTGTGTACGGTCCGGCGTGTCAGATTCCGCGTCGCGGACGGTTTATTTTCCTGACTGGCGAACTGCCATAAGTCTGGTGTTGCCTGACTTTGAGGGCGGCGCATTATACCCAGCGACGCCGGATTAGGGGATTGGCCGACGAGCGAGCTGTTTTTGCGCCCTCAAAACACTCATCAGTGTGGCCCCCAGTAAAATCTGCTAACAATGCACACGGTGCGCATCACCGCAGCTACGCCATAATGCGCCCCGAGATCAAAGGAGCATCCGATGAGCAGCACCGCACAAAATGCTGAAGGCGAAAAAATCCTGATCGTTGATGACGATCCGGGGTTGAGCAGTCTTCTGGAACGTTTCTTCACCAGCAAGGGCTATCGTGCCCGGGCGGTGGCGAACGTGGAGCAAATGGACCGACTGTTGTCCCGTGAGGTCTTCAACCTCGTGGTTCTGGATTTGATGCTGCCTGGGGAAGATGGCCTGTCGGCCTGCCGTCGTCTGCGCGCCGCGAACAATCAGGTGCCGATCATCATGCTCACCGCCAAGGGCGATGAGTTGAGCCGCATCAAGGGGCTCGAACTGGGGGCTGACGATTACCTGGCCAAGCCTTTCAACCCGGACGAGCTGATGGCTCGCGTCAAGGCGGTCCTGCGTCGTCAGGCTGCGCCGGTACCCGGTGCGCCCGGCAGCGAAGACGAATCGGTCAGTTTCGGCGACTACGTACTGTCGCTCGCCACCCGCGAACTCAAGCGTGGCGACGAAGTACACATGCTGACGACCGGCGAATTCGCGGTCCTCAAGGCGCTGGTCATGCACGCCCGTGAGCCGCTGACCCGTGACAAACTGATGAACCTGGCACGTGGCCGGGAATGGGATGCGCTGGAACGCTCCATCGACGTACAGATTTCCCGTCTGCGTCGTCTGATCGAGCCAGATCCTTCCAAACCCCGTTATATCCAGACAGTCTGGGGCGTAGGTTATGTATTCGTTCCCGATGGTGCCGGAAATCGCTGACAGACCCTTTGTCAGTACAGAACACCGAAGTTCCTGCCAGCCACGTCGATAACCGT
Source organism: Pseudomonas triticifolii (assembly GCF_014358015.1). Lineage (GTDB taxonomy): Bacteria > Pseudomonadota > Gammaproteobacteria > Pseudomonadales > Pseudomonadaceae > Aquipseudomonas > Aquipseudomonas triticifolii. The sequence goes on along the minus strand of NZ_JACONV010000030.1, from coordinate 34,564 downwards.
TTACCGGTTATCGACGGGCTGGTTTTTTGCGTTCGTACCTCGGGTCTGGCCCGCGTCCGGCAAACTTGCGAGCCCAGGCTCGCCCTGCAAAGTGTGTAGCTGCAGTTATGAAGACTCCGCTCTGGTTCCCGCAAAGTTTTTTCTCCCGCACCCTGTGGCTGGTGCTCATCGTCGTGCTGTTTTCCAAGGCGCTGACGCTGGTCTACCTGCTGATGAACGAGGACGTGCTGGTCGACAGGCAATACAGCCACGGCGTGGCTTTGACGCTGCGTGCTTACTGGGCGGCGGATGAAAACGACCGGGAAGCGATTGCCGAGGCGGCGGGTCTGATTCGTGTGGTGGGCGGCGGTGTGCCGGAAGGCGAGCAGCACTGGCCGTACAGCGAGATCTATCAGCGGCAGATGCAGGCCGAGCTGGGTGAGGACACCGAAGTGCGATTACGTGTTCATGCACCGCCTGCGCTCTGGGTGCGCGCACCGAGCCTGGGCGATGGCTGGCTGAAGGTGCCGCTGTACCCGCATCCGCTGCGCGGTCAGAAAATCTGGAGCGTTCTGGGTTGGTTCCTCGCTATCGGTCTTTTGTCCACGGCGTCTGCCTGGATATTCGTGCGGCAGCTCAATCAGCCGCTGAAGCGCTTGGTCTTCGCGGCTCGCCAACTGGGGCAGGGCCGCAGCGTGCGCCTGCCGATCAGCGATACACCGAGCGAGATGGCCGAGGTGTATCGAGCTTTCAACCAGATGGCCGAGGATGTCGAGCAGGCGGGGCAGGAGCGCGAGTTGATGCTGGCGGGTGTGTCCCATGACTTGCGTACACCGCTGACCCGGCTGCGGCTGTCACTTGAATTGATGAGCGACAACGAATTCACCGAAGGCATGGTGCGTGACATCGAGGACATGGATGCGATTCTCGACCAGTTCCTGGCCTTCATTCGTGATGGCCGTGACGAGGAAATCGAGGAAGTCGATCTGGGCGATCTGGTGCGCGACGTGGTCGAGCCGTTCAACGGTGCCGAGGAGAGTATCCGTCTGTGTCTGGAGCCGATTCCGCCTTTCCCGCTGCGCCGTGTCTCTATGAAGCGTCTGCTCACCAACCTGATCGGCAATGCCAAGCACCATGCGGGCAATGGCATTGAAGTGGCGGCTTATGTGTCAGGCGATCGCAATGCGCCGTACGTGGTGCTGAGCGTGCTGGACCGTGGTGCAGGTATCGATCCATCGGAACTGGACACCATCTTCAACCCCTTCATCCGTGGCGACCGCGCGCGCAGCGGTAAAGGCACGGGGCTTGGGCTGGCCATCGTCAAGCGCATCGCCGCCATGCATGGCGGCAATGTAGAGCTGAGGAACCGTTCAGGAGGCGGCCTGGAAGCGCGAGTGCGCCTGCCGCTGGGGCTGATGTTGCCCAGGGATGCGGTTTAGAGCGGCCGCTTGATCGTTCCGCGCGCCGCGTGGAAACACCTCTCAGGATGCTCCGCATTCCAACGCGGAGCATTTGCATGATCACGCCTTTTCTTTAAGCGTTATCCCTTCCCTTTGGTGCGCGTCATGTGCGGGCCGCTGTTCTTTTCCAGGTACTCGATGATCATCCCGGCAACGTCTTTGCTGGTGGTCACTTCGATACCCTCAAGCCCCGGCGAGGAATTGACTTCCATCACCAGCGGACCGTGATTGGACCGCAGAATATCCACGCCTGCGACGCTCAAACCCATCACCTTGGCCGCACGCAGGGCTGTCATGCGTTCTTCCGGGGTGATCTTGATCAGGCTGGCGCTGCCGCCACGGTGCAGGTTGGAGCGGAACTCCCCAGGCTTGGCCTGACGCTTCATCGAGGCAATGACCTTGTCACCGACCACGAAACAGCGAATATCCGCGCCACCGGCTTCCTTGATGTACTCCTGAACCATGATGTCCTGCTTGAGGCCCATGAACGCCTCGATCACCGATTCTGCTGCTGTCGCCGTTTCGCACAGCACCACGCCGATTCCTTGCGTGCCTTCCAGCACCTTGATCACCAGCGGCGCACCGTTGACCATCTGGATCAGGTCGGGGATGTCGTCTGGGGAATGCGCGAAGCCCGTCACCGGCAGACCGATTCCGCGTCGTGAGAGCAATTGCAGGGAACGCAGCTTGTCCCGTGAGCGGGCAATGGCCACGGATTCGTTAAGTGGAAAAACCCCCATCATTTCGAACTGGCGCAACACTGCGCAGCCATAGAACGTCACTGAAGCACCGATACGCGGGATGACGGCATCGAAGCCTTCGAGCGGCTTGCCGCGGTAGTGGATCTGCGGCTTATGACTGGCGATGTTCATATAGGCGCGCAGGGTATCGATCACCACCATCTCGTGGCCACGCTCAATACCAGCTTCGACCAGACGACGTGTGGAATACAGACGCGGGTTACGCGAAAGCACAGCGATCTTCATGCAGCACCTGAGGAAGTAGAGGCCGGGAACACCGGCTTGTCTTGTACATAAGTGATGCCCGGATTGACGACCAGTTGACCGTCGATCAAGGCGTTTGAACCCAACAGCAGCCGATAACGCATCGACTTGCGGCAGGCCAGGGTAAATTCCACCGGCCAGATGCGATCACCCAGGGCCAGCGTCGTGCGAATCACATAACGCACCTGCGCCTGACCGTTGGAGCTTTTGATAGTCTTCATGGCGACCAGTTGTGCCTCGCATCGACGATGCCGCAATTGAACCACTGTGCCCAGGTGAGCGTTGAAACGAACCCATTTCTGGCCGTCCCGTTCGAACGGCTCGATTTCAGTCGCGTGCAGACTCGACGTGCTTGCACCGGTATCGATTTTTGCCCGAAGGCCCGCCACCCCCAAGTCGGGAAGCGCCACCCACTCGCGCAGGCCGATGACTGTCAGATGATCGAATGTTTTCAATGCGATTCCGTATTTCTCAAGACTTCTGCCAGGCGTCGGGACTGATCCGCGCCAGCGCTTTGAATGCCGGCCTGGCGAACCAGTAGCCCTGCATCAGGAAAATGCCACAATCAGCGAGGAAATCACGTTCATCCGCGCTTTCTATGCCCTCTGCGATGACTTTAATCCCCAACTCCGAACACATTGTGACAACCCCACGAACGATAGCCTGACGCGCGCGACTGCGGTGAATATCGCGGATCAGATTCATGTCGAGTTTTATCAGGTCGGGTTGAAAATCAGCCAGCAGGGTCAGGCCGGAATGGCCCGCGCCAAAGTCGTCGATGGCGGTCATGAAGCCGAATTCGCGGTATTCACGAAGAATATTGCTCAAGTGACTGTGATCGCCCATGTGCTCGCTTTCGATCGTTTCGAAAATCAGGCGGTCGATGGGGAAGTTGTGTGTCTTGGCGGCTTCCAGTGTGCTGCGAATGCACAGTTCTGGACGATACACGGCATTGGGCAAAAAGTTGATCGATAAACGTTCGTTCATGCCCAGCCGCGCGGCACCGGCGATGGCGGTGGTCCGGCAGCTCTGGTCGAAGCGGTAGCGATTCTGGTCTGTGACCTGACTGAGCACGGTGTGTGCGCCTTCGCCATTGGGGCCACGTACCAGTGCTTCGTGGGCGAAAATGGAGTTGTCGCTCAGGTCTACTATGGGCTGATAGGCGTAGTCGAACGAAAAATTCAGTTCTGGACTGTTGGTACAGCCTTCACATCCCTTCTTGGGAGCAGTCAATGAAGCTGGAAAGTCGGTCACGTCGCACTCCCTACGGGATAAAGGCTATGAGATTGAAGCAGACTGTTTTTGACAAGCAAGGATCGGTTACTTCATGTTCGTGGCGTGATGAGGGCCTGCAGAAATGAGTGATCAAGGATCGCCACTGTTTCAACGTGCCTGGTAAACGTTCTGACTGTTATAAAGATGAGGAATTCATATGGCACAAAAGCCAGAGGAAGACGACAAAATTCGTTTGGACAAATGGCTTTGGGCTGCGCGTTTCTTCAAGACCCGAGCCCTGGCCAAGGCGGCTATCGAAAGCGGCAAGGTGCACTGCCGTGGCGAGCGCTGCAAACCTGGCAAGGAGCCCCGCGTGGGCGACGAGTTTCAGATTCGCATGGGGTTCGATGAGCGTACGGTCGTGGTCGAGGCGCTGTCCATAGTGCGTCGTGGCGCTCCAGAAGCGCAGACACTTTACCGTGAAACGCCGGAAAGCATCACCCGTCGCGAACACGCAGCCGAGCAACGCAAGGCTGGCAACCTGGGCATGACCACCGACGGACGACCGACCAAGAAGCAGCGGAGGCAGCTTTTTGATTTCCGTGGCAGCCAGCAGGGCGACTGATCCTGGCCCTCGAAAGCGCTCGGCATCCGGCCCAAAACTGCATCTGGCTTGGAACAGCGCAGGATAGCTCCTAAAATGCCAGCCAAACGGCATGAAGCAGCGTGTGTTGAATAACGCTGCCCGGCGCATTTTTTCGTCGACTGCCCTTACAGATCCTCACTTCAGATACCTTCTTTTATGAACGATACCCCGGACATCGATTTCACCCAGCGCTTCATTTTTGACGAAAGCGACGTTCGCGGGGAGCTGGTCGCCCTGGAGCGCAGTTACGCCGAAGTGCTCGCCAAGCACCCGTACCCCGAGCCTGTCGCGCAATTGCTCGGTGAGCTGATGGCCGCTGCTGCCTTGCTGGTCGGCACGCTCAAGTTCGACGGTCTGCTTATCCTTCAGGCACGCTCCAGCGGCGCTGTGCCTTTGCTGATGGTCGAGTGCTCCAGCGAGCGCGAGCTGCGCGGCATTGCCCGCTACGACGAAGCACTGATCACCCCGGGCGCAAGCCTGCAGGATCTGATGCCGGACGGCTCGCTGGCCCTGACCATCGATCCGCGCAGGGGCAAGCGCTATCAGGGCATTGTCGCGCTGGACGGCGTGGACCTTTCCGAAAGTCTCTCCAGCTACTTCGTGATGTCCGAGCAGTTGGGTACACGTTTCTGGCTCAAGGCTGACGGTCATCGCGCTCGCGGCCTGCTGCTGCAACAGCTGCCTGTGGCACAGATACCCGACCCCGAAGAGCGTGATGCCAGCTGGGAGCACGTGCTGACCCTGGCCAATACGCTGACGGCCGAAGAGATGCTGAGCCTGGATAACGAGACCATCCTGCATCGCCTGTACCACGAAGACCCGCTGCGTCTGTTCGATATCCAGCCAATCTGCTTCCGCTGCAGTTGCTCACGCGAGCGATCTGCCAATGCACTGGTGAGCCTGGGCCTGGAGGATGCGCAGCAGTTGGTTCAGGAGCACAACGGCACCATCGAGATCGACTGCCAGTTCTGCAACGAGCGCTATCTGTTCGATGCCACTGACGTCGCCCAGCTGTTTGCTGGCGGCGGTGTCGATTCGCCATCCGACACGCGCCATTAACCCGTACACGAACAGCCCCAGAATACGACGTGGGCCCCTGTAATCCTGTTCTGACAGGAGGGTTCTACCATTCTTGGGCTTTTCTGGCATAATCCGGCCCACTTTTACGCTGTAGTAGTGGTTGTTTTTTTACTACAAAACCGTTTGGAGCACTCGGCCACTGGCCGACGGGGAATCTCATGACGCAAACCAACAACGCTGTGTACACCGATCTGAGCACCGACGAACTGGTCAAGGAAGCCCTTGCCCGCGCCGAAGGCGAACTTTCCGACACTGGCGCACTGGTTGTGCAGACAGGCCATCGTACTGGCCGTTCGCCGGTCGATCGTTTCATCGTTGAAGAGCCGAGCACTCAGGACGCCATCGCCTGGGGCCCGATCAACCGCAAGTTCCCGGCCGAAAAATTCGACGCCTTGTGGAACCGTGTGGGTGCTTACCTGGCCGAACGCGAGCGCTTCGTTTCCCACGTTCATGTAGGCTCCGATCCAGCCCACTACCTGCCTGTCAAGATGACCACCGAGACCGCGTGGCACAACCTGTTCGGCCGCTGCCTGTTCATCAACCCTGAACAGTACAACCCGGCTGGCAAAGACGAGTGGGAAATCCAGAACGCGCCATGGTTCGTCTGCGAACCTGAGCGTGACGGCACCAACTCTGACGGTACTGTCATCATCAACTTCGCCGCCCGCAAGGTGTTGATTGCAGGCATGCGTTATGCCGGCGAAATGAAGAAAGCCATGTTCTCGGTGCAGAACTTCCTGCTGCCGGCTTCCGACGTTCTGCCGATGCACTGCGCGGCGAACATGGGCGAAGACGGCGACGTGACCCTGTTCTTCGGTCTGTCGGGCACCGGCAAGACCACCCTGTCGGCTGACGAAAGCCGTTACCTGATCGGTGACGACGAGCACGGCTGGGGCGAAGGCGTGGTGTTCAACATCGAAGGCGGTTGCTATGCCAAGTGCATCGACCTGTCCGAGAAGAACGAGCCTGTTATCTGGAAAGCCATTCAGCACGGCGCGGTTCTGGAAAACGTCATCCTCGACGCCAACAAGAAAGCCGACTACGCCGACAGCACCCTGACCCAGAACAGCCGTGCGGCCTACCCGCGCGAGCTGATCGAAAAACGCGCACCGAAAAACCTCGGTGGCGAGCCGAACGCCGTGATCTTCCTGACCTGCGACCTGACCGGCGTACTGCCGCCTGTCTCGATCCTGAGCGAAGAACAGGCTGCCTACCACTTCCTGTCGGGTTACACCGCGCTGGTCGGTTCGACTGAAATGGGTTCGGGCTCGGGCATCAAGTCGACCTTCTCCACCTGCTTCGGTGCACCGTTCTTCCCGCGTCCGGCTGGCGAATACGCAGAGCTGCTGATCAAGCGCATCCGCGGTTTCGGCTCCAAGGTTTACCTGGTCAACACCGGCTGGACCGGCGGCGGTTATGGCGTTGGCAAGCGCTTCAACATCCCGACCACCCGTGGCGTGATTGCAGCGATCCAGAGCGGCGCGCTGATCGGTGCCGAGACCGAGCACCTGGACACCATCAACCTGGACGTGCCGAAGTCGGTACCGGGCGTAGACACCAACCTGCTCAACCCGCGCAACACCTGGGCTGACAAGGCTGCCTACGACGAAGCCGCCAAGGCGCTGGCTGGCCTGTTCGTGGAGAACTTCAAGAAGTTCGACGTGAGCGACGCCATCAAGGCTGCCGGTCCGAAGTTGTAATTAAACATTCCTGATGCCGCGCATGAGCGCGGTGCTCGGAAATGTTCAAGCAAACGCCTCGACTTGTCGGGGCGTTTGCTTGTCCGGGATACTGCTTTCTTGCTGCAAATGATGACAAGGAGCTGTTCAGCGAGGTGGCAAAGGACAACCTGCCTGAACGCTTTCCGCTGATGGCGGTGGACAGCACGTTTTACGTGTTGGCGCTGAGCGACTGACCCTTCTGGCCATTGAGCATATCCATGACCGAACTGTCGCCCGAGGTCAGGTTGGCCACGTAGTCGGCCGGGTATTGCGCCTGTTCTATGGGGGGCAGGTCGTTGTAGTGGGCGATGATCATGAACAGGGTCTGGGTGCTTTTGCCGGTTTCGTTGTATTCGTCGACGTAGCGTTGGTTGATGGCGCGTTTCCAGGCCTGATCCTGCGCATATTCTTCATCGAACGCGGCGCTTCTCTCATTGATGGTGAAGCTGCCGCTCTCGTCGTACATGATCAACCTCAGTTGATCCTGAGGCAGTCCTGCAAACGGATTTCTTCCTGATCCGCGCTCGAACAGGGTTGCCTGCCGTGCCCTTTCGAGAAGTACAGGGTCATCCGTATCAGGTACTTCGGCATCGTGCTGGTCCCGATTGGCGTAATAAGTGGATCCTGCGATTTTGTCGATAATATTTTTTCCCAAAGCGCCCAACTCTTTGGAGCTCAGACTTGCATCACGGGATTGAGCACGCATTGCGCTTTCATTCAGTTGTCTGGCCAGTGCCGAGAAGGAAACACTTTCCGGACTCGTCGGTGTCAATAAGGGCTTACTGAGGGTCGATGCGTTGTTGGCAGGAGCCGCTGACGGGGTAGTTTGAATAGTTACTGGTAAGAGATGCGGGATATTCATGATGTACGCGTCCTCGCGTAGGCAGCCATTCCGTGGCGTTGTATACCGTATCTGTATCGACTGGTCTGGAGCGAGCTTTAGCGTTCGAAAGAGTCAAGCGCGTCGAGATTCGACGCGCTTGTACAGGGATTACTTCATCGTAAACTCTGCCGCCCATGCATAGGTGGAAAGGTTGGTTGCACGTGACGTGGCTGTGCAAACTGCGCCGCCGCCAGGCGTTGCCGTTCTGTTCCACTTGGGTGTCTTGACGCCTCCAGCTCCGGGAAGCTTCATGAACGTGGTAGAAAATACACAGGACTTGGAGCCCATCACGTATCTGACGCTCGCATAGCTTGCGTCTGGCGATAAGGTGCTCTGCACGGTGTAGGCGTCGGATTCGCCAGGTCTGACCACAGACCTGACAGGGCTTTTTGCATTCATCTGCGTAGAGCTTTCATTGCGAGTCACAACAGTGTACTCGGCCTGCTCCGTCCCCAAATTCTTAAACGTCACTGTAACAGGCGGCCCTGCCTGTGCTGTAACGGTTGCACCCAGAGTGGCCAGGGCAAGAAAGCTCAGTGCGATGCAGTGGGTATTCATGGTGATGTCCTTAAGTTAAACGATTAACTTCATGTTATTTGTAATTTATTCGGCAGTAGACGATCGGCGGCAGCAGTTTCCTGAGGCCGAATGGAATAGTCCGGTTTAACAACAGAGAGTGAGCGTCGAGAATTTTCAGGCGAGGTATAACGTCACTGTTGTCCGCTGTCTTGATTTTTAAGCAGTTCCTGACAGGGAAATCAACAGGTGGTGAGGGATATCTAAAATAAACAACGGAGTTACATAATTGTTCTTGTGCAGCACACTTAGTGGCTATTAACTGCGCTGGCGAACCTTGTGCAGGTCGATGTTAGTGCACGCTTAAACGTTATAGCCGCGCCCTTGCGCATGACAGGGCGCGGCTCATTTCTCAGGTCACCGCATAGAACTTGCGCACATACCCTGTGCTGGTCCATTTGCAGGGCGCGTTCTGGGCAACGAACACGGTGTCGCCGGGTTTGACGACGACGGCTTCACCACCTTCGATGCCCAGCGTCACGCTGCCTTCGATGAGGTTCATCAGTTCGTGGATTCTGTGCGGACGCGAGATGCGCTCGTAGGGTGTTGAATCCCAGACGCCGATGCGCAGGGTGCTGGCGGTGTCCTCAAAAATGTTATTGCTGCGGCACTGCGGCAGCGCACTGATCATGATGGCCGGGTCTGGCGGCGAGGACGGTGTGAGCATCGCGAGGCGATCCAGGTGCGTGATGCCGGGCTTGTCCGGTCCGGTGGCCTGTGTGGCGGCGCAGAACGCCCAGAGGCTGTCCGGTTGCGCTTCGATACGTACCTGAGTACCACGACCGATCACTGCGCTTTCGCCGATGCTGATCGTGACGCTGTCGCTGCCGGAACTCAGCGTGACCGCACCACGGTGCACGACCAGCATTTCGGTGTAGGGGTAAGCGTCGACCGACAACGAGCCGCCAGAGTGAACGACACCGGCGGCGATGCCTGCCTCATCGATGAAGGCCGTGCGGCGACCTTCGGCTAATGGGTCGGCGGCGTCGAGCGGGCCGGTTGTAAATTCGGTATCGACAGGGCTGTGATCGGCGCGGGCCAGCAGGAGAACGTTAGGTTGGGGCATGGTTCTGGTCTCGAGAATGGTGTGTGGACTGTTCACAGATGTGGGAGGGGGCTTGCCCGCGATGAGGTCGACGCGGTACTGCAGGAACATCGCGTCATCGTTTCATCGCCGGCAAGCCGCCTCCCACAGTCCGGTATTTGCTGTGCGGCGTCGCTACGTCGTAGAGCACTGCTGTGCTCAACCAATCGCCTGGGTAATCAGCGCAAACTGGCGTACGCCCTGGCTCGGTTGCGGAGCGGCGCCCATGCTCATGCAAGTCACAGCATCGACACGTTTGAGACCGGCTTCTTCCAGCCAGTCCACCAGCCCGCAATCGGTGGGAATGTCGATGCGCACGAAGGCGTAGGGCACCTTGGCCAGCAATTGTTCGATCATGTGTTTTGCCTGCTCTGTGTCCTCGGCAACCACCGGGCCTATGCACAGGCCGCGGCCGAACGGGCGCATCAGCGCGAAGGCCTGCAATTGACCGCCGCGCTCGATGCAGACCGCATGTTCGAGGTTGCCGAGTACATCGCTCAGAACCGTCGAGCGATCCATTCCGGTACCCGCATTGGCCAGTTCAAGGGCGCGCGCATGATCGGCTTCGGTCAGCGGGCGACAATGCTCGCCAGCCTTCAGGTCGGTCGGTGTGGGCAACTGGGCTTGACCCTGATGCTGCTGGATCTCGCCAAAACTCACGAAGCCCATCTTGGCGTAAAGCGGTGCGCCCGCGAGTGTGGCGTTGAGGATGGCGGTGCGCGGTGGAACGCTGCCAACCGCCATGTCCATCAGCTTGCGACCGATGCCCTTGCCTTGATAATCGTCGCTGACGATCACCAGTCCGATGGTTGAGAACTTGCCTTGATGGCAGGCGAAGGCGCTGCCGATCAACCGGCCGTTGTGCAGCGCAACGAAGCCCTGGGCAACACGTTGCAGCATGGCCCAGTCTTCGAGTCGGTGCGGCCATTTCAGGGCAATAGACAGCTCGTGGGCGCTGACCACATCAGCGGCAGTCATCGGGCGGTATTCAAAGTCGAGGCGTTGCTGGGCGAGCATGATGTGTCTCCCTCCAGAAGGATGCACAGGCGATATAAAGGATGCGGCAGACCTGCTGTATCCCACCTGCGGAACGGGGTGACAAGAGGGCGGCAAACATTCGGTAGATTTCACGATTGGCAGCTCGCCAGACCACAGTTACTGCTTAAATCGGCCGAAGGTCCGGCAGCAAATGCTTGTGATTTTTCGGCGCATGGCCTGCCTTATATAGTGGCGTGAACCAGGCTGTTCTGCGCGCCGTACATTGTGCTGAGCAACGGCGGTTGCAAAGGCGCAGTATCTGCGGTGCAAAGCCGCGTGTTTGAGCGCGAGCGCCCTGAAACGGGTCAAAAAAGCACTGAAAACCGGGGTTTGCCCAAGGCTGGAGCGCCCCGCAAAGTCTGCTGAGCGCGCACCTCAAAACGGTGCTTTCTATCAAGCAGCCATCACTTTTAACGCCATATGCTGATTTCACGGTGTTGTAATGAGGGTGTGTTGCAGCGTGCAACGCGGTCCTTGCATCAGGGCCGAAACTGCTCGTCATGCCATGACCCCAACGAACTTTCAGGACCGCACACAATGAGCTTTCTTCGACCAAAATTCATTACGTTCGACTGCTACGGCACGTTGACCAATTTCCACATGGGCACCATGACGCGCGAACTCTTCGCCGACCGTGTTCCGGCCGAGCAGATGGATCAGTTCGTGAAGGATTTCTCGGCGTATCGCCTGGATCAGGTCATGGGTGACTGGATGCCTTACGACGAGATCCTGAAAGTTTCGTTGTCCCGTGTCTGCAAGCGCTGGAATGTTGAATACCGTGGGGAAGGCCAGCTGTATTACGACGCCGTTCCGACCTGGGGTCCGCACGCCGATGTGCCGGCCGGTCTGTCGAAGATTGCCGACAAGATTCCGCTGGTGATTTTCTCCAACGCCAGCGACAGCCAGATCATGTCCAACGTCGAAAAGCTCGGCGCGCCGTTCTACAAAGTGTTCACGGCCGATCAGGCCAAGGTCTACAAGCCGCGCCTGGCAGCGTTCGAGTTCATGCTCGATAACCTCGGCTGCGGTCCTGAAGACGTCCTGCATGTGTCCTCCAGCTTCCGTTACGACCTGTTCTCGGCCCACGACATGAAGATCAAGAACAAGGCGTTTGTGGCGCGTGGTCACGAACAGCCTGCGCACAGCTCGTTCCAGTACCACCAGATTCCGGACATCGGCGGTCTGGCCGGGCTGGTCGGGCTGTAAGCGCGGCACAAGGCAAGACGGCATTTTTCAAGGTGCTCTTCCATGAGTGACAAGGGGAACAAGATGCGCAGTGAGTCCTACTGGCTCGATACGGCTCCAGACTTTACCGGCGCGCAGGCTGGCGCAGTGGAGGGGCAGGCTGACGTGGTGGTGGTCGGTGGTGGTTTCACCGGACTCTCGGCGGCGCGTGCATTGGCCTTGAAAGGTGCCAGCGTGGTAGTGGTGGATGCTGGCCGGGTCATCGGCGAAGCGTCTGGCCGCAATGGCGGGCAGTGCAATACCGGCGTGGCGCAGGACTATGCCTCGTTGAGCGCAACACTGGGCGCGGCTCAGGCCCGGCAGTTTTACCAGGCCTATGAAAGCGCCGTGCAAAGCGTTGTCAGCGTGATCGAGCAGGAAAACATTGCCTGCGACATCAAGCGCAACGGCAAATTGAAACTGGCCGCCAAGCCGGGTCATTACGAAGGCCTGGCACGCACCTGCGAGCTGATTCGTCGCGAGGTCGATGCCGATGTCGAGCTGCTCTCGGCGCAGGATGTGCGATCCGAGATTGGTTCGGACGAGTTTCACGGCGGCCTGTTACAGCGCAATGGTGTGCAGATTCACGTCGGTCGTTTTGGCCTGGGGCTGGCCGAGGCTGCCGTGCGTCATGGCGCTCGGGTTTATCAGGACACGACGGTCAAGGACTGGAAAGCCAACCGCAATGGCTTTGTGGTCAATACCTCCAAAGGCTCGATTCAGGCCCGTCAGGTTTTCCTGGCGACAGGTGCCTGTCAGCACGGCGGGCTGGGCTGGTTTCGCCGTCGCATCGTGCCGGTCGGCAGTTTTGTCATTGTGACGCAAGTGCTGCCGCAAGCCTTGATCGACCAGTTGTTCCCCCACCAGCGTGCGTACGTGACCAGCCGTTTGATCGGCAACTATTTCCGTCTCACCCCGGATAACCGTTTGCTGTTCGGCGGACGGGCACGCTTCGCCATGTCCAATAGCAGCTCCGACGCCAAGAGCGGCAAGGTGCTGCAGGCGGCCATGATCCAGATGTTCCCGCAACTGGCGCATGTGAAAGTCGATTACTGCTGGGGCGGTCTGGTCGACATGACGTCCGATCGTTTGCCGCGTGCAGGCGAGCACGACGGCGTCTTCTACTCGATGGGCTACAGCGGCCATGGTGTGCAGATGTCCGTGCACATGGGGCAAGTCATGGCTGATGTCATGGAAGGCAAGGCGCAAGCCAATCCCTGGAAAGACCTGAACTGGCCGGCCATTCCCGGGCATTTCGGCAAACCGTGGTTTCTGCCTCTGGTCGGTGCTTACTACCGTTACCAGGACAGTCGTCACTGAGTGTTTTGTTTCACCGTCGTCGTGTGTGTGTGAAGGACGCTGCGGACAACCGCCAGCAACTCGGAATTTCCCTTTTTCGACAGGTAGAACTGATATGGCTGACAAGAAAAACGATTCCCCGCTGATCACAGGTGAAGACAGCCTGCGTGTTTTCGAGGGTCTCAATCGCGGCCTTTCGCGTCGTGATGCATTACGGATGCTGGGTGTTGCCGGTGTGGTCGCAGCAGGTTCCACCAGCCTGTTTGGTGCCGCTGGCAAGGTGTTTGCGGACGACGCAGCAGCGCCTGTCAAAGGCAAGCCGGGCGGGCGTATTCGTGTGGCGGGCATGTCCAGTTCTACCGCCGATACGCTGGATCCGGCCAAAGGCGCACTGTCCACCGACTATGTGCGTCACTACATGTTTTACAACGGCCTGACCCGCTTCGACAGCCACCTGGTTCCGCACATGGAGCTGGCCGAGAAGATCGACAACAAGGACGCCACCGTCTGGACCATCACCCTGCGCAAGGACGTGACCTTCCACGATGGCAAGTCGCTGACCGCAGGCGACGTAGTGTTCTCCCTGTCGCGCCACAAGGACCCGGCCACCGGCTCCAAAGTGATGCCGCTGATGGCGCAGTTCTCCGAGATCAAGGCCACCGGCCCGCTGGAAGTGCAGATCACCCTCAGCTCGCCTAACGCCGAGTTGCCTTCGATCCTCGCGGTTTCTCACCTGTTGATCGTGCCCGAGGGCACGACCGATTTCAGCAAGGGCATCGGCACCGGTCCGTTCAAGGTCAAGGAGTTCAACCCTGGCGTGCGTTCGGTCAGCGTGCGCAACCCCAACTACTGGAAGCCGGGCCTGCCGTATCTGGACGAGATCGAATTCATCGCCATTGCCGACGAGCCTTCGCGGGTCAACGCGCTGCTGGCTGGCGATGTGCATATGATCAACGAGGTCAACCCGCGCTCCACCACCCGTATCGCCGCCAGCTCGACACACCGCGTGGTCGATGCGCCGTCGGGCAACTACACGGACCTGATCATTCGTCAGGACCAGATGCCCGGCAAGAGCCCGGAATTCACCGAGGCCATGAAGTACCTGCTGGACCGTGAACAGGTCAAATCCGCCGTGTTCCGTGGTTATGCCCGTGTTGGCAACGACCACCCGATTGCACCCGGTTCGCGTTACTTCAATGCCGACCTGCCGCAGCGCGCCTATGACCCTGAAAAGGCGAAGTTCCTGCTCAAAAAGGCAGGCATGGAAAAGATCACCATGGCCGTTGCCGCTTCGCCTGCCGCGACCGGTTCGGTCGACATCGCCGTGCTGCTGCAGCAATCGGCCAAACAGGCCGGGCTGACGCTCAATGTCAACCGCCTGCCAAGCGACGGCTACTGGTCCAACCACTGGATGAAGCACCCGTTGAGCTTCGGCAACATCAACCCGCGCCCGAATGCCGACGTGATCTTCTCGCAGTTCTTCCAGTCTTCGGCGCCGTGGAACGAATCGGGCTGGAAGAACGATCAGTTCGACCAGTTGCTGATGCTGGCCCGCGGTGAAACCGACGACGAGAAGCGCGCCAAAATGTACGGCGACATGCAGGCGCTGGTCAGCCAGAACTGCGGCATCGGCATCCCGGTATTCATCAGCAACATCGACGGCGTGGACAAGCGTATCCAGGGCTATTCCAGCAATCCGCTGGGCGGTTTCATGGGCTACATGTTCAGCGAGCAGGTCTGGCTGGACGCGTAAACGCAGCCGTAACCGAGCGGGAGGATGCAGATGAATAGCAACACACTCTGGTTGATCCTGCAGCGCTTCGGCGCTGCGATCGTGACGCTGTTGATCGTCTCCATGGTGGTTTTCGCCATTACGGCGGTGCTGCCGGGAGACGCGGCGCAACAGGCACTGGGGCAATTCGCGACGCCTGAACAGGTCGCGGCATTGCGTACAAAACTGGGCCTGGATCAACCGGGTGTGGTGCGTTACCTGCATTGGTTGATGAACCTGCTGGGCGGCAATCTGGGCGAGTCGGTGTCCAACGCGATGCCGGTGTCCGATCTGATTGCCGGCCGTTTCCCCAAGACGCTGATGCTGGCTGCGACCACTGCGATGGTGTCCGTACCGGTTGCCCTGACACTGGGCATCGGCGCGGCAATGGGCCGTGGCGGGCGTATCGACAGCGCACTGAACTTCATCACGCTGGCGCTGGTGGCCGTGCCGGAGTTTCTGGTGGCGACCCTTGCAGTGCTGGTGTTTGCCGTCAATCTGGGCTGGCTGTCGGCCTTGTCCTATGGCGGTGACGTCACGTCACCGCTGCAGTTCATCCGCACCTATGCCTTGCCGGTCATGACTCTGTGCTGCGTGATCGTCGCGCAGATGGCGCGCATGACACGTGCCGCCGTCATTGACCAGCTCGACAGTCCTTACGTGGAAATGGCGCGCCTCAAGGGCGTCAGTCCCGTGCGTATCGTGTTGCGGCACGCCTTGCCCAACGCCATCGGCCCTATCGTCAACGCCATTGCGTTGAGTCTTTCGTACCTGCTGGGCGGTGTGGTCATCGTCGAGACCATTTTCAACTACCCAGGGATTGCCAGCCTGATGGTCGATGCCGTGACCAACCGCGACATGGCCCTCGTTCAAGGCTGCACCATGCTGTTCTGCGCCGCCTACCTGGGATTGGTGCTGATGGCCGACCTGTGTGCAATTCTTTCCAACCCGAGGCTGAGAAACCAATGAATCCGATCATTGAGACATCGACGCCCGCCGCTGCCGTCGTGGCGCCGCGCAAGATCGCCTGGCTGGGACTGGCAGGCGCTTCGGTCTGCTTCCTGTGGCTGATGATTGCGCTGTTCGGACCCTGGCTTGCGCCACACGCCGTGGGCGAAGTGGTGTCCGACAACGTGTTTGAAAACATGAGTGCAGCGTACCCGTTCGGCACCGATTACCTGGGCCGCGACATGCTCAGCCGGGTCATCATCGGCGCACGCTTCACCGTTGGCCTGGCCTTGATATCGGCGGTTCTGGCCAGCGGCATCGGCACGATCTGCGCGCTGTTATCGGTGGTCGCGCCCAGGTGGCTGGATGAAATCATCAGCCGCCTCATGGACGCCTTCATTTCGATCCCGAGCAAAATGCTCGCGCTGATCATGGTGTCTGCGTTCGGCTCTTCCGAAATCCTGTTGGTGTGTACTGCCGTGCTGAGTTACACACCGGGGGCTTTCCGCATCGCCCGCAGCATGGCGGTGAACATTGAAGCGCTGGAATACGTGCAAGTGGCGCGCACCCGTGGCGAAGGCCGCCTGTATGTGGCCTGTCGAGAAATCCTGCCGAACATGCTCAACCCGGTGCTGACTGACCTGGGCTTGCGTTTCGGCTTCATCGTGTTGCTGCTCAGCGGCATGAGCTTTCTGGGCCTGGGCGTGCAACCGCCGGATGCCGACCTGGGCTCGCTGGTGCGCGAGAACATCGGCGGCCTCAATCAGGGCGCGCCGGCTATCGTGATTCCGGCGCTGGCCATTGGCTCGCTGACCATTGGCGTGAACCTGTTTATCGACCGGCTTTCGTCCCGTCGCAGCCGACGCTCGGGAGGGCACTGAGATGAGTCAATTGATTCGGGTGCAAGACCTGCGCGTCGTGGCGGACACCGAAAAAGGTGAGCTGGAGATCGTCAAAGGCGTGAGCTTCGCGCTGGAGAAAGGCGAAGTGCTGGCGCTGATCGGTGAGTCAGGCTCCGGCAAGACCACCATTGCCCTGGCGCTGCTGGGCTATGCGCGGCGCGGCTGCAAGCTGGCCGGTGGCGTGGTTCAGGTCGGTGAGCACGACATGCTCAGCCTGCCTGAAAGCCAGTTGCAAAGCCTGCGCGGCAATCGGGTTTCCTACATCGCGCAAAGCGCTGCAGCGGCTTTCAACCCTGCGAAAAAGCTGATCGACCAAGTGATCGAAGGCGCGTTGATTCATGGTCTGGGCAGTCGCTCGGACCTCCAGCGAAAAGCCGTCGATCTGTTCCGCGACCTGGCGTTGCCAAACCCGGAAACCATTGGCCAGCGCTATCCGCACCAAGTGTCGGGCGGGCAGTTGCAGCGGGTCATGGCAGCCATGGCGCTGATCAGTGATCCGCTGTTGGTCATCCTCGACGAGCCGACCACCGCGCTGGACGTCACCACCCAGATCGACGTGCTGCGTGCGTTCAAGCGTGTGGTGCGTGATCGCGGCGCGACGGCGGTCTATGTCTCTCATGACCTGGCGGTCGTGGCGCAGATGGCTGACCAGATTGTCGTGCTCAATGGCGGGAAGATTATCGAGCAAGGCAGCACCACCGCCTTGCTCAAGGGGCCGGCAGACCCCTACACCCGCAGCCTGCTCGACGCTGCCCGGCCCGACGCAAAGCTGTCGCCGGCCAGCGACATGGTCAAGGACAGCACCCTGCTGACGATCAAGGGCCTGACGGCAGGCTACGGCAAGAAGAACCTGCAAGGCATGCCGATGATCCGGGTGCTGGAAGACATCGATCTGACCATTCGTCGCGGCCAGGCGATTGGCGTGATCGGCGAATCCGGCTCGGGTAAGTCGACCCTGGCCCGCGTGGTCGCCGGCCTGCTCGACCCAGCCCACGGCAGCCTGACGTTTGACGGTGCAGCGCTGTCCGGCACGCTGGCAGGAAGAACCAAAGACCAGTTTCGGCGTATTCAGATGGTGTTCCAGAACGCCGACACGGCGCTCAATCCGATGCACAGCGTCAGCGCGATTCTGGCCAGGCCACTGAAGATGTACTTCAACCTCAAGGGCAAGGCGCTGCGTGACCGCATCCATGAGCTGATGGACCTGGTGCGTCTGCCGCGCGAGCTGGCCGACCGTCGTCCCGGCGAACTGTCTGGCGGTCAGAAGCAGCGCGTCAATCTGGCCCGCGCGCTGGCGGCCAAGCCGGATTTGATTCTGTGCGACGAAGTCACCTCGGCGCTGGACACCGTGGTCGGTGCTTGCATCCTCGAACTGCTCGGCGACCTGCGGCGCAAGCTGGGGGTGTCCTATCTGTTCATCAGCCACGACATCTCGACGGTGCGGGCGCTGTGCGATGACATCGTGGTGATGTACAGCGGCCACAAGGTCGAGGAAGGCAGCCGCGATGCGTTCAGTCAGACGCCGTTCCATCCGTACACCGACCTGTTGGTGCATTCGGTGCCTGAGCTGCGCCAGGGCTGGCTGGAAAGCTGCGGCGTGACCAGCGGCAAGTTGCCACCGATCAGCGCGCCGTCGAGCACCCCCGACCTGTGCACGTTCCTCAATCGCTGCCCGGTCCGTGTCGAAGGCCTGTGCAACAAGACGGCACCGGGGCGTCGCGTGATAGCCGGTGGCAGCGAGATTCTTTGCCACCGCGACAGCGACGAGCTGCACGCGCGTCAGGACAACCTGAATCCGGAAATCATTGGAGCCTACGCATGAACAGCCGTTTTGTAAGACTGGGCGAGCGTGATCGGCCTGTAATCAGCCTGACGGTCGATGGCGCACCCATCGAAGCGTTGCAGGGCGATACCTTGATGGTGGCGCTGCTGACCAACGGTGCGGCCCTGCGCCAGTCCGAGTTCGACTCGGGGCGTCGGGCGGGCTTCTGCCTGATGGGTGCCTGCCAGGATTGCTGGGTCTGGACGCGCAGCGGCGAGCGCCTGCGCGCCTGCTCCAACGAAGTCCGCGACGGGCTCGACATCGTCACCACACAACCGGAGGCGAAATGGCCACTTCTCCACGGCTGAATGTCAGCCACACGGGCAGCCCCCGTGTGGTCATCGTCGGTGCCGGTCCTGCCGGAACCCGCTGCGCAGAAACCCTGCTGGCCGCAGGCATCAAGCCGATCCTGATCGATGAAAACCGTCGTGACGGCGGGCAGATCTACCGTCGCCAGCCTGAGGGTTTCAAGCGGGATTATTCGGCGCTGTACGGCACCGAATCGGCCAAGGCGCGCGACCTGCACGAAAGCTTTGATCGCCTGCGCAGCCAGATCGATTACCGGCCCGACACCCTGGCCTGGAACCTCACGGCTGGCCAGCTGTGCTGCGTCAGCAAGGGCCTGCACACGGTTGTGGAATACGACGCGCTGATGCTGTGCGCGGGGGCAACCGACCGCCTGATGCCGATCAAGGGTTGGCAACTGGCAGGCACTTACAGCCTGGGCGGGTCGCAGGTTGCGCTCAAGTCGCAGTCGGTTTCCATCGGTCGCCAGGTCGTTTTCATGGGCAGCGGCCCTTTGCTGTACCTGGTCGCCAGTCAGTACGTCAAAGCCGGTGCCGACGTGGCAGCGGTGCTCGACACCTCGCCGTTCAGCAAGCGCATCGGCGCGATGCCCAAGTTGCTGGCGCGTCCGGGGCTGCTGTTCAACGGCATGAAATTGCTGGCTCAGTTGTATCGCGCCAGGGTGCCGGTGCACCTTGGGATCAAGCCCGAAGAAATTCTGGGTGACGAACAGGGCGGTGTGACCGGCGTGCGCGTGCGGCTCGCCAATGGCAATGCCCTGACGTTGGATTGCGACGCGCTGGCGCTGGGTTATCACCTGCGACCTGAAACCCAGCTGGCTGACCTGGCCGGTTGTGGCCTGCGTTTCGACGAAGCGTCCGGGCAATGGGTGCTGGCCGTCGATGATGACGGACGTACGTCAGTGGCGGGTGTCTACGCCGCAGGCGATGGCGCAAAAATCAGAGGCGCTGACGCCGCCGAACAGGCCGGGCGACTGGCCGCGCTGACCTTGCTGGCCGACCTTGGCAAGCCTGTGGATAACCAGCGTGTGGATAACTTGCGGCAGAACCTGGACGTCATGGATCGTTTCCGTGTCGGCCTGATGGAAGCGTTTCCCTGGCCGGCTGCACAGGCAAAGGCGCTGCCCGACGAGGCCATTGTCTGTCGTTGCGAGATGATCAGCGCGGGCGAACTGCGCGGCGTGGTGCGCGAAAAGGGCGCCTGCGAAGTCAATCGCGCCAAGGCATTCAGCCGGGTCGGGATGGGCCGCTGCCAGGGGCGTTACTGCTCCCAGGCCGGGGCCGAGGTGATCGCTGCCGAATCCGGCGTACCGGTCGAACAGGTCGGCCGCCAGCGCGGTCAGGCCCCGGTCAAACCGTTGTCGATGATGACAGACGAGGTGGTGTCATGAAGCAGCCCAAGGTCGATGTACTGATTGTCGGCGGCGGCGTGATGGGCGCGGCGTCTTCGTTTTTCCTGCGTCAGCGCGGCAAGTCGGTGACACTGCTTGAGCGCGATGTGATCGGCCAGTACGCCAGCGGCGTGAACTTCGGCAACGTGCGTCGTCAGGGCCGTCATCTGGACCAACTTGAACTGGCCAATCGTTCCTGGGCGCTGTGGAAGCGGCTGCCGCAGTTGATTGGCGAGGACCTGGAGTTTCTGCCCAGCGGCCATATGCGCGTGTGCTACCGCGAGGATGAAATCGAAGAACTCGACGCCTACGCGGCCGCACCGCAGGCGCGAGAACTGGACCTGAAGGTCTATCGTGGCAAGGAACTGCACGAACGTTTTCCGTTTCTGGGGCCGGACGTGAAAGGCGGCTCCTACGCGCCCCACGACGGCCACGCCAACCCGCGTCTGGCTGCGCCTGCCTGGGCCCGGGCTGCGATTCGCGCGGGCGCACGTATCGAAGAACGCACCGAAGTGCTGCATGTCGAAAAGGTCGGCAAGGAATTTCAGGTCACCACCGTCGATGGTCGCATCTTCACCGCTGATCAATTATTGATCACTGCTGGGGCCTGGGGCGAAAAGCTTTCGTCGCAGTTCGGCGAGCCCGTTCCGCTGGAAACCTTTGGTCCGCAGATGTCGGTCACTGAGCCGGTGCCATACGCGCTGCCAACGGTGATTGGCGTCTTCACCAAAATCCCGCATGAGGTGGTGTACTACCGCCAGATCGCACGCGGCAATATCGTGATCGGCGGCGGCATCCGCACCAAGCCGGACATGGTCAACCGCCGTGCGTATTTCGACCCCAACAGCCTCATCAATCACATGCAGCAGATGCGTCGTCTATTGCCCGGCGTCGGCAACCTGAACATCATCCGGGTCTGGAGCGGCATCGAAAGCTACACGCCGGATTCGCTGCCGATCATGGGGCCCAGCGGCAAGGTCGATGGGTTGTATTACGCGTTCGGCTTCTGCGGGCACGGCTTCCAGCTCGGCCCGGGCGTGGGCGATGTCATGGCTGAACTGATCAGCACCGGCAGCACCAGCACCCTGATCAGCCCGTTCGATATCCGCCGTTTTGCTGCCTTCTCAGAACTTGCGAGTAAAGCCTCATGACACCGCGTGCGCTGGACATCTTCAAACGTCTTATTGCCTTCGAAACGGTCTCGTCCGAATCGAACATGGCGCTGATCGACTACGTTCGTGACCTGCTGGCGACCCAAGGCATCGAGTCGCTGATCGTCAAGGACGAGACCGGCAAGAAGGCTAACCTGTTCGCCAGCACCGGGCCGCGAGAGCAGCCCGGCGTTTTGCTCTCGGGACACACCGACGTGGTCCCCGCTGCCGGTCAGGCGTGGACCGTGCCGCCTTTCCAGGCGACGCTGCGGGACGGGCGCATTTACGGGCGCGGCACCTGTGACATGAAAGGCTTTATCGCGCTGGCCATCGACGCCATGCTCGATGCGGCGGGCATGAACCTGACGCGTCCGCTGCAACTGGCCTTGTCCCACGACGAGGAAATCGGCTGTGTCGGCGTGCGGCGCTTGCTGGACGTTCTGCATCTCGCGCCCGTGCGGCCGTTTCTGTGTGTGGTCGGCGAGCCGACGTTGATGCAGTTTGCCGTTGGCCATAAGGGCAAGAGTTCGTATCGCACCTATTGCCGGGGTCAGGAAGCACACTCTTCGCTGGCACCGCGAGCGGTCAACGCGATCCATCTGGCCAGCGATTTCATTGCCGAACTGCGCAAGAGCCAGAAGCAGGTCGAGCAGCAGGGCGTGCGCGACGAAGGCTATGACATTCCGTACAGCACCGTGCACATCGGCCGCATTGATGGCGGCAAGGCGCTGAACATTGTGCCTAACCTTTGCACGCTGGAGTTCGAGTACCGCAACCTGCCGGGTGATGATCCCGACCAGTTGCTGGAGCAATTGCGCGAGCGCGCCGAGGTGCTGGTCCGAGAAGCCCGACAGCTGTCCAGCGTGGCGGCCATCGACATTGAAATCATGAACGAATACCCGGCGCTGGAGACCCATCCCACGGTTGAAGCGGTGCGCATGCTGCACGCGTTTGCCGAGCCTGGCACGCAGCACATCAAGGTCTCGTACGGCACTGAAGGCGGCCTGTTCGCCGGGCGGCTCAACGTGCCGGTGGTGGTCTGCGGACCGGGCTCGATCGAGCAGGCGCACAAGCCTGACGAGTTTATCGAAGAGAGCCAGATGAACGCCGGCGAGCGTTTTCTGCAAAGTCTGCTGGGTTCGCTGAAGCAGTAGAGGCTGCCGTGCGGGCGCGAAATTCAGCATCGTTTGCCGCCCGCATTCCCCGCTTTCAGCATCCTGGACTGTGATGGCTGCTTAGACTGGCAGTCATCCCGGAACAGGACTCGATCATGCTCAAGACTCAACTGAAAGACCCCAGCCTGCTGGTGGAACGCGCCTACGTCGATGGGCAGTGGATCGTGGCCGACGATGGCGCGACGCTGGACATTACCGACCCGGCTACGGGCGATGTCATCGCTCAGGTCCCGGCGCTGCAAGGCGCTGAAACCCGTCGCGCCATCGAAGCCGCTGATCGCGCATGGCCTGCCTGGCGCGCCCGTCCTGCCGCCGAGCGTGCAGGTCTGCTGGAGCGCTGGCATCAGGCGATGCTGGAGAACGTTGAAGACCTGGCCTTGATCATGACCTTTGAGCAGGGCAAGCCGCTGAACGAGTCGCGGAGCGAAATCCGCTACGGTGCCAGCTTCGTCAAATGGTTCGCCGAGGAAGCCCGTCGTTCGTACGGTGAGACCATTCCTGCGCCAAGTGCAGACCGTCGCCTGATGACGCTCAAACAGCCGGTCGGTGTCTGTGCCGCCATCACGCCGTGGAATTTCCCGAACGCGATGATCACCCGCAAGTGCGCACCCGCCCTGGCCGCAGGCTGTCCGATCATCGTCAAACCCTCGGACCTCACTCCGCTGTCGGCATTGGCGCTGGCGGTGCTGGCCGAGCGCGTGGGCATTCCGGCTGGGGTGTTCAACGTCATCACCGGCATGCCGACCGGCATCGGCGAAGAGCTGACCAGCAACCCGGTGGTACGCAAAATTTCGTTCACCGGCTCCACTCCGGTCGGGCGTCTGCTGATGCGCCAGAGCGCCGAGCACATCAAACGCCTGAGCCTTGAGCTGGGCGGCAATGCACCCTTTATCGTGTTCGACGACGCCGATCTGGAGCAGGCCGTTACCGGCATCATGCTCAGCAAGTTTCGCAACGCCGGACAGACCTGCGTATGCGCCAACCGCATTCTGGTGCAGAACGGCATTTACGACCGGTTTGCCGCCCGCCTGGTGGAAGAGGTCGCCAAGCTCAAGGTCGGCAACGGTATGGAAGAGGGCGTGACCATTGGCCCGTTGATCAATCCGGCGGCGGTCAGCAAAGTGGCCCGGCACATTGACGACGCTCTGAGCCAGGGCGCGAAACTGTTGTGTGGCGGCCTGCCGGACGGCGAAAGCCAGTTCGTCCAGCCCACTGTGCTGGGCGAGGCTCACGCAGGCATGCTGCTGGCCAACGAAGAAACCTTCGGCCCGGTCGCACCGCTGATGCGGTTTACCGACGAAGCCGAGGCGCTGGCACTGGCCAACGCCACGCCTTACGGGCTTGGCGCGTATTACTTCACCCAGGACCTGCGCCGCTCATGGCGTTTTGGCGAGGCGCTGGAGTTCGGCATGGTGGGGCTCAATACCGGCATCATTTCGATGGAAGTCGCGCCGTTTGGCGGGGTCAAACAGTCCGGTCTGGGCCGTGAAGGCTCCAGCTACGGCCTGGATGAGTACCTTGAAGTGAAGGCGTTCCACGTCGGCGGGTTGTGAGGGCTGGTCTGAGAAGACGCCTCTGACACCACGAAAAACGCCGCAGGCTCAACGAGCCTGCGGCGTTTTTTGTTGCTCAGCCTGAATCAGACCGTGTGCAGGT
Source organism: Pseudomonas triticifolii (assembly GCF_014358015.1). Classification (GTDB taxonomy): domain Bacteria; phylum Pseudomonadota; class Gammaproteobacteria; order Pseudomonadales; family Pseudomonadaceae; genus Aquipseudomonas; species Aquipseudomonas triticifolii. The sequence goes on along the minus strand of NZ_JACONV010000030.1, from coordinate 10,234 downwards.
ACCAGTTGTACTCGAGGTCGGAGATGGAGTGTTCGAATTCCTCCAGCTCGCTCTCTTTACAGGCCACGAAGATATCGATGTATTTCGGGTCGATGTACTTGGCCATGACCGCACTGTCATCCAGCTCGCGCAGGGCATCGCGCAGGTTGTTCGGCAGGCTTTGCTCATGCTGCTCGTAGGAGTTGCCTTCTACGGGCGCGCCGGGCTCGATCTTGTTGACCAGGCCGTGGTGCACGCCTGCCAGCACTGAAGCCATGAGCAGATAAGGGTTGGCATCGGCACCGGCAACGCGGTGTTCGATACGTACAGCGTCGGCAGAGCCGGTCGGAACCCGGATCGCAACCGTGCGGTTATCCAGGCCCCAGGTCGGCGAGTTGGGTACGTAAAACTGAGCACCGAACCGGCGGTACGAGTTGACGTTCGGGCACAGGAACGCCATCTGCGCCGGTAGGGTCTCGAGCACACCGCCGATCGCATGACGTAATGCGGCGTTCTGCTCGGGATCCTCGCTGGTGAAGATGTTCTTGCCATCGCGATCCAGGATCGAGATGTGGACGTGCAGACCATTACCTGCCTGACCCGGATAGGGCTTGGCCATGAAGGTCGTGTCCATTTCGTGGTCGTAGGCGATGTTCTTGATCAGACGCTTGAGCAGCACGGCGTAATCGCACGCCTTGATAGGGTCGGCCACGTGGTGCAGGTTCACTTCGAACTGCGCCGGGGCACTTTCCTTGACAATGGCGTCGGCCGGAATGCCTTGCTCTTTCGCACCTTCCAGAATGTCCTGGAGGCAGTCGACGTATTCGTCGAGGTCGTCGATCAGGTAGACCTGTGTCGAATGCGGGCGTTTGCCGGAGATCGGCGAGCGCGGAGGTTGTGGGCGGCCGTTCACGTTCTCCTGATCAATCAGGTAGAACTCAAGCTCGAACGCTGCGCAGATGGTCAGGCCCATTTCATCGAACTTGGCCACGACCTGGCGCAGAACTTCACGCGGGTCGGCGAAGAACGGATCGCCTTCCAGTTCATGCATGGTCATCAGCAATTGCGCAGTAGGGCGCTTTTGCCAAGGTTCATTGCACAGGGTGTCGGGAATTGGATAGCAGATTCGGTCAGCATCACCGATGTCCAGGCCCAGGCCGGTGCTTTCCACCGTGGAACCATTGATATCCAGAGCAAATAAAGAGGCCGGCAGGTTAATGCCTTTCTCGTAAACCTTATGGAGGCTGGTGCGTTCGATGCGTTTGCCACGCACCACACCATTCATATCTGCAATCAGAAGGTCAACGTAAAGAACCTCAGGATGTTCCTTAAGGAACGCGTTCGCTTCGTTAAGCTGAACGGCACGCGGGGGTACCGACATGATGCAACACCTTTGTTGTTAAAAATATCAATCATCAATGGTTACGGGTCTCAGTCAATCCGAAAGCCATGATGAAGTCAATAGCGCTTTAATCTGCCCTGAAACGGCGCAAAACAGTCTTTTTTGCTGCCATTTGGGGCGTTTTATTCAAGCTGAAGCCGTTGTTAAATTGGAGCTAGAGCGGCCTGTCTTTTATTTTTAACGGGTTGTTGTATAAAAAAATGAACACGGCTAAGCTCGATTGCAACCCATAAATCAATAATACCGGGGGTTCAATGTTTCGCCTTCCCTTGACCGGCACGAGGATGTTCGACCTGCACAACGGTCATCATGCCTGTGGTACCTGTGCTCATGCTGCACTGGCAGAGGTTGCGAAGCCACCCGTATTGCCATTGGGCGTCACTCATTCCACTTTTAATGCTCGACACTATCACTATAGCGGCCCCGCCAGTGTGACGGCGGCTGTGTGGAAATATGTTAGTGCAGGTGTCACCTTACGCCTTCTTGGCTCCTTAAACGAGTTGTACACCATGACGCCGATGCGTCTGAAAAACGCCTGATCACGATCAGGACACCAAAACCCTGAGGTATTTATGAGTACCAACCTCGACCAGCTCACCGATTGGTTGAAAGAACACAAGATCACCGAAGTCGAATGCATGATGTCCGACCTCACCGGAATCACGCGCGGCAAGATCTCACCGACCAACAAATTTATCGCTGAAAAAGGCATGCGCCTGCCTGAAAGCGTGTTGTTGCAGACGGTGACCGGCGACTACGTAGAAGACGAGATCTACTACGAGTTGCTGGACCCTGCCGACATCGACATGATCTGCCGTCCCGACCAGAACGCGGTGTATCTGGTGCCTTGGGCCATCGAGCCGACCGCGCAGGTCATTCACGATACCTACGACAAACAAGGCAACCCCATCGAGCTGTCGCCGCGCAACGTGCTCAAGAAAGTGCTCAAACTCTATGCCGACCAAGGCTGGCAGCCTATCGTGGCGCCGGAGATGGAGTTCTACCTGACCAAGCGCAGCGACGACCCCGACTACCCGCTGCAGCCTCCGGTCGGCCGCTCGGGGCGTCCGGAAACCGGTCGCCAGTCGTTCTCCATAGAAGCGGCGAACGAGTTCGATCCCCTGTTCGAAGACGTCTACGACTGGTGCGAACTGCAGAACCTGGACCTGGACACGCTGATCCACGAAGACGGCACTGCGCAGATGGAAATCAACTTCCGTCATGGCGATGCCCTGTCACTGGCCGACCAGATTCTGGTGTTCAAGCGCACCATGCGCGAAGCGGCGCTCAAGCATGATGTGGCGGCCACCTTCATGGCCAAGCCCATGACCGGCGAGCCCGGCAGCGCCATGCACCTGCACCAGAGCATCATCGACATCGAGACCGGCAAGAACATCTTCTCCAATGAAGACGGCACGATGAGCGAGCTGTTTCTCAACCACGTCGGTGGCCTACAGAAATTCATTCCCGAGCTGTTGCCGCTGTTCGCGCCCAATGTGAACTCGTTCCGCCGCTTTCTGCCGGACACTTCTGCGCCCGTGAACGTGGAGTGGGGCGAAGAGAATCGCACTGTCGGTCTGCGCGTGCCGGACGCCGGGCCGCAGAACCGTCGGGTGGAAAACCGCCTGCCAGGTGCCGACGCGAACCCTTACCTGGCCATTGCCGCCAGCCTGCTGTGCGGCTTCATCGGCATGGTCGAGGGCATCAATCCAAGCGCGCCTGTGGTGGGCCGGGGTTACGAGCGCCGCAACCTGCGCCTGCCGCTGACCATCGAGGACGCGCTGGAGCGGATGGAAAACAGCAAGACCATCGAAAAATACCTGGGCAAGAAATTCATCATTGGTTACGTCGCGGTCAAGCGCGCCGAGCATGAGAACTTCAAGCGCGTGATCAGCTCCTGGGAACGCGAGTTCCTGCTCTTCGCTGTTTGACCCGGTAGAGCGCCGCTGTGCGAGGCGGCGTTCGACTTACTGACTTGATTAAGGAAGTGCTGCATGAGTGCCAACCACAACCCGCAAACCCTCGAATGGCAAGCCCTGAGTAGCGAGCATCACCTGGCACCGTTCAGCGATTACAAACAACTGAAAGAGAAAGGCCCGCGCATCATCACCCGTGCCGACGGCGTGTACCTGTGGGACAGCGAAGGCAATCGTATTCTGGATGGCATGTCCGGCCTGTGGTGCGTGGCCATCGGCTATGGCCGCGAAGAGCTGGCCGACGCTGCCAGCAAGCAGATGCGTGAACTGCCTTATTACAACCTGTTCTTCCAGACCGCTCACCCGCCGGTACTGGAGCTGGCCAAGGCGATTTCCGATATCGCGCCCGAGGGCATGAACCACGTGTTTTTCACCGGTTCCGGCTCCGAAGGCAACGACACCATGCTGCGTATGGTTCGTCATTACTGGGCGCTCAAGGGGCAGCCGAACAAGAAGACCATCATCAGCCGCATCAACGGCTACCACGGCTCCACGGTGGCGGGCGCAAGCCTGGGTGGCATGACCTACATGCACGAGCAGGGCGACCTGCCGATTCCCGGTATCGCTCACATCCCGCAGCCGTACTGGTTTGGAGAAGGCGGTGACATGACGCCGGATGAGTTCGGCATCTGGGCGGCGGAGCAACTGGAGAAGAAAATTCTCGAACTGGGCGTGGACAATGTCGGTGCGTTCATCGCCGAGCCGATTCAGGGCGCAGGCGGCGTGATCGTGCCGCCTGACACCTACTGGCCGAAGATCAAGGAGATCCTGTCGCGCTACGACATTCTGTTCGTTGCTGATGAAGTGATCTGTGGTTTCGGCCGCACCAGTGAGTGGTTCGGTAGCGATTTCTATGGCCTCAAGCCCGACATGATGACCATCGCCAAAGGCCTGACCTCAGGCTATGTGCCCATGGGCGGTCTGGTGGTGCGCAATGAAATCGTGGCCGTGCTCAACGAGGGCGGCGATTTCAACCATGGTTTCACGTATTCAGGGCATCCGGTCGCCGCCGCTGTGGCGCTGGAGAACATTCGTATTCTGCGTGAAGAAAAGATCGTCGAGCGGGTCAAGTCGGAAACGGCACCATATTTGCAAAAGCGTTTGCGTGAGTTGAATGATCACCCTCTGGTGGGCGAAGTGCGCGGTGTCGGCCTGTTGGGCGCCATCGAGCTGGTCAGGAACAAGGCGACGCGCGAGCGTTACACCGATAAGGGCGCAGGCATGATCTGTCGAACCTTCTGCTTCGACAATGGCCTGATCATGCGGGCCGTGGGTGACACCATGATCATTGCCCCGCCTCTGGTGATCACGTTTGAGCAGATTGACGAACTGATCGAAAAAGCTCGCAAGTGCCTGGACCTGACGCTGGCGGCACTGGAAGGGTAGGGAGCGTGTGGGGCTGCAAAGGGTGTTTTCAAGCCTGCCAGGGGTTGTTCGACAGGTGTCGGCTTGAAAGCCTGCCCATTAACTTGCCAGACTACTGGCTACAAGCCGCTAATCTAATCGGTCAGTGATAAAAAACATTGGAGCTACGCATGAAAAAATTTGGCAAGACCCTTCTCGCTCTGTCCCTGATGGGCGTCATGGCCAGTGCTGCACAGGCTGATGACAAGGTGCTGCACGTCTATAACTGGTCCGATTACATCGCACCGGACACCATTGCCAAGTTCGAGAAGGAATCGGGCATCAAGGTGGTGTACGACGTTTTCGACAGCAACGAGACGCTCGAAGCCAAATTGCTGGCCGGCAAATCCGGTTACGACATCGTCGTGCCGTCCAACAACTTCCTCGCCAAGCAGATCAAGGCCGGCGTCTATCAGGAACTGGACAAGTCCAAGCTGCCTGACTGGAAGAACCTGAACGAATCGCTGCTCAAGGCCGTGTCGGTCAGCGACCCGGGCAACAAGCACGCCTTCCCGTACATGTGGGGCTCGATCGGTATCGGCATCAACCCGGACAAGGTCAAGGCCGCGCTGGGTGCCGACGCTCCGGTGAACTCCTGGGACCTGCTGTTCAAGCCCGAGAACGCTGCCAAGTTGAAGTCGTGCGGCATCAGCTTCCTCGATTCGCCTACCGAGATGCTGCCGATTGCCCTGCATTACCTGGGCTACCCGACCGACTCGCAGGACAAGAAGCAACTGGCCGAAGCCGAAGCGCTGTTCATGAAGATCCGCCCTTCGATTGGCTACTTCCACTCGTCCAAGTACATCTCGGACCTTGCCAACGGCAACATCTGCGTAGCCGTGGGCTACTCGGGTGACATCTACCAGGCCAAATCCCGTGCTGAAGAAGCGGGCGGCAAGGTCAAGGTCAGCTACAACATTCCGAAAGAAGGCGCTGGCAGCTTCTACGACATGGTCGCCATTCCCAAGGATGCCGAAAACGTCGACGGTGCCTACAAGTTCATGACCTTCCTGATGAAGCCGGAAATCATGGCCGAGATCACCAACGCGGTGCGCTTCCCGAACGGTAACGCAGCCGCCACGCCTCTGGTCGACAAGGCAATCACCAGCGATCCAGGCGTTTACCCGCCTGCTGACGTACAGGCCAAACTGTATGCCATCGCGGATCTGCCCGCCGCGACCCAACGGATCATGACCCGCAGCTGGACCAAGATCAAATCAGGTAAATAAGCCTGTCATGAAACCTGTGGAAGCTGCGTAGCCCTCGGCCGCGCAGCTTCCAACAGACAGGAAAATTGCCGAAAACTTTGCTGGTTGGACTCATAGACGGTAAGTTGCGCGCCGGTTTTGTCGTCCGGATGCCATCCGGCTTTCAGGCCTCTCTGTTAAAAGGATTCATGTTTTGTCTATTTCTAATTTCTCCAAAGCCTTGCTGGTGAGCGCCGGGCTGACACTGGCAGCCAGTGCTCAGGCTGAATCCACCGTGCATATTTATAACTGGTCCGATTACATCGGCAAGACCACGCTGGCGGACTTCGAAGCGGCGACCGGCATCAAGCCGATGTACGACGTGTTCGACTCCAACGAAACCCTGGAAGCCAAGCTGCTGGCCGGACGCACCGGCTACGACGTGGTGGTGCCGTCCAACCACTTCCTGGGCAAGCAGATCAAGGCGGGCGCGTTCCAGAAGCTCGACAAGTCGCTGCTGCCCAACTACAAGAACCTGGACCCGGCGCTGTTCAAGCGCCTGGAGAAGAACGACCCTGGCAACCAGTACGCCGTGCCTTACCTGTGGGGCACCAACGGCATCGGTTACAACGTCGAGAAGGTCAAGGCCGCGCTGGGCGTCGACAAGATCGACTCCTGGTCGGTGCTGTTCGAGCCTGAGAACATCAAGAAGCTGTCCAGCTGTGGCGTGGCGTTTCTGGACTCCGCCGACGAGATGCTGCCGGCCATGCTCAACTACCTCGGGCTTGACCCCAACAGCACCAAGGAAGCTGACTACAAGAAGGCCGAAGCCAAGCTGATGGCGATTCGTCCTTACGTGACCTACTTCCATTCCTCCAAATACATCACTGACCTCGCCAACGGCGACATCTGTGTGGCGGCCGGTTTCTCGGGTGATGTGTTCCAGGCCAAGGCTCGTGCCGAAGAAGCAGGCAAGGGTGTGAAGCTTGCCTACAGCATCCCGAAAGAAGGCGCCAATCTGTGGTTCGACATGCTGGCCATTCCGGCTGACTCGAAGAACATCAAGGCCGCCAGCGCCTTCATCAATTACCTGCTCGATCCAAAAGTGATCGCCCAGGTCAGCGATGAAGTCGGTTATGCCAACCCCAACCCTGCTTCGGGTGAGTTCATGGATCAGACGATCCGCACTGACGCCGCGGTCTATCCGCCTCAGGACGTGCTGGACCGGTTGTTCGTGAATAGCGAGTTGCCACCTAAGGTGCAACGTCTGATGACCCGCAGCTGGACCAAGGTCAAGTCGGGCAAATAACAATCCAGCGCCCGGCCGTCTTGGCCGGGTTGCCTATCATGTTGGGAGTTTCACCCATGGCAGTTGCCTCCGGCGCCTACAAGAAAGCCCTCGAAGGCGGTCAGCAACCCAAACAGGTGCTGGTCAAGATCGATCGCGTCACGAAAAAATTCGACGAGACGATTGCTGTGGACGATGTGTCCCTGCAAATCAACAAGGGCGAAATCTTTGCCCTGCTCGGCGGATCGGGCTCCGGCAAGTCCACGCTACTGCGTATGCTGGCCGGTTTCGAGCGTCCTACCGAGGGCCGTATTTACCTCGATGGCGTCGACATCACCGACATGCCGCCGTATGAGCGTCCGATCAACATGATGTTCCAGTCCTACGCGCTGTTTCCGCACATGACCGTGGCCGACAACATCGCCTTCGGCCTCAAGCAGGACAAGCTGTCCAGATCGGAAATCGACGCCCGCGTGGCCGAAATGCTCAAGCTGGTGCAGATGACCCAGTACGCCAGGCGCAAGCCGCATCAGCTCTCGGGTGGTCAGCGTCAACGTGTGGCGCTGGCTCGCTCGCTGGCCAAGAAGCCCAAGCTGTTGCTGCTCGACGAACCCATGGGCGCGCTGGACAAGAAACTGCGTTCGCAGATGCAGCTGGAGCTGGTGGAAATCATCGAGCGCGTAGGCGTGACCTGCGTCATGGTGACCCACGATCAGGAAGAGGCCATGACCATGGCCGAGCGGATCGCGATCATGCACCTGGGCTGGATCGCCCAGATCGGCAGCCCGATCGACATCTACGAAACCCCGACCAGCCGACTGGTGTGTGAGTTCATCGGCAGCGTCAACCTGTTCGAAGGCGAAGTGATCGAGGACATGGAAGGCCACGCGCTGATCCGCAGTCCCGAGCTTGAGCGCAATATCTATGTCGGCCATGGCGTGAGCACCTCCGTGGAAGACAAGAGCATCACCTACGCACTGCGCCCGGAAAAACTGCTGGTCACCACCGAGCAGCCGTCCTTCGAGTACAACTGGTCGCGCGGCAAGGTTCACGATATCGCCTACCTGGGTGGCCATTCGGTGTTCTACGTCGAACTGCCCGGTGGCAAGCTGGTGCAGTCGTTCGTGGCCAACGCCGAGCGTCAGGGCGCACGGCCGACGTGGGGCGATGAAGTTTACGTGTGGTGGGAAGACGACAGCGGCGTGGTACTGCGCTCATGAAAATTCGCAAGATCAAGCGCGCCTTCGAGCGCATCAAGCCCACTGGCCGGCAGATGGTCATTGGCGTGCCGTTCCTCTGGTTGTTCCTGTTCTTTGCCCTGCCGTTCCTGATCGTCATCAAGATCAGCTTCGCCGAGGCCGACGTCGCGATTCCGCCGTACACGGAAATCTTCAGCTACGCCGATGAAAAGCTGCAGTTGGTGCTCAACCTCGCCAACTACACCTTGCTCAGCGGCGATGACCTCTACGTTTCGGCGTATCTGGGCTCGCTGAAAATGGCCTTCATCAGCACGCTGCTGTGCCTGTTGATCGGCTACCCGATGGCCTATGCCATCGCCAATGCGCGCAAGGATATCCAGACCGTTCTGTTGCTGCTGATCATGATGCCGACCTGGACGGCGATCCTGATCCGCGTCTATGCCTGGATGGGCATTCTCAGCAACAACGGCCTGCTCAATGCGTTCCTGATGTGGCTGGGCCTGATCAACGAGCCGTTGCAGATCCTCAACACCAATCTGGCGGTGTACATCGGCGTGGTCTACTCCTACCTGCCGTTCATGATCCTGCCGCTGTATGCCAACCTCGTGAAACACGACACCAGCCTGCTGGAAGCTGCGTCCGACCTGGGTTCGAGCACCTTCAACAGCTTCTGGAAAATCACGGTGCCGCTGTCCAAGAACGGTGTGATCGCCGGCTGCATGCTGGTCTTCATCCCCGTGGTGGGCGAGTTCGTGATTCCCGAGCTGCTGGGCGGTCCGGAAACCCTGATGATCGGCCGCGTGCTGTGGCAGGAATTCTTCAACAACCGTGACTGGCCCGTGGCTTCGGCGCTGGCGGTCATCATGCTGCTGGTGCTCATCGTGCCGATCATCCTGTTCAACCGCAGTCAGGCCAAAGAACTGGAGGGCAAGGCATGAAGAGCTTTCGATTTTCGAACCTGGTGCTGATCCTCGGCCTGTTGTTCATCTACGCGCCGATGGTGATTCTGGTCATCTACTCGTTCAACGCCTCGCAACTGGTGACGGTCTGGGGTGGCTGGTCGGTGAAATGGTACGTCGGCCTGCTGGACAACTCGCAACTGATGGGCTCAGTGATGCGCTCGCTGGAAATCGCCTGCTACACCGCCATTGCGGCAGTGGCGCTGGGGACGATGGCGGCGTTCGTGCTGACCCGTATCACACGCTTCAAGGGTCGGACCTTCTTCGGCGGGCTGGTCACGGCACCGTTGGTGATGCCGGAAGTGATCACGGGTCTGTCGCTGTTGCTGCTGTTCGTGGCAATGGCGCAACTGATCGGCTGGCCGCAGGAACGTGGCATCGTGACCATCTGGATCGCGCACACCACGTTCTGTGCCGCTTATGTGGCGGTGGTGGTATCGGCGCGGCTGCGTGAGCTGGACCTGTCGATCGAAGAGGCCGCGATGGACCTCGGCGCGCGCCCCTGGAAGGTGTTCTTCCTGATCACCATCCCGATGATCGCGCCATCGCTGGCGGCGGGCGGCATGATGTCGTTTGCGCTGTCGCTGGACGATCTGGTGCTGGCGAGCTTCGTTTCCGGACCAGGCTCGACCACCCTGCCGATGGAAGTGTTCTCGGCGGTGCGTCTGGGTGTGAAGCCTGAGATCAACGCCGTGGCGAGTCTGATTCTGCTGGCCGTGTCGATGGCGACCTTTCTGGTCTGGTTCTTCAGCCGTCGTGCCGAAAACAACCGCAAGCGTGCAATCCAGCAAGCCATCGAGGAAAGCGCTGCCGACTCATGGAAACAACCCGACCCACGCC
>NZ_JACONV010000003.1 GCF_014358015.1 Pseudomonas triticifolii | reverse complement strand
ACGATGGAACGTTCAGTCCTGAAACCCATAAAAAAGCCCCGGCTCTCGCGAGACGGGGCTTTTGCGTGTTGCGCTGACGTCAGACCAATGGGTCGCCGACGTGCAGGATCTTCATGCCGTTGGTGCCACCGATGGTGTGGTAGCTGTCGCCCTTGGTCAGGATGACCCAGTCGCCTTGCTCGACCAGACCGCGCTTGAGCAGCTCGTCAACCGCTGCCTGGCTGACCTGACCTGGTGGCAGGGCTGCCGGGTCGAACGGTACGGTGTAGACGCCACGGAACATCGCCGCGCGGGCCTGAGTGCCACGGTGCGGGGAGAACGCGTAGATCGGCACCGAGGAGCGAATGCGCGACATGATCAGCGGGGTGTAGCCGCTTTCGGTCAGTGCGATGATCGCTTTCACGCCCGGGAAGTGGTTGGCGGTGTACATGGCCGCCAGCGCGATGCTTTCGTCACAACGGGTGAACGAATGACCGATGCGGTGGCTGGAGGTTTTGCCGGTCGGGTGCTTTTCAGCGCCGACGCAGATGCGCGCCATGGCCTGAACGGCTTCGATCGGGTACGAGCCAGCAGCACTTTCAGCTGACAGCATGACCGCGTCGGTGTAGTCCAGTACGGCGTTGGCCACGTCGGACACTTCGGCGCGGGTCGGCATAGGGCTGGAGATCATCGACTCCATCATCTGAGTCGCTACGATCACCGCCTTGTTGTGGCGACGTGCGTGCAGAATGATGCGTTTTTGCACGCCAACCAGTTCGGCATCGCCGATTTCCACACCCAGGTCACCACGGGCAACCATGACCGCGTCACTGGCGCGAATCAGTTCGTCGAGCACTTCGTCGTTGGCAACGGCTTCGGCGCGTTCGATCTTGGCAACCAGCCAGGCTGTACCACCGGATTCGTCACGCAACTGGCGAGCGTATTCCATGTCGGCAGCGTCGCGCGGGAAGGAAACGGCCAGGTAATCCAGGTCCATTTCGGCAGCGAGCTTGATGTCCTGCTTGTCTTTTTCAGTCAGCGCAGGTGCTGTCAGGCCGCCGCCACGGCGGTTGATGCCTTTATGGTCCGACAGCGGACCACCGATCAACACGGTGCAATGTAGTTCGTCAGCGGTCTGAGTGTCGACGCGCATGACCACGCGACCGTCGTCGAGCAACAGCTCGTCGCCTACGCCGCAATCCTTGACCAGATCCGGGTAGTCGATACCCACGATCTGCTGGTTGCCACTGGTCAGCGGGTGAGCGGTGGAGAAGGTGAACTTGTCACCGACTTTCAGCTCAATCCGCTTGTCTGTGAACTTGGCGATACGGATCTTGGGACCTTGCAGGTCGCCCAGTAGAGCGACGAAGCGCCCGTGTCTGGCGGCGATATCACGGATCAGTTTGGCGCGAGCCTTGTGCTCATCCGGGGTGCCGTGGGAGAAGTTCAGACGAGCAACATCCAGACCCGAAAGGATCAGTTGTTCGATGACTTCCGGCGAGTTGCTGGCAGGGCCAAGTGTGGCGACGATTTTGGTGCGGCGAACGGTCATGCACAAACTCCTTAATTGAAGCGCAGCGAGAGGCTACTCCTGTCTGGGTCGTTAGTCATTGTTCCTTTGCACTACCGCGCTGGCGGCACGCAGGGCAATCGGCTGACAACCGGTACTGGATCGGCCTGTAGAAATTGGATGTCGGGCCGATAAAAGGCAGAGAACAGGAGACTCCCATGCGTATTGTAACGATTGTTGTATTACTGGCTGCGGTCAGCGGTTGCACCCGTTGGGCCATGAACTCCAACCTGGATCATGCCTATCGCGCCTATCAGGAAGGTGACTGTGATCGGGTGATGCTCGATCTGTCCAAGGTCGAACGGCAGAGTCGTGCGCGTCGTTATGTGCAGCCGGAGGTTTCGATGCTGCGCGGGCAGTGCCTTGAACGGCAGAAACTTTACGTCGATGCGGCACAAACCTACCAGTTCCTCATGGCGCAGTATCCGGCCAGTGAATATGCTTATCGTGCGCGTGCTCGGCTCGACACACTGGCGCAGTTGGGTCACTACCCACCCGCTCAACCTGCCAGGCCGATTCCTGCTTCAAGATAATTACACCCGATTGGGTGATTGGTGTCGTGTTCGGGTGGATGTTGTAAGAATTTGCGCTAGGCTCACTGTCGAAGGAACGAAAGGGCTGCAAAAGCCCAACGACAAAGGAGTTTGCGCGCCACGCTGTCACGGGTTGCGGCGAGCTCAGGGTGTTTACGTGACCATGCTCAATGGTCTCTGAAGGCGACCTGCCATGTTGAAAGAGCGAAAAATCGAGCGACACCAGTTGCAGGAATATCTTCAGGTTTTCAATCGGCACACCGACAGGCCGCTCGGTTGCCTGGGTAATGTCTCCGAAGAGGGATTGATGCTGATCAGCAGTATTCCTCTGCTGGTCGGTGCCCGATTTGATCTGCGTGTAAAAGTGCATCGTAAGGATGGACTCCAGCTCCAGACCATTGATGTCAGCGCGACCTGTATGTGGTGCCATGAGGATGAAACCCCCGGTTGCTATGACTCAGGTTTTGAACTGGCGGAGGTGTGCGAGGACTACCTTGATCTGATCAAGGCCTTGCGGCGTTACTTCTGCTTCTATCCAACGCTGGAGGCGTCCGCCTGAGGCAATGGCCTGCCATCGATGCGGGCTACAGCGTTCCTGCCTTTTTCCAGCCAAGATATTGCGAGACCAATTGCGCGCCCAGTTCACCTGGGCGTGCATCCATAACGTGAATGCCATGCGCGACGAGGCGTTCGTGCAAGGCTGCGCGGGCGTTTAGAAAATTCAGGGTGCCGCAGTAGCTCAACGCCTGATCATAGGTCTGCACGGGTGAGTGGCGAAGGCTGTCCAGTACCTCTTCTCTCAGGCTTACCACCAGCACCCGGTGTTGACGGCTCATGTGCTTGACGGCTGCCAGCAGTTCCTCATCGTCTTCGTCTCTTAAATTGGTGACCAATACCACCAGTGACCGACGTTTCTGCCGCACCAGCAGTTCGCGGGCGGCGGCGCTGTAGTCGGCTGGACGCTGGGTGGTCTGCAGGTCGTAGACGGTATTGAGCAGCAGGCTGAGTTGTCCTGGCCCCTTGACTGGCGACAGGTAGCGGTTCTGCGCGCCGGCAAAGGTCGTCAACCCCACCGCGTCCCCTTGGCGCAAGGCGATGTAGCCGAGCAACAGGCACGCATTGAGTGCATGATCGAAGTGCGAGAGATCGCCATCCTGACTGCGCATGCGTCGCCCGCAGTCGAGCATGAAGACAATCTGCTGATCGCGTTCGTCCTGATACTCGCGTGCAATGGGCGAACGCTGGCGGGCTGTGGCTTTCCAGTCGATCTGCTTCAGGCTGTCGCCTTCACGAAACTCCCGCAACTGGTTGAATTCCAGACCAAGGCCGCGCCGTTGAAGCTGGCGTACGCCGATCTGATTCAGCCAGTTATCCACCGCCAGCAGTTGCCCGCCGTATACACGCGCAAAGTCGGGGTAAACGCGAGTGGACCCCGGCAAGGCAATACGCCGACGCGAAGACCAGAGTCCGAGGCGGCTGTACAGGTGGATTTCGCAGTGCTCGCAGGTGAAATGGCCGCGTTGCAGTGGGCGAATCCGGTAGCCAAGCTGCGCTTTTTCGCGCGCTGCAAGAGTGATGGATTGCGGCAGGTTTTCGGACTCCAGCCCATGCGGCAGGTGGTCGAAGATTTTCAAGCTCAGGGTGGCCGCCCCATCATGCTCGACGTCCAGTCGGGCTTCGTTCCAGCGGCTCAACGCCAGGCTGCCCGGCAGGTGCCGTTGCAAGCGAGGTGATGCGCGACGCGCAAGCCCCAGCGCATCGAACATGCTCAGCCCTGCCAGAGCCAGTAAAGCGCCCCAATAAAGGGTATCGACCTGCGCAGGGTAGGTGATGCCCAGCGCATGAATCACCCCTGGCACTACGGCAATGGCTGCCAGCGTGCCAAGCCAGCCGAGCAGACGTGTCGAGGGCTTCAATACCTGTTTCACAGACGCGGCGCCGGAACCTGATCAAGGATCTGCCGCAGGACCTGATCCACCGAAAGGCCTTCGATATCCAGCTCTGGAGACAGCCTCACACGATGGCGCAGCACGGCCAGGGCGCAGCCCTTGATGTCGTCCGGGACCACGAATTCACCCCCGCGCAGCAATGCCCGCGCCCGGCCGCCTCGCACCAGGGCAATGGACGCACGCGGGCCGGCACCCAGGCTCAGGCCTGGCCATGTACGAGTACCACGGGCCAACCGCACAGCATAGTCCAGCACCTGATCGTCCAGCGGCAGCTCGCTGGCAATGCGTTGCAGTACCTGGACCTCGCGGGCCTGCATGATGACCCTCAGCGGTCTGACATCGAGCATGTCCGCCCGGGTCGAGCGAGTGACCTGGCGAACCATGTCCAGTTCTTCCTGGGCCTGCGGGTAGTCCATGTGCAGCTTGAGCATGAACCGGTCCAGCTCGGCCTCCGGTAGCGGATAGGTGCCTTCCTGTTCGATGGGGTTCTGCGTGGCCAGCACCATGAATGGCTGAGTGATGGGCAGTGCCCTGCCTTCCAGCGTGACCTGCCGCTCCTGCATGGCCTCAAGCAACGCTGCCTGGGTCTTGGCCGGTGCCCGGTTGATTTCGTCAGCCAGCAGCAGGTTGGTGAAAATAGGCCCCTTGCGCAGCTTGAACTGCTCGGTCTGCAGGTCGTACACGGCGTGACCGGTCACGTCGCTGGGCATCAGGTCAGGGGTGAACTGGATGCGCGCAAACTCGCAGCCCAGACAACTGGCCAGCGCGCGTACCAGCAGCGTCTTGCCCAGCCCCGGAACCCCTTCGAGCAGAACGTGACCGCCGCCGATCAAGGCGGTCAGCACATCGTCGATGACAGC
This sequence comes from Pseudomonas triticifolii, assembly GCF_014358015.1. Classification (GTDB taxonomy): domain Bacteria; phylum Pseudomonadota; class Gammaproteobacteria; order Pseudomonadales; family Pseudomonadaceae; genus Aquipseudomonas; species Aquipseudomonas triticifolii. Next base: position 334,962 of record NZ_JACONV010000003.1, on the reverse strand, counting down.
ATTCTGGCCGATCACCGCTTTTTGCAACTCGTTGCGCAAGGCCTGGGCCAGTTGGCTGGCACGCTGGCGCTGCTGTGCCTGAGTGCTGGCAGGAGGTTCGGCGTTCGCCGTCGTAATCGGCTCTATGCTGCCTGACTGTTCTGGCGCTTGATCGCTCATAGGGCATTCCTGAGGGTTTGCAGGTGGGCCACCTGACGGGTGAAGTCGCTGTGGGAAAGGCGCTGCTGCGGTCTTGGTCGCAGCGCGTCGCTGATGGCGCTGGTGGGTTGGCGAGTCAAGCGCGCGAGAACTTGCCATTGCTCGGCAACAGGCAGTCGCTCGAAACCTGGATGAAGGCGTCTGGCGCGTCGCAGGATGTCCACTTGCAGGCCCTTGAGCAGCTGTTGTTGCCCGCTGCGTCTGCGCAGAAACTCGGCGCTGGCGCGCAGGTGTTCGGTCAATTGTCGTCTGGCCCGTGTCGCAGGGAGTTGAACCGGTCCTTCACGCAGCCCGATGTGCCACAGCCCCAGGCCGATCAGTAGCGTCAGGGCGACCAGCGCCATTGAGAAATGGCGCAGTAAAAGGCTCAGCAGGTTGTCATGTTCGGATTGCAGCATCAGGGTCACGTCGCTGTCCTGAGTCAGGTACCACAGCAACCATGCGTTGTCGTACTTGCCGATCGACCGGGTCTTCCAGAGGTTGGCATCTGTGAGCACGGTAATCAGCCCCTGGCCGTAGCTCATCTGCAGCATGTGGGTGGCATCGGCGCTGTTGGCCCATGACTGGGCAAGGTCCTCGGGGTCTTCCAGGTGGAAGGCCGGGTCGAAGCTCATGTAGGCCGGAGCCTCCTCGTTTTCCAGATAAAGGCGGGTCAGCTCGGGCCATTTCACCTTCTGCTTTTTGGCGGGCGGAGCCATCAGAGGGATAGGGAGAGGGGGGCGCACGTTATCTGTCGGTTCATCCTGCACATTGAGGTCAGTGGTCAGGTATTGGCGAACCTTGACCTTGTCGAGTAGCAGGTCACCGCTGCGGCCTTTTTGCTCGTCCCATAACTGCTCGGCCACGAACAGCAGGTGCCCGCCGGATCTGGCCCAGGTCAGCAGCCGCTCGGCCTGGGCGGGCGTCATGTTTTCGCGATTGTCGAGCAGCAGCAGGGTCTGGGTGCGTTGGCGGGTATCAGGCAGATCGACCAGGGTGCTGGTGATGTTCACCGGCAGGGCGCGCTGACGCAGAAATTGCGCCGCAGCCAGATAGGGATTGGACCGCGCCTCGGGTGATGGGCCTTGGTCCACAGTGGTTTCGTAGCGTTCAAGATGGCTGCCGATGTAGAGGGTGATCAATACCAGCAGTGTCAGGATTGCGCCTGTGATCAATAGTCCGCGTTTGCTCATGGCGTATGACCTGCCTGGAACAAACGACGCCAGGCGTTGCACAGCTCCTGCTGCGCAGAGGGCGGCGGCAGGCGATGGCCGTAGGCGAGATTTTGCCAGTGGGTGGTCAGTGTGCGGCTGAACTCGCTCAAGTGTGGCTGGTTCAATTGCGCGACACGCTCCAGCACCTGCCCTTCGGTGTCGGACTTTTTAAGCACCAGGCGATGGTCGATCAGCAGGCGGCTGAGCAGTGCCCGATACAACAAGCCCAGCGCTTCGCGTGGCGCATCAGCCCAGAGTTTCTCTGCGCTGCCGGCTACGTCGTCGGGCAGGCTCGCCGCACTGACCTGCAAGCCGAACAACTGCTCGGGTGCCTCGCGAACCTGCCGGACCGGCGCAGGCGTGCGACTGACGAATGTGCTGAACCACGTGCGATAACGCCACACCAGCATACCGACCACTATCAGGGCCGCCCCCCAGAGCGCCGCTTCCAGAAAACCTGCGATGGCGTTTGCTGCCCGCAGCAATCGATTAAGCCAGTCCATAATCATCGTCTGATGATCGCCACTGCCGGGTTTTGCTGCCTTTTTGTCCGGCTCCGGGAAGCGCCAGCCAGAGAGGGTTTTCGGATTCTTGAACGGCGGCTGCTGCAGGATGCCCTGAATCTCGCTGCGTGCGGCTTCGCTGGTCAGGGGCTGGTGCGTCAGGCGTGGCGAATCGGGCGCAGCGAGCACGGTGGGCAGCTCTGGTATCGCCGCCTCGGGCAGCGGGCAGCTGTAGTCCCGGGGCTCGGCCATTGCCGGTTCTGGCGCTGCCGCGATAACAAGTCCGACGCCGAGCAGCAAGGCATACGCCGTGCCGATCAGGCGTTGGCGCAGTCGCCTGAAGGTGAGCTCGATATCCCATGCCTCAAGGGCTGTGCGGCGATTGAGGTAGAGGGTGAAGCCGCAGGCCACATAAACAGGCTCCCAGATGATCAGCGCCAGTGCGTAAAACAGGTTGGTCAGGTGCTCGAGCCAGTTCCAGTCGGCCTGCGTGTCGACAAGGCTCATCCACTGCCAGTCGATTTCGATCTGCTGCGGAATCAATAAATAGAACAGCACCAGCAGGCCGATCCATAGTGAGTACTCCAGATGCACGCCCACGATCGTCAGCAATTGGGCGGCCCGCAGGTCTTTCTGGCTGAGCAGATTGATGCGAAGCGCGCGTGCGTCGCCGGACAGGTTTTCCAGTTGCTGCACGGGGAGCTGAAAGCTACGGGTCAGGCTCAGGCGTCGCCACAACAGGCTGGGCAGCAGCTGGTTCTTGAGGGTTGCAGGCCAGGCCCGCAGTGCCTGTTTGAGGGTCGGCGTTTCCGAGAACAGTGCCCGCGAAAGAATCAGCAGCGGCAGACGATCGAAGGCTGGCTTGAGCCACCAGAACAGGAACAGCGCGATGGTCGGGTAATCCCAGAGCAACAGGGTGAGCAGGGTGAAGACCGGAAGGGTGACGATGGCCCAACTGCCGAACAGCACCGCACGATGCTCGCGCGCCATCAGCACGCCCAGGTCCACGGCTTCCCACGGTGAGCGAGGGCGGATAGCGACGCTCGATTCAGTCAGGCGCATGAGCGGTCCGTCCGGCCAGTGTCAGATAAGCGCCGACCAGCACCCAGAGGGCGGCGCCCACCAGGTACTTGATCAAAACACCGGGCCAGGTCATGGAGGACCAGAACGCTTCGATGAACGCAGCGATCAGCAGGAACAGGATCACGCCGCCTATCAACTGCACACTGCTCCGTGCCGCAACCCGCAGGGCCTCGCCGCGTGTGAGCCTGCCCGGAGCCAGCAGTGCCCAACCCAGTTTCAGGCCGGCGGCTCCAGCGAGTGCGATGGCGGTCAGCTCGAAGGCACCATGACCGATGACGAAAGACCAGAAGGTCCGGCCGTAGCCGATCTCGGTCAGGTGGCCTGCAACCGCACCGATCATCAAGCCGTTGAAGAACAGAAAGAACAGACTGCCCAGTCCGAATAGCAATCCGCTGGCGTAGGTCTGAAAGGCGATGCCTATGTTGTTCATGATGTAGTAACCGAACATCATCCAGTCATCGTCGGATCCTCTTTCCAGAGATTGGCCGATGCGGCTGGCAGCCGGGTCATACATGCTTTGCATGTCGCTGACCTGTTCAGGGCTGACGATGCTGTAGATCAGGTCGGGGAAACCGTAAACCAGCAGACCCATGCCCATCAGGCTTCCGAAGAACAGAACACAGGCGACAAGCACGAAAGGCCATTCGGTACGTACCCGTCGTGGAAAGTCGGCAAGGATGAAGGCCAGAAACTGAGCGCCCAGCGCGCTGCGATGACGGTACAACTGCTGATGGCCGCGCATGGCCAACTGATGCAGCGGATCGACAAGGTGGCTGCTGTAGGCGCGCTCCTTGGCCAATGCCAACTGGTGGCAAATGCGTCGATACTCTGCTGGAAACAGGGCACTCACATCAGGCCCGGCCTTGCCGCGTTCCAGGGCGTCCAGGCATTCGCCAAAACGCTGCCATTCAGCTTGGTGGCGTGCTTCGAACTGGCTCTGCTTCATGTCGGCCCCATCAGGCTGCGTGCAATGCCATTGACCTGGCTGACCGGGTTGTCAGCAGGCAGTTGCAGCGGCTCGACCAGAATCTGCGCCAGTTCATGGACACGTGCCGCAGACAGTTCGCCTTGTCGCTCGGCCAGACTCAGTACCGCTCGTTGTTCCTCAAGTTGCAGGGCAAACGCCACGACGACTGGCTCGGCGTGCGGCACGACGGGGCGATGAACCGGCACGTCCATGTGGATGACCAGTGTTCCGGCAGCCAGATCGCCAAGGCGCTTGAACTGTGGATGGTTCAGGCAACTGACGGCTCCAACGCTGTAGGCCAGGGGCAGCATGTCGACAAAGCGCAGCAGATTGCGCACCAGCGACGACGCCCAGCCGACAGGCGTACCGTCATCATTGACCACTCGTAGCTTCATGGCCCGTTTTCCAGGTGTACGGCCCTGATTCAGCACCTCGAACAGCACCATGTACCACCAATTGACCAGAAAAACCGCGATGGCAGCCAGCCCCATGCCGAACTTGTCGAATAGCTGAAGGACGACGAACAGCGCGCCCAGGGCCGCCGCACGAATGCTCAGGTCGATGCCGAATGCCAGCGCACGTGGAACGAGACCGGCCGGGCGCAGGACCATGTCGATGCCTTCCGGGGTCTCGATAGCGATGCGGGTATCGAGCTGCACACTGTGCGCTGCAATCCCTTGCGAAGCGGGAGGAGGTGACATGATCGGGAGGCATTACCTGAAGGCGAAAACTGATGCTAGCTACCAAGGCGATGCTAAGCAACCGACCTGTCAAAACAGATCCTGTAAGAAAACGTATCGTGGGCCTGGCGCGTCTTCCGATTAGCCAACGTCCTGCTCCACGCCCTACACTTCAAGGGTCTTTTGTTCAGGATCAGCCCGTGACCTCCAGCATCTTCTGGTACGACTACGAAACCACCGGGATCAACCCGCGCAATGATCGAGCGCTGCAGATGGCCGGTATTCGCACCGATGCCCAGCTCAACGAAATCGCGCCACCGGTCAATCTTTACTGCCAGCCCAGCGACGATATTCTGCCGCACCCTGCCGCTTGCGTGATCACCGGAATCACCCCGGCCACACTGGCTGAGAAAGGATTGTGCGAAGCCGATTTCATGACGCGGGTGCATGCCGAACTCTCGGCTCCCGGCACCTGTGGCGCTGGCTACAACACGTTGCGGTTCGACGATGAAGTGACGCGTTACAGTCTTTATCGCAACTTTTTCGACCCTTACGCCCGCGAGTGGCAGGGCGGAAACAGTCGGTGGGACCTGATCGACGTCGTGCGCGCAGCCTATGCGTTGCGGCCTGACGGGATCGTCTGGCCCGAGGAAGGCGGGCGCGTCACATTGAAGCTCGAACGTCTCACGGCGGCCAATGGCATCGATCACGGCCAGGCCCACGATGCGTTGTCCGATGTGCGTGCAACTATTGCGCTGGCGCGGCTGGTTCGTGAAAAACAACCCAGGCTGTATGACTATTTGTTCACACTGCGCAGTAAACATAAGGTTCTGGATCAGATTCGTCTGATGCAGCCGCTGGTGCATATCTCGGGACGTTTTTCTGCTGCCCGTAATTACCTCGGGGTGGTGTTGCCTCTGGCCTGGCATCCGCATAATCGCAATGCACTGATCGTGTGCGATTTATATCAAGACCCTTCTCCGTTACTCGAGCATGACGCTGAAACGCTGAAGCAACGCTTATATACCCGCCATGACGCGCTGGCCGAGGGCGAGCTACCGGTCCCGCTCAAACTATTGCATATAAATCGCTGCCCGGTGGTTGCTCCACTGGGTGTGCTGCGCTCCGAAGATCAAGAGCGTTTGCAACTGGACATGGCGAGCTATCAGGACCGCGCGTTGCGATTGAGAGAAGGTCAGGAAGTTTGGCAGGAAAAACTACACGTGCTTTACGGCAAGGATGATTTCGCTGCCAGTGAAGATCCCGAGCAGCAATTGTATGACGGATTTATCGGCGATCGGGATCGCCGGCTTTGTGAACAAGTTCGCAGTGCAGAGCCCGAGCAACTGGCGCGTGGTGCATGGCCATTTGACGATGCGCGCTTGCCCGAGTTGTTGTTTCGCTATCGGGCCCGCAACTTTCCAGAGACCCTGAGCGCTGAAGAGCAACAGCGGTGGCGTGATTTTTGTCAGACACGATTGCACAGCCCTGAAGCGGGTGCGCCGAATACTTTGCAGGGCTTCACCAAAGCGCTTGTGGAGTTGTCGCTTAATGCCAAGCCAGAGCAGTTGGAGGTGCTCAGGCAGTGGCAGGACTATGTCCAGCTGCTGCGCACCCGACTGGGTACCTGATGCCCGAGGACCAAATGATGGGCAATAAAAAACGCCAGCAAGCTGGCGTTTTCAAGTCGCGAATAAACGACTTCGTGATGCTTAGCCCAGCAGAGTAGCCCAGCTTTCTACCTCGTCACCGCCCCACTTGGCTTTCCACTCTTTCAGTGTTTTGTGGTTGCCACCTTTGGTTTCGATGACTTCGCCATTGTGCGGGTTCTTGTATTGCTTGACCTTACGGGCGCGCTTGGTACCGGTAGTTTTCACGGCGCCGCCACGAGGGGCTTTGTTGACCTTGGAGTCCGGATCCAGCAGGGCAATGATGTCACGCAGCGATTTTTGATATTCGCCCATCAGCGTGCGCAGTTTACCTTCGAATTCCAGCTCGGTTTGCAATTTGCCGTCTTGCGACAGGTTCTTCAAACGGGCTTGCAGTTCTTTGATGGCATCTTCTGTGGCGCGGTATTCGTTGATCAGGGACATGAGGGGACCTTATGTTGTGAAGGGTGGCAGGGAGACAGTGACGCAATAATAGTCAGAGGCACCGGGCAAGTAAACATTAAATAAAAGTTTTATTTGAATTATTTAGAAATATACACACGTCCTACAGACTGCCGAACTAGATCGGCGCGGTTTTCACTACTAACAGCCTTGCGATAAAACCCTTCTTAAGTACGGGGATTGTTTTTAGCATTGCGTGCGCAAAAAAGCCGTACTGGCACCATGCAATCTTCTACCCTCGTCGTGCCCGCGTGACCGCGTGGATTCAGGCAACACAGATACTGCAGTTTTCCCGCGCAGTCGCTAGAATGGCGGCTTTGCGAAGTTCTGGAGTTTCCCCTAATGCGCACTTTTCGTCTGGTGATTGCTTGCCCGGACCGTGTCGGCATCGTTGCCAAAGTCAGTAACTTTCTGGCTTCCCATAACGGCTGGATCACCGAAGCGAGCCATCATTCGGATAATCTCAGCGGCTGGTTTTTCATGCGTCACGAGATCCGGGCCGACACGCTGCCGTTCGACCTGGACGGTTTTCGCGAGGCGTTCACCCCGATCGCCGAAGAGTTCTCGATGGACTGGCGCATCACCGATTCTGCTCAGAAGAAGCGCGTGGTGCTCATGGCCAGTCGCGAATCACACTGTCTGGCGGACTTGCTGCACCGCTGGCACAGCGATGAACTCGATTGCGACATTGCCTGCGTGATCTCCAACCACCAGGACCTGCGCAGCATGGTCGAGTGGCATGACATTCCTTATTACCACGTGCCTGTCGATCCCAAGGACAAGGAACCGGCGTTTGCCGAAGTGTCGCGTCTGGTCGGTCATCATCAGGCCGATGTGGTTGTACTGGCGCGTTACATGCAAATTCTGCCGCCTCAGCTGTGCCGCGAATACGCGCATCAGGTGATCAACATTCACCACAGCTTCCTGCCCTCGTTCGTGGGTGCCAAGCCTTATCACCAGGCTTCCCTGCGTGGGGTGAAACTGATTGGTGCAACCTGCCACTACGTCACGGAAGAGCTGGACGCAGGTCCGATCATCGAGCAGGACGTGGTGCGCGTCAGCCATCGCGACAGCATCGAGAACATGGTGCGTTTCGGCCGTGACGTCGAAAAGATGGTGCTGGCGCGTGGTTTGCGTGCGCACCTTGAAGACCGTGTGCTGGTGCATGACAACAAGACAGTCGTTTTCGACTGATGCGTTGTGGCAGGATCGCCTGTACGGCGCTCCTGCCAGTCTCCCAGGCGGACATCCCCATGACCGACCCTCTCGATAAAGCCACTTCCACCGCTCCCGCCACGCTCGGCGAAGGCTGCCTGAGCCGTTACGACCCCGATGCCCTGACGCCTGAAAACGGTACCGACTTCGAAGGTGCAGCCGAGTTGTGGCACCAGTTGCAGCAATTGGCTGAAGATCACCCCAAGGGCAGTTGATGCGTGCGCACCCCACTGCGGGCGTGCGCATAGAACATCGTCATGTCCGCCATATGCACGGCACATTCCTCCGAACCGGGATCATTTTTTCTTGATCCTCCCAAAGAATAGATGCTCGTGGCGGGATGGACCGCCCGGCGGGCAGGCGGCAGACGCGAGCGCCTGTTTGGGGGGATGATGCACGGTGCAGGCGTTCGCGCCTGAGCGGGTCGATACCGTAACCGCTGCGCCCAAGGCCAGCACGTCTCATGGTTTGGAGAAGGTGAAACATGCACGATTCTCAGGAAATGATTCCAGGTGCTACCGCAGACGGGCAGCCCGTCTCTCAGTCCTTGCGTCTGGCCAATCGCCACGGGCTGATCGCAGGCGCGACGGGTACGGGCAAGACGGTCACGCTGCAGCGTCTGGCTGAACTCTTCAGTGATGCCGGGGTTGCAGTGTTTGCGGCCGATATCAAAGGTGATCTGTGTGGTCTGGGGGCCGCAGGCAATCCGCAAGGCAAGATCGCCGAGCGGATCGCCGGGATGCCCTGGCTTAACCATCAACCTCAGGCTTATCCAGTCACTTTGTGGGACATTGATGGCAAGTCGGGTCATCCTCTGCGCACGACGTTGAGCGAAATGGGACCTCTGTTGCTGGGCAACCTGCTGGAACTGACGGACAGCCAGCAATCAGCGCTGTACGCCGCGTTCAAGGTGGCTGATCGTGAGGGCCTGTTGCTGCTGGACATCAAGGACCTCAAGGCGCTGCTCAATCACCTGCGTGATAACCCGCACTTGCTGGGCGAGGACAGCGCACTGATGACCACTGGCTCAAGTCAGGCACTGCAACGGCGTCTGGCCGTGCTTGAGCAGCAGGGTGCCGAGGCGTTGTTCGGCGAGCCTGCTCTGCAACTGGAGGACATTCTGCAGCCGGACAGTGATGGACGAGGGCGCATCCATCTGTTGGACGCCAGCCGGCTGGTGCATGAAGCACCGAAAGTCTACGCGACATTCCTGTTGTGGCTACTGGCTGAGTTGTTCGAGCAACTGCCTGAGCGAGGCGACGCCGACAAGCCCTTGCTGGCCTTGTTCTTCGATGAAGCCCACCTGTTGTTTGCCGATACGCCCAAGGCGTTGCAGGAAAGGCTCGAGCAGGTGGTGCGCCTGATCCGCTCCAAAGGCGTGGGTGTGTATTTCGTGACCCAGTCACCCAGTGATCTGCCCGATGAGGTGCTTGCCCAGTTGGGGTTGCGGATTCAGCATGGTTTGCGCGCGTTCACGGCCAAGGAACAGAAGTCACTGCGCGCTGTGGCCGACGGATTCAGACCCAACCCCGCGTTCGACACGCTGAGCGTATTGACTGAACTGGGCACCGGCGAAGCGCTGGTCGGTACGCTGCAGGACAAGGGTACGCCCGCCATGGTGCAGCGTGTGCTCATTGCCCCGCCACAGTCTCGCATCGGACCTTTGACGACAGACGAGCGTGCGCGGCTGATCGCCCGTTCATCCCTCGGCATGCGTTATGACAAGCCAGTGGATCGGGAGTCCGCGTACGAGATGCTGGCGGCGCGCAAGGTGTCCGGGTCTGATGCGGCGGATGGTGTTGAAGCGCATGGCAAGCCCGAAGAAAGCTTCAGTGACAAGGCGGGAGATTTTCTGGGCGGGCTGGCCGGTCAGGCGATGAAGAATGCCATGCGTCAGGCAGCGAGTCAGTTGGGGCGGGAGTTGGTGCGCGGTTTGATGGGGTCGTTGTTGGGCACGAAGAAGCGCAGGTAAGGCCGGTTCACTCGGGCGGTGCGAAGGTCGCACTGCCCGAGTGGGTTCAGGTCAGGACAATGCCTTGGACGCCAGCCAGAACAGGCAGGCCGACAACGTAACCGTGGCGGGCAGGGTCAGTACCCAGGCCAGCAGGATGGTCCGCACGGTGCCGCCTTGCAGGCCGCTCTTGTTCGCGACCATGGTGCCAGCAACGCCCGAAGACAGAATGTGCGTGGTCGAAACCGGCAGGCTGAACACGTTGGCCATGCCGATGGCGCAGGCGGTGGTGATCTGCGCTGACATGCCTTGTGCGTAGGTCATGCCCTGCTTGCCGATCTTCTCGCCAATGGTCAGTACCACACGCTTCCAGCCGACCATGGTGCCGATACCCAGAGCCAATGCCACCGCCAGAATCACCCAGAACGGTGCATATTCGGTGGTGCCGGTCAGGTCTTTACGCAGCTTTTCAAGGTCGGATTTTTCACGCGCTTCAAGGCCTGGCAGTTTGCCGACCTTGCGGGCCGTGTCGTCCAGGCACAGCAGGTAACGACGGACTTCGATGCGGCTTTCGGACGGCATCGAATGGTAATCGGAAACACCTTTCAAACGATCAAGCAGTGCGTCGATGGTCGGCTCGGTCTGTTCCGGGTTGCACGCGGAGCTGGAAGGCAGGTCGCCTTTTTCCGCCTTGCCCATCGCCAGGTATTCGCCCAGCGTGCTGCTGTTGCGCTGGTAGAACTGGCTCAAATGCTGAGTGGCGTCGCGTGTACGTTCGATCTGGTAGGTCGTGCTGTTGAGGTCCAGTACGAACTGGCTCGGCACGATGCCGATCAGCACCAGCATGATCAGGCCGATGCCTTTCTGACCATCGTTGGAGCCGTGCACGAAGCTGACGGCCATGGCGGAAATCACCAGCACCAGTCGGTTCCAGAATGGAGGGTGCTTCTTGTCGTCCAGCTTGCGACGCTGTTCCGGTGTCTTGTGCATCTTGGACAGCGGACGCCACCATTTCAGTGCGATCAGTACCAGGCCTGCCACCAGGAAACCTGCCAGTGGCGAGAACACCAGAGAAGCACCGATATCGATTGCCTTCTGCCAGTTGACGCCATCGGCCAGCGGGATGTCGTTGATCAGGGCGTTGGCCAGGCCGACGCCCAGGATCGAACCGATCAGCGTGTGGGAGCTGGAGGCCGGAATGCCGAAGTACCAGGTGCCCAGGTTCCAGGTGATCGCTGCTGCCAGCAGCGAGAACACCATGGCCAGGCCGTGACCGGTATTGACGTTGATCAGCAGTTCGACCGGCAGCAGGTGAACGATGGCGTATGCCACGCCCACGCCGCCCAGCAACACGCCGAGAAAGTTGAACACACCGGAAAGGATGACAGCCAGGTGCGGCGGCATGGCTTTCGTGTAAATGACAGTTGCCACCGCGTTCGCGGTGTCATGAAAGCCATTGATGAACTCGAAGGCAAGGACGAAGGCCAGGGCAAGCAACAGGCTCACAAGCACCCAAGCATCTAGCCCGCTGAATAATTCGATCATGTAGATTTTCTGACCCGGTCTGAAGGGGGCGCGATTATGACAGAAAAAATACGGATCGACTTGTCGGCCTCGATCGGTGTCGCCTGAAACCAAAAAAAAGACGCATGAGCGCCGCCTCTCTGAAGATGCAGCGAGGCAGTGACACGGTAATTCCGGGCGACGATGACGCAGTTCAGACTGAAAGCGCCTTCAAGAATTGTCAGTTACGACTCTTGCTTGAGGTCTTCTTCCATTTTTTGCAGTTCCTGCTTGAACGCCTGGTCCCGAAGGCTGGCTCGTTTACGCCAGGGTTTGCGTTCAGGTTCCGGTTGCGCGGCATAGGTGGTGATTTCGCCGCCGTAGACATCCTTGAAACGTTGCTCCTGGCGCTCAAGTTCGGCGCGCAGTTCTTCTTTAGTCACTGTATTACCTGATCAAGTCAAATGAGTCTGGTGATAACGCAATGCACCCTGCAAACAGGTTCCATTCAGTGTCAGGTTGCAGTATCCATAAAGCCAGGTGGCCTTGTCGGATTCTCCTGAAAAGGAATGAACTTATGGCGGTGTCAGCGGCTACGGTCACCAGAGATAACAACTGTCGTAGCAACATACGGTTTTCGGGTTCAAGCGCAAGGCCTGCATTGACCGGCCTTTGCAGCAGCGTCATTGCGGCTGCGCGAAGGAGAAAGGCAGATTCAGCGCACCTGACTTCTGTGGATTCGCAGGTGGCGCGATCATACACAGAGGTTAGCCGGTCAATTGACGGATACTATCTCCAAGATGTTCGGAGACGTCAACTACAGCAGTTGGAATAATTGAAAAGATATACGGGTTTTGTACGATTGTTCTGAAGTATGAGTGGGTGATGTAAATGACGGAACTTTCATGATCGAAAAGTTGACGGGGGGCAGACGGAAAACCGGCGTCGTCATTCAGTGGAGCTGAAGGCTTGATGACGCGCGAGAGAAATGCGTGCGAGCGAAGAGTGTCAGCGGATGATCGGGTTCGAGGGTGGCGCAGGAGACGCTGTAATAAAAACGGCCTTGCTTAAAGGGCAAGGCCGCTGCCATGGACTTCTCAGTGGGTACCTGACCAGTAATTTCCAAGAAGTCACTTCGTGGCAGTCGTAAAGGTATAAGTATATTTACCATGGGTCAATTGCGATTATCGGCCATTGGTTCGATAATCGCACAAGCCGAGGTGGATCAATGCGCTGCATGGGTCTGAAACCGCCGGTTCACAAGGCCTGAAAGGGTGTTTAGAGGTTGCGGCAATGAACGACGAACTGCGTAATTCTTTTTCCTCGCTGGCTCCGCCAATCGTGGCATCGCCTGCCAAGCGTATCCAGGCGCTGACAGGCGACCCTGATTTCATGACCTCGCTGGCGCGCGGGTTGGCAGTGATTCATGCCTTTCAGGAGCGCAAACGGCACCTGACCATCGCGCAGATCAGTCACCGCACGGAAATCCCGAGGGCGGCGGTGCGCCGTTGTTTGCACACGTTGATCAAGCTGGGCTATGCCACCACCGATGGACGCACCTATTCGCTGCTGCCCAAGGTGCTGACGCTGGGCCATGCCTATTTGTCGTCGACACCGCTGGCGATTTCCTCGCAGCCTTATCTGGACCGCATGAGCGATCAGTTGCATGAGGCCTGCAACATGGCCACGCTTGAAGGTGACGACATCCTTTATATAGCCAGGTCGGCGACGACCCAGCGTTTGATATCGGTCGATCTTTCAGTTGGCGGTCGCCTGCCGGCGTACTGCACGTCGATGGGGCGTATTCTGTTGGCGGCGCTGGATGACGTGTCGTTGCATGAATACCTTGATCACGTGGACCTGCAACCCAAGACCAGCCGAACCATTCGCACGCCCGAAGCGCTGCTCGAATGCCTGCAGCAGGTACGTCAACAAGGCTGGTGTATTGTCGACCAGGAACTGGAGCAGGGGCTTCGCTCGATTGCCGTGCCGGTCTATGATGCATCGGGTCAAGTACTCGCCGCGCTCAATGTCAGCACCAGTGCCGGTCGGGTGGCTCGCAGCGAACTGGAGCAGCGCTTTCTGCCGATCATGCTCGATGCCAGCCGTGATCTGAGCACCCAGTTGTTTACCTGAATTTGTTCGATTACCGAACAGTTAGTCGATTATCGGATTGTTTGCAGCGATGCTCAGGCATAACCTCATTTTCATTCCGGCGCAGGTCTTCGCGCTGATCATTGAACGTGATGTTGGGTTCGGAGCACCTCATGGCAGATATTCTTTCTCTACGCGATGCGGTGAAGCAACTGGTCAACGATGGCGACACCGTTGCGCTGGAAGGCTTCACGCATTTGATCCCCACGGCCGCTGGTCATGAAATCATTCGTCAGGGCAAAAAAGACCTGACACTGGTGCGCATGACACCCGACCTGATCTATGACCAATTGATCGGTGCCGGCTGTGCGAAACGTCTGATCTTCTCGTGGGGTGGCAACCCTGGTGTTGGTTCACTGCATCGCCTGCGTGACGCGGTCGAAAAGCAGTGGCCGCGTGCCATGGAAATCGAAGAGCACAGCCACGCTGACCTGGCCAACGCCTACGTCGCAGGCGCTTCAGGTCTGCCGTTCGCGGTGCTGCGCGCCTACGCCGGTTCCGACCTGCCCAAGGTCAACCCGCTGATCAAGACCGTGACCTGTCCGTTTACCGGTGAAGTGCTGGCGGCCGTGCCTTCGGTGCGCCCTGACGTCACGGTCATTCATGCCCAGAAAGCCGACCGCAAGGGCAACGTGCTGCTTTGGGGCATTCTTGGCGCGCAAAAGGAAGCGGCGCTGGCTGCCAAGCGCTGCATCGTTACCGTCGAGGAAATTGTCGATGACCTCAAGGCTCCGATGAACTCCTGCGTGCTGCCGACCTGGGCCTTGAGCGCAGTGTGCCTGGTGCCCGGTGGCGCTCATCCTTCCTACGCGCACGGTTACTACGAGCGCGACAATCCTTTCTATCAGGCCTGGGACCCGATTGCCCGAGACCGCGAAACCTTCAAGGCCTGGATTGACGAATACATCCACGGTACCGCGGATTTCAGCGAATTCCAGAGCAAGCTGGCTCGCGCTTCGGAGGCAAAATAATGACTTACACCACCAGTGAAATGATGACTGTCGCTGCAGCCCGTCGTCTGCGCAATGGCGCGGTCTGCTTTGTCGGTATCGGCCTGCCGTCCAAGGCGGCGAACCTTGCACGCCTGACGTCTGCGCCTGATGTGGTCCTGATTTACGAATCCGGCCCGATTGGTGCCAAACCGACCGTGCTGCCGCTGTCCATTGGTGATGGCGAACTGGCCGAAACGGCGGACACAGTCGTCGCCACCAGTGAGATTTTTCGCTACTGGTTGCAGGGCGGACGTGTGGATGTCGGTTTTCTCGGTGCCGCACAGGTTGATCGTTTCGGCAACATCAATACCACGGTCGTCGGCGACTACCACAATCCTAAAGTGCGTCTGCCGGGTGCCGGTGGCGCGCCGGAAATTGCAGGCTCGGCCAAGTCGGTGCTGATCATTCTCAAGCAGTCGGCGCGCTCGTTCGTCGATAAGCTGGACTTCATTACCTCGGTGGGCCATGGCGAAGGTGGTGATTCGCGCAAGCGTTTGGGCCTGCCAGGCGCCGGCCCGGTGGGCATCATCACCGACCTGTGCATCATGGAGCCCGAAGAGGGCAGCAACGAATTTGTGGTGACTACGCTGCACCCGGGTGTCACCCGTGAGCAAGTCATTGCTGCGACCGGTTGGGCAGTGCGCTTTGCCGACAACGTGGTCTACTCAGAAGATCCTACCGATGTCGAACTGACTGCCCTGCGCGATCTGGAAGCCCGGACCGCTGCTGCCCACGGTCAGGTCGCAGGAGAAGCATGATGCGTGACGTATTTATCTGCGATGCGATTCGCACGCCCATCGGTCGCTTTGGTGGCGGTCTGTCCTCGGTACGTGCCGACGATCTGGCCGCGATCCCGATCAAGGCGCTGATGGAGCGCAACCCGACAGTTAACTGGAACGAAGTCGACGAGGTGTTTCTCGGCTGCGCCAACCAGGCCGGCGAAGACAATCGCAACGTAGCGCGCATGGCCGCGCTGCTGGCCGGTCTGCCAACGACTGTTCCGGGTGTGACCCTCAATCGTCTGTGCGCTTCGGGCATGGATGCGATCGGTACGGCGTTCCGCGCCATCGCCGCTGGCGAGATGGAGCTGGCGATTGCAGGCGGTGTGGAGTCGATGTCGCGCGCGCCCTTCGTCATGGGCAAGGCTGACGCGGCGTTCTCGCGCAACATGAAACTGGAAGACACCACCATCGGCTGGCGTTTCATCAACCCGGCAATGAAGGCGTCCTATGGCGTGGACTCCATGCCCGAAACGGGCGACAACGTGGCCACCGACTTCTCTATTTCTCGAGCCGATCAGGACGCTTTCGCCCTGCGCAGCCAGCAACGCACTGCCGTTGCCCAGGCTGCGGGCTTTTTCGAGGAAGAAATCGTGCCGGTCCGTGTGGCGCACAAGAAAGGCGAAACCATCGTCGACAAGGACGAGCACCCACGTGCCGACACCAGTCTGGAAACCCTGAGCAAGCTCAAGCCGGTCAACGGAGCGGACAAGACGGTCACTGCGGGCAACGCTTCCGGTGTCAACGACGGTGCTGCCGCGTTGATTCTCGCGTCCGCCGAGGCCGTGAAGAAACACGGTCTGACGCCTCGTGCCCGGATTCTCGGCATGGCCAGCGCCGCCGTCGAGCCTCGTGTGATGGGCATCGGCCCGGTGCCTGCCGTGCGCAAACTGGTCGAGCGTCTGGGGCTTGCGGTCTCCGACTTCGATGTCATCGAACTGAATGAGGCTTTTGCCAGCCAGGGCATTGCTGTGCTGCGCGAGCTGGGCCTTGCCGATGATGCCCCACAGGTCAATCCCAATGGCGGCGCAATTGCGCTGGGTCATCCGCTGGGCATGAGCGGCGCGCGTCTGGTGCTCACTGCATTGCACCAGCTGGAAAAGACCAATGGTCACAAAGGTCTGGCGACCATGTGTGTCGGCGTAGGACAGGGTCTGGCGCTGGCCATTGAGCGCTGATCGCAACCCATATCCTTGAGTTGTTCAGCAACCCGTGTCTCTGTTTTGCCTCCACGAAAAGGCAAGTCAGGGGCGCGGGTTGTTGTGCTTGGAGCAGCAGAGTGTTACAGGTTGTGTCTTATGGATAGTTCTGCTTGGGGATAACAATGACCACAACATCGAAAGCACCGCACTACACCGGCGAGGAGCGAAGCAAAAGAATCTTCGCGATTGTCGGCGCTTCTTCCGGGAACCTGGTCGAATGGTTCGACTTTTATATCTATGCCTTCTGTGCGATCTATTTCGCGCCCGCTTTCTTTCCTTCCGATGATCCGACCGTTCAGTTGCTCAACACCGCAGGCGTGTTCGCTGCAGGTTTCCTGATGCGGCCGATAGGTGGCTGGCTGTTCGGGCGGGTGGCCGACAAGCACGGTCGCAAGAATTCCATGCTGATCTCGGTGACCATGATGTGCGCCGGCTCGCTGATCATCGCCTGTCTGCCGACCTATGCTTCGATTGGTGCCTGGGCACCGGCGTTGCTGCTGATGGCGCGCCTGCTCCAGGGTTTGTCGGTGGGCGGGGAGTACGGCACCACGGCCACCTACATGAGCGAAGTAGCGTTGCATGGGCAGCGCGGTTTCTACGCCTCGTTCCAGTACGTGACCCTGATCGGCGGCCAATTGCTGGCGGTACTGACCGTGGTCATCCTTCAGCAGTTTCTCACCACTGAAGAACTGCGCGCCTACGGCTGGCGAATCCCGTTTGTCATTGGTGCAGCGGCTGCGGTCATCGCCTTGCTGCTGCGTCGCACGCTGAACGAAACCACCACAGCTGAAAGCCGTCAGGACAAGGACGCAGGCAGCGTCACGGCGCTGTTCAAGCACCACAAGGGCGCGTTCATTACCGTGCTGGGCTACACCGCCGGTGGTTCGTTGATTTTCTACACCTTTACCACGTACATGCAGAAATACCTGGTCAATACCGGCGGCATGGAAGCCAAGACCGCCAGTTACATCATGACCGGCGCGCTGTTCCTGTACATGTGCATGCAGCCGTTGTTCGGCATGCTGGCTGACCGTATCGGCCGACGTAACTCCATGCTGTGGTTCGGCGCGCTGGGTACGTTGTGCACGGTGCCGATTCTGATGACCCTGAAAACCACCACCAACCCGTTCATGGCGTTCGTGCTGATCACGCTGGCGTTGGCTATCGTCAGTTTCTACACCTCGATCAGCGGACTGGTGAAGGCCGAGATGTTCCCGCCTCAGGTGCGTGCTCTGGGCGTCGGTCTGGCTTATGCCGTGGCCAACGCGGCCTTTGGTGGCTCGGCTGAGTTCGTTGCCTTGAAGCTGAAAAGCGCGGGCATGGAAAACAGCTTCTACTGGTACGTGACGGTGATGATGGCGGTGGCGTTCCTGTTCAGCTTGCGTTTGCCCAAGCAGCCTGCCTACCTGCACCACGATCATTGATCGCAGCTATCCGGCACGCATAAAAAAACCCACCGGATCCGGTGGGTTTTTTATTGGGCGTCTGTCTGAGCTGTAACGTCAGAACAACTGGATCGACGGTTTTTCCTTGTCGATGGTTGCGGTCTGCCCGGTCTTCTCATACCAGCCGCCGCCGAGGGCCTTGTACAGGTTGACCTCGCTGGTCAGCTGCGCAAGGCGGTCGGTAATCAGCGTTTGTTGCGCACTGAACAACGAACGCTGGGCGTCGAGGAAGGTCAGGTTGCTGTCGATCCCGATGCGATAACGACGCTCGGCCAGACGGTAGTAGTCCTGGTTGGCGGTGACGAAGTCACGCTGGGCCTGGAGCTGCTCGTCGTAGGTCTTGCGCGAAGCCAGGCCGTCGGACACTTCCTGGAAGGCGGTCTGAATCGCCTTCTCGTAGTTGGCGACGCTGATTTCTTTCTGGATCTTGGAGTAATCCAGGCTGGCGCGCAGGCTGCCGGCGTTGAAGATCGGAATGTTGATGCTTGGCTGGAACAGCCAGGTACCCGAGCCGCCTTTGAACAGGCCGGACAGTTCGGTGCTGCTGGTGCCTGCGCTTGCGGTCAGGCTGATGCTTGGGAAGAACGCAGCACGTGCGGCGCCGATGTTGGCGTTGGCGGCCTTGAGCGTGTGTTCCGCTTGCAGAATGTCAGGGCGACGCTGCAGCAAGTCCGAGGGCAGACCTGCTGGCATTTCGGTCAGCACGTCGGAGGCGAGCAACTGGCTGGCAGGCAGGTTGTCAGGCAGCCCGGTGCCGAGCAGCAGCACCAGGTTGTTCTGATCCTGGGCGACCAGACGCTGGTACTGCGCCAGTCGGGCGCGCGCGCTTTCGACGGCGGTGCGCGACTGGCTCAGGTCCAGTGCCGAAGAAACACCGACTTCATTACTGCGCGAGGTCAGGCGATAGCTTTCTTCGTAGGTCTTGAGGGTGTCCTGCGTCAGCGTGAGCAGTTCCTTGTCGGCCTGCCAGGTCAGGTAGGCGTTGGCCACGCTGGCAACCAGACTGATCTGGGTGCTGCGACGCGCTTCCTCACTGGCGAAGTAGGTTTCCAGTGCCTGTTCGCTCAGGCTACGCACGCGGCCGAACAGATCCAGCTCATAGGCGCTGACGCCCAAAGTGGCCGAATAGCTGCTGTTGATACCCGATTGCCCGGTCTGCGACTGGTCGGCAGGAACACGCTGTCGGCTGCCGCTGCCGGTGGCAGAGACCGCCGGCAGCAGGTCTGCACGCTGGATGCGGTACTGCGCACGGTAGGCGTCGATGTTCAGGGCCGCAACACGCAGGTCGCGGTTATTGAGCAGCGCGGTCTGGATCAGGCGTTGCAACGCCGGATCCTTGAAGAACTCGCGCCAGCCCTGTTCGGCGGCGGCCATATTGGCCGCCTCGGCCGGCGAGTAGGCCGGACCTTGCGGGTACTGGGCGGCGACCGGAGCCTGTGGCTGCTTGTATTCGGGGATCAGAGAGCAGCCGCCGAGAATGAACGCGGTGACTGCCAGAGAGATCAGGGACTTGCTCATTGGCCAGCCTCGGTAGGTTTGACTTGTTGCTTGCTTGATTTGTCTTTGCCTTTGAACACCGACGACACTGCGACGTAGAACATTGGCACCCAGAAGATCGCCAGGACCGTTGCGGTAATCATACCGCCGATTACACCGGTACCGATGGCGTGTTGACTACCCGAACCTGCACCGCTGGAAATGGCCAGCGGAACCACACCCAGGATGAACGCCATCGAGGTCATGATGATCGGACGCAAGCGCATCCGGCAAGCTTCCATCGCCGAGTCGACGAGGGACTTGCCCTGCTCATGCAGTTCCTTGGCAAATTCGACGATCAGAATGGCGTTTTTCGCCGCCAGACCCACCGTCACCAGCAGGCCCACCTGGAAGAACACGTCGTTGGACAATCCGCGCAGGCTGGTTGCCATCAACGCACCAATGACGCCGAGCGGTACCACCAGCATGACCGCGATCGGAATCGACCAGCTCTCGTAAAGCGCCGCCAGACAGAGGAACACCACCAGCATGGACAGTGCGTACAACGCCGGAGCCTGAGAGCCGGAGAGGCGTTCTTCGAACGACAGACCGGTAAACGAGTAGCCGATGCCGGCAGGCAGTTTCTTGGCGATGGCTTCAACCTCAGCCATGGCCTGGCCGGAGCTGTAGCCCGGAGCCGGCGTACCCAGTACTTCCATGGCCGCTACGCCGTTATAGCGCGACAGTTTGGGCGAGCCGTATATCCACTCGCCGCTGGCGATGGCCGACAGAGGCACCATCGTGCCGCTGTCATTACGCACGTACCACTTTTGCAGGTCTTCAGGCGTCATTCGGCTGAAGGCCTCACCTTGCACGTACACTTTCTTCACTCGACCACGGTCGATGAAGTCGTTGACGTAACTGCCACCCAACGCGATGGACAGGGTCTGGTTGATGTTGGACAGGGTAATGCCCAGGGCGCTGGCTTTCTCGTCGTCCACGGTGAGCTGGTATTGCGGCTCGTCGTTCAGACCGTTAGGGCGCACGCCCGCGAGAATCTTGCTTTGCGCGGCCATGCCCAGGAACTGGTTACGTGCATCCAGCAGTTTCTGGTGGCCGACGCCGCCCTGATCCTGCAAGTAGACGTCGAAACCGGTGGCGTTACCCAGTTCCAGTACCGAAGGCGGTACTACAGCAAAGACCATGGCGTCACGGAAGCTGGCGAAATGCGCCTGAGCCCGTGCTGCGATCTTGAACACGGTGTTTTCATCATCACGTTCGTCCCATGGCTTGAGCATGACGAATGCCAGACCCGAGCTTTGGCCACGACCCGCGAAGTTAAAGCCGTTGACGCTGAACACCGAGTTCACGCCTTTGCCTTCACCTTTTTCCTTGTCGAGCAGGAAGTCGCGCATCTCGTCGATGACTTTCTGGGTGCGTTCCGCGGACGAGCCAGCCGGAGTCTGCACCTGGGCGAAAATGACGCCCTGGTCTTCTTCTGGCAGGAATGCCGCCGGAATGCGGGTGAACAGCCAGATCATGCCCGCGACGATGATCAGGTAGACAACGAAGGCGGGCAACTTGTGGGTCACCATGCGCTTCACGCCGTTTTCGTAGCTGACTACGCTGCGGTCGAAGGTCCGGTTGAACCAGCCGAAGAAGCCACGCTTGGGTTGGCCGTGCTTTTCCGGGTCGATGGGTTTGAGCATGGTGGCGCACAGCGCCGGGGTGAAGATCAGAGCCACCAGAACCGACAGGCCCATGGCCGAGACGATGGTGATCGAGAACTGCTTGTAGATCACCCCCGTGGAGCCGCCGAAGAACGCCATAGGAAGCAGAACCGCCGACAGCACCATGGCGATACCGACCAGTGCGCCCTGGATCTGGTCCATGGACTTCTGCGTGGCTTCCTTGGGCGACAGATGCTCCTCGGCCATCACCCGCTCGACGTTTTCCACCACCACAATGGCATCGTCCACCAGAAGCCCGATGGCCAGAATCATGCCGAACATGGTCAGTGTGTTGATGGTGAAACCGAAGGCGGCCAGAATGCCGAACGTACCCAGCAGTACCACCGGCACGGTCATCGTGGTGATGATCGTGGCGCGCAGGTTTTGCAGGAACAGGTACATCACCAGGAACACCAGCACGATGGCTTCGATCAGGGTGTGAACTACGCCGCTGATCGACTCGGTGACGGTCGGGGTGGTGTCATACGGGTAAACGACCTTCATGCCCGGCGGGAAGAAAGGCTCCAGCTCGCTGATGGTGGCGCGAATGGCTTTGGCAGTGTCCAGAGCGTTGGCACCGGAGGCCAGTTTGATCGCCATCCCGGAGGCCGGTTTGCCGTTGAACTGTGCGTCGATGCTGTAGTTCTGGCCGCCCAGCGCGATGCGCGCGACATCCTTGAGACGAACCTGCGAACCGTCGGTATTGACCTTGAGCAGAATGTTGCCGAACTGTTCAGCGGTCTGCAGGCGGGTCTTGCCGATGATGGTTGCGTTCAACTGAGTGCCGGGAAGCGCTGGCAGGCCGCCCAGTTGGCCGGTCGCAATCTGCACGTTCTGCGCGCTGACGGCTGTGGTCACGTCTACAGGGGTCAACTGGAAGTTGTTGAGCTTGGCCGGATCCAGCCAGATGCGCATTGCATACTGCGAACCGAACACCTGGAAGTCACCCACGCCGGAAGTACGCGAGATCGGGTCCTGAATGTTGGAAACGATGTAGTTCGACAAGTCCTCGCGGGTCAGGCTGCCGTCTTCGGCCACGAGACCGATCACCAGCAGGAAGTTCTTCACCGACTTGGTCACGCGCAGACCCTGTTGCTGCACTTCTTGCGGCAGCAGCGGGGTGGCCAGGTTCAGCTTGTTCTGCACCTGTACCTGAGCGGTGTCGGGGTTGGTGCCCTGATTGAAGGTTACGGTGATGGTCATGCTGCCGTCGGAGTTACTGTCCGAAGAAACATAACGCAGGTTGTCGATACCGTTGAGCTGTTGCTCAATGATCTGGACCACGGTGTCCTGCACAGTCTGTGCGGAAGCACCCGGGTAGCTGACCTGGATATCGATGGCCGTTGGCGCGATGGCCGGGTATTGGTTGATCGGCAGCTTCATGATCGAGAGCGTGCCTACCAACATGATCACCAGGGCTAATACCCAGGCGAAGATGGGGCGGTCAATAAAGAATCTGGACATCTATCACTCACCTTTGCCAGTGGCAGCAGGGGCAGCAGGGGCAGCATTGGCAGACTGGTCAGCGGTGAGGTTGGTTGCTTCCTTGACCTTCACTTCAGCGCCTGGTTTGACGTATTGCAGGCCTTCGGTAATCACGCGATCACCCTCGACCAGACCTTTCTCGATCAGCCAGTAGGCACCGGCAGTGCGACTGGTGACCAGCTCACGCTGCTCAACCTTGTTGTCCTTGTTGACCACCAAAGCGGTCGGCGTGCCTTTGAGGTCGCGGGTCACACCTTGCTGCGGCGCGAGGATCGCTTTGCTGTTCATACCCGCCTTCAACTGTGCGTGAACGAACATGCCGGGCAAAAGGATGTGATCCGGGTTAGGGAACACCGCACGCAGCGTCACCGAACCGGTTGCCTGGTCGACCGACACTTCGGAGAACTCCAGCTTGCCTTCCTTCGCGTACTCGCTGCCATCTTCCAGGGTCAGCTTGACCGACGCTGCGTTGTCACCGGACTTCTGTAGTCTGCCGCTGGCCAGGTCAGCACGCAGTTTGAGCATGTCTGCCGAGGACTGGTTGACGTCAACGTAGATCGGGTCCAGTTGCTGAATGGTTGCCATGGCAGTGGTCTGCGCACTGTTGACCAGAGCACCTTCGGTGACCGCGGAGCGACCGATGCGACCGGCAATCGGCGCCAGCACCTTGGTATAGCGTACGTTGATCTGCGCGGTTTGCAGTGCTGCCTGAGCTTCCTGCGTGCTCGCCAGAGCGGTGTCGTATTCCTGACGGCTCACCGCCTGCTCGTTGACCAGTTGCTTGTAGCGGTCGGACATCGATTTGGCAGATTGCAGGGTGGCCTTGGCGCTGTTGGCGTTGGCTTCGTAGATGGCCGGATCGATCTGATACAGCTGCTGCCCGGCCTTCACGTCGCCACCTTCGGTGAACAGGCGCTTGAGGATGATACCGTCCACCTGGGGACGAACCTCGGCCACACGGAAAGCAGTGGTGCGGCCCGGAAGCTCGGTCGTCAGCGTGTAGGGCTGAGCTTTGAGGGTGACAACACCCACCTCAGGTTTCTGCGGAGGCGGTGCCTCCTGCTCCTTCTTGCTACAACCGCTTAGCAGGGTTGCCAGGGCGACGGCAGTGACCAGAACGGTAACAGCTGGCTTGAAATGCATGAAGATCCTCGGGGGCAGGAGCCTGTTCGTTCAACAGAAAGTTGAAATGTTAAAAAATATTTCGGCTAGATAAGTAGCATGCTAAGGAATATACTTACATTCACGGTTGTTTGTAAACACCTTCTATGTGCGATTAGCCACTGCGAAGGGCACCATCAGCAGGTTCGGGACAAGGCGACACAAATGCCGCCCGGTTATGTCGTAAGGCTTGCAGCGCCGCAGCAGCCTGACGCGAAATTTTTGAGGTTTTATTGCCATGGTTCGTCGCACCAAAGAGGAAGCCCAAGTCACTCGCAGCCAGATTCTGGAGGCGGCCGAGCAGGCTTTTTATGAGCGTGGCGTTGCTCGCACAACGCTGGCCGACATCGCGACCCTTGCTGGCGTGACGAGGGGGGCAATCTACTGGCACTTCAACAATAAGGCTGATTTGGTCCAGGCGATGCTGGACAGCCTGCAGGAGCCGCTTGACGAGATGGCTGAGGCAAGCCAGAGCGAAGACGAGGAAGACCCGCTGGGGTGCATGAAAAATCTGCTGGTTCACTTGTTTCATGAGCTTGCACTTGACCCGAAAACCCGTCGCATCAATGAAATCCTTTTTCATAAGTGCGAGTTTACCGATGAGATGTGTGATTTCCGTCGTCAACGCCAGGAAAACGCTATCCAGTGCCACGTTCGAATTCGCTTGGCTTTATGCAACGCCGTGCGTCGAGGGCAGTTGCCTGTCGATCTGGACACGGCCCGCGCTGCAGTCGCGTTGTTCTCGTACATCAACGGCATCATTTATCAGTGGCTGCTGGTGCCCGACAGTTATTCGCTGCCCTCTGAGTCCGAGCAACTGGTCGAGGTCTGCATGGACATGCTGCGTTTTAGCCCGACGTTGCGAATCGCTCGGCAGGGCGAACTCAAGGATGACCGACTATAACGCCCGACGGTTCCCCGTGGGCACTGCCTGACTTTAATTTAATGCGCGATAGACAAAAAGTTTAGCGCTCGCTCTCTTGTCAGGACGTTAACAGTCCGTCCGATGGGCTGTTTATGCTGTGGGATGACAAAAGTTTGTAGGAAGTCGGTAGGACATTTCCTGATACATGTAGCTGATTTCCCAAACTAAATTCCGTGTATTGCTCCGCTTGAAAACTCCCTTCACTCTTCGCGCCTTAATCGACAAGGTGGGAGGAGGTTGCATGTTCTTGCGGAATCCCGCGCCCTTATGGCCTGAAAGCAATCACAGCTGCCCGGATACACGCAAGTCGCGACGCTGCAGTCGGATTGCCTGTATACCCGGATCGGTGGCGGCTGTCCCCGCGGGCGTTACTCATGGAACAGGCACCACCTCAACCTTAAGGTATGAAAGGGAGGCAGGTGATGTCAGAAGCGGTATCTGACGACGTAAGTTTACTGGACAGGATCGAGCAACAATCTGAACGTATCGCCGTGGACTCGCCACTCGGTACGCCGGTTGTCCGGTTGGGGCTGATCACTACGCTGTATTTCAAACAAGGCCATACACAGGAAGTGAAACGCCGGATAGCGGCGTGCTTTTCGCGCTTCTACCAAACGTTCAAACCCGTGCTCAAGTGGCAGCTCTACGCGCGTATGCGCCGATTGTCGGCCTCGGGCTTTGCGTCGTGCAAGCGTCATGTGTTGTCAGGATCGCCCGATGATCAGTTTGTCTGGTCGCTAGCCAGTGCAACCCAGGCAGAGGTGTCGTCTTACAGTTTGTTCGTCATGAACACGCCGCAAGGCCAGGCTGACAATGATCTGTCCTGCCTGAAAATGGTACTGCCATGGTCCTACCTCGCCGAGCCTGACGGTCTGAAAAATTACGAAACCTGGATTCGCTACCTCAGTAGCGAAGTGCAAGCCGAGCACGGTTTTGGAGGGTTAGCGTGCATTCTGCCCTGCGACGGGCATCATTTCCTGCCATGGGAGTATCGGCTGGCCCGGGAATATGTCGGCCTGATGGTCGATCCCGGCCCGCACATTGAAAGTCTGCGGCTGCTGGACCGTATCAAGGGTGTTGGCTGGTACACCGTGCTGGGGGAGGCGTTCGTCAGGCGTCTGGGTGGCAGTGACAAGCTGCGCGGCCAGCTCAGTCCGTACAGCGAGGTGGTGTTCCACAGCTACAGCAACGGATTGATGATTCGTGCCGGCGCAGTGCCTGAGCTGGGTGGCAGGGACAGGTCAGTGCCCAAGGCCTACATGGCGGTCAATAAGGTGATCAAGCCGATCCGCCTCCAGGACACCGGTAATCTTCATCCCTACATCGTGCCGGGCACGGGCTTCAATGAAGACACCACCGCACAATGGTTTGCCCGCTTCGATGAAAAGGTCCTGCCGCCGGTCGATGCCGGTAACGCCTGCCCGCAGTCGGGTTACTGGTTCAGCAACGCTCAGGCTGGCTCCCGACGGCTATTCAACGAGGGTGACATCATGCCCGCCTTCGAGCACATCAAGGGCAAGCGCACCCAGTGGTTCTGGGCGGCCCAGGCGGACTGACGGGGATGCGCAGGCCACCCGGTCAGGTCTGATCCCGGCCGCGCAGCAGGTTGTTGGGCATTGCCCATGCGGCAGCCAGTCCGAGCAGCGATACAGCAGCGCTGATCATCAGCAAATGCCTGAATGTCAGGGCAAGCTCTGCGCGCAAGGTTTCCAGCGCCGGGCCTGTTGCGGCATTCAGGCTGTCGAGCAGTACATTTCCAGACCCTCCTTCGTGGGCCAGCACTGCGCTACCCAGCTGGCCCACACCCGTGTGCTGCAACATGGCCAGCAGCAGCGCCGACATCATGGCCACGCCTACCGCGCCACCCAGAGAGCGGAAAAGGTTGGTGGTGCTGGTGGCCACGCCCATGTCCTTCACCTCGACCGAGTTCTGGGTTCCTACCAGAGACGTCGGGAACTGCATGCCGGTGGCGATCCCGGTCAGGATCATGAACAGACTCATCAGCACGATCGATTGAGGGGGCGTGAAGGCCATGCCCAGAATCGCGATGGGCATAAGTACAGCGCCCGTTGTGATCAACGGTTTGTAACGGCCAGTCAGTGCCGTACGTCGTCCCGCAAAGTACGCGCCCATGGGCATGCCGATTGCCAGCGGCAGCAAATGCAGCGCAGCGCTGTCGGCCCCGCCTCCCGTGACTGTCTGGTAACGCAGCGGCATTAACACGATCAGTGAAATGGCCTGAAAGCTGGTAAAAAATACGGTACACCAGCACAGCACGGCACTGCGGTTAGCGAACAGGTGCATGGGCAGCAGGGGTTCGGGCGTGCGACGTTCGTACCAGACGAAAACAGCCAGTGCCAGCAACGCGACACCCAGAAGCAGTTGAACCTGCAGGTTTCTCAGATCATGGCCTTGGCCGATTTCGGTGATGCCCAGCAGCAAGGCGGTCAGGCCAATGATCATGAGCACGGTGCCTAAATAATCAATGATCGGTTTACGCTGCGGAACCGGCAGCCCGACCAGCGTGCGCCACGCCACGACCCACGCGATGATGCCCAGAGGCAGGTTGATCAGAAAGACCCATCGCCAGGACAGGTATTCGGTCATCAGGCCACCCAGCACGGGACCGGCCACGCTGGCGACCGCGTACATGCTGCTGAAATAACCTTGATAACGGCCCCGCTCGCGCGGCGGGACGATGTCGGCAACGATTGCCTGACTCACTGACACCATGCCGCCCGCGCCGATGCCTTGCAGCACGCGCGCCAGTACCAATTGCTCCATGCTCTGGGCAAACCCGCAAAAGAGCGAGGCGAGGGTGAACAGGCCCAGGCCGAACAGCATCAATTTGCGTCGTCCGTACAGATCACCCAGCTTGCCGTAGATCGGCACGGCCACAGTCAGCGAAACCATGTAGGCGGAGATTACCCACGCCAACAGGTCGATGTCCTTGAATTGAGCGGAAATGGCCGGCATCGAAACGGCGACGATGGTCTGGTCCAGCGCGCTGAGCAGCACGGCCATCATCAACGCGAACAAAATGCTGCGAATAGCAGGAGGGGTTTGAGTAAGACTGGTCAAGGCAGAACCTGATGGCAGTGTTGACCCGCCCGAAGCGTGGCGGGAGAAGTCTGGCCAGTCTAATCCGATAGGTTGCTAATCGATAGCACCCTTTGTTCAATC
Source organism: Pseudomonas triticifolii (assembly GCF_014358015.1). Classification (GTDB taxonomy): domain Bacteria; phylum Pseudomonadota; class Gammaproteobacteria; order Pseudomonadales; family Pseudomonadaceae; genus Aquipseudomonas; species Aquipseudomonas triticifolii. The sequence goes on along the minus strand of NZ_JACONV010000003.1, from coordinate 307,026 downwards.
TGCGATGGAGCAGGCGAAGCCGTACCGGTCATCGAAGCGCGCTGAAGGTGGATTCTTTCGGCACGCAATGGCCGAACGAACAACTGACGACGGTCGTTGCCTGACGCGCCAGTTCGACTCGATAGGCACCTGCGGCGTAAACAGCGATTACCGCGATAACACCCACAACAGCCATGCATTTTCTTGTTTTCACTTTCATGACGCACGCCTCACTTCGGTGGCAGAGCAATGTGAAAGAGCTGACTGGAGTGTAGGACAGAATTGGACGATTAACAGGAAATCGCAGCCGACACAGCCCCGCGCGGACAGGCTAAAATCCGCGCTTTTATCAATCGCACAGGATCAAGACGGATGGCGCGCACGGAATACGAAGAGTTCGAGGCAGTATCGGCAGTGATACCTGGCGAAGAAGGTTATCGGGCGGCAATCGCGGTGAAAGCGCGGGCCGGTGGTGCTCCGCGCTTTCACGCGGTGTTGCCGGGGCAGACCTTCAAGACCGCCCACGACGCCGATCTTGCCGCAGTCCAGAAGCTGGAGCGGCTGGTCAATGTCGACGCTGAGGGCGAGCTGGTATGGGACAAGCCCTGATCAGGCGCCCGGTCTGAACATCTTGAACAAGGCTTCGGGGCCGAGCTGGAAATAGTCCGCCGGGCCTCCGCCACGCAGGATCGGCTCGGCCGCCGCGGTGTCGTAGATCCCGTCCTTGAGCAGCGACTTGGCGATATGCACCGCAACCACTTCGCCCAGGATCAGCCAGCTGGGCACCAGCTCATGGTCTGCACGCTGTAGCTGGACGATCTGCGTCACCTTGCATTCGAACGACACCGGCGTTTCGAGCACGCGTGGCACGGCCACGATCTGTGACGCCAGCGGCGTCAGGTTGGCCAGTTCGAACTCACTCACCTCTGCGCCGACCGGCGCACACGTCTGATTCATGGCCTCTGCCAAGGGGCGTGTGGCCAGATTCCAGACGAACTCGCCGGTCTGCTCGATGTTATTGAGGCTGTCTTTGCGACCAACACTGCAAAACCCAATGATTGGCGGTATGTAATTGAACGCGTTGAAAAAGCTGTAGGGCGCCAGATTCAATTTGCCATTGGCATCCTGGGATGAAATCCAGCCGATGGGGCGCGGTCCGACAATCGCGTTGAAGGGGTCGTGAGGCAGGCCGTGACCTTTGGAGGGTTCGTAGGAGTGAATAGCGTCTGACATGCTCGATTCCTGATCAGATCAATGACGGGTGTGGCAGCGAAGTGCTGCGCTTCGACAGGGTGCAGAGTGTCGCGCATTCCTTCAGACACTGAAAAGCCCGGCATGTGCCGGGCTTTGGAGTGTTGTGAAGCGGCCGATCAGCCCAGGCGGTTCGCACCTACACGGTCAGCACCGTCAGCGGCCAGACGATTGGCACCCACGTGGTCAGCGCCATCGGCGGCCTGGCGATTCGGGCCAACGTTATCCGCACCATCGGCAGCCAGGCGGTTTGCACCGACGTGGTCAGCGCCATCGGCGGCTTGACGGTTCGGGCCAACGCGTTCAGCGCCATCAGCCGCTACGCGGATCGAACCTACGTTGGTGTGCTTGGTGCCGCCCTCGGCAACGATAGTTGCGCTGGACAGGTCGCTGGTGGTGACAGCAGGCAGCGCGAAAGCGCTCGAAGCCAGAACAGAGATAGCGAGGCCGAAGATCAATTGAGTGGTTTTCATGAGGGTGTCTCCAATTTGGGTTCGGGTGAGTTGTCATCCCGGTATGGAGGCAATGCTACGCGCTGGCGGATTATTAAGAAGTTAATCGGATTGCTAGCGACCATCGTTGAAAATGATAGTGGGCCGCAGCGCACGTGTTTCGGGCGTTTCAGGCGGTAACGCCTCGAAGTGGTGCAAATTCTGAAATCTCTTGCAATAAAGCCTCTTGACAAATGTAAATGTCATTTTATTCATGGGTTTGCGAGCGAAACGGTTCAAAAAGCCGCACCAGATTGAAACGTTCTGATACGGGTAAGCGCATAAGTGAATACGTGTATCAAGGCTGCTCAGCGTTCTTGTATTGATCGTGTCGATCATGTGAGCGCTCACAAAAAAGGCAGCCCCGACCACGGGCTGCCCTTTCACCACTGCAAGACGTGATCAGTCGGTTTCGATCCGTGAATGCTTGCGCGTGTCTTTCATGAACACATAGACCAGCAGCGAGCACGCAATGCAGGCCGTGACGTACCAGTAATAGCCCGTCTCCATGCCGATACTCTTGAACCACAGCGCAATGTATTCAGCCGTGCCGCCGAAGATCGAGACGGTCAATGCGTAAGGCAGACCAACACCCAGTGCACGAATTTCAGTCGGGAACAGTTCGGCTTTCACCACCGCATTGATCGAGGTGTAGCCACTGACGATGATCAGCGCCGCCATGATCAGGAAGAACGCGCCCCACCAGGTCTGGATGGTGTGCAGGGTGGTGAGGATCGGCACGGTGCACAAGGTGCCCAATACGCCGAAGGCGATCAGGATCGGACGTCTGCCGACCTTGTCGGACAGCGCACCGATCACCGGTTGTAGCACCATGAACAGGAACAGCGTTGCGGCGGAAATGGTGGTCGAGTCGGTGATGCTCATGCCGACCGTGTTCACCAGATACTTCTGCATGTAGGTGGTGTAGGTGTAGAAGGCCAGCGTACCGCCCATGGTCAGGCCCACCACGGTCATCAGTTCCTTGGGATGGCGCATCAGGGTGCGCATCAGGCTTTCCTTAGCCTTTTCCTTCTTCTTGCGGGTGAACGACTCGGTTTCTTCCATGCCGCGACGCAGGAACAGGGCCACCACGGCACACAGTGCGCCGATGACGAACGGGATACGCCAGCCCCATGCGTACAGCTGTTCAGTGGTCAGCGTCTGTTGCAGCACGATCAACACGCCCAGCGCGATGAGCTGGCCGGAAATCAGCGTCACGTACTGAAAGCTGGAGAAGAAGCCGCGGCGCTCTTTGGTCGCCATCTCGCTGAGGTAGGTGGCCGAGGTGCCGTATTCGCCACCGACCGACAGGCCCTGCAGCAGACGAGCGAACACCAGCAGGATAGGCGCGCCGACGCCAATGCTCTCGTAACCCGGGGTCAGGGCGATGATCAGGGAGCCGAAGCACATCAACAGCACCGAGGCCATCAGTGCAGCCTTGCGGCCTTTATAGTCGGCGTACAGGCCCATCAGCCAGCCGCCGATAGGACGCATCAGAAAGCCGACTGCGAAGATCGCAGCGGTGTTCAGCAGTTGGGCGGTCGTGTCGCCTTTGGGGAAGAAGGCTTTGGCGAAATACAGCGAGAAGGCAGCGTAGACGTACCAGTCATACCACTCGACCATGTTGCCGACCGAGCCGCTGAAAATGGATTTGAGACGACTGGATGTGGTCTTCGGGGCAGCCGAAGCACCGGCCGACCCTGCGGTCGCGGAGTTGGAAATTTCCATGATGTACCTTTATGTCATTATTTTTAGAAGTAGGCGCTCAAGGCCTTGAACCTATACATAGCAGGAGCTGTGCCATACCTGAACAGGCTGTTCTAGAGGGTTTTCTGGTTTTTTATAAGCAAGAATCCGCTCATTTGCGGGTTTTGAATGAGCGGATTCTTGCCGATGCGCAGGGTCGCGCAGGGATTTTCAGTGCCGAGGATCGGGGCTGGAGAGGATGACGGCGATCACGAAGATAAGCATGATGCTCAACGTGATCATGACCCACCGCCCTGTGTTTCTCGCCCAGTAATGCTTGAATCCTGCCCAGCCACCTGTTTTCAAGGTCGGCGGATCGAGGAGCGAATGCGCAGCGTGGGCAGGAGAGCTGTCCATAGGGCCCTCAAGCAGTTGCTGCGGGCGTATGACGAACGCTTTTTTCTCGCAACGCTCGATCAGGTGCATCCAGAGCGACGGCGTGCCTGAGTGCACGTCATGTTTCTGATCCCAGTCGAAGAGGTCGCAAATGCGCTCAAAAAGCGGCGCGCTCCATTCATCGCAGCCCTGGTCCCTTGCCCTCTGACGTTGTGATACCAGATTCTGCGGCGTGAAGCGTCCAAACATGCCCGCAGCCAGTTTACGAATCTACATTCCTCCTTGCGTACGGCAGTCCAGAAGCATGCAAATAACGAGGTGTGTGGCGGGTGTTCCTTTCGAAAACAACACCCTCTGGCTACCGCAGGTTTTCAACGTACTCATCGCGAGCCTTTCATGACGCCGGGTTCACTCCTCCTGCCGGGTGCTGCGCGAGGCGGCCTTGTGCAGAAGGGCTGCGAGGTCTTCCAGCGCGTAAGGCTTTTGCAACAGGTCGAAGCGATGTGATTCATCCTGAGCGAACTGGGCGAATTCGGTGCTGTAGCCGGTTGTCAGCACCACCGGCATCCACGGATATCGCGCTTCGATCTCGGCGTACAGCTCCAGACCGCTCATGCCCGGCATGGCAATGTCCGAGAACACCACGTGAAAGCTTTCGGGATTGCCGCGCAGCTCATTCAGTGCCTCGCTTGCACTCGTTACCCAGACCACCTGAAAGCCCAATTGTTCGAGCATGGGCAAGGTATAGGTGCCGATATCCTGATTGTCTTCCACCATCAGGACGCACAAACCGGGCAGAGCACTCAGTGCAGGGTTTTCGTTTTCGGGATCGGCTTCGTGCGCCTGAGCGCTGGGCAGGCACAGGGTGAAGCGGCTGCCGCTGCCCAGTTCACTTTCGACCAACACTTCTCCACCGGACTGCTTGGCGAAACCGAATACCTGCGACAGGCCCAGGCCCGTGCCCTGGCCCACGCTTTTGGTGGTGTAGAACGGCTCGAAGATCAACCCGAGTTTTTCGCGGGCGATGCCTGAGCCCGTGTCGGTCAGCGACACCGTCACGTAGTCGCCCTCGCTCAGCGAAGACGTCAGTTCACTGGACGGGCAGGCGCATCGTTCAACCTTGATCGTCAGACGGCCAGAGCCTGCCATCGCATCGCGTGCGTTGACCACCATGTTGACCAGCGCCGTGTCGAACTGGCTGCCATCGGCGAAAATGAAACACGGCTCGTCAGGCACCTCAATGTCGACCTGGATGCGCGACCCGGTCAGGGTGTCCATCATTTCCCCGATACGCGACACGCTTTTACCCACGTCGAACACTTCCGGCTGCAAGGCCTGGCGGCGGGCGAACGCCAGCAACTGTCCAGTCAGGCGCGCGGCGCGGTCCACGGTGGTTGAAATGGCTTCGACATACTTTATGCGGCGGGCTTCATCCAGGTCGGCAGGCCTCAACAGGTCGCTGCAGGACCGGATCACGGTCAACAGGTTATTGAAATCGTGCGCCACGCCGCCGGTGAGCTGACCAATGGCTTCCAGTTTCTGCGCCTGGTGAAGCGCATCCTGTGAAAGTCTCAGCGCCTCGTTTGCCTCTTCTTCGGCCTGAATATCACGCCCCACGGCATGGATGAAATGCGTGTCCGGCACCGCCGTCCAGGCAATCGTGCGATACGACCCGTCGAGATGGCGGTATCGATTCTTGAAGTGCGGAATGTTCTGGCCGCTCTCCAGCCCGCTCATGGCCCCCAGTGTGCTCTCCACGTCATCGGGGTGCACCAGTGTCAGGAACTGGCTGTTCAGCAGTTCCTGCTCCGACCAGCCCAAAGCCTCTGTCCAGGCCGGGTTGACGGCCGTGATGATGCCGTCGAATTGCGCCACCAGCATCAGGTCCGTCGACAGTCGCCAGATCCGGTCGCGATCCCGGGTACGTTCTACCACGCGTTGTTCGAGCGACTCGTTGAGCGATTTCAGCGCTTCTTCAGCGTCTCGCAATTGCGTCATGTCGCGGGAGACGCAAAGGATTTTTTCCGGCTTGCCGTCTTTGCCGAATATTGGGCTGACCTGCACGTGCCACCATTTGAGGGTGCCGGACATGGTTTGCGCCGAACCCATGAAGTTGGCGCTATTGCCTGCTCGCGCGGCCTCGACGGCAGCGATGGCATCGAGGTTGCCCTGGTTTTGCCAGAAGTCCGGCCACGGGCAGCCGCGAATGGCGTTGAAGTCGCTGACTTCCATGATGCGCTGACCCCCTTCGCTCATGAACGTCAGGCGTGAGTCGAGATCGAGGACCTTGATGCAGTCATTGATGCTCGACAGCACGCGCTCGGTAAAGGCTTCACTCTCGCTCTGGCGGGCCAGCTCCAGCACCTGCAATGTGGTTTCGTTGACGCGGCAGAACACGCCTTCGATCAGGCCGGTGTCGCCATACAGCGGCGAGTAGGAGAGCGACCACCAGGTCTGGACGGACTTGCCGTCGCGGGTCACGGTGCGCTGGATGTTGTCGGATCGACAGCTTCGGCCTGCCAGTGCCTGCTCGGCAAGATGCCGCACATCCAGCCAGGCGTCGCCCCAGACGACCGCGATCGGTTTGCCCTGAGCCTGCTCGGCGGCCATCGGCAGGACTGAGCGATACGCGTCATTGAAGAACAGTGTGAACTCAGGCCCCCACAGCAGGTACATGCTGTCCGGGCAACTGAGCATCAGGTTCATCGACGACATCAGCGCCGAGGGCCATGTGTCCCTGGTTCCCATGGCAGACGTCGACCAGTCTGTCTCTCGGATCAGCCGGCCCATTTCGCCGCCACCCAGTGGGAGGTCGAGGGGAGTATTCACGGTAGAAAATGCCCCATCTTTCGGACTGCTGAGATTGGCTGGAAGAATAAGGTTGGCATGATGTCATTTTGCCTTGCCCGTATCCAGCCATCACGACCGAAGGCGGCGTGACAGTATGCAGACCCGGCGTATTTGAAAATGTTCGCTTCGTTCCGAGCAAGTTGTTCAGGTATTTCCATGCGTTAGCGCGTTAGCCGAGAAACATTTCCCGCATCAGGCCATGTCGCTGCATTTTCTCGTTAAGCGTACGGCGCGGCAACTGAAGTTCATTGAGCACGGCCTTGATATCCCCTTTGTGGCGAGTCAGCGACGCGCGCAGGCACTGAGCTTCGAAGGCTTCCTGCTGTGTGGCCAGGGACTGGCCAGTGAGCTCGAAGGGAGTGTCCGAATCCGGCTGTGTCAGACCGAGTGTCTGGCGCTCGGCCGCGTTGGCCAGCTCGCGCACATTGCCTGGCCAGTCGTGGCTGAGCAACTGGCTCAGGCGTGCTGCGCTGACCTGCGCTGCCTCACGGCCCATGCGCGCGGCGGCGGCACGTGCGAAGTGGTTGAACAACAGGGGAATGTCTTCACGTCGTTCGCGCAGCGGCGGCAGGCGCAGTTCGGCCACATTGAGCCGGTAGGCGAGGTCTTCGCGGAAGCGTCCGGCGCGTGCTTCTTCCAGCAGGTCGGGCTTGGTGGCGGCAATGATCCGCAGATCGACCTCGATACTCTGGTTGGAGCCCAGCCGTTCAAGACGCTTGTCTTGCAGCACCCGCAGCAGCTTGACCTGCTGCGCCATCGGCATGCTTTCTATTTCGTCGAGAAACACGGTGCCGCCGTCGGCATATTCCAGCCGACCGATGCGCTTGCCCTGAGCGCCTGTGAACGCGCCGCTCTCATGGCCGAATAACTCGGCTTCAAACAGGTGCTCGGGGATGGCGGCGCAATTGAGCGCAACGAACGGCTTGCTGGCGCGTGGGCCGAAGTCGTGCAGGCAGCGAGCGACCAGCTCTTTGCCGCTGCCGGTTTCGCCGCGAATGATGACGTTGACCGACAGCTGTGACAGCTCCAGCACATGGCGTCGCAAGGTCTGCAGGCTCGGCGACATGCCCAGCAGTGTGGCGTCCAGCCGAGTGCGGGCGTCGACCTGTTCGTGCAGGCGGCGGTTCTCCAGAACGAGCTGTCGTTTTTCCAGCGCACGGCGCAGATTGCTGATCAGTGTTTCCGGGCTGAACGGCTTTTCCAGGAAATCATAGGCACCTTCGCGCATGGCTTCGACAGCCATGGGGACATCGCCATGGCCAGTCAGCAGGATGACGGGCAAGTCTTTATCCAGGTCTTGCAGACGCGCAAGCAGGTCAAGGCCGCTGATGCCCGGCATGCGCACGTCAGTGAGCACCACGCCCGGAAAGTGCTCGGGCAGCCGGGCCAGGCATTCTTCGGCGCGGGCAAAAACTTGCACGGTAAAGCCCGACAACGTCAGCCACTGCTCGACGGCCTGCCTGATGGGCGCTTCGTCGTCTACTACGATGACCGAGTTCAACATGCCGGGTCAGGTCTCCAGAAAGTCGTTTGGCAGGCTGAATGAAAACACGGCGCCGTGGGCGTGGTTGTGTCCAGTCAGTTGACCGCCCAGTTCGTGAATGATCGCAGACGACACCGCCAGCCCTAGCCCCAGCCCGTCACCGACCGGTTTGGTGGTAAAGAAGGGGTCAAAGATATGGGACAGGTTTTCCGGCGCAATGCCTGTGCCCGTGTCGCTGACGCTCAGGCACCATTGGTCCGCGATAGATTCAATGCGCACCTCCAGGCGGGCAGGTGTCCGGTTGCGCATGGCATCCAGCGCATTGCGCAACAGGTTGATCAACACCTGCTCCAGGCGGATGGCATCCCCTCGCACCCAAGCGGGGCGGGACAACTGCAGCACGCACTCGATGTGTTCTTCACGCAGACGCGGGTCCAGCAACAGCAGCGCCTGATCGACCACGGTGGCCATGTCCAGCCGTTCGCGCAGGCCGCTGGGGCTTTTGCGCGCAAAGGTCTTCAGGTGGCCGGTCAGTGCCGCCATGCGCGTCAATTGCTGATCGACGGGAACGAGTGCGTTGCAGGCTTCTTCGACGCGTCCCTGATCCAGCAACAGGCGTACCGTTGCCAGTTGCATGCGCTGGGCTGTCAGCGGCTGATTGATTTCATGGGCCAAAGCGGCCGACATCTGGCCCAGCGCGGCCAGCTTGGCCGATTGCACCAGGCCGTCCTGAGCGGTTTGCAGGTCGCGGGTGCGCTCTTGAACAAGGCGTTCGAGTTCGTCCCGACTGCGTTCGCGAAGGCGGGCCAGGCGCCAGCGCTGGTAGAGAAACAGGCCCAGAAACACAATGGCCAGCCAGATACCGGCAGCGGCGATTGCGGCGTTGCGGATGTCTTCATTGGCCGTCGGCGGCTTGCGCAGCAGGTGCAACGTCCAGTTTTCGTCGGGCAGCGGCAGGGACTGCCACAAGTAGTCAGCCGTACCCTGCGGTGCATCGACCCTGCGCAACTGGCTGTGCTCTCCCAGCCGGTCAAGCACCTTGCTGCGCAACGGCGAGAGGGGTTTTTTATCGTATTGGCGGGTACGCAGCAGCTCGGTGCGGTTCTCGACCGAGATTGGCTCCAGTTCGCGATAACGCCAGCCGGGCTGGTTGGCGATGAACACGATGCCTTTGTCGTCACTGACCAGCAACAGGTCATTGCCCTGACCCCACTCCTGCTCCAGGTTGGGGAATTCCAGTTTGACCACCATGGCCCCGATGAAGCTGCCAGCATCGTCCAGCACTGCGCTGGACAGGAAATAGCCGGGGATGCCTGTGGTCACGCCGACCGCATAAAAGCGCCCGACGCCTTGAGCGCGGGTTTGCAGAAAATAGGGGCGAAAGCCGTAGTTGTGGCCCACGTAACTGTTAGGCGATTGCCAGTTGCTGGCACCTATGGCAAGGCCATGACGGTCCAGCAGTTCCAGCGTCGAGGAATGCGCCGTGGTATTGATTTTTTCCAGCTTCAGATTGAGCGCGTTCTGAACACTGTCGGTCACTGGAGCGCTCAACGACGCACGAATCTCCGGGTCCAGCGCCAATACAGAGGGCAGGGCGCGGTAGCGTTCGATAAGGGTGTGCAGCGTGTTGGCGTAAAGAGCGAGCTGCCCGCTGGCGCGAGAAACATCCTCCAGCAGCGCATGACGTTGTGCCTGACGCATCGCCAGTCCGGCCGACACAGCGGCACCGGCCAGAATCAACAGGACATACAGGGAGAGCCGCCAGTAGCGATGCTTGAACGTCATGTCACGTGCACTGCCTGAACAGACCGTGGCGGTGCATTAATGGGGCAATGCCCATGAATGCACCCGCCGCGGTCATTACAACAGATTGAAGGTCGCTTCTTTGACTGCCCGGGAGTCCAGACCGATCATGACCTTGAACTCGCCCGGCTCGGCGGCGTACTTGAGCTGAGGGTTGTAGAACTTCAGGTCATTCTCGCTGAGGGTGAACGTAACGACTTTTTCTTCACCCGGCTCCAGCGTGATCTTTTCGAAGTTTTTAAGCTCTTTCACCGGGCGGCTGATCGAGGCAGCGACATCACGCAGGTACAGCTGAACGACCGTCGCGCCCGCTACTTTGCCGGTGTTCTTGACCGTCACGCTGGCGGTCAGTTTGCCTTTGCGCTGCATGTTGGCGTCCGACAGCTTGATGTCCGAGACGTCGAACTGCGTGTAGCTCAGGCCATAACCGAAGGGGAACAGCGGGCCGTTGGGCTCCTCGTAATAGTGCGAGGTGTAGTTGCCAGGCTTGCCTTCGTGGTACGGACGACCGGTGTTCAGGTGCGCGTAGTAGACCGGCAGTTGCCCGGTCGAGCGCGGGAACGACATGGCCAGCTTGCCCGATGGGTTGTAGTCGCCGAACAGCACGTCAGCCACGGCGTTGCCGCCTTCAGTACCCGGGAACCAGGTTTCGAGCATGGCGTCAGCCTGTTCCTGTTCGTCGACCAGCACCAGCGGACGGCCGTTCATCAGCACCAGCACCAGTGGCTTGCCGGTGGCCTTGAGTGCCTTGATCAGGTCGCGCTGCTTGCCCGGAATGGTCAGGCTGCTGCGGCTTGCCGATTCATGGGACATGCCGCGCGATTCACCCACCACTGCCACGATCACGTCCGACTGCTCCGCCACCTTGACCGCTTCGTCGATCATTTCCTGAGCCGGACGCGGATCAATCTCTACTTCCTTCTCGATGAAGTTCAGGTAGTTGAGAATGTGCTCGTTGTCGCTGACGTTCGCGCCGCGGGCATACACCAGTTTTGCCTTGTCACCGACCGCGTTTTGCAGACCTTCATACACGGTTACCGACTGGTTCGGGCGACCCGCTGCCGACCAGCTGCCGAGCATGTCGAGGTGGCTCTGCGCCAGGCCACCGATCACAGCGATGGTGCCTTGCTTCTTCAGCGGCAGGGTGTAGTTCTGGTTTTTCAGCAGCACCAGCGTCTTGCGTGCTACATCGCGGGCTTCGGCACGATGCAGTCGGTCGTCGGAGTAGGTGTCGGCAGGGTCATCTGCAGCCACGCCGATGCGCCCGTATGGCGACGCGAACAGGCCCATGTCGTACTTGGCACCCAGCACTTCACGCACGGCGTTGTCGATTTCCTTTATGGAAACCTCGCCGTCCTTGACCAGCCCCGGCAATTGCTCGCCGTAGGCCACGTCGTTCATGCTCAGGTCCACGCCCGCCTTGATGGCCAGCTTGGCTGCTTCGCGGTAATCCTTGGCCACGCCGTGCTCGATCAGCTCCTTGATCGCGCCGTGGTCACTGATCGTGACGCCCTTGAAGCCCCAATCCTTGCGCAGCAGGTCTTGCATCAGCCACGTGTTGGAGGTGGCCGGAACGCCGTTGATCGAGTTCAGGGCAACCATGATGCCGCCTGCGCCCGCGTCGATACCGGCGCGATATGGCGGCAGGTAGTCCTGGTACATGCGGGTCATGCTCATGTCCACGGTGTTGTAATCGCGTCCGCCTTCGACCGCGCCGTACAGGGCGAAGTGTTTGACGGCCGCCATGATGCTGTCGTTCGCGGCAACGTTCTTGCCCTGAAACGACCTGACCATGACGTCCGAGATGCGTGACACCAGATAGGTGTCCTCGCCGAAGCCTTCTGAGCTGCGGCCCCAGCGTGGATCGCGGGAAATGTCGACCATGGGGGCGAAAGTCATGTCCAGACCGTCAGCACTGGCTTCTTTGGCCGATACGCGGCCGGTCAGGGCGATGGCGTCCATGTCCCAACTGGCGGCCATCGCCAGGCTGATCGGGAAAATCGTGCGATGACCGTGAACCACGTCATAGGCGAAGAACATCGGAATTTTCAGACGGCTCTTGGCGACTGCCGCTTCCTGCAAGGGGCGGTTTTCTGAACGTGTAATCGAATTGAACGTACCGCCGATGCGTCCGGCGGCAATTTCCTTGAGAATCATCGGCTGTGGCATTTCTGCGCTAATGCTGATGAGGCGCAATTGACCGATCTTTTCGTCAAGGGTCATTTGTTTCATCAGGTTGCTGATGAACGCATTCTTGGCCTGCAAGGTGGCCTTGTCCGAAGCGACAGATTGAGCCGGAGCGGCAACGGTGGCGGCGCTTTGGGCCATCACCGAATGACTGGCCAACCCCACCAGCAATCCTAATAAACACAGCTTATTCATGAATAATTTCTCAAGGCTTTTGGCTACAACTCGCGTGTAATATCCGACAGCCAGTTTTTGGGTTATGGACCTTTGGCGTTATTGTTCAAGCACGGCGCAAGGGTAGTGGCTGCCCGGTCTCTCTCCAGGGTGTGTACGAAAATCTTCGGTTTGATTGATTTTGGTACACATCCTGACTCGCTCAACGAGCGGCCGATGCATGGCGTCGGCGGGGGGATTATGCCGGGGAACGCGGGTTTTGGGTAAGGCGTGTCGTTTCAATGGATTCAAAATGTACCGGAGGTCTGATTTGAAGTGTGTGTCACAGATGATGTTCTACGCATTAATGATGTGGGGTACGGCATTTCGCGCCTATGCCGAGCAGCCGGTGCTGGTGTTTCCGCCCATGACCGGCAGCGTTGTGGATGCCGGTCAGATGCTCGACAGTCAAACCTCGGTGCGGCTGTCCAAATTGCTGCGCGCTTACGAGCAGGCCTCCGGTGAGCGAATAGTCGTCGTCACGCTGGGCGATCTGCAGGGCGCCAGCATCGAAGAATTTGGTTCACAACTCGGCGATGCCTGGGATCTGGGGCGCGGCGGCAAGGCCAACAGCGCCTTGCTGGTGGTCGACCGTGACAAACGCAAAGTGCTCATGGAGGTGGGTTCTGGCCTGCAGGGGCGTCTGAGCGATGCCCAATCGTCGCTTATCATTAATATGTTGATCACTCCCGAGTTCAATGACAGCCGTTTTGCAAGCGGCATCGAGCGCGGTACGCAGGCGGTGATCACGGCGCTGGGCGGTCAGGTCCCTGACTACCCTGAGCCGACAGTGAGGCTGGCGGGCTATGAAGATCCGATCAGTGATGTCAGGATCTGGCTATTGGCTATTGTGTTGACCCTGGTCGTGATGTTGATTGTGGCGGTCAGCATTCGGCGCTCTATCTGCCGCCTTCGTCCGGGCGAGCAGGCCGGTGAGCGTGACGGCGGCCGGTTCGGCGGTGGTGGTGCTTCTGGCAACTGGTAACCGGTGGATTCGAGAAAAGAGAACTTCATGGCGTTATTGAGTAAAGATGAACAACGGCAAGTGGCGCAAGCGATAGATCGCGTCGAGCAACGCACCGACGCCGAACTGGTGACGGTGCTGGCTGCGCGCGCCGATGACTATGCGTACATGCCTTTAATCTGGGCAGGCCTGATCGGTCTCCTGTTGCCTGGCACTGTCAATTATTGCCTGCAGTGGTTGAGTGCCGACGAGTTGATGCTGGCCCAGATGTCGACTTTCATTGTCGTCGCGCTGGTGTGCCGGCTTCCGAGGGTCACTGCACACCTCGTTCCGGCGTCGGTGCGTCGCTGGCGCGCGGGGAATCTGGCGCGGCGCCAGTTTCTGGAGCAGAACCTGCACAAGACCCATGACGGGACCGGTATTCTGGTGTTTGTCAGCGAAGCCGAACGCTATGTTGAGATCCTGGTTGATCACGGCATTGCGAGCCGTCTTCACGATGACACCTGGAAGGCGATGGTCGATGTCTTCACCCAGCAGGTCAGAAACGGCCAGACCCTGCAAGGTTTTCTGGGGTGTATTCATGCTTGCGGCGAGCTGTTGGCCGATCATGTGCCGGTCACCCATGGCCGCAATGAGCTACCCAATCGGCTGGTGGTGCTGGGTTGAAAACAGGCAGGTAAAGGTGAACACGTTTACCTGCCTGTAGGCGTTCAGCAAGACTCAAACGTTGCGTGTGATGCTGTAAATCGACTTCATGTATGCGCTGAACTGATCCACATGCTGATTGACGACGGTCGGGTCTTCGACCGTCGACAAGTCGTTTTCCAGAAAGCGGTAGAGCGAATCACTGAGCTTTCTGGACTGCTGAACCCAAATGATCCTGCTATTGTCCAGCGCTGCCAGTGTCGCCAGTTCTTCCAGTTTTCGGGTAATCGCCTTCGCCTCTTTTTGCGCGGTTTGGGATTCTGCCAGCAGGTTGTTGTAGCGATCGCGTATCTGGTCACGCTTGGCGATCAGGTCGGAATATTTCAGTGCGCCGCTGAGTTTGCCAAGCAGCGTCTGCAATCGCCCAATGCCGAGTTGCAATGCCATGAGGTGAGGCGAGGGAATGGCGATTACCGACAGCTCTTCAGTCGTCGGCAGCGTTTCTTTGAATAGATCTGCCAGATTGTACTGTTCAAACGTCTTGACTGTTTCATCCAGCAGACGACGATCTTCTGCCGCCGTATCCATTTTGGTTTTCTGTCCGTCAGACTGCTGAGTGAGACTGTCAAGTTGCTGTTGCAGTGTCTCTGTGAGGCTGCTGTCCGCGAGTTGCAAATTGATCTGCTGAAGCTCGTCGGTGGTGCGTGAAATGGCCTGAGCGGCGTTGGCTAAAACATTATTAAGTTCCAGTACCTGGCGCGCTCTTTGGGCGTTCAGCAGCTTGAGGGCCTGATTTTTCTGCTCGTCGCTCAGGCTATGGTCCGCTTCTATCTGCTGCTGTTTCTGGTCGATAGTCGCATGGCTGAACGTCTTTAACTGTGCCGTTATTGTGGCCAGGTTATCCGCAAATTGCGAATCAGCCGCGTTGAAGGTCGCTTTCAAAGGCTGCAATTTATCTTTCATGGCAGGCAGAAAGTCGAGCGTCAAAGACGTTATCTGCGTATGTATGTGTTGACGAGCCGCTTCCATGATTGCTTTGTCGGGTGCTGCAAAGGGGTCAGATTGGGAGACGCCTGTATTCATCATGATGTCCATATCCTTATGGTTATTTGCTTTGTTGGTTTGAAAATTCATCCAGCGCCTGTTCAAAGGTCAGCAGCAGATGGGTTGTAATACCCTTCATCTCTTCCCACGGCGTAATGACGCTCTTGAACTCCAATACAAAGTCCAGGAGCGTCTGATCGTCGCTGATATCCGCCAGGCGCCGGGCCGCGTTATCGACATAAGTGGCCAGCATGGTCCAGAGATCCCTCAGGTTTACTGCACTCTGATGAGCATCCAGCATACGAATCTTGATGTCTTCGAACAGGACTTCCAGGTTGCGTATGGCGGCAGCGAGTGGGCGCTTCTGTCCGAACGTTTCCAGCTTGGTCTTTTTTTCTGTGATCAACTGGTTCTTCTTCCGGCGGATCGTTTCCGCCTGGGCGCCGAATATGCTGTCCGTCACAATAAGCCCGACAATCCCGCCCAGAAGTCCCAAGGCAATGTGGGTTTTTGTGGTCTCGTATTCCTTGTGCTTCTGATCGATGTCGACGGTGAGACGATCAATCTCTTTTTCAAGTGCGATCAGGTCCTCGTCCAGATCCGATCGGCTGGCCAGCCGCACTTTGTCGTTGATGCCTGGGACCAGGTCGACGGTAAGAACGTGAGCAAACTGCTTGATATCGTCGGCAAGTTTCTTTGACGCTTCTCTGTGCGCTTCCATCTGAATCGCCATTTTTTTCAGCATCTCAGCCAATGACAGACAGACCGTCTTATCTGTTTTTGCCAGTTGAGCAGGCTTGAGGCTTTTCACTGTCTCGATGGTCAGGTCGGCAACGCTAAGCTGGAGTTGTTTGACGAGTTCCATCTTGTCGACGTAGTTCAGAATCTGCTTGCCCTGACTGGAAAATTCTCCGGCAAAAAGATCAAGATCGAAACCGTTGGCTTTTATATCAATTTCAATGGGTGACCAGCTTTTGGCATGTTGGTTGATTGCACTGTAGGTCAGCAGCAGGTCCTGAGGCTCAAGACCGGAAATGCCACTGTTCGTGAAACCAAGTTGTTGTTCCACCCGCTCAAGCGTGTTGGGCAGGTTCAAACTGTGTCTTTCGTAACGTTTGATGCTGAGTATGTCTTCTTTTGTCAGAATAAGGGCGGTCGCCCGGCCATTGTTTTTTTCATCTTCCGCCAGGGTTCTCAGAAATTCGGTGGGCGTTATCGTGACCTTGGGTTTTTCGGGGGCTTCAGATTTACGAATCGATTCATGCATGGTGCACGTTCCTTGTGCAAGTTCAGTAAAAGCGCTCTCGACAGTGTTGCGGCACTTCGTGAGTGAGTACGTTTCACTGTAACGGCGTTTTTCGGCTATTTAATATATTTGTATAGTGACAGGCGATAAATTCGTTTTTACGGGCATTGCACAGTCGTCGTCCCTCGATCGTTCATCGTCAGAATGGAAAATAGTCATGCCTGACAGGCGTCGGCACGCTTAAAATGTATGCCTGTTTTTTACGAGTCCCTGCCGGGACGCTTGAGGCACCTTTCGATGTCCGTGACACCCATCGCTCCATCCTCTGCCGCGCAGGATCATCGTGCGCAATTTCTTGGCCTGCTGGACACCAGCCTGTCCCAGAACTCGTTGATCAAGCTGGTGCTGGCCAAATACGTGGGCAGTGAGGCCGAGTTGCAGCGGGTGATCATCAAGCCGCTGACGGTCCGTGAGCAGCCTTGCCTGTCGTTCGTGTACCGCTACAAGACCCGTGACATCACCAAGAACTTCCCGCTTGCCGAGGCCATGGAGGTCATTGCGGGCCTGATTCCCGAGTCGTTCAAGAACGCGCACCTGCTGTCGCTGACCGATGAAGTTCAACTGGAGTTCAGCAAGAAAGGCAAAAGCACGCTGTTCAAGAGCAAGGCCCAACAGGAACGCGAGGCGCCCACCGCCGGACATGATCGCGAGAAGAAGCGCTACCTGGAGTTGACCCGTCCGTTCCTGACCGATCTTGGGGTGACCAACCGTCAACATGAGTTGATCCCGGCCATGTCGCGCAAGTGGAAGCAGATCAACAAGTTCATTGAGGTGTTCTCCCACGCGCTGACCTCTTCGCCGCTCAAGCTGGATCAGCCGATCAGGGTGGCAGACTTCGGTTCGGGCAAAGGCTATCTGACGTTCGCCATTCACGATTACCTGCGCAACACCATGCAGGCGCAAGGCGAGGTGACCGGTGTCGAGTTGCGCGAGGACATGGTGACACTGTGCAACAACGCCGCTGCGCGTCTTGAGCATCCAGGACTGGTTTTCCAGCATGGCGATGTACGCACCGTTGCGCCGAGCGCGCTGGATGTGATGATTGCGCTGCACGCCTGCGACATCGCCACCGACTATGCCATTCACATGGGCATCCGTTCCGGCGCATCGATCATCATGTGCTCACCGTGCTGCCACAAACAGATTCGTCTGCAGATCCAGAGTCCGACGCTGCTAAAACCCATGCTGCAGTATGGCTTGCACATGGGCCAGCAGGCCGAGATGGTCACTGACAGTCTGCGTGCCTTGCTGCTTGAGGCCTGCGGTTACGAGACCAAGGTGTTCGAGTTCATTTCGCTGGAGCACACCAACAAGAACAAGATGATTCTGGCGGTCAAGCGTGCCGAGCCTGCCGACCCCGCTCACTTGCTGGCGCGCATTCAGGAACTCAAGGTGTTTTACGGGATTACCGAGCAGTGTCTGGAAACGCTGCTTGTGGCAGACGGTTTTCTTAACGGATGACAGCGGCAGGTCTGGGCGCGATGACGACTGTCCTGCGCCCAAGCACGACGGTCGCGATCACGGCGGCTGCGAACACCCAGGTCATCGGCTCGATATGTTCACCGAAGAACAGCGCGGACAACGCCATGGTGAAGAAAATCTGCAGCAGCTGGACCTGGCTGACCCGCGAGATGCCTCCCATCGCCAAGCCTGAGTACCAGGCAAAGAAGCCGATGAATTGCGAGAAGAACGCAACGTAACCGAACGCCCACCAGGTGCTCATCGAGATGGGACCTTGATGCTGTGCTGCCATGTACAGGAAAGGTCCGAGCAGGATCGGACTCGACAGCACCAGCGCCCAGCAGATCACCTGCCAGCCGCCCATTTCCTTCGCCAGTCTACCGCCCTCGGCGTAGCCCAGGCCGCCGACCGCAATGGCACCGAGCATCCACAGATCGCCCACCTGAATGCTGCCGGCCCCGCTCATCAGCGCGTAACCCAGCACCAGCGCACTGCCCAGCGCGGCGCAGGCCCAGAAGGCTTTGGAGGGGCGTTCATGGGACAGCCATGCGGCATAGATCGCCACGAACAACGGTTGTATGCCATTGACCAGCGCGCCGTGCGAGGCGGGCAGGGTTTGCATGGCCCATGCGGAAAGAATCGGAAAACCGATGATCACCCCGGCAATCACCAGCGACAGGCCTTTGAGTTGTTGCAGCGTGGGCCACTTTTCCCGACGCCAGTACAGCAAGGCTGCCGCTGGGATGGCTGCCAGCAAGGCGCGGCCAATGCCGTTGAGCAACGGGTGCATTTCCTGCACCACCACGCGGGTCATCGGCAGCGTCAGGCTGAAGATAATGACGCCCAGCAGGCCCAGAGCCATACCCATGTTTTCGCGAGACGTCATGATTGAATCCGGTCTTTGTTGTTCTGTATTCAAGGACCGGCATTGAGCCATAGAACGGGCCCGCTTTTCCTTTACAGCTACGGTCTGATTCGGCCGTACAGTTGGAAAAGCGAGCCTGTTCAGCCTTCTTCAAGTGCCCGATTTGATTTTCGTCCAGGCCCGTGTGCGCGCCCGTTCGGCCGCAGCAGGCAGTGGCTGAAGCGTGTACAGGGTTTTCATCGCCTCTTCGGTCGGGTACAGATTGGGGTTGTTGCGGATCGCCGGATCAACGCGGTCGGTGGCGTTCATGTTCGGGTTGGGATAACCGACAAAATCGCTGATCGGTGCGATGACCTTCGGTTGCAGGAGGTAGTCAATGAAGGTCAGAGCGTCCTGAGTGTTCTTCGCGCCTTTGGGAATCGCCAGCATGTCGAACCAGATCGGCGCGCCTTCCTTGGGCAGGCGCATGTCGACGACCACACCGTTTTTGGCATCCCTGGCGCGGTTGGCCGCTTGGGAGAAGCTGCCGGAATAGCCGACCGCCACGCAGATATCACCGTTGGCGATGTCGGCCATGTATTTGGAAGAATGGAAGTACGTGATGTAGGGACGGATCTTGAGCATCAATGCTTCGGCTTTCTTATAGTCGTCGGCCTTGACGCTATTGGGCGGCAGGCCCAGGTATTGAAGCGCCAATGGCAGGATTTCCGAAGGCGAGTCGAGCAGGGCGACGCCACACTGCTTGAGCTTGCTGATGTTCTCTTCCTTGAAGATCAGATCCCAGCTGTCGACGGGGGCATCATCGCCCAGCACGGCCTTGACCTTGGCCGGATTGAAACCGATCAGAATCGTGCCGTACATGTAGGGTACTGCGTATTTGTTGCCGGGGTCGTTGGCCTCCAGCAGCTTCATCAACTTGGGGTCAAGGTTTGCGTAGTGGGGCAGCTTGCTGCGATCCAGCGGCTGGAAAACCCCGGCCTCGATCTGCTTGGCCAGAAACACGTTGGAAGGTACCACCACGTCGTAACCCGAATTGCCGGTCAGCAGTTTGGCTTCCAGCGCCTCGTTGGTGTCGAAGATGTCGTAGATCAGGTTGACCTTGGTCTGGTCCTTGAAGTCGGTCAGCGTCTGCGGGGTGATGTAGTCGAACCAGTTGTAGACACGCAAGGTGCGTGGTTCGTCGGCCAGTGCGCTGGCGCACAGCAGGGACGCGCACAACAGCGGGATAACACGTGCCGGGATAAAGCGCTTGAGTCGGTTCATGGTGGTCTCCAGAGGGCGAGGGGATAAGCTCAGACGCGTTCAAAACCTTCCAGCACATTCACGGCATTGACGCCGATTTCTTCGACGGCATAACCGCCTTCCATGACGAACAGGGTGGGCTTGCCAAGGCGCGCGATGCGCTCACCCATGCGCAGGTAGTCGTCGCTGTCGAGCTTGAACTGGGAAATGGGGTCGTCCTTGAACGTATCGACACCGAGTGAAATCAACACCACCTGCGGGTCGTAACGGTCGATTTCCTGACAGGCCTTTTCCAGCGCCTCGCTCCAGCACGCCCAGCCGCTGCCCGCTGCGAGGGGATAATTGAAGTTATAGCCTGCACCCGCGCCTTCGCCCGACTCGTCGGCATAGCCCAGAAAAAACGGAAACTCCGCCTCCGGGTGCCCGTGGATGGAGGTGAACAGCACGTCGCTGCGTGAGTAAAAGATCGACTGCGTGCCGTTACCGTGGTGATAGTCCACATCCAGGATCGCGACCTTGGCGCAACCCTGATCGAGAAACGCCTGCGCAGCGATCGCGACGTTGTTCAGGTAGCAGTAACCGCCCATCAGATCGCTGGCTGCATGGTGTCCGGGCGGACGACATAGCGCGAAGGCACTGTGGGCGCCCTGGCTGATTGCGCGCTGCGCAGTCAGCGCCACCTGGGCTGCGCTGTACGCGGCTTGCCAGGTTCCGGCGGTGATCGGCGCGCCGGCGTCAAAGCTGTAGTAACCCAGTTCGCCATGCAGGCTGCGAGGGATGACGCCGCGCAGGGTGCGCGCAGGCCAGGTGTACGGCAGCAGATCGCCGTCACGGCCCATTTCGCTCCAGCGCTGCCAGGCATTCTGGAAGAAGGTCAGGTAGTCGGCGCTGTGAATACGCTGCACCGGTTCAAGGCCGAAATCTTCCGGCGGCAGGACCTGGCCTATTGCCCGTGTACGAATGCGCTCAAGCACATGGTCGGCCCGCGATGGCATCTCGAAACAGGGCATCAGTTGCCCGTCGATCAGCTCGCAGCGTCCATGATGAAGGTGGTGATCATCCGAATAGATCGTCAGCATTTTTGTTCTCCTCTTGGCTGGCGGGTGTGCTCATTCTTGGCGAGAGGTGCTTCAGAGGTGAACGATCAGAACGGCCAAAAAGGGATAAATACGGACATTAAGATTGACCGTATATCGCCCCTTATTGAGGCGCGATGCCCCGTTTCGAGGCAGTGTTCAGGCGCGGTAGTGGCTGGGCGCAACGCCGCTCCAGCGCGTGAACGCGTGACGAAAGCTCGCGGTTTCACTGAACCCCAGCTCTTCAGCAATGCGATGGATAGGCAGGCGGTCTTCCTGCAGCAGTTGCTTGGCCTTTTCGAAACGCAGTTCATCAAGCAGCGTTTGATAAGTGCTGCCGTTGGCGTGCAGATGCCGACGCAAGGTGCGCTCGGAGCAGTTCATGTGCTGTGCAACGGCGCTCAGGCTCGGCGTGTTGCGTAACTGGCGGGTGATGACTTCACGGATACGCGCCAGCCAGGCCTGGCGGCCTGTGAATTCGGTGTTCTGACGCCGGCAACGCTCGTGCATGTCGCGGTGGGTGATGCGGTCGGCCAGCGGCAGGGGCTGCTCAAGCCAGGCACGTGAAAAAGCGAACGCGTTCTGTCTGTGCTCGAACTGCACGGGGCACGCAAAGCTCTCGTCATAACGGTACTGATACTCAGGCGCCGGGTACGAGAAGCAGGCCCCCAGCAGCGGCAATGAAAAGCCCAGCATGTCGTCACAAATGACCTTGAGCGATGCCAGGCACAACTCGGTATTGAACACGTGCAGTTGCACCTCGTCGCCGTAGTTGCTGGCGCTGAGCCAGACTGCGTCCTCATCCACGGTCAACTGCAATTCGAACAGCGTACCCAGCAGAGCCGGGTACGCCAGCGCCAGGCGCAGGGCGTCACCCAGCGTGGCGCTGGTCAGCAGGGCGTAACCCAGAATTCCATAGGATGACACATGCATGCGTCGGCCCAGTTGAAGGCCAATGTCCGGGCGCAAGCTGACCGCATTGGCGCAGACGCGCATTTCCTGGTGCGTGGTGATGCGGATGTCTGCCCGTGCCATCTCCGCTACGCTTATTCCGCTGCCTTGCAGCAAGGTTTCACGGGCGTAGCCTTCATCTGCAAAGGTATCGAGGATCAGCGAAACAGCGTTGAGTGTGGTGAGATGGGCGTGCAGCATGAGCGTCGTCCGTTTCAGGCAAGGGCCGTGAAAACGATGCACTGTCCGTACCGAGGTGTACAGCAGGCGCACTGTCTCAAAATTCATCGGTAAGTGTTGCACTCGTTGGCTACGCTTGCGCGCAGCATGGAATAGAACAAGGTTGGCCAATGGATACGCTTCGCCCCTATGCGCTCATGGACCGTGATGCCTGTCTGCGTATTTTTGACAGCAACGTTCCGCGCTACTTCGATCTTTTGGAACGCGACAAATTTGCCCGCTTTTTGCTGGAGCCCGTCGGGTCGTACTTCGTGGTCGAACGTCACACACATGTTTTGGCCTGCGGCGGCTACCTCGTGCTGTCGCCACCCTCGGTGGCTGAACTGACCTGGGGCATGGTGGACTGCGCTCATCAAGGCAGTGGCCTTGGCAAATATCTGACCGTTGCCCGGCTGGATGCCATGAAGACGATTCCCGAAGTTTCACAGGCTTACATCAACACCAGCCAGCGCGTGCAGGGCTTTTATGAAGGGCTTGGCTTCAGCCTCACCCGTGTTAAACGAGATGGACACGGCAAGGGGCTCGACAGCGTTGAAATGCACCTGAAGTTGTAACTAAAAAAGACATGTTTATTGAGCAGGCAATATAAAAAAGCGCTGTTTCAGGTTAAGAATATTGAGCTTAATCGATACAGCTTTTAAGGCCTTGTACAAGAATAGACGCGGCATTAAAAAAGCGGTGCTCTGATAAATATTTATGTGGAACGCTGGCGGACACCCATCCTCTGAATACCGTCGATACATCATTGTATTTATGCAAAGCAGGCAATCATGAACGCATACAGACTTTCAACGCTTGAAATCAAACACATGGTCGAGCAGGCTTTATTGCCCCATCGCTGCACATGGGAAGCCGCTCAAGGCGGTACCCTGGCATTGACCCTGACCAATCCCGGCAACCCGGATCACGCCATCTGCGTGACGGGCATCAAGCTGGAGCGCATGGTATCCAGCCGTGCCATTTCGGAACTGATAGGTGAAGCACGCCTACTGATGTCGATGAATCAGGTGCCCGTTTCGGCGCTGGATTATCGTCAGGCCGCTGCCAAACACTGGTAAAAAGGCGACGACAAGTTTCAAACATTGCAGGCCGCGAGTCAGGCTGAAAGCCCACAAGTGCGGATAATCGATTTATCCACACTTGCCGGATCAGGCACGCCGTTAGCGTGACGGAATATTCTCGATGTCATCCACGATAAAGCGTGGTAGCAGGTTGACGTTGTAGTCCTCCACGCTTGCGTTGCTCTTGTTGGTCAGTACGCTGGCCGCTGTCTTGAGATTCTGCCAGTGCCCGATTGCTCCGCCAGGCTGCAGTCTGGTTCTTTCCTGACCAAAGTGCAGCACTTGCCTGCCTGACTGCTCTACCGAAACCTGATAGCCGAAGTCCACGCTGGCCATGACCTTGTTGTCATCCACGATGTGCGACATCAGCCCGCCTTTCGAATCGCCCAGGCGACGCCTGTAGACGCTGTCGACATCCAGCAGATAATCGGCGCTCTCCTTGGTGGACGCATAGCGATTGGCCTGTTGCAGGCGCTCGATGAGTTTGAGCCTGATACCGTCTTCCAACTGCTCCCTCGACATGAACAGCTCTCTTTCGCCCTCCAGTTTGAGCTTGAAAGAGTCCACCCAATAAGTGGCGGTTTTGGGAATCGAAACAGGAGCAGGGGAGATGTAGTAGTCGGGTGTAGAGGCGCAGCCCGCGACGCAGGCGATGATCAACGGCAGAGCGGCAAAACGCATTGTTCGTCCTTGAGGATGTGATTCGGGGACGTGATAAAAGCACAGTCTCCCGCAGCTTGCCTATCGGAAATTGCCCGTTCTGCCGTCGGTCATGTGCAATGACCTGCACGTTGTCCCTGTGATCCGAGAGCGTTATTATGCGGGCCGTCAATTCACGAGCTGACGAAGGAATTCCCTTGCCTCGTTCCAACTGGCTGCCTACGCCGCCTTAGCGCTACGCCCCCTCGCAACACCCTGACCGCCCTTTGGCTGCGGTCTATTTCTGCTGTGCCTGATTCGGCCGCAGCACATCCTCAACACCACTGAAGACAGACGCACCTGCATCGCCCAGCGCCCGACGCTGCGCGCCATGCCGTGCCGTGCCTGCATGGGTGAATCAATGCTTGAAAATATCAAGGCTGCCTGGCTTTCCAATGTCCGGGCTGACGTACTGGCGGGCCTCGTTGTCGCGATGGCCCTTATTCCCGAAGCCATCGCTTTTTCCATCATTGCCGGGGTTGACCCGCGCGTCGGGCTTTACGCCTCCTTCTGTATCTGTACCGTCATCGCGTTCGTGGGCGGCCGCCCGGCGATGGTCTCTGCGGCCACGGGTGCCATGGCGCTGCTTATGGTGAATCTGGTCAAGGACCATGGTCTGCACTACCTGTTGGCGGCCACGCTGGGCTGCGGGGTTTTGCAGATCATCGCGGGCTATCTGCGGCTGGGTGAACTGATGCGTTTCGTGTCTCGCTCGGTGGTGACCGGCTTCGTCAATGCGCTGGCCATCCTGATCTTTCTGGCGCAACTGCCGGAGCTCACCAACGTCACGTGGGTGGTTTATGCCCTGACTGCCGCAGGACTTGCGATCATCTATCTGCTGCCACGGATTCCGGTTATCGGCACGCTGCTGCCTTCGCCGCTGGTGTGCATTCTGGTGCTCACCGCGATCTCGATTTACATGGGGCTCAACGTCCGCAAGGTCGGCGACATGGGCGCATTGCCCGACAGTCTGCCGATCTTCCTGTGGCCGCAGGTGCCGCTGAATCTGGAAACATTGCTGATCGTGCTGCCTTACTCGGCGGCGTTGGCGGTGGTGGGTTTGCTGGAGTCGATGATGACCGCCACCATCGTCGATGACTTGACCGACACGTCAAGCGACAAGAACCGTGAGTGCAAAGGCCAGGGCGTCGCCAACATCGCCAGCGGATTGATCGGCGGCATGGCCGGTTGCGCCATGATCGGGCAATCGATGATCAACGTGAAGTCCGGCGGCAGAACCCGCCTATCCACGCTGAGTGCCGGTGTTTCGCTGCTGGCGATGATGATCTTCCTCGGTGACTGGCTGGCTCGCATTCCCATGGCAGCGCTGGTTGCGGTCATGATCATGGTGTCGATCAGCACGTTCAGCTGGAGCTCGATCCGTAACCTGCGCCAATACCCGCTGTCCACCAACCTGGTCATGATCGTGACCGTCGTCGTGGTTGTCGCCACGCATAACCTGGCGTATGGCGTGGTGGCCGGAACCCTGTTGGCGGCGATGTTCTTTGCCAACAAGATCGCGTATTACCTCGACGTCAGTTCGAAACACGACCCTGAGTACAGTCACCGTACCTACTACGTCACCGGTCAGGTGTTCTTCGGTTCGGCGGACCGGTTCGCCCGCTCGTTCGACCTCAAGGAGTCGCTTGATACCCTGACCGTCGACCTGAGAGACGCGCATTTCTGGGACATCACTGCCGTGGCCGCGCTGGACAAGGTGGTGTTGAAACTGAGGCAAGCCGGGATCGCTGTGGATGTAATCGGCATGAACAACGCCACGGCCACATTGGTGGACCGGTTCGGGGTGCATGACAAGCCGGACGGCCTGGAGTCGTTGATGAAGCATTGAGGTCTTGTGCGTTTTAACGTGCGCAGCGGGCAGGGTGTTTTCCTGCCCCATGCATCGTATTTTTCAGCGAGTGATGCGTTGTTCGATAGTGCTTCGCGCAACTCCCAAGCAATCCTGAAGCTCCTCCCAGAACCTTTCTGCAAAATCCCCCAACAGAATCATGGCCCTGAAAATCCGAATCTTGGTCTGTATATCCGGCAGAGGAATCGCTCCGGGCATCAGGCGTCCCGACGTGAACTCAGGCAAAGCCAAGGTCTGGGCCAACCAGGCGAGTCACGTCTTTATGCATCATCCCAGTTGCCGGAGAATGGTTGCCAACAGTCCAGGAAAACGTGCTTCGAGGTCTTCATTGCGCAGCGAGTTCATGTGCGTCGTGCCCACGTTACGGGTATGCACCAGCCCTGAATCACGCAGTACGCGGAAGTGGTGGGAGGCGCTGGACTTGGGCCGATCGCCACACAGTTCACCGCAGGTTGCCTCTGGTACGCCCGCCAGATAGCGCACGATTTCCATCCGCACGGGATCGCTCAAGGCATAAAGCACACGGTCGAGAGTGAAGGCGTCGGGTTCTGGGTGTTTTAGAGTTCGCATGGGCGGCATGATAACGAGGGGTTTCAATTAGCGCTATATTTCGAATACTATCGAACAATCGTAATTCGATGTATCTGGAGATTTCCATGTCAGCGCTGTTTCAACCCTACACCCTCAAAGACATCACCCTGCGTAACCGTATCGCCATTCCACCGATGTGCCAATACAAGGCCGACGATGGCTTGATCAACGACTGGCACCACGTTCACCTGGCCAGCATGGCACGTGGCGGGGCGGGGCTGGTGGTGGTCGAGGCGACGGCTGTTGCACCTGAAGGCAGAATCACACCCGGTTGCGCCGGTATCTGGAATGACCAGCAAGCTCAGGCATTCGTTCCCGTCGTGAAAGCCATCAAGGCAGCCGGGTCTGTTCCAGGCATCCAGATTGCCCACGCGGGCCGCAAGGCGAGCGCCAATCGTCCGTGGGAAGGCGACGACCACATTGCCGAGTCCGACGCACGCGGCTGGGAAACCATTGCGCCGTCCGCCATTGCTTTCGGCGCCAACCTGCCCAAGGTGCCGCGTGAAATGACCCTGGACGACATCGCCCGCGTTAAGCAGGACTTCGTCCACGCCGCACGTCGTGCGCTGGAGGCCGGCTTTGAATGGATCGAGCTGCACTTCGCTCATGGCTATCTGGGACAAAGCTTCTTCTCCGAACACTCCAACCAGCGCACTGACGCCTACGGTGGCAGCTTCGACAACCGTAGCCGCTTCTTGCTCGAAACCCTGGCCGCTGTACGTGAGGTCTGGCCAGAACACCTGCCATTGACCGCCCGTTTCGGCGTTATCGAATACGACGGCCGCGACGAGCAGACTCTCAGCGAATCCATCGAACTGGCGCGCCGTTTCAAGGCGGGTGGTCTTGATCTGTTGAGCGTCAGCGTCGGCTTCACCATCCCTGACACGAACATCCCGTGGGGTCCGGCTTTCATGGGGCCGGTCGCTGAGCGTGTGCGTCGCGAAGCGGGCATCCCTGTGACCTCGGCGTGGGGCTTTGGTACACCGCAATTGGCTGAAGAGTCGATCAAATCGGGCCAGCTCGATCTGGTGTCGATTGGCCGCGCACACCTTGCGGATCCGCATTGGGCGTACTTTGCCGCCAAGGAACTGGGCGTGGAGAATGCGTCCTGGACCTTGCCTGCGCCTTACGCGCATTGGCTTGAGCGGTATCGTTGAGAGGCTGATCCTGGAATGACTGGATCGGCTTTGCTCTGAGCTGACAAAACCCCGCCCAGGCGGGGTTTTTTGATTACGCCCATCGCCAGCGGTCAGCGTAATGACCAGGTTGCTGAGCATCTTCGAGGAAGCCAGTGCAGCGAGCGACGTTCAACATGCGAATACCACGTCTTTTCTGGTCGCGATGGGCGTAGGTCAGGTGGTGCTTAGATCAGGTGGTGCTTAGAGAGGAGAGCAGAAAGAGGGGAGGGTGAGCGAATAGGCTCTGTATCAAAAGTTGGAGCGGGTAGAGGGAATCGAACCCTCAACTAAAGCTTGGGAAGCTTTCGTTTTGCCACTAAACTATACCCGCTCAAAGCGGCTGACTTTGTACCAGATGCGGTCCCGCATTTGAAGCGTTAATTTCCCCAATCCCTGCTTTTTTCCCGGACTTTCGCCATGGAAGCCGTCCGCCGAGTGCCGCTGTCCGTGCGCTGGCGGAGGGTTCCCTGGCTCTGTCGAGCGCTGGTGTCAGAGGGCGAGCGCATGATGGTTCTGAACCAGATTGAAAGCGTGGCGCGACGGTTGCGCCGTGGCCGGTTCCGGTTGCAGGAAACTCAGCAGTGCCAGCTTTGAATCCCTGCAAGCGGCCTTGTGTTCCATGTCCAGAAAATGCCCGGCAGCGTCGATGGTGCTGAAGGTACAGTCCTTCACATAGTGTGCGAAATGTACGGCGTCTTTCGCGGCAGTGTATTCGTCCCAGGCACCGTTCACGAACAAGACGGGTACGTTGATGTTCTTCGCAGCGGTCAGGTAGTTGCCCGGATCGATTTCCAGCACCTGGCTGATGTGGTGGTGCATCTGGTCGTACTCGTGCAGGTCCAGGCTGCTGACGTGACGATAATTGAAGCGCTTGAACAACGATGGCAGGTGTTTGCCGATGGTGTCGTTGATCAGGTGGCCAACTTCGTAACGACTGTGAGCGCCCAGATGGGTGAGGCTCCGATTCAGGTAGTCACGCATGTGTTCGTTGATGACCGGCGAAAACGAGCTGATGACAGCGCTCTCGATACGCTTGGGACGATGCGACAACGCAACCAGTGCTGCCGCGCCGCCCCATGAAAATGACATGACGTGTTCGGCGTTGAAGTGGTCGATCAGCTCCAGCAGAATCTGGCCTTCCATTTCCCGGCTCAGTGGCTTTTCATGCAGATTGTGAGGTTTGGATCTTCCGGCATACGGCTGATCGTAGAGAACCACGTTCATGGTCGGGTGAAGGTTGCGAACGGTCTGTGCAAATGACGCCGTGGTGGCCAGTGAGCCGTTTACCATGATGATGGTTTTTTGCGCGGCGTCGGCGCGATAGAACTCCGTGTAAACCCGAAACTGTCCTTGTATATCAAGCACGGCTTTTTCTGGCGACATAGGTATAACTCCTGGCGTAAACAGGTATGCGTACAACGACGTTGCACGAGTTTCGTGACAGGCAGGCATTAGCCGATTAAAGGCCCATGTCGATCCGAACGATCTGTCCGACAGGTATTGTTATTGGCGGGCAATTTGCCGTGAGCCGCAAAGGCTCAGTACGGTAAAAGGTTTCTTGGAATGATGTCCTGACTCTTCAGTCACATGTGGACTGACGGGTTGGATTCAAGCAGTGGATACGTGAACCCGCAAGTGCTATTCATAGGCTTGTTGCGCATTCCGCCGAACGGTTGTGACTTTTTCAGAATAGCGCTATTTCCGCGGCGTGCAGCGTACGGTAGCTGCCGGGCTCTAGCTCGGGGTCCAGCGCCAGTGCGCCGATACTTTCCCGATGCAGAACCAGCACTTTATTGCCGAAGTGACCGAACATCCGCTTTATCTGATGGTAGCGACCTTCAACGATACTCAGCCGCGCGCAATACGGACCCAGTACGGTTAACACGGCCGGTTGAGTGGTGATGTTTTCGAACGGGAAGTAAAAGCCTTCGGCAAACCGGGTTATATACCGTTCGTCGATAACCTGTTCGGTTTCAACGTAATACACCTTTGGCAACTTTGTTTGTGGTTGGGTCAATCGCCGTGACCAGTGACCGTCATTGGTAATCAACATCAGACCGGTGGTGTTGAAATCCAGGCGCCCTGCAATATGCAGTTCATGGTTGTCAGGTTCATTCAACAACTGCAATACCGTCGGGTGGTGTGGATCAACGGTGGCACTCACGCACCCTTGCGGTTTGTGCAGCATGAAATAGCGCGCTGGTTTGCCTGCCTGAATGATCTCGTCGTCGAAGGCCACGCAGTTGAACTCCCGCACCTCATGATGCGGGTCGCTCGTGACGTGCCCGTCGACCTTTACGCGGCCGCTGACCAGCGCCAGGCGTACGTCCTTGCGGTTGAAACGGGGCAGGTTGCTGAGAAAACGGTCAAGGCGCATGGCGGCGGGGCAAGGTAACGGAGGTGGCGTATGGTACGCGATCTAGCGCGCGGGTTGGCTCAGCGCCGTCTGTTCAACGCCTGCGCAACGCGGACACAGACAGGCCTTGTTGCGCACCTCATCGGGCAGTGCTTCAAGCCGGGCCGGGTCGATGGTTTCGGAAAAACACCAGCACGGCTGGCTGGCGGTGCGCGGGTCGGCCAGGGTGCAGCGGTTGCTGAAGCCGCACACCGGGCACAGGTGGGTTACATCGTTGGCGGTTGTCATGGCGATATCGGGACCAGGCGAAGGGGCAATCACGTCATGGCATCTTAACAATCGCGGGCTTGAATGTCGGTGCTCGATACACGGGCGCTCGCTGCAGCATGGCGGCGATGGCTGCGCAGCGGCAGTGCACCAGCAATATTTTTTCGTAATGAATGCCCTGCGCCGATAGCGTACTGAACAGGTCAGCCAGTGTGGGTGACGGCATGCCGAAGCGGTTGCGTACCGTCAGCACGTCCATGGGCGTGGGCGGAAGGTGCCCGAGCAACGGCGAGGCATTGGCGTTGCGCACGATGTTGGCGATGTCTCCATAGGGCTCGTTATGGAGTGTCTGGAATTTTGCCAGCGAGTAATTCTTGAACCGGCCAAGGAGCGACGTGCCCGCCATGAGCTTGTCGGTCATGACCAACGGCGCGAGTGAGGGCGCAAGTGCAACGGGTGTGTTTCCGGCTGAGTTTGAAATCGCGAAGGGCAGCGTACGTTTGCTGACGATGTTGTGCAGCATCGGGTCGACCAGTTCGTACCCATGAGGGGCGTAGGTGCGCAGTTCGGTGCCGTTGGGGATTTTCACGCTGGACGCCCAGGGCAGGTAGTGACCATGGGTGCTGACCACCAGCGTGCGGGCCTGACCCCTGTCTGACGTCCACAGCAGAAACCGGCGGCCCAGCTTCCAGGCGTGCACCGGTACACCGCCCAAATGTGGGTTGCCGGCAAGGGTCCAGCGCTTGAGCAGTGCCTCGGTGTGAAAGAATGTTTCCAGCCGCGTCGGGCGTCCAGACATCGAAGCGCTGGCCCGCGTGCTCGGGCCTTTGAACGTCTTGCTCACCTGCGAAACCATGCGTGTCGCTTGGCGTGCAGGCTTCACGAGCCTGTTTATTGAGCGCAGCAGTCTGGGTGTTCGCGGGCCCAGGTGCATCAGCGCGAGCGATAAAGTGGCCAGCAGTGCCTGATTTTTTTCGGCGTAACGGCTGCCCGGCAGGTTCGCGGACGCGATGTTCAGGGACGTGATGCCGATCTCGGTCGCCAGTGACGCAATCAGCGCCGGTGTCAGCAGCACAGCCATGGGGGCCAGGAGTACCTGCAGATGATTGAGCCGTTGCGTCCACTCGCTCAACGAGAGTTGTGCGGACGTGACGATCTGGTCCTGCGCATCCATCAGCGCGTGTTGCTCAAGTAACTGATGCAGAAAGGTGAAGGGCGAGTCTTCCACCGCTTGTCGATGCCACACGTGCTGCACGGCCTTATGGGTGTCGGGGTTGTAGATCGGGTCTGTCCAGGGACGCAGGGCAGACGCCGCAGGTATCGGGGTCTTGACGCCTCCCCAGACCCTGAGCAGGTAATTCAGGCGTGCCTGATGGCGCAGTGGCACATGGCGCAAGACCGTCTCGCGCCACTCGGTATCCGCTGTGGCGACCCTGAGATAGCGGTTGAGGGCGTCTTCGTCGGCGAACTCCATGAACGCCTTGGGATGGCCTGCCTGATAGAGCACGATCGGCAGGCCGGGCTGCTCAAGGACCAACAGTCCTGTGGATTGCGTCATCAGCGCATCGAGCAGGGCGCCCTGGACGTAGAAACTCACGCTGTACCAAGGCATTTTCCTGTCAGTGGAGAGCGCCGTCACGATCAGTTCCAGGCCGCTGCGTGACAGGCGTTCCTGTTTGAGAGCGATCAGGGCCTGGCTGATGAGCAGTGACCTGAAGGCCTGTTCGATATCGGTCTTGTTTTGTACCCAGAACGCGTTGAGTCGTTCGGTCATCAATTGAAGAAAATCAATGGTCTTCAAATGCTCCTCCAGCGCGCGCGGATCAAGTTCCAGCGCCTGGTCCTCACGCCAGGTGCCCTGGCCCGTGGTGTCCAGAAACACCACGGTCGCCCCGCCATGGTCGAGGTAGCCCACGGGGGTCTGAACGCGGTACTGAGTGACCAGTGCCTGGCTCAGGCTCATGGGGCGTTCATCTGGCGTGCTGACCTGGATCGGTGGTGTCCGGGCGTCTCCCAGCGCAGTGGTTGAAGTGCCGCGTCGATAGGCAACGAACACGTGATCGGGGTCATGTTCCAACCCGTGTTCCTTGAGATACCGGGCCATGACCTGTGCTGCCAGCTTCGACGGCATGGGCAGTTGCTTCAGCACAGGCGGACGGGATTGCCAAAGGTCCACTGCACTCGCCAGGGTAAGGCCGCGCGCCACCGGTCTCAGGTAATCGAAGTGGTCATAGCGCTCTTCGCCAAGCAGTTCATTAGCGAGGTATTCCTGGGCCTGCGCAAGTTCGATGAACACATCGCCGTCGACCCATGTCGAGTCGACGGCAGGCACGGTTTTTTCTTCGTGTTCGAGCAGATGGAATGCGTGTTCTTGAAGGCCCGAGTCATTCAGTGCGGCCAGCAGATTGCGGGTCATCTGTTGCGGCTCGTTGCTGGTGTATTCCACCACCGGCCCCTTGCTGCCTGGCACATGAATGAAGCTGTGCGAGGTGTCATTCGAGCTGACCTGAAAGATGCCCGGTACACGTTTGCCATTGAACGCGAGCATCCTTACCTGTGCCTGCATGCCGCGTCCGCTCTGCTCAAGGACGGAGGCATCTGATGGAAAGTCGTTGAGCCCCAATGCATCCAGCGTCAGGAAATAGCCGTAACGGCTGATCTGGCCACGTGCATATTGGCGCGCCAGCGTGTCGAGGAAGCCCAGCCTGGACAAGGCTCGATAGGTTGCCCTGTGCCGCGACCAGAATGTTTCCAGCGCAGTAGCGTAGTCACGTGTCCAGGGGGCGTTGGCTATCAGCTTGAATACCTCGGATGCACCCACCGACGGAAGACCGTCCGTGAGCGGAATATCCTTAAGCGTGCTGCGGTACAGCGCCATGTAACGCGGCGGGTCGAAGCTGGTAAGCGCCACCTCAGTCAGCGACAGGCGGATTTCGTCATGCTCGCGTCTATCGTCATTGACTTCAGGATGAGCTTCATTGGAGAAGGTGATGTGCAGTTGGTCAGGGTCCAGTGCCAGACCGGTCTTGTTTTTCAGGTACGAGGCCAGTTGCTCGCGCACGTAGTGACGCCTGGAGGGCGGGGCGTCCATGTCCAGTTGACAGGCTTTGAGCAGCAGTGTGGAGTCGGCGATCAGCGCGAACCCTGGGCTTTTGCGCAGGGCCTTGAGTCGTTGCTCGATGGCTTGATCAGGATCGACCCGCGCAGGGGGCTGATCGGGTGCAGCGGGTGGCTCCGATGGCAGCTCCGATGGCGGTGCCGAGGCATGAAGCGAGGTGTCTGGAGGGAGTGGGTTATGCGGGTCTTTCATGGCAGCTGATCAAAGAGAATGATCCCGCACTATGGCGCACCGTCCGGGTCGATCAGACACAACTATGTATCTGATCGACTTGCGGGTTTACGGCTGCCGCAGGTACGCGCGCCAGCCGCCCAGTTCGCTGATATTGCGTGCTCCTTCAAGGCCGTAGGGCTCGCAGATGAACCCTGTTTCCCAGCGACCATCAGCCAACTGCACCTTGCCCAGCCCCAGCGGAGCGGGAATGCCGGTCAGGAACGAACCCAGTTCGGCACTCGGCAGTTCCCAGACTTCCACGTCTATCGCCACCCCGTTTTCGGCCACACGCACCATGCCGGGTCGAAACGGCGGACCGCCGGCGAGTGCGTAAAGCTGATAATCGGGTGAGCTTTGCGTGGCTTCCAGCAAGCGAGCGCCGCGTTGCTTGAGTTGCCCGTTGAGCGCCAGGCCGTCCAGATGCGCGCCGCAGACCACCAGCCTGACCCTGTCGTTGCGCGCTGCGTTGTTCGGCGCGGGCAGCTGTGGCGCCTGACCGGCTATCAAGGGCAATGCCGTGTGACGTTGAAAGGCGTCGGCGAGGCTGAGCAGGTATTGATCGGTGAAGGCACGCCCGAACAGCGTCACGCCCCAGGGCAGGCCGTTGTCCATGAACGTGCAGGGTACGGCGACGGCGGCGTAGTCGAGCAGATTGACAAAGTTGGTGTAGTAGCCCAGTTCAGAGTTGCGCAGCACGGGTTCGGCGAGCAGCTCGGCCGACGTCACCGGCCGGCCGATGCTCGGTGTCACCACGCAATCGAGCCCTTCCAGCGCCTGGTCGCAGATGACCTTGAGCGCTTGCAAACGATATTGGGCGCGAAAGGTGTCTACGCCCGTCACCGCAGGCGCTTTGGCCAGTACTGCGCGAATGACCGGCAGCACGGCTGCGGGGTTGTCCTGCATCAATTGCCCGGCAACGCTGTAACGTTCGGCTACCCACGGGCCGTCGTACAGCAGGCTGGCAGCTTCCAGAAACGGCGAGAGGTCGACGGCCACCGCTTCGCCGCCCAAGGCAGTCAGGTGATCGATGGCATCGCTGAACAGCCGCGGCCCCTGAATACAGCCGAAGAACTCCAGGTCTTCGGCACGTGGCACGCCGAAGCGAAACGGGCGCGGTGTGCCGAATGCACTCGCGTCGTTCCACGCCGGGTTGCGGCGGCTGTATTCATCACGTGGGTCGGGTTTTGCGACCAGCCCCAGTAATTGGCTGGCTTCTCTGGCCGTGGCGGTGAACAGCGATACGCAATCCTGCGTACGACAGGCAGGAACCACCCCTGCGGTAGAAATCAGGCCTTTGCTGGCTTTGGTACCGACCAGGTTGTTCAGCGCGGCCGGTACGCGGCCTGAACCTGCGGTGTCGGTGCCCAGCGAGAAGCTGCTCACGCCCAACGCGACGGCCAGCGACGAGCCGGAGCTGGAACCGCCGGACGGATAGTCCTTCAGCACGCTGTTAGGGCAGGAGCCGTAGGGTGAGCGGCTGCCGTTTAGGCCGGTGGCGAACTGGTCCAGATTGGTCTTGCCCATGGGCACGGCACCCAGCGCGATCAGTTGATCGACAATGGTCGCCGAGGCGTGCGGCAGGTAGGCGTAGTCGGGGCAGGCGGCAGTGGTCGGGATGCCTGCCAGATCGATGTTGTCCTTGATTGCGAACGGCACGCCGTACAGGGGCAGATCCTGCATGTTGCAACCTTCCAGACTGACCAGGTATGGCTCCAGCTCATCGGTGCTGAGCAGATGGATGAACAGGTGATACTCAGGGTTCAGCGCGGCGGCTTTTTCCCGCAGCGCCAGAATCAGTTGACGGGGTGACAGCTCGCCTGACTGGTAGGCGGCGCGAACAGCATCCAGGCGCAGATCATTCAACAGGTCGTTAGGGGTCATGGTGATGTTCCATCAAATTGAGTGATTGGGTTCAGTCCGCGTCCAGCACGACCACGCGCTGGCCTGCGCGCACGGCGGAACCGGGTTGCACCCGCACATCGCGCACAATGCCGCCGACCGGCGCAAGCACCGGGATTTCCATCTTCATGGACTCCAGCACCACCAGCACATCGCCTGCCTCGACCCGTTCGCCGGACTTGACCTGCACTTGCCAGAGATTGCCCGCAATGTGGCTGTCGACGCCTTGCTGGCCAGGCTCCAATGCTGTCTCGTCGGTGGTCAGGGCAACGCTTTCCTCGCTCTCGAAGTGGGCCTGCCCGTTGGCGATCCAGCGTTCGCGTTCGGCGTTGAATGCTGCTTGCTGCTGCGCTCGAAACGCCGCGATACCGTCGGCTTCGTCGCTCAGGAAGGTCTGGTAATCCGTGAGGTTCAGGGTGCTGTGTTCGATGTTCAGGTCGAAACGGCCCAGCGGGAAATCGCGGCGGATGCGCAGCAGCTCTTCGGCGCTGACCGGATAGAAGCGAATCTGGTCGAAGAAGCGCAACAGCCAGGGCTTGCCGTCGAAGGCCGCGACATCGCGGTAGCGATTCCACATCTGCAGCGTACGGCCCACGAACTGATAGCCGCCGGGGCCTTCCATGCCGTACACGCACATGTAGGCACCGCCGATGCCGACCGAGTTTTCTGCGGTCCAGGTGCGGGCCGGGTTGTACTTGGTGGTGACCAGTCGATGCCGCGGGTCCAGTGGCGTCGCCACCGGTGCGCCGAGGTAGACGTCGCCCAGGCCCATCACCAGATAGCTGGCGTCGAACACGGTGCGTTGCACTTCGTCGAGGTTGGGCAGGTCGTTGATGCGCCGGATGAACTCCAGGTTGCTCGGGCACCACGGCGCGTCCTTGCGCACGGTGGTCATGTATTTCTCGATGGCCAACTGGCACGCCGGGTCATCCCAGGACAAGGGCAGGTGCACGATGCGTGAGGCCACTTGCAGGTCTTTCGCGGCGCACACAGCGTCCCATTCGCCAGCAACGATCTCCAGCAGTCGCTTGAGCGGCAATTGAGCAGGGCGGTAATGCACTTGCAGCGAGCGGATGCCCGGCGTCAGATCGATCACGCCCGGCAGCGCCTTGGCCTCCAGCGCCAGCATCAACGCATGGCCGCGCAGTCGCAGCACCAGATCCAGCTCCGGCGCGCCGATTTCCAGCAGCACATGCGTGTCGCCGGACAGACGCGCCACGAGGCGTTTGTCGTCCTGACCGATGTCCAGAACGATCGGGCTTTGCAACTGGGCGATGATTGAGGTGTGGCTTACATCGCCTTCGCGAGCAAGCTCGCTCCCACGGGCAGCGTTGAATATCTGTGGGAGCGGACTTGTCCGCGAAGAGGCATGATCGAGCGCCGCACATGCCATGGCATGACACGCCTCGACACTCACCGGATGAAACCGCACCTTGTCACCGGCCTTGAGCTGGCCCAGTTGCCACAGGTCGGTTTCGATGATGGTCACCGGGCAGACGAAACCACCCAGGCTCGGCCCGTCAGGGCCGAGAATCACAGGCATGTCGCCGGTGAAATCCACCGCACCGATCGCATACGGGTTGTCGTGAATGTTGGAGGGGTGCAGCCCGGCTTCTCCACCATCGGCACGCACCCACTCGGGCTTGGGGCCGATCAGACGTACGCCGGTGCGACTGGAGTTGAAATGCACCTCCCAGTCCGTCGCGAAAAACGTCTCCATGTACGCCTCAGTGAAGTACTCAGGTGCCGCATGCGGCCCGTAGATCACGCGCATGTTGCGGACCTCGCCGAGCACCTCGAGCGCATCATCGGCGATACACTGGCCGACACTGCGATCGGTCAACGGCGCAATATGCAGCACATCCCCGGCTCGCAACGCACGGCCGCCATGACCGCCAAACTGACCGAGCGTAAAGGTACTTTTGCTGCCCAGATAATCCGGCACATCCAGCCCGCCCCGTACGCACAGGTAACTGCGCGCACCGCTCCCGGTGATGGCGCCCAACGCCAGGGTCGAACCTGCGCTCACCAGCAGCGTGGTGTTCATGGCGCACGCTTCGCCATCCAGCGTCAGCGCAATCGTCGCGCCGGTCACCGCTACCACCGCATCGGTGTTGAAGCGCAACAACGGCCCGCTCATGGTGATTTCCAGCGCGGCACACCCTTCGGCATTGCCCAGCAACAGATTGCCCTGACGCAAGGCGCGGCTGTCCATCGGCCCGGACGGCGGCACACCGACGGCCCAATAGCCCAACCGTCCCGGATAATCCTGAACGCTGGTCTGCGTGCCGCCGCTGAGCACTTCGAAGGTGGCGGCGTGATACACCAGATCCTCCAGGCAGCGCGTCCATGGCTGCCCGCTGGCAAAGGGGACGTCGGCGATGATCTGCCGCAAATAGTCGCGATTGGTCTCCACGCCATACAGACGGCTTTCGCCCAGCGCTTGGGCCAGTGCAGCGCTGGCCTGGTCGCGGCTGGGTGCCCAACAGATGAGTTTGGCGATCATCGGATCGAAATACGGCGGGATCTCGCAACCGGCTTCAACCCAGGTATCGATCCTCAGCGCCTGGCCGTCGGCAGGTGGAAAGCTCACGGCGGTCAGCAGGCCAGGGCAGGGCTGGAAATCGCGGCCCGGATCTTCGGCATACAGGCGCGCCTGAATCGCGTGTCCA
This sequence comes from Pseudomonas triticifolii, assembly GCF_014358015.1. Classification (GTDB taxonomy): domain Bacteria; phylum Pseudomonadota; class Gammaproteobacteria; order Pseudomonadales; family Pseudomonadaceae; genus Aquipseudomonas; species Aquipseudomonas triticifolii. The sequence goes on along the minus strand of NZ_JACONV010000003.1, from coordinate 268,969 downwards.
TTGGGTTTCAGTGTCGCTTGCAGTTCAGTCAGCGGCGGCAGATCACCGGCGGCCAGTTGCACCATCCAGCTGACAAGGTCCACACCCCACACCTGCTCGGTGACGCCGTGCTCGACCTGCAGGCGGGTGTTCACTTCCAGAAAATAAAAGCGCTGATCCTGGCTGTCGAAGACGAATTCCACGGTTCCGGCGCTGCGATAATTCACCGCCTTTGCAAGCTTGATCGCTGCGGCGCACAGTTCATCCGCCATGCCTTGCGGCAGATTGGGCGCAGGGGTCTCTTCCAGTACTTTCTGGTTGCGGCGCTGCACTGAGCAATCTCGCACGCCCAGGGCGAGCACTTCGCCCTGACCGTCGCCGAACACCTGCACCTCAAGATGGCGGGCGCGCTGGATGTACTTCTCGATGAATACACCGGCATCGCTGAAGTTGTTCTGGCCCAGCCGCTTGACCGCTTCGAACGAGTCGGCCAGTTCCTCGGCGCTGCGGCACACCCGCATGCCGATGCCGCCACCGCCTGCGGTGCTCTTGAGCATCACCGGATAGCCGATCAGCCTGGCCGCTGCGAGGGCTGCTTCGACGCTGTCCAGCAGTTCGGTGCCTTCCAGCATCGGCACGCCGTGTTGCCTGGCCAAGGCCCGAGCGGTGTGCTTGAGACCGAACACGCGCAGTTGCTCAGGCGTCGGACCGACGAAGGCAATGCCGGCGTCTTCACAGGCCTGAGCGAATGCGGCGTTTTCGGACAGAAACCCATAACCCGGATGAATCGCCCCGGCCCCGCTGGCTTTGGCGATGGCGAGGATCTTGTCCACCGCCAGATAGGTGCCAGCCGCGCCGCCTTCGCCCAGGCTATGGGCTTCGTCGGCCTGCATCAGGTGCAGGCTGGCAACGTCGGCTTCGGAATAGACCGCCACGCCCTTGACCTGCAAGGTACGCAGGGTTCGCAGGATGCGGCAGGCAATGGCGCCACGGTTGGCGATCAGCAGTTTGTCGAACATGGCATGACCCCGGAAACCAGACTGAGTCGGTTTCGTGATGGGAAGCGGGCCGTCCCGCTTATAAACGTTTCGATGCAACGGTCGTCCGTTGCCGCCCAGATATGGGTCTTAAAGCATCAACTAGTCGCGAACCTGCAACTGCGCTGGCGTCGGGTTATAGCCATTGCAGGGGTTGTTCAATTGCGGGCAGTTGGAGATCAGCACGATCACGTCCATTTCGGCGCGCAGTTCGACGTATTTGCCGGGGGCGGAAATGCCGTCTTCGAAGGTCAGACCGCCGTCCGCTGTCACGGGCACGTTCATGAAGAAGTTGATGTTCGGGCCGATGTCGCTTTTGGTCAGACGACCGTCGTGCAGGCAGGCGCGCAGGTAGTTGTCGCGGCAGCTGTGCATGTAGCGTTTTTCCAGGGCGTAGCGCACGGTGTTGCTCTCCTGTGCACAGGCGCCGCCCAACGTGTCGTGCCGACCGCAGGTGTCCTCGACGATGGTCAGCATCGGCTGGCCGAGGTTGGAATACAGCACGCTGCCGGTGGTCAGGTAGACGCTGTTCTGGCGACGCAGAGTGCGCTGCACGTCATAGCGCTCACGCGGGTTGGCGAGGCTGAAGAACAGCGTATCGATGGCCTGATTGCCTTCCAGGTCAAGGATGCGCACCGTTTGTCCGGCTTTCACTTCGGCCAGAAACGGTTCGCCGGCAGGAATGGTTGCGTCACAGTGGTGATGGTCGTGGGCATGCAGATTCATGACAGGGCTCTCCTCAGGCGAACAGGCGGTCGGTATTGATGAAGCCGCGCTCGTTTTCCGGGCGCGAGGTCCGGCAATGTTCGGCAATGCTGGCGTCGGCCTTCATCCAGCTCAGCGTGAGCGGTTGCGGCGCGTAGGTCGGGTTGGGGTCCATCGGGTGTTGCAGGGCAGTCAGTACCACCAGCGTGTCCATCGGCGCATACAACTCGATGTAGTCGCCGGCTTTGGAGTTGTCCGGCACAAAGTGCAGGGCGCCGGTTTCGTCGACGTTGACCCGGCTGAACAGGTTCAGGGTCATCAACAGGTCCGACAGTCCCAGGCCCCATTTGCCCAGCTCGACCAGCAGGTTATCCACGCCGTTGCGGAAGAATCCGTTACGCAGTTCCTGATAGCGTCCCTGGCCGTATTTTTCAGCGACTTCCTGAGCGTTGAGCACGCCGCCGATGCTGTCGCTCCAACCGCAGGTGTCGGTGACGATGGCGGCCAGCACGCGGCCCATGTCCGAGTACAGGCAGTGACCGGCGCTCAGGCGCGCGGTGTGTTGGCCTTTGAGGCTGTCAGGCAGGCTCAGGCGCTCGGTCTTTTCGTGGGCGTTGAGCAGCGTCAGGCTGACGTTGGCGTTGCCGTGCAGATCGGTCAGGCGCAACAGTTCGCCGCGCTTGAGGATAAACGAGCGATGCCCTCCGCCGGGCAGCAGTTCTTCGGCGAAAACGGGGTACAGCGTGGTGGAGTCAGTCATTGAGTGGGCTCCTCTAAAGCCGGTTTCAGCAGTTCGAGTGCCGCACGTTCGGCGCGGCGTTCGTTGTTGAGGGGAATGTCGTAGGTGATGCGCGCGCCATAGGCGCCGGGGGCGTGCGGGTCGTAGCGGACCTTGTCGAAGACCAGCAGGCGCGTGCCGAGGTTGAAACCTTCGGACAGGTCATGAGTGACCATGAACACGGTCAGTTGCGTTTCGCGCCACAGTTCCAGCAGCAAGTGGTGCATGTCCTTGCGAATGCCGGGGTCCAGCGCGCCGAACGGCTCGTCGAGCAGCAGCACGCGAGGTTTCATGATCAGTGCCTGAGCGATGGCCAGGCGTTGTTGCATGCCGCCAGACAGCTGCGACGGGTATTTGTCCAGCGCATGGCCCAGGCCGACCTTGTGCAGCAGTTGCGCCGCCTGCTCCCGAGCATCCCGTTTGGCCTGGCCGAACAACCGGCCGATCCAGCGCGAGCGAGGCAGCTCAAGACCCAGCGCCACGTTGTCCAGCACGCTCAGGTGCGGGAACACCGAATAACGCTGGAACACCACTCCACGGCTGGCGTCAGGTTCATTGGCAAGCGGTTGGCCGTCGAGGGTGATCGCGCCACGGCTGGAGGTTTCCTGACCCAGCAGCAGGCGCAGAAAGGTCGATTTGCCGCAGCCCGACGCGCCAACCAAAGTGCAGAACTCACCCTCGGCGACGTCCAGATTCAGGCCTTCTAGCACTACCTGATCGTCGTATTGCTGCCACACGTTGCGCACACAGATAAAGCTCATGCCCGCGCTCCTTCGTACCAGGGAAATGCACGCCGGGTCAGGGCTTTGAGGCCCCAATCCATCAACCAGGCGAGCAGGGTGATCCACACCACGTAAGGCAGAATCACGTCCATTGCCAGATAGCGGCGTACCAGAAAAATCCGGTAACCCAGGCCGTCAGTGGAGGCGATAGCCTCGGCTGCGATCAGAAACAGCCAGGCCGAACCCAGCACCAGCCGCAGTGCAATCAACAGACGTGGCAGCAGTTGCGGCAGGATCACCCGCAGGATCAGCGTCCAGGTCGAGGCCCCGAGGGTCTGTGCCTTGATCAGCAATTCCACCGGAATCTCCCGCGCCCGTTGTTCCAGATCCCGCGCCAGAATGGGCGTGATACCGATGACGATCAGCATCACTTTCGACAGCTCGCCCAGGCCGAACACGATGAAGAGAATCGGCAGGATCGCCAGCGGCGGCACCATCGACAGCACCGTCAGCAACGGCGACAGCGGCGCGCCGAACATCGGCAGAATGCCCGCCGCAATGCCCAGGCACAGCCCGAGCAAGGCACTGATGCCCAGACCCACCGCCAGCCGTTGCAGGCTGGACGCGGTGTCCTGCCACAACAGGTATTCGCCGGTGCGAGTGTCGGCCTTGAACGCCATGCGATTGACCGCGTCGGCCATTTGCACCGCGCTGGGCAACAGTTTGTCGTTGGGGTTTTCCGCAAGCCTGCTGGCCGAGCCCAGAAAATAGGCGAACAGCAGCAGGGCGAACGGCAGGATCACCAGGATCAGGCGACCGGCGCGATCCGGGTGGCGGTTTATCAAGCGCATGGCAGTGACCTTTGTGCGAAACGTGGTTTACAGCTTGCCGTCGGCAGCCATCTGCACGTAGCTTGGGTCAAAATGCAGCTTGAGATTGCCCTTGTCGCCCGTGGTCACGCCATTGGCGAAGGTCATGCCCACCGCCTTGTCGTCTTTGGCACCTTCACCGAGCAGACCGTGGGCAAACGAAAAGCTGGCGACTTTGCCCATGGTGTCCGGCAGTTGCTTGCTGGTGGCGAACTCAAGTGCTTCCTTGGGCGTGGCAAACAGCTTGGTGGTGTCCAGTTGCGACTGGAAACCCGCCAGATCGGTGCCCGAGGCCTTGGCCATGTGTTCCAGCGCAGCCTTGCTCTGGGCATTCTTGGCGTTCATCAGCGCGACCACTTCGAACCACGCACCGGTCAGGGCCTTGCCCAGGGCCGGGTTGTCTTTCAGGGTCTGGGTGTTGACCACCATCATGTCCATGATCTCGCCGGGGATCTGGCTGGAATTGAACACTTCAGTCACGCCCGGTTTAGCCTTGATTTCAGACAGCATCGGGTTCCAGGTGGTGACGGCTTGAACATCATCGGTGTTGAAGGCCGCGGCAATATCGGCGTCCGAGGTATTGACCACTTTCAGGTCTTTCTCGCTGAGCCTGGCAGTGTCGAGCGCGCGGGCCAGCAAGTAGTGGGAAACCGAGAGTTCGACCAGGTTGACGTCCATGCCCTTGAGGTCGGCGATTTTCTTGCCTTCGCCTTTGAGCACCACACCGTCATTGCCGTTGGAGAAATCACTGACGATCAGCGCGGTGCTTTCCACGCCGCCGGCCGCCGGGATGGTCAGCGCGTCCATATTGGTCATGGTGCAGCCATCGAACTGTCCGGCGGTGTATTGGTTGATCGACTCGACGTAATCATTGAGCTGGGTGACATCAATCTTGATGCCGTACTTCTTGGCCCATTTGTCGACGATGCCCTGGGTGCCTGCGTATTCCCACGGCATCCAGCCCGCATAGATGGTCCAGCAGACGTTGAAGTGGTCCTTGGGGGCGGCGTTTGCCGAGAAGCTCAATGCAGCGAAAAGACCGGCGCAGAGCAGGCCTGAGAGACGGGACGTTGACTTGAGCATCGAGAGATATCTCCAGTAGTGAAAAGGGCGGCCAGGAGCAACGTGACACCACTGGTGTCCTGTCTCCCGGGCTTTTGTCCCGCCGTGTAACCTCTACTGGAGGTCGCCAACTCTCGGACCAGCCACTTGCCCTCTGGCAAGCCGGAACCCTAGTCAGCTATTGCAAATTGTGGTGCCGCGAACCGTGTGTTGACTCCTGCACAATAGAAACCAAGCGAGAGTTGTGCCAACTTGCCAAGACGCCCGGCTGGCAAGGCTCCTGGAATTTAAAGGCGTGATGGATGCGTGGGATTTGCCTTGTGCTGGTGCGCAGGTGCACCTTGATGAAGCGTTGTGCTGAAATGTTTTGTAGCATCTTTGTAAGAAGGTGCTACATCCCTGCGGGCCTTGATTTCCGAGCCCGGCGCCCCGACTCCCGTCTGCAGGGCCGATGGGCGGGACAGGCGACGGCGCACTAGATCGCCTTTTCAGTGTCTTATTCTTCGTCTGCCAACCCGTTTGGCTGACGCCGGCCAGCGTCGCTGGTTTGTGCCAATCGCGGTCCAGGAGGCCGCCATGTATCGAAGACCCTCGCTTATCGTTTTGCTGACCCTCTTCCTTGCTGGTTGTTATGGAGGCCCTGGTTACTACGAATCCGATGTGTACACGCAGCCGACCACGGTCGTGGCGGGCGGATACGCTTATGACAACGGCTACCGTTCCACCTATTACCAGGAGCGGCGCATCTATGTGGCGCCCCAACCGCGCTATTACCAACAGCCGCGTTATTACACGCAACCCCGGTATTACGCACCGCCGCCGCAGCCACGCTATTACGCACCCGGACGCCCACCGGGCTATGGCTGGCGCAACGACCGTTTTCAGGGGCATGACGGTTGGCGCGGTGACCGTCGGAACCGGGGCTGGGATGACCACGGCGGTCGCGGCGGACGTGACCACGGTGGCAGAGGCGATGGCCGTGGGCGTGGCGATGGCCGCGGCGGCCATCGCTAAGGCTCAGGCGTAACGGGTGAATGTTGCGCTATTAACGCGGGTTCCACGGTGGAGAGACCGCAACCTCCTGGAGGCTGCAGTTTCTCCCGGTAGGCATCGAGCCTTGGGAGGCGGCTCGGGGCTGCACTTTCTCCCGGTAAACATCGTGGTGGTGGGAGGCGGCTTGCCGGCGATGCGTTGTCCAGGACGCTGATACAGCGACTGGACTCACGCTATCGCCGGCAAATCGTGTCCATGCCGGATTTGCCATGCGTGCTCAGTACGCCGACAAATCGGCCAACGGGTGCCGTCCTTCCCAGACCTTTTCAAAGTGCGCTTCGATGACTGCGGGCGGCACTTTGCTCACGTCCGGCCAGTGCCAGTGAGGCGTGTGGTCCTTGTCAATCAACCTCGCCCGCACGCCTTCGCTGAATTCCGGATGGCGACAGCAATTGAGGCTCATGGTGTATTCCATTTGAAACACCTGCGCCAGTGACAGGTGACGGGCACGGTCGATTTGTTCCCAGACCAGGTGCGCGGTAACCGGGCAGCCTTCGACCAGATTTTTGGCTCCCTTGGCCAGCAAGGCGTCGTCCTGATGTTGCAGATGACTGATCGCCTGCCAGGCACAGACCAGGTTGCCCACGTCCAGTAACGCATCAATGCGCTCCCGACGCGGTAGCCACTGGGCTTGCGGCAACTGGCTGTTGGCCTCGTGCTGCAGTGCCTTTAGCAGGCTGTTAAGCTGCACGTCGGTCTGTTCCTGCCAGTTGAGCTGCAGCAGGCCTTCGATCAGGTCCGGCTGCTGCTCATCGAGCAGGCAGCGGTCGGCCAGATCAAGATCCAGTGCGTCACGGCCATTGATGTGCGAGCCGGTCAGGCCCAGAAACAATCCCAGTTTCCCTGGCAGCCGGGACAGAAACCAGCTTGCGCCGACATCCGGGTACAGACCGATGCTGATTTCCGGCATCGCCAGGCGACTGCTCTGGGTGACGATCCGGATGTTCGCACCCTGCAGCAAGCCCATCCCGCCGCCCAGCACATAACCCTGCGCCCAGCAGATCAGTGGCTTGGGATAAGTGTGCAGGCTGTAGTCCAGACGATATTCGGCACCGAAGAAATTCGCGGCCAATGCGGGCACGGTGCCGGGCTCCTCAAGACAGGTTTCCACCAGCGTGCGCACATCGCCGCCAGCACAGAAGGCTTTCGGGCCATTGCCGCGCAGCAGGACACAGGCGATGTGTGGATTGCTCGCCCAGGCGTCGAGCTGATCCTGAAGGGCCAGAATCATCGGCAGCGACAGGGCGTTGAGCGACTTCTCGGCATCCAGCGTGGCAACGCCGATACGTGCGCCGCCTTGAGCATGAAGTTCTTCGAATTGCAGGTTCATCGTGACCCTCTCTATAAAGACGCTGCCGTTAACCTTGGTCTCCGCGCTGCGCTGTTAAGTTGCAAGGGGAAATATGCAGTGTAGGAAAAGGGTGAAGTCGATGGGGGGTATTTGACATTGTCCGTCAGCTTTCCTAGTGTCCGCGCAATCTTTTTACCGGATGTGACCATGACGAGCGACGACCGCATAAAGCTTGAGCCCAGCTGGAAGGAGGCGCTGCGTGAAGAATTCGAAAAACCTTACATGCATCAGTTGCGCGAGTTTCTGCGTCAGGAGCATGCCGCGGGCAAGGAAATTTATCCGCCCGGGCCGCTGATGTTCAACGCGCTCAACTCAACGCCGCTGGATAACGTAAAAGTCGTGATCCTCGGTCAGGATCCATACCACGGTCCCAATCAGGCTCACGGCTTGTGCTTTTCGGTGCAGCCCGGCGTGCCGACACCGCCTTCGCTGGTCAACATCTACAAAGAGCTCAAGCGCGACCTGAACATCGACATTCCCAACCATGGCTGCCTGCAGTCCTGGGCGGATCAGGGTGTATTGCTGCTTAATACCACCCTTACAGTCGAACGAGCCAATGCGGCGTCTCATGCGGGCAAGGGGTGGCAGCATTTCACTGACAGGATCATTCAGGTGGTCAGCGAGCATCAGCCGCACCTGGTGTTTCTGCTGTGGGGAGCTCATGCGCAGAGCAAGCAGAAGCTGGTCGATGCCACAAAGCATCTGGTACTGACCTCGGTCCATCCCTCACCGCTGTCAGCCTATAAGGGCTTTCTGGGCAACGGGCATTTCGGACGGGCCAACAAATACCTGGAGCAGAACGGACTTACTCCGATCGACTGGCGTTTGTCGAACATCTGAAGCACTCAGTCAGCGGGCTGTCTGTTCCAGCGCCTGAACAGCGGCTCGGCCAGAAAGAGTACGAACAGCAAGCGCATGACCTGCATGGCCGTCACCAGTGGCACCGACAGTTGCAACACCTCGGCCGTGAGGCTCATCTCGGCGATGCCGCCGGGCATCATGCCCAGTGTCAGCGAGCGCACATCCAGATGCGTCAGCGCGCTTAGCCCGAAGGCGGCGAGGGCGGCAATCAGCATCGTCAGCGCGGTTCCCACAAGCGTGCGCCCCAGAAACGACGGCGCACGACGAAAGAATGCACGGTTGAAATGACAGCCCAGTCCGCTGCCGATCAACAATTGCCCCAACTGGCTGGCCCCGCTGGGCAGGCCGATTTTCAGGTCCCAGACCACACTCACCACCGCGCTCAGCAGCAGTGGCCCAAACAGCCACGGATTGGGTTGCTTGAGGCGTTGCCACAGCCAGGCCACCAACGCGCCGAACGGCAGCAAAAACGCCAGCCAGCGCCAATCGACACTGGTGGCGTGCAGCGCTGGCGCGCCATCGCCCAGCAAGTACTTGAAGATCGCTGGCACGCACAGCACCACAGCCAGCACACGCAGGCTCTGTGCGGCCGCGACGCTGCTCAGGGTTGCACCGTTGCGCGCGCCGAGGTTGACCATCTCGCCGGAGCCGCCCGGCATACTGGAAAAGAACGCCGTTGGTCGATCCTCGCCAGTGCGCAGCATTAGCCACACACCCACCAGGCACGACAGGCTCGTCACCAGCGCACCGAAGAAAATCAGCCCGAAGTGTGCGAGCACTTGCTCGATCACCACGGGCGTGAAGTGCAGTCCGATGCCGATCCCGATAATCAACTGGCCGCATTTGCGGCCACCGGGAATTTGTGTGATCTGCCAGCGTGTCAGGCAGCGCACCAGGATGATCGCCAGCAACGAGCCGACCATCCAGGGCAACGGCCAACCAACCAGGCTGGCAAGGTAACCGCCCAGCAGGCCGACCACCGGGGTCGGCCACCACGTACGCCAGGATGAATCAGACATCAGCCACGGCAGCACGCTGGCTGGCACGCTTGCGCCAGATACGGATCAGCGGGAACAGCAGCATGAACACGGTCAGCACCCAGACACCAAGAGTGATCGGGCTTGCCCACAGAATCCCCAGCTCACCGTTGGAGATCGACAGCGCGCGACGCAGGTTCTGCTCCATCAGACCGCCCAGAATGAACCCGAGCAGAATCGGCGAGAGCGGGAAATCCAGCTTGCGCAGGATGTAGCCGAAGATGCCGATGCCGACCATCAGGAACAGATCGAAGGTGGTGGCGTGTACGGCGTAGACGCCGATCCCGGTGATGATCGCAATGACCGGCACCAGCGCCCAGTTCGGCACAGCGAGGATGCGGGTGAAGATGCGGATCATCGGTATGTTCAGGACCACCAGCATGATGTTGGCGATGAACAGCGAAGCGATCAGGCCCCAGACGAGGTCCGGTTGCTGTTGAAACAGCATTGGACCCGGCGTGATGTTGTACAGCGACAGCGCGCCGATCATCACTGCCGTGGTGCCGGAGCCCGGAACGCCGAGGGTCAGCATGGGCACCAGTGCGCCGCAGGCCGTTGCGCCGATGGCGGTTTCAGGGGCTGCCAGACCGCGCATGTCACCCTTGCCGAATGTGCCGGTGGGGCCTGCGATACGTTTCTCGGTCATGTAGGCCACGGCGCTGGCAAGCGTTGCGCCTGCACCCGGCAATACGCCGAGGATGAAACCCATGAGGCCACAACGAATGTTCACCGCGAACACTGCCGCCGCTTCCTTGAGGTTGAACATCATGCGCCCGGTGGCCTTGACTGCCTCCTGGCCATGGTGAGTCTTCTCCAGCAGCAACAGAATCTCGCTGATGGAAAACAGGCCCAGTACCAGCACGACGAACTGAATACCGTCCGCCAGATGGATGTTGTCGCCCGTGAAGCGATACACGCCGCTGTTGGCATCGATCCCGACGGCTGACAGAAACAGGCCGATCAGTGCCGCGATGAACGTTTTGAGCGGTTTGTCACCGGCCATCCCGCCCAGGCAGACGATGGCAAAGACCATCAGCACGAAATACTCCGCCGGACCAAAGGCAATCGCCCACTTGGCGAGCAGCGGCGCGAACAGCACCATGCCGCAGGTGGCGATAAAAGCGCCAATGAACGAGCTCCAGGCCGACAGTGACAACGCGACGCCCGCCAGGCCCTTGCGCGCCATCGGGTAGCCGTCCAGCGTGGTCATCACAGTGGACGCTTCGCCCGGAATGTTCAGCAGAATCGAGCTGATGCGTCCGCCGTACTCGCAGCCCAGGTACACGGCGGCCAGCAGAATCAAGGCTGATTCAGGTGGCAAGCCGAGTGCAAACGCGATGGGAATCAGCAGCGCCACGCCGTTGATCGGACCCAGCCCCGGCAGCAGGCCGACGATGGTGCCGATCAACGTGCCTGACAGCGCAGTGATGAGGTTGTAAGGGGTGAGGGCAACGCCAAAGCCTTGGCCCAGATAGCTGAAAGTATCCACGTTTAATTCTCCAGAACGCTGAGCAGGCCCAAAGGCAAGGGAACGTCCATGGCTTTATCGAACAGCAGGTAAAGGCCGACGCTCATCAGAATCACCACCACCACACTGGGCACCCAGCGCCCGCCGTACAGACGCGCCATGGGAATACCGATCAGGATGCTGCTAAGAATGAAACCCAGCGGTTCGAACAGGCCTGCGAACACCAGCAGCAAGGCGATGCAGATGCCGATCTTGACCAGCGTTTCGCGATCCAGCGGTGGCTCGTCTTCGCTATGCACGATGGGCGTTGGACGAATCAGCAGATACAGCAGGGCAGCGCCCATCAAGCCGAGCATCAGCAGTGGAAACGCCCGAGGGCCAACGGGTTCGTAGGAAAAGGGCGCCTGGTAGGGCCATGCCATGAGGGCCAGGCCGATGCAGACCAATAGCAGGACGCCCGCAAAAATGCGTTGTATGACCATGAAAAGCTCCTGAGTCGCGCCCGCAGTACGGGCACAACTGCATGTCAGTCAATTGGGTGCAATTACTGAATCAGGCCGAATTCCTTGGCCAGCAGCTTGTAGTCGGCCACCTGTTTCTTGACGTAGGTGTCCAGCTCCTGGCCGGTCATCGCAAACGGGAACAGCTCGCGCTGGTCACGCAATTTGGCGAAGTCTTCCGAGGCCAGCACTTTATCGAACGACGCTTTCCACCAGTTGTAGTCTTCATCGCTCACCTTTGGCCCGAGGTAGAAACCACGCACCACCGGCCAGACGATGTCGTAGCCCTGTTCCTTGGCGGTCGGAATGTCTTTCATTTCCGGTTCGTCGATGCGCTTCTCGGCGAAGACGGCCAGCAGGCGCATGTCGCCGCTGAGGATGTGTGGCATGGAGTCGGAAATGTCGGTGCTGCCGACCTGAATGTGACCGCCGAGCAGGGCGGTGGCAATTTCGCCTCCGCCTTCAAGGGCAACGTATCGCAGCGCACGCGGGTTGATGCCGGCGGCCTTGGCGATGAGCGCCGTCTGCATCCAGTCCTGGCTGCCGACCGTGCCACCCGACCCGATCACCACTTTGCTCGGATCGGCCTTGAGCGCTTTGACCAGGTCGTCGAGATTACGGTACGGCGAGTCGCTCTTGACTGCGATGGCGCCATAGCTGGTGCCGACTGCCGCCAGCCAGCGCACGGCGTTTTCATCGAAGCGCCCGAACTTGCCTTGCGCCAGATTGAGCAGCGAACCGCTGGACCAGGCCACCAGCGTACCGGCATCGGCGGGACGCTGAGCGACCACGGCGTTGTACGCCACAGCACCCACGCCACCTGGCATATAGGTCACGCGCATCGGGGTGCTGAGAATTTTCTCGTTGATCAACGCGCTCTGAACCAGCTTGCAGGTCAGGTCGAAACCGCCACCCGGCGATGCCGGTGCGATGCATTCAGGGCGTTTGGGCTCGGCCAGCAATTGAGTGGCAACCAGCATGCAGCCGGCGGTCATGGCTACCTGACGCAGGGAAAATTTCATGTTCAGTCTCCTGAAGTGTTTTTGTTTTTGGATGTGGAAAGCTGTTCAGTTCAAGCGATGTCGGTCAGGTGCATTCGATGACGTAACGGACATATGAACGCTGGCGACGCTGCAAAAGGCTGCATCGAACGTCTTGAAGGGCGCGGTGGAGGGAGATCGACCTTTGGCGGTCGAGAGTGGAGCGCAATAGATGCGCTGCCTGGCCTGAGAGGGCGTGGACATGTTGTGACTCCATTTACCAGCTTATTGTTTTTATTTTCAGACGCATCCGGGCGCCTTGTTTACGTACCCTTTGGCGGGTCGTATCGCGATGCTAAACCACGAACCTTTCAGGTACCTTTCAAAACGACGGGCAGACGCGTTGAGTGGTTTCAGTGCTTCACAGTGGGCGGCACGCCTGTAAACTCCGCGTTCACACGCCTCAATAACAACATGACAACACCGACAAACAGGAGACGGCGATGCGGGTTCTTCTTGTGGAAGATCATCTGCAACTGGCTGAAAGTGTCGCGCAGGCGCTCAAGAGCGCAGGTTTGACGGTCGACGTCCTGCACGACGGCGTCGCTGCCGATCTGGCACTGACCAGCGAGGAGTACGCCGTCGCCATTCTGGATGTCGGGCTGCCGCGCATGGATGGCTTTGAAGTGCTTGCCCGCCTGCGAGCGCGCAGCAAGAATCTGCCCGTGTTGATGCTGACCGCGCGCAGCGACGTCAAGGACCGGGTTCACGGGCTGAATCTGGGTGCCGACGACTACCTGGCCAAGCCATTCGAACTGTCCGAGCTTGAAGCGCGGGTCAAGGCGCTGTTGCGCCGCAGTGTGCTGGGTGGCGAGCGGCAGCAACGCTGCGGTGTGCTGACGTACGACCTGGATACACGGCGTTTCACGCTCGGCGACGAACTGCTGACCCTGACGTCCCGCGAACAGGCCGTGCTTGAAGCGCTGATCGCAAGGCCGGGCAGGGTCATGAGTAAAGAGCAGCTGGCCGCACATGTTTTTGGACTGGACGAAGAAGCCAGCCCTGACGCCATCGAAATCTACGTGCACCGTCTGCGCAAGAAGCTCGACGGGCATTCCGTGGCCATTGTGACCTTTCGTGGTCTGGGCTATCTGCTGGAAAGTCGCGATGATTAACGACAGCCTGCGCTGGCGATTATTGTGGAACCTTGCGCTGCTGCTGGTCGTGTTGATGCTGGCCAGCGGCATGAGCGCTTACTGGAACGGGCGCGAAGTGGCCGATACCGCCTACGACCGCACCCTGCTGGCCTCGGCGCGAACCATTGCCGCCGGGCTGACTCAGCGCGATGGCACGCTGAGCGCCGACATTCCTTACGTGGCGCTGGATACCTTCGCCAACGACAGCGAAGGCCGGATTTATTATCAAGTCAACGACACCAGCCAGAAGCTGATTTCAGGCTACGAAAACCTGCCTTCTCCACCGCCAGGCACCTTGCGTACGGATGATTATCCGGCGCTCGCCAAGTTCTATAACGGTATGTATCAAGGTCAGGACGTGCGGGTCGTGAGTATGCTCAAGCCCGTCACCGACCCTGGCATGAATGGCATGGCGGAAATTCGCGTGGCTGAAACCCAGGAAGCGCGCAAGGGCATGGCCCGCAGCCTGATGGCTGACACCTTGCTGCGTCTGGGTATGCTGGGCGGGGGAGCCTTGTTGCTGGTGTGGTTTACGGTCAGTGCCGCGCTGCGTCCGCTGGAGCGTTTGCGCACCGCCGTCGAAGAGCGCCAGCCCGACGATCTGCGGGCGCTGCCCATGGTCGAAGTGCAGCATGAGCTGCGACCGCTGGTCGGGGCGCTCAACCATTTCACCGAGCGTCTGCGCTTGCAGTTCGAGCGTCAGGCGCAGTTTATCGCCGATGCCGCGCATGAGTTACGTACGCCGCTGGCGGCTCTCAAAGCGCGTGTGGAACTGGGTTTGCGAGAGCGAGATCCGCAGCAATGGCGCACCACTCTCGAATCCGCAGCGCTGGGCACCGATCGTCTCACTCACCTGGCGAATCAGTTGTTGTCGCTTGCGCGTATCGAAAACGGAGCACGAGCGATTGCCGAGGGCGGCGCACAACATCTGGACCTTAGCCAGCTGGCACGGGAGCTCGGCATGGCAATGGCACCTCTGGCGCATTCGCGCGGCGTGTCACTGGCGTTGGAGGCTGATCAGCCGGTCTGGCTGAAAGGTGAGCCGACGCTTCTCAACGAGCTGTTGAGCAACCTCATCGACAACGCGCTGGCCCATACGCCGTCCGGTGGCAACGTGGTACTGCGCGTCTATGCACCTGGCATTCTGGAAGTCGAAGACGACGGCCCCGGTATTCCGCAGGCCGAGCGTGAGCGCGTCTTCGAGCGCTTCTACCGGCGCAGTCAGCAGGGCAGTGGTGCAGGGCTGGGGCTGGCGATTGTCGGGGAGATCTGTCGGGCGCATCTCGCACGTATCTCTTTGCACGACGGCGCGGAGCGTGGTTTGAAGGTCAGGGTCAGCTTTGGTGTGGCTCAGGCTCAGTAGAGCATGTCTTTGGCGTCATCCATTTCGGCGCTGAGCATGCCGTTGGCCCTGCTCAGCCGCAGCTGGCTGTAGGCGGGCAAATCTGCGATGTCTATCTGACTGAAAGGATGGTCCGTGTTCTTGTGGATGTGCAGCGTCGCGACCTGCACCAGGTCAATGTAGTCGGGGCTTCTGGATACGCGGGTGAAGTCCTGGAATTTACCCGGTACGCTGGCCAGCGGCTCCGGGAAGTCCCAGGAGCGCAGCAAGCGTTCGCCGATCACGGGATGGATATTGTCGATCACATGATTGAGGCTGACAGGGTCGGCCAACAAATCGAAGTGGTCTTCGGCATACGTAAGGATCGGCAAAATTCCGATCAGGTGAATCAGTCCGGCCAGCGTGGCCTGGTCCGGCTTCAGGTTGGTGTACTGGTGGCACAGGTAATAGCTTATTCCAGCGACCTGCAGGCTCTGCTTCCAGATTTCGCGCATCTTCTGTTCGATGACTTCCGACTTGGCATGGAACATTTGCTCCACGACCAGACCGATGGCCAGATTGCAGGTGTAGTTCACGCCCAGACGGAGAATCGCTGTGTTCACGTCGCTGACCTCGAAATTGGGTCGCAGCAACGGACTGTTCGCCACTTTGATGAGGCGAGCGGACAGCGCGGTATCACTACCGATAACCTTGCTCAGTGCGGCGATGCTGATTTCAGTGTCTTCAGCGGCAAGGCGAATTTTCAATGCTACTTCGGGCAGGGTTGGCAGAAACAAGGCATCTCTGTCGATGGCCTTGATCAAATTTCTCTGCACCTCGTCAGCCATCTTGCTCATGTTGCGTCTCGCAGCCTTTAGGGGTGTCCAGAGTCTTTCTGGCGCTCAGTGAGCGCCAGGATGCCGGGTCGCTTTAATGACAGTAGGATCGTGGGAGCGTTCGTTCGATTCAGCGCTGCGTTTCGAGCTTGCTGTCCAGAATGTAGGGAAGCTCACGCAATTGCAGCGCCGGACCATCGGCAGCGCCCAGGTGTACCTGGGTGCTTTCTGCTGCATCGGCCTGCAGGACGGCCAGCAGCTCGATACCTTGTTCCGATCGCGCGGCAAGTACAACATTGCCCACAGCACTTGCATGCACAGGCGAAAACAGCGCTGTCCCTGGCGCTGGAACTTCACTGCCCTGCATCGACAGTCGGTACAGCCTGCGCTTGAGCTTGCCCAGATACTGCATGCGAGCAACGATTTCCTGTCCGGTGTAGCAGCCTTTCTTGAAGCTGACTCCGCCCACCGCCTGCAGGTTGATCATTTGAGGGATGAACTCCTCGCGGGTTTCGGCAAACACCTGGCCGATGCCTGCATCGATCTGACCGAGCAACCAGTCATTGAGCGTGCCTTCACTGAGCTGCGAGGCAAGCCGTGACTGGACAGTGTCGGCCTGTTCGGCGCGCGCCCAGAGTTCGGCTCGCAAAGGTGACACGCGAATCGCGATCAGATCATTGGCACGTGTCACCGAGTCGGTTTCCTGCGGCAGGTCGAGCCCCAGGCTGACCAGCGCGCTGTCGCCGTTGTGCAGGCCAAAACGCACCCAGGCCGTACTTTCGTCGGTCAGCTTCGATTTGGAGAACACGGCGTATTTGCGCAGGTCCAGCAATTGCGGCTCTATCAGTTCCAGTGCCATGGCCAGCAGGCACCCATCGCCTTCCAGCAGGACCCGGAAGCTGGACTGCATTCGGCCTTTCTGGGTGCAACGGGCACCGAGGCTGGACCGGTCGTCGCTCAGGTAATTGAAGTTGCAGGTCAATTGTCCCTGCAGAAACTTGCTGGCATCCACGCCGCGAACGGCAAGAACGCCCTCATGGGATAGCGTGCAGAAGAAAGCTGAGTGGGCCATGGTCATCGCAAATGGAAAAGTCTGGGGCACATCATAGTGCCCAGTTATGAATATGAATACGGCTACATGAAAACTGCTGCGACCATTACGCGATTCGCTCAGTCGCCTCACGGCTGTATACTCGCCGCCTACTTTGAGGAGCGCTCCATGGTCGAAGACGTTGAACTCAACCGCCTTTACTGGCACAGCCGTCGCGGAATGCTTGAACTGGACGTGCTGCTGGTGCCGTTCGTTCGCGAGGTCTATCCACATCTGAACGACGTGGACCGTGATCTGTATCGCCGTCTGCTGACGTGCGAGGATCAGGACATGTTCGGCTGGTTCATGCAGCGTGCCGAGTCCGAAGATGCTGAATTGCAGCGAATGGTTCGCATGATCCTGGACCGTGTACAGCCCGACTGATCGCTTCGAGTGCCGCTGGCAGGCTTCCCGCCTGCTACTGGCGGCCTACCTCGCGGCTCAGGCATTGGCGCTGTTTGCCCTGTATTGGCTGGATATTGCAGCCCTGATGGCAGCTGTCGGTGTTGCGCTCTGTGCGGTGCATGCAATCCGGGTTTTGCCTGGATCGATATTGCTCCGTGGTGCCACAGCGTTCAGCGGATTGCAGCGCGATCCGCAGGGTTGGCGCGTGTGGAGCGAGCAGGGCGGCTGGCAGCCGGTGCAGTTATGCAAGGACAGCCTGGCGCTGCCGCTGGTCGTGATTCTGCGTTTTCGCACGATCAGTGCCGGTCGGCCTTCGCGGCAGGTGAGCAGTTGCTGCATTCCCTTCGATGCGCTGACGCCGGATGTTCACCGACGTCTGCGCGTACGCCTGAAATTCAGCCGGCGTAGGTGGGCGGTATCAGAATAGTGTCCAGCGCCTGGGGCAACATATCCGGATAGTCCAGCGTGAAATGCAGGCCGCGGCTTTCCTTGCGTTCCATTGCCGAACGAATCATCAATTCGGCGACTTGCGCCAGATTGCGCAGCTCGATCAGGTCGCGGCTGACTTTGTAGTTGCTGTAGAACTCGTCAATTTCATCCAGCAGCAGTCGCACGCGATGCTGGGCGCGTTGCAGGCGCTTGTTGGTGCGCACGATACCGACGTAGTCCCACATGAAGCGTCGCAGCTCATCCCAGTTGTGCGCGATGATCACGTCCTCGTCGGAATCGGTCACCTGACTGGCGTCCCAGCCTGGCAGGTTGCCCGGCACCGGAATATCACCGAGTTGCTGTTCGATATCCACCGCCGCAGAGCGTGCGTAGACGAAGCATTCGAGCAATGAATTGCTGGCCATTCGATTGGCACCGTGCAACCCCGTGAAACTGGTTTCGCCTATTGCATACAGGCCCGGTACATCAGTGCGCCCGTGGCTGTCGACCATCACGCCGCCGCAGGTGTAGTGCGCGGCGGGAACGACCGGGATCGGCTGCCGGGTGATGTCAATGGAGAACTCAAGACAGCGTTCGTATACCGTCGGAAAGTGCGTCTTGATGAAGGCTTCGGGTTTGTGGCTGATGTCCAGGTAGACGCAGTCGATACCCAGGCGCTTCATCTCGTGGTCGATAGCGCGGGCCACGATGTCGCGCGGGGCCAGTTCTGCCCGCTCGTCGAAACGTGGCATGAAACGCTCGCCGTTCGGCAGCTTGAGGTAGGCACCTTCGCCGCGCAGTGCTTCAGTGATCAGAAAGCTCTTGGCCTGTGGGTGATACAGGCAGGTGGGGTGGAACTGATTGAACTCCAGATTCGCCACCCGGCAGCCGGAGCGCCAGGCCATGGCAATGCCATCGCCGCAGGCTCCATCGGGGTTACTGGTGTACAGGTAGACCTTGGCCGCGCCGCCTGACGCCAGAATCGTGAAGCGGGCAGCGTAGGTGTCGACCTCGCCACTTTTACGATTGAGCACGTAGGCACCCAGGCAGCGCTGGCCTTGCAGTCCCAGTCTGCGCTCGGTAATCAGATCAATGGCGGCGCGCTGTTCAAGCAATTCGATGTTCGGTCGCTTGCTGGCCTGTTCGAGCAGCGTGCGGAAAATGGCGGCACCTGTGGCGTCGGCGGCATGAATGATCCGGCGATGACTGTGGCCGCCTTCGCGGGTCAGGTGAAACTCGAAACCGCTTTCCTCGGTGTCAGCATGGTCGCCACGGGTGAACGGAACCCCCTGATCGATCAGCCACTGGATGGCCTCACGGCTGTGCTCGACGGTGAAGCGCACGGCCTCTTCGTCGCAGAGACCGCCTCCGGCATTCAGGGTGTCCTCGACGTGGGATTGCACCGTGTCTGTGTCGTCGAGCACTGCTGCCACGCCGCCTTGAGCCCAGAATGTCGAGCCGTTGGACAGATCGCCCTTGCTCAGGACCGCGATGCGCAGATGTTCGGGCAGAGTCAGCGCCAGGCTCAAGCCCGCTGCGCCGCTGCCGATCACCAATACGTCATGCTGAAAATGTTGGCTCATCTGTAAATTCTGCCTCTAGCGGCCACTAGTATAAGTTTTAGGGGATCGGCACAATAGCCGCGCCTCATGGCATTGTGGAACCACGGTAAACAAGGATTGTGCTTCAGTCCTTGCCAACATGCATACGCTTTTGCTCCGGATTTTCTTGTTCAAGCGCCCCAGGCGCCACGAAGGGGAAGCGGAGCGTGCAGATCGAGGTTAACGCCTGCATTTGTGCTCATGGAACTTTTCAGAGGGATCCGGGCTCAATAGCAGGTTGCCTATAAAGGAACAGCGTTGGCTTGCGCAGGGTTCGATAAGTGATCATCGACTGCGCACCGACGACAAGACTATTCACGCAGTCGACCGTGTCGCGCTGCGTTTTTCGTGCAGGCCGAATGACTGTCTGCAGGAAACTTGCTTGAAGGGGGAGAACTTTTGCGCAAAGCCCGAGTCTATGTTTGCGAGCCTGAACAATATCAGTTGCAACGCTCCTTTAAGCTCAATGAGGAGTGTTCATGCTAACCCAGGAAGAGGATCAGCAGCTTGTCGAGCGCGTTCAGCGCGGTGACACGCGAGCATTTGATCTGTTGGTGCTGAAGTATCAGCACAAGATTCTCGGGTTGATCGTGCGATTCGTGCACGACACCCATGAGGCTCAGGACGTTGCGCAGGAAGCCTTTATCAAGGCCTATCGCGCACTCGGAAATTTTCGCGGCGACAGTGCGTTTTATACGTGGCTGTACCGTATCGCCATCAACACGGCGAAAAACTATTTGGTGTCGCGCGGTCGGCGGCCACCTGATAGCGATGTGAGGTCTGAGGACGCGGAGTTCTACGATGGCGATCATGGCCTCAAGGACATCGAGTCGCCGGAGCGTGCATTGTTGAGGGATGAGATCGAGGGTACTGTCCATCGGACCATCCAGCTTCTCCCGGAAGATTTGCGTACTGCACTAACTTTACGTGAATTCGATGGTCTGAGTTACGAAGACATTGCGAGCGTCATGCAATGTCCTGTTGGTACCGTGCGCTCTCGCATCTTTCGCGCTCGGGAAGCCATCGATAAAGCCCTGCAGCCGTTGTTGCAGGAATCCTGAGACAGCGGCGATAGCCCAAGAGAGGAACCCGCCATGAGTCGTGAAGCCCTGCAGGAATCGCTGTCCGCAGTGATGGACAACGAAGCGGACGAATTGGAATTGCGTCGGGTATTGAATGCCATTGACGATGCAGATACGCGTGCCACTTGGTCGCGTTATCAGATTGCCCGTGCAGCCATGCACAAAGAATTGCTGATGCCTCATCTGGACATCTCGGCAGCTGTATCTGCCGCAATCGCCGATGAAGTCAGTCCTCTTAAAGTAGCCCGCGGTCCGTGGCGTTCGCTGGGTCGTCTGGCCGTCGCCGCTTCTGTAACCGTTGCTGTTCTGGCTGGTGTTCGTCTGTACAACCAGGACGAAATCACCGGTACGCAATTGGCGCAGCAGACCCAACAGCCTGCCAGCCTGACTGTTCCACAGGTCAAAGGTCCGGCCGTACTGGCTGGTTACACCGAGAGCGCCGAGCAGGCACCAGGCCCTATGGCCAATGGTGTATTGCAGGGCCAGGCTGGCGAGGGCGACAAGCGTCTGCCAGGCTACCTGCGTCAACATGCTCAGGAAGCTGCGTTGAAGGGCACTGAAAGTGCGCTGCCTTACGCCCGTGCTGCCAGTCTGGAAAACCGTTAAGGAGGATCATGCGAGCCGTTCCGCTATTGCCGTTGCTGTTAGGTGGATGGCTTGCCCTCCCGGTTCATGCTGATGATGCACAGGACTTGCTCAAGCGTCTTGGGCAGGTCGATCAACAGCAGAGTTATCAAGGTACGTTCGTTTACGAACGCAATGGCAGTTTTTCGACTCATCGGGTCTGGCACCGCGTAGCGGATGGCAAAGTCCATGAGCGACTGCTCCAGCTTGATGGCTCTGCCCAGGAAGTGTCGCGTGTTGACGGGCTGACCCAGTGCGTCAGTGGCACTCTGGAAGCAGGCGTCACCAATATCCCTGATGCCGCTGCACGCTCGTTCGATGTCAAGAAGCTGTCTGCCTGGTACGACATGAAAGTTGTCGGTAAGTCCCGGGTGGCCGGTCGTGCAACAACCATTGTTGCAGTGACCCCGAAGGATCAGCATCGCTATGGCATGGAATTGCATATCGATAATGAAACCGGGCTTGCGCTCAAGTCATTGCTGTTGAGTGACAAGGGCCAGTTGCTTGAGCGGTTTCAGTTCACCGATTTCGATACCGCCAATGGTCCGTCGGACCAGTCGCTGCAGGCCAGTGCCGAGTGCAAGCCTGTGGTTGCTGCGACGGCCAAGGGCAAGCCACAAGCACAGATCAATGCCGTTTCCTGGCGTTCAGACTGGCTGCCGCCCGGCTTTGAGCTGAGCAGCAGTGGTGTTCGCAAGGACGCTGAGACGAATTCGCCGGTCACCAGCCTCATGTATGGCGATGGCCTTGCGCGTTTTTCCGTGTTCATCGAGCCTGTCAGTGGCAATGCATCGTCCGACATTCGCACTCAGTTGGGCCCGACGGTCGCCGTATCGCGACGTTTGACCACACCTCAGGGTGACACTATGGTTACGGTAGTCGGAGAGATACCCTTGGGTACTGCCGAGCGTATTGCGTTGTCCATACGTGGCAATGATGCTCAAGGCAAAAAATAAGTCGATTCGATGAAAATCGCCCGGGATGTAAAAGGTTTCATCTTGGGTTCGACCTACCTCCAGACCGCAGTCAACCTGGCCCTTGGCCGAGATACTGAAATGTTTGGTGAGGTTTGCAAGTTGCAAAAACTCTCATTTTTTTCTATAGGTCACAGCCTCGCAGCTCTGGCCTTTGTCGTTTGTGGGCCTTGAAAACCTGCCGGGAAGCGCATCGAACGATGTCCGGTTCCCCGGGTCGGTTGATCTGTACTGCTTAACTCTGCTCGTTATGAACGGGAGTCGTATGTCGATACCACGTGTGAAATCTTATCTATCTCTCATTGCCGCCGTGCTGATGCTCGGTCAGGTCGCTGCCGTTCAGGCCGAAAATCTGCCGGACTTCACCGGGCTGGTCGAGCAGGCATCGCCTGCGGTCGTGAATATCAGCACGCGCCAGAAATTGCCTGATCGTGCCATCGCCAATCAGCAGGTGCCGGATCTTGAAGGCCTCCCGCCGATGCTGCGCGAGTTTCTCGAGCGCAGCATGCCGCCAGGGACACGTCCGCCAGGCAAGGGCGATCGCCAGCGCGAAGCTCAGTCGCTGGGCTCAGGTTTCATCATCTCTCCTGATGGCTATGTCCTGACCAACAACCACGTGATCGACGGTGCAGACGAGATTCTCGTGCGGCTTTCCGATCGTAGCGAACTCAAGGCCAAGCTGGTCGGCACTGATCCGCGCACCGACGTGGCCGTGCTGAAAATCGAAGGTAAGGACCTGCCGACCGCCAAACTGGGCAACTCCAACACGCTCAAAGTCGGCGAGTGGGTGTTGGCGATTGGCTCGCCATTCGGTTTCGATCACTCGGTGACCAAAGGTATCGTCAGCGCCAAGGGCCGCAGTCTGCCGAATGACACCTACGTGCCGTTCATCCAGACCGACGTGGCGATCAACCCCGGCAACTCGGGTGGTCCGCTGTTCAACATGGCCGGTGAGGTCGTGGGTATCAACTCACAGATCTTCACCCGCTCGGGTGGCTTCATGGGCCTGTCGTTCGCCATCCCGATCGACGTCGCCATGGATGTTGCCAATCAGCTCAAGGCAAGCGGTAAAGTCAGCCGCGGCTGGTTGGGTGTTGTGATTCAGGAAGTGAACAAGGACCTGGCTGAATCGTTCGGGCTGGACAAGCCAGCCGGGGCGCTGGTCGCGCAGGTGCTTGAAGATGGTCCGGCCGCCAAGGGCGGGCTGCAGGTTGGTGACGTGATTTTGAGCGCCAATGGTCAGCCGATCATCATGTCGGCTGACCTGCCGCACTTGATCGGTAATCTCAAGGACGGCAGCAAGGCCGAGCTTGAAGTGATCCGGGACGGCAAGCGTCAGAACCTGACCGTTACGGTCGGTGCGCTGCCGGATGAAGGTCAGGAAATGGGCGGTGTGCCAGGCGCGGGTGCTGAACGCAGCAGTAATCGCCTGGGTGTGTCGGTGATTGAGCTGACGGCTGAGCAGAAGAAGACGCTGGACCTCAAGGGCGGTGTGGCGATCAAGGAGGTGACCGGTGGTCCGGCTTCGTTGATCGGCCTGCAGGCTGGCGATGTGATTACGCATCTGAACAATCAGGCCATCACCTCGGCGAAGCAGTTCACCGATGTAGCAAAAAGCCTGCCCAAGGATCGTTCGGTTTCGATGCGTGTCCTGCGTCAGGGACGTGCGACGTTCATCACCTTCAAACTGTCTGAATAACCCGCTCGTTTGATGAGGAAGGGCGGCCATGGCCGCCCTTTTTCATGGGTTGGCTTCAGGCTCGGATTGATACGGGTGCCTGCAAGCGTGACGCCCTTGGCTTACTTCAGGTACAATTCCCGGCTATTTTTCGGCGGGCAATCTGCCTGCAACCTTTTTGAGTGTTGATCCGTGAGTGATTTGAGTCATATCCGCAATTTCTCCATCATCGCCCACATTGACCATGGCAAGTCGACGCTGGCCGACCGCTTCATTCAAATGTGCGGCGGCCTGTCCGAGCGCGAAATGGAAGCGCAGGTGCTCGACTCCATGGATCTTGAGCGCGAGCGCGGGATCACCATCAAGGCCCACAGCGTAACCCTGTACTACAAGGCCAAAGACGGTATCACCTACCAGCTGAACTTCATCGATACCCCGGGCCACGTGGACTTCACCTATGAAGTCAGCCGCTCGCTTGCAGCCTGTGAAGGGGCCTTGCTGGTGGTGGATGCGGGGCAGGGCGTTGAGGCGCAGTCGGTTGCCAACTGCTATACCGCCATCGAGCAGGGCCTTGAGGTCATGCCGGTGCTGAACAAGATGGACTTGCCGCAAGCCGATCCGGACCGCGTCAAGGAAGAAATCGAGAAGATCATCGGCATCGACGCCACCGACGCTGTGGCCTGCAGTGCCAAGAGCGGCATGGGCGTGGACGAGGTGCTTGAACGCCTGGTGGCCACCATTCCGGCGCCCACCGGCAATATCGAAGATCCGCTGCAGGCGTTGATCATCGACTCCTGGTTCGACAACTACCTGGGCGTTGTGTCCCTGGTGCGCGTTCGCCACGGCCGTGTGAAGAAAGGCGACAAGATCCTCGTCAAATCCACCGGCAAGATGCATCTGGTCGACAGCGTCGGGGTGTTCAATCCCAAGCATACCGCGACCGTCGATCTGAAGGCTGGCGAAGTGGGCTTCATCATCGCCGGCATCAAGGACATTCATGGTGCGCCGGTCGGTGACACCCTGACCCTGAGTTCCACTCCGGACGTTGATGTACTGCCAGGCTTCAAGCGCATCCAGCCACAGGTCTATGCGGGTCTGTTCCCGGTCAGCTCCGACGACTTCGAAGACTTCCGCGAAGCGTTGCAGAAGCTGACGCTCAACGACTCCTCGCTGCAATACCTGCCGGAAAGCTCCGATGCGCTGGGCTTCGGCTTCCGTTGCGGTTTCCTGGGCATGCTCCACATGGAGATCATCCAGGAGCGCCTTGAGCGCGAATACGACCTGGACCTGATTACCACGGCACCAACCGTTATCTTCGAGTTGTTGCTGAAGACCGGTGAAACGATCTACGTCGACAACCCGTCCAAACTGCCAGACCTGTCAGCCATTGAAGACATGCGCGAACCTATCGTTCGGGCAAATATTCTTGTGCCTCAGGAGCATTTGGGCAACGTCATTACGCTGTGCATTGAAAAGCGCGGCGTGCAACACGACATGCTGTTCCTCGGGACTCAGGTCCAGGTCAGCTACGATTTGCCGATGAACGAAGTGGTGCTGGATTTCTTCGATCGTCTCAAGTCAGTCAGCCGCGGTTATGCATCGCTGGACTATCATTTCGACCGTTACCAGTCAGCCAATCTGGTGAAACTGGATGTTTTGATCAACGGCGAGAAGGTCGATGCACTGGCCCTGATCGTTCATCGTGACAATGCGCACTACAAAGGACGTGCATTGACCGAGAAGATGAAAGAGCTGATCCCGCGGCAGATGTTCGATGTGGCCATTCAGGCCGCGATTGGTGGCCAGATTGTGGCCCGGACAACCGTCAAGGCACTCAGAAAGAACGTACTGGCCAAGTGTTACGGTGGTGACGTGAGTCGCAAACGTAAATTGCTCGAGAAGCAGAAGGCCGGTAAGAAACGCATGAAGCAGGTTGGCAACGTGGAAATCCCACAGGAAGCCTTCCTTGCAGTGCTCAGGTTGGAATAGTCAGGTCCTATGTCACTAAATTTCCCGCTGTTGTTGGTTATCGCTGTCTTCGTCTGCGGCGTGCTTGCACTGATCGATCTGGTCGTCCTGGCGCCTCGCCGTCGGGCCGCCATTTCGAAGTATCAGGGCAGTGTCGGAGAGCCTGACATCGCCGTTGTCGAGCGATTGAACAAAGAGCCTTTGCTGATCGAGTACGGCAAGTCGTTCTTCCCGGTGTTGTTCATTGTTCTGGTGCTGCGCTCGTTTCTGGTCGAACCCTTCCAGATTCCGTCCGGCTCCATGAAGCCGACGCTCGACGTGGGTGATTTCATTCTGGTCAACAAGTTCTCGTATGGCATTCGCCTGCCAGTGCTGGACCAGAAGGTGATTCAGATCGGCGATCCGCAGCGCGGCGACGTGATGGTCTTTCGCTACCCGAGCGACCCGAGCGTCAACTACATCAAGCGGGTGATCGGCCTGCCGGGCGATCATATTCGCTATACCAGCGACAAGCGCCTGTTCGTCAACAACGAACTGGTTGCCAAGAAGCTGATTGGCACCGAGCCTGGCACGCTGGGCAGTGCCGAGCTGTACGAAGAGCAACTAGGCGCCGTAGAGCATCAGATCCGTCAGGAAATGAGCCGCTATCGTGCACCGCCCGACAGCGAATGGACCGTTCCGGCTGCGCACTATTTCATGATGGGCGACAACCGCGACAACTCCAATGACAGCCGTTACTGGGATGATCCCAACATTCCCAAGGACGAGCTGGGCATGGTTCCGGACAAGAACATCGTCGGTAAGGCCTTTGCTGTCTGGATGAGCTGGCCCGAACCGAAACTGAGCCACTTCCCTAATTTTTCACGCGTAGGGTTGATCAAGTAATTGATGCGGCGCTGCCTGGGCAGCGCCGTATGTCATTTGGGGGCGCTTCAGGCACGTCCTGAGCAGGCATTGCGTTTTACAGTGCGCCAGTGTGTATCCAAGGAGGTCAACAGGAACATGACGTTCTCTGCTTCTCAAAAAGGTTTGTCGTTGGTAGGCGGGTTGGTGATGCTGGTTCTGGCCGTGTTTGCGATCAGTACCGCATTCAAGCTTGTCCCCCATTATCTTGACTACAGCCGGATGAAAAACATCATCGAGGCGGTCGAGAGCAATAAGGGCCTGGGTATCACCACGGTCAGCGATTTTTACAGTTATGTCGAAAAGAGCATGCAGCTCAACAGCATCCGGGATATAGATTTGAAACAGGCGTTAAGAGTGACGGTGGAGAACAATGCGTTCAACGCCCGTTTGAATTACGAACAGCGTGAGCCGTTGATGCTGAACATCGACGTGGTTATCAAGTTCGACAAGCAACTGAGCGTGGGCAGACCGTGAGCGTATCCTTGAGCCGCCTTGAGCGTCAGCTCGGCTACACCTTCAAGGATCAGGAACTGATGGTCCTGGCCCTGACCCACCGCAGTTTTGCCGGTCGCAACAATGAGCGGCTGGAATTTCTCGGTGATGCCATTCTCAACTTTGTGGCTGGCGAGGCGCTGTTCGAGCGCTTTGCACAGGCGCGTGAAGGTCAGTTGTCCCGTTTGCGGGCGCGGCTGGTCAAGGGCGAGACCCTGGCATTGCTGGCGCGCGGTTTCGATCTGGGCGAGTACCTGCGTCTGGGCTCCGGCGAACTGAAAAGCGGCGGATTCCGTCGTGAGTCGATTCTTGCCGATGCGCTGGAAGCGTTGATCGGTGCGATCTACCTCGACTCGGGCATGGACGTGGCGCGCGAACGTGTACTGGCGTGGCTGACGACCGAGTTCGACAGCCTGACGCTGGTCGACACCAACAAGGACCCGAAAACCCGGCTGCAGGAGTTTCTGCAGTCCCGGGCCTGCGATCTGCCGCGTTACGAAGTGGTGGATATCCAGGGTGAGCCTCATTGCCGGACGTTTTTCGTCGAGTGCGAGATCACCCTATTGAACGAAAAGAGTCGAGGTCAGGGTGTCAGCCGCCGGATTGCCGAACAGGTAGCCGCAGCCGCAGCGCTCATTGCCCTTGGCGTGGAGAACGGTCATGAGTGATACAACCGCAACACGCTGTGGCTATGTTGCCATCGTCGGCCGCCCCAACGTGGGCAAGTCCACGCTGCTCAACCATATTCTGGGTCAGAAGCTGGCAATCACCTCGCGCAAGCCGCAGACCACACGTCATAACATGCTGGGCATCAAGACCGAAGGCGCCGTGCAGGCGATCTATGTCGACACCCCCGGCATGCACAAGAATGGCGAAAAAGCGCTCAACCGTTACATGAACAAGACCGCATCGGCGGCGTTGAAAGACGTCGATGTGGTGATCTTCGTTGTTGACCGCACACGTTGGACCGACGAAGACCAGATGGTGCTGGAGCGTGTTCAATACGTGCAGGGTCCGGTCATTCTGGCGATCAACAAGACCGATCGCATCGAAGACAAGAGCGATCTGATGCCGCATCTGGAGTGGCTGCAAGGTCAGTTGCCGAATGCGTCCATCGTGCCGATTTCGGCGCAGCACGGCCACAACCTGGAAGCGCTGGAAGGTCTGATCGCTTCACATCTGCCGGAGAACGATCACTTCTTCCCGGAAGACCAGATCACCGACCGCAGCAGCCGTTTCCTGGCCGCTGAGCTGGTTCGCGAGAAGATCATGCGCCAGCTGGGTGCCGAGCTTCCGTACCAGATCACCGTCGAGATCGAAGAATTCAAGCAGCAGGGACGTACCTTGCATATCCATGCGCTGATCCTCGTCGAGCGCGATGGCCAGAAAAAGATCATCATTGGCGACAAGGGCGAGCGCATCAAGCGTATCGGCAGCGATGCCCGCCGCGACATGGAGTTGCTGTTCGACTCCAAGGTGATGCTCAACCTCTGGGTCAAGGTCAAAGGCGGCTGGTCCGACGATGAACGCGCACTGCGTTCGCTGGGCTACGGCGACCTCTAGGTTGTCTTTTCACCCGGCTTTGGGTCGGGTGAACCTTTCTTTTTTCGAGCCCGCCCGATGAGCACGCCAACCGGCCAACCTGCTTATGTGCTGCACAGCCGTGCGTATCGCGAAAACAGCGCGTTGGTCGATTTTCTTACGCCTCAGGGCCGGCTGCGTGCCGTGTTGCGCAGTGCCAAAGGCAAGGCCGGTTCGCTGGCTCGTCCTTTCGTGCCACTTGAAGTCGAGTTTCGCGGGCGCAGTGAACTCAAGAATGTCGGACGTATGGAAAGCGCCGGTGTCGCCACCTGGATGACCGGTGAGGCACTGTTCAGCGGCATGTACCTCAACGAATTGCTGATTCGCCTGCTACCGTCCGAAGACCCCCATCCTGCCGTATTCGATCACTATGCCGCCACGTTGATGGCGCTCGCAGAAGGGCGTGCGCTGGAACCGTTGCTGCGTTCGTTCGAATGGCGTCTGCTGGACGACCTCGGCTACGGTTTTGCGCTGGACACCGACATCCATGGCGAGCCGCTCGCCGCGGACGGCATGTACCGCCTGCAAGTGGACGCCGGGCTTGAGCGGGTCTGGCTGTTGCAGCCCGGTCTGTTTCAGGGTGTCGAGCTGCTGGCCATGGCCGAAGCGGACTGGAGCGCGCCCGGTGCGTTGTCGGCTGCCAAGCGTTTGATGCGTCAGGCACTGGCCGTGCACCTGGGCGGTCGCCCATTAGTCAGCCGTGAACTGTTTCGCAAGCTGTAAACAGGCTTTATGCTCTGTGGCCTGCTTCGACCCACTTTCAGGAGACCTCTCGTGACTCAAAGCACCCGCATCCTTCTTGGCGTGAACATCGATCACGTGGCGACGTTGCGCCAAGCCCGTGGTACGCGCTACCCGGACCCGGTCAAGGCCGCGCTGGATGCCGAAGAGGCAGGTGCCGATGGCATCACGGTGCACCTGCGTGAAGACCGCCGCCACATTCAGGAGCGCGATGTGCTGCTGCTCAAGGATGTGTTGCAGACCCGCATGAACTTCGAAATGGGCGTCACGCAAGAGATGCTCTCGTTTGCCGAGCGGATTCGTCCAGCTCATGTGTGCCTGGTGCCGGAAACGCGCCAGGAGTTGACCACTGAAGGCGGTCTGGACGTTGCCGGTCAGGAGGCGCGTATCCAGGCGGCGGTCGAGCGGCTGTCTAAAATCGGCTGTGAAGTGTCGTTGTTCATCGACGCCGATGAGCGCCAGATTGCCGCGTCCAGACGTGTCGGTGCGCCTGCCATCGAGCTTCACACGGGCCGGTATGCCGACGCGCAAACGCCCACTGACGTGGCGCTAGAGCTGCAGCGAGTCGCCGATGGTGTGGCGTTCGGTCTGGCACAGGGGTTGATCGTCAACGCCGGCCACGGCCTGCATTATCACAACGTCGAAGCCGTGGCAGCGATCAAGGGCATCAACGAGCTGAACATCGGTCACGCACTGGTGGCGCATGCACTGTTCGTGGGGTTCAAGGCGGCGGTGGCTGAGATGAAGGCACTGATTGTCGCGGCAGCGCGATAGGCAGCGCTACTGTCTGCATGTGAGGGCGGCTTGCTGGCGATAAATCACGCTGACTTCATCGCCGGCAAGCCGCCTCCCACAAAGTTTGCTGCGCGACAGCGCGGCGTCGTAGACGAGACGAGACCTCCCGCAGATCGTGTCCTGGAGATTTTTAAGGCTTACGCCCCACGATCACCGCGCGCATCGGCGCGGGCAGGCCTTCGACGGTCTTGCTGTGGTCCTCGGGGTCGAGGAAGTCGCCCAGCGACTGGTAGCGCATCCACTCGGTGCTGCGTTGTTCCTCGACTGTCGTGTGGCTGACATCCACGCAGCGCACATCGGTGAAGCCTGCGCGACGCATCCACAGTTCCAGGGCGGGCACTGAAGGCAGGAACCAGACATTGCGCATTTGCGCGTAACGATCCTCGGGCACCAGCACCTGATGCACGTCGCCCGGCACCACCAGCGTCTCCATGACCAGCTCGCCACCTTTGACCAGGCAGTCTTTCAGTGCCAGCAAATGGTCGATGGGCGATTTTCGGTGATACAGCACGCCCATTGAAAACACCGTGTCGAACCCTTCCAGGCTGGCAGGCAGGTCTTCAAGCGCGAAAGGCAGGTGCCAGGCGGGCAGGTCGGGCAGGTAGCGTTGCATGGCCTGAAACTGGCAGAAGAACAGCCAGTTGGGGTCGACGCCGATCACGCAGTCAGCCCCGGCACCCAGCATGCGCCACTGGTAATAGCCATTGCCGCAGCCCACATCCAGTACGCGCTTGCCTTTGAGGTCGAGGTGCGGCGACACCCGCGACCATTTCCAGTCCGAGCGCCATTCGGTGTCGATGTGCACGCCGAACACGTTGAACGGTCCCTTGCGCCACGGCGAGAGGCCCATCAAGGCCTTGCGCAGCACCGTCCGGGTTTCGCCGTTGCACTCGGTTTCCAGGGTAAAGCTGTCGGCCAGATCCACGCGCCCCGGCGTCAGCGGCGGCAGGGCGTCCAGCGCACTCTGCCAGCGCTGCAGGTCGCCGTGGCCCTTGGTCATCTTGGTGTCGAGCTGGGCTTGCAGGCCGTTGGCCCACTCGGCAAGCGGGGTGCCTGCCAGACGGCGGGCAAGTGGAGCGAGATCAATCATGGCAGGGCAATCAACGAGGCAAAGTTAAGGCATTGGAACCAGGGCACCACCTTGGAAAACCCGGCGGCGAGCAGACGTTGGCGATGTTCTTCGAGGCTATCGGGTTTCATGACGTTCTCGATGGCGCTGCGTTTCTGGGCAATCTCCAGATCGCTGTAACCATTGGCGCGTTTGAAGGCAATGTGCAGGTCGGTCAGCAGCGCGTGTGCCTGCTCGTCTTCGAAGCGCAGCTTTTCCGACAGGATCAACGCACCGCCCGGCACCAATGCCTTGCGGATCCGGCCCAACAGTTCAAGGCGCTGCTCGGGGGCGATGAATTGCAGGGTGAAGTTCAAAGCGACCACTGAGGCCGGCTGGAAGGTCAGACCCAGAATATCGCCCTCGATGACCTCCACCGGCAACAGCTCCTGAAACATCGAATTCTGCGCGTTAAGGTACTCGCGGCAGCGTTCGACCATGGCCTGCGAGTTGTCGATGGCGATCACTCGGCAACCCTCTCCACGCACATGGCGGCGCAGTGCCTGAGTGACGGCACCCAGCGAACTGCCCAGGTCGTACAGAACGGTATCGGGTTGTGCGAACTGCGCCGCGAGCACGCCGAGGTTTTCGACAATCGTCGGGTAGCCGGGCACCGAGCGCTTGATCATGTCCGGGAACACCCGCACAACGTCTTCATTGAAGGCGAAGTCAGGCACCTGAGCCAGAGGCTGGGCGAATAGGCGGTCGGGTTCTTTGCTCACGGCGATTCCGGCGAAGGCTTTTGAAAGGCGGGCATTCTAGCCAAGTTGTCGCCGGGATGCATGGTGCAGCGCAGCTTCTCGGATGAGCCGCTGCGCCGTGGGCCTGAAAGGCTTCAGTTGACCGTAATAGCGCAGTCGAACGTCTGCTCCGGCGGGACTTCAGGTGCCCAGGGCTGTTGGTAGACCATCAGCAGACGTCCGGTGCCGGCTTCGGTCGCCTTGTAACGCCACACTGACTCGCCGCCGCTGCCGATCATTTCCTTGTTTGCGCCATTGGCATACACCTCAGGCCCCAGACTGCGCAGAATATTCTGTGCCGGGTTCTGGGTCAGCCAGCGAAAGCCCGTGGTCGGGTTGCTGGGCAGCGTCAGAATCAGCGTTTGCCCGGTTTTCAGGCTCAACGGGCAGTCGTTCTGGCTGTCGATGGAGACGATATTTTTAGGTGTCTGAGCGCAGGCGCTCAACAGGGCGAGGCTCAACGGCGCGATGAGGCGGGCAGGAGTCATGGCAAGGTCCGGTTTTGCGAGACGATGCTGGAGAATAACCGATCAGGGTTTTGGAGGGGAGCTTGAGGTGCAGGTGCGTGCCGTCACAGAACATGGCGCACGATCAGCATCGTGCGGGAGTGAGCAAGCTCACTTCCGCGCGATACCCGTTACAGCTTAAAACAACACTTTCGCTACGTCGGCAAAGCGCTTGGCGAAGTGCACGGTGATGCCTTCTTTCAGGTAATCGGGCAGCTCCTCGAAGTTACCGCGGTTTGGCTCCGGCAGGATCAGTTCGTGGATCTTCTGACGACGCGCCGCGATGACTTTTTCCCGTACACCGCCAATCGGCAGCACATGCCCGGTCAAGGTCAGTTCGCCAGTCATGGCCACGCCTTTTTTCGGCGGCTGGTTGCGGGCCAGGGACAGCAGAGCACTGGCCATGGTCACCCCTGCGCTCGGGCCGTCTTTTGGCGTTGCGCCTTCAGGTACGTGCAGATGCACGAATGCTTCGTCGAAGAACTTCGCGTCGCCGCCAAATTTCGACAGGTTGGAACTCACGTAGCTGTAGGCGATTTCTGCTGACTCCTTCATCACGTCGCCCAACTGCCCTGTCAGTTTGAAGCCACGGTTAAGTGTATGGATTCGGGTCGCTTCGATGGGCAGCGTAGCGCCGCCCATGCTGGTCCAGGCCAGACCTGTGATAACGCCTGTGCCCGACAACACCTGCTCGCTGCGGAACACCGGCATGCCCAGCGACGCTTCAAGATCCTTCGGCCCGATCTTGATCACCGAGTCGGGCGCGTCCAGCAGTTTGACCACTGCCTTGCGCACCAGCTTGCCAAGCTGCTTCTCCAGATGCCGCACGCCCGCTTCGCGCGCATAGCCTTCGATCACTGCACGCAATGCGCTGTCACTGATGGTCAGTTTGTTCTTCGCGACGCCAGCCTTTTCAAGCTGCTTGGGCCACAGGTGGCGCTTGGCGATAGCGAGTTTTTCTTCGGTGATGTAGCCGGACAGGCGAATCACTTCCATACGATCCAGCAACGGGCCGGGGATCGAGTCCAGCGTGTTGGCGGTGCAGACGAACAGGACTTTGGACAGGTCCAGGCGCAGGTCCAGGTAATGGTCGAGGAATTCGACGTTCTGCTCCGGATCCAGCGTTTCCAGCAGAGCTGACGCCGGGTCGCCCTGATAGCTTTGTCCCATCTTGTCGATTTCATCGAGCATGATGACCGGGTTCATCACCTCCACATCCTTGAGCGCCTGCACCAGCTTGCCGGGCTGCGCGCCGATGTAGGTTCTGCGATGTCCCTTGATTTCCGCTTCGTCGCGCATGCCGCCGACACTCAAGCGATAGAACGGTCGCCCCAAAGACTCGGCAATCGAGCGCCCGACACTGGTCTTGCCCACGCCCGGCGGGCCGACCAGCAGCACGATAGAACCGCTGATTTCACCCTTGTACGCACCGACGGCGAGGAACTCGAGAATCCGCGCCTTGATGTCATCCAGGCCCGCATGGTGCTGGTCGAGCACTTTACGCGCGTGTTTAAGGTCCAGCTTGTCCGCACCATAGATGCCCCAGGGCAGGGAGCTGACCCAGTCCAGGTAGTTACGGGTCACGGCGTATTCGGGCGAGCCGGTTTCCAGGACCTTGAGCTTGCTGATCTCTTCGTCGACTTTCTTGCGTGCCTGTGCCGGCAGGGTCTTGCCTTCCAGGCGCTGCTCGAACTGTTCGATGTCGGCGCTGCGGTCGTCCTTGCTCAGGCCCAGCTCCTGCTGGATGACCTTGAGCTGTTCCTTGAGGAAGAACTGGCGCTGGTGTTCGCCGATCTTGCGATTGACCTCGGCGGAAATCTCTTTCTGCAGCCGCGCGACTTCCACTTCCTTGCGCAGCATCGGCAGGACTTTTTCCATGCGCTTGAGCATGGGCACACAATCCAGCACCTGCTGCAATTCCACGCCCGTCGCCGAGGTCAGGGCTGCGGCGAAGTCGGTCAGCGGCGAAGGGTCGTTGGGGCTGAAGCGGTTGAGGTAGTTTTTCAGCTCTTCGCTGTACAGCGGGTTGAGTGGCAGCAGCTCTTTGATCGCATTGATCAGGGCCATGCCATAGGCTTTGACCTCGTCGGTCGGCTCATTGGGCTGTTGCGGGTATTCGACTTCCACCAGATACGGCGGGCGATGATGCTTGAGCCAGGTGCGGATGCGGACACGGCTCAGTCCCTGTGCCACAAACTGCAGACGGCCATTTTCGCGGCTGGCGTGATGAACCTTGACCAAAGTGCCATACTCGGGCAACGCGCCGGTATTGAAGTGGCGCGGGTCTTCCTGTGGTGTGTCCATGAAGAACAGGGCGAGCGAGTGGTGCTCGGACTTGCTGACCAGTTCCAGGGTCTCGGCCCAAGGCTCTTCATTGACGATTACCGGCAGGACCTGAGCCGGAAAAAACGGGCGGTTGTGGATCGGAATGATATAGACCTTGTCCGGCAGGTTCTGGCCGGGCAGGGCGAGTGAGGTGCTGTCGGAGCTCAGGGACACTTCGTGCTCGGTCTGGTCGTTTGGCGAATCTGGCGAGTCTGTCTGCTGGTCGCTCATGGGGCACCTGAGAAGTTGAACATGGCTCTTAGATGGGGCAGGCGTCCTCAGGTTTCAATGGCTTTGGTCGATAGTGTGAAGAGTGGCGTTAAAACCGCAGGTTCTTAGGTTTTCCAGGCCCTCTTAATTGCCGCCAGGGCTGGCTCATTTACTTACGGCAGTACGGCGCTGCCGTGGCGGGTTGAATCGGTTATGACCAACGTATTTTTTTCAGCATTGCTCGCTGGGTTGTGGATGGTGTCGGCGGCGAATGCGTCGGCTGCTACCTTGACGGCGCAGATAGTCGACAAGCAGGGCAAGCCCCTTGTCGATGCCGTCGTGACGCTCAAAGGCCCGTCGGACCCCACGCCTGCGCCACTCAAAGCGGCCATGGACCAACGCGATCAGGAGTTCTCGCCTCACGTTCTGGCCGTGCGCGTCGGCACGCAGGTGAAATTCCCGAACAGCGATAACATCCGCCATCAGGTCTATTCTTTTTCACCGGCCAAGCGATTCGAATTGCGCCTTTACGAAGGCACGCCTTCTGAGCCCTTGCTGTTCGACAAGCCGGGCGTCGTGGTGCTGGGCTGCAACATCCACGACTGGATGGTCGGTTATATCTACGTCACCGACGAGCCTTGGTTCGGCGTGACCGACAGCAATGGCCAGCTCAAGCTCGATTCGATGCCGGCCGGTCACTATCAGGCCACGCTCTGGCATCCGCAGATCGAGGACATGCAGCCGATATCGGGCGGCGAATTCGACCTCCCAGCCGCAGGCCTTACGCAGCGCTTCACCCTGCCGGTCGAGCCTAAAGTCGCCGACACGCCGACCAAACCGGCCACCAGCGGTTTCGGTGACGCCTTTCACAAGGCTGCGCATGAATGAACCTTAAACTCAGCTTTCAGGCACGCATCGCCGCAGTGTTGACGGTCCTGCTGCTGATCGTGGTCGGTGCTGTCTTTCTTGCGGTCAAAGTCGCGACGGGCGATGCCGTTCGCACGCAGGCTCAGGCGCAGCTGGAAGTGGGTAGCCGGGTCTTCGAACGCCTCATCGACCTGCGCGGCAAGCGCCTGCGAGACACCGTGCAGTTGCTGTCCGCCGATTTCGGCTTTCGTGATGCCGTGGCCAGCTCCGACTCGTCGACCATTCGCTCTGTGCTGCTCAACCATGGCAAGCGCATCAACGCGAGCGACATGTTTTTGCTGGGCATGGACGGTACTGTGATTGCCAGTACCGAGGCCGAAGTGCCCGAAGGGTCGAAATTCGTCTACAACCAGGCGTTGCGCAATGCCAAGCGCAACAGCCAGTCGGTGCTGATCGTGCCGGGCGGCGGCACGCCGCATCTCTTGGTGGAAAGCACGGTGCTGGCACCGCTGCCGATCGGTCGGGTGGTGATGGGCTTCTCGATCGACAGCGATATCGCTCAGGAGCTGCGCTCATTGAGCGGTCTCGAAGTGTCGTTCCTCACGATTGAAAACGGTAAGCCTGGTGAGTTGATCAGCACCCAGCCCGAGGCGCTGCATGCCGGTCTGATTGAATTGATGCGCAACTCGTCCGGTGGGCAAATGCAGGTCACTGAGCAGTCGAACCTGAACTTTCTCAGCCAGGCGCTGATGCTCGCCAATACAGGCAATGCGGACGACGGACAAGTGATTGCCTTGCTGCAGAGCCCGCTCGACAAGGCCTTGCAAGCCTTTGCGCCACTGGATGAAAAGATGTTTTGGATTACCCTGGCCGCACTGCTGGCGTCGCTGATCGGCACCTTGGCGCTGGCGCGTAGCGTCTCGCTACCGGTGCGCGCGCTAGCCATTGCCGCCAAGCGCATCGGCGACGGCGACTACGCAACGCCGGTGACCATGGCCCGCAGTGATGAGCTGGGCATGTTGGCGCACGCGATCAACAGCATGCAGCACGGTATCGCGGTGCGTGAAGGGCAACTGGCGCACAACGCGCTGCACGACAACCTGACCGGCCTGCCCAACCGCGCGTTGGTCATGGAGCGCCTTGGCAGTGCGGTTGCCGCTGAACGTCCGGTGGCCTTGCTGTACATGGGGATCGAAAACCTCGCCGCGATCAATGAGGGGTCGGGTGCCGAAGGCGTTGAGCAGTTGCTGCGCGAGATCGGGCAGCGCTTGCAGAGCGCCTTGCGCGCGGGCGATACGGTCGCACGGCTGAGCGGCAACGAGTTTCTGTTGCTGCTGGACAACACGACCAGTGATGGCGCGGTCGCGATGGCGGACAGTCTGCAGCGCCTGCTCAGCGAGCCGCAGCGGGTCGACAGCCACGACATCACGCTGGAGTGCAGCATTGGCATCACCGTCTACCCCGAAAGTGGTCATTCGGCACAGGAACTGGTCAGCCGGGCGGCCATCGCTCGCAAGGACGCCGCGTTGCTGCCAGGTCGTCTGCAGATCTATCAGGACGGCCGTGACCTCGCGCACCAGCGCCAGATCAGTCTGATTCGTGATTTGCGCAAGGCGCCACAAAACGGCGAACTGGCGCTGCATTACCAACCCAAACTGGACATCCGCCAAGGCACTGTACGCCAGGCCGAGGCCTTGTTGCGCTGGACCCATCCGCAATTCGGCAATGTATCGCCCGCGGAATTCATCGTGCTGGCCGAGCGCACCGGCAGTATCCATCTGCTGACCAACTGGGTCATCGAAGAGGCCATGCGCCAGTTGGCCGAATGGCGTCAGCGCGGTCTGGTGCTGCAGGTGTCGGTCAACATCTCCGCCGACGACCTGTTGGGTGATGACCTGGCCGGATTCGTGATGCGCCTGCTCAAGCAATACAACGTGCCTGCCGAACAGCTGGTGTTTGAAATCACCGAAAGCGCCGTCATGAGCGAGCCGGAAAAGGCATTGGTCGTGCTGCATCGCCTGCGCGACT
This sequence comes from Pseudomonas triticifolii, assembly GCF_014358015.1. Taxonomy (GTDB): domain Bacteria; phylum Pseudomonadota; class Gammaproteobacteria; order Pseudomonadales; family Pseudomonadaceae; genus Aquipseudomonas; species Aquipseudomonas triticifolii. Next base: position 231,064 of record NZ_JACONV010000003.1, on the reverse strand, counting down.
GCGGTATCAGCCTGTCGGTCGATGACTTTGGCACCGGCTATTCATCGCTGGCACACCTCAAGCGTCTGCCGGTCCAGGAGCTGAAGATCGACCAGTCTTTCGTCCGCAATCTGGATGAAACCAGCGAGGATGCGGTCATCGTGCGTTCGACTATCGAAATGAGCCACAACCTGGGGCTCAAGGTCGTGGCCGAAGGTGTGGAGTATCAGCACAGCCTGGACCTGCTCCAGCGCTGGCATTGCGATACCGCGCAGGGCTATCTGATCAGCCGGCCGTTGGCGGCCACTGCGTTTGAAACCTGGATCGTACAGTCCATGAGAACACCCGGCCTGATGGTGAACTGAGCCATGCACTATAAATTACCGCTGCTGTTGGGTTGTCTGTTGGGCTCCGTGGCGTCCCTTGCCCTGGCCGATAATGGTCGTCTGATTGCAACCGGCGGTGCCAGCAACATTGAGGGCAGCGCGGGCGGCGGCATTACACCCTGGGCGGTGATCACGGGCTACAGCGAGCAGGGTGAATGGGGCGCTACAGCGTTCGCCACCCACGTCAACCTGCCCGACTACAACCTGGACGTAGCAGGTGTCGCCTTTGCTTATGGCAACCGTGTGGAGTTGTCTTACGCGCATCAACGTTTCGATATCAGCACCTTGCAACACCGGCTGAGTCTGCCGGATGACAACCTCAGTCAGGACGTGTTTGGCGTCAAGGTGCGGCTGTTCGGTGATCTGATCTACGACAGCCTGCCGCAGGTATCGCTGGGCGTGCAGTACAAGCACCAGAACGATTTCCTGATTCCGAGCCTTGTCGGCGCACAGCGCGATTCCGATGTGGAAGGTTACCTGACCGCCAGCCGCCTGTTCATGGGCGCGGCGTTTGGTTACAACGTGGTGGTCAACGGCGGCGTGCGCTACAGCCGTGCCAACGAAACCGGTCTGCTGGGTTTTGGCGGGGATCGACGCGACACGCGCAGCTTGCTCAAGGAAGGCTCGGTGGCCGTGCTGTTCAACCCGCGCTGGGCCATGGGCGTGGAATACCGCGAGAAGCCCGACAACCTGTCGTTTGCCGGCGAAAGCGACTGGGCCGACGTGTTCGTGGGGTACTTCCCCAACAAGCATCTTTCCTTCGTGCTGGCCTACGCACGCCTGGGGGAAATCGCCACGCTGGACAACCAGAACGGCACCTATCTGTCTGTTCAGGGGAGTTTCTGATGATGCGCTTGCTGATGTGCCTGACGCTGGCATTGCTGGTGGGTTGCGCACAACAACCGGCCAAGGATGATCGTCTTTATCAAGACCTCGGCCAGCGAGCCGGTATCCAGCGCATCGTCGAGGGCATGCTGCTCAATGTTGCCAAGGACGAGCGTATCGTCGAACGTTTCAGGCGGGTCAATATCGTGCTGCTGCGCGACCGGCTGGTCGATAAGTTCTGCGCAGTGGCAGACGGCCCCTGCACCTACACCGGCGACAGCCTGGCCGAATCGCATAAGGGGCAGAACCTGAGCCCCAGCGACTTCAACGCATTGGTCGAAGACCTGATCGCCGCCATGGACACCGAGAAAATCCCGGTGCCCGTACAAAACCGCTTCATCGCACGGCTGGCTGCGTTGCGTGGGGAAGTGATCGACAAGTAGTACGAGCAGAACAGGGCGGGACCGACGTAACGGATCAACTCAGCCGCGTCAGATACTCCGGCACTTCCTGCTCAGGCAGCACCGACAACACTTTCAGACGCTGAAGCATGCGTTGGCGGGCGCGGTGCAGGTGTTCTTTCAGGTTGAGCGCGGCGGCGTCGAACGCGCCGTGCAGGAGCAGTTCGAGGATCATCCTGTGTTCAGCGAGCATCGCCTCGTCCGCACCGATGCTCAGCAACTTGTAAAAGATCCGGTTGATGATCATCGGGCTCTGCGCCTGGCTGATCAGGGTCGCGATCTTGCGATTCTGCAGGCCTGCCAGGCATTGCTGGTGCAGATCGTCCTCAAGCCGTTCGATCTGTTCCAGGCTGCAGCTTTCAGCCTGCTGCGCCTCGATGACTCGGGCCAGCATGGCTTCCAGGTGTTCGCGGCTCAGGTTCGGTGCGGTCTGGCGCAAGGCTTCTGGCTCAAGGCAGGCGCGCAGTTCGTAATCATCCGTCACTTCACGTGCTGTCAGCGGCCCGGCCAGCCATTGGGAGTAGGGTTCTTTCTCCACCAGTCCGCGATCACGCAAGCGCATCAGCGCTTCACGAACCACGGCGCGGCTGACCCCGAAATGCTCGGCCGCGCTCTGTTCATCCAGACGGTAATGACCGAATGCGATGCACGCCGACAGCGCTGCGCCAATCTCATCATGAATACGCTCACCCAGCGGCCGGGTGTCGACCAGCTCTTCACTGCTGTCCAGCCCGAACTGCTTGTGGCTCAGGCTCAGACGCAAGGGTTCGACAGTGCTGCCTTCGGGGTTGACCAGATAGCCGCGCCCGTCGAAGCGGCTGATCAGCCCTTCGTCGTGCAGCAGATTGAGCGCCTTGCGCACCGGCACGCGGCTGGTGCCGAACAGCTCTGCCAGCGGTGCTTCGAGCAGCACCAGTCCATTGGCGGCCGCACCCGTGAGGATGGCGTTGCGTAACACTTCACGGATCGTGGCGTAGCGCGAGGCGGTGCGCGTGTCCTCATCTGACATCGTTTTCTTACACTTCTGGCGGTTGACGAACGATTCTCGCACAGATGCGCCACTGTCACCTTGAGGTACATCCGCACGCTCACTCATAGGGCCACCGTTACCTATCTGCACTAAAATGTACCTTTTATAAAAGATACATTATTTCATTATGACCGCCGACCAAACGCTTCACTTGTCCTGATTTTGCCCCTCGTCAAGCCTTGGCAAGGGTTCTAATCCAATGGTTTTGGCGCATTCAGTCTTGGTGAGCTGTTGTGTCAAAGGGCGTAGAGCCAGAGATTGGCACGGATTCTGCCTCTGTTAAATGTACATTTTATTAATAAGTACATTTTTAAGAGTCCGCCATGTCGATGATGGATACCGCTGCCAACGCACTCCCGCCTGATGCCTGCGCACTGGCCGAGGACTTCGCCCAAGGTCGTACTGACCCCGTGCAGGCTTTGGAGCAGGCGCTGTACCGAGCCCGTCAGGTTGATCACGTGTTCATTTCAATGAGCGAGGAGCGCGCCCGCCGTGAGGCCGAAGCGTCGGCCGTCCGCTGGAAACAGGGACAGCCGCTCGGCGCGTTCGATGGCGTTCCCATTGCCTGGAAGGATTTGTTCGATGTCGCCGGATCCGTGACCACGGCAGGTTCTGCGACCCGTCGACAGGTGTCGGCCGCCTGGCTGGACGCGCCGGTTGTCGGCCTGCTGGCCCGCTCCGGCATGGTCAGCCTGGGCAAGACCAACCTTAGTGAGTTCGCCTATTCCGGGCTCGGCCTGAATCCGCATTTCGGCACGCCGGTCAATCCATCGAGCGATGACTCGCCACGCATTCCTGGTGGCTCGTCCTCAGGCTCGGGGGTTGCAGTTGCTGCCGGCATCGTACCGATTGCGATGGGCACCGACACGGCCGGCTCGATTCGCATTCCCGCAGCATTCAATGGCCTGGTGGGCTATCGCAGCACCAGCCGCCGCTACAGTCGTGATGGTGTGTTCCCGCTGGCGCTGACCCTCGACAGTGTCGGGCCGCTGACCCGCAGCGTTCGTGATGCAGTGGTGATCGACGACCTGCTATGTGCGCGCAGCAAGACGACGTCGCAAGTACCGCGCAGCCTGGCCGGGCAGCGTTTCATCGTCGATCAGGCGGTGCTGGATGACGCCCGTGTCGAGCCCGCTGTTCGCGACAACCTGCTGCGCGCCGTCGAGGCTTTTCGCGTCAGCGGCGCGCTGGTCGAGGTGCGCCCTTGCGAGGCCTTTCAAGCCACCCTGCGCCTGATCCAGCACAGCGGCTGGCTGGGCGCGGCCGAAGCGTTCGCCCTGCATCAGCCGTTGCTCGACAGCGACGCGGCCAGTCAGCTCGACCCACGGGTGCGCAAGCGCCTTGAGGCTGCGCGGCACATGCCTGCCAGTCAGCTGATTCATTTGTACGCCACCCGCGAGCGCTTGCAGGAACAATTGACCCATGAACTGGACGGCGCACTGCTCATAACCCCCAGCGTCGCCCACGTCGCGCCGCCCCTTGCACCCTTGCTGGGCGACGACGAGCTGTTCATTCAGACCAACCTCGCCACGCTGCGCCTGACCATGCCTGGCAGCTTGCTGAACATGCCTGGCGTGTCATTGCCCAGCGGCACTGATACCTGCGGCTTGCCCACTGGCCTGTTGCTCAGTGCCCCGGCAGGCGAGGACGCACGGCTGCTGCGCGCGGCTCTGGCGTTGGAAGCGCTGATGGCAATCCCTTGAACATTCCTTGAACCCCCTATCAATGGCTGACCGGCGTCCGCGTTCGATGCGTGAAACCGGTCTGATCAACCCGCGGAGAAACAACAATGGCTAAAGAAATTCTGTGTGCGTTTGGCGTAGATGTGGATGCGGTCGCAGGCTGGCTGGGCTCTTACGGCGGTGAGGATTCGCCTGACGATATCTCACGCGGCCTGTTCGCGGGCGAAGTCGGTGCACCGCGTTTGCTCAAGCTGTTCGAGCGTTACGGGCTGCGCACCACCTGGTTCATTCCGGGTCACTCCATGGAAACCTTCCCTGAGCAGATGAAAGCCGTGGCCGATGCGGGCCACGAGATCGGCGTGCATGGCTACAGCCATGAAAACCCGATTGCGATGACGCCTGAGCAGGAAGAAATCGTCCTCGACAAGTCAATCGAGCTGATCACGCAAATGACCGGCAAGCGCCCCACAGGCTACGTCGCGCCGTGGTGGGAGTTCAGCAACGTCACTAACGAGCTGTTGCTCAAGAAAGGCATCAAGTACGACCACAGCCTGATGCACAACGACTTTCATCCGTACTACGTTCGTGTGGGCGACAAGTGGACCAAGATCGATTACAGCCAGCACCCGGACACCTGGATGAAGCCGCTGGTGCGTGGCGAAGAGACCGATCTGGTGGAGATTCCGGCCAACTGGTACCTGGATGACCTGCCGCCGATGATGTTCATCAAGAAAGCGCCCAACAGCCACGGCTTCGTCAACCCGCGTCACCTGGAAGAAATGTGGCGGGACCAGTTCGACTGGGTCTACCGCGAGCATGAACACGCAGTGTTCACCATGACCATTCACCCCGATGTATCCGGACGCCCACAGGTGTTGCTGATGCTGGAGCGCCTGATCGAGCACATCCAGAGTCACGCGGGCGTCAAGTTCGTCACCTTCGATGAGATCGCCGACGACTTCGTGCGTCGCAACCCACGTAACCGTTGATTCATAGCCCTGTCCGAGGCATCACTCATGTCCATCTACAACAAGCTTGACCTGACCGGCTGGAAGCCAGAGCAGTTGACGCCGGAGCAAGTGCGCTTCGCCACATGGATAGCCTTTTTTGCGTGGGTGTTTGCGGTATACGACTTCATTCTGTTCGGCACCTTGCTGCCCGAGATCGGGCGGCATTTTTCCTGGAGTGAAGTGGAGCAGGCCGAAATCGCGACCTGGGTCGCGGTCGGTACGGCGGTGGTGGCACTGGCCATCGGCCCGCTGGTGGATCGCCTGGGACGGCGCGTCGGGATCATGTTTACTGTGAGCGGGTCGGCCATCTGTTCGGCGCTCACGGCCATTGGCGGATCGTGGGGCAAGTCGCCGTTGATCCTGATCCGCTCGCTGGGCGGTCTGGGGTATGCGGAAGAAACCGTCAATGCGACTTATCTGAGTGAAATCTATGCGGCGTCCGACGATCCGCGTCTGGCCAAACGCCGTGGCTTCATCTACAGCCTGGTGCAGGGCGGCTGGCCGGTGGGTGCGCTGATTGCAGCGGGGCTCACCGCGGTGCTGTTGCCGATCATCGGCTGGCAGGGCTGCTTTGTGTTTGCGGCCATTCCGGCCATCGTCATCGCAATCATGGCGCGCAAGCTCAAAGAGAGCCCGCAGTTCCAGATCCATCAGCGCATCACACAACTGCGCAAGAAGGGGGATGTGAGTCAGGCACAGGCTGTGGCGCACACCTACGGCGTGGATTACGACGAACACAGCAAGGCGGGTATCGGCGCTGCATTTCGTGGCACCTCGCTGCGCGCAACGCTGGTGATAGGCGCAGCCATTCTGCTCAATTGGGCAGCGATTCAGGTGTTCAGCGTCTTGGGCACCACGGTGATCGTCAGCGTGCATCACATCTCGTTCGAGAACTCGCTGATCATTCTGGTGCTGTCCAACCTGGTGGGCTATTGCGGTTACCTGACCCATGGCTGGATGGGCGACAAGATCGGCCGTCGCAACGTAATCGGTCTGGGCTGGATGCTGGGCGGTCTGGCCTTTGCGGGCATGCTTTACGGGCCGAGCAACATGCCGATGGTCGTCGGGCTGTACAGCCTGGGTCTGTTCTTTCTGATCGGGCCTTACTCGGCCGCGCTGTTTTTCATCAGTGAGAGCTTTCCTACCAGCATCCGCGCCACCGGCGGCGCGATCATCCATGCCATGGGTCCGATCGGCGCAGTAGTGGCTGGCTTCGGCGCCACATCGGTGCTGAGCGCAGGCGGCGACTGGCAGACCTCGGCGTTGTACTTCGGTGCGCTGCCTTGCTTCCTGTCTGGCGCGCTGATGTTCGCTGCTCGCCACGTGCGTCCTGAAACCGTTAAATGAGGAGTGCGATATGACACGTAAAGTTGCACTGGTCACCGGTGCCGCCAGCGGCATCGGTCAGGCCCTGGCCTTGGCGTTTGCCCGGCAGGGTGTGGCAGTGGCGGGCGGGTTTTACCCGGCTGACCCCCACGACCCGGATGAAACCCGTCGGCTGGTGGAAGAGGCGGGCGGCGAATGCCTGATGCTGCCGCTTGATGTAACGAGCACCGAATCGGTGGACGACCTGGCAAGTAAGGCGCTGGACGCCTTTGGCCGGATCGATTACGCGGTGGCCAACGCAGGCTTGCTGCGTCGTGCGCCGCTGCTGGACATGACCGACGAGCGCTGGAATGAAATGCTCGACGTGGACCTGACCGGCGTTATGCGCACTTTTCGCGCCGCTGCCAGACACATGGCTGAGGGCGGCGCGCTGGTGGCGATCTCATCGATTGCCGGTGGCGTATATGGCTGGCAGGACCATTCGCATTACGCCGCAGCCAAGGCGGGTGTGCCGGGTCTGTGCCGTTCGTTGGCGGTTGAGTTGGCGCCGAAAGGCATCCGCTGTAATGCCGTGATTCCGGGCCTGATCGAGACGCCGCAGTCGCTGGACAGCAAAAACTCGCTGGGCCCGGAAGGCCTGAAACAGGCCGCCAGAGCCATCCCGCTCGGGCGAGTCGGGCGGGCGGATGAAGTGGCATCGCTGGTGCGGTTTCTGTGCAGTGACGAGGCCAGCTACCTGACCGGGCAAAGCATCGTGATCGACGGCGGCCTGACCGTGCGCTGGCCAGAGTGATCCGTTTGATCGCTGCCAGAACACAAGGCGATCTTGCTGACTGCAATACCTGTGGGAGCGAGCTCGCTCGCGAAAGGGCCGGTCCGTCCAATCGAGAGGCTGTGCTTGAAACATGGCCTTCGCGAGCAAGCTCGCTTCCACTGGGCTGCGCTGATTCAGCCGGTTGCCTGGTTTGATCGCTGCCAGAACACAAGGCGATCTTGCTGACTGACTGCAACACCTGCGGGAGCGAGCTTGCTCGCGAAAGGGCCGGTTTGACCAATCGAGAGGTTGTGCACGAGCAATAGTTTTCGCGAGCAAGCTCGCTCCCACGTGGCTGCGCTGATTCAGCCGGTTGCCTGGTTTGATCGCTGCCAGAACACAAGGCGATCTTGCTGACTGAATGCAATACCTGTGGGAGCGAGCTCGCTCGCGAAAGGGCCGGTTTGACCAATCGAGAGGTTGTGCTTGAAACATGGCCTTCGAGAGCAAGCTCGCTCCCACTGGGCTGCGCTTATTCAGCCGGTTGCCTGGTTTGATCGCTGCCAGAACACAAGGCGATCTTGCTGACTGAATGCAATACCTGTGGGAGCGAGCTCGCTCGCGAAAGGGCCGGTTTGACCAATCGAGAGGTTGTGCACGAGCAATAGTTTTCGCGAGCAAGCTCGCTCCCACGGGGCTGTGGTTACTCGGCCGGTGCCTGTGTGATGTGAGCGAGCGCGCTTCATTTCGTTGATCAGTAAGGAATTCACCATGCGACAACTCGAAGACAAACGCGCCGTGATCACCGGCGCAGGTAGCGGGATAGGCGCTGCCATCGCGCGTGCCTACGCCACCGAAGGCGCACGTTTGGTGCTGGGCGACCGTGATCCTGACAGCCTGGCGAAGATCGCCGGGGAATGCCGAAAGCTCGGCGCTCAGGTGCAGGAATGTGTCGCCGACGTCGGGACCGTTGAAGGCGCACAGGCCAGTGTCGATGCGTGCGTCGAGCAGTTCGGCGGCATCGATATTCTGGTCAACAACGCAGGCATGCTGACGCAGGCGCGTTGCGTCGACCTGAGCATCGAGATGTGGAACGACATGCTGCGCGTCGACCTGACCAGCGTATTCGTCACCAGTCAGCGGGCCTTGCCGCACATGCTGGCGCAGCGTTGGGGGCGGATCATCAACGTCGCCTCGCAACTGGGCATCAAGGGCGGCGCGGAGTTGACGCACTACGCCGCTGCGAAGGCCGGTGTGATCGGCTTCACCAAATCCCTGGCGCTGGAAGTGGCCAAGGACAACGTGCTGGTCAACGCCATCGCGCCCGGTCCGATTGAAACCCCCTTGGTGGCTGGCATCAGCAGCGCCTGGAAAACCGCCAAGGCGGCCGAGCTGCCGTTGGGCCGCTTTGGTCTTGCAGAAGAAGTGGCGCCTGTTGCGGTGCTGCTGGCCAGCGAGCCGGGCGGCAATCTGTTTGTCGGTCAGACACTGGGCCCCAACTCAGGCGATGTAATGCCGTGATGCATTTGAACGAGGAATAACCCATGTGTGGACTGTGCGGCCTGTTGGGTGAAGACGTGCACTGGAGCGATCCGTTGACTGGTGAGCTGCCCAGGCGGCGTGAGCGCCTGCGACGCATTGCCGCCATCAACAAGGTGATGGCGCCGTTTCGCCTGAAGGTCGAGGACTTTCAAGGCGTCTCCTATCTGTTGCTTGGCGCCACCGGCAAGCAGGAACTGGCGACCGGCCTGGAACAGCTCTGGCAGAAAGCCGAACTTCTGATCGGCCGGCCGCTGGACCCGCTCGACGCCCACCTGCTTGATCATTTGCAGAGGTTCTCATGAGCATTGCGTTGAACGTGATCACCGGTTTTCTGGGCAGCGGCAAAACCACGTTGCTCAAACGCCTGCTGGCCGACGAGGACATGGGCGACACCGCGCTGCTGATCAACGAGTTCGGTGATGTCGGTATCGATCATCTGCTGGTCGAGGAGGTCGCACCCGACACTGTGTTGTTGCCCAGCGGCTGCATCTGTTGCTCGATTCGCGGCGAACTGAAAGACGCATTGCTCGGTTTGCTGGAGCGCCGCAGTCGCGGTGAAATCCCTGCGTTTCGTCGCGTGATTCTGGAAACCACGGGTCTGGCCGACCCGGCACCGATCCTGGCGACACTGAGCAACGACCCGCAGTTGCGCGGGCGTTTTCATGTCGGGTTGATCGTCACCCTGGTCGACGCCTGCCATGCCGCGCTGCAGGAGCGCCTGCACCCTGAGTGGCTGGCGCAGGTCGCTGCCGCGGACCGGTTGCTGCTGAGCAAGACCGATCTGGTCGACGAGACAAGCCTCGACGCATTGCGTCTGCATTTACAGGCGCTTAATTTCTCTGCGCCGCTGCTCGATACGGCGCAGGTACACAGTGGCGATCAGTTATTGCTGGGGGAAGGCATCCGCAGCGCGGAACCGGCGCAGGAAGTGACCCGCTGGCAGCTGCATCGGCCGCAATCGACACTGCCCCGGCATGGGGACGCGCAGGTCTGCTGCCTGACCCTGGAGCGTGCGCTTGACTGGGTCGGGTTCGGAGTGTGGCTGTCGATGCTGTTAAGATGCCATGGCGAACGAATCCTGCGTGTCAAAGGACTGCTCAACGTGAATACCAATCAGGCCCCTGTCGTGATCCATGGTGTGCAGCATTGCCTGCATGCGCCTGTCCACCTTGCGGCCTGGCCGGGAGAGGATCGTACCTCGCGCCTGGTGTTCATCCTGCGCGGGCTTGACCCTGAGTTGCTGCGTCGCTCGTTCGAGGTGTTTTCCGGCACCTTCGCACCGTCCCTGACCTCATCCCCAAGCGAGACCGCTGCATGACCATCACGTTGCGTGTGCTGGGCACCTCGGTCACCTTGCTCGACTCCCTGCGCGAGCGGGCCGAGCAGGAATTGGGCATCAAACTGGTCTATCAGATTCACGACGTGCAGACCGCGCAGCGCATTGCGGTCATGCAGCCGGACAGTTACGACCTTTACGATCAGTGGTTTCACAACGTTGATTTTGTCTGGCCGGCGCGGGCGATTCAGCCGATCGACACGCGGCGTATCGCGCTGTGGCACGAGATCAACGACTTGCCCAAGCGTGGGCGTCTGAGACCCACCGATCAACCCGGCAGCGGTAGTGTGCCCAGCGAGCGTCTGTTCGTGCAGCACGACGGCAGCCTGGGCAGCGCGGTCACCGAGCGCATCAGCATGCTGCCGCTGACCCACAACGCCGACAGTTTCGCCTACCGCCCGGAGCGCCTGCCGGAAAGCCTGAGCCGCGCCGATGAAAGTTGGGGCTGGCTGCTGGACCCGGTCTGGAGCGGGCGCATCGCGTTGCAGAGTGATGCCGCCATCGGTGCGCTCGATGCCGCACTGGCGGTGCAGGGCGCGGGACTGGCGCAGTTCAAGGACATCGGCAACATGAGCATCGAGGAGATCGACCGGCTCGCCGACGTACTGGTACGCAAACAGCAACAAGGGCATTTCGGTGCGTTCTGGTCGGACGACGAGGAAGCGGCAAACTTGATGCTCAGCCCGACCATCGACATTCAGAGTTTATGGTCGCCTACCTTGGTGCGGCTGCATCGCGCTGGTGTGAAATACCGCGTTGCTGTGCCGAAGGAAGGCTATCGCGGCTGGTTTGGCGGGCTGTCGCTGTCACGCCACGCCAAAGGTCCCGTGCTCGACGCTGCCTATGCCTATCTGAACTGGTGGCTGTCCGGCTGGCCGGGCGCAGTGATGGCGCGTCAGGGCTACTACATCGGTAATCCGGCCCGCAGCCGCGATCATCTCAGCGCTGCCGAGTGGGACTACTGGTACGCCGGACTGCCTGCACGCGAGCAACTGCTCGGCAGCGATGGTCTGCCACTGATCGATGCCGGGGAAGTGCGTGACGGCGGTTCATATGAAGAGCGCATGGGGCATATCGCGGTGTGGAACTCGGTGATGAACGAGCACAACTATCTTGTGCGACGCTGGAGCGACATTTTGCGGGCGGGTGGGAAGGCGGGCGGGAAAGCGCGTTAACGCTTGATCGTGTCCATCGCTCCGCGCTCATCGTTAGACACAAGTCTTGCTGCCGCCTTCCACGGGGAATGCATTCAGTCATCTGAGAGCACAAAAAAAGGCGGCTATCTTTCGATAGCCGCCTTTCCTTTACCTCAGCAACGCATCACTTCGGCAGTTTGAACGCCATCACGTAGTCGCCTTGCTTGGTGCCCAGCGAGCCGTGACCTCCAGCCACGACCAGCACGTATTGCTGACCGTCCTTGCCGGTGTAGGTCATCGGTGTCGTCTGGGCGCCTGCCGGCAGGCGGCCTTCCCACAGTTGCTTGCCGTTACGAACATCGTAAGCGCGCAGGTACTGATCGAGCGTGCCGCTCAGGAATGCCAGGCCGCTGGCGGTGGTGAACGTACCGCCCAGGCTTGGAACGCCCATGGTCAGCGGGATCGGAACCGGTGAGCTGTCGCGCACGGTGCCGTTCTTGTGCATCCAGATGGTCTTGTGAGTGGTCAGATCGACCGCAGCCACATAACCCCATGCGGGTGCCTGGCATGGCAGGCCCACTGGCGACAGCAGTGCTTCGAGGATCACTCCGTAAGGCGCGCCTTTGTTCGGCTGTACGCCTTCGGTTTCGCTCTTGCGACCCGGGCCGCCTTCCACTTCGGCCGCTGGCACCAGTTTGGAACGGAACGCCATGTAGCTCGGGTTCACGAACGCAATCTGGCGAACCGGGTCGATGGAAATACCGCCCCAGTCGAACACGCCGAAGTTGCCTGGATAAACGATCGAGCCTTGCAGCGATGGCGGAGTGAACGGGCCGTCATAACGCAGCGACTTGAAGTCGATCCGGCACAACATCTGGTCGAACGGGGTCACGCCCCACATGTCGCGTTCTTTCAGCACAGGCGGCATGAAGTTCAGGTCAGACTTTGGCTGGGTCGGCGAAGTGTGATCGCCTTCGACCGCGCCTTGCGGCACCGGCACTTCGTTGATCGGCACGATAGGCTGGCCATTGCTGCGGTCCAGCACGTAGATGCTGCCCTGCTTGGTCGAGGCCAGAACGGCGGGTTTCATGCCGTCCGCGGTTTTCATGTCCATGAGGGTCGGCTGACCGCCCACGTCCATGTCCCACAGGTCGTGGTGAGTGAACTGATAATCCCAACGCACGCGACCGGTCGCGATGTCCAGTGCAACCAGGCCCGCGCTGTACTTCTCGGATTCCGGTGTACGGTCGCCGCCCCACTGGTCCGGCGTCTGGTTACCCATCGGCAGGTAGATCATGCCCAGCTTTTCGTCGACGCTGAACATGGACCACATGTTCGGCGAGTTGCGGGTGTAGACCTGACCCTCAGCGATAGGCGCTGTGGCTTCAGGGTTGCCGCTGTCCCAGTTCCAGACCAGACGACCGGTGTGCACGTCGTAGGCACGTATCACGCCGGACGGCTCGTCCATCGAGACGTTATCGGTAACGTGGCCACCGATGATCACCAGGTCCTTGGTCACGGCCGGAGGCGAAGTGGAGTAGTAGCCGCCCGGGGCGAAGGTGCCCATGTTGGCCGTCAGATCGACCGAGCCTTTGTTACCGAAGTCTTCGCACATCTTGCCGGTGTCGGCGTTCAGGGCGATCAGACGGGTGTCGGCAGTCGGCAGGAAGATCCGGCGTGGACAGGCGCTGGCTGTCGCAGAGCCCTGCGCAGCCGGGGCTGCCGGGCTTTGTTCTGGCGTACCAGCGGCTGCATAGGCTGCGTCATCGTGGTACGACACGCCGCGGCAGGTCATGTGTGCCCAGCCTTTGAAGTTCTCGGCGTTCTGGGTGCTGATCTTCGGGTCGAAGCGCCAGATTTCCTTGCCCGAATCCGGGTCAAGCGCGATGACCTGGCTGTGCGGCGTGCAGACATACAGCATGCCGTTGACCTTGAGTGGGGTGTTCTCGGCAGTCGTCTCACCTGGGTCATTCGGCCCTGGGATGTCGCCTGTGCGATAGGTCCAGGCCGGTACCAGCTTGCTCACGTTTTCCGGTGTGATCTGCGCCAGTGGCGAGTAGCGATCACCGAAACCAGTGCGGCCGTAGGACTGCCAGTCGCCGTCAGGCATGGCAGGCGCGGTGTTGGAGGTGCCTGCCGTCTCGCGGTCCAGCTGACCTTCAATGCGGCCAGGGTGGGTGAACTGGCTGGCCAGCGCGGTCAGACCGGCAAGCACCACCGCGATGCTCAACGCACCAGTCCCCATACGGGCCGGGCCATTACGCAGCAGCGGGCGACGGAACCAGGGCAGCAGCAACACCAGACCCAGCGCGAACCACAGCGCCAGACGCGGTACCAGCTGCCACCAGTCCAGGCCGACTTCCCACAGAGACCAGACGGTGCTGGCGAACAGCAGCAGCGCGTACAGGCCAAGCGCAGCGCTGCGCCCGGTGATCAGCAGCACGCCAGTCACCGCGAAGCCGATACCGGCCAGCAGGTAATACAGCGAACCGTCCAGTTGCAGCAATCTGATGCCACCGACCACCAAGGCCAGTCCCATCAACAGAATCACCAGGCCGAGCAGTGTCGGCAACAGACGATTTCTACCCGAAGCACCATCAGTGCTCATAATGCGAATCTCCGCGAGAATTGAAATGATTGACGCCCTGGAATGCCTGAGAGGCAGACCCGGGTATCACTCTTGAACAGTCTTTGAAATCAAACGTACTGTTGAGACGATTTACCGGCGGTTGAATTCAACCGGCGGTCAGAACGAGAGTTGCACCTTCAACCCGGCCACCAGCGCATCATCGACCTCGTCCAGCCCACCTGGATGACGCACGTATTGCAGGTTCGGTCGCACGGTCAGCCAGTTGGCCAGGTGCACGCCGTAGTACAGCTCGGCGTTGTATTCCGTGTCCTGCAGAGGCATGAAGGAGGGGTCGTTGTAGTCGTAGACCGCCGCTGCCTGATTTCGTGCATCGGCGTTTTTGCGGTACGCCGGATTGACATGAATGCGTGACAGACCCAGGCCAATTTCGTCCTGAGTGCGGGCATCGAAGGGACCTCTGTAGACCATACCGACCGAAACATAGTGATCGACCTTGTTGGTTTTCTTGTCGTGCAACGTGCCGTTGGCAAACAGGCTCAGGCCACGGTTGGCGTCGCCGTCATGCTGCGTGACCTGCTGGCGTAGATTGAGCCACAGGCCGTGTTTACTTGAGGCACCACCATACGCCGTCCCGGTGAGTGCGGCGGGTTGCCCGTCGGTGTTTCTGTAGACGTCTTCGCTATCAGCGGTGCTGTAGTAATAACCTGCGCGGTATTCACCCGGCAGCCCGTTGACCTTGGGCGACCAGACCAGCTCGACCGGCAATAGCGCACCCTGGGTGCCGCTGCCACTGAGTTTGAAGGCGTTGTCGTTTTCCAGATTGGACGGGTTCTGCTCGAAGGCACCGACCTGAACGAAGACCTCGGGCGTGAGCTGATACTTGATACGCATCGCCCATTGGCTGATCGGCCAGTTGTACCAGGTATCGACATAGTTGCCGGCCTGCGAGCCGCACAGCGACAGGTTCTGGAAGTCGCACGGGATGCTGTTGAAGTCTTCGCCTTCGTTGAAGCGGCCGAGTTTGATGCTCAAGGCCTGATCGAAGAACGCCTGCTGATACCACATCTGCGTCAGCCGGGTGACGCTGCCACGGCCCCACACTTCCTGCGAAGAGGAGAGCGTGCCGGTACGTGGATCGCCGATTCGGTCGTTGCTGATGTTGTCGCCGTTGCGGTTGTTCAGGGTCAGTTGGAATTCGGCGTCATGCCAGCCAAGAATTTTCTGCAGGTCCAGGTGAGCGCCTACGGCGATCTGGTCGCTGTAACGGGTCGCTTTGTCGTGGTTGTAGCCGCCGTGCAGATTGGCGCCCGTCTCGCTGGTGTAGTCGAGTTTGAAGTCGATACCTTGCGTGGAGAGGTCGGTGCGCTTGCCGCCCCAATCCCCCAGCATCCAGGGCGAATCGGTGGACAGGGCAGGCGCGGCATGGACGGTGCTCGCCAGGCTGATGAGTGTCAGACCCCACAGGCTGACAGCACGATGAACCGTAGCGATGCGAGGATGCTTGGATGAACTGGGCATGAAAAGGGGCATTCTTTATTAAGTTTTTTGGGAACGACAAGGCTATCCCGCGACCGTCTGGGCGGTCGTCGGCGAAACACTTCCAATGCAGAGAATCGTTTCAGCTAGAGCGGTAATGATAGGACGCTAACGAGTTTGTAAAAAGACGTTAACCTGACATGGATCATTGCAGGTTTGGTAACAGTGCTTTGAGCGACTATTGTTAAGGGTGCTGCGACGCTTTGCGCACGAAGTCCTTTGCGCCGTGCGAGCGCTCGGCTAAGGTGCGCACCTTCCTTTATCGCGTCACTCACCGGCTTCAAGGTTCGACATGACAACACCCACTACCGACCCGCTGCACGGCGTCACGCTGGAGCAGATTCTCAACGCCCTGGTCGAGCACTATGAGTGGTCAGGCCTGGCCGAGCGCATCGATATTCGTTGTTTCAAGAGCGACCCGAGCATCAAATCCAGCCTGACATTCCTGCGCAAAACCCCTTGGGCGCGGGAAAAGGTGGAGCGCCTGTACACAAAGCTGCACCGCAGCAAGGGTTGGTAATCAACGCATGGCATGGAGGCTGATATTCAAGGAAGCACACCGATGCACAGTCAACACCTGCCTCGTTCCCGACGGCAGCGCACCCTCATTCTCCTGGCCGCCTGTCTGGGCTGGTCAGGGCTTGCGATTCAGCTTTATCTGATCTTCATCGGACGCTGGATGGATCACGCCAGCCTGTTGGGCGGGCTGGTCCGGTTCTTCAGCTTCTTTACGGTGCTCACCAATACGCTGGTGGCGATTGCACTGAGTTGTGCGCTCAGCGGGCGGCAGTCTGCGGGCCATCGGTTTTTTCGCAATCCCGTGGTGTGCGGCGGCATTGCAGTGAGCATCGCCGTGGTCGGCATCGCCTACAACATCCTGCTGCGCCATTTGTGGCACCCGCAAGGCTGGCAGTTCATCGCCGATGAGCTGCTGCACGACGTGATGCCGCTGGCGTTTCTGGCGTACTGGTGGCTCTGCGTGCCCAAGGGTTTGCTGCGCCTGAGCCACGTTGTGCTGTGGGCGCTGTACCCGTTGGTGTACTTCGCTTACATCCTGCTGCGCGGCGATGTGATCGGCGACTACATGTACCCGTTCATTGACATCGGCACCATCGGCTACACCCAGGCCTTCATCAATGCGCTGGGTGTTTTGCTGGGGTTTGTGGTGATTGCGCTGGTGTTGCTGGGTGTGGACCGCCGGGCGTCGCGACGTCAGAAATAATCCAGCGTTCATTGCGGCCTGGCGTTGCCGAGAGCGCCAGACCGCCGATGTTTACGCTTCTTCGCTGTCCAGCTTCCAGTAACCGGCAGCCTTGACGAACGCCTCGTCAAGTCCGAACTCTTCCAGCAGCACACGACGCAGCTTGCGCGACAGCCCGGATTCGGTGGCGACCCAGGCATAGAGCCTGCCCTCGGGCATTTCCAGACGACGCGTCACGTCAATCAGGTTTTGCTCGCCGCGCACAATCCAGATCACATCGACCTGCGCCGCGCTCTGGAACACCTGCTGTTCCTGTTCGTTGGCGACTTCGACCACCACCAGTGCAGCGCGGTGGGCAGGCAGCGATTCCAGGCGGCGGGCAATGGCCGGAATCGCGGTTTCATCGCCGATCAGCAAGTAGCTGTCGAACATATCCGGCACCACCATCGAACCCTTTGGCCCTGCGATATGCAGGAACTGACCCGGCTCAGCCTGGGCAGCCCACGTAGCAGCAGGGCCTTCGCCGTGCAGCACGAAATCGATGTCCAGCTCGCCGGTGGCTTCGTCATAGCGACGTGGCGTGTAGTCGCGCATCGGTGGACGTGGCGCGTCCTTGTCGGTGGCGGGCGTCAGGGTTTCCAGCGCTGCGTGTTCCTGCGGCGTGCGCGGGAAGAACAGCTTGACGTGATCGTCGGTGCCCAGGCTGATGAAACCCTTCAATTCCGGGCCTTGCAGGGTGATACGGCGCATCAGCGGCGTCAGTTGGGTCACGCGCTGCACCGTGAGCTTGCGGCGCTTGATGTCGTGCATGACGCGGTGGATCGATTGTTCCTGAGTCGTTGGTTCTGACGTCATTGCGACTTCTCCGAAGCTGATTGCGGCCCATCGACGATGGCTTTGGCGGTGTTGTTGAGCAGGTCACGAACCCGAATGATTTCTTCCGGGCTCCAGCGGCCGTCATGCATGTGCATGGCATGGCGCAGGTTGTGCACCGCTTCGTGGATTTCCGGTGGTCGGTCATGTCCGCGCAGCGAACGTTTGCTGACGTCGATGCGTGTACGCACGCCATCCAGCGCAACCGCCTGTTCCAGCAGGGAGGCGCGACCTGCATCCGTCACGGTGTAAAGCTTCTTGCCTGCCTGGGCATCGCCGAGGATCAGCTCGCTTTCTTCCAGGAAGGTCAGGGTTGGATAGATCACGCCCGGGCTTGGGCAATACGCACCATCGAACAGGCTTTCGATCTTGCGGATCAGGTCATAACCGTGGGCAGGCTGCTCGGCGATCAGTGCCAGCAGCAGTAATTTCAGGTCGCCCGGGGCAAACACGCGCGGGCCACGTCCGCCACGTTCACGGCCGGGGCGTTTTTCAAAGCCGTCCCGGTCTTCACGAACATGATGGGGGTGGGGGTGATGAGCGTCATCACGCATAGTCTTCATCTCTCGTTGTCCTATTTAGATATACCTTAAGATATATCTAAGTCGAGCTTCAAGCGATCATGACGAACGGTAGCGGGCTCATGTCTGCGTGCGGTTGTCGAGAGGCGGCGCGTTGCACATCGCTTTTCCATTGCTCTCCAGATAAGGCGTCAATATCGGTGCCATGCCTTTGAGCACCTGCACCGGCAGCGCCGAGGTGAACCGGAAACCCTCTGCGGCGCGCCCCGGCACGAACGCCGTCAGGGCGCCAAAATGGCTCTCACCGATATAAAACACGAAGGTCGCAGTGCGGTTGATGGCTCGCGAGCTGATGATGCGTCCGCCTGCGCCGATGCTTTCGATACGGTTATCGCCGGTGCCGGTCTTGCCGCCCATGGCCAGCACGCTGCCGTCTTGCAGTTTGAAGGTGCCTTGCACCCGTTTTGCGGTGCCGCCGTCCACCACTTGCGACAGCGCTTCGCGCATCGCTGCGGCCACTTCGGATGGCAACACCCGCTGGCCCAGTTCCGGGTTGATGGTCAGTTCGGTTTCATAAGGCGTAGCGGCGGCAAACTGCAGGCTGTCGATGCGCACGGCAGGCAGACGGATGCCGTCGTTCTGGATGATACCGATCAGCTCGGCCAGCGCCGCAGGGCGGTCGCCGGAGCTGCCGATGGCCGTCGCCAGCGAGGGCACCAGATGATCGAAGGGATAGCCCACGCGCTGCCAGCGTTGCTGGATGTCCAGAAACGCCTCGACCTCCATCATGGTACGGATCCGGCTGTCGCGCGCGCCCTTGTGCCGGCTCTTGAACAGCCAGCCGTAGACTTCCTGACGTTCGAAACGACTGGCCGCCACGGCGTCCTTGAACTGCGCGTCGGGGTGCTTGAGCAGATAACCCACCAGCCACAGATCCAGGGGATGCACCCGTGCGATGTAACCCTGATCCGGCAGGTCATACGCGCCCGGACCGTAGCTGTCATACAGATCCGCCAGACGTTTTTCGGTCAGTTTCGCTGTGGCTCTCGGGTCTTCAAGGTGCGCACGAACGAAGGCATTGAAGGTATTGCGGTCAGCCCCCGGCAGCAGGTAACGGTGCACCGCGGCCAGACGGATCGCGGTCGGATTGATGCCGTCCAGAAACGTGTCGAGGCGTTCCTGCGTGGTTTTGTCCTTGTAGCGCTTCCAGAAACGCAGCAGGAACACCGTGCCTTCGCGGTCGGCGAACTGGCTCAGGTATTCCTGGCGACGCGGGTTGTCGTCGTCCTTGAGCAGCGCCGCGCTGTTGCTGGGTGCCTGATAGGTGCTGTAGCGCACAACATCGCGCATGAGCCGAATGAACGGCAGGTTGATGGACTCACGCAGCGACTCACGCAAGGTCGGAATTCGCCCGTCGTCTTCGTGCCTGAAGTTGTTGAAACGGTGCATACCGCCGCCGGTGAAGAACGCCTCGCCGGGGCTGGCCGAGTAGGTGCGATCCAGCGCGGCCGCAAGCATTTTCGACAGGTCGCGGTCCTTGTTCTGTATCAGGTAGTCAACCGACCAGCGTGTCAGGCGATCGGGCTCTTCGATGGGGACTTTCCTCAGTTGCGCGACACTCATGTCGGCATAGCGCCCGTGCAGTTCGGCGATGATTTCCAGGTAGGTCGTCAGCACCCGCATCTTGGCGGTCGAACCCAGTTCCAGCTTGCTGCCCTCGTTAATGTCGAACGGCTGATCGGTGCTGTCGGTCTGCACGCGCACCCGCGAGCCATCCGGCCCGCGCTCGAACAGCGTGAAGCTGTAACGCACTTGCGCGGTACTGGCAGGCGTCAGCAGACGCTCACCCAGCAGGCCGATGCTGCCCGCAAACGCGGGGTTAGCCAGGTCGCGCAGGTATTGGCTGACCTGCGTCTGCAACTGACCGTGCAAGGTGCTGGTGGCCGACAGATCAAGGCGGTCCAGGTCGTACAGCGGACGATTCAGCAGGTTCGACAGCCGGGTGCGCGCAACGCTGATGCCCTTGTTGGTTTCGATGGGCTGAATCGTTGGTTGCTGCACCCAGTCGCGATAGGTGACAGTCGCCGCCAACGCCGCATCCGCAAGGTGTTGATCAATCACATTGGCCTGGGCCAGCAGGCGAATGTGGCTGTCGGTGAGTTCTGCCAGTTCCAGACGACCCTTGGCCAGATAATGGGAAGGGCGGCGCTGGGCAATCACCAGCGACAGCACCTCGCGCAACGCCAGCGCTTTTTCGGCCAGGCCTTTTTTATCCGCAGGATTGGACGCGAGTATTTCGTTGCTTCTGGCAAAGTCCGCACCGAACCAGACCCGCAAACCCTCGGCCAGACCATGCACCTCGCCGTGCCCGGGAACCGCGGACAACGGCACGCTGTTCAGATAATCCCTGACCACATGCTGACGTGCCTCCAGCGTCTGCGCGCCGGGCTGATAGGCCCGGACGCTGGCGGAAATCATCTGCCGGATTTTCTCCGAGCCAGACTGCGTAAGCCCGTCCGGCGAGTGGCGATACTTTTCCAGTTGCGTGGCCAGCGTACTGCCGCCTGCTGACTGACCAGGCAGCGACAGCAGCCGTGCCACTTGCGACCACGCGGCCTTGGCAAATCGCGGCCAGTCCACCGCCGGGTTAGCCAGCGGCTGCTGCGGGTCAAGCAGGTCGCGGTTTTCGATGAACAACAGGCTGTGCACCACCACCGGCGGAATGTCGGCAAATGCCGGGTAGAACTGTTGCGGATAGCGAAACTCATACAGCGGCGCGCCACGGCAGTCGGTGATCGACAGCCCGGCCTGAATCTTTTCCTGATAAGGCACGAAGAAGCCGTGCTGGCTGTAGCGCATCAGTTCGGGGGAAAAGCGCGCCTGTCGCGTGATCACATAATCGCGCTTGAGCAAACGCGGCAGGAATTCATCCAGCGATGAGTAGCCCAAGCGTTTGTCGAAAGGCCCGTCACCCGGATACACCACATCCGTGCTCGGCCCGGGCTGCACCGAATAACTGAGGCTGGCGGCAAAGCGGCTGAATTCGCGTGCCTGAAGCCTGGAACTGCGGCTTTCCACGGCCACCGCCGCGCCCAGCGCGACACCGCCCAGTGCCACGACCACCCAGAACACCCGCCATCCATAACGTTTACGACGGGGCTGCTGCGGCGCGCGTGGGTCATCCTGACGGTCAGCGGAAATCACATCTTGCCTGCTATCGGAATGCCCGAATACGCCCATAGTCGATGGCCCGTCACCCTGTTAACGCACCTGAGACAAGCTTAGACGCTGGCTGGGATTACAGGAGAAATTGTCGGGATCAATGTGAAGGCTGTGCAGCCGAGGCGGGGCCGTCAGAAAAATTGCAGTCGAGGGAATCCGGGAGTGGCTGATCCAGCATGTTGTTTGAATGCGCACGATTTTTTAATGCGTAGGATGTTTCCGTAAAGCTGTTCTCGATATTGATCTTCAACGTATTCGCTGATTACGTCCAGGCAGTCAGTGGCAATGATGCCCGGCGTACATTAATGGACTTACGTTGAGATTTTAAAATGAAAAACAATAAAAGTAATACGTGCCGCATGCTCGTGTCGGGACTGTTTCTGGCAATGTCCTGCCATGTGCTTGCACAGGGTGAAAGCGGTGTTGTCAGCATTGCGTCGGATGCGCTGCACGAAACATCGGTGTTGCGCGCAGAAAACCCAGGTGTGGTCGTGCTCTCCGACAAGATTCACCAAATTACTCAGACGCTGGAAAGTGTTTCGGCAGTCCATCAGTACAGCTTTACCGCGGTTCGTGGCCAGAATGTTTTGTTGGCAACGCCTGGCAGTCAATACGACAAACTCTGGAAAGTTGAATATCAGGTTGACAGTGGCGAGTGGAAGCCTAAACGCTTTGCAAGCGCTCAACTGATATCCGGCTTGAACCCCGGAGCTCAGGTCAATGTCCGCGTAATTACCGTTGAAGGGAGCAAGTTTGAAAGCGCGGAATACAGGATTGTGCTCGGGTCGTTTCCTCACATGAGTTACGACCTGCTCAACGAGAAAGGTATTTTACCGATTTCGGCAATTCAAAGTGACAAGAAAGGGTTTCTAGCCGCTCAAGGATTCAAGGAGGTAACGCTGGAGGCGAATTTTACGGACAGCAAGGCGTATCCCTTGGAGGGGGGGCAGTTGTTCTTTTCACTGACTACGGGTGCCGGAGAGGAGGTGAAAAAAACCTTTTTATCTGATGAAAATGGAAAAATATCAGAGCTGATAGAGTTCAAGCGTTGCGAAGGAGGCTGGCTCGCAGACAGCATCTATGAAAACGTCGATAAGAAAAGGCTTACGTGGAGTACGCGTTACGAGGAGGGGATTTATAGTGCCAGCAATATTTTGACGGGGCGGCTGGAGGACAAAGTTTATGAGTTCAAGCTAGGGCATTTGTGTAAGCGTTGGCTAACCAATTTGCATACAAGGCCGTAAATTTTAAGAAAGGGCAGCTCCGCTCGTCTACGGAGCGCCCTTTTTGACACCTACGCGTAGGTGTTTATCAGAGAATTCCCATTTTTCTCGTCATGCTCCTTCACTTGCTTCATCCATCCTTCAGTCATGTCAATCGGGTCTGAGAGTACCTTCCCGAGGTCGACAATATCCTGAAAGTTCAAAAGGTTCAGGTTGGTTTTTCCTGAAAAATTTTTGGAGTCATGGTCAAATATCGTCATTATAAGCTTCGCACCTTCTCTTACCGAACCCTTGAAGTCGCCGTCTGAATTAATGGCTCTGGTTAACCATTGTAAGTCGTCGTCGTTCAGTTTTTTTCCGGGGTCCAGTATTTTGATCTCCGCGTCGTCGCCAAGAGTAAAGCTGAAGTTTTTCTCTGCCAAGTCCGGTCGGATATGTGCGACTTGTTTTTTAAAAGCACCAAAAAATAGTTCTTGGTTGCCCAGCTCTCTAGCGGCCGACACTCTCATGGACAGTAAATAGCATTCCTTCGCATAATGCTGCATTGATACGGGTACACCGTCCTGCATGTAATCGTAAGATATTTTGTTCCAAGGCTCTTCCTCCCTTGTGTAGAACTCTTTCGCATAGGCGTCTTTCTTCTCCTGATGCGTTGACACATCGGACGAGGGCGGGTTGGTCGGCAGAGGCGCAAGAGTCTGCCGAGGTGTTTGAGCGGGTATGTAGTATGGAATTGCGCTGTTGATATTCATGTCTCGCTCCTTGCTGAATGGATGACGCTTCCCTGATAACGGCGATGTGGAGAAAACCTTTGCCTGATAACCCTGTAGGATATTTCCGGACGTGGGCAGCGATGTGATGCTTTTCTCGGTTTCAAGCGTGAACGTCCACCAACGATTCTTCCTCGACCTCGCGCTTTGGGGCATAGCGTTCGATCTGGTAGATGATGGTGTCCATGAAGTTGCCGATGGTGTTGCGGCTGAACACTTGTCCGTAATCAATGACCTTGCTGAATTTCTCCAGGTTGAGCGTGTGCTCGGTACCGAATTTTTCTGAGTAGTGATCCAGCAAGGTCATGATGCTTTTGGCGTTGGTGATCAACGCATCCTTGAGCGGCTTGCGTTTGTTAAGTTCTTCAGTGAGGTAGGTGTGCTCTGCGGGCGTTAATACACCATCCGGGTCAGTTATCTTTATGTTTTCGTCGAAGCTCAAGGTGAAGCCATAGTGCTTGCCTGCAAGCCCGGGGTTCAAGTAGGCGAGTTGCTGTTTGAAGTTGTGAAAGTCTTCGAACATGTTGCATATCGAAGATTGAAATGTTTTTACTTTATTTTCGATAAACTTATCTCTCATTGGTTTTATGTCTTCGGCCGAAAGGGATTTGTAAATTTCGTCAATTTCCCCTTTGTCGTTTTTGGGCAGCCAAGGGCTTTCTTCGAACCGGTAGAATTCTTCATTTGGATCGCGCTGAGGTTTGACAGACGTCGGCAGAGGTTTTGACAACTCCGCAAGTGCCGGGCTGGAGGTGGCTTTTTTGATAAAGTCAGGTTGGAACGCGAGGCTCATGGTTGCTGCACTGATTTTCATGTCAGGTATTCCTGCTGATGAGTTAACTCGCTAACGGCCTTGGGCTGAAAAACTTGTCCTGATAATGTTGTAGGATTTTTCTCAAGAATTTGAAGGGGTAATTTTATTGTAGGAGTTTTCTTGTTTTGGTTAGTGTGGGTTGACTGATGGGGCGGCTTTCTATTACGTCGGTTTTATCAGTGGCATTCAGCCCTGTCTAACTGTCTAAGAGAATAATGATGAAGATAATTTACAAGAAGCATGTCCGTCTCTGGCTTTTGCCTGTGCTTTTCAGTGCAGCGTTGAGCGCTGGTATAAACGCAAATCCTGCCCTGATGAGTCAGGATGAGGCATCCGTTGTCGAAAGCACCGAGGGGAACAAGCCGGATACTGAACAAGTGGTCCCTCAACCGAAGTTCACAGTGCTCCCGGACAAGCTCAATTCCGGTTTGGATTCGTTGACGAGTCAGTCTCCCGTCCATTATTACGGATTTGTTTCGCAGCGAGGTCAGGATGTGCTGCTCCACTCGCCAAACGGTGATCCTGCCAACAAAGCATGGCGCGTTGAGTATTACGAAAAGGGTGAATGGGTCGTTCAAAATACGGCAACCAAGGTTTTTACCAAACTGAGCCCAGGTGATAACGTCATCGTCCGAATCACTGCCAAGAACCCGGAAATACTGAACGAGCTTACCTATGCAGTTGTGCTGGGCTCCTATCCCGTATTGAAAGGCTATGATCTGTTTGATGAGCCTGGTGTCATAAGAATACCCAGTGGATACACGGAGCCCAACTGGCTGGCCACTCAGGTCTATAAGGAAGCGATGCTTGAAGTGAGGTTTACTGATACCAAAGGTGTCACCCTGGAAGGTGGAGTAGCACTTTTCGGCCTGACCTTCGGTGAGGGAGAAAAAAGTATGAAGGGCGTTTTCGTCAGTGGAGCTAACGGTATTGTATCGACACGCCTAGAACTTGGGCGGTGCTACGGTGGAGTGGAGGCAAAAGACTTTGTCGATAAACAGATGGGGTTCAATACATGGAGAAGTTATTATAAAGTCGCGGACTACTTTGTAACGAATTTCTATGTCAGTCCGTTGCCTAAAGCGTCCGACTTTTTAAGGCTTGGGCATATCTGTGATCAACAGGTGATGAGAACGGTTGCGCCCAATAATTGATTTGAGGGTAAGTCTGGCGGAGCGTATGTTCCGCCAGACTTTTCTCATGCGGTGATGGAAATGTACGAGTAGCTCAGTTTCTCAGCGTTGCTCTCAACTTGTCTTATCCATTCTTTTTCCATATTTTTAGTGCCGGCCTCAATGATCTTGCCGTAATCGATAATGCTATGAAAGTTACCGATGTTCAGGTTGTATCGACTGCCGAACGTCTTGTGATCATGATCCACCAGTGTCATAAGCGTTTTTGCATTTTTCTGTGCCATGCTTTTAAGTTCTTGGAAGTTGTTGATGGATTCGGTCAGTGCCACTTCGTCGGCTTCGGTGAGACTGTTGTCATAGTCAATTATTTTCAGGGATGCGTTTTCGTCAAGCGTGAAGCCAAAATTTTTGCTCGCGAGGTCTGGTTGGGTATCCACTAGCTGTCTTCTATAAGCGTCATACGTGATGCGCATGAGATCCTGTTCCATAGCGCTAAATACTTTAGTGTAAGCCACATACTCTTCACGATTCGTGATCAGCGGATCCACTGGTTCTGAAAGCCACGGTTCTTTCTCATATTCATAAAAAGGCTTTTCTTTCGCTGTTGTGGCGTCAGCCGTCATAGCCTCTTTTTTTGGCGCAGCGCCGCCAACTATTCCCGATTCCAATGCGCGTGGCATGGCCGTAGGCTGCAAGGTCTTCATGTGGGTTGTGACGGTATCAATATTCAAGGCATTGCCCTCCCGTTGAGTTCATACCGAATAACGGCCATTTCAAGAAAAACTTGGCCTGATAAAGCAGTAGGAACTTTCCGAGAGGGCGATTGAATGTGATGCGGTTCTCAGGTTGGCAAGAGACGGGGCGCTTTGTCGAAGCGTTTGTTCAATTCAAGCCCGTTGGCCATCAGCATCATCAACCCGAGGCCGACGATCGCGGTGGTGACTTGCATTGGCCACGTGTCGCCCGCCAGTGCGTTGGCCATGTCGGCCAAAGGGGCGAGCAGTACGCCCAGGCAGAACACTTCCAGTGAGTAGCGGCCCATGCGGCAGGTCTGGCGAGCAGGCCAGTTGTCGAGCCAGGTGCTGGTGGTGGGCAGCAAGCGGGCGACCACGTAGACCAGCGCCAGGAAGTGCAGCAGCCGCACAGGTGCCAGGTCGGTCTTGCTGATGGGATAGAGGCTTTCCAGTTGCAGGGTCGAGACCAGTGCGGTGTGCAGCCCCGGCCATTTTTCGCTGAAGGTCAGTACGCCAGCGATCAGCACGTAGACGGCGGCAAGCATGAACAGAGGTTGTTGAAGCAACGGGGTACGTTCTTTGGCGACTTGCGTCTCGGCCCGCAGCGCACAGGCACCGCCGAGGACGAACAGCAACTGCCAGGCCACCGGGTTGAAGTACCAGACGCCGCCGCCTTCATAGGCGCGCAGGTTCCAGCCAAACAGCGGCACCATCAGGTACAGGGCAATCGACAGGCCGACCGCCAGCTCCAGCTTGCGCAGCATGAGCGGCAGGATCAAAGGCAGCGTCAGCAACAGGACGATGTACAGCGGCAATGGGTCGGTCAGGTTGGGTTTGAAGCGCAGCAGCAGTTCATCGGCCAGCGCCTGTTGGGGATTGCCGACGAAATATTCGAGCCCCATCTGCTGCACCATATCGCGGGTCTCGACATGGTTGTTGGCGACGAAGACGATGCCCATCAGCAAGGTCAACAGAAAGATGTGCACCACATACAGCACCCACGTGCGCCGCAGGATACGTACGCCTGCGACCAGCATGCCTTCGTGTCGGGCAATGCGCCCGTACGCGAGAATCGCCGCATAACCGGCCAAAAACACGAAGATCTCCGCCGCATCGCTGAAACCGAAGTTGCGCACAGTCAGTTGGGCCAGCGGGTTGTCCGGCACGTGATCCCAGAAAATGAAGATCAGCGCCAGGCCCCGAAAGAAGTCGATTCGATGATCGCGTCCGTTAGTCATAACGGTGGACTCTTGAAAGTTGCTAATAAGATGGGCCACAGAGGGCTGAGGTTCCGCGCCGCCAGTCAGTGTCTTTCGGCGGCGCGGCAGGGTGGCGTTAAATCAGGATAATTGCAAAATCAGGCTATTACAGAATGTCTCCTCACCAGCCTGTTTACGCGACGTCGGCGGGCTCGAAGCTGTCGGCCCGTGCCATCTGCCACATGCGTGAATAAAAGCTGTCGTCCTTTACGCCGTTGAGCAACTGACCCGGTTGCAGGAACACGTGGGTTTGCGAGAACAGCTTGATTTCAGTGGCCGACATGCGCCTCACCAAGTGTTTGGCTTCCAGCTGTGAGGGATGATCCAGACCTGCTGCAGCAAGCATCTCGGCCAGCCCCTTGAGCGTGTTGCGATGGAAGTTGTACACCCGCTCGGCTTTGTCTGGCACGACCAGTGCGCGTTGGCGCAGGGCATCCTGAGTGGCGACCCCGGTGGGGCATTTGTTGGTGTGGCACGACTGTGACTGAATGCAACCGATGGCGAACATGAAGCCGCGCGCGGCGTTGGCCCAGTCGGCGCCAATGGCCAGCACGCTGGCGATATCGAACGCGCTGACGATCTTACCGCTGGCGCCCAATCGAATCTGGTCGCGCAGGTTCAGGCCGACCAGCGTGTTGTGTACGAACAGCAGCGCCTCGCGCATCGGCGTGCCCATGTGGTCGGTGAACTCGACCGGTGCGGCCCCGGTTCCGCCTTCCTTGCCATCGACCACGATGAAGTCCGGGTAGATGCCGGTGTCGAGCATGGCCTTGGCGATGCCCATGAATTCCCACGGATGGCCCAGGCAGAACTTGAAACCGACCGGCTTGCCACCCGACAGTTCGCGCAACTGCGCAATGAACTGCATCAGCTCGAACGGTGTGGAGAACGCGCTGTGCCGTGACGGCGAAATACAGTCTTCACCCATCGGGATGCCCCGAGTATCGGCGATTTCCTGAGTGACTTTGTGTTTGGGCAGGATGCCGCCATGACCGGGTTTGGCCCCTTGGCTCATCTTGATCTCGATCATGCGCACTTGCGGGTCTTGGGCCTGCACGGCAAACCGCTGCGGGTCGAAGCGGCCATCCGCCGTGCGACAACCGAAATAGCCGCTGCCCAGTTCCCAGGTCAGGTCGCCGCCGTGTTCCCGGTGATAAGGGCTGATGCTGCCTTCGCCGGTGTCGTGGGCGAAGTTGCCCAGCTTCGCGCCCTTGTTCAGCGCGCGAATGGCGTTGGCGCTCAGCGAGCCGAAGCTCATGGCCGAGATGTTGAATATAGAGGCGGAATACGGCTGCGTGCATTGCGGGCCGCCGATCGACACGCGAAAGCTATTGGGGTCGCTCAATGGTGCGGGTCGCATCGAGTGGCCGATGAATTCGAAACCGGTCTGGTAGACATCGATCAGTGTGCCGAATGGCTTGTCGGCCGATTCATTTTTGGCGCGCGAATACACCAGCGAGCGCTGGGCGCGGGAAAAGGGCAGAGCGTCGCTGTCGGATTCGAGCAGGTACTGACGAATCTCCGGGCGTATGGCTTCAACCGCGTAGCGGATGTTGCCCAAAATAGGGTAATTGCGGCGCACCGAGTGCGGTGTCTGCAGCAGGTCGATGATGCCGACAACGCTCAGCAACGCGGTCAGGAGCGTGAACGGCCATAGCCACTCGTGATGCCAGAACGGCAGACTGAACAGGGTGAAGAGTACGCATCCGACGAAGACTGCGTAACGGCTGAGTAGTGAGAGGCTCATACGACATCCTTGGGCTAATGGCGGTTTTCAGCGCTGGGCGCCCCGTCTTCGCCTGCGAATGAGTGCATGCAGGACCGCAGGGCTACCGTACTTTCAGCACCCTGGCCGGTTCGCATGAGCGATCCAGCGCAGGGCGCAACTGAAATGTAGCGGATTGCCGCCATGGATGTGAGCAGTAAGTGAGGCGCCAGCGATCGCTAATGGTGATGCTGCAGCGTTCGTTCAGCTTTCCAGCACCCAGGGTTTCTGGTGTCTCAAGCGCTCTGTGGCGGCGTACACCTCTTCACGACCCTCCAGGTTGATCCAGCGCAAATGCTGGATGAGGGCCAGTTCTTTAGGGTTGAGGGCCACGAAACCCGGTTCGTCTGCCTCGTGCATTGAGCTGTCGCGAGGCTGGGCGGGTGTGCTGGCTGTAATCACGTCCTGTAGCACGTTCTGCAGTAGCGATACATAACCCACCAGCATTGAGGGGTTGCACATCACGTGGGTTTTGTTGACGTAACCATCGAGCAGTCGCAGTGAATCGCGGGCTTCGATCAGGCGTTCATAAGCATGTGCAGGCAGGTCATAGCGGGGGGCGTCAGGCATGAAAATCCTACTGGCTTTTATTGTTGTCCCATCCGCGTTTCGGGGGCCTTCCGTGGGTACCGATCAGCAGTGGCGCGTCGAACCTTAGCTTCAAGTGCCAGCCCGATCAAGCCTCTCGATAGGGCTCATCGACAGGAATAATTATCATTTGCGGTATGCATTATGTTACTGTGTAACACTTAAATCACCTGCTTGACTGGAGGTCTCCATGAAACCCGATATCCATCCCGCTTACCGCACCGTGCTGTTTCATGACACGGCCGCTGACGCCTTTTTCCTGATCGGCTCCACAGTCGATACTGATCGTACGCAACAGCACACGGACGGTACTACCTACCCGTACGTTGCTCTGGACGTGTCCAGCGCCTCGCACCCGATGTACACCGGCCAACAGCGCAAGACCACCAGCGAAGGTCGAATCGCAGGCTTCAACAAGCGTTTTGCCACCTTTGGTTCCGGCGGCAAGAAAGAAACGTCGGTCGAATAATGTTCCATCTGTCATCCCGGTCCAGGGCATCCGTACAGGATGGCTCTGGACCGGGATTTTTTTGCCTGGAGTGAGGGTTGCGACCACTCGTCCTCTGGACTAATAGCAGGAATTGCTTTTATCTTCGCGGCCTGAAAAACAGGAGTACCCGCTTTGAAAAAGTCAGTGGCCATCATTTTCGGTGGGCAATCCAGCGAGCATGAAGTTTCGTTGCAGTCGGCGCGCAACGTGATCAATGCAATTGATCGTGAACGCTATGAGCTGACCCTGATCGGCATCGACAAACTGGGCGGCTGGCTGCGGTTCGATGAGAGCGACTACCTGCTCAACGCGGGCGACCCGGCAAAAATCAGCTTGAGCGCGTCCGGCGAGCGCCTGGCATTGCTGCCCGGCAGCACCGAGGGGCAGTTCGTCGAGGTCCGGTCCGGGGAGCAACTGCCGCGCATCGACGTGGTGTTCCCGTTGATTCATGGTGCCTTTGGCGAGGATGGTTCGCTGCAAGGTCTGCTGCGTCTGCTGGCGATTCCTTTCGTGGGTCCGGACGTGCTGGGCTCTGCTGCCTGTATGGACAAGGACGTGACCAAGCGTTTGCTGCGCGATGCAGGTATCGCGGTTGCGCCGTTCGTGGTGCTGAACCGTGGTCAAACCGTTCAGTTTTCGCAGGTTGCCGAACAGCTCGGCCTGCCGATGTTCGTCAAGCCTGCCAGTCAGGGTTCGTCGGTCGGTGTCAGCAAGGTGGTCGACGAAGCCGGTTTCGAGGCCGCTCTGGCACTCGGCTTTCAGTTCGATCACAAGCTGCTGATCGAGCAAGGCATCGTTGGCCGCGAGGTGGAATGTGCGGTGCTGGGCAATCGCGACCCGCAGGTCAGTGTGTGTGGCGAGGTGGTCGCCAATGACGAGTTCTACGCGTACGACACCAAATACCTCAACGGTGATCAGGCACGTATTGCCATTCCGGCAGAGCTTGCGATGGATCTGAGTGACGAGGTACGTAACGTCGCGCTGACAGCCTACAAGGTGCTGGGGTGCGCGGGGCTGTCACGGGTCGATTTCTTCGTCACCGAAGCACGCGACATCATCATCAACGAGGTCAACACCATTCCCGGTTTTACCTCCATCAGCATGTACCCCAAACTGTGGCAGGCCAGCGGTCTGTCCTACGCCGGGCTGATTGATCGTCTGATCGCACTGGCGCTGGAGCGCGCTGACGAGGCACGACTGCTCAAAACGGATATTTTTGCATGAAGCTCATCACCATTGCCGCAGCGCTGCTGGTCAACCCTGACGGCCAGACCCTGTTGGTGCGCAAGCGCGGCACCCAGGCCTTCATGCAGCCGGGCGGCAAGATCGAGCCTGGCGAAGCCGCTTCACTGGCGCTGGCCAGAGAGCTGGAGGAGGAGCTTGGGCTGGTCATCGATCCGCAACAGGCCGTTTTTCTCGGCGAGTTCAAGGCTCCGGCTGCCAATGAGCCGGGCTTTGAAGTGCACTGTCAGTTGTTCGAAGTCATGACCGATGCGCCGGTGGTACCGGCTGCCGAGATCGAGGAGGTGGTCTGGATTGGAACAGACCCTCATCCGGATCTGCATCTGGCCCCGCTGACCCGCGACCTGATTCTGCCGTTGTACCGGCAGCGCCAGATCGAGGCGGTCTGAGCGTACGCCGGGCGTCAGCGCACTGCGCTGACGCCATCCAGCGTCGAGAATGACGTGTCCTTGGCCGTCAGCAGGAAATCGCGCATGTAAGGCGCGTCCAGCATGTCGGCGCGGATGCCGGCATAGAGTGTTGCGAACAACCCTTTCTCTCCAAGACGCTTGGCTTTCACATAGCCCCGCGAGCTGTACTCGTGCAGCGCCCAATGGGGCATGCCGCACACCCCGCGTCCGCTGGCGACCAGCTGCATCATCATCACGGTCAGTTCCGAGGTCCGCACCTGCGCGGGCTCGATGTCGGCCGGCTCCAGAAAGCGCGTGAAGATATCCAGTCGATCACGCTCCACGGGGTAGGTGATCAGGGTTTCGTCCAGCAGGTCTTCCGGGACGATGTAAAGCTTGCTGGCCAGCGCGTGCTGGTTGGCAACGGCCAGCATCGCTTCATAGGTAAAGAGCGGTACGTAGGTGATACCGGGCAGTTCGAGCGGGTCCGAGGTCACTACCAGGTCCAGATCACCTCGGGCCAGCGCGGGCAGCGGGGCGAACGAGAAACCCGAAGACAGGTCCAGCTCGACTTCCGGCCACGCATCGCGGAACTGGTCGATGGTTGGCATCAGCCATTGAAAACAACTGTGGCATTCGATGGCCATGTGCAGACGGCCTGCGGTGCCGCCGGCCAGACGGGCGATATCCCGTTCTGCGCCGCGAAGCTGAGGCAGGATCGAATCGGCCAGTTGCAGCAGGCGCAGTCCGGCACTGGTGAAGCGCACGGGTTTGGTTTTGCGCACGAACAGCGGCATACCCATGCGCTCTTCCAGCTCCTTGAACTGGTGCGACAGCGCCGATTGTGTCAGGTGCAGACGTTCGGCGGCTTCCACCAGACTGTCGGCTTCACGCAGCGCGTGAAGGGTTTTGAGGTGGCGTATCTCAAGCACGGTCAGTGCTCCATGAATAGTATTTGTGATCAACACGAAAAAAATGAGTTTGTCTCATGTTGCTCCGGCTGTCGACAATAGCGCTATCTTTTATGGAGGACACCTCATGGCCCTGGCACACCACGCTGACTACCTGCACATAGGCGCTGATCATGAATTGCAGCAAGCTTTGCAGGCGTGCTGGCAGCGCGAAGAGTCTGCAGTGACCAGCCCCGCCGAATGGCTGGCCGAGCAGTGCCCGTCACTGATTCCACAACTGACTCAGAACCAGCGTTTTCAGCCGGACTGGGAGC
The DNA here is from genome assembly GCF_014358015.1 of Pseudomonas triticifolii. Classification (GTDB taxonomy): domain Bacteria; phylum Pseudomonadota; class Gammaproteobacteria; order Pseudomonadales; family Pseudomonadaceae; genus Aquipseudomonas; species Aquipseudomonas triticifolii. Next base: position 198,022 of record NZ_JACONV010000003.1, on the reverse strand, counting down.
GGCTGCTCAAGGATGCACAAGCGGCCAGCGAGCAAGGTCGCAAGCACTCGCTTATCGGCCCACTCACGTACCTCTGGTTTTCTCAGGCACGCCAGGACGTCGACAAGCTCGATCTGCTTGATCGCCTGTTGCCAGCCTATGGCGAAATCTTCGGTCGTCTGGCGGCCAGGGGTGTCGAGTGGGTGCAAATCGACGAGCCGATCCTGACCCTGGACCTTCCCCTGGAATGGCGCAACGCATTCGAACGCGCCTACCACATTCTTCAATACTCGCCGCTGAAAAAACTGGTAGCGACCTATCGTGGCGACCTCAAGGACAACCTCGGCGTGGCGGCTCTGCTGCCGGTCACCGGCCTGCACATCGACAGTGTCAGCGTGCCTGAGCAACTGGCCCCGGTGTTCGATCGTCTGCCGATCTACAAGGTCCTGTCCCTGGGGCGCGCCAGCGATCAGGTCGAGCTGGTTCAGGAAGCACGCGCCCGGTTTGGCGAAAACCTGCTGCTCGCCTGCGCCTGATCGCGTTCAGGTCGGTCCTGTAAACGACCGTTGAGCCCCCTTCATCAAATTGTCACGCAACTGTGGCAGCGCGCTTTGCAAAACATCATCAGACTTGTTGCCTACTGGGGATCTGTTTTTTGGTGTTTTTCATGCGGGTGTTAATTTTTCTGGCCGCGCTTCTGTGCAGCTTGCAGTCTTTTGCGGCCGATCGTTGCGACGTCGATGTTCCTGTACACATTGCCGAACTCAAGCAAGTGCGGATTGCCTACCAGAGTATCGGCAGTGAATCCGACCCTGCCTTGCTGTTGGTCATGGGCCTGGGCGGGCAACTGATTCACTGGCCTGACGAGGTGGTGGTCGCGCTTTGTCAGCAGGGTTATCGGGTGATTCGCTATGACAACCGTGACGTGGGCCTTTCCACGTGGGTGCAACAGCCTGCCGATGCCAACCTCACCTACGAAGTGCTGCGCTACAAGCTCGGCCTGCCGGTTTCCGCGCCTTATTCACTGACGGACATGGCCGATGACGCGTTGGGTCTGATGGATAGCCTGCAGATTCGGCAGTTTCACGTGCTGGGTGCCAGCATGGGCGGGATGATTGCCCAGCATCTGGCAGACCTTGCGCCGTCTCGCGTCGAGAGCATGACGCTGATCATGACCAGCTCCGGCGCTCAGGGCCTGCCGATGCCCAGTGCGGCGTTGATGCAATTGCTGGCCCGCCGTGGCGCACCGAACCGGGAAATCGCCATTGAGCAGCAGGCCGATTTGTTGGCGGCGTTGGGCAGCCCTCAGGTCAAGGATGATCGCGAACAACTGCTGCATCAGGCTGCGGTCTCCTACGACCGCGCCTTTAACCCTGAAGGCGTGAAGCGCCAGATCATGGCAATTCTGGCCGAGCCCAGCCGGGTCGAACTGCTCAATCGCCTGCGTCTGCCGGTGCTGGTGGTTCATGGCACCGCCGACCCGCTGTTGCCCGTGATGCATGGCGTGCACGTGGCCGCGCACATTCAGGGCAGTCAGTTGCGCTTGATTCCGGGGCTTGCACATCGGTTTCAAGAAGCGTTCAAGGCTCCGCTGCTCGGTGCGGTGTTGCCTTATCTGAAAGCGCAGCACGAAGACGGCCGTAATCTGGCGCAGCTGTAGAAACCCGCACGGTTGAACGGAATGCATAGAGGTGTATCGTGTGGCTTTTGCCGATTGAGCGAGGGCCAGCATGAGCACTGCACTGAAAATCGATTTCGTTTCCGACGTTTCCTGCCCCTGGTGCGTGATCGGCCTGCGGGCGCTGGACAAGGCGCTGGCAGAGCTGGGCGATGAAGTCCAGGCGCACATCCATTTTCAGCCTTTCGAGCTGAACCCGAACATGCCGGCCGAAGGGCAGGACATCAAAGAGCACATCGCCGAGAAATACGGCTCCACGCCCGAACAGATCGAAAGCATTCACGACACCATCCGCGAACGTGGGGCCGAACAGGGCTTTGTCTTTGCCAAAGGCGAGCGGCGTATCTACAACACTTTCGACGCTCATCGTCTGCTGCACTGGGCCGAGCTTGAAGGCAAGCAACACGCCTTGAAAGACGCGCTGTTCGAGGCGTACTTCAGCGACCTGAAAGACCCTTCAAACCACCAGGCTCTGGCAGATGCTGCGCAGAAAGCGGGACTGGATCGCGTGCGTGCTCAGGCCGTGCTCGACAGCAACGAGTACGCGAATGAAGTGCGTGAAGCTGAAAAGCTGTGGACGTCTCGTGGCGTGAGCTCAGTGCCGACCATCGTCTTCAACGACCAGTACGCCGTGTCGGGCGGGCAGCCGGTGGATGTGTTCGTCAGTGCGATCCGGCAGATTGTCAGCGAGGCGAAGTGAGCACAGGCCTCACGCCTTCTTGTCCACGAATAGGCAGGTACGTTCAGCCAGTGGGAGCGGACTCGTCCGCGAAGGAGGCGGTGTAATCAGTCGAAGGGTTGCGTCGGAAGTGCAGCCTTCGTGGACAAGTCCACTCCCACTGGATTAAACCGGTTTCATCCAGTGGGAGCGAGCTTGCTCGCGAATAGGCAGGTACATTCAGCCAGTGCCAGTGCCAGTGCCAGTGCCAGTGCCAGTGGGAGCGGACTTGTCCGCGAAGGGGGCGGTGTAATCAGTCGAAGGGTAGCGTCTGGAAGGCAGTCTTCGTGGACAAACGGAACGCCGCCCGGTCCACTCCTGCCAGGCTGAAGACCTATCTCACCCATGAACCCTCACCCATACGGTCACCAGAAGCGTCGCGGCGATTAGCCAGGCGACAGCAGCCAGCGCCAGCGAGGCTTCCAGACGTAGCCGGTCAACCAGCAGGTAGAGCGCTGCGAGGTAGACGAAGTAGGGGATGATCGACCACATGCCGAACAGGATGGTGGTTTTCAGATCATCCAGCGAGCGGCCTTTGCCGACGATGTAGTGGGCAATCAGTGCAAAGGTCGGGAACAGCGGCACAAGCCCCGCGATGTAGTAATTGCGCGTCTTGGCCAGCGCCGCGAGTATCACCACAACCGCTGCGCCCAGCAGGGCCTTGAATACCAGATCCAACACATTCTCCTGTTACCGTGACGCCACCGCGCCTGAATTGAAAGGCTTAGAGCCCGTATTTCTTGACCTTGTCGAATAGCGTGGTCTTGGCCATGCCCAGCTCCTGGCTGGCCTGGCTGAGGTTGCCGCCGCTGCGTTGCAAGGCTTCACTGAGCAGGTTGCGCTCGAACGCTTCCACCGCCTCGGCAAATCCCAGACTCTGGTTTTCGATCACCGTGCCGGTCTGTTTGAACGCAGGCAGGCCCAGCGAAAAACGCTCGGCCACATTGCGCAGTTCCCGCACATTGCCCGGCCAGTCATGGCTCATCAAGCTGGACATGGTCTGGCGATCCAGCGCTGGGGGCTCGCGGTCGAAGCGCAGCGACGACAGCTGCAGGAAGTGCTCGAAAAGCTGCAGGATGTCCTCGCGTCGTTCGCGCAGTGGCGGAAGTTCGAGGGTCACCACATTCAGGCGGTAGTACAGGTCGCTACGAAACTGATTGGTCTTGCCCAGCGCATTCAAATCGGACTTGGTGGCGGCAATGACCCGACAATCCACTGCCACGCTCTGATTGGAGCCCAGGCGTTCGAGCGTGCGTTCCTGTAGAACGCGCAACAGCTTGATCTGCAGATTGATCGGCATGCTTTCCACTTCATCGAGGAACAACGTGCCGTTGTCGGCGTGTTCGATCTTGCCGATTCGGCGTTTGCCTGCACCGGTGAAGGCGTTGGCTTCATGGCCGAATATTTCGGATTCGAATAGGCTCTCCGCGAGTCCGCCGCAGTTAAGGGCCACGAACTGGCTGTTCTTGCGGCGGCTGAAATCGTGCAGGCAGCGGGCGACCAGCTCCTTGCCGGTGCCGGTTTCGCCTTCGATCAACACATTGGCCGAGGTGTCGGCGACATTGGCGATCAGGGCGCGCAGGTTTTGCATGGCCGGTGAGCGACCGATGATCTTGCCTTCCAGCGAGTTACGCTCGGCCAGTTGCCTGCGCAACGACCAGACTTCCCGCGCCAGTCCGCGCTGCTCCAGCGCACGACGTGTGACGTCGACCAGACGCTCGGGTGAAAAAGGTTTCTCCATGAAGTCATAGGCGCCGTCGCGCATGGCGCTGACGGCCATCGAGATGTCGCCATGCCCGGTGATCAGCACCACAGGCAGCGTGCTGTCGCGCGCCTTGAGGCGGCTCAGCAGCTCCAGCCCGTCGATGCCCGGCAGACGAATATCGCTGATGACGATGCCGGCAAAGTTGTCGCCGATGCGCAGCAAAGCTTCTTCGGCGCTCGGGACACCTTCGCTGGCGATGTCTTCCAGCGCCAGTGCCTGTTGGCAGCCCAGCAGCACGTGGGGATCGTCTTCAACGATCAGCACGGTCAGGTCACTGTTGATGTTCATGAATGTTGTCTCATGTCGGCTCGCCCGGGCGAGGTTCGGTTGGAGCGCCTTCGATGAACGGCAGGCACAGAACAAAAGTGGTGCCGCCGTCGGCGGGGTGCTCTGCACTCAGGCTGCCTCCCGCCGCCGCGGCCAGGCTTGCCGACAGCGTCAGACCAAGTCCAAGGCCTTGTTCGCCCGGTTTGGTCGTGAAAAAGGGTTCGAACAGATGCTTGCGCGCCTGGCTGTCGATGCCATGACCGTTATCGCGCACCAGCAGGCGGTAGCGACCGTCGACGATGGCGCCTTCAAGCCAGAGTTCGGGTTGTGGCTGCGCGTGCATGGCATCAAGCGCGTTGCCGATCAGGTTGACCAGAATCTGTTCCAGTCGGGTTTGATCAATGGTCAGTGTGGCATCGGCAAACGCCTGATGCAGCGTCAGCGCGGATTGCTCCAGGCGCACCGCGAGCAACTGAAGTGCGGCGTCCGTGGCCTTGCTCAGTCTGGCCTGACCCTTGTCGTCGCCGCGTCGGGCGAAGGCGCGCAGACTGGCCGTGATACGACCCATGCGGTCCACCAGATCGTTGATGGTGCGCAGGTTGGCGCTTGCCGTCTCCAGCGCACCCCGTTCCAGAAAACGCACGGTATTGCCCGACAGCGTGCGAAGCGCGGCCAATGGCTGATTGAGTTCGTGGGCAATACTGGTGGACATCTGGCCAATAGCGGCAAGCTTGCCGGCCTGCACCAGTTCGTCCTGCGCTTTGCGCAGTGTGTCTTCGGCCTGTCTTCGTTCGCGGATCTGCGCCTTGAGCCGTTCGTTACTGGCGCGCAGGTGTTCGGTACGTTCGGCGATCTTGCGTTCCAGCTCATTGTTGGCCGCCTGCAGGGCTTCACGTGCGGCCAGTCGGGTGGCGATCACTTTACGGCGCTCGTTCCAGGCGATCAGCAGAAACGCCACCAATGCGCAGGCCACGGCCACCAGCATGCCTTGGCTCGCGGCTTCACGGCGCAGGTCTTCAAGGGGGGTGAGCAGGGTCAGGTGCCAGGGGCTGTCGCTCAGCGGGCGCGTCTGCGCCAGGTAGCTGACCTGGGTATGTTCGCGGTCAACGCTGATATTGGCCGGAAAGGTGAGTTTCTCGACGCCTTCGGACAGGGACTCACGTTCCAGCGGGACTAGCTCGTTGAGTGGCCACCAGTAATATTGCAGGCTGCGCGCCAGGCGTTCCTTGATGTCCGGCGTCAGTGGCCGCACCGATTTCAGGCGGCGTGCCGGGTCGCTGGACAGAATGATGATGCCGTTCTCGTCGCTGACGAAGGCTTCCAGTCGCGCCCGCTGCCAGCGCTCCTCAAGGGCCTCCAGTCGAACCTTGATCACAGCAACGCCGATGATCCGGCCTTTCTCTTCAAGACCATGCGCCAGGTAATAGCCCGACTCGCCGGTGGTGGTGCCAATCCCGTAAAAACGCCCGGGCAGACCGCGCACGGCATCCTGAAAATAAGCACGGAAGGAGAGGTCTTCGCCTTGATAGCTGTCACTGTCCCGCCAGTTGCTGGTCGCCAGAACGCGGCCGGTCGTATCCAGCACATAGATGGCACGGCTGCGGCTGCGACGGTTCAGGCCCTCAAGGTAGCGGTTGACCTGCTGCTGGAGTTCGGGGCCTGGATCGTTGAGCAACTGCGAAACGCTGGATTCCAGTTCCAGCACGCTGGGCAGGTAGGTGTATTTGCTGATCTCGCTTTCGACCGTGCGCGCGTGCAGCTCCAGCTGGCGCTCGCCGCTTTCGCTCAGGTTCTTGATGCCCTTGTTCTCGCTGACCAGATAGGTCACGTAGCCGAGCCCGATCATCAGGAGGAAGATCAGCGGAGGCAGGAACAGTTGGCGAATCAGACGGGGTTTCACGGCGAGTGATGGCGGGGCTGCGCGATAGAGAGTGGGGTCGCATTTCATCACAGTCGTCCTGAACCGAACAGCTACCCGTGCAGCACGGGTAGCTGGCGATGTATTGCTTAGTGCTGGAGGATCTTGGCGAGAAATTGCTGAGCGCGCTCGGAGCGGGCGGTCACGTCACCGAAGAACTCTTCCTTGGCGCAGTCTTCAACGATCTGTCCCTTGTCCATGAAGATCACGCGATTGGCAACCTTGCGAGCGAAGCCCATTTCGTGGGTCACGCACATCATGGTCATGCCTTCGTGGGCCAGTTGCACCATCACGTCGAGCACTTCGTTGACCATTTCCGGGTCCAGCGCCGAGGTCGGCTCGTCGAACAACATGACCACAGGGTCCATCGCCAGTGCGCGAGCAATCGCCACGCGCTGCTGCTGACCACCGGAAAGCTGGCCGGGGTGCTTGTGGGCGTGTTCGGACAGACCCACGCGATCCAGCAGTTTCAGGCCTTTCTCGGTGGCTTCGGCCTTGCTGCGGCCGAGTACCTTGATCTGCGCGATGGTCAGGTTTTCGACGATGGTCAGGTGCGGGAACAGCTCGAAATGCTGGAACACCATGCCCACGCGTGAGCGCAGTTTCGGCAGGTTGGTCTTGGAGTCGGAAATCGAGGTGCCATCGACCACGATGTCGCCTTTCTGGAACGGCTCAAGGGCGTTCACGCATTTGATCAGGGTCGATTTGCCGGAACCGGATGGACCGCACACCACGACCACTTCGCCCTTGCTGACCTCGGTGCTGCAGTCGGTCAGTACCTGGAAGTCCCCATACCACTTGTTGACGTTCTTGATGGAAATCATACGGCGAACCTTTTTTGCAAACGCTTCACCAGCAATGAGGCTGCGAAGCTGATCGTGAAATACACCAGACCGGCAATGACCAGGAACTCGTTGGCGCGACCAATGATGTCGCCGCTGGCGCGCGAGGCATTGAGGAAGTCAACCAGGCCGACGGTGTAAACCAGAGAGGTGTCCTGAAACAGAATGATGCTCTGTTGCAGCAGCAGGGGCGTCATCTTGCGAAAGGCCTGAGGCAGGATGATCAAACGCATCATCTGCCCGTAGTTCATGCCCAGCGCCTGGGCAGCGCCCATCTGCCCTTTTGAAATCGACTGCACGCCGGCACGTACGATCTCGCAGAAGTAGGCCGCCTCGAACATCATGAAGGCCACGACGCAGGACGCGAACGCACCGATCGGGGTGTCTTCTCCTGTTATCCAGCGCAGCACGAACGGCACCGCCAGGTAGAACCAGGTGATCACCAGCAGCAGCGGGATGGAGCGGAAGTAGTTGACGTAAGCGCCGGCCACATTGGCCAGCAGCTTGTTCGAGGACAGTCGCATCAACGCCAGAAGGGTGCCGAGCACCAGACCGCCGACGACACCCATCGCCGTCAGTTTCAGGGTCATGACCATGCCGTTCCACAGGCCCGGAAGGGCCGGAACGATTCCAGTGAAGTCCATCATTTACCTCCCACGGAAATCAGGCCGGGCACGGCGACTTTCTTCTCGATCACGCGCATCAGCAACATCAGGCTCATGTTCAGCGTGAAGTAGATGAGGGTGGCCAGGGTGAAGGCTTCGAACAGGTTCGCGGAAAACTCGGCGGTCTGCTTGGTCTGCGCGAGCAACTCCATCAGGCCAATCAGCGAGGCGACCGAGGAGTTCTTGAACACGTTCAGGAATTCGGAGGTAAGCGGTGGAATGATGATGCGATAGGCTTGCGGCAGCAGCACGTTCCAGTAAATCTGCGGCAGCTTGAAGCCCATGGCGCGTGCGGCCGATTCCTGGCCTTTTGGCAGTGCCTGGATGCCGGTACGCACTTGCTCGCAGACGCGTGCAGCGGTGAACAGCCCGAGGCAGACCACGACGCTCAGAAACGCCGAGGTTGTCGGGTTGAGATCCTGCTTGTACCACTCCTGCAGATTTTCAGGCAGCAGGTCCGGCACCAGGAAGTACCAGATGAACAACTGCACCAGCAGTGGCACATTACGAAAGATTTCCACATAAATCGTGGCAATGCCCGATACCAGACGGTTTGGTACGGTGCGCATGACACCCAGCACCGAGCCCAGTATCAAAGCGATGATCCAGGCGACGACTGCAATGGCGATGGTCCAGCCCAGACCGGATATGAACCAGTCCAGATAGGTTTCGCTGCCGACGCCGGTGGACTTGAAGAACACGCCCCAGTCCCAGTTGTAATTCATCAGGGTCTCCCCCTCTTGTTCTATTGCTGTCGAGATGCACGCAGTGTCGGGTCCCGAGCGGATGATTCAGTCCGCTCGGGGAGCAATCGGTTCAGCGAGGCTGAACCGATGCATCAGGCTTTCTTTTCTTCGACTGCTTTAGCAGTTTCTGCCGCCTGGTCTGTTGGATTTTTGATCAGCTCCTGGATTTTCTCGCTCATCGGGAAATTAAGGTTCAAACCTTTTGGCGGAATCGGAGACTCGAACCACTTTTTGTAGATGGTGTTGATGTCGCCCGACTTGTAAGTAGCAACGATGGCGTCGTCCACGGCTTTCTTGAACGGTGCGTCGCCTTTGCGAACCATGCAGCCGTAGATTTCGTAGGATTGCGCGGTGCCGGTGACGGCCCAGTCATCCGGCTTCTTGGCCTTGGCCATTTCGCCTGCCAGCAACGCGTCGTCCATCATGAAGGCGACAGCACGGCCCGATTCCAGCATCTGGAAGGATTCGCCGTGGTCTTTGGCAGAGATGACGTTCATGCCCATCTGCTTGTCGGCGTTCATCGCCTTGAGGATGCGCTCAGACGTTGTGCCAGCGGTGGTCACGACGTTTTTGCCTTTCAGGTCATCGAAGTCTTTGTAGCTGGAGTCTTTCTTGGACAGCAGACGGGTGCCGACTTCGAAAATGCCGACCGAGAAATCGACCTGCTGCTGGCGCTCCACGTTGTTGGTGGTGGAACCGCATTCCACATCAACGGTGCCGTTCTGAACCAGCGGGATGCGGGTCTGGGACGTGACCAGGTTGTACTTGACCTTCAGGTCAGGCATGTCCAGTTCTTTCTTGATGCCTTCAACGATTTTCAGCTGGATGTCATGGGAATAGCCCATGGGAACGCCGGAGGCGTCAGCAATGTAGGAAAACGGAATAGAGGCGTCGCGGTGGCCGAGGGTGATGGTGCCGGACTCTTTGATCTTCTTCAGGGTGCCGGTCAATTCTGCCGCGTACACTGGAGTGCTAATCAGAGCGGCAGCGATTGCTGCGCCCAACAGATGGGGAACGATGCGCATCGATGAATCCTCGATTTTCATTTTTATTGATAGGACGCCCTGGGGTCGTCCATTTTTTAACGATTGCCTCAACGGCGTCCTGGTCAGACACACGCGATTGTCGAAGCTGTCGATGCAGAAGGTAGAGCATGAGTCGTGCCAAGCCTTTTGAATTGGCTCATGTCATTGAAAATAAAGAATTTTTATCGGAAGGGTAGGCGCCGGGACGTCAATCGACGTCCGGGAAGCCGAACTTGGGGCTGGCGGCTGTTCGGAAAACCGAATGAACGGATGCCAAGGGGCTGGGAATGAAGTGTTACCGCGGGAAAGATGTCATCTGCAGCAACAAACGCACCGATAGCAGCAGGTACGCGATAGGTCGCCGCAGAAAACGAAAAATGGGAAGTGGCCTGCCTGACATCCTCGTCGGCAACCCGCTTCCCATAAAAGACGTTTATTCAGCCTGTGATGTGTTGCGTGAACAGGGCATTGCGCCTGCTCACGCCGCTTCGATTGCCGCCTTGTTGCGTGCAACCGTTTCCAGGTAGTTGCGCACAGCCTCCTGCTCTTCCGGCGTGGTGAACAGGCCCAGCTTGGTCCGACGCCACAGGATGTCTTCGATGCTGGTGGCCCATTCCTGATCGCACAGGTAATCGACTTCGCGGGCATACAGACCGCCGCCCAGAGGCTGGCCCATGTCTTCCAGGCTCTGCACGCCCTCCAGCAGACGCCAGCTGCGGCTTCCATAGGTAATCGCCCAGCGTCTGGCGATAGGTGCCGGCAACCAGGTATGACGTCGGGTCAACTCGCTCGCCAGTGCCTCTGGCGTGGTCATGTCTTCACCACCTGGCAATGCGGATGTTGCCGTCCAGCTTGGTTTCATCTGCGTGAAGAAGGGAGCCAGTTGCGCCATGGCCGACTCGGCCAGCTTGCGATAGGTGGTCAGCTTGCCGCCGAACACCGACAGGATGGGCGCTTCGTCTGCACCGCCAGACAACGACAACGTGTAGTCGCGAGTAATCGCCGACGGGTTGTCGGACTCGTCGTTGCACAGAGGGCGTACACCTGAGTATGTGTGCAGCACATCGGCGCGGGTCAGTTGCTTCTTGAAGTGGTCGTTGGCCACTTTGAGCACGTAATCCATCTCGGCTTCGGTGATATCCACCTTGTTCGGATCGCCCTGATACTCGCGGTCGGTGGTGCCGACAATGGTGAAGTGCTCCAGATAAGGGATGGTGAACACGATGCGCTTGTCTTCGTTCTGCAGAATGAACGCGTGCTCGCCTTCGTACAGCTTGGGCACGATCAAATGGCTGCCCTGGATCAGGCGAATGCCATAGGCCGACTCAAGCTTGAGGTCTTCCCGAATGAACTTGGCCACCCACGGGCCTGCGGCATTGACCAGTGCCTTGGCGTGAATCGAAAACAGGCTGCCGTCGCTGCGTTCCAGGTGCAAGTGCCACATGCCCTTGATACGGCGCGCGCTGACGCAACGCGTCTGGGTATGGATATGTGCGCCGTTTTCCCGCGCTGCCATGGCGTTGAGCACGACCAGGCGGGCGTCATCGACCCAGCAGTCAGAGTATTCGAAACCACGGGTGATGCTGGAATTCAGCGGGCTGTCCGCGCCAAAACGAATGGTGCGCGACGCGGGCAGCTTTTCACGCTTGCCCAGATGGTCATACAGGAACATGCCGGCACGGATCATCCACGCCGGACGCAGATGCGGACGGTGCGGCAAAACAAAACGCATAGGCTTGACGATATGTGGCGCTTTGGCCAACAGCACTTCGCGCTCTGCCAGTGCCTCGCGCACCAAGCGGAATTCGTAGTGTTCCAGATAGCGCAGGCCGCCGTGGATCAGCTTGCTACTGGCCGACGAAGTGTGACTGGCAAGGTCGTCTTTCTCACACAGGAAGACCGACAAGCCTCGACCGGAGGCGTCTGCCGCAATGCCGACGCCATTGATGCCACCACCGATCACGGCGATGTCGTAGACCTCGGAGAGAGGGGCGGCGGTTGTCGCGTGGGTCTGGGGCATTGTTGGCCTCCTGAAGAATGCTTGAGTCTGGCTCGAAAGGCGAATCTGAACATTAATGTTCACTTTCGAAAATCATAGCTCAATAAAAATCCCCTAGCCAGCGAGTATTGATTGAAATTACTGATGAAGACTGTAGAAAAGAACAAAAATGAACATTGTAGGACGGGATTGGTAGGGGATCTGAATCGTAGGCAACGTCTGCGAGCAGCGGCCCAGAGCGCTTGATTGGGTCTCTGACACAGGCGTTACCGCCGTAGATGCATGACTGAGAAAGAAGGTTTGCCGGCGAAGCGTTTTTACAGTCGACACGGTTAGTGCCTGGAAAAATGCTGTCGTCGGCAAGCCGCCCCACCGCTAACGTTCCTTCATCGGACGCCGTGGTGGAGCAAGCATGCTCGCGAAAGACGTTGTTGCTTCACAAAGGTTGAATAACCTGTACGAGTGCTGGTTTTTTCAAACCACTTCAAGCCGGATCTTGTGCTGGGTCAACAACTGCTGCAGCGCAGGCACTGGCGTCTGGTCGGTCACCAGGCAATCGATCAGGGTGATTGGCCCCAGCCTGACCATCGCATTGCGGCCGAACTTGCTGGAGTCGGCCGCCAACAGCACTTTTCGCGCGTTGGCGATGATCGCCTGAGACACGCGGACTTCCTGATAATCGAAATCCAGCAGGCTGCCATCCTCATCGATGCCACTGATGCCGACCAGTGCGAAATCGACCTTGAACTGCGAAATGAAGTCGACACTGGCCTGACCCACCACACCGCCATCACGGCGCACGTTGCCGCCTGCCAGCAGTACCTCGAAATCATCCTTGGCGCTCAGTATCGAGGCCACATGCAGATTGTTGGTGATGATTTTCAAGTTGTTGTGGTTGAGGAGGGCGCGCGCGATGGATTCAGTGGTGGTGCCGATATTGATGAACAGCGAGGCGTTGTCGGGAATTTGTGCGGCGATGGCTTCGGCGATTCGCTGCTTTTCATCGCGCATCTGATCCGCACGCATGGCGTAGGCGGTGTTTTCGATGCTGGAGTCGTAGGCTGCGCCGCCGTGGTAGCGCCGCAGCAGGGTCATTTCCGCGAGCTGGTTGATGTCTCGACGGATGGTTTGCGGGGTCACGACGAACAGCGTCGCCATCTCATCGATGCTGACGTAGCCGCGATCACGGACCAGTTCGAGGATCTGTTGTTGGCGGGGAGGCAGGTTCATTGTTTTTCCTTGGGCGCCCACTGCAAATGGCGCCCATCATGCCGCAGGGACATGGGCTCTGTCAGCCGGAATCCTGCTCCTCGCCAGAGCGGGGTGTTTACTCCTCGTTTTCGTGGGGTTCCCAGTCACGTGTACGGGCCACGGCTTTCTGCCAGCCCGCGTACAGCTTCTCTTTATGGGCTTCTTCGCACAGCGGTTCGAATACCCGCTCAATCACGGCCTTATTGCGCAACTCATCCAGACTGCTCCAGAACCCGATGGCCAGACCGGCCAGGAATGCGGCACCCAGCGCGGTCGTTTCGCGCATTTGCGGGCGCTCCACGTGCGTACCCAGAATGTCGGCCTGGAACTGCATCAGGAAGTTGTTGGCCACGGCACCGCCGTCTACACGCAGCGACTTGAGGCGTTCACCGGAGTCCTGCTGCATGGCGTCCAGCACGTCACGGGTCTGGTAGGCGATGGATTCCAGCGCTGCACGGATGATGTGGTCGACCTTCACGCCACGTGTCAGGCCGAACAGTGCGCCTCGCGCATACGGGTCCCAGTAGGGCGCGCCCAGACCCGTAAAGGCCGGGACGAGGTATACGCCGTTGCTGTCCTTGACCTTGTTGGCGAAGTATTCGGTGTCCAGCGCATCGTTGATGATTTTCAGTTCGTCGCGCAGCCACTGCACGGTCGAGCCGCCATTGAAGACGGCCCCTTCCAGCGCATACGCCACTTCGCCCCGCGGGCCGCAGCCGATCGTAGTGAGCATGCCGTGCGCCGATTTCACCGCTTTCTTGCCGGTGTTCATGAGCAGGAAGCAGCCGGTGCCGTAGGTGTTTTTTGCCTGGCCTGGCTCTACGCACATCTGACCGAACAGCGCCGCTTGCTGGTCGCCCGCAATACCAGCAATCGGGATGCCGCTCTTGCTGTGACCGTAGACCTCGGACGATGCCTTGACCTCGGGCAGAATCTCGCGCGGGATGTCGAGCGCGTCGAGCATGCGCTGATCCCATTCCAGCGTATGGATGTTGAACAGCATAGTGCGCGAGGCGTTAGTGTAGTCGGTGACGTGGACCTTGCCGCCGGTGAATTTCCAGATCAACCAGGTATCGATGGTGCCGAACATCAACTCACCCTTGCGGGCGCGCTCACGGCTGCCTTCGACGTTGTCCAGGATCCATTTGACCTTGGAGCCTGAGAAGTACGGGTCGATGACCAGTCCGGTGGTGTCCTTGATGTATTCCTCCAGACCGTCGCGCTTGAGCTGCTGGCAGATCTCGGTGCTACGACGGCATTGCCAGACGATCGCGTTATAGATCGGGCGGCCGGTATCACGTTCCCAGATCACGGTCGTTTCGCGCTGGTTGGTGATGCCGATGGCAGCAATCTGGTTGTGGTGCAGGTCGGCCTGGGCCAGCGCCTTGGTCATGCACGCGGTCTGGGTGGCGAAGATTTCCATTGGGTCGTGCTCGACCCAGCCCGCTTGCGGGTAATGCTGGACGAATTCGCTTTGGGCAGTGCTCACCACATTAGCGTCGCGGTCGAAGATGATGGCCCGCGAGCTGGTGGTGCCCTGGTCAAGGGCAATGATGTAGTTCTTGTTCTGTGTGTCAGTCATGTCGATTGCCTTGCATTATTGGGTGGAATTCAAGATGACGCTTGAGCCTTGCCGCGAACCGCGTGGTTATCCTTAGGGGTGTTCTTTGCGTTTTCAACAGGAGCGGCGTCAGGCAGGTGACGCGCAATCAATGCGCGATAGCCCGCTGCGCCCAGGCAGGCACCCAGAATGGGTGCAAAAATCGGAACCAGAAAGTAGGGTATGTCACGACCGCCGGTGAACGCTATCTCGTCCCAGCCTGCGATGAACGTCATCAGCTTGGGGCCGAAGTCCCGCGCCGGGTTCATGGCAAATCCGGTCAGCGGGCCCATGGCGCTGCCGATCACGGCGACCAGAAGACCGATCAGCAGTGGAGCGAGCGGGCCGCGAGGCAGGCCATTATTGTCATCGCCCAGCGCCATGATGACGCCCATCAGAATGGTGGTGATGACCATCTCGACCAGAAAGGCCTGGCCTACGGAAATGGCAGGGTTGGGATAGGTGGAGAACACCGCCGCCAGTTCAAGGCTCTGTTCACTGCCACGAATGATGTGGTGGGCATGTTCGAAGTCGAAAAAAAGGCTGATGTACAACAGATACACCAGACCCGCACCACAGAACGCGCCAGCAACCTGAGAGGCAATATAAAAGGGCAGCTTTCGTTTTTCGAATCCGGCAAACAGGCTCAGCGCGATGCTGACGGCCGGGTTGAGATGCGCCCCGGAAATGCCCGCGCTCAGGTAGATACCCATGCTGACGGCCATGCCCCAGATGATGCAGATTTCCCAGAGCCCGAGAGTAGCACCCCCGACCTTGAGCGCTGCAACGCATCCAGTGCCGAAAAAAATCATCAGCGCGGTGCCCAGAAATTCTGCAGTACATTGTCCGGTCAGAGTCGGTTGGCGGGTGGTGATGGTCATGAATACCTCATTCTTGTTTTTGTTGCGGCACCGTATGCAGGCACGGATGCCCATTATCTCGGCGCATCAGAACGCACTGGGCTTCTGATCACTGAAGCGAGTTATACCGAAAATCAGCGTTCGATAATATTCGTAAACGAAAAAATATAGACAAGAAAGAACCCTGTCAAAGGTCGGAACTGAACGGTCACTGAAAAATATCATGCTCGGGGCTTAGTTCGTTTCTGCATGTTTTGTAGGAAACGCCTTTATGGTTTTAAATGGCCATCAGTGTTGCAGGCATTGCCAATCAAGGTGTGCGCCGATTATTTGCTTTAAAGTAATGACCGCCTTGAACTGTCCGGAGTAATAAATGACCCCCGCCTTGGATTTATTGAAAAAAGTTCGCGCCGAACATCGCATTCACAGTTATGAGCACGACCCCAAGGCGGCCTCGTATGGTCTGGAGGCAGCAGAAAAGCTGGGGCTGGAGCCTGCGCGCGTGTTCAAGACGCTGTTGGCGAGCACTGAAAAGGGCGAATTGCTGGTGGCTGTGGTGCCGGTCGTCGGAACGCTGGACCTCAAGGCGCTGGCACACGCGGCCGGGGCCAAGAAAACCGAAATGGCCGACCCCGCAGCCGCACAACGCTCGACCGGCTATCTGTTGGGTGGTATCAGTCCGCTAGGGCAGAAAAAGCGCTTGCGTACCTTCATAGACGAAACAGCCAGGCCGTTCGAGACGATATTTGTCAGTGCGGGGAGACGCGGGCTGGAAGTTGAATTGTCAGCGCAGTCGCTGGCGACCCACACCAACGCCGCCTTCGCAGCGATTGGTCGCGAATGAATGACGGCTCAGACGCTGACCGAATGCGTGGCCACACTGCCTGGCGCGGCGAACAGAACCAGATGGTCAGCGGCGACCTGAATGCCCACTTCTTCGCCCGTCATGTGATCGGCGTGGCTGGGGAAAATCGCTTCAAGCTGACTGCCGGTCGGTAACTGCAGGCGATACAGCGTTGAAGCGCCCTGGAAAGTGCGGCCGATGACTCTCGCTTTCAGTGCGCTGTGCGGCGCATGGATAATGTCGTCCGGTCGCAGCAACACATCCACTGCGCTGCCGCTCACGCCCGGATACGCGCGGTTACCGCGCAGTACACCCAGTTCGGTGTGGACAGACTCATGGTCGATCATCTGCCCGCGGATGAAATAGCCCTGACCAATGAAGCTGGCGACATACGGCGTTTGCGGTTCGTGGTACAGGTTGTAGGGCGTGTCCCACTGTTCCAGCCTGCCTTCCTTGAAAACCCCGACATGGTCACTGACCGCGAATGCCTCTTCCTGATCATGGGTTACCAGAATTGCACTGGTACCACGGGCCTTGAGGATATCGCGCACTTCATGGCTCAGGCGCCTGCGCAGTTCGCCGTCCAGATTGGAAAACGGCTCATCCAGCAACAGCAGTTGAGGTTCTGGTGCCAGGGCACGAGCGAGCGCTACGCGTTGCTGTTGTCCCCCGGAGAGTTCGTGCGGATAGCGCTTGCCCAGACCGGCCAGGTTGACCAGTTCCAGCAGCTCGCCCGTCACCTGTTCAAGGCGCGGGTGCTTGCGAATCCCGAACGCGACGTTTTCAACAACGCTCAGGTGGGGAAACAGCGCGTAATCCTGAAACACCATGCCGATCCGACGTTTCTCTGGTGCCAGCGTCCAGCCCGGACGAGAAATCACTTCTCCTGCCAGGGTGATTTCGCCCGCATGGACAGGCTCGAAACCGGCGATGGCGCGCAGCGTCGTGGTCTTGCCGCAGCCTGACGACCCCAGCAGGCAGCCTATATCGCCGGCGTTGAGGTGCAGGTTGAGATCCTGCACCACACGCTGGTCCTGATAGCCGCAGGCCAGATTACGCAGGTTCAGCAGCAACGACTGACTCATGCGGGCTGGCAGGCTGGCGCGACGAGAAACTCCAGGAGCGCCTTCTGGGCATGCAGACGGTTTTCTGCCTGATCCCAGGCCACCGAGCGCGGGTCGTCGAGCAGATCGACACTGATCTCTTCACCACGGTGGGCGGGCAGGCAGTGCATGAACAGCACGTCCTTGTCGGCAAGGTCGAGCAGCGCGCGAGTGACCTGAAACGGCGCGAACAACGCCATGCGTTTGGCCGTTTCTTCTTCCTGCCCCATCGAGGTCCAGACATCGGTGCTAACCAGATGGGCGCCTTCGACCGCCGCTTTCGGGTCGCGAACGATGGTCACGCGGTTTCCGGCCTGGGCCATGAATTCAGGGTTGGGCTCGTAGCCCAGCGGGCAGGCCACACGCAAGTTGAAGTCGAACTTGATCGCCGCTTCTATATAGCTGTTGCACATGTTGTTGCCGTCACCGATCCACGCCACAGTCTTGCCCTTGATTGAGCCGCGATGTTCGAGAAAGGTCTGCATGTCGGCCAGCAACTGGCATGGGTGCAGATCATCGGACAGGCCGTTGATCACCGGCACCCGAGAGTTGGCGGCGAACTCGACCAGGTTGCTGTGGGCGTAGGTGCGGATCATCACGGCATCAAGCATGCGTGACATGACCTTTGCGCTGTCGGCAATCGGCTCGCCGCGCCCCAATTGCGTGTCGCGATGGGACAGAAAGATGGCCTGACCACCCAACTGGATCATTCCGGCTTCAAAGGAAAGACGGGTACGTGTCGAGGATTTTTCGAAAATCATCCCCAGCACCCGATTCTTCAACGGTTCAAAAAGCACGCCGCGATTTCGCAGGTCTTTAAGCTCTACGCCACGACGGATCAAGCCCAGGAGTTCGTCTGGGGTGTAATCCATCATCGAGAGAAAGTGCCTGGCGTTCATGATTAACTACCTTTTTTGCAACAGACCGCAACATGTCAAAGCCGGGTTTTATCGGGAAAACGGGCGAGATCAGCGGAGAAAGTCGCACAAGGCGACGAATAAGGAAGGCGCGATAGTATAAAAAAATGTCGCGTCTTACCAATGGCTGCTTTGATTTATAAGGGATTTGCAACGTTTCGCAACAAGCTTGGACCAACCTGTGATCGTACAGCGTGCTCAACCCCGGCCAATCGGGCCTTGAGTGGATCCGCTTGGCGTAGGTCGAGAGCAGCATTTGTACACTGTGCCCGAGCTGGTTTGCAATGAATGCTGGCCACGAGGCACACAACTGTGTCGGTGTGACGGCAGTCTTGGTGCTACGTGTGCCGGAGCAAAAAAGTCTGGCCCCTTCAATTGGCATTGACCTTGCGACCTTGATGGCGTGCAACGCCCTCATCTCGCGTGGCCTCATACCTGTAAAAATGCGAATTCGAAGCAGGCCTCACAGTTGTGCGTCAGGTCAGTCGGATTTTCTAGAGGTTATTGATAATTGCTTCTGCTTCCGATCTTTCAAACGCATCGACCTGGCGTTTCGCAAGCCTTGCTCTCGTCATCGCTTTTCGGATGTCTGTGGACGTGATGGTGTCGATACGCTGGTCGCGAATGCAGTCATTCGTAACCGATTCGGGAGGGTCTTATAATAGTTTCTATTGTTAACGATAGTGGAGACTTTAATAGGTATCGCCATGCGGCACTTGAAGTACACCGTGGAATTTGGGCTTTCTTGAATATAT
Source organism: Pseudomonas triticifolii (assembly GCF_014358015.1). Lineage (GTDB taxonomy): Bacteria > Pseudomonadota > Gammaproteobacteria > Pseudomonadales > Pseudomonadaceae > Aquipseudomonas > Aquipseudomonas triticifolii. The sequence continues at coordinate 179,090 of NZ_JACONV010000003.1, read as the reverse complement.
GAAATATACGGTTACAACAGCATTTGCCGCCTAAACCCTATCTTTACGGGCTTTATCTCCGGCGGCCGACGAACGGTATTAATGATGGCAGTCTGCTTGGGCGACACAGGGAGGACATTACCTGGAGTTCTCGACATGATACTGCGCAAACTTAATCTTGCTCCTCGGTCCGCTGTCTGCTTTGGGTTGTTCTGTTTGATGATTCTCGCGTTAGGACTTATTGCGCTAAGGCAAGCCTCAAGCTTGAATGAGGCCGAAAAATTTGTTGAAACCAACGTAGTACCCAGCATCTCGCTCTTGGGAGTCATGGACCGTGAATTCGTGAGTATCAGGGGCAGCAACGCCAGACTGCGCAACCCCATTGAACCTGCTGACCGCAAAGCTGAGGCGCTGGAGGACGTAAAACAATCCGAGCGGGCGGTACAGGATTCAATTTCGAAACTGCAGCCACTGATCGTGACGCCAAAGGGTAAGCAAGCTTTTGCCGAGCTGTCCAAAGTCTTTTCTGAATATCAGATTGTCCAGGGTCAGTATGCGAGCCTGATTGCGGGATCCAATATTGACGAGGCTGTTAAGTTATCCAGTGGCGCGATGAAACAGTCTGCGGATGCTGTAGAAAATGTTATAAAAAATCTTATTGAGTTGAACAACTCCAAGGCGAAAAATGCCGGTGAAGGCGCGACTCACCTGTTTGAGGAAACGAAGCTGATTGTTGGAGGTTTCATCGCCGCGAGCACACTGGCAGCCATCATTCTTGCGCTGATGTATACCCGTAGCATCACGTACCCTGTCAGACAGTCTTTGATCATCGCTGAGCGCATTGCCAAAAACGATTTGACCGAAGTCATTGAGCCTCAAGGTCACGATGAAGTCGCCCGGCTTATGATGTCCTTGAAAGCCATGCAGGGCGGGTTACGTACAACGCTCTCCTCGATCTCTGACTCTTCCAGTCAGTTGGCTTCAACGGCGGAAGAAATGCACGCTGTCACCGAGGACGCAAATAGAGGCATGCAGCGGCAGAACAACGAAGTCGAGATGGCCGCCACCGCTGTTAACGAAATGAGCGCCGCCGTAGAGGAAGTCGCCAAGAATGCTTCGGCAGCATCCGAGGCTGCTAATCGTTCGAATTCCGCAGCGGTGTCTGGACGTGCGCGTGTGGATCAAACCGTCGAGGCTATCAGTCTGATGGTGGGTAGCGTCGAAGACGCTACTCAGGAAGTGCAAGGGCTTGCCGTCATGGCCACTGATATCAGTAAGGTTCTGGACGTGATTCGCGCAATCGCGGAACAGACCAATCTCCTGGCGCTCAATGCTGCAATTGAAGCTGCTCGAGCAGGTGAGGCTGGCCGTGGATTCGCGGTAGTGGCGGATGAGGTGAGAGCGTTGGCCCATCGTACCCAGCAGTCAACCAGCGAGATTGAGCAGATGATCAGCTCGATACAGAAGGGCACTGGCGCTGCTGTCTCCGCAATGAGTCACACGAACGCTCAAGCTCAGAAAACGCTCGATACTGCTCAGGGTGCTGGGTCTGCGTTAGTTGAAATTACCGAGTCCATCGACAACATCACAGAACGAAATGTGCTGATCGCCACCGCATCTGAAGAGCAGGCGCAGGTTGCCAGGGAAGTCGATCGCAGCTTGGTGAGCATTCGGGACCTGTCTAATCAAGCTTCTGACGGATCGAGTCAAACAGCCATAGCAACCGCTGAATTGACCAAGCTGGCTGTAGAGCTAAATCGACTGGTCGGGCAGTTCCGAATGTAATTGGAGTTCGATGGAGCGCCTCGGCCCCGCGCATCCGCAATAAAGGGCAGGCCGGTCATGCGAGTTGTGCACGTTTTCACCTGGGAGCGTGCGCATCATCTCGATGCAGCCGCGAACCAGTAGCCGGTAGGCGCCGGCTTATATCGAATGCCTGGCATATGTCTGCCAAAACCCGGTCAGGGCGAAAGCCAGAGGCTAATAGCCGTCCCGTCATTTTTAAAAGGCAGCGCTCGTAAACTGCCCAAACCGGGCTGGGTAATGAGTACCCATCCGGCAGCAGTTCCTCAAGCAAATGCGACCTGCTTCACGCCGTTTGAACCCAAGCCATTTCCTTAATTTCGGGCGTAGGTTATAAAGCGTTGTCGTACCACTATTTGATCGGGGAGATTGGGAATGGACTCAAAAGAGCGTCAACTCACGGAACTGCTCGGGCTTACCGCCCGTACCTTGACCCACCTGACGGCTTCCATGACCTCGATGTCCTTCGAGCTGCTGCGCAGTGAAGACGAGGTGACGCGTTCTGCAGGTCGTCGCATGATCGATCGTATGGCCACCATCAGCTCGGGGCTCGACGAGCACTGGCGCCTGATCGGCGATCTGACTGGCGTGCACGTGGCTCAGGAGCAAATCGAGACCGTGACCGAAATCCAGTTGCAGCGCAAAGTTGTTACCCCTATCGGCGGCTAACGATCGAGTCCATCCGCCTGCCTGATGCACCCTGATTCATAAGACGAACCCGAGTGGCGCAGGCCCGCGTCCAGCACCATAGTGTCTGTTCCGCAATCGATGGATTGCCATGACAACACTATGAGGCAGCGATGAACCGGACCGAACACCACCGTGCCTGTCATCTGTGTGAGGCCATTTGTGGCCTGACCATCGAAACCGCCACTGACCCTGACGCCACGCGACGCATCACCTCGATCAAGGGCGATCCGCTCGACAGCTTCAGTCGTGGCCATATCTGCCCGAAGGCCGTTGCGCTTCAGGACATACAAAACGACCCGGATCGCCTGCGCCAGCCAATGCTGCGTTCAGGCGATCAATGGCAACCGATTGCCTGGCAGGATGCGTTTGATTTGGTGGCCGAGCGATTGTCTGATCTTCAGCAACGCGACGGACAAAACGCGGTGGCGGTTTATCAAGGCAATCCCAGTGTTCACAACTACGGGCTGATGACCCACAGCAACTATTTTCTCGGTCTGCTCAAGACGCGTAATCGTTTTTCCGCGACATCCGTGGATCAGTTGCCTCATCACCTCACCAGCTTTTTGATGTACGGCCACGGCATGCTTTTGCCGATTCCGGACATCGATCACACCGACTTCATGCTGATCCTGGGCGGCAACCCGCTGGCGTCCAATGGCAGCATCATGACCGTTCCCGATGTGGAAAAACGCCTGAAAGCCATCCAGAGACGTGGTGGCAAGGTAGTGGTGGTCGATCCTCGGCGCAGCGAGACCGCAGCCATTGCCGATCAGCATCTGTTCGTGCGTCCCGGCGGTGATGCGGCGTTGCTGTTCGGACTGCTTCACACCCTGTTCGAAGAGGGATTAACCCGCGAAAGTCATTTGCCGGTCGATGGACTCGATCAGGTAAGGGCAACCATCGCCGAACTCAGTGCCGAGGCCATGAGCCCGCGCTGCGGCATCGCTGCGCAGCAGATCCGTCAACTGGCCCGGGACTTCGCGGCAGCCGACACAGCCGTCTGCTATGGGCGCATGGGCGTTTCCACTCAGGCGTTCGGCACGTTGTGCCATTGGCTGGTGCAGCTCATCAACCTGGTCACTGGCAACCTGGATCGTGTGGGTGGCGTGCTCTGTACCCAGCCCGCCGTGGACATCGTTGGCTCCACATCTGGCGGGCATTTCAATCGCTGGCAGAGCAGGGTGTCAGGTTTGCCCGAGTACGGCGGTGAACTGCCTGTATCGGCGCTTGCCGAAGAGATGCTTGTGGAGGGGGAGGGGCGCGTACGGGCGCTGGTGACGGTCGCGGGCAACCCGGTGTTGTCGACGCCCAACGGGCGTCAACTGGAAAGGGCGCTTGAGGACCTGGAATTCATGGTCAGCATCGACCTGTACATCAACGAAACCACGCGCTATGCCGACCTGATCTTGCCGTCGACATCCGCATTGGAAAATGATCATTACGACACCACGTTCAATACCCTTGCGGTGCGCAATGTCACACGCTTCAATCGCGCGATTTTTGATAAGCCCGAAGGTGCGCTGCACGATTGGGAAATCTTCGTCGGTCTGGCCAAGGCCTTCGCTGCCCGCACCGGCAAAGAACTTAAACCGACCCTGCCGCCTGCGCAGATGATCGACTACGGATTACGCAGCGGGCGCTATGGCGACGCTTCCGAACATCAACTCTCGCTGGCGACGCTCGATGAGCACCCCCATGGGCTCGACCTTGGTGCGCTGCAACCCAACCTGCGCGAGCGCTTGAAAACCGCCAACGGCCACGTTCAGGCCGCGCCCGACGTCATCATGGCCGACCTTGCCCGCTTTAAGGATGCCCCCGTTGTGCCGGCCGGTGAATTGCTATTGATCGGACGCCGGCATGTGCGTAGCAACAACTCGTGGATGCACAATTATCACCGGCTGGTGAAAGGCAAGCCGCGGCATCAGCTGTTGATGCATCCCGACGACTTGAGCAGTCGTGGCCTGAGTGATGGGCAACAGGTGCAGGTCAGTTCGCGGGTCGGTGTGATCGAGGTTCAGGTGCTGGGCAGTTCGGACATGATGCCTGGCGTAGTCAGTTTGCCCCATGGCTGGGGTCATGCTCGTCAGGGTGTGCGAATGGAGATCGCGTACAACCAGCCCGGCGTCAGTGCCAATGACCTGACCGATGAGCGGCTGCTCGATGTGCTTTCCGGCAACGCTGTGTTGAATGGTGTGCCGGTGCAGGTCGCCGGTTGTTGAGCTTCAAGGCAGAGCGTCTGACTCGGGATTCCGTTACAATGCGCCACCGTGCCGACAACTGAGTCGGAAAATTCAGCCGAGGTGCTTCATGGATATCATCGAAACGATCAAAGAGCAGATTGCCAACAACACCATTCTGCTTTACATGAAAGGCGCTCCGAACGCGCCACAGTGCGGCTTTTCGGCCAAGGCTTCCCAGGCATTGATGGCGTGTGGCGAAAAATTCGCGTACGTCGACATCCTGCAGAACCCCGAAATCCGCGCCAACCTGCCCAAGTACGCCAACTGGCCGACTTTCCCACAGCTGTGGGTGGGCGGTGAACTGGTCGGCGGCAGCGATATCATCACCGAAATGATGGCCGACGGCTCGCTGCAAGAGCTGGTCAAGAACGCATCGGCCGCCAAGGCCGAGTAAAACCGCACGCTGATGGGTCGGTTGTGAAAGGCCGATTCATCAAGCGGTTTTAAAGACAAGAAAAAGCCCGCTCTCCAATGGAGGCGGGCTTTTTTCACATCAGCGGGTCGACGTATCAGTCGCCCATCTGCGACTGCAGGTAATTTTCGATACCCACTTTGTCGATCAGACCCAACTGGGTTTCCAGCCAGTCGATGTGCTCTTCTTCGGACTCAAGGATATCTTCCAGCAGCTCACGGCTGCCAAAGTCGCCAACGGTCTCAAAGTGGGCGATGGCTGCTTTCAAGTCAGCCAGACCTTTCTGCTCGATCTTCAGGTCGCACTCAAGCATTTCCTTGGTGTGCTCACCGATCAGGATCTTGCCCAGGTCCTGCAGATTAGGCAGGCCTTCAAGGAACAGGATGCGCTTGATGATCTTGTCAGCATGCTTCATCTCGTCGATGGACTCGTGATACTCGTGCGCACCCAGCTTTTTCAGGCCCCAGTCTTCGTACATGCGTGCATGCAGAAAATACTGATTGATGGCGACCAGCTCGTTTCCGAGGATCTTGTTGAGATGCTGGATGACTGTAATGTCGCCTTTCATGTTCTCGGTCCTGCCAATGGCTTGTGTATATAAGCCGCGAGTGTGAGCCGCGCTTGAATGTCTGTCAAACCTAAGTTGTTGAATAATAAGTGAAATTAAATAGGAATAAGAATGTTTGAGTTCCGCATCTTGAGGCTAAGCGCTTGAATTACAGGCATAAAAAAACCGGACATCAAGTCCGGCTCTTCGAAATGAGGGCATTCAGGCCGCTGTAAATTCTGTCGTATAGGCCAGCGCCGCGTGGCTGCTTTGCAGCTCGGTCAGGGTATCGCGCACCACTTCCTTCGCCAGGCAGGCGCATTTACCGCATTTGCTTGCAACACCCAGCGTCTCGCGGACTTCACGATAACTGCAACAGCCTTCCAGAATCGCTTCCCGGATTTGACCGTCAGTAACACCTTGGCAGAGACAAACATACATAAGCTATGGACCATCGCTGGTTTATGGCTGGGTGATGAGGAGACTAATGGTAATGAGAATGCTTGTCAAAACTGTTTTGGGTTAGATTCATCCAGGGCGATGAATGGTCATCGTGAGCGGAAAATTGAGCAGGTTTATCGGCGGGCAAGCATGAAAAAACCGGCACAAGGCCGGTCTGTTCATCAGCAGGGCACGACTCAGTCGTCGAAGTCTTCCCAGCCGCCCATTTCCTTCCAGCGATTGACGATGCCGCAGAACAATTCGGCCGTCTTTTCCGTGTCGTAGCGGGCCGAGTGGGCTTCGCGGCCGTCGAAATCGATACCAGCGGCCTGACAGGCCTTGGCCAGTACGGTCTGACCGTAGGCCAGGCCCGCCAGTGTTGCGGTGTCGAAGCTTGAGAACGGGTGAAACGGGTTGCGTTTCATGTCCAGTCGAGCGACGGCAGCGTTCAGAAAGCCAAGGTCGAAGCTGGCATTGTGACCGACCAGCACCGCGCGCTTGCAGCCATTGGCCTTGAGGGCCTTGCGCACGCCACGGAAGATGTCGGTCAGCGCGGTTTCTTCGCTCACTGCCATGCGTAGCGGGTGATCGAGCTTGATGCCGGTGAACTCCAGCGCAGCGGCTTCGATGTTCGCGCCTTCGAACGGCTCGACGCGGAAGAAATGCGTGTGCTCAGGGAACACGAAGCCTCTTTCGTCCATGCCGATGGTGACAGCTGCAATTTCCAGCAGTGCATCGGTGGCTGAATTGAAGCCACCGGTTTCTACATCGATGACGACCGGCAGGTAACCGCGAAAGCGGGCAGCCATTGGATGGCGCGATCCAACGCCACCACCGTGACCTTCCAGTTCGTCGTCGAAATGATCTTCACTCACGCGTTTTCCTCCAGGCGCCAGCGCAGTTTTTCACCTGCGCGCAGCGGTATTACGGACAACTCGCCAAACGGCAGGCTGGCAGGGGCGGTCCACTCTTCACGCACCAGCGTGATGGTGTCCTGGTTGGCAGGCAGGCCGTAGAACGCCGGACCGTGAAGACTGGCAAAGCCCTCCAGCTTGTCCAGGGCATTACGTTGCTCGAAAGCTTCTGCGTACATTTCGATAGCGGCGTAAGCCGTGTAGCAGCCGGCGCAACCGCAGGCTGCTTCCTTGGCGTGTTGCGCATGCGGAGCGGAATCGGTGCCCAGAAAGAACTTGCCATTGCCACTGGTTGCGGCATCAAGCAGGGACGACTGATGCGTATTGCGCTTGAGAATCGGCAGGCAATAGAAGTGCGGGCGAATACCGCCGACCAGCATGTGGTTGCGGTTATAGAGCAGGTGGTGTGCGGTGATGGTCGCCGCGACATTGGCCGATGCTTCGTTGACGAACTGCACGGCCTCCCCGGAGGTGATGTGTTCGAACACCACTTTGAGCGTCGGGAACCGCTCGACCACGCGGCGCAGGTGTTCGTCGATGAACACTTTCTCGCGATCGAATACGTCGATTTCGCCCCGTGTGACTTCACCGTGCACCAACAGCAGCATGCCGACTTCGGCCATGGCTTCAAGCGCAGGGAAAATCTTGTCGATGCTGGTCACGCCCGAGTCGGAGTTTGTCGTGGCACCAGCCGGATACAACTTGGCCGCGTGGACAAAGCCGCTGGCCTTGGCGGTGCGAACGTCGTCGGGCGTCGTCTGGTCGGTGAGGTACAGCACCATCAACGGCTCGAAGCGGCTGCCGGCCGGACGTGCAGCGAGAATGCGCTGACGATAGGCATCGGCTTGCTGTGCATTGCGAACGGGCGGCACAAGGTTGGGCATGATGATTGCGCGGCCAAAGGTGCGCGCTACGTCAGCGACGGTGTGGGGCAAAACAGCTCCGTCACGGAGATGGATGTGCCAGTCGTCGGGACGCAGTAGGGTCAGGCGGTCAGACATTGGGGATTCCAGGCGGGTCAAACTCGCAGGGAATGCTACCGGAAAAGACTCTCTCAGGCACCCGCTATCAAGTTTTGTAGGAAGTTACCGATAGCTCGACATAGAAAGCGTTTTTTGTTTCGCGATCATTTCAAGTGGAGCCTCCCGTGCGCCAGCGATATCTAGCCCTGCTCAGCGTGTTCGCCAGCCTTCCAGCGATGGCCATCAGTTTCCAGACGCGTCTGGAGAGCATCGAATGGAAAGTGGAGGGCGATCAGTTCGAGTGCCGTCTGACTCAGCCTATCACCGACTTCGGTGTGGGTGAGTTCGTGCGCCGTGCGGGTGAGCAGGCCACGTTCCGGCTCAAGGCGTCCTACAACATGCTGGGCAACGGTTCTGCGACCTTGCTGGCGGCTGCGGCGCCCTGGCAGCCGGGGCGGGGCGACATTAATCTGGGGTCGGTGCGCGTCAGCAACGGCGAAATACCGTTCAATACCTCCTATGCTCAGGCCGGGCGTCTGATCAACGGCCTGATGGAAGGGCGTACCCCGCTGATCCGTCATTATTCCCGCGACGGTGGGCAGATGGAGGTGCGCCTCCTGCCTGTCAAGTTCAGCAAGGCATTTACCGAATATCAGGCCTGTACCGCGAAACTGCTGCCGATGAATTTCGATCAGGTCAAACAGGCCGAGGTCGGTTTCCCTGGCGGCGGCATCGAACTGGACGCTGCTGCCAAAGCACGTCTGGACAACATGGTCGCTTATTTGAAGGCCGACCCTACGGTCAACCATATCGAACTCGATGGTCACTCGGACAACAGCGGCAATCGCCTGACCAACCGTGACCTGTCACGTCGTCGTGCCCTGGCAGTCATGGATTACCTGAAAGCCCAGGGCATTCCAGAGCAGCAGATCACCTTGCGCTTCCATGGCGAGCGATACCCGTTGGCGCCCAACACCAACAACGCCAATCGCGCACGCAACCGTCGAGTCAACGTTCATCTAGAGCGTGTCGCGCCTGAAGAGCGCCCTGTGCCAGTGGCCTCGGCTAGCGCTGCGCACATGTCCTGATAACCCCTTCTTATCTGTCGCGAGGCTGACAGAACCTGTCGCCTCGTCGTCACAAGCTGTCGCGCCCCTGTAAATTTTCCGCTGTGAACGGTAGAATCTTCGGTTTTCCGTACAACGCGGTGGAGTGATGGCATGGCGGACGTAAACAAGGTAGTTCTCGCGTATTCCGGTGGTCTGGATACTTCGGTAATCCTCAAGTGGCTGCAGGACACGTACAACTGCGAAGTGGTGACTTTCACCGCTGACCTGGGTCAGGGCGAAGAAGTCGAGCCTGCGCGCGCCAAGGCTCAGGCCATGGGCGTCAAGGAGATCTACATCGACGACCTGCGCGAAGAGTTCGTTCGCGACTTCGTGTTCCCGATGTTCCGTGCCAACACTGTCTATGAAGGCGAGTACCTCCTGGGTACTTCCATCGCACGTCCTCTGATCGCCAAGCGTCTGATCGAAATCGCCAACGAAACCGGCGCTGACGCCATTTCCCATGGCGCAACCGGCAAAGGCAACGATCAGGTGCGTTTCGAACTGGGCGCTTACGCACTCAAGCCAGGCGTGAAAGTCATCGCCCCGTGGCGCGAATGGGATCTGCTGTCGCGTGAGAAGCTGATGGACTACGCCGAGAAGCATGGCATTCCAATCGAGCGCCATGGCAAGAAGAAATCGCCTTACTCCATGGACGCCAACCTGCTGCACATCTCCTATGAAGGCGGCGTGCTGGAAGACACCTGGACCGAACACGAAGAAGACATGTGGCGCTGGACCAAGTCTCCTGAAGACGCGCCGAATGTCGCGACCTACCTGGAGCTGACCTATCGCAACGGCGATATCGTCGCGCTGGACGGTGTTGAGATGACTCCGGCGACCGTATTGGCCACCCTGAACCGCATCGGCGGCGAAAATGGCATCGGTCGTCTGGACATCGTAGAAAACCGTTACGTGGGCATGAAGTCCCGCGGCTGCTACGAGACCCCGGGTGGCACCATCATGCTGCGCGCCCACCGTGCGATCGAATCGATCACCTTGGATCGCGAAGTCGCTCACCTCAAGGATGAGCTGATGGCCAAGTACGCCAGTCTGATCTACACCGGCTACTGGTGGAGCCCTGAGCGTCTGATGCTGCAACAGATGATCGATGCGTCTCAGGCGCACGTGAATGGCGTTGTGCGCTTGAAACTGTACAAGGGCAACGTGATCGTGACCGGCCGCAAGTCTGACGATTCGTTGTTCGATGCCAACATTGCAACGTTCGAAGATGATGCGGGTGCCTACGATCAGGCTGACGCAGCAGGTTTCATCAAGCTCAATGCCTTGCGCATGCGCATCGCGGCGAACAAGGGTCGCAAGCTGTTCTGACCCAGTGGTTCGTTCGTTTGAAAATGCAGCCCTGAACGGGCTGCATTCAAAATTCAGGTTCGTTGATTGACCCGTTACGCTTTAAACGTTTTTCCCCTGCCTGCTTTACGTGCCTTTCCCTCGCGTCCTCCGTCAGCCGTTTTCTGCTCGCTCACGTTATTTGCAAAGAGTCCGAAAGGTGAGTTCAGAAAACTCAACAGGTCTTCTTTTTTCAGGCTGTAACGATTCATCAGCGAAAACAGTCTCTTCTCAAACTCCATCTCCTTCGACAGTTGGCTGTTGCCTTTCAGGCATTCCAGTCGCTCCATAAGAGCGTTCAGTTTTTTCTCAAGGTCTCGATACTCGCTTAACTTCGACATGGTGTGTCCACCGAAAGTTGGTTGAAAGAAAGTGTGTGTCACGGGTCAGGCTTTCCGGTGCGGCACGCTGTTTCATACCGCAGGGAGTGTTTATATATTTCACTGCATGTATAACCGTCTGGCGGCGTCTGAAGAGGCGCAGTGTTAGCGTGTTGAGACGGCATATAAAGCGCCTTGGGGTTGAAGTTTATCGTCAGAAAGAACAGCAGGACCAACGCGGAGGGGAACGCGATCAGGAACCAGATATAGATCTGTTGATTGTGTTCGTCCAGGTGTGGCAGTACGGCAGTTGCTGAAGCCTCGGATAAACTTGCGAATATCGCAATCATACTGATCGGGTTCATGACAGGGAGACGATTTTTCATAGCTTGACGTGCTTCTGTGAATGTAACGTTATCGAGTAGGGCGCTGATCATGCCGCCTGCCTCAATGCGACGTGCAGTGCGCAGGCAGTGCATGATCAGCGCGGTGTCATGGGTGTGTTTTACGGCAATGTTTGAGCGGTGTGCGTTAACGTTATATTTCAGGACTTTTTATTGCGTTGCAGCCTTCGCGTAAACACTCATGTTTAAATGACGCTGGTGCAGCCATCGGCTTCCAGCCGGTACCGCGCTAACGGTCCGGGTCGTGGCTGACCAGGCCACGTCTTTGGTTGAACTCGAACCGATAGGCCTTGCCGATATTCCATACCTCGCGAAGGCTCAAGCCCAGTACCTGGGCGATTTCGGGCGCTGTATAGCCCAGGCTGGAATAGTGCATCGCATGGCCAGCAACGACGTCATCAATATCGGTCGTGTCGTATCGTTTCTCCTTCTGGGTTAAGCGTATCGGTCGACTGAAGTTAAGCTTTATGCCATTTTCAACCGCCATCTGGCGGATGGCTTTCTTATTCATGCGCAGGGAATATTGAAGGGTGGAAACGCCAGCGCCCTTGGCCACAAGGTCTTTCAATAATTCGAGTTTGGCGAGTTTTTCGGCGTTAGAATCAAGCGTCGTTTCACGATTCAATAAAGGGCCTGACGTTTCTGTTCTTTCATCGTCATCAATGACGGCGATGATCCCACCCTGTGCAACGAACGCCTCCACGGCGTTGATCAGATCAAGTCTGGCGGGGTCGTCAGGGGGGTTACAAGCTTTCTTGATGTTCATGGTTCATTCCTTTTTGAACATGGTTATACACATGGCTCTATCTGCGGTTGTGCCAGTGCTGACAGGTAACTGCCCGCAGGCCGATGCAGGTGATGAGCCATGTTCATGTCGCCAGAATCCTTTCTGCTCTCGATAACAAGAGTCTATATAAGTGGTGCTTTTATAATATTGCTGGCTGGCAACGCGTGTCACAACACTTTAATAGTAGTGAGGTGAGTGCAAGCATCAATATTAATGAATGTGCTGTTAAAAAAGTAACGACTGGTAATAAAATTTGCAAGTAAAAAAGTAGAGCGTTACATGAATTGATTTGCGGGTTTTGACGTCGTCTTACGTACTCTATAACGTTGTCTGTAAGTTTTGTAGTACATTTCTTCTTTGCTCGACTGGCTATGGCTTTATAGCTGGATATGGTATTAGCTACTTGTCGGATGAGCTATTTTTGACAGTCGGCGTAAGATGCCAATGAAGGTTTCCGTAAGAAATACCTGTGCCGGTCGCTGATTTGATTGAATCTCGGGCCCGGAAAGTGTCGTCAGTACAGGATGTCGAGTCTTTCGAACGGTCAATTGGATGTAGGAAGTTTCTGTAATTTTTGTAGCTAAAGTCGTTAAACATTTATTTGTACAAAACTGCTGCTTTATGCGTGTAATTTCTCAACAGGATCCAATGATAAATGATGGCCATTTACATGTTAGCCGACCGATATGGACGCTTGAAAAAGCGTGCCTGTTTTCTGAGCGTTGACGCCAGTGCTCAATCGAGAAACGCGATTATCAGACAAGGCGCGTGGGCGTTGGGTCGTTGGAAGTGCACACTGAATGCGGCGGTGGATACCAGGACTCACCTGTTTTTAGACGGCATTGGCATAACGCAAGCCCGGCTTTATGTTCTGTGAGTGTGTGCAAGCAGCTTGTGTTGTAGAGCGTCACGAACCTGGCTCTACCTTGCGGGTTACTATCAGATTCTTCGACCCGCCGTGAGGGATATTGCCTTACCTCCCGGGAGAAACTCATGGATTCTAACGGCAATGCTCTATATCGGCGTTCTCTGTGGTCACAAATTATTGGATTCTCAAAAGGAAGGCTTCGTGAAAACTGTAAAAAAAGTGTTCGCTCACGGCGAGATTTGTAGGAGTTTTCTGCTGTGGTTGTATGAATGGTCTTTGGCTGTTAGTCCGCGGGGGTAAGCGCCATGCAAAGCACTAAACGACTAAGCTATTGTGCTGACTCTAAAAACTCGAATAGCGAAAATTGGACTGCCCATGAATAAAGTGCTGATCGTGGATGATCATCCCGTCATTCGCCTCGCTGTACGCATGCTGATGGAGCGTCATGGCTACGAGGTCATTGCGGAGACTGACAATGGAGTGGATGCGCTGCAGCTTGCCCGTGAACACCTGCCGGATATCGTCATTCTGGATATCGGTATTCCCAAGCTCGACGGGCTGGAGGTGATTGCGCGCCTGTCGGCCATGACCCTGCCGTTCAAGGTGCTGATCCTGACGTCCCAGGCTCCTGGCCATTTTTCGATGCGCTGCATGCAGGCGGGCGCGGCGGGCTATGTCTGCAAGCAACAGGACCTCACCGAGCTGTTGAGTGCGATAAAGGCCGTGTTGTCGGGCTACAGCTATTTCCCCAATCAGGCGCTGCATACGGTTCGTTCCAGTATGGGAAATGCAAGCGAATCAGATATGGTCGACCGGCTGTCCGGGCGCGAGATGATGGTTCTGCAACAACTCGCAAGGGGTAAAACCAACAAGGAGATTGCAGACGGCATGTTTCTGAGCAACAAGACCGTCAGCACATACAAGACACGTTTGTTACTCAAGCTGAATGCGCACTCACTGGTCGATCTCATCGAACTGGCACAACGAAACGGGCTGGTGTGAGGTGAGGCCCATGAGGGGCCGTGTGGCTGTTTGCCGTTCAATGCGCAGTACGTCAACCCGATTGAAGCCCCTTGCCAAAAGAGGCTTCAATGACGCTGGCATGCTCTGGCCATCCCGTACTCGAAACGGCTAGAGGTCGAAATCGTAGTCGGCCAGTTGCTTTTGCAGGCGTCGCTCCTCGAGCAGATTGTCAATGGTGCGCCGCTTGCTCAGATTGGTCTTGGCCGGTTCGTTCGGGGCTTGTTCGGTATCGTCCGCTTCGACGGCGACAAAATCGTCATCGATGTCTAATTGCTCTTTGCCAGTACTCATGAAGGTGACTCCAGGCTTCGGCTCTGTTGGCGCACCTTATATCGACAAACATGAAGCGGGTAAAAAAGATTTTTTCAATCGATCGGCCGGCAATAATCTATCTGCCTCAATCGTCGGACGTTTTTAGTTTGTAATCGCACAAATCTTCGATTCGGCAACTGCCGCAACGGGGCTTGCGTGCCTGGCATACGTAGCGGCCATGCAATATCAGCCAATGATGTGCATCCAGCAGATAATTTCTGGGTACAAATTTCATCAGCTGCTTTTCGACCTCCACGACGTTTTTGCCAGGAGCGATGCCGGTTCGGTTGCTGACCCGAAAAATGTGCGTATCAACGGCCATGGCAACCTGGCGAAAGGCCGTGTTGAGTACCACGTTGGCGGTTTTGCGTCCTACGCCCGGCAGTGCTTCCAGCGCTTCGCGGGTTTCGGGCACTTCACTGTTGTGCTGCTCCATGAGCAACCGGCAGGTTTCAATGACGTTTTTGGCCTTGCTGTTGTACAGGCCAATCGTCTTGATGTATTCGGACAGGCCATCGACGCCCAGCGCGTAGATCGTCTCGGGCGTGTTGGCGACGGGATACAGCCGAGCGGTTGCCTTGTTGACGCTGACGTCGGTGGCCTGCGCCGAAAGAATCACCGAAATCAGCAGCTCGAACGGGGTGGTGTACGCCAGTTCGGTCTTGGGATCGGGATTGTCCTCGTGAAGCCTGCGAAAAATTTCCAGACGTTTTGCAGCATTCATGAAAAACGCGATTCCTTGGGTGGGTCAGACTGCCAGATGGTGGCTGGGATCGTAATTTGCCACTGTACCGTCGGTTTGCCAAATGGCCCGGTGGCAGTGGGTCAGGTCGGTTAGTCAGCCGATGTCGACAGCGCGCGTTCTTCAGCGTCGAGTTTCTGCTGCGCATCCTGCAGTTGCTGATTCAGCGTGTCCAGATGCTCTGGCGCAGCGGCCGCCGTCTGCGCCTTCGCAAGGGCTGCACGGGCCATGGCCTGCTGAATTCTGGCGCGCTTGACTGCGCTGTCATCCTTCTTGGCTGTCGGTGGTGCCACCACAACGTGTGTAGCGCCAAGAAGCTGTTCCAGAGCCTGCTCGGCGGCTTCGTATTCGAGTTGAAGCTCGACCAGCCGTCTGGCCTGTTCGGCAATGGGCGGGTGCCCGAAGGCCTTGAGCGACTTGTTCAACTGCGCTCGACTCATGGCGACCGTGATACGGGCTTTTTTCAGTGCCTGCTCATCAATGGCAGCCACTTCAGTGCTGCTGTTCTCTTGCCGAGAAGTCGGGCCTGGAGCCGTTTTCTGCGCTCTGGCCATCCGTTCGGCCTGACGCTGGTCCTGTTCGCGCTGCAGGCGTCTGTTGCGCGATTCGAAGCGGCGGCGGGCGTGGTCGCGCTTGTGGAGACGGGCTTGCCGCTGCAGTGCGCTCAGTGCCAGGTCACCCACCAAGGGGATAACTGCGTTCACGGGCGATACCAGGGCTGGCAGAGGATGCATTTCAATGCAGTCCACAGGGCACGGTGCAACACACAAATCGCAGCCTGTGCATTCGTCGATGATCACCGTGTGCATCAACTTGGCGGCGCCGACAATCGCGTCGACAGGGCAGGCTTGAATGCATTTGGTGCAGCCGATGCACTCAGCCTCTCGAATGAAGGCGACCTGAGCCGGTGCCGATCCGCGCTCCGTATCCAGAGGCAGAACCGGAAGGGCCAGCAGTTTTGCCAGCCCGGCAATGGTTTCGTCACCTCCGGGCGGACATTTGTTGATTGCCTCGCCATCGGCAATGCCTTGCGCATAAGGCTTGCAACCGGGGTGCCCGCACTTGCCGCATTGTGTCTGCGGAAGGAGAGCGTCAATGTGCTGGATCAGGTTCATGCGCTTGCCGGGTAGCGAACAGGCGTTAGCCAGTAGGGTTCAGAGAGGGGCATTGTTGCGGATATGCAAAAGCCCGGCACCCGCCGTCTATCGGCGGATACCGGGCTTTTCTGTCGCTTACTTGATGCGTTGGCCCGGCTTGGCGCCGCTGTCCGGGCTCAACAGGTAGATTTCTTCACCGCCAGGACCTGCCGCCATCACCATGCCTTCCGAGATGCCGAAGCGCATTTTGCGAGGCTTGAGGTTGGCAATCATCATGGTTAGGCGACCTTCCAGCTCGCTCGGGTTCGGGTAAGCGCTCTTGATACCCGAAAACACATTACGCTGCTCGTCGCCGATATCCAGTGTCAGGCGCAGCAGCTTGTCTGCTCCCTCCACATGCTCGGCCTTGAGGATCAGGGCAACGCGCAGGTCGACTGCTGCGAACGCGTCGAAGTCGATTTCTGCTGAAAGAGGATCCTTGACCAGCTCGCCGTTGCCTTGAGGCGCGGTGTCGGTGGCGCTTGCTGCCAGATCTTCCCTGGATGCGGCGGTCATGGCTTCAACCTTGACCGGATCAATCCGCGTCATCAGTGCCGAGAACGGATTGAGCGTGTGGTTGACCAGCAGTGTCTTGTGGTCATCCCAAGTCAAAGGTGCGACGTTGAGGAACGCCTCGGCGTCGGCAGCCAGTTTCGGCAATACCGGCTTGAGGAAAATCACTAACTGGCGGAACAGGTTGATACCAAGGGCGCACACAGCCTGGACTTCATCCTGCTTGCCTTCCTGCTT
Organism: Pseudomonas triticifolii; assembly: GCF_014358015.1. GTDB lineage: Bacteria > Pseudomonadota > Gammaproteobacteria > Pseudomonadales > Pseudomonadaceae > Aquipseudomonas > Aquipseudomonas triticifolii. The sequence continues at coordinate 162,304 of NZ_JACONV010000003.1, read as the reverse complement.
GGCCAGCGCCCAAGGAGCCTTTTCAGCGATATAGGCGTTGGCGCGGTCGGCCAGGGCCATGGTTTCGCGCATGGCGCGGGCGAAATCGCGGGCTTCATAGGCCTCGGCAATGCCTGGCGCAGCGGCCAGGAATGCGTCAGTCAGCTCCGGCGCAGGGTTGGCAGACACCATGACCCCGGCATTGCCTTTATGGATGAAGCCTGCACAGCGGCTGGCGATGTTCACCACCTTGCCGATCAGGTCGGAATTGACCTTCTGGATGAAGTCTTCGAGGTTGAGGTCCAGGTCATCCACGCCACGGCCCAGTTTCGAGGCGTAGTAATAGCGCAGGTATTCGGGCGACAGGTGTTCAAGGTAGGTGCGCGCCTTGATGAACGTGCCACGGGATTTGGACATCTTCTGGCCGTTGACGGTCAGGTAGCCGTGAACATTGATCGCAGTTGGCTTGCGCAGGCCAGCCCCTTCCAGCATGGCTGGCCAGAAGAGGGCGTGGAAGTTCACGATGTCCTTGCCGATGAAGTGATACAGCTCGGTGGTCGCGTCCTTGCCCCAGTAAGCGTCGAAGTCGAGCTCAGGGCGGCGTGCGCACAGGTTCTTGAAGCTGGCCATATAACCGATAGGCGCATCGAGCCATACGTAGAAATACTTGCCTGGCTCGTCCGGGATCTCGAAACCGAAATACGGCGCATCGCGGGAGATGTCCCACTGTTGCAGGCCGCTGTCCAGCCATTCGGCAATCTTGTTGGCGACGGCGTCCTGCAGGGTTCCGCTGCGCGTCCAGTGCTTTAGCATGGCGTCGAACGCCGGCAGGTCGAAGAAAAAGTGTTTGGAGTCTTTGAGAACGGGTGTCGCACCGGAAATCGCCGACTTAGGGTCTTTCAGATCCGTGGGGGCGTAGGTCGCGCCACATTTTTCGCAGTTGTCGCCGTACTGATCCTCGGTACCGCATTTCGGACACGTGCCCTTGATGAAGCGGTCGGCCAGGAACATTTTCTTTTCCGGGTCGAAATACTGGGTGATCGAGCGCGTGGCGATGTGGCCTGCATCGCGCAGACGGGTATAGATCATGCTCGACAACTCGCGGTTTTCATCCGAGTGCGTCGAGTGGAAATTGTCGAAATCCACCAGGAAATCAGCAAAGTCGGCGCTGTGTTCGGCCTTGACGTTGGCGATCAGTTGTTCAGGGGTAATCCCTTCCTTTTCGGCACGCAGCATGATTGCCGAGCCATGGGCGTCGTCTGCACAGACATAGGTGCATTGATTGCCGCGATGCTTCTGGAAACGCACCCACATGTCGGTCTGAATGTACTCGAGCATGTGACCAAGGTGGATGGAACCATTGGCATAGGGCAGGGCGCTGGTAACGAGAATCTTGCGTGGCTCGGACATGGGGCTCGGCTACTTGAACTGAAACGGAGGTCGGCCACTATAAAGGTCTGAGCGATTTTTTTCACCTCGTGCGGTTGTGGGCATGCTCCTGGATGTGGAGTGAAACCATGTCGGCGTCCGGCAGAACAGGTAGGATAGCCGCCTGTTTTACTCAGTCTTTTTTCGGAGCGAGCCCATGAGCGCTGTCAATCGCGCGGCGGTGGAGACGATTCTTCGCCAGTACACCGACCCCTATCTGAATCAGGACCCGCTCAGCGCTGGCTGTGTACGGGCCATCGAGATCGAGGGGTCGCAGGTCACCTTGCGACTCGAACTGGGCTATGCCGCCGACTTGTTCAAGAACGGCTGGGCGCACGTCCTCAAGACGGCCATCGAGAATATTGAAGGTGTATCCGCTGCCAAAGTCGAAATCAGTACCGTCATCAATGCACACAAGGCTCAGGGCCAGATCCCCGGCCTGGCCAATGTGAAAAATATCGTGGCCGTGGCTTCTGGCAAAGGCGGCGTTGGCAAATCCACCACGGCGGCCAATCTGGCGCTGGCGCTGTCTCGCGAAGGTGCGCGGGTAGGGATTCTCGATGCCGATATCTACGGGCCCAGCCAGGGCGTGATGTTTGGCATCCCCGAAGGTACAAGGCCAAGGATCAGGGATCAGAAATGGTTTGTGCCGATTGAGGCGCATGGCATCGAAGTGATGTCGATGGCGTTTCTGACTGATGACAATACACCAATGGTCTGGCGTGGACCGATGGTGTCGGGGGCGTTGTTGCAACTGGTCACGCAGACCGCATGGAATGATCTGGATTACCTGATCATCGACATGCCGCCAGGCACCGGGGACATCCAGCTGACGTTGGCACAGAAAGTCCCGGTGGCCGGTGCTGTCATCGTCACCACACCGCAGGATCTGGCGTTGCTGGATGCGCGCAAGGGCGTCGAGATGTTCCGCAAGGTCAATATCCCGGTGCTGGGCGTCGTTGAAAACATGGCGGTACACATCTGCTCGAACTGCGGGCATGCCGAGCATCTGTTCGGTGAGGGCGGTGGCGAGAAGCTGGCTTCGCAATACGACGTCGAGTTGTTGGCCTCATTGCCGCTGTCGATGCTGATTCGCGAGCAGGCTGATGGCGGCAAGCCCACAGCGATTGCCGAGCCGGACAGTCAGATTGCGATGGTGTATCAGGAGTTGGCTCGCCATGTCGGCGCGCGGATCGTCTTGCAGGAGGCGGCCAGTCCGGCCATGCCGACGATCTCTGTCAGCGATGACTGATCGGTAGGTCGTTTGTTGAGAGCGGGTCGGCCTTGTTTGGCCCGCTTCAAGCCGGGATTACGGTTGGGCTTAAATCGCAGGCAATAAAAAACCCCGCTTTTGAGGGCGGGGTTTTTAAGCGAATCAGTACAAGTTAGATAACTTGAACTTCTTCAGCTTGCATGCCTTTCTGACCGCGGGTAGCGATGAAAGAAACCTGTTGGCCTTCTTTCAGGCTTTTGAAGCCGTCGGATTGGATAGCTTTGAAGTGTACGAACAGGTCGTCACCGGATTGTGGAGTGATGAAGCCGAAGCCTTTTTCATCGTTGAACCACTTAACGGTACCAGTTTGGCGATTGGACATAGTATATCTCCTTGGACAAAGTTAACTGCGGCGTAGGAAGAGCCCTGGCCGAGACTGAGTGCAAAGAGCTGGAAAATTCATGGAGATGGTTGGATCGAAATTCAACATCGTGTAGAGATTCTCAGTGACACAAGCAACACAGTGACGCCACCTTAACCCTTTTTGTCTGACGTGCCAATGGTCTGTCGAGGATTATTTCCATTCGCGTCGAAAGTGCGGCTCAGGTCTCATGGATGGCAGATATGTTGCCTTTGAACACGTGGCGCAGGCCCGGTAAGATGCAGCACATCTTTTTCACCTCGTAGATCAGGACATTCCCATGAGCATCAAATCGGACAAGTGGATTCGCCGCATGGCGCAAGAGCACGGCATGATCGAGCCCTTCGTCGAGCGTCAGATGCGTGGCGAAGGCGCAGACCGACTGATCTCCTACGGGGTGTCCAGCTACGGCTACGATGTGCGTTGCGCCGATGAATTCAAGGTCTTCACCAACATCAATTCGGCCACTGTCGATCCGAAAAACTTCGATGAAAAAAGCTTTGTCGACGTCAAGAGCGACGTGTGCATCATCCCGCCGAACTCGTTCGCGCTGGCACGGACCGTCGAATATTTCCGCATTCCGCGCAATGTCCTGACCATCTGTCTGGGAAAAAGCACTTATGCGCGCTGCGGCATTATCGTCAACGTCACGCCGCTGGAACCGGAGTGGGAAGGCCACGTGACCCTGGAATTCTCTAACACCACCACCTTGCCGGCGAAAATCTACGCCAATGAAGGCGTGGCCCAGATGCTGTTTCTTGAGTCTGACGAGGAGTGCGAGGTTTCCTACAAGGATCGCGGGGGCAAGTATCAAGGGCAGCGCGGCGTTACCCTGCCACGCGCCTGATTTTTTCGGTGTTCTCTGTCACACGATGGAATTAATGTTCGTTTTCGCACTCTATTGCCTCACATGCATTCGTTTACGGTTGTAGGCGAAAGCCATTGCTCAGGAGTGACCTATGAAGACCACGTTCAAAACCTCTGAACAGGAAACATCTCCTCCACTCAACGAGATCGGACTGCTGGCCTGGTCACTGATGGCTCATACAGAGTTGAACATGGTGGGGGGCGGCATTCCGGGAGATCCGGGACCAGACACGCCCTATCCCGAGCCGAGCGAGCCGGGTGTACCTACCGTGCCGGACGAGCCACCACCTGCACCTGTTGCCTGATTCCCGAACGCCCGCTGTCTCTATCGAGACCGCGGGCGTTTTCGTTTATCAAGCCTTCACGCTACCGGCCAGATTGCCCCGTCTCCGGTGACATAAATCATTGTGTTCTTCGCTGGGCGGATAGCGAAGCCCCCGGTGAACTCGCCGAACGCAGGCAGCAGGCTGACCTTCTGGCCGAGATAGAAACACGCCAGTCTCAAGCTCTGCCGACCCCGCCCATGCAGGCGGTAAACCGGGTGGACATGTCCTGCCAGAACATGATGCGTCGCGTGCGCGTCGGGTTCGTGTTGTAACGCGAACGGGCCCAGCAACAAGGGTTCTGCCACCACCTCTATATCCAGGCTGGTTGGCGGGTCGCCTGCACGCTTGTCGTGGTTGCCGCGTATCAGGGTGATTCTCAGTCCTGCCCGGCTCGCCCGCCATTCATGCAGCGAATGGAGCGTGCCCAAGGCATGAGACTCGGGGGCATGCATGAAGTCCCCGAGAAAGATCAGGTGCTCGCAGAGGTAGTCATCAAGTAACCGGTCCAGACGCCGCAGGTTGGCCTGGGTAGTGCCGTGCGGTACTGGCTGGCCCAGTTTGCGGTAGGCGGCTGCCTTGCCGAAATGTGCGTCGGCGATCAGCAGGGCGCGTTCGGCAGGATAGTAAATGGCCTTGTCGGCCAACAGCCACAGCTCTTCATCTGCCAGCGTGATAGCAATGCAGGGCTTCATTAATCAGATTCCGGGCCAGCGGCTTTTTCCAGATCGCGCACCATGCGCGCGATACGGTCAGCCAGTTTTTCCGAGCTGAGGCTCTCGCGAAAGCGCTCCACCAACAGGGGGAAGGCAAGTGGGGTGGCGCGTTTGATTGGATGCAGGTCGAGCCTGCGGGTGTTGATCTGGCGTAGGGTATGCGCCAGTCGGGCCAGGTCCAGTTCCTGGCGCAACACCTCCTGCTCAGCCTGCGTCAGCAACATGTTGTCGGCGTCGTATTGTTTGAATACCTCGAAAAACAGTCCGCTGGACGCCTGCAACTGACGGTTGCTCTTGGCCGCACCGGGATAGCCCGAGAACACCAGGCCCGAGATGCGGGCGATCTCGCGAAAGCGCCTTAGCGCCAGTTCGCCCGCGTTGAGGCTGGCCAGAATGTCGGCCATCAGGTCTTTCTCAGAAAACAGGTCAGCCTGCAATGCCTGTCTCCAGTCCATTTCGCTCGCGCTCAGCAGTTCGAGGCCGTAATCGTTGACGGCGATCGAGAAGGTCAATGGCCGGTGCTGGCTCAAGCGCCAGGCCAGCAGGCTCGCCAGCCCCAGATGCACATGGCGACCGGCGAACGGATAGAGAAACAGGTGCCAGCCCTCACGGGACTTAAGCGTTTCAGCCAGCAGCGTGTCGCGTTGTGGCAGCCCGGACCATTCTCGTTGTACTTCCAGCAGGGGTTTGACGGCCTGCATCTCGGGGCTGTCGAAATGACCATGCGCGGCGGCATCGAATTTCTCCACCACGGCGTCCGCCAGTTCGCTGGACAGTGGCATACGCCCACCATTCCAGCGCGGCACGGCGGCTTTCTTGCCCGTGGCGCGTTTGACATAGGCGGTCATGTTCTCGACCCGTACCAATTCCAGCAAGCGTCCCGCAAACAGAAAGCCGTCCCCGGGCTTGAGGCGTGCAATGAAGCCCTCTTCGACGCTGCCCAGAGAGCCGCCACCGCCGCCTTTCTTCCAGTATTTGAGATTGATCGTAGCGTCGCTGACGATGGTGCCGACGCTCATCCTGTGTCGACGTGCCAGCCGCGCATCAGGCACGCGCCAGATACCGTGCTCGTCCGGCTCGGCCCGTCGGTAGTCGGGGTAGGCCGTCAGCGAGTGGCCGCCATTGCGTACGAAGGCCAGCGCCCACTGCCACTGTTCATCGCTCAGGTCGCGATAGGCCCAGGCGGTACGCACTTCTGCCAGCAACTCGTCAGGCAGAAAGCCTCCGCCCAGTGCCACACTGACCAGATGCTGCACCAGCACGTCCAGCGGCTGGTGAGGCGATTCCCTTGGCTCGATCAACCGTGCGGCGACCGCATCATGGGCGGCGGCGGCCTCCACCAGTTCAAGGCTGTGGGTCGGCACCAGCGTTACCCGCGAAGGACGCCCCGGTGCGTGCCCTGAGCGCCCCGCGCGCTGCATCAGGCGCGCCACGCCTTTGGGGGACCCAATCTGCAGCACGCGCTCCACGGGCAGGAAGTCCACGCCCAGGTCCAGGCTGGAGGTGCAGACTACGGCCTTGAGCGAACCTTCCTTCAAGGCCCGTTCGACCCAATCGCGGACCTCGCGGGCCAGGGAACCGTGGTGCAGGGCGATCAGCCCGGCCCAGTCCGGGCGGGCTTCCAGCAGCGCCTGATACCAGATTTCCGATTGCGCGCGGGTATTGGTGAACAGCAGGCAACTGGCGCTTTTTTCAACCTCTGCGACGACCTGCGGCAGCATGCGCAAGCCCATATGACCCGCCCAGGGAAAGCGCTCGATGGAGGGCGGCAAGAGCGTATCGACCTGCAGCGTTTTGACCACCTTGCCTTGAACCGTGACGCCGCCTTCGCCCAGCAGCACTTCCTGCGCGTGCTGCTGGTTGCCCAGGGTTGCAGAAATGCCCCACACGATCAGTTGTGGATTCCATTGGCGCAAGCGGGCCAGTGCCAGTTGCAACTGAACGCCGCGTTTGTTGCCGATCAACTCATGCCATTCATCGACCACGACCATGCGCAACGTCGAGAGCGTCGGCTGGGCGTCAGCACGCGTCAGCAGCAGGGTCAGGCTTTCGGGGGTGGTGATGAGTGCAGACGGTAGTCGACGCCCTTGCCGGGCGCGTTCGCTGCTGCTGGTGTCGCCGGTGCGCAGGCCAACTGACCAGTTGATGTCCAGCTCGGCCAGCGGCGCTTCAAGCGCGCGCGTAGTGTCGGCGGCGAGTGCGCGCATGGGCGTGATCCAGAGGACGCTCAGCGGCGCGGCAGGCGGCTTTTTCTTGCGGGGTTTGTCTTCGGTCGAGGATTGGCTCAGGGCGAACCGGTTGAGCGCCGCGAACCACACCGCATAGGTTTTGCCTGAGCCGGTACTGGCGTGCAACAGGCCGGACTCACCCTGTTTCACCGCCGCCCAGACTTCCTTTTGAAAGGCGAACGCCTTCCAGCCTCGGGCGCGAAACCATCGCTGAGCGAAATCGTTGGGTCTGCTCATGCGGTCGAAATGCTCTGAAGGGCGATAACTCAGAGACAGCAGGAAAAGGGTAATAGTTTTAAACAGTTATCGAGGGATACCCTGATGTCTCTGATACGTGGGAGACACCGCCGCCTATTCAGGGCTGCGCTGTCTCGGCGCAAGTATGGGTTTGTGGGAGGCGGCTTGCCGGCGATGCAGGCGACGCGATGCGTCAGACAGACCGCATCCTATCGTTCATCGCCAGCAAGTTGAACTTCCACAGGTGCCGGATCCTGCCCACGCTCTGCGTCACCTGCAGCAATTACTTCAGGTTTCCGCTCAAGAACTGCTGCAACCGCTCGCTCTTGGGGTTGTTCAGCACCTCATCCGGGTGCCCGGATTCTTCGATCTGGCCCTGGTGCAGGAACACCACCTGGCTGGCCACTTTACGGGCAAAGCCCATTTCATGAGTGACCAGGATCATGGTGCGGCCTTCATCGGCCAGGCCCTGAATCACCTTCAGCACTTCACCGACCAGCTCCGGGTCGAGTGCCGAGGTCGGCTCATCGAACAGCATGATCTCCGGTTCCATCGCCAGCGCACGGGCAATCGCCACGCGCTGTTGCTGGCCGCCGGACAGAAACGCCGGGTACTGGTCGGCCACGCGCTCGGGCAGGCCGACCTTGTCCAGGTATTTGCGTGCACGGGCTTCGGCTTCGGCTTTAGGCACACCCAGCACCCGGCGTGGCGCCATGGTGATGTTTTCCAGCACGGTCATGTGTGCCCACAGGTTGAAGTGCTGGAACACCATGGCCAGTCGAGTACGGATACGTTGCAGCTCGTCCGGGTCGGCCACACGCATGCCATCCTTGTCGCTGACCATGCGCACTTGCTGGCCGTCCAGGCTCATGGCGCCGTCGTTGGGCTGTTCCAGAAAGTTGATGCAACGCAAAAACGTGCTCTTGCCCGAGCCGCTGGCGCCGATCAGGCAGATGACATCACCGCTGCTGGCCTTGAGCGACACGCCCTTGAGCACCTCGTTGTCGCCATAGCGCTTGTGCAGGCCATCGATGGTCAGTTTGTACATGAGAGGTCCTCAAGGAGAAAGTAGGTAGCCGCTGCGATAGGCCCGCGTGCCCGCTATATGGGCGATGACCATGCCTGCGGTGGCCATGCGGCGCAACGAGCGCGCATACAGCAGACCCGCATTGAGCGAATGAATGCTGGTCACCGCGTCGCTGATCGGGTCAATGATCTCGGCGATCAGTTGTCCGGCTTCGACGTGCTCGCCAGGCGTCGCACAGAACACCAGCAAGCCGCCGACCGGTGTCGCGACCGGCTCGACCGCTGCCAGAGGCGTCGCGGGGTACAGCAGTTCGGGCGGGATCTGCCGTTCGCCGTCGATCAGGCCGGCATCGACCAGGTAATTGATGATCGCCTGGCTGTCACGGCTGGCCAGTGAGTGATTGACGTCGCCTTGCCCACGCAGCTCAAGGGTCACCGAGAAGCTGCCCATCGGGATCGGGAAGCGCTCGCCGAAGCGCTGCTGCAATTGCCACCAGACCAGCGTGAAGCATTCGTCGAACGACTGACCGCCTGAATTGGTCGCCAGCAGGCTCGCCTGTGCGCCGAGGTAACGTGACAGCGGCTCGACCTTCGGCCAGGCTTCGGGCGTGGTGTACAGGTGCTCGACCGACTCGAAGTCGCAATGCAGGTCCAGTACCATGTCGGCATCGCAGGCCAGGCGCTGTAGCGTCAGGCGCAATGATTGCAACTGGGTGGTCGGTATCCGGGCGTTGAGCGCGGCGCGCAGGCTGTCGCGCACCAGGGTGCGGTTCTGAATCGGGTCCTGGGTCAGCCGCGCTTCAATCTCGTCGCCCACGTGTTGCCCGAGGTCGATGAACCCGCGATTGAAGTTCTGTCCGCTTTCCAGCTCGTAGCGGCCCAGCGGCGTGTCCATCAATACCTGTTCGAGACCTATGGGGTTGGCCACCGGCACCACGACGATTTCGCCCAGCAGGCGACCGGCGTTTTCCAGCTCGGCCAGCCGCTGCTTCAAGTACCAGGCCACCAGCATGCCGGGCAGTTCGTCGGCATGCAGGGAAGCCTGAATGTAGACCTTGCCCGCGCCGTTCTGAGGGCCGTAGTGAAAGCTGTGAACGCAACGCACGGTGCCCGGCAGCGGCGACAGCACGTCATGGGTGTGATGGAGCATGGTGGCGCTGTCCTGATTAATGAGCGGGGCCGAGGAAGGCCAGCCAGCGACGTTCGGCAAGACGGAACAACCCGACCAGAATGAACGTAACGGTCAGATACATCACGGCAGCGATCCCGAAGGACTGGAAGGTCATGAAGGTCGCCGAGTTGGCGTCCCGCGCGACTTTCAGAATGTCCGGCACGGTGGCGGTGAACGCCACGGTGGTTGAGTGCAGCATCAGAATCACTTCGTTGCTGTAATACGGCAGCGAGCGGCGCAGCACTGACGGCATGATCACATAGGCATACAACTTCCAGCCGCTCAGGCCGTAAGCCTTGGCCGCTTCGACTTCGCCATGGGCCATGCTGCGGATCGCACCGGCGAAAATCTCGGTGGTATACGCGCAGGTGTTCAGGGTGAACGCCAGGATGGTGCAGTTCATCGCATCGCGAAAGAACGCATCCAGCAAGGGTTGCTCACGCACTGCTGCAATGCTGTAGATGCCGGTGTAGCAGATCAGCAACTGGATGTAGAGCGGTGTGCCACGAAACAGATAGGTGTAGAACTGCACAGGCCAGCGGACCCAACGCCTGCTCGATACACGGGCGATGGACAGCGGAATCGACAGGCAGAAACCGATGGCGATAGAGGCGCTGAGCAGCCACATTGTCATCGCCAGGCCGGTCACATTCACGCCGTCTGTATAAAGGAAGGGCTTCCAGTATTCCTGAAGCAACTCGATCATCGCTGCGCCTCCCGGCTGCCTGCGGCGTAGTGCCGTTCAGCCCAACGCAGGGCGAAGTTCGATGCGCTGGTGATCGCGAGATAGATCAGTGCGGCCAGAACCAGGAAGTAAAACAGTTGATAGGTGCTCTTGCCCGCGTCCTGCGAAGCCTTGACCAGATCGGCCAGGCCAATGATCGACACCAGCGCGGTCGCCTTGAGCAGCACTTGCCAGTTATTGCCGATGCCGGGCAGCGCATAGCGCATCATTTGTGGAAACACCACAAAACGAAAACGCTGGCCGCGTGTGAGGCCGTAAGCGGTGGCGGCTTCTACTTGACCACGCGGCACTGAAAGAATCGCGCCGCGGAACGTCTCTGTGAAGTACGCCCCGTAAATGAAGCCCAGCGTGATGACGCCTGCGCTGAACGGATTGATTTCGATGTATTCCCACTCCATGGCGTCGGTCAGGCTGGTCAGCCAGGTTTGCAGGCTGTAGAAAATCAGCAGCATCAACACCAGATCCGGAACGCCACGGATCAACGTGGTGTAGACCTGTGCCGGCACGCGCAGCAGCGCCGAGCTCGACAGCTTGGCGCTGGCCCCGATCAATCCGAGCACGATGCTCAGAAACAGGGACAGCACCGAAAGTTGGACGGTCATCCAGGTGCCTTGCAGCAGCAGCGGGCCGAAGCCCTTCAGGCTGAAGGCCGAAAGTCCGAGGGTGTGCATCAGTGAGTCGAGCATGGATAAAACCTTGAGCGGTCACGAACAGAAACGCCCATCGAAGGGCGGCGAATCATCGCCGAAATCGATGGGCGTCGAGGTGTTATTTACCGCTGTACAGATTCAGGTCGCCAAAGTGCTTTTTCTGGATTTCGGCGTAGGTGCCGTCATCGTGCAGCGCTTTGATGCCTTTATCGAGAAGGGCTTTGAGTTCTTTGTTGCCTTTGGCGATGCCGATAGCGGTCTTGGATGGCAGCAGTGGGCTGTCTACCGGTTCGCTGACTTCGTAACCCGCACCGGCTGGCGATTTCAGGAAACCCAGTTCAGCTTGCAGCATGTCCTGAATGGATGCATCCAGACGGCCGGAAGTCAGGTCAGCGTAAACCTGATCCTGGTTGGCGTAGGCCTGGGTTTTCACGCCAGCCTTGTCCAGTACGGCCTTGGCATAGGCTTCCTGGATGGTGCCTTGCTCGTAGCCCACGGTCTTGCCTTTCAGGCTGGCCGGGTCAGCGGTGAGGCCTGCACCTTTCTTGAACACCAGTGAGGTCGGGCCGGAAAACAGTTCGTTGGAGAAATCGATGACTTTCTCGCGAGCCGGGGTCACGGTCATGGAGGAGATCACGCCGTCGAACTTACGGGCTTTCAAGCCCGGAATCATGCCGTCAAAGTCGCTTTCAACCCACTTGCAGGTGACTTTCAGCTCTTTGCAGATGGCGTTGCCCAGATCGATATCGAAGCCCACCAGGCTGCCGTCGGCGGCTTTGGATTCGAACGGTGCGTAGGAAGGATCAACGCCGAAGCGCAGCTCCTTGTACTCCTTGGCCATCGTGTTACCAGCGGCCAGGCACAAAGCCAGTGCGGAAAGGGTCAGCCATGCTTTTTTCATTATTCAGTCCTTAAAACCTGATGGGGGTGTTGGGAATGCGCGAGGCTTGTTGCTACCGGCGGGTGCCAGACGCTCTAAGGTAGCAATTTTTGAACCAGAGAGACGAACGTGCGTTTGAAGTGTAAGTGGTTGTCGCTATTTCATATAAATGCATGGCGTTCTGCCTTCGCGGCGCCACAGAGGTCCGCGAGGATGTCCCTTTTACGCGAGGCTGATCGCGTGCAAGAGGGCGTTGCAAGCAGATTGGTAACGATCCTGGCGAGCGCGCACCGGCAGAGTGTGTAGGAATGATCAGATTTGGTGCGCCTAATTTTGAGCGCACTCTTCGGGTGCGTCAGATCAGCAGGTCTTGCAGCGTGGCCAAGCTGTCGGCTTCAGATACGGGCTTGTCCTGCCGCCAGCGCAGCATTCGCGGAAAGCGCACGGCAATCCCGCTCTTGTGCCGTTTGGACAGCGCGATGCCCTCAAAACCGAGTTCGAACACCAGCGTGGGGGTCACACTGCTCACCGGGCCGAATTTTTCGACCGTGGTCTTGCGCACGATGGCGTCGACCTTGCGCATCTCTTCATCGGTCAGGCCCGAGTACGCCTTGGCAAACGGCACAAGGGTGCGCTCGCTCGATTCAGGCGGGCCGTCCCACACCGCGAAGGTGTAGTCGCTGTACAGGCTGGCGCGGCGTCCGTGGCCGCGTTGTGCATAAATCAGCACCGCGTCCACGCTGAACGGATCGACTTTCCACTTCCACCAAACGCCCATGTCCTTGGTGCGCCCGACGCCATACAGCGAATCCCGCGCCTTGAGCATCATGCCTTCGACACCCAGGCTGCGGGACGCTTCGCGCTGGCTGGCCAGGTCGAGCCAGTCCTTGCCAGTCAGCACCGGGGAGGGCATGAGCACTTCACTGCGCGCCTCGCCGATCAGCGTTTCCAGTTGTGTGCGGCGTTCATGTTGTGGGCGGCTGCGCCAGTCGTGGCCTTCCCATTCGAGCAGGTCGTAGGCCAAAACCACGACCGGGACGTCGGTGAGGATCTTCTTGCCCAGCGTCTTGCGGCCGATACGTTGTTGCAGTAACGCAAACGGTTGCACCGACGGGGTGGCCTGTGGAGTGTCGCTGTTGAGCGCAAACTTCGCGTCGCTGTCGGGTGCCGTTTCGGGTGCTTTCCAGACCACGATTTCGCCGTCGATCACGGTGCCGTCGGGCAGGCACTGAACCAGACTGTGCAGCTCGGGGAAGCGATCCGTCACCAGTTCTTCGCCACGCGACCAGATCCATAGTCGCCCATCGCGCTTGACGAGCTGTGCACGAATGCCGTCCCACTTCCATTCCACCTGCCATTGCCCGGCCGGACCTAACAGTTCCTCGAACTGGTCGGCAGGCTGTTGCAGCGAGTGGGCGAGAAAGAACGGGTAGGGCTGGCCGCCGCGCTGCGCGTGTTCGTCTTCCGACTCGGCGGCGATCAGTTTCAGGTAGCGTTCGGCGCTTGGCCGGTGCGACAGATCGGTGTAGCCCACCAGCCGTTGCGCGACCCGTTTGCTGTCGATATCGGCCAGCGAGGCAAGGGCGCGAGTGACCAGCAGCTTGGATACGCCCACCCGGAAGCTGCCGGTGATCAGCTTGATGCACACCATCAGACTGCTGCGGTCCAGCTGCGACCAGAACGCAGGCAGACGCTCGGCCAGTTCGTCAGGCGGCAGACCGCGCAAGGGCAGCAGCTTTTCTTCCATCCAGACCGCAAGGCCTTCATCGTTGCTGTGCTCGGCTTGTGGCAGCAGCAAGGAGAGGGTTTCCGCCAGATCGCCTACCGCCTGATAGCTTTCCTCAAACAGCCACTCTGGCAGGTTACCCAAGGTCATTGCCTGTTCGCGCAGAACGCGGGTTGGCACCAGTTGCCGAGGCCGCCCACCCGACAGGAAGTACACCGCCCAAGCGGCGTCCTGTGGGTCGGTCTGTTCGAAATACTCACGCATGGCCGCGAGCTTGGCGTTGCTTGAGGTGGTGGCGTCCAGCCGGCTGTACAGTTCGGCGAAGGCTTTCATGACGCTGCCTCGCTCGATTTGTCAGGCTCCGCCTGCGCTGGGGCGTCGTCTTCGTCGCCGTATTCGGTTGTGAAACCTTGCGCGTCCAGGCCCAGTTCGCGCAGGTAGCGCACCAGCACGCCGACCGAGCCGTGGGTGACCATCACACGCTCCGCCCCCGTCTGTTCGATGGCCCACAGAAGTCCCGGCCAGTCTGCATGGTCGGAAAGCACGAACCCCTTGTCGACGCCACGTCGACGTCGTGTGCCGCGCAGCATCATCCAGCCACTGGCGAACGCATCGCTGTACTCGCCGAAGCGCTTCATCCAACTGCTGCCGCCTGCCGAAGGGGGTGCCAGAATCAGCGCCTGCCGCAATGCTGGATCGGTTTTCTTGAAATCACCTGCATAGTGGGTTTCAGGGATTCGAATGCCGCCTTCGCGGTACACCCGATTCAAGGGTTCGACTGCGCCATGCACCAGAATCGGGCCGATGCTGGCGTCGATGCCGTGCAAAATGCGCTGGGCCTTGCCGAACGAGTAGGCGAACAGCACGCTTGCTTTGCCCTGGGCCGCGTTGGCGCGCCACCATTCGTTGATCCCCTCGAAAATCTGCGACTGCGGTGCCCAACGGTAGATCGGCAGGCCAAAGGTCGATTCAGTGATGAAGGTGTGGCAACGCACCGGTTCGAATGCGGCGCACGTGCCGTCCGGCTCGACCTTGTAGTCCCCCGATGCCACCCAGACTTCACCTTCGTATTCCAGACGAACCTGCGCCGAGCCCAGCACGTGACCGGCCGGATGCAGACTGAGCTTCACGCCGTGATGCGTGATGGACTCACCGTATTCGAGGGTTTGCAGATTGATGTCCTGCCCCAGACGCGAACGCAGAATCCCCTCGCCACTGGCTGCCGACAGGTAATGCTCATTGCCGGTACGGGCGTGGTCGCCATGCGCATGCGTGATCACCGCCCGCTCGACCGGACGCCAAGGGTCGATATAGAAATCACCGGGTGGGCAATACAAACCTTCAGGGCGCGCAACGACAAGATCCATGGGACAACCGTCTGGGTGGGCTTGTTAGCTAAGAGCGGGGGCAGGGCGGGAAGTTCGTGGAGTTTTGAGGCCGGGTGCCATCGCGCAGCAGTCAGCGACTGAACCACTGTATTCGCGGACAAGTCCGCTCCCACAAAGACGATGAGTGCTATGCCCAGGCTATCAGGCGCAACTCAAAACCGTGGGAGCGGACTTGTCCGCGAAAGAGCCAGTCGATCCAACAAGAATTCAGCGACTGAACCGCTGTATTCGCGAACACGCTGGCTCCCACCAAGACGATGAGTGCTCTGCTCAAGCTATCAGGCGCAACTCAAAACCGTGGGAGCGGACTTGTCCGCGAAAGAGCTAGTCGATTCAATAAGAAATCAGCGACTGAACCACTGTATTCGAGGACAAGTCCGCTCCCACCAAGACGATGAGTGCTCTGCTCAGGCTATCAGGCGCAACTCAATATCGTGGGAGCGGACTTGTCCGCGAAAGAGCCAGTCGATTCAACAAGAATTCAGCGACTGAACCACTGTATTCGCGAGCACGTTGGCTCTCACGAAAATGCTGGGCGATAGCGCTACGTCCAAGGCGTGGTGGAATCTCCCTCGGTCCAGGAGTCAGGCCGAGGGAGTGACGGCTTTACTTCCCGGGCGTCAACGTCAGACGCTGCTTGCCATAACCCTTCTCATAGTTCGGCTGCTGCAGCGGCATGGACATGTATTGCGCCTTCAGCCAAGGGTCGATGCTGTTGGCGTAATACGGGCTGGCCGGGTTGCCGGACTGGCCAGTGCTGATCACACCCGTCATCGGCTCCACCAGGCTGAAGTCGACGATCATGCGCAGGCCTGGCGCCATGCGTGTATCGAAGCTTTTGCCCCACTCGTAGCCGGACATGTTGATCGTCGTGTGATCGCCCCCTGCCGGTGAAGCGCTGCGGTTGTACTCGACGCCGCCCATTTGCTTGACCAGCGGGTAGGTCTGCGCCCAGTTATCGCGATGCAGCTTGCCCCACTGCCAGGCCTTGTGATCACTGCCCAACAGGCTGTCGCCACTGGTGACGGCTGCGGCAAGGCTGCGCGCCAGAATGGCGGGCTTGTCTTCTTTCTGCGGGGTTTTGACGTCGTCCCAGTAAGGGCTGTCGTCGCGGCCCAGCAAGTGGTCGGCCTGAGGCGAGTAAGACGAGCCGGCATTGGCGACCAGCGCCTGCCAGGCAGGGCTGCTTTCCGGTCCCAGTTCATCCAGGAAAATCTGTTTCGCGCTTTCCTGCAGGAAGAGTTCGTACAGCGCAGCATCGGCCGAGGTGGCGCTCAGTTTGCCGTCGAAGGCCATCAAACGGGTGTAGGTCTCGCGGGCTTTATTGCGTTCGGCCTCGGGCATTGAGTCGATCACCTGCTTGAGCGGTTTGCTCATGCCCGGTGCTTCGAACATGGTTTTGAGCTTGCCCGCAAAGGTGGTGGTCTGGTCGTACTGCATGGCGATGGTGCTGCGCAAATCCTGCTTGGCGCCGTTGGCCAGTTCGGCAATACGCTCGGCGCGCTCCGGGTTGCCCCACGAGTTGGAGAGCTGCATGCCGTAGCCCTTCGGAATCGTGCGCTGGTTGGCCGTGGCGATCCAGCCCTGACGCGGGTCCTGATCATAGGGATGCAGCATCGAGTCGGCGAAACCGTCCCAGTCGTACTTGCCATCCCAGCCCGGCGACGGCAACAAGCCCTGGCCTTCACGACGATTCGGGAAGCGGCCCGTGACCTGCCAGCCGATGTTCGAGGCGTCAGCGAACACCATGTTCAGGGTGATCGCGCGAATCTCGCGGCTGGTGTCGAAGGCTTTTTCCACGTTAGGCGCACGGGACAGATCGAAGAACGCGTCCAGGGTCTTGTCGTCCTTAAAGCTTGGCGTTTGCAACGCCAGGCTCAGGCCATTGCCAGGCGGTGTGGCGCTGGCGTTGAGCAGCGCGCCGTGACGCGTGGTGTAAACCGTTTCGCGAATGGCCCGGTTGCCTTTGACCAGAAAGGTCTCGTCGTGAGCAGTGGCGGGCACCCATTTGCCGTCGGCCATGTACGACACCCGATTGCCTTCGCGTTTGATCTTCTCCAGGAACAGGTCCTGATTGTCGCCTTTGACGTTGCTCATGCTCCACGCCAGCTTGCCGTTGAAACCACTGAGCACCAATGGCAGACCCGCGATGGAGACACCCGACACTTGATATTTCGGTGCGCGGATCTGCACGAAGCTCCAGGCCGAGTTCAAGCCGCCGGGAAACTGCATGTCGGTGGCCAGCAGACTTTTGCCGCTGCGGCTGCGCTGTGGGGCGATGGCCCAGTTGCTCGACGCTGCCACGCCCAGCATGTTCAGGTCGGAAAGCTGCAGCGCGACCTTGTTCAGATCACTCAGGTCGTTGACCTGATTGTTGAGGTTCAGGCCTTTGAGCTTGTCGGCCTCGGCGAACGGAAGTTCTTCATCAGGGTAGGTCGGCAGCAGCCAGGCAAGTTTGTCGGCACCGACTTTCTGCGCCAGTACCAGCCCGGACAGTTCTTCTTGCAGGTTCACCGACTGGCTGAAGTTGAGCAGGCTGAAAATCAGCGCCGAGTCTTCGGGCTTCCAGTACTCAGGCTTGTAGCCGGAGTTGGCTACGTCGGCAGGCAGTTTGTCGCGGTAGCGGAACAGGTAGGCGTTCACGCCGCGTGCATAAACGTCGAAGAAACGCTTGAGACGGGGCGACGAGGCATTGTACAGATCACTGGCGTTTTGCTTGAGGTTGACCGAGCGCATCAGACGGTCGACTTCCAGCGCGTCGGGCCCCGCCATTTCCGACAGACGGCCCTGCGCCAACAGGCGCATGCCAAGCATTTGACTGATGCGATCCCCAGCATGCACGTAGCCCAGCGTAAACAAAGCGTCATGATAGGTACTGCTTTCAATCAGCGGCATGCCCATGCTGTTGCGCCGTACCGACACATTTTGCGCCAGGCCTTTGAGCGCTACGGTCCCGGAAGCGGGCAGTACCGTGTCGTTGTCACCACTGCCCAGTTGGCAACCCGCCAGGCTCAGGAAACTCACCGCAGCGGCGGCAACGCCAAATCGGGGCAGAAAATGAAGAAAGGCTGGCGAGGCCATGGGCAAGCTCCTGGAGGGGGTATGTACAAAAGCCGCTACGTTAGTGAGCAGTCACTCGGCACGCAAGCCGGCTGGGCGAGTTATTTCAGGATTTTACCAAGAACGGCGTGCCAGCCTCGCCGGTGGCACGCTTGCAAGGCGTCAAGGTCTGGAAGGGTTGACCCGCTCGGCCAGCGCATAGGCCCGTTTGGTTGCGTCACGATTGGCGATGCTGTCGAACCAGCGTTTGAGGTGCGGGAAGTCGTTCAGATCCTGCTGCTGATAGGTGTGCGACACAATCCAGGGGTAGATCGCCATGTCCGCAATGCTGTAGTCGCTGCCTGCGACGAAGTCGCGATCCGCCAGGCGTTTGTTAAGCACGCCATAGAGGCGGGCGGTTTCGTTGACGTAGCGCTCGATGGCGTAGGGGATTTTCTCCTTGGCGAAACGATTGAAGTGATGATTCTGCCCGGCCATTGGCCCCAGCCCGCCCATCTGCCAGAACAGCCACTGCGACACTTCCTGACGGCCGCGCAGGTCCGTGGGGATGAAGCGGCCCGTCTTTTCGGCCAGATACAGCAGGATGGCCCCCGATTCGAACAGGCTAAGGGGCGCGCCGTCATCCGCCGGGTGGTGATCGACGATTGCCGGGATGCGGTTGTTGGGGGAGATTTTCAGGAAGTCGGGCTCGAACTGCTCGTTCTTGCCGATGTTGACCGGAAACACTTTATACGCCAGGCCCGACTCTTCCAGAAACAGGCTGATTTTGTGACCGTTGGGCGTGGTCCAGTAGTACAGGTCGATCATTGAGCGCTCCTTGTGGGTGACCGTAGCCCTCTGTTTTACGCTTTTCGCAGCGCATCGCACAAATAAAAACGGCCTGCGAGGCAGGCCGTTGGCAGAAAACCCGGCGTGTCAGGCGCCGTGGCATTTCTTGAATTTCTTCTCGCTGCCGCATGGGCAAGGGTCGTTGCGGCCCACGTCTTTCAAGGTGTTGCGTACCGGCTCCTGGTGAGCGTGGCCGCAGTTGGGGCCATGAACGTGGCCGTGCTGGTGGTCGTGATGATCATGGTCATGATCGTGGTTGCAATCAGGGCCATGAACATGGGCTTGCTGGTTCATCGGGGTTACTCCGCAATTAAATCGACGCGCATTATCCCGCAAATGGTCGCGAAGCTGTATCGAAGTGTTTTTGCTGGAAATACAGCCATTTTTTAAGCATGCTTACATCGTTGCGGCATCAGGCGCACGCTTTTATTTCCTCAAGCGCTGTAAGGCAGGGCCTATGAACAGACACGAACGCATTGCTCGGGCCATCGCTTTAAGTGGCAGAAAGAAAGGTGAGATCGCCGCTGCGTGCGGTGTCGCCAACTCTGCCGTCACCCAGTGGGTCAGCGGTGAGAGCAAGAGCCTGCGCCCGGAAAATCTCTATGCGCTGGCCAGAGCCACGGGCTTTCGCGCTGAATGGCTGGCGATTGGCGAGGGGCCGGAACGCGATTCGCCTCATGACGCCAACGTCGCACTGATAGATCAACCCAGGATGTCCTTCCGCTACCCGGTGATCAGTTGGGTCTCGGCCGGCTCTTGGGAAGAGGCGGTTGAGCCGTACCCTGAAGGCTTTTCAGATCGCTACGAAATTTCTGATTACGACTCCAAGGGACCCGCGTTCTGGCTGGAAGTCAAAGGCGATTCGATGACGGCCCCCACTGGCGTCAGCGTACCTGAAGGCATGATGATTCTGGTGGACACCGAAGCCGATGTTCAGCCAGGCAAGCTGGTGATCGCCAAGCTGCCGGCCAGCAACGAGGCAACGTTCAAGAAGCTGGTGGAGGATGGCGGCGTCCGCTATCTCAAACCCTTGAACCCGGCGTACCGAATGATCGAATGTGGTGCCGACTGTCGCATCATTGGCGTGGCGGTTCGGATGACCGGCAGGCTCTGAACCGGCTATCGGCAAGGTCGCGGGCTTTTTGCGGTCAACACTGATTCGATACTTTTCCTACTTGTACCTTGCCGACATCCTACGGCTGGAATACTGTATATAAATACAGTTATGCCAAGGAGGTGGTCATGGCTAGCGATCTGTATTCCACGGCCAGCGTTGCGTCTTCCTATCAACAGATCGGAAGACGCATCCAGCGCATGGTCGCAGCGCCCAATGTGCAAAAGGTCCAGTTCGTCACCGTCACTCGTCTTGACGGCGAGCCGTCCGATATCTGGGACACGGTGCTTCAGGAAATCGAGGACACCGAAGGCATCCAGGTCGATCGTCTGGAAGACGGCTCGGTGTGCATAGGCTGGAAGCGCTATATCGACAGCTGATCCGCGGTGCAATGCGGTGGCCAGTCGACGCCTCTCATAAGACGATCCATCCCGCACTCAGCGCGGTCACGCCGCTCCCGGCACTCTGCGCCCGCTTCAGAATGAACGGCAATTTTCCAGATACTGCTGCTGTTGATGATATTAAGTTAAGTATGCTTGACTAATTAATTAAGCATGCTTAAATATTGTTTCAATACTGAAACGTGACGTGATGTGAATTCCATCATTTTTGATACGGAGTCAGGCTCATGGAGCTCTTGAACGGCTTGGTAGACAGAGCAGACTGGTTGCTGGCCGGGCTGGTTGGCGCAATCATTTCTGGTTGGTGGCACCAGGCGAGCCTGCTGAACTGGCGAGCCTGGACGGTGTTCCTGATCACAGGTGTGGCGTGCGCCGTGTTTCTGACCGGTATCGCCAGCAATTACCTGGGTGTTGATGAGCCTCGCAACATCGCCGGGGTCGGTTTTCTGCTGGGCTCATTTGGTGGTGCACTGATCGCGGCCATCAATCGCGCCTTGTGGGCGGCAGACATCTGGAAGTTTCTGATGGAACTGATCAAGGGCCGACTGGGCGGTTAGGCTGGACCGTCTCAGCGTCTATGGATCAGTTCCTCGGGTGCCACGTCACCCGAGCGGCCTATCCGGATGCTGTTCCTGAACACCAGACCCGTCTTGAGTTTGCCTTCAAGCCGATAGTGGATGGCCTCATCGGGCCGCTTCAACAATTGGGCGATGTACTTCGCGTGCCGCCATAGATTGGTGCTGATCGGCACTACAAAGATCCTGGTACTGTGGGCGTCGACGAAAAACCAGTCGTTGGACCGGTCGTCGGCCAGCACCATGTCGTTCAGGGTGATCTTGTACTGAAAAGCGCGCACCAGAATCCGCGAATCGTTAGGGTTGTCGATCTCGAAATGCAGCTTGAAGTCCTGCTGCGTCAGCCTGGCCTTGACGACCTGCACCTTCAGCAAATGCACTTCCGGGTCCTGGAAGCTGTCGAAACTCCACAGGGAGCATCCCGAGAGCCCCAGCATGATCAGCGCAAGGCTCAGTGTTCTTGTAATGTGCGCCTGAAAAAACATGTGGTTGCTCCGAATGAGGCTTGAGTTTAGCAACTCGCGGGCCAAGGGTAACCCGCTTGTCCCGTTCTCCGACGCTGCGTCATACTTTGTCCACGTGCAACCGGGTGTCTCTCATGAGTCAATATGAAATCGTCTTCGACGGCCAGTTGGTGGTCGGAGCCCAGCCTGAGAGGGTCAAGGCCAACCTGGGAAAGCTGTTCCAGGCAGACGCGACGCGCCTGAACCTGCTGTTCTCGGGACGACGGTTGGTGCTCAAAAACGGACTTGATGCGACCACCGCGGAAAAGTATCGGGCAACGCTCGAACGGGCAGGTGCGCACGTTGAAGTCGTGCCGATGGCCGTTATCGACTCACCGCCCGATGAAATGGACGTTGAGGAGGTCGAACTGGCCCGCCCGCCTGACGAACCGGCCTGGCTGCGCAAGACCCAGGTCAGCGCCGGTCGGCTGCAGGTCAAGCCACGTGATCTCTATATGGCCGCGTTCGTAGATGTCGACGCACCGGACTATTCCCTGGCCGAAGCGGGCAGCGACATCCTGCCTCCACAACCCCAGCCTGCGCCGCCCCTGCTGGACCTGTCCCGGCTGAGCGTTGCGCCGGTGGGCACGAACATCGGGCAAGCCAGGAGCACTGATAATGAAAAGGCGCCCGACACCTCCCATCTGAAGCTGGTGTAACCCGTTACCGGGTCTTTCAACGCGCAGACACAGCAGATTTCCTGAAACGGAATTATTTTCAATCAGCTCTGTCACTTTCCGGTTTTCGCTCGGCTAACTGGCATTGAGAATATTCCCGTCAGGAGTTGCCCGATGTCCCGTTCGCTAGACACCCTTTTGCGCCCCAGCATGTTGGCGGTGGCCATTGCCCTTTGCGCGCCGCTGGCCAGCCCCTTGCTGATGGCCGCGCAACAGGCTGCCGAGGTCACGCCTTACGACCTGCCTGCGGCACCGCTGACGACCACGCTGAACCGGATCGCCAGCCAGAGCGGGCTGGTGCTGAGCCTCGACCCTGCGCTGGCTGCCGGGAAATCCAGCGCGCCGGTCAAAGGGCAATTCGACGCAGCGGGAGCCTTGCGCGAAGCACTGCGCGGCAGTGGGCTGCAATTGGTGCAGAGCAGCGCCGGAACCTACACCCTGATGGCGATGGAAGAGGGCACGCTCAGCCTCTCGGACGTGAACATCAATGCGCTGGCCACGGCTGCCGAGGGTTCGGAAGCGGCGGGCTATCGCAGCGAAAACGTCAGCAGCGTCGGCGCGTTGGGCGGCATGAAACTGCAGGATGCGCCTTACTCGATCAGCGTGACCCCGCAGGCCTTGCTCAAGAACATTCAGGCGACATCGCTGGACGACGTCATCAAGCACAACCCCTTCACCCAGATGTATTCCCCCACCAGCGCCGGATACGCCAGCGCCGTCAATATTCGCGGCTTCAGCAGCGCGGGCAGCCTGAACATCGCCAACGATGGCCTGCGCTTCACCAACGGCGCAGACGGCAGCAACTACCTGGAAGAAATGGAGCAACTGGAAGTCATCACCGGTTTGACCGGCTTCCTCTACGGTCCTGCTTCACCGGGCGGTCTGGTCAACTACGTGATCAAGCGTCCGACCTACCAGCGCTATAACAGCGTGACGATGGGCAATGCGGGTGGCGAGAACTACTACCTGCACGGCGACTTCGGCGGTCCGATCGACAGCGAAGGCACCTTCGCTTATCGCCTCAACGTGCTGACTCAGGACGGCGAAACGGCTGTCGACCTGAACAAGCGTCGCCGCGAGATGATCTCCCTGGCGCTGGACTGGAACGTTTCCGATGACTTGCTGGTGCAGTTCGACGCGTCGCACAAGAAAACCCAGATTCGTGGCCTGACCAGCTACTGGTTCTTCGGCGACCAGTCGCTGCGCCCGAGCGCCGCGTCGCTGGACAACGACAAACTGTACAGCCAGAAGTGGTCGTTCTCGGATTACGAGTCGGACAAGGCGGGCGTACGGGCCAAATGGCGTCTGAACGACACCTTCACCCTGCGCGCCGCGTTCGCCGCTCAGCAGTACACCAGCGAAAATACGTACACAGGTCCTACGGTCTACAGCGCAGGATCCTACTCGCAGCCGCTCTACGCCTTTGCGCCGATTGAAACCGAAGAAAAAACCGGCTCGTTGTTCCTTGATGCGGCGTTCGAGACGGGCTTTCTCGGGCACAAGGTCACGATGGGCTATCAGGGCAACACGTCTCGTCAGAAACAGTACGAAGACCACATTCCTTACACCCCGAGCCAGCCCGGTCCGCAATACACCTCGCCCGTCGGCACGATTGGCTTCGACCAGACCCCGCAGGTCGGCAAGCCTGCGTACTCCATCGGCCATGGCAATCAGCGCCTGGCCAACAGCTCGGAAAGCAATAATTTCCTGATCGGCGACGTGATCACGTTCAACGAGCAGTGGTCGGCGATCCTGGGGGTGACCAACACCCAGATCAAGACCTACGCCAACGAGTTCGTCTACGCCAGGGCCTTTGGTTCGGCGGAAACCGAAACCCGGTACAACGAAAGCAAGACCTCGCCGAACATCTCGCTGGTCTACAAGCCTGTGCCGTGGCTGACCACCTACGCGACGTACATCGAAGGGCTGCAATCAGGCGGTATCGCACCAAGCGGCACCGCCAACGCGGGTCAGGCCTTCGCGCCGGAAGTGAGCGAGCAGTACGAGATTGGTGCCAAGGCAACGCTGGGGGAAACGCTGTTGACTCTGGCACTGTTCAACATCGAGAAGCCCAATGGCTACACCACCGGCTCGAACATCTACGTCGTCGATGGCCGTCAGGAGAACAATGGCCTGGAGTTCAGCGTGACCGGCAAGGTCATCCCGGAACTGACGCTGGTCGGTGGCTTCACGCTGCTGGACCCGAAGATCAAGAAGACCGGCGTCGCAGCCGATGAAGGCAACGCGCCGACTAACGTCGCCAAACAACTGGCCAAGGTCTACGCCGAATACGACATCAATCAGGTGCCGGGGCTGGCGATGACGGGGGGCGCGTTCTACACCGGCAAACAGTACACCGACCAGAGCAACGACAACGACCTGCCATCCTTCACCACCTTCGATGCGGGTGCCCGCTACCGCCTGCGTGTTTCAGAGAACGACCTGACCTTGCGGGTCAACGTCAGCAACCTGGCCAACAAGGAATACTGGCTGAACAGCAGCTACCTGGGCGACCCACGGACCTTAGCGTTCTCGGCGCAACTGGAGTTTTGAGGGGGGCACGGGTGAGCCTGTGTCTTGAGAGGTCTGCGATCAGGGCTGTGTGTGCAAGCCCGTTTCCACGCTCTGGGCTCATCGTTGTATGCACGTCTGGAAGATGCGCAAAACGGGGCCAAAGCTAAAGTGTCTGACTGAACTCATACCCCGTGGGAGGCGGCTTGCCGGCGATGGCGTCCATTCAGTCACTTATGTATCGCTTCGGAAAAAGCATCGCCGGCAAGCCGCCTCCCACCGTCCATTGGTTGCCGCGAGACTTGGGTGTAGCGACGAGCGCACGTCTGGAAAATGCGCAAAACGGAGCCAAAACCAGAGTGTCTGACTGAACGCATACCCTGTGGGAGGCGGCTTGCCGGCGATGGCGTCCGTTCAGTCATTTATGTGTCGCGTCGGAAAAAGCATCGCCGGCAAGCCGCCTCCCACCGTCCGTTGGTTGCCGCGAGACTTGGGTGTAGCGACGAGCGCGTCGCGTGTTGATGCAGTCTGTGACACACAGGTCCAGAAAAGGCGCAAAAAAGGGGGCAAAGCTAAAGCGTCTGACTGAATGCACAGCCTGTGGGAGGCGGCTTGCCGGCGATGGCGTCCGTTCAGTCACTTATGTGTCGCTTCAGAAACAGCATCGCCGGCAAGCCGCCTCTCACAAGATCGCACTTCCTTTCGTAGATATCGTTTTGGCCCCGTCTCGTGCTTCTGTCGGGCTCAACTAACCGACATACGCCGAACAGCACTTCTTGAATTTCTGCTCGCTGCCGCAAGGGCACGCGTCGTTGCGTCCGGCCTTGAGCGGTACGGTGGAGTCGATGAAGTACCAGCGCTCCTGATTCTGCACGAACGAGGAACGCTCCTTGTGGCTATGCTCGCCGTTGCCGTCGTGCCAGCGTGCAGTGAAGGTCACGAACGCGTGTTCGGGTTTGCCGCCGAACACCTCGGCGCTTTCCACTTCAAGCCCCAGCCAGGTGCTTTGTGCACTCCATTGAGCAATGGCTTTCTGGTCCAGCCCGCCCTGCTGCGCAGGCAAGGTGGTGTGCACCAGGTAATCGGTCAGCCCCAGTACATAGGCGCTGTAACGCGAGCGCATCAGCTTTTCCGCGCACGGCGCAGGCTGGCCCGCGTGGTAACCCCCGCAGCAGGCGAGCAACAGGTCGCCGCTGCCACAAGGGCAAATGGCACTACTCATGATTCACCACCAATACTTTCCAAAATTTTCCGGGTTGGCCCAAAACTTCGCGTTCAGCCAGTCAGGCACTTGTTTGTATTCGCGCAGGTCGTAGGTGAACAGTGTCAGGACCTGCTCGTCGCGTGTGAACCGTTCGCTGGCCTGCAAGGCCAGCGAAAAGAAGTCGGTTTCCTGCCAGCCACAGGCTTTCAGGTCGGCCAGTACGGCGATGCGGCTGGCGTTGAGGTTGCGGATGCCGCCCAGCAGTTCCAGCCCGCTGCGCTTGGGCATGTGTTCAAGGCAATCGACCACCAATGCCAGGTCAAACCGCTGCGCCGCCAGGTGCGCAGGCAACAGGCCGGGCTCGGCTTGCGCCACTTCGGTCTGCGGGTGCGCTTCCTGGAAGGCCTGTAAGGCAGGAAACGCCTGCGCCCCGATCAGCAGCAGCCGTGCTGGCGCGTAGCGGTCGAGCAGGGCAGCCAGCGCTTGTTGGGGCGTGCGGGTGGAAAAACCGACAGTCATCGAAAGTCCTCTGAGTGACTGACAAGACTAGCCTGCCAGACGAGTGCTGAAAAGCGTGGTCCCGGTTGCGTGAAAAGCGCCAGGGGTGACAAATGTCCGGTGCCTTCGAGCCTGTTTCGAGCTATATCTACCGATGGTGCATGTTTTTTCACACACCGCTGGCATATTCGGTGGGCAGCACGTCTACTGTGCGGCGACGAAAAGCGTGCGAAGAATTCGCTTTCGTAAAAGGATCATGACCAGGGGGCATGCGATGAAGTGGGTTTGGGGATTGGGAAAGGTGCTGATGCTGGGTTTCTGGCTGGTGGTGCTGGTCAATGCGGTCGTTGAAGCACCGAGCCCGTTCGGCGTGATGATTGATATGGCGGGCAGCCTGTTGCTGCTGACTCATCTGCTGGAATTGATTCTGTTCAACGCCAGCCTGCGAGGTCGCAAGCACCCATGGCGTGACAGAGGCAAAATCGTTCTGTTCGGCATCTTTCATGTCCAATCCATCGGCCGTTCGGCTTCGGGGCACTCTCATGCGTAATCTCGTTTTACTGGCCGCTCTGTTCAGTCCACTGGCAATGGCCCAAGCCATCATCGTCGCGCCACACTCCCTGATGCGTCTCCCCGGCAACAGCAGCGTTCTGCAGGTCGAGCGCCTCGAAGTGGCCGATTACGGCACCCTCCTGATTCCGGCTGGCATTGATGACGTGAAGATCGGCCAGTTGGTGCTCGGTCACGAAGCGCGTATCGCCATTGTCCCCGGCGTGCAGACCTTCAAGCTGGTCGTTGATCGCGGCGAGTTCGGTACGGGCAGTCAGATCACGGCACGCGGCGCACCCGGCACGTTCGAAAAGCCCGCTCTGCCAGGCCGTAACCTGACCCTGCGCGTGAATAATCTGAGCGCCGAGCAACTGTCGATCGATGCGCGCGGCGGCGCAGGTGGTCCGGGGTATGTCGGTCTTGATGGCGGCACGGGCGAAGAGCCTGGCTGCACCTGGGGTCAGGCCGGGCGTGGTTACAACGGTGACAATGGCGGCAATGGTCATGACGGCGCAGCCGGCGCGCAGGTTCGCCTCGAGTTGCCGTACAGCTATGCGGCCGAGCGGATCAAGGTCAATGTCGAGGGTGGTGCGCCGGGCAAAGGCGGCGAGGGCGGCAAGGCGGGCAAGGGTGGCGCGTCCAAGGGCTGTATCGTGTATCGCGCCGATGGCGGCAAGTCAGGAAAATCGGGTGAGCCCGGCCAGCCAGGTGTCGCAGGACCTGCAGGTGCGCTGATCCTGCAACGCTTGTAAACAGCGCCTGGCAGGCTGCGGGCTTGAGCAGCCCGCAGCGCTGTCAGCGTTCAGCTTTTATTGCGGCACGCCGTTTTCCCAGTTCTTCCAGTCCTTGACGATCGCCTGCACCAGCGGATTGCCGGTGCGGTACAGGTTTTCCAGCGCGGGTACGAATGCGCCCTGATCGGCATACTTCAGCAGGTTGTCCACTTCGCTGTAGCCCGGATAGGGGCGGTCGAAGTCCGAGCCTGCGCGGACCACGGCGAGGCGATTGACGTCAACCTTACCCGCCTTGCTCGCCCGCAACAGTGCCTCGTACGTCGAGTTATCTTCCTGCTGGGTCGTGCAGTACACACCCTTGTTGTCCGTCAGCAGGCGCGTCCAGACTTCCGCTCGCTCGCTCAAACGCGTGCCCGAGAACCACGTATTGCCCGCCAGCGTGTCGCACCGCGTGACCTGTGGCGGCTGGTTGGCGGGGGCGTAGGGATATTTCACCCGCCACGCCGCAGATTCCTTGCTCTCGCTAAGCGTAACGTTCTGCGACAGCGCGAAGGCCTTGGCCTGCAGTGTTGGGTTGAGCTCGAAGACTTCGGTCTTGTAGTCCAGTGGCGGCTTTTCGTTCGGGCCTTTGGTGTTGATGCCCAGATAGCCGGTCGGCCAGTCCTTGGGCACATCGCGTGAATCGATTTCCCATTGAGTACCGAACTCCACCAGATAGTGGGCCCAGGCCGTGGTGCCGAGCGTGCCGTGATGCGGATTGATCCCAGCGATCCCGGCGACGATGAAGTAGGTCTTGCGCAGATCGAACTGCGGCGACAGGGCCAGCGCCAGTGTGGAGGCCGCGGCGTTGGTCTGGCCCATGCCCGTGACCATCAGGCAGGTGTCCTGATCGTTGCAGCGGATGGTCGGGTATTCGGCGGCAAGACCCGGCACCTCGATCTCTTTGGTCAGGTGCAGGCGGTCGATCCAGTTCTGCGCCTCGGGGGCGAACATGGCGATCAGCATGACCTTGGGCGTGACCGGTGCGTCGGAGGCCCAGATGCCGGGGCTGAGCAGTGCAAGCGAGGCGCAGAGGGCGTTACGAGTAATGCTGTTCATGAGAACTCCTGTCGTCAAAATCATGGTCAGAACTGATAGCCGACACCGGCGTAGTAACCCCAGCCGTCCGAGCGGGCGCGGAAGTTGCCTTCGCCAAAATTCAGCTCGCTGCCGTCCTGCCAGTTGCCGCCGTTATGGAAATAACGACCGACCAGGGTGAAGCGCAGATGGGTGAAGGCGTACAGCAATACGTTGGTGGCCACCGTCGAGTTGGCGGTACGTGCCGGATCGTCCTTGAGGTCCGAGCCGAAATCGAAGTTGGTGAAGCCGATGTAGGTCAGGGATGCGCCGTTGTCGAATTTGGTTATCGGCACGATGTACTTGAGTTGGGCGCGATAGCCGTCCCACGAGTATTCATTGCTGGCACCATAGTTTTCCCACTGATAGCGGCCATAGAAGTTGGCTGACAGATTGACCCGCGACCGGGTGTCGATGTCGGTGCCGATACCGCTGTACAGCGTGTTGGCGCGGTTGGCCGAGTTGCTGCCGTGGTCGTAGATCCAGTCGAACGCCACGTACCACTCTTTGAACGGCCCCACGGCCAGGCTGCGACCTGCCAGATAATCGATTGAAATGCGCGGCTCATGCTCCATGAACACGGGCGAGCCATGGTCCCAGACGCCCTTGTCGTTGCGGTTGCCGATGTCGAGGATCTTCGGCACATCGATGTAGCCGTACAGCTCGAACGGGCCTTTGCGGCCGAAGTACTCATATTCCAGATACACGTCATCGACCGGTTGCGGACCGAAGCTGATGTCCTTGCTGCCTATAAGTGTGAGGTCTTGATTGAACCAGTCCGACAGGTACGCGCCTTTGCCTTCCTTGGGCGAGGCGGGCGGGCTGAGGGCCTCACCCTGTGCGGAGTCTTCGGCGGGTCTGTTCTGCGCCTGCACGGCTGTGCACGGCAGTGCGACGGCGGCGGCTAATAAGAGAGGGATCAGATATCTGGGCGGGGCGATGAACTGCGTAGAGGACTGCATCGGTGTTGAAACTCCTTTTAATGGCACGCGCGGCGTGATCCGCAAACGATTGCACAGGACGTGCCAAAGGAATTCAAGCTACTGAAAGTAAAGAATATTCATTAAATAAAGTGACCGATCGGGCAGGATTTTGCCCGTCTGCTGTGCGCGGTGTCACGCATGGTGCCCCGTGATGTTTCGTTTCGCACAGCAGGCGTGCCCGGTCGATCAGAAGCCTGGACGTGCAGCAGCGATCACCACCACTGCCAGCCCGATGATCAGGTTGACGCCAACCAGTCGTCGGATTCTACCCAGCGCTGCTGCGCCTTCAGCCCACTGTTCGGCGTCCACCGCACGGCGCAGTTCCGGCAGTTGCAATGAATGGATACGAAGAAACAGCGCGACCATGACCACGTAGAGCCCCATCATGATCTGCACATAGCGCGGGGCGGTTTCGAAACCGGTGAAGCTCAATTGAATCATGCCGATACCCGTGACCGGCAGCACGATCACCGCGGCCCAGACCCAGACGAAGAACCTCGGAAACACCTGGACCCACACTTTCAAGCGAGACGGTCCTTCAAGTGCTGCAATGATTGCCGGGCGCAACACCATCCAGGCGAAGAACATACCGCCGACCCAGACCAGAGCAGCCAGCAGATGCAACGTATATACAGGGGAAAATGCGCTCATCAGGTACTCCGTTCTGCGCGGATGGATTTAGCGCGCTATGATAGCGCCCACTCAGAACCACTGAAAATTTATCCAGCCTTTTTTGCCGTGCCCCCGAACCGAAGCCAATGATCAGTACCGAACTCAAATCCCAGATCCAGGGCGCTTACTCGCGTTTCCTCGAAGCCAAGAGCCTCAAGCCACGGTATGGCCAGCGATTGATGATCGCTGAAGTCGCCAAGGTGCTGGGGGACATCGATACCGATGAAGAAGGGCGGCGCTCGGGCGATCCGGCCGTGGTCGCCGTTGAAGCTGGCACCGGTACGGGAAAGACCGTGGCGTACGCCATCGCGTCGATTCCGACCGCCAAGGCGGCTGGCAAGCGTCTGGTGATCGCTACGGCCACCGTCGCGCTGCAGGAGCAGATCGTCTACAAGGACCTGCCGGACCTGATGCGCAACAGCGGCCTGAGTTTCACCTTTGCCCTGGCCAAGGGGCGTGGCCGTTACATGTGCCTGTCCAAGCTCGACATGCTGCTGCAGGAAAGCGATGCCACCAACGCGACCGCGCAACTGTTCGAGGAAGAAGGCTTCAAGATCGAAGTCGACGAAGCCAGCCAGAAGCTGTTCACCAGCATGCTGCAGAAACTGGCCGGCAACAAATGGGACGGCGACCGCGACAGCTGGCCCCAGGAACTGGCCGATCAGGACTGGGCGCGCCTCACCACCGATCACAGCCAGTGCACCAACCGGCATTGCCCCAACTTCCAGCAATGCGCCTTCTATAAGGCACGTGAAGGCATGGGCAAGGTCGATGTGATCGTCACCAACCACGACATGGTGCTGGCCGACCTTGCACTGGGTGGCGGTGCCGTGCTGCCGGACCCGCGTGACACGCTCTATGTGTTCGACGAAGGCCATCACCTGCCGGACAAGGCCATCGGCCACTTCGCGCATTACACCCGTCTGCGCTCCACAGCCGACTGGCTGGAGCAGACCGCCAAGAACCTCGCCAAACTGCTCGCCCAACATCCTCTGCCTGGCGATCTGGGCAAGCTGATAGAGCAAGTGCCGGAGCTGGCGCGCGAGATCAAGGGGCATCAGCAGTTCATGTTCGGTGCCTGCGAGCAACTGGCCGATTTTCGCGCGGGTGAAGACATGCAGGGCCGTGAACGCCCGCGTCATCGCTTCGTCGGCGGCGTCATTCCCGAGCACATCCGCGAGATGGGCATCGAACTCAAGAAAGGTTTCGCGCGCCTGGACGACCTGTTCACGCGCCTGACCGATCTGCTCAAGGAAGGCATGGACGGCGAGGTCAACATCGGCATCGCCAGCCATCAGGCCGAAGAATGGTATCCGCTGTTCGGCAGCCTGCTGGCCCGTGCTCATGGCAACTGGGAGCTGTGGACCGCCTTCACCGCCGAAGACCCGGAAGACAGCCCTCCGATGGCCCGCTGGCTGACGTTGGCCGACAGCGGTGCGCTGTTCGACATCGAGGTCAACGCCAGCCCGATCCTGGCGGCCGAGATGCTGCGGCGCAACCTGTGGAACGTCGCCTATGGCGCGCTGGTCACGTCGGCAACCTTGACTGCACTGGGCAAGTTCGACCGTTATCGCATGCGTGCCGGCCTGCCGAAGGGCGCCGTCACGGCAGTCGTGCCCAGCCCGTTCCATCACGCCGATGCCGGTGTGTTACGTGTGCCGGACCTCAAGGCCGACCCGCGTGACGCAGTCGCTCATACGGCGGCGATCATTCGTGACCTGCCAGGCCTGGTCGAAGGCTCGCGCGGCACGCTGGTGTTGTTCTCCTCGCGCAAACAGATGCAGGACGTGTTCGACGGGCTGGACCGCGACTGGCGCAAACAAGTCTTCATTCAGGGCAACCTGTCCAAGCAGGAAACCCTGAACAAGCACAAGGCGCGCGTCGACAGCGGCGAGTCCAGCGTGCTGTTCGGGCTGGCCAGCTTCGCTGAAGGGGTGGATTTGCCCGGGGCTTATTGCGAGCACGTGGTGATCGCCAAGATTCCGTTCGCGGTGCCGGACGATCCCGTCGAGGCGGCATTGGCCGAATGGATCGAGGCTCGCGGTGGCAACCCGTTCATGGAAATCGCGGTACCGGATGCTTCCCTTCGTCTGGTTCAGGCCTGCGGCCGTCTGCTTCGCACGGAGGAAGACCGAGGCACCATCACGCTGCTGGATCGCCGTGTGGTGACCCAGCGTTATGGCAAGGCGATTCTCAACGCGCTGCCACCGTTTCATCGAGAGATTTCCTGAACACCGGCTGACAGGCGGGCAGCGACTGTTCCCAAAGCGTCCAATCGCTGGAACAATATGCGCCCAGTTAGTTGGCCGGATTCAGGGCCTTCAACGCAATATTCAGGAGTCAGCGGTTTGCAGATCCAGGGTCATTTCGAACTTGAATTCGAAGCAGTGCGTGAAGCCTTTGCGGCATTGTTCGACGATCCTCAGGAGCGAGGCGCTGCGTTGTGCATTCAGGTTGGCGGGCAGACGGTCGTCGACCTGTGGGCGGGCA
This sequence comes from Pseudomonas triticifolii, assembly GCF_014358015.1. Taxonomy (GTDB): domain Bacteria; phylum Pseudomonadota; class Gammaproteobacteria; order Pseudomonadales; family Pseudomonadaceae; genus Aquipseudomonas; species Aquipseudomonas triticifolii. The sequence continues at coordinate 129,391 of NZ_JACONV010000003.1, read as the reverse complement.
CCGCAGACAAGGACGGTGCCGAAGCCTGGCACACCGATACCATTGCCAATCTGTTCTCCTGCACCAAGACCTTTGCCAGTGTCGCCATTTTGCAACTGGTCGAAGAGGGCAAGCTGCAACTGGATGCTCCCGTGGCCCGGATCTGGCCCGAGTTTGCCGCTGCAGGCAAGGCTTCGATTACTTTGCGTCAGTTGCTGTGCCATCAGGCGGCGCTGCCAGCCATTCGCACACAACTGCCAGCAGAAGCGCTTTACCAATGGGACACCATGACCGCCGCCCTGGCGGCCGAAGAGCCTTGGTGGACTCCCGGCCAGGGCCATGGCTACGCCGCCATTACGTACGGCTGGCTGATTGGCGAGATCCTGCGCCGCGCCGATGGTCGTGGTCCGGGCGAGTCTATCGTTGCGCGGGTTGCACGTCCGTTGGGGCTGGATTTTCATGTCGGTCTGGCGGACGACCAGTTCCATCGCGTGGCACACATTGCACGCGGTAAAGGCAATGTCGGCGACGACGCAGCGCAGCGTGTGCTGCAGGCGACGATGCGCGAACCGGCTTCGATCACGGCCAGGGCCTTTACCAACCCGCCGTCGATTCTGACCAGCACCAACAAGCCGGAGTGGCGCCGCATGCAACAGCCTGCGGCCAATGGCCACGGTAATGCCCGCAGCCTTGCAGGCTTCTATAACGGTCTGCTGGATGGCAGCCTGCTGGAAGCCGAAATGCTCAATGAACTGACCCGTGAACACAGCGTCGGCCAGGACAAGACACTGCTGACCTCGACCCGCTTCGGTCTGGGTTGCATGCTTGATCAGCCGACCGTGGCCAACGCCACGTATGGGCTGGGTCCGAAGGCGTTCGGTCATCCGGGCGCTGGCGGTTCGGTCGGTTTTGCCGATCCTGACCGCGAGGTGGCGTTTGGCTTTGTGACCAACACGCTCGGGCCTTACATTCTCATGGATCCGCGTGCCCAGAAGCTGATCAGGGTGCTTGGTGAGTGTTTGCAGTAACTATCGGCTATAAGTGCTTGTTTCATACCGACTGTCAGTTAATGGGCGCAACGGGAACCGTACGACGGTTTCTCTTTACACCTGTAACTTCATGCGTGTTATACGGACGTAACAACGTTCCCTCTGTCTGATCAAAACTGTTGTGGGTCATCCATGTCGTCCAATAAAAGCCTCGTTCTCGCTCTGTGTATCGCCGTCACCGGCTGTGCTCAAACCCCTCAATCCGATTCTGCTGCGACTGAAGGCCATTGGTGGCAGTTTGGTTCGGGCAGTGCCGTCGACAATGCGTCTGCCAAGGCTCCGGCTTCCAGCCCAGCGCCTGCTGCGCCCGTAGCCAAGGCCGCTGACAAACCAGCACCTGCTGCTGACGCACAGAGCAGCAGTCCTTGGTATTGGCCATTCAGCTCGGACGACAAGGCCGCGGCAAAACCTGACACAGTCGCCAGCAAGCCAGCGGACAAGCCGGCTGCCCCTGCGCTGGTCGCCAAGTCTGAAACGGACAGCAAGTGGTGGTGGCCATTCGGCAGTTCCGAGGTCAAGAAGGACGAGCCTAAAGCCCTGCCCATGCCTGATCCGAAAGTGACCAAAGCCTGGCTGGACGAATACGAGCCGCGTGTGCGCGCAGCCATCAAGGACACGCCGTTTGAACTGGAGCGCCGAGAAGACCTGTTGGCGATCACTGCACCGGTAGACAGCTCGTTCAACCCGGATCGCCCGGCGATGTTGCTGCCGGTCACGCTGGGTCCGATTACCCGTCTGGCCAAGGCAGTCGAGGGTGACAAGCGCACGGCCGTGCTGATTCTGGGCCACGCCGATACCTCGGGCCCAACGGACGCCAATCAGAAAATCAGCCAGGAACGCGCACAATCGGTGGCCGCAATCTTCCGCCTCAGCGGTCTTGAGCGTCAGCGTTTGAGCCAGCGTGGCATGGGCGCGGTGATGCCGCGTGCAGCCAATGACAGCGCGCAGGGTCGTGCACTGAACCGTCGCGTCGAAATCCTGATGACGCCACAGGACACCATGCTCGCGCTGATGAGCCGCTACGCACTGCCGCCGGTTGCCCCGACGCTCGTCGCCGTGCAGGACGTCAAGCCAGCGCCTGCTCCGGCACCCGCCAAGAAAGCGGCTGCGACGAAGAAGGACACAGCCAAGAAAGCGGCACCGGCCAAGGCCAGCACCGCCAAGAAGGCTGCTCCGGCCAAGTCGACCGCCGCAGCGAAGAAGCCTGCCGCGACCAAGACTCCAGCCAAGGATGCTACAGCCAAGAAGCCCGACACCCAGGCCAGCAACTGATCGCCTGATCGCGCGCCTCTGGCCTGATCGCTCCAAGGCATTGCGTGGGGCACCTCTTCGTACGCTCTGGGTCTCTGACACGACACAGAGCGTCACGGCTGCATGCCCAGGCGCGTGGGCACTATTCGCTAGCCAGTCAGCCGTCGAACAACCAGCCGCACCAAAAGGAATGACACCATGACCCAGACCCTGGCTGACATGCGCCGTGACTACACCCGCGACGGGCTGACCGAAGCGCAGTCACCGGACGAGCCGTTCGCGTTGTTTCATCAGTGGTTCGCCGAGGCGGTCAAGACCGAGCAGGCACCGGTCGAGGCCAACGCCATGACCCTGGCGACGGTCGATGAAGAGGGGCGTCCGCACTGCCGAGTGCTGCTGCTCAAGGGCCTCGACACACAAGGTTTCACTTTTTTTACCAATTACGACAGCGCCAAAGGGCAGCACCTGGCCGCTCGCCCGTTCGCCGCGATGACGTTTTTCTGGCCGACGCTCGAACGTCAGGTGCGCATCGAGGGGCGTGTGGTGAAGGTCACTGCGCAGGAATCGGATGCTTACTATCAGGTTCGTCCGCTGGGCAGTCGGCTCGGTGCATGGGCGTCGCCGCAAAGCCGGGTCATCGCCGACCGCGAAGCGCTTGAAAATCTGATCAAACAGACCGAACAGCGCTTTCTCGACACCGCGCCCCATTGTCCCGAACACTGGGGTGGCTATCGTCTGCTGCCTGAGCGAATCGAGTTCTGGCAGGGTCGTTCCAGTCGCCTCCATGACCGTTTGAACTATCGTTGTGTAGACGGCCAATGGACGCGTGAGCGCCTTGCACCCTGATTGAATTATTGGCGGGTCGCACCGTCTTAGCCTTAGGTAAGCGGGCAGTCGCTGTATGGCGCCTGAATGAATTTAATTTGCGGATCCGGGGCCGTGACAGCACCTGTGTCGGGTAGTCTAATGGCCACTGGTTCCTCTGGAGATACCTTTTATGCGCAAGTCTGCTCTTCTGGCTGCCTCGTTCACTGCCATGGCACTGACGTTGGGCGGCTGTACTTCCAATCTCACCGGTGACTCGTATTCCCGTGATGAGGCCCGGACTGTACAAACCGTTCGCCTGGGCACCGTTGAATCGTTGCGTCCGGTGAAAATCGAAGGCACCAAGACCCCGATTGGCGCAGGTGCCGGGGCGGTGGTGGGTGGTGTAGGCGGTAGCGCAATCGGTGGTGGTCGTGGCAGCGTCGTGGCAGCGGTGATCGGTGCTGTGGCGGGCGGCTTGTTGGGTTCTGCGACCGAGGAAGGTCTGACCCGGACTCAGGGCGTGGAGATCACCGTACGTGAAGACGACGGCAGCATGCGCGCCTACGTGCAGCAGGTTCAGGAAAACGAGATTTTCCGGGTCGGCGAGCGCGTCCGCATCATGACCGTCAACGGCACGAGCCGCGTGACACACTGATCTGCCTGGCGGATCACTCAAAACCCCGAGCCTGATGCCTCGGGGTTTTTCGTTTCATGCTGTCGGGTCAGCGTTTGAGCGATGCCCGGCAGGCAGCAGCCATCACGCCATAGCCGATGATGGCCGACAGTATCGATCCGGTCAGGATGCCCATGCGATCTTCCCCCGCAAAGGCACTGACACCTGGTTCGAATGCCAGCGAGCCGACGAACAGGCTCATGGTGAAGCCGATGCCGCACAGGATCGAAACCCCCAGCACATGACCCCAGTTCGCCTCCTTTGGCAGCGAAGCCATGCGCGTCTTGACCGCCAGCCACGTCAGCCCGAACACCCCCAGCGTCTTGCCCAACAACAGGCCTGCAGCGATGCCCAGGGGTACCGGGTGAGTGAAGTTGTCCATCGTTACGCCCGCCAGCGACACACCGGCGTTGGCAAACGCGAACAGCGGCAGGATGCAATAGGCGACCCAGGGATGCAGACTGTGCTCAAGCGTCAATAATGGTGAAGCCTTGGCGCGTGTTCGAAGTGGAATGCAGAACGCCAGCACCACCCCTGCCAGCGTCGCATGGACGCCGCTTTTCAGGACGCATACCCACAACACCAGTCCAATCAGCAGATAAGGCGCAAGTTTACTCACGCCCAACCGGTTCATCACGATCAGTGCGACGATCGATACCGCTGCCAGTATCAGCGAAAGTTGCGACAGCTCGCCGGAATAGACCAGCGCAATCACGAGGATCGCGCCCAGGTCATCAATGATTGCCAAGGTCATCAAAAACAGCTTGAGCGAGACGGGCACCCGCTTGCCGAGCAGCGCGAGCACGCCAAGGGCGAACGCGATGTCGGTGGCCATCGGAATGGCCCAGCCGTTCAAGGCTTCTGGGTTACCGGCGTTCAGCGCAACGTAGATCAGCGCCGGAACCACCATACCGCCAATGGCGGCCGCACCCGGTAATACAATTTGCGAGGGCCTGGAGAGATGACCTTCGAGGACTTCGCGTTTGACCTCCAGACCAATAAGCAGGAAGAACAGGGCCATCAGGCCGTCGTTGATCCATAACAATAACGGTTTGGCGATTTGCACTGCGCCAATCTGCGTCACAACAGGTGTTTCAAGAAAAGCGTTATAGAGCCAGGAAAGTGGCGAGTTATTAATCATCAAAGCCAAAGCAGCAGCGGCGATCAACAGCAGGCCGCCAGCCGCCTCAAGCTGGAAGAAGCGTGTAATGGTATTTCGCATGGGCGCGACCATTCTCCGTCAACGGTAAAAAAAAGGATCGATACCCTAACGTGTTGACTGGAAAGTTAAAGCTAAAGTTTTAGTCGTTTTCGGTCTAATGATGACAGGGTGTTACTTGGTTTGAATTGGCTATTAGTTGATTAAGGATTTCAGTCGTAACTATTTCTTTTTATGCTGTAGGAAGATTCCTAAAAAGCCTGTTTCTTATTGTTGAGTTGTAACTTCGTTAGTGTGTGGAACAGAACGTGTGAGATCGGGCTCAAGGTGAGCGGTATGGAATGCCACTATCAAGAACGCCGTTATGGCGTCCGTGATAGCGACATCAAAGCGTCAGCCTTCAATCCCCAGCATGTCGCGCACCAGCGCTTCGGCAATGCGGATGCCGTCCACGCCTGCGGACAGGATACCGCCGGCGTAGCCCGCGCCTTCACCGGCCGGGTACAGGCCCTTGGTGTTAAGACTCTGCATGTCAGGGCCACGCGTAATACGCAGGGGTGCAGAGGTGCGGGTTTCGATGCCGGTCAACACGGCGTCGTGCAACGAGAAGCCTTTGATCTGCTTGTCGAAGGCGGGCAGTGCCTCACGAATGGCTTCGATGGCAAAGGCAGGCAATGCATCAGCCAGATCGACCAGTTTCACGCCCGGCTTGTAGGAAGGCTCGACGCTGCCCAGCGCCGTGGATGCCTTGCCCGCAATGAAATCGCCGACCAGTTGCGCAGGCGCTTCATAGGTGCTGCCGCCCAACAGGTAAGCGTGAGACTCCAGACGCTCTTGTAGCTCGATGCCGGCCAGCGGGCTGCCCGGAAAGTCCTGCTCCGGCGTGATACCTACCACGATGCCCGAGTTGGCGTTGCGTTCGTTGCGCGAGTACTGGCTCATGCCGTTGGTCACCACGCGGTTCGGCTCGGACGTTGCGGCGACCACCGTACCGCCAGGGCACATGCAGAAGCTGTACACCGAACGACCGTTACTGGCGTGGTGGACCAGCTTGTAGTCAGCAGCACCCAGTTTCGGGTGACCGGCGTACTTGCCCAGTCGTGCACGGTCGATCAGCGACTGGGGATGTTCGATACGAAAGCCCACCGAAAACGGCTTGGCTTCCATGAACACACCGCGGCCGTGCAGCATGCGGAAGGTGTCACGGGCGCTATGGCCCAAGGCTAGAATCACATGGCGTGACGCGATTTGCTCGCCGCCATCCAGTACGACGCCATTCAATTGGCCGTCTTCGATCATCAGGTCAGTGACGCGCTGCTCAAAGCGTACTTCGCCGCCCAGTGCCTCGATCTGATGACGCATGTGTTCGACGACGCCAGTCAGGCGGAAAGTACCGATGTGAGGCTTGCTGACGTAGAGAATTTCCTCCGGCGCGCCCGCTTTCACGAACTCATGCAGGACCTTGCGGCCATGAAAATAGGGGTCCTTGATCTGGCTGTACAGCTTGCCGTCAGAGAACGTGCCCGCGCCACCCTCGCCGAACTGGACGTTGGATTCCGGATTGAGGACGTTCTTGCGCCACAGGCCCCAGGTGTCCTTGGTGCGCTGACGCACTTCCTTGCCGCGTTCGAGGATGATCGGTTTGAAACCCATCTGTGCCAGCAGCAGCCCGGCGAAGATCCCGCAAGGGCCGAAGCCGACGACGATCGGTCGCTCGCTCAGGCCTTCAGGCGCGTGGCCCACCACCTTGTAGCTGACGTCAGGCGCAGGGCCGACGTGGCGATCATTGGCCAGCTTGCGCAGCAAGGCGTCTTCGTCGCTGACCTGAAAGTCGATGGTGTAGATAAAGCACAGTTCGGAGGACTTCTTGCGCGCGTCGTAGCTGCGCTTGAACAGCGTGAAGTCCAGCAGTTCGCTGCTGTCGATGCCCAGACGCTGCAAGAGAGCGGGGCGCAGGTCTTCTTCCGGGTGGTCGATCGGCAGTTTGAGTTCGGTGATTCGTAACATGAAGAGGTCCAGTTTTCGGGCCGCAGGTTCAGCCCGACAGCACTACAAGAACCGGCGATTATAAGCGCTGAACCCCTTTGACGGCGAGTCGAGGTGTGCGGTCCTGGCGACGATGGGTGCCATCGGTCGCCAAAAACGGGTAATGGGTCGGATCAATCGTCTCGCGAACCGCCATAGTAGCCGCAGCCACGCTGGGCTTGACCATTCAGACGCAGTTCGGCGGTGAGGTGTTGCACCGAGCCGTTGACGCTGTCGACGCAGCGCTGAGGCGCCACCCAGACTTCAATGCGCTGGTTATTGGCCTCGCTGCTGACACTGAAGCTGCCGTCCGGCAGTTGCTCTTCCAGGTAGGGCACAGCGAGAGGCGGCTGGCCTTCACGTTCCAGCACCATGCCCTTGCCGCTGACGTTGACGTTCCAAGCGGGTTTGTTGCCATTGACGTGCAGGGTCAGGCGCTTGAAGTTCAGATCATCGCAGGACTGGCCGGGCCGCTCGACACGGTAAACCTGATGCAGGTCCAACTGGCCGTCGCTGTTGGCTGCCTTGCTGGCGGCAAACGAACCACGCAGGTCGGCAAAGACACGGCCCTTGCTGTCGGCAAGGCTCGCGGCTTCCTGCAGGATGCCGGTATTGTTTCGGTCCTTGACCACATAACGGCGCTGCTCGTTGCACGGTTTGAACAACAATTGCCCGTTCTCCCCGGTCAGGTCGCCCTGCATGCGGATCATGCCGGCCGTGGAGACGGTTGGTGTGTCGGTCTTGCTGCCAAGCATCTGGCAGCCGGCAAACAGTGGCAGAAGCGCGAATACGAGGACGGAACGAGCAGCGAACATGGGGCGGGTCTCCAGACAAGTGTCGCCACGTTACGCAGACTGTTGCCGCATCACAAGACCTGATACGTCTGTCCGGTGTGCAAGCCTTCTACGCTCTTGGCGTAGGCCAGTGCAACGTCGGCAGCCGGGACCGGTTTGAAGCCTCTGAAGTAAGCGCCGTACCGCTCCATGGATTCGAGCAGCACAGTCGGGCTGACCGAGTTCACCCGCATCCCGTGTGGCAACTCTATAGCCGCTGCACGCACGAAAGCGTCAATCGCACCGTTGACCAGACTGGCCGAACTGCCCGACAGGATCGGTTCCTGACTCAGCACGCCCGATGTAAACGTGAACGACGCACCCTGGTTGGCAAACGCCTTGCCGATCAGCAGCAGGTTGACCTGGCCCATCAGCTTGTCCTTCAGGCCCAATGCGAAATCGGTTTCGCTCATGTCAGCCAAAGGTACGAACTCCACACTGCCGGCTGCGCAGATCAGTGCATCGAAGCTGCCCACACGTTCGAACATTGCACGGATCGAGGCGCTGTCGCTGATATCGACATGCTCCTTGCCACTGTTGCGACCTATCCGCACGATCTCATGCCGTGACCCCAGTTCGCGTTCAATCGCCGAGCCCACGGTTCCGCTTGCTCCAATCAACAGGATTTTCATTGCGCCGCTCCAGAAGGATCAAATGAGCGGTTAGTGTAGAAAGCTGTATATCCATCGATAAAGATGCTAATTGGAAACCTTTGGTTCTTGATAGGAAACAATCCGTGAGCGAGATGGAGGATCTGGCGGCCTTTGCGGTTCTGATCGAGGCAGGCAGTTTTACTGCCGCCGCACAGCGTTTGAGCTGCAGCAAGGGGCGTTTGTCGAAGCGGATTTCTCAGTTGGAGAAGACCTATGGCGTGCAGTTGCTGCACCGCACCACGCGCACGTTAAGCCTCACCTCGGCCGGAGCTGCGTTGTTGCCTCAGGCCCGGCAGTTGATAGCTCACATGGAGCGGGCACGTAGCATTGTGGAGCTGATGCGTGATGAGATGGTCGGGGAGGTGCGTATCACAACACCCGTTTCGTTGGGTGAAACTTTCTTTGACGGCTTGTTGATGGAATTTTACGAGGCCTATCCGCAGGTGAAAATCGAGCTTGAGCTGAGCAACAGCTTCAGCGACCTGCGGCGTGAAGGGTTTGATCTGGCGATACGCTCACAGGTCGCAAGCGATGAACGGCTTGTGGCTCGACCGCTGCTGGCGATGCAGGAACTGACCTGCGCCAGTGCGCGGTATCTGGATGAGCATGGCTGGCCGCAGACGCCTGAAGATCTGACGCAGCATCGTTGCCTGATCAATAGCCATTACAACAGCGGCCGGTATCAGTGGCTTTACCATCAGCATCACGAACTGAAGCGTGTGCAGATCGATGGCCCGTTTGCCAGTAATCACTACAGTCTTTTGAAAAAGGCAGCATTAGCCGGTGCGGGCATAGCGCGGCTACCGTTCTATATGGTGCACCAGGAACTCGACGACGCACGCCTGCACTGGCTGTTTCGCGAATACCAGACGGCAACCACGCCGATGTTCCTGGTACACCCCTATGAAAGCAAAGTGCCTCGAAGGGTGCAGGTGCTGGCAGATTATCTGGTGGGATGGTTCGAACGCAGCGGCTCGGCGCTGGAGCGGTTGGCTTGATGTTGAGTGATGGCATGATCGTAGCCACGCAGGCGCGATCGTCGTTATGCACAAGCCCGGAAGACGCGCAAAACGGAACCAAAACAAAAATGGCTGACTGAATGCATGCCCTGTGGGAGGCGGCTTGCCGGCGATGGCGTCAGTTCAGTCACGGATAGGTCGCTTCAGAAAAAGCATCGCCGGCAAGCCGCCTCCCACAGTTCGTTGGTTGCAGCAAGACGTGTGTATAGCGATGAGCGCTGGAGCGTGGGCACGATCATCGCACATCGCGCTAGCCGCCCAGATACGCGTCCCGCACTTTTGGATCGACCAACAGTTCTTCACCTGTGCCCTGCATTACCACGCGACCGTTTTCCAGCACGTACGCGCGGTCAGCAACTTTCAGGGCCTGGTTGGCATTCTGCTCGACCAGGAATACGGTCACGCCATCACGTCGCAGTTGTTCGACGATCTCGAAAATCTGCTGAATGATGATGGGAGCCAGACCCAGCGACGGTTCGTCCAGCAGCAACAGCTTGGGCTTGCTCATCAGCGCGCGGCCGATGGCGAGCATCTGCTGTTCGCCGCCGGACATGGTGCCACCGCGTTGTGTGAAGCGTTCCTTGAGGCGCGGGAACAGGTGCAGGACTTTGTCCATCTGCTCCTGATAATCACCCTTTTCGGTGAAAAAACCGCCCATGGCCAGGTTTTCTTCGACGGTCAGGCGGGCAAACACGCGGCGGCCTTCCGGCACCACTGCGATGCTCTTGCGCATGATCACCGACGAGTCCTGACCAACCAGTTCCTCACCCATGTAGCGGATGCTGCCGCTGTGAGCGCGTGGCGAGCCGCACAAGGTCATCAGCAACGTGGACTTGCCAGCGCCGTTGGCACCGATCAGGGTGACGATTTCGCCCTGACGTACTTCCACGTTGACGCTGTGCAGCGCCTGGATCTTGCCGTAGAACGTGGAAACGTTTTCGAACTGCAGCATTTACGCTTCCCCCAGGTAGGCTTTGATCACTTCAGGATTGTCACGAATCTGTTCCGGCGTACCGTCGGCCAGTGGCGTGCCCTGATTGATCACTACGATGTGGTCGGAAATGCTCATCACCAGTTTCATGTCGTGTTCGATCAGCAGCACCGTGGCGTTATGCTCGTTGCGCAGCACGCCGATCAGCGCTTTCAGGTCTTCGGTTTCCTTGGGGTTCAGACCGGCTGCCGGTTCGTCCAGCATAAGGATGCGCGGGCGCGTCATCATGCAGCGGGCGATTTCCAGGCGGCGTTGCTGACCGTAGGCCAGGGTGCCTGCGGGGCGGTTGGCGAATTCCTTCAGGTTGACGGCGTCCAGCCAGTGCTCGGCGTAGTCCATGGCTTCGCGTTCGCTGCGGCGGAAGGCGGGCGTCTTGAACAGGCCCGACAGAAAGTTGGTGTTCAAGTGACGATGCTGGGCAACCAGCAGGTTCTCGACCGCGGTCATTTCCTTGAACAGACGTACGTTCTGGAAGGTACGCACCACACCCTTGCGGGCGATCTGGTGACCGGCCAGGCCCTGAATCGGCTCGCCGTCCAGCAGGATCGTGCCGCCGCTGGGTTTGTAGAAACCAGTCAGGCAGTTGAACACGGTGGTCTTGCCCGCACCGTTGGGGCCGATCATCGAGACGACCTGTTTTTCATGGACGGTGAGGCCCACGCCATTGACGGCGAGCAGACCACCGAAGCGCATGCTCAGGTTTGTGGCTTGCAGAAGAGGCTGGCTCATTTGGCCACCTCCGCTTTCAACTTCATGACAGGTCGTTGCATTGGCAGGAAACCTTGAGGACGCCAGATCATCATCAGCACCATCAGGGCACCGAACATCAACATGCGGTAATCACTGAACTCACGCATCAATTCAGGCAGCAGGATCATCACGATAGCCGCCAGAATCACGCCCAGTTGCGAGCCCATGCCGCCGAGTACCACGATGGCCAGGATGATTGCCGACTCGATGAAGGTGAAGGACTCAGGCGTGACCAGACCCTGGCGGGCGGCGAAGAAGCTGCCTGCGAAACCGGCGAACGCTGCGCCCAGGGTAAATGCCGAGAGCTTGATCACGGTCGGATTCAGACCCAGTGCACGGCAGGCGATTTCGTCCTCGCGCAACGCTTCCCAGGCACGACCGATCGGCATGCGCAGCAGGCGATTGATGACGAACAGCGCGGCCAGGGCCAGCAGCAGGGCGATCAGGTAGAGGAAGATAACCTTGCTGATCGGGTTGTAGTCCAGACCGAAATACTGGTGGAACGTCTGCGCACCTTCGGCAGCACGGCGTTCGAAGCTGAGGCCGAACAGGGTTGGTTTCTCGATGTTGCTGATGCCGTTCGGGCCGCCAGTGATCTCGGTCATGTTGCGCAGGAAGATACGGATGATTTCACCGAACCCGAGCGTCACGATGGCCAGATAATCTCCGCGTAGCCTCAGAACCGGGAAGCCCAGCAGGAAGCCGAATAGCGCCGCCAGCAGACCGGCCAGCGGCAGGCACTCCCAGAAGCTCAGGCCGAAGTAGTGCGACAGCAGGGCGTAGCCATAGGCGCCGACCGCGTAGAAACCTACATAGCCCAGGTCCAGTAGACCCGCCAGACCGACCACGATGTTCAGGCCCAGGCCCAGCATCACGTAGATCAGAATCAGCGTCGCGATATCCACCGCGCCGCGTGAGCCGAAGAACGGCCAGACGAACGCCAGCACGATCAGTGCTGCAAGACCCCAGCGCTGTGTGCTCGGCCGGGTCATGAGGTCGCTGGTTTTCTGCGAAATCAGCGGAGCGCGTTCGCCACGGCGCAGGCCGCTGATCTTCTCGGCGAACAGCACGCGCAGAAACAGCAGGACTGAACAGATCGCGATGATGGTCAGGGTCATGGGGCTGGCGTTCTGCACTTGCAGGGTCACGCCGGAAAAGGCCAGTTTCAGGCCGAACACCGGATAGGCAACGGCCCACACCAGTGCAGCGCTGAACAGCGCCTGTTTGAAGGACTTGCTCATACTTTTTCAACCTCCGGACGACCCAGAATGCCGGTCGGGCGGAACAGCAGCACCAGAACCAGCAGGCCGAAGGCCACGACGTCCTTGTACTGATCACCAAAGATGTCGGCACCGAAGGCTTCGGCGACGCCCAGCACCAGACCGCCCAGCACAGCGCCGGGGATCGACCCGATGCCGCCCAGTACCGCAGCCGTGAATGCCTTGAGGCCCACCAGGAAGCCGGCGCTCGGGTTGATCACACCGTATTGCATGCTCAGCAACATGGCGGCAACGGCAGCCAGCGCGGCACCGACCACGAAGGTCAGGGCAATGATGGTGTTGGTGTTGATCCCCAGCAGATTGGCCATCTTCATGTCTTCGGCGCAGGCGCGGCAGGCGCGGCCCATGCGCGAGCGGGATATGAACAGGGTCAGTCCGGTCATGGCCAGCAGCGTGACGACGAACACCACGATCTGCATGTAGGAAATCAGCACTTCCTGTGCGCCGCCTGGACCGAAAGACAGGCTGCCGGGCAGCAGGTTGGGGATAGCAAAGTTGCCGGAACCCTGTGAAAGCTGAACCGAGTTCTGCAGAAAGATCGACATCCCGATCGCAGAAATCAGTGGAATAAGACGGTTGCTGTTGCGCAACGGACGGTAGGCGACGCGCTCGATGCTGTAACCGTAGGCACTGGTGACGATGATGGAGGCGGCGAAGCCTGCGATCATCAACAGCGGCAGGCTGTCGATACCCATCATTGCAAGGCCGGCAAGCGCCATGAACGCAACGTAGGAACCGATCATGTACACCTCGCCGTGGGCGAAGTTGATCATTCCGATGATGCCGTAAACCATCGTGTAGCCGATGGCGATCAATGCATACGTGCTGCCAATGGTCAGGCCATTGACCAACTGTTGCATGTAGTGGAATAACTCGGGCATTTACCGCGCTCCTAAAAACCTGATCTGCATTTCTCCGGCCTGCGTCGGGTACGCATTCTGTCGATGCGTTGCCAGTGACGCTGCCAGCGAACCGCTGGTAACGGTTTTAAGATTTTCAGGGGGCCTCGTTACCGGATCTCGGCAGGCGGGCCATGATTCGTAAAACAAAGCCCACTGCGGTTGCAGTGGGCTTCGGTTATCAACGCAAGCTGCTTATTTTGCGGCTTCGGTCTTCGGCTTGCCGAAGTGCCACTCGTAGACCACGAACTGGAAGTTCTTCAGGTCGCCCTTGGCGTCGTAGCTCAATTCGCCCATCGGGGTCTTGAAGGTACCGGCGTGGATGGCGGCTGCCACTTTGTCGGTGTCTTCGGACTTGGCGGCAGCGATGCCGTCAGCAACGACCTGAACGGCGGAGTAGGACGGGTACACGAACGGACCGCTCGGGTCCTGGTTCTTGTCCTTGAATGCCTTGGTCAGCGCCTGGTTGGCAGGGTCCTGGTCGAAGGACTTCGGCAGGGTGACCAGCAGGCCTTCGGAGGCTTCGCCAGCGATTTGCGAGATGGACTCGTTGCCCACGCCTTCAGGACCCATGAACCTGGCGTTCAGGCCTTTTTCCTTGGACTGGCGCAGGATCTGGCCCAGTTCCGGGTGGTAGCCGCCGTAGTAGACGAAGTCGACATTGGCTTGCTTGAGTTTGGCGATCAGCGAAGAGAAGTCCTTGTCGCCGGCGTTGATGCCTTCGAACAGGGCAACCTTGACGCCTTTGTCTTCCAGGGTTTTCTTCACCGCAGAGGCAATGCCTTCACCGTATTGCTGCTTGTCATGAATGACTGCAACGATTTTAGGCTTGGCGACGTCGGCGATGTAGTTACCGGCTGCCGGGCCTTGCGCGCTGTCCAGACCGATGGTGCGGAACACCAGCTTGTAGCCACGGCTGGTGATGTCAGGGCTGGTGGCTGCCGGGGTCACCATAATGATGCCTTCGTCTTCATAGACGTCGGAAGCAGGTTGAGCGGAGCTGGAGCACAGGTGACCGATGACGTATTTCACGCCGTCGTTGACGACCTTGTTGGCGACTGCAACGGCCTGTTTCGGATCGCAGGCATCATCGTATTCGACGGCTTCGAGTTTCTTGCCACCCACGCCGCCTTTGGCGTTGATCTGCTCGATGGCCATCTTGGCGCCGTTGAACTGCATGGTGCCGTACTCGGCTACAGGGCCGGTTTTCGGGCCGGCGATGCCGATCTTGATGGTGTCAGCTGCGAACGAATGGCTGGCAACCCCTGCCATAACCAATGCGGCAAACAGCTTGGAAAGCTTCTTGGTACCCTTAGTCATGATGCTCCACTCTTGCGTTGTAGTTTTTATAATCCTGCTGGCCAAGGCTACAGGACCGGCTTCGACACCGGCCTTTCCCCGCTCCGCCAACTGTACCGGAACAGTTTAGAGTGCCGGTGAATCGCTTGGAAAGCGTGGGGCGGGGGAGTGGACCGGTGTGTGTCGCTTAATCGAAAGAAAGTTACATAATCCAACCACATAGGGTTTTGAAAGACCCGGCGCAGCGTGGTGGATGTGTGGGCTCTCCTGCAATCAATCACTTGCTTCTGGGTTTGTCTGCGGGAAAGGCGGCGGTATCATTGCGCCGATTTTCTTTTTGGTGAAACCCATGACGCAAGAACCTAGCACCCTCTATGCCAAACTGCTTGGTGAGACCGCTTCTATTTCGTGGAAAGAATTGCAACCATTCTTTGCCAAGGGTGCCCTGTTGTGGGTCGAGCTGCCGCTGGATTTGATCGAAGTGGCCGAGGCGGTGGCCGAAAATGACGCACCCAAAGTGTCTGCGTGGCTGGCCGAAGGACAGGTCGGCAAGGTGTCTGAATCAAAGGCAATGGAGCTTGTGGAGCAGGATCCGGTGCTTTGGGCAGTGGTAGTGGCACCTTGGGTGTTGATTCAAAACAGGGCGGCTGACTGATCGTTGCTCTTTTTTGGTGCGCTGGGCGTTGAGTAATTGGGTGAGAACGTAACCCGGCTTTCGTCTTCGTATCCAAACGCAACAGTGGTCGACTTCATTCAGGTGCTTCACCGGGCCCCTCAATCGGTTGAGCGTGAGCGTTTAGTGCGCAGCGGATTGCGGGCAGCGATGGCATGTTCCGCGCCAGGCAGGTCTTCAAACAGGTCCATTGATATGGGCGTGTCGCGCTCCTGCACTCTCGCTTCTAGCATGAGCGAGGCGGGCCATAGGCTGACAGGCTCGCGTTGATTCATTTGCCTGACCAACGGCAGTATCCGCTCCAGCGGTTGCGGCTTGCTGAACAGGTAGCCTTGCACATAATCGCTGCCGAACTGGCTCAGAAATTCCAGTTGTGCGGGAGTCTCCACGCCTTCCGTCACGACCTTGAGGCGCAGCGTGTGTGCCATGACGATAATCGCCTGAACGATCTCCATGTCCTGGGGGGACTTGGGAATATCGATAATGAAGGATCGGTCGATTTTCAGTGTGTCCAGCGGCAGGCGTTTGAGGTAGGCCAGTGACGAGTAGCCTGTGCCGAAGTCGTCGATGGACAACGAGACCCCCAGGCTTCGGATGTGTTTGAGCATCAGGATGGTAGTGCTGATGTTGCCCATCAGCGCGTTTTCGGTCACCTCAAGCTCCAGTCTGCCGGGAGCCACGTTCGCCTCGCTCAAGGCGTGTTCGACTTCTTCGGCCAGCTCGTCGCGGTTCAGGTTCAGCGCGGAGCAATTCACCGTGATGATCAGATTGTTCAGACCGTCAGCGCCCAGGGCACCCAGGTCCTGGCACGCTCGACGCAACACCCAGTTGTCCAGTTCTGCAATCAGGCCGTTGGCCTCGGCGATGCTGATGAATCGATCCGGCACCAGCAGCCCGTGCTGTGGATGGTTCCAGCGCACCAGGGCTTCGAGCTTGGCCACGTGCCCGGTGCGCAGGTCAACGATGGGCTGGTAGTACACTTGCAAGCCGTTTTCTTCGCGCAGCGCGTTACGCAGTTCTTCCTCCAGGTGCAATTCCAGACTGGCCTTGGTCTTCAAGGCCGGACTGAAGAAGTTGACCCGATTGCGGCCGTTGCCCTTGGACTGGTAAAGCGCAAGGTCCGCGTGTTTAAGCAGCTCGTCGCACGTGGCCCCGTCACGCGGAAAGACCGCGATACCAATACTGGTGGTCATGACCATGCGCCTGCCTGCCAGCGCAATGGGCTCCTTCATTTTCTGCATGACGCGATGCGCCAGATGACGGGCCTCTTCGTAGTTGGGAATGCTCAGCAGAATGCAGAACTCATCGCCTCCGAAGCGCGACACCACATCCTGAACGCGGGTGGCACTGCGAATACGCTCTGCAATTACCTTCAGCAGCTCATCCCCGGCATCATGGCCCAGGCTGTCATTGATGCGCTTGAAATGGTCGATGTCCAGAAACATGACCGCCAGCATGCCTTTGCCGATGGTGTGCTCGAGCAGCTTCTCGGCGAATATCTGGTTGAAACCGCGACGATTGATCAGGTTGGTAAGCGGGTCGTAATGCGCCACTTGCTGGAGCGAGACGCGTGCCTGGTCCAGTTGGCTGAGCAGGGCGTTGACGCGCTGCAGATCATGTTCTTTGCCTTGCAGCTTCTTGTCAGCCATCGCTGCGCTAATGCTTCCCGCGATGATCAGTAGGGTAATGGCGGCAATGGTCAGCCCCAACTGATGACTGTTTGCCGTGTTGGGGATATGCAGTTCGCCCCCCTCAGGAATGACCAGCCGCAAGGCACGCATGCCCATCAGATGCATGGTCAAGAGGCCTGCGCCCAACAGCAGGCTCACGCCGTACCGAAACATTTGATGGAACATGCCACTGTAGTGTCGCAGGTGTCGGGAGAGCGTCAGCAGGGCCACGCTCGCCAGAATGGCCACCAGAATTGACAGCGTAAACGTGCTCGGCTCGTAGTACTGCGCGGCATCCGAGTGCATCGCAGCCATGCCCATGTAGTGCATGACGCTGATTCCGATACCCATAGCGAGGGCGCTCAGCAGGCACCGTTTGACGCTCAATGACTGGACGGTCAACGCCCTCATGGCGATCAGTGCTGTCAACAGCACAATCAGCAATGATCCCAGCGTGATGCCCAGATCGTAAGTGATGGTCAGCGGCGCCTGAAAGGCCAGCATGCTGATGAAGTGCATGGCCCACACACCACCCGCCAGACAAAGCGCCCCCAGCGCCTTCCAGACCCGTCGGCTTCTTGTTGCGTCGACATGAATGACTCGGTCGGCGATGTCCAGTGTGGCGAAACAGGCCGCACAGGCCACGCCGTAGGCCAGTGCTAACAGAAACAGATTGTGACTGCAGTCGATCAGCAATTGCCCGTTTGCCGGCATGCCGACAAACATATTCAAACCCAGCCACTCCATAGCGAGCCCTATTTCTTCACTGCCAGGGCGCCAAGGCTTAAGGCCTGGGCGATTCGAGCTGAGTATAGAAGCTGTGAGCAGCTTGCCACTATGACGACGAACAAATTTGGAATGGGGCCAATAACGAATGGTTATAAAAAAACATCACCGAGTGTGCGGTTTACGAATGTTTACAGACAGTCAGGCGCTGGCCTTCTAGATTGATACGACTAATAAGAAGGGACGACTGCCTCATGAGCACGCTTCGTACGGAAACCCCCACTCAGGCCGCCAATGCATGGCGCGTCCTCTTTCTGCTGTTTCTGGCCAACCTGTTCAACTTCTTCGATCGCACCATTCCGGCCATTATCGTCGAGCCCATACGAATGGAATGGCACCTGAGCGATTTTCAGCTCGGGCTCCTCGGGACCGCCTTTACGTTGGTGTACGCCATCGCGGGGTTGCCGCTGGGGCGCATGGCCGACAATGGGTCGCGCAAAAAGCTGATGGGCTGCGGCCTGGCGGTGTGGAGCGGGCTTACGGCAGTCAACGGCATGGTCGGAAGCTTCTGGACGTTTCTTCTGGTGCGCATGGGTGTTGGTATCGGCGAAGCCAGCTACGCGCCTGCAGCCAATTCGCTGATCGGTGATCTTTTCCCGGCCCATAAGCGATCCCGCGCCATGGGCATCTTCATGTTGGGGTTGCCACTGGGTTTGCTGTTGGCGTTCTTCACCATTGGTGCGATGGTCAAGGCGTTCGACAGTTGGCGCGCGCCGTTCTTCATCGCTGCGGTGCCTGGGCTGCTGCTCGCGGTATTCATTTTCTTCATCAAGGAGCCCAAGCGTGGCGCGGCTGAAAGCGTGCGCATGTCGCAAGTCAAAATCGAGAAACCGATTCGCCGTGTGCTGTCGATTCCGACCTTTCGCTGGCTGGTACTGGGCGGCCTGACGTTTAACTTTGCCACCTATGCCTGCAACTCATTCATGGTGCCGATGCTGCAACGCTACTTTTTGCTGCCGTTGCAGGAGGCGGCTGTCGCAACGGGCGTTATTGTCGGTGTGACCGGATTGGTCGGCCTGACGGTGGGCGGCTGGATCGCCGATAAACTGCACCAGCGCTCACCTAACGGTCGCCTGTTGTTTGCGGCTTTCAGCATGCTGGTGGCGACGATTGCCACGGGCTATGCGTTGCACGCCGGGCGGATCGAAATCGGTATGTTCGTGGCAGTGTTCAGCGTGGGCTGGCTGTTCGCGTACAACTTCTACACCTGTGTCTATACCGCGATTCAGGACGTGGTCGAGCCGCGTTTGCGGGCTACAGCGATGGCATTGTTCTTTGCCGGGCTGTACCTGCTGGGTGGCGGGGCGGGGCCGGTGGTGGTCGGTTTGCTGTCCGATCATTTCGCTCATGCGGCCATGACGGTCGCGGGTGCCGAGGTGATGAGCGAAAGCTTCAAAGCCATCGGCTTGCACGACGCCATGTACCTGATTCCGGCAGCATTGCTCATGACCCTGGTGTTTCTGTTTCAGGCATCGCGCTGCTTCAGCAAGGATGCCGAACGCATGAAAGCAAGGATGGTGGCCGAGGAGCCGGCAGAGGATGTATCGGAGGGGGCGGTGGTTTGAGTGGGTCGGATCAAGGTCTGTTTGAGTGAACAAGCCCGCTCCCCGGGATTTGACCAGAGAGCAAGCTTGTGTCAGCGACAGCAGGCAGTCATCAGCCCGCCACGAGCACCCGAATCGCTTCCAGACGTAACGCGGCTTTTTCCAGCATGGCCAGACCTTGCTCACGCTGCGTGCGCAGAGCGACCAGTTCGCTGTCGCGCACCGTCGGGTTGACCGCTTGCAAGGCCGTCAGGCGTGCCAGTTCTTCTTCAGTATCGGCTGCCAGACGACGTTGCGCTTCGGCTACGCGCTCGGCGTGTTTCGGCGTGATCTTCTCTTCACCTGCGTTGATGCGAGGCGTGAGCACATCGCGTTGCGCCTGAATGAACTTGTTGGCGCTGGCACGCGGCACGCTTTCGAGCTGGTCGTTCAAGGTGTTGAACGATACGCGGCTCGACAGATCATTGCCGTTGGCATCGAGCAGGCAACGCAGCGCAGCCGGAGGCAGGTAGCGACCCAGTTGCAAAGAACGCGGCGCAACCACTTCGCTGACGTAGATCAGTTCCAGCAGCACAGTGCCCGGCTTGAGCGCCTTGTTCTTGATCAGCGCCACGGCGGTATTGCCCATGGAGCCAGATAGCACCAGGTCCATGCCGCCTTGCACCATCGGGTGTTCCCAGGTGATGAACTGCATGTCTTCGCGAGACAGCGCCTGGTTACGGTCGTAGGTGATGGTCACGCCTTCGTCGTCGCCCAGCGGGAAGCTGGCGTCGAGCATCTTCTCGCTCGGTTTTAGGATCAGCGCGTTTTCCGAATGGTCTTCGCTGTCGATGCCGAACGCGTCGAACAGGGTTTCCATGTAGATCGGCAGGCTGAACTGGTCATCCTGTTCCAGAATGTCTTCGACCAGTGCCTCGCCTTCACCTGCGCCACCGGAATTGAGTTCCAGCAGGCGGTCGCGACCGGTGTGCAGTTCGCTTTCCAGACGCTCACGTTCGGCGCGCGCCTCGTCGATCAGGCTTTGCCACTCATCGTCGTCACCGCTTTCCAGCAGCGGTAGCAGGCGCGGGCCGAACTGATGCTGCAGGGCGTTACCGGTCGGGCAGGTGTTGAGGAACGCGTTGAGCGCTTCGTGATACCACTGGAACAGCCGGGCCTGCGGGCTGGTTTCCAGGAACGGCACGTGCAGCTCGATGATGTGTTTCTGGCCGATACGGTCCAGACGACCGATACGCTGCTCCAGCAGGTCCGGGTGGGACGGCAGGTCGAACAGCACCAGATGATGGGAGAACTGGAAGTTGCGGCCTTCGCTGCCGATTTCCGAGCAGATCAGCACCTGAGCACCGAATTCTTCATCCGCGAAGTAGGCGGCAGCGCGGTCGCGCTCAAGGATGTTCATGCCTTCGTGGAAAACCGTGGCCGGGATGCCGGAGCGCACGCGCAGGGCGTCTTCCAGGTCCATCGCGGTCTCCGCGTGGGCGCAGATGACCAGCACCTTCACACGCTTGAGCATCTTGAGGGTATCGATCAGCCAGTCGACGCGCGGATCGAAACGCCACCAGCGTTCTTCCTCGCTGACTTCCGAGTGGGCCTGAAAGCTGACTTCCGGGTACAGGTCGGGATGTTCGCCGAGTGGCAGCTCCAGGTATTCGGCCGGGCAGGGCAGCGGGTAGGCATGCAGTTTGCGCTCAGGGAAGCCCTGTACAGCGGCGCGGGTGTTGCGAAACAGCACGCGGCCTGTGCCATGGCGATCGAGCAATTCGCGGATCAGGCGAGCCTTGGCTTCATCGTCGCCTGCGTTGACGGCTGCCAGCAGGGTGTCGCCTTCGGCACCGAGGAAGCCATGAATGGTCTTTTGCGCTTCTGCCGAGAGCACGCCCTTGTCGAGCAGTTCCTGCACCGCCTGAGCGACGGGGCGATAGTTGTCGCTTTCGGCCCGGAAGGCCTTGAGGTCGTGGAAACGATTTGGGTCCAACAGGCGCAGGCGCGCAAAGTGGCTGTCCTGGCCGAGTTGTTCGGGCGTGGCGGTCAGCAGCAGTACGCCGGGAATGACTTCGGCCAGTTGCTCGACCAGTGAGTACTCGGCGCTGGCCTTGTCTTCGTGCCAGACCAGGTGGTGCGCTTCGTCGACCACCATCAGGTCCCAGCCGGCCGCGAACAGGGCGTCCTGAGCCTTTTCATCCGAGACCAGCCACTCCAGCGCAACCAGCGCCAGTTGGGTATCTTCGAACGGATTGCCTGCATCGCTCTCCATGAAGCGCTCGGCGTCGAACAGCGCGACCTGCAGGTTGAAGCGGCGGCGCATCTCGACCAGCCACTGGTGCTGGAGGTTCTCCGGCACCAGGATCAGTACCCGGCTCGCGCGCCCCGACAGCAGTTGGCGATGGATCACCAGACCGGCTTCGATGGTCTTGCCCAGGCCTACTTCGTCGGCCAGCAATACGCGCGGCGCAATGCGGTCCGCCACTTCGCGAGCGATGTGCAATTGGTGCGCGATAGGTTGCGCACGCACACCACCCAGCCCCCACAGGGAGGACTGCAATTGGCGGCTGGTGTGTTCCAGCGTGTTGTAGCGCAGGGAAAACCAGGACAACTGGTCGATCTGGCCCGCGAACAGGCGGTCGGTTGCCAGACGGAACTGGATGAAGTTGGACAGCTGGGTTTCCGGCAGCGTGACCACTTCGTTCTGGGCGTTGAGGCCGTGATAGACCAGCAGCCCGTCGACATCGTCCACTTCGCGGACGGTCATCTTCCAGTTTTCGAAGTGAGTGATCACATCGCCCGGAGAGAAACGCACGCGGGTAAGCGGTGCATTACGCAGTGCGTACTGGCGCGTGTCGCCAGTGGCCGGGTAGAGCACGGTCAATAAGCGGCCGTCCTGTGCCAGAACGGTGCCTAAACCCAGCTCGGCTTCGCTGTCGCTAATCCAGCGTTGCCCCGGTTGATACTGCTGCGCCATGCTGCCTGTCTCCCGACTTGAAAAAGCCGACTATGTTAACGGAACGCGCCCTGAAGACCAAAGGCGGCGTTGAAAAACACCACGGATTGACGGCCGATCAGTAAATTTTCCTGTCCTTGGCACTAAATTCATTAAACATAGTCAAAAAAATCCGTACAAATTATTACAGCCTATTACAAAGCTGTTCAAGTTGACGAGCAGACGGCCGAAAGCCCGGTAAGAGGAGATAAACCATGCTGCAACCTATGCTTCCGCTGAGTGTGGTACCGGTCACGTCCCAGATGGACCCGGCCAAGCGCGTGCCGGATATCCCGCCTGTCGCACCCGTACAGGAGAGTTCCAACGAGACCTCCATCGACCTGCGCAATGAAGACACCGAGCGCAGCGCCTTGCTGTTACGTGAAGAACAGCAGCGTCAGCAGCAGCAACATCAAGGCCGCAGCGGGGAAGAAGGCGAGGAGTATCAAGGCCTGGTGATTCCGGGTGACTCGCTCAATGCCGACAATACCGTGCCTGTCGTGCCATTGATCGACGATGAGCCGCGCCAGGGTTTGTGGGTCGATATCCAGATTTGAGGTCGAGCATCCCGTAAGAGGATGCCGCCTGGCGTGTTTTTGATGGTCTTGCACCTGCCTTCATGTTCCTGACTGGTCATCGCCGATGCTATTGAGCATTATTGGCGATGATTCCCCGTGTCCGAGAGCTGCAAAACCATGAGCGACGATGGCAAATTGATCGATCTGGGCGCCGAGCGCGCCAAACGCGTTCATGACCTGAACGACAAACGCCTGAACGAGGTGCGCAATGCTTTCGAGCAGGCGATGCCGTTGAGCGGCAAGAAAAAA
Source organism: Pseudomonas triticifolii (assembly GCF_014358015.1). Lineage (GTDB taxonomy): Bacteria > Pseudomonadota > Gammaproteobacteria > Pseudomonadales > Pseudomonadaceae > Aquipseudomonas > Aquipseudomonas triticifolii. The sequence continues at coordinate 106,247 of NZ_JACONV010000003.1, read as the reverse complement.
CCGAAGAAAAAGCCCAAGAAGCGTTGATGACCGCTTATCTGCCCTACTAACTGCCGAGCCTTGAATCGCAAGCGACAAATTGCGCCAGTATTGACCTGAGTCAATTGCCCTGAGTGTCGTTGTGACTAATCTGATCTCAATGGATGGGTCATGAAGACGTTCCTGACCAACCGTCCGTCAATGAGCACGCAAGGCACTTGGGCGACTTCGGTCGCCTTTTTTTCGTGCGCACATTCATCAGTTACCTGTTCTGGCTCCAGCGTTCGCCAGGTTATAGGCCTTGGCTTCTTCGGCGGTCTTCACGTCGCGCTGATAGGGCGGCGTCCAGGCGGTGGTGGGTGATTTCTGGGTGAAACTGACGTTGCTGCCGATGTCCTTGAAGTGCGCGTCGCCCTTGTCATCCAGTACGCCCTGATTGCTAGGGTTGTTGGCGGTGTCCACGCCCTTCTGGAAGTAGTTGGCCTGGGACAGGATGGTTGCATCACCGGTCGCGGTGAAGCCCAGATGGAAGTCGTCGACCAGGTTGTTGTAAACATCGAAGTTGCCATGACGCATCAGGCCGGGCGCGCGAACGTCGAGGTTGTTGAACAGGTTGTTGGCGATGGTCATGTGCGGGTAACCCTTGTAGGCCGCCTTGGCTTGCGCCGAGTCGTCCGGCTGGCCAAGGATCACGCCGTATTCATTGTTCTGGAACTTCGAATTGGTCAGGCTGACATTGTCGGCCGTGCCTCCGACGTAAAGCAGCTTGTCCAGCCCTGTCGGGTTCTGGTCCTTGGTGCCTGAAAAGGTGTTGTGGTCCAGCCAGTAACGCTCACCACTGTTGATATACATCTGCATATCGTTGTTTTCACGGTAGCGGCTGTCGTGGCTGAAGTTCAGGTTCTGGAAAATGTCGTTACTGGCACCTTTGTCATTGGCCAGGTAAATGTTGTGCAGACCATTGCCTTTCTCCGTGCCGAGCAGGGTTTTGTTGGCACCGAATTTCACTGTCACTTTGCTATCGGCAGACAGATCGGCACCGAGGCGAACGGTGCGGGCCTTGTCGTCGGCGAGGCTTTTCTGCAGCTCTTCCACGGTATTGACTGTGACGACCTCACCACCATTGCCGCCGGTGGTGTTGGACGTCTTGGCGAAACCGACCATGCCGGACATGTCTACGCCGTCACCTTTGGGATGGGCTGAGCGAGTGACCGGGTTTGCCGCTTTTTCAGGGGCTGTCGGCGTCTGATCAATAGCCGGGTGTTTGATGGCTGGCACAACCGGATCGCTGGCCAGCGGCGGCTTTGTCTCATCCTCTTTTGTGCGTGCTTTATGAAGCGGGATGCTCGTGGGGTCTGCTGCTGGAGGTGGCGTGGCTGTCTGTTTTTTCTGCACTGTGACCGAATGGTCTGTCGTCGGGTCGTTGCGCACCTCGAAGGGCTTTTCTGTTGCAGGCGGCACTGAACGAGATGTCGACTGTGACGGTGTTGTCGGCGTCGATCCAGCACCAGAAGGTTGAGGATTGGCCGGTGTGTTGCGACTTTGCGGCTGCGCGCTGGACTGTGGTGCCGATGCCGGTTGCTGCTGCCGATCACCCGTCAACAGTGAAATCAGTTCCTTGAGAACGCTGCGGATCGCCTCTACCAGTTTGTTCAGCGTCAATGCGCCGTCCGCGCCTTGCGGGCTGGATGAGCAGGCGTTTGTCTGAGTCAGTTGGGCTCCGGCACGCAAGCTACCGGGTGCCGCACTCATCGCAGCCTTCTGCTGGGGCGAGCTGAAATCAATCGTATGGCTCGTCTGGCCTGCGCCAAAGCCTGGCGGCAGGGCAGTGCTTTCGGGTGCCGGATTGACGGCCGACGCAGATAAGCCGGGAGCGGGGTAGTAGTTTCGGTTGATGGTATTCATGCGTGCGGTCCCCGCCTGCGGGAGTGAACGGTTCGTGATCCCAGAGAAATGCTGCTTGCCTCTGAGTGGGCGTTGCACGAAATCAGTTCCACGAGGGGCGCGTGAACCGGTGCCGGGCTGAGTGCCTGGCGAAGGAGGGGGCTACAGGGCAAGGCCGGGCATGCGTCGTCACGCATGTCCGGCCATTCGAATCAGCCGAACGTGATTTCCGGCAGCACAGTCAGGTCGACGGTCTGCTGTTTGCGCGGAGCGAGGATTTCCGCTTCGCCGTCCACGACCAGCTCATCGTTCTGGTTGAACACACGGGTAGCGATGCGCACGCGGAATTTCGGCAGCTTTTCGAGAATTTCCAGGCGCACGGTCAGGGTGTCGCCCAGTTTGACCGGCTTTTGAAAGGTCATCTGCTGGCCAATGTAGATGGTGCCCGGCCCAGGCAACTCACACGCCACGGCGGCGCTGATCAGTGCGCCACTGAACATGCCGTGAGCGATACGCTCCTTGAACATGGTCTTGGCGGCGTATTCAGCGTCCAGATGGACCGGGTTGTGGTCACCGGACATGGCGGCGAACAGCTGGATATCGCGCTCGTGGACCGTCTTGCTGTAGCTGGCGGTCTGACCGACTTCAAGGGCTTCGTAAGGCGTGTTGGTGACTTGAGTCATGTGGCTGTCCTGAGCAATAAAAGGGTATGGAACACATCGCGTCATTCGGCCCGGCGCGGTCTCGGCTGGTCCAGGGCATACTGCAGCCAGTCGAGCAGGTCACGTGTGACCTCATCGCGGTGGGTGTCGTTGAGCAGTTCGTGACGCGCTTGCGGGTAAACATTAAGTTGTAACACTTGATGACCGGCTCCTGCCAATGCGTCGGCAAGATCTTTCAGACGCTTGCCGGCGCTCACCGGATCACATTCGCCGCCAATAATCAGCAAAGGAAGGGTTGAATCGATCTGCGCAAGGTTCGAACGCTTGCTGATTTTCTCCAGCCCGCCCAGCAGATCCAGCCAGAACTGATTGGTGCAGCGGAAGCCGCACAGCGGGTCATCAATGTACTTGTCCACCTCATCCTGGTCACGGCTGAGCCAGTCAAAACAGGTGCGGTTGGGCTTGAACGCCTTGTTGAAGGTGCCGAACGACAACCATTCAATCAGCTTGCTGCGCCCCTCCGGCCCTTGGCGCAGACGCTCGAACCGGGCGATGAGTCTGGCGCTGCGATACAGCGCCGCGGGCTGGAAGTTGGAGCCGCTGAGAATCGCGCCCTGCAGGCTCGCGCCGTGGTGCATCAGGAACGCCTGTGCGATGTAGCTGCCCATGCTGTGCCCGAACAGGAACAACGCAGTGTCCGGATGCCGCTGACCGATGGACTGGCTCAGCGTGGCCAGATCGTCCACCACCTTGTTCCAGCCGTCGCGCCGGGCAAAATGCCCCAGTCGTCCTTGCGCTGCGGTCTTGCCATGGCCGCGCTGATCGTGGGCATACAGCCCGATCCCGGCGGCGCATAGCGCAGTGCCCAACCGCGCGTAGCGGCCACTGTGCTCGGCCATGCCGTGGCATAACATCACAATGGCCCTGGGCGGTGTGTCCGGCAGCCACGCATTGACGAAGAGGCGGCAATGGCCGCTGGCGTCGAGCCAGAATGTTTCGTGCTTCATGGCGATTTCCCGATCTGGAGCGGCTGCCTGGAGAATGTATGCTTGAGTGTATAGCTCAAGGCTGATTGCAACCTGACAGGCTGCAAGATTCACAGCAATGATGACGACAACACGGATATTTGCCTTCCTGGCTTTAGCTGCTAACGTCGGGCCAGTCCCGAACATTGAACTGCGGGCCAGGCATAAGCAGGGAAGAGGATAAAAATAATGCAACCTGAATTCTGGAACGACAAACGCCCTGCAGGGGTCACCTCTGAGCTGGATCTGCACGCCTATCGGTCGGTCCTGGAGGTGTTCGAGCGCTGCTGCAGGAAGTTTGCAGACCGACCTGCCTTCAGCAATATGGGCGTCACGCTGACCTACGCAGATCTGGAGCGTCATTCGGCGGCATTCGCCAGTTATCTGCAGCAGCACACCGATCTGGTGCCCGGCGACCGTATCGCCGTGCAAATGCCCAACCTGTTGCAATACCCGATTGCCGTCTTCGGTGCCATGCGCGCCGGGCTGATCGTGGTCAACACCAATCCGCTGTACACCGCACGCGAGATGCGCCACCAGTTCAAGGATTCCGGCGCCAAAGCGTTGGTGTACCTGAACCTGTTCGGCAAGCTGGTGCAGGAAGTGCTGCCTGACACCGAGCTTCGCTACCTGATTGAAGTAAAAATGGGCGACATGCAGTCGCCCGCCAAAGGGTGGCTGATCAACACTATCGTCGCCAGGGTCAAGAAAATGGTCCCGGCCTATGACCTGCCTCAGGCCATCAGCTTCAAAAGCGTGCTGCGCCAAGGGCAGGGCCAGCCGGTGCAACCGGTCACGGTCGGGCTGGACGACGTCGCAGTGCTGCAATACACCGGCGGTACCACCGGACTTGCCAAGGGCGCGATGCTGACCCACGGCAATCTGGTCGCCAACATGCAGCAGGTCTATGCCTGCATGCGCCAGCAGTCCCCTGATGGCGGGATGATGTTCGAAGAAGGCAAGGAGGTGATGATCGCGCCGCTGCCGCTCTATCACATCTACGCATTCACTGCGAACTGCATGTGCATGATGATCAGCGGCAACCATAACATTCTGATCACCAATCCCCGGGACATCGGCGGCTTCATCAAGGAACTCGGCAAGTGGAAGTTCACCGCCATGATCGGGCTCAACACCCTGTTCGTGGCCCTGATGAACCACCCGGACTTCAAGAATCTGGACTTCTCGTCCTTCAAGAGCACCAACTCGGGCGGCACTGCGCTGGTCAAGGCCACGGCCGAGCGCTGGGCACAGATCACCGGCTGCGCGATCGTCGAAGGTTATGGACTGACCGAGACGTCGCCAGTCGCCAGTGCAAACCCCTACGGCGCGCTGGCGCGGCTGGGCACTGTCGGTATTCCGGTGCCGGGCACCGGCATGAAGGTCATTGATGATGAGGGCACGGAACTGGCGTTCGGCGAACGTGGCGAGTTGTGTATCAAAGGGCCGCAGGTCATGAAAGGCTACTGGAATCGCCCCGAAGCCACCGCCGAATCGCTGGACGCCGAGGGCTGGTTCAAGACCGGGGACATTGCCGTGATCGGCGCCGATGGCTTCGTCAGCATCGTGGACCGCAAGAAAGACCTGATCATCGTGTCCGGCTTCAACGTTTACCCCAACGAGATCGAAGACGTGGTCATGGCCCATCCCAAGGTCGCCAGTTGCGCTTGTATCGGCGTGCCGGACGAGCGCTCTGGCGAGGCGGTCAAACTGTTCGTGGTGGCGCGCGAGGCGGGGGTCAGCGTCGATGAGCTCAAGGCCTACTGCAAAGCGAATTTCACCGCGTACAAAGTGCCCAAGTACATTGTGCTGCGCGATTCCTTGCCCATGACCCCGGTCGGCAAGATCCTGCGCCGGGAGCTTCGCGATATCGCCTGAACGCAGAAAATCTGTCGCTTCTCATGTCTGGCCCCGCTCGCAGTGACTCGCAAGCGGGGCCAGACTTTTTTGGCTACGCTCAGAACGCCTGCCGTAGACGCTCTGGCTCAAGGGTTTCAGAGGTTTCGATATTTGCGGCTGTAGAATGGCAGGTTGTGACTGCCTGGTGCTTGCTAGTCACTTTTGTGACCGTGGAGGCCTTCTTTGCCTCTAGTCGGCCTTAGGCAAAGCTGCTACTCTCGGCGCGCTTTTTGACCTGTCATGAAGCGAATGAGCGTCTACTGCATAATTCCAAACACAAAAAAATCATCGCCTAAAGCGGTGTGAAGAATTCGCTATCGCTACGGAGCTGGCCGCATGATTGAAAACTTCTGGAAGGATAAATACCCGTCTGGTATCCCCACCGATATCAACCCTGATGAGTATCCAAACGTCCAGGCGGTTCTGAAGCAGTCCTGCCAGCGTTTCGCCGATAAACCCGCTTTCAGCAATCTGGGCAAGACGATCACGTACGGCGAGCTGTACGAGTTGTCCGGCGCGTTCGCCGCCTGGATTCAGCAACATACCGACCTCAAGCCCGGCGATCGCATTGCCGTGCAACTGCCCAACGTGCTGCAGTACCCGGTCGCTGTCTTTGGGGCGATCCGCGCCGGGCTGATCGTGGTCAACACCAACCCTCTGTACACCGCGCGTGAAATGGAACACCAGTTCAATGACTCCGGTGCCAAGGCGTTGGTGTGTCTGGCGAACATGGCGCATCTGGCCGAGAAGGTCGTGCCCAAAACCGGCATCAAGCACGTGATCGTCACTGAAGTGGGCGACATGCTGCCGCCACTCAAGCGTCTGCTGGTCAACAGCGTCATCAAATACGTCAAGAAGATGGTTCCGGCCTATCACCTGCCGCAGGCCATCAGGTTCAACGATATTCTCGGCAAGGGGCGTGGTCAGCCCGTGACTGATGTCTCGCCGGCGAGCTGCGACGTTGCTGTGCTGCAATACACCGGCGGCACCACTGGCGTTGCCAAGGGGGCGATGCTCACCCATCGCAACCTGATCGCAAACATGCTTCAGTGCAAGGCGCTGATGGCCTCCAACCTCAATGAAGGTTGCGAGATCCTCATCACGCCATTGCCGCTGTATCACATCTACGCCTTCACCTTTCACTGCATGGCGATGATGCTGATCGGTAACCACAACGTGCTGATCAGCAACCCGCGTGACCTGCCGGCGATGGTGAAAGAACTGTCGAAATGGAAGTTCAGCGGTTTTGTCGGGCTCAACACCCTGTTCGTTGCCTTGTGCAACAACGAGGGTTTCCGCAGCCTTGATTTCTCGGCACTGAAAGTCACGCTGTCCGGTGGCATGGCGCTGCAGCAGGCGGCGGCCGAGCGCTGGAAGCAGGTCACCAATTGTCCGATCTGTGAAGGTTACGGCATGACCGAAACCAGTCCGGTGGCGACCGTCAACCCGATCCAGAAGATCCAGATGGGCACCATCGGCATCCCCGTGCCGTCGACCTTGTGCAAGGTCATCGATGACGCGGGCAATGAGCTGCCATTCGGTGAAGTCGGCGAGCTGTGCGTCAAGGGGCCGCAGGTCATGAAAGGTTACTGGCAGCGCCAGGAAGCCACTGACGAGCTGCTTGATGCGGATGGCTGGCTCAAGACCGGTGACATCGCAATCATTCAGCCTGACGGTTATCTGCGTATCGTTGATCGCAAGAAAGACATGATTCTGATCTCCGGTTTCAACGTCTACCCCAACGAGCTGGAAGACGTGCTGGTGGCGCTGCCCGGCGTTCTGCAGTGCGCGGCCATTGGCATTCCGGACGAGAAATCGGGTGAAGCCATCAAGGTGTTTGTGGTCGCCAAACCTGGCGTGACGCTCACCAAGGATCAGGTCATGGAGCATATGCGCGCCAACCTGACCGGCTACAAGGTACCGCGCAGTGTGGAATTCCGCGATTCGCTGCCGACCACCAATGTCGGCAAGATCCTGCGCCGCGAACTGCGTGACGAAGAGCTGAAGAAGCTCGGCATCAAGAAGTAATCGCAAGGCCTGCATGACAGACAACGCCGTGTCCTCTGACACGGCGTTGTTGTGTGTGGCACACGCTTGCGCCTCCCACTAAAAATTGTGTTCAGTTGCCATGCATTGTTTGATCGTGCTGCGAGCGCTATTCGATTGACCTCCATCAACCTGGGCCCCGATCCATCCCCAACAGTCGTCCTCCTTCCCGCAATCTGCGACAATCGCGACCCTGCCTCCATCAAGAAAAGACTTTGCGCACCTGATGACCGACGAATCGCCTTCCATCGACCAACTCCTGAAAAACCTTGATCAAGCGATGATCGGCGAACGCCATCGTCTGCGCCGCCAGTTGCACGAGCTGCGCAAAAAGCCCGACGAGGCGAAGCTGGCGCAGTGGGTGACGCGGGTTCAGGCGTCCTGTGCGCAGGTGACGGCGCGGCGCGAAAGCGTGCCGACGATTCGCTATGACGACAACCTGCCCATCGCCGCCAAGCGCGACGAAATCAAGGACGCGCTCCTCAAGCATCAGGTGTTGATCATCGCGGGCGAGACGGGTTCGGGTAAAACCACCCAGTTGCCGAAGATTTGCCTGGAGATTGGCCGTGGCCAGCATGGTCTGATCGGCCACACCCAACCGCGTCGAATCGCGGCACGCAGTGTGGCCAGCCGCGTGGCGGAAGAACTCGCCACGCCACTGGGTGCACTGGTCGGTTATCAAGTGCGCTTCGAAGACCAGAGCGACAGCAACACCCTGATCAAACTGATGACGGACGGCATCCTGCTGGCCGAAACCCAGCACGACCGTTTCCTTGAGCGCTACGACACGATCATCGTCGATGAAGCCCATGAGCGCAGCCTTAACATCGACTTCCTGCTCGGTTATCTGAAAACCCTGCTGCCGCGTCGCCCGGATCTGAAAGTCATCATTACCTCCGCGACCATCGACCTGCAGCGCTTTTCCGAGCACTTCAACGACGCACCGATCATCGAAGTGTCGGGCCGCACCTTTCCGGTCGACACCTGGTATCGGCCGCTGACCAGCGAGCAGGACGAAGAGGGCAACAGCGTTGAAGAGGACCTGACCGTCGATCAGGCGATTCTGGCCACGCTGGACGAACTGGCTGCCTTCGAGCGCAGCGAGCGCAAGGGCCCGGGCGACGTATTGGTATTCCTTCCCGGCGAACGTGAGATTCGTGACGCCGCTGAAATGCTGCGCAAGGCCCAGCTCAAACACACTGAAATTCTGCCGCTGTACGCGCGCCTGTCGCCTGCCGAGCAGCAACGTATTTTCCAGTCCCATCCAGGGCGTCGTGTGGTACTGGCGACCAACGTGGCCGAGACCTCGCTGACCGTGCCGGGCATTCGCTATGTGATTGATAGCGGTACGGCACGCATCAGCCGTTACAGCTACCGCGCCAAGGTCCAGCGTCTGCCCATCGAGGCGGTTTCCCAAGCCAGCGCCAATCAGCGTAAAGGCCGTTGCGGGCGCGTGGAGCCTGGCCTGTGTGTGCGGCTGTACAGCGAAGAAGATTTCAACGCTCGACCGGAATTCACCGATCCCGAGATACTGCGTACCAACCTGGCCGCGGTGATTCTGCAGATGCTGCACCTGCGTCTGGGCGAGATCACGGACTTTCCGTTTATTGAGCCGCCGGACGGCAAGGCCATCAGTGACGGTTTCAATCTGTTGCAGGAGCTGTCCGCGGTCAATCGCGAGAATCAGCTGACGCCGCTGGGCCGCCAACTGGCGCGCTTGCCGGTGGACCCGCGTATGGGGCGCATGCTGCTGGAAGCTGCCAGACAAGGCAGTCTGCAGGAAGTGTTGATCGTGGCCAGTGCGATGTCGGTGCAGGACGTGCGCGAGCGTCCGCCCGAGCGTCAGCAGGCCGCCGATCAGGCCCACGCGCAGTGGAAGGATGCCGATTCGGACTTCGCCGGATTGGTCAACCTGTGGCGCGGTTTCGAGGAACAGCGCCAGGCGCTGACCGCCAGTCCGCTGCGCAACTGGTGTCGCCGCAATTTCCTCAATTACCTGCGCCTGCGCGAATGGCGTGATTCCCATCGGCAACTGAGCCTGATCTGTCGTGATCTGCAACTGACGGTCAACAAGGAGCCCGCGGATTATCCGAAATTCCACAAGGCGATTCTGTCCGGCCTGCTAAGCCAGATCGGCCAGAAAGCCGACGAAGGCGATTACCTGGGTGCGCGGCAGCGGCGCTTCTGGATCCACCCGTCGTCCGGGCTGGGCAAGAAGCGTCCGCAATGGCTGATGACCGCCGAGCTGGTCGAAACCACCAAGCTCTACGCGCGCATGGTCGCCAAGATCGATGCCGACTGGATCGAACCGCTGGCCGGACACTTGATCAAGAAGAACCATTTCGAGCCGCACTGGGAGAAGAAGCGCGGACAGGTCGTGGCTTTCGAACAGATCACCCTGTTCGGCCTGATCGTGGTCGGTCGTCGTCCAGTGCATTTCGGCCCGATCGATCCGGTGGTGTCGCGCGAACTGTTCATCCGCGAGGGTTTGGTACGCGGCGATATCCTGTCTCGCGCCAAGTGCCTGAGCGCCAACACCCGTCTGCTGGAACAGCTCGACGAGCTGGAGGCCAAGGCCCGCCGTCGCGACATTCTGGCTGACGAAGACACGCTCTACGGCTTCTACGAAGCACGCATCCCGGGCGAGATTCACCAGACCGCGACGTTCGACAGCTGGTACAAGACCGAGAGCCAGAAGAACCCGCAATTGTTGATCATGCGCGAAGAAGACGTACTGGCACGCGAGGCCAGCGAAGTCACCGCTGCGCAGTACCCGGATACCTTGCGCCTGGGCGAGTTGAGCCTGTCGCTGACCTACCACTTCGAACCCAATCACCCCCGTGACGGCGTGACATTGCGCGTGCCTGCGCCCCTGTTGCTGTCGCTGCCCGCCGAGCGCCTGGAATGGCTGGTGCCGGGGTTGCTGGAAACCAAGTGCATCGCGCTGGTCCGCAGCCTGCCCAAGGCCGTGCGCAAGAATTTCGTGCCGGTGCCGGATTTCATCAAGGCTGCGCTGCAGCGCATCACCTTTGGCGAAGGTTCGCTGACTGAAGCGCTGGGCCGTGAACTGTTGCGCATGACCGGCGCAAGGGTGACTGACGAGGCATGGGAGGAGGCGACCCGGCAGCTTGAAAGCCACCTGAAGATGAACCTGGAAATCGTCGACGGCAGCGGCAAGTTTCTCGGTGAAGGCCGTGATCTGGACGAGCTGACCGCACGCTTTGCCGAAGCCAGTCAGGCCGCACTTGCCGTGCCGCAGACTGCAAAAAGCCAGCAGCCCGTCGAGGCCAAGGTCTTCGCTCCGGTGGCGCAAAAGACCCAGCAGAACATCGCCGGCCTGTCGATGACGGTATACCCGGCGCTGGTCGAAGAGGGTGGCACGGTCAAGGAAGGCCGCTTCTCGACGCAGGCCGAGGCCGAGTATCAGCATCGCCGCGCTCTGCAACGCTTGTTGTTGCAACAGCTGGCCGAGCCCGCGAAGTTTCTGCGCAGCAAGCTGCCGGGGCAGACCGAACTGGCGCTGCTGCATCGCGAGCTGGGTCGTGTCGATGCGCTGATTGAAGACATTCTGTTGGCCAGCCTCGACAGCTGCGTACTGGAAGGCGAAGCCGAGCTGCCGCGTGATGGCGCCGGGCTGCTGTCACTGGCCGAACGCAAGCGCGCCGACTGGACCGTGCACGCCGAGCGCCTGGCGAAGCTGACCCTGGAAATCCTCACGCTGTGGCACGGTTTGCAGAAGCGTTTCAAGGGCAAGATCGATCTGGCCCAGGCCGTCGCGCTCAATGACATCAAGGCGCAGCTCGGCAAGCTGGTCTATCCGGGCTTCGTGCGGGAAACTCCGGCGCAGTGGCTCAAAGAGCTGCCGCGTTACCTGAAAGCCATCGAGATGCGTCTGGAAAAGCTGCCGGGTCAGGTCCAGAAAGACCGTGTCTGGAGCATCGAGCTGGCAGGTCTGTGGGCGCAGTTTCAGGCGCGAGCCGACAAACACCGCCAGGAAGGCAAGCGTGACCCGGAGCTGGCGGTCTATCGTTGGTGGATGGAAGAGTATCGGGTGTCGCTTTTCGCTCAGCAGTTGGGCACCAAGATGCCGGTGTCCGACAAGCGGTTGAGCAAGCAGTGGAGTCTGGTGGAGGGCTGAGGTCGGGCCTGACGTCTTGTTGAAAGAGTGTCCATGCGGTTCGTGCGGACAAGGGCGAGATGGATCTCTGGGCCAATGTGTCTTGGCCCGATAGCGCCAAAACCGGGCGCTGTGGCACACTTCGCGTCTGTTTTCGTCTGCCCGGATGCGGCTTGAGCGGCGCACGCTTTGATTCATACACGCATGATTCATATATGCATTGGTACGCTGGTCCCAGAAACGTTGTGGGTTGCCGCGTACCGTGCCTAGGCAGGCCAATACCTGCGACCTTTAATAAGAGAGGAACGACCGTGCACAACGTCGTCATCAGCGGCACAGGCCTGTACACCCCGGCCGACAGCATCTCCAATGAAGAGCTGGTGCAGTCTTTCAATGCCTATGTCGCCCAGTTCAATCGCGACAACGCAGCAGCCATCGAGCGCGGCGAAGTCGAGGCGCTGACTGAGTCCAGCGCAGCGTTCATCGAGAAGGCGTCGGGTATCAAGAGCCGCTTTGTGATGGACAAGCAGGGCATCCTCGACCCTCAGCGTATGAAACCGAACCTGCCGGAACGCAGCAACGAGCAATGGTCGATCCTGTGCGAGATGGGCGTCGCGGCTGCCAGACAGGCGCTGGAACGAGCGGGCAAGACAGCCGCCGACATCGATGGCGTCATCGTCGCCTGTTCCAACCTGCAGCGCGCTTACCCGGCGATCTCCATCGAGATCCAGGAAGCGCTGGGCATTGCAGGCTATGGCTTTGACATGAACGTAGCCTGTTCGTCGGCTACCTTCGGCATTCAGAACGCGTGCAACAGCGTTCAGTTGGGGCAGGCCCGCGCCATTCTGGTCGTCAGCCCGGAGATCTGCACCGCGCACCTGAATTTCCGTGATCGCGACAGCCATTTCATTTTCGGTGACGGCGCTACGGCCGTGGTGGTTGAGCGTGCCGATCTGGCCACTTCGCCTTACCAGTTCGACATCGTCAGCACCCGCCTGCTGACCACGTTCTCCAACAATATCCGCAACAACTTCGGCTTCCTCAATCGCACCTCTGACGAAGGCGAGGGCGCGCCGGACAAGCTGTTCGTGCAGGAAGGCCGCAAGGTGTTCCGTGAGGTCTGCCCCATGGTGGCGGAGCTGGTTGGCGCGCACCTGGACGACAACGGTCTTAACGTCAGTGATGTGCAGCGCTTCTGGCTGCATCAGGCCAACCTGAGCATGAACCACCTGATCGTCAAGAAACTGCTGGGTCGCGATGCGACGGTTGAAGAAGCGCCGGTGATCCTCGACACCTACGCCAATACCAGTTCGGCAGGTTCGGTCATTGCGTTCCACACTTATCAGGACGACTTGCCAAAAGGCGCGTTGGGCGTGCTGAGTTCGTTCGGTGCGGGCTATTCGATTGGCAGCGTGATCCTGCGCAAACGTTAATCAGACAGGCGGCCGGCAGCTCGCCCAAGAGAGGTCGGTCTGCCGGTTGAGCGCCCTGATGCAGCACGGGCGTCGATTTACCAGCGTTTACATTCCCCCTCGATGAGTGATACTCGTCGCACGTTTACCCATTGAGGAAACCTGCATGCCGGTCCATGTCGTCGATAGCCTGAGCACCGTCGCGCCCGCCCAGTGGGATGCGCTGGTGCCGGGTAATCAGCCGTTTCTGCGCCATGCCTTCCTGACTTCACTGGAAGACAGCGGCAGCCTGGGTCCGCGCTCCGGTTGGCGTGCCGAACACATCCTGCACTACGAAAACGAACAGTTGGTTGCCGCGCTTCCGGCCTACCGCAAATGGCATTCCTACGGTGAGTACGTGTTCGACCACGCTTGGGCCGATGCTTGCCGCCGTGCGGGTATCGCGTATTACCCCAAGCTGTTGGTGGCCGTGCCGTTCAGCCCGGTCGGCGGTTCGCGCATTCTGTCTGTCACGCCGCAGGGCGCGTCGGAGCTGCTGGGTGAATTGCCGGCGTATCTGCAGAGCGAAGGTCTGTCGAGCGCGCACGTGAACTTCACCGATCCTGCTGCCGATGCGGTGCTTGAGGGCCAGCCTGGCTGGCTGTCGCGCATCGGGTGTCAGTTCCACTGGCACAACCGCGGCTATCGGGATTTTCAGGATTTTCTGGACGCGTTGAGCTCACGCAAGCGCAAGCAGATGCGCAAGGAGCGCGAGCAGGTAGCCGGGCAGGGCATCGTCTTCGAATGGCTCGAAGGACGGCAGATGAGCGAAGTGCTGTGGGATTTCGTCTACGCCTGCTATTCCAATACCTATGAGATTCGTGGGCAGGCGCCTTACCTGACCCGCGAATTCTTCAGCCTGCTGGCCGAGCGCATGCCCGAGTCGATCCGCGTAGTGATGGCGCTGCAGGGCTCACGCCCGGTGGCGATGGCCTTCAGTCTGATCGGTGATGACAGCTTTTATGGTCGTTACTGGGGGTGTCTGGCCGAATTCGACCGTCTGCACTTTGAGACCTGCTTCTATCAGGGTATGGACTACGCAATTGCCAACGGCCTGCAACGTTTCGATGCCGGAGCCCAGGGCGAGCACAAGCTGATCCGCGGCTTCGAGCCGCAGATTACCCGGTCATGGCATTACCTGATGCATCCCGGCTTGAAAGACGCCGTAAGCGAGTTTCTTGAGCAGGAGCGCGTGGGCGTGATGGCATATGCCGAAGAAGCGCGGGCAGCGTTGCCTTACCGGCAGGTTTGACATACCCCGTGGGAGGCGGCAAGACGTGTGTATGACGTCTGCAAAACGCGCAAAACGGGGCCAAAACGAAAGTACCTGACTGCATGCAAAACCCGTGGGAGGCAGCTTGCTGGCGATGGCGTCAGTTCAGTCAGCGATGTGTCGCTTCAGAAAAAGCATCGCCGGCAAGCCGCCTCCCACAGTCTGTTTGTTGCATCAAGACGTGTGTATGACGTCTGGAAAACGCGCAAAACGGGGCCATAAGGAAAGTGTCTGACTGAATGCAGTCCCCGTGGGAGGCAGCTTGCTGGCGATGGCGTCGTTTCAGCCACCGATGGGCCGCTTCAGAAAAAGCATCGCCGGCAAGCCGCCTCCCACAGTCTGTTTGTTGCATCAAGACGTGTTTATGACGTCTGGAAAACGCGCAAAACGGGGCCGCAAGGAAAGTGTTTGACTGAATGCAGTCCCCGTGGGAGGCAGCTTGCTGGCGATGGCGTCAGTTCAGTCAGTGATGTGTCGCTTCAGAAAAAGCATCGCCGGCAAGCCGCCTCCCACAGACCGTTGGTTGCAGCAAGACGTGTGCATGACGTCTGGAAAACGCGCAAAACGGGGCCAAAACGAAAGCATCTGGCTGAATGCAAACCCCGTGGGAGGCGGCTTGCCGGCGATGGCGTCCGTTCAGTCACCGGTGGGCCGCTTCAGAAAAAGCATCGCCGGCAAGCCGCCCTCCACAGTCCGTTGGCTGCAGCACGGCTTGCGTATAACCCTCAATCCACGCCCACAAACCCGCCCGTCTGGTGCTGCCACAAGCGCGCATACAGCCCGCCATGGGCCAGCAGTTCAGCATGGGTGCCGGTCTCGGCGATCTGACCTTTTTCCAGCACCACCAGCCGGTCCATGCGTGCGATGGTCGAGAGGCGGTGGGCGATGGCGATCACGGTTTTGCCTTGCATCAGGGTTTCGAGGCTTTCCTGAATCGCAGCTTCGACTTCCGAGTCCAGTGCCGAAGTAGCCTCGTCCATGATCAGGATCGGCGCGTCCTTGAGCAACACACGGGTGATCGCGATACGCTGGCGCTGGCCACCGGACAGTTTGACCCCACGCTCGCCTACGTGCGCATCGAAACCTGTGCGGCCTTCAGAATCCGACAGCAGCGGGATGAACTCGTCGGCGCGGGCCTTGCGAGTCGCTTCCCACAATTGCGCATCGGTCGCGCCCGGGTTGCCATACAGCAGGTTGTCGCGGATCGAGCGGTGCAGCAGCGACGTGTCCTGGGTGATCATGCCGATCTGCGCGCGCAGGCTTTCCTGGGTAACGTCAGAAATGTCCTGTTCGTCGATCAGAATTCTGCCGCCCTGTACGTCGTACATGCGCAACAACAGGTTGACCAGCGTTGACTTGCCCGCACCAGAAGGACCGATCAAGCCAATTTTCTCACCCGGTTTTATATCCAGGTTCAGGTTGTGAATGATCCCGTTGGCATTGCCGTAGTGAAAATCCACACCGTCGAATTTCACGCCGCCATTGGCAATCTTCAGCGGCTGCGCGTTCGGCTTGTCGTTGACCGAGACCGGTTGCGAGATGCTTTGCAGGCCATCCTGTACGGTGCCGATGTTTTCGAAAATGCCGTTCACCACCCACATGATCCAGCCCGACATGTTGACGATACGGATCACCAGGCCTGTGGCCAGCGCGATGGCGCCCACCGAAATCAGCGACTGCGTCCATAGCCACAGTGCAAGGCCTGTGGTGGTGACGATCAGAATGCCGTTCATCGTGGTGATGGTGGTGTCCATCGAGGTTACGACGCGTCCGGCCAGCTGGCTCTTCTCAGTGTGGTCACGCATGGCTTCGCGCGCGTACTGCTGCTCGAAGTTGGTGTGGGCGAACAGTTTGAGCGTGGTGATGTTGGTGTAACCATCGACGATCCGGCCCATGAGCCTGGAGCGTGCGTCGGAGGAGTCCACCGAGCGCTGCTTGACCCTCGGCACGAAGTACATCAAGGCCAGGATGAAGGCCAGAATCCAGGTGCCCAGCGGGATCATCAACCGCCAGTCGGCTTCGGCAAACAGCACCATGGCGCTGATCGCATAGATCAGTACGTGCCAGAGTGCATCCACCGACTGCACTGCCGAATCACGCAGCGAGTTGCCGGTCTGCATGATGCGCTGGGCGATGCGTCCGGCGAAGTCGTTCTGGAAGAAGTTCACGCTCTGCTTGAGCACGTAGCTGTGGTTCTGCCAGCGAATCAGGTTGGTCATGCCCGGGCTGATGGTCTGGTGCACCAGCAGGTCGTGCAGGCCGACGAAGATCGGGCGCAGCAGCAGGGTTACCACCACCATCCAGATCAGTTCCGGGCCGTGGAGGCTGAAGAAGTCCTTGGGCGCAGTGGTCTGGGCCAGGTCGATGATACGGCTGAGGTAACTGAACAGTGCGACTTCGATCAGCGCGCCGATCAATCCCACCACCAACAGCGCAGTGAACGTCGGCCATACCTGGCGCAGGTAGTAGGTGTAGAACGCGAAGACAGTGTTGGGCGGGGCGGCGGTAGGGGCGTCTTTGAAGATGTCGATCAGTTTTTCAAAACGACGATAAAGCATTGGCTATCACACCCACTTGGCGTGGGTTCTCCCTTGATAAATAAAGGCTCTCCCGTCCGTACCGCGTGAAGCCTGAGCTCCACGCAGTGCAGCTTCCTGTCAGTCGACGCGCTTGGCGGATTTGATCAGGATCGGGTCGTTTGGCACGTTCTGCATGCCTTTCTGGTTGCCGGTGTTCACGTTGACGATCTGGTCGACCACGTCCATGCCTTTGACCACCTTGCCGAACACCGCGTAACCGTAGTCGCGGACGCCGTTATCGAGCATGGCATTGTCATTGGTATTGATGAAGAACTGGCTAGTGGCCGAATTCACATCCGACGTACGCGCCATGGCGATGGTGCCACGCACGTTATGCAGCCCGTTCTGGGCTTCGTTCTTGATCGGGTCCTTGGTCTGCTTCTGAACCATTTGCGGGGTAAAACCGCCGCCCTGAACCATGAACCCCGGAATCACGCGGTGAAAAATGGTGTTGGTGTAGAAGCCGCTGTCGACATAGCTCAGGAAGTTCTGGGTGCTGATCGGTGCCTTGGCGTCGGCCAGTTCGATTTCAATCTCACCGAAGCTGGTGTTGAGCACGACGTGAGTCGGCTTGTCCTGGGCGGCCATCAGTTGGGCGGCGAACAGTACGGAGCAGGCGGCGAGGGCGATTTTTTTCAGCATGAGCAACAGGTCCTTCAATAGAGATATCGACTGTGGCCGGCAAGGTAACCACGTTTGGCTTTTTTTGCCCAGCATGATCAAGAGGTCTCGTGCGGTCGCGTTTTTCAGACCCCGGTGCTGGCGATGAATTCCAGTAACGTGCGATTGAACTGTTCAGGCTGGTCCAGAGGCGTCGCATGCCGTGAGTCCTCGATGACCACCAGCCGGGCATTGGCGATACGCTTCACATAGGCTTGCTTGAGCGAAACCTTGGTGTAGTCGTGATCGGCGGCAATGATCAGGGTCGGGCAGGTGATACGCGCCAGTTTGTGCTCCACCCCCCAGCCGACGATGGCGTCGAAGCTGGCCAGATAGGCACGCTTGTCGTTGCGACCCCAGCGCTCGGCCATCTTGCGCCGCAACTCGGCCTGCTCCGGTTTGGGAAACAGCAGCTTGCCCAGCGCCTTGCCCATGGTCTCCATGCTGACCAGGCGCGCCAGTGTCCAGCGCCTGGCCCATTGCCAGAGATCACCCGCGCTTCTGACCTTGACCTGCGGCGCGCTGTTGACGATGCACAGACTCTTGAGCAGATGCGGATGATCGACCGCCAGTTGAAAGCCGATCATCCCGCCCATCGACAGACCCACCACATGCACAGGCCCCAGTCGCAGGTGCTCGATCAGCGCCTCGACGTCTGCGCTCATGCCCGGGATGCTGTAACGCTCGTGAGGTTTGTCCGAGCGGCCATGGCCACGCATGTCCATGGCGATGACGCGGTAGTGCCGGGACAGCGCCGGGATCTGGTATTCCCAGTCCTGACAGCTGGAACCCAGACCGTGCAGCAGCAGGACCGGGTCGCCCTGACCGTACTCTTCGTAGTGCAGTGAACAGTTGTCATGCTCGAAGAACGCCATGCGCCTACTCCATGTCAGGCTTGTTGAGGGGCTGCAAAGGCCGCTGTCAGCGGCGCGGTGTCGAAGGTGCGGATCAGGTCGATCAGGATCTGGGTCGCCGGGCCCAGCGGTTTGTCTTTACTGGAGTAAAGATAGAACGAAGGATTGCGACTGCCACCCCGGTCCAGCGGCAATACCTTGAGCACGCCCTCCTTGAGCTCGCGCTCGATCAGGTGCCTGGGTAGCCAGGCGAAGCCCAGGCCACTGCTGACAAAGGTCGCCGCCGTGGCAAG
This sequence comes from Pseudomonas triticifolii, assembly GCF_014358015.1. GTDB lineage: Bacteria > Pseudomonadota > Gammaproteobacteria > Pseudomonadales > Pseudomonadaceae > Aquipseudomonas > Aquipseudomonas triticifolii. The sequence continues at coordinate 87,525 of NZ_JACONV010000003.1, read as the reverse complement.
GCTGCTGACGGTCCAGCGCTGTTCCGCGCCCAGCCAGCCCACGTCACGAGGTTGCTGGCGGCCTGAATCACGAATCACCACCTGCAGCTGACTTTCCAGGTCCTGAAAGGTCAGTTCGCGATTGGCTTGATGCAACGAGTGTTCGGGGTGAGCGACGGCCACGAACTCGACGGCGCTCATCTCGGCACCCAGATAGCCAGGGATACTCAGCCCGCTGATGGCCAGGTCTGCCACGCCCTCCAGCAGCACTTCCTCGACACCGGACAGCACTTCTTCGCGCAAACGAACCCGGCAGCCGCGGCTCTGGGGAATGAACGCCGTCAGCGCGCGCACCAGGCGTGCAGACGGGTAGGCCGCATCGATCACCAGACGCACCTCGGCTTCCCATCCCTGTTCCATGTGGTGGGCGAGGTCTTCAAGCTGGCTGGCCTGCTTGACGAGCTGGCGGGAGCGACGCAGCAGCACGCCGCCCGCTTCGGTCAACACCGCCTTGCGACCATCGATACGCAGCAGCGGAACACCGAGTTGATCCTGCATACGGGCCACGGTGTAGCTGACCGATGACTGTGAGCGGTGCAAGGCCTCTGCGGCCTGGGCAAAGCCGCCGTGATCGACCACCGCCTGCAAGGTGCGCCATTGATCGAGCGTCACGCGGGGCGCTTTCATGCTGTAATTCCTCTTCTCTTTGCTATCTGTTGTTCTACTCTGACAATCCCGTTCTGGAGACTGCCCAATGAAACGAATGTGCTGTGTGTTGCTGGCCTTGTTGCCGTTGACGGCCGTTGCCTACCCCATCGAAGTGGAAAAGCAGTATCAGGGCGTCAAGATCGATTACGTGACTCACGATGTCGATCAAGATATCGGCTCCATCGCGGTGAGCAACTTCGGAGACGTGGACGCCAAGTGCGCGGTGGTATTCGCCAACGGTCCCGAGGCACCCCGCACCCGGCGTGTTCAGGTCGCCGCCGGCAAGAGCGTGAACGTTACGGCCAGGTTTACCCGCAGCATCATCAAGCTGCGTATCAAACTGGATTGCCAGCCTGCATGAGTTCAGTGAGGGTAGAGCGCTGCCCTGCATAAAACAAATTCTTAGATGGATTGAAGCAGGTTTTTGCGCTTTTTCATCGATAGGGTCACGTCTAGCCTGTGCTCCATAGAACACATCTACCTTGTTCAATGGAGCTCCGCCATGTCCCGCGTACTCGTCATCGAAAGCAGTGCCCGCCAACAGGATTCAGTCTCGCGTCAGTTGACGCAGCAGTTCCTCAGCCAGTGGCAGGCCTCACATCCGAATGATGAAATCACCGTGCGCGATCTGGCGATCGACCCGGTGCCGCATCTGGATGCCACCTTGTTGGGTGGCTGGATGAAGCCCGCCGAACAGCGCAGTGAGAGCGAACAGGCTGCGCTGGATCGCTCCAATACCCTGACCGATGAGGTGATTGCCGCTGATGTGCTGGTGCTTGCTGCGCCGATGTACAACTTCGCGATCCCCAGCACTCTCAAGTCCTGGTTCGACCATGTGCTGCGCGCTGGCGTGACCTTCAAGTACACCGAAACCGGTCCGCAAGGTCTGCTGACAGGCAAGCGCGCTTTTGTACTCACCGCTCGCGGTGGTATCTACGCCGGTAGCAGCCTGGATCATCAGGAGCCCTACGTGCGTCAGGTGCTCGGTTTCATTGGCATCCACGACATCACATTCATTCATGCCGAGGGCCTGAACATGGGCGGCGATTTTGTGGAAAAAGGCATGAATCAGGCGCTGGCGAAACTGGCTCAGGTGGCCTGACCCGTTTTCGTGAGCCTGCTCGTGCCTATCAAACACAATACGACTTGCTCAATAGAAGTGGTTTTTGTGGGAGCGAGCTTGCTCGCGAAAGCCATGGTTCGGACGCTGCTGTTTCAGCGGATGGACCGGCCTATTCGTGAGCAAGCTCACTCCCACGGGGATTTGTGCGGAGCACGGGTACGAACTTCGTGGGGGCGAGCTTGCTCGCGAAGGTGTAGGCAGATTCATTGTCCTGGATCAGGCCCCTGAACAAGCGGGCCTTTGCACCCATCAGACGATGATGTCCGACGCCTGAAGGCCCTGAACCCCAGTCAGCTGGATTTCGAAGTCTGCGTCGATATCGTCGTCGATGTTGCCGTACAGCACGCCATCGGCGAAACGAAGCTCGCCGGTGTTGTTGGCGCTGAACGCCGCGTTGCCGATAAATACGAAGGCATCCCTTGCATCGGTCGATGCGCGAGCGTCAATGGCGGAGAAGTCCAGGGTGTCGCCCTCTGCCGCCTTGAAGCCCTTGATGATGTCACGCAGGTCGCCCAGCCCCATCTCGGTGGTCGCGGTGAACGCGTAGCGGTCGGCACCTGTGCCGCCGATCAACGTGTCGGTGGCTGCGCCCCCGGTCAGCACATCGTCGCCTGCGCCGCCGGACAAGGTGTCGTCGCCGTCGCCGCCTTGCAGGATATTCGCGTTCTTGTTGCCGGTCAGCGCATCGGCAAACCGGCTGCCGGTCAGGTTTTCCGTGAACTTGAGGGTGTCCAGCCCCGACCCGCCAGTGGCTTGCTGTGCGCTGGTGTTCAACGCCACCGTGACCCCCGCGCTGGCAAACAGGTAGGACACCGTGTCGTTGCCATCGCGGCCATCGAGCACGTTGTCGCCAGCGCTGGCATACAGCACGTTATCCAGCGTGTTGCCGATGGCGTTGGCCGCGCCGCTGCCGGTCATCACAAGGTTTTCCAGATGCGCGCCCAGGGTGTAGCTCGACAAGGCGCTGTACACCGTGTCCGTGCCACCGGTGCGCGCATCGGCATGGGTCTCGACCACGCGATCGGCGGCGTCGTCCACGTAATAACTGTCTGATCCGTCGCCGCCGGTGAGCAAGTCAACGCCAGCGCCGCCGTCCAGAACGTTGTTGGAGGCATTGCCGGTGATCACGTTCTTTAGCGCGTTGCCGGTGCCGTTGATGGCCGAAATGCCGGTGAGCATCAGGTTCTCTGTGTTCGCTGCCAGCGTCCAGGTGACCGATGCCAGCACGGTGTCGATTTGCGACGGCGAGTCGTTGCTCTCGGTCACGGTGTCCAGCGCGTTGTCGACCACGTAAATGTCGTTGCCGTCGCCGCCCGTCATGTCATCCACGCCCTGATCGCCATCGAGCCGGTCATTGCCGGTCCCGCCCACCAGCGTGTCGTCATCGGCGGTGCCAAAGATGTTGCCACCCTCGTTCTGGCCACCGTCGGCGATATCGGCCGGGTCGTTGTTATCGCTGGCATCGCCTCTGAAACCCTTGTCGTCGGCGATGAAGTCGGCCAGTCGTTGGCCCACGATCTCTGCGGATTCTTCATGCAGGTGCCAGACGTCGTCGGGATAGACCAGTGGATTGACTTCATAACGCAAGGGCAGGTCGGTGTAGTCCACGGCCAGCTTGACGTCGGTGCGCTCGCTGGCGATGGCTTCCTGGGCGCTTCGCACATAACCGGCACCTTCAACGATGGCCTCGATCTTTTCATCGGTGTAGCCGCGCGCCTTGGCAGCGTGGGTCTGGTAGTGACCGGTTTCTATCAGGTACACCGTGAAGTCGCCGATCTGCGCGTGCAGGTAATCGAATACTTTCAGGGTCGAGGCCTTGTAGAGATCAGCGGCGGCCTGTTTATCAGTGGCGCGTGCAATCTCCTGCGCGGCTTCCTCGCCCTGACCCCAGATGATGCCCGTGGTCACCTTGTCGATGGCGTTCAACGACGCCAGTTGCGTCTTGAGCAACTCGGTGGCGCGCAGCAATGCCGGGCCCGGCTGGTCGGTGTCGGTCAGCCACCAGGACACTCGCTGTTCGTTGAGGCTGCGGGTCGAATAACCCACCACCGTGCTGCCCCCTACGGCCAGGTCAATGCCATCACCGTTGGCATCGGTGAACTGGCTGCGCACGTCGTAATCGGTGTACTTGGTCAGGTCCTTGACCATCTCCGAGGTCCCGGACTGGTTGTCGTCTTCGGTCATGCGCAGCAGTCGGGCGTTGGATTGGCCCAGCGTCGGCAGGTAGAGAATCTCCTGCGGCGCGCGCTGACCCAATACAAAGTCTGCGTCCGTCAGGGTATCGAGCAGATTGCCGTTCAGCGCGATTTCGAAGCGGTTGCCGTCGGCGTCAGGTGTGGCTGACTTGATGTAGGTTTTGTCACCTGTTTCGTTGAGCGTCATGTACAGCGTGTGGTTTTCACCGTTGCCCAGGCCCAGAAAGCCCAGTGCGGAGACGTCGATTCTGTCCTGGCCGGGTGTGAAGTCGTAGATCGTGTCGGTGGCCGTCAAGCCGCCTGCGTCATAGTCGCGGTAACTGTCGGCGAGGGTGCTGTAGATGAACGTGTCGTCGCCATCACCGCCGTACAGCGCATCGCGACCCAGTCCGCCATTGATGACGTCGGCACCCGTATCGCCGCGCAGTGTGTCGTCACCGCCCAGCCCCAGGATCGTGTCATTGCCTTCGGTGCCGTACAGCGACTCGGCGTTGTCGGTGCCGGTCAGGATCCCCGGTGTGACGTTGCCCACGTTAATGGCGAAGCTGTCTGTCACGGATGCGCCGGTCGCGTCACTGGCAGTCAGTAATACCGAGTAAAGGCCCGCTGCTGTTCCGCCCGGTGTGCCGCTGAAGGTCAGCGTCTTGCTGTCGAACTTCAGCCAGTCGGGCAGGGCGCGGTTGTCGGCCAGGGTAGCGCTATAGGTCAGCGTGTCGCTGTCCGGGTCGCTGAAACTGCCCGGCTGCACCCCATAGGAAAACGCTTCCCGCTCGCTGACGCTTTGGTCCATCAATGGCGTGTTGAGCGTCGGGGCCTGATTGGCCGAGGACGCGGTGGAAAAGATGAAATTGGAGGCGCTCAACGTGTCGAGCAGATTGCCTTGCAGGGCGATCTCGAAGCGATTGCCGGTGGTGTCGACTGCCTCGGTCTTGATGTAGGTCTTGGTGCTGTCACCGTTCAAAGACAGGTAGACAGTCTGCCCACTGCCATCGCCCAGCCCGCGCACGCCGATGCCAGAGAGGTCGATGCGGTCTTCGGTCACGTTGAAGTCCGTGAGGGTGTCGCTCTGTTTGGGACTGCTGGCGTTGTAATTGCGGTAGCTGTCCAGTCGCGAGGTGTAGATGAATACGTCAGCCCCGGCTCCACCGGTCAGTGTGTCGGCATCGGCTCCGCCCGTGATCGTGTCGGCTCCGGCGCCGCCATCGATACGGTCCGCGCCTGCATTGCCGTTGATCACATCGTTGCTGCCGGTGCCGGTCAACGTATCGCCACCTGACGTCCCCTCGATCACGCGCTGGAAGAGGAAGTGGCTGGCGTTCAGCGTGTCCTTCAGGTTGCCGCTCAGGCCAAGTTCGAACCGGTTGCCATTGGCGTCGGCGTCGAGTGACTTGATGTAGGTGCGATCCGTGGAGGCGTTGTAGCTGATGTTCAGTGTTCCGTTCTTGCCGCTGCCCAGGCCGCTGAAGCCCAGGTTCGCCAGGTCGATACGGTCCTGGCTGACGTCGAAATCGGTCAGCAGATCGACCGAACTGCTGCTGGCGGTGCGATAGCTGTCGGTTGGTGAATCGAAGCGCAAGGTGTCCGCGCCCGCGCCACCGCTGAGTTTGTCGGCCCCGGCCCCGCCGACGAGGATGTCATCGCCCGCGCCGCCGTTGAGGGTATCCTTGCCGTCCAGGCCGAAGATCAGTTCGTTTGCCGCGCCGCCATTGAGGGTGTCGTTGGCCGCTGTGCCTTGTACGGTGACCAGTGGGAAATCATCGCCCGCGAAGCTGCCATCGCCATAGATCAGCGTCAGGCCTTTGCTGGTGTGGCTGATCGTATTGCCCACCACGCTGTTGCGGTCCGTGCCGTCTTCATTGCGTTCGGCAACGCCATAGGTGGACTGATCGCTGCCGGTGATCAGGTTGCCACGGATCAGGTTGTCGCTGCCGTTGAAGTACTTGCCGGATACGCCCGACCTGTCGTCGTAGGACTGGATGATGATCTCCGGCACTGCCGCGCCGAGGGCGTTGTTGGTCAAGGTGTTGTCGACGATGTCCACCCCGGAACTGCCATAGATGCGCACGCCCGCGCTGGCGTTGTCGTGGATGTTTACGCCGCTGACCGAGACCTGGCTGGACAGCTTGATCAGTACGCCTTCGGCTCCGTTGTCGTAGACCGCGCCGCCAGTGATGGTGATGTTGGCGGGCGACGCAATGTTCTCGCTGCCACGCTGCACGACGATGCCGGTGCTGCCGTTGCCGTACGACACGTTGTTGCTCAGGGTGAAGTCGTGGGTGCTGGTCACCACGTTGAAACCGTGCCGGTCGTTGTTAAACGCCACGTTGTTTTCGAACACGCTGTCGCTCAGATAGTCGGCGACGAAACCGTCCAGGCCGTTACCGTGGGACACGCTGTTCTTGATCACCATGTTCACGGTCTGCTCGTGCGGATCGAAACCGTATCCCGAGCAATCCTTGATCTCGACACGGTCGAGCGTGACGTTGGAGTCCTTGCCGGTCGATCCCGGAATGTAGCCGTTGAACCAGCCATCCACCTTGCCGGTGGTGGCGTCACGGTTGCCATCCAGGGTCAGGTTGTTCATGCCAAAGTCGTGGGTTTCCTCGCCATAGGCCGAACGGACGATCCCCGTGATCTTGGTATCGGAGCCGTCCGCCAGTTTGAGGGTGGTCTCGCCCATGCCTGCGCCAGACAAGGTGACGTTGCTTTTCAGCATCAGGCAACCATCGGAAGGTTCTTCGCCACCCGAGACGATATACGTCCCTGCGGCCATCACCACCTCGCCGCCACCGGCTGCTGCTGCCGCATCGATAGCGGCCTGAAGTGCTGCTGTATCGTCCGTGATGCCGTCGCCCAAAGCTCCATAGTCTTTTGCATTGAATATCATGGGGTTACTCCGGGCGACGAAGATTTTAGGTAATGAAGTCAACATTGCAGCGCCCGGAGATGAGACCCTTGATATAAGAAAAGTTGCGCGATAATTGCTATATTTTCGGCGAAATAGCAGTTATATGCGTCAATAGAGTGGCCGTCGTATTTATGGCGGGCACTAGGTGGTGCGCCGACAGGATGGCGTCAAAAACCAGGTACGGCTGCTATTGTTCAACTCGTCGAATTCAACTTCAGGAGCATCCATGTTCGAAGAAGGCCGCTGGCTCAATGAACCCGGGCGATGGGAGGTCTGCAGCGACCGCCTCAGCATCACGACAGACGCTGCGACCGATTTCTGGCAGCAGACCCATTACGGCTTCTGCCGCGACAGCGGTCATTTTCTCGGCGTGCCCGTCAACGGCGCTTTTACGGCTCAAGTCCACGTCCAAGGCAACTTCAAGACGCTGTACGACCAGGCGGGGCTGATGGTTCGTGTCGACGAGCGTAACTGGATGAAAACCGGCGTCGAAGTCAGCGATGGCGCGCTTATGCTGGGCAGCGTGCTGACCCGTGATCAGTCTGACTGGGCCACCGGGTCGTTCGATGAGTCTGCGTCGGGGCTTTGGCTGCGTGTGACAGTGGCCGAGGGGGTGATGCGGATTCAGCACTCAGTGGACGGCGTGCGCTGGCCGCTGTTGCGACTGGCACCCTTCCCGATGGGTGAGTGTCAGGTCGGACCGATGTGCTGCAGCCCGGAGCGCGGGAGGCTGGAGGTGGTGTTTTCCAGGTTTGAAGTGGGGCCTGCGCTGGGCAAGGAACTGCATGATTTGACGTAAGTAGAGGTCAATCAATCTCCGCGCTCAAGCGACCGATACCACTCGGCGTAAGGCGTGTTGTCTACCTTGTGCCTGTTCAGGTCAGGCGCGCCATCGGTCCACCAGACCGGGCCACGCTCACCCAGCGCCACTTTGGCCGCATCGACGGCTTCTCTGGCCTGCTTGAGCAGGGTCGGATCACCTGAGGCTTTCGAGGTCTTTACCGCCCGTCGTGCCGTCATGAGCTCTTTTACCAGATGTTGGCGTTCATCCTCGTCGAGCGCAGGATTGGAACAGCGCCACAGCTGTCCTTTGACCACGAAGTAGCGCCCGTCAGGGGTTGTCGGGTTCATGGAGTGGAGGGTTGTTTGTCGACATCGATGTGCGTCAGCCCCAGCAACCCGGCCTTGGCCAGAATCTCATCCGGCGTCGCGTCGGCGTTGGGCATCATCAGGCCGTTTTCCGCATCGCCGAAATGCAGTTCGAGCAGATGGATGGCGGCTTGGTGAGTGCGCAGTTCGGGTTGGTCGAGTTCCAGCGTGTGGGTACGCGGCTCGTCCTTGAACAGATAATCAAGCAGGTAGACAGGCATGACAGGGCCTCGGATCAAGACAGGACGATTGATTATCCTGACTGGCGGGCCTGCCTGTAGTTCAGTTGAATGGCTGGGCCGGTTTGTCTGAATCAGCGATATGCCTCGGCCTCAGACTGTCGTTACACTTCTCGTTGAACCTTGCATCACGAGACTTGCTCATCCCCCCGATGTGGCCGACGGACCGAGAGACATTGAATGCCTTACGAACTGGATAACCGACTGGTGATTGGCGTGGCTTCCAGCGCCGTTTTTGATCTGCGTGAATCGGACGCAGTGTTCAAGCGGCAGGGCGAGGAGGAGTACCGCACGTTTCAGGAACAGAACCTCAACAACCCGCTTTCCAAGGGCATTGCGTACCCGTTCATCAAACGTCTGCTGTCCCTCAATGACCTTGCCGAACCCGATGACCCGCTGGTGGAAGTGGTTCTGCTTTCCAGAAACGACCCTGATACCGGTCTGCGCGTGATGAAGACCATTGAGCATTACGGCCTGCCCATGACCCGCGCAATCTTCATGCAGGGCAAATCCCCCTACGAATACATACCGGCACTGAACATCGCGCTGTTTCTGTCGGGTAACAAAGCCGATGTGGAGTCCGCCATCAAGGCCGGGCATCCGGCGGGGCAGGTGCTGGATTCCGAATTTGATGACGATGAGGACGACAAGACCCTGCGCATCGCATTCGACTTCGACGGCGTGCTGGCCGGTGATGAATCGGAAACCGTCATGCAGGCCTCGGGCCTGAACGAATTTCACGCCCATGAAGTGAAAAACGTAATGCAGCCGCATCACCCCGGGCCGCTGAAAGAATTCATGGTGCGAATGTCGAAGATTCAGTCGGTGGAAGAGCAGCACAAGAAACTCAACCCGGATTACCAGAACCGGATTCGTGTCTCCATCGTCACGGCCCGCAATGCGCCGTCCCATGAACGTGCGCTCAACACCCTGAAAAGTTGGGGCGTGATGGCCAACGATGCGTTCTTCCTCGGCGGCATCGAGAAAGCCAAGGTCCTGGCTGTGCTCAAACCCCATATCTTTTTCGACGACCAGTCCGGGCACTTGAAGTCTGCAAGCGCCGTCGCACCGTCGGTTCATATACCGTTCGGTGTGACCAATCAGCAGGCGATCGAGTCGCTTGTTCATGAGGTGGGTGTGTAGGGGCAGGGGATTGAATGCCGTTGAACATCGCGTAGGGATCAGAGGGCCGAAACCCGACAGCCGACGCTGTCAATTGTAAATCGCCCTCGTTCGCACGACAGGAAGTCCCCAGCCCCTCACAACTGACTCTGGTGTGCTACTACGGAGTGGGGTAGCTACTCAGGACAAGGGTAATTCAGACCAGATTCGATGGCCTCAAATACCTCGTCAAGCACTGCCGAATACATCCGGCTTCCATCAGGAATGTCCTTCCAAATTTCGTACGCGGCCGTGTAGGCATACTCTAACGTGTTCGCCACCAGGCTCGGCCGATTGTCAAACCTGGGATCCACACGCATCTTGGTCGCAAGGACTTCGATCAACGCTCGCTTACGATCCTGCGTGCGCTCCAGGTTTCTGGCGCACACGAGAGGGTGACCGCGAATCAGATGTTTTAGAACCTGGAACCGATTGGAGTCCAGACCGTAGGATCCCATCTCACAGCCGTGTACAACCTCCACCACAGCACGCCTGAGCGTTGTCAGTATCCGTTCGCCTTGAGGTCGCAAGTTGAGTGCGCTGATCACCTCATCATGCTCAACCTCTTGATAATCAAGAACAATATCTTCCTTGGAAGCAAAATAGCGGAAGAAGGTTCTGGAGGAGACGTCAACGGTGTCGGTTATGTCTTCCACCCGAGTGTCATCAAAACCTTTTTGCTCAAAAAGGTTGTAGGCGGCCTCAATCAAAGCCTCGCGGAGCATGAGTTTTTTCCGCTCGCGACGTCCCAGTTCTTCGGTAATTTTCACTCTGCCTCTCACGTTCTGTGCGGGCTTGTCTTGCCATCGCACGCCGGCGTACCAACAGGTCCGATGTTACGGGACTTAGATTCGGGCGCATAGGAACTTCTTACACCGAGACACATTTGTCATGCGATGAATCGTTTTTGTCCTGCTCCAAGGCCGAGAACTGCTCCCTTCTGGAGTCGCAATCATCGACCCTTTAGACCTGTCAGTCATAAAGATATGTAATTTTTGTAATTATGTCATTTATAGCATTCTGGCAGTTGACATAATATGTCTCTGGGTGACATTATTTTTTTGCGGCTTCTAGCCGCTCTTTAGTCCGGGCGGTACCGGACATCGTCTGTTGCTAATCAAGGAGAGATTTAATGACAGGCATCCCTTCCATCCCCGCTTACCCTATGCCCAAATCCGCCGACCTTCCGGTTAACAGGGCAAACTGGGCCATGGTGCTCAGCGGGAGATTGATCTGTTTGGCGAAGCCGTGCTGGTGGGTTTCTACAATGCTTATTCTGCTGCCTGTCCATCCTCCACGGTGACATTGCCCCAAGGCATTAAGGCCTACGTTAGTCGTGATCCAGTCAGCGGCGAAGTTCACGCCGTTTCAATTCCATCCCGAATCCATTCTCGCTACACGGCGCAAAGCTCTTGGGTGACGCCGCCAAGGCGCTGATTTCCTAATACTTAGCAATCAATAACAGGATGTTCTATATGCAAGAAGCAACCTTCACCCAGCCTGCAGGCAGGCAGGCATGGATCGGCTTGTTCATGGTTCTTGGACTGGTAGCACTAGTCGCCATGGATGGTTCTGTGCTTTATCTAGCGATGCCACATATTAACTCAGCGATCACGCCTACTGCCGATCAGGCACTTTGGATCCTGGATATCTACGGTTTCGTGGTTGGGTCTTTGCTCGTCGCGTTCGGCAACATTGGTGATCGTTTCGGTCGGCTGCGCTTAGTAATGGTCGGGGCAAGTGTCTTCGGCTTAGCCTCCGTGGGCGCCGCGCTGTCGGATTCTCCAGCAAGCTTGATTGCATTCCGTGCGTTGATGGGCCTTGGAGGGGCGACCCTTCTGCCTTCGGGGTTGGCCATCGTATCGAACCTCTTTCCTGATCCCAAACAGCGAGCACAAGCCATTGGCATCTTTGCTGCTACGTTTGCAGCAGGCTTCGCGGTAGGGCCTTTGATCGGTGGAATACTGCTGCAACACTACGCATGGGGTTCGGTATTTCTGATCAACGTGCCAGTCGTGTTGCTCTTCTTGGTGTTCGCGCCACAGTTGCTCAAGGAGGTGCATGCACCTACCGAGGGTAAAATTGATTTACTCAGCCTGCTACTTTCGTTTGTCGGCATCCTGCTGTTCACCTATTCCCTCAAGACAGGCGCTGTGCACGGAGTGTCTACAGAACAATTGGCTATTGGCGCGGCAGGTATTCTCGGATTGCTTTGGTTTATTAAGCGTCAGCGAAATCTTAAGCATCCCCTCTTGGACGTCAGACTCTTCATAGACCGAATCTTCACTATTGCCATTTTGACGGGGCTGCTTTCGCTGGTTGTCTGGTCGTCCGCGGCCTACCTGTCTGGCGTGTACATGCAGTCGGTTCTGGGTTTTGACGTCTTTAGCACTGCACTGTTGACTATTCCCGGTGCCTTGGTGCTGACCGCAACTTGCGTCTGGACAGGCCAAATCGTTGAGCGAGTTGGACGTAAGTGGGCGCTCGTTGCTACCCACCTGCTGATCACCGCCGGAATGGGTTTGTTATTGCTGACATCCACGACTCATGGTGCTGTTTATTTTGTTGCCTCCACCCTCATTGCGGGCGTTGGCTACGGCCTGTCTTTTAGCCTGGTCGCTGAAATTGCGGTATCGGCTGTGCCGCCGGAGCGTGCAGGCGCTGCTGCATCGATTGCCGAGACCAGTAACGAGATCGGCAATGCACTGGGGATCACGGTGCTGGGTTCGGTGGCCGCCTATTGGTTTCGGATGTATGGCCCAGGCGTAGGGAGCACTCTCAGTGAGTCGCTTGATCATGCTTCTCTCAGTCTTGAGACGATCCAGCAGGCCAAGGAAGCCTTTCTCGCCGGTATGCATATCGCATTAGGAATCGCGGGGCTCCTGACCTTTATCGTTGCCGTGCTCGCTATCTTATGGCTCCCCCGGAAGTTGCCCGAGTAACCCGCATAACGTTTTCCCTTATTTGCCAGTCAGTACAAAGGATTCTGTCATGAGCTTGGCCAACATTGTTGCCGCCGTATTTGCGAAACACCCTGATCGCGCCGCGATTGGTATGCGCCTTCGACGTCTCGTCACCGGCGAGTCCGCAAGCAAGACCCGAGCTGCTGCGCCCGCCTGTCGAAGACTACAAGCTTGTGGATGTGCCGGAGTTGGGCTACTACCTGAGATAGATGAACAATCTATTGCCCAAGTCTAGCAGAAGCTGCAACGGAACCTGTACAAGGTTTGGAATCGCATGTCGTTGGGTTCCTTATTTTCCACCACCGGTTCGGCAGTTGGAAATTACGAAGCAATTAAGTAGGAAGTTTCTGATTTTTGAGTTTTGAAGATTTCATCGCGGCTGAAACAAGACGGGCTGGCGTATGCTGATGCAATGATCGTTGCTCTTGTGATGAGCCGATGTTGAATGGGAAAAATGATGTGAGCTTGACGGTAGGCAAGCTTGCTGCCTATGCATAGGCAGTGTGAAGTGGCTGCGTTGTATTGTTATGAAGGTGAATGTGGGCTCTCTGCAGATGATGTGCTGTTGGTTGGTCGATGAACAAGACCGGATTTTTTGAACATGGGCGAAGGTAGGTTGGATCGAACAGTGCTGAATTACCTGGTCGAGAAAATATTCTTCTTCGCAGGTTTTGGCCGTAACGCTTTCGAAACGCTAAATCTTGCCACGCAATTGAGCGATGACCTAGGTCTTGATGGCGAGGATGCCAACGATCTGATGGCGGATTTCTTTGAGCATTTCAATGTGGCTCCAGGCGACTACGACCATTACCGCTATTTCAAACCGGAAGGCACGGATGTATTTGTGTTTTTTCGTCCCAGAGAAAGGCGCGCCGGCACACCCATGACGTTAGGGATGTTGTGTGAGGCTGCGAGGATGAAAGCGTGGGATTGCCAACTGCTTGAAGCGATGAGGTTCAGCTCTGCGCCTGTCTACAGTCGTACGGAGGACATACCTGTCGAGGGGTTCAAGATCCGGACGAGGTAATGCATCACGTCACATCGTTTGGCATCACGAATCAGCAGGCGACTGAGCCCCTGTCGGCGGAGGTCGATCAGGCGGCGGAGGTCGTGAGGGGGTGATGGCGCAGGCGAGGGGGCATTCGGCTCAGGTCAGCCTGGTCAGGTAAATCGCCGGCACCGATTGCACCAGCCATACGCCGTTGTCGGCCTGAAAGAACCGAACGCCTGCTTGCCGCATTCCGGGTACATCCACAGCGAGCAACACTGGCTGTCCGTATCGTTTGCCAACGCTCCTTGCCGTTTCGGGATTGTCGGTCAGATGCACATGATGCCGGCTTCCGGCGATGAGCCCCTGTGCCTCGATGCAGACCATGAAGCGTTCAGCCGTGCCGTGATAGAGGAGGTCGGGCGGCGTCTTTTCGACATGCTGAACCTCGACCTGCCCGGTGCTATGGCCTTGGGCTGCGCGAATGCGTTGGCCGTCGAGCGAGAGCGTAAAACGCTTCTTGTCGTTTGTCTCGACCACCTCGCCCAGCATCTGACGGTCAAGCGTATGGCCCTGTTTGTTCGCGTTCTGGATCAACAGATCGACGTCGGTCCAGCCATCTCGATCAAGAACGAGGTCCATGGATTCTGGGGCATGGCGCAAGACATAACTGAGTAGCTTGCTGATTTCGTCTCGTTGTTTCTTGTTCAAGGCGATACACCTTTCAAACGGTTGGAGTCAGTGCCGGGTTACAGGGTAGGCATGGGTTGCTTGCACACATACCCGGCGAATGTTTTTCGATTTTTCCACTCTTTCCAGTTTGCAATGAACCAGTCGTGATGAAGGCTTCCGTCCTTTGAGTACATGTCTTTTCCTTGCGCAACATTGAAGAAGAAGACGTGCTCTTCTGACGGGATTGAGCGGATCACTACTTTGATCTTTGCATCAGGTCCATAGGTGTTGGCAAAAAAACGATTGATGTCGTCGACGTAACGCGAATCCACAATCGTGAACGGTTCTCCGTTCGGCGAGTGGACATCGATCTGCGACAGCTTTTCTTCCGTCAAATAGTTGGAAACCCCCAGCAGATTTACATGCCTGCCAACGGTTATCCATTCGGTTTGACCTGGGGCGATCGTAAGGGGGGTGTTTTCGTTGGGGTTCGGGCCAAGCGTGCATCCACCTTTGCTCAAGCCTCCTTCAACCGATATCCCCGATCCGTCAGTCACTGATAAGACCGAGGACGTCAGTGTGATTTCAGTTTGCCCATAATTTCTGATCTGCAGGCTCAGAGAGGCTTGCTCTCTGCCATGGCGCATTTCAGGGTGGCGGAAGATCGGCGTCAAGCGGGCTTGAATGATCGACAGGGGTTCTGGCTTGTCGATCATGTTTTTAATGTGATCCCATGCGCCACCCAGGTCGCTCAAAAAAGCAGCGATTAACGCTATCGCCGCTGCAAGCGATGCGGCTGTCTTTTTATGTCGTCTGATGAAGTTTTCCACCATTGATCCCTTGCAACAGTCGGTGCTTTCGTTGGCCAGTGGGTCGATGAATACGCGGTCAGCGCGATGTTCCGTCTTGCGCGGAGTCTGCCACTATTCCGTTATTTACCCCGCTCAACGCCACGCGCATGTCTGCGCCACTGGGCTGCTGATAAAGGCTCAACCCGAACTCTGGCATCACCGCAATCAGATAATCAAAGATATCGCCCTGAATCCGTTCGTAATCCACCCACACCGTGGTGCGGGTGAAGCAGTAGATTTCCAGCGGGATTCCCAGCGAGGTGGCTTCCAGCTGCCTGACCATGCAGGTCATGTCGGGATTGATCCCGACGTGGCTTTTCAGGTAGGCGAGGGCATAGGCGCGGAAGGTGCCGATGTTGGTCATGCGACGGCGATTGGAGGCGAGTTCGGCGACGTTGCCCTGGGCCTGGTTCCAGGCGAGTAGTTCGGCCTGTTTGCGGCCGATGTAGTCGGTCAGCAGATGGACCTGCATCAGGCGCTGCTCTTCGTCGTCACGCACGAAACGCACAGCGCTGGCGTCGATGAACAAGCTGCGTTTGATGCGTCGCCCGCCGGATTGCTGCATGCCGCGCCAGTTGCGGAAAGACTCGGACATCAAGCGCCAGGTCGGGATGGAGACGATGGTCTTGTCGAAGTTCTGCACCTTGACGGTGTGCAGGGTAATGTCGACCACATCGCCATCGGCTCCGACCTGTGGCATTTCGATCCAGTCGCCGACGCGCAGCATGTCGTTGCTGGTCAGTTGCACGCTGGCCACAAAAGACAGCAGCGTGTCTTTGTAGACCAACAGAATGACCGCTGACATCGCGCCCAGACCCGACAGCAGCAACAGTGGCGAGCGGTCGATCAGGGTGGCAACGATGATGATTGCGGCAAAGATGTAGAGGATCATCTTTGCCAGTTGCACATAGCCCTTGATCGAGCGGGTGCGAGCGTGTTCGGTGCGGGCATAGATGTCGAGCAGGGCGTTGAGCAGTGTGCCGATGCTCAGGGTCATGAACAGGATCGTGAACGCCAGGGCGATGTTGGCGATCACACCCTTGCCGGTCGCGCTCAGGCCGGGGACCAGGTTCAGGCCGAACTGGATGACCACCGACGGCACGATCTGCGCCAGTCGATGAAAGACCTTGTTATGGCGAAAGTCATTGAGCCAGTGCAGGGCAGGCTGACGGCCAAGCATCTTCATGGTGTAGAGAATCAGAAAACGCGCCACGCGGCCAAGGACCAGCGCGGCAGTGAGCAGCAGGATCAGCGCCAGGCCGGTACGTACCCAGGGATGCTGATCGAGCATGCCCCAGAGTTCCTGTGTTCTTAGCCAGAGCGATTGAATGTCCATACAGCAGAAAATCCCGTGAACGAAGAGGGGGCGTGATTAAAGCATTAACGGCGCAGGTCGGGCAGAGGATGGCAAATGGCGAAACGTAAAATGATGTTCGATAGGCCAATACAGCAGCAGTACGCCCTGACAAGACACTGAACATAAAAAACTGCAGTAGACTCGCGGCTCATCAAACAGGGTGCTCACCATGCTGACTTCGATCATTCAACACGTGGCTTCATCGCGTGTTCTGCAGGCAGCGGTGATGCTGTCCGGGCTAATGCTGTCGACGCTGACCCGTGCTGCGGATGCGCCGGTGACTTACGGTGAGATGGACGCGGCGGCCTATGATCAGGCCGCGCGCGAACGCTACACGCTGCAGGATTTCTCCGACCGATACCGCGCCACCCTGGAAATTGCTGCCAAGGAGGATGTGTTCCGCCCCGGGGTCATCAGCATTTACGACAAAACCAGCGATCAGGCACTGATCCGTGTGCAGTCCGATGAGCTGGTGCTCGATACCGACGCGAAAACCGGCAAGGTCAAAGCCAACGTTCACGAGCTGCCGTATGGCGAGCAGAGCGTGTTGATCTATCAGGATTTCAACTTCGATGGCATCAAGGATCTGGCGTTGATGGATGGCCAGAACAGCTGCTATCACGGGCCGTCGTTTCAGGTGTTTCTTGGCACGGCGAATGGCTTTACGCACAGCGACTCATTCACGCAGCTGGCGCAGGAAAATTGCGGGATGTTCGGCGTTGATGAGAAAACGCGTGAAATCAGCACCATGACCAAAAGCGGTTGCTGCTGGCACCAGATGTCGACGTACACGGTGCGCAACGGCGAGCCGCTGCTGCAAACCGAGACGGTCATCGATCACACCGGCAACTCGGGCTTGCCCACCGAAACAGTGGGTGTGAACAAGAATGGCAAGATGACCTACACCACCCACATCCTGTGGGAGGACGATGATCAGCGTGAGATCCTGCTCGCGTTCAAGCTGGCGCCGTCGGGCAAACGCATCGTGATGTTCCGCGCCGCACCGGCTGAACCGGTCAGCTACGCGGCCATCGACGCGAAGGATCAGGTCGGTCTGGTTTATCCGCAAGCTGAAAACGAGCGGTTTGACTACGACGCCGCAACCCATACGCTGAGTTTCGTGCGCGGCGACACGACTTATCGGATTCTGGCCGATCCGAAGGGCGCACCCAGCAGCATGCAAGTGGTGATACGGGGCAAGGCCACCCCACTGACGTTACTGCCTGAACCTGCTCAGGGTTCACTCGACAAGGTCGTACAAGCCTTGAAGGAAAGCGGCCAGTAGCCGTCAGCCCCGATACCTGATCGCCTCCACAAATGCTGTGAAGGCCGGCGATGCCTGGCGGCGATTGGGGTAGTAAAGGTGAAAGCCTTCGAAATACGGGCTCCAGTCGGCCAACACTTCCTTGAGGCGGCCGCTGTCCAGATACGGCCTGGCAAGAAAGTCCGGCACGTAGGCCAGGCCGACGCCGTCGAGCGCGGCGTTCATGACGTGGATCATGCTGTTGGAGGTGAATTGGCCGTTGACCCGTGTGTTGAGCTTGCGCCCGTCCTTTTCGAATTCCCAGGCATAACAGCTGCCATTGGGTGAGTGGCGGATGTTGATGCAAGTGTGTTGCGTCAGGTCTTGAGGTATCAGTGGCGCGGCATGTTTCTCGAAGTATTCCGGCGTGCCCACCACGGACAGGCGCCAATCCGGGCCGAGACGCACGGCAATCATGTCCTTGCTGATCGATTCCCCAAGACGTATCCCCGCATCGAAGCGCTCGCTGACGATATTGGTGAAGCCATAGTCGATGCAGACTTCGACCTGAATGTCGGGGTACTGCGCCAGAAAGCCCGCCAGCATGGGGCGGATGATGTTCTCCGCTGCGTCATCGGAGCAGGTCATCCGAATTGTGCCGGCGGGTTTGTCGCGCATTTCGCCCAGCACCGCCACTTCTGTGGCGATCTGATCCAGCAGCGGCCCGATGGTGTTCATCAGTTTTTCGCCGGCTTCGGTGGGTGCCACATTGCGTGTGGTACGCGCCAGCAAGCGCACGCCCATCCTCTCTTCCAGCCCGCGAATGGTATGGCTCAACGCCGATGCCGTGACGCCAAGCTTTACCGCTGCGCGGGTAAAGCTCTGATCCCGTGCGACGGCAAGGAAGGCCTGCAGGTCATTCAGTCTGGGTGTGCTCATTACTGAGTTTCTCTCACAATCACATGGAAATTGCGGCGTCTAATCATCCTAATCCCTTTGCCCTAACCTGTGCTTCACATTTTTACAGGCGTCAGGTCGACAGCAGCGTAAATGTCTTGCAGCGACCTGCCGACCTTGTCCAGACAGGTCAGTGGAGCATGAAAACAGTTGATTCAACCCTTGGGCACACGGCGCAGGCAGCCCACCCGCCCGCGTGGGGCGCGATTTTTTCGATGGCGCTGTGCGTGGTCGTGCTGATTGCCTCGGAATTCATGCCGGTCAGCCTGTTGACGCCCATCGCACAGGACCTGGGCATCAGTCAGGGGCAGGCAGGCCAGGCGATTTCCATCTCGGGTTTCTTTGCGGTGCTGACCAGCCTGCTTAACACGCCGCTGACCGGGCGATTTGATCGCAAGAAAGTGCTGCTGGGTTTCAGCTTCCTGTTATTGGTGTCGGGCGTGACGGTCACCTTCGCGTCCAATGGCGCAGTGTTCATGACGGGTCGCGCCTTGCTGGGTGTCGCCATTGGTGGCTTCTGGTCGATGTCCACGGCCACCGTCATGCGTCTGGTGCCCAAGGCGTCGGTTGCCAAGGGCCTGGCGCTGATCAATGGCGGTAATGCACTGGCCGCAACCGTTGCGGCTCCGTTGGGCAGTTTTCTAGGCCAGTACATCGGCTGGCGTGGCGCGTTCTTTCTGGTGATCCCGCTGTCGATTCTGGCCTTTGCCTGGCAGTGGCTAAGCATTCCGGCGATGAGCAGCCCACAGAAGACCCGGGCGACCAATCCTTTCAAGCTGCTGCGCAACCCGCAGGTGGCCATTGGCATGCTCGCGATCATGCTGCTGTTCATGGGCCAGTTTGCGGTTTTCACCTACCTGCGTCCGTTTCTGGAAAGTGTCACCGGCGTGAGCGTGACCACCTTGTCGCTGATGTTACTGCTGCTGGGCCTCTGTGGTCTGGCCGGCACTTACATGATCGGCTCGCTGCTGCAAAACCGCCTTTACGCCTACCTGATCGCCATTCCCCTGGTGATGGCGATGTTGGCCGTCGCCCTTGTCGCACTGGGCCACTCGCCCATGGCTATAGCCGTCGTGCTCGGTGTCTGGGGGTTGGTTGCCACGCCTGCGCCGGTGGCCTGGGGATTGTGGCTCAGCCGCACGCTGCCCGACGACGCGGAAGCCGGTGGCGGCCTGATGGTCGCGACCATCCAGATGGCGATCACGGTGGGTGCGGGTGTCGGCGGCGAGGTGTTCGACCATCTGGGTTGGTGGAGCCCCTTCGTACTTGGCGCTGTGGTGTTGTTCGGTTCCGCAGTCTTTGCCTGGGCTGCGATGCGCAATGTTCGATTCAGTGAATGAAGCAATACAGAACCTTTGTTTATCACTCGATTCAGGAAGACCGCGATGAAGAGATTTCTATTAATGCTTGGCCTTTTGGTGGGCTCATACTCGGCAGTGGGAGCAGACATGTCCAACGGTGCAGACAACTTCTACAAGAGCGACAAGCTCATTCAGCAGAAGGTGACGTTCAACAATCAGTACAAAATGAGAGTGGCCGGGAATCTGTTTATTCCCAAAGGCTGGGACCCCGACAACAAGGCCCCGGCGATTATCGTCGGTCACCCGATGGGCGCGGTGAAGGAGCAGAGTGCCAATCTGTATGCACAAAAACTGGCAGAAAAAGGCTTTGTGACGCTGTCCCTGGACCTGTCTTTCTGGGGCGAAAGTGACGGTCGGCCTCGTAACGCCGTATCGCCGGACATCTACGCCGAAGACTTCAGCGCAGCGGTGGATTTCCTCGGCACCCAGACGTTCGTGGACAAGAACCGCATCGGCGTTCTGGGCATCTGCGGCAGCGGCAGTTTTGTCATCAGTGCTGCCAAGATCGATCCGCGGATGAAGGCCATTGCCACCGTCAGCATGTACGACATGGGCGCTGCCAATCGTGATGCGCTCAATCATTCGCAGACACTGGAACAAAGAAAGAAAATCATCGCTGAAGCCGCAGCGCAGCGTGACGTGGAATTTGCAGGCGGCGAAACCCGGTACACCAGCGGCACCGTGCATGAAATTACTGAAAAATCGCATCCCATTGAGCGCGAGTTCTACGATTTCTACCGCACACCGCGTGGCGAGTTCACGCCTGAAGGCCAGTCGCCCAAACTGACCACGCACCCGACGCTGACCAGCAACGTCAAGTTCATGAACTTCTACCCGTTCAATGACATTGCCACGATCTCGCCGCGTCCGATGCTGTTCATCGCAGGCTCTGAAGCGCACTCGCTTGAGTTCAGTCAGGAGGCCTACAAGCTTGCTGGTGAGCCCAAACAGCTGGTGATTGTGCCGGGTGCCGGTCACGTCGATCTGTACGATCGCGTCGATCTGATCCCGTTCGACACACTGATCGAGTTCTTCAGTAAGAGCCTGAAGTAACAGGCTCGATACGCAGAAAAAGCCCTGCCAAGAAGCAGGACTTTTGCGTTCAGTCCTTGATCCGTTCGAACCTGACGTTAAGCGGGCCTGGCTGACGGATCAGGTCCAGCGGCGATTCGAGTGTGCCGAGTTTGATCAGTCCGGGCGAGTACTTGAAGCCTTTGTGGAAGATCGCGATATTGCCCCAAGGCGCGTAGTAGGCGAAGTCTCCTGCGCTCGGCGTGATACCGGATGCCGCGCCTTGGGTGCTAAGTTTGCGGGGCAGTACGTTGATCTTCTCGGTCGAGGCGTAGTCTTCCAGAACCACGTCGAGCGGTAGCAGGGCGATGAAGTCTCGGGAGGTCTGATGGTCTTCAAGCGTGAACGTCAGGGTCTTGCCGTTGGCGAGCATTGCAATGCGCATGGGGTGTTCTCGGGTCGCGTTCTGGTTCGTTTCAGCAAGGGCCGAATGCGGCATCAGCGCAGGCAGCGCGCTGATACACAACAGGGCAGTCAGCAGTTTTTCAGAGCAGCAGGTGCGCAGTGTTTTTCGAGGCATCGGATTTACGCCTGTAACGACTGAAGCGTGAACAACGGGGTGGCGCCAAGCATAGGTCACTCGTCGTCTTTCATTACCTGGCTGGCCTTGCATGTGGATGTGAGCATTGCTCAGTAATCGGCTCACTTAAGGCTTTATGACCACACGGGACGCTCAGCGTGACTCACACCTCTTGCAGCCACTAACGGACTGTGGGAGGCGGCTTGCCGGCGATGCGTTTTCTGAAGCGACCTATCAGCGACTGAAGTGACGCCATCGCCGGCAAGCCGTCTCCCACAACCTCGTGTTGGCTGCGCGACAGCGCAGCGTTGTAGGCGGGGCGGGATCTCTCGCAGGCGGTGCATTCGATCAGGCACTCTCGTTTTGGCGCTGTTTTGCGCTACTTGCGCACGTGTGGATAACAATCAGCCGCCCTCCACCTCAGTGGACAGCCACGCCTTCAACCCGCTATGGTCGCGCCCTTCAAAAAAGGGGCGAGCATGGGCTATCTACTTTTCGTGACGCTGATTCAGGCGTTTTCCTTCAGCTTGATCGGTGTCTACCTGGCAGGCCATGTCGACAGTTATTTCGCGGTGTTGATCCGTGTGGTGCTGGCCGGGCTGGTGTTCATCCCGTTGACCCGCTGGCGTCAGGTCGAGCCTGCATTCATGCGTGGCATGTTGCTGATCGGTGCGCTGCAGTTCGGCATCACTTATGTCTGCCTGTACCTGAGCTTCAAGGTGCTGACAGTACCGGAAGTGCTGTTGTTCACCATTCTCACGCCCCTGCACGTCACGCTGATAGAAGACGCCCTCAACCGGCGCTTCAACCCTTGGGCCTTGCTGGCCGCGCTGGTTGCCGTGCTGGGCGCAGGCGTCATTCGTTACGACGGGCTTGACGGCAACTTCCTCGGCGGTTTTCTGCTCTTGCAACTGGCCAACTTCACCTACGCGGCCGGGCAGGTTTTGTACCGGCGTCTGGTGGTGCGTTACCCCAGCGACCTGCCGCACTATCGCCGCTTCGGCTATTTCTACCTGGGTGCGCTGGCCGTCGTGTTGCCCGCATTTCTGGCGTTCGGCAACCCGCAACGTTTGCCCGAAGACCCGACCCAATGGAGCGTGCTGCTGTTCCTCGGTCTGTGCTCGACCGCGCTGGGCATGTACTGGTGGAACAAGGGGGCCTGCATGGTTTCGGGTGCCACACTGGCGGTATTCAACGTATTGCATGTGCCGGTCGGGCTGCTGATCAACCTGCTGATCTGGAATCAGCATGAGCCGTTGAGCCGGTTGTTGATTGGCGGGGTGCTGATTCTGGTGTCGCTGTGGATCAGTCGGTTGGGCTCGCGTCGTGAAGCGTTGGCAGTTTCCAGCAGTCGCTGAGCTCACGTCTGATCGCGCCAATGCTCTGAGCTGGCATGCCGCCCGGGACGCTGTGCGTCCCGTCAGGTCTTCGCCACCTTAACCCAACGGCGCTCTCAGACTGGCCCGCAGCCCGCCACCCGACCGGTTTTGCAAGTTCACGCCGCCACCCAGCAACAGCGCAACCTTCTGCACGATGGCCAGCCCAAGCCCCACGCCTTGATCACTGCCACGACTGTAGAAGGGCTCGAACAATCGCTCACGCTCCTGCTCATCAATACCCGGTCCCTGGTCGTCGACGGTCAAAACAAAATCATGGGCGTTAAAGGAAAGGCCCACTGTCACTTGTCCACCTTCGGGCGAGAAGTTGACGGCATTGGTGACGAGGTTCTGCAGGGCAATGTCGAGGGCAGAGAAGTCCACGTTTGCTTCGTGCACGGTTTCGCTGCACTCGAAGGACAGTTCCAGGCCTTTGTTCAGCACCCACGGCGTCAACTGCACCAGGCTGTCACGCACGGCACCGACCAGTTCCACCGGCGCTCGGCCTGCCTGTGAGGGATCAGGTTCCAGGCGTGCGATGGTCAGCAACTGATTGACCAGCCGCGTGGTACGGTCTACGCCGATGATCAGATAGCCCAGCGATTCACGGCGCTGTTCCTCGTTGTGTGCCTCCAGCACGTTCTGCGCATGCACCCTGAGCACCGCGAGCGGCGTGCGCATCTCGTGGGCGGCGTCGGCAATGAAGCGACGTTCACGCTTGAGCAGTTCCTGAATCTGCCCCAGCAGCCGGTTCAGCGCTGCCTGCATGGGCTCCAGTTCACTCGGCAAGGGTGTCAGGCTCAAGGGTTGTAACGAGCCCGCATGTCGACCTCTGAGGGTGTGGGCGAAGTTGGCCAGCGGTTTCAGGCCCCAGCCGATGGCCAGCCAGATGGCCAGCACCAGCAGCAGGCTGCCGATCAGATTGGGCAGCACGGTGTGGCGAACGATACGGTTGACCAGATCCGAACGCACATCGTCACGCTCGCCTACCCAGATACGCAGCCCGTTCTGGGTGTCATTGAGCACGAACGCACGCCAGTAATGGCGGTTCAGGTCGGGAAAATTGCTGAAGCCGGCACTTTCCGGCAGATGGGTGAATGTCGGTGCACTGGCCGTGCGCACCAGTGAACGACCGTCCTTGTCCCAGACCTGAAAGGCAATCTTGCTTTCGTAGGGGTGACCGTCCAGACGCGGTTCGGCCTGAGCCAGCGCCAGGTTGAACGCCTCATAAAGCTGCGCGTGTTCCTGGCGCTCCAGCGGCATGCGCATGATGCCTTCCAGGAGCCTGGCGTTCTGTGCCAGTTGTGCGTCATAGATTTCGGCGATTTCGTGATTGCTGTCATGCACGTTGAACAACGTGAGGACCAGCAGACCGGCGAGCAGCAGGCCGATGATGGGCGTCAAGGTACGGCGGCGGATCGACTTCAAGAGCGCTCCTCCACCAGATAGCCGACGCCGCGAATCGTGCGTATCAGGTCGCTGGAAAACTTCTTGCGCAAATGGTGGATGTGCACTTCAAGCGTGTTGCTTTCGGCCTCTTCGTTCCAGCCGTAAAGCAACTGCATCAGCCGTTCGCGGGTCATTACCCGACCTGGCGGCGAGAGCAGTTCGTAGAGCAGCTGGTATTCCTTGGGGGTCAGCGCCACCGGTTCGTTGTGGTAGCTGACCTGTTGGGTGCCAGGGTCCAGGATGATGCCTGCGTGCTCGATCAGTACTTTGGCGCGCCCCGCACTGCGCCGCAGCAGCGCACGCAGACGGGCTTTGAGTTCCGAGACGTCGAAGGGTTTGACCAGGTAATCGTCGGCGCCGGTATCCAGGCCGGTGATGCGGTCATCCGTGGAGTCCCGCGCGGTCAGGATCATGACCGGCAGCGTCGAGCCGCTGTGACGCAGGCGTTTGAGCACCTCGAAGCCATCCAGCCTTGGCAGACCGAGGTCGAGAATCGCCAGGTCAAACGTCTCGCTGAGCAGGGCGTGCAAGGCACTGCTGCCATCACGAATCCAGTCGACGGTATAACCCTCACGGCTTAGCGCCTGATGGATACCTTCGCCCAGGGCAGCGTCATCTTCGATCAGCAGCAGGCGCATGTTGGCTCCGTCAGTTGAGCTTCTTGTTCACATCGACCAGCAAGGTCTGAATGTCTGTTTTGCGCGACGCATCCGCCTGCTCGCGGCCAGGTCTGGGTGGCGCCTTCAAGGCCTTGTTCAGGGCATCGCGGGCTTCAGCGTATTTGCCCTGGCGGTACAGGTGATCACCCCAGAAGTAGAGCGGATCGATGCCGTCAGGGTTGATTTTCAACGCTTGCTGAAGCAATTCACCGGCCTTGTCCGAATCGCCAAACGCCAGCGGCCAACCCGGCACGCGATCGTACAGTACGGCCAGGCTTGTGTAAGCCGAGCCTTGCAGGGCAGTAGGATCAATGCTCAGCGCTTTTTCCAGATCAGCCTTGGCCTGCTTGGCTTTTCCCAGCGCGCCGAGGCCCGCCCCTTGGGCGCTGGCCCAACTGCTGTTGACGATCCCGGACCAGATCCAGGCTTCGGCCGCCGTCGGGCGATCCTTGACGAAATCGGTCGATTGCGTCGCCAGCTTTTCGAAGGCGGCGGCACGCTGGTCTTTGGGCAGGTCGTACTGAATCCGCCTCCAGTCCTGCTGGATGGTACTCAGGCGTTGCTGGTCAGGGGCATCCAGGGCAGCCCAGACGGGCAGACTGATCAGGCCGACGAAGGCCAACACGATTCTTTTCATAGGGTCTGCTTCTCTTGCGGGTGAGTACTGCTCAGACGACGGATCAAGGGTAGGTGTTTACGCAGGCCTCGATCGACCAGCGTAGGCAAAATGCTGTTGAGCCGTACGAAAAAACGCTCCGGCCACCCCAGGTACAGGTCGCGACGATCTCCGGCGATGGCATGCACCACGGCGTGCGCCACATGCGCCGGATCATCGACGCCGGACTTGAGCGCCTCGTTCAACGCCTGCGCTGCCGGGCTGTTCATCGTGGTGCGTGTCGCTCGGGGGGCAACGTACAGGACGCTGACACGCGTATCTGCCAGCTCGCGGCGCAGTGCTTCGGAAAAACCGCGCAAGGCAAATTTGCTCGCGCAGTAGGTCGCGTAACCCGCGTGGCCGATGGAGCCGTAGGTCGAGCCGACATTCACCACCATGGCCTGTTCGGCCTGTCTGAGCAGAGGCAGCATCGCGCCCGTCAACTGAATCGGCGCGTGCAGATTGATCATCAGCATAGCGTCGATGTCGCTGGATGGAAGCTGATCCAGCATTGCGAAATGGTTGGTGCCTGCTGCGTTGATGAGCAGATTGACGCCCTGTAGCGCCTGCGCCTTTGTCACGACGCGTCGACGGCCTTCCTCGCTGCACAGATCGGCTTCGACCCAGTGCAGGGTGTGTGGGTATTGGGCGAGCAGGGCGCGCAAGGGGTGTTCGTGACGAGACACTGCCAGGACCTGTGCGCCATGGCTGCACAACGCCTCGGCAATCGCCAGGCCGATACCGCCGCTGGCACCCGTCAGT
Source organism: Pseudomonas triticifolii (assembly GCF_014358015.1). Classification (GTDB taxonomy): domain Bacteria; phylum Pseudomonadota; class Gammaproteobacteria; order Pseudomonadales; family Pseudomonadaceae; genus Aquipseudomonas; species Aquipseudomonas triticifolii. Next base: position 61,179 of record NZ_JACONV010000003.1, on the reverse strand, counting down.
ACAACGCGGGCGTCAGACAGTCGCATGAGCGATTTCCTTATGGTCTTGAGTCAGCATGCCGGGCAGTTCGCGGAACATGTCTGTGTACAGGCGATACACGATTTTCGAGGCGTGGATGACAGCCGCCTGGTCCTGCGGGTCGTCGATACGGTCCATCAGCGTGCGAAAGGTTTCCATATGACCGATGTCCAGGCTGCCATGGGAACTCAGGTAGCTGAACGCCTTGGCGGGCAGTTCCAGGTGTTCGCGGATGCTGTCGGCGGCGTGGGTCGCCAGCGCGATACTGGTGCCTTCCAGCACATTGACCATGCCGAACAGGCCCACTGGGTTGCCGCGTGCGATCAGGTCGTAGAGATACGCCACCATCAGTTCGATGGGGGTTCCCGGTGCGCCGTCGCGTACAGCGTTTGCATCCCCACCGCAGGCGCTCAGGTCGTTGAGAATCCACTGCTCGTGACCGTACTCGTCCTCAATGTACTCGCACACTGCGGCGCGCAGCCATTCCAGTCGGCTCGGCAGGCGCGCGCCACAGGCCATCATCAGCGGCACCGTGTGGCGCACGTGGTAATAGGCTTGCGACAGAAACGCCCGATAGCTCTCCAGGCTGACCTGGCCCTTTAATGCCTGGCGGATGATGGGCTGGTTGAACAGGGTGTCACGCTCTTGCTGGGTGGCGTCTTGCAGGGTCTGGAAAAAACTCATGATGAAATACCTTCGGCAGGGTTCGACGAAATGAACAGGGAGCGGTAGTGATCGAGAATGGCGTCGCGACGAGGCCGGCCATTGGCGGTCGCCAGACCGTTGGCCGGGCTGAACGGTTGTGTGAGCCGTGTCCAGTCGCGCACGCGGGCGTAATCCGGCAGTTGCTGGTTGGCCTGAGCCACGGCCTCGGCGAGTTGAGAGTCGGTGATGTCCGGGCGCTGCGGCCACAGCAGCGCATGGTTGTGCGCCATGGCCTCGCCGTAGACGAACGCCTGGGCGATACGCCCGCTTTGGGTGAGTTCGGCCTCGACCCATTCCGGGTTGACGTTGCGCCCGAAGCTGGTAACGAACTGATGTTTCTTCCGGCCCTTGAGGTGCAGATAGCCATCGGCGTCGAACTCACCCAGATCGCCGGTCGGCCACCACGTATCGGCAGGCGCGGGGTCGCCCAGATAGCCCAGCATGGGGACCTTGCCGATCAACACTTCGCCATCGTCGGCCAGGCGTACCTGAACATGGGGCAGCGGCTTGCCGACGCTGCCGATGCGCTGCAGGCCAGGACGATTCAGCGCTACGACCGAGGCGCACTCCGACAGGCCATAGCCTTCGAAAACCGGAAGGCCTGCGGCCTGCGCACGGACCAGCAGTTCGCGACTGACACGCGCCCCGCCTACGGCCACGAAGCGCAGCGTCGAGGCATCGAATACGCCCATCTCGCAGGCCGTGACCAGTAACAGCAGCAATTGCGGGACCAGAATCATGCTGTCGGCGCGCTGCTGGTTCAGGCACGTCAGCAGGCGTTGGGTATCGATGCCGCTGGCGCCTTGAATGCCAAGCGTCTGCTGACTCGGCAGGCTGACCCTCGCACCTGCATACAACGCTGCGTAACAACCGATGTTTTCCAGCAGGATTGCCAGTGGCAACAGGGTCAGGTGATGCGTCGGTTGCAACGGGCGGCTGGCTTCGTACAGCTCGCGGGCAACGGTCAGGACACTGTCGGCGCTCAGGCATACGCCTTTGGGCGTGCCGGTCGTGCCCGATGTGAACGTGAGTTTGGCAGTGCCTGGCGGCATCTTCGACTCTGCGCTGAAGGCGCGACGCCAGAACAGCGTGCCGTTTTCAGCATGAGCCTGGTAATGCGCCGCCTCAAGTTGCGCATGGTGCGCGGGGTCCGCGATGACCAGGTCGGCCTGGCTCTGCTCCAGGCAGTGCAGTTGCTGGCTGACGCTGAAAAACGGCGGCAGGGCGACGCAGCTCAAGCCTTCGAACAGAATGGCCAGGTCCCACAGCAAGGCGTCAGGGCTGTTGCCCAGCAGCAGTGCCACGACGCGGGTGCCAGCCTGTTGCAGTTGTTGGCGGCGCTGCTGGATCTCGACGAGCAGTGCGTCGTAACGCACGTCCACCGTGTCGCCTTTAAGCGCTATCTGTCCGGGCTGTTCGTGAGCGAACCTTTCCAGTCTGTTCCAGAACATTTCACGTTCATGCGACATGGCAACGCTCCTCCAGCGTCAGCGGCAGGCCGAAGCGTTCGAACACACCGGTATGACTCAGGTGCCGAAAGCCTGCGCCGATGTCGCCGACATGCACGCTGGGCTGGGTCTGGTAGTAGTTGCCCCACGCGTGGCGCTCGTCGCCCAGGCGCAGCGGATCGGCCGGGCCCAGTGTGACCGGGCACAGGCCCAGCCGGTTGAAACTGTTGACCAGCGCGGTGTTGCCGGTGAACGCCACCCACTCAAGTCCGCACACCGCCAGCAGCCAGGTCACGGTGATGATGCTCAGCCGCGCGCTGCCCAGTGAACTGGCGGCCAGGTTGCCGACTTCGACAATGGCCCGCCGCTCGACCGGACGCCCTGCAGCCATACGGACCTGCTGCTCAATGGGCTCATCCAGATAACGCTCCAGAAACAACTCCCCGCTGGCTGCCAGACGAGCACCGGCCACGGCGCACAGTGCTCCGCTGCCGTCGCTGAGCCCGAACAGTTCAGGCATGAAGTGCCGAACGTCGGCGTTGTGGGCTTTCTGGAAACGGGTCTGAATAAAGGTTTCGCAGGCAAGGCGCTGAGGGTCGTCAGTCGTTGCACGGGAAAGGATCAACGGTGCAGCGTCGGGATTGCCGAACTGCAGCGGCAGGCAAATGTTCCAGTCGATATCAGGCATTGGTGAGGTTCCTCCCCCAGTCAGCGAGTGAGGTGGAGTATCGAGTTGGTTTCTTAACGGAATCTGAAGGTGAACAAAAATCCCGTACGGGCGTCCCAAAATGCGCCATAGGCTGTGTCCCGCCAGCGTCTGTTTCGATGGCGCGATCGGGTGGAGCCAGTGCTTTGCCAAACAAAATCAGCCGTTGGTGGTAAAGAAACTCGGCCCCGGCGCTCGAAACCGTTACGCTATGCAGCTGTATTTTTGTTTTTCGTCGAGGTAGCACCCGTGTTTTCCGAATTCGCCCTGCACGAACGCCTGCTTAAAGCTGTGGCCGAGCTTAAATTTGTCGAGCCTACGCCCGTGCAGGCAGCGGCCATTCCGCTGGCATTGCAAGGGCGCGACCTGCGGGTGACTGCGCAGACCGGTAGCGGCAAGACAGCCGCTTTCGTACTGCCGATCCTCAATCGCCTGATCGGCCCGGCCAAGGTTCGCGTGGACATCCGCGCCGTGATCCTGCTGCCGACCCGCGAGCTGGCTCAGCAGACCCTGAAAGAAGTCGAGCGCTTTTCGCAGTTCACCTTCGTCAAGGCAGGCCTGGTCACCGGCGGTGAAGACTTCAAGGCTCAGGCCGCCATGCTGCGCAAGGTGCCGGACATCCTGATCGGTACGCCGGGTCGCCTGCTCGAACAACTCAACGCGGGCAATCTGGACCTCAAGCATGTTGAAGTGCTGGTGCTGGACGAAGCCGACCGCATGCTGGACATGGGCTTCTCCGAAGACGTCGAGCGTCTGGCGGGTGAATGCGCCAGTCGCGAGCAGACCATGCTGTTCTCCGCCACCACCGGCGGTGCGGGCCTGCGTGAAATGATCGGCAAGGTCCTGAAGGATCCCCAGCACCTGCAGCTCAACAACGTCAGTGAGCTGGCTTCCGGCACGCGCCACCAGATCATCACCGCTGACCATAATGTGCACAAAGAGCAGGTCCTGAACTGGTTGCTGACCAACGAGACCTACCAGAAAGCCATTATCTTCACCAACACCAAGGCCATGGCCGACCGTCTGTATGGCCGTCTGGTTGCGCTGGAATACAAGGCGTTCGTGCTGCACGGTGACAAGGACCAGAAAGACCGCAAGGCAGCCATCGACCGTTTGAAGCAGGGCGGTGCCAAGATCATGGTCGCCACTGACGTGGCAGCCCGTGGTCTGGACGTTGAAGGCCTGGACATGGTCATCAACTTCGACATGCCGCGCAGCGGCGATGATTACGTGCACCGCGTGGGCCGTACCGGTCGTGCCGGCAGCGATGGCCTGGCGATCTCGCTGATCTGCCATGGCGACTGGAACCTGATGTCCAGCATCGAGCGCTACCTCAAGCAGAGCTTCGAGCGCCGCGTCATCAAGGAAGTCAAAGGTACTTACGGCGGGCCGAAGAAGGTCAAGGCCTCGGGCAAGGCCGTTGGCGTGAAGAAGAAAAAGACCGACGCCAAGGGCGACAAGAAAAAAGTCGCCGCCAAAGGCCCTACCAAGCGCAAGACCGCCAACCGTCCCAAGTCCGATCTGGTCAGCCAGGACGGTATGGCACCTCTGAAAAAACGCAGCACCCCGGCACCTGCGGCTGAGTGATCTGCTGAAGCACACGCGCTGACCTCCTGAAGCACGGAAACGTGTGGGAGGCGGCGTTCCGGCGATGCGCTCTGTCAGACGACCCTTCAGCGTCTGACCTGGCGTCATCGCCGTCCTGTGACCCGCTGAGTAAACATGATTTTGTGTGCGGGCCGGCTGCGTTCCCTTTGTCCGCGAAAAGGCCGGTACATCTGATAGATATCCAGCGGCTGAAATACAGTATTCGCGGACAAGTTCGCTCCCACTGGTTGATGAAACCGGTTTTCAATGAGTAGGAGTGGACTTGTCCACGAAGACTGATTTTCGGACACAACACTTCGGCTGAATGTCCCGCTCCCAGCGCGGACGAGTCCGCACGAAGTTGCGCGACAGCCCTACCTCGAAGAAGGGGGGAGACACGGCGCTTACCCATTAGGTTTCGTGCCCCTGCCTGCGTATTCCCATCCCCGTCCTGCAACTCGGCATCCTGGCTGAACGGCTACACACCGTGCAGGTCACAACGTTGAGACATACGCTTGTGACTGGATGTCATGAGCCATTCATCCATGCAGGACGGAGGGTTTGACAATGACTTACAACTGGGACCTTATCGAACGTCTGCTTCATGAAGTACAGAACAGCGGTGGCGGCTCGTTTGATGCGCAGGAATACGCCACCACCCGAGCGTCAGAGGGTGAAACCGTTGCTGATCCGGGAACACTGGAAGCCGAAGCCGCTCAGCTCAAGGAGCTGTTGACCAATCGTGGTTTCATTCAGTCGCGTCTGGCAGATGAGGATGGCGGGCGTTCCGGATTCATCCTGACCCCACGTGGATCAAGTCTGCTGGCGTTGATCGACAGCAGTATTCCCGGTAACGACCACCCGCGCGAGGTGCTCGGCAGGCAGGAAGACGGTCTGGATCCGGCAACCTTCGACGAAGTGGCGTCAAAGCCGCAGGTGGCCTGATTCAACCGCTGTTGACGCGCTGCCTTGTTGGCAGCGCGTTTCCTTGATCAGGCAGCCATGCTGTAGACCTATCGGGCCGCGCCTGCGGACTTCAGGCAGTTCAGATCGGTAAAGTCCTTGCGCATGTCTGCGATGCGGCTCAGCAGACGATCACGCTGCTCCTGCGTGCTTTGCGCGGTGACGTCGACGATCAACGATATGGCTGCCTTCTCGGTCTGGTCATATGCCTTGCGATATTCCGGCGTCCAGAATGTTTCCCGATCCTGCAACAGCGCGCCGATGCGTTGTGCAAAGTCGCTGGATTGACGTTGCTGCACGGTGGCCAGGAACAGATTCTGCCAGCGCGTGCGGTTCTCGATCCAGGCCTTGTTCTGTTCACCCAGTGACGCCGACCAGGCTTGTATTCGGTCTTTCTGAGGCTGATTCAGTTTGCCAATCCACGGCGTCAGGCGCTTTTCCATGCGGTCAGCGCGCTCGGCAATCTGGCGTTCCAGAGGCTGGTCGAGGTATTTGTTCTCGCGCTTGCGCTGGTCCTTGGCAAATGCGTTCTGCATCTCCTGGACCTGCTTGTCGTCGAAGCGCGCCAGCAGCTCGACGGCCGATGGCGTGATCTCGCGGGAGATGGTGGCGATGGCTTGCCTGGCTTCGTTGGTGCGCGCTTGCAGGCCCTCATAGGTCACCTGATCGCTCTTCACCATCTCTTCCAGCTTGTCCAGCCAGTTCAGGTACTCAGGGAGCTGAGTGCTGCAATGCCAGCTCAGGTGCTGTTTGAGGCGCACATCCAGCCAGCTTTTCTGATCGGAGCTCATGTCCAGGTAGTCGCTGAGCGTCCACGGAATGATCACATCCAGATTGCGATACGCCAGCCCCACCTGATTGCATCCAGTGAGCAGCAACACGGCCATCAACATTGTACTGAAGGCTTTGAACAAAGACTGCATGACCACTCCTTGGGTACTGACTGCACAGGTTCTGTGCAGTAGAGGAGTGTAACGCGCGGTGGTTCAACCGGGTTGTTCTGTCAGAAGAACGAACGTACGGCCTTCAGGGTAAACGTGCCGTCACAGCGCGTGTTGTGGCCGCTGTAGACGCTGCAATCGCCGCCGCTAAGGCTCGATCCGCTGTAGATCAGATTCATGTCGATGCCCAGCCAGGGGCGAGACAGATTCAGCGACCAGTCATTGAAGCCGTTGATCTGTCCACCATCAGTGGCGGTCTGTGGCGTGTCGAACTGGTGGTTGGCGTATTGCATGCGTACGCCCACGCCCAGCCGCTCAATGGCGCCAAGGTCGATGAACACCGTGCTGTCACGCGAGCCCACATCGTTGCTGAAGGCTGCGCCGACCCGACTGTTCTCCATCCGTAGCCCGGCATAGAACTCGTGGCTGTCGATCTGACTGGTGTCGGGATAGCTGTAGCGAATCATCCCAAGCTCGTAACCCAGCGTGTTGTCGAAGGGTTTCTTGAAGCCCATGTAGGAATCGACTTCCAGCGCGCTGTCGGGTGTAAACCCCATGTTCGGGGCCCACTGGCCAAAATAGAAACCGCTTTCATGGGTCAGGTCCATCCCGCCATGGAAAGAACCGGAGCCGCCGCTGGGCGTCACCAGGCCCTGCGCCATGCTGCGCGTGGGGGTGGTGGCCAGTTTCAGGTCGAAGTCGCCCAGATCCCGCTCCAGAACCTGGGCAGACACAGAATGGCAGACGAATAAGGCGCTGAAGGTCAACGCGTGTAAGCGATGGCTGAGCATGGCTCACTCCTTAATGTGTCGAGGAGTGTGGTCAGGAATGGCGTATCGAAAAATGGCTCAGGAGCCCGACACAAGCCGCGTGCTAGACCCTCGCAAGGATACCGGTGAAATCGCTGTACAGTGGACCGTTCGTCGATTTGCAGTGTGTCAGTTGGCCGCAGTCGCCTGGGCCGGAGGAATGACCAGGCCACGGATCACCACCAGCGCCTGCTCGAAGGACGGGTAGCCACTCTTGGCGACGTCCAGTTCGGCGTACTCTTTCTGGTAGCGTTCGGAGAGTGCCGGGTCGCTGATGCTCAGCTGTTGGGAGAGCAGGGCGATGGCCAGCGGATGCTTGTGCCTGGCGGCGGTCTGCAACAGATCGACAATCTGTTTATGGTCGGCCTGTTGGCGGATCAGCAGAACCGCCTGATAGAACTCGGCTTCGCCGGAGGCGTCGTCCAGTGCGGCACGGCGCAGCATGGCCTCGGCCAGTTCGTAGTTCTCACGGTTGTCTTCGCTGATCAGCAGCTTGGCCTGCAGCATGTCGTTCTGATACAGCAGGTGCCCGGCCCGGCAGGGGCTGTCGGTGAGCTGACTGTCATTGGGGCCGTTCTCGCAATGATGCGAGGCGCAACCACCCAGGTACACAAGCGCGCCGATAAGCATCCAGTTCTTCATTCGAGCATTCCGCTAATGAGACAACTACCCGAGCATGATCCGGCTCGTGGTCATAGTGATATCAAGCAAGAGAGTAGCAGCGTGGCGGGAGGAATATCCAGAGAGGGTGTTCAATCTAGCGCCTTGAGCGTCAAGGCGCATAGAGATCGACGGGCGAAGCGGGGGGTTACTTCTTGCCGAGGTTGATCTGCTTGGACGGTGCGAAAGTCTGGCCACTCACGCCTTTGGCGATTTGCTGGATTTCGCCGCCGGACTTCAGGAAGGCCGCAATCTGTGCGTTGATCGAGTCGCTCGTTTCAACGGCTGGTGCGGGCTTGGCTTTCGAGTGGGATGCTTTGATACGCATGGCTGCCATTTACCTTCATAAACGTAATACGGCCAGCCATCGTACAGGAAACGCTTGCTCATTGCTTGGTCAATACGTTAACCACATGACGCGCCCGCAAGCGTCAACAAGCGTCAATACGCCTCATCATTCTGATCGGAGCCGCTAACCGACTGTTTTGATTGCAAAGTCTCTGCGTCCTGTTCAGAGGATGATCAATCTTCGGTCGGCTGGCCGGTGTGCCCGGCCGACGAGCGGGTCTGCTCAGTGCGCCGCAGGCCTGGCATCTTGCACCGCGAATGCCGACGCAAAGTCGGGTAGAATGCGCCCCACGCAATGAGGGTAATCTGCACATGGCTTTAATCGGGCGCTACAACAGCTTGCAAGTGGTCAAGCACACTAATTTCGGTCTGTACCTGGACGGCGCGCAGGATGGCGAAATCCTTCTGCCCAATCGTTACATCCCCAAGGATGTGCCCAGCGAAGATGAAGACTGGCTCAACGTTTTCATCTATCTGGACAGCGAAGACAAGCTGATCGCCACCACTGAGAAACCCAAGGTTCAGGTGGGCGAGTTTGCGAGCCTGAAAGTGGTCGAGGTCAACAGTATCGGCGTGTTTCTGGACTGGGGCTTGCCCAAGGACCTGTTGCTGCCGTATTCGGAAGAGAAGCGCACGCTGCAGGCGGGTGACTATTGCGTGGTGCATGTCTACCTGGACAAGCACACCCGCCGCATCACCGCCACGGCGCGTCTGGATCGCTATCTGGACAAGACCCCGGCCAACTACAGCGTGGGTCAGGAAGTCGATCTGCTGGTGGCCGAAGCGACCGACATGGGCTTCAAGGCAATCATCAACAACAAGCACTGGGGCTTGATCCACAAGAACGAAGTGTTCAAGTTCATGCGCGCCGGCAAGCAGGAAAAGGGGTTCATCAAGGAAATCCGCGCAGACGGCAACATCAGCCTGAGTCTGCAGCCGGTCGGTGCAGAAGCGGCAAGCAGCCTGAGCAACAAGATTCTGGCCAAACTGCGTGAGAACAATGGCACGTTACCCGTCAGTGACAAAAGCGATCCGCAGGTGATCAGCGGGCTGTTCGGCGTCAGCAAGGGCAACTTCAAGAAAGCCATTGGTGCGTTGTACAAACAGGGTCAGATCGTGATCCACGCCGATCGCATCGACCTGGTCTGATGGCGATGAAGTCTGACCGCGCAGCCTGGATGGCAACGCGGGTCAGACCCGGGCGGACAGCCTGTCGATTTCCTGCTTCAAGCGATTGAACGGCAGCGTGCCGTTGAAGACCCTCGCCTGCTCCAGCGACTGGTCGCTGCGCCTCAGCAATGCCACCGGTACAGCCCTCAGTCCAAGCTTCTGCGCGAGCGTCTGGTCATCCAGTACGGCTTTTTCGTACTCGCTGTCGATCAGCGCCTGTTCCAGCGCCTGCTTGTCCAGTCCTGCCGTGTGACCCAGTTCAAGCAGGTTCGGCGTTTCGCCGATATCCAGCCCGTCCTCAAAAAATGCCTTGAACGCGCCTTTGTGGAACGCAGCAAAACGGCCCGCCGTTTTGGCGAAGGCTGCGGCCTCAAGCACCTTTCGGCTGCGTGGCTGGACAGTGGGCATCCTCATGACGACTTGACGTTTATCCGCCATGGGCAGCACGGAACGTGACCAGGTGGCACGCAGGTAATCGGCATTGGGATCAAGCATGGCGAGCGGGGCAGGACGCAGTTCGAAGGCGTGCCAGTTGAATTCAAGCTGCTCGCCATAGCTGTTTTGAAGTTGTTCGAGCACCGACAGTTGCAGATAACAGAAGGGACAGACGTAGTCGCTCCAGACATCGATTTTAAAAAGACCTACAGTGTTCATTCACCAGACTCCTTAACGCTAGTAAACACTGACCCCCGTGATGCCTTAAAAGTCCTGCCGTTCAGAGGATCATTTTCCGCTCCCTGTCGGTCATACCTTCATACGGGGGCTCTTTGCCTTCGAGCTCATCAAGGAAGCCTCATGAAAATGCCTCTAAAAACGATCGTCGCAGCCTACCTGGGGACGCTGCTGGCGTTTCTGATACTCGATGGACTCTGGCTGGGTGTACTGATGGGGCCGACGTATCGCGAGTGGCTGGGCCCTTTGATGCTGGAGACGCCTGTAATCGGCCCGGCAGTCGCGTTTTACCTGTTGTATGGCGCAGGCGTGGTGATATTTGGCGTGATACCGGGCCTCAAGGAGCAACGTCTGGGACGTGCCACGGTGTGCAGTGGGCTGTTGGGGCTGATTGCCTATGGCACCTATGACTTGACTAACTGGGCGACGCTGCAAGGCTGGCCCGCGCAGCTGGCGCTGATTGACCATGCCTGGGGCACCGTGGTGTCGGCACTGGCGGGAACGGCGGGGTATCTGGCGGCGCGTCGGTTTGGCTGACAAACCGCGCCGACTGTATCGCCGGCAAGCCGCCTCCCACAATCTGGCGTTTACCATGAAGCCAGGCTGTGTCAGCGACATCGAAATGCCGTTGAGAATGCGCGTAACGTATTGAATATAGGCAATTTTATGTGGGAGGCGGCGTGCCGGCGATTCGGTTGCTCAAGCCACTCGTGAGCGACTGACACAGTTCCATCGCCGACACGCCGCCCCCCCGCAATCCAGCGTTCGCTGCACGATCAATCCTGCAGAAAGCCTGCAAAACTTAGGTTGCTGCCCTTGGGGCGCATGTCCTTGAGCCAGGAGTCCTTGTCGGCGCTCAGTTCCAGGCTGACGGTAGGTTTGCGCTTGTCGGCGTTGCGCACTTCAAGGCCTTCCATGTGATCACGCATGAACACGGTCGTCACTTTCAGGTGCAGCAACTGGTCTGTCTCAGGGGTGTGCAGCAGCAGATGCAGCCACTCGTACTGGCCAACCTGCAGACGCGGGACGGGCAAGTCGAACCACCAGATATTGCGTTTGTGGTCGAGCACGGCGAAATGGGTGTTGTTGACGCCCAGCACAGCGCCGCCCAGTTCCTGGTTTCTGCGTGCAATGGCCAGCTTTTTATCGAGTTTCATAACGTTCCTGTGAATCGGTTTGTTCAGCGTGCCGGACTCTGCGGGCAACGATGCCGCGCATTCTCGCACAAAGTCTGCCCGGCGCTCGCTGCGAAGCAGACAAATGCAGCTGAACCGGACTGCAGACGAACGGCAATCGTGGCTCGAAAAATACTTGAAACTCTTCGCAAACGGCGCAGGTCAACCTTTATGTCGAGTACGACATCCGAATTCTATGTGGTCTTCAGACCCGGGAGATACACCCATGAGCAGCACTGGCGATAAAATCAAAGGCATGGCTAATGAAGCAGCTGGTAACGTCAAGCAGGCTGTCGGCAAGGCGACCGACAACACCAAGCTGAGGGCTGAAGGCAAGGCGCAAGAACTCAAGGGCGAAGGCCAGCAGGCCAAAGGCGAAGCCAAGGATGCCATCAAAAAAGGTGTCGACAAGGCGTAAGCCTGGCTTTTCCCGAGTCTGAAATCGGGAGAAGAACAATGCAGATAACGGTCATCTCCGGATGGCCGTTATGCATTCTGCTCTACAAAACTGAAACCTTTTACCGCCCGTCAAGTCAATGTGACATCGGTGCCCGTGCAGGTTTGTCATTGAATTGACAGATAATTGCAGCGATACCCGGTCTTGAGGTTGTAAGGTGTTCCAGTAAGGGAGCGAGAGGAAACGCCATGATTTTCCCCCATTTACGTCAACTGTCGGTTGGCAAAGTGCTGGTACGCACCGTCAATGAATTTCTCGACGACGAGATGTCCACGTATGCGTCGGCACTCGCGTATCAAATGCTGTTTTCCCTGTTCCCGTTTCTGCTTTTTCTGATCGCACTGATCGGCTTTCTGCACCTGCCTGACTTTTTTTCGTGGTTGCGTCTGCAATCGGAGCTGGTCCTGCCGCCGCAGGCGCTGGAGCAGGTCAATCCGGTGATCGACCAGTTGCAGCAGTCCAAAGGTGGCTTGCTCTCCATCGGTATCTTCATTGCGCTGTGGACCGCTTCGGCGGGTGTACGGCTGATGATGAGCGCCATGAACGCTGCCTACGACGTGGTCGAAGGTCGGCCGATCTGGAAGCGCTTCCCATTGTCGATTTTCTATACCGTGGGTATCGCCGGCATGTTGCTCGCGGCGGCAGCCTTCATGGTGCTCGGGCCGCAGGTGATGAACTGGATTGCCGCGCAGATCGGCATGGAAGATTTTATCGTCACGCTGTGGACCATCCTGCGCTGGCCTGCAATCATTCTGCTGCTGATGGTCGCTGTGGCACTGATCTATTACGTGATGCCTGACGTGAAGCAGGAGTTTCGTTTCATCACCCCAGGCTCGGTATTGGCGGTGGTGGTGTGGATCGTCGCTTCGCTGGCATTCGGTTTCTACGTCAAGACCTTCGCGGACTACAACGCCATGTACGGCAGCATTGGCGCAATCATCGTGCTGCTGTTGTATTTCTACATCTCGGCAGCCGTGCTGTTGCTCGGCGCAGAGATGAATGCTGTCATTGAACACATGTCGGCCGAAGGCAAGGAAGCGGGGGAGAAGGAAGCGGGTGATGGCGGCGGCGAAGGCACTGAGAAACAACATGTCTCGGGCCTGGGTCGTGACCATTCCGTGCCCTTGGCCAAGGCTGACGAAACCTGATTTATTTGTGCAGCGTGGGCTTGCCCGTGTTCAATCCATACGTTGAGAGGCCTGGTTCGTGATTCATAAGATCCTGAAAATGGGCGACCCACGCCTGCTGCGCATAGCCCCGCCGGTGCCTGAAGAAATGTTCGGCAGCCAGGACCTGAAGACGCTGATTGCCGACATGTTCGAAACCATGGAAAGCGTCGGCGGCGTCGGGCTGGCAGCGCCGCAGATCGGCGTCGATCTGCAACTGGTGATTTTCGGTTTCGAGCGTAGCGAACGCTATCCGCAGGCCGAGGCCGTACCGCAGACCATCCTGATCAATCCGGTTATCACACCGTTGTATCCGGCGGTGGAAGAGGGCTGGGAAGGGTGCCTTTCAGTGCCGGGGCTGCGCGGCATGGTCAATCGTTTTCAGAGTATTCGTTACGAAGGTTTTGATCCGGACGGACAGCCCATCCAGCGCGATGCCTTCGGTTTTCATGCGCGCGTCGTGCAGCATGAATGCGATCACCTGATTGGCCGTCTCTACCCTTCGCGCATCACCGACTTCAGCAAATTCGGCTTCATGGACGTGATGTTTCCCGACATGGACCCCAACGCTGACGAGTAACCCGTGCCGTCATGCATCCCTGCACAGCGCCACCAGCGCCTTGGTGCGACTGTAGCGCATCAGTCGCTCGCCCAGCGGCAGTGGCAGGCGTTGTGCCGGTTCAAACCCTAAGGGTTGATAAAACGCCAGTAACTGCGGATCGCAGAACAGCCAGACCGGACCGTTGAGTGGCTGGAGAGCTGCATTGATCAGCCGCTTGGCGACCGCCTGACCACGTTGCTGCGGGGCGACGAACAGACTGGTCAGCCAGTGCCCGTCTGCAACAGGCGTCAGACACACTGCGCCCACGATTTCCTGCTGTTTCGCTACCCAGGCCTGCCCCTTGCCCGCAGCGCGCATCGACGACTGGTGCTGGCGATAAAACTTGCCCAGCAGTGGGCGGCATTCGTCGGGCAACGGCATGAAGTGTGTATCAGGCATGAGAAACCGCTCACAGGCGTGGAAAAGACGGGCTGCATCATACAGCTCGGCAGCTAGGGTTGATGAGGTGGTCAGGTATATGACTACAACTTATTACACCGAGCCGATGTCGATAGGCTTGAGACATCTTGTCCACTACCCGCACCTTGAGGTGATCATGAAATCCATAACACGACTTGTGGGCAGTTCGCTGCTGGCGCTGGGCCTGCTCGGGCAGCCCGTACTGGCAGCCGACAAGGCCGAACCCATCCTGTTCGGCGCGCTCACCTGGGAGAGCGGCAGCTTGATCACCGAAGTGCTGCGCACGCTGGTCGAGAAAGGTTATGGCTACCGGACCGATACCTTGCCCGGCAGCACCGTCAGTCTGGAAACCGCGCTGGCCAAGAACGACATTCAAGTGATCGCCGAAGAATGGACCGGTCGCAGCCCGGTGTGGGTCAAGGCCGAAGCCGAGGGCAAGGTGTTCGGGCTCGGCGATACCGTCAAAGGTGCAACCGAAGGCTGGTGGGTGCCCGAGTACGTCATCAAAGGTGACGCTGCCAAGGGCATCAAACCGCTGGCGCCTGAGCTGAAAACCGTTCAGGACCTGGCGCGCTACAAAGATGTGTTCAAGGACCCGGAATCCCCTGACAAAGGCCGCTTCCTCAATAGCCCGAGCGGCTGGACGTCGGAAATCGTCAACACCCAGAAACTCAAGGCCTATGGCCTGGATGACAGCTTCGTCAACTTCCGCACAGGTTCCGGTGCGGCGCTGGACGCCGAGATTGCCTCGTCCATTCGCCGTGGCAAACCGGTGTTGTTCTATTACTGGTCGCCGACGCCTTTGCTGGGTAGCTACAAGCTGATCAAACTTGAAGAGCCACCGTTCAACGCCGAGGCCTGGAAGACCTTGACCGATGCCAGCAATACCAACCCCAAGGGTTCTGCCTCGCTGGCTGCCAAGTTGTCCATCGGCGTCTCGGCTCCGTTCAAAGAGCACCACCCGGAGCTGGTGAGTTTCTTCACGAAAGTCGACCTGCCGATTGACCTGCTTAACAAGACGCTGGCCGAGATGACTGAAAAACGCACTGACCCAAGCGTCGCTGCGCAGGCATTTCTCAAGCAGCATCCTGAAGTCTGGAAGGCCTGGTTGCCGGATGATGTGGCCGCGAAGGTCAGCAGCGCGCTGTGACGGGCTCATGATTACGATTAGCACTGAACGCCTCATGCTGCGCGACTTCGAGGTCGCTGATGTGCCCGCGTTGGCCGTGATACTGGGCGATGGGCAGGTGATGCGCTATTCGGTGCGCGGCGTACTCAGCGAGCACGCCACAGGCGATTTCGTGCGCAACTGCCGGCATGCCTACAGCGTCGACGGGTATGGTCCGCAGGCATTGGTTGAATCCGCCTCGGGCCAATTGGCCGGGTTCTGCGGTTTGAATGCCGAGCTTGTGGACGGCGTGATGGAGGTGGAAATCGGCTATCGCCTGGCTCCGTCATTCTGGGGACGAGGCCTTGCCAGCGAAGCGGTTCAGGCGACGTTGCGGCATGGTTTTGAAACCCTGCGACTTGAATCGGTGATCGGCATCGTCCAGCCGCAGAATGCCGCATCGGTCAAGGTGCTGCTCAAGGCCGGGTTCAGTGACTATGTGCATAGCCAGTACCATCGCCTCGGAGTGCGTATTTATCGTCTCGATCAGGCGCAGTGGCAGGCGCGACATTGCTGAGAGCGGCACAGGTGTGCGGTATGCGACGTGGTGTGTGGTAAAGCCGGCGTTAGCTGTTAAGTTCGTCAAGTACCGATGTTTTGCCTGGGAGGGCCTGATGGGTGAAAGCAAGCAGGGCTCGCGTGTCGCAATCAAGACGGGCCTGGCGCTGATCGCCTGCCTGCTGGTTGACGGCACCCGGCAGGTGCATGCCGACGAGGTGGACGATACGGCGCTGGCTTTCGTTCAGGAACGCAAGCTGGGCGACGGCCTGGCCTGGCTGGGTTATCAGGTCGCCTCAAGAACCGCTACGTTCGCCAGTCTGGTGAATCAGGTCGGCAAAACCGAGGCGCAGGAGCTGGTTCAAACCGAGCTGCAGCGCCTGCAACCGACGTATCAGACCGAGTGGGACCGTAATCTCGCAGCCGCTTACGCACATTCCTTCACGGCCGATGAGTTGCGCTCGCTGAGCCAGGGGGATGGCTCATCGTCGGTGGTGAATAAATTCAGAGCCCGTAACATACAGGTCAGCGCCGAGATGAAGTCCAGCTCTTCCGAGCTGCTGGGGCGCTACGTCAGCAAGGCCCTTGGCAACGCTCAACAGGCCCTGAATTAATCCAACGCAATGAACAGTGAGGCAAACCATGGACCCATTCATGCAGGCTGCAATTGACGAAGCCAGACAAGGGCTCGAAGAGGGTGGAATCCCTATCGGTTCAGTCATCGTCCATGACGGCAAGATCATCGGCCGGGGCCATAATCGCCGGGTTCAGGAGGGAAGCGCCATCAAGCATGGCGAGATGGACGCCCTGGAAAACGCAGGTCGGCATCCTGCCAGTGTCTATCGCGAGGCGGTGCTGTATACGACCCTGTCACCCTGCGCGATGTGCAGCGGTGCGATTCTGCTGTATGGCATCCGCAAGGTGATCGTCGGCGAGAACCGGAGCTTCATGGGTGAGGAAGCCTTGCTGCGCTCACGTGGCGTACAGGTCGATGTACTCGATGATTCGACCTGCGAGCACATGATGCAGGGCTTCATCGCCAGCAAACCTGAGCTGTGGAATGAGGACATCGGGGAGTAACGCGCCAGTCGCGCGGCTTTATTTGCCCGTCTGGCTGGATAATGACTGGACTGCGGGTCGTGCCACGCCGAACAGCGCAACGTTGCTCAACGTATGTTCATCGCCGGTCAGCCTGATTGGCGCGGTACCGCCCGGCATGACCACTTCCACAAGGCCTGCCTGAATCCGCCCGGCTTTCCATGCTGCGCAGGCTACCGCGCTTGCGCTGGTGCCTGACGAGGCAGTCGCGCCTTCGCCTCTTTCGAATACACGCGCCTCGATACGGTTGGGATCGGTCACGCTCGCCCACTGCAGGTTCACGCCTGCCGCACAGGGATCGCCCAGTCCTACATCGCCGTCGGAAAACGCAATCCTGGCCAGCGCTTGATGCAGTTCCGGCGTCTGCAGTCGGGCGAAGGAAGGCAGGTGTTCGGGGGCACAGACCAGTGTCACGCAATGCGGATTGCCGATGCGCACAAAGACGCTTTGCGACCATGCCTCGTCAATGTCGCTCAAACGTTCGACGCGGTTTACCGGCGCGCCCATGAACATTGCCTCTGAAACGCCGGGACCCTGCGCGCTGACCGCCTCTGGTCCGAACTGCGGACGGCCCAGGTCGAGCCAGAAACCCGCAACGCCATCCATCGTCGTCGACTGGACCCACGTCTGGACGGGGGACGCTGCGTCCGTCTTGTCGTGATGTACCCTCAGTGTGAAAGGCTGCTCGTTGCTGACCAGACCCTGATCGGTCAGCGCCTGGGCAAAGATGGTCAGGCCATTGCCGCTGCGTTCGGCCAACGTGCCGTCGGTGTTGACGATCAGCAGGTCGAACGGTGCAGTGTCCTGAAACGGGCCGACCAGCAATCCATCGGTGCTGTGAGTGTTCCCCGATGCGTTCAGCGAATGCTCTTCAAGCGCGCAAACCTGCTGTACGGCGAGACCCGTCCAGTCCTTGCGCGACGAGGCTGCTGTCTCGACTGATTCCGGAAGCGGTATGCCCATCGCGCGCAGTGTCTGGGGCGTCACCACGGCGTAGACATTACCGCGGGCATCATAAATTCTGCTCATGCCGCTTACGCTCTTTTTTTCCACTTGCAAGAGATTCATCATAAGCGTTGTTCGTGCCATTAGTTTGCCGCTAACGATGATAATCTCGCTTCATCACTGTTGATGCACGTGTGACCTGCTGATGCACAGTCGTTTTTCTGGGGTTCTTTATGTCGGTCCAACAGCGCAATAACGTCAAGATCATGGGCGATGGACCGACCACACTGATCTTTGCCCACGGTTTTGGTTGCGACCAGAACATGTGGCGCTTCATGGCACCTCACTTTGCCGAACATTTCAGGGTGGTGCTGTTCGATCTGGTCGGCAGCGGGCAATCCGATACGTCGGCCTATTACCCGCACAAATATGCCTCGCTCAAAGGGTATGCCACCGACCTGCTGGAGTTGGCCGATGAGTTCGGCGGTTCTGGGCCGATCATTCATGTCGGGCATTCGGTCAGCGGCATGATCGCGGTGCTGGCCGAGCTTCAGTCGCCCGGGCGTTTTGCCGGTCACATCATGATCGGCCCGTCGCCGCATTACCTCAACGATGGCGATTATATGGGCGGCTTCACCCGTGCGGACGTCGATTCATTGTTGGAAACGCTGGAAAGCAATTACCTGGGCTGGTCCAGCACCATGGCGCCAACCCTCATGGGGGCGTCCGACCGTCCCGAGTTGGGTGAAGAGCTGGCCGACAGTTTCTGCCGCACCAATGCCGATATTGCCAAGCAGTTCGCGCGGGTGACCTTTTTGTCCGACCATCGCGCAGATGTGGCGCGTTTCAAGGCCAGGACGTTGATACTGCAAAGCAGCGACGATCTGGTCGTGCCCGTTCAGGTCGGGGAGTACCTTCATGCGACGATTGCGGACAGTACCCTTCACATGATCGACAACGTCGGTCACTACCCTCATATGAGTGCGCCGCAAGAATGCATCAACGCGATCAACCAGTTCCTCGACTCCCTCGGGAGTTCTGCGCATGGACGTTGAGCCGATACCACCGCGCGACGTCGAACAGCTTTATGAACATGCGCCCTGCGGGCTGATGGTCACCCAGGTCAATGGCACCATCGAGCGCGTCAACGAGACGTTCTGTCTCTGGCTGGGCATGACGCGCGAGGCGTTGATCGGGCGTCGCTTTCAGGACTTGCTGAATGTGGCCGGCAGGGTGTTTCTGCAGACTCACTGGGCACCGTTACTGCAAACCCAGGGCTCGATTGCCGAAGTGAAAGTCGAGATCACCCACGCCGATGGCCGCTCCATACCGATGATGCTCAATGCCGTGCGCCGTGAGCATCCGCAGGGCGTGCGTCATGAGCTGGCGGTCTTTCTGGCCGAGGAGCGTAACAAGTACGAGCGCGAATTGCTGGCCTCGCGCAAGATGGCCGAGGAGTTACTGCAGCAGCAGATGTTCGTGCAGACAGAGTTGACCTCCGCACGAAACCGCTTGCGTCTGGCTCATGCCGAAGCCGAGATACGGGCTATTTTTGCCGAGCAGATGATCGGCATTGTCAGCCATGACCTGCGCAACCCGCTGACGGCGATCAAGATGGCAGCCGGCCTGCTGGACCGTACTGCGCTCGAGCCCCGGCAGGAACGCATTCTGGGCCACATCCATCTCTCGACCGACCGGGCCGACCGCATGATTGTCGATCTGCTGGACTTTACCCACGCCCGGGTCGGACGCGGTATCTCGCTGTCGACCCAGCCGATTGATCTGCATGCAATCGTTGCCAAGGCCGTCGAAGAGCAGCGTCTGGCTTATCCGGGACGGGTGATCACTCATCTCACCGAGGGGCAGGGTGCCTGTACGGCCGATGTGGATCGTCTGCTGCAAATGATCGGTAATCTGGTGAACAATGCCGTGACTTATGGTGCACCCGACAGCGAGGTCGTTGTCACATCGGCTTTCGAAGCGAATGTTATCAAGGTGTCAGTGCATAACAGAGGCGAGCCGATCCCGGCGCACAAGATCGAAGGCCTCTACGAACCTATGGTCCACGTAGCTGGCAGCGGCGATGAAACCCGTACCGTCGGGCTCGGATTATTTATTGTTCGTGAGATCGTTCGGGCTCACATGGGTGATATCAGCGTTCGCTCTTCTGCCGAAGAGGGAACGACGTTCACCGCAACTTTTTCGCGCCCGGCTGACTGAATCAGATTGTAACGTTATAGAGATCCATTCAAATGAATGGTTTATGGTGCTTGCGTGAGCGAAGCACCTTCGCGCGTTGTGCGTCCTGTCTGGAACGTTCATCTCCGATTGGCGCCGGGCGTCAAGGTTTCACAAACGGTTATATACAAAACGTTCAGCGCGTCTAAAATGTTGCGTCATGCACAACACTTCAAAGTTTGGTTACAGGTCGGACATGCAGCAATCCATTGCAAACGATGTAGCCACCATAGGTCGGATCAGTGCGGTTCCTGCCATCCTGCAAGTCGTGACCGAGTCCACCGGTCTGGGCTTTGCTGCCGTTGCGCGCGTGACACAAACGTCGTGGACCGCCTGCGCTGTTCTGGACAAGCTCAATTTTGGTCTGCAAGCCGGCGGCGAGCTGGAGTTGAGCAGTACGATCTGTCATGAAATCAGCCTGTCCCATGAGCCAGTGGTGATCGACCATGTGGCTCAGGACACGCGATTCTGCGAGCACCACACACCGCGCACGTACAATTTTCAGAGCTACATATCCGTCCCGATCTTTCTCGGCGATGGCCGGTTCTTCGGCACCATCTGCGCGCTCGATCCCAAGCCCGCCAAAATGATCGGCACACCGATCCTGGCCATGATGGAGTCGTTTGCGCGTCTGCTGGCTCTGCAGCTTGAGGCCGAAAAAGACATGCAACAGGTGCAGGCCGACCTGCTGGCCGAGCGCGAAGTGTCAGAGTTGCGCGAGCAATTCATCGCCGTGCTGGGCCATGACCTGCGTAACCCGCTGTTTGCCATCAATGCCAGCGCTGAACTGCTGCTGCGTCTTCCGCTGGACGATAAGGGGCAGCAGATCGTGCAGCACATTCTGACGTCCGGAAAGCGCGCGTCGCAACTGGTGGATGACGTGCTCGACTTCGCCCGAGGTCGATTGGGGCACGGTATTCCGTTGAGCATTCATGATGCGCAAGGCCTTGATGCAACGCTTGAACACGTGGTCTCAGAGGTTCAGCGGGTACATCCGTCACGGCAGATTCGCTCGCAGATCGGCACGCTGGAGCTCATTCGCTGTGATCACGAGCGGATTGCGCAATTGCTGTCCAATCTGGTTTCCAATGCGATCAGCCATGGTGATGCGGCAAGCCCCGTCGATGTGGTGGCGCTGGTCGATGGCGGCTCGTTTCTGCTCAGCGTGACCAATCAGGGCGCGCCGATACCCGAGTCAGTGATGGGACAGTTGTTCCAGCCGTATTCACGCCCAGTGACGGACGAACCCCAGGCCGGTCTTGGGCTTGGCTTGTACATTGCCAGCCAGATCGCCGTGGCACATGGCGGCACGCTTGAGGTGTGTTCAACGCGCGAGCGCGGCACAACCTTCACGTTCAGCATGCCGCTGGTGTCGGTTTCCCGGTCGTCGCTTGCAGGTGCCCGATAAGAAACGACGGCCTCATGCTCGACGTTTCGGTGCCCCGCTGACCATCCTTGTTACAAACTCTCCGGCCGCTTTGCTTGCTCATCGTTGTTACCGGGCCGAACCTGAAGCCTCTATCGTCATCAAAGACCTGAGTCTTCACCGTCCTTCGGGGCAACCGATGAGAGCCCAGTGATGAACAGTCGTGTACGAAAATTTGCATGGGGCGCGTTGTGCGTCATGTTGAGTGTGAGCGCCGTTCAGGCGCAGACCCTGCCCAACAGCACCTTAGGCAATGGTGCCAGCAGCAACCCTTACAACAGCCCCATCCATCGCGCCAACCCCAACAGCCGCCAAGGTACCGAGTCGAGCATTCCGCCCTCGCGAGCGCCCAATATTGCGCCGCCGGTGCGCAGGCCAACGCTGGAAAACGGTGGTATCGGCAACGGCTACCCGACTCGTCAGACGCCGTCGCGCCCGGCCACGCAAACCCCTGACCCGCAACGTTCCAAGTGATCCAGTGACGTCACGTTCCCGTCTTGCGGCGGGACATCCAATTCATGCATAAGGAATCGCCCATGTTCAGAAAGACCCTGTTTGCGACACTGTGTGCCACCGCTGTCCTGAGCCTGCCACTTCCGGTAAGCGCCGCCTCTGCCGAGCAATACAAGAGCGAGCTTGGCACCGTCACGGTCACACCGATCGTTGAAGGTTTGAACTACCCTTGGGCGTTGGCGTTTCTGCCCGACAACAAAGGTATGTTGGTGACCGAACGCTCGGGTAATCTGCGACGGGTTTCGGCGGACGGCAAGCTGTCTGCGCCGCTCTCCGGTGTTCCGCAAGTCTGGGCCAGAAAGCAGGGCGGGCTGCTCGATGTGGTGTTGTCGCCGGACTTCGCCAAAGACCGAATGGTGTATCTGACCTACTCCGAAGGCAGCGGTAAAACGGCTGCCGAAGGCGATACCGCAGGCACCGCGGCAGGTCGTGGCCGGTTGTCGGCAGACATGACGAAGCTTGAAGATTTCGAAGTGATTTTCCGCCAGGAACCCAAGCTGTCAGTGGGTAATCACTTTGGCGCACGGATGGTCTTTGACCGCGACGGCTATCTGTTCATCGCGCTGGGCGAAAACAACGAGCGTGCAACCGCGCAAGACCTGGACAAACTGCAAGGCAAGGTCGTGCGTATCTTCCCGGATGGCAATGTTCCCAAGGACAACCCCTTCGTTGGCCAGAAAAACGTGCGCCCGGAGATCTGGTCCTATGGTCATCGCAACCAGCAGGGGGCAGCCCTGAATCCCTGGTCCGGCACATTGTGGACCAATGAACATGGCCCCAAGGGTGGCGATGAAGTGAACATTATCGAGCGTGGTCAGAATTACGGCTGGCCGCTCGCAACCCACGGCATCAACTATTCCGGCGAGCCGATTCCGGAAGCGAAGGGCAAGTTCGTCGAAGGCACCAAAGTGCCGTTCCAAGTGTGGGAAAAGTCACCGGGCATCAGTGGAATGACCTTTTATGACGATGGCCGTTTCAAAGCGTGGGATCACAACCTGTTCATTGGCGCACTGGCCACTGAAGAATTGATACGTTTGCAGTTCGAAGGCGACCGGATCGTTCACGAAGAACGTCTGCTCAAAGACATGAAACAGCGTATCCGTGATGTGCGTCAGGGACCGGATGGTTATCTGTATCTGTTGACCGATGACGATAAGGGGCAGTTGCTGAAAGTCGGGCTGGCGCAATAAGGCACGCGTTATACAACGCACAAAAAAGAAAATTCCCACCTGAAGTGGGAATTTTCTTATTGAGTCTGAGTGAACAAGCGCTGAAAGACTCAGCGCTGTGCACCCGCATCAACGATCCTGTTCGTCCCGAATAACAGCGCCGGTCTTGGCGTTGACATCGTAGTTCCACTCAACGCCTTTGGCGTCCTTGAGTTCGATCTGGTAGACGTAGTTGCCGCCCGCGTCTTTCTCCAGTTCGGTGTCGTGAATCTGAAAGCCCGAGTGCTTGGCCAAAGCCTGTTTGTTGAACTGCTCGAAGTCACCGACCGCGCCGGATTTTTGCAAGCGAATAACTTCATCTGGGCCGATATCGGCTTGAGCAACACCTGCAGCGGCAGTCAGGGCAACAGCAGCGAAGAGGGCAGACATAAGTTTCATAGGGTATTCCTTCTGATTGATCTGTTGTAATGGATTGTCGGCGTGCTGATTCGTTCAGTGCCTGTGTTGGAATCAGATTAGCGACGCATACTTAATTCACGCTTAATTAATCGACTGCGGTTCTTTATAGGATGGGCTGGATAGGATGGGCTGGGCGCTGCACGCGTAAAGTTTGCCGACCTGATTCGTTTGAAAAACAGCACGCACACAAAGGTTGAAAAAAACCGACGGTGAACGTAAAAGGTTGCCCCCTGCCTGAAGGTGCTTTGCGTCTGTCCAGGCGCATGATCTTCTGGAGTTCGACAATGAGTACGCCACACCGACCCGCTGCGCGTCTTGCGTTTCGCTTGCTGCCACTGGGCATGGCCGTTGCCTCACCCGTGCTGGCGGTCGAGCCGGTCAATCTGGCCGCAGTGAACGTCTCGGGCAGTCGGGAAGAAAGCGTGGGTGACTATCAGGCGGTTCGGGCGTCGATCGCCGGTCATGACCAGGCCACCCTGCTTGATACACCGGCGTCGGTGTCAGTGTTCACCGAGGCATTGATTCAGGACCGCCAGGCAAGACTGCTCAGTGAGGTACTGCGCAATGACGCGTCGGTGGGCGAAAGCTATGCCCCGGTGGGTTACTACGAAAACTTCGTGGTGCGCGGCTTCTCGCTAAATGCCGCCAACAGCTATCGCATCAACGGCCGCAGCATCACTGGCGAGCAGAACGTGGCGCTGGAAAACAAGCAGCAGGTCGAACTGCTCAAGGGCCTGTCGGGTCTGCAAAGCGGTGTATCGGAGCCGGGCGGTGTCATCAATTACCAGACCAAACGTGCAGAGGATGTGCGCTCGGTCACCGTGTCGACCAACGAGCACGGCGAACGCTACATCGCCACCGACGTGGGCGGCTGGTTTGGCAGCGAGCAGCAGTTCGGCTTGCGCGCCAACCTGGCGCATGAGGACATTCGTTCCTACGTCGAGCACGCCGACGGCCAGCGCGACTTCGCCTCCCTGGCGTTCGACTGGAACATCAGCGAGCGTGCCTTGCTGCAACTGGACGTCGAGTATCAGACCAAGGAGCAACGCTCGGTGCCCGGTTATCAGTTGCTGGGCGGCACAACCCTGCCGCACGACGCTTCGCCGCGCACATTGCTGGGCTATCAACGCTGGTCCAACCCCGTCGGCATCGATTCCCTGAACATGAACGGCCGCTTCGAGTACCGCTTCAACGATAGCTGGAAAGGCAGTGTCAGTGCGTCGCGCAGTCGGGTGGTCATCGATGACTACAGTGCGTTCGCCTGGGGGTGCTACGGTTCGGCCAGTTGCGCGGCAGAGGCGGTTCCGAATCATTTCAGTGCCGAAGGTGGCTATGACATCTACGATTTCCGCAGCCCAGACGACACGCGACGCAACGATGAGGTCGAGGCCGCTCTCTCCGGCACCTTTACGACCGGATCGCTTGCGCACGATCTGACCGTTGGCAGCAGCGCGTACCGGCGTACCGTCGATACCCGTGGCACCTTCAATGAGTTCGTCGGGTCCGGCAACATCAACGAGTCGCCTGAATCGGTTGCGCCGTCGGACCTGTCGTTGCCGCACACCGAGCGCCGTCTGGACAGCCGCCAGTACGGCCTGTTCTTGACCGACCGGATCAGCTTCAATGAGCAATGGCAGACGGTGCTGGGCGGGCGTCAGGTGCGTCTGGATGAGCAGGCCTATGCCGAGGACGGCAGTGATGCACGCCACACCGAGCGCTGGGTGTTTCTGCCTCAGGCAGCGCTGATTTACAAGCCAGTGGACAACGTTTCTCTTTACACCAGTTACAGCAAAGGACTTTCGCTGGGTGGCACGGCGGCCTGGTTTACCACCAACGCCAGCGAGATTCTGGCTCCGACCGTGTCACGCCAGCTTGAGGCGGGCGTCAAGTACGATTGGCAGCGTATGAGCTTCACTGCGGCGGTGTTTCAGGCGCGTCAGGCCTATCAGTATTCCAGACCCAATGACGACGGCACCTTCACCTACGTGCAGCAAGGCGAGCAGAAGAACACGGGGCTGGAGCTGGGTGCCAACGGCTGGGTCACTGATCGCCTGCAGCTTTCGGCCAGCGCGGCGGCAATTCGCGCACGGGTCGAGGGTAGCGGTACTGCAGTCTATGAAGGTCATCAGGCACTCAACGTTCCGAAATACCGAGGCAGTCTGCAAGCCGACTACAGCCTGCCGATTCGCGGGCTGGCCCTGCTCGGTGGCATGCAGTACAGCGCGAGCAAGATGGCGGATCGGGAAGGCTCCGTGCAGGTCAACGACTACGCGCTGTTCAACATCGGCAGCCGTTACAGCACGAAGATCAGTGGTTACGACACCGTCCTGCGCTTGACCGTCGACAACCTGTTCGACAAGCGCTACTGGCGCGATGCTGGCGAATACCTGGGCGACGACTACCTGTTCATGGGCGCCCCCAGAACCGCCAGACTCTCGGCCTCGGTCAGTTTCTGAACCCACTGCTGAGGCCCACGCAGAGCGTCCTGCGTGGCATTCCCGCGCAGGCGCGTGCAGTGTTCACCCATCTTGCTGGATGAACAAGGAACCCAGGGGATCTGTATTCCAAACCCCGCAGTTGGCCGCAAGCTTTGCTATTCTTCGCGCCCAGCGAGCGCGGGACGCGCTTTTCAGCCATGTATCGGGGGCTTCATGACGGCCATCGTTCGACCACCTCCACAGCCGTTCAGCCGTGGCGACTACAAGACTCTGGGTCTTGCAGCGCTGGGCGGGGCGCTGGAAATCTATGATTTCATCATTTTCGTGTTCTTTGCGCTCACCCTCAGCCAACTGTTCTTCCCGCCCGAAATGCCCGAGTGGCTGCGTTTGCTACAGAGCTTCGGTATTTTTGTGACCGGCTACCTGGCGCGTCCGTTGGGCGGCATTCTGATGGCGCATTTCGCCGACCGTCTGGGACGCAAACGGGTGTTCAGCCTCAGCATCCTGATGATGGCCTTGCCCTGCCTGCTGATCGGCATCATGCCCACCTATGCCCAGATCGGCTACTGGGCACCGTTGGTGCTCCTGGCCCTGCGCATTCTGCAAGGGGCAGCCGTCGGGGGAGAGGTGCCGAGTGCCTGGGTGTTCGTCGCCGAGCATGCACCGAACGGCCATCGGGGTTACGCCTTGGGTGTGTTGCAGGCCGGACTGACCTTCGGCTACCTGCTGGGCGCGTTGACAGCGACCTGGCTGGCCAGGGTCTTCAGCCCGGCGGAGATTCTCGACTGGGCCTGGCGCATCCCGTTCCTGCTGGGCGGCGTGTTTGGCGTGGTCGGCGTCTGGCTGCGTCGCTGGCTGAGCGAAACGCCTGTGTTCATGGCCTTGCACGCCCAGCGCGAAGGGCTGCAAGGACTGCCACTCAAGCAAGTCCTCAAAGATCACCGGGCTTCGCTGTTGCCTGCCGCCTTGCTGACCTTCGTGCTGACATCGGCCGTCGTTGTGCTGGTGGTGATCACGCCAACCGTCATGCAGCAACGCTTCGGCATCACGGCCAGCCATACCTTTGCCCTGAGTGCCGCCGGTATTGTTTTTCTGAACATGGGTTGCGTGCTGGCCGGCATGCTGGTCGACCGGATCGGTGCCTGGCGCGGTGTCATGCTCTACAGCCTATTGTTGCCGCTGGGGATCGGCGTGCTGTACGCCAGCCTGATCGAGGGCTGGTTGCCACTGGGTGTCGCTTACGCCATTGCGGGCCTGGCCTGCGGAATCGTGGGTGTCGTGCCGTCGGTGATGGTCGGCCTGTTTCCGGCCAGTATCCGAGTGTCGGGCATATCGTTTACCTACAACATTGCCTATGCGTTCTGGGCCAGCACCACGCCGTTGTTGCTGATCGCGTTGATGCCCTGGAACGTCTGGGTCTGCGTGCTTTATGCACTTGCGATGGGCGTAACCGGTCTGGTCACGGCCATCGTGTTCGGCGTGCGCAGAGGCGTTGTCGTCGATGATGTCGCACTGAGCCGAGCCGGTTAGCCACTCTTGTGCCTGGTTGGGTCTACGACCTCTGCACCGGGCCATCGCCCTCGTACACCGAAGACCTGTGCAACCCGTGAACGCCAGACAAGTCGATCCCGTCCAGCCCGGTAGGCGGGGTCGATTCAGCACGTTGAAAACGGACAGTCAGCGGGTGATTGGCTGGATCCAATTGTAACAACTGATTGTAATTATGAGTGTGCAAGTTTATCTTGCGCCTGTCTCGCCAAGTAACGTTTTATCAAACCCTCAGGTAAGTTCCCTTGTTTGCGCTAATCTGTGCAGGGCTTGCTTATGGGTTTTATATATAAATTAAATAGGATTTGTCTGGGCTTTTTGTAGGAGTTTTCTTTGGGGTTTTGAGTGTGTGATCGATTCAGGAATAGGCCTGCACACTATGTTCTGTCAGAGGCAATGTGTGCCGTGTGATAAAAAGATCATTAAATAAAATGGCGTCTGTGCCGATTCACTCTTGAAGTCATGGATGATGAATATGAGAAATGTCCTACAGTTTCATCTGTGCACGCAGTGACAATGGGAGGGAATACCATGTGGGTGACTATTCGGGAACAGGAAGTTCTGGGGCTCTTGCTTCAGGGATTTACCAACAAGGAAATTGCGCAGCAGCTTTGTATCAGCGGCTACACCGTGCGTGATCACGTATCTTCATTGCTCAGAAAGAATCAGGCCAAAACCCGGGCAGAGTTAATGGCACGTTGCGTGTCGCGTCTCATGGTGTCAAAAAATATCCTACCCCCTACATCTGTCGGATTGCCTGGCAAGATGATCTCTACATAATAGGTACTTGTAGGCTCGATCAGAAGCGCATCAAGCTTAGAGTGCCTGGGCGTTCGTTCTTTTTAAAACGTCAGGTTATACGATTCAGCCTATAAGGATTTACGGGTGCTGCGTCAGCACCCGAATAAACGTTTTACGGGTGGGGTGTTCTTGCGGGGAGGCAGGATATACCCATCCGGTGGCGAAGGGTCTTGTCGGCTGACGGTGGCGCAGCGTTTCAGACAGAGATACGGCACAACAACATTGGATCAACACTATAAAGGAGTCACTCATGAAAGTGTGTCTTGTTCGGCGAGCCTCGCGTTTCGATCAGTCATCGCGGCCGGAACCGCAACATCCAGACGTCGATACGATGACGGATGTGCAACGTGTCGCCCAGCGCCAGGCCGGCCTGTCGCGAGCCGTGCTCGCCGCCCAACAGGCAGCCCTGCTGGGCCCGACAGGGCACTTTGCAAACCTGTCCCGACAGGTTCGAAAGCAGGGCAGACAGGCACCCGTCCTCAAGGACATCAACGCTCTTGAAGACCACAACCGCCGGGTGCTGGCAGAGCAGGCCCTGCAATTCGTGCTGGCGGTCCATTGCCGGCGACCTCCGGCTGACAATCCGTTTCAAGGCATGACACGCGAATACCTGTGCTGCGTCGTATTCGATGAGGCAGCCCCCTACACACTGGTCGAGCGCTACGCAGCCGGCGATGCCCTGCGGCAAGTCGATAGCGAGTACTTCAGCAAGCTGATCGCGACGACGCGCGACACCGTCGAACGAAGAATCGTCTTCCATGGCTTGCTTGAGCACTTTGACCGACTACTGCCCATCGAAAAAAGTATCTATCCACTGGACTATCGCGCCGTGCAACAGGCGCACCTTGATCAGGAAGAAGCGCTCTACGGCAAACTGGAACTTGAACAGCCCATTCATGTGATTTTCGAAACACGCGAACCTCAATGGCTTGTCGATTACGTATCCTGACTTGAGCGTTCTGCCCACTGAGGCGTGGGTAACTATAAGCACTTCTCAAGCACCTGCCTTGTTTTTAATAATGCGCTGTCTCTATTGGAAGTAAGGAGTGTGAAAGTCTGTGCCCGTGCATGAGTGAATGCACGTGCAGGTTTTATAAAGTTTTCATGTGGTATTTATTTATAACATTTGGCAAGGCTGATGCGAGTACTTTTATTCAGGGGCCGCGAGATGACGGTTGCGGACCCTGGATCACGAGTTTAAAAACAGTCTTTCGGCGCTGACCCACTGTTGCGTGCGCAGATCGCCGGATCTTATAAATAAGGATTTTACGTATGAAAAAATTATTGCCTGTAGCGTTACTGTTTGTCTCGGTTGCCAGCGTGGCTGCTGATTTTTCGGTGACCACTACCCGAACACCTACTTCCATTATGGGGCCGGGACACAGTGCGTTTACCAGACACCAACTGAGGCTCTCGGAGTATGCACGTGGCGCGGCTATGAACTCCCGATTGCGAGGTATCTCTTGGTCAGCGACCATCTTTCCAGAAAGCACTGGAGAAGAAGCAAAGATCTGTTATCGGAGGGATGGTGTAAATGAAACGGCTTGCAGGGCTATAACGCCTGGCGAGCGTGATAGTACCGATGCATTTAATCATCTTGGGTTTAGTTATGCAACTGATGTTTTGATTAAGCACAAGGCTGCCAATGGGCCTTGGAAGAGCAATCCTGTGGGCCCTGAATCAGTAACCTTCCATTTGACATACTAAGAGACTAGCCCTTGGTGAATTTCGCCAAGAGCTAATTGGGAGAAGAGTATGAGAGTCCTGAGTTCTGGCGCGGAAGCAGTCAATGTAGCGACACAGTTGGATCAGAAGTTCATGTCGAGAGAAATGTCTTCTTTTTCTGGTTCTTTAGTTAAATCTGTATCCGCAAGATCAACGGTTGATATCAGTGGTCAAGCTCTTCTTAAGCAACGGATATTCGGTATTGACTGCCCCGAACGCTCTGCACCGGTATTGGGCCGGTCGGAGTGCGGCAGAATGAGGCCTGAAGCTGAATTTCTGACGCGGGACGATAGGGCTCTTCTCTGTGATATCTATAAATGGGCAAACGGTCACGGCGTTGATTTGGCGTACGTTGATGATCTTGCTTTTGAATTGGCAGAGTACAGAGAGTCGGATGATGGAAAACTAACGCTCGCTCACAACCAAGGGAAACTATATAGCGCTGAAGGGCATAGGGTTTTCTACAGCTTCACTGACAAGGATGCTGCAACAGCCAAGCGTATCCTGCAGAGCAAAGCGTTGGAGACGACAAGGCTTGATCATGGCTTTATTCGGTTCATTACCAATAAGGATTTCGGCTCC
The DNA here is from genome assembly GCF_014358015.1 of Pseudomonas triticifolii. Lineage (GTDB taxonomy): Bacteria > Pseudomonadota > Gammaproteobacteria > Pseudomonadales > Pseudomonadaceae > Aquipseudomonas > Aquipseudomonas triticifolii. The sequence goes on along the minus strand of NZ_JACONV010000003.1, from coordinate 30,725 downwards.
ATTGGGCACAATAATTTTGACTTTATGGAGAAGGTCATTAGCAGGTTCTCTGCAAGCGTAACGAATGATCATCCGCCAGGTCCTGAGTTCTCGACATTCCAGTCTTCAAAAAATAGTTACATCCGGTCTTTATCCAAGGAGAAATATGGGCTGGGCAACGGTGATGCTCGGGAGGCTGGTAGCGATGTCGAATTGACAAAAAAATCAACAAAACCCAAACCCATCACTCTGGAATCCCTGCGCGCCGATCTGCGCCAGTCGTTGTTTCAAGCGATGGGGGTCAAGAGCTTTTCATCGCTGTTCGCGTTGTTGTTCAAGGACAAACGATAGTCCGCTAGGTCTGAACACCCATCGCGGAGCAGTCTTGTGTATCGGCGACGACCACCCGGTTGCGGCCCGTGCTTTTGGCGAGATATAGCGCCTTGTCCGCTTCGTGCAGCCAGATGGAGGTGTCGGCCAGCGAGTCATTGTAAGCCGCGACGCCGATACTGAGGCTTACCTTGAGGTCCTGGTGCGGCGAATAGGTGAATTCTTCGATGGCCAGACGTAGGCGTTCAAGTATTTCTCTGGCCTGAACCTGATGGGTATCCGGCAGAATGATGCAGAACTCGTCGCCGCCACATCGTCCGGTGAGGTCGCAGTCACGCAGGTTTTCCATCAGCGCCTGGCTGATGTTCTGCAGGACGGTATCGCCGACGAGGTGCCCGTACGTATCGTTGATCAGCTTGAAGTGGTCGATGTCGATCAGTGCCACCGTGCACGTCTGTTTCAGCTCCCGGCTCTTGGCAAACTCGATGTCCAGCAGGTCTTTCCAGGCGCCGTGGTTCAGCAGTCCGGTCAGGCTGTCGGTGCGGCTGAGCCTGCGCAGTACGTTGCGGTGCTCGGACAGTTTGATCGTGACCTTATGGCTCATCCAGCCAATGAAAATCGGGTAAATCATCAGCACCGGAAGGCAGGCATACACCTGCGCCGGATTACTGTCCAGGTGCACGGCAGGGTTGAGTATCAGCAGGGCGGCTAGCACGCCGAAGGCTTGTGCGATCAGGCCCCGCAGCATCAGGCGAGGGCCGGCTGCGGCCATGTTATGCATCGCCATCATCGCCACGACAGTGGCGGTGGGCAAAATGCTGAAACCCATGGCACCTATCCAGAAACCTCCGGCCAGCGAGTCGGCCAGAAGATTGCGCCATTCGGCCTTGTACGGTTCACGTGATGCACGGGCCAGTCGATAGGCAAGATGCGGCCAGATGAGCGCATTGAAGATCGCCAGTGGCCATAGCCAGAGCGCAGCGGTCACATGAAAAAGAGAGACCGCGACCGTCACGAAACCTACGCCGACCCCGAGTGTTCTGGGTGCGTAAATTCGCTTGGCAAATGCCTCGCCTCTTGCCTGATATACGTTCATAGCCTGTACCGGACATGGTGTAGAACCGGTCAGACAGCTCCCTCTGGACCGAAAGGCCTGAGTTTGAGGCTTTGCTCAGGTCGTGTGAAGGTCAAATTGCCATTATTTGATGAAGCTTGGTCGAGTCCATTGCGCGCGTGCGTTTTGGACCCAAGTCATCAGGCGTCGATAGACAGCCATCTCGTTCAGCCTCTGACAGTCTTTCTTGATCAGGCAGGCTGCCAATGGCTGAACCGATTTAATCGTCGGACTGAGTCAGGCTATTGCCTTTGCGTTGCGAAGCTTGGTCATCCAGGCCAGCACGATCGCCAGCAGGGCGACGACGGTCGCCACGTAGCCCACTGCTTCCAGGCCCAGATGTTCGATGGTGAAACCGCCGATGATGGAGCCCAGCCCGATGCCCGCGTTGGCGGCGGACACATTCAATGTACCTGCCAGGGCCTGAGCATGAGGCGCAGCGTTCATCACGCGGATCTGGCAGATCGGAAACAGAGCCGTGTGCGCAATACCCCATACCACCAGCACCACGGCCAACAATGGCATGGAGCCGGCAGCCGGAACGCTGGCGCTCATGCCCAATGCCAGCAGCAAGGCGAATACCATGGTTGAGCCCAACGGGCTGCGGTCTACATAGCGGCCTCCCAGCGTATTGCCGATCAGGCCTACCGCACCGAAGCCCATCAGCCACCAGCCCACCTGAGCCGATTCAATGCCTGCGATGCGCTCAAGCGTGTCTGCCAGGTAGGTGTAGGCACCAAACATCGCGGTAAACAGCAGGATCGACAGCAGCAGATTGGCGATGAAGTAGGGGTCACGCAGAATGCGTGCTTGCTGAGCCAGGCCGACTTTTTCGGTGCGCGCCATTTTCGGCATCGAGAGAGCCAGCAGCAGCGCCATCAGGGCCGACAGCAGCGTCAATGCCCAGAAAGCACCGCGCCAGCCTACTGCGTCGGCGAACACCGTTCCCAGTGGAATGCCGAACAGCATGGCGGCCGAGATGCCCAGATAGACCTGCGCCACGGCTTTGCCCGCCTGCTTGGGGCCAGCCATCATGCTTGCGGTTTCGCTGGCGGTGCCCCAAAACACGGGCAGCGCCAGTGCCGGGATGAAGCGTGCCAGTGCCAGCACCCACAGGTTGCTGGACATTGCCGCCAGCGCATTGGATGCCGCGAAAATCAGCAGGATAACGATGAAGGTCCGCTTGCGGTCCAGGTGCGACAGCATCGCTGTCAGAGGCGGTCCGAATAGCATGACGGTGAAGGCAAACAGCGTGACCAGCAGACCGGCTGTGGAAATGGATATGCCCAGGTCTCGGGCCATGGCCGGGAGCAGGCCGATGATCAGAAATTCGGTGGTGACGATGACAAAGCCGGCCAGCGCCAGGATAGCGATGGACAGACCCGCGCCTGTCGAGCGTTCGCCCGCAGCGCCCACAGCAGTTGTTTCAAGAGACGACATGACACAAAACCCGTTAGAAATAAGTGCGTCAGCTTATTGCAGAAAGTAATTCCTATCTTTGGTAAATATTCCATGCATTATGGAATCCATTTCATTAATAGGGTGCGTTGTGCTGTTTATGGATCGTCTTAAAGGCATCGAAACGTTTGTAGCGGTTGCGCATGCGGGCAGTTTTACGGCCGCTGCCGAGCGCCTCAATCTGACCAATTCGGCGGTCAGCAAAAGCGTGGCCCGCCTGGAAAATCGTCTGGGCATGCGCTTGTTTCAGCGCACGACCCGCAGCCTGTCGCTGAGCGAAGAAGGTGCCGCCTACCTTGCGGTGTGCACGCGCATGCTGGCCGAGCTTGAAGACGCAGAAACCGCTCTGGCCGCGCAACGCCGCGAGCCTGCCGGACAGTTGCGCATCGACTTGCCCGCGACCTTTGGCCGCCAGCATGTGTTGCCGTTGATCCTGGCGTTCACCGAAAACCATCCCAGGCTTCGCCCGCGCGTGACCTTCACGGACCGCTTCGTCGATATTCTGGAGGAGGGCGTCGACCTTGCCGTGCGCATCGGCGGGCCTCAGGTCTGGCCGGCCGGTCTGGGCCATCGCTATCTGGGCACCGAGCGCGTGATCTTTTGCGCAGCGCCTGCTTACCTGCACCGCCACGGTATGCCCCGCACATTCGATGAGCTGGCCGACCATGCCTGCATCCTCTTTGGACGAGGTGATGGCAGTATCAGCCCGTGGCTGTTTACCGACGCGCAAGGGCAGCCAGAAACGCGTGTGATCGAGCCACGTATCGTGGTGGGCAATGGCGAAGCACTGGTCGCCGCCGTGACGTCGGGGTTTGGCATCGCACAACTGGCAACCTGGCTGATCAAGGATCAACTGCAGCGCGGCGAGCTGGTGGAAATACTTCCAGATCTCTCCACCGAAGGTTTGGCCTTGCATCTGGCCTGGCCACGCAGTCGTGAGGCCTTGCCCAAGGTGCACGGTCTGATCGAGCTGTTATCAGGTGCATTGCGGGTGGACTGATTGATCAGCGTGAGCGGTCAGGCTGCGGTGCCCAAACGTCACACGCGGGCTGGGGTAACAGGAAGTCGCCATGACTTATCTGTTGCTGCTGCCGCCGTTCGTTAGCGTGCTGAACGGGTTTGCCGTTCGAATCACGGTTGAAGCGCGCACATAGGGAGGAAGCGCGGATCGGCTCGCGCCGACTGGATATCGAGCGATCCGCGTTCGCGGCGGATCGTTACTGACCGATGACCGCTTTTACCAGTGCGGCATGCTCTTTCGGGTTTTTAGCGTTGGACACCACGTTGAGAATCGCCGCACGCGTGCCGGATGCGGCCATGATCGTGGTGCTCAAGACCTGCGCATCGCTCATGGTTGCCGAGGTGTCGAGCTGGCGGATACCCAGGCCGTTCTTCTTGACGATTTTCTTCTCACCCAGCTTTTTGAAGTCCTTGTAGCCAGTGCTTTGCTGGGCAAGGATGCCAGTCACCAGACCCTCAAGTACCACGCTGTCGTTATCGCTGGCCTGCACGCCCATCGGGATCGGGGTTTCGGTGACGATGACCACGCGCTTGTCGGCGGCGTTGGAGTACAGCGCACCGGTTACGCCCTGCGCCTTGGCATTGGCATCGATCTCTGGCATCTCGCCTTGCACGTAACCGGCTGGCAACGTAAATGCCAGTTTGCCGCCCAGCAGCGAAGCTTTTTGAGCCGCAGCGGCGGTGGCTGCAGGCGCGTTGGTGGCCGCTTGAACACTGACGATTCCCTGAGCGCCGAACAGCGCCACGCACATCGCGATTGCCTTGAAACTGATAGACAGCATTGGAACTCCCTGATTGTCTGATGACAGATAGATAGCAGTGTGAATGGGGAATGTGAGCAGGCAGACAAAGAAAAGTGCCGCAACTGCGCTAATTCTTGCGAAAAATCGGCCGTATACCACGGCATTTGGGATACGCCGCACACCCCCAGAACTCCCCGGCATTTTTGCCGGTGCGGGCCACCTTGATCACCATCGGCTTTTTACAGTGCGGACAACCGGGCGTGGCGGGCTTGGGCTCGGGCTTGGAGATAGCGGGTCGATGCGGCTTTTTGCGCAGCCGGGCCGTGTTGCGGGCAGGTGGCTTGCTGGCGGGTGCCTCCGTCGGCGGCGACTCTGGTCGCAGTGCAGGCTCGGTGGGGTGTTCATGGCTGTGACGTGAACCCATGCCCTTGCGCAATGCCGCGAACAATCGGCGTATGACGTTGAGGGTTTTTGCTATCGGGGATGAGTTCTTGCGTGCCATTTTGGGGTTTCATGCCTTGGGTCAATGTCTTGCAACGGGCATGGTGCATAGTTCAAGACACCGAAGTAAAGCGGCCTTGCAGGTCTGCGCTGAGTCAGCAAGCTCAGGGTGGTCAAGCCTGACCTTTACGCTACGCCGAACCTGGCGTCTGACCGCTAATTGCTTGAGGCCGCTAAAGGCCCGTTCGTTTGAGTCGATACAAAGAGCAGAACGTCGGTTGTTACTTTGAAGGGCTGTGCTGCACCTTCAGGGCGGCTCCGGATTAGCGTGCAGTTATCAGGGAGTTGATCCATTCATGCGCGTCAATATGCCTATCACTCAGACTGAGCGAACCTTTCCCGCGTCTGAGCGCCTTATCTCCACGACCGACCTTAACAGCCATATCACCTACTGCAACGACGCCTTCGTCGCACTCAGCGGCTTTACGCGCGAGGAACTGATGGGGCAACCCCACAACCTGGTGCGCCACCCGGACATGCCGGCCTCGGTGTTCGCCCACATGTGGGAAACGATCAAACAGGGTAAACCCTGGATGGGCGTAGTGAAGAACCGATCCAAGCAAGGCGATTACTACTGGGTCAGTGCCTACGTCACCGCGGTTTATGAAAACGGTCGTATCGTTGGCTATGAGTCTGTCCGGACGCTGCCAACTCGAGATCAGGTGCGTCGTGCCGAAGCACTGTACATCCGCTTGCGCGCGGGCAAGTCCGCAGTCTCCAGCGTCAGCACGGCGGCCTATCATCTCGTCCGCCAGTTACCGATGATTTTGTGCGCTCTGGCCTTGATGGTCGGCGTTTATCTGCTGGACGACACCGCGTCGTTCGGCGTGATTCTGGCCGTGCTGATTGCACTGGGCAGCTTTCTTGAAATCCGCCATCGAAACAGCATTCGCCAAACCCTCGACGCACACCCCAAGGCGTTCAGCAGCGCGTTAGTTGCCCTGACTTACAGCGACAACCGTGGCCCGCAGGCACAACTTGACCTGGCCATGCTCAGTGAAGAAGCACGTTTGCAAGCCGCCTTGACCCGCCTGGCCGATACCGGCGAGAGCGTCAGGGCGCACGCCGGGCAGTCGGCCCAACTGTCGGTGCGTCAGGCTGAATCGCTGGATCAACAGCGCAGCGAAGCGGACCAGTCGGCGACTGCCATCAACCAGATGGCGGCGACCATTCAGGAAGTGACCCACAACGTACAGAACACCGCGCATGCCGCTGAAGAGGCCGACAAACTGGCTCAGCAGGGACGTGGTCTGGCCGATGAAAGTCTGCTGGCGATTCGGCACATGGCCAATTCCGTGACCGAGATCGGTCACGCAGTCGGTGAACTGGCCAGCGCCACGCAATCAATCGGCAGTGTGGTCGATGTGATTACCTCGATTGCCCAGCAAACCAACCTGCTGGCCCTCAACGCAGCCATTGAAGCTGCCCGTGCGGGCGAGCAGGGCCGAGGCTTTGCGGTAGTTGCCGACGAAGTCCGCTCGCTGGCGTCGCGCACGCAGTCTTCGACCGAACAGATTCAGCAGATCATCACGTCCTTGCGCGACGGTGCCGCCCGTGCGGTACAGACCGCCAACAAAGGCGAACAGATCTCGCTGGAAAGCGTCGCCAGCGTTGAAGCCGTGCAAAAGGCACTTGATGGCATCAGCCAGTCTGTCACCCGCATCACGGGCATGAGTCAGCAAATGGCCTCGGCGTCGGAAGAGCAGAGCCATGTTGCAGAAAACATCAGCCAGCAGATCACCCGTATCGCTCAACTCTGCGACCAAAGCGCCGGCCAGGCTCAACAAGGCTCGCAGATCAGCAGCGAGCTGGAGCACATGGCGGAGTACCTGCATAGCCTGGCAGAGCGGTTCAGTCGGTAGTCTTCGCGAGCAAGCTCGCTCCCACAAAAGCCGTCTTTGTTCAGTGGGTCAGGTTTTGCTTGAGTTGAGACGGCGCGGGCACTCATTGCACGAGTGTTTGCTCATCATGTGATCAGTGACGTTTCCACAGCTTGAATTTCAAACGCTCGGGCTTGTAGAAAAAACGTTTTCTCTCTTTGGGTGAGGGCAGCGATAGTGCATGAGCGATCACCATGAAAAGCGAGACCCAGCCCAGCACTGAGTTATCGACTGTGCCAAGAAATGGCAGCGTGCCGAGGCTCGCGAACTTAAAATGAACATGTCCGCAGGCTACGTTATAGATGATGAAGCCCCATAGTTTGGGTGCCGAAAAATGATGCCCAGAAAGCGCATACCTTGACCAAAACGCAGGAAAATAAAAGAGGGTCGTGGTGACCGTAAAGATAAGGTACGCGCTGACGTTACTCATACAGGCAACTCAGCTGATCAAAAACTGAAGCGGCTGTCACGGTGTCTGATGCCCGTTCAGTGACAAGTACAGCAAGCGGTGTCGTCTTGTAGGCTCTGATTTTGTCTGCGTCGTAGTACTTGAAAAGGCGCCATGCATCAGGCTTGACGACAAGACGAAAAACGCCATAAGCGGAAGGTCCTAAATCAGCCATTCCGTAAACTGTATTACCTTCGCATTCCCGTTTCCCTGCCACTTTTGCGACCGCCTGATAACCTTTCCTTACCGGACCTTCAACATCTGAGCGATCTTCCAGCAGATTTCGTCCGTTTTCATAAATATTGTTTGCACCGTGAGCAATCATTGCGCCGCCAAACACTGCGCAAAGCATGCCCGCGGACGCATAACAAATGCCAACACCACCCGTTACCTGCAGTACACCGGCCGCCAGACCTACCGTCTTCTGTCCAATCTCGGACGACTGCCTTAGCAGCCCATTCTGCTCTGCCTTTATGGCCTTCAGTCCCTCATCAACACTCTTCGTCCCGGCCTCCACATCCCGCACGATGGATCGGGCGTAGTAGGCCACTTCCCGATTGAATTGCAGACGGAGCGTGCCATCGTTGATGTGCCGTGCGGAGAGCGTGCAGGCTTGGCCTGCGAGGTGAGTGGCCGCTTCGCTGACTCGCCACAGGTCATGTTGTCCAGTGGTGCGCCTGTCTGGCAGGCTCATTGCTCTGCGATCCAGGAGGCATAGCCTGAGGTGTTCGCGAGGTGATGGGTCCAGATGATGTCGCGGTAACGGATAGCGACATGCTCCTGGGGTTCGGCGTCGTTCTGTAATATCGCGTGGGGCATGTCGAGTGTCAGGTCCGCGATGATGCATTCGCGTAGTTCAATGGTGTAGAACTTGTCTTGAGCGCCCGCAGACGAGGTGCGGTAAAAGTCGATCGTGCAATTGATGGGCTCTCGGTTGGCGAGCACCTGACCCAGCAGAGGAGATGACTTGTCGACGTATTTGGTGATGACGATAGGGCGGTGGGTGGCGTGTTTGATGTTGTCGATGTTGGCCATGTTGTGCGTAAACGACAGCACCATGATTTCGTCAACATGATCGACCTGGCAGCTGTTGCCAATCGAAGCCATGCTTGAGCAGCCTTTTGACAGAACCCCTCGCGTGTCGCTGGTGATCGTCATGTACCCGTGATTAGCCATGCTGCAATCGTCCTGATTGGTGAGGACGAGCAGTTTATTTTCGGGGTTTTGGAAAGAATGTAGGAAGCGTCCGAAAACGCTTCCGGCGAAAGATAATAATCCTGTGCTCCGCGCAGCGCTCAGGGCGCATTAACGCTTCAATACGCGTGACACCGGGCTGTTATCCTCAGCACGCCCAGTCCAGCTCCATCTTCTCCAGGTCAATCTGGCAGTTACCACCGCCGAAGTTGAAGCCGCCGAAGTCCTCTTCAAACTCGAGGTAGTAAGGACCAAATTCGGGATACCCCTGCACCGGATACATGGTGCCGCCCAAGTGGTTGCGGTTCGCAAACCGGTCCAGGCCCAGAGCCTCGCCTTCCTCGGTCACGTAGGGCCGGATGTAGCCGCTGTGCTCGCATTCATCGTCCCACTCGCGAGGCGGTTTGCCGACGTTAGGATCGTCTTCGCGCACCTGTGCCCTGATGGCGAACGCGGTATCCAGACCTGCTGCGCGCCCTTCGCCCGCTAGCCATGAGTAGGCGTCGGCATCGTGATTGCGCACAGTGGTATACAAATAGTGGTCTGCATAGCTCTTGTCCAGCCAGCCCGGCGTGCCTGTCAGCAGCGGGTTGCCGCGCAGATCCGGCGGGTTACACAGCGCGCCGTCAAATTCTGCCTGGGTCAGCCAGATGGCAACGTAGTGCGTGCCCAGTATGTCGGTCATGTCGAAATGGGAGGCGTGTCGAGCGTGACGGTGGGTCCAGAAGGGCAGCAAATCCTCGTCATCGGGAGGCGTGGACAGCAGCGGCGAGTCGAAGAAGTCTTCGACCTCGCTGCTCGGCGACAGCTCTTCCATCTGATCGTCAACGAACAGGCAGAACGCGACCCGCTCAGCGCCTTGCTTGCGGTATGGCTGCGGGACGTAGAGCGTGAAGGCGTGACGCAGAGGATGCCCCATGATCGGGCTCAGCGGCCATTGTTCGGTCGTGATACCTGGCGGCAGCCCGAGGCTCCAGCCGCCGCTCCACTCAGCACCACGCCCGGTTGCGCGCAGGTGCTGTTGAGGATCGCGAAGCAGGTCATAGGCCACCGTCAGATTCGGGTCGGCCAACAGTTTTACAGGCTCCGGATAGATTGCCCCCGGCTTTGAAATCTGGATGGCCAGAATCCTGTTCTCCGTCACCCGTACGAGCAGTTCGAATGCATCGTCCGTGCAATCCTTGAAGGTCAGCCATTCGGGTGGATCATCAGGCTCGCCAGCAGCAGGTTTCATATCAGGTCGTGCAGTCTGGGCCTCGGCGAGCGGCATGCCGATGTGGAGACGCTCGATCAACTGCTCCTTGGGAAACGACCGGTAAAAGCTGACGGTCCCCAGCACGCCCTGCGCGTCCACCCTGGCCCCATAACCCAGATCATGAACGCCGAGCAGATAACCGCTGTCAGAAAACGACAACCCATACTCGCCAGTCAGCCCGTCCACTGCTTCTTTTGGCATGCCGGGGCGCAGCGCTACGATCTTGGCAACGTTCATGTCTTCGGTTCCTCGGGACAGCCAGCGGGATCAGGTCGGGATTGCAGAGCATAGCAACCTCATGAGTGTTAAAACCCTATTTCTTGTCGGCACACAGGTGGTCTGGCAGCCATCCTGCGAGGCGAGTGTTCAGACCAGCACTCGGCGGCTGGCTGATGCCATCGCGGGCCTGTGAATCCCGACTCATACCCCTCGCCCCAAAACCTCATCCACCACGGCCATAAACGCCTCAACCAACAGCGAGCGACCCTGCGTTCTGGCCAGCATCAACAAATGCACGCGCGCCTCCGGCTCAGCCAGGGGTCGGTAGACCACGCCTGTCTTGGCCAGCGTTCGAGTGCATTCCGGCACCAGGGCGACGCCTTGGCCGGCTGCCACCAAAGCGATGATCGAGGTGATCTGGCGGCCGGACGGACCTGGGCGCAGCGGTAGGTCATTGTGTCGGTACAGGTGGCGGATCGATTCGTTGAGCCCGGAGCCATAGTCGGCCGGGAACAAAATCAGCGGGTAGGTGCTGAGCTGCTCAAGGGTCACGTCGTCCTGGCTGGCCAGCGGGTTATCGCAGGCGAGGGCGGCCACCAAAGGCTCTTCCATCAGCGACAGGACCTGCACGTCGGTCTGTTCACGCTCGGGCTGCAAGCGGCTGAGGCCGATGTCGATGCGGCCATCCAGCACCTGCGAGTACAGGCCGCTGGAGGCACTTTCCACCAGGGTCAATTGCACTTCGGGGAAGCGTTGCGCGAAGGCTTGGATGGTCTGGCTGAACAGGTCCGACAGCGCAATCGAACTGGCGTAACCCAGTACCAGTTGCCCGGCTTCTCCGGCTGCCAGCTTTCCGGCAATGACCTCCGTCAGGTTGGCCTGGTCCAGTACGGCGCGGGCGTAGGGCAGGAAGTGCCGCCCTTGTGCGGTCAGCGTGACCGTGCGGCTGGTGCGGTCGAACAGGCGAAACCCCAGTTCGGCTTCCAGCGCCGAAATCTGTCGGGTCAACGGCGGTTGCGCAAGGTGCAGGCGCAGTGCTGCACGGCCGAAGTGCAGTTCTTCAGCGACCGTCAAAAAGTAACGTAACTTGCGTAAGTCGAGCATCCTGTTCCCTGGGTATTGATCGGTCTGAATTCGGTATTGGTGTTGGCAGAGCGGCTCATTCTATAAAGACCCACCCGAATAAAACGAGAGGTCTCATGAATTCGCGCCTGCATAACGCTCGCGTCGCGCTTTTTTTGTGTGGATGTGCAGCCTTTCTCAATCTTTATTCGACCCAGAGCATTCTTCAGGAACTGGCCCAGAGTTTTGAGGTGAGCACCAGGCAAGCGGGTTGGAGCATCACCGTCACCACACTGGCCGTCGCCTTGACCGCGCCTTTTATCAGCCGTCTGACCGGTCGCTTCGAGCAACGCTCGGTGATTGTCGTCGCAGCGGTGATGCTGGCGGTGCCTGCGCTGTTTGCGGCCCACGCGAGCAGCTTTGCCGAGTTGCTGATCTGGCGCTTTCTGGAAGGCATGTTGATTCCGGTGGTCTTTGCCACCAGCGTGGCTTACATCGGTGACCGCTGGAAAGGCGGAGCCGTGACCGAAATCACCAGCCTGTACGTGGCCGGCACAGTGCTCGGCGGTTTTGCCGGGCGCTTCGTGTCAGGAACCATGACCGAATACGCGGGCTGGCGCGAGGCCTTTGAGTTGCTGGCGGTGCTTGGGCTGGTGGTGGGCCTGGCGATTCACATTCTGATGCCAGCAGATTCGCTGGCAACGCCCAAGGCATCACCTGTGCGGCTGAACGTTTATCGCGAGCTATGCCGCAAGCCTTTGCTGGCTGCTTATGGCGTCGGGTTTTGCGTGCTGTTTTCACAGGTCGCGACCTTTACCTACGCCGGTCTGCATCTCGGTCAGGCACCGTTCAACCTGGGCGCTGCGGCGCTGGGCGCTATTTATGCGGTGTTCCTGCTGGCGCTGGTGGTCATTCCGATCGCCGGACGCTTGAGCAAGTCCAGGCCGCAATCGGAGCTGTTGACCGGGGCCGCGCTGCTCGGTGTGTGCGGTTCGATCCTGACGTTAATGCCTTCGTTGTGGCTGATCGTGCTGGGTCTGGCCTTGAGTTCGACAGGGGTTTTTCTCGCTCAGGCATCTGCCAACGCCTTCATTGCCGCGACCGCCGGGCCCAACAAGTCCGGCGCGGTCGGGCTGTACCTGACCGCGTACTACCTGGGCGGCAGCTTTGGGGCTGTGGTGCCCGCGATGATATGGAATCACTGGGGCTGGCATGGATGCATGGCGCTGATCATGGGGTCGCAGCTGCTGTCGTTGCTGATCGGTCTGGCCGGCTGGAAGCCTGTCAGGCCCGATCGCCGAAATCCGCTTGCCGCACCTGCAACGTCCAAGCCGATTAATTTGCCCGATTCGTCATCCGATAATAACGGTTACAGGAGGTGATCATGAGTAACGTTGTGGCGCAGCAGAGTCAGTTGTTGAAAATCATTGAGCCTGTATTGAACGACATGCCCGCCAGTGCCCTGAAACATGCATTGTTCGAGGCATTTTGGGAGCAGGAAGAGGCGCTGGCGAGCATCGAGGAAGCCTTTATGACGCTCACCTCGCGTCGCCATTCGCCTGCGGTGCTGCGCAAGTTTTTTGCCAGTTGGTCGAAGACCAACAACTCTGCGGCCAGTGTGTCCGGCCTGGCCAATCGGCTGACGTTAATGGCCCGTGCAGAACAGGACCCCGAGGTTGCACGGCAGATCTACAAGGCGTGCGGCAGCCTGCAGCGCATTACCGACGAAGACCTGGGCGCACTGGGCAACACCCAGCATGCCGAGCTGTTCTACAACATGGCCACGCCATTGTGCGGCGATGATCAGTGGTTGCTGCGAGAGAACTGCCTGCCCTCGGCACAGACCTTCAAGGACTGGACCGACACCCGTCGCCTGCGCGATCGCGACCTGATGCAGGGCTTGCTCACGACGCTGGTTCATGAGGTGTACACCCACGGTGAGGTCGAGTTGATTCATCCGCTGTATGCGCAGTGGTTCGTGCGCGACATGGGCATACCCGATTCACGGGTCCGCGCCACGGTGGCTTGGGTCACGGTGCACACCGGAGGCACCGAAAGTAACCATTTTGCGCACGCGGTCGCCGCGATCAGCGAGTTTGTCGAAGCGCTGCAGATTGAGATCAATCCTGAGGCGGCGCGCAGCATCTTCTCCGAGTACCTGCGCCGCAAGGCGCATGTGATGATGGACTGCGCACGGCTGATGCACTGACTGAGCAGCACCTCACACGGAGCGCTGCGTGATACTGGCCTTCACTACAAGCCATTGACGACGATGAACGATCTGAATGCTCAAGCAGCACCCGTGCACACGCCAGCACCTGCCGAAGCGTCTGCGTCTGCCCGTCGCCGGTCACTGGTGGCCGGGTGCGGCGCTCACGCGGTGCATGACGGCCTAACCGACGTCATCTATGTGCTGTTGCCGATCTGGCAGATGCAGTTTGGCATGAGCTACGCGCAGATAGGCCTGTTGCGCGGCGCCTACGCCGGGATGATGGCAGGTTTCCAGTTGCTGGCCAGTCGTGCTGCCAGACGCTGGGGACGCGACCGGCTGCTGGTGGGTGGCACCGCGCTGGCGGGGTTTGCGTACCTGCTGGCGGGACAGGCGGGCGGCTTGACGGTGCTGCTGTTGGCGCTGTTGCTGGGAGGCCTGGGCGCCAGTACGCAGCACCCGTTGGCTTCGTCTTTGATCACTGACAGCCATGAAGCGGGTGGTGGCGTGAAGGAGGCCTTGTCTCAGTACAACTTCGCCGGTGACATCGGCAAGATGCTGGTGCCGGGTCTGATCGGTCTGTTGCTGACCGTCATCAGTTGGCGGGCCAGTGTCACGTTATTGGGGGTGCTAGGGCTGGCCGCTGCGGGGTTGCTGTGGTGGCTGATTCCGGCTCGCACCCGTGCTGCGCCCATGAAATCCAAAGCGTCCAGGGTGGCGATGGGCAAGGGGTCGGTCAGCGGCCTGCGTGCACTGATCGTCACCGGCACGCTGGACAGTGCCGTGCGCATGGGCTTTCTCACGTTTCTGCCGTTTCTGTTGAAGGACAAGGGGGCGAGCACGGCGGGCATCGGTCTGGCCTTGACGATGCTGTTCGTGGGTGGCGCGTTCGGCAAATTGCTGTGTGGCTATCTGGGCGCGCGTATTGGCATGGTGAAGACAGTGTGGCTGACGGAGTTCACCACGGCGGTGTTGATCGTCATGTCGGTGTACCTGCCATTCTTCGGGTTGATGTTGGTGCTGCCCTTGCTCGGCCTGGCGCTGAATGGCACCTCGTCTGTGCTGTACGGCGCCGTGCCGGATCTGGCGGGCCCCAGCAATCGTGATCAGGCGTTTGCCGTGTTCTATACCGGCACGATTGGCGGCGGGGCGCTGGCTCCGATTCTGTTCGGCGGGCTTGGCGACATGATCGGCGTGCCCATCGCGGTCATGCTGCTGGCCGCCATGCTGTTGCTGACATTGCCGTTATCCTGGTTCGTACAGAAGGGGCTGGACGCTGATGCTCAATCCGGGCCTGAAATGAGTTGAATGTGGGGTTTGATCGACTGGTGTATGAACCCGGTTGTCAGCATTACACCACGTCGCATTCAGGCTTGATGTTTGGTTTTCAGTATCAATAACGACGCAAATAGTATTGGCTCGTCCGCCGGGATGTCATCAGACTGTCAATAAGTCCTGGCGGTAACGCAGTGTTGTGCTGTCTTGAAGTACGCTATTCCAATAAGTTGCTTGAATCGCTTGGCAGATATAAAAATGAATAATAAACCGCCCGCTGCAAGTCGGTTGCTGCTTGCCCGACGAACGCTCGAAATTCGAGCGCCGGGCACTTCCAGTATGCGCAGTAAAGCCAATGCCCTGAAAGAAAGCGGTATCAATGTCATTAACTTCGCGGCAGGCGAATTGTCATTCGATGCCAGCCAGACAATGAAAGCTGGCGCTATTGATGCGGTGAAGCGCTCGCAGAATCGCTACACCCCTCCGATTGGACTGCCCGCATTGCGCGAGGCGTTGGCAGACGAAGTCAGCCAGCGCTGCGGTATCGCGTATTCAGCCAGCGAAGTGGCCGTGACGGCCGGTGCCAAGCAAGCGCTGTTCAATGCCGCCATGGTGCTGCTCAACCCGGGCGACGAAGTCATCGTGCCGGTGCCTTACTGGGAGACCTTCCCCACACAAATTCTGCTCGCGGGAGCGGTCCCGGTGTTCGTCGACACCCAGGCCGACGACTATCGCCTGACCTGCAAGGCGGTCGAACAGGCGATTTCCCCGCGCACTCGCATGATCGTGATCAATACGCCCAACAACCCTACAGGCACGGTCTACCAACGAGAACAACTGCTGCTGATTGCGCAACTCGCCTTCGATCGCCAACTGTGGGTGGTGTTCGACGAGTGCTACCGCAAGTTGGTGCGCCATCCTCATGAGCATCACAACATCGTATCGCTGTTCCCGGCCCTGAAGAACCAGACCCTGCTGGTTGACTCCTTTTCCAAGAGCCATGCCGTCACCGGCTGGCGCGTGGGGTATGTGTGTGCGCCAGCCGAAGTGGTGGCGGCCATGCACAACCTTCAGGGGCACACCACGTCCAACCCCAGCAGCCTGTCCCAATACGCGGCGCTGAAGACCTTGAAAGCGGATTCAACAGACTTCGTGCGCGAGGTGAACACCTTTCTCGATCAACAACTGCAGGCCGCTCTTATCTGCCTCAGTTACGTCAATGGCGTGACCTGCGCACCGGCGGAGGGCGCGTTTTATCTGTTCATTAACGTGGCCCGGCATTTGGGTGGCAAATACCTGGGTACGGTGATTCGTGATGTCGATCACCTGGCCGAACTGTTATTGACCGAGGCGCACATTGCCGTAGTGCCTGGTTCGGGGTGCGGTGCGCCAACGTGCATCAGGCTTTCATATGCGGTCGGGCGCGAAGAACTTGTTCAAGGACTTACGCGTCTGGCGCAGTTCATGTCGGAAGTTACTCTGGATGAATAAGCGCTGTGATTGAACGACTGCAACGGAGTGCCAGTGCAGGCATCCCGAATCATTAACACGCAGTTGTAGCATTAATTGGTAACACCCTGGTCTCTCTTGTCTCATAAGGAAGCGGTCATGGAACTACTCACGCGACACTTTATTTCATACGTGGATCAAGCGTTGACGGATGTCGAGGACAGGCACCTCGTATACGCATTAATGAGCGGTTTCCATGCCCACCCTGACAAGCTGGATGCCTATTGCGATACCTACACCGAGATGACCTCCAATCAATGGACCGAGTCTTCGCTGTGTACCTTCTTTTGCGGCTGGAGAAGCCCGGACGGCGCTGCGCATGCCGTATCGAGCATCATCGTGCGGATCCTGCAGGAGTCCGCTTCATTGAGCGACGACGCCAAGCTGCAAATGCTCGCAGCGGCGCGGCACTGCGGTGAAATCATTGTTGAAGATGTAGGCCTTGGCGAAATGCATGGCCATCCTCACCACTCCAAACTCTATTACCGCATGGCATCTGCCATTTGCGGCTCCGATGACTGGCGTCTTCAGGACCGTTTTCTCGACCCCATCACCAAAGAGTTTTCCAGCTGGGTAGGCCAGACACGGCCCCTGGCGCCCAACCTCATCGAAGCGCTTGAGATGATGGCGATGACGGAGCTGTTCAACACCGGCGAGTACAACCTCATGACGCCCATGTGGAAACAGTGGCTTCGGGAGGTCCGCGGGTATCCCTCCGGCGAGGCCAATCGGGTTGCCGCCTTCCTCAGTGTTCACTGCGGAAGTGTCGAGGCCCGGCATTTCAAGCATGCGGCAGAAGCCCTGAAACTCTACGCCAGCGCCACGGAACAACCCATCAACTATCGACGTATCGAGCGCCTGTCCCGGGAGTACGTGACCCGAGCCTGCGAGCACCTCGGCAAGATGGCGTCTGTCCTGAAAAGCGAAATGCCCGCCTGGGATTAAGGCCGCCCGCAACCGCGTTGCCTGAGCACCCCCGATAATAAAAAGGAGCCTGGATTCGTATGATGGACATCGATACCCGTCGAACCAATCTGGCCGCGCTGCTGCAGAGCAAGCGTTGCCTTCGCGTGCTTGAAGCCCATAGCCCGATGTCCGCGTTACTGGCCGAGCGCGCACGATTTGAACCCACCGCAGGGCAGAGCGTTTCCTACGACGCCATCTGGTCAAGCTCGTTGACCGACTCGACCCAGCGCGGTCTGCCGGACATCGAAATCCTCTCGCCCAGCAACCGGTTGCACGGCATCCGCGAGATTTTCGACGTCTGCTCCATGCCCCTTATCTTCGACGCGGACACCGGCGGCAAACCCGAGCACTTCGCGATTCACATCAAAATGCTGGAGCGCGCTGGCGTCTCGGCTGTGGTAATCGAAGACAAGTGCGGCCTCAAGAAAAACTCACTGTTCGGCACCAGCGTCAGCCAGCAACAGGAATCCATCGAAGAGTTCTGCGAGAAAATCCGTGCAGGCTGCAATAACCGCAACAACGGCGGGCTGCTGATCATCGCGCGCTGCGAAAGCCTGATCCTCGGCAAAGGCATGGACGACGCCATCGAACGCTGCATGGCCTACGTCGATGCCGGTGCCGACGGCATCATGATTCACAGCCGCGAAAAAGACGGCCAGGAAATCCTCGACTTTGCCAAACGCTTCCGCCAGCACTGCCCGCACGTGCCATTGATCTGCGTCCCCACCAGCTACGCCCACCTGCGCTTCGACGTACTGGAAACCGCCGGATTCAATGCCGTGATCTACGCCAACCACATGCTGCGCAGCGCCTACCTGGCCATGCGCGACATCGCCGTCGGCATACTGGCCAACGGCCGAACACTGGAAGTCGAGCCGCGTTGCCTGGGGATCGATGAAATACTGGATTTGGTGCCGGGGACTCGGTGAGTGTCGTGGTGGGTAGGTGATTCAACGTAGGCTGAATCCGTGTGGCGTGTAGGGATTGACTGTTTTGCGTTGGGTGGCGGTGTGGTGGCGCGCCACTCACTTAAGCTCTCGCGTCTCCTCATCCACGGATCTCATTCCTTGAGCAAAAACCTCGCATGAACGGGCTCATCGTTTTCGTCGTTACGGTGCTGATTTCAATTGCTTTGGACTACGGCATCAAACCCCGACCCTATCGTAAATGGTTGGGAATTCTTATCGGCTTACTCGGGGGCGTCGGCATGTTTAATCTGCCGACGATCCTTGATGGCTTCGATCCGTTCAGTCTCTATCTGGTGATGTGCTTTACGGGCATGACGCTGTTTTGCAGTCGTGATCGTTATGCGGATAAATAATGAGCCGTTGGGTCAGGGCCAAAAGATCTAGGCATTAGCGACCTCACAAACGGGCCGTGATCAAGTGTCACGGCCACCTGATCGCATTCAACCCGCTCGAAACACCGGCAACGCCGAACGCCACCACGGCTTGCTCAACTGACGCGGCGCTGACTGAGCCTGCATCTGTGGATGCGAGAGCATCACTGGCATATCCCTCAGCCTGATCCACGGCTCGCTCTGCCAGTGCAGCACATTCACCGACAAGCCCGGCCACTGCAGCATGCTCAGGTGCGGCGCGTGATCATCGGACGACACCTCACCATCGCGCAGCGTCGCCACCACCTCATGGGTCAACCACTGCCGCAGCCCGCGATTCTCCGCATGATAGTGATGCACCAGCATCGCGTAAGCCCCTGACTCCGTCACCATCAACTCCGGCTCAGGTCCGCTGTGCTGCTCGAGCGTCATGACCCGGTACTGGTCTGCGTCCAGCTTGCGCAGGGGTCTTTCGTTCAACGGCCAGCCGATGAGACGCCCCAGATCACGGGCGCTGAACCAGGGTTGGTGTTCGAGGAGGAGGGCCTTGAGTTGGCGGTTGTGGCGGTGGAAGAGGGTGGGCTTGAGAGCTTCAGGCATGCGCCACCTCCCCGAGGGAATGTGTACGGGAAAAAACGGATCTATCGCGTGAGCTGATCATGAGGACCTCTGGATGCTTTCTTAGGGCAGGGATTTAGGTGTCGGGAGCTAAGAAACCCACCAGAGACGGGCCGGACATATTTCCCTTTCGGGTCTTGTATTCGCCCACTCCCGACATAAAACGGGACATTTTCTGCAGGCGCAGCGAAACCGCTGGCGCAAAAAAGCCGCATGGCTGTCGGGTGCGGAGGCCGCTCTGGTTTTTGAGTTTCTTAGGCTCTGGGCGGAGAGGTTAGGGGGATGAATTGACGCGGTCAACCGTTCTGGCATGTCGGACGGGCTACGGAAGCTGTAGGAATCTGCTGGAAATCCTCGACAAAGAATCACCATTTCTATCTCACGAGCTTGAGCATGGACAGATCAGGAAATACTCATATACTGTTTTTTTATACAGTAATCGAGCACTGTTCAGATCCAAAGATAGCGGCTTCATTTCCGTGCAGACCGAAATGAGGAATTTACTTAAAGCTTGAATGGAATAGAATGGTGATCGTTTGTCACACGTTTGACCCAGAGGAACAAGGCTCATGAGTCTCTTTGAACCCAATGCTTTTGAATCGTCCCAAATGAGCGAGCCTGTCTCTTCGTCTGATCCCCATCCCGCTCAGGACATGGATCTTCTCAAAAGGCTTCTTGAGATCTACGACCAAGGGCAATTGGCGGCGAAACTGAATGAAATCGGGTCTTCGCACTGCCGTGAGACGATAAATCGCTGGGTCAAAGGAAAGTCATCACCCCGTCTGACTCACCGGGAATATGCTCATCTAGAGTCCTTGTTGCCCGAACCGCCTTCCTACAAGCCTTCGTTCACTTTCATTGATCTGTTCGCCGGCATTGGCGGAATCCGAAAAGGCTTTGAATCGATCGGAGGCGAGTGTGTTTTCACCTCTGAATGGAACACCTACGCCGTCAAGACTTACAAAGCAAACCACTACTGCGATCCAAAGCGGCATCGATTCAATCAGGATATTCGCACTGTTACCTTGTCCGACCAGCCTGAGGTAACCGAGGAAGCGGCTTACAAGCATATCCAGAACGAGATTCCCGATCACGACGTTCTTTTGGCTGGTTTCCCTTGTCAGCCATTCTCTCTGGCAGGCGTCTCCAAGAAAAACTCATTGGGCCGCAAGCACGGTTTTGAATGTGAAACCCAAGGCACGTTGTTTTTTGACGTGGCGCGAATCATCGCTGCCAAGCGGCCTGCTGCCTTTCTGCTTGAGAACGTGAAGAACCTGAAGAGTCACGACAAGGGCAACACCTTCCGGATCATTTGCGAAGCGCTGGATGAACTGGGCTATGAGGTCGCAGACGTCAACGCACCCAAAGGTGCTGATCCCAAGGTGATCGATGCCAGGCATTTCGTCCCTCAGCATCGCGAGCGAATCGTACTGGTAGGGTTCCGACGAGACCTCAATGTCCATGGCGGCTTTACTCTGCGCGACATAGACAAGCTGATACCCAAGCAGCGCCCCAGCTTTGGCGATCTTCTGGACAAGGAAGTAGACAGCAAGTACATCCTGACACCGAAGCTTTGGGACTACCTCTATAAATATGCAGAAAAGCATCGCCAGAAAGGCAATGGCTTCGGCTTTGGACTGACTCGCCCTAATGATGTGGCGCGGACTCTCTCTGCGCGGTATCACAAGGACGGGTCAGAAATTCTGGTTGATCGGGGTTTTGTCGAGCACCTTGATTTCAACAGCGAGCTGAATCAACTGAACCGTCCACGCCGTCTCACTCCGCACGAGTGTGCCCGTTTGATGGGTTTCGACAAGCCGGGTGAGAGCAAATTTGTCATTCCGGTTTCGGACACACAGGCGTATCGGCAGTTTGGTAACTCGGTTGCGGTACCAGTTTTTGAGGCCGTTGCCAAGCTTATGAAAAGCCGAATTCTTGCTGCAAAGGAGAAGGATATGGACAAGCCGCAGCTGGAATTTTCGTTGTCTGCTTAAGTCGAAAGTGCTTCTACTAATGTCGGGGCCGCTGGGCCTCGATAAGGGGCAAGCATGACTGATGTGGTAGATGCAGCAACTCGTTCGAGGATGATGGCTGGAATCCAGGGGAAAAATACATCTCCTGAACTACTGATACGGAAAGCTTTGCACGCTCGAGGTTTTCGATTCCGTATCCATGCGAAGCACCTTCCCGGTAAGCCTGATCTGGTCTTGCCAAAATACAATGCGGCGATTTTTGTTCATGGGTGCTTTTGGCATGGACACGATTGCCGTTTTTTCAAGGTCCCGCAGACTCGTCCAGAATTCTGGCTTGAAAAAATCGGGAAAAATCAAGCTAGGGATTTGGTTCAGATTGCTGCTCTGCGGGCTTTAGGCTGGAGGGTACTAGTGGTTTGGGAGTGCGCAGTACGGTCGATGAAAAAACAAAAAACGATGCTGCTTATTGACCTGATTGGTGAATGGCTGGTAAATGGTTCTGAGTATCTCCAGCTAGACGAAGCAATAGCTGAGCAGATTGCTGCTGCATTAGATGATAAGTAATCTGGAACGCTATTTTTCTGGATTCGAGCTGAGAATAATCCTAAGTTTGATGGCTTTAAGGTTTAACCATCAAAATAAGTGTCTTTTGATGTATGTCCAAAGTAGAGGGTTGTGATGGGTTTTCATCCCGAATGGAAAGATATTTCTAAATGTATTTCAGAAAGTGAACGTATTTTTATAAAGAAGCTGTCGCGTAATGATACTGCTTGGGCCGATAGCTCTAAAAACGGCCATCAAAACGGTTTTTTTATTCCAAGAGCTATTGCTGAGTCAGACTTTTTTCCTGTTTTAAAAAATACAAACCCAGAAAAACCGCACATCTTTGATGTGACGTATCAAACATTTTGGCCTGCAACAGGTGAGGTAAAGACCTCAACAATAAAATATTTCTCAAAGCGTAATCCAGGCGATAAAGAAAAGGAGAGGCCAAGGTACGAATGGCAGCACACCGGAATCCCAAAGGAGCAGTTTCAAGCCCTGTCTCCTGCCTCGTGGCTTATTGTCGGTAGATATAAGCAGCAAAAGTCGGGTGCTTTTTATTGGTTCATTGTCATCGATTCGGTTAGTGAAGAGGCAGAAATCATTGAAACGGCTTTTGAGCTAGAAGCCGACTTTCATTTTGGTTTTTTCAATTCAGCATCGCTCGTAGCCCCTGCATTCGAAACTGATCAGCTTATTGCCGAGTTATCGCAAGCGATTAAAAACGGGACTTTGGAGCAATTCATCAAGAAGCAAACTCTCCCATCTCCTGAAACGCTGGCGTTCCAGGCTCAGACGAGATGGCTTGACGAGAATGGTTTTAGAGATATGAGTCCGTTTTTGATTCCGCACCCAGGTGACGCTGTTATGCGAATCAGCAGGGATATTGAATACTCAATCTACAAACGGGCGGAGCTTCGCTTCCGCGCCGCTCAAGTCGCACGTATACTTTTGCATGGCGGAGGTGATCCTGTTGCTAATCTCGTCAAAGCGTTCTCTGAGCTGGACTCGATATTCCTTAGCGCCGCACAGACCAGGAAAAGCAGAGCTGGTCTTTCGTTCGAACACCATGTAGGAAGGCTTTTTAAAGATGGTCGCGTTCGTTACGAAGCTCAAGTAGTGTTCGGTGGGCGTCGTCCGGACTTCGTATTGCCCGATGTAAGAGAGCTTAATCTCAAAGGGGACGCCGTCATCGTATCCTTAAAAACCACTCTGCGTGAAAGATGGAAGCAATTAGCTTTAGAGAAACCTCTCGGGGCGATTTTTCTCGCTACAGTTGATGACCGCGTTTCTGGCGAGGCTATTGACGAAATGGGCCGGCACTCGATTTCTCTCGTTGTGCCTGAGTCTTTGAAAAAGGCTAAGGAATCTGCTTATGACAACTACGATAATGTCATCACATTCAGGCAGTTCTTTGATCACGAAGTTAAATCCAAGCGACCCTCATTGATACTTTCATTATAGCTACATTGGGCAGTTACAGATCATTGCTCTCCTGTAAGCCAAAATAAAAAGCCAGGCAGCTTCCGCTCCTGGCTTTTTCATTACCGCTGGCTCAAAGCCGGACTATCAATCCCAGCTCAACGCCCCGCCTGTCTGATACTCAATAACCCGAGTCTCGAAGAAGTTCTTCTCTTTCTTCAAGTCCATGATCTCGCTCATCCATGGGAACGGGTTGGTGGTACCTGGGTACTCTTCCTTCAAGCCGATCTGGCTCAGGCGACGGTTGGCGATGAATTTGAGGTAGTCCTCCATCATGGCCGCGTTCATGCCCAGTACGCCGCGTGGCATGGTGTCACGGGCGTATTCGATTTCCAGCTGGGTGCCTTGCAGGATCATCTGCGTGGCTTCTTCCTTCATCTCGGCATCCCACAGGTGCGGGTTTTCGATCTTGATCTGGTTGATCACGTCGATGCCGAAGTTCAGGTGCATGGATTCGTCGCGCAGGATGTACTGGAACTGCTCGGCGACGCCGGTCATCTTGTTGCGGCGGCCCATGGACAGGATCTGGGTGAAGCCGCAGTAGAAGAAGATGCCTTCCAGTACGCAGTAGTAGGCGATCAGGTTGCGCAGCAGTTCTTTGTCGGTGTCGACGGTGCCGGTTTCGAACTTCGGATCGGAGATCGAACGGGTGTACTTCAGGCCCCAGGCGGCTTTTTTCGCGACCGATGGAATCTCGTGGTACATGTTGAAGATCTCGCCTTCATCCATGGCCAGCGATTCGATGCAGTACTGGTACGCGTGGGTGTGGATCGCCTCTTCGAAGGCTTGGCGCAGGATGTACTGGCGGCACTCCGGGTTGGTGATCAGGCGGTACACGGCCAGTACGAGGTTGTTGGCAACCAGCGAGTCAGCGGTGGAGAAGAAGCCCAGGTTGCGCATGACGATGCGGCGCTCGTCGTCGGTCAGGCCTTCCGGGTTTTTCCAGAGGGCGATGTCGGCGGTCATGTTGACTTCTTGCGGCATCCAGTGGTTTGCGCAACCGTCCAGGTACTTCTGCCAGGCCCAGTCGTACTTGAACGGTACGAGCTGGTTCAGGTCGGCGCGGCAGTTGATCATCATCTTTTCGTCAACGGCAACGCGAGCGCTGGCACCTTCGAGTTCGGCCAGGCCTTCGGCAACGTCCAGTGCATCCAGCGCTTTCTTGGCGCGGATCAGGGCAGCGGAGTCGTTAGCGGTAACGGCGCGGGCTTCTTGAGCCGCAGCACCACCGGCGCTGTCGAGGCGATCCATGTTGGCCTCGTTGGCGTGACCGGCGTTGGTCGCTTTAGCGACGACTTCGCCGTCTTCTTTATCGAATTCATCCCAGCTCAGCATGGTGAAATCTCCGGCTTGAGGGTCAGTCGCTTGGGCTGACCTGTTGTATCTAAAGAGTATGTTGGTTGCGTTAGTGCTGAACGCAAGGAACATGAATGTGTTAACCCGGTTGTGGATGGCTTGGGTTTAGCGCCTTTTCGCGGACAAGTCCGCTCCCACAGTGTTGCGGTTGACCTTGAGGTTGAGGCCCGGCTTTCGGGCCTCTTCATCGGATTGCTGCCTTGAGCTGGCTCACTCCCGCAGTGTTCAGCTACGGGAGCGGGCAGGGCGATTGCCTTATTGGCAAGCCTCGCAATCCGGCTCGTCAATGGCGCAAGCCTTTGGAACCGGTGCAGGACCGGCCGGTGCTGCTTCGGTCGGGCGTGGGGCGGTGATGGCCGAGTCGTCCGGGCCGTGGCCACCGCTCGATACCGCGTTGAGCTTGCCGGTGTTGACGGTCGATTTCTCGGTGCTGGTCGCGGCCAGGGCACGGAGGTAGTAAGTGGTTTTCAGACCACGGTACCAGGCCATGCGGTAGGTTACGTCCAGCTTCTTGCCCGATGCGCCAGCGATGTACAGGTTCAGGGATTGAGCCTGGTCGATCCACTTCTGACGACGGCTTGCCGCGTCGACGATCCACTTGGTGTCCACTTCGAAGGCTGTCGCATACAGCTCTTTGAGCTCCTGCGGAATGCGCTCGATCTGTTGCACCGAACCGTCGTAGTACTTCAGGTCGTTGATCATGACCGAGTCCCACAGGTCGCGGGCCTTGAGGTCGCGAACCAGGTACGGGTTGATCACGGTGAATTCGCCCGACAGGTTCGATTTTACGTACAGGTTCTGGTAGGTCGGTTCGATCGACTGCGACACGCCGGTGATGTTGGCGATGGTGGCGGTCGGTGCGATGGCCATGATGTTCGAGTTACGGATACCTTTCTGCACACGGGCACGTACTGGCGCCCAGTCCAGGGTTTCCTTCAGGTCGACGTCGATGTACTTCTCGCCGCGCTGCTCGATCAGGATCTGTTGCGAATCCAGCGGCAGGATGCCCTTGGACCACAGCGAGCCCTGGAACGTCTCGTACGCGCCACGCTCGTCGGCCAGGTCGCAGGACGCCTGGATGGCGTAGTAGCTGACCGCTTCCATGGATGCGTCGGCGAACTGCACAGCCGCATCGGAACCGTACGGAATGTGCTGCAGGTACAGCGCGTCCTGGAAGCCCATGATGCCCAGGCCGACTGGACGGTGGCGCAGGTTGGAGTTCTTGGCCTGCGGCACGGAGTAGTAGTTGATGTCGATGACGTTATCGAGCATGCGAACGGCTACGTCGACAGTGCGCTTGAGCTTGTCGGTGTCCAGTTTGCCGTTGACGATGTGGTTCGGCAGGTTGATCGAGCCCAGGTTGCAGACTGCGATCTCGTCCTTGTTGGTGTTCAGGGTGATCTCGGTGCACAGGTTCGAGCTGTGAACCACGCCCACGTGCTGCTGCGGGCTGCGCAGGTTGCACGGGTCTTTGAAGGTCAGCCATGGGTGGCCGGTTTCGAACAGCATCGAGAGCATCTTGCGCCACAGATCCTTGGCCTGGATGGTCTTGAACAGCTTGATCTTGCCTGGGTATTCGGTCAGCGCTTCGTAGTACTCGTAACGTTCCTGGAAGGCGCGGCCGGTCAGGTCGTGCAGGTCCGGTACTTCGGAGGGCGAAAACAGTGTCCACGGGCCGTCATCGAAGACGCGCTTCATGAACAGGTCAGGGATCCAGTTGGCAGTGTTCATGTCGTGGGTACGACGACGGTCATCACCGGTGTTCTTGCGCAGCTCGATGAACTCTTCGATGTCCATGTGCCAGGTTTCCAGGTAGGCACAGACAGCGCCCTTGCGCTTGCCGCCCTGGTTGACTGCTACTGCGGTGTCGTTGACCACTTTGAGGAACGGCACGACGCCTTGCGATTTGCCGTTGGTGCCCTTGATGTAGGAGCCCAGCGCACGAACCGGCGTCCAGTCGTTGCCCAGGCCGCCTGCGAATTTGGACAGCATGGCGTTGTCGTGGATCGCGTGGTAGATGCCCGACAGGTCATCCGGCACGGTGGTCAGGTAGCAGCTGGACAGCTGTGGACGCAGGGTGCCTGCGTTGAACAGCGTCGGGGTCGACGACATGTAGTCGAACGACGACAGCAGGTTGTAGAACTCGATGGCGCGGTCTTCACGGGCTTTCTCTTCGATCGCCAGGCCCATGGCCACACGCATGAAGAAGATCTGCGGCAGTTCGAAACGCACGCCATCCTTGTGGATGAAGTAACGGTCGTACAGGGTTTGCAGGCCCAGGTACGTGAACTGCTGATCGCGCTCGTGGTTGATCGCCTTGCCCAGCTTCTCGAGGTCGAATTCGGCCAGCACAGGGTTGAGCAGTTCGTACTTGATACCGGTGGCGACGTAGGCAGGCAGCGCCTTGGCGTACAGGTCGGCCATTTCGTGGTGCGTGGCGCTCTCGGCCACTTCCAGGAAGCTCAGGCCTTCGGCACGCAGGGTGTCCATCAGCAGGCGGGCGGTCACGAACGAGTAGTTCGGCTCGCGCTCGACCAGCGTACGGGCAGTCATCACCAGCGCCGTGTTGACATCTTTCAGCGCAACGCCGTCGTACAGGTTTTTCAGGGTTTCGTTCTGGATCAGCGCGGCGTCGACTTCAGCCAGGCCTTCGCACGCTTCGGTGACGATGGTGTTCAGGCGGCTCATGTCCAGCGGCGCCAGGCTGCCGTCAGCGCGGGTGATGCGGATCGAGGGATGAGCGTGGACTTCAGCTTCGGGCGAACGAACGGCACGTTCCTTGGCGCGCGAGTCACGGTAGATGACGTAGTCGCGAGCGACTTTCTGCTCGCCGGCGCGCATCAGGGCCAGTTCGACCTGGTCCTGGATCTCTTCGATGTGGATGGTGCCGCCCGAAGGCATGCGACGCTTGAAGGTGGCCGTGACCTGTTCGGTCAGGCGGGCAACGGTGTCGTGGATGCGCGACGAGGCAGCCGCAGCGCCGCCCTCAACTGCAAGAAACGCCTTGGTGATGGCGACGGTGATCTTGTCATCGGTGTACGCGACGACAGTGCCGTTCCGCTTGATCACGCGCAGTTGACCAGGAGCGGTCGCGGACAGGTCCTGTTGGGCCTGGTTCGTCAGCGGCGCTGTGGTCGGCGAGTTCTCGCGAGTTGTGTCTGTTTGCATGGGTGTCTCCACGTTCTTTAAGTTTGTTCGGGCATGGCTGCCCACCGTTCCGTTCTGGCAATGAGTCGCCAAACGGGCGACTCAAGACTCCAAAACGGAGGTGGCAGCGAGGATGTCATCGCTGCCGGGTTTTGAAGTCAAAAAGGGACCGGGTCATATGCCCGATCCCTTGCAAATCTGTTGCAGCATGCAGGTTCTATATTGCAAGACGTGTACCGGGTCGCCTGGGGGTAGCGCGAGCGGTTTGGTTACCGAATACGTCTTAAAGTTCAACCCCACAAACGTAAGAAAAGTGCTTGAATTTCTCGTTTGACTTGTGCTGGAGTTTTGGCAGAAAACCCTACATGTAGGGTGTCGCTGCGGGTCGGGCTACAAGATAATGCGTTTTGGACATCAATTGCAACGTACGACCTGTGGATAAACTTGTGAGTACTTTGTGTATGAAACACCTACAACGCGTGTAGGCCGCATGGCTGCTGCGTCGGACCGTTTGTCACTGTTTTTTACAGATGTCTTGAGGTCGGGGCCGATTTTTGCGGGCGCGAACCCTATCACAAAAAAAGCCATCTGCAAGGGCGATCTGGCATGTCGTGTGCTTTGCTGCGCGGTTGCTACAATCGCCGGACATTCGCCTCATGCAGCGATGCCTGAATCAGCGTTTCAATAACGATAAAAAGGAAGCCGTTCGTGGAGCCACACACCTGGCAGGTGCTCATTGTCGAAGACGACCAGCGATTGGCGCAGTTGACCTGCGACTACCTGCAGAACAACGGCCTGATCGTCAGTATTGAAGGCAATGGCGCGCTGGCGGCGGAGCGCATCGTGGCCGAGCAGCCGGACCTGGTGATCCTCGACCTGATGCTGCCTGGCGAGGACGGTTTCAGTATCTGCCGCAAGGTGCGTGATCGTTACGAAGGCCCGATCCTGATGCTCACTGCGCGTACCGACGACACTGATCATATTCAGGGGCTCGATACCGGCGCGGATGATTTTGTCTGCAAGCCGGTTCATCCACGGGTTCTGTTGGCGCGCATTCATGCCTTGTTGCGTCGCAGTGAAGCACCGCAGGTGCCTGCCGCCGAACTGCGCCGGCTGGTGTTCGGGCCGCTGGTGGTGGACAACGCCCTGCGCGAGGCCTGGCTGCGCGAGCAGAGCATCGAGCTGACCGGTGCCGAGTTCGACCTGTTGTGGCTGTTGGTGGCCAACGCCGGGCGCACGCTGTCACGCGAGGAAATTTTCACTGCGCTGCGCGGCGTCGGTTACGACGGTCAGGACCGTTCCATCGACGTGCGTATCTCACGCATCCGCCCCAAGATCGGTGACGACCCCATTCATCCACGTCTGATCAAGACCGTGCGCAGCAAGGGCTACCTGTTCGTGCCCGAAGCAGCGCAGGACATGAGCGGCCACGTGTTCAGCGGCTGACGTCCATGAATTCGATCTTTCTGCGTATTTATGGCGGCATGCTCGGTGTTCTGGTGCTGGTGGCCTTGCTCGGCATGCTCGCGCTGCATGGCCTCAATCAGGCGCGTGGCGAGCAATACCGTGAGCGTCTGGCCCACGGCACGTTCACGGTCATGGCCGATAATCTGATTGCCCTTGATGACGTCGAGCGTCGTCGTGCCCTGGCGGTCTGGGAGCGGCTGTTGGGCATTCCGCTGAGCCTGCAAAGCCTGGAGCAGGCGCAACTGGACAGCAGTGCCCGCAGTCGTCTGGCGCGTGGGCAAGTAGTGGTCGAGCAGATCGGCCCGCACGCAGCGAAGGTCTATCGCCAGTTGAGCGATAAAGAGCCGCTGCTGTTGAGCGGCGAGGTGCAGCAGATCACCGAGCAACTGGCGCGGGCGACCATCTATCTGTTGATCGATGAGCTGGTGCGCTTTCCGGTCGATGAGCAGCCAGCGCGTTTGCAGGCGCTGCGTGTCGACAAGGGCTTCGGTTTCGACATGCACTTGCTGGCGCTGGATCAGGCTGACCTGGATGACGACCAGCGCCGCCGCATTTACGAAGGCGATACGGTCATGGCGCTGGGCAAGGGCGGCGATTCGATCCGCGTGCTGGCCGGGATCGTCGACACCAACTGGGTGCTGGAAATCGGTCCGCTGTATCAAATGAATCCCTACCCGCTGCAATGGTTGGTGTTGATTGCCTTGCTGGGGCTGTGTTTCATCGGGCTGGTGGTGTATCTGCTGGTGCGCAGACTGGAGCGGCGAGTGCTGGAACTGGAAGCGGCCGCCACGCTGATCGCCCAGGGCAGCCTGCAAACCCGCGTACCCACCGAGGGCTCTGATTCGGTCGGGCGTCTGGCGGCAGCCTTCAACAGCATGGCCGAGCACTTGCAGCGCTCGCTGATGATTCAGCGTGAACTGGTGCGCGCGGTGTCCCATGAATTGCGCACGCCGGTGGCGCGTTTGCGTTTCGGTCTGGAGATGGTCAGCGACGCGACCACACCTGAGGCGCGCCTCAAGTACATGCGCGGCATGGACAGCGACATTCAGGACCTCGACAAGCTGGTGGATGAGATGCTGACCTACGCACGGCTTGAGCAGGGTGCGCCGACGTTGAATTTCCAGCGCATCGACCTGGATGCGCTGATCGATCAAGTGATTGCCGAACTGGCACCGTTGCGCGCGGATGTACGGGTGTCGCGCGGTGAATGCAGCACCGCAGCGCCAGGCGAAGCCGCGTGGGTAGAGGCCGAACCGCGCTATATGCATCGGGCGTTGCAGAATCTGGTCAGCAACGCGATGCGTCATGCCGAGACGCAGGTGTGCATCAGTTATCGTCTGGGCGCACAACATTGCCGGATCGAGGTGGACGACGACGGCCCTGGCGTGCCTGAAGACGCGTGGGAGCAGATCTTCACGCCCTTCATGCGCATCGACGACAGCCGCACGCGGGCCTCGGGTGGCCACGGGCTGGGGTTGTCGATTGTCCGGCGCATCATCAACTGGCATGAAGGCCGCGCCTTGATCGGACGCAGCGTGAGTCTGGGCGGCGCGTGTTTCAGCCTGTCCTGGCCGCGCACGCAGGCACCAAGGTGAGCCGAGCGTTTATGGCGGATGCCGCTATGTCGCAGCAAACATC
>NZ_JACONV010000029.1 GCF_014358015.1 Pseudomonas triticifolii | reverse complement strand
TGTCAAACTCTTTTTTCTCACCGCTGTCGATTCAAACAAACTCGACCTACTTCCTCGCTGACCTCATCCGATAAACCTTTGCAACTCATTGAATCGCAAGGCTTTTTCGTTTCCGTCTGCGCCGGAAGTGGGGCGAATTATAGACACATCACAGAGCGCGTCAACCGTTATTTTGAACTTTATTCAGAAACGAGGGTTACGCGCCCAAAAGCCTTCTTCCCGGCCTGGCAGACATGCGTAGCACCCAACTTGAAGATAAAGCTGCGATCAACGACTTCACCATCTATACGCACACCACCGGAAGCCAACAGATCACGAGCAACCGCAGAGTTCTTTACCAGGCCTGCCTTGTTAAGGACGGCCGAGATTGGCATGTCTTCAGCAGCACCCAAGGAAATCTCCGGCAGATCGTCAGGCAGCTCACCTTCCTTCATACGGTTGCCCGCAGAGCGGTGCGCATTGGCAGCAGCTTCCTCACCATGGAAACGGGCAACCAGCTCTTCTGCCAGTTTGATCTTGATGTCACGCGGATTCGCGCCCGCTTCACAATCAGCCTTGAAGCCTTCGATCTCTTCCATGGAACGGAAGCTCAGCAGCTCGAAGTAGCGCCACATCAGCGAGTCAGGCATCGAGACCAGTTTGTTGTACATGATGCCCGGCGCTTCCTGGATACCGACGTAGTTACCCAGGGACTTGGACATCTTCTTGACGCCGTCCAGACCCTCGAGCAGCGGCATGGTCAGAATGCACTGCGGCTCCTGACCATACGCACGCTGAAGCTCACGCCCCATCAGCAGGTTGAACTTCTGATCCGTGCCACCCAACTCGACGTCGGCGCGCAACGCGACCGAATCGTAGCCCTGCACCAGCGGGTAGAGGAATTCGTGGATAGCGATCGGCTGGCTGCCTTTATAGCGCTTGTCGAAGTCATCACGCTCCAGCATGCGCGCGACGGTGTACTGCGAAGACAGTCGGATGAAGTCTGCAGGGCTGAGCTTGTCCATCCAGGTGGAGTTGAAGGCAACTTCAGTCTTGGCAGGATCAAGGATCTTGAACACCTGAGCCTTGTAGGTTTCTGCGTACTCCAGAACCTGCTCACGAGTCAGTGGCGGGCGAGTGGCACTCTTGCCGCTCGGATCACCGATCATGCCGGTGAAGTCGCCTATCAGGAAGATGACCTGATGGCCCAGCTCCTGGAACTGACGCAGCTTATTAATAAGGACGGTATGACCCAGGTGCAGATCGGGCGCCGTCGGGTCGAATCCGGCCTTGATGCGTAGCGGCTGGCCGCGCTTGATTTTGGCGACCAGTTCGGCCTCGACCAGGAGTTCATCCGCGCCGCGCTTGATCAGCGCCAGCTGCTCTTCAACCGACTTCATATCAGCCCCCAATTTAAAGGGAACCAACCATACAAGATCAGAGCCCAATTACAAGTTTTTGCCCAGCACTCGCCCACGAATAAGGAAGGGATTCGTGGGAAGGGTTGCTTCGGGCAGGTTTTGGTTATATTTTATACAGTTATTTCATCTTCATCATGTCATTCATCTTTTCCTTTTCACCTTTTTCAAAGTCAAAATTACCTATGATAGACACACCGCCTAAAGCGCCCCCGCTTTATCCGAAGAGTCATCTGCTCGCTGCAAGCGGCATCGCCGCCCTGCTGAGCCTGGCTCTTCTGGTTTTCCCTTCCAGCGAAGTCGAAGCCAAACGTACCAATCTGGTTCTTGATCTGGAGATGCCGTCAGATCCGAACGCACAGGATCAAGACGCTCCAGAAGCCGCACAAGCCACACCTGAAAGCGTTGAATCGCCATTTGCCCAGATCGATGATGCTGAAGAGCAGACGTCAGAGACGGCGAGCACTCAACCCGAAGCGAAGAAACCGCTCCCGGACGCGGCTAAAAACCCTAATCATCGGGAAGTCGTCGTCGCCAAGGGCGACACGCTGTCTACTCTCTTTGAAAAGGTAGGCCTTCCAGCCACCACGGTTCATGAAGTCCTCGCCAGCGACAAGCAATCCCGGCAGTTCAGCAAGCTGCAAAACGGTCAGGTCCTCCAGTTCGAGCTCACGCCTGATGGACAGTTGAAACAGCTGCATACCAAACTCAGCGAACTCGAAACCATCAGCCTGTCCAAAACGGCGGCAGGCTTCACTTTCAACCGCGAAGTCAGCAAACCCAACGTCCGTAATGCCTATGTTCATGGCGTGATCAACAGCTCGCTTTCGCAGTCGGCGCAGCGCGCAGGCCTGACCCACAGCATGACTATGGATATGGCCAACATCTTTGGTTACGACATCGACTTCGCACAGGACATCCGCAAGGGCGATGAATTCGACGTCGTCTACGAGCAGAAAGTGGTCAACGGCAAGAGCGTCGGCACCGGCAACATTCTGTCGGCGCGCTTCACCAACCGCGGCAAGACCTATACAGCGGTTCGCTACACCAACAAGCAGGGCAACACCAATTACTACACCGCCGATGGCAACAGCATGCGCAAGGCGTTCATCCGTACTCCGGTGGACTTCGCCCGCATCAGCTCGATGTTCTCCATGGGCCGCAAACACCCGATTCTCAACAAGATCCGCGCCCACAAAGGTGTCGATTACGCAGCGCCACGTGGCACGCCAATCAAGGCAACCGGCGATGGCAAGGTGATTCTTGCTGGTCGTCGCGGCGGCTACGGCAACACCGTGATCATTCAACACGGCGATACCTACCGTACGCTCTATGGCCATATGCAAGGCTTCGCCAAAGGCGTACAAACCGGTGGATCGGTCAAACAAGGTCAAGTGATCGGCTATATTGGAACAACCGGCTTGTCGACAGGCCCGCACCTGCATTATGAATTCCAGGTCAACGGCGTACACGTCGACCCGTTGGGTCAGAAACTTCCGATGGCGGATCCGATCGCCAAGTCCGAAAAACAGCGGTTCATGCAGCAAAGCCAACCGTTGATGGCGCGTATGGACCAGGAAAAGGCCACCACGCTGGCCTCGAATAAAAGGTAATCCATGGCCTTCTTCTATATAGGTGTGATGTCCGGCAGCAGCCTCGATGGGATTGATATCGCCCTATTGGAGCAGGATGACCGACCAAGACTTCTGGCGACCCACTACATTCCCATGCCGGAAGACCTGCATGCGGAACTGCTCGGCCTCTGCTCAAGTGGCACAGATGAACTCACGCGAGCCGCACTTGCCGAGCAGAAGTGGTGTCGTCTGGTCGCCCAGGGTGTGTTGACCCTGCTTGAGGAGCAGAACATGGTGGCCGGTCAGATCCGTGCCATCGGCAGTCATGGCCAGACCATCCGCCACGAGCCTGCACGCGGTTTCAGTATCCAGATCGGCAACCCTGCGCTGCTCGCCGAGCTGACCGAGATCACTGTGGTCAGCGACTTCCGCCGTCGCGACATCGCGGCAGGTGGTCAGGGCGCACCGTTGGTGCCCGCTTTCCACGAAGCCCTGTTCGATGACAACAAGGAGCATCGCGCGGTGCTCAATATCGGGGGGTTCAGCAACCTGAGTCTGATCGAGTCCGATCGCCCGGTTTCGGGTTTCGATTGTGGCCCTGGCAACGTATTGCTTGATGCCTGGATCCAGTCGCAGCACAATCGGCCCTATGACGAGGATGGCGCATGGGCTGCCAGCGGGAAGGTTGACGCAGCGCTGCTGAAAACGCTGCTGAGCGACCCATTCTTCCTGACCAAGGGGCCGAAAAGCACCGGCCGTGAGGTGTTCAACCTTGGCTGGCTGCATCATCATCTGTTCCAGCTGCCAACCCTGGCGCCTGAGAACGTGCAGGCCACGCTGCTCGAGCTGACTGCGCTTACCATTACCGAATCCTTACAGTCCGCCCAGTCCAGCACCATGGAACTACTGGTCTGCGGTGGTGGCGCTCACAACATTGCGCTGATGAACCGACTGGCCGAACTGCTGCCCAACACCCGCGTCAGCAGCACAGCCAAGTTCGGGGTGGATCCTGACTGGGTTGAAGCCATGGCGTTTGCCTGGCTGGCGCACTGCTGCCTGGAGAGCGTACCGGCCAATCGGCCGACGGTCACCGGTGCCAAGGGCCTTCGCGTGCTGGGGGCTATCTACCCCGCCTGACGCCAGACGCCAGAATGAAAAACGCCGCTCAATGAGCGGCGTTTTCATGACTGCGATGCGTTGTCAGATCGAGAACGACGACCCACAACCGCAGGTCGTGGAAGCATTCGGGTTCTTGATCACGAAACGCGAACCTTCCAGCCCTTCCTGATAATCCACCTCGGCACCTGCCAAGTACTGGAAGCTCATTGGATCGACCACCAGGCTAACGCCTTCGCGCTCGACAATGGTGTCATCGTCTGCAACGTCTTCATCGAACGTGAAGCCGTACTGGAAGCCGGAGCAACCGCCACCGGTCACGAAGACACGCAGTTTAAGGCGATCATTGCCCTCTTCATCGACCAGAGACTTCACCTTGTGCGCTGCACCTGGGGTGAATTCCAAAGCCGTCGGAGTGAAGGATTCGACACTCATGTCAGATATCTCCCGGCGTTAAGCCGTCGTAATGCGTAATAACGGGCATTATCCGCTTGTCCCAGAAAATCGGTCAACTATTTGCAGAGCAGCGGCAAACGAAGGTTATGGTCCGCTTGCCGCCCGATTCAGAACTTACGGCATCATCCCGGCGTGTGACAGGCCCAGACGCTCGTCCAGACCGAACATGATGTTCATGTTCTGAACCGCCTGACCTGAAGCGCCCTTGACCAGATTGTCGATAACCGACAGCACGACGACCAGATCGCCACCCTGCGGGCGATGCACCGCGATGCGACAGACGTTGGCGCCGCGAACGCTGCGTGTCTCGGGATGGCTGCCGGCAGGCATCACATCCACGAAAGGCTCATCGGCGTAACGTTTCTCGAACAAGGCCTGTAGATCCACCGAGGTATCAGTGACCGTAGCGTACAGGGTCGAATGGATACCACGAATCATGGGCACCAGATGCGGAACGAACGTCAGTCCCACATCGCCACCGGCTGCGCGGCGCAGGCCCTGGGTGATTTCAGGCAGGTGACGGTGACCTTTGACGGCGTACGCCTTGAAGCTTTCGTTGGCTTCCGAGTACAGCGAGCCGATGCTAAGCCCGCGCCCGGCACCGCTCACACCCGACTTGCAGTCGGCAATCAGCCGCCCGTTATCAGCAATGCCCGCTTCAAGCAGCGGCAGGAAACCCAACTGAGTGGCGGTCGGGTAGCAACCGGGCACCGCAATCAGGCGTGCCGTCTTGATCTGCTCACGATTGACTTCAGGCAGGCCGTAGACCGCATCTTTCAAGAGTTCTGGAGCACCATGGGGCTGGCCATACCATTTGGCCCACTCATCCGAGTCCTGCAGACGGAAGTCGGCAGACAGGTCGATCACCCTGGTGCCTGCGGCCAACAATTCACCGGCCAGCGCGTGAGCGACGCCATGCGGTGTGGCGAAAAACACGACATCACACGCGCCCAGTGTCTGAACGTCCGGAACGCTGAATGCCAGACCGTCGTAATGGCCTCGCAGGTTCGGGTACATGTCGGCGACAGGAAGACCGGCCTCCGAGCGAGAAGTAATCACCACCACTTCAGCTTGCGGATGCTGTGCCAACAGACGCAGCAGTTCGACCCCGGTGTAACCCGTGCCACCGACGATACCGACCTTGACCATAACCTGCCCTCAACGAAACAACTGGAAAGCGGTCGATAATATGGGCCTATGGCGTCTGCGACAACCGACAACGTGACGTATGGACACCCAAGCCTCTACTATTCGGCCACCGTGAACCTGGGAATAACTGAAAATGCTCTATTTATGGATCAAAGCACTGCACATCATTTCAATGGTCTGCTGGTTTGCAGGTCTCTTTTACCTGCCACGGCTGTTTGTTTATCACTCGATGAGCGAAGACAGCATCAGCCGCGACCGCTTCTGCATCATGGAGCGCAAGCTGTACCGAGGCATCATGGGACCTGCGATGATCGCGACCCTGATCTTCGGCGGCTGGCTGATCAGCTTCAACCCAAGCGGCTATTTCAGCCAGGGCTGGATGCACGCCAAGCTTACGCTGGTGGTATTGCTGATCGGTTACCACCACGTTTGCGGCGCGCAGGTCAAACGCTTCGCCCGCGGCGAGAATGGTCGTAGCCATGTGTTCTACCGCTGGTTCAATGAAGTTCCGGTTCTGATCCTGATTGCCATCGTCATTCTGGTCATCGTCAGACCTTTCTGAGCGTGGTGACACAGGCTGTATAACAGGTGCCCCACGCGGCGGCGCCTGGTTCGCTCTCACTTCAAGACAAGGAAGCCCTGTATGGCCGATACCCACTTCAAGATCGTCTTTGAAGGTCAGGTGCGCCCTGGCGTTGAACTCGAGGTGGCGAAAGCCAATCTCGCCAGGCTGTTCAGCAGCGAAACCGCGGCTGTGGAAAAACTGTTCAGCGGACACCCTGTCGCCCTCAAGCGGGGTCTGCCCCATGAAGAAGCCGAACGCTACATGAACGCGCTCAATGAAGCAGGCGTCGAAGCGCGTATCGAACCGGATCCAGCCATCAGCCTGAGCATTGATAAAAAAGAAGTTCAACCACCCGCCTCGCCTTATGCCCCGCCCAAATCGCAGGTCGGAACGGAGTTTGCGGAGTCGTCCACGCTCAAGGTGTTCGGTATTCAGGGACGTATCGGCCGTCTGCGCTATCTGGCGTGGATTCTGGTCCTCAGCGTGACCTTATTACCGCTATCGCTCATCACAGTCAGTTTCATGACCCAGTCATTGGTGGCCGGCGGGCTGCTGTTTGCGGTTCTGCTGATGGCGTACGCACTCCTCGCCGCTCAAATGGGTATCAGGAGACTCCACGATATCGGCTGGTCGGGCTGGCTTTTACTCCTGAACCTTGTGCCCTTCGTAGGAAGCTTTTTTCCGATCCTGATGACGGCCATACCCGGCACCAAAGGCCCGAACAAGTACGGAGCCCCCCAGCCGCCCAACACACGTGCTGTCAAGATATTGGCCGGACTCTGGGTCTTGTTGATTCCTCTGATTATTGTGGGCAGCCTTTCCGGCGGCATGGATACGCTCAAGAACGAACTGGACGTTCAGACAGACGAATACGAACAGTCCCTGCCCTATGACGATGAAGCAGAGCGAGACGGCGTTCAAACGAACGCTGACGATGTGGAAAAATCGCCCGAACAAGACACCGATAAGCAATAAAGGGCTCGCAGCCCGGTAAACTGCCGACCGCATTATGCTCAATGGAGAACTGCATGACCCGTTACGCCCTGATCACTGGCGCCTCCAGCGGCATCGGCCTGGCCATGGCCGAGGCACTAGCGCGCCGTGGCCGCAGCCTTATTCTGGTCGCTCGCCAGCGGGATCAGCTGGAAACCATCGCACTGGAGCTGACGCAGCGCTTTGGCGTGGAGGTGCTGTTTCGCGCATGTGATCTGGGCGAGCCGTTACGGCTTTCAGGGTTCCTGCTTGAGCTGGAAGACGGCGCGCATCAGATCGACCTGTTGGTCAACGCAGCGGGCATCGGCACGTGTGGCCCGTTTCTGGCTCAGGACTGGGGCGCAGAACAGGACCTGATCGACCTGAACATTCTGGCGCTTACACGTCTGTGTCATACCGTCGGTAACCTGATGGCGATTCAAGGCGGCGGGCAGATTCTCAATGTCGCGTCCGTAGCGGCGTTTCAGCCAGGTCCGTGGATGAGCACGTATTACGCGAGCAAGGCTTACGTCCTGCATTTCTCCGAAGGCCTGCGCGAAGAAGTTAAGAAAACCGGGGTCAAGGTGTCGGTACTGTGCCCTGGCCCGACCCGCACCGCGTTCTTCCGCACAGCGCAACTTAAGGTCAACACTGAAAACATGATCAGTGCCGAAGAAGTTGCGCTTTACACCGTACGGGCCCTGGCAAAGAATCGCGCCGTGATCATACCCGGCTGGCGCAACAGACTCTGGACGTTCAGCCCACGCCTCGTCTCGCGCTGGCTGGCACGGCAAATCAGCGGCTACATCAACAAGTCATGCTGCCCGCGCTGATGGACAAAGGGCTGGGCGAGGTCTCCCTCGCTCAGTACACTCGGTCGCATCGATAACCTGCAGATAATCATCAACCGACAAGGAGCACACGGCTGTGGATACTTTGTTCACCAAGATCATCAATCGGGAAATTCCGGCAAAGATCATCTATGAAGACGATCAGGTGCTGGCCTTCCACGACATCGCCCCTCAGGCTCCCGTGCACTTTCTGGTTATCCCCAAAAAGCCCATCCGTACACTGAATGATCTGACCGAGGACGACAAAGGTCTGGCCGGTCATATCCTGTTCACGGCGCAGCGTCTGGCCAAGGAGCAGGGCTGTGAAGACGGTTTTCGTGTGGTCATGAACTGCAACGAGCTGGGTGGACAGACCGTTTATCACATTCACATGCACGTGCTGGGTCAGCGTCAGATGAACTGGCCGCCGGGCTGAGTCCGCTTTTACGCAGAGTTCGCCTTGCCCGCTTGCGCCATGGAAGCTGGCAGGGCGGCACATCCCCAAACCCTCTCCTGCCGATTCGGGTAAACTGCCTCCCATGGACCTAACCGGAGGTGCCCATGGCTACCGAACGTCACTACTCCCCCATTGACCGCCTTTTAATGCAAGCCGATAGCGCGATGCGTACGCTGCTGCCGTCGAGCGCGCACTCACAGCGGCCGTCGCCTGCCATCGTGCAGCCTGATCGCACCCTGAGCGATGTCGAAACGCGCCATGTCGCGGGCATGATGCGCATTAACCATACAGGCGAAGTCTGTGCCCAGGCGCTGTATCAGGGGCAGGCGTTGACCGCCAAACTGCCCAAGGTACGCAAAGCCATGGAGCACGCTGCCGAAGAAGAAATCGACCATCTGGTCTGGTGCGAGCAGCGCATTCATCAGCTTGGCAGCCACACCAGCGTGTTGAATCCATTGTTCTACGGCCTGTCTTTCGGTATCGGTGCAGCGGCTGGCATGATCAGCGACCGGGTAAGCCTGGGGTTCGTTGCCGCGACGGAAGATCAGGTCAGCAAGCATCTGAGTGAACACCTTGAACAGCTGCCGGCCGAGGATGAGAAGTCTCGAGCGATCCTCGAACAGATGCTCAGCGATGAACAGCATCATGCCGAATCTGCGCTGGAGGCAGGCGGTTTTCGCTTTCCGGCACCGATCAAGTTCGGCATGAGCATCCTGGCCAAGGTCATGACCAAGAGCACCTATCGCATCTGACCGGATCACACGCACAAAAAAGGCGCCCTTAACAGGCGCCTTTTTCGTTGCGGCAGTGCGTGCCGGTCAATGCAGTTGCATTCAGACCGCTACGTTACGGCCGTAGAAGATCTCGAGCATCTCGTGCTTGACCTTCGCGGTGACCTGTTCACGCTGTTCAGTCGACAGGTTGCTGGTCGCATCGCCGAACAGGTAGTTGTCCAGTTCGAACTCTTTGAGCAGCATCTTGGTGTGGAACAGGTTTTCCTGGTACACGTTCACGTCGGTCATCTGGTAACCGTTGCGCGTGTCTTCGGACAGGTAGTTCTGGATCGAGTTGATCTCGTGATCGATGAAGTGCTTCTTGCCTTCCACGTCACGGGTAAAACCACGCACGCGATAATCGACGGTCACGATATCGGACTCGAACTTGTGAATCAGGTAGTTCAACGCCTTGAGCGGTGAAATAACGCCACAGGTCGACACATCGATATCCACGCGGAATGTGGCAATGCCATCCACCGGGTGAATTTCGGGGTAGGTGTGAACCGTGATGTGGCTCTTGTCCAGGTGAGCCAGAATGGTTTCCGGCAGTGGACCTGGCGACTCTTCGATCTGGCTTTCGGTAGGCGTTACCGGCTGCTCGGAGATCAGAATGGTCACACTGGCACCCTGAGGATCGTAATCCTGACGTGCGATGTTCAGGATATTGGCACCAATGATATCGACAACATCGGTCAGAATCCGCGTCAGGCGTTCTGCGTCATACACACTGTTGATGTATTCGACGTACGCCTGCTGGTCCTGCGGGGTTTCCGCATAGCAGATGTCATAAATGTTGAAGCTCAAGGTCTTTGTCAGGTTATTGAACCCGTGGAGCTTGAGTTTGCTTTTCACCGTTAAAAACTCTCTATATGTGTGCGGCGCCAGCCGCGTGATCAAGCATGCCCGTCAGATGAGTCCGGCTCAGCTGCGTAGGACGGTTAACACCTCTTCGCGTTGGCGATTTTGGTTGTCTGCTCGGGCACAACAGCAGAAAACCCATGCATGCTGCGCCCTGAAAAAGTGGCGCATTATGCAGACGTCCGAAGCCGTCTGCCAGAGTGTGCGCCGTTTTTATGATCGTTGGATGTCTGGACGTCAGCCCAGTTCGACGATTTCATAATCGTGAGTGATCTTCACGCCCGCATTACCAAGCATGATCGAGGCCGAGCAATACTTTTCTGCAGACAGCTCGATTGCCCGTTTGACCTGGGCTTCTTTCAGCCCTCGACCTTTAACGACAAAGTGCAAATGAATGCGGGTGAAGACTTTCGGGTCTTCGTCAGCGCGCTCGGCCTCAAGAAACGCCTCGCAACTTTCGACCGGCTGACGAGACTTTTTGAGGATGCTCACCACGTCGAAGTTGCTGCAACCGCCCAGACCGATCAGGACCATTTCCATGGGTCGAACGCCCAGGTTGCGACCGCCGCTTTCAGGCGGGCCGTCCATGACCACAACATGCCCGCTGCCGGACTCGCCGAGGAACATGGCTTCGCCAGCCCATTGGATGCGTGCCTTCATCGCCAAGACTCCACTGCTAAAAAAGGGTCGCCAGCTTAGCATAGGGCTGCTCTAGCGCCCGGCTGCGTAAAGAAAAATGGGATGTGTAGCTAATGTGTAGGAAGTTTCGTAAATTGAGCCCGCCATTCGTCGAAAAGCTGGCGATATTGCAGGTGCAGCCGATACCTACAGGTATGCCATTTGGCGAAGGTCTTTTTTCGGAAGTTACGCATGGTCGCGATCACACTTACATCAAAAACAAAGAGTCTGGACAAGCTTCTTCCCCACGCACAACGTCGTCGCTGCGCAGCCAAAAGCAACATCATCAATGCCGGTGACAGTTCTGAGTCGTTGTTCTTGATTATCAAAGGATCAGTCACGGTTCTGATCGAGGATGATGAAGGCCGGGAGATGATTATCGCCTACCTCAACAGCGGAGATTTCTTCGGCGAACTGGGTCTTTTCGAACAGCCCGGCCATGAATCGGTACGCAGTGCCTGGGTGCGCGCCAAGACCGAGTGCGAAGTGGCTGAAATCACTTATATGAAGTTTCGTGAGCTGACTCAGCAGGAGCCGGAAATCCTTTACGCCCTTGGCAGCCAGATGGCGGATCGCCTGCGCAACACCACACGCAAGGTGGGCGACCTGGCATTTCTGGATGTCACCGGCCGCGTAGCGCGGACGCTTCTTGACCTGTGCAGGGAACCGGATGCCATGACCCATCCTGATG
The DNA here is from genome assembly GCF_014358015.1 of Pseudomonas triticifolii. Lineage (GTDB taxonomy): Bacteria > Pseudomonadota > Gammaproteobacteria > Pseudomonadales > Pseudomonadaceae > Aquipseudomonas > Aquipseudomonas triticifolii. Next base: position 34,802 of record NZ_JACONV010000029.1, on the reverse strand, counting down.
GCATGCAGATCAAGATCACCCGGCAGGAGATCGGACGCATCGTGGGCTGTTCGCGGGAGATGGTAGGACGCGTGCTCAAGGCGCTGGAAGAGCAGAGCCTGATCAACGTCAAGGGCAAGACCATGGTGGTGTTCGGCACGCGTTGATCGCAGCCCGTCACAACTGCGCGAGCAGTTGCCGGTAGGATCGGATCAAGCGCTCAAGGACATCCTCTTGGGCAAACACTTCCTGCAGGGCTATGTGGCTTTCAGCGCGAACTCTGGCATCGAGTTCACACAGTTCATTGAAGCGGTTGACCGCAGCCACCATGGGCACACGCTCGTTCTCCAGCAGTAACGCGGCATGAGCCAGCACGACGGGCCGTGATCCACCCTGACTTTGGCGCCAGCGCTGGGCCGTGCCGACCATCTTGCGACCATTGAGGTTAACGTTGAAGCGGCCGTCACAGAACGCACCTTCGACCTCACCCAGCGAAGCCTGTCCTCCCAGCTCAACCAGCAGATCAAGAATCGGCTGACAAAGACGTCGATAGGCCGTCTCGATCCGGTCGCGATCCACGTCAGTTGATGGCTGCGCGTAGACCAATGCAATGTTCACCGTCGCCGATGACTGTGGCACCGGCTCACCACCGGTTTCTCGCAACAGAATCGGCCAACCGTTATCGGACAGGGTTTCACTGGCTTCGACAAAGCCCGGCAAGCGGCTCATGCGTCGCGGCATGACCAGTGCCCGATCATTGGGCCGCCAGAACAGCAACCCGTGATCGGACTCACCCGCCCCCACCGAGGCCAGGAGATCCTGCTCAATCTGCAGGCCTTTTTCCACACAGATATCGATGATCGAGTCCGACATGCTGGGCCTCTGGGTGATGGTCAGTCTGAGCGCTGTCAGTCGAGCGTCGAGCCGCTTACCGGGCCGCCACGCTCAGGAAAGAACAGACGCTGCAATTCGGTTCCCGGATGTTCGGCGCGCATGAACGCCTCGCCCACCAGAAACGCGTAGACGTCACTGATTTCCATCAGTTCGACATCAGCACGATTGAGGATGCCACTTTCGGTGATCACGATCCGGTCACGAGGAATGCGTGGCAGCAGGTCCAGCGTGGTTTCCAGACTGACGTCGAAGGTGTGCAGGTTGCGGTTGTTGATACCGACCAGCCGGGTGTCGAGGGTCTTGAGCGCGCGATCAAGCTCGTCACCGTCGTGCACTTCGACCAGCACATCCAGCCCGACGCCCTTGGCGACAGCGGCCAGCTCGGCCATCTGCCCATCGTCCAGCGCCGACACGATCAACAGGATGCAGTCGGCACCCAAGGCACGCGCCTCGACGACCTGATAAGGGTCAATCATGAAGTCCTTGCGGATCACGGGCAGGTTGCAAGCTGCACGCGCTTCGCGCAAGTACGCATCAGCACCCTGAAAGAAATCGACGTCGGTCAGAACTGACAGGCAGGTTGCGCCACCCGTTTGATAACTTCTGGCGATGTCTGCCGGCAGGAAGTTCTCGCGGATCACGCCCTTGCTCGGCGAAGCCTTCTTGATCTCGGCAATGACCGCAGGCTGTTTCTTTTTGACCTGCGTGATCATGGCCTCGGCAAAACCTCGTGGCGCGTCGGCCGCAGCGGCCTGCTGTTCCAGTTCAGCCAGGCTGACGATGGCGCGACGGGCCGCGATTTCCTCGGCCTTTCGGGCGAGAATCTTTTCCAGTACGGTTGGTACGCTCATCCTTCATTCTCCTGTTTGAACACTGCCGTGAAGGCGCCCAACTCTTCCAGTTTTTCCCGTGCAAGGCCGGTGTGCAACGCATCATGCGCCAGTGCCACGCCTTCTTTCAGGCTGGTGGCATGGTCAGCGGCATAAAGCGCAGCGCCGGCATTGAGCACAATCATTTCAGCCGCTTTCTGGCCGTTCTCGGTCTTGCGACGCCCCAGAGCATCACGAATCAGCTCAAGCGAGGCCGCCGGACCTTCGACCGCCAACCCATACAGGCTCTGGCTCTTGATGCCCAGGTCTTCAGGCTGCACCCAGTATTCGGTCACTTCGCCGTTCTTGAGTTCCGCGACAAAGGTCGGAGCAGCCAGGCTGAACTCATCCAGACCATCCTGCGAATGCACCACCAGCACATGCTTGCTACCCAGTCGCAGCAGCACCTCGGCCAGAGGACGGCACAGCGCCTGATTGAATACGCCCACGACCTGGTGGCGAACGCCAGCCGGATTCGTCAGCGGGCCAAGCATGTTGAACAGGGTGCGCAAGCCCAAGTCACGGCGAGGGCCGGCGGCATGCTTCATGGCGCGATGGTGAGACTGGGCAAACATGAAGCCGATGCCGACGCTGTCAATGCAGCGTGCAACCTGGACCGGCGTCAGGTTCAGGTAAACGCCCGCGGCTTCCAGCAGATCGGCACTGCCGCTCTTGCCCGAAACCGCGCGGTTGCCGTGCTTGGCCACGGTGCAGCCCGCTGCTGCGATCACAAAGGCGGAAGCCGTCGAGACGTTGAAGATATTGGCGCCGTCGCCGCCAGTACCGACGATATCGACAACACCGTCCAGGGTTTGCAGCTCGACCTGATCGGCCAGCTCACGCATCACCGACACCGCGCCGACGATCTCGTCGATGGTCTCGCTTTTCATGCGCATGCCCATCAGAAACGCACCGATCTGCGATTCAGTGCACTGCCCGGTCATGATCTCGCGCATGACGTCACGCATCTCGTCAGTGGTCAGGTCCAGCTGGTTGACCACGCGGTTCAGCGCGCTTTTGATATTCATGGGGGTATTCATAAAAAGTCCTTAACCCTGACGACTGCCGCCGCGCTGCTTGAGGAAATTGGCGAACAGCTCGTGGCCCTGCTCGGTCAGGATCGACTCGGGGTGAAACTGCACCCCTTCGACGTTCAGTGTCTTGTGACGCAGGCCCATGATTTCATCGACCGAACCGTCGTCATGTGCCGTCCATGCAGTCACTTCCAGACACTCTGGCAGCGTATCCAGCTTGACCACAAGCGAGTGGTAGCGCGTGACGACCAGAGGATGGTTCAGACCTTCGAACACGCCCTGGTCTTCGTGGATAACCGGGCTGGTCTTGCCATGCATGACCTGACGCGCACGCACCACGTCGCCGCCAAACGCCTGACCAATGGACTGATGCCCCAGGCACACACCCAGAATCGGCAATTTGCCCGCGAAGTGAGTGATCACCTCCAGCGAGACACCGGCTTCATTGGGTGTACAAGGACCGGGCGAGACCACGATACGCTCAGGGTTCAAGGCTTCGATCTGGGCGATGGTCAGCTCGTCATTGCGGATGACCTTAACGTCGGCACCCAGCTCACCGAGGTACTGCACAACGTTATAGGTAAAGGAATCATAGTTATCGATCATCAGCAGCATTTTGCTATTAGCCTTTTGAATTTACTGACTTTGTTCAGGCCTTCAGATCGCCATTCGCTCAAGCATCCGCCTGTTCAGCCACATCGAATGACGTGACAGTGGCGGGAGAACATGACGAATTGAAGACATACAGGTGCGGATCCGGCAGGGCCGGCAAGGAAATAGTCAGGCGCGCCAACGCCAGCGGGCGTGAGCCTTGATAACGCGCATCAAGAGTTTGCTGACAATCGTCACGGAAGGGGTCTCATCGGTACGTTTCGGGACATTAGCGTACCCGGCTGCGCGGTGCAATATGATTGTAAGGTAGCCAAAGGCTATTCATTGATGTCAAAAGTACCGAGCGCGCGCGCGTGCTTTTCCATGAATGCACGCACTGGGCAGCATAATTTACCTCAGTGATAGGCCAACCACTGGGCGGTAACTTTCGATAGCACTGGCGGTCATGAAGAGGCTTGCTACGTTTCCTAGACAGAATAAAAACACAGGAAAGGATCTTTTATCATGATCACGACATCAAGGCGCTGGCCCTTTGCGGCCTGTCTGCTTTCGCTGGCCTGCAGCACGGCCGTTGCCGCGCCCTACTCGACCATGGTGGTGTTCGGCGACAGTCTGGCCGACGCAGGGCAGTTCCCCGACACCGGCGGGCCTGCCGGTTCCACGCTGCGCTTCACCAACCGCGTCGGTCCGACGTACCAGGATGGCAGCGGCGAGGTCTATAACCTCAACTCGTCAACACTCATCGGCAGGATGCTCAATGTACCCGCTGGCGATCTGGCAGCCTCGACCTCGCCGGTCAATGCCGCGCTGGGCCTGCCGGATGGCAACAACTGGGCGGTGGGCGGCTATCGGACCGACCAGATTCTGGATTCGATCACGACGCGATCCGACGCGGTGACGCCCATCTCCAATGGCTCGCAGACCGTCCTGCGCAGTCGCACCGGCTATCTTCCGGCCAACGGACTGCGCGCTGACCCTAACGCGCTGTATTACCTGACCGGGGGCGGCAACGATTTCCTGCAAGGTCGTGTGTTGAGTGCCGGCAGCGCAGCACAAGCTGCCAATCAGCTGGCTGACAGCGCGCAAGCCCTGCAACAGGCCGGTGCGCGCTACATCATGGTCTGGTTGCTGCCGGATATCGGTAAAACGCCAGCCTTGAGTGGTTCGCCACTGGCTTCGGCAACTTCGGCACTCAGCGCGGGTTTCAATCAGCAACTGGTCAGCCGACTGGCACAGATCAATGCCCAGATCATCCCGCTGAATGTTCCGTTGCTGATCAATGAAATCCTCGCTGAACCGGCACGCTTCGGGTTCGACCCCAACGAAAACCTGGTCAGTACCTGTTTTAGCGGCGACAGCTGCCGGGAAAGCACTACCAACGGCAGGTCCAGTGCGACACCGAATCCGAGCCGGTTGTTCTTCAATGATAGCGTCCACCCGACCGAGGCCGGCCAGCGATTGCTGGCTGACTATGCGTATTCATTATTGTCGGCGCCCTGGGAAATCTCCCTGCTGCCGGAAATGGCCAACAGCACCTTGCGTGCTCATCAGGACGAGCTGCATGCCCAGTGGCTCAGCGACTTCGGTCACTGGCAGGCGGTGGGTCAGTGGCAAGGCATTCTCTCGGCGGGCGGTCAGAAGCTCGACATTGATGCACAGGACACCTCGGCCGATGCTGACGGCAAGGGCTACAACCTGACCATCGGCACCAGTTACCGCTTCGCGGAGCATTGGCGCACAGGCGTGGTTGCCGGTGCCTATCGCCAGAACCTTGAGGCAGGCCCAAGAGATTCGGACTACAAACTCAACAGCTACATCGCCACTGCGTTTCTGCAGTATCAGGCCAATCACTGGTGGGGCGATCTGGCAGCGTCCGGCGGCAAGCTGGATTACGAGAACGCAGAGCGCAAGTTTGCGCTGGGCGTGAGCGAGGGTCAGGAGAAAGGCGACACCAAGGGTGAACTGTGGGCAGTGAGCGCGCGCGTCGGTTTTGACATTGCGGGCATGGCCAGCCGCTGGCACCTGTCGCCCTTCATCAGCGCGGATTATGCGCACATCGATGTGGACGGCTACTCCGAGGAAGGTGCTCGCTCGACGGCCCTGACCTTTGGCGATCAGACACGCAAGTCAAAACGCGCAGGCGTCGGTTTGCAGGGCAAGTTCGACGTCACGCCATCGACCCAGCTCTGGGGAGAAGTGGCGCGTGAACGGGAGTTCGAAACCGATCAGCAGAACGTGACGATGTCGCTTAAAAGTCTGCCCTCCATCGACTTCACGCTGGACGGCTACACCCCGCAACGCAACCTCAATCGAGCCACGCTGGGCGTCAGTCAGAAACTCACTCAGGACCTGACGCTGCGCGCCAACTACAACTGGCGCAAAAACGATGACGTGACTCAGCAAGGCGCGAACGTGGCGTTGAGCCTGAACTTCTGATCGGATGTCAGTTGCTGATCGTTCCCGCGCGCGACGCAGGAACGATCAGTAGCGTTCGGTCTCAGGCAAAGCGAGCTGAAGCGCTCACTCCGCCGCCGTCTGCTCCGCCAGTGCCACGGCACGGAACATTGCACGACGCTTGTTGAGCGTTTCTTCCCACTCCAGCGCAGGCACCGAGTCAGCCACAATCCCGCCGCCGGCCTGCACATGCAGCTCGCCGTTCTTGATCACAGCAGTGCGAATCGCGATGGCGGTGTCCATATTGCCGTTCCAGGCAAAGTAGCCCACTGCCCCGCCATACACGCCGCGCTTGACCGGCTCCAGCTCGTCGATGATTTCCATGGCGCGAATCTTCGGTGCGCCCGACAGCGTGCCCGCTGGCAGAATCGCCCGCAGCGCATCCATTGCCGTCAGGCCTTCTTTCAACTGGCCGGTGACATTGGAAACAATGTGCATCACATTGGAATAACGCTCGATGACCATCTTCTCGGTCAGTTTGACCGTGCCGATCTCCGAGACCCGACCGGTGTCGTTACGACCCAGGTCGATGAGCATCAGGTGCTCGGCGATTTCCTTGTCATCGGACAGCAGGTCTTTTTCCAGCGCCAGGTCAGCTTCTTCGTTGGCGCCACGTGGGCGTGTGCCAGCAATCGGGCGTACCGTGATCAGATTGTCCTCGACCCGCACCAGCACTTCCGGCGAACTGCCGACGACATGGAAGTCGCCGAAGTTGAAGAAGTACATGTAAGGCGTCGGGTTGAAGCAGCGCAGCGCCCGGTACAGATCGATAGGCGCGGCCTTGAAGTCGATGGACATGCGTTGCGACGGCACGACCTGCATCACGTCGCCCGCCAGGATGTACTGCTTGATGGTATCGACCGCGGCTTCGTAATCGTCCTGCGTGAAGCTTGAGCGAAACACCGGATCAGGCGCAGGCGGTCGATCCAGGTCCAGCCCACGACGCGGCGTGATGGGCTGGCGCAGTTTATCCATCAGTTCATCGAGCTGCTTGCGGCCGTGCTCGTAGGCATCCTGCTGCGCCGGGTCGACCAGCACGATGGCGTGCATCTTGCCCGCCAGGTTGTCGAACACCACAACCGCATCGGAGACCATCAGCAGGATATCGGGCACGCCCAGCGGATCCGGGTTCGGACAGTTCGCCAGACGCTTCTCGACGTAGCGCACGCAGTCATAACCGAAGTAGCCCACCAGCCCGCCATTGAAACGCGGCAGACCGGCAATGGTCGGCACGTTGTAGCGCGCCTTGAAGGCTTCCACGAACGCCAGCGGATCGTCGGCTTCATGGCTCTCGATCTCGACGCCGTCGTGGGTAATGCTGACGCGATGACCGTGCACGCGCATCACGGTGCGGCAGGGCAGACCGATGATCGAGTAACGCCCCCATTTCTCGCCGCCCTGCACCGACTCCAGCAGATAGGAGTTGGGCTGGTCAGCCAGCTTCAGGTAGATGGACAGCGGCGTGTCAAAGTCGGCCAGGGTTTCGCGGGCAAGCGGAATGCGGTTGTAGCCGTCAGCGGCCAAACGCAGGAATTCTTCACGGTTCATGAGCAACCTCGTGGTTTGAGGAACAATCGGTCAAATAGGCAAACGTACCGGCGAGCCGGCCAGGATCAAGTCAGGCGCGCCAACGCCAGCGGGCCAGGGCCTTCATGACTTTCATCCAGAGTTTGCGAGTGACCACCACGATGGAATCTCTAAGGGAGGGACGTTCGATGTCGGGCAACAGTATCTCAGCGTCCTGATCCAGGCAACCGGGAATCAGCTTGCGCAGATCATCGATCACCATGGCCGGAGATTCCTCGGCAATCGGGCGACCGTGGTTGTAGCCATAACTCAACGCAACACAGGCCACACCAGCGGCCTTGGCCGCCTGCACATCGCTGCGCGAGTCGCCGACAAACAGCGACTGTGAAGCGGGCACACCGGCCATTTTCATGACAAAGAACAGCGCAGCAGGGTCGGGCTTCTTTTGCGGCATGGTGTCGCCACCCACGATCCAGCGAAAGAATCGCCCCAGCTTCATCTCATCGAGCAGCGGCGCAACGAAGCGCTCCGGCTTGTTGGTGATGAGTGCCATCTCCACGCCCATCTTCTGCAACCACTTCAGGGTTTCACGCACGCCGGGGTAGACCACGGTGAACTCGTGCTTTTGCGCGTAGGCTTCCATGAACAGCTCAAGCCCGCGTTCGGTCAGTGCGTCATCAACGCCACTGTGCTCGATGTCATTGGCCAGCGCCCTGCGCACCAATACCGGAGCGCCGTTGCCGACCCAGGCACGAACCGACTCAAGCCCCGCCGCCGGACGATCGAGTTGCAGCAGCATCTTGTCCACGGCCACGGCCAGATCCGGCACGGAGTCCACAAGGGTTCCGTCCAGATCGAACATGATCAGCCTGGGCAGTTGACCTGCAAACAGCTGCTCGAAGCCGCTCATGCGCGGGCAGACGCCAGTTCGGCATGCATTTTCTCGATCACTTCACGGTAATCGGGCGCGTTGAAGATGGCCGAGCCGGCCACAAATGTGTCAGCGCCAGCCGCTGCGATTTCACGGATGTTGTTGACGTTGACCCCGCCATCGATCTCCAGACGGATGTCGCGGCCCGATGCATCGATCAACGCACGGGCCTCGCGCAGCTTGTTGAGCGTGCCAGGAATGAACTTCTGACCACCGAAGCCCGGGTTAACGCTCATGAGCAGGATCATGTCGACCTTGTCCATGACGTACTCCAGCAGGTTCAGCGGCGTGGCCGGGTTGAACACCAGACCCGACTTGCAGCCGCCTTCGCGGATCAGCTGCAGCGAGCGGTCGATGTGCTGGGTGGCTTCGGGGTGGAAGGTAATGTAGGTCGCACCGGCCTCGATGAAGTCGCCGATGATGCGATCCACAGGGCTGACCATCAAGTGCACATCAATAGGTGCTGTTACGCCGTATTTACGCAGCGCGCTGCACACCATCGGACCAATGGTCAGGTTCGGTACGTAGTGGTTGTCCATGACATCGAAATGCACGAAGTCCGCGCCAGCGGCCAGAACATTGTCGACTTCCTCACCCAGACGGGCGAAGTCAGCGGAAAGAATCGATGGGGCAATAACGAAGGGCTGCATGGCGCACCTGTTTGAGCAGAATCACGGTGGCGCGCATTGTACTCCAACGTTTCTCAATATGTCGCAGGTGCACTTTTCAGGTGTCTCTCTCGCGACCAACACATTAGCTTGCTCGCGAGAGGACAGTCCGTTCGCTGCTGATGTGGCGACTGGACTACAGCTTTCGCGAGCAAGCTCGCTCCCACAAGAAATGCATCGGCCGAAAACTGCCTGCCAGATTGAATGGGCTTCGGCGCGGCGCTGTCTCGCGGCCAATACATTAACCGTGGGAGCGAGCTTGCTCGCGAAGAGGGCAGTCCGTCAGTTGCTGATGTGACGACTGGACTACAGCTTTCGCGAGCAAGCTCGCTCCCACAAGAAATGCATCGGCCGAAAACTGCCTGCCAGATTGAATCGCGCAACGGCATCAAGCCGCTTGCGTCCTCAACTTCTCGCTGCGCCCACGCAGCCATTCGAGCACCAGCAGCAACACCACCGAAAAGCCGATCAGCAAGGTCGCCGCTGCAGCGATGGTCGGGCTGAGGTTTTCGCGAATACCGCTGAACATCTGGCGCGGCAACGTGGCCTGCTCCGGACCGGCGAGGAACAACGTCACCACCACCTCATCGAACGACGTTGCGAAGGCAAACAGCGCGCCGGAAATCACCCCTGGCGCGATCAAGGGCAATGTCACCCGGCGAAACGCTGTCAGCGGCGACGCACCCAGGCTGGCCGCCGCACGCACCAGATTGTGGTTGAAACCCTGCAGGGTCGCCGACACCGTGATAATCACAAACGGCACACCCAGCACCGCATGCACCAGAATCAGCGAGGCGTAGCTGTTGCCCAGTCCAAGCGGCGCGAAAAACAGGTAGCTGGCCACACCGACAATGACCACCGGCACCACCATCGGCGAAATCACGAGCGCCATGACCAGCGCCTTGCCGGGAAAGTTGCCCCGCGTCAGCCCTATCGCCGCCAGTGTGCCGAACACCATGGCCAACAGGGTCGCAGCCGGGGCGACGATCATGCTGTTCTTCAGCGCCCGCATCCACTCGGCAGAGTTGAAGAAGTCCTGATACCACTGCAGCGAAAAGCCCTGCAGCGGATAGACCAGAAAGCTGCCGGAGTTGAACGACAACGGCACGATAACCAGCACCGGCAGCACGAGAAACAGCAGCACCAGCGCACACAGGATGCGCAGGGCGTAGTACCAGATGCGCTCGATCGGCGATGTGTAGGAATTCAACATGGTGACGCTCCTCAGCTCAGACGCAGGCGGCTGGCGCCGACCAGCCAGCTATAAATCAGATACAGCACGATGGTCGCCAACAGCAGCAGGCCGCCCAGCGCCGTGGCCATGCCCCAGTTGATGCTGGTGTTGGTGTAGAACGCCACGAAGTAACTGACCATTTGATCGTTTGGGCTGCCCAGCAAGGCCGGGGTGATGTAGTAGCCGATCGACAGAATGAACACCAGCAGGCACCCCGCGCCGATACCGGCATAGGTCTGCGGGAAGTACACGCGCCAGAAGCTGGTGAACGGGTGGCAGCCAAGAGAAATCGCAGCGCGCATGTAAGTCGGTGAGATGTTCTTCATCACGCTGTAGATCGGCAGGATCATGAACGGCAGCATGATGTGAACCATAGAGATGTACACGCCGACCCGGTTGAAGACCAGCTCCAGCGGCTTGTCGATGATGCCCATCGCCAGCAGCGCGCTATTGATCAGACCACTCGATTGCAACAGCACGATCCACGCAGCAACGCGCACCAGAATCGAGGTCCAGAACGGCAGCAGCACCAGAATCATCAGCAGGTTGCTTTGGCGGGACGGCAGGCTGGCAAGCAGATAGGCCAACGGATACGCCAGCACCAGACAGATGACGGTAATGACCAGCCCCATCCAGAAGGTGCGGGCGAAGATGTCCAGGTAGATCGCTTGATCGGGGGTCGCGGGGGCCACTTCACCGAGGTCATCGATGCGATGATCCAGGGCGGCCAACACGTAAAAAGGCGTGATGCTGCTGGTGTTGCGACGCACAGCCTGCCAGTAGGCGGGGTCGCCCCAACGTTCATCCAACGCTTCAAGCGCTTCTTTATAAGAGGCGGGCTCAGTCTTGAACGGCAAGGCACGAGCCGTCTTGCTCAACAGGCTGCGATAGCCGGCAAGCTCAGTGTTCAGGCGTCGGGACAGATCGCCCAAGGTCGAATTCTTGCGGGTTTCAGCCAGGTCCAGGCTCATTGCCTTGTAGACCGACTCGGGCGGCAGCCCTTTTCCATCCCATTTCTGGACTTCAATCACGGTGCTCGGCAAGGCGGTAACGACTTCCGGGTTACCCACGCTCTTGTAGAGCAGCGCGGCGATGGGCACCAGAAACACCAGCAGCAGAAAGATCACCAGCGGAGCGATCAGTGCTTGGGCCTTCCAGCGATTGACTCGCTCTGCACGCGCGAGACGTTGCTTCAAGTTGGGGCTGGCGCCTTCAGTCAGGGGCACGGCGGTGGCCATAGCGAACTCCGGAATCTTTCAACGAAGAGGGTGTTCCCTGGGTCAGGGAACACCCGGATCTAACACAACGTAACGCGATTACTTGGCGGCCCAGGCAGTGAAACGCTGCTCCAGGGATTCACCGTTATCTGTCCAGAAGTCGACGTTCATCTGCACCTGATCCTTGATGTTTTCAGGCGTGGTCGGCATGTTCTGCAGGGTTTCCTTGTCCAGCAGCGCAACCGCCTGGGTGTTGGCCGGGCCGTACGCAATGTTCTGCGAGTAGACCTTTTGCTGTTCAGGGCTCAGGCTGTAGGCGATGAACTTCTTCGCCGCTTCAGCGTTTTTCGAACCCTTCGGAATGGCCCATGCGTCGAAGTCGTAGACGCCACCGGTCCACACCACTTTCAGGTTGCTTTCTTTCTGCACAGCGGCAATACGGCCGTTGTAGGCCGAGCTCATCACCACGTCACCGGAGGCCAGGTATTGCGGCGGCTGTGCACCGGCTTCCCACCATTGAATATTCGGCTTGAGCTCATCGAGCTTCTTGAAGGCGCGGTTCTGACCGTCCTTGCTGGCGAGCACTTTGTAGACGTCTTTCGGCGCAACGCCGTCGGCCATCAGAGCAAATTCCAGGGTGTACTTGGCACCCTTGCGCAGGCCACGTTTGCCCGGAAACTTCTTGGTGTCCCAGAAATCCGCCCAGCCGGTCGGTGCGCTGGCTACCTTGTCAGCGTTGTAAGCCAGCACCGTGGACCAGACGAAGAAACCCGCGCCGCACGCTGTGATAGCGCCCGGTACATAGTCTGCGGCGTTACCCAGGATCGAGGGTTCAAGTGTTTCGAACATGTCTTCGCTGCAACCGCGCGCCAGCTCCGGCGACTCGACTTCTACCAGGTCCCAAGACACGCTCTTGGTATCGACCATGGTTTTGATCTTGGCCATTTCACCGTTGTACTCACCGGCAATGATCTTGCCATTACCCGCCTTTTCCCACGGCGCGTAAAAAGCTTTTTCCTGAGCGGCCTTGTTGGCACCGCCGAAGGAAATGACCGTCAGGTCTGTGGCTGCCATGGTCTGCGCTGCACACATCATGCCTAGGGTGATGGCGGTGAACTTCAATGATTTCAGCATTTATTCTTTTCTCCACGAGCAGTGTTGGTAAGCGATTGGGGTGGGCGATGACTTCGCCTCTGTTATTGCTTTTATCGATGGATCAATGCACTTGCTGCAAGGGGTCGAGCGCGCGAACGTGCTCAACTTGACAGCCGATAGGTACCACGTCGCCAACGCTCAGCGCAGGGTCCAGCTCGGCAATCGGCTGTTTGACGAAGAAGTCGGTCTTGCCTGCCACTTCCAGACGCACACGCACGTGGTCGCCCAGGTAGATGAACTCGGCCACACGGCCGGAGAAACGGTTGGCACAGCTTTCGCTGCGGCCATTGAGGTGGATGCGTTCCGGGCGGATGGACAGCGTGACCGGCCCACCTGGCTGACCCACATTGATCGCCAGGGCGTGGACTTTTTCACCGCGCTCAAGCTCGACCACGCAACGGTCGCCGTCCTGGCTGACCAGACGTCCGTTGAGGCGATTGTTTTCGCCAATGAAGTTGGCCACGAAGGTATTTTTCGGCTCTTCGTACAGGTTGCGCGGTGGGGCGATCTGCTGGATTTCGCCCTGGTGGAACACCGCAACACGGTCAGACATGGTCAGCGCTTCGCCCTGATCGTGGGTCACGTAAACCACGGTCACTCCGAGGCGCTGGTGCAGGTGTTTGATTTCCATCTGCATGTGTTCGCGCAGCTGTTTGTCGAGCGCGCCCAGAGGTTCGTCCATCAACACCAGTTGCGGTTCGAAGACCAGCGCACGCGCCAGGGCGACGCGCTGTTGCTGACCGCCGGACAACTGCGCCGGGTAGCGATGAGCAAAACTGTGCAACTGAACCATTTCCAGCGCACGCTTCACTTTCTCGCCGACGTCGGTCTTGCTCATGCCCCGTACCGACAGCGGGAACGCCAGGTTCTCGGCAACCGTCATGTGCGGGAACAGCGCGTAGTTCTGGAACACCATACCGATGTCGCGCTTGTGCGGCGGCACGTTGTTGATGGCGCGGCCGCCGAGCAGGATCTCACCGGCAGTGGGGGTTTCGAAACCGGCCAGCATCATCAGGCTGGTGGTCTTGCCTGAGCCGGACGGCCCAAGCAGGGTCAGGAACTCGCCTTTGCGAATGTCCAGGTTAAGGTCTTTGACGATCAGTGCTTCGCCGTCGTAGCTCTTCTGCACACCACGAAAGCTGACCAGAACATCACTTGCTCCAGCGCTTGTATCGACGTCGCTCATTACCCACACCTTTGTTTTGTCTGCGTGGCTTCAAGACTAGAACAGCCCGAAGCCCGCGCAAATCGGGGGTAATGAGAGATTAGCCTAGGCAGGCTGGAAGGCTGGGGGTAGGGATTGCCCTACAGGGATGGCGGGGATGGGTATGTCTTCGACATTGCGCAGCATCAGGTCGGAGCAGACCTGTCCGAGCAAGAGCGCCAACCCTGCGCATCTGCGTCGCCTGACCCATTTTTCGCGGACAAGTCCGCTCCCACGGGGCGGTGTCCAGAACGCTGATGCATGTCGTTTTCAGACTCAGAGCAGCTTGTGCTCCATCGCGTATTTCACGAGATCGGCCAACGAGTTGAGCTTCATTTTCTGCATCAGCCGCGCTTTGTGGGTGCTGATGGTCTTGCTGCTAAGCGCCAGTTGCTGGGCAATGTCATTGACGTTCGCGCCTTGGGCCAAACGTTCGAATACCGAAAATTCGCGCTCCGACAGCAATGAGTGCAACGGACGATTGTCAGTAAGGCCCACTTCGAACACCATCCGGTCGGCCAGTTCCGGGTCGATGTACCGTCCGCCCGCCGCCACCCGGCGAATCGCCGTCAGCAGCAATGCAGGATCGCTGTCCTTGGTCGCGTAGCCGGCTGCACCGACCTTCAATGCACGCGCCGCCATCTGTGCCTCATCGTGCATCGACAGCACCAGAATGGCCGGCGGATTGTTCAGCGCACGAATTCTGGGGATCGCTTCCAGACCGTTGACGCCCGGCATTGAAATGTCCAGCAGCACCACTTCACAGGCCACATGGCGCAGCGTTTCGAGCAACTGCTCGCCATTGCTGGCCTCGCCCACCACTTGCAGGTCCTTGGCCAGGCCGATCAATTGCTTGATCCCCTCACGCACGATGGTGTGGTCTTCGGCTACCAGTACACGGATCACTTTGCTCGCTCCTGTCCAGCGGGGTCCAACGGAATGTAAGCGCGCAAGGTTGTGCCCTCACCCTGCTCGCTGTCCAGCTCCAATCGGCCGCCCAGCATCAATACACGTTCGCGCATCCCGACGACACCAAACGACACCGGCCTGCCCGGCTCGATGACGAAGCCCTGCCCGTCATCGGCGATAGTCATGCACATCACGCCCCCTTCCAGCGTCAGGCTGATCTCGACGGTGTGCGCCTGGGCGTGACGCATCACGTTGGTCAGCGCCTCCTGAAGAATCCTGAACATGCCCGTTGCCCGTGCATCACTGAGCGGCGGCAGGTTATCCGGCACTTGCACCAGGCAGGGTATCTGCGTGCGCGCTTCGAAACGTCGCGCCTGCCACTCGATGGCCGAGGCAATGCCCGCGTCGAGAATCGGCGGCCGCAACGCCGTGGCCACATCGCGCACCAGCTGGAATAGCTGCGCGATCAGCTTCTTCATGCTCCCCAGCCGATCGCTCAAGCCGGGGTCCAGATCAGCGTAGGCCAGCTCACACATCGACGTTTCGAGCTTGAGCACCGTGAGCATTTGTCCCAGTTCGTCGTGGACCTCGCGGGCGATCCTGGCCTTCTCCTCTTCGCGCACACTTTCCAGGTGGGCCGACAGTTCACGCAATTGATCGTGGGCGCGACGGCGCTCGCTGACGTCGCTGAGAAAGACCACCAGATACTCCGCCTCGCGAAAGCGTAAAAAGCTCAATGACACATCGACCGGCAGCACGCTGCCGTCGGCGCACACGCAATTGGTCTCGAACAACTGCGGGCTGTCTTCGGCCGAGCGCGCGTTTTTCCACAGGTTGAGCCAGCGGTCCATATGCAGGCCAGGATCAAAATCGATCAGGGGGCGCTCGACCACCTTCCCCGGTGCATAACCGAGCATGGTCTCCGCGGCCTGATTGGCGTAGCGCACGCGGCTGTCCCAATTGACCCACAAAATGCCGACAGTGCTCTGATCGATGGAAAACTGCGCCAGCCGCAATGATTCCTCCCCTTGCACTCGCCGGGCAATGTCATCGCGGGCCGCCAACAGTTCCTGCTCAAGTGCGAGTTGCTGGCGACGTTGCCAGATCACGATGGCAAAACAGGCCAGCATCATCACCAGTAACAAGATGCAGAGGTTTTGCCAGAGCCCTGGCGACTCGCTGAAATGCGCAGGCGTCATGGGCATCCAGCGGGTGTGCAGTTGCTCCAGCTCCTTGGCCGGGATGGTGCGCAACGCCTCACTGACGATGTCCGCCAGTAGCGGCTCATCTCGACGCGACGCGACCCTCAGCAACAACGGCAGACCGATATCGCCCACCACCGCCAACCCGGCAAACTCAGGCTCGCGCAACAGCCGACTGAGTTGAGCTTCATCGGCCACGGCATAGCGCGCTTGCTGACTGAGCAGCAATTGCAGGGCCTGGCGCTCGAGCGGTACGCCTTGCAGGTTCAGGTGCGGGTAGTTACTGCGCAGGTAGTCCGCTGTCGTACTGGGCATGCGCACCGCGACCCGCGAAAGGCTGTCGAGCTTGTCCAGATCCACAACAGCGCTGCCCTCGCGCTCACCGATCAGAAGCTGCGAAACACGTAGATACGGATCAGAAAACAGCCAATGCCGCAGCCCTGCCGGCGTCTGCATAAGACCGGGCGCGACGTCCACTTCGCCATCGGCAAGCGCCTTTTCCAGCGCTGCCTGATCAGAGAAGTTTCGCCACAGCAGCTCGACCGGCAGCGTGGCCGCCAGCGCATTCATGAGGTCAACGTTAGCGCCCGACAGCTGTTGCAGGCGTTGATCGAACTGCGCATAGGGCGCGCGCAACACAAGGCCCACGCGCAGCGGGCCATGTCGGGTCAGCCAGTCGCGCTGCGCCTGGCTCAATTGAGCACGTGCCGCCAGTCCAGGCTCATCGAACTGTGCATTCGCCGCTTGCGCCATCAAGAGCACAGCCAGGCAGCCGATAAAACCGATGCGCCAAAGACGAGTTAGCAACGTGTCGTTCTCATATAAAAGTGTTGCGCAAAGGCGCGTGCCTGACAAAAGCCGATCAACCCATTAGGCTGCCGGGATAGTTTCTGGCTTGGAATATCCGATGTCCTACACCATTCGCGCAATGTTTCCTGCATTGTTTCTGTCATTGATCGTCCCTTGCGCCCTACCTGCAATGGCCGCCGATGCGCCAAAGGATGCTGCCAAAGAGGCACCTGAAGAGCGCGCACCCTTGCTCAGTCGTGCGCAGGAAGATGCTCTGGCGCTTGAGCGTCAGTTGCCCAAGCAAGACCAACAACAGTTGCAGGCGGGAGACGAAAGCTTTCTGGCGCTGTGGAAGCCGGCCAATACACCAGAGCCGCAAGGCACGATCATTATCCTGCCCGGCGCCGGCGAGTCTCCGGACTGGCCTGACGTGGTCGGGCCGCTGCGCCGCAAGTTTCCCGATGTGGGTTGGGCCAGCCTGAGCGTCACCCTGCCCGACGCCCAGGACACTGCGTTGATGCCGCGTGAACCTGACGCCGCGACTGGCGACGCCGGTGCAGAAAAAGCCAAGGCAGTGCCAAAGGACGCGCCTGCGAAAGATGCGACCGCAGAGGCAGAAGCCCAGGCCAGCGCCGACACGGCCAAGGCAGCGGCCGATGAAGAACGCAACAAGGCGCAGGCCGAACGGGTGTTTGCCCGCATTGATAGCGCAATTGCTTTTGCACAACAGAACAAGTCACACAGCATCGTGTTACTCGGCCACAGCAGCGGCGCTTATTGGGCGGCGCGCTACATGAGCGAGCGGCCATCGCCTCTGGTACAGAAACTGGTGATGGTTGCCGCACGCGAACCGCTCAACCTTGCGCCCTCACTGCGCGACATGGTGCCTGAGCTGAAGGTCAAGACCGGAGATTTCATTTACAAAACCCCGGACCAACAGGCCGCAACGGACCGCCTGCAAGCCAGCAAACGCGCCAAAGGGCCGGGCTTCACGCAAATCGGGCTGCTCAATATTGCGGGCAATCAGGAAGCCGAACAGGAACAAATCTTCCGCCGGGTTCGCGGCTGGGTCGAGGCTAAATAGCGGTTGGCACGCCTCAACAGAAATGCGCGTCCTCAAGACAGCTTTCGTGGGCAAGTCCACTCCTACAGATTGATGAACACGTAGGAGCGGACTTGTCCGCGAAGGGGTCCCTCAGATCAATGCCCACTCACTGGAACCCACGACGCGCCTTGACCACCCGATAAGCATTGTGCAACTCGCTGGTTTTTTCGGTGGCCACCCGGACCTGCAGCGAGCTGGCGCCCGAACCTGCGATCTTGTCCGGGTGATGCCTGCTGAGCAATCGCCGGTAGGCGCGTTTAATACTCACAGGGTCGGTGTCGGCCTGCACGCCCAGCAACAGCATCGCACCCTTGTAGACATCAGTGCTGCTGATCGACGGGCGTTTCATCGGGTCATGTTCGGCAGACAGCGCTTCGATCTGCGGCTCGGTCCAGCCCAACCACATCCCCCAGACACCTATCAGCTCGCGCTCGGCCCGTGACGCCTTGCCGTCGGCCCACGCCATCCGCCAGCAGGCGCGCAACAATCCCTCAGTGCTGTCCGGTTGGCCACGCAGGCGACGCAGGTAACTGCGCAGCCCGTCAGTGCCATCCTTGCCGCGTTTGAACGCATTGATTGCGCGCAGTTGATCGGCCTTGCTCAGGCCCAGGCGCTGCATTTCCGCACGCGCCTGATGGATGTGGCTGGCGACGACGCGCCCGTCACATTTGGCCAGACGCCCCAGTAACACGAACAGCAACTCATCGTCGTGAATGGCCGCACGACCACCCAGACGCTCGCGCAAATGCGCCCAGCTGTACAGCTTCAGCCGCCGATCCAACGCCTGCCCCAGCAATGCGCCCAGCAGCGCGCCGGGAATGTCGGCGATGGCATAGCCGATCCCGGCACCTGCCAGCGTGCCCGGCCAGATCATTCAGCGCGTCCCGACAACAGCTGTTCCACTTCAGCCAGACGTTCGTGGGTGCCGACATCCACCCAACGTCCTTTGAAATGCTCTCCGGTCACTTTTCCTTCACGCATTGCATCGCGCAACAGCGGCGCCAGCTTGAACGCGCCCGCCTCGCATCCCGCAAACAGACGCGGGTGCAGGATGGCGATACCGCTATACGTGAGGCGCGCTCCGACCGAGTCGTCATCGCGCACCTGACCATCGACCAGCGAGAAGTCGCCGCTCGGGTGATGCGCCGGGTTGTCGATCAGCACCAGATGCGCAAGCCCTGCCAGCGGTGTGCGTAATGCGGCAAAGTCGTAATCGGTCCATATGTCGCCATTGACCACCACAAACGGCTCATCACCCAACAACGGCAAGGCGCGAAAGATGCCGCCACCGGTCTCCAGCGGCTCGCCTTCAGGCGAGTAACGGATATCAAGGCCCAGACGCTGCCCGTCACCCAGATAGTCCTCGATCTGCTGGCCCAGCCACGCGTGGTTGATGACCAGGTCGTGAAACCCGGCCTCACGCAAGGCATTGAGGTGATACTCGATCAGGGGAACACCGCCCGCACGCACCAGAGGTTTTGGCGTGTGCAGGGTCAGCGGGCGCATGCGCTCGCCTTTCCCGGCGGCGAGAATCATCGCTTTCATGCAGTCCTCTTCAACACAATCGATACCTTTTCAAAAATGACTCAAACGGCCGTCTCGACCGGCTGCTGCAGGCTGGTCAGCAACTGACCCAGTTGCGCCAGCTCCGGGCGTCGCGAAAGAACGGCTTCTATATAGGCGAAAAAGCGCGGCACGTCGCCCAGGTAACGAGGTTTGCCGTCGCGATGACAAATGCGCGCGAAGATCCCGATGACCTTCAAGTGACGCTGCACACCCATCAGGTCGCTGGCTCGCTCGAACGCGGCAAAGTCGTCATGAACCGGTATGCCCAGCGCGCGTGCCTGTTCCCAGTAGCCTTTCAACCACCCCGTGACACGTTCCTGCGGCCAGCTCAGGAAGGCGTCCTTGAACAGGCAGGTAATGTCGTAGGTCACGGGCCCGTAAACAGCATCCTGAAAATCCAGCACACCGGGGTTGGGCTCGCTGATCATCAGGTTACGGGGCATATAGTCCCGATGCACCAGCACTTTGGGCTGTATCAGCGCGCTTTCGATCAACAGCTCGCTGGCCTGACGCCAGTCAGCCAACTGCGCCTCGTCCATGTCGACGCCCAGATGACGTTTCACGTACCACTCGGGAAACAACTCAAGCTCGCGGCGCAACAATGCCACGTCGTAGCTGGGCAACGGTGCATCCATCGGCAACTGTTGATACGCCAATAGTGCGTCGATGGCATCGGCGAACAATGCATCGGCGTTATCGGCATCGATCACGTCCAGATAAGTCTGACGACCCAGATCGTTGAGCAATAAAAAGCCTTGCGCGAGGTCTTCGGCGTAAATTTTCGGAACATTGATGCCCGACTTTTCCAGCAAATGAGCGATATCAACGAACGGTTTGCAGTTTTCCTGGGGCGGCGGTGCGTCCATGACAATAAAAGTTCGACCCTCGCCTTCCCAGCGAAAATATCGACGAAAACTGGCATCACTACTGGCCGCAGTCAACGTAGCCGGGGGTACGGCGCCCCAATTGTGCGCAGCAAACAGCGCTGGCAACTGCTCGTCGAGCCAAACTTTCAGGGATTGCAGGCGTATATCTTGATCTGGCATTACAAGGGTCTCCGACGGCGCTAGCCGTCAAGCGGGTCATGCTTTATTATCCGGGATCTTTTTCAGCCCATCGAGAGGCGTGCGGCCCCCCCGCGGGCAGATGGCGCGCAGGAAGCCCGGACTAATAAGATGGCATTGAAATCCCCCGCGTTTCGTAAAAAATTTCCGTTGCTCGTAACCGGCAGTCTGCTGGCGATGCAACCTCTGGCCACTCAGTTCGTGGTCGCCGCGGAACAGTATGACTGCTCAGTCTCTGCTTCGGGTGCCTGGAACTGTGCGCCGAAATCCTCTACCGCTGCCGTAGAGCTGCCTCCACGTCCCGTGCACAGCACAACGTCGGTCAGCTCCAACGGCACCGTGACGTCGGACAGTACCGTCGACGGTCAACCGGCAGCCACCACGCAACTGGTGACCGAAGCCAAGGGTAAAGGCCTGAAGTCGCGTAGTGCTGACTACAGCCACCTCGATTGGGTTCCTCGCGAAAAGCTCACCGCAGCGCAACTGGCCGAAACCGGTCCGTATTGCTCGGGTGCCTACGTAGAGCCGATTCGCCCGGGCATGGACGACAAGACGCCTATGAGTGAGGCACCGATGTTCGTCGGCGCCAAAGCCTCGCGTTACGAGCAGGAAGCACAGGTTGCGACCCTTGCGGGTGACGTCGTGCTGCGTCAGGGCAGCATGCAGGTACAGGCCCAGGAGGCCGCCCTGCATCAAGCCGAAAACCGTGGCGAGCTGAACGGCGATGTCCGTCTGCGCGACAACGGCGCACTGATCGTCGGCGACAAGGCCGAGCTGCAGCTCGATACCGGCGAAGCCCGTGTCGACAACGCCGAGTACGTTCTGCACAAGTCGAACATTCGCGGTAACGCCCTGTACGCCAAGCGTGCAGAGAACGCGATCATTCGTCTCAAGGACGGTACTTACACCTCCTGCGAACCGGGCAGCAACGCCTGGACGCTGAAAGGCAACAACATCACGCTGAACCCGGCGACCGGTTTCGGCACCGCAACCAACGTGACGCTGCGGGTCAAGGACGTACCGGTCCTCTACACCCCGTACATCTACTTCCCGATCGATGATCGTCGCCAGTCAGGTTTCCTGCCGCCGACCATCTCGGCAGGTGGCGATAACGGCTTCACGCTGGTGACTCCGTACTACTTCAACCTGGCGCCAAACTACGACGCCACGTTGTATCCACGCTACATGGCCGATCGCGGCCTGTTGATGGAAGGCGAGTTCCGTTACCTCACCAAAGGCAGCGAAGGCCAGTTCGGCGGCGCGTACCTGAACGACGAGAACGACGAACGCAAGCAGCAGTCCGACTACGACAAGACACGCTGGATGATCAACTGGCAGCACGTGGGCGGTCTCGACACCCGCTGGCTGACCAAGGTCGACTACACCGACATCAGCGATCCGTATTACTTCCAGGACCTGGAAACCGATCAGATCGGCGTCAGCAGAACCGACTACATCAACCAGCAGGGCTCCCTGACTTATCGCGGCGACAACTATTCGGCAGTCTTCAACGCTCAGGCGTACAAGCTGGCCACCGTTGCGAACATCACGCCTTACAACCGTCTGCCACAGATCACCTTCAACGGCACCCTGCCTTACAACCCGGGCGGCCTGAAGTTCGACTACCAGACAGAAGCGGTCCGCTTCGAACGCGACCTGCGTAACGGCAACTTCATCGACGAAAACGGCAACTCGACACCTCGCCTGGACAGAAACGTTGCAGGTCTGGCTCGCTCCAACGGCGACCGCCTGAACCTGGCACCGTCGGTGAGCCTGCCGATGAACTGGACCTACGGCTTCCTGACGCCAAAGCTCAAGTATGTCTACACCCAGTACGATCTGGATCTGGACAGCCAGGGCAAGAGCACACTGCTGGCTGACGAAGAGTACAGCAGCAGCCAGAGCCGCTCCGTGCCGATCTTCAGCGTCGACAGCGGCCTGTACTTCGACCGTAATACGCAGTGGTTCGGCAAGGACTATCGCCAGACGCTGGAACCGCGCCTGTTCTATCTCTATGTTCCCGAGAAAGACCAGACCGACATTCCGGTATTCGACTCCAGCGAAAGCACCTTCAACTACGCCTCGCTGTTCCGTGACAACCGCTTCACCGGCTCCGACCGCATCGGCGACGAAAACAAACTGTCGCTGGGCGTGACCAACCGCTGGATCGAAGAGAACGGTTTCGAGCGTCAGCGCTTCAGCATTGGTCAGGCACTGTACTTCGAAGACCGCAAGGTGCAATTGCCTGGCGTGGTATTCGCAGACCGCGACGACGCCAAGGCCAACGTGTCGCCTTACGCACTGGAATACGAATACCGCTTCAACCGCGACTGGCGCTTCAACTCCGATTTCAACTGGGATCCGGACAGCAAGAGCACCCGTTCGGGCAGCGCGATGTTCCATTACCAGCCTGAAGACAACCCGAACAAGGTCGTCAACGTCGGCTATCGCTATCGCAACGACCAGATCCGGTTCGACCAGACCACTGGCCGCTGGACCGTCGGCGGTGGTGACTACGGCACCCCGGGCGATGCGAACTACGTGAAGGACTACTACAAGATCCAGCAGCACGACTTCTCGGTCATCTGGCCAATCGTGCCGCAGTGGAGCCTGATCAGCCGCTGGCAATACGACTACAACCGCGACCGTACCATCGAGGCCTTTGGTGGTTTCGAATACGACAACTGCTGCTGGAAACTGCGCCTGATCAACCGTTACTGGGTTGATTACGACGAATTCAGCCAGGAAGCGCCTCAGAACGAAAAAGGCGACCGCGGTATATTCCTACAAATCGTGTTGAAGGGACTCGGCGGCGTGACCGGCGCCAAAGTAGAGAGCTTCCTCGACAAAGGCATCCAAGGTTATCGTGAACGTGAAGACCAAGCTTTCTGATTGTCTGCGCCCGCTGATGCTGGGCGCGTTACTCCTGAGCGGC
This sequence comes from Pseudomonas triticifolii, assembly GCF_014358015.1. GTDB lineage: Bacteria > Pseudomonadota > Gammaproteobacteria > Pseudomonadales > Pseudomonadaceae > Aquipseudomonas > Aquipseudomonas triticifolii. The sequence goes on along the minus strand of NZ_JACONV010000029.1, from coordinate 11,454 downwards.
GCCGTGCATGCAGCGGTTCAGCCTCTGGACAGTGTCGTGGCCATCGTCGATAACGACGTGATCATGAAAAGCCAGATGGACCAGCGTGTTCGCGAAGTTCAGCAAACCATCGCCAAGCGCGGGTCGGGCGTACCGCCCGCCGAAGCGCTGCAGCAGCAGGTTCTGGATCGTCTGATTCTGGAAAACCTGCAGTTGCAGATGGGCGAGCGTTCCGGCATCCGCGTCACTGACGAAGAGCTGAACCAGGCCATCGGCACCATTGCCCAGCGTAACAACATGAGCGTGGAGCAGTTCCGCGCTGCCCTCGCCCACGATGGCCTCTCGTACAACGATGCACGCGAGCAGGTTCGTCGGGAAATGATCATCAGCCGTGTACGCCAGCGCCGCGTGGCCGAGCGTATCCAGGTGTCCGAGCAGGAAGTGAAGAACTTCCTGGCCTCTGATCTGGGCAAGGCTCAGTTGTCCGAAGAGTTTCACCTGGCCAACATCCTGATCGCAACGCCCGACAGCGCATCGTCCGACGCCATTCAGGCCGCCGCGCGCAAGGCCAAGGATGTCTACGACCAGTTGAAGAAAGGTGCAGACTTCGCGCAGATGGCGATTGCCAAATCGTCGAGCGAAAGCGCACTGGAAGGCGGTGACATGGGCTGGCGCAAAGCCGCTCAACTGCCTCCACCTTTCGGCGACATGCTCAGCTCCATGCCGATCGGTGACGTGACGCCTCCGGCGCGTACGCCAGGTGGCTTCATTATTCTCAAGCTGCTGGAAAAACGCGGCGGACAAGGTCAGGCCCAGATGCGTGATGAAGTTCATGTGCGCCATATCCTGATCAAGCCGAGCGAAATCCGCAGCGAAGATGAAACCCGTCGTCTGGCGACCAAGATCTACGAGCGCATTGAAAACGGCGAAGATTTCGGCGAACTGGCCAAGAGCTTCTCGGAAGATCCGGGCTCGGCGCTTAATGGTGGCGACCTGAACTGGGTCGACCCCAACTCGCTGGTACCGGAGTTCCGTGAAGTCATGAATGAAACGCCTCAGGGTGTTTTGTCCAAGCCGTTCAAGACCGCTTACGGCTGGCACGTTCTGGAAGTACTTGGCCGTCGTGCCACGGACGCCACCAGCCAGGCCCGTGATCAGCAAGCCCTTAGCGTGCTGCGTAACCGCAAGTACGACGAAGAGCTGCAAACCTGGCTGCGTCAGATCCGTGACGAAGCCTACGTTGAAATCAAGCTCCCTGGCGCAGCCCAGGCTGCACAGTGACGCCAAAGCGCTTCGCACTGACACCCGGCGAGCCGGCCGGCATAGGTCCTGACCTTTGCCTGCTGCTCGCCACGCAGCCTCAGCCACACCCCCTGATTGCCATAACCAGCCGTGACCTGCTCCTTGAGCGGGCCGCGCAACTGGGTGTGGTCGTCAACCTGATCGACGTTGCCCCCGATGCCTTCCCGGACGCGCCAGCGCCGGCTGGCAGTCTGTATGTCTGGGACACGCCGTTGGCGCAGCAGGTGGTCACAGGCGAACTGAACAAGGCCAACGCCGGGTTCGTGCTGCAAACCCTGACACGCGCCGGGCAAGGCTGCCTTGACGGCCTGTTCAGCGGGATGATCACCGCGCCGGTCCATAAAGGCGTGATCAACGAAGGCGGATTCGCCTTCTCAGGGCACACCGAATTCCTTGCCGAACTGACCCACACCGAACAGGTTGTGATGATGCTGGCCACCGGTGACCTGCGGGTTGCTCTGGTGACCACGCATTTGCCGCTGCGCGATGTGGCGGACGCCATCACGCCAGAGCGCCTGGAGCGTGTTACGCGCATCCTGCACGCCGATCTGGTGAACAAGTTCGGCATTGCCCACCCGCGCATCCTGGTGTGCGGCCTCAACCCTCATGCCGGTGAAAGCGGGCATCTGGGGCGCGAGGAAATAGACATCATCGAACCGACTCTGGAGCGTCTGCGCAGCGATGGGCTGGACTTACGCGGCCCGCTGCCTGCCGACACTCTGTTTACCCCCAAATATCTGGAGCACTGCGATGCGGTGCTGGCGATGTACCACGATCAGGGCCTGCCGGTGCTGAAATACAAAGGTTTCGGCGCAGCGGTCAATGTGACGCTGGGCCTGCCGATCATTCGCACCTCTGTCGACCACGGCACCGCGCTGGACCTGGCGGGCAGTGGCAAGATCGACACCGGCAGCCTGCACGTAGCGCTGCAAACCGCCTACCAGATGGCCGAGACCCCTTCATGACCGAGCAATACCAACACCGGGCGCGCAAGCGTTTCGGGCAGAACTTCCTGCACGACGCAGGCGTTATCGACAAGATCCTGCGTGCCATTCGGGCAAAGCCTGAAGACCGCCTGCTGGAAATCGGGCCGGGCCAGGGCGCACTGACCGAAGGCCTGCTCAACAGCGGCGCTCATCTGGATGTCGTGGAACTGGACAAGGACCTGATCCCGATTCTCAACAGCCAGTTCGCCGGCAAACCCAACTTCAACCTGCATCAGGGCGATGCGCTGAAGTTCGACTTCAACAGTCTGGGGGCGCAACCCAACAGCCTGCGCGTTGTCGGCAACCTGCCCTACAACATCTCCACACCGTTGATCTTCCATCTGCTGCAGAACGCCAGCCTGATTCGCGACATGCACTTCATGTTGCAGAAAGAAGTGGTCGAGCGCCTCGCAGCGGGACCGGGCGGCGGTGACTGGGGTCGCCTGTCGATCATGGTCCAGTACCATTGCCGCGTGGAGCACCTGTTCAACGTCGGGCCAGGCGCGTTCAATCCGCCGCCCAAAGTGGACTCGGCCATTGTGCGCCTGGTGCCGCACGAGACCCTACCCCACCCTGCCAAGGATCATCGCCTGCTGGAGCGCGTCGTACGCGAAGCCTTCAACCAGCGCCGCAAGACCTTGCGCAACACGCTCAAGCTGCTGTTGAGCAGCGACGAAATCACCGCCGCCGGTGTGGACGGCAGCCTGCGTCCGGAACAACTGGATCTGGCTGCTTTTGTACGCCTGGCCGACAAGCTCAGCGAGCAGACCGTAGCACCGTAACCTGTCGAGACAAGTGAACGGCGAACGGCCATTCGTCATTTTCCGCGCACTTGTCCTAGACTGATGCTTCTACTCAGTGCTCCCGTTTTTTTCGCTATGGATTTCAAGGCCTACTGAATGTCCGATTCCCGTTATCAGGTCGACGTCAGCGTCGTCACGCGTTTCCTCGCAGAACAGTCTCAACCCGAGCAGAATCGCTTCGCGTTCGCCTACACCATCACCGTCCAGAACAACGGACAGTTGCCTGCAAAGCTGCTGTCCAGGCACTGGGTCATCACCGATGGCGACGGCCACGTCGAGGAAGTCCGGGGTGAGGGCGTGGTGGGTCAGCAGCCGGTGATCAAGGTTGGGCAGAGCCACACGTACAGCAGCGGCACGGTCATGACGACCAAGGTCGGCAACATGCAGGGCTCCTATCAGATGCTCGCTGAAGACGGTAAACGCTTCGACGCCGTCATCGCTCCCTTTCGTCTTGCCGTACCCGGTGCCCTTCACTGATGGCGGTGTACGCCGTTGGCGACCTGCAAGGTTGCCTGGACCCGCTGAAGTGCCTGCTCGACGATGTGGGTTTCGACCCTGAAAAGGATCGCCTGTGGCTGGTGGGTGATCTGGTCAACCGCGGTCCCCAGTCGCTGGCAACATTGCGTTTTCTGTACAGCATTCGTCAGTCGCTGGTGTGCGTGCTGGGCAACCACGACCTGCACCTGCTCGCCGCCTCGCGCAACATCGAGCGCCTCAAGAAGAGCGACACCTTGCGCGAAATTCTGGAAGCGCCGGATCGCGACGATTTGCTGGGCTGGGTACGCCAGCAAAAACTGATGCACTACGACGAAACGCGCAACGTGGCCATGGTTCATGCCGGTATCGCACCGCAGTGGTCGCTGAAGAAAGCGCTCAAGCACGCCGCCGAAGTCGAACAGGCCCTGCAGGACGATAATCTGTACGAACCCTTTCTGGATGGCATGTACGGCAACGAGCCGGTCAAATGGGACAACGCCCTGCATGGGGTCCCTCGATTGAGGGTGATCACCAATTACTTCACCCGCATGCGGTTCTGCACCAGCGATGGCAAGCTGGACCTCAAGGGCAAGGAAGGCATAGAGACCGCCAAGCCTGGCTACGCGCCCTGGTTCAGCCATCAGACACGCAAGACCCACTCGGTTAAAATCATCTTCGGTCACTGGGCGGCACTCGAAGGCCGCTGTGACGAACCTGGTGTCTTTGCCCTGGACAGCGGCTGCGTATGGGGCGGCGCCATGACGCTGCTCAACGTCGACACCCTTGAACGCCATCAATGCAATTGCGATGCTACCGGCCATGTCGCGACACCGGCCATCACCCGAATACCGAGCCACGTCGCACCGCATCAGCCCCCAGAGGCACAGGAGCCCAAACCATGAGCGAGTTCAAACGTATTCCCCCAGAGCAGGCTCAGGCGCTGCGCGAGCAAGGCGCGGTCGTAGTCGATGTTCGCGACGCGCAGACGTTCGAGAGCAATCACATTCCCGAATCGCTGCACCTGGATAACCACTCCATCGCCGACTTTATCGCCAAGGCTGATCTGGACAAACCCCTGGTCGTGATCTGCTATCACGGCAACTCCAGCCAGAACGCTGCCGCGTATCTGGTGGGTCAGGGCTTCTCGGATGTCTATAGCGTGGACGGCGGGTTTGAACTCTGGCGCTCGACTTTTCCGGCGCAAACCGTGCAAGGCCGCTGAAAAATATTTTTATGACAGCCGATCCCGCGTTCTACGCGGGCTCGCGCCCCAACTGACGAACGGTCAGCCCGTCTTCTCGCTCATCCCTTCTTTATCTTTCCGAATCCGAACTATCCTTAGCCTCAGGCCATCCGAAATCAGGGGAGAGCCGGTACACCGGCGCGTGGGTCATCGGTAGCTACTTTTACGGTGTTCTGGGGGGTAAACGGCATCTGGATACTCAGCTGCTGCCAGCATCGACTGACGATCCGCCGCCGGCTCAACGTATCGAGCGAGGTGACGTCATGAGTATTTTTAGCCACTTCCAACAACGCTTTGAAACGACACGCCAGGAAGAGCTCTCGCTGCAGGAGTATCTTGAGCTCTGCAAACAGGATCGCAGCGCCTATGCCTCAGCCGCCGAACGTCTGCTGCTGGCCATCGGCGAGCCTGAACTGGTGGATACCTCCGCCAACTCGCGGTTATCGCGAATTTTCTCCAACAAGGTGATACGGCGTTATCCGGCGTTTGCTGACTTCCATGGGATGGAAGAATGCATCGACCAGATCGTTTCCTACTTCCGCCACGCCGCTCAAGGCCTGGAAGAAAAGAAGCAGATTCTCTATCTGCTCGGCCCGGTTGGCGGTGGTAAATCGTCTCTGGCTGAAAAACTCAAACAACTGATTGAAAAGGTCCCGTTCTACGCCATCAAGGGCTCGCCGGTGTTCGAGTCGCCATTGGGCCTGTTCAATGCCAATGAAGACGGTGCCATTCTCGAAGAAGACTTTGGCATCCCGCGTCGCTACCTGAGCACCATCATGTCGCCCTGGGCGACCAAACGTCTGGCTGAGTTCGGGGGCGACATTAGCCAGTTCAAGGTCGTGAAACTCTATCCGTCGGTGCTCAACCAGATCGCCGTGGCGAAAACCGAGCCGGGTGACGAGAACAACCAGGACATCTCGGCGCTGGTCGGTAAAGTCGACATTCGCAAGCTCGAAGAATTTCCGCAGAACGACGCCGATGCCTACAGTTACTCGGGCGCACTCTGCCGGGCCAACCAGGGCCTGATGGAATTCGTCGAGATGTTCAAAGCCCCGATCAAGGTTCTTCACCCGCTGCTGACAGCGACTCAGGAAGGCAACTACAACAGCACCGAAGGGCTGGGCGCGATTCCGTTCACCGGTATTCTGCTCGCGCACTCCAACGAATCGGAATGGCACAGCTTCCGCAACAACAAGAACAACGAAGCCTTCATCGACCGTATCTACATCGTGAAGGTGCCCTACTGCCTGCGCGTCAGCGACGAAGTCAAGATCTACGACAAACTGCTGTTCAACAGCTCCCTGTCCAAGGCGCATTGCGCACCGGACACACTGAAGATGCTTGCGCAGTTCACGACCCTGTCGCGCCTCAAGGAGCCGGACAACTCCAACATCTACTCCAAGATGCGCGTATACGACGGCGAAAACCTCAAGGACACCGACCCGAAAGCCAAGTCGATTCAGGAGTACCGCGACAGCGCGGGTGTCGACGAGGGCATGAACGGTCTGTCGACCCGTTTCGCGTTCAAGATCCTGTCCAAGGTGTTCAACTTCGATCCGCATGAAATCGCGGCCAACCCGGTACACCTGCTCTATGTGCTGGAACAGCAGATCGAACAGGAGCAATTCCCGGCCGAGACGCGCGAGCGTTACCTGCGCTTCATCAAGGAATACCTGGCCCCGCGCTACATCGAGTTCATCGGCAAGGAAATCCAGACGGCTTATCTGGAATCCTACAGCGAGTACGGTCAGAACATCTTCGACCGCTACGTGCTCTACGCAGACTTCTGGATTCAGGATCAGGAATACCGCGACCCCGAAACCGGCGAGATTCTCAACCGGGTGGCCTTGAACGAGGAACTGGAAAAGATCGAGAAACCGGCTGGCATCAGCAACCCGAAAGATTTCCGCAACGAGATCGTCAATTTCGTGCTGCGCGCCCGCGCCAACAACAATGGCAAGAACCCGACCTGGCTCAGCTACGAGAAGCTGCGCGTGGTGATCGAGAAGAAAATGTTCTCCAACACCGAGGACCTTCTGCCGGTCATCAGCTTCAACGCCAAGGCCAGCAAGGAAGACCAACAGAAACACAACGACTTCGTCACTCGAATGGTTGAACGGGGCTACACCGATAAACAGGTACGTCTTCTCTCCGAATGGTATCTGCGCGTACGCAAATCGCAGTAATGGCAGCGGCAAGCGGCAGGCTGTAAGCCTCGGGCCGGCATCAGGCTCGCCCGAGGTGCTGTTTTGTGCCAGCGCTTGCTTTTAAGCTTCAGGTTCAGCGCCTGAAGCTTGCAACTTGAAGCTGCCCGGAGGGCCTATGAGCTATGTGATTGACCGACGTCTCAACGGCAAGAACAAGAGCACGGTAAACCGGCAACGGTTTCTGCGGCGTTATCGCGACCATATCAAGAAGGCTGTGGAGGAAGCGGTCAGCCGCCGCTCCATCACCGACATGGAGCATGGCGAACAGATCAGTATTCCCGGCCGGGACATCGACGAACCGGTGCTGCACCACGGGCGTGGTGGCAAACAGACTGTCGTTCACCCCGGCAACAAGGAGTTCACCACCGGCGAGCACATCGCCCGGCCGCAAGGCGGTGGCGGCGGTAAAGGGCCTGGCAAGGCGGGCAATTCCGGCGAAGGCATGGATGAGTTCGTGTTCCAGATCACCCAGGAAGAGTTTCTCGAGTTCATGTTCGAGGACCTTGAGCTGCCCAATCTGGTCAAACGCAACCTGACCGGCACGGACACCTTCAAAACAGTGCGTGCCGGGATCAGCAACGAAGGCAACCCTTCACGCATCAATATCATTCGTACCCTGCGCTCAGCACACGCACGGCGCATCGCCCTGTCCGGCAGCAGCCGCGCAAAACTCAAGGAAGCCACTAGCGAACTTGAGCGCATGAAGCGCGAAGAACCTGACAACTTCGGCGACATTCAAGAACTTGAGGTGGAAATCGAACGTCTCAAGGCGCGTATCCGTCGCGTGCCGTATCTGGACACCTTCGACCTCAAATACAACCTGCTGGTCAAACAGCCCAACCCCAGTTCCAAAGCTGTAATGTTCTGCCTGATGGACGTTTCCGGCTCCATGACACAGGCCACCAAAGACATCGCCAAGCGCTTTTTCATCCTGCTGTATCTGTTTCTCAAGCGTAACTACGACAAGATCGAAGTCGTGTTCATTCGCCACCACACCAGTGCCCGCGAAGTGGACGAAGAAGAGTTTTTCTATTCACGGGAAACCGGCGGCACCATCGTTTCCAGCGCCTTGAAACTGATGCAGGAGATCATGGCCGAGCGCTACCCGAGCAACGAGTGGAACATCTACGCGGCCCAGGCCTCCGACGGAGACAACTGGAACGATGACTCGCCGATCTGCCGTGACATCCTCACCAAACAGATCATGCCGTTCGTGCAGTACTACACCTATGTGGAAATCACGCCGCGCGAACATCAGGCACTTTGGTACGAATATGAGCGCATCGGCGAGGAATATGCCGACACGTTCGCCCAGCAGCAGCTTGTCTCTGCCGGTGATATCTATCCGGTATTCCGCGAACTCTTCCAGCGAAGGTTAGTGTCATGACCGCCAGAGAGCAGAAACGCCAACCCATTTCCACGGGGTCAGAGTGGACGTTCGAACTGATCCAGACCTACGATCGGGAAATCAGCCGTATCGCTGATCGCTACGCGCTGGACACGTACCCCAACCAGATCGAAGTGATCACCGCCGAACAGATGATGGACGCCTATGCGTCGGTCGGCATGCCGCTGGGCTATCACCACTGGTCCTACGGCAAGCACTTCCTCAGCACCGAAAAATCCTACTCGCGGGGCCAGATGGGTCTGGCCTACGAGATCGTGATCAACTCGGACCCGTGCATCGCTTACCTGATGGAAGAAAACACCATCTGCATGCAGGCACTGGTCGTCGCTCACGCCTGCTATGGACACAACAGCTTCTTCAAGGGTAACTACCTGTTCCGCACCTGGACCGATGCCAGCTCGATCATCGATTACCTGGTGTTCGCCAAGCAGTACATCATGCAATGCGAGGAACGCCACGGCATCGATGCGGTGGAAGACCTGCTCGACTCCTGCCACGCCCTGATGAACTACGGCGTGGATCGCTACAAGCGCCCTTACCCGATCTCCGCTGAGGAAGAGCGACGCCGGCAGAAGGACCGCGAAGAACACCTGCAGCGCCAGATCAACGACCTGTGGCGCACCATCCCGAAAAGTGCGAAAGAAGGTGGCAAGGAAGACAACGCGCGCTTCCCGGCTGAACCCCAGGAAAACATCCTGTACTTCATCGAGAAACACGCGCCGCTGCTCGAACCCTGGCAGCGCGAAGTGGTGCGCATCGTGCGCAAGATTGCGCAGTACTTCTACCCGCAACGCCAGACTCAGGTGATGAACGAAGGCTGGGCGACGTTCTGGCATTACACGCTGATGAATGACCTGTACGACGAGGGCCTGGTCACTGACGGCTTCATGATGGAGTTTCTGCAGTCGCACACCAGCGTCATCTACCAGCCCGGCTTCGACAGTCCTTACTACAGCGGCATCAACCCGTACACGCTGGGTTTTGCCATGTATCAGGACATTCGGCGGATTTGCGAACACCCCACCGACGAAGATCGCCAGTGGTTCCCGGAAATTGCCGGTACGGACTGGCTCACGGCGATCAAGTTCGCCATGAGCAGTTTCAAGGATGAAAGCTTCATCCTTCAATACCTGTCACCCAAGGTGATTCGCGACCTCAAGCTGTTCAGCATCATGGATGACGACCAGAAGGACGACCTGCTGGTACCCGCCATCCACGACGAGAACGGCTACCGGACCATTCGCGAAATCCTTGCCGCGCAGTACAACCTGGGCAACCGTGAGCCCAACATCCAGATCTACAGCATTGATCGTCGCGGAGACCGCTCGCTGACCCTGCGCCACCAGCAGCACAACCGCAAGCCGCTGGGCGACTCCACAGACGAGGTACTCAAGCACCTGCATCGGCTGTGGGGCTTCGACATCCATCTGGAAACCCTGCAGGGTGATCAGATCGTAAAAACCCATCATGTGCCACCGAGAGGCGAGCACGCCGACAGTGAGTATCCCCGGCTTGATATGGCGGTCGTTCACCTCTAGGCGCTAGAAGCCTGCACTCTTGAGCGGGTAATCGTTCGGTTTTAGCCTCCGCAGGCACGACAAGGTTTATCCTGTCGCGCTTACGGAGGTTTTTTATGCAGATTTATAAAGTGGGCGGCGCCGTGCGCGATCGCCTTCTGGGTCAGCCAGTCACCGACATTGACTGGGTGGTGGTCGGTGCGTCGACCGAGGAAATGCTGATCAAGGGCTACCGCCCGGTCGGCACCGACTTCCCGGTGTTTCTTCATCCGCTGACGGGCGAGGAATATGCCCTGGCGCGTACCGAGCGCAAAAGCGGCGTGGGGTATGGCGGCTTCGTATTTCATGCAAGCCCTGACGTCACGCTGGAACAGGACCTGATCCGTCGCGATCTGACGATCAACGCAATGGCCGAAGACAAGGACGGTAACCTGACCGATCCTTACCACGGCCAGCAGGATCTTGAAGCACGCATTTTACGCCACGTTTCCCCGGCATTTGCCGAAGATCCGCTCCGAGTGCTGCGTGTCGCCCGTTTCGCGGCGCGTTATGCACCCCACGGATTCAGCATCGCTCCCGAGACGCTGGACCTGATGCGTCAGCTCAGTGAATCGGGCGAACTCCGGGCGTTGACGCCCGAGCGCAGCTGGAAGGAAATTTCCCGCGCACTCATGGAAAAGCAGCCGCAAGTGTTCATCAAGGTGCTGCATGAGTGCGGCGCGCTCAAGGAACTGATGCCTGAGGTCGAAGCCCTGTTCGGCGTTCCCCAACCCGAAGCGCATCACCCGGAAATCGATACCGGGGTGCATGTACTGAGCGTGCTGGAACAGGCCGCCCTTCATGAACATCCGTTGAGCGTGCGCTGGGCCTGCCTGCTGCATGACCTGGGCAAAGGGCTGACGCCGGAATCGGAGTGGCCCAGGCACATTGCCCATGAACACACCGGCCTGCGCCTGATCAAGATCGTCAACGAGCGCTTTCGCGTGCCGAGGGAGTGCCAGGAACTGGCGCTGCTGGTCGGCCAGTACCACACCCATGGACACCGGGCACTGGAGCTGAAACCCTCGACCGTGCTGGAGCTGTTGCAAAGCTTCGACGTGTACCGCAGGCCACAACGTTTCGAGGAATTCATCGCGGCGTGCGAAATGGATGCGCGGGGCCGTCAGGGCTTCGAGCAACGCAATTATCCACAGGCGGACTATCTGCGTGGCGCTGCGCAGGCGGCGCGATCGGTGTCAGTACAGCCGCTGCTTGAAAAGGGCTTACAAGGCAAGGATCTGGGCGACGCGCTGAAAAACGAGCGGCTGGATGCGCTGAAGATCTACAAGGCGGAGTATGGCGGATAAGTGATTTGATCCTTCCCTACGCTGCGCGCAGGAGCATCACGGGCTGTATGCACACCCAAGCCTGGAAGACACGCAAAACGAGGTCAAGCCAAAAATTTCTGACTGAATGCATACCCTTGGGAGGCGGCTTGCCGGCGATGGCGTCCGCCCAGCCACCGATATGTCTCTTCAGAAAAAGCATCGCCG
>NZ_JACONV010000028.1 GCF_014358015.1 Pseudomonas triticifolii | reverse complement strand
TCGCTCCCACAGTCCGTTGGCTGCAGCAAGAGTGTGTAGAAAGATGAGCACAGAGGCAGCAGTCACGCTGCGCGTCACATCCTTTGGACCAACCGCCCGACCCCATCCAGCAGGCGCTGCAACGCGCCCTGATTGGCCTTCATCACACCCAACCCGGCTTCAACCATTGTTTGCGCCAAACGAGGCTGGTCGAACAGGCGCTGTACGGCGACAGCCAGCGCGGTGGAATCGGCGACTTCTTCAAGCGCCCCGGCATTGCGCAGCATTGCGGCAATTTCGAGGAAGTTGAACAGATGCGGGCCGCTCAGTACCGGCTTGGCCAGCGCCGCAGGTTCCAGCAGATTGTGACCGCCATTGGGCACCAGGCTGCCGCCGACAAAAGCGTTGTCTGCCAGTGCATACAGAAACAGCAGCTCACCCATGGTATCGCCCAGCAGCACCGAGACTTCGGGCGTGACGAGCTCTGCGGTTGAACGGCGAATCGTCGTAAAGCCCTGCTGCTGACACAACCCATGCACGCTGTCGAAACGCTCGGGGTGACGCGGCACCAGAATCAACAACGCGTCGGGATGGCTCGATAACAACGTGCGATGCGCGGCCAGCACGCTTTCATCCTCACCGGCATGGGTACTGGCCGCAATCCACACCGGGCGCTGCGTGGCCTGCCACTGCTCGCGCAGCAGAGCAGCTCGCGCCAGCAACTGCGGGTCAATGCTCAGGTCGAACTTGATCGAGCCCGTCACCGTGACGCATTCAGGTCGCGCGCCCAGATCACGAAAACGCTGGGCTTCGGCCTCGGTCTGCACGGCGAACCAGGCCATTTCGGCGAGCATCGGCCGGGTCAGTTTTTCAAACCGCCCGTAGCCTCGCGCCGAGCGTTCCGACAGCCGCGCATTGGCCAGCACCACAGGAATGCCACGCTTGCTGCATTGATGAATGTGGTTGGGCCACAACTCGGTTTCCATGATGATACCCAGCCGCGGCTGCACATGATCAAGGAAACGCCCGGCTGCCCAAGGCAGGTCATAGGGCAGGTAACAATGCTGAATGCGCGGCTCGTTGGCGAACATGGCCTTGATTCGCTCCGAACCTGTAGGCGTCATGCAAGTCACAGTGATCGGCAGTTCGGGATACTGCGCCAGCAAGGCGCGGATCATGGGTGCGGCAGCGATGCTCTCGCCCACCGATACCGCATGCACCCAGAGGCCGCCGCGCTGCATCGGCGCCAGGCCCATGGCGAAGCGTTCGCCGATGCGTTGCCGATAAGCCGGAGCCTTGCGCGCACGCAACCACAGCCGCAGGGCAACCAGCGGCAAACCGAGATGGAACAGGAAGGTGTAGAGGGTTCTATTCATGGGCGCGGAGTTTATCAGCCCGCCTGCGCAATGCCACAAGCACCTGAAGACGCAAACGCGATGACGGGAGGCGTGGGAATCATCCAGCCTGTCGCCGCTGATCACTAGAATGCGCAGTCTCATACAAGGAAAATGCCATGAATCCGTACTACCTACTGGGCGTCGCGATCTGTGCCGAAGTCATTGCCACCACCTCGATGAAAGCGGTGAAAGGCTTCAGCACCCCGCTGCCACTGCTGCTGGTCATTGGCGGTTACGCGATTGCGTTCTGGATGCTGATTCTGGTGATGCGCACCATTCCGGTCGGTATTACCTACGCCATCTGGTCGGGCATGGGCATCGTCATGGTGAGTATTGCGGCATTCTTCGTCTATGGTCAGAAACTGGACGTGCCGGCCCTGCTGGGAATGGGAATGATCGTGGCGGGTGTGGTGGTCATTCAGTTGTTCTCGAAAACCGCCGGGCATTGAAATTCCGTTCCCTTATAATGGCCGCAATCTTTACTCACTGAGGTGCCCATGCCATCTGTTATTTCCACTGACGTCCTGATTGTCGGGGCGGGCATCGCCGGCCTCTGGCTCAATGCCCGATTGCGTCGTCAAGGGTTCTCGACAGTGCTGGTAGAGCGCGCAAGCCTGGGTGGCGGACAGAGTCTGAAGTCTCAAGGGATCATTCACGGCGGTGCCAAGTACGCGCTGCACGGAGCGCTGTCGGGTGCCTCTGAAGCCATTGCCGACATGCCGCGTCGCTGGCGTGAAGCCCTCGACGGCAAGGGTGAGCTGGACCTGTCCGGCGTGCGCCTGTTGTCGGATGCCCATTACCTCTGGTCACCGGGCACCATCGCGGGCAACCTGACCAGTTTCTTCGCCAGCAAGGCAGTGCGCGGGCGTGTGGACCAGGTCAAGGGCGAGCAACTGCCGCCCGCGCTGCAACATCCCAAATTCAAAGGCAAGGTCTACCGGCTGGCCGAACTGGTCGTCGATGTACCGAGCCTGATCAATCGCCTGGCAGAGCTGGCCGGTGACAGCCTGCTCGCCGGCCAGCAGATCGAACCGCTGTACGAAGGCGATGAGTTGATCGGCCTGCGGATTGATGGCCAGGACATTCACGCGCAACGCATCGTGCTCAGCGCGGGTGGCGGCAATGCAGACCTGTTGCAGGCTGTCGGCATCTCACAACCGCAGATGCAGCGTCGTCCGTTGCATATGGTGCTGGTCAAGGGCCCGACCCTCAAGCCGTTGTATGCCCACTGCCTGGGCGGTGGCACCAAGCCGCGCATCACCGTCACCACGCACCCTGCAGCCGACGGCCAGTGGGTCTGGTACCTGGGTGGCGATCTGGCCGAAGCTGACGGCGTGGCGCGTGAGCCCGACGCGCAGATTGCCGTGGCCCGCAAGGAGCTCGAAGCGCTGCTGCCGTGGGTTGATCTGAGCCAGGCGCAATGGGCGACCTTGCGTGTTGACCGCGCAGAGCCCGCACAGTCCGGTCTGGTTCGCCCCGACAACGCGTTTCTGGACAGCCAGAAGCGCCTGATGGTGGGCTGGCCGACCAAGCTGGCGCTGGCGCCGGACTTCGCCGACCGCGTATTGTCGGTCCTCTCCAAAGAAGGCATCCACCCGACACCGCAACCACCGCTGGCAGGTGTGCCGAAGCCGCCCATCGCCCTACCTGTGTGGGATGAACTGCTGCCATGAGCCTGAAAACCCTGCACGACCTGCATCGCCCGTTCGGCAGCACCGGCCTGAACGTTTCGCCGCTGGGCCTGGGCACCGTCAAACTGGGGCGCGATCAAGGGGTGAAGTACCCGAGCGGATTCAAGATCCCTGACGATCAGCAGGCTGCCATGTTGCTCAAGATGGCCCGGGACATGGGCATCAACCTGATCGACACCGCGCCTGCCTACGGCACCAGCGAAGAGCGCCTTGGCCCGCTATTGCGCGGCCAGCGTCAGGACTGGGTCATTGTCAGCAAGGTGGGTGAAGAGTTCGTGAACGGACAGTCGAGCCACGACTTCAGCGCCGAACACACCCGGTTGTCGGTGGAGCGCAGCCTGAAACGTCTTGAAACCGACTTTCTGGATCTGGTGCTGGTCCACTCGGACGGCAACGATCTGGCGATTCTCGACGAAACGGCGGTGTACGAAACCCTTGCCGGGCTCAAACGTGAAGGCAAGATTCGTGGCTTCGGTTTTTCCGGCAAGACCGTAGAAGGCGGCCTGTTGGCCCTGCGTGACGGGGACTGCGCCATGGTTACCTATAATCTCAATGAACAGGGCGAGAAACCGGTTCTGGACTACGCTGCTGCCCACGGTAAAGGCATTTTGGTCAAGAAAGCCTTGGCCAGCGGACATGTGTGCCTGACACCCGGGACGGATCCAGTGCAGGCCAGTTTCCAGTTACTGTTTGAACACCCGGGCGTCGCCAGTGCTATTGTCGGGACCATCAACCCCCTGCACCTGGCGCACAACGTTGCCACCGCTGCTGCCGTGATTTGCCGTCAAGCCTGATTTAGGCGGCCGACCCCAACGCAAGAAGGAGCCGATATGCCGCGAACATTGATTCGGAAGAATCCCAGCAACTTCAAGACCCTGCCGCTGTTCGTCGAAGCCACCCCTGAAAGCCTGAGCTATCAGAGCATCGGCATGCCGATGAACTTCACTCAGACCCTGCAGCGTCGGCGCAAAATCGAAGTGCCCGACACCGAACGCTTTGACACCGAACTGGCCAACCTGGGTGTGTCCATTCGCCTGACCATCAGTTGGCAGAATCGAGATTACTGGGTGCTGGTGCGTCAACGTCGTCAGGACCGCGGCGACGTGGTGCTCAAGCTGATTTCCGGCTACGTTCCGGCCCATGAGCTGACGCTGCCGCTGCACACCGCCATCCAGGAAGTGGCCGAAGAATGCCTGATCGAAACGCCACAAGGCTGGCTGAGCGGAATGTTCAAGGACACCTGGCTGCCCGCGCCTTATGCGGCGGCACTGCATTACCGTGAAGCCATGCCCTTCACCCTGAGCCCGCTTTCCGGCGCAGCAAGACCGGTGCGGGCAGGCAACCTGACCCTGCTGGAACGGCCGAGGGCCTACGTGCACTTGCCAACCGCATCGCTGCAGTTGATCTATGACATGCGCCTGGAAATCCCAAAAGAAGCCCGTCCGATCAGCCTGTTCCACGTCGACGAGATGCTGGAAAACGATCAACTGGTCGCGCGTCTGAACCGAAGCAAACCTGACCTGTACCTCATGCCGCTGGAAAACGGCTCACCGCTGCCTGAGCTTTACACCCTCAAACGCGACAAGTTGACCCCGGCTGGCACACGCGGCCTGTACCTGGCAGAGAGTTTTGCCGCGCAGGACGGCTGGGTAGTGCGCGAGGAAAGAATTCGCTGGAAGGACTGGCTACGCCAGCAAGGCATGACACCGCCACCGAAGAAGACCGGGCTCAAACGCCTCACCAGCAAGGCCAGAGAACTGTTGAGCCTGGCGCGCGGCAGTCTGAGCAAGTAAGCGGTGCGCCCGGAAAGCTCCGGGCACACCGGACAGCATCACTGACCGCGAATTTTTTCGACGATGGCCGTGGTCGAGCTGTTCTCGACCAGCCCCAACACCTTCACTTCGCCGCCGTAGGCCTGAACGATATCGGCACCGACCACCTGATCGATTCCGTAATCGCCGCCCTTGACCAGTACATCCGGCTTGATGTGGGTCAGCAGGTTTTCCGGCGTGCCTTCGGGGAAACTGATCACCCAGTCCACCGCACCCAGACCGGCCAGAACCGCCATGCGGCGATCCACGCTGTTGATCGGACGGCCAGGGCCTTTGAGACGACTGACAGACGCGTCGTCGTTGACCGCAACGATCAGACGATCTCCCTGCGCGCGCGCCTGCTCCAGGTAAGTCACGTGGCCGGCATGCAGGATGTCGAAGCAACCGTTGGTAAAGACGATCTTTTCCTTGTGCGCCCGCGCGTCATCGACGGCCAGCAGCAGTTGCTCAAGACCCAGAACACCCCGCTCGGAACCTTCTTCGCGCTGAATGGCGCGACGCAGCTCAGGTGCGCTGATCGCAGCGGTCCCGAGCTTGCCGACCACAATGCCTGCTGCCAGATTGGCCAGGGCGACCGCATGCGGCAGTTCCTCGCCCGCCGCAATCGCCGCAGCCAGCGTGGAAATGACCGTATCGCCAGCACCAGTGACGTCGAACACTTCACGCGCACGGGCAGGCAAGTGCAGCGCCTGTTGATCCGGGCGCAGCAAGGTCATGCCGTGTTCGCCACGGGTCACCAGCAACGCGCCCAGGTCCAGCTCGCTCATCAACTGTGCGCCCTTGGCGACCAGTTCAGCCTCATCGACACAATGGCCGACGATGGCTTCGAATTCGCTCAGATTAGGGGTGATCAGGCTGGCACCACGATAGATCGCGAAGTCCTTGCCTTTGGGGTCGGCCAGCACCGGGATGCCACGCGCCCGGGCGGCCTGAATCAGCACCTGATGGTTCTTGAGCGCACCCTTGCCGTAGTCGGACAGCACCAACACCTTGATGCCGTCCAGCAGGCCTTCGACTTCTGCACTCAAGGCCTGCGCGTCGGTGGCGAAAGGTTCTTCGAAGTCGATACGCAGCAGTTGCTGGTGCCGGCTCATGACGCGCAATTTGACGATGGTCGGCTGATTGGCGATGCGCTGGAAACGGGCCAGCACGCCGGCGGCCTTGAGGCTATTGCTCAGGCTGTCTGCCGCTTCGTCTTCACCGGTCACACCGACCAGCGAGGCTGGCGCCCCCAATGCAGCGATGTTCAATGCCACGTTGGCAGCACCGCCGGGGCGATCTTCGATCTGATCGACCTTGACGACAGGCACTGGCGCTTCCGGGGAAATACGCGATGTACCACCATGCCAGTATCTGTCGAGCATGACATCGCCCACCACCAGGACAGGGGCCTGATCAAAGCGCGGCATGGATAACTTCATCGAACAACCCGTACTAGAAAATGGACAGGGGCGGAATCTTAGCACAGGGGGTTTGAACAGACAGGCTGTTCAGAACCGGATTCCTGGCGCGCTCAAAGGGCGATTCCAATCGGGAAAAAACTACGTGTTTCGCTACGACCACCCGCGATTGCGCCATGCTGCAAACACGACGCAACCACTCCTGATCAGATAGCGCCGACAGGTGCAGGCTCGTCCAGGCCCATCGCGTGGAGGCGAGCGTAGTAGCCGTTTTTCGCCAGCAGCTCGGTGTGCGTGCCGCGCTCGACGATCTGGCCGGCGTCCATCACCAGAATCAGGTCGGCTTTCTCGATGGTCGACAGACGGTGTGCGATCACCAGCGTCGTGCGGCCTTTCATGACCTGATCCAGCGCGGCCTGAATGTGGCGCTCCGACTCGGTATCCAGCGCCGAGGTCGCTTCATCGAGAATCAGCACCGGTGCATTTTTGAGCAGCGCACGGGCAATCGCCAGTCGCTGACGCTGACCACCAGACAGCAGCACACCGTTTTCACCCACCGGGGTATCAAAGCCCTGAGGCAACTGATCGATGAACTCCTTGGCATAGGCATCGGCAGCGGCAGCCTCAATGTCTGCACGCGGCGCGCCGGCCAGATCACCGTAGGCGATGTTGTTGGCGATGGTGTCGTTGAACAGCGTGACGTTCTGATTGACCTGAGCGATGTGCCTGCGCAGGTTGCGCAGGCGATAGTCGTTGATCTCGACGTCATCAAGCAGGATCTGCCCGGTTTCATGGGTATAGAAGCGTGGGATCAGGTTGGCCAGGGTCGACTTGCCACTGCCCGAACGGCCTACCAGGGCGATCATCTGCCCTGGCGCAGCGGAGAAACTGATGTCATTCAGAACCTGACGCTCGGTCTGCGGATAGAAGAAGCTGAGGTTCTTCACCTCAAGACGACCCGAGACACGGTCACGCTCTATCGTCCCGGTGTCGACTTCCTGCTCTACATCCAGCTGTTCGAAAATGCTTTCGGCACCGGCGACACCTTTCTGGATGGTCGAACTGACTTCCGATAACTGACGGATTGGTTTGGGCAGCAGGCCCGCTGCCGTGATGTACGCCACCAGGTCGCCCGCCGTCGCATCGCCACGCAGGAACAGCACCAGAAACATCAGCACAGCCATGGCGGTGTAGATGACCAACTGCAACATCGGCGTATAGATCGCGCCGGTCTTGGTCATGCGCAACTGCTTTTTGGTGTTGCTGGTACTGGCACGCGCAAAACGATCCTGCTCGTATTCCTCACCACCGAAGCTGCGCACCACGCGATAACCCTGAATGGTTTCGGAGGCCACGTGCGTCACGTCGCCCATCGCCACCTGGATTTTCTTGCTCTGCTTGCGGAATTTCTTGCTCGCGCTGCCGACCATGATCGCAATCAGCGGCAGGATGGCGAGCATGACCAGCGTGAGCTGCCAGTTCATCCACAGCAGGTAGATGAACAGAAACACCACCGTCAGACCCTCACGGATCACGACCTTGATGGCATCTGTGGCGGCACCGGTCACCATGGTGACGTTGAAAGTGATGCGTGAGATCAGGTGGCCCGAATTGGTGGTGTCGAAGTAGCGATTGGGCAGCACCAGCAGTTTGTTGAACAGTTCGACGCGCAGGTCATGCACCAGCCCCAGCGACACCTTGGCCAGAAAGTAGTTGCCCAGAAACGAGCCCAACCCCTGCCAGGCCGCGATCAATACGATCAGTATCGGCACGGCCTGCAGCAGTTGCAGATCCCGGAGATAAGGCACATTGGGGAACAGCACCGCTTCGGGATTGCTCAGGCCATCGACAAAGTATTTCAAAATGCCTGCCAGCATCGGCTGAGTCGAAGCAAAGATCACGAAACCTAGGATACTGAGCAGAAAAATGCCCACATACGGACGCACATAGGACAACAGGCGAAAATAGATTTTCACGCTGGAAGTGGCGGACGATTCGGAGGTTGTCATGAGAATCCGTCGTATTAAAAAGAGGGCGAATTGTATCACAAGCGGTTTTCGGGGCAGCCTGCTGCGGTAACATACACGGCCCGTCCAGCCCTTGGGGCGCAGAATCCGGAGTATCGATGCAAGCGCTCGACCACGCCCACTACCTTGCCTTGGTTCAAGGAGCCGAAGTGCTTGAAGCCGACGGCACGGGCGACAAAGTACTACGCCTTAATGACGGTTCAATGTTGAAACTGTTTCGGCGCAAGCGCCTGATCAGTTCCGCCGCCTGGTATCCCTACGCGCGGCGCTTTGCAGACAACTGTGTGACCCTGGCCAAACGCGCCATTCCCTGCCCGCAAGTCCGTACGGTCTACCGGATCGCCGAGATTGCCCGCGATGCTGTGCATTACGACCCATTGGCGGGACTGACCCTGCGTCAGTTGCTGGGTCACGCTGGCAGTGACGATAGCCTTCGTCTGCAACTGGGACGCTTCATCGCCAACCTGCATGAAAAAGGCGTCTATTTTCGTTCTGCACACCTGGGCAATGTGGTACTCACACCCGACGGTGCGCTCGGCCTTATCGATATCGCCGACCTCAAGACCTATCGCCGTCCCTTGCGCAAGAACCTGCGGCTGCGCAACTTCAAGCACATGCTGCGCTACCTCGAAGACAGACAATGGCTGCTGGGCGATGACAACCCGGCTTTCCTCAACGGCTACCTGAGTGCCCAGACGGTGTGTTCCCCCGAAGAGCTGGCCCAGGCCATCCACTGAGCGATGCAGGGCCGCCTTCATTGCGGCCCTGCCGTTGCGTCCTGTCAGTGCGTAAGCCGACGCTGTTGCACCGCCCTTCCCAACACCATCGCCGCGGGCAGCAGCACCAGCACCCAAAGCTCGTCCGGGTTGCCGATCAATTGCGAGCCGTCGAAGTTGAGCATCAACAGCGCACACGCCAGGTACAGCCCCCACGGATCGCGCAATTGCAGCGCCTGCCAGAGGGTCATGGCCATTACGATGATGAACAGCACCAGGGCGATCGCGCCGTCATACAAGCCCAACGCTACGAAAATGTTGTGCGGGTGCTGGATCGGCACACCGCCCGTCAGGGTCTTGGTGGTGATGAAGTCGACCCCACAGCCCAGCAGCCACCCGCAATTGCGCCATTCGCCGGTCATGATTTCGAACAGTTCGATGCGGTAGGAATCGCCACGCACCATCAGCAACTTGACCCACTGCTCGTCCTTGACCACCCAGTACGCCACAGCTGCCACGACAGCCAGGACCAGCATGGTGGCGAGCGTGCGCCTGGGAAAACGAAACAGCGAGTACAGCGCACAAACCATGAACAGAAAGGCTGCGCCCACCAGCGCCGTGCGAGTCTGAACCACCAGGGCCGCCACGATCAGGGTCAGTGCAACCCCGCAGAACGCCTCCACCCAACGCTTTTCCTTCAGCCAGACCGATAGCGCCAGCGCCAGGCTGCAGACCATCCAGGCGCTGGCGTAAATGACGTTCTCCATGCGCGCCCACAGAATTTCCACACGCTTGCCGAGCTCGAACTGCCCGGTCAACCAGCTGTGTGCGCTGGACGTCAGGATATAAAGGCAGATCACCCAGAACAGGCCGCGTATCAGCACGCCCTTCTGAAAGAGGCGATTATCCGTAAGCCCGGCGATGACAAAGACAAACAGCGTGACGTAAGCAATGTGCTTGTAGAACTGAAATTCCTTCGCATAAAACGCTGGCAGCAGAAAAGTCGCCATGAACACCACCCAGGCGATGCCCAGCGGGTGAGCGAAAATACCTGCGCCGCGTTCCTTGATCAGAAACACCAGGCCCGGCAGCGCCATGAACGCGTAGAACAGGTTGTTGGTCCACTTGGCTGACGGAATCAGGATGAAACTCAGTACAAAGACCATGAGCGCAGTATTGAAATACATCTGCACCCTGGGATTTACCGCGGTATTTGCGTCAATAGACATTATTGATCAACCAACCCGTTACCAATCCGAGGATCACGGCACCGATCAGCTTGATGCGATCACGGCGCTTGCGACGTTGCTTGTCCAGTCGCTCCTGCGGGACCACCACGTGCTCACCGAACCCGGTATGCAGCACGGCATCATTTTCCAGAATGAGAGCGTAGCGGTTTTCCGACGCAAACAATTGTGAAAGTTTCTTCTCCCCACCGTGGCTTGCGTAAGGCGCATGTTGCTGGTAGTCAGCCAGACGACGCAGCCCGGGATTGAAGGAAAAACCCTGCCACTCGGCCTTGTGCGAACCCAGCTTGTAGAACGCAATGCCCTGAACCACTTCGCGCTCGTTCAGGTACACATACGGGCTATGGATCTGCAGGTCGTGATTGAAACTGCGCAGCCAGACCTGCAGCGCCTGCGGATCGTTTTCCAGCAAAATCATCGACTCTTCGATGAAGTGCGGACGATAGAAATCCCAGTCGTCTTCGCAGTGGAACACCCAGCGGGTCTCGATCAGCGCATAGGCGGCATCGACCGAGCGCATCTGACCCAGCTTCGGGTTGTTGATGATGAAACGGGTGTGGGCGCGCCAGTGCTCAGGAATGCAACGCTCGACCTGAGCGTCGCCCGAATCTTCGGTAATCAACACATGGCGAATAGGGGCAGTGTTGAAACGGTCGAATGTGTCCAGCGTACGCTTCAACAAATCGAATCGACCACAACTGGTGACGACCAGCGTGATGTCGCTGCTTTCGCTGAATACCATCATGTGTTCCCAATCATTGTAATTTTGAAAGACATTACCACGCCCAGCGTGATCGCAGACGATCGACCCAGGTTGCCGCAGGCATGGGCCTCAACGGCGCCTGCATCTGTTCGACGATGGCTTTGCCCAGAGCATGGAAGGTGAAGCGCTGCTCGACGAGCGCTTGTGCGTTGCGGGATATTTCATCGGCCAGCGCAGCGTCCTCGCGCAGCCGTGCCAGCTTCTCGCGAAGCTCGGGAATGTCCCGATACAGGACGATGTTGTGCATGTCCACGAACCCCAGAGCGCGGTTCTCCTCAGCGCCCTGATCGAACGCCAGCAGCACGCATCCGCACGCCATGGCCTCGAAGTTCTTGATCATGTACTCGCCCATGCCGACATCGGCACTCACGAAAAAGCGAATACGGTTCAGCGTGTCGCAGTATTCCTCGCCGGACTTGGTGCGCGTCACCAGCAGGTTTTCCTGACGACCCAACTCATCCAGCAACGCCTTGCGGCCACTGTAGGCCACGCTGTTGGTACTGCCGACGAAGGCCAGTTCGATGTCACGCTCGCGATTCTGCCCTTGCAACAGGGCCTGGTCGTAGCCTTTGGGCACGAACACGGCGTCAAAACCTTCCTGACGCAGGCGCTCGCTGACCATGTAGCCGGAGCAGATCACCCGCGCCCAGGGCAGCTTGCGGTAATGCGCGCTGAACTTGCCGGTGTACTTGCAGGGAATGTAGTTCTGGTAGGCATCGTGCTCGAGGATGACCAGATTGGGGATCGTGCGGATGAACCCCACCTGACGCACTTCCTGCTTGAAACGCAGAAAGAAGACGATGCGGTCATAGCGAGTCACGTCGACCTCGCGCCGGAAATAGCCACGCAGGTTTCGTTGCTGCTCCGAATCCAGCCAACGTATATCGCACTCGCAATGCGCGGCGATACCGTCATACAGACGATCCAGAATCGCACGCTGCTCTTTCTGAACCAGAAATAGGACTTTCATTGTTTTCCTTGCAGTGCTGCGCCTGCTGAATCAGAGATCACGACTACGCCAGAACAATTCATGTCGCCGCACCGCTTTACGGAAGAATTCATTTTCACCTTCGGCGGGCCAGCGGCGGCCTGCCAGCAGGCGCTGCAGACAGCGACGCATCCGCCGCTTGAACGGCATGGGCGGCTGCAGGTCATGCATCATGCCCAGCGCCATGGCCTTGTCGCGCTGCGTCTGAACAGACAGTTCAAGGCTGTAAGGCTCAAGTTTCAACTGTGCATCGAAAACCGGTGGCAGGCTGATGCCGGTGTAGGCATCGCCCATGGGCCAGCGGTCATTGTCGTGCAAATGGTTGGCGTAACCGAGTACAACCTCGGGCTGCCATTCGAGCCCGGCCAGCGCTTCGCGCACGGCGGCCTGAGCGCAGATGTGATCCGGGTGCGGGTCAATGGCCGGGTGCGGCATGACCACGACTTGCGGCCTGGCCTTGAGAATCAGCGCGCGCAGATCGGCCAACAGGTTATTCCAGGTGGGCTGGCCGTCATCGCCCGGCAACGGCACAGGGTTGAACTGGCGGAACAGGCGCGTATCGAGCAGGTCCGCCTCGCGTGACCCGACCGGTGTATCCGGCGCTGCCTGCATGGCGGGCAATTGCAGGCAAAAATAACCCAGTTGCACGCATTGTGACTCCGGCACGCCACCCCAGCGCGCCACGGCGACACTGTCCCAGGCACGTAATCGGCCTTTCATGCGTGCGGCCTCGACGCCGCTCATGCCCATCTGCCGATAGTGATCGGCTTCGATCTCACCGGCGGTCAACGTCACGATCCAGGCATCCGAAGCCTGGCTGTACAGGCCAAAGGCCGCCAGCTCGGCGTCGTCGGCGTGTGGCGCAATCACCATCACGCGCTGCTGGCGTGCATCGGGCTGGCGAAAGACCCACAGGCGCGGCTGTCCGACCACACGGCAAAAACGCCCCCGTAGGCTCAACGTGCCTGCAGCCAAGGGTACGCCGAGCCCGGTCAGGTTCAGATAGCGCATGCCATTGACGCCGCGCTCGAAGGCTTGCCTGTCTAGAATATCTGCGCCGCGCAGTTCAACGAAGGGGTCGAGAAAACGCCCCAGCCAACCTGCCCTGATGGTCAACGCCAGCACCAGCGTTTCCCCGCCTTGCAGTGTGAGCGGCGCGGCGAGCGTCAGACGATCACCGTCAAGACGTACACCCGACACCTCGTTTTCAGCAGCGAAGGTGTACTGATAGTCATCCGAAGGTGAGTAGAACAGGTGATCGGCAAACCAGGCTTCGTGGGCAACCCAGGCCGCAATCGCCAGAACGGGCATCAGCCACCACGCCACCGTCACGCCAATGACGATCACCAGCAACACACCACCCATCAGCGCCAGACGCTTGTTGCGACGGTGACGCTTGAGCAGTGCCTGCTTGCGGCTCAAATCTGGAACACCGGTACAGGGTTGCACCAGCGATCCTTGTACTCACGGTCGGCCCGACCGAACGAGAAGCGCAGTGACTTACCCAGCGAACGCGCCTCTTCCCAGGCGTTTTGCGTGTTGACGAAGCTCAGCACGCTGCCGGGACTGAAATCACGGGTCTGGGGATCGACGCCACCGTTGACGTATTCGACGCTGACCCACTCGGGCGCTTCAACGCGGTACACCAGCTGAATGGCGATCGGCGCATCGTTGAGAAACACTACCGAGCCGATCAACAGGTCGCGCAGCAGCTCGATCACTTCAGCCTTATGCGCAGCACCGGTCGCCTCAAACCCCCAGCGGCGCTGGAACAGCTCGCAATACATGCGCGCCAGCTCAGCGCTGCCGAACTCGCTGACAGGTCGAACCGTGCCGCCCGCCTCTTCCAGCAGGCGCCGTTCGCGGCGCTGGTTGTAGCGAAATTTCTTGGACAACTCTTCAGGCGTGCGCGCCATGGCCAGGGATTCGGTCTGCGGCTTGAACGTACTGACACGGCCCTCGTTCAATGACGAGAGATAACGGCCACGATGACGTACCGGCACCTCGATGCCGTCGGCAATCGGCAGAATCAGCTCGGCGTTGCCCAGGTCGAAAAGGCCTTTCTTGCCGTGACGCTTGAGCTCGTCCTTGGACAACGCCAGCGAGCGGCCCCAGGTTGCAATGGCCGCCTTGATTTCGCCGTTCTGCTCCCAGCCCAGATAACGCACGGCGATCCCGGAAAAACCGGACAGCCGCTCGATGACCTGTGGATGAGTCGCAACGCTACCGCCGAACCGGTGCCACGCCTGCGCGTAGGCAGCGGCATCGACTTCGGTCCAGCCACGTTCACGCCAGCCTTTGAATCGGTTGAGCATCAGGACTCCGCTACCAGACGGGTGACCTGTGGCAAACGCCAGAACACCTCGCGCACCGCATGGTCGGAAAAACGCTCGCGCAGACGCACGAGCATCCGCTCGGCGCAATCCTGACGCTGATCGGCATCCAGCCCGGCCATGTGCACCAGCCCTTGAGCCAGACGCTGCTCGTCACCCAACGGAAACATCAGGCCCACGTCCTCGACCACTTCCCGGGCACCGCCACAGGAAGTTGCCACCACGGGAACACCTGCGACCATGGCCTCCAGCAGCACCATGCCGAATGGTTCGTGATCCGAGCTCAACGCAAACACGTCGAACGCCTTGAAGTAGCGCCGCGCGTCCGCGACCTGACCCATGAACAGCACGTGCGCGCCGATGCCCAGTTCACGTGCAAGCGCCTTGAGATTGTCCTCAAGTCGCCCCTTGCCAAGGACAACCAGCTGGCTGTTCTCGGGAAGGCTCGGAAGTGCCAGAGCAAAACCGCGCAGCAGGGTCGCCTGATCCTTATCAGGATGCAGACGCCCAACGTTACCGACGACCCACGCAGAAGGCGCAAGGCCCAGCTCGGTGCGAGCATCCTCGGCAGAAAACTGGCTGCCTTGCAGTTGCTCGACATCGATGCGGTTATACAGCGTCTCGATACGTTCAGCCGGCCAGCCAGGCAGGCTTTTGCGCATGTCGTCGCGTACCGAATCCGAAACACCCAGCAGGCTGAGACGCTTGCGAAACAGGTTGGCAAACAGCCTGCGGCTTCGGCGCTGATAATCGCCAAACGCATGATGTACGCCGATCACCGGCAAACGGGTCGCCAACAGCGCGATGTACACCGGCTTGAAGCGATGCGCAATGCAGAAGCTGAAACGGCGCGACGCCGCAATCTTGCGCAGATCGCGAATCGCGCCCAGCTTCAGGCCACGAATGGCCTTGGAGCTGTACTCCATGAACAGCACTTCGTCCGAACCGCAGTCAGCGACAACGTCAGGGTCGGCAGCGCCGGTCAGGAACACCGTGGTCACCCGATAGCCCTTGCCCGCGAACAGGCTCGCGTACTGCCGCGCGCAGTCCAGAAACGGCCCGTCATAGCCGTGACAGAACTGCAACACGTGACGTTCAGCCGAGCGTGTCATAAGCCTCAACGCCCTCTTTGACCACCAGAATGTCTTCCATGATCAAGTACTCGAGGTCGGAGCCAAAGAACATGTTCAAGGCATCGGTCGGCGAGCAGATCATCGGTTCGCCACGGCGGTTGAGCGAGGTGTTCAGCGACACGCCGTTGCCGGTCAGGTTTTCCAGTGCCTTCATCATGTCGTAGTAGCGCGGGTTGTATTCGCGCTTGAGCACCTGGGCACGGGACGTGCCGTCTTCATGGACGACTTCCGGCACGCGGGTCTTCCACTCTTCCGCCACTTCGAAGGTGAATGTCATGAAAGGCGCAGGGTGATCGATTTTGATCATCTGCGGCGCGACGGTGTCGAGCATCGACGGGCAGAAAGGCCTCCAGCGCTCGCGGAACTTGATCTGGTGGTTGATGCGGTCAGCCACGCCGGCCACGCTCGGGCAACCGATGATCGAACGACCGCCCAGCGCACGTGGACCAAACTCCATGCGGCCCTGAAACCAGGCCACCGGGTTGCCCTTGACCATGATCTCGGCGATCCGCTCAGGGGTGTTTTCGATCTGGCGCCACACCGGCTTGCTCGGGTGACGGGCGCACGCTGCGATGACGTCTTCGTTGCTGTACGCAGGGCCGAGGTAGACGTGTTCCATCTTCTCGACCGGCACGCCACGCGCGTGGGACACATAAGCTGCCGCGCCCACCGCCGTACCGGCATCACCGGACGCAGGCTGGACGAACAGTTCCTTGACCTCGGGACGGGCGATGATGCGCTGGTTCAGCTTGACGTTCAGCGCACAGCCACCGGCGAACGCGATTTTGCCGGTTTCCTTGAGAATGTCGCCCAGGTAGTGGTCCATCATCTGCAGCGCGAGCTTTTCGAACAGCGCCTGCATGCTGGCCGCGTAATGGATGTAGGGCTCGTCCGCCACATCGCCGACGCGCTTGGGGCCGAGCCACTCGATGAGTTTTGGCGAGAAGTAGAAGCCCTTGCCGTTCTCTTTATAGCGACGCAGGCCGATGACGTTGGCCAGCTCGGTGTTGATGACCAGTTCACCGTTTTCGAAGGTGGCCAGACGCGAGAAGTCGTATTTGCTGGCATCGCCATACGGCGCCATGCCCATGACCTTGAACTCGCCGTCCAGCATCTCGAAACCGAGGAACTCGGTGATCGCGCCGTACAGGCCGCCCAGCGAATCGGGATCGAAGAACTCCTTGATCTTGTGGATCTTGCCGTTCTCGCCATAGCCGAAGAAGGTTGTGGCGTACTCACCCTTGCCGTCGATGCCCATGATCGCGGTTTTCTCGGTGAAACCGGAGCAGTGGTAGGCGCTGGAGGCGTGGGCCAGGTGGTGCTCGACCGGCTCGATCTTGATCTTTTTCGGATCGAAGCCCAGTTGCTCGAGGCACCAGACGATCTTGTTGCGATAACGCTTGTAACGACGGTTGCCCATCAACAGCGCATCGAGGGCGCGATCCGGCGCGTACCAGTAGCGCTTGGCGTAGTGCCAGCGCGCCTTGCCGAACAGACTGATCGGGGCAAAGGGGATCGCGACCACGTCGACGTCGGAGGGCTTGATGCCTGCCTGTTCCAGACAGAACTTCGCCGACTCGTAGGGCATGCGGTTCTTTGCATGCTTGTCGCGAACGAAGCGCTCTTCTTCGGCCGCTGCGATCAGCTTGCCGTCGATGTAAAGCGCTGCGGAAGGATCATGGCTAAGGGCGCCGGACAGGCCAAGGATCGTCAATGCCACAAGGGTCTAGCCTCTTTAGTCTGCATGCAGGCGCGTTGCGCCCGAGAAAATGTGTGCCCCCGCACAGCGGGCTGAGGGCAGCTAAAGCGCGGGATTATAGCGTAATGACCATGGATTTGGCTCGGGGGCTGTAAGGCTTTCAGCAAACAGGCGACGCCGCCGCATTTCAGAACCGCCCGGCAGAAATCCACTCGCCTGGTGACATTCAATAACTATCTACGCTCCCGGCCCGCCGGATTCTGATTGATTGACGGCTACGAATCACGGCCTCACGGCCTTCAATCAGCGGCGCACATCGCGCCCATCAGAGCCGAAAAACAATGCAGACACTGACACCTGTATCCCTCAAACCCCTGGACACCTTTGCACAAGCGTCGGCCGCGCTGAAACGACTGGATGAGTTGAGCAGCCGACTAAGCGATACGCTCAAGCAACTGCCAGTACCCGACGACGCCCTGCTGGATGCGCCTGCGTCCGAGACTCACGTCACCCGCCTGATTGCGCAGCTCGACGATTACTGGCGGCCGGCCACGACACCCGGCGAGACCCGTTACGATCAATGTCTGTCAGGCCTGCGCCAGGCCCTGCGCGACGAGGTGACACTCAAGATGCACGAGGGCGTACTTGCGCCGATCTACGCAAACTGTCTTCCCGCGACGGTCTCGCAGATGAACACATCACCGACACCCGACGCCTTTTCCCTGCACGTCCAGCTGGATGATGACGTTGAGGCTGAGTTGGCCGGTGCACTGGTGCTGTCCCAGGCGCAAGGCCCGACCTTGCTGGTGTTGCCGGGTCTGGGTCTGACAGCGTTCGCCACCCAGGCTCAGATGCTGGAGGCGCTGGCGCTGTGGCTCAACTCGCCTGCCTTGAAGACCGCACTGACGCGCAGCCTTGAACAGCGCCATCAGGATCAGCTTGCAGCCATCGACGCCGACCCCGACCTGTATGCCGACCCGTTTTTGAGCATTGACGTGCAGTTGAAAGCCATTGACGCAGAGCCTCTGGCTCATGCGCTGGACAGCCTGCTGACCAAACAGCGCAGCGATGTTCGCCATGCCTGCGCCCTGCAAGGTACTGGCGATCGACAGAAGCATCGGGCACTCATTCAGCACGCGATTGACCAGCACGGTCTGTTCGGCCCACAGGCGATGCTTGAACTGCGTGAAATAGCGCTGCGTGAGGCCGATTATCGTCGCAGCCTGCCGGACTGGATCAAGCTTGCCAGCCCTAAGGAGATGGCGATCTACACCGAGCTTCTGGACCGCTGCGAACAGGCACGCGCCGCCGTCCTCAGTACGCTGGGCACGGCGGCCTCGCCAGAAGCGTTCGCCTTGGCACATCTCAAGGCGCACCTGGCTGACGACCTGGGCTACGCCCTGGATCCCGGCCTTATCACCATCAGCACCCAGCGCACCTTGCCCGTGACGGGCGAAACTTACCGTGTGACGCACTCGTGGGTAGAACTCGCCCTATACGGCCTGCACCCGGGCGACCGGGCTGAGGGCTCCGAGTTTCTGACCCGAACCACGATCGACTATGACAACGTTTCGCTGGACCCCGCCTACAGCGCGCTGGATGCGGCCTACATTGCCCGCGTCGTCGAGGAGGTGGATGCGCGCGTCAAATTTGGCGATTTCCAAAAAGCCGCCTACCGCCAAGCTCACAATCAGCAGTTGATGCGCACCCTGACCCATACGCAAATCACGGCACTGGCGTGTGCCGCCAAAATGCAGGGGCATATTCGCCCCGAGGACCTCGCCATCGTCGAAGCCGTCGTGCAGCCCGCGAAAGCCGGCGCAGAGGCCCCGCCGAGCGTCCAACAGATCATGCTGGACGGGCACGCGCTCATGAGCAAATTGCTGGTTTTTCGCAAGCAGAGTGCTTCCGGCCAGCTGGAGCGCCTGATCATGTTCGCCCAGGACGCGCCAGATCAACACCATTTCCATGCCTTCGACAACGAAAGACAATTGATGTCCAAGCTGGTCGGCTGGACGAAATCACAGGAAAATCAGGATTATCTGCTCGGCCAGATTGAGGTTTCCGCCCGACCGCGGCTCGAAAAGCAACTGCGGGCACTGCAACTCAAACCCTACCCGCAGGATGATTTTTTCCGCCTCATTGACGTGTCCGACTATCAGACGGCGCTTTCGCTGTTCGCACTCGACCATGCCAGCGTAACGATCTCGGAACAGGCGCGCCAAACGCCCTTCTGGTACGCAGGCGCAAGCCTTGCGAATCGCCAGCAACTGATTGCGCTGGAAGAGGCCGCCGCCGGCGCGCTGCGCAACTACCAGCTAAAGCCCCACACACACGTCAAGCCGTTCGAAGAGTACGTATTTGAACGGGCCAGCCAACAGATCAACACACTGCTCGGCCTGCCTGACGGGACGGTAGACCCCGACCTGATCGTGATCAAAAGCGAGCGTGAAACCGTCACCTACACGGACATGTTGCTCAATGGCTACGACGACAGCATTGACCCGACGCGCGCCACCGCAGACAGGGTGGCGACGTTCAAAGGCCCGGAAGGTGTTGACCTCAGCGCTCTTTCACCCCAGAAAGTGGCAGGCTCGATACGCGGCAAATGGCTTGCCGACGACTACATCGCGCTGGTCAGGGGCACGCTGCTCAATCCAGACAACGAAGGCTATGAATACCGTCGCACGGCGAGCGTGGCGATCAACCAGTTGCACATGAAAGCCGCAGCACTGCGCAGCGTCCTGAAGGGGCATATCGACGGCACTCAGTATGATTGGTTGATGAGCAGCCTGGACCGTGCACACCTGAATGACGCTCAAACGCGCCAGCAATACCCGTTCTATCCCTTGCAACTGCATATCGACAAACCCTTCATTGCCTCAGGCCTGAAGGGCGTGGACCAATTGGTCATTCCCGATCAGCAATTGATCCACGTGGAAACGGTTCAAGGGTGCCTGGCGGTCCTGCCTACCCAGATCCGCCAGAGCGCGCTGCTTTATACGCCCCTGGCACCGGACGGCGTCGAATTTCGTCTTTTCAGCGACTTCATCCCCTCTCTGAGCAAGGCGGGCATGATCGACTACTACAAGGACCGCTGCCGCCTTATGTCGCGCCGGACGCTGGCGTTTTTCCTGCGCGACATGCAGCAGGGCGGTGCCAACAAGGCACCGTTTCTCCCGAAGGAATACATCGCGGACTTCGCCGACACCTGCTTCAACACGCTTATCGAGCGAAAGCTGCGCGACACAGAAGAAACCACCACCGGCCGTCACGACATGCTGTCCCGAATGATCTGGATCAGCGCTGAACTCATCGTGACTGCGTTGACCCTGCCGTTCCCGCCGGCAAGCTTTGCGGTCGGCAGCCTGCTGTCGCTGCACGACACGGTGCGCGCCGTACAGGCACTGACCGAGGGCGACCAGAACACCGCCAGCGGCTATATCCTCTCGTCCCTGTTCAACGGGCTGGGCGCGGCCGGCGATCTGCTTTCCGGCCTGAAAGGGTTTGGCGGCATCGTGCATCGGCTCGAAAAGCGTCTTCCCGAAGCGTCGGCGCTGCCGCCGATTGCCCCACACGACCTGCCACCACGATATGAGGATCTGTTTCCGGCCAATCTGCAGGACAAGGCTGTGCTGGTCGGCAAGACAAACGCCAACGGCCACGCCCCTTTGTTCCAGCAGGTCAGCCCGTCGTCACAGAAGATCAGCGCCACCGGGCAGTTCGCCAGCCGCACACCCGATGGTAACTGGCAACCCCTGAGTTCGCCGCTGGACACCGCCAATACCGCCGGTCGCGACCTGGCCGTCGATCTTTCCCTGCAAAACGTGCCACGTATCAAAAACGGCCATGCCAACGGCATCTGCAGCGTACAGGGCAAGCATTACATCAACCTGTCCGGTAAGACCTATCAGGTGCAGTTTGACGCCCAAATGCGCTACTGGCAGATCATCGACCCGGCCAACCCGTTCGCATTCTTTGGCAAACAGCCGGTACGCCTGAACAAGCGAGGACAATGGGAGAAGATCGGCCGGCATCAATTGCGAGGCGGCGGGCTTGGCGATGAAGGCACCTACCGTCCGTTGCCGGACGAGGCGGCCACTGCGGTCAACACCTCGGTTCGCTTGAGCGATTATGAAATGCCGCCCGAGATGAGGCCGTGGCTGTATGCCATTCTGGACAAGAACATCCCTGATCCGACGGAGATGGGACTGGAGCTGTATTTCAAGAGCTACTACGACGAGTTGCGTCAGGTGTTCTCAAGGCTTCAGGACAAGCTCTATCAGGATGCCAAAGCCTTTTTCATGAAGGTGGTGGTGCCTGCACGCCCGCCACTGCCGACCCTTGCGCCTGACGCAGGCGTGGACTCGCTATTTGAAAGCGTCTTCACACACAGCAATGGGCTGGTGTTGAGCGAGGCCACTCAATCGGTCGCCAGCAAGCGTCTGCTTATTCTCAATATGCCGTTGCTGAAACAGCAAAACGTGGAAGTCCTTTACCTCGAACACCTGTTCACCGACAAACACCTCGAAAAACTGGCCACCTATCGCCAACTGGGCGGAAAAAGCCGCTCCGGTTCTCACGAAATCAAGAATCACCTCAAGCATCTTAATAAGGGCGCACTGCGCAATCAGACCTCCGAATACGATTACTACCACCTGATCAAAGCCGCACACAGGCACGGCATCGAGGTTCGCCCCTTCAGCTCATCAACCAGCTACCCGCTGCAGGACCATGCGGTTGCCGCTGCCGCAGGCGATCTGACCGCTGCGCAGAAAACGAGCAACTTTTTCGGCCATCACGTGATCAGCGCCGACGTGGCAAGCCAGCCGTCAAAACGCTGGATCGCGCTGCTCGACGAGAAGCTGGCAACCACCCACGACACCATTCCGGGCATTGCCGAGCTGCAAGGTGCTATCAGCGTGCATGTTCAGGACGTTCCGACGGGGCGTGCGACACGCGTGCTCACGACCGGTACGACCCCGTCCCCTGCCGGCCTTTCAACGGACTTCACCATCGAACTTTCCAACCCGCTGATCGCAGCGCCAAAACCTGTAGCGCCGCCCAGCACGCGGGTGGATGAAATATTGATGAACCGGATGGCCGACCGGGAGACCCTCGAATCCGGGGAACGCTGGGCAGGCGATTACGTGTTCCGTTGGGAGGCAGAATCGGGCTGGGTGCGCAGTGAGCAACAAGGCTCGACCGGCCCTCGACCGTTGACCGCCATTCAACAGTCGTTGAGCGACGCGACCTACGAGGTGCCGCTCGAACAAAGAAGCGCCCTGCACACGCTGGCCAGCTTCGAACATCGCGGGCTGGATGAACGCTTCTTTTATTTCGATCCAGACCTCAGCGAGGTGAGGGAAGCGTTTTTCAGACTGCGCGGGCAATTGCAGCAGGACGCGCATGCCGTTGAGTCCATGGTGCTGCCCGCCCGACCTTTATTGCCTGATCTAGCGCCCAAAACATCGCCTCAAGAGCTGCTTGAAAAGCTGTATCAGCACACCGATGGTATCGTTCTGGGCGAAACGCACTCCTCAATTGCCAGCAAGAAGCTGATCATCGACAACCTGCCTGCGCTCGCGCAACAGAACGTCAAGACGCTGTACCTGGAGCACCTGCTCAGCGACTTGCATCAGGCCGACCTGGACCATTTCCTCGAAACAGGAGAAATGACCAAGCACTTGCTGCATGAGCTGCAGGCGCTGGATATAGGTCACAGGACAGATCCAGCCGGGGTCTACAACTTCGAGCAACTGGTGATCAAGGCCCGGCAACACGGGCTGGAGATTCGGGCGATCGACTGCCTGGCCAGCTACCACCTCAAAGGCCTGCCCGGCGAAACGGTCACCACTCGCCAGCAAATGATGAATTATTTTGCGTCCCGCACGATTCGCAAGCATCAGGAGGTCATGGGCTCGCACAAGTGGATAGCGCTGGTGGGCAACAGCCACTCCAACACGTTCAAAAACGCTGTTCCCGGCATCGCCGAGCTGGAAGGCGGCATCGGCCTGCGGGTGATCGATGGAGTACCGGGCCAGTCGCGGGGTGTGGTGCGCGACCCGGGTGAATCCCTGCCGCTGGATATGGGCAAGCTGCGTATTCACATTCAGGGTGACTACCGCGTGGACCTTGAAGTACCAAGGCCTGATGTGACGGTGCCCAGATCTCAGTCCATCGGAAGGCGTCTGGCCAAGCCGGGCATGTTCCTGATCGAACAGACCGACGATGGCCTGCACGTCATCGTGCATCGCTCGCGAGACGGTCAGATCCATCGCACCCCGGTGCACGTCGATGCAAACGGCAAGCTGTCCGTTGATCGTCCAAGCTGGAAACCGCTGCACTTGAAGACTTATGAAGACATGAATGCCCTGACCATCGCGCTCAGGGACATGAACCTCAGTCGCGTCGAATAACGCGAACCCCTGCCAGGACGAGACGGCTCAGGCCGGCTCGCCCTTCGGCAAGCGCTGCGCCAGCTTCTGGTGCAGCGCACTCTGAGCTGGCCAGTTGCGCATAAAGCGCGCCCGGTCGCGGGCAAACGCTGCCTCGAACGAGGCCCGGGAGGCATGCTGCTGCATGGCGTCCAGATCAATCAGGGCCCAGCGCCCTTCCTGCCAGAACACGTTATGCCCCTTGAAATCACCGTGACTGATGCGCTCGCGTATCAACTGCGCAAACAGCGTATCGAGCGCCTGCAACTCGGCCTCAGGCACGTCACCGGTTTCGACATAAGGCGCAAAGCGTTCAATGATGTCCGGTCCCGGTAGAAACTCGGTCACCAGGTACGCCTTGTTACGCAGCCCCAGTACGCGCGTTTCCCGCACGGCCAACGGCTTGGGCGTCGCGATGCCCAGAAACGCCAGCCGGTTGGCTTCGCGCCATGAGTGCCAGGCGCGACTGGGACGCCAGAAGCGCTTGAGCCAGTGACTGAAACTCTTGATGTTGTAACGCTTGATGACCAACGCACGGCCATTGACCTCGACACGGCCGACACTGGCGGCTCCGCCGGTCTTGTACAGATGCCCCTCATCCAGCAACGCATCGGCCTGATCAAGCACGGGCACCATCGCCGCTTCCTCTTCGCGACGAATCGCCTGAAACCCCGAAGCGCTGTCCTTGACGCTGAACAGGCTGCAATCGCGCCCGGTCTTGTCGAGAAAATCCTTCAAACGCCAGGTGCGCAGCTTGTCGATCTGCTTTTGCAGCGCTTCCATCGGCAGGCCATGCTCGGCGTTGCTCAACAGGTAATGCACCAGCAGTTCCTCGGTGAACGGCTCGAACGTCCGGGGCAACTGAGCGAAGAACACGCCAAGGTTCTCCAGTACCTTTTGCCGTGACAACGGTTGCCCGGCCTGTTCAGCACGAATACCCGCGCCGTCGATCATGTACAGCTGGCCGTTGTGACGCAGCAGGTTGTCCAGGTGCAGGTCCTCCTGCCACAGGCCTTTGGCGTGCAACAGGGCAATGGCCGACAGCGCTTCACCGAGCACGGTCTGCTGCTCATCGGTCAATGGGGACTGGTCCTGCACCGCCGTCCAGGCATCACCCAGGCTCGGCGCGTTTTCAAGAAACTCGAACAGCAGCCAGCCACCCTCATTCTCTTGCAACCCGTCGGCCAGCAACCGTGGCGTGGTCACGCCCTGGTCTGCCAACAACCGCACGCCATGGAGTTCACGCTGAAAGTGCCGGGCAGCCTTGTTGCCGACCAGCAATTTGGCGAGCACCGTACGGCCGCGCCAGACGCCGGCACCTACGTAGCGTTGACCCGGCAGCACGCGCAGCAGGGTCAGCAGGGTCAGCTCGGCGCTGCCAGCAGCGTCGGCCAGGGTCAGGCTCATGGGCAGCTCGGGCGTGCGCCCGGCGTTCTTGAGGTCAGACAAACGCATCAGCGGGTCTCTTTCTGGTCACGGTGGTGAAGGTCACGCTTGTGCTGGCCTCGCTGTCCCAGACGTACAGCCCAGGCACTGACCTGCTCACTGTCAGGGCTCGACTGCAGATAAGCCGCCAACAGCTCGCGCTGCTCGGCTTCGGTCCACACTCGGGCGCGACGCAACAACGGCTCCAGATCCTTGACCCGATCACGCTTGCCAAAGAGCACCGGACGGGTTTTTTCCAGGTCGATCAGTTGCGCCCGATAACCCTCATGGTCGGCCTGCAGGAAAATATGCTTGGGGTAGAAACAGCCATGAATCTGACCTGCGCCATGCAGCGTGCGCGCCAGTCGACCACAAGCCTGCAGAATGGCAGTGCGCGAGCGCGAGCCCATTTCGGCCCAGCCCTGCAGTAACTCGTCCAGATCGGTCCAGCCATCCAGCGCACGGGTCATCAGAATCGCGCGACGCTCGCCATCGACCTTGCGCTCACCATAGAACGCTGCCTGCAACGCAGGGATTCCCAGCTTCTGGTAACGACTGATATTACGAAACTCGCGCGAGAACGACGGCTCGCCAAACGGATGATGCAAGGTGTGCGTCAGGTAATTGCTCTGGCGCTTGAGGTAGAACCCCTGACCGTCCAGATCCAGCCGGAACACGCTGCTCCAGCCGCCACGCCCGGTGTTGGGCTCATCGACCGCGTCCAGTTGCAGCGTCCACAGCGACTCGAAATCGGTCAGGCCGTGGCGCTCCAGCAAGGGCTGATCGGCAGCGGCAATAAAAACACTCATTCGCGCCCCTCGAAAAAGCTGACGACATGACGAATACGCTTCTTGTCGGAGGCGTTCAAACGCGCTCGCTGACGGTATTGCAGGTAGAAGCGCAGTCGCTGCGTGGCAGACAAATGGTACTTGGCGACCTTATCCAGGCACGCCAGGTCCTTGGTAATGCGGTAGCGCAACATGAAGCTCCACCAGAATGCCCCATTGGGACAATCGATGAAGAACAGTCTGGCTTGATCGTCCACCAGCAGGTTGCGCCACTTCAAGTCGTTATGGGTGAAGTGGTGGTCATGCATGATGCGCGTACAGGACGCCAACTGACGACTGACGCCGTCCACCCAGGTCCTGTCGTCCAGCAGTGGATCCTTGCGCAACGCCAGCGCAGACAAATCTTCGGTATTCGGCAGCTCACGCGTGATCAATGCACCACGGTCGTAGGTTGCGCCGTTACGCTCAAGGCCCCACGCCACCACTTCGGCCGTGGGAATGCCCCACTTGGCGAAACGTTTGAGGTTCTGCCATTCGGACTTGACCCTGGGCCTGCCCAGATACCGGCGCAGACCTTTGCCCGCGCCTACGTAGCGCTTGACGTAGTAATTCACGCCATCACGCTGCACCCGAATCACTTCGGACAGAGGATCACGGGTCAGGCGCTCGCCCTGCAACGCAAACACCGCATCCAGACTTCCGAAATCTTGCGTCAGAAAATCGTACGCAGGCTCCAGATTCCAGCCCGCCATCAGAGCGCATCCCCGTATCGCAGTTTGCGCTGATAAAGCTTGTCGGCCTTTTTATCCAGCCAGCCGAGCAGTTTCGCCTCCTTGACCAGTATTTCGCGCAACGGCTTCTGAAAGTAACCTTTGAGAAAGCGCAGTTTGTCGCGATGCGTCAGACCGATGTCCAGCGCCGAAAAGTACAGCGCCGCCAGGTCCTTGTTACGCCAGCGCGGCGTAATGACCCGACGCGTCTGGGCGCGATGCAGGTCAATGACCGACAGCCTGAAATCGTCGGCCGTGACCGGCTTGTCGGTGTGCAGTAGAAAGTGGCAGATGTAGCAGTCCCGGTGGTTGACCCCGGCGCGGTGCATCATCCCGACCAGTCGCGCGACCTCGGCGATAAACGCTCGTTTGAGGCGCGGCTGCGGCGGCTCGTTGCGCCAGTTGATGCTGACGTCTTCCAGGCTGGTGGTCGGTGCCAATTCTTCAGTGACGATGAATGAATGCTGTGCAGCCGGATTGCTGCCGCGCTCGCCATAGGCCACGGCGGTCATGGTCGGTATACCGACTTCATGAAGGCGCTCGATGGCGTCCCACTCCTTGCCTGCGCCCAACACCGGCAATTTGGCAGTGACCAGATTCTTGGCGATCTCGCCCCAGCCAATGCCACGGTGGATCTTCACGAAATAGCCGCGCCCGTCGACTTCGGTGCGCAGGGTACGTCGGCCTTCAAGCTCGCGGTACACCTCACCGCTCAGGGCCTCGACCTCGGCGAACGCATCGCGTCCCGCCCACAGGCTCTTGAACGGTTCAGCCAGGAACAGCTTCATCAATAGTGCTCCGCCAGAATCACATCAGCAGCGTGTTGCGGCATGCTGTAAAGGTCCGCCGTATCGGCAAATGCCAGACCATTTCGGCCCCAGGCGCTGCGCGCGTTATCGTCCTTGAGCATGTCTGCCAGGTAACGATTGAGCTGCGCCTGCTCGAACGGCTCATCGAGCACCCGCCCGCAATCGGCCTCGGCGATGTAGTGGGCGTAGCCACACACAGCGCTGACCAGCACGGGCAAACCCGCCACCAGTGCTTCAAGCAGCACGGTGCCGGTGTTCTCGTTGTAGGCCGGATGAATCAGTACGTCGGCACCCATCAGGAAACGCGGGATGTCGCTGCGGCCTTTCATGAAGGTCACCTGATCACCCAGCCCCAACGCAGCGCTTTGCAGCTGGAATACCTTGGGGTCATCCTGCCCGATTACAAACAGTCGCGTGCGTTTCTTGAGCGGCTCAGGCAAGGCGGCCAAGGCCTTGAGGCTGCGATCCACGCCCTTTGTCTTGAAACCGGAGCCGATCTGCACCAATAACAGGTCGTTATCGGTCAGCCCGAACTCC
Organism: Pseudomonas triticifolii; assembly: GCF_014358015.1. Taxonomy (GTDB): domain Bacteria; phylum Pseudomonadota; class Gammaproteobacteria; order Pseudomonadales; family Pseudomonadaceae; genus Aquipseudomonas; species Aquipseudomonas triticifolii. The sequence goes on along the minus strand of NZ_JACONV010000028.1, from coordinate 28,056 downwards.
TCACGAAAACCTGCCCGAATATCAGGTGCATCAGGCGGCGCGCGGCGGTCCGGGGAAATGCCGGGCGGCAACAGATGGAAACGCGACAGCGGCGTGTCGTAATGCTTGATGAACAGCGGTTGCTGCACCTCGGAAATCATCAGCACCTGGGTCCTGGCATCCTTGGCGAACACTGCTCGTTCATAATCCGCAAAGTGGCGATAGCGGCCCCACTTGCGGTACAGCGGGCTGCGCAGGTTCTGCGCCTTGTCTTCAAAGCAGCCATCGGCGGCGTAGTACACGTCCAGCCCCGGCATCTTGTTGAAGCCAATCAGACGATCCACCGGACGCTTGGCCAGGTCCGCTGCCATCCACGCACTGAGCTTTTCATTGCGGCGATGGTTGAAGAAGGCCTTGACCGGCGCGACCAGCACCTCGAAACCGGGCGGCACATCGCCTTCCCAGATCAGGGTGTAGACACGAATCTGATGACCGCGCTGCTGGCACTCCAGCGCGATGCGCATGAAGTCGCGTTGCAGTCCGCCGAACGGAAAGTATTTGTACAGGACGAAAGCCAGTTGCATCAGCCAGGTTCCTTTGCCAGCAACAGCGCGCCCAGTTGGCTCGCTACTCGCTCGGGATTCAAGCGAGTGAAGCACAGCGGCCACTCGCGTTTCAGGTCAAACCGGCGCTGATCATCAGCGGTCGGCTGGTAAGTGCATTTCTTCTGCAGGCACGGCGCGCAGCCTGGGTAATCAGCGGCCAGATGCACCTGCGATTTGCCATAGGCCCCGGTCAATACCGGGTTTGTAGGCCCGAACAGCGACACCGTCGGTACATCCAGCGCCGCAGCCAGATGGCCGATGCCGGTGTCCACTGCCACACAGGCCTGCGCCTGGGCCAATACCCGCGCCACGCCTGCCAGATTAAGTTTGGGCAACACATGCGCCGCATCCAGCCCGTCGGCAATACGTTCGGCACGGGCTTTTTCAGTCGCATTGCCCCACGGCAGGCGCACTTGCAGGCCACGAGCGACCATCAGTTCAGCCAGTTGTCGCCAGTACAGCTCAGGCCAGTGCTTGGTGTCCCAGGTGGTGCCGTGCAAAAACAGGACGAAGGGTGCCTGAGGCGCTTCGCCCTCGGTTGTCAGACTTTTCAGCCCGTAATCGCCGATTCCGGCCGGTACGCTGTAGCCCAACGCGTGTGCAAACAGCTGGCGCAGGCGCTCGACCGCATGTTGGCCGCGTGCCACAGGATAAGCGTGATCATAGAAGCGACTGGCAACAGGCTCACGCGCCGACTCACGATCCAGACCGGCCACCCGCGCATCGACATAGCGGGTCAGCCAGGCGCTCTTGAACAGGCCCTGCGCATCGATTACCAGGTCGTAACGCTGCTCACGCAGTCGCGCCTTGAAGCCGCGCCACTCGCCGCTTTTGAAGGTCTGCCACAGGTTCTTGCGCCAGCGGCGGATGGCCACGGGGATCACCCTGTCGACCGCCGGGTGCCAGGCGGGAATCTCGGCAAAGCCTTCTTCCACCACCCAGTCGAAGCGAATGCCGGGCAGCGCACGGGCAGCGTCGGTCAGCGCGGGCAAGGCATGAATCACATCGCCCAGCGAGGAAGTCTTGATCAGCAATACCCGCAACGTCAGACGACCTCTACCGGTGTGCTGTCCAGACGGCCCAGCGCCTGAATAACTGCGCCCGGCTCAAGCAGGCGCATGCAGTTGTAATGGCCGAAGCGGCAGGTGCGGTCGAAGCATGGGCTGCACTCGATGCCCAACTGGACAATCTCGACCTCATCGGCCAACGGCGGGGTAAAGCCCGGCGAGGTGGAACCGTACACGGCCACCAGCGGACGATTCAGCGCCGCCGCCACGTGCATCAGGCCGGAGTCATTGGAGACCACCGAATCGGCACACGACAGCAGGTCGATGGCTTCAGCCAGCGAAGTCTTGCCGCTGAGGTTCACGGACTCTTCACGCAAGCCGGGGATCAGGTTTTCGCGAATGGTCTCGCCCACCGGATGATCCTTCTGCGAACCGAACAGCCAGACCTGCCAGCCCTCGCGGATTCTGGCATCGGCGACTTGCGCGTAATGCTCGGCCGGCCAGCGCTTGGACTCGCCGAACTCGGCACCCGGACACAGCGCCAGCACCGGGCGGTCCAGGCTCAGGCCAAACTTTTCCAGCGTCGCATCGCGGGTCGCCGCATCGATCTGCAGGCTCGGCTTGGGATACGGGCGCGGCAGTTCTGCGCCTTTATCGTAAGCCAACGCCATGAAGCGCTCGATCATCAGTGGATAACGTTGCTTGTCCAGGGTGCGCACATCGTTGAGCAGGCCGTAGCGGAACTCGCCACGCCAGCCGGTACGCTGCTTGATGCCCGCAAAAAACGGCACCAGCGCGGACTTGAGCGAATTGGGCAGCAGGATGGCCTGATCGTACTGGCCGGCCAGCGACTTGCCGATGCGCCTGCGCGTCGCGAGCTCAAGGGCACCGTGGCCGAGCGGAAAGCTGAGCGCCGCACGCACTTCAGGCATGCGCTCCAGCAGCGGACGACTCCACTCGGGTGCCAGTACATCGATCTGGCACTCGGGATGACGCTGTTTCAGGCACTGGAACAGCGTTTGCGCCATCACCATGTCACCGACCCAGCTAGGCCCAACGATCAGAATATTCATGCTTTATCCAAAAACGACCGGAAACGATCAGGGAGGCCGATCAGACTGCGTGACATGCCCACACACCCTGTCGCCTCCCTGTCATAGCTTTATATAGTGTTGTGCGAAACCCTCGGTGTCGCCACCGACTCAGCTCAACCCCATCTGCGCCCAGATCCGCATCACTTCACGCCGCTCGCAGTGGAACTGATCGCCGCTGACTACACCCGCCTGCTTCTGCAAAGCCTGTCGGTGAGCCGCCGAGCGGTACGCCTTGTAGGCCTCGCGCAACAGGCTGGCATCGGCGTCGGGCAACAGCCCGGCTTCTTCCAGCCCTTCGAGAATACGAATGTTATCGGTGTATCGCAGCAGCCCCGGATGCTCTCTGGACCACGCCAAGGCCGCGTATTGCACCATAAATTCGATATCGACGATACCTCCGGCGTCCTGCTTGAGGTCGAACGGCATGGATGTCTCGAAGGCATTGGCTGCCCGGCCCGCCGCCGTCAGACGGGTGCCCAGGTTGTCGCGCATCTTGGCGCGCATCTCGCTGACCTCGGCGCGCAGCGTGTCCAGGTCACGTTCGCGGCCCAACACTTCAGCACGGACTTTCTCGAATTCGCGGCCCACGTCCGGACTGCCGATCAGCACACGAGCACGCACCAGCGCCTGATGCTCCCAGGTCCAGGCTTCCTTGTCCTGATAACGGGCAAATGCGCCCAGCGAGCTGACCAGCAGCCCCGAAGCACCGGAAGGCCGCAGACGCATGTCGACCTCATACAACTGGCCGGAGTTGGTCTGCGTGGTCAGCAAGTGAATGATGCGCTGCCCCAGTCGGGTAAAGAACTGCGCGCTGTCGATGGGCTTGGCGCCATCGGTTTCAACCTGCAGGTCGCCATCATGAATAAACACCAGATCCAGATCCGAACCATGCCCCAACTCAATGCCGCCCACTTTGCCGTAGCCGACAATCACAAAGCCCGGATCGCATAAACTGCCGTCAGGTCGCGACGGCGTGCCATGCCGCGCCACGCTGTGGCGCCATGCCAGCGCGAGCACCTGCTCCAGAATCGCCTCGGCCAGCCAGGTCAGGTAATCGCTGACCTTCATCAAGGGCAGGCTGCCGGTGATTTCCGATGCCGCCACCCGAAGGCTGTGCGCCAGTTTGAAGTGCCGCAGCGCTTCCATCTGCTGCTCCAGGTCATCCTCGGGAATGCGGATCAACCGCTCCTGCAACTCAGCCGCCAGCTCCGGTGCCAGCGGCGGATTGAACAACCGCCCTTCATTGAGCAGTTCATCGAGCAGCAGCGGGAAACGGGCAATCTGCTCGGCGATCCAGGGGCTGGCCGCGCACAGCGTCAGCAGGCGCCGCAGCGCATCGGGGTTTTCGGTCAACAGCACCAGATACGCCGAACGCCTGGCCACGGCCTCAACCAGCGGCAGCACGCGCTCCAGCACCAGGTCGGGCTTGTCGTGCTCCACGGCCTGAGCCAGCAGGCGCGGAATGAAGGCATCCAGCCGCTCACGACTGAGGCGTTGCATCGAGCGCAGATGCGGGCTGCTGCGCAGGTTGGCCAAGTGCTTGATAGCTGTCTCGGCATTGACGAAGCCTGCCTGGGAGAGCTGACGGCCAGCGGCCTCTTCATCCTGAGACTCTTCCCACAGCGGCAGCCATTCGCCGCCGACGACGACTTCGCTGTGTTCTTCCTGCTCTTCATCAGGGTCAGAATCCGGATCGGCGATCACCTGGCGAAAATGCCAGGACACCCGACCACGCCAGTACATCAGCCGTTCATGGAAGCTCGCCCAGTCGGCGAAGCCCATGATCAACGCGATGCGCGCCTGATCCTGCTCGTTGTCGGGCAACATCTGTGTCTGCCGGTCGGCAATCGCCTGAATCGCATGTTCGGTGTAACGCAAAAACTCATAGCCTTCGCGCAGCTCTTCAGTGACCGCACCGGGCAGATAACCCTGGCCTTCCAGCGTTCTCAACACCTTGAACAGCGGGCGTTGCTGCAGGCTAAGGTCGCGACCACCATGAATCAGCTGGAACGCCTGGGCGATGAACTCGACTTCACGAATGCCGCCCGCGCCAAGCTTGATGTTCTCGGCCATGCCCTTGCGCTTCACTTCCTGCTGAATCAACTGCTTCATGGTGCGCAGCGCTTCAATGGCCGAAAAGTCCAGATAACGGCGATAGACAAACGGACGCAGCATCTCCAGCAACTCGGCACCCGCCTTCTGATCGCCGCCCACCACACGGGCCTTGATCATGGCGTAACGCTCCCAGTCGCGACCCTGATCCTGGTAATACTGCTCCAGCGCATTGAAGCTGAGCACCAGCGCCCCGGATGAACCGTAAGGTCGCAGGCGCATGTCCACGCGAAACACGAAGCCATCGACGGTCACCGGGTCCAGCGCCTTGATCAGCCGCTGGCCCAGGCGAATGAAGAATTCCTGGTTGTCGAGGGGACGCTTGACGCCCACGGTTTCGCCACCTTCCGGGTAGCCAAAGATCAGATCGATGTCGGATGACAGGTTCAGCTCGACCGCGCCCAGCTTGCCCATCCCCAGAATGACCATGTGCTGCGGCAGGCCGGTGCGACGCCCGGTGGGCGTGCCGAACTGCTGACAATGGCGCTCATACAGCCAGTGATAGGCCAGATCAATGCAGCCATCAGCCATGTCCGACAGGTCGCGGCAGGTCTCGATCAGGTCCGCCTGACGTGTCAGGTCGCGCCAGATAATCCGCACTTGCTGACGCATGCGCTGGCGACGTAGATTACGCCCCAACGCGTCGTCGGTGGTTGCCGTGCTCAACGCGTCGGCGATCTGCCCGCGCAACTCGCCAGCCGAGAAGCTACGCTCCAGCTCGCCTGAATCGGCCATGTCCAGCAGCATCTGCGGATCCCGGCAAACCTGCTCGGTGACGAAGTCGCTGGCCGCGCAGACCCGGTCGAACGCAACGCGTCGTGACGCGGGCCAGGCCTCGAACGAGGCCAGTGCATCTGCTGATAAATCAGCCAGAGCTGTACGAAATGTCTGTTGTGCGCGGGTAATCAATGGCAGCAGGATGGCCGGAAAATCGGCCAGTAAAGGTAGGCTCATGGTCTATCCTTGATCGGCGTACGAAGGGCTACCTGCCATGACTGCGAGATAAGCCCGCCACCGCCGCTTGTCGAACAAAGGTTATAAATTGCTGGAAAAATCGTTTTAGAAGCATAAAATTCCGACTTTTTACCGCAACACATTCGATACCCATCAACAGTAACGATTTATCTCACAACACAACAGGAGCGATTTGGTCGCTTCGCTGTAGTTTTACTACTGGTTCAGTTACTCGGAGGGCTGAAATGGTCGTCGATTTGTAGTAAAACTACACGCCGCCGGGCCAACCTCCGGTAATCCAAGAATTTATGTCGTCTGCCCACAAGGCCAGTCGCAAACTCAGGCAACCGATTCTGGAAGCCTTTCCGCCCTGGAGCAAGCCATGCAAGACCTCGATCCCGTCGAAACCCAGGAATGGCTGGACGCCCTGGAATCGGTTCTCGACAAAGAAGGCGAAGACCGTGCTCATTACCTGATGACCCGTCTGGGCGAACTCGCCACCCGCAGTGGTTCGCAGTTGCCTTACGCCATCACCACGCCTTATCGCAACACGATTCCCGTCACCCACGAAGCACGCATGCCTGGCGACCTGTTCATGGAACGCCGCATTCGCTCGCTGGTGCGCTGGAACGCGCTGGCCATGGTTGTCAAAACCAACCTGAACGACCCGGACCTGGGCGGTCACATTTCGAGCTTCGCTTCCAGCGCCACGCTGTATGACATCGGCTTCAACTACTTCTTCCAGGCCCCGACCGAAGAACACGGCGGCGACCTGATCTACTTCCAGGGTCACGCATCGCCAGGCGTCTACGCCCGTGCGTTCATGGAAGGCCGCATCACCGAAGAGCAGATGAACAATTTCCGTCAGGAAGTCGACGGCAAGGGCCTGTCGTCTTATCCACACCCGTGGCTGATGAAAGATTTCTGGCAGTTCCCGACGGTGTCCATGGGTCTGGGCCCGATCCAGGCGATCTACCAGGCACGCTTCATGAAGTACCTGGAGCACCGCGGTTTCATCCCGGAAGGCAAGCAGAAAGTCTGGTGCTTCCTGGGCGACGGCGAGACCGACGAGCCGGAATCCCTGGGCGCTATCGCCCTGGCCGGTCGCGAGAAGCTCGACAACCTGATCTTCGTCGTGAACTGCAACCTGCAGCGTCTGGACGGTCCGGTGCGCGGCAACGCCAAGATCATCCAGGAACTGGAAGGCGTGTTCCGCGGTGCCCAGTGGAACGTCACCAAAGTCATCTGGGGCCGTTTCTGGGACCCACTGCTGGCCAAGGACGTCGACGGCATCCTGCAGCGTCGCATGGACGAAGTCATCGACGGCGAATACCAGAACTACAAGGCCAAGGACGGCGCGTTCGTCCGTGAGCACTTCTTCAACTCGCCAGAACTCAAGGCGATGGTTGCCGATCTGTCCGATGACGAGATCTGGAAGCTCAACCGTGGCGGCCACGACCCGTACAAGGTCTACGCGGCCTATCACGAAGCCGTTAACCACAAGGGTCAACCGACCGTGGTACTGGCCAAAACCATCAAGGGTTATGGCACCGGCGCCGGTGAAGCGAAAAACACCGCGCACAACACCAAGAAGGTTGATGTCGACAGCCTGCGTCACTTCCGTGACCGCTTCGATATCCCGGTCAAGGACTCCGAGCTCGAAGCCCTGCCGTTCTACAAGCCGGAAGAAGGCAGCGCCGAAGCCCGTTACCTGAGCGAGCGTCGTGCCGCACTGGGCGGTTTTGTGCCACAGCGTCGTGCGCAGAGCTTCAACCTGCCGACGCCACCGCTGGATACCCTCAAGGCCATCCTTGACGGTTCGGGCGATCGCGAAATCTCCACCACCATGGCCTTCGTGCGCATCTTGGCCCAACTGGTCAAGGACAAGGAAATCGGCCAGCGCATCGTTCCGATCATCCCGGACGAAGCCCGTACCTTCGGTATGGAAGGCATGTTCCGCCAGTTGGGCATCTACTCCTCCGTCGGCCAGCTCTACGAGCCAGTCGATAAAGAGCAGGTGATGTTCTACCGCGAGGACAAGAAGGGCCAGATCCTCGAAGAAGGCATCAACGAAGCAGGCGCCATGTCCTCCTTCATCGCGGCCGGTACGTCGTACAGCAGCCACAACCAGCCGATGATTCCGTTCTACATCTTCTACTCGATGTTCGGCTTCCAGCGCATCGGCGACCTGGCCTGGGCCGCTGGCGACAGCCGCACCCGTGGCTTCCTGGTCGGCGGCACCGCCGGTCGTACCACGCTGAACGGCGAAGGCCTGCAGCACGAAGACGGTCATAGCCACATCCTGGCGTCGACCATCCCGAACTGCCGCACCTTCGACCCGACTTACGGTTACGAGCTGGCCGTCATCATTCGTGAAGGCATGCGCCTGATGTTCGAAGAACAGCAGGACGTTTTCTACTACCTGACCGTGATGAACGAGTCCTACACCCAGCCAGCCATGCCGGCCGGTGTGGAAGAAGGCATAATCAAGGGTATGTACCTGCTCGAAGAAGACACCAAGGAAGCGGCGCACCACGTCCAGTTGCTGGGCTCGGGCACCATCCTGCGTGAAGTTCGCGAAGCGGCGAAGATCCTGCGTGACGAGTTCAATATCGGCGCTGACGTCTGGAGCGTTACCAGCTTCAACGAACTGCGTCGCGACGGTCTGGCGGTAGAGCGCAACAACCGCCTGCACCCTGGCCAGAAGCCTGAACTGACTTACGTCGAGCAGTGCCTCAACGGTCGCAAGGGTCCGGTCATTGCCTCGACGGACTACATGAAACTGTTCGCTGATCAGATTCGTCAGTGGGTTCCAAGCAAGGAATACAAAGTCCTGGGCACCGACGGTTTCGGCCGTAGCGACAGCCGCAAGAAGCTGCGTCACTTCTTTGAAGTCGACCGTCACTTCGTTGTGCTGGCAGCCCTGGAAGCCTTGGCTGATCGCGGCGATATCGAACCTAAAGTCGTGGCTGAAGCCATCGTCAAGTTCGGCATCGATCCAGAAAAACGCAATCCACTGGACTGCTAAGAGTCTGCTTCAAGAGCGCTGATCAGAGCGTGAACAGCCGAGGATGCGGAATTTACCGAGCGTAAATGAGCATCCAAGGCTGTTTCGTTGTAACTGAGCCAGCGTATTCGTGAGTGAACAGGTTCTCCCAAGGAGATACAGAGTGAGTGAGCTAATTCGCGTACCCGACATCGGCAACGGTGAAGGTGAAGTCATTGAGTTGATGGTCAAGGTCGGTGATCGCATCGAAGCTGACCAGAGCGTCCTGACGCTTGAGTCCGACAAGGCAAGCATGGAAATCCCGGCCCCCAAGGCTGGTGTGATCAAAACCATGAAGGTCAAACTGGGCGATCGCCTGAAAGAAGGCGACGAGCTGTTCGAGCTGGAAGTCGAAGGCGAAGCCGCTGCTGCACCTGCCGAGGCTGCTCCTGCTGCCGCTCCGGCTGCTGCTGCCGAAAAACCGGCTGAAGCCGCACCGGCTCCAGCCGCTGCACCCGCGCCTGCCGCAGCGGCTTCGGTACAGGACATCCACGTGCCGGACATCGGCTCGTCGGGCAAGGCCAAGATCATTGAACTGATGGTCAAGGTCGGCGACAGCATCCAGGCCGATCAATCGCTGATCACCCTGGAGTCCGACAAGGCCAGCATGGAGATTCCTTCTCCGGCGGCAGGCGTTGTGGAAAGCATTGAAGTCAAACTGGACCAGGAAGTCGGCACCGGCGACCTGATCCTCAAGCTGAAAATCGAAGGCGCAGCCCCTGCCGCAGCGCCTGCGCAGGCTGCCAGCGCACCCGCGGCTGCACCTGCCAAGTCTGAAGCTGCACCGGCTCCGGCCGCTGCACCTGCTCCCAAGGCAGAAGCAGCACCGGCCCCTGCGTCACCGGCCAAAGACGGTGCCAAGGTCCATGCTGGTCCGGCGGTCCGCCAACTGGCCCGCGAGTTCGGCGTCGAACTGAACGCCGTCAGCGCCACCGGCCCCCACGGCCGTGTGCTGAAGGAAGACGTTCAAACTTACGTCAAGGCCATGATGCAGAAGGCCAAGGAAGCACCAGCAGGCGGCGCAAGCGGCGGCATGGGCATCCAGCCGATTCCTGAAGTTGATTTCAGCCGTTTCGGCGAAATCGAAGAAGTGCCGATGACCCGCCTGATGCAACTGGGCGCAACCGGTCTGCACCGCAGCTGGCTGAACATTCCGCACGTCACGCAATTCGACCAGGCCGACATCACCGAGCTGGAAGCCTTCCGCGTTGCGCAGAAAGGCGCTGCCGAAAAGGCTGGCGTCAAACTGACCGTGCTGCCACTGCTGCTCAAGTCCTGCGCACACCTGCTCAAGGAACTGCCGGACTTCAACGCCTCGCTGGCACCAAGCGGCAAGGCTGTGATCCGCAAGAAGTACGTCCACATCGGTTTCGCAGTAGACACCCCGGACGGCCTGCTGGTCCCGGTCATTCGTGACGTCGATCAGAAGAGCCTGCTGCAACTGGCTGCCGAAGCCGCTGCACTGGCTGAAAAGGCTCGCACCAAGAAGCTGACCGCCAACGACATGCAAGGCGCCTGCTTCACGATCTCCAGCCTCGGACACATTGGCGGCACTGGCTTCACGCCAATCGTCAATGCGCCGGAAGTGGCGATCCTGGGTGTTTCCAAGGCAACCATCCAGCCTGTCTGGGATGGCAAAGCCTTCCAGCCAAAACTGATGCTGCCTCTGTCGCTGTCCTACGATCACCGCGTGATCAATGGCGCCGCAGCTGCCCGCTTCACCAAGCGCTTGAGCGAATTGCTGGCGGACATCCGCACAATCCTGCTGTAAGCCCGAGCAGGCCCGTCTTATGGCGGGCCTTGCCGTACCTGTTTACGAGCTGCCACGCTCGAACCTCAACCCCGCCTTCGAGCGGGGCTTTTTTTGCCTGCTGATTCCCCGTCGTCCATCTGCTGCAACATGTCAGGGGCGCATGCCCATTCCGGACATGGACACGATCAGTTTTCCGACGCTCCGCCAATTTTAGGCTCAACAATACCCCCAACAAACACAGGCCTTTGCCTCCAATAACTGAATCGTTTCCACTATCCGACCAATTGCGCTGTAGAACACGCCTTTGCGGCCGACACTTTTATAGCACTAAGCCACCGCGGTCTCTTGTAAGCATGGGCCGCATGATGCAACCTTGCCATACGCGGAAAAGGGCCTTTGACCTAACGCGATCAGTATTCCGGAAGCGAGTTTGTTGATGAAAAGCCAAACCGATGCTGCCGGTAGAACCGCAGCCGAGGTAGTCACGCAATTGCCGGTACCTTCGCGCCTGGGCATGCTGCGTTTCGAGCGGCTTAACGAAGCCAATTGGGCGCTGTTGTATCTCGATTCTAATTGTGAAAAACAGTTCGGCCTGCCTGCTGTGGATCTCTGCGCCCTGATTGGATCGCCCTATGCCAGCCTGATGGAGCCGGAAGCCCGCTATCGGCTCCACGATGACGTTCAACTGCAACTCGCGTCCGCCAACAATTACCTGATCCGTTACACATTGCACACGCCCAGAGGCCCGGTTGGCCTGCTGGAAATCGGCGAAGCCTACAAGCAGCACAATCGTCACCTGCTGCGCGGGTATTTCCTGATGGTTGGAGAGCAACTGGCCGAAGCCGGTCACGCGGTCGAAACCGACCTGGAAACCCGCAACTCACGCCTGCAGATTGCCCTGGAGCTCAATCAACGTGCCCAGCGTGCCCAGTTCGCTCACCTTGAGCGCGTGAGAGCCCAGCAGGACCTGATCCTGCGCCTGACACGCCATCGCTACACGACCAGCAACACTCTGCTGGAAGCCGCCGAGCTGATCACCAAGAGCGCCTGCGACATCTATGACGTCGATCGGGCCAGCATCTGGAACCTCAACGACAAGTGCCTGGAGCCCATTGCTGACTACCGTCGGCAGACAGAAGGCTTCCAGCCGCGCACGACCATTGATATCAGCCAGTACCCCAACTACCTGCAGGCGCTGCACACCAGCCGGGCGATCGATGCCAATAACATTCAGTCCGACCCACGCACCCGGGAACTGGCCGAGAGCCTGAACCCCCTGCAGACCAACGCCATCCTCGACGCGAGCATTCGTATCGACGGCCAGGTCGTGGCAGTACTGTGCCTTGAGCAGACAGGCTCAACGCGTGAGTGGCAGTCCGACGAGATAGCCTTCGCCGGCGAACTGGCCGATCAGTTTGCGCAAGTGATCAACAACCTGAATCGCCGCGCCGCAACTAATGCCCTGCATCTGTTTCAACGTGCGGTCGAGCAAAGCGCCAACGCGTTTCTGCTGGTCAACTGCGACGGTGTGGTCGAGTACGTCAACCCAAGCTTCACGGCCATCACCCAATACAGCTCCGAAGAGGTCGCAGGCCGCAAGCTGTCGGAATTACCGGCGCTGGAGAACCTCAACGAGCTGCTGCTGGAAGCCAATTCCAGCCTGACCACCAGCAACAGCTGGCAGGGCGAGTTCAAGAGCCGACGCAAGAACCTTGAACCGTACTGGAGCCAGCTGTCGATCTCCAAGGTCTACGGCGACAATCGCGAGCTGACCCATTACATCGGTATTTACGAAGACATCACCCAAAGCAAGCTGGCCCAGCAACGCATTGAACGCCTTGCTTACACCGACAACCTGACCAACCTGGGTAACCGACCGGCATTCATCCGTAATCTGGACGAGCGCTTCGACCGCGACACCGACACGCCCATGAGCCTGCTGCTGGTCGACATCGATAACTTCAAGCGCATCAACGACAGCCTGGGTCATCAGACGGGCGACAAGCTGCTCATCAGCCTGGCTCGTCGTCTGCGCAATACCTTGAGCCCTACCGACGTGCTGGCGCGTTTTGCCAGCAACGAGTTCGCGGTATTGCTCGATAACAGCAGTCTGGAGGCCGGCCAGAACATTGCGATTCAGGTTCTGGAGACGCTCGACAAGCCAATGTTCGTCGACAACCAGTTGATCAGCGTGACGGGCTCGGTTGGTCTGGCCTGCGCGCCGCTGCACGGGCGCGATCCACAGACCCTGATGAAGAACGCCGGCCTGGCGCTGCACAAGGCCAAGGCCAACGGCAAGCATCAGGTGCAGGTGTTCACCGAAGCCCTGAACGCTGAGGCCAGCTACAAGTTGTTCGTAGAGAACAACCTGCGCCGCGCCCTGACGCAAAATGAGCTGGAGGTCTTCTATCAGCCCAAGCTGTGTCTGCTGTCGGGCAGGTTGACGGGCATGGAAGCGCTGTTGCGCTGGAATCACCCTGAAAAAGGCATGATTCGTCCCGACCAGTTCATCAGCGTGGCAGAAGAAACCGGCCTGATCATTCCGATCGGCAAGTGGGTTGCGCGTCAGTCGTGCCGCATGAGCAAAGACCTGACCGCTGCCGGCTTCGGTCGTCTGCAGGTGGCGATCAACGTCTCACCCAAACAGTTTTCCGACCCGGAGCTGGTGTCGTCGATTGCCTCGATCCTCAAAGAGGAAGAGCTGGACGCCTCGCTGCTGGAACTGGAGCTGACCGAAGGCCTGCTGCTGGAAGCCACCGAAGACACCCGCCAGCAACTGGACTCGCTGAAGAAGCTGGGCCTGTCGCTGGCCATGGACGACTTCGGCACCGGTTACTCGTCGTTCAGCTACCTGAAGAAATTCCCCATCGACGTGATCAAGATCGATCGCAGCTTCATCCGCGATATTCCGGATGACGAAGACGACATGGAAATCACCTCGGCAGTCATCGCCATGGCCCACAATCTCAAGCTCAAAGTAGTCGCCGAAGGCATTGAGACCGCCGCCCAGCTGGCGTTCCTGCGGCGTCATCGTTGCGACGTCGGGCAGGGTTATCTGTTCGACAAGCCGATCCCCGGCGAAGAGCTGATCGAGAAGCTGCAACGTTACCCGCGCCGACCGTCGGCCTGATCCCCCTTCCTGCACTCCGCTCTGTCGGGCACACTGTCGGTCTGTTTTTACGCGGCAGCACTTGTTTGTGCCACTCGCCGGACCTATGTAATCCCTTTCATTCGTCCTGGCCCCTGCTGCCTGTCTCTAAACGAGAGGATATGGTTCATGACTCTGCGCTCGGAAATTCTAGTGAACAAGAACGTACTGCCTACCGCTGAACAAGCATTGCCGGGCCGCGAAGCGCCTATGGCGCTGCCTGAAACCCATTACGTCAACGGCAACCCGCTGCTGGGACCGTTCACAAGCAACGTTGAATTCGCCATCTTCGGCATGGGCTGTTTCTGGGGCGCAGAACGTCGCCTGTGGCAACAGGAAGGTGTTGTGAGCACGGTCGTTGGTTACGCAGGCGGGTTCACGCCCAACCCGACCTACGAAGAAGTCTGCTCCGGCCTGACCGGCCACACCGAGGTGGTGCTGGTGGTCTACGAGCCTGAAAAAATCAGCTATGAATCGCTGCTCAAAGTGTTCTGGGAAGCGCACAACCCGACCCAGGGCATGCGTCAGGGCAACGACATCGGTACGCAATACCGCTCGGTGATCTACTGCACCACACCTGAGCAACTCGATACTGCAAAAGCCAGCGCCGACACCTTCCAGACAGAACTGAGCAAGGCCGGTCTGGGCGGGATCACCACCGAAATCGAACAGGCACCGACTGTTTACTTCGCCGAGGCGTATCACCAGCAGTACCTGGCGAAGAATCCGCAGGGTTATTGCGGTTTGGGCGGCACCGGGGTTTGTCTGCCGGCTTGAGGCATTGGAAGCTGATCGTACCCATGCGCTGAACGAAGGGTACGATCAGTCAGCGGTCAATTATTCCGCAATCAACCAATCCATCTTCCAGCCACCCTGGGTCTGGCCCAGGGTTTGGGCCAGGTACGGCATCAATTCGCGCAGTTCTTCTTCCAGTCCCCACGGCGGGTTGGCGATGGCCAGGCCTGAACCGTTGAGGCTGGCCGGGGTGTCCAGCGGGTGAACGTAGAGTTCAACACGCAGCAACTTGGGTGCGCCGGTTTCGGCCAGGTCCTGGTAGAAACGCCTGAGCAGGCGCGGATCCTTGATCGGGTACCAGATGGCCGCAACGGTCTGACGCATGCGCCCGATGGTTTCCTTCAGTGCCACCGCGCAGCGCTTCATTTCATCGAGCTGTTCGAACGGCGGATCAATGAGCATCACGGCACGCTTCTCGGCCACCGGCAGCAACGCGCGCGGCACATGCCAGCCTTCGCCCAGGTGAACGGCGACGCGGCGATCACCCTTCATGTTCTCTTTAAGCAGACGCCCGTCTTCGGGGTGCTTCTCGTTGAGCAACACGCGCTCGCGCTCGCGGGTCAGACGACGAGCCAGCTCGGGAGACCCCGGGTAGTAGCGCAGTTCGCCATCCGGGTTCATGTCGTGCAGCACTTGCAGGTAGTCGGCCGCCAGCGCTGGGACGTCTGTCGCTTCCCAGAGGCGACCGATGCCTTCCAGCCATTCGCCGGTACGGGTGGCCTGATCACCCTTGAGGTCGTAAAGCCCGAGGCCTGCGTGGGTATCGAGGTAGGCGAACGGCTGCTCCTTGCGCGCCATAAGGGCGATCAAGCGAGTCAGTGCGATGTGTTTGAACACGTCGGCGTGGTTGCCAGCGTGGTAGGCGTGACGGTAATTCATGGCAGCTCCTGGAAGGCTGCGCAGTTTAGCAAAACTGAGCGGTGAACAAGCATGGGTAACGCAACCTGACGCTTTCAAGCACGCGCGAACAGACGCGCAGCAGCAGGACGAGAACTGAAAACGACACGTTTATAGTCAATCCAGCCATCATTGGTGCCAGGGGGTTGCCCGGGCGCAGGGCTGCTACCAGAATCGAAGCACATTCGAACAAGGGAAGACACGCCATGATGCACGCGGACCTGATTGATCAAGAAGACCTGATTGGACAGTTCAGGGCGCTGGGCTTTGACATGCCCGGCGGTGCAACGGCCGAACAGGCCTGCGCGCACGTGGTCTGCGGCCTCAACGCAGAGCGCGCCACCGCGCTACGGCGCCTGGTCGAGCAACTGCTGACCGGCCGCGCAACCATCCTGCCCGCCGTACGTCAGGCCATCGACCAGCAACTGCTGCCCGCGCTGGCGACCTACAAGCAGAGTCAGGGCTAAGCTGAGTCGACGCTATCGCCGGCAAGCCGCCTCACACGGTGCAGAGTCTGCGGCAAGCCCGCATTTAACCCTGCGACAGGGTCTTGGCAATCACTTCCACCGTCGCACTGACCTGATCTTCGTAACGCGCCAGCTCGCCCTTGTGCTTGTCCTTCAGGTCGATCTGCTGCGAGCACAGGTTAAGTGCGGCCAGCACCAGCAACCGGTCGCCGATCAGCGTCGGGTACTTGCGCTTGGTGTCGGCCAGGGAAGCATTGAGCATCGCGGCGGCCTGCAAGAGTTTGACGTCTTCGCCTTCCGGCGCCTTCACCGAATACTGGTTGCCCAGAATGGAGAGAACGGTCACCCCGTTTCTGTCGAAGTTCATGCGCCGACAGCGCTTGCGCTGGTTGCGCGCTCGACCAGGGCCTGAATACGGGCTGCGGTGCTGCCCTGTTTTTCTTCCTGCTCCATCAGGCTCAGTTGCAAGCTGTCGTTCTCATCCCTGATTTTTGCCAGCTCGGCACTGAGCTGGGCATTCGTGTTCTGCAGGTTCTGGTTTTGTTGCACCAGATCACCAACAAGGTGTTCCAACTGGCTAAGGGAGGCTTCCAACATTCTGATTACTCGAGCAAATTTCAACGGGCGCACACGATAAAGAAAAGTCACTGCGCATGCCAGCGCTCAGGACATGGAGCACCGGCGTCTTACGTCATGGACACGTCGATAACGGAACGCATGGGGGGCTTGTGACTGCAATAACAGTTTCTTGTTCCGGCTGTTCGTCAGACCGGCCCGGCCTGCGACAAATACGCGCAGCCACAAGGCACATTGCCACACCCGGAAAGCCCCGATACCCAACGCTTTCAAGGCTTTGCGAGGCTAAAACGCCACGTATGAAAAAAACGTCATGAAACGAACAGGACCTGTTGAACTTTTTGTCCTCAAGACTTGAAGAGCATGACCGATAGGCACGCATTCGTAACACTTTTTTACTTTTGACGCATGGACCGCGCACCTGACTCTGGAAGCCCCTCTATGTCCCTTCGCAATATGAATATTGCTCCCCGCGCCTTTCTCGGCTTTGCCATGATCGGTGCGCTCATGTTGATCCTCGGCGTCTTCGCGCTTTCACAAATGAGCAAGATTCGCGGTGCGACCGAAGTGCTCGCCGATAACAACGTGCCCGCCATCAAAAGCCTGGACCGGTTTGCAGAAGTCAGCATCCGCCTGCGTGTGCTCTCCTATCGCCTGCTGGTCAACCGCGAGCCTGACGTCCAGCAGAAGACCATCGAACTGCTGGCCATGCGCAACAAACAGATCAACGATGCCCAAGCCATCTACGAGCGACTGATCAGCGACTCGAACGAGCGAGCGCTTTACAACCAGTACGTTCAGTTGTTGGGGGAGTACCGCGAGCTGGAGTCGCGCATGAAGACGCTGACCCTGGCCGACAAGGTCAAGGAGCTGCAGGACCTGCTTAACAACGAAATGCTCAGCAACTCGGATCAGATGAACGTGGTGCTGAGCAAACTGGTCGAGATCAATACCGTGCAGCTCACGCAGGTCAAGAAGCAGGCCGCCGACGAGTACGCCTCGGCCTTCAACCTCGTGATCGGCCTGCTGGTTGCCGCGACCCTGCTGACTATCGTGTTTGCCTGGATGCTGATCCAGAGCATCACCCGCCCGATTGCCGCAGCGCTAAGCGCAGCGGAAACCATCGCGCAAGGTAACCTGACGCACCCGATCAAAGTCGATGGTACCGACGAAGCGGGCCGCCTGTTGCTGGCGATGAAGACCATGCAGGACAAGCTGCGCGACACACTGCAGCGCATTTCCGGTTCAGCCACGCAACTGGCGTCTGCCGCCGAAGAATTGAACGCGGTGACTGACGAAAGCGCACGCGGTCTGGTGCAGCAGAATAACGAAATCGAACAGGCCGCTACGGCTGTCAACGAAATGACCAGCGCGGTGGAAGAAGTGGCGCGTAACGCGACCAGCACCTCCGAAGCCTCCCGCAACGCCACGGCCTCGGCAGGCGATGGCCGCGATCTGGTGCTGGAAACCGTCGGTGCCATCGAACGCATGAGCACCGACGTACAGGCAACCGCCGAGCTGATCGGCAATCTAGCCAATGAGTCCCGCGACATCGGCAAGGTGCTGGACGTGATTCGTGGCCTTGCAGACCAGACCAACCTGCTGGCGCTTAACGCTGCCATCGAAGCAGCCCGTGCCGGTGAAGCGGGTCGTGGTTTTGCCGTGGTCGCTGACGAAGTTCGCGCCCTCGCCCATCGTACTCAGCAATCGACCAGCGAAATCGAGCGCATGATCGGCAGCATTCAGGGTGGTACCGAGCAGGCCGTGAGTTCGATGCGCAACAGCACCGAACGTGCAGAGTCGACCTTGAACATCGCCAAGGGCGCGGGCCTTGCGCTGGACACGATCAATACCGCCGTGGAAGAGATCAACGAACGCAATCTGGTGATCGCCAGCGCGGCCGAAGAACAGGCACAAGTGGCACGTGAAGTGGACCGCAACTTGGTCAACATCCGCGACCTGTCAGCCCAGTCCACCACCGGCGCCAACCAGACCAGCGCAGCCAGTACCGAACTGTCGCGCCTGGCGGTTGATCTGAACAGCATGGTGGGGCGATTCAGCCTTTGATCAGCGCCGTTTCCGTGCTCAGCACCTGCTCCTGAGCACGGACACGTCTCTACAGTCTTACGCTCGCAAAGGTCGATTCATTGCGTGCCTGACTGAGCGCCGACATCGGCCCCGACAGCGGTGCCAGCACCAGCGCCTGCGGAATAGGCATCATGGCCACCTGCTGTGCGGTGTTGGAGCCCACACGCTCGTCACGTGGCGGAATGCCGAAGTATTCGCGGTAGCACTTGGAGAAGTGCGGCGTGGAGACAAAGCCGCAGACCGACGCCACTTCGATGATCGACATCGGCGTCTGCTTCAGCAGTTGCCGGGCGCGAATCAGGCGCAGTTTCAGGTAATAGCGCGACGGCGAACAATGCAGGTATTTCTGGAACAGACGCTCCAGTTGCCGGCGTGAAACGGCGACGTACACGGCCAGTTCATCCAGGTCGATCGGCTCTTCGAGATTAGCCTCCATCAGCGCGACAATTTCCTGAAGCTTGGGCTGATTGGTGCCCAGCATGTGCTTGAGCGGCACGCGCTGATGGTCCTGTTCGTTGCGGATACGCTCGTAGACGAACATCTCGGAAATCGCAGCCGACAGCTCGCGACCGTGATCACGGCTGATCAGGTGCAGCATCATGTCCAGCGGCGCGGTGCCGCCGGAGCTGGTGAAACGGTTGCGGTCCAGAGTAAACAGGCGCGTGCTCATGGCCACACGCGGGAAGGCCTCCTGCATCGAGGCCAGGCACTCCCAGTGCACGCTGCAATCGAAACCATCCAGCAGCCCTGCGCAGGCCAGCGCCCAGCTGCCGGTGCACACAGCACCGAGACGACGGGACTGACGCGCCTGACTCTGCAGCCAGCTCACGTGCTCGCGGGTGACGGTACGCTGAATGCCGACGCCGCCGCAGACAATGACCGTGTCCATGACCGGTGCCTGATGCATCGCCGCATCCGGGGTGATCTGCAGACCGTCACTGGCCCAGACCTGGCCACCGTCCACGCTCAGTGTGGTCCAGCGATACAGCTCACGACCCGAGAGTTGGTTGGCCATTCGCAGGGGTTCTACCGCTGACGCAAGAGAGATCAGTGTGAAGTTATCCAGCAGCAGAAAACCGATGGACTGTGGGGCTCGGTTCTGGGGTTGAGTCCCTTGATTGAACGATGTCATCACACTATCTCCTTTGACGTGGCGGGATTGGCCTCAGGCGAGGCTCTTGTTATGGCCCTCATGAATGCAGGGCTTTGCAATGACATCGCAAATCCCGTGCCTGAATTTGATCAGGCATTCAATAACCCCTGAAAACGACGTCGCGATGCGTCTATCCGGTCGCGACCGGCCTGTCTGTTTGCGACTTTGAGGCCCCCGCACGGCAGCGTAGGGTGAGCAATTCGGTAGCACTTGAAGGAAACGTGCAGGGAAGGCGTGGCTGGGGAGTGATACTCAAAGCACAGGGTCGTGGGCCATTCGCCATGTTCGATCTGCGCGCTAAAAGGTGGCGACGATCAGCGCGTGTGTTCAAAAATCGAGCGGCCGTTTAAGGTCGCAAGGTAGAGCCATGATCCTGCCATCCCGGAACTAACCCCGGCCAAAACCCTCAAACAGACCGCGCTCGCGAAAGCGCTGCACGAACAAACGGGTTCCTGACCGGTTTGTTCAGCCCCCTGAGCCTGCGCCCGGCTCTGCTACGCTAGAGCCGCATTGCCCGCAGCATGGGCCATCGCACAAGCGCTCGACGCCTGGCACCGACACGCTCATACCCACCAGCGCCAAAGGCTTCGAGCCGCGTAACCCGCAACCGTTTTGGCCGTTTTCGGGCAGTTCCACCCCTGCAGAAGTGCGCTTGCACGATGGAACAAATCTGTAAGCGACCTTGCGCACACTGGATGCGACCCCGCCTGTACTGGATACGACGCCCCCAGTATGCGTTTGATTTTGCCTGTTACATGATCGACCTCGACTCGATCGCCAGGCGCAGTGATGGAGCTTCGCGAAATGCATCGCCAACACATAAGTCGCGTCAGCGCTCACCTGCTGATAACCAAGAAAAACTCACAGGAGTCCACCCCATGAAAGGTTCCAAATCGTTGCTGTTGGTCGCCACACTCTGTGTTCCGGTGCTGGCACAGGCCGCCGAACCAGAAGCCTGTCATACCGTGAACTTCTCCGATGTCGGCTGGACCGACATCACGGTCACCACCGCAGTGACCAGCGCCGTACTCGAATCGCTCGGCTACAAGACCAAGACCACCATGATTTCCGTACCGGTGACCTACAAGTCGCTGGCCGACGGCAAGAACATGGACGTGTTCCTGGGCAACTGGATGCCGACCATGGAAAACGACATCAAGGCTTATCGCGAAGCCGGTACTGTCGACACCGTCCGCGCCAACCTGGAAAACGCCAAGTACACGCTGGCCGTGCCTGAAGCGCTCTACAACAAGGGTCTGAAAGACTTTGCCGATATCGCCAAATTCAAAAAAGAACTGGACGGCAAGATCTACGGCATCGAACCGGGTAACGACGGCAACCGTCTGATCCAGAGCATGATCGACAAGAACGCTTTCGGCCTGAAGGACGCAGGCTTCAAAGTAGTGGAGTCCAGCGAAGCCGGCATGCTGTCGCAGGTTGATCGCGCGGCACGCCGCAACACCGACGTGGTGTTCCTGGGCTGGGAACCGCACCCGATGAACACCCGCTTCAAGATGAAGTACCTGACCGGTGGCGATGACTTCTTCGGCCCCAACTATGGCCAGGCCACCATCTACACCAACACCCGCAAGGGCTACAGCCAGGAATGCAGCAACGTAGGCCAATTGCTCAAGAACCTCTCGTTCACCCTGGACATGGAAAGCACGCTGATGGGTAACGTGCTCGACGACAAAATCAAACCTGATGCCGCTGCCAAGGCGTGGATCAAGAAGAACCCTCAAGTGCTCGACACCTGGCTCGCCGGCGTAACCACCGTTGACGGCAAACCAGGGCTGGAGGCTGCCAGGGCCAAGCTGACCCAGTAAGCCGGCGGCAGGCGGGCATGCCCCGCCTGCTGTCCTCATTTTTCCCCGCAAGCGGACAATCACTATCATGCTGACTGATCACAAAATCCCTTTGGGCGAGTACATGGCGGCGTTCGTCGACTGGTTGACGCGCAACGGCGCCGACTACTTCGACGCGATTGCCTCCACACTGGAAATGATGATCCACGGGCTGACCTTCGCTCTCACCTGGTTCAACCCGCTCGTACTGATTGGCCTGATCGGCGCACTTGCACACTTCATCCAGCGCAAATGGGGCCTGACGGTGTTCGTCATCCTCTCGTTCCTGCTGATCCTGAACCTGCACTACTGGCAGGAAACCATGGAAACCCTGGCGCAGGTGCTGTTCGCCACGATGGTCTGCGTGGTCATCGGTGTGCCGCTGGGCATCATTGCCGCGCACAAGCCGATGTTCTACACGGTCATCCGCCCGCTGCTCGATCTGATGCAGACGGTGCCCACTTTCGTTTATCTGATTCCGACCCTCACGCTGTTTGGCCTGGGCGTGGTGCCCGGCCTGATTTCAACGGTGGTGTTCGCCATCGCCGCACCGATCCGCCTGACGTACCTGGGCATCCGCGATGTGCCTCATGAGCTGCTGGACGCGGGCAAGGCCTTTGGCTCTTCGCGTCGCCAATTGCTGACACGAATCGAACTGCCCTATGCGATGCCAAGCATTGCGGCCGGCATCACCCAGTGCATCATGCTGTCGTTGTCGATGGTGGTGATCGCGGCACTGGTCGGTGCTGACGGCTTGGGCAAACCTGTGGTCAACGCATTGAACACGGCTGATATCGCCCTGGGCTTCGAAGCAGGCCTGGCCATCGTATTGCTCGCCATCATGCTCGACCGTATCTGCAAACAACCTGAAGCCAAGGCAGGGTCCGACGCATGAGCATCATCAAATTCGACAAGGTAGATGTCATCTTCTCCAGGGACCCGCGTGAGGCCCTCAAGCTGCTGGACGAAGGCCTGACGCGTGACCAGATCCTCAAGAAAACCGGGCAGATCGTGGGTGTGGAAAAAGCCACCCTGGAAATCGAAAAAGGCGAAATCTGCGTCCTGATGGGCCTGTCCGGCTCCGGCAAGTCCAGCCTGCTGCGCTGTATCAACGGCCTCAACACCGTAAGCCGTGGCTCGCTGTTCGTCGAGCATGAAGGCTCGCAGATCAACATCGCCAACTGCACGGCAGCCGAACTGAAAATGATGCGCACCCAGCGCATTGCGATGGTCTTCCAGAAGTTCGCCCTGATGCCCTGGCTGACAGTGCGCGAGAACATCAGCTTTGGCCTGGAAATGCAGGGTCGTCCCGAGAAGGAACGACGCAAGCTGGTGGACGAAAAGCTGGAGCTGGTGGGCCTGACCCAGTGGCGCAACAAGAAGCCCGACGAACTTTCAGGCGGCATGCAGCAGCGTGTGGGCCTGGCCCGTGCACTGGCGATGGACGCAGACATTCTGTTGATGGATGAACCGTTCTCGGCGCTCGACCCGCTGATTCGTCAGGGCCTGCAGGACGAACTGCTGGCGCTGCAAAGCAAGCTGAGCAAGACCATCGTGTTCGTCAGCCATGACCTGGATGAGGCGCTGAAACTGGGCAGCCGTATCGCGATCATGAAAGACGGCCGCATCGTGCAATACAGCGTACCGGAGCAGATCGTGCTCAACCCGGCGGATGAATACGTGCGCACGTTCGTTGCTCACACCAACCCGCTCAACGTGTTGTGCGGCCGCAGCCTGATGCGCACCGTCGATCAGTGCACCCAGGTCAATGGCTCGGTGTGCCTGGATCCGGGGGGTGATTCCTGGCTGGACCTGGCCGAAGGCAATGTGATCAAGGGCGCACGTCAGGGCACGGGCTCGCTGGATCTGCAGAACTGGACACCGGGCCAGGACGTCAGCACCCTCGACCGCCGTCCGACCCTGGTGCACTCCAACATCGGCATGCGCGACGCGTTGCAGATCCGCTACCAGACCGGCAACAAACTGGTCTTGCAGGATGGCAACCAGGTTGTCGGCATTCTCGGGGATACCGAGCTGTACCACGCACTGCTGGGCAAGAATCACGGTTGATGCGACGGATTTGTATCGACTGATACGGTGCCTCAGCAGCTTTGATACAGCGCCGCCGCTCAGCAAACACATAACCGTGGGAGGCGGCTTGCCGGCGATTGCGTCAGTTCAGTCAATTCAGTCAATGACGGGTCGCCTGAAAAATCGAATCGCCGGCAAGCCGCATCCCACGTACAGATAGCGCTCCTTCAGTATGTTTACGTCCGCTTCAAACGACGCCTCAAGAACGGGCTCTGAAAGGCCTCTCGGTATGTCCATCGCCTTTTATTGATTGATCGTTCAATTAAAAATCTTTAGACTGTGCCAGCCATTTCGGTATAACGATCACTTCAGTCACTCGGGAGAATCGCGACTATGCCAAAGGTCGGTATGCAACCCATCCGCCGCCAACAGTTGATCCAGGCCACGCTTACCGCGGTCGATCAGGTCGGCATGGGCGACGCCAGCATTGCCCTGATCGCCCGTCTTGCAGGCGTTTCGAACGGCATCATCAGTCACTACTTTCAGGACAAGAACGGCCTGATTGCAGCCACCATGCGCCACTTGATGAACGCGCTGATCCAGACCGTCAATGAACGCCGCCAGGCCCTGACCGACGACAGCCCGCGTGCGCACCTGCAAGTGATAATCGAAGGCAACTTCGACGCCAGCCAGGTCAACGGCCCGGCCATGAAAACCTGGCTCGCCTTCTGGGCAACCAGCATGCATCACCCGTCGCTGCATCGCTTGCAGCGCATCAATGATCACCGTTTGTATTCGAACCTGTGCTGTCAGTTCCGCCGCGTCCTGCCGCTGGAACAGGCACGCAACGCGGCCCGCGGGCTTGCGGCCCTGATCGATGGGCTGTGGCTGAGAGGCGCGCTGTCAGGCGATGCATTCGACACCGAGCAAGCGCAACGGATCGCTTACGAATACATGGATTTCCAATTGGCGAAATCGGCGAACTGAGCGCTTTCGAAGCGCCTTCACCGAACGACTGCATCGCAGTGTTGCCCAATGATTCCGGCACACTGAAATCAGTCATCGCCTCCCCCACTGAATTTGCGAGGACTTTATGGCCCGTTTTGAATTGCAAAAACTCTACATCGACGGCGGTTATGTCGATGCCAGCAACACCGAGACCTTCGACTCCATCAACCCGGCAAACGGCGAAGTGCTGGCCAAGATCCAGCGCGCCAGCCAGGAAGATGTCGAGCGCGCCGTGGTCGCCGCCGAGAAAGGCCAGAAAATCTGGGCCGCCATGACCGCAGTCGAGCGTTCGCGCATCCTGCGTCGTGCTGTGGACATCCTGCGCGAGCGCAACGATGAACTGGCCGCACTGGAAACCCTGGACACCGGCAAGGCCATCTCGGAAACCCGTTACGTCGACATCGTCACCGGCGCTGATGTGCTGGAATACTACGCAGGCCTGGTGCCCGCCATCGAAGGCGAGCAGATTCCGCTGCGCGACTCCTCCTTCGTCTACACCCGCCGCGAGCCGCTGGGTGTGGTAGCCGGGATCGGCGCGTGGAACTACCCGATCCAGATCGCCCTGTGGAAGTCCGCACCGGCGCTGGCTGCGGGCAACGCAATGATCTTCAAGCCCAGTGAAGTCACTTCGCTGACCACGCTGAAACTGGCTGAAATCTACACCGAAGCTGGCGTGCCGAATGGCGTGTTCAACGTGTTGACCGGCAGCGGCCGCGAAGTCGGCACCTGGATCACCGAGCACCCGCGCATCGAGAAAGTCTCCTTTACCGGCGGCACCGACACCGGCAAGAAAGTCATGGCCAGCGCCTCGAGTTCTTCGCTCAAGGAAGTGACCATGGAACTGGGCGGCAAGTCGCCGCTGATCGTGTTCGACGACGCCGACCTGGATCGCGCCGCCGACATCGCGATGATGGCCAACTTCTATAGCTCGGGTCAGGTCTGCACCAACGGCACTCGCGTGTTCGTGCCGAACGTGCTGAAAGCCGAGTTCGAGGCGAAAATCCTGGAGCGCGTCAAACGTATTCGCGCCGGCAACCCGGAAGACGAAAACATCAATTTCGGCCCGCTGGTCAGCTTCGAGCACATGGAAAGCGTGCTGGGCTACATCGCCAAAGGCAAGGAACAAGGCGCACGTCTGCTGTGTGGCGGCGAGCGACTGACGGGCGGTGATTTCGCCAAGGGCGCCTATGTCGCGGCGACCGTTTTCACCGATTGCACCGACGACATGACCATCGTGCGCGAAGAGATCTTCGGCCCGGTCATGAGCATCCTCGGCTACGACACCGAAGACGAAGTCGTGCGCCGTGCCAATGACACCGATTTCGGTCTGGCTGCTGGCATCGTGACCCGCGACCTGAACCGCGCACACCGCGTGATTCATCTGCTGGAAGCGGGCATTTGCTGGATCAACGCCTGGGGCGAGTCG
This sequence comes from Pseudomonas triticifolii, assembly GCF_014358015.1. Taxonomy (GTDB): domain Bacteria; phylum Pseudomonadota; class Gammaproteobacteria; order Pseudomonadales; family Pseudomonadaceae; genus Aquipseudomonas; species Aquipseudomonas triticifolii. Next base: position 2,073 of record NZ_JACONV010000028.1, on the reverse strand, counting down.
GCGGCACAGATGCCGGTTGGCGGTTACAAGCAGTCGGGCGTGGGTCGTGAAAACGGCATTAGCTCGCTGGCCCAGTACACACGGATCAAATCGGTACAGATCGAGCTGGGTGACTACGCGTCGGTTTTCTAAGGCTCGTTAAGCTGGATTTCGTCTGAGGCGAGGCCTTCGCGGACACATCCGCTCCCACAGATACACCCGTGGGAGCGAACTTGCCCGCGAAAGGCCCCCTCAAGTAGCGCACTAGCATGGGGTGCTAGGGGTCGAGTCAACAGTGGCTCGACCCGCGCTGAATTGCATTTGCCCCACCTACCTTGAAGAGGGCGCATTTATGTCCCAGGAATTCGATTACATCATCATTGGTGCCGGCTCGGCCGGTAACACCCTGGCAGCCCGTCTCACCGAAGACGAAGGCGTCACCGTTCTGCTGCTGGAAGCCGGCGGCCCGGACTATCGTCTGGACTTCCGCACCCAGATGCCTGCTGCGTTGGCTTTTCCGCTGCAAGGCCGTCGCTACAACTGGGCGTACGAGACCGAGCCAGAGCCGCACATGAACAACCGCCGCATGGAGTGCGGTCGCGGCAAGGGCCTTGGCGGCTCGTCGCTGATCAACGGCATGTGCTACATCCGTGGCAACGCGATGGACTACGACGGCTGGGCTAAAGAGCCGGGCCTGGAAGACTGGAGCTACCTCGACTGCCTGCCGTACTTCCGCAAGGCCGAGACCCGCGACATCGGTGCCAACGATTATCACGGCGGCGAAGGTCCGGTCAGCGTCACCACACCCAAGGCTGGCAATAACCCGTTGTTCAACGCCATGGTCGAGGCCGGTGTACAGGCTGGTTATCCGCGCACCGATGACCTGAACGGTTATCAGCAGGAAGGCTTTGGTCCGATGGACCGCACCGTGACGCCTAAAGGCCGTCGCGCCAGCACCGCGCGCGGCTATCTGGACGAGGCGAAAAAGCGTTCGACGCTGACCATCGTCACGCACGCACTGACCGACCGCATTCTGTTCGAAGGCAAGCGTGCCATCGGCGTGGCGTATCTGGTGGGCGACAGCGACACCCGCATCGAAGCCCGCGCACGCAAGGAAGTTCTGCTGTGTGGTGGCGCAATTGCCTCGCCGCAGATTCTGCAACGCTCCGGCGTCGGTCCTGCCGAACTGTTGAACAAGCTGGACATTCCCGTGGTTCACGACCTGCCGGGCGTCGGCCAGAACCTTCAGGATCACCTGGAGATGTACCTGCAATACGCCTGCACGCAGCCTGTATCGCTCTACCCGTCCCTGATGTGGTGGAACCAGCCTGCGATCGGCGCAGAGTGGATGTTTCTGGGCACCGGTATCGGCGCCAGCAACCAGTTCGAAGCGGGTGGTTTCATCCGTTCGAGCGAGGCGTTTGAATGGCCGAACATTCAGTACCACTTCCTGCCGGTCGCCATTAACTACAACGGCACCAAGGGCGTTCAGGAACATGGTTTCCAGGCGCACGTCGGTTCGATGCGTTCGCCAAGCCGTGGCCGCGTGCACGTCAAATCCAAGAACCCGCGTGAGTACCCGAGCATTCTGTTCAACTACATGGCCAGCGAGCAGGACTGGCAGGAGTTTCGCGACGGCATCCGCCTGACCCGCGAAATCATGCAGCAGCCTGCGCTGGATCCGTACCGTGGCCGCGAAATCAGCCCCGGCATTGACGTGCAGTCGGACGAGGCGCTGGACAAGTTCGTGCGTGAACATGCCGAGACGGCCTATCACCCTTCGTGCTCCTGCAAGATGGGCACCGACGAGATGGCGGTGGTCGATGGTCAGGGCCGCGTGCATGGCATGCAGAGCCTGCGTGTGGTGGATGCGTCGATCATGCCGATCATCACCACGGGCAACCTGAACGCGCCAACGATCATGATCGCCGAGAAAATCGCCGACAAGATCCGCGGTCGCCAGCCCCTGCCGCGCAGCACAGCGGACTACTTCGTGGCCGGCGACAAGCCCGCGCGTGGCAAGCCGTTGCGTGAGATCACGCACCAGGCGTAATTGATCATGCTCGTGCTCTGCGTCCTCTCCAAGAGCAGACG
>NZ_JACONV010000027.1 GCF_014358015.1 Pseudomonas triticifolii | reverse complement strand
GTGTGTTTGGCATTCAGCGTACTTGCCCTTCGCCATTCCCTGACCTGCAACGCCCACAGAACGCAGCCCACAAAAAAGGCCGCATCTGCATGCGGCCTTCTGATCACAACTCCCCAGACTTACGACGCCAGCTCCGAAGCCTTGGCCTTCACGTCGTCACGACGCTGAATGTACTTCCAGTCAGCTTCATCGATATAGATGCCGTTAGGCCCGCTTCCGCCTTCCAGGTCGATGGCAACGTGGGCAGAGACTTGTGGCTTCACGCTCGCCAGGATCGGCACAAAGCCCAGTTGCAAGCTGGTTTCCAGCAGTGCTGCCTGGTTCTTTTCGTCGATGTCTGCGGCTTCATCCAGGTAGTAAGGCAAGCGCACTCGACCCGCCTGATCACGATCCATCAAGTGCAGCAACAGGTACATGTTGGTCAGCGCCTTGATGGTCATGGTGGTGCCGTTGGAGGCTGCACCGTCTATGTCGGTGTGGATAACCGGCTGGCCGTTGACCTTGGTGATCTCGAAAGCCAGTTCGAACAGGTCCTTCAGACCCAACTGGTTATGGTTTGCCGCCACTAGTCTTGCCAGATACTCCTTGGCTTCTTCGTTCTTGTTGTCCTGTTCGGCACTCTGACTCAGGTCGAAAACCGACAGTGTCTCGCCTTCTTCGTACTGACCCGCGCTGTGGATAATCTGATCAATGTGCTTGAGCGCCTCCTTGTTGGGTGCAAGCACGATACGAAAGCTCGACAGGTTGGACACCTGACGCTTGTTGATCTCGCGGTTGAACAGGGCGAGTTGATGTTCGAGGCTGTCGTAGTCGCTGCGAATGTTGCGCAGGGTACGCGCGATATCGGTGACGGCCGCACGGCGTGCCTTACCCAGTGTCAGCGCTTCGTCGGTGCGATGCGCATACGCATTGATCAGCAACTGCAGGCGACGCTCCATGTCGTCTTCGCTGTCGAACTTCGCCACACCTTTGAGGCGAACCTGTGCGTAAAGCGCTTCAATCTGACCATCGCTGCGCAGCAAGCCTTGCCAGCTGTCCTGATAGTCGTTGAGCAACGGCAGAAGGTTGTCCATGGAGTCATCTATGGGGTCCATGAATGGCGTGCCGAACGGCAGGTCCGCCGGCAACAACTGTCGACGGCGCAATGCGTCGTCCAGCGTGCGTTGCTTGGATTCCAGATCGCCGATCTGCCGTGCGACCAATTGCAGCTTGGCCGACAGTTGCTGGACGCGCTCGGTGAATGCATCGCTTGAGCGTTTCAGTTCATCCTGCGCCGCTTCCATCTGCGCCAGATCTTCAAGCTTGGAAGACTCTTCTGCGCTCAAGGTCTGGCAACGACGGAAGTCTTCCAGTGCTTTCTGGGCATCCAGCACTTGCTGATACAGCGCTTCGGTTTGCGTCTTGCTGGCCGAGCGGTCTGCCGCCACAGCCTGCTGAGTCTTGAGTTGCTTCAGTTCTTTTTCCAGCCGCTCCTTCTGATCACGCAGCGCGGCACGATCGGCCAAAGCCTGCAGTGCGGGAGGTTCGATGCTTGACAGGTTGATCGTCAACCCAGGCACCGCGAACTGATCACCCTTGAAGCCATCCAGAATGGTTTCCAGCGATTTGACCCATGCATCGCCGTCATCCAGTGCAATGCCCTGGTCGCCCAGCGGCAGGCTGAACAGCGAGCTGTTGAACAGGCGCATCAGGCGTTCGACATCGGGCTGCGAGAACTCTTCGCGCAGGCGCGCATAGCTGTTGTTGTCTGCGTGATCGAGTTGCTGCTTGACCGATTTGAGACGCTTCTCCAAGTCGCGCAGTCGTTCATCAAGGTCCTCGGCGCTGAACTGCCGAGACTGTGCCAGTGCACCGGCCAGCTCATCGTGAGCATCCTTGGCGGCGAGCAATTGCTGCTCCAGGACTTTGACGTCGTCGACCAGGGCAAAACGGTTTTTCAGTACGGAAAGCTCACCGAGCCAGCGCTGAAGGCTGCTGATTTCGCGTTCCAGACGCATCAGCTCCTGAGTGCTGCTGCGCTGGTCGTTCTGCATGGCATCCTGCTGAGCGCGATAGTGCTCAGCCTGGATGACCAGTTCTTCCTTGCGGGCCCCGGAATAGTCCGACCAGGTACCCAGCAGCGAGTCCAGCACCGGTGAAAGGCGATGCAGTTTGCCGCGTAGCAGGTCGCGTTGCTTGACGCCTGCAGCCAGTGCCTCGACCAACGGTCCGGCCAGCACCAGCGAGTTGTAGTCCTGTTCCATGCGGCGCACATCGCGGAAGGCTTCTTCACACGCGGCAATATAATCGACGCTGCCGGAGCGCAGGCTGTGCTCGAACGCATCGAGAAACAGCTGCTTGAGTTTGGCGGCGGTGATCTCGCGCATGTGCAACAGGTTGATGAACAGTGCGCGGAAGGTCTTGAGGCTCTGCTCGCTGGTCGAGCGCAGCGGGATCAGCGTCAGGTCCAGCGGAATCGAGGTGTGGCCGCCGACCAGCAGGCGACGCAGTTCGTCTGGCTTGAGCTCGTAGGCTTTGAGGCCCTTGCTTTCCAGATTGCTGAACAGCTCCTTTTGACGCAGGCAGGTGTCATCTTTCTGGTAATGCCCCAGGTCCAGCTCGCCAGCGTAGGCGAAGAACTGGTGCCCGAAGCCACCGCCCGGGCCGCGTCCAACTACACCTATGACGTGCGGGCCGTGAGGCAGGGAGACCTCGACCAGGATGTAGCTGGTATCCGAGGCAAAGTAAAAGCGCCGGGATTGCTCCAGGCTGTATTTGCCGAAGCTCATGTCTGACATGCGCGCCAGAATCGGGAATTGCAGCGCGTTGATCGAGGCGCTTTTGCCGAGGTTGTTCGCGCCGTACACCGACAGCGGATTCTCCAGCGGGAACAGACCCAGGCTGTAGCCTGCGGTATTCAACAGGGCGAAACGGCGAATGCCAAAGCGTTCCTGGCTCATGCGTCCAACTCCTGTTCATCGGCGATGGCGCGAGCCAGAGCCTCTTCTTCGGTTTCCTCGCTGAATTCAGCCAGGTCCAGTGGATCGTCGGTTTCCAGCAGCTTTTCATCGCTGTCGTCATCGATGAGAACGGGCGTCGGCAAGGGCAGGGCGCTGTGCAGGCTGGCTGCCAGGTCACGGTCCTGTTGCACTGACAGGCACACGTCGAGAAAACGGTGCATAGGCGGCAAGAAGCGATAGGTGCCGACTTCTTCGCTGGCAAAACCCAGTTGGGTCATGCGGCGCATGATTTTCTCTTCCAGTTCTTCCTGGGTCTGGACCTCGGCCTGCAGAAACAGGTCGCGGTACTTCTCCAGCATGGAGGGCAGCTCATCGCGCCCCAGGCTGCCGCCGTCCAGCACCGCCATCGGGTCGCGACCCTGATCGGCCAGGTGCTCAACCAGAATGAAGGTGAACAGTGCCAGGCGCTGTGCAGTCTTGTTGACCTGCGCGGCAGCCAGGTCTGGCACGAAGTAATAGAAGCCGCGGGTGTCGCACACCAGCTCAAAGCCCAGTGCCTTGAACAGGGTGCGGTACTGGTCCTGGAAATTGGAGAGTTGAGCGTACAGTTCCGGGTCGCGGCGGCTGACGTGGTAGCCCTTGAACAGCTCGCGAAAGATCGGGGCGAGCTGGGACATTTCGGATAGATCAAGATGCATGAACAGTGCTCTCGGAATTCTCTGGCTGCTTGTCTTCACCAGCAAGCAGGGCAAAGGAGCGCAGGCTGACGCGGTGCTCCCGTGTGTAGTAGTCGCGGCGCTCCAGGCGTTCGCGCTCGAAGCGCTTGTCGCGGGACAGGCGCGAAAACCAGTACAGCAATTCTTCTGTTTCGCCGTTCGGTTCCTGCTCCAGCAGCCAGGTCATCAGGTCCGGCATCGGCAGAGCGTTTTCACAGCGATCAAGCATTTCCTTGACCGTACGTGGCGCGCGCGGTGGCTCGCCTTTGCGCGTGGTGCTGGCCTTGGGAAAGCGTGCGGGTTTGGGCTCGAAGCGTGCCAAAGCGTAAACGTAGGCTTCAACCTGACTGGCGCTGCCCAGAAAGGTGCTTTGCGGACGCGTGAACATCGGCATCGCCGCCTGCGGCACCGCATCAAGCCCTTTACGGCGGATGGCCGACAGCGCCAGCGCGGCACCTCGCGTGACCGCGTTGTGGCGGCGTGCTTCTTCGCGCAGCGGCAACAGCAGCTCGCGAGCATGACGCAGAGTGAGCTGGGCGCTGGTCTGCATTTCCAGAATGCGCGCATGGGTGCGCAGCAGCATGTCGTCATCGACCAGATGACCGAGACGTTGCTGTTCGGTCAGCAGGCGCAGCAGAACATTTTCGACCTTACGCACACCTTGCTCGAACGCGCCGTCGGCGTTGACCAGTTGAATCATCGGCTCGACATACTCATCCCACGTTGCCAGCACTTCTGCATAGCGTTGACGTAGCGGGATCTGTCGGTCGCTGGTCTTGGCGCGATCGGCTACAGCCACCAGTGCCTGTTCGTCATTGGCGAGCTTTTTAAGTACGTCGCGTACGCGCATGTCCAGCAGTCGCAGTTGCCGGGCCAGGTCATTGGCATCGCGGATATCGAAAGCGTCCTGGATGTAACCGGCCAGGCGCTCCAGATGGCGCAGATAGGCTTCGATCTCAAGGCACAGGCCCAGACGGTGTTCGCGGCGCAGGTACGACAGAAAGTCGTGAATCTGCGCGTTGAGTTCAAAGCGGTTCGGGCTTTTGGCGACAGGTACCAGAATGTCCAGACGAATCCACACGTCCAGCAGATTGGTGATGTCTTGCGGGGTGCTGTCCTGTTGTTGAGCGGCAAGCTGCAGGCGCAACTCGCTCAGGCTCAGGGTGCCCTGGTCGAAGTGTTCGCATAAGGGCTCGAGTAGCGCCCAATGCTCGGCAAGGGCGCGCAAGACGCGCTTGGGTTCGATCATGGAGAGGCCGACTGTTGGCAAATGAAAGGCGGCGATTGTACTGCATCATTCGCCCAAGATTTCACCGCCGGACGATATGCTGCAGCACGAACGGGCGAACAACGCTAGAATTGCGCGCCTAACTTATCCACAGGTGACCGACCCTTGCTCAATGAGTCCCGTCGCCGCGCCTATCTGACCGCCATGCAGGTGGTCAACTGGCTGCCGCGCACTGAACTGCCGTTCGCTGCACCGTCCCGTCCGGAACTGCTCGCGCCGTTGCCGCCGCCGGTCGAGGTGCCGAGTGCCGTGCCAGCAGTTTCGTCGCCTGAGCCGGTGGTCGCGGATAACGTCGTACCGATGCAACGGCCGCCTGAGCGCCCCAGGATTGAAGTACCGCGGCCCTCTCTGGCCAGTACCCGAACCGTCGCGGCTGCCGCCGAGGAGGCCGAACCCGCGCCGCCCAAGGCAGTGGTGATCCCGCCGCCGCGCTTTGCCCTGCAATTACTGCGTGCCGGACGTTGCTTGCTGCTGGTGGAGTTATCCACTGGCCAGCCGTTCCAGAGTCGCGACCCCTCCTATCTGTTGCTCAAGGACATGCTGCGTGCCGCCGGTTTGCCGGACAGCCCGCAGATCATCGGCGAGCCTGTGCGCTGGCCGTTATTGGTTCGTGGTCAGATGGATCAGGGGCCGGAAGCGGCGCGTGATTTCTTGCAGGGTTTCGTGGGTGCCAGGCTTGAGGATGAGCCGTGCGCCTGTCTGTGGCTGGTCGGTCTGCCTGCCGTGAAATTCGCTGGCGAAGCCGATGCCGAATCCTATAATCGCGAGCTTCAGGTGGAGGGCCTGGGTACTGCCTGGGCGCTGCCGGGGCTGGAATTACTGATGGACGAGCCTGAACGCAAGGCCGATGTCTGGACAGCCATGCGTCGGCTGATGACGCGCTGGAAAACAATTGATGAGTGATGCAATAAGCTTCCGCCCGATGACCGAGGCCGATCTGGATGCGGTGCTGAAGATCGAATACGCAGCCTTCAGCCATCCCTGGACCCGTGGCATTTTTCTGGACGGGCTCAAGTCGTATGAAATCTGGCTGATGTTCGAAGGCGCTCAGCAGGTAGGGCATGGCGTGGTTCAGGTCATCATCGACGAAGCACACCTGCTCAACATCACGGTGAAGCCCGAAAGTCAGGGCCGTGGCCTGGGGCTTCTGCTGCTGGACCACCTGATGAAGCGTGCCTATGCGCTCAATGCCCGTGAGTGCTTCCTTGAGCTGCGCGACAGCAACCGCCCGGCCTATCGTCTGTATGAAAACTACGGTTTCAACGAGATAGGCCGGCGGCGCGATTATTACCCGGCAGTGGGCGGTCGCGAAGACGCTGTGGTCATGGCCTGTACTCTGCTGGAATAAACCGGGTCATAACCGGCCTCAGCGCCCGGCCTTGCCGTCCAGCGGGTCGACGATAGCCATTTCTTCTTCATCCAGCCCATCACCTCCACCGATATCGTCTTCATCGACGACCGTCAGGTCCAGGTCCGCAGGGCTGTTTTCGCCGCGTTCATTGGCCGAGCGCGCACCGTCTTCGTGAATCAATGTTTCCGGGGAAAGGTCGTCGTCGGTCGGCTGATGGTCTGGCGTGGATGCCCCTGTCATTCCCGCCTGGCGTACGCGCTCATCCGGAATTTCATGTTGCAGCTCGTCTTCGGGAATAAGATCACCGATACGGGCGGTTTCTTCATCCTTGAAGTTCAGCTCTTCCATCGAGCCCATCCGGTCTTCGTTGTCGTCGATGGGCTCCGGTTGGGTGGCATCGAATGGACGGCGTGAATCGTTCATGACAAATCCTCTTTGCAGGTGGTCTTGTTAGGTGGACCGGTCGCACCTTTGAAGATTCCTTTTTTTGTCATGCAAGGTGATTGCAAGTAGTGGCACAAAGACGTGACTCCCGGTGCCGAAGACCAGTCCAACGCTGAGCACCATAAACGAGGCATCAAAGCATGAACGATCTACAAGATTTGATTGATAACAATGCACGTTGGGCCGAGGCGATCAAACAGGAGGATCCTGATTTCTTCGCCAAGCTGGCTCGCCAGCAGACCCCGGAGTTTCTGTGGATTGGTTGCTCGGATGCACGCGTTCCCGCCAACGAGATTGTCGGCATGTTGCCTGGCGATCTGTTCGTACACCGCAACGTCGCCAATGTTGTGCTGCACACGGACCTGAACTGCCTGTCAGTGATTCAGTACGCCGTGGACGTCTTGAAGGTCAAACACATTCTGGTGACCGGTCACTATGGCTGTGGCGGCGTTCGCGCCTCCATGCAGGACCGTCAGTTCGGCCTGATCGACGGCTGGCTGCGCACGATTCGTGACTTGTATTACGAAAATCGTAATGTGTTGGCGCAACTGCCTACCGAAGAAGAGCGTGTCGATCGCATGTGCGAGCTGAACGTGATTCAACAGGTCGCCAACGTCGCCCACACCAGCATCGTGCAGAACGCCTGGCACCGTGGTCAGAGCCTCTCGGTGCATGGCTGCATCTATGGCATCAAGGATGGCCGCTGGAAGAGTCTGGACACCACCATCAGCGGCTTCGAGCAGTTGCCGCCTCAGTATCGCCTGCGTCCGCAGGACTGATCGAACGTCCGTATCCGGCGCTGTGCTGCCTGCAAGGCACACAGCGCCCGGTGTTCACAGGACAAATCGTTGCACCATCAGGTTCAGATCGGTCGCCAGCATCGACAATGCGTTACTGGCGACCGTGGTCTGCTGCGCGCCGGATGCGGTTTGCGTCGACAAGTCGCGAATGCTGCTCAGGTTGCGGTCCACTTCACCCGCCACCTGCGCCTGCTGTTCTGCAGCACTGGCGATCAACAGATTGCGGTCGTTGATGGTGCCGGTCGAGCTGATGATCACGTTAAGTGCCTCGCCGGTCGCAGCGGCTTGCTCCAGAGTCAGGCTGGCTTGCGAAGCCGTGTTACGCAGTGAGCTGGCGGTTTGCTGGGTGCTTTGCTGCACGCCACTGATCAACCCTTCGATTTCCGTGGTCGAGGCGCTGGTGCGCTGCGCCAGTGAGCGAACTTCATCGGCGACCACGGCAAACCCGCGCCCGGCTTCACCGGCACGTGCTGCTTCGATGGCGGCGTTGAGCGCCAGCAGGTTGGTCTGGTTGGCGATGGCACGAATCACATCAAGAATACTGCTGATGCTCTGAGTGCGCTCGGCCAGCCCTTCGGCCTGATGCGAAGAGTCCAGCACGTTCTCGGTCAGCTCCTTGATTGAGCTGATGGTTGCCGACAGTTTGACCTGGCCCTGCGCTGCCGCCTGAGTGGACGCTTCGGACTCGCTCACTGTGTTGCTGGCATTGCCTGCCACTTCGACGGCAGCCTGACTCATCTGGTTAACGGCCACTGCCGCCTGTTCGATTTCGGTGTTCTGCAACTTGAGATTGAGGGCGCTGGCTTCTGCAATGCTGCCCATTTCCTGCACCGCCTGAGACAACTGCGTGGCGGCCGCATAGATCTGATCGATGGTGCCATGCAGGTTGGTGCGCATGCGCCCCAGTGTGGTCAGCAGCAGCGCGGTTTCGTCCTTGCCTTGCGGTATGTCGTGCTGGGTGAGGTCGCCATCGGCAATCGTGCTGGCGATGTGCAGGGCGTGGCGAACGGGGTGGATGATGCTCACGCTCAGGCGCCAGGCCAGCAGCAGGGTCAATATCAGGGCGGATGCAATAGCACTTAGCGCAATGATGCGCGTTTGCTCGAAACTGACGCTTGCGGCGTCTACGGCAGCAGCGGCACTTTGCTTGTTGAGTTCGCGCAGCAATTGCACCTGCATGTCCATCAGGTCGCCCTGCATCGCCAGCATGGTATTAGCCAGCATGCGTGCGTCATTCAGCTTGTTTTGTTCGATCAGGGCAATCTGATCCTGCAACCCTGGCATGAAGGCTTTGTAGGCGTCCTGCAGGGCGATGATCGAATCATGTTCGGTACCTGTGGTGACACGCGCCAGGTAATCCGCGAAGCCTTTTTCGACTTCGTTCTTGAGCTGCTCGACGTTGATCTTGCTGTTGATGACTGCGCCCGGATCATCGGCGTTGGCAATCAGGCGGGTTGTCTCGCTGCGCAGTTTGACCAGGCCGATGGCAATGGCATCGGCCATGGCAATGCTGGGTAGCGCGCCGCTCTCTACAGCTTCGCCCTGATTGCGGATCGACTGCATCTGCAGCAGACAGAAAGCGCCCAGCGCGACCATCAACAATGATGTGATACCGAAGCAGATCACCAGGCGTGGCGTGATTTTGAAGCGGCGCAGCACTGTCGTCCTGGACTGTCGGCGCAAGAAACGGGGCAGGAATTTTTTCACGGCACATGACCTTAATAAGCGGACCCTTTCGGAGAGCCGTTTATAAGGCATCTGTGTGATGTCTTTGTGACATCTTTTGCGGGTGTCGCCTGGATGTCCGAAAGAGCCAGATCGTGAGGCGTCAGTCGTCTGAAACGCCGATTTCTTCCATCAATTCGTCCAGGCAGCGCTTGAGTCGCTCATGCCTCACTTTCGCCAGAGAAGCGCCCGTATCGGTTTGAAAACCGTCGGCCAGATGCAGCAGCTTGGTGTGAAAGTGATCCACCGCAAACTGCTGGTCGTCATAGGGGCGCTGTGTGGCCTGAGGATCTTCGGGGTCGTACAGATGGCGACCCATGCGTCCGGACACGTAAAACACCCGTGCTACGCCGACCATGCCCAGCGCATCGAGGCGGTCGGCGTCCTGCAGGATTTTGGCCTCAAGCGTCAGCGGCGTGATCTGCGCAGAAAAGCTGTGGGCCTCGATGGCGTGGGCGACCGAGGCAATGCTGAGTTCGTCCCAGCCCATTTCAGTCAACACGTCGGTTGCCCTGGCTGCCGCGAGTCGCGATGCGCTGGCGCGAAAGGGCGAGTTCTTTTCAACGGCGACACAGTCATGCAGCAACGTGGCCGCCAATAGCAGTCGCGCGTCACCGCCCTCATGGTTGCGGATGGCACAGACATTCTTCCAGACGCGCAGCAGGTGCGCGATATCGTGTGAACCGTCGACTTTCTCGGCGTGGGTATGCGGGATCAACACGCGAGCCAGATCTTCGAACGGGGCGAAGCGGTCGGTAATCATCTACGTCTCCCGATGCATGTGCGCTGACCGAAGCATTGCAGAAAGCTGATCGAGAGACCAGCGTGCCGGGAAACATGATCCGACCTTCGACGGGTGCAATGAGCTGGAACTGATGTGGCATCAATTGCAGGAAAAGTATCGCAATAACCAGCCGATGCTGGCGTTGCTGGGTGAAACCTGGCCGCACCTGTGAAGGGTAGGGCGTTAAAACGCGCGCTCGCCCCCTGAAAGTGTAAAAGCCCTTTATAATCCATGGTTTTTACCCGATGCGAGAACCCCTGTGAGCTTACCGTCCTGCCCGAAATGCAATTCCGAATACACTTACGAAGACGGCTCTTTGCTGATCTGCCCGGAATGCGCCTATGAGTGGTCCGCTGACGGTGGCAGCAGCGATGCCGCTGACGACGTGAAAGTCATCAAGGATTCCACCGGAAACGTGTTGCAGGACGGCGATACCATCACCGTGATCAAGGACCTCAAAGTCAAGGGTTCTTCGCTGGTGGTCAAGGTCGGCACCAAGGTGAAGAACATCCGTCTGGTCGATGGTGATCACGACATCGATTGCAAGATCGATGGCATCGGTGCCATGAAGCTCAAGTCCGAGTTTGTCCGCAAGGTCTGATCCCACGCCTCGCCGGTCTAATGACCGGCGGAGCCTTTTCTTTTCTACAGCAGGGCCCGCTCATGCCGAAAACGCCCGCACCCTATCTCAAGCCGGATGAGTGCGTCGTGCTGTTCGACGGCGTCTGCAAACTGTGCAACGGCGTGGTGAAGTTCCTGATTCGCCACGACCCAGAGCGGCGCCTGCGACTGGCGGCAGTGCAGTCCGAAGAAGGCCAGACGTTGCTGAGGTGGGCGGGGCTGCCACTGGATGACTTTCATACCATTGCGGTGATCCAGAACGACCGCGTGTATCTGCGCTCCGACGGCTTTCTGCACATCATGCGTTTATTGCCTGCGCCGTGGCCGCTGCTGAGTGTCCTGCGGGTGTTTCCGCGTTTCCTGCGCGACTGGGCCTACAACCGCATCGCGCGGAACCGCTATCGCCTGTTTGGCCGTTACGATCAGTGCCTGCTGCCATCGCCTGATCATGAGACGCGCTTTCTCGGGGCGTCTTCGTCAGAGCGTGGATAAGGCGATCCTTACATGACCGGCGGTCACTTGCCGCACGTGTGTTTCATGGATGTGTTGTGATCCACTGCATCGGGCCTTAGAATTTCGCTCATTCGGCTGCATCTCCCATATCGACAATAATCCACTTCGCACGCTGCGCTCGGTCTTCATCATTGAGCGGGGCGTTTTCGCGTTGGTTTTTTCGTTGGGAATGTTGTCATGTGTCTGACGGCGCGCGGTCTCGCGGCACACAAGCGCTATGAATGGCGGCTTGCTGCGATGGCGCCGGTTTGACAAGCGGCAGCCCCGGATTTGTAAAAATGCCATACGTGATGCACATGTGTGGCGGTAGACCTTCGGGTCGCAACCCACTTTTAGCGTTGTATATTTTTGATGACGACACCTCCGAATGCACATACCGGCAGCTGGCTTGGCGTACTCGCCCTGGCCCTCGCTGCCTTCATTTTCAATACCACGGAGTTCGTGCCGATCGGCTTGCTGAGCAACATCGGCAAAAGCTTTGACATGACCACGGCGCAGGTCGGCCTGATGCTGACGATCTATGCTTGGGTCGTGTCGCTGATGTCGCTGCCGATGATGCTGATGACGCGCAATATCGAGCGGCGCAAATTGCTCATCGTAGTGTTTGGTGTGTTCGTGGTCAGCCACATTGTTTCGGCCGTGGCCACCAGCTTTACGGTGTTGTTGATCAGTCGGGTTGGCATTGCGTTTGCGCATGCGGTGTTCTGGTCGGTCACGGCATCGCTGGCGGTACGTATCGCGCCGCCCGGCAAGCAGGTCCAGGCGTTGGGATTGCTGGCCACCGGCACGTCGCTGGCCATGGTCTTGGGCATTCCGTTGGGTCGGGTGCTGGGCGAAGCGCTGGGCTGGCGCACAACCTTCATGGGAATCGCAGGCGTTGCCGCCTTGGTCGTGGTGCTGTTGACCCGCTCACTGCCTCTGCTGCCAAGCCAGAACTCAGGATCGCTGAGAAGCCTGCCGATGCTGTTCAAGCGCCCGAAACTGATGGCGGTGTATCTGCTGACTGTGCTGGTTGTCACCGCTCACTTCACAGCCTACAGCTATATCGAGCCCTTCACGGAGACCGTTGCGCACCTGAGCGGCGAAGTCACCACCATCCTGCTGTTGGTCTTCGGTGGCGCGGGCGTCATGGGTTCGATCGTGTTCAGCCTGTTCAGTGACCGTTTTCCCAATGGCCTGTTGATCACAGCCATTGGCACCATTGCGCTGTGTCTATTGATGCTGCTGCCGTTGTCCGGCGATGCCGTGACGCTGGGCACGCTGACCGTGGTGTGGGGCATGGCCATCATGAGCTTCGGCTTGCTGTTGCAGGCCCGCGTGCTGTCGCTGGCACCGGATGCAACGGACGTGGCGATGGCGCTGTTCTCGGGGATCTTCAATATCGGGATTGGTGGCGGGGCGCTGCTCGGCAGTGTGGTGAGCAGTCAGTTGGGCGTATCGAACGTCGGTATTGTCGGTGGCCTGCTGGCCCTTTGCGGGTTGGCGCTGTGCTGCTTTACCACCTATCACTTCGGCAAGTCGGCCGAGGCTGCCGAACTTCAGGCCGAACGCAAATTCTGATCAGTTCATTGACTCACTGACCGGCCTTGCCGGTCAGTGAGCCCGTCAGGTCAGGCCTTGAGACGGCCCAGCCATTCCAGCGACGTTCTCCAGATACAAATCCCCAGAAAATACGCCGACATCGCCAGCCACAGCCCCATGACAACCGGGCCGTTGTGCGGATGGTTGATGATCAGCAGTGCGCTCGCTAGCAACCAGACCGCTGTGACCGCAATGTTGATTGGCATGAAACGGCGTACCCGGAACGGGTGCAGAAACTTCATGCGGGTCAGGGTCAGCAGCGCCAGCGCGATGATAGTGATGAACGTCATCCACGGGCTTGGCGAGAGGATATAGAGGCACAGTACAACGACGTTCCATGCGGCGGGGAAGCCCTGGAAGTAATTGTCCTTGCTCTTCATATCGACGTTGCAGAAGCAGAACAGCGACGACACCAGAATCACCGACACGCTCAGCAGCAGCGTGTAATCAGGCACTGGGATGTAGCGGTAGAGGAACAGTGCAGGAATGAACACATAGGTCAGGTAGTCAATGACCAGGTCCAGCACCGAGCCGTCGAAGTGCGGCAGCACCGAGGTGGTGTTGACTTTGCGGGCCAGCGAACCGTCCACCCCATCCACGATCAGGGCAGCGCCAAGCCACAACAGGCAGGCTTTGGGTTCATTGTTGAACAGGGCAATCGTCGCCAGGAACGCAAGGACCACGCCAGTGGCGGTGAAGCCATGCGCGCCCCAGGCGTTGAGTCTGGCTATGCGTTGATTGGTTATCACGGGGCGCTCTCCAGGAAATAATGCTTGTCAGGGTTTGCCGTAAACCTGACCGGTAGCAACTATCGACCCGGCAACCGGCGATAAGGTTCAGCGGTGACTATCGCTCGTTTCCCTGTCGTTTTCCAGAAAACGGCGATCCGAACTGGACCGCTCGTCTCTGTATTCTTCCGGTTCGACGAAGCGGGTAGGTGGCGCGCCATTGGCATTGAGCTGGTTGATCAGCGTTGGCTGGCCTTTGTCGTTGAACAAAACCTGACCCACACCCGCAGAATTCCACAGCCGTTCGCCGGCTTTGCTGTGTTCTGGCGTCCGTGGGATTACCTTCATCAGGCGTCGCTGGGTGAACCAGTTCAGCGGCGAACGTGGCGAGTATAACCACCGATTCAACCGATCAAAAGTGTCCAGCAGACGTCGAGGGAATTCATTCTTGATTCCACTGCTGGTGATTTGCCAGATACGGGGGCCGCCATTGCGATGGCGAATCAGGATTTCATAGACGAATGAGTAGTGAACATCACCCGACAGGATCACGTAATTGCCCGGCGTTCTGGAGTGCCGGAAGATGTTCAGAATGACCTGGGCAGCGCCACGATGGGCCATCCAGTTTTCCGCATCGACCAGCAACGGGTAGCCGCACCAGCTGAAAATACGCTGGATGGCCTCGATCAGCTTGACCCCGAAGATCGGCGCAGGCGAAACGATGATGGCTGATTTGTGATCAATCAGTTCCTGCTGCAGTTCGCACAGCGCTTCCCAGTCCATCAGGCCGGACGGGTGATTGAAGTTCGATTCACTGCGCCAGCGACGCGTGCGCGTGTCCAGCACCACCAGCGCGGGGCGGGTCGGCAGCACGTAGTGCCATTGCTGAAATTTCAACAGTTGATCAATCAGCGCATCCTGAGTCTTGCTGCGCAACTGATGGTTGTCGCTGAGCGCTTCCTTGCTCAGTATCTGGGCTTGCCCGATGAGTTCGCTCAGCGCGTCCGGGTTGTTGCCCCAGCCCTGACACAGCAGGTAGGCGATCAGCGCGTTGCCGATAATGCGTTTCGAAAAGGGATGGCCATAAGCGGTCTGTTCCCAGTTCGCTGACAGGTTCCAGTCGTCGGTGATGTCGTGGTCATCGAATATCATCATGCACGGCAGGTGCGCCATGGCGCGAGCGACGCCACCCAGGCCGTCACGGAAATCGTCGATGATCACCTGTTCCCTGGCATAACGCTCGCGCTCTTCGGTGTCGAGCGCCGGCATGTCCGGTTTGACCAGGGACCAAGGGGTCGGCGACCAGACCAGCAGGTACATCGCCATGACCTCTGCCAGCGTCACCAGATGGTTGTCGGCGGTCGCGCTGGTGAATACTGGCTTGCTGGTGCCGCCGAAGAAACGCTCACGCAGCGTGTCATTGCTTTTCAAGGCGGGCAGCAGGTCGGCGCGCTGATAATAGCTGGCCGGGTGGTCATACAGGCTCTGGCTGTCATCAACCACTGCACCTTCAAGCATCTCGTCGAACAATCCCAGACGGTCGATCAGCAGGTGAATCTCGCGCAGCATCGGGCCTGCAACGTCGTCCGAGTAAACCTGATCGCCACTCATCATCAGCAGCGCGGGGCGCTGCAACGGATCGGTAGACTCCGCCAAGAGGCGGTCAACGCACAGCAATCCTTCCGCCGAGCCGTGATGAGGCTTGCGACACGAGCCGTGGAGCATGTGGTCGATGGTGCTGCGCACCACGAAGTTGGGGTAGCTCGCGCCGCTGTACAGCAGGTGAGGTGCCCAGTCGGCAATGCCGGTCTGCTCGTCGTCGATGCGCAGATCGTAGTCGATCAGGCAGTCCCGGGGCAGCTCACGGTCCAGATGCACATCAATTAAATGGATGAACGCACGCTGGCCGATGGCAATGACCTGGCATTGCTGGTCGTCGAGCGGGTAGTCCGCGAACGCCGCATCAGCGTGCCCGACAACCCGCAGGCGCAACGTCAGGGGCAGTGGGCGTGAGCCCACGAGCCATAAAACCAGACGATTGGCTTCCTGGCGGCGCAGTACGGGACCGGCAAGAACGACAGGTAACGAAGCAGGCTGTGTTGCGGGCGAGGGGTGCATCCTGATTTAAGGCTCTGACTGATAAAGACTGGAAATAGTAACGCAGGGCAGCTGGAAAGTTCCTGTTACACAAAAGCGTATTGCTCTCAGCATGTTTCAACGTTCCCTAAGGACAAGGCGTTCCGTGAGAAAGCTCTTACGTCATCTCAGAAAGTATCGTTCGTACACTTTAGTGTTTTGGTGCATTGCCGATAGACGGTGTACATGGAGCTCCACGTCGACGCATGCACGCGTTTTGTAAGGGAGCCTCACCCAGCTGTTTTGACTAAGGGTTCTGTCATGAACTGGTTCTACAACGCCAAGCTGTCCACCAAACTCTTCATCTCGTTCGCGCTCTGTGCGCTCATCACCCTTGTGGTAGGCATGATCGGTAGTCAGGGCATCGGTGACCTTTCCGAGAGACTCAAGCTCACGTTCTCCAACAACCTGGTCTCGGTCGCCAAAACCAGCGAGACCAAGACCAACGCCATTGCCCAGAACCGTGACTTGTACCGCCTGCTGTCGGCAGTAGCCGCTAATGCGCCGCAGAGCGCCAAGGACGAGGTTATTGCTAACTTGCGTGAAAACCGTGCTCAGGCTGAAAAGGCTTACGCCATCTACCGCAGTACGCCGCTTGCGGACGACGAGCGCGCCGCTGCGGAGCTGATGGACAAAGACTGGCCTGCTTATCAGGCATTAGTTGATCGGGCCATCAGCGTGGCAATGTCCGGTGACATCGTGGCGGCAAGATCCCTGATCGACGGCGAGGTGCGCGACATCTATCGCAAGATTATGAATGAGCTGAACATCATGGTGGACTCCAACGCTCGCCAGACGGGTGAGGGTGCCGTCGCTGCTGGCAAGACCGAGTCCGCTGCCAAGCTCAATCTTTACATCGGCATCGGTGTCGCCTTCCTGGCGGCGTTCCTGCTGGGGATGTTCATCAGCCGCGTGATCAGCCGGCCGATTGCCTCTGCGCTGGTCAATGCGCAGCGCATTGCAGGCGGCGACCTGACCCAGCCGATTGTCAGCACTCATCGCGATGAAGCCGGGCTGATGCTGTCCGCGCTGGGGGATATGCAGAGCAGCCTCAAGAGCACCATCGGGCAGATTTCCAGCGCGGCGGACCAGCTCGCTTCGGCCGCCGAGGAGTTGAATGCGGTGACCGAGGAAAGCAGTCGTGGTCTGACGCGTCAGAATGACGAAATCCAGTTGGCTGCCACTGCCGTCACGGAAATGACTGCCGCCGTTGAAGAGGTAGCACGCAACGCCATGTCGACCTCCGATGCCTCGAAGCTGACCAGTACCGAGGCCGCCAACGGTCGTGACCAGGCGCGTGAAGCGGTGAACGCCATCAATACAGTGAGCAGCGAGATCAGCAGTTCCACCGCGATGGTGGAAGAACTGGCAGGACGTGTTCGCGAAATCGGGCAGGTGCTGGACGTGATTCGCGGCATTGCCGAACAGACCAACCTGCTGGCGCTCAACGCAGCTATTGAAGCGGCCCGTGCAGGCGAGCAAGGCCGGGGCTTTGCGGTCGTGGCTGATGAAGTGCGTGCGTTGGCCGCGCGTACCCAGGCCTCCACTGGTGAGATCGAGGCGATGATCGGCAGCGTCCAGAGCAGCGCTGACCAGGCGGTTCGCGCCATGGGCAATAGCCGCACACTGGCCAGCAATACGCAGTCGCTGGCGCAGGCCACGGGTCAATCGCTGGAACGCATTGCCCTGAGCATCTCGGAAATCAACGACCGTAACATGCTGATTGCGACGGCCTCGGAAGAGCAGTCCCACGTGGCTCGCGAAGTGGATCGCAACCTGATCAACATTCAGGACCTTTCCACCCAGACCGCCGCTGGCGCCAACCAGACCAGCGCGTCTAGCCAGGAACTCTCGCGTCTGGCTATCTCATTCAACAACCTTGTGGGCAAATTCAAGGTCTGATGGTTGAGCAAGGACCGCGCGTCCCGGACGCGCGGCGTTTACGAATGACGCATTCGGTCAGAGGCTCAAGCGCTTCTGAAAAAAGAAGCGTGTGTGGCCAGGTGGGTAATCGTCGATCTGGCCAAATTCGGTGTAGCCGTGGCGTCGATAAAAGTCCGGTGCCTGAAAGTCGAAGGTGTCCAGCCAGATTCCGACGCAACCTTTGTCGATGGCCAGCTCCTCGGCCATCTGCATCAGGCGGCTGCCCGTGCCTTGTCCTCTGGTTTGCTCAGGCACCACCAGTAGCTCGATGAACAGCCAGCGATAAAGAACCCGCGCATGGAGGCCGCCAATGATCTCCCCTGTCTGGTCATCACGTACCAGCAGCGCGATTTTTTCTGACAGTCCATCCCCGGCCTGCTGGGCGTTGTAGCGCCTCAGAGGCTCCAGAATCGCCAGACGGTCGTCCTCGGTGGGGTCGGTCTTGACTTCGATGTGCACGCTCATACGGTGGCTCCCAGCCATTGATTGCAGTCCGGGAGAGTAGAGCGCTACGCAAACAGGGTAAAGCCCAGTCGCCGCGCACGAACCTGACAGCGTCGCTTCAGGCCATACGGATGCAGTTGCGCCCGGCGTGCTTGGCCGCGTAAAGCGCGATATCAGCGGCGTTGATCAACTGATCGGCCGTGGCGCTGGGTGCGGTTGCCGCCGCGACGCCCAGACTGATAGTGACCACTGCGCCGTCACCTTGCGCCGGATGGGGCAGTTTTAGCATGGCCAGCGCGGCTTTCAGGGTATCGGCAAGATCCCTGGCCTGAGCCGCGTCCGTGTTGACCATCAGAATCAGAATCTCCTCACCGCCGTAGCGAAACGCCACGGCACCCTTTTCCTGTGCGTTCTGCTGAATCACCTGACTCATCAGCTTCAGGCAGCTGTCGCCCTGAGGGTGACCGTAGTTGTCGTTGTAGGATTTGAAATGGTCGATGTCCAGCAGGATGAACGCGACCTTCGTTGGCTTATCACGCGCTCGCTCCCAGATCGAGGTCACCAGCTCGTCCAGATAGCGGCGATTGAACAGTCGGGTCAGGGCATCGGTGCGCGCGACTTCCATCAACTGCACGTGCAGCAACCGCCCGCGCAGCGCGAATAGATAGCTCAGCCGGGCACCTCGCTCGAGGAAGTAGGACGCCATCAACAATAGAGCCACGGTGCAGACGAAGAGCAATGCATTGGCCTGCCAGGTCATGGCATCAGGGAAGGCGGCGAGGTGGGTAATGACAAGCAGGATGGTAAGCATGCACGGCATTGCAACGGCGGCGTAGCGAAACGGCAACTGCTGGATCATCGTGCAGTACACCATGACCAGCAGCATGCCCAACTGGTAGTGGAGTTTATAGGGGGTGTCGCTGTACAACATGACGGCCAGTGGCATCAGCGACGACAGTACCGTGCCGACCGCCGCAGTCGTCTCCATGGCCCATCTGGACTTCATGCGCTGAATCAGTAGCAACATGGCGATAAGCATCGGGGTAATCACGCACAGTCTGCCCAGCGCTGCATAGACGAATACATCGCGCAGCATCAGCCAGTCGCTGATCAGGTAGAGGTTGTACACCACCACACCGACGATACCCACAGCAGTGATGAAGCGACGTCGCTGTTGCTGCGTATCCGCCTCATACCGTTGTTCGAGCGCCGGGCTGAACCTCAACCTGCTCACCCCTGAGGCAATCGTTCGCTCGACCTCGGCAAGCGTCTGCGAGTCTTCAAGGCCTGAACGGTCTAGGGCGGGAGTGAGCATGCGGCACCGGGTAATAGCAACGAGTCTTTTACGACAGCGTAGACGATGTCTTAGTGCCATCATTCGATGTGTGCTTTTAGCTGCCGATATTTTACGGCAAGGCGTTGTCCGTTTTTGCCGGGGTCACGTGAATACGATTTACAGAGGTAGCGCCCTTGGCTCAGGGGGTGCCCACGTTGAAAATGGCCACTTTTTGGGTCAGGTGGTCGGCGAGCAATTCCAGCGCTTTGCTGGCGCCCGCGATCTGGTGCGATCCTGCTGCCGACCTGACTGTCGAGTCGTGGATGCGGCCGATGTTTTTGGCAACATCTTCGGCGACCGCACTTTGCTGGACAGCAGCGCTGGCGATCTGGGCGTTCATCTGATTGATGGCACCTACTTCCTGACTGATTTTCGACAGCGCACTCTGAGCGTTACGGGTTTGCGTGACCGTCCGGGTGACCAGGTCGCAACAATTGCGCATGGTCTGTGCCGCAGCCTCGGTTCCGCTTTGCAGGTTGCCGATCATTTCACGAATTTCCTGGGTCGACTGCTGAGTACGGTTGGCCAGCGAACGTACCTCATCGGCCACCACGGCAAATCCTCGTCCGTACTCGCCTGCACGAGCGGCTTCGATAGCTGCGTTCAGCGCCAGCAGGTTAGTTTGTGATGCAATGGAGTTGATGACTTCAATGACGGTCTCGATGCTTTCGCTGTGCCTGGACACCTCTTCGACAGTGACAGTGGTGTGCCCCAGCGCCGTTGCCAATTCTTCGATGGCTTGCGTGGTATCGGCCACCAGGCGGTTGCCGCTCTCGACTTCGCTGTCCGCCTCGCGGGTGGCTGTTGCCGCTCTGGAGGCATAATCGGACACCTCACTCACCGTTGCCGCCATCTGCTTGATGGCCGTCGCAACCTGCTCGGCCTCGCGTGTCTGAAGGCTGATGTGGTCATTGTTGAGTGCGGAGGTCGCCGAAAGCTGGCTGGAAGACTGATTGACCTCATTCGCTGACAGGCGCACCTGGGTGATAGTGTCGGCGAGGCGGCCAAGCGTGGTGTTCAGCACACCCATCACGCTGTCGGGGTAATGCGTGACGATGGTCTGCCGCAGATCGCCAGCGGCCAACTGCTGGATCGCTTCGGCGACGTCGACAGGTTCAGCGCCCAGTGTGGATTTCACGAAGCGAATGATAAAGAACGCCAGAGCGATGCTTAGCAGCAAGGCTGCGCCGGTGGCCAGCAGCATCAATCCGGAAAACCGGCTTGCGGTTGTCTGCACCTCATTGAGCTGAGCCTTGATGGTGGCTTCTTCGTAATCGATCAGCGCGTTGATGCGCTTCAACCATTCACTGTAATCGCCTGACGTGCGACTGAGCAGCAGCGCCTGGGCACCCGCAATGTCACCGGCGCGGCGCAGGTCTATCACAGCCCTGGTCGAGGCCAGCGTTTTCACTTCAATGTCTTTGATCGCGCGCAGCAGTTCCTGCTCTTCGCGTGTCACCCCCGGCGAACTGATCAGCACATCCATAGGGCGGGCCGAGTCGGCGTAGGCTTTTTCCAGGCTCGTAACCTCAGCCAGATGGATGGCCAGGTCCTGATCGTTATTCACCAGCACGGCGTCGCGTATGGCGATGGCCCGATTGTGCACGCTGCCGCGAAAGTTGATGGCGTAGCGCTGGACCTTGGCTGCGTTGTCATTGACGTCTTGCAGCGTGGCGTCTATCACGCCGACACGCTGGATACCCACGGCCGTAATCAGAACGAGCAGCGATACGATAGCGGCGAAGCCGAGACCGATGCGGGTAGCAAGGCGAACTGGTTTTTTCATGGGGGGTGGGCTCGGAGTTACCGGATAGGGTATGGCGATGATGCCATAGCGTCATCATCTTGAGTGTCGAGAACATACGACAGAGTGGGTAGAGGGGCTAATAAAGAATGTGCAACGTCATCAATAGAAAAGGGTAATCATAAATTTTTACGTGATAGAAAATATCGAGGCGTATTTTGTAATTGTCGGTGGAACGTCGGCTGCCGACCATCTACCTGGCTTTTTGGCGTAGTACTCGACTATTCTGGGTGAAGCGATTTAGTCAGCGGAGGATGCACGATGTATTCAAAGCCCGATCTTCAACGAGTTCTCGAAACAGCTTTTTCGCCCTCCCGATGCGAATGCGTCATGGCGGCGGACGACACGTTTTCCGTCAAGCTCCTCAACCCCGAATCAGGCGACCTGCAGCTCTATGTGACGGGGTTGCCTCTGTCTGAGCTGTCCACCAGCAGATCCATTGCACGGCTGGTGCTTTCACTGAAAGAGCAGAGAGACCTCATGGGGCAGATGGAATTGTCCATGAAGCGACTGGCATAAGCGGGCTGAAAACCCGGCGCCAGCCCAGACCGGGCTACTTTCGGAAACTCATCGACGGCCTCTTTGCCTCGGTAGAACGGGACATAATTGCGGGCGTCCTGCTAATACACGTGCCCGCCTTACTCTAGATAGGCCCAGCTATCGGCACCGTCGAAATGACGCACGGGTGTCATCCCGATCAGTTCGCGATCGAAATTATTGATATTCACGCCAACGCCGACACCTGGTTCGGGCAGGATGGCTTCCCAGTGCGTGACACATCCACAATTTTTGCAACGGATTGTCCTCAGCGTTTTCTGCCCCCAAACGTACGATGAGGTGTTTTGAGGGTGCCCTTCGAACGTGACTGCACCGGCTTCGTACTGAGCCCAAACAGCACCGAGTCTCAGGCATATCGAGCAATTACATTTGATAGCGTGAGCGGGCAGATGCGGGATGAGCACACGCACGTTTCCACAATGACAAGAGCCTGCTAGCAGCCCATCTTTGGCGTTGGTTTGCATGTCGATTCCGTGGCCGATTTTATGCCGGGTGCCCAACTGAAATTCAGCCAGGCACGCTTTGGTGTTCATTCATGGGGCAGCAGGTTATCTGTCTCACTTGCCCGCTGCGTCAGCAGAAGACGCAGAACGCCTTTAGCAGGACGCAACGCTTCAGCGCACTGGCAGTTGATACCATCAATTAGTTGCTAAAGACACACAGGACGATACACCGAGGGATGGCGCAGGGGATGCAATGAGGGAAAGCCAGAAACAAGAAAGCCCGCACGAGGCGGGCTTCTTGTTGAACTTGGTGGCTACACAGGGACTTGAACCCCGGACCCCAGCATTATGAATGCTATGCTCTAACCAACTGAGCTATGTAGCCAAGTGGCGCGCATTATTCGCGCAGAACGCATATGTGTCAAGCGTCAATGTGAAAAATAATTGCGTGTGATCAACCGGTTAGCCTGCGACCCGCTATCGAGGCCGCTTTTTCAAGGGGTTTAGCGAAGCCGATCGCCACACTGATCGGGTTCATTCACGTCGCGTTGATAACCTGGCCAGTCTTTGAGTCCTCCAGGACAGGTGAGCCGTTGCAGTTCTTCGCGTACGCCCTGGACCTGCTCTTCGTTCAACTGGAGCTTTCATGGCTGTAAGACGATGCGTGGCGAGGCTGAAGGCCTGTTCATGAATGAGGCCTCCTGTGTCAGACAATTCAGCGGGTCGAACCGGTTCCGAGAGCGACGCTTGCTTTTCATATTGCCGATGCAAAATGAATGGTTCATGGGCAAAACAGGTTCTTAGAGCTGCCAGTTCGGTCCGGTTCTTGCTTCGGTGCGTGGGATACGTCAATTACAGTACTTTTCAACACAAAAAAAGAATAGTGACCTCACTTTTCGTACCAATGTGAGGCGACATGTATCGCAACTGAATCAATTACATGGCATTTTGCCGTAAGCGTTTTATAAAAAAACACCTGCTGCGCTGTTGCAGGTGTACACGGGGAGTTGCAGGACATGAACAGTCTTTTGTCACCGGGCATGCGCTTGATGGGGCATTTTGGTTTTGCTCGCAAGTTTCAGGTCTTGTTCCTGCTGTTCATGCTGCCGCTGGTGGGCAGCGGCTGGGTGATCGCTACTGATTATCGCAACAAGCTGGCGGTTATCTCCGGCGAGCAGTCAGGTGTGCGGCAATTGATGGCGCTCGATGAGCTGAACGTCGAGCTGTCCGCCCAGCGCGATCATGCGGCGCGCTGGAAGGCTGCCGACATCCTCAAGGAGCCGACCCCGGAAGCCCGCGCAGCGATGGCCAATGTCGATGCAGGGAATCCGCGCATTGCCAAGGCGCTTGAAAACCTGGGCGCGGCCTTGAACAAGGAAAGCGCCCCCGACGACACCATGAACCGCTACAAGACGCTTCAGGCGTCCGTTACCGGCATGGACACCGTTTCGCTGCGCACTGTGGGCTGGTGGCCGGATGGGTACGACCGTTTTACGACTGCCCTGAGTAACGTGCAGGCGTTGCGCGAGCAGATCGCCATGGACAGCGGCCTGATCCTCGACCCCTGGCTTGAAACCTACATGCTGATGCAGCTGTCCACCCAGCAGGTGCCGGATCTCATCGAGCGTATCGGGCGCATGTCCAGTATTGGCCAGACCTCGGTCGCCTCGGGGCAATTCAGTCTGCAAAGCCGTCTGCAAATGCGCGATTTGCGCAGTCGTATCGACGATGCCAAGGATCAGATGAATAAGGCTGGCGGCCTGCTGATGTCCAAGCTGCCAGCACAAATGCAGGCGTGGGCGACGCAGTACGCGGCTATGACACAGGTGCTGAACGCTGAGTTGAAGGTGCTCGATGAAGGCGTCTTCGGTGGCAGCATCAAGCTCAAGCCGCAAGAGTTCGAGCGCAGCATCGACAGCGTGACCAAAAGCATGGCGGATTTTCGTAATCAGTCGCTGACTTCGCTCTACGACCGGCTTGATTACTACCATGACTCCTCGAACATGGAGTTCATTCCGTTGGCGGCGGTCTTCGGGGTGCTGATGCTGCTGGCGATGTACCTGTTTGCCTGCCTGCAGTCATCGATTCGTCAGAGCGCCAGCGGTATCACGACACTCGCCGAATCCCTGCGCGACGGCAACCTGTGTGTCGAGGTCCCTGTGCAGGGACGCGATGAACTGGCCGCCATCAGTCGCGCGCTGAACGTTGCGGTCGTGCAGTTGCGCACCAGCCTGCTGGGTGTGAATGAGGAAACCGTGCGGGTGGGTGATGCGGTGCTGACGCTCAATGCTCAGTCCAGCGGTACGCTCAACGAAGTCGAGGATCAGCAGCAGCAGATCAGTCAGATCGCGGCGGCGGCCACGGAGCTTGCGGCGACGTCTCAGGGTGTTGCCAGAAGCTGTGAGCAGGCCTCGGCCAGCGCACGGCACACGCGTGCCATCGCAGAGCAGAGCAGCCAGGACAGCCAGCGTACCACCGGCAGCATTCAGCAACTCAATCAGCGCCTGACCGAAACCGCCGCTGCACTGGGCCGTGTCAGCGAGCAGGGCCAGCAGATTCAATCGGTGGTGGATGCCATTCGCGGCATTGCCGAGCAGACCAACCTGTTGGCGCTCAACGCCGCTATTGAGGCTGCACGGGCAGGGGAGCAGGGTCGCGGCTTTGCGGTGGTCGCCGACGAGGTGCGCAGCCTGTCACAACGCACTCAGGCGTCGACGGCGCAGATTGCCGGAACCGTGGACAGCCTGCGCGCCACCGTGACGCAGGCGGTTGATCTGATGGAAGCGGCCTGTGGTCAGGCGGTCAACGATGCACGCTCGGTCACCGGGCTCGGTGAGCGGCTGGGCGAAATTGCCACCGCGGTGCAGGGCGTTACCGACACGCTGGTGCAGATATCCACAGCGGTGGAAGAACAGGCATCGACGGCCGATGAAGTCAGCAGCAACATCCAGCAGGTGGATCAGGCTGCCGGGCGCTTGCTCGAAGGGGCGCGTGCGGTCAACCGCGCAGCGGACACGCTGAGCCAGGGCAGTCGGGCGTTGAACGACAACACCGCGCGCTTCCGTCTGAGCTGACAGCGCCCTACACGCAGATCATCAAGACCGGCCCGGGATTCCCGGTCCGGTCTTTTTCGTTTCTGAGCGCGGTGTATTGTGCGACCAACGGGCGCGCCACGGGCATCAGGAGAGCTGACGGGTAATCGGGCAGCGCGGCATAATGCCCAGGCCTTGAAGGTGAAGTTCCCGCACTCACACCACTGAGAATGCCATGGAGAACGACGCTGCGCCGTCACCGGATCACCTTCCTCTCTCGACCGGGCGCTGCGCCAAAGAGTATCCCCGTGTGGCGATCCTGATGTGCACCTGCAACGGTGCCGCATACCTCAGGGAGCAACTCGACTCATTTGCCGCACAGACCTTTTCGAACTGGACGCTCTACGTGTCCGATGACGCCTCGACCGACTCGACACGCGACATTCTTGCCGAGTACCGGCGCCGTTGGGGGCATGATCGGCTTAACGTGTTCAGCGGCCCTTGCAGAGGCTTTGCCGAGAATTTCATTTCCCTGGTCCAGCGAGTCGAGCTGAGCGCCGACTACTTCGCGTTCAGCGATCAGGATGATGTCTGGTTCAGCGACAAGCTGATGCGAAGCGTGAACCGCCTTGCGTGCATCAGCGGGCACACCCCTGCGCTCTATTGCTCCCGGACCCGTCTGGTCGATGCCCGGCTACAGGTGATTGGCGTTTCGGCGCTGTTCGCTAAACCGCCTTCCTTCCGTAACGCCCTGGTCCAGAGCCTGGCGGGTGCCAACACGATGCTGATCAATCAGGCTGCTCGCAGTCTGCTTCTGCAACTCCCTAGGCAGACTCCCTTGGTCGCTCACGACTGGCTGACCTACCTGTTGGTGACCGGTTGTGGCGGGCGGGTGATCTATGAGGCTGCGCCAAGCCTTGATTACCGGCAGCATGGTGCCAACCTGATCGGCGCGAACGTAAGCGCTCGTGACCGGATGATGCGTGTCTACAAGACGCTGTCGGGACGCTTCATGCAGTGGAATGATTCGAACCTTTCGATTCTGCACACGTTTGAGCACGTACTGACCGAAGAGAATCGATACGTACTGGCGTGTTTCGAGAGGAGCCGCAGTCAAGGCGTTCTCGGGCGTGTACGAGCGTTTCGCGAGGCGGGCGTTTATCGACAGACACTTCGAGGCAATCTGAGTCTGTTGCTGGCCGTATGCCTGGGGAAGGTGTGAGTTCGTCAGGTCAGCGTCTCAGGGCGGCCGCCAGACACGCAATCACAAACAGAAACTTGTCCCGTGTCCGCCTGCGGCACTGGCCGGCTTTGGGGATCAGCCTGAGAAAGGACAAGCGCTTTGTGCGTGGCGGTTCGAACATCGTGCTGTTGCCAGCCAGACGGCCGATGAGTATCACCTGTTCAGGCCACCAGTTGTTCACGATTCGGCTCAACCTGGCGGTGAACGATGCGAGGCCGGCATTTGCTCCGATCTGGTTGTGCCCGTGCTGCCGGTAATCCAGGCCGGGCACGGGATCGATGAACCATTTGAAATCATGCGTGCGGGCGAAGGCGTAGCAGTACCAGTCATGAAGGTCGACGTGTTGCACAAGATCCCATTGATCGCGCACCGACACCTTCAGCGCGTTTGCCAGGCGACGCGTCGTGACGTAGGTGCAGCCGGGTCCTGCGGCTTCAAACAGATAGTCCCAGCGCACTTGAGGCTGAGCCTTGTCCAGCAGCAGGCGTCGCCCATCCGGCCAGAAGGCGATGACATTGCTGGAGTAGGCGTCCAGGTGCCCTGACTTCAAGGTCGAGACGGCGCGATGAAGCTTGTCCGCGTACCAGACGTCATCCTGATCGGCGAACGCCACGTAGTCGACGTCCGAACAATCCACGTCGCGAATCAGGCGGAAGAAATTGCCGGCTGCGCCCCCGAATGGGCCTGCTGGTGCCAGCAAGGTGGTATTGGCGTGTCGCTGCGTGTAGGCGGCACACCAGGCTTCAGTGCCGTCGCTGGACGCGTCGACACTGATGAAGACGCTGACAGCGACTGCCGCCTGCCTCTGGATGGAGTCGAGCTGTTCTTCCAGCCACGACATGCCGTTGTAGGCGGCCAGCAGCACGGCCACCCTGGGAAGATCTGAACACATAAAAGTCGCAACCCTGCGCTAATGATGTGTAAAGGTCGGCCGTATTAAAACGATCCCAGATCCAGAAGCTTCTGCAGATACTGCCCATAGCCGGTTTTTTTGAGTTTCTCGGCCTGCTCACCCAGTTGCTGAGCGGTGATCCAGCCGTTGGTGTAAGCAATTTCTTCAAGGCAGGCGACTTTCAGCCCCTGACGTTGCTCGATGGTATGCACGAAGTGGCTGGCTTCCAGCAACGACTCGTGTGTACCGGTATCGAGCCAGGCGAAACCCCGTCCCAGCAGTTCCACCGTCAGTTCGCGCTGTTGCAGGTACGCGCTGTTTACATCGGTGATTTCCAGTTCGCCACGCGCCGAAGGCTTGATGCGTTTGGCGATGTCTACCACCTGGTTGTCGTAAAAGTAGAGGCCGGTCACGGCGTAGTTGGACTTGGGCATCGCTGGCTTTTCTTCGATGCTCAGCGCCCGGCCGCTTTCATCGAACTCAATGACACCAAAGCGCTGCGGGTCGGAGACGTGATAGCCGAAGACCGTTGCCCCTGTGGTTCGCTCATTGGCCGAACGCAGGTTGTCGGAGAAATGCTGCCCGTAGAAAATATTGTCGCCCAGAATCAGGCAGCAGGGGTCTTGTCCGATGAATGACTCGCCCAGAATGAACGCCTGTGCCAGTCCGTCGGGGCTGGGCTGCTCGATATAGCTGAGCGTTATGCCGTATTGGCTGCCATCGCCCAACAGCTTGCGGAAACCGGGCAAGTCATCAGGCGTTGAAATAATCAGGATTTCACGCATGCCCGCCAGCATCAGCACTGACAGTGGATAGAAAATCATCGGTTTGTCGTAGATCGGCAGCATCTGTTTGGATACGCCAAGGGTCAGCGGGTGCAAGCGCGTGCCTGATCCGCCAGCCAGGATGATGCCTTTACGATTGATAGACGTCATGGGGTCAGGATTTCCGTAAGCATTCGGGTAACGCCAGTTTGCCAGTCGGGCAAATGCAGCGAAAAATTGTTTCGCAGCTTCTCTGTATTCAGGCGCGAGTTCAGCGGACGCCTTGCCGGTGTCGGGTACTCGGTCGTCGCAATAGGGTTGATGGACTGCACGTTCAGCGTCTGACCCTGGGCGCGGGCAACATCGATGACGTAGCTCGCATACGCGTGCCAGGACACTTCCCCTGCGGGCGCCAGATGATAAACCCCGCACAGTTGCGGTCGTGCGAGTGCCTGCTGCAAAGCTGCTGTCGCTATATCGGCCAGCAGTTCAGCGCCTGTAGGTGCACCAATCTGATCCGCAATGACGCTGAGTGCATCGCGATCCCTGGCCAGTCGTAACATCGTTTTTGCGAAATTATTACCGCGGGCTGCATACACCCAACTGGTACGGAAAATCAGGTGCTTGCAGCCCGACGCGATGATCAACTGCTCGCCTTCGAGCTTGGTCGCGCCGTAGTAATTGACGGGCGACACCGCATCGGTCTCTTTCCAGGACGTGCTTCCCGAGCCGTCAAAGACGTAATCGGTGGAGTAGTGAACCAGCAGGGCATCCAGAGCGCAGGCCTCCTGCGCCATAACCTGGCAGGCGAGGGCGTTGACCCTGTGCGCCAGTTCACGCTCGGTCTCGGCCTTATCGACCGCAGTGTAGGCGGCAGCGTTGACGATGACCTGAGGCTGAACACGACGAATCGTCTCGCGCAGCAGGGTCAGGTCGGCTAAATCACCGGCGAGTTCGCCATACGCGCTTGATACCGTCTGACGATCAAGTGCAATCACTTCGCCCATCACTGCCAGCGAGCGTTGCAGCTCCCAGCCCACCTGACCGTTTTTTCCCAGCAGAAGAATTTTCATGAGTTATCGGCGCGCACTGTGTGGTTCTTGTCGATTCTGGAGCGGCAGCAGGTTGTGTTTGCCCGATCCCGTTTGTCAGTGATGAGGTTAGCATGCAGGCCATGTGCTGACGCTTGCCCGGAAACGCAAAAAGCCCCGATCAACGGGGCTTTTTGGGCTTAAGGCTATGTCGCGGTGCGCAGCGACGTCTTTAGCGGATCAGACGTTAAAACGGAAGTGCAGCACGTCACCGTCCTTGACGATGTAGTCCTTGCCTTCCAGACGCCATTTGCCCGCTTCCTTGGCACCGGCCTCACCCTTGTACTGGATGAAGTCGTCGTAGGCGACGCACTCGGCGCGGATGAAGCCTTTTTCGAAGTCGGTGTGGATCACGCCGGCAGCCTGAGGCGCGGTAGCACCAACGCGCACGGTCCAGGCGCGGACTTCTTCGACGCCTGCGGTGAAGTAGGTCTGCAAGTGCAGCATTTCGTAGCCTGCACGGATCACGCGGTTCAGGCCGGGCTCTTCAAGGCCCAGTGCTTCGAGGAACATATCCTTCTCTTCGCCGTCATCCAGCTCGGCGATTTCTGCTTCGATCTTGTTGCAGACCGGAACCAGCATCGCGCCTTCTTCTTCAGCGATGGCGCGAACCACGTCCAGCAGCGGATTGTCTTCGAAACCGTCTTCAGCGACGTTGGCGATGTACATGACCGGTTTAGTGGTCAGCAGGTGGAAACCACGAATGACGGCTTTCTCGTCATTGCTCATGGACTTCATCAGGCTGCGTGCCGGCTTGCCTTCGGTGAAGTGGCTGATCAGTTGCTCGAGCAGGCCTTTCTGGACCACTGCGTCCTTGTCGCCGCCCTTGGCGTTGCGGGTGACTTTCTGCAGCTGTTTTTCGCAGCTGTCCAGGTCAGCGAAGATCAATTCGAGGTCAATGATCTCGATGTCGCGCTTTGGATCGACGCTGTTGGAGACGTGGATCACGTTGTCGTCTTCGAAGCAGCGCACTACGTGAGCGATAGCGTCGGTTTCGCGAATGTTGGCCAGGAACTTGTTGCCCAGGCCTTCACCCTTCGAAGCGCCTTCCACCAGGCCTGCGATGTCGACGAACTCCATGGTGGTCGGCAGGATGCGCTTCGGGTTAACGATCGCAGCCAGTGCAGCCAGGCGTGGGTCAGGCATCGGTACGATGCCGCTGTTCGGCTCGATGGTGCAGAAGGGGAAGTTCTCGGCCGCGATACCCGATTTGGTCAGGGCGTTGAACAGGGTGGACTTGCCGACGTTAGGCAGGCCGACGATGCCGCAATTGAATCCCATGGTGTTTCCCCTCGAGTGATGTCAGGCCTTCTGGCTGTGCAGGTTTTTCATCGCCCGGTTCCATTCACCGGCGAAGATATCCGGCAGCACGCCGAGGGCAAAGTCGATACTGGCGTCCAGTTTTTCCTGCTCGGCGCGCGGCGCTCGACCCAGGACAAAACCGGACACCTTGCTGGCATCGCCCGGGTGGCCGATGCCAAGCCGCAAGCGATGAAAAGTGTTCTGATTACCCAGTTGCGCGATGATGTCGCGCAGACCGTTATGCCCGCCATGGCCGCCGCCCACTTTGAGTTTGGCAACGCCTAGAGGTAGATCCAGCTCGTCGTGCGCCACCAGTATCGAGTCGACCGGGATGCGATAGAAGCCGGCGAGTGCCGCCACGGCCTGGCCGCTGCGGTTCATGTACGTGGTGGGGATCAGCAGACGAACATCCTGACCCTGATGCGTGAAGCGTCCGGTCAGGCCAAAGAATTTGCGCTCGGGAACGAGGTTGACTCGTTGCGCCGCAGCAATACGCTCAACGAAAAGAGCCCCTGCGTTATGCCGGGTCTGTTCGTATTCAGCGCCTGGATTTCCCAGGCCAACGATCAGTTGTATGGCGGTCACGACAGGGGCTCTTCCTTTGGAGTTGTGGATCAAACCGCTGGCGACAGCGGCAATGCGAACGGAAACTGCTCATTTACCATGATGTAAACTCCGCGATCTCGCCCGTTTTGCCTGCTATCGCTCGCGATGTTTCCAGAGCAACTCCGACGCTACACAGTAATGAAATTACTCTGCTGCGCCTTCTTCTGCTTCGGTGTCTTCAGCAACAACACGTGGTGCGTGAACGTTGGCGATTGCCAGGTCAGTACCGTGTGCCAGTGCTACGAACTCAACGCCTTTAGGAGCTTTCAGCTCGGACAGGTGAACGTTCGAACCGATTTCCAGCGCGCCCAGATCAACTTCGATGAACTCAGGCAGGTCTTTAGGCAGGCAGGTCACTTCCAGTTCAGTGGTAGTGTGCGAGATCTCGCCGCCTTTCTTGACCGGAGCTTCTTCGTTGATGAAGTGGATCGGCACGATAGCGGTCAGTTTCTGACCTGCGATTACGCGCACGAAGTCAGCGTGCATCACGTGGCCTTTGGCCGGGTGACGCTGCAGTGCCTTGATCAGGACGTTCTGCTTCTTGCCAGCAACGTTCAGTTCGATAACGTGGCTGAAAGCAGCTTCGTTTTCGAGCAGTTTTGCAACTTCCTTGGCCAGCATGCTGATGGACTCAGGGGCTTTGTCGCCACCGTAGACAACAGCTGGAACCAGGCTAGCGATACGACGCAGGCGGCGGCTCGCACCTTTCCCCAGGTCGGAACGCTGTTCAGCATTCAGAGTAAAATCGTTCATGTTGTTTCTCCAAAATAACCACATTCACAATGGCGTTTGCGACCAGCGCCAGAGCTATATGGGCAAAAAAGCCCCGCCCTGACCGGATGCCAGGGCGGGGCGCTTTTCGTCGACGAAATGCAGGCTGAGGGAGAACCCTTAGCGGAACATCGCGCTGATCGATTCTTCGTTGCTGATGCGGCGAACCGCTTCGGCGACTACCGGTGCGATATCCAGTTGGCGGATACGGCTACAGGCTTGTGCTGCTGCGGACAACGGGATGGTGTTGGTCACCACCAGTTCGTCCAGCACGGAATTTTCAATGTTTTCGATCGCCCGACCCGACAGCACAGGGTGTGTGCAGTAGGCAAAAACCTTGGCAGCGCCATGCTCTTTCAGGGCCTTGGCCGCATGACACAAAGTGCCGGCGGTATCGACCATGTCGTCGACCAGAATACAGGTACGCCCTTCGACATCACCGATGATATGCATCACTTCAGAGTGATTGGCTTTCTCACGGCGTTTGTCGATGATCCCGAGATCGACGCCCAGGGATTTGGCCACTGCACGTGCACGCACGACACCGCCGATATCCGGGGAAACGATCATCAGATTTTCAAAGCGCTGGTCTTCGATGTCATCCACCAGAACGGGGGAGCCGTAGATGTTATCTACCGGAATATCGAAGAAACCCTGGATCTGGTCAGCATGAAGATCAACCGTGAGAACACGATCGATACCCACCACGGTCAGCATATCGGCAACGACTTTCGCGCTGATAGCAACACGT
Organism: Pseudomonas triticifolii; assembly: GCF_014358015.1. Classification (GTDB taxonomy): domain Bacteria; phylum Pseudomonadota; class Gammaproteobacteria; order Pseudomonadales; family Pseudomonadaceae; genus Aquipseudomonas; species Aquipseudomonas triticifolii. The sequence continues at coordinate 25,466 of NZ_JACONV010000027.1, read as the reverse complement.
GCGGAACGCGGACGGCGATCCTGACGGGCATAACCAAAGTAGGGAATCACAGCAGTGATTCGGGACGCTGAGGAGCGGCGGAAGGCATCAGCCATCACGACGAGTTCCATCAGGTTATCGTTTGTCGGTGCGCAGGTCGGCTGAATGATGAAGACGTCTTTACCGCGGACGTTTTCATTAATCTCAGTGCTGATTTCGCCGTCGGAAAACTTTCCAACAGAAACATCACCCAGTGGGATATGCAGCTGACGTACTACACGCCGAGCGAGATCGGGGTTAGCATTCCCCGTAAAGACCATCATCTTGGACACGCGCAGTACCTAGAGGCTGAGGGTAACCTGGATGAGTATAGAAAATGGCAGGGGCGGCTGGATTCGAACCAACGCATGGCAGGATCAAAACCTGCTGCCTTACCGCTTGGCGACGCCCCTGTATTGAATCAATCGAGTGCCTAGCACTCAATTCCTGCTACAGATTTTGAAGCTTGCGATGCAACATCGAGATGTTGCTTCCTTTCGCTACAAACCCTGTAAGGGTCTCTGTAAGAAGGGCCGAGACTTTATCAGCTTCAGCTTTGTTTGGGAAGGCCCCAAACACACAACTTCCAGTTCCGGTTAATTTTGCTTCGGTAAAATTACCTAACAAATTCAAAGCGTTACGTACTTCAGGGTAACGCCTCTCTACAACCGCTTTACAGTCATTTCGACTGTTTCCCTTGGGAACGGGGCGCACTTTAATGGGAGCAGAGTCGCGTGTCAACAACGGATCTGAAAAAATTTCTGCTGTACTTACAGCGACTTGCGGCACAAGCACCAAATACCACGGTTCTTCGGGGTTTACAGGGGTCAGAATTTCTCCGACGCCTTCGGCAAAGGCTGCATGTCCACGCACGAAAACCGGAACATCCGCGCCCAGCGTCAGGCCCAGTGCGGCCAGGCGATCTTCATCCCAGCCAAGATTCCACAAGTGGTTCAGGCCCAGCAGTGTGGTCGCCGCATCAGAGCTTCCGCCGCCGATGCCGCCGCCCATGGGCAGACGCTTTTCCAGCCAGATGTCCATTCCCAGTGTGCAACCCGACTGTGCTTGCAGTGCGCGGGCTGCCTTGACGATCAGGTTGCTGTCATGCGGGACGCCGGGCACTTCGGTCTGCAGACGTATCTCGCCGTCTTCCCGAACCGCAAAGCCCAGTTCGTCCCCGTAATCGAGGAACTGAAAGAGGGTCTGCAGTTCGTGATAGCCGTCGGGACGACGTCCAAGAATGTGCAGCATGAGGTTGAGTTTTGCCGGGGCGGGCAGTACCAGTTGTGGTGTGCGCATGATCACTGCCCCAGTTTGCGAGGCTGCCAGTCCTTGATGACCAGCGTGACATCGAGGTCCTGGCCATGCAGTTTCACGCGCTCGGGCAGCCAGAAGCCATTCTGTTCGACATAACTGAGGTATTCGACCTGCCAGCCATCCTGGTCAAGACTGGCCAGGCGGCTGTCGCCATCCAGCGTGACCTGGCTTTTGCTGTCCGGCGCAGGCAGGCCACGGACCCACCAGACCAGGTGCGATACCGGAAGTCTCCAGCCCAACTGGTCCTGAAGCAGTTCTTCAGGCGTTTTGGCTTCGTAGCGGCCTTGATTCGCCACTTCGAGCGAGACAGCGCCAGGTCTGCCGGTCAGACGTGCCGCGCCGCGTCCCAGAGGGCCGGAAAGGCGAATATCGTAATAATCCTGGCGTTGCAGCCAGAACAACGTGCCACTGCCGGAATCCTTCGGTGCACGAATGCCGACCTTGCCGTTGATCTGCCAGCCGTCGAGGCTGCTCAGTTGTTGTTTGTGTTCGCGCCATTGCGCGGGATCGCCCTTGCCCTGAACCGCTTCGCGGGAGGTGAGGCCGGCGCAGCCGGCGAGCAGGGCGATGAGGCTGAATACAACTACGTGGCGCAAAAACATAACGTCAAAGGGTCTCTGATCCGGTCAAGCGCCGCAGTGTGCTGCGCAGAATAGGGCTATCGGGTTGTTGTTCCAGGGCCTTGCCCCACACTTTTCGGGCTTCGCGCTGTTCACCCTTGGCCCACAATACTTCGCCCAGGTGAGCGGCGACTTCGTGGTCGGGGAAGCGTTCAAGCGCCCTGCGCAGCAAGCGCTCGGCCTCGTCCAGGTTGCCCAGTCGGTAGTTCACCCAGCCGAGGCTGTCGAGAACCGCAGGGTCGTCAGGCGTCAGCGCGAGGGCCTTTTCGATCAGGTCCTTGGCCTCGGCGTAGCGCGTGGTGCGGTCCGAGAGGGTGTAACCCAGCGCGTTGAGCGCCATGGCGTTTTCCGGTTCGCGCTTGATGATCGCCCGCAGGTCTTTCTCCATCTGCGCCAGATCGTTGCGCTTCTCCGCCAGCATGGCACGGGTATAAAGCAGGTTGACGTCGTCCGGGTATTGCTTGAGCGCCTGGCTGAGTACCTGCCAGCCACGATCCGCATGATTGTTGCTGGTCAGGGTTTCTGCTTCGATCAGGTACAACTGGATGGCGTAATCCGGCTGATCGGCACGTGCCTCTGCCAGCCGCCTGGAGGCTTCGGCAGCATTGCCGTTGCTGATCAGAATATCGCTCTGACGCAACTGGGCGGTCAGGAAGTCGGTACCGGGGCCAACCTGAGCGTATTCGTCCAGCGCGCTTTGCGGGTCGTCTTTCTCTTCATGAATGCGGCCCAGGTTCAAGTGCGCCGAGTCAACGTGAGCGCCGCGTTCAATCAGCTCTTCGAGGTAGCCTGCCGCTTCGTCCCAGGCCTTGGCTTCCAGGCAGACCAGTGCCAGCGAAAAGCGCAGTTCATCATCATCGGGGTACTGCTGCACAAGGCTTGAGAACTGCACCTTGGCGTCTTCCATGCGGTTCTGTTCGACCAGCATGCGGGCATAGGTCAGGCGCAGACGCTTGTCGTCCGGGTATTTCTTGATGCTTTTTTCCAGGATAGGCAGCGCTTCCTTGCCACGCCCCATGCTCTGCAGCAGACGGGTGCGCAGGAGGATCGGCGCGACTTCGCCTTCCTTCGGCGGGTTGTCTTCCAGCAGTTTGAGCGATTGTTCGGCGTCGCCATTCTGTTGCAGCAGCAGGGCCTTGCCGAAGATCAACTGGCCATTGTTCGGGTATTTGCCGAGCAACCGGTCAAAACTCTTGAGCAGCCCGTTACGGGTGTCGGAGTCAGTCTCGGCGGCAGACAACGCAAGAAAATCGAAATGTGTGTCGCCCTGGCCCTGCAGGACTTTTTCCATGTACACCATGGAGTCGTCATAGCGTCCCGAGCGCGCCAGCTGAATGGCAGCGGCGCGTTGTGCCTCAAGATTGGTCGGGTCGTTTTTCGCCCAGATCATCGCAGTGTCCAGCGCCGACTGATCGGCACCCAGGTACTCGGCGATACGATAGGCTCGCTCGGAAACGCCCGGGTCCTGAGTCTTGATCGCCTGGGTGACATAGTTGTCCAGCGCAATATCGAAACGATTGCGTTGGCCAGCCAGTTCGGCGCTCAGCAGGCTGACCAGGGTTTCCTGGGTGAACGAGCCATAGACCTGCGGCTTGGTTTCAGGCGCGGGCGGAGCGTCTTTTCGGGCAGGCTCGGGCTGCGGAGACACCGGAGCCATGGACTGACAGCCACCGAGAAAGGCGAGGGCGAGGAACAGCGCGGAGGATCTATTCATATATAAAAAGGGCGGCTTACCTGCGGTTTGGAGCATCATGACACAAGGCTGGTGGCAAACCCACAGCCGTCGGAAAAACTACCGTAATGCTGATTTTAGCGATGTCGCAGGCCTTCTGGCGTGTCCTGCGACGAGCGATTCTAGTGGGACAATAATATGCGGTGGTTGTTCTGAGCTTATCGAAGTAGGACAATTGCCGGCTTCACGTCACCACCAGCGACCCTGAATGGCCTTCCTTGCACTTGGTATCAACCATAAGACCGCCTCGGTCGACGTTCGCGAGCGCGTTGCATTTACGCCGGAACAGTTGGTTGAGGCCCTGCAGCAGCTATGTCGTCTGACCGACAGCCGTGAGGCCGCCATCCTGTCGACGTGCAACCGAAGCGAGCTGTACATCGAGCACGATCAGTTGGCGGCCGACCAGATCCTCGCCTGGCTTGCCGATTATCATCATCTGAGTCTCGATGAGCTGCGCGCCAGCGCCTACGTTCATGAGGACGATGACGCTGTTCGGCACATGATGCGGGTGGCGTCGGGGCTGGACTCGCTGGTGTTGGGCGAACCGCAGATTCTCGGTCAGATGAAATCGGCGTACGCTGTGGCCCGCGAGGCGGGTACCGTCGGTCCGTTGCTCGGTCGTCTGTTTCAGGCCACGTTCAGTGCCGCCAAGCAGGTGCGCACCGACACAGCCATCGGCGAAAACCCCGTATCGGTGGCGTTTGCCGCGGTCAGTCTGGCCAAACAGATCTTCAGTGACCTGCAGCGCAGTCAGGCGTTGCTGATCGGTGCGGGCGAGACCATCACGCTGGTCGCCAGGCACCTGCACGATCTGGGTGTCAAACGTATCGTGGTGGCCAACCGTACGCTGGAGCGTGCGAGTATTCTGGCGGCCGAGTTCGGTGCCCACGCGGTGCTGTTGTCGGATATTCCGGCCGAACTGGTCAACAGCGACATTGTCATCAGCTCCACGGCCAGTCAGTTGCCGATCCTTGGCAAGGGGGCGGTGGAAAGCGCGCTCAAATTGCGCAAGCACAAGCCGATCTTCATGGTGGATATCGCCGTACCCCGGGATATCGAGCCCGAGGTCGGCGAACTGGATGACGTTTATCTGTACAGCGTCGACGACCTGCACGAAGTCGTCGCCGAGAATCTCAAGAGTCGTCAGGGCGCAGCCCTTGCGGCTGAACAACTGGTCAGCGCCGGGGCCGAGGACTTTATGTCCCGTCTGCGCGAGCTGGCAGCGGTTGATGTACTGCGCGCCTACCGTCAGCAGAGCGAGCGGTTGCGGGACGAAGAACTGAGCAAGGCGCAACGGATGCTGGCCAATGGCGGCAATGCCGAAGAAGTGCTGATTCAACTCGCGCGCGGTCTGACCAATAAATTGCTGCACGCGCCAAGCGTTCAGCTCAAGAAGCTGTCTGCCGAAGGCCGCGTCGATGCGCTGGCCATGGCCCAGGAACTTTTTGCCCTCGGTGAGGGCTCGACGGATAAAACCCCGCAATGAAAGCTTCACTGCTCAACAAGCTGGATGTGCTCAGCGACCGCTTCGAGGAACTGACTGCGTTGCTGGGCGACGCAGAAGTCATCAGCGATCAGACCAAATTTCGTGCCTACTCCCGTGAGTACGCCGAGGTAGAGCCGGTGATCGCGCTCTACACTCAGCGCATCAAGCTGGTGTCCGACCTTGAGGGCGCACAGGCGCTGCTCAAGGACAGCGACCCTGACATGCGCGAAATGGCGGTCGAGGAAGTGCGCGAGACCAAGCTGCAGTTGGTCGAGCTGGAGGCGCAGTTGCAGCGCATGTTGCTGCCCAAGGACCCGAACGACGGGCGCAACGTCTTTCTGGAAATTCGTGCCGGCACTGGCGGCGACGAGGCCGCGATTTTCTCCGGTGATCTGTTTCGCATGTATTCGCGTTACGCGGAGCGACGTGGCTGGCGTGTTGAAGTGCTGTCCGAGAACGAAGGCGAGCACGGCGGCTACAAGGAAGTCATTGCCCGTGTCGAAGGCGAGAACGTCTACGGCAAGCTGAAATTCGAGTCCGGTGCTCACCGCGTACAACGTGTGCCCGAGACGGAGTCCCAGGGGCGTATTCATACCTCGGCCTGCACAGTTGCGGTTCTGCCCGAGCCCGATGAGCAGCAGGCCATCGAGATTAATCCGGCCGATCTGCGCGTCGATACCTATCGCTCGTCCGGTGCCGGTGGTCAGCACGTCAACAAGACTGACTCGGCCATCCGCATCACGCACTTGCCGTCAGGTATTGTTGTCGAGTGTCAGGAAGAGCGTTCGCAGCACAAGAACAGAGCCCGGGCGATGTCCTGGCTGTCTGCCAAGCTCAACGATCAGCAGACCAGCGCCGCCGCCAATGCAATCGCCAGTGAGCGCAAACTGCTCGTAGGCTCGGGCGATCGTTCGGAGCGTATTCGTACCTACAATTTCCCTCAGGGGCGAGTGACGGATCACCGTGTGAATTTGACGTTGTATTCACTGGATGAAGTAATGGCCGGTGGAGTCGATGCAGTGATAGAGCCGCTACTCGCTGAATATCATGCTGATCAACTTGCGGCACTGGGTGAGTAAATGACCATCATCGCCAGCTTGTTAAGAAGCGCTGAAATTCCCGATTCTCCGACCGCGCGGCTCGACGCCGAGCTGCTGCTCGCTGCCGCTCTGGGCAAACCTCGCAGCTTTTTGCACACCTGGCCGGAGCGTATTGTCAGCACCGAAGCGGCCCTGGCGTTCGCCGATTACCTGCGGCGCCGACGCACAGGCGAGCCGGTGGCGTACATTCTGGGTCAGCAAGGCTTCTGGAAGCTCGACCTTGAAGTGGCACCGCACACGCTGATCCCGCGTCCGGAAACCGAGATGCTGGTCGAAGCTGCACTGGAGCAGGTGCCTGCCTTTGCGCCAGCCAGGGTGCTGGATCTGGGAACCGGAACCGGGGCCATCGGCCTGGCGCTGGCCAACGACCGTCAGCAGTGGAAAGTGACCGCTGTCGATCGTGTGCCTGAAGCCGTAGCCCTGGCCGAACGCAACCGCCAACGACTGCAGCTGGATAACGCTGAAGTTCTTGAAAGCCACTGGTTCAGTGCGTTGCAAGGGCGGCAATTTGACCTGATCATCAGCAATCCGCCGTACATCGCCGAGGCCGACCCACATCTGTCGGCCGGTGATGTGCGTTTTGAACCGAGCAGTGCGCTGACCGCAGGCGCGGACGGTCTGGACGATTTACGCATGATTATTGGCCAGGCACCGGCCCATTTGAGTCCGGGTGGCTGGTTGTTGCTGGAGCATGGTTATGATCAGGGTGCCGCGGTGCGCGACCTGCTGATCCAGCAGGGTTTCGAACGCATACAGACTCGCCGCGACCTCGGTGAGCACGAGCGCATTACCTTTGGATGCAGGCCGTGCTGAGTGATCAGGAGCTGTTGCGCTATAGCCGTCAGATCCTGCTGCAACACGTGGATATCGAGGGGCAACTGCGTCTCAGGCAGAGTCGTGCGCTGGTGGTCGGCATGGGCGGGCTTGGCTCGCCGGTTGCGCTTTACCTGGCCGCTGCGGGCCTGGGTGAACTGCATCTGGCGGATTTCGACAGCGTCGACCTGACCAATCTGCAACGGCAGATCATCCATGACACGCCGAGTGTGGGCATGGCCAAAGTGGATTCGGCCATCGCCCGCCTGACCGCCATCAACCCCGAAGTGAAACTGGTCGCCCATCGCGAGGCGCTGGACGCCGATTCGTTGAGCGCTGCCGTACAGGCGGTTGATCTGGTGCTGGATTGCTCCGATAACTTTTCCACTCGCGAAGCGGTCAATGCCGCCTGTGTGGCAGCAGGCAAACCCTTGGTCAGCGGCGCGGCCATCCGGCTTGAAGGTCAATTGTCTGTCTTCGATCCGCGTCGTCCTGAAAGCCCTTGTTATCACTGCCTGTATGGACATGGCAGCGAGGCTGAGCTGACCTGTAGCGAAGCGGGCGTCATCGGTCCGTTGGTCGGCCTGGTGGGCAGCCTGCAGGCGCTTGAAGCCTTGAAACTGCTCGCAGGCTTTGGCGAGCCGATGGTTGGCAGGTTGTTGCTGATCGATGCGCTGAGCACCCGTTTTCGAGAGCTGAAGGTCAAGCGCGATCCGGGTTGCCGTGTGTGCGGTGTGGCGAGCGGGCAGGGCGGACATGCCTGAGGTTCACATGAATTACAGCGGCGATGCGCCTGTCGGTGTATTCGATTCCGGCGTAGGCGGGCTGTCGGTGCTGAGCGAAATTCGCCAGTTGCTGCCCCACGAATCGCTGATGTACCTGGCCGACTGCGGTCACATTCCTTATGGCGAGAAAAGCCCGGAATTCATTATCGAGCGTTGCCTGACCATTGCCGGTTTCTTTCGCGAGCAAGGTGCCAAGGCGCTGGTGGTTGCGTGCAATACCGCCACGGCGGCAGGTGTTGCCCATATCCGGCAGCGTTACCCTGACTGGCCTATCGTCGGCATGGAGCCTGCCGTCAAACCCGCAGCGCTGGCGACACGCAACGGTGTGGTGGGCGTGCTGGCCACCACCGGGACATTGCAGAGCGCGCGCTTTGCAGCGTTGCTCGATCTGTTTGCCAGTGATGTGCGTGTGGTGACTCAGCCTTGCCCTGGACTGGTCGAACTGATCGAAACCGGCGATCTGCACAGCCAGCGGATTCGTCAGCTGCTGGAACGTTATGTCGAGCCGCTACTGGCCGCTCGTTGCGACACCATCATCCTGGGGTGCACGCACTATCCCTTCCTCAAGCCGCTTCTGCAGCAAATGCTCCCTGAATCGATCAGCCTGATCGATACCGGCGCAGCCGTGGCGCGCCAACTGCAGCGCCTTCTGACCAATACCGGTCTGCTGTCGTCGGGCCCGGCGCGCGAGACGGTGTATTGGTCCAGTGACGATCCGGACAAATTCAGAAAAATCCTACCTGCCCTATGGAAAAGTTCTGACAATGTGAGAAGCTTCAGTTTGTAAAAAAAACGTGAAAAAGGCGTTTTGGGGCTGAACTTACGCTTCGTTTTTGATTTCTATAAACGCGGCTGATGATTTTCGACACTTTTCATAACTTTATACAATTTAGGACGTTTCTCATGAAGAGACTCTTTTGCCTGGCCGTGTTCTCGGCCATCCTGGCGGGGCAGGCTTCAATGGCACAGGCCGATGGTGTTGAATTCTCGGTGGGGCAAACCGGCGAATCGACCATGACGTATCGTCTCGGCGTGCAGTTCGATTGGGACAAAAGCTGGTTGCAGAGCGATATCGGTCGTCTGACCGGCTACTGGGACGGCGCTTACACGTACTGGGACGGTAAGGATTACAAGGACAACCACAGTCTGTCCTTCTCCCCGGTGCTGGTGTACGAGTTCGCAGGCGACAGCGTGAAGCCGTATGTCGAGGCAGGTATCGGCGTTTCGGTGTTCTCGAACACTCAGGTTGAAGACCACAAGTTCGGCTCGGCCTTCAACTTCGAAGACCGTATTGGCTTCGGTCTGCGCTTTGCGGGCGGTCATGAAGTGGGTATTCGTGCGACTCACTATTCCAACGGCGGCATCAAACAGCCGAACGATGGTATCGAGAGCTACGCACTGCACTACAAGATGCCGTTCTGATTTCAGAATTGATCGTGCCAATGCTTCGCGTTGGCATGCATCGGACAGGGTCTGTTGTCTCGTCAGAAACACCAGACCGTGGAATCGCGACCATTCAGCACGTTATGTCTGAGCATCAAAGATAAGCCGTCGCAATCCCCTTGCGCTCGTTCAGACAATCTTCCGCACCCTCCTCGAACTCCCGACAGATCAAGGGTCGCTTCTCGTAGATCGTACACATCATCGTGTTGCGATCCAGCGCTGCGCACCAGCCGTCGTCCAGACGCAGCATGACTTCGCCACCCCATTCATCGATATCGATGTAGCGCTCAGGCACGCCCGTGTCGGTGATCAGCATCACCTCCAACTGGCAGCAGCACGCCGCGCAGGTGGAACAGGTGACTTGCGTCTCGCTAGCAACGGCGACGACCGGAATCAATGTATCGTTCAGAGAGACGCTCCAGAGTGTTTGGCGCGAGACGCAGCGGTTCGTGCTGCCAGCCACTGAAGCAGGGGGAAGATACCTGCCCAGACCAGCCCCAGTATGACCATGCTCGGCCAGAACCCGAGAGGAAGATGGACTTGCGCCAGTTGCGAACCGGCATAGTAAGACATCGGGCCGCCGATAGCGCCCAGAACGGCCGCCCGCCACCACGGAACTGCCGTCCACGCCAGGCAATGATTGAGCGTGGTGCCCAGAACCGCCCACAGCATGATCAGCCACAGCGGTATGAGATGACCGCCGGTCCCGAAATCAAAGACGCCAAGGGCCATCAGCACGCTGTCCAGTACCGTACCCGTCAGCGTAACCATCAGCACCAGTCTGCCTTCGGCAGCCCATGAACTGATCCAGATGAAGTGAACAAGCAGCACACCGACGGCGATCAACAGCCAGTAACTGTCGCTGCCCAGCACGCAGGCAAACCAGCCTGCCTGGAACAGCAGCGCATTAGCCAGGGACTTAAGCATTGAAGCGTCCGAGCAGCGGCTCACGCAGGGCTTCGGGTTTGGCCAGCAGCAATTGTGCGGTGCCGATGGTGCGCTCCAGGAAGCCGCCTTCGCAGTAGCAGAGGTAGAACTCCCACAACCGCAGGAAGTACTCGTCGTAGCCCAGCTCGGTCAGCTTGACGTGTGCGTGCCTGAAATTGTCGTACCACAGGCGCAGCGTGCGAGCGTAGTGCAGGCCGAAGTCTTCCATGTGCAGCAGGTTCATGTCGGTGTCGGAGCCGACGATGTCGAGCATCTTTGCCACCGACGGCAGCGCGCCGCCGGGAAAGATGTAGCGCTGGATGAAGTCCACGTTGCGCTTGGCCTGCGCGTAACGCTGCTCGCGAATGGTGATGGCCTGCAGCAGCATCAGTCCGTCGCTTTTGAGCAGGCTGGCGCATTGCTTGAAATAGGTGGGCAAGAAACGATGGCCCACGGCTTCGATCATTTCGATGGACACCAGCTTGTCGTATTCGCCGGTCAGGTCACGGTAATCCTTCAGCAGAAGGGTGACTCGATCCTTCAGGCCCAGCTCGTTCAGGCGTTGCTCGGTGTACGCGAACTGCTCGGCCGACAGCGTAGTGGTGGTGACCCGGCAGCCATAATGCTGCGCCGCATAGATGGCCATGCTGCCCCAGCCTGTGCCGATTTCCAGCAGGTGATCGGTTGGCTTGAGCGCCAGCTTCTGACAGATACGTTCCAGTTTGTTCAACTGGGCCTGTTCCAGGGTGTCGTTTTCGCTCAGAAACTGTGCAGAGGAATACATCATTGTCGGGTCGAGAAATTGCTCGAACAGCGTGTTGCCCAGATCGTAATGGGCCGCGATGTTTTTCTGTGAGCCCTTGCGCGTGTTGCGATTGAGCCAGTGCAGGCCATGAATCACCGGGCGTGTCAGGCGCGCAAAACCACCTTCCATGGCGTCCAGAACATCCAGGTTACTGACGAAAATCCGGACCACCGCCGTCAGGTCGGGTGTGGTCCAGTAGCCGTGGATGAAGGCTTCGGCGGCACCAATCGAACCGGTGCTGGCGATCATGCCCCAGGCGGAGGAATCCAGGACATGCACTTCACCCTGAATCAATGCGCCTGTCTTGCCGAACACATGGCGCTCGCCTCTCTCGATGACGACCAGTTGACCGTTGCGCAAGCCTGAGAGTTGTCGAAGCACGCCTCGACGCAGGATGCTGGCGGTCAGGCTGTTGGTACCCAGATTGGCAGAAAAACTGCTGCTACTGCTTTTCATGGCGTGAATCCTTGGGTTGCGCGGCGGCAGCACGGTACTCGCCGTCGGCGGCCTGATGGGAAAAAATCGGAATACGTTTGGCGAGCAGGCGCATGGCCTGCCAATAAATCGCCAGACAGGTTTTAGCGGTCATCCAGGGAAACGAGATCAGGTAACGATGCAGCGTCTGACGGCTCAGGCTCTGGCGCGTCAGGTTGAGCGTGGCGTCGAACATTTTCAGATCGCCCTGCCAGTCGGCCATGTGCACGCCGATGCGCTCGGCGGGCTGGCTGAAACTCATACGGTATTCCAGGTCGCGGGGCAAAAACGGTGAAACATGAAAGGCCTTCGCCACGGCGAAATACTGGTGCCCGTCGCCATTGGCAGGCAATACGTAGCTGTAGCGCTCACCCCACGGCGTGTTGGTCACTTCACACAGGATGGCGGCCAGCGTGCCGTCCGCCTCATGGCAGTAGAAGAAACTCACCGGGTTGAACGACAGGCCCCAGCTGCGCGCCTGGGTCAGCAGACAGACACGGCCCGTGGGTGTGCGCCCCAGCGCGCTGTTCACCCGCTCGCGTACCGCCTCGATCAGGGGCAGACCTTGCCCCGTCAGTTCCGGCAGATAATCGCGATCACGGAACGAGAACGGCGCGAAGCGCCCGCTGCCCGCCAGGGGCGACAGGCCGAGCACGTTGTCCTGCTCGTCCAGGTCCAGATACAGCAAGCCTATCCGATAGGTGAACGCATGCGCTCGGGGGGCAAACCTCCGATGGGAGATCCAGCCGCTGTAGAGCGCGCTGTTCACAGCGCTTCCCCGAATGCTTGCGCCACGCGCAAGCCGCTGACCACGCCATCTTCATGGAAACCATTGGCCCAGTATGCACCGCAATACCAGGTGTGATCGACACCGTTGATCTCCTGCCAGCGCGCCTGCGCGGCAATCGCCTCAAGGCTGTATTGCGGATGTGCGTAGCGATAACGGCCGATGATTTTGTCCGGGGCAATGGCAGCGGTCTGGTTCAGGCTGACGCAGAATGTGGTGTCGCTTTCAATGCCCTGCAGAATGTTCATGTCGTAGGTGACGGCGGCCATTTGCTGCTCGCCACCGCCCAGTCGGTAGTTCCAGCTGGCCCAGGCCAGGCGACGGTCCGGCAACAGACGGGTGTCGGTGTGCAGCACCACGTCGTTTTCCGCGTAGCGCAAGGCCCCGAGTACAGATTGCTCGGCACTCGACGGTTCGGCCAGCAGTGCAAGGGCCTGGTCGCTGTGGCAGGCGAAAACGACTTTGTCGAAGCGCTCGGTGCCCATGGCGCTGTGCAGTGTGACGCCGTCTTCATCGCGCTCGACCCGCGTGACCGGGCAGGACAGGCGAATCTTCTGGCGGAACGAGGCCGTCAAGGGCTCGATGTAGCTTCTGGAGCCGCCGTCGATCACGCACCACTGTGGCCGGTTCGTGACGGACAGCAGGCCATGATTCTTGAAGAAGCGCACAAAGAACTGCAGTGGAAAACCCAGCATGTCCGCCAGCGACATGGACCAGATCGCCGCACCCATCGGCACGATGTAATGGTCGATGAAGCGCTGGCCATAGCCGCCATTCTTCAGGTAATCACCCAGCGTGGTGTCGGCCGCGATACGCTGGTTTTCCAGATCCTCAATGGACTGGCGATTGAAGCGCAGGATGTCGCGCAACATGCCCCAGAACCTGGGCGACAACAGATTGCTGCGTTGTGCGAACAGGCTGTTGAGGTTGTTGCCGTTGTACTCGACGCCGGTACGCGGGTCGTGGACCGAGAAACTCATCTCGGTCGGTTTGAATGCAACACCCAGCTGGCTGAGCAGGCGGATGAAGTTCGGGTAAGTCCAGTCGTTGAACACGATGAATCCGGTATCGATGGCGTGATGACGCCCATCGATTTGTACATCGACTGTGTGCGTATGCCCGCCAATCCAGTCGGACGACTCGAATACGGTCACATCATGCGACCGATTGAGCAGGTAGGCGCTGGTCAATCCGGCAATACCGCTGCCGATCACGGCAATTTTCATGGCATGTCCTTATTCGCCGCTTCCTGAGCTGACGAACGTGCCATGCGCTTGCCAATCGCGAGTCGCGCGCGCGCGGGCAGCATTGCCAGTAGCCGCATGCTGAAAATGAAGACGGCGGGGAAGGCGATATCCAGCGGGCGTTTGTCCTTGGCCAGATGCTTGGCGATATAACTGGCGGCCTTGGCGACCGGCCAGCGCATGGGCATCGGAAAATCATTTTTTGCGGTCAGCGGTGTGTCGACAAATCCTGGGCTGATCACGGTCACGTCGATGTTTTCACTGGCCAGATCCAGCCGCAGTGCTTCGAACAGATAGCGCAGGCCGGCCTTCGACGCGCCGTACGCTTCGGCGCGAGGCAAGGCCAGAAAGGTGACGGCGCTGGCAACACCGACCAGGTGCGGACTGCGTCCCTTGCGCAGCAGCGGCAGGGCTTCCTGAATGCAGAAGCTGCTGGCCAGCAGATTGGTGCGCACCACACGCTCGACCATGGCCGCTTCGAAATGTTGTGTATCGATGTATTCACAAGTGCCGGCATTGAGGATCGCCGTGTCCAGCGCGCCCCATTCCTGCGCGATAAGCGCAGCGATGGACGTCACTTGCAGGCCGTCGGTGAGGTCACCTGTCGCCAGCAGCACTTGGGTGGGGTACTGACGAGCCAGATCCTGCAACGGCTCCAGCGTTCGGGCGGTCAGTGCCACGCGATGGCCCGCCTTGAGCAGTTCCACGGCGAGCGCAAAGCCAATGCCGCTGCTTGCACCGGTCAGCCAGATACGTCGTGCGACAGGAGTGTTCATGCCAACCTCTTCTTGAGCCAATTGATCACCCGACCCATGATAGGCAAATGCTCGTAGAGCAGTGCCCCTGCGTCGAAGTAGTCCCGATGCCGATAAACCTTGTCGTCGCGCCACTGCAAGTGCGAGCAGCCGTCGACGTGGATGCTGCTGCCATTGGCCAGGCGCGGGTGTGAGTAGTGCATGGTCCAGGTCAGATAGCCTTCGCCAGACCTGACTTCGTCAAACGTGTGAAAATCGAAACGCAGGTCGCTTACGTTGGCATACAGCTCGTCGAAATAATGTCGTAGCGCCGCAAGGCCCTGAATCTCGTGCAGCGGGTCGCGGAAGGAAGCGTCCTGGCTGTAAAGCTCGCCAAGCTGGTCAAGGTTATCCTTGTTCAGCGCCGCGAAGCGTTCAGCGAACCGATGCAGGAAATCAGACATCGGCTTGCTCCGTCGCAGATTGACGGCTGGGAAGGGCCTTGAAGGCCGCCAGGGCGCGGGCGCGGCTTTTACCCAGGTCAACGATCGGAGCCGGATAGTTGGCCACGCCGAACAGACCGCCGACGGAGGCCGGGTTGTGGACCTGCTTCTTGTTCAGGTCGGTCAGTTCCGGCAGCCAGCGCTTGATGAACACGCCTTCAGGGTCGAATCGCTCCGACTGTGACAGCGGGTTGAAGATGCGGAAGTAAGGCACTGAATCCGTACCGGTTGACGAACTCCATTGCCAGCCGCCGTTGTTGGCGGCCAGGTCGCCGTCTATCAGGTGGCGCATGAAAAAGCGCTCGCCTTCCCGCCAGTCGATCAGCAGATTCTTGGTGAGGAACATTGCAACGACCATCCGTAGTCGGTTGTGCATCCAGCCGGTTTCCAGCAACTGACGCATGGCTGCATCAATGATCGGCAAACCGGTGCGTGCTTCTTGCCAGGCCAGCAGTTCGTCGGGCGCATGGCGCCATTTCAGCGCTTCGGTTTCCGGGCGGAATGCGCGGTGGCGTGAAACACGTGGGAAGCCGACGAGGGTGTGTTTATAAAACTCTCGCCACAGCAGTTCATTGATCCAGGTCACGCTGCCTTCGTTACCGGTCTCGAATTCGCCATGATTGCTGGTCAGGGCTGCGTGCAGGCATTGGCGCGGCGACACCACGCCCGCTGCCAGATAAGCAGACAACTGACTGGTGCCAGGCCTGGCCGGGAGGTCGCGTTCGCTTTTGTAATAATGGATCTGATCGTCGGTGAACACGGCAAGACGCCGATGCGCCTCGTTCTCGCCGGCAGGCCACAGGTCGCGCAGCGTTTGTGATGGCGTGGCAAAACCCTTGACCTTGTCCGGGACCGGATCGCTTCGGGTCGACATCGGGTCCTGAGGTGTGGGCGTGCGTACTGTGCTCGGTGTGGCTTCGTGCAGCCGCGAGTAGCAGACTTTCTTGAACTGGCTGAAGACCTGAAAGTAGTTGCCGGTCTTGGTCAGAACACTGCCGGGCTTGAACAGCAGTTGATCCAGATAGCTGTGGAAATGGACGCCATCGTCTTCCAGCTGTTTCTGCACCGCCTCATCGCGGCGGGTCTCGTTGATGCCGTATTCCTGATTCGTGTGGACGGCTTCAATCTTGAACTGTGCACACAGTTTCGACAGCACCTCAGGTGCCTCGTCCCAGGTGTCGGCGTCTCGTATCAGCAATGGCACATTGAGCTTACCCAGCGCCTTCTCCAGCTCCACCAGATTACGCAGCCAGAAATCCACCTTGCAGTCCGCGTCGTCATGGCTCTGCCACTGGGCCGGGCTGAGCAGGTAGACCGCCAGCGTCGGGCCCCGCTCCATGGCGGCGCGCAAGGCCGTGTTGTCGTGAACGCGCAGGTCGCTGCGCAGCCAAAGCAGTTGCATGTTGAGTCCTTAGATGAGGCCGAGCCTGTTGAGCTCAATCTGAGCACTGAGCGGGTCGTCGACGAGGGTCAGACCTGCAACCTCGTTTGCACTTACGAGCAGCTCGGCATTATGGATCTTCACCGTTGGTCCACCCAGAACGACGGGGCAGGTGATGTTGGCCAGCAGCCTGGGCAACTGGGCAGTATTCAGGGCTTTGCTGGAATACAGCACGATACCGCGCGGCTGCAGGTATTCGGCCGCCAGCGCCAGTTCACCCACGGGCAATGGCCAGTCGAACACCTCCACCGGACAGTCGGCGCTGCTGACCAGCCAGGCCGTTAGCCACAGATGAGGTTCGAGCGGCAGGTCGGACTGGTTGACCAGCAATACCGGCTTGCCGCTGAGCTGGCGGTTGTTATGGTAGATGCGTGCGCCAAACTTGCTGCGCAGCCAGGAATAGAAGAAGGTGCGCTCCAGTTGTGCACCGAACTTGCCCTGCCAGCGTTGTTCCAGCTCTGCCAGCAGCGGCATCAGGAGCTGTTCGCACAAGGTGCGCGGCGGATAAAGCGACATCGCCTGATTGAACACATCGTCCACCCGGCGCTCTGCCAGTTCGCCTATGGCGACCAGCAGCATCTGGCGCAACGCATCCCAGTCGCTGGATGGACTGGGTGCATCCTGCCGATCATCATCGATCAACGCCTTGACCTGACTGACGGACACGCCACGGTTGAGCCAGGTAAGGATCATCATCACGCGCTGGACGTGTTCCTGCGAATACAGGCGATGTCCCTTGGCAGTGCGGTGCGGGACAATCAGGCCGTAACGCCGCTCCCAGGCCCGCAGTGTCACAGCATTGACGCCAGTCTGGCGTGCCACCTCGCGGATCGGCAGCCAGTCGTCCGGCGCATCCTTATCCAGTTCATTCATGTTCAAATCGCATTGCGCAGGCTGAGGTTTTCCGGATGGGGCTGCATGTATACCTGCAGCGCCACATACGGATCCGGGTGTTGGCGAAAGTGGTGCTTGAGCAGGGTCAGCGGCACGATCAAAGGCACGATGCCTTGATGGTATTGAGCGATGAGCTGCTGTATTTCCTGCTTGTCTTCGGCGCTGATGGTCTGTTTGAGATAACCGGCCAGGTGTTGAAGCACATTGGTATGGGTGCGACGCGTCGCGCACTTCTTGAGCGCGGTCATCAAGTCGCTGAAATACTGCGGGGCGATTTCATTCGGATCACTGCGGCCCATGCTCCCCAGCATCTTGCCCAGTGCCTTGTACTGCACCGGGTCGTTGGCCATGAGCTGATACTTGTAGCGCGAGTGGAACTCAGTCAGCGCGCGTCGCGTGACGCCTTCCTTTAATAGCTGTTGCCAGGCGAAGTAGGCGAACACGCGAGTCACGAAGTTCTCGCGCAGCACGGCGTCGTTCAGGCGGCCGTCTTCTTCCACCGGCAGGTTGGGGTGACGCTCGCAGAAGGCCTTGGCATAGATTCCGCTGCCGCCCCCATCGACCGGCGCGCCGTTTTCACGGTAGACCTTGACCCGCTCGAGTCCGCACGATGGGGATTTCTGCATGAAGATATAGCCGCAGATATCGCCCAGTTCACCGGCCATCTGCGCGCCGTAGTCGGCCAGCGCTTCGGTGACGTCCAGCTCGCGATTGACCGTGCCGAGGGCGCGCGGGTTTTCAGCGTCGCCGACCAATCGGATCGGTTCGCGGGGAATGCCCATGCCAATGGCGACTTCGGGACAGGCCTGGACGAAATCGAAGTATTCACTCAGCGCACGTGTGCACAGGTGAGACTCCTTGTGGCCGCCATTGAAGCGAACTTCGGCGCCCATCAGGCAGGCACTGATCCCCAGCTTGGGCTTTTCGATTACGGGCGTGGACATCAACGACCTCTACAAAAGACTTGTACAGACAGAATGCTCTGTACAACTTGCCCTCATCATAGGTGCCTAGCTATACAAGTCAAATTGTTTGTAGAGGATTTGGGTGAGCGGCGAGACAGTGATTACTGGCCGTGGGAAGCGGCTTGCCGGCGAAGCCATCGTCAGGCCCCCGGTCACTGACCGGCCTTACGCCATTACTGGCAAGCCGCATTCCACGTGCCTGGCTGTCATTTTTGCGGCCTGACGGCCGCTTTATTTCCAGCCCATTCGCCACACATCGTCTGCCTGCAGTACTTGCCACGGCAGGCGCTCGCTGCGTTGGGTCAGTACTGCCTGCAGTTCGATCTCCAGCACCGTGCCTTCTTCATCCTTGAACAGCTCGGTGACCAGAAAGTGCTTTTCACGGTTGACGGGGGTGGCTGCTGTCCATTTCGACAGCAGCAGTTTACGCGGGTTGATCTGATTCATTGTGCGTTTGCCATTAGGCGGCGTGCCGCTTCCTGTCCGCTGAGCCAGGCGCCTTCGACCCGGCCTGACAGGCACCAGTCGCCGCAGACATAAATCCCCAGATCGGCATCCGACAGTGCGCCCCATTCGTGCGAGCCTGCCGGTCGCGCATACAGCCAGCGGTGGGCGAGGGTGAACACCGGTTCCGGCATGGTGCAGTCGATCATTTCCGCAAATGCGCCTTGCAGGTGCTCGATAACGGCTTCTTTGGACATGTCCAGATGTTGTCTGCTCCAGTTGCTGGTGGCATGCAGAATCCAGGTGTCCAGTGTGTCGTCGCGTTCGGGCTTGCTGCGATTGCGTGCCAGCCAGTCGACCGGGCTGTCCTGTACGAAACAGCCTTGCATAGGCGTTTGCAGCGGTGTGCTGAAGGCCAGCGCAACGGCCCAGGTCGGGTCCATCTTCACGCCGGCCACCACGCCCGCGAGCTTGGGAGCGGCAGCCAGTAATGGCGTGGCCTGAGGCGCTGGCGTTGCAATGATGACGTGGCTGAATGGCCCGTGGCTCTCGCCCTCGGCGTCGAGCAGATTCCAGTGCTGCTCACCCCGAAATACTTCAGTGATGCGGCATGAGAACGACACGGGCATATCACCGCGCATGGCGCGCGTGATGGCGCTCATGCCCGGTTTGCCAACCCAGCGCACCTGCTCGTCGGGCGATGGGCTGAGCTTGCCGTTCTGGAAGTTGTAGAGAGAAGGGGTCCACTCGGCGACATGGCCTTGGGCCTGCCACTGTTTGACCGCGGTCGCAAAGCGCCGGTCGCGAGCGGTGAAGTATTGCGCACCCATGTCCAGCGAACCTGCATCGCTGCGTTTGCTGGACATCCGACCGCCGCTGCCGCGGCTTTTGTCGAACAGGTGCACCTGATGCCCGGCATCCGTGAGCGCCTGGGCTGCTGAAAGTCCGGCGATACCGGTACCGATGATTGCGATAGGGACAGTCATAGGGGCCTCGTTACCTTGTCTGCACAGACTACGCCGTAGTTAAAACCTGTACAATCTTCTTGTCTGGTATAACTTGCAGTGGTTCTCGATTTTGAGGTGAGTCACTCTGCAACCTTGAAGGTCGAAGACGTTCAGTCTGTACCGATCGACAATGGGCCAACCACCCCGGCGGGGCAGTAAAGCTCCAATCCGTTCAGGTGTGGCCTATTGTTCAGTCAACAGTCTCATTGTCTGGATAAGCGTCACCCGTAAAAAATAGACTACTCAATTGCCACGAACGCCACGCGAGGTAACCTGCCATGCACATATTGCTGACCGGCGGTACTGGTCTGATAGGACGAGCGCTCTGCAGGCACTGGTCTGCCCAAGGCCATCAGTTGACCGTCTGGAGCCGAAAGCCTGCTGACGTCCCTCAGCTGTGCGGTCCCTCGGTGAAGGGCGTCGCTCGCCTCGACGAGCTTGGCGATCAGCCGATCGATGCCGTCGTCAACCTGGCGGGTGCGCCCATCGCTGACCGGCCCTGGACCCGCAAGCGTCGCTTGATGCTGTGGGACAGCCGTATCGGCCTGACCGAGCAGTTGCTGGCCTGGATGGGTCGACAGACGCATAAGCCTGCGCTGATGATCTCCGGTTCTGCTGTGGGCTGGTATGGCGACAGCGGCGAGCGTGAGCTGGACGAAACGTCCCACCCCACCAAGGAAGATTTCGCCAGCCAGTTGTGTGGTGCCTGGGAAGAGACCGCGCAGCGTGGTGAAGCACTGGGTGTGCGCGTGGTGGTGATACGCACCGGTCTGGTGTTGTCCGATCGTGGCGGTTTTTTGCAAAAACTGTTGCCGCCCTTCAAGTTCGGCATGGGCGGCCCCATCGGTAACGGCCGGCAGTGGATGCCCTGGATTCACGTTCAGGACCAAATCGCGGCGATTGATTTTCTGTTGACGCTGGACGATGCGCGCGGTCCTTATAATCTTTGTGCGCCGACGCCGGTGCGTAACCGCGACTTTGCCAAGACGCTCGCCGGCATTCTTCATCGGCCCGCCTTCATGCCAATGCCTGCGCTGGCGCTCAAAGTGCTGCTGGGCGAATTGTCGGTGTTGTTGTTGGGTGGGCAGCGAGCCCGGCCCGAGCGTCTGCAGCAAGCCGGTTTCACGTTTCGCTTTACCGATCTGAAAACCGCCCTGCAGGATTTGCTGGGTCGACACTGAAAGCCATTGAATTAGGATGTTGCATGACCGATCACGCGTTGTTGCTGGTCAACCTGGGTTCGCCTGCTTCCACCCAGGTGGCAGATGTGCGCAGTTACCTCAATCAGTTCCTGATGGATCCCTACGTCATCGACCTGCCGTGGCCGGTGCGCAGGCTGCTGGTGTCGTTGATTCTGATCAAGCGCCCTGAGCAGTCCGCGCACGCTTACGCATCGATCTGGTGGGACGAGGGGTCGCCGCTGGTGGTGCTGAGCAAGCGTCTGCAACAGGCCATGAAGAAAGAGTGGAGCCACGGGCCGGTTGAGCTGGCGATGCGCTATGGAGAACCTTCCATCGAGACCCAACTGACGCGCCTCGCGGAGCAGGGTTTCAAGAAGGTTACACTGGCGCCGCTGTATCCCCAGTTCGCCGACAGCACGGTCACTACGGTGATTGAAGAAGCCAAGCGCGTCGTGCGCGCCAAATCGCTGAAGATGCAGTTCTCGCTGCTGCAGCCGTTCTTCGATCAGCCTGAATACCTCAGTGCCCTGGTGGAAAACGTGCGCCCGCATCTGGAGCAGCCGCACGACCACTTGCTGCTGAGTTTCCACGGTCTGCCCGAACGTCATTTGCACAAGCTCGACCCGACGGGTAAGCACTGCATCAAGGAAGACTGCTGCATGACCGCGCCCGCAGAAGTGCTCGCCACCTGCTACCGCGCCCAATGCCTGCAATCGGCTGCGGCGTTTGCCAAGCGAATGGGTATCCCCGACGGGAAGTGGTCGGTATCGTTCCAGTCGCGTCTGGGGCGCGCCAAGTGGATTGAACCCTATACCGAAGCACGCCTTGAGGAACTCGCGGCGCAGGGCGTAAAGAAGCTGCTGGTCATGTGCCCGGCGTTTGTTGCCGATTGCATCGAGACCCTGGAAGAGATTGGCGACCGGGGTGCCGAACAGTTCAAGGAGGCGGGCGGCGAGGAGTTGGTGCTGGTGCCGTGCCTGAACGACGACCCGAACTGGGCGAAGGAATTGAACAAACTCTGCGAGCGTGCTCCGCTGATGTTGTGAAGGGCTCGGCCGTAAGAGACGCAGAGCGTCCCGGGCTACCTGCCCATGCGGTGCATGGGCAGGACCAGTCAGCTTAAGGCGTTACGGCAACTGATCATCCACGTGCTTGTTCTTCCAGCTGTCATTGCCCGGAAGGATCAGGTTCAGCACGATCGCGGTCACGGCGCACAGGGCGATGCCCTTGAGGCCGAAGTCATCCGGGCCGTTGCCAGTGCCGATCAACACCCCACCGATACCGAACACCAGGGTCACTGAGACGATCACCAGATTGCGCGCCTCCGAGAGGTCGATCTTGTGGCGAATCAGGGTGTTCATGCCCACCGCCGCAATCGAACCGAACAGCAGACACAGAATGCCGCCCATCACCGGCACTGGAATGCTTTGCAGCAGTGCGCCGAACTTGCCGATGAACGCCAGGGTGATCGCGAAGATCGACGCCCAGGTCATGATTTTCGGGTTGTAGTTCTTGGTCAGCATCACCGCGCCTGTCACTTCGGCATACGTGGTGTTGGGCGGACCGCCGAACAGACCGGCTGCGGTGGTGGCAATGCCGTCACCGAACAGCGTGCGGTGCAGGCCTGGCTTTTTCAGGTAGTCACGACCGGTGACACTGCCGACCGCGATCACGCCACCGATGTGCTCGATAGCCGGAGCCAGCGCAACGGGCACGATAAACAGAATCGCCTGCCAGTTGAATTCCGGCGCGGTGAAGTGCGGGATCGCCAGCCAGGGAGCGGCGGCAATCTTCGCTGTGTCGACCACGCCGAAGTAGAACGACAGCGCAAAGCCGACCAGTACCCCGGAGATGATCGGCACCAGCCTGAAGATGCCCTTGCCGAACACCGCCACGATCAGCGTGGTCAGCAGGGCGGGCATCGAAATCAGCATCGCGGTCTGGTAATGAATCAGCTCGGCACCATCACCGGATTTACCCATCGCCATGTTGGCGGCAATCGGTGCCATGGCCAGACCGATGGAGATGATCACCGGACCAATCACCACCGGCGGCAGCAGGCGGTCGATGAAGCCGGTGCCTTTGATCTTCACGGCCAGGCCGAGGAAGGTGTAGACGAAGCCTGCAGCCATTACACCGCCCATGGTCGCGGCCAGGCCGAACTGGCCCTTGGCGAGGATGATCGGGGTGATGAAGGCAAAGCTCGATGCCAGGAACACAGGCACCTGGCGGCCGGTCACGATCTGGAACAACAACGTGCCCAGACCGGCGGTGAACAGTGCGACGTTGGGATCGAGTCCGGTGATCAGCGGCATCAAGACCAGCGCGCCAAAAGCCACGAACAGCATTTGCGCACCGGATAGAACCGTACGCCACAGTGGATCGTTGAACTCCTGCTGCGTCATCGGGTTATGCGTCCTTCTGTTTGGTGCCGAAAATCTTGTCACCGGCATCGCCCAGGCCCGGAATGATATAGCCGTGCTCGTTGAGGCGCTCGTCGATGGAGGCGGTGTAGATCATCACGTCGGGGTGTGCTTTTTCCACGGCGGCGATGCCTTCGGGGGCTGCAACCAGCACCATGGCACGGATTTCCTTGCAACCGGCTTTCTTGAGCAGATCAATGGTCGCAACCATGGAACTGCCGGTCGCCAGCATCGGATCGATGATCATCGCCAGGCGCTCGTCGATTTCCGGCACCAGCTTTTCAAGGTAGGTATGGGCCTGCAGGGTTTCTTCGTTGCGGGCAACGCCCACGGCACTGACCTTGGCACCTGGAATCAGGCTGAGCACGCCGTCGAGCATGCCGATACCGGCGCGCAGGATCGGCACGACAGTGATTTTCTTGCCGGCAATCTTCTCGACCGACACGGTTCCGGCCCAGCCCTCGATGTCATAGTTTTCAAGGGTCAGGTCGGCAGTGGCTTCATAAGTAAGCAGAGCGCCCACTTCCTGGGCCAGCTCACGGAAATTCTTGGTGCTGATGTCTGCGCGGCGCATCAGGCCGAGCTTGTGGCGGATCAGCGGATGACGGATCTCACGAATGGGCATAAGGAAAGGCTCCAGCGGGGGCAAAAAAAACGGCCTAGATTAATCTATTCAGCAGACACTGTCTTACGATGTGTGCAGTATTGTTCTTCGGCTTGGACGTCCGCGGCTTTTAGAAGACACTCGCAACGTTAGTCCAGAATCGCTTGCCCTGAGTCGAACGGATGCGTACCTTTGCCCGCTTTTCTCACACTGCCCCACCTGGAGAGCGCTTCATGTCTGCTGATCTCGAGCATATCCGTCAAATCATGCGCGAGGCTGACTGCCTGTACACAGAAGCCGAAGTCGATGCTGCCATCGCTCGTGTCGGCGCGCAGATCAATGCCGAACTGGCGGAACGCAACCCGGTTGTGTTTTGCGTCATGAACGGCGGCCTGATCTTTTCCGGCAAGCTGTTGACCCACCTGAATTTCCCGCTGGAAGCGTCTTACCTGCACGCGACGCGCTATCGCAACGAAACCACCGGCGGTGATCTGTTCTGGAAAGCCAAGCCGGAAGTCTCGTTTATCGACCGCGACGTGCTGATCATCGATGACATTCTCGATGAAGGCCACACGCTGGGCGCGATCATCGATTTCTGCAAACACGCCGGTGCACGCGCCGTACACACTGCCGTGCTGATCGACAAGGACCACGACCGCAAGGCCCGCCCGGACCTTAAAGCCGATTACGTAGGTTTGCCGTGCATCGACCGTTACATCTTTGGTTTCGGTATGGACTACAAAGGCTACTGGCGCAATGCTGCCGGTATCTACGCCGTCAAAGGCATGTAAACCTGTCTGAGCGCTGCCTCCGCCTACGCCGAGGCAGCGCTTCAGCGCATCGCTCAGGGACTATTCTGCATGAAGCTAGTGTTTCCAGGCGCCATTGCGCTGGCGTTGTTGTCGGGTCTGACCGCCGTTGCACCGGTGTCAGCCAGTCCCATGCACGAGCAATACCTGCCGCCTGACGAGCAGGGTCTGCGTGCCGCAGAGCCTGAACATCAACAGTTGATGCGGGTCACCGAGTTCACGATCGTTGCCGGAAACCAGCGCACATCGAGTCAGCAGCCTATCCCGGTCACGTCGCCGTTGCTGCTGCGCCTGAAGGGCAAGTCGTTGAACAAGGGCGCGTCCATCTCGCAGGTTCTGGTGCACTTCGATGCCGGCGACAGCAAGAGCCTGAAGAAGCCCGCCTATGACGAGCCTTCGCGCACGCTGACGCTCTACTACCCGCTGTCTCAATACCGCGTGCTGGTGGACCTGCTGCGCAACGAAAAGGTGTATTGCCAGTTTCTCAGCTACGCCAACGGTCATATCTGGGCCGACCTGCACACCACGCCTGCACGCGCGCGTTGAGCCGCACGCTCACGCAAGGGTAAACTGCCCGCCCGTGAAAGTGTCTGCGACAGGTGGAGCCCGCAATGCGTAAAGACAAGAAACAGTTGATTGGCGATGAGATCGGTGATGAGCAGATCAAACTGTTCCTGAACTTCGAACCCCACGACGCCACCTCGCCATCGCTGCACAAGCTGATCAAGGCCTATCGCGGCCTGCGCATCAACGACTTCGAGCGCTTTCTGGTGTTCTTCAAAGAGGCCGGTCATGACTTCGACGGCAAGGACGAGCACGGCAACGACTTCATCGCCCTGATCAAGGATCAGCGTAATGCCGAAGAGTACATCGAGCTGATCGAACAGGCGCGCGGCTGAAGCATCACGCT
>NZ_JACONV010000026.1 GCF_014358015.1 Pseudomonas triticifolii | reverse complement strand
CATCGCCGGCAAGCCGCCTCCCACGGTTATGCGTTCAGTCAGCCCCTACCGCTTTGTTCGCAATGCCGCCCCCTGCATCTGACCGATAAGCAGAAGCCTTTGGCTGATCCGTATCCGGCCTCTTCCATACACGCTGCCCATCGCTGACCGCTTCGGAGCCTGTGCAAGAGCTACCTCATTTCCCTCACCAACGGCGCTGCCGTGCAGACTGGTCGAGTCACCGCTGAGCGAAGGCCTGGCGCGCTACACGGAGGTCAACGAGGGCAGGGGCGAAGATCATTCGGGAGCCCTGATCGGTCATCAATTGTCCAGCGCAAGCATCTGAACAAACACCGCAAAGCTACCCAGAAACAGCCAGAAAAAACTGAACAGCCAAGGCGTGCGCTTGGAAAACAGCAGTGATTTCTTCGGCCCGGTTTCGCTGGACTCCCAGTCGCTGAACAGCGGCGAGTCGTCATAGGTCAGCCCGATGACCGGCTCGCTGCGCAACAATCCCGCCTGCTTGCGATGCCAGTGCATGATGATGTCGCACGCCGCCCGAATGCCCGGCCACGCGGCCAGGGTACAGAACAGGCCCAGCAGCGCCAGCATCGGCGGCACCACCAACGTAAACATCACACCCCAGTCGGTATTGGCATTGGCCATGGACGACGCGTAGGCAATCACCAGAAAAGACTGCGCCGACAAATAGGCGTTAGTGCGATTGGACAGATTCGTGGTTTCGTAATGAATCTCGCGCCGATAAAAATCCAGCCGCTCCTTGGGCGAGCCAAACAGCGTGATCTGCTGCTCGTCGATGACGTGCTCGGGTGTCTCGTCTGTGATAATTCTGGGCACGGTCAGTGGATACCAAAAGTTAAAAGAGGCTGTGTAGACCCCCGCGCCAGTAGTGCAGTTCGAACTAAAGTCGCCTGTAACGGGACCGTTCATCCTATAAAACCGGTTCAACGAAAAGGACATCGACATGAACATCACCCCCACGCTGCGCACCGAGCGCCTGCTGCTGACCCCGCTCGAGCTCGCCGATGCGCCCGCCGTGCAACAACGCTTTGCGCACTGGGAAATCGTACGTTTTCTGAACAATCGCGTGCCGTGGCCATACCCGCCGGACGGCGCGCTACGCTACATCCAGGACGTCGCCCTGCCCGCAGTGGAGCGAGGCACCGAGTGGCACTGGATGATCCGCCTGCACAACGCGCCGCACGAGATCATCGGCAGCATCAGCCTCATGACCGACCCCGGCAACAACCGCGGCTTCTGGCTGCACCCGCACTGGCAGGGCAACGGCTACATGCAGGAAGCCTGTGTGACGATTAATCGTTACTGGTTCGAAACGCTGGGCCAGCCCCTGATGCAAGTGCCCAAGGCCGCGCCCAATGAAGGGTCGCGGCGGGTATCGATCAAGGAAGGCATGCGCTTAGTGGCAACGGGTGAAAGCGACTTCGTCAGCGGGAGACTGCCGCAAGAGATTTGGGAGATGACGCGGGAGGAGTGGTTGGCGCGCGCAGGCCTTGCATCATCTTGACCAAGGCCTGACCCCGGAAGTCACCCCGGAAGTCGCCCCGGAGGTGACCCCGGAAGTCCGCCTCGCCCAAAACACGCAACAAGCCTCAAGCCGTCTCGACGATCCGCTTCGCCGCACGGGCTTCTTCCCGTGCTGCCAGCACCTCTGCCGATGCACGCTCGCCCTTGTAGGCCATCTGATTGAAGAACATCCCGTCAAACTGTTCCTGAGACGGCGTCTTGGTCACGGGGATAAGCAGCGCCGCCAGATCCAGCGTGTCGGCGAAGTTTTCCTTGGTCAGGTTGTACCGGCCAAGGTAACTGCCGGTCCACGCCGAATCAGCCTCCACCAGATCGATGGCCGAATCGCGGTAATTCAACGCCGCTGCCTTCAGATCGCTGGAGTTGTTCAGCAGCCCATTCAGACGATCCATCTCGGCCGCATTCAACTGCCCGCCCGTATTGAGCGCCTTCAGGCTGCCGTCTTCTGCAACCGTGAAACCGAACTTCTTGTCAGCCAGGTCCGGGTACAGATACGACAGCGCCGACTGAAACTCCTTGAACGCGCCCCTCATCACCTCCGTCACCCCACGGTGCAACTCAGCCACTCGCGGAAAATCCCACGACTGAGGCGGACCGATCATCGTCTCGACCACTTCCATCGAGTCAATACTGGTCTTGGGCGGTTCGCTCGGATAGTAAACGGCAGCGGGCGTGGCATTGAGCAGAGCCTGCTTCGCGGCATCGCTCATCGGTTGCGCAGTGAGCTTCTGATCGGAAGGCGTCAGGCGGTCGGCCATCGACGGGGCAGTGGTGCTTAAGGAGATAATCATTTCATCAATCCATGATTAGAGTATGTGCAAGAGGTATCGACGGGGTGGGGGGATAGCTTTAGGGGGGAATGATGAGTGGTGTGTCAGGGGTGTTACAAAGTGTGACTGGTTTTTTGAGTGCATGCGGCAGGTGCTGCGGTGTGGCTCAGACCAGAGCGCGGAAAACTACCTTTGAAGCCCGTGCTGATGATCGAGGACTATGAGGCCTTGATGACAATCATGCGCGAGCGTCTTGCTGCGTTGCTGCGTTGCTGCGTTGCTGCGTTGCTGCGTTTCAAGGCTTGGCTGGACGACCTATGGCCTTGAATTCAATGCAAGGGAATGGTTGAGGCTGGGTCTGAGAAACTACTCAACGCCGTGTCTGGGATCGGTTGGCCACCACATTATGCGTACGCGCAATCGTACGTATCGCACAAGCAAAAAAGGCCCACCTTTCGGTGTTGCGTATGGTGCGGCACCAGGAGTCGAATGATTATCTAAGCTATTGTTTTTGTTTGGTTTTATCTAGCTAGTCGTTTTTTTATCCCTAATTCTATCCTAGACAGCATGGGCAACCATCGAGCTGATGATTCGATCGCTCTAATTTGCTGCATCAAACGCTTTCAAATCCATACAGTTGACGGCATGATGGCCTAATGACTGTATAGAGCTTTGATTCAATCGAGGATGTTGGCTTCAGAAGATTAAAATCAAATAGCATAAGTTCTGCTGAAGTTTATACGTAAATTCATGTGTTTGGTTTGTACAGATTATCGTAGAAAGTTTAAATTTTTGTTTAGGGAGTTTTTATGTTAACAGGGAACGAGTTGTTTCTAAAAAAATATGATGAAGTAGAGGTTCTGTCAGTTGACGAGCCTGAGAATGGTAAGCCGCTATTAATAAATGCAGAGTTTCAAGATAAACCGGTGCTGATAAAGTATTGGCCTAGATATGAAAATGATCTATCAAATGTTCTAGAAGATATTTGGTTGTATGAGATAAGGCAGTTGCACCGTCTCAAAGGATACCCCGGGTTAGGTGAGTTTATATCCGCGCTTGTTGACTCGGGTAAAGATAATAGCGGTTTTTATCTAGTACTGGATGTAGGGATGCGGGTTCCATTATCACACGCATTGCTAGACTCTAAGGTCCTAAGTTATCATAAACCTTGGATCAAAAAGCTCAAAGATCCAGAGGTTAGAATAAAATTCTGGTATAACTTAATAAGAATCGTCAAAGCAATTCAACTACTACACTCCCAGGGATTACTCCATCGGCATCTTGATGAAGATTCAATATTGACGGATCTTTCTCATTCTGGGCATGACTTTCAATTAACTGGTTTTGAATGGTCTGTTCGAGTACAAAATATTTCTGGAGGGGGAAAACCTAGTCATTCCACAACCAATTCTACTATCGGACGTGTATATTCATTCCTAACTGACTGGGCCGATTTAGGAGTGCTGATAGCAAAAATCCTAAAAATTGATGCTGATGATTTGGATGACTTAGTATCTCCGATCAAAGAACTGGTATCCAAAAGTGGTCTGATTTTAGATGAGTTGATTTTCATACGAGGCTTGACAGGGCGTATAAAATTGAATGCCAATATTCCCAAAGAGGGTATGGATGGCGGAGCCATTGTAAAGAAAATCGAATCAATAATAAGTTCATTGCGCTCTATGAATGCGCGAAAGGTAGATCAGTATTATTTGATTTTTCATTTTAATCAGAAAAAAGGTGATATAGGTAAGGCACATCGTAAAACCTCCGTTTTTAGTGCAGTTCAAACTAGGTTCCAAGAGCTCCATGGAATCACGCTAGGGGAGGATAATTTTGATGATTGCATCAAATTTGTTGAGGAGGATTTACGTAATGACCCGCGGCTGATTTTCCTACCAGCCGCTGATAACATGGAAGAAGAAGTACTTTTGGTGGGCGATAGGCTGACTTATATACTTAATAAAAATAAAGAAAGTGTAAGGGATATTGAAGGTAGTTGGTCAGCGGCATTTTGTCACTCGGCGTATTTAGAGCCGCCCAAAAGAATTAATAGTTCAAATCGTTCGTGTAAGTTAAGTGGCAACAAAATTCACTGTATGTCGTCGCCGCAGTTTAAGCAGACTCGCGATAAAATGGAAATGGCGACATGGGAAAATATAATACTAAATCTTAAGGAGGAGGAAGATGGAGACCTCGCAAACCAAAATATAATTGATGGTTTCTCTGCTTATCACCTCACGGAAATTGCGTATGCAAAATCCGAAATTTATCCCATGGAATTGATAGCGTATCAAAAAGATGAGATAGATCTTTCACTTAGTACGGTGACTTTGACAAGTCGCTCAGACTCTGAATCTCAAGAAATATCAAGAGCACTCGGGCTTAAGCCAGCTGCCACTCGGTTGAATGAATTGCTTGCAAATGAATTGAACGATTCTGGTAGTTGGATTCTTGTCGGTAATACAAACTTCTCAGATGAAGAACAGGAAACTGTGCTTGATTTTCAGAAGCTAGAGAAGCAACCAGATGGCGTGATCCATTATCAGTTTACAACTACGTCGTTAGACCCGGATTATGATAACTATTTCATTATCTCCAGTTCTGTACAAGGAACCATTAGTCAGTTAAGTCGGCGTGCCGGGGCGATAGACGCCCTTAGTAATCATATCGAGTTGGTAAATATGTTGGCCAATCCCTATGCCTCGATAACCAATTCACAAGATAAACATTCGGAGCATGCCGCATTCAATGCTCTGGATGCTTCAAAGCAAGAAGTGTTTAAACGTATTACCAGTACTTTACCGCTTTATCTAGTACAAGGCCCGCCAGGCGTCGGGAAAACGTATTTGGTTACAGCTTTGGTGCAGCAGATTTTTACTCATGAACCAGATAGCCGGCTTCTTCTGACAGCGCAAAGCCACTCCACTGTTCAGCATCTATATAAAGAGGTTGTCGATTCATTAAAGCTAAGTATGGACTGTCAAGATGAACCATTGATAGTAAGTTGTATTAAGGCTAACTCTCAAAGTAACGATACTGATTCTTTAAGCGAGCTGGACTCTTTAGCCAAAGAATATCTGATCTCATTGACCAAAAGCATGTTATTTGAGGAGTCGGGCACAGTATCTGCAAAAGAAAAAATAATAGCGATGTGTAACGATAACGCTCGGTCAGGCCGTTACTCCCTGATCAGTCAGTTGTTGAAGGCAGCCAATATGGTTTTTGCTACTACGAACTCGCGTCAGGTAGAAGAACTAATTAAAGCTCGCTCTCAATTTGACTGGTCAATAATGGAGGAGACTGGAAAGGTCACAGGTATTGAGTTGCTCAGTCCATTACTATTGTCATACAGGAGGCTTATGATTGGCGATCATAAGCAGCTCCCTCCTTATGCATCGGAAAAAATGAGACAAATACTGCAGAATAAAGAGAGCCTTCACAGTGCTTTAAAAATAGCAGTGGATGTTTACAATAGCTCAATCAAAGGAGAAGTAATTAAGGCTCGTTTTACTGATGAGTATGTCCAGGATCTGTCGGAAGCAAACCTGAAGAGCCTTGCTCGTGAATCTTTGCGATTACATTTGCTTTTTGAAAGTTTAATACTGGAAGAGGAGGAGGCAAAGAGGAGCTCTATCGAATTTTATGGCTCTGATGTAAAACATCGACCGATAGCGAGCATGTTATCCATTCAGCATCGGATGCATCCTGATATTGCGAAGCTTGTTTCTGAAGTTTTTTATGACGACGCATTGAAGACTGCGCCCAATAGAGAAGCGTATTACCGAGCCATACCTACTACACGACCCTTTGACTTCTGCAATTTGGCTGTACTACAAGACACTCCAGCCATTTTGTGGATTGACATTCCTGATATTCAGGCGAATAGAAATTTTCATGCGGGTGAGGAGCTACCTCGCTGGCATAACTCTCTTGAGCGAGAGGTAATTATAGAGTTACTTGGTAAGCTCAGAGTAGCTTCCCCCGAAAGTAAGGATAAGCCGAAGCTTGCAATACTTTCGCCCTATGCTCAGCAAGTTAAAAAGCTGGCTAAAGATATCGAGCGGAAAATATCTAGCTCGAATTACTTAAGAGATCTCGATCTGTTTGCTAAGCCTGATGATCATATTTCATACTGTAGTACTGTTGATGGATTTCAGGGCGCTGAAGCTGATGCTGTGATAGTTTCAATGGTCAGAAATAATAGCTTTTCATATTCTTTGAGTGCGCTTGGGTTTCTACTGGATAGTCGGCGTATGAACGTTCTGCTTAGTCGTGCAAAGCACCAGCTCATTATTGTTGGTTCTCTAGAGTTTCTTAAGAATTGGTCCGATAAGATCAGAAGAGAAGAGCTTGGTAAAGGATTAGAAAATAACCACTTTGTTGTTAAATTAGTGGAAGTTTTAGAAAGATATCAGGCCGAAGGCGTGATGAAGCGGATTGGCCACCAAGAAATATTACGAGGTGTGGTTAAGCCAGGGAAAAAGAAGCGCAAAAATTATACGAAAGCCTAAAAATTATAAGGAAATAGGACTTACAGCATGAGCGCTCCTAGTATCTATGTGAAGATTCCTTTTGGTTCTGGTACTCACCGTTTCAAAATAGTTAAGGCTAAACGATGGGGTGCTATTGACCAGTTAGTGTTGCAGTCGTTAGCCCAGAGGCCTGCGACATCTCAACAATTGGCGGACATGTCAGGTTTGCCAAGGCAGTTAGTCGTTGAGATTCTAATTTCTCTAATGCAAGTAGGTTGGGTTGAAATAAGTAATAGTCTTGAAGGTTTCATTTTTCAGGCTACGATCAGAGGTATTGCTATATCGACCTTTGAAGATTTGCCGGTCGATAGTGAGCCGTTATTACGGGTTCGTAGCTTTCTAATAGACCCGATAACGGAGCAATGCTATCGCTTCGAACGGAAAAAGAAAAAGCAAACTTATCAGGTCTATAACTATAGGCGTGCTCAAAGCTTACTCGGTGAATACAAGGGGCATACTACAGAAATACAGACGTCTTCTACATTCTCGCCTGAGTTAGTGGATATTTTTAACTGCGTCGCGAATGACGATGAGGATGTCAACGGGTTTGAAGAAGAAGTTGTAAGGCGGAGCTATTCTGACTCATTGAAGTATGCGATCGCTTCGGTTAGTGCTGAGGATGATATCTCAGGAGTTCCCGAAATATCAGAAGAACTAAAGGAAGCCATTCTCGCCGCAGCGAATTTACAACGAGAAAAAATACGCCTCCTCGGAGATCAGTTGGGTAAAACTGAAATAGGACAGGGTTACTACGAGGCGCGTGTATCGCCCCGATCTTTACCTGTACATCATGTCGAACCCAAAAGTGTTACTCTTATTCTAGGGGCAGAGAAGCACGCGCAGCATATTTACCAGTTAATTGAAAGCGCGTATTCACGGATAGTGCTTCACTCTACCTTCATCAATGCGGACTGCGTTGATGAGATGTTACCTTCACTTCTGGATGCTGTTCGTCGCTCGGTACAGGTAGACGTTATGTGGGGGCAGACTGAACCAGATGATCCGCGAAAAGTTCAAGCCTTTAAGTTTGTCGTAGATAAGCTTGAGCAACTTCAAAAAACTATTGACGGAGAAGGGCTTGGTACTCAATTTAGATTTCACCGAACTCCTACTCAGTCCCACGCTAAGTTTGTTATCGTTGATACACCTTCTGGCGAATGGGCTGTTACTATAGGTTCATGCAACTGGCTTTCATCAAGATTTAACCGTTTTGAGGCATCGGTGCAGATTTGTGACCCGCTTGTGGTCGCCGATGCTCTAAGTATCGCTTCACATTTGGCAATGGGCAAACAGGGGCTTTCCAACGAGTTGAGCCGAGAGTTGGCAGTTCAGTCGACAATTCTATCTAAGCGAAAAGTTGTTGATAAACTTAAAGGCGAGGCGGATCTCATGAAGGTTCAATTGATTTCTGCGGCAGAGCATCATTCCTTTTGTAAGAAAGCCAGTGATGAAGCGGTTGACGATATTTTTATATGCAGTCACCGTATTAGTTATGCAGGCGATCGCCCGGTACTGACGCCGTTTAAAGCTGCTTTACGGGATGATCCGAGTCTCTCTATTCGGGTTGCTTATGGAAGATCAAGCGGCAGTATGCGTACTTCAGAGGCTAACGTTTTGAATAAAGAGCTTTCTTCGCTGAGCTTTAAGGTTATAAAGGCAGATGATCCTCAGATACACGCGAAAGTTATGACGTGGGATGAGGATAACGTTGTGATCACCAGCATGAATTGGTTGTCGGCATCTTCAGTGGGTGATATTTATGGAGAGCTTGGGGTGTTTATGAAAGGTGCAGAG
Organism: Pseudomonas triticifolii; assembly: GCF_014358015.1. Lineage (GTDB taxonomy): Bacteria > Pseudomonadota > Gammaproteobacteria > Pseudomonadales > Pseudomonadaceae > Aquipseudomonas > Aquipseudomonas triticifolii. The sequence continues at coordinate 50,574 of NZ_JACONV010000026.1, read as the reverse complement.
TTATCTAGTAAGATTCGAGCGGCATTCGAAAGTAGCTATTGCTAAACTATAGTGAAATGTTGATCGTGCCGATTCAATTTAGTCGGCATGATTAAGATTGCTTCGTTTTTTTGTTGAAGCTTTGATTTCTTGTTGTTTCTTGATTTTCACCATGGATTGACCGATTTTTTTTGTGTTTGGTTTTAAGCGAATATTGATTAGTTTTACAGTTAAAGTGTAATGGTAATAAGTGGAATTCGATTTGTTTTCTTTCTTTTTCTTTAAAAACCAAGCGAGATGTTTTCGCTGCCAAGTCCATGGATTGTCTCGATCCCAGCACTCAGCAATTTCGGCTTGAATTGCCTTGGCCTGGCGTATATGACGTTCGCGAGTGGCATGCGCTCCAGTCAGCACTCCAGATAGGAAAAGCTCCATATCGAATGGCTTGTTCATGCTCGACCACCGATGTAGGCGGATACCACGTCGATTCGACCGTGCCCCAGTTCATAACTGATTTGTAAGTGTGCCTCTCGATCAAGACGCAGATTGAGCTGGCTGCATCTGCCGTCGTTGATGGGGGCTAGGTAATGGGTGATCTGCTCATAGCGTTCGCACGCATAGGCCGCTCGCAGTTCGTGGAAGCCTTTGAGGTTGTGCGTATGAAAGATGTCTCGGGCGGGGCGGACGATTCGCTGTTGAAAATCGAGGAAGGTTTCGTCCGGAGCCAGCAGGTTGCGGCTACCGGCGGGGGAGACCGGCTTGGCTTGGCTGAGCGCTTCGCGGATATGATCATTAACCCAAATCCAGCGAGATGCTGATGCGCCCGAGCGTCCACCTTTGGTGCCATCCTGAATGTTGATCTTGCCATATTGCTCGGCTTCTCGTTGCAGGCGTGGAAGATCGGCCAAGATGGCCTCGCGCAAACGCATACCGGTGGCTCGTGCTAGGTACACAATTGCCGCAGCGCACGGTAGTTGATGTTCGCGGAGTGCATTGATTATCCGCATCACTTGGTCACGATTCTGTCCTTGCGGAGCCGCGGTGCGAACATTGGTGCGCCACATTCCTAACGCCTTGCCCGGACTCGCCACCCTTACGTGCTGACCACCACGAAGCGCGGCCATGGTTCGGTTGACGCTTGAGAGTCGGTTTTGCGCGGTGGCTATGATCAGCTCACCTTGTTCAACTTGGCTTCGAAGATGTCTGGCGTAATCCATTGAGGTCTGCCGATCTATCTGCCGCGCGTCGTTGAGCCCTGGCCCATCGTCTGATCGACACTACCGTGCGAACGCTTGCCACCGATCACTGTGCGCTTTGACCGTGCCGTACTGGCCACCGCCAAAAAGATCTTTGAGCGCTTGCGGCCCGGCATAGCTCAACTGCCGACCATAGTCAAAATTGCGTCCATCTCGCCTGCCCACCAATGCCATGATCAAACTCCTCTCGAAGCCAAACCTTTAAAGCCAATCCCCACGTCATCCCGCAAAGTATGTTGAGTGTTATCAGGGATCAAGGCCCCTGCGACCTGTGAGGGTTGGCTACGGCGTCGACTTTCCGTTCGAGAATTACGAGCGGATGGCCGACTTCATGCGACGGTGCAAAGGCAAGGTGATGGTGAGTATCAATGACCTCCGGACATTCGGCGGGTGTTTGAGGGATTTCATTTTGAGGTGCTGGACATCAGGTACACCACGGGCAACCAGCGGCAGGGGCAGGCTAATGTGAGTGGAGAGCTGGTGAACATGAGTTGGGAGTCTTCCGCATTTGAGGGCTGGCTTTTCTAGGAATCTTTACTGTGTCACGAACAAAAATGCCGGAGCATATGCTCCGGCATCCTTACCACGGGATTACGACAATACGATCTGAAGCAATCGCACAACCTCAATCGCAAAGACCCACGCTAATTCTAAAGGCGTCATTCGCTTTTCTCCTATTCAGAGGAGACGCTTGGGCATTTTTGAAATGCCTCTGGTCACCTGCTATCCCTAGCTTTGTGGCTCCCCTCCCGCCATTTATGCTACTTTTCGATCTGCAAGAATCTGTAGTCAGCAAATTTTCTGGGATGGTAACGCCTCATCGCCAAGCCATTACGGTTGTTTTCTGGTTACAGCTAGCTGAAGGGCTCCACCCCTTCAGCTTTTTTTTGCCATTTTTTTGTCTCTTGTAGCCTCCCACTTTCTTTAGGTCGACGAGATCCGCATTCGAATTCTCTAGGAAAAGTCGACGGTTTACGGCGTGTTGCTTCGTTGGGCCTAAGATTATGGTGTCATTGAATAGTCGTCAATCCTCCCTTGCGATTTTAGTTGGGGCAATCCTATGCGACGACTACCGCCTTAAAGTTGGGGTTTTTAGTATCTGTTAGCCTCTGGAGGCCCCGGTTTTAAAGGGTTTTGTCGATTTTTAAATGTGTGAGTGCTTGTTTGTTAGTTTGTAGCGTAAGTTGGTCTTGATGGCGTGGGGAACTCTGAGTGATCAAGTTGTACCCCTTAGTTGTCCTTTGATTTTTTTTGGTTGTTGAAAATGAGATTTTCAAAAGTTTCTGATAGTTGTTGTTTTTGTATGAAGTGCACTTTCAAATAAGAAGCGGCTGTTAGAGTGTTTGATTTTGCAAGGATGAAAATACCTATTTTTATAATGTAAGAATTCCTGTAGCCCTTGCCCAGCAAGGCGTGCAGGAGTGTTTGTCGTTTTTTTGCGCAAATGCTTAGTAGATAATCATGTCTCTCAGGCATCTTGAAGGGTTGCCAGAGTTCAGAGGTGATGGCACTATGGCGCAGAAGCGTGGACCATCCCAAATCCACCTCCACTCAAGACCTACAGGTTAGGGCTCCCTAGGGAAGCTACGCCCAAAGTAGGTAATGAAAAATCGAATTCCTAGATTCATTCACTTAGCGGCCAACTGGCAGCTAAAAATTCTCAAAAAAATCCTCTCGAAACCCTTTCTGCACGTTCGTGACCATTTTTCGGGTCGACGATGATCAGTTTTTGATCGTTTTTTTCTTGAAGCATGTTGTGTCATAGCCTGGGCGCCGCTCCACTTGGGGGTGTCGTCACCGGAATTTTCAAATTCGCCCCTTGGCTGTTAACGTTTTCAACCCGTTTGTCTACTGCAAACCACTCAAAGTCATCGACGGGACTGCAGCACTCGTTTCCCATCTCCTCAGCCCGCATTGCCGACAATCCAGGCTCAATCCACTCCCGAGCATGCTCCGTCGTCAGCACCAACGGCCAGCGATCATGAATGTCGACCATCCCTGAATCACTCGCAGCCGTGATGATCACAAATCTATCTTCGTCATGCGGTTCCAGCCCATGCCGGTGGCTCGCGCCAATTGAGCGATGGCCGCGGCGCGCGGCATTTGGTGTTCGCAGAGCGCGTCGACGATCCGCTTCACATGTTCGCGGTCTTGGCCTTGCGGTATCGAGCGACGAACACTGGTGCGCTGCATCCCCAGCGCCTTGCTCGGACTCGGCACTTTCACATACTGATCACCACGAAGCGCGGCCATGGTTCTGTTCACACTGGACAACCGATTTTGCGCGGTGGCGATGCCGATAGCGCCTTGTTCAACCTGCTGACGTAGACGTCCTGCGTAATCCAGTAAGGTCTGCCGATCAATCTGCCGCGAATCGTTAAAGCCCGGCCTATCCTCCGAACAACACTAGCGCACGAAAGCCTGCCAGCGATCACTGTGCGCCTTGACCGTGCCGTAGTGTCCGCCGCCGAACATGTCTTTCAATGCCTGCGGCCCGGCATAGCTCAGTTGCCGACCCCATCCAGAATTGCGCCCATTCTGTCTACCGACCAATGTCATGACCAAACTCCTCTCGAAGCCAAACCCTTGAAATTTTCCCCACTTCATCCCGCCAAGAATGCTGAGTGTTATCAGGGATCAAGGCCCCTGCGACCTGTGAGGGTTGTCCACTAACGCGGGACTGGCGGCTCTTTACTACCGGGAGCTTGGGCATCTCATGATCTGGCCTCCTGAGCACCTCCGAGGAAGTGGGCGGGTGGAGGCTGCGCTGGCTGACGAGACCGACGCCGCGAGATCTTGAGGCAGGTGAAGGCAGTGATGCGATGACCGGGGCATGCCTGACTGTCAGTCAGGTGCAATCCATTCCGTGGCCTGCGGCACCATCATCGGCATCGCTGTTGCTGGTGACTTCGGTGTTTGTCACGTCGATTGTCACGAGGGGGAATGCCGCAAAGCCTTGTACGAGTTGGCCTGCAGCAGCCGTAGGAGCGCCCGTCTCTTTCCGGGAGAAAGAGACGGGCGCAGGTTGGCGCAATGAAATGGCCAAGCGGATAGGTTGCTGCAGGGCAGCTATAACGGGGGATGAGTTGCCGCAGTGGCACTCTGGTAGAAGTAGGCATCCATCACATCGCTGTGACCGTGCGAGCCGCCGGACGCTAATCGCACTCTGGGAGAGCCACCACGGTGTGGCATAGCCTTAAAAGGTTCTGGCTACCAAGGGGTGCTCACAACAACAGCGCTTTACTCGATCTTCTCGGCGACTGTGGATGAAATTATCTACCGGTGGGAATCTTTGGTTTTCCACAGCCGGATCGGCACGCCACAAACAAAAAAGGCCCACCTTTCGGTGAGCCTCTTTCGGTGTTGCGTATGGTGCCGGCACCAGGAGTCGAGCCCGGGACCTACTGATTACAAGTAAGATGCTTTTAACATTAAAATCAATAAGTTACAGGTTTTCTATTACGTGGCGTGTTCGTGAAAGCCTCATTCTGCGTTAGGTCTACGGGCGCTATTACGTGGCCTTTGGAGAATTGCGGATCATCCTGATGCCCCATGTCCCACGACAATCGAGTGAAGGGGAATCTCTCCCTGCATCTTCACCCATAGCTCGGCTGAAGCCTTAGTCGCCCCTACCGCACGGATTACCCGCCGAACGTCATAACTGAAAAATGCTTGACTGTCGCAGCCAATAATACATAGTATTATTTCGCTGGTAATACATAGTATTATTCGGCTCAACCCTCATAGCGAACGAGAATTATATGTTTTCAATCCGGCTAAACGAAAATTTACGAGACCAACTGGATTTTCTTGCCCTGCGTACGGGCGAAGCACGAAATTCCATCATTGCTAAAGCACTGAGCGAGTATCTTGGTAGTCGCACCTTGGGCGGCATCCCTTTGGAAGAGGCCGTCCAGGAGAATTCATACGAGATCCATGAACACTACCATGCGCAGTCTGGGGAGATGGTTGATAAGTTTAAAGAGCTTAAACGCTGGATTGAGGGCTCAGTAATCTGGACAAAGAACGGCGCGCACCCTGAAACGAGGACGGGCAAGCCAACCCCGGGCATTTTGGGGCGCAACGTTGTCACGGGCTACTACGTCGAAAGGCGCGAGATTTCTGTGATCAGCAAGCATGTGACCTGGCCTCCAGCAACTGGCCTGGACAGTTTTCACCTCTATGTGACGCCATACGAGGATTGGGTGGAGTACATGCGCGAAGTTCCCCGGAAGGTTTAAGAGTCGACGTGCCCAATGTGCTTTTCCAGCGGTCTGTCCGCTAGGCTTAACAATTTACGACTGCGGTGGCTTTTAGTGCGTGTAGCGGGACATTCGTTAAAACGCCCCCCACAGAAAAGCCCACGTTGGTGGGCTTTCCTGCACCTGCTGTAAACCAGCCTCCCCAAGGCTGGTCTACTATTTCAGATCGATGTCTGCCCCGTTTAAACTTGAGAGGCGTTCACCACAGGCACGCTCAGATCGTAAACGTCCATCATCGCTCCATCACGATGGCTGCTGGCTTCCTGCTTGTCGGCCCGGTTACCTGCCGTATCGGTAATGCCCTGGCGTTTTAAGTCGTGCAGGCCAAACCGTTGTTCTGCCGTGATGGTCCCGTCCTCAATTGCCGACTTGATGAAGCGCTGCCAGGCCGTATCTAAACTCGATTTGCGCAAGGCACCACCATGGCTGGCGACGATGATGTAGCGCCGATCTGGGCGTACGGTTACCGGAGAGGCAATTCCTGGAAGCCCCGGTCTGCCTGGCTGAAAAATTGGAAAACCGGCGAAAGCGGCAGTTTTCAAAATCCTCACCGCTCTCATAGATGCGCACCAAGTCGCTCCTTGCCATCTCCGGGCAAAGTGCTGGAAGCAAAGCGGGGCAAGGCCTGCAGCTCGATCTTCAAAGTTCTGCGCTTTGCACAGCGCCGCAAGTCTTGGACGTCGTTGTTACGGGGGGGCTGGCATCCAGAGCACGATTTTCAGTGACTGGCAGGGTGCCATTTTCAGTTGAGGGCTGGGAAAAAGCTAGTTTTGGTAATCGACAAACGAAGCGGGGCAGGAGGCTTGTGGGGGGGATAGGACCTGGCGCGTGAACAGACGCCGATACGCTCGCTGGTTACGTACAGCGGACAAACAAAAGGCCTGCATCGCTGCAAGCCTTTGTTTTGTATGGTGCCGGCACCAGGAGTCGAACCCGGGACCTACTGATTACAAGTCATATAAATTAAACTTTTATATCAAAGAGTTAGCGCGACTGTTGTTACGTGCGACTACCTCATGACCCGTGTAGATCTGCATCTATTATTGGCTTGTTACGCCCCTAAGCCGGAAGGTAATCCCCCTTCCTCATCATAAGTCATTGCGTAACCGAACTCGGGTGAGCGTCCAGATAATGTGGGTCGCCTAACCCTTTCTGCCGCGAGAAAAAAAAGCATCCAGGATGCAGCTTCCAGAAACTGGCTGCGCAACGATGGGTGCCCTTTTTTTTCTACCCACTTGGGGCTTCTTTCAAAGATCCCGTGTGATTTGCTTAGAGTTTCGATTCTGTTTTTGGGGGAGGGATCTTCGAAACTGAAGCTTTGAGGCTGGTGAGCGACATCATTTCTGATCCGCCGAACAATGTGGAGGTCGCGACATAGTTTGTCGCTGATAATCCCCAAGCGATAAGCCACGTCGATCTTGGAACTGAGAGATCCAAATGGGGAGTTTGGACCGTCAAACAACGTGTCCGTAGAGGATGGATTGGGTACGAGGGTTGCTAGAAGAACCTCGCGGAGTTGCTCCTCAATCATGGCCGTCGCAACGAGCACGACCCCCCGGGCTGACTCGTTTTTAAGCTCATTATTAAGTCTTATAACGGCATCAAAATCTGGTCCAGGCTCCATATACACCCCTTTATTTAACGAAAAGTTGGCTTTGCTGACTTTGTAGTTTTACTCACTCCGCCGACGGCGATACTACATGAGCGCGGGTTACCCCTCCGTTACGCATAACGGGACATTCGTTAAATGCCTCCCCACAGAAAGGCCCACTCCGGTGGGATTTTTTGCGTCCGCTGGAAACCAGACCCCTGCTCTCTGGTATACCATTGCCAATATCTATGGTTAGAACACCACGGATCTCCAGGAGGTCAGCGTGTCGTTACCCATCACCGCCCGGCAACTCAACGCCTTGCGGGCACTGCAACAGACTGATCCAGATCTGGGCGAGCTGGCCACGGCCATTGCGCTGGCGTTTGACCCCACGACCATTGAGAACCCGCAGTTGGCCAGACTGATTCTCGAGAAAACCTGCCGACGCATCGTCGCTGGTCAGCCTGGCAGTCGCGAAGCCATGATCCTGCACCTGGAGACCTTCGGAAACTTGAACTGTCTGTCGCCCGAGCAGGTCAGTGAGTTTACCGACCGGATCAAGAAGTTGGCTTAATCATGCCCCAAGGTATCCAGGAAGAAGCCCTGCGTGTAATGCTCGAGGGCGGTGCTGTACGTGACGTGTTGGTCAGTCGTCATAACGACAAGTGGACGTTGGCCATACGCCTGGGCGGGGCGGGCAGCCGCTGGCTACCGGTGCATTCGCGCCGCGAAGCGCTGCGCACCTGGGCCAGCCTGACGGCTGTGGGGAGGTTTGCCGAATCGGCGGGGATCCGCGCCTTTCAGGTCGAAGTCTGAGGCGGGGGGCTAGGTCTGCGAGGCATTCACCAGCGGAACGCTAAGGTCATAGATGTCCATCATCGCTTCGTCCCGGTGACCGCTGGCCTCTTGCTTGTCCGCCCGGTTACCCACCGTGTCAGTAATACCCCGGCGTTTGAGGTCATGCAGTCCAAAGCGCTGCTCTGCCGTGATAGTGCCATCGGCGATAGCCGATGTGATGAACCGCTGCCAGGCCGTGTCCAGGCTGGATTTTCGCAGTGGCCCGCCGTGGCTGGCCACGATCAGGTAACGCCGCTCCGGCCGCAGCGGAATGACCGTCGACTTGCTGGCCCACACCTTGGTCCGATACGCCTTCGCCCCTTCCCAGGCCGCGCGCAAACGCGGCGTCCAGCGCACGATGTTGTCCCTGCTGCCCTTGCGTCGGTTGGTCAGAATTCCTTCTGCCAATTCGTGGGCATCGGTCAGGGTAATGGTCTCAATGCCGCGTAGACGGCACAGGTAGCCAATCTCCATCACGTAGCTCAGGTACTGCGGACAGCCCCCTTTCTCGTTCCTGGCCAGACGGCCGAACGCCAAGGCGCGGTCCACCAGGTCGTCCATGACCCGGTGCCCCGGCAATCGTCTGCGTTTGCGCTCCACCGGCGCTTCGATACCCAGCGCCGGGTTGACGTCCAGGAACCCCCGGTTGCGGCCCCACTGCAGCACACGGCGCAGGTAGCGCAAGACGTGCGCCGCTTTGGAGGGCGTACCCTCGTCCGCCAGCCGATCGACGATGCGCTGGATCAGGGCTGCGGTGAATTTCTTCACCAGGAGATCGCCCAATGGCTTGCCCAGTTTGGTTGGGATGGCCAACAGCACGTCACGCGAATAACAGTAGTCGTCATGGGTGTTGGGGCTGAGTTTTTTGTAGCGATCGCTCTGGTGATATTGCGCACACACGTAACGCAACGTGCCCCGGTCAACGCCCGAGGTCTGCTCCATGATCTGGTGCAGGTCGGCCAGGGTGACGTCGGCGGGTGCCACGTTGCGCCTGCGCTGTTTACCGTTCTCGTCGTAATGCAGCGTGTACCACACGCCGGCGTTGCGGTGATCAAAGTAGATGGCCGCTGGGAGCGCGGCCTGATCGATGTGAGTGGGAATGTGCGGATTGTGCTTCCGCTTGCGCGCTCGCCTCATAGGATATTGATGTCGTAGTGCTCAGTGGCCACGGACTCGATGCCCGCCGCCTGGTGAATGAGGTCCAGCGTGGTCCAGGGGCCGGTGCGCCCTCTGAACATGCGGATGCCCTGAGTGTTCAGTGAGCGTTCGACGTCGGAGCGGCGCTGATAGCCGGTTATGCGCTGCAGGTCCTCAAACGTGAGGACGGAGCTTGTGGGGGAATTCATGATTGCTCTCTACGGGAAGCAGCAACCAGGGCAGTGTAGCGTTTCGCCCTGGTGCTCAAAGCCAGAAGCTATAGGCTCAATTACTGACATGTGGGCGGGCGAGCACCTGGGCTATGACCAGAACGTCGACAGCGGTCAGGTCGCCCTGGCTGTGGGCGAGGGTGGCGAGATTTTGCAGCCGGTCGCGGGCGTCCGGCGTCTTGTGCACCAGGTAGCCGATTAAGGCAGCACCGATGATGGCGGTGGCCACGGTTCGACGGCTGGGAGTGAAGCGCGCACGGGTACGCGGATCGTGACGTGTGGTAGCCTCGTGGCTATCGCTGATGAGTTGTTGTACTAGCAAGGTGCTGCTCCTTTCAGTGGTCGGTGTCGGGGAGGTACGAACTCCTCGACGCCTTTTTTTCGGCGTTAAACGGCGCTTGGGTCCAGCGGATCCGATCGCACCAGGTGAAGCACCAGGTTCTCCAGATTGGTGACTTCCTCGGTTTCTGATTGCCATTCCAAAACCGCCTGAATCTGGTCACGGCTGCATCCCATCACCAGAATCTCGCGCTCACCTCGAGCGGCTCGGATTTCCAAAATCCCCAGCAGACCTTCAACCGCATATGCATGCGCGTGGACGACCGGAAAGCCATCGCGGGTTTCGGTCAGGCCGGCGTACACGAAGCTAGTCATGTAAGCCTCTTCAACAGGGGTTCCCCTGATCACTTGAATTTGCATGTGCTCGCTCCGGTCAGGCTTTGAAAACCCAGCACTTCACCGTAGGGCAACGGTTCGTCATGGGATTACGGATGGCCTGGGCGCTGCGCACGGCGCTGTCCACGGCCTTGTAGTCAACAAATTTGCGGCTGCGGGAATCCTTGAGCAGATCCTTCAAGCTCGAGACGTCGGCCAGCTTCTGGCGATGCTCGGCAGCACGCTCCGCAAATTCGTTGATGTTGATGGCGATCAGGTCCGGGTTTTTGCTGTGGTTAACCAGGGGATCTTCATAAAGCGACTCGAGGTATTCGTAGACCTGCCAGAATTCGGCCACGGCCGCATGGTCGGCACTGGTGGTGCTCTGACGTTCAAGCGCCATTTCGAGGATCTGGCGACGGGTCTCCTCAACCTGGTTGTCAGTGAGGGTGATCACCAGTCGGATGGCATCCAGCAGACTGAGCAGCTGGGCGTGGTTCTTAATGATTCGCTCGATGCGGATCTGGCCACGGATGTTGTTGCCGCACTTACGGCAGGCGCTGTCTGCAGTGAATTCAGTGCTGCAGAAGAAGCAATTGGTATGCAGCCGGCGCAGCTTGCCTTCGTATTCCGGCATACGGTGGCCGAGTACTTCCATAACTGCCGACTCTTTGCTCACGGATAGCAGCAGGAAGTGGCTGAGCGTTGTACCGTCCAACCCGTTGAGCTGGTCTGCTGCAGCGCGGCTCTCGGCGGTCACAGTTGGGCGAACGAAGTGCAGCTTCCCGATCCGCGTCATGATCGCTTCGTGCGCTACCACCGCGGCGTTCTGTGAGATCGCCACAGCCCCACGGAACGGCGGTTCGTATGTTTCGTTACCAGCGGTTTTAACGCCCTTGGTCGCCAAGGTGCCGCCGCCGTAGAAATCCTTCAGCTCGTCCCACTCGAACGACTTGGCGTGGGCTTTGTTGTCGTCGCTGTGGCGATCGGCTTCCAGGAACACAACTGGCATGCCCGACACCTGGCCCATAAGCCGCGAGCGGCCAGCCTTGGTCGATTTCATCGGGTCGAAGCCTTCGTAGCCTTCGCGGCCCATCAGCTTCCACAACAGATTGAGCAGTGTGGTTTTGCCCGCGCCGGCTTCGCCTGTCATTTCGAGGAACAGATAGGACTGATAACGGGCGCGGATCTGCTCACAGAACAGGGAGCCGAAAAAGAACACCAGGGCGATCAAGCCTTGGGAGCCAAAGCAGATCAACATGAGCCTCAGCCACTCTTCGTTGTAGTCCTTACGCTCGCGCTGCAGCACGATCGGGACGCCTTTCTGTAGCGTCTTGAGGCGCATCCGGCCCAGCTCGTAATAGTCTTCGCTGTTGATCGGGTAGACCACACCGTCCTTGATGGCCACGTCTCCGTACAGATATGCGCCGTGCTCTTTGCTGTAACCGACGAAGTCGATGGTGGACACTGTTTTGAGCCCGTAGAGCTGGTCTTTCATGATCTTGTCCAGTTGTTGGCCACTGCCGGTGTACATGGCACCAGCTGCCATCCCGAGTAGGCGTTTTTTAAATTCGCTGGCGGCAGTGAGCTGGCCACTGGTGAAGGTGTTCTTCACGCTGTCGCCGTCGTGGGGGAAGTCGACGCGCACGTAGTACCAGGACTCGTCCGTCACCTCGTTGCGCTGGTAATAGAGGGCTTGCGGGTAACAGTTGGCGATTTCGATCACGCTGCCGGATTGCTGCAGAGCCTTTTCCCGCATGGCCGATTGGTTCAGCAGTTGCTCGTCCTGGTCCTCGCTGTCTTCCAGGTCCTGCATGGCACGGTTGAATTTCTCCATGTCCAACTTGAACCAGTACAACCGGCTGGCGAAGCCCAGGTGAAATTCACCGCGCTTGTTCCAGTCGTACATGAGCAATGCTTTCTCGGCGGCGTTTTCGGCAATCAGCAGCGCACCCTGGTGGCGAGCCTGCTTGATATCGCTGGCCACCTGGTCCAGTCGCTTGGATTCTTCATCCATGAAGGCCCAGCGCTGGTGCAGGTCGTTCCAGTCGACCTTACGTCCGTCGCGTTGGGGAATCTGCGCGGCTTCACACACGAAGCCCAGCTCCCTGGCCATGCGAACCCAGCGGCGGGTGTAACCATGTGCACCTGGTTCGTTATCGAGCGCCCATACAAGTTTGGGCAACTTAGCTTCGCGCTCGGTGCAGTCGCGTAGCAGGGCCTTCAGCGACTCTTCGGGGAAGGCGTTAGAGGACATAGCAGACACGGCCGAAATGCCGTTGTGCAGAAGCGCTATGGCGTCAAAGATGCCCTCTACGATCCAGACTTCCTTGACCTCGAGCAGGTCAACGGATGGAGGACACCACCACACGCCACGGTAGGTTTCACCTGGCTTGAAGCGGGCCTTCATCTTGCCAAATCGTGACGGGCGATCGATCAGGCGTTCCCAGTAGCCGCCCTTTGTCAGCGGAAAGCGGACAGTCGCGCTGCCGGCGTTCAGTTCCCGGTTGAAGTACGTTTCCTGGGTAAACCATCCACCGATCAGGTCCATGCTGAAACCACGCGCAAACTCTAGGTAGGCGCGGGCAGTCGCTGCAGGGGCGTTCTCGGTTGCCGGTGCGCGCTTGCTCCAGTCCTCGAACAGATCCTCGTAGATTTCTTTTACGTGCATCGTGTGCGCGCACTTCTCAGGGCGACCGCAAATCACCAGCCACGGGGCCGAGTGGCGCGTGAATAAGGTCTTTTGGCGGCACTTGGGGCATGTGCCGCCTCGCATGTAATCGGTGCCCGTTCGATGTTTCAGGCCGTAGTCGTGATCGAGGCGCCGCAGGACGTCTTCACGTAGATCGTCTTTCATGATTGCTTCACTGCTTTAAGACTCTGGGAAAGGGCTGCCATAAGGCGTTTTTGCGCTGCCATTACCGGGACGTGGGCGATGATTGCGCCGTGGCGCAGACCGTCCGCCACCAGGCGGAATTGGTCGGCATACCAGTATTCGTTGAGGCTCGAGCGGTACTGTTTACGCATGGCTGCCAGCAAGGCTTGAGCCTCTGCCGGTGGCAGTTGGGCGGTGACAATTACGGCGTTTCCCATCGTAAAACCTCGAATTCGGGCGCAGCTCACCCAAACCCACAGGGTGTGGGGCAGGCAATTTGTAGGGTTGGTGTTACGAGTTGGCTAAGCGGTAACGCCCGTTGTCCGGTGCGTTGATGATGCGTTCATAGATCAGGCTGACCGGGATTGCCCAGGCATTGCCGGTAGTAGGGTCAACAATCACCGAGTGGGTGGCGGTGCTGTTGCGGATGTCGAGGCGCTGGCGATCGCGGATTGCGTTCATGTCGCTGTAGGCCAGGTGCACCATCTTTTCAGCCATTTGCGTCAGCACGTCGTAATCGGCCACCAGGTGGCGAACGGTCCGAGCGATTAACTGCTGGTCGTTGCCCAAGTGTTCACAATGGTGACGCTCGAGAAAGGCAAGGGCGGCGGCTTTGAGCACGTCCTGATATTCCTGTACTGCAGGCGCATTGTTCATTGGGCTGGCCCTGATTTGGCGCGGTAGAGGTCAATGGCTGCAAGCACTTCGGCGTGGCGTGCCGCCATGTGCAGGTTGTGAGCGTTGAGGATGTGTTCAGCCTCGGCTTCGGTGATGCAGCCATCGGCTAAAGCCTTGGCAATCTCTTGGTCGACACAGCCACGCTTTGCAGCGACCTGGACTGACAGTGAGTACATTTCCACCGTGTCATTCGTTTCGGGATCCGGCACCGGAACGAACAAGCCGCCATACATCGACGCCACGTAGTTGGGGAAATGCTGTGTGCCTGCTTCCTGCTCGAGCTGATACAACTGGGCGTCTGTCAGTGGCCGGCTGTTGTTGTTTTCGTAGGCGTGGTTATCGAATTTCTTCAATGCCAAACCGATGCGTGCTGCAGCGCATTCGCGACCGCCTGGATAGCTGCAGATAATTGCGCTGACGACTTCGCGGCGTGTCTTTAGAACTGGGCTTTTCATGTTCTGCTTTTCCCTGCCAATGCTTGCCATTACTGTGCAATCACGCCGTCTTTAATACCCAGAAGGACAGCGGCTCGATGTGCCTCCCCACATCTGCATCGGCTCTGACCACTCAGCACCGCGTACACGGTGCTGGGATTCAAATTGTGCTGCAGCGCAAACCCTTTGGCCGTCTGGCCGTGACGCTCAAGAGTCTCACGCGCAGCTTTGCGGGCTTGCTCGGTGATGGTGCTGTTCGGCATAGTGCAATTCCATGCATTTTCATGTGGTGTGGAATGCAGGATGATGCACATAAGTGCATTTGTAAAGCCATTGGATGAATAATTTTGCACTCTTCTGAAGAGATTGGATCGCGATTGCGCGAAGAGAGAATGCGATGCGGCCTTACTCAAGACCAAGCAGCTCAAGCTGCAGGCGTCGCAAAGCGCACCCAAGCGAACTACGAAGCGGGGTCGAGTGACGCGCCCGCTTTGTACTTGAGTACGGTATTGAGTGAGTTAGGCTTTGACATTATGTACATACTCAGCGGTGTTCGAACTACCCTCGGATCTGGCGACCTGAGCGAAGTTGAGGATGAGATGATTCACCAGTACCGAATAATCCCGGAATACGACCAGCACGCGATTCGCAGGTTTTTGAAAGCTATGGCCGACGACGTCAAAGCCCCAACCGGATAAACAAAGCATAATTCGCTCTGTCCTTGGCTGAGCGCCTTTGGCAAAAGCCGATACAGCCTTTCCCTTATGCATTTCAAGGAGTTAAAGGCATGTCGGAGATGGCAGTGATGACACGTGATACATGCGAATTTAATGATGCTCAGCAGTCCGTGCTTAGCAATGTCGAAAGACAGGTTATTCAAGGTTTTCGCCTGATACCGGATGATGAAAAGCGCAGAGTTCTGCGCCTTATCGATCTGCTGATTGATCACCCTGACACAACCGTGGACTAACTCACCGATCGCCGGCCCGGCTGGTCGGCGGTTCCTAGTTCACGCCACCGACTGGCGTCCAAGTTGATCGAACAATTCCTTCTGCTTTTCCGGTGCCAAATCTCGCAGCCGATCAAACAACAGCACGTCCAGCTGCTGTGCTGATGGCCTAAGCGTGTGAGAAAAAGTCAGGTTGGCCACCCATGTGTGACCGCACTTTGCATCAAGGCACTGGCAGTACAGTTTCACGTAAGCCCTAGTTACCTCCTCCCTTGAGCTGATCCGTCCTTTGTGAGCGCATGTTGTGCAGTAAATTCGCATGTTCCCTCCCCAGGGCCATCCCATGGCTATTATTTTGCCACACCTGTAGTGGCATTATCTGTGTCTTCAGTCGGATCCGGCCGTTACAGATGTATCTGTCACTGGCTTCCAAGCAAACCGCCTGTCCTCGCGCAGCGTCTGATTAGCCTCGTCAAACAGCTGGCAGATCGGACGAATCTCGTTACTTGTGTACACGCGATCGATCTTTTCGATGTCGCCAAAACCGCCGCTGTTCTCAGGGATGATCCCGGCCAGCGCCGGGTTCATGCGCCAAGCCGCGATGACGTCATTGCGGGTAATGTTCTTGACCTTCTCCAGCTCGTCCTTGGCCTGAAAGTCACCGACCGGAATGATCTGGATAGCCTTTTCGGCACCGCCCGGAATGTTGACGAACATCGAGCGGAAGTTACCTACGCCTTTGCTGGCCGTGATCTGGGCGCGCAGCTCGTCTTCGTCTTCTTCGGTCAGGTTCGGGTCGTTGGTGTAGAAAATGTAGCCGGCGTGCGCACCGTTGCTGTAGTAGCGGCGGCGGAACAGCGTGGCGGCTTCGTTGAGCAGTAGCGCCTGCAGGCCGCCCAGGTACTCGGGCACACCATAGATGTTCTGCTCGACATCGTAGTTGAGGACGTGCTCAATCTCGTGCGCTTCGAACTCGGTTTCTCGCCCGTTCTGCTCCAACTGGATGAATCCACCGTCGACCTTCACGCGCATGTTGATGGCGGGCAGGTGCTGCAGCTCCAGGATCTGGCCGAGCAGATTGGGCACACGGTAAAAATACGCCTCACCAAATACCATGAAGTCCAGTGCAGCCCGGCTCATATCGGCCACAGAAAGGCCCGCTGAAGGGATGAACTCACGCAGCAGCAAGTTGCGTTTGAACCCTGGAATCGCGCCGTGGTGTGCGTTGGCCTTGAGCAACTTGGCCAGGCCCCTGCGCGACACTGGCGGCGTGTAGATTCGACCGTCGTCGCTGGGGAACACGCCCAGGTACTGCGCGATGTTGTCGGTCAGCACTGATTCCGGCGCGCCGAACGTGAACGCCCGCATGGGACGTTGCGCGGGTTTTTGCTGCTGCAGGATTTTGCGGTTGCGTTTTGCCATGGAGAGTTGATCCAGTGAGTGCGTAGCGGCTGCGCCGCTTTTTGTCCGTGTTGAGGGGTTCGTACTGCAGAGCGTGCATGACCGCCCAGGCCACATCCGCGTGACCGGTCGCGTCGGTGCGGGACGCGCTGTAGGTGACCTGGCCGCTGGCGGTCGTGCCGCGCTTGATCGTGAGGAAGGCCTGCGCGATATCGTTCCAGCCGGCGTCCCACTCGATACGGCTGCCCTGAATGGTGTCCTGCGCCTTGAGCACCAACAGGTTCTTGGTCTCCAGGCTGTAGTGGATCGAGGTGGCACGCGGGTAGAAGTCGCGCACCAGGTCGAACACGCCGTAACCGATGCCGGTCGTGTCGATGCCGATGTGCTGGACGTTGAAACGCTCGGTCAGCTTCTTGACCTGCTCGGCCTGGTATTTGAACGACTGGCCGCGCCAGCTGTGTTTCTCCAGGATTCGGAACTTGCCACCGGTCTCAAGCGGCGGCGCGATGACCACGCAGGTGGCGTCGTCTCGGGTCCGGCTCGGGTCGTAACCGATCCACACCGGGCTGTTGCCATACGGGCGCGGGTCGTCCGGGTCGAAGTCTGCCCACAACGACAGGTCCGAGTAGCAACGCTCCAGATCGGCCAGGGAGAAGGCGCTTTGGGTGCTGTCGATGAACTTGCACATGAAGAGCTGCTGAAACTTGTCCTCGTCGTACTCAAGCTGCAGCTGCTCCAGGTCGAATAGATCGCAGCCGCCGGCGATCGCGTCCAGGATGGTGATTACCTTGCGCCACTGGCCGTCCGGGCAAAGTGCGCCGGCAGAGATTTGTTTGTCGCTCGGCCAGGGATCTTTGGCCGCCTTGCGTTTGCTGTTGCGGAATTTCTCGCCCTGCCAAAACGGGTAGGCCTGGTGCGACACGGCGCTGGGCGTGGAGAAATAGGTTTTGCGCCACTTCTTATGGGTCGCCATGGCGCTGGCCACGGTGTTCAGTTTTTCGAAGTCGCGGATCCAGAAGTATTCGTCGACGTACACATGGCCATGGTGACCCTGCGCGGTGCTGCTGTTGGTGCTTAGAAAGCGCAGCTCGGCCCACGGCTTGCCGTCTTTGCTGAGCACGATCGGGTTGCCGGTCAGCTCCAGTCCGAACCAGGACTGGGCGAAGGCAATGATGTAGCTGCGGAAAATCTCGGACTGAGCGCGGCTGGCCGACAGGAACACCTGGTTGTCGCCGGTCAGCACCGCATCCATAAAAGCTTCGCCAGCGAAGTAGTAGGTCAGGCCAACCTGGCGGCTTTTGAGGATGTTGCGGATGCGGGCGGTCAACGGGTTCTGTTTGGCCGCGAACAGCTCTTTCTGGTAGCCGTACATTTTGCTGATGAACTTGTCCAGAAAGTCGACTTCGGTCAGTTCACTGACGTCATTCTTGACCTTCTTTTCCCGCTTCTTTCCGTCGCGCTTTCCACGCTCCCGACGTTCACCGCGTGGCTCGTCACGACGATGGCTATCGTCAGGCTGGTCTTCATGTATAAGCATCGGCGCTGGTTTTGCGCACTGCTTGGCCAGGCGCTCGCGCAGGGTCGTCAGCCGGTCGAGTTCGTCCAGCTCGCCTTTGGTCAGCGTGTCGGTTTTCTCAAGCAACAGGGTGATGCGCCGGCTGCAGGCAGTCAGCGGTTCTTCATCCGTCAGCATGTCTTCCCAGCCACCGACACGGATCCAGTGGTACACGATCCGAATGTTGGGCAGGTTGAGCTGCGCCTGAATTTCCTTGGCCTTGTGGCGGCGCAGGAACAGGCGTTTGGCGGCTTCTTTGACTTCGGTTGAGTAGTACATGGGCCGCAGTCTATGCGGCGAAAAGGCGGAAAACGTGTGGTTAAATTCCGCCTATCTCCTAGAAATCGAATATAGGAGAAGCGCGAAAGTAAACCGTTTGTTGGTGACGTTCCGGCTCCCTATCTTGGGGCCTCAACTCTCCGATGAGCGCAGTTCTTCCCATGCCCCGTTCCCTTGTCAGCTTCTGGAAACGCGTCGCCACCAGCGGTCCTACCGTCGATGGTCGCGTCATCACGCCGCAGGAACTGCGCGACATCGCCGAGACGTACAGCACTGCCACCTACACGGCCACCATCTGGTCCGAGCATGAGCGCTGGCCTGGTGCCTACGGCACCGTCTTCGCCGTGCGCCTGCTCGAGGACGTCGATGGCCTGGCACCCGGCCAAGTCGCGCTGGAAGCCCAGCTGAAGCCCAACGACAAACTGCTGTGGCTCAACGACCAGGGCGAAAAACTCTTCACCAGCATCGAGATCACGCCGGACTTCGCCACCACTGGCAAGGCCTACCTGACCGGACTGGCGGTCACCGATTCGCCAGCGAGCCTGGGCACCCAGGAACTCTATTTCTCCCGCAAGACCGGCAAGCCCGTGCATTACGCGGCGGCCGTCCCGTTCGGGGCCATCAACGAGGAACAGCCCCAAGGCGAGGTGGGCAAGCTGCTCAACCTGTTCTCCGGCCTGTTCAAGCGCTTCGGCATTGAAGAGGTGCCCGCCGAAACCACCCCGCAACCCACTACTGAGAGCAAACCACCAATGGATGAAGCTACAGCCAAAGCGCTGCAGGCCTTGATCGAACAACAACTGATCGTCACCGCCGGCATTCAGGCGCTGATCGACAGTTTCGCAGAAGCTGCGCCCGCGCCTGATCAGGCCCCTATCGACGACGTGCAAGCGGCCGTCGATGGCATCGTGGCCACCGCCGAAGAAGACAAGCAGCTGAGCCGCAAAGGCTCCACCAATGCGGCCGTCCTCGCTGGCATGACCAAGCTGCAGGCGCAGTTCAGCGCGCTGCTGGACAAGCCGGAAGGCCGCCACCTGTCACGCACCACCGGTGCGAATGACCAAAAACCGAAGCGGGTGCTCTGACATGGCGCAGTCTCTGAGCGCCTACGGCGCGAAAATGTTCGCAGCTCTGCAGCTTTCCCTGGCCGAATCCTATGGTGTCGAGCTGGCCAGCAAGATGTTCAGCGTCGAGCCGACGATTGCCCAGGAACTCAACGACGCGATCACGCACAAGTCGGATTTCCTGCAGCGTATCAACGTCATCGGCGTGAGCGAGATCAAAGGTCAGAAAGTGTTTTTGGGCGTTTCTGGTCCAGTGACCGGCCGTACCAATACCAAGACCACCGATCGCGAAGCCAAGGACGCCTCGGCGCTGGATGACAGCACCTACGAGCTGTTTTCCACCGAATCCGACGTCAGCCTGCCTTACGCCAAGATCGATGCCTGGGCCAAGTTCCCGGACTTCCAGCAGCGTTACTCCGCTGCAGTGCAACGGCAGATTGCGCTCGACCGTTTGATGATCGGCTTCCACGGTATCAAAGCGGCACCGCAGACCAACCTCGCCGAATTCCCGATGCTGGAGGACGTGAACAAGGGCTGGCTGCAGATCGCCCGCGAACAGATCCCGCAGCAGGTGCTTAGCCAAGGCCTGGACGCCGGCAAGATCACGCTGGGCGAAGGTGGCGACTATGCCAACCTCGACGCCCTGGTGCATGACACCAAGCAGATGGTCGACGAGCGCGTGCGTGACGGCGGCGACCTGGTTGCAATCATCGGCAGCGATCTGTTGGCAGCCGACAAGGCCAAGCTGTACGCCAAGCAAGGCGACGTGCCAACCGAGAAAGAGCGTATCGAAGAAGCCCAGGTCATCGCGACCTATGGTGGTCTGCCGAGCTTCAGCGCGCCGTTCTTCCCGGTGAACGCAGTGGTCGTCACCAGCTTCGATAACCTGTCGATCTACTTCCAGGACTCCAGCTGGCGCAAGCAGACCGTTGATAACCCGAAACGCTCCCGCGTCGAGGATTACAACAGCCGCAACGAAGGCTATGTGATCGAGCAGCTGGAAAAGTTCGCCATGGCTGAAAACGTCGAAGTGCTGAAAGCCGTCGACCTGGTGAAAGCATGAGCCTGGCACTGGCGCACAAGCGCCGCGTGATCGCCGAAGGTCCAGCGGCCCTGAGCGCTGGTGCTCCGCTGGCTTATTCGGCTGACACCGCGCTTTCCAGCCCCGCCAATGCCCGCAAGCATTTGAAGCTGATGGAAGACGCCTTGGCGGGCGATCTGGAGCGCATCGGCGCAATCAACAGCCGTGAACAACGGCAGATGCTCAAGCGTGACGAGCTGCTGCCCAAGTACCTGGAATACGTGCAGCGCTACCGCGATTCGGGATTGAATTTTCCGAACCCGGTGCTGGTGTATGTACTGATCTGGCTGTTCGACACCGAGCAGTTCACCCAAGGCCTGGAGCTTGCCGACTTTGCAATGTCGCAAGGCCAGGCGCTGCCCGAACGATTCAATCGCGACATTCAAACGTTCGTGGCAGACGAGGTTATCGACTGGGCCGAGGCTGAATTCAAGGCCAGGCGCAGCCCCGAACCCTACGTTTCCAACCTGCTGCCCCGCGTGGATGGTGAATGGCAGCTGTTTGAACGTATCCCGGCTCGCTACCACAAGTTGCTGGGGATCCTTGCGATCCACAACAAGGAATGGCCTACCGCGATCACCCACTTCGAACGTGCTGAAACGCTCTTCGAAGGGATTGGCGTATCCACACGCCTGGCGGACTGCCGCAAGGCGCTGGCGAAAGCCCAAGCCACTGATAACGCCGGCAACGGCACCGACTAATCGACTACCCCCCCCCGGCGAGAAACTGTGGATGTGAGCCAACCATTTGATGGATCTGACCCACTGAAACAGTTTTCCCGCCCCTAATTCAAAAAGCCCCGCATAGAGCGAGGCTTTAAGAGGCAATGATGCTTAAACAGTCACTGCGAGAACTTATCGATAGTTACTTTTCCCTCAGGAAAGGTTGCGGTGGTCTGCAGATTATTGCCTCCAACCATCCCGATACAACTTTTCAGGGTGGCGATGTATCTGTCAGTAATTTTCAACGCTTCCGCAACTTTTTCAGGATGAATATCCTGCGACTCCAGGCACATAAGTGCCAACGCATGGGCCTGATTAAGCCTTCTCTCGTTGAGCATTTTTCTACGTTTTCCCGCGGCTTCACGGTCTCTGAGCAGTGCCCTGAGGCACAGTATTTTTCCATTCACATCGTCCGTCATGTTCAGCACTCCTCCGTTGTGTGCAGGGGGAGTGTATGAGCTTCTCGGGAAAACCCACGGTATTGATGGACGAACGGGTGCAGAACGACGGATTTTGGCCCGATTTGTCCGTATCCGAGTTCCAGAAAGGCTATCGCCTGCCTGCCGAGTACCTGGTTGAGCTGCTGACGGCGGAACTGACCATGGCCATGGTCGAGGTGAACACCGACCTGGCCAAGAAAAAAGCGCAATGGCAGGACGCTGGAGTGTCACGCGTTGAGTCTGCAGACACCACCGTCCTGCCGGAGCGCACCTATCAAGCTGCGCTGTACAAGCGCGCCGTCTATACCCGCGCCAAAGCCACGCTGCTGACCCAGTTCGCCACGGTGAACCGCCGTGAAAGCGCTGAGAACGTCGGCAAGGAACTGCCCGAGCGGTCCGAAACGTTCCTGGCATTCAGCCAGGCCGCTGTCCGCGCTCTGCAGGGCCGTGGCCGCATAACGGCGGCGCTGCTGTGATCAAGCTCAAGGCGCTGACCGCCTACCTGCTTGAACGCCAACTGGTTGCGGCCGAACAGCTCGACAGCTGGACCGACCAGGTGCAAGTCGAGCTGTTCTGGAAGCCCGACGTGAAAGGCATGCATATGGGCGACATGAACTACGGCGCGACGATCACCATCGAGCGCTTTGCCGACCATCCGGCGCGCTTGTTCGCCCTGGTGGGCAGTTGGCTGGAAAACAACGACGAAGACCGCGACGGGCTACCTAACGTCATTTTTGACGTCGTCATGCTCGACAACGACCTGGCCGACGTCGACATCAAGCTGCAGTTCACCGAGCCCCAGTTTCTGGCCGAGGATCCGGCCGGCGAGATCGAGGCCTACGGCAAGACCTGGTCGTTCATTCCGTTCGAACTGTGGGTAGCCGAAAAAGGCGAGGTGGTCAGCCATGACGCCTAACCCGCTTGCACTCGACGTGCGCGGCATGCTCGATGCCGAAAGCCTGCTCGCCCTGATGGATCTGCCGGTGCCAAAGCGCAAGCGTCTGTTGAGCAACGTCAGCAAGCGCGTGCGCAGCCTGAGCCGTCAGCGGATCCGCAACCAGCAGAACCTGGACGGCACTCCGTTTGAGGCTCGCAAGGACACCAGCAAGGGCAAGAAAAAGATGGAAGCCGGGTTGGGCAAGTTGCTCGATATCACCCGGCTGAGCGGCACCGAGGCGGAACTCGGCTGGCGCAATACCCTGACCCGTTGGGTTGCTTCGCAGCAGCACAACGGAGTGTCCGAACGGCGCACCGCCGCGCAGATGCGCCAGTGGAACGAGGTTCCCCCGGGCACTGCCGCGACCGTCAAGCAGGCCAAGCGCCTGCGTCAGCTGGGATTCAAAACCCGTCAGGCCGGCAAGAAGACCGCGACACGCCCGCCAGTGGCGTGGATCCAGCAACACCTGAACTACGCCCGGGCCGGATTGCTGATCCGCATCCTGGACACCGAACAAGCCTCGTCCACCGGTGCGCAGAGCTGGGATATCAAGCTGCCTGCGCGTCAGTTCTTGGGGGCAAGCCATGGGGAAACCAGCCAACTGGTGAACCTGGTGCTGCAACAAATCCTTAATTCACCCCGTTAACGAGGCACTGCTTTTATGGCACTCGGTACAGTCAAAGTTCGCAACCTCAATCTCGGCCAGGGTGCCGTGAGCGGGGTCGAACGTTACTTTCTCTTCATAGGTCCAGCGGCCAAGAGCGCCGGCGGGCTGCTCCCGCTCAACACCGACAGTGACCTGGACGTCGAGCTGGGCGCAGCAGTCAGCGACCTGAAAACCCAGATCCTGGCGGCGCGCACCAATGGCGGCGACAGCTGGGCATGCCTGGCCGCGCCACTGGCGTCCGACAGCACCTGGCAACTGGCACTGACCCAGGCCCTGCAGGCGGGCTATGAATTCGAAGCGGTCGTCGTCACCACACCGGTGACGGCTGCCGCCGAGCTGTCGGCCATGAACGACGCCGCCGTTCAGATCCTGAACACCTACGCCAGTCGTACGTTCTTCATCGCGGCCAGCGTTGGCATCAACAAGGCCACTCAGACCTGGGCGAAGTACGCCCTGGACCAGAAAGCACTGGTGAAAGATTTGTCTGCACCCCGCGTCCTGGTCGTGCCGCAGTTGCACGGCAATGACATGGGCGTTCTGGCCGGCCGACTGGCGGACGCGTCCGTCAGCGTGGCCGACAGCCCAATGCGTGTGGCCACCGGCGCGGTGCTTGGGCTGGGCGCGGTGCCTACCGACTCCGAGGGCGTGCTGCTGCAGTCGTCGACGCGCGCAACGCTGGACGCCTCGCGTTTCACCGTGACCCAGACCTACACCGGCTACCCCGGCGTGTTCTTCGGTGACGGCAACATGCTCGACAGCCCCGACAGCGACTTCAAGGTCATCGAGTACCTGCGCATCACCGACAAGGCTGCCCGCGCCGTGCGCCCGCTGCTGATCCGTCGCGTGGCCGATCGCCGCCTGAACAACTCGGCCAACAGCATGGCGGTGAACATCAGCGCCCTGATGGAGCCCCTGCGCCGGATGGCCAAGTCCACGACGTTCGCCGGCCAGGTGTTTCCAGGCGAGATCGAGCAGCCCAAGGACGGCGACATCGTGCTGACCTGGACGAGCAAAACCGCCGTGGAGGCCTTCATCAAGCTCAAGCCCCTCAACTGCCCGAAAGACCTCACCGCGAACATCGCGCTGGACCTTTCGACGACTGAAACGGAGTAACCCCGCATGGCTGCAAAGATTGGCGGCAAGAACTTCGACGTGAACCTGGGCGACCTGCTGGTTCATGTCGAGGCCGCAACCCTGGACATCACCGATAACACCACCGTGGCCCAGACCAAGGGCGTGCCCAACGGCCACGTCGACGGCGATGTGGCGGCTGCAGGCGAACTGGAGCTGGACACCACCAACTTCAATCTGCTGATCGAGCAGGCCAAGACCGCCGGCAGCTTTCGGGAGCTGGAGCCGTTCGACATCGTGTTCTTTGCCAAGGCTGGCGAAGAGGAACTGCGCATCGAGGCGTTCGGCTGCAAGGTCCGCGTTTCCAGCCTGTTGAGCCTGGACCCCAAGGGCGGCGCGAAGAACACCCACAAAGTGCCGTTTGACGTCACAAGTCCTGACTTCATCAAGGTCAACGGCGTGCCGTACCTGGCTGCAGCTGAAATTGAGGGCCTGACCTGATGGTGTGCCCGTTCGATCGCGCCCAGGCACTGGAGCAGCGTCAACGCGACCAGGCCATTGCGGCCCAGCTCGCCCGGACGCGCCCGACCGGGCCAAGCCTCACCCATTGCGAGGACTGCAACAAGGAGATCCCACCGGCGCGCCAGGCGCTGGGCGGCATGACCCGTTGCGTGCCTTGCCAAACCCTGACCGAAAAAGGACTGCGCTGATGAGCACAAATCAGGCTGCTCAAGACACCGCCATCGCCCTGGTAAAGGCCTCGCCTGCGATCGGCGTGGCCGCGACAGGTGCCACCGGCGCAGTCGACTGGTCATCCGTGGCCTACATGCTGACCGCTGTGTACATGGTGCTGCAGATCCTGCTGCTGATCCCCAAGTACCGGCAGATGCTGCGCGACTGGAAGGCCAAGTTATGAGCCTGCGCACGAAGATTGTCGCCGGTGCGCTGCTGCTCTGCAGCGGCACGTTGACTGCGTTCCTGGGCACGTGGGAAGGCGAAGGCCAGAACGTCGTGTACGCCGACCAGTTGGCCCGGGGCCTGCCCACGGTCTGCAAGGGCATCACAAAACACACCAGCGCCGATCCGGTGATTGTCGGTGACTACTGGTCCGATGCGCGCTGCGCCGAGGTCGAGCACCTGGTGATCGCCAAGGGTCAGTTGAGCCTGGCCGACTGCCTGACCAACCAGGCGATTGGACAAAACACGTTCGACGCCCTGAGCAGCCACGGCCACAACTTCGGCGTGCCGACCACGTGCGCCAGTCGTGCAGTGGCCCTGATCAACGCCGGCAAGATTGCCGAAGGCTGCAGGGCGCTGGCCTTCGGCTTGGATGGTCGGCCGGTCTGGGCGTCGGTGACCCGCGCTGATGGCCGCAAGACCTTTGTGCCTGGCCTTCACAAACGCCGGATGGCCGAAATGAGGCTGTGCCTGAAATGACCATCAGCCCGCTGCGCCTCGCCCTGTTTCTGTTGTTGACCGGTCTGCTGGCCTGGGTGGCTTACGACCGCCAGCGCGACCAACTGGTGACCGCACGCCGCGACCTCTCAGATACACAGAGTCAACTGGAACGCGAGCTGGAGAAGGCCCGACTGACCGGCCAGCAGCTTGCTAACCGCAACCAGATCGACACCGAACGCACTAAGGCCCTGAACCATGTACGTGCTGAAAACCTGCGTCTGCAGCGTGCTGTTGCTGATCGCACTAAGCGGCTGCTCATCCGTGCCAGCTGCAGCGCCGCTGTGCCCGGTACCGCCGGATCCACCGGCCTGGATGATGCAAACACCGCCGAACTCGCTGCAGACGCTCGATCGGATTATTTCACCCTCCGAGACGAACTCGCCCTTGCCCGGGAAATGATTCTCGGCCTGCAGGACTACATCCGCCGCGTCGTGCAAGGCACGCCGGCACAACCCTGAACCACACCCACTGGAAAACACCATGAGCGACGTAAACCGCAACATCACCCTGGAATTCAAAGACCAGGAATTCACTTTTTCCCTGACGCCGCAGGACATCACCAAGTACTTCAACGCCACCACCCAGGCGAACAAGGTGGCCCCGGCTCACAACCTGCTGATGAGCACCGTTGCCCAGGACCAGAAAGCCTCGTTCAAGCCGTTCCTGGAAAACCCGGTGCACACCATGAGCCTGGCCGGCGCGCTGCTTGAGGAATACGCGCCTGACCTGGGCGTGTTGGTAAAAAAGTCCTCGGGTTCGCTGAAGGCCTGAGCGACGACGGGCTGGGCTACCTCACGGCCCTGACCCGTCGCTGGCTACCTGACGCAGAGCCCACGATTGAAAACCTGGGCACTGCCAAGTTTCTGGAAGACGAACACTGGCGACGGATGGAAATTGCCGTCGCCAATGGCATTGCCCAAGCACTGAACGGATAACCCTTAATGGCTGATCAATCCGCCCGACTGGCTTTCATCCTGAGCCTGACCGACAAGGTCAGCGCGCCCCTGGGCAAGGTGAAAACCAGTTTCTCCGACCTGGCCACCCAAGGGGAAGCGAACATCAAACAGATGGCCGCCGGATGGATTGGTCTGAACGAATCACTGGAAAGCATCACAGCTTCTCTGGAACCAGCGCTGGAAGTGAACCGGGCGCTGGGCGACGTGCGCGCCCTGGGCGTGGCCGAGGATGCGCTGTCGTCTCTCAACAGCAAGGCGCTGGAGTTTTCCGTGAACTACGGGGCCAGCGCTGCCGAATTCGTGGCTTCGTCGCGGGCGATCGAGGGGGCAATCAAGGGCCTGGTCGGGGATCAACTGGCCTTGATCACCAACGCCAGCGGTCTGCTGGCCAAGGTGACCAAGGCAGACGGCGAAACGACCGGCAACTACCTGGGCACCATGTACAACCTGTTCAAGACCCAAGCCGACAAGATGGGCAAGGTCCAGTGGATTAACCAACTGACCGGCCAGACGGCCGAAGCCGTGAAACTGTTCCGCACAGACGGTGCCCAGCTCAAGGACGCGTTCAAGGAAGTCGGTGCGATCGCGACCACGGCGGGCATCAGCGTGGCCGAACAGATGGCGGTCATCGGTTCGCTGTCCAGCACCATGGAAGGCGGCGATGCCGGCGGGCGTTACAAGGCGTTCTTTGAAAACCTGGGCGCTGCTGCCGAGAAAACCGGCCTCAAGTTCACCGACGCCACCGGCAACGCACTGCCCATGGTGCAGATCCTGGACAAGCTGCAGGCCAAGTACGGCGACCTGACCAGTGCCGCTGCCGGCACCAAACTGACCGAAGCGTTTGGCGGTGAAGGTGCGCAGGTGATCGGCGCGCTGGCCAAGGACACCGACCGGCTACGTCACGGCATCAGCGAGCTGGGTAAGGTCCGGGGTCTTGAGAACGCCGAGAGGATGGCCAAGGCCATGGTAGACCCATGGCAGCAGTTCGGCGCAGCCGTCCAGGCCCTGCGCATTGCGTTCGGTCAGTCGCTGATCCCGATGCTTACCCCGCTGATGGACAGGCTGGTGGGCATCGCATCGACGCTGACGCGCTGGACCCAGCTGTTTCCGAACATTACCCGCGTTATCGGCATCACGTCGCTGGTGATCCTGGGGATCATCGCCGCCATGTCGTTGCTCACTCTGGTGGTGGGCATGAGCAAAATGGTCTGGCTGGGCATGCTGACCGTATGGAAGCTGCTCACCTGGCAGGGTTACAAGTCAATCGCCATGTTTGTGTACCACACCGTGATGGTCGCGGGCTTTGTGGCGGGCCTGGTCATCATGTACACCTGGATGGGCCTGGTCCGCACCGGGATGTTGCTGTGGCAGGGGGCGGTGTGGCTGCTCAACGCCGCCATGCTGGCCAACCCGGTGCTGCTGATCGTTGCCGGCATCGTCGCCTTGGGCGTGGTTGTGGCGGCTGCGATCGTCTACTGGGACCTGTGGACCGGTGCGCTGATGAACACGGCCGCGTTCCAATGGATCGCCGGCCAGCTGCACGCGCTCTCGGATTGGTTCGGCACGATCGGCGGCTGGACCGGCATGGCGAGCGCGGCGTGGGACGGCATCGTGCGGATCTTCAAGGACGCGATCAGCAGCCTGGTCGAGATGCTGAACAAGATCCCGGGCGTGCAGATCGATGCGGTGTTTGGCGACATGCCCAAGGCACCGGAGATTCCAGGCCTTGAAGTGCCGGTGCCGAGTACGCCTGCCGTCGACCGCGCCCTGCAGGTGGCCAAGGCACCGCTGACCATGCCGGCGTCCGTGCCCCAGGCCGCGCCGCCGCTGGTCATGGCGCAGGTCGCCGCCATTGCCCCCAAGGTCATGACCGACTCCCTGAATGAACAGCCTGAGCAGGCCCGTCAGCGCATGAGCGCCGGCGTCGGCAGCCTGTCGCCCCAGCGTCCGGTGTCCGTGCCCCAGGGCGGGCTGCTGCGCACCATTCAGAACACCACCAACCAAACCCAGAACAAGGGCACCCACGTGGAGACGATCAACATCAACACGGCCAAGCCGATGACCCCGCTGGAAGTGGAAAACATGATGGCCATGGCGGTGAGCGGATGAGCTACATCGACCTGCTGATCACCGACAACGACCTGGCTCTGGACCTGTCCCGTCAGCCGGTGCCGGTAGAGGACCGCGCCTGTATCGCCCAGGACATCGGCCACATGATCCGTGAAAGCGGTCTGCTGGTGACGCTGGTTGCCGAGCGCAACCGCCTCAAACAGCGCGACTGTATCCAGCAGCTGGAGCTGCTGGTGGAAGACGACGTGCGCCTGGTGCCAGGTTCGGCCTCGATCCGCATGCTGGAGCCGGGCCAGTACCTGGTCACCGCCAAAACGCTGCAGTTTGGCGATGTCGAGGTGACCCTGTGAGCGACGTCGACTTCAAGCAGGCGCTCGTCGACGCGGGTATTCCGACCACCGAGGCAGCGCTTAAAGCCGCCTGGGAAAAGGAAGTCACCGCCCAGGGCAGCAAGCTGGCCAACTCCAGCGCCTATTCGCCGTTCTGGCGTGTGGTCACCGCGCTGGTCACCAAACCGGTGCTGTGGCTGCTGACCTTCGTCAGTGACACCGTGCTGCCTAACTTCTTCGTCAAGACCGCGACCGGTGCCTGGCTGGACACACTGGCCTGGGCGGTCAACGTCGAGCGCAAGGCCCCGACCAAGGCGGTCGGTACTTTGCTGTTCAGCCGCGCCACGACCGTGGGCAGCTTCGAAGTGCCCATCGGCACCCGCGTGCAGTCGGCCTCAATCAACGGCAACGTGTACGAGCTGGTGACCACGGCTGCGGCAAGCTTTGCCGAAGGCGAGTCACAACTACAAATTCCGGCTACGGCGATCGAGGCCGGAGTGGGTTACAACCTGGCCCCGGGTTACTACGCGATTCTGCCCGTGCCGGTTCCGGGCGTCGTGCAGGTGGTGAACCTGGACAGCTGGCTGGCCAGCCCGGGTTCGGACTCCGAGCCTGACGATGAACTGCGTCTGCGCGTGCGTAACCAGTTCAGTGCAGTCAACCAGTGGCACACCGACGCGGTCTATCGCGCGCTGATCGCATCCTTTCCGGGTGTGGCGTCCAATGGCGTGTTCTTCGAACACGGCGCGCCCCGGGGGCCAGGCAGTGCCAACGCCTATGTGCTGTTCGAAGCGGGTGTGCCGGCCGACACCTACCTGCAGCAGATCAACGCCCGAATCATGGACGAGGGCAACCACGGCCACGGCGATTCAATGCTGGTCATGGCCATGCCGGAGACCCAACACAGCGTTGGCCTGCAGGTGTGGCCGAAAGCGAACCAGACCCCGGCCGGACTGGACACGCTCAAAGCCAACATCACGCTGTTCATCCGCGCGGCGTTCCGCGAAAGCACCGGCGGCGACTACAACCCGACACTGACCTGGCCGCAGTCGCGCTTTTCATTCAGCCGGCTGACCGAGGAACTGCATGAGCAATTCCCCGGTATCGAGTCGATGAAGTTCCTGAACGACGACATCCTGTCGAACCTGGACATTCCCCGGCTGCAGACGCTTGAAGTGGTGTACGCATGATCAAGCTTGAACTGCCGTTCTGGCTGGACGGCGACCAGATCACGCGGCTGAAGGCGAGCGCCCAGGCCTGGTGGGAATCTGCAGAAAGCTGGCTGCGCTGGCCGCTGCTGCAGCTGGACGCCGAGACCTGCCACGTCGCCGTGCTTGATCTGCTGGCCTGGCAGCGCGACATCACCCGTTACGACGGTGAGACGGAAAGCCTGTTCCGCTTGCGGGTCAAGTACGCGTTTATCAACGCGGTCGACGCGGGATCGGTCGCAGGTTTTCGCCGCATCCTGCAGCGCCTGGGCGTGGGAGACGTGCGGATCCTTGAGCGTCAGCCGGACAGGGACTGGGACATCGTCCAGCTGTACCTGAGCGACGCCCAACTGTCGGAAAACCCCACGCTGCTCAACATCATCGTTCACCAGTACGGGCGCACCTGTCGCCGTTACGAGCTGGTGGCCACCACTGAACTGAGCTTGGCGGTGACCGCCTTTGAAGTCAGTAACGACCAGGTCACGTTGGTCGCCCGCTTCGACGATTTCCACTCCATTGGCCTGGCCCTGACCAGCTTCGAGTTTAACCACGACCACATGACGCTGGTCACACGCTAAAGGAATTCCCCATGGGGGCAAGCATCACCCTGGCAGGCGAGAGCCTGATTGCACTGAAACAAAGCAAACGCGAGGCCTTGAAGGTGTCGCGCTTCGTGCTAGCCAACATTCCCGGGCTGGACACTTCGCTGCCGATCGACCGTAGCGCAGGCCTGCCGCCGGTCGACCAGATCATGCACAGCGTCCAGGTCACCCGCGAAGGCTACCTGTCGCCTAACCGCGTGGTGTACAGCCTGATGCTGGACAGCTCCACCGGTGACTTCGATTTCAACTGGATCGGTCTGGAAACCGCCGAGCAGGTGCTACTCATCGCAGCCTACGTGCCGCTGCAGCAGAAACGCCGGGAGATCCCGCCCAAGCAGTTCGGCAACAACCTGACCCGCAATATCATCCTGGACTACAACGGCGCGCAGAGCCTGACCGGTATCCAGGTGCCGGCCAGCACCTGGCAGTTCGACTTTTCCGAGAAATTCACCCAGATCGCCGATCAGTTGGCCCAGTTGCGCCTGGACGTCGACAAGAAGGTGAACACCGCCGACCTCAAGTCGCCTGTATCGATTTGCGTTGACGGTCCGGTCCTGATTTACCCGGGATCGACCAACACCTACAAGATCACGGACTTTCACCGGTTCAGCGTCTACAAGGCCGCCACCAACGTGGGCACCGTGACGGTGTCTGCAGACACGGTCACCCTGGTTATTCCATCCGGCGCGGCGGCGGGCCTTGTCACGCTCGATGTTCAGCGCGACGACGCCAAGCTCTCGATCAAGGTCCCGCTGGGATCTGCCACCATCCAGCAACCCACCATCGTATCGCCGGCACCGGGTGCCAGCGGTGTCACGTTCGAACCGACCCTGACGATTTCTGCGTTCACCGTGTTTCCTGCAGGGTTTGATACCCACGTCCAAACCCGCTGGCAGCTCTCGCGTAATGCGGCGTTCACCGACCTGGTGTTCGACATCACCAGCACCACGCAGCTGACGTCGTTCAGCATCAGCGAAGCCGGTTATCGTCTGGACCCGTCCAGGCAGTATTTCTCCCGCGCCATGCAGATGGGGTCCTCGCTCTCGTCCGCGTGGGGCTCGGCCTCGTTCAACACGGCAGCGGTCTACATCCGACGTCCGCTGATCGTGTCGCCCAGCGATGGCCAGCAGAAGGTTATGCCGCGCCTGACCGTCACCACCGATGCATTCAGCGTCAGCGGCGGCACGGACGACCACACGCAAAGCCGTTGGCAGTTCTCGATGCTGGCTGACTTCTCGTCCGGCATCATCGACAGCGGCTGGACCACCACACAGCTCAACGCTTTCACCCCGACCACGGCGCTGGCCAACGGCGCGCAGTATTACGTGCGGATGAAAAAGAAAGGCCGCACGCTGGGGGAAACCGAGTGGTCGCCGGCCGTGCGTTTCACCACCAGTGAACAGCTCAAAGGCATTTATACCCAGCTCAATGGCGGCGCAACGCTGCGTTTTGAGCACAGCGCCGTGCCGATCAACAACAAAATGTATGTCTACGGCGGCTACCACACACAAGGAGCTTCCGCGTACTACCTGACCGATCTGTGGGTTTACGACGTGGCCGGCAACGCCTGGGCACAGTTGACCAGTGGCTTTGGCGGTCGCTACGCCCACTGCGCCGCAGCCCTGGGCGGCAAGATGTACGTATTCGGCGGCCACGGCTGGGGCAATGGCACCGGTAGCAATTACTTGCTGGACCTATCCGTGTACGACCCTGCCACCGACACCTGGAAAGCGCTCGCCACCGGGCCAGCTCCGCGTCGATCCGCAACGATGGTCGCGATCGGCAGCAAGCTTTACGTCTACGGCGGCTACAACACTGCGTATCTAGCCGACTTGTGGGAGTACGACACGGCCACCAACAAGTGGAAACAACTCACCGCATCGCCCAACCTGCGCAGCGACCATACCGCCGTGGTGATCAACGACTGCATGTACGTGTTCGGCGGTACGCGCGGTGCGGGCTACTTCAACGACGTCAGCTTCTACAACCCGGCCACCAACACCTGGACGCAGCTGGGGATCGGCAGCACGCAGCGCACCGAACACGTGGCTGTGGCCATCGGCACCAAGATGTACGTCTTTGGCGGCATGCAAGCGTCGTCGTCCAACGACACCCGGTTCCTCAATGACCTGTGGGTCTATGACGTGCCGGCCAACACCTGGACCCAGCTTGAAGCGGGGGCCACGCGCCGGCAACACGCCACTGCCGTGGCAATGAGCGAGGAAATGTATCTGTTCAGCGGCACCGTCTCGCTGGGCGGTACCGAACTGAACGACCTGTGGCGTATTTCCTGAGGACTGCCGAATGTACATGATTGAAACGTTTGAAAACGGCAGTGCCCTGGTCGTCAACACCGACCCGAACACGCCTTACCGTGCAGTGCATAACGCTGCCGATGAAGCCGAGGCCGAGCGCCTGGTGATCAAGATGAATCAACCCGGCATGCTGAGGCGCCTGGCTGAATATCGCCTGAGCTTTGAGGTAGGAGGCCTGCAGCTGGCTGATGGTCTGCGCGTCCTGACTGATCGAGAAAGCCAAGGGCAGTTGAGCAGCACTTACACAGACCTGAAATACGGGTTGATTCCGAACACTGACTGGAAGGCTGCGAATGGCTGGCAGGTCGTAGACCTCGAAACCATGGAGCCAATCGCCCTAGCTGTGGCGGCGCATCGTCGGGCGTGTTTCCGGGGTGAACGCTTGGTGATGGAGGCCATCGAAGCGGCGGATACGCTCGCCATGCAAGAAGCGATCGACATCAACGCCGATTTCGCAGTGGCTTACCAGAGCGCCTATGCCGAAGTGATGGGCGCAGCGCAATGAACTGGGCACCCGTGACCATGCAGTGGCCCGCCCAGGCCACTCAGTGGATGGACCAAATGGGCGGGCTCAATGACATGGCGGCCGCCCAGCTCGACAGCGCATCTGAACGACTGGGCAGCCTGGCCGGCCAGGTCACCACGGACCTGAGTCTGATCGGCGAGGCGGTCAAAGGCGTGATTGCAACCGGACGCGCCGCCCTGGACGGCCAACTGGGCGAGATTCCCAAGTGTGTGGTGGTCACGCCGTTCCAGAGCGGTGTGGGGCAGGGCACTGGCTACCAGCGCTTCCTGTCGGCTCCCAACCTGGTGCAGCGCCTGGCTGAAAAGCTCGAGGACAACACCGACACCGCCAGACCCACCGGCGAGCAGTACGCCCTGGTGATCCTGTTCCTGGGCACACGCTTTGACCAGATGGCCGGCGTGCTCTCCAAATTCAACGCGCTGCTGCCGATCGCAGAACTGCAGAAGGCCGAGCGCCGTGCACAACACCTGTTCGACCTGGACACGTCGAAGTTGGAAATGCCGAGCGCCGGCACGTTGCCACGCTGGGCCGATCTGCCGCTTGAGCGCTGCACGGTGCTCAAGGAAGCCAGCGCCTCGATCAACGGCCAACTGGCCCGCCTGGAAAGCTACGCGGCCGACAGCTCGCCGCTCGATGACCTGACCGCGCTGGTTCAGCGCAAAGCCGAACAGGCCCTGGCTCAGGACAGCAAGCTTAACGACCTGAAAGAACTGCTCGCCGGCGGCACGCCAGATACCAGCATGCAGGCCCGCCTGCTGGGGCCAGGTGATGCCAGCGAGCTGCGTGCCCAGCTGCTGGACGGCGATGATGGCCCGGGGCATGAATGGGTCCTGTCGTCCGGCGTGATGCTGGTTGGCTCGCTGCAGGGCCTGAGCTTCGTTCGTGAGCTGGTGGGCCTATGACACTCTTGATCAACGGTGAACAAGTCATCGGCAACCGGATGAAGGTCACGGCCAACCTCAAGATCGAGAGCGACGACATGTCCGGGCAAACCAGCGGCACCGAGAAGTCCCACAAAGGCTTCAAGCCCAAGACGCTGACGGTCGCGATGACGATTCCCTTCAAGGACAAGGCCAACCTTCGCACCCTGATGCGACTGGCCGAAGGCACCGAAAGCGGTGGCCAGCTCACCACGTACCGGATCGTCAACGACACGGCCGAGGCCTTCGGGATCCGGCAGGTGGCGTTTTCCGATGGGGTCAGCGCCCGGGAAGACGACAGCCTGTCGCAATGGATCGTCCAGTTCACGCTGTCGGAAAAGCTCTCCAACCCTGAGAAGGTCGAAAACCGGCGCGCCGGCAACGCGGTGACCTCGCAGTCGGCACCTGGTGAAGGTGTCGATGGAGGCGCAGCAGGCGCTGCAGGCGGCACGATGCCGCAAGAACTGACCGGGTTTGAGGCCGTGCTCAAGAAGGTGGACACCTACTTGGGCGGCACGCCATGAGCATGAAGCTGCATAAAGTGCTGACGATCGGCGGCGTGGTGGTGCCCCTGGTGACCGACGATGTTCGCCTCGATTTGAAAAGCCCCGGGCGTGCCACGTTCACCGTCCAGGCCGGCGCGCAGGTCC
The DNA here is from genome assembly GCF_014358015.1 of Pseudomonas triticifolii. GTDB lineage: Bacteria > Pseudomonadota > Gammaproteobacteria > Pseudomonadales > Pseudomonadaceae > Aquipseudomonas > Aquipseudomonas triticifolii. The sequence continues at coordinate 15,441 of NZ_JACONV010000026.1, read as the reverse complement.
ACGGCCTGGTGACGCTCGATATCGGCTACAACGAAGCCGCGCTGCAGCGTCACTTTATCGGCTACGTCGAGCGCTGCACCGCGGCGAACGGCATCGAGCAGGTGGTGTTCTGCCGTGAGATGGCCGCAGTCCTGGGCAAGTCCCTGCCGCTGAACCTGCGCCACGTGGATTTGCGCGCCGTGCTGACCGAGATCAGCAGCAAGACCGGCCTGCGCTTTCGCGTGCCGGATCAGCCTTACACGAAAGTGAAAGCCCCGTTTTTTTACAGCCTGGCTGCCGGCTATCAGGCGATGGACAGCATGGGTCTCGTGTTCGGTATTCCCGACTTTATGTGGCAGCAGCAGGGCGACGGTGAAGTGTTCGTGGGTTCCTGGGCGGACAGTTTCTTTGGCGTCCGACCGCCGCTGCAGCTCCCTGTCAGCCTGTTTGACGGCTACCAGGGCAATCAAAGCGCGATGGTCTCGGCCCTTCCCGGGTTGCGACCAGGCGTAACTATCAACCAAGGCGAGCGGATCACCAGTGTCACGCTTGCCGGCACACAGATGGCCATCCGATGGACGACGCAATCAAGCGCAGCGTAGAACGCCTTTTTCCCGAACTCACCGGCGGTTATCACCTGCCGCGCTTTGCCCGCGTGGTCGGAGTGGCTGACGCTCCTGCAGGCGCATCGATGTGCGACGACTTCCGGCCACGGTACGCGGTCGACATTGAAGTACTGGGTCAGGACGGTGAAGCCGATCCTGCAGTGCCGTTGCTGGCCGGCGTGCCCTTGCCATTGCCTTCGGGCGGTGAAGAAATGGGCATGTTCGCTTTTCCCCAGGAAGGCACCCAGGTGGTGGTGTGCTTCGCGTATGGCTCGCCCAGCAAGCCCTACATCCAAACGATCCTGCCGCACGGCCTGAGCCTGCCCAAGGTGCCGAAGGGTGACCAGGTGTGGCAGCACAGCGATGCAGTGCAGCAACGCGTCGACGCGGACGGCAACTGGCTGCGCCTGACTGACGGCAAGATCCGCGACCACGCGATCGAGCGCGAAGTGGAAGCCCTGGGTAACAGCGAGAAGTACCAGAGCCACGTCCAGGACGTGGAGAACCATTCCACCGAGGAAGTGGGGGGCATCAAGAAGATCAACGCCCTGGGCGCGCTAAAGCTCAATTCAGCCGGTACCGCCACACTCGCTGCAGTCGATGACATGCACCAGGCGACTGGGCGCGACCTCAACGTCGTGGTGGGCAACAAGCATAACGCGTCGATAGGCGGCGATATGTCGGAGAGGATCCAAGGACTGCGCGAAAGCATAAGCAAAGAGAGCCAACGCTTGCAGGCGCCAAAGAACTGGGTTGGGTCGAGTAACGTAAACATTTTTAGGGCACTCTGTGACACCCTGGATCTGCTGCAAGAGATGAACGCGCAAATCGCTGCGCATGTCCACCCGCAAGTGGGGCAGCCACCGGTAAATGCATCTGCATTCACTAGTAACGCATTGAGAGTTGTCGAGGTGTCCGGCCCACTCAAACTAATTACGATTTAGCTGCCAGTTGCGAGATGTAAAATTGTCACATACGAGATTTTAATTAGTAAGTCCAGCTCTTATCTGTCTAAGCTTATAAAGACTGTATAGCAGTGGCGCTTGGGTGTACATATCGGCTTTATTTAGCGTGCCATATAAAAGATCATTAAGGTTTTTATTGTCAAAAAACTCACTGTACATACTGTCGACCCAGCTCCATCTAGATGTATCGAGCTTGCTAGAAATTTCCGGATCTAAAACTACCATTTTAACCCTGAAGCTAAAGTTAAGTATGTCAGAAAGCTTTTCAGGGATTGTGGGGTTGAGTCGCGTGTCACATGCGTGGACTAGGTCTTTTTTAATGCCAGCATTCGGCAAAAATACAAAGTGTGATAAAAATCTTATCCGAGGTCTGAATTCATTAAAGTACATGTCTTGCCAGTGCATACGGGCGATTCCCTTAACTATGTCCTCTCGCATCGCCGAGAAAATCTCTCTATAATCAGCCGCTTGATTGCATAGCTTTGTGAAGTCTCTGTCGTAATTGTCTGGCGAAGCGTCACCCTCGGTAACCTTAACTATTAGTAAAGACATGCTTTGGACCAATGCACGACATTCTACTGATAGCACTGCTTGTCGATCCTTTTGTTTATTTTCATTGTATTGCCTAAAGCCTATGTAAAAAGCTCCGGCAGTTGCCATTTGAGCTATGAGAGTAAAAAAATCAAACAGCCTGAACTCCCAAAATTTTGAAGGGAAATCCATGATTAATACTGCAAGCGCTATTTGAATAGAGAAGATTGTCGTTATTATAACTAACGGTTGAGCAAATATGCTTTTCTTGGCTTTGACGCTTTTCTCATACAGCATTCGCTTTCCTTATCGACTTACTTGTTGATGATGGCTGTCATGCTAGTGGCAATTTTTTTTGCTATACGGAAGTTTTTGCGATCGAACAAAATGTTAGCCGAAAATCTTTTCTTACAAAATCAAATTTATGTATGCATGACGTAATTAAAATCATAACAATTGCTTTCGCGAGACAGCCCCTCATTGCCCAGTTGGGGGGGCGATGATATAAGCCAGTACCACGCACGCCAATTAAAGCATATGGCTCAAATCGTCACCATTGAACACCTGCGAAAAGCACATTGAATTGGATTAATAAAAGGCACTTTATAATTGGCTCCAAATTTTTGCGACAGCGAAGCTTTGTCACTGACAAGCACCGTCCGCCCTACTATTGCAACTGAGTTACAATTCCATGCCTGATTATCATCGAAAGTTAATCAGTACAACCTACATCTGTCAGAAAATATTAGAAATTCGGCGTACGGGGGCAGCCACTACCGTGTTCGTTCTGAGAAAGAAGCATTCTGTCCCATCACTAAATTTTACGTTTAGCTTACTTCGTAATCGCGATTAACTACGGTCGAACAAGGCAACCAAAAAGTCTTTGAATAACAAGGCAATAGGTTGAGTCGGATCTAGAGCTCTTGCTTTAACCGCTAATCCTAGTGGCATCCCTGGCTCATCCTGCCATGCTAAGAACGTATGAATTGCTGCTTTTGCAGCATGGGTAGAAGTAAAGCTTGTATGGCCATCTGCTGCAGCCTCACGCACGCATTTTTGAGCAAAGTCAATAGAGCTTTGAGGGGCAAGGCGCATACAAAAGTCTTCCAACATTCCATCAATTTCGTTATCTGGCATGAGCCAGATTCCTATGACCGGCCGATCAACTGCTGTTAATATCGTTCCGTTTTTCTCAGGCCGCTGTGGAACAATGTACCCGGAGTTAGAAAGTAAGCTGCTGACGCTTTGCCACTTCGAGCTCAGGCTCGGAGCGTCTGCATCTAAAATCACACCCACTTTATGCAAGGGTTCGGATCCTGCTAGCAATGCGTTCAAACGTTGCATTACTTTTAAGTCAGACTCACAGTCGTATATCCCGAAAAAATCCGGGAGTTTAAAATATTCACATAATGCAAATACCAAGTGGGCATCATTTTTCCCTTCTACCAATAAAACATTTGGTCCTTTGTGTTTTATGGTGCTCACCTCATCGCACCTCTACATCTGTTTCGATAGAGTCTTTAAGTAGGTCAAAATTATACTCTCTGACCGTAGCCTCTCCATTTTTCTTCTGTACTCGCGCAAAATATCCTACATTGCGGTCGGAGCTCCATATCTTCTCAAAACTCTCGATGCAATCCCGGCTGTGCGTGGTGGCAAAGACCTGTACATTCAATCTCTCTGAAAGTTTGAATACCAGCGACCAGACTGCGGCCTGCACACTCCAATGCAATCCATTTTCAAACTCGTCAATTATTAATACATTATTTTTTGCGTTTACTAACGATAGAATGATTTGAAGTATTCTGCTCATCCCATCTCCTAAACTTTTTAATGATACAGGTTCTGGACTTCCTGCAACTTTAACTAGGGCTACTCTTGTTCTAGAGTCAGAGCCAACAAAAGCCAATCCTTCTACGTCCGGCTCGATTAACTTTAGTCCAGAGATAACATCTTTTTCAGCATCTGTAAGGCTGATCGAATCCCATAGCATTGCGAGATCACGATCGCTTATCCCTTTAGTTGGGATGAAGTAAACGGAGGGCGACGCTCTTAAAGCAGTAGGGTGAAAATTAGCCCTTCGCAAGCTATTGTAACGACTTAATCTAGTAACTCGTCTCGTTGTTAGTTTATTAGATATAACGAGGCACGGCTCTAGAAACTCCGGCTCTACATCTACGCCATCAGGGATCGGACTTAAAGTGGTGGCTGGTCCATCTATTTCTATGTGGTAGTTTTTAATTCTAATTTCGAGGGATCTGTCATCCCCCGTAGATGCCAAGCTGAAGCCCAGCTTACCTACCTCAGGGAGTGTATGACCAAAGAATAGGTGCCGTAACGGATTATCTTCAGAAAGGTCTTCGTCAGCATTCCAGTTTTCTTGCCGAGAAGAATGTATCTCAGGTAGATATTTTGGAGACATCTGGCTGAAAAATAGCACGAATGCTTCAAGAAGCGCACTCTTGCCAGCACTATTCTTACCCACAAATAAGTTCACACGCCTTAGCTGCGTGAGCTCAATATTTTTGAAGTGTCTGAACCCAGACACCTTAAAGTCTTGGATCATAACCATGCTCCACGTCTTGCAAAAATGGTATCAAATTCTACGAGTATAGAGGATTTGGGGAGGAGACGTGGGATCTCGTTTCCGCCTTGAGTCACACATTCTACGTGTCGAAAGCCGCTGCCATCCGACTATTCGCAACAAAAAATCTTTCAAAAAAGCACTTATCCCCCTCCCGCCGACGGGCTTCGCGTGATTTTTTTGTGCAATCCGCCGCGTGGTGCAAACGAGGCTGCAGCCCGCGCCGCCCTTGGGCCTGTGCAGGTGATCGGCATTTTCATTTTGTGAAAGGTTTTGCAAAGGAATGAAGCGCGATTGCACAGCGGCCCGCTGACGAGGTGAAAGCGGCAAGAAGCTGGCACCCCCGAATTCATTGGGCGAAAAATTCGAAAACGGGAGTTTGGGTGCGTTTTCGAAATTGCGATCAATCAGTTCAAGCTCGGACAGCCCTATCGCTGTCGACCAAATTAAAAGCCTGTAGGTCAGGCGGGCTGGGGGCTGTAGCTGTTTCTCCCCATTTCACAAGCCTGCGCATCTCAAGCGGTCGCATCGTCCTTCCTTCGTGATATCAAAAAACGGGCAGGCGAACCGATCTCATGTGTTTTTGAGTGATGGCAAAGTGGAATTTCAGGAGGGCGTCGGGGATAGGGTAATTTGGTAATTTTGAGATTCGGTCGCCCTATAAGCCTTATGAGACGTGGCTTACAGCGATTACTGAGGGGGGTAATAAGGGGTAATCTGGAAGGTAATTTATTTATAAGTTATTGATTTATAACGATATTTTTTAAAATGGAAATTACCCCGCCTAAAAGTAATCATCTTACTAATCAATTACCATAAAATTACCATTAACAATGTCTCTCAAGCCCTTGATTTTAAAGGCTTTCAGAGTATTTCAAAAAAACGATTACCAAAATTACCATTTCCCGAGGGGTCAACCTGAAAACGGCGAGGTGTAGCGGAGGGAGGTGCCAAGTCTGACGCTTCAGTGGCTGCGAGCACAAGCGTTCACTGTGCTGCTCACGCTCGCTTGTTACGTGGCTTGTTACGTGTAGCGGACAAACAAAAGGCCTGCATCGCTGCAAGCCTTTGTTTTGTATGGTGCCGGCACCAGGAGTCGAACCCGGGACCTACTGATTACAAGTCAGTTGCTCTACCAACTGAGCTATACCGGCGTGATGGGCTGCGAGTATATAGAGTCTGATGCGCTTGTAAAGCCTAGCTGTCTGATTCAGTTGAAAAATTTTTGCCATCGGGGCGGCGAGGGGGTGGTTTGCAGGACGGGGGTTATTGTGGGTGCGGGACGTTTCCTTGGGTTTTGGCGGATTAGGCGGCTTGGTGGCGGTAATAAGGGTTTTTTGCGGTATCGGTTCAGGCGTCTGTCGAGGCGGGTGATGGCGATGGAGGGGCGGGGATTTTTAACTCGGGCAGGCGAATAAGGGGGTTGGGCGCTGGTGGCGTTGTGGTGTGTTTGGGTGGTCGGGAAGGCTTGGGGGCTTTTGGGCGGGTTGCAGGGTGTGGGGGCTTTGCATAGGCTTGTTCTCAACGGCCCAAGCCACTGAGTCAGCGGCGAGGGGCGTTCACTTTTCAGTTCTGGATAAAGGATTATCCGATGAATGATACGAAGGATCGTTGCAGGGTTTCGGGGATGCAGTACACCGGAAGCCAGCCATTCACTGAGAAGCGGTTGCAGGATATTGGTAACGACGTTTTGCCCGGTCGGGCATGCGTCAGGTGATAGAGAGGCTATGCATTGCCGTCTGAATCGCATGAATGTGCGTCTGGACGCTGATGAAGTCATCACCGGGTCGGGATCGTCAAGGTCGCTTCGGCGGGTGTGAAGGTCTCGATGCTTTAAAACGATGCCCGGGTCTCAGGACCCGGGCATTTTTTTTTGGTTTGTATCGGGTGTGTAGCATTGCGATTGGAGTTCGGGCGTTTTTGGCCGATATAGCTGTATCAAAATGGCAGTCGGCGATGGACAGCTAGTGCAATGCAGAGAACGCCCACGCATTACGAGCTGCTGAATGTCGCTCGCGATGCCTCTCCTGATCAGATCAAGAAGGCTTATCGCAAGATCGCTCAGAAGCTGCACCCGGACAGGAATTCCGACCCTTATGCCTCGGACATGATGGGCATCGTCAACGCGTCTCACGATGTGTTGGCCGATGCGGGCAGGCGCGCGGCGTATGACGCGCAGCTTGTGGCCGATGAGCAGAAGGCACGTGAAGAAGCTGCGCGCCGCCAGCAGGTGCAGGCGGCGCGTGGGCGTGCTGCTCATGGTTACGCCGCTGCCGCTGCGTCTATGTCTTCTGCCGGGCACAGCCCTGCCTACCATGGCCCCGAACGACGACGGGCCAGTGCCTCCTCAAGTGCTTCCAGCTCTTCAAGCCCACCCAACCGTCAGCGGCGCAACAGTGCGTGGCGATGGGCAACGGTGTTCGTGATGTGTTGCGCGGCCGGTGCCTGGATGGGCTACGACCCTAATGCACGTAAGTCGTTTGTGCCGACTGAATCCGTGCCGGTCGTGCAAACCTGGGTCAAGCCTGCGCCGGTCGTGGTGGATGCGCCTGCAGCGGTCGCCGAGCAGCCGGTGGAGGCTGTGGTGCCTGAGTGTGAGGTGCCGACGGTCGATCCGATGGGCGCGCCCTGGCCGCAGAAGGCCGGTTATGTGAAGGACATGCCCACGCTCAAGGACAACGGCTGGTCGCAGATCACGGTGGATAACACGGCGGGCGGTTCGGCGGTGTACGCCAAGGTGACGGATGCGGTGGGGCGTAAGGCGTTTCGTCATGCGTTCGTGCCGGTGGGTGCGACGTTCACGTTCAGCAAGATGGACGCGGGGCTGTACCTGCTCAAGTACAAGATGCTGGACACGGGCTGTGCGTTTGCGTCGGGGCGGATTTTGCTGGAGGAAACGCCGATGGGCAGCCAGATCAAGTCCAGTGCGTACAAGTTGACGCTGCGCAAGTTGCAGGGGCGCAGCGTGCCGTTCACGCGGTTGAGGGACGATCAGTTTTAAGACCGGTTTGCGGATCATCCGCCGTTCTTGAAATATTAGTCGGCAAGCTGCCTTACGCTGTTGCGTGTCTGCCTGGAGCCAGTGCGATGTCAAAAGCGCGCAGAGCGCTTCCCTCAAATCGGCCGCCCGCTCACGCTTTGCAACGCTTTCAGGCGGTTTTTTGCAGGTTTTGTCTCTTTCCTTTGACGGACATTTCCGAGAGAATCCCGGCCCGCTTGTGCCTTTGGGTCTGTGCTCTTACCCTCCCTCCGTCGCTGCCTATCAGCGATCGGGTTTAGTAGCCCGCACCGAGTTAAGGCATCACAACCGTGTCTCCATCTGGCGTTTGCCGATGTTATGGCGGCTGTGCGCTTGGCGCCTTCGGGTGCGCCGGTTACTTAGCTCGCCGGTCTACTAACTCGCGTACAGTCGCCGCCTTTCGTTTAGTAGCGATCAGGCAGCGACTTCATGGAAGGAGCTAAAAGATGGTCAAAGTAACCCCCGATCCACCCCCGCAATCGTCCACCGCCCCGATCTTCGACCAGGCCGTCGTCAATCGCGCCATGGCGTGTTACTTGCCGACCGGTCGATCCCGCAAGGATCCTCAAGACAAGACCAGCGATTACATCAGCCTGGAATCAACGCTGCTGCACGCCCTCGACTTTCTGCGCTGCGCGTCGGCAACGGCTTACGAGTTGGGCGATGAATTGAACGGCTCAAGACGCGATCTGGCCTTCGCCGCCATGCACATGGTGGAGATGGCCAAAGTGATGGTCGAACGGTCGCTGGACTGCGTGGAAGAAGTCTGAAAAACGGCGTCAAATCGGGTCGTGCGCCGGTGTTTGCCAGCGCACGATTTTGCCCCCTGACAGGCCTGTTTCAGAGCCTTTACTAAATCTTTATGCACAATTCCCGCATAAACGTTTGCACACATGGCCGCAAGTGTGTACTTGTCCGATGTCTCTCGCAAACCACTGTTTTTGCGGGTTCCTGACAGCACGGCCAGGAATAATCAGGGGCTTGAGTAACTGGCGCGCCAAGCTTTATTGCACTCGTCGGAATTTTCATCAACAGACTTATCCACAGGATGTTCTGTTGATTTCCTTCACAGCCTGTGGGCCAGAATCAGCAGGTTACGCGGGGTGACCTGAGCGTCACAAAACGTCCCGACCCTGACCTTGTAACCCTGCTCCTGAACATAAAGCGCCCGGTCCAGTACCAGCCACATTTCCAGAGGTCGCCTGAACAGATTGCGGACCTGCTCAAGGTTGCGCACTTGGGCCAGTCGTTGCCAGCCCGCCGCTTCCAGTTTCGCCCAGTCTTGTACGCCTGGCTCGGGCAAGTTTTTCAATCGCGACAGATGGCAGCAATAGTCTGAAAAGGGCACATCCAGCCAGGCAACGGGCAGTGAGGGCGTGGGCAGATAGTCGTCGCTGCCGCGCAGCGTGCGTTGCAACAGGTCAAAACCCAAACGTCGCGCCATGGACGTGTCCCGCTGGCGGCGGACCCGAGCGCCTGCGGTCACGGTTTCGCTCAGCGGCAGGCCCAGCTCATCACGCGACAGCTTGAGCCCCGAAGCCAGGCCTTCGATGGACAGTGGCTGATAGTCGGCGTGACGCGTGCGGTTGTAACAGCAGGGCGCAATGGCCAGCTGTTGGCAGCCGGTCTGGCTGGCCAGTTGCATCAATTGCACATGCAGATCGCCACAGGCGTGCAGCGCCACCGGGCTGTGGTGCGGTTGCAGGCTGCGCCAGGCATCGTCAGCCATGACGTCCTGCTGCACATGCCTGGCCTCGATGCCCTGACGTGCGCTGAGGTTCAGGCCTGCTTCGACCAGTGCCGCGTCGCGTTCCAGGCAGGTCAGTTGCTGGCTGCGGCCGGTCAGGCGGCGACCCAGATGGCCTTTGCCTGCGCACCAGTCCAGCCAGTGGGTGTTGGGCTGCCGGGTGTCGAGGTGACGGGCGAAGGCTTCGATCTGTTGCCATTTACGCCCCGGTACGTCCACGCTCATGCGCGGCTCGGCGGGCGCGAGCGGGAAGGCGGGCAGTTCGCCCACTTGGCTCAAGGCTGCGGCTTCGGCGGCCAGTTGCGTGAATGGGAAGGGCGCGTCGAGCTGTTCAGGGGCCGCGTCTGCCTGGTCGAGGGTGCGTTGGCGCAGCCAGTCGGCCAGTTCGGGGTGTTGAGCTTCCCAGGGCAGACGCAGGTGGGTGAACGGCTTGGGTCGCCACAGCCCCTGATGCGCGAACAGGAAGCTGTCCAGCGCACCAAAGTGGCTGCGAAGCTGATCGTTCTGCAGGCTGGTTTCAGAGGTCATGGTCGGTGGCTTCGCGTGTGAGGGCTGGCTGAATGAAAGCCAGCCCTCTTCATATCAGCGACCTTGGCTCGCGTCTACGCGTAACAGCTTTTCCAGCAGCCGGAAGCCCTGCACCAGCACGAAGGCCATGACGAGGTAGAACAGGCCGGCGGCGAAAAAGATCTCAACAGGCATGTAGGTGCGCGCAATGATCGTGCGCGCCATGCCGGTCAGTTCCAGCAGCGTGACGGTGCTGGCCAGTGCGCTGGCCTTGAGCATCAGAATCACTTCGTTGCTATAGGCGGGCAGGCCGATGCGGGCGGCACGTGGCAGGACGATGTAGAACAGCGCCTTCCACTTCGACATGCCCAGCGCCCGCGCTGCCTCGACCTCTCCGGCTGGCACGGCCTGGATGGCACCGCGCAGGATTTCCGCGATGTAGGCGGCCGTGTGCAGGGTCATGGTGATGACGGCACACCAGAACGGGTCGCGCAGGTAAGGCCACAACGCGCTTTGGCGCACGGCGTCGAACTGCGCCAGGCCGTAGTAGACCAAAAACAGCTGAACCAGCAGCGGCGTGCCCCGGAAGAAGAAAATGTAGGCATACGGCAGCGCACGCACCGGCCAGTGTCGTGAGGCGCGGGCGATGCCCATCGGAATCGCGAGGATCAAGCCTGCGATGACCGCAATCGCCACCAGTTCCAGCGTCAGGGTCGCGCCCTGGGCCAGGCGTGGCAGCCATTTTATGATGACTTCCCAGTTCATGACGCGCTCCTCGCAAAGCCGCGAGCGGCGCGTTTTTCCAGGAAGTACATGCCGATCATCGCCAGCACGGTCAGGCCCAGGTACATGATGGCCGCGACCATATAGAAGGTGAACGCCTGCTTGGTGAAGCCCACGGCGATCTGCGCGTGACGCATGATTTCTTCAAGGCCGATCACCGAGACCAGCGCGGTGTCTTTCATCAGGATCATGAACAGGTTGCCCAGGCCGGGCAGGGCGATGCGCCACATCTGCGGCAGGATCAGCTTGTAGAGAATGCGCGTGCGCGACATGCCCAGCGCAAGACCCGCTTCGCGATGGCCTTTGGGAATGGCGAGGATTGCGCCGCGAAACACCTCGGTGGCGTAGGCACCAAAGCACAAACCCAGCGCGATGACGCCAGCGGCGAAGGCGCTCAGGGCCAGGTCCGGCTTGCCGAACAGCTCGCCCAGCGCGCGCATGCCGTTGACGGTGCCGAAGTAAATCAGCAACACCCAGAGCAGTTCGGGAACGCCGCGCACGAGGGTTGAGTAGGTACCGCCCAGCCATTGCAGGGGCTTGTAAGGCGAAGTCTTGGCCAGTGCGCCGAGCAGTCCGAGCACCAGCCCAAGGCACAGGGCCGAGAGTGCCAGTTGGACCGTCATCAGCGCGCCAGCCGCAAGGGCCGGGCCGAATCCGTGGAGATCAATGTTCATGGGCAGGCTTTTTCAGGACATGTCGCCGCGCTTCGGGGTGAAGCCGCGGCGACGCTGTCAGGTGAATCAGAGAATGCTGAAAGGGAAGTACTTGTCGTTGATCTTCTTGTAGGTGCCGTCAGCGATGATTTCTTTCAGTGCCTCGTTCAGGCGCTCACGCAGTGGATCGCCCTTGCGCACGGCAATGCCGATCTTGTCATTCTGCTCGACAGGCTCACCCTTGAACTCGAAGTTCTTGCCGGCATCGCTTTTCAGCCATTCGTAGCTGACGTACTTGTCGGCAAGCATGGCGTCAACGCGACCGGAGGTCAGGTCGAGGAAGGCGTTTTCCTGAGTGTCGTAGAGCTTGGCGTCGAGAATGCCCAGCTTGTCTTCCAGCCAGGTGCTGGCCAGCGTCGAGCGCTGTGCGCCGACCGCCTTGCCGGCAAGGCTTTCTTTGGCCTTGTCGATGGACGAAACGTCGAGGCTGGAGGTTTTCGGTGCGATGAACTGCAGCTTGTTCGAGTAGTACGGGTCGGTGAAGTCCACCACCTGCTTGCGTTCGTCGGTGATCGACAGCGAGGAGATCAGGAAGTCGAACTTCTGTGCATTAAGGGCCGGGATGATGCCGTCCCAGTCAGAAGTCACCACCTGGCATTCGACCTTGAGCTTGGCGCACAGGGCCTGGCCGATCTCATAGTCGAAACCGACGACCTGACCGCTTGCATCCTTGTTGTTGAACGGCGGGTAGGCCGCTTCGATACCCATTTTCAGGGTTTCGGCAAAAGCACTGGTCGTGAAAGCCAGGGTGGCCGCTGCGACCAGCAGGATTTTCTTGTACGTCTGCATGGGTGTTGCTCCGTTAGCGGTGACTCGACATGAATTGTTTACACCTTACCGACAGCGGGTTCTCGAACACTTGCTGCGGTGTGCCCTGTTCTTCGACCATTCCTTGATGCAAAAAGACGATTTCACTTGAAACCTGGCGTGCAAAGTTCATTTCGTGGGTCACCAGCAGCATGGTGCGGCCTTCTTCGGCCAGGGCGCGGATGACGTTGAGCACTTCCTGAACCATTTCCGGGTCGAGTGCCGAGGTCGGCTCGTCGAACAGAATGACTTTAGGCTGCATGGCCAGCGTTCGGGCGATGGCCGCGCGTTGCTGCTGGCCTCCCGAAAGCTGGGCCGGATACGCATGGCGCTTGTCGCCGATACCGACCTTGGCCAGCAGTGCTTCGGCGACTTCGATGGCTTCAGCCTTGCTCTGGCCCAGCACGCGACGCGGCGCTTCGATAATGTTGTCGAGCACGCTCATGTGCGGCCACAGATTGAAGTTCTGGAACACGAAGCCGATTTCGCTGCGCAGGCGATTGATCTGTTTGTTGTCGGCGGCAACCAGTTCGCCATTGCGGGCGGTCTTGAGCTTGAGTTCTTCGCCTGCGACCAGAATCTGGCCTTGATGCGGGTTTTCCAGCAGGTTGATGCAGCGCAGCAAGGTGGACTTGCCGGAACCGGATGAGCCCAGAATCGAGATGACGTCACCTTCACGCGCCGTCAGCGAGATGCCCTTGAGCACCTCAAGCTGGTCATAGCGTTTGTGCAGGTTGCGGATTTCCAGGGCGGGCGTGGCCTCAGCCATGTGGGGTCCTCATAGGGGTGTGCGCTCTTTTCTGCGAGGCGAGCGCCAAGCTAGCACAGCGTTCAAAAGACAACCAACTGCGTGCAAGGGTGAATGTGACAGCGTTTTACAGGTTGCCGCATCGTCGCAGCAGACCGTCGCCGAAGGGCACGCCGTCGCGTGGATCGAGTACCCGTTGCCGGTGGGCGTGCGCGAAAAAGGCGCGATGTTGCCAGCTTTGACCCTCTGTTGGAAGCAGCTTTTGCCAAGTGGTATGGGGTGGTGCGCACCATTGATGCGCTTTTTTGTTGCGCGTGTATCTTTTCGGTGCGCTCGCGTGGATGACTTTTGGGGCGTTCGGTAACAAATCCTACGCCGTAGACCAAAATTTCATTCTGTCCACTCCCGGCCTGTTCGGCTCCAGCCCTTGTGTTTCAGGAGCGACGTCGTTTTTGAAATATTTTGGCGCATTTCTTGCGTCAAGAATAAAGAACGGCACCGTTGCTTTATTTTTACGAGGCGCATCGGTGTGCTTCGCTCGTCTTGCACAGGTGGTTTTATGAGCAATACCGCTAACTCTTCCGAGCTCGAACAAGGGCTGAAACCTCGACACATCACGATGCTGTCGATCGCAGGCGTCATCGGCGCGGGTCTGTTCGTCGGCTCCGGCCATGCGATTGCCGAAGCCGGACCTGCCGTGCTGCTGGCGTATGCCGCAGCGGGTACGCTGGTGGTACTGGTCATGCGCATGCTGGCCGAAATGGCCGTTGCCTCGCCTGACACCGGGTCGTTTTCGACCTACGCCGACCGCGCCATCGGGCACTGGGCCGGTTTCACCATCGGCTGGTTGTACTGGTGGTTCTGGGTGCTGGTGATTCCGCTGGAGGCCAATGCGGCTGCGACCATTCTGCATGCCTGGTTCCCGGACATCGCGATCTGGATGTTCACGCTGGTCATCACACTGCTGCTGACAGCGACCAACCTCTTTAGCGTGAAGAACTACGGCGAGTTCGAGTTCTGGTTCGCGCTGATCAAGGTGGTGGCGATCATTGCCTTTGTGGTGCTGGGTGTTGCAGCCATCTTTGGCCTGCTGCCGACCAGCAACGTCAGCGGCGTCAGCCATCTGTTCGACACCGGCGGCTTTTTGCCGAACGGCATGGGCGCGGTGCTGGCGGCGATGCTGACCACCATGTTCTCGTTCATGGGCACCGAGATCGTGACCATTGCGGCGGCGGAATCCAAGAACCCGGGCAAGCAGATCACCAAGGCCACCAATTCGGTGATCTGGCGGATCTTCCTGTTTTATCTGGTTTCGATTTTCATCGTTGTGTCGCTGGTGCCGTGGAACGATCCGCGTCTGGCTGAAGTGGGCTCGTACCAGACAGTGCTGGATGCCATGGGCATTCCGAACGCCAAGCTGATCGTCGATCTGGTGGTGTTGGTGGCGGTGACCAGTTGCCTGAACTCGGCGCTGTATACGGCTTCGCGCATGCTGTTCTCGCTGGGCAAGCGCGGTGATGCACCGGCAATGTCCAAGCGCACCAGCAAGGGCGGCACGCCTTACTGCGCAGTGCTGCTGTCGACTGCAGCGGCGTTCCTGACCGTGTTTGCCAACTATGTTGCACCGGCGGCAGTGTTCGACTTCCTGCTGGCCAGCTCCGGCGCCATTGCGTTGCTGGTGTACCTGGTGATCGCCGTTTCGCAATTGCGCATGCGTCAGAAGCGTATTGCGGCAGGCGAACCCATCGACTTCAAGATGTGGCTGTTCCCGTGGCTGACCTGGCTGGTGATCTTTTTCATCGTCGCGGTGCTGACGATCATGCTGATCCAGGAAGACCATCGCATCGAGATCATCGCGACCGGCGTGCTCAGCTTGCTGGTAGTCGGCGCGGGCCTGACCGTCTCCCGTCGCCGCAAGGCTGCACGTGTCGGGGCTGCTGCGCTGGGGTGATGTGACCTGGATCTGATGATGTCCAGGACGTTCCGCTGTCTCGGGTCGTGGGAGTGGACTTGTCCACGAAAAGGCCTGTGCATTCGGTAGAGATGTCGCGCCGGACACACTGACTTCGCGGACAAGTCCGCTCCCACTTCGCTCCGCGTTGGCACTCTGTCCAGGATGCTCCGCTGTCTCGCTGCACACACACACAGGACCGTGGGAGTGGACTTGTCCACGAAAAGGCCAGTGCATTCGGTAGAGATGTCGCGTCTGACACACTGCCTTCGCGGACAAGTCCGCTCCCACTTCGCTCCGCGTTGGCACTCTGTCCAGGATGCTCCGCTGTCTCGCTGCACACACAGGACCGTGGGAGTGGACTTGTCCACGAAAAGGCCAGTGCATTCGGTAGAGATGTCGCGTCTGACACACTGCCTTCCCGGACAAGTCCGCTCCCACTTCTCTCCGCGTTGGCACTCTGTCCAGAGCGCTCCGCTGTCTCGCTGCACACACACAGGAT
>NZ_JACONV010000025.1 GCF_014358015.1 Pseudomonas triticifolii | reverse complement strand
CCGGGTCCTCGCCATCACTTTCTGTCCGCAACCACCCCGATCAGCACCAGTACCACCAACAACACCGGCGCAAGGCTGTAGTTGTTGAACTGGCTCAGGCCGCGCACGACCCAAGGGGTCGCGTAGATCAGGGCCAGGCCGCTGCCGACAGTGCACAGCAGGGCCATGATCGGGATGCGCAAGGCGCCTGCCATGCTGCCCACGCGCTGTTCCAGCCAGCCTTTGACGTCAGAGCCGAACAGCACCAGCAGGCAGCCCACCAGCGCCAGGGCGATCTCTGAAAGGTTGCTGCGACTCCAGCGTGACACGGTGGCGAGCAGATCGAGTACGAGATCCATGCAGGGTCCTTAGATCAGAAAGTATTGCAACAAGTCGTTGAGGAAAAGCTGGCCTTGTGGCGTTGCTACCAGACGTGTCGGATCAGTCTGCAGCAGACCGCGTTGCTCCGCCTGCTTGCGAGCGCTGGCCAGTGAGTCGACGCTTAGACCCGTTCTTTCCCGAAATAATGCAGCGTCCACGCCATTTGTAAGGCGCAGGGCGTTCATCAGGAATTCGAAGGGCAATTCGTCCAGCGGCAACAGCTTCGTGCCGGCCTGAAACGGCTTGTCCGGGTTCAGGTAATCCTTGGGCAGCCGCGTCTTCCAGGTGCGGAAAATACGTCCATCCAGATGGCTCAGCTTGCCGTGCGCGCCCGCACCGATGCCGATGAAATCACCGAAAGCCCAGTAGTTCAGATTGTGGCGCGCCGGTTTGCCGGGCTGTGCATAAGCCGAGACCTCGTACTGCGCGTAGCCATGATCGGCCAGCAGTTGCTGACCCGTTTCCTGAATATCCCAGAGGATGTCGTCTTCCGGCAGCACGGGTGGCTGGTTCCAGAACACCGTATTGGGTTCCAGCGTCAGTTGATACCAGGACAGGTGCGTCGGTTTCAGTGCGATGGCCTGGTGCAGGTCAGCCAGTGCTTCGTCCTGTGACTGATCCGGCAAGCCGTGCATCAGGTCCAGATTGAAATTGTCGAATCCGGCCTGACGCGCCATGTCGGCTGCGCGGATCGCTTCGTCGCCATTGTGAATCCGGCCCAGCGCCTTGAGTTTGGATTCCTGAAAGCTCTGGATGCCGATGGACAGCCGATTGATGCCCAGTGCGCGATAGGCGCTGAACTTGGCCTGCTCGAACGTGCCGGGGTTGGCTTCCAGGGTGATTTCGATGTCGCTGGCGAACCGAATGCGTTGTTCCACCCCTTTGAGCAAGCGTCCCAGCGCGTCGGCGCTGAACAGGCTGGGCGTGCCACCACCGAAGAAGATTGACTGCAGCTCGCGGCCGTAGACGTGTGGCAGATCCTGATCCAGGTCGGCCAGCAGCGCGTCGACGTATTCCTGTTCCGGCAGCACCGGGCTTGCGGTGTGCGAGTTGAAGTCGCAGTACGGGCATTTGCGCACGCACCACGGGATATGGATGTACAACGACAGCGGCGGCAAGTGTGGCAGCGCGGGGCGCGGGCCGTCTGACGAGAAACCGGTCTCGCTCAGGAACAGCGGCTGCGCAGGCGGATCGTGGATCATTTCAGACCCAGGCGCTGGCGCAGCAGAACCATGGCGCGGGCGCGATGGCTGAGCTGGTTTTTCTCCACAGGGCCCAGCTCTGCGCTGGAGCAGTCGCGCTCCGGCACCCAAAACAAGGGGTCGTAACCAAAGCCATGGTCGCCGCTGGCCGTATGCAGGATGCGCCCATGCCACAGGCCCTCACACAGGATCGGCAGCGGGTCGTCTGCATGACGCACCAGCGCCAGTACACACACGAACTGCGCACCGCGCTGCTCGTCCGGCACGTCTTTCAGTGCCTCCAGCAGCTTGGCGTTGTTGGCCGCGTCGCCCTTGCCGTCTGCGTAGCGTGCCGAATAAATGCCCGGCGCACCGCCGAGAAAGTCCACGGCCAGCCCCGAGTCGTCTGCCAGCGCCGGCAGGCCGGACAGGCGCGCTGCATTGCGAGCCTTGAGGATGGCGTTCTCGACGAACGACAGGCCGGTCTCTTCAGGTTCCACCTGACTGAATTCGCCCACCGAGCGCAGGGTGACGCTGTCGCCGAGCATGGCCTGGAGTTCTTTGAGCTTGCCAGCGTTGTGGCTGGCCAGTACGAGTTGGGTAAGGTTCATCATGTGCCCGGAAAGAGTTCCTGGTTAAAACTGAAACGGTAAGTATCGCCGCCCGTCTGGACAGCAATGTCGAAAATTCGCACTTCTTGTTGCGGCACAGGGTACTGCGCCACGTAGCTGACCGCGTCGTATTCGGTGACCGGCTTGAATATCAGCGGCAGCCCGTCGTTGGTCAGGTTCTTGATCGTGCCGCTGACCTGCGCGGGTTGCGGCTTGCCGTTGCGGATCAAAGAGACGTGGATGACGCCCTGTGCATTGCTGCGGATCAGTTCGGCACCCTGGGCGATGTCCGGTTGCAGCACCGTTGAATTGAACGTGCTGTAGTGAACGGTGACGTCGCCGAATGTCTCTTGCCGATTGCCCTTTATGGCGTCCGCTGCCAGCGCAGGCAGGCTGAGGCTGGCGATCAGCAGAGAAAGCATCAGGCGGCTCATGTCGCTTTCCTCGAAAACGCAGCGTTACACGGCGATCCGGTGGTCTGTCAGCCCAGGGCTGGTGACGCGATAGATGCCGATTTCACCCAACAGGTTAGGCCAGAGTTTGCTGGCCCACCCGTGGCGGTGTTGCTGATCGACCGCCAGTCGGTCGAGGACCTGCGCATCGCGTTCACGGCACAGTTCTTCGAAGTCGCCGAAAGTGCAGAAGTGAATGTTCGGCGTGTTGTACCAGGTGTACGGTAGAAAGTCGGAGACCGGCATGCGCCCCTTGCTCGCCAGATACCAGCGGCAGCGCCAGTGGCCGAAGTTCGGGAAAGTGATGATGCACTGCCGCCCGACGCGCAGCATCTCGTCGAGGATGCGGTCCGGGTAATGCACGGCCTGCAGCGCCTGGGTCATGACCACGACGTCGAAGCTGTTGCTGGCGAAGTTGCCCAGCCCTTTGTCCAGGTCCTGTTCGATGACATTGATGCCCTTGGCGACACACTGGGCGATGTTGTCTGCGTCGTTTTCCAGTCCGTAGCCGGTAACCTGCTTGTGGTCACGCAGCCAGGTCAGCAGTTCGCCATCGCCGCACCCCAGGTCGAGCACGCGGCTGCCAGCGGGAATCCATTCCTGGATGATTTCCAGATCGGCTCTCATGACATCCTCACAGCGAAATTCGATTCATGTAATTACTGAACGCCTGCAGGTAGCGCGGGATCGGGATCAGAAAGGCGTCGTGGCCCTGAGGCGCATCGATTTCCAGGTAGCAGACGTCCTTGCGTGCAGCCATCAACGCGTCCACCAGCTCGCGGGAACGCGCTGGCGAGAAGCGCCAGTCGGTGGTGAACGACATCACGCAGAACTTCGCCGTGGCGTTGGCAAACGTTTTGGCCAGATCGTCGTTGAAGTTCGCTGCCGGGTCGAAGTAATCCAGGGCTTTGGTCATCAACAGGTAGGTATTGGCGTCGAAACGCCCGGAAAACTCTTCGCCTTGATAACGCAGGTAGCTCTCGACCTGAAACTCGACGCTGTGGAAGTCGTAGTTGAGCTTCTCGCTCTTCAGGCCACGGCCGAATTTTTCACCCATCGAGTCATCGGACAGGTAGGTGATGTGCCCGACCATGCGCGCCAGCATCAGCCCGCGTTTGGGGATCACACCGCGCTCCTGAAACGAGCCACCATGGAATTCGGGATCGGTGAGAATGGCCTGACGCGCCACTTCGTTGAACGCGATGTTCTGTGCCGACAGCTTGGGAGCCGAGGCGATTGCCAGGCAGTGGCGCACGCGGTCCGGGTAGCTGATGGTCCATTGCAGCGCCTGCATGCCGCCCAGACTGCCGCCGATGACCGCCGCCCACTGCGCAATGCCCAGTACGTCGGCCAGACGGGCCTGACTGTTGACCCAGTCTTCCACGGTCACGACCGGGAAGTTGGCACCGAACGGCTTGCCGGTGTCCGGGTCGATGCTGCTGGGGCCGGTCGAGCCGTTGCAGCCGCCCAGGTTGTTCAGGCTGACGACGAAGAATTTGCGGGTGTCGATGGGCTTGCCGGGGCCGATGCAACTGTCCCACCAGCCGGGCTTGCGATCGTCGACGCTATGAAAGCCCGCTGCATGATGATGCCCGGACAGCGCGTGACAGATCAGCACGGCATTGCTGGCCGTATCGTTGAGTTGACCGTAGGTTTCGTAAATCAGGTCGTAGGCCGGCAGCGAACGGCCACACGCCAGCGCCAGAGGCTCGCTGAAATGCGCCAGTTGCGGTGTGACCAGACCGACAGAATCGTGGGGAAAGACCGTGGGCATCGACCCTGCTCTCGCTTGAATGAGGCGTAAGTCTAAAGACCGTGGGGTGTAGCGGCAATAAGGGAATGGTCGTCAGGCAGGCAGGGTCAGTGGTAGGAGCTGACCTGGACATGCATTCCAGCGGCAGAACATGCCCACGCAGCGCATGGGCATGTTCATCTTTGATGGATCACATCAACAAACGCAGCACGTCTGGCATACCGCTCATGATCGCCAGGTTGTTGATGACCAGCATGTCCAGCAGCTTGATTACCAGAAACGCCAGGATCGGCGAGATGTCGAGACCGCCCAGGTTCGGGACGATTTTGCGGAAGGGTGCCAGTGCCGGTTCACAGATCTGATTGACCAGTTCCGCCGCCGGATTGTGACTGCCTGGTGCGACCCATGACAGGATCACGCTCACGATCAGCGCGAAGAAGAAAATATTCAGGAACAGCGCAGTCACGCCAATGATCGCCCAGACCGGCAGTTTCAGCGGCTCACCCGTTGTGCCGAACATCAAGAGCAGGGTCAGGGCCATCAAAATAATCTGCACAATGATCGCCAGCACCAGTGACGACATGTCCAGCCCGAATACACTCGGGATGATACGGCGCAGTGGCTTGAGCAGCGGCTGAGTGGCCTTGACGATGAACTGGCTCAGCGGGTTGTAGAAGTTGGCGCGCACCAGTTGCAGCACAAAGCGCAACAGAACGATCAGCAGGTACAGACTGCCGAGGGTTTGCAGGACGAAAATTGCAGCGGTGTTCAATCCGATCATCAATCTGCTCCGAAAAAGACCTGAAAATTAGTTGCCCAGTTGCTCAGCCAGTTCGGCTGCGCGATGATCGGCGGCGGTCAGCGCGGTTTCCACCAGTGCTTCGAACCCGCCTGTCTGAAATGCCTTGATCGCTGCTTCCGTGGTTCCGCCTGGCGAGGTGACACGGCGACGCAGTTCGCCTGCATCCGTGTCGCTGCCGGTGGCGATCAGCGCTGAGCCCAGCGCGGTTTGCAGGGTGAGCTTTTTGGCGATGTCTTCCGGCAGGCCCAGTTTCACACCTGCGGCGGTCATCGCTTCCATCATCAGGAAAAAATACGCAGGACCGCTGCCGGACACAGCGGTCACGGCGTCCATGTGTTTTTCCTGCTCGACCCAGACCGCAATGCCGACGGCCGACAGCATGTGCTCGGCCTGCTCGCGTTGTGCCGCTGTGACGTTAGCTGTGGCGTACAGGCCGCTCGCGCCTTGGCGCAGCAGCGAAGGCGTATTGGGCATGCAGCGCACGACAGGTAGCTCGCCGAGCCAGGCGGTCAGGCTGGCGCAGGTGATGCCCGCGGCAACCGACACGATCAGTTGATGCGCTTCAAGGCTGGGTTTGAGCGCCTGGCACACGGCCTTCATCATCTGCGGCTTGACCGCCAGCACCACAACATCCGCATGCCTGACCGCCTCGGCGTTGTCGGCGAATACGCTGATGCCATGCTCGGTCGCAATGCGTTCGCGAGTTTCGGCACCCGGCGCGCTGGCGCAGATCAGCGCCGCGTCAACGCCTTGCGCGCGCAGGCCGCCAATCAGGCTGGAGGCCATGTTTCCGGCGCCGATGAAGGCGATACGAGTCTTGCTCATCAATGAGGTCCTTGTGTGGAAAGTTAGGTCTGGCCGTAGTCGCGGGCGCCAAACAGAGCGGTGCCGACCCTGACCCAGGTTGCGCCTTGCGCGATGGCGGCTTCCAGGTCGTGGCTCATGCCCATGGAGAGTGTGTCGAGTGGCAGGCCCAGTTGCTCCTGCAGCGTGCGTACAGCTGCGAACGCGGCCTGCTGCTCATCGCGGTCTTCAGTCGGCTCGGGAATCGCCATCAGGCCTCGCAGCTTCAAGCGCGGCAGGGCGCTGATGGCGCTTGCCAGTGCAGGCAGGTCCTCTGGCGTGCAGCCGGATTTGCTGGTCTCGCCGCTGACATTGACCTGAATGCAGATATTGAGCGGTTCCATGCCTTCAGGACGTTGCTCGGAGAGGCGTTGAGCGATTTTCAGGCGATCCACGGAATGTACCCAGGCGAAGTGTTCGGCGATTGCACGCGTCTTGTTCGATTGAATGGGGCCAATGAAGTGCCAGCACAAGGGCAGGTCGGCCAATTCAGCCTGTTTGCTCAGGGCTTCCTGCAAATAGTTTTCGCCAAAGTCGCGCAAACCGGCAGCATAGGCTTCACGCAGGTCGCTGGAAGGCTTGGTTTTGCTCACCGCCAGCAGACCCACCGAGGCCGGGTCGCGCTGGGCCTCAACGGTCGCTGTACGAATTCGCTGTTCGAGCGTTGAAATGTTCGATGCTATCGTGGACATTGATTTGCGCCAGCAGGGCTAAAGTCTGCGGCATTCTATGTGATTGAGGAGCTGTATGGATATTACCGAGCTGCTGGCCTTCAGTGCCAAACAGGGCGCGTCGGACTTGCACCTCTCTGCAGGCCTTCCTCCGATGATTCGGGTCGACGGCGATGTGCGGCGGATCAACCTGCCCCCGCTCGACGCGAAGGAAACCAAGGCGCTGATCTACGACATCATGAATGACAAGCAGCGTCAGGACTTCGAGGAGTACCTGGAGACTGACTTTTCGTTCGAGGTGCCCGGTGTGGCACGTTTTCGGGTCAATGCCTTCAACCAGAACCGGGGTGCAGGCGCGGTATTTCGAACCATTCCCTCCAGGATCCTGAGCATGGAAGACCTGGGCATGGGCAGTGTGTTTCGCAAGATTACAGACGTGCCCCGCGGCCTGGTGCTGGTGACCGGCCCGACCGGGTCAGGCAAGTCGACAACGCTGGCGGCGATGATCGACTACCTCAACTGCAACAAGCACCACCACATCCTGACCATCGAAGACCCGATCGAATTCGTTCACGACTCCAAGAAGTGCCTGGTCAACCAACGTGAAGTGCATCGCGATACACTCGGCTTCTCGGAAGCCTTGCGGTCGGCTCTGCGTGAGGACCCGGATGTGATCATGGTCGGCGAGCTGCGCGACCTGGAAACCATTCGCCTTGCGCTGACGGCGGCCGAGACCGGTCACCTGGTGTTCGGCACCTTGCACACCACCTCGGCGGCCAAGACCATCGACCGTGTCGTGGACGTGTTTCCTGCTCAGGAAAAATCCATGATTCGCTCGATGTTGTCCGAGTCCCTGCATGCAGTGGTGTCGCAGTCACTGCTCAAGAAAGTGGGCGGCGGGCGCGTAGCGGCACACGAAATCATGATGGGCACACCCGCGATTCGTAACCTGATCCGCGAGGACAAGGTGGCGCAGATGTATTCGGCCATGCAAACCGGCGGTTCGCTGGGCATGCAGACGCTGGACATGTGCCTGGCCGACCTGCTCAAGAAAGGGGTGATCACGCGAGACGCCGCTCGCGAGCGCGCCAAGATACCCGACAACTTCTGACGGTTTGGCAAGGGAGAAAAGAAGGGGAGAATCAGGCCTGCACGATGGCAGGCCTGGGTGAATCAGCGCTGCACGACCCGCATTTGTGGCGTGGCCTGTTTCGGCAGAACGCGTTTGGCAATCTTGTAATGGCTGTTCCAGTACGGCTTTTTCAGCGTATCGACGGTGACAGCCTTGCCACGGCGTGGGGCGTGAACGAACTTGTTGTCGCCCAGGTAGATCGCCACATGGTTGATGTTGCGGCTCTTGATGTTGAAGAACAGCAGATCACCTGGCTTCAAATCCTTGCGGTCCACTGTCTGCCCGTGGCCCTGGGCCATGGCGTTGGACGTGCGGGGCAGGTCGACTTCACGTACGTCGGTGTAGGCGTACTTCACCAGACCGCTGCAATCCAGACCCTTGCCAGGCGTGGTGCCGCCCCAGCGATAGGGTGTACCCACTGCCTGCAGCGCGCGTTTCACAACGGCGTTTCCCTGCTTGGCATTGCCTGCAGCCAGCGCTTGCGCGTTGACGGCCTTGGCTGAATTCTTTCGCGAAACCGGCGTCTGAACGGCACGGGAGTCTCGCGTAGCATGAGGGACGACAGTGGCTTCCTGAGGCGCAGTGCGCGTTGCGATCGCGGGCGAAAAGTGGCTTTTTGCGGTGTAACCCGAGAAGCTCGCAGGAAGCTGTTGCTCACGATTGGTGGCGTGGGCGGCCAGTGGCATAAATAGGCAAATGGTTAGCCATGTCTTGAAAAAAGGACGCATTCGGCAGGGCTCATAGTGGTCAGCGCGCAACTTTATAACAGCTTTTTCGAAAAATCTGACCCCCTTTGTCGAGTGCGTCACAGTGGCATCATTGCAAAATGTGCGACAGACTCTTTCCCTTTTCGCCGTAATTCCTTTGGCGACAAGGGTTTGACGGTGCTGTAACAGGCTTGATGCCATACGTCGGAAGACGACAGCGAAGTCACAAAATTGTTATTTATTTTTTTCTATTGGCTTAAAGAGGTTACAAATGAACGGCTATCGCTCCGACACGCACAGCAAGGTCATGGGGTATCTGTTGTGGATTCTGGGGTTTCTGGGCGCGCACCGTTTCTACTACGGCAAGCCGGTCACCGGGACGATCTGGTTCTTCACCTTCGGCCTGTTCGGCATCGGCTGGCTGATCGACCTGTTCCTGATCCCGTCCATGGATCGTCAGGCCGACCTGCGTTTCACTCCTGGCTCCACCGACTACAGCGTGGCCTGGGTGCTGCTGACTTTCCTCGGTCTGTTCGGCGTGCATCGCATGTATCAGGGCAAGTGGATAACCGGGATCATCTACCTGCTGACCGGCGGGCTGTTCCTGATCGGCATCCTGTATGACTTCTGGACGCTCAATGACCAGATATCCATGAAGAATGCACAGCGCGGCTAAAGCTCGGCAAAACCATTGCGGGAGGCGCGAGCGCGCGCTGAATCAAGCGTAACGGCATTCCCCGTGCAGACTCGGTCAGCGCCCGCTCGGGGCTGAATCACGCCTCTCGGCTATAGCTGATCCGTCCGTCCACCAGCGTGTAGCGCACCGAGCCTGGCAGGCAGTGGCCGATGAAGGGGCAGTTTTCACCTTTGGACAGCCAGGTTTCGCCGGCAAGTGTGGACGCCGCCGGGTCGAACAGGACGATGTCGGCGGGCGCACCGGCGCTCAGCTTGCCAGCAGGCAGGCGTAGGGCGGCAGCCGGGCCGCTGCTCAGGCGTGCGAGCAGGGTGGGGAGGTCCAGCAGGCCGTCTTCGACCAGCGTCATGGCCAGCGGCAGCAACAACTCCACGCTGCTGATGCCAGGCTCGGTGGCCCCAAACGGTGCCAGCTTGGCATCGCGCTCATGGGGCTGGTGGTGGCTGGAGATGGCTTGAATCACCCCGGACTTCACCGCCTCACGCAGGCCATCGCGGTCGGCGCGGGTGCGCAGCGGCGGCTGAACGTGGTACAGGCTGGAGAAGTCGATCAACGCCTCATCCGTCAGGATCAATTGATACAGCGCCACATCCGCCGTCACCGGCAGTCCGCGTGCCTGCGCCTGGGCGATCAACGCCGCGCCGCGAGCGCTGGTCAACTGGCTGAAGTGCGCACGCACGCCAGTTTGCTCCACCAGCAACAGGTCGCGTGCCAGAGCCACCGTTTCAGCGGTCTCCGGAATACCCGCCAGCCCGAGGAAGCTGGCCGTCGGACCTTCGTGCGCCAGTCCGCCTTCGGCCAGGTCACGATCCTGCGAATTGAAAATTACGGTCAGGTCAAAGGTGGCCGCGTATTCCAGCGCCCGGCATAGTGTGCGGGTGTTGTTGAAGCTGCTCAGCCCGTTGCCGAACGCCACGCAGCCCGCATCGCGCAGGGCGATCAGTTCGGCCAGTTGCTCGCCGTCCAGGCCTTTGCTCAGTGCGCCGACAGGAAACACCTTGCTGAAACCGGCTTCGCGGGCGCGGTCCAGAATCAGCTCGGCGACCGCCGAGGTGTCCAGCACCGGTTTGGTGCGCGGCGGGCAGCACACGCTGGTCACGCCGCCTGCGGTTGCCGCGCGGGTTTCGCTGGCGATACTGCCTTTGCGGCTGTAACCCGGCTCGCACAGAGAGACATTGAGGTCGACCAGGCCGGGCGCGGCGACAAGGCCTGTGGCGTCGATGGTCTGGCCCGCTTCGAAACCGGCCGGTGCCGCGCCGATTGCCAGCACCTTGCTCGCCTCGATGTGCAGATCGGTAACTTGATCCAGTCCGCTGACCGGGTCGATGACGCGAGCGCCGAGAATACTGAGCTTCACTGGGCGTTCTCCTGCTCGAACTGTCGTTGTGCGGTCTGTCCGCTCATGGCCATGGACAGCACGGCCATGCGCACGGCGATGCCGTATGTCACCTGATTGAGAATCACCGAATGAGCCCCGTCGGCCACTGCCGACTCGATTTCCACGCCACGATTGATCGGGCCGGGATGCATGACGATAGCGTCGGGTTTTGCGACGGCCAGACGTGCAGTGGTCAGGCCGAACAGGCGGTAGAACTCGCCTTCACTGGGCAGCAGGCCGCCGGTCATGCGTTCGCGTTGCAGGCGCAGCATGATGACCACGTCCACGTCTTTCAAACCTTCGTTCAGGTCGGTGTAGACCTTCACCCCGTATTGCTCGATGCCGACCGGCAGCAGGGTTTTCGGCCCGATCACGCGGATGTCCGGACAGCCCAGCGCCTTGAGCGCCAGCATGTTGGAGCGCGCCACGCGCGAGTGCAGGATGTCGCCGACGATGGCCACCGAGAGGTTCTCGAAACCGCCTTTATGACGACGGATCGTCAGCATGTCGAGCATGCCCTGGGTCGGGTGCGCATGACGGCCGTCGCCGCCATTGATGATCGCCACCTCCGGGCACACATGCTCGGCGATGAAATGCGCAGCACCCGAGTCGGCGTGGCGCACGACGAACATGTCGGCGGCCATGGCCTCAAGGTTGCGCAGGGTGTCGAACAGCGTCTCGCCCTTGCTGGTGGAGGAGGTCGAAACGTTCAGCGTGATCACGTCAGCTGACAGGCGCTGGGCGGCCAGTTCGAAGGTGGTCCGCGTGCGGGTCGAGTTCTCGAAGAACACGTTACACACCGTCTTGCCCCTTAGCAGCGGGACTTTTTTCACCGCCCGGGCACCGACTTCGAGAAACGAGTCGGCAGTGTCGAGAATTTCGGTGAGCAGCTCGCGAGGCAAGCCGTCCAGAGACAGAAAATGGCGCAGCTGACCCTGGTGGTTGAGCTGCAGCGGGCGCTTGGCGTCGAGAGGCGTCATCGCAAAGGACTCTTAGAGGGCGGTAGAGAGGTCTTGAAGTTCAAGCGCAAGTGGCTCGGGGCCGGACAGTTTGATGCGTGCCTGTGGCGCCAGAGACAGCGTCGCGCCCACTACATCAGGGCTGATCGGCAATTCGCCAGCGTCCAGGTCCAGCAGGCAGACCAGCGTGACACTGGCCGGGCGACCGTAATCGAACAGCTCATTAAGGGCGGCGCGAATGGTGCGGCCGCTCATCAGCACGTCGTCGATCAGCACCAGATGCTGGCCTTCGATCTCGAACGGCAGCTCCGACGGGCGCACCTGTGGGTGCAGGCCATTCTGGCTGAAGTCGTCGCGGTAGAAGGACACATCCAGCGTGCCGAGCGGGTCGGGCTTGTCGAGCGCCTTGAGCAGCGCCTGTGCAACCCACACGCCGCCGGTGCGGATACCGATGAAGCGAGGGTCGCTGATGCCGCGCTTGCTCAGGTGAGCGTTCAGGTCAGTGGCCATCTGACGAATCAGTTCGGCGGGGTTTGGCAGGCTCATGGTTGCTCCTTGAGGGCTCGGGCAGCGTCCGTCCATGCGGCGCGGCTCAGGCGTAAACGTGGAATCCGGGTATCTCGAAGCTATGCGGACACAAAAAGTCACGCATTCAACAGCGCAGCGTTCTCATCGAGCCAGCCTTGCAGCAGGAGGGCGGCGGCAATGGCGTCGACCGGGTTGTCGCGGTAACTGCCTTTCTGGCCGCCCCGGGCCATGCGTTCGCCCTTGGCTTCGAAGGTGGTCAGGCGTTCATCGTGGGTATACACCGTCACGCCGAAACGACCATTGAGCTTGCGCGAAAATTTCTCGGCCAGGTCGCTCATGTTGCTGCGCGTGCCGTCCATGTTCAGCGGCAGGCCGACCACGATGGCATCGGGTTGCCATTCCTTGATCAGCGCCTGAACCTTGTCCCAGTCCGGGATGCCGTTCTGCGCTTTGAGTGTGCACAGCTCGCGTGCCTGGCCGGTAATGGCCTGGCCGACCGCGACGCCGATCTGTTTGGTGCCGAAATCAAACCCCAGCAGCAGGCGCAATGCAGCCATCAGGCGTGTCCCGCCTGAGTCGAGAGAAGGCTGAGATTAACCCCCAGTCGTGCGGCCGCCGCATCGAGGCGCAGCTCACTGTCCACGTCGAACAGGATGGTCGGGTCGAACGAGCAGGTCAGCCAGGCGTTGGCGGCCATCTCGGCATCCAATTGGCCTGCGTCCCAGCCTGCATAGCCCAGGGTGATCACGTTTTGATCGGGGCCATAGCCGTCGGCAATCGAGAACAGCACGTCCTGAGAGGTGGAAAGCGAGATGCCGCCCGGCAGGTCGACGGTCGCCTGAAAGGTCTGACCGCTGGGGTGCAGCACGAAGCCGCGGTCTGGCTGTACCGGACCGCCGGAATGAATGGGAATCTGCTGGCAGCGCACCGGGGCTGGAAGCTCCGGTCGCAATTGTTCGAGCACGTCGGCCAGGGTCAGGCTTTGCGGGCGGTTGATCACCAGTCCCATTGCGCCATTGGCGTTGTGCTCGACGATATAAGTCAAGGTCTGCGAGAAGTTCTCGTCGTGCATGTGCGGCATGGCGATCAAGAACTGATGCTTGAGGTAACTCGGAGAGACTTTTTTCATGAGCCCTAGTGTGGCGTTGAGCCGCGTGCCTGACAACTGTCAGTTATACGTGTGTCGGCAGTATCGGCAAATAAAGGATCAGTTACTGGAAAGCTTGTCGCCGCGGGCGAATTTCCAGGTGCGGATAATCTCCAGTCGATCAATGTCTGCCAGATCGCCGGTGAACGGCGCAAATGGCGCAGCCAGGCGCACGATTCGCTGCGCGGCCTGGTCCAGCAGCGGCTGTCCGGAGGATTCCAGCACCAGGACTTCGTACAGCGAGCCGTCGCGGTTGATCGATACCAGCAGTCGCAAGTTTCCGTAGATCTGCTTGCGGCGCGCTTCTTCCGGGTAATTCAGGTTGCCGACCCGCTCGACTTTCTTGCGCCAGTCATCCTTGTACCACGCACCCTTGTCACGCATGGTCGAGGCTGCGTTCAGGCGATGGATCTTCGGACGCTTGGCATACAGCTGCTGCTCGGCGGACAGTTCAGCCTCGAGGCTGGCAATTTCGTTGCTCAACTGCGAGCTGTCGAAGGACGGCGCGGCCTTGGCGGTGGGCTCGGGTTTGACCTCTTCACGCTTGGCGACGGTTTTCTGAGGGCTGGGCGCAGTGGTGGCAACGGCGGTCTTCGGCGCTTCCTGCCTAACCACCGGCTTGCTGGCCGGAGGCGGCGTCACCTTGTTGACCTTGGTGTCCTGATAGGGCGCGATTTCTGTGGTCTTGAGCGTTTCGGCCTTGTCTAACGTACCGCTGCCCTGCTGGTCGTCCTGGGCGAGAAAGTCTGCCTGTTTGGGCTTCTCTTCGCTCTTGAAGGTGGCAAGGGTGATTTCCAGCGTTTGTGAGATCTGTTCAGGCTTTACATAGGTAAAGCCCACGCCAAGGATTACCGCCAAATGGATCAGCGCGGCGATCAGCAGGGTGAAACCCAGTCGATCAGCCGGACGTACACCGATGTTGGCGAGCTCCAGAGGGAGGTCGTTTCTGGCCATTGATGTCATTGGCGGTTCAGCATCTCGTCAGCCTGCATGTCAAAGTCCGTGTCGTGTTACAGGTGGCGCATGATAACGCAATGTGCGTTGAAGCTCTGGTCCGGATCGGACGAAGGGAAGTCTAGTGCCCGATATGCCCGGCAGTCATTGTGTCACGTCCTGCGGCAAACACTGGGCCGTGGGAGGCGGCTTGCCGGCGATGCAGACGACGCGGTACATCAGGAGAACCGCATTATCGTTCATCGCGGGCAAGCCCCCTCCCACAGCAGGTGAACTGCACAACCGTGCGCCGTGAAGCCAGCTGATCAGGCAGCGCGCGCCTGCAGTTTCTTCTCGATTGCATCCATCAACAGGCCGCCAATGTCGGTGCCAAACGCGTTGTCGATTTCGCGGATGCAGGTCGGGCTGGTGACGTTGATTTCGGTCAGGTGCTCGCCGATCACGTCCAGACCCACGAACAGCAGACCTTTCTCACGCAGCGTCGGGCCGATCTGCTCGGCGATCCAGCGGTCCTTGTCACTCAGCGGACGCGCTTCGCCTCGGCCGCCAGCGGCGAGGTTGCCACGGGTTTCGCCCGCCGCCGGAATGCGTGCCAGGCAGTATGGAACAGGCTCGCCATCAACCATCAGGATGCGTTTGTCGCCGTCCTTGATGGCGGGCAGATAACCTTGCGCCATGATCTGCTGGGTGCCATGTGCAGTCAGGGTTTCGAGGATCACTGACAGATTGGGGTCGCCTGCGCGATGGCGAAAGATCGACGCGCCGCCCATGCCATCCAGCGGTTTGAGGATCACGTCGCCGTGTTGCTCGGCGAACTCGCGGATGATGTCGGCGCGACGGCTCACCAGGGTCGGCGGGGTGCATTGCGGGAACAGCGTGGCGAACAGCTTTTCGTTGCAGTCACGCAGGCTCTGCGGCTTGTTCACCACCAGCACGCCGGCACGCTCGGCCTGCTCCAGCAGGTAGGTGGCGTAGACGAATTCCATGTCGAACGGTGGATCCTTGCGCATCAGGATCACGTCCAGATCGTCCAGGCCAGCATCGACTTCAGCCTCGAATTCGAACCATTTGCCTGGATCTGCGAACACCTTGAGCGGCTTCATGCGCGCACGCGCCTGACCTGCGTTCTGGTAAAGGTCCTTCTGCTCCATATAGAACAGTGTCCAGCCGCGCGCCTGTGCCGCCAGCAGCATGGCCAGCGAGCTGTCCTTTTTATAGGAGATGTGCTCAATGGGGTCCATGACAATCCCTAGGCGAACGCTCATGGGCAATATCCTCTGATCGATAAGGGCCGATACGGCCGTGAAATTGGCGTCAGGGTGGCGCTCCGAGTGCGCTGGGTCAAGGGGTAGGCATGCGGTCGCGCACTTTATGGCTTGAGCACAGAGAGTGTGCTAAAAAGACTCGGCATCCGGTCCAGGATCCTGACGGATCCTTAAAGCCATACCATCAGGCTCCCAGTGCTTTGCAGAACGCGCAAAAATTCGCTGCGGCGATGGAAGAGCAGATATGGAACAACACCCCACAGCCCTGAAAGTCATGGTCATCGATGACTCGAAGACCATCCGCCGCACCGCCGAAACGCTGCTGAAAAACGCAGGATGTGACGTCATCACGGCGGTGGACGGTTTCGACGCCCTGGCCAAGATTGCCGATAACCACCCGCGCATCATATTCGTCGATATCATGATGCCGCGCCTGGACGGCTATCAGACCTGCGCCCTGATCAAGAACAACCGTGCCTTCAAGTCCACACCTGTCATTATGCTGTCCTCCAAGGACGGGCTGTTCGACAAGGCCAAAGGACGAATCGTAGGTTCTGATCAGTTTTTGACCAAGCCTTTCAGCAAGGAAGAACTGCTCAGCGCGATCAAGGCTCATGTGCCGAGCTTCGTTGCAGCAGAACAACATATACCGTGACGCCCGCGCCCATTGAACGCGTGCTCGCAACCTGACGGGGAACACCCATGGCTCGAATATTGATCGTCGATGACTCGCCGACAGAAATGTACAAACTCACCGGCATGCTGGAAAAGCATGGCCACGAGGTGCTCAAGGCTGAGAACGGCGCAGACGGCGTGGCGTTGGCCCGTCAGGAAAAGCCCGATGCGGTATTGATGGACATCGTGATGCCGGGCCTCAACGGTTTTCAGGCAACGCGCCAGCTGACCAAGGACGCTGACACCGCGATGATTCCGGTGATCATGATCACCACCAAGGATCAGGAAACCGACAAGGTCTGGGGCAAGCGCCAGGGTGCTCGGGATTATCTGACCAAGCCGGTGGATGAAGACACCCTGATGAAAACCCTGAATGCGGTGCTGGCCGGCTGATTGCCGGAATCATCATGGCCGAGCCACGCACAGCGTTTGAAATGCTTCTGGACATCGATCGGCGCTGCCGTTCGCTGGCGGCCGGTTTGCCGCTGCAGGAAACCCATCAGCAGGAATGGAGCGGCATCGGTTTTCGGATGGGCGATCAGCGTTTTGTGGCACCTATCGGCGAAATCGCCGAAATCCTCCATGAGCCTCGTTATGCCGCGCTGCATGGCGTCAAACCCTGGGTGTTGGGCGTCGCCAATCTTCGCGGGCGGTTGCTGCCGCTCATGGACCTGTGCGGGTTCTTCGGTCATGAGCTCTCAGCAGTGCGCAAACAGCGGCGTGTGTTGGTGGTGGAACATCAGGATATGTTGACGGGCCTGCTGGTGGATGAGGTTTTCGGCATGCAGCATTTCAGCCAGATGAGTCTGATCTCCGAGGCGCAGGGCACGCCCGATCCGCGTGTTGCGCCGTTTCTGCGCGGGCAGTTCATTCGGGAGCAGGCTTGGCTGGTGTTCAGTCCCTGGGGGCTGGTGCAGTCGGCAGATTTCATGGATGTGGCGTTGTAGAAAAGCTGTTGGCCCGGTATTGACCGGTCTGTTGTGTATCACGAATCGCAGTTGGTCCAGGCGGGGGCCTGATTAATGGGTAAGACAGGCAGATCACTGGAAGGCGCTCGAAGCCGCACGCAAATTATGGTGCTGTTCTTTGCGCTGATCGTTTTCATCATGTTGCTGTTCGCCAACTTCGCTTACCTCAATACGCAGTCCAATTACGACAAGCAGTACATCGGACATGCCGGGGAATTGCGTGTGCTGTCCCAGCGCATCGCGAAAAACGCCACCGAAGCGGCGTCGGGTAAGGCCCAGGCTTTCAAGCTACTGGCCGATGCGCGTAACGACTTCGACCTGCGCTGGGGTTACCTCAGAAAGGGCGACCCCAACACCAGCCTGCCTGCTGCGCCGTCGTCGATACGTGACGAGTTGCGCAACGTGCAGAACGACTGGGAAGCGCTGCGCAAGAACACCGACGTGATTCTGGCCAGCGAACAGACCGTCCTGTCGCTGCATCAGGTGGCCGCGACCCTGGCCGAGACTATTCCACAGTTACAGGCCGAGTACGAAAAGGTCGTCGAGATTCTTCTGCAAAGCAAAGCGCCTGCGACCCAGGTGGTGGTCGCCCAGCGTCAGGCCCTGCTGGCCGAGCGGATTCTGGGTTCGGTCAACACCGTGCTGGCCGGTGACGAAACGGCTGTGCAGGCTGCCGATGCGTTTGGTCGCGACGCCAGCCAGTTCGGGCGCGTGCTCAATGGCATGCTGGAAGGTAACGCGACCTTGCGCATCACCCAGGTCGAGGACCGGGATGCGCGGGCGCGACTGGCCGAAATTGCCGAGCTGTTCGAGTTCGTGTCCGGTTCGGTGGACGAGATTCTCGAAACGTCGCCTGAGCTGTACCGGGTGCGGGAGGCGTCCGGCAATATTTTCAACACCTCGCAGACGCTACTGGACGAGACTTCGGTGCTGGCCAACAGCCTGGAAAACCTGGCTAACCGGCGCACGGTCAATACCGTGGGCGGTTACGTGCTGGGGCTGCTGGCGCTGATGTCGATCATCCTGATCGGTCTGGTGATGGTCCGCGAGACCAACCGCCAGTTGCGCGAAACGGCGCAGAAGAGCGAGCGTAACCAGAACGCGATCATGCGCCTGCTCGATGAAATCGAGAACCTGGCCGATGGCGACCTGACCGTTACCGCGTCGGTCACCGAGGATTTCACCGGCGCGATTGCCGACTCCATCAACTACTCCATTGATCAACTGCGCGAGCTGGTGGTCACGATCAACCTCACGGCCGAGCAGGTCGCCTCGGCGGTCACCGAAACCCAGGCCACGGCCATGCAACTGTCGGCGGCGTCCGAACATCAGGCGCTGCAGATCAGCGCAGCCTCGACGTCGATCAACGACATGGCCGCGTCCATTGATCAGGTCTCCGCCAATGCTTCGGAATCCTCCTCGGTGGCCGAGCGCTCGGTGACCATCGCCAACAAGGGCAACGAGGTGGTGCATAACACCATTCGTGGCATGGACAATATCCGCGAGCAGATTCAGGACACGTCCAAGCGCATCAAGCGTTTGGGCGAGTCTTCGCAGGAAATTGGCGACATTGTCAGTCTGATCGATGACATTGCCGACCAGACCAACATTCTGGCCCTCAACGCGGCCATTCAGGCGTCCATGGCAGGTGATGCCGGACGCGGTTTTGCGGTGGTGGCGGACGAGGTGCAGCGTCTGGCCGAGCGGTCGTCGTCGGCCACCAAGCAGATCGAAACGCTGGTGCGGGCCATTCAGAACGACACCAACGAGGCGGTCATCTCCATGGAGCAGACCACCAGCGAAGTGGTGCGTGGTGCGCGGCTGGCGCAGGATGCAGGCGTTGCGCTCGAAGAGATCGAAGGGGTGTCCAGAGTGCTGGCCGAACTGATCGAAAGTATCACCGACGCGGCGCGGCAACAGGCCGCGTCGGCCGGACAGATTTCCCAGACCATGAGCGTGATTCAGCAGACTACGTCGCAAACCACCTCGGGCACCTCGGCAACGGCTGAAAGCATTGGCAACCTGGCGAAGATGGCCAGCGAAATGCGCCGTTCCGTGTCGGGCTTCACCTTGCCGCCATCGAAAAAAATCGGATGATGTTCACCCCATGAACGATCTGGATCGGGTAAAGGGCGGTATTCGTCATGGCTGATCGTCACGACTACGTGGCGCTGGAGTGGCTCAAGGGCGAAATCGCCCAGACCCTCACGCAGGCACGTCACGCGCTGGATGAGTTCATCGAAGACCCCGCGAACACAGCGGCGATGGCCGAGTGCCTGAACCTTGTGCATCAGGTGCATGGCAGCCTGCAGATGATCGAGTTCTACGGCGCGGCGCTGCTGGCCGAGGAAATCGAGCAACTGGTGCTGGCGGTGCAGCAGCATCGCGTCAGCCATCCGGTCGAGTCCGAGCAGCTGTTGATTCAGGCCATGACTCAGTTGCCGATCTACCTGGAGCGCATTCATTCGGCGCGCCGTGATCTGCCGCTGGTGGTCCTGCCGTTACTCAACGACCTGCGCAGCGCCCGTGGCGAAAGCCTGCTGTCGGAAACCAGTCTGTTCGCCCCGCAACTGGTGGTCGTGCCCGCGCTGGACAAGGAAGAACTCGCCCGGCGCAACACGCCCGAGCTGCCCGGCCTGTTGCGCAAATTGCGCCAGACCTTGCAGGCGGCCTTGGCGGGCCTGATGCGCGAGCAGGGCGTTAAAACCCAGCTCGGCTTCATGGCCAAGGTCTTCGCCAGGCTCGAACAGCTCTGCGAAGACGCGCCGCTCGGGCCGCTCTGGCGGATTTCCACGGCGCTGGTCGAAACCATGCTCAACGGCAACTTCACCAACAGCCCGGCGCTGCGCAGCCTGCTGAAGGATGCCGACAAAGAACTCAAGCGTCTGGTCGAGCAGGGCGTTGAGGGCATCAATCAGCCAGCGCCCGAAGAGTTGTTGAAAAGCCTGCTGTTCTACATCGCCAAATCCGACAGCCTGGCGCCAAAGATGCTCGACCTGAAGGATCAGTACGCACTGGACGACGCACTGCCCGGCAACGACGTGGTTAATGAAGAGCGCGCCCGTATGACCGGCCCGGATCGCGACGCCATGCGTTCGGTCATCGAGGCCCTGTGCGAAGGGCTGGTGCGGGTCAAGGAGCGGCTGGACGTGTTCGTGCGCGGCGACCGTCAGCATGTCAGCGAACTGAACGCACTGCTGCCGCCGTTGCGACAGATCGCCGACACCCTCGCAGTGCTGGGTTTCGGTCAGCCGCGCAAGGTGATCATTGATCAGTTGTCCGTGGTGCTGGGGCTGGCACAAGGGCAGCGCGAGCCCAGCGATGCCGCGTTGATGGACGTCGCGGGGGCGTTGCTCTACGTCGAATCGACGCTGGCAGGCATGGCGGGCAACACCGAGCAGGCCAGTCGTGAAGAAAGCCGCTTGCCGACCACCGACCTGATCCAGATTCACCAGTTGGTGATTCGTGAAGCACGCACGGTGCTGCAACAGGCCAAGGACGTGATTCTGGAGTCCATCGACGGCGAGTGGGACCGGCGACGCCTCGACCCGTTGTGCGCCCTGCTGGTTCAGGTGCGCGGCGCGCTGGCCATGATCCCGCTGGCGCGTGCGGCCAGTCTGCTGGCGGCGTGCAACGAATACATTCAGGAGCACCTGCTGGTGGACGAGACGCGCCCCGATGCGGGCCGTCTCGACTGCCTGGCGGATACCCTCACCGGCGTCGAATACTACCTGGAGCGCATGGGCGAAGACCATGAAGCGCCGGGTGACCAGATCCTCGATCTGGCGCAGCAGAGTCTGGCGCGGCTGGGCTACGCACCTGCGCCGGATACGCTGGAGGTGCCGCTGCTCGACGAAGTGATCACCCAGGATGAATTGCTGGCGCTGGATGACCGCAAGGCGCTGGTCAGCCCGACGCAGACCATCGCTCAAGTGCTGGCAAGCCCGGTATCAGCTGTGAATCCGCCTGCTCGCCATGCCCCGACGAGCCTGTTGCCACCGCCCTCCGGTGAGGACGCCGTGGACGATGAACTGCGTGAAGTCTTCCTCGAAGAAGCCGAGGAAGTGCTGGATGCGCTGCGAGAGTATTTGCCCAGGTGGCTGAGCTCGCTGGCGGCGGGTAATCAAGTGGATGTCGCTGCGCTGACCGAAGTGCGTCGTGCGTTCCACACGCTCAAGGGCAGCGGGCGGATGGTGCGTGCGCTGATCCTGAGCGAGTTGGCCTGGTCGGTTGAAAACCTGCTGAACCGGATTCTGGAAGGCGACGTACTGCCGGGTCTGGAAGCCCGGCAACTGACGCATGAAGTGCTGGCGCTGTTGCCGCTGGTCATCAGGGATTTTGCCGAAGGTGCCCAGCGTCAACGCAACGACGTTGATCTGCTGGCCGCGCGCGCGCATGCATTGGCCAACGGCCTGGAACCTCTCGCACTGCCGGTGGAGCCGACAGAGGTCGAAGTCATTGATCCACAGTTGTTGGAGATCTTCCGCCAGGAAGCGTTCGGTCACTTGAATACCCTGAACCGTTTTCTTGAGAGCGCCGAGCAATCGGCCTCGCCATCGATCAGCGACAGCCTGCTGCGCGCGTTGCATACGCTCAAGGGCAGCGCGCACATGGCGGGCGTGTTACCGATAGCCGAACTGGCCAGCCCGCTGGACCAACTGGTGCGCGAGTACAAGGCCAACCTGATCGCCATCGGCTCGCCTGAAATTCGCTTGCTGCGCAGTGCCGAACCGCTGCTGCTCAAAGGCCTTGAACAACTGGACAGTCAGCCGCTTGCGCCGATTCCGGGCGCGCCTGCCTTGATCGAATCCGCTTATGCGCTGCTCAATGACCGGCTGACGTCGGCGTTGCGCGAGTCGGACAACGGCCTGCGCATCAAGCGTAATCCTCAGTTGATCGCCAGCTTCCTCGCCGAAGGCATGGACATCGTGCTGGACGCGGAAAACCTGCTGCGACGCTGGCGCGAGCACCCCGGCGAGCGTCAGGAACTCAGCGCGCTGCTCGACGAGCTGACCACGCTGGGCCACGGCGCTCACCTGGCCGACCTGCCGCAGGTCGATGAGCTGTGCGAAGCCTTGCTCGACCTGTATGGCGCAGTGGAAGAAAGCAGCCTGGCCGTCAGCGAGCGCTTTTTCGATGATGCCGAACACGCACACGAAGCCTTGATCAACATGCTTGATCAGGTGGCGGCGGGGCAGGATGTCGAGCCTCGTCCCGAATGCGTGAAGGCTTTGCACGAGCTGCTTGATCAGGCGCTCGATCCTGCTGCGACCGGGCTGGTGAAAAGCGATGGCCATCGCACGCTGAGCGTCACGGAACTCAATGCCGCCACCGAACAACTGGCGCACGAAGCCTCGCAGGCCGAGGCTGTACGATCTGAAGCGGCCAGCCTGGACGACGAGATCGTCGAGATATTCCTCGAAGAAGCGGTCGATATCCTCGACAGCGCCGGGCAAGCCCTGCAGCGCTGGCTGGACGAACCGGACAACCCCTTGCCGCTGTCGTCGCTGCAGCGTGATCTGCACACCCTCAAGGGAGGGGCGCGGATGGCTGAGGTCGCTGAAGTCGGCGACCTGGCCCATGAACTGGAAAACCTCTACGAAGGCTTGATCGACCGGCGTTTCAGCCACTCGCCGCCACTGGCCGGGCTGCTGCTCCAGAGCCACGATGAACTGGCGATCATGCTTGATCAGTTGTATCGGCAAGAGGCACTCAGTGATCCCTCCTCGCTGATCGAGGCGCTGATCCGTTGTCGCACCGGCGAGACAGCCGAGCCAGAGTCGCTTGCGCCGGCCGCGCAACCTGATGAGCTGCAAGAGCGTGACACTGAGCTGCTGGAGATCTTTCTGGAGGAAGGGTTCGACCTGCTCGAAAGCTCAGGCACGTCGCTCGCTCGCTGGCAAGCCGATCCGCAGAACACCCTGGAAGTCGAAAACCTGCTGCGCGACCTGCACACGCTCAAGGGCGGGGCGCGAATGGTCGAAATCACGCCTATCGGCGACCTCGCGCATGAGCTTGAAACCCTTTACGAAGGGCTGTCGAGTGGCACCATGCAGCCTGACCCGCTGATGATGAGCCTGCTGCAAAGCGGCCACGATGTGCTGGCTGACATGCTTGATGCGGCGCGCACCGAAAAGCCGATGCCTGATGCGGCCCTGCTGATCGAGAGCATTCAAAAGCTCGCCAGCCTGGAGCCGACAGACCGTACGCCGGTTGCCCGTCCGCCAGAGCCGGTGCCCGCCATGGTCGCGCCTGGTGTGGATGCCGAGTCCGAGCGCAATGTGCCCGAAACGATCAAGGTGCCGGCCGAGCAGTTGGAGGACCTGGTCAATCTGGCGGGTGAGACGTCGATATTTCGCGGGCGGCTTGAGCAGGAAGTGCTCGACACCCAGGTGACGCTGACCGAGATGGAGACCACGATCGAGCGGATGCGCGATCAGTTGCGTCGCCTCGATATCGAGACTCAAGGCCGGATTCTGAGTCGCGATCAGGCTCAGGCGGAGCGGCTGGGCTACGAAGATTTCGATCCGCTGGAGATGGACCGCCATTCGCAACTGCAACAGCTCTCGCGATCGCTGTTCGAATCGGCGTCCGACTTGATGGACCTCAAGGAAACCCTGTCGGCCCGGGCGCATGACGCAGAAATGCTGTTGTCGCAACAGGCACGGGTCAACACCCGTTTGCAGGAAGGCCTGATGCGCACGCGCATGGTGCCGTTCGAACGCATGGTCCCGCGCCTGCGCCGGGTGGTGCGTCAGGTGGCGACTCAACTGGACAAGAAGGTGCAGTTCGATGTCGGCAATGCTGACGGTGAAATGGACCGAAACGTGCTGGAGCGAATGGTTGCGCCGCTGGAACACATGCTGCGCAACGCCGTCGATCATGGCCTTGAAAGCACAGAGAAGCGCCTGGCCGTCGGTAAGCCCGAGGAGGGTCATATCAACCTTGAGCTGATGCACGAGGGCGGCGATATCGTGATCGAGCTCAGCGATGACGGCTCCGGTGTTGATCTGGCGGCCGTGCGGCGCAAGGCGATCAAGCGCGGCATGATTCATCCGGACGCTGACCTTGCCGATCATGAAATCCTGCCGTTCATCCTGCAGGCCGGTTTTTCCACCACCGAAATCATCACCCAGATCTCCGGGCGTGGCGTCGGCATGGACGTGGTGCACGCCGAGGTCAAGCAACTGGGCGGGTCGATGGTGATCGATTCGGTGCCGGGCAAAGGCACACGATTCAGGATTCGCCTGCCGTTCTCGGTCTCGGTCAACCGTGCGTTGATGGTGACCTGTGGCGAAGAACAGTACGCCGTGCCGCTC
The DNA here is from genome assembly GCF_014358015.1 of Pseudomonas triticifolii. Lineage (GTDB taxonomy): Bacteria > Pseudomonadota > Gammaproteobacteria > Pseudomonadales > Pseudomonadaceae > Aquipseudomonas > Aquipseudomonas triticifolii. The sequence continues at coordinate 37,500 of NZ_JACONV010000025.1, read as the reverse complement.
AACACCGTGGACGGCATCGTGCGCGTCATGCCAAACGAACTGGACGCGTATTACCAGGCCAGCCCGCCGCGCTATCAATACGGCGGACGCAGCTACGAGTTGCGCTACCTGGGTGAGCTGATCGACAACAGCCCGCCAAGGCTCATCGGCCAGTTGCAGCCGCTGCCGGTGCTGCTGGTGCATCTGCAGGACCAGTGGGTGGCGGTGCAGGTGGATGCGCTGGCCGGGTCGCGGGAAATTGTCGTCAAGCACCTCGGCGCACAGTTCTCCAGGGTTCAGGGCATCTCCGGTGCAACCATTCTGGGTGATGGTCATGTGGTGCTGATCCTCGACCTGATGGCGCAGATCCGCACCTTGCAGGGACGGTTACAGAGCGCTCGTTCGGGTGTCGGGTCAGTGGCGACATCGGCAGAGGTCGAGCACAGCAGGCCGCTACTGGTCATGGTGGTGGACGACTCGGTCACCGTGCGCAAGGTCACGGGCCGGTTGCTGGAGCGTCATGGCATGCATGTGCTGACCGCCAAGGACGGTGTCGATGCCATGACCCTGCTGCAGGAACACACGCCGGACATCCTGTTGCTGGACATCGAAATGCCGCGCATGGACGGCTTTGAAGTGGCGAGCCAGATCCGCCGCGACGAGCAGCTCAAGGATCTGCCGATCATCATGATCACCTCCCGCTCCGGCAAGAAACACCGCGACCGGGCCATGGCCCTTGGCGTCAACGAATACCTGAGCAAGCCGTATCAGGAAAATGTGCTGCTCGACAGCATCGCGCACTGGAGCCAGGTTCATGTCTGAAAGTTCGTTCCAGACCCAGCGGCTGACCAGCCTGACCGGGTTGATCCTGCCGTTGAGTGATCGTCACCTGCTGCTGCCCAACGTCGCCGTTGCCGAGTTGATCGATTACCAGGACTGCAGCGCCGAACCGGGCGCGCCTGAGTGGTACCTGGGTCCGATCAGCTGGCGCGAACGGACCTTGCCGCTGCTCAGCTTCGAAGCGGCCTGCGGTGGCCGTACGCGCGTAGGCGGGCGAGCGCGTATCGTTGTGCTCAATGCGCTGGGCGGACGCCATGACGTCAGGTTCATTGCACTGCTGACCCAAGGCATCCCGCGCTCCTGCAAGGTCGACAGCCAACTGAGCTACGTCGACGTGCCCTTGACCGAACTGGAACTGGCCGCCGTACAGGTCGGCGACACCGTGACCCGTATTCCTGATCTGCAAGGGCTGGAACAATGGCTGGTGGATGCGGGGCTGGCCGATCCATCCCTGCGGGGCTGAAAGCAGACGCGGATTGCGGACTCAGTGAGCCGAGCGCATGGCTCACGTCACCTTTTCGCCCCTCGGCGACTCACTTTGACGGAGCAAAGTAAGCAAACTCCTTCGCTCCGGTTGCGGCCCCGGCTTCGCCGGGGTTCCTTCGTCCTGCCACTGATTCGGGGGTCGCCGCAAATGGGCCATCCATGGCCCAGTGCGGCTCAATCGGCATCCCTGCCGATTGCCCCCCGAATCAGCGCCAGGACTCAGCCTTCACCCAGTCGCAATCGGTGGTGTCCGCACTACCGCGTCAAAAGAAGCAGGGCAGCGCTGCTGCCCTACTGGAGAGCAGGATGATGTGTGTATAACGATGAGCGCAGAGTGTCTGAATGATCATTACCCGATATTGATCGTGCCCCGCGTGGGCATGCCTCCCGTGACGTTCCGCGTCACTTGGCATGGATTGCGGACTCAGTGAGCCGAGCGCATGGCTCACGTCACGACGAACAGCTGATCTCCAGATGCTTGCCCCAGTCCGGTGGGCGCTGGGCGTAGCGGTCCATGCCGGGTTGTTCGGTGAAAGGCGTGCAGAGCACGTCGTGCAGGCGGCGGACTTCTTCGTAGTCGCCCTGTTCGGCCGCCTGAATCGCGTTTTGCGCCAGGTAATTGCGCAGGATGTAGAGCGGGTTGACCGCGTGCATGCGTGTTTTGCGCTCATCTTCCGGGCTAGGGTCTTCCTGGGCGATGCGCGCCAGGTAGGTCTCGCCCCAGCTATCGAAGCCTTTTATGTCGACAAAGTCGTCACGCAGGGCCTGCAATGCGTCGGCGGCCGGGGCATCGCCCAGACGGCGGAAAAACAACGTGTAATCGACGCCACTGTTCTGCATCAATTGCAGCAGGCGGCTGATCAGCACGTCGTCCTGCTCGTCGTCCTGCTCGCCTGCCTGAGCCAGGCCGAGGCGACGGCGCATCAGGTCCCGGTAATGTGCCTGATAAAGCGGCAGGAACAACCCGATGGTCTCGCGTAACGCATCTACGCTGATGAACGGCGTCAGGGCCTGGGCCAGCGCGCTGAGGTTCCACTGCGCGATGGGCACTTGATTGCTGAAAGAGTAACGGCCTTCATGATCGGAATGGTTGCAGACGAAGTGCTGGTCGAAATCGTCCAGAAACGCGAACGGGCCAAAGTCGAAGGTGATGCCCAGAATCGACATGTTGTCGGTGTTCATCACGCCATGGCAAAAGCCGTAGGCTTGCCACTTCGCGATCAACTCGGCATTGCGCTCGACGATTTCCCGGAACATCGCCAGATACGGCTCAGGCTGTTCCTGGCACTGCGGGTAGTGCATCGTCAGCACGTGTTCGGCCAGCTGCTTCAACTGCTCAGGCTGCTTGGTGTAGTAGAAGTATTCGAGGCTGCCAAAGCGTATATGGCTGTGGGCAAGACGCAGCACCATGGCGGCACGTTCCTCGGTTTCGCGCCACACTGGGGTGCTCGAACCGATCACACAGGCCGCGCGGCTGCTCGGGATGTTCAGCGCGTGTAGCGCTTCGGAGGCCAGAAACTCGCGGATCGAAGAGCGCAGCACGGCACGGCCGTCACCCATGCGCGAATATGGCGTTTGCCCGGCACCCTTGAGGTGCAGGTCCCAATGCTCGCCTGCGTCGTTGTAAACCTCGCCCAGCAACAGGCCACGGCCATCGCCCAGACGCGGATTGTATGAGCCGAACTGATGACCGGAGTACACCATCGCCCGCGGCTCGGCTTCCTGCCAGAGTTTGTGTCCAGAAAAGATGTCTGCAAAAAGTGGCAGTTCGGCCTGGCTCGGGTCGAGGTCGAGCAAGGCCAGCGCCGAGGTGCTGGCGACCACGAGGCGAGGCTCTGCGATGGGTTCGGGCAGGACCGAGGTGGAGAACGCGTCGCCCAAGCGGGCGAAGCGGTTGTCGAAGACGAGTTCGTCGAGGGCTTTCACAGGCCATCTCCAGCAGAGTGTGAGGGCATTCTGCTGGGGTTGACCCGATCAGTCGAGCCTGAGTTCAGGTGGCTCGGGCGCGTCCTTGGTCGCTGGTGCTACTTTGGTGTTGACCGGCGGCGTGGTCTTCTCGGTCGGCAGACCGGGTTTTTCCTCCGGCTCCACGGGCACCATCTTGTATTCCTTGCCCTGAGTGTTCTTCAGGTAGATCTCCATCTGGCGGAAGGAAATGTTGATCTTCTGCTTCTTGAACTCGCGGTTGATGAACCGGTTGATTTCGTCCAGTACCGGGTTGCGGTCGCCCAGATCACGTACATGCATGCGCAGTTCGTGGTCCAGCGTACTTTCGCCGAAGTTCAGGAAGTAGACGATCGGCTCAGGCTCTTTCAGCACCCGTGGGTTCTCGCGCGCCGCCTGCAACAGCAACTCGCGCACCAGTTCCAGGTCCGAGCCGTAGTCCACGCCGAGTTTGAGGGTCACGCGGGTGATGGTGTCGGTCAGCGACCAGTTGATGAGCTGGCCGGTGATGAACGTCTTGTTCGGGACGATGATGTCCTTGCGGTCGAAGTCGGTGATGGTCGTGGCACGAATGCGTATCTTGCTGACCGTACCCGACAGGTTGCCAATGGTGATGGTGTCGCCGATCCGCACCGGACGTTCGAACAGGATCATGATGCCGGAGATGAAGTTGGCGAAGATCTCTTGCATACCGAAGCCGAGACCGACCGACAGCGCGGCTACCAGCCACTGCAATTTGTCCCAGCTCACGCCGAGTGTCGAGAGCGTGGTGACGAAACCGATGCCGGCAATTGCATAGGACAGCAATGTCGTCGTCGCGTAGGCACTGCCTTGCGCCAGATTCAGGCGTGACAGCACCAGCACTTCCAGAAGGCCGGGCAGGTTGCCTGCCAGCACGAAGGTGATGGCGATGATCACCACCGCGCCGATGAAGTCGCCGAGGCTGATCGGCACCATGCTCATGTTGGCGCCGGTGCCGCTGGTGTACTCGTAAAGGGTAATGTTGTCGAGGTAGGCAAAGACCGTGATCAGGTCGGCCCAGACCAGATACAACGCGCCGATGAATCCGCCCAGCAAGGCCAGACGAATCAGACGCAGCGACTGCTGGTTGACCTGTTCGATGTCCAGTTTCGGCTCTTCGACCGGTGCGTCGCTGTCGCCGTTTTCGCGAGCAGCCTGACGTTTGGCCAAGGCGCGCTGGTAGGCCAGACGGCGTGCCGCCACACCCAGGCCGCGCACGAACGTCGCTTCCACCACCAGCCAGAGCATGAGCAGGTAAAGCGTGTCGATCAGTCGGTCGCTGAGCTTGAGCGCGGTGTAGTAATAGCCGAAGCACACTGCCACGAACAACGCCACGGGCAGCGCGGTGAAGGCCATGCCCACGGCTTTGCGAAACAGCGAAGCATTGTGGTGGGTCGGGCTTGAGACCAGCAGGCGACCCAGCAGCCAGGCCATCAGTGCGTAGCAGGTCAGCACCACGCCAATCCCCAGCACGTCGTCGGCCAGCGCGGCAGGCTGGTGTTCAGCCACCGCTACGACCGCAACCAACGCCAGAACGACCAGCCCGAGGCGACGAATCCAGCCGCGCAGGAACTCGACCTGCGCCGTCTCCCAGCGGAAATGCAGCTGCGCAACACCCGACGGCGCGAGCACGCGGTAGGCGGTGTAGAACACCAGCCAGGCCAGAGCGATCTGCAACAGCGCCTCGCCGAGGTTGGCGTTCTGCCCGCGGGCATCGATCTGCAGTGCATAGCCGCACAGGGCCAGGCCCAAGGCGACAGGCATGGCCAGCAGCACGTTGATCAGCAGGGCCAGCGGGGTTTTCCACTGGCTGTCACGCTTGAAGTGGCCAATGTCTGCATGCAGGCGGTTCAGACGCTGATACAGCGCCTTGCGCCGCCAGGTCAGTACACCTATCAGCAACAGCAGCGGCAGGAACAGCAGAGGGCGCTGCGTCAGTCCATCCGACAGCTCGCTAAGGCTTGACGTCCAGGGCAGGGTGGCGACCTGTTTTTCAAGGCGCGGCCAGATGTTCTGGAACCACTCGATGTCCAGCGGCTTGTTGCTGGGAATCCAGAACATCTGCTCGTCCAGCGTGGAGCGCAGGCTGATCGCGGTGCTGGTCAGTTGCTTCTGGTTCAGTTGCAGGGTGATGGATTCGTTGAGCAACGCACTGAGCTCGCGGTTCAGGCGTTCCAGCAGGTCACTGCGGGTAATGGCCAGGTCCAGCAGGGTTCTGCGCAACTGCGGGGTGACGTTTTCCGGAGCCTGAGTGGCGAGCAGTTTCTCGACATAGGCGTTCGGCGTACTCATCTGCTCGCGTTGCTGGTTGATTTCGAACTGGTACAAACGGATGTTGGCGATTTCGTCGGCCAGTCCTTTGTCCAGTTCCAGATGCGGCAACGACTGCTTCTGTTTGTAGAGAATCTTGGACAGCAGCAGGCTGCCGCTGAGAACGTTGATCTGCTCGCTCAGGGCCTGGTCAGTCTGGGTCAGGTTGTCCAGTTGCTGCTTGGTCTTGAGGTTCTGCTGCGTCAGTTCGTTGAGGCGATCGGTGCCGCGCAGCAGGTAGTCGGACAGTTGCAGGTTGGCTGCGCTTTCGGTGGCCAGCAGGCTGCTGCCGCCGGATTTTTGGGCTTCAAGGGACAGGTCGGCGACGGTTTTCTGCGACTGGGCGCGGCGCTTGTCGTTGATCAGGGTTTGCAGGTCCTGAATTTCCTGCTCCTGGCGCGCGACTTTCTCGGTCAGCAGATCGTGCTGGCTGTTACCCAGGTCCTGAAGCTGGCTGTTGCCAGCCAGTTCCTGACGGCGCAACAGGTTCAGCGCATTGATCGACGCCAACTCGGCATTCAGCAGGTTGCGCTGATCGGCGCTGAGGGTCTTGCCGTTGTCCTTGCCCAGTTTGAGGATGGCGTTGATCTGCTGGATGCGGTTCTGGTTGGCGCTGATTTCTGCCTGCGCACGCTCCGGGCGAGTCTGGGCCGTGATGCTCAGGCTGTTGGCGTCGTTGAGTTCTTTCTGCAGATCGCTTTGCTGAGTGCTGCGCTGGCTGAGCACCTGCTCCAGTTGCGGCACGTCGAGGCCGCCGTAGCGTTGTGCCACCGCAACCACCTTGCTTTCCTTGAGCCGGCTCAGCTCACGCTGGTTGTCGGTGGTCTGCTTGGGTGCCTGGTTGAGTTGCTGCTTGAGCGCGGTCAGCTTCTGTTCGCTGTCCTGCTTGCTGGCCAGAAACCCCAGAGTCTGTTCAAGTACCTGCTGCAGCGCTTTCTGGTCAGCATCCGGCAGCTTGCGGTCGGCGATCTTGTCCAGACTTTGTTGTACGGCTTCGCTGGTAGGCGGGTCTGCAGCCAACGCAGGGAAGGTGGAAAGACAAAGCGTAAACAGTGTGGCAGCACAAAGGGAGCGCAGGAAAAACATAGACACCGGTCGCATGATGGTACGTGTGGGTGGGCAGTTTAAAGGAACAATCCGGGACCCGGGCGGCTTCCTTCGGGGAATTTGACGCCCACTTTCTGGATCTTGTTCCCGTCCATGACGGCAACGGTCCAAATAGTTCCATTCCATTCGATCTGGTCACCGATCACCGGCTCGCCACGGTTCTTCTGCACGATGAACTGACTGAGCGGCATGCCAGGGTCGATGCCATCGAGTTTCAGGCCATAAAGCGCGGCCACCGCGCCCAGTTGCGCGTCACCTTCGAGCACGAAGTCGCCGAAGAAGCGCAGGTCCAGACCCCGTTGCGGAGCCTGACTGAACAGTTTGCCCAGTGCAGGCAGGTCGTGTTCGTGGCCGATCACGCAGAGCAGGTCGCCCACTTCCAGCGTGGTACTGCCGGAGGGGTGAAGCAACTGCTGGCCGCGAAACAGCGCCGCGATGCGCGTGCCTTCAGGCATTTTCAGTTCACGCAGCGCCGCGCCGATGCACCACTTTTCTGCGCCCAGACGATAAACGAACAGCTCCCATTCGCTGGTGACATGGACTTCAAGGGCCGCGCGGGAAATCGGCGCAGGATCGGGCGGAACCGTGACTTTCAACAGTTTTGCCATCCACGGCAGGCTGGTGCCTTGCAGGAGCAGCGAGACCAGCACGATGAAGAACGCGAGGTTGAAGTACAGCTGCGCGTTGGGCAGCCCGGCCATCAGCGGGAACACGGCAAGAATGATCGGTACCGCGCCGCGCAGGCCGACCCAGGCGATGAAGGCCTTTTCGCGACCATGAAACGCCTTGAACGGCAGCAGGCCGACCATGACCGACAATGGCCGCGCCACCAGAATCATCCACAGCGCCAGACCCAGCGCCGGGATGGCAATCGGCAGCAGGTCGTGTGGTGTGACCAGCAAGCCCAGCACCAGAAACATGCCGATCTGTGCCAGCCAGGCCATGCCGTCAAGCATGTGCAGAATGCCATGGCGGCTGCGGATCGGCCGGTTACCCAGTACCAGACCGCACAGGTAGACCGCCAGAAAGCCACTGCCGTGGATGGCGTTGGTCAGGGCAAAGATCGCCAGACCACCGGCGATGACCAGGATCGGGTACAGGCCAGCGGCCAGATTGATGCGGTTGACCAGTTGCAACATGATCCAGCCGCCGCCCAGACCGATGATTGCGCCGATGCCGAATTCCTGAATCAGGTGCCCCAGCAGCCCCCAGTGCAGGCCGGTCTGGCCGCTGGCGAGCATGCCGATCAGGGTCACGGTCAGAAACACCGCCATCGGGTCGTTGCTGCCGGATTCGATTTCCAGACTGGCCGTGACCCGTTCGTTAAGTCCCTTGCCGCCGAGCAGCGAGAACACGGCCGCCGCGTCGGTCGATCCGACGATGGCACCGATCAGCAGGCCCTGAATCATGTTCAGGTTGAACAGCCATGCGGCGACCATGCCCGTCAGCCCCGTGGTGATCAGCACCCCGACGGTTGCCAGCGACAGGGCGGGCCAGAGCGCCACCCGGAAACTCGCAACCCGCGTTCGCAGGCCGCCATCGAGCAGAATGACCGCCAGTGCCAGGTTGCCCACCAGATAGGCGGTGGCGTAGTTGTCGAAAATGATGCCGCCGCCATCCACGCCCGCGACCATGCCCACCGCAAGGATGATGACCAGAATCGGGATGCCCAGGCGTGAAGAAAGAGAACTGACCAGAATGCTCGCCGCTACCAGCAACGCGCCAATCAGGAACAGGCTGTTGATGGTCGTGGCATCCAAGGGCGGTACTCCATAGAAAACGAATCGAAAACGGCGGGTGCGAGAACTGACCATGCAGTCCGCGTGCCAAGGGATTCTAACCTGTTGAATTGGCTGGCTGTCAAAGTTTTGCCGATTAATACACGGCCTTTTGGCCGCAGCCTGTGGGTGTCGTAACTATGTAAGACCCGTGCCTCTGTCGACTTTGATTGCGTACGGCTCCCATTCCAAAGGAACAGGAAGCCATGACTTCTCAAACGACACAGCCACTCCTAACCGATCAAGAACAACTGCGCAAGAAAGCCCACGACTATGTTGTGGCCTATCCCGACCTCTACGACATGGCGTGGCGTGCTGCGCGGGGCGTACTGTTCAAACGCACCGGCAAGTGGCTCGACCCCGAAGCCGTCTACTGGCACCGGTTCAGCGGCGCGGTCAGCAGCCCGCACACCTTTACCGGGTGGGAGCATGTCGGCACGCCGGTCGAGTCGATGACGATCGTCGAATTGTTGATTCGCCGCTTCAGCCCTCAGGATCACGTGGCCAGTGACGAGCTGTCATCCTATGGTGGCTTCTACACCGTAAAAGCCGACCACGGCAGGTTCAACGAAACCAATGAAGTGCGCGTGCTCGCGCAGGACGTACTGAATGATTTCTGGGCGCTGGATTTCAGCGTCGCTTATCAACGGACGCTGGATGAATTCTGGCGTCTGAATGAACACACGTTCGGTGTGCTGGCCAAGGCCCGGTACCTGGCCGCAGCGGGGCGATGCAAGCAGAACGGGCGGATATCGGCGACCGATTTCGAGGTGCTGGTGAGCCTGGTGCTGGATGAGCACAGCGACACGCCCACTCTGGCGTCTCTGGGGGCAGGCATACGATCCGGCGCGAAGGCAAGCGTGCACTGGCTGGACATCGGGGGCTTCAAGGCCCGGGATATTCTGCGCATCGTCGGCGAGCAGGGTGTGCAGATGCTTTATATGCCCGGCGACGTCAGCCCGTTTCACCGCTTTGAAGATCAGCAGGCGCTGATCGACTGGCTCAAAGCGCGTTTCGCCAATGCCCAGACCCACAGTGAAATGCGCGGGCACTTCGTTCGCCCGGCCGCCGATCGGCAGACGCCTGACGTCACGTTCGATGCGTGCGTCGCCCACCTGCTGAGCCATGATGCTCAAACGGGGCGCAGCCTGGTCAACCAGATCAAGGAGGCCATTCCCGGCGATCCGTTCGACTACCTGCGTGATGCCGCCCGCGAAGAGATGAGGGCGGATGCCCATGCGCTGCTGACCAGCAACACCGAAGTGCGCAAGCGAATAGCCATGGGGTACCTGGATGCCTTTGTGCATGTAGCAGGCAATCTCGCACTGTTGGGCTGGCCGGTGGCGCTGGCTGTGGTGGAGGCGAGCGCGTTCAACCTGGGGCTGAATATCGATCAGGCGTTGCGCGGCAAGACCCCGACGCAGCGCAAGGCCGGGGTGTTGGGCGCGATTTGCAATGCCATTTACCTGGCGTTCAATCTGCCGCTGCTGGCGCAGTCGAGTCGCGCTATCACCGGCATTGCAGAGTCGGCACCCGCCACTTCGACCACGGATACCCTGGCCAATCTCAACGGTAATCAGCTGGCGCTTGAAGGCGTCACGCCCATCACGGCCGACGGTCGGCTGCGAGGCATTTATCAACTCGCCAATGGCGAGACATGGATACAACGCAGCGGGTTGTTCTATCGCGTGCGCTACAGCGAATCGCTGCAAGGCTGGCAGGTGATTGATCCGCACAATCCGTTTGCCTTCTTTTCCGGCCCGGTTGTTGTGCTGGATGCGCAAGGCGAGTGGCAGCCGATCACATCGCCTGGCCTGTCAGGCGGCGCGCCTCAGGAGGTGCTGCCGGACGTGATCGAGCCGTCGTCCTCGCCGCGCTACGCAACGACCACGTCGACGTTCTGGGACCACTACATGTTGATCAACGTGTATGACGAAAAGCACCTGGCCGAGGCCGCTATTGCCCGGCAGGAGGCCGTCATGGATATTTTCCGGATGGAGCCGGGAGAGGAGGTGGTCTCCGATTCCGAAGGCGAAGACGTGCACATCGACCTTTGGGGCGCAAAACACCGTGTGTTCAAGACCCACGAGGCCATGTTTTACGGCCAGAGCATCCGGCGTTACACCGACAATGGTGGCCTCTATAACCAGTACCTGCGCACCGGAACGGTCTTTGAGGACGGCCAGCCGCCGGGAATGGCGAGCGTTGCCGAGCAGGTCGAGGACATCAAGCGTTTTGTCGAAGACGTGAGGACCCTGGGCTTCAATAACGACGTCACCCTGTATCGCGGTGGAAGTGGCGAGCGAAGCACCTCTGGGCAGTTCTTTCGCAGTGGCCATGTCGAGGTAGGGGACGTGTTGACCAATACCGACATCACCTCGTTCAGCGAAAACCCCTATCAAGCCAGAACCTTTGCCAGCAGCCAGGCGGGCGACAATGCTGTTTCAGTCTCGGCTCCGGTCTCCTTTGATGACAGCTCGGTGGTCTTCGAGTTGCCTGCCAGACACTACTTGGGCGCCACACCCATCGCACCCTTTTCCTCGAGCCCCGGAGAAGCCGAGTCCATCTTTTTGCCGGGCCGCTACTTCCAGATCGAGCAACTCGACGAGGTTCAGGGTGGCTTCTATCGGTTCATGAGGGTGCGGATCAAGGAAATATTCGCCCCGGTTGCAGGTCGCAGGCTTCTGGAGATGCGCACCGGTGAGCCGTTCAGCCGTGAACGATACGCCGCCCGGTTAGGTGCGGCGGGCAAACCGCTGGTGGACGTGTTCTTTCCTGAGGCGGCGTCACCTCAGGCATGAGTGGGCGACTTAGATAGTTACCGCAGTCTGTGCCTGCCGACTGCTTAATGTGCATGGCTTTCATCCATTGCAAGGACAGGAAGTCATGCACGAAACAACTCATCAGGCGCTGCCTGCGCCAGCCACTGACACGTGGGCGGACAAACAGCTTCAGGCCCGCGCGGCGACGCTGATGAATGCCTACCCGGATCTTTACGTGTTGGCCTTTCAGGCCGCCCGCGGGATTCTTCTCAAACATACGGGCAAATCACTCGACCCGGGCGACGTTTACTGGCACCGCTTCGAACGTGCAGACAGCAGCGGTCTGACGTTCACCGGATGGGAGCATGTCGGGCCGCCTTCCGAATCGATGACCCTCATTGAACTGGTGATGCATCGTTTCAACGCCAGCGACAACGTGTCAGTCGACCAGCTCAATACCGACAGCGGCTTCTACCTCGCAGGTCCCGGCGAGCGTTTCTATAACGAACGCAACGAAGTGCCGATGTTGCCCAGCGATGTGCTGCAGGACTTCTGGAAACTGGATTTCGCGGCTGACTGCAGGCAGAAAGTCGACACGTTCTGGCGCGTTCATGATCAGGACTTCTGCACGTTGGCGAAGCTGAACCTGCTGTCTTCGGCGGGGCTGGCCCTGAGCAGAAAGCAGTTGCGGGTAGATGACTTTGACACCGTACTCACTGCGCTTACCGGCCTGAACGATCCGCAGGTCACGTGGGCGATGTTGCAGCAGAACCCGCCTTTCGCGGGGGGCATTGCCATGCAGGTACTCGAATGTGCAGGCCATGTTTCCAGGGACATGCTGCGAATCAGCGACGCCAATGGACGGCAGATACTTTACTCGCCCGCTGCTGAACCCGCGTTCCAGTGTTTTGACGACGAGCAGGAGCTGTATCAGTGGTTGCAGACTCAGCTGGCCGACGCCACGACCAGAGATGCGCTGGTGTCGCACTTTGTGCGCAAGCCGCAGCAGCAGGCGTTGAGCACAACCCTTTCGACGCTAGGTACTCGGCCCTGGTCCACTGAACAGACCCTGCTGGGGCATTCGACGCTCACCAGCGCTCAGCCTGTGTTCGAGCATCTGCGCGATGTCGCTCGCCAGGAAATGAACGAGGACGTTCATGAGCAATTGACCAGCAGTGCCAGCCTTCGCAAACAACTGTGGATCGGCTACCTGGGCGCATTCATCCGGGTTGCTGGCGGTGCGGCCGCGCTGGCCTGGCCTGTCGCGTTGAGCCTCATCGGGGCGGGCATTGCAAGCGTGGGCCTGAACATTGATCAGGCCGTCAACGGGCGGACTGCGCAATTGCGCAAGGCCGGGGTTCGGGGCGCTGTCATGAATGCGGTTTATCTGTTTCTGAACCTGCCCCTGCTGGCCGACATCGGCCGTGATGCTCAGGTCGCCCCGGCAGTAGACGATGAAGCCGCTGCACTGGCGGGCCTTGAAGGTAATGAAGTGCTGGAGGACATACCCGCTGTGGTGCAAGGCCATGCCCGAGGTGTTCATGTTCTGGGCAATGGCCAGACCTGGATCACGCTGGGTGAGCTGCCTTACCGGGTGAGGTATCTGGAGAGCCTGAAGACCTGGGCGATCGTCGACCCCGAGAACCCCTTCGCTTTCAATGGTGCACGTCCGGTAAGGCTGAATGAACTTGATCAGTGGGAGTTGATCCGCAAGCCCGGATTACAGGGCGGCAAACCGCTGATGGAAGACGCCTCGGGTGCTTCATCTGCCCAAGATCTTGTCCCTGCCTCATCGTCGTTCTGGGACACCCACATGCAGTTCAACCTGGCCGAAGAACAGCGTCTGTCAGCGTTGGGTAACCAGCGTCAGGAGTCGGTGCTCGGCATTTACGAACTGGATGAAGACGAGGAAGTGATCTCGGACTCCGAAGGTGAAGAGGTGGTCATCGATGCCTGGAACGAAAAGCATCGGGTGTTCAAAACCATGGATAACGCGTACTTCGGCGGAGCGATAACCCGATATACCGAGGACGATGATGCCTACAACGTGTTTTTGCGCACAGGCGAGCGCACGGAGGCCAATCAGATCGAGGCGGTGGAGCAACTGATCGAAGACCTTGGCGACGTTGCGCACAACAACGATGTGGCCCTGTACCGTGGAGGCAGCGGCGAACGGGGCACGTCAGGCAAGGTGTTCCGGGAGGGCAGGCTCAAGGTCGGCGATGTGCTGGTGAATACCGACGTCACCTCGTTCAGTGAAAATCCCTACATCGCCCGCGTCTTTGCCAGCAGTCAGGGAGGCGTGTCGTCTACGGGGTTCAAGGGCGAGATTACATTCGATGACACGTCAGTGGTGTTCGAGCTGCCCGCCAAGGAATACCTGACGGCAACGCCCATCAGCCCGTTTTCCAACAGCCCCAATGAAGTCGAATCGGTGTTCCTGCCGGGCAACTACTTCGAGATTCGACGCATCGAAGAGCTGGCCGGCAGCAATTACCGCTTCATTAATGTGCAACTGCGTCAGGTGCCGGTGGAACAGGTGTCGGGGCCTGCCTATGACCTGCGCACCGGGGAGGCCTTCAGTCGCGAGCAATATGCAGCCAGACTGGGTGACGACGCCAAGGCACTGGTGGACGGGTTATTTCCTCCTCGTTCTTGAACCGTGAGTCAGAACCAGTCGTTGTGCATGGAAAGGCACACGTCATCGCGGGCCTGCAGGATCGCCAGTTCGTGATGACAGGCCGGTACTTCCCAGGTCAGGAAGTACCGCGCCGCCTGCAGCTTGCCCTTGTAGAAGTCGGCGTCTGTCGTGTTGCCCTTGCTGAGCCCTTCTTCGGCGCGAATCGCTTGTTCCAGCCAGCGCCAGCCGATCACAGTGTGCCCGAATGCCTTGAGGTAAAGCGCTGAGTTGGCCAGTGCGACGTTGACCTTGCCCTGTGCCAGATCGGTCAGCAGGCCGACGGTCACGCCCTGCAAGGCCGTTACCAATTGCTCCAGCGGCTGACGCAGGTGATCGAGCTGGCTGTGGGCGCTGGCGCGTTGTGCGGTATCGGCAATCAGCCTGACCAGTTGCTTCAGACCCGCTCCGCCGTTTTGCGCCAGCTTGCGACCCAGCAGGTCCAGCGACTGAATGCCGTGGGTGCCTTCGTGAATCGGGTTCAGGCGGTTGTCCCGGTAATACTGCTCGACCGGGTAGTCGCGGGTATAACCGTGGCCGCCAAGAATCTGGATCGCCAGCTCGTTGGCCTTGAGGCAGAATTCCGACGGCCAGGATTTGACGATGGGCGTCAGCAGGTCCAGCAGTTCGTGGGCCTGCTGACGCACTTGCCCGGTCTCTCCGGTCTGCGCGTCATCGAACAGGCGGGCAGCGTAAAGGCCCAGGTCGAAGGCACCTTCCACGTAAGCCTTCTGGGTCAACAGCATGCGTCGCACATCGGTGTGCTGGATGATCGGCACGGGAGCGCTGTCCGGGCTCTTGTTGTCCGGCAGCCGACCTTGCGGCCGCTCACGCGCATAATCGAGGGAGTACAGATAACCGGCATAACCGAGCATGACCGCGCCCATGCCGACGCCGATGCGCGCTTCGTTCATCATCTGGAACATATAGCTCAGGCCGTGATGCGGCTTGCCGACCAGATAGGCCACGCATTCGCCATTGTCGCCGAAGTTGAGTGCGGTCGAGGTCGTGCCTTTCCAGCCCATCTTGTGAAACAGCCCGGCCAGTACCACGTCGTTACGCTCGCCAACACTGCCGTCGTCGTTGACCAGAAACTTGGGCACGATGAACAGCGAGATGCCTTTGACGCCGCCCGGCGCATCGGGCAGCTTGGCCAGCACCATGTGTACGATGTTTTCCGACAACCCGTGATCACCGCCGGAAATGAAAATCTTGTTGCCGCGCAGCCGGTAAGTGCCATCCGCAGCCGGTTCGGCGCGGGTGCGAATATCGGACAGCGATGAACCAGCATGGGGTTCGGTCAGCGCCATGGTGCCGAAGAAACGGCCTTCGATCATCGGTTGCAGAAAGCGCTGCTTCTGTTCGTCATCGCCGAAACTTTCGATCAGGTTCGCCGCGCCCATGGTCAGAAACGGGTACGCGGTGGTGCTGGCGTTGGCGGCCTGAAAGTGGGCAAAGCAGGCTTGCGACAGCAGCGTCGGCAGCTGCATGCCGCCTGCCTCGAAGTCCCGCGCGGCGTTGAGGAAACCGGCTTCCAGAAACGCATCCACCGCAGGCTTCACCTCCGGGATCAGCACCGCCGCGCCGTTTTCGTAACGCGGTTCGTTCTCGTCGGCCTTGCGGTTGTGCGGCGCAAAGTACTTTTCGGCGATGGTGCGCGCCGTGCCAATCGCCGCATCGAACGTTTCACGCGTGTGCTCGGCAAAGCGCTCACGATGGGTCAGGGCTTCGGCATCCAGCACTTCATACAGCTCGAAAGCCAGATTACGGGAACTGAGCAGCGACTCGGACATGGCAACGCACCTTGACTGGGGATCGTTCCAGTCTAGGCGGCTCAATGGGGGGGCGGTAGCAAGATTGATGCGGGTGATGAAGCGCAGTGAGTGACGGGTATCGTCTTGCTGCAACCAGCAAGCCGCCTCCCACAATTCCGTGTTTGCTTGGAGAGACCGCAGCCCCTACGAGGCTGCGGTATCTCCCACGGTCCTGTGTGGGAATACGGCTAGGGACAGGGTTAGCCGATGGTCATCAAACTCGCATTACCGCCCGCCGCTGCAGTGTTGACGCTCAGTGCGCGCTCGATCACCAGACGTTCCAGCGGGATGTTGGTCTCGCCGTGGGACAGGCCGTTGACGCCGACAATGGCGCCGCTGCGTTGGGCGATCTGCTGGCAGATGGCGCGCAGTTGGTCCGAATCACCGTGGTGCAGGACCGCGTCGATGATCACTTCGTCCTTGGTCCAGTCGGCAACCTGCTTGATGCGCGCCTGAACCTCTTTCGGCAGGCGAGCGCGCAGCGGTTTGCTGATCTCGGTGTCCGGCCAGACGGCCGAGCTGCCGACCGCCAGCACAGCGGCCAGTTGCGTCAACAGATCGGTTTCGTCATCGGCCAGACACAGCACGTGCTCGCGCGGCAGGATTGCGTAGCTGTTGCGCTCGCCGGTCGGGCCCGCCAGTTGACGCGTGATGCCGCTCTGCGATTGCTCGGCGTATTGGCTGCACAACGCAGTCAGCTCAGCGTTCTGATGGCTGGTGGCCCAGGTTTTCAACGCTTGCAACGGCTTGCTCATGGCTTCGCGCAGACGCAGATCCGGGGCGGACAGTGCATCGCCACGCACGAACGACTTCTCGATGGCGTCCTGTGGACGCGTCGACAGCAGGCGATACAGGTACAGCGGCCCACCGGCTTTCGGTCCCGTGCCTGACAGGCCTTCACCACCAAACGGCTGAACACCCACCACAGCACCGACGATGTTGCGGTTGACGTAGACGTTACCGGCATTGACGTTGTCGATCACCTTGGCGATGGTCTCGTCGATGCGCGTGTGCACGCCCAGGGTCAGGCCGTAACCGGAGGCGTTGATCTGCGCGATCAACTGGTCCAGTTCCTTGCGCTTGTAACGCACTACGTGCAGCACGGGGCCGAAGATTTCGCGTTGCAGTTCATCGAAGCTTTCCAGCTCGATCAGGGTCGGCATCACGTAGGTGCCGCGCTTGAGTTCGGCGCTGTCGGCGATGGCGACCTGATACACGCTGCGGCCTTTGTCGCGCATGGCCTGAATGTGTTTTTCAATGCCTGACTTGGCTTCGGCGTCGATCACCGGGCCGATGTCCACAGACAAGCGCTCCGGGTTGCCCAGACGGTTTTCCGCCATGGCACCCTTGAGCATTTCAATGACACGGTCAGCAGAGTCTTCCTGCAGGCACAGCACGCGCAGTGCCGAGCAGCGTTGACCGGCGCTGTCGAAGGCCGAGGAAACGACGTCGATCACCACTTGTTCGGTCAGTGCCGAGGAGTCGACGATCATGGCGTTCTGGCCACCGGTTTCGGCGATCAGCGGAACCGGACGGCCCTGCGAGTCCAGACGACCGGCCACGTTGCGTTGCAGCAGGCGAGCGACTTCGGTGGAACCGGTGAACATCACGCCTTTGACGCGCTCATCACCGACCAACCCTGCGCCCACGGTTTCACCGCGACCTGGCAGCAATTGCACCACGCCTTCGGGGATACCGGCTTCCAGCAGCAGGCGTACGGCCTGGGCGGCGATCAGCGGCGTCTGCTCGGCAGGCTTGGCCAGCACCGGGTTGCCGGCGGCGAGTGCAGCGGCCACCTGGCCACTGAAGATCGCCAGCGGGAAGTTCCATGGGCTGATGCAGACCACAGGACCCAGCGGACGGTGCGCATCGTTGGAGAAATCGTTGCGCGCCTGGACTGCGTAATAACGCAGGAAGTCCACCGCTTCACGCACTTCGGCAATGGCGTTGGCAAAGGTCTTGCCGGCTTCGCGGACCAGCAGGCCCATCAGTGGCTGGATCTCGCCTTCCATCAAGTCTGCGGCACGCTCCAGAATGGCGGCACGTTCGGCTGGCGGTGTGGCCTGCCAGATTGGACCGGCGCTGAGCGCGCATTGAATGGCGTTGTCGACGTCCTGCACCGTGGCTTCCTGCACATGGCCGACGACGTCACGCAGGTCGGACGGGTTCAGCGCAGCATTCGCTACGCCTTCGCTGGCGGGGCAGCCAAGCATGGGTGCGGCTTTCCAGTCGTTGTGCGCGGTGGCCAGCAACGCCGACGACAGCGACGCCAGGCGGTGTTCGTTGGCCATGTCGATGCCGCTGGAGTTGGCGCGTTCGCTGCCGTACAGGTCGCGTGGCAACGGAATGCGCGGGTGCGGCAGGCCGAAACCGCCTTCCTGAGTGGCCATACGTTCGATCTGGTTAACCGGGTCGGCCACCAGCTCCTGAATGGAAATGGTGTGGTCGGCGATACGGTTGACGAACGAGGTGTTGGCACCGTTCTCCAGCAGGCGACGTACCAGATAGGCCAGCAGCGTTTCATGGGTGCCGACCGGTGCGTACACGCGGCATGGACGGTTCAGCTTGCCATCGGCCACCTTGCCCACCACTTGCTCGTACAACGGTTCGCCCATGCCGTGCAGGCACTGGAACTCGTACTGGCCGGGGTAGTAGTTTTGCCCGGCGATCTGGTAGATGGCTGCGAGGGTATGCGCGTTGTGCGTGGCGAACTGCGGGTAGATGACTTCCGGTGCGGCGAGCAGTTTGCGAGCGCAGGCGATGTAGGAAACGTCGGTGTACACCTTGCGGGTGTAAACCGGATAGCCTTCCAGGCCTTCGACCTGAGCGCGCTTGATCTCGCTGTCCCAGTACGCGCCTTTTACCAGACGGATCATCAGGCGATGACGGCTGCGACGGGCCAGGTCGATCACATAATCGATCACGTACGGGCAGCGCTTCTGGTAGGCCTGAATCACGAAACCGATACCGTTCCAGCCGGTCAGTTGTGGCTCGAAGCACAGGCGCTCAAGCAGGTCCAGCGACAGCTCCAGGCGGTCGGCTTCTTCGGCGTCGATGTTCAGGCCGATATCGTATTGCTTGGCCAGCAGCGTCAGCGACAGCAGGCGCGGATACAGCTCTTCCATCACGCGCTCATACTGGGCGCGGCTGTAGCGCGGGTGCAGTGCCGACAGCTTGATGGAGATGCCCGGCCCTTCATATATGCCGCGACCGTGAGAGGCCTTGCCGATGGAGTGGATGGCCTGTTCGTAGGACGCCAGGTATTTCTGCGCGTCGTGCTCGGTGAGCGCGGCTTCACCCAGCATGTCGTAGGAATAACGGAAGCCCTTGGCTTCGAAGCGACTGGCGTTGGCCAGCGCTTCACCGATGGTTTCACCGGTGACGAACTGCTCGCCCATCAGGCGCATGGCCATGTCCACGCCCTTACGGATCATGGGCTCGCCGCTCTTGCCGATGATGCGGCTCAGCGATGAGGTCAGGCCGGATTCGTTGTGCGTAGCAACCAGCTTGCCGGTCAGCAACAGGCCCCAGGTCGCGGCGTTGACGAACAGCGATGGGCTGTTGCCCAAGTGTGGCTGCCAGTTACCGTTGCTGATCTTGTCGCGAATCAGTGCATCGCGCGTGCCCTTGTCGGGAATACGCAGCAGCGCTTCGGCCAGGCACATCAGGGCGACGCCTTCCTGCGACGACAGTGAGAATTCCTGCAGCAGGCCTTGAACGATACCGGCACGCCCGCCGGCACTCTTCTGATTACGCAGCTTTTCAGCGATGGACGCAGCGAGCTTGTTGGCGGCTTCGGCCATGGGTACGGGCAGACGCGCCTGCTCAAGCAGCATCGGCACGACTTCAGGCTCGGGGCGACGATAAGCGGAGGTGATGGCTGCGCGCAGAACCGATTGCGGCTGGATGCTTTCGGCAAAATCCAGGAAACATTGCAGACCGGCGTCGTCTGTCAGTTCGCCGCGGTCATCACTGTCCTTGATCGCCGATCCGTTGAGTTCAGACAGGGTTGCACCACTTTCCAGCTTTTCCAGGTAATTGAAGATCGCCTGCTTGATCAACCAGTGCGGGGTCCGGTCGATGGAGTGGGCGGCTGCTTTCAATCGCTCGCGGGTCGGGTCGTCCAGCTTGACGCCCAAAGTGGTGGTGGCCATATGTTGTCCTCATTGTAGCCACGACGGATGTGGCATCGGCTTTGTTGCAGATTAGCCTCGGTTCTCGGTGAGGTGCAACCGGGTGCAACCTTTTTTTCATAATATTTCATGACGTTTTTGCTGGCGTGCCGGGAAAACCTTCTGCATGCGTCATCGGGGTGCAGTTTTATTTGAATACTGTCGGCTTTGCGCCCCAAAATAGGGCGTCAAAGCGTAACTATCCGGTTTTTTGTGGTAGGTGCAACTTGCTGGATGAAATTGGTTGCACCTAATTCAGTTTGTTTAATAGGATTCGTTCCCACGGTGCAACCGTAGTCATTAGCTGTTCATTTCTGTGAAGTGAATCGCCAGCGCGGTGTCGGGTGAAGAGACGGGGGAGAGCTGGAGTTCAGTTGTCATCCTCTTTGGTCATCAGGTGCCAAATAAAAACAATGCCAAGGCAGAACTCATGAGTGTCAGTAACCCTACCTTGATCACGTTTGTGATCTACATCGCGGCAATGGTCCTGATCGGCCTCATGGCCTATCGATCCACCAACAACCTTTCGGATTACATCCTCGGCGGACGCAGTCTGGGCAGCGTGGTCACGGCGTTGTCGGCCGGTGCGTCGGACATGAGCGGCTGGCTGCTGATGGGGTTGCCGGGTGCTATCTACATGTCGGGCCTGTCGGAAAGCTGGATCGCCATCGGCCTGATCATCGGTGCCTACCTGAACTGGCTGTTCGTGGCCGGTCGTCTGCGTGTGCAGACCGAGCACAATGGTGATGCCCTGACCCTGCCTGACTATTTCAGCAGCCGCTTTGAAGACAACAGCGGCCTGTTGCGCATCATCTCGGCTGTCGTGATTCTGGTGTTCTTCACCATTTACTGCGCATCAGGCATCGTTGCCGGCGCGCGTCTGTTTGAAAGCACCTTTGGCATGTCCTACGAAACTGCCTTGTGGGCCGGCGCAGCAGCGACCATTGCCTACACGTTTGTCGGCGGCTTCCTTGCGGTGAGCTGGACAGACACCGTGCAGGCCACGCTGATGATCTTTGCACTGATCCTGACGCCGATCATCGTGTTGCTGGCGACTGGCGGCGTGGACACCACGTTCCTGGCCATCGAAGCGAAGGATCCGACCAGCTTCGACATGTTCAAGAACACCACCTTCATCGGCATCATCTCCTTGCTGGCCTGGGGCCTGGGCTATTTCGGTCAGCCGCACATCCTCGCGCGCTTCATGGCGGCGGATTCGGTCAAGTCGATTGCCAAGGCCCGCCGCATCTCGATGGCCTGGATGATCCTGTGCCTGGGCGGCACCGTGGCGGTAGGTTTCTTCGGTATCGCCTACTTCTCTGCGCACCCCGATGTGGCAGGGCCTGTGACCGAGAACCCGGAGCGGGTCTTCATCGAACTGGCCAAGCTGCTGTTCAACCCGTGGGTTGCAGGCGTGCTGCTGTCGGCGATTCTGGCGGCGGTGATGAGTACGCTGAGCTGCCAGTTGCTGGTGTGCTCCAGTGCGCTGACCGAGGACTTCTATAAAGCGTACCTGCGCAAAAGCGCTTCGCAGGTGGAACTGGTGTGGGTCGGTCGCGCGATGGTACTGCTGATTGCAGTCATTTCCATTCTGCTGGCAGCTAACCCGGAAAACCGTGTGCTGGGTCTGGTCAGCTACGCGTGGGCAGGCTTTGGCGCGGCGTTCGGGCCGGTGGTGCTGATTTCGGTGCTGTGGAAAGGCATGACCCGCAACGGCGCGCTGGCCGGTGTGATCGTCGGTGCCGTTACCGTGGTGCTCTGGAAACAGTTCAGCACGAGTGGCTTGTACGAAATCATTCCTGGCTTCATCTTCGCCAGCATTGCGATCGTGCTGTTCAGCCTGATCGGTAAAGGCGCTTCTGCATCGATGCAGGCGCGCTTCCTGGCGGCCGAGAAGGACTACCAGGCCAACCGCTGATCACGAACGCTTCATCGCGCTATATAAAGAACGGCCCGTACTCTGGTGAGTGCGGGCCGTTTTCGTTTTCGGCGGTGCGTAGCGTTCAGGTCTTGTTGTGATCGATGTCCAGGTTATAGAACGTGGCCTTGCCGCCTTCGCTGCTATAACCGGTGTGGTCCTGAGTGTAGACGCCCGCCTTGAAGTACAGCGGCTTGTCACGCCAGCTCGAACTGACCTGGGTGTTCCAGTTCACGTTGCGCGCGCTGACGCTCAGTTGGCCGCCGGGGCTGAGGTGAATGATGTATTTGAATTTCTCGTTGAGCGGCACGCCTTCGGCGATCTTGTACACCTTGCTCTCGTCGTCATCGAAGCGCTTGCGCACCTTGACCACGATGTCGCCCGCCTTGTCGGCGTCCTTGTATTGATACTCGACCTTGAGCATTGGCTCGGTGCTTTCATACGCGTGGATCTGGCCGATGACGATCTTGCCGGAAGAGGGGACCTGATCGACTTCCAGAGTGGCATTGAGGAAGTTGTCTGCGTCAGGGTACATCCAGTTTCGCAGGGTGCCGTCAGGCCATGTCTCGCGTAGCTCGCTTCGTGCGTATTTGGCGTTATCGGTCTTGGAGCCTGTGACCGGTGCCCAGAAAAAAATCGATTTTGATTTGGATTCGAAGTACTTGCCGTCGTAACCCTTTACCAATTGTGCGGTCTCAATGGTCTTGGGTGGTGAGCCCACGGGAATGCTGAGTTGCCACGTGCCAAGATCAATCATTGTGTGTCCATCCGGTATGTCTGTTTGCCAGCAAGGGAGGCCTCTAGTCAGAGGGTTTGACGGGGCTTTATACGGGTTGTAGGACAATTTGTTAATGGAAAATTGTCGACGAAATGACGTCAAAGTGCTGTCACTTTTCCCGCAGCGCACGACCCGTAGGGCGTGTAGGAAACTACCGTTAGTCGGTTAGGTCCTACTTTGATGATGGCAAATGGCTGGCTTGCTTCTGCTTTTGCTGAGACGGGGCTAGAGTTCACTTTATAAGCATGACGGTCTTCCTGAGCTCCAGGCGTCTTGCCACACATAGAGAAGTAGCATGGAATGCGCCCAAACCCAGCCAGTTGATGGCTCTTCGGTACTGCTCGTTGTAGATGATTACCCGGAAAACCTGGTAACGATGTGCGCCGTCCTGCAGAGGACCGACTGGCGCATCATCACGGCCAGTTCAGGTGTTGAAGCGTTGACCGTCCTGCTGGAGCACGAGGTCGACCTGGTGTTGCTGGACGTCCAGATGCCCGGCATGGACGGCTTTGAGGTGGCACGCCTGATGCGCGGGAGCCAGCGTACCCGGCTGACACCGATTATCTTTCTGACTGCCAACGAGCAAAGCAAGGATGCGGTGCAGAAGGGGTATGCCAGCGGTGCGACCGACTACCTGTTCAAGCCCTTCGATCCCAATATTCTCAAGCCCAAGGTGCAGACGTTGCTGGAACAGCAGCGTAACCGCCGTGCGCTGCAGAAATTGTCCCATGAGCTAGAAGAGGCGCGTGCCTTCAATGCGTCGGTGCTGGCCAACGTGGCCGAAGGCATTCTGGTGGTGGATGAAGGCGGCGTGATCCGCTTCGCCAACCCTGCCATCTGCTTCCTGCTCAATTCCACCGTGGAACAGCTGCGCGGCACGCGGTGGCTGGATTACATTCATAAGCCGCATGTCGAAAGCTGGCTGGAGTCAGGCTTCTACAAACATTACCGCAGGGCCGATACCTACCGCGTCCACGACGCCGTCCTGCTGACCCCTCAAGATCAGCAGTTGCCGGTGGCGTTGTCGTGTGCGGCGCTGCCTGCCGACCAGAAGGCCATGGTCATCACCGTGCTCGACATGTCGGTGGTGCGTGATCTGTATCAGCAACTGGAAAAGCAGGCGGTGACCGATGCCCTGACCGGGCTGCTCAACCGGCGCGGCTTCTACCAGGCCGTCGAGGGCATGCTGGGACGCAACGATCAGGGCGGTAAGTACCTGGTGGTGCTGTACATGGACCTGGACGGCTTCAAGCAGATCAACGATGCGCTGGGCCACGATGCCGGTGACCAGGTGCTGCTCTGGGTCGCCGAGCAGTTGAAAGACAGCATGCGCCCGTACGATATTCTGGCGCGTATTGGCGGTGACGAATTCACGGTGGTCATTGATGGCCTGGACTACCCCGAGCAGGCCGCCAAGATCGCCGAAAAGCTGATCGAGCGCGTGTCGGGTCGCCGGCATGTCGATGGGGTGGACATCACGCTTGGGGCCAGCGTCGGGATTGCTACCTACCCCGAGTGTGGTGCCAACCTGGATGGCCTGTTGCGCGCAGCGGACATCGCCATGTACGAGGCCAAGCGCGCCGGACGCCAGCAATACCGCTTTTACGATCAGAACATGAACGGTCGGGCGCGCTCGCGTCTGATGCTCGAAGAAAGTGTGCGCACGGCCATCGACGGCAAGGATTTTTCGGTGGTGTATCAGCCGCAAATCCATGTTGCAGACGGCAGGCTGCGGGGGTTCGAGGCGCTGTTGCGCTGGCAGCATCCTGCGGTGGGCGACGTGCCGCCCGCTCTGTTCATCCCGCTGCTGGAAGAAACCCGACTGATCAACAGACTGGGCAGCTGGATTTTTGATCAGGGCGCGGAGCAGCGACAAGCCTGGAGCGGTGTGTTCTCTTCCGACGTGGTGCTCAGTGTCTGCGTCAGCCCTACGCAGTTCTGCATGCCCAATCTGGTGTCGGAGCTCAAGCGTGCCATGGACCGCTTCGAACTCAAGCCGGGTCAGCTGGAAGTGGAGATCACTGAAAGCTCGCTGGTGCATAACCTCTCCCACAGCCACAAGCAACTGGGGGAGCTGCATGACATCGGCGTGCGCGTCGCGCTGGACGATTTCGGCACCGGCGAGTGCTCGCTGTCGCATTTGCGCAACCTGCAACTGGACACGCTGAAGCTGGACCGGCATTTCGTCGCCAACATCCTGAGGTCGCCTCGCGAGGCCGCGTTGGCGCGCAGCATCATTGATCTGTGTCGCAACCTGGACATGCTGGTCATCGCTGAAGGTGTCGAAACCCACGAGCAGTATCAGTGGCTGGTCAGCAATGGCTGTCAGGTGGTGCAGGGGTTTTTCATCGCTCATCCGATGCTGGCCGAGGAGGCACTGCGTTTTCCGGCGCACGTCCAACTGCGGGCTTGAGGCGGGCTGATTGCTGTAGAATGGCCGCTTTTCAGACTGTACTTCGAGCCCATGACTTCGCCCAGCCACGCGCCGCTCAAATACCTGCAAGCTTATCCGCAGGCCCTACAGGACCAGGTGCGTGAGCTGATCGCGCAGGGGCGCCTGGCGGACTATCTGCAGCAGCGTTATCCGGCGCGGCATCAGATTCAGAGTGACAAGGCGTTGTATGCCTTCGCCCTGAGCCTCAAGCAGGACCACCTGCGCAATGCACCTAACATCGACAAGGTCCTATTCGATAATCGTCTGGACCTGACCCATCGTGCGCTGGGCTTGCATACTAAAATTTCAAGGGTGCAGGGTGGCAAGCTCAAGGCCAAGAACGAGATTCGCGTGGCGTCGCTGTTCAAGGAAGCGCCGCCCGAGTTTCTGCAGATGATCGTGGTTCACGAACTCGCGCACTTTCGGGAATCGGATCACAACAAAGCCTTTTACAAGCTGTGTGAGCACATGCTTCCCGGCTACCACCAACTGGAATTCGACCTGCGCATCTACCTGACGTACCGCGACCTGCAGTCCGCCTCTGGATCGATCACCTGACACCGCATTGAAGGATACAAAGATGGAGGTCAGCAAGACCAAAAGCAGTTTCTACCGCCGTTTGTACGTGGCGTACCTGATCGACTGTCAGCTTGCCAGCAGCGTCCCGGAACTGGAAAAAGTGACCGGCATGCCGCGCCGTACAGCTCAGGACACCATCGCTGCGCTGGCGGACCTGGACATCCAGTGCGAGTTCGAACAACAGGAAGGTGCCCGCAACCATTCCGGGCGATACCGGATCATCGACTGGGGTGCCATCGACCGGGACTGGATCACCCATCACCTGAGCACCATCAAGGCGGTGTTGGGGTATCCGTGAGCGATGTACGTACAGTGTGGGAGTGAGCTTGCTCACGAACCTGTAGGTACAGCCGCCAGGAATCAGGCGTCCGCAATGCGGTCTTCGCGAGCAAGCTCGCTCCCACTCGTTTTGTAGCGATCCAGCTAGACGTGCGTACAACGAGGGGGGCTACCGCGCAGCAGCGTCTTCACTCCAGGTCCCGACGCATGCCGATGTGGGGGATGTCGTCTTCCATATAGACCTCGCCCACCGGATTGAAGCCATAACGGCTGTAGTAGCCCTGCAGGTGCGCCTGCGCAGACAGGTAGATGGGCTGGTCGGGCCATTTGCGTTCGGCGTGCTCCAGGGCCTGAACCATCAGTTCATGACCGATGCCCCTGCTGCGAATCGAAGGTGCCGTGACCACTCGGCCGATGGTGACATCACCCCCTTGCTGAATGGGGTCGAGCAGGCGCAGGTACGCAACCAGTGTGTCTTCCTGCCACGCCATCAAATGGCAGGTGTCGCCCGTGAGGTCCTGACCATCCACGTCCAGATACACACATTGCTGCTCCACCACGAACACTTCTGCGCGCAGCTTCAGCACGGCGTAGAGCTGTTCGATGTTCAGCTCGGTGTGATGTTTGCAGATCCATTTGATAGACATGTTGCCGACTCGCAGAGAAACCAGAAGTGAAGTCTAAACGCATCTGGCGTCATTCCCAATAAACGCTGCTGTGCAGATGAGCCTTAGTCGTTTTCAGGCATGTCAGGCAAGGCAACCGTTCTTCGGGTTGTTCGATAGCGATTTAGGGTCTTCAATACAGGCGTATAGCCACCCTGCTGCATGGCGGCGCTGCCGCGAAAGAGTCTGAAGTCGACACGTGTCTTTTCAGGAAAATGAGCATGTCATACCTGCTTCGAGCCATGGGTTTTCTGCTTGTTCTGACGATGGCGTCTGCCGGTGCGGCGGAAAAACTGCGCATCGCTGCCGATCGCTGGCCTCCGTTCACGGATGCCATGTTGCTCAACGGCGGGCTGGCGACCGACATCGTCAGCACCGCGTTGCGGCGGGCCGGCTATACGACGGTCTACGAGCAAGTGCCTTGGGCCCGGGCGATGCTGGGCGTGAGCGAAGGGCGTCATGATGTGCTTGTCGCCGCCTGGTTCAGCGAGGATCGCACCAGGGTCGGTCAGTTTTCCAAGGAGTATCTGGTCAACCGTGTGCGCCTGCTCAAGCGGCGCGATTCGACTGTCCAAAGTCTGACGCATGAGCAATTGCATGCGTATGTGATCGCCGTGGTGCGCGGATATGCCTACTCTACCGCGTTCGATAACGACGCCCTGTTGAAGAAAATCCCCGTACAGAGTTTTTCCATGGCGATACGCATGCTGGCCGCCGCACGCGTGGACCTGGCGCTGGAAGACGAGTATGTGGCCCGCTATAACCTGGCGCGAGAGGCCGAGGACGTCAGAAACAACGTCGAGTTCTTGCCCGGCTCACTGAGCGAGAATGGCCTGCATATTCTGGTCAGCCTGAAAAATCCGAAACATGCTGAAATTGTCGCCCGCTTCGACCGCGAAATTGCCGCGATGAAAGCTGACGGCAGTTACGACGAGCTGTTCAAACTGCACGGTCTGTAACGGCTTGCGGGGTCTTGATCAGGTGAGCGGCAAGGGTGCGCAGCGGGGCGAGCTGACGGCAGATCAGCGCAAGCTGGGTCTGCACCAGTCGCTGGCTTTCGTCCATCTCTTCCGGTATCTGCTCCAGTTGGGAGGCCAGCGCTTCTTCTTCATCGCTCTGCACGGCAACGTTTTTCTTTTCTGCCAGGCCGCTGGCGATTTCGTCGATGCTGGCGGCGAGTCTGGCGCCTGCGCCGTCGATGAGTTGTTCATGCACATCGCTCGGCAGTTGCGTGTCGCGGTGTGCGCCAAGGCCCGACAGGTAGCTGAGCAGCGTGTGCGACAGAACCAGAAAGCGGAAGCCGACGTCCGCTTCCTTACGAAAATGACCCGGCTCCATGAGCATGTTCGCAAGCGTCGTCGACAGCGCCGCATCGGCATTGTGCGCGTTGCGCCGTGCCAGCCGGTAAGCCAGGTCGTCACTCTTGCCCTTAGCATACTGCTGCATGATCTGGCGCAGGTAGATGCTGTTGCAGGTCAGGGTGTTGGCCAGCACCTTGTTCAGGCGTCGCCCCTGCCAGTCAGGCAGGAACAGGAACACGGCGAGGCCCGCAATCAGGCTGCCCAGCAGAGTGTCGAACAGCCGTGGCAGGAACAGCCCGTAGCCGTCGCCTACCTGATTGAAACAGAACAGCACCATGACCGTTATAGCAGCCGTCGATAGCGTGTAACGCGTGGTGCGGTTGACGAAGAACACCACGCCGGCCAGCACTGCGCACATCGATTGCAGAATCGGGCTGGTAATCAGGTCGAACAGCGCCCAGCCAACGGTCAGGCCGATGGCAGTGCCGATGATCCGCTGCCCCAGCTTGCGCCGGGTCGCGCCGTAGCTTGGCTGGCAGACGAAGACCGTGGTCAGGATGATCCAGTAGCCCTGCGACGGGTGAATCAAATGCACCATGGCGTAGCCAATGGTCAGCGCCAGCGGCAAGCGCAGTGCGTGACGAAACAGCAGGGAAGTCGGCGTCATCTGCAGGCGCAGACGCGTCCACACGTCCTTGAGGTTGCGTGGTGAGCGGTCCAGCAGGCTGCTGTCAGTAGCGTCTGCCACAGCATCCGGGTTGCTGGCGTCGCTGATCAGCCGGTCCAGCGTGGTGAGGTTGGCAGCCAGTGCGCGCAACGAGCGCAGCAGCCCGCGCCAGGCAGGATTGCTCTGGATGCGCAGGTGTTCCAGCGAGGCATGCAGGTCTTCCATGGCCTCGGCGAAGTTGGGGTCGTACACGAATGGCTGACGCAGCTGGATGGATTCCGACAGCGCCTGACACGCACCGCCTTGCTGACGCAGCAGGCGCTGGCAGCGGAACAGCACGTCACTGTGGAAAAAGGCGTCGGTCAGCGAGTTGTAAGGGTAGTGCGAGGAACTGGCGCGTTCGTGGATGTCCTGAGCGATGAAGTACAGCTTCAGGTAGCGACTGACTTTCGAGCCCGGTCGGCCGCTGCCCACCCGGTGCAGGATGATCTCCTTGGTCGCGTTCAGCGCCGCGACCACCTTGCCGTTCTGCTGGGCCAGTTCGAGGCGACGGGCTTCAACATCAAGGGTGCGGATCGGTTCGAACAGTGTCGATTTGAGTTTCAGGTATTGGCCCAGCTCGCGGAACAGGCGCGCCAACGCCTGTTGCACCGGCTGGTTGGAAAACAGCATCTGCCACAGCACCGACAGCAGGCCGTACCACGCGGCACCGGCCACCAGCAGCATCGGCTCATGCCAGAAATCCAGCACTTCGCCGCCGCGCTGGTCAACGCCAATCATGGTGTAGACCGACAGAATCAGCGTGCCGTAGGCAATGGCCCCATAGCGTTCCCCCAGCGCGCCGAGCATGGTCAGGCAGAAGCTTGCCAGCGCCAGCGAGCACACGAACAGCCATGGGTAAGGGAACAACAATTCGACGGCGAGGGCGGCGACGCTGAAACACACCAGCGTTACGGCCAGCGCGTTCAGGCGGCCTTGCCAGCTGTCGTCGGTCTCGGCCAGGGCGCTGGCGATAATCCCCAGAAACAGCGGAATCAGCAGGCCCATCTCGTTCTGATACCAGCACAGCGCCATGCTGCCGGTCAGGGCAATGAAGACTCGAACGCTGTAACTGAATTTATCCAGTGCCCACAAACGGCGGAAAGTATGACGAAGCGATTTCGATGCCATGAATAAGCTGACGGCCTTGTGCTCAATTAGTCGATCCTGCTGGAGGATATGTACAGACCAAATGCCTGACTGTACATCCGCCTCGCAAAATTTATACCGGCATTCAGTGTTGCGTCACACGTATTGCGCAGCCGCGTAGGCAGACGCCCACGCCCATTGAAAATTGAAGCCGCCCAGGTGGCCGCTGACGTCCAGCACTTCGCCCACGAAATAGAGGCCAGGCGCTTTCAGCGATTCCATGGTCTTGGAAGACACCTCGCGTGTGTCGATCCCACCCAGCGTGACCTCGGCCGTGCGGTAACCTTCGGTGCCGGCCGGGATGACCTGCCAGCTCGCCAGCTTCGCGGCGATGTCGGCCAGTTCGGCGTGGGTGTACTGCTTCATCGGTTTGGACACGAACCAGTGCTCGGCAATCAGGTTGGCCATCTTCTTGGTGAAGATCTCGCCCAGCAGCGTCTTCAATTCGCTGTTGGGGCGTTCGGCCTGCTGTTGCGACAGCCAGGCAGGCACATCGTGATCCGGCAGCAGGTTGATCTCCACGGTGTCGCCAGGTTGCCAGAACGAGGAAATCTGCAGAATCGCCGGACCGCTGAGGCCCCGGTGGGTGAACAGGATGTTCTCGCGGAAACTGGTGTCGTTGCAGCTCACCAGGCAATCCACCGACGTGCCCGACAGCTCGGTGCACAGCGCCTTGAGCTGATCGGTGATGGTGAACGGCACCAGGCCTGCGCGCGTTGGCAGCAGAGTGTGGCCGAACTGTTTGCCGACCTGATAGCCGAACCCGGTCGCACCCAGCGTGGGGATCGACAACCCGCCAGTGGCAATCACCAGTGACTGGCAATCCAGCGTGCCGAGGGTGGTTTGCAGGCGATAGCCCGAATCGGTCTTGTCGATCTGCTGCACCGAGGTGTCCATGTGCAGGCTGGCACCGGCCTGGCGGCACTCTTCGAGCAGCATCTCCAGAATGTCGCTGGACTTGTTGTCGCAGAACAACTGGCCGAGTTTTTTCTCGTGATACGGCACGCCATGTCTGGCGACCATCTCGATGAAATCCCACTGGGTATAGCGCGCCAGTGCCGACTTGCAGAAGTGCGCGTTCTGCGAAAGAAAGTTGGCAGGTTCGGTGTACATGTTGGTGAAGTTGCAGCGTCCGCCACCCGACATGAGAATCTTCTTGCCGGGTTTGTTGGCGTGGTCGATCAACATCACCTTGCGCCCGCGACGGGCAGCGGTAAACGCACACATCAAACCTGCGGCGCCAGCGCCAATGATTACAACGTCAGTAACGGGCACAGCGTGGTCCTCGGGAATCGCCTGCATGGACGCTGTGCGTCCGCTTATGGAGGTGACGCAGAACGTCACAGGTTGCATGCCCACGCGGGCTGCTCATCGTTATACAAAAGTCGCGATGGGCATCTGGAGCGGGCACGATTTCGGCTGTGGGAGCGGACTTGTCCGCGAAAGCGGGTAAATCCGACGAATATGCAGCGTCTGAAGCGCAGTATTCGCGGACAAGTCCGCTCCCACGTTCCGCAATCTTATTCCTCAATGAGGATTGTGTATGACGATGAGCGCTTGCCCCATGGGCGCGATCATCTTCGGTAAACGTTACAAAATCCGCACGCGCAGCGACTTGCCTTTGATCTTGCCGTTGTTCAAACGCTCCAGTGCCTGTTTGGCCATGCTGCGCTCGACCGCTACATAGGCCTGGAAGTCGAAGATTGCGATCTTGCCGACCTGAGTACCCGCAATGCCAGCCTCGCCTGTCAGCGCCCCGAGGATGTCGCCTGGACGCAGTTTGTCCTTGCGGCCCGAGCCGATGCACAGCGTGGTCATGGTCGGCAGCAGCTTGCCGCCTTCCTTGATGCTCAGTTTGTCGTACTGCTGCCAGTTCAACGGCGCTTTCTGCAGTTCTTCGATGGCGCGGGCGCGCTGGCTTTCCGACGGTGCCACGAGGCTGACCGCGATGCCTTTCTCGCCCGCACGACCGGTACGGCCGACGCGGTGGATGTGGATTTCCGAATCGCGGGCCAGTTCGACGTTGATCACCATGTCCAGCGCATCGATGTCCAGACCGCGCGCGGCCACGTCCGTCGCGACCAGCACCGAGGTGCTGCGGTTGGCGAACATCGCCAGCACCTGATCACGGTCGCGCTGCTCCAGATCACCATGCAGGCCGACGGCGGACATGCCTTTGGCAGTCAGATGGTCGACGACTTCCTGAACCTGCTGCTTGGTGAAGCAGAACGCGACGCAGGACGTCGGGCGGAAATGGCCCAGCACCTTGACCACGGCTTCCAGGCGCTGCTCGGGCGAGATTTCGTAGAAGATCTGCTCGATCTGGCTGTCTGCGTGCAGCGCCTCGACCTTCACGGTCTGCGGGTCGCGCATGAACTTCGAGGACAGCTGCTTGATGCCGACCGGGTAGGTGGCCGAGAACAGCAGGGTCTGACGACGTTGCGGGGTCTGCTCGATGATGTCGGCGATGGCGTCGTAGAAGCCCATGTCCAGCATGCGGTCGGCTTCGTCGAGGATCAGCGTGTTCAGGCCGTCCAGCACCAGCGAACCTTTGCGCAAGTGCTGTTGAATGCGTCCTGGCGTGCCGACGATGATGTGCGCGCCGTGTTCCAGCGAACCGATCTGCGGCCCGAACGACACGCCGCCACACAGGGTCAGGACCTTGATGTTGTCTTCCGAGCGCGCCAGACGACGGATTTCCTTGGCCACCTGGTCGGCCAGTTCGCGTGTCGGGCACATGACCAGTGCCTGACAGCCGAAGAAGCGCGGGTTGATGGGGTTGAGCAGGCCGATGCCGAAGGCGGCGGTCTTGCCGCTGCCGGTCTTGGCCTGAGCGATCAGGTCCATGCCCTTGAGGATCACCGGCAGGCTCTGCGCCTGAATCGGTGTCATTTCGGCATAACCAAGCGACTCCAGGTTAGCCAGCATGGCAGCGGACAGAGGCAAAGTATTGAAAGCGGTGTTTGTCACGACGATGGACCTGCAAAACAAAAATGTCGCGCAGTGTATCAGGTCCCGGGGCAGGCTCAGATGGCGATGTCGATAAATGGCTGTCCAACTTATTGGGCCCGGTTCAACGGCCTGTGGGAGGCGGCTTGCCGGCGATGGCGTCAGTTCAGTCACTGACAGGTCGCTTCGGAATACGCATCGCCGGCAAGCCGCCTCCCACGGGTTAGGCGTCACACCTTCTTGCGCCCCTCACCTGCAGGCAGTTGCAGAAAGATCCCCGCTGCGAACATTGCCAGCACGCCAACGCTCAGGAAGGTCATCTGGAATGCGCCCAGCACACTGCTGACTTCGCCGGTAGTGACTTCCTCGCTGAAACCGCCCAGCAAAGCCGCCGCACTGGCAACCCCCAGACTCAGCGACAGCTGTGCAACCACCGACAGCAAACTGTTGCCGCTGGCGGCGCTGGCGTCGTCCAGGTCGATCAGGGTCACGGTGTTCATCGCCGTGAATTGTAGCGAGTTGACCGCGCCCAGCAGGCCCAGATGCACCAGCAACACCCAGTACGGTGTCTGCACATCGACCAGCGCCAGGCTCGCCAGCAGAATGCCCAGCAGCAACGTATTGCCGGTCAGGATGTTGCGATAGCCCAGGTGCTCGATCAGCCAGCGCGCCACCGTCTTGGCGAACATCCCGGCGGCGGCCAGCGGCAGCATGCTCATGCCAGCCTGAGACGGCGAATAGCCCAGCGCGACCTGCAGCAGCAACGGCACCAGAAAGGGCAACGCGCCGCTGCCCAGTCGCGCAAACAGGTTGCCCATGATGCCGACCGCAAAGGTGCGGGTGCGAAATAGCGACGGCGCGAACAGCGGCGCGTCGATGTGCCCGGCCCGCAACCAGTAGGCCGCCAGACAGCCCATGCCCGCGAACAGCAGCAAGACCACGCGCATGTGCGGCAGATGCAGCTCGCCCAGGCCCTCCAGGGCAATGGTGATCAGCACCATGGCTGCGCCGAACAGCACGAACCCGACCCCGTCGAAACGGGTGCGTCCGCCGCCGGGGATGTCCGGGATGAAGTGCTTGACCGCGTAACAGCCGATGATCCCGACCGGAATATTCAGCAGGAAAATCCAGTGCCAGCTCAGGTACTCGACCATCCAGCCGCCCAGTGTCGGGCCCAGCAGCGGACCCACCAGACCCGGAACCGTGATGAAGCCCATGATCCGCACCAGCTCTGAACGCGGATACACCCGCAGCACGATCAGCCGCCCGATGGGCACCATCAGTGCGCCGCCCAGCCCCTGGATCACCCGTGCGCCGACCAGCATGCCCAGCGAGTTGGACAGCGCACACAGCAGCGAGCCGAAGCTGAACAGCAGAATGGCACTGAAGAAAATCCGCTTGATCCCGAACCGGTCGGCAATCCAGCCCGAGGCGGGAATCAGCAGTGCGATGGTCAGCATGTAGGCGATGACCACCGATTGCATGCGCAGTGGATCTTCGGCCAGCGAATGGGCCATGGACGGCAGGGCAGTGTTGAGAATTGTGCCGTCCAGGCTTTGCATGAAGAACGCGATGGCAATGACCCACGGCATCCAGCGCAGGGTCTTCTCATCCAGTACGTGCGTGGCAGAGTTGGCCATAAGCTCCTTGCTATAACGTGAGGGTCAGTCGGCTGATCAGAGCACCGGGCAGTTGAATGGATCCTGTCTGGCGCTGACTGTAGGTACTCGATTGCAGAATGAGTTCCCGCTCTTGCGTCAGATCTTCCAGTGCGCTGCCCAGCAGGCTGTAGGCGCTGTCGTCGAAACGCATGGTGCTGACCGGCGCAACGATCTTGCCGTCCTCGACCCAGAAGGTCGCGAAACGCGTCATGCCGGTCAGACGTCCCGCCGCCTGGTCGGAGAAGTTCAGGTACCAGAGGTTACTGATGTACAGCCCGGTGCCGAGCTTCTGCAGAATCTGATCCAGCGCCAGTGAACCGCCCGCGATGTCCAGCGCACTCGGCCATTCGCCGTAGTCGGCACCGTTGGCCTGCAAGTCGTATTCGGCGGCGCTGCTGGAGTCCACCAGCCGCTCATCCGCCTTGCCGCAAGCGACCAGTTTCAGATCCTTGCGTGGGTAGCCTTCGCGTGAAAAGGCCGGCGACAGCGAACCGCTGACCTTTTCTTCGATACTGACCTGCGCACTGAAGTGCGCGTCGCCGTTGTACAGCCGTTGTAGCGGGCTGCGTTTGCTGGCAATGGCCTGCGCAGAGAACCCGCCCCAGCTCAGCATGCCGATGACTTCGTCCAGCGCGGCCGGGGCCAGGTAGGCGCGGTACTGTCCAGGCTCAAGCGTGTGCAGTGGACGGCCGAGGTAGTCCAGTTGCTCCCGGGCTTGTTCGAAGCGACGCGTGAAGGCCTCGCTGTCCCAGTCGTGACCGGCGTAGTTGGCTTTCACCGCCTGACCGTTTTCGTGAAACAGGCTCCAGTCGAAGTTGAAGCTGTTGGCCTGGTGCCAGCCCTGCGCGCCCCACGAACTGGCGAACCCGCGATACAACGGGCCAGAGGCGTAGAAGCCGACCAGATCCAGCCCGTGAGCCAGTTCGCTGATCCGCTCGACCACCTCTGCGCTGTCCGGCAGCGGGTTTTCCTGCACATTGTTGCTCTGCCAGGGCTGCGTGTTGGGCAACAGATAAGGGTCTTTCGACAACAATGGCAGGGTTTCGCGCAACTGGTGCAAGGCGTCAGTCAGGCGCTGGGTGTCGGTGCCTGTGTCGCCGGACAACGTCACTTCCAGGTTGGCGTGGCGGCCGTCATCAATCAGCTTCACGTTCAGGATGGCTTGCCGCACCTGCCCGGCCTGACGCACCTGACCGTGGTTGAAGCGAATGAAGTCCGACGCCTCTGCGTCATACGCCAGGGT
This sequence comes from Pseudomonas triticifolii, assembly GCF_014358015.1. Taxonomy (GTDB): domain Bacteria; phylum Pseudomonadota; class Gammaproteobacteria; order Pseudomonadales; family Pseudomonadaceae; genus Aquipseudomonas; species Aquipseudomonas triticifolii. Next base: position 1,948 of record NZ_JACONV010000025.1, on the reverse strand, counting down.
GAAGTGTTCGGTCGGGCGAACAGCGGTCTTGAGCACGGCGACCAGCGCCTCGAATTGCTGCTGCTGAGTCATCAGGCATCTCCTCCAAACACATCGACGCGACTGAAGACGCACGCGGGTGTCGCGTGGCCGACCCGGATCACCTGGTTGGGCTCACCCTTGCCGCAGTTCGGAGTGCCCAGCACCTTGAAGGTGCTGATGTCGCCGACGGCGCTGAGGCTTTTCCAGAAGCGCGCAGAGATCGCCCGATAGTTGGGGTTCTTCACCACGCCTTTGAGTTCGCCGTTTTCAATCAATTGACCCCACTCACAGCCGAACTGAAACTTGTTGCGGGCGTCGTCGATGGACCATGAGCGATTGCTCGACATCAGAATGCCGTGCTCGATGTTGCCAATCAGGCTGTCCATGGATTGCTCGCCCGGCTCGATGTTCAGGTTGGCCATGCGGTCGATGGGCGGACGATTCCAGCTGCTGGCGCGGCTGTTGGCCACGCCTTCCATGCCGCTGCGGTATTGCGACAGCGCACCGCCCAGTGGGCGTTGCAGCAAACCGTTGCGGATCAGGAATTGCTTGCTCGCCGCGGTGCCGTCGTCGTCATGGGCGTAGCTGGCGAGCTGCTCGGGAATGTCCGGGTCGAACGTTACGTTGAGCAGGTCAGAGCCGTATTGCAGGGTGCCGAAGTCCGACATCTTGACGAAGCTGGTGCCTGCGTAATTGCGCTCATCGCCCAGAATCCGGTCCAGCTCCAGCGGATGGCCGATGGATTCGTGGACTTGCAGCACCATCTGGTCCGGCATCAACAGCAGGTCGCGAGGGCCGGATGGGGTGTTGGGTGCCATGATCAGCTGCAACGCCTGATCGGCGACCGTAGTGGCCGCACCGATCAAACCGCAACTGCTCAGCACTTCCACGCCGCCTTGCTGGCCGAAATTCTGACCGCCCAGGCTGCGGGTCTGGCTGTCGGCCCCGTCATAGGCCGTGACGCTCATGCCCGGAAAGACAAAGCGCTGCGCCTGGCGCAACTCGGCACCTGCCGTATTGAAGTAGAGCTGCTCGACCGTTTCCAGCCCCAACTCTGCCTGCCAGTTGACCAGGCGCTCGTCTTTGGGGACTGACGTGGATTCCGTCATCAGCAGGCCAATGCAGTCGCTCAAGGGCGGGAACGCCTGATCGAAGTTCGGCGAAAAGTAGTCGGCCCTGGCGGTCGACACAGGTTGTTCGCTCAGGTCCAGCAATGCATGGGGGGCCAGACGGCGAGCCATGCTTTCGGCCTGGTGCAGAGCGGTCTGCAGGCCGTTCTGGGAAATGTCGTGAGTGGCGGCGTAGGTTTCGACACCATTGAGACGCACCGTCAGCATCGCACCTTCATCGGTAAACAGCGACGGCGGCTCGGCCACGTTCTTGCGTACACACAAACGTTGCCCGGTTCGACGGACATAACGCACGGAAAAGAATTGTGCATCACTCTTGAGGGCAGCAAACCGCTGCTTGAGTGGGGCGGAGAAATCGAACATGCAGACAAGCTCCTTCTTGAGGGCGGTCGGTGAAGCCCGGACGACCTTGTGGGCCGATTGCCTTGAAGAAAGAGATTAACCCGAGGACAGCCCGTGCTGCACCCGTTGGGTTGAGATAGACGCGTGCGTGACCCTTAAAAAGGAAGTACCTGACTGAATGCATACCCCGTGGGAGGCGGCTTGCCGGCGATGCTGTTTCTGAAGCGACCTATCGGTGACTGAACGGACGCCATCGCCGGCAAGCCGCCTCCCACAGTCCGTGGGTTTCAGCAAGGCTTGTGTATGACGCTGAAGACGCGCAAAACGAGGCCGAAACGAAGTGTCTGACTGAGTGCATACCCCGTGGGTTGCAGCAAGGCTTGCATGTAACGCTGAGGATGCGCAAAACGGGGCCGAAACGAAAGTGTCTGACTGAGTGCATACCCCGTGGGAGG
>NZ_JACONV010000024.1 GCF_014358015.1 Pseudomonas triticifolii | reverse complement strand
GTACTGTTCTATTCGCGAGCAAGCGCACAACAGCCAGACCTGCGCATCGCGATAGCGCAGGGCCTGAGCAACGATCGGATCAGGACTGCGCCAGTACCAGCAGTTTCTCACGCCACTCGGCCTTGGCTGGCAGCGCGAGGAAAAACGGATTGAGCAGCGACTCGCGGGCAGGATAGGAGAAGCGCAGGCCGTCGAGCTGCAGGACTTCGCCGCCCGCGCCTTCAAGCACGCCTTGCGCTGCAGCGGTGTCCCATTGCGAGGTCGGGGCAAGACGCGGATAGCAGTCGGCCGCGCCTTCAGCCAACAGGCAGAACTTCAACGAGCTGCCAATATTGGTCAGTTGCAGCGGCCCAAGACCCGCTGCCAGACCGGCCAACAGATGCTCCTGTTCAGGGCTTGAGTGCCTGCGACTGGCGACCACGGTAAAGGCCTGCCCGGTCTGTAGCGTCTGTCTGACCTGAATCGGCTCGCAATGCTCGGGGCTGTCACTGCGCCATGCGCCCAGTGCTGCGCCGCCGAAATAACAGCGATCATTGGTCGGCATGGACACCACGCCAAACACCACGTGCCCGCGCTCGATCAGGGCGACGTTGACCGTGAACTCTTCACTGCCGGAAATGAATTCCTTGGTGCCGTCCAGCGGATCGACCAACCACCAGCGCTCCCAGGTCGCGCGCTCGCTGAACGGGATGTCGGCGTCTTCCTCGGACAACACATGAATCGTCGGGTCCAGCGCCTGCAAGCCTTCGACCAGCACCTGATGGGCTGCCAGATCAGCTGCGGTGACAGGCGAGTCATCGGCTTTGGAGGTCACGCTGACGTTGGCGCGCCAGAACGGCAGGATCGCTTCGCCCGCCAGGCGTGCGAGTTCGATCACGGGAGCAAGCAGCGGGTGCGGCAGGTTGGCGAACGGGTCGGTCATGGTTGAAAGAGTCCACGTTGAGTCAGCACGTCGCGGGTCAGGTACAGCGCAGCCAGGGCACGCCCTTCGCTGAACTGTGCATTCTGGGCCAGGCTCGCCAGCTCCCGCAGGTTGATCTTGTCCACGCGAATCGGCTCGGGTTCATCGCCTTCAAGCCGTTCCTCGTAAAGCTCGGTGGCCAGCACCACCTGAATTTTCTGGTTCATGTAACCGGGCGACAGCGACAGCTCGGTCAGGTGTTCCAGTTGGTGCGCGCCGAAACCGGCTTCTTCCTTGAGCTCGCGATTGGCGGCGGCGAGGATGTCTTCGCCCGGTTCGATCAGGCCTTTGGGCAAGGACAGCTCGTACTCATCGGTGCCGCCGCAATACTCTTCGATCAGAATCGCGTGGTCGGCATCGAGCATTGCCACAATCATGACCGCGCCATAACCCGCGCCTCTGCCGACCAGCCGTTCGTAAGTGCGCTCAACGCCGTTGGCAAAGCGCAGTTGCAGCTCTTCGACGCGGAACAGGCGACTGCTGGCGACGATGGCGCGGGCGAGAACGGTAGGTTTCTGACGCATGACAGGCTCCTTCACATGGACGGGGTACTATACCGTGGCTTTTCCGAATGTCTGTGTCGGATATGCTCACTCACCTGACCCACCTTCGCGAGGCCTGAATGCTTTCCATGCCCTGGAGCGAAATCGATACCGTCCTGCTGGATATGGACGGCACGTTGCTCGACCTGCATTACGACGACCACTTCTGGTTGCAGCACCTGCCACAACGTTATGCCGAGCTGCATGGCATCAGCTTCGCCATGGCCTGGCTGGAATTGCAGCCATTGTTCGAGCGCAACGCCGGCACCCTTAACTGGTACTGCCTGGATTTCTGGAGCGCCGAGCTGAAGCTGTCGGTGCGCGACCTGAAGCGCGAAATCGCGCACATGATTGCCTTGCGCCCGGACGCTGAAACCTTTCTGGCAGCGCTCAGGCAGGCGGGCAAGCGGGTGATCATGATCACCAACGCACACCGCGACTCGTTGTCGTTGAAGATGGAGCGGATCGAGCTGGCGCCCTACTTCGAGCGTTTGATCAGTTCCCATGACTATGGCTTCCCTAAGGAAAACCAGCAGTTCTGGGACGCACTCCATGCCGAGACCGCGTTCGACCCGGCCCGCAGCCTGTTCATCGACGACACCCTGCCGATCCTGCGCAGCGCCGGTCATTTCGGTGTCGCGCACTTGCTTGCCGTCAGCCAGCCCAACAGCCAGAAAGCCCCGAAAGACACCGAAGAATTTGCCGCTGTCGGAGATTACCGGGAGTTGATCAAGGGGTTGTGAGGGCCTACGGACGCTCGGAAGGCGCACAAAACAAAGCCAAAACAAAAGTGCCTGACTGAATGCATAACCGTGGGAGGCGGCTGGCCGGCGATGGGGTCAGATCAGGCACCGATAGATCGATTCAGAAAAAGCATCGCCGGCAAGCCGCCTCCCACAGTCCGTTGGTTGCAGCGAGAGGTGTGTATAACGATGGGCGCGGAGCGTAGGCAGCAGTCATTTGCCCGAGACGCCACTTACTCAGGAATACGCAACGTCTGCCCCGGGTAAATCTTGTCCGCATGCTCGAGCATGGGCTTGTTGGCGTCGAAGATTTTCTGGTACTTGTTCGGGTCGCCGTACATCTGCTTTGAAATCGCACTGAGCGTGTCGCCTTTCTTGACCTCATAGAATCTGGACTCGGCACTTGCGGCGGTCGCGCTGCCAGCGGCCAGAGTCATCTGGTCGTCCACTTTCTCGACGCCTTCGATATTGCCCAGCGTGACCCGAATCTTCTCCTTCTCCTCCTGACTGGTCGCCTCGCCCTTGACGATGACGGTGCCGCCCTGAACCTCTGTCTGAATGTTGGGGTTGCCCAATCCAACCTTGGAAATATGATGTTTCAGGACTTCATCTGCGTTGGCGTTGCCAGGCGTGATCGCATCAAGGATCTTCTCGCCCGCTTCTTTCACAAAACTCCAAATACTCATTATCCGATTCTCCTTACGTGAGTTGTCAGACTTGCACACTCAACCATAGTCCTTATAAACCGGGGCCTGCAGCGTTCCGACCAACGTCGCTCGACCACCATTGGCCCTGAACGCGTAGAATCGGGAGCCTGGCTCGACCACCGGAGTGAACATGGACATCAAGCAACTCAAATTCCTGATCGCCCTCGACGAAACGCGTCACTTCGGGCAAGCGGCTGCGCGCTGCAATATCACCCAGCCCACGCTGTCGATGCGGTTGCGCAATCTGGAAGAAGAGTTGGGCTTGCCGTTGGTCAACCGCGGCCAGCGTTTTGAAGGCTTCACTGCACCCGGCGAGCGTGTACTGGCCTGGGCGCGCACGGTGCTGGCGGCCTATGACGGGTTGCAGGCCGAGGCAGCCGCCTGCCGGGGTCATCTGGTGGGTACGTTGCGCCTGGGCGTGGTGCCACTGTCGAGCTTCGACCCCTTGCCGCTGCTGCACCGGCTGCATCAGATGCACCCGAACCTGCGTTTCGAGCTGTCATCGCTCAGTTCCGAGCAGGTGCTGGAGCAACTGGCGAGCAACCGTATCGACCTGGGCGTCTCGTATCTGGAGCGCCTGGATAACGACCGTTTCGACTCGCTGGCGCTGGACGACACAAAAATGGGCCTGATGTACGACCGGCGACATTTCACCTTCGGCGATACGCCGCTGAGCTGGGCGGATCTGGTCGAGTTGCCATTGGGCATGCTCACCAGCGGCATGCATTTTCGCCAATCCATCGATCACAACTTCCACAGCCGTGGCCTGCAACCTCAGCCGTTGCTGCAGACCGATGCCGTTCATCAGTTATTGCAGGCCGTACATGGCGGCCTTTGCTGCGCGGTCATGCCACTGGACGGCGGGCTGGAGACGCTGACCGAGCACTTGGCCATGCACCCGATTGCCGATGCCCGCACGCTGGCCCAACTGGGGCTGATCATGCGCCGCAGTGCGCCACGCTCGGCATTGGCCGAGGCGTGCTTTGCGCTGATAGCGCAATTACCACGCTGACGCATTGATCGACGTCATCTATCGGTGCATTGGAACTAGCGATTAGACGATTCCGGACAACAGGCCTAGTCTGTAGGTGTCAATCTGCCGGTATCTCAGCCCATGCACGCCAAGCGCACAATCGGCACGGCGCCTGCTCTCGCACCCGCGCCCGAAGCCAGCCAGTCCTATCGCTACGCGACCCTTGAGGGTCAGGATGGCGCGCGCACTGAACTTGCCGAGGAAGTGGCGCTGGCGATCGCCTATAACGGCATCAGTCAGGCCGTCATGCTGGTCAGCCCGACTGACCTTGAAGACTTCATCGTCGGCTTCAGCCTGGGCAGCGGCATCATTGCCTCACGCGATGAAATCTACGATTTCAAGCTCAGCGGCTGCGGCTCGGCGATGCAGGCCGAGGTGGAAATCGCCAGCCGTGCGTTCTGGGAACTCAAGCAGCAACGTCGCCAACTGGCAGGCACCAGCGGCTGCGGTCTGTGCGGTGTCGAAGCGGTCGAGCAAGCGCTGCCGGAACTTGATGTCCTGCCCGGTGCTCCCCTGCCGCCGGCCCAATGGCTGGAAGGCCTGCGCCAGCGCATCGGCGAATTTCAGCCCTTAGGTCAACATTGCGGCGCCGTGCATGCCGCCATCTTCATGGACGGTACAGGCCAGTTACTGCTGGGTCGCGAAGACATCGGACGCCATAACGCGCTGGACAAACTGATCGGCGCGCTCATCCGCCAGGACATTCCTCTGGCGGGCGGCATTGCCATCGTGACCAGTCGCTGCAGCCTGGAGTTGATCCAGAAAGTCCTGCGCGCGGGCATCCAGACACTGGTCAGCCTGTCCTCGCCCACCGGCCTGGCCCTGCAATGGGCACGCCGTCATAACCTCAATTTAATTCACCTGCCGCAGCACAGTGCGCCGCGGGTCTATAGCCCTGCGATGGAGATTCAAGCGTGAGCACTCATCACCAAGCCGACAAGACACCTACACCCCGCTACAAGCCATACAAAGGTGCGGCTGGAGGTTGGGGCGCACTGATCAGCGTGACGCAGGCCTGGCTGGGCAGCGACAACGCGCTGAAGAACCTGCGCATGATGCTCAAAACCAACCAGAACGGCGGTTTCGACTGCCCGGGTTGCGCATGGGGCGACTCGCCGGAAAGCGGCATGGTCAAGTTCTGCGAGAACGGCGCCAAGGCGGTCAACTGGGAAGCCACCAAACGTCGCGTGGACCCGGCCTTCTTCGCCCGGCACAGCGTCACCGCGCTGCTGGAGCAGAGCGACTACTGGCTTGAGTATCAGGGCCGTCTGACCGAGCCGATGGTTTACGACGCCGAGACCGACCGTTACAAGCCCATTGCGTGGGACGACGCGTTCGCGTTGATCGCTAAACACCTGAACAACCTGCCCAGCCCGAACATGGCCGAGTTCTACACCTCGGGCCGCGCCAGCAACGAAGCGGCGTACCTGTATCAGTTGTTCGTACGTGCCTATGGCACCAACAACTTCCCGGACTGCTCGAACATGTGCCACGAAGCCAGTGGCGTTGCGTTGTCGCAAAGCGTGGGCGTAGGCAAAGGCACGGTGACCTTCGATGACTTCGAGCACGCCGACGCGATTTTCGTGCTGGGCCAGAACCCCGGCACCAACCACCCGCGTATGTTGGAACCGCTGCGCGAAGCCGTGAAGCGTGGCGCACAGGTTGTTTGCGTGAACCCGCTCAAAGAGCGCGGTCTGGAGCGTTTCCAGCACCCGCAACACCCGGTGGAAATGCTCACCAACGGCGACCGCCCGACCAACACCGCTTATTTCCGCCCTGCCTTGGGTGGCGACATGGCGCTGCTGCGCGGCATGGCCAAGTACCTGCTGCAATGGGAGCGCGAGGCGCAACTCAACAACGCGCCGTCGGTGTTCGACCACGCGTTCCTGAACGAACACACTGAAAACGTACTGGATTACCTGGCCGCTCTCGACGACACGTCGTGGGACGAGATCGTCGAGCAATCGGGTCTGCCGTTGACCGATATCGAGCAGTCGGCACGCATGTACGCGACGGGCAAGAACGTCATCATGTGCTGGGCGATGGGTATTACCCAGCATCGCCATTCGGTGGCGACCATTCAGGAAATCGCCAACCTGATGATGCTGCGCGGCAACATCGGCAGGCCGGGCGCAGGCCTGTGCCCGGTACGTGGTCACAGTAACGTGCAGGGCGACCGCACCATGGGTATCAACGAGCGCCCGCCGGTATTTCTGCTCGACGCGCTGGAAAAACGCTTCCAGTTCAAGGTGCCCCGCGAGAATGGCCACAACGTGGTCGAGGCCATTCATGCCATGGCCGAAGGTCGTTCGAAAGTCTTCATCGCGCTGGGCGGCAACTTTGCCCAGGCCACGCCGGACAGCCATCGCACCGCTGAAGCCTTGAGCAACTGCGAGCTGACCGTGCAGATCAGCACCAAGCTCAACCGCAGCCACCTGTTCCACGGTAAGGACGCGCTGATCCTGCCATGCTTCGGCCGTACCGACATCGATGTGCAGGCCAACGGCCCGCAAGCGGTCACCGTGGAAGATTCGTTCAGCATGGTTCACGCCTCGAACGGTCAACTGCAGCCTATCTCTTCAAAGATGCGCTCCGAGCCTGCCATTCTGGCCGGCATCGCCAATGCCACGCTCGGCAAGCAACCTGTCGACTGGTTGTGGCTGGCCGAGGACTACAGCCGGATTCGCGACCTGATCGCCGATACCATTCCAGGCTTCAAGGACTTCAACGAACGCATCAAGCATCCGGGCGGCTTCTACCTGGGCAACGCAGCGGGCGCGCGCCGCTGGAACACCGCGTCCACCCGCGCTAATTTCAAGCCCAACAAACTGCCAAGCACCTTGCTGCACGAGGACATCAGCTCTACCGGTCTGGTCCCGGACCTGATCATGCAGTCCATGCGCTCGCACGATCAGTACAACACGACCATCTATGGCCTGGACGACCGCTATCGCGGCGTGAAAGGTCAGCGCGACGTGTTGTTCGTCAACGAGGCCGACATCATCCGTTTGGGCTTCCAGCCAGGCCAGAAGGCCGACCTGATCTCGATCTGGAGCGATAACCGCGAACGCCGTGTGAAGGGTTTCACCTTGCTGCCGTTCGATATCCCGGCCGGTCAGGCTGCCGCGTACTACCCGGAGGTCAACCCTCTGGTGCCGCTGGAAAGCGTTGGCGACGGCAGCAGCACGCCGACGTCCAAGTTCGTGGCCATTCGTCTTGAGCGTTCTGCCGAGTCGGCGCGCATTATCTGACGCCCACAAAAAAGGCCCGTTTCGCTGGAAACGGGCCTGTCACAAGTAGCCTATGACTGCACTTTCTGAATTAAGTTCCTCTTCCAAAACAGTAACTTAGCTGTTTGTGTTGCAGTCGTGTTACTCGTCGGATTTACATTGCTACATTCTTCACTTGACACCAAGATCGCGCCGTCATCCCTATGAGATTCCCTACATGAAGTATTCCTCGATACTGTTGTTGTCTCTTACCCTGGCCACCGGTTTCGCCTCAGCAGGCGATAACGTGACGGCGGGTGTAGGCGGAGCATTGGGTGGGGTACTCGGTTCGGTCGTCGGTCAGCAGATCGGCGGTAGCACCGGTTCAGCGATTGGCGCAGGCCTGGGCGGCGCAGCGGGCGGTGCAGTCGGTGCAAACCGTCACAACCGTACAGAAGCAGCCATTGGCGGCGGTCTGGGCGCTGCAGGCGGTAACGTGGTCGGTCGCAGCGTAGGCGGCAACACCGGCAGCCTGATCGGCTCGGCCGTCGGCGGCGGCGGTGGCGCGGCACTTGGCAACTACATGGGTAACGAAAGCCGCGATGATGATCGCCGCTACCGCGGTGGTCGTGATGACCGTCGTGAATACCGTGGCCATGGCAACCGTGGCAAGCATTACGGCCATCGCAAGCATGGTCGTGGTTACTACCGTGATCGTTGATCGTCAGAACGCATGAATAACCGGCCGCTCTTGAGCGGCCGGTTTTCGTTCAGGGGCCGCAATCCGTTCAGCCTGCCCTGCTCTGCACCCACGCCCGTAACTGCGCGTAGGGATAATCTTCCAGCTCGGCGAATCCTGAGGTGGCGCGGGCCTTGAGCTTGGTGAACAACGGCACACTGATGCCGCACAGAAAACGCGTCAGGCATTCGACGCTGGGCGGCTGGCCGCTGTAGTCCTGATGCTTGCGGATGAACGCTCCACATAACGCTTGAAAGTCCCGCGTCTCCAGCGCCGGGAGCGCGGGAGGTTCTGGCAGGTGGGCGACCTGACCATGGCACACCGAGCAATGCCCGCAACGCTGCGGCGCGTTGTGGTCGCCAAAGTATTGCGCCAGGCGGTGGGTCAGGCAGTGATCGCTGGCGAACACGTCCAGCATCGTATGGATACGGGCGACCTCTGTGGCTTCGTGATCGCTGAAGTAGCGATGCAGCTCACTGCTTAGCGCCTTCACATCGAAGTCAGTGCGCAGCACGCTGTAGACCTCGGTCATCTGCTTGCTTTCCAGTTCGATCCAGCCCTTTTCCTGAAAGTAGTCCAGCGCCTTGACCACCCGTGCGCGCTCGGCGCCGTATTGCTGGTACAGCGCGTCGAAATCCACGGTCGCCCAGGTGCGTGCGCGGCTGGACGTCTGAATCACAGCCTCGACGAACTGGCGCCGCTCGCCCTCGAAGCGCGTCATCAACTCGCCTGGCTCGATCAGGAATTTGAAGCGATATTCAGCGAAATAGGCGTAGCGTGGCGCGATGATCCCGCGCAGCTCCAGTTGCACCAGAAGCGTCTTGAGCGGTAGCTGGCGGATGTTGCTGAGATCCGCCAGCGGGTTCAGCAGAAACTCCCACTGCCCGTCGTGGCCAGCACTGAGCAGGTCTTCCAGCACCCGGACGATTCCCTCGCGCTCCGGCGTGTCACCGTAGACGAAGTTTTCCAGCACGTTGAGGCTGTCGCGGTTGGCCAGCACCAGGCAATCGGACGCAGCCCCGTCGCGCCCTGCCCGGCCGATTTCCTGGCTGTAGTTCTCGATGGACTTGGGCAGGTCGAAATGCACCACATTACGGATGTCGCTCTTGTCGATGCCCATGCCGAACGCGATGGTCGCAACAATGCAGTTCAGGCCGCCGCCCATGAACTGCTTCTGGATGGCCTCGCGCTTATCGTTGGGCAACCCGGCATGATAGGCACTGGCTGGCAGCCCGTTTTGTTGCAGGTGCGCGGCGATATGTTCGGCCGTCTTTTGCAGCGTGACGTAGACGATGGTCGGCTGACCGCTTCGCACGCTCAGCCACTCGACCAGTCGCTGGCGCTTGTCATGCCCGCTGACCGGCTCGACCCACAGGTGCAGATTGGGGCGATAGAAGCCGGTGGTCACCACGTCGTCCGGCGCGATGGTGAACTTGTCCTGCATGTCGATGATCACCTGCGGCGTAGCCGTGGCCGTCAGCAGCAGGGTTTGCGGGATGTTGAATTCGCGCTGGTAGTCGGGCAATTTCAGGTAATCGGGCCGAAAGTTGTGACCCCACTCGGAAATGCAGTGCGCCTCGTCCACCACCAGCAGCGAGATGGGCACTTGGGTAATGAACTGCCGGAAACGCTCGTTCTTGAGGCGCTCAACGGAGATCATCAGGATTTTCAGTTCGCCTGAACGCGCCTTTGCCATGACCTGCGCGACGTCTTCGCGGCTCTGCGCCGAATCGATGCTCGCGGCCGGGATGCCATGACGCTGCAAAAAGGCCAGTTGGTCCTGAATCAGCGCCAGCAACGGTGAAACCACCAGCGTGAGGTGCGGCAACATCAGTGCAGGCAACTGGTAACAGAGCGACTTGCCTGAGCCGGTCGGAAAAATCGCAGCAGCAGAACGACCCGCCAGCACCGCGCTGATGGCAGCCTCCTGCCCCGGACGAAACTGCGAGTACCCGAAAACCTGCTCAAGACGTTCATGCATTAAAGGTGTTTCCTTGTTGAATCAAAGCGGTTGAATCAAAACGGACCTGACCATAGCCTGCCAGGCTGAACGAATACACCCCCAAAACATTTCAGAAATCGCAGCATTTGCCGATAGCCTTGAAATTTCGCGCCTGATGCGTGGGCAGTGCGTGGCAGATGATTCAAGGAGCAGGGATGGATTCCACAGAACAGCCCGAGGACGATGGGGTTATCCGCATTCAGCGTCTCGTGCCTGGCCAGGTCGACGTGGTATTGGGCTCGCATCCCAACCGAAAAGCGCTGCCCCCGACGCGCAAAAAGCCCGCCTACGCGTTGTGGCTGGCCGGGCTGATTGTGGTGGCTTGCCTGAGCACCATGGTCGCCTCGCATCTACGCAAACCCAAGGCAACCCCTGCACCGCCCGTCGAGCAACCTGCCCCGGCGGTACAGCCCGCTGAAATCGAAACCCCGCCGCCGCAAACGCCCCGTGCGACGCCCGTTGCGCTGCGGCAGGAACCCTCTGTGCTGCCGACGCCTGCGCCGAGCGCAACGGTGCAGCCACTGGATAATTGCCTGAAAAACGGCAATGTCATCGACGAAAGTGTCCTGAACTGCCGATTCGGCCAGGTGCCCCGTCCGGTTCAGAGCGAGCCGGCGAAAGGTATGGTGTCTGCAGGTTACATGGCTGACTTCAAAGCCGATGCCGCCCGCCCTTCATCCCGTCCGTCACGTCCTTACACGGTCGCGACGGTGTCCATACGCGAGTGGGACGGGCGCAACCGCTACCGCGCGCAATGGCGTATCTACGACAACACCATCGATGGCGACAGCGTGTGCGAGAACTTCCTCGCCCGCTCGGTGGAGCGGCGCGAGTGTCGCAAATCAGCCGAAGTCAATTTCCGCGAACAGTGCCAGGAATGGACGCGCCGCGCCGGTCGTGATCGCGACGCGCAGAGCAGGAACGCCCAGGCGCGCTACTGTGAAGCAGCCTCGACCTTCACGCCCTGATCGGTCTGACCGTTTTTCGCCCACTCGCGCAGCAGAAATTTCTGGATCTTGCCGGTCGAGGTTTTCGGCAGTGCCGTGAACACCACGGTTTTCGGCACCTTGAAGCCTGCCAGGTGTTCGCGACAGAACCGCATGATCTGCTCGCCCGTCACCTCGTCCAACCCCGCCTTGAGGGTCACGAACGCACAAGGTGTCTCGCCCCACTTGTCGTCGGGCCTGGCAACCACGGCCGCTTCCAGAACGGCCGGATGGCGGTACAACACGCCTTCGACCTCAATGGTGGAAATGTTCTCGCCACCGGAAATGATGATGTCCTTGCTGCGGTCACGAATCTCCAGATAACCGTCGGCGTGCCAGACCGCCAGGTCGCCGGAGTGAAACCAGCCGCCTTCGAACGCCTTGTCGGTGGCGCTCTGATTGCCCAGATAGCCTTTCATGACCGTGTTGCCGCGCATGTAGATCTCGCCAAGGGTCTGGCCGTCCTTCGGCACGGGCTGATGGGTCAGCGGGTCGGCGACCATCACGCCCTCAAGCGTGGGGTAACGCACGCCCTGACGCGCCTTGACTGAGGCCCGCTCGTCCGCCGGCAGCTCATCCCACTCGGTTTTCCAGGCGCAGACAGTGACCGGCCCGTAGGTTTCGGTCAGCCCGTAGGCGTGAGTAATGCAGATGCCCATCGCCTCGACCGAGGCAATCACCCGCGCAGGCGGTGCGGCGCCTGCGGTCATGGCATTGACTGCATGACCGAACGCCACGTCGGCGGCGTTGGGCAGATTGGCCAGGGCGTTGAGCACGATGGGCGCGCCGCATAAATGGCTGACGGTGTGCTGGCTGATCAGCGTGATGATTTTCTGAGGATCGACCCGACGCAAAAACACATGCGTGCCCGCCTGCGCGGTGATGGTCCAGGGATAACACCAGCCGTTGCAGTGAAACATCGGCAGCGTCCACAGGTAAACCGGATGCAAGCCCATGCCCCAGGCCATCTGGTTGCCGATGGCATTCAGGTACGCGCCGCGGTGGTGATAGACCACACCCTTGGGATCGCCGGTGGTGCCGGAGGTGTAGTTCAGCGAGATCGGCGCCCATTCGTCCTGCGGCCATTGCCACTCGAAATCGGGGTCGCCTGCGGCCAGCAGCGCGTCGTAGTCCAGTTCGCTCAACGGCCGCCCTTCGCCGTATTCGGGATCGTCCACGTCGATCAACAGCGGAGGGTTGTCCAGCAGGGCCAGGGCCGCATGCACCACGGTATGAAACTCACGGTCGGCGATCAACACCCGCGCTTCACCGTGCTTGAGCATGAAGGCAATGGCGGTGGCATCCAGTCGCACATTAAGGGTATTGAGCACCGCACCCAGCATCGGTACGCCAAAGTGCACCTCGAGCATGGCCGGAATGTTGGGCAGCATGACAGCAACCGTATCGCCACTTTTCACACCCAACTGGCTCAACCCTGACGCAAGCTGGCGACAGCGGCGGTAGGTCTGCGCCCAGTCACGGCGAATTGCACCGTGGATCACCGCCGGATAGTCCGGGTACGTCGCGGCGGTGCGTTCAATGAAACTCAGCGGGGTGAGCGCCATGTGGTTGGCCGGGCCTCTGGAAAGGCCCTGATGGAAGATCGACATAGAAACACCTTGGCGTATTGTTAGCTCTGGACCCACATGGGCCGGTGATTTCGCGAGGCTGCTGTGCTCAGTTATAGCGTGCGGTGACGTTTTGCGTGATCAGACCTTCGGATAGATCCCACGCACGTATAGCCAATGGCTTACACGCAATCGAGCTGTTTGGCTCTTTGTGAGTCTACGCCAGGACCGTAAGATTGGATCCAACAACTGGTGAGCAGGGAGCTCGCCAGGATCAGGGACGATCGACCATCGCCGGGACGGCAGCCGACAGGGAGTTGGAATGGTCTTGGAAAAACCCGCTTCGGCGGGTTTTTTATTGCCTGCGATTTCTTGCCGCTCAGTGAGCCGCTGATCAAAAAATGTACACCATCTGTTCCATCACTGATCACTTGTCACATTGTCGCGTCATGTTGAGTGAGGAACAGGGCTGCAACGGCCTCGTATAGCCAAAGGCTTACACGCCCTGGGGGCAGTTGGCTATTTTTGTCCGACAACAAGAGCCGTATGATTGGATCCAACAAGTGGTGAACAGGGAGTTCACCAGGATCAAGGATGATCGACCATCGCCTGGGAGGCGGCCGACAGGAAGTCGGGATGGTCTTGGGAAAACCCGCTTCGGCGGGTTTTTTGTTGCCTGCACAAACGTGACTGTCTGCGATGGACTAGCGGCCGCGCGCCTTGTTCTTGCGCAGCTTTTCGCGATTCTTTTCCAGTGCCTGCTGACGACCCGCCTCAGCACAGGCCTGCTCGCGTTCGATCCTGAGCGCGATGAAGTCGGCGCGCATTTCCCGTTGCCGCTGGCTGTTGAGCATCAGCAGCCCCAGCAATGGGAGCAACAGGCCAAGCGCATAGATAAACAGTTCGATGCCGCTGCCATAACCCGGAAAGGTCGGCAGCACCGCCAACAGGCTCACGATGGGCATCGCGACCAGCACCCAGAAGCCCTCGCGACGCCCTCGGGTCACCAGCAAACCGCCCAGCGCCAGCACCATCGCTGCGCCGATCAGCACCATGACCTGAACGATTGTGCCGTCCTGCGCCTCGTTGAACCAGGTGTAGAACACCTGCGACGTGGCCAAGGCCATGGAGAACGTGATCAGCAACATCGAGCCCAGAAATGTCGGAAAGTAACGGGCTCTGAAAGCAAAGTAATGATGACGATCGGTCATTCGGTCACTTCCTCATACAGGCCGACCGCGATGCTTTGCATGTAGCTGCTGCCCACCAGCCCCATCCCGACGCTGAGCACGTCCTGCAACTGGATGACCGTAGCCGGCTTGAGTTGAGTCGGCGTCATGCGTGTCGGCAATTCCCCGCTGCGCTGCTTGAGCTTGAGCAACCGGGACGTCAGCTTGGGGTTCTGAAGCGTCAGCAGTTCTTCGGTCAACGCCTTGCGCTGTTGCCGGTTGAGTTCCTTGGTCAGGTCGAACCAGCTGCGTCCGGTAGCGGCTTTGCGCGCCTGCATCAACTTGTAGGTGGTCAGCCCCGTGGCCCCGACACCCGACAGGGAAGCAATGTCCAGCACCGAGGCGATGACCTGATACAACTCTGAATCGTCCAGCCTGTCGTTGGCGGCCGGTGCCCTGACTTCGTTCAGGGTGCGGGCCAGACCGATACCGCACTGCGCAGTGCTGGCGGCTGCCGAGGCGTAGCCTATTGCGGTGATGACCAGGCTGGCACCGCCCGAAAACGGCACGGCCGCGCCACCACCGAAGACGGCGATCCAGCCCAGGACCGCCCCGCCACAAGACATCGTGGCACTGAACGCCTCGTACAGCAGACGGGACTCGCGAGGGTTGGTCTGCACCTCGCGGGCGAACTGCTGGGGCGCGATATTACGTTTGGCCTCCCGCAGGATCAGCCGCTTGGGCTTGATGCTGCAGATGGGCGTGAATTCTCGAAGCGTCACGACGTTGAAGTCGCTGTCGATGTACACGACGCCTGCGCCTGCGATGCCCGGATCGGAATCGATGGACGCAAACAGACGTTGAACGTTGATTCTGGCTGCAATGTTCTGGCGCGCCAGAACCTGCGAAGGGCTGTTGTACAACCCGATCATGGCTTGGGACATCAGTCTTCCTTGAATCCGTTCGACGTACTTCACCGGCCTCGTCAAAGAGGCCGGTGAAGCTGTCGATCAATGCTTAGGCATCAACGTACTCAAACGTTCGGGCAAGGCACTGGAGCCCAATCGCCGACGTCAGGGTTCTTGCACATGCTGTTGACCTGGGATTGACCAGCGCTCGCCACCTGCGCGCTCTCGGCCTGCTTGACCTTGGCCTGCTGCAGGTTTTTCTCGGTACCGACCGCTTCTTTCGGCACGTCAGGCAGTTTCTGCTGCTTGGCCTTGGTGTTCTTGCCGGTCTTCTTGGTCGAAGTGGTCGCAACCGGTGCGGTATCGGCATTGGCGACGATCACCACGTCGTTGCGCTTCACACCCACTTGTTGCAGGTCTTTCTCGTAGGCCTGGGTGTAGCTGCTCAGGTCTTCGCTGGCACGACCGTTGACCGCGGCGATCAGGTCGTTGGACTCTTTCAGGCCGGCCACGATTTCAGCAAGGCGCTTGCGGCCTTCGGTGGCGTTGATGGTGTTGGCCTTGCGACCCGAGATCAGGCTGGTGAACTCACGCTGGTAGCAGGACTGCGAAGCCTTGGCGTACGCCGTGCTGCGGTCGATGTCGGACGCGCTTTTGTTGATGTCCGAGGAGTAGGAAGCGATACGTGCATTGTCGTCAGTGATCTGCTTCTGACGCTCGGTGTAATAACCCGCTGCGCCGCCGACCAGCGCGCCGCCTGCGGCACCGATGGCAACGTTACGCGCACGCTTGTCGGAGTTGCCGGTCAGGGCACCCGCCAGCGCGCCGCCCACTGCACCCAGTGCCGCGCCGGTCGCGACCGACTTGGTCATGTCCGAGTCGGTCTGACGCAGGTGCTGCACAGGCTCGTAGCAGGTCGGGTAGTACTCGACCTTGGTGCTGGCACCGACTTTGGAAACCGGGGAGCTTGCGCAACCGGTCAGCAAGACAGCGCCGAAGCCGGCGGTAGCCAGCAGCAAGGCACGGCTTTTCGAGGCCGAGACAAAGGGTTTACGGGACAAAAGCATAGTGGCGTTCTCTTCTTTAGGTTTGACGTGCCCGGTGCGGCCTGATGCCGCCCGAGTCCCCTCTGTGCTTGCCAGACACCGGCCGGTCATTGCTGACTGGCCGATGCAAGCAATTGCTTCACAATCGTTTCCGGATCAGCGCGTTTCTGCTGGCGGTATTCGCCCACATGACGCACGAACAGCGTCGCCCGAGTGACCAGGCTCTTGCCGATGATCGGCTTGCGATTGAGTTCTTCTTTGATCCGCTGAAACTGCGCCTGAATCACCGCATCGGTATAGCGCGTGCCGGTCGCCAGGTTGTCGATGTAGATCGCTACCGCGCCATCCAGCGCGCTGCGACCGTTATCGATGGCGGTCCCGAACAGCTTGGCGCTGGCCTCGTCCTTGGCGGCGAGGGCCTGCTGCTGGCTCTTCTTCAGGTTGGTCAGGCGGATGTTGTAGTTATTGATGGTCTCCGCCACCAGCGCAGCGGACTGGATCAGGTTGCCAGCCGCCTCTTCACGTTGCTGGGCGATCAGCGAGACATTGCGCTTGAGCTCTTCGTTGACCAGCCCAAGCTCGGCCTGCAAGCGCGGATCGGCGCTGGCGGCGATGATACTGTCCAGACGTTTGGTCGGGTCCTGCGCATCGTCGATGGCATCGGTCAGGGATGCCAGTCGACCTTCCTTCTGCCATTGCTCGAACAGCTCCTTGTAGCGTGAGCGCGGGGCAGACAGTGCGCCGATGGCCACCCGAAAGCCGGTGGTTTCATTACTCTGCTCGGAGCCGTCGGCGGCAAACAGCGGGTACTCGCGGCGCATGCCGGTGAACAGCGTGCCCTCGCCTTCCAGGTAGTTGCCGCCCTTGGCCACGAAGCCGCCATAAGCGCCCTGACGACGCCCGGCATGCACCAGCTGGAACGACTCCTGAACCATTTCCGCCGCGTTGCCGATCACGTCGAACATGCCGATCGGATTAGGCAGTTTGGTGCCGATCGGCATCAGGCGCGCGGCTTGCCCAGTGCCTCCGGCGACCTGATTGAATACCGCCCAGTCAGACAAGGGGCCGTCACTTTCGCTGCCTTCAAGCCTGCGAGGAAACAATCGGCCGTCCATGTCCTGGCGGCTCACGGCCTGCGCGCCTCGCGCTGCAAATTCCCATTCCACTTCAGTCGGCAGGCGCACAAAGCCGGTTCCGCCCTCCTCTGCGTCCGTGCCGCGTCCGCTGACCGGCAGCAGTTCGCGGTGGTATTTCATCAACCAGGCGCTGTACACCGCCGAAAAGCGCTCGGCCTCGAAACGCGACAGCTTGACCTTGGGCAGACGACCCGCCATGCCGGTCGGTGCGTCACAGGCAGGTGCGGGCTCGCCGCTGGCCAGCGACTGCGCCTGCGACATGACCTGCGCGTACTGGCGCGCTGTGACTTCGTACTTGCCGATGAAATACATCATCGGCTTGAGCGGCGTGCCCGCATCGGTTTTGGGCAGCAACGGGCTGATGGTCTTGCGCCAGTCGGCGGGCAGATCCTTGAGGGTGAACTGACCGTTGATGAAGTCCCGGCGATAACCGGAGATGAACGACTGCTTGTAGCCTGGCTCGCCCTCACTGAACGGGTAGCCAAGGCTGATCTCGCGATCGTCCAGGCTGCCCTGCGCCAGAATGTACACGTAGCGAAAGACCATTTCGCCGTCGCAAGGCAGCGGCAGGCTGATGTCGTCAGCCAGCGGCTTGGGGTTGTCCAGCTTGTCATCGTCGTCGGCCTGAACGCTCCACGACGATACGCACAGTGCAGCCATCGCCAGCACCAGACCAGCCCTGCGCAACTCAAACATCTCTGATTCCTTCCGAAGCTTCGATACGTGCGACACGCAAGCCACCCAGTGTCGCAGCGACCGTGCTGGCACTCAGGACAGCAAGCAGCGCCACCAGATAGTGATGAGGCAACAGGTGGCTGGCGTATTCGCCGCCGACCTGCACAAACAACCGGTTCAGGCCCAGCTCGGCGACGCCGTACAACGCGGCGCCCAACACCGCTGCGAGCGTGCCGCTGTACAGCGCCTGCAGCACGACGAACAACAACAGCCCGCCCGTGCTGAAACCCAGCAGCCGCAGCACCGATAACTCACGACGCTTGCGCTCGACCGACGCCAGCGCGCCGGCAAAGATCGCCGCACCTGCACCCGCCACGGCCAGCCCGGCAATCACCCAAAATACGATCGTCAGGTTACGGCTCAGGGACTGCACCTGGGCGATGGCCTGAGACTGCGTAGACACCAGAATGCCGTTGTCGGCGAAGTAGCGACGCAACGGTTCGACATCGTTCAAACCGCGTGCATAAAGACGAAACGCCGGGTAAATGCGCGGCTTGTCGGAGCGCGGCTCACCTTCCCAGCCAAAGACGGTCACGGCACGTCCATCGCGATAGTCTTCGGCCGCTTCCAGAAACGCCAGCGGTGCAAACAGCGCATCGCGCTGAAAGCTTTCCAGCGGCAGAATCGCCTGCACGCGCACCTGTGTGCGTTGGGTCTGCACCGTCCCTGCAACCTGCCGACTGAATGCAGCCTCGATCCAGTCGCCCACCTGTGCATTGAGTTTTTCGGCAGAGGTCTTGCTCAGCAGCACGCTGTCCATGCGCTGTGTTGTCGCCGAGCCGTTCAACAGCGGATCACCCGCTGCGGTCGGGATCATCTCGACGTTGAGCGTCTGGCCGTTTACGGACAGATCAGCCGTCGCGGCAATCTGACGGGTACGGGGCAGCACAAAACTGACTTCCGGGCGTTGGGCCAGGGTCTCGATGAACTGCGCGGTGAAGCGCCCGCCGCCCAGCGGAATCACTTCCCGTACGGCCGGGTCCTGTTCCAGCCGTTCGGTGAGGCTGCCGATCAGGCCGAACTTAAGGCCGAACAGCACCAGCAACGGTGCGATCACCGCCACCAGCGCCAACACGCTGCAGGCCGAGAGCCGACTTTCAGCGCGATAATCCTGCCAGGCCATGCTGGCGACAAGGGCCGTGCGCATCAGCAGGCCTCCGCAAGCGTGGCGGTCACGCCGCCGTCGGTATCGCGTCGGCACTCGATGCGCAGCACCACCATGCCTGCGTGGCGCACCAGCGCCTCGTCGTGCGTCGCGATCACACAGCAGGCTCGCTGTCGGGTGGCCTGGTTCAGCAGCAGTTGCATGACGCGTGACGCGTTGAGCGGGTCCAGCGCAGCCGTTGGCTCATCGGCCAGCAGCAGCTGTGGCGCGTGAGCCAGCGCCCGGGCACAGCTCACACGCTGGCGTTGCCCGACCGACAGCGCTGCCGGTTTCTTGCGCAACTGGTCACCGATTTCCAGCTGATCGGCCAGGCGTTTGACCGTGCCGTCGTCGCTCAAGCCCAGCAGCCTGCGTGACAAATCGATGTTGCCGCGAACGTCCAGATAGCCCAGCAAGCCACCGGTTTGCAGCACATAGCCCAGATGGCGGCTGCGCAGCTCGGCCAACTGATTGTGTCGCCCATCGCGCCACAGACTGCCGATGTCGTGTTCGCCGTTCGGTGTCGAGAAATCGAAACGTTGCACCTGGTCGGGTGACGACACCAGCGCCAGCATGTCCAGCAAGGTGCTTTTGCCACAGCCGCTGGGGCCGACCAGCGCATAATGCTGCCCGGCCTTGAGCTCCAGACGCGGCACCACGAGGCGATAGCGTTGGCTGCCCTGGCCCCGGGTTTTGTGCACTTCGCGCAGGTTCAGCATTACGGCAGCGTCGACAAGGGAACGCGGTACAGCGCATCACCCGGCTCGGCATCGCCGAAACGGACCCAATTGGCCAGGTCGTTGTGGAAGGTTTCATACAGGCGGATTTTCGAATCCAGCTCGTCGATGAAGTCTTCCTGCTCGGCCACACTCAGCGACAGCCACAGGTCCTGAGTCATGTTCAGCGACTTGCTGCGGTACGGCAGACCTTCCAGGTATTCGCCCAGCACGCCGCCTTCAGCGAGGTTGCCGCCCTTGCGCAAGGCTGATGGGTCACGGCTCATGTAGGCACTGGCGCTGGCGATTTCCTGGAAGAAATCCTTGGGCGAAGTCTGTGTCTTGCGCGCCGCATCGACGATCAGTTTCAGCGACTGCTGCAAGTCGTTGAGTTGCAGCTTGGTGAGCATCACGCAGACCTGAAAGGCTGGCAGCGACAGGTTGGTCACGTCACGGTCAGCCGTCCAGGCGCTGACCAGTTGTGGGGCCTGGCTGGCCGATTTGCGTCCCAGAAAATCCATGTGCATGGCGTAACCGATGGCCGCCGACTTCTCAGCGACACTCGGGGCGGCAGTCAACGTCGGTACGCTTTGCGCAGGGTTGCTGCGCACGTGATGCACCAGGTCGGCAAACGACGAACCGATTTCGTCGACACGCTCGCCGAACCGGCGTACGTCACCGCCTTCGACCGGCACATAAAGGTCGCCGATCTGCGGGTTCGCATCGGCCGTCAGGGTGCGGTATTGCTGCTCGGCGAACGCGTGGTTCTTCTTGCCGGCATCGGTGCGCAGGTGCAACGCGTAAATCTTGATCTGCTTGCCGAGCGCGGCCTGGCGCACTTCGGCTTCGTTCATCTGGGTGCTGCTCAGCGGGTCGTTCTTGCGCAGCGATCCGGCGTCGGTCACCAGCAGGATCAGACGCCCGCCATAACCTGACCAGTCCATGCCATTAACGGCCTGCATCACACCGGCAAACGCGTCTTCGTTGAAGGCATGGCTGGAGACCGTGGTGGCCTTGACCTGTTGTGCCAACTCCATGAAGCGCTGCGGATCGCGCCCCTGATCCAGCGTTACCAGTGTCTTGGTCAGGTACTGAAGGCCAGGCGTCCTGGTGGTGTTGTTGCGAAAGCCCACCAGCCCGAAGCTGACGCTGTCCAGCTCGCCGCGCTGGCCGATCTTTTCCTGCAGCTCGTGCACCACATCGCGCACCCGGTCGATGTAGGGCTGCATCGACACGGAGGTGTCCACCACCAGCACCACCGCCGTGCGGAATGCGTCAGCACTGACCGGTTTTCTGGCCTCGTTGCCCGCGGTCTTTTGCGGCAGGTTGCCCGGATCGATCGAGGCCACGTTCAGCAACTGAACCGGCTGACCGTTTTCATCGAAGCTTTCCCGCGATTCGAAAATCGGCAGCAGGTAAAACTGCTCTTGCGGCACGGCGCTGGCAGCCGGTTCCAGCGCCACCACCTGAGCATTGTCCTCCGGATTTTTCTGCGCCGTGAGCAACAGGTTTTTCGCTTTTGCAGGGTTTTCGATCAGCGTTTCCAGCTGCTCCGGCTGACGCACGAACATGACCGGCGCACGACCCGAGCGCTCGGTGAATTTGAGCACCAGACTCTGCTTCCAGTCGCTGACCTGCTCGGCGGGCAACCAGCCTTCGCTGCGCCCGTCACTGGCTGCACCCACGCGCAACCAGGCACGGCCATCGACTGTCTGGCGCTGGTAGACATACAGCACCGAAAAGGCCGGCAACGCCTTGTCCGCCGTTGCGCCGGGTTCACTGGCAAAACGGGCACCGGGCTTGCTCAGCACGCGTTGAAACAGGGTCTTCTTGCCGGGCATCAATAACGGCCGCTGACCGCCATCGCTGTCGGGCGTTGACACAGTCGTGCCCTGTGACGCGGCCTGCGTCGTGGCCGATGGCGGCGTTCCGGCAGGCGGCGTTACAGGTGGCGTGGCCGCAGCGCTCGTGGGTGTCCTGGTATCGGTTCTGGTCACGGGCGCATCCGCATGCAAAAACCAGTAGCCGCCCACACCAATGGCCGCTGCCACGGCAACCGCCAGCAAGGCCAAAGGCAGAATGCGGCGCTTTTCAGGCTCCGGGGTTTTCTCAAGGGTCAGGTCGGGCGCAGGTGGCGGTGTCGGCGCAGAACGCGGCGGCGGCCCGCTCGGAATGTCGATGGACACCGGCGTCAGCCCTGCCAGCTCATCTTTCTCGGGCGCAGGTTTGACCAGCGGCTGGAATACCGTGCGCTCGGTGTCGTTGAGTGAAAGCGCATCCAGAGCAACCAGCAAAGCCTTGGCGTTCGGATACCGGTCGGCCGGGTCCTTGGCCAGCAGACGGCCGAGAATGTCCTGATAACGGCCGTGATGAATCGGCAACTCGGGCAAGGGCTCGGTCAGATGGGCAAGCGCCGTGGACAACGCATCGATACCGTTGAACGGCAACTCGCCGACGAGGATTTCGTAGAGCACGACACCCAGCGCGTACAGATCGGCACGACCGTCGATGTCCTGGCCGCGTGCTTGCTCAGGGCTCATGTAGCTGGGTGTACCCACGGCGAAACCGGCCTGGGTGAACTGCGTGCGGTCGTCCAGTGACTTGGCGATGCCAAAGTCCGACAGCACGGCATTGCCGTCGGCGCGAAACAGGATGTTGGCGGGTTTGACGTCGCGGTGCACCAGCCCTTGCTCATGGGCATAGCCCAGTGCCGAGGCGATCTGGCGAATGTACTGCAGGCCCTGCTCGGCGCTCAGCCCGGACGCAATGCGCTCCTTGAGCGTGCCGTTGGGCAGGTACTCCATGGCCATGTAATACAGCTCATCGACGTTGCCGATGTCATGGATGGTGACGGTATGAGGATGAGACAAGCGGGCCAGCGTGCGGCCTTCGCGCAAGAAGCGCTCGCAGAAGCTCGGGTCGGCCGCCAGCGAAGCGGCCATGACCTTGAGCGCCACCTTGCGCTGCAGCGAGCGCTGGGTCGCCAGGTAAACGGTCGCCATGGCGCCTTCACCAATCTCGCCTTCAATGTCGAACCCAGGAATCTCTATGCCCATGTGTTTATTCTTCAACCGGCTTTGACGACGATGGCTGTAATGTTGTCCGGCGCGCCCCGGGTCAGCCCCAGGTGCACCAGGCTGCGAACGACTTCGTAAGGGTCCTTGTGGCCCAGCACGTCACGAATCTCATGGTCTTCGGCGGTCTTGTTCAGACCGTCACTGCACAGCAGGTAGCTGTCGCCGGGCAGGATCTGCAAGCGGGCCATCGACAGTTCAAGCTGGTCTTGCACGCCGATGGCACGGGTCACGATGTTGGACCGTGGATGCACGCGCGCCTGGGCTTCATTGAGCAGACCGCTGTCCATCAGGTCCTGCACGTAACTGTGATCGCGGGAAATGCCATCGAGCACGCCGTCACGCAGGCGGTACAAGCGACTGTCCCCGGCCCACAGGCAAATGCCCTCATCCTCGCGCACGGCCAGCACCACCACCGTGCAGCCCATGACGCTGACGCCTCGGTGGTGGGTTTCTTCACGCACCGTGGTGTTGATTTCATCGAGGCGCAGACGCAACTGGGCCGCGCAGGTATCCAGCGCCGATGCCAGTTGAACGCTGCGCAGGGTATCGACGATCAGGCTGCTGACGTAATCGCCTGCCGCATGTCCGCCCATGCCATCGGCCACCACCCACAGACCCTCTGCGGGCATTTCCAGAAAAGCGTCTTCGTTGACCTGACGCACCATACCGACGTGGCTGTAGCTGGCCGATCGATATGACATTTCAGCGGCTGAACTCATCAATGCTCAGCCCCCTTGCCCAGCAGAAAACTGCCGAAGTCCGCAGCGGCCGGCAGGCCCTGGCAACGCAGCAGGCCTGGCTCGATGCGTTCCGAACCCTTGCCCCACCACAGGCTGCTGCCTTCGCAGGCCCGCTCGATCAGTGCCGCCGCTCGCGCTTGAGGCGTGGCGCAAGCGAAGCGTTGCAGACCGGCGAACTCGCTCGCAGGCTCACGTTGCGTCAACGCAGGCAAACCCAGCGCCTGCAATCCAGATTCGAAAGACTCAAACGTCGAATGGGGTTCAAGCGTTTCCAGCAGCAACGCTTCGCCTCGCTCGAACCAGTCCTCCGCGCCGCAGAGCAACGCGCCAGGTGCCTGATCGGCTTTCAGCACAAACGCAACGGTCAGCGGGAAGTAACGCCCCACCCTGTCGATACTCGGCATCAGCACACCTGCAACCGCATCTGGCCCGCAAACACCGGGCGCCAGCACGAAGCGCCAGAGTGGGCTGACCAGGTAAGCGTCCAGCCATTGGCCGCCCAATTGTTTCTGGCTGGCCAGCAGGCCGGCGGCCAGCCACTGGTCCCATGGCTGAATAAAATTCTGCGGCAAGCCACGGCTGACAAAATCGCCCCGGCTCGCCAGTTTTCCGTAGAAACCCACCGCTGTCATAACCGCTCCGGCAGGCTGAAGCCACTGAGTACACGGCTCTTGAACGGGTTGAACGCGCTATTGGCGCGCAGCTCGTACGAGATGCTGGCACCATCCACACGCAGACGCAGGTTGAAACGGTCCGGCGAGTTGCCCGCCGTCAGGTCCGATTGTTCAAGCAGTCGAAACCAGGCCCACGGGCCATCGAGCGTCACACCGGAACGGCCGCTGGCCGACGGTGGTGAAATCGACAACCGCACCACACCGATGCTGCCCGGATTGGGCCACTGCATGGCAACCGGGCGGCTTGGCCCGTGGTCGTAACTGATCTGCTGGCCATCCAGGTCCAGCAGGAACTGGGTGATGGTCGCGTCCATGGCCACCGGCTTGAGCTCGAAACGCACCGTCGGCTGTGTGCCACCGGAACGGAAGAACGCGTCACGAATGGCGCTCGCACGCTGGAACGTCTGCAATACGCCCGCGTTGATGCCCAGCTTCTGCGCGGCACCCGGCTGCCAGCGCCAGGTGCTCGCCGAGGTGTCGACATAAGGCTGCAGGTACTTGCGGAAGTAACTGTCCATCACGCCACCCACGCCGAAGAACTGGCCGAAGTCATCCAGCGTCGCGTCACGCGCGCTGCCGGGCGACATGGGATAGCGCCCACTGAGGGACTGGCGATAGACGTTCACCACTTCACTCACCCAGGCAGCATTGAGCTGATTGCGCACGCCCCCCATCATCGTGTTGGTGGTGGAACTGACCACGGACTTGACCAGCCCCTGAACCAGCGGCGGCTGGCGCTCGGCGGTCAGGCTGACCCGCGCTGCGGCAGCCGTGGCCTGATTCTTGGCTTCGCCCAGCAACGCATCGCCGCTGGCACCGACCATGGCACTGACCTGCACATACAGCGCGTTCATGTCCGACAGCAAGGCATCGATGGCAGCGGGTTCACCTTCGCCTTTGCTGACCAGGCTTTTGAGGTCGGCAAAATGCGCGCTGACCGGATCCTGCGTGGCAGCCGGTGCCTGAGCGGCGGCGGCCTGCTGCTGGCCAAGCAGCGACCCCAGTCGCTGCTTGAGCTCATCGACATTGCCATCCACTTTCTTGCCTTGCGCCGCGAGGAGTTTTTCTTCCTCCTGCAGATCCGTTTCCTTCGCCACGGCGGCCAGCAATTTCTTCAACGGCGAACTAGGGCCGGAGATGACCCGCAGCACATCAGCCGCCTGCGCGACGCTGGTGATCGGCACGAAGTCGATGTCAGCCAGCAACGCATCCCACTGGCGCATGTAGTCCTGGAAATACAGGCGACGCACTTCGGCCGCCAGGCTGGCGACGTCCTGCTGCTCGGCCTGATCGCGGCCCAGCACCCATTGCTCCTCGGCCAGCGTCGAGGTCTGATTCAGGCTGCTGAGCAGAAACCCTTCGCGATAGCCTTTGGCGGTGAAGAGCCCACTGAGCGGTTCGGTCAGCGGCTTGCCACTCTTGCGACTGAACACCAGTGCCGCGTCACGACCGCCGGCTTCGCTGATACGAAAATCAGGTACGCCGTCCGGCAGCTTCTGGCGTTTGACCCGGTCGTAAACCCGTTGCGCCACTGGCAACTGCTGCAACTGGCGGCGCAGGTCATCGATCAGGCGCTGATCCAGACGGGCCTTGGGCGGATGCCGTTCGAACAACGCCTGCAAATGCTCGCCCAGTGCCGCACGTTGCTCGGGCGGCAGGTCGCGGGGCAGGCTGCTGTCCCAGTCCAGGGCAATCCAGGCCTTGATGAAGTCGGCGTCGTAATGCTCGTTATCGGCCAGCATCAGGTAAGCCTTCAGGCCCTCGTACAGGAAGTCCGAAGAGCCACCGCTCTGCAATTGCTCCTCAAGGCGAGTGACCAGCCGTGGCGCGAACACGGCAATCAGCAGTTTGCGATACACGCTGCCTGACTCGGCTTCGAGCATGTCGCCCTGATACAACCCCAGCCCTTCGGCCCATCCCGGCGGGTCACTGGCCAGATGCCGGACCGCATTGAGCAGCGGCAATACCGCCAGCACGTCGCGCTGGGCCGGGCTGAGGTTCTGCACGCTCTGCCCCAGCGGCGCGACTTTCTGATCGACCTGCGCGATATAGGCCTGGTTGGCGTTGTAGCTCACCAGCCACAGCGTACCGATCAGCAGCACCACGGCGACCGTCGCCGCCAGAATACCTCGGGCGATCCACTTGCGTCGCCGCTCGACCTTGGGGTCGACCCCCATCAGGCCCTGCTCGGCAAAGGCCACGGCGGTGAACAGTTTTTCAATGAAGTAACTGCGTCCCGTACCGGTCTGACGCGCCAACTGCTGGCGATCAAGATTCATGCTCTGCGCCATCGAACCGATTAGCCGGTCAATGGGGCTGCCTTCCTGGGTGCCGCTGGTGAAATACACCCCGCGCAACAAGGCGCGCTCTTCGAACGCGTTGGGCTTGAACACCCCGTCCAGAAAGCTTTGCAACGACTGACGCAGCGCGGCGAACTGCTGGGGGAAGCCATAGATGAGATCACGTCGCGCCGGATCGCGCTCCTGTTGCAGGCGCTCGACCAGACGCTCGTTTAGACGCTGTTCGAGAGCGGCGAACTCTTTCTGGAAGTCCTGTAGCGGGCCTTGCGCACTCTTGCCGTCATCCAGCGCAAACGTCATGCCCCAGACCTGCGCACGCTCCTCCTTGCTCAGCGCGTCGTAGAACTCCATGAAGCCCGGCACCAGGTCCAGCTTGGTGAGCATCAGGTAGATGGGGAAACGCACACCCAGTTGTGTGTGCAGTTCCTGAATGCGCAAACGAATCGCCGACGCATGGGCCGCGCGCTCAGCGTCCGAGCCCAACAACAAGTCAGACAGGCTGATGGCGATGAACGCGCCATCGATAGGACGGCGTGAGCGCTGGGTCTTGAGCAGGTCGAGAAAGCCCAGCCAGGCCGCTTTGTCGACTTGCGCGTGGCTGTCCTGGGTGGTGTAACGGCCTGCGGTATCGAGCAGCACGGCCTGGTCGGTGAACCACCAGTCGCAATTGCGCGTGCCGCCAACGCCTCGAATAGCGCCTGCACCCAGCTGTGCTGCCAGGGGGAAATGCAGGCCTGAATTGACCAGCGCAGTGGTCTTGCCCGAACCCGGCGGACCGATGATGACGTACCACGGCAACTCATACAGGTTGCGACGCTGATCGCCGCCCAACCGGGCCTTCTTGAGCAGCGCCAGCGCCTCGTCCATGCGCTGACGCAACGTGGCCAGCTCTTCGGCCGTGGCGACACTGGCAGGGTCTGGCGCGGTCTCGGCGGCCAGGCTTTGCATGACGCGGGCGGCCTGGCGGCGAGCCTGAATGATGCGAAACACACGGTAGCCAATCCACGCGGCGAACAGCAGGATGATCAGCGCCCAGCGACGCCCTTCGGGCACCAGTACTTCAAGCAGCGGGCCGACAAACCAGATGATCAGGCTCAGGGCAATCAGGCCCAGCAACGGGACAAGCCAGCGAATGACAAAACCGAAAAAAACCTTCACTCGACCCCCTCCGCCAACACAGTGATTTCAACCCGACGATTCTTCGCCCGCCCTTCGGCAGTCGCATTGGAGCCCAGCGGCTCGGTGTCGCTGCGACCTTCTGCGGTGAAGCGTTGCGGCTGACCGGTTTTGGCAGCAAGGATCTGCAGCACCTGTTCGGCGCGCGCCTGGGACAAGGCCCAGTTGGACGGGAATCGCAGGGTCGCGATAGGCCGGTTATCACTGTGACCGGTGACCCGCACGTCGCCCTTGACCTTGCGTATGGCGTCAGCGATGCGCAGCATCAATGGCTGGAAATCGTCGACGATGGTGGCGCTGCCCGACGCGAACAGCTCGTCGCCGCGAATGGTCACCACCGAGCGATCCACGGCGTCTTCGACGGCCACTTTGCCCGCCTTGATTTCTTCGGCCAGAAAGCCTGCCAGACGCGGCCGTTCGATCAGTTTGGGCTGTACCACCGGCCGGTCGATGGACTGCACTGGAATTTCGCCCAGTGCATGGATGTTCTTGAACACTGGCTCGGCGTCCGACGCCAGTTTCAGACGCAGCACGAACAACAGCAGCAACAACAGCGCCAAGCCGATTGCCACGCCGACCCATGGCGGCATGAACTGGGTCAGGCGGTCGCGGGCCAGCGTCAGGCCGCGCCAATGAGGTGACAGCTCACGCTCATGCTCGCCGCGCGCACTGCGAATTGCCGCGCTGGTGCGTTCACGCAGGGCCTCAAGCTCGCTGCGCCCGTTGTTCATGACCCGGTAGCGTCCTTCGAATCCCAGGCACATGCACAGGTACAACAGCTCCAGCAGGTACAGCCGCTCACGCGGGCTCTGCAAGCAATGGTCAAGCAGCTGGAAGACTTTTTCGCCGCCCCATGCCTCGTTATGCACGGTGATCAGCAGGCTTTGTTTACCCCATTCACTGGTGCTGCCCCACGGCGTGCTCATCACCGCTTCATCGAGCGCCGTGCACAACACGTAACGCCCCAGCAGGACGTCGTTGCGCGCAACTCCCGCCGCTTCGGCCCGCTCTTCGAACTGACGCAGGTACGCCAACAACTGTGCGCGCAAGCTCGCAGGTGCCGGGTGCGCGATGGTGCTGCGCAACCGGGTCAGCAATGCCAGCAATGGACCGGCTGCGCTTTCCAGCGGATTGAGACCCTGGGCCTGACCGCTCGCCAGTGGCGCTGCCGCCACACTCAGTGGCGGCGTCGGATCGGAATGGCCGGGCGGCGCACTGCGCCCGCCCGGACGGGGCATGAACTGGGTACGATCACTGGCAGGTGGAGACGAACCGTCGTCGTTGGAATGCATCGCGACTTATCCTCGAATGGCCCAGAAGGCCAGGTTCAGCCCGGGGAACTCGCCAGCCACATGGAAGGCGAAGCCACCGGACTGCATCAACAGCTTCCAGTGCTCGCTGCCACGGTCCAGTTCGTAATAGGTCGATCCGGCATGGTACGGAATCTGACGCGGAGCCACCGGCAACGGCAGCAGGCCGATACCGGGGAGTTGCAGGTTGACCAGGTCGCGAATGTGCTCCACGGAGCCGATCTTGCTCTGCTGGCTGAAACGCCCGCGCAATGTTTCGCTCGGGATGTCGGCGCGCACCACCAGAATGAAGCTGGCCGTGTCGATCAGGGTCTTGTCCGCCAGCATCGCCACGTGCACGCCGTAGGCTTTCTCGACAATAGGAATCGGCGTGGCTTTGCTGTCGATCAGCATCGACAACGCTTCACGCAGAGCATGCATGACCGGCGTGAAGCTCAAGGTCAGGTCGTCATGCTGATAGCGGGGAAACTCTTCCGGACGGCGCGTGCCGGACGAGAAGGTTGCGAACTCACCTGCCAGACTGACCAGCTCGCTGTAGAAACGCTCAGGATGCAGCGGGCTCAATTGGCTGAGATGGTTGATCAGCGGTTCGGCACGATTGACCAGTTGCAGGAGCATGAAGTCGGCAATTTCCGATGCGCCGCCCGCGCCCGACGCCACAACCCGACCCGCGAGCGCTTCGCCACGCTGACGCAACAGGCCTTGCAGCTCGCTGCGAAACGCGGTGAGCGGCCTGCTTGCTGCCACATCGAGGACCGGCGGGATGTAGCTGTCATCCAGCACCAATGCCCGATCGGCGCGCTTTTCCTTGACCCGCACCACGCCGATGCTCGCGTAATCGCTCAGGCCGTCCTGCGCGGTCAACAGGCGCAGGGCTCTGGAGCCCACGGACACCGGCGCACGGTTTTCAAAAGGGGCGTTGTCATCGCGCACTTCGCGAACCTGACTCAGGTAGCGCGCGCCACCCAGCTCTTCACCTTCATCCACGGTATCCCGCGCACCCGCCCGCTTAAGCGGCAAGGCCAGGTAAACCACACCATCACGCAGGCTTTCGTCGATGCTCAGCGGGCTGGGCGCCAGGTCATCATGGGGAATGCTGAACGGCGTGCCATCAGGCAACAGGCCTCGCGCCGACACGATGGCCAGCTTGCCCTGCGCCAGCAGGCCCTGGTCGATCAACAGCTCGGAAAAGCCCCACGCACCCGCCGACAAGGGTCGGCTGCGTGCATCGATCAGATTTTCCAGATAACGGTCGTGCTGCTGGAAGTGCTGCGTTCCAATGAACATGCCTTCCGACCAGACCACTCGATTGTTCCAGGACATGGATACTCCGTTTGCCTATTGAGCCGGGCGGGATGGGTTGGCGACGACGTCAGTGCGTACGGCCTGCACATCGAGGCTGATCTGATATTCGCGGGTCTGTCGCGCCGGTACGTCGAGCAGCGCACGCCATTGGGCGCGGTCGATTTCCCGGTAGCCGACCACAAGGCCGACATGTCGAGTGGCCGGATCGAGGTGACGCACCACGCTCTGCAGTTCGCCAGGCTGGATCAGGACTTCATCCTGATCGATCAGGTCGACACCCAGCGTGGCCGGCGCGCGATCAGCCAGCGCGAAATAGTCGGCGCGTAGAAAGGACGCGGTATTTTTCAGCTCGTAGATGCGTACCCGCACGGGCGCGGCCTGACCCGACGCACCGGGGTTCAACCCTGCAATCGCCTGAAAGTTGAGCGTGACCGTACTCTGCGTGTCAGCCGCAGGGGCGTCCTTGGGAGCGGGCACATCCTTGGCACAAGCACTCAGCAGCAATACGGTGAGAGCTGCCGATACAACGCTGCGAAACATCCTTAATCCTCAATGCTGTTATTGGCTCTATGGGTCAATCCGGCCGCTCAGGAGCGACGTACGCGTGCGCTGTGCTCCTCGTAGGCGCGACTGAATTCACGCCCGAAAAGGTCCTGAAAATCGTCTTCCGCTTCGCGGGAAATGTTGCTGTAGAGCGCTGTGAACTGTTGCCAGTACTGAGCCTGACGGGAACCGCTGAACAATCCCGACAAGCCACCTGAAGGCGCTCCCATGCGGGCCTCAAGCTCGGCCGGCTCAAAACGCTTGAGCAAATGTTTGATCGCCGCCTGCACACCGGCCATGACCGCCAGTTGGTGCGCGCGCAGGTCATCGAAACTATCGGTCACAGCCTGCTCCGGCCCCATGAAAGCCTGATTACCGTGACGCAGCAGCAACAGCAGCGCTTCATCGGCATTGGGGGCGAATTTGAGCGGGTTGTTTTCAACAGGGCCGATCATGGTCTGCTGCATGCGAAATTCGGATTTGAGGCTGCTGCGCGCGCGCAAGACGTCAATCAGGCCTTCCACCATCAATCGGTAGCTGCGTCCAATGTCGTGCATCTGCGCCTCGGCCTGAGCGGTGTCGATCTGCAACCGATCAAGACCGGCACCGCGCAGAAATGCCTTCAGCAGATCAGGCTGCCCGCAAACCGTTGGCTGAGCCTGAGTCGGTTCAACGGCAGGAGGCGTGACCGGCGCGGGCACCTGGACAGGTTCGGGCGTGACAAACACAGGCTCGGGGGTGACAGGCACCGCCGGTTCCGGCACAGGCTCAAACGCCTGTTCAGGCATGGGCACAACAGGCGGCGCAGGCGGCGCAGGCGGCTTGATGATATCGGCAAAAGGATCCCAGTCATCGGGGATCAGCCCGGCGGCCGGAGCGGGCACTGGCGCTGCCACGGGGGCGGACCGGGCCAGCGGCGCAGGCGCGCGGAAATCGTGCTGTTCAGCCGGCACATGATCAGGCTGGGTAGGCGGCGCAATACTGGGCGGCGACAGGAAGTCGAACAGATCGGGGAAGGTGTCCTGCGACGAACCGCCCTGGAACTGCGCCGTCGAGGGCGGCGGGCTGAACGTGGGTGGAGGCGACGGTACTGGCGCGTTCTGGCGGCCCATCAGCGCCTCGAAGCTGTTGGAGGCATCAACGCCTGCCGAACGGATATCAGCCACCTGCACGGCCGAGTCGATGCGCGCCTGGATCTCGTACTCGCCGATGCGAATGACTTCGCCATCCTCAAGCGGTTCGCTGTTACCACGCCGCAGACGAATGCCCGCCTTGACCAGTTCGACACCATTGGTGCTGTAATCGGTCAGATAGTAACGGCCATCTTTATATTGAACGACGCAATGTTTCTGGGAAACGAGCCGTTCCGGGTCAGGAAGTACCCAGTCATTTTCTTGACCGCGGCCAATTGCCATCATCCCCATATCCATTGATTTCTCAGGACATTGTCCGGGGGTGATCTTGTGGTAACTAGTGATCGTCAAACACAGCGACATCGTGCCTCCTTGCTTATATCGCACCCAAAAAACAACCCGAAAAGCCTACAACGAAGAACGCGAGACCTGCATCCGCGTGAAACGTTCATAAAATTTATTTTTAATTATCTACTGTCATGAAAACACACGACTTTAAACATAAACTCGTGGCTTTGACACGGGTGCGCTTAAGATACCGTTCGTCCTGCAGCGCCCGTCACAACTGCACGAAACCGATATAGCTTAACCTTGACAAGCGTTATGTACTACACCAAAAATGCTCAACGCCAGAACCACGATGATTGCATATTGATATTACGCAAGGGTATTGGCAACAATCTATAGAAAGTTGCCCATGGAAATTTCCCACAGAGCAGCATTACAGCATCTGATTTGATAAGGAGATCGGTTTTGGTGGATGTTCCGTTGTTGCTGGCCGCCGTTTCCACCCACTTGCCTTGCGGCGAGGATCTGGAATATGACCCGGACTTTCTGCAGTTGGAGCGTGACGCCAAAGGTAAACCCGAGCGCGCAATGGGCGACTCGATACAGCCGGCCGAACCGCCTCAATGGCGCACTATCGAACAGTCGAGCGTTGCGCTGTTACAGCGCAGCAAAGACCTGCGTATCACTCACTTTCTGCTGCAAAGTGCGCTCGCCCTCGACGGATTTTCAGGCGTGAGCAACGTGCTGACACTCATCAGCGAGCTGCTCAGGCAGTACTGGGCCGATATCTACCCGCAGCTTGATGCCGACGACGACAACGATCCTACCGTTCGGGTCAACGCACTCTCAGGCCTTGCCTGCGAAACCAACGTGCGGCTGCTGCGTGAAAGCCCGCTGATCCGCTCCCGCGCCTTTGGCACGATCAGCCTGCGCGCAGCGCTGAGTGCCAGTGGCCTGCAGACATTCCACGACGAAAACCTGAGCAGCGAGACCCTGTCCGCCGCCTTGCGCGACAGCGACCCCGAGCAACTGAACGCCACTCGCACCGCCTTGAGCGAAGCACGTGAAGCTGCCGACTTCATCGAGCGCTTCGTTTCCGAGCACGTGGGCTCCGCGCAGGGCGTGGACCTGTCGGCGCTCAAACAGCCGTTGAAACAGGCGTTGCAGATTCTGGGCGAACCCGCCCACACCCGTGACGATGCACAGCCTACCGACACATCACCCACCGACACGAACGACAGCCCGGCGCCTGCCTTCTCTGCGCCCGCCTCCGTTGCTGCCCAGCCGCCCGAAGGCATTGCCAATCGCGACGACGTGCTGCGCAGCCTGGATCGAATTCTGAGTTATTACGCCCGACACGAGCCTTCCAGCCCGCTGCCTGTGCTGTTGAACCGAGCGAAGAATCTGGTGCACGCCGATTTCGAAACCATCGTGCGCAACCTGATTCCAGACGGTATGTCCCAGTTCGAAAACTTGCGCGGACCCGAGGCTGACTGACTTCCAGGCGAAGTCTCAACCCGGATCACGCAATCCCGTTACCGGCAACGACCGATGACGCCAACACCGTCGCAGCAGCGACCAGGAGGAGCAACGTGGCGAAAACCAGTTCTCAGAAATTCATCGCGCGCAACCGCGCGCCTCGAGTTCAGATCGAATACGACGTGGAGCTTTACGGCGCCGAGAAGAAGGTCCAACTGCCTTTTGTCATGGGCGTGATGGCCGACCTGGCCGGCAAGCCGGCAGAGCCTCTGGCTCCGGTGGCCGATCGCAAGTTCCTGGAAATCGACGTCGACAACTTCGACTCGCGCCTCAAGGCGATGCAGCCACGCGTGGCCTTCCACGTGCCCAACGAGCTGACCGGCGAAGGCAACCTGAGCCTGGACATCACCTTCGAGAGCATGGATGACTTCAGCCCTGCCGCCGTTGCGCGCAAGGTCGACTCGCTCAACAAGCTGCTCGAAGCGCGTACCCAGCTGGCGAACCTGCTGACCTACATGGACGGCAAGACCGGCGCTGAAGAAATCATCATGAAGGCCATCAAGGATCCGGCGTTGCTCCAGGCCCTGGCGAGTGCGCCAAAGCCTCAGGACTCCGAGCCCAACGCGTAATCAGGACCACACATCATGACCGAATCGAGTCGCGAAAATCAGGTACAACAGGGCACCACTGAACAGACCAGTGAGTTCGCTTCGTTGCTGCTGCAGGAATTCAAACCCAAGACCGAGCGCGCGCGCGAAGCGGTAGAAACCGCTGTACGCACACTGGCCGAACAGGCGCTGGCGCAAACCGAGCTGGTGTCCAACGATGCGATCAAGTCGATCGAATCGATCATTGCCGCCATCGACGCCAAGCTCACCGCTCAGGTGAACCAGATCATCCACCATCAGGACTTCCAGCAAGTGGAAAGCGCCTGGCGGGGCCTGCACTATCTGGTCAACAACACCGAAAGCGACGAGCAGCTGAAAATTCGCGTGCTGAACATCTCCAAGCCGGAGCTGCACAAGACCCTGAAGAAATTCAAGGGCACGGCGTGGGATCAGAGCCCGATCTTCAAGAAGATGTACGAAGAGGAATACGGCCAGTTCGGCGGTGAACCCTATGGCTGTCTGGTGGGGGATTACTACTTCGATCAATCGCCACCCGACGTCGAGTTGCTGGGCGAGCTGTCCAAAGTCTGCGCCGCCATGCACGCGCCGTTCATCGCAGCGGCCTCGCCGACCGTGATGGGCATGGGGTCGTGGCAGGAGCTGTCCAACCCGCGTGACCTGACCAAGATCTTCACCACACCGGAGTACGCGGGCTGGCGCTCGCTGCGTGAATCGGAAGATTCGCGCTATATCGGCCTGACCATGCCGCGCTTCCTGGCACGTCTGCCTTACGGCGCCAAGACCGATCCGGTGGAAGCCTTCGCGTTCGAAGAGAACACCGACGGTGCCGACAGCGCCAAATACACCTGGGCCAACGCCGCTTACGCCATGGCGGTGAACATCAACCGTTCGTTCAAGCACTACGGCTGGTGCTCGCGGATTCGCGGTGTCGAATCGGGTGGTGAAGTCGAGAACCTGCCGGCTCACACGTTCCCGACCGACGATGGCGGCGTGGACATGAAGTGTCCGACCGAAATCGCGATCTCGGACCGTCGCGAAGCCGAGTTGGCCAAGAACGGCTTCATGCCGCTGCTGCACAAGAAGAACACTGACTTTGCAGCGTTCATCGGTGCGCAATCGCTGCAAAAGCCTGCCGAGTATGACGACCCGGATGCCACGGCGAACGCCAATCTGGCGGCCCGTCTGCCATACCTGTTCGCCACCTGCCGCTTCGCTCACTACCTCAAGTGCATCGTGCGCGACAAGATCGGCTCGTTCAAAGAGAAGGACGAAATGCAGCGCTGGCTGCAGGACTGGATTCTCAATTACGTCGATGGCGACCCGGCGCACTCCACCGAAACCACCAAGGCCCAGCATCCACTGGCAGCGGCGGAAGTGGTGGTCGAGGACGTTGAAGGCAACCCGGGTTACTACAACTCACGGTTCTACCTGCGTCCGCACTATCAGCTCGAAGGCCTGACCGTATCGCTGCGTCTGGTCTCCAAGCTGCCGTCGGCCAAGGGCGCCTGACACCGTCGGCGCGTGAGGCCGTCGCAGTCGGGCCGCCTGCTGCGACAGCACCGCGCCAATCGGTTTTACGAGTGCCCTGCACTCGATCGCGAGTACGCCGTGCGCCCATGGGGGCGCGTGGCCAATCAACAGAACAGTGGTTCACGCCACATCAGGAGAGCACATGGCTGTCGATATCTTTATCAAGATCGGTGACATCAAGGGCGAGTCCATGGACAAGACCCACAAGGATGAAGTCGATGTATTGAACTGGAGCTGGGGCATGTCCCAGACCGGCAACATGCACACCGGCACAGGCGGTGGCGCGGGCAAGGTCAATATTCAGGACCTGTCGATCACCAAGTACGTCGACAAATCCACCCCGAACCTGATGATGCACTGCTCCAGCGGCAAGCACATCGACAAGGTCAAGCTGACCGTGCGCAAAGCAGGCGGCGAAAATCAGGTCGAGTACCTGATCATCAATCTGGAAGAAGTGCTGATCACCTCCCTGAGCACCGGCGGCTCGGGCAGCGATGATCGCCTGATCGAAAACGTCACCCTGAACTTCGCCCAGGTCCTGGTCGACTACCAGCCTCAGAAAGCCGACGGCACCAAAGAAGGCGGCCCGGTCAAATACGGCTGGAACATCCGCTCCAACACCAAGCGCTGAGTCCTGGCGCTCCTGGTCTTGCCGACCAGGAGCGCTCGGTTGGTAATCTCCTGCCTAGCGGTAACTGAACCATGGCCAAGCCTTCGTTTATCAGTTTGTGGAACGAATATCTCAAGATATGGGCAACGTTCGAAGGTGGAAAACCTTGCGACGGGCCTTGGGAAAATCAGTGCGCCATACGCATGAGTTACACGCTGAACGCGGACAAGACCATCAAGGTCAACAAGTCCACCTACACCGAGCCCAAATGCAAGCATGAACATGCGCGCGGGGCTGAATCACTGGCCAACTGGCTATGGAAACATCATCTGGGGCGTCCACTCATACTCGGTGGTACGGCGCAGGACCGGCTGAAGCTGAACGACAAGACCGGCATTGTTTTTTTCAAGGACTGTTTCGCACAATCGGGCCAGTCCGCAGACGCCAGGACCGGCGACCACATCGACCTCTGGAAGTACGGACTGACGGCAGGTCGTTACGACGACCCCCGGCACATGGCCCGGCAGATCTGGTTCTGGGAGCTGGCATGACCCTGTTTTTTCGCACGCCATTGCTGTTGAGCGGCCTGCTGGCAAGCCTGTGCGCTTGCGCGCAGACACCTGCTACACCGACGCCCGCCAATGACTATCCGGTGCAGGTCAGTCTGGCCGGCAAGACCTACACGCTGGGGAATGAAGAGCAACGCTGCACCCTGCTCAAGCCGGACCACAGCGCACTGCCGCTGGACATGCCATGGCCCTGCCATTTCAGCGTGGGTAGCGACGGCAAGGCGCATGTCGAGACCTACAAAAACGTACCGATCGTGATCGTGCTGCACGTCATGCCCATCGCGCAGAACAGCCTGGAATGCCGCTCCGAATACCGCGCCCTGCGTCTCAACAACGAACAGCTTGAGCCTTCGGTCATCGCTCGAAGCGCCAGTTGTCTGCGTGGCACCGGGGACCAGAAAGACTACACAGCGCTGTTCGACTGGTGAGCGACCTGACCCTGCGTGAGCGTCTCCAGCCGTCGTTGCTGGACCGCCTGACCGACGAAGACCCGGGCAATCCGCAGGAAAGCCCGGACAAACGCGTGCTGTCGTTGAATCAGCTCAAGGCTTCGGTGTTGCGCGACCTTGCGTGGCTGCTGAACACCACGTCGCTGCTGGATGCCGACGCCACGCTGCATACGCCGGCAGGCACATCGGTGATCAACTACGGCCTGCCCGCGCTGGCGGGAAACAGTGCGTCGAGTGTCGATGTGAACCTGCTCGAAAGCCTGATTCACCGGGCCATCGTCACGTTCGAGCCGCGCATCCTGCCCCATACCCTGCACGTGAAGGCCCATGTCGGTCGAGATGAAATGAACCATAACGCCATGAGCTTCGAAATCCAGGGCGACCTGTGGGCACAACCGGTTCCGCTGCCTTTGCTGCTGCGCACCGAACTTGATCTGGAATCGGGCCATGTACGAGTGATGCCGGCCGAACAGAGGCGACGCTCATGAATCCGCGCCTGCTCGGGCTGTACAACCAGGAACTGCAGCACATTCGCGAGAGTGCTGCCGAGTTCGCCAAGGAATACCCGAAGATCGCCGGGCGCCTGACCTTGTCGGGGCTGGACTGCGCAGACCCTTACGTCGAGCGTCTGCTCGAAGGCTTCGCTTACCTGACCGCACGCGTGCAGCTCAAGCTGGACGCCGAGTACCCGACCTTCACCCACAACCTGCTGGAAATCGCTTATCCGCACTACCTGGCACCCACGCCCTCGATGACCGTGGTGCAGATGCAGACCGACCCAAACGAGGGCTCGTTGAGCGACGGCTTCACCCTGCCCCGCGACAGCGTGATGCGCGCAACTCTGGGTCGCGACTCCCAGACGCCCTGCGAATACCGCACCTCCCACGAAGTCACGCTGTGGCCGCTGCAGATCACTCAGGCCGAATACTTCGGCAACCCTTCCGCCGTACTTGGACGGCTGGCCGCCAGCGAACCCAAAGCCAAGGCCGGTCTGCGCATCACGTTGCGTACCGGCGCGGAGCTGACGTTCGACACCCTGGCGCTGAATAACCTGCCGCTCTACCTGCACGGTGCGGACGAGCAGCCGTTCCGCCTTTACGAGCAACTGCTTGGCAACGCCTGCGCCGTCTTCGCGCGCCAGCCAGGCGGCGACTGGGTGGAGCGTCTGCCTGCCGACGCGTTGCGCCCTTGTGGCTTCGATGACAGTGAAGCCGCCCTGCCCGTCGTGCCTCAGGCGTTTCAGGGCTACAGGCTGCTGCAGGAATACTTCGCCCTGCCCCAGCGGTATCTGTTCGTCGATTTCACCCACCTGACGCGCGCCGTTCAACGCTGTTCAGGCCAGGAGCTGGAACTGATCGTGCTGTTCAACAGCTTCGATCAGTCGCTCGAGAGCAGCGTCGGGGCGGAACAGTTCGTGCCGTTCTGCACGCCGGCCA
The DNA here is from genome assembly GCF_014358015.1 of Pseudomonas triticifolii. GTDB lineage: Bacteria > Pseudomonadota > Gammaproteobacteria > Pseudomonadales > Pseudomonadaceae > Aquipseudomonas > Aquipseudomonas triticifolii. Next base: position 26,333 of record NZ_JACONV010000024.1, on the reverse strand, counting down.
TCAACCTGTTCCCGCGTCGTCTGGACCGCATCCACCTGTCCGACCGCGTCCATGAACACCACGCCATCGCCGACCGCACCCGGCCGATGGATTTCGAGATTCATTCGCTCAAAAGTGTGACCGGCCACGGCACAGGCCCCGACCAGCCGTTTCTGCCGTTCTACGCCGTGCGTGACCCTTCGCGCTATGGTCGCGACAAAGCGTATTACATCCTGCGCCGCGAGCCGCGTGTGCTGTCCAGCGAACAACGACGCAACGGCACGCGTTCAACCTACGTCGGCAGCGAGACGTTCATCAGCCTGGTCGACAGTCAGCAGGCGCCCTATCGCCATGACCTGCGCCAGTTGGGTCTCAGCGCACTGTGCACCAACCGCGACCTGCCGTTGTTCATGAGCGTGGGCAGCGGCAAGACCGACTTCACGCTGGCCGACAGTGCCCCCGTCTCGGCGGTCCGCTGCCTGGCAGGCCCGAGCCGGCCACGCGCCAGTCACGCGCACGACAACAAGGCCTGGCGCTTGATCAGCCAGCTGTCGCTCAACTACCTGTCCCTCAGCGAGCAAGGTCAGGGCGCAGCCGCCCTGCGCGAGTTGCTGCGCTTGTACGGCGACGATAATGACGCGGCCTTGCAGCTGCAGATCGAAGGCCTGCGCGAGGTCAGCAGCAAACCCTGCACCCGTCGCTTGCCGATGCCCGGGCCTATCGTGTTCGGGCGCGGGCTGGAGATCACTCTGGAGTTTGACGAGAACGCCTTTCGCGGCACCGGCGTATTTTTGCTGGGTGCCGTGTTCGAGCGTTTCCTGGCACGTTACGTGTCGATCAACAGCTTTACCGAGACGGTGCTACGTACCACCGAACGCGGCGAGATCATGCGATGGAAAGCCAAACCCGGACGCCGTCCGACCCTTTGAAGACTGTGACGGCCATGCAGAGCGAGCCCTGGGAATACGACTTTTTCCAGGCGCTGCGCCGTATCGAATGCGAATCGCCGGACCTGCCCAGATTCGGCCACTCCGTGCGGCTGGCCGACGATCCGCTGCGCCTGGGCCAGCAGCCCGAAAGCGCCTTCGCGCCCTCGACACTGGCCTCAATGACCCCGGCTGGCGACGGCACACCGGCGCGGCTGGAACAGTTTTTCTTCGGCCTTGGCGGCCCTAATGGTCCCCTGCCGCTGCACATCACCGAATACGTGCGCGAGCGCCAGCGCAACAATGCCGACAGCACCAGCAAGCGTTTTCTGGACGTGTTTCATCACCGCCTGCTGAGCCTGTTCTACCGGGCCTGGGCCGAAGCCCGCCCCACCGTCAGTCATGACCGCCCGGACGATGACTACTGGTCTGCGCGGCTCGCGGCGCTGAGTGGGCGCGGCATGCCGAGCCTGCTGGAACAAGGGCTGATTCCCGACACGGCCAAACTGCATTTCAGCGGCCATCTGGCGGCGCAGACGCGTTACCCGGATGGATTGCGCGCAATTCTGTCCGAGTATTTCGGCCTGCCGGTGGAGATTGAGGAGTACGTCGGCCAATGGCTCGAACTGCCCGAGCGCAGCCGCCTGGGTGTCAGCTCGAATCAGGTGGGTGTCGATTTCTGCCTCGGCAGCCACGTCTGGGACCGTCAGCATAAATTCCGCATTCGCCTGGGCCCGCTCAAGCTGGACGACTACATGGGCATGCTGCCCGACGGTCAGCCGTTCAAGGAGCTGGTGGCCTGGGTGGCCGAGTATCTGGGGCACGAGCTGGACTGGGATCTGAACCTGATCCTTGAGCAGCCCGAAGTCCCTGCGTTTCAACTTAACGGGCGTCAACGGCTGGGGTTCAACACCTGGCTGGGCCAACCCGACCACGATGCCAAAGACTTGATCCTGGCCCGGCATTACGCCGAACAGGCCACATCAGCACACATTTCAAGGAGCGGGAAACATGGGTGAAATCAGTCGCGCAGCGCTGTTCGGCAAACTCAACAGCGTGGCCTACAAGGCTATCGAAGCCGCCACAGTCTTCTGCAAATTGCGGGGCAACCCGTATGTCGAACTGGCGCACTGGTTTCATCAGCTGTTGCAGCTTCAGGACTCGGACCTGCACCGCATCATCCGCCAGTTCAACGTCGAACCCGCGCGCCTGGCCCGCGACCTGACCGAAGCACTGGATCGCCTGCCGCGCGGCTCGACATCGATCACCGACCTGTCGTCCCACGTCGAAGAAGCTGTCGAGCGCGGCTGGGTGTACGGCAGCCTGATGTTCGGCGAAAGTCAGGTACGCACCGGTTATCTGGTGCTCGGTATTCTCAAGACCCCGAGCCTGCGCCATGCCCTGCTGGGTCTGTCTTCGGAGTTTGACAAGATCAAAGCCGAAACCCTGAGCGAGCGTTTCGATGAGTACGTCGGCGACTCGCCGGAAAACGCACTGGGCGCCAGCGATGGATTCAACGCCGGTGCCGTGCCGGGCGAAGCCAGCGGGGCCATGTCGCCCAGCGCGATGGGCAAGCAGGAAGCCCTGAAGAAATTCACCGTCGACCTCACCGAACAGGCGCGCAACGGCAAGCTCGACCCAATCGTGGGCCGTGATGAAGAGATCCGCCAGATGGTGGATATTCTGATGCGTCGCCGTCAGAACAACCCGATCCTGACAGGCGAAGCCGGTGTCGGCAAAACCGCGGTGGTCGAGGGCTTTGCCTTGCGCATTGTCGCGGGCGACGTACCGCCTGCGCTCAAGGATGTCGAGTTGCGCAGCCTGGACGTCGGCCTGTTGCAGGCAGGCGCCAGCATGAAAGGCGAATTCGAACAGCGTCTGCGCCAGGTCATCGAGGACGTGCAGGCGTCGCCCAAGCCGATCATCCTGTTCATCGATGAAGCCCACACGCTGGTCGGTGCTGGCGGTGCGGCAGGCACGGGCGATGCCGCCAACCTGCTCAAACCTGCGCTTGCACGCGGCACCCTGCGCACCGTCGCGGCGACCACATGGGCCGAGTACAAGAAACATATCGAGAAAGATCCGGCACTGACCCGACGCTTCCAAGTGGTGCAGGTCGCCGAACCGTCGGAAGACAAGGCGCTGCTGATGATGCGCGGCGTGGCCTCGACCATGGAACAGCACCATCAGGTGCAGATTCTCGACGAGGCGCTGGAAGCCTCGGTAAAACTGTCGCATCGCTACATCCCGGCGCGTCAGTTGCCGGATAAATCCGTCAGCCTGCTGGACACCGCCTGCGCACGCGTTGCTGTCAGCCTGCACGCCGTTCCGGCTGAAGTGGATGACAGCCGTCGACGCATCGAAGCACTGGAAACCGAGCTGCAGATCATCGCGCGCGAGCATGCCATCGGTATCGTCACCGGGACTCGTCAGGCCCACAGCGAGACGCTGCTCGATGCCGAGCGCATCCGTCTGGCCGAGCTGGAAACCCGTTGGGCGGACGAAAAGGCACTGGTCGATGAACTGCTCGCCCTGCGCGCACAATTGCGTGACAGCGTAGGCGTTGTCGACAGCGACGCCGGGAACGAGCAAGGCCAGGCGCTGCGCGAGCAACTGATTGACCTGCAACGCCGTCTCAGCGACCTGCAAGGTGAAAACCCGCTGATTCTGCCGACCGTCGATTATCAGGCGGTCGCCTCGGTGGTCGCCGACTGGACCGGTATTCCGGTGGGCCGCATGGCGCGCAACGAGCTGGAAACGGTGCTCAACCTCGACAAGCACCTGAAGAAACGCATCATCGGTCAGGACCACGCCCTGCAGATGATTGCCAAACGTATCCAGACCTCGCGCGCCGGACTGGACAACCCGAGCAAGCCGATTGGCGTCTTCATGCTGGCGGGCACCTCAGGCGTGGGCAAGACCGAAACCGCGCTGGCCCTGGCCGAAGCCATGTACGGCGGTGAACAGAACGTCATCACCATCAACATGAGTGAGTTCCAGGAAGCGCACACCGTCTCGACACTCAAGGGCGCGCCGCCGGGCTACGTGGGTTATGGCGAAGGCGGTGTGCTGACCGAAGCCGTGCGTCGCAAGCCCTACAGCGTGGTGCTGCTGGATGAAGTCGAGAAAGCGCACCCGGACGTTCATGAAATCTTCTTCCAGGTCTTCGACAAAGGTGTGATGGAGGACGGCGAAGGCCGCGTGATCGACTTCAAGAACACGCTGATCCTGCTGACCACCAACGCAGGCACCGAACTGATTTCGCACCTGTGCAAGGACGCGCTGAACGTCCCGGACCCGGAAGCCATCGCCAAGGCGTTGCGCCAGCCATTGCTGGAAATCTTCCCTCCAGCGCTGCTCGGGCGACTGGTGACAATCCCTTACTACCCGCTCAGCGACACCATGCTCAAGGCGATCACCGTGCTGCAACTGAACCGCATCAAAAAGCGTGTCGAGAGCACCCACAAAGTCGCGTTCGATTACGACGATGCCGTCGTGGACCTGATCGTGTCGCGCTGCACTGAAACCGAAAGTGGCGGGCGCATGATCGACACCATCCTGACCAACACCCTGCTGCCGGACATGAGCCGCGAATTCCTGACGCGCATGCTGGAGGGCAAGGCGCTGGCAGGTGTGCGCATCACCCAGCGCGATAACGAATTGCACTACGCATTCAGCGATGCAGCGGCCTGAACCACAGGCCGTGCACCTGACGAACGCTGAACAGGACCGCCTATGAACTTCCAGCAACTCACACGCCTGGCACAGGTCACCAGCCCGCTCGGTCCGGATGTGCTGCTGCTCAAGGAAATGAGCGGCGGCGATGAGCTGGGGCGGTTGTTCAACTACGACCTGCAGTTAACCTCCACCGATGGCTCGCTGGACCTCAACCAATTGCTCGGCAAGCCCATGTGCCTGTCACTGCAACTGGCGGGCGGTGCTCAGCGGTACTTTCATGGCATCGTTGCGCGCTGCAGCCAGAACGTCACCCGTGACCAGTTCGCCAGTTATCAGGTCACGCTGCGACCCTGGCTGTGGCTGCTGACACGCACCTCCGACTGCCGGATTTTCCAGAACCTGACCATCCCGCAGATCATCAAGCAGGTGTTTCGCGACCTCGGGTTCTCGGACTTCGAAGACGCCCTCAGCCGTCCGTACCGCGAGTGGGAATACTGCGTCCAGTACCGTGAGAGCAGCTTCGATTTCGTCAGCCGTCTGATGGAACAGGAAGGCATCTACTATTTCTTCCGCCACGAAAAGGACCGCCACGTACTGGTGCTGGCCGACGCCTACGGCGCGCATCACCCTGCGCCGGGCTATGAGTCGGTGCCCTATTTTCCGCCGGACGGCCAGCACCGCGAACGCGATCACATCAATGACTGGCGTCTGGCGCAAGAGGTCCAGCCGGGTTCGCTGGAGCTCAACGACTACGATTTTCAGCGCCCCAGCGCCAGCATCGACGTGCGCTCGGCCATGCCGCGCCCGCACACCGCAGGTGACTATCCGCTGTACGACTACCCCGGCACCTACGTGCAGAGCCAGGACGGCGAGCATTACGCGCGCACCCGCCTGGAAGCCCTGCAAAGCCTGCACGAACGCATCGAACTGAGCGGCAACGCACGGGGCCTGGGTGCCGGGCATCTGTTCAGCCTGACCGGCTTCGGCCGTCAGGATCAGAACCGCGAATACCTGATCGTCGGTGCCCGTTACTACGTGGCTCAGGAAAGTCTGGAAAGCGGCGGTTCGGGCGGCGGCGTGCAGTTCGAACTGGGCCTGAGCTGCATCGACGCGCAGCAGAGCTTCCGGCCGCTGGCCAACACCCAGCGTCCCATCGTCAAAGGCCCGCAAACCGCTTTGGTGGTCGGCCCCGCTGGCGAAGAAATCTGGACCGACCAGTTCGGCCGGGTGAAGGTGCATTTCTACTGGGACCGCCACGACCAGTCCAACGAAAACAGCTCGTGCTGGATTCGGGTGTCACAGGCCTGGGCGGGCAAGAACTGGGGTTCGATGCAGATCCCGCGCATCGGTCAGGAAGTGATCGTCAGCTTTCTGGAAGGCGACCCGGACCGGCCGATCATCACCGGTCGTGTGTACAACGCCGAACAGACCGTGCCCTACGATCTGCCCGCCAACGCCACCCAGAGCGGCATGAAAAGCCGTTCGAGCAAAGGCGGCACGCCCGCGAATTTCAATGAAATCCGCATGGAAGACAAGAAAGGCGCGGAGCAGCTGTACATCCATGCCGAGCGTAATCAGGACATGGTGGTTGAGGTCGATGAAAGCCACTCTGTCGGCCATGATCGGGTCAAAAGCATCGGTCACGACGAGACGGTATTGATCGGCAACAACCGGGTGCGCATCGTCAAGCAGGAGGATGTGCTGGCTGTCGGCAAGAACAAGACAGACAGCATCAGCCAGAGCTACATCATCGAAGTGGGCGAGAACCTGCGGCTGGTGTGCGGCAAAAGCGTGATCGAGCTCAATGCCAGCGGCCAGATCAATCTTTGCGGTGTGCAGATCAGCCTGCATGCCAGCGGCGATGCCCAGTTCAATACCGGCGGCGTGCTGCACCTGAACAACGGCAAGGGCGCGGACGCCGCGCCCGACGGACAAGGTGTCAAGGCGGCCATCGACGCCAACATCGCCAGTGCGTTTCCCAAGCCCAAATAACGAGAGTTCCGCCTTATGGCTTATCGCATTAATGAGCTTCAGTTCCAGCTGCCCGAGAGCGAGCTGCTGGACGCCTCGATCAACATTCTCAAGTTCCCGGCGCTGGGTACGTCGTTGATCGTCAGCCGCAGTCAACTGGCGGAAGGTGAAACGCTGCACAGCAACTTCGACACCCAATTGAAGCGGTTGGAGCAGCAGGTTCAGGACCTGCGCTATCAGCCCGTTCAGAACGCACGCCTGGGCGTAGATCAGTCCATTGATGGCATCGAGCTGCGCAGCCAGTTCAGCAAGGGCGCAGAGAAGGTCTATCAGTTTCAACTTGCCTTCGTATTGCCGGGCACACGCAAAATGATTGCGCTCAGTTACGTGAAGGCTCAACCGTTGGGCGATGCGGAGGCGGCCCATTGGGCCACCCTCAAGCAGACGCTAATCCTGGCATGAAGAGCGCCCTGAATGTCTGACGCTTTATGGGCCGCCCGACTGGGTGACGGGCTTGAGCACAGCTCGATGATGGCCGACATTCTGGGCGGCGTCCTTGAAGTCGCGGCCTACGCGGCGATTGGCTCGCTGGCGACCATGGCCGTCGTGGCCGCCACCGGGATCACCGTTGCAACGGGCGGGCTCGGCGCGTGTGTGCTCGGTGCCGTTGTGGGGGTGGTCGTCGGCGTGGCGATGAGCAAGACCGGTGCCGACAAAGGACTGAGCACGATATGCGAGTCCCTTGCCAACGGCCTGTTCCCGCCCACGGTACAGGCCACCGTTCTCACCGGCTCCACCGATACGCTGATCAACTCGATTCCGGCGGCGCGCGCAGCAGGGGCCGTGCCTGCGCACATGAACCCGATGGCGACGCTGCACAGCGATGACAACGCCGAAGAAACAGCGCCCGCCAGCCCCGACTCGATGTCCATGAAAAGTCTTGCAGCGCCTGAAGAGGAAAGCTTTCTGGACATGGCCAAAGGGTTTTTCTCGCAGCTGTGGCAACCCACCGTCGCGATGCCCGTCCCCGGCGCGGTGCCCAAGCCGCTGGACCTGGTCACCTGCATGAAGCATCCGCCGATGCCGCCGCAGTTTCTGGCAGAAGGGTCGGAGAAGGTCAGCATCAACGGTCAGCCTGCCGTGCGCAGCGGTGATCGCAGCACCTGCGAAGCCAAAGTGGTTTCGTCCGGGATGATCTCTTCCAACGTCACCATCGGCGGCGACTCGGTGGTGGTGCGGGAAATCCGCAGCGGCAAGACGCCGGGCGTGGGCCTGGCGCTGACCGTACTGATGATGCTCAAGGGCGGCAAAGGGAAGTTCCGCGCCAACCTGCCCTGCATGCTGCTCGCGGGGGTCAACTCCTTCGTCGTCAGTCAGGTAACGGGCGCGATTACCAACGCTGTGGCGGGCTCGCCCAATCCGGTGCACGCGGCAACCGGTGCCAAGGTGCTGGGCGGCGTGGATGAGCTGGATTTCGTATTGCCGGGCGTGCTGGCCATCGACTGGCAGCGCTTTTACAACAGCCGTGACGAACGACGTGGCGGGCTATTCGGTGCTGGCTGGAGCGTGACCTACGAAGTCAGTGTGCGCATCGAGCCGCACCCCGACGGCGGCGAACGGTTGGTGTACACCGACGAGCAGGCGCGCCGTATCGACATGGGCTCCATCCCGCTGGGCGGCGCGGTGTTCAGCGCTGGCGAAGGCCTTGCGGTCAAGCGCAGCGACAGCGGGCAATTGCTGATTGAAAGTGATGACGGCCTGTACCGGCTGTTCGAGCCGACACTGGCCGACCCTTCGCTGCTGCGCCTGAGCCAGCTGGGTGATCGTAACGACAACCGGGTTTACCTCGACTACAACGACGCCGGAAAGCTGGTGCGCCTGCGCGACACCCTCGACCTCGTACAGATCGAGCTGATCTACAGCGCGCAATGGCCTGACCGTGTTCAGCACATCGAACGCCTGTATCCCGATCAGCAGCGCGAAATACTGGTGACCTACGACTATGACGCACAGGGCGATCTGGCCGAGGTGCGCAACGCGCTGGGCCAGGTCCAGCGCCGTTTCGCCTACGACGCGGGCCAGCGCATGGTCGAGCACCAACTGCCCACCGGGATGCGCTGCTTCTATGAATGGGCGCACATCGACGGCATCGAATGGCGCGTGGTTCGGCACTGGACCGATGCAGGTGATCGCTATGCCTTCGATTACGACCTGAGCCAGGGCATCACGCGGGTCATCGACGGCCTGCAGCGCGTCAGTCTTCGTTACTGGAACGCTCAGCATCAGATCACCGAATACACCGACAACCTGGCCAAGACCTGGCGTTTCAAGTGGAACGATGAGCGCCAGTTGCTCGGTGCCGTCGATCCCAAGGGCGGTCAGTATCAGTACAGCTACGACGACGCCGGCAACCTGAGCGAAACCGTCGACCCGCTGGGTCGTCGTGAGTCGGTTCTGTGGCTGGAGTTGTGGTCGCTGCCGTTAGTGGAGACCGACGCTGCGGGCAACAGCTGGCAGTATCGCTACGACAAGCGTGGCAATTGCACCCACGAAATCGACCCGCTGGGCCAGACCACGCGCTATCGCTACGATGAGCGTGGCCAGACAATCGAGATCATCGACGCGACCGACAAGCACAAGACGCTGGAGTGGAACGACCTCGGCCAGTTGATCGAACACATCGACTGCTCGGGCTATCCGACGCGCTTTGGTTACGACCGGCACGGCTACCTGCAGGTGGTGACTGATGCCTTGGGCGAGCGCACGTTTTATGAGCACGATCGGCAAGGTCGGCTGCTGCGCTGTGAATTGCCGGACGGGCGCATTGAGCAATACCTGCGCGACACCAGCGGCCAGCTCACCGGCTACGTCGACCCGGCCGGGCACACCACGCGGTATCAATACGACCTGCGAGGTCAGGTGCGTCAACGCATCGATGCCGTTGGCAGGTCCGTGCAATTCAGCTACGACGCCTACGGTCGCCTGCAGGCCCTGACCAATGAAAACGGTGAAAGCTATCGCTTCGCCTGGGACGCGGGCGACCGCCTGACCCAACAGCAGGATCTGGATGGCAGCGCCCGTCGCTACGCCTACGATGCGCTGGACGACGTCATCCAGATGGAATACGCCCCCGCCCCGTTCGGCAACGGGATGGCGCTGGTACCCAACGAACCGGTACCGCCCATCAAGCATCAGTTGGAACGCGACGCGGTGGGTCGATTGATCGCCAAGGTCACAGATAACGGCCGCACGCAGTATCACTACAGCCCGGTGGACGACCTGACAGGGGTGGCGTTCGTCAGCGCTTCTGGCGAAGAGCAGACACTTGGTTTTACCTATGACGCGCTCGGCCAGTTGCGGGAAGAACAGAGCGCAGCGGGCAGCCTGAAATACCATTACGACGAACTGGGCAACGTGACCCAGACCCAACTGCCCGACGGACGCTGGCTCAACCGCCTGTATTACGGCAGCGGTCACTTGCATCAGATCAACCTGGACGGCCAGGTCATCAGCGATTTCGAGCGCGACCGGCTGCACCGCGAAGTGCTGCGCACCCAAGGACAGCTAAGCACGCGCAGCGAATACGACCGCAGCGGTCGGCTGCGTTCCCGCAAACGACGGCTCGCCAGCCAGTCGCCGATTCTTCCGGCACCCGCCCAGAAGCACTTCGACTACGACCCGGCGGACAACCTGATCGGTCGTCTGGATCAACAGCCGCGCGGCGAACAGCGCCAACTGCTGCACTACGACGGCACCGGCCGCATCATGGCCAGCCAGGACAACATTCAGGGCCAGAGCGAAACCTTTGCCTACGACGCCGCCGCCAACCTGCTCGACGGCCCGCCCACCAGCGCAGGCCTGGTGGTGCACAACAAACTGCTGACCTATCAGGACAAGCGCTACCGCTACGACGCATTCGGCCGCATGATCGAAAAACGCAGCGGCAGCAGTCGCGTGCAGCGCTTTGCCTACGATGCGGAACACCAACTGATCGAAGTCCGCACCGAACACGGCGCACGCACGACTGTCGTGACCATGACCTACGACCCGCTGGGTCGGCGCATCGGCAAACACGAACACGACGACCACGGCTTCCCGTTGGGCGAAACCCGCTTCACCTGGGACGGCATGCGCCTGATTCAGGAACACAAACACAGCCAGACCAGCCTGTACGTCTACGCAGACGACGGCTACGACCCACTGGCCCGCGTCGATGGCAGCGGTGCCCTGCAAAAAATCCGCTACTACCACAACGACCTCAACGGCCTGCCGGAACAACTCACCGAAACCGACGGCCACACCGTCTGGCAAGCCCGCTACCGGGTCTGGGGCAACACCGCCGAAGAAATCCGCGAACCCTACTACCTCGAAGAACAGAACCTGAGATTTCAGGGCCAGTACCTGGACCGCGAAACGGGGCTGCACTACAACACGTTTCGGTTTTATGATCCGGATATCGGCCGGTTTACCACGCCGGACCCGATTGGGTTGGCGGGTGGGATTAACCTGTATCAGTACGCGCCGAATCCGATTGGGTGGGTGGATCCGTGGGGGTTGCTGAATGAAGGAGAAGTGGCTGGGTATGGTGCAAAAGTCCACAAAAATGACGGTCTGGAAGCGCACGAAATTCTTCGCAATAAATTTCTTGAAGACAAAGGGATTGCGACAGGGCGAAGAGTTAAAGGAAATCCATCCATTGCTCTCACCCCCAAACACCATGACGACGTCCATGCGGAAGAAAACAGGCTTCGTGCAAAGATGGGGATGGGGCCGAATCAAATGCTAAAACGCGGAAAGCTTGAAATAAGATTAATGTCACAAGCCATACACAACTCTCTGGTCAGAACAGGGGTCATAACACAACAGCAACTTCGTACCGCACGAAGATCTGCCAGTGCCTTTGCAAAACGGAAAGGCTGCTTTTAGAGGACGAAAAAATGGGATTCAAAAAAATTCTAACCTCGGACACGGATAAATCATTCGGACAAATCGGAGGAGGCGCTTGGCTGAACACTACTGAACTATGGCCAACCGATCCAGAAACCGGAGATCTCATGTTACCTGTCCTGACGTTGACAGAACATGCACTGAATATTCAATACCTCCCTGAAGGCATGGCCTTGACTGTATTCATCTCTGTTCAGCGTTCTGGAGATTCATTTAAAAGATCTTCATTAAGAAATATAACCATCAACCAAAAAAGCGAGTTTGACGTCCTTAAAAAAGGCTACACCAAAGTACTTCTGCATGAAAAGTCTAATGAAGAGATTTTCCCGGAAAGCGCTGGAGAGCTCATAAACAAAAAGTACATCGACTTACAAGAATTTGACGAAGATGATGATGCGGAAGAAGCGGAGGATGATATCAATGGGGCGAGCATCAGCAAAGTGCTCGGTCGACCTCACTGGCTTCAAGACCTCATACCTGAAACGCCAAGATACTACTTTCTGGCACAGATAACCGATTACGATATTCGAAAAATCAGCCCACAGCATGAGGGGCTATTCGGTAACGGAATGGGTTATATATTTGCAGACAACCGAGCAAAAAAACTGGATGAAGGCGCAGACGGCGGCTATTTTTTTATCCAGTTCACCTGACACGTATCAGCCTTACTCAGACTTTTCATTATGAGCGCCCGGCGTGGTCAGAGTGAAAGCCTATCGGCGAACACGAACCCGATGACCAAGGATTCCCGCTGGGCGAAACCCGCTTCATTTGGCTGTGGACGACATGCGCCTGATTCAGGAACACAAACACAGCCAGACCAGCCTGTACGTCTACGCCGAAGACAGCTACGACCCGATGACCCCTGTCGATGGCAGCGGTACCCTGCAAAAGATCCGCTACTACCACAACAACCTCAACGACCTGCTGGAACAACTCACCGAAACAGATGACCGCACCGTTTGGCAGGCACGCTACCGGATCTGGCAAACTGAGCAGAATAATTAACCGTTACAGCGCTGAATTCATATCCAAGGCTCAGGCAAGGCAGCAGGTCGAATCCCTCCAACGCAGCCTTCGTAAGAAAACTGTGTCTGGACGCATACGAATCAAATCAAGCACCGGCCGACTTTGTTAAAGAGGATTTTATGTTTTATACACTGGCGATCAAAACAGAAAAGAGCTGCCCCGTATTTATTGATGGTGTGCTCAGTGAGTCCTTCTACCCAGGTGCTTACGATGAGGGCATGTCAGGCAGTTGGTACTACTCTGAACCGGGAGAGCCGCTTGCTCTACTGCCTGAAAAATTGCTGCTCATCACCAAGGATAAAGGTTATGACTTTGACTTCCGCACTGCGTTTGAAGGCCATATTGTAAGTGAGCAATTCCTGTCGATTTTCAAAACCTTGAAAACCGGCTAATGGGAAACAGCCGAGATCAGTATTGTGAATCCGAAGGGTGAAAGCGTGCCGGCAAAAAAATACTACTTCATTCGTCAGATTATGCAAGAACAAGAGACACCTGCTGTTATTGATTTTGACAAGTCGAACATTAACTACAGGAAAAGTGGGGAAATAAAAAACGTCATAGCCCTTGCGATCAAAGATGATGTGAAGCTGGATTTTTTTAGTATTTTTGAAATTAGCCTTTGGGGATACACCTTTGTTTCGTCGGACGCTGCCGAGGCGTTCTCGAAATACGAAATGAAGGGCTTTGAGCTCGTGAGCACCGAAAAAATCGGCACTGTCAGGCGGGCGTGATAGCGGTGAGGAGTCAGGTCACTCCCGGACAACGTTATTCGAGGGCGCGTACCTCAGACTTTGGTATACGCCAACCTAGAGCTGCACCGATTAACTCCATTGTCAGGCCCGCACCGAGCAACATAGCGTGTCCAAACGCACACAATCCACTACACAACTGACATGAATACCCCCGATAAGTAAATTACTCGAAACAAAACATTTTTTTCATCTTTGCTTCGTAAACTGTCCGGACTTCTACACACCCTGACGGTCCCTTTACATGAATCGCTTTCTCTGGAAGTTACTTCCAAAGTCTCAGCGCGAGTTATTGCTCGAGCGTCTTCCAGTCATTGACCGGCAGGTCGTGAGCAAGACGCTGGCGGGCAAGACCCGGTTTCCCGAGGTGTTTGACGAGCTGGAGTGTCTTTTCATCCATGTACCAAAATGTGCGGGCAGCAGTGTGGCCAAAGCGCTGTTTGACGGCGCGCCGGCGGGTCATTTGCCGCTTTACTGGTATGAAAAGCAGTTCAATGAGCGTTACAGGCACTACTTCAAGTTCGGCTTCGTCCGTGACCCGTTGCAGCGGGCGCTCTCGGCGTACCACTACTTGTTGCAGTCAACGCCCGGTCGGGATCAGGCTGCGGGCGAGTTGGTGAACAAATACCCCAGTTTCGATGCCTTCGTGGACAACTGGTTGTGCGCAGAAAACGTGACACGGCAGATTCACTTCGCGCCGCAGCACTACTTTCTGCAGAATTCGCTGGGCAGTCTCGATGTCGATTTCATCGGTCGCCACGAGAACCTCGACGCGGACTTTCGCACCCTATGCGCCCATCTGCATGTCAAAGGCGAGCTGCCGCACGTCAATCGGTCTGCCAGCCGTGGAGGTTCACCCGGTACGACCTGTTCCGCCGCTTCACGCCGCAAGGTGCGTGAGGTGTACGCTCGCGATTACGAGCTGTTCGCCTATGAATAGCGCCAGACCTCTTCTCGTCTCGCCTACGCTTTCGGTCAACCAGGCCATGCGTCAGGCGATGAAACGTCAGCGGGCCTGCTGCCTCTGGCTCACAGGTTTGTCGGGTGCGGGTAAATCGACGCTGGGCAACCAACTTGATGAAGCCCTTCAGGCCAAAGGCTTGCACAGCTATCTGCTGGACGGCGATCAGGTACGCCAAGGGCTTTGCAAGGATCTGGGCATGTCGGATGCGGATCGACACGAGAACGTGCGACGGATCGGCGAGGCTGCAAGGTTGATGGTCGATGCCGGGCTGATTGTGATCGTATCGGCCATCTCGCCCTTTCGGGCAGACAGGGACGCGGTGAGGCGACAGCTGGCAGCGGGCGAATTCATGGAAATCCATGTCAGCACACCCTTGGCCGAGTGCGCCCGTCGCGATCCGAAAGGGCTTTACCGCGCCGCGCAGCAAGGTCTGATCAGCCGATTCACCGGCATCGACAGTCCTTACGAAGTGCCTCGATATCCCGAGTTCGTCATCGACACCAGCCAGGACGATTGCCAGGCATTTATCTCTGACGTGATGACCCGCCTGACGCTCAGGGCCTCATGAAGCCCTGAGCGATCACTGATGGCTTACTACTGAGCGCCAAGCGCTCCGATCTTGCCCATGACGATGCCCGCGAACTGCTGCAGGGTCATTTTCTGGCCGTTGAAGTCGACCATTTCGTTGGCGTAATGGAAGTCGGAGACGATGTTGTCGCCGTCGACCTTGGCCAACTGCATCATTTCGGCCATGGCACTGGCCATATCACTGGCAGCGCTGGCCTGCTCGGCGATGACCTTCATGTCGGTCTGCCCGTCGCGGATCGCCTGCTGAGTTGCGATATCGCGAATCATCGGCTTGGAGACCACGACTTTCGCGACGGCTTCACCAATCGATTTGATGGCCAGCGCGTTGGCAGGCTGGTCAAGCGAACCCGGGTCGGTCAGGTCCACGGCAAGGCGGACATGGCTTTCGCCGTTGGCGGTCTTGAGCGAGAGCTTTTCCAGTTCGATGTGCGGCTTGCCGGCCAGCAGGGTTTTCAGCTGGGCGTTCATCAGCTCACGTTCGGCAGGCGTCAATTGCAATACGAACGGGCGCTCCTCAAGGATGGCTGCCTGCTGCTGCGGCATGATGGTGTTCTGGTAGAGCTGGTACAGCGCCTGCGTGGCCACGGCATTGAAGTTGCCGATCTTGAAGCCCATGTGCGCAGCGCCCACGTCCTTGCCGCCGTACGCGATCATGCCGATATCGTAGTTGACCTGAGCTGCGAAGTTTCCGGCATCTTCCTGGGCGAGGTTGGTGTTGGTGAAATCCTTGATCTGGATCTGCGGCTTGCCCAACGGCTGGAAGCCCGCATTCTGGATTTTCATGTTGGTGTGCCCCAGATAAAAACCGGAGCTGCCCTTGGTGCCACCCGTATCGAATGTCATGCCTTTGACGTCGATATTCACCGGGCCGTCAGGCGATGTGACATTGAGCTGCAGGCTGTCCAGATTGCCGTCGAGGCTGAACTTCTGCGCGTCCGCTGAAGACTCGGCGTTCACGGTCATGCCGGAAAATTTGAACGTGCCGTCGGCCTCGTTCATTTCCAGCGGTGCCATCTGCACCCAGCCTTTGGTAGCGCGGTCGTAGCCGATGCTTGCCTGCCCCTTGATGGGCGACACATCCTTGCTCATGGCGAACCATTTTTCCGCGCTGGGGCTTTTCTCCATCTCGAAGTTGCTCAGCGCCATGACCGGCAGCAGGTTGAGTTTTTTCAGGCGCGACAGCGGGATCGGGCCATGTTGAATCTGGTCCACGAACAGGAACTGCCCCCCCAGGGAGCTATCCGAAAGGTTCTGAATGTCGACGCGGTAGTGCGCGGTGCTGCTGAAGAAGTGCCGGTCCAGAGAGACCATTTCGAGGGTGACGCTGGTGTCGGTGCCCTTGAATGACTTCGCCAGCTCCTGATTGGCCTTGCCGATCGAATCGGTCAACGCGCTTTCCAGTTGAGTACCGGTGTACCAGGCGCCAGCCGTTGCCAGAGCTCCTGCCACGACGATCACGCCAACCGCTATACCTGCTGATTTATTCATAGTGACTCGAAGATGTCCGTTCTGATGATGGGGGGTCGTCCCTGGAACCACAGCGCATGTGTTTGCACGCAGGGTTCATGGGTCGACAGGGCTTTGCGCACTGCCGAAAAGTCGCGAGAGGTTATCATCGGCCGCTCACAACGGCCCAGTGTTCTCGGCCAGTTCTGTGGGCGATTACGCTTTTATTGCGGGCTGTTGGACATGGCCTTCTGCCTTTTGTTGCAGGCTCGCGCCATGGAATCGGGAATTTGCCAGCCATTCCCTGAAACATGGGGTAGCCATGTTCTTTGCCGAAACGTTAGGCTGGAAACAAATTTGCAAACCGGACGGAATCACATGAGCGCAGTTCAAACCCAACGAGGCCCGATCAAGGCTGTCATTTTCGATATGGACGGCCTGTTGCTGGACAGCGAAGGCATCTACACCGAAGTCACTCATCTGATCGCCAGCCGCCATGGCAAGACCTTCGACTGGGCGATCAAGCAGCACACCATTGGACGGGGTGCTCTGGATTTTGCCGAGTACGTGACCCAGACGCTTGAGTTGCCGATGTCTGCGCAGGAGTTCCTGGAGATTCGTCAGCCCATGCTCGACGAGCGCTTCCCGCACTCCCCGGCCATGCCCGGTGCCGAGGCGCTGGTTCGCCACCTGGCCGAACACAATATTCCGATTGCAGTCGGCACCAGCTCGTCGGTGCACTACTTCCACGCCAAGACCACCCTGCATCGCGCCTGGTTCGAGTTGTTCGAAACCGTGGTCACGGCGGATGACCCGCAAGTAACGGCCGCCAAGCCGGCTCCGGACATCTTTCTGATCGCCGCCAGCCGTCTGGGTGTGTCGCCCGCCGATTGCCTGGTCTTCGAAGACTCGCCATTTGGCGTGACGGCAGCCAAAGCGGCCGGCATGTACGCGGTGGCAGTGCCGGATTCACACATGCCGCGCGAGCAATACGAGCACGCAGATCTGGTGATCGGCTCTCTGGCCGAGTTCTCGCTCAAGGACTGGGGTCTGCCAGACCTCAAGTGATCCTCACAAGGCTGACGGGTCGTTGCCTCAAGCGACACCCGGTCAGTGCATCTGTCTGCTTGCAGGCGCGCTGACCTTTCAACGCGCCGGTATGTTCGATTGAAACCGCGTGAATGACATGGAGGATGTTAAACATGAATTATCGTGTTCTCGGCCAGTCCGGCCTCAAGGTTTCCACGTTGACCCTGGGTTCGATGATGTTCGGCGAGCAGACCGCCGCTGAAGAGTCGTTGCGCATCATCGACAAGGCGTGGGATCAGGGCGTCAATTTCATCGACACGGCAGATGTCTATAACGCCGGTCGTTCGGAAGAAATCGTGGGCCGGGCGATTGCAGCCAATCGCAGCGACTGGGTGGTGGCGACCAAGCTGGGCTTCAGCGCACCCACCACTGTGCCCAACCGCTCAGGCCTTAACCGCAAGCATGTTTTCAACGCAATCGAGAACAGCCTGAGACGGCTGGACACCGATTATGTGGATATCTATTACCTGCACAGAGAAGATCACGATACGCCGCTGGAGGTGACGGTTTCGGCCATCGGCGAGCTGATTCGCCAAGGCAAGATTCGTCATTGGGGCGTCTCGAACTTTCGCGGCTGGCGGATTGCGGAAATCGTCCACGTCGCGCAGCAGCTCGGGGTGGACAAGCCGGTTGTCAGCCAGCCGCTGTACAACATTGTCAATCGACAGGCCGAAGTCGAACAGATCACCTCGGCAGCCTTTTACGGGCTCGGCGTCGTGCCGTTCAGTCCGCTGGCACGCGGCGTACTCAGCGGCAAATATGCACCCGATATCGCACCGGACAGCAGCAGCCGGGCCGGGCGTCAGGACAAGCGCCTGCTGGAGACGGAGTGGCGCGTCGAGTCGTTGCGTATCGCGCAAAGCATTCAGGCCTATGTGCAGGACAAAGGCGTGGGCATGGTCGAATTTGCCATCGCCTGGGTGCTGAACAATCAGGCGGTCAGCTCGGCCATCGTCGGCCCCCGTACCGAGCAGCAGTGGGATGGCTACACCAAGGCGATGGACGTCACCATCACCGCAGAAGACGAGGCGTTCATCGACTCTCTGGTAACGCCTGGCCATTCGTCGACACCTGGCTTTAACGACGTTCAGCATTTCGTGTCCGGGCGCCTGCCGCGCCAGCGGGCCTGAACCACCGTGCGGCCTTATGCCGCGATACGGTTCACTAGGCGAGTTGAGAGAGGCGTTTCAGCTCGCCTTGGCATGAAAATGATTGTGGTAAATCGATGGGCGTATAAAAGCTCATTCAGTATGTGGGGCCGATGAGCGCTAAGATATTATTGACGGGTTCCACGATGACTCACTGAAATGCACTTCATGTACTGCGCTGAAAAAATGAAAGATGTCTCTGCTCTCGCGACTTCCCGGCAAGTCTTGGCTAGTCTGTTAGCAATCCAGTGGTTTATTGGATCCTATCCAGCCAGGTTGGTAGAGAAGTATGGCGATGCGTAAATCAGATAGAGAGGCCTTCCTGCTCTCGGTATTGGGCAACGAGCAACCCCCGGCGCACCTTGCCAGGGCAGTGATCGAAGAGAAACTGCGTAACGCAATTATCGATGGCAGCCTGCCCAGCGGCACTGCGATGCGCCAGCAGGAATTGGCAACGCTGTTCGGCGTGAGCCGGATGCCAGTACGCGAAGCCCTGCGACAACTCGAAGCACAATCGCTGCTGCGTGTCGAAACGCACAAAGGTGCGGTTGTGGCGCCATTGATCACCGAAGACGCTGTCGATGCCTATGCGCTGCGCATTTTGCTGGAGTCAGAGGCCTTGCGCTTGTCGGTTCCATTGTTGACTGAGCAGGACCTGGCGACTGCAAGGGGCTACATCGAGCAGCTCGAAGTCGAGACCGATTACACCCAGATCGGCAGGCTTAACCGGTTATTCCACATGTCCTTGTATGCCAGAACACCGAGCAAGCGCCTGATGCACCTGGTGGAGCAAGGTTTGAACGAAGAAGAGCGTTTTCTGCGTTTCAATCTGTCGTCCATGGGACTGGGTAAACTCTCTCAGGATGACCACTGGGAACTGCTTCGTCTGGCGGAAGAAAAAGCTGTGGAACCGATCGTGGCAGCGTTGCAGCACCACCTCAACCGCGGCGTTAAGGCAATTACCCAATTCCTGAACAGCAAAGCGGCCACCGAGCCCCCTCGCACTCGCAAGAAAAGCCCCGCCTGACCGCGCCGGCTACCCCGCACGTCCGGCAAGCGCCGCTTACCGGACTGCACATCCCCCGCTCCGCCCGCCTCAGGCTCCGCAGACGTTCAGTCTGACGGCGCGTTTTTACGCCTAATTTCCTGAGCCCTCCGGTGGTATGCCACTGGAATAAGGCAAACTCGTTCGTGATCTGGGTGGATCCAACCGGAGGATCGACTTTGGTCAGGATTCAACTGCCCTGCAGGTACCGGGCAGTGATCTGTTGATTTTAACGCAATGAAAAGGAGTCAGCGCACCGGGCAGAGAGACATTGGAAGTCGTTTCCGATATCGCTCGCAAAAAATACAAACCTTTTAATTGTTCGGCATAACGGCAACGCTGAACGAGGCATTCGTTCATTATTATTAATTCTGATCCCTGTTGATCGGAAGGGTTGCCTACACCCCTGTAAAACATGAACCCTCTGTTTTATATAGCCACTTACACCCTGCAAATCAGACAACTTAAATAATGTAAGAAAATAATTGCGCACGTTGCTAATTGTGTTTTAACTTTTCCACACAGCCGAAGCAGGACACTGCTTAAACGCGCAGAGACCGCGTTTTAAAAGGCTGTCGGCGAACGCACGGTACGCCGAACCCTAACTTGCAGCGGTACGACGAATGGGAGTGACCCTGAACTCTGTCTTTTAACAGGCTGTTGGCTGCCTGCAATTAATACGTATCGACCTCTGTGCATCAGCGCCGTAAACACTGCAACTTTAAATCTATACATCTGCCTTTCTACGACTAAGGTAACTCGCTATGCATTGCCAAAAAACACGCCTGGACCACAAGAAACTTGAACTTAGCCGCCACGCCATTTTCGGTGAGATCTGCTCGCTGGAGGTATTAAGACGGTTCATGGAAACCCATGTATTCGCGGTCTGGGACTTCATGTCGCTCACCAAACGCCTGCAACAGGAGCTGACCTGCACACAACTGCCCTGGCTCCCGCCCAAGGACGCCGCTGCGGCCAGGTTGATCAACGAAATTGTATTGGGTGAAGAATCGGATGACCGGTTGGGACACGGACATTACAGCCATTTCGAGCTGTATCTGGATGCGATGCGCGAAATCGGCGCCAGCACACTGCAAATCGAACGTTTCATTGAGCTTCAGAAGCAAGGCGTGCATTACACGACCGCATTGCAGCGTGTCAACGCAGGTCAGGCGGCATCGGTGTTCGTGACGAATACCCTCAACACAGCATTGCACGCCCCCGCTCACAGTGTGGCAGCGGCGTTTCTGCATGGCCGCGAGAGCGTCATCCCGCTGATGTTCCAGAGCATTCTCGATGACTGGGGCATCACCGGTGATCAGGCTCCGACCTTTCGTTACTACCTGGAACGCCACATCGAAGTCGACTCCGAAGACCACGGGCCCGCTGCAGAAAACCTGCTGGCGCGACTGGTAGCGGGCGATCCACGGCGCGAAAGCGAGGTGTACGAGGCCGCCATCGCCGCAGTGGAAAGCAGGCTCCAGCTGTGGGACACGCTGCGCGTCACCCTGCGCGCCCCACAGATGCAGGTCAGCGCTTAACACCGGTCCGCTCCCAAGGGCTGCTCTCAGGAATCAGCCCTCAAGCCACTCCAAGGAAGCCATCATGAAAGCAGAAGACTACAGCTCGTTCATCGATGCGTGGGAAGGTCGCGCCACCATTCGTACTCGCCCACGCCGGATCGTCGAGAACGATGGAAAACTGATCTATCCGCTCAGCCGACAGCCGCTGGTGCTGAGCGAGACCTTTAGCCGCGAATGTGCGCACCTGCGTGATTACGCTCTGGTGCAGAGCCTCTACAAATTCATCAACGATGTGGTGATCTTCGAAACAGAGATCGTCGACAAGACCGCACGCAGTATCGCCAAGGACCACTTTGCGATTCGCTTCCCGTTCGCCTGCCGCTATGACGCGATGACGGTGGTAGTGGATGAGGATTATCACGCGCTGGTCGCGATGGACTTCATGCAGCAGACCATCGCGCTGACGGGTATTGACCCTATCGAGCTGCCCGGCGAAATCGAGCTGAGCCGGGCCATTCCGGCGGCGCTGGCGCTGGCACCGGAACATCTGCGCAGCGCTGTGGAATTGATCTGCGTGGCCATCGCGGAGAACACGGTGACCAACGACGTGGCAGCTTTTGCCAAGGACGATTCGGTCAAGCAATCGGTCAAGGGTCTGATGGCTGACCACCTGCTGGACGAAGGTCGGCACTCAGGTTTCTGGTCACGACTGGTGCGTATTTACTGGCACACCGCTAGCGAGAACGACCGCCAGTGCATCGCCGACATCATGCCGGTGTTCATCGCACAGTACCTGACCAGCGACATCCAGCACGGCTTCGATTTCGCCCTGATCGAACATCTGCCCGTTGCTGAACCCATCAAACAAGCCCTCAAGGCCGAAACCCTGGCGGTCAGTTTTCCCATCAATCGTCATCACCCGCTGATCGGTAACATCGTGCGCTTCTTCAAGGCCAGTTCGATGCTGGAAACCCCTTGCGTACAGCGGTCCCTGGCTCAATACCTGCCTGCGCAGGGGATGCTGCAATGAAGCGCCTGGAGATCTTGCTTGTTGGTCATAGCCTGACCCTGAGCGAACTGAATACCGAGCTTCAGTCGCATGGCCATGCCGTGCATCACCTGTCCGACCTTGCTGCGCTGCAGTCGTGTGATCCCGTTTCAATGCTGATCGAAGATGGCAGCCTTGCGTTGAGCAGCGAGCAATTGCAGGGCTTGGGCGAACCGGCGCTTCTAAGTCTGCGCGTGGGCCTGGAGCCCGTCCCGGGTTCGCTGCCGCGGCTGGAACTGCTGTGCTGGCACGGTTCGGCCAAGGCCCGGCGTTTGATCATTCGGCAATGTCTGCCCGTTGAGTCATCAGGCAACGGACGAATGCTGCGCGATGAGGCCATTGCCGCGTGGGTGGAGATCGTTGCATTGCAGGTGAGCCGACGCTCTCGGGACGATCATTACTTCGTGCATTTGCCAGCAGCACAGCCCGCTCAAAGCGAACGCCAAGAGGGATTGAGTGCCATTGATGCGCTGCTGTTCGAACATCAGTTGAACAACACGCAGCGGCCTCATCTGTTGCAACGGGCCGAGACGCCGCTTACCCAGTGGCTGGCAACGGCCTTACAGACCTTCGCCGAGCGGCCAGCCCTGTCGGTTCAGGGTCAGTCCTGCAGCTATCGCGAACTGGCAATGCACGCCGCCGCTATCCAGCTTCATTTGTTGCCACTGATTGCACAGGCGAACAAGACCGACGCGCCACCTGTGATCGGCCTCTGCCTGCCCAAGTGCACAGCGTTGTATGCCGGGGTGCTCGCGATTCTGGGCTGTGGGGCTGTCTACCTGCCACTCGACCCGGCTCTTCCCCTTCAACGGCAGCAATACATTCTGGAAAACTCGGGGGCGATGCTGCTGTTGCATGACGGCTCGCACCCGCTGGCTGCCGCCGAATTCCCCGCGCTCAACATCGACGCTATGCAGCTTACGGAAACGGGCCATGTCGCTTCGGTTTTTTCACCGGACTGTGATGCGCCGTGCATGGCGCTTTATACCTCCGGCACGACCGGCCATCCCAAAGGCGTATTGCTCAGCCAGCGCAACCTCAGCCACTTCACGGCATGGTATGCCGACTATGTTGGCCTGACTGAATACAGTCGAGTGCTGCAGTTTTCGACCTTGAGTTTTGATTCATCAGTGATCGATATTTTCCCGACCTGGCTCAGTGGTGCTGAACTGGTAGTGCCCGATGAAGATCAGCGACGCGACCCGCTGCAACTGATCAGTGTTTTGAAAGCGGGCATCACTCATGCATTTCTGCCGCCCGCGTTGCTGAGCATTCTGCCGCTCGATCAGCCACTGGGGCTTGAACATGTCGTGACAGGTGGGGACGTCTGTGAGCCTCACGTCATCGCGCAGCTCACTGCGCAGTGCCATTTCCACAATTTGTACGGCCCCACCGAAGCCACCGTGCTGGTGACGGCAGGCCAGTTCCAGCCACACAGCAGCAATCGCAATCTCGGAAAGCCAATCGCCAACAGTCAGGTCTGGATTCTCGACGAGCAACTGCAGCCTGTGGCGCAACAGACTCAGGGTGAGCTGTACATCGTCGGGCCAGGGGTCGGCCTGGGTTATATCAACAATCCCGAGCTGACGGCTGAGCGTTATGTATGGCTGAAGCGCCCGGACGGTGAACGATTACGGGCCTATCGCACTGGAGACATGGCCAAGTGGACAGCGGACGGCATCGAGCTGAGCGGGCGTCGAGACAATCAGGTAAAGATTCGCGGCTTCAGGGTCGAGCCGGAAGAGATCGAGCATTGCCTGCGTGCGAGCCAGCTGTACAGGCAGGTCGCAGTGGTCGTCGATGCGCACCGGCGCATTCTGGCCTTCGTTGCTCAGCCACATGGGCCTGAAGGTGATGACGCGACACTGAGCGCCCTGAAGGCTCATGTGCAGCAGTTGCTGCCTGACTACATGCACCCGATCGCTTACACAAAAGTCGACGCCTTGCCGTTTGCCAGCAACGGCAAGACGGATCGCAAGGCGTTGCTGGAGATCCCCGTGGTTTTCAGCGATCAGCATTCCCGGCGCCTGCCAGAGACCGAGCGCCAGGAGCAGCTGTTAGCGCTATGGGCCGAACTGCTGGAACTGCCATCGGCCGATATCTCGACGGACGAAAGCTTTTTCAATCTGGGCGGTCACTCGATTTTGCTGTCGCGCATGTTGCTGGAGATTCGGGAACGGTTCGGACGCAGTATTCCCATCAACCGCTTCATCGAAGCACCCACCTTGCTGACGCTGGCAGGCTTGATCGACAGCGAAGGCAGCTCAGGCTACACCATCAGTCCACAAGCGCTGCGGGACGCCAGGCCGGACATCCAGTTGACGACGCTGCCTGTCAGCCAACTGGGCGACGTGCATAAAGTGATCGTCACCGGGGCCAACGGGTTTCTGGGTGTGCATATCGTGCAGGCGCTACTGGACTGGGGTGCGACCGAGATTGCGTGTCTGGTGCGTGAGTCGTCAGGGCAAAGCGCTCAGGATCGCTTCGAACAATCGCTCGCCGAGAACAGGCTGGGTCATCTGGACCTGAGTCGGGTAACGGTCTATGCCGCCGATGTCACGCAACCCTGTCTGGGTTTGAGCGAGGCGGTGTATGAACGGCTGGACCGGGAATTTGGAGCACTGGTCCACAACGCAGCCAACGTGAACCATGTTCAGGATTACGAGACGCTGGCCAGAGACAACGTGGCGCCGGTCTTCGAATGCCTGAAGTTATGTGAGGGGCGCAGCAAGAAGGTCTTCAATTTTGTCTCGACCTTGTCAGCCTGCAGCGCCATCGATAGTGCCGGCACGGTGCTTGAAAAACCCGCTGCCGACACCCCACCGATTTACATCAAGAATGGCTACAACCTCTCCAAATGGGTCGCCGAACGCATCCTGCAACACGCCAGGAATCAAGGCGTATGGGTCAACATTTACCGTCCCGGCAACATCGCATTCAACCGCCATACCGGCGTGTGCCAGCCACAAAAGAACCGCTTGATGCTGATGCTCAAGGGGTCACTGCAGCTGGGGCAGGTTCCGGAGTTCGACATCAATTTCGACCTGATGCCGGTGGACTTCCTGGCGCGCTTCATTGGCTTTCATGCCAGCCGTTATCAGTCCGAGCGTGCCGTTTTCAATCTGCATAACCCCGAACCCCTGAGCTGGAACGGCTACGTGGAATCGTTCCGCGAAGCGGGCCGCGAGTTCGAGCTGGTCAGCGTTGCCCAATGGCAGGCTCAGCTTAACCGGGTCGATAGCGATAACGCGTTGTTTGGCGTACTCGGCTTCTATCTGGATGGCTTTGAAGAGGACATCGGGGACATCTCGATGATCGAGTACCAGAACACCCTGGCTGGTATCCGCCAAATGGGCGAGCAGTACCCGCAGAAAACCCCGGCGCTGTTGCGCAAGGGCTGCGATTACCTGAAGGAAATCGACTTCATCTGAGTCGAGTCATCAATCAAGTGCAATGGAGAACGACATGAACACAATCCACAACAATCTCAAGCCCGACACGCTGATCAAAAATCCGACCCTGTGCCGCGTTGTATCGGCAGTGGAGATCCCCAGTGATGCCAACAGCGTCTGGGCAGTCGTAGGCGACTTTGGAGGCTTTCAGGCCTTTATTCCTGCCCTGGAGAGCACTGAGGTCACGGGTAAAGGTGTTCGCTCGGTGCGCAAGAAGCTGTTCAAGGACGGTAACGTTGCGATCGAACAATTGAACAGCCGAGATGATCAGGCCCTGTACATGACCTGGTCATTGATCCACACCAGTCTGCCTGTGGGTCAGTTATGGGCTTCGATGACAGTACTGGCTGTGAGCGAGAATGAGTGCATCGCGACGTGGACGATCATTGCCGAACCTGACCAGGGAGGAGCCGAGGCACTGCCGGCATTCGAGACGTTTCTACAGGGGTTTGCAGACAGTGCCATGAGCAATGTCCGCAGTCTCTTTGCCTGACTTCGACGTTCCATAGCCGGAAAAGACAAAACCCCTCACCGCGCGAGCGATGAGGGGTTTCGGAATTGAATCTTGACGATGACCTACTCTCACATGGGGAAACCCCACACTACCATCGGCGATGCATCGTTTCACTACTGAGTTCGGGATGGGATCAGGTGGTTCCAATGCTCTATGGTCGTCAAGAAATTCTGTGGCCAATCCGTCAATAAGCGACGTATCGGCGAAAATGAATGACTTCTACTAAAAGACAAAACC
>NZ_JACONV010000023.1 GCF_014358015.1 Pseudomonas triticifolii | reverse complement strand
GTGCATTCAGTCGCTTGGCATGGATTTGGGTAGCATCGACTATTCCAGTCGGGATATATCGACCTGTTACGCGTCTACCCGCCGTTTGCGCCGGTCGCTTCCTTGTGGGACATTCGTCCCGATATTTGTAGGAATATGCTGCGCTTCAAGGCATTCCTGCGAACCGATGACACGCTGGGCTTGCCGGATTAGAAGGCTTTGCCAATAATGGGCGCGTTTTTTGCTGTAACAATCGGTTGGATTTGCTTTTGCGGATCACGGGATTTCGGCTTCGTCAACAGGTTCGGGGTGCTTTTCAGGTGCTTCTGTAACTAGTTGTCGCATTGAAGAAATATCGACTTCGGTCCTGTCGCTAAAATGCCCCTCACTCGTCAGAGGCCGATCACCTGCAAAATGGTATCGGATGCCTGGCGTCGCTCTCCCTGGATGGTCCTTTCGCATAATGGGCGCTGCCCACTTTGCCACTTGTCGTGCTTTACCGATGGAGTTCTGTAAATGAAAAAGCTCATGCTTCTTGGCGCGCTGGCGTTGTCCGTGCTTGCCCAGCCGACATTCGCTGATGAAAAGCCGCTGAAAATCGGCATTGAAGCCGCGTACCCTCCGTTTGCGTCCAAAGCGCCGGATGGCAGCATCGTGGGTTTCGACTACGACATCGGCAACGCGCTGTGTGAAGAAATGAAGGCCAAGTGCACATGGGTCGAGCAGGAGTTCGACGGCCTGATCCCCGCGCTGAAAGTGCGCAAGATCGACGCGATCCTGTCTTCGATGTCCATCACTGAAGACCGCAAGAAATCCGTAGACTTCACCGGCAAGTACTACAATTCCCCGGCCCGTCTGGTCATGAAGGACGGCACCAAGGTCAGCGAAAACCTGGCTGAGCTCAAGGGCAAGAAGATCGGTGTGCAGCGTGGTTCGATCCACGAGCGCTTCGCCCGTGAAGTGCTGGCGCCTCTGGGTGTAGAAGTGACGCCGTACGGTTCGCAGAACGAAATCTACCTGGACATCGGCGCCGGTCGTCTGGATGGCACCGTGGCTGACGCGACGCTGTTGCAGGACGGCTTCCTGAAGACTGACGCTGGCAAGGGCTACGCCTTCGTCGGTCCTTCGTTCACTGACCCGAAATACTTCGGTGACGGCATCGGCATCGCTGTGCGTAAAGGCGACAAGGCCAACCTTGACCGCCTCAATGCTGCCATCGCTGCCATTCGTGCCAACGGCAAGTACAAGGCAATCCAGGACAAGTACTTCGACTTCGATATCTACGGCAAGTAACCCGTCGTAGAACACCGTCCGAAATGGCGCAGACAGACTTGCTGGCTTGCGCCATTTTTTATTCCACGCTTGAGGACCGCACATGATGTTGAAAGGCTACGGGGCTGTGATCCTCGAAGGTGCCTGGCTGACGTTGCAATTGGCGCTGTCATCGATGGCCCTGGCAATCGTCCTCGGCCTGATCGGCGTGGCGCTTCGTCTGTCGCCGGTGCGCTGGCTGGCCTGGATGGGCGATCTGTACAGCACCGTGATTCGCGGCATTCCCGATCTGGTCCTTATTCTGCTGATCTTCTACGGCGGCCAGGACCTGCTCAACCGCGTCGCACCTCTGCTGGGCTTCGACGAATACATTGATCTCGACCCGTTCGCGGCCGGGGTCTGCACGCTGGGCTTCATTTTCGGGGCTTATCTTTCCGAGACGTTTCGTGGTGCGTTCATGGCTATTCCCAAGGGGCAGGCCGAGGCGGGCATGGCGTATGGGATGAGCAGCGGCAAAGTGTTTTTCCGGATATTGGTGCCGCAGATGATCCGTCTGGCGATCCCCGGTTTCACTAATAACTGGCTGGTCCTGACCAAGGCCACCGCGCTGATTTCCGTGGTCGGTCTACAGGACATGATGTTCAAGGCCAAGCAGGCGGCCGATGCCACCCGCGAACCCTTTACCTTCTTTCTCGCAGTCGCGGCGATGTACCTGGTGATCACCAGTGTTTCGTTGCTGGCCCTGCGTTATCTGGAAAAACGCTACTCCGTGGGCGTCAGGGCGGCCGACCTATGATCTTCGACTACAACGTCATCTGGGACAGCCTGCCGCTGTATTTCGGCGGTCTGCTCGTCACCCTCAAGTTGCTGGCGATTTCCCTCGGTTTCGGTCTGCTTGCGGCCTTGCCGCTGGGCCTGATGCGGGTTTCGAAAAACCCGTGGGTGAACATGCCGGCCTGGCTGTACACCTATGTAATTCGTGGCACGCCGATGCTGGTACAGCTGTTCCTGATCTATTACGGGCTGGCGCAGTTCGACGCCGTGCGTGAGAGCTTCCTGTGGCCATGGCTGTCCAGTGCTACGTTCTGCGCCTGTCTGGCCTTCGCGGTGAACACCAGCGCCTACACCGCCGAAATCATCGCCGGCAGCCTCAAGGCAACGCCTGCCGGTGAGATCGAGGCGGCGCGTGCAATGGGTATGTCACGGTCGAAAATGTACCGCCGCATTCTGCTGCCTTCGGCGCTGCGCCGGGCGCTGCCGCAGTACAGCAACGAAGTGATCATGATGCTGCAGACCACCAGTCTGGCGTCCATCGTCACCCTCATCGATATCACCGGCGCGGCCCGTACGGTCAACGCCCAGTTCTACCTGCCTTTCGAGGCTTACATCACCGCAGGCGTTTTCTATCTGTGCCTGACATTCATTCTGGTGCGACTGTTCAAAATGGCTGAGCGTCGCTGGCTGGGCTATATGGCCCCACGGAAGGTCTGAAATGCAAAGAATCGATCATGTATTGCCCTGGAGTACCCTCGGCACCGAGCGTCAGTTGAGCGTGTTCAGCTTCGGCTCCGGCGAGCGCAAGGCTTATATCCAGGCCAGCCTGCACGCCGATGAGCTGCCCGGCATGCGCGCCGCGTGGGAGCTGAAAAAACGCCTCGCCGAGCTTGAGCAGCAAGGTGCGCTCAAGGGCGTCATCGAACTGGTGCCGGTCGCCAATCCGCTGGGCCTCGGCCAACTCTTGCAGGGTGCGCATCAGGGGCGGTTCGAATTCGGCAGTGGCAAGAACTTCAACCGCGATTTCACCGAATTGAGCGAACCGGTTGCCCAATTGCTGGAAGGGCAACTGGGCGACGATTCGCGCGCCAACACTCAATTGATTCGGCAGGCGATGGCCACTGCGCTGGAGCGTCTGCCGGCACCGCAGTGTGAGCTGCAAGGTATGCAGCGGATTCTGCTCAAGCACGCCTGCGTTGCCGATGTGGTGCTGGATCTGCACTGCGACGCCGATGCGGCGCTGCATATGTACGCCTTGCCGCAGCACTGGCCGCAGTGGCGTTCGTTGTCGGCGCACCTGAACGTCAAGGTCGCGTTGCTGGCTGAGGATTCAGGCGGCAGTTCGTTCGACGAAGCGTGCTCGCTGCCGTGGTTGCGTTTGTCACGGATCTTCCCGCAGGCGCAGATTCCGCTGGCTTGTCTGGCAACAACGCTTGAGCTGGGCGGTCAGGCCGATACCGGCAGGCCTGAGGCCCAGGCACATGCCGAGGGCATTCTGGCGTTTCTGGCCGAGCAGGGTTTCATCAGCGGCGACTGGCCGCAGCCTGCGCACGAAGCCTGCGAAGGCATGCCGTTCGAAGGTACCGAATTGCTGTACGCGCCGCACCCCGGCGTAGTGACCTTTCTGCGCGCCCCTGGCGTGTGGGTCGAGCCCGGCGAGCCACTGTTCGAGGTCATTGATCCGCTGTCCGACCAGGTCAGCACTATTTGCGCGAAGACTGCCGGTGTGCTGTTTGCCATCGAGCGGCTTCGCTACGCTCAACCCGGTTTCTGGCTGGCTAAAGTGGCGGGGCGCACGGCGCTGCGTCAGGGACGCCTGCTCAGTGATTGATCGTTCTGTGAGAAACCAAAGCATGAACAAACTGGAAGTCCAGGACCTGCACAAGCGCTATGGCAGCCATGAAGTGATCAAGGGCGTGTCCCTGACCGCCAAAGCGGGCGATGTGATCAGCATCATCGGCTCCAGCGGCTCGGGCAAAAGCACGTTCCTGCGTTGCATCAACCTGCTTGAGCAGCCTCATGCGGGCAAGATCCTGCTCAATGGTGAAGAACTCAAGCTGGTCCCGAACAAGGACGGCGGTCTGAAAGCGGCGGACGGCAAGCAGCTGCAACGCATGCGCTCGCGCCTGTCCATGGTGTTCCAGCACTTCAATCTGTGGTCGCACATGACCGCGTTGCAGAACATCATCGAAGCGCCCGTGCATGTGCTGGGCGTTCCGAAGAAAGAGGCCTTGGAAAAGGCTGAGTATTACCTGGCCAAAGTGGGTGTCGGGCACCGCAAGGATGCCTACCCGGGGCATATGTCCGGTGGTGAGCAGCAGCGCGTGGCGATTGCCCGTGCACTGGCCATGGAGCCTGAAGTGATGCTGTTCGACGAGCCCACGTCGGCGCTCGACCCGGAGCTGGTCGGCGACGTGCTCAAGGTCATGCAGGGTCTGGCTCAGGAAGGGCGGACCATGGTCGTGGTGACCCATGAAATGGGCTTTGCCCGCGAAGTCTCCAATCAACTGGTGTTTCTGCATCAGGGCGTGGTGCTGGAGCGAGGCGATCCGCGTGATGTGCTGGCCAACCCGCAGACCGAGCGCCTGCAGCAGTTTTTGTCGGGTAGCCTAAAGTGATGAGCGGCATCGCCCCGGCGATGCCTTTTTGCAATAGAACAGGGCATGCTGCGCGACACGCGACATGACCTGGAGATTTTAGATCAAGCCTGCTCATGGGCTTGGCTTTTGCGGCGATACGTATCGGATGTCCCAATGACTGCCCATCGAATAGGTTTCCTTGTCTGGCCTGGCACCAAAGCCCTGACCCTGGCGCTCGCCGAGGAAGCCTTGCGCGTGGCTCAGCGCGTGCACCCGGAAGTGGTCTACGAGCTGTCGTTTTTGCAGGCCGAGCCCGCGGAGCCTGCTGGCACTGATGGCTGGCAGCTGCCGGGCGAGCCGTGGGCCGGGCGTCTGGACGGTTTGCACAAGCTGTTTCTGCTGGCCGATGAGCCACCCGCGCCGGTTGCATCCGTGCTGGGCAGCGCGCTCAAGCAATTGGTCCGTGCCGGTTGCGCGATTGGTGGCCTGTCGGCAGGCGTCTACCCGTTGGCACAGCTCGGGCTGCTCGATGGTTATCGCGCCGCCGTACACTGGCGCTGGCAGGATGATTTCAGCGAGCGCTTCCCGAAAGTGATCGCCACCAGCCATTTGTTCGATTGGGACCGCGACCGCCTGACGGCCTGTGGCGGTATGTCGGTGCTCGACCTGTTGCTGGCGGTGTTGTCCCGTGACCACGGTGCGGAACTGGCGGGTGCGGTTTCCGAGGAACTGGTGGTCGAGCGTATTCGCGAGGGCGGTGAGCGTCAGCGCATCCCGCTGCAGAATCGCCTGGGTTCCAGCCATCCGAAGCTCACCCAGGCGGTGCTGCTGATGGAGGCCAATATTGAAGAGCCACTGACCACCGACGAAATCGCTCAGCACGTGTGCGTGTCGCGTCGGCAATTGGAGCGCATCTTCAAGCAGTACCTCAACCGTGTGCCCAGCCAGTACTACCTGGAGTTGCGCCTGAACAAGGCGCGCCAGATGCTGATGCAGACCAGCAAGTCGATCATCCAGATCGGCCTGTCCTGTGGCTTCTCCTCGGGGCCGCACTTCTCCAGCGCCTACCGCAACTTCTTCGGCGCCACGCCGCGTGAAGACCGCAATCAGCGACGCAGCAGCAGCCCGTTCGAGCTTTCTCCGGTTCCGGCCGAGCGCGGCTGAGCGTTCAAGAGGCATAACCTGCTGAGGACGCAGTGTTTTCTGTTGGAGGAGCGCTGTAGCGCATCAAGCACCGGATTGTGGGAGCGGGCCGGGCGGCGTTCCGTTTGTTCGCGAATACTGCACTTCAGTCGCTGAATCTTCGTCGAATGTACTGGCCTTTTCGCGGACAAGTCCGCTCCCACGAAGTTTGCCGCGCGACAGCGCTACGCCGAAGACGTGATGTGGCTTCCCACAGGGCTGTGAATTGTGTCCGCATCGAAACAGCGCCGGGCCAGACACTCGCCTGCAATGCGTTTAAACTGCGCCTTTGTGACGCAATATGTCGCATTGCCGAAAACCTTGAAACAACACGGTTTTGCGCTGTAACAAGTTGTCGCCTGGCGGCAAGGTCAAAGCCGAATCTGTCCTTACAATCTTTCTATCGCTCGCCAGTTTCAGGCAGGCGTTCCTCATCAGGAGACTCCGATGTCCGTTGAGCATGCTGCGGTGCAACGCGCCGATTTCGACCAGGTAATGGTCCCCAACTACGCGCCGGCCGGGTTCATTCCCGTACGCGGTGCGGGCTCCCGAGTCTGGGACCAGGCGGGCCGTGAGCTGGTGGACTTTTCGGGCGGCATCGCCGTCAACGTGTTGGGCCACTGCCATCCGGCGCTGGTGGGGGCGTTGACCGAGCAGGCCAACAATCTGTGGCACGTGTCCAACGTTTTCACCAACGAGCCGACCCTGCGTCTGGCCAAAAAGCTGGTCGACGCGACTTTCGCTGATCGCGTGTTCTTCTGTAACTCTGGCGCGGAAGCGAACGAAGCAGCCTTCAAGCTGGCCCGTCGTGTCGCCCACGACCTGTATGGCCCGGAGAAGTACGAAATCATCGCCGCCGTGAACAGTTTTCACGGCCGTACGCTGTTCACTGTGAGTGTCGGTGGGCAGCCGAAGTATTCCGACGGTTTCGGCCCGAAGATCACCGGCATCACCCACGTGCCGTACAACGACCTTGATGCGCTGAAAGCAGCCATCTCCGACAAGACCTGCGCCGTGGTGCTCGAGCCGATTCAGGGCGAGGGCGGTGTGCTGCCCGGCCAGCTTGAATACCTGCAAGGCGCGCGCAAGCTGTGCGACGAGCACAAGGCCCTGCTGGTGTTCGACGAAGTGCAGAGCGGCATGGGTCGTAGCGGCCATCTGTTCGCCTACATGCATTACGGCGTGACCCCGGACATTCTGTCCAGCGCCAAGAGCATTGGCGGCGGTTTTCCGCTGGCGGCCATGCTGACCACCGACGCACTGGCCAAGCACCTGGCGGTCGGTGTACACGGCACCACGTACGGCGGCAACCCGCTGGCTTGTGCCGTGGGCGAAGCTGTCATCGACGTCGTCAACACGCCTGAAGTGCTGGCCGGCGTAACAGCCAAGCATGAGCGCTTCAAGGCCCGTCTTGAGCAAATCGGTCAGCAGTACGGCGTCTTTACCGAAGTGCGCGGCCTGGGTCTGTTGATCGGCTGCGTGCTGGCCGACGCCT
Source organism: Pseudomonas triticifolii (assembly GCF_014358015.1). Classification (GTDB taxonomy): domain Bacteria; phylum Pseudomonadota; class Gammaproteobacteria; order Pseudomonadales; family Pseudomonadaceae; genus Aquipseudomonas; species Aquipseudomonas triticifolii. The sequence continues at coordinate 59,593 of NZ_JACONV010000023.1, read as the reverse complement.
GGAAGGGCAAGGCCAAGGATTTCTTCAATGCCGCTGAAGCCCAGGGCCTGATGATTCTGCAGGCCGGCCCTGACGTGATTCGTTTCGCGCCAAGCCTGGTGATTGAAGACGCGGACATCGACGAAGGCCTGAACCGCTTCGAACGCGCTGTGGCCAAACTGACGTCCTGAGTCATCGCTTGACCTGCCGGTGTTCGCCTTGGCGGGCACCGGACACTTTTCTGGCACCCTGCGGGCATGACGCCGTGCGGTGCTTTTTTTAGGGCCGGTCGTTCCGGCCTGTGGATCGACAAGGAGTGGCACCATGCTGGTGATGCGCCCCGCGCAAATGGCTGATCTGGCCGAGGTTCAACGCCTCGCCGCCGACAGCCCGATTGGTGTCACGTCTTTGCCTGACGATGCTGGTCGCCTGAGCGACAAGATCGGCTCTTCGGAGGCCTCGTTCGCCGCCGAGGTCAGCTTCAACGGCGAGGAAACCTACTTTTTCGTACTTGAGGACAGTGAGAGCGGTCAGTTGGTGGGCTGCTCGGGCATTGTTGCGTCGGCGGGTTATTCCGAGCCGTTCTACAGCTTTCGCAACGAGACCTTCGTGCACGCCTCTCGCGAACTGAAGATTCACAACAAGATTCATGTGTTATCGCAGTGCCACGACCTGACTGGCAACAGCTTGCTGACCAGCTTCTACGTGGTGCCGGAGTTGGTGGGTACGGCGTGGTCGGAACTCAATTCCCGCGGTCGTCTGCTGTTCGTCGCAAGCCACCCCGAGCGCTTCGCCGATTCGGTGGTCACTGAAATCGTCGGTTACAGCGACGAGAATGGCGACTCGCCGTTCTGGGACGCCATCGGCCGCAACTTCTTCGACCTCAACTACGCCGCTGCCGAGCGCCTGTGCGGGCTGAAAAGCCGGACCTTCCTCGCCGAGCTGATGCCGCATTACCCGATCTACGTGCCACTGCTGCCCGATGAGGCGCAGGAAGCCATGGGCCAGGTGCATCCGCGTGCGCAGATCACCTTCGATATCCTGATGCGCGAAGGCTTCGAAACCGATCACTACATCGACATTTTCGACGGTGGCCCAACGCTGCATGCGCGGGTCTCCGGGATTCGTTCGATAGCGCAGAGCCGTCTGGTGCCGGTCAAGATTGAAACGGGCAACGCCAGCGATGTCGGCCGGGGCGGGCGTTCCTATCTGGTTGCCAATGGTCTGCTGCAGGATTACCGCGCCGTGCTGCTGGAGCTGGACTGGGCGCCAGGTCGCCCGGTGGTGTTGAGCCTGCAGGCCGCCGAAGCCCTGGGTGTTGGCGAAGGTGCCAGTGTGCGGATCGTGGCGGTCTGAGCAAGACCTGCGAATGCTGATAAGCAAGTTTCGAGGCTCTTGAGAGCCGTTGAGGAGATAACATGATCGTTCGTCCCGTACGCAGCAGTGACCTGCCCGCGCTGATCGAGTTGGCGCGCAGCACCGGTGCCGGCCTGACGACACTGCCCGCCAATGAACAGCGCCTGGCGCATCGGGTCGGCTGGGCTGAAAAGACCTTTCGCGGCGAGGCCGAGCGGGGCGACGCGGACTACCTGTTCGTGCTCGAAGATGATGAAGGGCGCGTGGTCGGTATCTCGGCCATTGCCGGTGCCGTCGGCCTGCGCGAGCCTTGGTACAACTATCGGGTTGGCCTGACCGTCAGCGCCTCTCAGGAACTGAATATCTATCGCGAGATTCCGACGCTGTTTCTGGCCAACGACCTGACCGGTAATTCAGAGCTGTGCTCACTGTTTTTGCGCAGCGATGCACGCACGGGGCTCAACGGCCGTCTGCTGTCGAAGGCGCGCATGCTGTTCATCGCCGAGTTTCCAAAGCTGTTTGGCAACAAAATCATCGCCGAGATGCGGGGCATGTCCGATGAGAACGGCCGGTCGCCGTTCTGGGAAAGCCTGGGTCGGCACTTCTTCAAGATGGAGTTCAGCCAGGCCGATTACCTGACCGGCGTTGGCAACAAGGCGTTCATCGCCGAGCTGATGCCCAAGTTTCCGTTGTACACCTGCTTTCTTTCCGAAGATGCGCGCAAGGTCATCGGTCGCGTGCATGCCGACACCGAGCCTGCGCTGACCATGCTCAAGGCCGAAGGCTTCAGTTATCAGGGCTACGTCGACATCTTCGACGCAGGCCCTGCCATCGAGTGCGAAACCGGCAAGATTCGCGCGGTCCACGACAGCCAGGCGCTGGTGCTGGCGATCGGCACACCGGGCGACGATGCGCCGCAATTTTTGATCTACAACCGCAAGCGCGAAGACTGCCGCATTACGGTCGGACCGGCGCGTTTCGCCGCAGGCACACTGGTGGTCGATCCGATGACCGCCAAGCGTCTGCGCATGAGCCCCGGCGATAATGTGCGGGCAGTACCGCTCTCGGCGGCACGGGAGGGTGTTTGATGAGCACGCTGTATATCGCAGGTGCCTGGCAGGCCGGGCAGGGTGAACCGATCACGTCGCTGAACCCGGTGACCCAGCAAGTGCTGTGGTCCGGTCAGGGCGCGACCGCCGGGCAGGTCGATCTGGCCGTGCAGGCCGCGCGACAGGCTTTTCCGGACTGGGCACGACGTTCGTTGCAGGCGCGTATCGACGTGCTCGAAGCCTTCGCTGCGCGGCTCAGGCATCACGCCGATGATCTGGCCCGCTGCATCGGTGAAGAAACCGGCAAACCGCTGTGGGAATCGGCGACCGAAGTGACCACGATGGTCAACAAGGTCGCCATCTCGGTGCAGAGCTATCGCGAGCGCACGGGTGAGAAAAGCGGCCCGCTGGGCGATGCGACGGCTGTATTGCGCCACAAGCCCCACGGCGTGGTGGCGGTATTCGGTCCGTACAACTTTCCCGGTCACTTGCCCAACGGGCACATCGTGCCTGCGTTGCTGGCGGGCAATACCGTGCTGTTCAAACCCAGCGAACTCACCCCGAAAGTGGCTGAGCTGACAGTCAAGTGCTGGATCGAAGCCGGTTTGCCAGCCGGTGTGCTCAACCTGCTGCAGGGTGATCGCGAGACCGGCATCGCCCTGGCTGCCCATTCGGGCATCGACGGGCTGTTCTTCACCGGTTCCAGCCGCACCGGTAACGCGCTGCATCAACAGTTTGCCGGGCGTCCGGACAAGATCCTCGCCCTGGAAATGGGTGGCAACAACCCGTTGCTGGTGGATCAGGTTCAGGACGTGGACGCGGCGGTGTACACCGTAATCCAGTCGGCCTTCATTTCCGCCGGTCAGCGCTGCACCTGTGCCCGTCGCCTGCTGGTGCCGCAGGGCGATTGGGGTGATGCCTTTCTGGCGCGGCTGGTGGCCGTCAGCGAAACCATTGAAGTTGGCTCCTTTGATCAGCAGCCCGCGCCGTTCATGGGCTCGGTGATCTCGCTGGACGCCGCGCGCGGTTTGCTCGACGCTCAGCGCAGCTTGCTGGAAAAAGGCGCTGTATCGTTGCTGGAGATGCGTCAGCCGCTGGCGCAATCAGCCTTGCTGACGCCCGGTATCATTGATGTCAGCGCGGTCAGCGAGCGCTCCGACGAAGAGCTGTTCGGCCCGCTGTTGCAGGTGATTCGCTACGTCGATTTCGACGCTGCCATCGCCGAAGCCAACGCCACCCGATACGGTCTGGCGGCTGGCCTGTTGTCCGACTCCGAAGCGCGCTATCAGCAATTCTGGCTGCAAAGCCGCGCTGGCATCGTCAACTGGAACAAGCAACTGACCGGCGCTGCCAGCAGCGCGCCGTTCGGCGGCGTCGGGGCCTCGGGCAATCATCGGGCCAGTGCGTATTACGCCGCCGATTACTGCGCGTATCCCGTAGCGTCCCTTGAAACCGGCAGCCTGACGCTGCCGACCACGCTCACTCCGGGTATCAGGCTGAGCTGACAGTGCACGCAACGATTGCTTATAAAAACAGATCCACGGAGCCTTGCCGATGAAATCCTGTGAAGTGAATTTTGACGGTCTGGTCGGGCCAACCCACAACTACGGCGGGTTGTCCTACGGTAACGTCGCGTCCCAGAGCAACAGCCAGCAATGCTCGAACCCGCGCGAGGCGGCATTGCAGGGGTTGGCCAAGATGAAAGCGCTGATGGACCTGGGCTTCACGCAGGGTGTGCTGGCGCCGCAGGAACGGCCGGATGTGGCCGGTCTGCGCCAACTGGGCTTCACCGGCAGTGATGAACAGGTCATCGAACAAGCCGCCCGGCAGGACATGCCGCTGCTGGTCGCCAGTTGCTCGGCGTCGAGCATGTGGGTCGCCAACGCTGCGACCGTCAGCCCGAGCGCTGACACGGCCGACGGCCGCGTGCACTTCACGGCCGCGAACCTCAACTGCAAATACCACCGCAGCATCGAACACCCGACCACCAGCCGCGTGCTGGGCGCGATGTTCGCCGATTCCAGGCACTTCGCGCACCACGCTGCCTTGCCGGCGGTTGCCCAGTTCGGTGACGAAGGTGCGGCCAACCACACGCGTTTCTGCCGTGACTACGGCGAAGCGGGGGTGGAGTTTTTTGTGTTCGGGCGTAGCGCCTTCGACACCCGTTATCCCGCGCCGCAGAAATACCCGGCGCGCCAGACGCTGGAAGCGTCGAAGGCCGTCGCTCGTCTGCACGGTTTGAGCGGTGAAGGTGTGGTCTATGGCCAGCAGAACCCATCGGTGATCGATCAGGGCGTGTTTCACAACGATGTGATCGCGGTGGGTAACGGCGAAGTGCTGTTCTACCACGAGGACGCGTTCCTGCACACCGAGTCGATGCTCAGCGAACTGCGCGACAAGCTGGCGCGGGTCGGCGGCCAGTTGCGGGCAATCTGCGTGCCGCGTGCCGAGGTCTCAGTGGCGGACGCCGTGCGCTCCTACCTGTTCAACAGCCAGTTGCTGTCGCGGCCTGACGGCACAATGCTGCTGATCGTGCCGCAGGAGTGCCAGGCCAACAGCAGCGTCTGGAATTACTTGCAGCGTCTGATCACGGACGACAGCCCGGTGACCGAGGTCAAGGTGTTCGACCTCAAGCAAAGCATGCAGAACGGCGGAGGCCCTGCGTGTTTACGCCTGCGCGTTGCGCTCAATGAAACCGAGCTGCAGGCCGTCAACTCCGGCGTGATCATGACTGCGCCGTTGTATGAAACCCTGACGCAATGGGTTGACCGCCACTACCGTGATCGCATGAGCGAAAACGACCTTGCCGATCCCCGGTTGCTGACCGAATGCCGAACGGCATTGGATGAACTGACGCAAATCCTTAAACTGGGCGCCGTTTATCCTTTTCAACTCGTTTGAAACCTGCGCGCCGAGCCAAGGCCCGGCGCATGATTTTTCCTTTTCAAGAGCATTCCGAATATGAGCGACGCCCTGCAGTTAATCCTCGAAGACACCGATGGCACCCAGCTGGAAACCTCCTGCACCCGCGTTGCCGTCATCTGGCAGGGCAAGGAATTGTGGATTCAGCAGGACGGCCGCGGCCAGCTGCTGATCGGCGTTGACGTCGAGGAAGACGATGCTGAATACGCCAACCTGCTGCTGCGCCCACTGGCCACCAACCTGGTCAGTCTGCAACTGGAAATGGAGCCGGCTGACATGGGCGTGGAAGAAGACGGTCATGTGCATGGTCCCGACTGCAATCACTAAGTCCTGACATTCACTCGTAAGGAAGCGTGCCATGCTCGCCCTCGGCAAACTGCTTGAATTGACGTTGGCCGGACGTGAGCCGGCGCAAAAGACTCAACTGACCGTCGAAGGCGTGCGGCTGCGCTGGCTGGGCGAGGGGGCTTTGGAAGTCCGTCCGCCCGAGGCCCGCGATAACGGCACTGACCTGCTGCTATCTGCCGGTATTCATGGCAACGAGACAGCGCCCATCGAGTTGCTGGATCAACTGATTCGCAGCATCGCGCGCGGCGATCTGAAACCGCGCGCACGTATTCTGTTCCTGTTCGGCAACCCGGAGGCCATGCGGCGCGGCACGCGGTTTGTCGAGCAGGACGTCAACCGGCTTTTCAATGGCCGTCATGAGCAAAGCGGCGGCGCCGAGGCCTTGCGCGCCTGCGAGCTGGAGCGAATGGCCGCCAGTTTCTTCAGCCTCCCGGACAGATACCGACTGCACTACGACCTGCACACCGCGATCCGGGGTTCGAAGATCGAGCAATTCGCGCTGTATCCGTGGAAAGAAGGCCGCCTGCATTCACGCCGTGAGCTGGCCCGGTTGCGTGCCGCCGGCATGAGCGCCGTGTTGTTGCAGAACAAGCCGTCCATTGTGTTCAGCGCCTACACCTATGATCAGTTGGGGGCCGAAGCCTTCACCCTGGAGTTAGGCAAGGCCCGGCCGTTCGGTCAGAACCAGCAGGTCAACCTCGCGCCGCTGCGAGCCAGCCTTGAGCAGTTGATCGAAGGTACCGAGCCCGAACTGGACGAGACGCTAGCCGGCCTGCAACTGTTCAGCGTGGCGCGGGAAGTCATCAAGCGCAGCGATGCTTTCACGTTTCATCTGGCCGATGACGTGGAGAATTTTTCCCCGTTGAAAAAAGGGTTTGTCCTCGCCGAAGACGTGAGCGATTCACGCTGGGTGGTGCAGGAAGAGGGCGCGCGGATCATCTTTCCTAATCCGAAAGTGAAGAACGGTTTGCGCGCCGGGATTCTGGTGGTGCCTGTGGCGGCGGATGCATTGGCGCTGACGTAATGCGATGGCGCTCAATGGACGCCGCAGCCGGGTTTTCGGCAAGCGGTGTTGATGGGTGTACAGTCAGCGCCGAGCCGTGGCTGGCGAATCAGTGCAGAACCCGGCGGCTCTCGCCGATTCTGATTCTATCCAGTGCCCTGTTTAACGCGTTCAAGGCGTCGAGCAAGGCATTCGCCTCAGCTTCCCGGCCGTCGCCCCACAGGCGTTCAGCCATTTTGTTCAGCGCCTGGATAGAGCGCTCGATATCAGCAGCCGTCACGGCGTTTGTCTGAGGTTTGCTGGGCATTGATTATCCTTCCTCGCAATCGCCTATGGGCAGACAGCAGGCGTTCGAGACGGCCGCTGGGTCCACAGAATATGACCTTTGATCGTTCCTTGGGACCACAACCCGGTAGTCAGTTAGCAATGACCGCCCAGACGCCCGACAAAATTTCATCTTGGGCGAGCAATCGTCCTGATGCATTTACTCCCGCACATGCACCCGCTCACCCGCTGACAACGTCTCCTTCACCGTCCGGTCATCGCCGAGTGTCATCAGCACGAACAGAATCTCTTCAATGCCCTTCGCCTGCTTCAAACGGTAGGACAGCAATGGCGTGGCGGTGTAGTCCAGCACCAGGAAGTCCGCTTCGTTGCCAGCCTTCAGGCTGCCGACCTTGTCCTCCAGACGCAGCGCCCTTGCGCCGCCTAATGTCGCCAGATACAGCGATTTTAGCGGGCTGAGTCGCGCGCCCTGCATCTGCATCACCTTGTACGCTTCGTTCAGCGTTTGCAGGATCGAAAAGCTGGTGCCGCCACCGACATCAGTGCCCAGACCCACATTGACCTTGTGCTTCTCGGCCATCGGCAGGTTGAACAGGCCGCTGCCCAGAAAAAGGTTCGAGGTGGGGCAGAAGGCGATGGCCGAGCCGGTTTCTGCCAAACGTGCGCACTGTTCGTCGCACAGGTGCACACCGTGGGCGAACACCGAGCGTTCGCTCAGCAGGTTGAAATGGTCGTAGACGTCCAGGTAGTGCTTGCGCTCGGGGAACAGCGCCTTGACCCATTCGATTTCTTGCAGGTTCTCACTGATGTGGGTCTGCATGTACAGGCCGGGGTACTCCTGCAGCAGTTGACCGGCCAACGTCAGTTGCTCCGGACTGCTGGTCGGCGCGAAGCGGGGCGTCACCGCATAGCTCAAGCGACCCTGACCATGCCAGCGTTCGATCAGCGCCTTGCTGTCGGCGTAACCAGACTCGGGCGTATCCAGCAGATAGTCCGGCGCATTGCGGTCCATCATCACCTTGCCGGCAATCATGCGCAGGTTGAGTTGTTGCGCGGCGCTGAAAAACGCGTCGACCGACGCTTTGTGCACGCTGCCGAACACCAGCGCCGTTGTCGTGCCATTGCGCAGCAGTTCCTTGATGAAGATATCCGCCACCTGCGCCGAATGCTCAGGGTCGGCGAACTGGCGCTCGCACGGGAAGGTGTAGGTGTTGAGCCAGTCCAGCAACTGCTCGCCATACGCGCCGATCATGCCGGTCTGCGGGAGGTGGATGTGGGTGTCGATGAAGCCGGGCGTGATCAGGGCGTTCTGATACTCGATCAGCTCGACGTCGTCATCCAGTGTTGCCAGCACGTCTTCGGCGTCGCCGATGGCCGTGATCCGGCCGTCCTCAACCACCATCAGGCCGTCCGCGAAATATTCGCAGGACGCCTGTGGTCCGACTTCGGCAGGGTCGGCGATGCTGTGGACGATGGCTGCGCGGTAGGCTTTACGGGACGTCACTGAACTCATGGGGATCTCATGATGACCTGCTGCGGCGCGAGGCGGGCAGCAGTTTGGCGATAGGTGAGGTGTCAGCGCGTTGCTGACCGAAACTGGCGTTGTAGGTGGCAATGACCTCGGCGGCGATGGACACGGCGATTTCGATAGGCAGCTTGCCTTTCACTTCGGCCAGCCCCATCGGGCAGCGCATGCGCTGCAGCAGACCTGTGTCGAAACCACGTTCACGCAGCCGGTGTTCGAACTTGACCCGTTTGGTGTGCGAACCGATCAGGCCGAAGTAGCCGAAGTCGCCACGCTTGAGAATCGCGGCGGTCAGTTCAAGGTCGAGTTGATGGTTGTGGGTCATGACGATGCAGTAACTGCCTGCGGGCAGATTCGCGACTTCATCGACAGGTTCGTCGTTGATGATCCTTGTAACGCCTTCAGGCATCGATGTGGGGAATTCGTTCTCGCGGGAATCGATCCAGCGTACGCGGCAGGGCAGGCTGGCCAGCAGCGGCACCAGCGCGCGGCCGACATGCCCGGCACCGAATACGGCAATCTGCGCGACGGGCTCGCCCATGGGTTCAAACAACAGCACGTTCACGCCGCCGCAGCACTGGCCGAGACTGGCGCCCAGGTTGAAGCGTTCCAGCCGGGTTTGCCGTGTGCCACTGGCGAGCATGTCGCGGGCGATCGCCATGGCTTTGTATTCCAGATGCCCGCCGCCGATGGTGTCGTGAATGCGCTCGGCACTGACTACCATCTTCGAACCGGCATTGCGCGGCGTCGAGCCCAGCTCCTCGATGATCGTCACCAGAATGGCAGGCTCGCCACGGGCCTGAAGCTCGGCCAGGGCGCTGATCCAGTTATTCATTGCCCAGTCCGCCAAAGCCGTGGGAGCGGACTTGTCCGCGAAAGCCATGGTTCAAACGACCCTGCTTCAGCGGATGTACCGACCTCTTCGTGAGCAAGCTCACTCCCACAGGGATGTGAACTGCGCACTCCGTGGGAGCGAGCTTGCTCGCGAAGACTGTGTTTCAGACGACCTAGGTGCAGTGCTTGTACTGGCTGCTTCGCGAGCAAGCCGGCTTCCACGAGTCGAGTGACGATTGTGCTCACGCTCCGTGAGGAGCAGTTTGTAGCGGTCACATACATACGGTTTTCCCCCGCTCACGCATCTGCTCGCACCCCCACAACACCTTCTCCGGCGTCGCAGGTGCGTCGATCCGGGGTTGGTGGCGGTAGTCGCCCAAGCTGGCAACCGCATCCTTGATTGCGCACCATGCGGCGATCCCCAGCATGAACGGCGGCTCGCCCACGGCTTTGGAGTGAAACACCGTGTCTTCCGGGTTCTTGCGGTTTTCCACCAGCTTGACCCGCAGGTCCAAGGGCATGTCGGCCACGGCCGGGATCTTGTACGACGCGGGACCTGTGGTCAGCAGTTTGCCCTTGGCGTTCCACACCAGCTCTTCGGTGGTCAGCCAGCCAGCGCCCTGAATGTAACCGCCTTCGACCTGGCCAATGTCGATGGCAGGATTCAGCGAGGCACCGACGTCGTGCAGGATGTCGGTGCGCAGCATCTTGTATTCGCCGGTCAGGGTGTCGACGATCACTTCGGCACAGGCTGCGCCAAAGGCGAAGTAATAGAACGGCCGGCCTCGCGCCTGACTGCGGTCGTAGAAAATTTTCGGCGTCTTGTAATAACCGGTGCTGGACAACGATACCTGACCCATCCACGCCAACTGAGCCAGCTCGGCGAATGACAGCAGGGTATCGCCAGCCCGCACATGGCCATTGCGAAACTCGACCTGGCTTTCCTCGATCTTGAAATGTTTCGCAGCAAACTCGACCAGTCGCTGTCTGAGAATTTCGGCTGCGTTCTGCGCGGCCTTGCCGTTGAGGTCGGTGCCGCTGGAGGCTGCCGTGGGCGACGTATTGGGCACCTTGTCGGTGTTGGTGGCGGTAATCTGGATACGCTCGATGTCCACCTGAAACACCTCGGCCACCACCTGCGCGACCTTGACGTTCAAGCCCTGGCCCATTTCGGTGCCGCCATGGTTCAGGTGGATGCTGCCGTCGGTGTAAATGTGGATCAGCGCACCGGCCTGATTGAGAAAACTGGCCGTAAAGGAAATCCCGAACTTGACCGGTGTCAGCGCCAGGCCTTTCTTCAGGATCGGGCTGCCGGCATTAAAAATGCGAATGGCTTCACGACGCTCGGCGTACTCGCAACTCTGCTCCAGGTCCGCCGTCATTTCTTCCAGCAGGTTGTGCTCGACGGTCTGATAATAATGCGTGACGTTGCGCTCGGTCTTGCCGTAGTAGTTGACCTTACGCACGGCCAGCGGGTCCTTGCCCAGATAGCGGGCGATGCAGTCCATGACTTCTTCGATGGCGACCATGCCTTGCGGCCCGCCGAAGCCGCGATACGCGGTGTTGGATGCCGTGTGAGTCTTGCAGCGATGGCCGTTGATCGTCGCTTCGCCGAGGTAATACGCGTTATCGGCGTGAAACATGGCGCGATCCACAATCGATGCCGACAAGTCTGGCGAGTAGCCGCAATTGCCCGCCAGATCCAGTTCGATGCCCTGTAGGCGACCGGTGTCGTCAAACCCCACGTCGTACTCAATGTAGAACGGGTGCCGCTTGCCGGTCATGATCATGTCTTCGACGCGTTGCAGGCGCATCTTGGTCGGCTGGCCGGTCAGTCGTGCCACGACGGCGCACAGGCATGCGGGGCTGGCCGCCTGGGTTTCCTTGCCACCAAAGCCGCCGCCCATGCGGCGCATGTCGACCACGATCCGGTTCATCGGAACGTCCAGTACCTCAGCCACCAGCTTCTGGATTTCGGTAGGGTTCTGGGTCGAGCTGTAGACGATCATGCCGCCATCTTCAGTGGGCATCACCGAGGCGATCTGTGTCTCCAGGTAGAAATGTTCCTGCCCGCCGATGTGCAGGCTGCCTTGCAGGCGATGGGGTGCGCCTTGCAGCGCAGTGGCCGAGTCGCCGCGCTTGTGGGTGTGGCTGTCGAGCACGAAATGCTTCTGACGCAAGGCCTGCACTACATCCAGCACCGGTTCCAGGTCTTCGTATTCGATCACGGCCGCCATGGCAGCCTCGCGGGCAGTGTCCAGATCGCGCGCGGCCACGGCCAGCACCGGCTGACCGACGAACTCGACCTTGTCGATGGCCAGCAGCGGGTCGCCTGGCAGCAGCGGACCGATGTCTTTGAGGCCTGGAATGTCTTGGTGAGTGATGACGATCCGCACGCCCTCAACCGCGTAACACGGCGTGGTGTCGATGCTGATGATGCGTGCATGGGCGCGGTCTGAAAGCCGTGCGTAGACATGCAGTTGATTGGGAAACTCCAGCCGGTCATCGATGTACACAGCTTCGCCGGACACGTGCTTGTCCGCGCTGTCATGCTTGACGCTGCGACCTGCGCCGGTGGTGATCCCTTGCTCGAAGAGGGCTGCCATCTCGGCCTGGGTGAGCGGGGCGTGGTCAGACATAGTGAGTCACCCGCGTTGGTGTGTGAGGCGTCTGCAATTCGATGAAGCACTTGCGCAACAGGTTGCGGGCGCTGAGCAGGCGGTATTCCTTGCTGGCGCGGAAGTCCGTCAGGGGAGTGAAGTCTTCACCCAGCGCCGTGCAGGCGCGCTCGACGGTCTCGCTGTTCCAGCGCTGGCCAGCCAGTGCCCGCTCACAGGCCGCGGCACGTTTTGGAATGGCTGCCATGCCGCCGAAGGCCACCCGCGCGTGTTCGATGACGCCGTCGGTGATCTGCAGGTGAAAGGCTGCGCAGACCGCCGAGATATCGTCGTCCAGACGCTTGGACACCTTATAGGCTTTGAACACCTGAAGAGCGCTTGCAGTCGGCACGATGATTTTTTCGATGAACTCGCTTTCCTGGCGCGCCGTGACTTTGTAATCAACGAAGTAATCTTCCAGCGCCAGCGTGCGTTGGGCAGCACCTTTGCGCAGCACGATCTGCGCGCCGAGTGCGATCAGCAGCGGTGGGGCGTCGCCGATGGGGGAGGCATTGCCGATGTTGCCGCCCAAGGTGCCCTGATTGCGAATCTGCAACGAAGCGAAGCGCTGCAGCAGTTCGCCGAAGTCGGGGTATTCGGCTTTGAGTGCAGCGTAACAATCGGTCAGCGGCGTGGCTGCGCCGATCTCCAGGCGATCCTCGAAACGCTCGATGCGCTTCATGGCCTCGATATGCCCGACATAAATCATCACGGGCAGCGCCTTGTGAAACTGGGTCACTTCCAGTGCCAGGTCGGTGCCGCCAGCCAATAGGCGCGCCTGAGGGTTTGCGTCATAGAGGTCGGCGAGATCGGCAACGGTCAGCGGGATCAGGCAGCGTTTTTCACCATCGTTCAACTCGCCGGTCTGGTGCGGGGCGATGGCGCGCAAACGCTCGATCGTCTGCACGCGAAGCTGATCGAACTGATCCGGCTCACGCTGGGTGCAGGCCTGTTCGGCAGCGGCCAGAATCGGGCGATAGCCCGTGCAACGGCATAGATTGCCGGCCAGTGCTTCGTGGGCTTGATGCGCATCGGCCTGTCCGCTGTTCTTCTGCAAGGCAAACAGCGACATCACGAAGCCCGGTGTGCAGAAGCCGCATTGCGAGCCATGACACTCGACCATCGCCTGCTGCACGCTGTGCAAGCGGCCCTGATGCTTGAGGTCTTCGACACTGATGAGTTGCTTGCCATGCAGCGAAGCGACGAAGGTCAGGCACGAGTTCAGACTGCGATAGCGCAGTTGTTGCTCGCCCGTGGCATCGGTTTCCAGCTCGCCTACCACAACAGTGCAGGCGCCGCAGTCACCGCTGGCGCACCCTTCCTTGGTGCCGGGCTTGTGTACCTGCTCGCGCAGGTAGGTCAGCACGGTCATATTCGGATCGAGGGTACGCTCGGTTTTAAGCGCTTGGTTCAAAAGGAACTGAATCACGGCGTAATGCCCTCAATTGACTGTCATCGGACATGTCGATGAATTTATCAGCTTTGTTTATTGGGTCAATTTGTTTCTGACTCTTGGGTCAGGAAATCAGGTTTTCGGCACCTCTGCCGATCAAAGGCGTCCAACCTTTGAATCGCCTGTCGGGCAATGGTCGAGGTTTTGCGTGTTTCGTGCCAGATTCGGTGGTCGTGGCCCTGCGCCATGCCTGTCGGTTGCGATACACTCCGCCTCTTGTATGTAGAACTGGTTTTTTGAAGGATAGTCATGACGTTCAAGGCACCGGACAGCCTCGCTGAGCAAATAGCCCATCACCTTGCAGAACGGATCATCCGCGGTGAGCTCAAGCCTGGAGAGCGAATCCAGGAGCAAAAAGTCACGCAGGCGTTGAACGTCAGTCGTGGTTCCGTGCGCGAAGCACTGCTGATTCTGGAACGCCGCCATCTGGTCGCGATCCTGCCGCGCCGTGGCGCGCAGGTCACTGTGCTCAATGCCCACAATGTCACCAGCCTGTGCACGCTGATGAGCGAGCTATACGTTTTGCTGGCCAACGCGGTCGCCGAACATTGGAAAAGTCCGGACGATCTTGCCCCGTTTCTGGCCATTCAGCAGCGTCTGCATGCCAGCTTCGAAAGCACCGACGTCAAGGCCTTCGTCGAAGAGAGCTTTAATGTCATGCGCGCGGCGTATCCGTTTGCCAACAATCCGTACCTTGAGGAAACCATCGAGAACCTGCAGCCGTCCATGAGCCGCAGCTACTTCCTGGCCCTTGAGCAGCGCAAGGCCGAGATGAGCGATTACGTGGACCTGTTCGGCCAATTGCTTGAAGCGGTGGTGGCGCGTGACCTGGCTCAGGTCCGAGTGGTACTGATCAATTACTGCCAGCGCAGCTGTCAGTCGGTCCTTTCCGCGCTGGCAGCGAGCTGACGCTATGCGCCTGAAGTGCATCAAGCTGGCGGGGTTCAAGTCCTTCGTCGACCCCACCACGGTGAACTTCCCCAGCAACATGGCGGCTGTTGTCGGTCCCAACGGGTGCGGCAAATCCAACATCATCGACGCCGTGCGCTGGGTCATGGGCGAAAGTTCGGCCAAGAACCTGCGCGGCGAGTCGATGACCGACGTCATCTTCAACGGTTCGACCAGTCGCAAACCGGTCAGCCAGGCGAGTATCGAGTTGGTGTTCGATAACGCCGATGGCACGCTGGTGGGCGAATACGCGGCCTACGCCGAAATCTCCATTCGCCGCAAAGTGACCCGCGATAGCCAGAACAGCTATTACCTCAACGGCACCAAATGCCGTCGTCGTGACATTACCGATATTTTCCTCGGCACCGGTCTGGGTCCCCGCAGCTACTCGATCATCGAGCAGGGCATGATCTCCAAACTGATCGAAGCCAAACCCGAGGATCTGCGCAATTTCATCGAAGAAGCGGCAGGCATCTCCAAGTACAAGGAGCGCCGCCGAGAGACCGAGAATCGCATCCGTCGAACGCACGAAAACCTTGCCCGCCTGACCGATCTGCGTGAAGAGCTGGAACGCCAGCTCGAACGGTTGCACCGACAGGCGCAGGCCGCCGAGAAGTATCAGGAATACAAGACCGAAGAGCGCCAGCTCAAGGCGCAACTGTCAGCGCTGCGCTGGCAGGCGTTGAACGAGCAGGTCGGTCAGCGTGAAGCGGTGATCGGCGGACAGGAGGTCGGGTTTGAGGCGCTGGTCGCCGATCAGCGCAGCGCCGATGCCAGCATCGAAAGGTTGCGTGACGGCCATCACGACCTTTCCGAGCGCTTCAATCTGGTGCAGGGCCGCTTCTATTCGGTGGGCGGCGACATTGCCCGCGTCGAGCAGAGCATCCAGCACGGTCAGCAGCGTCTGCGCCAGTTGCAGGACGATCTGCGCGAGGCAGAACGCGCTCGCCAGGAAACCGAGTCTCATCTGGGCCACGACACCACGTTGCTGGCGACCCTGAGCGAAGAGCTGGAGATGCTCGAGCCCGAGCAGGCAATCACCAGCGCAGCGGCTGAAGAGTCGGCCATCGCCCTGGAAGACGCCGAAGCGGCCATGCAGGGCTGGCAGGAACAATGGGATGTGTTCAATCAGCAGTCTGCCGAGCCACAGCGTCAGGCCCAGGTTCAGCAATCGCGTATCCAGCAGCTTGAACAAAGCATGGAGCGGTTGGCCGAGCGCCAGCGGCGTCTGGGTGAAGAGCGCCAGTTGCTGGCCGCCGACCCTGAAGACGCAGCGATTCTTGAGCTGAGCGAAGACCTCGCCACTCGTGAGATGACCCTCGAAGAGCTGCATCTGGGCGAAGAGCAGGCTGTCGAGCGTCTTGAGCAACTGCGCGAAGCCTTGCAGCGCGCCAATCAGGATCAGCAGCAGGCGCAGGGTCAGTTGCAGCGTCTCAACGGCCGACTGGCCTCGCTGGAAGCCCTGCAGCAGGCTGCCCTCGATCCTGATACCGGTACGGCTGAATGGCTGCGTGATCAACAACTGGATCAGCGCCCACGTCTGGCGCAAAGCCTCACGGTGGAGGCTGGCTGGGAAATGGCGGTCGAAACCGTGCTGGGTGCCGACTTGCAGGCCGTGCTGGTCGATGATTTCGACGGGCTGGACCTGGCGAACTTTCAGCAGGGCGATCTGCGGCTGTTGAGCGCGAGTGCCGACACCCAGCGTATCGCGGGCAGCCTGCTTGAAAAGGTGGAAAGCGATATCGACCTTTCCGCCTGGCTGGGGCAGGTGATCCCGGTCAACGATCTGGACGATGCGTTGGCTCGGCGAGGACAACTGGCCGCCGGCCAAAGCCTGATCAGCCGCGACGGTTATTGGGTCGGGCGGCATTTTCTGCGCGTCCGGCGTGCCAGCGAAGCCCAGAGCGGCGTGCTGGCGCGTGGTCAGGAATTGCAACAACTCGGCATTGAGCGTGACGAGCGCGAAGCGACGCTGGCCGCGCTGGAAGAACAACTGCTGACCCTGCGCGAGCAGCAGTCGCAACAGGAAGAATCAAGAGAGCAACTGCGCCGCCGGGTGCAGGATGAGACCCGCCAGCAAAGCGAGCTTAACGCGCAACTGTCGGCGGCCAAGGCCAAGGTCGAACAGCTGACGTTACGCCGCACCCGTCTGGATGAAGAACTGGCCGAGCTGGGCGAGCAACGTGCCGTCGAGCACGAGCATCTGGGTGAGTCGCGTCTTGAGTTGCAGGACGCGCTGGACGCCATGGCGCAAGACACCGAACAACGTGAAGTGCTGCAGGCGCAGCGCGACAGCCTGCGCGAGCGGCTCGACCGTGTGCGCCAGGAAGCCCGTCTGCACAAGGATCGCAGTCATCAACTGGCGGTGCGTCTGGGGTCGCTCAAGGCGCAGCATGATTCAACACGCCAGGCGCTGGAGCGCTTGCAGATGCAATCCGAGCGCCTGACGGAAAAGCGCGAGCAGTTGAGCCTGAATCTGGAGGAGGGCGAAGCGCCACTGGAAGAGCTGCGCCTCAAGCTTGAGGAGTTGCTGGAGCGGCGCATGGTGGTCGATGACGAGATGCGCATCGCCAAAAACGCGCTGGAAGACGCTGATCGTGAACTGCGTGACGCTGAAAAGCGCCGTACTCAGGCCGAGCAACAGTCGCAATTGCTGCGCGGCCAGCTCGAACAGCAGCGTCTGGAGTGGCAGGCCCTGACGGTGCGCCGCAAGGCCCTGCAGGATCAGTTGCACGAAGATGGCTACGACCTGCACGGCGTGCTCGCCACACTGACGCCCGAAGCCAGCGAGCAGGCCGCCGAGCAGCAACTGGAAAGCATCGCCGCACGTATTCAGCGCCTGGGCGCGATCAACCTGGCCGCCATCGACGAATACCAGCAGCAGTCCGAGCGCAAGCGCTATCTGGATGCGCAGGATGCCGATCTGGTCGAGGCGCTGGAGACGCTGGAAAACGTGATCCGCAAGATCGACAAGGAGACCCGCAATCGCTTCAAAGATACCTTCGATCAGATAAATAGCGGAATTCAGGCACTTTTCCCAAAAGTTTTCGGTGGTGGCTCCGCTTATTTGGAACTGACGGGCGAAGATTTACTCGATACAGGGGTGACAATCATGGCGCGCCCCCCTGGCAAGAAAAACAGCACCATCCATTTGTTGTCGGGTGGGGAAAAAGCACTGACTGCACTGGCATTGGTTTTTGCCATTTTCAAACTCAATCCGGCACCGTTCTGCATGCTCGACGAAGTCGATGCGCCGCTGGACGATGCCAACGTTGGCCGATACGCCCGACTGGTGAAGGAGATGTCGCAGACGGTGCAATTCATCTACATCACCCACAACAAGATCGCCATGGAAATGGCCGATCAACTGATGGGTGTGACCATGCATGAGCCCGGCTGTTCACGGCTGGTGGCGGTGGATGTTGAGGAGGCTATGGCCTTAGTGGATGCCTAGGCAAATACACCCGATTCAGCGGTGAAAGTGGCAGTACCTGGCCTGAAAATGTGAGGTCCGTGCGGTAGATATCAATTTGTGCGCCAAAGAGGTGTTACAGACGGTGTAAAGTTACCTTTGGTCGTGCTAGTTTAGTGACCACTTTTTATTTTCGCGTGGGCAAAATGCCAGTCAGAACATAGACTTGGCACCACGTATTAAAGGGGTTTAGGCCCTTATTTTCAGAATTCTTCATTAGAGGCACTGGATTACATGGAAATCGGTCTGCGCGAGTGGCTGATCGTCATCGGCATAATAGTCATTGCCGGTATTCTCTTCGATGGCTGGCGCCGTATGCGCGGCGGCAAGGGGAAATTGAAATTCAGGCTGGACCGCAGCTTCTCCAACCTTCCGGACGACGAGGAAACCACCTCCGCCGAAGTGCTGGGGCCGCCACGTGTACTGGATACTCACAAGGAACCACAGCTGGACGAACACGACCTGCCGTCGATGAGCGCCAGCCCGCGAGACAACGCGCGTGAAAACCCGCGTGAGAGCAAACGCAGCAACAGCGACAAGAAGCGCAAGGGCGAGCCGCATCAGGGCGACCTGAACCTGGACATGGATGGACCAAGCCTGTTCACAGGCCGCGACGACGATTTCCCGGACGACAAGCCCACCCAGACCATCACCGAAGACAAGGACCTGCCTCCGGTCGAGGAAGTGCTGGTCATCAGCGTGATCTCGCGCAGCGAAGGCGGGTTCAAGGGTCCTGCGTTGTTGCAGAACATTCTGGAAAGCGGCCTGCGTTTCGGCGAAATGGACATCTTCCACCGTCACGAAAGCATGGCAGGCAACGGCGAAGTGCTGTTCTCCATGGCCAACGCGGTCAAGCCGGGCGTCTTCGATCTGGACGACATCGACCATTTCAGTACCCGCGCCGTGAGCTTCTTCCTCGGTCTGCCGGGTCCGCGTCATCCCAAGCAGGCATTCGACGTCATGGTCGCGGCGGCCCGCAAGCTGGCGCACGAACTGGACGGTGAGCTGAAGGATGATCAACGTAGCGTGATGACCGCACAGACCATCGAGCACTATCGCCAGCGCATCGTTGAATTCGAGCGTCGTGCATTGACTCAGCGTCGCGGCTGAGCCTTTGCTGTGTCGGCCCTGATTGAATCGCATCCACTGCGTTCCAGAAGGGCTGAATACCGGTACAACAGAACCATCCAATCGAGCAGCCCAGGCTGCTCTTTTGCTTTTTGAGAGAACACCCTATGAAGGCCGTCGAAACCCGAATCCTGGAACTGCGCGCAGAGCTGGATCAGCACAACTACCGCTACCACGTTCTGGATGAACCCAGCATTCCCGATGTCGAATACGACCGCCTGTTCCACGAACTCAAGGCGCTGGAAGCCGAGAACCCGCATCTGGTCACGCCCGATTCGCCCACCCAGCGGGTCGGCAGCGCGGCCTTGTCGGCGTTTACCCAGGTACGTCATGAAGTGCCGATGCTCAGCCTGGGTAACGCGTTCGAAGAAAACGACATGCATGAGTTCGACCGTCGGGTGACCGAAGGCCTGGATCTGCCGGAAGGCAGTCGCAAGGTTCAGTACAGTTGCGAGCCCAAGCTCGACGGTCTGGCGGTCAGCCTGTTGTACCGCGACGGCGCGCTGGTGCGTGGCGCGACGCGGGGTGATGGGGCGACGGGTGAAGACATCAGCGTCAACGTGCGCACGGTGCGCAACATTCCGCTCAAGCTGCATGGCACCGGCTGGCCTGAGGTGCTGGAAGTGCGCGGTGAAGTGTTCATGTCCAAGGCCGGTTTCGAGCGGCTTAACGCCAGCCAGCTGGAAGTGGGCGGCAAGACCTTCGCCAACCCGCGTAACGCGGCGGCTGGCAGCCTGCGCCAGCTGGATTCGAAGATCACCGCCAACCGTCCGCTGGAGTTCTGCTGCTACGGCCTGGGCCAGCTTTCTGCTGAGGTGGCGGACACCCACGTGGACGTGCTCAATCAGCTCAAGGCATGGGGCATGCCGGTCAGTCACGAGCTGAAGCTGGCGGACGGCATCGAAGCGTGTCTGGCCTATTACCGTGACATTGGCGAGCGGCGGTTGTCGCTGAGCTACGAGATCGATGGCGTGGTGTTCAAGGTCAATCGCCTGGCCGATCAGCGTGAACTGGGTTTCCGGGCCCGCGAGCCGCGCTGGGCAATTGCCCATAAATTCCCGGCCATGGAAGAGCTGACCGAGTTGCTGGATGTGGAGTTTCAGGTGGGGCGCACCGGCGCGGTGACGCCGGTTGCGCGCTTGAAGCCGGTCAAGGTGGCGGGCGTCACGGTCGCCAATGCGACCCTGCATAACATGGACGAAGTGGCACGCCTGGGCCTGATGATCGGCGACACCGTGATCATTCGCCGTGCCGGGGATGTCATCCCGCAGGTCGTACGAGTGGTCTTGGAGCGTCGTCCTGAGGACGCCCGGCCAGTCGAGGTGCCGAAAACCTGTCCGGTGTGTGGCTCGCATGTCGAGCCGACGCAGCTGATCAAGCGCAGCAAGGGCAAGGCAACCGTCAGCGAAGGCGCGGTGTACCGTTGCGTGGGTCGCCTGGCCTGTGGCGCACAGCTCAAGCAGGCGATCATCCATTACGTGTCGCGTCGCGCCATGGACATCGAAGGCCTGGGCGACAAGACCATCGAGCAACTGGTGGACGAAAAGCTGATTGGCTCGCCTGCCGACCTGTACACACTCGAATACGATCAGATCATCGACCTGGAAGGTTTTGCCAAAATCTCCAGCGAAAAGCTGCTCAAGGCGATTGCCGACAGTCGTCAGCCAACGCTGTCACGTTTCATCTACGCGCTGGGTATTCCGGATGTCGGTGAGGAGACGGCCAAGGTGCTGGGGCGTTCGCTGGCGTCCCTGGATCGCGTCAAGCAGGCCTTGCCTGAAGTGCTGACGTACCTGCCGGACATCGGCCTGGAAGTCGCTCATGAGATTCACAGCTTCTTCGAGGATGAGCATAACCGTCATGTGATCGACGCACTGTTGGGCGAGTGCGGTCTGCAATTGCAGGATCAGGGTGAGCTGGGTGCCGAGTTCGCGGCCAGTACCACGCTTGAAAGTCTGATCGACAAACTGCACGTGCCCTCGGTCGGTCCGGGTGCCGCGCAGAAGCTGGCCGACAAGTTCGGCACGCTGGAGGCGGTGATTGGCGCAGACTGGCTGGACATGCGTCAGGCGTTGCCGGAGAAGCAGGCCAAGGCGGTGCGTGATTTCTTCGATGACACCGCCAACGCCGAGCGTGCGCGGGCTATCGAAGCGCAACTCAAGGACTTCGGCATGCACTGGCGCAGCGAGAAAAAGATCGTCGAAGGCCTGCCGCTGGCCGGGCAGACCTGGGTGCTGACCGGAACCCTGGAGCGCATGAGTCGCGAGGTCGCCAAGGAAAAACTTGAAAGCCTGGGTGCCAAGGTCTCAGGCTCCGTCTCGGCCAAGACCCATACTGTGGTCGCAGGGCCGGGTGCGGGCTCCAAGCTGACCAAAGCCAATGAACTGGGCCTGACGGTGCTGGATGAAGATGCGCTGCTGTTGCGTCTGAGCGAACTGGGTGTGGCGGTGGACTGATAGCCAGGTGGTGGGAGGCGGCTTGCCGACGATAGCGGCGGCGCCGTTCACGCAGTGGGAGTGCGCTTGCTCACGAAGAGGCCAGTACATCCGCTGAAATAGAGGCGTCTGAACCGTGGCTTTCGCGGACAAGTCCGCTCCCACGGGGTGCAGTTCATTCGTTCTTCTGTTATCCAGTAGGACGTGTGCAACGGCGAGTACCCCCAAGCACCCTTTTGGCCCGCAAAGCCGCCGTTTTTCGCCTTGATTCAGTGGGGCCGATAATATTTTGAACCCCTGAAGCTTCGGCATGATCTAGTCCATGCAAGGCCCACGGGAGATCGCCATGTATCGCTTTTTCGAGCAATTAAGTTCACGTATCACCGCGCCCTTCGTCGGTGAAACCAAACGCAACAGTAAATTCTGGCAGTGTCAGTGCGGCCAGTCGGTGTTTTTCCCCAATACCCAATGCCTGGCTTGCTCGGCAGCGCTGGGTTATCTGCCTGAGCAGGGGCGTATTGCGGCATTGGAGCCAGGGCCTGATCCCACTACCTGGCGCCTGAGCGATGAGCCCGGCGCAGGGGTCTATCGGCGTTGTGCCAACCTCGACACGCCAGCGGCCTGCAACTGGCTGTTTCCTGAGCACAACGCGGGTGAGTTCTGCGTCGCGTGCAGCCTGAACCGGACCATTCCTGACCTGTCGATCCCGGAAAACGGCGAGCGCTGGCGCAAGGTCGAGACGGCCAAGCGCCGTCTGGTCGCGCAGTTGATATCCCTGGGTCTTAAGGTCATCCCCAAGACAGTCGATGAAGACACCGGGCTGGCGTTCGACTTTGTCGGCGTGGATCTGGAAGGCAACCTGCCGACCACCGGTCACGCCAACGGACTGATCACGCTGAACATCGAAGAAGCCGACGACGCACACCGTGAAGCGATCCGGGTAAAGATGCACGAACCCTATCGCACATTGCTCGGTCACTTCCGCCATGAAGTCGGGCATTACTACTGGGACAGGTTGATCGCCAATACGTATTGGCAGGAAAGCTATCGCAACTTGTTTGGTGACGAGCGGGCCAGCTATGCCGACGCGCTGGATCACCACTATAAAAACGGTGCGCCGGACAACTGGCAAGAAAGCTTCGTCAGCGCCTATGCCACCATGCACCCATGGGAAGACTGGGCCGAGACCTGGGCGCATTACCTGCACATGATGGATGCGGTCGATACCGCGCTGGGCTTCGGCATGAGTGCTCGCGACATGGAACTGGACTACCAGCCGTTCCCGCTGGAGACGCTGTTCGATCCGCAACATCCAGGCGGCCCGGCGTTCCTGTCGTTCGTCAATGCCTGGATCGAACTGGCCAGCATGCTCAATGAGCTGTCACGCAGCATGGGGCAGCCGGACTTCTATCCGTTCGTGCTGCCGCCTGCAGTCATCGCCAAGCTGCACTTCATTCATCTGGTGATTCAGGATGCCGGTGGCAAGGCGGATGAGGTATTGCAGGCGCAGTAGACCTTCTGGCGAAACACTGTGCCTTGGGAGCGGATCGGGTGGCGTTCCGCCTGTCCGCGAATGCAGCCGCTCAGCCGCTGGATCTTCATGGGCTGTAACAGCCTTTTCGCGGACAAGTCCGCTCCCACAGTCTGCTCTGCTCCAAAAAAGCCTCTTGTTCAGGGGGGTATGGAGCTTTGACGGGATGCGGCTTGCCGGCGATGCAGGATTGACTGGCCGGGCATCTGCGCCGACACGTTGCCTCCCGTATCCGTTGGGCTTAGCTGCTGTAGCTGCTTTTATCCTGAAGCTTCAATACCAGCCGCCGTTCGAAGCCTATCCGTCCGCGATAGGCTTCGCCGGTGTCTATCCAGCCTTGACCCACATACAGACCGATAGCGGCTGCATTGTCCGCATCCACTGACAGCATCAGCTGGTCAATGTCCGGCCACTTCAACCCAAGCGCGGCTGGCAGCGCTTTCAAGCACGCCTTGCCCAATCCCTTGCCCTGTTCGCGACGATCGATCTGTAACGCATGCAAGGTTGCGGTCGCGTCCTCCGATGCCCAGTGCGGCAGGCAGTCCCCGCGCTTGAGCATGAAAAAGCCCTTGGGTATCTCGTCGATCAGCAGCACGAAACCCGCAATATTGGCGTTGGGATTGACCAGCAGGGTATTGAGCGCCGTATGAATATCGCCCGAGAACTGAATCTGTTCCGGTGCGATCTCGAGCGTTTCGAGCAGCTTGCATTGAGTGGGGGTGAGTTCTTCGTAGCTGACCAATCGAGTCTGCATGAGCAACCTGTCGGCTGATTGTGGGTAGGGGAGGCAGGTTACAGGAGGCTTCGGCTCTGATTCCAGCGTTCCCGGCCATCTGCGGCAAAGGCGCGTAACGCTCCAGCCCCCGTCACACAAGTGCTTGAGCCTGATCGAAATTTTTATCCGGGCCGGAGGTTGTAAACTCGCTCCAGACCGGTACAATGGCGCGGCTCGCCAACTGGTGAGCGTCGTTATGGTGACCCCATCGGTCCCCCCGCAACGATTACCCGTGAACCTGGTCAGATCCGGAAGGAAGCAGCCACAGCGGGAACATTGTGTGCCGGGGTGTGGCTGGTGGGGGCACCACCTTAACGACTCCTCTGTCGGTCCTCGACGCAGCAATAACCTCCAGAATCAACCTCCAGAATCCTTTCTCTACAAAAGCCTTATCCCTGAATGTTTCGTCGATTCCGCTCAATCGGCAAATTAATCTGAACGCTCAAGGCTTCAGGTCACCTAAAACCCTACGCGTCGCTTGAAACCGTGTTACGGCAAGGGGCATATCAAGTCGCTGCGGGTGTCAAAGGCTTTTCGGTCAGGCGTCTCGCAGCCATGCAGCCGGGGGCCAAATGGAACATGACATCATCCTCTTTTTCACAGACTCACAATTTCTGGGTATTTCGCTGGCGAACTGGATTCTGGCCATCGTCGCCTCGACGCTGAGCTTCGTCCTGGTTCGTGGGGCTATCGGGTTTGTGATGCGAAAAATCCGCACCCGCTCGTCCGCGCCCAATGCGCACGTGAGTTACATCGCTGTAGAAGTGCTGTCCGGCACCAGCAACACGCTGTTATTGCTGGCCTCGTTATTGATCGGGGTCGGCATGCTTGATCTGCCGGAGCGCTGGCTCGGGCGAGTCAGCAGCCTGTGGTTCGTGGTCGCGGCCTTGCAGGTCGGGCTCTGGGCGAACCGTGCGATAGCGCTGGCGTTGTACCGCTATTTCGCCCGTCATAGCACCACCAGCACGTTTCAGGGCAGTGCCTTGGCGACCTTGAGCCTGTGGGGCGCGAAAGTGCTGCTGTGGGCCACGGTGCTGATGGCAATGCTGTCCAATGTCGGGGTGAACATCACGGCCTTCGTCGCGAGTCTAGGCGTAGGGGGTATCGCCGTGGCGCTGGCGGTGCAGAACATTCTCGGCGACGTATTTGCCTCGCTATCCATCGCCGTGGACAAGCCGTTCGAGATCGGTGATTTCATTGTGGTGGGCGCGCTGTCCGGGACGGTCGAGCATGTCGGCCTCAAGACCACGCGCATCCGCAGTCTGGGCGGCGAGCAGATCGTCATGGCCAATGCCGACATGATCGGCAGCACCATTCAGAACTACAAACGGTTGGAGGAGCGTCGCATCGTCTTCGATTTCAGGCTGACCTATGACTGCTCGGCAGATCAGGTGCGCGAAGTCCCGAAGAAAGTCGAAGAGATTATTCGCAGCCAGAAAAACGCCCGGTTCGACCGCTCGCACTTCCGTAGCTTTGGCGAAACGTCACTGGAGTTCGAGACGGTCTATATCGTGCTCGACCCCAGTTATAACGTTTACATGGACGTGCAGCAGGCGATCAACCTGGACATCATGGAGGCGTTCGCCGACATGGATGTGCGCTTCGCCTTTCCGTCCCGCACGGTGTATGTGGCGTCCTTGCCGCCCTCCAGAGCGTCGCAACGGACCGCGCTGGAGGCGCAAGACGCTCAAGCCTGACACTGGCGTCAGGCCTTGTGGTGGGTCGTGAACTGCAAGGCGTTGGTCAGGTCGCCCATGGGCTGCTGTCCGCGGGCGATCATGGCGTCATCGCGGCGCTTGAGACCGTCGAGTTTTTCCAGGCCATGCAGGCGGGTGATCAGGCGCAGGATAGAGGCAGTGTCGTAGACCGTATGGTCAACCGTGCCTTTGCGGGCGAACGGCGAGATGACCAGCGCCGGAACGCGGGTGCCGGGGCCGAAGCGGTCGCCCTTGGGCGGCGCAACGTGGTCCCACCAGCCGCCGTTTTCGTCGACGGTGATCACGATCACCATGTTCTCCCACTGCGGGCTGTTGCGCAGCACCTTGACCACGCGGTCGATGTGCCGATCACCCGACGCGACGTCGGCATAACCGGCGTGCATGTTCAGGTTGCCCTGGGGTTTATAGAACGTGACTGCAGGCAGCTTGCCGGCCTCGGCATCAGCCAGAAAACGGTTGGTGGTCGACTCATCACCCAGCCCGCCGTCACGCAGCCTGCGCTTGCGTTCGGCCGGGTTCTGCGGGCCTTGCTGCGCGAAGTAGTTGAACGGCTGGTGATGGTACTGAAAGTTGGGGATTTTCGGGATTCCGGTGGAATCCTTGAACTCGTCCAGCGTGACTTGCCAGGCACCCGCGTACCACGCCCAGTCGATGTCTTTTTTCGACAGTTTGTCACCAATGTGCTCGTGGCTCTGCGGCACCAGTACGTTGGCCAGATCCGGCTTGGAATAATCAGGATTCTGCGGGTCGCGCAGCCAGGTCGGCCAATACGGCGGGGCCAGGGTGTTGACGGCGAAACCGTCCGGAGTAATGGCGCTGGGGCCGAACTGTGGCGGCCCTTCCATGGCGCTGGCGGGCGACTTTTCCAGTGGTTTTAAGCGCGGGTCTTGCGGATTGTCACTCTGCAGCGTCGCGATCTGCGATTTGGCGGGCGAGTTGGCGGCGTCGGGATAGATCGGCGCAGTCGCCGAAATCAGGTACTGGTGATTGAGAAAAGACCCCCCGAAAGCGCCCTGAAAGAAGTTGTCACACAGCACGAATTCCTTCGCCACGTCCCACAGCCGCAGCGAGTATTGAGTCTGCGCGTAGTTGCCCATGGTCAGGCCGCCCGAGTCGGCCCAGGCCACGAAACGATCATTCTTGCCTTCGTTGATCTGCATCTGGTTCTGATAGAACACGTGCCACAGGTCACGGGTGACCAGGCTCAGCGGCAGGTCTTCCTTGTTCGGCCCTTTGAGCGGGAAGGGCGCATTGGGGAGGTTTTCCTGAAACTGCACGCCGGCCGGGTAGGTCACGCCATCAACGCTCTGCGGCCCGACCTGTAGCACGCCACCCCAGGCGGGTGGCAAGGTGCTCAGCAGGCTGCCATCGCGGTCGCGTTGCTGATAGTCGGCAGGCTTGAGCGCTGACAGGGGTTTTTCAACACCGGGAAAATCGCCGAACAGGTTGTTGAAGCTGCGGTTTTCCGCATAGATCACCACCACCGTTTTGACGTTATCGCGCAGGGCCTTGTCCAGTGCCGTGCCGGTGAGGGGCTTTTCGGCTGGAACGGGCGGCTTCTCGCCGGCGGTCACGTAACTGCTGAGGGTTACGCCTGCGCCCAGTGCTGCCATGCCGCCCAGAAAGCGACGACGGCTGGGGTTGGTCGTGGGGTCGTCGGGTCTGTCGGTCATGGCGAATACCTGTCTGAATTAAGTGTTACCAAAGATTTCAGGCGAGCGTATCGATGCAATATGACGGTATTGCTACAGCGCAAACAGCATTCCGGGATGAAAACTTTTTCAGGAAGCGGCGAATTCGTTCTTCACACCACAATAAACAGGACACCGGATGCAATTTTGTCCCTGCTCGGCTAGCATTGGCGGTCTTCCGCTTACCAGTCGCGACGGTTTTCAATGAGTTATCAGGTTCTTGCACGTAAATGGCGTCCGCGCTCGTTCCGCGAAATGGTCGGCCAGACACATGTGCTCAAGGCCCTGATCAACGCGCTGGACAGCCAGCGCCTGCATCACGCCTATCTGTTCACCGGTACACGCGGTGTCGGCAAGACCACCATCGCGCGCATCATCGCCAAGTGCCTGAACTGCGAAACCGGCATTACCTCGACGCCCTGCGGCACCTGTTCGGTGTGCAGGGAGATCGATGAAGGTCGTTTTGTGGACCTGATCGAGATCGACGCCGCCAGCCGCACCAAGGTCGAAGACACCCGCGAACTGCTGGACAACGTGCAGTACGCGCCGAGTCGCGGGCGCTTCAAGGTCTACCTGATCGACGAAGTGCACATGCTGTCCAGCCACTCGTTCAACGCCTTGCTCAAGACGCTTGAAGAGCCGCCGCCCTACGTCAAATTCATCCTGGCAACGACCGATCCGCAGAAGCTGCCGGCGACCATCCTGTCGCGCTGCCTGCAGTTTTCCCTGAAAAACATGACGCCGGAGCGTGTGGTCGAGCACCTGACCCATGTGCTGGGTGTCGAGAATGTCCCGTTCGAAGACGACGCGCTTTGGCTGTTGGGGCGCGCTGCGGATGGCTCGATGCGCGATGCCATGAGCCTGACCGATCAGGCGATTGCCTTCGGTGAAGGCAAGGTCATGGCCGCCGATGTGCGCGCCATGCTCGGCACGCTGGACCATGGTCAGGTGTTCGATGTGCTGACGGCGCTGCTGGAAGGCGATGCCCGTGGCGTGCTCGAAGCCGTGCGGCATCTGGCCGAGCAGGGGCCTGACTGGAACGGCGTGCTGTCGGAAATTCTCAACGTGCTGCACCGCGTGGCGATCGCCCAGGCATTGCCCGAAGGCGTCGACAACGGTCATGGCGACCGTGACCGTGTGCTCGCCCTGGCGCAAGCGCTGCCAGCCGAAGACGTGCAGTTCTATTACCAGATGGGTCTGATCGGTCGGCGTGATCTACCCTTGGCCCCGGACCCGCGTGGCGGTTTCGAGATGGTGCTGCTGCGCATGCTGGCGTTCCGTCCTGCCGACAGTGAGGACGCGCCGAGGCAGCCGCTAAAGCCAGTGGGGATCAGCCAGGCCACGGTTGATTCCCGCAAGGCAGTGGCCGATGCGACACCTGTTGCATCGGTGGCTGCCCGACCGCCTGTGATGGCCGCGCCTGATCCGGCTTTTGAAGCGACGGTACCCGCGCCAGAACCGCTCAAGGCTGCCCCTGTAGAGCCTGCACCTGAACAGCCGACGCCTGCCGAAGACATCGACCTGCCGTGGAACGAGCCTAAAGCGCCTGTTGCCGAGGCGACGCCTGAACCCGCAGCGCAGCCTGGCGAGCCGGTCGCCGAACCCGTCCTGGAAACCCTGGGCGAACAACCTGACCTCACGCCCATGCCCACGCCTGCACCGGCCAGCCCTGTGCCGGACGCGCCGCAGATCGAGGAGCAACAGGCACAAGAGCAGGCCCCGGAGGAACCCCAGCCGGTTGCCGAGCAGGCGATCACACCTGCCATGCTCGAAGCCATACCGGACGCTGCTTATCTTTCAGCGCCCATGGACCGCGACGATGAGCCGCCGCCGGACGACGACTACGTCGAGCCGGATGTCGACATCGATCCGGCCTCCTATAGTTATCTGGATGAGCTGGCGCACGAGAGCGTCAGTGAAGCCGAACCGGTCGAGCCCGAGCCGACCCTGGCGGCGATGCCTGCCACGGGCCTTGCACTGGAATGGCTGGAGATGTTTCCCGGCTTGCCCATCTCGGGCATGACCGGCAGTATCGCTGCCAACTGCACGCTGATGGGCAAGGAGGGCGATCACTGGTTGCTGCACCTGGACCCGGCGCACAGCGCGCTGTTCAACGCGACTCAGCAACGTCGTCTGAACGATGCGTTGAACCAGTTCCTGGGACGCACGATCAATCTGTCTATCGAGCTGATCAAGCCCGAGCAGGAAACCCCTGCCCAGGCCGCATCGCGTCTGCGTGCCGAGCGCCAGCGCCAGGCCGAGGCTTCGATTCATGCCGATCCGTTCATCCAGCAGATGCTGCAACAGTTTGGTGCGATGATTCGAGAGGATACGATCAAGCCTGTGGACGCTCCGGCAGCGCAGACTCAATAACTGACGGCACGGCGCTTCATGCGCTGCGCAAACGAACCATCCATATTCGAGGAGATATCCCATGATGAAAGGTGGCATGGCTGGCCTGATGAAGCAGGCCCAGCAAATGCAGGAAAAAATGGCCAAGATGCAGGAAGAACTGGCCAACGCGGAAGTGACCGGCCAATCGGGCGCAGGCCTGGTGAGCGTGGTCATGACCGGTCGTCATGACGTCAAGCGCATCAACCTGGATGACAGCCTGATGCAGGAAGACAAGGAAGTGCTGGAAGACCTGATCGCCGCCGCGGTTAACGACGCGGTTCGCAAGATCGAACAGGCGAGCCAGGAAAAGACTGCTTCCATGACCGCTGGCATGCAACTGCCGCCGGGCATGAAGCTGCCGTTCTGACGGCTGCTGTCGCAGGTATCAATGCCAGGCCATGTGCCTGGCATTTTTTTGGGTTTTAGATCGCGTCGATGTGTTCATCAAAAAACACGTACACACCTGGAGATGAAGCTTCTTGTGGAGCGGACCGGGCGGCGTTCCGTTTGTCCGCGAAAAGGCCAAAGGCCGGTACATCCGACAAATATTCAGCGACTGAAATACAGTATTCGCGGACGAGTCCGCTCCCACGAGTTTGCTGCGCCATAGCGCGGCGTCGTTACTGCTCCCCGAACCCCACGATCGCCTTGGTCTCCAGATATTCCTCAAAGCCCTGCACGCCATACTCGCGGCCGTTGCCGGAGCGCTTGTAGCCGCCAAAGGGTGCCATGGGGTTCCAGGCCGGGTAGTTGAGAAGCACTTGCCCGGCGCGGATGCGAGAGGCCACGGCTCGGGCCTGCTGCAGGTCCTGGCTTTGTACATGAGCCCCCAGCCCGTAAACCGTGTCATTGGCGATGGCCACGGCCTCGTCCACGGTGTCGTAAGCAATCAGGCAAAGCACCGGGCCGAAGATTTCTTCCTGAGCAATGCGCATCGAGGAGTCGACTTCAGAGAACACGGTCGGGCGCGCATAAAAGCCCTTATCAAAACCCTCGACACGTCCCGGTCCGCCACAGATCAGTTTTGCGCCTTCCCCCATGCCCGCTTCGATCATCGCCTGCACGCGATGAAACTGGGCCTGGTTGGCAATCGGGCCCAGCACACTGTGTTCCGACTGCGGATCGCCCACGATGATCGCGTTGGCGGTTTCGATGGCCAGCGCCTCGACTTCTGCCAGACGGTTCCTCGGCACGATCATGCGCGTCGGTGCGCTGCACGACTGACCGACGTTACGGAACGCCGCCATGACGCCAGGCGGCACGGCCTTGGCGAAGTCAGCGTCGGGCAACAGGATGTTGGGGGATTTACCGCCCAGTTCCTGCGTGACGCGCTTGACGGTCGGCGCGGCCGCCTGCGCAACCAGAGCACCTGCGCGATTGGAGCCGGTGATGGAAATCATGTCGATGTCAGGGTGCGCGGCCATCGCGCCACCGACCTCCGGGCCGCTGCCGTTCACGAGGTTAAACACTCCGGCAGGCAAACCGGCATCGTGCACCAGTTGCGCGAACAGCAGTGCGCTCAGAGGCGACAGTTCGCTGGGCTTGAGCACCACGGTACAACCTGCGGCAATGGCCGGTGCGACCTTGGCGGTGATTTGATACAGCGGCCAGTTCCACGGTGTGATAAGACCGCAGACGCCGATGGGTTCCCGCTGGATGGCGGTGCTGCCTTCGACGGTCTGGAATGCATACGTGGCCAACAGATCCCGCGCAACCCGAACGTGTTCGGCAGCCAGCGGCACCTGCATCGCCCGCGCCGAGGTGATGGAGGCACCCATCTCCAGTGACAGTGCCTGCGCCAGGTCTTCCTTGCGCTCGATAATCAGTGCATGGATACGGCCAATCACGTCGGCGCGCGCCTGGGGCGTGGTCGCAGACCAGGCAGGGAAGGCCGCTCGCGCCGCTGCCACTGCCCGGTCCACATCCGCCGCCGTGCCGCTTGCAACGTGCGCGACGACTTCTTCCGTGGCTGGATTGATCACCGGCAGGGTGGCGGGCTCGACTGGAGAGCACCAGTGGCCATCGATGTAAAACTGCTGCGTCGTCTGTGGATCGACGCGATGGCTGTTCGAAGAATGTGTGGTCATCCAGCGGGCTCCCTGGAGCGATAGAGGAACGACGGCAAGTTCAATCCGTTTCATATCAATACGCTAACAAAGCGATCGCAATAAAAAGCGCCGATCTTGAAGGCTGCGAAGAATAATCTGCTGTATGCGGGCCGCTAAGCGCATGGAGCTGTTTTCGCCGATAAACCGAAGCTCGTCAGCCGATAGCCTGGGTGACCAGCGTGAACTGCCGGACCGTGTCGCTGACCGGCGGTGGCGCGCCGAGGACCATGCGCGGCGCTCGATCGACACACGCCAGCCCCAGACTTTCCAGCCAGGGTGCCAGCCCGCTGTCGGACAGAATGTCGAAGCGCACGAAGGCGTCGGGGATCAGGTGCAGCAAGCAAGAGATCAGTTGACGCGCCTGCGCCTGGTCCCGTGCAACCACCGGGCCGATGATGTGACCGCGACCGAAGCGGCGCAGCAGGGCGACGCCTTGTAACTGATCCTCCACTTCGATACCAACGGCGTGTTCGGCATCCCGCAACAGGTCTGTCAGCACGGCCGTGCGATCCAGCCCACTGCCTTCATTGGCCAGCCTGATCAGCGCTGGATGGTCGGCTGAGCCCAGCGTTCGCAGTGCAGAACCGGCAGCCAGCGGCAGTTGCTCGGGTAACTGCGGCACGCCTTGATGTTGCTGGATGCGGGCGTAATCGACGAAACCCATGCTCTGGTAAAGCGGCGCGCCGGCTTCTGTCGCATTGAGCATCGGCGTGCGTGGTGCTGTGGCGTCCAGGCACAGTTGCATCAGGCGACGTCCGATGCCTTTGCCCTGGTGCGAATCGCCAACGATCACCAGGCCGATGGACGACCAGTCGCCTTGATTGCACGTGAACGCCACACCGACCAGTTGCCCGGCCTGCTCGGCCACGAAACCCTGTGAAGTACGCTGCACCATGGCCCAGTCTTCTTCGCGATGCGGCCATTTCAGATGCACTGACAGTGCATGGGCAGCGGGCATGTCCGCCGCAGTTGCGGCGCGGTAGTGATAGGTGGAATCTGAGACTGCGCTCATGGAATGTCCTTGAAGGTCTGTAGTTGAGACGTCACGACGCGCTACGTGCCTGCGCTTCGATCTCGATCAGGTAGCCATGATGCAATTCGGGTACCGGGACGACGGCGCGGGCCGGGCGATGGTCGCCCAGATACCTGGCGTAGAGGCGGTCGAAGGCGGGCCAGTGCTGGATCCCTGCCACATAGACCGTGACCTTGATCAGGTCCTCGGCGCGGCACCCGGCGGCGGCGAGAATGGCCAGCAGGTTGTCCAGCGCAATGGCCGCCTGCACCTCGAAGGGTTCATCAACGCTGTGGCTGCCATCGGCGCGCACTGGCAACTGCCCCGAGACATGCAGCACACCTTGATGCCGCACGGCCTGGGAATAGTGCCCGCCTGGCGCTGCAGCGTCGGGCGTGTGGATCCGTTCGATATCACCAGCCATGCAGACGACTCCAGGTGTGCACGTTGCCCTTGGCATCCAGCGCGTGATAGTCAGGGAATTGCGCGCCGGTGGCGCAGGCATGGTTCGGCAGGATGCGCAAGCGGCTGCCAATCGCAAAGCGAGCCGTGATATCGCTACTGTCCTCGGCCGCCAGGGTGATGATGCCGTGCTCTTGATTGGCACCGGTGACGCTTGCACCTTCAATCCATTCGCCGGTTTCGGTACAGACCTGGCCGTAGCCAAAGTCCTGCCGCTGGCGCTGCGTGCCTCGATCACGGCTCATCGCCATCCAGCCTGCGTCGATGATGATCCAGCCCTTGTCCTGCTGATGGCCGATGACCGTGGTCAGCACGCTCAACGCCAGTTCGTCGGCAGTGCAGACGCCAATGTTATGCATCACCAGGTCGAAGAACACATAGACCCCGGCCCGGACTTCGGTCACACCTTTCAGGCTTTGCGCCGACAAGGCGGTGGGCGTTGAGCCGATGCTGACCTCGGGGCAGGGCAGCCCGGCCTCGCGGATGCGTTCGGCAGCCGTGACGCACAGCAGGCGTTCCTGTTCGGCCATTGCCTGAAGCGCATCAGGTGTATCCAGATCGTAGCTGGAGCCTGCATGGGTCATCACGCCACGCAGTTGCATGCCGCCTTCTGTCAGTAATCGCGCCACCTCCAGTAGCGCGTTGTCATCAACCAACAGGCCGGATCGGTGGCCGTCGCAGTCGATCTCGATCCATACCTCGAATGGCGCGTCATGTGCCTGACCAAACGCAACGATGGCCTGCGCGGCGACGACACTGTCCGTCAGGATGCTCAGGCGGCAACCCTTGCGGCGCAGGGCCAGTGCCTGATTCAGTTTGCCGGGCGCCATGGCGACCGCGTAGAGCACGTCGTCGATGCCGTTGGCAAAACAGTGCTCGGCTTCTTTAAGCGTCGATACCGTGACACCACGGGCCCCGGCGGCCAGTTGCGCCTGGATGACCGGCAGGGATTTGCTGGTCTTGACGTGCGGACGCAAGCGCACGCCGAGATCGTTCATGCGTTGCTGCATGCGCTGGATGTTGCGCTGCATGCGGGGTACATCGATCAGCGCGACGGGTGTATCGAGGAGCGGCGGTACGACGGGTGTCAAGGAGGCAGGCATGAGCGGTGCTCGCGTGGCTGGGTACGTGTCCACTCTACTGTTTGATAATGAAGCTGTGGTTCAATAGGTCGTCATCAATCCTTAAGCTGAGCTGAATGATCGCGATCGAAGATTTACGTCTGGCCGTGACGCTGTCGCGCTGTGAGTCACTCAGTGCTGCGGCCCGGCTTCTCAACGTGTCGCCACCAGCGCTGTCGATGCGGCTGCGCAAACTGGAGGCGCAACTGGGCATTACCCTGGCCAATCGAGACGCCCGGCGTTTGAGCCTGACCGCCGAGGGGGAGCGCTTCGCCCGGGAAAGTGCACACCTGCTGGAGCAACTGGAAGCGCTGCCCGAGTCGTTCAAACAGCGTGACGAGCGTCTGGTTGGCACGTTAAGGCTTGCTGCGCCCTTCGGCTATGGTCGCCAGCGCATTGCGCCGCTGCTTGCACGCTTTGCCAGACTGCACCCGCAGTTGCGCCTGCACCTTGATCTGCGTGAAACGCCATGGCCGGATCGACACGACAGCGATGCGGTCATCCACATCGGCAGCCTCAACGACAGCCTGTGGATCGCCCGCACGCTGGCCCACAATAACCGCTGGCTGTGCGCCAGCCCGGCGTATCTGGAGCAACACGGCATGCCTGTGTCGCCCGACGAACTGGCGACTCATCGTTGCATCTGCATTCGGGAAAACGATGAAGACGTGACCCTCTGGCACATGAGCAAGGGTGCGTCAAAAAAGACCCTGCGCATCGAGCCTGTGCTGCTCAGCAACGACGGCTCTGTCGCCCGCCGCTGGGCCGAGCAAGGGCTGGGTATTGTGCTGCGCTCGCAGTGGGACGTCAGCGATGCCATCGCCAGCGGCGCACTGGTGCAGGTGCTTGCCGATTGGCAACTGACCAGCGCGCCGATCAACCTGCTGGTGCCCGTGCGCAAGCAACGCAGCGCCAGGGTGCAGGCGCTGATGGAGTTTCTGGAGATGGCGTTGAAGGTGTGAGGGTGGCTTCTGTTTACACCTGACGCATCGCATAGGCATATTTTGCTGCCGTTTCCCGGCAGATCGCCGGCAAGCCGCCTCCCACAGTCCGTTGTTTGCCAGGCGGTACTGCGTCTGACGACGTCAAGGGTCGTCATGTGGTTATGCCTCTTGGCGCGCTACGTGTCAGGCATAGCGAACACCTGCTATTGGTCGCAGCTTATCAACCCCGAATTGACGCTGGCGGCAACGCGCGGGTATAAACCGCGTCTTGTGTTTTTGTCGGACTTTTCTTCATGAGCTTCAGCCCCCTGATTCGCCAGTTGATCGATGCCTTCCGCGTACTGCCGGGCGTCGGTCAGAAAACCGCGCAGCGTATGGCGTTGCAGTTGCTGGAGCGTGATCGCAGCGGCGGTTCGCGTCTGGCGCTGGCCTTGAGTCAGGCGATGGAAGGTGTCGGTCATTGCCGTTTGTGCCGCACGCTGACCGAAGAAGAACTCTGCCCGCAATGCGCTGATGTGCGCCGCGACGACACGCTGCTGTGCGTGGTCGAAGGGCCGACGGATGTCTACGCCGTGGAGCAGACCGGCTATCGCGGCCGCTATTTCGTGCTCAAGGGCCACCTGTCGCCACTCGACGGTCTTGGCCCTGAGGCCATCGGAATTCCACAACTGATGGAGCGCATCGCCGGGCAGGGCACGTTTACCGAAGTCATCCTGGCCACCAACCCGACCGTGGAAGGCGAGGCCACCGCCCATTACATCGCCCAGCTACTCAACCAGAAAGGCCTCATCGCCTCGCGCATCGCCCACGGCGTGCCGCTGGGTGGCGAGCTGGATCTGGTCGACGGCGGCACGCTGGCGCATTCGTTTGCCGGGCGCAAGCCGATTGCGATTTAAAGCCACAGCACCACCGTCATCCTGACGGCCAATGTTCTAGCGGTTGATCTTTTCATACAGGTCGGGGTGAAAGCCTGGCAGGAAATACCTTAGCCAGAGTTTCGCGGAGCGAGTGACCAAGCCTCCCGGTCCCAGGTGAAATCGTAAAAAAAGCCAAAGGTCGCGTCTGGTGACCCTCAGATTTTTATCAGCGATCAGTAGCCGCAGGAATATGAGCGTAGCGATATTGAAGGTCAGTGCAGCTGCATATGCAGCTGCACCTATACGTATCACGTAGGGCTTCAGGCCCCGTCCCATGACCGTTGTCCAAAGACTGTAGGCCAGTGACCGGTGGTCTGTTTCTTCGCGAGCGTGCCAAATCCAGAGCTGCGCATAACCCTGCAATGATCCCTCAAGCAAGGCGGGACTGTTCAAAGTAACGGTGGATGCCAGCGCGGCTTGATGTTCGAACATCATCATGACAGCCAGTCGAAAGCGTGGAGTGACCCAAGGTAGGCTCAAACCTGCGTCAAGCAGCTTTCGGGCAAGGCGCTCAAGGTGGCGTCCTGGCAAACCGACCTGTTCAATCAATCCGTTGTAACGCCTGTGCTCGTGAGCGTGCCTTGCTTCCTGAACCAGCATGTCGGTTATTTTTTGCTGGAGGGGAGAGCCCGCAACGAGCGGTCGGTGGTGTTTGATGCTCAGCGTAATGGCTCGCTCAAAAGCGGGTGCCATCACGGAGAACGTGTTCATGAAGTGCGACGTCAGAACGCCGTGGGAATGCCAGTCATTGACCCTGGCCGCCGGTAGATCGAAACCATAGTCAGATTCCAGCGCCGATGCGTCCGTTGTTTTGCGCTGAGCGTGTTTCATTACGAGCGTCTCCAAAGGGACAGTCAGTAACTTCAGTTAACACGCAAACGAGTATTCATGACGGCGGTGGTGGGCTGAAACGGACAGTCTGCAAGACCGTTTTGTGCTCATGAAAAGACGCTCACCGACGCGGCGTAATATCCCGCTCCACCGGCGGCGCATCCGGGTCCTGGCCTTCGGGAAATTTGCCTTTCAAATGCCAGGCGAAGGCAATGATTTCGGCGATGGTGCGATACAGCGGTTCAGGAATGCTGTCGCCCAGTTCCATGCGGGCCAGCAATTTGACCAGCTCGGCGTTTTCGTAGATGGGGACTTCGTATTCGCGGGCGATGGCCAGGATGGCTTCGGCCAGTTGATCGTCGCCTTTGGCGCTGAGGGTCGGCGCGCTTTGTCCGTCGTAACTGAGGGCAATGGCCTGGCGCGGTGTGTCGACGTGTTGGGTCATCAGGCGTTCTCGTCAATCCAGCGTTGTTCGAGGGCGGTTCGTGGCCCTTGGGGCGGGGTGCCGTGGTTGCAGGCCAGTTCGCCCACAGCAAGGCCGCAGGCAATCAGCCGTTCGCGCAAATGCCCAAGCTCCTGTCCGATCAGCGCTGCGCTGTCCGGACGTTCGGCCCAAAGCTGGCTCGACAAGGTCCCGCGCAGCAGTTGGGCGTGCACCTGCAGCGGCCCCAGCGGTTCAAGGTCGAACGCCAGATCGACCTTCCAGAGCTTTTCGCGTGTTTCCTGAATCTCGCCGTCAGCCTTGTCGTCGGCGGGTTCTTCATCCTGCTTGTCTTCGCGCTGCACTTTGACCTGCAAGGGCACGATGTCATGGGCGTTGCGCATCGGAACTTCCAACTGCCAGGTGGTGACCTGCGTGCCGTCCGCGTTGGTGCGCGTCTGATCCAGACCGCCCAGTTGATGGCTTTGCACGCGTGACACGGCAGCGGCGGCGAGCTTGAGGAGAATTTCCAGATCGTCTTCTTTCTCGCCGCCGCCGACCGAGCGCGAAGGCAGAGGGAAGACGCTTGGCTGGGTACGGGCAGCCACCATGCCCAAGGTGCCCAATGCGTTGCGGATAGCGCTGGGCATGATCCGCACCAGGGTGTTGGAGGCCGCCGCAGCGCCGTAGGAACTGTTGTCCGGGAGCCCTGGCAGAATCTGGGCAATCAGGCGCATCAGGTTGGCCTTCATGTCCGGTACATGCAGCGGGTTCAGACCGGCCTGCAGTTTCGCTTCCAGAAACACACCGCTGGCATTGAGCGCCTGGGCAACGGTTTTGGGCGATGTCATTTGCTCGACGTCAGGTATGTCGGCCAGTAACTGATTGATGCTGGCCTGCAAGGGCGCGCTGATCGCCGGGCTGTTGCGCGGCAGGTTCTGCAGCGCGTTGATCAGATTGTCCAGTGAGCCCTGACGGTTTTGTTGTGTGGCCAGTTGTTGCGCGACGGCCAGTTGATCGAAACGACCGGGCAGGGCGACGAAGTTCAATGCCTGGTTGCCCTGCACCTGAGCGCTGAGCAGGCTGCCGACTTTCAAGGGTTGCGGGCTGTCGACGGTCAGACTGGAACCTGCCAGTGCAGTATTGAGCAGCATCACGATCGAGCGATAGGTGGCAGGCGCAGCGGCTGCGGTGCTGGGAAGGGCACTGGCCAGCTGGCTCACCGCCTGTGCCACGATCTGAGTGGTCAGCACCTTGCCCTGCAACAGCGTGCCAACGGGCAACTGTCGGGTATCGATGCTGGTCAGCGAATTCTTCAGTGCGCTGTTGAGTTGTTGCAGGGTCAGCGTCAACTCGTTGGCCGACGCCTGTGTCACCTGCAGTAGGCTGCCGGGCGTGAAGGGCACGGTGCTGCTGACCGGCAGGTTGGTCTGACTGCCATTGCTCAGAATCAGTTTGAGCAGTAGCTGAAAGTTCTGATCGACCTGCTTGAGGGTCAGCACTTCGGCTTCTGCGGTCTGGCCTTCAGGGATCAGCGTAGGCGAGGCCTGTAGCAACGTCAGGACCTGCGCCTGGGAAATGCCGGCGCGTAGCAGCGCGGTCGCTGGAACCGTCGCGGGGACGCTGGTGATATCGCCTGTCATTCAATATTCGACCTGAGGAAATTGCCCCCGTGGGTGTCCGGAGTCGTATGTATAATACCGACCCAAAGCGGTCTGGCCGTCATTAAGTTCCCTTCATGTAACGGCCGCATCATGCTCGACTTGAACTGCCATTTCCTCCGTTTGTGCTGTTTTCGGCGCATTTCGAGACAACGCGACACTGGAAGCGCTCGATGACTGCTGTGACTCCACTTCTGCATGCCACTGCGCTGACCTGCGAGCGCGACGGACGGCTGCTGTTCGAAGATCTGGATCTTGATCTTCAGGCCGGCGACCTGTTGCAGATCAGCGGTCCCAATGGCAGCGGCAAGACCAGCCTGCTGCGATTGTTGTGCGGGTTGATGCAGCCGACCTCGGGCCAGGTGATGCTCGGTGGCGTGCCCTTGATTCAGCAGCACGCCGAACGGGCCAGGCAGGTGCTGTGGATTGGTCATGCGACGGGCCTCAAGGAGCTGCTGACGCCGCTGGAAAACCTGTCCTGGCTGTGTGCGCTGCAGGGTTCCGGCGAGCGCGCTCGTTTAGAGCAGGCGCTGGAAGCGGTCGGGCTGGGCGGTTTCGAAGAGGTGCCGTGTCATGCATTGTCTGCCGGACAGCAGCGCCGCGTTGCGCTGGCCCGTTTGTACCTGCCGGGTCCGCCGATCTGGATGCTGGATGAACCGTTCACGGCCCTTGACCGGCAAGGCATCGCCCAGCTGGAAACCTGTCTGGCCGAGCATTGCGAGCGCGGTGGCGCGGTGGTTCTGACCACCCATCACACGCTGGGCCGCAGCCCTGCGGGCTATCGGCAACTGGATCTGGGAAGCGGCGGCCTATGAGCAACGTTTTCACGTCATTACTGCTGCGCGAGGCCAGGCTGCTGGCTCGTCGTCCGGCAGAGCTGGCCAATCCACTGGTTTTTTTCGCCATCGTGATCGTATTGTTCCCTCTGGCTGTCGGGCCGGAGAGTCAATTGTTGCAAAGCTTGTCGCCGGGCCTGGTCTGGGTGGCGGCGCTGTTGGCGGTTCTACTCTCGCTGGACGGGCTGTTTCGCAGTGATTTCGAAGACGGCTCGCTGGAGCAGTGGGTCCTTTCGCCGCACCCGCTGGCCCTTCTGGTTCTGGTCAAGGTGCTGGCACACTGGGTGTTTTCCGGGCTGGCGCTTGTGGTGTTGGCACCGATGCTGGCGTTGATGCTGGGCTTGCCCGGACACTGCCTGCCCGTGCTGATGCTGTCGCTGTTGCTGGGCACGCCGGTGTTAAGCCTGCTGGGTGCGGTCGGCGCAGCGCTGACGGTCGGTCTCAAGCGTGGCGGCCTGTTGCTTGCTCTGCTGATTTTGCCGTTGTATATCCCGGTACTGATTCTGGGCAGTGGTGCGTTGCAGGCCGCCTTGCAAGGCATGCCTGCAAGCGGCTATCTGCTGTGGCTGGGCAGCCTGACGGCACTGGCAGTTACCCTGACACCCTTTGCCATAGCGGCTGGCCTGAAGATCAGTGTCGGCGAATAATTGAGGTTGCGAGGCCTGCCGGTCAGGCGCTCGGTCAACCCTGGATGTACCTTGATGAAAAGCGATTCACTCAAAAGCGGCCTGAGCTGGGCCTGGTTGCACAGGCTCGGCTCGCCCAAGGTCTTCTATGGCATCAGCACGCGACTGCTGCCGTGGCTGAGCGTGGCTGCGGTGCTGTTGATCGGCATCGGCGTGGTCTGGGGACTGGCATTTGCGCCGCCGGATTACCAGCAGGGCAACAGCTTTCGCATCATCTATATCCACGTGCCAGCCGCGATGCTGGCCCAGTCCTGTTACGTGATGCTAGCCCTGTGCGGCGTGGTCGGGCTGGTGTGGAAGATGAAACTGGCGGACGTCGTCCTGCAATCGGCCGCGCCCATCGGTGCCTGGATGACGGCGCTGGCGCTGGCTACCGGCGCTATCTGGGGCAAGCCGACCTGGGGTGCCTGGTGGGTGTGGGACGCGCGCCTGACTTCGATGCTGATTCTGCTGTTCCTGTATTTCGGCCTGATCGCGCTGGGCAATGCGATCAGTAATCGCGACAGTGCGGCCAAGGCCTGCGCGGTGCTGGCGATTGTCGGCGTGGTGAATATCCCGATCATCAAATACTCGGTGGAGTGGTGGAACACGCTGCATCAGGGCGCGACCTTCAGCCTGACCGAAAAGCCGGCCATGCCTGCCGAGATGTGGCTGCCGCTGTTGTTCACCACACTGGGTTTCTATTGCTTCTTTGGTGCCGTATTGCTCATGCGGATGCGCCTTGAAGTGCTCAAGCGCGAATCACGTACTCAGTGGGTGCAGGCTGAAATCCTGCGCAGCCTGGAGCGCGCATCGTGAGTTTCGAGTCATTGGCCGATTTCCTGGCAATGGGCCGCCACGGGCTGTTCGTCTGGTCGGCGTACGGCCTTTGCCTGTTGGTGCTGCTTGTGAATGTGGCGCTGCCGGTGCTGGCGCGTCGCCGTTATCTGCAACAGGTGGCGCGTCGTGTGCGTCGGGAGGGCCGCAGGTGAAGCCGCAGCGCAGAAAGCGCCTGTTGATCATCGTCGCCGTGCTGGTCGGCGTCGGGCTGGCCCTGACGCTGGCCCTCAGGGCGCTGCAGGAAAACATCAATCTGTTCTACACCCCGAGCCAGATCGCCAATGGCGAGGCACCCCTCGATACGCGTATCCGGGCGGGCGGCATGGTCGAGAAGGGCTCGTTGCAACGCTCGGCCGACTCGCTGGACGTGCGCTTTGTGGTGACCGACTTCAACAGGTCGGTGACCATCTCCTACCGCGGCATCCTCCCTGATCTGTTCCGCGAAGGGCAGGGCATCGTCGCGCTGGGCAAGTTAAATGCTCAAGGCGTGGTGGTGGCTGACGAAGTGCTGGCCAAGCACGATGAAAAGTACATGCCGCCCGAAGTCACCAAGGCGTTGCGCGACAGCGGTCAGGCCGCACCGGCTGCGCCTTCCACCCCATCGAAACAGGGTTGACCCATGATTCCCGAGCTCGGCCATCTGGCCATGATTCTGGCGCTGTGCTTTGCCCTCGTGCAGAGCAGCGTGCCGCTGATCGGTGCCTGGCGCGGCGACTCGCTGTGGATGAGCCTGGCGCGTCCTGCAGCGTGGGGGCAGTTCAGCTTTCTGATCTTTGCCTTCGGGTGCCTGACCTACGCCTTCATGATGGACGACTTCTCGGTCGCTTACGTGGCGCAGAACTCCAACACCGCGTTGCCCTGGTATTACAAATTCAGCGCCGTGTGGGGCGCACATGAAGGCTCGTTGTTGCTCTGGGCATTGATTCTGGGCGGCTGGACCTTTGCGGTGTCGGTGTTCTCCAGGCAACTGCCGCAGGTGATGCTGGCGCGGGTTCTGGCAGTCATGGGCATGATCAGCCTCGGCTTTCTGTCGTTCCTGATCCTGACCTCCAATCCCTTTGCGCGGATCCTGCCGCAGATGCCGGCCAACGGTCGCGACCTTAACCCTTTGTTGCAGGACATCGGCCTCATCGTGCACCCGCCGATGCTGTACATGGGCTACGTCGGCTTTTCCGTGGCATTTGCGTTTGCCATCGCTGCCTTGCTCGGCGGCAAACTGGACGCCGCCTGGGCTCGCTGGTCGCGACCCTGGACGCTGGTGGCGTGGGCGTTTCTCGGCATTGGCATCACGCTGGGGTCTTGGTGGGCGTACTACGAACTGGGCTGGGGCGGCTGGTGGTTCTGGGACCCGGTGGAAAATGCCTCGTTCATGCCCTGGCTGGTGGGCACGGCGCTGATTCACTCATTGGCGGTCACGGAAAAACGCGGTGTGTTCAAGAGCTGGACGGTGTTGCTGGCCATCGCGGCCTTTTCTCTCAGCCTGCTGGGGACCTTTCTGGTGCGTTCCGGGGTGCTGACGTCGGTGCATGCGTTTGCCTCCGATCCGGCCCGCGGCGTGTTCATCCTGATCTTCCTGTTGATGGTGGTGGGCGGTTCGCTGACCCTGTTCGCCTTCCGCGCGCCGGTGGTGAAAAGCCATGTCGGCTTTGGCCTTTGGTCGCGTGAGACGTTATTGCTGGGCAATAACCTGGTGCTGGTGGTCGCGGCGTCGATGATTCTGCTCGGCACACTGTACCCCTTGGTGATCGACGCCATGAGCGGCGCGAAGATGTCCGTCGGGCCGCCGTATTTCAATGCGCTGTTCGTGCCGCTGATGGGCCTGCTGATGGTGGTGATGGCGGTGGGCGTGCTGGTGCGCTGGAAAGATACGCCGCTCAAGTGGTTACTGGGCATGCTCGCGCCGGTGCTGATCGGCAGCGCAGTGCTGGCGGTGGTTGCCGGGCTGGTGCTGGGTGATTTCCAGTGGGCGGTGCTGGCGACCTTCATGCTTGCGGCCTGGGTGCTGCTGGCCGGGGTGCGCGATCTGCTCGACAAGACCCGCCACAAAGGTCTGATCAACGGCGCGCGCGGCCTGCACCGCAGTTACTGGGGCATGCAACTGGCGCACCTCGGCATTGCCGTGTGTGCGCTGGGCGTGGTGCTGTCGAGTCAGAACAGTGCTGAGCGCGACTTGCGGCTGGCGCCTGGCCAGTCCGTGGAGCTGGGTGGCTATATGTTCGTGTTCGAGGGCGCGAAGCACTACGAAGGCCCGAACTTCACCTCTGATCGCGGCACGATCCGGGTTCTGCGCGAGGGCAGGCAGGTCACCGAGCTGCATCCGGAGAAACGCCTGTACACCGTGCAGCAGTCGATGATGACCGAGGCGGGGATTGATGCCGGTTTCAGTCGTGATCTGTACGTCGCACTTGGTGAACCGCTGGGCGAGGGGGCCTGGGCGGTGCGGGTGCATGTCAAACCCTTCGTGCGCTGGATCTGGTTTGGCGGCCTGATCACCGGGCTGGGAGGTGTGCTCGCGGCCACCGACCGGCGTTATCGCCTCAAGATCAAGGGCCGGGTGCGTGAGACGCTGGGCCTGTCGGAGGCAACCACATGAAGCGCTGGGTCATGGCAGTGCCGTTGCTGGTCTTTCTCGGCGTGGCTGCCGTTCTGTTTCGCGGCTTGTACCTGGACCCGGCCGAGTTGCCATCGGCGCTGATCGGCAAGCCATTCCCCGAGTTCACCCTGCGTGAAGTGCAGAGCGAACGTACCCTGACCCGTGCCGATCTGCTGGGCAAACCTGCGCTGGTCAATGTCTGGGCGACCTGGTGCATCGCCTGTCGCGTCG
The DNA here is from genome assembly GCF_014358015.1 of Pseudomonas triticifolii. Taxonomy (GTDB): domain Bacteria; phylum Pseudomonadota; class Gammaproteobacteria; order Pseudomonadales; family Pseudomonadaceae; genus Aquipseudomonas; species Aquipseudomonas triticifolii. Next base: position 15,448 of record NZ_JACONV010000023.1, on the reverse strand, counting down.
AGCACCCGGTGCTCAACCGGCTGGCGCAGCAGGGTGTGGTGATTTATGGGATCAACTACAAGGACACCAACGCCGATGCGCTCAAGTGGCTCAAGGATTTTCATGATCCTTACCGCCTCAATGTGCGCGACGACGAAGGCTCGCTGGGCTTGAACCTGGGCGTATACGGCGCGCCGGAAACCTTTCTGATCGATGCCAGGGGCGTCATTCGTCACAAGTTCGTTGGCGTGATCGACGACAGAGTGTGGCGCGAACAACTGGCCGGGCTGTATCAGGCGCTGGTTGACGAGGCCAGACCATGAACCGTTCACTCAGCGCCACGCTGCTGATCGTGGCACTGGCAATCAGCGGGCTCGCGCAGGCTGCCATCGAGGCCTATAACTTTCGCGACGAGGCCGAGCGTGCCCGCTACAGCGAGTTGACCCGCGAGTTGCGTTGCCCCAAATGCCAGAATCAGGACATTGCCGACTCCAACGCGCCGATCGCCGCTGACCTGCGCAAGGAGATCTACCGCATGCTGGGTGAGGGCCAGAGCAATCAACAGATCATCGATTTCATGGTCGACCGCTACGGCGATTTTGTGCGGTACAAACCGGCGCTGACGGCCAGAACCTGGCTGCTGTGGTTCGGCCCTGCCGGTCTGCTGTTGGGCGGCCTGGGGGTGATGGCCGTGATCGTTAAACGTCGCCGAAGCCTGAGTGCCGGGCAGGCCGATACGCTCTCCGACGAGGAGCGGCAACGCCTCGCCCAACTGCTGGATGAACACCGAAAATGATCGATTTCTGGATGGCAACCGGGTTGTTGCTGCTGGTGGCGCTGGGCTTTCTGCTGATTCCACTGCTGCGCGGACATAACGCGCAGCGCGAAGAAGACCGCACCGCGCTGAACGTTGCGCTGTATCAGGAGCGACTGACTGAGCTGCAAAGCCAGCAGGAGGAGGGCGTTCTGTCAGCTGCGGGGGTACAACGTGCACGGGATGAAGCCGCACGTGAGCTTCTGGATGACACCGAAGGTGCCGATAAAGCCCGCTCTGCGCAGCTTGGCAAAGCCTGGCTGTTGCTGGCGGCGATACTGGTTCCGGTGCTGGGCATGGGCGCGTATCTGCAGCTTGGGGCCAGCGACAAAGTCGAACTGAGCCGTGAATTCTCTACGCCGCCCACCTCGCTGGCCGACATGACCCAGCGGCTGGAACGTACTGTTCAGGCCCAGCCGGATTCTTCCGAGAGCCTGTATTTCCTGGCGCGCAGTTACATGGCGCAGAACCGTCCGGGCGATGCAGCGCAGATGTTCGAGCGTGCCGCAGACCTGGCCGGAAGGCCACCGGAACTGCTCGGGCAATGGGCGCAGGCGCTGTATTTCGCCAGCGACAAGCACTTCACACCTCAGGTGCAGGCCCTGACCGATGAAGCGCTCAAGGCGGACCCCAAAGAAGTCACCAGCCTGGGCTTGCTGGGCATTGCCGCGTACGAAACGCAGCGCTTTCAGGCAGCGGTCGATTACTGGACCCGTTTACTGGACGTCCTGCCTGCGCAGGATCCATCGCGGTCGGCACTGGAAGGTGGCATTGCCCGCGCCAGGGAAAACCTGAAAACAGGCGCAAATCCGGCGCAGGCTGCAAGCAAGGCGGGTTCGATAAAGGTACGCGTCGATCTGGCTCCGGCGCTTAAAGACAAGGTCCAGCCGCGTGACAGCGTGTTCATCTTCGTCCGTGCTGTCGAGGGTCCGCCCGCGCCGTTAGCGGTGAAACGCATCACGGTCGCCGAATTGCCAGCCGAGGTCGAACTGGGCGATGCCGACGCAATGATGCCGCAACTGAAACTGTCGAACTTTGCGCAAGTCCAACTGGTAGCTCGCGTGTCTCGCGCAGGGCAGCCGACCGCCGGTGAGTGGGTCGGCCGCAGCCAGCCACTGGCCAGCGATAGCGGGACGCAGCAGGCGTTGATCATCGACAGCCCTGATAACCCGTCAGCCAGATAAGAAGAGAGCCCGCTTATGTACCGCACCGCACGTATCACCTTGTTGGGTCTGGCCTTGGGCTTGAGCGCCTGTGCGGTCCAGCCGCCGGCCCCGAGGAGCCAGGAACCGATTCAGTCCCTGCCGGGCACCCAGCAACCTGGTGCTCCGCGTCCCACGCCGACCCCTGACAAACCGCCCGTCAAGGCTCCGTCGAGCGGGCCGAAAACGTCGGCCAGTTTTGCGCCACCGCCAGGCGGCAACAGCCATTGGGATGCGCGCATGGGCGTGTATGTGATGGACGATCAGAGCAATACGTTCTATCGCCAGCGTACGTATTACCAATGGAACAACGGCTGGAGCTGGGCGACCAGCCCCAACGGTCCTTGGCAGCCCACCGATGCGAGCGGCGTGCCGGCAGGTCTGGGGCGTCAGTTCAGCAATTGATTGAAACGAAAACGGCGACCTTGAAGGTCGCCGTTTTGCTGTGCCGGAGAGGGTTTATTTGCCCGGGTAAATCTGGTCGAAGACACCACCGTCAATGAAATGGGTTTTCTGGACTGTGCGCCAGTCACCGAAGGTCTTTTCCACCGAGAGGAAATCGACTTTCGGGAAACGATCCTTGTACTTGGCCAGCACCTCTGGATCGCGTGGGCGCAGGTAGTTGTTAGCGGCGATCTCCTGACCTTCAGGCGACCACAGGTACTTCAGATACGCCTCGGCCAATGGACGGGAGCCTTTCTTGTCCACGACTTTGTCGACCACGCTCACCGGCGGCTCGGCTTCGGCCGAAACGGACGGGTAAACCACTTCAAACTGATCACGTCCGAATTCGCGGGCGATCATTTCGGCCTCGTTCTCGAACGTCACCAGCACATCGCCGATCTGGTTGGTCATGAAGGTGGTGGTCGCGGCACGACCGCCGGTGTCCAGTACAGGCACATGCTTGAACAGCTTGCCGACGAACTCTTTTGCAGCGGCTTCATCGCCACCGTTTTTCAGGATGTAACCCCAGGCAGACAGGTACGTGTAGCGGCCGTTACCCGAGGTTTTTGGGTTCGGCACGACGACTTCAACACCATCCTTGATCAGGTCCGGCCAGTCTTTCAGTGCTTTCGGGTTGCCCTTGCGCACGATGAACACGGTCGCCGAGGTGAACGGTGCACTGTTGTTCGGCAGGCGGCTGACCCAGTCTTTAGGCACCAGCTCGCCATTGTCGGCCAAGGCGTTGATGTCGGTGGCCATGTTCATGGTGATTACATCCGCCGGCAGGCCGTCGATGACCGAACGCGCCTGCTTGCTCGATCCGCCGAAGGACATCTGCACCGTGACGTTCTCGTTGTTCTCTGCTTTCCAGTGTTTCTGGAAGGCGCTGTTGTAATCCTTGTAAAAGTCGCGCATCACGTCGTAGGAAACGTTGAGCAGCGTCGGGGCAGCCTGGGCAGCGCTGGAAAGGGCCAGGCCTGCGGCCAGTAGCGAAGCGGCGAAAAGTCTGTTCACTGCAAAGTCCTTGAAGGGTGGGTCATTGTTGTCTGATGGCTTAATGCCGCGACACTAGCAGCCGCGCATCCTTGTGCCTAAATACCAAAAACGTCTGTGCTTATGCCTGATCGGCTTCTTTGCGGAAAAGCGCATTGCCACAGCGCGAGCAGAAAGCTGCGCCGTGCTCGTGAAACTTCTTGGCGCACACCGGGCAGTCGTGTTTGAGCTGTTCACCACGCATGGCATTGGCCAGTTCGGCGGTGAATATACCCGTGGGCACGGCGATGATCGAGTAACCGGTGATCATCACCAGTGAAGACAGCATCTGACCGACCGGCGTCTTGGGCACGATATCGCCGAAGCCCACTGTGGTGAGGGTCACGATAGCCCAATAGATGCCCTTGGGGATGCTGGTGAAGCCATGCTCCGGGCCTTCAATCACATACATCAGCGTGCCGAACACCGTCACCAGCGTCGACACGGCGACCAGAAACACGATGATTTTCTGCTTGCTGCCACGCAGCGCCGAGAGCAGATAGTTGGCCTGGCGCAGGTAGGTGCCGAGCTTGAGCACCCGGAAGATCCGCAGCATGCGAATGATCCGCACGACCAGCAGGTATTGCGCATCGCTGTAATAGATGGCCAGAACGCCCGGCACGATGGCCGGCAGATCGACGAGGCCGTAGAAGCTGAAGGCATATTTCAATGGCTTGGGTGAGCAGTACAGGCGCAGGACGTATTCAATGGCAAAAATCAGCGTGAAACCCCATTCGACCCAGGCAAACACCTGCGAGTAATCGCGATGAATACTCTCGATGCTGTCGATGATCGTGACCAGCAGACTGAGCAGGATGAGGACCAGCAAAACCTTGTCGAAGCGCCGCCCGGCAGGCGTGTCGGCCTCGAAGATAACGGTATGCAGCCGCTCGCGGCGGCTGAGAGAGGTGTCCATGGTGCATTCCGAGTCAAAGATCGGGTGAGCCTAGGAGTAATGGGGGCTGGAGTGCAAGTTATGGTGCCATCTGATGGATCGGCGTCGCACCCGGGACCGCACGCGCAACGTCCTGAAAGGCAATGAGCATTTGGACGGCGTTTGAGTTGCGCCCGAGAGTTTGGGCAGGGCACTTATCCTGGTGGGAACGGACTTGTCCGCGAAAGCCGGTACATCCGATGAAGATGCGGCGTCTGCAACTCGGTGTTCGCGGACAAACGGAACGCCGCCCGGTCCTCATATATTCAGGTGCCGAGCGATTGCCGGGTGGTTATTTGACTGCTACTTCATCCTTCTCCCATCCGCCACCCAGCGCCAGGAACAGGTTGATCTGGCCCATGGCAACCTGGGTGTTGGCTTCGGCCAATTGGGCGCGCACGTCGGTGTAGGTGCGGGTGGCCTGCAGGTCGGCAAGGAACGAGGCGCGGCCCGCCTGATAGAAACGGTGAGTCTGATCTGCGGCTTCCTTTGCCGATTGCTCGGCGTCTTTCAGGGCGTCACGGCGGTCGAGCAGGGCGGTGTATTGGGCAAGTCCGGTCTGGGTTTCGCGGATGGCGTTGAGCACCACGCCGTCGAAGCGGGCCAGCGAGGCTTGCGCCGAGGCTTCGGCCTGATGGATACGGGCGCGTGAGCCATTGGACGGGATGGTCCAGCTCAGCAGCGGCCCGAAGCCCCAGCGATTGGCCGCCGGTTTGCCCAGGTTCTCGATCGTGCCGATGGTGCCGATGTTCGCACCAATGCTGATGTCCGGGTATAGCTCGCCGGTTGCGACGCCGATCTGCGCCGTGGACATCGCCAGATGCCGCTCCGCCTGACGAATGTCCGGCCGGCGCTTGAGCAGTGCCGCGCCATCGCCCACCGGCATCACTTGTGCGATATGCGGCAGCTCGTTGCAGGTACTGACGCCTGCGGGTAACTGTTCGACAGGCCGTGCCAGCAGCATCGACAGGCGAAACAGCGCTGACTGACGCTGCGCTTCGTAGCGGGGCAACTCGGCGCGCAGGGATTTGAACTGGGTCTGCGAACGCGTCACCTGGGTTTCATCTCCACGTCCGGCATCGCGCAGGCGTTGGTTCAACTTCACACTCTGTTGTTGCAGGTCCAGCGACTCACGGGCGATGTCGTGTTCTTCGTTGGCGGCGCACACCTGCGTATAAGCGCGCACCACGTCCGCGACCACGGTGATGCGGGCCGTGTCCACCGCCGCCTGACTGGCGTCGACGTTGGCTTGCGCGGCTTCGATACCACGCTGCAACGTGCCGAACAGGTCGAACTGATAGGACGTGGTCAGGCCGATATCACCCACGTTGGCCACCGGCACTTTCTCAGGCAGCAAAAAGGCTTCACCCGACTCTTGCAAGCGCTGTGCGCCGACTTTCGCGCTGTTGGTAAAGCCACCTGCGGCCTCGGCTTCGGCACCTTGATAGCGTGAACGTTGCAGGTTGGCGGCGGCAATCCGCAGGTCGGTGTTGGACGCCATGGCCTGGCGCACCAGCTCATCCAGCTTCGGGTCCTGATACAGACGCCACCAGTGCGCAGGCACCGGTGCCGAAACGGTGTTGACCGACTGACCCGCCAGCTCGCCCTGCAAGTCCGGGCGGTTGATCTCGCTGTCCTTGGGCAATTCATAGTTCGGGCCGACCATCTGGCAGGCCGACAGCAGGGTGCCCAACCCCAGCATCGTCAGGCGAGATGCCCGTTTCATCGTGTGGCCTCCCGGGTGTCTTCGATGATCGACACGGTCGCAGTACGGCCAGCGATCATGCGGAAATCCCTGGGCACATCGTCGAAGGCGATGCGCACCGGGATCCGCTGCGCCAGTCGTACCCAACTGAACGCCGGGTTGACGTTGGGCAGCAGGTTCGAGCCGCTGGTGCGGTCGCGGTCTTCGATACCGGCGACGATGCTGACCACGTGCCCGGTCAGCCGCGCGTTGTCGCCGATGACCCGGATGTCCACGCCCTGGCCGACATGAATGCCGTCCAGCTTGGTCTCCTCGAAATAGCCGTCGATGTGGAACGACGCCGCATCGACGACTGACAGTACCGGGCGTCCGGCCGTAACGAATTCATGCTCGCGAGGCGCGCGGTCATTGAGATAGCCATCCACCGGGCTTTTGATCACCGAGCGATCCAGGTTCAGTTGCGCAGCGTCCACCGCCACGCGAGCCTCGCCCAGCGCTGACAGCGCACGGGCTTCGCGGGACTGGCTTTCTTCCAGTTGTTCGCGCGCTACCAGATTGCCCAGCCCACGGTTGCGCTTGTTCTCGCGACGCGCCTGTTCCCAGGTTTCCTGGCGCTCGGCGACGGTGGCCTGAGCCTGACGTAACGCGAGGCGGAAGCGGTCCTGGTCGATGGTGAACAACACCTGGCCTTTATGCACCGGCTGGTTGTCGGTGACGTCAACCTTCTGGATCAGCCCGGACACGTCCGGGGCAATCTGCACGACGTCGGCGCGAATGTGGCCGTCGCGGGTCCATGGCGCGTACATGTAGTACATCACCATGCGCCAGACAACGACGACAGCCAGGGTCACTACCAGCAGGGTCAGGACCACACGGCCCAGAGTCAGTATCGGTTTTTTCATGTCATCAGGTATCGACTGAGAGTATCCACGGCGCCGAGCAACAAAGCGTATAGACCTACGTTGAACAAAGCCCGGTGCCAGACCAGACGGTAGAAGTGGGCGCGCGACAGCACGGCGTGCACGCCGAGAAACACCAGATAGGCGATGCCCATCATGGCCAGAAAGGTGGGGATGAAAATCCCGCTGATGTCCAGATCGCCGATCATAGAGGCGCTCCATCGATGTTATGCGGCAGTTGTTCGGTCAGTTCTCCGCCCACGGTGACGATTTCCACACCCGGCAGCAGCGCCAGGCGCAGGCCGCTGAGCGCGTGCAGCAGGTGCACGCGGGCCGGGTTGTCGCCCATGTCCTGATCGGTCAATGAACGGCGTGCGCGGTCCATCAGCATCAGCAGGCCACGGGGCGCGGGAAGGCGCTCGCCGGCCTTGGTGCAGTGCCGGAAGTAGCCGCTGACTTCGTCGATCACCTGGCGCAGCAGCACCTGAGCCTGCGGTGTTGCCCGGCGGGTGTAGGCCAGCAGGTCGAGCATGTTCAGCGCGACACGCAGCTCGCGCAGTGCAATGCCGGTGTCCTGCGCGGTCAGTGTCAGGCGCGGCAGTTGCTGCATCAGACGATCGAGCATCTGCACGCCCATGCGTCGGTGTTCGGCCAGCGTCGAGTCTTCGCTGAGGCTGGCGATATCGCGCCAGCTGAAACGGGTCAGGCGCTTGACCGCCAGGTCCACACCGAACGGGCGGAACACCAGCGTCCAGATGAAGGCGAACAGCAAACCTGCGGGTCCCGCGAGGTTGGCGTTGAGAAAATTCAGGAAGTCCGCATCGTAGGCGCTCTGGATGCTGATGAAGGACGAGGTGTTGACGATGGTCAGCAGCGTGCCGAGAAAGAAGCGTGGTTGCACGGTCAGTGTGCCGACGCAAATGAACGGCACCGAAAATGCCAGCACCAGCATCGCAAAGTCATGCAGGTTAGGCAGCACCACGAACAGGTACAGGCTGGCGAACACCACCGAGAGCATGGTCCAGAAAAAGAACCGATAGATCTGCGGCGCGGGGTCGTCCATGGCGGCGAAGAAGCTGCACGACACGGCCGCCAGCGCCACGGCACTCGCGCCATCTTTCCAGCCCAGCAGAATCCAGAGCACCGAGGCGACGATGATTGCCAGAACGGTCGAGGCCACCGAGTAGAGCATCAGGCCACGGTCGAGAAAGGGCGTAAGACGAGCCAGACGCCAGTGGCGATAGACGGCGCGCCACTGCGACTGGTCGTCGGTCTTGATCGCAAATTGCAGCGTGCGGCAGTCCTGCCACAAGTCGATCCATTCGCCTAGACGAAACAGCACGTTGGAAAGCAGCAACTGGTCGCGGTCGTCGAGCTGTGCAGAGTCCGGTTGCAACTGCTCCATCGATCTATGCAGTTGCTGCCACTGTTCCTGCTGGGGGGCGTCGGCGGTGTTTTTCAGCCAGGTGCGGGCCTCCAGCAGCACGGGCGACAGGCTGGCGAGCAGCGCGGGCGTGCGACGCTCCAGCGCCCAGAGTGCGTCGTCGAGGGCATCGATGACGGGCAACAAGTGAATCATGCGTCCGCGCAGCTCATGAGCATTGCGTACGGTTTGCTTGCGCGCGCCTTCGTGGCTCAGTTGGCCGATCATCATTTCCAGCGAGTTGAAGCTGGCGACCATCGCGTTACGCAGCGTGGCGATCTCTTCAGGGTTGCAAGTACGGCTCAGGAAGTGGTCGCTGTAGCTGGACGCATCGGCGAACCACTTTTCAGTTGTAGCCTGAAACACCGGGGCGAGGCGTCTGGGCCAGAACATCGCGCCGACGACTGCAGCGCAGATAATGCCCAGAAAGATTTCTTCGGTACGTGACACCGCTATATCGAATACCGCCTGCGGATTGTCCACCACCGGCAGCGAGATCAGCGGCAGGGTGTAGCCGGCCAGCATCAGCGCGTAGCTGTTGGCGGTGCGCAGGTGCAGGGACAGAAACAGCAGCGTGCCCGTCCACAGCCCGACGACTACGGCCAGCAAGAACGGCGTCTGCACGAACATCGGCACCAGCAGCACCGATGCCGCAGCACCCGCCAGCGTACCGGCGGCACGATACAGCGCCTTGGAGCTGGTGGGGCCCACAAACGGGCTCGATACGATGTACACGGTGGCCATCGCCCAATAAGGACGGGGCATTTCCATCAGCAGCGCGATGTACAGCGCCAGCATGGAGGCACCGAAGGTGCGCACGCCATAAAACCAGTCGCGTGCGGGCGGCACGCTGGAGAAAAATCCGTTCACACCTGCCCCTCCTGGTCAGCGCGGGCAGCCTCGGAAAACGCCTGGAATACACGCAGCGCGGCTTCCAGATCAGCAGGCTCGACACCTTTCAACACTTCAGCGCGTAGGCGTGTCAGCTCGCTTTCGATTGATCCGGCCAGTTCGCGACCTTTGGCTGTCAGGCTCAACGCCTTGGCACGACGGTCGTTGGGGTCTTCGGCGCGACAAACGATGCCAGCCTTGCAAAGTTGATCCAGCAAACGGACCAGGGTCGGGCTTTCCATACCGGCTGCATGGGCGACTTTGACCTGATGCACGCCGTCACCCAGCCGCGCGATGGCCAGCAGCGGCCCCGCACAGGCTTCGGAAATACCGTAGGTGGCCAGCGTGGTCTGGCAGTTGCGTCGCCAGTGGCGTGACGCTGCAACCAGACCGCTGCTGATCGCCCGATGAAGCGCATCGACGGACATGTAAAACACCAGAAATTTAGTTAGGAGCAATATTGTTAGCGAGGATATTAATAGCTTGCTAACTAATATCCCGTAACAAGTTATTACAGTCAACCGGAAATTGCCGAGCGGAGTGTTTCAACTCAGGCGGCCGAGGGCGTACAGGATGTCGATCGCCATACCCCGATGAGTGGGGGTGCGTAGTAAGTGAAAAGCCCGAAAAGTTCCTTTTCAACATGAATAAAGACGACCGTTCGTCGTTAATTTCCAATCTGATGAGCTGTTTTCGGATCGAGTCTCCAAAAAAATGGCGCGATGCCGAAAAGATCAAGTCCGTGTAAATCCACGCTTACAGGTCAGAGCGGGTCAACCCACCAAAGGAGAAAATTGACATCAATATAGTGGCACTGGCGGTAATTAGACGGTTTATTGGCGTCATGGGTTTGTCGTTTGTGTTTAAAAAGTAAACGATTCAGCCGATAGTCTGGTTGAACCGAACGGGCCGAGGTGCCCGTTCCAGAGCCCTTTTGCTGATGCGCATCGCGCACCTTGCGAGCAATGCCATGATCGACCTTGCCACCTGGAATCTGTCCGTCCCTGTCGGGACGCCTGCAACCATCATCGAAACCCCGAAATTGATGAAGGGCTATCAGGATGGTTATTTTCGCTCCGGCGATACGCTGTTTTTCTGGGCACCTGTGACCGGTTCCACGACAGAGAACGCCAAGTATCCGCGTTCCGAGTTGCGCGAAACGACGGCGGACGGCAGGGCGTTCAACTGGAACTACTCCAGCGCCGACAATTTTCTGCGTGCCACGCTGGAAGTCGATCAGGTGCCATCGAGCGGCAAGATCGTGATCGGTCAGATTCACTGCTACCAGAGCACCGAGCCGTTGCTGAAGGTGGAGTACCAGTACAAGGAGAAATTGAAGACAGGCAACATCGTCGCCAAGTTTCGCCGCACCCCGGACGCGGAAATCGAGGTGATCATCATCGCGCAGGGCGTGCCGCTCAACGAACGCTTCAACTACAGCATCAACCTCACACCGGCGGGCGACCTGACCGTCAACGCGTTCAACGCAGTGTGGTTCGCCAAGCTCGACCCGGCGTGGAGTACCAAGCTGTTCTACTTCAAAGCCGGGGTCTACACCCAGGACAACACGGGCTACAACACCGAGGGTGGCTCGGCGACTTTCTACAAGCTGGCCATCGCCCACGAGAAAAAATCGTAATCCGCCCTGTGCTTGCGTCAGTTCGCCGGGAACACCAGGCTGAAACAGATGCGTCCGGCGGCGGGTTGGGCCACTTCGACCCGACCGCCGTGCAGGTGCATGATCGCCGCGACAATGGCCAGCCCCAGGCCATTGGAGTCCGAACGCTGGTGGCGTGAGGCGTCGCCGCGATAGAAACGGTCGAACAGACGCGTCAGGCTGGCGTGCGGTAATACCGGTCCCTGATTTTCCACCTGCACGTACCAGTGTCCATCCCGCGCAACGACGCGCATCAGGATCTCGCTGTTTTCGTCGGCATAGCGAATGGCGTTGGCCACCAGATTGCTCAGCGCCCGGCGCAACAGGATAGGGTCGGCCAGCAGCGCGCCTTGGCCGCTGGGGGTCAGGGTCATGTTGCGTTCTTCGGCCAGCCCTTCGAAATAACCGGCCACTCTGTGCAATTCATCGTTGAGGTCCAGCGGTTTGCGTTCAAGCGCAGCCTGGGCTTCGTCGGCGCGGGCCAGAAACAGAATGCTTTCCACCAGCCGCGAAATCCGCTCCAGCTCTTCCAGATTGGAGGCCAGTAGCGCTTGATACTCATCGGCGCTGCGGTTCTGGCGCAGTGCGACCTGGCAATGGCCCATCAGCGAACCGACGGGGGTGCGGATCTCGTGTGCCAGGTCGGCGGAAAACTGTGTCAGGCGGCGATAGCCGTCGTCCAGGCGGTCGAGCATGGCATTGAAGGCGTCGTTCAACTGCTGCAGTTCTACCGGCGTATCGTGGCTGTCGAGTCGGGTGTGCAGGCTGGTCGGCGTGATGGCCGCGGCATGCGCTGCCATCCTGCGCAACGGCCGCAGACCGCGCCGTAACAGCGCGTAACCCAGCAGCGCCGTGACCAGAAACGCCAACGCCACTGCTGCATAGATACGCTCGCGGAAAGTGGCGAGCATGGCCATTTCCTTGACCATCAGGTGCGCGGCCTGCAAGCGCACTTCGACGCCGTTGGACATGACTTGTACAGCCGCCGCACGCAAGGGCACGCCCTGCAGGCTCATGCCACTGCGCAGGTCCTCGACGCGTAACGGCTGATCCTGAGCCACGGTCGGTAGCTCTGGCAGGGGAGCGCGCTGCGGGTTGACCGAAATCACCGGCGGCTTGCCCGGCTCGCCAATGATGAAGATGTCTTCTTCGCTGTCGAGCATGTTTTCGAACAGTTGCGGGCTGCCTTTGAGGTTGTCCATGGTCAGGTCGTAACGCAGCAGCTTGCGAAAGTGATCCAGGCGCGCCAGCACGGCGTGGTCGGAGCGCTGCATCACGGTCTGCTCCATCGACCGATAGAGGTACAGGCCAGCGCCGCCGACCGTGAGCATCGCCACCAGTGAGAAGGCCAGGGTCGAACGCAGGGTCAGGGAAGGTCGGCGTCTGCGCTGCACGGCCGCACCTCGCACACGTAACCAATGCCACGCACGGTATGGATGAGTTTGGTCGGGTAGGGCAGGTCGATCTTGCTGCGCAGGCGCTTGATGGCGACATCCACCACGTTGGTGTCGCTGTCGAAGTTCATGTCCCAGACCTCAGAGGCAATCTGGGTGCGCGATAGCACATCGCCTTCGCGACGCAGGAACAGATGCAGCAGGGCGAACTCCTTGTTGGTCAGCACGATGACCTGTTGCTGGCGCGTGACCCGACGGCGCAGCAGGTCCAGTTCAAGATCGGCCAGATGGAAATGATCGGCCTCGCGCACCACGCCACGGCGCAGGATGGTGCGGATGCGCAGCAGCAGTTCGGTGAACGAGAACGGTTTGACCAGATAATCATCGGCACCCAGTTCCAGCCCGCGAATGCGGTCCTGCAATTGATCGCGAGCGGTCAGAAACAACACGGGCACGTCCTGTCTGGCGCGTAGCACTTCGATGATCTGCCAGCCGTCGATGCCGGGCAGCATCACGTCGAGCACGATCAGGTCGTAGCGGTTTTCCAGCGCCAGGTGCAGGCCGTCGGCCCCGTGCTGGGTCCAGTCGACCTTATAGCCGGATTCGCCCAGACCTTTCTTCAGGTACTCCCCGGTCTTGGTGTCGTCTTCGATCAGAAGGATATGCATCGTGATGTCCGCTACGCTCTGCAGGCGCCCTCAGCGCCGATGCCGAAGTCTAACCAGTTGCCGGTAAGGTGTCCGGCGAATGACAAAAATGTCATTGCCCGGTCATTCTGCGGTGCCGGTAGCGGTGCAAAGATGCGTTCAGACCCCTCTGCCAAGGAATTACCGATGAAGACTGCACTGTCCACTACGTTCGGCCTGTTGCTGCTCAGCGCCGCTGTCATGACCCAGGCCGCCGACATGCCGGTGGTCAAGCCGATGCGCGGCACTGTCGATAGCCTCCAGGCCGATACCCTGAATTTCACCACCCGTTCCGGTCAGCACCAAAGTATCCAGTTGACAGACAAGACCGGTATCCGCCTGGTCTCCAAGGCTGATCTTGAATCCATCAAGGCTGACAGTTTTGTCGGCTCGGCCGCCATTCCTCAGGCTGACGGCACGCTGAAAGCGCTGGAAGTGACGGTTTTCGAAGCCAGCCTGAAGGGCAGCGGCGAAGGTCACTACGGCTGGGAAAACTCCGATGGCAGCACGGGCACCATGACCAACGGCACCGTTGGCACGCTGTCCAAGGCCAACGGGCGCACGCTGACCGTTCAGTACAAAGGCGGCGAGAAACAACTGGTTGTGCCGCAAGACGTGCCGATTGCGTACGTTGAGCCAGGTCAGCGCAGCGAGCTGAAAGCCGGTGCCAAGGTCGTGCTGTTCCCGGCCGATGACGGCAAGTCGGCGCGCGGTGTTGCGGTCGGCAAGGACGGTTTCACCCCGCCCATGTAATCGCACCTGACGAGCGTAACGGCAGGCGACTTCGGTCGCCTGTCTGCCTTGTTGTTCTGCAGCGCCTCACGGTGAGGAATATCACGATGAAAACCCGCCCGATCCACCCCTGGCCTGTGCGCCTCACGCACTGGGTCAACGCCGTGGGCATGGTCTGCATGTTCATGAGCGGCTGGGCTATCTACAACGCATCGCCTTTGATGCCGTTCACCTTCCCCAAATCCCTGACCCTCGGCGGCTGGCTGGGCGGTTCCATTGCCTGGCATTTCGCGGTCATGTGGCTGTTGGTCATCAATGGCCTGATCTACGTGCTGTATGGCGTGTTCAGTCGGCACTTCAAGCGTGACCTGCTGCCGGTGCGTCCCGGCGACGTGAAGCGCGATGTGGTCGACGCTTTACGTTTCAAGCTGGCCCACATCAAAGGTCAGTACAACGCCGTGCAACGCCTGATGTACTGGCTGGTGCTGGCGATGGGTGTGCTGGTCGTGGTTTCGGGCCTGGCATTGTGGAAACCGGTGCAGTTTCAGGAACTGGCCAGTCTGCTGGGCGGTTATGACGTTGCCCGCTGGGTGCATTTTGGAGCCATGGCGGCCATCGGCGCGTTTGTCGTCGTCCATCTGGCGCTGGTGTTGCTGGTGCCCCGGACCTTGTTACCGATGATCACCGGCGGCCGCCAGCCGAACGAAGAGGGAGCTGCCAAGCCATGAATGAGCCACGCAAACGCATCACCCAGCGCATCCGGCTCGAGCCTGCGCAACAGACGCAGTTGGTCGACATACAGCGTCGTTCGTTTCTGCGCGCAGGATTGACGGTGGGCGCGATGTCGATGCTGACCGGCTGCAACCTGCAGGACGGTGATCAGGTCGACAAGGCGTTGTGGGCCATGTCGCGCTGGAACGACCGGGTCCAGGCCTGGCTGTTCAACGGCCAGAAACTCGCCCCGACCTACAGCAAGGCGCAAATGACCAACCCGTTTCCGTTCAACGCGTTCTACCCCGAGTACAACGTGCCCGAGCTGGAGCTTGCCGATTATCGTCTGGCGGTGTCCGGGCTGGTGCGTGACAAACAACCCTGGACGATCGAGGCACTGCGCAAGTTGCCGCAGCGTACGGACATCACTCGCTTGATCTGCATTGAAGGCTGGAGCGCGATAGGGCAGTGGGGTGGCGTGCCGCTGAGGACGTTTCTGGAATACATCGGCGCAGACACCACAGCGCGGTTTGTCGGCTTCAAGTGTGCCGATCGCTACTATTCAAGCCTGGACATGCCCACTGCGCTGCACCCGCAGACCTTGCTCGCGCTGGACTTCGGTGAAGTGGCCCTGCCGCCTGATTACGGCTACCCGTTGCGCGTACGCGTACCGACCAAGCTGGGCTTCAAGAACCCCAAGCACATCGTCGAGATCTTCGTCAGCAACGAGAACCCCGGCGGGTACTGGGAAGATCAGGGGTACAACTGGTTCAGCGGGATTTGAGGGAGATGGCTGTCGGGATGAACAACGGTTGCGTTCGCGTTTAACAGGATGCGTACCCTTTGCGGCGTCTTAGTGGACGATGTGTCGCTTCAGAAACAGCATCGCCGGCAAGCCGCCTCCCACAGTCTGATGGTTGCAGCAGGATTTGCGTATAACCCTGA
>NZ_JACONV010000022.1 GCF_014358015.1 Pseudomonas triticifolii | reverse complement strand
ATTCGGGGGTCGCCGCAAATGGGCCATCCATGGCCCAGTGCGGCTCAATCGGCATCCATGCCGATTGCCCCCCGAATCAGCGCCAGAACTCAGCCTTCACCCGCGTCGCGATCGGTGGTGTTCTCACTACCGCGCTAAAAAAGCGCGTCAGTGCTGCTGGCTTATTCAGTGAGCCAAATGACTTGGCTGTAACGACGAGCGCATAGCACGATCGACAATCGGAAGCCTTTACTCTTCCCGGTTCTGCCCAATCAGACTGTCCACCGGCGGTACCCGAGTTTCCGATTCCATCTGCGCGTCGTGCTCGATCTGATGGCTGAACTGATCAAGCGAAGCCTGAGCCGGTTTGGCATCGCTGGCGAACACGGGTGGGCTAAGCATATAGGCACCGAGCAACTTGCTTAGGGCAGCCAGGCTGTCGATATGCGTGCGCTCATAGCCATGCGTCGCATCACAGCCGAACGCCAGCAGCGCCGTACGAATGTCGTGGCCCGAAGTCACCGCCGAGTGGGCGTCACTGTAGTAGTAGCGGAACAGGTCGCGGCGCACCGGCAGTTCGTTCTCCACCCCCAGGCGCAGCAGATGGCGCGACAGGTGATAGTCATAAGGCCCGCCCGAATCCTGCATTGCCACGCTGACCGCGTGCTCGCTGGAGTGCTGGCCAGGCGCGACGGGTGCGATGTCGATCCCGACAAACTCACTCACGTCCCATGGCAATACGCCCGCAGCACCCGTACCGGTTTCTTCGGTAATGGTGAACAGCGGGTGGCAGTCGATCAACGGTTCGGCACCGCTGTCGACAATCGATTTCAGCGCAGCCAGCAAGGCGGCGACGCCCGCTTTGTCGTCCAGATGGCGTGCGCTGATGTGCCCACTTTCGGTGAACTCGGGCAGCGGGTCGAAGGCCACAAAGTCGCCGATCCCGATACCCAGCGACTCACAGTCGGCGCGGGTGGTGCAGTAGGCATCCAGACGCAGTTCGACGTGGTCCCAACTGATCGGCATCTCATCGACCGCCGTATTGAAGGCATGCCCGGATGCCATCAGCGGCAAGACGCTGCCGCGAATGATGCCGGTGTCGGTGAACACACTGACCCGGCTGCCTTCGGCAAAGCGGCTCGACCAGCAGCCGACAGCCGCCAGCGCCAGGCGACCGTTGTCCTTTACCTCGCGCACGCTGGCACCAATGGTATCCAGGTGCGCGGAGACGGCGCGGTCGGGCGAGTTCTGCTTGCCCTTGAGCGTCGCGCGAATGGTGCCCCGGCGTGTCAGTTCGAAGGGAATGCCTATTTCTTCCAGGCGTTCGGCGACGTAACGCACGATGGTGTCGGTAAAGCCGGTCGGGCTTGGGATCGCGAGCATTTCCAACAGAACTTTCTGCAGGTACTTCAGATCCGGATCGGGGATATTTGCAGGGGTCATGGAAGGCTCCTCTTGGGTAAAACGGCAAACAACGAGCTGATGCGGCAACTGGATCGCCGCTTCAGCCCAGGGCTTGGAGCTGTCTAGGTGTGCGCCGGCAAGCTGTGCGGAAACAGCAGGTCGACGAAGCGTTCGGCAGTGGGTTGAGGTTCGTGATTGGCCAGCCCGGCACGCTCATTGGCTTCAATGAACACGTACTCGGGTTGATCGGCAGCCGGGACCATCAGGTCCAGGCCGACCACCGGAATATCCAGCGCGCGGGCGGCACGTACTGCCGCATCCACAAGCACCGGGTGCAGAATGGCCGTGACGTCTTCCAGGCAGCCACCGGTGTGCAGGTTCGCAGTGCGACGTACGGCCAACCGCTCGTCCATCGGCAGCACCGTGGAGTAGTCATGGCCGGCTTCGCGCACGGTGCGCTCGGTTTCTTCATCCATCGGGATGCGGCTTTCGCCATCGGTGGCGGCTTCGCGACGGCGGCTCTGGGCTTCTATCAACTGCTTGATGGTATGGCGGCCATCGCCGTTGATCTCAGCCGGACGACGAATCGCGGCGGCAACCACCTCGAAACCGATCACTACGATGCGCAGGTCGAGGCCTTCGTGGAAGCTCTCGAGGATCACGCGGGTGTCGAACTGACGGGCGCGTTCGATGGCGTTCTGCACATCTTCGAACGTGCGCAGGTCTACGGCAACGCCCTGACCTTGCTCGCCGTCCAGCGGCTTGACCACCACCTGCCCGTGTTGCTCAAGGAACGCACGATTGTCGTCCTCGCTGCCAGCCCGTTGCTGGGCAGGCAAGCTTAGCCCTGCGGCCTTGAGTGCCCGATGGGTCAGGCTTTTGTCCTGGCAAAGCGTCATGCTCACGGCGCTGGTCAGATCGCTCAGCGACTCGCGACAGCGAATACGCCGTCCGCCATAGCTGAGGGTAAACAGTCCTGCATCCGCGTCGTCCACCTGCACGTCGATACCGCGCCGATGGGCCTCTTCGACTATGATCCGCGCATAGGGATTGAAATCCGCTTGCGGGCCAGGGCCGAGGAACAGCGACTCGTTGATACCGTTCTTGCGCTTGATGGCAAAGGTCTGCAAATTGCGGAAATTCAGCTTGGCGTAAAGTGCCTTTGCCTGCTCGTTATCATGCAGCACTGACAGGTCCAGGTAGCTCAGGCCACGGCTCATGAAATGCTCGACCAGATGCCGAACCAGCACTTCACCGACGCCTGGGCGAGTGCATTGCGGATCGACCGCCAGGCACCACAGGCTGCTGCCTTTTTCCGGATCGTTGAACGCTTTTTGATGATTGAGCCCCATCACGCTGCCGATGACCGTGTTGGTGCTCTCATCTTCAGCGATCCAGTAAACCGGGCCACCCTGATGACGGGGTGTCAGCAATGAGTGATCGATCGGCAACATGCCGCGCGCCAGATACAGGTTGTTGATCGCCTGCCAGTCCGCCTCGCTCTGTGCGCGACGAATGCGATAGCCGCGAAATACCCGCTGTGCAGGGCGATAGTCGCTGAACCACAGACGCAGTGTGTCTGAGGGATCAAGGAACAATTGTTGCGGAGCCTGCGCCAGCACCTGTTGAGGCGCGGCCACATACAGCGCGATGTCTCGTTCGCCCGGTTTCTCGTGCAGCAGGTCCTGAGCCAGCGCGGCCGGATCCGGATAGGTGTGGCCGATCAGCAGTCGGCCCCAGCCACAGTGCAGCGCCAGAGGCTCGGCCTCCAGCGGGCTGCCGTCTTCGGCGAAGCGCGCCTGCAGACGTTCGTACGAGGGCGACTGTCGGCGCAACAGGCGTTGGCTGTAAGTCGTCGCATTCTGCTTCATGGGATCACAGTCCTTGTTCGCTGAGCCACAGGTTCAGCGCTGCCAACTGCCACAGCTTCGAGCCACGCAGCGGGGTCAGTTGACCTTGCGGATTGGTCAACAGCTTGTCGATCATGGCCGGGTTGAACAGGCCACGGTCCTGGCTGGAGTCCGTCAGCAGCTCACGCACCCAGTTCAGGGTATCGCCCTGCAAATGCTTGAGGCCAGGGACCGGGAAGTAGCCTTTTTTGCGGTCGATCACTTCGGATGGAATGACCATGCGCGCGGCTTCTTTGAGCACCTGCTTGCCGCCATCCGGCAGCTTGAACTTGCCTGGAATCCGGGCGGACAGCTCGACCAGTCGGTAATCCAGAAACGGTGTGCGCGCTTCCAGGCCCCAGGCCATGGTCATGTTATCGACACGTTTGACCGGGTCGTCCACCAGCATCACGGTGCTGTCCAGACGCAAAGCCTTGTCGACCGCTGCGCTGGCGCCGGGCTGTGCGAAGTGGTCGCGGACGAAATCACCGGCTGCATCGTTTGCGGTCAACCATTTGGGTTGCACCGTTTCGGCGTATTCGGCGTAACTGCGGTCGACAAAGGCGTCGCGATAGGCTGCAACCGGATCGCTCGCACCATCGACCTGCGGGTACCAGTGATAACCGGCAAAGAGTTCGTCTGCACCCTGGCCGCTCTGAACCACTTTGCAATGCTTGGCCACTTCACGCGACAGCAGATAGAACGCGATGCAGTCGTGGCTGACCATCGGCTCGCTCATCGCGCGGAACGCGGCAGGCAGTTGCTCGATGATCTCGCTTTCCTGAATACGCAACTGGTGATGGCGCGTGCCGTAGTGTTTGGCGATCAGGTCCGAATACTGGAACTCGTCGCCGCGCTCGCCGCCCGCATCCTGGAAACCGATCGAGAAGGTCGACAGGTCCTCAACGCCCACTTCACGCAACAGACCGACCAGCATGCTGGAGTCGACACCGCCCGACAGCAGCACACCGACGTCCACCGCAGCGCGTTGACGAATCGCCACGGCTTCGCGTGTGCTGTCGAGTACGCGGTCGCGCCAGTCTTCCAGTGTGAGGTTTTTCTCGTCCTCATGCGGACCGTACGGCAGCGTCCACCAGACTTTCTGTTCCACCTGACCACTGGCGTCGATACGCATCCAGCTGGCCGGCGGCAGTTTTTCTACGCCCGCCAGCAGTGTGCGCGGTGCAGGCACCACGGCGTGGAAATTCAGGTAGTGATTGAGGGCGACCGGGTCGAGCATCGGGCTGATATCGCCGCCTTTAAGCAGTGCAGGCAGCGACGAGGCAAAGCGCAGACGCTTGTCGGTCTTCGACAGGTACAGCGGCTTGACACCCAGGCGATCGCGGGCGATGAACAGGCGCTTGCTGTCCCGCTCCCAGATGGCGAATGCGAACATGCCGTTGAGCTTGGGCAGCATATCTGCGCCCCAGGCATGGTAGCCCTTGAGCAGCACTTCGGTGTCGCCACCGGAATGGAACTGATAGCCCAATGCTTCAAGCTCGGCGCGCAGCTCAGGGAAGTTGTAGATCGCGCCGTTGAAGGCCATGGACAGACCTAGCGTGCTGTCGATCATCGGCTGAGCCGATCCATCAGACAGGTCCATGATTTTCAGTCGGCGATGACCAAGGGCAATCGGCCCCTGGCTGTGAAAACCCCACGCATCCGGGCCGCGAGGCGCCAGCTCATGGGTAATGCGTTCAACAGCGGCAAGATCCGCTGGTTGATGGTCGAAACGTAGTTCACCTGCTAGTCCGCACATAAGTCCTTACCGGGTTTCCGTTGGGGAGGTGGCTGAGAAAGTCCAGCCACCCAGAAACTGACCCGTGGGAATCGCGGTAGTTTTAGATCAAAAAGTTATAAGTGAAGGGGCTCGCTTAATGCGTTTCAGGATTTTGAAACCCCCACGGACGCTCTGGAGAGTGCGATCAATACCCCGTCATTTCCAGATACCCCACGCCGTTCTGGCTACCGCTGAACGTCACCGGCCCCTCCCAGTAGGGAATGCTCGTACCCATCCAGGCCTTGGGGTTGAGCGCTTGGGTGGTGATGTCCAGGTGTTTGCCGGGCACCTTGACTGACCACACGGTCGGCACCTTGCGGTCGCCGATGGTTGTGGTCTTGAGCGGTTCAAGGCTGATTTCGCCTGCCTTGATGAGTTGCGTGCTGCCATCCGCTGCGATCCAGTTGCCGGTGACGTAGTGCTCGCCGTTCGTGTGGCGGATGCGATACAGCATCAGTCTGGCACCGTCTGCCAATTGCAGGGAAAACCAGTCCCAGCCGGTCTGAGTGGCTGTAAGTGGCTGGCTGCTCCATTCCCGGTCCAGCCAGGCGTTGCCCGTGACCTGGTAGGTTTTGCCCTCAAGTTCGATGCTGCCCTTGGCATCGAAAAACGGTTGGCTGTAATAGTACGAGGCCTGTCCGGCGTCGGACTTCTGGCTGTAGCCCTGATCGCCTTGCAGCACCACGGGGCGGCTGGTGGTGAGGTTCAGGCGATAGCGGAAATCCTTGCCGCCGGCGGTCAGGTTCAGGTTGGCCAGAGGATCGTCAGCCATCGTGGCACTGCTCAATGACCAGTCGTCGATCCAGGCGGAGAAGGGCATGTCAGTCACGTTGGCTTGACCGATGCCACCACGCGCGTAGCGCTCTGCCACGTAATGCCCGGTGGCCGATGTGGCCGCGGCGTGTCCCAGCCAGATCGTACCGTCGTTCCAGCCACTACCGGTCTCTGTTCCGGGCCGCAGCGCATTGCGAAACAGTGTCCACTGCACGCCGAACGATTGACCCTTATCGTCCTTCAGCGTGGCGGTGATGTACCACCATTCGATCCGGAAACCGGGGTGCTGCCCGTGATCCTGCGGGAAGGAAAACACGCGCCCCGGCCTGACCTGGCTATAAGCGTCCGCCTTTTTGCTCAGGCCTGCGAAATCGCCGTCAGACGGCTTGTCGTCGCAGGCGCTCAGCAGCAATACAACGGCCATCAGCAGCCCTTTAGCGTTCATGGGCAAATGTCCTCAGCAGGTCGCCCGGGCGACTTCTGTGCAATTTGAACAACGGCCAGGCTGAGGCCAGCAGGGTTGCCAGCATGGCGAGAAGCATTAATTGCAGCAGTTGCAGCGGGAAAACCCGAAGGGGTAATCGCCAGCCGAACGCCTGCACATTAATGACCGCATTCAGGCACCAGGCCATCGCCAGGCCCAATGGCAACGCCAGTAACAGGGTCAACGCTGCCAGCATCCAGGTCTGTCCCAGATTGAGCAGCATCAATCTGCGCCGTGTCACGCCCATCGCCCACAGCGGCGCGAGTTGCCCCAGCCGGCTCTGGCTCTGGGTCAGCAGGCTGATGAACAGTGCGACGCCCGCAACCCCCAGGGTCAGGCTGTTGAGTGCTGCGGTGGCCGCGAATGTGCGTTCAAAGACCTGACCGGACCAGCGCTTGAGCTGGATCTGATCAATGATGTGATTGTCGTCCAGGGCAAATCGCTCCCGCAGTGCGTTGACCAGTGGTGCGACGTCAGGCTGGGCTATTCGAAGATTGAAGCGTATGGGCGTCAGGTGCGGCCAGTGGGTGAGCAGGTGTCTGGCGTTGACCAGTAAATGGCCCTTGGGATTGCCGTAATCGGCGTAGATGCCCACGATTCGCGCCGGCCATTGTCCAGCAGGGACAGGAAGGTTCAGTGTGTCACCCAGTTTGACATTCAATCGACGGGCCAGTTGTTCGCTGAGCATGACGGTGTCCTGATCGACCAGTTGATCCCAGGCGTCGGCCGACGCGTCGAGTAACTCCCAATGCTGGCGATAGGTGCTGTGATCAATCACGCCGAACAGGTCGGCGGGCCAGCCGTGTAACTGCACCGGTACTTGCCAGTTCGGCAGCACGGCGTTGATCTCCGGCCGCTGGCTCAGCCAGGCCTGCAACGGCTCGGCTTGCGCAGGGTTTTGCGGGCTCACGTACAGCTCGGCGGTCAGGCGCTGCTCCAGCCAGCTGTTGAAGGTTTCACGAAAACCCGACGTCATGCTGCCAGCGCCGATGTTGGCGGCCATCGCCAGTAGCAGCGCCATCAATGCCAGGCTCAACGCAGGCAACTGCTGCCTGCAATCAGCCAGAAACCATTGGCCTGTGACCGAACGACTGCGCGCCAGCAAAACGCTTAACAGTGTGTCCAGTAACACAGGCAGACCGAGCGCAGCGCCGAGCAGTAAGGCGCTGATCAGGACAAACCCCGCGAGCAACGAGTTACCCAGATACAAAGCCACTGCTGCAATCACTGCGCAGGTGATCGCGACCCAACCTTGCCGCCGCAACCAGCGAGCGTGAGCCTGCTGCCAGGCCTGCGCATCAGCCAGCGCCAGCAAGGGCAGGCGCGCGGCACGCAGCAAACTGTTGGCCCCTGCCAGCAATGCGCCGAGCAGGCTGAGGCCGATGCCGCTGATCCACCACCACAGGCTCAAATTCAGCTGTCCGGCGACCTCTGCGCCATACAGACCCCGCAGGCTGGCGGCCACATCAGGCAGCAGCAGACTCGCCAGCAGGTAGCCGCTGACCACCCCTAATATCCCGCCGAGCATGGCCAGAACACCGAGTTCCACGCCCAGCGTTGCAATCAGTAGCCGGGCCGTGACGCCCGAGGCGCGCAAATTACGCAGCAAGCCGCGGCGTTGTTCAAGCGCCAGACCAATCGCCGCATGCACGATGAACAGCCCGACAATGAACGACAGCACCCCCAGTGCATTGAGGTTCAGGTGGAAACTTTCGGTCAGGCGCTCAAGGTTGTTTTCTTCGCCTGCCTTTCTGATCACCAGTTGGTCTGCCAGCGAGGCCGGTAGCGGTGCCTTGAACCCGTCGGGCAGCAGCAGGCGCGACAACTGGCCGTTCTCACCCAGCAGTGGCTGGGCAAAGCCGATATCGGTGAGCAGCAGGCCGGGTGCCATATCCGCTGTCGCGCGCAGGGGCGGCAGCGGTGTGCCGTTTTCCGTCTGCGGCTGCTGGCCTTCCCTGAGATTCAGTTCTTGTAAGGTCTGGGGCGCGATCCAGGTCGCGCCCGGTGGCGTGAGAAAGTCCACGACCTGTTCCGCGTTCAGTGTCTGCCCCGCGAGTGAAGTCCCTGTCGGCAATGTCACCGGCTCGATGCCCATCAGTTGCAGCTTGCGGTCTGCGAGCCCTTCAAGGGCGATCCTGCCTTGCACCACGGGTGACACCGGCCAGCCCTGACGACGCAGTTCAATGAACAGATCTTGTGAGAACAGCTTGCCATCGGCCGCTTCGATAAGCGTTTGCGGCTGACCGCCGATCAACTGGCTGGCGCGCTGATAACTTTCCCGTGCCTGACTGTTGAGCGCCTGCACGCCGGTCAACAGCGCGGTCGCGAGCCACAGACCGGTCAGCAGGCTGAAAAACTGCACAGGATGACGTCGCCAATGGCTGAGCAGGGCGCGTAACGTCCAGTAGAACACCCGCATGTCAGCGTTCGCCTTCGTTCGCCAGACGGCCCAGATGCAGCACCTGTTGGCGCGCCAGGCGTGCCGCAATACGCGGGCTGTGAGTGACCATCAGCAGTGTGGCTGCGCTGTCATCGAGCAAGTCCAGCAGTAACTGCAGGACCTCTTCACTGGTGGTCTCGTCGAGGTTGCCGGTGGGTTCGTCGGCCAATAGCAGGCTGGGTCGTGAAGCGAGGGCGCGGCCGATGGCGACACGTTGCTGCTGGCCACCGGACAACTGCTCGGGGTAGCGGTCCAGCAATTCATCCAGACCCAGGCGTTCGATAAGCCGCGCTTGCCAGGCCGCGTCGTAACGCCCGGCCAGACGTGCCTGAAACGCAAGATTGTCTGCGACCTTGAGACTGCCGATCAGGTTGAACTGCTGAAATACCAGACCGATTTCCGTACGCCGCCAGTTCGCCAACTGGCGTTCGCTCATCAGGTCCAGACGTTGCCCGCCGATCTCGAGGGTGCCTGAGTCAGCGTGATCGAGTCCTGCGACCAGGTGCAGCAGGGTGCTCTTGCCACTGCCGGATTCGCCCATCAGCGCCAGACTCTCGCCCCGCGCCATCTGCAGATCAACACCGCGCAATACCGCCACCGGGCCTTGGGCTGTGGTGTAATTTTTGTAGACATCTCGCACGTGCAACATGAGGGGCTCGACTGGCTGTACCAACACTAAGCGTAGCGGCTGAGCGCGGGTGCGTCGCTGGCTGGTGTGGCGCTGAGGGTGCTGCGGGGACTGTTTCCCACAGGGTTATGCATTCAGTAGCGCAGAGCATGGACGCTATCAAGACGCTGCGTCTATTTATTCTCGCCCCGAATCAACCCACGCAAGGCAAACCGGTTCGGGTGACAGGCCTCGGCGACGCTGCGGGGCAGCGGCAGCGGTTCGTTGTCGAGCCAGGCACTGAGCAGCTCGGCACAGAGTGGGGAGGTGATGAGTCCACGTGAACCGTGGCCGCTGTTGACGTAAAAGCCTTCCAGCCAGGGACAGGCGATGTCGGGCACCTGACGCGCATCCCTGCCCAGCGCAGCAAACGCTTCGATAAACGCTTCCCGGTCCGCAAGCGGACCGACGATGGGCAGGTAATCCGGGCTGGTGCAGCGAAACGCGGCGCGCCCGTCCAGTTGTTCGGGTGGCACGTCTGTCAGTTGCAGACGCTGCACCAGATCGTGGGAAATCTCTTCCAGCATTTGCACATTACCCAAGTGATCGGCCACGTTGGGCGTGAGATCGACGCTGTTGAAGTCGAAGCTGGCCCCCAGCGTATGCTCACCCAGCCGGGCAGGCGCGACATAACCTTCCGCGCAAACGACCGTGCTCAGGGCTGCGCTGGCCAAGGTCTCGGGCAAGCGGGTGATCTGTCCGCGAATACGCTTGAGCGGCAGGTCGGCGCTCTGTTCGAACTGTTTGATGTCAGCCGCACCGGCCAGCACCACGACCGGTGCACTGTCGATCAATCGCTGCTCATCCCACGCCTGCCATTGGCCGTCGACCTTACGCAACGTCAGGGCTTCATGATGGGCAAACAGCTGAATGTTCGGATGCGTGGCCTGCAATTCACACAACGCAGGCGGATGAACCCAGCCGCCCTGCGGATAAAACAACCCGCCGCTGGCCAGTGCGATGCCACTGCGCGCTTCGGCGGCAGGCTGGTCCAGCAACTGCAGCAGCGATTCAGGAAAGGCAGCGGCCAGTTGCGCCTGACGCTTGGCTTCCTTGTCGTCAAAGGTCAGCTGCAGTACGCCGCAGGCGTCCCAGTCCACGCCGCGCTGCAAACGTTCGAGCAGGCGTCGGGTGTGGCCGAAGCCGCTGAGAATCAGTTGTGACAGCGCCGTGCCGTGGGCCGACAGCTTCAAATACAGCACGCCTTGCGGGTTACCCGACGCTTCCTGCGCCAGTGCCGCATGGCGTTCCAGCAGGCTGACCTGCCAGCCCCGATTCGCCAGGCTCTCGGCCGTGGCGCAACCGGCCAGGCCGGCACCAATCACCAGTGCCTTGCGCTCGCCTTGCACAACCGGCGGACGGGCAAACCAGGGTTTGGCGGCAGGCACAGGCGCGGCGTCTGCAGGCCAGGCGATGAATGCGCCGCGCAAGACTTCCCACTTATGGCCGATGCCCGGCACCCGCTTCATTTTGAAACCTGCTGCATTCAGCGCACGACGCACCCAGCCGGTGCTGGTAAAGGTGCCGATGGTGGTGTGGGTCGTCGACAGTCGTGCCAGTTCGGCGAACAGTTCAGGCGTCCACATCTCGGGGTTTTTGGCCGGCGCAAAACCATCCAGAAACCACGCATCGATCTGCCCGTCCAGTTGCGGCAGCATCTGCAACGCATCGCCGATCAGCAGGGTCAGGGTGATCCGGCCCTGATCGAACACCAGTCGTTGAAAGCCTTCGTGCACGGCCACGTATTGATCGAGCAGCGGATTGGCGAAGGCCGCCAGCTCCGGCCACAAGGCCAGTGCACGTTGCAGGTCAGCACGATCGAGCGGGTATTTCTCGACGCTGACGAAATGCAGCCTTGCACCCGGGCAGGCGCATTCAGCGAACAGCTGCCAGGCGCAGAGAAAGTTGAGCCCGGTGCCAAAACCGGTTTCGCCGATGATCAGCCGCCCGTCTTCGGGCAACTCGGTAAAGCGACGACGCAGGTCGTTCTGCACCAGAAACACATGGCGCGTCTCTTCAAGGCCAGATTCGGTGGAGAAATACACATCGGAAAACGTTCGCGAATGCGGGTTGCCGTGTTCGTCCCAGTCGATCTGGGCGTGGCGGGTTATGGTCATGTTTGGCTCAGCGTGGGCAATGGCGGCATTTTAGCCGTCTGCGCGGATAAAAGCGGTATTGCTGTTGCACCGATTGACCCATGAGGGCATTCAGTGGTCTCTATTGCATCTGGCCATCATCCCCCGGCCACATCTTGAAGGGAGCCGTGCATGTTTGAATCTGCTGAAATCGGTCATGCCATCGACGACGAAACCTACGAAGCTGCCGTGCCAGCCTTGCGCGAGGCGTTGCTCGACGCCCAGTACGATCTGCATGAACAGGCCGGACGACAGGTCATTGTGCTGATCAACGGCATCGAAGGCGCGGGCAAGGGCGAGACGGTCAAGCTGCTCAACGAGTGGATGGATCCGCGTTACATCGAAGTGCGCACGTTTGACCAGCAGACCGACGAAGAGCTGGCTCATCCGCCAGTGTGGCGCTACTGGCGACAACTGCCCGCCAAAGGGCGCATCGGGATTTTCTTCGGCAACTGGTACAGCCAGATGCTGCAGGGCCGTGTGCATGGCCGCTTCAAGGATGCGGTGCTCGACCAGGCCATCAGTGGCGCGGAGCGCCTGGAAAAGATGCTCTGCGATGAAGGTGCGGTGATCTTCAAGTTCTGGTTTCACCTGTCCAAGAGACAGATGAAATTGCGCCTCAAGACCCTGAAAGATGACCCGCTGCACAGCTGGCGTATCAGCCCGCTGGACTGGCAGCAGTCCCGGACCTACGACAAGTTCGTGCGGTTCGGGGAGCGTGTATTGCGCCGCACCAGTCGTGAATACGCGCCGTGGCATGTGATCGAAGGGGTGGACGCCAACTACCGCAGCCTGACCGTCGGGCGTTTGTTGCTCGAAGGCATGCAGGCGGCGCTGAACAAGGTCGAACCTGAGCCCAAGCCGCAAAGTTCAGGCCCCGTGGCCAGTCATGATGGAGAGCTGACCTTGCTGGACAGCCTCGACCTGAGCGTGAGTCTTGAAAAGGACGACTACAAGGAAGCGCTGATTACCGAGCAGGCGCGCCTGTCTGGCAACCTGCGCGACAAACGTATGAAGCGGCATGCGCTGGTGGCTGTGTTCGAAGGCAACGATGCGGCGGGCAAGGGCGGGGCGATTCGTCGTGTCGCGGCTGCGCTGGATCCGCGGCAGTACGCCATCGTACCGATTGCCGCGCCTACTCAGGACGAACGCGCGCAGCCCTATCTGTGGCGCTTCTGGCGGCAGATACCGGCACGCGGCAAGTTCACCATCTTCGATCGTTCCTGGTACGGGCGTGTCCTGGTTGAGCGTGTCGAGGGGCTATGCAGCCAGTCTGACTGGATGCGCGCGTATTCCGAGATCAACGATTTCGAGGAGCAGCTCACCGATTTTGGCCTGGTGGTGGTGAAGTTCTGGCTGGCGATTGATGAACAGACCCAGCTGACGCGCTTTGAAGAGCGCGAAAAGATCCCGTTCAAGCGCTACAAGATCACCGAAGATGACTGGCGCAACCGCAATAAGTGGCCGCAATACCGCGAGGCCGTGGGCGAAATGGTGGACCGTACCAGCACTGAGATTGCGCCCTGGACCCTGGTCGAGGCTAACGATAAGCGCTGGGCAAGGGTCAAGGTGCTGCGCACCCTCAATGAAGCGCTGGAAGCTGCGTTTGCCAAGGACAAGAAGAAGTAAGTCCGGCAGTTGAGCGACGGCTTCACGATACGTAGCGTGCGTCTGGGCTCACCCCAGTAGGGCTCATCCCAGTAATCCACCCGCCATGGCGCTGAGTATCACGACGCGCCATGGGGCTACCTTGCAGAGCAACGCGGCCAGCGCCAGCAAGGCCAGAGCGATGTCCTGCGGCCCTTCAATGGCGCTGGTCCAGACCGGGCGATACAGGGCTGCCAGCAATATCCCGACCACGGCAGCATTGATCCCGAGACAGGCCGCCTGGATACGCCGGTTATGTTGAAGCCGGTTCCAGAACGGCAATGCACCTGCCACCAGCAGAAAAGAGGGCGCAAAAATCGCCAGCAGGGCGATCAGTGCTCCCGTCCAGGCGGTGGGTGGCACCGACATCGACGCCCCCAGATACGCCGCAAAAGTGAACAGTGGGCCTGGTACGGCCTGCGCCGCACCGTATCCGACGAGGAAGGTTTCAGGATTGACCCATCCAGCGGGTACCACTTCGTTCTGCAGCAGAGGGAGTACGACGTGGCCGCCGCCGAAAACCAGCGAGCCTACGCGATAAAAGCTTTCGATCAGTGCCAGGGTCTGGCTTGGGAAAAGCGCGCTTAGCAGTGGCAAGCCCAGCAAAAGCGAGACGAACGCGATCAGCCAGCCAGCGCCTGCTTCAAGGCTGATCGTCGTCGGTAGATGATCGGTATGCCTTGGTAAACCGGGCTTGAACAATAGCGTACCCGCAAGACCTGCAACGACGATGACGGCGATCTGTGTACCTGCCAATGGCATTAGCAGCACGACGCTGGCAGCGATGATTGCCAATACGATTTTTGATGCTGCTGTGCAATGCTGGCGGGCCATGCCATACACCGCCTGTGCAACAACAGCGACTGCCACGATCTTCAGACCGTGCAAGACACCTTCAGGCACAAGCGTATGGTCGTTCGCCACGCCCAGCGCCAGCAACGTGAGGATGATCGCAGAGGGCAATGTAAACCCGCACCATGCGGCCAGCGCGCCGCGATAACCTCCACGCGAAAGGCCCAGCGCCATGCCCACCTGACTGCTCGCCGGTCCCGGAAGAAACTGACACAACGCAACCAGACTGGCGTAGCTGCGATCATTCAGCCACGCCCGTCGAGTCACGAACTCCTCGCGAAAATAAGCCAGATGCGCGACCGGACCACCGAAGCTGGTCAGGCCAAGACGCAGGAACACAAGGAAGATCGACCAGGCGCTACGGGAGTCTTCGGCAGGCATGACAGGGCTTCGATTCAATGGCGGGAACCTGGATCATGACGGGTCTGCCCGGCGAACGCCAAGTCCATGACGCGCAAGTGTTCACCGCTCGCGCAGCGCCTCGGCCCTGGCCTTGAGCACGGGCTTGAGCAGGTAATCCATCACGCTTTTCTCGCCCGTGATGATGTCCACGGTGGCGATCATGCCGGGGATGATCAGCAGGGGCTTGCTGGTGCTGCCCAGGTGGTTGCTGTCGGTGCGTACCTGGATCAGGTAGAAACTATTGTCCTTGTCGTCGGTGATGGTGTCGGCACCGATCAGCTCCAGCCGCGCCGGCAGGCCGCCGTAAAGTGTGTAGTCGTAGGCGCTGAACTTGACCATGGCCTTCTGGCCTGGGTGCAGGAAGGCCACGTCCTGAGGGCGCACTTTGGCTTCGATCAGCAGGTTGTCTTCCAGCGGCACGATTTCCAGCAGATCGCTGCCGGGCTGGACCACGCCGCCGATGGTGTTGACCTTGAGTGTCTTGATGATGCCGCGCACCGGTGAGGTCACGGTCGTGCGGCTCATGCGGTCATCAATGGCGATGCGGCTGGCGCTGATTCTGGCCAGGTCGTTGCGCTTTTCGTTGAGCTCGCGGGCGGCGTCAGCGCGAAACGCCAGTTCTGATTCCTGCACCCGGCTCCTGATTTCACTGATCGCCGCCTCGGCCCTCGGAATGGCCAGTGTATTGGCGTTCATCGAGCCCCGAATCTCCACAGCGCTACGCTTGAGGCGCAGGATTTCCACGGGCGATACGGCACCTGAGCTGACCAGAGGCGCTGACATGTCCAGCTCTTGCTGAACCAGCCCCAGGCCGTTGCGAAACTGCTCTTGCCTGGCGCGAGCCTCGGCCAGCTCCTGAGTCTTCTGGCGCAGTTGCTCATTGAGTGTGCGTTGTTCGCTGGCCAGTCGCCGTTGGCGGGATTGATACAGTGCCTGCTCGTCGGCGGCCACTTGTGGCGCGCTGGAGTTCACCTCGGCAGGCAGTGTCAGGGCACGACCTTCGGCCTCGGCGGCCAGCCGCTCCACTTGCGCAGTCAGGGTCAGGCGGTCCACTTCGCTTTCACCGCGGCTG
Organism: Pseudomonas triticifolii; assembly: GCF_014358015.1. Classification (GTDB taxonomy): domain Bacteria; phylum Pseudomonadota; class Gammaproteobacteria; order Pseudomonadales; family Pseudomonadaceae; genus Aquipseudomonas; species Aquipseudomonas triticifolii. Next base: position 61,676 of record NZ_JACONV010000022.1, on the reverse strand, counting down.
GACATGAAACGGGTGTCATCCATACGCAGCAACGTATCGCCCTTGTTCACCACCTGGCCTTCACGCACGAAAATCTCATTTACGATCCCGCCTTCCAGGTTCTGAATGACCTGCACCTTGCTCGATGGAATAGCCTTGCCTTCGCCGGTGGTGACCTCTTCGAGCACGGCGAACCGTGCCCAGAGCAGGGCGCTCAGCAGGAGTGCGGCGGCCATCCACACGGTCAGGCTCATGCCGCGTGACGAGTGCCGGGCCAGCGCGGCGGAGCGATAGGGCAGAAAGGCGGTTTCCGTGTGACGGCTACTCAGAGTGCTCATGGACAATTCTCCTTCAAACCGGTGCCGGGCCGGTCTGGCCCTTGCGCAGTGCGTCGATGACAGCGTCCTTGGGGCCGTCTGCAACCAGCCGGCCGTTCTCCAGCACCAGCAGACGGTCGACCAGCGTCAACATCGACAGGCGATGGGTGATTAGCAACAGGGTCTTGCCGGGGATCAGCCGATGCAGGTGCTGACGCAGCTGTTCTTCGCTGGCGTTGTCCATGTGGCTGGTGGGTTCGTCGAGCAGCAGGATCGGCGGGTCCAGCAACAGCGCGCGGGCCAGCAGTACGCTTTGACGTTGCCCGCCAGAGAGCAACTGACCGCGCTCGCCCACGGGCCTTTCGAAGCCGCGGGGATGACGCAGTGCCAGGTCATCGACACCGGTCATGCGCGCGACTTCCAGCATTCGCGTGTCGCTGACCTGACGTGCGCCCAGGGTCAGATTGTCACGCAGACTGCCTGCCAGCAGCGGCAGGTCATGGGCCACATAACCGATCTGTTGGCGCAGTTCGCTGAGGTCCAGCTGTTGCAGGTCCAGATTGTCCAGCAGTACCTGGCCCTCGTCCGGCGTATGGAAACCCATCAGCAACCGCGCCAGCGTGCTTTTGCCTGACCCGCTGCGGCCAATGATGCCGACGCGTTCTCCCGGTTTCAGACTGAAGCGTATGCCGTTCAGTGCGGCCGCGCCCGCTGGCTCGTAGGCAAACCTTAGGTTGCTGGCGCTCACAGCGCCCTTGAGGGGCGGCGTTTGCAGCGGGCGTGCGCAGGCAGCGTGCTCCTGAGGCAGTGCCATCAGCGCATCGGTGCTTTTCATCGTCAACTGCGCCTGTTGATAACGGGTGATCAGGCCCGCGACTTGCCCCAGTGGCGCAAGCACTCGACTGCCCAGCATGTACGTCGCCACCAGCGCACCGACGCTCAGGTGCCCGCCGATAATGTTGTAAACCCCGGCCACCAGCGTGGCCATGCCACAGAACTGCTGCACGAACAGCGTGCCGTTGCTGGCCAGCGCCGCAAGGTGTCGGGCGTGGCTGTCCAGGCGCGTCAGGGCGGCGTGGGTGCTTTCCCACTGATGCTGGCGTTCGCCCTGAGCGTTGCAAGCCTTGAGCGTTTCCAGCCCGCCGAGGGTTTCGATCAGCAGGGCCTGCCGGGTGGCACCCAGGCTCAGGCTGGCCTGCACGGTGTCACGCAGCCGCGCCTGGATCGCCCAGGCAAAGGCGACGGTCAGCGGAAAAGCCAACAGCGGAATCAACACCAGCCAGCCGCCCAGCAAGCCAATGACTGCCAGCATCAGCACTGCGAAGGGCAGGTCGATCAGGCTGGTCAGGGTCACGGCGGTCAGAAACTCGCGCAGTCCCTGAAAGTCATGAATGCTTTGGGCGAAGCCGCCGATGGTTGCCGGACGTGCCTTGAGGTTCATGCCGAGGATGCGCTCGAACAGCGTCGCGGACAGAATCAGGTCGGTTTTGCTGCCCGCCTGATCCAGCAGCCGGGCGCGAATCAGGCGCAGGCCCATCTCGAATAGCGTACCGATCAATAGGCCGATGGCCAGCACCCACAAGGTTGCCGTGGCTTGATTGGGCACCACACGGTCGTAGGTTTGCATCACAAACAGCGGCACCATCAGGCCGAGCACGTTGATCAGCAGGCTGGCGAGAATCGCGTCGCCGTACAGCCTGCGGGAAAGCTTTACGGTGTCACGAAACCAGGACGTCACTCGCGGCAGCAATGGCGAGCGCAGCTGTTCAAGTTCATGGCGCGGGCTGGCGAACAGCGCCTGGCCGGTGTAGCGCTGCGCCAACTGGTCGGGCTCGATCCACTGTTCGCCGCCCTGGTTTTCCGAAGGCAGGATCAGCAATCGCCCGGCTTCATCCCGACGCACCAGCACGGCGCAGCGCTGGTCGTTCAGCAACAGCAGCACGGGCAGGTTCAATGAGTCGATATGGCTCAGGCTGCGCCGCAGCCAGCGCGCCTGCAAACCCGCCCGGGCGGCCGCTCGCGGCACCAGTGCGGGTTCCAGCCGCTGGTTGTGCAGCGGCAGACCGGCACTCAGGCTGCTGCGGCTGTGGGTGCTGCCGTGCAGCTGACAAAGCATTATCAAACCGTCGAGCAGTGGGTCGTCGACATCGTTGAGCGATGCCTCATGAGTGACGGCGTCAGGCCTATGCAGACTGTTCAATAGCGTGCTCCCTGCCGTGGATTATTTGAGTTCGGGCAGGCGGGCATCGCTCTGCACCTCGGTCAGCGCTATCGCTTCGGCAGGCAGCACGACCCGCTGTTTACGCAGCAGCTCGCCTTCGCTGGCCAGCACCCGGTACATGGCCAGTTCTTCGGTGTAGCGCACCTCGGTGTAGCGGCGGCTGGCGTTGTACAGCTCGTTCTCGCTGTCCAGCAGGTCAAGCAGGCTGCGCTGGCCCAGGCCGAACTGGTCCTGGTAGGCGGTGCGTACGCGCGTGGTCGATTGAACGTAGTCATGGGCAATCGGTGTCTGTTGGCGGGCGTTGCTCATGGCATTCCAGGCCAGTGACATGTTTTCGTTGAGCATGCGCAGGGCATTGTTGCGAATGTCCAGCGCCTGGCCGGCCTTGTGTGCGTTGGAACGCATGCGCGCCGTATCGCGGTTGCCGTTGAACAGGTTGTAATTCATCACCATGGCGGCGCGCCATTGGTTGTCGTGGCCGCGTTCGCCTTGCAGGTTATCGTTGGCCCCGACCGCCAGCTCGGCGTCGAAGCGCGGGTAGAACGGTGCTTTGGCGATTTCGTACTGCTTTTCGGCCGCCTGCACATCAGCCTGCGCCGACTTCAAATAAGGGTTGTTGAGCAGCATGCTCTGCTGGGCCTCGCTCAGGCTCAGCGGCACTTCGCCCTTGATCGACGGGGGTGTTTCCAGTTCGTCCGGTAATTGTCCCACAGCACTTTGGAAGCTGGTTTCGGCGTCCGCCAGGTCGACCTGGGCGGTGTAAAAGTTGTTCTGCGCCAGCGCCCGGCGTGCCAATGACTGATCGCGGTCGGCGAGGCTGCTGACGCCGCGCTCGCTGCGCAGGCTGATCTGGTCGTTGATGCGCAGGTGCGCTTGCAGGTTGTTTCGCGCCAGCGTCAACAGTTCGCGGCGTTTGAGCACTTCCAAGTACACCTCGACAGCGCGCAGGGCCAGGCTTTGCGAAGTGCCTTGCACGTAATACGCCCGCGAGTTGACCACTGCCTGAGTGCGTCCGACTTCATTGGGTGTGTTGAAACCATCGAACAGCAGTTGACGCAGGCGAAGTTCCGACTGGGTGTAAGTCAGTGCGTCGGCGTTATGCCCGTAAAGTGCGCGGGTGCCAGGGCTGTCGCTCTTCTGTCTGCCATAGGCAGCGATGGCGTCGACCACTGGCAGATAACCGCCTTTGGCCACCTTCAGCTCCTCGTCGGCTGACAAGCGTTCATGTTTGCCCGCCTGCACTTCGGGGTGAGTGTCGAGGGTGCTTTGAATAGCTTCGGTCAATGAGATGGCTTGCGCTTGCGCACAGGCCACCGCCAGGACAACAGCACTGTAAAGCGGGGTTAAATCGCGCATGGGGCACTTCTCCCTGAAGTGGTTCTAAGTCGCCATAAAAATGACGCGTTGTGTGATGTCGGCCGTATCAGGCGTGTAACAACACAGCTAAGAACAACTTTGAGAAAACCTCAGACGCTTTTTTCATAAGTCTTATGCCAAAAAATACTTTTGTTATTTTTCCGTTTCGAGCGATGGTTGCTCGCCCTGTATCAGTTATTTCAAGTGTTTATGGGCGTTGGTCAGTCGTTTCGGACGCTTTGACGAAATATTGTCAATGCTGTGAACCTCCGTTAACCGGCCCATGACCTTACGAACGCATGAAGTGTCGATATTTTGGCGAACATTATTTTTCAGCACCGAGGTGTTACACGCGTACAGCAGTCGAACGTGTTGCCGGGCAGTGACAGCGCTGATCATCACGACAGTGGAGAAGCTTATGGCGAGCGTTATCGGGACAGTGTTGAGGGTAGCGAGCGATGTGTTCGCCGTGGCGGACGACGGTTCAAAAAGGATTCTCGGCGTGGGAGACCGGGTGTTTGTCGGCGAACAGGTGCAGGCCGGACCTGAAGGCGGCATCGCCATCAGGCTCGAGAGCGGCCGCGAACTGACCTTGGGGCGTGACACCCGTGTGCTGCTCGAGGGTTCATTGCTCGACGGTCAGGCCCCCCATGTGGAAACCCTCGATCCGCTGACCCCCGCGCTCGGCGTGGCGACTGTTAACGACCCCGAGTCTGTGAGCGAGCCTGCCAGTGATGCGGGCGGTGGCGGACACACCGTTGTCATGCTCAGCGAGACGGGGGGCGAGGTCCTGCCGGTGATCGGCTTTGCGACTGAAGGGTTGGTCATGACGCCGATCTTTCCTGAAGGCCCCGACGACTTCGCGCGCGGTAGAGACTTTGGGGGCACACCGCCTGAGCAGGTGACCCCGCCGATACCTGAGCGGCCCATCGTTGAGCCGCCTGCCACTGAGCCTGTGGTGATCGAACCGCCGATCACGGAGCCGCCTGTCACCGAGCCGCCTGTGCAGCCGCCGATTGAGCCGCCTGTCGAACCGCCTGTTGAGCCTCCCGTGGATTACTGCGTCGGCGTGTCAGATAGCCAACTGACGCTCAATGAGGCCAACCTGTGTGGCGGTTCCGACCCCGATCCGGCTGCCTTGACCCAGAATGGGAGCTTCATCGTCACGGCCGCTGATGGTCTGCAGAGCCTGGTGGTGGGCGGTATCGAAATCGTCAGGGGCGGCGTGGTGATGGATTTTTCGCAGCCAGTGTCGACGGCGTTGGGTAACAGCCTGAGCATCACCGGCTACGACCCGGTCAGTGGTCAGGTCACTTACAGCTACACCCTGCTCAATCCACTGGCTCACCCGGACGGCGAGGGCGCCAACGCACTGGACGAGCCGATCGAGGTGGTGGCGGTCGATAGCGATGGCGATATCGGAACCGGGCAACTGGCGATCAGCATTGTGGACGACCAGCCGCAGGCGTCGGATATTGAACTGACGATCACGCCTGCGCCGCTCGACTCCAACCTGCTGCTGGTCATCGACAACTCAGAAAGCATGAACGGTGCGTCAGGGGTCGATGGTCTGTCGCGTCTGGACCTGGCCAAACAGGCGATCAATCAACTGCTCGATCAGTACGCAGCCATGGGCGATGTGCGGGTGCAGGTCGTGACCTTCAACAGTCAGGCCGACGTTCTCAGCCCTGTGTGGGTCGATGTGGCGACCGCCCGAGCGATGGTCGATTCGCTGGAGGCGGGTAATGGCACTGACTACGATGCGGCGCTGGCGGGTGCGCAGAGTGCGTTTGTGGGCACGGGCAGCCTGAGCGGTGCGCAGAATCTGGTGTACTTTCTGTCCGACGGTAATCCCACGCTGTCGCCCGAACATTCCGACCCCAACGCACAGCCTGATCCAAGTCAGGGCGACGGTATCGATGTGGCCGAACAAGCGGCGTGGACGGCCTTTCTCGACAGCCATGGCATCAAGTCCTTCGCCATCGGCCTGGGACGCGAGGTCGACCAGACCTACCTGGACCCCATCGCTCATGATGGGCAAACCGGCACCGACACTCGCGCGGTGATCGTTCTGGAACCGCGTGAATTGAGCGCAGTGCTCAGCGGTACGGTTCAAGGCAGCACCGAAGGCAGTCTGCTGAGGGGCGGCACGTTCGGTGCCGACGGTGGCTTCGTCAGGGGATTGATGGTCGACGGGCAGGCCTACACCTATGATCGCAGTGGGCAGGGAAGTGTCAGTGGCGGCCCGGGACAGGCACACTTTGACAGCGCCGCTCGTACCCTGACGGTGACGACCCAGGCGGGTGGCACCCTCGTGGTGAACATGGAGAGTGGCGCGTTCAGTTACACGCCAGGCAGTGCCCAAACGCCAGCGACAGAATCCATTGGCTACCTGCTCAGTGATCATGATGGTGACCTGTCGGCGGCAACGCTCTCTATCAATGTGCAGCCAACGGTGCCCATGCCTGCCCCCGAAGCGTTCGCCGATCACATCATCACCAGCATTCTGGCGCCGAGCATCGAGGTGCCTGCCGCAGCGTTGCTGGCTAATGACCGATCCCCAGGCGGGGAGCCCTTGAGTGCGAGTCCGACGGTTTTTCACACGGGCTGGCGTGACGCAGGCGCGGACTTTTCCGCTTCGCAACTGAACACGATTCAGTTCGGCGGGCAGACAGATGTGCCGGAAAATCGGGTCAAGGACCTGCAGCGTTCCGACTTTCATATCACCCAAGCGGCGACCGCAACCGTACTGCTCGGTGGTTATCTCGGTGCCTGGCAAGGTGACACCTTCAATCATCAGGACCTGTACAGCGTTGAGCTGAAGGCGGGCGAGGTATTGACGGTCGATACCCGGCAGCTCTCCGATCAGGTCGGGCTGGCGTGGCAGATGGACGATGGCGAATTCCACAGTCTGGCGGCGGATGGATCGTTCACTGCCAGCGAAGACAGCGTCTATCGCCTGATTCTGATTCATCAGCCTGATCCGGGCGTCGCCAACGAAGGGCTGGATTATCAGTTGGGTCTGAGCATCGATTATCGTCAGACCAATACCACCCCAGGTTACCAGGGCAGTTACACCGTTGAAGACGCGCATGGGGGGCACGACTCGGCGGCGGTCAGCATCGATTATCAGCACGGCCCCTCATTGATCGGGACGCAGGGCGACGATGTGTTGCTGGCGGCGAATGGCAATGATCGTCTGGTCGGCGGCAACGGCAACGATGTGTTGATCGGTGGGCCGGGTGATGACGTGCTGACGGGCGGCGAAGGGCAGGACAGGTTCATGTGGCTGGCGGGCGACACGGGGCATGACCGTGTGACGGACTTCAGCGTCGGCGTCGATACCCTGGACCTGTCGCAACTCTTGCAGGGCATGGGGGCTCGTGCCGAGGCACTGGAAGATTTTCTGCACGTGCGTGTTAACGGCGTCGGCACGCAGCCGGTCTCGACCATTGAAGTCGGCCTGGATGCCGGGCATCCGAGCCAGAGCATAGCGCTGGCCGGGGTCGATCTGGCCGCGCAGTTCGGCGTCGTGCCTGGTGCCGGTGGCTGGATAGCTGGCGGCCCAGACACCGCAACCATCATCAACGGCATGTTGGGGGATCATTCATTGAAGGCGGATGTGGTGTAGCGGCCCGGTCCAGGCACAGCGCTGTATCGCGGCAAACCCGCGAGTGCGAACGGCGGTATTCAGTCAGTTACGCTGTGTTTCTGCTCACGAAAGTGCGCTCAGTCGGTGGAGGTGTCGAGGTTTACCACGCCCCCACCTCTCAACCCCGACGCAACGTCTTCTGCCTGAGAATGTAAACCGTCACCAGCACCGCACTGAGCAGCATGAAGCCACGTGCCCAGGGCAGGGGAACCAGATAGCAGGACAGGCCGATGCTGGCCCACATGGTGCCAATCGCGTAGACCTTGCCCTTCAAGGGAATGCCGCGACCTTCCAGGTAATCCCGGATCCACGGACCGAGCCGTTTGTGGTTGACCAGCCAGTTGTAGAAACGAGGGGAGCTGCGAGCGAAACACGCGGCAGCCAACAGCAGAAAGGGCGTGGTGGGCAATACCGGCAGCACAATTCCGATGACGCCCAGTGCCACGCTCAGCCAGCCAACGGCCAGCAAAAGATAGCGCACCGACCGATGACGGCTGGTGCGCGATGACGCCTGCGCCATAGGCGCGGACTCAGTGATGGCGGGGCTTGAGGATCGCCGGCTTTTCGTCCGGGGCCTGGCACAGCAGGTACAGGGCGGTCAGGGCTTCCGGGATCTGCACGATCATGTCGTCCATCAGGTTGGCGTCCTGAGCGATGTCGGAGAACTCCGGTTGCTCGTCGAACAGGCCTGAACCGACCATGATCGGCAGCAGCATTTCGCTGACTTCTTCCTCGGCGCTTTCGAACCAGGCGTTTTCACGCAGGAACACGCCTTCCATGAAACCGATGCACCAGCCACGCAGGTCCGAATCGTCCGGGTCATCGCCCAGATCCAGATCGCAAGGCAGTTCGAACTCTTCGTCCGACGCCAGTTGGCGGGAGATATGCGCCTGCAGCGCAACCAGCGTGGCTTCGATTTCAACACGCTGTGCGTCGCTCGCGTAGTGCGGCGGCTCGGAGAACAGGGCGTCGATCCACTCACGCTCCGGCACTTGTTCGGAACAGATCGACAGGGCGGTCAGGTAGCCATGAGCGGCCACGTAGTCCAGTGCTTCTTCGTGCAGTTCATCTGCATCGAGGAAGACTTGCAGGCGGGTTAGTTGCTCAGCGAAGGACATGGACGCACTACCTTGAAAATAAACGATGCTGAATTCTAGGCCCTGAGCGCCTGTGGCGCCAGCGCGAAGGCCCAATGCAGTTAATTTCGACCACTCATGTCCCAGTCATCCTTTGCCTGTGAGTGCTCGGGTATACTCCCCCGTTTTGCAGTGCAGCAGGACAATCTGGGGTTTTTATGCTCGAACAGGCACAACGCGTACTTAAAGACATCTTCGGCTACGACAGCTTCCGTGGTCGCCAGGGTGCCATTATCGAACGTGTAGCCAACGGCGGCGATGCACTGGTGCTGATGCCCACTGGCGGCGGCAAGTCCCTGTGTTTTCAAGTACCCGGCCTGTTGCGCGACGGTCTGTGCGTCGTGGTTTCGCCGCTGATCGCCTTGATGGACGACCAGGTGGCGACCCTTGATGAACTGGGCGTTTCTGCGGCCGCGCTCAACTCCACGCTCAGCGCCGAGCAGCAGCGCGACCTGGCCAACCGGATTCGTCAGGGCGAAGTCAAAATGCTGTATCTGGCCCCGGAGCGTCTCGTCCAGCCACGCATGCTGTCCTTTTTACAGAACCTCGATATCGCGCTGTTCGCCATCGACGAAGCGCACTGCGTTTCCCAGTGGGGCCATGATTTCCGGCCTGAATACCTGCAACTGGGGCAATTGGCCGAGTTGTTCCCGAGCGTGCCGCGCATCGCGCTGACCGCCACCGCCGACAAGCGGACCCGGGAAGAAATCGTCACGCGCCTGCACCTGCAGAATGCCGAGCGGTTCCTGTCCAGCTTCGACCGGCCCAACATCTTTTATCGCATCGTGCCCAAGGAATCGCCACGCAAGCAGTTGCTGGCGTTCCTGTCCGAGCGTCGCAGCGATGCCGGCATTGTCTACTGCCTGTCGCGCAAAAAGGTCGACGAAGTGGCGGTTTTCCTTAGTGAAAACGGCTACCCGGCGTTGCCGTACCACGCAGGCCTGCCTTCGGAAACGCGTGCGGCCAACCAGAAACGCTTCCTTAATGAGGAAGGCTTGATCATGGTCGCGACCATTGCGTTCGGCATGGGTATCGACAAACCCAACGTGCGTTTCGTCGCGCACATGGACCTGCCCAAGTCGCTGGAAGCCTACTATCAGGAAACCGGCCGGGCAGGGCGCGATGGTCTGCCTGCCGATGCCTGGATGGCCTACGGCCTGCAGGACGTGCTGATGCTCAAGCAGATGCTGCAGAACTCCGAAGGCGATGAGCGGCACAAGCGACTGGAACATCACAAGCTCGACGCCATGCTGGCGTTGTGCGAAGAAACCCGCTGCCGTCGCCAGACGCTGCTGGCCTATTTCGACGAAGACATGCCCAATCCGTGCGGCCATTGCGACAACTGCGTCGATGGCGTGCAGACCTGGGACGCCACCGAGCCTGCCCGCCAGGCATTGTCAGCCATTTATCGCACGGGTCAGCGTTACGGCGTCGGGCATCTGGTTGACGTCCTGCTTGGCAAATCCAACGACAAGGTCGAAAGCTTCGGTCATCAACATCTGTCGGTGTTCGGGGTTGGCAAGGCGCGCTCTGAAAGTGAATGGCGCTCATTGTTCCGGCAACTGGTCGCGCGCGGTCTGGCGGATATCGACCTTGAAGGCTACGGCGGTCTGCGTTTGAGCGATACCTGCCGGCCACTGTTGCGCGGTGAGGTGACGCTTGAGTTGCGCCGCGATCTCAAGCCGCAGACCACCGCCAAGAGTCATTCCGGCAGCCCTGCCAGCCAACTGGTGCGTGGCGAGGAGCGCGAGCAGTGGGAAGCCCTGCGCGCACTGCGCCGCAAGCTGGCGGAAGAGCACGCCGTACCGCCGTACGTTATTTTCCCGGATTCGACCTTGCTGGAAATGCTGCGCAGCAAACCGGGGTCGATGGCGGAAATGGCCAGGGTTGGCGGTGTGGGCGCGCGCAAGCTGGAGCGTTATGGCGAGGCCTTTCTGGAGGTGCTCAGCGGCAAGGCCGAAGCGCCCCGCGTGGTGGCCGACATCCGTCACGAACTGATCAGCCTGGCGCACGCTGGCATGACGCCGACGCAGATCGCCGGTCAGTTGCAGTGTTCGGAGAAGAATGTTTACACCTTGCTTGCCGAAGCCATCGGCAAACAGCAGCTGTCCATCGAGCAGGCGCTCGATCTTCCGGAAGACCTGCTGGGCGAGATTCAGGATGCGTTTCTGGACGGAGAGGGTGAATTGCCACCCGTCTCGGCGGTCGCCGAGCAGTTCGTCGGCCGCGTGCCTGAAGGTGTGTTGTACTGCGTACGGGCAGCCCTGCAGTCCGAATTTGAGGTATAAGGGCCTGCGACGAGACGCCACGGTCGGGCGCTTGCCTGTTTGCAAGGAGCATGCTTAGCTCGCTAATAGTTAGTTTTGATCACGAGTTCTTTATGCCAATGACTGATGAACATCGCTTCGGGATGCAACTTGCGCATATTTCCCGAGGCTGGCGAGCCGAGCTGGACCGTCGTCTTGCCGACCTGGGATTGTCCCAGGCCCGATGGTTGGTGTTATTGCACCTTGCCCGTTTCGAAGAACCGCCCACCCAACGCGAGCTGGCGCAAAGCGTCGGTGTGGAAGGGCCGACCCTTGCCAGGCTGCTCGACAGCCTTGAAGGTCAGGGGCTGGTTCAGCGTCAGGCTGTCGTCGAAGACCGTCGAGCGAAGAAAATCCTGCTCTGTGACACCGCCTTGCCGCTGATCGAGCAAATCGAAACCATTGCCAACGTTTTGCGCATCGAACTCTTCGAGGGCGTGAACGAAGAGGACCTGCGCGTGAGCATGCGTGTGCACTCGCTAATTCTGGCCAATCTCGAAAGATCCTGAGACGAGCCTGCGGGTTCTACTCCATACTCTTGCAAGGAATAATCAAGTTCATCGGGATAGGTGAGAAGCCTGCTGTGGTTTCCATAAGGGTTAGCATGCTGAAGAGTTCTCTGGCAGGTATCGGGTGTACCGGCGACACACGCCGCAACGTCGTAGGGCCTCGTTTATGCGCACGCTTCATGGCAGCGTCTGTCGTGGCTTCGACACTGCTTTATTCATCGTTGGCGTCGGCGTTGGGGCTGGGAGAAATCACCCTGCATTCAGCGCTCAACCAGCCATTGAATGCCGAGATCCAGCTGCTTGAAACCGATGGCCTGAGCCCTGAGGACATCGTGGCCAGGCTGGCTTCTCCCGAGGCGTTCGCCAAGGCGGGCGTCGAGAGGGGCTTCTTCCTCAACGACCTGCGTTTTACCCCGGTCCTGCGTGGTGGACGTGGCGTGATCCGGGTGGTTTCAAACAAGCCGGTGACTGAACCCTACCTGAGTTTCCTGGTGCAACTGGCCCGGCCGAACGGCGATCTGCTGCACGAATACACCGTGCTGCTCGACCCTGCCACTTCACCTGAAGGACTGGCCGCGACCCGCAGCCGCAACCCTCAGCGCTCGGCCTCTGCCGCTACGCCTGAATCACGCATGCCCGTCGCGCCACCTCCTGCTGTGCAGGGCAAGCGTTACACCGTGGCCAGCGGCGACACCCTCAACGGCATTGCCAGTCGGTTGCAAGGGCCTGGCAGCAAGGTATCGGCCAGTCAGTTGGCTGACGGTATCCGCCTGCTCAACCCTCAAGTTTTCAGCAAGGGCGCCAGTTCCGGGCTCAGCATTGGTCAGGATTTGCTGCTACCTGATTCGGCCGTATTGCCCGGTTCCGCTGCGCCTGCTGCCAGTTCTGCTGCGCCAGTTCCCGGGTCTGCCGAGCTTGCAAAGTCCGCCGAGCAAGTGAGTGCTGCGACACTTCAGACCCAGCAATTGGCGCAATCTGTCGAGGACCTCAAGAACCAGGCTCAGGCGCTTCAAGAGCAGATCATTGGCAAAGACAAGCAGATTGCAGCCCTGCGCGCGGACCTGCTCCAGTCGCAGTCGAAACCGCAGCCTGTTGCGACCGCACCTGCGCCCGCATCCACGCCTGTAGCGACGCCGGTGCCGGTCGCTTCGCAACCGGCTGCCGCAACGGCTGACGAGCCTTTTGTCAGCGTGCCGGTCCTGCTGGCTGCACTGCTTGTCGTCTTGTTGCTCCTTGCGTTTGCCTACACCAGACGACGTCAGCAACGTGACCAGTCTGTAGCACCTGCTGCTGCGCCGGACGACCCCCTGATCAAGCCAGCGCAGAGCACCATTCTTCCCGTGTACGAAGTGCCGACGGTTGCGCCGCAGCCAGCGGCCACGCCTGCTCCGATCAAAGCAGCGTCGGCGCAGCGAATGGCCGGTACGACCCCTGATGCGCTGGACGGTGTCAGCATCTATATCGCTTACGGGCGATTCAGTGAGGCCATTGGTATCTTGCGCAGCGCATCGCAAAAGCAGCCCGAGCGAGAGGACATTCGCGTCAGGCTCCTTGAGTTGCTGGCTGAACAGAACGATAGCGAAGGTTTCGCACGTGAAGAAGCGTCGGCACTGGAGCACGGCGTATCGCCGCAGACCATTGAGGTGATTCGCGACCGATATCCTCATTTAAAGAGTCATGAAACGGTAGCCGGGTCTGCCGCTGTATCAGCTGTGGTCGCAGCTTCCGCGCTTTCGCTGGGCAAGAGCGACGCCGTGTCAGGCCAGCCTGCCATGCCTGCGCCTGCTGAACAGCAGATCGAGCAACTGGACGAGACCACTGCAGCAGCGCTCAACCCAGAGCCTTCGGACGAGTTCCAGCTGAACCTGGACGAGCTTTCGATGGACGCCGAGTGGGATCTGGTCGACCCGTTCGACGCACCGCCTGTCCGGACCAAGCCTGTGGTGCAGCCTGAAGTTGATCCGGGGTTTTCTTCTGACCTGAATCAACTGCCGGAGGTATTCGAACTGTCCGATGAGCAGTTCCTCAGTGACTTCTCCGAGACCGATGAGATTGATCCGGTCGAGGTGGTCCCGCCATCGGGTGGCGAGGACCTGAGCGACGATTTCCTCGACAGCTTCATGAGCGACGATTCGGACTTTGATTTGCTGGATCTTGAAGAGCCATCGTTGAGTCCGATCAATCAGGCTCAGGTGTTGATTGACGAAGGCGAGATCGAATCTGCCAGGGCAATGTTGCTGCAGGTCATTGCCGAGTCGGACGAAGAGCACAAAGACCTGGCGCGGGAGCTGCTGGCAAGGATTGACTGACACGAGCGCTGTGAGAGACGTCTCAATGCCAGGCAGCAGCGCCAGCCCCTTCGCGAGCAAGCTCGCTCCCACGAAGGCTCTTCTCTTCAGCGTGTCATGTTTGTCTGGCGGGAGCGAACGCTCTCCCGCCAGGCTGTGAGGCGTGCGTGTCGGTCAGTGCTTGCTGCCCTGCGCCGACATGGTCAGGAATTGCTTTTCCTGGTTCCAGTCAAACGGCTCGTCGTTCTCTTGCGCCTCGTAGCGGCGCTCTTCGAGTGCCTGATAGAGAGCGATTTCGTCGTCCGGCATGAAGTGCAGGCAGTCGCCTGCGAAGAACCACAGCAGGTCGCGCGGCACCAGGTGGGCAATCTGCGGGTAGCGCTGGATCACCTGACACAGGATGTCCTGGCCCAAGTACTGGCTTTCGATAGGGTCCTGCGGCAATAGCTCGACCAGCTCGTCGAAGCGCTCCATGAACAGTGCATGGCTTTCCTCGGGAACCTGCTCGGCCTCGCCCAGCGCGACCAGAATACTGCGCAGGTGCGCAAGCAGACCGAGAGTGTGGTCGAGTGTGGCGTCGGCCATGATGTAATCCTCAAATGCAAAAACAGGCGCGAGAGTATAAAGCTCTGCGCGCCTGTTTTGTGGATCAACTGACCTGCTGGGGCCAGCTGCGGCAAATTATCTAATCTTGCCCGGGGTCGCTGTCAGTTCATCCTTGTCGAAGTCATCCACGTCGATCACCTTGCGGCGCGCCGCTTCGGCGGTTTTCAGTGTCTGCGCTTCTTCGGCCTGCAACACACCGACACGTAACGCTGCGTCGATGAGCGGCTCGCCAGCTTCAGGCAGAACCTGCCCGCCTTTGACGGCGGTCTGCAGCTTTTTGTGCAACGGATACGCGGCGCTCAGCAGGTCGCTGGCGTGCTGCAGCGCACCTACTGGATCGTCTGCCGACTGCGGGCGATAGCAACCCGCCAGCAGCTCTTCCAGCGTCGGATCACCCTTGGCACGGCCCAGCACTTGGGCCACTTCGGCATCCAGCCTGTCCGACGGGCCTTTGTGGCGACGGCCGAACGGGAACACGATTACCCGCAATAGACCACCCAGGACACGATTCGGGAAATTGCTGAGGATCTCATCCATCGCACGTTCCGAATGGCCCAGGCTTTCCTCCATCGCCCAGCGGAACAGTGGGCTCATGTGGTCGGGTGAACCAAGGTCGTGGTAGCGCTTGAGCGATGCAGAAGCCAGATACAGATGGCTGAGCACATCACCCAGACGGGCCGACAGACGCTCGCGACGTTTCAGCTCGCCACCCAGCAGCATCATGCTCAGGTCCGCCAACATGGCGAATGCCGCGGCCTGACGGTTCAGCGCTCTGAAATAGCCCTGGCTCAGACGGTCGCCCGGCGCTCGTTCGAAATGCCCGAAGCCCAGGTTCAGGATCAAGGTGCTGGCAGCGTTGCTGACCGCAAAACCGATGTGCTTGAGCAGCAGGGTATCGAACTCGGCCAGCGCGTTGTCGTGATCCGTACGTCCGGCCAGCGCCATTTCCTTGAGTACGAACGGATGGCAACGAATCGCGCCCTGACCGAAGATCATCAGGTTGCGCGAGAGGATGTTGGCACCCTCGACCGTGATAAAGATCGGCGCGCCTTGCCAGTTGCGGCCCAGATAGTTATTCGGGCCCATAATGATGCCCTTGCCGCCGTGAACGTCCATGGCATGGCCGATGCACTCGCGGCCACGCTCGGTCAGGTGGTATTTGAGGATCGCCGACAATACAGAAGGTTTCTCACCCAGATCGACCGCGTTGGCCGTCAACATCCGCGCGCTGTCCATCAGCCAGGCATTGCCGCCGATGCGCGCCAGTGCTTCCTGGATGCCTTCGAACGCCGACAGCGGCACGTTGAACTGCTCGCGTACCTTGGCGTACTGGCCGGTCACCAGGCTGGTGTACTTGGCAGCACCGGTGCCTACCGCTGGCAGCGAGATCGAACGACCCACCGACAGGCAGTTCATCAGCATCATCCAGCCCTTGCCAAGCATGGGTTGGCCGCCGATCAGGTAGCTCAACGGAATGAACACGTCCTTGCCGGAGTTGGGGCCGTTCATGAATGCAGCACCCAGCGGCACATGACGGCGGCCGATCTCCACGCCCGGTGTGTCAGTGGGGATCAGCGCCAGGCTGATGCCCAGGTCTTCTTCCTCGCCCAGCAGATGCTCGGGGTCGTAAGCCTTGAACGCCAGACCCAGCAGGGTCGCAATCGGGCCCAGCGTGATGTAGCGCTTTTCCCAGGTCAGGCGCAGGCCGATGACTTCTTCGCCTTGCCACTGACCCTTGCAGATGATGCCGGTGTCCGGCATCGCGCCTGCGTCGGAGCCCGCCAGCGGACCGGTCAGGGCGAAGCAGGGGATGTCGTCGCCACGGGCCAGACGCGGCAAGTAGTGATTGCGCTGTTCGTCCGTGCCGTAATGCAACAGCAACTCGGCAGGGCCTAGGGAGTTGGGCACCATCACGGTCGAGGCCAGGTCGCCACTGCGCGTTGCCAGCTTCATGGCGACTTGTGAGTGGGCGTAGGCCGAAAAGCCCTTGCCGCCAAATTCTTTCGGGATGATCAGCGCGAAGAAACCGTGCTGCTTGATGTGCGCCCAGGCTTCGGGCGACAGGTCCATGGCCTGACCAATCTCCCAGTCGCTGACCATGGCGCACAACGCTTCTGTCGGGCCGTCAATGAACGCTTGCTCTTCTTCAGTCAGCTGGACTTTTGGATAGGCCAGCAGTTTGTCCCAGTCGGGACGTCCGCTGAACAGTTCGCCATCCCACCAGACCGTACCGGCGTCGATGGCATCGCGCTCGGTTTCGGACATGGGCGGCAAGACTTTCTTGAACCAGCTGAACATCGGCGCTGTGAAGTGTTTGCGGCGCAGGTCAGGCAGTACCATCGGTACGAACACGGCCAGCCACAACACCCAGAAAATCGTCAGCAGCCAGCCCGGTGCGTGACTGAAAATGCCCATCGCCAGCAGGTAGACAGCAACTATACCGAGCGCGGGGAGCGGGTCGGTACGACGGTGAGCCAGCCAGGCAATGCCCACGACCAGCACGACAATCCACAACAGCAGCATACGTATTCCTCCGTGATGAAAGCCGCTCTCGCAGCGATCAAGAACTGGTCGCCAGGCAGTGGTGGGGCGACATCGATAGTGACCCTGCCCTGACGAGGAAGTTGCCACCATATCAGGTAGACTGAGTAGTCAGTTTTTTCACTGCCAATGCGAGGGGAACGCAATGCTCAAGATCTGGGGACGCAAGAATTCCAGCAATGTGCGCAAGGCACTCTGGATTGCCGAAGAAGTCGGCGTGCCGTATGAAACGCAAGACGCGGGTGGCGCCTTCGGGCTGGTCAACGAGGCTGAGTATCGCGCCAAGAACCCCAACGGTCGTATCCCCATGATCGAAGACGGCGATTTCGTACTTTGGGAGTCCAACGCCATCGTGCGTTATCTGGCCGCTCGCCACGCACCGGATTCGGACCTTTATCCCGCCGATCTTCAAGCGCGTGCGCTGGCGGACAAGTGGATGGACTGGACCAGTTCGACCATCGCCGCGCCCTTCAGCCCTGTGTTCTGGGGCGTGGTGCGAACGCCGGCTGACAAGCAAGACTGGAACGCCATCAACGAAGGCATCAAAAACCTGCACAGTCTGCTGCTGGTCGCGGATGAGGCGTTGTCCCGACAGCCCTATCTGTCAGGTCAGACGTTTGGCATGGGCGACATCCCGTTGGGCTGCTTTGCCTACGGCTGGTTCGAAATGCCGATTGAACGTCCGCCGCTGCCTCACCTCCAAGCCTGGTATGAACGCCTCAAGACGCGTCCGGCTTACCGCAAGGCCGTCATGAGTCCGTTGACGTAATCCGTCTGGAAATACCCGGCGGGCGGGGCTCGCCAGGTTTTCATCGAGCTTCGATATTTACTATTAACAAATGTGTCTGTACTTGAGTGGTCCGGCCAAGCACCATTGCCTGATCGGGCTCTGGCCACGCATGCCGCGGCGTACAGCCCACCCATTCTCCCTATTCTGATTTGGTGTTTTTTCCTATATGTCTTCCGCTCTGTCCATACGGCAGCTCACCAAAACCTACGGCAACGGTTTCCAGGCCCTGAGTGGTATCGACCTGGACGTTGCCGAAGGTGATTTCTTCGCCTTGCTGGGCCCTAACGGCGCTGGCAAATCCACGACGATCGGCATCATCTCGACCCTGGTCAACAAGACCAGCGGTACGGTGAACATCTTCGGCCATGACCTGGACCGCGAGCCCGCTGCGCTCAAGCGTTCCATCGGTGTCGTGCCCCAGGAATTCAATTTCAACCAGTTCGAAAAAACGTTCGACATCGTTGTGACCCAGGCCGGTTACTACGGCATTCCTGCGAAAGTGGCCAAGGAACGTGCCGAGCAGTACCTGACCCAACTGGGTTTGTGGGACAAGCGCGACGTGCCTTCACGCTCGCTGTCCGGCGGTATGAAGCGCCGTCTGATGATCGCCCGTGCGCTGATCCACGAGCCGCGTCTGTTGATCCTCGATGAGCCGACTGCCGGTGTGGACATCGAACTGCGCCGCTCGATGTGGACGTTTCTCACCGAGCTGAATCGCCAGGGCATCACGATCATTCTGACCACGCACTATCTGGAAGAGGCCGAGCAACTGTGCCGCAACATCGGCATCATCGACCACGGCACGATTGTTCAGAACACCAGCATGAAGCAGTTGCTCAGCACCCTGACCGTCGAGACGTTCCTGCTCGACCTCAAGGCGACCTGGCAAACCGCGCCTCAACTGCCGGGCTTTTCAAGCCGTCTGCTCGACAGTCACACGCTGGAAGTGCAGGTCGACAAAAACGTGGGCATCACGGCGCTGTTCAGCCAACTGGCCGCACAGAACATCGAAGTGCTGAGCCTGCGCAATAAATCCAATCGCCTTGAGGAGTTGTTTGTGTCCCTGGTGGAAAAAAACCTGGCGAAGGTGGCGCTATGACTGCCGAGACTGGCGAGCTGCGTCCCAATCTGGTCGCCCTTAAAACCATCGTTTTTCGTGAAGTCCATCGTTTCATGCGCATCTGGCCGCAGACCCTGCTGCCGCCTGCGATCACCATGGTTCTGTACTTCGTCATCTTCGGTAACCTGATCGGTCGCCAGATCGGTGACATGGGTGGCTTCACCTACATGCAGTACATCGTGCCGGGACTTATCATGATGTCGGTGATCACCAACTCCTACGGCAACGTGGTCTCGAGCTTTTTCGGTGCCAAGTTCCAGCACTCGATCGAAGAGCTGATGGTGTCGCCTGTATCACCGCACACTATTTTGGTTGGCTACACACTGGGCGGCGTGCTGCGCGGCCTGATGGTCGGCTTCATCGTGACGATGCTGTCGATGTTCTTCACCGACCTGCAAGTGCATCACTTGGGCGTTACCATTGTCGTCGTCGTGCTGACGGCTACTATCTTCTCGCTGCTGGGCTTCATCAACGCCGTTTTCGCGCGCAATTTCGACGATATCTCGATCATCCCGACCTTCGTGTTGACCCCGTTGACCTACCTGGGCGGCGTGTTCTATTCGATCAATCTGCTGCCGCCATTCTGGCAGACCGTGTCGCTGGCCAACCCGGTCCTGCACATGGTCAACGCCTTTCGCTACGGCATTCTCGGTGTTTCCGACATCAAGATCAGCATCGCCCTGGCGTTCATGATCGTGGCCACCTTCGTGCTTTACGTGGGTTGCGCACGCTTGCTGGTGAGTGGGCGGGGCATGCGTCAGTAATCTGTTTAACATCGACCCACCGCAAGGCGGGTCGATGTGTTCACACGCCTGTCTGTTCAGATTCTGAAACACACCTTCCGCACAGGATTCTTCCGTTGCGCCCATCCTTGAAGCTCCCCACTTCGAGGAAGACCCATGCGCACAGGGATGATCGCGCTGGCTTTGGGCCTGTTGGCCTTGCGTTTTCTGCCTGCCTTGCCTGCCACCTGGCTGTTACTGCTGATGCCCGTCGTGGCGTTGATGCTGCTGCCGTTTCGCACCTACCCGTTGGCTTTCTTTCTGTTTGGATTCACCTGGGCTTGTGTCTCGGCGCAGTCGGCGCTGAATGATCGCTTGTTGCCCCGTCTCGACGGACAAACGCTGTGGCTGCAGGGCAAAGTGGTCGGGCTGCCGAGCGCGTCTGAAGGTGTGGTGCGTTTCGAACTGGCAGAAGGCCTGTCACGTCGTGCGAAGCTGCCCAAACTGATGCGCATTGCCTGGTATGGCGGCCCCGAGGTGCGCAGTGGCGAGCGTTGGCGGCTGGCAATAAAACTCAAGCGGCCGGGCGGGCTGGTCAATCCTGATGCGTTCGATTACGAAGCCTGGCTGCTGGCTCAGCGTATCGGGGCGACCGGCACGGTCGTGGACGGTCAGTTGCTGGCGCCGGCTCGTGCCGCCTGGCGTGATGCCATACGCCAGCGCTTGCTGGCCGTTGATGCACAGGGGCGAGAAGGGGGGCTGGCGGCGCTGGTTCTGGGTGACGGCTCCGGGCTGTCAAGCATCGACTGGCAGGTGCTGCAGGATACCGGCACCGTGCACCTGTTGGTGATCTCCGGTCAGCACGTCAGCTTACTGGCCGGGGTGATGTATGCGCTGGTGAGTCTGCTGGTACGTTGGGGGCTGTGGCCGCGCGCGCTGCCCTGGTTGCCGTGGGCCTGTGGTCTGGCATTCGCTTCGGCGCTTGGTTATGGACTGCTGGCCGGCTTCGATGTGCCGGTACGGCGTGCCTGCGTGATGGTGGGTCTGGTGTTGTTGTGGCGCTTGCGCTTTCGGCATTTGGGCCTGCTTTGGCCGCTGTTGCTGTCGCTCAACGCGGTGCTGGTTTTTGAGCCCTTGGTGAGTCTGCGTCCCGGTTTCTGGCTATCGTTTGCGGCAGTGGGGATTCTGATTCTTATCTTCAGTGGTCGCCTTGGCGCCTGGGGCTGGATTCAGAGCTGGACGCGAGCCCAGTGGCTGATTGCCGTGGGCCTGCTTCCAATCCTGATGATGTTGAACCTGCCGATCAGTATCAGCGGTCCGCTCGCCAACCTGGTCGCGGTGCCATGGGTCAGTGTGATCGTTCTGCCTCTGGCACTGATCGGCACCCTGTTGCTGCCTGTTCCATTGCTGGGCGAAAGCCTTTTGTGGGTGGCCGGTGGAGCGCTGGAGTGGCTGTTCGTGTTTTTGGGCTGGATGGCTGATCAGGTGCCTGCGTGGCTGCCCAGCGCAACGCCCGCCTGGGTGCTGGCACTGAGTCTGCTCGGTGCTTTGCTGGTCTTGTTGCCCAAGGGCGTGCCAATCAGGCCGCTGGGCTGGCCGCTTCTCTTGTTATGTGTATTTGCACCGCTCAAGCCGGTGCCCGCCGGGCAGGTCGATGTCCTGCAACTGGATGTCGGTCAGGGTCTGGCAATACTGCTTCGCACGCGTCATCACACCTTGCTTTACGACGCCGGGCCGCGTTTTGGCGAGTTCGATATCGGCCAGCGGGTGGTTTTGCCTGCCATCCGCAAGAGCGGGGTACGGCATCTGGACATGATGCTGCTCAGTCATGCCGACGCGGACCATGCCGGTGGCGCGTTGGCTGTCCACAGGGCATTGTCGGTCGGGCGTGTGCTCGGGGGTGACATTGCCCGGCTTGCGCCTGCACTCGGTGCCAGTCGATGCGAAAACGGTGAACGTTGGGAATGGGATGGTGTGGTCTTTTCAACCTGGATCTGGGAGCAGGCACCCGAAGGCAACGCGGGGTCCTGCATGCTGAGTGTCGACGCCAATGGTGAGCGATTGTTGTTGACCGGCGACGTTGATGCCGAAGCCGAACAGGCGGCTATCAACAGCGGGTTCGATCTGCGCGCGCACTGGTTGCAGGCGCCGCATCATGGCAGCCGAAGCTCGTCTTCCAAGCCGTTTTTGAGAGCTGTCATGCCAACCGGCGTCCTGATCTCGCGCGGCCGCAACAACGCGTTCGGCCACCCGCACCCGCTCGTCATGGCGCGTTATAAATGGTTTGGCAGTGCCAGCTACGACAGCGCCGAGCTGGGCGCAATCCGGCTGCAACTGGGAACATTCGGCTCGCCTGAGGCACAACGTGCGCAGCGGCGCTTCTGGCGTGACTGAATCCACGGATATCGATCTGATCGTTCGGCACCCGGCGACCCTATGGTAGAGTGGCGCCAATTTTTCAAGGGAGTGGTCACTGTGTGGGAACTGGTCAAATCTGGCGGCTGGATGATGTTGCCGATCATTTTGAGTTCCATCGCCGCTGCCGGCATCATCATCGAGCGTCTCTGGACGCTGCGCGCCAGCCGTATCACGCCGCCGCACCTGCTGGGGCAGGTCTGGCAGTGGATTCAGGAACATAAGCTCGATAACGACAAGCTCAAGCAACTGCGCGCCGATTCGCCTTTGGGTGAAATCCTCGCGGCGGGCCTTGCCAACTCCAAGCATGGTCGCGAGATCATGAAAGAGTGCATCGAAGAAGCCGCTGCCCGGGTCATTCATGACCTGGAACGTTACCTGAGCGCGCTGGGTTCGATTGCCGCCATGGCACCGTTGTTGGGGCTGCTGGGCACCGTGCTGGGGATGATCGACATCTTCGGGTCGTTCAACAGTTCGGGTGCGACCGCCAACGCCGGTGTGCTGGCCGGCGGTATTTCCAAGGCGCTGATCTGTACCGCCTCTGGCCTTATCGTTGCGATTCCGGCCATCTTCTTTCACCGTTTTCTGCAAAGCCGTGTCGATGAGCTGGTGGTCGGCATGGAGCAGCAGGCGATTCGTCTGGTCGAGGTGGTGCAGGGTGACCGGGATGTCGATCTGATCGACGCCCGGGTTGACCTCAAATCCCTGGCCAAGGCGGGCGGGAGCAAGAAGAAGTGAAGTTTCGTCGCCGCAGGCCGCGGGAGAACATCGACATCAACCTTGTTTCGTTGATCGACGTGGTGTTCATTCTGCTGCTGTTCTTTATCGTGACCACCACCTTCACCCGGGAAACCCAGCTGCGGGTCGACCTGCCGCAGGCCGTCACCGGCATGCCGGAAGTCGACGCCAGCGCCAAACACCTGGACATTGCCATTAACGCTGACGGGATCTTTTCCCTGAACAATAAGTTATTGCCGAAAAACGATCTGCCCACATTGATCGAGGCGCTGCAGCGTGAGTCAGCGGGCGATACCAGCCTGCCACTGTCCATCAGCGCTGATGGCAAGACGCCGCATCAGTCCGTCATTACGGCGATGGATGCAGCAGGCAAGCTGGGGTTCAGTCATTTGCGCATGACCACGGTCGAGGCCACACAGGCTAACTGATGGCATTCACTGACCGTTTGCTTGACGCCTGGTACAACGGCCATCCTGCGCTGGCGCTGCTGCGTCCGCTCGAAAGCCTTTACCGCCGCGTGGTCGAAGGCAAGCGTGCGCGGTTTGTGGCAGGCGAGGGCGATATCTACCGCGCGCCCGTACCGGTCATCGTGGTCGGAAACATCACTGTGGGCGGCACAGGCAAGACGCCGTTGATTGTGTGGATGATCGAACATTGTCAGCGTCGCGGTCTGCGGGTTGGCGTGGTCAGTCGCGGGTATGGTGCCAAACCGCCAAGCCTGCCCTGGCGGGTCCTGCCCGAACACAGTGCTGGCGAAGCCGGTGATGAGCCGTTGCTGATCGTGCAGCGTTGCGCAGTGCCACTGATGATCGACCCGGATCGCGGTCAGGCCGTGCGCGCACTGTTGGCTGCCGAACCCCTTGACCTGATCCTTTGCGACGACGGATTGCAGCATTACCGGCTGGCCCGTGATCTGGAGCTGGTGCTGATCGATGCGGCGCGTGGCCTGGGCAATCGTCGTTGCCTGCCTGCCGGACCGTTGCGTGAGCCAGCCGAGCGGCTGAACAGCGTCGATGCCGTGCTTTACAACGGTGCCACGGCGGATCGCGACGATGGCTATGCGTTCAGCCTCAAACCAGCGGCGTTGGTCAACCTGCGCAGCGGCGCGCGCCTGCCGGTGGATCATTTTCCTGCCGGGCAGGCGGTGCACGCTGTGGCCGGGATCGGCAACCCGCAGCGTTTCTTCAATACCCTCGAAGGATTACACTGGCGGCCTGTGCAGCACGCATTCGCCGATCATGCGGTCTATAGCGCTCAGGCACTGACCTTCACGCCATCTCTGCCTCTGGTCATGACCGAGAAGGATGCCGTGAAATGCCGGGCCTTTGCGGCTGAGGACTGGTGGTATCTGGCAGTGGATGCGGTGCCTTCCGACGCTTTTGTCAGCTGGTTCGATGAGCAGCTGTCACGTCTTTCTCCTTGATTGCTTCAGGATCTCCCATGGACACCAAACTACTCGATATCCTTGCTTGCCCGATCTGCAAAGGTCCCTTGAAGCTCAGTGCGGACAAGACCGAGCTGATCAGCAAGGGCGCTGGCCTTGCGTACCCGATTCGTGACGGCATCCCGGTGATGCTCGAAACCGAAGCGCGCACGCTGACTGCCGATGAGCGTCTGGATAAATGACCGCCGACTTCACCGTTGTGATTCCGGCGCGTTACGGCTCCAGCCGTTTTCCGGGCAAACCGCTGAAAGTCATCGCGGGCAAACCCATGGTCCAGCACGTCTGGGAGCAGGCCCGCAAGAGCAGCGCTCAGCGTGTCGTGGTTGCCACTGATGACGTACGCATCGTTGAAGCCTGCCAGGCGTTCGGCGCTGAAGTCCTGTTGACCCGCGAGGATCATAATTCCGGTACCGACCGTCTGGCCGAAGTGGCCGCGCAACTGGGGCTGGCGGCCGATGCAATCGTCGTCAACGTGCAGGGCGACGAGCCGATGATCCCGCCTGCGGTGATTGATCAGGTGGCGAGTAATCTCGCGGCTCATCCTGAGGCCGGCATTTCGACGTTGGCCGAGCCCATCGATGATGTGACGGCGCTGTTCAACCCGAACGTAGTGAAGGTATCGTCCGACATCAATGGTCTTGCGCTGACGTTCAGTCGTGCGCCGTTGCCCTGGGCGCGTGATGCCCTGGCGGTGAACCGTGACGTGTTGCCTGCGGGCGTACCCTATCGCCGCCATATCGGCATTTATGCCTACCGGGCCGGTTTTCTGCATGACTTCGTCAGTTGGGGCCCTTGTTGGCTCGAAAACACCGAAAACCTGGAGCAACTGCGTGCGCTCTGGAATGGCGTGCGCATTCATGTTGCCGATGCAGTCGAGGCGCCACCTGCGGGTGTCGATACCCCTGAAGACCTTGAGCGCGTAAAACGCCTGCTGGAGGGTTGATGTCAGTTCTCCAGTCGTTCGGGAAGGCCGTTCAATGAGCTTGCAGGTGCAGTCTGCGGTTTCCCTCAAGCCTTTCAACACCTTCGGTGTGGATGTGCGGGCACAACTGTTTGCCGAGGCGCACAGCGACGATGATGTCCGCGAGGCCCTTGCGTATTCTACCGAGCACGATGTGCCGCTGCTGGTCATCGGCGGTGGCAGCAACCTGTTGCTCAGTGGTGACGTCAACGCATTGGTATTGCGCATGGCCAGCCGTGGCGTTCGTATTGTGCGCGAGGACTGTTCTGAGGCGATTGTCGAGGCCGAAGCGGGTGAGCCCTGGCATCCCTTTGTTCAGGAGTCTCTGCGCATGGGGCTCGCCGGGCTGGAGAATCTCAGCCTTATCCCCGGTACGGTCGGCGCTGCGCCCATGCAGAACATCGGTGCCTATGGGGTCGAGATCAAGGACGTTTTTCACAGCCTGACCGCGCTGGATCGTGAGACAGGCGAACTGCGCGAGTTCTCGCTGGAGGAGTGCGCGTTCGGCTACCGCGACAGCGTGTTCAAGCACGAGGTGGGTCGCTGGCTGATCTTGCGTGTGCGCTTCAGGCTCTGTTGGGAGGCGAAGCTGCATCTGGAATACGGACCTGTCCGTCAGCGGCTGGACGAGCTGGGTATCCAGCATCCGACCCCATTTGATGTCAGTCGGGCGATCTGTGCGATCCGCAGCGAAAAACTGCCGGATCCTGCGGTGTTGGGCAATGCGGGCAGTTTCTTCAAGAACCCCGTGGTTTCTGCCGACGCCTTCGCTGCAATCAAGCATGAACATCCGAATGTGGTTGGTTATCCACAGGCTGATGCCGGAGTAAAGCTGGCGGCCGGCTGGTTGATCGAGCAGGCTGGCTGGAAGGGCTTTCGAGAGGGGGACGCGGGCGTGCACGCGCTTCAATCGCTGGTACTGGTCAACTATGGACAGGCCACTGGCTTGCAACTGTTGAACCTGGCGCATCGCATACAGGCGGACATCGCAAAGCGCTTCAATGTCGAGCTTGAGATGGAGCCGAATCTGTACTGAGTCGTGCTTTTTAAAGCCACTGGCTGATCATGCCCATCGCACTTCGCCACGCATAACCCGGTGGATGAATACAAGGCTTCGTGGAAGCAAGTCTTCCTGCTCTCTTCGGGGCGTGCGTTGTAACACCGGGTACGATCAATCACTGGATCGCTCAAATCGCAGGCACAAAAAAGCCCTGCCTGTTTGCACAGGCAGGGCTTTTTCATGAGCCGGGTTTAGACGAGGGGTTTAGGCTCGGTTTCTTTCTCGGCATGTTGCTGCTCAGCGTTTTCCTCGGTGGTCAGCGAAGGCTGGACCGATTCTGCTTCGGGCGCAGCAGGTGCAGGTTCAGCAACGACCGGCGTAGCGGAGGTGGCCTGTTCGGCTTCCTTCTGACGGCGAGCTTCTTCTTCACGCTTGCGGCGACGAACTTCACGAGGATCGTTCGGCGCACGACCGGTGCTGCTGACTGGCAAGGCAGGGGCTTCAACAGCCACAGGCTCTTGAGCTTCTTGCGCAGCCGGTGCCTCTTCGGCCGCAGGGGCTTGTGGTGCGAAGTAGGGAGCAGGCTCCTCCTTCACGAACACTGGCTCTGCAGCAGGGGCTGGTGTCGGCAGTTCGGCGGATTCAGTGGCTGGCACCTCTTCCTGGGCCTTGGCTTCGACCGGAGCCTGCGGCTCTGGAGTGGGTTCCGGCGTTGGCGTGAACGGTACGACGCGCTCTGCGTGAGGCGCTTCAAACAGTTCGGTCTGCGCAGCGATGGCCGGTGCTTCGGTCACTGTCGGTTGAACTTCAACCTCAGGTGCCGCGTGCACGCTTGGTGCTTCGTCAGCAACAGGCGCTTCGACGGCAGGCAGTTCGACAGTCGGTTCTGCTGCTACTGGCGCTGGTTCGGCCGGTGCTTCAACGACAGGCGACTCAACCGCTGGCGTCTCGACAGCCGGCGTTGGCTCTGCAATATCAGCCACAGGCGCTTCAACGGAGCTGTTGGCGCGTTCAGCCTGCTCGTTGGCCTGAGCCTCGGCAGGAGCGCTGATCACGGTGCTGGCGACAGCTGCGGTAGCGACCAGGCCGGCAGCCACGTCAGTGCCTTGCTCTTCTTCGCTACCGTTCTCTTCGGAGCCTTCGATCACGTTGCCGTTGGCGTCACGCTGACGTTCACGACGGTTGCTGCGACGACGCTGACCACGGGAGCGGCGACGAGGGCGATCGCCGTCGTTGCTGTCCTGGTTGTCTTCGTGCGCCTGCTCTTCGTTGAGCAACACTTCTTCTTCGCTCGCCTCAACAACGGCCTGCTCGGCACGTGGCTGACGCTCTTCACGCGGGGCGCGAGGCTGGCGTTCTTCACGCGGTGCGCGCTCAGGACGCTCTTCGCGAGCCAGGCTCACTGCAGGTGCAGCATCCAGAGGTTCGCGCAGTTCACGGACCGGACGCTCTTCACGACCTTCGCGAGGCTTGCGCTCACGGGAGGTACGAGCCGGACGCTCTTCACGTGGCGTGGTGGTCGTTGCTGCGTCGTCACGTACTTCGCGAGGTGCGCGTTCTTCACGAGGTGCGCGTTCTTCGCGTGGGGCACGTTCTTCACGAGGTGCACGTTCTTCGCGCGGGGCGCGTTCTGCACGCTCTTCACGTGGAGCACGTTCTTCACGAGGCTTGCGCTCTTCGTCGCGACGATTGTTGCGACCGCGGCTCTGCTGGCGACCGTTACGACGCTCCTCGTTGCGGGCCGGGCGCTCGGTGGCAGCTGGTTTTTCGACCACTACCGGTGCAACGGGCTCTTCCTTGGTGGCGAACAGGCTGACCAGCGATTTCACCAGACCCTTAAACAGGCTTGGCTCGGGCATGACCGGCGCTGGCGCTGCTGGGGCGGCTTCCACAGGAACCGGTGCATTGGCGCGGGCCGGGGCTGTCTTGACTGCCGCTTCCTGACGAACCAGGGTGCGGGTCGCAGCAGCCGGCTGTGCGATTTCTTCCACTTCGGCAGCGGCAGCGGCGATTTCGTAGCTGGACTGGTTGTTGTGGGCTTCCGGGCTGTCATCACGCAGACGCTGCACTTCGAAGTGCGGGGTTTCCAGATGATCGTTCGGCAGGATGATGATGCGTGCACGGGTACGCAGTTCGATCTTGGTGATCGAGTTGCGCTTCTCGTTGAGCAGGAACGCAGCGACCGGTATCGGCACCTGAGCGCGTACTTCGGCAGTACGGTCTTTCAGGGCTTCTTCTTCGATCAGGCGCAGGATGGCCAGCGACAGCGACTCAACATCACGGATGATGCCGGTGCCGTTGCAGCGCGGGCAAACGATGCCGCTGCTTTCGCCGAGCGATGGACGCAGACGCTGGCGGGACATTTCCAGCAGGCCGAAGCGCGAGATGCGACCGACCTGAACGCGGGCGCGGTCGGCTTCCAGGCTTTCACGGACTTTTTCTTCCACGGCGCGCTGGTTCTTGGCCGGCGTCATGTCGATGAAGTCGATGACGATCAGGCCGCCGATGTCACGCAGGCGCAATTGGCGGGCGATTTCTTCAGCCGCTTCAAGGTTGGTCTGCAGAGCTGTTTCTTCGATGTCGCTGCCTTTGGTAGCGCGCGCCGAGTTGATGTCGATGGACACCAGGGCTTCGGTTGGATCGATGACGATGGAGCCGCCGGAAGGCAGTTCGACGACGCGCTGGAAGGCGGTCTCGATCTGGCTTTCGATCTGGAAACGGTTGAACAGCGGAACGCTGTCTTCGTAGAGCTTGATCTTGCTGGCGTACTGCGGCATCACCTGGCGGATGAAGGTCAGCGCCTCTTCCTGGGCTTCGACGCTGTCGATCAGGACTTCACCGATGTCCTGGCGCAGGTAATCGCGGATGGCGCGGATGATGACGTTGCTTTCCTGGTAGATCAGGAAAGGTGCGGAGCGATCCAGGGACGCTTCCTTGATGGCGGTCCACAGCTGCAGCAGGTAATCGAGGTCCCATTGCATCTCTTCGCTGCTGCGACCCAGGCCAGCGGTGCGCACGATCAGACCCATATCGGCCGGTGCGATCAGGCCGTTCAGCGCTTCACGCAGTTCGTTGCGCTCTTCACCTTCGATACGGCGCGAAATGCCGCCGGCACGCGGGTTGTTCGGCATCAGGACCAGATAGCGGCCTGCCAGGCTGATGAAGGTGGTCAGGGCTGCGCCCTTGTTGCCACGCTCTTCTTTCTCGACCTGAACGATGACTTCCTGGCCTTCGCTCAGGACGTCCTTGATGTTGACGCGGCCTTCTGGGGCTTTCTTGAAGTACTCGCGGGAGATTTCCTTGAGGGGCAGAAACCCGTGGCGCTCAGAGCCGAAATCGACAAAGGCAGCCTCAAGGCTTGGTTCGATGCGAGTGATGCGGCCTTTATAGATGTTGGCCTTTTTCTGCTCGCGTGCACCTGATTCGATGTCCAGGTCGTAGAGGCGCTGGCCGTCTACCAGTGCAACACGCAACTCTTCGGGTTGAGTTGCGTTAATCAGCATTCTTTTCATGTAGTACCGTCGGTTTCCGGGCTGCCGGAAACGGCGTTCGGCACACACGACTTCTCACGGTCGGTGTCAGGGCACGTCAAGAGTGGTTGGACACTCCAGTGTCTAGCGATTTTCCTGCCCAGAAGGGACAGGGCGTCGCGACGACGTTTCCTGCTTGCTGTGGTGACCTAGGACACCCTTTCAGCAAAAGCTTTGTCAGGAGGAGGAATCGACCATCGGTAGCGGACGAGATGAAGCGTCTAGAACAAGCCTTTTGCTACACAGTCCGATGGTTGTGCGTCTCCACCCTACACGTATCCCTGATAATTCGGGTGCTGCCGCGCGCAGAATCCGCAGCGGGTTGGCATTTACCGCGATCTTCGATAGGGAAGGTCGCGCATCATGGCTTTAGGCGTTGTTCCCGAAACATTCGCTCGTAGCGTCTGGAAGCGACTGCACCTTGTGAACTGGCCGTGAATTATTCGCACTGAAGGCGAGCTGTCTGCTCAGCGATCTGGCGTGTTTCCGGCCTCATGTCACCCGCGCTTGTTACGTTTCCAGCATGCTGCGTTGTCACCGAAAGCCTCGTAGGACGGCCTCACGTCCTCTTGAATTGCGTTGGTCAGGGTCGGTTGTCAACCGTTGGTCCGCTGTCCGGCCGCTTTTGGCGGCGTTCGCGACTATAGCAGCAATCATTAAGTGCTTCAAATCCATAAAAAATTGTTATGATTTGCCGCATGACGAATATTGCCCCTCCAACCCCCGGCGTCCAGCTGGTAGAGGTTGCGCCGGAACTTGCCGGTCAACGCATCGATAATTTTCTGATCACTTATCTCAAGGGTGTGCCCAAGACCTTGATTTACCGTATTTTGCGCAAAGGCGAAGTGCGTGTGAACAAGGGGCGGATTAAGCCTGAGTACAAGTTGCAGGCAGGAGATATCGTACGCATTCCCCCTGTGCGCGTGCCTGAGCGCGACGAGCCTGTGCCGGTTGCGCAGGGTCTTTTGCAGCGCCTGGAAGCGGCCATTGTCTATGAGGACAAGGCGCTGATTGTGCTCAATAAGCCCGCTGGCATTGCTGTGCATGGCGGCAGCGGCCTGAGCTTTGGTGTCATCGAAGCCTTTCGCCAGTTGCGCCCTGATGCCAAGGAGTTGGAGCTTGTGCACCGTCTGGACCGCGACACCTCCGGTCTGCTGATGATTGCCAAGAAGCGCAGCATGTTGCGCCACCTGCATGAAGCCCTGCGCGGCGATGGCGTGGATAAGCGTTATATGGCGCTGGTGCGTGGCAACTGGCCGACTGCTGTCAAGCAGGTCCGCGCGCCGTTGCTCAAGAGTAATCTGCGTTCCGGCGAGCGGATGGTTGAAGTCAACGAAGAAGGCAAGGAGGCGCTGACGATGTTCAAGGTGCTGCGCCGCTTCGGCGATTTCGCCACGATGGTTGAGGCCAAGCCGGTGACCGGTCGTACTCACCAGATTCGCGTGCATACGCTGCATGCCGGGCATGCGATTGCCGGTGACACCAAGTACGGCGATGAGGATTTCAGTCGCGAAATTCGTGACCTTGGCGGCAAGCGCCTGTTTTTGCACGCCTACATGCTTACCGTACCGCTGCAGGATGGCGGCAAGCTGACCTTGCAGGCGCCGGTTGATGAAATGTGGGCCAAGACTGTGGAGCGTTTGAGTGCGCCGTGATTACGATCTGCTGATTTTTGACTGGGATGGCACGCTGGCAGACTCTATCGGACGCATCGTTCAAGCCATGCGGACTGCGGCTATCGGTGGCGATATGCAGGTGCGGGACGACGATGCGATCAAGGGCATTATCGGTCTGGGCCTGCCGGAGGCGATTCGCACGCTTTATCCGCTGATTACCGCTAACGAGCTGATCGACTTTCGGCAACGCTACGCTGACAGCTACATGTCCATGGATGAAGTGCCGTCGCCCTTGTTCGAAGGGGTGCTGGAGTCCATGCAGGCGTTTCGTGATGAGGGGTATCGACTGGCAGTTGCGACCGGCAAGGCGCGTCGCGGGCTGGATCGAGTGCTCAAGGCCAACGCCTGGCATGATTATTTCGACATCACCCGGGCTGCCGATGAAACGGCGAGCAAGCCTGATCCGCTGATGTTGCACGAAATCATGGCGCATTGTGATGTTGCCCCCGAGCGTTCGCTGATGATCGGTGATTCTTCGTTCGATCTGCAGATGGCGCGCAATGCGGGTATGGATTCGATTGCAGTGGGATACGGCGCGCAATCGCTGGATTCGCTGCGTGAATACCAGCCTCGTCTGGCCATCGAACACTTTTCGGAGCTGCGTACCTGGTTGAACCGGTGCGGCGTTTAATTATCGGGTTGGAGCGAGTTGAGCATGTCTGACGAATGGAAAGCGCCTGCCTCCCAGAGGGTGGATGAGGCCGTTGACAGCAAGGAAGAGGCGAAAAGCTGGAAGTTGCTGGAGAAGACGCTGCTGGCCAGTGTTCAGGAGCAGCGTCGCGCTCGTCGTTGGGGGATCTTCTTCAAGCTCCTGACGTTTGCAGTGCTGTTCACGGTGCTCATCGTCCCGATGCTGGATCTAAGTGGTGGTGCCTCGCGCCGGGCCAGCCACACCGCCGTGGTCGATGTGCAGGGCATGATCGCCGACAAGGAGCCTGCCAGCGCCGACAACATCATCACCGGGCTACGCGCTGCGTTCGAAGACGCCAAGACCAAGGGCGTGATCCTGAATATCAACAGCCCGGGCGGCAGTCCTGTGCAGTCGGGTTACGTTTACGACGAGATTCGTCGTCTGCGTGCGCAGAAGCCTGACATCAAGGTCTACGCGGTGATCAGTGATCTGGGTGCGTCCGGTGCTTATTACATAGCCAGTGCGGCGGATCAGATCTATGCCGACAAGGCGAGTCTGGTGGGCTCCATCGGTGTTACAGCGGCCGGTTTTGGTTTTGTCGGTGCGATGGAGAAGCTGGGCGTCGATCGCCGAACCTACACCTCCGGTGAGCACAAGGCTTTTCTTGATCCGTTCCAGCCACAGAAAGCCGATGAGACGCAGTTCTGGCAAGGCGTGCTGGACACCACGCATCGTCAGTTCATTGCCAGCGTCAAGCAGGGTCGTGGCGAGCGTCTGAAAGACAAGGATCACCCGGAGCTGTTTTCCGGTCTGGTCTGGACTGGCGAGCAGGCGGTCGGGTTGGGTCTGGTGGATGGTCTGGGCAGCGCTGCCTACGTGGCGCGTGAGGTGATTGGCGAGAAGGACATGGTCGACTATACGGTTGAAGAGTCGCCTTTTGATCGCTTCTCCAAGAAGCTCGGGACCAGCATTGCCGAGCGGTTGGCCATTCTGGCAGGCTTCAATGGTCCGACACTGCGCTGATCGCAGGCGCGGCCTTTAAAAAAACCCGACGCGTGTCGGGTTTTTTCTTGCTGGGTCAGGGAAGGGTGATTCCTTCCTTTATTAGCATGTCCACCAGCCGGATCAGTGGCAGGCCTATCAGGCTGGTGGCGTCACTGCCTTCGGTGGCGCGAAACAGGCTCACACCCAGGCCCTCTGCCTTGAAGCTGCCTGCGCAGTCAAAAGGCTGCTCTGCGTGCAGGTAGCGCTCGATGCTGGCGCTGTCGAGTTTGCGCATGTGGACGGTGAAAGGAACGCAGTCCACCTGGCAGACGCCGGTTTTGCTGTTAAGCAGGGCCAGGCCGGTCAGAAACGTCACACTGTTGCCGCTGGCGGCGGACAGTTGCTCCAGCGCACGCTCGAAGGTATGGGGTTTGCCGAGTATCTGGTTGCCAAGCACCGCCACCTGATCCGAGCCAATGATCAAATGGTCGTCATGCTCGCCCGCAAGGGCCTGTGCCTTCTTCTGTGCAAGGCGCTTCACCAGTTCCAGGGCGGGCTCACCAGGTCGTCTGCTTTCATCGACATCAGGCGATTTGCAGGTGAACGGCAGGCGCAGGCGGGTGAGCAGATCGCGGCGATAAATCGAGCTGGAAGCTAGAAGCAGGGAAGGCATGCGATTCTCCATGGGCTGAGCGCAGATTCTAATGATCCATCGGAGTTGCGAACAGGCCTGAATTTCCTTTGACATGCCAAGGGGGCATCCCTAGAATGCTGCGCCTATGTTGAATGACCCGATTCCACCTCACGTTGACCCGCGCAAATTGGCTGATCGCGGCACTACCCTTCAGGGTGAAGTGCTGCTGGCCGATTTGGAGAGACTCTGCGACCCGCTTTCCGACAATGTCGGTACGGTGCAGGCCAAATTCATTTTCGAGCGTGACGAACGCCGTTCGGTGGTTATCCACAGTGCGATAGACGTCTCGGTCAAGATGGTTTGCCAGCGTTGTCTTGAGCTGGTCACCCTGCCGATCCACAGCGAATGCAGTTACGCTGTGGTGAAGGAGGGTGCGAATACCCAGTCGTTACCGAAAGGTTATGACGTGCTGGAACTGGGCGAAGATCCATTGGATCTGCTGGCACTGATCGAGGAGGAGCTTTTGCTCGCCTTGCCCATCGTGCCTGCTCATCATCCGGAAGAATGCCAGCAACCGGCGGGTCTCGATGAGCCCGAACCGAGCGTGGACGAGGTGACACGGTCCAACCCGTTCAGTGTATTGGCGCAGTTAAAGCGTGACCCAAACGTTTAGGAGTTAATCAATTATGGCTGTTCAGCAGAACAAAAAATCCCGCTCTGCCCGTGACATGCGTCGTTCGCACGACGCTCTTGAGGCAAGCACTCTGTCGGTAGAAAAGACCACTGGTGAAGTTCACCTGCGTCACCACGTATCGCCAGAAGGCGTATACCGTGGTCGTAAAGTGATCGACAAGGGCGCTGACGAGTAATTTCTTGTCCGCTCCGATCATTGCGATCGACGCAATGGGCGGGGACTTCGGTCCCCGCAACATTGTTCAGGCAAGCCTCGCGTGCCTGACTGCTACACCCTCGCTTCATCTGGCCCTTGTCGGCCAAGCCTCCCTGATTGAAGAACTGATCGCCCGCCAGCCTGGTGTGGATCGCTCGCGCCTGCAGATTATCAATGCTGGCGAAGTCATCACCATGGATGACCCTCCTGCCCAGGCGTTGCGTGGCAAGCCCGACTCTTCGATGCGTGTTGCGCTGCAGCTGGTTGCCAGTGGTCAGGCGCAAGCCTGCGTCAGTGCGGGCAATACAGGTGCCTTGATGGCGCTGTCGCGGTTTGTGCTCAAGACGTTGCCGGGCATCGATCGTCCGGCTATGGTTGCCGCCATTCCAACACGTGCGGGCTATTGTCAGTTGCTGGATCTGGGGGCCAATGTCGATTGCAGCGCCGAAACCCTGTATCAGTTTGCGGTCATGGGCTCGGTGATGGCTGAAACCTTGGGTATTACCCGGCCCAAAGTGGCCTTGCTCAACGTCGGTACCGAAGACATCAAGGGCAATCAGCAGGTCAAGCGTGCGGCCAGTCTGTTGCAGGCAGCGTCTGGGCTCAATTACATCGGCTATGTCGAGGGTGATGGCGTTTACCGTGGCGAGGCTGACGTGGTGGTATGCGACGGCTTTGTTGGCAATGTGCTGCTCAAGTCCAGCGAAGGTCTCGCTTCCATGATCGCTGCCCGGATCGAGATGCTGTTCAGTCGCAATCTGTTGACCAAGGCTGTAGGTGTATTGGCGCTGCCGTTGTTGAAGCGTCTGCAGGCCGATCTGGCACCTGCCCGTCATAATGGCGCGAGCTTGTTGGGCTTGCAGGGTATTGTCGTGAAGAGCCATGGCTCCGCGAGCGTCCAGGGGTTTCAGAGTGCGATCAATCGTGCGTTGATCGAAACCCGCGAAAACCAGCCTCAGCGGCTGCGCGGACAGCTCGAAGTCTTGCTCCAGAACGACCGGATCTGAAAATGTGACCCATTAGACTGCCCGGTCATCCAACCGAGCAGTCATGTAATTTTGAATACCGTGTTTGGCCATGCCGAACGCATTTTTTGTGACAACCATTCAGGGGCTTGTTAAATGTCTGCATCCCTCGCATTCGTATTTCCGGGTCAAGGATCGCAATCGCTGGGCATGCTTGCCGGGCAGGCCGAGCAGCATCCTTTGATCCTCGATACTTTTGAACAGGCGTCCGATGCGCTGGGCTATGACCTCTGGGCGTTGACTCAGCAAGGTCCTGCCGAACTGCTGAATCAGACCGACAAGACTCAGCCTGCCATTTTGACTGCCTCCGTCGCGTTGTGGCACGTCTGGCTGGCGGAAGGCGGCGCGATTCCTGCCTTTGTCGCGGGGCATAGTCTGGGTGAGTACAGCGCGCTGGTTGCAGCGCAGAGCCTGAGCCTGGCCGACGCGGTCAAGCTCGTCGAGCGTCGTGGTCAGTTGATGCAGGAAGCGGTTCCTGCCGGCCAGGGCGGGATGGCTGCCATCCTGGGTCTGGACGATGCCGATGTCATTGCAGCCTGCGCCGAAGCAGCTCAGGGCGAGGTGGTCAGTGCGGTGAATTTCAACTCGCCGGGCCAGGTCGTGATCGCAGGATCCGCTGAAGCGGTGAAGCGGGCCATGGAATTGTGCAAGGCGCGGGGCGCCAAGCGTGCCTTGCCGTTGCCAGTAAGCGTTCCCTCGCATTGCGAGTTGATGCGTCCGGCCGCCGAGCGCTTTGCTCAGTCCATCGAGGCCATCGAATGGCAGGCCCCCGAGATTGCTCTGGTGCAGAACGTCAGCGCCAGTGCGGTAAGTGATCTGGAGACGCTCAAGCGTGATTTGCTGGAGCAGTTGTACAAGCCGGTTCGCTGGGTGGAATCCATCCAGTGCCTGGCAAGCCGTGGTGCAACCCAGTTGGTGGAGTGTGGGCCGGGCAAGGTGCTTGCCGGTCTGAATAAGCGTTGCGCCGAGGGCGTGACTACTTACAACCTGGATACCCCAGATGCCTTTGCCGCCGCGCGTGCGGCACTGGCCTGATTAGGAGAAGCCTGCATGAGCCTGCAAGGTAAAGTTGCACTGGTGACTGGTGCCAGCCGTGGTATTGGTCAAGCCATTGCCCTGGAGTTGGGGCGCAATGGTGCTGTGGTCGTGGGGACTGCGACTTCCGAGTCCGGTGCCGAGCGCATCAGCGCGGCGTTCAAGGAGGCCGGTATCGAAGGTTTCGGCCTGATGCTGGATGTGTGCAGCGCCGAGTCGGTTGACTCGGTTCTGTCGACCATTCAGGAGCGTGTCGGTGCGCCGCTGATTCTGGTCAATAACGCAGGTATCACCCGCGATAACCTGATGATGCGCATGAAAGACGACGAATGGTATGACGTGGTCAACACCAATCTCAACAGTCTGTTCCGCCTTTCCAAGGGTGTACTGCGTGGTATGACCAAGGCTCGCTGGGGTCGTATCATCAGCATTGGTTCCGTAGTGGGTGCCATGGGCAATGCCGGTCAAGTAAACTATGCTTCCGCGAAGGCCGGGCTGGAAGGTTTCAGCCGTGCTCTTGCCCGTGAAGTGGGTTCGCGTGCCGTGACCGTGAACTCGGTAGCGCCAGGTTTCATTGACACAGATATGACGCGTGAGCTGCCGGAAGCACAGCGCCAGTCCTTGATCACCCAGATCCCTCTGGGCCGTTTGGGGCAGGCACAGGAAATCGCCAACGTGGTTTCCTTCCTTGCGTCCGAAGGAGCAGGTTACGTGACCGGGGCGACGATCCCGGTCAACGGCGGCATGTACATGAGCTGAATGTGACGATCTGTTTCAAAAAAATGTCATACGATCTGTCTAAAATCCGTTATAAAGCTGCAATCTATAAATGGGTAAAAGGGCGGTTGGGCAAGGGTGGAGAGCGTTATGCTTGAAAAACGTAAAACCTCTTCTATACACTTACCTTCTGGCCAGATGCCTGAATATTTCCACTAGGAGTTAAAACTAGGTATGAGCACCATCGAAGAGCGCGTCAAGAAAATCGTTGCCGAGCAACTTGGCGTCAAGGAAGAAGAGGTTGTCAACACTGCTTCTTTCGTTGAAGACCTGGGCGCTGACTCCCTGGACACCGTTGAGCTGGTTATGGCTCTGGAAGAGGAATTCGAGACCGAGATTCCTGACGAAGAAGCGGAAAAGATCACTACCGTTCAAGCTGCTATCGATTACGTTAACGGCCACCAGGCTTAATATTCGTAATCGCTGCTTGCTGTCACGGGAAAACCGCACTGCTTTAATCGGCGTGCGGTTTTTTCTTTAAAAAACGTTGTGATGTTCCGTTAACGAGAGAAAAGGAGAGTCCTGTGTCGCGTAGACGCGTCGTGGTCACCGGGATGGGCATGCTGTCGCCACTGGGTAATGATGTGCCCAGCAGTTGGCAAGGCATTCTGGCGGGCCGCAGTGGCATTGGCCTTATCGAGCACACGGATCTGTCTGCCTTCACCACCCGCTTCGGTGGCTCGGTCAAGGGATTCAACGTGGAAGAGTACCTGGCGCCCAAAGAAGCGCGTCGGCTCGATCTTTTCATTCAATACGGACTTGCTGCCAGCTTTCAGGCTGTGCGCAATGCGGGTCTGGAAGTCACCGACGCAAACCGTGAGCGCATTGGCGTTGCCATGGGGTCGGGTATCGGTGGTCTGACCAACATCGAAAACAGCAGCCGTTTGCTGCACGAGCAGGGGCCAGGGCGGATCTCTCCGTTCTTCGTACCAGGCTCGATCATCAACATGATTTCAGGTTTCCTGTCCATCCATCTGGGCGCACAGGGACCCAATTACGCCATCGCGACGGCCTGTACCACGGCCACTCATTGCATCGGCATGGCGGCACGCAATATCGCCTACGACGAAGCCGACGTCATGATCGCCGGCGGCGCTGAAATGGCGGCCTGCGGTCTGGGGCTGGGCGGTTTTGGCGCGGCGCGCGCGCTGTCGACCCGCAATGATGATCCGACACGTGCCAGCCGTCCCTGGGACAAGGGTCGTGACGGTTTCGTCCTGGCCGACGGTGCCGGCGCGATGGTTCTGGAAGAACTGGAGCACGCAAAAGCCCGTGGTGCGACCATCTACGCCGAGCTTGTTGGTTTCGGAATGAGCGGCGATGCTTATCACATGACTTCGCCGCCGGATGACGGCGCGGGTGCAGCGCGGTGTATCGTCAACGCTCTGCGCGATGCCAAGGTCAATCCTGATCAGGTGCAGTACATCAACGCACACGGCACTTCCACGCCTGCTGGCGATCTGGCGGAAGCGTCTGCGATCAAGAGTGTCTTTGGTGATCACGCCTACAAGCTGGCGGTCAGCTCCACCAAATCGATGACTGGCCACCTGCTCGGTGCAGCGGGCGCAGTCGAGGCTATCTTCAGTGTCCTGGCGCTGGTTGATCAGGTCGCTCCGCCGACCATCAACCTGGACGAGCCAAGCGAGGGTTGCGATCTGGACTTCGTGCCTCACGAAGCCCGCCGCATGCCGATTGACGTCGTACTCTCGAACTCCTTCGGGTTCGGTGGCACCAATGGCTCGCTGGTGTTTCGCCGGTTAGCCGACTAATGCTCGGCTGGATCGACGGTTGCCCGGCCGATTCCGTGTCCTTGAAGGACAGAGGTCTGGCCTACGGCGATGGTGTGTTCGAGACCGTTGCCGTCAAATCAGGGCAGCCGTTGATGTTCGAGCGACATCTGCAACGCCTTGAGACTGCCTGTCAGCGCCTGACGATTCCGGTCGATAAGGCGCTGGTGCGTACTGAAATGACCCGTTTCGCCGCCCAGCTCGGTGAGGGTGTCATGAAGCTGATCCTGACCCGAGGCGACAGCCAGCGCGGTTACGCACCGGCCCCCGATACTCAGTCGCGGCGAATCCTGCAGGGTGGTCCGGCGCCGATGTACCCGGCTGCGAATGCCGATGCAGGTGTTCGCTTGTTTCCTTGCAAGACACGCCTGGCCGAGCAGCCGCTGCTGGCAGGCCTCAAGCACCTGAACCGTCTCGAGCAAGTGTTGGCGCGTTCGGAATGGCAGGACACCGAGCATGCCGAAGGACTGGTCTGTGATACGTCAGGCCGTCTTATTGAAGGCGTCTACAGCAATCTGTTTCTGGTGTCGGAGGGGCGATTACTGACCGCTGACCTGAGTCGATGTGGCGTCGCTGGCGTAATGCGCGCCGAATTGCTGGATCAGGCACGAACCCTGGGCGTCGCTGTCGATATCCGTGATCTGTACGCGTATGACCTCGCGCAGGCTGACGAAGTGTTCCTGTGCAACAGCGTTTATGGCATCTGGCCGGTGTGCGGCTTCGAACACCTCGGCTGGCCCGTTGGCCCGCTGACCCGTAAACTGCAAGGCATTGCTCGCGCCCTTCTGGATATCTGATTCGTGATCCGAAAATTATTCGTATTGCTGGAAACCGCTGTCGTCCTGGCAGGCCTGGCGCTGGGTTTTGCGTTCTGGCAACAGTACCAAGCGTTGCATCAGCCGCTTGAGGTCGCTCAGGAACGATTGCTGGATGTGCCAGCCGGCTCGACCCCGACCGGTGTTCTCAACCGACTGCAGGCCGACGGTGTCATCAAGGATGCCTTCTGGTTGCGCCTGTACTGGCGCTTCAATCTGTCCGGCCAGCCGCTTCACAGCGGCGAATACCGTATGGTTCCGGGCATGGACGTGAACGCCTTGTTCGGCGTCTGGAAGCGTAAGGAAGTCGTGCAATACAGCCTCACACTGGTCGAAGGCTGGAACTTTCGTCAGGTTCGCGCGGCGCTGTCCAGACAGGTCAAGCTCGATCAGACGCTGGCAGGCCTGAGCGATGCCGAACTGATGAAAAAAATCGGCTACCCTGACGTATTTCCCGAGGGCCGTTTCTTTCCGGACACTTATCGCTACGTACGCGGCATGACTGATGCCGAGCTGCTCAAGCAAGCTTACAGTCGTCTGGAGGAGGTGCTTGACGAAGAGTGGGCTGCTCGAGCTGCGGACGTGCCGTATGCCGATCCCTATCAGGCGCTGATCATGGCGTCTCTGGTCGAAAAGGAAACCGGTGTACCGCAGGAGCGCGGGCAGATTGCCGGTGTGTTCGTGCGACGCCTCAAGCTGGGCATGCAGTTGCAGACCGATCCGACCGTGATCTATGGCATGGGCGAGCGCTATAACGGTAAGCTCACCCGAGCCAACCTGAAAGAGGCGACGCCTTACAACACCTACGTGATTGCCGGGATGCCGCCGACGCCCATCTCGTTGGTCGGACGCGAAGCGATTCACGCCGCGCTCAATCCGGTGGCGGGTGAAAGCCTGTACTTTGTCGCCAAAGGTGACGGCAGTCATGTCTTCTCTGCGGATCTGGACGCTCATAACGCTGCTGTCCGCGAATACCAGATCAAACGACGTGCCGACTATCGATCCAGCCCGGCACCGATTCCGGCTCCCGCACCGACCGCTGTGCCTGAGCCCGATCCGGCCTCCTCAGAGCCCTCGACTGCTGCGCCAGATTCCTCGCAACGGGAGTCCGGCTCGCAATGAATATGACTAAGGATTATCTGTGACTGGCCTGTTCATTACCCTTGAAGGCCCGGAAGGGGCTGGAAAAAGCACTAACCGCGAGTACCTGGCAGCGCAGTTGCGCGCTCAGGGTGTCGACGTTTTGCTGACCCGCGAGCCAGGCGGTACGCCGCTGGCTGAACGCATTCGCGAGCTACTGCTGGCACCCAGTGACGAAGCCATGTGTGCTGATACCGAACTGCTGTTGGTGTTCGCTGCGCGTGCCCAGCATCTGGCCGAGGTCATTCGCCCGGCGCTGGCAAAAGGCCAAGTGGTCCTGTGTGACCGCTTCACGGATGCCACCTACGCCTACCAGGGTGGCGGGCGTGGCCTGTCTCATGAACGCATCGCCGTGCTGGAACAGTTCGTTCAGGCAGACCTGCGTCCGGACATGACGCTGGTGTTCGATCTGCCGGTAGAGGTCGGCCTTTCACGTGCCGCTGCGCGCGGCAGGCTGGATCGTTTCGAGCAGGAAGGCCGGGCATTTTTCGATGCGGTGCGCAGCACCTATCTGGCACGCGCTGCTGCGCAGCCGTCGCGTTATCAATTGGTGGATGCGGCGCAGAGCCTGCCACAAGTCCAG
Source organism: Pseudomonas triticifolii (assembly GCF_014358015.1). GTDB lineage: Bacteria > Pseudomonadota > Gammaproteobacteria > Pseudomonadales > Pseudomonadaceae > Aquipseudomonas > Aquipseudomonas triticifolii. Next base: position 20,069 of record NZ_JACONV010000022.1, on the reverse strand, counting down.
CTTGCGCTAGACGCCTTGCTGCCGAAACTGCTGGAATTGCGACGTGGCTGAGGCCTATCCCTGGCAACAGGCGCTTTGGCAGCAGATGGCCGGACGAGATCAGCATGCGCATGCGTACCTGCTGCATGGTCCGGCCGGTATCGGCAAGCGGGCACTGGCCGAGCGGCTGATGGCCAGCCTGCTGTGTCAGCGGCTCGAAGGGCTGGATGCGTGTGGAAGTTGCAAATCCTGCCTGCTGCTGGCCGCTGGTAGTCATCCTGATAATTACGTACTTGAACCGGAAGAGGCCGACAAGCCGATCAAGGTCGATCAGGTGCGTGATCTGGTCAGTTTCGTTGTGCAGACTTCGCAGATGGGCGGGCGCAAGGTGGTGCTCATCGAACCGGTCGAGGCGATGAACATCAATGCGGCCAACGCTTTGCTCAAAAGTCTTGAAGAGCCGTCGGGCAATACCGTGCTGTTACTGGTCAGTCATCAGCCCAGCCGCCTGTTGCCGACCGTCAAAAGCCGCTGTGTACAGCAAGCCTGTCCGTTGCCTGATGAGCGGATGAGTCTTCAATGGCTGAATTCCGCGCTGCCGGATTGCTCTGAGCAGGAGCGCCTGGAATTGCTCACCCTGGCAGCCGGTTCGCCTCTTGCTGCCGTTTCGCTGCACGCGCAAGGTGTCCGGGAGCAACGTGCCCTGGTGGTGGATGGCGTCAAGAAGCTGCTCAAGCAGCAGCAATCGCCCACCCAGTTGGCGGAAGGCTGGAAGGACATTCCGTTGTTGTTGCTTTTCGACTGGTTCTGCGACTGGTCGCACCTGATTCTGCGTTATCAGCTGACCGAAGACGAAGAGGGCCTCGGCCTGAGTGACATGCGCAAGGTGGTGCAATATCTGGCGCAAAAGTCTTCGCGTGGCAAAGTGCTGGATATTCAGGATTGGGTATTGGCTCAACGCCAGAAAGTCATGTCCAAGGCCAATCTCAATCGCGTGCTGTTGCTTGAAGCCCTGCTAGTTCAGTGGGCAGGGCTGCCTGGACAGGCGTAGACTGCCGGTCATCAACCGTTGAGGTGTTGTCATGAGCTCGCCGCTTAATGCAGGTCCGCGTAACGGCATTCTGTCCCTGACCATCAAGGACAAGTCTGTGTTGTACGCGGCGTACATGCCGTTTATCAGGAACGGCGGACTGTTCATTCCCACCAGCAAAAGTTACACGCTGGGCGATGAAGTGTTCATGCTGCTCAACCTGATGGATGAGGCCGAAAAGGTCCCGGTCACTGGTCGCGTGACCTGGATCACCCCCAAAGGCGCGCAGGGCAACCGCGCGGCGGGTGTCGGCGTGCAATTCATTGATGGCGACAATACGGCTCGCAACCTGATCGAAACCTATCTGGTCGGCGCTTTGAAGTCCGACCGTCCTACCCACACGATGTAGTTGTTCTTTTGCCCATGCTTGTAGATTCCCATTGTCACCTTGATCGTCTTGACCTCACCCAGCACGATGGCTCTCTGGAGGCTGCCCTTGAGGCCGCGCGAGGCCGCGGCGTCGGGCATTTTCTGTGCATCGGTGTCAGCGCTGACAATGCGGGGGCTGTGAAGGCGCTGGCAGAGCGCTTTGACGATGTCGATTGCTCGGTCGGTATCCACCCACTCGACCTCAAACCTGGCGAAGCGCCGGCACTGGACTGGCTGCTGACCGAACTCGACCACCCGCGGGTGGTGGCCATTGGCGAAACCGGTCTGGATTATCACTACGAACCGGAAGCTGCCGAGTTGCAGCAGGCGTCATTCCGCCTGCATCTCCAGGCCGCTGCGACGACAGGCAAGCCGGTTATCGTGCACACCCGGGGCGCACGCGCCGACACTTTGAATCTTCTGCGCGAAGCGGCGCTGCCGCAGGCTGGCGTCCTGCATTGCTTCACCGAAGACTGGGATATGGCCAGGGCCGCGCTGGACCTGGGCTTCTACATCTCGCTATCCGGGATCGTGACGTTCCGCAATGCCGACGCGCTGCGGGACGTCGCACGCCAGGTGCCCGCCGACCGGTTGCTGGTCGAGACCGACTCCCCGTACCTCGCGCCGATCCCTTACCGAGGCAAGCCGAACCTGCCGCAGTATGTGCGTGAAGTCGCCGAGTTTCTGGCCATGCTTCGCGGTGAGTCCTATGAACGCTTTGCCGAGCAGACGACCGAAAACTTCGCTCGCCTGTTCCCGCTGGCGCATTTGCGCCGCTGAGCGGGTGGTCAAATCGCAGGCAAAAAAAACCCGGATTCTGGGGGGGTGAAGCCGGGTTAAGACCATTAGGAGTAAAACAAAGGCACGCTGTCCTTTGGCGCCTTTACTGGCGAACCACTTGGGGGAATGGCGCGCCAACGATCTTATTATTGACCAGTATCGAGGGGCGTCCAGGGATAGTTGTTCATTTTTTAAACAATTTTGGAATACTAAACCGGTTCTTGAGCACTGAATAAGCGTCCGCGCATGAGTTTAGGCCGATATTCATGTTGTTCGTTGTGTGTGGCAGGGCTTGGCCTCCAAATGGCCTGTTCGAGGGTGTGGCGTGGGTTTTTCCAACGGTTTTTTATTGAGTCTGTCGTTGTGCCTGGACATTGGCCTGGCGAACATCGCGATGATTACGCTTTCCATGCAGCGCGGCTTCTCCAGAGGGCTATGGCTGGGGTTGGGCACCTGTGTGGGCGATCTGGCCTATGCGGTACTGGCCATGTTGGGCATGGCCGTGCTGCTTCAGTACGAGGCGGTTCGCTACGTTCTATGGCTGGGCGGTACGGCGGTGCTGGCCTGGTTCTGTTTCAGAATGGTCATGAGCGCCGTCACGGTCAGCGCGGGTGTTGAAAGCCAGAACGTGCAATGGGGCAAGACCAGTGGCGCGCTGTTCTTTCGCGGCATTTTTTTGGCCATGTCGTCGCCCAGCGCCATCCTCTGGTTTGCGGCGGTGGGTGGTGCACTCATTGCGCGGCAAGGTTCGGACCTGGCCAGTGCTTCGGTTTTTCTCGCAGGCTTCTTGGCGGCAGGCGTGGTCTGGTCAATCACGCTTTGCGCGCTGGCGCATCAGGGCGGACGCCTGATGGGCGAACGCATGCTGCGAATGTCTTATATTGCGTCGGCGCTGATATTTGCCTATTTCACGCTCTATGTCGTGATTACCGGCTACCTGGAGTTTGTCGGTCCCGTGCCCGGCATCAGCCAGTAAACACCCGAGGCGCGGGCACAGCGTCGGCAGGGTGCGCTTTGCTTGCAGCGCCTTGTATTGTTCATTTCCCTCTATATGGTCGGATGATCCGTGCAATTTAGCGCCAATTGGGCATAATACGCGGCTTCGATTTCGATTCCTGACAGACCTTTTTATGCAAAAAGAACCTCGTAAGGTCCGTGAGTTTCGCCGCCGTGAGCAGGAAATTCTCGACACCGCGCTAAAACTGTTCCTTGAGCAGGGCGAAGACAGCGTCACGGTCGAAATGATCGCGGATGCCGTTGGTATCGGCAAAGGCACGATCTATAAGCACTTCAAGTCCAAGGCGGAGATCTATCTGCGCCTGATGCTCGATTACGAGCGGGATCTGAACGAGCTGCTGCACTCGGCCGATGTCGACAAGGACAAGGAGGCGCTGTCACGTGCCTACTTTGAGTTCCGCATGCGCGATCCTCAGCGTTATCGCCTTTTTGATCGCCTCGAAGAAAAGGTGGTCAAGGGCAATCAGGTGCCTGAGCTGGTCGAAGAGCTGCACAAGATCCGCGCCTCGAACTTCGAGCACCTGACGCTGCTGATCAAGGGCCGCATTACTGAAGGCAAGCTGGAAGACGTCCCGCCTTACTACCACTACTGCGCAGCCTGGGCGCTGGTGCATGGCGCTGTCGCGCTGTATCACTCGCCGTTCTGGAGCAATGTGCTGGAAGATCAGGAAGGCTTCTTCCACTTCCTCATGGACATCGGCGTGCGCATGGGCAACAAGCGCAAGCGCGACGGGGATGCGCCTCACGAACCCAGGCCTGATCCGGTTGAATCCTGACCCCGCAGAACAAGGCTCGCCGCGCACCTGAGCAGAGATGGCGCGGAAGCTGCATCCGACGACCATTCGCCGGTTTTCCGTCACCGGCACTTGGGAGGGGATGATGCGTAGCCTGTTTCTGCTGCTGACGTTTTTGGCGTTGAGCGGTTGCATGAAAGTCAGCGACATGGGAGAGGGCGTTCGCGAGCAGTTCAGCGATGCTGGCCTGCTCGATCACAGTGAAACCCGTCGCATTGCCAACTGGCGCGTGCAGCCCGACTCCTTCATCTATATTGCTCAGGGTGCCTTCGTGCCGCCCGGCAACGCTTATCCGCGACCCAATGTCGTGGCTGAAGAGGCGTTCAAGGGCTTTATCGAATACTTTCCCATGGTTCGTCGCGCGCCTGCGCCGCTAGGCCTTGACGAAGCGATGATCGAGGCCCGAAGTGCCGGCGCGCACTACCTGCTGTACACCCGCTTTGCCAAGGCCGATGACCGTATCGGTAATGGCGATCAGTGGTCGGATCAGGAAGCAGTGGACCGCCTGGGCATAGACTCGGGCGTCATTCAGCTCATGCTGATCGAGACCAGCACCCGCTATCTGATTGACAGCGCGCGTATTCGCAGTCGTGGCGGATTGCTGACGCTTTACGACACTAGCCCCGAAGATTTGCTAGGTCCGCCCCTTGAAGACTACGCTCGTACCTTGTTGGGTGTTGAGCGCTAGGAGTAAGCATGACCGATTCAGGCAAGGCCAACGACCTGTTTGCGCAGATCCCCAAGAGCAAAGGCTTGCCGCCTGTTCATCTCTGGAATCCCGATTTCTGCGGCGATATCGACATGCGTATCGCCCGCGACGGCACCTGGTACTACCAGGGCACCCCGATCGGGCGCAAGCCGATGGTGCGGCTGTTCTCGACTATCCTGCGCCGTGACGGCGACGACTATTTCCTCATTACGCCGGTCGAAAAGGTCGGCATCAAGGTCGATGACGCGCCTTTTGTCGCTGTGGCGCTTGATGTGACGGGCGAGGGCGAGACGCAGGTCCTGCGCTTTGTGACCAATGTCGAGGATGAAACCCAGGCGGGTGTCGATCACCCGTTGCGTGTCCTCATTGATCCAGAGACTCAGGAGCCTGCCCCTTACATTCATGTACGCAGCAACCTTGACGCGCTGATTCATCGCAATGTGTTCTATCAGTTGGTGGAGCTGGCGGTCACCCGTGAAATCGACGGGCAGCGCTGGTTGGGTGTCTGGAGTGATGGCGTGTTTTTCCCGATTGGGCTGGAGCCCTGAACCGGTTGCGTATCCGATGGGGTCAATTGCCTGTCGGCAGTTCGGCGGTTAAAGTGCCGCTCCCTGATTTTCCTGAGGTTTTTGCATGAGCCAGTCCTTTGATATCGCCGTCGTCGGCGCAACCGGTACTGTCGGCGAAACCATTGTTCAGATACTGGAAGAACGAGATTTTCCGGTAGGCGACCTGCACCTGTTGGCCAGTATCGAATCGGCAGGCCATTCGGTGCCGTTTCGCGGCAAAAACGTGCGCGTACGCGAGGTTGATGCGTTCGACTTCGGCAAGGTCAGGCTCGCTTTCTTTGCAGCCGGTCCTGCCATCAGTCGTAGCCATGTCGAAAAAGCGGTGGCGGCTGGCTGCCTGGTCATCGACCTGTCTGGCGCGCTGCCTGCTTCGCAGGCACCCAACGTGGTGCCTGAAATCAATGCGGCGCTGCTGACGTCGGTCGGATCGTCGCGTCTGGTCTCCAGCCCCAGTGCATCGGCCACAGCCGTAGCCCTGGTTGTGGCACCGCTGCGCGAATTGCTCGACATGCGCAATATTTCGGTCACCGCGTGCCTGGCGGTTTCGGCCCAGGGGCGTGAAGGGGTTAGCGAGCTGGCCCGTCAGACCACCGAGCTGCTTAATGTACGTCCGCTGGAAACACGCTTCTTTGACCGTCAGATGGCGTTCAACCTGTTGGCGCAGGTGGGTACGCCCGATGATTCAGGGCATGTACCGCTGGAGAAGCGTCTGGTTGAAGAGTTGCGCGAACTGCTGGCTCTGCCATCGCTCAAAGTGTCTGCTACTTGCATTCAAGTGCCGGTATTTTTCGGTGACAGCTTCACCGTATCGATACAAACGGCCGCGCCGGTCGATCTGGCTGCGGTGAATGCAGCACTCGAATCAGCGGCAGGCATCGAGCTTGTCGATGCCGGTGATTATCCGACGCCGGTGGGCGATGCAGTCGGGCAGGACGTGGTTTATGTAGGGCGTGTTCGGGCCGGTATAAACGATAGTGAGCAACTTAATCTGTGGATTACTTCGGATAATGTTCGCAAAGGCGCAGCGCTCAACGCTGTGCAGGTTGGCGAATTGTTGATAAAAGATGATGTGTAAAAGATACTTGGCAACAATTTGAATAATTGTTCCAGCGGCGACACGCCTTACACCCAACGCAGGACTACCTCTCCAGACAATGGAGAATCTTTAAACAAGGGATGGGCTATGGTTCAGGTTCGTAAACTGGTATTAGCGATCGCTGCGGCTTCGGCGCTGTCATCAGGGATGGCGCAGGCGTTGGGGCTCGGGGAATTGTCTGTCAAGTCGACCCTGAACCAGCCGTTGGTAGCCGAGATCGAGTTGACCGATGCACAAGGGGTCAACGCTGCGCAGGTGGTGCCAAGCCTCGCGACGACGGCTGACTTCGCTCAGGCGGGCATCACTCGCCAGGCGTTTCTCAACGATCTGAGTTTCACCCCGGTCATCAATGCCAGTGGCAAGAGCGTGCTGCGCATTACGTCCACCAAGCCGGTGCGTGAGCCTTACGTCAAGTTTCTGATCCAGGTGCTCTGGCCCAACGGACGCCTGTTGCGCGAATACAGCCTGTTGCTGGATCCGCCGAAGTTTTCCCCGGAAGCGGCTGCTGCTGCCGCTGCGCCTGCTCCCGCTGCACCGGCCGCTGGCGCTCCAGCGCAGTTGGCAACCGTTGCGCCGGCAGCAGAAGCCCCGACGCCTGCCACGCCTGCCCAGCCACCTGCGTCGCCGGACGCGGCCTTGCCGCCACCCGCTGCCGACAAGCAGGCCCAGTACGTGACCGCCAACAACGACACGCTGTGGGAAATCGCGGCCAAGGTTCGTACCGGCGGTACGGTGCAGCAGACCATGCTGGCCATTCAGGCGCTCAATCCTGAAGCCTTCATCGGCGGCAACATCAATCGCTTGAAAAAAGGTCAGGTGCTGCGCCTGCCCACGCCTCAGCAGACCACCGCCCTGCCGCAGCCGCAGGCCGTTGCCGAGGTTTCCAGGCAGTACAGCGCCTGGCGGGAAGGTCGTCGCTTGCCGACCGGCACTCGCCAGGTCGATGCCACGCGTCGTGATCGTGCCGGCGCTGCGCCTTCCAAAGTAGATACACCGGATAACCTCAGCCTGGTCTCGGCCAGCGGTAAGCCCGCCGCCAAAGGTGCCGCAGGCGACAGCGACGTGAGCAACAAGCTGGCTGTTGCCCAAGAGGCACTGGATACCTCGCGTCGCGACAATGCCGAGCTGAAAAGCCGCATGAATGATTTGCAGAGCCAGTTGGACAAGCTGCAGCGTCTGATCGAACTCAAGAATGGTCAGTTGGCCAAGATGCAGGCGGCCGGCGCCGCTGTTCCACCTGCGGCTACGCCTGATGCCACACCGCCAGGTGCGACCACGCCTGTCAATGCAGCGGTTCCCGCTTCACTGGTTGACGCCAATGGTGCACCTGTAAAACCTGCCGGTGAAATTGCGCCTGAAGACGCATTGCCAGCCGGTGCTGCGCAGGTCGCGACACCGGCAGCCGATCAGCCTCTGGCGGTAGAGCCGGTTGCTGTTCCAGAAGATGAAGACGCGTTGCAGAAGGTTCTCAACAACCCTGTGCTGCTGGGGCTCATCGGTGGTGCTGTGCTGCTGATCCTCGCGCTGTTGCTGTTGTTCCTGGCGCGACGTCGTGCCGCGAAGGCCGAGGCCGAGAAGCATCGCCGTATGGCGCGTGCACTGGCGGAAGAGTCCGAGTTCGTCTCCGACATGGACATGAATGCTCCTCCTGCCAGCTTCGATGGACTGGATGTTCCACCGCCTAACGTGCGGATGGGGGCAGCGACTGCTGCAGGTGCTGTTGCCGCTGCGGCGCAGGAGCGACCGGCCGATCCGCTGGTGCAGGCTGAAATCCATATCGCTTACGGGCGCATGAATCAGGCTGTCGAGCTGCTCGAAGAGTCGGTCAAGGATGATCCAAGGCGCGATGACATTCGTCTCAAGCTGATGGAAATCTACGCCGAGCAGGGCAATAACAAGGCGTATGCCGCTCACGAACGTAAACTGGTGGCAGCGGGAAAGCGTGAAGCTGAGGGCGAGCAGCTAGAAGATGCACACTCGACCCGTAACACTGTGGCGCCTGTTGTGGCACCCGCAGTGGTTGAAACTGCGCCTGCGGTAGCACCGGTTGCAGCCGTCGCGGCAGCGGCCAGTGCCGCAGCGCTGGCTGCTGAACTCGATGCCAAATATCTGGAAGAGCTGCTGGCTGACGATGCGGGTCCATCGGAAGTCGAGCCTGAGCCTGAGCCGGTTGCTGTCCCCGAGGTCAGCGAGCCCGCGCCTCTGGTTGCCGGGTCGGACGCCGCTGAAGAGGACTTCGATCATGACTTCGATCTGAGCCTGGATGAGTTCGAGGAGCCATCAGCGGCGGCAGTGCCGACGGTGACCGACCCGGATGATCTGTTGCTGGATGAGCCTTTGGTTGCGGCAACACCTGATGACGATGAGCTGAGTTTCGAGTCCATCATGCAGGAACAGGAGGCCGCTCGTGCGGCATCTACACCTGATGATCTGGCCGATTTCGATCTGGACCTGACTGAAGAGGATCCGGCACTCAAGAACGAGGACGACTTCCTGCTCGGTCTTGGCGATAGCCCTGTCGAGCCGGTTGCTGCTGCGCCCGTCAGTGATGACCTTGAGTTGCCGGAGGACTTTGACCTGTCGCTGGCTGACGAAATCGAATCGGATCAGGCCAGCCAGGCATTTGCCTCTGAAATCGATGATGTGAACGCTGAGCTGGACCGTCTTTCGCAGAACCTTGAGCATCCGCCGCTGGATGAGCCAAGGTTCACGGCAGAAGACGCGATGGCGCTGGACGACGAGCCGGACTTCGATTTCATGGCGGGCACTGATGAAGCGGCCACCAAGCTGGATCTGGCACGTGCTTACATTGATATGGGTGATGCCGATGGAGCGCGAGACATTCTGGATGAGGTCGTCAGCGAAGGCGATGATGGGCAGAAGAGCGAAGCGCGCGACATGCTCTCGCGTCTTGCCTGACTCGAACGATGCCTGACCACAGACGGCCGCTGATGCGGCCGTCTGCATTTGGCGCCCGGTGTGGCGTCTTTTTTTTGCGGCCGTATAATGGCCGACTTTTCGCAAACCGACAGGCTGTAACACCTTGGCGAATATAGATAACCCGGTCGCAGAGATGGCTGCCGAGGGCTTTTCCCGAATCGCGCTGGGCGTAGAGTACAAGGGGTCGCGCTATTGTGGCTGGCAGCGTCAGGCCTCCGGCGTGCTGACCGTGCAGGAAACCCTGGAAAATGCCCTCTCCAAAGTAGCCGACTCGCCCGTTTCGCTGATGTGCGCGGGGCGTACGGATGCCGGTGTTCACGCATGCGGGCAGGTGGTGCATTTCGATACGATGGCTGAGCGCTCGATGAAGGCGTGGGTCATGGGCGCCAACATCAACCTGCCTCACGATATCAGCGTGACCTGGGCGCGTGTGATGCCTGCCGATTTTCATGCCCGTTTCAAAGCCATCGCTCGCCGTTATCGGTATGTGATCTATAACGATCAAATCCGTCCGGCGCATCTGGGGCAGGAAATCACCTGGAATCATCGCCCGCTGGACGTGAGTCGTATGGCCCAGGCCGCTCAGCACCTGGTGGGTACCCACGATTTCAGTGCGTTCCGTGCCGGACAGTGTCAGGCCAAATCACCGATCAAGCAGTTGCATCACCTTCGCGTGACCCAGCACGGCAAGATGATTGTCATTGATGTGCGCGCCAATGCCTTTCTGCATCACATGGTGCGCAATATTGCCGGCGTGCTGATGACCATCGGGGCAGGCGAGCGTCCGGTCGAATGGGCGCGTGACGTGCTGGAAAGCAAAGCGCGTCGTACCGGCGGTGTCACAGCCCATCCGTATGGGCTTTATCTGGTGCAGGTCGAGTACCGGGAGCAGTTTCCCTTGCCCGAGCGATACATCGGTCCGCACTTTCTCACCGGGTTCGCCGAACTTGAAGGCTGACGACCTGACGCGCTTTTGCTAACATCCGGGACTTTCCGAAAGGTCTGAGGTTTTCACCATATGTCAGCCGTTCGCAGCAAGATCTGCGGGATTACCCGCATAGAAGATGCCCTCGCTGCAGTCGAGGCGGGTGCTGACGCCATCGGGCTGGTGTTTTATGCCAAAAGTCCGCGGGCCGTGAATGTGCAGCAGGCGCGCGCGATCATTGCCGCACTGCCGCCCTTTGTGACAACGGTCGGGCTGTTCGTCAACGCCAGCCCCTGTGAGCTCAATGAAACGCTGGATGCTGTTGCGCTGGATCTGCTGCAGTTTCACGGCGACGAAACACCGCAAGAGTGCGACGGCTATCATCGTCCCTATATCAAGGCGTTGCGCGTGAAGGCGGGTGACGATATCGAACAGGCCTGCCGCGCCTATCGCAATGCGCGTGGCATTCTTCTCGATACATACGTCGAGGGCGTGCCGGGCGGTACGGGGGAGGCGTTCGACTGGGCCTTGATTCCGAGTGAGTTGAGCAAGCCGATCATTCTGGCGGGCGGGCTGACGTCGGCCAACGTGGCGCAGGCCATTGCCCAGGTCAAGCCCTACGCGGTTGATGTCAGCGGTGGTGTCGAAAAAAGCAAAGGCATCAAGGATCGCGAAAAGATTCTCGCATTCATGAATGCAGTCCACAGTGCCTGATGTGACGGTTGCGGTTCGGCCGCCGTCCATAAGCCTGTTCCCGCCGCAAGTCTTGCGGGTCGAATTGAGTGGAGGAGGGTGTCTGTGCGCACCCTCCTTGTTGCAAAAAAACCGTGGTAGAGGGTGTGCAGGTCAGGCCAGCGGTCGACCGTTCTCCCTTCTCATCGCCAAATAAACACATTTAGCTAAGGGCATGCGTCTGGCGTGTAAGCGCCATGCGTTCGAGCCACACCGGTACTGGAGAGATAAAGCATGAGCAACTGGTTGGTAGATAAACTGATCCCATCGATCATGCGTTCCGAGGTTAAGAAGAGTTCGGTTCCTGAAGGGCTGTGGCACAAGTGCCCGTCCTGCGAAGCAGTGCTCTATCGGCCTGAGCTGGAAAAGACCCTGGATGTCTGCCCCAAGTGCAATCACCACATGCGCATCGGTGCGCGCGCCCGCCTGGACATTTTTCTCGATGCCGAAGGCCGTGCTGAGCTGGGTGCCGATCTGGAGCCGGTTGACCGTCTGAAATTCCGAGACGGCAAGAAGTACAAGGATCGCCTGACCGCTGCGCAAAAGCAGACCGGCGAGAAAGACGCGCTGATCTCCATGAGCGGCACGCTGCTGGGTATGCCTGTCGTCGCTTCGGCGTTCGAGTTCTCCTTCATGGGTGGCTCGATGGGCGCCATCGTCGGTGAGCGCTTTGTGCGCGCCGCTGATTACGCGTTGGAAAACCGCTGCCCGATGATCTGCTTCGCCGCCTCCGGTGGTGCGCGGATGCAGGAAGCGCTGATTTCCCTGATGCAGATGGCCAAGACATCGGCCGTTCTGGCGCGTCTGCGTGAAGAGGGCCTGCCGTTTATCTCCGTGCTGACGGACCCGGTCTACGGTGGCGTTTCTGCCAGTCTGGCGATGCTGGGCGATGTCATCGTTGCCGAGCCCAAGGCGCTGATCGGGTTTGCCGGCCCACGCGTCATCGAACAGACCGTTCGCGAAAAACTGCCTGAAGGCTTCCAGCGCAGCGAGTTTCTGCTGAATCACGGCGCAATCGATATGATCATCGCACGCAGTGAGCTGCGTCCGCGCCTGGGCAACCTGCTCGCGCAGATGATGAACCTGCCGACGCCCAAGTTTGTGGCACCGGTGCTTGAGCCTATCGTTGTACCTCCGGCTCCGGCCTCGCTATGACCCCGTCGACCCTTGGCGACTGGCTCGCCTACCTTGAGCAACTGCATCCGTCTGCCATCGACATGGGGCTGGATCGATCGAGAAAGGTAGCGCAGCAACTGGGGCTCACGCGCCCCGCGCCTCGGGTCATCACGGTAACGGGCACCAATGGCAAGGGTTCAACCTGCGCCTTTGTCGCAGCCCTGTTGCAGGCTCAGGGTCTCAAAGTCGGGGTCTATAGCTCGCCGCACCTGCTGCGTTACAACGAGCGGGTGAAAGTGCAGGGCGTCGAGGCGACCGATCAGGAGCTGTGCGACGCCTTCGTGGCCGTTGAAGCCGCGCGTGGCGATGTCACGTTGACCTACTTCGAGATGGGCACACTCGCAGCGTTCTGGCTGTTCGAGCAGGCCCGTCTGGATGCGGTCGTGCTGGAAGTCGGCCTGGGCGGTCGTCTGGATGCGGTGAATCTGATCGATGCAGACATCTCGCTGGTCACCAGTATCGGCATCGACCATGCCGACTGGTTGGGCGATACGCGCGAGTCGGTTGCCTTTGAGAAGGCCGGTATCTTTCGTGCCGGTCGCCCGGCGATCTGTGGTGATCTCGACCCGCCGGAGCCCTTGCTGGCCAAGGCGCGTGAGCTGGAGTCTCCGTTACTGTTGCGCGGTCGCGACTTCGACCTCTGCGTGAATCAGCAGGGCTGGGACTGGCGCGGCTTTGCTCATGGCGAAGTGATCGAACTGCACGGCCTGCCGCTGCTCGACCTGCCGATGCAGAACGCGGCGCTGGCGCTTCAGGCTTATGCGCTACTGGGTTATCCCTTGCAGCATGAGGTTATCAGCGAGGCCCTGGCCTCGACCCGGCTTGCCGGTCGTCTGGATCGGCGCACCGTCCATTGGCATGGCAGATCGATCAACCTGCTTCTGGACGTCGGTCACAATCCCCATGCGGCACAGTTTCTGGCGCAGCGCATGGCGCAACGGCCGATCGTCGGCAGACGCCTGGCGGTGTTCGGTCTGCTGTCTGACAAGGATCTTCAAGGTGTAGTCTGTGAGCTGGCTTCCAGCATTCAGGACTGGGCGGTTGCGCCACTGCCCACGTCCCGTAGTCGGCCTGCCGCTGAATTGCATGCGGCTCTGGAGAACCTTGGGGTTCGCGTGAAGTCTTACCCAAGCATTGCCCTGGCACTGGAAGCTCAGTGCGCGCATGCCACGCCCGATGACGAAATTCTGCTGTTCGGATCTTTTTACTGTGTAGCCGAGGCCTTGGAATGGCTGGCCCGGCACACCGACGAGGAAGCTGCAAATGGCTTTGCTGGATAACGTATTCAAGCAGCGGATGGTGGGCGCGCTGGTGCTGATCGCCGTGGCAGTGATCTTCCTCCCGATGTTGTTCACGCGTGAGGACGAAACCCGTACCGTGCAGGTCCAGGCACCCGCTGCGCCGCAGGCTCCGGCCAGCACGCAGATACAGGTCGATCCCGTTTCCGTTCCCGAGCCCCAGGCATTGCCTCAGGAACCGGTACCTGGCGATGTCGACATGGCCGCCAACAATCAACCGCCTTCGATGCCGATTGCTCCCGCTCCGGTTACGCAGACAGCCCCGGCGGCCACGCCTCCGGCCGCCAAACCTGCAGCAAAACCCGCACCGACACCCGCGCCGACGCCTGCACCCACACCTGCACCTGCTGCTCCAGCGGTCGCCAAGGCTGCACCCAGTGGCGTCGATGCCAACGGGCTGTCGGTCAGTTGGTCGGTACAGCTGGCCAGCATGTCGAACCGTGCGAACGCCGACAACCTGCAGAAGACGCTGCGCACTCAGGGTTATAACGCCTACATCCGCACTGCCGATGGTGTGAATCGTGTATTCGTGGGGCCTCTGATCGAGCGTGCCGAGGCTGATCGCCTGCGTGATCAACTGGACAAGCAACAGAAACTCAAGGGTATCGTGGTGCGCTTCCAGCCCGAAAAGGGCTGATCGGCCCGGCCTGTTCCAACGCTCTGCAACACTGTTTCTATGGAAAATGCTGCCTGCCGATAATCGCTGCTTACCGGCAGGCAGGCGCTCTGCTAAAATGCGCCGCCTTATCTGTCTGCAGGCTGCAACGTGCCATTTACTCCGGTTGACTGGGCAATTCTGGGAATTGTCGCCATCTCCGCCCTGATCAGTCTGAAACGCGGCTTCGTAAAAGAAGCACTGTCGTTGACGACGTGGATCATTGCAGGTGTTGTGGCCTGGATGTTCGGTGCGGGGCTGTCGCAGTACCTGGTCAATTACATAGAAACACCCTCGGCCCGCGTGATCGCGAGCTGCACCATTCTATTTGTCGCCACCTTGCTGGTCGGCGCCATGGTCAACTTTCTGATAGGCGAACTGATTCGCGTCACCGGGCTTTCCGGGACTGATCGTTTTCTGGGTATGGTCTTCGGCGCGGCGCGTGGAGGCCTGCTTGTCGTTGTAGCGGTCGGACTGTTGAGTCTCGGGCCGGTGCAACAGGATCAATGGTGGCAGCAGTCAAGGCTGGTGCCGCAATTTCTCATGGTCGCTGACTGGTCGAAAAACCTGATTCTCGGGATGTCCAGCAAGTGGCTCGCCAGCGGCATCAGCGTACCTGCTGATCTGCCGTTCAAGGAGCAGATCCTGCCGTCTACACTGCCGCAGGATGTGCTCGGTAAATCCAGTTCCACTAAGTAGGGGTTGTGTCGCATGTGTGGCATCGTCGGTATCGTCGGTAAGTCGAACGTCAATCAGGCGCTGTATGACGCGCTCACCGTCCTCCAGCACCGCGGCCAGGATGCTGCCGGTATTGTGACCAGCCACGACGGCCGGTTATTCCTGCGCAAGGACAACGGACTGGTGCGTGATGTGTTCCACCAGCGCCACATGCAGCGTTTGGTCGGGCATATGGGCATTGGTCATGTGCGTTACCCGACAGCGGGCAGCTCGACCTCGGCCGAGGCCCAGCCGTTCTACGTCAACTCGCCTTACGGCATCACGTTGGCGCACAACGGTAACCTCACCAACGTCGAGCAACTGGCCAAGGAGATCTACGAATCTGACCTGCGCCACGTCAACACCAATTCCGACTCGGAAGTGTTGCTCAACGTGTTCGCCCATGAACTGGCTGTTCGCGGCAAGCTGCAGCCGACCGAAGAAGACATCTTCGCGGCCGTGACTGACGTACACAATCGTTGCCGTGGCGGTTACGCGGTGGTGGCGATGATCACCGGTTATGGCATTGTCGGCTTCCGCGACCCGGACGCCATTCGTCCTATCGTATTCGGCCAGCGTCATACCGACGAAGGCGTCGAGTACATGATCGCCTCCGAAAGCGTTTCGCTCGACGTGCTCGGCTTTACGCTGATCCGCGACCTGGCACCCGGCGAAGCGGTCTACATCACTGAAGACGGCAAGCTGCACACCCGTCAGTGCGCCGCCAATCCAAAGTATGCACCGTGCATCTTCGAGCACGTGTATCTGGCGCGTCCGGATTCCATCATCGACGGCATCTCGGTCTACAAGGCGCGTCTGCGCATGGGCGAGAAGCTGGCTGACAAGATCCTGCGCGAGCGCCCGGATCATGACATCGACGTGGTCATCCCGATTCCAGACACCAGCCGCACGGCTGCCCTGGAGCTGGCCAACCATCTGGGCGTGAAGTTTCGCGAAGGCTTCGTCAAGAACCGTTATATCGGTCGTACGTTCATCATGCCGGGTCAGGCTGCACGCAAGAAATCCGTGCGCCAGAAGCTCAATGCCATCGAACTGGAGTTCCGCGGCAAGAACGTGATGCTGGTGGACGACTCGATCGTTCGCGGCACGACCTGCAAGCAGATCATTCAGATGGCCCGTGAAGCCGGTGCCAAGAATGTCTATTTCTGTTCGGCCGCCCCGGCGGTGCGTTACCCCAACGTCTACGGCATCGACATGCCGAGTGCTCACGAGCTGATCGCTCACAACCGTTCCACCCAGGACGTTGCCGACCTCATCGGTGCCGACTGGCTGGTCTATCAGGACTTGAATGACCTGATCGAAGCGGTCAGTGGCAGCAAGAAGATCAAGATCGATAACTTCGATTGCTCGGTCTTCGACGGCAAGTACGTGACCGGTGACATCGACGAGCATTATCTGAACAAGATCGAGCAGGCGCGTAACGACGCCTCCAAGGTCAAGACCCAGGCAGTGAGCGCGATCATCGATCTGTACAACAATTAATTGTTTTCAGGAGGAGCGGCATGACTCAGGAATGGGATGCAGGTCGGCTCGACAGCGACCTTGAAGGCGTGGGCTTCGATACCCTCGCCGTACGTGCCGGGCAACACCGCACGCCGGAAGGCGAGCATGGCGACCCGATGTTCTTCACGTCCAGCTACGTGTTCCGCACGGCCGCCGACGCGGCCGCGCGTTTTGCCGGCGAAGTGCCAGGCAACGTTTACTCGCGTTACACCAACCCGACCGTGCGTTCCTTCGAGGAGCGCATGGCGGCGCTGGAAGGCGCAGAGCAGGCCGTCGCCACCGCAACCGGTATGGCGGCGACCCTGGCGGTTGTCATGAGTCTGTGTAGTGCCGGCGATCACGTTCTGGTGTCACGCAGCGTGTTTGGTTCGACCATCAGCCTGTTCGACAAGTACTTCAAGCGTTTCGGGATCGAGGTGGACTATGTGCCGCTGGCGGACCTGAGCGGTTGGGATGCGGCGATCAAGGCCAACACCAAAATGCTGTTCGTCGAGTCGCCGTCCAACCCGTTGGCTGAACTGGTGGACATCGCCGCGTTGGCAGAAGTCGCCCATGCCAAGGGTGCGATGCTGATCGTCGATAACTGCTTCTGCACGCCAGCGTTGCAACAGCCGCTGGCGCTGGGTGCTGACATCGTCGTGCATTCGGCGACCAAGTTCATCGACGGCCAGGGTCGTTGCATGGGCGGTGTGGTTGCCGGGCGCAGTGAGCAAATGAAAGAAGTGGTCGGGTTCCTGCGTACGGCCGGGCCGACCCTGAGCCCGTTCAACGCCTGGATCTTCCTCAAGGGCCTCGAAACCCTGAACCTGCGCATGCGCGCTCATTGCGCCAATGCTCAGGCGCTGGCCGAGTGGCTGGAGCAGCAGGAGGGCATCGAGAAGGTCCACTACGCCGGTCTCAAGAGTCACCCGCAGCATGAGCTGGCCCAGCGTCAGCAGAAGGGTTTCGGCGCGGTCGTGAGCTTTGAGGTCAAGGGCGGCAAGGATGGCGCGTGGCGCTTCATTGATGCGACGCGACTGATCTCCATCACCGCCAACCTGGGTGATACCAAAACCACCATCACTCATCCGAGTACCACGTCTCATGGTCGTCTGGCGCCGCACGAGCGCGAAGCGGCCGGGATACGTGACAGCCTGATCCGCGTGGCAGTAGGGCTGGAAGATGTCGCAGACCTGCAGGCCGATCTGGCGCTGGGGCTGGCGGCCTTGTGACGGATGATGTGAGCCGTGCGGCGAGTGAAGGCGTGAGCGACGACTGGGCGATGAAATTCTCCAGCACTCACAACGGTCGTGTTGCGCTGGTCACTGGCGCTGCACGGGGTATCGGCCTGGGGATCGCCGCCTGGTTGATTGCCGAAGGCTGGCAGGTGGTGCTGACTGATCTGGACCGCATCCGTGGTTCGAAAGTGGCCGATGTGCTGGGCGAAAATGCTTTGTTCATCGCCATGGATGTCGCCAGCGAAGAACAGGTTGCAGCAGGTGTGGCCGAGGTGCTCAGGCGCTTCGGTCGGCTGGATGCGCTGGTGTGCAATGCGGCGATTGCCGATCCGCACAACACCACACTGGAAAGCCTTGAGCTGTCGCACTGGAATCGCGTGCTCGGCGTCAACCTTGGCGGGCCTATGCTGCTGGCCAAGCACTGTGCCCCTTATCTGCGCGCTCACTGCGGCAGCATCGTAAACCTGACCTCGACCCGCGCCAGGCAGTCTGAGCCCGATACGGAGGCTTATGCGGCCAGCAAGGGAGGCTTGGTGTCTCTGACTCACGCGCTGGCCATCAGTCTGGGCCCGGAGATTCGTGTCAACGCGGTCAGCCCTGGCTGGATCGACGCGCGCGATCCGTCGTTGCGACGCGCTGAACCGCTGTCAGAGGCTGATCACGCGCAACACCCTGCGGGCAGGGTGGGTACGGTGGAAGATGTTGCGGCGATGGTCGCGTGGTTGCTTTCCCGTAATGCCGGGTTTGTCACCGGACAGGAATTCGTGGTCGATGGCGGCATGACCCGAAAGATGGTGTACGCCGAGTAGTTCCACGTTCGGGTCGGTGGGCGGTTGTGTTTGGCGGTTGATGCGTGGAGTGCGATTGAAGCGTTTTTAAAAAAACTTCAATCAGGCTATTGACTTAGGTTCGTTAGGTGCGTAAATTTCGCGGCCTCAACGAAGCAAAGGGTGATTAGCTCAGCTGGGAGAGCAGCTGCCTTACAAGCAGCGGGTCGGCGGTTCGATCCCGTCATCACCCACCATCGTTGAGTTTGAAAGCTGATGTACGAGGGCTTTCAAAGTTGAATCGGACGCAAGTCCACACTGCGCAGCGGTAGTTCAGTCGGTTAGAATACCGGCCTGTCACGCCGGGGGTCGCGGGTTCGAGTCCCGTCCGCTGCGCCATATTTGTACAGATTCGGTTCGCCGGGTCTGAGGATTGAACGGCTCAAGTCGTTTACTCCGATGTACAGGAAACAAACTACCGAAGGTTTGTTTCAAACAGGTTTACAAGCGATACGCAGCGGTAGTTCAGTCGGTTAGAATACCGGCCTGTCACGCCGGGGGTCGCGGGTTCGAGTCCCGTCCGCTGCGCCATACAAAGCTTCAAGGCCCTTGAACTCCTTGAAGCAACAGAAAAGCGACCTTAGGGTCGCTTTTTTGTTGCCTGCAATTTACTGCGTCCAGTGAGTGTGACGCGCCTTGTATCGAATCCTTTCGAACTGCGCGTTGATCCTGCGTCAGCCTTGTTGCAGACTTGTCGCCATTTTCCAGTTTGCAGTCTTGCTGGCAGTCATTTCCTTACTCAGGACTATCGATGCTTAAGTTACTGAACGTTCGTACCGCCTGCGGTGTGTCAATGCTGCTCCTGGCTGCCGGCTGTTCATCGCCCAAGCAGGCGGTCTATGACCATGAGCACTTCGACGATGCCGGGACGTTCTCTCGCAGTTATCCGGCAACCGACCTGTCGTCCTGTGAGGCTGGCCGTCGAGCCTTGTTGAGTCAGGGCTACATCATCACCAGCAGCGACCCGAAGATGATCAGCGGGCGCAAGAGCTTCCAGCAAACGGGCGAAACGCACATCGAGATCAGCTTTAACCTGGTCTGTGCGGCAGACGTGACGGCGGGCAGCTCGACCATGTTCGCCAACGCCCTGCAAGACCGCTACGCACTGAAGAAAACCAATAACTCTGCAAGCCTTGGGGTCGGGGTACTGGGTTCTGTGTCGATGCCCATTGGCTCCACCGATGATTCGATGGTCAAGGTTGCCAGCGAGACGGTTGCCTCGGCCAAGTTCTACGAGCGTTTTTTTGGGCTGGTGGAAAACTTCCTCCCACCGGAAGTCAAGCAGGCGGCGCATATCGTCGAGAAGCCAAAGGCTGATCTGGGTGTGCCTGAAGCGGTGCCAGCTGCTGCGACCCCAAAAGCTGAGGAGCCGGCACCGCTGGCGCCGAAGCCGGTTGAAACGGCCCCCAAGGCTGAGCCAGTGGCCGAACCGGCCGCCGCCACGCCTGCTGCCAGTGAACCGGTGCCAGCCCCTAACGAGCCAGCCTCGTTCAAAGCTGAAACGGTGACTCCGCCCGAGGCTCAACCGGTCGAGACGAACACGCCAGCTCCGGTTGAGACTCAGCCAGCAGCGCAGTAGCTGCTTCACTTGCATGGGATGCCGCCTGGGACGCTTCGCGTCCCGGCTCAAGCCCCCGTAAGACCTGCGTGTTCAT
>NZ_JACONV010000021.1 GCF_014358015.1 Pseudomonas triticifolii | reverse complement strand
CCGCCTCCCACAAGGTATGCATTCAGTCAGATACTTTCGCTTGGCCCCGACAGGATCACACCCCTCGGTTACGGCCTTTCCAGCGCCGCACGCAACTGATCGGCGCTTGCGAACTGCTGCTGACTGACCAGTTTCCCGTCGCGCAATTGCAACCAGAGCACTTTATCCTCGTCGCCAGCGTACTGCGGCACGATGCGTGCTTCGCGGTCAAGCATGACGCGGTAGGTGTAGTCACGCATTTTGGGGATGGCGAACATCTTGGCGATGATGGTCGGCATTTTCTGAATGTCGGCCACGAAGACGGTGTGGCGCGATTCGAGGAAGCCCTTGGGCTTGTCGGCAAGCGCCGCATTGACCAGCTTGGCGGCGTCCATGCTTCTGGCAACCAGCAGCGTTTGTGTCTGGTCGTTCAGGGTGTAAGGCTGATCGTACTGATCAAGCAGCGTCCATGGCGTGAGGGGTTCGCCGGTTTGCAGGGCGTTGGCCGTCAGCGGCAGCAGGGCCAGAAACAGCAGGGGCAGAAATTTCAACGGGGTATTCCTCGAAAAGGTACTGTTTGCCGGAAGGCCATCGCGGCCAGTCAAGATCGAGTGCCAGTCTACACCTACACATTCACTCTTCCAGTGACAGCGATTAGAACGCTAAGCTTGGGCCCATGGATGACTCAGACTACTTACGCCTGTTGACGATCCAGGCCGAACAAGCCAACGCCTTTCTTTCCAATGCGCGAAAGTGGGAGCGTGAGCGTTGGGTGTGTCAGCGCCTGTTGCAGGGCCTGAACATCGCGCATCGCAATGAAGACTTCACGCCCGCCGGCCAGGAGCCGCCGGACGTGCTGTTTCGTGACGCCTGCTTCGAGGTGTTTTTTGTGCTGGACGAAGGTCGTCGTCTCAATGACGAGTGGCGCGAGGAACTGGAGCGACGACGCAGCGCCTTTTCCCTGAGCCAGCTGGTGCGCCGCGAGGCCAAGCCCAAGCGCATTCCGGCCTCTGAACTGCTGCGACGCCTCGCCCCGACCCTGCGCAAGAAATCCCACAACTACCGCGAACGGGGCATTGACCTCGGCGAGCTGGATATCATTGCCTTCGCCAGCCTCAAGCGCGAAGTGCTGGACCTCAACAGCCATTTTCCGCCGCCCACTGAGTACCTGCGTCAGGGCTGGCGCTCGCTGTCGCTGGTCGGGCCGACGTTCGCTCGGGTATTGTTCGCGCACCCGGATGCCCCGGATTTTCTGCGGACCAATCTGGGCCGCAGTGTCGTTTTCGATGTTGGAATCAGTTTATGAGCCCGTTGCAAGAACTGCTGGCCGATGTCCCGCAGCAAGGTCGTGTGCGCTGGATTGGCGTGCGGCCCGAGTCACGTGTAGACATGATCGAGCTGGACGCCGTCGAAGCGCGTCGCGAAGCCGGTCTGACCGGCGATCACACGCGCCCCGGTCCGCGTAACGCCCGGCAGGTCACGCTGATTCAGTGGGAACACCTGGCCGTGGTCAGTTCGCTCTTGAACCGGGCTGCTGAAAACCCCATCGTGCCGCAGGACCTGCGCCGCAATCTGGCGATCAGCGGCATCAATCTGTTCAGCCTCAAGGGGCGACGCTTCAGGATTGGCCAGGCCATCTTTGAAACCACCGGCTGGTGCCAGCCATGCGCACGCCTTGAGCAGCGGCTCGGCCACGGGACCTTTCAAGCGGTGCGCGGGCATGGCGGAATCACGGCCCGAGTGATACAAAGCGGAATCATCCGGCTTGACGACACCCTTCAGGTCGAACCGCTGGACAGCAACGATCCCTGGCCTACTGCACCGCAGCGCGCCTGAAACGAGACACGAGACATAAAATGAGCAGCCGTCTGAACCCGGACGACCAACGGCGTGTCGAAGAGTACCTTCAGGCGCCCCAGCATCACGTCGAGCGCAGGCCTTTTCAGCCCTGGCTGCTCCTGATCATGCTGGTGGTCGTGGTCATCGGACCGTGCCTGCCGAGCCATCTGACGCTATGAGCTGCCTTGCGCTCGCGAAGATCGAGCTCCCCCCGAATTCCTTAAACCTTATGAGTAATCCTTATGACGCATCGTATTGTCATCGTTGGCGGAGGCGCCGGCGGTCTGGAGCTGGCTACCCGTCTGGGTAAAACCCTGGGCAAGAAAGGCACCGCCAGCGTCACGCTGGTGGACGCCAACCTCACGCACATCTGGAAGCCGCTGCTGCACGAAGTGGCGGCCGGCTCGCTGAACTCGTATGAAGACGAGCTCAACTATGTGGCGCAAGCCAAGTGGAACAATTTCCAGTTTCAACTGGGCCGCATGACGGGTCTGGATCGCGCCAGCCAGCAGGTGCACCTGGCCGCCACGCTGGACGAGAACGGCGCTGAACTGGTGCCTGCACGCAGCCTGGGTTACGACTCGCTGGTGCTGGCGGTCGGCAGCACCACCAACGACTTCGGCACCAAGGGCGCGGCCGAACACTGTCTGTTTCTCGACACCCGCAAACAGGCCGAGCGCTTCCACCAGCAGTTGCTTAACCACTACCTGCGCGCCCACGCAGGTCAGGCTGACGCCGCTCAGGAAATCACCGTGGCCATTGTCGGCGCCGGTGCCACGGGCGTCGAGCTGGCCGCAGAGCTTCATAACGCGGCCCACGAACTGGCGGCTTACGGGCTCGGCCAGATCAAGCCGGAAAACCTGCGTATCACAGTAATCGAAGCAGGCCCTCGGGTGCTGCCCGCACTGCCCGAGCGTATTGGCAGCCCGGTTCACAAGACCCTGCAAAAACTCGGTGTGACCGTGCTGACAAATGCAGCCGTGAGCGAAGTGACCGCCGACAGCCTGATCACCACCAGCGGTGAAGTCATTCCCGCGACACTGAAAGTCTGGGCGGCAGGCATTCGTGCCCCTGCGTTCCTGCACGAACTGGATCGCCTGGAAAGCAACCGCATCAACCAGCTGCAAGTGTTGCCAACGCTACAGACCACCCGCGACGAAAACATTTTTGCCTTCGGTGACTGTGCTGCCTGCCCGCAAAAAGGCACCGACCGCAACGTGCCGCCTCGCGCCCAGGCCGCGCATCAGCAGGCGTCATTGCTGGTCAAATCGCTGCGTGCACGCATCGAGGGCAAGGCCCTGCCGGAATACACCTACAAGGACTACGGCTCGCTGATCTCGTTGTCGAGTTTTTCGGCCGTCGGCAACCTGATGGGCAACCTGACCGGCAGCGTCATGCTCGAAGGCTGGCTGGCGCGGATGTTTTATGTGTCGCTGTATCGCATGCACCAGATGGCGCTTTACGGCACCTTCCGCACCCTGATGCTGATGCTGGGCAGCCGAATCGGCAAAGGCACCGAGCCGCGGATGAAGCTGCACTAAGCCACGAGACACGCTAATCGTGCCAATGCTTTGCGTTGGCACGCCTCCCGGTACGCCCGGCGTCTACAGAGTTTGAATTGCGCCGTATCCGCCTCTGGACAGGGTGCATCCTGAACGGCATCTGTACGCCTGAATGATCAGTTGATCCCCCTTCTCGCCACCTCACCTCACCTCACCGTTCAAGCGGCGTGCAGCCGTGCTTGCGATATTGACCTCGCCAGCATGTTGCGCCAAGCCTCTCACTGGCGCATCAGTCAGGACGATCTATGCTTGCGCTGAAAGAAGGCGTGGTCGATGACACCTGCGTTCAGGTGGCGGAGAACGTTGCTGATGATCAAGCCCCATTGAAATCTGGCAACGCCCTTACAGCGACATCCCGCACGGGTCATGTAAAGGAGTGCGAAGTTTTTGAAAGCCAATTCCCTGAAGGTACTCAGTGGGTGGATGGCACTGGTTCTGTTGTTGGGGCTACTGATCAGCTATCTCGCCAGTCTTGAACAATCCAAAGCCATAGACAGAGAGACAGAACTGGCACTCATGGAGGTGGGTAACAGCTTCGGCGACAGCCTTCAGGCACGGCTCCGTGTCTATGAATACCGTCTGCGAGGCCTGCGCGGTGCCATTCATATGCTGGATGTTAATCACGTCAACAGCAGTCAAATGAGCCGCTACAGTCGAGGACGCAACATTGAAAAGGAATACCCGGGAGCGCGGGGATTCGGCTTCATTCGTCGTGTGCCAGCCAGCGAGGAAGCCACCTTTCTGAGCCGCGTCAGGGCTGATGGAAATCCGCAATTCAGTGTTAGCGAGCTCAATAGCCATTCAGGTGATCGATTCATCATTCAATTCATCGACCCTTTGGCACGCAATGCCCAGGCACTGGGGCTGGATATCGCTTCCGAGGACCGACGACGTAATGCGGCTGTTCATGCCATGCGCACCGGGGCTGCGACGCTGTCTGCGCCGATAACGCTGAAGCAAGACAGCGGAGACGCCATGCGTTCATTCCTCTTTTTGCTGCCTGTTTATCGCACAGCTGAAACGCCGGACCATGTGCATCAGCGTGAAGAGGCTCTTATTGGCTGGAGCTATGCACCACTGGCCATGCGAGAGGTCATGAGCAACCTCGACCCGGCCAGTCACAGACTGGATTTGGCACTGTATGACATAAGCGATGGCGAACAGTTGATCTACCAGTCTCCTGGCAAAGAATCAAAACAGGGGGTGGTGCATACATATACGCTCAAGCGCGAGATCTATGGACGCGTATGGCGCATCGAGATCGCGGCTTATCCTGAGTTTGTCAGCGGGCTCGGCACTACTCCGGCCAGCAGAGTGTTCCTGATCGGCGTGCTGGCGAGCCTCCTATTGACCGGTCTGGTTGGCACCGTACTGATTTCTCGTCAGCGCAAGCAGCAGGTGATTGCAGGTCGGGCCAGGCTGGCAACCATCGTCGAGAACTCAAGCGACGCCATTATTGGTGAGGCACTGGACGGAACGATCATCACCTGGAACCGCGCCGCCGAGCAGATGTTCGGTTACAGCGAGCAGGAAGTGCTGGGCAACCCGCTTGCTCCCCTCTTGGTTCCGTCATCTCGGATCCACGAAGACGAGGAGTTGCTGGAAGGTGTCGCTCGCGGTGAGCGGGGTTCGACGCTGGAGACACAGCGCCTGCACAGAGAGGGCCACCTGATTGACGTGACGATCACCTGCAGCCTGATTCGCGAGGCAAATGGCTCCATCCTCGGCGCAGCGAAGATGATGCACGACATCACCGACCGCAAGCGCGTCGAGCGCTACCTGATGGAGTTCAACGCGCAGCTCGAGCAGCAAGTCACCGAGCGCACCGCCGAGCTTTCCAGAGTCGCCGGGCTGCTGCAGACGGTGCTGGATGCTTCCTCGAAAGTGTCGATCATCGCCACCAACCTCGAGGGCCAGATCATCGTATTCAATCGAGGCGCCGAATTGTTGCTGGGTTATAGCAACTCGGAAATGCTCAAGCGCAAGAACCCTGTGGACTTTCATCTTCAAAACGAAATCGACCAGCGCTCCAGAGAGCTGAGCATCGAGTATGGTGTGCCTATCGAAGGCATTAATGTGTTTAGCTACAAAGCGGCGATTGAAGGGTCGGAAACCCGAGAATGGACGTACGTACGCAAAGACGGCTCGATGATACCGGTGTCCATGATCATCACGCCTATCCGTACCGCCGAAGGTGAACTCACCGGCCATTTGGGCATTGCCCAGGACATCACGGAACGACTTCGCCAAAGTGCAGAAGTACAGGCAGCCAAAGCAAGTGCAGAAGCCGCCAATGCTGCCAAAAGTCTGTTTCTGGCCAACATGAGCCATGAAATTCGCACCCCCATGAATGCAGTGATCGGCATCGCCCATCTGCTCTACAACACGCCCCTGGATGAACAGCAACGCCAATTGCTGGCGAAGCTGCAGATCGCCGGGCGATCCCTGCTGGGGATCATCAACGACATCCTGGACATCGCCAAAATCGAAGCAGGAGAACTGCGACTGGAGAGCAATCCCTTCAATCCGCGGCACCTGCTCGCCGAATTACGCGAGCTGTTCAACTCTCAAGCCCAGGAAAAAGGACTGCATTTTGAGGTCAGCGTCACCGCGCAGTTACCGCAACTGCTGATCGGCGATGCGCTGAGAATCAATCAGATACTGATGAATCTGGTGGGTAATGCAATGAAATTCACTGCCAAAGGCGGCATCGACGTGACAGTGAGTAGTGAGAACTGTGACGCGGAAAACTGTTGGCTGCGATTTTCCGTAACCGATACAGGCTGTGGCATAGCACCGGAAGTACTCAATCAGTTGTTCTCTCCATTCACTCAGGCAGACGCCTCCACAACCCGGCGTTTTGGCGGCACCGGGCTTGGTCTGTCGGTCGTGCGAGGGCTGGCCGAGCAAATGGGCGGACGAGTGGGTGTCGAGAGTGCACCCGGTCTGGGCAGTGAATTCTGGGTCTTGCTGCCTTTCAAAGTCAGCAAAAGCGATATCGAACCCTCCGGCATGCTCAGCAGCCTGGAGGTACTCATCATCTGTGACGAGCCCCACGCGTCTCAAGCATTGCAGCGCCTGTGTCGAGGCTTTGGATGGCGCGCGATCTGTCCCGTTGATGAGCAGGCGCAGCAGATGGCTTTGCAACAACTCGATCAGGAAAGCCATCCACAACCGGACGTGCTGCTCCTGGATTGGCAAAGCCCACAGACGCAAAACATTCGACGCCTGATCGAAACCACTCAGCTATCCGTCATCCTCGTTACCGAGCCTGACACCAGGCTCGAACTGGAACCCATCGCCACTACCGTCCTGCTCAAGCCCCTGGACAGTTCTGCGCTGTTCAATGCCGTAAACACATGCATCGCGGATCACCAGGGCAGCACTGAGCGCGTCATCCAGGCGACGCGCATGGATACGTCCATCAACCAATGGCTCGCCGGACTGAAAGTGCTGCTGGTCGACGACAGTGAGATCAATCTGGAAGTCGCAAGCCTGCTCTTGCAGCAACAGGGTGCTCTGGTAAAGACCGCCGCCAATGGCTTGCTGGCACTGGAAAGCCTTCGTAAAACCCCTGATTTTTTTGATGCCGTTCTGATGGATGTGCAGATGCCGGAAATGGACGGGTATGAGGCGACGCGACGCATACGAAGCGAGTTGGGGCTTTCACGACTGCCTGTGCTGGCGCTCACAGCAGGTGCCTTGGCCGAAGAGCGTCGACGGGCCGAGCAGGCGGGAATGAATGACTTTCTCACCAAACCTCTGGAGCCGGCCGCCCTGATCAGGGCCATACGCCTGTCTGTTGAACGAGCCCGCGGGGCTCCACTGTCGGTTGGCAACACATCGCACAGTACGCTGCCTGACGCAGTGTGGCCTGTGATTGAGGGGATTAATACCCAGGAGGTCGCCGACCGGCTTGGAAATGACCTTCCCTTATTCCTGACGTCCCTACGGCGCTTTTTTAGCGAGTTTTCCCGCTTCAGCGACAGCGCATCGGCCTTGCGTCTGGTGCATTCGGCCCCCGACCAACTGGTCGCCGATATGCACAAATTACGCGGCGTCGCAAATTTGCTGGGGGCTTCAACGCTCGGACAATTGGCCGGGCAGGCGGAAAAACTGCTGCTCGACGGCCATGACCCACAGCATACCCTTGAAGCGCTGAGCGCAGACTTTTCGCAGTTGCAAGATCGATGTGCTCACCTGCAAAACACACCGGTGCACACTCCGCGTGCCGAAACCGATCTGAATACCGCAACACAGGCGCTATCAGCCTTGCAGATACTGCTCGAAAACCACGATATCGCTGCACTGGACCAATTTCCGCTGGCCGCTGCCGCTCTTCAGGCAGCGGCTGGCGAGGTGTTGGTCGAGCAGCTCTGGCAGGCCATTGAAGGCCTTGAGTTCGAGAAGGCCTTGCGGCTACTCGAACGTGCCGACTTGAGAGCGGAGTCTTGAAATGCAACCTACACCCAGCTTGTTGATCGTAGATGATGACATCTCCGCCATTCGGGTTCTGAGCAAAACCTTGCACGGGCTAGGCCAGATACGCTTCGCCACTGGAGGCGCGCAGGCACTCAAGATGGTTCAGGAAGTGCGCCCGGACTTGATCCTGCTGGATGCAGAGATGCCGGAAGTAAGTGGCTTTGAAGTGTGCGAAATCATAAAGGAGGACCCACTCCTGAAAGATATTCCGGTGATCTTCATTACCAGCCACACCGAAACCCGGATAGAGGAAGCCGGGCTGGCATTGGGTGCGGTGGATTTCATCGGCAAGCCCATCCAACCCTCAATCGTGACAGCGCGGGTAAAGACCCATCTACGCCTGAAAATGGCCATCGACCAGCTCAACCTGCTGGCCCAGACAGATGGGCTCACCGGCCTGGCCAATCGTCGCTTTCTTGACCAGAATATTGAGCGCGAATGGCTACGTGTCCGGCGCACTCACGGAGCGTTTTCGCTGCTGCTGCTGGATATCGACTTTTTCAAACGCTACAACGATTCCTACGGCCATCTCAAAGGCGATGAATGCCTGATTGCCGTCGCTCAGGCATTGAAGGCCTGCGTGCATCGTTCTACGGATCTGGTCGCCCGCTATGGAGGCGAGGAATTCGTCATTCTTCTGCCTGATACGGGAGCGGAAGGTGCCTGCAGGCTGGCAGAGGAAATTGTGAAGAACATTTACGGCCTGGACTGGACACACGAGACCAGCGATTACGGGAGGTTGACCGTTTCGGTAGGCGTGGCAAGTCTGGAAGCCGGCGCAATTCCCGGTGCCCCCGCTGGCGTGGGAGTCGCACATTCAGGTGATTCGATCGTTGTCGCACTCTTGGCAGAGGCCGATAAGGCCCTGTATCAGGCCAAACATGAGGGGAGAAACACCAGCCGGCTTGTGCCGATACGGCTTTCAAGTTGAATGTTGAACGCCTGATGGAAAGCCGAGAACGAAAAAAGGCGTCCCGAAGGACGCCTTTTTTGTTGGACTCAAGACAAATGTTCTTGATTCCTTATCTTCAACCCTGATACAGCTGGGCGAAAATGGTCGGGGTAAGGGGATTCGAACTCCTGACATCCTGCTCCCAAAGCAGGCGCGCTACCGGACTGCGCTATACCCCGATGATGCTAAAAAGCACCTCAGAAGAGGCGCTTTCTATTTGGATGATGCTTGTGGCATCACTCCCTAAGATCCAGCCAGATACAAACTGACCAAAAATGGTGGGTCGTGTGGGATTCGAACCTACGACCAATTGGTTAAAAGCCAACTGCTCTACCAACTGAGCTAACGACCCAAATATGGTCGGGGTAAGGGGATTCGAACTCCTGACATCCTGCTCCCAAAGCAGGCGCGCTACCGGACTGCGCTATACCCCGACTGAAACATCATTGAACCTTGTGAAATCTGGCTCCACGACCTGGACTCGAACCAGGGACCCAGTGATTAACAGTCACTTGCTCTACCAACTGAGCTATCGCGGAACTATCAATTTCAGATTCAACGTTACCACTTGCAGCATTGAAATCATATCGCTGTTAACTCTTTGATTTCAATCTCATTGACCCTTCCGCTTCGTTTGTATCGTTGCGTTCACGTCTCTGAGGCGCGCTATTCTACAATTTTAAAAACCCCTGTCAACCCTCTAAATTGCTTTTTAAGACAATGATTTGCGATTTTTTTTCAGAGCGCCTTTCAGGGTTGATTTTACTGCGTCTATTGCCGTGATCAAAGGAGCTCCCGATGAGGAGCCCCTCTTCATATGGCAACCGGATCCATCAGGCAAATACGATCTCGTCGTCTACGACACGCCCGGTAATGCCCGTGCCCGGCACGAAGCTGCCCGACAGGATCAACTGCGCCAACGGGTTTTCGATCCAGCGCTGGATGGCACGCTTCAATGGCCGTGCGCCATAGACCGGG
The DNA here is from genome assembly GCF_014358015.1 of Pseudomonas triticifolii. Lineage (GTDB taxonomy): Bacteria > Pseudomonadota > Gammaproteobacteria > Pseudomonadales > Pseudomonadaceae > Aquipseudomonas > Aquipseudomonas triticifolii. The sequence continues at coordinate 67,899 of NZ_JACONV010000021.1, read as the reverse complement.
TCGTAGCCCACAGCAATCAGCTTGTCCAGCGCCTCTGGGCTGAGCGTGAGGGAAAGCTCGCGCTCAGTCAGACGCTTGCGCAGACGGTCCAGCTGGATGTCGGTGATACCGGCAATCTGATCACGCGCCAGAGGCTCGAAGATCACCACTTCGTCGATCCGGTTGATGAACTCCGGCCGGAAGTGCGTACTGACGGCATCCATTACGGCTGCGCGCTGCGCTTCACGATCGCCGACCAGTTCCTGAATCTGCGCAGAGCCCAGGTTGGAGGTCATGACGATGACCGTGTTGCGGAAATCCACCGTGCGGCCATGGCTATCGGTCAGGCGGCCATCTTCCAGCACCTGCAACAGAATGTTGAACACGTCCGGATGGGCCTTCTCGACCTCATCGAGCAGGATTACCGAGTACGGTTTGCGACGTACAGCCTCGGTCAGGTAACCGCCCTCCTCGTAGCCGACATAGCCTGGCGGCGCACCGATGAGCCGCGCCACGGAATGTTTCTCCATGAACTCGGACATGTCGATACGTACCATGGCCTCCTCGGTGTCGAACAAAAACTCCGCCAACGCCTTGCACAGCTCGGTCTTGCCCACGCCGGTCGGGCCGAGAAACATGAACGAGCCGCTCGGCCGGTTCGGATCGGACAGCCCGGCACGCGAACGACGCACCGCGTTGGACACCGCGACCACGGCCTCTTCCTGACCGATGACTCGGTTGTGCAGCAGGGTTTCCATCTTCAACAGTTTTTCGCGCTCGCCTTCCAGCATCTTGGAGACTGGAATGCCGGTCCACTTCGACACGACCTCAGCAATCTCTTCCTCGGTGACTTTGCTGCGCAGCAACTGGTTCTCCGGCTTGCCGTGCTGATCGACCATCTGCAGGCTGCGCTCCAGGTCCGGGATGATCCCGTACTGCAATTCGGCCATGCGATTGAGGTCGCCACGACGACGCGCCGCTTCCAGCTCCTGACGGGACTGCTCGATTTTCTGCTGGATCTGCGCCGAACCTGTGACTTCGGCCTTTTCCGAGGTCCAGATTTCTTCCAGGTCAGCGTATTCCAGCTCAAGCCGCTGAATATCGTCCTGAAGTTTTTCCAGACGCTTTATGGCCGCCTCGTCTTTCTCTTTCTTCAGCGCCTGGGCTTCCACTTTCAGTTGAATCAGGCGTCGCTCAAGACGATCAAGCACTTCCGGCTTGGAGTCGATTTCCATACGAATGCGGCTGGCCGCTTCGTCGATCAGGTCAATCGCCTTGTCCGGCAACTGGCGATCGGTGATGTAACGGTGGCTCAACTTCGCCGCCGCAATGATCGCGCCGTCAGTGATGGCGACCTTGTGGTGAACTTCGTAGCGCTCTTTCAGGCCACGCAGGATCGCGATGGTGTCTTCTTCGCTCGGCTCGTCCACCAATACTTTCTGGAAACGCCGCTCAAGCGCCGCATCCTTCTCTATATATTGGCGGTACTCGTTGAGCGTGGTCGCGCCAACGCAATGCAGCTCACCGCGTGCCAGTGCCGGTTTGAGCATGTTGCCCGCATCCATCGAGCCCTCGCCTTTGCCGGCGCCGACCATGGTGTGCAGTTCGTCGATGAACAGAATGATCTGGCCTTCCTGCTTGGACAATTCGTTGAGCAGCGACTTCAAGCGCTCTTCGAACTCCCCCCGGTACTTGGCACCGGCAATCAACGCGCCCATGTCCAGCGACAGCAAACGCTTGCCGCGCAGCCCGTCAGGCACTTCGCCATTGATGATGCGCTGCGCCAGACCTTCGGCGATGGCGGTCTTGCCCACACCGGGCTCGCCGATCAGTACCGGGTTGTTCTTGGTGCGGCGTTGCAGAACCTGAATGGTGCGGCGGATCTCGTCGTCACGACCGATCACCGGATCGAGCTTGCCTTCCTCTGCACGCTTGGTCAGGTCGACGGTGTACTTGTCCAGCGCCTGGCGCGACTCTTCGACGTTGGGGTCATTGACCGCCCCGCCGCCGCGCAGGTTGTTGATGGCGTTTTCCAGCGCTTTCTTGCTGACGCCCTGGCCGAGCAGCAGCTTGCCGAGCTTGCTGCTCTCGTCCATCGCGGCGAGTAGCACCAGTTCGCTGGAAATGAACTGATCGCCCTTCTGCTGGGCCAGGCGGTCGGCCTGGTTCAGCAGACGCGCCAACTCCTGCGACATGTTGACGTCGCCGGTCGGGTTCTGGATTTTTGGCAGTTGATCGAGCTCTTTGCTCAATTCCTTGCGCAGGCTGTTGATGTCGAAACCCACCTGCAACAACAGCGGCTTGATCGAGCCGCCTTGTTGTTCAAGCAATGCCTGCATCAAGTGCGCAGGCTCAATGGCCGGGTGGTCAAGGCCCACGGCCAGCGATTGCGAGTCTGATAACGCTAACTGTAATTTGCTGGTCAATCTGTCGATACGCATAGTCACCTTCCTTTAAAAGCAGGCCGGAGCAATGAACACACCTGTGATGAAAACCTGCTGAAACACTTATGGATGCGCAATAGATGCGGGCAATTCTGCGTGTTTCAAGACTGACATGATTGATGTGGATCAACCTCACGCTCAGGCAAGCCTAGCTGGCTTGCACATAAAAGCAGATATCAGCGGTGATCGATCCAGATCAGCGAAGCAAATCGCCCGGTGCGGGCCGCACGGCGATAGGAAAAGAAGCGCGGATCAGTGAAGGTGTCGAACCCGCCGCCATAAACAGAAGAGATACCGTGGGCCGCCAGTCGCACACGCGCCAGCGTGTAGATATCGGCCATGAAACGATCAGGGTTCAGGCTTGCAACAAACGCATCGGCGGTTTCAGGGTGCTGGCTCACGAACGCCTCGCGCACTTCCGGCCCAACCTCGAAAGAGGGCTGACCGATGGCAGGACCGAGCCAGACCATCACGTCTTCAGGAGCGACCTGCAAACTGTCGGCGGTCGCCTCCAGAACACCTGCTGCAAGACCGCGCCAGCCTGCGTGTGCCGCAGCGACACGCGTGCCGTCACGACGGCAGAACAACGCGGGCAGGCAATCGGCAGTCATGATGGTGCAGGCAACGCCGGGCGTTTCCGTCCAGCTCGCATCAGCTTCCACAACGCATGACGGATCGGCATGCGCGACGACGACACCGTGCACCTGGCGCAACCAGGCGGGCTTAACATTGAGGCAGGAAGTCAGAACCGAGCGATTGCTGGCAACCGCTTGCGGGCTGTCGTCGACGTGATCGCCGAGGTTGAATGTGTCGAACGGAGCCAGACTGGCCCCGCCCGAGCGGGTGGTGACGCACGACTTGATCTGTGCTGGCGCAGGCCAGTCAGGTATCAGCCAGTCATTCACCCGATGAACGCCTCGCGGTCCTGCTTGAGCAGCGACAGCAGCCAGACGAAGTCGTCAGGCAGCGGCGATTCCCAGCTCATGCGCTTGCCGGTGGTCGGATGATCCAGCTCCAGGAAGCGCGCGTGCAGTGCCTGACGCGGGAACGTCTTCAGCGAATCAACCATGGTCAGGCTGGCCGCAGGCGGAATACGGAAACGACCGCCGTAGGCCGGGTCGCCGACCAACGGATAGTTGATGTGCGCCATGTGCACGCGAATCTGGTGCGTACGACCGGTTTCCAGTTTGACCCGCACGTGCGTATGCGACCGGAAGCGTTCCAGCACGCGGTAATGACTCACCGCCTGCTTGCCGCCTTCCATCACCGCCATGCGCTGACGCTGCTGGCCGTGACGACCAATCGGCGCGTCGATCTTGCCGCCTGCGGTCACGACACCGATCACGATGCATTCATAGATGCGGCTGACGCTGCGGCTCTGCAACTGGGTGACCAGTTGGGTCTGCGCCTGAATCGTCTTGGCGACCACCATCAGACCGGTGGTGTCTTTATCCAGACGGTGCACGATGCCGGCGCGCGGAACGTTGATGATGTCCGGCACATGGTGCAGCAAGGCATTGAGCAGCGTGCCGTCAGCGTGACCGGCAGCCGGATGCACCACCAGGCCCGCAGGCTTGTTGATGACCAGTATCTGGTCGTCTTCGTAGACGATGTCCAGCTCAATGTCCTGAGCGACCCATTCACCCTGGGCCTCCTGCTCGGCAATGAGCTCAAGAATGGCACCGCCATGCACGATGTCACGCGGGCGCAAAACGCCACCGTCCACAGTCAGGCGGCCGTCCTTGATCCAGGCGGAAAGGCGCGAGCGCGAGTGCTCAGCGAATAATTGTGCGGCGACTTGATCGAGGCGTTGACCACCCATTTCGGACGGTACCTCTGCGCGAAGTTCTATATTTTCGGACATGACCAGACTAGGTGGCGGCTAGCCTTTGGTTTCGGCAGCGCGCTTGTGGTTAAATACGGCGTCTTTTGTCCCGCTGGTATCGCGGGGCGCTCATCATAACAGGACGGCCCCGCCCAAGACAGCAGGCCGTTATAGGGACGCAAGCCGCCATGCAAGTGAAACACCTGCTGCTGATCGCCATCCTCGCACTGACTGCGGCCTGTTCGTCGAAGGAAGTCATCGACGAAAACCTCAGCGAAGTCGAGCTGTACCAGCAGGCGCAGGCCGACCTGGGCAATAACAGCTATAACAGCGCCACCGAGAAACTCAAGGCGCTGGAATCTCGCTATCCATTCGGTCGTTATGCCGATCAGGCCCAGCTCGAGCTGATTTACTCGAACTACAAGAACGGTGAACCGGAAGCGGCAAAATCTGCTGCCGAGCGTTTCATTCGCCTGCATCCCCAGCATCCGAACGTCGATTACGCCTACTACATGAAGGGCCTGACCTCGTTCGACCAGGACGTCGGCCTGCTGGCGCGCTTCCTGCCGCTGGACCAGACCAAGCGTGACCCGGGTGCCGCACGCGACTCGTTCAACGAGTTCGCACAACTGACCAGCCGTTTCCCGAACAGCCGTTACTCGCCCGACGCCAAGCAGCGCATGATCTACCTGCGCAACCTGCTGGCTGCGTACGAGATCCACGTGGCTGACTACTACCTGACCCGTCAGGCCTACGTCGCCGCTGCCAACCGTGGCCGCTACGTGGTGGAAAACTTCCAGGAAACGCCATCGGTCGGTGACGGCCTGGCGGTGATGGTCGAGTCGTATCAGCGTCTGCACCTCGACGATCTGGCCGCGACCAGCCTTGAAGTGCTGAAGACCAACTACCCGAACCACCCGCAACTGAAAGACGGCGAGTTCACGCCACGCGAAGCAGAAGCGGATAACCGTTCGTGGCTGTCCAAGGCGACACTGGGCCTGATCGACGGCAGCGCACCACTGCCACCGGGTCAGACGCGTGCCGACCAGGACATCAAGAAACAGTATCAGGAAGCCAAGGACTCCATCCCCAAAGAGCTGCTGCCGGAAAACCAGGCAGAGCTGGATGAGCAGGCCGAGAAGGACGCAGAAGCGAAAGGCACCAAGAGCCGCTCCTGGTTCAGCTACATGACACTGGGTCTGTTCGACTGAGTCGACTGCAACCCCGAAAAGAGGCCTTTTGAAGGCCTCTTTTTTTATGCGCGCTCGCCCCTGTCCGCCCGACCGCTCCTTGGCTACACTGCGCAGACTCAACTCACCAAGCGGATAGTCATGGTTCGGATATTAATGTGGGTCGCGCTGATTGCAGCGGTGATCTGGTTCGTCAAACGCCTACTCAATCCACCCACACCAAAAAACCGTCCGGCACCGCCTGAGACCACTGCCGCGCCCATGGTGCGTTGCGCCCATTGTGGCGTTCATCTTCCTCGTGACCGTGCATTGAGCCAGGAACAACAATGGTATTGCAGCGAGGCGCACCGGCTAGAAGGCCCTGCGACTCGTGAGCGCTGAGACGCTCTCACTGGGCAGCGCCCAAGCGCATCGTATTCTGCAGCTCTATCACCTTTATCGCCTTGTCATTGGCATCCTGCTGGTATCGCTGATCTCTACCCGCCTGGACGCCGAACTGCTGCAACTGGCCGATACCGACCTGTTCCGGGCAGGTTGCTGGCTGTATCTGGTGTCAAACATTCTCATCGTGGTGCTGCTCGAACAGCCCAAACGTCAGGCTCACCTGTTCAGCCTGGCGATGGCGGATGCGCTCATGTTGTCGGGGCTGTTCTATGCGGCAGGCGGCCCGTCGAGCGGTATCGGCAACCTGCTGATCGCGTCAGTGGCCATCAGCAACATCCTGTTGCGTGGCCGCACCGGCCTGCTGATTGCCGCGGTCTCGGCCATCGCCATCATTTACCTGACCTTCTACATCAGCTTCAGCACCCCTGCGGTCGCCAACGACTACGTGCAGGCGGGCTCGCTGGGCACATTGTGTTTTGCTGCGGCCATGCTGGTGCAGGCACTCACGGCGCGCATGCAGGTCAGCGAGGTACTGGCCGAACAGCGAGCGGCCGATGTCGATAATCTTGAGGAGCTCAATGCCCTGATTCTGCAGCGCATGCGCACCGGCATTCTGGTGCTGGACGCGCGACGCCAGGTGCTGCTGGCCAACCAGGGCGCACTGAACCTGTTGGGTCATGAGCAATTGGTCGGCCAGGTGATCGACAGCTATTCACCTGAGCTGGTGGACCGTTTTCGTCATTGGCTGATCAATCCGATCATGGTGCCGCGCAGCATCTCGACCTCGGCGATCGGCCCTGTGCTGCAACCCAGCTTCGCCGCACTGAACCGAGGCGATCAGCGCCAGACCCTGATTTTCCTGGAGGACCTGTCGCAGATTGCCCAGCAGGCTCAGCAACTCAAGCTGGCCGCACTGGGTCGCCTGACTGCCGGGATCGCCCATGAAATCCGCAATCCCCTGGGCGCGGTCAGCCACGCAGCGCAGTTGTTGAACGAATCGGAAGAACTGACTGCGCCGGATCGACGGCTGGGACAGATCATCCATGACCAGTCACGACGCATCAATGTGGTGATCGAGAACGTACTGCAACTGTCCCGACGACGTGAAGCCCACCCCGAACTGCTTGACCTGAGGCAGTGGCTCGACACGTTCGTTGCAGACTTTCGCACCTCTGCCGCGCCCGATCAGCAGCTTCACATCGAAATCGGCAGCGGCATGCTGACCACCCGCATGGACCCGGAACAGTTGACTCAGGTCGTGACCAACCTGCTGCAGAACGGACTGCGCTACAGCGGTCAGCAGCACCCCATCGCCCAGGTATGGCTCAGGCTGTATCACGACCTGCAGAGCAACTTGCCTACACTTGAAGTTCTGGACGATGGTGCGGGCGTCAGTGAAAAACACCTGACCCGGCTGTTCGAGCCCTTCTTCACCACCGAAAGCAAAGGGACAGGCCTGGGCCTCTATCTGTCACGCGAGCTATGCGAAAGCAATCAGGCGCACCTGGACTACGCCCCTCGGGAAGGCGGCGGCAGTTGTCTGCGTATTACCTTCGCCCACCCGTTCAAATCGAGCTGAACATGACCCTACGGCAAAAGATCCTGATCGTTGACGATGAGCCGGACATTCGCGAACTTCTGGAGATTACGCTGGGCCGAATGAAGCTCGACACGCGCAGTGCCTGCAATGTTGCCGAAGCACGTGAGTACCTGGCTCGCGAACCGTTCGACATGTGCCTGACGGACATGCGTCTGCCCGACGGCAATGGCCTGGAGCTGGTGCAGCATATCCAGCAGCATTTTGCGCACGTTCCCGTGGCGATGATCACGGCGCATGGCAGCCTGGACACCGCCATTCAGGCGCTCAAGGCCGGTGCGTTCGACTTCCTGACCAAGCCGGTGGACCTGGGCAGGCTGCGCGAACTGGTCAACAGTGCGTTACGCCTCACGCCCATCGCCCAGCCGGTGCGCGCCCTGGCCAACCGCCTGTTGGGTGATTCGCCGCCCATGCGCACGCTGCGCAACCAGATCGCCAAGCTGGCGCGCAGCCAGGCCCCGGTCTATATCAGCGGCGAGTCAGGCAGTGGCAAGGAGTTGGTGGCACGACTGATCCACGAACAGGGACCGCGCGGCGAAAAACCCTTTGTGCCGGTCAACTGTGGTGCCATTCCGACTGACCTGATGGAAAGCGAATTTTTCGGGCATCGCAAAGGCAGCTTCACGGGCGCTCACGAAGACAAGCCCGGACTGTTTCAAGCCGCCCAGAACGGCACGCTGTTTCTGGACGAGGTCGCCGACCTGCCGCTGGCCATGCAGGTAAAACTGCTGCGCGCCATACAGGAAAAGTCCATTCGCAGCGTCGGGGGCCAGCAGGAGCAGGTGGTGGATGTACGGATTCTGTGTGCGACCCACAAGGACCTCAGCGTGGAAGTGGCGGCCGGGCGCTTCCGTCAGGATCTCTATTACCGCTTGAACGTCATTGAACTGTGCGTGCCGTCCCTGCGTGAGCGTCGCGAAGACATTGACCAACTCGCCGCCATCGTCCTGCAACGCCTGGCAGCCAATAGCGGCCTACCTGCGGCCCGGCTGAATGCCCAGGCGCTGGAAACCCTGAAGAACTACCGCTTTCCTGGCAACGTCCGAGAGCTGGAAAACATGTTGGAACGGGCCTACACGCTGTGCGAGAACGATGAAATCCATACCAGCGACCTGCGCCTGGCGGAGTCGGTCAGAACCGCAGAAAGCGACGGCCCCAACCTGGCCGACATCGACAATCTGGAAGATTATCTGGAAGGCATCGAACGCAAACTGATTCTGCAGGCCCTGGAAGAGACCCGCTGGAACCGGACAGCAGCAGCCCAACGACTCAGCCTGTCATTCAGGTCGATGCGCTATCGGTTGAAAAAGCTGGGGCTGGATTGAGCGGGAAGGCACGGGTATTCAAAGGCCCCTGACACAGCGCTGTATCGCTACAAACACAGCCTATGGGAAGCGGCTTGCCGGCGATGGCGTCAGTTCAGTCACCGACATGGCGCTTGAAAAACCGCTTCGCCGGCAAGCCGCCTCCCACAAAAGCTGCATTTATCCAGCACGTTATATTTTATTGATGAAGACGCAGTTCATGTCCGGGCGGGCGTGATACGGCCGTGCGGCGCGTAGGGCGCTGGATCGATGATCGGCTCGTGCCCCAGCAATAAATCGGCAAGTAACTGGCACGACGCAGGCGCCAGCACCAGACCATTGCGGTAATGACCGCAGTTGAGCCACAGCCCTTCGAAGCCGGGCACCGGACCAATGAACGGAATGCCTTCCGGCGAGCCCGGACGCAGGCCCGTCCTTTGGTTGAAAAAGCCGGGGCTGGATTGAGCGGGAAGGCAAGGGTTTTCAAAGGCCCCTGACACAACGCTGTATCACTACAAACACAGCCTATGGGAAGCGACTTGCCGGCGATGGCGTCAGTTCAGTCACCGACATGGCGCTTGAAAAACCGCTTCGCCGGCAAGCCGCCTCCCACAAAAGCTGCACTTATTCAGCACGTTATATTTTATTGATGAAGACGCAGCTCATATCCTTGCGGGCGTGATACGGCCTTGCGGCGCGTAGGGCGCTGGATCGATGATCGGCTCGTGCCCCAGCAATAAATCGGCAAGTAACTGGCACGACGCAGGCGCCAGCACCAGACCGTTGCGGTAATGACCGCAGTTGAGCCACAGCCCTTCGAAGCCGGGCACCGGGCCAATGAACGGAATGCCTTCCGGCGAGCCCGGACGCAGGCCCGCCCATTGCGCGACAGGCTCGGCGTCCGCCAATGCCGGAATCAGCTCGACAGCCGAGGCCTTGAGGCTTTCAAGCGCCGCCTCAGTCGTGGTCTTGTCAAAACCTGCGTGTTCCAGCGTGCTGCCGATCAGGATGTGCCCGTCACGACGTGGAATCGCGTAGCGCCCTTTTGCCAGCACCATGCTGGGCAGGAAATCCGACGCGCACTTGTACAGAATCATCTGCCCTTTCACCGGTTCGACCGGCACATCCAGATCCAGGGTTTTGAGCAATTCACCACTCCAGGCGCCCGCCGCCATTACAACGCGGTCAGCCTGAATATCTCCCGAAGCCGTTTTCACACCTACGACCCTGCCTTCCCGACGCATGAAGCCGTTGACCTCGCACTGTTCGCGAATCTCGACGTTCGGCATCGCCAGCAGCGCAGCCTTCAGGGATTTGACCAGTCGGGGGTTACGCACATTGGCCACGTCAGCCATGTAGATCGCGCGCGAATAGCCCTGCCCCAGCGCGGGTACGGCGTCATGCACGGCCGAGATATCGACCCGGCTCAGTGGACGGTTTTCCCGAACAGCCCACTCAAGCGCCTGCTGCTCGTCGTCCAGATCCAGCCAGTACAAGCCTGTGGTGTGAACCTCGGGATCAAGACCGGTCTGCGCGAGCAAGCGCTTACCCAGATGCGGATAGAAATCCTGCGACCAATGCGCCAGCGCCGTCACAGCCGGGCTGTAGCGCCACGGATACAGCGGCGAAACAATGCCGCCACCAGCCCAGGAAGACTCAAGCCCAATGCCCGATCGATCCAGCAGTACGACATTCACATCCGCCGACGCCAGGTTGAAGGCGGTCAACAAACCGATCACACCACCGCCGACGATCACTACGTGTTGCTTGGGCATTTTGGTCTCTGAGCAGGAAAAAGGGCTTATCGGCCCCAACAGTCTTTACGGGTAACACCGCTGGAAGCGCCAGTGTTGCTGTATTCGCCCGTATTCTTGATGACGAAGCTACCGCATTTATCACCATTCATCATGGATGAACCAACAGGGGCTGCTGTCAATGTGAAGTCGGCGTCGTTGAGGACCGACGCGATGGCGTAGTAACTATTGCCGCCGCTCATGCCCACGAAATTCCGGTAACTGCCTGTACGCGAGTAAAAACGCTCCAGCGCCTGGGTCTGTTCGGACAGCAGGCTGGCAATTTCAGCACGATGGGAGCGCTTCACGTACTCGGTGTAACTGGGGTACGCCACTGCGGCAAGAATACCGACAATCGCCACGACGATCATGAGTTCGATCAACGTAAAGCCCCTGGATGTTGCTCGCATGATTTTCTTCCTATTGGATTTGTCGCCACATGATGCGCTGGTTGACGCCACCCTTCTCCTGAAGGGGAAACGGCGCGGCAGCACTGGACGTACTGACGACTTTGATCTCAGGGGCCTCAGGGCCTGAACGGGTGGGCGAAACGATGACGGAGACGACCGGAATACCGGTACCGAACCCCAGACCGGCCACGTTCAGGTCAAAGCCGTTGATGCTGTTGTCTCCATTGGTGTCCAGCACCTGATAGTTGAGCATGCTGCCTGTTGCCGCATCGAGCTCGAAGAGTCGCCCGGTCCCGGTGCTTTCACAAGGGTCGGTGGAATTCACCGATGCGGTGGTAAAAATGATCCGCTCCCGGCTGGTCTGGGCCGGGTAGATGATCCGCTCTCCCGGATAAGGCGCTTGGGTCGCCAGCGGCATGAACCAGCCTTTTTTGGTGGCCCAATCGACATCGCGGCTGGTGGACGTGAAATAGGTGTTGCCGTTGCTCACCACACTGCCACTGACAGCTTGTGGCTGAAGATTCGCTTCGACGACACGGCCCGCGCCACCATCGCTGTCCCAGATCGCATAAAAGTCCTGAAGCGCGGTCGTCTGCTTATCAGCGGCTTCCAGAAACTTGCCCGTACCGAAGTAGACCAGTTTGCCGTTGAGTGGATGATTGAGTAGCAGCGGCTGAACCGTGATCGGCTGGTCAGCCCCTCTTGGCGCTGTGAACAACGGTGCACCACCAAAGGCCACAGACCAGCTCGAGGGATTGGATGCGCTCATGTCGAACTTCCAGAGACGCCCTTTCAAGTCTCCGGCATAAGCAGCCTGCACGATGTTCTGGGAATTGACGCGCAACTTCACCGACGACAGTCCGTTATCTGTTTCATTGCCGATGACGGGTGTGGGTATCTCGGCAATGAACGCCCCGGTATTGGCATTGAGGACAAACAGGGAAGCCCGGCCTGTGAAGCTGCCATAGCCGTTACCCACCACTACGATCCCGGTGCCATCGGCCATACGGGCAACCTCAGGCTTGGAGTAGGCATAACCCAGGTTGTTGAAAACGTTGGTGGTGGTGGAAGCATCAGGTGCCTTGACCTCCCAAAGCGCAACGGGCGTATTGCTGGCCACGTCATACAGCTTGATCGCAAAGAACGCCTTGCCGCCTGCCCCGGTACCGCCATAGGCAACGGTTCGCCAGGCCGACCCGGCGGACACCTGCGTGTCGAAGACCGAAATCTGACCGTCGACCGTGAACCGGTGAACGCCTGACCCATAAGTGCTGGAAGCGATGGTCGCCAGCGAGCCCAGCGCCGTCGATGGCATGTAGGCGTAACGGCGGGAACCGTTGGCAGGATTAATAATATTGAAATAGCCATCGTTGGCATTGACCAGAAGGCTGGCAGACATGCCCCTGGCTTTGGCCGCCAGATAGGTGGTGTAGCTGTCGTCACCCAGCAGGTCGACAGCGGTTTTCTGGGTCGGCAACCCAGAGCCCAGCGGACCGTTGATAATGTCCCCCAGCAATCGGGTTCGCGACCTCAGCTTGGCATTGGTGGCACCTTTGGACCATGCAATCAGCTCGGTGCCGGAGACATTGCTCGGCAACGTGGCGTTGAAAGCCGTTTGCTGGGGAGCGCTCAGGTTGGCGTAGTCGAGCGTGATCCTGGCGGACGTTGCGGTATTCCAGGACTCGAAAACAGGCGCAGTCGAACCGCTGACAATTACGCTGTCCGTGTTCCAGGCGACCGCGCCAAGCGCGCCGGTTATGGGGTCCAGGCTGTATGCCTTGATCGTACCGTGCCAGTCACTCGGGTCATAAATGGCCTGATAGAACTGGGTTCCGCTGGTAAGTGTGAACGAGTTAGCTGTGCCAGAGCTGCCCGACCCGACCTTGGCATAGATGTCGGTCAAGGCCAGGTTCAGCGCAGCGCTGAGGCCTGCGCTGTCATTGGCCTGGAAGTACTTGCCATGCCCATGATTGTCATCGGCGGCATCCAGCAGCATCTGGTTGTCGGTCGTGAAACCGATGGTGTAGGTCGACAGGTTCTGCCTGGTAAAGCCTGCGTTGTCCCAACTCTTGCCCGTCAGGTCCCCCGTCGAGTTCGAAGCGTCCTTGCGCAGATCGATGTCGTAGGCAAATTTCGCCAGATCGTCCAGATAAAGCGTATCGCCCTCGCCGTCGCCCTGCAGGTTGGGTCCATCGTTGGCGGCATTCAGGTCCCAATTGGGCAGCGAGCGCGCCGTATCAGCGAGGTCTTCAGGGTCATCATTGGGGAAGGTACGGTCGTAAGTCGGCAAGCCATCGGTGATCACCACGCCATAGTTCTTTTGGCAGCGGTACTGAATCGGGCTCGTGTACGTGGAACCGCTCGGATAATAGGGCGTCATCCCACGGAAATAACGAGTGATTTCGTAGTAGGTTTCTGCCAGCGGCGTGTTGGCAGACGGCGTCAACGCGGTAATCGCCTGCTTGAGAGCATTGACGTTGGTGGTGGCCTGCGTCTGGCTGACACCATTGGGCTGATAGGTTGTCGCGGGTACAGGAGACAAGTCCGAAACAACCCGGGCGATCTTGCCACCAGGCCCTCGGTCCGAGTTGTTCGGTTCGTTGAAAGACGCCAGCCCGATTCTTAGCGACAGATTATTGGAGACCAGTGTGCTCGCCACGGTTTTCGCCACGTTCATGCGGAAATCGTTCGGAATCACACCGTTGGTGTAGTTGCGAACGCCCCCATCAAGCAACCCCGGGGTAACCAGGTCGATCAGGTAGGACAGGTAGTCCGCGGTGTAACGTGTCAGCCCGTTGCCTGCCGGGTCAGGCAACACCATGCAATACCGTATGCCATTGCGGAAGATCGGGCGCCCGCCGAACAGGCACGACAAATTGACCCCGACAATGCTGGTGGAGTTGATGTCGCCCACTGACAGCGTCTGCTCTCCGGATATGGTGCTGCTGAACGGGCAAGGGACGGTAAAGAAACCATTGGTGCATTGAGTGGAGTAATAGCTGATGCTGGGCCGGACTACATTCTGGTCAAAACCGGACGCCCAGATAATGTTGTACATACTCCCCGAGTTGTCGACCATCAGCATGAGATTGGGTGGCACAGCCGAGGAGCTGAGCAGCGGGACTTGCGCAGGCGTGAACGCGTACACGGGCGTGGTCAGGTACAACGCCAGCAATGCACCGTAGACGTACTTCAGGGCACGACGAAGTGTCTTAGCAATTCGTGGCATAAATACTCTCCAGAACAGTTCGCGTTGGCCCCTGAATGGAAACGGCCGTGACCCGATACAGCGTGACCAGACTCGGATTCAACGTCTGGCACTTAAAGAGCGCAGCAGACGGATTGCCCAGATTCTGAACACCATAAAACCCCCCACCGTCTGCAATCCAGGTCACCCCTGAAGCGGCATTGCGTCCCGCAGCTGTCAAGACAGTGGATTCGACCGGAGGCGCGCACGTAGCAGGGCTGGTGCAGGGGGCCACGGCAAGGTTGGCTATCGCAGCTTCCCCCAGCCTCAGTACAGCCTCAGACTTTTGAAACGAGAGATTACGCACCGTCACGCTGCCCGCCATTTTTTCCTGCAGGGTCGCATTCTGCATGGAAGAAATACCCAGCAGTGTGAGCAACAAGAGGAACACCAGACTGACCAGTAACACCATGCCCCGCTGGTGGGCGGGAAAGGTTTTCATCCGTGTGAATCGTGCGGTCTTGATCATGCCAGGCCCGTTCAAAAGCGGTTACGCACATGGGCGACAACGCTGTAGCGCTGCTCCCTTACCCGATTGTTCGGGTCTTGCAGGGTCAATTCGATACGAATACTGCGTATATCGGCGGCATTGGCGACGTTGATGGTCGGGGTGTAGGACATGGGATCTCCCGCCATACCAAAGGTCACTACAAAGCGGCTGACGTTCTGCAGCAACGGCTGTGCATTGCCTCCCGCACCGAACCTTATCGTCAGGTCCGTACCATTGAGGGTGTAGACCAACTGGCGCAGTGGGAACGCCGTTTCCCCCGCCAGCGGCGCCCTTGTACCTGCGTACAGCTGGGTGTTGGTCCTGCAGTCCGAAATGATGGTCCAGGTGGGCGCACCGCCGGTGAAACCCACATCGGTGGTCACCAGGGTGAGGGTGTTGTTGGCGTTGTCCCACAGGACGGGATTATCGAGCGCCACAGGCCAGGCAATGGCCGGCGCTACCGGAGCGTAATTATTGAAGCTCAGGCACCCGTAGGTGCCCGCCATACGGATTTCCTGCACCAGTTTGCTCAGTACGAACCGGGCATCTTCCTGCATGCTCGCCGCCGCGTTCTGGCTCTGATACGTCGCTCTGGCGGCCGTGAATATCTGGATGATGCCCAGCGTCACGACCAGCCCGAGCACCACCGCCACCATGATTTCGATCAGGCCAAAACCTTTGCTCGATCGCCTCATGGGTTGACCCCAATGCGTGAAGTCAGGGTAAAGGTCTGCGTGGACACGGTCGCCGTGGCAGGTCCGGTGGCCTTGTCGCTCGCCACCGCAGCACGTGTGTCATCCCAGCCTATGGTAATGGTCACCTCCGGCGCTCTACTGACGTTGATGATTCCGGTCCCTGAGGTGCCGGCGAACGCCGTAATGTTGGTTCTGAAGTCCGCCAGGTCCTGATCGCGGGCGACGTTAAGGTTGGCGACAGGGGCAGCGGCCAGATTGGCCAGCGCGTAGGTCGCCAGGACATTGGTCGTGCCATTGTCAGAGGCATTGCCGTCCACGTTCGCACGAATCCGGTCCATCATGTCGTACGCGATAAAACTGGCCTGACTGCGCAGCGTAGCGCTGTCGGTGTACTTCAACGCGTTGAGCTGAATGGCAGCGGCTCCCAGCAAACCGATGGCGAGGATCAACACCGACACCAGCACTTCGATCAGGGTCATGCCATTCTGGCGATGTCGGTTTGTTCTAGGCATCAGCAACTTCCACCGAGCACGATCCGGCCGGTCAGACAGATATTCATGGTTCTGATGATCGAGCCTCGGGTGTAGGTCATCGCCACAGCATTGCCGGGCGCGATGAGACCGCCCAGGTTATTGAAATCCATTGCATTGACGTTGGCGGCCACAAGGGTGCCGCCGCTGCTCATGGGTGCGACCTTGCGCAGGACATTGTTCGCATCGGAGGCCGGATACACCTGCAGTTCGGTATTCCATGCATTTCCTGCAGTCGGAGCGATTCTTATGGTCACACCCCTGTTTATCGCCTCAAGCCGCGCATAGTTGAGCGCCCGCTGCAAATCATTGAGCTCGGTGTCGGCTTTGTTGCTCTGCAAGGTGCTGCTGAAATTGGGGATAGCGATAGCCGCCAGAATGCCCACGAGGGACACAGCGACTAACAATTCAACAAGACTGAATCCCTTGGCTCTATGACGCATTGAGTGTCTCCTAGACGTTACGACTATAAGGCAGCAATGCCGTCGGGAAATCTATAGCGGGACGTACGGTTGTTTTGCGACGACGAACGCCCGCACGCTTTTGTAACAGCCTTTCCAGGGAAGGAAAACAAATGAAGCAGGCAGGATTCACGCTCGTTGAATTGTTGGTGGTCGTCGCCCTGGTGGCGATTCTGGCCAATATCGCGATGCCCTCTGTGACAGAGTTGGTGGATGATCACCGCAGGCTCGTTGCGGCCCAGGAACTGGCTAGCGGCATCCGGTCGGCAAGGGTGGCGGCCATCACGCATAACCAATGGGTGACGATTCACGCTATCGAGAACGACTGGAGCAACGGCTGGCGGATGATTCTCGACGCAGACGGCAGGGGCCCTGACGATCAGGACGTGCTGCTCATCGAGCGTGCGAGGTCGGCAAACACCCGAATCGTCGGCAATACAAAAGTGGCTGAACACCTGACATTTACCGGGCTGGGCGGCCTGCGTAACGCGGCCAACGGGACAATACACGTGTGTATCAGGGATCAGCCGGTCAGTCACTATCGCGTGATAGTGGCCAGAACCGGCCGGGTCAGAATCGAGGATACGAAAGCTGAAGCGCCGCTGTGCGGCTGAGCAACCTCAGAGCAGCGATTTGACCCGCAACTCTTTGGGCATCGAGAACGTAATGTTCTCTTCACGACCCGCCAGCTCATCGGCTCCGGTTGCGCCCCATGCCTGCAACTGCCGGATCACACCCCGTACCAGCACTTCCGGTGCCGAAGCACCTGCGGTGATGCCGATGCGCTCGACGCCGTCGAACCAGCTGCGCTGCATGTCTTCGGCACCGTCGATGAGATAGGCAGGTGTGGCCATGCGCTCGGCCAGCTCACGCAGACGGTTGGAGTTGGAGCTGTTCGGGCTGCCGACCACCAGCACTACGTCGCATTCATCGGCCAGTTGCTTGACCGCATCCTGACGGTTTTGAGTGGCATAGCAGATGTCATCCTTGCGCGGTCCGCCGATGGCCGGGAATTTCTGACGCAATGCATCGATGACGCGACTGGTGTCATCCATCGACAACGTAGTCTGGGTCACGAACGCCAGCGAATCCGGGTTGCGCACCTGCAGGCTTGCAACGTCGGCTTCATCCTCGACCAGATAAATCGCCCCGCCATTGGCGGCATCGTACTGCCCCATGGTGCCTTCGACTTCCGGATGGCCTTCGTGGCCGATCAGAATGCATTCGCGACCATCACGGCTGTAGCGGGCGACTTCGATGTGGACCTTGGTCACCAGCGGGCAAGTGGCATCGAATACCTTCAGGCCACGGCTGGCGGCTTCAGTACGCACTGCCTGGGAAACACCGTGGGCACTGAAGATGACGATGACGTCGTCCGGTACCTGCTCCAGCTCTTCGACGAAGATCGCGCCACGCGAGCGAAGGTCTTCGACGACGAATTTGTTATGAACCACTTCATGGCGCACATAGATTGGCGGACCAAACACTTCCAGAGCGCGATTGACGATTTCGATCGCGCGATCCACACCTGCGCAAAAGCCGCGGGGGTTGGCGAGTTTGATTTGCATGCTGTGCCTCATGGTTACGTGCGAAGCAGCCCGGCCAAAGCCGGGCTCGATATCGGGATCAGGACGCCAGAATCGCCTTCACTTCGAAGATTTGCACTTCAAAGCTCAGCGTTTTGCCTGCCAGCGGATGATTGAAGTCGATGGTGACCTGCTCATCATCGAATACTTTCACCACGCCGGGCAGCTCAGTGTTCGCTGCGTCATTGAAGATCACCAGCAACCCTTCAGACAGTTCCATTCCCGCAAACTGCGAGCGTGGCATGATCTGCACGTTTTGTGGGTTGGGCTGACCAAAGGCGTTTTCCGGCAGAATCTGCACGGTCTTCCGGTCGCCTGCCTTAAAACCGAAAATGGCGGCTTCAAAACCTGGCAGCAGGTTGCCGTCACCGACCTTGAACGTGGCGGGTGCTTTGTCGAAGGTGCTGTCGACGGTGTCACCGTTTTCCAGACGCAGGGCAAAATGCAGTGTGACCTGCGTATTCTGGCCGATGCGCAGCTCGTCGGACGAACCTTGAATCGAAGACTGTTCAGTCATGGGCAGGCTCTCCGGTTTTCTTGCTTTTGAACATGTCCAGCGCCAGCATGATCGCACCCACGGTAATACCGCTGTCGGCCACATTGAACGCCGGGAAATGCCAGCGATTCTGCCAGTGGACCAGAATGAAGTCGATCACGTGGCCCAGCACGATACGGTCGTAAAGGTTACCCAGCGCGCCGCCCAGTACCAGCGCCAGCGCGATGGCCAGCCAGGTGTCGTCGCGCCCCAGACGCTTGAGCCAGACCACCAGCACGGCGCTGACCACGATGGCGATCAGGGCAAACAACCAGCGCTGCCAGCCAGCACCGTCAGCCAGGAAGCTGAACGCAGCACCGGTGTTGTACGCCAGCATCCAGCTGAAATAGTCAGGAATCACCACAATCTGTTCGTACAGGCCCAGGCGGTTCTCGAAGTAGAACTTGCTGGCCTGGTCGATGACCAGAACCAGCACGCTCAACCACAAGCAGCTCAGGCGGCCAAAACGGCCTGGAGCAGAATCACGCATAGTGACGCACCTCGCCCGCACCGCTGATGTTGTCCACACAGCGACCGCAGATCTCAGGATGCTCAGGGTTCACGCCCACGTCCTCACGGTGATGCCAGCAACGCGCGCATTTGGCGTGACCGGACTTGACCACTTTGAGCTTCAGACCGGCGACTTCGGTCACTACTGCATCAGCCGGGGCCGCTGCCAGAGGCGCAACGCTGGCGGTGGAGGTGATCAACACGAAACGCAGCTCGTTGCTCAGCTTCGACAGGTCCGCCACCAGCGAGTCTTCGGCGTACAGGGTCACTTCAGCCTGCAGGTTGCCGCCGATGGCCTTGGCAGCACGCAGGTTTTCCATTTCCTTGTTGACCGACGTCTTCACCGCCATGATCCGCTCCCAATAGGCGCGGTCCATTTCGAACTCGGCCGGCATCTCGGTCAGGCCTTCGTACCAGGTGTTGAGCATCACGGATTCGTTGCGCTCGCCCGGCAGGAACTGCCACAACTCGTCGGCGGTAAAGGCCAGGATCGGCGCGATCCAGCGCACCAGCGCTTCGGAGATGTGGAACAGCGCGGTCTGGCATGAACGGCGTGCCGTGCTGTTCGCCGCCGTGGTGTACTGACGGTCCTTGATGATGTCGAGGTAGAAACCGCCCAGCTCCTGCACGCAGAAGTTGTGGACCTTGGAGTACACGTTCCAGAAACGGTATTCGCCGTAGTGCTCTTGCAACTCACGCTGCAGCAGCAAGGTGCGGTCCACCGCCCAGCGGTCCAGCGCGAGCATTTCTTCGGCCGGCAAAATGTCGGTCGCCGGGTTGAAGCCAGACAGGTTGGAGAGCAGGAAGCGAGCCGTGTTGCGGATACGACGATAGGCATCGGCGCTACGCTGCAGGATCTGGTCCGACACCGCCATCTCGCCCGAATAGTCGGTAGCCGAAACCCAAAGACGCATGATGTCAGCGCCCAGCGAGTCGTTGACCTTTTGCGGGGCAACCACGTTGTTCAGCGACTTGGACATCTTGCGACCGTTCTCGTCGACCACAAAGCCGTGGGTCAGCAGCTCACGATACGGCGCATGGTTGTCGATGGCGCAACCGGTCAGCAGCGACGAGTGGAACCAGCCACGATGCTGGTCGGAGCCTTCCAGGTACAGGTCGGCACGCGGGCCGCTTTCGTGACCCATCGGGTGCGAGCCGCGCAGCACGTGCCAGTGCGTAGTGCCTGAGTCGAACCAGACATCCAGTGTGTCGGAGATCTTGTCGTACTTGGCTGCTTCGTCACCCAGCAACTCGCTGGCGTCCAGCTTGAACCACGCCTCGATGCCTTCTTTCTCGACGCGCTGAGCCACTTCCTCCATCAGCTCGACGGTACGTGGATGCAGCTCGCCGCTTTCCTTGTGCAGGAAGAACGGAATCGGCACGCCCCAGTTGCGCTGGCGCGAGATGCACCAGTCAGGACGGTTGGCGATCATCGAGTGCAGGCGCGCCTGGCCCCAGGCCGGAACGAACTCGGTGTCTTCGATGGCCTTGACCGCACGCTCACGCAGCGTATCGCCAGTGGCGGGCTGCTTGTCCATGCCGACGAACCACTGCGCAGTGGCGCGGTAGATCAGCGGCGACTTGTGACGCCAGCAGTGCATGTAGCTGTGGCTGATGGTTTCGGTGTCCATCAGGCTGCCGACTTCGGCCAGCTTGTCGATGATGTTCTGGTTGGCCTTGAAGATGAACTGGCCACCGAAGAATTCCAGCGATTCGACATACACGCCGTTGCTCTGCACTGGACTGATGATGTCGTCGTTGCTGATGCCGTAGGCCTTGCAGATGTTGAAGTCATCCACGCCATAGGCAGGCGAGCAGTGAACGATACCGGTGCCAGCGCCCAGCTCGACGTAGTCAGCCAGGTAGATCGGCGACAGGCGGTCGTAGAACGGGTGACGGAAGTTGATCAGTTCCAGCGACTGGCCGGTGGTGGTCGCGATGACCGTGCCTTCCAGCTTGTAGCGAGCCATGCAGGACTCGACCAGCTCTTCGGCCAGCACCAGCAGCTTGTCGCCGACATCGACCAGCGCGTAGTTGAATTCAGGATGGACGTTCAGCGCCTGGTTCGCCGGAATGGTCCACGGGGTGGTGGTCCAGATGACGATGGACGCAGGCTTGTCCAGCGACGTCAGGCCGAACGCAGCGGCCAGTTTCGCTTCATCGACGATCGGGAATGCGACGTCGATGGTCGAGGACTTCTTGTCCTGATATTCGACTTCAGCTTCGGCCAGTGCAGAGCCGCAATCGAAACACCAGTTGACCGGCTTCAGGCCCTTGAAGACGAAACCGCCCTTGACCATCTCGGCCAGCGCGCGGATTTCCCCGGCTTCGTTGGAGAAGTTCATGGTCAGGTACGGATTGCTCCAGTCACCCAGCACACCCAGACGGATGAACTCGGACTTCTGGCCTTCGATCTGCTCGGCCGCGTAGGCACGGCACAGCTCACGGGTTTTATCGGCAGACAGGTTCTTGCCGTGGGTCACTTCGACCTTGTGCTCGATCGGCAGACCATGGCAGTCCCAGCCCGGCACGTACGGGGCATCGAAGCCCGCCAGGGTCTTGGAACGCAGAATCATGTCCTTGAGAATCTTGTTGACGGCATGACCGATGTGAATATTGCCGTTGGCGTACGGAGGGCCGTCGTGCAGGACGAACTTCGGACGATCCTTGCCAATTTCGCGCAGCTTCTGGTACAGGCCAATGCTGTCCCAGCGCTGCAGAGTTTGCGGCTCGCGCTGGGGCAGGCCGGCCTTCATAGGGAAGGCGGTGTCCGGAAGGTTTAGCGTGGCTTTATAGTCGGTCATTTCAGGCTCTTGGTTAGCGGTTGACCATGCCAATGGGCACGGGCGGCGGCGACGTCCGCATTGATCGCCGTCTTGAGCGCCTCCAGAGAGGCAAAACGCTGCTCATCACGCAGCTTGTGGTGGAAAGCCACCGTCAAACGCCGGCCGTAAAGGTCGCCGGCAAAATCCAGAAGATGCACCTCAAGGTGGGCACTGCCATCACCCGCCACAGTCGGGCGCACGCCTATATTGGCGACGCCCGGCCAGGCCTTGCCATCAATGTCCACACTGACCAGGTAAACCCCGCGCAGCGGAACGCGACGACGCTTGAGTTGCACATTGGCGGTGGGCGTACCCAACTGACGCGCCAGCTTCTGGCCATGCAAGACCCGTCCGGTAATCTGGAACGGGCGACCGAGCATGCGCTCGGCCAAGGCAAAATCCGCGGCAGCCAAGGCTTTACGCACCTTGGTACTGCTGACCCGCAGGCCATCGATTTCTACGGTCTGCGCCGCTTCCACCGTAAATCCACACGCCGTTCCAGCCTGCTGCAGGAAGTCGAAATCGCCGACCCGGTCGCAGCCAAAACGAAAATCATCGCCGACCTCAAGGTGCTGGATACCCAGCCCGTCGATCAGGACGGTTTCCACGAAGCTGGCGGCACTGAGCTTGCTCAGGCGCTGATTGAAGGACAGGCACAGGACCCGGTCCACACCTTCGGCGCTCAGCAGTTCGAGCTTGTCGCGCAGACGTGCCAGACGCGCCGGAGCGGTCTCAGGCGCGAAAAACTCACGCGGCTGGGGTTCGAAGATGACCACGCAGCTGGGCACACCCAACTCGACAGCGCGTTCACGCAAGCGCGCCAGGATGGCCTGGTGGCCGCGGTGAACACCGTCGAAATTGCCAATCGTGGCGACGCAACCCCGATGCTGGGGACGCAGGTTGTGAAGACCTCTAACCAGCTGCATAACGCACTTCTTGCTCATAAAGTGGCCGATTATAACCACACAAGTCCCCGGACGACAGGCAACACGCCAGGACCCGATCAAAGCGGTCGGTGCACAACGCGCAAACCCGACTGCCCACCTTTGAAATACCGCCTACATGATCGCCTTGCGGGCAAAATCCCGTAGCCTGAAACCCAGCAGCAAAAGCATGACAAAGTAGGTCACCACACCCGCCGCCACCAACGCGCCCAGGCGCAGGAACCGCTCAAGCATGCGCCCTTCATCCCAGGCCGGCATGAAATGCATCATGCCCAGCAGGACGCCTGACATCACGGCCACCGCAACCAACAGTTTAAACAGAAACTTCGCCCAGCCCGGCTGCGGCTGAAACAACGCCTGCTTGCGCAATTGCCAGAACAACAGGCCTGCATTAATGCAAGCCCCGACACTGATCGCCAGCGCCAGACCCGCATGCTGCAACGGCACGATAAAGGCCAGATTGAGCAGCTGAGTCACTATGAGGGTGAAGATCGCGATTTTCACCGGGGTGCGAATATTTTGCTGCGCATAAAAGCCGGGAGCCAGCACCTTGATGAGGATGATACCCAGCAAGCCAACCGAATAGGCCACCAGCGCACGCTGGGTCATGGCCGCGTCCAGCGCATCGAATTTGCCGTATTGAAACAGCGACACGGTCAGTGGCTCAGCCAGTAACCCTAGCGCCAGGGTGCAAGGCAACACCAGCACGAAGCACAGGCGCAGCCCCCAGTCGAGAATCCGCGAATACTCCTGACGATCACGCTGGGCGTAGGTTTTCGACAGGATCGGCAGCAGGATTGTGCCCAGTGCGACACCCAGCACCCCGGACGGCAACTCCATCAAGCGGTCGGCATAGTACATCCACGACACTGACCCGGCGACGAGGAATGAAGCAAATATCGTGTTGATAATCAGAGAAATCTGACTGACGGAGACGCCAAGGATGGCCGGCAGCATCTGCTTCATCACTCGCCACACACCCGAGTCACGCAGATTCAGACGTGGCAGCACCAGCATGCCGATCTTTTTCAGGTGGGGCAGTTGATACAAAAGCTGCAAAAGCCCGCCCACCAGTACCGCCCAACCCAGCGCCATGACCGGCGGGTCGAAATAGGGCGTCAGGAACAGCGCGAAAAAGATCATGCTGACATTGAGCAGGGTCGGCACGAAGGCGGGCACCGAGAAACGGTTCCATGTGTTGAGGATCGCGCCCGCCAGCGAGGACAGCGAGATCAGCAATATATAAGGAAACGTCACCCGCAACAGATCCGAGGTGAGCGCAAACTTCTCGGGCGTATCGACAAAGCCCGGCGCCGTGGCCCAGATCACCCAAGGCGCAAAGATCACACCCAATAGCGTCACCAGCGCCAGGGCAAGCGTCAGCAGCCCGGTGACATACGCCACGAACGTGCGCGTCGCCTCCTCGCCCTGCTGACTCTTGTATTCAGCCAGAATCGGCACGAATGCCTGTGAAAACGCCCCTTCGGCAAAGATACGGCGTAACAGATTGGGCAGCTTGAACGCGATAAAGAACGCATCGGTCGCCATTCCGGCTCCGAACGTGCGCGCAATAATGGTGTCGCGGATAAAACCCAGAACCCGGGAAACCATTGTGATAGAGCTGACGGCGGCGAGTGACTTGAGTAGATTCATGGAAAGAGTTGTGTGCCTTGGCAAAGGATGGGCGATTAAGCTCTCCATTTATGCGATACTTCGCGCCGCTAAAAAGCCCGAAGCCAAAGGCCGCGAGTTTACAGGTCATACGCCGGAAATGAATCATCCGGAAAAATGTAGCGACCACTCGGCGGAACACCTTAACTGCCCTTGACAAGACTTCAACTCATCGGCATGATTCGCGGCCTATTTTGTTTGCTATTTCACAAAGTCTTTCGAGGAGCTCGACGGTGGCCAACACACCTTCCGCCAAAAAACGTGCAAAACAGGCTGAGAAGCGTCGCAGCCACAACGCCAGCATGCGTTCCATGGTTCGTACCTACATCAAGAATGTAGTGAAAGCCATCGAAGCAAAAGACGCCGAAAAAGCGCAAGCTGCTTATGTTCTGGCTGTACCTGTTATCGACCGTATGGCCGATAAAGGCATCATCCACAAGAACAAAGCTGCTCGCCATAAAGGTCGCCTGAACGGTCACATCAAGGCTCTGAACCTTGCTGCTGCAGCCTAAGCGATCCGCTTGTTAAAAAACCGACCCCAGGGTCGGTTTTTTATTGCCTGCGGGAAAGCCACCCCGACCCAGGCGTATCACCGATCATTTCCGGACAAGCCGACTGGCTCGCAACTCGGTGGCTACAGATATTGCGGCAACGGCTTTTAATGCGTTGAGCGAGACTGCGCAGAGCGCTCATGTCCCGACCCAGAAAGGCTGCACTCCACAAGGAATAGCCTCTTTGGCGGCCGCACCGACAGCGAACACAGGCCGTTCAAATCTCCCCTCCTGAGCTCACCACAATCAGCACGCACACCGCCCAGACTTTAGCGCGGAGGAAATTTCTGCCGAACAGATAACATACGAGCCACTTTTCTCCCCACATTGATGGACGGTTTTTCAACCCACTCAAACATGAAAAAAGCCAACACGATGCTTGCAGCGATCGACAGGATGAACACCCCTGCCTTCTCAATGGAGAGCTCATTGCCAGGAAAAAATTGAATCAAGAAAACCATCAGGGAGTAATGAACAAGATAAAGCGAGTAGGAGATATCACCGAGAAAAACCAATGTAGCATTACCCCCTGCTTCAGAGCGATCACCGAGTATAACAGCCGACGACACAATGATTAATGCGAGCCAAAAACCACCACTGATACCGAGGGGCTGCTCACCCACAATGAAAACACTTAGTGTCGCCAACAAAAGGATCAGCCGCACAAGCATTCGCCCTGGCGGCGCCAGATCTGGCAGCCTGTTCGCAAGCATTAACTCGGCCAGCATCATGCCGGCGACAAACTCGAACGTGATGGTGTTGCTCATCAGCTTAATCCAGACCTGCCATACATGCTCGACAACAATATCGGGCGAGGACTGTGATGAAAAATCAAAATGACCATTGTAATACAGCTGAAACCCTACCGAAGACACCAGAAAAACCAGTGCGCAGACGTAGCTGCGGTAGCGGTAGCTGAGACTCATTGAAAGGGTGAATACAAGGTAGAACATGATCTCGTAGGTGAGGGTCCAGGGCGGTCCCAGCGCACTGTATCCGAACGAAGGTGCCGCGAGACTGTAGTCCTGCAGACAAAAATACAGAATGCATGCCATCTGATCGAGGGCTCTTTCAGGGTAAACAAATAGATAGGAAATCAGCCACACCACACACAAGGCCGGCCAGACCCGAAAGAAGCGCCTGACCATAAAAGATATCGACCCTTCAGGCGACTGGTAAGTGATTAACGTCATAATGAAACCACTTACAATGAAAAAAATATCCACGCCCAGCGGGGCAGGTATATGCGCATTCCAATCCGTCCCCCAAAAAAGAAATACGCCATGCCCCACCACCACAAGTAATGCAGCGAGCCCCCGCAAATACTGTAATGAGACCATCCTCACTGGCTTATTATTCATCGGGCCCACCTAACGCTTTAACTAAGTAAGCTTTATTGAACGCGACTATTACCTCATAACGTTTTTGACACACCACACTTAACAGCCATAGAAATGGTAGTTGCAGCCTGATAAACCCGGACAGGGTATTAACAGCCACCACGATTGCTCATGGTGTATTCAAACCAGAACGACAGTCGACTATTAGGCAATCGCTACATCAAGCCACTTCGCTCATCCAACCGTCTACTGTCAGAAATAACAGGTGGGGCGTTTTTTCGATCAGCGGCAGCAAGCCTGATGCCACTTACCAAACGACGCGATTAAGCGGCCCGTACAAGCTTCCGGGCAAGGGACAGGGCTGGCTGGCAGCAAGACTCAATGCACGCTGGCGCTTTTTTTGAGGCGAGCGACGAAAAAGTGCAGCCTGACGGGTCTGGCACCAGCAGTGGCAGTGGCGCCTTGCCAAAAGCATAAGCCGTACCCGTGATGCACCCTCTATTGCAAAGGGCTGCGGATAGCCGACGCAGAGCGCCGCCACCATGCCTTGACATGGCAGGCGCACCCCACGCCGAGGAGGATCAAGGTGCGGGCGCGGGCGACCATGGCAGGATCGGGATGGCCGTTACCGCATTCTGTGGACTACCTTCGATGATACGGTCGCTATAGACCAGATACACCAGCGAATTGCGCTTCTTGTCGAAGAAACGCACCACCTGCATGGTCTTGAACACCAGCGAGGTACGCTCCTTGAACACCTCATCACCATCCTTGAGGCTTTCCTTGAAGTGGATCGGCCCCACCTGACGACAGGCAATCGATGCTTCCGCCCGATCCTCAGCCAACCCCAGACCACCTTTGATTCCACCCGTCTTGGCTCGCGACAGATAACAGGTCACACCGTCAACTTTCGGATCATCGAACGCTTCGACCACGATACGATCGTTAGGCCCGACCATTTTGAATACTGTCGAAACCTGACCGATCTCCTCTGCCGAAACCAGCACAGGCACGAACAACAGAGCAGCCAAAACACTTTTCATGACGCGCATCGAGCCTTCCTTCCTGAGAGTGACCTGAATCAGACGAGAATCAGATTGTCGCGATGAATCAATTCCGGCTCAGCCATATACCCCAACGCCTTAACAATAGCCTCAGATGACTGACCGATGATCTTTTGCGACTCGACCGCACTGTAATTGCTCAAGCCACGAGCGATTTCCCGGCCATCCTGCGCCACACACACCACCATCTCGCCACGTCGAAAGCTGCCCTGCACCAACTTGACGCCGACCGGCAGCAAGCTCTTGTGATCGCGAGCAAGCGCCGAGACTGCGCCATCGTCCAGCACCAGGGTGCCACGCGTCTGCAGATGCCCTGCCAGCCACTGCTTGCGCGCCGCCAGCATGCCGCGCTCAGGCGACAGCAATGTACCCAGTCGCTCACCGCTCTTGAGCCGCGCCAGGACACGCTCGATGCGACCACCGACGATCACGGTGTGCGCCCCGGAACGGGCCGCCAGGCGCGCAGCGCGCAGCTTGGTCTGCATTCCGCCACGCCCCAGCGCACCACCGGTGCCGCCCGCAACGGCATCCAGCGCAGGATCATCGGCACGCGCTTCGTAAATCAGTTGTGCGTCAGGATTGTTGCGCGGATCAGCATCGAACATACCGTCGCGATCCGTGAGGATCACCAGCAGATCCGCCTCGACCAGATTGGCAACCAGCGCCGCGAGCGTATCGTTATCACCGAAACGGATCTCATCAGTGACCACCGTATCGTTTTCGTTGATAACTGGCACGACGCCCAGCTCGACCAGGGTGCGCAGCGTGCTTCGGGCGTTCAGGTAGCGCTTGCGATCCGACAGGTCATCATGGGTCAGCAGAATCTGCGCAGTGTGCCGGTCATGCTCGGCAAAGCTCGACTCCCACGCCTGGACCAAGCCCATCTGACCAATCGCAGCAGCCGCCTGCAGCTCGTGCATCGCACTGGGTCGAACGGTCCAGCCAAGGCGACTCATCCCGGCAGCCACCGCCCCGGAAGAAACCAGCACCAGCTCGACGCCCGCCTCATGCAGCGCCACCATCTGCTCAACCCACACACCCATCGCCGTGCGATCCAGCCCCTTGCCATCCGCCGTCAGCAAAGCACTGCCAATCTTCACAACCCAGCGCTGGGCACTCGTCACTTTGCTGCGCATCATCTTCCAACCTTAGCCAGAGAGTTTTCAAATTCGGGATACAAAAACGCCGCTAACAAACGTAGCGGCGTTCAAGTTTACTTCAAGCGATCAGTCACGGACGTAAATGATTTCCGGACCATCTTCATCGTCCACATCTTCTTCATCCCAGTCATCATCGCCGATGTCATGCACGCTCTTCACACCACTGCGACGCAGTGCGCGCTGATCATCCAGCGCCTGCAGCTGCGCACGCGCCTCATCTTCGATGCGCTGATCCAGCTCGGCCAGCTCTTCGGCGTAACCAGGCTCCTCGGCGATGCGCAGGCTGCGCTCTTCGAGATAACGCATGATGTCGCGCGTCAGTTGCTCAGTGCCTTCTTTGGCGATGGCCGAGATCACGTAGACCGGACCGGTCCACTCCAGACGATCAACGATTTCTTGCTTGCGGGCTTCGTGCTCTTCTTCAAGCAACTGATCGCACTTGTTCAGCACCAGCCAGCGATCACGATCTGCCAGGGACGGACTGAACTTGACCAGTTCGTTGACGATGATTTCAGCCGAATCAGCGGCACTGGTTTCATCCAGTGGAGCCATGTCGACGAGGTGCAGCAGCAGACGCGTACGCGCCAAATGCTTGAGGAAACGAATCCCCAGGCCAGCGCCATCGGATGCACCTTCGATCAACCCTGGAATGTCGGCAACGACGAAGCTCTTCCAGCGATCGACACTGACCACACCCAGGTTCGGCACCAGCGTGGTGAACGGATAGTCGGCCACTTTCGGCTTGGCAGCGGACACCGAGCGAATGAAGGTACTTTTGCCTGCGTTCGGCAGACCCAGCAGACCGACGTCAGCCAGCACTTTCAATTCCAGCTTGAGATCACGCTGATCGCCAGGCTTGCCCGGCGTAGTCTGACGTGGAGCACGGTTGGTACTGGACTTGAAACGCGTGTTACCCAGACCGTGCCAGCCGCCCTGGGCAACCATGATGCGCTGACCGTCTTTGGTCAGGTCACCGATGATTTCCTGAGTGGTGGCGTCGATGATGGTGGTGCCGACCGGTACGCGCAGCACCAGCTCCTCACCCTTGCGCCCCGTGCAATCGGTGCTGCCACCGTTGGAACCGCGCTCGGCATCGAAGTGACGCGTGTAGCGGTAGTCGACCAGCGTGTTCAGGTTGACATCGGCCATCATGTAGACCGAACCACCATCACCACCGTCGCCACCGTTAGGGCCACCGTTCTCGATGAATTTTTCGCGACGGAAGCTCATGCAACCGTTGCCGCCGTCACCAGCCTTTACTCGAATGGATACTTCATCTACAAATTTCATAACGCACGCCTCCCGCCACAGGGACGAGCAGAACCACATAAATTACATAAGACTCTTGCAAAAATGAGCGTTGCGATACCGATCAGAAACCAGCGACCCCAAGGGTCAACATCACAACAGCCCGCACAAACAGTTTTGCAAGAGACTCACCTGACTCTCTACCTCTACAAACGAAAAAGCCCCGTCGCAAGACAGGGCTTTTAAGCTACTGCGTGATTACGCTGCGGAGACTTCAGTCTTCGGAACGATGCTCACGTAGCGGCGACCGAAGGCGCCCTTGACTTGAAACTTGATCACGCCTTCCACTTTCGCGAACAGGGTGTGATCTTTACCCATGCCAACGCCGTAGCCAGCGTGGAATTGGGTGCCGCGCTGACGCACGATGATGTTGCCCGGAATGATAGCCTGGCCGCCATACATCTTCACGCCAAGGCGTTTGGCTTCTGAGTCGCGCCCGTTACGGGTACTACCACCAGCTTTTTTGTGTGCCATGAGTCAATTCTCCAAATGAGGATTAGGCTGAATTAAGCCTGAATACCTGTGATTTTGATCTCGGTGTACCACTGGCGGTGGCCCATGCGCTTCATGTGGTGCTTACGACGACGGAACTTGATGATGCGAACCTTATCGTGACGACCTTGCGAAACCACTTCTGCCACGACAGTAGCGCCAGCAACAACCGGAGCACCGATATTGACGTCGTCGCCATTACCGACCAGCAGAACGCGGTCGAAAGTGACGGATTCGCCAGTAGCGATTTCCAGCTTTTCAATTTTCAGGTATTCACCTGGGGCGACTTTGTACTGCTTGCCACCGGTAACAATTACTGCGTACATGGTATTTCTCCGAAAATCCTGCTCACCCAGCTCTTTATAAGAAGAGTATCGGCTGGCATGGCTGCATAGGGCTGGAACGGCCCGTTTGCAATTGCGTAAGGCAGGTGCTGCCCAGGAAAGTTAGGGTGCGCGATTGTACGCAAGCCGATCATGGGTTGCAAGAGGCCGCTCGTCATACCTTGACACGCTCTACCCCGCGACCTAGCATGCGGCGCAACCTATCCGGAGCACGTGTCGCTGATGCAACCCCAAGCCTTCTACCGCGCGGTGGCGGACGACTTTAGTGCCGTTGACGTTATCATCAAAAAGCAACTGACGTCACGCGTACCGCTGGTCTCGAAAATCGGCGACTACATCACGTCCGCTGGCGGCAAACGTCTGCGTCCCCTGCTGGTGTTGCTGTGTGGCAAGGCGTTGGGCCGTGAGGGCGACGACGTGCGTCTGCTGGCCGCCACCATCGAATTCCTGCACACCGCCACCCTGCTGCACGACGATGTCGTCGACATGTCCGGCATGCGTCGCGGCCGCTCGACTGCCAACGCGCTGTGGGGCAATGCACCCAGCGTGCTGGTGGGCGACTTTCTGTACTCGCGCTCGTTCGAGATGATGGTCGAACTCGGCTCGATGGACGTGATGAAAATCCTGTCCAAGGCCACTCGCGTCATCGCTGAAGGCGAAGTGCTGCAGTTGTCCAAGGTTCGCGACGCCAGCACCACCGAAGAAACCTATATGGAAGTGATTCGCGGCAAGACAGCCATGCTGTTCGAAGCCTCGACCCATAGCGCCGCAGCCCTGTGCAACGCCTCCCCGGAGCAGAGCGAAGCGCTGCGTACGTTCGGCGATCACCTTGGCGTGGCGTTCCAGTTGGTCGACGACCTGCTGGACTACCGTGGCGATGCCGAGACACTGGGCAAGAATGTCGGTGACGACCTCGCCGAGGGCAAGCCTACGCTGCCGCTGATCTACACCATGCGCGAGGGCACCCCCGAGCAGGCAGCGCTGGTTCGTCAGGCCATTCAGAAAGGCGGCCTGGAAGATCTGGAAAGCATCCGTAACGCTGTCGAAAGCGCCGGAGCGCTGGATTACACCGCACAAATGGCCCGTGATTACGCCGCCAAAGCCATTGCCTGCCTGGACGCCCTGCCGCCCAGCGAGTACCGCGACGCACTGATCGAACTGAGTGAGTTCGCCGTAGCGCGTACCCACTGATCACTTTCAGGCAACACGAAAAAGCCCGTCCTTGTGACGGGCTTTTTGTTGCACTGATCGTTCCTCACGCTCATCGCTCCACACAAGTCTTGCTGCAACCAATGGACGGTGGGAGGCGGCTTGCCGGCGATGTTTTTTCTGGAGCGACCTATCGGTGACTGAACTGACGCCATCGCCGGCAAGCCGCCGAATTCAGTCAGGCACTTTCGCTATTGCCGCGTTTTGCATGCCTTCCACACTTGCGCCGATCATCATCCGAATTCACTGACCCAAATCAACCACTCGGCGCAAAATGAGAATTAATCTCAATAGAGCCTTGCTATTATCCCAATACGAATTATTCTCATCAAACCGATACAGGAGATGGAACATGACTTATTTGATCGATGCATGGCTGGACCGGCCCCACCCTTACCTGAGAATTCTTCATCGAGAAACCGGGGAGGTGTGTGCCGTACTTGAGGAGGAAGCGCTGGAGGAGTTGCGCGATCAGGGCGATCTGGATGTGCACAGCCTGAGCTCCAGCGAGCCGGTGGTGCTCAAGGAACTGGTGCGCAATCTGTTTCTGTTTTGCTATGCGCGGGCGTTGCGCCCGATGGGCGAGTTGCACTGAGCATGAAGCATCAGCACAACTCCCCTTGCTGAACGAATCGGGAAGACTCGTTCAGCAGCCTTGCGTACCGCCTGAAAACCTTACAGAACGGCCAGCAGCTCCACATCGAACACCAGCACGCTGTGCGGTGCGATGCTGCCAACGCCTTGCGCGCCGTAAGCCAGTTCGCTCGGCACATACAGACGCCATTTGCTGCCGGTATTCATCAGTTGCAGCGCCTCGGTCCAGCCAGCGATCACGCCGCCGACCGGGAATTCAGCCGGCTCACCACGATCATATGAGCTGTCGAAGACGGTGCCGTCGATCAGCGTGCCGTGGTAATGAGTGCGAACCTGATCTTCACGCGTCGGCTTTGGACCCGTACCCGCAGTCAGCACTTCGAACTGCAGACCGGAGGCCAGTGTGGTCACGCCTTCACGCTTGGCATTTTCAGCCAGGTAAGCCAGACCGGCACCAGCAGCTTTCTCAGCCTTGGCGGCCGCTTCGGCCTGCATGATTTCACGGATGACCTTGAAGCTGGCGGACATTTCTTCCTGACCCACGCGGCTCGGCAGACCGTTGAACGCGTCGGTCAGTCCCGCCAGGATGGCGTCCAGGTTGACGCCCGGTGGTGGATTGTCGCGCAGTTGGTCGCCCAACTGACGGCCAATGCCGTAGCTGACGCGGGTTTCGTCGGTGGACAGATTGACTTCGGACATGACACTGCTCCGCAAAGGGGCGCGCTGTGGGCGGACACGAAAACCTGTGTGGCAATCACGACACGCTCAGTTGCACCCCGAACCAAAAGGGCGAGCAGACTAGCACAATTGACCTGACAGCCCCTACCGCAGCGGCGAAGCGCGCGTCAGGGTCAGGACCAGGACGAGTGAAAGGAGATCGGCAGACGCATCTCGGAGCGGTCATTGACCGGCATGCCGCACAGCTCGTCATGCACCACGCAGTGGACCAGATAGAACGGCACCACCGGCAGATTCTTGAGCAGGTCCCGCGCGTGCTCGACCGAGCGCAGATGCAGGGTTTTGCCAGCCTGATCCTTGAGCATCCCGGAGCTGCCGTCCATCAGTACCTCCAGCAGGTAGATGCCGCCTTCGATAGAGATCAGATTCAGCTCATTGATCCGACCCGCCTGGGCATGATCGGTAAATTCCTGATAATTCATGATCGAGCCTCTTTCGTCGTTTGCTGAAAGCATCACAGCGGACTTTTTACAGCACGCCGCAACAACAATCCAGAAACGAAACCGCCTGCCTCTCGCTCGTTTCAAGCGCGGGGCAGGCGGATGTGAGCCTGAAGCAGCGACGGGTTTACTGCTTGGTCATCTTGTCCAGTTTGGTCAGCTTGTCCAGATAGCCCATCGCGAACGCCGAGATCACGAAGGTCATGTGGATGATCACGTACCACATCAGGTATTCGGTCTTGATGTTAGTGGCGTCCATGAATACGCGCAGCAGGTGGATGGACGAAATCGCCACGATGGACGCTGCGACTTTCATCTTCAGCGACGAGGAATCCATGGTGCCCAGCCAGTTGAGCTTTTCCTTGTCCTCGTCGATGTCCAGTTGCGAGACGAAGTTCTCGTAGCCAGAGATCATGACCATGACCAACAGACCGCCCACCAGCGCCATGTCGATCAACGACAGCAGCACCAGGATCAGATCGGCTTCGGCCAGACTGAAGATATTGGGGAGGACGTGAAAGATTTCCTGAAAGAATTTCAGGCACAGCGCCAGCAACCCAAGGGACAAACCGAAATAGATCGGTGCCAGCAACCAGCGCGATGCATACATGGCATTTTCGAAGAAACGTTCCATTGGTACTCGCAAGTGTTTTGAAAAGACGCGCGAGTATATCAGCGGGAACGAGCGGCTCTAGAGATGCGACAAAATATCGCAGAGAACCTGCGTCAGACCTGAAACGGGGAAGACCGCTGAACACTGGATCTGCCGCTGTTGATACGACGCAACTCGGCCTGCATGTGCAACGCCCAGATCGGCATATGGTCGGTGGCCTGATAACCGCTGAGCACGAGGTTTTCAGCGATGCTGTCCAGCATGGACTGAGCCTGAGCCGTATCACTGAACGGCCCTTGAGAGCGGATGGCAGAGGGTTGCTCGCCTGACATTCCGGCAGCAAACAGCAGCATCCACAGACTCTCTTCACCCGGTACAGGCCGGATGACGCATTCGACACGGGTCATTAACCCGAGGCATTCCCGGATGAGGCAGAGGCTACGCGGCATGGCGAGCTCCTTGTCAGCAGCGGTATCACCCTCCTCTACAGCAGGAAGATGCGCCAGTCCATTTGGCCACCACGATCAACTGACAGAATAGAAGAAAAGTCGGGCTGTGAAACCAGGACTGATGAACGGACATCGGGTGACCCCAGGATCACCCGATATCTGTCATGACCGCATTACACCTTGAGTTCAGGCTGCAACTGGGCAGGTTCCTTCTCCAGCTCTTCCTTCAGGTCTTCATCGCTGAGCATTTCGGCGATGTCACGCAAGCGTTCCACCACCCGGGCATTGACGCTGCCCTCGGGGAACTCGCCGTGCTCGTCCGGCTCGCCAGCGGGCTCGCCCACCAGCAGGCTCAAGGCCTCGTCGGCCTGACGCACGGCGTAGATGTGGAACTGACCATCGCGAACCGCCTGCACGACCCGTTCGTCGAGCATCAAGGTCGTCACGTTGGCGTGGGGGATGATTGCACCCTGCTCGCCGGTCAGGCCACGCGCCTCGCACAGCCGGAAGAAACCTTCGATTTTCTCGTTGACCCCACCGACGGCTTGCACTTCACCGAACTGGTTGATGGAACCTGTGATCGCGAAGCACTGCTTGAGCGGCGTGCGCGACAGCGCCGAAATCAGCGTACACACCTCGCCAAGCGAAGCGCTGTCACCATCGACATAACCATAGGACTGCTCGAGCGCGATGCTCGCCGAGATCGCCAGCGGGAATTCCTGCGCGTAACGGCTGCCCAGGTAACCGGTCAGGATCATCACGCCCTTGGAGTGAATCGGCTGGCCGAGATTGACCTCGCGCTCAATATCGACGATCCCGCTGCCGCCAGGGTAAACCGTCGCAGAGATACGGGCCGGCACGCCAAAGGCCGAATCACCGACTTCCAGCACGGTCAGGCCGTTGCACTTGCCGACAGCTGCACCTTCCGTGTCGATCAGAATGACACCTGCCAGCATGTCATCGAGGATGCGTGCCGACACACGTCCGGTACGCGTAGCCTTGGCCTTCAATGCACGCTCGATGTGGCCGGCGTCCGTTTTGTCGTCGCTGGCCAGTTGGCGAATGAAATCCGCCTCACTGACCAGTTGAAACAGGTCGCCGATGCGTGCCGACAAACGACCCTGATGCTCGGCCAGACGCGCACTGTAGGTCGCCAGACGCGCAACAGCGTCGGCGGTCAACGGCGCCATGCCCTCCTCCGAGGTGCGGGTTTTCAGCAACTGGGCAAATTGCTCCAGGGTTTCGTCGACCATCGGAATTTCTTCGTCGAAGTCGACCAGCACACGGAACATCTCCTGGAAGTCCGGATCCAGGTCCTGCAGCGTGTAGTACAGCGAACGCGAGCCGATGATGACGATCTTGACGTTCCACGGGATGACCTGCGGCGTCAGTGTCACCGTTGCCACGCGCCCAAGCTCACCCAGCGGCGATTCCATTTTCAGCTTGCGCGATTGCAGGGTGCGCTTGAGCGCATCCCACACGAAAGGCTCGCTGAGCATCTTTTCCGCTTCCAGAATCAGGAAGCCGCCGTTGGCACGGTGCAACGCGCCGGGGCGCAACTGGCGGTAGGTCGTGTAGAGCGCGCCCTGATCAGTGCTGTACTCGATACGGCCAAACAGGTTGTCGTAGGTCGGATGCGGTTCGAACACCACCGGCGCGCCGCCATCGTGGGTGTTACCCACAACCAGGCTCGGGCTGTATTGCTCTTCCAGAAGCTTGCGCGCCTGGGCATCGGTCTTGCTGTCATCGACCAGTTGCTCGACCAGCGTCTTGAGCAGGTAAACCTGCATCGCCTGCAAGTAAGCGCAGACGGCGGCGTTCTCGGCGTACTTTTCAGACAGCGGTGCCAGCAAAGGCTGAAGGGTCAGGGTAATGGTTTCTTCGTTGAGCTGACGCAGCTGGTTGTTCGACTCACGCTTCCATTGCGGCAGGCTGGCCAGTTCCTCATTCAGACGTTCTTCAAGGGCAGAAATGTCTTCATGAAAACGCTCGCGGTCTGCTTCTGGCAGTTGCGAGAACTCGGCTTCGTCCAGCGCCTTGCCGTCGGCCATCGGGGTGAAGGCAATGTTGGTGCTGTCGCGGTACAGCGCAATGTCCTTTTCCAGCGACAAGCGCTCGATCACGTCCAGCGCGCGGTCATAGCGCTGATTGAACGCGCGATCAATCGAACTCTTCTTTTGCTGATACGAGGGATGCTCGAACACCGCCGGAAACGTCACCAGCAGGTTGTCGATCAGACCGCCAATGTCAGCCATGAAAGCGTGCGCAGTACCCGGCGGCAATTCCAGTGCCTTGGGCTCGCGGGGTTCGTCGAAGTTGTTGACGTAGACCCAGTCCGACGGCGTGTGCATCCGCTTGCCTTCGGCCTTGAGGTAGCGCTTCACGAACGAGAAACGGCCGGTGCCGGGCTCACCCATGACAAACACGTTGTAACCGGGACGCGGCATCGCGACCCCGAACTGCAAGGCTTCTACCGCTCGCTCCTGGCCGAGCACACCGCGAAAGGGTTCCAGATCGTTGGTGGTCGAAAAGCTGAACTGTTCAGCGGAAAACGGACGGGTCAGCGCGTGAGGCGCCAGGCGTAGGTTGGCTGCGACAGAATCGGGCATCAGTGTTCCTTACATCAGGCGGGGCAGATGTCGGCATTCTGGCGCTCGCCGCACACGACTTGCAAGGCAGGCGTTCACGCCAGAGGGCCACTGTATGATTTTCATCCCCATGAACGGCATTTCAGCCGCAATAAAAAATGCTGTTTTACGCAATATTCTGCAATCACTCACGGAACCCTTGGAACCGACCTAAGCTCAAAACTGCGCGGGTGGTTGTTAAACGGCTGTCCGCTGTGGTGTGACACCAAAGAAACTCGACCCTTGGCTGAACATAAATAGAGAAAAAAGCTATGAAACGGATTCTTCTCGGAACGCTCTTCGCTGCAGTTTCCATCAACGCCATGGCGCAAGCGCCAGGCGGCCCGGATTGCGGTTGGGGCAACATGCTGTTTGAAGGTCAACGCGGTACTCCCGCTCACTTCCTGGCTTCTACCACCAACGGTACTTCGGGCAACGCCACATTCGGCATGACCTCCGGCACCAACGGCTGCTCCACCAACAGCGCCCTGACGTATGGCGGCAAATCCTGGCTGGCCATGAACGGCATGATGGATGAGCTTTCCAAGGACATGGCCATGGGCCAAGGCGAAGCACTGACCACCTACGCGGTCGTGCTGGGCGTTGCACCGCAAGATCGTGCACGTTTCGCCGCCGTCACCCACGAGCACTTCTCGCAAATCTTCAGCAAGGCTGACGCCACTGCCGAAGACGTTCACACCAACACCGTCAACGTGTTGAAAAACGATCCAACCCTGGCCAAGTACGCTACCCAGGCTTAAAGTCGTTCGCCCGCCCTTCTTTCAGAGGGGCGGGACTCTTCTCCCTGACTAGTTGCCCTCTATGCTCAAACGTCTTGTCTTGCTGGCGCTGTTTGTGTGTGCCCCCTTGTCTGCCGCCCCACGTGTGGCTGCCGACCGTTTGCAGCAACTGGCCAACGAGCCATTCTGGATTTCACTGGGCCACTACGAGGCAGGCAAGCTCGGCGGCTGGCGCAGTTATGTTGACGACCCCAAATTCTTTCTCGCGGCTGATGGCGCGCATGACCCTAAGGCCGAGCTGAGCGCGACGCTCGATGCCATTTATGCCCCTGTCACCCACGAGCAGACCCACGCGCAGTGCGTTTACCCTGCAAGAACCCGCTGGCTGCGCGATCAGTTGAAGCTGACCGACCTGCCGGTGCTGGACTGCAAGGAATTCAAGACCTGGTACAAGGACGTGGCCCCGGACAGCACGGTGCTGATCTTCCCGGCGGCCTACCTCAACAGCCCTTCTTCGATGTTCGGCCACACGCTGCTGCGAATCGACCCCGCCAGCGCAAAAGCCAACAACACGACATTGCTCAGCTACGCGATCAACTTCGGTGCCTACATCGAAGGCATGGACAACAGCATTCTTTACGCCTGGAAGGGCCTGATGGGAGGTTATCCGGGCCTGTTCGCGCTGGTGCCTTATCAGGAAAAGCTATCGGAATACCGCAGCCTGGAGAACCGGGATCTGTGGGAATACCGATTGAACCTGACACCCGAGGAAACCGGGCGCATGGTCGAGCATGTGTGGGAGCTGAAACAGATTCGCTTCAGCTATTTCTTCTTCGATGAAAACTGCTCGTATCGTCTGCTTGAACTGCTGCAGGTCGCTCGGCCAGGGCTGCACCTGACTGAACAGTTCGGACTGACTGCCATTCCCACCGATACCGTCAAGGCAATCAAGGCTGCGGGTCTTGTGGAAAGCATCGATTACCGCCCTTCCCGCGAACGCGAACTGCTGAGCCGCGCCGAACCGCTTGATGCCGATGAGCAGCAATGGGTACTGAAGGTCAGCGCCGATCAGAAACAGCTGAAAGACAGCCAGTATCTGGCGCAGCCCAAAGAGCGTCGTGCGTTGATTCAGGACGCGGCCTATCGACTGGAGCGCTATCGCGCCAACGGCCTGGAACGTGACGCTGCGCGCTCGCAGCGCAGCTTCGAACTGCTACAGGCCATCAACCAGAATCCGCCGCCGCAACTGGACATCCAGCGCCCCGGCCTGCCAGAAGACGGGCACCAGTCACGCACCTGGCAATTGGGCGCGGGCACACGGAGCGACCGGGCTTTCGCTGAGTACGGCCTGCGCATGGCGTACCACGACCTGAACGACAATGCCTACGGCTTCCCGCTCGGCGCGCAGATCGAGATTCTGCAGCTCAAGGTGCGTCAATACGAAGGTAACGACTGGCAGGTTCAGCAACTTGATCTGGCGACGATCCGCTCGCTGACCCCACGTACCGAACTGCTGAAACCGTGGTCATGGCAAGTCACCGGCGGCCTCGAGCGCGTGCTGGGTAAACATGGCGATGAAAATCTGGTCAGCCATGTCAACGGCGGCGCAGGCGGCACCTGGCAATTGGGTGAAGAGGTACTGGGCTTCGCGCTGGGCACGGTGCGCGTCGAGCACAACAATGACTTTTCGGAATTCATCTCGCCAGCCGCCGGCTTCAATACCGGCCTGCTGTGGCGCAACCCGCTGGGCAACCTGAGCCTCGAAGCCAAGGGCGACTATTTCACCAATGGCGAAGTACGCCGCAGCATCAGCCTCAACCAGCAGTGGGAACTGTCGCGAAACGTCGGCCTGCGCCTGAGTGCCCAGCGTGAATTCAGCCAGATGAGTTCGCCACAGAACGAAGTGATGCTTGAGGTGAAGTGGTATCACTATTGATTGATACCGTGGGCGATGATGACGCCCCGCGGTAACCATCACTTGAGTTTGATGTCTGAGCGACGGTATCTCACGGTCCTGCGCCCTGTTGATACTGGCGGAATATTGACCGGCATCGGTCTGTGTAAACTCGGCAAAGCTCGCTAGCGCTCGATTTGGCTGATCTCAAGCTGCAAGTAAGATCTGATGGTGCCAGATGAGTGTCTGCGCAAGTCGTGAAAAACTGCAGCGGATGCGTGAAACCAGCGACTCAGCGTGAATCGTTCATCGGCTGGCACAGCGACACTACCTATTCCCTACATCGTTTTTACAAATAACTCACATATTCGCTTCTAGACTCACCTCATACGTCGAGGAAGTCGCCATGAAGCTGCATTGGGTGTTGTTGTCGCTGGCCATCGGGCTGGCAGGTTGTCAGTCCGCCCGTGACCAGATGCTGGCCGAAGGGTACCCGCCAGGCTTCGCCGACGGGTATCAGGATGGATGCGTCAGTGGCAAGGCGGCGGCAGGCTCGTTTTCCGGGCAGTTCCGAAAAAACGTCCCCCGTTACCTGAAGGATCGGCTTTACGCTCAAGGCTGGAGCGATGGCTTTCGTCAGTGCCAGGCGTCCGAGGACAGTCGCGACCGACTGAACCCTGGCCAGATATTCAATGACCGGGACCGCGACTGGGAGCGGGAAAAGACGCGTAGCGCCGCAAAAGCCTACCGCCCGAACTGATTGACACGTTGCATCCGGTATTTCAACGAAACCAATCACCTCGCACAGTGGCCCAAACCCAATTAGGGAGGACACTTTATGAGTCGCGCATTTGTAAACGAAGACAATGCGGCTGCGGATGCCAGTCAGCCGGTGGAGCGACTGGTCAGCGAACAGCCCAATTACGTCACTGCTCACGGCCTGGTGCTGCTGCAACGACAGGTGAGCGATCTTCAGGCTCAGCACAGCGCACAGACGGCGCTGAGCGACAACACCGACAAGCAGCGTCTGGCAGACCTGGAACGCGATCTGCGCTACTTCAATCAGCGGCTTCACAGCGCACAAGTCGTCACGCCCGCGCTTTCGACCGAAAAAGTGCAGATTGGCAGCTGGGTGACATTTGCCGATGAGGACGACCAACGACAGCGCGTGCAATTGGTCGGGGAAGATCAGGCCGATGCGGCCAATGGATTGATCAACTGGGGTTCGCCGCTTGGCCGCGCGTTGCTGGGCGCGCAATTGGGCGATGAGGTGCTGTGGAAGCGACCGCTCGGGGATCAGGTGATCGAAGTGGTGCTGATCGAGACAGACAAGGGGTGAGCTGACCAGGCGGCGTTCCGTTTGTCAGCGAATACTGTGCTTGAGTCACTGAATATTTGCCGGATGTGCCAGCCCTTTCGCGGACAAGTCCGCTCCCACAGAAAAAATATCGTTTCTTCAATGGGTTACACGTTGGCTGATGAGAGGCGGCTTGCCATTGATGGGGTTTATCCATCGCCCTGTCAGCGACTGAACTGACGCCATCGCCGGCATGCCGCCTCTCACAGTACAGCAGTGTTACAACGCTGGATTACGCCAGTTTCTTGTGACGTACGCGGTGCGGCTGGGCTGCAGCATCGCCCAGACGCTTTTTACGGTCGGCTTCGTATTCGGTGTAGTTGCCTTCGAAGAATACGGCTTGCGAGTCGTCTTCGTACGCCAGGATGTGAGTCGCGACGCGGTCAAGGAACCACCGATCGTGGGAGATCACAATGGCCGCGCCCGGGAAGTCCAGCAGCGCTTCTTCCAGTGAACGCAGGGTTTCAACGTCGAGGTCGTTGGACGGTTCGTCGAGCAGCAGCACGTTGCCGCCCTCTTTCAGGGTCAGAGCCAGGTGCAGACGACCGCGCTCACCACCAGACAGGTCCTTGACGAACTTCTGCTGATCGCCGCCCTTGAAGTTGAAGCGACCCACGTAGGTGCGCGACGGAATTTCGTAGTTGCCGATGCGGATCACGTCCGAACCATCCGACACCGCCTGGAACACCGACTTGCTGCCATCCAGGTCGTCACGGCTCTGGTCAACGCAGGCCAGTTGCACGGTTTCACCGATCTCGATGCTGCCCGAATCCGGCTGCTCCTTGCCCATCAGCATGCGGAACAGGGTCGACTTACCGGCACCGTTACCGCCGATTACGCCGACGATGGCGCCTTTAGGCATGGAGAACGACAGGTTGTCGATCAACACGCGATCGCCATAGCCCTTGGAAACGTTCTTGAACTCGATGACCTTGTCGCCCAGACGCGGGCCGGCCGGAATGTAGATTTCATTGGTTTCGCTGCGCTTCTGGAATTCCTGCGATTGCATTTCTTCGAAGCGTTGCAGACGGGCCTTGGACTTGGACTGACGCGCCTTGGCACCCTTGCGAACCCATTCCAGCTCGTCTTTCATGGCCTTTTCATGGGCCGACTGCTGCTTGGATTCCTGGGCCAGACGATCGGACTTGGCTTCAAGCCAGCCCGAATAGTTGCCCTCGTAAGGAATGCCCGCGCCGCGGTCGAGTTCCAGAATCCAGCCCGCAACGTTATCCAGGAAGTAACGGTCGTGCGTGATCGCAACCACGGTGCCCGGGAAGTCGTGCAGGAAATGCTCCAGCCAGGCGACAGAATCGGCGTCCAGGTGGTTGGTCGGTTCGTCGAGCAACAGCATGTCCGGTGCGGACAGCAGCAGGCGGCACAGCGCTACGCGGCGCTTTTCGCCACCCGACAGCACGGAAATCTGCGCATCCCAGGCGGGCAGACGCAGCGCGTCGGCGGCAACTTCCAGCTGGCGCTCCAGGTTGTGGCCGTCGCTGGCCTGCAGAATCGCTTCTAGCTTGGCCTGCTCGGCAGCCAGCTTGTCGAAGTCGGCATCAGGGTCGGCGTATTCGGCGTAGACCTGATCCAGACGCGCCTGAGCGTCCTTGATGACGCTGACCGCTTCTTCCACCACCTCACGAACGGTTTTGGTGGGGTCAAGTTGCGGCTCTTGCGGCAGATAACCCACGTTCAGTTCAGGCATCGGGCGTGCTTCGCCATCGAATTCGGTGTCGACGCCAGCCATGATTTTCAACAGCGTGGACTTACCCGAACCGTTGAGACCCAGCACGCCGATCTTGGCGCCGGGGAAGAAAGACAGAGAGATGTTTTTGAGGATTTCCCGCTTCGGCGGCACAACTTTGCTCAGCCGATGCATGGTAAAGACGTATTGGGCCATGGAATGAAAACCTGGTGTCTGTGATAAGGACCGATTAAGTGCGCGAGCTTAAAGCTCCGGCCGGAAAAAAGCTTTTATTTGTCTTTCAGACTTGCCGCCTGGCCGTTACAGGCCTTGAATCAACGCAAGCAGAAACGGATTCGAGGGTAACGGCAACTATAAAGCTGGATCAGTGTTTGCAAGCAGTGGAGTCACTCATGCAGGAGTCGGGCAGTCATCGCGCGTTGCGCAAAGCTACCCGAATGCGGCCTGCAGGGCAAACGATCCGGCCCGGCAGGACTGGCACTCTGCCACAACTCAAGGCATGCTAGCCGCCCTTCGGGCGACCGGCTTATATTGCATAACGCATCGCTGCTTCAGTTAAGTAGTCAGGAACAACGATTTGCCCACGTCAACGTCCTCCTCATTGTCATCGCGTATCGCCAAAGATTGTACGAGCGGGCCTCTGCGCGGCTCATTGAAAGGCGTATTGGCAGCGTTGGTGCTCATGATGCTGGCACTGCTGCTCTGGCAACAGCTCGACCAGTTTCATCAGACACAGGCAAGTATGCGCCAGCGTAGTCTGGACTACGCCAATCAGCTTTCCGACAGGCTGAATCTGAACATGGCACTGAATGCGCAGATCGCCATGAATTTTCTGGACGAGGGAGCCAGTGAGGAAGGCGATCTGGAGCAGGCTGCAACGCTCGATACCTTGCGCAGTGCCCTTCCCGCTCTGCGCAGCGTAGTCAGCCTCAACCCGACAGGCGAGGTGATCAAAGACAGCGCAGCCGCCACCAGTGATGGGGTTTTCCTGAAAAATGCACTCACACAGGCTTTGGGCCGCCCTTACTTCTATACCAGTGACGAACAGGGCACGCAGATCTACCTGCTGATACGTCAGGGCAATGGCAGAAGCGGCAATTACTGGGTGCTGCGTCTGGTGCCCGAAGCACTCAAGGGCTTCATCCAGCAACCCGCGCAAGACTTCCAGCACCTCTGGCGCCTGGAGAAACGCGCCACACGAAACGTGATCCTGCGTGAAACAGCGTCCGACGATGACGCGGACACAGGCCACACTGAAACCATCCTGCTGCAGTCCCTAAGTAACAGCGACTGGCAGTTGCGCGGCCTGTTCGACACACAGAAGATGCGGAGTGACCTGCTCGCACCGCTGATAGCAAAATGCCTGATAGGCCTGCTGTTCTCGATTGTACCGCTGGTGGCGCTGCTCAGTCTGCGACGTCGTCAGCGTCAGTTGCTTGAGAGCCGCCGGCGTTATCGGGATATTTTCGAGGGCGCGGGCGTTGCGATCTGTGTCATGGACATGTCCGGTCTGCCCGAGCGACTGGAGACCCTGCATATC
Source organism: Pseudomonas triticifolii (assembly GCF_014358015.1). Taxonomy (GTDB): domain Bacteria; phylum Pseudomonadota; class Gammaproteobacteria; order Pseudomonadales; family Pseudomonadaceae; genus Aquipseudomonas; species Aquipseudomonas triticifolii. The sequence goes on along the minus strand of NZ_JACONV010000021.1, from coordinate 23,317 downwards.
CGCACCAGCGAGGACCTGGACCTTTTTCTCAAAACCCAGCCGGGCAGCCTCAGGCACCTGCTGCAGCACTTGCGTATCAACGAGGTCAACAATGTCGCGCTGGACCTGTTGGCGGTCCAGTCCAGCGAGCAAGCATGGCAGCGTTTGATCGAAGGCGAGTCGCGCGCGCACCCGGGTATTGGTGTCGAGGTGATTCGCGCGATTCTGGACAAGCAATCGCGACTGGAGCTGGAAACCCGTCTTGTTCAGGACAGTGGCCAGGATCAGCACTTGTGGCTGGTGCTCAGGCTGCCTGAAAGCCGCAGCGACTTCGACGCAGTGATCCTCAGCATCGGCGACATTACCAGCCGCAAGCAGATCGAGCTGTCGCTGGTGGAACGCGAAAGCTTCTGGTCGGATGTGGTGCGCACGGTCCCGGACCACCTGTATGTACAGGATGTGCTCAGCCAGCGCATGATCTACAGCAACCACCACCTTGGGCATACCCTGGGATACAGTAAATCCGAGCTGCACGCGATGGGCGAGTTCTTCTGGGAAATCCTGCTGCACCCGGACGACGCCAAGCCTTATCAGGACATGCGCCTGCGTCAGCGCCACCACGGCCACAACGAACTGCTGCAGTGCGTGCTGCGCTTTCGTGATCGTGACAACAACTGGCGGTGCTTCGATGTTCGCGAGCAGGCCCTGGCGCGCGACAGTCAGAGCCTGGTGACCCGCATCATAGGCGTGGCCAAGGACATCACCGACCAGGTTGCGTCCAGCCAGTCACTGCGTGACAGCGAGCAGCGTTATCGCATGCTCGCCGAAAGCATCAGCGACGTGATCTTCTCGACTGACAGCCAGCTTGAGGCCAACTACGTCAGCCCGTCTGTGCAGAGCGTGCTGGGCTACAGCGCCGACTGGATCCTGACCCACGGCTGGGGCGCGGCGGTCGCCAACCCGCAGCAACTGGTGGGTTTCGACGCGCTGATGAGGTCCATCAGCAAAGTACTCGACAAGCCCGAGGAACTGGCACGCCTGCGCAGCGACACAGCGCCGCGACTGTTCCTGTTCGACTGCCTGCGGGCTGACGGCCGCAAGATCCCGGTGGAGCTGCGTCTGGTGCTGGTGTGGGACGAGCACGATAACTTCGAAGGCATTCTCGGTGTCGGCCGCGACATCAGTCAGCAGCGGCGCGCCGAAAAAGACCTGCGCATGGCAGCGACGGTGTTCGAACACTCGACCTCGGCCATCCTGATCACCGATCCTGCAGGCTACATCGTCCAGGCGAACGAAGCGTTCACCCGGGTCAGTGGCTATGAGGTGGTTCAGGTGCTCGACCAGTTGCCGGGCATGCTGACGGTGGAAGCCGGGCAGGAAGCACACGTGCACTACATCCTCACACAACTCAAACAGAGCGGCTCCTGGGAAGGCGAGATCAGGCTCAAGCGACGCAGCGGCGAGCATTATCCTGCGTGGGTCGGCATCACGGCGGTGGTTGACAATGAAGGCGACCTGGCCAGCTATGTGTGCTTTTTCAGCGACATCAGCGAGCGCAAGGCCAGCGAACAGCGCATCCATCGACTGGCCTATTACGACGCCCTGACGCACCTGCCCAACCGCACGCTGTTCCAGGATCGTCTGCATTCGGCCCTGCAGCAGGCCGAACGTCAGCAGGCCTGGGTGGTGCTTATGTTTCTGGACCTTGACCGTTTCAAGCCGATCAATGATTCCCTGGGCCATGCCGCAGGCGATCGCATGCTCAAGGAAATGGCCACGCGCCTGCTGGCCTGCGTGACCGACGACGACACGGTTGCACGCATGGGCGGAGATGAATTCACCCTGTTGCTGCAGCCAGGCCCTACCCGGGACAGCGCACTGAAGCGCGCCATTCATGTGGCCGAAAAGATCCTCACCAGCCTGGTGACGCCCTTTGTGCTCGAAGGGCGAGAGTTTTTCGTGACGGCCAGTATCGGCATCGCCTTGAGCCCTCAGGACGGCAATGAACTAAGTCAGTTGATGAAAAACGCTGACACCGCGATGTACCACGCCAAAGAGCGCGGCAAGAACAACTTCCAGTTCTATCAGGCAGACATGAACGCCACGGCCCTGGAACGCCTGGAGCTGGAGAGCGACCTGCGCCATGCGCTGGAGCAGAAGGAATTTACGCTGTATTACCAGCCGCAGTTCAGCGGAGACGGCAAACGCCTGACCGGGGCCGAGGCGCTGCTGCGCTGGCGTCACCCGCGTCGCGGGCTGGTCCCGCCCAACGACTTCATTCCGGTCCTTGAAGAGCTGGGCCTGGTCGTTGAAGTGGGCGACTGGGTGCTGACCGAAGCCTGCAGCCAGCTCAAGCAGTGGCATCAGGCCAAAGTGCGCGTGCCGAAAGTCTCGGTGAACATCTCGGCACGGCAGTTCTCGGACGGCCAGCTTGGCAAACGCATCGCCAACATCCTTGATCAGACCGGCCTTTCACCCGCGTGCCTGGAGCTGGAGCTGACCGAAAGCATCCTAATGCGCGAGGTCAATGAAGCCATGCAGATTCTCGACGGCCTCAAGAACCTGGGCCTCAGCATTGCGGTGGACGATTTCGGCACGGGTTACTCGTCGCTGAACTACCTCAAGCAATTCCCGATCGACGTCTTGAAAATCGACCGCACCTTCGTCGACGGCCTGCCTTCCGGCGAACAGGATGCGCAGATCGCCCGGGCAATCATCGCCATGGCCCACAGCCTGAATCTGGCGGTGATTGCCGAAGGCGTGGAAACCCAGGAGCAACTGGATTTCCTGCGCGAACACGGCTGCGACGAAGTCCAGGGCTACCTCTTCGGCCGCCCGATGCCCGCCCACCAGTTCGAAGCACAGTTCAGCAATGATGCATTGTTCATGCTGGACTGAACGCGCTTGTGGCTGATGCTGATTGGGCGTTTTACACAGGTATCGCAGGATAAACGCACACTCTGTGGGAGTGAGCTTGCTCACGAAGAGGCCGGCACATCCGCTGAAGCAGGGTCGTCTGACCCATGGCTTTCGCGGACAAGTCCGTTCCCACGGAGTGAAAATCGGTCCCATTAGCCAGTGGGAGCGGACTTGTCCGCGAAGGGGCCAGTACACTCAGCCAATGTGTGGCGCCTGAAACTCAGTCTTCGCGGACAAGTCCGCTCCCACGGAGTGTTCAGCCAGCCATCACCGTTCAGCTCGATTCCAACGTCCTTTTTGACGTGTGCATGACGCTGAGCACTGAAGCGCGGAAACCCTTCGACTGGCCCAAGCTGCACCCCATTCATCCGTCACATGACTGCCTTTCATATGCCAGATAAAACCCGATGGGTTAGAATAGCCCCCTTTTCCGCCATGCCCCCTTGAGGACTGCCATGTTCAGCCGTGATTTGACTCTCGCGAAGTACGACGCCGATCTGTTTGCCGCCATGGAGCAAGAAGCTCTGCGTCAGGAAGAACACATCGAGTTGATCGCCTCGGAAAACTACACCAGTCCGGCCGTCATGGAAGCTCAGGGCTCGGTCCTGACCAACAAGTACGCCGAAGGCTACCCAGGCAAGCGTTACTACGGCGGCTGCGAATACGTAGACGTGGTTGAGCAACTGGCCATCGACCGTGCCAAGGAACTGTTCGGCGCCGATTATGCCAACGTCCAGCCGCACGCAGGCTCGCAAGCCAACTCGGCTGTGTACCTGGCGCTGCTGCAGGGCGGCGACACCATTCTGGGCATGAGCCTGGCCCACGGTGGTCACTTGACCCACGGCGCGAGCGTTTCGTCGTCGGGCAAGCTGTACAACGCCGTGCAGTACGGCATCGACGCCAACGGCATGATCGACTACGACGAAGTCGAGCGTCTGGCCGTTGAGCACAAGCCAAAAATGATCGTGGCCGGTTTCTCTGCCTACTCGCAGATTCTGGACTTCCCGCGCTTCCGCGCCATCGCTGACAAGGTCGGTGCCTACCTGTTCGTCGACATGGCCCACGTGGCCGGTCTGGTCGCCGCTGGTGTCTACCCGAACCCGGTGCCTTTCGCTGACGTCGTGACCACCACCACCCACAAGACCCTGCGCGGTCCACGTGGCGGTCTGATCCTGGCTCGCGCCAACGCCGACATCGAGAAAAAGCTGAACTCGGCCGTATTCCCGGGCGCACAAGGCGGCCCGCTGGAACACGTCATCGCCGCCAAGGCCGTGTGCTTCAAGGAAGCGCTGCAGCCTGAGTTCAAGGCGTACCAGCAGCAAGTGGTCAAGAACGCCAAGGCCATGGCCGGCGTGTTCATCGAGCGCGGTTTCGACGTGGTATCCGGCGGTACTGAAAACCACCTGTTCCTGCTGTCGCTGATCAAGCAGGACATTTCCGGTAAAGACGCCGACGCCGCCCTGGGTCGCGCCTTCATCACAGTCAACAAAAACTCCGTCCCGAACGATCCACGCTCCCCGTTCGTCACCTCCGGCCTGCGCTTCGGTACCCCGGCAGTGACCACTCGCGGCTTCAAGGAAGCAGAGTGCAAAGAACTGGCTGGCTGGATCTGCGACATCCTGGCTGACCTGAACAACGAAACCGTGATCGACGCGGTACGCGAGAAGGTCAAGGCCATCTGCGCCAAGCTGCCGGTTTACGGCGCTTGATCTGATCCATTTGACGCGATAACGAAAAACCCCGACTCGAAAGAGCCGGGGTTTTTTATTGCGCGCACGTTTGAGGGATTCGCTTTACAGCAGCTACGCCGAAATCCTCGCAAACCCCGCCCGAATCTTCTCCTCCGGCAGCTCGTCGGCGATGAACACGATCACGCTCTCGCGCGGCTCGCCTTCGGCCCATTCGGTGTCCCAGTCGAAGCCATACAGCTTGAGCACGCCCTGAAACACCATGCGCCTGTCTTCACCCGCGATGTTGAGCACACCTTTGTAGCGCAACAGTTGTTTGCCGTGGTCTTCCAGCAGTTCGTTCATGAATTCGCTGAGACGGTCCAGATCCAGGGGCTTGTCGCTGCGCAGGACGAGGCTGGTGATGCGGTCGCCGGAGTTACCGACAGGTGCCAGCGGACGCAAGATCATCCCGCCGCCAAGGTCGGCATTGAGGTTGAAGCCACGCACGTCGAGCAATTCGGCCAGATCGATCTTGCCGTGCTCGACAATACGGATCGGAGCCCGGCGGTTGATGCGGGTCAGGCGCGCACTGAGGGCTTCAAACGCGGCGTCGTCGACCAGATCGCGCTTGCTCACCAGCAACCGGTCGGCAAAGCCGATCTGCGCCTGGGCGATGGTCTGGGTCAGGTGAGTATCGGCGTGCGCGGCATCGACCAGGGTGATGATGCCGTCGAGGATGTAGCGCTCACGCAGTTCTTCGTCGATGAAAAATGTCTGCGCAACGGGAGCAGGATCGGCCAGGCCGGTGCATTCGATCACCAACCGGTCGAAGGCGATTTCGCCGCTGTCCAGGCGTTCGAGCAGCAGGTACAGCGCTTTGGTCAGGTCCGTGTGGATGGTGCAGCAGACGCAGCCATTGGACAAAGTCATGACTTGCACGGGGTCAGTGCCCAGCAACTGGCTGTCGATGCCGGCATCGCTGAACTCGTTCTCGATCACGGCAATCTTCAGGCCATGCTCGGCCTTGAGCAGATGGCGCAAGAGCGTGGTCTTGCCTGCGCCGAGAAAGCCGGTCAGCACAGTGACGGGGATAGGTTGCAACTCGCTCATAAAGCTCCAGGCATGATGCATTTGGCTGAAATGAAAACGCGCCACAGGTAACAGCCTGTGGCGCGTCGAGTCAAACGATAACGCAGATCAGAGGATCAGCAGCACTTCGGACCGCCCTTGCCGCCGTAACGCGCCTCTTGCCGCTCCCGAAAGAACTGCTCGTAGGTCATCATCGGCTTGTCCGGGTGCGTGGTCTGCATGTGCTCGACGTACGTGTCGTAGTCCGGCATGCCTACCATCAGGCGGGCGGCCTGACCGAGGTACTTCCCGAGACGACTCAGGTCATTGAACATTAGCAAATCCTCTGTGGGCGACCATCATCACACCTGCGACGCTGGTGGCATGGCCTGGAACGGTGATTCTTTATCGGTCCGCTCCTTCTTGCCCCAGGCCGCGATACCGACTTTCAGGGCGTAGAACAGAATGCTGAACACCACGAACAGGAACAGGATGGTCAGACCCGCGTTGGTGTACGCGTTGAAGATCACATGCTGCATCTGGTCCATGGTCTTGGCCGGAGCAAGAATCTGACCGGCGTCCGCTGCTGCGCTGTATTTCTTGGCCAGGGCCAGGAAGCCAACGGCAGGGTTGGAGTCGAACAGTTTGATCAGGCCTGCGGTCACGGTGCAGATCAGCAGCCAGGTAGCGGGCAGCATGGTGACCCAGACGTAGCGCTGACGCTTCATCTTGATCAGCACGACACTTGCGAGCATCAGCGCGATACCGGCCAGCATCTGGTTGGAGATACCGAACAGCGGCCACAAGGTGTTGATGCCACCCAGCGGATCGATCACGCCCTGATACAGCAGGTAACCCCAGAGTGCGACACAACCACCGGTGCCGATGGCGTTGGCAGTCCAGGACTCGGTGCGTTTAAGCGCCGGAACGAAGCTGCCCAGCAAGTCCTGCAGCATGAAGCGACCGGCGCGTGTGCCGGCGTCAACCGCCGTCAGGATGAACAGGGCCTCGAACAGGATTGCGAAGTGGTACCAGAACGCCATGGTGTTTTCACCCGGCAGGACCTGGTGCAGGATCTGCGCGATACCGACCGCAAGCGTCGGAGCACCACCGGCACGGGCCAGAATGGTGTTCTCGCCGATGTCCTTGGCCACCGCCGTCAGTTGCTCAGGCGTAATGGTGAAGCCCCAACTGGTGACGGTCTGTGCAACCGCTACCACGTCGCTGCCGACCACGGCCGCCGGGCTGTTCATGGCGAAGTAGACACCTGGCTCGATCACCGAAGCGGCAACCATCGCCATGATGGCCACGAAAGACTCCATGAGCATGCCGCCGTAACCGATGTAACGGGCGTTTTTCTCGTTATCCAGCAGCTTGGGCGTGGTGCCCGAAGAAATCAGCGCGTGGAAGCCCGATACCGCACCGCACGCGATGGTGATGAACAGGAACGGAAACAGAGCGCCCTTCCAGACAGGACCCGTGCCGTTGGTGAACTGGGTCAGGGCCGGCATTTTCAGCTCGGGCGCCAGAATCAGGATGCCGATCGCCAGTGCCACGATGGTGCCGATCTTCAAAAAGGTCGACAGGTAGTCACGGGGTGCCAGCAGCAGCCAGACCGGCAGCATCGCCGCCACAAAGCCGTAGCCCACCAACATCCAGGTGATCTGTATGCCGGTGAACGTGAACGCCGGGCCCCAGGTCGGGTCGGCCGCGACTGCGCCGCCGACCCAGATGGAGGCCAGCAGCAGAATCACGCCGATGATGGAGATTTCACCGATACGGCCCGGGCGGATGTAGCGCATGTAAATGCCCATGAACATCGCAATCGGGATGGTCGCCATGACGGTGAACATGCCCCACGGACTTTCTGCCAGGGCTTTCACCACGATCAGCGCCAGCACCGCGAGGATGATGATCATGATCAGGAAGCAGCCGAACAAGGCGATGGTGCCGGGAATACGGCCCATCTCCTCGCGCACCATGTCGCCCAGCGAGCGACCGTTACGGCGTGTGGAGAGGAACAGGATCATGAAGTCCTGTACCGCACCGGCCAGTACCACACCGGCAATCAGCCACAGCGTGCCGGGCAGATACCCCATCTGCGCCGCCAGTACCGGACCGACCAGCGGGCCTGCGCCTGCGATGGCCGCAAAGTGGTGACCGAAAAGAATATGTTTGTTGGTCGGCACATAGTCCAGACCATCGTTGTTGACCACTGCAGGCGTTGCGCGCAGCGGGTCGAGTTGCATGACGTGATTGGCGATGAAAAGACTGTAGTAACGATAAGCAACCAGATAGATGGCGACCGCTGCGACCACTATCCACAAGGCGTTGATCGCCTCACCGCGGCGCAAGGCCACGACCCCCAGAGCACATGCTCCAACAATTGCGACGATGAGCCAGGGAACATGGCGCATCAGACTATTATTATTTTTCATTTTTTTATTCCAGCAGAGTTGACTAGAAGGCAAGCAGTGCGAGTTTAGCGCTGTCGCAGCGAAAGGCCACCCCCCACGATGGTCTAGACCGAAATTTGATCAATTAAGGCAGATACCCGGCATAGAGCGGTTCGCATGCGCTCGCGGACAGATGGGCAATAAAACTGTGATGGCCATCTGTCCGAAGGCCTCTTTCAGGTCTATGGTGCATGAAAGACCGTATTGATCAGCCGCAACGCCATGCTCCTGGCACCGGGAAGCCGCAACGAGAGAGTTCACTTGATGACTGACTCACCTGCAGATCGCCGACGTTTCAAACGCATCGCTTTCGACGCCACAACCGACCTGATGCAAGGCGACAACCACTGGAAAGTACAACTGGTCGACCTGTCGCTCAAGGGTCTGCTGATCGAGCGGCCCGATCCCTGGACGGGAGACCCCGCGCAGGACTTTCAGGTCGACATCCACCTCAGCACTGATACCTACGTGAAAATGGATGTGCACCTGACCCACGACAACAACCGCCAGTTGGGTTTTGTGTGTCGGCACATCGGCTTGCAGTCGATCAGCCACTTGAAGCGGCTGGTCGAGCTGAACCTTGGCGATGAAGAAGAACTGGATCGCGAGCTGGCGGCGCTGATCGAAATCTAGCGCCGCTTACTCGAACAGCGCATCCAGCGCCTGTTCAAGACGGGTCACGGCAATGATCTGAAACCCCGGAGGCGCTTCTTTCGGCGCGTTGGCCTTGGGCACGATGGCCCGCTTGAAACCATGCTTGAACGCCTCTTTAAGACGCTCCTGCCCGCTGGGCACCGGCCTCACCTCGCCTGAAAGGCCCACCTCGCCGAAGACCAGCAAGTCATGGGGCAACGGCCGATTGCGCAAGCTCGACATGACGGCTGCCATCAGCGCCAGGTCGGAAGCCGTTTCCAGCACCTTCACACCGCCCACTACGTTGAGAAACACGTCCTGGTCGTGAGTCGGAATGCCTCCGTGCCGGTGCAGAACCGCCAACAGCATCGCCAGTCGATTCTGATCAAGACCCAGCGTGACCCGACGTGGATTGGACATATGGCTGTCGTCCACCAGCGCCTGGACTTCGACCAGCATGGGACGCGTACCTTCCCACGTGGCCATGACCACACTGCCCGGCACTTCTTCCTGGGCACGAGTAAGAAAGATCGCCGACGGGTTAGAGACCTCTTTCAGGCCCTTGTCGGTCATGCCGAACACGCCCAGTTCGTTCACCGCGCCGAAACGATTTTTCACTGCGCGCAGCAGACGCAGGCGGCCGTCAGACTCACCTTCGAAATACAGCACAGTGTCGACCATGTGCTCCAGCACGCGAGGTCCGGCCAGCGCGCCTTCCTTGGTGACGTGTCCGACCAGAAAGATGGCCGTGCCACTCTGTTTGGCGTAGCGCACCAGTAGCGCGGCGCTTTCACGCACCTGTGCCACGCCGCCCGGCGCGGATTGCAGCTGTTCGGTGAAGATCGTCTGGATGGAGTCGATCACCATCACCTTGGGCTGCTCGACCCGCGCCGTGGCGATGATGGATTCGATACAGGTCTCGGTCATGACCCGCAGCTTGTCCTGCGGCAGCCCCAAACGACGGGCGCGCATGGCAACCTGCTGCTGGGACTCCTCGCCCGTCACGTACAGCGCAGGCATGCGTTGCGCAATGTTGCACAGGGTTTGCAGCAGGATTGTGGACTTGCCGATGCCGGGATCACCGCCGATCAACACCACAGAGCCGTCCACCAAACCGCCGCCCAGCACGCGGTCCAGCTCGGCGGAATTGGTCGAAAAACGAGGGATTTCCTCGACGCTGACCTCAGCCAGGGTCTTGATCTGCGCTTGCGCGCCGGTCCAGCCTGCACGACCGCTCGGCGCAGCCGCCGCGCCGCTTTCGATCATGGTCTCGACAAGGGTGTTCCAGGCACCGCAGTCGCTGCACTGGCCCGCCCATTTGGGAAATGTCGCGCCGCATTCTGTGCAGCCGTACAAGCGTTTGGCCTTGGCCATGACAACCCCAATCGTAAAAGCGCACATGATAACGCAGGTTGCGACACCCGTTGGCCGGTCATCGAAGCTGGGCGTTCAAGACCGATAAAACTTCCACGAATCAGCCCGGTCGATTGAACATGCACGGGCAACACCCGGGTGAGTGCATTACACTTGACCGGGTCATTTAAGCTGTAACAAGGAATTACTCATGAGCGTATTAAGCGAGTTCAAGGCATTCGCGGTCAAAGGTAACGTGGTCGATATGGCCGTCGGTATCATCATTGGCGCGGCATTCGGCAAAATCGTTTCGTCGTTCGTCGGCGATGTAATCATGCCGCCACTGGGGCTATTGATCGGTGGCGTTGACTTCAGTGACCTGGCGGTGACCCTGCGAGCCGCTGACGGAACAGCCCCGGCCGTGCTGCTGGCCTACGGCAAGTTCATCCAGACCGTCATTGACTTCATCATCGTCGCATTCGCCATCTTCATGGGCGTCAAAGCCATCAACCGCCTGAAGCGTGAAGAAGCCAAGGCCCCTACCCTGCCGCCAACACCTTCGAAAGAAGAAGTGCTGCTGGGCGAGATCCGCGACCTGCTCAAGGAGCAGAACAAGCCAATGACGCCGATCACCGTGGACCCCGCTCGTCCGGTGTGAGGATGCGCGCTGTTTGATCTGCCCCCAAGAAGTCAGATGGATGTCCAGCTTTTGGGGTGCGGATCAGTTTTGTGGGAGCGAGCTTGCTCGCGAAAGGGCCGGTACATCCAACAACTATTCAGCGACACGGCACGCCGCCAGGTCCGCTCCCATGAAGGGTACAGACTGTCTGACAGGGCGGCGACCTACCAATAGGTCTCCACCGCCACTTGCCCCGGCTTGCGTGAAAGACTCAGGCGCATGTCGCGCTGTTTCAGCAAGGCGCGGGTGTCGTCGATCATTTGCGGGTTGCCGCACAGCATCACACGCGAATGCTCGGGCGTGATCTCAATGCCAGCTGCGCGTTCCAGTTCGCCATTTTCAATCAACTGCGTGATTCGGCCGTTCAAGGCGCCCGGGTGCTGCTCGCGGGTGACAGTGGGCAAGAACAGGAACTTATGGGCGTATTCGGCCAGGTACTCACGCTCCATCAGCTCGGCAATCAGCGATTGATACGCCAGTTCCCTGGTCTCGCGCACGCTATACACCAGAATCACACGCTCGAATTTTTCCCACACTTCGAAGTCCTGCAGAATCGACAGAAACGGCGCAACGCCGGTGCCTGTGGATAACAGCCACAGATCACGCCCATCGATGAAACGGTCCAGCGTGAGATAACCGAAGGCCTGTTTCTCCACCATCAGGCTGTCACCCTCGCGCAGGCGGCTCAACTCGCTGGTGAACTCGCCGTCAGGCACCACGATGGAGAAAAACTCCAGAAACTCGTCATGCGGGGACGACACCATCGAATAGGCGCGCCAGACCGTGGTGCCATCCGCCTTGGTCACACCCAGACGCGCGAACTGCCCCGCCCGAAATCTGAAGCCAGGGTCGCGGGTCACGCGCAGCGTGAACAAATTGGGGGTCAATGGCGTGACACGCTGGAGCGTCTGCCGAGTGAACTTGTCTTCGCTGACGGTCATGGTGCGTCTCGGACTCCCGAATATGAAAGGTGGTGAACAGTGTCCCGCAAAGCGCGTGCGATAAACACCTCCGGTTTGTAGGGGCTGCCGGACCAAAACGCTGCGCGGCTTAGAGCATTTGGTTCTTGCGCTGCCTTGCACTCGGATCGAACCGTTTTAGCCCATTCACGACGAGACGCGCTGTAACGGGTGTTTTGGCCAGATTACGCCTTTGGGAGTACGTAAAAGCCATCATTCCACCCGTCTGGACCCCTGCTTACTCCCAAAACTCGTGATTGATCTTCTCTAGACTGGATAAAAGCACAGCAAACTTTCGCCATCAAAGGTATGGAGGCGATCAGGAACATCATGGACATCAACGCTTGGCACCTTCCCCATCCCAAAGAATTGACACAGAGAGAAATCGAGGTTCTTCAATGGTCTGCCGAGGGCAAGACCGCAGCCGATATCGCCATCATTCTGAGCCTCAAGGAGCGCACGATCAATTTTCACGTTGCCAGTGCCATTTTGAAAATGGGCGCTACCAACAAAACCGCAGCAGTGGCCCGAGCGGTAAAAAGCGGGGTTATCCAGCTAGACCTTTGATAGTGCAGCAATGGGCAGGTGCCAAAGCGAGAAAAGTACGTAAAATCACCTCTCTCAGCGAGCCCGTAAGTCAACGGGCTTACGTGCCTGCCCAGAGTTGTCCTGCCAATGCCCTTGCTCATCAGCCCTTTTGCTCAACTTGACCTCATTCGCCAACCCGAACAGCAAGATGAGCCGCTACAGGCATTCGATGCCGCTGACGAGTACCTGCTCAATTTCGTCGCAGAAACCGGGCTGGCCCTGCAAAGCCGCGTGTTGGTCCTCAATGACAGCTTTGGCGCACTGGCGGCCAGCCTTGCGCCTCATGCAACAGTGGTCAGCAGCACCGACTCGTTCCTCGCCGCCCAAGGCCTTGAGAAAAACCTGACGCGCAACGGCCTGGCCTACGACAGCGTGCCGCTGATCCCCGCCAGCGCGCCACTGACGGGCCCGTTTGACTGGGTACTGATCCGGGTGCCCAAGACGCTGGCCCTGCTTGAAGAACAACTGATTCGTCTGCAAGGCCAGTTGGCCCCCGGTGCCCGCGTGATTGCGGCGGCGATGATCAAACACTTGCCACGCTCGGCCGGCGATCTGCTCGAAGAGTACGTGGGGCCGGTGCAGGCCTCGCTGGCGGTCAAGAAAGCCCGTCTGCTGTTCGCGACACCGCAGATCAAGGAGATCAGGTCGTCGCCCTACCCCACGCGCTACACGCTCGACGAGCCTGCCATCGAGCTGCTTAACCATGCCAATGTGTTCTGCCGGGAAGGCCTGGACATCGGCACGCGTGCCTTTCTGCCCTATCTGCCAAAAAACCTCGGCGCAGCACGGGTCGCCGATCTGGGCTGCGGAAACGGTGTACTGGCGATTGCCAGCGCACTGGACAATCCCCAGGCGCAGTACACGCTGGTGGACGAGTCATTCATGGCCGTGCAGTCCGCCGCCGAGAACTGGCAAGCCCGCCTGGGCGAGCGAGACGTGGTGATCCGCGCCGCCGACGGCCTGGCGGGTCAAGAGCCAGATTCACTGGACGTGGTGCTGTGCAACCCCCCCTTCCATCAGCAGCAGGTAGTCGGCGACTTCCTGGCCTGGCGCATGTTCCAGCAGGCCCGCGCAGCCCTTGTAACAGGCGGCGCGCTGTACATCGTCGGCAACCGTCATCTGGGCTATCACACCAAGCTGTCGCGGCTGTTCCGGGGTGTCGAGCAGGTGGCAGCAACGCCCAAGTTCGTGATCCTCAAGGCCCGCAAGTAACACCCCGCTTTTCGCAGCTCAAAAAAAACCCTCCGAAACCGGAGGGTCTGTAAAACGTGTCCGTGGACACGGTGCGGGAATGCGTTGCGTGGCCGATCAGTGCGTGGTCAGGCCAGCCGCACTCATGAACATGCGCATCAGGCTGGCGACGATGAACAGCGCAAGCACACTGCCCGCCCAGATGCCGACCAGCCAGGCCACTCGTTGCCAGAGCGGTTTGCTGAGTGCCGGATCCGGGTCGTGCATGGTTTTTTTGCCAGACATGATCAATCTCCTCTGTTCGGACTAGTGATAACCGTCTTCTGCGGTGACTTTGCCGCGGAACACGTAGTAGCTCCAGAAGGTGTATCCCAGGATGAACGGAAGGATGAACAGCGTGCCGACCAGCAAGAAGCCCTGGCTTTGCGGCGGCGCGGCGGCGTCCCAGATCGAGACCGACGGCGGAATGATGTTCGGCCACAGGCTGATGCCAAGCCCGCTATAACCCAGGAAGATCAACAGCAGGGTCAGCAGAAACGGCGTGTAGTGCGCGTTGCGTGCCACGGCCTTGAACAGCCCGTACATGGTCACCAGCACCAGAATCGGCACCGGCATGAACCAGAACAGGTTCGGCATGCTGAACCAGCGATGCGCGATGTCAGGGTGCGCCAGCGGCGTCCACAGACTCACCACCCCCATGACCACCAGAACGGCCACGGCCAGAGGGCGCGCCAGGTCATGCATCGCCTTCTGCAGCGAACCTTCGGTTTTCATGATCAGCCAGGTGCAGCCCAGCAGCGCATACGCCACGATCAGGGCCAGGCCGCAGAACATCGGGAACGGTGCCAGCCAGTCGAGCGAGCCGCCTGCGAACTGGCGATTCACCACCGGAATGCCCTCGATGAATGCGCCTAACGCCACGCCCTGAAAGAAGGTCGCGGCCAGAGAACCACCGATAAAGGCCTTGTCCCACAGGTGACGCTTCTTTTCGGTAGCCTTGAACCGAAACTCGAACGCCACGCCACGGAAAATCAAGCCTAACAGCATGAACATCAAGGGCAGGTACAGCGCCGACAGCACGACCGAGTAGGCCAGCGGAAACGCGCCGAACAGTGCCGCGCCCCCCAGTACCAACCAGGTTTCGTTGCCATCCCAGATCGGCGCGACGGTGTTCATCATCACGTCCCGGTCGGAACTGTCTTTCATGAACGGGAAAAGAATCCCGATACCCAGGTCAAAGCCGTCCATCACGACATACATCATGATGCCGAAGATGATGATGACGGCCCAGATCAGCGGAAGATCGATACCCATGGCTTAATTCCCCTTGCCGAGCGCGTCAACATTGTCGCCATCGTCTACGCCTTCAATCGCGGCAGAGAGCGGACGGGCCGGTGTACGTTTCTGACCGGGGCCACCTTGTGGCACGTGATCGACGTACGCTTTCGGACCTTTGCGCACCAGACGCATCATATAGCCCAGACCCGCGCCGAACAGCACGAAGTACACGACCACGAACAGCGCCAGAGTGATGCTCATCTGCGCCACGCTGTGGTTGGACGAAGCATCGGCGGTACGCATCAGGCCGTAGACGACCCACGGCTGGCGGCCGACCTCGGTGGTAAACCAGCCTGCGAGGATTGCCACCAGACCCGAAGGCCCCATCCACAAGGTCAGGTACAGGAAAGGACGCGACTGATAGAGCGTACCGCGCTTGCGCAGCCACAGGCTCCACAGGCCGGTCAGAATCATCAGCATACCCAGTGCAACCATGATCCGGAACGACCAGAACACGATGGTTGAATTCGGACGGTCTTCAGGCTTGAACTCCTTCAGAGCCGGGACTTGCTTGTCCAGGCTATGCGTCAGGATCAAGCTGCCCAGGTACGGAATTTTCACCGCGTACTTGGTGCGTTCTTCCTTCATGTCAGGAATGCCGAACAGAATCAGCGGTGTCGGCTCATCGCCAACGTTTTCCCAGTGACCTTCCATGGCGGCAATCTTGGCTGGCTGGTGCTTGAGGGTATTCAAGCCGTGGAAGTCACCCACGACAGCCTGAATCGGCGCAACGATCAGTGCCATCCACATCGCCATCGAGAGCATCTTGCGCACGGCGGGCGTGTCGCGGCCACGCAACAAGTGCCAGGCGGCCGAAGAGCCGACGAAGAACGCTGTCGCGACAAAGGCAGCAATCGCCATGTGTGTCAGGCGATACGGGAACGACGGGTTGAAGACGATGGCAAACCAATCGGTCGGGATCACACGACCGTCGATGATTTCAAAGCCTTGCGGGGTCTGCATCCAGCTGTTGGACGACAGAATCCAGAAGGTGGAAATCAGCGTACCGACGGCGACCATCACCGTGGAGAAGAAATGCAGTTTGCGTCCAACGCGGTTCCAGCCGAACAGCATCACACCGAGGAAACCGGCCTCAAGGAAAAACGCCGTCAACACCTCGTACGTCAGTAACGGTCCAGTGACCGCGCCTGCGAAGTCGGAGAAGCGGCTCCAGTTGGTGCCGAATTGATAGGACATGACCAGTCCGGACACAACGCCCATGCCGAAGTTGACGGCAAAGATCTTGGACCAGAAGTGGTACAGGTCGCGATACACATCTTCGCGGGTCTTCAGCCACAAGCCTTCGAGCACAGCCAGGTAACTTGCCAGACCAATGGTGATGGCAGGAAACAGGATGTGGAACGAAATCGTGAATGCGAACTGAATTCGGGCGAGATCGAGAGCCTCAGAACCGAACATAAGTGTACCTCTCTCAGGTGAAACCGACCGACGGTAGCGAACCGGCAGCGAATGCCCCCACGGCTGTGGAGCGTTTGTCTCTCTGTTTGTTATGACCGTCATGCAAATTGACGGGTTGGCCCACATCTGCGGTCAATCCGCGATGACACGGATCAACCGACAGCTAAAGAGTAGTCCCATTCAGCCACTTAAGCCGTGTGGTCTTTTGTCGCGTGACGGGATGACTCACCCGGGGCAGCGGGAGGCCTCTCTGTGTCTTCGATATAAGGCTGCGACGCAGCACTTGAAGGGGCCGTGGGAGTGAGCCTGCTTACTAACGGGCCGGTACATCCGCTCACTGTCTGGCGTCTGTCCGGCCGTTTTCGCGAGCACGCTCGCTCCCACGAGGATGTCGCATCGATAGGCTTACAACAGCTTGTCCAGCGTAATCGGGAACTCGCGCACCCGCTTGCCAGTGGCGTGGTAGATGGCGTTGGCAATCGCTGCCGGAACACCCACGATGCCGATTTCGCCGACGCCCTTGGAGCCCAGTGCATTGACGATCTCGTCGTGTTCTTCGACGAACAGCACATCAATGTCACCGATATCGGCATTAACCGGAATGTGGTACTCCGCCAGACTGTGATTCATCGGCCGACCCAGGTCGTGATCCAGCATGGCTTCCTCCTGCAAGGCCATGCCCATACCCCACACGACGCCGCCAAGGATCTGGCTGCGGGCCATCTTGGGATTGACCACGCGACCGGCCGCAATGGCGCTGACCACCCGATTGACCTTGATGGTGCCTAGATCCTCGTCCACCAGCACTTCAACGAATACCGCCGAGTGGGTAGCCGCCGCGTAGGCCTCGCGCTTCTTGTCAGGCTCGGCATCGACCTGGACTTCGATCACGCCACTGGCTTGAGCCGCCGCCAGTTCAGCCATCGAAACGATCTGATCACCCAGATACAGACTGCCCGACTCAAACCGCACCTCATCCGGCGTGGCCGAGGCGTACTGTGGATACCTGCCCTTCGCGACTTCCAGCAACTGACGCTGCAAGGCCTGACACGCTTGCTGCACCGCTGTACCGACTGACGACACGGTGAACGAGCCGCCTTGCAGCGGCGCGGTCGGCAGCGACGAATCGCCCAACAGGAAGGTCACGTCTTCCACCGCCAACCCCAAGGTTTCGGCGGCAATCTGGGTCATGACCGTGTATGTGCCGGTGCCGATGTCAGTGGTTGCACTGCTGACCACCAGCTTGCCGTCCGAACCAAGGCGCGCCTTGGCGCTGGCTTTCATCTGCATCGCTTCCCAGACACCACCGGCCATACCCCAGCCGACCAGTTGGCGGCCTTCACGCATGCTGCGCGGTTCAGGGTTACGACGTTCCCAGCCAAAGCGCTCAGCGCCCTGTGCATAACACTCGCGCAGTTCCTTGCTGGAATACGGCTTGTCTTCGTTGCCGTTGCGCTCGGCGAAATTGGTCAGGCGCAAGCGCACGGGGTCGATGGCCAGCGCACACGCCAGTTCATCCATCGCACACTCAAGACCAATCATGCCCAACGCCGCGCCCGGCGCACGCATGTCCAGCGGCGTGAACACGTCCAGCGGCACTAGCTTGTAGGTCAATTGCACGTTGTCGCACTGATAGAGCATGCCGCTCCATTCCACGACGTGCTCGGTGAAGTCCTCGAAGCGCGACGTCTGACCAATCGCTTCATGCCCGATGGCCAGCAAGCGCCCGTTGGCCGCTGCGCCCAGACGCAATCGTTGCACCGTACGCGGACGGTAACCGAAGGTGAACATCTGCTGGCGCGTCAGCGTGACCCGCACCGAACGCTTGAGGTGCAAGGCGGCCATGACGGCCAATGGCAGTTGGTATTGCGGACGCAGACCGGAACCGAAGGCACCACCGACAAACGCAGCCAGCAAACGAATCTTGTCCTTTTCCAGGCCGAAGACCTCGTGCAGGTAATCCTGACAATTCTGCGTGCCCTGAGTCTTGTCGTGAATCTGCAGGCTGCCGTCGGCTTGGTACAGCACGGTCGACGCGTGCGGCTCCATCGGATTGTGGTATTCGCTGGGCGTGCTGTAGGTCGCATCGACACTCAGCGCGGAACTGGCCAGTTCCGCCTCGAAATTGCCGCGTGGTTTAGGCAGCTCGGACGATACATCGTGAGCCTGCCCCAGTTCGGCCAGCAAGTCGGTCTGGTGCGCCTGCTGATCGTATTCGATACGAATCAGCGAGCCTGCATGCCGGGCCATTTCCAGGGATTGAGCCACGACTAGCGCCAACGGCTGGCCGCTGTACAGCACGTTGTCGTTATACAGTGGCCGAAACGGAGAACCGTCCGCCGAATCGGCGTCTTCGTAGTTCTCGTCGTAACTGGCCAGCGAAGGACGATTGGTGTGATCCAGAATCGCGACCACGCCCGGCACCTTCAACGCCTCGGACGTGTCGATGCTCAGCACACGACCGTTGGCGATGGTGCTGGAAACGACGCTGCCGAACAGCAGGCCGTCTTCCGGGTATTCACCGGCATAGCGCGCGCCGCCTGTGACTTTCAGTTTGCCGTCGACGCGGTCCACGGGCTTGCCCATCGGGGAGAAGGAAACATTCATTGGGCAGTACCTCCCAGTGCCGCGTCGCTCAGGGCGCGAATGATCGCCCGGCGCGCCAGCCTGACCTTGAAAGCGTTGTGCTCAAGCGGTTGTGCATCCGCCAACATAGCGTCTGCTGCGGCCGCAAAATGCTCGCGTGTGGCGGGCTTGCCGATCAGCAACCGCTCGACTTCCTTGTCGCGCCACGGCTTGTGCGCTACACCGCCAAGCGCCAGACGCGCCTCGCTCACCACATCGCCGTTCAGTTCCAGCGCAGCGGCGACAGACACCAGCGCAAACGCATAAGAAGCGCGGTCGCGCACTTTCAGATAAGCGCTGTGACCAGCGAAACGCGGGGCAGGCAGCTCAATGGCCGTGATCAGTTCATCGTCGGCCAACTGATTGTCACGCTGCGGCGCATCGCCTGGCAGACGATGGAAGTCGGCAAATTCGATGGTGCGACGACCTGCGCGGCCCTCGACATGCACCACCGCTTCCAGCGCAGCCATAGCCACGCACATGTCGGAAGGATGCGTGGCGACGCAGTCGTCGCTGGCACCGAAGATCGCATGAATACGATTGAGGCCGTCCTTCGCAGGGCAGCCGCTGCCTGGCTCGCGCTTGTTGCACGGCACGCTGGCGTCGTAAAAGTAGTAGCACCGGGTGCGCTGCAACAGGTTGCCGCCCGTGCTGGCCATGTTGCGTAACTGTGGCGACGCGCCCGCCAGCAACGCCTGGCTCAACAACGGATAACGCGCTTCGACCAGCGGGTGCCAGGCCAGGTCGGCATTGCTGACCAGCGCACCGATCATCAACCCGCCCGAAGCCGTCTCGCTCACGTCTTTGAGCGGCAGATCATTGATGTCGATCAGATGCTCGGGGCGAGCGACATTTTCTTTCATCAGATCGAGCAGGTTGGTGCCGCCTGCAATAAACCGTGTGGCCGGGCCACTCAGATCAATGGCGGCGCGAATATCGGCAGGCTTGCTGTAGGTGAACGGATTCATCGGCTCACCTCCTGCGCTTTGGTCGCATCGTGGAACTGCGGCAAGGCCTCTTCCACTGCGGCCAGAATGTTGCTGTAGGCACCGCAGCGACAGAGGTTACCGCTCATCAGTTCCTGAATCTCGGCACGGGTGCTGGCGCGCCCTTCATTGGCGAGGCCCACAGCCGAGCAAATCTGCCCTGGCGTGCAATAACCGCACTGGAACGCGTCATGCTTGATGAAGGCCTGTTGCATCGGGTGCAGCGTATCGCCATCAGCCAGGCCTTCGATGGTGGTCAGCTCGGCGCCGTCGCACATGATCGCCAGGGTCAGGCAGGCATTGATACGCTTGCCGTCGCGCAGCACGGTGCAAGCACCGCACTGGCCGTGATCGCAGCCTTTCTTGGTGCCGACCAGATCGAGCCGGTCGCGCAACAGATCAAGCAAGGTGGTCCAGGGCTGTACATCGAGTTGACGCAGTTGCCCATTGAGGGTCAGGGAAATCGCGTGACTTGCGACATCCTTTGGAATCGGGTTCGGAACATTCATGGCAGCCTCACGGTAGGTACTCATTCAGCGCATTTTTATGCGTCTTAGGGGGTACGACTTCGCGTGATTTGCAACGTTCAGGGTTTCTCGGCAGCGATAGACAAGCGTGCAGATCATCCAAAAGCCGTCATCCACAAGCACCTATCGCGTTTGCCTGCTGGTATGATGCGCGGCTTTTTCCGACCCGCCATAAATTCTGCGGACTGCTCAGGCAGTCTGTGCTTTGCTGGTGGAGTCGAATCATTCACGACGCAGGCCGCGTCCCGGAGAGCCCGACATGCTGGAAAGGCTGTTTCAACTCAAGGCACATAACACCAACGTAAGAACCGAAATCCTTGCGGGCGTCACGACCTTTCTGGCGATGGCTTACATCCTGTTCGTCAACCCGAGCATCCTTGGCGAGACCGGCATGGATAAAGGGGCGCTGTTCGTTGCGACCTGTCTGGCCGCCGCCATCGGCTCGGCCGTGATGGGCCTGATCGCCAACTACCCGATTGCCCTGGCACCGGGCATGGGCCTGAACGCCTTCTTTACTTACACCGTGGTCCTGCACATGGGGCATACCTGGCAGGTGGCGCTCGGCGCGGTGTTCCTGTCGGCGGTGATGTTCTTTCTGCTGTCGATCTTTCGCATCCGTGAGTGGATCATCAACAGCATTCCCCTGCCCCTGCGCTCGGCGATTGCGGCCGGTATCGGTCTGTTCCTGGCACTGATTGCCTTGCAAAACGCCGGTATCGTGGTCAGCCATCCGGTCACCATGCTCAGCATGGGCGATCTCAAGCAGCCCGCCCCGATTCTGGCTACGCTGGGCTTCTTTCTGATTATTGCGCTGGACAAGCTCAAGGTTAAGGGCGCGGTGCTGATCGGCATTCTGGCGGTGACGCTTGCTTCCATTGCGCTGGGCTTCAGCCAATTCGCCGGCGTCATGTCGATGCCGCCCTCGCTGGCGCCGACCTTCCTGCAACTGGATATTCTGGGCGCGCTGGACGTCGGTCTGGTCAGCATCATCTTCGCCTTCCTGTTCGTCGATATCTTCGACAACTCCGGCACCCTGATCGGCGTCGCCAAGCGCGCCGGGCTGATGGGCAAGGACGGCCACATGCCGAAAATGGGTCGCGCCCTGATTGCGGACAGCACGGCAGCCATGGCCGGTTCGCTGCTGGGCACCTCGACGACCACCAGCTACATCGAGTCGGCTGCGGGCGTCAGCGCCGGCGGACGTACCGGCCTGACGGCCATCGTCGTAGCAGTATTGTTTTTGCTGGCGCTGTTCTTCGCGCCATTGGCCAGCAGCGTGCCAATTTACGCGACCGCGCCTGCCCTGCTGTTCGTCGCCGTGCTGATGGCCTCTGGTATGGCCGAGATCGACTGGGATGACATCACTGTCGCAGCACCTGTGGTGATTACTGCGCTGGCCATGCCATTCACGTATTCCATCGCCAACGGCATCGCTTTTGGTTTCATTTCCTGGACGGCGATCAAGCTGTTGTCGGGTCGCGGGCGTGAGCTGAATGCTGCGCTGGTGATCCTGTCGATCCTGTTCGTGATCAAGCTGGGCTGGTTCAACGCATGAGTGTTCCCTTCGACCCCGCGAGCTACGACCGTCAGTTCGCAGAAAAGACCGCACGCCTGCGCGAGTTGCTGGCCCCGTTCGATGCGCCCGAGCCGCAGGTGTTCGACTCGCCGCGTGAGCATTACCGCCTGCGAGCCGAGTTCCGCCTGTGGCGCGAAGACCAGAAGCGGTATTACGCGATGTTCGCGCCCGGCGACAACAAGACCCCGATTCTGCTCGACGGCCTGCCGATTGCCAGCGAGCGGATCAATGCCTTGATGCCGGTGCTGCGCGAGCGCTGGGAAGCCAGCCCGACGCTGAATCACAAGCTGTTCCAGGTGGACTTTCTGACCACCCTGGCGGGCGATGCGATGATCACGCTGTGTTATCACCGCCCGCTGGACGACGTCTGGCAAGCCGAGGCCGAGGTGTTGGCGGCTGAACTGAAGGTGAGCCTGATTGGGCGCTCCAAGGGCCAGCGGCTGGTCATTGGCCACGATTACGTGACCGAGCAGTTCGACGTTGCCGGGCGCATCTTCAGCTATCGCCAGCCGGAAGGTGCGTTCACCCAGCCCAACGGCACGGTCAATCAGAAAATGCTCAACTGGGCGTACGACGCGCTGGGCGAGCGTGATGACGATCTGCTGGAACTGTATTGCGGCAACGGCAACTTCACCCTGCCGCTGGCGACTCGGGTGCGTAAAGTGCTGGCGACCGAAATCAGCAAGACGTCAGTCAATGCCGCGCTGAGCAATCTGGAAGACAACGCCGTCGACAACGTCACGCTGGTGCGCCTGTCTGCCGAGGAACTGACCCAGGCCCTGAACGAGGTTCGCCCGTTCCGCCGCCTGCACGGTGTGGACCTCAAGCAGTATGAGTTCGGCAGCGTGTTCGTCGATCCGCCGCGTGCCGGCATGGACGCCGACACCTGCGAACTGACCCGTCGGTTCGAGCGCATCCTGTATATCTCCTGCAACCCGGAAACCCTGGCCGCCAACATTGCCCAGTTGCACGACACCCACCGAGTGGAGCGCTGCGCACTGTTTGACCAATTCCCTTACACCCACCATATGGAATCGGGTGTGTTGCTGGTCAGGCGTTGAGACCGACGATCGGTGCCCGTGCTGCGCCTGAGCGCAAGTCTCGCAGCAGGCACCGGATCGTGGGAAGCGGCTTGCCGGCGATGGCGTCAGTACAGTCACTGATGTAGCGCTTCAAAACCGCCTCGCCGGCAAGCCGCCTCCCACAGGTTAAGCATTCCGTCAGCGACGACCGTTTGAGTCCCGTGCTGCGCTTTATGCACAAGCCTTGCAGCAGGCACCAGATCGTGGGAGGCGGCTTGCCGGCGATGGCGTCAGTACAGTCACTGATGCGGCGCTTCAAAACCGCCTCG
>NZ_JACONV010000020.1 GCF_014358015.1 Pseudomonas triticifolii | reverse complement strand
CGTCAAGATTCAATTCCAAAACCCCTCATCGCTTACGCGATGAGGGGTTTTGTCTTTTTAGGCCTTTAAAACAGGCTCTGATTTCTATGCATCATGCTTCTGCGTAGCTATCATGCGTGCCTCATTGCCAGGCGATTCTTACATGCTGATGTTGTTGACGCTTCTTGCTGACGGTGCCTTTCATTCTGGGCAGGTACTTGGGGAGGCTCTGGGAGTTAGTCGAAGCGCTGTCTGGAAGCAGCTTCAGCTGCTTGAGGCCGAGCTGGGTATTGAGGTGCATAAAGTGCGCGGACGTGGTTACAGGCTTGCAACCCCGATTTCGCTTCTTGATGCTTCTGTCATAACACGCTCAGGTCTTCCTTCTGGTTGGTCGGCTAAAACCTATGACTCGGTGGACTCGACAAATGCCGAAGCGGCTCGTTTGATCGCCGGGAGCTGCGAGGTGCCGCTGCTTGTGCTTTCAGAGCGACAAACTTCCGGGAGGGGGCGACGCGGTCGCAAATGGGTCAGCCCCTTCGCCGATAATCTCTATTACAGCCTGATTCTGAGAATCGACGGTGGCATGCGCCAGCTGGAGGGCCTCAGCCTGCTAGTAGGGCTTGCGGTGATGAATGTCCTGCGCGATGCCGGGGTAACCAAAGCGGGCCTCAAATGGCCTAATGACGTTCTCGTGGGTAAGCGCAAGATCGCCGGAATCCTCCTGGAGCTTATAGGTGATCCCGCTGATGTATGCCATGTGGTTATCGGCGTGGGAATCAACGTGAATATGCAGGCATCGGCGGAAGTCGATCAGTCATGGACTTCCCTTCGTCTCGAAACGGGTCAATTGTCGGATCGCAATCATCTGGCTGTTCGCCTGAGTGAAAAGCTTGAGTCATTCCTTGAGGTCCATCGCCAGAAAGGGTTTGTGGCGTTTCAGGAGGATTGGGAGGCGGGGCATTTATGGCAAGGCGCTGCGGTCACGCTGCTTTCTGGTGCGCAGGCTATTAGCGGCACTGTGTTAGGTATCGATGCGCTGGGCGCATTGCGTTTGGAAGTTGACGGTGTGGAAAAGAGCTTTAGTGGTGGTGAACTCAGCCTGAGGTTGCGCGATGATTCTTGAGCTCGATTGCGGCAATAGCTTCATCAAGTGGCGGGTGACAAATCGAAGTGATAGTTCAGTGTTGGCCGGAGGGGTCGTAGATTCGGATGACGCGCTATTGGAAAGCCTTCGACGGTTACCGGGCCTTGCTCTAAGCGACTGTCGGCTGGTAAGTGTGCGTAATGCTGTGGAGACTGAGCGTCTCGTCGCTGTTCTCGCGAGTGTCTTTTCGATCACACCTGTGTGTGCGGTGCCTGGGCGTGAGCTCGCCGGAGTGGTGAATGGCTATGAAGAGTTCGAGCGCTTGGGGCTCGACCGCTGGTTAGCGTTCGTTGGGGCCTATCACGGTGTCCGCAGCGCCTGCCTGGTAATTGACCTAGGGACCGCCGTTACGTCTGACTTCGTGAATGCTGAGGGTCAGCACTTGGGTGGGTTCATATGCCCTGGTATGCCGTTGATGCGGGATCAGTTGCGCACTCACACCAGACGAATCAGATACGACGATGACGCTGCTCAGAGGGCGCTGACAGGGCTTGTACCTGGGCGGTCAACAGCTGAGGCAGTCGAGAGAGGTTGCTCGCTTATGCTTAGAGGTTTTGCGTTGACTCAGGTCAACATTGCCAAAGGGTATTGGGGCGATGACTTTACGGTCTTTGTAACAGGCGGTGACGCTGGCCTGGTCATGGATGTATTGCCTGGCGCCCGAGTGGTACCGGATCTGGTTTTTGTCGGTCTTGCACTCGCGTGCCCACTGTCCTGAGGTTTCTATGCGTTGGTTATTTCTCCTCCTGTTAATGCTCAACGGCTTTTATTACATCTGGCATCAGCAGGAAGCTCCGCTGAGGGCAAAGGAGGTCCTTCCCCTGTCGCTGAATCGTGCTGCACAACAGGATATCCACCTGCTCAGCGAATCTGATCCGGCCCGAGTATCAAGGGGCGCAGATGCAAGCTGCCTTTATCTGGGCGGTTTTTCCCGCCAGGAAGATGCTCGTGCTGTCGAGCAGCGCCTTAACAGTCTCGATATCCAATCACAATTTCAAGCGTTGCCTTCACCAGCCACTACTGCTTATTGGCTCAAGATCGCTCCTGAAAGCAGGCGTCTTGTGGAGAGCGGTGTCATGAGTCAGCTCACTCAGGACTTCCCTCAGCTAAAAAATAAAATAATGTCATGTGAGGGCATTGCAACTGTCGAATAGTTTGAATAGAATGGCGCCCGCTTCGCAGTGAGGTGTAAGTCTTGCGAACGAAGTGGAAATGGTCAACGCATGTAAGCTCAGGTTTTTAATGAGAAAAAGGTTGACAGAAGGGTAGCATGAGTTGAAAATGCTGCCTCGCTTAGGAGGGGTTCCCGAGCGGCCAAAGGGATCAGACTGTAAATCTGACGTCTACGACTTCGAAGGTTCGAATCCTTCCCCCTCCACCAGATTTAGCGCGAACTGCAAGTTGTGCGGGTATAGTTTAGTGGTAGAACCTCAGCCTTCCAAGCTGATGATGCGGGTTCGATTCCCGCTACCCGCTCCATGTTTGCGGTTCATGCAGGTTGTTTTGCTCTTGTAGCTCAGTTGGTAGAGCACACCCTTGGTAAGGGTGAGGTCAGCGGTTCGAATCCGCTCAAGAGCTCCATTGCCAAAGGCAGATATGAAAATATCTGCCTTTGTTTTAGGTGGTCCTGCTGTGTGTGGGGTGCCTTGATTGTTCGGGTGTATGCGGCTTTGTGGCGAAATCCGAATGATGTGTTGAAAAACTATTGTCAGGCCAGCATAATGGTCGGCCTGATTTTGCTTTTAGGTCAGTAGCTCAATTGGCAGAGCGACGGTCTCCAAAACCGTAGGTTGGGGGTTCGATTCCCTCCTGACCTGCCAGATTCAGAAAATGTAATCTGGCTTTCTTTTCACAGGATCTCCGTAGATGAATCCCAAGGCTGAAGCATCAGACTCTCGCTTTGATTTGCTGAAATGGCTCCTGGTAGTCGTTCTGGTGGTCGTGGGTGTTGTCGGTAATCAGTACTACTCTGCTGAGCCGATCCTGTACCGTGTTCTCGCTCTCCTGGTTATCGCTGCAGCTGCTGCTTTTGTAGCGCTGCAGACTGGTAAAGGCAAAGCTTTTTTCGTTTTGGCGAAAGAAGCTCGGGCAGAAATTCGTAAAGTCGTTTGGCCTACTCGCCAAGAAACCACTCAAACCACATTGATCGTCGTGGCTGTTGTGCTGGTTATGGCGTTGCTGTTGTGGGGGCTTGATTCCCTGCTCGGCTGGCTTGTTTCCTTGATAGTTGGCTAAGGGTGTCCCGTGGCTAAGCGTTGGTACGTAGTGCATGCTTACTCCGGTTACGAGAAGCATGTCATGCGCTCGTTGGTCGAGCGTGTGAAGCTGGCAGGCATGGAAGATGGCTTCGGCGAAATTCTGGTTCCCACTGAAGAAGTGGTTGAAATGCGTAATGGCCAGAAACGCAAAAGCGAGCGCAAGTTCTTCCCTGGTTATGTGCTTGTTCAGATGGA
This sequence comes from Pseudomonas triticifolii, assembly GCF_014358015.1. Taxonomy (GTDB): domain Bacteria; phylum Pseudomonadota; class Gammaproteobacteria; order Pseudomonadales; family Pseudomonadaceae; genus Aquipseudomonas; species Aquipseudomonas triticifolii. The sequence goes on along the minus strand of NZ_JACONV010000020.1, from coordinate 80,577 downwards.
CATGAACGAAGGTACTTGGCACTTGGTCAAGGACACTCCTCGTGTCATGGGTTTCATCGGCGGTACTGCTGACAAGCCTGCGCCCATCACAGACAAAGAGGCAGAAGCGATTCTGCGTCGCGTCGCTGACGGCAGCGATAAGCCGAAGCCCAAGACTCTGTTCGAGCCGGGTGAGGTTGTTCGTGTCACCGACGGTCCGTTTGCCGATTTCAACGGCACGGTAGAAGAAGTTAACTACGAAAAGAGCCGTATCCAAGTGGCGGTGCTCATTTTCGGACGCTCTACTCCGGTAGAGTTGGAGTTCAGTCAGGTCGAAAAGGCATAACTGAGCTGGAATCCCATACCCCGTAGCCTAAGGCTGTGGGGTTTTTTCGTCACTGGGATATACGCGTAAGCAACCGGGGAGCCTTTATTGGCGCTTGAACCCGTAATTGGAGTGCCTCATGGCCAAGAAGATAACTGCATACATCAAGCTGCAAGTGAAAGCCGCTCAGGCTAACCCAAGCCCGCCAGTAGGCCCGGCTCTGGGTCAGCACGGTGTGAACATCATGGAATTCTGCAAAGCGTTCAACGCCCGTACTCAGGGTCTTGAGCCAGGCTTGCCGACTCCAGTGATCATCACTGTATACAGCGACCGTAGCTTCACTTTCGAAACAAAAAGTACCCCTGCGTCGGTTCTGCTGAAAAAAGCTGCAGGTTTGACCAGCGGCTCGGCTCGCCCGAACACCGTTAAAGTTGGCACCGTGACCCGTGCTCAGCTGGAAGAAATCGCAAAAGTAAAAAATGCGGATCTGACAGCTGCTGACATGGATGCGGCCGTGCGTACCATCGCCGGTTCCGCTCGTAGCATGGGCCTTAACGTGGAGGGTGTGTAATGGCTAAGCTGACCAAGCGCCAAAAGGCAATCGCTGGCAAGATCGAAGCTGGCAAGGCCTACAACTTTGTAGATGCAGCAGCTCTGCTGACCGAGCTGTCGACCGTCAAGTTCAGCGAGTCCGTGGACATTGCTGTAAACCTGGGTGTTGACCCTCGTAAATCTGACCAGGTAGTGCGTAGCGCTACTGTTCTGCCGCACGGCACTGGCAAGACTGTACGCGTTGCAGTATTCACCCAGGGTCCTGCTGCTGAAGCCGCTCTGGCTGCCGGCGCTGATCGCGTTGGTATGGACGATCTGGCTGCTGAAATGAAAGCTGGCGACCTGAACTATGACGTCGTCATTGCCTCCCCGGACGCAATGCGCGTTGTTGGTCAGCTGGGCCAGGTTCTTGGTCCTCGCGGTCTGATGCCTAACCCGAAAGTCGGCACTGTTACTCCTGACGTTGCTAACGCCGTCAAGAATGCCAAGGCTGGTCAGGTTCGTTATCGCACCGACAAGAACGGCATCATCCACACTTCTGTTGGCAAAGTCGGTTTCGACGCCGTCAAGCTGAAGGAAAACGTTGAAGCGCTGCTCGCTGATCTCAAGCGTATCAAGCCTGCTTCCTCGAAAGGTATCTACGTCAAGCGCGTTACTCTGAGCACCACCATGGGCCCAGGCCTGGTGATTGATCAGGGCTCGCTGGACGCGTAAGACAAAGGCGATGCGTCTGACGCATCGCTGAAAAATTGGGGTCCCTGCCTGGCGGGGGCTATCCAAGACCGTAGGCGGCGAAAGTCTTAAAACTCAAGCCTACGCAGATGGTGCTCCCGGTTCCTTACCGAATCAGACACCAAAACGACATCAGGCTTAGGCCAGATGAAACGGTAACAAGCAGGAGTTAAACCCGTGGCAATTAAACTCGAAGACAAGAAGGCCATCGTCGCTGAAGTCAACGAGGCTGCCAAAGCTGGTCTGTCCGCAGTCGTGGCTGATGCCCGCGGCGTGACAGTCGGCGCTATGACCGGACTCCGTAAAGAGGCTCGTGAAGCTGGCGTTTACGTACGTGTTGTACGTAACACACTGCTCAAGCGCGCTGTTGCTGACACTGAATTCAGTGTTCTCAACGACGTGTTCACTGGCCCGACCTTGATCGCATTCTCTAACGAGCATCCGGGCGCTGCTGCCCGACTGTTCAAGGAATTCGCCAAAGGTCAGGACAAGTTCGAGATCAAGGCAGCTGCGTTCGAGGGCAAGTTCCTCGCAGCTAATCAGATCGACGTACTGGCAAGCCTGCCGACCCGTGACGAAGCAATTTCTCAGCTGATGAGCGTGATTCAAGGCGCTACCAGCAAGTTGGCTCGTACTCTGGCGGCTGTTCGCGACCAAAAAGAAGCAGCTGCAGCCTAAGGCTGAGTCAGATCTTTTCGCGTATTTTTGTTTATTTTGATGGTCGCGTAGGCCGTCCCCCAATTCAGGAAATTGAGTCATGTCCATCTCTCAAGACGATATCCTTAACGCCGTAGCTGAAATGTCCGTTCTGCAGGTTGTAGAGCTGATCAAGGCGTTCGAAGAGAAGTTCGGCGTTACTGCTGCCGCTGCTTCTGCTGGTCCAGCTGCTGCTGCCGCTGTTGTTGAAGAACAAACTGAATTCAACGTCATGCTGCTGGAAGCTGGCGAGAAGAAAGTTAACGTGATCAAGGCAGTTCGTGAACTGACCGGTCTGGGCCTGAAAGAAGCCAAGGCAGTCGTTGACGGCGCTCCAGCAATGGTCCTGGAAGCTGTTGCCAAAGACGCAGCTGACAAAGCCAAAGCTACTCTGGAAGAAGCAGGCGCTAAAGTCGAGCTGAAATAAGCATCGATTTGAGTGTCCAGCCCACGCATTTAGCGAAAGGCTGATGGCTGGTGGCTTTTGCCACCGGCCTTTTTCCGTTATAGACGATTGGCGCTGTCAATCTCTATAGCGTGCAGGATCCACCGATGGCGGTGGCGCAAACCAAGGGGTTTGCACGATTTTCTGGCTGCTTCCGTCGGGAGGGAGCCAAACAAGCAGGTGACCAAGCTGGGGAACGCTGATGGCTTACTCATATACTGAGAAAAAACGTATCCGCAAGGACTTTAGCAAGTTGCCGGACGTAATGGATGTGCCGTATCTCTTGGCCATCCAGCTGGATTCGTATCGCGAATTCCTGCAGGCGGGAGCGACCAAAGATCAGTTCCGCGACGTCGGTCTGCATGCAGCCTTCAAATCCGTTTTCCCGATCATCAGCTACTCCGGCAATGCTGCGCTGGAGTATGTAGGTTATCGCTTGGGCGAACCGGCATTTGATGTCAAGGAATGCGTGCTGCGTGGTGTGACTTACGCTGTACCTCTGCGAGTCAAGGTTCGTCTGATCATCTTCGACAAAGAGTCGTCGAACAAAGCGATCAAGGACATCAAAGAGCAAGAAGTCTACATGGGTGAAATTCCCCTGATGACTGAAAACGGTACCTTCGTAATCAACGGTACCGAGCGCGTTATCGTGTCTCAGCTGCACCGCTCGCCTGGCGTATTCTTCGACCACGACCGTGGCAAGACGCACAGCTCCGGTAAGCTGCTGTACTCCGCTCGTATCATTCCTTACCGCGGTTCGTGGCTGGACTTCGAGTTCGATCCGAAAGACTGCGTATTCGTCCGTATCGACCGTCGTCGCAAGCTGCCTGCGTCCGTTCTGCTGCGCGCATTGGGTTACACCACCGAGCAAGTGCTCGATGCTTTCTATACCACCAACGTTTTCCATGTTCGCGGTGAAAACCTGAGCCTGGAACTGGTGCCTCAGCGCCTGCGTGGTGAGATTGCTGTCCTGGATATCCTGGACGACAAAGGCAAGGTCATTGTCGAGCAAGGTCGCCGTATTACCGCTCGTCACATCAACCAGCTGGAAAAGGCCGGGATCAAAGAGCTGGAAGTGCCTCTGGACTACGTCCTGGGTCGCACCACTGCCAAGGTCATCGTGCATCCGGCTACCGGCGAAATCATCGCCGAGTGCAATACCGAGCTGAACACTGAAATCCTGGCCAAGATCGCCAAGGGTCAAGTTGTTCGCATCGAAACGTTGTACACCAACGACATCGACTGCGGTCCGTTCGTCTCTGACACATTGAAGATCGACTCCACCAGCAACCAACTGGAAGCGCTGGTCGAGATCTATCGCATGATGCGTCCTGGCGAGCCGCCGACCAAAGACGCAGCCGAGACACTGTTCAACAACCTGTTCTTCAGCCCTGAGCGCTACGACCTGTCCGCTGTAGGTCGCATGAAGTTCAACCGCCGCATCGGTCGCACCGAGATCGAAGGTTCGGGCGTGCTGTGCAAGGAAGACATCGTAGCGGTCCTCAAGACCCTCGTTGACATCCGTAACGGTAAAGGCATCGTCGACGACATCGACCACTTGGGTAACCGTCGTGTTCGTTGTGTTGGCGAGATGGCCGAGAACCAGTTCCGTGTAGGTCTGGTCCGTGTAGAACGTGCGGTCAAAGAGCGTCTGTCGATGGCTGAAAGTGAAGGCCTGATGCCTCAGGACCTGATCAACGCCAAGCCAGTCGCTGCTGCGGTCAAAGAGTTCTTCGGTTCCAGCCAGCTTTCCCAGTTCATGGACCAGAACAACCCGCTGTCCGAGATCACCCACAAGCGTCGTGTCTCTGCACTCGGCCCTGGCGGTTTGACTCGTGAGCGCGCCGGCTTTGAAGTTCGAGACGTTCACCCGACTCACTACGGTCGCGTGTGCCCGATTGAAACGCCGGAAGGTCCGAACATCGGTCTGATCAACTCGTTGGCAGCCTACGCTCGCACCAACCAGTACGGTTTCCTCGAAAGCCCGTATCGCGTTGTGAAAGAAGGTCTGGTTACCGACGAAATCGTTTTCCTGTCGGCAATCGAAGAAGCAGACCACGTCATTGCACAGGCTTCGGCCGCAATGAACGACAAGCAAGAGCTGATCGACGAGCTGGTAGCGGTACGTCACCTCAACGAATTTACGGTCAAGGCGCCTGCTGACGTTACCCTGATGGACGTTTCGCCCAAGCAGGTTGTATCGGTAGCAGCGTCCCTGATCCCGTTCCTCGAGCACGATGACGCCAACCGTGCGTTGATGGGTTCGAACATGCAGCGTCAGGCTGTACCTACCCTGCGTGCTGACAAGCCGCTGGTCGGTACCGGCATGGAGCGTAACGTTGCTCGCGACTCCGGCGTTTGCGTCGTGGCCCGTCGTGGCGGCGTGATCGACTCGGTTGACGCCAGCCGTATCGTGGTTCGTGTTGCTGACGATGAAGTTGAAACCGGTGAGGCGGGTGTAGATATCTACAACCTGACCAAATACACCCGTTCCAACCAGAACACCTGCATTAACCAGCGTCCGCTGGTGAGCAAGGGTGATCGTGTTCAGCGCAGCGACATCATGGCTGATGGTCCGTCTACTGACATGGGCGAGCTGGCACTGGGTCAGAACATGCGCATCGCGTTCATGGCCTGGAACGGTTTCAACTTCGAAGACTCCATCTGTCTGTCCGAGCGTGTCGTTCAGGAAGATCGCTTCACCACGATCCACATCCAGGAACTGACCTGTGTGGCCCGTGACACCAAGCTTGGCCCAGAGGAAATCACTGCCGACATCCCGAACGTGGGTGAAGCGGCACTGAACAAGCTGGACGAAGCCGGTATCGTTTACGTAGGTGCTGAAGTCGGCGCTGGCGACATTCTGGTCGGTAAGGTCACCCCGAAAGGCGAGACCCAGCTGACACCAGAAGAAAAACTGCTGCGCGCGATCTTCGGTGAGAAGGCCAGCGACGTTAAAGACACCTCCCTGCGTGTGCCGACCGGTACCAAGGGTACTGTTATCGACGTTCAGGTCTTCACGCGTGATGGCGTTGAGCGTGACGCACGTGCACTGTCCATCGAGAAGTCGCAACTCGACGAGATCCGTAAGGATCTGAACGAAGAGTTCCGTATCGTCGAAGGCGCCACGTTCGAGCGTCTGCGCTCCGCGCTGGTTGGCCGTGTTGCAGAAGGCGGTGCTGGCCTGAAGAAAGGCCAGGAGATCACCGACGAAGTGCTCGACGGTCTTGAGCATGGTCAGTGGTTCAAACTGCGCATGGCCGAAGATGCTCTTAACGAGCAGCTCGAGAAAGCTCAGGCTTACATCGTTGACCGTCGCCGTCTGCTGGACGACAAGTTCGAAGACAAGAAGCGCAAGCTGCAACAGGGCGATGACCTTGCACCGGGCGTACTGAAGATCGTCAAGGTTTACCTGGCAATCCGTCGTCGCATTCAGCCGGGCGACAAGATGGCCGGTCGTCACGGTAACAAGGGTGTGGTCTCCGTGATCATGCCGGTTGAAGATATGCCGCACGATGCCAACGGTACGCCGGTAGACATCGTACTCAACCCGCTGGGCGTACCTTCGCGTATGAACGTCGGTCAGATCCTTGAAACCCACCTGGGCCTCGCGGCCAAAGGTCTGGGTGAGAAGATCAACCGCATGCTCGAAGAGCAGCGTAAAGTGGTTGAGCTGCGCAAGTTCCTCACCGAGATCTACAACGAGATCGGTGGCCGTCAGGAAAACCTGGACGAATTCACCGACCAGGAAGTTCTGGATCTGGCGAAGAACCTGCGTAACGGCGTTCCGATGGCCACTCCGGTGTTCGACGGCGCGAAGGAAAGCGAAATCAAGGCAATGCTCAAACTGGCTGACATGCCAGAGAGCGGCCAGATGCAACTGTTCGACGGCCGCACCGGCAACAAGTTTGAGCGCGCTGTAACAGTTGGCTACATGTACATGCTGAAGCTGAACCACTTGGTGGACGACAAGATGCACGCGCGTTCCACTGGTTCTTACAGCCTGGTTACCCAGCAGCCGCTGGGTGGTAAGGCGCAGTTCGGTGGTCAGCGTTTCGGGGAGATGGAAGTGTGGGCGCTGGAAGCATACGGCGCGGCGTACACTCTGCAGGAAATGCTCACAGTCAAGTCGGACGATGTGAACGGTCGTACCAAGATGTACAAAAACATCGTGGACGGCGATCACCGTATGGAGCCGGGCATGCCCGAGTCCTTCAACGTGTTGATCAAAGAAATCCGTTCGCTCGGTATCGATATCGATCTGGAAACCGAATAACACGTGACGTGAATCGGGAGCAGGGCGTAAATCCCTGCTCCCTGCTCCGCCAGGAGGAAAGGCCTTGAAAGACCTACTGAATTTGCTGAAAAACCAGGGTCAAGTCGAAGAGTTCGATGCTATCCGCATCGGCCTCGCGTCGCCTGAAATGATCCGCTCGTGGTCGTTCGGTGAAGTTAAGAAACCGGAAACCATCAACTACCGCACGTTCAAGCCTGAGCGTGATGGTCTGTTCTGCGCCAAGATCTTTGGCCCGGTCAAGGATTACGAGTGCTTGTGCGGTAAGTACAAGCGCCTCAAGCACCGCGGTGTCATCTGCGAAAAATGCGGTGTTGAAGTGGCTCTGGCCAAAGTTCGTCGTGAGCGCATGGCTCACATCGAGCTGGCATCGCCAGTGGCACACATCTGGTTCCTGAAGTCCCTGCCGTCCCGTATCGGCTTGCTGATGGACATGACTCTGCGTGATATCGAACGCGTTCTCTACTTCGAGAGCTATGTCGTTATCGATCCAGGCATGACCACCCTCGAAAAGGGTCAGCTGCTGAACGATGAGCAGTATTTCGAAGCGCTGGAAGAGTTCGGTGACGATTTCGACGCCCGTATGGGTGCCGAAGCCGTCCGTGAACTCCTGCACGCTATCGATCTGGAGCACGAAATTGGCCGTCTGCGTGAAGAGATTCCGCAAACCAATTCCGAAACCAAGATCAAGAAGCTGTCCAAGCGTCTGAAGCTGATGGAAGCCTTCCAGGGTTCCGGCAACCTTCCTGAGTGGATGGTGCTGACCGTTCTGCCGGTTCTGCCGCCAGATCTGCGTCCTCTGGTTCCGCTGGACGGTGGCCGTTTCGCGACGTCCGACCTCAACGATCTGTATCGTCGAGTGATCAACCGTAACAACCGTTTGAAACGTCTGCTGGATCTTTCTGCACCTGACATCATCGTGCGTAACGAAAAGCGCATGTTGCAGGAAGCGGTCGATGCATTGCTGGATAACGGTCGTCGCGGTCGCGCAATCACCGGTTCCAACAAGCGTCCTCTGAAATCCCTGGCTGACATGATCAAGGGTAAGCAAGGTCGTTTCCGTCAGAACCTGCTCGGTAAGCGCGTTGACTACTCCGGTCGTTCGGTAATTACCGTTGGTCCGACCCTGCGTCTGCATCAGTGCGGTCTGCCAAAGAAAATGGCTCTCGAGCTGTTCAAACCGTTCATTTTCGGCAAGCTGGAAATGCGTGGCCTGGCCACGACCATCAAAGCTGCCAAGAAAATGGTCGAGCGCGAGCTGCCGGAAGTGTGGGACGTTCTTGCCGAAGTGATTCGCGAACACCCAGTGCTTCTGAACCGTGCGCCAACACTTCACCGTCTGGGTATTCAGGCATTTGAACCGGTACTGATCGAAGGTAAGGCTATCCAGCTGCACCCTCTGGTCTGTGCTGCGTACAACGCCGACTTCGACGGCGACCAGATGGCCGTTCACGTCCCTTTGACGCTGGAAGCTCAGCTCGAAGCGCGCGCGCTCATGATGTCGACCAACAACATCCTGTCGCCAGCCAACGGTGAGCCAATCATCGTTCCGTCGCAGGACGTTGTACTGGGTCTGTACTACATGACCCGTGAAGCGATCAACGCCAAGGGCGAAGGCCGTGTGTTTGCAGACCTGCAGGAAGTCGACCGCGTATTCCGCGCCGGCGAAGCTGCTCTGCACGCCAAGGTCAAGGTTCGCATCCACGAAACGGTCAACGATCGTGATGGTGGCAGCGTCAAGAACACCCGTATCGTCGACACCACTGTCGGCCGTGCGCTGTTGTTCCAGGTGGTTCCGGCCGGCCTGTCCTACGACGTCGTCAACCAGCCGATGAAGAAGAAGGCGATCTCCAAGCTGATCAACCAGTGCTACCGCGTGGTTGGTTTGAAAGAGACCGTTATTTTCGCTGACCAGTTGATGTACACCGGTTTTGCCTACTCGACGATCTCGGGTGTTTCCATTGGCGTTAACGACTTCGTTATCCCGGATGAGAAAGCTCGCATCATCGACGCGGCCACCGAAGAAGTTAAAGAGATCGAAAGTCAGTACGCCTCGGGCCTGGTTACTCAGGGCGAGAAGTACAACAAGGTGATCGACCTCTGGTCCAAGGCGAACGACGAAGTATCCAAGGCGATGATGTCCAACCTCTCGAAAGAGAAGGTTATCGACCGCCATGGTGTCGAAGTCGACCAGGAATCCTTCAACTCGATGTACATGATGGCTGACTCCGGTGCGCGTGGTTCTGCTGCCCAGATCCGTCAGCTGGCCGGTATGCGTGGTCTGATGGCCAAGCCGGACGGCTCCATCATCGAAACGCCGATCACTGCGAACTTCCGTGAAGGTTTGAGCGTACTTCAGTACTTCATCTCCACTCACGGTGCTCGTAAGGGTCTTGCGGATACCGCGTTGAAAACCGCTAACTCCGGTTATCTGACTCGCCGTCTGGTAGACGTCGCGCAGGATCTGGTGGTTACCGAAGTTGATTGCGGCACCGAACACGGCTTGCTGATGACTCCGCACATTGAAGGCGGTGATGTCGTCGAGCCTCTGGGTGAGCGCGTACTGGGTCGAGTTATCGCCCGTGACGTGTTCAAGCCAGGTACAGAAGAAGTCATCGTGCCTGCCGGTACGCTGGTAGACGAGAAGTGGGTTGAATTCATCGAGCTGAACAGCATCGACGAAGTGATCGTTCGCTCGCCAATCAGCTGCGAAACGCGCTATGGCATCTGCGCCAAGTGCTACGGCCGCGACCTGGCTCGTGGTCACCAGGTCAACATCGGTGAAGCTGTCGGCGTTATCGCTGCACAGTCGATCGGTGAGCCGGGTACCCAGCTGACAATGCGTACGTTCCACATTGGTGGTGCGGCAAGCCGGACCTCGGCAGCCGACAGCGTTCAGGTGAAGAATGGCGGTACCGTCCGTCTTCACAACCTGAAGCACGTTGAGCGTGTTGACGGCCATCTGGTTGCGGTATCCCGCTCCGGTGAACTGGCGATCGCTGATGACTTCGGTCGTGAGCGTGAGCGTTACAAGCTGCCGTACGGTGCAGTGATTTCGGTGAAGGAAGGCGACAAGGTCGACGCTGGCTCTATCGTGGCCAAGTGGGATCCGCACACTCACCCAATCGTCACCGAGATGAAAGGTACTGTTACCTACGTCGGCATGGAAGAAGGCATCACGATCAAGCGTCAGACCGACGAATTGACCGGTATGACCAACATTGAAGTGCTTGATGCCAAAGACCGCCCGGCTGCCGGTAAGGACATCCGTCCTGCTGTGAAGATGGTAGGTCTGGATGGCAAGGATCTGCTGCTGCCGGGTACTGACGTACCTGCTCAGTACTTCCTGCCTGCAAACGCCCTTGTCGGTGTTGCGGACGGTGCGCAGATCGCGATCGGTGATGTTATCGCTCGTATTCCGCAAGAAACTTCGAAAACCCGTGACATCACCGGTGGTCTGCCGCGTGTTGCCGACCTGTTCGAAGCTCGTCGCCCGAAAGAGGCTTCGATCCTTGCAGAAGTCAGCGGTACCATCGCGTTCGGTAAAGAGACCAAAGGCAAGCGCCGTCTGGTCATTACCCCGAACGACGGTAGCGATCCGTACGAGGAGCTGATTCCGAAGTGGCGTCACCTGAACGTCTTCGAAGGCGAACAAGTGAACCGCGGCGAAGTTATCTCTGATGGTCCTAGCGACCCACACGACATCCTGCGTCTGCTGGGTGTAAGTGCGCTGGCCAAGTACATCGTCAACGAAATTCAGGACGTTTACCGTCTGCAGGGCGTGAAGATCAACGACAAGCACATCGAGACCATTTTGCGTCAGATGCTGCGTAAAGTTGAGATTGCCGAGTCTGGCGATTCCAGCTTCATCAAGGGCGACCAGATGGAGTTGACTCACGTACTGGTAGAGAACGAGCGTCTGGGCGCGGAAGACAAGTTTGTTTCCAAGTTCACACGCGTTCTGCTGGGTATCACCAAGGCATCGCTGTCCACTGAGTCGTTCATCTCCGCGGCCTCCTTCCAGGAGACAACCCGCGTACTGACCGAAGCAGCTGTGACTGGCAAGCGCGACTACCTGCGCGGCCTGAAGGAAAACGTGGTCGTGGGTCGTCTGATCCCGGCCGGTACCGGTCTGGCTTATCACAGCGAGCGCAAGCGTCGCCGTGAAATGGACAAACCGATGCGTGTCAGCGCGAGCGAGGTAGAAGCCGCTCTGACTGAAGCGTTGAACTCCAGCGGTAACTGAGACTAAAGCCTCGGCACTCGCATCAGTCGTACAGCATTCGTGCTGTCCGCCTGGTGCGGACGTCGGGGCTTTGTCTTGACTGGGGGCAGGATCCTCTTTAGACTCTTGTACCCCTAAATTTGGCGGGGCTTGTGCCCTGTCATTTGCTTTTCTTGTAAGACAATAGCGTCGCAAGACAACAGTGGAGCTAGTAGATGGCAACTATCAACCAGCTGGTACGTCAGCCGCGTAAGCGTATCGTCGAGAAATCCGACGTGCCTGCGCTGCAGAACTGCCCGCAACGTCGCGGTGTGTGCACTCGTGTGTATACCACCACGCCGAAAAAACCTAACTCGGCATTGCGTAAAGTCTGCCGTGTGCGCCTGACCAACGGTTTCGAGGTTTCCTCGTACATCGGTGGTGAAGGTCACAACCTGCAAGAGCACAGCGTGGTACTGATCCGTGGCGGTCGTGTAAAAGACTTGCCAGGTGTTCGTTATCACACCGTTCGTGGTTCTCTGGATACCTCCGGCGTTAAAGGCCGTAACCAGGGTCGCTCGAAATACGGTACCAAGAAGCCTAAGTAGTATTTGGCTTCTGTTAAAAATTGCAGATTTCTATTTTTCTGAGTCGATAAGAGTAAGGTCGGGCGCATCCTTTTTTGGGTGGTGGTCCCGAGCTAACCTGAAGACCGTTTGAGGGCTTATCCATGCCAAGAAGACGCGTAGCAGCCAAGCGCGAAGTGCTTGACGATCCAAAATACGGAAGCCAGATTCTGGCGAAGTTCATGAACCACGTGATGGAAAGCGGCAAGAAAGCCGTTGCCGAGCGTATCGTTTATGGCGCGCTGGAGAAGGTTAAAGAGCGTAAGAACAGCGATCCCCTGGAAATCTTCGAGAAAGCTCTCGACGCCATCGCTCCGCTGGTCGAAGTAAAGTCGCGCCGTGTAGGCGGTGCTACTTACCAGGTTCCGGTCGAAGTTCGTCCGTCCCGTCGTAATGCTCTGGCAATGCGTTGGCTGGTAGACTTCGCGCGTAAGCGCGGTGAGAAGTCTATGGCTCTGCGTTTGGCTGGCGAACTGTTGGACGCCGCCGAAGGTAAAGGTGCTGCGGTCAAGAAGCGTGAAGACGTGCACCGTATGGCTGAGGCCAACAAGGCTTTCTCGCACTACCGCTTCTAATTTCAGCGTCACTAATTTTGCGAGGGCTTTATGGCTCGTACTACACCGATTGGCCGTTACCGTAACATTGGTATCGTCGCTCACGTGGATGCTGGTAAAACCACCACCACCGAGCGCGTCCTTTTTTACACCGGCAAAAGTCATAAGATGGGCGAGGTGCATGACGGCGCCGCGACCACAGACTGGATGGTTCAGGAGCAGGAGCGTGGTATTACCATCACTTCTGCTGCCATCACTGCCTTCTGGCAGGGTTCTGAAAAGCAGCACAAAGATCAGTACCGCTTCAACGTCATCGATACCCCGGGTCACGTGGACTTCACCATTGAAGTTGAGCGTTCCCTGCGTGTACTCGACGGCGCGGTCGTTGTGTTCTGTGGTACTTCCGGCGTAGAGCCGCAGTCCGAAACCGTATGGCGTCAAGCCAACAAGTACGGTGTTCCACGTATCGTTTACGTGAACAAGATGGACCGTGCAGGTGCGAACTTCCTGCGCGTGATCGCTCAGATCAAGCAGCGCCTGGGTCACACACCGGTGCCTATCCAGCTGGCTATCGGTTCCGAAGATAACTTCCAGGGTCAGATCGATCTGATGTCCATGGAAGCTGTTTACTGGAACGATGCTGACAAGGGTATGGTTCCTGTTCGCAAGCCTATCCCTGCAGAGCTGCAGGAACTGGCTGACGAGTGGCGCAGCAACATGGTTGAGGCTGCGGCCGAAGCCAGCGAAGAGCTGATGAACAAGTACCTCGAAGGTGAAGAACTCACCAACGCGGAAATCAAGGCCGCTCTGCGTCAGCGTACTATCGCTGGTGAGATCGTTCTGGCTGTTTGTGGTTCTTCGTTCAAGAACAAGGGCGTTCCCCTGGTTCTCGACGCCGTAATCGACTACCTGCCTGCTCCAACCGACATTCCTGCTATCAAGGGTTCCGACCCTGATAACGAGGAAGTTCAGATGGAGCGTCATGCAGACGACGACGAGCCTTTCTCGGCTCTGGCGTTCAAGATCGCTACCGACCCATTTGTGGGTACCTTGACTTTCGTCCGTGTTTACTCGGGCGTGTTGGCATCCGGCGACGGCGTGATCAACTCGGTGAAAGGCAAGAAAGAGCGCGTGGGTCGTATGGTGCAAATGCACGCAAACGCCCGCGAAGAAATCAAGGAAGTACGCGCTGGTGACATCGCGGCCTTGATCGGCATGAAGGACGTCACCACTGGTGAAACCTTGTGCAACGCTGACAAGCCAATCATCCTGGTTCGCATGGACTTCCCGGAGCCGGTTATTTCGGTTGCCGTTGAGCCTAAAACCAAGGATGACCAGGAAAAAATGGGTATCGCACTGGGCAAGCTTGCTCAGGAAGACCCGTCTTTCCGCGTAAAAACTGATGAAGAGACTGGTCAGACGATCATCTCTGGCATGGGCGAACTGCACCTGGACATCCTGGTTGACCGGATGCGCCGTGAGTTCAACGTCGAAGCCAACATCGGCAAGCCTCAGGTTTCCTATCGTGAGCGCATCACGAAGAACTGCGAAATCGAAGGCAAGTTCGTTCGTCAATCCGGCGGTCGTGGCCAGTTCGGTCACTGCTGGATCCGTTTTGCACCTGCTGACGAAGGTCAGGAAGGTCTGCAATTCGTGAACGAAGTGGTGGGTGGTGTTGTTCCTAAGGAATACATCCCGGCTATCCAGAAGGGTATCGAAGAGCAGATGAAGAACGGTGTTGTCGCCGGCTATCCGCTGATCGGCCTGAAGGCTACCGTGTTTGATGGTTCTTACCACGACGTCGACTCGAACGAGATGGCGTTTAAGGTGGCTGCTTCCATGGCGACCAAGCAACTGGCCCAGAAGGGCGGTGGTGAGTTGCTTGAGCCGATCATGGCGGTAGAGGTTGTTACGCCTGAAGACTATATGGGTGACGTGATGGGCGACCTTAACCGTCGTCGCGGCATGATTCTGGGTATGGAAGATACGGTTTCCGGCAAGGTTATTCGCGCCGAGGTTCCGTTGGGTGAGATGTTCGGTTATGCGACCGACGTTCGCTCCATGTCTCAGGGTCGCGCAAGCTACTCTATGGAATTCAAAAAATACAATACAGCGCCGTCGCACATCGTCGAAACTGTAACCAAAAAACAAGGCTGATTCAGCGCCTTTAGGCTAGGAGTTATTTGTCGTGGCTAAAGAAAAATTTGAACGTAACAAACCGCACGTCAACGTTGGCACCATCGGTCACGTCGACCATGGTAAAACCACGCTGACCGCTGCTCTGACTCGTGTTTGCTCCGAAGTTTTCGGTTCCGCAAAGGTAGACTTCGACAAGATCGACAGCGCCCCGGAAGAGAAAGCTCGTGGTATCACCATCAACACCGCTCACGTTGAATACGATTCGGCCGTTCGCCACTACGCGCACGTTGACTGCCCAGGTCACGCCGACTACGTAAAAAACATGATCACCGGTGCTGCCCAGATGGACGGCGCGATTCTGGTTTGTTCCGCTGCTGACGGCCCGATGCCTCAGACTCGTGAGCACATCCTGCTGTCCCGTCAGGTTGGCGTTCCGTACATCGTTGTCTTCCTGAACAAGGCTGACATGGTTGACGACGCTGAGCTGCTGGAACTGGTTGAAATGGAAGTGCGTGACCTGCTCAGCACTTACGATTTCCCAGGTGACGACACTCCGATCATCATCGGTTCGGCTCTGATGGCTCTGAACGGCCAAGACGACAACGAGATGGGCACCACGGCTGTCAAGAAGCTGGTTGAGACTCTGGACAGCTACATCCCAGAACCAGTTCGTGCTATCGACAAGCCGTTCCTGATGCCAATCGAAGACGTATTCTCGATCTCCGGTCGTGGTACTGTTGTTACCGGTCGTGTTGAGCGTGGCATCATCAAGATCCAGGAAGAAGTAGAAATCGTAGGTCTGCGTGACACTACCAAGACTACTTGCACTGGCGTTGAGATGTTCCGCAAGCTGCTGGACGAAGGCCGTGCTGGTGAGAACTGCGGCGTTCTGCTGCGTGGCACCAAGCGTGACGACGTTGAGCGTGGCCAGGTTCTGGTCAAGCCAGGTACCGTTAAGCCGCACACTCAGTTCGAAGCTGAAATCTACGTTCTGAGCAAGGAAGAAGGCGGCCGTCATACTCCGTTCTTCAAAGGCTACCGTCCACAGTTCTACTTCCGTACTACCGACGTAACCGGTAGCTGCGAACTGCCGGAAGGCGTTGAGATGGTAATGCCAGGTGATAACGTTAAAGTTAACGTTACCCTGATCAAGCCAATCGCAATGGAAGACGGTCTGCGTTTCGCTATCCGTGAAGGCGGTCGTACCGTCGGCGCTGGTGTAGTAGCAAAAATCGTCGCTTAAGCGTTGATGCCTTGAAAAAGCCCCCGCCTTGCGGGGGCTTTTTTATTGGGTTGACACCCCGCCAGCTCGTCTATAGAATTGCGCCTCCTTTTAACGGGCGTATTGCGCTCGGTGGGAACAGCAATCTGGAGTCTGAATCCAATGCAAAACCAGCAAATCCGTATCAGGTTGAAGGCTTTTGACCATCGCCTGATCGACCAATCAACCCAGGAAATCGTGGAAACCGCGAAACGTACTGGTGCACAGGTGCGTGGTCCGATTCCACTGCCGACTCGTAAAGAGCGGTTCACCGTTCTGGTTTCTCCGCACGTCAACAAAGACGCGCGCGACCAGTATGAGATCCGTACTCATAAGCGCGTTCTGGACATCGTCCAGCCAACGGATAAAACCGTTGATGCTCTTATGAAGCTTGATCTTGCGGCCGGTGTGGAAGTTCAGATCAGCCTCGGCTAAGACTTGGGTCTTAGTCGTGTAACGCTCTGAAATGGGCGGCCATAGCGGGTGAAAGCCCCGTACACTCATGAGGTTTACAACATGACTATTGGTGTAGTCGGTCGTAAATGCGGTATGACCCGTATTTTCACCGAAGAAGGTGTCTCCATTCCGGTCACGGTCATTGAGATCGAGCCGAATCGCGTCACTCAGTTCAAAACCGAAGAAACCGATGGCTATCGTGCAGTGCAAGTCACTGTCGGCGAGCGTCGTGCTTCGCGTGTTACAGCTGCGCAGGCAGGTCACTTCGCCAAGGCGAACGTTGCTGCCGGTCGTACCATCATGGAATTCCGTCTTGAAGAAGGCGACTACCAGGCTGGCGATCTGATCAACGCTGAAATCTTCGCTGCTGGTCAACTGGTTGATGTAACCGGTCAGTCCAAGGGTAAAGGCTTCCAGGGTACGATCAAGCGCTGGAATTTCCGTGGTCAGGATAACACCCACGGTAACTCCGTCTCCCACCGCGTCCCGGGCTCTATCGGCCAGTGCCAGACTCCTGGTCGTGTATTCAAGGGCAAAAAAATGTCCGGTCATATGGGCGCTGAGCGCGTGACCGTGCAGTCCCTGGAAGTAGTGCGCGTGGACGCTGAACGCAATCTGTTGTTGGTCAAGGGTGCTGTTCCTGGCGCTACTGGCGGCAACCTGGTTGTACGTCCGGCAGCCAAGGCTCGCGGTTAAGGGGAAGCTGACATGCAATTAAATGTAAATGACGCTCAAGCAATCGAAGTTTCCGAACTGACATTTGGCGGCGAATTCAACGAGACGCTGGTTCACCAGGCAGTCGTGGCCTACATGGCTGGCGGTCGTCAGGGTAGCAAGCAGCAGAAGACCCGTTCTGACGTTTCTGGTGGCGGTAAGCGCCCATGGCGTCAAAAGGGTACTGGCCGTGCTCGTGCCGGTACTATCCGTAGCCCAATCTGGCGTGGCGGCGGTACCACTTTCGCAGCTCGTCCTCAGGACCACTCTCAGAAGCTCAACAAGAAGATGTACCGCGCAGCACTGCGCTCCATCCTTGCTGAACTGGTTCGTACTGATCGTCTGGTCGTGGTTCAGGACTTCGCTGTTGAAGCACCGAAAACCAAAGACTTGCTGAGCAAGCTGAATGGCATGGGCCTGACTGACGTCCTGATCGTGTCTGATGCTGTTGACCAGAATCTGTACCTGGCTGCTCGTAACCTGCCGCACGTTGATGTTCGTGACGTACAGGGTTCCGATCCAGTTAGTCTGATCGCATACGACAAGGTGTTGATCACCGTGTCGGCCGTGAAGAAATTCGAGGAGCTGCTGGGATGAACCAGGAACGCGTATTTAAAGTTCTACTTGGCCCGCACGTTTCCGAAAAGGCCACGGTTCTGGCTGACAAGAAAGGCCAGTTCGTTTTCAAGGTTGCAACTGACGCAACCAAGCTGGAAATCAAGAAGGCCGTCGAAAGCCTGTTCAGCGTGAAAGTAGAGCGTGTTACTACCCTGAATGTTCTGGGTAAGAGCAAGCGCACTGCTCGCGGTCTGGGCAAGCGTAATGACTGGAAGAAGGCAGTTATCTCCCTTCAGCCAGGCCAAGATCTCGATTTCAGCAGCAGTGCTGAGTAAGGAAGGGGTGCATCATGGCAATCGTTAAATGCAAACCGACTTCCCCTGGCCGCCGTTTTGTGGTCAAGGTGGTCAACCAGGAGCTGCATAAAGGCGCTCCTCACGCACCGCTGCTCGAGAAAAAATCGAAGTCTGGTGGTCGTAACAACAATGGCCGTATCACTACACGTCACGTGGGTGGTGGTCATAAGCAGCATTATCGTCTGGTCGATTTCCGTCGCAACGACAAAGATGGCATCGCTGCCACTGTCGAGCGTATCGAATACGATCCAAACCGTACTGCTCACATTGCTCTGCTGCTTTACGCAGACGGCGAGCGCCGCTACATCATCGCCCCTAAAGGCGTGAGTGCTGGCGACCAGCTGATTGCAGGTGCCTTGGCGCCAATCAAGCCGGGCAACGCTCTTCAACTGCGCAACATTCCAGTTGGTAGCACCGTACACGGCATCGAATTGAAGCCAGGTAAAGGCGCACAGATCGCACGTTCCGCTGGTGCTTCGGCACAGCTGATCGCACGTGAAGGTGTGTACGTAACCCTGCGTCTTCGCTCCGGTGAAATGCGTAAAGTACTGGCTGAATGCCGTGCAACGCTGGGCGAAGTCTCGAACTCCGAGCACAGCCTGCGTTCGCTGGGTAAAGCAGGTGCCAAACGCTGGCGTGGCGTTCGCCCAACCGTTCGTGGTGTTGCCATGAACCCGGTTGACCACCCACATGGTGGTGGTGAAGGTCGTACCTCTGGTGGTCGTCATCCGGTATCGCCGTGGGGCTTCCCGACTAAGGGCGCGAAGACTCGTGGTAATAAGCGTACCGACAAAATGATCGTCCGTCGTCGCAAGTAAATAGAGGGATACGACAGTGCCACGTTCTCTGAAAAAAGGTCCTTTTATTGATCTTCACCTACTGAAGAAGATCGAAGTGGCGGCGGAAAAGAACGATCGCAAACCAGTTAAGACCTGGTCGCGTCGTTCGATGATCCTGCCACAAATGGTCGGTTTGACCATTGCAGTGCATAACGGTCGTCAACATGTTCCAGTTCTCGTGAGCGAAGACATGGTCGGCCATAAACTAGGCGAGTTTGCCGGTACCCGCACATATCGTGGGCACGTGGCAGACAAGAAAGCCAAGCGTTAAGGGGTAAGGAACGATGGAAGTAGCCGCTAAGTTGTCGGGCGCTCGAATCTCCGCCCAGAAAGCCCGCTTGGTCGCCGACCAGATCCGCGGGAAGAAGGTGGGCGAAGCGCTCAACCTGTTGGCTTTCAGCAGTAAGAAAGCCGCCGAGATCCTGAAGAAAGTGCTGGAGTCGGCTGTAGCCAACGCCGAGCATAACGAAGGCGCAGACGTTGATGACCTCAAGGTCTCCACCGTTTTCGTCAACGAAGGGCGTTCGCTGAAGCGCATCATGCCACGTGCCAAAGGCCGTGCTGATCGCATCGTCAAGCGGTCTTGCCATATCACTGTCAAGGTTGCTGACAAGTAACGGAGTCGAAGAGATGGGTCAGAAAGTACATCCCATTGGCATTCGCCTGGGAATCGTCAAGGAGCACACCTCCGTCTGGTACGCAGATGGTCGGACTTATGCGGACTATTTGTTCGCTGATCTGAAGGTGCGTGAGTATCTCCAAGACAAACTAAAAAGCGCGTCCGTAAGCCGTATCGATATCCATCGTCCGGCTCAGACTGCACGTATCACCATCCACACCGCTCGTCCCGGCATCGTGATCGGCAAGAAAGGTGAAGATGTTGAGAAACTGCGTCAGGACCTGACCAAGCAAATGGGTGTGCCTGTGCACATCAATATCGAAGAGATCCGCAAGCCGGAGCTTGACGGTATGCTGGTTGCGCAGAGCGTAGCTCAGCAGCTGGAGCGTCGTGTAATGTTCCGTCGCGCTATGAAGCGCGCTGTACAGAACGCAATGCGCATTGGTGCCAAAGGCATCAAAATCCAAGTGAGCGGTCGTCTCGGCGGTGCTGAAATCGCACGTACTGAATGGTATCGCGAAGGTCGTGTGCCATTGCACACCCTGCGTGCCGACATCGACTATGCCAACTACGAAGCTCACACCACTTATGGTGTGATCGGTGTAAAGGTTTGGATCTTCAAAGGCGAAGTAATTGGTGGTCGCCAAGAAGAACTGAAACCACAAGCACCAGCGCCTCGTAAAAAAGCTGCTAAGTAAGGGGTACGCCAAATGTTGCAACCAAAGCGTACGAAGTTCCGCAAGCAGATGACCGGCCACAACCGTGGTCTGGCACTGCGCGGTAGCAAAGTCAGCTTCGGCGAGTTCGCGCTGAAGTCTGTTGCTCGTGGTCGTCTCACCGCTCGTCAGATCGAGTCAGCGCGTCGTGCTCTGACCCGTCACGTAAAACGTGGCGGCAAGATCTGGATCCGTGTATTCCCGGACAAGCCTGTCACCAAAAAGCCACTCGAAGTTCGGATGGGTAAAGGTAAGGGTAACGTCGAGTACTGGGTTGCCCAGATTCAGCCAGGCAAAGTCCTGTATGAAATCGAGGGTGTTACTGAAGAGCTGGCGCGTGAGGCTTTCGCCCTGGCTGCTGCAAAGCTGCCACTCGCCACCTCCTTTGTTAAGCGGACGGTGATGTGATGAAAGCGAATGAACTTCGTGAAAAATCAGCACAGCAGCTGAACGAGCAACTGCTCGGCCTGCTGCGCGACCAGTTCAATCTGCGTATGCAGAAAGCAACTGGCCAGTTGGGGCAGTCTCACCTGCTCTCGCAAGTTAAGCGTGACATCGCTCGCGTGAAGACTGTGCTCAACCAGCAGGCAGGTAAGTAATCATGGCTGAAGCCGAAAAAACCGTCCGTACGCTGACTGGCCGTGTCGTCAGCGACAAGATGGACAAGACCATCACCGTTCTGATTGAGCGTCGCGTAAAGCACCCAATCTACGGTAAATACGTTAAGCGTTCGACTAAGCTGCACGCGCACGACGAAACCAACCAGTGCCATATCGGCGACAAGGTCACGATTCGTGAAACTCGTCCGGTAGCCAAGACCAAGTCTTGGGCATTGGTTGATATCCTCGAACGCGCTGTGGAAGTCTAAGGGCTAAGGGTCGGAGAAATTATATGATTCAGACTCAATCCATGCTCGATGTGGCCGATAACAGCGGCGCTCGCCGCGTTATGTGCATCAAGGTGCTGGGTGGCTCCCATCGTCGTTACGCTGGTATCGGTGACATCATCAAAGTAACCGTGAAGGAAGCAATTCCGCGCGGCAAGGTGAAAAAAGGCCAAGTGATGACTGCTGTTGTAGTCCGCACTCGCCATGGCGTTCGTCGTGCAGACGGCTCCATCATCCGCTTCGATGGCAATGCTGCTGTTCTGTTGAACAACAAGCAGGAGCCGATCGGTACCCGTATCTTTGGGCCAGTGACCCGTGAACTTCGTACTGAGAAGTTCATGAAGATCGTCTCGCTCGCCCCAGAAGTTCTGTAAGGAGATCCGACATGCAAAAGATTCGTCGTGACGACGAGATCATCGTGATCGCCGGCAAAGACAAAGGTAAGCGCGGTAAGGTGCTCAAGGTTCTCGCTGACGACCGTCTGGTCGTTGGTGGGATCAACCTGGTGAAGCGTCATACCAAGCCTAACCCGATGTCGGGCGTACAGGGCGGTATCGTCGAGAAAGAAGCGCCACTGCACGCTTCCAACGTCGCCATTTTCAACGGCGCAACCAACAAGGCTGACCGCGTTGGTTTCAAAGTTGAAGACGGCAAGAAAATTCGTGTCTTCAAGTCGACCCAAAAAGCGGTTGATGCTTGAACACTGCTAGGTAGAAGACCATGGCACGACTAAAAGAGATTTACCGGAAGGAAATCGCTCCGAAGCTTAAGGAAGAACTTAAGCTCGCGAACGTGATGGAAGTTCCGCGCGTTACCAAAATCACCCTGAACATGGGTCTGGGCGAAGCGATCGGCGACAAAAAAGTCATCGAGCACGCTGTTGCTGACCTGGAAAAGATCACCGGTCAAAAAGTCGTTGTGACTTACGCTCGGAAATCCATCGCTGGCTTTAAAGTCCGTGAAGGATGGCCGATCGGCGTCAAAGTGACTCTGCGCCGCGATCGTATGTACGAATTCCTGGATCGTCTGCTGTCGATCTCCCTGCCTCGGGTTCGCGACTTCCGCGGCCTGAATGCCAAGTCCTTCGATGGTCGTGGTAACTACAGCATGGGCGTGAAAGAGCAGATCATTTTCCCGGAAATCGATTACGACAAGATCGATGCTCTCCGCGGTCTGGACATCACCCTGACCACCACTGCCAAGAACGATGATGAAGGTCGCGCATTGCTGCGTGCTTTCAAATTCCCGTTCCGCAACTGATTGGAGTAGGAAAATGGCCAAGAAGAGCATGAAAAACCGTGAGCTGAAGCGTCAGCTCACCGTTGCCAAGTACGCCAAGAAGCGTGCTGAGCTGAAAGCTATCATCGTTGATCTGAACGCAAGTCCAGAAGCGCGCTGGGAAGCTACCGTAGCTCTGCAGAAGCAACCACGTGACGCAAGCGCTGCGCGCATGCGTAACCGTTGCCGCATCACTGGTCGTCCACACGGCGTTTACCGCAAGTTCGGCCTCGGCCGTAACAAGCTGCGTGAAGCTGCCATGCGTGGCGACGTACCAGGTCTGGTTAAAGCCAGCTGGTAAGGCGCAACGCTCGCTTCTTTCCGATCGACGGCGCAGGTTGTCGGTTGGAATGAAGCCTGAAAGTGAATCAAGCCCCTTTTGGGGCTTGATTCATTTCTGGGGTAGGACTAGAATTGCCGGCTCGCCTGAGCCCGTGTTTTTACTTGCCCGGAAAATCTCGGCGATAAGCTGTAGCCGTAAGGCTAATTATTTTGTTTTAGGAGCGTCTAGCCCATGAGTATGCAGGACCCGTTAGCGGACATGCTAACTCGTATCCGTAATGCCCAGATGGCTGAAAAGCCCGTCGTAAGCATGCCATCTTCCACGTTGAAGGTTGCTGTAGCCAAAGTCCTGAAGGACGAAGGTTACATTGCGGGTTATCAGATCAGCAGCGAAGTTAAACCATCGCTGTCCATCGAGCTTAAGTACTTCGAAGGCCGTCCGGTCATTGAAGAAGTTAAGCGCGTCAGCCGTCCAGGCTTGCGTCAGTACAAGTCCTCCGACGATCTGCCAAAAGTTCGTGGCGGTCTCGGTGTGTCTATCGTCTCCACCAACAAAGGTGTGATGACGGATCGTGCTGCGCGCGCTGCCGGTGTCGGTGGCGAAGTGCTTTGCACTGTGTTCTAAGGGGGGATAAGCATGTCACGCGTAGCTAAGAACCCCGTTAAGTTGCCATCCGGCGTCGAAGTCAAACTCGTCGGCCAGCAGCTTTCGGTGAAGGGTGCCAAGGGCACTCTGGAACTGAACATCCATTCGTCCGTTGAGATTGTTGAAGAAGCTGGTGAGCTGCGTTTCGCTGCTCGCAATGGCGATCAACAAACCCGCGCAATGGCAGGCACAACTCGTGCACTGGTTAACAACATGGTCCAGGGCGTAAGCCAAGGCTTCGAGCGTAAGCTCCAGCTGGTCGGTGTTGGTTACAAGGCGCAAGCAAAAGGCACGGTCCTGAACCTGGCACTTGGCTTCTCGCACCCGGTGGATTACGAATTGCCGAATGGCATCACCGCTGAGACCCCCAGCCAGACCGATATCCTGATTCGCGGTATCGATAAGCAGTTGGTTGGTCAAGTGGCCGCTGAGATCCGCGACTTCCGCCGTCCTGAGCCTTACAAAGGCAAAGGTGTGCGTTACGCGGACGAAGTCGTCCGCCGTAAAGAAGCCAAGAAGAAGTAGGGCATAGCAAATGACCGTCAAAAAAGTTACCCGACTGCGTCGCGCTCGCAAAGCACGCCTGAAAATGCACGAGCTAGAAGTCGTGCGTCTCTGCGTGCACCGCTCTTCGCAGCACATTTATGCCCAGGTCATTTCGGCCGACGGCAGCAAAGTCCTGGCAAGCGCCTCGACTTTGGACAAAGAACTGCGTGATGGCGCCACTGGCAACATCGACGCGGCCACTAAGGTTGGCAAGCTGGTCGCCGAGCGTGCAAAAGCCGCGGGCGTATCGCAAGTGGCTTTCGACCGTTCTGGCTTCAAGTACCACGGCCGTGTCAAAGCGCTGGCTGATGCTGCTCGTGAAGGCGGGCTGGAGTTCTAAGTTATGGCAAATAACGACCAAAAACGCGACGAAGGCTACATCGAGAAGCTGGTTCAAGTTAACCGCGTGGCCAAAACCGTAAAAGGCGGCCGTATCTTCACTTTCACTGCGTTGACCGTAGTGGGTGATGGTAAAGGGCGTGTTGGCTTCGGCCGTGGCAAGTCACGTGAAGTGCCTGCTGCAATCCAGAAAGCGATGGAAGCTGCTCGCCGCAACATGATCCAGGTGGATCTGAACGGCACTACTCTGCAGTACGCAATGAAGTCTGCCCATGGCGCTTCGAAGGTGTACATGCAGCCTGCTTCTGAAGGTACCGGTATCATCGCTGGCGGCGCTATGCGCGCAGTGCTGGAAGTTGCTGGTGTTCAGAACGTATTGGCCAAGTGCTACGGCTCGACTAACCCTGTCAACGTGGTTCACGCCACTTTCAAGGGTCTGAAGGGCATGCAGTCTCCTGAATCCATTGCCGCCAAGCGTGGCAAGCGTGTTGAGGAGATCATCTGATCATGGCTACCGTAAAAGTAACGCTGATCAAAAGCATGACCGGCCGCATCCCTAACCACAAATTGTGCGTTAAGGGTCTGGGTCTGCGTCGCATCGGTCACACTGTAGAAGTCCTGGATACTCCCGAAAATCGCGGGATGATCAACAAGGCTTACTACATGCTGCGAGTCGAGGGTTAATCGATGAAACTCAATGATCTGAGTCCAGCGCCGGGTTCCCGTCGCGAAAAGCATCGTCCGGGCCGTGGTATCGGTAGCGGTTTGGGTAAGACCGGTGGCCGTGGCCACAAAGGTCAGACCTCCCGCTCCGGTGGCACCATTGCTCCGGGCTTTGAGGGCGGCCAACAGCCGCTGCATCGTCGTCTGCCAAAATTCGGTTTCGTTTCCCTGAAAGCCATGGACCGCGCAGAAGTGCGTTTGTCCGAGCTGGCTAAAGTGGCAGGCGATATCGTAACTGTGCAGACCCTGAAGGATGCCAACGTGATTAACCAGAACGTTCAGCGTGTGAAAATCATGCTGTCGGGCGAAGTTACTCGCGCTGTCACCATCAAGGGTATCGCCGCCACCAAAGGTGCGCGTGCGGCTATCGAAGCAGCTGGCGGCAAGTTCGAGGAATAAATGGCTAAGCAAGGTGCTCTCTCAGCGCTCGGCAAAGGCGGTATGTCTGAACTCTGGGCTCGTCTGCGTTTTCTGTTCCTGGCGATTATCGTCTACCGAATAGGCGCACACATCCCGGTTCCAGGTATCAACCCGGACCGACTCGCAGAACTGTTTCGACAGAATGAGGGGACCATTCTTAGCTTGTTCAACATGTTTTCCGGCGGCGCGCTGGAACGGATGAGTATCTTTGCACTGGGGATCATGCCGTACATTTCGGCATCGATCATCATGCAGCTGATGACAGCCGTGAGCCCGCAGCTGGAGCAGTTGAAGAAGGAAGGTGAAGCTGGCCGTCGCAAGATTAGCCAGTACACCCGCTATGGCACCGTTGTCCTGGCTCTTGTTCAAGCTGTCGGCATGTCCGTCGGCCTGGCGAGTCAGGGCGTAGCGTTTTCTGGGGACCTTGGTTTCCACTTTGTGGCCGTAACCACCTTCGTGGCAGGTGCGATGTTCATGATGTGGCTGGGCGAGCAGATCACCGAGCGCGGTGTCGGTAACGGTATCTCGATGTTGATTTTCGCAGGTATCGTCGCCGGTCTTCCGAGAGCAATCGGGCAGTCTTTCGAGTCTGCACGTCAGGGTGATATCAATATCTTCGCTCTGGTTGCGATCGGTTTGCTGGCAGTAGCGATTATCGGTTTTGTGGTGTTCATTGAGCGTGGTCAGCGTCGTATTGCTGTTCACTACGCCAAGCGTCAGCAGGGCCGTAAGGTCTTTGCTGCGCAGACCAGCCACTTGCCGCTGAAAGTGAACATGGCTGGTGTGATTCCGGCCATTTTTGCGAGCAGCATTTTGCTGTTCCCGGCTTCGCTGGGTTCCTGGTTTGGTCAGTCTGAAGGTCTGGGCTGGTTGCAGGACATCTCGCAGTCGATCGCTCCTGGTCAGCCGTTGAATATTCTGCTGTTTAGTGCAGGGATTATTTTCTTCTGCTTCTTCTATACGGCGTTGATGTTCAATCCGAAAGACGTAGCGGAAAACCTGAAGAAGTCCGGTGCCTTTATTCCGGGTATCCGTCCAGGCGAGCAGTCGGCGCGCTACATTGATGGCGTTCTGACTCGTTTGACCATGTTCGGTGCTCTTTATATGACGGCCGTGTGTCTGCTTCCCCAGTTTCTGGTGGTCGCGGCAAACGTACCGTTCTACCTTGGCGGGACCTCGTTGCTGATCGTGGTCGTGGTTGTGATGGACTTCATGTCCCAAGTGCAATCTCACCTCGTTTCGCACCAGTATGAATCCCTGATGAAGAAAGCCAACCTGAAGGGCTACGGTGGCAGCGGCGGTATGCTGCGCTGAAGCACCCCTAAGGTTCGAGGAGTTGGTGATGAAAGTTCGTGCATCGGTGAAAAAGCTGTGCCGTAACTGCAAGATTATTCGCCGCGAAGGTGTTGTTCGAGTAATTTGCAGCGCGGAACCACGTCATAAGCAGCGCCAAGGCTGATTGTGATTTGTGCTTAAGCCCAGCAGCTAGTGCGCTGCTGGGTTGATTATTTGTTACTACAGCGATATTATCTCGCGCCCTATTTCTTGGCTTCCGGGGCGTAGGTAGCTGTCAATTGGAGTCCCACTGAATGGCCCGTATTGCAGGCGTTAACATTCCAGATAACAAGCATACTGTTATCTCGCTGACCTACATCTATGGTGTTGGTCGCACCACTGCACAGAAAATTTGTGCAACCACCGGGGTTAACCCGGCGGCGAAGATCAAAGATCTGAGCGACGAGCAGATTGAACAGCTGCGTGGCGAAGTGGCGAAGTTCACCACTGAAGGTGACCTGCGTCGCGAAATCAACATGAAAATCAAGCGCTTGATGGACCTGGGCTGCTACCGCGGTCTGCGTCATCGTCGTGGTCTGCCAGTACGCGGTCAGCGTACCAAGACCAACGCGCGTACTCGCAAAGGTCCGCGTAAGCCGATCCGCAAGTAATCGCTCCAGCGCAACGACAGGAATTTAGTCATGGCAAAACCTGCTGCTCGTCCTCGTAAAAAAGTTAAAAAGACAGTGGTTGATGGCATCGCCCACATCCACGCGTCTTTTAACAACACAATCGTCACCATTACCGATCGTCAAGGTAACGCTCTTTCCTGGGCTACCTCCGGCGGTTCGGGTTTCCGTGGTTCCCGCAAGTCCACGCCGTTCGCTGCTCAGGTAGCTGCTGAACGTGCTGGTCAAGCTGCGCTGGAATACGGTCTGAAGAACCTCGACGTCAATGTCAAGGGTCCAGGCCCAGGTCGTGAATCCGCTGTCCGTGCATTGAACGGCTGTGGCTATAAGATCGCCAGCATCACCGACGTGACGCCAATCCCGCACAACGGGTGCCGTCCGCCGAAGAAGCGCCGCGTGTAATCCAGGAGACTGTAAGAAATGGCTCGTTACATTGGTCCAAAATGCAAACTTGCTCGTCGTGAAGGCACCGATCTCTTTTTGAAGAGCGGCGTTCGCGCTATCGAATCCAAGTGCAACATCGAAGCAGCTCCAGGCATCCACGGTCAGCGCCGCGGTCGCCAGTCCGATTACGGTACTCAGCTGCGTGAAAAGCAAAAAGTCCGTCGTATCTACGGCGTTCTCGAGCGTCAGTTCAGCGGCTACTACAAAGAAGCCGCCGGCAAGAAAGGCGCAACAGGTGAGAACCTGCTGCAGCTGCTCGAATGCCGTCTGGACAACGTTGTATACCGCATGGGCTTCGGCTCGACTCGTGCCGAATCCCGTCAATTGGTTTCGCACAAGTCTGTTAGCGTCAACGGCAAAACCGTTAACGTTCCTTCTTACCAGGTTCGTGCTGGCGACGTTGTTGCTATCCGCGAAAAGGCTAAGAACCAACTGCGTATTGTCCAGGCTCTCGATCTGTGTGCCCAACGTGGCCGCGTAGAATGGGTAGAAGTAGACACTGAGAAGAAATCGGGCGTTTTCAAGAACGTACCAGCTCGCAGTGATCTATCCGCCGACATCAACGAAAGCCTGATTGTCGAGCTCTACTCCAAGTAAGGGCTAGAAAATAGGTGCATCCATGCAGATTTCGGTAAATGAGTTCCTGACACCCCGCCATATTGATGTGCAGGTTGTCAGTCCAACCCGCGCCAAGATCACGCTCGAGCCTCTCGAGCGTGGCTTTGGCCATACCCTGGGCAACGCGCTTCGTCGCATTTTGTTGTCCTCCATGCCCGGCTGTGCAGTAGTCGAGGCCGAGATTGACGGTGTACTCCATGAGTACAGCGCCATCGAAGGTGTACAGGAAGACGTCATTGAAATCCTGTTGAACCTTAAAGGTCTGGCTATCAAGCTGCACGGTCGAGACGAAGTTACGCTGACCTTGTCGAAGAAGGGTTCGGGGGTGGTTACCGCTGCCGATATTCAGCTGGATCATGATGTCGAGATCGTTAACCCCGATCACGTAATCGCTAACCTGGCGTCTAACGGCGCCTTGAACATGAAGCTCACCGTAGCTCGTGGTCGTGGTTATGAGCCGGCAGACTCGCGTCAAAGCGATGAAGACGAAAGCCGCAGCATTGGTCGCTTGCAGCTCGATTCTTCGTTCAGCCCGGTTCGCCGTATCGCATACGTGGTGGAAAACGCCCGTGTCGAACAGCGTACTAACCTGGACAAGCTGGTTATTGATCTGGAAACCAACGGTACCCTGGATCCTGAAGAGGCTATTCGCCGCGCTGCAACCATCCTGCAACAGCAGTTGGCTGCGTTCGTCGATCTCAAAGGCGACAGCGAACCAGTGGTAATCGAACAGGAAGACGAGATCGATCCGATCCTGCTCCGTCCGGTTGACGATTTGGAACTGACTGTACGTTCGGCTAACTGCCTTAAGGCGGAGAACATTTACTACATTGGTGACCTGATTCAGCGCACCGAAGTAGAACTGTTGAAAACTCCGAACCTTGGGAAGAAGTCTTTGACTGAGATCAAAGACGTTCTGGCCTCCCGTGGTCTGTCCCTCGGCATGCGCCTCGACAACTGGCCGCCGGCAAGTCTTAAGAAGGACGACAAGGCTACGGCCTGATCGTCGTAATCACCGAACGCGAGTTTGGTAAGGAATGAACCATGCGTCATCGTAAAAGTGGACGTCACCTGAGCCGTACCAGCTCTCACCGCAAAGCCATGTTTCAAAACATGGCGGTGTCGCTGTTCGAGCACGAGCTGATCAAGACTACCCTGCCGAAAGCCAAGGAACTGCGCCGCGTTGCCGAGCCGCTGATCACCCTGGCCAAGGAAGACAGCGTTGCTAACCGTCGTTTGGCTTTCGACCGTACTCGTTCGAAAGAAATCGTCGGCAAGCTGTTCAACGATCTGGGTAAGCGCTATGCAACCCGTCAGGGCGGATACCTGCGTATCCTCAAGTGCGGTTTCCGCGCTGGCGACAACGCGCCTATGGCGTACGTCGAGTTGGTTGATCGTCCTGTTGGTGGCTCTGTAGAAGCCGCTGAATAAGACATCAGTTTGAACAAAAAACCGGGCCTAGTGCCCGGTTTTTTGTTGTCTGAAATTGATAAAAGCTATCAGCTTTAAGTAGTTAATGAATTTGCTGATTTGATAGTTTCGAATAATAATCTCGCTCAACCTGATTAGCCGGCTATATAAAGCCTTAGGAAGAGAGTGCATGACCCTGAAGACGCTTACGACCGCCAGTGGCGCGCCAGTCGCCGATAACCAAAACTCTCGTTCGGCAGGTACGCGGGGTCCTTTGCTGCTGGAAGATTTTCACCTGATCGAGAAGCTCGCTCACTTCAACCGCGAGAACATTCCAGAGCGTCGCGTCCACGCCAAAGGTTCGGGTGCTCACGGTACGTTTACCGTCACTCAAGACATCACTCGGTACACCAGCGCCGACCTGTTCACGGCTATTGGCAAGCAGACGCCTATTTTCATTCGCTTCTCTACAGTAGGGGGTGAGCGCGGCTCTGCCGACACCGAGCGCGATCCACGTGGTTTTGCGGTGAAGTTCTACACTCAGGAAGGCAATTGGGACATCGTAGGCAATAACACGCCGGTGTTTTTCATCCGCGACCCACTGAAGTTCCCTGACTTCATCCACACTCAGAAGCGTTTGCCGCAGACCAACCTGAAAAGCCCGCAGATGATGTGGGATTTCTGGTCGCACTCACCTGAAGCGCTGCACCAGGTCACGATCCTGTTCTCGGATCGCGGCATTCCTGACGGCTATCGCCACATGCACGGGTTCGGCAGCCACACCTACAGCCTGATCAGCGCCAATGGCGAGCGTCATTGGGTTAAATGGCACTACAAGAGCAAGCAGGGTATCAAGAACCTCACGCCTGAAGACGCTGCGCGCATTGCCGGCACTGATCCGGATTATGCTCAGCGTGATCTGTTCACCGCCATTGAGCAGGGCGACTTTCCGAAATGGCAGGTCTGCATTCAACTGATGACCGAGGCTCAGGCCAACCATCATCACGAAAACCCTTTCGATGTGACCAAGACCTGGTCACAGAAGGAGTACCCGCTGATCGAAGTGGGCGAGCTTGAGTTGAATCGCAATCCCCTGAACTACTTCGCTGAAGTTGAGCAGGCCGCCTTCGGTCCAAGCAATATGGTTCCGGGCGTCGGTCTTTCGCCAGACCGCATGCTGCAAGGTCGCGTGTTTGCTTACGCCGATGCTCACCGTTATCGCGTGGGCACCAATTACCAGCAATTGCCGATCAATGCGCCGAAGAATCCTGTTTACAGCTATCAGCGTGACGGCTCCATGGCGTTCGGCACCAATGGCGGTGCCGAGCCTAACTACGAGCCAAACAGCTACTCCGACGCGCCCAGGCAGGATGCGCGTTATGCCGAGCCGGCTCTTGCATTGAGCGGTACGGCCGACCGTCATGATCATCGCGTCGACAGCGATTACTACAGTCAGGCGGGCAAGCTTTTCAACCTGATGAACGCCGATCAGAAGGCGCTGTTGATTAGTAATATTGCCGGTGCAATGGCTGGGGTATCCAGCGATGTTGTCCAACGCCAGTTGCAGCACTTCTACAAAGCCGATTCCGCTTACGGTGAAGGCATTGCGAACGCATTGGGTGTAAAACTGGGCTGACTCTAAGTGAGAAACAGAACCGCCCTCATTTGGGCGGTTTTTCGCTTCTGGATGGCGTGAAATCGACGCTTTTTATCGGATTATTGCGTTTTTCCGAGTGACCTCTCGTGGCGCTTGGTTCAAACTATCGCCTTTAAAGCAGGAGATCTGGTGCGATGCAAGGCCACCCAGAAGTAATCGATTATCTGAACACATTGCTCACTGGCGAACTGGCGGCTCGTGACCAATATTTCATCCACTCGCGCATGTACGAAGACTGGGGCTTTGCGAAGCTCTACGAGCGTATCAATCACGAGATGGAAGAAGAGGCGCAACACGCTGACGCGCTGATGCGTCGTATCCTGATGCTTGAAGGCACACCGCGTATGCGTCCGGACGACCTCGATATCGGCACTACGGTGCCTGGGATGCTCGCCAGCGATCTTCGTCTCGAATACAAGGTCCGCGCTGCACTGTGCAAAGGTATTGCGCTCTGCGAGCTGCATCAGGACTACATCAGCCGTGACATTCTTCGTGTTCAACTGGCTGATACCGAAGAAGACCACACTTATTGGCTGGAACAGCAAATGGGTCTGATCAAGTCCATCGGCTTGCAGAATTACCTGCAGTCGCAGTTCTGATTCCGCGCCCGCTGTCATAAAAAAGCTCCTGCACTTACGTGACAGGAGCTTTTTTTCGTTTCGATTTCGAGTCAGCCGGGTCTGGCCTGAGCCAAACCCGTCTCACATCGGCACTTATCAAGCCTTGTCGCGTATCAACAAAGGCTTGAGGTAGTGACCGGTGTAGGACTGCTTCATCTCGGCGACCTGTTCTGGCGTGCCGGTTGCGATGATCTGTCCACCTCGCGAACCGCCTTCCGGTCCCAGATCGACCAGCCAGTCCGCCGTCTTTATGACGTCCAGGTTGTGCTCGATCACGACCACCGTGTTGCCGTGGTCGCGCAGACGGTGCAAGACATCGAGCAGTTGCTGGATATCGGCGAAGTGCAGACCTGTGGTCGGCTCATCAAGGATATACAGCGTCTTGCCGGTGTCGCGCTTGGACAGCTCACGCGACAGCTTGACCCGCTGGGCCTCGCCACCTGAGAGCGTTGTCGCCGACTGACCCAGCTTGATGTAGGAAAGTCCCACATCCATCAGGGTTTGCAGCTTGCGCGCCAGCGCCGGAACCGCATCGAAGAACTCGCGGGCTTCTTCGATAGTCATTTCCAGCACCTCGTGGATGCTCTTGCCCTTGTACTTGATCTCGAGCGTTTCGCGGTTGTAGCGCTTGCTCTTGCACACATCGCAGGGAACATAGATGTCCGGCAGAAAGTGCATCTCGACCTTGATCAGGCCGTCGCCC
Source organism: Pseudomonas triticifolii (assembly GCF_014358015.1). Taxonomy (GTDB): domain Bacteria; phylum Pseudomonadota; class Gammaproteobacteria; order Pseudomonadales; family Pseudomonadaceae; genus Aquipseudomonas; species Aquipseudomonas triticifolii. The sequence goes on along the minus strand of NZ_JACONV010000020.1, from coordinate 47,976 downwards.
TGGCAGGCTTCGCAGCGACCGCCCTTGACGTTGAACGAGAACCGCCCAGGACCATAGCCACGCGAGCGAGACTCCGGCACGCCAGCGAACAGTTCACGAATCGGCGTGAACAGGCCGGTGTACGTCGCCGGGTTGGAACGAGGCGTACGACCGATGGGGCTCTGGTCGATGTCCACGACCTTGTCCAGGTGCTGCAGGCCGTTGATGCTGTCGTGAGTGGCCGCCTCAAGGGTTGTCGCACCATTGAGTGCCGTGGCGCTGAGCGGGAACAGGGTGTTGTTGATCAGTGTCGATTTACCCGAGCCGGAAACACCGGTCACGCAGGTCAGCAGGCCAATCGGAATGTCCAGATTGACGTTTTGCAGGTTGTTGCCGCGCGCGCCTTTAAGCGTGAGCGAAAGCTTCTTGTTGCGAGGCGTACGCTTGGCCGGGACTTCGATCTTCACTCGGCCCGACAGATACTTGCCCGTCAACGAGTCAGGATGCGACATCACTTCGTCCGGCGTGCCTTCGGCGACGATGTGCCCGCCATGCACACCGGCACCCGGGCCGATGTCCACCACGTAATCGGCCAGACGAATTGCGTCTTCGTCATGTTCGACCACGATCACCGTGTTGCCGATGTCGCGCAGGTGCTTGAGCGTGCCAAGCAGACGATCATTGTCGCGCTGGTGCAGACCGATGGAGGGTTCGTCGAGGATGTACATCACCCCGACCAGACCGGCACCGATCTGACTGGCCAGACGAATACGCTGGGCTTCACCGCCGGATAGCGTATCGGCGCTGCGATCCAGGGTCAGGTAGTCCAGACCGACGTTGACCAGAAATTGCAGACGCTCACGGATTTCCTTGAGAATCTTGTCAGCGATTTCGCCACGTCGACCGGTCAGCTTCAAGGTGTCGAAGTACTCGGTGGCATCGCCGATCGGCAGGTTGGTCACTGCAGGCAGCGTTTTCTCACCCACCCACACATGACGTGCCTCGCGACGCAGACGTGTGCCGCGGCAGTCAGGGCAGGGCTGGGTACCGAGAAACTTGGCCAGTTCTTCACGAACCGTCGAAGATTCGGTTTCACGGTAACGACGCTCCAGGTTCGGCACGATCCCTTCGAACGGGTGGGCACGTTTGACGATATCGCCGCGATCGTTCAGATAACGGAAATCGACATTCTGCGACCCGCTGCCGTTAAGCAGAATTTTCTGCTGGTCGGCAGGCAGTTCTTTGAACGGCACTTCCAGGCTGAAGCCGTAGTGCTTGGACAGCGAGCCCAGCATCTGGAAGTAATAGACGTTGCGCCTGTCCCAGCCGCGTATCGCGCCTTCGGCCAGCGTCAGTTCGGCGTTGACCAGTCGCTTGATGTCGAAAAACTGCTTCACGCCCAGGCCATCACAGGTCGGACAGGCACCTGCCGGGTTATTGAACGAGAACAGCTTGGGTTCCAGCTCACTGATGGCATGGCCGCAGATGGGGCAGGCGAAGCGCGCGGAGAAGATGGTTTCTTCGCCAGGCTCGTCGTCCATTGGCGCAACCAGCGCGATGCCGTCTGCCAGCTTCAGCGCTGTTTCGAACGATTCAGCCAGACGCTGTTGCAGGTCTGCACGCACCTTGAAGCGGTCGACGACCACATCAATGGAGTGCTTCTTCTGCTTATCGAGTTTGGGCAGTTCGTCCAGCTCGCACAGCTTGCCGTTGACCCTGGCCCGCACGAAGCCCTGCGCACGCAGTTCTTCGAAGACCGAAAGGTGTTCGCCTTTGCGCTCTCGGATGACCGGGGCCAGCAACATGAGCTTGCTGCCTTCTGGCTGCGCCAGAACCAGGTCGACCATCTGGCTGACAGTCTGGGCTTCCAGCGGAATGTCATGGTCCGGGCAGCGTGGCTGACCCACCCGCGCATACAACAAGCGCAGGTAGTCGTAGATTTCGGTGATGGTCCCCACGGTTGAACGCGGGTTGTGGGACGTCGATTTCTGTTCGATGGAGATTGCAGGCGAGAGGCCTTCAATCGTGTCGACATCGGGCTTTTCCATCATCGACAGGAACTGGCGGGCATAAGCCGACAGCGACTCGACGTAACGCCGCTGCCCTTCGGCATAGAGCGTGTCGAACGCCAATGATGATTTACCAGAGCCGGACAATCCCGTGATAACGATCAGCTTGTCGCGTGGAAGAGTCAGGTCGATGTTTTTCAGGTTGTGGGTTCGAGCCCCACGAATCAGGATCTTGTCCAAAATGGCCTCGCACGGCGGGCGTCGAAAACGTAGGAGTATACGGATAAATACTGGATGGATACACACTATCCACAGGCTTTACAGGCAGAGATGAAGACTCTGTCATGTAAACGCGTCAAAGCGTCGCGATATACCCCGTCAATCGATGGGACTGGTAGAATCGCCGCCGGTTCACACGAGGTTTTTCCATGCACGATCCCCACAGCGAACGAATGAGCAGCGGCGAGACCCGTGCCGCAGGTGGTCTTGCGCTGGTTTTCGCGTTTCGCATGCTCGGTATGTTCATGGTGCTTCCGGTCCTGGCCACTTATGGCATGGACCTGGCGGGCGCCAGCCCTGCGCTGATTGGTCTGGCCATTGGCGCTTATGGCCTGACCCAGGCCGTGCTGCAGATCCCGTTTGGCATCATTTCCGATCGCATCGGTCGGCGTCCAGTCATCTATCTTGGGCTGATTGTGTTCGCGATCGGCAGCGTCGTGGCCGCCAGTGCGGACTCGATCTGGGGCATCATCGCCGGCCGTATCCTGCAAGGTGCCGGTGCGATTTCTGCGGCGGTCATGGCGCTGCTTTCCGACCTGACTCGCGAACAGCACCGCACCAAGGCCATGGCCATGATCGGCATGACCATTGGTTTATCGTTTGCCATTGCGATGGTCGTGGGGCCGGTGATCACGGGTGTGTTTGGACTGTCGGGACTGTTTCTGGCCACCGGCGGCATGGCGCTGCTGGGGATTTTGATCGTCGCGTTTGTGGTGCCCAAGGCGAACGGCCCCTTGCTGCATCGCGAGTCCGGTGTCGCCAGGCAGGCGCTGGGCCAGACCTTGCGCCATCCAGACCTGCTGCGCCTGGATTTGGGTATCTTCGTGTTGCACGCAATGCTCATGTCCAGTTTCGTGGCATTGCCGCTGGCGCTGGTCGAAAAAGCCGGCCTGCCCAAGGAACAGCACTGGTGGGTCTACCTGACGGCACTGCTGATTTCGTTCTTTGCCATGATCCCGTTCATCATTTACGGTGAGAAGAAGCGTCAGATGAAGCGCGTGTTGCTCGGCGCCGTGACCCTTCTCATGCTGTGTGAGCTATTCTTCTGGGCCTTTGGGGACACGTTGCGGACACTGGTCATAGGGACAGTGGTATTCTTCACCGCGTTCAACCTGCTGGAGGCGTCTTTGCCGTCTCTGATCAGCAAAGTGTCACCGGCTGGCGGAAAAGGGACGGCAATGGGGGTTTATTCCACCAGCCAGTTTCTTGGATCGGCCGCAGGTGGGATACTGGGCGGCTGGTTGTTCCAGCACGGTGGGCTCGATGTGGTGTTCCTTGGTGGTGCAGCCATGGCCGCCGTCTGGCTTGCGTTTGCGATGACCATGCGTGAACCGCCTTACGTGACCAGCCTACGTCTGCCGTTGTCGCCAGAAGCGCAGCGTGATGCAGGCCTGGCAGAGCGTTTAATGTCCGTAACAGGCGTGACGGATGCAGTGGTGGTTGCCGAAGAGGCAGCTATCTATATCAAACTGGATACAAAATTATTGGATCGCGCCGCTCTCGAAAAGCTGGTCAACCCGGCATCAGAAGCGTGCGAAGCCTAGGAGAACGTTATGGCCCGTGGGGTTAACAAAGTCATATTGGTCGGTACATGCGGCCAGGATCCCGAAGTTCGCTACTTGCCTAACGGTAACGCCGTGACCAACCTGAGTCTGGCAACCAGCGAACAGTGGACTGACAAGCAGACCGGTCAGAAAGTCGAAAAGACCGAGTGGCACCGTGTTTCGATGTTTGGCAAGGTTGCCGAAATCGCTGGCGAATACCTGCGCAAGGGTTCGCAGGTCTACATCGAGGGTAAGCTTCAGACCCGCGAGTGGGAAAAAGACGGCATCAAGCGCTACACCACTGAAATCGTCGTCGACATGCAAGGCACCATGCAATTGCTGGGCGGCCGTCCACAGGGCGACGCACAACAAGGCCAGGGTGGCGGCAACTACAACCAGTCTGCCCCTCGTCCACAGCAGTCGCGCCCTCAGCAGTCGGCTCCGCCACAGCAGAACTACAATCAGCAACCACCTCAGCAACGCGAATCCCGCCCTGCGCCACAGCAGCAAGCGCCGCAGCCAGCTGCTGATTTCGACAGTTTTGATGATGATATTCCGTTCTGATTGCACCCTTTTCAGAACCGCAACACCCAAAGCGAAGCCCTTACCAGGCTTCGCTTTTTTTATGCCCGCCTGTCTCCTGTGGCATGTGGGGCGTATTTCTTATGTGGATTTGCAGCCCTGTGGTGCGCCGCCGGTTGCGCCTTCGGCGATTCGGGCTGAAATCAATACGTTGTGAACAACGGTTTTCACTGCATCGGCCGCTAGACTTGCCGGCTTCTACCTCAGACTCAACCCATCAATGCGAATGCCGTGGCGCGCCGCTTCTGGCGATGACTTTCATGTGCAGCGTTGCCGGCTCCAGACGGCCGCCTGTGGATAACTGCCCGACCAGTTGCCGATAGATTTCCTGCCAGGGTGTCTGCGAAGGGGGGATCGAAGGTGTCCACTGCTGACGGCGCTCAGCCATTTCGCTTTCGTCCGCCAGCAGGTTGACCGTGCGGGCGTTGAGGTCGATGCGTAGCCGGTCGTTGGTGCGAAGCAGGGCCAGACCGCCACCAATCGCCGCTTCCGGTGACATATTGAGGATCGACGGGCTGGCCGATGTGCCGCTCTGGCGGCCGATCATCTTCAACAAATGGACCAGCGCCATCTGCGGCCCGAACGATAACGTCGAAATTCCACGTGGATCGGTCAAGACCGACTGGGAAGTGGAGCTGGGCGTCGTGATCGGGAAGGGCGGGCGCTACATCGACGAAGCCAATGCCATGGAGCATGTGGCGGGTTACTGCGTGATCAACGACGTGTCCGAGCGTGAATGGCCGCTGGAGCGCGGCGGCACCTGGGACAAGGGCAAGGGCTTCGATATATTTGGCCCGCGGGTCCATGGCTCATGACCCGCGACGAGATTGCCGACCCGCACGTGCCGCAATTGATCGCCTACCTGAGCCGTTGCATGAGCCTGCAACCGAGCGAAGTCATCTCGACCGGCACACCTGACCGTACAGGCCGACTGATCAAATTTTATGGTGATGACGCTACAGATACCGCTATGTCTCTGACACAGCGGTATCGCGCAGTAAATACCTGATTGCGGGAGGCGGCTCGCCAGCGATGGCGTCCGTTCAGTTGATGGAAATGTCGCCTGGGAAAGCGAATCGCCGGCAAGCCGCCTCCCACAAAAGCTGCTTTTTTTCAGTGAGTTACATTCTGCTTGATGGTAGGCAGCGCAGTGTCAGGGGGCGATGACTATCAATCGTTCAGAAACGCCAGCAGGTCCTCATTGAGTTGCTGCCCGTGCGTCACGGCAAAGCCATGGGGTGCGCCGGTGTAGACCTTCAGTTCGGCGCCTTTGATCAGCCCGGCAGCCAGCTTGCCGGTCGCTTCGAAGGGTACGATCTGATCCGCATCGCCGTGGATGACCAGCGTCGCCACATCAATCTTCTCCATGTCCGGACGGAAGTCGGTTTCGGAAAACGCCGTCACGCAGTCCAGGGTGCCCTTGAGCGAAGCCAGCAGCGCGATGTTCAGCGTCTGGGTCAGTACGCCCTCGGAAACCGTCTGACCCTTATTGATGCCATAGAAGGGCGTCGCGAAGTCGGCGATGAATTGCGCACGGTCTTTCAGAAGACCCGCCTTGATGCCGTCGAATACGGACTTGTCCACACCCTGGGGGTTGTCATCGGTCTTCATGAAAAACGGTGTTACCGCGCCCAACAGCACCAGCTTTGCAACACGCTCTGTGCCGTGGCGACCGATGTAGCGGGTCACGTCGCCGCCGCCCATGGAGAATCCCACCAGCGTGACGTCGCGCAGGTCCAGGTGTTCGATCAACGCAGCGATGTCATCGGCGAAAGTGTCGTAATCGTAGCCAGTCCAGGGTTGGTCGGAACGGCCGAAACCGCGACGGTCGAAGGCGATGGTGCGATAGCCGCGGCTGCTCAGGTACTCCATCTGGTATTCCCACATGTCGGCGTCCAGCGGCCAGCCATGGCTGAAGAGAACCGGCTTGCCTGATCCCCAGTCCTTGAAATAGATCTCGGTACCATCGTTCGTCGTAAAAGTGCTCATGCAGTTTCCTCTCGAGTCGAGTTGATCGGACAGGCGCAGCCTTGCTGGCGCACTGCAGCAGTATTGACCCAAGCCGTGCGCAGTAATTGCGCGGATGTGCCCAACTGACGGCTGTCGAACTCGGCACACCGAGACAATTTCCGGCCACCGACTCGCCGCATAATCGTGCCAAAGCCCAGCCTGCCCGAGAGATCCTAGACCATGCTGCCGAACGCATCGCACCTTCAGTCCGACGCATCGCCGAAATACGCCCAGGCCCTGCTGGCCTGGGGGCTGCTGTTCATGCGCGTCAGTGTGTCAGTGCTGTTACTGCATGTTCACGGGCTGCCAAAGTTGCTGCACTGGAGCGTGGAAGTGCAGCGCATCGAAGATCCCTTCAATCTGGGCGGCACGCTGACACTGGGGCTGGCAGTGTTCGCCGAAGTCATCTGCCCGGTGCTGCTGATACTCGGCGTCTGGGCGCGGCTGGCGTGCCTGCCGATCCTCGCCGTGCTGGCAGTCGCGGTACTCTTTGTGCATCCGCAATGGTCAGTAGAGCAGGGGCAGTTCGCCTGGCTGCTGATCATCCTGTTTGCCGGGCTGGCACTCACCGGTCCTGGCCCGTTCGTGCTGGGCCGTTCATTGCGGCACCATTAAGAGGCATAAGGCCATCTGAAACATTGGCTCATCTATTTACCCGGTCGAAACCGAACTTGCCACGCAAACGGGAATCAGTTCCTTGGGGCTAAAGCCTCTGCCTGTTCATCGAAGGGAGAAACTGCGTGGCGTCTCAGCTGAAATCTATGGTCCTTGCGGGTCTGCTGTTATTCGCAGGCAGTTTTCATGTTCACGCCGCGGACGTGCCTGCGTTGCCCATGAGCGCCGCAGTGCCTGCCGACGACAAGGCTGTCGAAAAGCCTGACAACAAAGCGGCCGACAAACCTGATGCCAAGTCAACCGACAAGGCCGACGCCAAGTCAGATGCCAAACCGGCAGACGAGGCGGATCCGGCAGCCGCTGACCCCGCCGCCGAACTTCTGGTTCAGGGGGGGCTGCTCGGGGCGATCAGCACCAGCATTGATGACGTGCAGGAAAAGCTGAATCTTGATGAGAACCTGCTGGATGCCTGGCGTCTACGTGCTGATCGTGCCGCCGATGAACTTGAAAAACTGGTCAACAAACGCACGACCCGTTCGCCATGGAGCGTGGCCGGCGACTTCCTGATTCTGTCCTTCGTGTGGATTGGTGCCTTCGCGGTCCTGACCACACTTGGCCGTTTTATCGCGGTTCGACTGTGTCGAACGCCATTCATGAGCGTTCGTCAGCGCAGCCAGGCGCTGCTCAAATATGTTCTGCCCTTCACATTGCCGGCCATCATCTGTCTACCTTTAACGCTGTATGTCAGTCACTTCATGCCGTCCTCGGTGGGACGAGCGCTGGCGTTGTGTTTTGCCTATGCCACCAGCAGCGGCATCGTCTCGACATCGGTGTTGCTGTGCGTGATCGTGATGTTCAATTCCGGGCACAAGCGCGCCGCCGTGCGTATGATTCGCCGCTATGCGCCGCGGCCGCTGTTCGTGGTCGGCTTCCTGGCCGCACTGAGTGACGCCCTGACCAGCCCGCAGATTGCCCGCCAGTTGGGCAGCAACGTGACCACCAGCGTGGCTGTGTTTACCGGGCTATTCGCCTCCGTGGTGTTCTGCATGCTGATCGTCAAGGTACGCCGCCCGGTGGCGCACCTGATCCGCAATCGGTCATTGAGCAGCCGGTTGCAGCGTCCCGCTTTGCAACAGTCGCTGAAGATTTTTTCCAACCTGTGGTATCTGCCGATTCTGCTGATGATTCTGGTGTCGGCGATCAATCTGATCGGCGCGGGAGAGGACAGTCAGGAAGCGCTGCGTTGCGCGCTGTTCACCACCATTCTGCTGATTGCCACGGTCTTTCTGAGCACCGTATTCCAGCACCTGTTCAAACCGGCAGAAGCCCTTGGACGTGGCGGGCATATCTACAAGGCGCGACTGTTGAGCCTGCTGTATGCCGTGTTGCGCATCGCGTTGGCGATCACGTTCATCGAGGTGTTGGGCCGGATCTGGGGTTTCTCGATGTTCGAATTCGCCCAGCGCAACACGCTGGGCCGGGTCATCAGCGAATCGCTGAGTAGCATCGGCCTGATTTTCCTGGTGACCTGGCTGTTGTGGGTCGTACTGGACACGGCGATTCAAGAGGCCCTCAAGCCGCCGATCAATCATCGCAGCGGGCGTCATCCCAGCACGCGCGTCAAGACTATCCTGCCGTTGGTGCGTAACGCCGTGAAGATCGTGCTGGTGGTGATCTGTGCGATCACCACCATGGCCAACCTGGGCATCAACGTCGCACCCTTGCTGGCCGGTGCCGGGGTGGTCGGGCTGGCCATCGGCTTTGGTTCGCAGCAGTTGGTTCAGGACGTGATTACCGGTTTGTTCATCATCGTGGAAGACACCTTTTCCATCGGCGACTGGGTGGTACTCAGCACCGGGCACTCCGGCACGGTCGAGAGCCTGACGATTCGTACCGTGCGTCTGCGCGACGGCAAGGGGTTCGTGCACTCGGTGCCGTTCGGGCAGATCAAGGCAGTCACCAACCAGTCCCGCCAGTTCGCCTATGCGTTCTTCTCGGTCCAGTTCACGTATGACTCGGACATCGATGATGCACTGTCGCTGATTCGCGAAGTCGGCCAGTCGATCACCGAAGACGTTCTGCTCAAGAACAACCTGCAAGGGCCGCTGGAAGTGTTTGGCGTGGACCGCATGGACCTCAACGGCGTGGTGCTCACCGCGCAGTTCCGCACGTCCTCCGGCGGGCAATACGCGGTAGGGCGCGCCTTCAACGAGCGGCTCAAGCGCCTTGTGGATAAACACCCGAGCGTGCGCTTCGCCCAGACTTATCCACAAGTGGTCATGGGGCCTGGCATCAGTGCGCCGCAGGCCGATGTGACGCCTGAAGGGCCGCCTGCGCCATCGTCTACTGCGCCGCTTGGCCTGCCCAAAGGCAACGGCGCGCCCGGTCCGGCTGCTACATAAAGCGTCATTAACCCGCCAGGCTGCGCAACTGTTGGGGGTTGGCAGCCAACGTGTTATGTTTGCAGGCGTTTTTCACTTGTTCATTTGATGATTTACCGAGCCTGCTGACTCTATGCGAATGCGCCTTATGCTGTTGGGCGGCGGGAATGCCCTCGGGCAGGCGTTGATTCGTCTGGGTGCCGAAGAAGACATTGGCTTCCTCGCGCCACGTCCACCGCAAGACGGTTGGGACGCGGCGAGCCTGACGCAACTGCTCGATGACACCCGTCCCGATGCCTTGATCAACCTTGCTTACTACTTCGACTGGTTTCAGGCGGAGACAGTAAGCGAAGCGCGTCTGACCCGCCAGGAACGCTCTGTCGAGCGTCTGGCCGAACTGTGTCAGCACCACAACATCACGCTGCTCCAGCCTTCCAGCTATCGAGTCTTCGATGGCTCGCGTGCCACTGCCTACAGCGAAAAGGACGAGCCGGTGCCGCTCGGCCTGCGCGGTCAGGCGTTGTGGCGCATTGAACAGAGCGTGCGTGCGACCTGTCCGCAACACGTGCTGGTGCGTTTCGGCTGGCTGCTCGATGACAGCGCCGATGGCGTGCTGGGCCGTTTTCTGTCGAATGCCGAAAAGCCCCAGGAACTGCTGCTGGCCGATGATCGGCGCGGCAATCCGACGCCGGTCGATGACGCGGCGCGGGTGCTTATTTCAGTGCTCAAGCAGCTCGACTGCGAAGCGCCGCTGTGGGGCACCTACCACTACGCCGGTCACGAAGCCACGACGCCGCTGGCGCTAGGGCAGGCTGTGCTGACCGAGGCACGCTTGCTGCATCCGCTGGCCGTCGAGTCGCCGACCGCTCAGGCACACGCTGCACGTCCCGATGCCGGCGAAGAGCCGCAGCATGCCGTGCTGGCCTGCAAGAAAATTCTTCATACGTTCGGCATCAAGCCCCGCGCCTGGCGCGCAGGTCTGCCGAGCCTGCTGGACCGGTATTACCGACATGTCTGATGCTCCTGTTCTGATCACTGGCGGTGCGGGCTTCATTGGCTCGCATCTGACTGACGCCTTGCTGGCTCGAGGGCATGCCGTTCGCATCCTCGATGATCTGTCGGCGGGCAAGCGCAGCAACCTGCCGCTGGATAACCCGAGTGTCGAACTGATCGTCGGTGATGTCGCCGATGCCGCACTGGTCAAGCGTGCGGCGCAAGGCTGTCAGGCAGTCGTGCATCTGGCTGCGGTCGCCTCGGTACAGGCTTCGGTGGACGATCCGGTGCGTACCCATCAAAGCAACTTCATAGGTACTCTTAACGTTTGCGAAGCCATGCGCGAAGCGGGCGTGAAGCGTGTGATATTCGCCTCCAGCGCAGCCGTTTACGGCAACAACGGCGAAGGCGAAGCCATTACCGAGGACACGCCGAAAGCGCCCTTGACACCCTATGCGTCGGACAAACTGGCCAGCGAGTTCTACCTGGACTTCTACCGTCGTCAGCACGGCCTGGAGCCGGTGATCTTTCGCTTCTTCAACATTTTCGGCCCACGGCAGGATCCGTCTTCGCCGTATTCGGGCGTGATCAGCATCTTCGCCCAGCGCATCGAAAACGGTTTGCCGATTGTGGTGTTTGGCGACGGTGAACAGACTCGGGATTTCTTCTACATCGGCGATCTGATCAAGCTGCTATTGCAAGGGCTGGAACTGGACAGCGCCATTGAAGGTGCCGTCAACGTCGGTCTGAACCAGACCACCTCGCTCAATGAGCTGCTGGCGGCGCTGGCGCAGGTGACCGGCAAGCAGCCTCACGTCAGCTACCAGGCTCCCCGCTCGGGTGATATCAAGCACTCGCGGGCCAGCAATCAGCGATTGCTTGAGCACTTCAAAATCGATACGCCCACACCGTTGAACACTGGCCTGGCGTTGTTGATGGCGCGCTGATCCAGAATCAATCGCGCCTCCCGGTTAGCACCGATCGCCGTACACAAGTCTTGCCTGGCAGATACAAAGCCAGTGCGAGACACGCGGTTGTGGGAGGGGGCTTGCCCGCGATGAACGATTAGGTGGTTCTCCTGATATACCGCGTCGACTGCATCGCCGGCAAGCCGCCTCCCACAGTCCAGTGTTTGATGCGCGACAGCGCTATGCCGAAGACGGGGTGGAGCCTCTCACAGGAAAATAGCTTTTCTTCAGTGTGTGACGGGTTATTCGATAAGAGCGAGCGTGCTCTTGAAGGCCATACCGTAGGCTCAAGCACAAACATGCCCAGGTTTTATCTTCAGCGTTTGTAGCCCAATTCTTTGTTTTTTGTAGTCGGGATTTCCGATCTTTTCAACCCGCCTAACGACTCCTACTATCCGTCGCCCTTTTACAGCGGACGTACGGCATGCAGGACGAAAACGGTGTTGATAAGCGCCCCAAAATTGTAGTGCGCGAAGTGCCTGGCGAGTTCGTCGTCGATGATTTCATGGACCGATATTCGGAATATCTGGATGCTGCAAGGAGTGCTCGAAACGACGCAGGCTCATTCCCGCTCGGATTCGTGAGTATTTGCGGTTTTGCCCTGTTTGGGGCAGGATTCTTGACGATCCTGTTAGGTCCCGAGACCGTTCATTACAGAAAGGCGACCGGGCTAGCCTTTTTGCAATACCTGCAAATGTATCCAGGTCCGATTGCGACGCTTGGCTTGCTCATAGCGCGTGTCGGCAGCTCTATAGACGCTAGGGACAACACTGTTTTGCCGACGCCGGACCAGTTTCTCTGGGCCCATTACGAATTGGAGTTTCCAAGAGGAAGTAACGGCCCACGGTTATTCTCGACCGTTCACATAGACGGTGGCACGTTCAAGGCACTTGAACGCCCATAAAAGCAAAGGCACCCATCCGGGCGCCTTTATGTTTTAGACGCTCAACGTTCAGCAGGTCAGAACTTGTAACCCACGCCGACCATGTAGACCCACGGATCGATGTCCACATCCACTTTGGTCTGGCCTACCGCTAGCGCCGATGGGCCGTCTACGGTGGCTTTGGTGTCGATGTCGACGTACCAGACCGAGGCATTGACCAGCACGTTGTCGGTGATCATGTAGTCCATGCCCAACTGTGCGGCCAGACCGACCGAGTTCTTGAGCTTGAGGTTGCTGAAGCCCTGGTTCTTGCGATCACCTGTCAGGTCTTCGTCGAAGAACATGGTGTAGTTGATGCCCACGCCGGCATAAGGCTGGAATCTGGACGACGGCTCCATCGGGTAGTACTGCAACGACAGGGTCGGCGGCAGGTGTTTGATATCTGCCAGCTTGCCGTCAAGGCCCGGGCCCAGGCCCTTCACGGCAACGGTGTGGCTGAACGGGGTGGCCGCCAGCAACTCGATACCGACGTGCGAGGTCAGCATGTAGGCGAAGGTCAGCCCCAGTTGGGTATTGCCGTCGACCGTGGCTTTGGTGCCTGACACTCTGGAGCCGTCGAGTCTGATCTCGCCACTGTTCTCGTCAGGTTGAACATGGGCGGCACCTGCGCGAACGATGATGTCGCCAGGCTCGTAAGCGTGGGCTGCAACGGGGGCTGCGACGGCGAGCGCGACGAGAGACGCGCGAAGCAAAAGCTTGTTCATTGGGGCTCCAGGAAATCAGTCAAAATTTATGGGCGGAATGTTAAAGCGCTGTCGAGCGGCGACTTTGACTCAGCTCAATGAAATCGCTGGGAACCCCATTCTCTTCACGTATCCGGCAACTCGTAGACAAGAATCTTGTCTGCCTGCATCTGATAACCCGCTTCTGCCAGCTCGCTCGTAGACGATTTGGCCTGCATCGGTCCTTCGATCCAGTACGGCTGATACAGCTCATCGACCTTCACGCCCAGCTCACTCGTGACATGCACGATCTGGTTCGCTGGCGGCGGCGGCACATGGATGCAGGCGCCGAAATACGGCACCAGCAAAAACTCCGTCACTCTGCCTTCCTCACTGACCTCCAGTGGCACGATATAGCCCGGCAAACGCACCTGCTTGCCATCCAGTGCCTTGACCACCGGCGCGTGTGGCGCCAGCTGGCCGGCCGCGGGTGCTTGCTCCATGGCCAGTGCATCGGACATTTTCGACAGGTCGTGCATCGGTGTGGTCACCGGCTTCACGACAGGTGCATCAGGCGGAATCATCTCGGCCCAGGTCAGTACACGCGGCTCGGCGGCCCACAACGAGGTGGAAACCGAGAGCAGCAGAGTGAGTAGCATGCGCCGCATCATGAAGGTCCTCATAAACGAATCGACAGACCATCTGCCAGTGACTGCCTGTAGGCTCGCCAGGCTGGCACGGTTCCCATCAACAGCGCGCAAGCGAGGATGCCAGCCAGCAATGTCCATTCATATTGGCCAGGTGGCATAGGCGAGAGGTACAAACCGTAATTATTTATTACGTAATCCTGAGACACAAAGATACCGATATAGAGCAGTGCAAGGCCACTGACCACACCTGCCAGCGCCAGCGCGAAGGCCTCCAGAATCAACAGGCTCGCGATGTGCCACGGCCTGGCGCCCACCGAACGCAGGATGGCCATCTCGCGACGGCGCTCGTTGAGGCTGGTCAGAATCGCCGTCAACATACCGATCAGACCGGTCAGCACCACAAACAGTGAAATCACGAACAGGGCTTTTTCAGCCGTACCCATCAGACTCCACAGCTCTTGCAAGGCCACGCCGGGAAGAATCGCCAGCATCGGCTCGCCACGGTATTCGTTGATCTCGCGCTGCAGGCTGAACGTCGAGATCTTGCTGTTCAGGCCGAGCATGAACGCCGTGATCGCGGTCGGCGTCAGGTCCATGTTGCGGGCCTGATCGGCGGAGATTCGTTCGTTGCCGCGTGCGGGCGCGCCGTTGTGCCAGTCGATGTGAATGGCTTCCATACCGCCCAGGCTGATGTGCAGCGTGCGGTCCACGGGTGTGCCCGTGGGCTTGATGATGCCGACCACGGTGAATGGCTTGTCGTCATGCTTGACCAGGCTGATCGCCGCTACGCCATGAGCCAGCACCAGCTTGTCACCGAGCTTGTAATGCAGCGCCTTGGCGACCTCCGAGCCCAGCACCACCTCGAAGGGGTCGGTCTTGAATTCACGTCCTTCGGCCAGCTCCAGATGCTGCTGACGACCAAACTGATAATGCTCGAAATACGAAGCGTTGGTGCCCATTACCCGGTAGCCACGGTGCGAGTCGCCCAGTGAGATCGGAATGGCCCACTTCACCTGTTTGCTTTGGGCGAAGTGCTCGAAGCTGTCCCAGCGGATGTTATTGGTGGCGTTGCCGATGCGAAACACCGAGTACAGCAGCAGGTTGATCGAGCCGGAGCGTGCGCCGACGATCAGGTCCGTGCCGCTGATGGTGCTGGCGAAACTGGCGCGCGCCTCGGTGCGTACTCGCTCCACGGCCAGCAGCAGACAGACCGACAAGGCGATGGCGAAGGCGGTGAGAAATGCGGTGAAGCGGCGGTTGGCCAGGCTGGCCATGGCCAGACGAAACAAATACATCTCAAATCTCCACGGCGACAGCGGCGCGATTAAGGTCGCCGAGTGACAGGTTGCGATCGAACAGCGGGGCCAGGCTTTGATCATGACTGACGAACAACAGGCTGGCACCGGCTTCGCGGCATTCGGCAAACAGCAGGCGAATGAACGCCTCACGTGAGTCGGCGTCCAGTGCCGAGGTCGGCTCGTCGGCGATCACCAGTTCCGGTTGGCCGATCAACGCACGTGCCGCCGCCACACGTTGCTGTTGGCCGATGGACAGCGAGTCTGCGCGGCGGGTCAGCATGGCGGGGTCTTTCAGGCCCAGATGAGTGAGCAGGGTGACGGTCGCTTTTTCAACGCTGCCGTGACGCTGTTTCGCACGTGCTGCACGGACGTTGGAAAAGTGGCAGGGCAGTTCGATGTTCTCGCGTACCGAGAGAAACGGCAGCAAGTTGAACTGCTGGAAGATGTAGCCGGTGTGATCGACGCGGAAGCGATCACGCGCCGCCGCCGACAGGCTCGATAACTCCTGGCCCAGCAGGCGAATGCTGCCGCTGGTGGGTTTCTGTACGCCGCCCAGCAGCCCCAGCAGGGTGGTCTTGCCGCTGCCACTCGGGCCTTTAAGAAACAGGGTTTCGCCGGTGTCCAGGCGAAATGCCGGGATATCCAGAAGCTGCGGCTGACCCGGCCAGTTGAAGCTCAGGTCGGACAGCTCGATCAGTGCTTGGGGCATGGTCTGGCTCACGCTTGGTTGAAAAGTAAAAGACCGGGCCAGGCCCGGTCATTGTCCCGCGAGGGAACATCAGAACTTCAGCGTAGGGTTCGCTGCAATCACTTCTGCGCCAGACTGGCCACTGGGCGAAATCAGTTGTACCTGAAGCTTTTTGGTGTCGGGGAACGTTTTGAAAATCTGCGACAGATCGAGCTTCTTCAGGATGGCCGGCGCGTCGCACACGAACTTGTAACTGCCGTGAATTTCGCTGTGCTCGTGATGATCCGCGTCGCCGTCTTTGGCGTGCGCTTCGTGATCGTCATCCTTGTCGCCAAACAGCGGGCTTTCCAGCTTCACCGAAGTGGCCGAGCAATTGGCGGCATCGGCAATGCTGAACAGTGCATTGGGCTTTAGCAACAACTCACGCGCCTTGGCCACCTTGGCCTTGTCTTCAGCGGACTTCGCCTCATGCTCAAAACCCACGATGTTCATGGCCGGGCTGTCGAACTCCAGTTCCAGCGTCTTGCCTTCCAGTACCACGTCCAGACGCCCGACACCGTGTTCATGCGCGCCGAGGCTGCCATGTTCCGCGCCATGATCATGGTCATGGTCGTGTTCTTCGGCGGCATAGGCGACAGCCAGTGGCAGCAGGGCGAAGGGCAGGGCGAGTAGCAGACGGCGCATAACGAACTCCGGAGTGACATTCTGAGAAAAGCGTTATGTAATCTTATAACAAGTTGTTGGCAGAGTAAGGTTTTTTTCCTTAATACACGTGCTGGCTGTCAGGGAATAGGAATAGTCCGACGCATGATTATGCCGAACCGTTCTCATGGACCGGGTCTTTAGGTCCTACCCTCAGTGAGGTAGCCGCTGAATTGACGCCGGATGCGTCGTCAGTGCCTGTCATACCCTCAAGGATCGGCATCGCCTCAAGGAAGACACCTCATGAGAAAGCTCCATCCCAACGTCGAAACCCTGCGTGCGGTCTACAAGGATCTGGCGCGCATCGCCGAGTTCGCTGACAACGATATCGTGCTTCACAAGGCCGATCGGGGTGCCCGAGGCGGGTTGTCCATGATCATTGGCAGGCGCTCGGTGCACAACCATGAGCTGGACCTGATCGAGCACACGCGGCAAACCCTTTCCATGGAGGTCCATGAGATTGTGGCTGACGATTATTTCGGCGCGGTCATCGGCTGCATGCGCGCCACCTGCGATCGCCAGAAAATCGCCATGCCATTCTGCGGACTGTGGCGATTTCGCGATGGCAAGATTGTCGAGCACTGGGAAAATTTCTACGACATCAGGGCCTTCGCCAGCTTCATGACGGGCGATGAATCGCTGACGAGCCGCTGGCTGAGTGACTGAGCGTGGGAATGCGCGCTCGCCTGTGGGAGCATGTGCGTCTGAATATCATCAGGTGCATGTCATGTTGCGTATTCGTGGAACCGTGGGCCAGTGGCCGGTGGATTTGACGCTGGAGCTGGACGAAGGCGATTGGGCTCAATTGGGCGCGCAGTTGAAGGCGTCGGTGCCAGAAGCGGCTGCGGCGATTGTCGAGAGCAGGCCAGCCAATCAGGACGACAAGGCCTGGCAAGTGGCGCAGGAACTGTTGCAAAAGGCCGGGCAGATGAGCGGGCCGGATTTGCTGGCGCAACTGGAGGGCGTGGCGGGCAGCACGGCAGCAGGTAAACGCTTGCTGGTGCGCTTGCGTCATTGCGCGAACGTGAAGGTCGAGAGCGGGACAGATGCGCCGCTGTATAGCTGGGTTGCAGTGCCGTGATGTGGACGTGATGTCGTGCTGACCGGGTCTGGCCTCTTCAGGACGCCAGACCCGGCAGACCGGCTTAGTACAGCGCGGCGAACAACTTGCGACGGTACATCGTCACCAGCGGATGGTCGTTGCCCAGCAGGTCGAATACCTGCAGCAATGTCTTGTGCGGCAGGCCTTCGGCGTAGTTGCGATTGCGGATAAACAGCTTGAGCAGGCCGTCCAGCGCGGCTTCGTACTGCTGACGGGACAACTGCTGGATCGCCAGTTGATGGGACGCTTCGTCATCCTGCGGATTTTGCGCCAGACGGCTTTTCAGCTCGGCGGCATCCGGCAGGGTGGCGGCTTCGGCGAGAAAGGTCAGTTGCGCCTTCGCGCCCGCCAGCTCGGCCTTGTGGGCATCGCTCTTGACGGCATCCAGCACCTGACGCGCTTCGCTCAGCTCACCACGTTCTGCCAGGCAGCGCGCGTACAGAATCAGCGCCGCAGCGTTGGTGTTGTCCTCACCCAGTACTACCTTGAGCAGGGCTTCAGCGTCGGCAAAGCGGCTTTCGGCGAACAGCTCTTGCGCCTGCTTGAGCGGGTCGGCAGCAGGCGGTGGTGGCATGACCACGTGTTGTTCGAGAATCTTGCGGATTTCCGATTCCGGCTGTGCTCCGGCAAAACCGTCCACCGGCTGGCCATCCTTGAACAGCACCACGGTGGGCAGGCTGCGAATACCAAAGCGGGCAACGATGTCCTGCTCGATGTCGCAATTGACCTTGGCGAGCAGCAATTCGCCCTGATAGCTCTCGGTGATCTGTTGCAGCAGCGGCATCAGCACCTTGCAGGGCGCACACCACTCGGCCCAGAAATCTACCAGCACGGGTTGATCGAATGACTTGTCGATCACCAACTGATCGAACGTCGCCGTGGTTGCATCAAAGATGTAAGCAGTGTCCTGGCTCATTGCGCGTCTCGGAGAATCTGAATGCCGCCAACTATAAAGCCCGTCGGGCAATGCTGAAAGCGATGTCTCGGCGAGCGGTGTGAGTGATCACTCGATCAGGCTGGCCGAGCGCCTGTTCAAACTGCGGGCTGTGGCTTGTCGGCGACACGTGGAGCGGACCGGGTGGCGTCCCATTTGTCCGCGAGAGGTAGGTGCATCCGACAAATATTCAACAACTGAAACACCGTATTCGCGGACAAGTCCGCTCCCACCAGGTCCGGTGTTTGCTGCGCGACAGCGCGGCGTCGAAAACGGCGCTGGAGCTCCTGTCGAACACGACGCAACTTAGTGACTACACGCGCTTTCGTGGGAGCGAGCTTGCTCGCGAAAGGGCCAGTACATGTCGTTTCATCGATTGAAGTGTCCGGGGTCATTCGACCGGCTCATTTCTAACTCGGATGGCGGGTGTTCAGCGAACGCTCACGTGGCCGCGAAATGCCGATTACGCGCGTACGGCGTGATACAGGCTCACATCCCGAAACTCGTGCGGCTCGGCCAGATCGGGCAGGGTCAGCGCGTGCAGCATTCCAAGGCGTTGGTAAGCCGGATGCTGAAAATCCCGAACCCTTGAGTCGGCCACCAGCGCCTCGCGACCCCGGCTCAGGAAGTGATCAAGCAGTGGCAGGTTGGCGCGGTCATAGAGCACGTCAGCGACCAGAATCAGGTCGAAGCGATCGGCCTCGGCGAAGAAGTCCGTCGAGTAACTCAATTGCACACCGTTAAGGTCGGCGTTGGCCTTGCACGCAGCGAGGGCCAAGGGGTCAAGGTCACAGGCGACCACTTCAAGCGCTCCCGCCCGAGCGGCAGCAATCCCCGCGACGCCAGAGCCTGCACCGAAATCCAGCACCCGTTTGTCTTTCACCCAGTGCGGCTGTTCAGCCAGAAACCGCGCCAGTGCCAGGCCACTTGCCCAGCAAAAACCCCAGTAAGGCGGCTCCTCCAGAATGCGGCGTGTTTCCTCGGAGCTGAAGGCGCGGTCCATGTTGTCGGCACCGATCAGCCACAGCGTCAGCGATGTTTGCGGCAGCGCTGTGGCGACCAGTCGGGCATCGCCGAGCAGCTCGCTCAGCGCCTGCTGAAGGTGTTGCGGGACGATCATGGCGCCGTGACGAACTGCAGCTGTCCCAACGCCTGCGTGCTGGCCTGCTGGATGCGCATCGACGGCAGATGCAGGATCAACTGGCCTGACTTGCTGGCGCGGCCGCGCAGCTCGACGCGTCCATCCACCGGAAAGGCTTCCGGGTTGAAGCGCAGTTGGAAGGGCAGCGACTGCCCGTTGCCTTGCAGCTTGGTGCTGGTCAGCAGTTTTTGCGGCCGGTTGCGTTCATCCACCACCAGCATCGCCAGTTCGACCTCGGCACCCGCCGGTACGCCCAGCAGTTGACCGCTGAGTTCACGTTGATAAGGCAACAGCGGACCGGGGCCGGCAGGAACCTTGATCGCCGGGGCGACGGGTTTGGCCGGGACCGGTTCAGGGGCGTCGTTGCTGCTGCAAGCGGCCAGTAAACCGAAAAGACCGAGTAAGAAAAGAGGGCGTAGCGTCATCAAGAGCTCCACAAGACAAAAATCAAAGGCGGTACCACGCCCTGTATCGATGCAGTATTACCGAGCTCGGGCAATTTCACATCACGTTGCTGCGCGTCTATATACCGTAAACCCCAAGCCTTGTCTTGCCAGCGGGATGCGCTACCATGGCGCTCCTCATTTTTTTGTTGCCTGCCACCATGCACTGTCCCTTCTGCGGTGCCAATGACACCAAAGTCATCGATTCCCGCCTGGTTGCCGAAGGCGAGCAAGTACGTCGTCGCCGCGAATGCCTGGCTTGCGGCGAGCGCTTCACCACGTTCGAAACCGCCGAGCTGGTTCTGCCGCGCTTGATCAAGACTGACGGCAGCCGTCAGCCCTTCGATGAAGAGAAGCTGCGCGCCGGCATGCAGCGCGCCCTTGAAAAACGCCCGGTGAGTGTCGAACGTCTGGAAGCTGCGCTGGCGCATATCAAGCACAGGCTGCGGGCCACGGGCGAGCGTGAAGTCAAATCCCTCGTTGTCGGCGAACTGGTCATGACCGAACTGCAAAAGCTCGACGAAGTGGCTTACATCCGGTTTGCCTCGGTGTACCGGCGCTTTCAGGACCTCAACGAATTCCGCGAAGAAATTGACCGTCTGGCCCGTGAGCCAGGCAAGGAATGAGTGCATTGCTGACTGAACAGGCTGCTCTGGACGTTCATTACATGGCGCGGGCGCTGGAGCTGGCGCGCAAAGGGCTGTATTCCACGCACCCCAACCCTCGTGTCGGTTGCGTGATCGTGCGGGAAGGGCAGATCGTCGGCGAAGGCTGGCACGCCCGAGCGGGTGAGCCCCACGCCGAAGTCCATGCCTTGCGTCAGGCGGGCGAGCAGGCCAGGGGCGCGACCGCTTACGTCACCCTTGAGCCTTGCAGCCACCATGGTCGAACGCCGCCCTGCGCGGATGCGCTGGTCAATGCCGGCGTCACGCGGGTGGTCGCGTCCATGCAGGACCCTAACCCTGAAGTCGCCGGTCGTGGTCTGCTGCGCTTGATGACGGCAGGCATTGCCGTGCAGTGCGGCGTGCTGGAGTCCGAAGCGCGAGCGCTGAACAAGGGCTTCATCAAGCGCATGGAAACCGGGCTGCCTTACGTGCGGGTCAAGCTGGCCATGAGTCTGGACGGTCGTACGGCCATGGCCAGCGGTGAAAGCCAGTGGATCACCGGGCCTGAGGCGCGCTCTGCGGTCCAGCGTCTGCGGGCGCAATCGAGTGTGGTGCTGACGGGTGCGGATACGGTACTGGCCGACAAGGCACGCCTGACCGTTCGCCCGGACGAACTGGGCCTGAACGCCGAACTGAGTGCACTGGCCGCTGCGCGCGCGCCGCTGCGCGTATTGATCGATGGACGCCTGCGCGTGCCGCTGGACGCGCCATTCTTTCAAGCGGGTAATGCGCTGGTTGCCACCTGCGCCGCTGCATCGGCCCGTGGCCGCTATCACGATGAAGGCCATGAAATTGTCGCTTTGGCTGACAGCGCCGGACACGTGGACCTGCGCAAGTTGCTCACCGAACTGGGCGCTCGCGGCGTCAACGAGGTGCTGGTCGAAGCCGGTCCGCGTCTGGCGGGTGCTTTCACGCGTCTGGGGCTGGTCGACGAGTTCCAGATTTTCATCGCTGGCAAATTTCTGGGTTCTTCGGCTCGACCTCTGCTCGACCTGCCGTTGGCGCAGATGAGCGAAGCGCTGGAGCTGAACATCTTAGAAATGCGTGCCGTCGGCAATGACTGGCGAGTCATTGCTCTCCCTGTTCCCGTACCCGGCGTATAATTCCCGACTTTCGCCCCGTGCGAAGCCTTAGTTTTCCGGAGGACCCATGTTTACCGGCATCATCGCATCCATCGGCAGCATCCGCGCCCTGACCCCTAAAGGCGGCGATGTCCGCGTTTATGTGGAAACCGGCAAGCTCGACCTGAGCGACGTCCATTTGGGCGACAGCATCGCGGTCAACGGCGTGTGCCTGACGGCCGTCGAACTGCCCGGCGACGGTTTCTGGGCCGACGTCAGTCGCGAAACCCTGACCGTTACCGCGTTCGTCGACCTCAAGGCTGGCAGCCGCGTGAATCTGGAAAAGGCCCTCACGCCGACTACTCGTCTGGGTGGTCATCTGGTCAGCGGTCACGTTGACGGCGTAGGCGAGATTGTTTCGCGTGAAGATAACGCCCGTGCCATTCAGTTCAGGGTCCGTGCGCCCCGTGAACTGGCCAAGTACATCGCTCACAAGGGTTCGATCACGGTCGACGGCACCAGCCTGACCGTCAACTCTATCAACGGAGCCGAATTCGAACTGACCATCGTTCCGCACACGCTGAGCGAAACCATCATGTCCGACTACCGCCCGGGCCGTAAGGTCAACCTGGAAGTCGACCTGCTGGCGCGTTATATGGAGCGTCTGCTGCTGGGCGACAAGGCCGCAGAACCCGGTCACGGCACCCTGACTGAAAGCTTTCTGGCCGAGAACGGCTACCTCAAATCCTGAATTGATTGAAGGGGGTGCCGCGTGGCGCTCAACAGTATCGAAGAACTGGTAGAAGACATTCGCCAGGGCAAGATGGTCATCCTGATGGATGACGAAGACCGCGAGAACGAAGGCGACCTGATCATGGCCGCCGAGTGCGTGAAGGCTGAGCACATCAATTTCATGGCGCGCTTCGCGCGTGGCCTGATCTGCATGCCGATGACCCGCGAGCGCTGCGAAACCCTGAAGCTGCCGCTGATGGCGCAGCGTAACGGCTCCGGCTTCGGCACCAAGTTCACCGTCTCCATCGAAGCCGCCGAGGGCGTGACCACCGGCATCTCGGCCGCAGACCGCGCGCGTACCGTGCAGGCCGCTGCAGCCAAGGATGCCAAGGCAGACGACATCGTCAGCCCAGGGCACATTTTCCCGCTGATGGCTCAGGCAGGCGGCACGCTCGCCCGCGCCGGTCATACCGAAGCAGCTTGCGACCTGGCGCGCATGGCCGGTTTCGAGCCCTCAGGCCTGATCTGCGAAGTGATGAACGACGACGGCACCATGTCGCGTCGTGCAGAACTTGAAGCGTTTGCCCTTGAGCACGACATCAAGATCGGCACCATCGCTGACCTGATTCACTATCGGATGATCCACGAACGTACCGTTCAGCGGATTGCCGAGCAGCCAATGGACAGCGAGCTGGGGCATTTCAACCTGGTGACCTACCGCGACTCGGTTGAAGGTGACGTTCACCTGGCGCTGACGCTGGGCAACATCTGCGCTGAAGAACCGACCCTCGTGCGTGTTCACAACATGGACCCGCTGCGCGACCTGCTGATGGTCAAGCAGCCAGGCCGCTGGAGCCTGAGAGCCGCCATGAGTGCGGTCTCCAAAGCAGGCAGCGGTGTGGTTCTGCTGCTGGGTCATCCGCTGGATGGCGACGTGGTGCTGGCCCATATTCGCGAAAGGGCGGGGCAACAACCGATCAAGACGCCGACCACTTACAGCACCGTCGGCGCGGGTTCGCAGATCCTTCGCGACCTGGGCGTACGCAAAATGCGCCTGATGAGTTCGCCAATGAAGTTCAATGCGATATCCGGTTTCGATCTGGAAGTTGTAGAATACGTGCCCTCCGAATAAATACCGGCAGGTCGATGCACGCAAAAGAGTGTTTTTTGCGTCCATCGGCCTGACAGTTGCGATTCGTGGCCTAAAATCCTCCAAAGTCCGCCCCAAGGCGGGCTTGCTCTTTAATACGAGACTCACCGAATGACCTTGAAGACCATCGAAGGTACCTTCATCGCCCCCCAAGGCCGCTATGCCTTGGTGGTTGGCCGTTTCAACAGCTTCGTCGTGGAAAGCCTGGTGAGCGGTGCCGTTGATGCGCTGGTACGCCATGGCGTGAGCGAAAGCGACATCACCATCATCCGTGCGCCGGGTGCGTTCGAGATTCCGCTGGTTGTGCAGAAAGTTGCGCAGCGTAGCGAGTTCGCAGCCATTGTCGCGCTGGGCGCAGTGATCCGTGGTGGCACCCCGCACTTTGAATACGTAGCCGGTGAGTGCGTCAAAGGCCTGTCGCAGGTTTCCATGGAATTCGGTGTTCCGGTCGCCTTCGGCGTGCTGACCGTTGATTCGATCGAGCAAGCCATCGAGCGCTCCGGCACCAAGGCCGGTAACAAGGGCGCTGAAGCTGCCTTGTCCGCCATCGAAATGGTCAGTCTGCTGTCGCAGCTGGAGGCCAAGTGATTTCCGACGATACCGATCAGTTCAACCCGCGCGATGCCAAGTCGCCCGAGGCTGCCAAAGGCAAGAGCGCCAAGCGTCGTGAAGCGCGCCAGATGGCGACCCAGGCCCTGTATCAGTGGCACATGGCAGGTCATTCGCTGAACGAAATCGAGGCACAGTTCCGTGTCGACAACGATTTCAGCAACGTTGACGGCGCGTATTTCCGTGAGCTGCTGCACGGTGTCGCCACCAACAAGACCGAAATCGACACGGCGCTTTCGCCTTGCCTGGACCTGACCATCGAAGAACTCGATCCGGTCGAGCTGGCGGTGTTGCGTCTGTCCACCTTCGAACTGCTCAAGCGTATCGACGTGCCTTATCGCGTCGTGATCAACGAAGGCATCGAACTGGCCAAGGTCTACGGCTCCACTGACGGCCACAAGTTCGTCAACGGTGTGCTGGACAAGCTGGCTCCGCGCCTGCGTGAAGTCGAAGTGAAGGCTCACAAGCGCTGATCAGCGCCTGATCTTCATGGGAGAGTTCGAGCTGATCCGTCATTACTTCGCCGCTGCGCCCTGTGCGCATGCGAGCGAAGAAGTGGCGCTGGGCATCGGCGACGACTGCGCGCTGCTGGCGTTGCCGCCCGGCGAGCAGATGGCGATCTCCACCGACACCCTGGTTGCCGGGGTGCATTTCCCCGACGTCTGCGATCCTTTTCTGCTGGGCCAGCGTGCACTGGCGGTGTCTGCCAGTGATCTGGCGGCCATGGGCGCGCGTCCTGTCGGGTTTACCCTTGCGCTGACCCTGCCGGACGTCGAGGCCGACTGGCTTGAAGCGTTCGCCCGTGGCTTGAGTCAGATGGCGCAGAGCTGTTCGCTGCGCCTGATCGGCGGCGACACCACCCGTGGGCCCTTGAGTCTCACCCTGACGGTGTTTGGCGGTGTGCCTGCCGGGCTTGCGCTGACGCGCAGCGGCGCTCGCGAAGGCGACCTGCTGTGTGTGGGTGGCGCGCTGGGTGACGCGGCTGCAGCCTTGCCGCTGGTCTTGGGCGAGCGCAGTGCCGAGCCCCACGTGGCCGAGCCCTTGCTGGCGCGTTACTGGTCGCCTCAGCCACAACTGGCGTTCGGGCAGGCTCTGCGTGGCAAGGCGACGTCTGCGCTGGATATCTCCGATGGCCTGCTTGCCGACTGTGGGCATATCGCCCGCGCGTCGGGTGTGCGTCTGCTGATCGAGCGTGACGCGCTGCCGATGTCGGCGCAACTGCTCGGGTTTTTCGATGTGCAGAACGCCAGGCAAGCGGCCCTCAGTGGAGGCGACGACTATGTTCTTGCGTTCACGCTGCCCGCCGAGTATCTGGCAGGGCTGCTCGATGCCGGCTGGCCTGTGCATGTCATCGGCCGGGTGATTGCGGGGCAGGGTGTGGCGCTGATCGATGCCGATGGACAGGACGTGACACCCTGTATTCGTGGCTATCAGCATTTTCGTGGTACGTCGTGAATGTTGGACTGATCACCTTATGAACGCGTTCTATCGATCGAACTTTACGATCTGAATGCCCGAGAATTCAGCCTAAGCGTCTGCAGGAACCTGCTGTTACAATGCAAGTCTTGCGAATTTCCAGTCTTCATACTGATTAGGAGCACACGGTGCCCGTCGTATTTGTCGCCGCTTCCAAACTGCCCACCCCTTTTGCAGAATTTGCCATGCACGGCTTTATCGAGTCGGCAACCGGGCGTGAACACGTTGTCCTGAGTCTGGGCGATGTGGCAGATGGCGCCCCTGTGTTGGGTCGTGTTCATTCCGAATGCCTGACCGGCGATGCCTTGTTCAGTCAGCGTTGCGATTGTGGGTCTCAGCTCGAAGCCGCCTTGCGCGCCATCGCCACCGAAGGCCGAGGCGTATTGTTGTACCTGCGTCAGGAAGGCAGAGGGATCGGTTTGATGAACAAGATCCGCGCCTATGAACTGCAGGATGGCGGTGCCGACACAGTCGAAGCCAACGAGCGTCTGGGGTTTGCAGCCGATCAGCGTGATTACGCGATTTGCCTGCCCATGCTTCAACATCTGGGTATCGAGTCGCTGCGTCTGATGACCAATAACCCGCGCAAGGTCAAAGCCTTGACCGAGATGGGCATCAAGGTTGCTGAGCGTGTGCCCCTGCACACCGGACAGAACCCGCATAACAAGCTGTACCTGGCCACCAAGGCCGGCAAGCTCGGTCATATGATGGGCAACGAGCACCAGAGTGAGGTTGGGCCCGCTTGACCCGCAGTCAGGTTCGCCAGCGACTGGAAATGGCCTGGTGGCGCCAGTTGGGCCTCACCGTTGCGCCTTTGCTGGTCGTCTGTCTGTTCTTTGGCAGTAACGAACCGATGATGGCTGTGCTCGCCATGCCGCTGTTCATTGCTGGTGTGGGCTCAATGTTCGTCAGTCTTAAACCGTTCGGGGCTTACAAGCGCGCCTTGATCACGACACAGGCCGCACTCGATACCCCACAGGAACCTGCCGCCTGGCTGCACCTTGCTGCGGTCCGGCGTCTGGCCTTCCTGTACGCCGGGCTGCCAGCCTGGATCGCCGCGATCGCCGTACTCTTCGGCCTGCATCCCTTCCCCGTTTGCCTGCTGGCGTTTGCCAGTGTGGTGTTGCTGTATCTCTACCGGATTCCTCGGCAGCTGGGATAAGGGTGCTGATAGAGCGCTCTTTTGTGGGCGCGAGCTTGCTCGCGAAGAGGCTGACTACAAGGCCGTGCAGCGTCGACGGTACGGCGTAAGCGTCAGCCGGGCATGCTCATCAGGCAGGCACAAAAAAAGCGCTCAATGAGCGCTTTCAATGTTTTCGCTTTCATCAACCCATCAGCACCAGCCGCTGATTGATCGCCGCTTCGATCCCTTGCGCATCCAGGCCGCACTCGGCCAGCATCTGCGCAGGCTTGGCGTGCTCGACGTACACATCCGGCAACCCGATGTGCAGCACTGACTTGAGGATGTTTTCCCGCGCCAGGAACTCACTGACCGCCGCGCCCGCGCCGCCCATGATGGCGTTTTCTTCGAGAGTGACCAACAACTCGTGATTGGCTGCAGCTTCGCGCACCAGAGCCTCGTCCAAGGGTTTGACGAAACGCATGTCGATGACCGTCGCGTCCAGCTTCTGCGCAACGACCAACGCTTCGGCCAGTTGCACACCGAACACCAGAATCGCCAAGCCCTGACCCTGGCGACGCACGATGCCCTTGCCGATCTCGACAGGCTCCAGATCTTTTTCGATCAGCGCGTTCGGCCCTGTGCCACGCGGGTAACGCACTGCGGCAGGACCGTTGTGCAGATAACCGGTGCTGAGCATCTTGCGCAGCTCGTTCTCGTCGCTCGGTGTCATCACGACCATGCCGGGGATGCATCGCAAGTAAGACAGGTCAAAGCTGCCCGCATGCGTCGGGCCGTCTTCACCCACCAGACCTGCGCGGTCGATGGCGAACAGCACGTCGAGATTCTGTACGGCAACGTCGTGCACCAGTTGGTCGTAACCGCGCTGCAGGAACGTGGAATAGATCGCGACCACCGGCTTGCTGCCTTCGCAGGCCATGCCTGCTGCCAATGTGACGGCGTGCTGTTCGGCAATCGCCACGTCGAAATAACGCTCCGGGTAACGCTCGCTGAAATCGACCAGATCCGAGCCTTCCTTCATGGCTGGGGTGATGCCCACCAGTCGTGAGTCCGCTTCGGCCATGTCGCACAGCCACTGACCGAACACGCCGGAATACTTCGGGCCGCTGACCTTTTTCGGGATTGCGACGGGGGCGTTCAGTGGTTCGAGCTTGGTGATCGCGTGATAGCCGATCGGGTCCACTTCAGCCGGGCCGAAGCCTTTGCCTTTCTTGGTGACCACGTGCAGAAACTGCGGACCTTTTAGATCACGCATGTTGCGCAGGGTGGCGATCAGGGTCGGCAGGTCGTGGCCGTCGATAGGGCCGATGTAATTCCAGCCCAGCTCTTCGAACAGCGTGCCGGGAACCAGCATGCCTTTGGCATATTCTTCCGTACGACGGGCGATTTCCCACGCGCCGGGCAGGCGAGAAAGCACCTTCTTGCTGCCTTCACGCATGCTGGCATAGGTGCGGCTGGACAGGATCTTGGCCAGGTAATTCGACAGGCCACCGACGTTGCGCGAGATCGACATGTCGTTGTCATTGAGAATGACCAGCATATTTGCCGCGACTTCCGGCGCATGGTTCAACGCTTCGAACGCCATACCGGCCGTCAGCGCGCCGTCACCGATCACGGCGATGGATTTGCGGTCGCTGCCTTGCAGGCGTGAGGCAATCGCCATACCGAGCGCAGCGCTGATCGAGGTGCTGGAGTGGCCGACGCCGAAGGTGTCGTACTCACTTTCACTGCGACGCGGAAACGCCGCCACACCGTCTTTCTGGCGCAGGGTGGACATGCGCGCACGACGGCCCGTCAGGATCTTGTGCGGGTAGGCCTGATGACCTACGTCCCACACCAGGCGGTCATCCGGTGTGTCGAACACATAATGCAGGGCGATCGTCAGTTCGATGACGCCAAGACCGGCACCAAAATGCCCTCCGGTCTGACCAACGGAGTAGAGCAGTTCCAGGCGCAGTTCATTGGCCAGGGTTTCCAGCTCGGCTTCACCCAGACGGCGAAGGCCATCCGGTGTATTGGCTCGGTCGAGCAACGGCGTAACCGGGCGCTCGCGGGGAATCTCTTTGAACGTCGTGGGCATCAGGCGAATCGTTATGAGTAAAAGAGGCGGCAGTTTACCTTATGCATCGCACGCTGCCCATGAAGTGCATCAGTGGCGTCCGGCAGCACCGGACCTGATGACTGTGACCGGATGAGCCGTGGTTGATTCACCCGATTTAGATAGTCGGTCATTCTGATCAGTGGCGGCGTTCGACGATGTAACGCGCCAGCTCGCGCAAAGGCTGCGCAGCGTCGCCGAACGGTTCCAGCGCAGCCAGTGCCTGATCGCGCAGTTCCAGAGCATAGCCCTTGGCCGCGTCAAGCCCCAGCAGAGCAGGGTAAGTGGGCTTGTCGCGCGCGATGTCGGCACCCTGACGTTTGCCGAGGGTGGCGGTGTCGCTTTCCACGTCGAGAATGTCGTCCTGCACCTGAAAGGCCAGGCCTACCGCACGGGCATACACTTGAAGTGCATCAAGTTGTGTCTGATCAGCACGGCCGCTTGCCAGCGCGCCGAGTCGCACGCTGGCTTCGATCAGCGCACCGGTCTTGTGGCGATGCATGTATTCCAGCGCTGCCTGATCCAGCTTCAAACCCACCGAACCCAGATCAATCGCCTGCCCGCCGACCATCCCGGCGGGACCTGCCGCAACGGCCAGAGCGCTGACCATCTGCAGACGGGTCTCTGCGTCACGCGTGGTCAGGTGCGGGGCGAGCAGGGCGGTGAACGCCAGGCTTTGCAAGCCATCGCCTGCCAGGATGGCGCAGGCCTCGTCGAACGCCTTGTGCGTGGTGGGCTGACCACGACGCAGGTCGTCATCGTCCATCGCAGGCAGATCATCGTGTACCAGTGAGTACGCATGGATCAGCTCGACCGCGCAGGCCGCGCCGTTGGCGTCTTCCGCTACGCCGCCCAGTGCTTCACACGCGGCGTAAGCCAGCAGCGGGCGCACGCGCTTGCCGCCATTCATCACGCTATAGCGCATGGCGTCGTAGAGGCGGGTCAATTCAGGGCCGGGTGCTTGAAACAGGCCTTCAAGAGCCGCGTTGACGCGAACCTGGCTTTGCGCTTGATAGCTCGCAATCATTCAGGCAATTCCGCGTCATCAAAAGGCTCTTCGGCCAGCTCGCCGTCGCGCTCCAGAAGCACCTGAACCTTCTGCTCGGCAGCCGTCAGGGCGCTTTGGCAATCGCGTGTCAGGCGCACACCTTGTTCGAAGGCGGTGAGGGAGTCTTCCAGCGACAACTCGCCATTCTCCAGCCGCTCTACCAGCGTTTGCAGATCAGCGAGAGACTGTTCGAAATCCAGTGCAGCTTTCTTGCGGGCCATGGTGGCATTTCCGGTAGAGATTAAACCGGGCGACACTAGCAGAGCGAGGGCTCTTGGGCAAATCAAGGCCTCGGTTCAATGGATCCCTAGCCGCCTGTCCACCGACAGAACACCGGCACCGCGGCCAATGATGAATAGCAGCAGTCCCGCCCATGAAAGGTGCGTCGGCCAGGCGTCCGGGTACACAAAAATCTGAATGACGGCGGTCATGGTCAACAGCGCAATGGCTGACAGTCGGGTGAAGAGCCCCACTATTAACAGCACCGGGAACAGATGTTCGGCGTAAGTGGCCAGATGAGCGGCCAGTTCGGGGCTGATCAGCGGGAGACGGTATTCATTACGAAACAGGTCATAAGTGCTTGGCGTGATCTCCAGAAATCCGTCGACCTTGGTGCGCCCTGACATCAGAAACAGCACCGCGACCGCCAGGCGAATCACCAGTGAGAGCAACGAGTCACCGACATGTGCCTGCAAGTAGTCGGCAAGGCGGTTCCAGCGAGTGCGAGCGCATTCATGCCCTGTGGGTAGTGTGTGCATGGGGTTCTCCTGCAAGCGGATCGGTTGGGCAAATGAACACATCGGCGTTTAATAGCTGAAACAACAGCTCATTGGGATTCATGTCCGGCTGTGCGTCTGATGCCAAGGCGATGGCCTGGCCAAAGGACCGGTCGGCAGCGCAGGCGTCCAGAAACGTGCAACCCGCCAGGCTGAGCGGCTGCCAGACCACCTGTCCGGCCTTGCGAGTGATCAGGACACCTTCGCTGCGCCATTCCAGATCGTCGGGAATGTCGAGGTGTTCCCGGTTGCAACGCCAGAGGGTGTAGGCCGGTTGTCCATCGAACCAACGCCAACCCGCTGCTGGACCAGGCTTGAGGCGCAAGTCCTGCAATTGCTCCGGTATCAGGTTTCCCAGTGTCGAGACGTCCAGAGGTGTGGCCTGAGGTGCGCAGTGAATCTCGATCCAGAGACGGTCGAGTCGAGCCACATTACCCAGATACGGCAGCTGTCGGGCAGGCTCGAAACCGTCAAGAAAATCAGGGAAGTCGGCCCCGTAGAACAGCAGTCTGGCGTCTACGGGCGGTGATTCAAGGGCATGAATCAGGGCCGCTGCGCGCAGCCATTCGCTGCCCACCAGCCGCTCGATGGTCGGGAAGTTGGCTATCAGGGAATCGCTGACGCCCTTCATCACCGTGTTGCGATACACCCTGAAGCCGGGCTGCTGGATGAGATGTTCAAGGCTGGGAGGCGTGTGCCCCATCAACGCGTTGACGAAGTCATCCTGAAAGTGGGTTAGCGTGCTGTTCATGCGGTGGCTGACTCCCGTTGGCGTGCCAGCAAGGCCTGCGCCCTGTCACGCTCTTGAAGAAGTTCTTCGAACGCTGGAATGCAGTCGTCGCGCTCGATAAGCGTTGGACGTGAGCCGATTCGTTCGATCAGTTGCCGGTACAGCGACCAGACATCCTCGGCGATGGGCGTGTCGTGGGAGTCGATCAATAACGAAGAACTGCCGGGATCCGTCGTATGCCCGGCCAGATGAATCTCCGCGATCAACTGCGCAGGGATGGCATCCAGGTACGCCTGCGCGCTAAAACCAATATTGTGAGCGCTGATGTGGACGTTGTTGACGTCCAGCAGCAGTTGGCAGTCCGTTCTCTTGCTCAACTCGACGAGGAAGTCGATTTCTGTCCACTCATGACCTTCCAGTGTCAGGTAGTGGGTCGGGTTCTCGATGGCAATGCATCGCTCTAGCGCGTCCTGCGTGCGATGAATATTGTCGGCTATACGCCGCAGCGCTTCGTCGGTGCGGGGGAAGGGCAGCAAATCCGGGTGATACTGGCCTCGCCATGCCGACCAGGCCAGGTGTTCCGAAACGAGGGTCGGCTGGACCCGGTCGATCAAGGTTTTCAGACGTTTCAGGTGGTGCTCGTCAGGTCTGCAGTCAGCCGCTAAAGACAACGATACGCCGTGCAGCGATAGCGGGTGACGGTGTGCGATGGCTTCCAGCCAGGTCAGGCGAGGTCCCCCACCGACCATGTAGTTCTCTGGATGGACCTCAAACCACAGGCCGGTGGCGTTGCAGTCGAGCGCCTGTTCGTAGTGCTCGGCCTTCAGGCCCAGACCCGCGCCCATCCAAAGCGTGTTGTTCATGATCGGTGTGCTCCCGGGACTGGCCGTTACTTGGCTTGCAGCGAGCCCATGCCGTTCGGCGTCTTGATTGACGTGCAAGTGCCCGCAGGTACGTTCTTCCAGGCATTGCTCTGATAGTCGGTTTTGGACGTGCCTGCGCAACTGGTACCAGCGCCTGCCTTGCAGTCGTTCTTGCCAGCCATTGCCACGCCGTAGCATTTTTCCATTGCGCCAGCAGCAGGCTGTTCGGCAGCCATCGCACCGGCAGCGAAAGAGGACAGAGCAACAGCGATGGCGGCGAGTTTGAGGTTGTTCATGGTATTTCTCCGTTATCAGTTGGTCGCGACGGGGGAGCCATGATTGGCGTGTCTGCGATCCGAAAGGTAATTCGCCGGCTCTCGCGGCTCGGTTACAGCGACTGGAAAATATTTTTAAAATTTTTCCGCGTCTTCATTTGTTCGATTTTTAAATCGGTTGCACAGACATCCAATTCGGCTTTCACTGGCGTGGTTTTGCGGGCCTGACAATTGTTGGCCGCGACAGAAAAATAATTTCCGGTGGTGTAACCAGGGCGAGCGATGGACCGAACTACACATGACAAGATGCTGAAAGACCGCGAAGTCCATCTTCAGTCCCTTCTGCTGGCAGGGCTCAAAGGAGATGAAGCGGCGTACAGGTCTTTCCTTTCGGAGTTGAGCACTCATCTACGAGGTTTTTTGAGGGTGCGCCTGCAACGTCAGCCGGAGCAGATCGAGGACATTTTGCAAGAGGTCTTGCTGGCGGTGCACAACGGACGTCAGACGTACCAGACCGATCAGCCACTGACGGCATGGATCTTTGCAATTGCCCGCTACAAACTCAGCGACTTCTTTCGCGCGCGCCACCGTGGCGACGGGCTTAATGACTCAATGGAAGATACCGCAGAGCTGTTCGCCGAGCCGCATCTGGAGCCTGCTCAGGCCAGCCGGGATCTGGACAAGCTGCTCGATGGATTGCCGGATCGCCAACGTCTGCCGATCCGGCATGTAAAACTGGAAGGGCTGTCGGTTGCCGATACGGCCAGAATCACCGGCCTTTCAGAATCAGCCGTCAAAGTTGGCATACACCGGGGACTCAAGGCGTTGGCGGCAATGATTGGAGGCAAACGATGAAAACTGACGATTTGATATCCATGCTGGCGACCAATGTCTCGCCAGTCGATCCACACGTGGTTGCCAGGCGCATCGGCACTGCCGTGCTGATCGGCGCGTTGAGTGCTTCCTTGTTGCTGGTCATGCTGCTGGGCATTCGTCACGACATCGCTCAGGTTTCAATGACGCCACTTTTCTGGGGCAAGGTCGCCCTCCCGCTGGGGCTGACGGTCGGTGCATGGCTGATGATGACGCGGCTGGCCCGGCCTGGCATGACCAGCGGTGCTGGCCGATACTGGGTTGCGTCGACACTGGCGCTGGTGTGGCTGTCGGGTTTGTCTGCACTGGCCTGGGCCGCGCCAGATGCCCGGCTGGACATGGTCTTCGGCAAAACCTGGCGGGTTTGCGCGCTGAACATCACGCTTCTTTCCATTCCGGGCTTCGTGGCCGTGTTTTGGGCGCTACGCGGTCTTTCACCGACCCGTCTGGCGCTGGCAGGCAGCTGCGGTGGTTTGCTGGCCGGTGCGACAGCCACCATCACCTATTGCCTGCACTGCCCTGAGATGGACATACCGTTCTGGGGCGTCTGGTATGTGATGGGAATGCTGGTGCCCACCCTGCTGGGCGCTGTTCTAGGTCCCCGTCTATTGCGCTGGTAGGTTTATGGCAAGGTTGCGGCAAACCCCGCCTGCAGATCGGCGATCAGGTCATCCGGGCTTTCCAGACCGATTTGCAGGCGTAGCATCGGACCGTAGCCACGATCAGGGCCATGCTGTTCGATTTCGGTAATCAGGCTCTCAAAGCCGCCCCACGAATAACCGATCCCGAACAGCGTCAGAGCACCGACAAAGCGGTCCAGCACCTGACGATCAGCCGTCTTGAATTCGAAACTGAGCAGACCGTTACAACCGTGGAAATCCCGCTTCCAGATGGCATGGCCCGGGTCGCTCTCCAGCGCCGGATACAGCACGCGCGCTACCTGCGGTTGTTCCAGCAGCCACTGCGCAACCTGCAGGGCATGACGCTCATGCATCGCCATACGTGCAGCCAGACTGCGAGCGCCGCGCAGCACCAGATACGCATCATCCGGGCTGACCGTGTTGCCGACAGCGGTGTTCATGGTCTTGAGGGTTTTCCAGTGGGCTTCGGTCACGCTCACACTGCCCATCATCACGTCCGAGTGTCCGGCGACGTACTTGGTAAGGGCCATCAACGAAATGTCCGCACCCAGTTCCAGCGGCTTGAACAACACGCCCGAGCCCCACGAGTTATCCACAGCCAGCAGCAGATTTCTCGCTTTGCACAGCCTCGACAACGCGGGCAGGTCGCACATATCAAACGTCAGCGAGCCCGGCACTTCGGCGTAGATCATGCGCGTGTTGGGTTTAATCAGGGACTCGATATCGCTGCCGTCTGCCGCGTAGTAATCGAATTCGATGTTGAACGCCGTCAGCATGGTGTTCGCCAGACGCCGCACCGGCCCGTAGACCGACTGGGTCATCAGCACATGATCACCGGGGCGCAGAAACGACTGAAACATCTGCGCCACGGCCGCCAGCCCCGTCGGATACAGGCATGTGCCGTGAGCGCTTTCCAGTTCGCTGATCAGATCCTGCAATGCAAACGCTGTCGGGTTGCCGTTGGCGCCGTAGGTCAAAGAGCGTTCAGGCCCCGCTGTACGCACTTCTGCCTCGCGCAAACTGGCGAGGCTGTCGAACAACACCGTGCTGATCCGGACGACCGGCGGATTGACCGACAACCCTGGTCCACTGCCTGCGCTGCGGCCGCGCTGCGACAGGGCGGTGTGGGCGCGAGGGTCTTTGTCGTGCTGCATGCGGGGCTCCGGAAGTCAAATGGCGGATGAACAGCGAACAAGGTTAAGCGATGTTGGCGAGGGTGTCGGCACCCTCGCGCTGAATTGATGCCTCAGTTATCCAGATCAGACGCCTGATGACGCTCGGGAACCTGCTCCGACGCCTCGCCCCAGGTCCGATTGACTTTCTTGCCACGAATCACAGCAGGCCGTGCCGCGATCTCTTCAGTCCAGCGAATCAGATTCGGGTACTCGTGCACCGACAGAAATTCCGCCGCCGAATACACCTTGTTCTGCACCAGCGCGCCGTACCACGGCCACACGGCGATATCGGCGATGGTGTACGTATCGCCCGCCAGATAGCGGCTCTCCCCCAGTCGACGGTTCAGCACATCCAGCTGACGCTTGGCTTCCATCGCGAAACGGTTGATCGGGTATTCCATCTTCTCAGGCGCATACGCATAAAAGTGCCCGAACCCACCGCCCAGATACGGCGCAGCACCCATCTGCCAGAACAGCCAGTTCAGTGTCTCGGTCCGACCCGCCAGGTCGGCAGGCAGGAAACTGGAAAACTTCTCCGCGAGGTACAACAGAATCGATCCCGATTCGAACACGCGCACCGGCGTGTCGTGACTGCGATCCAGCAGCGCAGGAATCTTCGAGTTCGGATTGACCTCGACAAACCCACTGGAGAACTGATCGCCCTCGGAGATTTTGATCAGCCACGCATCGTACTCCGCACCGCTGTGCCCCAGTTCCAGCAACTCTTCCAGCATGATCGTGACCTTCACCCCGTTCGGCGTGGCCAGCGAGTAGAGCTGCAGCGGATGCTTGCCGACCGGCAGCGCCTTGTCGTGCGTAGGGCCTGCGGTGGGGCGATTGATGTTGGAAAAGGTACCGCCTGATGCTGCTTCGTGCTGCCAGACCTTGGGCGGTGTGTAGGGCGTGTGGGTCATGAAGTGGGGCCTCAGTGAGTGGGGTGAGGGAGGGATCGTCAGAGCGCTTGCTGTCCGCGCCACTGCCGATGGACTTGCCGGTTGGCAGGGAAGTTCAGCGGGCGTCAGTCTGCGGCGTCGGGCCTTTGACGACAAGGTGGTATCCGGGAAGCCTGAAGACTATCCATAGCCTTGACGCATGACCACGACGGGCGCGTAG
The DNA here is from genome assembly GCF_014358015.1 of Pseudomonas triticifolii. Lineage (GTDB taxonomy): Bacteria > Pseudomonadota > Gammaproteobacteria > Pseudomonadales > Pseudomonadaceae > Aquipseudomonas > Aquipseudomonas triticifolii. Next base: position 11,627 of record NZ_JACONV010000020.1, on the reverse strand, counting down.
TCATGACGAGCAAGCACGATGGCGGCCAATGAAGAGCGTTCAGGACTGATAGCACGATCAGTCTGACCACTCTCCGTGCCGTGGGTGATCAACGCAATCGGCCAGGCCTCGAGCTTGTCTGGGCGGGTGACGAAAGCCTCGAGGGCTCCAGTTTCCCGTCGGATACCTGCACGTTCAGCACCGTGCTTCTCTGGCCGTCAATCTGATCATGGGTTCTGACGCCTTTGCCCTGACGAGTGATGTAAAGGCAAGCATGTACATCAGCCCTACCCATGTAACAGACGACTTTTTAAAAGCCATGTCACGAGCCTCATCAGTGATTGGAACGTCTGCGTCGAGACAGGCCGTTTGAAAGGGAGCGTATCAGAACAGGCTCTTCGTCCACATGGACATGCCTTGCTGACAGTTTCTGGCACGAGGATTCAAAGGGGCTTTGCGCGAGGCGCTCTGAAGGATGCGGCTGGTGACAGGTTCGCAGTGAATGACTCAGAACATTACGCCCGCCCGCAGATGGGGCGGTCATCGCGATTCCTATCGGGTTTGAGCCGCAACGGATGCCTTTTTTCAGGCATTAAAAAGCCGGCTTGTGGCCGGCTTCTCGTGGGCAATCTTGGTCTATTTTTGGTAAACCGCAATCGCCTGCAACAGGTGCATTCGCAAGGAATGCTGATAAGGAAGCTGGGCAGATGGGTCATCTGCCGCGCTGTGCCATCGCCGCTGGGCGGTGAGGCTTTTGATGGCCGATAGCATACTGATGTTTGCGGTCAATGCCCAGCCTTGATGTGTCTTCCATTAAAGGCTCAGAACAGCAGCATCGGGTTGCGGCGGCTGTTGAGGGTGGACCACCAGAAGATCCAGCCCAGAATCCGTATGCTTTCGTCCTCGATGTCTTCGGCGCTGAAAATTTCGTCGGGGTACTCGGCGTCATTGTGGCTGCGCAGGCGCAGTCCGCCGTTGGGCAGGCGGTAGAGGTAGCGCACGCGCAGGATGCCGCCATGTTCGAGGGCATAGATCTCTCCGTCGATGACCTGAGTCAGTTCGCGGTCCACGCCCAGAATCGAGCCGTCCTGAATCTTGTCGGCCATGCTGTTGCCAACCATAGCGACGCACAGGCAGTTCTTGGGGTCGATTCCCATGGTTTGCAGAACCTGCAAGGGCAGGCGGATTTTTTGTCCGGGTGCTTCAGCCAGGACGGTTCTGCTGACGCCATGGGTGGATTCGATTTCCTTGAAGATCTGAATTTCCACGTCTCCACGCAGCATTTGTCTTCCTTGATGGACGACCAGTCGCGTATCACCGCCGTCGTGTTCATTGGCGGAATCGGTCGGGTGTTTAGGGCCTTCGCCGGTGCGCAGCCAGCGGGCGTTGACGGTTAATAGTTCAGCCACCTCGTCAATACGCGCCATGGGGACGCCGCGCTTGAACCAGTTATTGACGTGTTGCGGCGTGATCTTGCGGTTGGCTGCAAAATCAGTCGCAGTGAGGTGGCACTCTTTGAGAAGAATGCGGAGTCGATCGCCTGATGTATTCATGAGGCCGAGTTTACTGGCGTGATCAGGGCGTTTAAATGAACGAGGTGTTGATGTCGTCGTTATCGCGGGGGGTGTGCGGCGAGAGGTATTACAGACGAGGAGATTGTTGCGTAGGCATGTTCCGTAATCGCCGGATTTTGGGTAAACGCTGTTGATTTCGTTTAGGCCGGGTGTGCGGGTGTTCACGGCATGTTTATAGGTGGCGAGTGATTAAACGCATTTTTAAACGCGGGTTTTGAAAAAAAATCTATCGCGAAGTGGGGGAGGTGGTGCGAAGGGAGGGAAGAGAAGGTCTATGCCAAGACACCCGCAACGCGGGTGCCTCGACACAGCAAACCGTCAATCAGCCTTTGAAGGCAGCAACCGATTTGGTGATTTCAGCACGGGCAGCGTCTGCGTTGCCCCAGCCTTCGATCTTGACCCATTTGCCTTTTTCGAGATCCTTGTAGTTCTCGAAGAAGTGCTTGATTTGCTCAAGCAGCAGGGCTGGCAGGTCGGTGTACTCTTTGACGTCGACGTACAGCTGGGACAGCTTGTCGTGCGGGACTGCGATGACTTTGGCATCGCCGCCGCCGTCGTCGGTCATGTGCAGGATGCCGACCGGGCGTGCGCGGATGACCGAACCTGGGGAAACCGGGTAGGGAGTCACGACCAGCACGTCGAGGGGGTCGCCGTCATCCGCCAGGGTATTGGGGATGAAGCCGTAGTTGGCTGGGTAGAACATTGGGGTAGCCATGAAACGATCAACGAACAGGCAATCGGAGTCTTTGTCGATTTCGTATTTGATCGGCGCGTGGTTGGCCGGGATTTCGATCGCGACGTAGATGTCGTTCGGAAGGTCTTTGCCTGCCGGAATCTTGCTGTAGCTCATTGGGCTTTGCCCCCGTAGTTGACCAGACAGATTTTGGCGCGAACCGCCAAAAAGTGGTCCGGATTATAGGCATATTCTGTTTTGGTTGCCACGCGTGGGGTTTGGGCTGTTCAGCTCCTCAGTGGGCCTTGTATGCCGGGTCCTGTTCCTGCAAAGCCTGCAATCGGGCGAGGGTGTCCTGTCGGTAGAAGGCTTTAAGCTGCTCGTAGACGGCGGGGTAGCTGGCGTGCAGCAGGTCCGGGGCGCAGAAAAAGTATTCACTGGTGACGGCGAAGAATTCAGCCGGATCCTGCGCGGCGTAAGGGTCGATGGCGGTTTCGGCGTCGGGGTTCAGGTCCAGCTGATAGTTGAGGTCATCGAAGGCGCTTTGCATCACGCTGGCCCATTCGGTGATGCGCATGTCGCTGTGCAGGGGCGGCAGACCGTTGGCGTCACCGTTAAGCATGTCGAGCTTGTGCGCCAGTTCGTGAATCACCAGATTGTAAGCGTCCCAGTCCCCGCTTGAGACCACGCCCGGCCATGCCAGAATCACCGGGCCTTGCAGCCAGGCCTCACCACTGTGTTCGCCGTCCCACTCGTGTTCGATGCCACTGGCGTCGCGATGACGCTGCGGGCTGACGAAGTCGTCGGGGTAGAGCACGATCTCGTGAAAGCCCTGATACCAGTTCAGGTCATCGAGGCTGAGCAGCGGAAGTTGCGCCTGTGCCGCCAGGAACAGCCGCTGTTCGTCATTCAGTTCCACGCCTGGCAGCGTGGTCAGGTGCTTGTCGTGCAGAAACAGCACGCAGGCGTCACGCAGTCGCGTTTGCTCCTCGGCGGTCAAGCCGTCAAGGATGGGCAAACGCTGGCGAACGGTTTGCCACAGTTCCGTGGAAATCGGGTTCTTCGCCAGTGTGCGTTGCCTGCGCCAGGCACGGAATGACCACATGTTTCAGCTGACGTCGACGGAGCGGCCTGTGCGGCTGCGAACCACACCAATGATCATGGGCACCAGCGACAGCACAATGATCGCCAGCACCAGGAAGGTCAGGTTTTGCTTGATGAACGGTACGTTGCCGAAGAAAAAGCCCAACGTGACCAGGCTGCCGACCCACAATATCGAACCCAGTACGCTGAAGCCCACGAAACGCGGGTAGGACATGCGGCCGACACCTGCGACAAAAGGGGCGAAGGTGCGGATGATCGGCAGAAAGCGCGCCAGTGTGACGGTCTTGCCACCATGATGTTCGTAGAACACGTGTGTGCGCTGCAGGTAGTCGCGGCGGAAAATCTTCGACCTCGGGTTACTGAACAGCTTTTCGCCGGCTGTACGCCCGACGATGTAGTTGGTGCTGTCGCCCAGTATCGCCGCCAGCATCAGCAGCCCGGCCAGCAGCACCGGATCCATGCCGCCACCCGCTGCCACGGCGCCTGCGATGAACAACAGGGAGTCGCCCGGCAGGAACGGCATGATCACCAGGCCGGTTTCGCAGAAGATCACCAGAAACAGGATCGCGTAGATCCAGGTGCCATAGTTGGTCACCAGCAGGTCGAGGTAAACGTCGAGATGCAGAATGAGGTCGAGCGGATTGAATTCCATTGAAGCACCTGAGGCGAGACCCCTGAGCCGGGTCACATGCGAAAGAAACGACTGTGCAGTACGCGCGGCATTATAGAAGGAGATTGCGGCTAAAAGGCCGTCAGGTTTAAACAGAGATGTTACAACTGTTGCGAAAGGAGAGATTCGCGAGCAACCCCAGGCGATTCCGGTTACTCGCGAACAGATTCAACGGTCTGAATTGATCGGCAGCACATAGTTCTTGAACTGGGTGTCTTCCTTGAAACCGATCGACTCGTAGACCTTCTGCGCCACCTCGTTGTTGCTGCTGGTCGAGACGCGCATGCGCACGGCATGGGTTTCCTTGGCCATTTTCTTGGCCTGCTTCATCAGGTGGTCGGCGACCAGTTGTCTGCGGGCGTCTTCGGCGACGTAGATGTCGTTGAGAATCCATACGCGCTTGAGTGACAGCGATGAATAGCTGGGGTAGAGCTGGCAGAACCCGAGCAATCTGCCTTCGTCATCGTCGGCCAGCGCCAGGTAAATCACCGATTCGTTGCGGCGCAGGCGTTTTTCGAGAAAGTCCCGAGATGAGTCCGGGAAAGGCATTTCGCCATAGAACTCGCGATATTTCACGAACAATGGACACAGCAGGTCCAGGTGTTCGAGCGTGGCTTTTATGATCCGCATGGTTGGGCCTCAACTTCACTATGGGCTAATGCAGTGCGCCAGGATGGTCACAGCGATGCTGCCTGTCGGCTTTAGAAAGCGCAATCTAATGCTGTTCGTCGGGGCCAGCGAGCAAGAAATTGCCCGTGCGTCTGGTCGGGTTATCGGCGGTGGCCTCCGATTCCACCGTCTTGAGTTCGGCCTCGTCTTTGAGTTTTACCCCGGAAACCTGACGGCGGCAGGCTTCGCGCATCAGATACAACAGGCGATGGGTTGCCATTGCGTAACTCAGACCTTCCAGGCGGACATTGGAGATGCAGTTGCGGTGCGCATCGTTGAGGCCGACTTTCGGGGCGTAGGTGAAGTACAGGCCCAGGCTGTCGGGTGAGCTGAGGCCCGGCCGTTCGCCGATCAGGATGACCACCATTTTCGCGCCCAGTAGCTCGCCGATTTCGTCAGCGATGGCAACGCGGCCCTGTTCAACCAAGATGACAGGCGACAGCGTCCAGCCTTCTGCCTCGGCCTGTTCTTCCAGCCGAACCAGAAAAGGCACGGCGTGGCGGTGCACGGCCAGCGCTGACAGGCCATCGGCCACGACCACTGCCAGATCGAGCCCGCCCGGGTGAGCGGCTGCGTATTCGCGCAACTGGCTGGCGGAATCTTCGTTCAAGCGGCGTCCGAGGTCCGGGCGTTGCAGGTAGCTGTCACGGTCGGCGGCTGCGCTATGGAGCAGCAACGTGTCACGGCCTTTTTCTACCAGTTGGGCGCTGATGCCTGCAGGGTCGAACGCCAGATGCACGGCATCGCGCGCCTGGGCGTGGGCAAATTGAAAGTCCAGTTGCGCAGCGGTCGGAAGGCTGGTGCCGGTGCGACCCAGAGCGATGCGCGCAGGTGTCAGGCGACGCAGTTCCAGCCAGGGATTGGGTGGCGTGGTGTCCGTCATGACGTCCTGTTTGATTTTATGATCATCCGGTTCATTCACAGGCAGTTCCCTCATGCCAGATGCGCCAGCGCGTGCCGAAAGGCGGGCGGCAGGCTGTCGCCGAAACGTACGCGGCCGTCGGCCTGCGTGAAGATGCCCATTTTTTCCAGCCACGCTTCGTACTCGGGGGCCGGACGCAGGCCCAGGCTTTGACGGGCATACAGCGCGTCGTGGAAGGACGTGGTCTGGTAGTTGAGCATGATGTCGTCGGAGCCGGGAATGCCCATGATGAAGTTGATCCCGGCGACGCCCAGCAGCGTGAGCAGTGTGTCCATGTCGTCCTGATCGGCTTCGGCATGGTTGGTGTAGCAGATGTCGCAGCCCATCGGCACGCCCAGCAATTTGCCGCAGAAGTGGTCTTCAAGCCCGGCGCGGATGATCTGCTTGCCGTTGTACAGGTACTCCGGCCCGATGAAGCCGACCACGGTGTTGACCAGAAACGGATTGAAATGCCGCGCAACGGCGTAAGCGCGGGTTTCGCAGGTCTGCTGATCAACGCCGTGGTGCGCATTGGCCGACAGCGCGCTGCCTTGTCCTGTTTCGAAATACATCAGGTTCTGACCGAGCGTGCCCCGGTTGAGGCTCAAACCGGCCTCGTAACCTTCCTGCAGCAACTGCAAATTGATGCCAAAACTGGCGTTGGCGGCTTCGGTGCCGGTGATCGACTGAAACACCAGATCCACGGGCACACCACGGTTGATCACTTCAATGGAGGTCGTGACGTGGGTCAGCACACAGGACTGTGTCGGGATCTCGTAACGCTGCACGATGGCGTCGAGCATTTCCAGCAGTGCGACGATGGACGAGGTGCTGTCAGTGGCCGGATTGATGCCGATCATGGCGTCGCCGTTACCGTACAGCAGGCCGTCCAGCACGCTGGCCGCAATGCCGGAGGGGTCGTCGGTCGGATGATTGGGTTGCAGACGGGTCGACAGACGACCTCGCAGGCCCATGGTATTGCGGAAGCGCGTGACGACACGGATTTTCTGCGCCACCAGTATCAGATCCTGCACGCGCATGATCTTTGAGACTGCGGCGGCCATCTCCGGCGTCAGGCCGGGAGCCAGCGCTCGCAGGCTGGTTTCGTCAGCCTGATCGCTGAGCAGCCAATCGCGAAAACCGCCAACGGTCAGGTGACTGACGGGTGCGAAAGCCAATGTGTCGTGGGTGTCGATGATCAGACGCGTGACTTCATCGTCTTCGTAAGGAATCAGTGCTTCTACGAGGAAATGCTTCAGCGGGATGTTTGCCAGCGCCATTTGCGCGGCGACGCGTTCGCCGTCGTTCTGCGCGGCCACTTCGGCCAGGTAATCGCCGGAACGTGCAGGACTGGCCTTGGCCATGACTTCCTTGAGGCTGTCGAAGCGATACGTCTGCGCGCCGACAGAATGTGAAAAGCTCGCCATACAGATTCTCCATGACGTCCCGCTGATCGCGTCGGACGTGGTCTTTCGGCCGAACCGGTGACGTCCCGGTTCAAACGACTGTGGGAAGCGATGTAAGCAATTAATACTCCATCCTGTCGATGAGTGCGAGTTTGCGGGGAACTGCGATTGATTGCGGGGTGGAGTGCGTTATGCCGGGGCGTTGATCGGTCGGGCAGTGCGCAACGATGGTGCGCGCCGTGGTGGTTGTTCGCATGCGGCGCACACACGTGGATGAATGCGCTCCCACGCTCCGAAAACGTGCCCGCTCTGCAGCTCGTGACGCTGAGTGCAGAGCGGGGCACGATCATGACGTCAGATGATCAGAAGAACCCGAGCGGATGGGTGTCGTAGCTCACCAGCAGGTTTTTGGTCTGCTGATAGTGCTCGAGCGCGATCTTGTGGGTTTCGCGGCCGACGCCGGATTTCTTGTAGCCGCCGAACGCCGCATGCGCCGGGTACAGGTGGTAGCAGTTGGTCCAGACCCGACCGGCCTTGATGGCACGGCCTACGCGGTAGGCGCGGTTGATGTCGCGGGTCCAGAGGCCTGCGCCCAGGCCGAACTCGGTGTCGTTGGCGATGGCCACGGCTTCGGCTTCGTCCTTGAAAGTCGTGACGCTGACCACCGGGCCGAAGATCTCTTCCTGGAACACGCGCATCTTGTTATTGCCTTTGAGCAGCGTCGGCTGGATGTAGTAACCGCTCGACAGATCACCTTCCAGCTTCTCGACCTTGCCGCCGGTCAGCAGCTCGGCGCCTTCACCCTTGGCAATGTCGAGGTAGGAGAGAATCTTGTCGAATTGCTGCTCGGAGGCCTGAGCGCCGACCATGGTCTCGGTGTCCAGCGGGTCGCCGCGCTTGATCTTCTCGACCTTGCGCATCACGGCTTCCATGAACTGTGGATAAATCGACTCCTGAACCAGCGCACGGGATGGGCAGGTGCAGACTTCGCCCTGATTGAAGAATGCCAGCACCAGGCCTTCGGCGGCTTTCTCGATGAACTCCGGTTCGGCGCTCATGATGTCTTCGAAGAAGATGTTCGGCGACTTGCCGCCCAGCTCCACGGTGGACGGGATGATGTTGTCCGCCGCCAGCTTCATGATGTGCGAGCCGACCGGGGTCGAGCCGGTGAAGGCGATCTTGGCAATGCGCTTGCTGCTGGCCAGGGCTTCGCCTGCTTCGCGGCCATAACCCTGGACGATGTTCAGTACGCCGGGCGGCAGCAGGTCGCCAATCAACTCGATCAGTACGCTGATGCCCAACGGGGTCTGCTCGGCAGGCTTGAGCACGATGCAGTTGCCCGCCGCCAGCGCAGGCGCGAGTTTCCAGGCGGCCATCAGGATCGGGAAGTTCCACGGGATGATCTGCCCGACCACGCCCAGCGGTTCGTGAATGTGATAGGCCACGGTGTTGCCGTCGATCTCGGCAGCGCTGCCTTCCTGAGCGCGCAGCACGCCTGCGAAGTAGCGGAAATGGTCGGCGGCCAGCGGGATGTCGGCGTTGAGGGTTTCGCGAATCGCCTTGCCGTTATCCCAGGTTTCGGTGATCGCGAGGATTTCCAGATTGGCTTCGATACGGTCGGCGATCTTCAGCAGGACCAGCGAGCGGGCCTGCACCGAGGTCGAGCCCCAGGCTGCGGCGGCTGCGTGGGCGGCGTCGAGGGCCTTGTCGATGTCTTCGGCGGTGGAACGGGGGAATTCGGCAATGGCCTTGCCGGTGACCGGCGAGGTGTTGGTGAAATACTGACCTTTGACCGGGGCGACGAACTCGCCGCCGATGTAGTTACCGTAGCGTTCCTTGAAATTGACGATGGCGCCTTCGGTACCGGGATGAGCGTAACGCATGGTATGTCTCCTGGTTCTTGTTGTGAGGAAGTCTGTATCGATTCAGCTTTCAAACATCTGGCAGCAGGTAATCAAGAGTAGGCTATTTGCCTCGCCTTCGTGACCTGAACTTTAGCCTCATGTTCCCGGCCTGGGCCAGCCCCTGTGCGGCGAGGTTGCGGACAAACTCAGGGTGCCATTTCAACCTCCCTACGTTAACCTGCGCAGATGTTCTGAGAGGTTGGTCATGCATATTCATATCCTTGGTATCTGCGGCACGTTCATGGGTTCGCTGGCGGTGCTCGCCAAAGAGTCGGGGCATCGGGTCACAGGCTCTGACGCCAACGTCTATCCACCCATGAGTACCCAACTCGAAGCCCAGGGCATCGAGCTGACCCAGGGTTACGACCCCGCACAGCTCGATCCCGCGCCTGATCTGATCGTGATCGGCAATGCCCTGTCGCGCGGCAACCCGGCGGTCGAGTATGTGCTGAATAAAGGTTTGCCTTATGTGTCTGGCCCGCAATGGCTGGCGGACCATGTGTTGCAAGGTCGTTGGGTATTGGCAGTGGCCGGTACGCACGGCAAGACCACTACCAGCAGCATGCTGGCCTGGGTGCTCGAACACGCAGGCATGAGCCCCGGCTTCCTGATTGGCGGTGTCCCGCAGAACTTCGCGGTCTCGGCGCGTCTGGGTGATACACCCTTCTTTGTGGTCGAAGCCGACGAGTACGACAGCGCGTTCTTCGACAAGCGCTCCAAGTTCGTCCACTACCGCCCTCGCACGGCAATCCTCAACAACCTTGAGTTCGATCACGCGGACATCTTCCCGGATCTTCCCGCCATCGAGCGTCAGTTCCATCACCTTGTTCGTACCATCCCGAGTGAAGGTCTGGTGATTCACCCCACCACTGAACCCGCCTTGTCGCGTGTCATCGAGATGGGCTGCTGGACGCCAGTGCAGACCACTGGAGAAGGCGGCCAATGGCAGGCGCGTCTGCTGAGCGCAGACGGTTCGCGCTTTGAGGTGATCTTTGAAGGACAGGTGCAGGGCTCGGTCGAGTGGGACATGACGGGCCAGCACAACGTGGCCAATGCCTTGGCGACCCTGGCTGCAGCCCGTCATGTGGGCGTGGTGCCTGCTCAGGGCGTCGAGGCCCTCAGTGCGTTCAAGAGCGTCAAGCGGCGCATGGAGAAGGTTGCCGACGTACATGGCATCACGATCTATGACGACTTCGCCCACCACCCGACTGCAATTGCCACGACGCTGGACGGTCTGCGCAAGAAGGTCGGCGACGCACCGATCATTGCCGTGATCGAGCCTCGCTCCAATTCCATGAAGCTCGGCGCGCACCGTGACGGTCTGCCGGAGAGCGTGAAGCAGGCCGATCAGGTGGTCTGGTACGCACCCGCCAATCTGGGCTGGGATCTGGCTGCAACGGCGGCTGAATGTTCCGTGCCGGCAGTGGTGTGCGATTCGCTTGAGGCGATCATTGCGCGGGTCAAAAGCCAGGCACAGCCGGGTACGCATATCGTGATCATGAGCAACGGCGGCTTCGGCGGCCTGCATGGCAAACTGGCAGAGGCCTTGAAATGAGTGGACCGGAACGCATTACGGTCGCCATGACCGGCGCCTCAGGCGCGCAATATGGCCTGCGTCTGCTGGACTGTCTGGTGCGTGAAGACCGCGAGGTGCACTTCCTGATCTCCAAGGCGGCGCAACTGGTTATGGCAACCGAGACCGATGTGCGCCTGCCGCCCAAGCCAATGATGATGCAGGCGTTTCTGACCGAGTACACCGGTGCGGCGGCGGGGCAGATTCGGGTCTATGGACGTGATGACTGGATGTCGCCTGTGGCGTCCGGTTCGGGTTCGCCAAGCGCGATGGTGGTGGTGCCCTGTTCGACAGGTTCGCTCTCGGCGATTGCGTCCGGGGCCTGCAACAACCTGATCGAACGTGCGGCCGACGTGACGCTCAAGGAGCGCCGCCAGTTGATTCTGGTGCCACGCGAGGCACCGTTCTCCAGCATTCATCTGGAGAACATGCTCAAGCTGTCGAACATGGGCGCCGTGATCCTTCCCGCGTCCCCCGGTTTCTACCATCAACCGCAGACTATCGATGATCTGGTGGATTTCGTGGTCGCACGGATTCTGAACCTGCTGAACGTGCCGCAGGACATGTTGCCGCGCTGGGGTGAGCACCATGTCGGTGGCGATGAATAAGCTGCTGATCGTTGCGCTGGCGCTGCTCATGACCGGCTGCGCCACAGTGCGTACGCTCGATGCCGCCAAACCCGGCGCGCCAGTGGTCTACGCGGGCACTCGGCTGGACATGTATGCGCTAGAAGGTGGTTGCTGCGCAACCGATCTCTTCGGGGCCGAGGCTCCGAGCTATCCGGGCGTGGACCTGCCGGCTAGCGCCTTGCTTGATACCGTGTTGCTGCCGTTGTCGCTGCTGGCCGCGTTAGGCTTTTTTGTTCAGGCCAGCGGCGGGCTCTGACCGACATCGTGGAAGCCGACCGGGCGGCGTTTCGTTTGCCCGCGGATACTGTGCTTCATTCACTGAATATTTGTCGGACGTACCGGCCATTTCGCGAGCAAGCTTGCTCCTACAGGCTGAAACCGGCTTTCAGCCTGTAGGAGTGGACTTGTCCACGAAGACTGCCTTCCAGACGCACCACTTCGGCTTAATACACCGCCCCTTCGCGGACAAGTCCGCTCCCACGGGATGAATGTACCGATCTATTCGCGAGCAAGCTTGCTCCCACTGGCTGAAACCGGCTTTCAGC
>NZ_JACONV010000002.1 GCF_014358015.1 Pseudomonas triticifolii | reverse complement strand
GTACGCCTTGCCGTAATGCCGTTCCAGCCGGGACTGCAACAACTCCAGCCCGATCGACATGATCCAGTACAGCACCGCAGCGGTGGTCAGCATCTCGATGTAGCGATAGCTGGACCGGCCGTAGGACTGCGCCAGAAACATCACTTCCCAGACCCCCATCACGGAAATCAGCGACGAGTCCTTGAGCATCGAGATGAACTGGTTGGTCGTCGGCGGGATGATGGTGCGCATCGCCTGAGGCAGGGTCACGCGCCAGAATATCTGGGTGGGGCGCAACCCCAGCGCCAGTGCCGCTTCACTTTGTCCGGCCGCAACACCGATGATGCCTGCGCGAAAGATTTCGCTCAGGTAGGCCCCGTAGTTCAGCGACAGGGCAATCACGCCTGCCATGATCGCGCCCGGCACGATCCCTACCTGCGGCAAGCCCAGGTAGATCAACAGGATCTGAATCAGCAGCGGCGTGCCGCGAAAGAACGACGCGTAGAAGCTGGCAATACCGAACGCGACCGCACTGCTGGAAAGCCGCGCCAGCGCCGTAACGAAGCCCAGCACCACCGACACGATGATCGAGCACAACGACACGAACAGCGTCAGCGCCGCGCCCTGCAGGAAGCCGTTGGGCGCCAGGTGCAGGCCGATCAGGTTGGGCAACTTGTCGAGAATGATCGACAGCTTGAGGTCGAAACTCAGGAAGAAGCCCGCGAACAGCACAAACATGACCAGCCAGGTCAGGTAAAGCCGCGTGCGGAAACCGAAGATGCGCTTGAGCAGGCCTTGATCGGCCTGCTCGGGTGGACGTGGGAAGGAAGTCATTTACTGATATCGGCGCCGATCCACTTTTGCGACAGCTTGCTCAGGGTGCCGTCCTTTTTCAGCTCGGCGAATACGTCGCGAACCTTGGCGTCCCACTCAGGATCGTTCTTCTCGATGGCGACGAAGTTAGGCTCTTCATACAGCGACTCGCCGGCCAGCTTGAAGCGTTTGTCCTGATCCAGACGCGGCTTGGCGGTCACCAGGTTGGTCAGCACGGCATCCAGTCGCACGCCTGCGCCAAGTCCCAGGTCCTGGAAGGCCACGTTGTCGTTGTCGTACGGGGCGATCTGTACGTTCTCGAACGGGTATTGCAACGGCTTGTCTTCAGCGCCTTCGATCACCAGGTTCTTGTTCAGATAACTTTCATAGCTGGAAGCGCTGGTCAGCCCGACCTTTTTGTCGCTCAGGTCCTTGGCCGAGTGAATGCGGTCATCCTTGGCATTGACCACGATGACGGCAGGTGATGCGTAGTACTCGACCGGGAAGTTGAAGACTTCAGCACGGGCTTTGCTCGGGGTCATCGAGCAGACGCAGATGTCGTAACGGCCGCTCCAGCGACCGGCGGCGATCACATCCCAGGACGGTGTTTCCAGGCGCAGCTTGACGCCCAGCTTCTGTGCCACAGCCTTGGCCACGTCGACATCGAAGCCGTCGAGTTCGTTCTTGTCGTTCAGAAACGAGAAGGGCGGGTAACTTTCCATGAGGACGTTGACCAGCTCTTTGTTCTTCTGCACGCGGTCCAGAGTGGCGCCGGCCAAGGCTTGAGTGGAGGCCGCCAGAGTAACCAGGCCAATGCCCAGCAAAGCGCTAAGTTTCACAGATGTCCCCTGAGAAAGTGTTTGTAGTTTGATGAAAGTGCCGTATTAAATACGTTATACAAGACTGACTCATAATGAGTTTTTTTCATATGCATATAAGTAGATCAGCTATGACTCAAGGCACCACTGTAATTCTTGATGGCGGCATGGGCCGCGAACTACAGCGTCGCGGCGCGCCATTTCGTCAACCTGAATGGTCTGCGCTGGCCTTGAGCGAAGCGCCTGAAGCCGTCAGCGACGTGCACGCCGCTTATATCGATAGCGGCGCTCAGGTGATTACCAGTAACAGTTACGCGGTGGTGCCGTTTCACATTGGCGAAGAGCGTTTTGCCAAAGAGGGTCAGGCACTGGCGGCATTGGCCGGAAAACTGGCCCGGGCGTCTGCCGATGCATCAGGTGGTCGTGCGCGGGTAGCCGGTTCGATTCCGCCGTTGTTCGGCTCCTATCGTCCTGACTTGTACAAGCCTGAGCGCGCCGCGGAAATCCTGCAGCCTCTGGTCGCCGGTCTGACGCCGTATGTGGACCTCTGGCTTGCCGAAACCCAGAGCTGCATCCTCGAAGCGCAGACCATCCGCGCGGGTCTGCCAGCCGACGGCAAACCGTTCTGGCTGTCCTTCACGCTGCAGGACGAAGACACCGACGAGGTCCCGCGCCTGCGTTCCGGCGAGCCCGTGGCGGATGCTGCCCGGGCAGCGGCCGACATGGGCGTCGCCACCTTGCTGTTCAACTGCAGTCAGCCGGAAGTGATTGGCGGCGCCATTGATGCTGCCCGCGACGTGTTCAAGTCGCTGAACGTCGATATCGCCATCGGTGCCTACGCCAACGCCTTCCCGCCGCAACCCAAGGATGCCAAGGCCAACGACGGGCTGGATGAGCTGCGTGAAGACCTCGATCCGCAGGGTTATCAGCAGTGGGCGGCAGACTGGGTCAAACGGGGTGCTACGCACATCGGCGGCTGCTGCGGCATCGGGCCTGAGCACATCGCGGTTCTGTCTCGCAGTCTTTAAGCCACAGCTTTAAAACCTCGAAAAGAAAAACCCCGTGGCCCTTTCGAGTCCACGGGGTTTTTCATGTTGACGGCTGAATCAGCTGGCAATCAGATCAGGCGAAGCTCTGTTCCTGATTGGTCTTCTCGGCCAGTTCCAGGTTCTCGTCGTTCTGGCTGCTGACGCGTTCATACAGCTCTGCGTCAGTTTCCAGCGCCTTTTCCCGCGCCGGGAAAATCTCGTTGAGCTTGGCGGCCCATTCGGTGCGGGTTTTTTCCGGGAAGCAGCGCTCGATCAGTTCCAGCATGATCGACACGGTGACGGAAGCCCCCGGCGAAGCGCCGAGCAATGCCGCGAGCGAGCCGTCTTTGGCCGAGACCAGTTCGGTGCCGAATTGCAGAACGCCGCCTTTCTTGGCGTCCTTCTTGATGATCTGCACGCGCTGACCGGCCACTTCCAGACGCCAGTCTTCAGCCTTGGCCTCCGGGTAGAAGCGCCGCAGCGACTCAAGACGCTGCTCCATCGACTGCATCACTTCGCTGACCAGGTACTTGGTCAGGTCCATGTTGTCACGCGCTACTGCCAGCATTGGCTTGATGTTCGCCACGCGCACCGACAGCGGCAGGTCCAGGAACGAGCCGTGCTTCAGGAACTTGGTGGTGAAACCGGCGTAAGGTCCGAACAGCAGGGATTTCTTGCCATCGACCACGCGAGTATCAAGGTGCGGTACCGACATCGGCGGCGAACCCACTGCAGCCTGGCTGTAGACCTTGGCCTGGTGGTGCTTGACCACTTCCGGGTTGTCGCAACGCAGCCACTGACCGCTGACCGGGAAGCCGCCAAACCCTTTGCTCTCTTCGATACCGGACATCTGCAGCAACGGCAGTGCCGCGCCGCCCGCACCGAGAAAGACGAATCTGGCGTCGATCTGACGCGTGCCGCCGCTGTTCACGTCCTTGATGGTGACGGTCCAGCCGTCGCCCTTGCGGGTCAGGTCGGTTACACGCTTGCAGTATTTGACCTGGGCGTCAGGGGCGCTGGACAGGTGCTTGAGCAACTGATGGGTCAGCGCGCCAAAGTTGACGTCGGTGCCGTTCATCATGCGCGTCGCGGCGATTTTTTCGTCGACCGGACGGCCCGGCATCATCAGCGGCATCCACTCGGCAAGCGTTGCCTTGTCTTCGGTGTACTCCATCGAAGAAAACGCGTGGTGCTTGCGCATGGCCTCAAAACGGGTCTTGAGGAAAGAGATACCCTTTTCGCCCTGAACGAAGCTCAGGTGCGGAACCGGGTTGATGAACGACTTCGCCGAACCGAAGGTGCCTTTGCGGGCCAGATAAGCCCAAAACTGCTTCGAGACTTCGAACTGGGTGTTGATGTGCACCGCTTTCTTGATGTCGATGGAGCCATCGGCAGCGGGCGGGGTGTAGTTGAGTTCGCACAGGCCGGCATGGCCGGTGCCTGCGTTGTTCCATGGGTTGGAACTCTCTGCAGCACCGGAGTCCATGAGCTCAACGACTTCCAGCTTGAGGCCGGGGTCGAGCTCTTTGAGCAGTACGGCCAGCGTGGCACTCATGATGCCCGCTCCTACCAGTACGACATCGACTGCTTCGTTATGCGCCATTAACGCGTCTCCAAAATCTGCAGCACCAAATTGACGGCATACGATCCTGAGGCTGTGTGCCGGGAGGTCGGGGCAAGGGTCTGGGTTGTGCCACTCGCTTCCCGGCCAGGATCGCCTGTCCGATTCTTCGCAATTTTTCGCATCTCAAGCGCAGGTCCCGGTCAGGCTCAGTCTAGGTTCATCGTAAGGCATGAACGCATGTTAGAACCCGCTCGGCCATACGACCATCGTCAAGGTGTCGGTCACGCAGGCGACCGGTCCCTGCCGATGATCGTCAGGCTCCGGTGATGGAGGCGCAGTCGCGGTCAGTCCTGTTCAAAAGGGCCGGTTCAGACGCTGATGGTGCATTTACAAACGCATACCTATTCATTTGCTCGCCACACTCTTGTGAAGTAGTGAAACCGTTTTTCACGTTCTTTTGGAAACGCGAACCAAACCTCAAAAATGGCTGCGGTAGCAGCGCTGGCAGGTCGGTGCATACAAGGTGAGGCGCTGACAGACCAGAAAGGTTCGATAGGATTCGAGCGATTCTGCACCGTTCATCGAGCACACCAGCGTGCAATGACCTGTGTGGGCGGCTCTCTGTGGGCAGAACGGAGGCGCTAATACGGCGATTAGCAGTGCTGCGAGGCCCGATCAGGAGACGTCCTTATAATCGGGGGGAGATTATAGCGATGAAACGACGAAAATTGATCGGTTTAAGTGACTTTTATTCGCGATCGGGTCAGGCGGTGATTAACTGGCGACGCGCCGCTCGCACGTCACGCTGCGCAACACGTGCACTTGCGGGCAGTGGCTGGTTCAGCCAGTTGATCCGTTGTTCGTTGACTTCGACCCACTCATGCCCGGACGGACGCTCTGCGCAGTGCTTGAACGCGCGGCAGATACCGGCGTGATCAACACGCGCGTAGTGGCGATGCTGGGGACGTGCGGTGAAGAGGGACCAGAAAAGATTCATGGCACAGCTCCTTGGGTGAGTGAGCGTCGAGGCAATGAGGGCAAGTCTGCCGCCTTGTTGTGACGCCCTGATTACACGTCGCGCAGCTGAACCATCGGGGTTTTGTGAAGGTCCCAGCCTTGCTGGTGGGTAGATACTGGTTTGCCAGCGTTGCACGCCGCTATACTGCGGCACATTTAGTGCCTGGCCCATGGAGAGATGAGCATGCTGCGTCGCCTTTTGTTCGGTTTGCTTGCTGTAAGCAGTTTGACCCTGGTGGGCTGCGCCCACAGCCCTCAACAACTCAGCCCGCAACCCAAGATCAATGCCCAACTCGCGCCTGTAGGACGCGGTCAGCCGGTCGTTGTGCGTGTGGTAGACGGTCGTCCTGGCCCGACACTGGGCACGCGTGGCGGTATGTACCCTGAAACGAGTGCCATCAGCGTCAGCGGCAACGACATCGTGCCCAAGTTGCAGGCTCAGGCGGAAGCCGCTGTACGTCTGCTGGGCTTCACGCCCACTCAGGGTGGCAGCAACGCACCTCAACTGACCGTGACCCTGGCCGACCTCAAGTATCAGTCGCCAAAAGAAGGCCTGTACGTGACTGAAGCCACCATCAGTTCGACCTTCCGCGCCGATGTACGCAACAACGGCCGTAACTACAGCGGCCGTTACGCTGCGTCGCTGGACCAGCGTTTCGGCATGGCGCCGAATCAGGAAACCAACACCAAGCTGGTTAGTGACGTGTTGAGCGATGCACTGACCCGTGTGTTCCAGGATCCGACCATTGGTTCGACCCTGTCGCAGTAACCTGCGCTGACTAAAAAGCCCGGCCCTCGATGAGAGGGCCGGGCTTTTTTACGTCTGCAGACTGCTGGCCTGGTCAGGCTGCCTGCTGATAGAAGCCCAGAAAGCTGAAGCCGGTGTCCTGATCCACATCCGGCAGATCGTGATGCACATGGCCGCCCAAGGCGCAGTAGACCAGCCAGTGGCGGTCCTGAACGTTGAACGCCAAGGCGTCGATCAGCTCCTGCTGTTCATCGCTTTGGGCGATCAGATAAAGGCGATCCTGGTTTTTTGCATGCAGCATGACAAGCTCCAAAAGGAAGGAAGTCCGTTTCTTGAGGAGCCACACAATGCCGAGGGCGCGTTACGGTTAGGTGACAGCGGCGGGGAAATTTCTTACAGGATGAGTCGTGGCTGGATCGTGCCTGCGCATGAGCGATGGGCACGATCAGCCGTTCACGCTTACAACGCCAGACCGGCTTTTACCCGATACTGATTGCGCACCGGCGTCGCGTACTGTTGCACCAGATAAGGCCGGTGCTCGGCGGGTGCGCCAGCGAGCCTGCTTTCCCATTCATCCCTGGCGCGATTGAGCTCGTCGGCCGGGAACAGGTCGGCAGCCAGTGGCACGTTCAGGCTTGGGTCGGCGTCGGCCCATTGCGCGTAAGCCAGGTAATGCACCGGGAACAGGCGATAGCCGCCAAGAATCTGCCGATCCATCTCGATGGCCAGTTGCTTGGTGTCTTCGAAATGTTCGGTGATCGGTGGCGCGAAGTTCACGTGAACGCGACCTTTATAGCCGGTGATGCCCAGCGCAATGCTCACGTCGTCCTCGCCCGGCGTCTTGGTGTAAGAGCCCGTAGTGGCGCGGATGTATAGCTCGCGGGCCTTGGCGTGGTCGCACGGATCGTATTCGTAGCTGATCGACACCGGAATCAGGTTCAGCGAGCGGATCACGTCACCGAAGGGTTCTTCCTTGCGGCTCATGTGAAACATCTTGAGGATTGCTGACTCGGTACGATCATCCCCGTCCTTGGCGCGACCTTCTGCCTGGGCGATCCAGATCGACTGGCAATCCTGGGTGATCGAGTGGTTGATGTACGCCGACAGCAGTTGATACGCCGCCATCTTCTCGCGACGCCCTATGATCGAGCGGTGCACGATGAAGCTCTTGTTCAGGCGCATCAGGTCGCTGACGAAGGGCTTCTGCAGCAGGTTATCGCCAATCGCAATGCGTGGTGTAGGCAGGCCTGCGTGGTACACGGCGTAGTTGACGAACGCGGGGTCCATCACGATATCGCGGTGGTTGGCCAGAAACAGATAGGCGCAGCCGGACTTGAGCTGCTCGACACCGGTATACGTGACGCCGTCAGTGGCGCGCTCGATGGTGTGGTCGACGTAGTACTCGACCTTGTCCTGCAAGGTGGCGACCGAGTCGATGCCTGCGAATTCGCGGCGCAGCTTGCGCGCCAGGGTCGGTTGCAGAAACCAGCCGAATGCGGGTGCCAGACGTGGAAAACGGAATTTGGTCAGGATCGCGAGAAAGGCTTTATCGCTCAGCAACCGCGCCAGAACGGCCGGCACTTCTGAATCGTTGTAAGGTCGGATGGCATCGAATTCGCCCATCATGCTCTCTTGTTTGAATCGGATAGGGTAAAAAGAAGGCAGGTTTGTCACGACAACCTTCGAAGAATGGCGCAATTATACGCACAACTGATCCCGGAGACCGCGATGCAGGAATTACAGAGTTACGACTGCCCTTACTGCGGTGAGGCCGTGGAAACATTGGTGGATCTCTCCGGCGGTGATCAACAGTACATTGAAGACTGTCAGGTCTGCTGCCGCCCGATCGTATTCGACCTCCAGACCGACGGCGAGCAATGGACGCTGGATGTACGCACCGAGAACGAGTGATGCAGAGAATCTACGAGCCGGAAAACCTTATGGAAGGTGAGCTGCTGCAAGGCATGCTGGCCAGCGAAGGCATCGAAGCGCACCTGGCAGGGCGTGATCTGCTCGGCGGCATGGGCGAATTGCCGGTCTTCGGTCTGCTCTGGATCACCGTCGAGGACGACAAGGTTGAGCGCGCACGCGAACTGATCACTGCGTACAATGCAGCCTCGCCGTTGCCCGGTGGCGATGAGCCGGACAGTTTTCCCGATGTACTGGTGTGTTGAACGCCTTCATTTAAAGAGTCCGATTACCCCTCATGTGTGGACGTTATGCCCTGTTTCGCTGGACCCCCGCGTTTGCGGCCCTGCCCGGTTTTCCGACCGACCAGCAGGCCCAATGGAATATTTCTCCGGCCGACTGGGTGTTGATCATGCGCGCCGCCGAGGGCGACGGCGACGTCGAGCTGGTACGGGCCCGCTGGGGACTGACACCGGCATGGCTCACGGATCTTTCCCGCACGCCGGCCCACGCCAGGGCTGAAACCGTGGCCGAACAACCCATGTTCCGCGAGGCGTTTCTCAAACGTCGCTGCCTGCTTCCCGCCAATGGCTTTTACGAGTGGCGCGGCACCTCACGCAAACGTCCGTTCTGGCTCACGCCGGGCGAGGGGGCTGCGTTGTTTTTCGCCGCCATATGGGAAGCATACCCGGTTCAGGGGCACACCTATCTAAGCGTGGCGGTGGTCACTCAGGCGGCAGCGACCCAGCGTCGTCCGCTGATTCTCGATGCCGAAGGGCAGAAAGCCTGGCTGGCTGCCGACACGCCGCTCCACACACTGCAAGCCTTGCTCGCAGCGCCGCAGATCGCACTGCGCGAGCGTCCGCTGGCCAATCTGGTCAACGACCCGAAACTCAACGCGCCCGAGTGCCTGACGCCGTTGAGTTGACAAGACAGGTAGGGAGGCCGACACCCTTCTGATACACAGCTGACATGCAGAGGGAACCAATTGCTGCTGCAACGTACCAACATGGCAATTGGCTGGTATCTGGCGCTGGACGTATTCACGTCCTAGGATGACCGCCTCATCAACAAGGAGAAGTCTTATGCGTCAGTCATTTGCCCTATGTGCCTTGAGCGCAGCGTTATTGCTCGGCGGGTGTCAGGCCGTCAACACGACCTCTGGCGATTCCGTCGGGGTCGAGCGCAAGCAGTACATGTTCAGCATGCTCTCCACGGATGAAGTGAACAAAATGTACGCGCAGTCATACCAGCAGACCGTTGGCGAGGCGAGCAGCAAGGGGGTGCTGGACACCACCAGCGCGGAGGCCAAACGCGTCAATGCGATTGCCAAACGACTGATAGCACAGGCTCCGAAGCTGCGCCCCGATTCTGCCCAGTGGCAATGGGAAGTGAATCTGATCAAGAGCGATGATTTGAACGCCAACTGCGGCCCTGGCGGCAAGATCATTGTGTACACAGGCCTGATCGATACCCTGAAGCTGACCGACGACGAAATTGCTGCGGTCATGGGCCACGAAATCGCACACGCCTTGCGTGAGCATGGGCGTGAAGCGATGTCCAAGGCGTATGGTGTGTCTATGGCCAAGCAGGGCGCAGGTGCCTTGCTCGGTATGGGGCAGGACAGCCTGGCGCTGGCCGACACAGTGGTCAACTACAGCCTGACTCTGCCCAACAGCCGCAGCAACGAAAACGAAGCAGACCTGCTGGGTCTGGAGCTCGCCGCACGCGCCGGTTACAACCCTAACGCGGTGATCACCCTGTGGCAGAAAATGACGCAGAACGCCGGTGGTTCGCAGCCCGAGTTCATGAGCACGCACCCGGCATCGCAAAACCGGATTGCCTCCTTGCAGGCTGCCATTCCCAAGGTGATGCCGCTGTATCAGAGCGCGCCCAAGTCCTGATGAGTGCGAAGGCGCGGGGCGAAGCGTAAGGCCTCGCAACGCGCCTGACAGGCTGCGGTCAGACCCAGCCGCTGACCTGCATGGCCTTGTACACCGCTACCAGTGCCAGCACGAAGAACGCACACGCGGCCAGTCGACGAATCATCGTCAGCGGCAGTTTTTCGGCCGCGAAATTACCCGCCAGTACCACCGGCACGTTGGCGATCAGCATGCCGACCGTGGTGCCGAGAATCACCAGCCACAGGTAGGAATACTGCGCCGCCAGCATGACGGTCGCGATTTGCGTCTTGTCGCCGATTTCCGCGATGAAGAAGGTGATGAGGGTGGTCATGAACGGACCGAATTTGCGTGCCGTGCTGGCTTCGTCATCGTCCATCTTGTCGGGCACCAGGGTCCAGAGCGCCGTGGCGGTGAAGCTGGCAGCCAGAATCCAGTGCAAAACCGCATCGGAAAGGAAGTTGCTGACCCAGGCGCCTACTGCACCGGCCGCGGCATGGTTGGCCAGGGTCGCGGCAACGATACCGGCGATGATGGGCCAGGGCTTGCGAAAGCGTGCGGCGAGGATGAGCGCGAGCAACTGCGTCTTGTCACCGATTTCGGCGAGCGCAACGACTGCAGTAGGGATGAGAAAAGATTCCAGCATCAGGTTTCCTAAGGGGCGGGTCGACACGGCTATGACACGTACAGCCTTCCCGCCCCGGGTAAGGTGTGCGTGTCATAGGTCTTGTCAAACCACCGATCCGTCTGAGCGGATTCCGGGTCGCACGTACCATGGTCTGAGGACCAAGTATGTTGATACGTGCCGGACGAGCGCGGGGCTCGTGGGAGACTACTCCCCTAGGACGGAGCGGATTCTGCCTTCGCAAAATCCTTTCGGCAAGCTCTTATTTCAAGAACGTTTGGCGCTGTAGATCTTGAAGCCATTGCCCTGGGCACGGACTTCGCAAGCGCCCACATGCTCTTCGATGAGCGGTTGATAACGCAGGAAGTTATTGGCCACCAGGCGCAGTTCGCCGCCTGATTTCAGATGTTGGCGTGCTTTTCGTAGCAGGTTTTCTGTCGCCATGTAATCTGTGTGAACCCCGACATGAAACGGCGGATTGCTCAAAATCGTGTTCAAACCCATCGGCGCGGCGTCGATGCCGTCACCCGTCAATACCTGTGCTTCCAGGCCATTGGCGGCCAGCGTCAGGCGAGAACTGGCCGTGGCGAATGCATCCACATCCAGCATCACCACCTCGTTATGCGGGTAGCGACGTTTGACCGCTGCACCCAGAACACCCGCGCCACAACCGAAATCGAGCAGATTGCCGCTCGGCAGCTTGTCGATATTGTCCAGCAGCAGCGCCGAGCCGCGATCGAGGCGGCCATGGCTGAATACACCCGGCAGGCTGATGACGGTCAGCGGACCGTCCTGCAGGTCGATCTGATAAGGCTTGGCAAGGCTTTCCAGGCTGACTGCCTGTGGGGCGTTTTCGACCGTGACCTGCCACAGTTGGCAGTGACGTGCGCTGTCGAGCTTGCGTGCGCGGCCGAACGGGCTCAATTGCCGGGCAGCGGCTTCGATACCGCCGCGTTTTTCGCCGACCAGAAACAGCTCTCGGCCTTGCAGGCGCGAGGCCAGCGCGTTAAGCAGGTAGTCGGTCAGGTCGCGGGCCTTGGGCAGGAACAGCACGGCGGCGTCGAATGGCTGTTCTGGTGCCTCAACGCCAAAGTGAGTACGCCCCTCGAAGCGCGCCTCCAGCGCCGACTGGTCACCGGCATGCCAGCACCAGCCACGGGCTTGCGGCAGTTTTCCGAGCAGGTCGTCGGCAGGCAAACCGGCCAACAGCAGCGAGCCTTGAAACAGCTCGGCCTGACGGAGTAACACTTCACTGCGCGGGTCCATGGAATGGCTCCTGAAAAAGCGCGCAGTTTAACAGGATTAGTCGCTTACGCAGGGCGCTTGAGAAACCGTATCGCTCGCGAAGGGGGCGGTACATTCAGTCAAAGATGTGGCGTCTGGAAGTCAGTCTTCGTGGACAAGTCCACTCCCACGAGCAGGAGCGGACTTGTCCGCGAAGGGGGCGGTACAGTCAGCCGAAGATGTGGCGTCTGGAAGTCAGTCTTCGTCGACAAGTCCACTCCCACGAGTAGGAGCGGACTCGTCCGCGAAGGGAGCGGTCGATATCACCCGCTCACAACCCGGACTGGCGCACCGGCGAAAAATGCCTGGGCGTTTTCGGTGACCTGGCTGACGATGCGCTGGCGGGCTTCCTTCGCGCCCCATGCGCTGTGCGGGGTGATGATCAGGCGCGGGATGTCGTCTGCCAGCAGAGGATTGCCTGCTACTGGAGGCTCGACACTCAGCACATCTGACGCTGCGCCGCCCAGATGCCCGTTACGCAGCGCGTCGGACAGGGCCTGCTCATTGATCAGCCCGCCGCGGGCGGTGTTGACGATGAGTGCATGGGGCTTCATCAGGCTCAGCTCATGAGCGCCGATCATGTCGCGGGTGTTCTCGTTGAGCGGGCAGTGCAGGGTCAGTGCATCGACCTGCGGCAGCAGTTCTTCCAGTGGCAGGCGATCCGGGCGTGCAGGCCTGCCAGGAATCTGTCCCGACAACACACGCATACCAAATGCCTGCGCCAGCTTCGCAACCGCGCCGCCCAGTTCGCCATGACCCAGCAGGCCCAGAGTCTTGCCTTCAAGTTCGACAATGGGGAAATCCAGCAGGCAGAACTGTTTAGATTGCTGCCACAGCCCTTGATGCACGGCTTGCTGATAGTCCGGCAGGCGAGTGGCGAGCGCCAGCAGCAAAAGGAGTGTGTGCTGAGCCACGGAAGGCGTTCCGTAGCCCTGGCAGTTGCACACGGTCACGCCATGTTCGCGAGCCGCCGCCAGGTCGACATTGTTAGTCCCTGTCGCCGTCACTAGAACCAGCTCCAAGTCGGGACATGCTGCGAACGTGCTGGCATCGATCAAGACTTTGTTGCTGATAGCAACCTGAGCACCTTTCAGACGCTCGACCACTTGCTCAGGTCCTGTGCTGGCGTGCAGCACCAGTTCGCCAAAACGTTCACGCAGGGCCCCGAGATCCAGATCGCCCAGATCCAGAGACGTATGGTCGAGGAAAACTGCTCTGCCGGGTTTGCTCATAGCTGTACCTTTTGCCGGGGAGTTGGAAAGCGTAGTGTGACCAGCCTATCAGAGCTCAGGCTCGACAACATTCCAGGAGACCCGTCATGTACTGGCCAGAATTTCTGACTGTCGCATTGATCCATTTGCTGGCTGTCGCAAGCCCCGGCCCTGATTTTGCCGTTGTGGTGCGCGAGAGTGTTACCCATGGCCGCAAGGCGGGGACATGGGCGGCGCTGGGCGTCGGCTCGGCGATTTTCGTGCATGTGGGTTATTCGCTACTGGGCATCGGAATCATCGTTTCTCAATCCATCGTGCTGTTCAATGCGCTGAAATGGGCGGCGGCGGCCTACCTGCTCTACATCGGCTTCAAGGCCCTGCGCGCCAAGCCGTCCAGTGCCGCGGATGACGTCGTCAAGACCGTCGCTGGCGAGCGTACGGCGCGTGGCGCCTATGTGAGCGGGTTCGTTACCAACGGCCTGAATCCCAAGGCGACGTTGTTTTTCCTGTCGCTGTTTACGGTGGTGATCAACCCGCATACCCCATTGCTGGTGCAGGGTGGGTACGGCGTTTACCTGGCTGTCGCCACGGCCGTCTGGTTCTGTCTGGTGGCCCGGCTGTTCAGCCAGGCACGCGTGCGCGCCGGTTTTGCGCGCATGGGCCACTGGTTCGACCGGGCGATGGGTGGGGTGTTGATCGCTCTGGGCATCAAGCTTGCGCTGACCGAAGTGCGTTGATGTTCGGTGCACAAAACTGACACATGAATCTGTAATGGTCCCTTGAATCGCCGGTTCGTCTCTTCGCTCACTGGTCGCCAAATCATCCCTTCGGCTGATTTGGCTGGCGAGGCAGGGCTCTAGAGTCCATATTTCAGGCTTGGCCTGTAAACTTTGGAAAGGGACTCATATGTTACAGACTCGCGTTCTTGCGCCAGCCGATGGCGCTTATCAGTACCCTCTGTTGATCAAACGGCTTCTGATGTCCGGCAGCCGCTACGAAAAAACGCGTGAAATCGTCTACCGGGATTTGGCCCGGTATACCTACGTGGAACTGAACGAACGCATTTGCCGTCTTGCCAATGTGCTGACCGCAGCCGGGGTCAAGGCCGGAGACACGGTTGCGGTCATGGACTGGGACAGCCATCGTTACCTGGAATGCATGTTCGCGATTCCGATGATTGGCGCTGTGGTCCACACGGTCAATGTGCGCCTCTCGCCTGAGCAGATCGCTTACACCATCAACCATGCCGACGATCGCGTCGTGCTGGTCAATAGCGAATTCGCAGGCCTGTACCAGGCTATTGCCGGGCATCTGACCACGGTCGAAAAGACCGTACTGCTGACCGATCTGCCGGAAAAGACCGCTGACCTGCCCAACCTGGTTGGCGAGTATGAAACATTACTGGCGGCGGCCAGTCCGGAGTACGCGTTCGAGGATTTCGACGAAAACTCCGTCGCCACCACGTTTTACACCACCGGCACCACGGGCAATCCGAAAGGCGTGTATTTCACGCATCGGCAACTGGTTCTGCATACCCTGGGCGTGGCGACCATCATGGGTTGCATCGACAGCGTGCGCCTGTTGGGCACCGATGACGTCTACATGCCCATCACCCCGATGTTCCATGTGCATGCGTGGGGGATTCCTTACGCGGCGACCATGTTGGGGCTCAAACAGGTCTATCCCGGTCGTTACGAGCCCGAGCTACTGGTCGAGCTGTGGCGCAAGGAAAAGGTCACGTTCTCCCACTGCGTACCGACCATCATGCAGATGCTGCTCAATGCCAAGGGCGCACAGGATGCGGACTTCGGCGGCTGGAAAATCATCATCGGCGGCAGTTCGCTCACGCGCACGCTGTACAAGGCCGCCAAGGCGAAAGGGATTCAGCTCACAGCAGCCTATGGCATGTCCGAGACCGGGCCGCTGATTTCCGTCGCGCACATCAACGAAGAACTCAAGGCGGGCAGCGAGGACGAGCGCATCACCTATCGCATCAAGGCCGGTGTGCCAGGCATGCTGGTGGACGCCGCGATTGTCGACGAGCAGGGCAACTTCCTGCCGGCCGATGGCGAGACCCAGGGTGAACTGGTGCTGCGTGCACCCTGGCTGAGCGAGAGTTACTACCGCGAACCTGAGAAGGGCGCCCAGTTGTGGGCGGGCGGCTGGATGCATACGGGGGACGTTGCCACGCTGGATGGCATGGGCTTCATCGACATTCGAGACCGCATCAAGGACGTGATCAAGACCGGCGGTGAATGGGTGTCGTCGCTCGAGCTTGAAGATCTGTGCAGCCGGCATCCGGCAGTGCGCGAGGTGGCCGTGGTCGGTATCCCTGATCCGCAGTGGGGCGAGCGGCCTTTCGCATTGCTGGTGGTGCACGACGGTCATCAGCTCGATGCCCGAATCCTCAAGGAACACCTCAAGCCTTTTGTCGAGCAAGGTCACATCAACAAGTGGGCCATTCCCAGCCAGATCGCGCTTGTTACTGAAATTCCCAAGACCAGTGTCGGCAAGCTCGATAAAAAGCGCATGCGTCTGGATATTGTCGAGTGGCAAACCAGTAACAGCACTTTTCTCTCGACGCTCTGACTCTTTTGCGAGGGTTGCGCCTGCCGTTGCGAGCCGCACGGCAGGTGCTTACGTCGCCAGGCTGGCCCTGCGCCTTGCCAAATTCTGATTTTGAGCCATTCTCCCCTCCAGGCCTGTCGAGCGACCTCTCGGGAACAGGCGGGCCAGAGGCGTTGATGCTGCAAATCACACTTTAGAGGGATCTGGTATCAGCGCCCGCTGGATATAGTCGGCATAGGGAATGTGCGAGAGCGAAATGACACTTTGTGTTGTAGCCATCCAGGCTGCCTGATGAGTGTTGACAGTCAGTATTTGATTCGACGGCTGAGTCGTTTTTCTGAAAATTCCCACTGCCATAACAATAAAAGCACATGGAGTAGCGTCGATGACAACAACCAACCCCTTCTGGCGCCGGGCGAAATTGCCCCTGGCCGTCAGCCTTGCCTCTTCGCTCGCCGGCCCTGCTTTCGGCGTCTCGTTCAATATCGGTGAAATCGAAGGCAGCTTCGATTCCTCGCTTTCGGTCGGTGCCAGCTGGTCCACCGAAAACGCCAACAAGAACCTGATCGGCGCCAACAACGGCGGGCGCGGACTGTCTCAGACATCCGACGACGGCCACTTGAACTTCAAGCGTGGGGAAACGTTTTCGAAGATATTCAAGGGCATCCATGACCTGGAATTGAAATACGGTGATACCGGTGTGTTTGTGCGTGGCAAATACTGGTATGACTTCGAACTCAAGGACGAAGGCCGCGAGTTCAAAGACATCAGCGACTCGAACCGCAAGGAGGGCGCCAAGTCGTCCGGGTTCCAGTTGCTCGACGCGTTCGTGTACCACAACTATTCGATCGCTGATCAGCCTGGTGCCGTGCGGTTCGGTAAACAGGTCATCAGTTGGGGTGAAAGTACCTTCATCGGCGGCGGTATCAACAGCGTCAACCCGATCGACGTTTCGGCGTTCCGCCGTCCTGGCTCGGAAATCAAGGAAGGCCTGATTCCCGTCAACATGTTCTACCTGTCGCAAAGCCTGACCGACAACCTGTCTGCCGAAGGCTTCTACCAGCTGGAATGGGACCAGACGGTCACCGACAACTGCGGCACCTTCTTCTCGCAACCTGATGTGATTTCCGACGGTTGCAACAACAACCTTGCGGTACTGCGCAGCCGCAGTGGTCTGAACAGCTCATTGACCGCCGCGGGTCTGCCTGCCGGCGCACGCGGTGCGATCTTCAATTCGCTGAGCCAGCAAGGCGTGGTGTTCGGCAACCCTGACGAGGGCGCAATCGTACGTCGCGGTCCTGACCGTGATGCACGTGACAGCGGCCAGTTCGGTTTCGCGTTGCGCTATAACTTTGAGCCGCTGGACACCGAATTCGGCGCGTACATGATGAATTACCACAGCCGTGCACCGATCTTCAGCGGTCGTGGCGGCTCGGCGGCTTCGTTCAGTCCTGCGGGGCTTGTGGGGTCTCTGGTCCGTAACGGCCTTCCACAAGCGACTGCCACTGCGCTGGCGCCGACCTTGCTGCCTGTCGTGGTCGCCGGTAACTCCAGTTACTACGTCGAATACCCTGAAGACATCCGTCTCTATGGCCTGAGCTTCTCCACAACCTTGCCTACCGGCACTGCGTGGAGTGGCGAGATCAGCTACCGTCCGAACGCACCGGTTCAGGTCAACACCACCGACATCCTGTATTCGGGTATTTCGCCGCTCAACTCCGACGTTTCACTGCTGAGAGGACAGCCCAACACCGATCAGCCGGGCTATCGCCGCAAGGAAATCACCCAGCTGCAGACCACGTTCACCCAGTTCTTCGATCAGGTCATGGGCGCCGAGCGTCTGACCCTGGTCGGCGAAGTCGGCTTTACCCACGTGGGCGGCCTGGAAAGCACCTCGAAGATCCGCTATGGCCGCGACCCGGTCTACGGACCAGGCCCGTTGCCAAATGGTCAGTGCGCAGCGCTGAACGCTGGCACCCTGACCGGTGCTGATCAGAACAACCTGACCCGTTATTGTGAGAACGACGGCTTCACCACCGCCAACTCCTGGGGTTACCGCGCGCGCGCCATCTGGGACTACAACAGCTTTTTCGCGGGTGTGAACCTTCGCCCAAGCGTGGCCTGGTCGCATGACGTCAAAGGCTACTCGCCGGGTCCTGGTGGCAACTTCGAGGAAGGTCGCAAGGCTGTCAGCCTCGGTCTGGATGCCGAATACCAGAACACCTATACCGCAGGCCTTTCCTACACCAACTTCTTCGATGGGAAGTACACCACGGTGGATGACCGCGATTTCGTCGCGCTCAGCTTCGGCATGAACTTCTAAGAACACGGTTTTTTCGGGATGATTATGAGAATGAAAATAACAAAAGGTCTGTTGCAAGCCGGTCTGTTGGGCGTGTCGTTGCTGGCGACCAGCGTC
The DNA here is from genome assembly GCF_014358015.1 of Pseudomonas triticifolii. Taxonomy (GTDB): domain Bacteria; phylum Pseudomonadota; class Gammaproteobacteria; order Pseudomonadales; family Pseudomonadaceae; genus Aquipseudomonas; species Aquipseudomonas triticifolii. The sequence continues at coordinate 560,149 of NZ_JACONV010000002.1, read as the reverse complement.
ATGGCGGCGGTGTCTGAATCCGAGGCGGCCAAACTGGGGGCATCGTTAACGCCGATGGGGGCAGAAAAGGCGGGTAACGCGGCGAACACGATTTCTGCCTGGTCGCCAATGCCGAAAAACGCGGGTGCCGTCGACAGCAAGGGCTTCCTGGCCAATCCATACGCCAGTGAAAAACCGTTGTTCATCATCACGGCCGCCAACGTCGAGCAGTACAAGGACAAGCTGGCGCCTGGCCAATACGCGATGTTCAAGCGTTACCCGGACAGCTACAGGATCCCGGTGTACCCGACGCACCGTGGCGCGACCGTGCCGGATGACGTGTATGCGGCCATCAAGAGGAACGCCACCACCACCAAGCTGGTTGGCGGTGGCAGCGGTCTGGAGAATTTCGATACCGCCATTCCGTTCCCGATCCCGTCCAATGGTGTGGAAGTCATCTGGAACCACATCACCCGTTACCGTGGCGGCAGCGTGAAGCGTCTGGTCACCCAGGCCACGCCACAGGCAAATGGCTCCTACAGCCTGGTGTACTTCGCTGACCAGTTCGTGTTCCGCGACAAGATGCGCGACTTCGATCCGAAGAATCCGGGTAACGTGCTGTTCTACTTCAAGCAGGAAGTGACTGCCCCGGCGCGTCTGGCCGGCGGTGTGCTGCTGGTACACGAAACCCTCGATCAGGTGAAGGAGCCGCGCTCGGCGTGGCTGTACAACGCCGGTCAGCGCCGTGTGCGTCGTGCGCCTCAAGTGTCGTATGACGGTCCCGGCACTGCATCGGACGGCCTGCGTACGTCCGACAACCTGGACATGTACAACGGCGCTCCGGATCGCTACGACTGGAAACTGATCGGCAAACAGGAAATGTACATCGCTTCCAACAGCCACAAGCTGGACGATCCGACGCTCAAATACGCCGACATCATCAAGGCCGGTCACATCAATCAGGACCTGACCCGTTACGAGCTGCGTCGTGTCTGGCACGTGACGGCCACGTTGAAAGAGGGTCAGCGTCACATCTATGCCAAGCGTGACTTCTTCATCGACGAAGACACCTGGCAGGCCGCAGTCATCGATCACTATGACGGTCGTGGCCAACTGTGGCGTGTCGCTGAAGCGCATTCCGAGAACTACTACGACAAGCAAGTGCCGTGGTACGCCATCGAAACGCTGTACGACCTGCAATCGGGCCGTTACGTTGCACTGGGCATGAAGAACGAAGAGAAGCGGGCCTACGAGTTCGGTTTTACTTCAGGAACCAGCGACTTCACACCCAACGCGCTGCGTCAGGAAGGCGTTCGCTAAGCCGCCGTCTTTAGCGCTTCGGGATACATGAAGCGCGTCTGCATCAACGCTTGAGCATCAAAGCCCCGCTTGCGGGGCTTTTTTGCGTCAGGCGTCTGCCTTATAAGCTGTAGGAATTTTGTTACAGTCTTTTCAGTGATGGCCTTCAAAACGCGCCACTAACCCGCTAGTCTCCGAGCACCGTTACGCCGAAAAAACTGATTCATACAAGAGCCGGCCATGACTGATCTGTCCCGCATGCAAGGGTTCGCAGGCAGCGCGATTCCTGCGTTGGAAGGGCGATTCTTTCGACCACCGCTGCCCGATGGCTACGTGTTCAGGCCGCGTCTTTGCCAGCGTCTCAACGAAGGGTTGGCTGGACGGCTGCTGCTGGTCTGCGCGCCTGCTGGGTTTGGCAAGAGCTCGCTGGCGGTCGAGTTCTGTCAGGCCTTGCCAGACCAATGGCAGAGCGTATGGCTGGGGCTGAGTTCGCGAGACAGCGACCCCGGACGTTTTCTGGAGCGTCTGCTGACCGGGCTTCAGCAGTTTTTTCCGCAATTGGGTACTCAGGCGATGGGGCTGCTGAAAATGCGTCAGCGCCATCAACCTTTCGCGTTCGAACAGTGGCTGGACGGGTTACTGGATGAGTTGGCCGTGCACCTGATGCTGAGTCGACCGCTACTGCTGGTGCTTGACGATTACCATCTGGCCCAGGGTTCGGTTCTTGACCGTTGTCTGCAGTTCTTTCTTAACCATCTGCCTGTCGGTCTGGTGGTGATGGTCACCAGTCGCCAGCGTCCCGACTGGCATCTGGCGCGCTTGCGCCTGTCTCGCCAGCTTCTTGAAATCAACGAACAGGACCTGCGGCTCACGCAGGCCGAATCCATGGCCCTGCTGGATCGGCATAGTCGCTCGCTTGATAACGAAGCACTGCAACGGCTGATTCAGCGCAGTGAAGGCTGGGTCGCGGGGTTGCGTTTCTGGTTGTTGGCAGCTGCCGAAGCAGGGGATGAACACGCCTTGCCGCAATCCTTGCACGGGAGCGAGGTGCTGATTCGCGAATACCTGCTTGAGGAAGTCATTGACTGTCTGCCTGCCGAGGCTCAGGCGTTTCTCTACGAAACGGCCTGTCTCGAGCGTTTTTGCAGTTCCTTGTGCGACGCGGCCCGGGACACCCACGACAGCGCCGACATGCTGCGCTATCTGCAGGCCCATCAGGTGTTTCTGGTGCCACTGGACGAACAGGGTCACTGGTTTCGCTACCACCATCTCTTTTCGGACCTGCTGCGCGCGCGTCAGGCCAGCAGGCCGCAACAGACGCGCCTGCACTTGAACGCCTGCCGTTGGTTCAGTGATCAGGGCCTGCTCGACGAAGCGGTCGAACAGGCCCTGCGCGCCGGGGATCTGGATGTCGCGGCCAACCTGGTGCAAAACCTCTCCGAAGAACAACTGCTGGCCGAGCAGAATGTCGGCATGCTGCTGCGCTGGAAGATGGACTTGCCTGACAGCCTGCTGACTAGCACGCCTCGATTGATCGTGCTGTACGCCTGGGCATTGGGGCTGGCCTGCCAGCTGGATGCTGCCGAAGAACTGGCCGACAAGTTGAGCCGGTTTTTACCCGCCCCCTCGGCCACCGCGCAAAAGTCCATGCTTGCCCAATGGCTGGCGTTGAGTGGCATCATCGCCCGCGGCCGGGGCGACAGTGCCAAGACCCTGAGTTATTGCAGTGAAGCCCTGCTCAGCCTGCCGGAAAAACGCTACGGCCAGCGCCTGGTGTGTCTCTCCACGCTGGCCAACCTGGCCATTGCCCAGGGCGATCTGTGGCGCGCCCGCGCGTTGAATCGTGATGCGCTCGAACTGGCGCAACGGGTCGCCAATCCGTTGTTCGAAGCTCTGGCGCATTACGACCGTGCCAGAGCGCTGCAGGCTCGCGGCGAGATTCTTCGTGCGCTGGACGAGGTACGCCAGGGCCTGCAACGCCTCAAGGGACTTTCCGCGTCAAGGCTCTATGCCGTCCGCGCGCGTCTGACGTTGTATGAAGGCTACCTGCTGAGCATGCGCATGCAGGTCGATGCAGGACGTGTGAAATTGCTGGCCGGACTTGCCGAGGCGCGCGCCTGCCGCGACATCAGTGTGTTGATCGGGCATTGTGTGATCGCCACCATGGAAGGCTGTGCCGGGCGCTTTGCCGAAGCGTTCGCGGAGCTGGCAGAGGCCGAAAGGTTGATGCATATCTGGGACGTCCCGCCGATTTATTACCTTGCGATGATTACTCTGGTCAAATGCGAGCTTTGGCTGGCGCAGGGGCGTGTCGATCTGGCCGAAGGCTGGTTGTTGCGCCTGACCCAGACCTACCGTGGCGATCTGGCCGCTGCGGCACCTGAATGTCATCCCCAGTTGTCTCAGCACATCGAGTTGCAGCGCGCCTTGCTGGAGCGTATCCAGGGCGATGTCGCTGCCAGTGAGCAGCGCCTGCAACGGCTCGGCCAGCACGCTCAGGAAGTGGGTGCCCAGTTGCTCGCCGTTATCGCAATGACGCAACAGACAGGCCTGATGCTGACGGCCGGGCGCTTTGAAGAGGCGCGCGGGATGCTCGTTCGCAGCATGAAGGCCGCAACAGGTGGAGCGCTGATGCCGTTCAGGACATTGCTCACCGATCACGCGCAGTGGCTTCGCGAGCAATTACTGCCTGCGCCGCCGTGCCCGCTGCGCAATGCGCTGCTTGAGCAATTGCCTTCCTGTTCAGCGCCGGCGATTGCAGAGTCTCAGCCGGGTGGCGATTGCCTGAGCGTGCGTGAACTGGACGTGCTGCATCTGATTGCGCAAGGTTGCTCGAATCAGGAAATCAGCGAGCAGTTGTTCATCTCGCTGCACACGGTCAAGACCCACGCCAGTCATATCAACAGCAAGCTGGGCGTCGAGCGTCGAACCCAGGCCGTGGCCCGCGCCAAGGCGTTAGGGCTGCTGGGGTAGCGGGAGCCGATTCAGTCCGGCTTGCCTTGCGACCACAAGTGATCCACGTTCTCCAGACCCCAATCCTCCGGCAGTTCGATTTTCACGATCGCGTCCCGGTCCGTTTCGCTGGCAAGGTCAACGATTCGGGGCGGGAAGGCTTTTCGGTTTCGCGCCGACATGAATACCTTCACTTTGGGACGCAGCAGTGACGTCTCGCTCTGCTCGACCACCACGCCCAGATTTCCGCTCTCGAGTCGCACCAGCGCGCCTAACGGGTAGATGCCCACGGTCTTGACGAAGCTCTGGAATACCCGCTCATCGAAGTGGCCTTTCCAGGACGCCATTTCACGAATCGAATGGGCAACGCCCCAGCCCTTTTTGTACGGGCGGTCGGATGTGATTGCATCGTACACATCGCACACCGCGCTCATTCTGGCGAAGAGGCTGATGTCTGAGCCCAGCAGGCCGTGAGGGTAGCCGGAACCGTCGAACTTTTCGTGGTGATGCAGGCAAACGTCCATGACCGCGGCGGCGACGGGCATATTCTCTTCAAGAATTTTCAGACCCTGTTCAGGGTGGGTCTTCATCAGGTCGAATTCTTCGGTGGTCAGCCTGCTGGGTTTATTGAGGACTTCCGGCGCGATCATCATTTTGCCGACATCGTGCATCAGGCCAGCGACGCCCGCTTCGCGAATCTGCTCATCCTCCATGCCCATCCTTCTGGCCAGTGCCACCATCAATGCGCAGACGGCGACCGAGTGCATGTAGGTGTATTCATCCGACGTCTTCAGACGCGACAGGCTGATCAGCGCGTGCGGATGGCGCAGGATCGAGTTGGAGATTTCCTCGACTATCACCTGCACGTTATCCATCTTCATGGCCTGACCCATGCGGGCCTCGTTGAACATGGTCATGACCACGTCCTGGGCACGACCGCAGATGGCCTTGGCGCGCTCGACCTCTTTTTCAAGGCTTACTGCCGCGGTATCGCTTTCAGACGAAGCCTGGGCGAGTGCTGCCGTACTGTCTGCGCCCAGATGCGTATCGATCCAGACTTCCAGGGTATCGGACGCCTGAATGCGCTTGAGCACCTCGGCATCGCGCAGAATGGTTTCGACGTGGGTGATCCAGAAGGGATCGCTGTTCCATGGGCGACAGAACTTGTGGATGTGCATGCCCAGGGAGAGCTCGGAAACAAGAATTTTTTTCAGCATGTTCAGTCACCCGAATGTCGGGTGACTGGTGGAAGGGCCAGGAAAAGTGGCAGCGCCAGAACTGTGGATCGACATGATTTCACCTCTTTAGACGACAAGGATCATCCTGATCTCATAATGCCAGTATAAGCATCAGGTAAAGAAAAAATCTCATGTATTTGTCAGCCGTCATAAAGGGTTCTTTAGCTTTTTCCGCCTTAATCAATAAGTCATGTTATTTGTGTTGAATGCGTCGATCACTCGATTAAAACATTCAATCGCTGTTTCAGAGTTGCCAGTGAAAGTTTGGGCCGTTCTTCTGTCAGGAAGTCGGCAGCAGACCAGGCAACGGATGATAGCGACGGCCGAAATACACCAGCGCATCCGATTCGCTTTCATGCCGGATGTCCTGCACTTCGCAGAGCAGAATGTCGTGGGTGCCGACACTCACTGACTGGCTGATGCGGCAATCCAGTGCCAGCTTGGCTCCGTCGAGCAAGGGAGCCCCGGTCAGTCCTTCCAGCCATTGGCCGCCTGCAAAGCGCTCCGCTTGCGAGGTCTTGCCGCCGAACAGGTTGGAAAGCGCTTGCTGGTCATGACCCAGCGTGTTGACACACAGTGTGCCGTTGCCGACAAAAGCGTCATACACCGAGGCACTGCGATTGATGCAGACCAGCAGGGTCGGCGGCTGATCGGTCACGCTGCAGACGGCCGTCGCCGTGAACCCGGCGCGACCATGCGGGCCGTCGGTGGTGATGACGTTGACTGCGGCAGCGAGGCTGGACATGGCGTCGCGAAACTGAATCTGGGTGACGGCAGTGGCGTCGGCTGGGCGTATCTCTGATTGAGTTTGCATGGCAACGGTCCTTCAGGCCTGGGCGCTGAGAAAGTCGAGCAGGGCTCGGTGAAAGGGTTGTGGGTCAGTGATGTTCGAGGCGTGACCGCCATATTCCAGAAGCACCAGCCTGGCATTGGGCAAGGTGTCGGTCAGGTGCTGCGATTGCTGCCACGGCACCAGCATGTCGTCGCGGTTGGCGATCAACAGTGTCGGTGTGCGTATGTCCGCAAGGCTTGCCTCGATATCGAAGCTTTCCAGTGCGTGAATGCGCCGCAGCAGGTTGTCGGTGTCGGGGAAGTGCGCCAATGCGTGTGCCTCGTCGCTGGCCAGTCGCGTGGTGTTGGCTGCGATCCAGTCGGCGGGGTACAGAAACAGCGCCTGGGCTTGCACATAGGCTTCAGGTCCGCTGTTCAACAACAGTTTTTTGCGCACCGAAAAACAGCGGGCGCTGTGCGGATTCGGGCTGCTCCAGGCGTTGATCAGCACCTGGCTGTCGAGCATTTGCGGGCGTAACAGCGACAGCTCCAGGCCGACCAGCCCGCCCAGCGCATGGCCCATGAAATGGCAGTGTTGAATATCGAGCGAGTCGAGCAGACCCAGCAGTTCGAGCGCCATATGCCGAATCGAGTAGTCGGGCGGCAGCACGGCCGGACTGCGTCCTGTCCCGGCGTGATTGTAGATCAGCACCTGGTAATCCCGGGTCAGGATGGGCAAATCGTCGCTCCAGTATCGACCGGAGCCGCCGAGCCCCGAGCTGAGCACCAGCGTCGGTGCACCGGCTTTTTGCGAAGCATGAAGTTCATGGAACATGCAGGGCGCTCCAGGTGGGCGGCGAGCGCCCACGGTCGAGGTTCAGCCGATATGGGCGATGCTGGCGATTTCGATCAGGGCTTCAGGTTTCACCAGGCCACACTGAATGCAATAGCGCGCCGGCTTTTCGCCTGCGAAGTACTCGGCATAGACTTCGTTGACCTTGGCGTAATCGGCCCAGTCACGAATCATGATCATGTTGAAGGTCACGTCATCCATGGTCCCGCCTGCGGTCTCGACCACGCTTTTGATGGTCTCCAGCACGTGACGGGTCTGGGCGGTGGCGTCGCCGACGTGCACCACGTTGTTGTCCTTGTCGAAGGGCAGGGTGCCTGACACATAGAGCACGCCATCGGCCATCGAGCCCGGTACGAACGGTGCGATAGGCTTGGTGGTGCCAGCAGGAATGATCGCTTTCTTGGTCATGCGTACGTCCTCACGAAGGTTGCCCGACCGGGCTGAAAGTGCTGCAAAAGTCCTCGACGCTGGAGACCCAGCCGAAGAAGGTTTCGATGTTGAACAGGGCGGCCTGTTGAGCGAATTCAGGGCCTGCCTGATGCGTGGCGTCGGCCAGTACCACGCCGAAATATTCCAGGTGAAAACCGTCGCGCAAGGTCGACTCGACGCAGACGTTGGTGGCGATCCCGGTAAACACCAGGTTACGAATGCCCCGGCTGCGCAGCACGCTGTCAAAGCTGGAATTGAAGAAGCCGCTGTAGCGGATCTTCGGCACCACGATGTCGCCGGGCTCAGGTTTCAGCTCGTCGACCAATTGATAGTCCCAGCCGCCCTTGGCCAGTAACTGACCTTCGAGTTCGGGGCGCTTGCGCATGGTTTTCAGCGCGTTGGACTTATGCCAGTTCGGTGAGCCTGGGCCACCGGCTTCCACGTAGTCCGGGTCCCAGCCGTTCTGGAAAAAGATCACCGGGATGCCTGCCGCACGCGCCGCGGCGCAGGCCTTCTTGATATTGGCGATCACCGGCCCCGTGCTGCTGACATCGAACCCGGCCAGGTCCAGGTAGCCGCCGAGCGAGGCGTAGGCGTTCTGCATGTCGACCACCACCAGCGCTGTCTCGCCTGCTTTCATGCGCAGGTTTTCGGGGCGTGCGGGCAGCTCGCGTGCTGGCTGCAGATCAAGGGGCAGATCCACGCCAGCAATCGTTGCCGGGGCATTCATCACACCACCTCCTTGAGCTGTGCGATGTGACGGCGGCTGTTCATCAGTGGCTGAATTTTCTGGCCAAAATCCTCGACGCCTTTCACGAAATCATCGAAGGTCAGCATCACGCCCTGGGTGCCGGGAACGCTGGCCACCTCATCGAGCATGCGTGCCACGTTGGCCCATGAGCCCACCAGCGTGCCCATGTTGATATTGACCGCCGAGGTCGGGTCGGCCATCTGCCGCAGGTTCGAGCCTGCGCTCTTGTCGGCCGAGCCCTTGTCGCTCAGCCAGGCGATGGCTTCCTCGTCGGCACCTTCCTTGATGTGCTCCCAACGCGCCCGAGCGGCTTCGTCGGTGTCGTCGGCAATGATCATGAACAGCACGCAGGAGGTGACATTGCGCCCGGTCTTTTCGTTGGCCTCGATCAGTTTCTGTGCGGTGGGCGCGAAGGCCGTCGGGGTGTTCACGCCCTTGCCGAAGCAGAAGTTGTAGTCGGCGTACTGTGCCGAGAATGCCATGCCAGCTTCACTTTGCCCGGCGCAGATCAGCTTCATGTCGGCTTGCGGACGCGGACTGACGCGGCAGTCCTGCATGCTGAAATGCTCGCCCTTGAAGTCACTGCTGCCCGTGGCCCACAGATCGCGTAACACCTGGGCGTATTCGGCCAGGTACTCGTAGCGGGTATGGAAGAATTCGTCGCCGGGCCATAGGCCCATTTGTTCATACTCCGGCTTCTGCCAGCCGGTGACCAGATTGATGCCGAAACGGCCGTTGGAAATCGAGTCGATGGTCGAGGCCATTCGTGCAGCAATCGCGGGCGGAATGGTGAGGGTCGCAACGGTGGCGAACAGCTGAATCTTGCTGGTCACGGCGGCAAGCCCCGCCATGAGGGTGAAGGACTCCAGGTTGTGCTCCCAGAACTGCGTTTTGCCGCCGAAACCGCGCAGTTTGATCATGGATAGCGCGAAGTCGAACCCGTAGCCCTCAGCCTTTTGCACGATCTGTTTGTTGAGTTCGAAGGTCGGCATGTATTGCGGTGCATTGCTTGAAATCAACCAGCCGTTATTGCCGATGGGGATGAAGATACCGATATCCATATGAGGCCTCTCTGCGATAGTCGATGCGTGCCCCAGGGACAACGGCGGCACTTGAAATCGAATTTGCATGAAGCGGGCCAGCTTTGTTTTGTTGTTTTTATTCAAAAGCTTAGAAAATAACAGGCGTTAATTCGGACCATTTGGTCTGGATCAGAGCACTTGGTTTGTGCAGTGCGCACGGTGATGGGGCATTTGGCGCGTAAATGCGCGATTCATTTCGTATTGATGTCGACAAAGTGTGCCCGCCCGTTAAGATGCCAGCTCATTTCGGCATCACTGGTTGACGTGTGTGAACAAGAAACCTCCCGTGACAGAGCCCGCGGTCAAGCGCGTGCGCAAGGTCAAACCCGAGAAGGCAGTCAAGGCGACCCGCGAACCCAGTGCGTCCGCCCTCAAGCGCCGCATGCGTCTTATGGAAGGCAAGCGCAGCGTGATTCTCGATGCCGCGCTGGAAATCTTTTCCCGTTATGGCGTGTATGGCAGCAGCCTCGATCAAGTGGCAAGCCTGGCGGATGTGTCCAAGACCAACCTGCTGTATTACTTCAGCAGCAAGGACGACCTGTACCTGAACGTGCTGCGCCAGTTGCTGGAAGTGTGGCTCAGCCCGCTGCTGCATTTCACCGCCGACAAGGATCCGCAGCAGGCCATCGGTGCCTACCTGAAGGCCAAGCTGGAAATGTCCCGCGATCACCCGGCCGAGTCTCGCCTGTTCTGCATGGAAGTGATGCAGGGCGCGCCGCTGATTCAGGGTGAGTTGCAGCATCCGTTGCGCGATACAGTGCAGGCCAAGGTGGCGGTGATCCAGCACTGGATCGACAGCGGACAGTTGGCGCCCATCAATCCTCATCACCTGATTTTCTCGTTGTGGGCGACCACCCAGCATTACGCAGACTTTCGCACGCAGGTCGAGGCAGTGACTGGCAGAACGCTGGACGATCCCGCGTTTTTTGACGAGGTGCTGGAGAGCCTGCGCAGCATGATTCTGGACGGCATCCTGCCGCGTGGTGCTTGAGATATCTCAAGGTGATCGCTGAAGTCACGCTATCTCCAGTGTGGGAGGCGGATTGCCGCCCAGACCAAGCCCCTCTTATCAAGCAACCTGTAAACCACTGAAGAAACGCGATTTTGTGGGAGCGGACTTGTTCGCGAAAAGGCCAGTACATCCGACGCATAGGCAGTGGCTGAAATACTGTATTCGCGGACAAGTCCGCTCCCACTGAGTTTGCCGCGCGACAGGGCTACGTCGAAGACGTGGTGGAGCCTCCTACAGTCCGGTGTTTGCCTTACGCACCCCGGCTGAGCAGCGATCGGTCACTTTGCACAAACCAAGTGCTCTGAATCGGACCATCTGATCCGTTTTGGTCATGCTGTTTTCTACAGTCCGTTGTTTCATAACGTCTTTTCTGCAGTGGCATGGATGCTGCTATGGCCTGCAGGGTCGGCCCCGCGCTGTTCTTGCAGGCCATTACCCTCAGGAAAACGTCTATGTACAAGAAACTGTTGCCCGGGACTTTGTGTGCGGCTGTTGCGTTCGGGATGGGCAGCCTTGCCCAGGCAGAAGGATTGACCCTCAAAGGCCCGGCGAAAATCGCCATGGTGTACATCAGTCCGCGCAATGACGGAGGCTGGACCCAAGCGTTCGACGAAGCCCGGCAGAAGCTGGAAAAGGACCTGGACACCAAGATCCAGTACGTGGAAAGCGTTCCTGAAAATGCGGCGGCCATCACGCCAGTGGTCGATCGCCTGATCGCACGGGGCGCCAACATCATCGTCGGCACCGCTTTCGGCTACTCGGACACCTTCCTGACGCTGGCCAAAAAATACCCTGACGTAGCCTTTCTGAACGGTTCGGGCACCACCAACGCGCCCAATCTGGAATCGTTCTACGGGCGCACCTATGAAAGCCAGTACCTGTGCGGCATGGCCGCAGGTGCGGCGTCGAAAACCGGCAAGCTGGGCTTTGTCGCCGCCAACCCGTTCGGTCAGGTCAACTGGACCATAAACGCCTACGAGCTGGGCGCGAAGCAGATCAACCCGAAGGCAACGGTCACGGTCATCTACACCGGTGCCTGGAACGACCCGGTGAAAGAGCGCGCGGCCACCATGGCGCTGATCGACAACGGCGTGGATGTGGTCGGCCAGCATGTCGACAGCCCGACACCCCAGATCGTCGCTCAGGAGCGCGGCATTCACGGCACCGGCCACCACCGCGACCTCAGCGAGTTCGCGCCCAAGGCCACCGTGTGTTCGTCGGTCTGGGTCTGGGAACGGTTCCTGGGGCCTGAGCTCAAGAAAGTCATGGCCGGCAACTGGACGCCTGCCGCCAATGGCGCGCTGCTGTCGATGGAGCAGGGCGGTACTGACATCAGCCTGACCAAGGACGCAATCATCTCGGCTGACAACCGGCAGAAGATCGAGGCCGAGCGTGCCGAGCTGCTGGCGGGCCGCAAAATCCTCTACAGCGGGCCGATGGCGGATCGTGACGGCAAGGAAAGGATCGCCGCCGGGCAGCACCTGTCCGACCCGGACCTGTGGAAAATGGACTGGTTCGTCGAAGGCGTGATGACCCAGCAATGAGTCAGGTCAACGCGCTTCAACTCACCGGTATCAGCAAGTCATTCGACGGTTTCAAAGCCTTGATCGACGCCGACTTCACGGCTCACTGGGGCGAGGTTCATGCGCTGTTGGGCGAGAACGGTGCGGGCAAATCGTCGCTGATGAACATCGCCGCCGGGCTGTATGCGCCGGAAACCGGTTCGCTGCTGATCGACGACAACCTGGTCCAGCTGCAAGGCCCAAAGGACGCGAGTCGCTACCGGATCGGCATGGTGCATCAGCATTTCAAGCTGGTGAAACCGTTCACCGTGGCGCAGAACATTCTGCTGGGGCTGCGTGAGCAGCCGGGCGAGGGTAGTTATCGCAAGCGTCTGCGGGCGCTTGAGCGGGACATTGTTAGCAAGGCTGAGGAACTGGGCTTTGTGCTTGACCCGACCCGCAGCGTCGACAGCTTGTCGGTGGCCGAGCAGCAGCGTGTTGAGATTCTCAAGGTGCTGCTGGCCGGTGCGCGGATTCTGATTCTCGATGAGCCCACGGCAGTGCTCACCGATCAGGAGGCCGAACGGTTGCTGACGACGGTGCAGGCATTTGCCCGTCAGGGTGCTGCCGTGATTCTGGTGACGCACAAGATGGCTGACGTGAAGCGCTACGCCGATCGGGTGACCGTGATGCGTGGCGGTCGCACGATTAAGACCCTTGATCCGCACACCGTCAGCGTTCAGCAACTGGTGCAATTGACCGTGGGCGATTCTGCACCGGTCAGTGAGCGCAGTCCGGTGACGCCTGGAGAGGTTCGTGTGCAGGTGCGTGACCTGCGCAGCGTGGCAGGCAGCAGCGCGCTCAATGGTGTGAACATGACTCTGCGTGCCGGGCAGATCTACGGCATTGCAGGCGTGGGCGGCAATGGTCAGGCGGAACTGGCCAATGCGTTGATGGGCCTGCCGCAACCCACCGAAGGCGAGATTTATCTGGCGCAGTTCGGCGATCTGCGCGGCGCATCGACCGAGCAACGGCGGCAGTTGCGCATCGCGTCGATTCCAGCGGATCGCTATGGCGCGGCTTTAGCCGGTTCGCTGTCGGTGGCCGAAAACTTTGGCATCGGCAACATTCATGACGGCCAGTACGGCTCGTTCTGGCGCATGCGTTACACCCGCTTGAAGCAGGACGCGCAGCAGGCCGTGACGGATTTCGATGTGCAGGGCGTGCGTTCGCTCGATCAGAAAGCTGCGCTGTTGTCGGGTGGCAATGCCCAGAAACTGGTGATCGCGCGGGAATTCAGTCGCGACCCGCAATTGGTGCTGGTTCACAGTCCCAGCCGGGGCCTGGACGTTCGCGCCACCCAGGCGGTGCACGACCGGCTGCGCGCTGCGCGTGACGCAGGCGCAGCGGTGTTGGTGATCAGCGAAGACCTGGACGAGGTCCTGACCCTGTCTGACCGGATCGGCGTGATGAACGGCGGGCGTATCGTCGCCGAGTTCGAGCATCCCGCTGATCGTCAGGCGATTGGCAAAGCGATGGTGAGCCATGACTGAATCGACTGTGTTGCACGCTGGCAGTACGCCGCGAAGCCCTTTGTTGTCGCGACGCTACACGCTGGAAATCCGCCAGCAGACCGGCTGGCCGTTGCAGGCGCTGATCATTGCGCTGGCGTTGTTGGTAGGGCTGGCGATCTGTACCGCGATACTGATCCTGGCGGGCGTTCCGGCAGGCGAACTGCTCAACGAGTTCGTCATGCAGACGGTATTCGACGCACAGAACTTCAAGGCCGTACTGTTTCAGGCCTCCCCCATGATCATGGTCGGGCTGGCAGGCTGTATGGCGTTCCGGGCAAGGTTCTGGAACCTGGGGCTGGAAGGCCAGATGATCTGGGGGGCTATCGGGGCTACGGCCATTTCACTGTTTGACGTGGGGCCGCAGGTGCTGCGTCTGCCCATGATGATGGCTGCGGCGATTGGCTGCGCGATGCTCTGGAGCCTGGGACCGATCCTGTTGAAGCTCAAATGGCAGGTCAACGAAATCATTTCGACCCTCATGCTCAACTACATCGCCGCCAACTTCCTGCTGCATCTGGTTTACGGAAGCTGGAAAGACCCGCGGGACAACTTTCCGTATTCACCGGCACTGCGCAGTTTCGAACGCCTGCCTGATCTGTTTGCCGGCTATAACGCGGCCATTCTTCTGGCGCTGCTGGTCACACTGCTGACCCTGTGGTTCATCGGTATTTCCAGAGCCGGTCTTTATCTGCGCTTCGTCGATGCCAACCCCAAAGTAGCCGGCGCAGTCGGCGTGCCGGTGCGCAAGATGATCATCGGCACTGTCCTGCTGTCCGGGGCGCTGGCAGGGCTGGCAGGGTTCGTCGTGACCTCGGGGCAGGAGGGACGCCTCACCCAGTCGTTCTATCAGGGCTACGGGTTTTCCGGGATTCTCATCGCGTTTCTGGCGCGTAACAATCCCGTGGCGGCGACCCTTGTGGCGCTGCTGATCGCCATGCTGTTCGTGGCGGGGCGTAACCTGCAGGTGTTCTACCAGATCCCGTTTTCGATGGTGCAACTGATCCAGGCGATTCTGGTGATCTGTGTGGCCTCATCCGACTTTTTCATCCGCCATCGCCTGCGGCGTATTCAGGCAGGAGCACGCTGATGGATCTTCTTTCTCACTGGCTGGGCAGCGCCCCGGATTTCGCCGTGCCCTTTGCGCTTGCCGCGCTGGGCCTGATCCTGATTGAACGCAGCGGCGTACTGGCACTGGGTGTCGAAGGCATGATGCTGGTCGGTGCGCTGGCGGGCATCGGCATGCAACTGAGTGTCGGCTCGCCCGGTATTTCCTTACTGGCGTCGATGGCAGCGGCGGGTGCGGTGTCGTTGTTGTTTGCCTTGATGGTGCTGGTGCTGCGCATTAATCAGGTAATCGCGGGGTTGGCGCTGGTGTTCTTCTGTCAGGGCCTGACCGGGTTGCTGGGCACCGTGCTGGGCTGGACCAACCGTCCAGTGAGCGGCTTGCAGGCCGTGGAAGTGTGGCCACTGTCAGAGCTGCCTGTGGTGGGCAAAGTGTTCATCCAGAATCCGCTGGTGTACCTGACGGTGTTGATTTTCATCGCCGTGGTCTGGCTGCTGGAACGCACGCGCACTGGCCTGCGTTTGCGTGCCGTGGGCGAAAACCCTCAGGCGGCCGATGCGGCGGGTATTTCGGTGCTGGGCTATCGGCTGGCGGCCATCGTTGCGGGCTCGGCCCTGATGGGCCTGGCGGGCGGCTTCATCGCGGTGCTCAGCACCAAAATGTGGATCGCCGACATGACCGGCGGGCGCGGCTGGATCGCTGTTTCCCTGGTGATCTTTGCGCGCTGGTCGCCTTGGCGCGCCTTGGCCGGCGCCTTGTTGTTCGGAGGGATCGAAGCACTGATTCCACAACTGGCCGCCACTGGCGTGAAACTGCCGCAGTATTTCGTGCTGATGACGCCGTATGCGGTGACCTTGCTGGTCATGGTCTGGGTGGCAGCCGGCAAACGCCAATCGTCCAGTCAGCCAGGTGCGCTGGGCGAACCGTATATTCGCGAGGAGCGACGCTGACCGTGCGACGCCGACGGTTCAGGCCGGGTTAAGGAATTTTTGACAGGGGCCATGCTCTAATCGGTCATCAGCGTCAGTCCAACCCAGGAGCATCTGAATGTTCACCTCGCGTCGTTTGATTATTGTCGCCACCGCCGTAGCCCTGCTGTCTGGCTGTGCGACGTCGTCCAATCCCTATGACAATCAGGGTCAGGCTCAAAGCTCCGGCGGCATGAACAAGACCGCCAAATACGGTGGACTGGGTGCGCTGGCCGGTGCCCTTGCGGGCGCCGCCATCGACCATAATAGCCGCGGCAAGGGCGCATTGATCGGCGCTGCCGTGGTGGGCGCTGCCTCGGCAGGTTACGGCTACTACGCAGACAAACAGGAAGCGGCGCTGCGTGCAAGCATGGCCAATACCGGTGTCGAGGTGCAGCGTCAGGGTGATCAGATCAAGCTGATCATGCCGGGCAACATCACCTTTGCTACCGACTCGTCGGCCATCGCCAGCAGCTTCTATTCGCCGCTCAACAACCTGGGGAATTCGCTCAAGCAATTCAATCAGAGCAACATTGAAATCATCGGCTACACCGACAGCACCGGCGGGCGTCAACACAACATGGACCTGTCGCAACAGCGCGCGCAGAGTGTTGCAACCTACCTGACCTCGCAAGGTGTCGATCCCTCACACCTGTCGGTACGCGGTGCAGGCCCCGACCAGCCGATCGCCAGCAACGCCGACGCCAACGGCCGCGCCCAGAACCGTCGCGTCGAGGTCAACCTCAAGCCGATTCCGGGTCAGCAATATCAGCAGTATCAGCAGTAAGCTCGCCTGATGTGATGGCCAAACCCACGCTCTGCGTGGGTTTGCCGCACGGGACGCGCCGCGTCCCTTTCTGAAATACCATTCGTAGACACGTTACCCGCGATACTGCTCGTGCATCCGCTCCAGCAACTGGTCTTTCTCTTCCCACAGTGAATTGATCCACTGCTGGAATTCCAGGCGATATTCACCGTCCTGATCATAATTCTTACCCACGAACTGCGGCGGGATGCTGATCTCTTCAAAGTGAGCGACCACGTCTTTCACTCTGCCGCACAGCAGGTCCCAGTAGCCTGGCCGGCCGGCGGGGTAATGAATCGTCACGTTGATGATTGATTCCAGTTGCTCGCCCATCGCGTCCAGTACGAAGGCAATGCCGCCCGCTTTGGGTTTCAGCAAATAGCGGAACGGTGAGTTCTGCTCGGCATGTTTGCCCGGCGTAAAGCGCGTTCCTTCTGCGAAGTTGAAGATTCCCACCGGGTTGTGGCGAAATTTCGCGCAGGTGCGGCGGGTGGTTTCCAGGTCCTTGCCTTTCTTCTCCGGGTGCTTGGCCAGGTACGCCTTGGAATAGCGCTTCATGAACGGAAAGCCCAATGCCCACCACGCCAGACCGATCACAGGGACCCAGATCAATTCCTGCTTGAGGAAGAACTTCAACGGGCGGATTCGGCGGTTCAAGACGTACTGCAACACCATGATGTCGACCCAGCTCTGGTGGTTGCTGGTTACCAGATACGAGTGCTTGTAATCCAGCCCTTCCAGGCCCGTCAGGTGCCAGCGGGTGTTGCACAGCACTTTGATCCACGCGTTGTTGTTGCCGATCCAGGTTTCCTGAATATGGCTCATCATCCCGTCGGTGAGGCGTTGGGCAGCAGAGAAAGGCAGGCAGATCTTGAAGATCGTGACCACGAACAGCACCGTGCAGCAGACGATGGTGTTCAGCGCCAACAGCAGCGAGGCAATGACGCCGCGCAATGGGGCAGGCAGGAAATCCATGAAGGATAAAGCTCCGCAGAGTGATGGGATGCCGCAGAATCGCCTGCGGCACCTGAGTGTGTATCAGGCCAGTGTGTCGGCCTGAATGGCAGTCAACGCAATGGTGTAAACGATGTCGTCGACCTGAGCGCCGCGTGGCAGGTCGTTGACCGGCTTGCGCAGCCCTTGCAGCATCGGCCCCAGGCTCACGCAGTCAGCACTGCGCTGCACCGCTTTGTACGTGGTGTTACCCGTGTTCAGGTCCGGGAACACGAACACATTGGCGCGTCCAGCGACCGGGCTGTCAGGTGCCAGTTGCCGAGCGACGTGCTCGTTGGCGGCCGCATCATACTGCAGCGGCCCGTCGATCAATAGATCACGCTGGGTTTCACGCGCCAGTTGCGTGGCTTCGCGGACTTTCTCGACCTCTTCACCGCTGGCCGAGTTGCCACTCGAATAGCTGATCATCGCCACGCGAGGCGAAATACCGAACGCGATGGCGGAATCAGCGCTTTGCAGGGCGATCTCGGCCAGTTCGCTGGCGCTCGGGTGCGGGTTCATGATGCAGTCGCCATAGACCAGCACCTGCTCGGGAAAGAGCATGAAGAACACCGATGACACCAGCGTGCAGCCCGGCGCGGTCTTGATCAGTTGCAGGGCCGGGCGGATGGTGTTGGCCGTGGAGTGAACGACGCCCGACACCAGTCCGTCGACCTCGTCCAGCGCCAGCATCACGGTACCGATCACCACCGGGTCTTCAAGCTGCTGCTCGGCCATGGGCGCGTTCAGGCTTTTGCTCTTGCGCAGCTCCACCATCGGCGCGACATAGCGCTCGCGAATCAGGTCCGGGTCCAGAATCTCCAGACCTGGCGGCAGCTCGATGCCGTGGGCCTGTGCGATGGCCTGCACCTCTTCGGGCTTTGCCAGCAGCACGCAGCGCGCAATGCCGCGCGCCTGACAGATCGCGGCCGCCTGAATGGTCAGTGGCTCGTTGCCTTCCGGTAGCACGATGCGTTTGTTGGCCGATTGCGCACGCTGAATCAACTGATAGCGGAACACCGCAGGCGACAAACGCAGTTCGCGCGGCGTACCGCAACGCTGATGCAGCCATTTGGCGTCCAGATGGCTAGCGACGAAGTCGGTGATGATTTCCGCGCGTTCGCGGTCATCGATGGGGATTTCCTTGTTCAGCTGGTTAAGGCGGTTGGCCGTGTCGTAGGAACCGGTGCTCACCGACAGCACCGGCAAGCCTGCCTGCAACGCGCCTCGGCACAGCTCCATGATGCGCGGGTCGGGCACGGTATCGCTGGTCAGCAGCAGCCCCGCCAGCGGCACGCCGTTCATGGCCGCCAGACTGACCGCCAGAATGATGTCGTCGCGGTCGCCCGGCGTGACCACCAGCACCCCCGGCTTGAGCAGAGGCACCGTGTTGAGCACGGTCCGCGCACAGATGATGATCCGCGACATGCGGCGTTGATCGTAATCACCTGCATTGAGCACTTGCGCGCCCAGTAACTCGGCGACGTCACGGGTGCGCGGCGCGTTGAGTTCGGCTTGATAAGGAATGCAGCCCAGCAAGCGGAAGTCGCCATTGCGCAGCAGCGGCGAATGCTCTTTGAGGCGTGCGGCAAAGACTTCCATGCTTTCGTCGGTGCGCACTTTGTTGAGAATCACGCCCAGCACCTTCGGGTCCTTGGGGCCGCCGAACAGTTGCGCCTGCAATTCGACCCGCCCGGACAGTTCGGTCAACACTTCATTTTCCGGCGCGGAGACCAGAATGACTTCGGCATCCAGGCTCTTG
This sequence comes from Pseudomonas triticifolii, assembly GCF_014358015.1. Lineage (GTDB taxonomy): Bacteria > Pseudomonadota > Gammaproteobacteria > Pseudomonadales > Pseudomonadaceae > Aquipseudomonas > Aquipseudomonas triticifolii. The sequence continues at coordinate 541,116 of NZ_JACONV010000002.1, read as the reverse complement.
GCCAGGTGCAGATTGACCCGTGCGGCGTAGCTTGCGCTGCGCGTCGGCACCATGCCTTCGACCACCAGCACGTCCTTGCCGACGGCTGCCTGCTGGTAAAGGCTGATGATTTCTTCGAGCAACTCATCGAGCTGGCCGTCACCCAGCATGCGCTCGACATGCGCCAGGCCAAGGGGCTTGGGTGGCTTGAGGCCGTGAGTGCGGGCCATCAATTCGGTGGAGCGTTCCGGCCCCAGGTCGCCGGGATGCGGCTGCGCAATGGGCTTGAAGAAGCCGACCTTGAGGCCTGCGCGCTCCAGAGTGCGCACAAGGCCAAGGCTGATGGAGGTCAACCCCACGCCAAAGTCTGTGGGGGCGATGAAAAACGTCTGCATAGGGTTTCTCGATTGAGCAGTGCAAGGGTTTCGGCGAAGGTGAACAGCCGACAACCGCAAAAAAAGACCGGGACCCGTCTAACGCGGATCCTCTTTGCCAAGACTATCGTTATCCGGGGCTTTCGCACACCAGCCGCAGTGAAAGCCCTGACCTATTTTCTGTTGGCGTCGAACAGGGTCCAGAACCCAGGCGCGCGATTGCCAGGGTGGCTGATGGCGAAGGTGCTGCGTATGCCCGCAGGACAGTACCGCAACCCAGTGCCGGTCCTCATCCTGCCTGAAATCGACAACCGTTGAATTTTCCAATTGGGCCCGTCTGTCAGAGTTGCGTTCGCTTTCGGGCGATGGCTTGGTTAAACTTGCTCGTTCTTCAATCTTAAGCAAAGGTCTTGTCCCCATGCCGATCGCCGCCAATAAGGCTGTCTCCATTGACTATACCCTGACCAACGACGCTGGTGAGGTCATCGACAGCTCCGCTGGCGGCGCGCCGCTGGTTTACCTGCAAGGTGCCGGCAACATCATCCCGGGCCTGGAAAAAGCCCTCGAAGGCAAGGACGTCGGTGACGAACTGAAAGTCGCCATCGAGCCGGAAGATGCCTACGGTGAATACTCCGCCGAGCTGGTCAGCACCCTGAGCCGCAGCATGTTCGAAGGCGTCGATGAGCTTCAGGTCGGCATGCAGTTCCACGCATCCGGCCCCGACGGCAGCATGCAGATCGTGACCATTCGCGACCTGGATGGCGATGACGTTACTGTCGACGGCAACCATCCACTGGCCGGTCAGCGTCTGAATTTCGACGTAAAAATCGTTAACGTCCGTGATGCCAGCGAAGAAGAAGTAGCTCATGGCCACGTTCATGGCGAAGGCGGCCATCATCACTGATTTGTGCTGCTAAGCTCAGGTCACTGACAAAGGCGCTCTGGCTGTTCTGCGATGACGACTTTCGTTACGCGTGCGGTCATTGCGCCTTTTCCGGTTCTTGCGCAGCGTTCGGGCTTCAAGGGGGTTCTTCATGAGTGCTTTTCACGATATCAAGCTGAAGGCGCTGGATGGCCATGAGCTTTCACTGGCGGATTTCAAGAACAACGTGGTTCTGGTCGTCAACGTGGCGTCAAAATGCGGGCTCACGCCGCAATACGCAGCGCTTGAGAACCTGTACCAGCGATACAAGGACAAGGGCCTGACGATTCTCGGTCTGCCGTGCAATCAGTTTGCAGGTCAGGAGCCGGGGAGCGAAAAAGAAATCGCCGAGTTCTGCGAGCTCAACTACGGCGTGACCTTTCCTCTGGGCGAAAAGCTGGAGGTCAACGGGCCGCAACGTCACCCGCTGTATCGCCTGCTGGCGGGCGAGGGGGCCGAGTTTCCGGGTGACATCACCTGGAACTTCGAAAAATTCCTGGTTCGTAAAAGCGGGGAAGTGATCGCGCGTTTCTCGCCGCGCACGCTGCCTGATGACGCTACTGTCATTCAGGCCATCGAAAAGGCCCTTGGCCTGAGTTGATTGTCCGCCCGGGTGGCCTGCAAGGCGTTGGCCACCCTCTCGCCCACGCGGCTTTTAGATCAAAATCAGTCAAATCAATAGTACTGGGCCTGCGCTCGCAGTGCGCCCTATGCTGCGCCTTTGATTCGGCATCCGCGCCGAATCGCCGATACCCCATCCTCACTGGAGACCCGCGCATGCCGGTAAAAGCCTTGTTCACACCCTTTCAACTGGGCAGCCTGGAATTATCGTCTCGTGTGGTCATGGCGCCGATGACGCGCTCTTTTTCGCCAGGCCATGTGCCAAATTCGAAGGTGATCGAATACTACCGACGTCGCGCTGCTGCAGGCGTCGGGCTGATCATCACTGAAGGTACGACGGTGAATCACAAGGCCTCCAACGGCTACCCCAATGTTCCGCAGTTCTTCGGTGAGGCACCGCTGGCGGGCTGGAAGAACGTGGTCGATGCCGTGCACGCCGAAGGCGGCAAGATCGCTCCGCAGCTCTGGCATGTGGGCGCGGTTCGGCGTCTCGGTACGGAGCCCGACGGCAGCGTGCCTGCCTATGGACCCATGGAAAAGTCCAAGGATGGGCAGGTGCTCGTGCATGGCATGAGTAAACAAGACATCGATGACGTCGTCGCTGCCTTTGCCCAGGCGGCCGCTGACGCCAAGGCCATCGGTATGGATGGTGTGGAAATCCATGGCGCTCATGGTTACCTGATTGACCAGTTCTTCTGGGAAGGCAGCAACCAGCGCACCGACGAGTACGGCGGCAGCCTGGCCAATCGCTCGCGCTTTGCCATCGAGTTGATCGAGGCGGTGCGTGCGGCGGTCGGACCGGGCTACCCGATCATCTTTCGTTTCTCACAATGGAAGCAGCAGGATTACACCGCGCGTCTGGTTCAAACCCCGCAAGCACTCGGTGAATTCCTTCAGCCACTGTCGGATGCGGGTGTGGATATCTTTCACTGCTCCACCCGACGCTTCTGGGAACCTGAGTTCGAAGGTTCCGAGCTTAATCTGGCAGGCTGGACGCGCAAGCTGACCGGCAAACCAACCATCACCGTGGGCAGTGTCGGGCTGGATGGCGAGTTTCTGCAATTCATGGTCAACACCGATAAGGTCGCCCAGCCGGCCAGCCTTGAAAACCTGCTGGAGCGGCTGGGGAACGAAGAGTTCGATCTGGTGGCGGTCGGGCGTGCGCTGCTGGTTGACCCGGAGTGGGCGGTAAAAGTGCGCGAGGGGCGCGAGCAGGACATTCTGCCATTCAGTCGAGAGGCGCTGACGACGCTGGTCTGACGGGTTGACGCTTGGGCTTCCCGACCTCGGCGACAGGTTTCTGAGGCTGGCAGGCCTGCAGCAGTTGTCGCTCGAACTGATCGATGATCGTCGTCCATCCTTGCCTGCTGGCATGTTGTCTGGCGTTCAAGCGCACGCGGCGCAGGGTTTCGCTGTCTTCCAGCAGCCAGTGCGCCGCGTCGATAAACGCGGCTTCATCGCCAGGCATGGCTAGCGCGCCGTTATGGCCATGGCGAATGTGTTGCCCGGCGGCGGCTTCGTCATAAGCCACCACGCCCAGACCTGAAGCCAGTGCTTCGAGCACTACGTTGCCAAAGGTTTCAGTCAGGCTTGGAAACAGAAACAGGTCGCCCGATGCGTAGTGAGTCGCCAGCGTCTCGCCGCGCTGTGTGCCGCAGAAGATGGCCTCGGAAAGCTGTTGTTCGAGCACGGCACGCTGCGGACCGTCGCCCACGATAATCAACTTGAGAGTGCGTTGGGGATAACTGGCCCTCAAGGCCTCGAAGCTGGCCTTGAGCAGCCCCAGATTCTTTTCCGGTGCGAGCCTGCCGACATGAATCACCCCGATGTCACCCGGGTTCAGCCCCCAGCTTTCGCGCAGCGCCTGTGAACGTCTGGAGGGCGTGAACAATTGGCTGTCCACGCCGCGCGACAGCAGTTCGATCCGCTCGAAACCCCGCCGCTCCAGTTCCACCTTCTGACTGACGCTGGGCACCAGCGTGACGCGTGAACGATTGTGAAACCAGCGCAGGTAATGCGTGAGCAGGCGCGTGATGAACCCCATGCCGTATTGCTGCGTGTACTGCGGGAAGTTAGTGTGGAAACCGCTGATCACTGCGATCCCCAAGCGCCTGGCCGCACGCAACGCCGATAACCCCAGCGGCCCTTCCGTGGCGATGTAGAGCACATCAGGGCGTTTGCGCTGCCAGCGACGCAGCAACTTGTGCATCGACGACTGCCCCCACTGCAACCCCGGATAGCCCGGAATCGGCCAGCCCCGACACAGCATCAGGTCATCGGCCGCTCCCGACACCGCTTCTTCACTCTGACGCGGACGGATCAACTCGACCTTGTGTCCGCGCAAACGCAAGCCGTCACACAGCCGCCCCAGCGTGTTGGCGACGCCATTGATCTCGGGCGTGAAGGTCTCGGTGATAAGGGTGACATGCAAGGATTGGCTCATGAGAAGAGTGTCGGCTGAAGACGTGTCGGTTATGTGGCGGGTATGTGATGGATTTGTGATCGGTTGCCAAAGGGGGGACCAATTGTGGATACGGGATTCGGCCTGTCCTGTTCAAGACCGTTTATGGGCAGGACTACATCGCGTTAACTTTTTGCCTTTGACGGTGTGGGTTTTTTCTCTAAGTAGTTTGCGGTATTTATTTAAGGTTGTTTTATTGATCTTTTGAGTAACGTCGGGTTGTCGGATTTATATCCGTTCATCCATACAGTCGTCCGGCAGTGTCCTGGCAACTGTGTATAGACATGACTCAAGGATTGAAGACATGAAGTTTGACTTTAAAAAGTCGAAGCGTATTCGCTCGGCCGCAGGGATTGCATTGGCGCTTTGCGTTTTTTCAGGAACCACGACAGCGGGCAGTTATCAATCGTCGGTGAGGTTGCCGGTGATTCATTCAAAAGACTATTTATACAAGGCGGATTTGCCTGTTGGCAGAGGTGTGCCACCGGGTGCGGTGATTAAAAATGTCAGCTGGAACTGGAATGTCACAGGGTGGCCGAGGGGCATGGAGGTTTATTTGTGTCAGGTGCCAAGCACGTGCGTGAATATTTCTCGACAGAGGCAGGGTTCGAGCGCAGCGTTCAATCTTCAACTTGCGGATCGTCCCTTTATGTACACGCTTAGAATTAGCGGAGCGGGACGAGTGCCTGTTGCAGGGCAGTCGGGTAGCATCACTGTAAGTTGGTAAAAAATCATTATCCCGTCTTGAAGGAAATCAAGACGGGATATGGTTTACCAGTTCGCCATTTTCTTGAATCGATCAGGCAGTTGGTCGTTGAGATTCAGTAGTTTCTCCAGAATATTCATGTCAGTAGTTTGTCTGCTTTTTTCTATTGTATAAAGCTGCTTTCTTTGCTCCAGTAGCGAGGTGAGGGTAGTGGAAAAGTATGTACTGGATTCTTTGGTGACCGGTTCGCCCGTTACGGCGTATCGAATAATCGGATAGTCTGCAATGTCAATTAACTCAAAGGTTAGCGTGTTTTTCATGAGGTGATCAATCATGTTTTTTACATGTTTTGGTCCTGTTTTTGCCTCTTCAAGCATCTGTTCTTTTTGAGCTTTACCATTTGATCGTTCACTATCAAAGACTGATGGAGAAATCCGGTATCCCGTGTTGGGCTGTACCTGCTTCAACAATTGAAAGTTGCTGGGATGCGCTTCCTTTGACCGCGCTGCCTGAGCCGTCACAGAGGCAGAGACTCTCTCCAGCGCCGCAGGCCTGGCCGAAAACCCTTTTTCTTCAACCGCAGACCTGCGCTGCTCCAGACTCATGTTCTGCATAAACACTGAAGAGCGCGGTTGAGTGAGGCGATTCAATGTCGCGGACGCAGGCGGTATGGGGGTGCGGGCATTTGATGATTCAACCCCTTTCAATACCTGAGCAAATGAGCCTGAACGAGGGTGCAGCGTTTTCTCCAGTGCGGCTGACTGACGTGTTTGGCTCAGCCGGGAAGTGGCTGTAGAGGTGTCTATTTCCATGGCAGTGCTCTCCTGTTAGTTGAAACAGGTAGAGCAAGTCGAATGCCAGTTTTCTGGATTTTTCAGGTCCTACAGAAGTTCGCCGAGTAAATTCGGTTATATATTTTTTAGTCCTACATACACTTCCTACACCGTGGCATTTTGAGGGGAGACAAAAAATTGCCGTTCAAGGTGAATGGTTGCCGACGCATGAAGATTTCAGGGAAACACCGCACCGGTGAGCGACAAAAAAGAGGCTTCAATTATCGGTAGGTTCGTCGCTGAATGCACAGCGGTAGGCCTCTGCTGAAATGCCATGCCCCTCGGTTGATTGGCATGGTCATGCCGGGCAAGTCTGGGACTGTGCCCGGCATGATCCATTTTCAGCGGCAGATCCTGCGGTCAGAAAGCAGAATCGGTTAACCCAGGTCAGCGACCAGTTGTTGGATCAGTCGATAGACCGTTTCCAGGTCTGGCTCGGCAACGCGATGTTCGTCAGCGAAGGAATAGGCTTCGCTGAAAAGGCCGACGCTTGGCGAGAGGACAAAGCCCGCATCATTTTCATAGACGCAGTCCCAGGCTTCCTGGCTGATGGATTTGGAGAAAATCACCAGCCGCTCTTCCTGATTGTTGACGGCATTGATGTAGAGTTTATCGGGGTCGACCGACCATTTGGCCAGTTCGTTGACCAGAAACGCCCGGATCATTTCCTTGATTTCTTCGGCGTTGTTTTGCTTCGCGATGACATTCGGTTGGTTTTGGGTATTCATGATTTAACGTCCTTGTTAAGTTCATGTGTGTCATGCTTTCCAGAGTATGGCTTCACATGAACGGATGGGGTGAGGCCTTATTAAACCGCTAGAGCGGCAGTGAAGTGACATACATAGTTGTTGTCTTCAGTTATTTGCTTGCCGGGCAGGACGCCCGGCATTTCCACCTGAGCCTCAGGTCCGGGCTACGGATGTCGGCAACGCGTCAGCACCGCGCTCGCGCACCCAGAATAACGTCGCACCTGCTACCGCTGCGGGCATCATCAGCAGGTTGACCACCGGAATCAGCAGCGCAACGTACACGATGCCGCCGAAGCTCAGGCTCTGCCAACGTTTGCTCTTGAGCCAGGCAAGCATTTCGTTCCAGCCCAGCTTGTGGTTGTCGGCGGGGTAATCGATGTACTGGATCGCCATCATCCACACCCCGAACAGCAGCCACAGCGGCGCGGCAATGATGTTGACGACCGGGATGAAGGACAGGACGAACAGCCCCAGCATACGTGGCAGCATGTAGCCCAGCTTGCGGGCTTCACGCGCCAGGGTGCGCGGCACCATGGCAACCAGCTCGGCCCAACTGAAGGCTGGGGACTCGTCAACGCCGCGCACCACGGCTTCGACCTTTTCCGACAGAAATCCGTTGAAGGGCGCGGCGATGATATTGGCGATCATGGTGAAGGTGAAGAACACCATCAGCAGTACCAGCGCCACGAACAATGGCCAAAGGATGTAACTGAGAAAACTGAGCCAGTGTGGAAGCGTAGGCATGAAGGCATCGACCCAGATTTCAAACTGGTGGATTGCCAGGTAAATCACTGCGCAGAACAGCACCAGGTTGATGCTCAATGGCAGCAGGACGAACAGACGCAGCCCTGGGCTGAGGACCAGTTTCAGGCCTTCGCTGAGGTATTGCGGGCCGGTGAGGGCGGGAGCGGGCATGGCAGCCTCCGAAAGCTGGAAAGGCGTGACCTTACCGGCTTTGCGATAGCGGTGAAAGAGCCGCTTGCAAGGGTTTTTGGTCAGCGCCGTCCGACTCGCCGTCCCAACCGTGATCGATAGATGGAGTCGTCTGGCAACAGCCTTATAAATGGTATGGGCACGCGGGTGGCGTTCTATAGAAGTGACCTATGAGGTGGATTGTGAAACGATATTTCCTTACTCTTTCCCACCCCGATAGGCTTGTCAGCAATTTCAGGACCTGTCCTTTCAATTTTCATGGAGTTATCAATGAGCGTACTGGTCAACAAGCTAGCCCCGGATTTCGACGCAGCAGCAGTATTGGGTGACGGTTCCATCGTCGATAGCTTCAAGCTGTCCTCCCTGCGCGGCAAATACGTGGTCTTGTTCTTCTGGCCGCTGGACTTCACGTTTGTCTGCCCTTCGGAAATCATTGCCCATAACAACCGTATCGCCAGGTTTCGCGATCTGGGTGTTGAAGTGGTTGGCGTTTCCATCGATTCGCAATTCACCCACTTCGCGTGGCGCAACACTCCGGTAGAAAAAGGCGGCATCGGCGAGGTCGAGTTCACCATGGTGGCTGACGTCAAACACGAGATCACCCGCGCCTACGGCATCGAGCACGATGACGGTGTGGCACTGCGCGCCTCCTTCCTGATCGACAAGGCTGGCGTTGTTCAGCACCAGGTGGTGAATAACCTGCCGCTGGGCCGTGACGTGGACGACATGGTGCGCCTGGTCGAAGCGCTGCAGTTCACTGAAGAGCACGGCGAAGTCTGCCCTGCAGGCTGGCGTCCAGGCCAGAAAGGGATGAAGGCTGACGCCCGGGGCGTTGCCGACTATCTGGCATCCAACGCCAAGAGCCTGTAACTGATTGTGCCGATCCGGCTGACGGTCGGATCGTCGCAGCAGAATTCTCAGGACGGCTGAGCGGTCTCGGATTTCTCAGCCATCCTTACTTATCCAGCCGTTCCGACCGCGGCGTAAACGGTCGGTCGATAGGAGTGTGTCATGTCAGACGTACGTCATTCCCGAGTGATCATTCTCGGTTCCGGCCCTGCCGGTTACAGCGCTGCGGTGTACGCCGCACGCGCCAACCTCAAGCCGCTGCTCATCACCGGCATGCAGGCTGGCGGTCAGCTGACCACGACCACTGAAGTCGATAACTGGCCGGGCGACCCCCATGGCCTGACCGGTCCGGTCCTGATGGAACGCATGCGTGAGCACGCCGAGCGTTTCGAGACCGAGATCGTGTTCGATCACATTAACTCGGTCGATCTGGCCGGCAAGCCATTCAGCCTGCAGGGCGACAGCGCAACCTACACCTGCGACGCGTTGATCATCGCGACCGGTGCCAGCGCCCGTTACCTGGGCCTGCCATCGGAAGAAGCGTTCATGGGCAAGGGCGTGTCTGCCTGTGCCACGTGCGACGGCTTCTTCTACCGCAATCGTGAAGTGGCTGTTGTCGGGGGTGGTAACACGGCTGTGGAAGAGGCGCTGTACCTGGCCAACATCGCGAGCAAGGTGACACTGGTTCACCGCCGTGAGACGTTCCGTGCCGAGAAGATCCTGATCGATAAGCTGCATGCACGCGTCGCCGAAGGCAAGATCGAGCTCAAGCTCAACGCTACGCTGGATGAAGTGCTGGGCGATAACATGGGCGTGACCGGCGCTCGCCTGAAAAACAACGACGGCAGCACCAGCGAACTGAAAGTTGACGGCGTGTTCATTGCCATCGGCCACACCCCGAACACGTCGCTGTTCGACGGCCAGCTGGCGTTGAAGGACGGCTACATGGTTGTGCAGGGCGGCCGTGAAGGCAACGCCACTGCGACCAGCGTCGAGGGCGTATTCGCAGCGGGCGATGTGGCTGACCACGTCTACCGTCAGGCGATCACCTCTGCCGGCGCGGGCTGCATGGCTGCACTGGACGTGGAACGTTATCTGGACGGACTGGCGAACGCCTCGTTCTGATTGCGTTTTTCAGGTGTAAAAAAACCGGCCTTGTGCCGGTTTTTTGTGGGCTTCACTCGCTGTACGACACAACAGGTTGCTCCACTGCCCTGTCGTAAGCCTTCGTGGACAAGTCCACTCCTACGGGCTGAGTGTAATCGTGGGAGCGGACTTGTCCGCGAAGAGGCACGCGTGATATGCCCATGGGCCTGTCGCGGAGTAGCCGGCTGTTTCAGCCTTTACGTTTCAGCGGTTCACCTTCGAACTTCACGCCTGCCAGGCCGTGCTTGATCAGGGCGCGAATGTTGCCGTGGTCGCTGCCCTCTGGCGTAGCGACTACCGAACGGTAGTGTTCGCCGAATGCGAGTAACGCTTCTTCGTCGCTCAGGCCTTCCAGCAGGGCCATGCCCAGGGTCTTGCACGAGCCTTCGTTCTGGCCCGATGCGTTGTCGACGTCGCCATTACGGAATGCTTGTGGCTGGTAGTCATACGTATCGGCGATGAAAGCCAGGGTGTCAGCGAAAGCGTGTTCGCCGCTGCGCAGCTGTGTGCGCAGGGTGTTCAGGTCAGTCATGCTTGGGTTCCTTACTGAAGGCAGCCTGTTGCTCGGCGCTGGCTTCTTTCTGGTAGTGAGCTTTCCACTCGCTGTACGGCATGCCGTAGACCACTTCACGGGCGTCATCGAGGCTGATGTCGATGTGTTTTTCGTCTGCGGCGGCCTTGTACCATTTGGACAGGCAGTTGCGGCAGAAGCCGGACAGGTTCATCAAGTCGATGTTCTGGACATCCTTGCGGCTGTCCAGATGCGCGACCAGTCGGCGAAAGGCGGCGGCTTCGAGTTCGAGGCGTTCTTGCTCGGTCATGACGGGCTCTTTTCAGTCAGTAAAGTCGCGTCATGATAAGAGTTTCAGCGTTGACCGGCGAGCGTGATCGAGACTGACTCGGCAAAACGCAGCGCATGCGGCTTGTCGACTTCCACTTCAGCGTACGTCACGGCCTGATGGGTCATCACCAGATCGAGCACTTCCTGGGTCAATCTTTCCAGCAATGCAAAGCGATTGCCTTCCACATGCTGAATGATCGCCTTGGTGATAGTGCGGTAGTTGAGCGCGTGTTCGATATCGTTGTCGCGGACCGCTTCCTGAGCTGCATACAGAATCGTCAGGTTGATCAACACGTCCTGCTTGTTGAGGATCTCGTCTTCATTGATGCCAATGAAGGTGCGCAGGCGCAGGTCCTTGACGCGAATGCGTGCGGTGCCGGGTTCCAGGCGTGCCATTACTCTTTGCTCCTTCCGATCAGTTGCAGGAACTCCATGCGCGTCGTGCTCGATTCGCGAAAAGCACCCAGCATGACCGAAGTGTTCATGGTCGAGTTCTGCTTTTCGACACCGCGCATCATCATGCACATGTGCTTGGCCTCGATCACAACAGCCACGCCGGACGCACCGGTCACGTCCCGGATCGCCTCGGCGATCTGGCGCGTCAGGTTCTCCTGAATCTGCAGGCGCCGGGCGAACATGTCCACGATGCGTGCGATCTTGGACAGACCCACCACCTTGCCGGTCGGAATGTAAGCGACGTGGGCCTTGCCGATGAAGGGCAGCAGGTGGTGTTCGCACAACGAGTACAGCTCGATGTTCTGGACGATGACCATTTCATCGTTGTCTGACGCGAACAGGGCGCCGTTGACGATTTCTTCAACGCTCTGGGTGTAGCCATGACACAGGTACTGCATCGCCTTGGCGGCGCGCTTTGGTGTGTCCAGAAGACCTTCGCGATCCGGATCTTCACCGAGGCCGACCAGAATGTCTCGATAATGCTGTGGCAGGGATAAACTCATCAGATTGATCCTCGGGGCGGCCTACTTGACGTGCCGTCCGCCGTTTACGGTCAGTGTTGTGCCGGTGACATAAGTGCTGTCCAGAAGGTAGCGCAGGCTCTGGTAGATCACTTCTGCACCAGGCTCTATGCCCAGCGCCGACTTGGCGAGGGCTTTGGCGCGATATGCTGCGTCGTCCTTGGGTTGGAACATCAGCAGTGCCGGAGCAATGCCATTGACCTTGATGCGCGGCGCGAGCCGAGCGGCGAATGACAGTGTCAGGCTTTCCAGGCCTGCCTTGCTGGCGCAATACGCGATGTGCTTGCTGCTGCCTTTGCGCGTGACGTCGTCGCTGATGTGAACGATGTCGGCCACCTCGCTGGCGTGCAGCAACGGCGCGCAGTGCAGGTTGATCAGATAAGGCGCAAGCATGTGTACGCTGAACATGCGGGCAAATTGTTCCGCTTCCTCGCCTGGCGTTTCCGTCAGCCATTCGGAAGCGTTGTGCACGATGGCACGCAGACGGTCGGTATGGTTTTTCAGCTCGGCGATAAACGCCATGATGCCCGCTTCGGTCGCGAAATCACCCTTGAGGGCGACAGCGCCTGCCCGACGCAGCTCATCGACACTCGGCCGCTCGCTGCGGTAGCTGATGATGACCGGCTGCCCTTGCTCCAGTAGACGCTGTGCGCAATGCAGACCCACACGCTGGCTGGCGCCGGTGATCAGGATCGGGGCAGAAGAAATGTCCATCGGCAGTTCACGCATCGGGTTGGTGAGAGGGCATCTGCAATCCAGTCGGAAAACAACCTGCTTCAAAATGTTGTCCAGACTGACGGTAAACTTATACCAGAGAATTTTTTTGTACAACCCTGATTGCCACAAGACTGCCGCTCATTGTGCGAATGGCGCGTCTGCCGGGCGAAAATAAGGGTTTGATCGGTTTTTGCGACGTGGCAGGACCTGTACCGATTTGTGAATCCTGTACAGGTCTTGTCGCGGTTATCGGGAGGAGGCGGAGTGCGTTCTGCGTGCAGCCGGGGCTGGCGAGTTCTGCAGCCAGCGGGCGAGCAGGCGTGTGGACAGCGGGATGAACAGGTACACCATCAGCGGCGTCAGCACGGCTGTGCTGATCATGATGCGTGGCAGCAGATCAAGATGATTGAGCAGTGGGCCCAGCAGAAAGTTGAAGATCAACGACACCGGGAAGAAGGCAAGCCATATCGCGACGGCCTGTTTCCAGCGTGGCGGGCGTTGATCGGCAGTTCCGAACCATCCGTCTATGCCGCTCACTCGATGCTCTGAGGGTTGGGCAAAGAGACCACTGCCGCGCACCAGCCAGGAGCGTCGCGACGCGGAATGCTCCCAGGTGTGCATGGTCTGCTCGTCGGCAAAGCGGAAGATAATCTGGAATTCATCGTCTCCCGGCGGAGGAGCCAGCACGCCGGAGCCGAGGTAGCCGGGAAAGTCGGTAGCCAGTTGTTCGCCCTCATGCAGCCAGGCGATCAACTCTTGATAGCGGCCATGGGCAACACGGCGCGCGACCATCAGCGTGACGGGTGAGGTAGACATTGTGTATCTCCGGTAGAGGCGTGAGATTCCCGGATAGGGAGGTCACATGACAGGGCACCGGGGTGGTGGGCCGCGTCAGCTTCAGTCAGAAGCAAGCAAGGATTATTCCCGAATCCCGTTAAAACAAGTAGAACTTTATGACAGGTCACGGGACTCAGACCTTAAGGTTGCCGAAATAGACCTCTCGATGAGGCTGTTTACAATGTGGGGCACGCTAATAAGTGACGATCGGTATGAGCCATTCCACCCATGACAGTATTGTCGGAAAGGATCCCGACCCCGATTTCAAATACAAAGAGCTGTTTCCCATTCGTGAAGTTGCCCGGCTGACGGGCATCAACCCGGTCACGCTGCGTGCCTGGGAGCGTCGCTATGGGTTGATTCAGCCCACGCGCACTGCAAGTGGGCATCGTCTTTATTCGTCGTCGGATATCGAGACCGTGCGTCGTATCCTGGCCTGGACAGAGCGCGGCGTTGCGGTCAGCAAAGTGAGCAGGATGCTGGCGCGTACCGAGAACGCCCCTGTTCAGTCCGATACGTCACTCGACCCGATATCGCTAACCGACCGGGCCCGTTGGCAGGCGATGTTGCGTGAAGCCATCGGACGGTTCGATGAGCATCGACTTGAGCAGGTGTATGGGCAGGTGTTTTCCACCTGCTCGTTGACGGTGGTGTTCGAAGACATTCTCATGCCGATCTGGCGCGACCTGCTGCTGGATAAGGATACGTTCGGGTGTACCAGTGAATGGCTGTTCCTCGACGCATTCCTGCAGAGCCGTGTTCAGCAACGTTTGCAGATGGCAATCGAGCCAGGTACGTCCTGTGTGCTACTTGCCGGCCTGCCCGAACAGGGCTGGGCGCTTGAGTTATGGGTGGCGGGATTGCTGATGGGCAGTTCCGGGCACAGCGTTCGGGTATTGCCTGTCGGCCAGCCTTTCGAGGAGCTTGGCCTGGTGTGCAACAGGATCAAGCCAGCAGCGCTCGTGCTGTTTTCCAATAGCCCGCCGGCCACAGGATTTCCCGCGCGTCTGATTCGACTGGCGCTGGCGATCGACTGCCCGGTGTTACTGGCTGGCGAAGCGGCGCATCTTGCGGGCGAAGAGCTCGCAGGGTCCGTCATTGGCTGTCTGGGCAGTGACGGTCATTCCATGCGGCAACAGTTGAGGCGGTTCATGGCCGGTGTGATGGACACATAAGCGTGGGGAGAAGGGCGAGCGTTTAGCCGTGCAAGGCGGGGTGTATGCGCTGGTGTTCCTGCAAAATGTACTGGCGCAATCGCTCTGCATCTTCCTTGTTTTGACTTAGGCGATAGGCCCCGATGTTATTGTCCTTGAGGCGTTCGAGCTTGCCGCGCATGGCGATCGGCACCAGCCCCGGCGGATTGAACCAGGCAACAAAGTGCTTCGGCAGCTTGCGCTGCTTTCGGCATTCCAGCAAAACGCCCTTGAACGAAAGTTCATGAACCCAAAGCGACGTCAGCGCGCCTTTTTCGGTTTCCAGTGGTACGGGCTCTTCCAGCACAAGGCGCCATGGGCGAATCTGCGGCCCTTCCTCGAAAATGCTGGGCGCGCCCAGTTCAAGGTGCAGCGCGTGAAATTCATCTTCCACCAGATGCAGCGGGAAATTCATCTGCTGGTTCTTGAACTGGGCGTGGATGGTCACCTGCTCATGAGCCGCCAGGCGCGTCAACAAATCCTGGATCTGCACGCCGCCGTTGACCAGCAGACTGCGCGTGCTGTCACGCACGTTCAGTTTGGGGTTGCGCTGCATGCCCTGGATGAAATCCAGTTCAGCTTGCGTGAGGAGTGAATCAGGTTGCATGGCGTAACTCGGACTAACCGGTAATTGAAGAAAAAGACCATTGGATCCGCATGACGTTCCTGCCGCTCGTCGTATTTTCAGCTATTTCCCGCTTTCAGTGCTTCAATTTCTGCCCTGGCCTCTGCCAACTGTTTCACAAGTTCTTCGATTCGTTGCTCATTCTGCACCTGCGTGGTGACATCTTTCTGAATGCCGATGTAATACATCAACTGGTCGGCTTCGTTGCGCACCGGCGTGATAGACAGCTCGTTCCAGAACGTACCGCCGTCCTTGCGGTAGTTGCGCAGGATCTGACGGCAAGACTGACCGTCGCGTATTGCGTTATGGATCGCCTCAAGTGCCTCGGGCTGGCTGTCGGTTGCCTGGAGAAATCGACAGTCCTGATAGAGGACTTCCTCCGGGGAGTAACCGGTGAGCGCGGTAAAGCCCTTATTGGCATAGATCAGGATGGTGTCTTCACCTTCCTGCTCGGCAACGACGATACCGTCGGTCGAAGCGTCTATTACCTGTTGCAGCAAGGTTGCACTGATCATCGCGTACCCGTCCTGATAGTTCAGCGCTACATTCTAGAGCCGCGAGCGGCCAGAGTGCGAGTCACGTTGTCATGCCTGACTGGACAGGGCTGAAATGACGTCCATGCCTGGGGCATACTGTCGCCCTTTTTCAAACTGCCAAAGGATGAGTCATGAGAGTCGCCATTATATGCGGTTCGGTCTACGGATCGGCCGAAGAGGTGGCCCGGCATGCTGGCGCCCTGTTGCGTTCGGCCGGACACGAGGCATTGCTCAACCCACGTATCACCCTGCCCGAACTGTTGGCCTTCGAGCCTCAGGCGCTGCTGGCGGTGACCTCGACCACGGGAATGGGCGAGCTGCCGGACAACATCATGCCGATCTACTCCCAGCTTCGGGACCAATTGCCCGCTGCCCTGCGTGGGCTGCCGGGTGGTGTGATCGGTCTGGGAGACGCCAGTTACGGCGATACGTTCTGCGCGGGCGGCGAGCAGTTGCGTGAGCTGTTCGCAGAGCTGGGTGTCAATCAGGTGCAACCGCTGCTGCAACTCGATGCGAGCGAGAGCGTGACGCCTGAAAGCGATGCCGAACCATGGCTCGCCGAGTTCATCACGCACCTGGGCTGAAACTATCGCGCTGCGTTATCGCGCACCATTCAGCGGCGGCCGTATTGATTGTGACGCGTGCGGTGCTGGACGACACTCATTGCCTATATTCCTCTGCCAGTGGAGCCAGCAATGAGCGAGTCCGTGCGTTTTGAAGACAAAGTGGTCGTTGTGACAGGCGCCGGTGGCGGCCTTGGGCGCGCCCATGCGCTGCTGTTCGCAAAGCACGGGGCCCGGGTGGTGGTCAACGACCTGGGTGGCTCGGCGCACGGCGAAGGTGCCAATGCCTCGGCTGCCGACCGTGTGGTGGCAGAGATTCGCGAAGCAGGTGGCACGGCGGTCGCCAACCATGACTCGGTCACCGACGGCGGGCACATTGTCCAGCATGCGCTGGACGCGTTCGGCCGCATCGACGTCGTGGTCAACAACGCTGGCATTCTTCGGGACAAGACCTTCGCCAAGATGGAGGACGCCGACTGGGACCTGGTTTATCGCGTGCATGTGGAAGGTGCCTACAAAGTCACTCACGCGGCATGGCCTTATCTGCGCGAGCAGAATTTTGGCCGGGTTATTTTCACGTCATCAACGTCAGGCATTTACGGCAATTTCGGGCAGTCCAACTACGCGACGGCAAAACTTGGGCTGTATGGCCTGACGCGTACCCTGGCGCTGGAAGGACGCAAGAACCGGATATTCGTCAACGCCATCGCCCCGACCGGCGGCACGCGCATGACCGAGGGCCTGATACCGGCCAATGTATTCGAGTTGCTCAAGCCCGAACTGGTCAGCCCTCTGGTGGTGTATCTGGGCAGTGAGTCTTGCCAGGAAAGCGGCAGCCTGTTCGAAGTGGGCGGCGGCTGGATCGGCAAGGTTCGTTGGGAGCGCAGCCTGGGTGCCTGTTTTGATCCTCACGCGGGCTTCAGCCCGCAGGATGTCGCCGACCACTGGCAGGCCATTGGTGATTTTGAAGGCGCGGCACACCCGGCAGACAATATCGAGGCATTGAAAGAAATGATGGCCAATTTGCAGAAGTCTGTGGGGTAAGTTTCCGTGATAGCAGGCCGGGTGAAGCAGGACTGTTTCGCCTCGGTCTATCCAGCATGACGTATATATTTATATTTCCTGAGGCGTCAGTTGTCTTCAGAGTAAGAAATATCTAATGGTGTTGTAGGGTTTTTCCGTTATTCAAGTAAGTCAGGTATGGATTTTTTTAACGCTATTCATTAAATCACCCGTTCTCCGATATGACTGCTGAACGCTTTGATAATCGGAGAACATTATGGCCAGATCAATCTGGGGCGACCTTCCGCCCTTTGAAATCCAGACACCCCCGCCACGGGTCAAGAACAAGAAAGCTTCCGTTCAGGTCAGTCAGGTGCTCAGGGAGGTCGGCGAGAACGCGATTGCGCTCAACTCGTTCGAAATGGAAAAACGTAAATTGAAACCCTTGTTCAAGGATTTCAATCCCGAACAGATCACCCCCAGGCAACTCGGCAAGGCGGGCATGATGCTGTACAAGTTCGGTTTCATCGACAATCACACCGCGGAACTGTTGAACCGTGCCGGTGACGAGTTCGACAAAAAAGGCAACGTGCTCAATGCGGACAAGGAAATGAATGCACTTGAGTTCTTCGCAGGCCGCATTATCGATATGAAAGAAAAGACGTCGATGGGCGATCCTTACGCCAATGTGTTACTGCCCGACTACATCAGAGCCATTCATATCATTCAGAACCTTCACGTCTTCGCACAATCCGGAGACAGCCCCGATATACGCAAAATCCGCAATGATGAAAAAAACGGGGTCAAACCCAGTGCGGTCCACACCAAAGCCTGAGCCGTTCTTTGCGGACGGAAAAAAGCCGCTGCATACGCAGCGGCTAAACAGACGTTGATCAGAGAGCTGAAAAATCCACGTCATTCGAGGGCGCGCAGGGTAACGCCCATGAGGTGGTTGAAACATCCCCGCACAGGATATGCAGCGTTACTTTTACCGCAACAATACCCACCCTGGTCGAGCGGTCAGTGCACGCTGCGATGCGAAGGCAACTGGCTCAGGCGTTCAGCCAGCCTGAGCCTTTGTATCGGATCATCGCTGAGCAGCAGGGCGTGTTGCAGGTCGAAACGTTCGGCCTGCGGGCATTCCAGCAACTGGTAAAGGCTGGCGCGAGCCATATGGTCGTTGCTGGTCGCCTGACCCAGTTCGACGATGCGGTCCGCGTCCTTGAGGGCCGCCATCAGATCATCGTTAAGCGTGTGCAGATGCCTCAGGTTGCGTGAGAGGCGCTGCAGCATGTTCACCGGCGTTGCGCGGGTCATGTGCACGGCGTGCAACTGCATGGTCGGTCCGAACTGTCGAACCAGCAGTTCGCGGCAGTCCTTGGGGTACAGTCTGCGTCCACCACAGGGATCAAGCAGATGATCAGCACCCGGGACGCGCAGCAGGAAATGCCCTGGAAAATTGACGCCTTCAAGGGTGATGTCCAGCCGCCTGGCCACTTCCATTGCCACTATTGCCAGCCCCAACGGCTGGCCCCGCCGACGTTCGATCACTTTGTGTAGCAGCGCTGAATCGGGCCGGGGAGGGTTCCAGTCATCCTGTTGAAAACCCAGGGCGCTGAGCTGTCGCAGCATCAACTGAGCGAGTTCGGCGGCGGGTGCCACGGGTAGCGCGTTGCCGATTTGATGCTGTAGATGATCCATCTCGGCCATGACGTCATGGCGAGCAAACCGGGTGTCGTGCTCCGTCGAAATCCATAACGCGGCTTCGAACACAGCGGGCGGCATACGCTGCAGGCAGGCCAGACAATGCTGACGTGGAGTCATGAACCCCTCCCTTCGAACAGGTTCGGTGAAAGCGTGTTGTCGATGATTCCTTGTAGCCCTGCCCACGTATTTCGTCCAGCGCCGCTTGTATCTGCCTGAACGGTCGATTGTTTTTCAGGGCAGCACCTATACTCGCCTAGATAAACGAACAGGGAACATTCTCAATGTTCGCGCTCATGCAACAGTCCGGTGTCGAGGCGCTGCACATGGTCAGCGACCCGCAGGTCGGATTGACCGCCGTGATTGCTATCCACAACAGCCGGATGGGACCGGCGCTGGGAGGTTGTCGCTACCTGACCTATCCAGACGAAGAGAGTGCGATAGAGGACGCCATTCGGCTGGCAAAGAGCATGAGCTACAAGGCTGCGCTTGCCGGTCTTCCGGTCGGTGGCGGCAAGACCGTGATCATTCGGCCCCCGCGGCTGGTCAGTCGCCCGGCGTTGTTCGAGTCGCTGGGGCGCTTCATCGAAACCCTCAAGGGGCGATACATCACCGCGGTCGACAGCGGAACCTCCAGCCTCGACATGGACTGCATTGCGCGCGTCACGCGCCATGTCACCAGCACCAGTGAAGAGGGCGACCCGTCGCCGAGCACAGCCAGTGGTATTTTTACCGGTATACGCGCCACTGCCATGGCCCGTTTGGGCAGCGATAACCTGGAAGGCTTGCGCGTGGCGATCCAGGGACTGGGTCATGTGGGCTATCCCTTGGCCGAACTGCTCCACGCCGCCGGGGCGGAGTTGCTGGTCAGCGATCTGGACAGCGATCGGGTGCAGCGGGCGATGGAGCAGTTCGGTGCTCATCCGGTCGCCTGTGAAGCGCTGCTGAGCTCGCCTTGCGATATTCTCGCGCCCTGTGCCCTGGGCCACGTATTGAACGGCAAGAGCGTCGCGCAATTGCGTTGCGCGGCAGTGGCCGGTGCTGCCAACAACCAGTTGAGCAGCCTGCAGGTCGCCGATCAACTGGAGGCCCGCGGGATTCTCTATGCGCCAGACTACGTCATCAACTCAGGCGGGCTGATCTACGTCACGCTCAGTCATTACGCCAAGGATCAAGACGCGATCAGCAGCCACTTGTCCCGAATCGGCGTGCGCCTGACTGAAGTCTTCGCCCATTCACAAGCTGAAAAGCGCTCGTCGGCACGTATCGCCAATGACATGGCCGAGCGATTGTTGAGGAGGTAACGCTTCGTCTGAAGAGACGTTTTCCCAGGTCAAGTCATCCGATCCGGCGAAGCCCCTCAAACGGCCTGTGGATGACTGAGCAGAGATGAGTGTCTATTTGCTCAGCGCCTTCACCAGTGCAGGCGTCACGTAATGCGGGCCGTCGAACAGATAAAGGGGATAGCCCTCATACGCAGCAAGTTGGGGTTTCAATTCGGCCGCCGTCGCTGAGCGAAAGCCGCCGCCGACCTGCGGACGAAAGGCTTCGACGATGATCCTTACGCGATGTTTGCCCAGCCGCGCGCGCAAGGCGTCAGCATAGGTACGTGCGACCGGAGCGGTGCGTGCGTAGACACCGACGCCGTCCTGGAAGAACACACCGATGTCGTCCGGCAGCCAGGTTTTCAGCCAGTCGGCGGTCGCAGCAGGACCGATGTTGGCACCGTCATAGACGCTGATCCACAACGGTCTTGGCAGTTTTGCCAACAGCGCGGGCAACTCTTTTGCACGGCTCCAGCTGGGATCGACCTCGGCCGGAAAATACCAGCCGGTGACATTGAGTGGCGTCTTGACCTTGGCCAGTTGCGCCGAAAGCGTTGCCAGTTGCTCGATGTTGTCGCGCGACAGGTTTTCGCTGAAATGCCCGGCCAGTCCCAGGATCACATCCTGTGCCCAGGGCTCTTTGCCAATCCGTGCCCAGTCTGGAAGAACCGGTACGGTGGGCAGCGTGGTACCGGGAATGAACGCCTGGTTATCCACCGCCGTCCATTGCACCAGCAGTTCCCGTGCGCCGAGCCTGTCCCAGTCGCCGCTGATGCCCACGGTCGCATTATCTGGCTGCCAGACGATCCCGACGATGTTCGAACCTTTGGACGGCAACAGCTGACCCAGCTCGCCTGTCACTATGCCGAGCACACCGACCAGCAGCGCCGCCAACGAGGTCTTGATCAAGGGCCTTCCCTGCAACAGCGACATGAGGCCCTTCAAGCATTGTCCCTCGATCCACATTGCGCCAGTGCGATCACCATGAAAAGGTCATGCGTGCGAACACGCCCTCGGCGCGATCGTCGCCGAAGACCTTCTCCCGGTACTGCACGGAAAAATCGACATAGGACTGTGGTGCCTTGTACTTGTCCTCGCGGAACCAGTAGCGCACGCCTGTGCCGACGCCCAGCCCGCCCGCACGACCGGACGAGGTGCGGTTCTGGCCGAGCGCGTCGAC
This sequence comes from Pseudomonas triticifolii, assembly GCF_014358015.1. Taxonomy (GTDB): domain Bacteria; phylum Pseudomonadota; class Gammaproteobacteria; order Pseudomonadales; family Pseudomonadaceae; genus Aquipseudomonas; species Aquipseudomonas triticifolii. The sequence goes on along the minus strand of NZ_JACONV010000002.1, from coordinate 520,043 downwards.
CTCACTGCGCATTTTCGAGTCGTAGTCCACGGCGGCGACCACATGCGGGAACACCACCAGCCTGGGGCTGATGCTGTCCAGGCGGAAACTGCGGCCGACCTGCCATTCACTGTTGAAGTAGTTGCGCTTGTCCTGCACGTATCGACCGCCTTCCAGATACAGCTGCGAGGTCCACCAACTGGGCACATCGACGCGCAGGTCGGTGCCGATGCTGGAGCCGTAGCCCAGCCGCACCAGCCAATCGCCGTCGATATTCGAACTACCGATCGGAAAGGTGCGCTCCAGCGCGCCGATCACGTTGACGCTGCTGAACGGCTTGACCCGCACCCCAAGCGCGCCCTGCAAGGCATCTGCGCCGGTGTCGGCGCTGCTTTCCTTGCTCCAGAGGGTGTCGGTCACCCGACCATACAATTCGACGAAGCGCGCGTTGCGATAGCCGAACGGCCGCCAGAACACTTCGGTGCTGTTCTGCAGGCTGTCACTGTTGCTGCCGGGTGCACCGTTCAGGCCGCTGGAGGTGCTGGCACCGCGGTACGTAGTGGTGTTGGTCACGCCCCATTCGCGGGACAGGTCCGAGACTGCGCGGCGGGTGTCGAACACCTGCTGATCGGGCATGCGCAGATCGCCGGTCTGTTGGTAATCCAGGACGCGCCGGAAATACGCGATGGCTTGCGCGTCATCGTCGTTACGCATGGCGCTGTAGGCCGCATCCTGAACCTCCTTGGGCTTGAGCCCGACCTGGCGGTCCACTCGCTTGAATTCGTTCAGCGCACCGCGATCATCGCCTGCCTGGCTGAGCATATAGGCAAGCTGGACCTCGTCACCCGGTTGCAGCTCGCCGGCATCACGGGCTTTCTGCATGCGCAGCATGGCCTCATTGGGCTGCCCCATCGCGGCGTACAGCGACGCCTGTTCGCGCAGTGGCAGGTTGCCGACGGCAAGCGCCTGGGCAAAGTCCTGCCGGGCACCCGAGGTGTCGCCCAGGCGCTGACGCATTTGCCCGCGCTGGACGAGCAAGGTCGCATCATTGCCATTGAGCGCCAGCGCTTCGGTCGCTGCAGAGCGGGCCTCGCTGAATTGCTGCTGGGCGATCAGTGCGCTGACCAGCAGTTTTCGATACGCCACTTGCTGCGGGAAACGACGCACCGCATCACGGGCTTCGCTGACCGCCGTTTCGTTGTCGCCACGGGCCAGCGCGGCATAGCCGCTGGCAGCCGTATTCTCCGCCAGCTGTTCCTGAATCGCCTGCTGGCGTCGGGTCAGCGCCGGTTGCGGGCCGACCGCCTGAGTTGCTTCATCGATGGCCACTTGAGCCTCTTCGAGCCGCTGCTGACGTTGCAGCGCTTCGATCAGCATCATGCGGTAGTCGAGGTTCTTCGGTGCCTGGGCCACGGCCTTGCGCGCATGTTGCGCCGAGCGCTCGTAGTCGCGGTTGGCGTAGGCACGCAGGGCAATATTGCCTTCCAGATAGCCAGGCTTTGGTCGCGCAGCGGGATAGCGTTGCGGATGATCGCGCCGGTCCTTGTCGCGCTCGGCCAGTGCGATCAGTTTACGTAACTGATCGGCGTCCTCGCGCTGGCGCAAGGCTTCGCGCGCCTTGGCAATGGCCAGGTCGTAATCCTTGCGGTTGTAGGCGGCGTACGCTTCGTTGGCGACGGCGTAGGCGGGGCCGGTTAATGGCAGCGGCAGGATCTGCGCCTGGCTGAACGATGAACACAGGCTCAGGCCGGTCGCCATGACCGACAGGATGAACGGGCGCTTCATAGCGGCTGCTCCGTGGGTGCGTCAGTTCGGTAGTGGTCATGCTGACGCGCCACGGCCTGCTCGATGGTTTCGCGAGGCAGCACACCGATATCGACCAGGTAATCGCCGATCCGGCCATGTATGTGGGGGCGATAGCCGAGCATGGCCTTGCTGAACACTTCGCGCTCCAGCAGCCCTTGTTCGATCAGCAGGTCGCCCAGCAGTGGTGCTGTAGCAGGCAGCGGTTGACCATCGACTGCCTGCAACAGACGCAGTTGCGCGACGATCTCGCTTTCGCGTGCGATCAACTGCACAGGCTCTGCGCCCAGTTGCTCGGTGATCTGTTGCAGCCCTTCTTCGGGAAGCGGGCTGGCAACTGCGAGTTGTTGCCGTCCCTGAATGTCGACGGCCAGGGGGACGGCGCGCCAGCGCAGACAGAACTCGTCGGCGAGCGGCGAGTCGGTAGCGCGTTTACTGGCGATGTCGAACACCCGAGGCAGGTCGCTCTGGAACGCAATGGCTTCGGCCAGGGTTTCATCGTCGAGCCAGCCGTGGCTCAACAGGATGCGACCCAGAGGCAGCTTGCGGGTTTGCTGTTCAGTCAGCGCGGTCTGCAGTTTCTCGTCGTTGATGGCTTGCCACGACAACAACACGCTGCCCAGCCGACGCGGCGCGATGGCGACCAGGTCGGTGGACGGAAAATCGTGCATGGTCTTGTCCCAGGCCAGTTTGCGATTGAGCAGCTTGCCCACCAGAAACATCCGCCAGGCCCGTGCCGCCGCCATGAAGTTGACGAAATTGCCCACCACCATGCGCGGCAACGACAGCAAACCGTGCTGCCAGCCGTAGAGAATCGTCGTGAAATAAAAGCGATGCACCATGCGCCACAGCAGCGCAATGCCGTTCGCCACCAGCAGATACTTGACGACGCCATTGGTTTCGAACGGCGTGGGGAAACTGGTGTTCCACAGCCCGCTGGCACGCAACACGATCAGCGCCACCAACTGCACCAGAATGATGTAAGCAATGATGCTGACAAACGACGTCACCACGCCCTTGCGGTCGCGAAACAACAGATAGCGGTTGGCAAGCGAGCCGCTCCAGCCCATCTGTTCCCAGCCTTGCAGGCCGATGCCCAGCGTCCAGCGAGCCTTTTGGCGAAACGCGGTACGGAAGGTGTCGGGGAAAAACTCGCGTACGCACAACGGCATTTCCAGCGTCGACTCGTACGGCTTGCGAAACCAGGATTTGCGCAGCACACGAAACTGCACCGGAAAGCGCACGAAAATCGCCTGCATGCCGTATTTCGCCAGGCGCGCGCCGACGTCGTAGTCTTCGGTCAGGCTTTCGGTGTTGAACGGCTGGTTCTGGTTTTCATCGGCCAGCACCATCAAGGCGCGACGCGAAAAACAGGTGCCTACGCCTGCGGACGGCACGGTATCGGTCATGCTTTCGCGCACCACCAGATCCTTGCCGTGCCACTCGGCGAACTCGTCCATGTAAGTGCCCGCCACCCATTCATACCAGTTGCGTTCCAGCGACACGACCGGCAACTGGATCATGTCCTTGCGCGGCAACAGGTAGTTGAACAGGCGCAATTCCAGCGGGTGCAGCACGTCTTCGCTGTCGTGCAGGATGGTGCCGGCGAACTGCACGGCATGGGTCTGCTCATACAGAAAAATCGCCTGGATCACCCAGTTCAGGCAGTCAGCCTTGCACGTGGGACCGTCGTGCGGAACCTCCACGCGGTGCAACTGCTTGTAACGACGACGCATGCGCTCCACCTCGTCGATGGTGCGCTGGTCGTTGATGTAGGTGCCGACGAAGACGACGTAGTTCTGGTAGTCGAGGGTCGACACCATGTTCTCGATCATCGGCGCAATGACGTCGTATTCCAGCCAGGCCGGGACCATGATCGCCAGCGGCTGCTCGTCGCGGGCCATGAGCTGCTCGGCGGTCAGCGGCCGGTAGCGGCGTTCTGCAGTGAACTTGCGGTACAGACGTCTGGCCCAGTACCAGACGTCGATGATCAGGTCATCGATGCTCGACACCAGAATGATCAAGCCGACGACGATGGTCGCGACTTCCAGCACGCTGTAGTAATGGGCCAGCCAGTACGGCCAATAAAGCGACGTCATTGCGGCTTCCCGTTACGAGCGGTTGCGACGGGCGCGACGGCCAGCCAGCAACAGCAGAAGGAAGACCACGACAGCGCCCGGAATCAGCCACAGCAGCGACGGTTTGCGCCATGCATCCAGACCGGTTGGTTCGTTGTCCTCGATCATCTGGCTGCCGGTCGGGTCACGGGCGTCGAACGTGACGACCGGCCCACTGTCTGCCAGCAGCGTCGCGTTGCCGCGCTCCAGCAGCAACGGACGCGTAAAGCCCGGTGCCTGTCCACCGAGGGTGCGGTAAACCATGCCATGCTGGCTGCCCGCCTCGATCACTTGCAGCGAGGCGAGGTGATTGAGCGTCTTGAGATCGAGCAGCGTCTGCTCTTTGTGATTGATCAGCAGGTGCCCGTCGTTTCCGACACTGACCGATTCGGTGCTGTCTTTGACAGGCAGCTCGAAGGCCAGAAATGCCTTCTCAGGCGTCACCGCGACGCTGACGTCGTCACTGACGCTGAGTTGCGCACGCAGCGGCGAAACGCCCGACGCGCTGGCGACACGGATAACCTGCGGCAGGCTGTCAGCCGGACGGTCCAGCCAGGTTTTGGGGATCATCACTTGAGTGCCAGCGGCGAAACGTGCCGCCATGCCGGAAAAGTCGTTGTCAGGTGTGACCTTGTCGATGACCACATGGCTGGTGGGCAATACCGAGATCGGGAACGCCTGCGGCGTTTCCAGGCACTGATTACTGACCGGTTGACGCTGAAAGGACACGCGCAAGACGTTCTGTGCGGCCAACGCATAACGCGGAATACGGGCTTCGATGCGTTCTTTGCGGCCATCGGCGTTCAGTTGCATGGCGCCGATCAGGTAGTCGTTAAGAAAGAGCGTGGCAACCGGCGGTGTGCCCGATGCACCCGGCGCTGCGGCGACGTCGATCATCGCGGTCACCGGTACACGACCGTCGTAGGCCACGCTGCCCAGCGGGAACGATGCACTCCAGTCGGTCTTGGCCAATACGTCCACGGTGCCGGGTTTGCCACCCAGTCGGGTCAGTGCCACGCGGCCGTCTTCACTGAGCGGCATGGCGGCCTCTTCGCCGATGGTCAACTGGCGAGTGAGCGCCAGCTTGTTCCAGGCAGAGCTGAACAGACCAATGGCTTTTTCGGCGGATTCAGGCTTGATCAGCAGCAGGGCACGATTGCCCAGTAACGCCAGGCTGACGTCGTTGCCGACAGACGCGGCCAGGGTTTTTTTGCCCTGACGCTCACGCCACTGGCCGAGCGCGCTGGCTGCCGAGGCGTCGAGCCCCTGAACCTGCTGCTGCAACGCGTTCAGCGAGTCGTCAATGGCCTTGAGCAGTTGTGGATCGTTGATGGCCAGATCGGCCTGCAGTGCCGGGGTCTGGCCCAGCATCAGCAACGCGCCGATTTCTGCCTGATTCTTCAGCGTGTACTGGCTCTGGCCGTCGAGGCTGGCAAACGCCGGGATCTGCTTCAGCTCGGCAGGCACACGCAGGCCGCTGAGGTCGATGCTGTCCTGCACGGCCGGAAACGGCAGAATCCTCGCCTGCTTGCCGATGCGTTCCAGTGCGACACCCAGACGCCAGGCAGCGTCATAACTGGCGCTGGACAAGGTACCGGGCGCGACCAGCAAGCCGGGTTTGCCCGGCAGCGCATTCCACGCCGCGCCGACATCCTGCAACTGGCTGGCGTCATAGCTATACGTCAGGCGAGTGTGCGGATCGATGCGCAGCACATTACCAATCGCCCGTTGGTCTTCGCAGAGGGTTTTCGAAATCACCGACGACCAGGCGATGCCCAGTCGTACCGAGCCGGTTTCCCGCGCACTTTTATCCACGCCCAACGTCGCACTGGCATTGCCTTGCTCTTCGTTGAGGCCCAACGCGCGCACCGGATAACCGTCCAGCGATAGCAGCAGCGTATTACGACCTGCTTCGCCGTTCAGGTAGCTGGCATCGAAATTCAGGGTCGCGTCGGTCAGTGCGACGTTGGCCGGGACGGGCAGGTATAACTCACGGCGCGCATCGGTGGCACTGAGAATGATCGGACGGTCGATGCCCAGTTCTCGCAGTTCAACCACGCGCTCCTGACGGGCGTCGGTGGTGATGCGGTTGATCGCCTGAGTCAACGGGCTTTCAGCAGCCAGCGCAAAGGTGGGCATCAGAGCCAGCAGGCTCATTCCGCAGGCAAGGGCGTTCAACGCGCCCGTGTTCACGGTAACGGAAGATTTCATCAGGCAGATCTCTTTGAGGCTCAAGGCCGTTGGGTCCAGGTGCGGGGCGCGCCCGCGAAAACGGTTTTACCGGCGCTCGGTCTGGACCGGGCGCCCTGAAATGTGTGCGGGGTGTTCCCAGCAGGCTGGCGGGTGTGTTCTTCGCGAGCCTTGCGTGTTTGCGCTAACGCGCCATGGCGCGCAGCGGTTCAGGCTGGATTCGTGCTTCGGGTGGCAGCACGGCCGGTTCGGAACGCCGGCGCGGCAGCTCGACGACAAACTCGGTGATCGGACGGCCCATCAGGACATCGACAATCCGCGCGCTGGCCTTGCCGTCGCCATACGGATTGGCGGCTTGCGAGGCGCTCTGCCAGAGCAGGTCGTCATCGAACAACGCGCTGACGCCCTGAATGATTGCATCCGGCTCGGTGCCAACCAGGCGTACGGTACCTGCAGCGACGGCTTCCGGGCGTTCGGTCACGTCGCGCATCACCAGCACGGGCTTGCCCAGCGACGGTGCTTCTTCCTGCACGCCGCCCGAGTCGGTCAGGATCACATGGGCGCGCTGCATCAGGCGCACAAATGACAGGTAGTCCAGCGGCTTGATCAGGTGCACGTTGGACAGATCGCCCAAGTGCTCGGAAACAGGGCCCAGTACATTGGGGTTCAGGTGCACGGGATAGACAATCTGCACATCGTTACGCAGCGCCAGCTCACGCAGGGCTTTGCAGATGTTCAGGAAACCGTCGCCGAAGTTCTCGCGACGATGACCCGTCACGAGCAACACCTTGCGCTCAGGCACCAGAAACGAGAACTGTCGGTCAAGCGCATGACGCAGTTGACGGTTGCTGTCGATTCTCTGTGCGGTCATCTGCAGTGCATCGATTACTGTATTGCCGGTCACGAAGGACACACCCTGAAGGCGCTCGCCCAGCACGTTGCGACGCGATTCGGCCGTCGGCGTGAACAGGTGATCGGAAATCAGATCGATGCAACGACGGTTCATCTCTTCCGGCCATGGCTGACGAATGTCGCCCGTGCGCAGACCAGCTTCGACGTGACCAATGGGGATGCGGCGATGAAAGGCTGACATGGCCGCGACCATGGCCGAGGTCGTGTCGCCGTGGATCAGCACTTCGTCAGGCTGCATCTCTTCCAGGATCGGGTCAATGGCGGCGTAAAGCGCGGCCGTCAGAGAGTTCAGGGTCTGGTCAGGACGCATCACGTCGAGGCTGTAGTCGGCCTTCAATTCGAACATGTCGAGCACCTGTTGCAGCATGCTCTGGTGCTGTCCGGTGATGCAGATTCGCGAGTCGATACCAGGTTCCGCAGCGAGAGCCCTGACCAAGGGCGCCATCTTGATGGCCTCCGGTCGAGTACCAAAAATGGAAAGAATTTTCCTTCTGGCGTGCTGAGTAGCCATTGATTTCCTCCCGCCCGTTAGAGGCGTCGCACAGCAGATGACCTGGGCTGAGAACAGCTCAAGCGACCAGCGATTTATTAATTTTTTTCGGGCGGGAAAAATCGAAAGGGATGGTTCGATGTTCACTTCACTGTGATGTAGCAAGAGGCCTTGTTACCCGGATTGGAGTCGATTATTAGCAGATGATATTGATAATGCCAAATTTTTTATCAAGTTTTTTACAACTTTAAAGTGTTGGGAACTTTAAGTTTAAGTGTCAGTCTGTAAAAGGTTTTATATATTTCTTTTCGGTGCTTTAGCCAATGAATGCGGGGGTTTCAGGCTAGATGATAACGTTTTGTGAACTTTTTGCAATGCAGTGTTGTATACCGCTATTGTGGTGCGCCGAGGGGCGGGTGCCGCAAAAAAACACAGCGTTTTTATTGGCGCCTGAATAATGGCATATCGCTTATCGTGTTATCGGAAAAATGGCGTTTATATAATGGCGGTGTAAGCAGAGCCGAATAACAGTCACTATAGATCGCGCGGTTCAAAGGGTCAGGCAAACCGGATCTGCTGTTAGAACACGTAGGAAACATGCGCAGTAGAGGCGTTACGCAAGGTGATTAGTTCAGCGCGGTAATGAGCAGCGGGATGTGGCAGGTTGAATATCGGCCCTTGCGAACGAAAGGGCCGTGCGTGACTGAAGTCGGTCAGGTGTCCGCTTGCTCAGCATCTGTCAGCTCGCTGAGTGCAGAGGCGTTGTTCTTGAAGGCCGCGGCGAACACAGCCCGGTTCTTGGCCATATAGATGCTTGCGTCTTCCGCGTGTTTTTCCGAAATGCCCGGTACGTTCTTGATCAGCACGTCAGTGAGCAGCTCGGCCAGCTCAAGCATCTGATCGTGTGCATCGGCAAGTTTACGGTCCACGAAAGTAGTCTCCAGATCGCGGGTACTGCGGTAAAGGGTTTCAACAGCCATTTTGGCCTCGTCGTCATATCCAGTGTGGAAGGGCTAGACCCGGGCGCTCAGCGTTTCACGCTCCGTGCCAGCGGGTGGTGCAACACAGTGATCCTGCCTGGCCAGTGGAAATGGCCATTACTGTATTTTTGTACAGTATCCAGCATAAGCCAATCAACCCCTGTCTGAACAGGTGCGATCAGATTTTTTTCGACCGGCGATGTGCCTTGCGACAACCCGTCGCGCTCTCAACCATAGCCTATGGCCCTGTTCCTGCTTTAAAAAGCATGCCACACAGCGCGTCACACGCATCCAGCACCATCCGATCCAGTCCGGATCGTTATAACGAAGGTTCAGAGGTAGAGAGTCATGGGAAACAAATGGGCAGAAAAAATGCGCCAGCGCGTTCATTCACAGGCGGAGTCGCTGGGTAACCTCTGCGTGGAGAGCTTTCATTTTCTGGCGCTGTTCGCCATCGGGGCCATCACCGCGTGGGCGTCGGTGGTGGCGTTTCTGGGCATGGTCGAGAAGGGTAACGTCACAGTCGATGACATTCTGCTGCTGTTCATCTACCTCGAACTGGGGGCGATGACGGGGATTTATTTCAAGACCAACCACATGCCGGTGCGCTTCCTGATCTACGTGGCGATCACTGCGCTGACGCGTTTGCTGATTTCGGACGTGTCGCACCATAATCCGCCAGACCTTGGCATCATCTATCTGTGTGGCGGTATCCTGTTGCTGGCGTTTGCGATTCTGGTGGTGCGCTATGCGTCGTACAAGTACCCGTCAGCCAAGATTCCAGACTCCTCAAGCCCCGTCAAAGGCGCGGTCACGGAAGAGAAGGGCGAAGTCTGAATCAGGTGCAAGCGGCATCGCAGGTGATGCCGCTTGAGGGGGGCGACGTTCAGTTGATCCAGACGCCGGCATGCCAGTGCCAGCCATCACCTGCGCGCTCCCAGTGCGGATGCACATAGCGATAGCCGGGACGTTCCACTTCCCAGTGGCCGTGGACCGGCACGTAACGTCCGCCGCTCCAGTGCCAGTAGCCGCGTGACCACACGTAGCCCTGGCGTGGGGCGGGTTCCACTTCGATGATGCGCTCAGGCGGTGGTTGTGGCGCGATGACTTCGACGTACTCATGCGGCGGTGGTCGTCGTTCATGGACGATTCGTTCCTCGACACAACCCGAAGCTACAACCAGTGATGCAATCAGTATCCCGTAACGTAAGAACATGCTGCCTCCTCGGAAATCATCCGCAGGTGAGGTAGAGCTGTGGGCGTTGCCCGTTGGCTCGAATGTCTTTGCTCAGGATTGTTGTAACAGGTTGTATCTGTACTGATGCTGAACCCGTTAACAGGGCGCAAGGCAGTGCTCGGGCCGCTGAAGGGCCATGAGCGGGTCAAGACGCTATGTGAGGATGGAAGTGAAGGCAGAGGCATCGCAGGGATGCCCTCTGAGTCAGAGCCCGGCAGCCAGGTGGGGGCGGTTGCGCAGCCAGTCCTGGTTGGACGGCGCGGGTGGCTGTTTCAAGGTTGCACCATCGGTCATGGCGGCGAGAATCTTGATCGCGCTGTCGCCTCGCTCGATGGCGATGCCGAACTGCACGCTTTCGATCAGGCGACGCAGGCGCTCAGGGTCGTTGCGTTGAGCCGCGCTGATCAAACGCTTGGCAACGACGCCGCGCTCGTTGGAAAGCGTCAGCATGATGCTGCCGTCCAGTCCTTGAATGCTCAGATTCACCCGATAGTCAGGGTGGAATGTATCCGTGATCATCTGAAAAGGATTGTCCATATCATTTACCTGCTCAATGGTTCTGCCTGGATTGACCGAGTGTTGCTCCCTTTGGTTCTCAGCCGCTGATCAGCGGTGGTGCTGCCCTAATGTAGGACAATGCATGGTTCGGGCCACTTCCCATGAGCGATGCGATGTACCCGGTGAGGTACATAAGCGACAAATTCGGCTTCTGTCAGGTTCTGCTACACGAGACCGATGTGAGCCAGGCTATTTAATTCGATGGACGGCAGCGCCGGATCCTGCGGCTGAGAGCGGAGACCGGGCTTGTGATGACCAAAGGTGTGCATCGAGCCGGTGTGGTGCGCATTATTGTGCGCATCGATCAGGTCCTGAGCTATGTCGGATCGGGTCGGATCGGGTTCGGTACAGACCACAACAAAGAAGGGCGAACCCTTGCAGGTTCGCCCTTCGTTATTAGTTGTGCAGCCTGTTCGTATGTCGAAACCGAATCAGCTCAAACGAGCAGCTTCTTTCTCCTGTTCTTTCTCCAGGAATTCCTCTTCAAGCAACGCGTCCGGGCTGACCGAATCCTCGTCCTGCTCGGCCAATACAGGCGCTGCTCCGCGCTTGCCGCGCAGTTTGCCAAACAGGTGCTCAAGAGCGTGCTCGAGTTTTACCGCCGCGCCATCCACAGCCTGATCTACCGTATCGGCCTTGTGGGAAACAGAAATAGGTTGGTGTCCTTTTGGCCGGGCTTCCATCTGGCATTTGATGTCATGCGGGCCGGGCTTGTCGCCGTTTTCATCGCGGATGTGGACTTCTACGCGAGTCAGGTATTCATCGTAATGTTCGAGCGTGCTTTCAACGGTGGTACGAACCCACTCCTCCAGTCGGATACTGCTTTCGATGTGATTATCGCTATTGACCTGGATTTGCATAGTTAATCCTTATTAGGGCTTGCTCGTGTGAGCCTGGACTGCGCGATCGCTCGCGTGTTTCGTTTGCGCTCATTCACAGTGTTGGCGGCAATGACCCAACAATTCAACCCCCAATATGGAAGAAATATTTCGCAGTAGAAAAAACAGGAATGCGTTGAACGAAAATTCCATACCTTGACCCTCCCGATTTCCTACCGACGCGCTTGGGAGGGAGATGAAGTCGGGAGACTGACTGGCAAGGCGTTCCCATGCAGCACTCATCGTCATACACAAATCTGACTGCAGCCTCCCACGGGATATGCCTCAGTCAGCCGTTTTCGTTTTAGCCCCGTTTTGCGCGTTTTCTGGGCTTATGTGTAACGATGAGTGCAGCGCATGGAAACGATCAATCACGTCAGGAAAATTGCATCAAAACGCAACCGAGGTCTGCACGTAGACGGTGCGAGGTTCGCCCACGTATTTGCCGCGGTTGTTGTCGTCGAACGAGCGAGTGTAGTACTGGCGGTTGAAGATGTTCTTCATGCCCACGGCCACGTTCAGGTCGGACAGTTGCGGGCCGAAGTCGTAACCGGCGCGCGTGCTGAACAGCATGTAGCCGGGGATGCGTCCGGTGCTGCCGTCGGCGCTTTCGGCGGAGGTGTTGGCGTTGTCGGCAAACTGGTCGCTCTGGAACGAGCTGTCCAGATTGAGCTTCCATGGTCCTTCGGTGTAGCTGACACCCAGCGTGCCTTTGTGCTTCGAGGAGAACGGTACGCGATTGCCCTTGTTCGGGCCGTCTTCACGAATGGTGGCGTCGACGAAGGCGTAGCTGGCGTACACGTCATAGCCCGCCAGCACAGGGCTCAGGCCTTCCAGCGCATAGTTGATGCTGGTCTCGATGCCCTGATGGCGCGTCTCGCCGCGTGCGATAACGGTGTCGTTGGTCTGGTTGCTGTCGTACTGGTTGTCGAAGTTGATCAGAAACGCCCCGATCTCGGCGCGCAGGTTGCCGTTGTCATAGCGCGTGCCCAGCTCCCAGGTCCGTGCCTTCTCCGGCTTCACTTCGCCACCGGTCACGCGGTTGGGCATCTGGCTGTATTGCACGCTGCCGAACGAGCCTTCGGTGTTGGCGTACAGGTTCCAGGTGTCGGTCAGGTGATACAGCACATTCAACGCAGGCAGTGCGGTGGTGTAATCGCCCTGATACTTGACGTTGCTCAGGTTGTTGTTCTGCGCGGTGTCGATCATCTCGTAGCGAATGCCGGGCGTGATGGTCCACTTGCCGATGTCGATGCGGTCATCAATGTAAAACGCGTGGGCTTCGGTCGAGCCACGGGTGTCACGGTCATTGCGGCTGGCGGTGGTCGGCAGTTGCCCGGTTACTGGCTCGCGGTAGCGCATTTCGTGACCCGCTTCGTTGACGTAGCGATAGCCCACACCCACTTCATGCCAGGTTTCACCCAACGCAAAGCCCTGGGAGAAACGCGTTTCCAGACCGCGTACCCAGTATTCGCGAGGCGACAGGGACACGAAGCTGCCCTGATCCAGATAGCCACTGCGCAAGGTCTTGGTGAAGAAGGTGTTAGCGGTGAAGACGCGGGCGTCCTGCTCGTAGCGATAGCCGAAATTGACCAGGGTGCGACGGCCCCAGAATTTATCCTTGAGACGGGTCGACTGATACGGGTCGGCATCGTAATCGGCGACGCTCAGGCCGCCGGGCATTTGGGCTTCACCCTCATAGTACTGGGCCATGGCGTTGAGGCTGTTGGCCTCGTCGATCTGGTATTTGCCCTTGAGGATCAAGTCGTCGATCTGCGTGTCGCTGTGCTCGCGCCAGTCGCCGCCGCGTACGCCTGAATACAGAAGTGCGCCACCCAGGCCGTTGTCGGCAGTGCCGCCAGCCAGCAGGTTGCCAGTGGTTTTGAAACCGTCATGGCTGGAGGAAGGACTGGTTTCGGTCTGAATGCCGCCTTTGAGCGTCGGTTCGTCAGGGATGGCGCGGGTCACGAAGTTGACGATGCCGCCGACGTTCTGTGGGCCGTAGCGCACTGCGCCGCCGCCGCGTACGACATCCACGGCGTCCATGTTGCCCATGCTGATGGGCGCGAACGACAACTGTGGCTGACCGTAGGGTGCGAAGGGCACCGGGATGCCATCCATCAAGACCGTGGAGCGCGAGGCCAGGCGTGGGTTCAGGCCGCGAATGCCGAAGTTCAGCGCCATGTCGTGGCTGCCGGTGCCGTTATTGTCTGGCGCATTGACGCCCGGGATACGATTGAGCACTTCACGGGCGGAGGTCGCGCCGACACGCTCGAATTCTTCGCGGCGAATCACGTCGCGTGCGCCAGGGTGTTCGAACACGTTGGTCTGCTGCGCTTCGCCCAGCCAGTCACCGACGACCGTTGAAACACCCAACTCGATCGGGGCGCCTGCGACACTGGCCGATTGCACGGTGAAGCCATTATTGCCATCGGCCACGGCTCGCAGACCGGTGCCTTCGAGCAGGGCATTGATGCCTTGTTCTGCGGTGTACTGACCTTCCAGGCCACGGCTTTTGAGGCCGCTGGTGATCTGTGACCCATAGGAAATCAGCACGCCTGCTTCCCGCCCGAACTGGTTCAGCGCCGTCTCAAGCTCACTCGGGGCGATGTGGTAAACCTTGGGTGCCACGTCAGCGGCTTGCGCCATCGACAGGCTGCCGACCGAAAGGCTGGCGCCGAAAATGACATGGCGCAGTGTGCGCGTCAGTGGAGACAGTGGGGTAGGGCGGGCTGACATGCAGGAGTCCTTTGACCGGAAGATTGAAGTGCTTTTCCTGTCTGTCACGCGAGGGTCTCGAAACGGCTCACGTCTTTTGAAATATTTTTATGACGCCGCTGCGAAGAATCAGGAAAACAGGCCTAAAACGCTGGAGCCGGGCTGAAAACGGTTTCAGCCAGTAGAAGCGGACCGACCGGCGCTCCGTTTGTCCGCGAAGGGTCGGAACATTCAGCCGAATGTGTTGTGTCCGAAACGCAGTCTTCGTGGACAAGTCCACTCCTGCCGGGCTGAAAACCGGTTACAGCCAGTGGGAGCGAGCTTGCTCGCGAAGAGGCCGGAATGTTCAGCCGAGAGGGTGCGCCTGAAAGTCAGTCTTCATGGACAAACGCAACGCCGCCCGGTCCACTCCTACAAGCTGAGTTTGATCGTGTGAGCAGTCATCCAGTGATCCCTGTGTAGAACGACACGTGGGATTTAAACCCGTGCCTGCACGTTTACCCAATACCGGGTAAAGCGCTGCACGCGCACGGGCAGGGCGATTTCCAGCATGTCGAGAATCCGTTCGCTGTCGGCCAGCGGGTAGCTGCCGGAGATCAGCAGGTTGGCAACGTTCGCCTCGCAGTTCAGGCGCCCGCGACGGTAGCGCCCCAGTTCGCCGAGAAAATCACCCAGCTTCATGCGCGATGCCACCAGCATGCCGTCGGCCCAGGCGCCGCTGCTGGCGTCCACAGGGCGTACGCTGTCCCAGGCAGTGCGGCTGAACGTCACCTGTTGCTGCGCCTGCACGGTCAGGCCCGAACCTGCGCGGTCGACGGGTGCCAGTTCAACTGCGCCGGCGAACACCGCCAGTTGGGTGCGTCCATTCAACTGACGCAGATTGAACCGGCTGCTGCCGCTCGCCGATTTCACGCGGCCTTCGGTGGTCAGCAGGTTCAGCGGGCGAGTGTCTGCCGAGACCGTCATCAGGATTTCGCCTGACAGCAATTGAATCAGCCGCTGCTGCGTGTCGAACTTCACATCCACGGCGCTGGCAGTGTTCAACTGAATCTGGCTGCCGTCGCTCAAGGCTACCTTGCGCTGTTCGCCCACGCCGCTGTTGTAATCGGCCAGCAACGGCTGCAACGCGATCTGCTCACGCAGGCTCCAGCCTGCGACCGAGCCTGCACCCAGCAGCAACAGCAATTTGAGCGCATGGCGTCGGCTACCAGACTTCGGCGCGCCCAAAGCAGCGTGCGCGAGGGGCGATGACAGACCGCTCAAGCGCTGATTGACGCGCTGAATGTGCGCCCACGCCCGTTGATGCTCGGCGTTGCCATTGAGCCAGAGCTGCCAGGCTTTTTGACGACCTGCATTCAGCCCGCCTTCCTGCATTTCCAGCAGCCATCCGACGGCCTGCTGCGCGACCGCAGGCGAAATGTCGGATTTATTCAAGGAGTCGTTGTTCAGGTTCATAAGGCGAAGTAGCAGCGCAGCGCGGCCTTGTTGAGGTGTCGTTTGACCGTGGCGATGGAAATGCCCAGCGCGCCGGCGATTTCGCCGTGGCTCAGGCCGTCCACCTGGGACATCAGGAAGGCGCTTTTGACTGGGGCGGGAAGCCCCTCCAGCAACTGGTCCAGTTCGACCAGCGTTTCGAGAATGATCGCCCGTTCTTCTTCCGACGGTGCCACGCTTTCCGGCAGCTCGGCCAGCGCCTGATAGTAGGCGCGCTCCAGGTCCTGGCGTCGGTAGTGATTGCACAGCACGCGTCGGGCAATAGTGGTCAGGAACGCTCGCGGCTCAACGATCTGTTGCGGGTCGCGTGCGCCCAGCACCTTGATGAACGTGTCCTGGGCCAAGTCTGCCGCGCTGTGAGGGCAGCCGAGTCTGCGCCGCAACCAGTTCGTCAGCCAGGTGTTATGAGCCCGAAACAGGCCGTCGACAGTGTGATTGAGAGCAGGATGGGCGCTGGGTGTCACGAAGAGCAATCCACGAGGACTCATTGATGGCGTGGATTCTGTCAGACTCTTTTGCGTATGAGAATATTTATCATTAATATTGCGCTTCATTCGTCTGGTTAACGACGAACAAAGACTTGTCGGCGAAGCCATGCCCTTGGCGTGACCCGGCACCTGCCGTTCCATGTCCCGAACGAAGACGCTCCGATGGATGCTTCCACTGCCGTAACGTCCCCGACTTCTGCTGGGGTCAAAAAGCGAACGCCCAAGGCCAAAGGTGTGACGGTCGCCTATCGACTGGGCGTGACCTCGCGCGCGCTCGCCGCCATCTTTGCCGGTTATCTGCTGGCCTCCCTCACCAGCATTTGTATCGCGCAGTGGTTGCCGATTCCCCGCGCCGAGGCCGTGGGCGTCGGCATGATGCTGTCGTTCCTCGCCTATCTGGTCGCTGTGCTCTGGTGTTTCGCCTGTCGAACGGCGTTGCAGGCCTGGGTCGGTGTGCTGGCACCCTGCGCCGCGCTCGGTGCGGTGTACGCGTGCGGCCGGTGGCTGCTGTGAAAGAGGGCTTTCGTCAGGCGATGGCCTGGTTGCACACCTGGGTCGGTTTGCTGTTTGGCTGGTTGCTGTTCGCGATTTTTCTGACTGGCACGCTTTCGTACTTCAAGGACGAGATCACCCAATGGATGCAGCCGGAAATCCCGGTGCGCACGCTCGATGCCAGCGCCAGCGTGCAGATGGCCCAGAACTACCTGCAAACCCATGCCGCCGGTGCCTCGCGCTGGTTCATCAGCCTGCCTGACGAGCGCACGCCGGGGTTGTCGGTGGGCTGGCTGCCGGAAGGCAAAGCCGGCCAGCGCAATAATTTCGTGCGCAAGCTGCTCGATCCGCAGACGGGGGCCCAAGTGCAGGCGCGGGACACGCGGGGCGGGGATTTTTTCTATCGCTTCCACTATCAGCTGCAGATGCCGCATCCGTGGGGCCGCTGGCTGGCGACCATCGCTGCGATGGTGATGTTCGTCGCGCTGATCACCGGCATCATCATTCACAAAAAAATCTTCAAGGAGTTCTTCACGTTCCGGCCGCGCAAGGGCCAGCGCTCCTGGCTTGACGGGCATAACGCACTCGGTGTGCTGGTGCTGCCGTTCCACTTGATGATCACTTACAGCAGCCTGGTGATCTTCATGTCGATGGTGATGCCGGCCAGCATCCTGACCGCCTATGGCAGTGTTCAGGCGTACTACAGTGAAGCGTTTCCAGCTTCCCGACCCGCCAGAGCCGAAGGCAAACCCGCGCCGTTGATTGCACTGGCACCGTTGGTCAAGACTGCCGCCGAGCGCTGGGACAGCGGCCATGTTGGGCGTGTGATAGTCAATAACCCCGGCGATGCAGCCGCCTCGGTTCTGCTGACCCGTGACGACAAGGGCAGCATTGTCATGGAGCGTGGCGGGGCGCTGACGTTCAGCGGCGTCAGCGGCGAGTTGCAGAGTGAAGTACCGGAACGGCCGATGGCGTTGCAGGTGTCCGGCGCGATGTATGGCTTGCACGTCGGGCATTTCGCTCAGCCGTTGTTGCGCTGGCTGTACTTCATTTTCGGTATCGCGGGCACTGCCATGATCGGCACGGGGCTGGTGATGTGGCTGGGCAAACGTCAGCTCAAGCACGCAAAAAGTGCTGCGCTGCCGCTGGAGTTGAGGCTGGTGGAAGTGCTGAACATCGCCAGCATGTCCGGCTTGATGATCGCAGTCGCTGCATTTTTCTGGGCCAACCGCGTGATGCCAGCAGGATTGGCCGGGCGTGCGGATTGGGAAGTCAGCGTGTTCTTCAGTGTCTGGGGCGTGTCCGTGCTGCATGCGTTGCTACGTCGCGGTCGCACTGCCTGGCGTGAGCAACTGTGGCTGGGGGCGTTTCTGTTCACGGCGCTGCCATTGCTGGATCTGCTGACCGCAGGTCGCTATCTGCTGGATTCATGGGCAGCGGGCAGTTGGGTACTGACAGCGTTTGACCTGACGGCCCTGGCGACGGGTCTGTTTCTGGGCTGGACGGCCACGAAGTTCACGTCGTCGCCCGCCACCAGGGCGCTACGCCCGGACAGCCTGCCGTTGCAGGCCGGCCCGCAGGAGGCTGGTTGATGCTGCTCGCGGCCTTGTTGTGTTACCTGGGATTTTCGTTGCTGTGCCTGTCCATGCCACGTCATTACGGCGAGCTGTGCAAAGGCCCGCTCACCGAGCGCCGTCGCCTGACCTTCAGGCTGATCGGCTGGAGCGCGCTGCTCGTCTCACCCTGGCCTGCTGTGGACGCTGACGGCTGGGACATCGGTCTGGTGCAGTGGTTTGCGGTGTTGATGGCCAGCGCCGTGGTGCTGGTTTCGCTGATGCCGTTGCGGCCACGCTGGGTGTTGATACTGGCCGGTTGCGCGCTTGTGTTCAGCCCGCTGGCGATGTTCGATCGGATGTTTTAGATCGCCATCAGGGCCACGCGGTATTCGCCGGGCGTCGCGCCCACGGCCTGGCGAAACCGATTGCTGAAATGACTGGCGCTGGCAAAACCGCAGGCCTGGGCAATGTCGCCAAGCGGGTCGCGGGTGGTGCGCAGCAACTGGCGAGCCCGTTCCAGGCGACGTGCCAGCAGATACTGATGAGGCGGCAACCCGAAGCTCTCGCGAAACATGCGGGCGAAATGGTATTCCGACAGCGCACACAATCCTGCCAGTTGGCCCAGGCTAAGGGGATCCGCCAGATGCGTCTCGATGAACTCCGCCAGTTGCCTTCGCAGGTGCGGCGCCAACCCGCCTTTGAGACGCAAACCTTCGCGTTGCCCGACCTGGCTGAGCAGTGCATGGTCGATCATTTCATGGGCCAGGCTGCTGGTCAGCAGACGTTCGCCCGGTTCGGCCCAGTTGAGGCGGATCAGTTGCTGGAAACGCTGCGCCTGCACCGGATCGTCCAGGAAGGTGTCTTCACGCAGCTGCATTTCCCGGGGCTCGCGGTCCAGTAGCGTGACGCAGCTCAACGCGAACTGCTCCGCGCTGAAATACAGATGCGCCAGGCGAATCTCGCCGTTCACGATCCACGCCGATTCGTGTCCGGCAGGCAACACACAGAGTTTGCCGGGAGAACCTTTCTGGTCGGGCCGATCACGCCGAAACGTGCCGGTGCCGTCTTCGATGTAGCACGAGAGTGTGTGGTGGGTCGGCGCGTGATACTCCTGCGAGTCATGCCGATTGCTCCACAACGCTGCCACCAAACCGTCGCCCAGCGTTGCGCTCTGCTCAAGGCAGGAGTGGGGCGAGCTGTTCAGGGCCTGGAAGACCTGAATGGATTCGATGGTGGACATGGCGTTTCCTCTATGCCGCTCATCGTACCTGCGAGCAGCTCGCCTGCCATCACTGTGTCGATCAAATGCGCAAGATTATGCAAACGCCCGTGTCGAGGCGCGCAGCAGACTGAGGGCTCATCAAGGAGTCTGCGTCATGAACCTATCGCTTTATCTGCTGACCGTGCTGATCTGGGGCACGACCTGGATTGCGCTGAAACTCCAGCTGGGCGAGGTCGCCATTCCCGTGTCGATTGTCTATCGCTTCGCACTGGCTGCATTGGTGCTGTTCGCTATTTTGCTGATCAGCAAGCGTCTGCAGCCGGTCAACCGTCGCGGCCAGTTGATCTGTCTGGCGCAGGGCGTCTGCCTGTTCTGCGTCAACTTCATGTGCTTTTTGACCGCGAGTCAGTGGATCCCCAGTGGGCTGATCGCCGTCGTCTTTTCGACCGCAACCTTGTGGAATGCTCTGAGTGCGCGGGTATTCTTTCGCCAGAAGATCGCCAGCAATGTACTGACCGGCGGCGCATTGGGGTTGCTGGGTCTGGGCTTTCTGTTCTGGCCTGAACTGTCCGGGCACGGTGCCAGCCACCAGACCCTGATAGGGCTTGGCCTTGCGCTGCTAGGCACGCTGTGTTTTTCGGCGGGCAACATGCTGTCGAGCATGCAGCAGAAAGCCGGTCTGCGTCCGTTGACCACCAATGCCTGGGGCATGTTTTATGGCGCGGCGATTCTGTGTGTGTATTGCCTGCTGAGCGGGACGCCGTTCACGTTTGAGTGGAACGGCCGTTACATCGGCTCGCTGTTGTATCTGGTCATCCCCGGCTCGGTGATTGGCTTCACCGCCTACCTGACCCTGGTCGGCCGCATGGGGCCGGAGCGCGCCGCTTACTGCACGGTGCTGTTCCCGGTGGTGGCGCTGAACATTTCGGCGTGGGTCGAGGGCTATCAGTGGACGTCGGTGGCGCTGGTCGGGCTGGTGCTGGTGATGGTGGGCAATGTGCTGGTGTTCAGGAAGGCCAAGCCGGTGGTGGTGCCGGTGAGCGGGAAACTGGCCTGAGGCCAACGTGGGTAAAGCGCGGTCGTGGTCGTGTAGCCGATAAAAACTGTGGGAGGCGGCTTGCCGGCGACAGCGCAAGACCTGTCACTGACAAGTCGCCTGACACTCCGCATCGCCGGCAAGCCGCCTCCCACGTTCAAACACAGCGTTTCTTTGAGCTGCGGGCCTGACCGATTTATCTCAACCCTTCCAGACCTGCGGATTGACCAGAT
Source organism: Pseudomonas triticifolii (assembly GCF_014358015.1). Classification (GTDB taxonomy): domain Bacteria; phylum Pseudomonadota; class Gammaproteobacteria; order Pseudomonadales; family Pseudomonadaceae; genus Aquipseudomonas; species Aquipseudomonas triticifolii. The sequence continues at coordinate 499,660 of NZ_JACONV010000002.1, read as the reverse complement.
CCTGCGGGCGTTCACCCAGCAGTGCGCTGCGCAGGTTGTGGTAGGCACGGTCCGCCATAGCCTGACGGGTTTCGGTGGTGGCCGAGCCGATGTGGGGCAGGGTGACGGCGTTCTTGAGCTGGAACAGTGGGGATTCGCTCAGCGGTTCCTTTTCGTAGACATCAAGACCCGCGCCACGAATAGTGCCGTTTTGCAGTGCTTCGATCAGCGCCGGTTCGTCGACGATCGGGCCACGGGCGATGTTGACCAGGATGGCGCTCGGCTTCATCAGGCTCAGTTCGCGGCGCGAGATCAGGTGGCGGGTCTTGTCGCTCAATGGCACCACCAGACACACGAAGTCGGACTCGGCCAGCAGTTGGTCCAGGCTGCGGAATTGCGCGCCCAGTTCCTGTTCCAGTTCAGTCTTGCGGCTGTTGCCGCTGTACAGGATCGGCATGTTGAAACCCAGTCGGCCACGCCGCGCAATCGCTGCGCCGATGTTGCCCATGCCGACGATGCCCAGTGTCTTGCCATGCACATCGGTGCCGAAATGCGGCGCTTCGATGCTGCGTGTCCACTGACCCGCCTTGGTCCAGGCATCCAGCTCGGCCACGCGGCGCGCGCTGCTCATGATCAGCGAGAAACCCAGGTCGGCGGTGCTTTCAGTCAGCACATCCGGGGTGTTGGTCAGCATGATGCCGCGCTCGCTCAGGTAGCCGACGTCGTAGTTGTCGTAACCCACTGAAATGCTCGACACCACTTCCAGACGGCTGGCGTTCGCCAATTGCTCACGGCCCAGCTTGCGACCCGCACCGATCATCCCGTGGGATTCGGGCAGGGCCTCTTCGAACTGTGCATTGAGGTCGCCCAGCTTGGGGTTGGGCACGACGACGTTGAAGTCCTGCGACAGGCGTTCAGCCATTTCAGGGGAAACACGGCTGAAGGCGAGTACGGTTTTTTTCATTGGGCAGTCACTCTTGAGCGGGTTGAATGAGTAGCACGCTAACATTCCTGCCCGCTCTTTGGCAGCCGGTTTTGCGGTTGTACGACGTCAGGACATGCTTTTCAGGGCCTGCACGTGCAGGTCTGCTTCATCTGCCGCCAGAATCTCCGGCAGTGAACCACGCAGGTATTCCACCCAGGTCTTGATCTTGGCATCCAGGTACTGGCGCGAAGGGTAGATGGCGTACAGGTTCAGTTCCTGGGAGCGGTAGTCGGTCATGATCCGCACCAGCGTGCCGTTACGCAGCCCTTCGATGGCCGAGTAGATCGGCAGAATGCCGACACCCATGCCGCTGGAAATGGCCGTCTTCATCGCGTCCGCCGAATTGACCAGCAGTGGTGAAGTGGTAATGGTGACCATTTCCTGGCCTTGCGGGCCGTCGAACAGCCATTTTTCCAGCGGAAACACCGGGCTCACCAGGCGCAGGCAGGCGTGATTCAACAGGTCTGCAGGCTTGTGCGCGGTGCCGAACGTCTTGATGTACTCCGGCGACGCACACACGATGCTGTAGGTGATTCCCAGCCGCTGGGACACAAAGCCCGAGTCCGGCAACTCGCTGGCCAGCACGATCGAGACGTCGTAACCGTCTTCCAGCAGATCAGGCACACGACTGGTCAGCGTCAGGTCGAACGACACGTCCGGGTGGCTGCGCCGATAACGGGCGATGGCGTCGACCACATAATGCTGACCGACCCCTGGCATCGAATGCATCTTGAGCTGACCGGCCGGCCGCGCATGGGCGTCGCTGGCTTCGGCTTCGGCTTCTTCGACAGACATCAGGATCTGCTCGCAGCGCAGCAGGTAGCGCTTGCCTGCTTCGGTCAGGGCGATACGGCGAGTGGTACGGTTGAGCAGGCGGGTCTGCAAGTGCGCCTCAAGGTTGGAGACGGCGCGCGACACGTTGGCGGTTGTGGTGTCGAGCAAGGCTGCTGCCGCAGTAAAACTGCCCGCTTGCGCCACGCAACTGAAGGCGCGCATGTTTTGCAGGGTGTCCATGAGTGTTTCTCTGAGTCGATGGCAAATTGTGACATGAAGTAACTGACGCGTGTCAGCCATACCGACGGATTATCACCGTTTCGGTAATAAAGATTCACATATCTTCCCGCTTATCGCCGTGTCGAGTGCCCCCTAGAATCGCCGCCATTCAAGGCGTTTCATCACCGGTCGGGAACTCGCAGCTGTGCCGCGTCGCATCATCAGAGGGTTCAAGCCCCTCGGTCTTCTGGTTTTATCGTTGGTTATAAGTGGCTGCATTGCAACCGGTGGAATCGAACCCAAGGGCAGCGCGTTATCTGCTGACAGCCTGGCCACCGACAGCGCCATTCAGAACGCCGCACTCGCTGCGCACTGGCCTACAGCACACTGGTGGCGTGTCTACAACGATCCGCAACTGGACCGCTGGATCGAGCTGGCCGTTCTGGGCAGTCCGAGCCTCGCCATGGCAGCAGCGCGCGTGCGGGAGGCCAAAGCGATGGCGGGGATGGCTGAGTCCGCCGAATCGGTGCAGGTGCAAGGCACGGCAAGTCTGGCGCGTCACGACTGGCCGAGCGATCAGTTTTACGGCCCCGGCGCGCTCGCCGATCGTCACACCTGGGACAACAATGCGTCGCTGGGCATGCGTTACGCGCTGGACCTGTGGGGCCGCGAGCGCAGCGCCAGTGAACAGGCCCTTGACCTGGGGCACATGAGCGCTGCCGAACAGCGACAGGCGCAGCTTGAGCTGCAGGAAAATATCGTTCGCGCCTACATCCAGTTCTCCCTGAACTTCGCTCGTCTCGAGATTGCCAAGGCCTCGCTGGCCCAGCAACAGCAGATGCTGGACCTGGCGCAGCGTCGGCTCAAGGGCGGCCTGGGCACGCACTTCGAGGTCAGCCAGGCCCAGGCCACGTTGCCGGAGATCCATCGACAGATCGATGAGCTTGAAGAAGCCATCGCCTTGGGGCGTAACCAGCTGGCGGCGCTGGCAGGCAAGGGGCCTGGCGAGGGCTCGACCTTGCAACGTCCCCGTCTGGTGCTGAACAGCGAACTGAAACTGCCTTCGGCATTGCCTGCGCAACTGCTCGGCCAGCGGCCCGACGTGGTCGCCAGTCAGTGGCGTGTGGCCGCTCAGGCGCAAGGCATCGATGTGGCACACGCCAATTTCTATCCCAACGTCGATCTGGTTGCCAGCCTCGGTTACATGGCCACGGGTGGCGGCATGCTGGCGTTTCTGACGGGCAGCAAACTCAGCTACACGGCAGGCCCTGCGCTTACCTTGCCGATGTTCGATGGCGGGCGCTTGCGCGCTGAACTGGGGCGCGCTTCGGCCGGTTATGACCTGGCGGTTGCGCATTACAACCAGACGCTGGTCATGGCGCTCAAGAGCGTCTCCGACCAGTTGATTCGTCGTGCCTCACTCGACAAGCAGCAGGTGTACGCCGCCGATTCCGTGGCGTCGGCACGCAAGACTTATGACATTGCCCTGATCGCCTACCAGCGCGGGCTGACCGATTACCTGAGCGTGCTCAACGCCCAGACCCTGCTGTTTCGTCAGCAGCAGGTTCAGCAGCAGGTCGAGGCGGCGCGGCTGACCGCGTATGCCGGGCTGGTGGTGGCGCTGGGTGGCGGGTTGTCGGCGGGCGATGATGTGCCGCTTGCGCGTGAGCACGTCGGCAGTCAGGTCGGCCACTGAGATGATTAAGCTCGCTCATCGTTTCATCGCCTTGCCCTGGCGCCGTGAACTCAATAGCTGGGCGCGCAGTGACGGGGTCACGTGGATCTACATCGGCAAGGTGCTGATCGCCGCGTTTCTGACGTACTGGCTGGCGCTGCGTCTGGAGCTGCCGCAGCCGCGCACGGCAATGATTACGGTGTTCATCGTCATGCAGCCGCAGAGCGGGCAGGTGTTCGCCAAGAGCTTTTATCGCCTGCTGGGCACGCTGGCGGGTTCGGCGATGATGGTGCTGCTGATGGCGCTGTTCGCCCAGAATTCGGTGCCGTTTCTGGGGTGCCTGGCGTTGTGGGTCGGGCTGTGTTCGGCAGGTGCGGCACGCTACCGCAACTTTCGTGCGTATGGTTTCGTGCTGGCTGGTTATACCGCTGCGATGGTCGGTTTGCCAGCGCTGGCGCACCCGCAAGGCGCATTCATGGCGGCGGTGTGGCGCGTGCTGGAAATCTCGTTGGGCATTCTTTGTGCCACGGCGGTCAGTGCGGCGCTGCTGCCGCAGAGTTCCAGCGCGTCCATGCGCAATGCGTTGTATCTGCGTTTCGGCAGCTTTGCCCGTTTCGTGATCGATGGCCTGCAGGGAGATCAGGCGCGAACTGTTTTCGAGACCGGCAACGTACGATTCGTCGCAGAAGCCATCGGCCTGGAGGGGCTGCGCAGCGTCACAGTGTTCGAAGACCCGCACATGCGTCGACGTAATGGCCGGCTCAATCGTCTGAACAGCGAATTCATGGCCGTTACCACGCGTTTCAATGCGCTGCATCAGTTGCTCGACAGGCTGCGCGCCGAACGATCGAGCGCGGTGTTGAAGCATGTCCAGCCGGGCCTTGATCAGATGACTTCGCTGCTTGACGCTTTCGCCGACAGGGCCTTGACCAGTCCCGATGCAGTCCGTCTGGCGACACAGTTGCAAGCGCTCAAGACGAACTGGCCCCAAACGGTGAGACACCTGCGTGCGGGGTTCGAAAGCACATCCCCGAACGATGCCCAGTGGCTGGATTTTCACACCGCGTTCGAGTTGCTGTATCGCCTGCTGGACGAGTTGCTCAGCTACGCCCAGACCCACGCATCGCTGGCTGATCACCACCATGTACGCGAGCAGTGGAACGAGTCGTTCGAGCCACGCACGCATTGGCTGACGGCGGTGGCGGCCGGTGTCCGTGCAACAAGTGTGGTCGCACTGTTGAGTACGTACTGGGTGCTGACGGCCTGGCCCAGCGGGGCCGTCATGACGCTGGCCTCGGCGGCGACGGTTGCGCTGTCTTCCACCACCCCTGACCCCAAACGCCTGTCGTTTCAGATGGCCAGCGGCACGTTGCTCGGCGCGCTGTTGGGGTTTGTCGAAACGTTTTTTCTGTTTCCGCAGGTCGATGGCTTTGCTCTGTTGTGTTTTTTACTGGCTCCGGTCTTCGTGCTCGGCGCGTTTCTCGGCTCGCGGCCGCAATGGACGGGGTACGGTCTGGGCTTGCTGATCTTTTTCAGCATAGGCTCGGTGCCGGACAATCTGACGGTTTACGACCCCTACACCTTTATCAACGATTACCTCGCCATGGTGATCGGCATGCTGTTCTGTGCCTTGGCGGGCGCAATCATTCTGCCGCCCAACAGTCGCTGGATGTGGCAACGGCTGGAGCAGGCGCTGCGTGATCAGGTGGTGTTCGCGATCAGCGCGCCCTTGCCGCGGCTGGGTTCGCGTTTCGAAAGCCAGACCCGCGACTTGATGCATCAGGCGTACGGCCTGGCGATCAGTCGGCCTGAGGTGCAGCGCGAACTGTTGCGCTGGATGTTCGTGGTGCTGGAGATCGGCCACGCAATCATCGACCTGCGCCGCGAGCAGGAAGCGCTGCCGGTGCATCCGGCGTACGCGGCGTATCAACCCTGGCGCATCGCGCTGCGGGTCATGGGCCGCGCGTTGATCCGCCTGTTCATTCAGCCTGACGAGACCAACCTGCAGCGCTGTCTGCTGGCCGTCGATCAGGCGCTCAATCGGGTTCAAGAAGCGGACGAGCCGTTCGCCTCGCACTTTGATACGTCAGTGCTGCGTAGAGTGAAGAGCTACCTGCACTTCATCCGCACCTCGTTGCTGGACCCTCAGTCACCCTTGGCCGCGTATGGCCAGATTCCTCATGCTTCGGGAGTGGCCCATGCCACGTGAGATTGCCTTCCACGGCCTGTACCTGCCGACCGTGACGCTGATTTTTTTGATAGCGATGGTTCTGGCCTGGGCGCTGGATCGTCTGCTGGCGGCGCTGGACCTGTATCGCCATGTCTGGCATCCGGCGTTGCTGCGCCTGAGCCTGTTCACCTGTCTGTTCGGCGCCTTGGCGCTGCCTCTTTATCGTTGATGCCTGGCTCGGAAAATCTCTGGATGAAAAAGTTTTTCAGCGTGATCGCCACGTTGTTGTTTCTGGCGCTGGCCCTGTGGATCGGGCGAACACTGTGGGTTCATTACATGGAAACACCCTGGACCCGGGACGGGCGAGTGCGGGCTGACATCATCAATGTGGCGGCAGACGTGTCCGGCACCGTGATCGACGTGCCTGTGCATGACAACCAGCAAGTCAAACGCGGGGACCTGTTAATGCAGATCGATCCGGAGCATTACCGGATTGCGGTCAAGCAGGCCCAGGCGCTATTGGCCTCGCGCAAGGCGACCTGGGAGATGCGCACGCTCAACGCCAAACGCCGTGCCGACCTGGATGAACTGGTGATTTCGGCGGAAAACCGCGAAGACGCGAGCACCATCGCGACCTCTGCGCTGGCTGATTACCAACTGGCTCAGGCACAACTGGAGGCGGCCGAACTGAACCTGTCGCGCACCCGCGTGCTGGCGTCCGTGGATGGTTATGTCACTAACCTGAATGTGCACCGGGGCGACTATGCGCGAATGGGCGAAGCGAAGATGGCGGTGGTCGACATGCACTCGTTCTGGGTGTACGGCTTTTTCGAAGAAACCAAACTGCCGCACCTGAATGTGGGCGACGCTGCCGACATGCAACTGATGAGCGGCGAGGTCATTCAGGGCCACGTCGAAAGCATTGCTCGCGGCATCTATGACCGCGATAACCCGCAAAGCCGCGAGCTGGTTGCCGACGTCAACCCGACCTTCAATTGGGTCCGCCTGGCCCAGCGCGTGCCGGTGCGCATTCATCTGGATCGCGTGCCGGAAGGCGTATTGCTGTCAGCGGGGATGACCTGCACGGTGATTGTGACGCCGGGTTGATTGCTCCCCACGCCCTGCGCTCGGCGTTATATACACGTCGTGCTGTAACCAACGGACTGTGGGAGGCGGCTTGCCGGCGATGCTTTTTCTGAAGCGACCTGGCGGTGACTGAGTGGACGCCATCGCCGGCAATCCGCCTCCCACGGTTTGGATTGTAGGAGCGGACTTGTCCGCGAATGCAGCAGTTTGGTGATTACCTCTCTGGTGGATGTACCGGCCTCTTCGCGGACAAGTCCGCTCCCACGGGCACGCGCTCAGTCAGACGCTTTAGCTTTGGCCCGTGTTACGCGTCCTCTGGACTTGTGTATTAACGCTGAGCGCTGAAAGTGGGCACGATCATGGGGGCCAGAGATCACGATCACAGCGAAGCATTCAGCCCGAACCGCTTGCGCAGTCCACCTTCCAGCAGGCCCTTGGGCAGCAGCCATGACATCAGTGGCAACACCCGCGAGCCGTTACCCAGACGCAGCAGGCGCGGCGGGTTGGTTTGTTGGGCAGCCTTGAGCAGGTCGCGGGCGAAATCGGTGGCGGGTGTGGGGTTGTCCTGCGAGGCCTTGGCGCGCGCACGGATGCCTTCACGGATCGGCCACCAGGGCGACTGTTCGCTGATCAACTGCTCGGCCTCGTGGCTGGCGTTCTTCGCAAAGCTCGAAGCAATGGCACCCGGCTGGACTTCCATAACCTGCACCCCGAAAGGTGCCAGCTCCAGACGCAGCGCATCGCTCAGGGCATGCACGGCCGCTTTCGACGCGCAGTAAGCGCCCGCAAACGGCGTGACCAGCACGCCAGACACACTGCCGATATTGACCACCAGTCCCTTGTTGCGACGCAGCGCCGGGAACAGCGCCCGGGTGACGCCGACCACTGAAAACACATTGGTTTCGAACTGACGCTGCAACGCTTCCACGCCGCCATCCAGCAGCGGCCCCATTGCACCGTAACCGGCGTTATTGATCAGCACATCGAGCCCGCTGTGTTCCAGCCCGGCAGCAAGCTGCTCCAGGGCCATGCGGTCGTTGACGTCCAGTTGCACGGCGATGAAACCTGCCGCACTCAGGGTCGCGACGTCTTCCTGTTTACGCGCGGTGGCCCAGACCTCGTAGCCGGTTGCCTTGAAGGCGTCAGCCAGTGCGCGGCCTATTCCGCTGGAACAGCCTGTGATGAGAGCGATGGGCATGTCGATGTCCTTGTGGGTCAGTCCGAGAAACTGCCTTGCAGATGTTCTGCGCGAAACTCCAGGGTTTGCGGGCGATAGCCATTACGCAATGCCGGTACGGGTACACAGTCCTGCCAATGGCCGTCTGCCTGCAATTCGCCCGGTCCGCGATAACGCGCCGACGTGTAGGTGTTGTCCGCCAGATTGACGGTATCGCCTGGCGCGTAAGCCGCAATACGCCAGCGAAGCTCCAGCAGCGCCGCCTTGTTGCGGTTGGTGATCGAGACCTGCAACGGGCGATCCGTGGGGCACTGCTGCGGTGCATAGGCCAGCCGGATATCCAGTTGCTCCAGCTGGCGTGTCTCGCGGCTGTCCTGCCAGATCACGATAGCCGCCACGATCCCAAGGCCAACAGCGGCCGCAAGCGACACCGGCAAGGCTTTGGCAGGATAGCGCAGCAACAGGATGAGCCAGGTCAGGATTAACAGGATGCCGATCAGCATGCAGAGGGTCTCCAGCAGGGGCGGTGCTGAACATCCTACAGAAAGGGTAGGGCGGTTGACCAATGAGGTCGCACAGGGTGGTGGGAATGCGACCGGGATGATGCAGCTGCGCATCATCCCGGTGCTATGACCGGCAGTGCTCAGTCACACGAAGCTGTAAATCCTCGACGCTGGCAACTTAGCGCTACTTCCGACCAGTACGCCTGTGATTTTTGCTTTTTGCCCTGGTTTGAAATTCATGCTCTCTTCAGTGTGGTCGTTGGTGATCGTCACACGCGTGGGCTGGCCCGATGTAAAGGGAGAGTTGCCGCTGGCCAACGGACGATTAGTGCCGTCTGCATTGGCCAGGTTCAACAAAACCAAGGTGCAGGACTCATCGTCGAATGCAGGCAGTTCAAGAGTGATAGGGCCCTTGAGGATGACTTCGTAAATGTCCTCGGTGCCAGTTTTTCCAGGTTTTGCCTCTGCGACAAAAGGTACGGGAATGGTGGGGCTGGATGGGCTGCTCATAGCGATACCTGCGAACGGTGCGGCTGACGGTCCGCTAACGTTAAGCAGCGTGAATATTTTTGGCTACTGACAGAAATGACAGTGGCCAGAGAAACGAAGCGGGTCCACGAGTCTTTATCGCAGCCACAAAAAAGCCCCCGACACTGTCTTGCGGATGGGGATTCGCAAGACAGTGTCGGAGGCCGGTGTACTACCGCTTTTTTGCTAGCCGTTGATCAACGCGCAATGGTCTGCGTTTTGACACCGGTTTCCAGCGCGCCCGAGCGGCCGTAGATATCTTCGAAACGCTCGATATCGTCTTCGCCCAGGTAGCTGCCCGATTGCACTTCGATGATTTCCAACGGGATCTTGCCTGGGTTTTTCAGGCGATGGACCGAGGCGATCGGGATGTAAGTGGACTGGTTTTCAGTGAGCAGGAACACGTTCTCGTCACAGGTCACCTGCGCGGTACCGGATACCACGATCCAGTGTTCGGCACGGTGGTGGTGCATCTGCAGCGACAGGCACGCGCCCGGCTTGACCGAGATGCGCTTGACCTGGAAGCGGCCGCCCATGTCCACGGAATCGTAAGAGCCCCACGGGCGATAGACTTCGAGGTGGTTCTGGGTTTCGGTGCGACCCTGTTCGTTCAGCGTGGCAACCATCTGCTTGACGCCCTGAACCTTGTCCTTGTGGGCAATCATCATGGCGTCCTTGGTTTCGACGACCACAATGTTGTCCAGACCGATCACCGACACCAGTTTGCCGTTGCCATGGATCATGCAGTTGCGGCTGTCCTGGATGACGACGTCGCCCTTGGTGACGTTGCCGTTGGCATCCTTGGCATTGACTTCCCACAGCGACGACCAGCAGCCGACATCGCTCCAGCCAGCCGACAGTGGCACGACGCAGGCGCGCTGGGTTTTTTCCATGACGGCGTAGTCGATGGAATTGTCCGGGCAGCAGGCGAAGGTGGAGGCGTCGATCTCAACGGCATCGCCGTCCTGAACGCTGCGCTCCAGGGTCAGCAGGCAAGTGTCGTAGATGTCCGGGTCGTGCTTTTTCAGCTCTTCCAGGAAGCGGCTGGCGCGGAACAGGAACATGCCGCTGTTCCAGTAGTAGCCACCGGCTTCTACGAACTCTTTGGCGCGTTTTTCGTCAGGCTTTTCGACGAAGTGCGACACGCGGCTCACGCCTTCGGGCAGCAGCGCATCGGCTGTGGATTTGATGTAACCGTAGCCGGTTTCCGGCTTGCTGGCCGGTACGCCGAACAGCACCATTTCGCCACGCTCGGCGGCCACAGTGGCCAGCGCCAGTGCGCGTTGCAGGGCTTTCTGGTCTTCGATCACGTGATCGGCCGGCAGCACCAGCATCAGACCGTCGTTGCCCTCGTTGACCAGTTTCATGGCAGTCAGAGCCACAGCCGGTGCAGTGTTGCGACCGAACGGTTCCATGAGAATCGCCTGGGTTTCCAGTTTCAGCGCCGCGAGTTGCTCGTTGACGATGAAGCGGTGCTCTTTGTTGCAGACCACGATCGGCTCCTGCATGCCATCGAACACCAGACGCTCCAGGGTTTGCTGGAACAGGGTGTGCTCGCCGGTCAGTGCCAGGAACTGTTTAGGGAACTGTTTGCGCGAAAGCGGCCAGAGTCGTGAACCGCTACCGCCTGACAAGATCACTGGAATCATTTTACTTCTCCAATAGCATTCAATATGGGCTGTACGTGCTGTCTGTCGTTTCTGTCTTTTTCTTATTCCGCGCCTGCCGGTCAGGGCTCGCCATGACCCGGCAGGCCAAATCCTTTAGCGGGTTGTAACCGGTGGCTTGACCCACACTGGCGAGAGGCTGCTGCCACTGCCGGTGATGTACAGAACAGCGGCTTCGCCACGCTCCAGGGCCACAGGTTTCACATCGGTGACTTTCTTGTCGCCGTCGTACAGCGCCAGACTGACTTTGACCGGGTTGATTTCACGCTCGCCGGTGCCCTTGGCCGCCACGGCTTTGACCACATCGGTCTTGCCGTCGGCGGTTTTCAGGGTCAGTGCCTTGTCGCTGAGGTTCTGCACGCGAACCAGGGATTTCTGCTTGTTCTTGAACGGCGGTTCTTCGATCAGTTGGGGTTTGCCGCTGGCGTTATTGACCAGGGTGTAATAGTGATCGCCTGCCAGTTTCACCGGCACGCTCTGGCTGCCCAGTTTGGCGGTGTAGTCGCCCTGTGGCATGAAGCTGAACGCGGTGCTGCCCAGTGGCGCGACTTCGTTCATGTTGGTGTTGCCGACGCTGGCGCTGATTTCAGCGCTGCTGGCGTTGTAGACGCGTACGAAGGTCGAGCCTTTTGGCGCGGTCGGGCCGTACAGGGCCGAGTCACCTGCAAAGGCTTGCAGGGACATCAGGCCCAGGCCAGCAGCCAGTGCGCAGGTTTTGAACAGGCGGTTCTTCGAACGGTTTGCAGTGGTGTGTTGGGTCATGAGTCAGTCCTCTCAGTTTTGCGCCCGGTTGGGCGACTCGGATGGGTTGGCGCTCAACGCCACGTTGTCTTGGGTGTTACGCGATTTTTTCAGCTCGGCGATCCACTTCTGATCGAACTCGCCAAGGTCGTTGTGCGCTGGCAGGTAGCGTTCCGGGAACTCCCAGATGACCACTTGCGGCGGGGTGTTCTTGAAGGCGTCGGTCTGCAGGTACTTGAGCATCGGCAGAATCGGGCCATGGCCGTCTTCGGCGTAGTTGACGACATCGCTGCGCAGGGCTTCTTTCAACGCGCCGACGAAGTTCCAGTTCGGGTTGGCGCTGTAGCTGGTGCCCACCAGGCCGACCGGAATGTCACTGTCCGCGAACAGCGCATCGTCGCCAGCCGCTGTGCCTTGGACCGGATCGGTACTGCGTTGTTGCAACTCATCAGGCTTGGGCAGCATGTTGCTGAACAGCGGGTCCAGTGGCAGGAACGTGGTCAGGTCGCCCTTGTACGACTCACTGCCCCTGGCCTGGGTGACGAACTGTTCAGGCTCGCCTTCCAGCGGCGTCTTCTGGGCAATGGCTACGCCCAGTTGCTGCGCAGCGACTTCGGCACCCATTGGCGTCCAGTGCGTGTCGGTACGCAGGAAGACCTGGCCTTTCTGCTTGGCAGCCTGCAGCGGCGCGAGCAGGTCCGGCGCGAAGATCCCGGCACTGGCGACCTGCGCGTGAAACTGCTGGTACAGGTCGGCGTGCAGGCTGGCTGGCTTGTTGTCACCGATGTGCTCGGGGTACAGACGCGTCTTGGCCGGAACGATGGCCAGGACCAGCTGGGTGCCCTGTTTTTCCAGTGCGTCACGCACGCCCTGGATCAACGCCAGGTTGTCCGCTTCGTTCTGCTCGCCATTGGCAACGGCGTCGAACTCTTCATCGGTGTACAGCCACTGGTCCTTGCCGAGCACGACGCCGGGACGGCCTTCGTTGAACAGCTTGTAATCCAGGGCCGCCCAGAGGTTGGTGCCCAGGCGCTTGATCGGAAACTCATCGTCGTAATGAGTTTCCGCCGCTTTGGTCCACTTGCCGTTGAGCACAGTGGTCTCGGCCGAGGTCGAGAACGTGCTGAAACTGCGCAGCGACCAGGCGCCGAGGATCAACAGCAGACCCAGGAAGATGGCGATGTAGAGGATTCGTAATGAACGGGTCATGTCAGGCTCCTCAGAACTGGAAGTAAAGGAACGGCGAGAAGCTCTGCGCCGAAAGTTTGAGAATCGACGCGACGAACAGCAGCAGGATCAGTGCGCGCATGGCGTAGCGGGGCCAGTCGGCAACCCAGTAGGCCGGTTGCACCTGTGCTTCGCTGCCCACGGTGTAACCGGGCAGGTGCAGGCTGCCGGGCGCATCGCCAGGAACGGCCTTGATGGTGCCCGGTTGCGCAGTGGCAGGGCCGTCGGCCTTGGTGCTTTTGCCATCGTCGACCTGACGGTTCTGGTAGAAGTCACGCAGACCGAAGAACGCCAGGGTTGCGTAAGCCAGCACCAGTGTCGCCACTTGCAGGCCGGTGAGGCTTGCGCGGTTGAGCTCGGACAGCTGCCATTCGCCGAAGCTGAACATGGCACCGTACATGCGTCCTGCCACGTGCAGGTTCTCTGCACGGAAGATCACCCAGCCCACTACGACCAGCAGGAAGGTCAGCGCCCAGCGGATCACGTTGAAGTTGTACGGCTTGGTGTTGATGCCCAGCGCTTTCTCGATCGCCAGCCACATGCCGTGCCACGCACCCCAGATGATGTAGGTGACGTTGGCACCGTGCCACAGACCGCCCAGCAGCATGGTCAGGAACAGGTTGCGGTAGGTCGCAAACTTGCCGCCACGGTTGCCGCCCAGCGTGATGTACAGGTAGTCACGCAGCCAGGTGGACAGGCTGATGTGCCAGCGACGCCAGAACTCGGTGATCGACTGGCTGATGTAAGGCTGTTTGAAGTTTTCCATGAAGCGGAAACCCATCATCAGACCCAGACCGATGGCCATATCACTGTAACCGGAGAAGTCGAAATACAGCTGCGCGGTGTACGCCAGAGCGCCCAGCCAGGCATCGCCCGTGGTCGGGTTCTGCAGGGCGAAGCAGTGGTCTGCCACGACCGCCAGGGTGTCGGCGATGAACACTTTCTTGATGAAGCCCTGCATGAAGCGCGTGGCACCTTCAGAGAACTTGTCCAGCGTGTGTGTGCGGTTGTTGAACTGGTCGGCCAGGTCACGGAAGCGCAGCACAGGTCCTGCAATCAGGTGCGGGAAGATCGCCACGAACGCTGCAAAGTCGATCAGATTGCGCGTGGCCGGTGTGTCGCCGCGGTACACGTCGATGATGTAGCTGATGGACTCGAACACATAGAACGAGATGCCGATCGGCAACAACACATGTGTCAGGATGAACGGTTCCAGGCCCATGGAGGTCATGGCCGCGTTGATGCTGTCCACGCCGAAGTTCGCGTACTTGAAGTAGCCCAGGATACCCAGGTCCACCACCACGCCGAGCAGCAGCCAGCGCTGTGCCGGTTTGGTTCGCACGCCTGCTGCGCCCACCTTGAGGCCGATCCAGTAGTTCCAGACCGTTACGCCGATGAACAGGGCCAGGAAGTCCACACGCCACCAGGCGTAGAAGATGTAGCTGGCAACCAGCAACAGCAGATTGCGATAGCGTTGCCCGCTCAGGTAGTACAAGCCGAGAAAGATCGGCAAGAACAGGAACAGGAACACGTTGGATGAGAAAACCATCCTTATCTCTCCGTTTGTCCAACATTCAAGGGCCCAAAGCCCCCCCAAACCCCCCCTACGAATAGGGAGGTTGTCGCGTCGTTGCAGCTTCACCTGTGGGAGCAGACTCGCGCCCACAAGGTCAACTTTTTACCTAGGAACCCTTGTCACTTTTATCGCCCTTCTCATGCTCGGGGTCGTAGACCTTGGTCAGGTCACCGCCCAGGCGGAAGGTCTTGAAGGGCTGCTTTTCGTGTTTCTCTTCAAGTGTTTCGGCGTTGCAGGTGTAGAGCGCGCAGAACGGCTCCAGCCAGGCAAATTTCGGGTCTTTCTTCAGGTCCGTCATGTCCTGCTTTTCGCCGTTGTGCTCAGCGAACATGGAAGGATCTTTCACGCCGGCCAGGACGCGGTCAGCCAGTCGTTTCAATGCGCCGTTGTTTTCCGGACGCAAATCCACGCCATTGGCCTGAGCGAAACTGGCGATCATGGCCAGCGGTGGCAAGGCATAGTTGTGGTACGACAGAGCGCGTTGACGACGCTTCATTTCGTTGGGCAGGAAACCGTCCTTGTCCACCTGATTGGCGGCAACCTTGAACTCTTTCACCGCCCAGTCGAACAGGTCCTGACGATTGGTAGCGACAGCCGTTGCCATCACCGACCAGGCCGCCCAGTACGAGTGGTTGTTGATTTTTTCCAGCGGCAGGTTGCTCCAGTCGCTGACCACCTGATCGGCCAGTTTGCTGAACCAGGCTTCGATGATCTGCGCGTCCTGCTGGCGGTTGGCCAGAGGCTTGGACTCGGAGAACTTCAGTCGCAGGTACGCCGACGACATACTGCCCAGTGCCCATTTGCGCATGGACTTGCCGGTATGGTTGAACTCACGCGATTCCAGCGCATCGGCCTTGGCCCACGTGGTCATCATGTTCAATGCGCAGTCGAGTTGCTCGGGACGACCGTCGCGCATGTACTGCATCACGACTTTGCTGACGCCACGCTCAAGGGTGGTGATGTCCTTGGTTGCATCCCGAAAAGCTTCTTCGGACTTCAGATTCAGAGTGGCACGTGCCTTGTCCGAACCTTCGTATTTGCTGCGAAACACCAGTTTGTCGGTGTAAGGCGTCGGAATCGCATCACAGGTAAAGTTGTGATCACCGGTTTTCATCTTTTCGATCGGTGCGTCATAACCTTTGGGTGGAACCAGCGTCGCGGCTGCGGACGCACCCATGGCCCAGGCCATCGATGACAGGATTGCCATCGACAGCAGGGTAGGGCGTATCAGTTTCGGAGTCTGCATAAGTCACCTCATAGTCCGGCTTGAGCGGTGTGTTTCGCAGCGCTCGGGAACACGTTGCGTTTGCATACTTTGGCTTCGACTTTCTGGGGTTCTGCGCCTGCTTCCGGTCCCTGGATTTCGAGGGCCAGCAATTGCTGGTCAGCCCAGTCCTCGTCTTCGCGCAATTCGAAGGCGAAGCGTCCATCGGTGTCAGAGGTTTCCGGTTTTTCGATTTTCAGGTCTTCGTGTCGACCGTTCATGTACCAGAGCCTGGCCTGAAGGGTTTTTACCGACGTGTCGTCGAAACGGATATCAATCTGGTTGCTGCCGTTACGAATGTCCTTGATGCCGTTCTTGCCGTTGACCAGTACTTCGTTGTTGCCCGGCTTCAGGGTGGTGCTGGCGCTCATGACGGCAGGTTTGCCTTCGCAACCGTTGTCCAGCAGCGACATCATCTGGCGATAGATGGTCTCCTGGTCGAGGCGATAGAGCGGCGAAAACTCCCAGATGAGAATCTTCGGCGGACGCTTCTGGAAGTCTTCGCTGCCCAGGTACTGCAGCATCGAGCCTTCCAGACCGCCACCGGGGAACGCCACGTTCAGCACATCGGCGCTGAGGTATTCCTGGAGGAAGCCACCGAAGTTGTAGTTCTTGCCGCTGTGGCTGGTGCCGACCAGGGTGATTTCCGGGTTGCCGGAATCGCCAAACAGGTCGCCGTCGCCGGCTTCGCCTTTGGGCTCGGTGCTGAACTGGTCCATGTACTGCACGGCATAGCTGGTGCCGCACAGCTGCCCTGCCATGTTGTGCAGGGTGCCGGTCTTCCCCATGCGTCCGGAAATGTGGCTTTCGAATTCACGCTTGGGAATGTCCGAGTAACCCGGGACTTTCTTGACGGTCTCGGCCACGATTTTCGCCGTGCGTTGTGCGCCGTATGGCGTCCAGTGCTGGTCACCGCGGAAGTAGAAGTCGTGCGCCTGTTGCTCGTTGGTCAACGGCGACAGGTCCGGCACCCAGTAACCCATCTTGCTGAAACGACCGAGCATGGCCTGATAGTTCTTCAGTGCCTTGTCGTAGTCGTACTTGTCGCGCTCGGCCGGGAACAGCTTGTTGCGATCCACCAGGCCGCGAGTCGGTTGATAGACAACCACCAGCTCGACGCCCTTGCTCTTGAACGCATCGTGCAGTTCTTTCATGCGGCGATAGCCGGCAGGCGTGGTGTCGAATTCGGTGCGCAGGTCTTCCTGGGTACGGAACAGCCAGTCGCCTTCGGCCTGCACCAGCGTGGTGAAGTTCTGCTGGTAGCGCGTGGTGTAGTTTTTCGCATCGTGCGCGGCCGGGCACAGGCTGCAGCAAGGCTCGGCGGTAAAAGTCGGCGCTTGCGAGTCGTCTGCGCGAGCCACACCGGCGGCGGCCATCAGCGCGGCGGTGAGGCTGGACAGGCTCAACAGCTTGATCAAATGTGCGTGCATAACAATACCCTTCCTCATTCCCGCAGCTCGGTCTGGCTTTCGACGGGGTCGATCAATACGGCTTTCTTCTGGCGCACCAGCAGGTCGAGGATCTCGTTCTGACGTTCACCCAGGATGCCGTTGAGGCTGATGCCGACTTCTTTGGTCGGGGCCAGCATCGAGACGCGATACAGCTCGACACTCAGGGGCGAGTCGATGGACAGCGGGCCTGAGCCGTTGCTGGCCAGTTCGCCGCCAACCATGATCAGCGACACCTGGGCGTCGAACGGGTCGAGCTCGATGTCGCGGTCGGTGTCGCTCAGGTCCTTGATGTGGCCGTAGACGCCCATCAGCCCGTTGGCCGTGGCGATGTTTTCGTACAGCTTGATGTTCACGCTGTTGCGCACGCGGATACCGTGACGGCGGTTGGCAATCACACGGTTGCCCCACAGCAGGTTGTTGCCGCTTTCGTACAGCGTGATGCCGTCGGTGTGGTTCTGATAGATCTCGTTGTAGGCGACGATGTTGCCGACGCTGTTACGGTCCAGGACCACGCCGGACAATTTGTTGTCATGGCTCTTGTTGCGAAAGATGAAGCTGTTGTCGACTTCCCGGGAAATGATGATCCCGTGCTTTTTCTTGGTCCCGTAGACGTCGTTCTCGGCGATGATCAGGCCGTGCGAGCGGTCATGCGGGTCAATGCCGTAGACGATGTTGTCGCGGTAGGTGTTGCCCTTGACCACAAAGTCACGCGTTTCATAGCAGTAGAAGCCGTACCACATGTCCGAGAATTCCGAATCAATGATCCAGCCGGTCGGCTCGGCACGTTTCAGAATCTTCGCGGTGTTGGGCGTGTACTGCGAAATACTCACACCGTACGACTTGCTCTGGTCGTAACCCATGCTCGCCATCTTGGTGTTGGCGATCCAGGTTTGCGAGCCGCCCCAGGTCAGCACGAATGGGCGAAACTCGTCAGGCTTGCGATAGGTCGCCAGGCTGTTGCGGGTTTCGCTCCAGGCGTTGACCTGGGTGTGGGTGATCAGCATCTGCCCTTCGCTGACGATGAACGAGCCCCCCTCTTGAGACAGACGCAATTCCTTGGTCTTGCTGTCGATCTCGAAGATGCCGCTTTCCTTGACCAGGATCGGCAAGCGCGCCACGTAAACACCTGGCGACACCTCTTTCAGGAATTGCTTGGGTACTTTTTTGACCAGGTCCTGAAGGTTCACGTAGCCGTCGGAGATCATGATGGCCTGCGGGATACCCTTCTGACGGGCCACCCATTCAGCCATCTTGTTGTCGCCGCCGATGAATTCCTTGAGGCCGGTTTCTTCCATCATCCGCGCAACGGTGATCTTGCCCGGTTTGTTGCGTGCGATCTTTTTCAGCGCCGCGTCTGCGGTGTAGCCGCTGAGGTCCGGCAGCACCGGCTTGGCCATCTCCAGCGGCTCGGTCGGCGGGCTGGTGATGGTGTAGGTCTTGGCCTGTTGCAGCTCCTTGACCACCGCCTTCGGTGCCTCGGGGGTGACAGGCGTGTTGGCCAGTGCGGCGCCGCTGGCCATCAGCAGCGCGCTGCTCAGCACGGCGCTTTCGAGCAGGGCGTGTGGCCAGATCCGGCTACGCCCGTTGCTTGCTTGACTGTTCATCTGTGGCACTCCTTTGGCGGTTCGCATCAGAAGCGCCAGATGACGTCGACAATGGCGCGGTGCATGTATTCATCCACGCCGTTGTGGTACGCGTCGCCGGGCTTGAAGACACCGGCACGCAAGCGCACCAGGGCCGACGGTTCGTCGAAGGACTGGCTCAGCGAGGCTGGCAGCAGACCCTGTTTGAAGTACTTGGTCACGACCAGGTCCATTTCCTGACCCAGGTCCTTGCGCCCGTCTTCCAGTGGCAGCGAGCTGAAGGTATTGCTGTCGCCGTTTTCACGAACAGCGTTGATCCCCGAGCCACCGATGCCGGTGTTGCCGTCGACACGGCGGAACTTGTGGTAGATCAGCGAGGCGTCGTATTCCTCGTTCATCTGCCAGGAGGCGAACAGCGAGCCGGTTTCCACGTTGGCCATTTCACCCTGGAACGCTTCACCGAAACGGTGGATACGCGAGCGGGTGCCGGTCCAGTTGGAGCGGTTGCTTTCCAGACCGTTCTGCACGTAATCCTTGCTGGCGCGCGAGTAGGCGGCGCCCACTTGCCACTGCGGATCCAGGCGCAGGCGCAGGCCCAGGTCAGTGGCCCAGCCATTCATGTCGCGGTTGTTCTTCTCACCGGCAAAGTACTGGTCGTTGACACCGTTGACGCCGATTTCGTCGCGGTTGCCATTGAGCCAGGTCAGGCTGCCCCAGTAGTTGAGCTGATGGGTGTTGCGATAGTTGTAGGCATCGCTGTCAGCCTGCAGGCCGAGCCAGGTCAGGTCGCCGTTGGAGGTCTTGTCCAGATCGTCCAGTTCCTCGCCCTGACGCTTGAGCTTGCCATCGTCGCGGCTGTGATGCGCGCGCACGCCTGCCCAGTGACCGGGCGTCCACTGGTAGCTGGCCGAACCGAACAGGTGCTGGCGATCTTCGTCGTCGGGTGCCAGTTCGGTCAGGTCGGTGCGGTATTCGCTGAAACGCTGTGCTGCGCCCACTTCTGCACGCAACAGGGTGGTGTCGAAGGTCCAGTTGATGGCTTCGATATTGGTGTCATGCCATTGACCGTCATCGTTGCGCAGGCGCTGGCGACCGACTTTCAGGATCTCGCCGGGGTAGGGCGTGAAGCCGCTGTAGCCGATCCAGAACTCGCGCAGTGCAGCGTAGGACTTTTCAACTTCGCGTTCGCTGGCGGTGCCACGGGACACTTGAGTCTGGCCGTTGCCTGCACCGGTGGATTGTTCCAGCGGGTCAGTCTGAATGGTATCGGTCGCGGTCACGACCTGGCCCATGGCGTAAGCACTCCAGTTGCCGCGCTCGCCATAGACCCAAGGACGCAGGTCCAGACCCAGACCGCTGACGTCGCCACCCGAGCGGGTGCCCAGATCACGGTCATCTTCGAGCTGGCCGGTGGCTTTCACTTCCAGACCGAAATTCTGTTGTTCAGTCAGCGCTGCCAGTGTCGGGCAGGCCCACAGCAGGCTGAAGCCAAGGCCCACACCAGCGGCCATCAGGGGATTCAACTTCATAATGCTTCCTCACCGTCTTTTTCTTCTTGCAGGGCCTGCATCGCCATCGCGCTCTGGTTGGCGGCTGCGCCCCGGACTTTTTGCTCACGTGCCAACAGATCCTTGGCGCCGGCGAGCTTTTCAGGCGGCAGTGTGGTGCTCAGTTGCTGGGCCAGTTCAGTGGCCTGCGGGGTTTCGGTGGTCAGTGCCAACTGGGCGAAGACCCAGGCGTTGACCGGATCAGGCTTGGTGCCCTTGCCTTGCGAGAACAGCTGCGCGAGGGCGAAGTCGGCGCTGTTCTGGCCGCCACGGGCGGCCGTCAGCAACTCGTCCGCGGCTTTCTGTGGATAGACCTGGCCCAGATAACCCCGGCGGTAGATCTGACCCAGGTAGTAATGGGCCGAGATTTCCGTCGCTGCGGCTTTCTTCAGATGCGCTTCTGCCTTGAAGGCGTCGGGCGTGACCCATTTGCCTTCGTAGTACAGGCGACCCAGCAGCAATTCGGCGCGTGGCTGGTCAGCGGCGCGGCCGTTGTCCAGGTATTCCAGCATCTTGTTGACGTCACCCAGTTCGGGGAAGTCGTAAAGCAGTTTGGCCAGCGTGACCCAGGACACCGGATAGCCTGGCGCGATGCCTTCCAGCAACTGCTGGGCGGTCTTTTCATCCGGCGTGCCGATGGTCGAATCGCCCAGTACGCGCGCTACGCTGTCCACGCGCTGGGCGCTGATACGGCCCGCGGCGTGTTCGCTTTTCAGGCGTTCGATCAAGGCGGCTTGCGGCTCGGCCTGGCCGCGTGTCTGGTAGACCGTGGCCAGTTCGACGTAGCAGATGTCAGTGGTGTTCAGCGCCTGCTTGCAGATGCTTTCCACTTCGTCCAGATGCTCGGCGTAGGTGCCCTGGGTGCGGTACAGCAGCACCTGCGCCAGACCTGCTTCCGGATAACCGGCAGCACGCCACTGGCTGATTTTCTGCTGCGCATTCACGTCGGGGAAGGTATGCGGGTATTGCAGGTAGAGCATGGCCAGCGGCACCAGCGTGCCGGATTCACCGTTGGCGAAGGCTTGCTTGAGCAGCGCTTCGGCTTCACGCCGTTCGGCGTCGGTGGCATCCGGCTTGGCGGCCAGCAGCCGGCCAAGACGCGACTGCGCACGAGGCGAGGTCTCGGCGGCCGCTCGGTAAGTGGCTTCCGCCTGCTTGAGCAGGGCCGGGTCGCGGGTGTTGACCTGAATGTCTGCCAGGCCAACCTGTGCATCGCTGTAGCCCAGGTCCGCCAGCTGCCGATAATTCTGCTCCGCCAGTGCAGTGTCGCCGTTTTTCAGGGCTTCATTGGCAAGGCGTTGGTCAGGCAGGCCGGCACAGCCGCTCAGGCCGAGCGCGACGGCGAGGCTCAATAGCGTGGGGGTCGACAGGCGTCGTAGTGGGCTGTTCATGATTACAGACCCGCAGCCACGGCTTTATCGATCAGCCAGTTCACGGAAGGACCGCGATCACTGACCACTTCGACAGGGCGGCCGGCAAGCGAGCTGCTCAGGCTTTCGTCAGGCTTGATCTGCACACGGATGTCGGTGGACAGGTCGGTGTCGCTCAGGTTGGTGCTGCTGATGATCTCGCCGGTGCGCAGTTTGTCTTCACCGGCAACCTGGAAGCTGACGCGGGTGCCTGGCTTGACGTCGTTGAACTGGCGATAGGTGAAGCGGGCTTCAACGGTGGCGGGTGCGTTGCGTGGCACCAGTTGGAAGATCACCTGGCCTTTGCTGGCGTACTGACCGTCGGCGACCAGTTGGCGAGCCACGACACAGTCACATGGGCTGGTCAGGGTGCCGCTCATCTGCTTGCCGTACAGCTCTTCGATTTTCGCCGGCTGCAGGTCTTCACCGGTCAGGCTGCCTTTGAGCATTTCCAGCATGCTGGTGTTAAAGGTTGCCAGTGGCGCGCCTTTAGTGGTTTCGCCGTTTTGCGCAACCAGGCTTTGCACGGTGCCTTCACGTGGCATGGTGATGTCCATGCTCGGGATCGACACCAGGCCAGCCGAGGCGTGGCTGACGAAGTACAGGCCGTAGACAGTCTTGAAGATGAAGCCGAACGCGGCCAGACCAACGATGAAGATACCAAGGCTGAAGGTGACCGCACGCAGGCGTCCCATCGTGCTCATGCCGCCGTCGTTGCCCTTGACCTTGCGCGCTTTGGTGAAGTTGTCGCGCTGCAGGGTGGCCAGCACTTCGCCCAGGCTGACGATGTCGCCGGACAGGTGCGAGGTGATCAGGTGGCGCAGCGTGGCGATGTCCTGGGCTTCAAGGTTCTGGAACTGGCAACCGATGCGGCGGCTGGCGTTATCCACCGAACGGACCTGCATTTCCACGTCCATGGCCAGGCCAAGGTTGTCGATCAGAAATTGCAGGCGACCCTTGAGCACTTCACCGGCGGTGTAGTTCTGGCCGGACGGCGCGGTGAAGCTCAGGCCACCGGCGGACAGGTCTTCGATACGCACCAGCGGCGCGCTTGGAATGTCCAGCAAGCGCAGCTTGGCCGGGATTTTGACCCGGGCGTGTTGGCGCTGGGCTTCGGATTCATGTACGACGTTCGCATTCACGGCTGTATTCATGGCTAATTTTTCCTACTTAAGCGATTAATCCGTTGGTCCGGTCAAACCATCGTCAACAGCACGGCGACGAAGATGGTGCCAGCCGAGAAAGTCATGGTTCGGGATGACCACGTGTTGAACCAACCCTGAAAGCTGGCCATGTCGCGGCTGAGTTTGGTGTCCTGGCGCGTCCAGGACTGGCGGTCCAGGCGGAAGAAGACATAGATCTTCATCAGGGCGCCGACGATCTGGTTGTAATAGAGAATCATGGGGTAGGCAGGTCCGATCCTGTGTCCCGACAAGGACAGCAGCAGCGTGAGGATCAGGCGGGTCATGCCGATCCACAGCAGGTACATCAGCAGGAAGGCTCCGCCGTACTTGAAGCTGGCGATGATGGCGACCGTGAGGCCGAGGATGGAGGTCCACATCGACACACGCTGGTCGAACAACACCACGCTGGTGAACAGCCCCAGACGACGAATGCCCAGGCCCAGCGCACGCGAGTTCTGACGCAGGTTGTTGCCGTACCAGCGATACATCAGCTTGCGGCTGGCCTTGAGAAAACTCTTCTCCGGTGGGTGCTCGACTGTGTTGATCGCGGCATCCGGCACGTAGAAGGTGTCGTAACCCAGGCGCATCAGGCTGAACCAGCTGGATTTGTCGTCGCCGGTCAGAAACCGGAACGTGCCCAGGCGCCAGTGGTTGAGCGAGTCGCTTTCCACGTCGGCGATGAACTCGGGGTCGGTGACCACGGTGGCGCGGAACACTGACATACGACCGGTCATGGTCAGCACGCGCTTGGACAGGGCCATCGAGCACATATTGATGTGACGCTGGGCGAAACGCAGCTTGTGCCATTCGCTCATGATGTAACCGCCGCGCACTTCACAGAACTCGTTGGTGGTCAGGCCGCCAACGTTTTCGAACAGCTGAAACCACGGCACGGTCTTGGCCACGACGCCTTCGTTGAGCACGGTGTCGCCGTCGATCACGGCAACCACGGCGCGCTCGTCCGGAAGGTGGCGTGAGATCGCGCGGAAACCGTAAGCCAGGCCGTCACGCTTGCCGGTCCCCGGAATGCGCACGAAGTCCAGCTTCACACGATCAGGCGGGTTAAGCCTGGCCCACATCGCCTTGACCAACAGCTCGTCGGACATTTCTACCAACGAGCAGACGATTGTTGTCGGCAGGCCGCAGTTGATCGCTTCGCGAATGACCGAGCTGTACACCTGAGCGGTGGTCAGCGCGTCGATACGAAAGCTGGTGACCATCAGAAACACATGGGAAGGATCTGCCGCCTTGCCCAACTTGCGAACCTTGCGACGCAAGTGTGGATAGACGATGTACAGAAAGATCATTCCGCGCACAAAGTGCGTAATCCCCATCGAATAGCGCCATATACCGACAGCGCCAATCAGGAAGATAAAGTTCTTGGACTGTGAGTCGAAGATACTGGTGGGCAATGCCGTGGCAATGCCCATTAATAAACTAAGGTAAAACAGCCAACCGGCGGCTTGTAACAAGCCGTGCTTGAGCCTCTGCATAATCTGTATCCCTAAGTCAGTTGCAAGCCTCAAGCCCCAGGCTCAAGCTGCGCTTGAACGAGTGGCCTGGAGCTTGGCGCTTGTGGCTTGCGGCTGATTTACCAGCAGATACCTTCGGCACGGCCTGTTTCGCTGGTGGCCTTGGACATGAAGCCCACCAGGTCGATGACACGCTTGCCTTCAGGGGTCTTGTCGGCGAGTGCACGGAAGCGCTCGTCGCGGTTGCCCAGAATGATGATGTCAGAGTCATTGATGACTTGATCGAAGTCGGAATTCAGCAGCGATGACACGTGCGGGATCTTCGATTCGATGTAGTCTTTGTTGGCGCCGTGTACACGTGCGTACTCGACGTTGCTGTCGTAGATGCTCAGGTCGAAACCCTTGCCGATCAGCATTTCCGCCAGCTCTACCAGCGGGCTTTCACGCAGGTCGTCGGTACCGGCCTTGAAGCTCAGACCCAGCAGGGCGACTTTACGTGTGTCATGGCTTGCGACCATGTCGAAGGCGTTCTGCACCTGGGAAACGTTGCTGCGCATCAGGGAGTTGAGCAACGGGGCATCAACGTCCAGGGTGCTGGCTCGGTAGGTGAGGGCGCGCACGTCTTTGGGCAGGCAGGAGCCGCCGAATGCGAAGCCAGGACGCATGTAGTACTGGGACAGGTTCAGTGCCTTGTCCTGGCAGACCACTTCCATCACTTCGCGACCATCAACGCCGACCGCCTTGGCAATGTTGCCGATTTCGTTGGCGAAGGTGACCTTGGTGGCGTGCCACACGTTGCAGGTGTACTTGATCATTTCGGCAACGGCGATGTCCTTGCGGATGATCGGTGCGTCCAGTTCTTCGTACAGCGATTGCAGAGCATCACCCGAGGCCTTGTCGAACTCGCCGATGACCGTCATCGGTGGCAGGTCGTAGTCCTTGATCGCGGTGCTTTCACGCAGGAACTCAGGGTTCACGGCCACGCCAAAGTCCACGCCGGCTTTTTTGCCGGAGCATTCTTCCAGGATCGGGATCACGACATTGGCAACGGTGCCCGGCAGTACGGTGCTGCGAACCACGATGGTGTGACGGGAAGTTTTGTCACGCAGTACGTAACCGATTTCGCGGCAGACGGATTCGATGTAGTCGAGTTCCAGATCGCCGTTTTTCTTGCTGGGCGTACCCACGCAGATCATCGACAGATCAGTGGCACGAATGGCCTCGGAAAAGTCTGTGGTACCGCGCAGTTTGCCTGTGCGAATACCTTTCGCCAGCAGCTCTTCCAGGCCTGGCTCAACGATAGGCGATTTGCCGTTATTGATCAGGTCGATCTTGGTGCTGGAAATATCCACACCTACGACTTCATGGCCACGGGCAGAAAGACAACCGGCACAGACGGCACCGACATAACCCAAACCAAAGATGCTGATACGCATCGTACTCTCCTCGATTTTCACGCCATAAGTTGGCTGGATATTAATTTTGGCCAGCAGATGTCACACGTCAGCCGGGACGGCTTGTGAAGGCCATCTAACTAACGCAGGCATATTTAATGAGTGAGTGCCTAAACAAACGAGGCGAACTCAAATGACACTAAGTACAAGCGGCAAGTGATCTGTCCCGATGGGGCAGGGCCCTGCTCTCTTGGATGCAGTAAACGACTCCTGTGTGGCGACGGACGGCGGATCAGGAACTGAAAGCCGCTGGCCAGAGCCATGGCAGTCCTTGTCGAGTCCTGCGCGTCACACCTGTCAGGTGCTTCGCCTGTCTACCTACTTCAACTAGTGATGTGAGTTTTAATTTCAGTACCTACAGCCCTATCCAAGGATAAGACAGTGTTGCTGGTAACGTCCCTTTATCCTCGCTAGCCCGTAAGTGATCTCTTACAGGGTCGCCGAGAATTGTTACGGGATGTAGGAACGTAAGGTTTCGTATTTAGTTCCTGGCCGCTCGTCCTGTTTTGGAGAATTTCGTGTATCGAAGGCGTGACACAAATAGTCGCACGATGATGGCACTTTCTGTTTGGGCCTTAGTTGGCGGGGGTTAAAGGCGGTAGATATGAATGTGCTATCACTTGCAAAAATCAAAGTGCTACTAGCGAAAAAAATTGTTTATTTTTCGGAGAAATTTTCTTGTCGGACAAGCGGTGCGCTAGTTGCCATTTAACCGGCGTCATAAAGCCGTCGCTCAGGGGTTGAAATAAGGGGCTGCGTTATGTAGCGCCTGAGCGCTACATAACATTGACACGGTCACTGATCCTGCACGTCGCGCAGAAAGACCAACTTGGACGGGGAGGAGTGCTCGGCGCTGTAGCGATAGCCGTGGCTTTTGAAGTCCTTCAGGGCTTCGGGCGTATTAATGCGTTCTTCTATAACGAACCGGCTCATCATGCCGCGTGCCTTTTTGGCGTAAAAGCTGATGATCTTGTACTGGCCGTTCTTCATGTCCTTGAACTCGGTATCAATGATACGAGCCTTGAGTGCCGAGCGTTTGACCGCCGAGAAGTACTCGGTGGACGCCAGGTTCAGCAGCAAGTCATCGCCTTGCTCGACCAGCGCCTGGTTCAGCCATTCGCTGATGCGTGTGTCCCAGAAGGCATAGAGATCCTTGCCGCGCGCATTGGCCAGGCGTGTGCCCATCTCCAGACGATAAGGCTGCATCAGGTCAAGAGGCCGCAGCAGTCCGTACAGCCCGGAAAGCATGCGCAGGTGATCCTGAGCGTAAGCCAGTTGGTCTTCGTCAAGGGTTTCGGCCTGCAGGCCCGTGTACACATCACCTTTGAATGCCAGCAGCGCCTGCTTGGCGTTGTCCAGGGTAAACGCCGGGTTCCAGCTGCCGAAGCGCGCAGCGTTGAGCCCTGCGAGCTTGTCGGAGAGATGCATCAGCTCGGCGATCTGAGCCGGCGTCAGTTCACGAAGCTGGCTGATCAGTTCCTGGGAATGATCCAGGTACTGCGGCTGGGTGAAACGCCCGGTGGTGGGTGGCGTTTCGAAATCGAGGGTTTTCGCTGGGGAAATCACCATCAGCATGAAGTCGTCTCCTTTGAACGTCGAGGGATTCTAGGGGCTGCCAGCGCCCGACTCCAGTAATGGTGGCAATAGAGAGAGCCTGTTGGTGATTTGCAAGGCGTCTGTATGCAAGCTGACATCAGGCGTGACACCTATATCAGCTATAGTGGCGCGCGTTGAAGGTCGAGTGAGAGGGCAAAGGGTTTGCGTATCGTTCTAGCAGTTTTCGCGGGTCTGTTCTGGGTTCAGGCGCAGGCAGCCGCACCGGTCATCGCCACGATGGATCGTAGTGTCTGGCCCGAGCGCCTGGAGACGCCTGCGTTGTTCGACGTGGCGTCTCGTGCCGAAATCCTTGCCTTCGCCCATCAGTTGTTTCTCAGCGAAAAGCTGGATGAGGACGGCCTCAAGCAGCGCCTAGGGCTGCGCTACGTCAACGTGGCGTCGCTGAACGTGGTGCGTCACCGGTTGTGGTCACGCCTGCTGGAAAACTACCAGAACGCTCAAAAAAGCTGTGAGCAGGATGCCAACTTCTGCGTGCTGGTCGAGGACATGGACCAGTTGCGGCAGCGCGCCGAGGAATACCAGGTTGGCGATAGTTCGTTTTATGCCGCCTGGGCCAGACCCAGCGCCGTCTTTCACCAGCGCTACCTCAACGAACTGTTGTTCATGGCCGCGCTGTTTCCGCAGACCAGCAGCGAGATCGAGCGTTACAACTCCGATGAAATGAGCGGCGACGAGATGCCCGACCGCACCTTCATGCTCAACTTCGAAAGCGGGCCGAGCGCAGCCGATGGTGCCACGGACTGGCTGGCTGACTTCATGCGCCAGCAGAAGATGACGGCGACGTTCTTCGTACTGGGCAAGAGTCTTCAAAGTCGTCTGGACAGCAGTTCGGCCAGCAGCCTGCAGTCGCTCTACCGTCAGCAGTGCGTGGGTATTCAGGGCTGGGAGTATCGCTCGCACAGCCAATGGCAGGACTGGCAGGACTCCATTGGGCGCAGTGTGGCGCTGGTTCAGCAGATTCTGCCGGACAACTACGTGCCTTTGTTTCGTCCGCCCTACGGCCATCGACGTGCCGACAGCGGCGACTATTTCCGCGCTCAGCACTTGCGCGTGTCGTTATGGAATATCGAATCCCAGGACGAGACCGGTCGCCTCTCGGCGCAGCAGGTCGGAGACCGCGTGTTGACGCTGATGCTGTTGTGGCGTCGCGGCACGGTGGTGTTCCACGACACCGCCGACAAGGCGCAGTCGGCAGTGCCTTTGCTGCTGGCCAATACCGCGCAGAGCGAGCTGGTCTGGGATGACTGCAGGAATCTGTATGAAACGCCCGTGGAGCAAGGGCTGGAGGAGAGTGACGACGACGCGCCGGAGGGGGAGTGACGGGGAAATCGGCTATAGCTGACTTCCGACTGTAAACGCGCCGGGAACGTCCGCCAAGCGCTATTCGTCATCCTGTGAAATAAACTTCAAAAAACTGTCAAAGAGCTTTTTTCTGTCATCCCTTTTGCTGTATTACGAATACAGACCGCCGAAACCTGCAACACAGGTGGCGTCCTCAAAGACCCACCTTGAGCAACATGTCTACCCTGCCTGAAGGGAAGACGCCGGCGGCCTTTTCGTGGCGCAGTCCTGTTGCAGTTCTGCGTCGCCTGGCTACTACAAAGGTGAGCGAGTATGGATGATCACGGACGCACCCCCTCCACTAACCAGCCAATCCTTTACGTGCTCGATACCAATGTATTGATCCATGATCCAAACGCATTGCTGAATTTCGAAGAACACCACGTCGCCATCCCCATGACCGTTCTGGAGGAACTGGACAAACTCAAGGCAGGTAAACATTCAGTAGCCGCTGAGTGCCGGCAGGCGATTCGCCTGATCGACAAGACGCTGGGCGAGGCGTCCCCGGAAGAAGTCGAGAAAGGCGTGCCGATCGATCGCGGCACCGGCGTGTTCAAAGGCTTCCTGTCGATTCTGATGAGCAAGCGTGAAGAGCCCAACAGCCTGCTGCCGGAACACCTGAACGACAACATCATCATCAACCAATTGATTGATTTGCACGCGCGCAACAAGGACCTGAGCGTGGTGCTGGTCACCAAAGATATCAACATGCGCCTGAAGGCGCGCGCCTGTGGCATCGCCGCCGAGGACTACAGCACCGACCAGCTGGTGGACGATGTTTCGCTGTTGTCCCGTGGCTACCATGACATGACCGGCTCCTTCTGGGATCGGGTCAGCAAAGTCGATACGCGCCAGGAGCGCGGACGTACCTGGCACCGCGTGCAATTGAATGAAGCCCTTCCAGCGGTACACATCAACGAGTTCATCGTTGACGAGCAAGGTTTTGTCGGCTGGATCAAGGGCGTCAAGAACGACGAACTGCTGATTCTGGACATGCACCAGGAACCTCTGCTGCATCAGGAAGCCTGGGGCTTGAAGCCGCGCGACATTTATCAGGGCCTGGCCCTGTTCGCCTTGCTCGATCCCGACATTCATCTGGTCAACCTGTCCGGTGCCGCAGGTTCGGGTAAAACCATTCTGGCCCTCGCCGCTGCCATCGAGCAGACAATGGTCACCAAGCGTTATCGCCGCATCATCGCGACCCGTAGCGTTCAGGGGCTCGATCAGGAAATCGGCTTCCTGCCCGGCACCGAAGCGGAAAAAATGGAGCCATGGCTTGGTGCTATCACCGACAACCTCGAAGCCTTGCACATGGATGACGAAAGCACTCATGGCAGCGTCGATTACATCCTCAGCAAAGTCCCGCTCCAGTTCAAATCCCTCAACTACATCCGGGGCCGCAGCTTTCAACAAAGCCTGATCCTGATCGACGAATGTCAGAACCTGACGCCGCACCAGATGAAAACCATCATCACCCGTGCCGGTGCGGGTTCAAAAGTGGTCTGCCTGGGCAACCTGGCGCAGATCGACACCCCTTACCTGTCAGCCACCAGCTCGGGCCTGACCTACCTGACGGAGCGCTTCAAGGACTTCCCCAACGGCGTGCACATCACCCTGCAAGGCGTACCTCGTTCGATACTGGCCGAATATGCGGAGAGCCATTTGTAACTGTTCACGCTCAGCGTCAGCGTGATACGCAATTGTCGCTAGAGAAGTGCAAGCTCGTGGGCGCGAGCTTGCACACCACAAGGGCTGCACAGACGCCGGAAGCAGGGCGTCTGTAGCACCTTTTTTCAGTCAGGCCTGGACCCGCGTCGTCTGCGCTGTCTGCGGCCGGTCGGCCCCCTCCCGCGTTTTTAGGTTTACAATCGCCGCTCCTGTTCAGGAGTAGAACTGTGCTCACTCATCTCGATTCTCAAGGCCGCGCCAATATGGTCGACGTTACCGATAAAGCGGTAACGTCCCGTGAAGCCGTGGCTTGCGCGCTCGTGCGCATGCTGCCCACCACGTTGCAAATGATCACAAGCGGCGGCCATCCCAAGGGTGATGTGTTCGCTGTGGCCCGCATTGCAGGCATTCAGGCAGCGAAGAAAACCAGCGACCTGATCCCGCTCTGCCATCCGTTGATGCTGACCAGCGTCAAGGTCGAACTGGCCGCCGAAGGTGATGACACGGTTCGTATCATGGCGCGCTGCAAGCTGGCGGGGCAGACCGGTGTGGAAATGGAAGCGCTGACGGCCGCCAGCGTTGCGGCGCTGACCATCTATGACATGTGCAAGGCGGTGGATCGCGGCATGGTCATCGAGTCGGTCCGTCTGCTGGAGAAGCTAGGCGGCAAGAGCGGTCACTTTGTCGCTGAAGATGGAGGGGCGGGTCAATGAGCGTGCAGGTCCAGTACTTTGCCCGTTATCGCGAAGCGTTAGGCCTGGACAGCGAGCGGGTCGAGGGTGACTTTGCGACGCTGGACGCCTTGCGTCAGCATTTGCTGCAGCGTGGCGAGGCCTGGCAGGTGTTGGGTGAACAGAACGTCATGTGCGCGCGCAATCAGGAACTGTGTCAGCTCGACGAGCCGATACAGGACGGCGATGAGGTCGCGTTCTTTCCGACCGTGACCGGAGGCTGATCATGGCGATTCGCGTGCAGTCGGCAGCGTTCGATCCCGGGACTGAAGTGAATGCACTGCATGCGGCTAATGTCGGCATTGGTGCAGTGGTGAGCTTTATCGGTTACGTACGTGACTTCAACGACGGTCGCGAAGTGTCCGGCATGTTTCTGGAGCATTATCCCGGCATGACTGAAAAGGCGTTGGCGAAGATCGTTGCCGAAGCCGAGCAGCGCTGGCCGTTACTCAGACTCGACGTTCTGCATCGGGTCGGCGTGCTGGAGCCCGGTGAGCCGATCGTGTTTGTCGGCGTTGCCAGCGCCCACCGTCAGGCCGCATTCGAGGCCTGCGACTTTGTCATGGACTACCTCAAGACCCGCGCGCCCTTCTGGAAGCGCGAGAACACGCCCGAAGGCGAGCGTTGGGTCGAAGGGCGCCACAGCGATCATCAGGCAGTTGACCGTTGGAAATGATCCAGGTTTAGCTGCACGCTTGCAGCGGTGTTTTCGACGCATATGTGAAGTTGACGGGCTGACTTTGCAACTATCTGAAAAAACACTGTCAAACGTGCCGGTCATGCCGTCCTCGGCAGGGCTCATTCAATCTTTCGTCCGCGTGCTGCTATCTGTCGATTGCGGCGTGAGGACCGTATGCCATGGCAACAAGCCCGGAGTATGGACATGAAGAGACTGCAGCAAGTAGTGGCAACAGGGATGACAGCATTGACGCTGGCGCTGGTGAGTGGCTGTGCAACGGAGAGCTCCCGGGCTTTGCCGGTTGCCAAGGTCGAGAGTGCAAGCGTTGCCTACAGCGGCCTTCGTTACCCGGTTGCAGTGGGTAAATTCGACAATCGCTCAAGCTACATGCGCGGGATCTTTTCCGACGGCGTCGACCGTCTCGGCGGCCAGGCCAAGACCATTCTGATCACTCACATGCAACAGACCAATCGGTTCAATGTGCTGGATCGAGACAATATGGCGGAGATCAAGCAGGAAGCCACCATTAAATCCACGGCCCAGCGTCTGAAAGGCGCTGACTATGTGGTGACTGGCGACGTGACCGAGTTCGGTCGCAAGGAAACCGGCGATCATCAACTGTTCGGCCTGCTGGGTCGCGGCAAGTCGCAGATCGCCTACGCGAAAGTCGCACTGAACATCGTCAACATCAGTACTTCCGAAGTGGTCTTCTCGACCCAGGGTGCGGGCGAGTACGAGCTGTCCAACCGTGAAGTGATCGGTTTCGGTGGAACCGCCAGCTACGACTCGACACTCAATGGCAAGGTGCTGGACCTGGCCATGCGCGAGGCCGTCAACAACATGGTGCGTGCGCTGGACAGCGGCGCGTGGAAGCCAGTCGCCAACTGATGCGGTCAAAAAAGGGATTTGTAGTGTTGAGAAGTCATAACAGCAGTTCGTTGCGCTGTCTCGCAACGCTTGTCGTCGCTGGCGTGTTTATCACAGGTTGCGCCCCACAACCGAAAACCCTCTACCAGTGGGGCAGCTACCAGCCCGAGGTGTATGAGTATTTCAAGGGTGAATCCAAGGAGGCTCAGGTCGCACAACTGGAAGAGGATCTGCAGAAGATCCGCGCCAGTAATGCCAACCCACCACCTGGGTATCACGCTCAACTGGGCATGCTCTACGGCAGCCTGGGCAAGGATGATCAGATGGTTCAGGAGTTGCGTACCGAAAAGGCGTTGTTTCCCGAGTCGGCTACTTACATGGACTTTCTGCTCAAGAACGCCAAGGCAGGAGCCGCCAAATGAAACTGAAAATAGCCATGGGCCTGATTGCGCTGGCCCTGTTGTCGGGTTGCGCCACCCCGAAAACCGTTGACTACTCCGCCTTCAAGGAGAGCAAACCACGTTCGATTCTGGTGCTGCCACCGATCAACGAGTCACCCGATATCAAGGCGACCTACAGCACGTTCTCGCAGGTGACTTATCCACTGGCAGAGTCCGGCTACTATGTTTTGCCCGTCGCGCTGGTCGACGAGACGTTTCGCAATAATGGCCTGACCGACGCCAACGACATCCAGGCCACATCACCGGCCAAGCTGCGGGAGATCTTCGGTGCGGATGCGGCGTTGTACATCACGGTCAAGCAGTACGGCACCAGCTACATCGTGATCAGCAGCCAGACCGTCGTGACCGTCACGGCCAGGCTGGTGGATCTGCGCACCGGTGCTGCTTTGTGGACCGGCGCAGCGTCCGCGTCCAGCGACGAAGGTGGCAACAACAGCGGCGGCGGTCTGGTCGGCATGTTGGTTACTGCGGCCGTCAAGCAGATCATCAACAGCTCCACCGACGCCAGCCATCCGATTGCCGGCATTGCCAGCAATCGGCTGCTCTCGGCGGGACGTCCGGCCGGTCTGCTCTACGGTCCGCGTTCACCGAAGTACGGTTCTGACTGATTCATAGTCGTTCCGATTCTTCAGCAGGCAAAAAAAAGCGCAACCCGTCACGGGCTGCGCTTTTTTATGGCCGCTTGCGCGGAGTCAGGTCGTGCGACGTACGACGGCTCGCAGCAGCTCGGTCGGCGGCGTTTCGCAACTGATCTTGCGGCCCAGCTTTTCTTCG
Organism: Pseudomonas triticifolii; assembly: GCF_014358015.1. Lineage (GTDB taxonomy): Bacteria > Pseudomonadota > Gammaproteobacteria > Pseudomonadales > Pseudomonadaceae > Aquipseudomonas > Aquipseudomonas triticifolii. The sequence continues at coordinate 465,851 of NZ_JACONV010000002.1, read as the reverse complement.
ATGGCCGGCAACTGATACGAGTCGTCTTCACCGGCAAAACTGATGGACACGCCGTCTGCACCCGCACGCCCGGTGCGACCGATACGGTGTACGTAGTCGTCAGGCACTTCCGGCAGGGTGAAGTTGATCACGTGGCTGATGCCATCGATGTGAATACCGCGACCGGCCACATCTGTCGCCACCAGGACGCGGATCTTGCCTTCGCGGAAGCCTTCCAGCGTCTTGATCCGTTTGTGCTGGGGCACATCGCCGGACAGTTGCGCAGCGTTGACGCCATCACGCACCAGGCGCTCTTCGATGCGTCGCACTTCGTCCTTGCGGTTGGCAAAGACCATGACGCGTTCCCAGCCGTTGTCGTTGACCAGGTTGTACAACAGCTTGTACTTGTCGGCACCGGCCACGGCATAAATATGTTGTTCGACGTTGTCGCTCGCCACGTTCAACGACTCGATCTCGACGATGGACGGGTCCGTCGTCCATTGCTTGGCCAGGTTCATCACGTCTTCAGTGAAGGTAGCCGAGAACAACAGGGTCTGGCGTTCACCTTTGTGCGGTGTCTGCCGAATGATCTGACGCACCTGCGGGATGAAACCCATGTCCAGCATGCGGTCGGCTTCGTCCAGCACCATGACTTCGACCATGTCCAGGTGCACTTCGCCGCGCTGGTTGAAATCCAGCAGACGGCCCGGTGTGGCAACCAGAATGTCGCAGTGGCGCGCTTCAAGCTGCTTGAGCTGCTTGTCGAAGTCCATCCCGCCGACGAACGTCATGACGTTCAGGTTGGTGTATTTGGTCAGGTCGGCAGCGTCCTTCGCGATCTGCACCACCAGTTCCCGGGTCGGCGCGATGATCAGCGCACGGGGCTCACCCATATAGCGTTCGGCGGGTGGCGGGGTCTGGGTCAGTTGCTCGATGATCGAAATTAGAAACGCTGCGGTCTTGCCGGTGCCGGTCTGGGCACGGCCAATGGCGTCCTTACCCTTGAGGGTGTAACCCAATACGCCCGCTTGAATCGGCGTGCAGTAAGGGAAACCCAGGTCCTGAATGGCGTGCATCAGTTCCGGTGCAAGGTTGAAGTCGTGAAAACGGGTTTTGCCTTCCTGCGGTTCAACGACGAAATCTTCGAGCTTCCAGGCTGGCGCGGGCGGTTTGGCCACGCGTTCACGACGCGGGCGCTCGGCCTTGGGCTTGTCGGGACGCGGTGCTCGCGTGCTGGAGGGCTCGGCGGGCTTGTCAGTCACTTGGGCAGGACGCCCCTGGCTTTGGCCCTGATTCTGGTTCTGAACGGGCACGACAGGGGTGGGGATGGGTGCTGCCGGAGCGGGCGCTAGTGGTTCGGCCTCGCTTTTACCGAACATCTTTTTGAGTGCTTTGAGCACGGTCATCTCGTCAATTGGTTAAGGAATGTACGCCGAGCAGTGTAAAGCAAGAACCGTGCTCGGCGTAGTGTCATCCGCAATGCGCTACAGAGCCTCTCGGTCCAGAGCGTCGCGAATCGGATTTCAGCGAAGCTTTTCAGCCAGCCATACACCGATATCGTGAATTTCCTGCGGTAACACTTGGTGCCCCATTGGGTATTCCTGCCATTGAGCGGTGACACCTTGGGCCTTGAGGTGCTCGTAAGCGGTCCGGCCCATCGCGTTATGCACCACTTCGTCATGCTGACCGTGCAGGCAGTAGGCCGGAATGCGCTGCTGGCTGGCGGAGAGGGTCATCTGATCGTTGAATGTAGGGGCATAAGTGGAAAGGGCCAGCACACCGCCAAGCGGTCCTTGCCAGCGCCGATAGCCGGTGTGTAACACCACCGCGCCGCCCTGGGAAAAGCCTGCCAGAAAGATCCGCGCAGGGTCGATTCCGCTGTCGCGCTGCTGCTCGATGAGGTTCAGCACCTGCTGTGCCGAGGCTTCCATCTCATCGTGATCAATGGCGCGGGCCTCGCTGCTCATGGCTTTGATGTCATACCAGCTGGGCATTTGATAGCCACCATTGACCGTGACGGCGCGGTTTGGCGCCTGTGGTAACACGAATCGGGTCGTCAGCAGTTGCTCTTGCAAGGCTTCGGCAACCGGCATGAAGTCGTAGCGGTCGGCGCCCAGGCCGTGCAACCAGATGACGCACGCATCAGGGGTGCCGGACGGTTCTAGTATCAAGGGTTCGCTCATGACTGCTCCATTGTTGTGCGCTGGCGCTTTTCGGGCGCATTAATAAAGTGCACTGCCTGTTTAAATATGAAAGAAGATGTCGCAAGGGTGCAACTTTTTGTCTTGACCTGCCGCTAATTCAACTCAGTCGGCATGCTGGTACGGGCTTTGCTACAGCACGACTGGAGACTGAGTGCTCTCATCGTTCGGTAACACTATAAAGCTATTAGTTGTAACGGTCGAAAAGCAGCACGGAAGTCCATGCGACAGGTTTCTCGGCACGATTCAACCTGTACCGTTCGGGTTCGGGAAAACACGGGGTAACAGTCCAGGGACCGTTTCGAATAATGAACACGCATGGCGAGATCATCTTGTACGCGAGGTTCATGATTCAGGTCCGGCGCGCATGACCCAAAAAAAAGCCAGCACGGGTCATTTATGCCTCACAAGGGTGCGACGCCACTGAAGCTCCTACACAACAAAGAGCAAACTGGAGATTTTGAATGAAGATGTTGAAATCCACCCTGGCGGTCGTAACAGCATTAGCAGCACTTGGCGTGGCGGGGGCTGCCAACGCAGGTGCCACACTCGATGCTATTAAGAAGAAAGGGTTTGTTCAGTGCGGCGTCAGCGATGGCCTGCCAGGGTTTTCCGTTCCAGATGCTACCGGCAAGATCACCGGTATCGACGCTGACGTCTGCCGCGCAGTAGCCGCTGCAGTCTTTGGCGACGCCACCAAGGTCAAGTTCAGCCAGCTGAACGCCAAAGAGCGTTTCACTGCACTGCAATCGGGTGAGATCGACATCCTTTCGCGTAACACCACCTGGACCAGCTCGCGCGATTCGGGCATGGGCCTGGTCTTCGCCGGTGTGACTTACTACGACGGCATCGGCTTCCTGGTGAACAAGAAGCTGGGCGTCAACAGTGCCAAGGAACTGGACGGTGCAACCATCTGCATCCAGGCCGGTACCACCACCGAGCTGAACGTCTCCGACTACTTCCGTTCCAACAACCTGAAATACACGCCGATCACCTTCGACACCTCCGATGAAAGCGCCAAGTCGCTGGAAGGCGGCCGTTGCGACGTGCTGACTTCCGACCAGTCGCAGCTCTACGCACAGCGCAGCAAGCTGGCCAAGCCTGACGACTACGTCGTTCTTCCGGAAGTGATCTCCAAGGAACCACTGGGTCCTGTCGTACGTAAGGGCGACGAAGAATGGTTCTCCATCGTCAAGTGGACCCTGTTCGCCATGCTGAACGCCGAAGAGGCCAAAGTGACCTCCAAGAACGTCGAAGCAGAAGCCAAGTCGACCAAGAACCCGGACGTTGCCCGTATGCTCGGCGCTGACGGTACCTACGGTGCAGACCTCAAGCTGCCGAAGGACTGGGTCGTGCAGATCGTCAAGCAGGTAGGTAACTACGGCGAGATGTTCGAACGCAACCTGGGTGAGTCCACCCCGCTCAAAATCAAGCGTGGTCAAAACGCCCTGTGGAACGCTGGTGGCATCCAGTACGCTCCGCCTATTCGCTGATTGACCCGGCGCCCGACAGGCTTCCCAGCCTGTCGGGCGTTGTTCTGTTGGATTTTTCCTGGGGCCTTTCATGGAAAAGCAAATCGTCGCACCCAAGCAAAAGCTCACTCTGAGCGATCCGAAAGTGCGCGCGTGGTTATTTCAGATCATCACTGTCGTAGCGGTGATCTCGTTGGGCTGGTTCATGTTCGACAACACCCAGACCAACCTGCAACACCGTGGTATTACCTCGGGGTTCGGCTTTCTTGAAAACAGTGCCGGTTTCGGCATTGCTCAGCACCTGATCGACTACACCGAATCGGACACTTATGCTCGTGTGTTCGTCATTGGTTTGCTGAACACCCTGCTGGTATCGGTTATCGGTATTGTCCTGGCGACCTTGCTGGGCTTTGTCATTGGTGTCGCTCGCCTGTCTCCGAACTGGATGATCAGCAAGCTGGCAACCGTGTATGTCGAAGTCTTCCGCAACATTCCGCCACTGCTGCAAATCCTGTTCTGGTACACCGCCGTATTCCTCACGCTGCCCGGTCCGCGTCAGGCACATGGTTACCTGGACATGTTCTACGTCAGCAGTCGCGGGCTCAACATGCCCGGAGCAATGCCTGCCGAGGGCGCATGGGCATTTCTGATCAGTATCGTGGTCGCGGTGATCGCGGTTGTGATGATGGTGCGCTGGGCCAACAAGCGGTTCGAGGCAACCGGCGAGCCGTTTCACAAGTTCTGGGTGGGCCTCGCGCTGTTGCTGGTGATTCCAGGCTTGAGCACGCTGATCTTCGGCAGCCCGGTGCATTGGGAAGTGCCGCAGCTCAAAGGCTTCAACTTTGTTGGCGGCTGGGTGCTGATCCCTGAACTGATCTCCCTGACGCTGGCACTGACCATCTACACGGCGGCGTTCATCGCCGAGATCGTGCGCTCCGGTATCAAGTCGGTCAGCCACGGCCAGACCGAAGCCGCCCGCTCGCTGGGGCTGCGCCCTGGGCCGACGTTGCGCAAGGTCATTATTCCGCAGGCTCTGCGAGTGATCATTCCGCCGTTGACCAGTCAGTTCCTGAACCTGGCGAAGAACTCTTCGCTGGCCGCAGCCATTGGTTACCCGGAAATGGTTTCCCTGTTTGCCGGTACGGTGCTCAACCAGACCGGGCAGGCGATCGAAGTCATTGCCATCACCATGAGTGTGTACCTGGCGATCAGTATCAGCATTTCCCTGCTGATGAACTGGTACAACAAGCGCATTGCGCTGATCGAGCGGTGAGGAAAAGCGCATGACGACTCATACTTTCAAACCTGATATGCCACCACCGGGCAAAGTGTTCGGCCCGGTCGCGTGGATGCGGCAGAACCTGTTCTCCAGCTGGATCAACACCCTGCTGACCCTGTTGTCGCTGTATCTGATCTATCTGGTCGTTCCGCCGATTCTCAGTTGGACCTTGCTGGACGCCAACTGGATCGGCACGACCAAGGAAGACTGCACCAAGGCGGGCGCCTGCTGGGTGTTCATCGAGCAGCGCTTCGGTCAGTTCATGTACGGCTACTTTCCTAATGAACTGCGCTGGAGGGTCGATCTGACCGCAATCCTGGCGATTGTCGGTGCTGCGCCGCTGTTCATTTCGAAGTTTCCGCGCAAGGCTGTGTACGGCGTCTGCTTTCTGGTGATCTACCCGATCGTTGCGTTCTACCTGCTGCACGGCGGCGCGTTTGGTCTGACCAACGTACCGACCAGCCAGTGGGGCGGTCTGATGCTGACCCTGGTGATTGCTACCGTGGGCATCGTCGGCGCCTTGCCGCTGGGTATTCTGCTGGCGCTCGGGCGTCGCTCCAACATGCCGGCTGTGCGTGTGGTGTGCGTGACGTTCATCGAGTTCTGGCGCGGCGTGCCGTTGATCACCGTTCTGTTCATGTCTTCGGTGATGCTGCCGTTGTTCATGCCTGAAGGGATGAACTTCGACAAACTGCTGCGGGCGCTGATCGGCGTCATTCTGTTCCAGTCGGCGTACATCGCCGAAGTGGTGCGCGGCGGTATGCAGGCCATTCCCAAGGGGCAGTACGAAGCGGCTGCCGCGATGGGCCTGGGCTACTGGCGCAGCATGGGTCTTGTCATCCTGCCGCAGGCGTTGAAGATGGTCATCCCCGGCATCGTCAACACCTTCATTGCCCTGTTCAAGGACACCAGCCTGGTGATCATCATCGGCCTGTTCGACCTGCTCAACAGCGTCAAGCAAGCCACTGCCGATCCGTCATGGCTCGGTATGGCCACAGAAGGCTATGTCTTCGCGGCCCTGGTGTTCTGGATCTTCTGTTTCGGTATGTCCCGCTATTCCATGCACTTGGAACGTAAGCTGGACACAGGCCACAAGCGTTAGGAGTTTTGACATGAGTGAAGTTATCACCAAGCCTCTGGGCGCTGAAGGCATGATCCGCATGGAGGGCGTCCACAAGTGGTACGGCCAGTTCCATGTGCTCAAGGACATCAACCTGAATGTGCGTCAGGGCGAGCGAATCGTATTGTGCGGCCCTTCGGGTTCGGGCAAGTCGACCACCATTCGCTGCCTGAACCGTCTGGAAGAACACCAGCAGGGCCGCATCATCGTTGATGGCACGGAGCTGACCTCTGACCTGAAGCAGATCGAAACCATTCGCCGTGAAGTCGGCATGGTGTTCCAGCACTTCAACCTGTTCCCGCACCTGACCATCTTGCAGAACTGCACGCTGGCACCGATGTGGGTGCGCAAGATGCCGAAGAAGAAAGCCGAAGAAATCGCCATGCATTACCTGGAGCGCGTACGCATTCCAGAGCAGGCGCATAAATTTCCGGGCCAGCTCTCCGGCGGTCAGCAACAGCGTGTAGCGATTGCCCGTGCACTGTGCATGAAGCCAAAGATCATGCTGTTCGATGAGCCTACCTCGGCACTCGATCCGGAAATGGTCAAGGAAGTACTCGACACCATGGTGGGCCTGGCTGAAGAAGGCATGACCATGCTCTGTGTAACCCACGAGATGGGCTTTGCCCGCACCGTGGCGAACCGGGTGATCTTCATGGACAAGGGTGAAATCGTCGAACAGGCCGCGCCTAACGACTTCTTCGACAACCCGCAAAGCGACCGTACCAAGCTGTTCCTCAGTCAGATCATTCACTGAGTTCACAGCCGTCACACAGAAAACCGGGCCTTGCGCCCGGTTTTTTCGTATTGGGCGCAGGCATCGCGTTTGTATGCAATCTCGCCTGAACCTTGTATTCCCTATCATTCTCCAACAGGATACTTGCCCCCTGAAACGGGTCGACACACCTGATTGCCGAGAAATTGATGACTGCCAAGGCTCAACCAAGCCCCCACGCTGCTGCTGCCCCGACTGACCCGATTCTCAAGCGCCCCTGGCTGTTGTTGCTGGGCCTGGTGCTGGTCGCCCTCAATTTGCGCCCCGCGTTGTCGAGCATTGCGCCGCTGCTCAATAACGTTTCCGACAGCCTGGGCATGTCCGCTGCCGAAGCTGGTTTACTGACCACCTTGCCGGTGTTGTGCCTGGGCCTGTTCGCGCCGCTGGCGCCGATTCTGGCGCGTCGTTTCGGCAGTGAGCGCGTGGTGCTGGTGATTTTGCTGATGCTGGCGTCGGGGCTGGCCGTGCGCAGCCTGTTCGGTGAGTTCGGCCTGTTCACCGGCAGCCTGATGGCGGGCGCGAGCATTGGCGTCATCGGTGTGCTGCTGCCGGGCATTGTCAAACGTGACTTCCCGAAACAAGCAGGCGCCATGACGGGTGTGTACACCATGGCATTGTGTCTGGGCGCAGCGATTGCTGCGGGATCGACGGTGCCGTTGAGTCAGTATTTCGGCGACAGCTGGCAGATTGGTCTGGGTTTCTGGTTGATCCCGGCCTTGATCGCCGCGCTGTTCTGGTTGCCACAGGCCCGGGAAAAACACGGCACGCATCGCGACGTTTATCGCGTCAAAGGCTTGCTGCGTGACCGGCTGGCCTGGCAGGTGACGCTTTACATGGGGCTGCAATCGTCGCTGTCGTACATTGTCTTTGGCTGGTTGCCGTCGATTCTGATCGGCCGCGGCATGACCCCGACCCAGGCCGGGCTGCTGCTGTCGGGTTCGATCATCGTGCAGGTCATCAGCGCGTTGAGCGCACCCTGGCTGGCGACGCGCGGCAAGGACCAGCGTCTGGCGATCATGCTGGTCATGTCGCTGACCCTCACCGGATTGTTCGGCTGCCTGTACGCCCCGCTCGAAGGGTTGTGGGGCTGGGCGATTCTGTTGGGCCTGGGGCAGGGCGGTACGTTCAGCCTGGCGTTGGCGTTAATCGTTTTGCGCTCGCGTGACTCCCACGTTGCCTCGAACCTGTCGAGCATGGCGCAGGGTTTTGGCTACACCATCGCCTCGATGGGGCCGTTTGCGGTCGGCGTCGTACATGATGTGACGGGCAGCTGGAACTCGATTGGCTGGATCTTCGCTGTGCTGGGTCTCGGCGCGATGATCGCCGGCATGGGCGCAGGTCGCTCGTTGTATGTGCAGGTGAGCAGTGAGAAGGTTCGGTAACCGTATCTGTTTGCTAAATGTTGGTGGCTCCCGGCGCGTTTGCCGCTTATCGTGCACGCATCTTTTGCCAAGGGATCTGCACGCATGAGTTACGAAGAAGAGAGTCAGGCCAATAGCGCGCTCATCACCCGCTTTTATGAGGCGTTCGCCCAACTGGATGCCGAGGCCATGAGCGCCTGCTACACCGACGACGTGCTGTTCAGCGATCCGGTATTTGGCGAGCTGCGTGGCAGTCAGGCCAGCGATATGTGGCGCATGCTGACCTCGCGTGCCAAGAATTTTTCGGTGGTGTTCGATCAGGTACGTGCCGATGATCGCTCCGGCACCGCTCATTGGGTCGCCACTTACCTGTTCAGCCAGACCGGACGCACGGTGGTCAACGCTATACAGGCGCGCTTTGTCTTTCGCGACGGCCTGATTTGCGAACACCACGATCATTTCGACCTGTGGCGCTGGTCGCGTCAGGCACTGGGTGCCAAAGGTTTGTTGCTGGGCTGGACACCGGTGGTGCAAAACGCCATTCGCGGTCAGGCTCAGAAGGGACTCAAAACCTATACCGAGAGCCGCCGTGCCTGAGTCAGGTGCGATGGCTGCTGAAGCGCCCGGCAAACCGTGGTTCGTTTATCTGGTGCGCGCTGCCAACGGTTCTTTGTACTGCGGCATCAGCGATGATCCGGATCGACGTTTTGCCGCTCATCAGAGCGGCAAGGGCGCGCGCTTTTTCTGTTCCAGCCCGGCGGTGGCGCTGGTGTATGTCGAGCAGCACGTCAGCAAGGGTGAAGCGTTGCGCCATGAACGGCTGATCAAGAAGCTGCGTAAAACCGCCAAAGAAACACTGGCTGCCAGTTATAAAGGCGAGCCCGTGCGGGTGTCGATCCATAAGCGTGATGTCGTGTCATCCAGTTGAGGCCGTAGGCTGTCAGCGGGCAGCGGGGTAAGCTGTCCGCTTTCCACGTGCCTTGAGGCTGAACATGTCCGAGTTGATCCTTCACCATTACCCCACCTCGTTGTTTGCCGAAAAAGCCCGTCTGATGCTGGGTTTCAAGGGCCTCTCATGGCGCTCGGTGACCATTCCCTCGATCATGCCCAAGCCTGACCTGACCGCGCTGACGGGCGGTTATCGCAAGACGCCGGTATTGCAGGTCGGTGCAGATATCTACTGCGATACGGCCTTGATGGCGCGGCGGCTCGAGCAGGAAAAGGCCTCGCCGACGTTCTACCCGCAAGGACAGGAATTCACCGTGGCCAGTTTTGCCGCCTGGGCCGACTCGGTGATGTTCATGCATGCCGTAAGTCTGGTGTTCCAGCCTGAATCACTGGCCGTGCGTTTTGCCAAGGTGCCGCCGGAGGCTGCCAAGGCCTTCGTAGCGGACCGTTCCGCACTCTTCAACGGTGGCAATGCCACTCGCCTTCCCGCTGAACAGGCCAGGCATCAATGGCCCGCGTTCATGGCACGCCTGGAGTTGCAGTTGTCGCGCAACGGTGACTTTCTGTTTGGCGCGCCGTCCATCGCTGATTTCAGCGTGGCGCACACCTTGTGGTTCCTTAAACAGACACCGGTGACGGCGCCCTTTGTGGATAACTATCCAGAGGTCGGCGTATGGCTTGGTCGTGTGCTGGGCTTTGGCCATGGCGCGCACAGCGACCTGAGTTCAACCGAGGCCATCGAGATCGCCCGAAACGCCACGCCAGCGCCGCTGCCTGATGAAACCTTTGCTGACGCCAACGGTTTCAAGGCTGGCGATCAGGTGGCGATATCGGCGATTGATTACGGCGTGGATGCCGTTGAGGGAGAGCTGGTGTTTGTCGGCAGTGAAGAACTGATCCTGCGTCGCGAGGATGATCGCGTGGGTGTGGTGCATGTGCATTTCCCAAGACTTGGGTTTGTGATCAATGCGCTGTAACTATGTCGCGAGCGCCTTGCCGGGCGCGAGGGAGTGAAGCACTGACCGATTGGGCCCTATCAACTTGACTCTTGGTTCAAACCATTATTAGCTTTCGTCAATCCCCCTCAAGGACGAGGGGCGTGCCGCTCTATACTTTTCAGTGTAGGGATGAGCGGCCGCCATAAGGGTCGTTATTAAGAAGGGAGTCCGATAATGGATGCAAACAGCTGGAAAACAGGTCAGGACGGCACGGCTTTTTATGTGGACTATTACCTGGGCGACAAGGGTTATACGGGTAACGAATACCCGACATTGATAATCGACGGCGTGGTTCGCACAGCCCGTTTATCCGATGATCGGAAGACCTTGAGAGCCTCGATATCTGCTGCGGATGTTCACACCCTCAGGGATGTTGCAACGCCTAAAGTTTTTTTATCGTCGAGTCGTGCTGCAAGAAAGTCCCATCCCCGCCCGCAAGTACTGCGCAGTCCTGCCTGGCCTACGGCGCCAAACCCTCTGTCGCCGAGTCGATACAAGGTCGTTCGCCAGGATTACGATCACGGCGATGAGGCGCTGGCACTGCCGGGTATCGACGCCAGGGTGGAGCTGCGAGCAGCCGTTTACCTCCCGGATACCAAACCCCAGACACCCCACCCGGTTGTCGTGTTTCTGCATGGCAGGCATCACCCGTGCCTGGGAAACACCGGTTCAACGGGCTACAGTTGGCCATGCAAGGCCGATGAACACCCTTGTCCCAACCATGAGGGCTACGACACGATTGCATCGGCACTTGCCAGTCAAGGCTATGCAGTGGTCTCGATATCCGCCAATGGGATCTACCCGGTCGATGCCAACGGCGCCATTGCGATAGGGGGCACGTTGCGCGGGCATCTGGTGCTTGCCCATCTTGAGCTGTTGGCTCGCGCTAACAAAGGCGAGTGTCCGAAGCTGTCGCAACTGACCGGCCGGCTTGATCTGAACAACATAGGCCTTGTGGGGCATTCTCGTGGTGGAGAGGGCATTGCCAGGGCCATCACGCTGAACAGGCTGCTGAATAAAGGCTTTGGTCTTCGGGCCGCTTTATTCATGGGCAGCACGGCGCGCGAAGGTATTGCGATCCCCGACGTGCACACGGCGACTGTTCTGCCGTTTCTGGACGGCGATGTTCTGGATTTGACGGGGCAGGGGTTTTCCGATCTGTCCCGCTATGCGTTCGACGACGATGTGCTGCACAGCACGGTCCTGATGCTGGGTGCCAATCATAATTATTTTAATCATGTCTGGTCTCCGGAATTCCCGGCTGGCGCAGATGATGCGGATCAAACGTGGGGAAACATCGATCTCCCGCGGCTTAATGAGAAGCAACAGCGCCTCTTGGCTTCTGTCTATGTCACGGGTTTTTTTCGCCTGACGCTGGGCGGTGAATTGTCCTACCTGAAGCTGTTTGATGGTTCGCCCGTGACCGTGACCGTGCCCGGATTGCCGGAGACTGAAGTCAGGAGCGCAGCGCATTTTCCTTCCTCTCATCGCTACACGGTCCAGAGTTTTGAAACGCTTTATGCTGAAGGCGCGTCATCGACTTCGGATCCGTGGGCCTGGACGGTCACGAAAGGGCTGGGCGTCATATGTCAGAAATCATCGTTCAACAGTGACCTGCGTTATGCCCATAACGGCTATCACGGTTTTTTGAATCTGAAGAGCGAACAGCCTCAGTCTCCCGCCGAGCTTGAACTGCGCCCTGTTGACACACAGCACTCTATAGACAGGTCGTCTTACAGCCACTTGAGCTTTCACGTGGCTCATCTGTTGAGTGAGAACAATGGCGCAGCCGTTGAACTGCAGGTGGCGTTGAACGGCAACACTCTGGACCTCAATCGACAGGGCGTCTCTCTGTGGCCCATTCCCGAAATCGTTCCGGGGCTTGGGACGCTGCTCAAACAGCAGGTCATCCTACCGCTGTCCGACTTCTCTTCCAGTCTTTCGGACTCGCTTGACGCGCTGTCATTCACACTGCCGCGTGGTGGCTCGGTTTACTTGTCCGACATCGCGTTTGTGACGCCTTCTCTGGGAGGCTATCAGTCACTCCCGCTGCCCTTCGTCCACGTTGAAGATATTCATGTCGAACCAACGGGCATGGAGCAGGTGCTGGAGATTGGCATCACGCTGTCGCAGGCCACGGCCCGGAAAGTGTCGCTGCGGGTGTACACGCTCATTGTCCATAACACCGAGGGCATCATGCGACTTGACGCCGCCACGGTATTCGAGCCGGGCATGCAGTCGACCTCGGTCAGGTTTGTGATTCCGGCAGGAGGCTTTAAGGGTGAGTTCCTCGACACTGGACGGTTCGTCTCCGTCATCGAAGTCAGGGCGCTGTCCAATGCCTTGTTCGGGCGTGAGCGCGCACTGCTGATAACGCCGCGGCTTTGAGCCGCGGCTGAGCGCAAAGCATTCCGCGCGTCGATTACTTCAGGGCGGCCAGTATCTGATCCGGACTGAAGCCCCTGATCAGCGTGCCGTTCACATCGATCAGCGGGATGCCGCGTCCGCCCAGCGCTTCATACGCTTTGCGTCCTTCCTCGGACTTCTCGATATCGTATTCCCGATAGGCAATGCCCTTGCTGTCGAGGAAACGGCGCGTCTGCTTGCAGTAGCCGCACCATTCGGTGGCGTACATCACCACCTTTGCCTGGCTGTAGTTCTGCGCAACGCTTGCGGGCGGAGGGTTGACGAAATTCTCGATTTTTCCCCAGTTCTGATAGATCACCACAACCAGCATGATCAGGGCGAACTTTTTGAGCGTGCGCATCAGCATATGGGTTACCGCCGCTTCAACTGATCGGTCAGCTGGGTCGGCAGGCCCTTGATAATCAGCGTGCCGGCGGTTTCGTCGTACTCGATCTTGTCGCCCAGCAGATGGGCTTCAAAACTGATCGACAGGCCCTCTGCACGGCCTGTGAAGCGGCGGAACTGATTGAGCGTGCGTTTATCTGCCGGGATTTCTGGCGACAGGCCGTAGTCCTTGTTGCGGATGTGGTCGTAGAACGCGCGTGGACGTTCTTCGTCGATCAGCTCCGACAGCTCTTCAAGGCCCATCGGCTCGCCCATCTTGCTCTGGCTGCTGGCGTAATCGACCAGGGTTTTGGTTTTCTCGCGTGCCGACTCTTCGGGCAGGTCTTCGCTCTCGACGAAATCGCTGAAGGCCTTGAGCAAGGTACGGGTCTCGCCAGGACCATCGACACCTTCCTGACAACCGATGAAGTCGCGGAAATATTCCGAGACCTTCTTGCCATTCTTGCCCTTGATGAACGAGATGTATTGCTTGGACTGCTTGTTATTCTGCCATTCCGAGATGTTGATCCGCGCCGCAAGGTGCAACTGACCCAGATCCAGGTGGCGTGAAGGTGTCACGTCCAGCTCGGCGTTCACGGCCACGCCTTCGCTATGGTGCAACAGGGCGATCGCCATGTAGTCGGTCATGCCTTGCTGGTAATGGGCGAACAGAACGTGGCCGCCGACCGACAGGTTGGACTCTTCCATCAACTTCTGCAGATGCTCGACCGCAACGCGGGAGAACGCCGTGAAGTCCTTGCCGCCGTCCAGGTATTCCTTCAGCCAGCCGCTGAAAGGATGTGCACCCGACTCGGCATGGAACAGCCCCCATGCCTTGCCTTGTTTGGCGTTGTAGTTCTCGTTGAGGTCGGCCAGCATGTTCTCGATGGCTTGGGACTCAGCGAGTTCGGAGTCGCGAGCATGGAGAACAGCGGGCGTACCGTCGGGTTTTTTGTCGATCAGGTGGACGATGCAATGACGGATCGGCATGGGCTTCTCGGCTGGAAAAAGGTGAAGAGCGTGCAGCTCGTTGCAAGGCCGTCAGTGTAACGCAGGCGTGCCCGCAATGGCCCTGAGGCGGCTGGTTTTCGCCCGCAGAACCAGGCGGTTGGTTAAATTTTGTGCAATTGCTGTTAAAACCTGACCAAAAGGATAGGTAGAGGCGGATATTTACCCGGCTCTGTGCTAGTTTTGCGCGGTCTTGCGCACCTTAGCGCGTCAAGCATGCAGTTTGTGCACGCGTAGGCCGAACCAATACCCGGTTTCAGTATCTACATTTCGCGATTAATCGTGGCTGCTAGCGGGGGGCCAGGTTCATTGCCTGGCCACGGGCCGACGTTGCGCTCTGCAATCCAAATGAATTTGATAGGGAAGGAACACCACCATGGCTCTTACTAAAGACCAATTGATCGCCGATATCGCTGAAGCTATCGACGCGCCAAAAACCACCGCGCGTAATGCTCTTGAGCAATTGGGCCAGATCGTTGCCGACCAATTGGAAAACGGTGCAGAAATCACTCTGCCAGGCATTGGTAAGCTGAAAGTGACCGAGCGTCCAGCTCGTACCGGCCGCAACCCTTCGACTGGCGCAGCCATCGAAATCGCTGCCAAGAAAGTCGTCAAGTTCGTTCCAGCCAAAGTGCTGACCGACTCGATCAACAAGTAAGCGACCGCTTGCTGTTGAAAAGCCGTGCACCGGATTACCGGGCACGGCTTTTTTGTGGGCGGGTGAAATGTAGTGATCGTGCCACGCTCTGAGTTGTCATGCCGCCTGTGATGCTTTGCGTCACAGCTGGTAGAGACTGCGGACTCAGTAAGCTGAGCGCATTGCTCACATCACCTTTTCGCCCCTCGGCGACCTACTTTGACGGGGCAAAGTAGGCAAACCCCTTAGCTCCGGTTCCGGCCCCGGCTTCGCCGGGGTTCCTTCGTCCTGACACTGATTCGGGGGTCGCCGCAACGGGCCATCCATGGCCCAATGCGGCTCAATCGGCATCCATGCCGATTGCCCCCCGAATCAGCGCCAGAACTCAGCCTTCACCCGCGTCGCGATCGGCGGTGTACTCACCATCGCGTTAGAAAAGCGTCCCGGCGCTGTCTCCTTTTTGGGCGTTAAACGGACCTGATCGTCACAAAATACCCCGCGGATAGACAATTATCGGGCAATCGGCTGCCGCCACGCGCTTTGCTGCGCTTTGTCCAGAAACGTCCAGGCCACAAAGCGGCTCTGCTTTTGCCCCTGACCCATCTCCACCACCTTGACCTCCAGCGCCCCGGCTTTCTTGAGAGCGCTTTGAATCGGGGGCAGATTGGACGCTTTGGAGACCAGGGTGCTGAACCACAGCACCTGGTTCGGCACCTGTGCGCTTTCCTGGATCAGTTGCGTCACGAAGCCGATCTCGCCACCCTCGCACCACAGTTCCTGAGATTGTCCGCCAAAATTGAGCACCGGCAGTTTGCGTTTCGGGTCGGCTTTACCCAGGGCGCGCCACTTTCGCTGGCTGCCGCGCTGCGCTTCTTCCAGCGAGGCGTGGAAGGGCGGGTTGCACAGGCTCACATCGAAGCGTTCGCTGCTGTCGAGCAGCCCCGACAGGATGTGTTTGCGATTGGCTTGCAGGCGCACGCTGATGGCCTTGTGCAGGTTGTTGGCCTTGACGAGGGTGGTCGCTGCGGCAATCGCCGTGCTGTCGATCTCCGAGCCCACGAAGTGCCAGCCATAGTCACTATGACCCAGCAGCGGGTAAATGCAGTTGGCACCAGTGCCGATGTCCAGTGCTTTCACGGACGCGCCCCGTGGGATCACGCCGTCATTGCCCTCGGCCAGCAGGTCCGCCAGAAAGTGCAGATAGTCCGCACGTCCGGGAATCGGTGGGCACAGGTAATCGGTCGGGATGTCCCAGTGGGCAATGCCGTAGAACGCCTTGAGCAGTGCACGGTTGAACACCCGCACCGCCTGCGGGTTGGCAAAGTCGATGCTTTCCTTGCCGTAGGGATTGAGGATCACGAACTTCGCCAGTTCCGGGCTGGACTTGATCAGCTTGGGGAAGTCGTAATGGCCCTGATGCCGATTGCGCGGATGCAGCGTGGCTTTCTCGCGGGGTGGCGCAGGCTTGACGTTGCGCTGGGGCTTTTTGCGGGGCGGTTTGGGGGTGTCGGTCATGGGTATGATTTCAGCCGTTGTGTCGCATTGGCGGGCCTATTCGCGAGCAGGCTCGTTCCCACGGTCCTGTGCATGCTGTATCAGAAACAGGGTGGCAGTTCCCGCAGTCGCTCGGCGTTGGCTCAGTGGCAGCGTGTTCGCGAATAGGTCAGCGTTCATCGATGCAAAATAAACAGCCAGCCCACGAATGGGCTGGCTGTTGTCGTTCGCCTTACAGGCTGGCGATACGAGCGTGTTGCTCGGCCAGCTTGCCCAAGGCCTGCTCGGCTTCGGTCAGTTTGGCGCGTTCCTTGGCAATGACGTCGGGCGGAGCCTTATCGACGAAGGCTGCGTTGGACAGCTTGCCGCCCACGCGTTGCACTTCGCCTTGCAGGCGCTGGATTTCTTTATCCAGACGCGCAAGCTCCGCGCCTTTGTCGATCAGTCCGGCCATTGGCACGAGCACTTCCATGTCGCCAACCAGTGCCGTTGCAGACAATGGCGCTTCGGCACCGTCGGTCAGTACGGTCATGGATTCCAGCTTGGCCAGTTTCTTGAGCAGGTATTCGTTCTCGCTCAGGCGACGCTGGTCTTCGGCGGTAACGTTCTTGAGGAACAACGTCAGCGGCTTGCCCGGACCGATGTTCATTTCGCCACGAATGTTACGCACCGCCAGCATCAGGCCCTTGAGCCATTCGATGTCGTCTTCAGCGGCCTGGTCGATGCGTGCTTCGTTGGCCACCGGCCACGCTTGCAGCATGATGGTCTTGCCCTGGATGCCTGCCAGCGGCGCGAGGCGCTGCCAGATTTCTTCGGTGATGAATGGCATGAACGGATGCGCCAGACGCAGCGCAACTTCCAGCACACGTACCAGCGTGCGACGCGTGCCGCGCTGGCGCTCGACCGGCGCGGTCTCGTCCCACAGCACAGGCTTGGACAGCTCCAGGTACCAGTCGCAGTATTGGTTCCAGATGAACTCGTACAGCGCTTGTGCGGCAAGGTCGAAGCGGAACTGATCCAGTTGACGGGTCACTTCGGCTTCGGTGCGTTGCAACTGCGAGATGATCCAGCGATCCGCCAGGGACAGCTCCACGGCTTCGCCGTTCTGGCCGCAGTCCTCGCCCTTGTCGAGCACATAGCGCGCCGCGTTCCAGATCTTGTTGCAGAAATTGCGATAGCCTTCGACGCGGCCCATGTCGAACTTGATGTCGCGACCGGTGGACGCCAGCGAGCAGAACGTGAAGCGCAAGGCGTCGGTGCCGTAGCTGGCAATGCCTTCGGCGAATTCCTGACGGGTCTGCTTCTCGATCTTCTTGGCCAGTTGCGGCTGCATCAGACCGTTGGTGCGTTTCTGTACCAGGGTTTCCAGGTCGATGCCATCGACGATGTCCAGCGGGTCCAGCACGTTGCCCTTGGACTTGGACATCTTCTGGCCTTGGCCGTCGCGCACCAGACCGTGTACATACACCGTCTTGAACGGCACTTGCGGTGTGCCGTCTTCGTTTTTCACCAGGTGCATGGTGAGCATGATCATCCGGGCGACCCAGAAGAAGATGATGTCGAAGCCGGTGACCAGTACGTCGGTGGAGTGGAACGTTTTCAGCGCTTCGGTCTTTTCAGGCCAGCCGAGGGTGGAGAAGGTCCACAGGCCCGAGCTGAACCAGGTGTCGAGTACGTCGTTGTCCTGTTGCAGTGCAACGTCCGGCCCCAGATTGTGCTTGGCGCGCACTTCGGCCTCGTCGCGACCGACATAGACCTTGCCCGACTCGTCGTACCAGGCGGGAATGCGATGGCCCCACCAGAGCTGACGGCTGATGCACCAGTCCTGGATGTCGCGCATCCACGAGAAGTACATGTTTTCGTATTGCTTGGGCACGAAGGCGATGCGGCCGTCTTCGACGGCGGCGATGGCAGGTTCTGCCAGTGGCTTGGTGGATACGTACCACTGGTCGGTCAGCCACGGCTCGATGATGGTGCCGGAACGGTCGCCTTTCGGAACTTTCAGGGCGTGATCGTCGACGCTGACCAGCAGGCCAGCGGTGTCGAAGGCGGCTACGATGCGTTTGCGGGCTTCGAAGCGATCCAGGCCTGCGTACTCGGCAGGCAGGGTGCCGTCGACGGTGTCGTTCAGCGTGCCGTCAAGGTTGAACACCTGGGCAGCAGGCAGCACGGCAGCGTTCTTGTCGAAAATGTTGAGCAGCGGCAGGTTATGGCGCTTGCCGACTTCATAGTCGTTGAAGTCGTGGGCTGGAGTGATTTTCACGCAGCCAGTGCCGAATTCCGGATCGCAATAATCGTCGGCAATGATCGGGATGCGACGACCCACCAGCGGCAGCTCGACAAACTTGCCGATCAGCGCCTTGTAGCGCTCGTCCTGCGGGTTCACTGCAACCGCAGCATCACCGAGCATGGTTTCCGGGCGTGTGGTGGCAACGATCAGGTGATCCAGGCCTTCAGCGGTTTTCGCGCCATCGGCCAATGGATAGCGCAGGTTCCAGAGGTGGCCTTTCTCGTCGTGGTTTTCCACTTCAAGGTCGGAGATGGCCGTGTGCAGCTTGGTGTCCCAGTTCACCAGGCGCTTGCCGCGGTAAATCAGGCCGTCTTCGTGCAGGCGTACAAAGGCTTCTTTCACAGCGTCGGACAGGCCGTCGTCCATGGTGAAGCGCTCGCGGCTCCAGTCCACAGACGAGCCAAGGCGACGAATCTGACGGCTGATGTTGCCACCGGACTCGGCTTTCCATTCCCAGACCTTGTCCAGAAACTTCTCGCGACCCAACTCGTGACGGTTCACGCCCTGCGCTTCAAGGCGGCGCTCCACCAGCATCTGCGTGGCGATACCCGCATGGTCGGTGCCCGGCTGCCACAGGGTATTGCGGCCCTGCATGCGACGGAAACGGATCAGGGCGTCCATGATCGCGTTGTTGAAACCGTGGCCCATGTGCAGGCTGCCGGTGACGTTCGGCGGCGGGATCATGATGGTGTACGAGTCACCCGCGCCTTGAGGGGCGAAATAATTCTCTGACTCCCAGGTCTGGTACCAGGAAGTTTCGATGGCGTGCGGCTGGTAAGTCTTGTCCATGCGCGGCGGGAACCTGTGGCATTGATTCGGAAACCGGCAAGTATAGCCCTGTGGGCAAGTGACAAGCCATAAGCGCCGGGCTACAAGTTGACCGCCTGCCTCGCGGATCTGCCGGTGTGCGGTGAATGGGCGAGGGCAGTTATTCGGTGTTCGAATCTCAACTGCACGCGACCGGCGTGTTTACGCCGATGATCCCGCTGGGCTGCGGGACATTGGTAACGGCTTGAAAGGCTAACGTGCGTTGGACGCCAGCGTGAACACGCTGATCCATCAGCGTGCAGGCCAGGGGCGCTAGGTAGACAAGATTCGCCGCGACCTTAATGCTTGATAGCAACACCTCTGCGCACGGCTGAGCGATGCGCGGGGCGCGAACTCACTTTTGCTGCTGCGCCAACAACCGTTCCAGCCTGGCCTCCAGCCGCCGCTTGATCTCGGTCTCGATATGCGGTGCGAAGTCGTCGATCACGTCCTGCATGATCAACTGCGCGGCAGCGCGAAGTTCTGCGTCCAGGTGCAGCAAGGCATCCGGGTTGGGTGGTGCCTCAACAGGCGCAGGTGCCTGAAGCAACGGCGCGGCCGGCTGCTCTGCCACAACGGGTACCTCCGGCGTCAGCGTAGGAATCTGCGCTTCGTCGACATCGTCGTCATGGGGGTTATGAGTCCTGTTGCCGACCACGTCGAAGAGCAGTGGAATCTGTCCTTCACGGTGCACCGTGTCGGTCAGCAGCGGTGGCTGTAAGGAGTCGTCGCCGAGCAGTTGGCGGATCGATTCGAGATCGTCCAGCAAGTGCGCGGATTCAGCTTTTTTTGAAGTGTCCATCGTGTCCTCAAAGACGCTGTAGTCGGTGATCCTGCGGAGGATAGCCCTGTTCACGGTAAGACCGGAAACTCTCACGCGCGGCAAGACGTATGGCCGGGTCTTCGACCACCACCTCCGCGACGCGGGCGAAACGTTTGAAGAAGGCTGGAATACGCAGGTCCAGGTTGATCAGCAGGTCTTCATGCTGGCCCGCGTCATCACCAAGGCCCAGCACGACCGGTGCATCATGGTCGCTCTCGGCATCACCGTGCGGCAGGAAAACTTCGCCACGGAAGCGCCAGAGACGAGCGTCGAGGTCTTCACGCTGCGCGGCATCGCTGCAATGCAGGTAGACCTTATGGCCCAGACGCCAGGCTTTTTCCGTGAGCTTGCAGGCAAAGCCCAGTCGCGCTGAAGGATCGGCGCTGGGAAGAATGTAGAAATCGACTTGGGTCATGTTCGTTCAGGCAGCCTGGGCGTATCGATCAGTGATCGATACGCCCAGCGCTCTCCTTAGGCCCCTGCGCGGTCAAGCAGGTACTGGGTCAACAGCGGAACCGGACGCCCGGTGGCGCCTTTTTCCTTGCCGCCGCTCAGCCAGGCAGTACCGGCGATGTCCAGGTGAGCCCAGTCATACGCTTTGGTGAAGCGCGACAGGAAGCAGGCTGCGGTGATGGTGCCGCCTTTTGGACCGCCGATGTTGGCGATGTCCGCAAACGGGCTGTCCAGTTGCTCCTGGTATTCGTCGAACAGCGGCAACTGCCAGGCGCGGTCGTCAGCCAGCTTGCCCGCGTCGAGCAGTTGGTTGATCAGCGCATCGTTGTTGCCCAACAGGCCAGTCGTGTGACCGCCCAGTGCAACCACGCAGGCACCGGTCAGGGTCGCGATGTCGATGACGGCCTGGGGCTTGAAGCGTTCGGCGTAGGTCAGTGCGTCACACAGCACCAGACGGCCTTCGGCGTCGGTGTTGAGAATTTCGACAGTCTGGCCGCTCATGGTGGTCACGATGTCGCCCGGACGGGTCGCCGTGCCGCTCGGCATGTTCTCGGCACAGGCCAGGATGCACACCAAGTTGATCGGCAGCTTCAATTCCAGCACTGCGCGCAGGGTGCCGAACACACTGGCTGCACCACACATGTCGAACTTCATCTCGTCCATGCCGGCGGCAGGTTTGATGCTGATACCGCCGGTGTCGAAGGTGATGCCTTTACCAACGAGGACGAACGGTTGTTCGCTTTTCTTGCCGCCCTGGTAGTTCATGACGATCAGGCGCGGTGGCTGGGCGCTGCCCTGTGCCACAGCCAGGAACGAACCCATGCCCAGTTCGGCGAGTTTCTTCTCGTCGTGGACTTCCACTTTCAGGTTTTTGTGCGCCTTGCCCAGCGCCTTGGCTTCTTCGCCCAGGTAAGTCGGGTGGCAGATGTTCGGCGGCAGGTTGCCCAGATCGCGGGTCAGCGCCATGCCGGTGGCGATGGCCTGAGCGTGGGTGGCTGCGCGCTCAACGTCGGCAACGCTGACCTTGGCGGTCAGCAGGGTGATTTTCTTCAGGGCGCGGGCTTCGGCTTTCTGGGTCTTGAAGCGGTCGAATACGTATTCGCCGTCGGCCAGGGCTTCAACCAGCAGGCGAGCCTTGCCATAGGTGTCGCGATGCTTGACCGACAGATCGTCCAGTACGAGGGTCGCATCGGTGCCGCCAAGGCCTTTGAGCGTCGACAGGACGCCCGCAACGATCTTCTTGAGCTGGCGATCGGACAATTCGGCTTCTTTACCGACGCCGACCAGCAACACGCGCTCGGCTTTGAGGTTCGGCAGGTTGTGCAGCAGCAGGCTCTGGCCGACCTTGCCCGCCAGATCGCCGCGCTTGAGGACAGCGGTGATTGCTCCACCGCTAAGGGTGTCGATGCTCTGCGCAGCGCTACCCAGAACCCGGTTTTCACTCACGGTGACGACCAGTGTTGCGGTTTTCAGGGTTTCCGGGCTTACGCTTTTAACAACCAGTTCCATGTGGGGTCCTCGATTGAACGATGAGATTCGCAATACGAATGATGAATGCGGCATGACTGCGGTCTTTTCAAGGACGATGCCTGCGATAAGCCTCGCAGTTTGACCCCGGCGCATGACGGATGACAACCCCACTGAGACGCTTGTGGCCAACGTGTTTGTGAACTATCCGGAGTGCGCAGTGACAGAAACACTCAATCACAGGATAATGCCGCATATTTTTGGGTGCCTCGCGTTTGCGCGAGCACGAATATCCGGTTGCCGTGGCTCACAATTTTCCTTGTTTGGCTGCCTGAGCCTGACGACTCTGGAGTGTCTGGTTTGATTGTCTTTCGTTATCTGTCCCGAGAAGTGCTGGTTACCCTGAGCGCGGTCAGTGCTGTGCTGCTGGTCATCATCATGAGCGGACGCTTCATCAAATACCTGGCCCAGGCCGCCTCTGGCGCGCTGGACCCGGGTGTGCTGTTCATGATCATGGGTTTTCGTTTGCCTGGGTTCATGCAACTGATCCTGCCGCTGGGGCTGTTCCTGGGTATCCTGCTGGCTTACGGACGTCTGTATCTGGAAAGCGAGATGACCGTGCTGGCTGCCACCGGCATGAGCCAGCAGCGTCTGCTCGCGATTACCATGGCACCCGCCGCGCTGGTGGCCTTGCTGGTGGCGTGGCTGAGCTTCAGCCTGGCACCGCAGGGTGCCACGCAGTTTTCGCTGCTGATCAACAAGCAAGACGCCATGACCGAGTTCGACACGCTGGTGCCGGGCCGTTTTCAGGCGCTGCGTGATGGCACTCGGATCACCTACACCCAGGAGATGTCTGAAGACCGCTCCAGCCTGGGCGGGGTGTTCATCTCGGAAAAGCGATTGTCCACAAGCACGAACAAGGACCGTGGCATCACGGTACTGGTGGCTGAAAAGGGTCACCAGGAAGTGCGGCCGGACGGCAGTCGCTTCCTGATCCTGGAAAACGGCTACCGCTACGACGGTAATCCGGGCCAGGCCGACTATCGCGTGATCAAGTACGACACCTATGGCGCGATGCTGCCCAAACCGGAAATCAGCGACGAAATCACTGACCGCGAAGCCATCCCGAGCACCGAGCTGTTCGGCAATAACACACCCCGTTACGTGGCTGAATTGCAGTGGCGCATCTCGCTGCCGATCCTGGTGTTCATCGTGACTCTTATGGCGGTACCGCTGGCGCGGGTCAATCCACGCCAGGGTCGTTACCTGAAACTGCTGCCGGCCATTCTGCTGTACATGTCTTACCTGACCATCCTGATTGCCGTGCGCGGCGCGCTGGAGAAAGGCAAGCTGCCGCTGGCGCTGGGCATGTGGTGGGTCCACGGGCTGTTCCTGCTGATCGGTCTTGGATTGTTCTACTGGGAGCCCTTGCGGCTGAAAATGGCGAGTCGCCGTAGCGTTGCGGAGGTGGCTCGTGGTTAAGCTCGATCGGTATATCGGTAAAAGCGTCTTCATGGCGATCCTCGCCGTGCTGGGGATCATCCTGGGTCTGGCTTCGCTGTTTGCCTTCATCGACGAGATGGGCGACATCTCCGACAGTTACACGTTGTGGGATGCCAGCAGTTTCGTTCTGATGACTGCCCCGCGCCGGGTCTACGACATGTTGCCGATGGCGGCGCTGATCGGCTGCCTGATCGGCCTCGGCAGCCTGGCCAGCAGCAGCGAGCTGACCATCATGCGCGCGGCGGGTGTTTCCATCGGTCGCATCGTGTGGGCCGTGATGAAGCCGATGCTGTTCCTGATGGTCGCAGGTGTGCTGGTGGGTGAGTACGTGGCGCCTTATGCCGAGAATCAGGCCCAGGCCAATCGTTCTCTGGCCCAGGGCACTGGCGATGCGCAGAGCGCCAAGCATGGTCTGTGGCATCGTCAGGGCGATGAGTTCATTCACATCAACACCGTTCAGCCCAACGGGCTGATGTACGGTGTGACGCGCTACCGCTTCGACGAACAGCGCCACATGCTGACGTCCAGCTTCGCCCGTCAGGCCAATTTCAAGACGGACTATTGGGAGCTGAGCGACGTCGCCACGACCTATTTCCGTGATGGCAGCACCGAGGTCATCAATACGCCGGTCGAGCGCTGGGACGTTTCGCTGAGCCCGCAATTGCTGAGCACAGTGGTCATGCCGCCCGAGTCGTTGTCGATCAGCGGATTGTGGAGCTATTCCCACTACCTGGCTGATCAGGGGCTGAGCAATGGCCGCTACTGGCTGGCGTTCTGGACCAAGGTGCTGCAGCCGCTGGTGACGGTGGCACTGGTGCTGATGGCGATCTCGTTCATCTTCGGCCCGCTACGCTCTGTCACGCTCGGTCAGCGTGTGTTCACGGGCGTATTGGTGGGCTTCACGTTCCGCATCGTGCAGGACCTGTTGGGTCCATCGAGTCTGGTATTCGGCTTCCCGCCGCTGCTGGCGGTGCTGGTGCCTGCCTCGTTCTGTGCCTTGGCCGGTCTGTGGTTGCTGCGCCGGGCGGGATAGTCAGGTGCAGATCTGAAAAAGCCGACAGCGATGTCGGCTTTTTCATGGGTGAGGGTTTTTTCTGCCTGTCTCAGGTGGGGCGGGTGACACGCACCAGTCGGGTATCAGAATAGCGGTCGTGCCAGGTACGACGCTGGCCGTCGAACAGGCTCCAGATGAACCCAAGCCCGACGCACAGCCATGACGCGATAGCGACCACAAACCTGAGCAGTGCCTGGGTGAGTGTAATCGCAGTGCCGTCGGCATTCTGAACGCGGATACCCCAGACTTGCATGCCCAGCGTCTGGCCGGCACGGGTCCAGAACGTGGCGAAAAACGCAAAGGTCACCAGCAGCAGAATGGACGAGAGCAGCGGGTCGCCATCAAGTGCGCCCGATTCGGACAGCTGACGCAGGCGCGCTTCGCCGATAAAGACCATTTGCACCAGTTTGTAGAGGAAGGCTGTGACCAGCTGTATGGCGAGGCATAGCAGGGCGTCGTAACTGATGGCGGCCAGGCGGCGGGGGAGGCTGGCGGGCGGGAAATCGCCCTGTGGTTTTAGCACGTGTCGGGGCATTGTAGGGCTCTCGATCACGATGGGTGTCGCGGTGCACCTGCAAAAAAGCCCCTGGTATGGCTACCAGAGGCTTTGGGGTTTTACTCAGGCTTCGGCTTGAACTTCGTCAGCCTGCATGCCTTTCTGACCTTGTACGGCGATGAAGGTGACTTTCTGGCCTTCTTTCAGGCTCTTGAAGCCGTTGCCCTGAATCGCGCGGAAGTGCACGAACAGATCCGGACCGCTTTCTGGGGTGATAAAACCAAAACCCTTCTCGTCGTTGAACCACTTGACGGTGCCGCTCTGACGTGTAGACATGTTCTTATTTCCTTGACGCTTGAATTGATGACAGTCCCTTTCACATGAAAGAGTACTGGGGCTGGTTGCAGGAAGTAAGAAACGTAGAGCGGGATGTAGCAAACCTAGAGCTACTGCCCAGGTCCCGATTCAGCGACCTATGCAAACACAGTTCAGAAACTCTACGCCAAGTCTCGTTACAAAAACAAGCCCCTGCTGAACACCCTGTTTGCGGGGGGTTGAGGCGTTTGTAAGGACATTTCCCTGTATCGGGGCAGTGAATGTTTTTCAGCATTTTTCTGCACTTGGACGGTGCAGTTTCGGTCCTTCCAGAAGGCTGTTCTTTCCCTTGGAAAGCAGGAAAAGAACAGCGCTGGATGATCACTTATCCTTGATGCTTTTTTGACGTGTCTGTTCAGCCACGGAAGTAACGTTGCGCCACGAAAGGCATTTTTGTCACCCGCATCGGGATTTTCTTGCCGCGCACCATCGCCCACACTGGCGTATCCAGTGCCGTGAATCGGCTGTCCAGGTAGCCCATTGCCAGCGGGCCGCCCAGGCTCGGACCGAACCCACCGCTGCACACCGTGCCGATTGCGTTGTCGTCGGCATCGACGATTTGCGTGCCTTCACGCACGGGCGTGCGCTCCTGCGGTAACAGGCCTACGCGTTTCTTGTCCACGCCCGACTGCTGCTGAGCAAAGATCTGCTCCGCGCCCGGAAAACCGCCAGCGCGCGCGCCGTCGGCACGACGGACCTTGGAGATGGCCCACAGCAGGCTGGCCTGAATCGGGGATGTGTCGGTGTCCATGTCGTGACCGTACAGGCACAGACCGGCTTCCAGGCGCAGCGAGTCGCGGGCACCCAGGCCGATGGGCGCGACTTCCGGCTCTTCCAGCAGGCGACGTGCAAGCGCTTCGGCCTTGTCCGACGGCACCGAAATTTCATAGCCGTCTTCGCCGGTGTAGCCCGAGCGGCTGACGTAGCACGCCACGCCCATCAACGTGACGCTTTTGAATTGCATGAAGGTCATGTTGGCGACTTCAGGCGCAAGACGCGCCAGTACGGTCACGGCGGCGGGGCCTTGCAAGGCCAGCAGTGCACGTTCTTCGAACAGCGGCTCGATCTTGCAGTGGCCTGCCAGATGCTTGCACAGGTGTGCGAGGTCCTGGTCCTTGCAGGCGGCATTGACCACCAGCATCAACTGATCGTTGCCCAGGTTGGCGACCATCAGGTCATCGAGAATGCCGCCGGTTTCGTTGGTGAACATGGCGTAACGCTGCATGCCGACCGCAAGGTCGATGATGTCGACCGGCACCAGCGTTTCCAGCGCCTTGGCGGCATCGGTGCCGCTCAGGCGAATCTGGCCCATGTGTGAGACGTCAAAAAGACCGGCCTGAGCGCGGGTGTGCAAGTGTTCTTTCATCACGCCAGCCGGGTATTGCACAGGCATGTCGTAACCGGCGAAAGGCACCATCTTTGCGCCCAGTTCACGGTGCAAGGCGTGCAGCGGGGTGGTCAGCAGCGATTCTGTGGACATGTTCAATTCCTTATAGGTCGGGCCGTGCAGGCAGCGCCGCCCGTCGGTGCGGGCAGCGCAGGGCAGGAGTGATCAGGCTTCCTGATAGCTCTCGATGGACGGGCAGGCGCAGACCAGATTGCGGTCCCCGAACACGTTGTCGACGCGGCCGACCGGAGGCCAGTACTTGTTTTCGATCAGCGAGGCGACCGGGTAGACCGCCTGTTCGCGGCTGTACGGGTGGGTCCACTGCCCGACGATTTCGGCGGCGGTATGCGGTGCGTTTTTCAGCGGGTTATCGTCTTTGTCCAGCGTGCCGTTCTCGACTGCGCGAATCTCTTCACGGATCTTGATCATGGCGTCGCAGAAGCGGTCCAGCTCTTCACGGGATTCGCTTTCGGTCGGCTCGATCATCAAGGTGCCAGCCACCGGGAACGACATGGTCGGGGCATGGAAGCCGAAGTCGATCAGACGCTTGGCCACGTCGTCGACGCTGATGCCGCTGCTGTCCTTGATGGGACGCAGGTCCAGGATGCACTCGTGCGCAACCAGACCGTTACTGCCGGTGTACAGCACCGGGTAGTGGTCTTCCAGGCGACGGGAGATGTAGTTGGCGTTGAGAATCGCCAGTTGCGAGGCGCGCTTGAGGCCTTCGCCGCCCATCATGCGGATGTACATCCAGGTGATTGGCAGAATGCTGGCGCTGCCGAACGGTGCTGCGCAGACCGCGCCTTCCTTGCGCTCCATGCGGGCATGGCCCGGCATGAAGGGTGCAAGGTGGGACTTGACGCCAATCGGGCCGACGCCAGGGCCGCCACCGCCGTGCGGGATGCAGAAGGTCTTGTGCAGGTTCAGGTGCGAGACATCGCCGCCGAACTTGCCCGGTGCGCAAAGGCCGACCATGGCGTTCATGTTGGCGCCGTCGATGTAAACCTGGCCACCGTTGTCATGAACGATGCCGCAGATTTCGCGGATGCCTTCTTCGAACACGCCGTGGGTCGACGGGTAAGTGATCATCAGTGCCGCCAACTGGTCGCGGTGCTGAAGGGCCTTGGCGCGCAGGTCTTCGATGTCCACGTTGCCGCGTGCATCGCAAGCGGTCACCACCACGCGCATCCCCGCCATGTTGGCGGTGGCCGGGTTGGTGCCGTGGGCCGAGGAGGGGATCAGGCAGATGTCACGGTGTTCATCGCCACGGCTCTGGTGATAGGCACGAATCGCCAGCAGGCCAGCGTATTCGCCTTGTGAACCGGCGTTGGGTTGCAGCGAAATGGCGTCATAGCCGGTCGCCGCGCAGAGCATGGCCTCCAGCTCGTCGGTCAGTTGCTGATAACCCGCGCTTTGCTCGGCCGGGGCGAACGGGTGAAGGTTGCCGAACTCGGCCCAGGTGACCGGGATCATCTCGCTGGCAGCGTTGAGCTTCATGGTGCATGAACCCAGCGGGATCATGGTGCGGTCGAGGGCCAGGTCCTTGTCGGCCAGCTTGCGCAGGTAGCGCATCAGCTCGGTTTCGGAGTGATAGCGGTTGAACACCGGGTGGCTGAGGATTGCCGATTGACGCGTCAGTGCGGCAGGCAGGCGCGACTGGACGCTGGCCGACAGGGCCTCGAAGTCAGGTGTGTTCTGACCGTCCGCAGCAAATATCGCCCACAGGGTTTCAACGGCGGATGGCGAAGTGGTTTCGTCGAACGACAGGCCCAGGCGTTCATCGTCGATTTCACGCAGGTTGATGTGCTGGGCACGGGCAGCCGCGTGCAGGGCTGCGGTCCTGTGGCCTGTATGCACGGTGACACTGTCGAAGAAGTGCTGTTGTTCGATGTTCAGGCCCAACTGGCCCAGGCCCTCGACGAAAATGGCCGTCAGGCGATGAATACGGTTGGCAATCTGCGTCAGGCCACGCGGTCCGTGATAAACGGCGTACATGCTGGCAATGTTGGCCAGCAGCACTTGCGCGGTGCAGATGTTACTGGTGGCCTTCTCGCGGCGGATATGCTGCTCGCGGGTCTGTATGGCCAGGCGCAAGGCTTGCTTGCCATGGCGGTCTACCGACACGCCGACCAGACGGCCCGGCATGTCGCGCTTGAACGCATCGCGGGTCGAGAAATACGCCGCATGCGGACCACCGAAGCCCAGCGGTACGCCAAAGCGCTGTGCGGTGCCGATGGCGACGTCCGCACCGAACTCGCCCGGTGGCGTCAGCAGGGTCAGGGCCAGCAGGTCGGCTGCGACGGCAACCAGTGCGTTGGCGGCGTGGAAGCGCTCGACCAGTTCGCGGTAGTCGAACACATCGCCATTGCTGGCCGGGTATTGCAGCAGCGCGCCGAAGTAGTCACTGACATCGCCCAGCTCGATCTCATCCGCCACCACTACCGTAATGCCCAGTGGTTCGGCACGAGTGCGCAGTACGTCCAGCGTTTGCGGATGGCAGTGGCTGGAGGCGAAGAATTGCTGGCTGTCCTTGTTCTTGCTCAGGCGTTTGCAGAAGGTCATCGCTTCGGCAGCGGCAGTGGCTTCGTCCAGCAGCGAGGCGTTGGCAATCGGCAGGCCGGTCAAGTCGCTGATCAGGGTCTGGAAGTTGAGCAGCGACTCAAGGCGGCCTTGGGAAATTTCCGGCTGATAGGGCGTGTAGGCCGTGTACCAGGCCGGATTTTCCAGCAGGTTGCGCAGGATCGGTGCGGGGGTGTGGGTGTTGTAGTAACCCTGACCGATGTAGGTCTTGAACAGCTGGTTCTTGTTGGCGATAGCCTTGATCGACGCCAGTGCGTCGGCCTCGCTTTGCCCGGCCGGCAGGTTCAGCACGCTGGTGCCCTTGATGCTTTCCGGGATCACGCTTTCGCTCAGCGCGTCGATGGAGTCAAAACCCAGGGTTTGCAGCATGGCCTGCTCGTCGTCGGCGCGCGGGCCGATGTGACGGGCGATGAATTCGTTGGCGGTGCTCAGTTCGATACGGTCAGTCATGGCTCGCTCCTCAGGCTTCGGCGTTGGCTTTGATCAGGCGGTCGTAGGCGTCCTGATCCAGCAGGCCGTGGATGGCGTTGGCATCTTGCGGGATGAAGCGAAAGAACCAGCCTGCGCCCAGGGCGTCTTCGTTGACCAGTTCCGGGGTGGCGTCGAGGGCCGTGTTGACGTCGACCACTTCACCGTCCAGCGGCATGTTGATGCTGCTGGCGGCCTTGACCGATTCGACCACCGACACTTCGGCGTGCTGAGTGTAGACCTGCAATTCAGGGAGCTGAACGAACACCACATCCCCCAGCGATTCCTGCGCATAGGGTGTGATGCCAACGGTGACACTGCCATCGGCTTCGGCGCGCAGCCATTCGTGATCGACAGTGAAGCGCAACTCGCTCATAAAAACTCCTCGGGACTGAATCTCGCGCAGGGCGCGGCGTTATTCCTGAAGCAAAGCAATTTCACTGCCAATTTGTAATTTTCTATTTAAATCAAAGGGTTACTTATTAATCTGTGCGTGCTTGAATGTGCAGCTGTAGCGAAATCGCTACAGTTGTAGCCTTCCTGAAAAAACCTGCTCGATCAAAGCCTTGATGACACAGCGTCAGCCTGGCGTGGAACGTAATCGTTCCACTGGAGTGAAATCGTTACATGCTGCGCAGCTGTCTGTGCTTTTCAACAGGACTTGATCGCAGCACTCGCGGTCGTTGCGGTCAATGGGCCTGCGTTTGCAGGTACGCTTCCAGTTCGGCAAGCGGCAACGGCCGGCTGACCAGATACCCCTGAACCTGATCGCAGCGGTTTTCAGTCAGAAACGCCAGCTGCTCAGGCGTTTCGACACCTTCTGCGATGACCTTCAAGCCAAGGCTGTGTGCCAGCTCAATGATTGCCCGGGCGATAGCGGCGTCCTGCGGGTTACTGGTGACTTCGCGAATGAAGGCAATGTCGATCTTAAGCTTGTCGATAGGGAATCTGCGCAGATACGCCAGACTTGAATAGCCGGTTCCAAAGTCGTCGATGGAAATCTTGACGCCCAGGGTCTTGAGAGTCTGCAGGGTGGCGATGGTGTGCGAGGTGTTCTCCATCAGCGAGCTTTCCGTCAGCTCCACTTCCAGCCATTGCGGGTCAACCTGATGCCGCTCCAGAGCGCCACTGATGTCGGCAATCAGGCCACTGCCAGCGATCTGCTGGCCGGACACATTGACCGCGACCTGAAAAGACCCCAGCCCCGAACGTTGCCACTGGGCGATCTGCGCACAGACACTGTCGATTACCCAATTTCCGACCTCGGTGATCAGACCCAGACTTTCCAGCACCGGCACGAAGACGGCCGGCGAGATGTTTGAATGGCCCGGGCGTGGCCAGCGCAGCAGGGCTTCCAGCCCGCATACGTTGCCGTCCACTACGTTGACTTTGGGCTGGTAGGCAATCTCGAAGGTATGCTGATGCACGGCTTCTCGCAGGGCAATTTCCAGGTCCAGGCGCTCCGATACCTCGGTGTTCATTTGCGCGGTATAGAACCGGTAGCCATCCACACCTTTCTTCTTCGCATTGTTCATGGCGGTATAGGCGTGGCGCACCAGTTCGCGCGCGTCTTCGCCATCTTCCGGGAACAGTGCAACCCCGATGCTCGCGGTCATGACAATGCGCTGGTCTTCGATCTGAAACGGCGTGCGCAAGGTTGTACGGATGCGTTCCAGAATCTGGTGAGTGTCAGTCTGACCTTCGCGGATCATCAGAATCAGCGCAAATTCATCGCCGTCCACCCGGCCGAGCGTGTCACTGGCATTCAGGCACCTGGCCAGGCGTCGGCTGACTTCGAGCAAGGTCTGATCGCCGAGTACATGGCCCCAGGTCTCGTTGATGTTCTTGAACCCGTCCAGGTTGACGGTCATCACCGCGAGCTTCCAGCGGCTGACCGCTGCCTGGGTCAGGCCCATCTGCAGGCTGGTGAAAAACAGGTCGCGGTTGGGCAGTCCGGTCAGGCTGTCGTAATGAGCCATCTTCAACAAGCGCTGATCGGACTCCTTGCGACGGGTAATGTCGTGGACGATGCCGACGATGATCCAGTCATCGCCCGCCTGGTAGGCTTGGCGATGGATCTCCACCGACACATCACGACCGTTTTTGTCACGGATCATGGTTTCCAGAGGCTCGCTTGGACCTTTGCCGGCAATGATCTGGTCATAGACCACTTCCAGCTGTTCCATGGAGCTTTCGCCCAGATCCGCAGGTGTCTTGTTCAACAGTTCGTCGGCGGTATAGCCGAGCAACTGGCAGGCACGGCGGTTGAATTCGATCAGGCTCATGGTGTTGCGGTTGATCAGGATAATCGCGTCGTCCGAGGCGTCCATCACCGAGCGGAAGCGCTCCAGGTCGATGGTGCGCTGTTGCAGTTGCTCCTCAAGAATCAGGTTGTGGCCTTTCATGTAATCGCCGAACGCCTTGAGGCGCAGCAGGTTGCGCACGCGCAGCCACAGCTCGGCGCTGTCCACCGGTTTGTTGAGGTACTCTTCGGCACCCGCCTCCAGCCCGGAGATACGCGCGCTTCGCTCGTCGAGTGCCGAGAGCATGATGATGGGGATATTGGAGGTGGTCTTCCCCGACTTGAGATGACTGGCCACCTCATAGCCGTCCATGCCCGGCATCATGATGTCCAGCAGGATCAGGTCGGGCGCATGCCTGGCGATCATCTCCAGCGCTTGCTCACCGGACTCCGCCGTCTGAGTCTGATAATGCTGATTCTGCAGGAGCACCTCCAGCAGATCGCGTACATGAACGTCGTCATCGACGATCAAAATCGTTGCGGCTGTTTCGGTCATGGCGAGCACTCGGGGGATTGCCGTTCAGGTGAGGTCTTTTCCAGCAGGGTGTCGATGACGCGGTACAGCTCTTTGTAGCTCAGGGGTTTGATGATGTAGGCGTCGCAGCCGGCCAGTCGGATTTTTTCTTCGTCTTCCTTCATGGCCATGGCCGTGAGGGCGATGACCGGAATGCTCGCAGTGCTGGCCTGGGCCTTGAGCAGGGCCGTGGCCTGCAGGCCGTCCATGTCGGGCAATTGAATGTCCATAAGGATCAGATGCGGTTGATGCTCGCGCGCAAGCTTCAGGCCGGTCTCGGCATCGACTGCAGCGATGACGGCGTGCCCGGCGCTGGTCAGCAGCAGTTCTGCCAGACGCATATTGGCCGGGTTGTCTTCAATGATCAGGATTTGGGCCATTGCGCCTCCACAGATAGATGAGGCCGAATGGGCAGCCAGACCACGAAACGCGCGCCCAGGTCTTTGACGCTTGCGACCGCGACACTGCCGCCGTGCAATTCGACCAATTGCTTGACCATTGCCAAGCCAAGCCCGGTGCCTTCGAATTTGCGCGACAGGCTGCTGTCGATCTGGCTGAACGCCTTGAACAGCTTGTTCATGTCGCTCTGTGCGATACCGATGCCGGTGTCGCTGACGCTCAGTTCCAGAAACTGCTCGTGCGTGCCTGGGGCCAGCTCGAATCCGTAGGTGGGCCAGTCGCCCTCGATGCTGCCCGCCAGTGAGCGCGGCACCTGGCGCACGGCCAGCGTGACCCAACCGCCGGGCGCGCTGAACTTCACGGCGTTGGCCAGCAGGTTATAGACGATCTGTTTGGTCTTGCGTCGGTCCAGCTCCAGCATTCCGAAATCGGCTTCGCTTTCAAGCTTCAGTTGAATGCTCTGCAGTGCAGCCTGTTCGCGCACGATCAGCAGGCTGTTACTTAGCAGTTCAGCCAGTTCGACCGACTCCAGCTCCAGTTCCATCATGCCGGCCTCGACCTTGGACAGGTCGAGGATGTCGTTGATCAACGACAGCAGGTGTTGGCCGCTGTTGTAAATGTCGCCGATGTACCTGCGCTGCGTGTCGGTCATTTCGCCGACCATACCGTCCCTCAGCGCCTCGGAAAAACCGATGACGGCGTTGAGCGGCGTGCGCAGCTCATGCGACATGGTGGCGAGGAATTCGGACTTCATGTGGCTGGCATGTTCCAGCTCGATGTTTTTCTCTTCCAGCGTGCGTTCGAAGCGCTTGCGTTCAGTGACATCACGGGCGGCGGCAAATACGCCCTTGAGCTTGCGGTCGCGGTCATGGAAGGTCGCGGCGTTATAGGACACCACGGTTTCGGTGCCGTCGTAGGCGCGCACGGTGAGTTCGTAGTCGCTGACGGTGTGTTCGCTGAGCACCCGCTTGATGGCCGCTTCTGCGCTGGCCGGATCGGTGAAAAAGTTCTTGCAGGGCGCGCCGATCAGTTCGTCCCGGGTTCGCCCGGTCAGCGCCATCATCTGCTTGTTGACGTCGGAAATGATGCCTTGCGGGTCCGTCATCATCAGTGCATCGATGTTCGACTCGATCAGTGAGCGGGTATAAAAGTGCTGATCGCGAAGACGCTGGTCCAGCATGGCCTGGTTTTCTTCTTCCTGTTTGCGCGCCGTGTTGTCGGTGCCGATCAGCAGATAGCCAATGATGGTCTCGCTGCTGTCACGCAACGAGGTGACCGAGACCATGGCCGACAGGCGACTGCCGTCCTTGCGGATGTAGGTCAGTTCGTAAATGTCCTCAATGCCGCGAGAGGCCTTGAACACCAAGGCTTCGAAACCGGGATTGATGGGGGTGTTGAGCTCATGGCTCAGGGCGGATGCGCGGGTGATCAGCTCGGCGGGGTCGGAAATGTCGGCAGGCGTGATCTTGTCGACCACGTCTTCTGACTGATAGCCGAGCATGCGCTCTGCACCGACGTTAAAGATCTGGATGACGCCGTGCTCATCCGTGGCGATGCTGGAGAAGTAGGCGCTGTTGAAAATCGCGTCCTGAAGCGCGCCGGTCTTGAGCAGGGTTTTCTGTCGTTGTGACTCGACGATGTTCTCGGTGCGAGACGGCGGGTCTATGGGCGGGCGGTCTACTGGCGGGGTCTGCATCATTGCTCCCGTGACTTCGTGAACCTGCCTGCGTTCTGTACTTTTTAGTACGCGCGTACATCCGTTTAGATGGATGACAAGGGGTTCTTGGACCTTAACAGAACGCTTGCCGACCGACGGAGATTAAATGCCGCATCGTGAAAGTTTTTTTACCTGACGCGCTGACAGCGTTAACGCTTGCCGGGAATGCCGTATTTACGCAGTCGCTGGGCAATCGCGGTATGCGAGGTGTGCAGGCGAGTGGCCAGCTGTCGGGTGGAAGGATAGTCGGCGTATAGCTTTTCCAGCAGATCCTTTTCAAAAGATTCCACGGCGTGTTCGAGGCTGTCGACTTCGACGGCACTCTGGCCTGCGATGGCGGTGCCCGCGATGTCCAGATCGCCGATGTCGACCAGCGCGCTTTCACTGATGGCGGCGGCGCGGAAAATCACGTTCTGCAATTGCCGAACGTTGCCGGGCCAGCGATTGCCCAGCAGGGCCGGGTAGGTGCCGGGCGCCAGGCGACAGACCGGGCGCTGAATCTGCGCGCAGGCCTGTTCCATGAAATAGCGCGCCAGCAGCAGAATGTCCTGGCCCCGCTCGCGCAAGGGCGGCACTTCCAGGTTGAGGACGTTGAGGCGATAGAACAGGTCTTCGCGGAACGTGCCTTCGCTGACCATTTTTTCCAGATCGCGGTGTGTGGCGCTGAGAATACGCACGTTGACCTTGACCTCGCGGTCGCCACCCACCCGCCGAAAGCTGCCATCGTTGAGAAAACGCAGCAACTTGGCCTGCAGATACGGCGACATCTCGCCGATCTCGTCGAGAAACACGGTGCCCTGGTTGGCCAGTTCCATCAGGCCCGGCTTGCCGCCACGCTGAGCGCCAGTGAAAGCCCCCGGGGCATAGCCGAACAGTTCGCTTTCGGCCAGGTTCTCCGGCAGCGCCGCGCAGTTGAGTGCCAGAAAGGGTTCGCCGTGTCGTGCGCTGCTGGCGTGACAGGCGCGGGCCACCAGCTCCTTGCCGGTGCCGGTTTCGCCCTGAATCAGCAGTGGCGCGTCCAGGGCGGCAATCCGCTGCGCGCGGGCCTTGAGCGTGCGGATGGCAGCAGACTCACCTAGCAGTGCATCGAAGCCTTCGGCGTGATCATGGTGCAGGGCGGATAAGCGTTCGCCGATCCGGCTGGGCAGGTACAACGTGATCAGCGCGCCGGCCTCGGTGATCGGCGTGGCATCAAGCAGCAAGGCCTCGCCATTGAGGGTGATTTCACGCAAGGGCAGACGAAAGCCGTTTTCCAGCAGCGCGGCCTGCAGTGCAGGGTCGGCAAACAGTTCGCCAATCGGCTCGCCTGCAGGTTCGCGGCCGATCAGCGCGATCAAGGCAGGGTTCGCCAGCAGCACATGCCCGCCGCTGTCGAGCGCCAGTACCGGATCGGTCATTGCCGCCAGCAGGGCATCGAGCTGCAAGTGACGACGCTGACCGGGCAGGATATCCACCACCGTGATCGCTTCCACGCCTCGCACGCGAAACAACGCATCCTTGAGCTCTTCGAGCATCTGATGGCTAAGGGTGGGTGCGTCGATGTAGACGTTGGGCGGCACCATTTCCACGGCGTCCAGATTCAGATTGCGCCCACCCAGAATCGCCAGTACTTCCTGGGTGATACCAACGCGGTCGATGAAGCAAACGTGGATACGCATGGGGCGGTGCTGGTCCGGGCACGGGAGGGTGGCAAGTATGCCTTGTGGCGCGGGGTTTGGTGAAATTCAGCGTGTTGTCGTACGGAGGTGTGCAGCGCCCTTTTGAAGCGGCGCTGTCTGGCAGCAAGCAGACTAGCCGTAGGAGCGAGCTTGCTCGCGAAGGCTCGGGTTCAAGCACGACATCGCTGTGGGATGAGCCGGCCCTTTCGCGAGCGGGCTCGCTCCCACAAACCGTGTTTATTCAGCTTATTAGTCGCGGTTCGACAAGAGCAGCATCACTCTCATCGATCGGCAGGCAGGATCCGGTTACTCCAGATGCTCTGGCTTCACGGGGTCGCCGGACTCTACGCCGAGTTTGTTGCGAATGTCTTCGAACATGCGGTCGTAGTCAGGATGCCTGGCAATCGGCAGCGAGTCGCTGTGGGGCAGGCCGTGCCTGATGGCGATGCGCCCGGCGTCATGGGCAAAGTTGAAGGCCAGGTCACCAGGCAGCCGAAACACCTCGGAGAAGGTCTTTTCATTGATTTCGCCCTGCATCGTAAAGTGGATGCCGGTTCCTTCCTTGGGGTCCTGGCTCAGTTCGTACCGCAAGTGAATGTCGTAGGAAACATCCGATCGCTGGAACGCCGCATGAGTCATGTGCAAATGGCCTGGCTCGAACATGGAGATTGCCCCATTAAATTGAGTGTCCCTGTAGGACACCGCTCGTACCAGAGCGGTTCAGCCGCACGCGTCAGCGTGGCGGCGAACGCTCGGCCCTGGCCGGCTCAGGCCTTGACCAGATCCACAGGTTGCCCAGGCCCATGCCGGCAATCGCCAGGTATAACCACCAGACATGGGTCAGCAGGCTCAGCATCATGACTGCGCAGAAGAGCATGCTGACGGTGGCGCTGATCTTGGCGCGGCGCGTGACCAGTCGGCCGTTGCGCCAGTTGTAGAGGATCGGACCGAACACGCGATGGTTTTCCAGCCAGGCATTCAAGCGTGGCGAACTGCGCGTTGCCGCCCAGGCGGCCAGCAGGATGAATTCGGTGGTGGGCAGCCCCGGAATGAAAATCGCGGCAATGCCTATGCCCAGACTGGCATAGGCGAGGATGCCAAACAGAAAGCGTGAAAGTCTGGAGCCGGGCGGTTTGTACGTCATGTTTCCTACAGGCAGGTTCGAAAAGCCCGGCCAGCTTAACAGCACCGGGCGCTTTTTCATGCGTGTGCCACTTCGGCCATCGGCGCTTCGGCGTAAGCGTGCTGCAGCAGAACGTTGAAACGCTCGAACGCCGCGACAGCGCCCTGATCCAGTTCAGCTTCCTGATCGGCTGTGAGGGGCTGTTCATCAAGGGTCTTGATGAAGGTTTTCCAGCCTGCCGCCCGACCGCCAGCAGGTTCACCCAGGTGACGCGCACCGAAGCTGTCGCTGAGGTTCAGCGCCACGGCACGTTTGATCAGAAACGCAGCGCCGAGCTTGGAACCCTCGGAGACGAACAGCCAGCCCAGCGCCTGGGCAAGCGTCGGCTGCTGCACGGCACCGGCAACCGGCGAGGGCGTTTGAACACCGAGGTCCGCCAGGTCAGCCCTGGCCTGCTCCGCCCGGCAGCGCGCAGGCAGGTCGGCAATGATCGCCTGCAGCGCCGGGTCGTTGTACACACTCTGCAGTTCGGCCTGAAACAGGTACTGGGCGACCACAAAACGCGCGTAGCTGCTCAGGGTGTCGAACGGGGCATGTGCCTTGACGGCCTTGTCGAGCTGTTCGTGCGGTGCGTGGGTAATCTGATTGAGGCGTTGGGAGCGCAGGGCCGGACGCATCTGTTCGAGTGTCATTGAGGTCTTCCTTGCTGATCAAAAGGGTTTGTTGAATAGACGAATGGTCAAACCCATGAGCGTAAAAAAACACGCCGTCGGATTCGGCGGCGTGGGGCTGGTGCGCGGTTCAGATGTCCCACACCACGTTGACGCTGAAGTTGCGGCCCGGCTGTGTCAGGCGCTCGAGATTGGCTGGCGCGGTTACGCCTGCTTCACCGACACCGTCGTAGCCGCGTACGTCGTCCCACAACCAGTACTTCCTGTCGGTCAGGTTGTAGAGGCCTGCATTGACGGTCACATCGTCGGTCACCTTGTAGTAACCGGTCAGGTCGAGGATGCCGAAGCCGGGTGTCTTGAACTGGCTGGAGGTGCCGTCCGGGGTATGGAAGGTGCTTTCATCCACGCTGTTCTTGCGTTTGACCAGCGTCAGGCTCAGCAGGCCGCCGTAGGGCTCCTGCTCGTAACCCAGGCCCAGCACGCCGGTCAGTGGGTTGACGCTGTTAATGGGCGCGCCGGTGTCGTTGTTGCGGCTGTGGGCGTAAGCCACGGAGGCCCGGCTGTACAGACCTTGCGGAGCGCCGAAGCTGTCCAGATTCAAACGGCCCTTGAACTCCGCACCCTTGATGGTGGCGTGCTTGATGTTGTTGGACTGGAACGTCAGCGCGCTGTAGCCGGGTGTGATGGCGTCTTCATTGATGAAGTCGCGGTACGTGTTGTAGAACACCGCGATGTCGAACGAGCCGGACTCGAAGCGGCCGCGCAGACCAGTTTCATAGCTCTTGCTTTTCTCGGGTTCCAGATCTGGGTTGGGCTCCACCACGTAGCCTGCGCTCAGGTTTTCGAAGCGTCCGTAAAGCGCTTTGGCCGATGGTGTGCGGAAACCTTCGGCGTACTGGCCGTACCAGGTGTACTGGTCGGTCAACGCGTAGGTCACGCCCAGTTTGGGCGACACGCGGTGCCAGGTCTTGTTTTCGTCACTGGCCTGGCTGGCATCGGTCAGGCTGACCGAGTTGAGAAACTCAGGCGTGATCTTCGGATCGAGTTTCGTGTAGTCGTAGCGCACGCCCGGCAGAAAGGTCCAGTTATTCCAGCTGATCTGATCCTGAGCGAACAGGGCGTAGCTGTTGATGGTCGGGTCCGGGAAGTCGCTGGTCGCCGCCAGCCGGTCGCTTGGGCTGTCGGCGCCCAATACGCGGCAAGAGCCAAATACCCGCGCGCAGGTGGCGCTGCCGCTGCGCAGCCCGGTGACCTTCTGCTGCTTGAGGGTCGTGCCGTAGGTCAGCACGTGTTCGGTGCTGGCAATGGAAAACGCCTTGTCGAGCTGCGCATCGAAGATCCACTGCTTCTCCTGATACACCGTCTCGCGAGAGCGGTTCACGTCACGGGAGAACGGGAAGTAGCGCTCCTGCGTGGTCTGGTCGGTCTTGGCGGTCTGGTAGTTCAGGCTCCACTTGACGTTGTCGACCAGCAGGCTGTCGAGGGCGAAACTGTTTTCAACGCCGAAACGTTCACGGGTGATGGTGTCGTTCCCTTCACGCGACTGATACATGCCCAGCCCGGAGCCCAGGTTGAACGGCCCGCCGACGGCGCTTTTCAGGTTTGTGTCGCGATCGTCCTTGTACTTTTCGTAGGTCAGGCCCAGACGCGAGCCGTCGCCGTAGTTCCATCCCAGCTTGGCCAGGACGTTGGTGGTGCGCGCGTCTTGCGGATTGGCCTCCGTGCGGTTCAGGCCGGTACCGCCCGTGCTGCCG
Organism: Pseudomonas triticifolii; assembly: GCF_014358015.1. Classification (GTDB taxonomy): domain Bacteria; phylum Pseudomonadota; class Gammaproteobacteria; order Pseudomonadales; family Pseudomonadaceae; genus Aquipseudomonas; species Aquipseudomonas triticifolii. The sequence goes on along the minus strand of NZ_JACONV010000002.1, from coordinate 425,948 downwards.
TAGGATTCGGTTTCATGGCCGTTGCGCTGGCTGAGGTGCAGCAGAGCGTCGACATCACCTTGACGTGCGGCCAGCGTGGCGGAATTCAGCCAGCTCTCATCGGCCGAGCTGTAGCCGGTTTTCAGGCGGGCACCGACGTCCTTGCCGGGCTTGATGATGTCGTCCGGGTCCAGTGTGTAATAACTCACCACGCCGCCGATGGCGCTGCTGCCATACAGCGCCGAGGCCGGACCACGCAGGATTTCCACGCGCTTGACGATCTCGGGATCGACGTAGTTGCGGTGGGTCTGTGCGTAAGGGCCGGTGAAGAAACTGTCGGGCACTTCGACGCCGTCGACCTGGGTCAGAATTCGGTCGCCGTCGATGCCGCGTATGTTGTAACCCGTGGTGCCGGCCCGCTGGCCTGCTCCGCCGACCGACACACCCGGCTCATTGCGCACCAGATCGCGAAGGGTGTTGACGTTCTGGTGGTCCAGTTCTTCGCGTGAATGCACGCTGACGGTGCTGGGAACGGTGGCCACATCCTGCGCCTGACGGGTGGCACTGACGGTGATCTGCCCAAGCGCCATCACGCCCGCGATGCGTTTTTCCAGCACCACAGTGTTGTTGCCCAGTGAGCGGTAGCTCAACTGACTGCCCGCCAGCAGAGCGTCCAGTGCTCTGGCGGGTGTCAGGTTGCCGTTGGCACCCGATGACGTCACGTTTTGTGTGAGGTCCGAGGACACGCCCACCTGCCAGCCTGTCACACGGCTGAACGCGTTCAGCGCCGAGACCAGCGGCTGTCGTTCAATCGAAAACGCGTAGGTGCCTGCGGCGCGAGTGGGGTTCGCATTCTCGCTGGCAGCGCTTGCTGACGTGATCGGCAAGCCGGCGCTGAGCACTGCAAGCGTCAAAAGAGAGAGGGTAAACCGTGCTCGGTGATGAGCAATGGGCGTGGGGGTGGACGACATCGATAACGCTCCCTGTGGGTTCTCGTTCTAGTGTTGCGCACGCTTCTCATATGAGAATAATTTGCATTGGCAATGACTAGACGAACGACCAGCAGCTATCGAGTAAAAAAAGGTTCAGTCAGTTGATGATCACCAGCGCAGGCATCTCGTGCACGCTGCCGGAGGTGATGTGTGCCAGCGAGCGGACCACGTCCAGCGGATTATCCAGACGATAGTTGCCGGTCACCGCCACATGGCCTCGCTGTGCATTGGTGTTGATGATCCAGCCCGGGTAGTAGCGACGCAATTCGGCCAGCACTTCGTTCAGCGGGCAGTTATCGAAAACAAGGCGGCCTTGTACCCAGGCCAGATCGCGATTGGCGTCGAGTTTTTCTCGACTGCCAAAGCCACCAGGTCCTATGCGTACGCTTTCCCCGGCACCGAGGTTGACGCTTGAGTCGCCGCGAATGGCCTGCACGTTTACCGCGCCCCGCTGGACCTGCACCTGGGCAACGCCGTCCAGATAGCGCACGGAAAAGTCAGTGCTGTCGGCCCGCATGCGCACGGGACCGGCCTCGATTTCCATCGGCAGGCCGGGGCGGGCGGGCACGTTGAAGTACGCTTCGCCCTGGTAAAGGCGCGCCGAACGCTGCGTGTCACCAATCTGGCTGGAGAACGCCGAGTCGGTATTGAGCAACACCTGCGACCCATCGGCCAGCTCCAGACGCTGACGCTCGCCGACCACGGTCAAGTGATCGGCCTGCAGGCGTAGCGGCAGGTTGCTGAAATTCAGCACCGTGAGCAGTACAACCGCTGCCGTGGCCAAGGGTTTCCAGTGCGCACGAGCGCGCTGCCAGGGTGTCCGCTTGCAGGGTACGTCGAGTTGCGCGGCAGCCTGTTGCACGGTTGCGCCATTCCAGATTGCCTGGGCTTTGTCGAACGCACGCGCGTGTTCAGGATCGGCGCTGAGCCATTCCTGAAAGAGCATGTTTTGTCGCGCGTCAGTGCCTTCCAGCTCAATCAGCCAGGTCAAGGCCTGATCCATTGCGCGGTTGCTCAGCACGTCTTGCGCCGGTGTTTCTGGGGGCACGGTGTTCCTCAGCGGTCCTGAATCGGTATCGGTCGGGGCGACGGATTGGCAGCCTGCGACAGCACTCAGGGCGGGTCAAGCCTTGAGACGACGCCTACACAGATCGCCATGATCAGTTTCAGTTCTTTTTGTACGGTGCTGGCCGAGACATTCAACTGTTCGGCGATTTGCAGATAACTCTGCCCGTTGAGCCGGCTGAGGGTGAAGATCGACTGCTGGCGCGGGGTCAAGGTGCTGAGACTCGCGCTCAGGCTGTCGATCAGGCGTTTGGCGTGAGCGGCATCTTCCGGCGCGCTCAGTTGAGCCACGACGCTTTCCAGCTGGGCGGGCGGAACGTCTTCGATCAGCGTACGCCCCCGAATGCGCCGGGCACGCAGATGGTCCAGCGCCAGGTTACGCGCGGTCTGGAAGACGAAGGGCTCAAGATGATCGATGGGGCGTTCGTTCAGCGCCCGACTGACACGCAGCCAGGTTTCCTGAAGCAGATCCTCGGCAGCGCTACGGTTGCCCACCATGCGCTGCAACGTGCGCAACAGCACATCGCGGCGGGCGATAAAGACATTGTTGAAGTGAGACTGCGACACAGACGGGCTCGACCAGCGATTGAATCAAATGATAATGCTTATCATCTGCGTCGTTGGTCAAGTGGGCCTTGTTTATTTTGTGTGTCCGGCGCCGAGTGAGCGCGCCGACGCAGAGCATCGGCACGACCGGGCCGGGATGCATTACTCGGCGTTGTGCAGTGCCAGGCAGTTGTCCAGCATGCGGTTGGAGAACGCCCACTCATTGTCGTACCAGGACAGCACCTTGAGCAGCTTGCCGCTCACTTTGGTGTGGTTGGCGTCGAAGATCGACGACAGCGGGTTGTGGTTGAAGTCGTGGGAGACCAGCGGCAGGGTGTTGTAGCCCAGTACCTTGGAGTGCTGACTGGCTTCTTTCATCAGCGCGTTGACTTCTTCGGCGGTGGTTTCGCGTTTCAGGGTGACGGTCAGGTCCACCAGCGACACGTTGATCACGGGAACCCGTACGGCCATGCCGGTCAGCTTGCCAGCCAGTTCAGGCAGCACCAGGCCGACCGCTTCGGCAGCACCGGTCTTGCTCGGGATCATCGACTGGGTGGCCGAACGCGCGCGGTACGGGTCGGTGTGGTAGACGTCAATCAGATTCTGGTCGTTGGTGTAGGCGTGAATGGTGGTCATCAGGCCGCTTTCGATACCCAGTTCACGGTGCAGCACCTGGGCAACCGGCGCCAGGCAGTTGGTGGTGCAAGAAGCGCTGGAGATGATCTGGTGCGACTGACGCAGCGTGTCGTGGTTCACACCGTAGACGATGGTCGCATCTGCGCCACTGGCCGGAGCGGAGATGATGACTTTGCGTGCGCCGGCAGTCAGGTGGGCGGACGCTTTATCACGGCTGGTGAACAGGCCGGTGCATTCAAACACCACATCGATATTCTGCGACTTCCATGGCAGCTCTGCAGGGTTGCGGATGGCGCTCACGGAGATACGGTCGCCGTTGACCGTCAGGCTTTCCTTGTCGCATTCGACTGTGCCGCTGAACGGGCCGTGTACAGTGTCGAAGCGCAAGAGGTGAGCGTTCATTTCGCTATCGCCCAAATCGTTGATGGCGACGACCTGCAGGTCCTGCCGGTAACCTTGGGTATAGAGTGCGCGTAGGACGTTGCGGCCGATGCGGCCAAAACCGTTGATTGCGATACGAAGAGTCATACAGCCGTCCTTCATGAATTTGTTGTTGGAATTACAAGATTATTCTCATAAAAATAGAAAACAAGCCTTTTTAGTGGCAGTATTTTGTTTTATCTACAATTACAAGCCTGAAAGGCATGCACCATTGATCGAAATCAGGCCCTTGCGCCACAGCATCCGGCCCCGATCATCGGAACCGTCTTTACGGGTGACCATAGACGTTAGCCTGGAGTTCATCACATGCATCCCCGCATTCTTGAGGTAACCGAGCGTCTGATCGCTCGCAGTCGCGATACCCGTCAGCGCTATCTCCAATTGATTCGCGGCGCAGCGAGCGATGGCCCGATGCGCGGCAAACTCCAATGTGCCAACTTCGCTCACGGCGTTGCCGCCTGCGGCCCGGAAGACAAGCAAAACCTGCGGATGATGAACGCCGCCAACATTGCCATCGTGTCCTCCTACAACGAAATGCTCTCGGCGCATCAGCCTTACGAACACTTCCCTGCTCTGATCAAACAGGCTTTACGTGACATTGGTTCGGTCGGTCAGTTTGCCGGTGGTGTCCCGGCCATGTGCGATGGCGTGACGCAGGGTGAGGCGGGTATGGAACTGGCGATTGCCAGCCGCGAAGTGATTGCGATGTCCACGGCGGTTGCGCTGTCGCACAACATGTTCGACGGCGCGCTGATGCTGGGTATCTGCGACAAGATTGTGCCGGGTCTGATGATGGGCGCGTTGCGCTTCGGTCACCTGCCTACGGTGTTCGTACCGGGCGGCCCGATGGTGTCCGGCATTTCCAACAAGGAAAAAGCCGACGTACGCCAACGCTATGCCGAAGGCAAGGCGACCCGTGAAGAGTTGCTGGACTCGGAGATGAAGTCCTATCACGGCCCTGGCACCTGCACGTTCTATGGCACTGCCAACACCAACCAGTTGGTGATGGAAGTGATGGGCATGCATTTGCCCGGCGCCTCGTTCGTCAACCCATACACCCCGCTGCGTGATGCGCTGACCGCCGAGGCTGCACATCAGGTGACGCGCCTGACCATGCAGAGCGGCAGTTTCATGCCGATCGGCGAAATCGTCGACGAGCGTTCGCTGGTCAACTCCATCGTTGCCCTGCACGCCACGGGCGGTTCGACCAACCACACCTTGCATATGCCTGCCATCGCCATGGCTGCTGGTATCAAACTGACCTGGCAGGACATGGCCGATCTGTCGGAAGTGGTGCCGACCCTCAGCCATGTCTACCCGAACGGCAAGGCCGACATCAACCATTTCCAGGCAGCGGGCGGCATGTCGTTTCTGATCCGCGAACTGCTGGCGGCCGGTCTTCTGCATGAAAACGTCAACACCGTGGCCGGCTATGGGCTGAGCCGCTACACCAAAGAGCCGTTCCTCGAAGACGGCAAACTGGTGTGGCGCGAAGGTCCGCTGGAAAGCCTGGACGAGAACATCCTGCGCCCTGTGTCCCGTCCGTTCTCTGCGGAAGGCGGCCTGCGGGTCATGGAAGGCAACCTGGGCCGTGGCGTGATGAAAGTGTCTGCCGTGGCGCTTGAGCATCAGATCGTCGAAGCCCCGGCCAGGGTGTTCCAGGATCAACAGGAACTCGCCGACGCATTCAAGGCAGGCGAGCTGGAACGCGATTTTGTCGCGGTCATGCGTTTTCAGGGGCCGCGCTGCAACGGTATGCCTGAACTGCACAAGATGACGCCGTTTCTCGGTGTGTTGCAGGATCGCGGTTTCAAGGTCGCGTTGGTCACCGATGGACGGATGTCCGGTGCTTCGGGCAAGATCCCGGCCGCCATTCACGTCTGCCCGGAAGCCTTTGTTGGTGGCCCTTTGGCACTTGTGCGAAATGGTGACGTGATTCGCGTCGATGGCGTGAAAGGGACGTTGCAAGTTCTGGTCGAGGCGTCAGAATTGACCGCCAGAGAACCTGCCACTTGCCAGATCGACAACAGTGTCGGTTGCGGTCGGGAACTGTTTGGATTCATGCGCATGGCCTTCAGCTCCGCAGAGCAGGGCGCCAGCGCCTTTACCTCTAGTCTGGAGACGCTTAAGTGAAGTTGGCCCTGGTCGGTGATATAGGCGGTACCAATGCACGTTTTGCCATCTGGGAAGACGACACACTGCATTCTGTCCGGGTATTCCCGACCATCGACTATGTCGGGCCGGAGAAAGCCATTGAGGTCTACCTCCAGGACCTGGAGTTGCAGCGCGGCGACATCGGCTACGTCTGCCTGGCAGTGGCCGGGCCGGTGGATGGCGACCTGTTCCAGTTCACCAACAGTCATTGGGAATTGAGCCGTAAGCAGTTCTGCGCCGACCTGAAAGTCGACCACCTGTTGCTGATCAACGACTTCACCGCCATGGCGCTGGGCATGACCCGGCTCAAGGACGATGAGTACCTGACGGTCTGTCACGGGATCGGCAAGCCGGATCGTCCGCGCGCCGTTGTCGGGCCTGGTACCGGGCTGGGTGTGGGTACCCTGATCAAGGAAAGCGAAACCCGCTGGATGGCCTTGCCGGGCGAGGGCGGGCATGTCGATCTGCCGATTGGTACGGCGCGCGAGGCGCTGCTGTGGACCCGTCTGATGGCCGAGCACGAGCATGTCAGTGCTGAAGTGGTCCTCAGTGGTGCGGGCCTGTTGCTGTTGTATCAGGTCAGTTGTGCGCTGGACGATATCGAGCCTGAGCTCAAGTCGCCGGCTGCAATCACCACGGCAGCCCTCGCAGGCGACCCGGTCGCGGCGGCGGTGCTCGATCAGTTCTGCGTCTTCCTGGGGCGGGTGGTCGGCAATCAGGTACTGACGGTCGGCGGCCTGGGCGGCGTCTACATCACCGGTGGTGTGGTCCCGCGTTTCACCGACTTTTTCATGACCAGCGGTTTCAAGCGCGCCCTCGCCGAAAAGGGCGTGATGAGCGATTATTTCAAGGGTTTGCCGGTCTGGCTGGTCACCGCCGAGTATCCCGGTCTTATGGGAGCAGGCGTGGCGCTGCAGCAGGCGTTCGGTTCAGCGATCTGAAGCCAGGGCCATCACGGCACATAACAACAAAAGTCGACAGCCAACAAGGACCCCTATACGTGAGTTCAGTCAGTAAATCGATCCTGCTGGTAGATGACGACCAGGAGATTCGCGAGTTGCTGGACACCTACCTGAGCCGCGCCGGTTTTCAGGTGCGAACGGTCGGCGATGGCGCGGGTTTTCGCCAGGCCTTCAACGAAGCGCCCAGCGATTTGTTGATTCTTGATGTCATGCTGCCCGACGAAGACGGCTTCAGTCTGTGCCGATGGGTGCGCCAGCATCCGCGCCAGCCCCATGTGCCGATCATCATGCTCACCGCCAGTTCCGACGAGGCCGACCGGGTCATCGGCCTGGAACTGGGTGCCGACGATTACCTGGGCAAACCCTTCAGCCCTCGCGAGCTTCAGGCGCGTATCAAGGCGCTGTTGCGTCGCGCCCAGTTCGGTCAGGAGCGCCCTGGCGGCGACGTCATTCTGTTCGATGAGTGGCGCCTGGATATGGTCAGCCATCGGCTGTTTCACAACGATGGCGAGGAAGTGATTCTGTCCGGCGCAGACTTCGCTTTGCTCAAACTGTTTCTCGATAATCCCCAGCAGATTCTGGACCGCGACACCATTGGCAACGCCACCCGGGGTCGTGAGCTGATGCCGCTGGAGCGCATTGTCGACATGGCGGTCAGCCGCCTGCGTCAGCGTCTGCGTGACACCGGCAAGTCGCCGCGTCTGATTCGCACGGTGCGTGGCAGTGGTTATCTGCTGGCTGCGCAGGTCAACGCGCAAGCGGGCAACGGCTATTAACGCGTCGGCGACGGGCCTGAAAAAGCGCAGTCTGCCGCTGCCGCGTTCGTTGCTGGGTCGCATGTTGCTGCTGACGCTGCTGGCGGTTCTGCTGGCCCAGACCCTGTCCAGCGTGATCTGGCTCTCGCAGCTGCGGGCCACGCAAATGGAAGGGCTGGTCACCAGTGCGCGCAGCCTGGCGTACTCGATGGCCGCCAGCGTCAGTTACTTTCGCTCCCTGCCGCTGGCTTATCGCCCGTTGGTGCTTGACCAGTTGCGGAGCATGGGCGGTACACGTTTCGTGGTATCGCTCAACGATCATCCGCTGGACATGCAGACCCTGGAGGCTACGCCGCGTAAGCAGGCCGTACTCGACGTGGTTGGTCAGGTGTTGCGCCAGCATCTGGGCAACGACCCGGACATCGCCGTGTGGTTCGTCAAGCCTGACGACCTGCGGATCTTCAACAGTGGCCTCAAACTCGACGAGCTGCCACGTTCCTGGGCGCATTACGCTTTGACCCTGGAACCCGTCAACCCGCCGGTGCTGGTCACGCAGATTGAAATGGCGCCGGGCGAGTGGTTCTACATCGCCTCGTTGCTGCCCGAGCCTTACACCACACTCGAAGAACAGGATCTTCCCGTTCAACAGGTCTGGTTCATCGCCCTGACCAGCGCCTTTCTGCTGCTGTTCATCGGCCTGCTGGTGCATTGGCAAAGCCGACCGCTCAAGCGTCTGGCGCGTGCGGCGCGAGACATGTCGCTGGGCGCTGATGTAGAACCTGTGGTTGAGGGCGGTGGCAGCGAAGTGGTGGAGGTCAGTCGCGCCTTCAACGCGATGCGCACCCGTATCAGTCGCTACCTGACTGAGCGCGGGCAGTTGTTCAGTGCCATTTCCCACGACTTGCGCACGCCCATCACTCGCCTGCGACTGCGGGTCGAGCTGTTGGAAGACGAACAACTGCAATACAAGTTCGGGCGTGACCTGGATGAGCTTGAGCTGTTGGTCAAGGGCGCTTTGCAATGCGTGAAGGACACCGACATTCACGAAAATATCGAGCAGGTGGACCTCAATGTGTTGCTCGACTGCCTCGTTGAACCGTACCTGCGTGCTGACGGAGAGGGGCGTGTTACACAGACGGGCGCTGCCCTGTCCTGCTACCCCGGCAAGCCGCTGGCCCTCAGACGCTGCATCGGCAACCTGATCGACAACGCCCTCAAGTACGGCGATCGCGCGCACCTCAAGGTCGAGGACAACGCGCTGGCGTTCGTGCTGCATGTGGACGATGAAGGCCCGGGCGTGCCTGAACAGCGACTGGAACATGTGTTCGAGCCGCATTTCCGGCTCGCGGGGAGTCAGCAGCAGGGTTACGGACTGGGGTTGGGAATTGCCCGCAATATCGCTCACAGCCACGGTGGCGAAGTGAGCCTGCAGAATCTGCGTGAAGGCGGTCTGCGGGTCACGTTGTATCTGCCCCGGACGACCGAATGAAGTTGAATGTAACCATCCTGTGACATTCGCGCATCCCTTCGTTACCGTCACCGCGATTCGCTTGGTTAGACTCCCACGAAGCGCAAGCACCAGACTTGCTCATGCATAACAACAAGAAAGGTCAATTCGATGAATTCAATGTCACGCCTCGCCGTTGTCATCTCCCTCGCCTCCCTGTTCCCGTTGAGCGCCCATGCTGCTGATGCCAAAGGCACTGTCGAAGTCGTGCACTGGTGGACGTCAGGCGGCGAAAAGGCTGCGGTCGATGTCCTGAAAGCGCAAGTTGAAAAAGACGGCTTCACCTGGAAAGACGGCGCTGTGGCCGGTGGCGGTGGTTCTACCGCCATGACCGTGCTCAAGAGCCGCGCGGTAGCTGGCAACCCGCCAGGCGTTGCCCAGATCAAAGGCCCGGACATTCAGGAATGGGCGTCCACCGGTCTGCTCGACACCGACGCGTTGAAAGACGTTGCCAAAGCCGAGAAGTGGGATTCGCTGCTGGACAAGAAAGTCTCCGATACCGTGAAGTACGACGGTGATTACGTGGCTGTGCCGGTGAACATCCACCGCGTCAACTGGCTGTGGATCAACCCGGAAGTCTTCAAGAAAGCCGGTATCGACAAAGCGCCCACCACCCTCGAAGAATTCTACGCCGCAGGCGACAAGCTCAAGAAAGCCGGCTTCATCCCGCTGGCTCATGGCGGTCAGCCTTGGCAGGACAGCACCGTGTTCGAAGCGGTCGTGCTGTCGGTCATGGGCGCAGACGGCTACAAGAAAGCGCTGGTTGACCTCGACAAAGACGCGCTGACTGGCGCAGGCATGGTCAAGTCGCTCACCGAACTCAAGAAAGTCGCGACCTACATGGATGCCGACGGCAAGGGCCAGGACTGGAACCTGGAAGCTGCCAAGGTCATCAACGGCAAGGCCGGCATGCAGATCATGGGTGACTGGGCCAAGAGCGAGTGGACCGCCGCCAAGAAAGTTGCCGGCAGGGACTACCAGTGCGTAGCGTTCCCGGGCACCGACAAGGCGTTCACCTACAACATCGACTCGCTGGCGGTGTTCAAGCAGAAAGACAAGGGCACCACCGCCGCTCAACAGGACCTGGCCAAGGTAGCGATGGGTGAGGACTTCCAGAAAGTCTTCAGCATCAACAAGGGCTCGATTCCGGTTCGCGAAGACATGCTGAGCGACATGGGCAAATACGGCTTCGATTCCTGCGCGCAAACCGCAGCCAAGGACTTCCTGGCGGACTCGAAAACCGGCGGCCTGCAACCGAGCATGGCGCACAACATGGCCACCTCGCTGGCCGTACAGGGCGCGTTTTTTGATGTGATCACCAACTATATCAACAACCCGAAAGCCGATCCGGCTGCTACTGCCAAGCAGTTGGCGACTGCCGTCGCTTCAGCCAAGTAATTCGCACACCCTGACGTACCGCCGCAGTCTGCGCGGGTGGAATCGAAAGCCGATTTCACCCGTGCCTGTGGCCTGAATTCGATACATCGAATGGGATACGCCCGATGAGCTCTGTCGCTGTGTTCAGCAAAGCCTCGCCACTGGATACATTGCAACGCTGGCTACCGAAACTGGTGCTGGCGCCAAGCATGTTCATCGTGTTGGTTGGTTTCTATGGTTACATCCTGTGGACGTTCGTGCTGTCGTTCACCAACTCGACGTTCCTGCCGTCCTACAAGTGGGTCGGTCTGGCGCAGTATGCGCGCCTGATGGACAACGACCGCTGGTGGGTTGCCAGCAAGAACCTTGCGGTGTTTGGCGGCATGTTCATCGGCATCAGTCTGGTGATCGGTGTTTTTCTGGCCATCCTGCTGGACCAGCGCATCCGCCGCGAAGGCGTGATCCGCACGATTTATCTGTACCCGATGGCGCTCTCGATGATCGTCACCGGTACGGCCTGGAAATGGCTGCTCAACCCGGGCCTGGGCCTGGACAAGATGCTGCGCGACTGGGGCTGGGAAGGCTTTCGTCTGGACTGGCTGATCGATCCTGACCGTGTGGTGTACTGCCTGGTCATCGCCGCTGTCTGGCAGTCGTCGGGCTTTGTGATGGCGCTGTTTCTGGCAGGCCTTCGCGGGGTGGACCAGTCCATCATCCGTGCAGCACAGATGGATGGCGCGAGCTTGCCGATGATCTACTGGCGCGTGGTGCTGCCAAGCCTGCGTCCGGTGTTCTTCAGTGCCGTGATGATCCTGGCGCACATCGCGATCAAGAGCTTCGACCTGGTGGCAGCGATGACGGCCGGTGGGCCGGGTTACTCCTCGGACCTGCCTGCCATGTTCATGTACTCCTTCACCTTCAGCCGTGGCCAGATGGGCATGGGGTCGGCCAGTGCGATTCTGATGCTCGGCGCGATCCTGGCGATTCTGGTGCCATACCTGTACTCCGAGCTGAGGACCAAGCGCAATGACTAGTCTTGTAGGCAAACCGGGCATCAGCCTCAGCCGTGTGGTGATCCACGCCGTGCTGTTGCTGGCCTGCGTGATTTATCTGGTGCCGCTGGTCGTCATGCTGTTCACCAGCTTCAAGACGCCTGAGGACATCGGCACCGGCAACCTGTTGAGCTGGCCGAGCGTGGTCACGGTGATCGGCTGGGTCAAGGCCTGGGACATCGTTGACGGGTATTTCTGGAACTCGCTGCGCATTACCGTTCCGGCGGTGATCATCTCCACGGCCATTGGCGCGCTCAACGGCTATGTGCTGTCGATGTGGAAGTTCAGGGGCTCGCAACTGTTCTTCGGCCTGTTGCTGTTCGGCTGCTTCCTGCCGTTCCAGACCGTACTGCTGCCGGCGTCCTTCACGCTGGGCAAGATGGGGCTGGCCAACACCACCACCGGTCTGGTGTTCGTCCACGTCGTCTACGGCCTGGCCTTCACCACGCTGTTCTTCCGTAACTATTACGTGAGCGTGCCGGACGCACTGGTGCGGGCTGCACGTCTGGATGGCGCGGGTTTCTTCACCATCTTCGGGCGCATCATTCTGCCGATGTCGACGCCGATTGTGATGGTGTGCCTGATCTGGCAGTTCACCCAGATCTGGAACGACTTCCTGTTCGGCGTGGTGTTTTCCAGTGGCGAATCGCAGCCCATTACCGTGGCGCTGAACAACCTGGTCAACACCAGCACCGGGGCCAAGGAATACAACGTTGATATGGCGGCGGCGATGATCGCCGGGCTGCCGACACTGCTGGTGTACGTACTGGCTGGCAAGTATTTCCTGCGTGGGCTCACAGCCGGCGCGGTCAAGGGGTAATCATGGCGACTCTCGAGCTACGCAACGTCAACAAGACATACGGCGCCAATCTGCCGGACACGCTGAAGAACATCGAACTGTCGATCAAGGATGGTGAGTTCCTGATCCTGGTCGGCCCGTCCGGCTGCGGCAAATCCACCCTGATGAACTGCATCGCCGGGCTGGAAAACATCAGCGGCGGGGCGATTCTGATCGATGGCGAAGACGTCAGCGGCACCAGTCCCAAGGATCGCGACATCGCGATGGTGTTCCAGTCCTACGCGCTGTACCCGACCATGAGCGTGAAAGAAAACATCGCTTTCGGTCTGAAGATTCGCAAGATGGCGCCTGCCGCCATCGAAGAAGAAGTGGCGCGGGTCGCCAAGCTGCTGCAGATCGAGCACTTGCTCAACCGCAAGCCGGGCCAGTTGTCCGGTGGTCAGCAACAGCGGGTGGCGATGGGTCGTGCCCTGGCGCGTCGGCCGAAGATCTACCTGTTCGACGAGCCGCTGTCCAACCTCGACGCCAAACTGCGCGTCGAGATGCGCACCGAAATGAAACTGATGCACCAGCGTCTCAAGACCACCACGGTCTATGTGACTCACGATCAGATCGAGGCGATGACCCTGGGCGACAAGGTCGCGGTCATGAAGGACGGCATCGTTCAACAGTTCGGTACCCCGAAACAGATCTACAATGACCCGGCCAACCTGTTCGTGGCCAGCTTCATTGGCTCGCCGCCGATGAACTTCATTCCCCTGCGCCTCCAGCGCCAGGACGGCCGTCTGGTCGCGTTGCTCGACAGCGGTCAGGCGCGCTGCGAACTGCCGGTTGGCGTCAACGATGCAGGGCTTGAGGACCGGGAAATCATTCTCGGCATCCGCCCTGAGCAGATCACCCTGGCGAGCGGTGAACCCACCGCGCTGCCGACCATTCGTGCCGAGGTCCAGGTGACCGAGCCGACCGGTCCGGACACGCTGGTATTCGTCACGCTCAATCAGAGCAAAGTCTGCTGCCGTCTGGCGCCGGACGTTGCACCGCAGGTCGGGGAAAGCCTGACCCTGCAATTCGATCCTGCCAGGGTTCTGTTGTTCGATGCCAAAAGCGGTGAGCGTCTCGGCGTGCTGGGAGCACAGCCCTCGGTTGAGCGGGCGAACAACGTTTCCCAGTTGAGTCGAAAGTGACTGTTTGATCCACCCCCGAGCACAGCTGGCAGACCGCTTACTGCCACCAAGAGCGGTCCACCAGCGAACACTAAGCAGTAAATGTAACGCGTAGACCAAAGCTAATAACAATAAAACGAGGATTGATGGGATGAAGAAGATCAACAAGGCTAAATCGCACTCCCGGCTTCGGTTGGTAGGCAAGTTGTCGGTTATCGGTGCAATGAGCCTGGCAGGTAGCGCTCATGCAGCGGATGCGTTTTCTTACGATTCACCCTGGATGACAGGCGACTGGGGCGGAAAGCGTACCGAACTGCTCGACAAGGGTTATGACTTCTCGCTGGAATACGTTTCCGAGATGGCCAGCAACATCAAGGGTGGCTACAACGACGACAAGACCGGCCGTTACAGCGACCAGTTTGCGTTGGGCATGAAGGTCGATCTGCAGAAGGCCTTTGGCTGGCAGGACGCGGAATTCAAGCTGGCGATCACCGAGCGTAGTGGCCGCAACATCTCCAACGACCGCATCGGCGATCCGCGTGCCGGTACACTCAGTTCTTCGCAGGAAGTCTGGGGTCGTGGTCAGACCTGGCGTCTGACGCAAATGTGGGTCAAGCAGAAGTATTTCGACGGCGCACTGGACGTGAAAGTGGGCCGTTTCGGTCCGGGCGAAGACTTCAACAGCTTCCCGTGCGACTTCCAGAACCTGTCTTTCTGCGGCTCTCAGGTCGGCAACTACGTGAGCACTTGGTACAACTGGCCCATCAGCCAGTGGGCCTTGCGCGTGAAGTACAACATCACGCCTGAAGTGTATGCGCAGGTCGGCGTGTACGAGCAGAACCCGTCCAACCTGGAAACCGGTAACGGCTTCAAACTTAGCGGCAGCGGCACCAAAGGCATGATCCTGCCGGTGGAACTGGTCTGGACACCTACCGTCAATTCGTTGCCGGGTGAATACCGTGTCGGCTTCTACAAGAGCACGCCGAACGCCGACGACGTCTACGAGGATGTCAATGGCCAGCCACAGGCTGTGACCGGCGCTGCATTCAAATCGCATGACAGCAAGAAAGGCTGGTGGGTCGTGGCTCAGCAACAGCTGACTGCACACAACGGCGATGCCTCGCGCGGTCTGAGCATCTTCGCCAACGCGACGGTGCACGACAAGGAAACCAACTTCGTCGACAACTACCAGCAGATCGGTTTCACCTACAAAGGTCCGTTCGACTCGCGTCCGAAGGATGACATCGGTATCGGTTTCGCCCGTATCCACGTTAACGATGATGTTCAGGATCGCCGCCGTCTGCAGAACCAGATCAACAACATCAACGACTACGACAACCCGGGCTTCCTGCCAGTGCAGCAGACCGAATACAACTCCGAAATCTACTATGGCTTCCACGTCACCAACTGGCTGACCGTGCGTCCTAACCTGCAGTACGTGAAGCACCCTGGCGGTGTGGACAAGGTTGACGATGCCATCGTGGCCGGTCTGAAGATTCAGTCGAAGTTCTGATGTACTGAACGTTGACGAATCATGACTGACGCCTAAAGCGATCAAGGGTCGTGTGTGCTTTGCGGGCAGCCTGGCTGCCCGTTTTTTATGGGTTTGATTTCTTTTTTTTTCAGGACGCGATTGGCGATGACTTCCGACGACGCGCAGATGTCCGAACATCCCCTGCAACGTTTCTTCAGATCCCGACGCGCCCGCCCGACGTTCGAGTGGGAGCGTTATCAACTGCGTGATGTGCTGGTGATCGATCACCCGCAATGTCAGGCAGTGTTCAGCAGACAAGGTGCGCAGTTGTTGCACTTCCAGCCTCGCGACCAGAAACCCTGGCTCTGGTGTGCGGCGCAGTGGCCGCAGGTCGGGGCGATTCGCGGCGGCGTGCCGGTGTGCTGGCCCTGGTACGGCCGGCATCCGGGCGAAAGCGGCTGGCCTGCCCACGGCTGGGGACGCCTGCTGGACTGGAAGCTGATCGACAGCCGCGAAAGCGAGGCGGGGGTCTGTCTGCACTGGCGCTTGCAGCTCTGGGACTGGCAGGTCGACCTGCACGCCGAACTGGGGCAGGGCATGGAACTGAGCCTCAGCACGTGCCACGAGGACAGCGAGCCGTGCCATTTCAGCCATGCGCTGCATGCCTACTGGCGTATCGGCGACGTGGCTGACGTCGCGCTGCAAGGTCTGGACGGCGCGCAGGGTTATGACGAACTCAGTCGGCAGGCGTGTCAGCAGCAGGGTGAGCTGCGGGTGGCAGGTGGCTGTCAACGGGTCTTTGAGCACGAGGGCGCGCTGCAGCTTCAGGATCCGGTATGGGAGCGACGATTCAACATCGACACGGGCGACAGCGCCAATACGGTGGTCTGGCACCCCGGCAGCAGGCCGCTGCTCGGTGTGTGCGGCAGCGAGACGGCTGGCTTTGTACGGGTGGAAGCCGCGTCAGGCAGCGGCGACAGCTTCAGCCTTGCGCCGGGTCAGCAGGCGCACCTGAAGCTGCAGGCGCAACTGGCGTATTGAGCGTTGGCTTGTGACAAACAGGTAGCTTACTGAGCAAGCCGGTTTTTGCAGGAGGCGGTGAGCCGTTGGCAGGGGTGGTCCAGTCGCTGACAGGGCGTACTGGAAACCGCATCGCCGGCAAGCCGCCTCCCGCAATCCGGTGTTTGCTGTGAGACAGCGCGGCCCCGAAGAGGCGACGCTGTCTCACATCGTTCAATCGCGTTAGTGCAGGTATGTCCCGCTCAGCCCTGATCCTCGACCGGATAACGGCTGTCGTTGAGGCTTTCCTTGATCTTGCGCAGATGCGGCTGGAAGTCCACGCCGCGGCGCAGGGTCATGCCAGTGGCCAGTACATCCAGAACCGTCAGCTGAATGATTCGCGAGGTCATCGGCATGTAAATGTCGGTGTCTTCCGGTAGCGGAATGTTCAGGCTGACAGTGCTGGCCTGCGCCAGGGGCGAGCCTGCCGCCGTCAGGCCCAGCACCGATGCGCCGTTGGCCCGTGCGATGCGCGCCACTTCTACCAGCTCGCGTGTGCGGCCGGTGTAGGAAATGATCACGAACAGCTCGCCGGTGTGTGCCACCGAGGCAATCATGCGCTGCATCAGCACATCGGCATGTGCCGTCACTGCCAGGTTGAAGCGGAAGAACTTGTGCTGCGCATCAAGCGCCACAGGTGCTGAAGCGCCCAGACCGAAGAAGTGGATCTGGCGCGCCTGAATCAGCATGTCCACCGACTTGCTGATCAGCGCCGGGTCCAGTTGCTGGCAGGCGCTGTCCAGCGAAGCAATGGCGCTGCCAAAGATCTTCTGGGTATAGGCCTCGGGGTTGTCGTCGGCCTCCACCGCACGGCTGACGTAGGCCGCACCACTGGCCAGGCTCTGGGCCAGTTGCAGCTTGAGCTCTGGATAACCGCTGACACTGAACGAGCGGCAGAAACGGTTGACGGTCGGCTCGCTGACCTTGGCAGCCTGCGCCAGCGCGGCAATGCTCAGCCGCGTGGCCATCTGCGGGTTGAGCAGAATCACCTCGGCCACCTTGCGTTCGGCCTTGTTCAGCTCGTCGAGTCGGCCCTGGATTTGCTCCAGGAGGTTTCGAGTGCGGTCCATTCAGAGTCCTTGTCGGGGCTTGTTCACCAACGGTTTTGTCTCGGGCTTTTATTAGCCCTTTAGCCTGTAGCAAAGGTGGCCTATCGTACTGAGGGCCTGTGTTGATCACCACTGGAATATGCTTTTAGGCAGAATGTTGTGGTTATTACTACATATGGCCTTGAGTAACGCCTTTAAAAAAGGTATTTGTAGCTTAACTTGATAAAAGAACCAACATTATGCCCTTGATAACGGTTGAGCCGTGCACATTTGCCCTGTTTGGTGCCTTGGGGGACCTGGCCGTCCGCAAGCTGTTCCCCGCTCTTTATCAGCTTGATCGCGCCGGATTGCTGCATGAAGACACGCGAATTCTTGCCTTGGCGCGTGAACCAGGTGACGAACAGTCGCACTTGGCCCATATCGAAAAATCCATGCGCCGCTTCATTCCGGAAGCGGAGCTTGAAACCGACAACGTTGCGCGTTTTCTCGGACGCCTCAGCTACCTGCACGTCGACTTCCTCAAGGCCGAGGACTACGTCGCGCTGGCCGAGCGCGTAGGCAGCGCCGAAACCCTGATTGCCTACTTCGCCACGCCTGCATCGGTGTATGGCGCAATCTGTGAAAACCTGGCATCGGTCAACCTGGCCGATCGCACGCGCGCCGTGCTGGAAAAGCCCATCGGTCACGACCTGGCCTCTTCGCGTCGGGTCAATGATGCCGTGGCGCAGTTCTTCCCGGAAAACCGCGTTTATCGCATCGACCATTACCTGGGCAAGGACACCGTACAGAACCTCATCGCATTGCGTTTCGCCAACAGCCTGTTCGAAACCCAGTGGAACCAGAATCACATTTCCCATGTGGAAATCACCGTGGCCGAGAAGGTCGGCATCGAGGGCCGTTGGGGCTACTTCGACCAGGCCGGCCAACTGCGTGACATGATTCAGAACCACTTGTTGCAACTGCTCTGCCTGATCGCCATGGACCCGCCCAGCGACCTGTCTGCCGACAGTATTCGTGACGAGAAGGTCAAGGTGCTCAAGGCCCTGGCACCGTTCAACCCCGAGCGTCTGGCGACCCAGGTCGTGCGCGGTCAATACACCGCCGGTTACAGCGAAGGCAAAGCGGTACCGGGTTATCTGGAAGAAGAGAACTCCAATACTCAGAGCGACACCGAAACCTTCGTCGCCTTGCGGGCCGATATCCGCAACTGGCGCTGGTCGGGTACGCCGTTCTACCTGCGGACCGGCAAGCGCATGCCGCAGAAGCTGTCGCAGATCGTGATCCACTTCAAAGAGCCGCCGCACTACATCTTTGCCCCTGAGCAGCGTTTGCAGATCAGCAACCGTCTGATCATCCGCCTGCAGCCAGACGAAGGTATTTCCTTGCAAGTGATGACCAAGGACCAGGGCCTGGACAAGGGCATGCAACTGCGCAGCGGCCCTCTGCAACTGAATTTTTCCGACACCTACCGCAGCGCTCGGGTCCCCGATGCCTATGAGCGGTTGTTGCTGGAAGTCATGCGTGGCAATCAGAACCTGTTTGTCCGCAAAGATGAAATCGAGTACGCGTGGCAATGGTGTGATCAGTTGATCGCAGGCTGGAAGAAGGCGGGCGACGCGCCCAAGCCTTACGCCGCCGGATCCTGGGGACCCATGAGTTCCATTGCTCTGATTACTCGCGACGGGAGATCCTGGTATGGCGATATGTGACCTTGAGCTGCCAGCAGGGCTGGTGGCACGTGAATTCGATAACCCGCAGCAACTGGCCGATGCGCTGGCTGCGAATGTGGCCGAGCGACTGAAGTCGGCCATCGGCGAAAACGGTCTGGCGACGCTGGTGGTGTCCGGCGGGCGCAGCCCGGTGGCGTTTTTTCAGAGCCTGGCGCAACAGCCGCTGGACTGGAGTAAGGTGGTCATCAGCCTGGCTGACGAGCGTTTTGTGCCCACCGAGCATGCCGACAGCAATGCCGGGTTGTTGCAGCGTCACTTGCTGCAAGGCCCTGCGGCCAAGGCGAAGTTCCTGGGGTTGTACAGCGTCGCGGGCAGCCTTGAAGAAGCCGCACTGGCGGCCGATCAGGCGCTGGCTGAGTTGCCGCCTATCGATGTGCTGATTCTGGGCATGGGCGATGACGGGCACACTGCGTCCCTGTTTCCCCACAGCCCCAACCTGACCGAGGCCTTGAGCCTGGAAGGCGAGCGGCGTTGCCTGCCGATGCTGGCACCGACCGTGCCGCATCAACGACTGACCCTGACCCGTCGCCTGCTGGCGTCGGCGAAGCTGCCGATTCTGTCGGTTTCCGGGCAGGCCAAACTCGACACACTGCGTGCGGCGCTGGCGGGCGATGATCTCGCCCTGATGCCGGTCCGTGCCTTTCTAGAACCGTCCCTTGAGATTTACTGGTGCCCATAAGTAAAGGAAGCGTCGCCATGACACAGAACGAAAATAATCAGCCGCTCAACAGCATGGCGAACAAGATTGCCCAGATCGACGAACTCTGCGCCAAGGCGAAGATTTTGCCGGTCATCACCATTGCCCGTGATCAGGACGTGCTGCCGTTGGCCGACGCCCTGGCTGCAGGCGGCATGACGGCGCTGGAAATTACCCTGCGCTCAGCGTTCGGTCTGAGCGCGATCCGTATTCTGCGCGAGCAGCGTCCGGAGCTGTGCACCGGCGCTGGCACTATCCTGGACCGCAAGATGCTCGCCGATGCCGAAGCGGCTGGCGCGCAGTTCATCGTGACGCCTGGCAGCACGCAGGACTTGTTGCAGGCTGCGCTCGACAGCCCGTTGCCTTTGTTGCCGGGCATCAGCAGCGCGTCGGAAATCATGATCGGCTACGCCATGGGTTATCGCCGCTTCAAACTGTTTCCGGCAGAAATCAGCGGCGGTGTGGCAGCGATCAAGGCATTGGGCGGTCCGTTCAATGAAGTGCGCTTCTGCCCAACCGGTGGTGTCAACGAACAGAACCTCAAGAGCTACATGGCCCAGCCAAACGTCATGTGCGTAGGCGGTACATGGATGATTGATAACGCGTGGGTCAAGAATGGCGATTGGGGTCGTATTCAGGAAGCGACTGCGCAGGCTTTGGCGTTGTTTGACTAAGGCGGTTTCAAACGCGTGGCCTGCCACACGCAGGGTTTGCTCGGTCTTTACGTTTTCACGGGGCGCGCCTGACAAGCGCTGAGTCAGTCAGGCGGCACCCCGGCACAGAAGTTGTTGTTGGTTGTATGGCTTTGCGGTGTGCCCTGGTCCGGCACACCGTTTTTTTTTGCGCCTACTTAAGCTCCGCGGTCCTTGTAGGACTGGCGGGGGCGAGTGCGTATCGGGTCCAGTATCTCGCTGAGGCCGTTATGATCAATCTCCTGCATCAAGGCCAGCAGGCCACCCAGCTCACCTTTTGGAAACCCCTCGCGAGCGAACCAGTTCAGGTAATGGCCGGGCAGGTCGGCGATCAGTCGTCCCTTGTACTTGCCAAAGGGCATCTCCTGGGTGACCAGCAGCTTGAGTTTTTCAGGATTCATGGGCGCGACCTTCTGTCATTTCACTTGAACCAACACGATACGTGCATTCTGCATGCAGGCCAAAGGTCAGTTCATGCAGAACTCACGACAAACGATTTGTGAAAATTTCGTAAATTGCTGAATTTAAAGGATTAATTTTTTTCAAAAAGTTGGCATGACGACTGCAATCTTCTAGGCAGAAGTAACTTTCGTATCAACCTGCCATTAGGAAATTATCAAATGACTGATATCAATAAAGAAACGATCTCTATCCTGAATGACCTGATCGAAACCAGCATTGACGGCGAAGAAGGCTTCAAGACCAGCGCAGAAAATGCAAAAAGCGCGCAGGTCAAAACGTTCCTGGCACGTCGCTCCACCGAAGTGGGCGCTGCGGTCCGTGAGCTGCAGCAGCACGTGACTCAACTGGGCGGCAAGCCAGAGGATTCGTCGAGCGTATCGGCCGATATCCACCAGGCATGGGTCAAGTTGAAGACCGTGTTCACGAGCAATGATGACAAGGCTGTGCTGGAAGAAGCCGAGCGCGGCGAAGACGTTGCCAAGAAGGCCTACAGCAAGGCACTGGAGAAGTCGCGCGAGAAGGGCGTTTCCCCTGCTGTTATCGCCGTGATTGAAAAGCAATATCAAGGCGTGCTGAAGAACCACGACGAAGTCAAAGCACTTCGTGACGCAGCCCGCGCTGCAGCGTAATTCGCTGCAACGCACGTTAAAAAACGCCAGCTAGCCTGGCGTTTTTTTATGCCTTCGATTCACTGCCATCCGCAACGCTCAATGCGGCGCTGTGCAGTTCCACCCGGTTACGCCCATTGTTCTTGGCCTGGTAAAGCGCCTTGTCTGCGAGACCAAAGAACGCCGTCAGTTTGTCACCCGAACGAACCCTCTGCGATGCAACGCCAATGCTGACCGTGATCGGCTGTTCATCGCCGGGGAAGGTCGGTATCGCTTCAATGGCCTGGCGCAGATTTTCAGCCAGACTCAACGCGCCGTTACTGTCAGTTTCCGGCAGCACGACCACAAACTCCTCGCCACCATAGCGTGCCGCCATGTCGCCAGGCCTCCTGATGTTTTGCGCGATGGTCTGCGCCACCTTGCGCAGCGCCTGATCGCCGCCCTGGTGTCCGTGGCGTTCATTGAACGCCTTGAAATGGTCGACATCGATCATCAACAGCGACAGCGGATGACCGGCGCGTTGCGCGCGAGCCCACTCGGTTTCCATGGCTGTATCGAGCTGGCGCCGGTTGTCCAGTCCGGTGAGGCCGTCCGTGGCCGCAAGGCAGGCCAGTTGGTCTTCGGCGCTGTGACGCCTGCGCAGTTCGCGACACAGCAGCCCCGTCAGCCATAAAATACCAAGACAGAGCACGCTGGTCGCCGAACCGACCAACCATGCGTTGCGCCGCCAGACCTCATAGACCTCTTCCTCGGACTGACCGATGACCACAATCAACGGCAGATTCCCCACGCGGGAAAAGGTATAGAAGCGCTGTGCGTTCAATTGGGTTGACCAGCCCGAGAAACTGCCTTCACCTTCGGCCAGCATGCGCTGGAAATTGGCGGTATGGCTGTAGTCCCTGCCGATCAGATCGTGCCCGTCTCTTTCGGGGTAACGCACAATCAGAATTCCCTGAGTGTTGATCAGGTTGATGCTGCTGTCGTTGCCCAGCTTTTGGCTCATGAACAACTGCTTGAAATACACCAGGCGCATGGCCGCGCTGGCGATACCCAGAAATTCACCGTTGGGGCCTGACATTCTTCGACTGAAACCGATGCACCAATCCTTGTAACCCCAGCGGGTCTTGTAGGGACGGCTGACATGCAATTCCAGAGACGGATCAGTGGCGTGATCCTTGAAGTAAGAGCGGTCCGAAAAGTTATCGTCGCGCGGGATGACGGAGAGTGAGTCCGCCAGTATTTCCCCACGGTTATTGAGCAATACCAGGTCGCCTTTGTAAGGGGCGGCTGTGGAGCGATCAAACAACACCAGTTGACGCAGTTCCGGCGACAGGCTCATCAGGTCATCGCGTTGCCAGGCTTTGATCATGCCTTGCAGGGAAGAGTCGTACAGTTCGGCATTGCGCATGACGTCAGCGTCGATCAACTGCACCATGTTGGAGGCGGTTTGTGCCGCTGAGAGCGCTGTATCACTGCGTTCACGCACCAGCAGGAACGCAACGATGCTCAAAATCGAAAGTACGGACAGCGAGCTGCCGAAGATGAGCATGAGTTCCGGACGAGACCACCTGAAAGACGCGGCTTGGGTGGATGCAGACAACATCATGGGTCGTACTACCTGCAAACGAATGATTCTTAATAAATGGTTTTGATAATTAACTTTATTATAAGTGTTGTGGTGGGCGCATATATAACACGCCTCCCGTGGCGCTAATAAGGGAGGGGGATGAATAAAAGCAATTTAAATGAAGGCCTTGCCGTCGCCTATCAAACGCCGCTGCGGGTATTGCACGAATCAGCGCGGAAGACTGAGGCCGAATGTATTGATGCCGTGCTCGCTATTAACAAATACCGAACCGCCGTGCATCAATGCGATGGCTTTGACAATGGCCAGACCCAGGCCATGATTCGCGCCACTGTTGCTGCGCGATGCATCGACCCGATAAAACCTTTCGAACAGCTTGGGCAAGTGTTCTTCAGCGATAGGCGCGCCCGGATTGGCCACGCCGATGCTGACGTGATCGGCCCGTGCCCGAATGGTCACGTGAATCTGTTCGCCTGCCTGGGTGTGCTGCACAGCGTTGTGCAGCAGGTTGATCAATGCGCGGCGCAGATGAGCCTTTTCGATGGGCAGGCTGGCATCACCTTCGACCTGCACCCGAACCTGAGCGTCTTCAAGGATGAAGTCCAGATAATCCAGCGTGGTGGCGACTTCCTCGGCCAGCGAGGCATGGGTCAGTTCCTGAACCTTTGTGCCCTGATCGGCACTGGCTAGAAATAGCATGTCGTTGATGATCGAGCGCAGGCGTTCCAGTTCTTCCAGGTTGGATTGCAGCACCTCGAAGTAGTGCTCGGCGGAGCGGCCCCTGGTCAGGGCGACCTGGGTCTGGCCGATCAGGTTGGTCAGCGGCGAGCGCAGTTCGTGGGCGACATCGGCGTTGAATGACTCAAGTCGCGAATAGGCCAGCTCAACGCGTTCAAGCGTCGAATTGAAGGACGCCACAAACTGCTCAAGCTCTGGCGGCAATGGAGACAGTTGCAGGCGGCCGGACAGCCTCGGCGGCGAGAGCTTCTGTACTTCAAGCGATAGCGTCGCCAAGGGGCGCAAGCCAACCCGCGCCACCCAGTAACCCAGCGCTGACGCCAGCAGAACCCCCAGCGCCGAGAAACCGAGCAGTGCGACCAGCAGCGAATGCTGAGTGTGCCAGAACGTTTCGGTGTCGATGGCGGTGAGGAAGCGCAGGGCAGGGCGCTGATCCTTGGGTTCGAACTCGCTGACCAGTACCTTGAAGGCGAAAGGATGGTCGGCCAGTTTCAGGTCGTGCATGCCCACAGGCCCTTGGGCAAATCGGCGGATATCCGCGTCAGGGCGACCGAATTCGTAGAGCGGATCGTCGCTGACCACCCAGAATCGCAGGCGTTTGTCTTCTTCGCTGAGCAGGTTGAGTTTGGTCTTTATCTTGGCCCAATGCTCCGGCGTGCCGTAGCGATTGACTGCCGATTCCAGCACGCTGTAGCGCGCATCCACTTCGGCGCGTGGCAACAGGTCCAGGCTCTTGTCGACTTGCAGGTACAGCGCCCAGCCAATCAGCATGAACACGCCCAGCGCCACAAGCGCGAAAAGGCCGCTCAAACGCAGGGCAATCGAGTCAATCCGCACTGCGGTTCTCCAGCACGTAGCCCATGCCGCGAATGGTGTGCAGCAACTTGTGCTCGTGCGGGCCGTCGAGCTTGGCGCGCAGGCGCTTGATCGCGACCTCGACCACGTTGGTGTCGCTGTCGAAATTGATGTCCCAGACCATTTCAGCGATGGACGTCTTGGACAGAATTTCCCCTTGGCGTCGGGCCAGTACGCTCAGCAGTGAGAATTCCTTGGCGGTCAGTTCCAGGCGCGCTCCGGCACGGGTCGCCTTGCGACTGATGAGGTCTATCCACAGGTCAGCGATGCTGATCTGCACAGGCTCGTGGCCGCCGCTGCGCCGGGTCAGCGCTTGCATGCGCGCCACCAGCTCGAGAAACGAAAACGGTTTGCCCAGGTAATCGTCTGCACCTTCGCGCAGCCCGCGAATGCGATCATCGACCTGCTCGCGGGCGGTGAGCATGATGACGGGCGTCTGTTTGCGCGCCCGCAGTGCGCGCAATACGCCGAAGCCGTCCAGGCCGGGCAGCATCACGTCCAGAATCATCACGGCGTAATCGTTTTCCAGCCCCAGGTGCAGCCCTTCAATGCCGTCGCGGGCCACATCCACGGCGTAGCCTTGTTCCGTTAGGCCGCGACGCAGGTAGTCCGCAGTTTTCTCTTCGTCCTCGATAATCAGCACGCGCATGTAGCGACTCTCACTTGTGAATGGCCAGTGCGGGTGCAGGCGCAGGATGACGCCGATGGAATAGCCGCTCCAGTTGCAGGTAGATGACCGGTGTTGTGAACAACGTAAGCATCTGGCTCACCAGCAGCCCGCCGACCACGGCGATGCCCAAAGGCTGACGCAGTTCTGCACCCACGCCGAAGCCCAGCATCAATGGCAACGCGCCAAGCAGCGCCGCCAGCGTGGTCATGATGATCGGTCGAAAGCGTGTCATACAGGCTTCGTAGATCGCTTCCTGAGGCGTCAGTCCCTGCTCGCGTTGCGCCTGCAAGGCAAAATCGACCAGCAGGATACCGTTCTTCTTGACGATACCGATCAGCAGCACCACCCCGATCAGCGCCATGATGGAGAAGTCCTGCCCCATCATCCACAGCAGCAGCAATGCGCCGATGCCTGCAGACGGCAGCGTCGAGATGATGGTCAGCGGGTGCACGAAGCTTTCGTACAGCACGCCCAGAATGATGTACACCGCCACCAGTGCGGCGAGGATCAGCCACGGCTGGTTGGCCAGCGAACTCTGGAACGCCTGAGCTGCGCCCTGGAAGCTGCCGATGATCGAGGCCGGCATGCCGATCTCGGCCTTGGCCTCGTTCAGCATGCGCACTGCATCACCCAGTGCGACGCCGGACGCCAGGTTGAAGGACAGGTTGGCGGCGGGGAACATGCCGTCGTGGCTGATCGACAACGGCCCCATGCGTGGCGCGCTGACTTTCGCCAGGGCCGACAGCGGCACCATTTCGTTGGTCAGCGGCGAGCGGAGGTAAAAGTAGGCCAGGCTCTCGGCCTTGCCGCGCTGCTGGGCGTCGAGTTCAAGGATCACTTTGTATTGGTTGACCTCGGTCTGGTATTCGCTGATCTGCCGCTGACCGAACGCGTCATACAAGGCCTGGTCCACGTCGGCGGTGGTCAGTCCGAAGCGTGCTGCCGCACTGCGGTCGATATCGATGTGCGTCACGCTGCCGCCCAGTTGCAGGTCGTTGGACAGGTCACGGAAGGCCGGGTTTTCACGCAGTTTTTCAGTCAGGCGCTGGGTCCAGGTATTGAGCAGCGGCCCGTCGTTGCTCTTGAGCACATATTGATACTGGCTGCGGCTGGGGCCGGAGCTGAGGTTGATGTCCTGTCCGGCGCGCAGGTAAAGGACGATACCGGGCACCTTGGCCAGCTTGGGGCGCAGGCGGTCGATGAACTCACTGACCGATACGTCGCGTTCAGAGCGCGGTTTGAGTGAAATCCAGAAGCGGCCGTTGGCGATGGTCTGGTTGCTGCCCGACACACCGACCGAATGGGAGAACGCCAGCACTGCCGGGTCGGCACCGACGATTTTGGCCAGCGCCAGGTGTTTTTCCACCATGTCCGGGTAGGAAATGTCGGCGGCGGCCTCGGTGGTCCCCAGTGCGAAGGCCGTATCCTGAATCGGGAAGAAACCCTTGGGGATGATGATGTAGCCCACGACGGCGAGGCCCAGCGTCAGGCCGAACACGCCGAGCATGATCCGCTGGTGCGCCAGCGCCTTGCGCAGGCCTCGCTCGTAAGTGGCCAGCAAGCGCTCGCCGAAGCCTGGTCTGGAATGCTTGGCGTGCGACGGCGCGCGCATGAACAGCGCTGCCAGCGTCGGTGCGAGGGTCAGCGACACCACCACCGAAATCAGAATGGTCGCGGTGGCCGTCAGGGCGAACTCCTTGAACAGTCGCCCGACCACACCTCCCATGAACAGCAATGGAATGAACGCCGCGATCAGCGAGAAACTGATCGAGACCACGGTGAAGCCGATTTCCCCGGAGCCTTTGATCGCGGCCTCGCGCTTGTTTAGTCCGGCTTCAAGGTGTCGGTGGATGTTCTCCACCACCACAATGGCATCGTCCACCACAAAGCCCACGGCGACCACAATCGCCACCAGTGTCAGGTTGTTCAGGCTGAAACCGAACAGGTACATCATCGCGAAGGTGGCAATCAGCGAGACGCCCAGCACCGCACTGACAATCAGGGTTGCCGACAGCTGACGCAGGAACAACGCCATGACGGCGACCACCAGCAGCACCGCAATCAGCAGCGTCAGCTCCACTTCGTGCAGCGAGGCGCGGATGGTGCGGGTCCGGTCGTTGAGCACCGAGACATCGACCGCGGCGGGGAGCATTTCCTGCAGGCGCGGCAGTTCGCGCTGAATGCGATCGACGGTTTCGACAATGTTGGCGCCGGGCTGGCGAAAGATGGCAATGTTGACGCCCTGCTGATCGCCTGACCATGCCTTGACGTAGGCGTTTTCCGAACCGTTGACCACCCGGGCCACATCACTCAGGTGCACCGGCGCGCCATCCTTGTACGACACGATCAGTTGAGCATAATCCTGCGGCTTGAATAACTGGTCGTTGGAGGACAGTGTCGAGATGCTGTCCTTGCCATACAACGCACCCTTGGCCAGGTTCAGGCTGGTCTGTTGCACGGCCTGACGAATGTCGGCGAGCGTCAGGCCCAGCGCGGCGAGCTTTTCGGGAGCGGCCTGCACGCGGATTGCCGGGCGTTGCTGACCGGTGATGAACACCTGCCCGACGCCTTCGACCTGGCTGAGTTGCCGCGCCAGAATGGTTTCGGTCACGTCGCTCAGTTCGGTGCCCGGCATCAGGCTGGAACTGACGCTGAGGATCAGGACCGGGCTGTCGGCCGGGTTGACTTTGCGCCAGGTCGGCAGGTTGGGCATGTCGGCGGGCAGACGTCCGGCGGCCGTGTTGATCGCGGCCTGCACTTCCTGAGCCGCGGTGTCGATGCTCTTGTTGAGCGTGAACTGCAAGGTGAGGTTGGTCGACCCCAGCGCACTGCTGGAGGTCATTTGCGTCATTCCCGGTATGGCACTGAACTGCACTTCGAGGGGCGTGGCGACAGACGAAGCCATGGTTTCCGGGCTTGCGCCGGGAAGCTGGGCGCTGACCTGGATGGTGGGGAATTCGGCTTCCGGCAACGGCGCAACGGGCAGGCGCGGAAACGCGATGACACCCAGCAGCACCAGCGCGAAGGTCAGCAGTAACGTGGCGACCGGGTGATCGATGCACCACGCCGATACCGAACCCCGGCCTTTCACAGCGCACGCTCCACGTTTGCCGTGCGGTTGTCATTGGCCGCGCTGCTCAGTACGTCGACCGACACCCCCGGCTTGAGGCGTGACTGGCCATCACTGACCAGCGTGTCTCCGGCCTGCGGGCCGCTGATCAGGATTTGCTCGCTGTCCTGATAAAGCACTTTGACTGGCACCACCTCGACCTTTTTATCGGCCGTGACCCGGTAGACGAAATGCTGATCCATGCCGCGCTGTACCACCTGAGGCGCGACCTTGAGCGAGTTGCGCTCGATGCCGGTCTGGATCTTCACGGTCACCAATTGCCCAGGCCAGAGCCGCTCGCCAGGGTTCTGGAACTGCGCCTTGGCGCGGATCGTACCGGTGGTCGCCGAGACCTGATTATCGATCAACGACAGCGTGCCTTCGCCCAGCAACAGACCGTTGGCTGCACTGTCACCCTGATAGGCCTTGACCACTGCGCGTGTCGTGTTGCCGATCAGCCCCTGAAGGGTGGGCAGCATCTGTTGCGGCAAGGAGAACTCCACTGAAATCGGGTCGATCTGGGTCACGGAAAACAGCCCGGCGGCATCGGTCACACGCATGAAGTTGCCCTCATCGACATTGCGAATCCCGACCCGGCCGCTCACCGGGGAGCGGATCTGTGTATAGGAAAGCTGGACCTGCGCGGCATTGATACTCGCTTCGTTGCCCTGCGCGGTGGCGCTCAACTGCCTGACCAGCGCCTGTTGCTGATCATAGGTCTGCCTGGAGATGCCGTTGTCTTCGGTGAGCTGGCGATAGCGCTTGAGGTCGAGCTGGGCGACGTCCAGTTGAGCCTTGCTCTGCGCCAGTTGCGCCCGGGCCTGCTCCAGTGAAGCGCGGATTGATCGGTCATCGAGCGTGGCCAGCAGCTCGCCGACCTTGACCTGCTGGCCTTCCTTGACCAGCACTTTGGTCAGGATGCCGTCCACTTGCGGGCGGATCACCACGCTTTGCAGCGACAGCACCGAACCGATGCCGGTCACGAAACGCGGCACGTCCTCCACTTGCACCGTGACCACTTTGACGGGGACTGCGGCAGGCGCACTTTTCTGTGCTTTGGCGGGGCGTGTCAGGCTCCAGCCGACAACAGCGATCAGAAGGGCGATCAGGGCGACAGCAGTGACAGTCAGTGTCTGTTTACGCATGTGGAGAAGGCGCCGGAAGAGTCAGAGTGAAGCAACGAAGGTTATGGCGTTCCTTATAGCCTGCAAACCCGGTCAGCAGAATGACTTTCAGCTGTCAGGATTGTCAGGAAGCCGCCACAGCACCTGTTCGCGATCAAGAAAATCCGCGCGTGGGCGATATAACGATAGAGGGTGTACGCGTCCAGATAATGAGTGAGTCCTAGGATAATTCCTACTCTTTCCTAAGGTGACTTCTGGCGGCGGTTTGATCCTTCAACTTAACTCAACGTTTCCGCTTATTGTGTGGGGTCTGGCATGAACACTACCGCGTTATTAGGCAACCGCGTTCTGCGGGTGCTGTTCGCTCGCCCCGTGTGCGCGACAGGATTGTGTATGTCTTTACTGTTTTCGCCAGCACTTTGTTTTGCCGAGGGCGGAGCCTTGAGTTTTCATGGGGCGGTGGTCAATCCCGGTTGTGAAGTGTCGGCCGTTGATGCGAAACGCGTGGGTGAACATGTGCGTTTCTTGCAGGCGACGCCAGAGGTCACGCTTCAAGTCAGTACAGTTGATCCTAATTGTTCTGCACAGTTTGTCTCGTTCAGTGTGCACTACGAGGCGATTCCCGTTATCAGCCAGAACGACGCGCCCACCTCAATGGTCACTTCGCGTTTAGGGCTGGTGACATTGACTTATCAGTGATGTTGTTGCGTTGAAACCCTTCTGCATTGCGGCATCTGGCGCGATGCATCTTTTACTGCAGGCCTGCTCTGGCTGGCCTGTCACGTCAAAACGCTTGTGTTCCAAATGCAAACATTTGCCTGATCTTTGCACGTGGGTATTGTGCGTAAGTCTTTAAGATCGTGGCGTGTACGGCACACCTCGTTAATCCTACAGAAAAGTACTGCGTTTGCTGTTGTGTTGTCCGTGTATTCAAAGTCTTTAGCCTGACAGCGGTTAAAAAGTCTGAGACCTATAGTGCTCGCCGTCCGATGAGGGCACACACGAAACAACACAAGGATGGTAGTTAGCATGAAAAAGCTTTCTCTGACACTGGCAGTCATGGGCGTACTCGGTCTCGGCATGGCAGGTACCGCCAGCGCCGCGAATAACGGCAAACTGATCTTTAACGGAACACTCACCAATATTTCTTGTGATGTTGCGCCGGGCACGGGTGTAAGCCCCGGCAGCAACCCGGGTGAAATTAACGTGGACATGGGCAACGTATCGTTTTCCGATATCGGCGTGTCGCAAGACGCCAAGTATGAAACTGCGATGCCGATCCAGTTACTGGTCAACTGCAGTGCGGGCGCCGACCAGTACAACATGGTGAAGATGCGTTTTACCGCACGCAATGGCAGCGGGCTGGACAACAACGACCCGAAACTGCTGCGCACCACCGGTGCGGCTGATGGCGTGGGCATCGGTCTGTTGAACGCCTCCAATGTCCTGATGGACCTGAGTGGCACCGAAACCATCGACACCTCGCTGGTCAAGGACAATGCTGGCGGTGCCACGGCCGAAATCAACTTCGGTGCGGTCTATGTGCTCAACGGGACACCGACCAATCCGGGTAACGCCGATGGCTTCATGCCGTTCGTGATGGACTACGAGTAACTGCCTGACAGGGCGGGCCTGGCTCGCCCTGTCTCACGCCAATCAGAGACGAGCAACCCGTATGCTTTTCGACTGTATCCGTTGCATTGCGCTTGTCGTGATGGGGTTAGCCGTGCCTTCGGTTCACGCCGGGATTGTGCTGAACACCACGCGTGTGATTTACCAGGGAAGCGACAAGGAAGCGAGCCTGGGCGTCCAGAACAGTGGCGCCGGAGAAATTCTTTTGCAGTCCTGGCTCGAAGCGCAGGGTTCTGCGGGCAATGACGCTGCGCAGGACATGCCGTTCATCGTCACGCCAGCGTTGGCACGTATGTCGGGCGGTAGCCGGCAACTGCTGCGCATCATTCATTCCGGGGCCGGCATGCCCGCGGACCGTGAGTCCGTGCTTTGGCTCAACGTTCAGGAAATTCCCCAGACAGCTGCGGAAAACACGCTGCAGATCGCCGTACGTCAACGCATCAAGGTGTTCTTCAGGCCCGAGGGGCTGGTCGGGGATCCGCTACAGGCGCCTGGAAAACTGCGCTGGCGTCGGGGCGGCAACGTGCTGCATGTGGAAAACCCCGGCCCTTATCACGTCTCGATGCTCAGGCTTTCCGCTCGCCAGCGGGGTGTCGAACTGGCCGGTCTGGACCGCCAGATGCTTGCACCACACCAAAGCCTGAGCCTACCCCTTGCGGACGGCAACAAGGCTGCGCTTCTGGAGGTGAGTTTCATGAGCATCAACGACTTTGGCGGGCAGGTCGCTTACCGCAGCGTGCTAAGCGAAAACGGGGTGGGTTACGCCAGCAAGGCCGTGGATCGATAGCGCCTCGGCCCTTCATGCATGACGTTCATCGAGTGCTTGTACATCAAGGTCCGTGCAAGACGACGGTCCTGTCGCCGTGCGCGCGTGAAGGGATTACGCGGTGTGCGGTCTATCCGACGTAGAGTGAAAATCGCTAATGGAATGGCATAAAAAAGACAATGACGCGACGACTGCTGCGTCTCTTTACCCCTGTCCCGAACGGGGTAAAAGACGTTGTTCTATCAGACTGCGCATGCGTTATCCGATGGGCATGGGGCTTGTACTGAGCGTTTCCATTTCCGGGTTTGCGGCACCTTTGGTAGACACTGGCGACGATTCGACAGTGAAATTCAACACGGCCTTTATTCAGGGCAGCGATCAGCCGCCCGATCTGAAAGAGTTCCTGCGCGCCAATAGCGTGCTGCCCGGTACGTATCGGGTGGATATCTACGTCAACCGTGCGTTGAGCGGCCGCCGCGACGTGGTGTTCTCGAAAAATCCGCGCTCCGGGGCAATCGAACCGTGCCTGACCCTGGAGATGCTGCAGGGCCTGGGGCTTGATCCCGCCCGCCTGTCTGTGCCGGGCGACGTCGAGCAGGCCTGTTTCGATCTGCCCGCCAGGGTCGAGTTCGCGCGGGTCGATTACAACCCCAACGCGTTGCGTCTGAGCATCAGTGTGCCCCAGGCGGTGATGGCGCGCGGTGCCCGAGGTTACGTCTCGCCGCAGCTGTGGGATGAGGGCGAAACGGCCGGTTTCATCAATTACACCGCCAACGCTGCCAGACGCCGCAGTCGCGACCGTGAAACCGACCAGTATTATCTGGGTATGCGCAACGGCCTGAACCTGGGGGCCTGGCGGCTGCGCAACGAGTCCTCGCTGGTGTACGGCTCCGACCGCTCGTGGCGTTTTCGCGGCAATCGCACCTTTGCTCAACGTGACCTCACCACCCTCAAGAGCCAACTGACGATCGGCCAGACCTTTACCGATTCGCAGGTCTTCGACAGTGTGCGTTTTCAGGGGGCGTCCATCGTTTCTGACGACGGGATGCTCCCTGACAGTGAGCGCACCTACGCACCGGTTATTCGCGGTATTGCGCAAACCAATGCCACGGTGGAGGTTCGGCAGAATGGCTTTATGCTTTACAGCGGCAGCGTTTCGCCCGGCCCCTTCGAAATCACCGATATCTACCCCAGCGGATCCAATGGTGATCTGGCGGTCACGGTGATCGAAGCCGACGGTCGTCGTTACTCGTTTATCCAGGCCTACGCGTCGCTGCCGATCATGGTGCCGGCCGGTGCGCTGCGTTACAGCCTGGCGGCGGGGCAGGTCGACACCGATAACCAGGCCTCGCCGACGTTTACCAGTGCGGCCTTGATCTATGGGCTCTCCGAACGTGTTACCGGTTTCGGTGGGTTGCAACTGGCGGGCGACTATCAGGCCGGCAATCTGGGGGCCGGGGTGAACACTGGCGTGGGCGCGGTGTCGCTGGATGTGACTCATTCGGTCAGTCAGCCAGACCAGCGGACCCTCGCGGGACAAAGCCTGCGGGTACGTTATGCCAACACCCTGAACGTTACCCATACCACGCTTGCGGTGGCCGGCTATCGGTATTCCACCGAACAGTACCGAACGCTCGGGCAGTACGTGGCCGAGACTGATGGCCGCACTGACAGATCACCTGGCGGTTGGCCCAGAGACCGGCTCGAGCTCAATGTCACGCAAGTGCTGCCCGTCTGGAACGCATCGCTGAGCCTGACCGCTTCCGAACAGCATTACTGGAATCTGCCCGGCAAGACCCGGCAGCTCTATCTGTCCTGGAATGCTGCCTGGCGTTCACTCAATTACAGCGTGTCGATCGAGCGCAACGAAACGTTCGGTCTGATGGGAAATGCGACACCTGATAATCGCATCGCCCTCAGTGTGACCTTGCCGTTGGGCTCCAGCCCGGGTGCTTCGCGCCTGTCGTTCAATGCCGTGCGTGACAGTACCGGCGAGTACAACGTGCAAACCGGCCTCAATGGTCAGGTGCTGGATGATCGCAACACGTTCTACTCGGTCCAGGCCGGACGTGATAGCCGCTCTGGCAGTTTCGGTGCTGGCAAGCTCAACACCACGACACCGTTCGGGCGTTTCGAGGCCGGTTACAGCCAGGGTCAGGATTACGATGCCTTCACCCTGGCAGCATCCGGGTCAGTGGTCGCTCACGCCGGAGGAATCAATGCCGGTCAATCGCTGGGTGAAACCTTTGCCCTGGTTCACGTCCCCGAGGTGGGCGGCGCACAACTCAAGTCATTCAATAACGTCGCAACGGCGTCCAATGGCTACGCGGTGCTGCCTTATGCGCAACCGTATCGCACCAACTGGGTCAGCCTGGACACCCGGCAACTGGGAGCCGACATCGAGCTGGAAAGTGCGATCACGCAGATCGTCCCGCGTCGAGGTGCGATACCGCTGGTGCACTTCAAGGCAGCCACGGGCAGGCGTGTGCAGTTTGAACTGGTTCGCGCAGACGGCAGCAAGGTGCCGCTGGGTGCCAGTGTCGAGGACGAGCAGGGCAGGTCGCTCGCGGTGGTGGACCCGAGCAGCCAGGCACTGGTGCTGAGCGATCAGGACAGCGGGCGGTTGCAGGTTCGCTGGTCCGATCAGCAGTGCCAGGCGTCTTTCACGCTGCCGCCTCGGGATCCGGCCCGAGCCTACGAACGCTTGAAGGTGATCTGCCAATGACTGTTCGTCGCAGCTTGCAACGCCTGCTACCTGCGTTGCTGTTGTCGGCGAGTGTCGAGGTCCAGGCCGCGCTTTCGCTGACGGGGACGCGGTTGATTTTCGATGGACGCTATCGAGAAGCGAGCCTTGACGTCAGCAACCGGGGACACGATGAGGTGCTGGCTCAGGCCTGGCTCAGTGACCCGCGCGATGACGACGACACTCCTCTGGCACAACGACGCACTTTGCCTTTTGTCGTCACGCCACCGTTGTCGCGACTGGCTGCCGGCGGCCGGCAGACGCTGCGCGTGCTGTATCAGGGTGCCGGAATGCCGCAAGAGCGGGAGTCCCTGCTGCACCTCTACGTGCTTGAGGTGCCGCAGCGCCACGATGGTATTCGTCAGCTCAACATCGCTGTGCGACAGCGCATCAATGTCTTCTACCGACCTGTCGGGCTTGAGGGCGATCCGGCTGACACCGCCGAACGATTGAACTGGACGCTGACCCGCCGCGAACAGGGTGGTTTGTGGCTACACGTCAGTAATCCGACGGCCTACTACGCGTCGCTGGAAAGGCTCAGTCTGGATGATATGCAGGTCACCGGCTACGTCATGCTGGCGCCGGGTGCCCGGCTCGAATTCCCGTTGCCTGAGCGCGAACGCAAACATTTTTGGCGACGGCTGTCGTTCGAAGCACTCACCGACTATGGCGGGCGGCGTCGCTTTTGCGCGTACCCGAATGGACAGTCGTCATTCACCGCCAGCCTGCTGGACAACACTTCGCTTCAGGAAAAATGCTGACATGAAACTCTTGCCCAATCGTCGCTGGTTGCGATCCATCGTGCTGTTATCGCTACTGGCCCCGACACCCGGATTCGCGCTGGTTTGCCGAACCCAAGGCTCGGGTGAAGTCGCCATTCGCGATCAACTGAGCAGTACCGTAGCCATTCCCGCGTCCGTGGCCAATGGGGAAATCGTCTGGCGTTCCGAGCCTCTGGATATTCAGGTTGAATGCGTAAAGGACGATCAGCCATTGGTTCAGGAAGAGGTCATGCTCTCCCTCAACCCCGATAACGTTGCTGTCGGGCAGGGGATTCGCGCCGGTCTTACGCTCAATGGGGTCGATTACGTGCAGAGCAGTGGACGCATCGGCACCGGTCACTACCTGCCCGTCTGTGATGAAGAAGAGGCGAACCTCGTTGATTGTCCAGTTATTCGCTTCAATCTGGCGTTTTCAGTGTTCATCCAGAAGTTCGGCTCCACGCCGCCCTCGGGTGTGGCGAGCGAACTGCCGGAATACCGGTTCTTTCAGCTGGGCAGCAGCCTCGCAAGGCAATCCGAGCCTGGCCGCAGCCTGAGTTACGTCATCGACAACCTGAACGGCATGCGCTTTGTGGCCTGCGATGCCGAGTTGCAGGTCCTTCCGCAAACCGTGGAGTTCGGTGAGTTGCCTATCCAGCAGGTAGTCATCGGCAAGGTATTCGCCAAACAGCCGTTTGCCCTGGTCACCAGCCGTACCTGTGATTCACCCTTCAGCATCAATGCCCGGTTTCGCCCGGTCAGTGGCACGGTGTCCGAAGCCGGGGTGCTGCTGGTGCCTGCCGCCAATGATTCGTTAGGCATCCGGATCGCCAGTGCGGTCAATGGCGAGTCACTGCGTTACAACGAGCCTTTCTATTTGGCCGATCTGCTGGGCGAAACCCATTCGGCACAGGCCGACTTCGATGCCGAACTGGTCTGGAACAGCGCCAGGCCTCGGGTCGGGCCGTTCGACGCCGAGATCATGGTGGATCTGTTCTACAAGTGATGGCGACAGGAGGCTCGGGCGGCCGCGCGGCGATTGATGTATGCTGCGCGGCCGCGGGCCATCGCCCGGTCATTTCGACTTTCTGGTGACACCATGAACACCCCTGAACACACTCCTGTTCAAGACGCCGCAACCGATTCAGTAGATGCCGTTGAGACAAAGCCGGCAATTGCACCGTTCAGCTTTCCGTTCAAGCCTTCGCAATTCGCTCAGGCGAAGAAAGACCAGGCCTGGTATCAGAAGTCGAACAAGCCTGGCCACCACAAGACCCCAGGGGCTGCGCCGTCCGGGACGCGTCGCTCGATGGGCAAGCGCTGATTCAGGCCGCCTGCAGCGGGATGAACAGGTAGGAGACCGGCTCCCTGCCCGTCACTTCGGCACCTGCCTGTTTCAAGGTGTCGATGACCGTCTGTCCTGCCACATGAAATTCCCAGCCTTGATCCTCAAGTGCTTCGCCCTCGTTGCTTACGCCCTGCGCGATAGCCTCTGCGAACGCCGCCATGTCCGGTAGATAAGCGACAAATCCGTTGCCCTTCAGGGCCGTGGTGCGAATACCCAGCCGCTGGCAGATGGATTGCTTGGCCTTGATCTCATCCCGGTCTGCCTGACGCGACTGCTCGATCAGGGCCATGAGGTGCGTGTCCACCAGTTTGCCGCCTACGATCAGGTCCGGCCCCTGTTCCCAGGACTCCGGGGGACAGCCCTTGGTTTCCGGCCGCAGCGGGATGTGCGGATTGATCTCCATCGGGTAGATGCGGCACACCAGCGGGCGACGCTCGTAAATACGACACAGGTTTTCTTCGTCAAGATTCCGGCAGCGGCCCACGTTGTAGGCGGCGAAGGTGATGGCGACATGAGCTGTTGTCTGCCCTGTGTTCACTTCGGTCGAGCGCCGGGTGGCGTGCGCCAGTTGTGCTTCGGGAACGCCATAACCGTTACCCAAAAAGGCCTCGGTCAGAACGATCACAGTGCCGCCATCTGCTGCCCACTGGGTGGCTTCAGTGAGGGTGAGCGGTACATGGTGATCGGTGCAGCAACCGCCGCAGCCGGTGCAGGAAAACTGGGTGTTCATGGTGTCGGTGACCTGTCCAGGACGAGAGCCGGAGGTGGCGACATTTCTGTCGCCGTCCAGGCGGATGAGGGACAGGAAGCAAGTTGCGCGCCAGTGATCTAACGGGACGGGGAAGGGGTGATGCTGTCCCATTCAGTCACGCTGGCTTGCCTGCTTTTGCGGTTGTACAGACACAGTTCGGTGCCAGGGCGGTTATTCATGTGTTTTTGCGGGTAACGGCCTTTGAGCAACAAGGCGCTATAGCCAACGCGATCATCGAACTGGGCGCTGGTCCCGACAGGGGCCGGGGTCTTGAGTTGGCTGGCCTTGAGGCAGCTGTCGAGCATCGCTTTGTCCAGCGCACTCCAGGCCTGAGGGGTAGCGGCCTCAGCCTGAGCGGCGACAGCGGCCAGGCCAGCCAGCAGCAGGATCGATGCTTTCATCACGTTCTCCAGGTGCAGTGTATCGGGCGCAAATTATGCCAGATCAGTTCAGGTCTACGGCCAGACGAGCGACGTAGGACATGTCTGATTTTTCATAGAGACGCCTCGCCACTCGATTGTTTTCCATGACTTTGAGGTCGGCGACCGCTTCGCCAGACTGGATCAGGTGGACGAACAGGTGGCTGAGCAACGCTGCGCCAATACCCCTGTTTCGGTAGTCGGGGTGAACAACCAGGTCCTTGATGAAGGCGCTGGTCCAGCAGGTGATGACCCCCACCACGCGTTCACGATTGATCGCCAGAAAGCAACGTGACCGGTCGAACTCCGGGTCGCGTTCGAACGCGTTTAGCCAAACCGCGTAGCTCGCCAACGGCCCTTCGCCCGGCATAGGGTTGTGCGACAGCAGATGGTGGGCCTGAAGGCTCAGATCAGACGTCAAGACGGCGGGCGCCGTGCCCGCTGGCCAAGGTGCGGCACATATGGGCCTGGCGAGATCCCGACGCATCAGCCAGCAATGCGAGGGCGATGCGTCGCCAGGTCCGGGGTTGGCCGGGCGCGCAGGACGAATCAGATGCCCTGGGCCACGACCGTGCGGGCGGCTTCGATCAGGCATTTGGTCAGTTCGGGCGATGAGAACTTGGTCAGGACAGCGTTGGCACCGGCAATCTTGGCTTTCTCGCCGTTCATTGCGCTGTCGAGCGAGGTGTGCAGCAGGATGTACAGGTCGTGGAAATCAGGTGTATCACGCAAGGTGCGGGTCAGTGCGTAACCGTCCATCTCCGACATCTCGATATCGGAGACCACTACGTTGATCTGCGCCGCCGTACCTTGCAGCTCCAGCAGCACGTCGATGGCTTCCCTGGCGCTTCGGGCGGTGTGGCAGTTGATACCCAGATTGCGCAACGTGATGATCGACTGTTGCAGGGCGACCTGACTGTCGTCGACGACCAGGATTCGCGCTTTTTCCAGTGCCTCGACATCTTCCCTGGCCAGCTCGGTCGACTGCACGACGATCTGTGCCGGAGCGATACCGTGGATGACTTTTTCGATATCCAGCACCTGCACCAGCACACCATCGACCTGCGTCACCCCGGTGATGAACGACTTGCTGCTGGAACCGTAGGGCGGCGGACGGATATCGGTGGTCAGGCAGTGCACGATCTTGCTGACCGCCTGCACATGCAGACCTTGCTTGGAACGACTCACGTCGGTCACGATCAGGCAGCCGCCATCGGGATCGGCCAGCGGTCGCTCACCGATGGCGCGGCTCAGGTCGATGACCGACAGCGATGACCCACGCAGGGTCGCGACGCCTTTGACGTGCGGATGCGACTCAGGCAGATGGGTCAGGGGAGGGCAGGGAATGATTTCGCTGACCTTGAGCAGGTTAATCGCCATCAGCTTGCCGCTGCGCAACGTGAAAAGGAGCAGCGAGAGTGAATCTGCTCGGACGTTCTTGGACATATGAACCTTCTGGCTATAGGTGTCTCGTCGCATCGAGGCGACAAACATCTTTCTCTGACAGGTTATCGACCCGTGGCGTTCTGGCTTTAGGATTATTACAGGATAGCGATTCCCGGCGCCAAGGCCTGAGGGTGCGACAAAATACCGCGCCTTCTATATATAGAAGAGGTGCGACAAACTGACGCATGCTTCTATATATATAGAAGAGAAACGATTTCGCGCTCAGAAGGGTCGACCGCGCCAGGTCGGTACCGCCTGGCGGGCGATGCAACCATCCAGCGGCCAAATGCACCGTACAGCCGCCGCGCGCTTGAGTTGTCGGCAGCAGCGAACGATTATCGCGTGCGATCCGGATCCGGCGATTCTACACTGCGCCCCGGTACGATCTGGCCAGACGGGCAAACACGCTGGGCGCGTGGCTCCGTCAACCCCTTCAACAGTTCAGTAAGGTATGTGAATGAGCGACAACCTGTTGTACCTGCGACGCGAAAAGCGCTTTCTGGTTTTGCTGGGGATCATCTGCCTGTCCCTCATCGGCGGAGCCCTGTACATGCAGATCGTGCTGGGCGAGGCACCGTGCCCGTTGTGCATCCTGCAACGCTATGCGCTGTTGTTCATCGCGATCTTCGCCTTCATCGGCGCGGCGATGCCGGGCCGGCGCAGCGTGACGCTGTTCGAAGTGCTGGTAACCCTGGCTGCACTGGGCGGTATCGCCGCAGCGGGTCGCCATGCCTGGATTCTGGCTCATCCCGCCGTCAGCTGCGGTATCGACACGCTGCAACCGATTATCGACGGTCTGCCGTTGGCGGATCTGATCCCGGTCGTGTTTCAGGTCAGCGGTTTTTGCACGACCCCATATCCGCCAGTCCTGGGTTTGTCCCTGGCGCAATGGGCGCTGGTCGCCTTCGTTTTGACTGCTTTGCTGGTGCCCGTCTGCGTCATTCGCAACCGGCGTAAACCTTACGGAATACAAGGACTTTAGTTTGAAAAGCCTCGAGAAATCGGGGCTTTTTTCTCGTCCCGAGAGGCCGATAGAGTTTTATTGTTACCGAATCAGAAATTAACTGTTGCAAAATTAGGCATAGTCATTAAAAATTTACATATCTACAATCCCCGTCAGTTGTCGTCTGGTTTGACCTGACGATCAGCAATTTTGAGGCCTTTAGCGTCACCTGTGTACTCTGAACAGGCAGCGCAATGCTGGCCTCCGAGGGCGCATAATGGCCGCGCTGAAGGCGTCTGCCCTGCACATCGGGCAGTTCCATCAGCTCAAAATAAGAACCCATAGCTCAATCTGGATTTGTCGATACGTCGCGTTGGCGTAAGGGCAGGCCCTTGTCCAATTCCAAAAAATTGCCGGCACTGGCAGGGTGAAGTGTTGGCGGTCGAAACCCAACTGCACCGCGCAAGCTGCTTTTAGAGGTCGTGAAATGAGTAAAAAAAGGTACCCCAGGTTTTTTGGCTTCTTGGCCCTTTTCTGTATGCTTTTGCTCAGTGGATGTGAAGGCGTACCTCTGCTCGATCCAAAAGGGCAGGTGGGTATCGAGCAGCGTAACCTGATCATCATCGCTACGCTGTTGATGCTTATCGTCGTGATCCCGGTCATTTTGATGACCCTGATCTTCGCCTGGAAGTATCGCTCCACGAACAAGGCCGCCAAGTACACGCCGGACTGGTCGCACTCCACCAAGATCGAAATTGCGGTCTGGGGTGTTCCAATGCTCCTGCTGGTGTTTCTGGGCTATTACACCTACGTCTCGACGCACTCGCTGGACCCGTACCGTCCACTTGTTTCCGATGTGAAGCCGGTCACTATCCAGGCAGTCTCTGTTGACTGGAAGTGGATTTTCATCTATCCGGAATACAATATCGCGACGGTCAACAAGGTCGTGTTCCCGGCCAATACACCGGTTAATTTTCAGGTCACCTCCGATAGCGTGATGAACTCGCTGTTCATCCCGGGTCTGGGCGGTCAGATCTACGCGATGGCGGGCATGCACACCAAGCTGCACCTGATCGCCAACGAAGTGCACGAATTCAACGGTATCTCCGCCAACTACAGTGGCGCGGGCTTCACCGGCATGAAGTTCAAGGCTAATTCCGTGACCCAGGCCGATTTTGACAACTGGATCACCGAAGTCAGGAACTCGCCGAAGAAGCTGGGCGCGACCGAATACGCTGCACTGCTCAAGCCGAGCGAGCGTAATCCTGTTGAACTGTTTTCTGCGGTCACTCCGAACCTGTTCCAGATCATCATCGACAAGTATGAAGGTATGAATCCAGGCAAGAAGCTTGTTGCAGGTGAGAAAGAAGTCGCCGGTAACGAAGGCGCGGAAAAGGGCAAAAATTCAGCTGCTGGGGCAGAGGAGTAAACGATGTTTGGCAAATTAAGTCTGGAAGCGGTGCCGTTCCACGAGCCGATAGTCATGGTGACACTTGCCATGATCGCGCTCGGCGGCCTCGCGGTTGTTGGGTTGCTCACCTATTTCCGCAAGTGGACCTACTTGTGGTCTGAATGGCTGACGTCCGTCGACCACAAGAAAATCGGCGTGATGTACATCATCGTTGCCATGGTCATGCTGCTGCGCGGCTTTGCTGACGCAATCATGATGCGTACCCAACTGGCAATGGCCCAGAATGGTGCCGAGGGCTTCCTGCCACCGGAACACTATGACCAGATCTTCACCGCTCACGGTGTGATCATGATCATCTTCATGGCGATGCCGTTCTTTACCGGCCTGATGAACATCGTTCTGCCTCTGCAGATCGGCGCTCGCGACGTTGCCTTCCCGTTCCTGAACTCCCTGAGCTTCTGGCTGCTGGTTGCCGGTATGCTGCTGATCAACATCTCTCTGGGTGTCGGTGAGTTCGCCAAGACGGGCTGGGTCGCGTATCCGCCGCTGTCCGGGCTGCAATACAGTCCTGGCGTAGGGGTTGACTACTACATCTGGGCGCTACAGTTATCCGGGTTAGGTACGACGCTGACGGGGGTCAACTTCCTCGTGACCGTGCTGAAAATGCGTACCCCCGGCATGAAACTGCTGGACATGCCGATCTTCACCTGGACCTGCACCTGGGCAAACATCCTGATCGTGGCTTCGTTCCCGATCCTGACCGCCACCCTTGCATTCCTGACCCTTGACCGCTACCTGGACTTCCACATCTTCACGAACGAAATGGGCGGTAACCCCATGATGTACGTGAACCTGTTCTGGGCGTGGGGCCACCCTGAGGTGTACATCCTGATCCTGCCGGCCTTCGGTGTGTTCTCGGAAGTCATCTCCACGTTCTCGGGCAAGCGTCTGTTCGGCCACAAGTCGATGATCTTCGCCTCCGGCGCGATCTGTGTCCTGGGCTTCATGGTCTGGCTGCACCACTTCTTCACCATGGGGGCAGGGGCAAACGTCAACGCCTTCTTCGGGCTTGCGACGATGCTCATCGCGATCCCGACGGGTGTGAAGCTATTCAACTGGCTGTTCACCATCTACCAGGGCCGCCTGCGCTTCACAGCACCGGTACTCTGGACCCTGGGCTTCATGGTCACCTTCTCGATCGGCGGCATGACCGGCGTTCTGTTGGCGATTCCAGGTGCTGACTTCGTACTGCACAACAGCCTGTTCGTGATCGCTCACTTCCACAACGTCATCATCGGCGGTGCAGTGTTCGGTTACATCGCCGGCTTCGCGTTCTGGTTCCCTAAAGCGTTCGGCTTCACCCTGAACGAGAAGTGGGGCAAGGCTGCGTTCTGGTTCTGGATCGTGGGCTTCTTCGTCGCGTTCATGCCGCTCTATGCACTGGGCTTCCTGGGCATGACCCGTCGTCTGAATGCGACCGACATGCCAGAGTGGAACATCTACCTGGACGTTGCGCTGTTCGGCGCCGTGCTGATCGCTT
The DNA here is from genome assembly GCF_014358015.1 of Pseudomonas triticifolii. Classification (GTDB taxonomy): domain Bacteria; phylum Pseudomonadota; class Gammaproteobacteria; order Pseudomonadales; family Pseudomonadaceae; genus Aquipseudomonas; species Aquipseudomonas triticifolii. The sequence continues at coordinate 382,908 of NZ_JACONV010000002.1, read as the reverse complement.
GCGGTATCGCTTCGCAGCTGATCCAGTTGTTCGTCAGTATTCGTGACCGTGCGAAGAACCCGGATCTGACTGGTGACCCATGGAATGGCCACACCCTTGAGTGGTCCACTTCGTCGCCGCCACCGTTCTACAACTTTGCCGAACTGCCGAAGGCAGACGACATTGATGCGTTCACCGACGCCAAGCGTGCAGGCACTGCCTACAACGTTCCGGCCAAGTACTCGGCGATCCACATGCCTAACAACACGCCTACCGGCCTGTACATGGGCTTGCTGCTGACCGTATTCGGTTTCGCATTCATCTGGCACATCTGGTGGCTGGTGGGCGCAAGCCTGGTCGCGACCATTGCGGTCTTCGTTGCTCACGCTGCACGTGACGACCAGGGCTACATGGTGCCGGCCGAAGAAGTAGCGCGTATTGAAGGTGAGCATCACAAGGTCCTTGCGGCCAACGGTGCATACACTCCTGTCAAGTCCTCGCTGGAACAGGTTTAAACATGTCGAATATTGCAATCAATCCTGGAGCCCACGGTCACGGTCACGACCATGATCACGGGCATGACGATCACCACGACAGCGGTGGCATGACGGTTTACGGCTTCTGGCTGTACCTGATGACCGACTGCGTGTTGTTCGCTTCGTTCTTCGCGGTCTACGCCGTGATGGTCAACAGTGTCGCGGGCGGCCCTTCGGGCCAGGACATTTTCCTGCTGCCATTCGTGGCCGTGGAAACCGCGTTCCTGTTGGTCAGTAGTATCACTTACGGTTTCGCCATGCTGGCACTGTACAAGGGCAAGAAAAGCCAGGTACTGGGCTGGCTGGCGCTGACCTTCCTGTGTGGTGCTGCGTTTATCGGCATGGAAATCTATGAGTTCCATCACTTGATCAAAGAAGGTTTCGGCCCTAGCCGTAGCGGCTTCCTGTCAGCGTTCTTCGCGCTGGTCGGTCTGCACGGTGTGCACGTGACCAGCGGTCTGATCTGGATGGCAATCATGATGATTCAGGTCCAGAGAAAGGGCCTGACCAACACCAACAAGACGCGCCTGAGCTGCCTGAGTCTGTTCTGGCACTTCCTGGACGTTGTCTGGATCGGCGTATTCACCGTTGTCTACCTGATGGGGGCTTTGTAATGTCGAATTCACATCACTCGGCTGAAGACAATAGCCACGGCTCCGTGAAGTCGTACATCATTGGCTTCGTACTGTCGATTATCCTGACGGCCATCCCGTTTGCTCTGGTGATGTCTCCTTCGTTGCCGAAGGACATGACCATCGCGATCATCCTGGCGTTCGCGATCATTCAGATCCTGGTGCACCTGCATTACTTCCTGCACCTGGACTTCTCGAGTGTGCAGCGCAACAACGTGATGGCCTTCGCCTTTACCACGATGGTTATCGTTCTGCTGGTTGGCCTGTCGTTGTGGATCATCTTCAGCATCCACCGCGAAATGATGGCGCATTGAGGAATACCAGATGTCACTGAAGCACTTTATCCAAATCACCAAGCCGGGGATCATTTTCGGTAACGTGCTTTCGGTGGCAGGTGGCTTTTTTCTGGCTTCCAAGGGAAATATCGACTTCAGCGTGTTTCTGGCTGCAGTCATTGGTACTTCCCTGGTCGTTGCGTCCGGTTGTGTGTTCAACAACTGCATTGATCGTGACATTGATCAGCGCATGGAACGGACCCGTAACCGGGTTCTGGTGCAGGGCCTGGTTTCACTGAAACTGGCTCTGCTCTACGCAACCGTGCTCGGTATCGCAGGCGTTGGCCTGCTGTATACCAAGGCCAATCCGCTGGCAGCCATGTTCGCAGTCATCGGTTTTGTGATTTACGTCGGCTTCTACAGCCTGTACCTGAAACGCAAATCCGTTCACGGCACACTGGTCGGTAGCCTGTCGGGGGCCATGCCTCCGGTCATCGGTTACTGCGCAGTGAGCAACAGCTTCGATTTTGCGGCGTTGACCCTACTGGTGATGTTCAGCCTGTGGCAGATGCCGCACTCGTATGCGATCGCGATCTTCCGTTTCAATGACTATCGTGCAGCGAAGATTCCGGTTCTGCCGGTCAAGCGCGGCATTCTGGTCACCAAGCGCCATATCCTGCTCTACATCCTGGCGTTCCTCGTGGCGACCCTGATGTTGACGGTTGGCGGCTATGCAGGTCTGAACTACCTCGCCGTAGCGGCGGGCATGGGCATGTACTGGTTGTACATGGCCTGGAAGGGCTACAAGGCCGTTGACGATACAGTCTGGGCGCGCAAGCTCTTCGTGTTCTCCATCTTCACCATCACTGCCCTGAGCGTGATGATGTCGGTGGACTTTCAGGTCGCCAAGGAGTTGCTGGTCACTTATGCGTTCTGACCGGTAATAGCGTTCGAATAAAAACCCCATTCCACAAGAATGGGGTTTTTTTATGCCTGCGATTTGAAAAGCGATGTGCGGCATCAAGGCGGAGGGCAGAGGCCTCTTCTCGCTGTTCGGAACGTTGCAAAGGCCGCGAGTTAGCCACTCAAAGGGGCTGAATGAACAATTGCTCACGGGCGGATCATGGAAAAGTGAGTTCACATGCCGCATCATGTCGGTCTTGTATTCACTCTGTTACGCGATATCCAGCGCTCGACGCGCTGGGCTGAACAATAACCATGGCTGTTATCCTTATGACGTCCTCACCTATTCAGGACATGACACCCAAACCGCTCGTTTCGATTATCGCGCCTTGTTATAACGCCGAGCGATTTCTGGAAGCTGCTATTCAGAGCATCTTTGCCCAGGATTATGAGAACTTCGAAGTCATCATTGTCGATGACGGTTCGACCGATAACAGCATTGCGATGCTGGAAGCGCTGCAAAACCAGTATTCGTTCCAGCTCTATCGCCAGCCCAATCAGGGTGTAAGCGCTGCACTGAATCACGGCCTCAAGTACGCCAAGGGCGTGTATGTGTCCACCCCTGACCTTGACGACATCATGCTCCCGTCGTCGCTGAGTGTTCGTGCCCGATACCTTGATGAACACCCGAAGGTGGGGTGCGTCGGCGCGCTGATCCGTTATATGGATTGCGACGGCAACGACACCAAGAGCCAGTCTCGCGAGTATATCGAGGAGCTGAACTTCGACCAGGTCCTGCGCGGGGCCGTGGTGGTCGGAGCGCCGGTTGCCTTGTACCGCATGCAAGCACTCAGGGATGCGAACGGTTATGACCCGTTGATCAGGGTGCAGGACTTTCAGATCACCCTGAGAATCGCCTTTCAGGGTTACGAGATTCATGTGCTACCGGTGATCGTTACGCGTTATCGCCGTCATGCGAACAACCTGTCGCGCAAGTACAAGGTATTGCTTGAGGCCGACATGAAGACGATCGAGCCTTACCAGGATCATCCTGATTATCAGAGCGGTCGAACGTTCATTATCAATAAGGCACTCAAGTACGCCGTTGTGGCGGACAAGCGCTATGCCTGGAAACTGTTGTGCTCCATCCCGTTTAAGCATGCCAACCGGACCACGTGGCGTCGCTGCAAGCGCCTGCTGTTGAGCTTCCGATAAACAGGCCTTGCCCTTCATTTGAACCAGAGTGCCCATGAAATTCATCGACCGGCTCAAAGCCAGAAAAGTACGCAAGCAGCTTCGCCAGCTGGATAAGCTGGAGCGGGCGGCCGAAAAGATCAGGTTGCGCTACCCCCGTTACGAAGTCGGGGTCGGGACGTACGGCATTCCCGATGTCATCGAGTTCGGCGACGACACGATCCTGCGCGTTGGGTCTTACACGTCCATCGCCGAGGGCGTCAGGATTCTGCTGGGCGGTGAGCATCGAACCGACTGGATTACCACGTACCCGTTTCCGGCCATGGTCGATAAGGTCAGCGACATCAAGGATTACGCACCGAGCAAGGGTGACGTGACCATTGGCAGTGACTGCTGGATTTGTGCGGACGCTGTGATTCTGTCCGGCGTGACCATTGGCCATGGCGCCATTGTGGGTGCGGGGGCAATGGTCGTGCGTGACGTGGCGCCTTTCTCTGTGGTCGGTGGAAACCCGTGCAAGTTCATCCGCTGGCGCTTCGAGGAAGAGGTGCGAGAGCTGTTGCTTCAGGCTGCCTGGTGGGACTGGCCCATGGAGGAAGTGAAAACGGTTGCGCGGACACTGTGCAGTGCCGACATGGACGCGTTTTTGGCTTATGTGCGTCAGCGTCAGTCCTCCGGGCAGGTACTGGCGGGCTGACACGCAGTGGTTTGAATGGATGCAAAAACGCCGGATCTATTTGTATTTATTTCAAGCCTCAGGTTTCGAATGATCTGGCAGAATACGGCATTGGCCTGACTCGTCCAGGCAGTCGCTAAATGATAGAGGGCGTTATGAGTCAAGAAAGCATCAACTGGGACACTCTGGGTTTCGATTACATCAAGACCGACAAACGTTACCTCTCTCACTGGCGTAATGGCGCCTGGGACGCGGGTTCGCTGACCGAAGACAACACCCTGCACATCAGCGAGGGTTCTACCGCGCTTCATTATGGTCAGCAGTGTTTCGAAGGCCTGAAGGCCTACCGCTGCAAGGACGGCTCGATCAACCTGTTCCGCCCTGACCAGAACGCCCAGCGCATGCAGCGCAGCTGTTCCCGGCTGTTGATGCCGCACGTGCCGACCGATGTATTCATCGAGGCCTGCAAGCAGGTCGTGAAAGCCAACGAACGCTTCATTCCGCCCTACGGTTCCGGCGGTGCGCTGTACCTGCGTCCGTTCGTGATCGGTGTAGGCGATAACATTGGTGTACGTACCGCGCCTGAGTTCATCTTCTCGATCTTCTGCATTCCGGTGGGCGCCTATTTCAAAGGTGGCCTTAAGCCGAACAATTTCGTCATCTCCGGCTACGACCGCGCCGCGCCCAACGGCACCGGTGCCGCCAAGGTCGGTGGCAACTATGCTGCCAGCCTGATGCCGGGTTCCGAAGCCAAAAAACACAGCTTCGCCGACTGCATCTACCTGGACCCGCAGACGCATTCGAAGATCGAGGAAGTGGGTTCTGCCAACTTCTTCGCGATCACTCACGACGATGTGTTCCTGACGCCGAAGTCGCCTTCCGTGTTGCCGGGCATTACCCGTCTGTCGCTGATCGAGCTGGCAAAATCCCGTCTGGGCCTGACGGTCGTCGAAGGTGATGTGTTCATCGACAAGATCGGTGAGTTCAAGGAAGCCGGCGCGTGCGGTACGGCTGCAGTGATCACGCCGATTGGCGGAATCTCCTACAAGGACAAGCTGCACGTGTTCCATAGCGAAACCGAAGTTGGCCCCGTGACCCAGCGTCTCTACAAAGAGCTGACGGGTGTTCAGTCCGGCGATATCGAGCCGCCAGCGGGTTGGATCGTCAAGGTTTGATCCTGGCGTTGAAAAAGACAGCAACGCTGTCGCGCTTTTTCTTGCGCGATGGTGGCAGCACCGCCGATCGCGACGCGGGTGAAGGCTGAGTTCTGGCGCTGATTCGGGGGGCAATCGGCATGGATGCCGATTGAGCCGCATTGGGCCATGGATGGCCCATATGCGGCGACCCCCGAATCAGTGTCAGGACGAAGGAACCCCGGCGAAGCCGGGGCCGGAACCGGAGCTGGGAGTTTGCTTACTTTGCTCCGTCAAAGTAAGTCGCCGAGGGGCGAAAAGGTGAAGTGAGCCGAGCGCCTGGTTCTCTGAATCCACCGTCTGCGCCGTCTGTGCCGCACAGCCTAAAGGACGGCTGCCCACGCAGGGCGATGAGTACGATCAAACGATCTCCTGTGCAGGCTCTTTCTGCGGCCCCAGCACAATCACCAGATGCCGCAGATCATCCACCTCAACGCTGTAGCTCTTCCCCGAAGGGCTCTGCGTCAGCTTCCCAAGCGCATAGAGCGTGAAAAACCTCACCTCATCGGCGTGGCTCAGCAGTTCGCTGATGTAACGGCTGGACCGGTAGGCTTGCATCTGCGCAGGCGACACATAGAGCGTCACCAGTTTGCCTTCAAGCCTGTCGAAAAATTTGAACTTGAACCCCAGCCCGTAGCGCTGCTCAATCAATCCACCGCCGTACAGCACGCGTTCGTTGTCGCCCGGTTGCGCGTACTTGATGTGCCGAAAGTACGAGCGCAGGGACACCTCGCCCTGACCCGGAATCCGCAGCTTCAGCAACTTGAGCTCATCGATCGACAATTCGGCCTTGGCCTGGCGATAACTGTCCACCAGGCGCTCCAGGTTGTTAGTGCGGGTCTCGCTGTAGCGCGGAGCTTTGGGTTCGGCGGATTCGACAGGCGGAGGCTTCAGCGCAGGGGGCTGATCAGGTGAGCCGGCTTTTTCTGTCCCCGATTTTTCCTTGGCAGGTTCTTTGAGTGTCGGGTCGAAGACGTCGATGTAGTCGTCCAGCTTGCGCTTGGCCTTGCGCACTGCCAAATGTGGGTCATTCGCGTCAGCAGGCTCTTCAGCCGGTTCGGCTGCATCTTCGTCCACCCATTCGCAATCGGGATGATGCTCGTAGTGCGGATTGGCGCGGTAGTGCGCCGCCACGAAGGTCGGGTTGTCCTGTGGCTTGACGGTGTAATTGACCCCGGTCACTTTCGCGCCCATGGCTCGGCAGGCTTCATTCGAACAGAGAAACTCGAAGCGCTCGCGGGGAGGCGCCTGAGAGAAATATTCGCGGCGGGCGGCGGCAATGGACAGTTCCTGCTGCAGCTCGACGCAAAACGCGCGGGTGATGGGCTTGTTGGGCTTCATGCTCGGAGGTGCCTTCCAGACGAGATTCTGCAACACGCTATTTCAGCCGAACCCGCCTTGCAACGGGTGCCTGACGGGATCGTTTGATCGTGTGATGAAATTACTGGGCAGGCACTGCCAGCCATTCGCCCAGCGCCTGTTGATAGGCTCCGGTGGCCTTGCTCAGGTGCAGCCACTGATCGACATAGGCTTTCCAGGTCACGTCGTCGCGCGGCAGCAGGTAGGCCTTCTCGCCGTACTGCATGTAGCGTGTCGGGTTGACCGCACACAGACCGGGCATGCGCTTCTGCTGATAGAGCGCTTCTGACGCGTCGGTGATCATCACGTCGGCTTTCTTGTCGAGCAGTTCCTGGAAGATGGTCTTGTTGTCGTGGAACGCGATAGGTGCGTTGGGCAGGTAGGCGCGGGCAAACGCCTCGTTGGTGCCGCCAGCGGGCTCGATCAGGCGGACCGACGGTTTGTTGATCTGCTCGATGGTCTGGTACAGCGCCTGGTCTTCGCAGCGCACTAGTGGGATCTTGCCGTCGATGTCCAGCGTATTGCTGAAGAAGGCTTTCTTCTGACGCTCCAGCGTCACCGAAATACCCCCCATTGCGATGTCGCATTTACCCGCGATCATGTCGGGCATCAGGGTTTTCCAGGTGGTGGGCACCCATTGCACGTTCACGCCCAGGCTCTTGGCCAGCGAGCGGGCCATGGTGATGTCGATACCTTCGTACTCGCCGTCTTCGCGATGAAAGGTGTAAGGCTTGTAGTCACCCGTGGTACACACCGACAACTGGCCGGCCTGCAATACCTTGTCCAGATGCGAAGACGATTCCTGTGCATGTGCCATGCCTGTCAGGCCCAACAGAAGGGCTGCGGGCACGCTGTAGTTCAGTTTCATCATGAGAATGGGGGCTCGCGTGTGTCATTGGTTTTATTGGAAGCAACAGAGTGCTTCATTTGCCGACAGGATGTGAAGCAAGAACGGTGCCTTGCCAGCGACGATGTTTTCCAGACGTGCGGCCCTTCAGGTTTACCGTTCCTCGAGTGAGGCCAGTTGTTCTGGGTTCGCGTCCAGGTTTGGCCCTCATGCGCGTAGTCGATCACGGCCAGCGCTTCGCTCAGCGATGACGCTGACTGGACGATGCAGTGAGCGTTGGCGGCATTGCCCGGCGGAGCGCGGCAGCAACTTGATTTATTTGCATCAAAACCCGTTTCCCTGTGGTCACACCTTTTGTCGTATCCATGATGTTGTCAGGTGTCGCGCAGGCTTGGACGATCAACGGTCCCCGGCAACATTCACATTCGTTATTCAGATCAAGGACGTATTGACCTTATGAAACCTTATCTTTGGCTCGGCCTGCTGGGCCTGTTTTCTGTCGGTGTTCAGGCTGCATCACTGGACGTCCCGATCAACCTGGTCAGCGCCGATGGCGCGCCCAAGCCTATTGGCACCGTGACGGTGAGCGAAACCGAATACGGTCTTTTGTTCACGCCTAAACTCAGTGGCTTGCCTGCGGGAATTCACGGTCTCCACGTGCATGAGAACGGCAGCTGTGAAGCCGGTACCAAGGACGGCGTCAAAGTGGCTGCTCTGGCAGCAGGCGGGCACTTCGACCCGGCCAAGACCGGCAAGCACCTGGGGCCTTATGCCGACGGTCATCTGGGCGACCTGCCTGCGCTGTATGTCATGGCGGACGGCACAGCCGACTACCCGGTCATGGCGCCTCGCCTGAAGAACATTTCGCAAATCAAAGGCCATGCCCTGATGGTCCATGCAGGCGGTGACAACCACTCCGACCATCCCAAGCCTCTGGGTGGCGGCGGCGACCGGGCTGCGTGTGGCGTGATCTGATAGCGTCGTTACAGTCTCAGCGGGCGCATGTCGCCCGCTGAGCAGCCGCTCCCGCGATCCGGCATCTCACACTATTCTGTATCCGATGCAGGGTGCCTGCATCGGGCGCTGAAGCAATCAATCTGTCACTACAGGCACTGTCCGGCCCGCAAACAGCCATAGCGCCAGTGCGCCGAGCAGGGCGCTCAGCAGTCCCACGATCACGATGATCACTCGAATCCCCAAAGGACCCGCCTGCAGCGCCACCAGCAGACCTGCCGCAGGCTGTGACAGATTATTGAGCAGGGTCATGACGCCCACAGTCTTGCCAAAGTCTTCTCGGGGTATCACGCGCTGACGAATGTTGCGCAGGTAGACGTTGAACATCTTGTCGAAACCGACGATGAGCAGAAAGCCTGCCGCATAGCCAGTCAGTGCAGGACTGAGTGCGCAGACGAACGCACCGACGACCGTCATCACATAGGCCAACGGTCCCAGTATCCGCAGCGGTACCACCACTCGCGCCAGCAAAAACAGGATCAGGATGGTCGTCCCGGCGCCCGCCATTTGCAGGGTTGCGTAGGTGTCCTGGTCGGCGCTGTATTCGCCGATGACCATGGCTGCGCAAGTGGCCAGTGTCACGCCGACGATCAGGTTCACGCCCACCGCCAGGGTGATGAGGTTCTTCAGCTCGGTCAGGCGCAGGATATGCCTGACCGCGATGTTCATCGATTGCCAGGCACCGCCACTCTTTTGCTCCCACACGTCGTGTTCGCTTTCGCGAGTGCGTTGCCAGACGAGCATGGCAAGGTCTGCCAGCAGGAACAGAACCGCGCAACCCGACACCACCCAGTGCCACGGCCAGATATTGAGCAGCAGCACGGCCACCAGAGGACCGAGCACCAGCCCGGTCTGGTCGGCAATCTGCGAATAGGACAATGTGCGCGTATAGCTGTAACGCTGGAACACGTGGGGCATCAGCACTTCGCGCGCCATGATGCCTTGAGTGGTCAGCACGCCGCACAACGCCGACAGCAGCATCAGCCAGACAAGGCCGCCGAAAACCCCGTACAGCACCATTGCCAGCAGACAGACAAGCGCCCGATACACCTGGCTGATGTGAAGGATCCGCACCGGAGGAAAGGTGTCGCACAGCGCCCCGCAGATCGGGAACGCAAGAAAGCGTGGCAATGACTCCACAAAGAATGCAAAGCCCGCCCACGACGCACTGTGGGTGGTCTGAAAGACCACCAGCGGCACAATGAAAAGAAGAATCTGATCCGCCAGGCGCGACAGAAACAGAGAAGTGAAAAACGCCAGATAATCCTTGCTCACGCGACGCTCCTTTTGGCGGCTTTTTCTAATGCCACATCCAGGAGGGTGGCGCAATCCATGCGCTTGAATCTGTCCGGGCGCGTCAACCGTTGTGGCAGACGAGTATCAGACGTCGAAAAAGTCGACCTTGCCGTTTTCCAGGCTGTAGTAGGCGCCCACGACCTTGACCTTGCCTTCCTTGATCGGGTTCATCAGGGCTGGCTCGGACGCCGAGCGCAGACGTGCCACCGTGCGCTGTATGTTGCTCTTGACCGAATCTTCCAGCAGGTTTTTGCTCTTCTTGCCTTTGGCCGTCAGGACGGCAGGAATGATCGGCTCGATCATCTGGCCGATAGCGCCCGGGTACACTGTGTTGTCCTCGACCACCGAAACAGCGGCAGCGACGGCCCCGCATTTCTCGTGACCCATGACCACGACCAGCGGGACGCCGAGCTGGCTGACGCCATATTCGATCGAACCCAGCGCTGTGGTGTCGACGGTGTTGCCTGCGTTACGCACGATGAACAGCTCACCCAGACCGCGGCCAAACAGCAGCTCTGGCGGCACGCGCGAGTCGGAGCAGGAAATCAGGATGCAGAAAGGTGTCTGGCCTTTGGCGATTTCCAGACGACGATCGCGATTGCGTTCGACGTTGATGGTGGCGTCCTTCATGAACGCATCGTTGCCATCGCGCAGCGCTTTGAGCGCTTGATCAGCGGTCATGTTGGTGCGGGGTGAGGTCGGCGAAGCGGCGTGGGCGATGGAAGGCATTTCCAATAGCACGGCTGCCACCGGAAGGCAGCATGCACCCTGAAGGATCTTGCGGCGGGACAAGGACGAATTCATAAAAAGCCTCAGGCTTGATAACTGTCGATAGGAAGGGACTCAGGCCCGACACACTGGATGCCGCGAGCAGAATCCGTTCACTTAATACCGGTAATAGAATTTTTTTTCCAATTGTATTTTCGTCATTTGTGCTGTTGTGCGCGGGGTTCATTCGTTGATTGATTGTGGCGAGCAAGAAAGGGGTATCGACAGTTCCAGAAATGCCAGAGCACTTGAACGGATGAGTGTTTATATGATGTAAGGCATGTGAATAAGTTGACTTAATAGACAAGTATTTATGCGGGGAAGCTTCTTGCATTGCCTATCGTTGATAAAACGCTTTCCGGTTTCATCGGTATAGGACAGAGCGGTGAATCAGAATTATTGGTTGAAAATTTGGATCCAAAGGATAGAATCCATCACTTGAATAACCTTCGCAGATGCGAAGTGAACGTATTAAAAGGACGATGTAATGCATGGATGCTGTCAGCACCCCTATGAAGCACGCCTCACTGATCAACTGCGTACGCCGTGCAAAAATACTTCCTGAATTAATCAAGTCTGCTTCAGGCGTTCGTGCGAACAGGTGTTCGTAAGGCGTTTGAGTTACGCTGATTCTAATAGCCTGTCGTGCACTCTAATAGCGGTCCCCACGAAAGTAGGGTGCGTTGTTATGGTTTGAACGTGACGGTTTAAAGTACAGATTTACGAGTGGCCTAGAGAGTCAGTGCGCCCCGGAAAAAGAAATGCTCCAAAGACGGAATACTGAATTTTGCCGAGTGACGCATACCTTGGTCGAACTGTGCATGCCACTGTTTCAACGCAACCGGGGAGTTGATGCTCTTGATGCTGCATGCCCATCGATGGCCAAAAAGTGCGTCGTGTCTCCGTAATGGGAGAGTTTATTACGCCGATGAGGCCGCGGCTGCCCGGGCGATAATGCGGGGGGCGCAGGCGTTGTAGGCTGAGGTGGCAATGGGGAAGGTACCCTCGCTGATCGGCATTCAATATCTGATCCAGGGGGAGCGGCAGTTGGAACATCGAGATGCGCCGTGCAATGGTGGAGCTGAGTATCCCTACTGATGTTATGGCTACGCGCCTTCGTCTGCGCAGTTTCTACCGGCCTGCGCTGGTGCGCGATGTCGGGGCTATTCTGGAACAGTTATCCGAGTCATGGCGCGCGCAAACTTGACGGAAGTCGATATGACTGATGACAGCAGAGCCATCGGCAACTCATGTGCCAGCGACAGTGCTGGCTGGCACGGCTTTAACCCAATTCTGAATGAAGGAACATGCTTATGATGGCGTTGGAAAATCTGGCCGGTGTGGCCATCATCTCTCTAGGTATGGTGCTGACACCTGGCCCGAACATGGTGTATCTGACGTCGCGAACGATATCCCAGGGGCGGGTGGCGGGCTTGATTTCGCTGGCGGGTGTGGCGCTGGGTTTCGTGTGTTATCTGCTGGCGGCGGGATTGGGTCTGGCTGCGCTATTCAAGGCAGTGCCGATGGCCTATGACGTCGTCAGGATTGCGGGCGCGTTCTATCTGGGCTATCTGGCCTGGAACATGTTGAAACCGAAAGGGACTTCCCCTTTCGAGGCGCGTGAGCTTGCACCTCATTCAGCGCGCAGGCTGTTCACAATGGGCCTGGTCACGAACCTCTTGAACCCCAAAATCGCCCTGATGTACTCCGCGCTCATTCCTCAGTTCATCGACCCTGCCGCCGGTTCGACTTTCCAGCAGTTCGTTCAGATGGGTCTGGTACAGATCGTGATTGCCGTGACGGTGAATGGCATCATCGTTCTGGCTGCCTCGAAGGTCAGCACATTCCTGACCCTTCGTCCGTCGGCGATGCGCACCCAACGGTGGATTTCCGGCACCGTGCTGGGCGTGTTTGCGGTCGACATTCTGTTTCGTAAACCGCTCGCCTGACGAAAGCTGTCGGCTTGTCTGGGAAGTACCAGGGTGCAAGACCCGACCATGAGTCGAGTCTGGCGCAGGCTGACGTCTATCAGTGCGCGGCGCTCTGCGTCTAGCCGTTCCATACCGGTCGCAACTGCTCGTCCAGTGCCCAATGAGCCCGGCCTGGTTGAATGCAGGTGCCGCCCACCCAGCGTGACTGCTGCGCATGGTCTGGCCAGTAGGCGTGGGCGTCGAGAATTCGTTCGCCCAACGCGGTTATCCTCAAGGTGCGGCGAGGCCACGGCAGGTGGGTGTCCGATTCAGTGATCAGTGCAGCAGGTGCGTCGATCAATGGCCGCAGCAACGCATGAAACATCATGTCGCCCAGAAACGGCAGGGGGTCGCGTCTGTCCATCAGTTCGGCGAATACGCGCCCGAATGTCACGTCGCCTGCTTCACGCAGGTACTGCAACGAAAGGCGTTCGGTGAGCGATAACCCGTCTCGACAGCCCGGCAGTTCCTGAAGCTGTCGCAACAGTGCCGGTGCCAGCAGTGGCAGCGGCAATTGCGGCCCGTGAGCCAGTTCGGCGAGGGCGACAGGTGAGGCGTCGCAAAAGGCCCGCCATGCCTGGCGTGAGCAGTCCAGCATGGCCTGTGTCACCTGTTTGCGCTGCGGCCATAGCCAGGCGAGCACGTCAGGTGCCAATTGGCCTATACCGATGAAGCGCTCTACGCCAGGCACACGATCCACTTCGATAAGCTCAAGTCTTGGCGGCAGTTGGTCAAGTCCCGCCAGTGCCCTGATCAGAAACAGCTGGTCGTAGGCGTCCGCTTCGCACCACAACACGCTGTGCGGGTCACGGCTCAGTTGTTCGAGACGGCTGTATTCGTCGGCCATGCGACGCGCGGCGTCGGTGCGATGAATGCCGAACGCTTCATGAATGAACTGACTGCGCACCGCTTGGTAGCGCTCGTCAGGCAGATTCTGGACCGGCCCCATGCACATCGGGTCGCTGAGCATCTGGAAGGCACCTTTGAAGCCGGCCAGTTGCAGGCTGTGGGCAATGTCGTTGCCGCATCGCCAGTGCACGGTCCGGGCTTCATCGCAGGCGTCGAAGTCGGGGTGCTGCGCGGCAAACGTGATGGCATCGACATGGGTCTTGAGGCTGGGCCAGCTGCTGAAACCCAACTCACGGGCGATCAGCCATTGGGCGTCGGACAGCGTTGGCGCGGACGATTGCGCGCGCGTGCCAAGCAGCGCAAGTTGATCGGGCGCGGCCCCGCGTTTCAGGCGTTGCAGAAGCTCTTTGGCGCGCTTGCGTTGCTGCTCAAGGTTGATACGGCCGTCGTGGGGCCTCAATGCAGTGGTGCTGGACATACGATCTCCTTGTACAAACCTTGTCCGCTTGAAGGTCGGGAGTCGTAGTGACAAGAGGGTAAAGCAGTGTCCTGGGCGCAGCCCTTTCCGCGGATGGAGGCGTGGAGGCGCCGGGCGCAAATATAGACGACCCCGTGCCTGCGCACAAACCTTCTAGACTTGACGCCTCTGCCGCGCGATAAAAGCAGACACGCTCATCAGCCCATTCAAGCCACTCATGAAGTCAGCCAACTGGATCGACCTCGCTCAGGACCGGGATACCGGGATTGAGACGTTGCGCGCCCATTTTCGTGGGCATGCCTACGATCCGCATTGGCATGACAGTTATCTGGTGGGCGTCACGGAGCAGGGTGTGCAGCAGTTTCACTGTCGCAGACAGCGGCATGCCAGTACATCCGGCCAGGTGTTCCTGCTTGAACCGGGTGAGATCCATGACGGCGACGCGCCGGATGCCGATGGTTTTACCTACCGTATGCTGTATCTGGATCCGCACTGGATCAGCCGTGAACTGACGTCGTTGTTCGAAGACGCGCCGCAGGACTTTCAACCGGGTTTCGCCAGCACGCTGGTGCGTGACCCGCGGCTGGCCCAGTCCATCGTGTTTGCATTTTCGGCGCTGCATGGCCAGGAGTCGCGCATCATCCGGCAGAGTGCACTCGATGGTCTGCTCGAACGGCTGACCGCCCATGTGCACTGGCGAGCGAGGCAGGAGCATGACCCTCGGCTGCCCTTGGTCGCGTTGCGTGCCAGGGATTATCTGCACGCCCATTTTCGGCGTGATCTGGGGCTGGACGAACTCGCGCTGGCCTGCGGTGTGGACCGCTTCAGGCTGACCCGCGCCTTCAAGGCTGCCTTCGGCCTGCCACCTCACGCCTATCTGGTGCAGTTGCGGCTGTCCATGGCCCGCAGGCTTCTGGCCCGGGGGGCGCAGCCTGTTGACGTCGCCAGCGATCTGGGGTTTGCCGATCAGAGTCATCTGGGCCGCTGGTTCCTGCGCGCCTACGGCCTGACGCCTGCGGCCTATCGCACACGCTGCACAGACCTTCCAGACTGACGCTACGTGTTGCGCAAGCATGACGCCTCTTACTTATGGAGTCTGGTCATGCTGTCATTTGTGCTTTTCGCTTTCGTTGCGTCGATCACCCCTGGCCCCACCAATCTGCTGGTGCTGAGCAACAGCGCCCGTTACGGTCTGAAAGCCAGTCTGCCGATCATTTTCGGTGCCTGCATAGGCGCCGCCGGGCTAGTGTTGCTGGTGGGCACCGGCGTCGGTCGTTCGTTGATGCAGGTGCCGGCCGTACAACCCGTCATGGCGGCCATCGGCGTCGGCTGGCTGACCTGGCTGGCGTGGAAAATCTTCAACAGCCCGGCCAACGCCCTAAGCCCCGATGACAGCCGCCCGCGCCTTGGATTCGTCGGCGCGGCGGGCTTGCAGGTGGTCAACCCCAAAACCTGGATGATGGCGCTGGCGGTCGTCAGTGTGTTCAGTCAGGGGGCCGTGACCCATCTGGCGCTGGTGTTCTTCTTCGTGTCGCTGCCTTGTCTGGCGTGCTGGGCTCTGTTGGGCGCGGGTTCCGCACGCTTGCTCAAATCCGCGCGTGCCCTGCTGTGGTTGAACAGGGGCATGGCGGTGTTGCTCCTGGTGTCAGCCTGGGCCGCTTACCTGCGCTGAACCGTCTGGATCGTAAACGTGAGCGTATTCTGATCCGAATCAAGGGCTCAGTCGTTCGCGCACGCAGTCAGGAGAAGGATCGGGTCCTAATGACCTCTTTACCTTGAATAGAGTCATTATGACCTTGTCATTTTGACTCTATTGATCCATTTGCCATTGATTTAATTGGGTTTTTTTGTTGGCACGTGGGTTGCTCTATCCAGGTATCGATTTTCAAACGTTCTGGAGCTATCCCATGCTGACCGACATTCAACGTGACATCGTCAAAGCAACCGTTCCGATCCTTGAGGTCGGTGGCGAGGCTCTGACGACCCACTTCTACGAGATCATGCTGCGCGACTACCCGGAGGTTCGCCCGCTGTTCAACCCGGCCAATCAGACCAACGGTGCTCAGCCTCGCGCTCTGGCCAACGCGGTGCTGATGTACGCTCGCAACATTGATCGTCTGGAGAACCTCGGTCCGCTCGCCAGCCAGATCGTCAACAAGCATGTGGCGTTGCAGATTTTGCCTGAGCATTACCCGATCGTCGGAACATGCCTGCTGCGGGCGATCCGCGAAGTATTGGGTGCCGAAACCGCCACTGACGAAGTCCTCGCCGCCTGGGGCGCGGCCTATCAGCAACTGGCTGACATCCTTATCGGCGCCGAACAAAAGGTGTACGAAAGCATCGCCGCAGCGCCAGGCGGATGGCGTGGCGGGCGTGCGTTCAAGGTGGAAACGAAGACACCGGAAAGCGACGAGATCACCTCGTTCTATCTCAAGCCCGTGGACGGTCAACCGGTTATTGCGCACAAGGCCGGTCAGTACATCGGCCTGCGTCTGCTAGTGAATGGTCAGGAAATTCGTCGTAACTACTCGCTGTCGGCCGCATCGACAGGCATCGGCTATCGCATCAGCGTCAAAAAAGAGGTAGGCGGAGCGGCCTCCAATTACTTGCATGATCAGGTTGAGGCAGGGGACGAGCTGGAGCTGTTTCCGCCGTCCGGTGAGTTCACGCTTATCGAGGGCAGCAAGCCGCTGGTGTTGATCAGTGGTGGTGTCGGCATCACGCCCACCCTGGCGATGGCCGAAGCCGCGTTGGCGGCTGGCGGTAGAGATGTGGTGTTCATTCACTACGCACGCAATGCCGCGGTGCATGCATTTCAGAAAGTGCTCAAGGACTGGCAGGCTGGCTATCCGCAGTTCCGCGCCCATGTGGTCTACAACGACACGGTTGCTGATCCTGCCCAACCCCATGTTGTTGGCCTGCCTGCCGTCGAGCATCTGCGACAGTGGCTGCCTGCGGACCGGGACGTCGAGGCTTACTTTCTCGGCCCCAAACCGTTCATGGCGTTCATCAAGCGGGCGCTGCATGATCTGGGTATTCCGGATGAACAGAGCCATTACGAGTTCTTCGGTCCGGCCGAAGCGCTGGTCTAGCGGCTATGGCGTGCCCTTGTCTGTGCACAGGCAGGCGAGGGCACGCGTGATGTCCTGTTTGAGCTGATCGGTCTGACGGCCCGGATAGTGATCGAACATGTGCGGCACGCCGGGGTACAGGTGCAATTCCACCGGCACGCCGGACCTGGAAAGCTTGAGTGCAAAGGCCAGGTTTTCTTCGAGAAACAGATCCAGCGCGCCGACGCAGATGAAGCTCGGTGGCAGGTCGGTCAGGTCTTTGGCCCGTGAAGGTGAAAACAGCGCCATCCGGTCATCGTCCAGTGCATAGGTACCTTGCAGGCACTGCCCGCAGAACCGGTTTGCCTCGCGGGTCCAGCTCAGGATTCCGGTGGTCGGGTTGTCTTCTGGCGAGGTGGCCGAGCCGGTGCGGTGGTCCAGCATCGGATAGACCATCAACAGCCCTGCCAGCCGATACTCGTTTCTGTCCCGCGCCATGATCGAAACAGCAGCAGCCAGGCCACCACCTGCGCTGTGGCCCATGACCATTACCTTTTCCGTATCCACGCCGAGTGCCAGGCCTTCGTTGAAGAGCCAGGCCAATGCTGCGTAGCAGTCGTTCAGCGGCGTGGGAAAAGTGTGCTCGGGAGCGAGTCGATAATCGACGGCCACGATCAGGACGTTCAGCTCGTTGGCCAGATCGGCCAGATAATCGTCGGCCATCTCCGGGCTGCCCAGCACGAAGCCTCCGCCGTGGATGTACAGAAGTGTGGCGAGTTTTTGTGCAGGATTGAGTTTGTGTGCCGGGCGATAGACGCACAGCCGGATGTGATCCTTACGTGTCCAGTGCTGCTCATGCCTCGCTTCCTCAGGCTGTTTCCAGGCGGCTTCAACGCGATGCCTGATGGCTGGAAGATTATCGAGTGTCCAGACGCTGGAAGGCTCGTCGAGGAAAACGGCGTAGGCCGGGTCGAGCAGGTGGTTGGCATCCATCGTTCAGTCTCATCAAAAAGCGCAGCAAACACTGGATTGTGGGAGGCTTCACCATGTCTTGGTTTTAGCGCTGTCACGTGGCAAACACCGGACTGTGGGAGGGGGCTTGCCCGCGATGAACGATGACGCGGTATATCAGAAAAAACGCATCGTTGTTCATCGCCGGCATGCCGCCTCCCACAGAAAAATAGCGTTTCTTCAGTGACTTATGGGTTGTCTTATAAGAGGCGGCTTGCTGGCGATCTGGCAGGAGCCGGCAGCACGCCCTGCGGGCAGAAGCGGATATCAGCGCCTCTTAACTATCCGACCGCTACAACCAGGCCTTGATCTGTGCGCACACCGCCGGCGTGGAAATGCCGTAGCGATCGTGCAGCGTCGGCAAGGCGCCTGCGTCGAGAAACGCATCCGGTAGCGCAATCTGCCTGAATGTCGGCGTGACGCCATTGCGCAGCAGCACCGTGGCAACCGCTTCGCCCAGCCCGCCGATGATCGAGTGGTTTTCCGCCGTCACCACCAGCCGTCCCGTTTTTCTGGCTTCGGCGAGGATGGCCTGTTCGTCCAGCGGCTTGATGGTCGGCACATGCAGCACCGCGACATCCACGCCATCGGCCTGAAGTTCCTTGGCGGCTTCCAGCGCGCGCATGGTCATCAGGCCGGTGGAAATGATCAGCACGTCATTGCCGGTGCGCAGGGTCTTGGCCTTGCCGATCTCGAACTGATAGCCGTACTCGTCCAGTACCAGCGGAACATTGCCACGCAACAGGCGCATGTACACCGGTCCCTGGTGTGCCGCGATGGCCGGTACGGCCTGCTCGATCTCCAATGCATCGCACGGGTCGACAATCATCAGGTTGGGCATGGCGCGAAAGATTGCGAGGTCGTCCGTGGCCTGATGACTGGGGCCGTAGCCGGTGGTCAAGCCGGGCAGGCCGCAGACGATCTTGACGTTGAGGTTTTCCTCGGCAATGGCCATGCAGATGAAGTCATAGGCACGGCGCGAGGCGAACACCGCATAGGTGGTCGCGAACGGCACACAGCCCTCCCGGGCCATCCCGGCCGCGGCGCTCATCAGCAACTGCTCAGCCATGCCCATCTGGTAGAAACGTTCGGGATGCGCTTTGGCGAAGATGTGCAGGTCGGTGTACTTGGACAGATCGGCCGACAGCCCGACGATGTCCGAACGCTGATCGGCCAGTGCCGCCAGCGCATGGCCAAACGGTGCCGATCGGGTGGCCTGACCTTCGGAAGCAATCGAGGCGATCATCGCCGAGGTGGTGAGCTTTTTCTTCACGGCAGGTGCCGCCACAGGGTTCTGGTTGGCAGTGCTCATACGGTTTGCCCTTCGTCGAGGTTGTTCAGTGCAAGGTCCCACTCGTGTTCATCGACACGGATGAAATGAGTCTTTTCGCGGGTTTCCAGAAAGGGCACGCCTTTGCCCATTTTCGTGTCGCAGATGATCACCCGAGGCTGTGCGCCCGGATGCTGGCGGGCGGCATCGAAGGCAGCGACCAGCGCAGGCAGGTCGTTGCCGTCGACCCGTTGCGTGAACCAGCCAAAGGCCTGCCAGCGATCCACGATGGGCTCGAAGGCCAGCACCTCACTCGAATGACCGTCGGCCTGCTGGTTGTTCACGTCGATGATCGCGATGAGGTTGTCCAGCTTCCAGTGGGATGCCGACATCGCCGCTTCCCAGGTCGACCCCTCGTTCAGCTCGCCGTCCGACAGCAGGTTGTAAACGAAGGAGGCCGAGTGTTTGCGCTTCAACCCCAGGCATGCGCCGACGGCGATGCCAAGCCCGTGGCCGAGCGAGCCACCTGTGATTTCCATGCCCGGCGTGTAGGCGGCCATTCCTGACATGGGCAGGCGGCTGTCGTCCGAGCCGTAGGTTTCAAGCTCGTCCAGCGGAATGATTTCAGCCTCGATCAAGGCGGCGTACAGGGCAATGGCGTAGTGACCGATCGACAGATAAAACCGGTCACGCGGCCCCCACTCCGGGTCCTCGGGTTTGTAGTTCAAGGCGTGGAAGTAGGACACCGCCAGAAGGTCGGCCGCCCCCAGTGCCTGGCCGACATAGCCCTGGCCTTGAACCTGGCCCATACGCAAGGCATGGCGACGAATGTTGTGGGCACGCTGTGCCAGCGACGTGGACGAGGCAGATAACGCTTGGGTTGTCATGGTGATGACTCCGATGATTCAACGATTGACCGAGGCAGCGGGAATGCGCAGGACCAGAAACGCGCCGATGAACAGCACGCCGGTGATCAGGTACATGCCGATGGCGCTGGAGCCGGTCGTGGTCGTGATCCAGCCGATCAGGTAGGGCGAGCAGAAGCCCGCCAGGTTGGCGAAGCTGTTGATGCCCGCAATGCCTGCCGCTGCGGACACGCCGCCGAGCAGGGTGGTGGGCAGCATCCAGAACAGAGACGAGGCAGAGAGCACGCCAGCTGCGGCCAGGCACAGGCTCAGCACCGAGAGCAGCAGGCTGTTGCCGAAGACGGCTGCCAGGCTCAGGCCCAGCGCACCGGCAATCATCGGGATGACAAGGTGCCAGCGGCGTTCGCGATGCTTGTCGCCGCTGCGGCCCATCAACAGCATGGCGACGATGGCGCACAGGTACGGCACGCTGGTCATCAGCCCGATGTGCAGCGGATCGGCCAGCCCGGCGTTGCGGATCAGTGTCGGCAGCCAGAAGGTGATTGCGTACTGACCCATGACCACGCAGAAGTAGATGCAGGCCAGCAGCCACAAACGCCGGTCGCGGATGAACTCACCGACCGAGGCGTGCACGACCTTCTGGCTGTTGTCTTCGGCCAGCTCCTGTGTGATCAGCTCTTTTTCATCATCGGTGAGCCAGGTCGCCTGATGCACGCCGTCCTTCAGGTAAGCCAGCACCATCAGCCCGACGATCACTGTGGGAATGGCCTCGATGACGAACATCCACTGCCAGCCCGCCCAGCCATGAAAGCCTGCGAATGTGGCCATGATGTAGCCCGACAGTGGCCCGCCGATCATCCCGGACAACGGAATGGCGACGAACCACAGTACCGTCATGCGGGCACGTCGATAGGAGGGGAACCAGTAAGTCAGGTAAAGCAGCAGGCCCGGTGCCAGACCGGCTTCGGCCACCCCGAGCAGAAAGCGCAGGCCGTAGAACTGCCAAGCGGTTTCAACGAACGCGAACAGGGCGGAAATGATGCCCCAGGAGATCATGATGCGGGCGATCCAGCGCCGTGCGCCGACGCGATGCAGGATCAGGTTGCTGGGCACTTCACAGAGGAAATAGCCGATGAAGAACATACCGGCACCGAGGCCGTAGACGGCTTCGCTGAAGGCCAGGTCGTTCATCATGGTCAGCTTGGCAAAGCCGACATTGACCCGGTCCAGATAAGCGCACAGGTAGCACAGCATCAGGAACGGCATCAGCCGCCAGGCAGTCTTGCGGTAGGCGTTGGCACGGGCGGTCGAAGCCGCATCGAGGGGCATGGTGGTTATCATGATGGTCTGATCTCTTGTTTTTATAGACCGCCAGGCAAACCAGCCTGGCACGTCGTCGATCCAGAACAAATGCGGGCGTTACAGGCGTGGGTCAGCCCGCGGATGGCGATCAGTGAATCAACATGCCGCCGTTCACATCCAGCGTAACGCCGGTCAGGTACGAGGACAGGTCACTGGCCAGAAACAGTGCCGCATTGGCCACGTCCTGCGCCGCGCCCAGGCGACCCAGCGGAATGCCTTCGATGATCGCGTGGCGTCGCTCGTCCTGCATCAACCCGCCGGTGATGTCGGTATGAATCAGACCCGGCGCGATGGAATTGATACGAATCTGGTCCGGTCCGAACTCCCGTGCCATGGCCTTGCCCAGCCCAAGCACGCCCGCTTTCGCTGCGCTGTAGTGTGGGCCGCCGAAGATGCCGCCGCCACGCTGCGCCGAGACCGACGACATGCACACGATGCTGCCCGAGCCTTGCGCCCGCATGCCCGGAATGACGGCCTGCGACATCAACAGCGTGCCGCGCAGACTGACGTCCAGCACCTTGTCGTAATCGCCCGGACGGATGTCCAGTGTCTTGATGGGTTGGGTGATGCCAGCGTTGTTGACCAGCACGTCGATGCGGCCGAAGTGTTCGATGATCCTGGCAACGGCCTGTTTGACCTGGGATTCATCGGCCACGTTGGCGGCCAGGCCCAGATGGCCTTCGCCCAGCGCGGCGGCAGCGTCGCGTGCGGCGGATTCATCGAGGTCGAGTATCACCACGCGTGCGCCGTGTTGCGCGAACGTGACAGCGGTGGCACGACCGATGCCACGGGCAGAAGCGGCACCGGTGATGATTGCGATTTTGCCTTGAAGCAGCATGAGGGGAGTCCTCTGATTATTGTTATGGCGTCGATTCAAGTGATCGATGGGCTCAGAGTGGTCCGGGGGCTGCTGGCGAGCAATAACGCAAACATCACTGGTCGATGAAAAAAATTCACCTCTCGTCAGGGCCGTCAGGCAGTGCTTGAATGGGAAGAACTCAATTTTCCTGATGCCTGGGAGGCTTATGCGGGCCGACGACAATGCACCCTCCAACCTGCCACCCTTGAAAGCCATTCAGGCCTTCGAGCAAACGGCACGTTTCGGCAACCTGGCGCGCGCCGCCGAAGTGCTGGATCTGACGCCGTCGGCGGTCAGCCATCAACTGGCCAGGCTGGAGGCGATGATTGGCCGGCAACTGTTCGTGCGTGCAGCTCGCGGGGTCACGCTGACACCGGTAGGCGAGCAGTACCTGAAAGAGGTTTCCGGCCTGTTGCACAGCCTGGCCGTGGCCACCGAGCGTGCCGCCAGCGACGTCAGCCTCGATTGCCTGCGCCTGCATTCGTCACCCAGTTTCGGGCTGCTGTGGCTGATGCCGCGTCTGGAAGCCTTTCGTATCAGCCACCCGGATATTCAGATCAACCTGTCATGTTCCTATGAGTCGTTGCACTTCAGTCGTGACAAGATCGATGTCGATATCCGCCACGGCCGACCCAACTGGCCGAGCTATGAAGTGCGTACCGTGCGTCACGAAAACTTCGCGGTGCTGGCGTCACCCAAGCTGCTGGAACGGTACCCGGTCAACAGCCCGGCAGACCTGCTCAAAGGCGAACTTATTTTGTCCGAAGCCACGCTGCTGAAGTGGCCCGAGCTGTTTGCCCAGCATGGCCTGGCGCGGCCGGAAAAACCCTACGCGTTGAGCTTTGATCGCTCCTATATGACGCTGGAAGCGGCCAGCCATGGCCTGGGCTTTGCGCTGGAAAGCACACTGCTGGCACAGAAATACCTGCACAGCGGCGCGTTGCGGGAAGTTGTACCGCACCTGTTGAGTTCGCCGGTGGCTGCACACCACCTGGTGTTTCCCAAGGCCCACTCCAGCTTTCCCAGAGTCAGGCGCTTTCTGGAATGGATGGAGAGCGAGCTGGGTCACGGGTTCGTGTTCTGAATCCGGCTTCAGGCCTTGTGCAGGGCATCTTCGTGGTGCATGGCCAAGTGCCCGGTCTTGTCGCTCTTGACCTCGTATTGGGGACTGTCTTTGGACGCAGGCCGGTGCTTGCCCATGAACGCCACGTCCTTGACATGCACCTTGGTGATCTTGCCGCGTATTTCGCCAGCTTCCGAGTTCCAGCGCACGGCATCGCCAACCTTGAATGAAGTGGGCATGGGGGTTCTCCTTGAGGATCCGTAATTGCTGATTAGAGCCGGGTACTCAGACAGCGTTCAGCCGGCCTGCAGACTCGGATCACGCGTGTGTCTTGTGTCGACACGGCTGCGGTTGAGCGTGCTTGATGATCCGGTTGTTGTTACGGCTTAAAGGGCTTACTTGGCCGCTCACTGTTGTCATAAGCCGTTTTTCAACTTTTCAGGGTTTTTCCACATGACACTTATCATTTAAAAGTTTCATTCCTTTCAACAGGTTAATGGCTCTAGGCGCTTCTGTAAGCACGGACTAAGCACGCTCGTTCCACCTATGAAAAATCTTCGAAACCGCGCAAGTCATTTCATGCCAATAGCCATTTTGTAACGTATTGTGTCCAGGTTGTATCCGTCGCGTCATGGTGCTTTTAACAGGTCTCTACAGCTGTGTAGTTGTGGATTTTTTGTCGTTATTTCCATTGCAGGATTATTTATGCCCAGCCCAGATGGTTCGACCCCCGTTGATTTGCTGACTGAAGAACCCGCTGACGAACGTGTCACGAGTTTGCTGTACGGGCCTTACTGGACCGCCGGACCGTCAGGCAACCACCTGACCTACAGTTTTCATAACGATCAATCGGTGTACACCAGTGACTACAGTCGCAGTCAGGAGCCGAGTGACGCTTTCTCGCTGAGTGCAGCCCAGGTTGCGGCCACCCAGAGTGCGCTGGCCGCGTGGAGTGCGGTGGCGAATATCACCTTCACACAAGTCGAAGATACCGCCACCCAGGTCGGTGATCTGCGATTTGGCGGGTTCAATGGTCTTAAGGGCACGGAGATGGGCCAGGCCTATGTTCCGGGCACCTTGCCCAGGTCTGGCGACGTCTGGATCGGACCTGACGTGAAGGTCGACAAGGTGGAAAAAGGCTCGCTGGATTACCTGACCTTCATTCATGAAATCGGCCACGCGCTGGGCTTGAAGCATTCGTTCGAAGGCTCGCAGTACAACGACGTGCTGCTGGACCCCAAGTTCGAAGACGCCCGCTATACCATCATGAGCTACACCAACGATTACAGCTTCAAACCGACGACGCCGATGCTGCTGGATATCCTGACCATGCAGTACCTGTACGGTGCCAACATGTCGTATCACACCGGCAATGACATCTACAAATGGGCACCTGGGCAGTCGGTTTTCGAGACCATCTGGGACGCAGGCGGCAAGGACACGATCGACGCGAGCAACCAGACGGCTGCGGTCAGTATCAACCTCAATCCGGGCGAGTTCAGCACCATCGGCAAGCCGTTCCTCAACTACAACGTGACACCCGACAGCCCGACAGTGATGGATTCAGGCCTGGCCATCGCCTATGGCGTGACCATCGAAAACGCCATCGGCTCGGCGTTCAATGACACGCTGATCGGCAACGACGCGGCGAACGTACTCGATGGTCGCGGTGGGGTGGACACCATGATCGGCGGGCTGGGCAATGACACCTACGTGATCGATCAGGTCGCCGAGCTGGGGCTGGTCAAGGAGCAGGCCAATCAGGGTGTCGATTCGCTCAAGATCACTTTCGACAACTTCTCGCAGACCGCTATCACCCTGGACCTCAACTCGGCGCAACTGGCCAACTTCGAAAACGTCCACGTGCGTGGCAAGGGCGCGTTCAATGTGGTGGGTAACGAGCGTGACAACACGTTGACCGGCAACGACGCCAACAACATTCTCTACGGCGGTGCAGGCAGGGACAAACTGGTGGGCGGCCTGGGCACTGACATCCTGATTGGCGGCTCAGGCGCTGACCGTTTCGTCTTCAACAGCGTTGCGGAAATGGGCAAGGGCCAGGCGCGGGATGTCATCACTGACTTCAGCAGCCAGGAAGGTGACAAGCTGAGCTTCCTCAAACTGGACGCCAATGCCGATACCCAGGCGCTGGATGCGTTCACCTTCATTGGCAGCGGCGATTTCACCGCTGCAGGCCAGCTGCGTTTCGTCGATCATGTGTTGTACGGCAACGTTAACGGTGACCTGCACGCCGACTTCGAGATCAAGCTGGTCGGGGTCGATACGCTCACGTCTCATGACATTGCGGCGTGAAACGCATGAGGTGTCGAGCGTGTGTCCACGTTCGCAGGTGACAGCAACGGGCCCTTCACGGGCTCGTTGTACATCGAGCACAGGTTTTTCTCGATGTTCTGGCACAGGTCATCCATGCGGATCCGGTGCTGACTGGTGCCGAACGGTGCCTGCAGGTCGGTGCCGATCCGCTCCATCGCCAACAGCAGGCAACCCACCACCGTCGAGATCAGCGGGGTGAACCAGCCCAGGGTGGTCACCATGCTCAGCGGCATGATCACGCAGAACAATGCACTGAACAGCCTCGGGAAATACACGTAAGGGTAGGGCAATGGTGTGTTGGCAATGCGCTCCATGCCGCCCTGGCAGTTGGACAGGTCGAGCAGGGTGGTTTCAAGCCGGGTGAAGCGGATGCTGTCCAGCCGGCCCTCGGCAAACTCGTCGGCAAGGATTCCCGCCGAGCCATTGAGGATGTCATTGGGAACGTTGTTGCTGCTCAGCGCCCGTTGTATTTCAGACTCAGGGATCAGCCCGCCAAGTTGCGCCGCGCTGACATCGCCTTTCAGATGGGCCCGCAGCGCACGCAGGTAGGCCACGTGACGACGCAAAAGCATGGTTTTTACCGGGTTGTGGCGGTGTGCGCCTTCTCCGTCGATCAGGCTCAATACCTGGCGACCATAGCTGCGCGAGGTGTTGACCATCGCGCCCCATAACGTGCGCGCTTCCCACCAGCGATTGTAGGCACTGGAGTTGCGAAAGCTGATCAGCACGATCAGCGCCGAGCACAGCAGTGTCAGTGGCATCAGAGGAATGTCGATGCCGCTGCCTTGCACCAGCATGAAGTCCATCGTCACGCCGATATCCCAGATCAACAGCCACAGCAGCGACCAGCCGACGTAGGTCAGCGTCCTTTTGAAGCACTTCCATTTCTTTTCAAAGAGACCGGTCATGAGGTTGCTCCTGCCCGAGGTTAGAGAATGACTTTTCATACAGTTGTAACAAGTCGTGACACAAACCTACGGGACGAGGCTTAACCGTCGCTTAATCGATGCACCGTGCGTCTTGCCTGCGTCCATTGCCTGGAACCTTCCCTGCACTGATGACCACCCAGCCTCAGTCGATCCTTTCAAGGGCAACCCTGAACACCTGCGTGACGCCTGTCACGGCTTGATCGACCGTCCCGAAGCCAACGCCACCAGGCAGGCAAGCTGTTTTCCGGGACACCTCCCCTGGCGCTTTGCCATTCGAACGGATGCACTCAAGAGGAAAATTCCATGACGCCTATCGTCAACAGTCCCATTCAACAGCCCGCTATTCAGCTCAACGAAATCCACGCTGCCCATGAGTCCGACGCGACCGGATATGTGGAGGCAACCAGCCCCACGGCCCGCGCAGATCTGCAAGCGATCACGGATTATCTGAAAGATCAGGTCTTCGCCGCCCACAAGCTGCCAGCCCCGGCAGACAACGCCTCAAGCGAGGAGCATGCCGCGGTACGGACTCATAACGAGCAGGTCGATGCCTTGGCCGACAGTCGCGCCAAACGCCTGCATGCCCAGGGCGAAACCCAAGGCACCATTGCCGACACCTTCGCCAAGGCGCAGAAGCTCGACCGGCTGGCGACTACCGCGTCCAGTTCATTAAGGGCCATGCCGTTCGCGGCCGCATCGGTGCTTCAGTACATGCAGCCTGCCATTAACAAGGGCGACTGGTTGCCGACCTCGTTGAAGCCGCTGACACCGCTGATCTCCGGCGCGCTGTCGGGTGTCATGGATCAGGTCGGGACGGGTGTGATGAACCGTGCCACCGGCGACATTCATTACCTGGCCGCATCACCGGAAAAGCTTCATGACGTGATGGCCGCGTCCGTCAAACGCCATTCGCCAGGGCTCGTCCAGCAGTCCGTGGACCTGGGCATCGGCGTGCAGACTTACACAGCGCGCAATGCCCTGCGCACGGTACTGGCCCCGGCATTGGCGTCGCATCCCAAGATTCAGGGTGCGGTGGACATCAGCGTGTCGGCCGCAGGCGGCCTTGCGGCCAACGCCGGTCTGGGCAATCGCATGCTCAGCGTTCAGGCACGTGATCACTTGCGCGGCGGGGCGTTCGTGCTGGGCCTCAAGGACAAGGAGCCCAAGGCGGATCTGGAGGCGGAAACGGACTGGCTTGATGCCTATAACGCTATCAAGTCTGCCAGTTACTCCGGCGCAGCGCTTAATGCCGGCAAGCGCCTGGCCGGTCTGCCGCTGGATATTGCCACTGACGGGATGAAGGCGGTCCGCAGCCTGGTCTCGGCCACCAGCCTTACGCAAAACGGCCTGGCGTTGGCGGGTGGTTTTGCCGGGGTCGGCAAGTTGCAGGAAATGGCCACCAAAAACATCACCGACCCGGCCACCAAGGCGGCGGTCAGTCAGCTGACTAACCTGGCCGGTTCGGCTGGCGTGTTCGCTGCCTGGACCACCGCAGGCGTGGTGACCGATCCTGCAGTGGATAAAGCCGAAGCGTTCGTCCAGGAAACGGTGAAGTCAGCCGCCTCCAGCGCAACCGGTTACGTGGCCAGCCAGACCGCAGAACTGGCCAGTGCAGGTCTGCGCGCGGGTGAAGAAGTGATCACGGCAACCGGTGCAACGTTACGCAACACCTACGACACCTTGCGCCATCGCAACGTGCGTGAGCCCGATCTGGAAGAAGGTGGTATCCCGGCAGGGTCGCCGAGTGAATGGCCGCTGGGGGCAGGGCGTTCCTGAGCCCAAGGCTTCAATAAAACGTAAAAAGGGCGCGTTCGAAAGAACGCGCCCTTTTAGGTTGTGGCTTGAACAGTGTTTCAGGCTTCGGTGTGCTGAGTCGAAGCTTTGGTTTTGTCGTAAGCGTGTTTGACGTCGGTCATGGCGATGTTACTGGTGGCCAGTTTCAGGTCTTCGCTGTCGCTTTTGACCAATGCGAACTTGCCGTGGTTGGCTTCGACGTTGTTCAGTTTCAGGTCCATGTCGTCAAACTGTTTGCCACCGTTGGTGCGCACCAGCGTGCCGAAGTTGTCTGCCTTGAAGCCATCCATATTCAGGTGGGTGTTGGCGTTGAGTTGCACAACCTTGTCATCGGCACCTTTGGCGCTACTGTCGAGAATGTTCAGGTTGGTGACTTTGGCCCCACCTTCGCCCTTGACCGTGATCAGGTCTTCACCCACGTTGGCGGCGTGAAGATTCTGGATCGTCACGGCTTTGTCGTTGGCGGCACGAACATGAATGCCGTCAGCCGCGTTTTCGCCCAGGTTGACGTTCTTCAGCGTGGCGCCCTCGGCCAGCTCAAACAACGGTTTCTGGTTCTCGCTCTGGTCGCCGTTGCCTAGGCTGCTGCCGGCGGTGTAGGTCTTGCCGCCACCGTCAAACACCTGGCCTGGGCCTACCTTGATGGTTTCGTTCACCGTCACGGTATCGCCGGATGCCTTGGGCACTTCAACGGGTTTGATGCCAGACGCTGTGCCTGTCCCTATGCCTGTGCCTGTGCCTGCGCCTGTGTCCGTGGGCGTGCCAACGCCGCCACCACTGCCACCGCCACTTGATCCTGAAGTCGTTGGGGTACCGCCGCCTGCGTCGCCGCCGCCATCACCGCCCGCTGCCGTCGGTGTACCACCGCCACCGCCTGTGGCATCTGGCGTAACGCCACCACCGTCACCACCGCCACCGCTATCAGTCGGCTGCGTGCCCAGGCCACTGTTGTTCTGGTACGGGTCCTGTTGCTGTTGCTGCTCATTGGCCGGATTTTTGTCCTGGCCCGTCATCTTCATGAGCATCTGTATGAGCGACATCAGCAGTGCAGTCAGCATCTTGATCACATTGTCC
The DNA here is from genome assembly GCF_014358015.1 of Pseudomonas triticifolii. Classification (GTDB taxonomy): domain Bacteria; phylum Pseudomonadota; class Gammaproteobacteria; order Pseudomonadales; family Pseudomonadaceae; genus Aquipseudomonas; species Aquipseudomonas triticifolii. The sequence continues at coordinate 353,327 of NZ_JACONV010000002.1, read as the reverse complement.
TGGCCTTCACCGGACTTGCTGCCATCGACTGCATTCTGATTGGTGACGTTGGGCGGACCGAAATTGACATCTTGCTGCTTGCCCGTGTTGAACAGCAGGGCGCCGGGATCGATGGATTGCTGGCTTTGTTGATCACCCACTGCGCTCTGCTGAGGGCTTTGGCCATTCAGTGCCGAGAAATCCAGTGCGGGTGGGGTGCCTTGAAGCGGGCGTGGCGAAAGACCGATGCTCATGTGCTTACCTCGTTGATGACACGTTGGCGAGCGAGGTCCTGAATCCATCAGGAAGGATCGCTGCGTCCCTGTCGTTTCGATATCGGGAGTGAGGGCGTTTGGATTGACGTTGCCTGAACTGAGTGGTTACGAAAGCAGGTGCAGTTCCCGTTCTGTCCGGGTTTCGCCCACGCGTGTGCGCTGTCGTTCGTTGAACAAAACACTGGAAACAGCCCCGAGCGAGGAACCGATCAAACCTTGCGGCCACACAGTGTTCGGCATCTTCAGATCCACTCTCTAAAGGACTATGTGATGAAAACTTCCACGACCGTCTTCGCCCGTTTCATCAACGCGTTGGGTACTCAGTTGGGCACCCCGCTGTCGGTGCAGAACGGTGTGTGTGCCCTCTACGACAGCCAGGACCACGAAGTTGCCGTGATCGAGCTGCCCGAACACAGCGAGATGGTGGTCTTCCATTGCCGCGTTGGTCGCAGCCCGGAGCGCGCCGCTGACTTGCAACGCTTGTTGACCCTGAATTTCGATGTCGCGCGCCTGCATGGCTGCTGGTTTGCGCTGGATCAGGGCAACATACGACTGTGTGCCCAGCGTGACCTGGCGTCACTGGATGAGGCCGGGTTTTGTAATATGGCTCGCGGCTTCATTGCCCAGGCACGAGAGGCACGCACGGTCGTGCAGGCCTGATACTCAACGTTGTCAAAAAGCGCCGACCTGGATCGGCGCTTTTTTTCATCAACTTTTCAGCACCAGCCCGGCCTGATTCAACGCGTTGGCTGCTTCCTTGAGGTTTTCCGACGGCCTGGACTGCTCGCCGTCGAAGGTGTAGCCAATCGGCGTGTCCTGGTCTTCGCCGTACTGGAACACGATACGGCCGACCGTTTTGGTCACGCTGAGCGAGGCGCCGCTGTTGTAGCTGACCAGCGGCGTGGGTGAGGTGAAGTTTTCCGGTTGGGTGGCGGTATGAAACACCGTCAGCGCCCTGATGCGCATGTCGTTGCGATTCTCCAGCCGAGTCGCGAGCTCGCCTTGGGTCATGGTGCCTGCGCGGCTGCCCTCGTCGATGTCGTCGATCAGTGAGTCCTTGGGTTCCAGACGGACTCGGGCCAGCGTGCCTTCGCTGGCCTGCATGCCCTTGAGCAGTGCCTTGAGCTTGGGATCGCGCTCCATCAGGTCGGCGACTCTGGATGCGTTGCTAGGGTTGCTCAGCTCCTTCACCGACCCCACGATGCTGGTGATCATGCTCTGTTCGTCCAGGCGCGAGAGGTTGGTGTAGTTGCTTTCAAAGCGCGCATTTTCCAGCACGCTATGGTTGTTGGCCGAGGCTTCGTGCTGCACGGCTGCGCGCTTCACTTCACGTACCGCCTTGTATTGCGCATCCGTGCGCGACGGTCTTTCGGCCACGAAGGCCGTCAGCCCGTCCAGTCTGGACTGGATGGCTTGCTCAGGACTCTTGTCGACATAACGCGGGTCAAGTGGGTCGGCCAATGCGGCCAGCGCGGCTTTCGACGCTGCGTCCTTGTAAGCGCCCTTGAGGCTGTCGGAGAGCTTGTCCAGCGTCTTGGTGGTCATGGGCTGCGCCACCTGATAGCGGAATTTCACGCGTTTGGTGGTTCTGGAATCCACCGTTCCCGTGACCGTCACGCCCATGTTGTTGGCCGCAGACTGGGTGCCGGGTTGCGCCAGCGGGCCGGGATTGGTGTGGGTGCCGCTCAGCTGTGCGCGTCCGCTGAACGCACCGATCAAGGTATTGAGCAAGCGTGGCCGGTTCTTGCCACCCTCGCGCAGATGGACCTTGTCGTTGTTCTGCTCCAGCGAGTAATCGGTGTAGGTCAGCAGGTTGACGGTGACGCTGGCTGCGATGCCCAGACGCGCAACGGCTGACAAGGGATCACTGCCTGTTTCGGACAGGCCGAAGCCGACCCGCAGGTCTGCGTTGGCCCCGGCGGTGATGTCGAAGTTGAAGCGTCGGGCCTCGTAGGTCTCGTGGTCGGCAGCTTTTTGCAGCACCTGCAGCGGGTTTACCTTGCCCTCGAACAGATCATCGACGAATTGATCGATGTCTTCATCCGCGACCCGAAACACGACCCCGGCGCGTTGGGAGCCAGCGGCGGTGGCCGTGAGGTCCATGCCCAGTCGAAAATTGGGTGTCATCCTGCGGTTGTTGCCGATGTTTACACTACGGGCAGGATCGTTTTCGTCGAAAAAACCCGGCCAGTAGTCCTTGCCGCCGCCAACGCCACCGCTCAGGCTGCCGGCCGCTTCGGTCATCAGGTAAAGCGTGATGCCCGCCTCACCGCGCTCGGCATTCATGATGTAGTTGCGGTTGCCCGTCGCGGATGCTGTTGGCCATGGGCCTTGGCCTTTATTGGCGAGCACGGTAAACGGACTGGTGAAGTTCAGGCCGTAGCTACGCTGGATGCTGATTTCGTCGTCGGCATGTTCCAGCTGCTTCAGGGTGGCCTTGAGATTGGCGGCCAGTTCTGCCTGATCCTTGGCACCGCTGGCTGCACGCAGATTGACGCTGGTGGCGTGGTCGGCTTTCTTGAAGGACTTCATGAACGCCTTGACCGCGTCGTATGAGCTTTCAAGCGCCGCGTGATTGGTAAAGCCCATGTCGGTCACCTGCTTGACCGGGTTTTCGCCGTAGGTGGTTTCTTTGAGGTGGGTAAGTTTCTCCTGCAGCGGTCCCAGATCGCTGCCCGGACCGACCAGCTCAAGCTGATCGAGCAGGGTGGAAATGCTTTTAAGGGTCACCACGTCCAGCGCCAGACGCGCCTTGCTCAAGGCGAGCTCGTCACCCTTGTCGCGGCGTTGTCCCAACGGAATGTCGGCTTTCTGGTGGGATATCTTCAAGCCGTTGTCCTTGAGGACTTCCAGCAACTGACCGGTGCGGTTTTCTGCTGACGGGGCGATCTGGGTCAGTGCGTCCTGCAACTCCTTGACCAGATCATGCCCTGAGTTTTTGAAGTTGAGTGTCGCTTTCAGCTCGCTGAGCTTCTTGCCCATCTCGGTGCGTTTGGATGGCTCTGCCAGTTCGCCGTGCAGGTTCAGCACGCCGTCGCGCTGGCGCAGGCTTTTGAACTGGCCGTAACCCTGACCGATGTCGACCAGTGCGGTGTACGTGTGTTTTTCCAGCTCATCGCGGAACGCTTCCAGATCCTTGACCAGATCCGCACCCGCTGGCCCCAGATCAAGGCGCGCGATACGGGCCTTGAGGTCGTTGCCTGCGGCCGGTGGTGTTTCACCGGTTTCATGGATCAGCTCGAGCTGCTTGAACACGGTCGACTGGCAGTCATAGATCGGACGCAGCCCTTCGCGACCCTGATAACTGTGTTGCACATAGTCGCCAACGTTCTTCATCCAGCGTGGCGTTTCAAGGGTGTTCTTGTAGATGTTGGCGCGGACGAACTCCTTGGTGGTGGCGCGATTGCCTTTTTCCATACCGCTGCGGCCCAGCACGTTGATGTCCATCCTGGCCGTGCCGCCAGTGCCGGGAATGCGCTTGGTCTTCAGCGTGCCTGTGATGCGCGAGAACAGATCGTTCAGGCCGTTCTGTTCCACTGGGCGCGGCACTGCCGCTTGCCAGTTGCCGCTTTTGAGCTGGAGCAGGCCATCCCCGGCTGCATCCTCGACCTTGGCACTCAGGATATTGTCATCGTTGCTGTAAAGGGCGACGACGGGCTGGCCATTGGGCGACGCGACGGGTGTCCAGCTGGCCTCTGGATGATCGGCAGGCTTGGCGGCTTGCCAAATATCCTTGGGCAGGCGGAACAGTTCACCGGTGCTGGTCAGGGCATGCAGGTTGTGCTTTTCATCCAGAGCCAGTGTTTTGATGTCGCCTGAAAGCCCTGGAAAACCCAGGTCGACGGGCTTGCGATCTTTATGGTGTGCGGTGAGTCGGCCTTGGTCATCGAGTGCGACGAACTGCTTGTCATTGACCATGGCGAAGGCCTTGATCAGTCGGTCATCCAGGCCCTCGATCTCCTTGCCCATGGCCACCTTGGTCGAGCGCGGTGCCTGGGCCAGCGAAGAGGTGGAGCCGAACGCAGCCTTGTGATACTCGGGGCTGACGTCGAGCTTGTGCAGCTTGCCGCCCTTGAGCACATAAGCGTTGCTGTCGGCCCCGCGTTGCAGTTGGTCGATGTCCTTTATATCGGTGTCTTTCCAGGCCTGCGGGGTCGCATCCCAGCGCTGAATCCGACCGGCGTTGATGGCCACCAGTCCGGACCGATCCAGATTGAGTCGGTCGGCAGGCGAAGGGTCGGTGGTTTGCGTCAGGCCACGTACATTGTCCAGCACCAACGCGTCGGTGAGGTTCCAGCCGCTGTCCAGTTGCGCGCGCTGTTCGTCCAGGGCGTGAGAGTGGACGATACCAGCGCGATCCTGGATCAACGCATGCACGCGTCCGTCATCGCCGCTGATGAACCCGGTGACCATGTGGTGACTGCCACCGGCCGTTAGATAGTGTTCGCGCTCAGGCATCAGCCGCAGCAGCGGGTCATCACTTTCGAACGCCTGACGATCGGCACTGTAAATCCTGCCCTGAGTGTCGGCGACGAACAGTCGGTCGGCGCTCAAACCAACGGCCGCAGCCTCAGACTGTCCGCCGTCGAGTTCCAGTACCTTTTGCCGTTTTGCGCCTCCGATGCCAGGGCTCATGTCCGCCAGCAGGATGGACTGCGCATCATCGCCGCTGAGCAGCGCCACGGTGTTATCCGGCGCAACCGAAAAGGATTTCAGGTCCTTGGCTTCAAGGCGCGGCATCAGCGGGCTGGAAAGGTCGACCAAAACGTCATCGCTTTTTGCGTAGACAGCACCGTTACCGCCCATGGCCAGTGCATTGAACGCGATGTCTTCGGTGCCTTCGGGGGCTTTCCAGCTGGCACTGTCCTGATCGAACTCATACAGCCTGTCTTCATGCACCCGCATGCGCTGGCCATCGGGTCCCTGATGCACGCCGGTAATGTGGGCGATGTGCGCTTTGCCCGGTAGACCGTGAGTTGCGTTACCCGCTGGCGCGTTGACCTGCACCTGTCCTGCTTCGCTCTGCAGGCTGACGGTCAAAGGATCGCCCCCCTGCAGATTGGGAATCAGGCTGCTGCTGCGGATCAACGACAGCGAGTCACTCTGTTGATCCAGGTGAAGCAGATGCCCGTCGGACTCGAGCAGCAGGTGCTGGCTCGCGTCCGGCCGACTGTCATGCGCCAGATACGTCTGGCCGGGCTTGGCCAGGATGCTGTTGAGCAGTGGCCCGACACCGGGCGGGCTGAACGTCGTGAAGTCGGCTTGGCCATTGAGCCCCAGCGCAATCGTGTTCTGTGGCTGGGCGAGGCGCTCAAGACGATCCTGCTGTATCTCGAAACGCCCGGCATTACTGCGCGACAGTGCAGAGGCCGACGTCGATACGGATTCGGAGTCAGGTGCATACCCGGATAAAGAGGCCGGCGCAGATGAAGACGCAGAGGCAGATACAGACCTTGGAGAGTGTTCAGGTTCAGATGCATGGCTCGATCCGGATACCGATTCGGATTCCGATCCTGGCGCATACCCGGATGAAGAGACCGATCTCGATGCGGATCCAGGCACCGGTGTGCGGGTGGGCGTGCTCGTGATTCTGGCGTTGTTCATGCCGGTGGCAGTCTGGCGAGGTGGATGAGGCTTCTGGAAAAGCTTTCCAACACCGTGAGCCATCCGCCTGCCGATAGTGCTCAGAGAGTGGGCGCAGCCTTGCGTCGGTCGCCGGGCTCGTTGTTGTAGGTCAGTGTTTGTGCTGGTACTGGCAACCGCTTCTGGCTGCACGTTGAGTCCGGTGTTCCGGTGGGGTGAATTTACGAGCACGCGATTATCTCCCTGTTTGGCTGGATGGAGCCTTTGACGAATCCCGGCAAGTCTTGCCTGTGTCTGAGTGGCAAGGGAGCGGGCGCAGGTTCCATGCGGTACGCGGCAGGTTGGAGGGGCCTGCCCGGGATGAATGTCCGTCTTCAGGGAACCGGAATGCTGGACAAGCCACGTAGGGTCTACACGATCAGGACATCCCCGCTCATGCCAGCCGTTGACCCTTATCTTACGAGCCGCCATTCGCTTGCCCACTCGATCCGCATCGCCGCCCTGGCGCTGAGCTCGTTGTGCGCAGCCTGCCAGTCCGTGGACTACGCCCAGCCACGCGCTGAGCGCACCCCGAGGCTCATCGCGGGCATGACTTACAGCTCCGAGGTTTCTTCGTCGAGCGGGATAGCGCTCGAGGTGCCCGATGACCTGCCTGCCTATAACGGTGAGGATGTGTGGCAGCGGGTTGCCCAACGCAGCACGCTGGTAAAAGGTAAGGAGATTAACGAGCGGATCGCCCGCCAGCGTGACTGGCTGCTGAGCAACCGTGGTTTTTTGAAAGGTGCCAGTGAGCGAGCTGCGCCTTATCTGCACTTTATCGTCGAGCGTCTGGATGAGCGCCGGATGCCAATGGAGCTGGCGTTGTTGCCGATGATAGAAAGCGCCTACAACCCCATGGCCAACTCGTCGGCCGCTGCGGCGGGCCTGTGGCAGTTCATCCCTTCCACGGGACGTGATTTCAATCTTCATCAGAGCGCCACCTACGACGCCCGGCGTGACGTGGTGGCGTCAAGCAAGGCGGCCATGGATTACCTCACGCGTCTGCACGATGAGTTCGACAACGACTGGCTGCTGGCGCTGGCCGCCTACAATTGCGGAGAGGGCACCGTGGGCCGTGCGGTCGAAGCCAATCGACGGCGTGGACTGCCCACCGATTACTGGAGCCTGTCGCTGCCCAGGGAAACCCAGGATTATGTACCGCGCCTGCTTGCGCTATCGCTGCTGGTGCGCAATCCCGAGGCCTATGGTGTGAAGCTGACACCGGTCGCCAATACACCGTATTTCGACGTGGTTGAACTCAATCATGCCGTGGACATTCCTCGGCTGGCAGCCACCGCGGGCGTGGATGAAGGGCAGTTGTTGCGACTCAACTCAGCCTTTTTGCGCAAGAAGACCCCGGACGGTCCGGGGCGACTGCTGGTGCCCAAGACTCAAAAGCAGTTGCTGACCGCCAGTCTGGCGCGCATGAAGGGAGAGCCGTCCTGGGTGGCACCTGCACCTGCACCTGCACCTGCACCTGCACCTGTGGCGCCTCCTGTCCTGCCGCAGCGGATAGTCGAACGAGGGCCGGTCCCCAAGGTTGTGAAGTCGGCCCCCGTCATCATGGAGCCGCCAACGCCAACGCCAACGCCAACAGCCTTGCCGTCCGTTGTGACCGAACCTGCACCGCAGCGCTTGATGCCTGAGACCGTTGCTGACCGTTCATCACCCGTTTCAGCACCGCCCGTCGTCGTGGAGCGGACACCTCCACCCTCACCGCCAAGCGTGGTCGAGGATCGGCAGCGTCGCACACAGCCTGAAGTGCTGCGTGCAGGTCCGCGTGTCGTAGTGCTTGCGAGCGATCCGCGCCAGTAGATTCAGCTCTACGGACACCTGCGATGCCTCCAGGGATGTGCCCTTTTTTGGTGCCTTTAGCGGGGCCAAGTCGATTTGTAACGGCTTAAACACACAGCCTTGCCTTGCCGAGCCAAGCCTTTATGTGCCGTAATCATGGCAGGACGCCCCGTTTTAATATCGAAAAAGTCGGTTAATAACATGAACTTTTTAGATGTTTTGTATCAGCGCATTTACACACATTTAGAAACATTCGGTTTATGGGATCCCATCAGCAAGCCTCATGACCGCAAGATTCATTGAACTTTTTTACAAAGCCACCGGGCTTGTGTGCGCTGAATCCTTTCTTCCGAATTTACTCTCCTTTCCAGCTTGGCCGTTTCCATGCCTGGGCTCCATTCGTTCGGATTGCCGAATGCTTGATATCATAAAGGCATCACTCTTTGCCTTGTGTAGCCCTTGCGGCTCAACAGGGCGGGAGCGTGCCGTCGCCTTGCGTTCGGAAAACCGACTGCTTTTGGTGCCCTGTACTTCTTATTAAACGTCGATAAGATTTTTGTTCTGTGCCCTGTTTCTTTTTTATTACTGGTGAATATTTTGGTTGGCAATGAACAGTATTGAATCGTGAGTGCCCGTTTAATTCATTGTGTATCTTAGTTGGAGGTGCACGCACTCCGGTTTAAAAAAAGTGCTCTTTTCTTACTTGTGTTCGGGCGGGTTGTTTCAAGTGAGAGTCGCCGTTCGTTTACCGTAGGTCTGCTCGGTTTTGGGGCATCAAACCACCGGCTGCGGCTGAGAATGCTTCTTGACAAACGTCTGCGTAGGCCTGTCCTGGGCAGTGAAACCGGGCTGGGGAGCGGTCCGCAGCCATCTAACTGGTTGAGAAGCCTGAAATAACGATAGTTTAAAATAATCGTTTGAAAAGACTCGCTCTATCCATCCGTCATTCTCTGTAGGATGATGCTACTTTGATATTATTTTCTGAATGTGTGACTCTTTTCTCAGTACGTCGGGAACTAAATCCATATATTCCTGCCTTGTAAGTCGTGGTATTACTAGTGCGCCTGCATCCACAGTGAGAGTGAGCAATGAACGCAAAAGGCGATGTAAGCGGCCGAGGATGTCATCCAGATAGTGCGTTGTCGGCTTTTCATGAAATTGCAATGAATAGTGCAGTTCTGGATATGGACTTGCTGTTGTGCGGGGAGACAGGGACCGGCAAGGACACCCTGGCCAACCGTATCCACGCGCTGTCCAATCGGCCAGGTGCATTCATCGGTATGAATTGCGCGGCCATCCCTGAATCGCTGGCCGAAAGCCAGCTTTTCGGGGTGGTCAACGGGGCGTTTACGGGCGTTTGCCGTTCCCGGGAGGGTTACATCGAAGCGGCTCAGGGCGGCACGTTGTACCTGGATGAGATCGACAGCATGCCGATGAGCCTGCAAGCCAAGCTCTTGCGGGTACTGGAGTGTCGAGGTGTTGAACGTCTGGGTTCGACAGCATTCATTCCCGTGGATTTGCGAGTGATTGCCTCCGCCCAGCGGCCTCTGGATGAACTGGTGGAACAAGGACTTTTTCGGCGCGACCTGTTCTTCAGGCTCAATGCACTGACGCTGCAACTGCCAGCGTTGCGTACACGTCGCGAACAGATTTTGCCGTTGTTCGACCAGTTCACCCAGAGCATCGCGCAGGATTTCGGAAGGCCTGCACCGACGCTGGACAGCGCGCGTGTGTTAATGCTCCTCAGCCATGACTGGCCTGGCAACATTCGGGAACTCAAGTCGTCTGCCAAACGGTTTGTGCTGGGTCTCCCCTTGCTCGGCGCAGAGCCGCCCGAGGTCCGGGATTCAGCCATGTGCCTGCGTACACAACTACGTGTCATCGAAAAAAGGCTCATCCAGGACGCCTTCAAACGGCACCGCCACAACGTCGATGCTGTGCTGCAGGAACTCGAACTGCCCCGACGTACCCTGTACCACCGCATGAAGGAGCTGGGCGTGGCTGGCCACATCGCTGCCTGACGCCTGATCTGGGTTTCTGATCCGAGTTTGTGTAATCCGGCTACTCATTGTGTGGGGTCATGGATGAGCGTTGATGTGGGTTTTGATGATGATTTCGATCACGAGCGTGTGCCGAATCTGGGAATTGTCGCTGAAAGCATTTCGCAACTAGGGATCGACGTATTGCTGTCGGGAGAAACCGGCACGGGCAAGGACACCATTGCCAAACGCATCCATGCGATGTCCGGGCGCAAAGGGCGCCTGGTCGCGATGAATTGTGCGGCCATTCCGGAAACCCTGGCGGAAAGCGAGCTGTTCGGCGTGGTCAGTGGCGCCTACACCGGTGCCGATCGCTCACGGGTCGGCTATATCGAAGCGGCGCATGGCGGTACGTTGTACCTGGATGAGATCGATAGCATGCCTCTGAGCCTGCAGGCCAAGCTGCTGCGAGTGCTGGAAACCCGTTCAATCGAGCGACTGGGTTCCACGTCGAGCATCAAGCTCGACATCTGCGTGATCGCGTCGGCCCAGCGCTCGCTGGACGATGCCGTGGAAGATGGCACCTTTCGTCGCGACCTGTACTTTCGCCTCAATGTCCTGACACTCAAGCTACCGCCGTTGCGCACCCAGCATGAGCGTATCGTGCCCCTGTTCATCCGATTCGCCGACGTTGCTGCCAGCGAATTGAACGTGATAGCCCCCAGAGTGAGTTCGCTGTTGCAGCAAACGCTGCTCGATCATGACTGGCCCGGCAACATTCGTGAACTCAAGGCAGCCGCCAAGCGCTTCGTGCTCGGCCTGCCATTGCTGGGAATCGAAGCTTCTGATGATGAGCGCCAGAACTGTGGGCTCAAATCGCAGCTGCGATGCATCGAGAAAGTCCTGATTCAGGAGTCGCTCAAGCGCCATCGCAACTGTGTCGATGCGGTCAGTCAGGAGCTGGACATGCCGCGCCGTACGCTTTACAGGCGCATCAAGGAATTACAGATCTGATTTTTGCATCGGGCCTGGAACCGATCTGCCAGTCGTTGCCACCTATCTGTACCAAGCAATCACGCTGGTTACGATAAGGGGTTTCACATCATGGTCGCACCTGTAGGTCTCACCTCGAAAATCACCAACATGTTCAACAGCGGCGTCAGTGCTGCGGGCGGAGTGGCGCAGGGCGTGAACACCGTCTCCTCCACGGCTCAACTGCAGGGTGCAATCCTCAAGGGCACCGGCGGCAGCGCGGCAGTCGATGCGCAGGAACGCTCCAGCCGTGAGCAGGATGCCAACCAGGCCAAGCTGATCGACATGCAGTCCAAGGAAACCATCAAGAAGCAGACCATGGACGTATTGAACGCCATCCAGTCCGGCAAGGACGACTCGTCGAACAAGAAAATCAGTGCCACGGCGCAGACGACCAAAGGTATCAGTTACTAATTCTTTCTGATTGCCCCCTCGTCAGAGGGGGCCGCTACCTTAGGATGGGTGTTTCATGCAAAGTCTCAACAGTGCCAACCCGCTTCTTCAAACTTCGGCTTCACTCTTCACCCTGCCGCTCCAGAGCAAGGATTACAGCAGCACCACTCAGTCCAGCAAACCGCTGCAGGACGTGGTCGAGCAGCTTATCCAGGCCCTGACCAAAAACGGTCAACTGGACGAAAGCTCGCCATTGGGCAAGATGCTCGCCAAGGCGATGAGCGCCGAGGGCAAGTCCGCAGGTATCGAAGGCCTCAAGATCGCGCTCGACAAACTGATTCACGACAAGCTCGGCGATAATTTCGGCGCCTCGGCCGGTACAGGGGCGGGCGGCGGCGGTGCTGGCTCCGGCGGCGTCGGCGGTGCAGGTGGCGCAGATGCCGGTCAGTCCGACCTGATGAACCAGGTGCTGAACGGCCTTGGCAAAGCGGCACTGGATGATTTGCTGACCAAACAGACCGATGGGACCAACTTCTCCCCGGACGACATGCCGATGCTTGAACAGATCGCGCAGTTCATGGACGACAACAAGGCCGCATTTCCAACGCCGGACTCGGGTTCGTGGCTGAACGAGCTCAAGGAAGACAACTTCCTGGACGGCGATGAAACTGCTCAATTTCGCTCAGCGCTGGACGTCATCGGTCAGCAGCTTGGTAAACAGCAGAGCGATGCCAGCGGCGTTGGCGATGTAGCAGGCGGTGGCCTGGGTTCCCCGGTAACGGACACGGCCAGTTCACCTGCTCCACTGACCGATCCTGCCGCTAATACCACGCAAAATTCTCTGGGCGGTGATGGCCTGGGGCAACTGCTGGGTGAACTGGTGGAGCGTGGCCTGCAATCGGTGCTGTCCGAAGGTGGCGGTCTGGGCACTCCCGTCGGCACCACGCCGCAACCGGGCGCGACGCCAGCGGGCAACTCGCCGACCTCCGATCTTGGGCAACTGCTTGGCGGGCTGCTCGAACGAGGTCTGGAAGTGACGTTGCAAGGCAGTGCCGGTGCCAATGGTGGCGGAGCCGATCTGCAGGCCAGTGCTGCGCAAACCGCTGCGCAGATCATCAACACCTTGCTGCAAGGCACTCAGAACCCGACGTTGTCCTGACTTGAAAACCGCCTGACGGAGAGCTCCCGTGACCATTTCCCACCTCAGTAACCTCAAAAGCGCCACGCCGGAATCTGGGCTGGAGATGCGTCAGGGGCTTGTTTCCGAGCCAGTACAGGCGGATGTCGACCTGTTCAACGCGGCCATACGACCGGATAACGTGCGTGCGACTTCTCACCTGTCTGATCAGGTTGCCAGCGCACTGTCCGATCGCTTGAGCGACACCGAGAAACTGTCGCAGCAGGCGCTGCGCAAAATGAAGAAAGTCGCAGGTTCCGAAGACGGCGCAGACATCATCGAGATGGGCCGTGCGTTGTCGCAGTGTTCGTTGCAAATGGCGCTGACGACCAAGGTCGTGAGCAAGAGCGCCCAGGCGCTCGACAAGTTGACCAACCTGCAGTAGAGGTTTTCCGTGAAATGTCTGAGTGCAGGGTTGCTCCTGTTGAGCCTGCTGATGCTGGGCGGCTGCAGCGACGAAACCGAACTGTTTACCGGCTTGTCCGAGCAGGACTCCAACGAGGTGGTGGCACGTCTGGCCGATCAGCACATCGACGCGCGCAAACGCATGGAAAAAAGTGGCGTAGTGGTCACCGTCTCGACCCGGGAAATGAACCGCGCCGTGCGAGTGCTGGATGCCGCAGGCCTGCCTCGGCGTTCGCGAACCAGCCTGGGTGAAATCTTCAAGAAGGAAGGCGTGATCTCCACGCCACTGGAAGAGCGTGCCCGCTACATCTATGCCTTGTCTCAGGAGCTTGAAGCCACCCTGTCGCAGATCGACGGGGTAATCGTGGCCAGGGTCCATGTCGTGCTGCCGGAGCGCATCGCCCCTGGCGAGCCGGTGCAGCCAGCCTCGGCGGCGGTGTTCATCAAGCATTCCGCCGCGCTTGACCCTGACAGCGTGCGCGGGCGAATCCAGCAGATGGTTGCCAGCAGCATCCCCGGCATGTCCGGGCAGTCGGCCGATTCAAAGAAATTCTCGATCGTCTTCGTGCCGGCCGCCGAATTTCAGGAAACCACGCAGTGGGCGAACTTCGGGCCGTTCAAGCTGGACAGTGACAACCTGCCGTTCTGGAACCTGATGCTGTGGCTGGTGCCCGTAGGACTGGTCGTAGTGCTGCTGATCGTTGCGCTGGTACTGCGCGGTGACTGGCGCGCCGCTGCCTTGCAACGAATCGGCATCGGCCGTCGCAGTCGCTCGACTTTGCCGGCGCGGGCATGACCGGCTCGACTGCCGAGGACCTGTGGGTCCAGTGGTGGTGCAATCCCTGGCAGTGGGCACACCCGGCCTGGCAGAACAGGTTTGCCCAGGCCCACGGGCTGTCGATGGACGCGTGTACGGCGTTGATGAACTGCCGCCATGCGGTGTTTCTGCACACCATGGGGATTGAACCCAGCCAGCCGCCGTCTCCTGACGAGACGACGCTGCGCTGGCTTTCGCTTACTCCGTCGCAGCGCGATCACGCGCTGGCGCTGGCACAGTGCATCTGTTTCGCTGCGGGTGAGCGCGATGACCCCGAGGGCCAATGGTGCCAGGCACTGACCAAGGCCTTGCGTCCCAGTGTCTGGCTGATGCCCGAAACCGCCGACGCCCGCGCGCTGCTCGGTGCCTGGCTGGGGCCTGCATGCTGGTCGCGCCTGCGCCTGGCCTGGGCACCCGGCGAGGTGGCCGACAACCCCAGTCAGGCACCCGACGGAAAACTCCAGACGTTGTGGCAGGCCATTCTCTGGCGCGTCACGGCAGGTTGATTTCATCCCTTTTTCTGTGCGTCACGGAGTTTGTTTATGCTCGCCAAACGCAGTATTGCCCTGACCGACACTGCGCTGCTGCCTGAGCCCATCGTGCGCCGCGAACACATTGCCGACAGCCTGCTGGCGCGAGACGTTCTGGCCGACGCGCGGCGTGAGGCTCAGCAGCTATTGCTGCAGGCGCAAGAGGAAGGCGGCCGCCTTCAGCAGCAGGCACTGGCCGAGTTCTGGGCCACGGCCAATGCGTTTCTCTGTGACCTGCACGTTATGCGTGACGCCTTGCAACGGCAGGTCATGGACAGTGTCGAGTCGCTGTTAAGCGATGCACTTTCGCAGTTGCTGGACGACACCACGCTGGCCGAACGCGCCCGCGCTGTCGTGCGCAACCTGGCCGCCAGCCAGCTGAACGAGGCCGCGGCGACGCTCAGCGTCCACCCTGACATGGCGGAACCGGTGGCCGAGTGGTTGGCTGAAAGCCGGTTTGCCGAGCATTGGCGGCTCAAGCGTGACCTCTCGATAGCCGTGGGCAGCCTGCGTCTGAGTGATGCCAATGGCGCGTTCGACATTGAGTGGGCGGCGTTGCGCGACGGGCTGCTGGGCGCTGAAACGATGGCCTGACGCGCGCGTTGCACTCAGGATGGAACCGCTACGCAGGTTTGCTCCACTCAAGGTTTGAATCCTTCTGCTGGAGTACCTGGACATGATCAGTTTCAAGAGCCTGCAAAACCATCTTGATAATTCCTTGAGCCGCGCTCAGACCGATATGAACAACGCCGCCATGGACGCCTCTGAAAGCGGCTCCATCGAAGACCTGCAAGCGTTCAACGAAGCCCAGCAGCAGACCGATGTCGCCAGCATCGCCGTCAACGAAAGCCTGCGCGCCAAACACGGCATCACCAAAGCAATCATCGATGGAATTCAGTGACTTCTCCGAGATCCTCGGCCAGTGGTCGGCGCAACGTCCAGCAACCCCTCTGGATTGCTGGATCGATGACGCCAACGCGCGCCTGGCCGTGGACGGCGATGGCGTGCGTTGCAGCATCGAGGTGCTTGATCCGTATGACGCCAGTGATCCGCAGCGCCTCGATGCCCTGCTCCTTCAGGGCGGTGCCAGCGTGGCGTGCGCCTGCGACGGCGCGCTGGGCATCGACCCTCAGACGCGTTGTGTGGTGCTGCTCAACTGGATGGCGAATCCGTGCAGCCTTGCCGACCTGCTCAATTGTCTGGAAAGCCTGGCCAACCAGCGCGGCGCCATGCTCAGCCTGATGCACACCACTATTCGCACGACAGCGCCGGGCTCATCCGTGCGCGCGATTCTCAATCAGCGGCAACCGGGAGTGTGAAATGCGCAAGGCCTTAATGTGGTTGCCTTTACTGTTGATCGGGGTGACCTCAGTAACATGGGCGGTCACCCCCGAAGCCTGGAAACACACCGCCTACGCTTACGACGCTCGCCAGACCGAGCTGTCGGTAGCGCTGGCCGATTTCGCCAAGGAGTTCGGCATGGCGCTCGACATGGAGCCGGTGCCGGGCAAGCTGGATGGGCGTATCCGCGCTCAGAACCCTCAGGAATTTCTTGAACGTCTGGCCCAGGAGCATCATTTCCAGTGGTTCGTGTACAACGATACCCTGTACATCAGCCCGTCCAGCCAGCACACCTCGGCGCGCATCGAAGTCTCGCCCGATGCGGTCGATGACCTGCAGACGGCCCTGACCGACGTAGGGCTGCTGGACAAACGCTTCGGTTGGGGCGCATTGCCGGACGAAGGCGTGGTGCTGGTCCGCGGGCCGGCCAAGTACGTGGAGTTCGTGCGCAGCTACAGCAAGAAGGTCGAGCCGCCAGAGAAGGCCGACAAGCAGGACGTGGTCATGCTGCCGCTCAAGTACGCCAACGCCGCTGACCGCACTATTCACTACCGCGATCAGGAGCTGGTGGTGGCGGGCGTCGCCAGCATTCTTCAGGAACTGCTGGAAAGCCGTTCGCGAGGCGACGACATCAGCAGCATCAATCTGCTGGGCGGGCAGGGCAAGGGCAGTCGCTCAAGTGGCGGTAGTCTGGGCTCGACAGGCCTTGCGTATAACCTGGATTCCAATGGCATCGACTCCGGTGCGCTGCAACAAGGCCTGGACCGGGTGCTCAATTTCGGCAGCAAGAAATCCGGCAAGGGCAGCGGCGGCGGTCGCGCCAACATCCGCGTCAGTGCTGATGTACGTAATAACGCCGTGTTGATTTACGACTTGCCCGAGCGCAAGGCGATGTACCAGAAACTGGTGAAAGAGCTGGACGTACCTCGCAACCTGATCGAAATCGATGCGGTCATTCTCGACATCGACCGCAACGAACTGGCGGAGCTGTCCAGCCGCTGGAATTTCAATTCAGGCAGCTTCAGTGGCGGTGTCAACCTGTTTGAAGGCGGCACCAGCTCGACCCTGTTTATCCAGAACGCCAGCAAGTTTTCCGCAGAACTGCATGCGCTGGAAGGCAATGGCTCGGCCTCGGTGATCGGCAACCCCTCGATCCTGACCCTGGAAAACCAGCCCGCCGTGATCGACTTCAGCCGTACCGAATACATCACCGCAACGTCCGAGCGGGTCGCGGATATCCAGCCCATCACCGCTGGCACCAGCCTGCAGGTGATTCCGCGTTCGCTGGATCACGACGGCAAGCCGCAGGTGCAGTTGATCGTCGACATCGAAGACGGGCAGATCGACGTGTCGAGCATCAATGACGAACAGCCCAGCGTGCGCAAAGGCAACGTCAGCACCCAGGCGGTGATCGCTGAACACGGCTCGCTGGTCATCGGCGGCTTCCATGGCATGGAAGCCAACGACAAGGTGCATAAAGTGCCATTGCTGGGCGACATTCCCTACATCGGCAAGCTGCTCTTCCAGTCCCGCAGCCGTGAACTGAGCCAGCGCGAACGGCTGTTCATTCTGACTCCGCGCCTGATCGGTGATCAGGTCAACCCGGCCCGTTACGTCGTGAACGGCAACCCTCATGATGTGGATGATCAGATGAAAAAGATCAAGGAACGTCGCGACGGTGGCGAGCTGCCGACCCGGGGTGATATTCAGAAAATCTTCACCCAGATGGCCGACGGTGTCGCACCTGCCGGCATGCGTGCTGGCGAGACGCTGCCGTTTGAGGCCGACAGCCTGTGCGACCCCGGCGAAGGCCTGAGCCTGGATCGGCAGCGGTCGCAGTGGTTCGTGCAAAAGGACTGGGGCGTGGCCGTGGTGGTTGCGCGCAACACGACCGCAAGACCTGTACGCATCGATGAAAGCCGTTGTGGTGGTCGCTGGGTCATGGCCGTTGCTGCCTGGCCACATGCCTGGCTGCAGCCGGGAGAAGAAAGCGAGGTGTACATCGCGTTGCGTCAGCCTCAGATCTCCAAAATGGCCAAAGAAAGCCGTCCGTCGCTGCTCAGGGGAGTCGCACCATGAAAAAACGTAGCGTTGTTCTATTGTTCGTTATGTTCGCTACGCTGACCGGATGCGCTACCCACGGCTGCGCCGGCTATGCCTGCAAACGCCCTGATTCGAACAGCCGTGAGCTGGTCATCTGGTGGCCGCCTGACATGCGTCAGGGGCTGGATGAGCAAGACCGTGACCGGGACTATACCGTCGTGCAGTTAAAGGACTGAAGATGATTGAGGTAAAGGAAAAAAAGGCGTTCTACACCCAGGTCGCCGCGCAGGCGCCAGCCGTCTGGCCTGTGGCCAGCGGGGTTGCCTTTGTCAGCCGCCGCGAGCACCAGAACTGGGGGATTGCCCTGCACATCGAAGGTCGGGCATTGCGCCCCGAGCAACTGCGAGAAGCGCTGCAACTGAGGTTTTCAGAAGCAGAGCGGTTCAACGATTACTTTCTGTTCCTGGATGTACAGCGTGATTTTGTCGTGTGGCACGCCGTCAACGACGCGCCGAACGCGGTCACCAACCTGGATGAGATACGACGGCATGAATTGATCCTGGCAGGGCTGGATCATTTGGCGTAGCCCGATCAAATCGCGTTGAAGACCTCAAAGAAAACCGCCTCCTGGAGGCGGTTTTTTTGCCTGGGCAAACACGCGACTCTTGTTCTTCAAACAGCACCCGACCACCTGAATCAACACCGTTTGTGTGGGAGGCGGCTTGCCGGCGATTCGGTTTCTCAGACACCACTTCAGCGACTGAATCAACGCCATCGCCGGCAAGCCGCCTCCCATGGTGTGCTCTGCGAAAGACCTCACAGATAACCGCCTTCGCATACTGGAGGTGTTTTTTTTACCTTGGCAAACACGCAGCGCTTGTTCTTCAAACAGCACCAGATCAACTGAATCGACACCGTTTTTGTGGGAGGCGGCTTGCCGGCGATGCGGTTTCTTGGGCAACACTTCAGCGACTGGATCAACGCCATCACCGGCAAGCCGCCTCCCACGGTGTTCTCTGCGAAAGACCTTACAGATAGGAGGGCTGAGCCCGGACGCTACAACTCGACTTCGATCTGAATCACTTCGTCAGTGACTTCGTCGAGCTGGCGGATCACTTTGTAGATGTGCCCGACGGCCAGGAGGGTAGGGCGGGGGATGTATTTGCCGACATTGACGCGGTACAGCGTGCGGGCGAGCCAGATGCTCTGCACCACCGGGATCCCGGCTTTTTTGGCTCGGGCAATCAGCGCAAGGGCGTCTTCGTCCTTACCTTTGCAGTGAATCAACGGCAATGGCGTTTCGCCCGGTCGGTAGTACAGCGCCACCGCGTAGTGCGTGGGGTTGACCAGCAGCATGTCGGCGTCTTCCACCGGGTTGGGGGCGGCGCTGGGCTCTTGGTTGAGAATCTCGTGGGCCAGCTGTTTGCGATGGCCTTTGACGTGCGGGTCGCCCTCGGACTGTTTGTATTCCTTCTTGATGTCCTCGTGGCTCATGCGCAGCTTCTTGGCGTGGAAGTACTTCTGCATGGCGAAGTCGATCAGGGCGATCACCAGCAGTAGTCCGAGTATCACGCGAAGAATATGCTGAAACAGCTCCACCAGTGCGTGCCAGTAGGTCGTCAGATCGCTGTTGGCCAATAACACCAGCGTACCCAGGGCGGGCTTGACCTGCGTGTAGAGCGTTGCGGAAATGGCAACCGCCTTGAGAATGCTCAACAGCAGGTTGGTGATGTTCTGCCCGGAAAACATCTGCTTGGCGTGGGAGAAGGGGTTGATCTTGTTGATGTCGAGCTTCAGCGCCTTGGGTGCGAACAGAAAGCCGATCTGCACCCAACTGCTGAGCAGGCGCATGAGCATGGCGAGGCCGACGCTGCACAGCGTGAAACTCAGCAGCACGGCCAGACCGTCGCTGGCCACCAGCTCGACGGCCGATAGAAAGGGCCGGTCGACGCCCTTGAACGACAACGCCAGCAAGGCTTCCAGCCGGTCGACACTTTCATCGGCCAGGGCCAGGGTGATTTCGCTGACGGCCATCAACACCATCAGCTTGCCCAGGTCCTGACTCTGTCCGACCTGGCCTTTTTCCCGGGCGTCACGTATCTGCTTGGGCGTGGCCTTCTCGGTTTTTTCGCTCATGGCACCTGGACCAGAACGTTGAACAACGACTTCAGGTCAGCCAGCTTCAAGAGCTCGCCGGTGCCCAACTCCAGCAGTGTCGGCAGATAAATCAGCAGAAACGCGATACCCGCCATGCTTTTGGCGGGCATGGCAAGAATCGACACGTTGAGTTGTTGGGCATAGAGACCGACGATGGCAAACGCCGCCTCGATCAACAGCAGCAGCGCGATGAAAGGCGCTGCGTACAGCATCATGTGCTGGAGCGTCTGGTTGAGCTGACCAAGAAAGGCATCGAAGCCCTGCGCGGTCATGCCCGGCAACCACGCGGTTGGCGGCCAGACGCTGTAGCTGTCCCAGATCACCTGAGTGATCAGTGACAGCCCGCCACACAGCAGCACCAGCATGATCAGGGTTTCCTGAAACAACTCGCCCAGCGGCGTGGCATCCGGGCCCAGACTCGGGTTTATCTGCCCGCCGCTCAGTGCGCCGCGCTGGCTGTCGAGCAACGCGCCGACCGAGGCGAACATCCAGAACGGCGCGTACAGCAGCACGCCCAGCAGCGTCCCCAGTACCGCTTCCTTGATCAGCAGCCCGGCAATCTCGAACCAGTTGTCCTGCAGAGAGGACAAGGCCCGGCTGATACCCGGTGCCGGTATCATCGCCACCACCGCCACCACGGCGTAACGCAACGGGCCTTTCAGGTACTTGAAGCAGAACGCCGGCACTAACAGCATGCAGGGCAGCAACCGCGCCATGGCCAGGCCCATGCCCAGCATCAGTTCGAACGCCTCTTGTGCATTGAAGGGCATCTAGTGATTGACCCCGGAGCGGGCGATCAGATCGAAGGCCATGTTGATGAACTGGATCAGCTCGACGCCGATCCAGCGGCCGGTCATGGCCAGGGTCAGGCCGACAGCGGCCAGTTTGATCCCGAACGGCAGGGTCTGATCCTGAATCTGCATCAGGGCCTGCAAAAGAGAGGTGATTACCCCGACCAGTACCGCCACACCCAGCGGCGGGGCGGTGAGGATCACCACCAGAAACATGCCCTGCTTGAACAACGCCAGCGCTTCCATGGCCGCCTCACATATACGAATAGAAGAGGCTGTCGAGCAGGCGGGACCAGCCCGACACCAGCACGAACAACAGCAGTTTGAGCGGTAGCGAAAGGGTCATGGGCGAGACCATTTGCATGCCCAGCGCCAGCAGCAGGTTTGAGACGATCAGGTCGATGACGATGAACGGAATGTAGATCAGAAAGCCGATCTCGAAACCGGCCTGCAATTCCGACAGCACAAACGCCGGGATCGCCAGCAGCAGGTCGTTCTTGCTCGCCTGATCAGCCATTTCCTTAGGCCACATGCGCTGGGTGTTATCCAGCAGATGGGCGATGACGTCAGGGTCGGTGTTGCGGGTCATGAAGCGTTGCAGCGGTTCAATCAGGTTGCCGACGCTGGCCTGCAGCTTGTCGATGTTGCCCATCTCCAGCGGATGGTCATGAACCTTTTGCTGGATTTCGTGAGCCACCGGCGCCATCACGAACAGGGTCGCCGCCAACGCGATGCCATACAACGCCATGTTCGGCGGCACCTGCTGCACGCCGATGGCGTTGCGGGTGATCAGCAGCGTCATGGCGATTTTCAGGAACGCGGTGCAGACGATCAACAGAAACGGGATCAGCGACAATGCGCCCAGAAACAGCGCCAGCAGAATCGGGTTCATCCCCTCCATGATCATGAGTAAGCCGCCATCCGGGTAATCTGTAAGCCGAGTCGGCCATCGACATCCACCAGCTCGCCTTCGGCCACCACACGGTCGCCGTGGCAAAGCGTGGCGTGCCCTGGCGCTACGCCATTGATCTCCAGGATCGTCCCGGCGTCCAGTCGGCGCAGTTCGCCGAGCGTCAGCCGGAGTTCACCACAACGCAGGGTCAGGTCCAGTGCAAGGTCTTCGAAACCGGCAGGTTCGGGCGGCGTCTCGGGTTCGCAGGTGACATCGGTTTCGGTTTCAGGCCACGACGGCTCGTCTCGATAACCCGTCTCATAGGCAGGCTCGTGTTCGCCAGCCTCGTCAGCCAGGCTGTGCTCATCGTCCAGGCTGTCGACGTCTTCCTGGTAGAGATCCTCAGTACTCATTGTGACCGTGCTCCTCATGGCTGAGCCGCAAAAACAGGTGGTGCGCCTGGCTGTCGGCGTGCGCCGCCCAGTGGCGTGCACCCAGTGCGAGACGACCCTGACCGGTGCTGTCGAAGTCACAGCGGGCGGGCAGCACCACGTCGCCTGGACGCAGCGACGCCAGTTGGTTCAGCGTCAGCGACAGCTCGCCGATGATCAAAGGTGTGGTCACTGACCAGGTTTCATCCACTGGCCGCTGCCGCGCTTTCCATGGGGCGCAACTCAGCAGCCTGAGCAGGGTTTCGGGGGTGGTGTGCAAGTGGGCATGCACCGACTCTTCGGCGAGACGGGCCTGGATCCGGCAGCCGAAGGAGGCCTGCGCCGGGCTGTCGAACAACGGCTCCAGCGGGGCCAGCAATGCGGCAATCGTTGGGCTCAGGCGTTGATTGAAAAACTGCCAGTACCAGCTTTGTTGCTCACCGGTCAGCGTCAGCGGTGCATCGCCCAGCAGGCTCAAAAGGGCCTCTGCATCACTCAGGCACAGGGCGCCGACCGCACTGTTTAGCCACACACCGATGGCCGCCACGTCTGATTCGGCAACCAGCGGCAGCAGGGTCAGTTCGCCATGCTGGCCCTGGCTGTGGAACGCCAGGCTTTGACCGGCACCCAGCTCACGTGTGGCGCGGGCCAGCAGCGGGTCCACTTTGCGCAGATAGAGGGCGTTCATGCTTCACGCTCTTCATGAAGGTCCAGATCGACGTCCAGCCCCATGGCCTGTGACAGCGCGTCGCGACAGGCTCCCACATGACCCTGCAATCGCTTGAGCACGTCACGGCGAGCGAAGCCCAACTGGATGCTCCAGCGGTTGTCGGTCTTTTCTGCATTGACCCGCACCGTGCCCAGATTGGGCATCAACAGGGTGAAGTTGAGCGGGCCTTCAGGCTGCTCAGGCAGGCGCTGCGCCACCTCATCGATCAGTTGCGTGGGCACCGCTTCGCTCTTCACAGGAAAGGCCACCGCACCACCGGCAAAGCCTTGCTGATCGCGCTCTTCGCTCACTGCGGGCACCAGCAATTGGGAGAAGAACAGACCGTCAGGGCTGATCGGGGTTTCCGCAAAAGACTTGTTTGAGGTCGAGCGACTTGTCTGAGTGTCGCCACGGCCAATGACGGCAAGGGCCGGTCGCTTTTCCCCCGGACCAGCAGGCGCTGTGGGCGCGGCAGACGGTCTCTCCATCGGCACGGCACGTTGTGGTGCGGGCGCAGGCGGTGGCTTGGGCGCGGACTGGATCGGTGTGGGCATCGGCTCTTAACCTTCTTCGTTGAGGGTCTCGCTCATGCAGGCCAGTTTCTCGACTGCTCGCTGAGACGCCTTGGCTTGTCGTTGTCGCTCTTCAAGCAACGCCTGTTGTTCGGTGATCCGCAATTGCTGCTGCTGTATGTCCTGACGGATGAGTGCCAGGCGGTCGAGCATGTTTTTTTCTTTCTCGTGCCAACGGTCGACATCGTTGAGGCTGATGGTCTTTTCCAGATGATCCTCGGACAGGCTCTCCCGCCGTTTGCGGTGGTGATCGCGCGCCAGGCTCAACGACGCTCTGGTTGCTGATAGGTGGTCGAGCATCGATTTCAGTTCCACCTGTGCCTGACGTTGTGCGCGCTCGGCACTCGCCTGGCGATGTTGGCGCAGGGGTGTGAGCAGGCCGATCACCTGTTCCAGCGCCAGCCGTTGCGGGTCTTCTTCCAGCGCGTCGTCCATGCTTATTCCGGTAATTGCGAGGTGAGCTGCAGCAGGCCGTCGAGAGTGTCCTGCAGCGCTACGGGTTCACGCAGGTCCTGACGCAGGAAGGCATTGATGTCGTCGTTGAGGCGCACGGCGCAGTCGGTGACCGGGTCGGCACCGGCCTGGTATTCACCCAGGCGCAGGAGCATTTCCACTTGCTTGTAGGCCGCCAGCAACTGGCGCAGCCGGTTGTTGGCGCGCTGGTGATCGCGACCGCTGACGTTGCTCAAAATCCGGCTGATGCTGGCCGACACGTCGATGGCCGGGTAATGCCCGCGTTCGGCCAGTTTGCGCGACAGCACGATGTGGCCGTCGAGCAAGGATCGCACTTCGTCCGCCACCGGGTCGTTCATCGAATCCTGCTCGATCAGCACGGTATAGAGCGCGGTGATCGAGCCGTCTTCACTCATCCCGGCGCGCTCCACCAGACGCGGCAGCAAGGTGTACACCGATGGCGGCAGACCGCCGCGGCCCAGAGGCTCGCCCGATGCGATACCAATTTCGCGTTGGGCACGGGCAAAGCGGGTCAGTGAGTCGAGCAGCAACAACACTTTCTGCCCTCGGGCACGAAAGGCTTCGGCAATCGCCGTTGCTGTGAACGCCGCCCGTGCGCGCTCCATGCTGGACCGGTCGGACGTGGCGCAGACCAATACCGAACGGCTGCGCAGGGTTGCATCCAGTTCGTGGTCGAGAAATTCGCGCAGCTCACGGCCCCGCTCACCAATCAGCCCGAAGACGATCACGTCGCAATCCATGTTGCGCGCCAGTTCGGCCATCAGCGTGGTCTTGCCGCAACCGGCACCGGCAAACAGTCCGACACGCTGGCCTTCGCCCAGCAGAATGGCGCTGTCGATGGCGCGCACACCGGTTGGCAAGGCTCTGCTGATACGCGGGCGCTGGGTGGGCGGCAGGGCGTCGGCAATCACCGGCAACGTGGTGCGGCGATCGTTGGGGCCTGCGAAGGCCCCCAGGCAATCGCCCAGCAGTGGACGCCCGAAACCGTCGAGCACGCAACCCAGCAAGCTGTCATCCACGCCGATGCAGTGGGCCATGCCCAGCGGACGGATCGGTGCGCCGACCTGAATGCCGTCCGGTGCACCGAGGGCGCTGAGCAAGGTGCAATCGGGCGTGAAGCCGACAATCTCGGCCAACAGCAGGCTGCCATCGGCCTTGCTCACTTCGCACAGATCCCCGACCTTGGCCGCAGGCAGCTTGCACTCCAGCAGGATGCCTCGCACTGCACTCACCCGGCCGCTGACGCGAACGGCGCTGTAGTTGCGCAGGCGGGACGCGTGGGCAGCCTTCCAGTGGTCCAGCGCCGCGTTCACCAGTTCACCTCGATGTGCCGGTCGCCGTCGAACTGCAGACGCTGATCCTCAATGCGCGTCAGGCGCAGGCCGTTGAGTTCATCGCCCACGTACATTCGTTTGCCGTCAGCGGTCACGATGTGAGCGTGTGGTCCAGTCATGATCTGCACCACCACGAACGGCAGGGTATCCCGGACGCTGGCCACGTTGTCGAGTACGGTCACAGGCGAGCTGTAACGGTCTTTGAACCGCTGCAGCATGCGTTGATACACCAGCAGCGCTTCGTCCTTGATATCGCCTGTGAGCATCAGCCCTTGCGGGGTGTCTTCAATCTTGATGTCGGTCAGCAGCCGGTCGCTGAGCATGGTGCTCAGTTCACTGCGTACTGCGTCGACATTGGCCAGCCGAATCCGCGTGTCGTTCAGCGGCTTCGCATTTTTGCTCACGGTATGGGGTTGTGAGGGCTGGGCCGACGCAGGTGTCGCCACCGCTGTAGCGGACGCCACATGAGGCACTTCCTGATCCAGCGCGATGGACGGGGCACGGGTCAGGCTCCAGGCACTGCCGATGACGCC
Organism: Pseudomonas triticifolii; assembly: GCF_014358015.1. Taxonomy (GTDB): domain Bacteria; phylum Pseudomonadota; class Gammaproteobacteria; order Pseudomonadales; family Pseudomonadaceae; genus Aquipseudomonas; species Aquipseudomonas triticifolii. The sequence continues at coordinate 328,047 of NZ_JACONV010000002.1, read as the reverse complement.
GATCAACAGCCCGGCAATGATGCCGGTGGTGCGGTTCAGCAGTTTCTGCGAACGGGATTCGACTTTTTCCAGCGGTGGTTCCGGGCGGGCAGGTTCCGCTTCAGGCTCCTGCTCTCGCTGCGCCTGCGGCGGGATGATTGCCGGAACCTGTGGCCAGGCGTCGCTGGCAGGCGAGACGCACAACCACACTGAACCAAGCATGAAGGCGGTGTTGAGCGTCAGCTCGGCGCTGCCCTGAGCGTTGCCTTCCTCGTCGCACACCGCGCCTTCTTCACCGTTCAGCACCCAGCGCTCACCCACGCGCTGCAGGCGGCCGTGCAGGTTTTCGACACCGGCATCGTCAAGCGCCAGATCCTGTTGTTCGGCGGAGCCAATGGACCACTCTTCGCCGATCAACGGCAGTGCGGCGCCCTGGTGCTGGCCGTTCAGTACGCGTAATTCAAACATCCGACCTTCTCCCTGTGCTCAAGTCCGACGGACTCAAGCGGCGTGTTCGTTATCCATGGGTTCGAGATCGTCTTCCAGGTCGAACCGACCCATGACCTTGACCTTGGCTGCGTTGCTGATCTCCGCGAAGGACATGACGGGGACGTGGTAGAACTCTTCTCTGAGCAACGCCCGGAGCGGACTGCGCAGGTCCTGAGCGACCAGCAGCACCGCCTGTTCCGGCGCTCGCAGGGGGAACGCCATGTGCAGTTGCTGGACCAGCATCTGGCTGACGTCATTGCTGAGGGCGAAGAAGGTTTCCGTCTGGGTCTGACGCAGACCGTCGCGCAGCAGGCCCTCGCTTTCCGGAGTCAGCAGCCAGACCAGCAACCCGTCCGGCCCGCTGTACTGGTGATAGATCTGCGACTTGAGGGCGATGCGCACGTAGTCGGTCAGCACGCTGATGTCGCGCTCGTGCTGGGCGTGTTCGATCAGGGTTTCGGCGATTACCCGGATTGCGCGCAGTGGCACGCACTCGGACGCCAGGCGTTGCAGCACCGCCGACAGCCGCGTCAGGGTGAGCACGCGTTGCATCTCCTGAGCCAGCTCGGGCTGCTCGGATTCCAGCCAACTGAGGATGGCCTTGGTTTCCTGCAGGCCGATGAACTGTGGTCCGCTGAATTGCAAGGCGCGCTCCATGCGCTCGGTGATCAAGGTCATGGCACTGACACCGGCCAGCTCGCCACGTTGCAGCTGCGGCGCATCGGCGGGCATCCAGACCCATTGATCTTCCTGACGCTCGACGCTCCCGGGGATCCCCGCTGGCGACTCCGCGTTTTCCAGCGCCCGTGCATCGACCGCCATATGGGTCGGGGACAAGGTGGCTTTCAGCAACGGCACGTCATAAACCGTGAAACGGAATTCGTCCGGCGGTAACTGCTCGGGGTGCTCGATGATGAACGAGGGCAGTGTCAGCCCGTATTGCACCACCAGACGGTTGCGCCGCTGACGGATTTCACTGACCAGCGCCTCGACCAGCGCCGGGTCCTGGCTGGGATGGAACTGCAACACGAACTGGCGGCTCGGCGAGAAGGTGCGCACGTCTTCGCGACCATTGAGTTCCGGGGCGACGTTCGCCGCGCCTTCCTGTTCTGCCTCAGGTTTGGCGCGATGCAACTGCAACAGGCCGCCCGCGCCACAGATGATGGCGATCGTGATGAACACGCCGGTCGGCATACCCGGCAGCGCGGCAAAGCCGAGCATGGCCACGGCAGCGATGATCCAGGCTTTGGGCTGACTGGTGATCTGCTCGGCGATCTCGCGGCCGATATTGGCTTCCACGCCGGCTTCGGTGTTGGGTACACGGGTGATGATCATGCCGCAGGTGACGGAAATCAGCAGCGCCGGAATCTGCGCGATCAGGCCGTCACCGATGGTCAGAACGGTGTACAGCTGCAAGGCGTCACCCGCGGTCATGCCGTGTTGCACCACCCCGATGGAGATGCCGCCGATCATGTTGATGGCGACGATGATCAGGCTGGCGATGGCATCACCGTTGACGAACTTCATCGCCCCGTCCATGGCCCCGAACAGCTGGCTTTCCTTGTTCAGCTCGGCCCGGCGATTGCGCGCCTCGTACACGCTGATCAGGTTGGCGCGCAGGTCGCTGTCGATGGACATCTGCTTGCCAGGCATCGCGTCCAGCGTGAAGCGCGCGCCGACCTCAGCGACCCGCTCGGAGCCTTTGGTGATCACCAGAAAGTTGACCACGGTCAGAATCAGGAAGATCACCAGACCCACCGCCAGGTTGCCGCCGACCACGAACTCGCCGAAGGCTTCAACGATGTGCCCGGCATCCTGATTGAGCAGAATCAGCCGCGTGGTGGAAATCGACAGCGCCAGACGAAACATGGTGGTCAGCAGCAGCACGGCCGGAAACGTCGAGAACGCCAGCGGCCTGGGCAGGTGCATCGCCAGCATGATCAGCAGGCAGGAAATACAGATGTTGACGGCGATCAGCACGTCCACCAGTCCGGTGGGCAGTGGCGTGATCATCATGAACACGATGGCAATCACGAAGAATGCCCCGACCAGCTCCGAGCGGCGCATGGCCGCCAGGGCAACGCCGTTCAGCAGGTTGATGACTTGGTTCATCAGGCGAGGCTCCCATAAAGCTGCTTCTGTTCCTGTTGAGTGAGTTCTGCCATCAGGATCAGCAGATTACTCAGTGCTGCCTGGCGGCTTTTCATGTCTCGCCAGAGCAGGATGGGCAGTTGCAGCAGCATCGGGCGCAGGCCGTTGAGAAAGGCCAGTTGATGCTTGAGTTGCTTGCCGCCGATGTGCTGGGTCAATTGCAGGGTCTGGTTCACGTTCATGCCATTGGCCGTCAGGGTCAGCAGGTGCTTGAGGAAAGCAGGGGGATCGACCTTGAGGTCGGGATTCTTGTTACGCATGCGCCCCAGCAAATGCTCGCAACCGCGCAGCAGGGTGGTCACGTGACGCGCGGTGGTCAGGCCATGCATCAGGGTGCGCAGTTGTTCGTTGGAGGCCGACGGATTCAGCGCCGACAGGTCATCGGCAATCGCGCTGCGCATGTCGCGCAGATTGAGGTCGAACTGGCCGGGCTCCTCTTGTTCACTGAGCAGCGCTTCGATCAGTCCGGTGATGTTCGGCTGGCCCGAAACGGCCACGCCATAGAGGCTGCGTAAATTCGCCCTGCGCTTTTCATCGATGTTCTGCCGTGCAAAGGCCTTGGCGGTATTGATACCGGCCCGCGCGCGAGGCCCGTACTTGCGACGCAACTGTTTGAGCTGCTGGGTCAGCATCATGTGCTCGACCATTTCGCCATCGGCCTCAGCCTGCTTGCGCGCCGCCTGCAACACCACATGGGCCTTGGCGGCATCGCCTTCGGTGTAGGCCAGCACCTGCGTCAGGTCGTCGTTCGAGCTTTCTTGCTGCAACTTCTTGCGCAGCGCCTTGGCGGCATTATCCAGCCCCGTGTCCTGCGCGCCCATCAACAGCTGATACAGCTCTCCCAGCTTCACGGCACGCGATTGCAGAGCGTTATTGCTCGCGATCAGTTCGCGCTGGCTGAGGATCCTGCTGTGCAGCACCAGTGCCGCAGCGAAGCGCGATATCTGCTGCGACGACGTCCCCCCGCTATGAGGCGTGGGGGCGTGAATCGGCGGTGCGATGGCAGGCGTGACAACGCGGGTCGGCGTGACCGGATGTATTGGCAATAGAGGCGGGGCGACGATTTTCATAGGACGGTTCTGAGCCTGGTCATGTCCGCTGAGTGGGTCGCAGCTCAGGTTCGGTTCCCTGCCGGAAGTCGTCGTCGTGTTTGTGCCAAATGCTGTAGAGGCAAACGCACGCCAGCGCAAAAATTTGTATTTCAAGGAATTACAAGTTTTTAATTATTTATTAAAAACAATGGCTTACATCGTTTTTTGGAGTGGCATGCTTATCGCTATAGGGGTTGTACACCATCAAAAAAAGGTATGCCCCCATGTTTCAAAATCTTGTGATTCTCGATAAGACGCAACCTCGCCAGCCCGCCTCTTCGGCCGGCATTCGCCAGATGACCGATGATCAGATTCAGATGCTCAGGGCGTTTATCCAGAAACGCGTCATGAACCCCGACGACGTCGATGACATCCTGCAGTGCGTGTTTCTCGAAGCCCTGCGCAGCGAACACAAGTTTCAACATGCCAGCAAGCCACAAACCTGGTTGTGTGGCATTGCGCTGAACCTGATCCGCAATCACTTTCGCAAGATGTATCGTCAGCCGTATCAGGAAAGCTGGGAAGACGAGGTTCACTCCGAGCTGGATGGGCATGGCGATATCGGTCATCAAGTGGATGGGCATCGGCAACTGGCGCGTGTGATACAGGCCATCGGTTGTCTGCCTTCGAACATGCAGCGGGTGCTTGAGGTGTCGCTGGAAATGGACGGCAACTATCAGGACACCGCGTCTAGCCTGGGTGTGCCGATCGGCACCGTGCGCTCGCGGCTGTCACGGGCGCGGGTGCAACTTAAACAGCAGATAGACCCGTTCGCCTGAAAGGCGGTGATCTGGAGGGGATCTGGAACCAACTCGCACCGCCAGCCACACAGTGAGCATCCCTCACTCCCGGATGGCGACTCAGCATGCGTATTTCCAGTTCTCCCTTCAGCGGTATCGTGTCTCAACCACCTCCCGGCGAACTGGCGAGCGAGTCGCCACTTGCCAATGCGCTGCTCAAACCTGGCGGTAGCGCCTCAGGCGCGCAATGCGGTGTGCAATTTGGTCAGCCCGCGCAGAATTCACCCGTTGCGCTCAAAGGCACCGAGCAAACGGCATCGTCATTGCTGGCCTTGTTGTTCCAGGGTGCTGGCAGGGCGTCCGCCCCCGTCAGTCCTGAACCTCCACCCCCTTGCGCGACCGATCCTGCTCAGATCGATCCCGCTCAAGTCGAGCCCGCTGCCCCGGCAGCGCCAACCGACAGCGTCACGTCCAGCGATGCGGCCGATCCGGCCAATGCGCCAAAGGCGGCTGATGCTGCGTTTCTCGACAACTCCGAATATTCCTCTCCTGAAGAGCTGAAGCGCTGGGAACCGCTGGTGGCCAATCTGCCACCTGAGCAGCGTTTGCAGGCGCAGCAGGAACTCAACCGGCCCATCGCGGCCGCGCGAATGGCCGCAGGCAAGGGGCCTGATGCCGAGAAGGCCATGGAATTCATCAACGCCAACCCGGCTCTCAAGACCGCCGTGGATGTGGGCAAAAGTGGCGGCAACGCAGACGGCAAGATCACCAACAAGGACCTCAAGGCCTTCGCCAAGAATATGGAGAAGGCCGCTGACAAGGCGGACAAGGACTTTGCCAAGTATGTGGAAGACAACCCCAACGCCGATCCGCAATCCCTGGAGATGGTGCGCAACGCCTCGTTGATGCAGGCCAACCTGCCGCTGGTGCGCGCCGCCGATCCTCATAATGCCGTGGGTGCAGCCGACAAGAGCAAGGTCGATGGCAACATCAGCGCCGACGATCTCAATGGCCTGACCGCCGGCAATCCGGGCCTGTCTGGCGTACTCAAGCAATCCTGCAACACCTGGGCGCAGCCCGGCTTCCTCGGCCAGCTCGACGAGGCAGGCATGACAGGCCGTGCCAAGGCCGCCCACAGCCCCGACCAATTGTTCAACTCGAAGAACCTGAGCGAGTGGATCAAAAAGGCCGCCCCCACCAACGGCGGCCAGTTCGCCAGCATGCTCAGTGATGCGGCCACCGTGAATGCGGTATCGGGCATCGACATCAGCAAGCTCGATTCAAAGGTTTTCGACCAGCCCAAATCGTACAGTGGTGCGCAGAAAGCGGCCGTCATGATCAAGCTGCAGCAGACTCAGCAAAGCGTGATTGCGGGGCGTCAACTGCGCAATACCGAGAAAACCGAAGCAGGGCTGAACGAGAGGATCGCCCAGCTACAGTCCGACCCCGATGTGCAGGCGTACCTCAATAAAGCTGTTCCTGAGCAGGAGCGCAGCCTGGTGCGCAGCGATGCCGCGTTGCAGAAAGCCGTCATCCAGCAGGCGCAGAACGTCAACAGCGGCCAGGCGTTGCAAACCGACATGGCGACGGCCGACAAGGCCGTCAACAAACGCAACCCGAATGCCGATTACAGCACCGCCATTGACGGCATGTCGGCCCAGTTGCAGTTGCAGCAAGACCTGTTTCCCGATGCGAAGGTGCCGACCTCTCAGGAGGTGCTGGGCAATCGTCCGGATCTGAACGCCACGATCCAGAACTCGTACGTCGAAAATTTTGCAAACGGTGGTGCGCTCAAACAGCTTCTGGGGCAGAAAAAAGTCGATGGCGAGCAAGCCATGCAAACGCTGGCTGGCCAGAAAGCGGCCTACGACAGCGTGCTTCCCAGCGAGCTCACGGACAGCGTGAATGAGAGTTACGCCAACTCCACGGTCAGCGAACTGCAGAACAGCAAGAAAGGTCGCAAGCTGCTTGAAGGCAAGACCGATGAAAGCCAGGGGCCGTCGGTCGCGGCCGAGCTTCTTGCGGGCGGCGGACCGAAGATCCTCCGCTCAGTGATGGGCTTCGCTTCTGTGAAGGACATGCTGGCCAACGGCGACAAGCTCGGTGCCTCGCAAGTGATCTACGACAGCACCAAGTACGGCGCACAGGCGATCAAAGGCGGGATCGATGCGGGCGCCAAAATGCTGGGCCGTGAAGCTTCGGTCGGGCTTGGCCGCATGGCCGGGCAACTGGCCGGCCGCGCCGTTGCCATGGTCGCAGGTGAAGCCGCAGGCATGGCAGCAGGCATGGCGGTGGGGGCTTCTATCCCGGTCATCGGTTGGGCCATCGATGGCGCCATGGCGCTGGGCTTCGGGATTTCCATGATCGTCGACGCCGTCAAGAAGCACAAAGCGCAAAAAGCCTTCGACCATAACGTCGATCCCGTGCTGAACCAGTTCGGGATTCCAAAGGCGCATTGATCGTCTGAAAGACCAGAGGCCTGGCCGATTGAGGCCGGCCTCTGAATGATGGTTCACACCTGGAGATTCAACCATGAGACCCGTTGGCGGCCCGTCTTCCAGCTATTACCCACCCGTGTCCGAGGCTGAGGGACCTGTAACGCAAAAAGCTGAAAATCCATCCCGCTCCTCTCATTCCAGCGCATCTCAAGCACCCACTGCCTTGGCAGAAGCGCCGTCGTTAGGGAATATCACCCACTATCGCGCCAGACGTTTCTCTGAGGAGGATGCAGAAAAAGTCAGAGCCATGCTCGAAAAAATGGCACCTTCAAACAGTGAGGGCACTGCGAAACATGCCGGGAAAATCAGGTCTGATGCAGCGAGCAGCAGTCATGTGCATCGCAGTCAGATTGTGGCTTCAACCTCACGCGCGACCTCAGCGCATTCAGCCGTGGACTTCAAGGCCAACGATCTCGCCGAACTGGCCCGTTGGTGCGAGAGCCAGCACCCGTTCAGCCTCGACCCCGCAAAAACCGCTGGCAGGGATAACAAGCTGCCTGCCAATCTGGTCGCCGAGCTGCTGGGAAATGGCAAGGCCGCTATCAAAAAAGGCCTTGATGCCAAAGGTATAAAGCTGGAAGACGTTGTTATAGCTGAGAGCCGAAAGCATCTGCACATCAACCTGAATCTTCAGGAAATGGACTACTGTCTGGGGCGCAATAAAGGCCTGTGGATGCCCGATGATCAGAGCAAGAAGCTGATCGACAGGGCGAACCTTTATTTCGATGATTTCAACGCTCAGAACATACCCGCACTGGCGCCGATCACGAACCTGAAAAGCAAGGATAGCCTTGGGGTGATGCGTGAGTTATTGCGTGATGGACCGGGGCTGATTATTGGTGAAGGGCACGGCGCAATATCAAGCAAGCGCGAACTGATAAAGAACTTCAAAAGCCTGAAAGCCGACGGTGTCAACACGCTCTACATGGAGCATCTGTGCACTGAGTCCCACGGCAAAGCCCTCAATGAATACTTGAACTCCCCGAAAGGCAGTCAGATGCCCGCCCGGCTGAAGGTCTATCTGGATATGCAGACCGCTGGCAATCGAAGCCCGGATCAGGCCGCTCCGAAGTACGGCTTTAAAAAGCTTTTGGAGGCGGCCAAAGAAGCCGGGATGCACGTCGTCCCTCTGGACACGACCAAGACCTACGCGACCTCGGGCCAGGCTGACTTCAAGCGCATCAAAGCAATGAACTACTATGCAGCGCAGACAATAAGCCTGAGCAAGCCAGAGGGAAAATGGATCGCTTTTGTCGGTTCGACTCACGCCACGACATTTGAAGGCGTCCCAGGCCTTTCGCAGCTGTGCGGGGTCAGAAGTCTGGTGATCGATGATGGTGGCCCAAAGTCGCGTCCAACCATCGATATAAATGTCAAAGGCTACGCAGGCAAGCTCGATCCAGACGTGAGGCTTGGGTACAAGGTCTGAGGCGCTGACCGAGAGCAGGTCCGGTCATCGATCTGGAGTGAGGGGCGTCGAGGCTATCGTTGTGGTGGGGGTGTTAACGGGCAAGTCCGGCCAGGCCCCGGCTGTCGCCGCCTCCTCCAGTGCTGTGTTGTCTCTCAACAGAAACACAGAACCAAAAAATGCAGACGAAAAAAAAGACCTTGAATTTCAAGGTCTTTTTTAATGTTGGTGCCCCGAGGGAGAATCGAACTCCCACTTCTTTCGAAAACGGATTTTGAATCCGCCGCGTCTACCAATTCCGCCATCAGGGCTCAATGGCGGCGAAGTATAGGGATGAGTTTTCCGTTGGTCAACAGGGATTTGCGCGGGTTTTTTACTAATTCCGCCAAACCGGATAAACTTCCCGGCCCTGCTAAACGAACCCCATCATGCGCGTCGCTGACTTTACCTTCGAACTCCCGGATTCCCTGATTGCTCGTCACCCGCTGGCCGAGCGTCGCAGTAGTCGTCTGTTGACCCTTGACGGGGTGAGCGGCGCACTGGCACATCGTCAATTCACTGATTTGCTCGAGCATTTGCGCCCGGGCGACTTGATGGTGTTCAACAATACCCGCGTCATTCCTGCGCGCCTGTTCGGGCAGAAAGCCTCTGGCGGCAAGCTGGAGATTCTGGTCGAGCGCGTGCTGGACAGCCATCGTGTGCTGGCGCATGTGCGCTCCAGCAAGTCGCCCAAGCCGGGTTCGTCGATCCTGATCGACGGCGGCGGGGAGGCCGAGATGGTGGCGCGGCATGACGCGTTGTTCGAGCTGCGTTTTGCCGAAGAGGTGTTGCCGTTGCTCGACCGGGTCGGGCACATGCCGTTGCCTCCTTATATAGACCGACCGGACGAAGGCGCGGACCGCGAGCGTTATCAGACCGTCTACGCCCAGCGCGCCGGGGCTGTAGCGGCACCGACGGCGGGTCTTCATTTCGATCAGCCGCTCATGGAGGCGATTGCTGCCAAGGGCGTCGAGACGACCTTTGTCACGCTTCACGTCGGGGCGGGTACGTTTCAGCCGGTGCGTGTCGAGCAGATCGAAGATCACCACATGCACACGGAATGGCTGGAAGTCGGCCAGGACGTGGTCGATGCCGTGGCTGCTTGCCGCGCACGGGGCGGGCGGGTGATCGCGGTCGGGACTACCAGCGTGCGTTCGCTGGAAAGTGCGGCGCGTGATGGTGTGCTGAAGCCGTTCAGTGGCGACACCGATATCTTCATCTATCCAGGTCGGCCGTTTCATGTGGTCGATGCGCTGGTGACCAATTTCCATTTGCCCGAATCCACGCTGTTGATGCTGGTTTCGGCGTTCGCCGGTTATCCCGAGACCATGGCGGCCTACGCCGCGGCCATCGAGCATGGGTACCGCTTCTTCAGTTACGGTGATGCGATGTTCATCACCCGCAATCCCGCGCCGACGGCCCCACAGGAATCGGTACCAGAGGATCACGCATGAGTCGCACCTGTCGTATGTCGTTCGAGTTATTGGCCACTGACGGCAAGGCCCGTCGCGGTCGCCTGACCTTTCCGCGTGGCGTGGTCGAGACCCCGGCGTTCATGCCGGTGGGCACCTATGGCACGGTCAAGGGCATGCTGCCACGCGACATCGAGGCCACCGGGGCGCAGATCATTCTGGGCAACACCTTTCACCTGTGGCTGCGTCCGGGTACCGAGGTCATCAAGGGCCACGGCGACCTGCACGACTTCATGCAGTGGCAGGGTCCGATTCTGACCGACTCCGGCGGTTTCCAGGTGTTCAGCCTGGGCGCAATGCGCAAGATCAAGGAGGAGGGCGTGACCTTCGCCTCGCCAGTCGATGGCGCCAAGGTGTTCATGGGGCCGGAAGAGTCCATGCAGGTTCAGCGCGATCTGGGCTCGGACATCGTGATGATCTTCGACGAGTGCACGCCATACCCGGCCGATGAAGACGTGGCGCGTATCTCCATGGAGCTGTCGCTGCGCTGGGCCAAGCGTTCCAAGATCGCGCATGGCGAGAATACTGCTGCGCTGTTCGGCATCGTTCAGGGCGGCATGCACGAGAACCTGCGCATGCGCTCGCTCGAAGGCCTGGATCAGATCGGTTTCGACGGCCTGGCCATCGGCGGTCTGTCGGTAGGCGAGCCCAAGCACGAGATGATCAAGGTGCTGGACTACCTGCCGGGCCAAATGCCAGCAGACAAACCTCGTTACTTGATGGGGGTAGGCAAGCCGGAAGATCTGGTCGAAGGTGTGCGCCGCGGTATCGATATGTTCGACTGCGTCATGCCGACCCGCAATGCCCGCAACGGTCATTTGTTCATTGATACCGGTGTGCTGAAAATTCGTAACGCGTTTCACCGGCATGACAATTCGCCGCTGGATCCGACCTGCGACTGCTACACCTGCAAGAACTTCTCGCGCGCTTATCTGCATCACCTGGACAAGTGCAACGAAATGCTGGGGAGTATGCTCAATACAATCCACAATTTGCGGCACTACCAGCTGCTTATGGCTGGTTTGCGCGAGGCTATTCAACAGGGTACATTGGCCGCCTTCGTCGATGCCTTCTATGCCAAACGCGGCCTTCCTACGCCGCCTCTGGGTTGAAACAGAACGAGTTTTTCCCGCTTTTCTATACTAATTATGTAACTTGGAGCGACACATGAGCTTTTTCATCTCTCCCGCTTTCGCGGATGCTGCTGCACCGGCTGCCGGTCCTGCGGGCAGCGGTTTCGAGTGGATCTTCCTGGTTGGCTTTCTGGTCATCTTCTATCTGATGATCTGGCGTCCACAGGCCAAGCGCGCCAAAGAGCAGAAAAACCTGCTGGGCAACCTGCAGAAGGGCGACGAAGTGGTAACCAGCGGTGGTATCGCCGGCAAGATCAACAAAGTGACCGACGATTTCGTCGTGATTGAAGTGTCCGACACCGTTGAGCTGAAAATCCAGAAGGGCGCTATCGCAGCCACTCTGCCAAAAGGCACCCTGAAAGCGATCTGAGTACCAACTTTTACCCATCGACGGGGCGCGCAAGGCGCCCCGCGTTTTAAGCGGGCGGCGTGATGCTGAACAAATACCCTCTGTGGAAATACGTACTGATCCTGGCGGTGCTGGTGATCGGTTTTATTTATTCCGCACCCAATCTCTACCCTGACGATTCGGCCATCCAGATCAGTGGCGCAAGTACCGCGCTGCAAGTCACTCAGGCAGATGTGGATCGTGCAGCCAAGGCGCTGACCGATGCCGGCATTGCGGTCAAGGCTTCTTCTCTGGCTGAGAATGGCAAAGGCGGTTTGTTGCGTCTGAGCAAGCAGGAAGACCAGTTGCCGGCCAAGGATGTCGTGCGCAAGGCGCTGGGTGATGACTACGTCGTCGCGCTGAACCTGGCTCGTACCACGCCGAACTGGCTGCGCAACGTTGGCGCAACTCCGATGAAGCTCGGCCTCGACCTGTCCGGTGGTGTGCACTTCCTGCTGGAAGTCGACATGGACAAGGCAATCGATGCCCGTCTTAAAGTCTACGAAGGTGAAGTCAAGACGCTGCTGCGCAAGGAAAAGGTGCGTTATCGCAGCCTGCCGCAGTTGGGTAACGTGATTCAACTGGGCTTTACCGACGATGCAGAGCGCGAGCAGGCTCGTGCACTGGTGCGCAAGACCTTTACCGATTTCGAAATCACGCCTGCGGAGCTGAACGGGATTCCCGTGCTGCGTCTGGCGCTGACGCCGGTCAAGCTGGCCGAGATTCGCGAATACTCCATCAAGCAGAACCTGACCACGGTGCGCAACCGGGTTAACGAGCTGGGTGTTGCCGAGCCGCTGGTACAGCGCCAGGGTGCCAACCGCATCGTGGTTGAACTGCCAGGCGTGCAGGACACTGCCGAAGCCAAGCGTATTCTGGGCAAGACTGCCAACCTTGAATTCCGTCTGGGCGCAGGCCCCGATGATTCGAAAGGCACCACCGAGATGTTCGAATTCCGCGAAGGCGGACGTCCGGCAGCTGCGGTGGAGCGTGGCCTGATCATCACCGGTGACCAGGTGACCGACGCCAAGGCCAGCTTCGACGAGCATGGCCGTCCACAGGTGAACATCAACCTTGATGGTCATGGTGGCGAGTTGATGAGCCGCGCAACCCGCAGCAACGTGGGTCGCAGCATGGCGGTGATCTTCATCGAGCAGCGTCCGACCACCACTTATACCAAGCAGATGGTCAATGGCGTCGAGAAAGACGTGCCGGTCCAGACCTTCAAGGAAGAAAAGAAGATCATCAGCCTGGCGACCATTCAGTCGCCACTGGGCAGCCAGTTCCGTATCACGGGCCTGAACGGTCAGGGCGAATCGTCCGAGCTGGCGCTGCTGTTGCGTGCCGGTGGTCTGGCCGCGCCGATGTACTTCGCTGAAGAGCGCACCATCGGTCCGAGCCTGGGTGCTGACAACATCACCAAAGGTATCGACGCTTCCCTGTGGGGCATGCTGTTCGTGTCGCTGTTCATCATGGCCATCTACCGCTTCTTCGGTGTGATTGCCACGGTGGCGCTGGCCTTGAACATGGTCATGCTGCTGGCATTGATGTCGCTGCTGGGTGCCACACTGACCCTGCCGGGCATCGCCGGTATCGTTTTGACCATGGGTATGGCGGTGGACGCCAACGTACTGATCTTCTCGCGGATACGTGAAGAGATCGCCAACGGCATGACGGTGCAGCGCGCAATCAGCGAAGGTTTCGATCGTGCCTACACGGCGATCCTCGACGCCAACCTGACGACGCTGCTGGTCGGCGGCATTCTCTTTGCGATGGGCACAGGCCCTGTCAAAGGGTTTGCGGTGACCATGTCGCTCGGGATCTTTACCTCGATGTTCACAGCCATCATGGTGACCCGCGCAATGGTCAACCTGATCTATGGCGGTCGTGACTTCAAGAAGTTGTGGATTTAAGGGGCTGCCATGAAACGTACCATCAACTTCATGGGCGTTCGCAACGTTGCGTTCGCCATTACCATGCTTCTTACCGCACTGGCGTTGTTTAGCTGGTTCCATAAAGGGCTTAACTTTGGTCTGGACTTCACTGGCGGTACGCTCATCGAGCTGACCTACGAGCGTCCGGCCGATCTGGGCAAGGTCCGTCAGGAACTGGTTCAGGCGGGCTATCACGAAGCCGTTGTACAGAGCTTCGGCGCGACCACGGACCTGTTGGTGCGCATGCCGGGTGAAGACCCGCAACTGGGTACCCAGGTTGCAGAAGCGCTTCGCAAGTCGGGTGCTGACAACCCTGCTGTGGTCAAACGCGTTGAATTCGTCGGTCCGCAGGTCGGTGAAGAGCTGCGCGACCAGGGCGGTATCGGCATGCTGCTGGCGCTCGGCGGCGTACTGATCTACCTGGCGTTTCGCTTCCAGTGGAAGTTCGCGGTCGGTGCTATCGTCTCGCTGATCCACGACGTGGTGGTGACGATGGGCATCCTCTCGTTCTTCCAGATCACCTTCGACCTGACGGTGTTGGCAGCGGTGCTGGCGATCATCGGTTACTCGTTGAACGATACCATCGTCGTGTTCGACCGGGTTCGCGAGAACTTCCGTCTGCTGCGTAAGGCGTCGTTGATTGAAAACATCAACATCTCCACCACGCAAACGCTGCTGCGCACCATGGCTACATCGATTTCCACGCTGCTGGCAATCGTCGCGTTGTGGGTGTTTGGTGGCGACAGCCTGGAAGGTTTCTCCATCGCGTTGTTCATCGGTGTACTGGCGGGTACCTACTCGTCGATCTACATCGCCAACGTGGTGCTGATCTGGCTGAACCTGACCACCGAGGATCTGATTCCTCCGGTCGTGGTCGAGAAGGCAGACGATCTGCCTTAATAGCCAGCTGTCATTAAAAAGGCGCGAGTGATGAACTCGCGCCTTTTTTTATGCTCCAAGGCTAGGCATTGCGCAGTAATGCTGCGTTTCGATTGGGTCAGGAGGTTCAAGTGAACAAGTCTATGCTTGTTGGTGCTGTATTAGGTGCTGCTGTTGTGACTGCAGGCGGTGCCGTTGCCACCTATAGCCTGGTCAAGGGTGGTCCTGAGTACGCAGATGTATTGGCTGTCGAGCCGATCAATCAGCAGATCAAAACCCCCCGTGAAGTTTGCAAGGACGTAACCGTTACCCATCAGGCGCCGGTCAAGGACCAGCACCAGATCGTGGGCAGCGTCATCGGCGCTGTTGCGGGCGGTTTGCTGGGCAATCAGGTCGGTGGTGGCAATGGCAAGAAGCTCGCGACGGTCGCGGGTGCGGTCGGCGGCGGTTATGCTGGTAACAAGGTCCAGGAAGGCATGCAGGAGCGTGACACTTACACCACGACGCAGAACCGTTGCACGACAGTCAACGACGTGAGCCAGAAGGTTGTAGGTTACAACGTGAAGTACAAGTTGAACGAGAAAGTGGGTCAGGTCCGTATGGAGCGTGATCCAGGCAATCAGATTCCTGTCGACAAGAATGGTCAGTTGATTTTGGGTCAGGCCCAGTAAGTCAGCCGGGTTTTCTGCAAGGCATAAAAAAACCGGCTCTCGCCGGTTTTTTTACGTCTGGTGCTTAGCGCTTCAGTGAAGGCGGCAGGTGCGGGGCGATTGCCGTCAGCACAGCCTTGAAGCACTTGGTGTTGCCGGCAACGATGTGGCCTTTCTCCAGGAAGTCGTGACCGCCTGTGAAGTCGCTGACCAGTCCGCCTGCTTCCTGAATCAGCAGAGCGCCGGCAGCCATGTCCCACTCGGACAGGCCCGATTCCCAGAACGCGTCGAAGCGACCGGCCGCTACATACGCGAGGTCCAGGCTGGCAGCGCCTGCGCGGCGAATGCCTGCAGTCTGGCCGACCAGGCTGCGGAACATGCCCAGGTAGTTTTCGATGTTGTCCATCTGGTTGTCGCGGAAAGGAAAGCCGGTGCCCAGCAGAGCGCCTTCGAGGCTCTTGCGCTGGCTGACACGCAGACGACGACCGTTCAGTGCAGCACCGCGACCACGACTGGCAGTGAATTCTTCCTGGCGGACCGGATCCAGAATAACAGCGTGTTCAAGGCGACCGCGGTATTTGCAGGCGATGCTGACTGCGAAGTGCGGGATGCCACGAACGAAGTTGGTGGTGCCGTCCAGTGGGTCGATGATCCACAGGTAATCGGTGCCTTCGCCGCTGCCTTCATGCATGCCGCTTTCTTCGCCCAGGATGCCGTGGGTCGGGTACGCCTTGCGCAGAGCGGTGATGATGCTCTGTTCGGCGGCACGGTCGATCTCTGTGACGTAGTCTTTGGCTTCTTTTTCGTCGACCTTGATGGTATCCAAGCGCTCGATGGAGCGGAAAATCAATTCGCTGGCGCTGCGGGCGGCGCGCAGCGCGATATTCAGCATGGGCTGCATGGACAATTCACCTAAGGTTGTTAAAGAGAGCCGGCCATTCTATGGGGTGCGTCGAATTATTTCCAGCCTTGCGTTGTAACGGATGTCGGGTTTCAGGGCATTTTTCGTCGCGCCCGGGTGCGGCCAAAGGTCGCCAGGCCTGAACAGGTTCATAGCGTTAATCGGGGTGTTTCTGTAAGATTTGCCCCCCTAATTCGCGTCAGTGAGCGTTCGCCTTGTTGCAGAACATTCGTGTTGTCCTGGTCGGCACTACCCATCCCGGAAATATCGGCGGGGCTGCTCGCGCCATGAAAAACATGGGGCTTTCGCGCCTGGTACTGGTCGATCCGCGGATCTTTCCGTCGCCCGATGCCGATGCGCGTGCGTCCGGCGCCACCGATATTCTGGAAGGTGCCCAGGTCGTCGCCACCCTTGAAGAGGCGCTGGTGGGTTGTCGTCTGGTGCTGGGTACCAGTGCGCGTGATCGCAGTCTGCCGTGGCCGATGCTGGACCCGCGCGCCTCGGGCGTGAAGGTTGTCGAGCAGGCCGGGCAGGGCGCCGAGGTTGCGCTGGTGTTCGGTCGCGAGCACGCGGGCCTGACCAACGAAGAGCTGCAGCGTTGTCATTTCCATGTGCACATCCCGTCCAACCCCGATTTCAGCTCGCTGAATCTGGCTGCCGCCGTGCAGGTGCTCAGCTATGAAGTGCGCATGTCCTGGCTTGCTGCCAGTGAGCAGCCGGCTCAGGACGAGGCGTCAAAAGCTGCGCACAGCGCCGAGCTTGCGACCATGGACGAAATGGAAGGCTTTTACGGTCATCTGGAAGCAACGCTGGTGGCTATCGGTTTCCTTGATCCCGAAAAGCCCCGGCACTTGATGGCGCGGTTGCGCAGACTGTTCGGTCGCAGTGAAGTCGAGCATTCCGAGCTCAGCATCCTGCGCGGGATTCTTACCGAGACCCAGAAAGCCGCGCGCGGTGAACCCTACAAGCGGAAGGATCAGTGATGTTCGAGCGTCTGCGAGAAGATATTCAAAGTGTGTTTCACCGTGATCCTGCTGCGCGCAACGCATTCGACGTCCTGACCTGCTATCCGGGCATGCACGCCATCTGGCTGCACCGTTTTGCGCACATCCTGTGGGGCAAGGGCTGGAAGTGGCTGGCGCGCGTGGTGTCCAATTTCGGTCGCTGGATGACCGGGATCGAGATTCATCCGGGGGCCCGGATCGGTCGCCGCTTCTTCATTGATCACGGCATGGGCATTGTGATCGGTGAAACCGCCGAGATCGGCAATGACGTGACGCTCTATCAGGGCGTGACCCTGGGCGGCACCAGTTGGAATGCCGGAAAGCGCCACCCGACGCTGGAAGACGGTGTGGTGGTCGGAGCTGGTGCAAAGGTGCTGGGCCCGTTCACCGTGGGGGCCGGGGCCAAGATCGGCTCCAATGCCGTTGTCACCAAGGCAGTGCCTGCCGGTGCCACGGCGGTCGGTATTCCGGGGCGCATCATCGTCAAGTCTGACGACGAAACCGAAGCCAAGCGCAAGGCCATGGCTGAAAAGCTGGGTTTCGATGCCTACGGTGTCAGCGCCGACATGCCCGACCCGGTCGCGCGCGCTATTGGCCAGTTGCTCGACCATTTGCAGGCCGTTGATGGTCGTCTCGAAGGTATGTGCGGCGCGCTCAGTCGGCTGGGCAGCGACTATTGCGCCAAGGATCTGCCGGAGTTGCGCGACGAGGTCTTCGATTGCGTCAAGGACAAGCGCGAAGACAGGCTCGAGGACAAGGTTGACTAGTGTGGGCGGGGGTGACGGGCGTGCCATTGTGTCGCACTTTTGGTATGATGCAGCCCGCACTTTTTGCTAATCCCGAGTGTTTTACTCGGTCTAATAGTTGACTCATTTACTCGGGAATAGCATACTCGCGCTTATTCCGATCCTCTGCGGTACACGCCATGCGACTGACTACAAAAGGCCGATACGCTGTAACAGCCATGCTTGACCTGGCCTTGCACGCGCAGACCGGGCCAGTGTCTCTGGCCGATATCTCCGAGCGACAGGGCATTTCCCTGTCTTATCTCGAGCAACTGTTCGCCAAGCTACGCCGCGGCAACCTGGTTTCCAGTGTTCGCGGCCCGGGTGGTGGTTATCAGCTGTCTCGCGACATGAAAGGTATCCAGGTGGCGCAGGTCGTCGACGCGGTGAATGAATCGGTCGATGCCACACGCTGCCAGGGACTGGGTGATTGCCACGCTGGCGACACCTGTCTCACTCACCACTTGTGGTGCGACCTGAGCCAGCAGATTCACGAATTTCTAAGCGGTATCAGCTTGGCGGATCTTGTCACTCGCCGTGAGGTACAAGAAGTCGCTCAGCGCCAGGATATGCGCCGTAGCCACAGCAATACGTCGCAACTGGGTAAGATTGAAACGTCCGCCGTTGAATGAACGCAGATGAATGAGCGGTGCGCCTGCCTGATAGGAGAGCTTCAATGAAATTGCCGATTTACCTCGATTACTCCGCGACGACCCCGGTCGATCCGCGTGTCGCGCAGAAAATGATCGAATGCCTGACAGTCGAAGGAAACTTCGGCAACCCGGCATCGCGCTCCCATGTCTTTGGCTGGAAAGCTGAAGAGGCGGTCGAGAATGCCCGCCGTCAGGTCGCTGATCTGGTCAACGCCGATCCACGTGAAATTGTCTGGACCTCTGGTGCCACCGAGTCCAACAACCTTGCGATCAAGGGCGTTGCGCACTTCTACGCCAGCAAGGGCAAGCACATCATCACCTCCAAGGTCGAGCACAAGGCTGTCCTGGATACCACGCGCCAACTGGAGCGTGAAGGTTTTGAAGTGACTTATATCGAGCCGGGCGAAGACGGTCTGATCACGCCAGCCATGATCGAAGCGGCACTGCGTGACGACACCATCGTGGTGTCGATCATGCACGTGAACAACGAGATCGGCACCATCAACGACATTGCAGCGATCGGTGAGCTGACCCGCTCTCGCGGCGTGTTGTTCCACGTTGATGGCGCGCAATCGACCGGCAAGGTTGAGATCGACCTGGCCAGCCTCAAGGTTGATCTGATGTCGTTCTCTGCCCACAAGACCTACGGTCCGAAAGGTATCGGCGCGCTGTACGTCAGCCGTAAGCCGCGTGTGCGCCTCGAAGCCGCCATGCATGGCGGCGGTCACGAGCGTGGCATGCGTTCCGGCACGCTCGCGACCCACCAGATCGTGGGTATGGGTGAAGCGTTCCGTATCGCCAAAGAAGAAATGGCTGCTGAAAACGTACGCGTCAAAGCGCTCAGCGATCGTTTCTTCAAGCAGGTCGAGAACCTGGAAGAGCTTTATGTCAACGGCAGCATGACCGCCCGCGTACCGCACAACCTGAACCTGAGCTTCAACTACGTTGAAGGCGAGTCGCTGATCATGGCGCTCAAGGATCTGGCTGTGTCGTCCGGTTCGGCCTGCACCTCGGCGTCGCTCGAGCCTTCTTACGTGCTGCGCGCCCTGGGCCGCAACGACGAACTGGCACACAGCTCGATTCGCTTCACCTTCGGTCGCTTCACCACCGAAGAAGAAATCGATTATGCCGCGCAGAAAGTCTGCGAGGCCGTTACCAAGCTGCGTACGCTTTCGCCGCTGTGGGACATGTTCAAAGACGGCGTCGATATCTCCAAGATCGAGTGGGCGGCGCACTAATTTAAAGTCGCCTCCAAAACAGGTCGTGGTCAGCATCGGCTGGCACGACCTGAAGAGCGGCTCCCTGATGTGAGAGGAATAGAATCATGGCTTACAGCGAAAAGGTCATCGACCACTACGAGAATCCGCGCAACGTCGGCAAGATGAACGCGGAAGATCCTGATGTTGGCACCGGCATGGTCGGCGCTCCAGCGTGCGGCGACGTGATGCGTCTGCAGATCAAGGTCAACGAGCAGGGCGTTATCGAAGACGCCAAGTTCAAGACCTATGGCTGCGGTTCGGCAATCGCTTCCAGCTCTCTGGCAACCGAGTGGATGAAAGGCAAGACTCTGGATGAAGCAGAGACCATCAAGAACACTCAGCTGGCTGAAGAGCTGGCACTGCCACCGGTAAAGATTCACTGCTCCGTGCTCGCTGAAGACGCTATCAAAGCGGCCGTTCGCGATTACAAGCAGAAGAAAGGCCTGCTGTAATAAGCAGCTCTTTTTCAGAAACGCGTAAGGAGTTCCGATGGCTATCAGCATGACAGAAGCTGCCGCTAACCACGTACGACGTTCCCTCGAGGGGCGTGGCAAGGGTGATGGCGTTCGTCTGGGTGTTCGCACCACAGGTTGTTCAGGTCTTGCCTATGTGCTCGAGTTCGTCGATGAGGCGGCCGGCGAAGACACCGTGTTCGAAATGCACGGCGTGAAGGTGATTATCGACCCGAAAAGCCTGGTCTATCTCGATGGCACGGAGCTCGACTTCGTTCGGGAAGGATTGAACGAAGGCTTCAAGTTCAATAACCCCAATTCGCGCGGTGAGTGCGGCTGCGGCGAAAGCTTCAACGTCTGAGGCTTTTATCGTGGGTACTCCCTGTCACTTCGCCTTGTTCGAGCTCAAGCCCGATTTTGAGCTTGATCTCGATCATCTGGCGACGCGTTATCGCGAATTGGCGCGTGGCGTCCATCCCGACCGCTTTGCCGACGCTTCCGAGCGTGAGCAACGGACGGCGCTTGAGCGTTCCGCCAGCCTCAATGAAGCCTATCAGACCCTCAAGAGCCCGCCTAAACGGGCACGTTACCTGTTGGCCATGAATGGCAACGAGGTGCCTCTTGAGGTCACTGTGCACGATCCCGACTTTCTTCTGCAGCAGATGCAATGGCGCGAAGAACTTGAAGATCTGCAGGATGAAGCTGATCTTGCCGGAGTGGCAACGTTCAAGCGTCGTCTCAAGGTGGCTCAGGATGAACTGAACCAGAGCTTTGCTGCCTGTTGGAATGACGCTGCGCAGCGCGAGCACGCCGAAAGGCTGATGCGGCGCATGCAGTTTCTCGACAAGCTTTCTCACGAAGTGCGCCAGCTAGAAGAGCGCCTCGACGATTAACCCCGTGCTGCCTTGGCCGCACGCCAGTGATTATTCTGAAAACGCATGGCCTTACTGCAGATCGCCGAACCTGGCCTCAGTCCTCAACCGCATCAGCGCCGTCTGGCTGTGGGGATCGACTTGGGCACTACCAACTCTCTGGTTGCTGCAGTGCGCAGCGGCCTGTCCGAGCCTCTGGCTGACGCGCAAGGGGAGGTCATCCTGCCTTCTGCCGTTCGCTACCACGCTGAACGTGTCGAAGTCGGGCAATCGGCCAAAGCCGCCGCCTCGCAGGATCCGTTCAATACGGTGCTGTCGGTCAAGCGTCTCATGGGGCGTGGGCTGACTGACGTCAAGCAATTGGGTGAGCAGCTGCCTTACCGCTTCGTCGGTGGCGAATCGCACATGCCTTTCATCGAAACCGTCCAGGGGCCGAAAAGCCCGGTGGAAGTGTCGGCTGATATTCTCAAGGTATTGCGTCAGCGTGCTGAAGAGTCCTTGGGTGGCGAGCTGGTGGGAGCGGTCATCACCGTGCCGGCCTATTTCGATGACGCGCAGCGTCAGGCCACCAAGGACGCCGCCAGGCTGGCAGGTCTCAACGTGCTGCGTCTGCTCAACGAGCCGACTGCGGCTGCGGTCGCCTATGGCCTGGACCAGAAAGCCGAAGGCGTGGTTGCTATTTACGATCTGGGTGGCGGCACATTCGATATCTCGATCCTGCGTCTGACCGGCGGCGTGTTCGAAGTATTGGCTACGGGTGGCGACACCGCGCTGGGTGGCGATGATTTCGACCACGCGATTGCCAGCTGGATTGTCGCCGAGGCAGGTCTGTCTGCCGACCTGGCACCTTCTGCCCAGCGCAGCCTGTTGCAGGCAGCGTGCGCAGCCAAGGAAGCCCTGACGGATACCGATACTGTCGATGTCACGTACGGCGAGTGGCAGGGAGCGCTGACACGCGAAGTGTTCAACGCGATGGTCGAGCCAATGGTCGCCCGCAGCCTTAAAGCCTGTCGCCGTGCCGTACGTGATACCGGGATCGAGCTTGAAGAAGTCGAAGCGGTTGTCATGGTCGGCGGCTCGACTCGCGTGCCGCGTGTACGTGAAGCCGTCGCCGAGCTGTTCGGCCGTCAGCCGTTGACCGAAATTGACCCGGATCAAGTGGTGGCCATCGGGGCCGCGATCCAGGCCGATACCCTGGCTGGCAACAAACGGGACGGCGAAGAATTGCTGCTGCTCGATGTGATTCCGCTCTCGCTGGGGCTGGAAACCATGGGTGGGCTGATGGAGAAGGTCATTCCGCGCAACACCACGATTCCTGTGGCGCGCGGTCAGGACTTCACCACTTATAAAGATGGCCAGACGGCCATGATGATTCATGTGCTGCAAGGTGAACGCGAGCTGATCAGCGATTGCCGTTCGCTGGCGCGCTTCGAGCTGCGTGGCATTCCGCCGATGGTGGCGGGTGCGGCCAAGATCCGCGTCACCTTCCAGGTGGATGCCGACGGTCTGTTGAATGTTTCGGCGCGTGAGCTTGGCTCGGGCATCGAGGCGAGCATTCAGGTCAAGCCTTCTTACGGTCTGACCGATGGCGAAATCACCCGCATGCTCAAGGATTCCTTCGAGTATGCCGGTGATGACAAGGTCGCCCGCATGCTGCGTGAGCATCAGGTCGACGCCGAGCGCCTGCTTGAAGCGGTGCAGGGCGCGCTGGATGCCGATGGCGAGCGTCTTCTCGATGAGGAAGAGCGGCTGGTCATCAACCTGCAAATGGACGAATTACGTGAATTGATGCAAGGCACCGATGCTCATGCCATCGAGCAGCAGACCAAACGTCTGTCGCAAGTGACCGATGCATTTGCTGCCCGCCGCCTTGATTCGACGGTAAAAGCCGCGCTGGCCGGGCGCAATCTGAATGAAATTGAGGAATAACTGATGCCGCAGGTGATTTTTCTGCCCCACGCCGAGCATTGCCCGGACGGGCTGGTTGTAGAGGTTGAGCCCGGTACGTCTATCCTCGAGATTGCTCACGAGCACCACATCGAGATCGAAAGCGCCTGCGGCGGTGTCTGTGCCTGCACGACCTGCCACTGCGTCATTCGCGAAGGCTTCAACTCGCTGAACGAAGCCGACGAGCTGGAAGAAGACATGCTGGACAAAGCCTGGGGTCTTGAAGCTCAATCGCGTCTATCCTGTCAGGCGATTGTCGGCACTGAAGACCTGACCGTCGAAATACCAAAATACTCGCTCAACCACGCTGCCGAAGCGCCGCACTGATTCAAGGAACGCTCATGAGCCTCAAATGGGTCGATGTGCAGGAAATCGCTATTCAATTGGCCGATAAATACCCGGATACCAATCCGTTTTCATTGAATTTCGTCAAATTGCGCGATCTGGTCATGGCGCTTCCCGACTTCGAGGATGAGCGCGATCGTGGCGGGGAGAAAGTCCTCGAAGCGATCCAGACCGCCTGGGAAGACGAGGCGGATTGACGTTCAGTTACTTACGCAGTTAGGCAATACACCAGAACCCGCGTATAATTCGCGGGTTTAATTTTTCGCTTCAATCACTGTTTCTGGAGTTTCACCATGGCTGTTCAACGTACTTTCTCCATCATCAAGCCTGACGCCGTTGCAAAGAACGTAATCGGCGAGATCACCACTCGTTTTGAAAAAGCCGGTCTGCGCGTCGTTGCTTCCAAGCTGAAGCAGCTGTCCAAGGCTGAAGCTGAAGGTTTCTACGCTGAGCACAGCGCTCGTGGTTTCTTCGGTGACCTGGTTGCGTTCATGATTTCCGGTCCGGTTGTCGTTCAGGTTCTGGAAGGCGAAAACGCTATCGCTCTGAACCGTGAGCTGATGGGCGCTACCAACCCTAAAGAAGCTGCTGCCGGCACCATCCGTGCTGACTTCGCTGATTCCATCGATGCCAACGCTGTTCACGGTTCCGATTCCGAAGCAGCCGCTGCTCGCGAAATCTCGTACTTCTTCGCAGCTACCGAGGTAACCACTCGCTAAGTCTTGCGACTCACGAGTGAAGGGTGAATTCATGATTGCATCGACTGGTAAAACCAACCTGTTGGGTCTGACTCAACTGGAAATGGAAAAATTCTTCGACTCTATCGGGGAGAAGCGCTTCCGTGCCGGTCAGGTCATGAAGTGGATTCACCACTTTGGCGTCGATGATTTCGACGCCATGACGAACGTCAGCAAGGCCCTGCGCGAAAAGCTCAAGGCCTGCGCTGAAGTTCGCGGTCCTGAAGTCGTCAGCGAGGACATTTCGAGCGACGGCACCCGTAAATGGGTGGTGCGTGTCGAGTCCGGCAGCTGCGTCGAGACCGTCTATATTCCGCAGGGCAAGCGCGGCACACTGTGCGTGTCTTCCCAGGCGGGCTGTGCCCTGGATTGCAGTTTCTGCTCCACCGGCAAGCAAGGCTTCAACAGCAACCTCACCGCCGCCGAAGTCATCGGCCAGGTGTGGATTGCCAACAAATCCTTTGGCAGTGTCCCGGCAACCGTCGACCGTGCCATCACCAACGTGGTGATGATGGGCATGGGTGAGCCACTGCTGAACTTCGATAATGTCATTGCCGCCATGCATCTGATGATGGATGACCTGGGGTATGGCATTTCCAAACGTCGGGTGACACTGTCCACCTCAGGCGTGGTGCCGATGATCGATGAGCTGTCCAAGCACATCGATGTGTCGCTGGCCCTGTCGCTGCACGCGCCCAATGACGCGCTGCGCAACCAGTTGGTGCCGATCAACAAGAAATACCCGCTCAAGATGCTGCTCGAATCCTGCCGTCGCTACATGTCGAATCTGGGCGAAAAGCGTGTGCTCACCATCGAGTACACCATGCTCAAGGACATCAACGACAAGGTCGAGCATGCCGTCGAGATGATCGAGTTGCTCAAGGACACGCCCTGCAAGATCAACCTGATCCCGTTCAACCCGTTCCCGCACTCCGGGTACGAGCGTCCGAGCAACAATGCGATCCGTCGTTTTCAGGATCTGTTGCATCAGGCTGGCTACAACGTCACTGTGCGTACCACGCGCGGTGAAGACATCGATGCTGCATGCGGCCAGTTGGTCGGGCAGGTGATGGATCGCACGCGCCGTAGCGAGCGCTACATTGCCGTGCGTGAGTTGAGTGCCGAGGCCGATACAGCGCCAGGCGCAGCAACCCGAACCTGACCGCGACACCGCCAAGAGGGATCTCATGTCTGTACGCGCCTCATTGCTGCTCTGTGCTGTCATGCTGCTCGTGGGTTGCGTTTCGACAGGCAATATCAATCCGCTCTCGACCTCTCAGGGTCGTGAAGAGGCGCGCAAGGCTTACGTTCAGTTGGGTATCGGATACCTTCAGCAGGGTCAGACCGAACGTGCCAAGGTCCCTCTGAAGAAAGCCCTTGAGCTCGATGGTTCGGATGCGCAGGCCAACGCGGCGCTGGCACTGGTCTTTCAGGCCGAAATGGAGCCAGAGCTCGCCGAACAGTATTTTCGCAAGGCGATGTCCGCCAGTCGCGATGACACACGAATCGTCAATAATTTCGGTAGTTTCCTGTTCGAGCAGGGGCGTTACAAGGAAGCCTACGAGCGCTTCGAGCAGGCCGCGGCCGACAACCTCTACCCTGAGCGCTCACGGGTTTTCGAGAGCCTGGGCATGACATCGCTCAAGCTCGGCAACCGTGAGCAGGCCCGTGAGCAGTTCACCAAGGCCCTGCGCCTGGACCGTCAACAACCGCGCTCGCTGCTGGAAATGGCTGAGTTGTCTTACGAAGACGGGCAATATGTGCCGTCGCGTGATTATTACGACCGCTTTAATCAACTGAGTGAGCAAAATGCACGTAGTCTATTGCTAGGTGCGCGGTTGGCCAAAATTTATGACGACCGCAACAAGGCAGCCAGTTATGGTCTGCAATTAAAAAGACTCTATCCCGGTACGCCGGAATATCAGCAATACCTGTCGGAGCAATGATGAAAGCGGCGCATCCCGAAGTTGTAGCAACCACCCGCACGAATCCTGGGGAGACCCTGCGCCAGGTCCGCGAGAGCAGAAACTGGTCGCTGCCAGATGTGGCGTTGAGGATGAACCTGACTGTGGCCTCGCTCAGTCACCTGGAAAACGGGAACTTTGAAAAGCTGCCCGGGCATACTTTCGCCCGCGGCTATGTGCGCGCCTACGCGAAACTGCTGGAGCTTGACCAGGCCGCGCTGGTCGAGCAGTTCGACCAGTTCACCGGTACGGACGGCAAAGGCAGCCCGGTTCATGCATTGGGTCGTATCGAAGAGCCCGTTCGCCTGTCGCACAACATTCTGCGTATCGTGAGTCTATTGCTGCTAGTGGTGCTGGTAGGCGGTGGTTTCGTCTGGTGGCAGGATCAGGCCACCCTGCGCGGCAAGGATCAGTCCGGGCTCAACCTTGAACACGTAGAAGTCGAAAGCGCTGACGGCACGACCCAGATTCATCCGCTGGATGAGCCTGAGGACCAGGCCGTTGTCGAGAATCAGACCGCCGGTCAGACCACGTTGCCGTTGAATACCGGAACGCCGGCCAGTGAAACCCAGAACGCTACGCCTGTCGTTCCGGCTCCAACCGTCAACGCGCCTGCGCACACGCAGACGCCTGCAGCTACCGCAACACCTCCGGCGACCACGGCGCAGATGCCTTCTGTTGCGCCTGTCGTTCCGTCGATGCCGACCACACCCGCCGAACAGCCTGCGCCGATGGTGGCAGGTGCCGGTCAGGTCAATGTGCAGTTCACCGCAGATTGCTGGACCCAGGTGACGGACGGCAACGGCAAGGTGTTGGTCAGCGGTCTCAAGCGCAAGGGCGAAAGCCTGGACGTCAACGGCAAGCCGCCGCTGACCCTGCGTCTGGGTTTCGCACGCGGTGCGCAAGTCAGCTACAACGGTCAGCCTGTAGACGTGGCTCCTTTTACCAGCGGCGAAACTGCTCGCCTGAAACTAGGGCAATAAGTCATGCACGGCGAATCTCCGATCAAACGTCGCGAATCCAGAAAAATCTGGGTGGGCTCTGTTCCTGTCGGCGGCGATGCCCCGATTGCGGTGCAGAGCATGACCAACAGTGACACCAATGATGTGGCGGCCACGGTCGCCCAGATCAACCGGCTGGAAGCCGCGGGCGTCGACATCGTGCGCGTTTCCGTGCCGGACATGGACGCCGCCGAAGCGTTTGGCCGAATCAAGCAGCTGGTCAAGGTGCCGCTGGTTGCCGATATCCACTTCGACTACAAGATCGCCTTGCGCGTGGCTGAGCTGGGTGTGGACTGCCTGCGCATCAACCCTGGCAACATCGGTCGCGAGGACCGTGTGCGTGCCGTGGTCGATGCCGCACGTGACCGCGGTATTCCGATCCGCATCGGCGTCAACGCCGGCTCGCTGGAAAAAGACCTGCAAAAGAAGTACGGCGAGCCTACGCCCGCCGCGCTGGTCGAATCGGCACTGCGCCATGTCGAGCACCTGGAACGTCTGAATTTTCAGGATTTCAAGGTCAGTGTGAAGGCTTCGGACGTGTTCATGGCTGTGGAAGCCTACCGTCTGCTGGCCAAACAGATCGTCCAGCCGTTGCACCTTGGTATCACCGAGGCGGGCGGATTGCGTTCAGGCACAGTGAAATCGGCCGTCGGCCTAGGTATGCTGCTCGCCGAAGGAATTGGCGATACTATCCGCATCTCGCTGGCCGCTGATCCGGTCGAAGAGGTGAAGGTAGGTTACGACATCCTCAAATCGTTGCGCCTTCGTTCCCGTGGCATCAACTTCATCGCCTGCCCGAGCTGCTCGCGGCAGAACTTCGATGTGGTCAAGACCATGAACGAGCTGGAAGGTCGTCTCGAAGATTTGCTGGTGCCGCTGGATGTCGCCGTTATCGGTTGTGTGGTCAATGGTCCTGGCGAAGCCAAGGAGGCTCATGTCGGCCTCACCGGTGGCACGCCGAACCTGATCTACATCGACGGCAAGCCCGCACAGAAGCTGACCAACGATAATCTCGTGGACGAGCTTGAACGCTTGATTCGCGAGAAAGCGGCTCAAAAGGTCGAAGCTGACGCATCGGTCATCGTGCGCAGCTAACCCGTATTGCTAAGGATTTTTTGTGAGTAAGTCTCTGCAAGCCATTCGTGGCATGAACGACATCCTGCCCGAGCAGACGCCTCTGTGGCGCCACTTCGAGGGCACTGTTTCGCGTCTGCTGGATAACTACGGTTATCGGCAGATCCGCATGCCGATCGTCGAGTTCACCGACCTGTTCAAACGCTCCATCGGCGAAGTCACCGATATCGTCGAGAAAGAGATGTACACCTTTGCAGACCGCAACGGTGACTCTCTGACCCTGCGCCCTGAAGGGACTGCGGCATGCGTGCGTGCCGTGCTCGAGCACGGCATCACGGGCGGTGGTCAGGTGCAGAAGCTGTGGTACATCGGTCCGATGTTCCGCCACGAACGTCCGCAGAAAGGCCGTTATCGCCAGTTTCACCAGATTGGCGTGGAAGTCTTCAACCTCGATGGTCCGGACATCGACGCCGAGCTGATCGTCATGACCTGGCGCCTGTGGGGCATGCTGGGCATCCGTAACGCGGTCAAGCTTGAACTTAACAGCCTGGGCACGAGCGAAGCGCGAGCGCGTTACCGCGACGCTCTGGTGGCGTTTCTGTCGGCCCGTCTCGATCAACTGGACGAGGACAGCCAGCGCCGCCTGAAAACCAACCCGCTGCGCGTGCTCGACACCAAGCATCCCGAAACTCAGGCGGTGCTGGTGGATGCGCCGAAGCTGGCTGATTATCTGGACGAAGAATCCCGCGTGCACTTCGAGGGCCTGAAAGCCCGTCTGGACGCTGCCGGTATTCCGTATGTGATCAACCCCAAGCTGGTGCGCGGGCTGGATTACTACAGCAAGACCGTTTTCGAATGGGTCACCGATCAACTGGGTGCTCAGGGCACTGTCTGTGCGGGCGGTCGTTACGACGGTCTGGTCGAGCAGATGGGCGGCAAGCCGACTGCAGGTGTCGGTTTTGCGATGGGTATCGAGCGTCTGGTGCTGCTGTTGGAAACCCTTGAGCAGATCCCCGAAGAGATTTCCCGTCAGGTGGATGTGTACCTCTGCGCGTTCGGCGAAGCGGCTGAACTTGCCGGGCTGACGCTGGCCGAGCAATTGCGTGACCGCATGCCGAACCTTCGTCTGCAGGTCAACGCCGGAGCCGGCAGCTTCAAGAGCCAGTTCAAGAAGGCCGACAAGAGTGGCGCGCTGTATGCTCTGATCCTCGGCGAAGAAGAGCTCGCCCAGAAGATCATTGGTGTCAAACCCCTGCGTGGTCAGGGTGAACAACAAAATATTGCCTGGGATGCTCTGTCCGAGCACCTGGCCTCCTGCATCGTGCAGGGTTGAAGCTGATTAACAGCCGTTTTAGCGAATAGGAGTATTGGGGTGTCGAGTTCCGAAGATGATGAGCTGGCAGTAATGAAGGACTGGTGGCAGCGCAACGGCAAACCCCTGGTAACAGGTGGTTTGCTGGCGTTGGTCGTAGTTCTTGGCTGGCAGTTCTGGCACAGGTATCAGGCCAATCAGTCGCAAGGCGCCTCGATGCTCTATCAGCAGTTGCTCGAAACCGCACTGACGCCCAGCGGCCAGGCAGACACCACACGTGTCGCCGAAATATCCGGCAAGCTGAAAAGCGAA
This sequence comes from Pseudomonas triticifolii, assembly GCF_014358015.1. Classification (GTDB taxonomy): domain Bacteria; phylum Pseudomonadota; class Gammaproteobacteria; order Pseudomonadales; family Pseudomonadaceae; genus Aquipseudomonas; species Aquipseudomonas triticifolii. The sequence goes on along the minus strand of NZ_JACONV010000002.1, from coordinate 298,578 downwards.
TACGGCGGCACGACTTACGCGCAGTTCGGCAGTCTTTTCGTCGCCAAAGTGGCCGTGGATGCCGGTAAACTTGACGACGCGGCCGCAGAGCTCAAAGCGGTTGCCGACAAGCCTGCCAACGACACGCTGGGTGAAATTGCCCGCCAGCGTCTGGCTCGCGTGCTGGCTGCACAAAACAAGGCGGATGACGCGCTGAAACTGCTGGCAGGCGATGCGGATAAATCGTTCCTGGCCAGCCGTGAAGAACTCAAGGGTGACCTGCTGGTACAGCTGGGTCGTACCGACGAGGCACATGCTGCATACCAAAAGGCCAAATCTGCTCTGTCCGAAGACGCAGCGGTGGGCGGCCTGCAAATGAAGCTCGACGATCTGGCGAAAGGGGATGCGTGACGTGATTCGTTGGAAACATGCAGCATTGCTGGCTCTGGCCATTCTGGCCGCGGGTTGCAGCAGCAATAGCAAGAAGGAATTGCCGCCAGCCGAGCTGACCGATTTCAAGGAAGAAGTGGTCCTGCAGAAGCAGTGGAGCCGCTCCATCGGTGACGGCCAGGGCAAGACTTACAACATGCTGGTTCCGGCCATCGATGGCGATCGCATCTATGCGGCCGACGTCACGGGCGAAATCGTATCGCTGGACCGCCTGACCGGCGACGTGATCTGGAAGAAGGATCTCGATCTTCCGGTGTCCGGCGCGGTTGGTGTGGGTTACGGCCTGGTGATGATCGGCACCCTCAAGGGTGAAGTGGTCGCCATGGACGCAACCACCGGTGAAGAAAAATGGCGCGCTCGCGTCACCAGTGAAGTGCTGGCTCCGCCTGCTACCAACGGCAGCGTTGTCGTGGTTCAGACTCAGGATGATCGCGTGGTCGGCTTCGATGCCTCCACCGGTTCCCAGCTTTGGATCTACGAAAGCACGCCGGCCGTACTGACCCTGCGTGGTACAGGCGCACCGCTGGCGACCAATCGCCTTGCGGTAGCAGGTCTGTCCACTGGCAAGGTGGTCGCGCTGGACATCACCAACGGCGTGCCGATCTGGGAGCAGCGCGTAGCGGTGCCGCAAGGTCGCTCGGAGCTGGATCGTGTGGTTGATATCGACGGCGGCCTGTTGCTGTCCGGCGGTACACTGTACGTCGCGACTTATCAGGGCCGTGTTGCGGGTCTGGAACTGGAAAGCGGTCGTGTTCTCTGGCAGCGTGATGCGTCGAGCTACTCGGGTGTTGCCCAGGGCTTCGGCAGCGTCTACGCGACGCTGGCCTCCGGTACGGTCGAAGGTATCGACGAGCGTTCTTCCTCCGCCTTGTGGAGCAACGAATCTCTGGCCCGTCGCCAGTTGGGCGCGCCGGAAGTGTTTTCCAGCTACATCGCAGTCGGCGATATGGAAGGCTATCTTCACCTGTTGAGCCAGGTGGATGGTCGTTTCGTGGGGCGTCAGCGCATCGACAGCGATGGGCTGCGTGCCCGTCCGCTGGTGGTTGGAGACATGATTTACGTGTATGGCAACAGCGGCAAACTGGAAGCCCTGACCATCAAGTAATGCGTGAACATGCTGGAGGCCCAAGGCCTCTGGCGACCTTGCTCAGGCAAGGCTGCAGTGCCCTCGGGCACTGCCCCGAACTCCGGCCGCTGCCCTGCAGCGGCTTTTGTATTTTCTGAAATAACGAAGTGGAGAGCCGCATGGTTCCCGTAATCGCCCTGGTGGGTCGACCGAACGTCGGCAAGTCCACCATGTTCAACCGCCTGACCAGGACCCGCGACGCCATTGTCGGCGATCTGTCCGGTCTTACCCGTGATCGCCAATACGGAGAGGCGAAGTGGCAGGGGCGCTCCTACATTTTGATCGACACCGGCGGTATTTCCGGTGACGAGCATGGCATGGACGAAAAGATGGCCGAGCAGTCGCTGCTGGCCATCGAAGAAGCCGATGTGGTGCTGTTTCTTGTAGACGCCCGAGCAGGCTATACCGCTGCCGATCAGATGATTGGCGAGCACCTGCGCAAACGTAACAAGCGTTCCTATGTAGTCGCCAACAAGATCGACAACATCGACGAAAACCTGGCCCGTGCCGAGTTCAGTCCGATGGGTCTGGGTGATGCCATTCCGGTAGCCGGCGCTCATGGTCGCGGTATCTCGCAGATGCTGGAAATCGCCCTGCGCGAATTCCCGCGCGACGAGGACGACCAGGAAGACGCTGAAGTCGAAGAGGTCGCCGAAGGTCAGGAAGCCAAGCGCATTCCAGGCCCCAGCGAAAAGGACGGCATCAAGATCGCGATCATCGGTCGCCCCAACGTCGGCAAATCGACGCTGGTCAACCGCATGCTGGGTGAAGATCGGGTCATCGTTTATGACGAGCCGGGCACTACGCGTGACAGTATCTACATTCCCTTCGAGCGTAACGAAGAGAAGTACACGCTGATCGATACCGCCGGTGTGCGCAAGCGCGGCAAGATTCACGAGGAAGTTGAAAAGTTCTCCGTGGTCAAGACGCTGCAGGCCATCAAAGACGCCAACGTCGTGATCTTCGTGATGGATGCCCGCGAAGGTGTGGTCGATCACGACCTCAACCTGCTGGGCTTTGCCCTTGAAGCGGGTCGTGCGCTGGTTATCGCGCTGAACAAGTGGGACGGCATGACGCCGGGCGAACGTGACTACGTGAAGGTCGAGCTGGAGCGTCGTCTGTTCTTCGTCGACTTCGCTGACATTCACTTCATCTCGGCCCTGCACGGCACGGGCGTAGGTAACCTGTATCAGTCGGTACAGAACTCGTTCAAGTCGGCCGTCACTCGCTGGCCGACCAGCCGCCTGACCCAGATTCTCGAAGACGCCGTCAGCGAGCACGCACCGCCGATGGTCGGCAGCCGCCGCATCAAGCTGCGCTACGCTCACCTGGGTGGTGCCAACCCGCCGTTGATCGTTATTCACGGTAACCAGGTCGAGAAGGTCCCCAAGTCCTACGTCCGTTACCTGGAAAACACCTATCGCCGTGTGCTCAAGCTGGTCGGTACGCCGATCCGTATCGAGTTCAAGGGCGGCGAGAACCCGTACGAAGGCAACAAGAACACGCTCACTGACCGCCAGGTCAACAAGAAGCGTCGGATGATGTCGCACCACAAGAAAGCCGACAAGAAGCGCCGCGACAAGCGCTGAATCGTCTGTAGGAAATGTACGAAAAAGGCACCTCTGGTGCCTTTTTTTATGCGCGCTCCATGGGCTATCCTGCCTGACCCGTGCCGCCGTGGTGCCGGGGGATTGCAGGGAAAGGGCTCCATGATCGACAGCAAGCTGCCTAATGTGGGCACCACCATCTTCACCGTCATGTCACAACTGGCTGCCGAAACCGGCGCTATCAACTTGTCGCAGGGCTTTCCCGATTTCGATGGGCCGCAGGCACTGCGTGATGCGGTGTGCCGTCATGTCATGCAGGGCCATAACCAGTATTCACCGATGACCGGCCTGCCCGCGCTTCGTCAGCAGGTTGCGGCCAAGATCGCCCGCAGCTACGGGCGGAACGTCAACCCGGACACTGAAATCACCATCACACCGGGTGCCACGCAAGGTATTTTCTGTGCCGTTCAGACGGTCATTCGTCCTGGTGACGAAGTCATCATTTTCGATCCCTGCTACGACAGCTACGAGCCTGCGGTCGAGCTGGCTGGCGGTCGCTGTGTGCATGTGCAACTGGGGCTGGATGATTTCTCGATCGACTGGCAGAAACTCAGCGACGCACTGAGCCCGCGTACGCGCATGATCGTCATCAACAGCCCGCACAACCCGAGCGGCGCGTTGATCAGTCGCGCTGAACTTGACCGACTGGCGGCGTTGATTGCCGAGCGTGATATCTATCTGCTCAGCGACGAGGTGTACGAGCATCTGGTGTTCGACGGCCAGCGTCATGTCAGTGTGCTGGATCATGAAGAACTGTATCAGCGTGCATTCGTCGTCAGCTCGTTCGGCAAGACCTATCACGTGACAGGCTGGAAAACCGGTTACGTGGTCGCGCCGCCTGCGTTGACCGCCGAGATGCGCAAGGTGCATCAGTATGTGAGCTTCTGCGGGGTGACGCCGCTGCAGTTCGCGCTGGCAGACTTCATGGCTGAACACCCGGAGCACGTCGATGAGTTACCTGCGTTCTATCAGGCCAAACGTGATTATTTCTGCAATCAACTGAAGCCTTCACGTTTCAGTTTCGAGCCGGTCGGCGGGACCTACTTCCAGTTAGTGGACTACTCGCAGATTCGTCCGGACCTCAACGATGTCGACATGGCGTTGTGGATGACCCGCGAACATGGCGTGGCCAGCATTCCGATCTCTGTGTTTTACCAGAGTCCGCCTGACGGTCAGCGCCTGATTCGGCTGTGCTTCGCCAAGCAAGAGGAGACGCTGCGTCTGGCGGCGGAAAAACTATGCGCGATATGAGCGGATTGCCGAATCTTAACCTCGCTCTGATCCAGACCACGCTGGCCTGGCATGACCGGGATGCCAATCTGGAACATTTCGAGTCGCTGCTCGACCAGGCGCAGGGTGCCGATCTGGTGATTTTGCCGGAGATGTTCACCACTGGCTTCTCGATGGAGTCAGAAGCGCTCGCCGAGCCGGAGGCAGGCCCTACGTCCGACTGGCTGCTGGCGCAAGCCAGACGGATCGATGCGGTCATTACGGGCAGCGTAATTATTCGCGCTGCCGATGGCAGCCACCGCAACCGCCTGCTGTGGGCGCGTCCTGATGGCGAGTTGCTGCATTACGACAAGCGCCACCTGTTTCGTATGGCAGGCGAGCATGAGCACTACACGCCAGGCGAGCGCCAAGTGATGGTCGAGCTCAAGGGCTGGCGTATTCGGCCGCTGATCTGCTACGACTTGCGCTTTCCGGTCTGGAGCCGCGACGCTCAGGACACCGATCTGCTGCTCTACACCGCCAACTGGCCGGGTGCCCGACGTCTGCACTGGAACCGGCTGCTGCCCGCCAGAGCCATCGAGAACCTGTGCTACGTGGCGGCGGTCAATCGGGTCGGAACCGATGGCAAAGGCTTCGCTTATACCGGCGATAGCCAGGTACTGGACTTCCAGGGCGAGACGTTGCTCGGTATCGGCGAGGCGGATGGTGTGTTTAAGGCAACCTTGAATGCCGCTGATCTTCAGGCGTATCGAACGCGCTTTCCGGCTGGACTGGACGCTGATTCATTTTTTATTCAATAAATGCTTCAGAATGTTTCAAGATGGTCGATAGCGTTCGCAGACCCTCCGGAGAACGTCATGACTACGATCAATACGTCCACACTCAATGCTTACTCAAGTTCGTTGTCTGTAACGGTTAAAAACCAGGAAGCACAAGCAGCCACTGCGGCTGTCACGGATGACAAGAAGACGACTGAAGCAGATCTGACCGGTGCGAAGGCGACCGGCGCGGCCCAAGGCGGCGGCAGTGCAGGAGGTTCAAGCTCGTCCGCGCTTGACTCGACCATCGAGAAGATCAAGGAGCAGATCAAGCAGACTCAGAAGCAACTGGCCCAGCAGCAGTCGCAACTGGCTGCCGCACAGAGCGGCAAGGGCACGCCGGAAGAGAAGGCTCAGAAGGCCTTGTCGATCCTGTCTCAAATCATGGCGACCAGCGCCACGTTGCAAACCCTTCAAGGTTCGCTGCTGCAGTTGCAGACTCAGGGCGGTGTGAATACTACGGCCTGAAGCGGTTCACGGATGTTCGTGAAACAGGCTGAATGAAAAAGCCTCCCTTTCTGACCGAGAGGGAGGCTTTTTCGCTTCAGCGCTACAGCACTGACGTCATGCTTACTCGTTGACGTTCATGAACTTCTTCGCCCACTCCACGTAGTCTTCAGGCTGGGTGTAGGTGTGGGTCAGTTCGGTTGCGCTCATGTTCGAGGTGCTGCCCAGAATCTGGCGCTGCTCGCGCAGGCAGTCGTAGGTGGCCTTGATCGCTGCAAAGTAGGCGGCATGGCCATCGACGCAGATCCGCACGCCCATCTCGGCCAGACGGTCATTGTCGTGCAGCTCAGGGTTGCCGTACGTCACCAGCATCAGCGGCACGGTCAGGCCTTCGGAAATCTGTGCCAGGTGGTCAAAGTCACGGATGCCGACGATGGTGATGCCGTCGGCGCCAGCGCTCTGGTACTGCTGCACGCGGCTGATGGCTTCCTGAAGCGGAATGATCGCCGCGTTGGTGCGGGCGAAGATCGACATTTCCGGATCGACCCGGGCTTCCAGCGCAGCGCGAATCTTGCCGACGCCTTCTGCCGTGGAGATCAGGTCCGTCGATTTGCGGCCAAACTGCGCGGGCAGCAGGGTGTCTTCAATGGTGAGGGCCGATATGCCTGCGCGTTCCAGTTCAGTCACCGTGCGCATGACGTTAAGGGCGTTGCCGTAACCATGGTCTGCGTCTGCGATGACAGGAAGCTGGGCGACACGGCCGATACGCGTGGCCTGTTCGACGAATTCGCTGAGGGTGATCAGTGCAAAGTCAGGCGCTGCCAGTACCTGCAGCGAGGCGACCGAGCCGCCGAGGATGCCGACTTCAAAGCCCAGATCGGCTGCGATGCGCGCCGACATGGGGTCGAATACCGAGGCAGTGTGATAGCAGGATGTTGACGAGGTCAGCTCGCGAAAGCTGCGGCGCAGGTCTTGATGGGAAGCCTTGGGCATAATCGCTCCAAATGTGATTGGATCAGCTTGGCGTTAACGACGCCAATGCTGTTTTCAATGCACGGAAGGTCTGCCCGTGCATTTTCTTCGTCCGGGAAACAATGCAGTAGTCGTCTTGGTTTTTATAGGAAAGGTGGAGCGGGCAGGTCAATTCAGACGGGCATCTTCAGCTTATGAGTTGCTGTTCGATTCAAGTCAGTCTGAGGTAAAGGCAGCATGCTACCACAGCATAAATATAAAAGAGTATGCCGAAACGGACAGGGTCATGCGCAGAGTGGAATCGTCCGCAGGGGCGCGGTTAAAGGCGGGAAGGGGATGTTTAAGGTTGGAAATGGGCAGCGGATCGGTGTCCGCTGCCCATGTCATTCACTCAGGCCGCTTTGGCTTGCGCCTGGCTCAGCGAGCGATTCAGCGCACTGAACAACGCACGGAAGCTGGCGGTGGTGATGTTTTCGTCAATACCTACACCGTGCACGGCCTTGTCGCCATTCACTCGCAACTCGATGTACGCCGCTGCCTTGGCTGTGGTGCCGGAACCGATGGCGTGTTCGTTGTAGTCCATGATTTCTACAGCAATAGGCAGGCCCGCCACCAGTGCTTCCAGCGCACCTTTGCCTTTGCCGCGCCAGTGCTGGGTTTCGCCGTCCACATGCACTTCGGCATCAACCGAACTGTTGCTGTTCTCTTCCTGCAACTTGTGGCTGATCAGTGCGTAAGGCGTGTTGGCCTGCAGGTACTCACGGCGCAACAGCGAGTGGATCTGCTCAGCGGTCATTTCAAGGCCCAGACGGTCGGTTTCACCCTGTACCACCTGGCTGAACTCGATCTGCATGCGGCGCGGCAGCGAGATGCCGTATTCCTGTTCCAGCAGATACGTGATGCCGCCTTTACCCGACTGGCTGTTGACGCGAATCACGGCCTCGTAGCTGCGACCGATGTCGGCCGGGTCAATTGGCAGGTAAGGCACTTCCCACAGCTCGCCTTCCTTCTGCTGCGTGAAGCCCTTGCGGATAGCGTCCTGGTGCGAGCCGGAGAACGCGGTATGCACCAGGTCACCGACATAGGGGTGGCGTGGGTGAACCGGAATCTGGTTGCATTCTTCGACGACCTTGCGCACGCCGTCGATGTCCGAAAAGTCCAGCTCAGGGTTGATGCCCTGGGTGTACAGGTTCAAAGCGACGGTGACCAGGTCGACGTTGCCGGTACGCTCGCCGTTACCGAACAGGCAGCCTTCGACACGATCCGCGCCTGCCATCAGGCCCAGTTCAGTGGCGGCGACGCCGGTGCCGCGGTCGTTGTGGGTGTGCAGGCTGATCAGCACGCTGTCACGACGGGTGATGTTACGGCCGAACCATTCGATCTGGTCGGCATAGATGTTCGGTGTGGCGACTTCAACCGTGGCAGGCAGGTTGAGGATGACCTTGTTCTGCGGCGTCGGGTTCCAGACCTCGATCACGGCGTCGCAGACTTCCTTGGCGAACTCCAGCTCGGTTGCGCTGAATGTTTCCGGGGAGTATTCGAACGTCCACTGGGTTTCAGGCTGCTGCGCGGCGTATTTGACGAACAGTTTGGCGGCGTTGACAGCGATATCCTTCACGCCGGCCTTGTCCTGATTGAACACGATGCGGCGGAACGAAGGGCTAGTGGCGTTATACAGGTGGACGATGGCCTTCTTCGCGCCGCGCAGTGATTCGAACGTGCGGGCAATCAGGTCCTCACGTGCCTGGGTCAGCACCTGAATGGTGGTGTCGTCCGGGATATGGCCGTCTTCGATCAGGGTGCGCACGAAGTCGAAGTCAGTCTGCGAGGCTGACGGGAATGAGGCTTCGATTTCCTTCACGCCCACGCTGACCAGTGTCTTCCAGAAACGCAGCTTTTTAACTGCATCCATGGGCTCGATCAGCGACTGGTTACCGTCGCGCAGGTCGGAACTGCACCAGATCGGCGCCGCAGTGATGGTCTTCGAAGGCCAGGTGCGGTCAGGCAAATCGATGGTGGGGAACGCGCGGTACTTGTTCGAGGGATCTTTGAGCATGGTCATGTGAATAGTCCTTTGTACTGAAAGGCCGGAAAGAGGCGGCCAACCGTTGTCGCAAGCTAAGGTCGAGGCACTGCAATCGAGCCTGGCAGTCGGGCACTGACCAGGCTGAGGCACCGATGTTGGCGCAACAGGAATAGGGTTTGAGAGGTTTTCATGAAGGCAACCGTAACCACTGGGGTCAAGGATGGCAAGCACTTGAAAATAATTGGGATAAATTCTTGTTATCTTGATTTTCCAGCTTTTTTATCGCGCGTTCAGTGTGTTTCTATCAGGGTTATTGTTGCCGGGCATTGATGTGCGCAAGATGCCCGTGCGTATTTTCTGAGACCGAGGTCGGTGATGAATGAGAAAGACTGGAGAGGGTGGTAGGCGGCTTGCCGGCGATCTGCCGGGAAACGGCAGCAAGGTCTGCGTATGCGGTGTGACTGATGCCATCAGGAGCCGCTGCGCAGCCCATCGCTGCCGTCGTAACCTCCGAGAGCTCCCACGCCTGCAGGCAGAAACAGATTTCGGCGCGGCCGTTAAGCCGCGCCCCAAAAATCTTAGGCAGGGCGTAGATCGGTTATCTGCACACGCTCAAGGCTGAAACGCGCCGATAAAGATCGCCGGATCCACACGGGCATCATTCAGGCTGACGTTCCAGTGCATGTGCGGACCGGTTGCGCGGCCGGTAGAGCCTACCTTCCCGACCACGCCGCCACGCGGCACGATGTCGCCCTGTTTCACGTCGATCTTCGACATGTGGCAGAACATGCTGATGAAGCCTTGGCCATGGTCGACGAACACGGTATTACCGTTGAAGAAGTAATCGCCGATCAGAATCACCTTGCCCGCAGCAGGCGATTTGATTGGCGTGCCTGCCGGCACGGCGAAATCCAGTCCGGCATGGGGGTTGCGTTCTTCGCCGTTGAAGAAACGACGTACGCCGAACTTGCTGGACAGCGGTCCATTGACGGGCTTGTCGAGAATCAGGTTGCTCGGCGTATCCGGGCTGAAACTGCGGTAGGCGCGAATCTGTTCGGCCAGTTCGCCTTCAATACGCGTGTTGTCTTCAGCGTTCGGATTGACCTGACGCTTGTTCTTGAGCGTGATGCGCTGCTCCGGGTATTTCTTGGTACCCACAGTGAAGCCGAGCGAGCGGCCGCCTGAGGTGATCTGCTGAGCGCCCGGCTTGACGGTCAGCGGGATCCCGACAATTGCCAGCCAGCGCGTGCCTTGCTCCTTGACCACCAACACCGGTTTGCCCTGATAGGTGGCGGTCGGAGCCTGCGCGCCGGTGCCTAGATCAATCACGGCAACGCCGCCGGGCACCGGTTTGTTGAGCGCGCGGGTAATAAAGCTGTCGGCCTGTGCAGGCAGGCACAGCAACAGAGCGAACAGCGGGGCGATAAAACGTAGCATCAGGCAGTCAGTCCAGAAGAGAAAGGGTCACGGGGGTGAGATGGTTGTCCTCGACCCGCACTTGCAGTTCGCCCTCACCCAGCTTTGCGGTCAGGCGTTGACCGGTCCGGGTTTGCGCGGCAGTACGGACCGCATGACCACGTTCGTCGAGCAAAATGCTGTAACCGCGTCCCAGCGTGGCGAGCGGGCTGACGACGTTGAGGGTCTGAACCTGGCTCTGCAGGTGCAGCTTGCGGGTCTTGATCTGTTCTCGGATGGCGCGGGGCAGGCGCTCGGCCAGCCCATCGAGTCGCTGGCGCAGAAACGCCAGCGTGCGCCCTGGATGCTGTGCGGCGAGACGGCTTTCCATATGCGTCAGACGCACCTTTCGTTGGTGCAGGCTGTGTTCGAAAGCACGACGCAGACGCATGTCCAGATCATCCAGGCGTTGAGACTGCTGGCGCAGGCGCTCGCCGGGATGACGCAGGCGACGCGAAATACCCTCAAGGCGCAAGCGTTCGCGCATCATGCGGTCCTGCATGCGGCTGACCAGTCGGCGATGCAGATTGTCGACGCGGCGATGCAGGTCGCTTGAATCAGGCGCCAACAGTTCGGCGGCAGCGGAGGGCGTTGGCGCGCGCACGTCAGCCACGAAGTCGCTGATCGACACATCGGTTTCGTGACCGACCGCACTGACGATAGGCGTTACGCAGGCATCGATTGCGCGGGCCACGGCTTCCTCGTTGAAGCACCACAGGTCTTCCAGCGATCCGCCGCCTCGGGCCAGGATCAGGGCGTCGAAACCCCGGGAGTCGGCCAGCTTGAGCGCGCGGACGATCTGATTGATAGCTTCGCGCCCCTGAACGGCGGTCGGGATCAAGGTCAGCTCGACACGCGGCGCACGACGGCGGAATACACTGATGATGTCGCGAATCACGGCCCCGGTAGGCGAGCTGATGATGCCGATGCGTTGCGGGTGCAAGGGCAGGGCGACCTTGCGCTCGGCACTGAACAGGCCTTCATCGCTGAGCCTGGCCTTCAGTGCATCGAACGCCAGACGCAGCGCACCGTCGCCTGCCGGTTCAACGGTGTCGAGAATAAGTTGATAGTCGCCGCGACCTTCAAACAGCGATACCTTGCCGCGCACCTTGACCTGCAAGCCGTCCTTGAGCGCCTGGCGTACGCGCGCCGCACTTTGGCGAAACAGCGCGCACCGCACCTGGGCACCCGAGTCCTTCAGGGTGAAGTACACATGGCCCGACGCCGGACGCGAGAGGTTGGAGATCTCGCCCTCGACCCAAATGCTGCTGAACACGTCCTCCAGCAACACCCGCGCACGGCCGTTGAGCTGGCTGACAGTAAGGACTTCCCGGTCGAGGCCGAGTCTTGCGAAAGGGTCTTTGATCATGTCGGGCATCATAAAGGCAATGCCGGTTGAGCGCACGGGCTCTGCACTCAGATGGCAAGGTCACGCAGAGCGTAACGGTTGTAAGCCAGCACTTTTGCTACAGTCCCCCTCGGGTCCTCCAGAAAGGAAGCATCGTGGGCGATATCGGATTGTTCGCGGCATTCACGCAACTGGGCTTTACGCCGCTCGACTGGTTGATCATCGAGTTGAGCGTGGCGGCTGCCTATATCGTCTTCGGCATCGCGGGTTTCGGCACGGCACTGGTGGCAGGGCCCATCCTGATCCACTTCATGCCGCTGTCGCGCATCATTCCTTTATTAGTGATGCTGGATTTTCTCGCTGCATTCGGCAATCTGCTGCCGTCCCGCCAGTCGGTGGTCAGATCCGAACTTCTGCGTCTGCTGCCGTGCATGGCCGTGGGTTGCACGTTGGGCGTACTGTTTCTGCTTAACCTCAAGTCCGATCTGCTGCTTCTATTAATGGGCCTGTTTGTCACGGCTTACGCGCTTTACAGCCTGGCAGTCAAAGTGCGACCGACTCAACTCGCAGCAGGTTGGGCGATCCCGATGGGCACTGTGGGCGGGTTGTTCGGTGCGCTGTTTGGCAGCGGCGGCTTTTTATACGCGATCTACCTCAACAGCCGCCTGACCTCAAAAGAGCAGGCACGCGCCACGCAAAGCGCGCTGATCAGTTGCAGCACCGTGGTGCGTCTGAGCCTGTTCCTGATCGCCGGTGTCTTTGCCGAAATCCCGTTGCTGGTACTCGGTGTCTGCCTGTTACCGGCGATGCTGATCGGATCGTTGGTGGGCAGATGGCTGAGCAACAGGCTGTCCCGCGAAGCCTTCGTGCGCCTGGTGACCTGGCTGGTGCTGATCAGCGGCATTGCCTTGATCGGCCGCTATCTGACGGGATGAAAACGATTTGACGCTTGACCTGACATGAGGGCCGATTAAGCTGCGGCCTCACTCAGCGTCAAGCGACACGCCGTCATGAACACCCAAAGCATCATCGTCCCGCAAATCTCGACTTTCCCGGCCCATGAGGCCAGAGCGCGCCTGATCCTGCGCTGGCTGATCAAACTTAACGTGGTCGAGCCAGAACTGACCACCTGTGGGCGCGCCGGGAACAAAATGGCCTATGCCGTGGCACCGGGCGCCAGACGTGTGGTGCAGAACCCGGACGCATTGCCGTTCGGGCACATCATTAACGGTCTGGAAATCGTGACCAAGCGCTGCATCTTCACGCCGCTGAACCATTTCGCCGAAGAAGCCGGCTGCCCTGAATGTCGTCGCGAGATCGGCGAGGCGCTGTTCGACAGCCTCGAAGACTGGATGCCCGGCCACACCGACAACTTCACGTGCCCGGAATGCCGTCACGAAGACGACATCAATGGCTTTCTGTTTCTGGATGCGTGCGGCTTTTCCAACCTGGGATTCATCTTCAATAACTGGCTGGATGCGTCCTTCACCCAGACTTTTCTCGACGACTTCGCCGAGCGTCTGGATCGCCCTGTGTCCTTCGTCAAAGTCCGCTTATAAGTGGCTTTGATAATAGACTGAGGTTTACATTGAGCCGGGCGGGGTGTGTAGGTATAATGGCGCGCTTCCAATTTCCCGCCCGGGAGCCCCCGCGATGCTGCGTATCAGTCAAGAAGCCCTTACATTCGACGACATTCTCCTTGTGCCCGGTTATTCCGAGGTACTGCCCAACGAAGTCAGTCTGAAAACCCGTTTGACCCGTGGCATCGAGCTGAATATTCCTTTGGTCTCCGCTGCAATGGACACTGTCACTGAGGCCCGTCTGGCAATTGCCATGGCCCAGGAAGGCGGTATCGGTATCATCCACAAGAACATGACCATCGAGCAGCAAGCTGCCGAAGTGCGCAAGGTCAAGAAGTTCGAGGCCGGTGTCGTCAAGGACCCGATCACGATCGAGGCCGACGCTACGGTTCGCGACCTGTTCGAACTCACCCGCATGCACAACATTTCCGGCGTACCCGTGCTGCATAATGGCGACCTGGTCGGCATTGTGACGTCCCGCGACGTGCGTTTCGAAAACCGTCTTGATGTTCCTGTCCGCGAAGTGATGACGCCTAAAGAGCGTCTGGTCACTGTTCGCGAAGGCGCTGACAAGAACGAAGTGCGCGAACTGCTGCACAAGCACCGTCTTGAAAAAGTCCTGATCGTCGACGCCAAGTTCGCGCTCAAGGGCATGATGACCGTCAAGGACATCGAAAAAGCCAAGGCGTACCCGCTGGCCAGCAAGGACGACCAGGGTCGTCTGCGGGTCGGCGCAGCCGTCGGCACCGGCAAGGACACCGGCGAGCGCGTCACCGCGCTGGTTGCTGCCGGCGTTGACGTGGTGGTTGTCGACACCGCGCACGGCCACTCCAAAGGCGTGATCGACCGCGTTCGCTGGGTCAAGGAAAACTTCCCGCAAGTGCAGGTCATCGGCGGCAACATCGCCACTGGCGAAGCGGCCAAGGCGCTGGTCGCCGCTGGCGCTGACGCGGTCAAGGTCGGTATCGGCCCTGGCTCGATCTGCACCACCCGTATCGTTGCCGGTGTCGGCGTTCCACAGATCAGCGCCATCGCCAACGTTTCCGCTGCCCTTGAAGGCACGGGCGTTCCGATGATCGCCGACGGCGGCATCCGCTTCTCCGGTGACCTGTCCAAGGCCATCGTGGCGGGCGCTTCCTGCGTGATGATGGGCTCAATGTTCGCCGGTACTGAAGAAGCGCCAGGCGAGATCGAACTGTTCCAGGGCCGCTCCTACAAGGCTTATCGCGGTATGGGTTCGCTGGGCGCCATGTCCCAGGCGCAAGGCTCGTCCGACCGCTACTTTCAGGATTCGTCCGCCGGTGCCGAGAAGCTCGTGCCGGAAGGTATCGAAGGCCGTGTCGCCTACAAAGGCCCGCTGTCTGCCATCATCCATCAGTTGATGGGCGGCCTGCGTTCCTCCATGGGTTACACCGGCAGCGCCGATATCGAACAGATGCGTACCAAGCCTGAATTCGTGCGCATTACCGGTGCCGGCATGGCTGAGTCACACGTTCACGACGTGCAGATCACCAAGGAAGCGCCGAACTATCGCGTTGGTTGATCCGGATTGCATCGGGGTTCGCGCCGCGATGCAATTCAGCAAGTTTCATAGCCGGGGCTGTTGACGCAGCCCCGTGTCGTTTCTGTTTTTTGACGAGATTGAGTCATGGCCCTCGACATTCACGCCCACCGTATCCTGATCCTCGACTTCGGTTCCCAGTACACCCAGCTGATCGCCCGCCGCGTGCGTGAAATCGGCGTGTACTGCGAGCTGCATCCGTTCGACATGGACGACGAAGCGATTCGCGAATTCGCCCCGCGCGGCATCATCCTCGCCGGTGGCCCAGAGTCTGTGCACGAAGCCAACAGTCCTCGCGCGCCGCAAGCCGTGTTCGACCTGAACGTACCGGTCTTCGGCATCTGCTACGGCATGCAGACCATGGCTGAGCAACTGGGCGGCCGCGTTGCCGGTTCCGATCTGCGCGAGTTCGGTTACGCCCGTGTTGATGTCGTCGGCAAGAGCCGCATCCTCGACGGTATCGAAGACCACATCGACGCCGATGGTGTGTTCGGTCTTGACGTGTGGATGAGCCACGGCGACAAGGTCACCGAAATCCCGGACGGTTTCCACGTCCTGGCCAGCACCCCGAGCTGCCCGATTGCCGGCATGGCCGACGACACCCGCGGCTACTACGGCGTGCAATTCCACCCGGAAGTGACCCACACCAAGCAGGGCGGTCGCATCCTGTCGCGCTTCATCCTCGACATCTGCGGCTGCGAAGCCCTGTGGACGCCGTCGCACATCGCTGACGACGCCATCGCCACCATCCGCGCTCAGGTCGGCACCGACAACGTTCTGCTGGGCCTGTCCGGCGGCGTTGACTCTTCCGTGGTTGCTGCCCTGCTGCATAAGGCCATCGGCGACCAGCTGACCTGCGTCTTCGTTGACAACGGCCTGTTGCGCCTGCACGAAGGCGAGCAGGTCATGGCCATGTTCGCCGAGAACATGGGCGTCAAGGTCATCCGCGCCAACGCCGAAGAGCAGTTCCTGAACAACCTGGAAGGCGAGAGCGATCCAGAGAAGAAGCGCAAGATCATCGGCCGCACCTTCATCGACGTGTTCGATGCCGAATCCTGCAAGCTGGACAACATCAAGTACCTGGCGCAAGGCACCATCTACCCGGACGTGATCGAGTCGGCTGGCGCGAAAAGCGGCAAGGCACACGTCATCAAGTCGCACCACAACGTGGGCGGCCTGCCAGAAGAAATGAACCTCAAACTGGTCGAGCCACTGCGCGAACTGTTCAAGGACGAAGTCCGCCGTCTGGGCCTCGAACTCGGCCTGCCGTACGACATGGTCTACCGCCACCCATTCCCGGGCCCAGGCCTGGGCGTGCGCATCCTCGGTGAAGTAAAGAAGGAATACGCCGACCTGCTGCGTCGCGCCGATCACATCTTCATCGAAGAACTGCGCAAAGCCGACTGGTACCACAAAGTCAGCCAGGCCTTCGTCGTGTTCCAGCCGGTCAAATCGGTTGGCGTCGTCGGCGATGGTCGTCGCTACGCATGGGTCGTCGCACTGCGCGCAGTAGAAACCATCGACTTCATGACCGCACGCTGGGCACACCTGCCTTACGAACTGCTGGAAACCGTAAGTGGCCGCATCATCAACGAGATCGAGGGTATTTCCCGCGTGACGTATGACGTGTCGAGCAAGCCGCCTGCGACGATTGAGTGGGAATGATTGGACGTCCGGCATTGACCGGCACGATCTAGCAAGAAATACCCTGGAGCCCGCGTAATTGCGGGCTTTTGGCTTTTTGGGTCTGGCAAACTCTGGCAGCTTTTTGCATTACCAGGCATCGTGTTTTTGAGGCACGGTACGGGACATTGACTGAGCCAAATGCCCTGCTGACTGATACCAGGCTGCGTACCCTCAAACCGAAAGAAAAACTTTACAAGGTGAACGACCGCGGCGGGTTGTACGTGGCCGTCACCGCTGCCGGTTCCATCTCATTTCGCTACAACTAGCCCATCAACGGCCGTCAGGAGACTATTACGTTCGGTCGTTATGGCGTGGGTGGCATCACACTTGCTGAAGCCAGAGAGCGCCTGGGCGAGGCTAAAAAGATGGTTTCGGCTGGCAAGTCACCTGCCAAAGAGAAAGCCCGTGCCAAGGCACGCACCAAAGGGGCAGAGACGTTTGATGCGTGGGCTGAGAAATGGCTGCATGGGTATCAGATTGCTGACTCGACGCGTGAGATGCGCCGATCGGTTTACGAGCGCGAGCTAAAGCCGCACTTCGGTAATCAGAAACTGGTGGAAATCAATCATGAGGATCTGCGAACGCGGACAGATGCAATTGTGGAGCGTGGAGCTCCAGCCACGGCCGTGCACTCCCGCGAGATTGTGATGCAGGTGTTCCTATGGGCTATTGAGCGTGGCCAGAAGGTCGAGAACCCGGCTGATTTGGTACTTCCTGCAAGTATCGCTAAATTTTGGGCCACGTGACCGCGCTTGAGGGCCTGACGAAATTGCGTTGATGAAAGATAATCAAACAACGATTCCCACTTATGGACGGTTAGCCCTGTTTTACGCATGTGCATTCGGAGCCTTAATCCTCCATTTCATAAAGTCGCACACCGCAATTGAATCGGCGCGATTAACATTCAATACAGTGAATGGTGACCTTGCTCAGGTTGTCAAAGACATGATCGCGATCTCTGATTTTTTTAGCGCTTTAAAAGATTAGCTGGATGGGGAGAACTTTAATATTCGCGAGTTTAAAAACATTGGAAGCGTTGCGGTTTACTCCTAAAGTAATCTAGATATACCCGAGTCGCGAGCCGGAAAAGTGACAGCTCAATTTTTCGTAGAGTGTGCGCTTTCTATCAGGCAAATCACGAACAGCAGTGGCCGGTTGACAGGTCTTGTGCTGGACACCGAGTTCCCAGATAAGGCAGCGTGTGCTCAGTCACAGTGTTGTCACTGCCATTCGAAGCTGACCGCTGGCACCTTTTATATCGATGACCAACAAGGTGATAAATTTATTAGCCTAACTTTCCGCTTCTGGCTGGTTTCTGCCTGTCGCCAAACGGCAGGAATCGGCCAAAAGTTGTCATTCATCTGATCTCCAAACCAACGGAAATGATAGGGAGGACGATAACCGAGAATTTACAAGGCACCAGCGGTCTGACTCCCCTCAAGAACCGCTCTGGCACGCCGATGATTCAAGTGATAGTTTGCGCGGCTCCGGCCACGAACCGTAACCGCAGACAGGGATGTCTGGACGTCTTTCACGCCTAACCAGGCGTACTTCATTCCTGTCATGAGTATCATCCGATGCTGCAAAAATCCCTGAGAACTCAAATCCTTGCGCTGCTGAGCGGCAGCCTGTTGGCGATGTTGCTGATTGCTTTAGCATGCTTTCATTTCCTGTCCAACGGTGTGCAAAACTACGCCAACTTAATCGAAGGTCCGCTGCACACTTCGCAATTGATCGACGAGGCCAACCTGCAATTCAAGGTGCAGGTTCAGGAATGGAAAAACGTATTACTACGGGGCAAGCAGCCGGCAGACCGGGATAAATATTGGAAGCAATTCGAAGACCGTCAACGTGACGTACAGGGGATCCTTGGCGAACTGGCTAACCAGAAAGGACTGGACGGCCAACTCAAGACCCGCATCGAACGCCTGCGTGAAGAACACCGTCAGTTGGGCAGCGCTTACCAGAAAGGTCGCGATGCCTATATCGCCGCGGGTGCAGACCCCACTGCAGGCGACGCCGCTGTCAAAGGAGTTGACCGTACCACCAGCGATCAGATGAGCGAACTTGTTGGTGAACTGCGCAAGCAGGGCACCGAGCAATCTACACTGATCAGCGCCGCTGCCAATCGCACGGTGATGCTGGGGATTATCGTGATGCTCGCCTCGGGTCTGTTGATCGGCCTGTTGAGTCTTTGGCTGATCAACCGCAACTTGGTTGACCCCATCCGCAAGCTGATCGACTACGTGGCGCAACTGAGCCAAGGGAAATTTGCCGAACGTGTGGCCAGCAGCCGCGAAGACGAGTTGGGCAAACTAGCCATGGCCGCCAACACTTTGCGCGACTTTCTCGCCGAAACCTTCAACCGCTTGCAGCGCAGCGCCAAGGATCTGGACAGCGCAAGTGGCGAGTTAAACGCCATCGCCGGTCTCATGGCCAGCGGCACTAACGAGCAGTTCAACCGTACCGATCAGGTGGCTACGGCGATGAACGAAATGTCCGCCACCGCCCAGGAAGTGGCTCGTCACGCAGCCGATGCCGCACGCGCCGCCGATGATGCCGACCAATCCGCGCAGCAGGGCGAAAAAGTCATGCGGGGCACCATTCACACCATCACCCAAATGCGTGGCGAGATCGCCAACACAGCCACGGTCATCCGTCGCCTGGAAACCGACAGTGGCCGCATAGGCAAGGTGCTGGAAGTGATTCGCGGTATCGCCGAGCAGACTAATTTGCTGGCGCTTAACGCGGCGATCGAAGCGGCCCGTGCCGGTGAAGCCGGACGTGGTTTTGCGGTCGTGGCCGACGAAGTGCGAAACCTGGCCCAGCGTACGGCGACGTCGATCATCGAAATCAACCAGATCATCCAAACGGTGCAAACGGGCGCGGTGGACGCGGCTCAGGCCATTGAAAGTGGCCAGTCGCGCAGTGAAGAAAGTGTCGCGCAAGTGAATGAGGCCGGAGCGATGCTGGAGCGCATCACCCATGCTGTGGAAGCCATTCGCGATATGAACCGCCAAATTGCCACCGCTGCCGAAGAGCAAACCTCGGTGGCGGAAGACATCTCGCGCAACCTCACCGAAATCACCACGATTGCCACTACCAACCTGGACAACATGCAGCGCACCGAAGCGGCAAGCCGGAACCTTCACGGGTTATCAGGGCAGTTGAATGAAGTGACGGCACGTCTGAGTGCTTAGCCGGACCGTTAGTGGTTAGATCGGCTTCAGGCTGAGCTGCCATGTTGGAAGACCGAGCCCCGTATTTAGTCATAGCCCTATACGGGGCAAATGCTCTGACCAAAGATTCTCAGCATTTGTGTAACCTTCCGACGGTGATACTTAATCTACTAAACGTATGCTTTTTTTGGTGCCACTTGGGGCAGTTTTTTTGCCAGGTAATTGTGGCAGCAACTGCGCCAGGTCCAATAATTGGGTCTCCGCTTTTTCAAGCGCTGTAACTGCGTAGCGCTGCCAAACCTTTTCAAGTGGCCGCAGGTCAGATTCAGTCAAGGCTTTCTGGCGCCATTGAAAATAGTCATGCCAGGCACCCAAAGCCGATTGAAGGGCCTTCAGAGAACTTGCTGCTTTACGAGAGAGCGGTGACAGTTTGGGAAACGCCTCTGTTGAGATAGCGAGTCCTCTTTACCAGAATGCGCAACTCGTGGCGATCAAGTCCAGTGTCGTCCACCGCAGCACGCAAACGGTCAATCTGCTTTTTAAGCGATTTTTCAATGTGGTGCTGTAGGTGTTTTAAGCCGCCTTTAACTTCGACTGATCGGAAGGCAAAAGGCAATTCATCCAATTCAGTAAATAGGTTCTTGAGGGCTGGGCTCTTCAATAGATTGGAGTGGCCGGTTGCCAAGCGTGCTTTTCTGAGTTGAGCCTGATCAAGAAATCCCCTTTCCTCCAATTCCTCAATCGTTACCTCACGATCGCGAGCGGGTGTGGTCAGCCTCCCCACGTCCGCTGCAGCATTATTCAGCGCCACGACTTCGCTCAGAGAGCGCATCGGCCGGAGCAAGCTTCGGATGCGCCTCACGGCTATCCTAAGGTCGTGCAACGCCTCGCTATCAGTGCCTGCTTCCAATCGAGCACGCAAGTGATACAGCGCAATCCGTAGAGACAATATTTCAGCGACAAACTTGTCTACGAATGACATTCGGTCATCGCTTTGAAACGGTATGGTCACGAGCATAGCAGAAGTGTGGACCGTCAATTTCTGACTGAACTCCGAAGAAATTACGCGCATCCACCAGGGAAAAGTCACCAATCACAAGCGGATGTGGGAATAGCTTCTTTGGGTCGTTTCCTGCTCCTCACGAGAGGCAGCAATCGGCCAGAAGCTGCCTGTCATGCTGACCGCTTGTTGTTGACCGAGATAGGCATTGACGTAAAATCGCCACCCCCAAAAAATCAGCTTGCATAGCGAGAAGGAGCTTCGATGCAACGTGTGATGATTGTTGGTCAACCTGGGTCAGGCAAAAGCACTTTGGCGCGTGAGCTTGGTCAGCGCACGGGTTTGCCGGTCGTTCATATCGACACTATTCACTGGCAGCCAGGGTGGATCGAACGAAGTCGGGACGAGAAGACACAGCTTTGTCTCGATGTAGAGGCCCGAGATTGTTGGATATTCGAAGGTGGCCATTCAGCCACTTGGGACAACCGGCTGGCCCGTGCAGATCTTTTGATATGGATTGATCGTTCGGCGCCGCTCCGATTCTTGCGCGTACTGCGCAGAACCCTGCTCCAACGCGGTCAGTCTCGGCCTGACTTGCCGGAGAGCTGCCCCGAACTGCTGATGAACCTACCGGAGTTTTTTAGATTTATGTGGCGGACGAAAAAATCAGCGCGAGAAAAGATGCAACAACTTGTTGCAACAGCACCATTAGCTTGCCGCGTGGTTATTCTGCGCTCTAATCGGGATACCTGCATTTTTCTCGCGAGCATTGGAAATTCGACTGTCCAGACTCCGCTAGATTGATCGACGGTTGCCTGATTCAATGCGGAACTGCCGTTTACGAGTGGCTGCTATTGGTCGGTTTCTGAAGCGGTACTGCCAGGAACGGACGGATTTTTAGTGGCCTGAGCAGGCTATTCTTAAGGCTGAGGGTATCCATGAACTAGGGGTGATTGATGAAAGACCGTAGTCACGACGAGGCAATGGCCGAGCTTTTCCAGGCCGATCCGTCTTATGCGGGGGAGCTGCTGGCGGAGGTTGTTCAGGATGGTAGCGCGGATGAGTTGGCCACTTTGGAGAGGCAGCTATCGGTAGCGTTTGCCGCGAGAGAAGTTAATTCGACTTCTTGAATTTACTGTGCATGGTATTTCTCACGGCATTTAGATTTTTTTGTATTAAACCCTTGTTTTATATGTGTTTTAAGTCTCTATTGATAATGGAGTTAGAGTAAAGATGGATCATAACTATTTGATTTTATTTAAAAAATAAAATTGAATAGTTGTGTTTGATACGTCATTGATGGCGTTTTTAATGGCGCACATCGTACGTATGTGAGAAAGCTCTACTGATACCATGTCCCGGATAAGGAATACCAACATGGTATCGAGAACGCTTGGTAGCGTAGATGCCAGCAGTAACTGTTCGCCAGTCTCCAATAGGGCGTGTTTTTTGAAAAAAATCACGCGCAGCCCTCAGCCCGTGCTGATTTCGGGCTAGAAGTTATCAATCGCGTTACACATCGCCACCTTGTCATCAGGCTTCGGCGCGACAACTACCCATTGCATACCGTCAGTTGACAGCTCATCCAGCTGGAATGAACAGTCTGCCGACATAGACGCCTGCACCATGTAATCCACCCCAGGCCGAGGTACGAAGGTCATGGTCTTGGCACACTGCCGCGAATATTGCAGGCGTCCCAGGTAATGGAGTGCGATCGGCCTGTTCGCCGGCACTACCAGCTCTGACGAGACCGCACCTGTCAACGAGTAGATCGGTCCGGGAATGCCGAGGTTTTCGCCGTTATGGTCGGGGAAGCCGGATTTCGCCGACGCCATTACCCCGGCACCAGGCACGTTCCAGTCGATGCAGTCGCGCCCCGGTACGGCGCGCACCAGGCCGTCAGTGAGCAGGCGGATACGGGCAGTCTCGCCGCCCTTAGGGGGCACGTAGCCGGTGGACAGCGAACGCACGTTCGCCACTTGGCCGCAGCCGCCGAGCGCTGCTACCGCCAACACCCATGCAATGCCGTACATTCCGTTGCGTAGATCGTTCATTCCCTGCTTTCTCTTTCTGATGGGTTACCGACGGCCTTCGCACACCGGCGATTCGCCGATGCGGCCTTCCTTGCACAGGTCAATATTATCTGTGCGCTTGAAACCGGAGTCTTTCATGCAATAAAACTGCGTGAGTACCTCGTCAATAGGCGTCGTGTCCCCCGTTCCTGTAAGGTTGATATAGCCGCATGCCTTCATCGCGCTCTTGACACCCTCTTGCGAGACCCCGCTTTTTTTCCAATTGGTAAATTCCGGCGGCGGCGGTTGAAAGCCCCTACCTGTGCAGCCGATCAATAATAACGCGCAAAAACTCGACAGCAGGTTCCTGGTAAACATGGCGTCTTCTCTGATGGTATGACTCGGAAAGCATATGATACGCCGTCGTCTGACTCTTTCTAGAAAGGCCTGCACACGCCCTGGTCGTTATTCACTGTTTATCGCCGCCGAACGCTTTCAGGCACTCCTGCAGGCAAACGCTGCCGTCCGGGCTTTACTGGTAGTGCGTCTTTATTGATTACTGTCCGGGCAGAGGCAGAGGGCGGAATGCTGTCGTTTGTCCTCGTGATCATTTGAGGGCAGCGACATCTGCAGGGCTCACAGCCACTAAACGGCATTCGAGTAGGTGACGGTAAAGATTGCGCGACGCAGGCCGATATCGCTGTTGCCGCGACTCGCGTCCAGCAGATTTGCTTCGGGTGCGTGATCTCACTTATTCAGGGAGTGATCTGCAGAATGAAAATAAAAAACAAGCTCGTACTGGCTTTTGTACTCGTCGCGTTCATCCCCGTAAGTCTGGTGGCCGTGATCTCTGTGCTCAATACCCGGTCCGAAGCGGTCAACCAGTTCATGGATGGCAGCACCCGAGAAATACGCCAGATCGACGGTAACATCCGGCGATTTTTTGATGGTACGCAGCAAAACGTTGATCAAATGGCCACAGACCCTTTCTATACATCGGTTGCCAGCCTCAAGCACTACGAGGCTGCCGATGCAGCCAGCCAGCCGCTGCCTGCGGCAGCCCGGCAAGTCATAGATGCGTTTGCGCGATATGGCGCGACGCATCCTGCAGCGGCAATCCTGTCCATTGGCCTGGAAGACGGTAGTTATGCGAAATGGCCGGATGACCCGCAGTTGTCGAAATACGACCCGCGTACGCGCCCGTGGTACAAGGCCGCCATGGCCAGCCCCGGTAAAGCTGTAAGGACCGCGGCGTATTACTACGAAAAGGATGCGGTCGCACTGGTCGGTAGCGCAAGGGCCATGCTCGATGAAGCAGGCAAGGCCAAGGGCGTGTTTGTGGTGAGCGTATCGCTGACCAACCTCACCGAACTGGTCAAAAGTATCAAGCTCGGTGAAAGCGGCTATGTGATGCTCATCGAAGACGGCACAGTGCTGGTCGATCCGCGTGATGCCGGACACAGCTTCAAGCAGCTCAAGGATCTGGGTGAGCCTTACGCCAAACTGGCCGCCACTGCGCAAGGTTCCACCGAAGTGGAAATCAACGGCGTCCGGTACATGGCAAACGTATGGACATCGCCGGGGCTGGGCTGGCGTTACGTGGGATTGATTGAGTACAGCGAAGTTATGGCCGAGGCCACACGTATGACCTACCTGACGGTCGCGATCGTCGTGGTGCTGGTGCTGCTTTTCGCACTGCTGGCGGCGGCTTTCGCCAAGGTCATCGTCAAGCCCATCGGCCAGGTCAGCACCGGGCTGCAGTCGATTGCTGAGGGTGAGGGCGACCTGCGCCGTGATCTTGATGTGCAGGGCAAAGACGAAACCGCCGAGCTGGCAGGCTGGTTCAACAAGTTTCTCGCTGCAATACGCCAGTTGATCCAGAGCATCGGCGCGGCATCGACCAACCTGCAGGATGCTTCGCGTGTGAACAGCGAAGTGGCCACTAACATGAACCAGGCGGCTGGACGCCAGCGTGAGGCGGTGGAGTTGGTGTCCACGGCGTTCAATGAAATGGTAGCCACTGCCAACGAAGTGGCGCGCTCGTGCAGCGCTGCGGCCAATTCCGCCGATAGTGGCCATCATCGTGTCGCCGAAGGCAAAGAGCAGATTGAGTTGACCACCGACAACGTTAATCGCTTGGGGCGTCGCCTTACCGAGTCTTCGCAGGCCATGGTGGAGCTGGAGGAGGGTAGTCGCAGTATCAACCAGATTCTGGGCACTATCCGCGCCATCGCCGAGCAGACAAACTTGCTGGCATTGAACGCGGCAATCGAAGCAGCACGGGCCGGTGACCAGGGGCGAGGGTTTGCGGTGGTCGCTGATGAAGTCCGCGCGCTAGCCAAGCGTACCTCGGATTCCACTGGGGAAATCGATCAGTTGCTCAGCGCGCTCGGTAGTAAGACTCAGGAAGTGTCGCAGAAGATGGAAAGTTGCCTTGAGCTGTCACGCGCCAGCGTGTCCTCCATTGGAAGCGCACGTGAAAGCTTTGAAGGCATACAACTGTCGGTGAATGAAATCAGGGATCAGAACCTGCAGATATCCGCCGCGGCCGAAGAGCAACATAGCGTAGCCGAAGAAATCAACAGGCATATCCAACAGATCTACGACGAGGCGCAACTGGTCGAGAGCCTCGCCAGTTCTGCGCAGGAAGACTCGGGTCGGCTTTCGCATCTGTCGAATGAGCTGAACGGGCTGGTAGGGCGCTTCAAGTCGTAACACGTGAGGGCGGGGAGGCATGATATGTTCAACGCAAATCATTCCTCCCTGGACTCGGTGAATGGATAACCTCACGCTGTGGCGCATTGCTGGGCATTTAATTTTTTGCGATAGATAGATTGTTGAAATTGATAAATGTTTATCGGTTATCAGCAATGGGGTGGAAATGATTGGACGTCTGGTATTGTCCGGCACCCACTTGCAATGAATGCACAACGGCCCGCGTTTTGCGGGCTTTTGGTTTTTTTGAAGGGGGTGAGGACGCTAATTGCTTTGTTAGCGCTGGATGACTGTCTGCCATCCCTCGGCGGCAACTTACGATCCGCTTATGATCAACGCTCTTGCAGAGAGCCTGGCCCGAATACAAACCCTCAAAAAAATCTGTAATCTCCACGCAGCAACGCCTCAAAGACTGTTGCTCTTGCAGTCAAAGCCTTTATGTTCAACTCGAAGCCGCGATCGACCGGCAGACCACACAGGCCTCTCATGGAACTGCACATCTGCGATGTTTCTGACTGGGCGTTGTTCAACGCTATCGCTGCGACGCTGGAGCATGAGCTGGGCGGGGAATGGCTGGTAAAGGCGGATGGGCTGGATCAGCGCTATTGGGATCTGGCGGTGGACGGCGGGGTGGTTACGCTGCATCTGGAGCACTATCTCGGGATCATGCTGGTCGTTGAAAACGAGCCGGCGAATGCTCGTCTTGATGCTGAGCTGATAGCCAAAGCAAGCCGGATACTCGAACCCTACCTCAGTGCAGAGCCACTGCCGCCTCCGGTGCCAGCCTATAAGGTCCTGCGGCCGAAGTTGAGTTTCTGGCGACTGGTCTTTCCAGTGCTGTTAGGTCAGACCCCGTTGGGACTGATTGCGATATGGCTGCTCGGTTCGTCATGGTCGCCTCAGGATGACGATAATAAAGCGTGGGCAGGTTTGTTATTCGGCGCGCTGGTGGTGGTGCTTATGGCGTACAGGATTGCCAAGGGTATCTACCGTCGCACCTCCCTCACGGTAGACCCTTCAGGTGCCGCGGTGGTCGCGGGTCTGCCGCGCGCGTATCGGGCACCCCAGCGGGTGGTTATCAGCTGCGATTTCGCGCGCGTGCTCAGCTTTCGCACCTTTATCGTCTACGAGAACGGGAGGCTGCTGGTTGCCCGCCATCACGATGCCAGGCAGGACCGCGAGCAGGCTTTGAGCCTTGCAGCCTATCTGGGCGTGTCCGCTTACCACGAGAGCGGCGCTGAGGGGCTCAGGAAAATCAAGGCGCCTGCCTGAGCCTGTTGACCCTTATCTTTC
This sequence comes from Pseudomonas triticifolii, assembly GCF_014358015.1. Classification (GTDB taxonomy): domain Bacteria; phylum Pseudomonadota; class Gammaproteobacteria; order Pseudomonadales; family Pseudomonadaceae; genus Aquipseudomonas; species Aquipseudomonas triticifolii. Next base: position 272,094 of record NZ_JACONV010000002.1, on the reverse strand, counting down.
CCCAAATGCAGGTGTATCGTATTCGCCCCCGCGCATCCGCCTTTGGACGCGTCCCCGCAGTCGTTTTGAGGTTCTTGCTTTATGTCCTTCACCCGCCGCCAAATTCTCACGGGCATCGCCGGTCTTGCCGTAGTCGGCCTGGGCGCAGGTGGGGCTTCGCGATACTGGATGGGGCGCAAGGAGTCGCAAGCCGGTTCGGATTTCGTGCTGATCGCCGCGCCGTTGGACGTCGAGCTGGTTCCCGGCCACCGGACGCCTGCCTGGGCGTTCGGTGGTTCGGCGCCGGGCACTGAGTTGCGGGTGCGGCAGGGGGAGTGGTTGCGCTTGCGGTTCATCAATCAGTTGCCGGTCGAGACGACGATTCACTGGCATGGCATTCGGTTGCCGCTGGAGATGGACGGTGTGCCGTATGTCTCGCAGTTGCCGGTCAAGCCGGGCGAGTATTTCGATTACAAATTCCGGGTGCCGGACGCCGGTAGCTACTGGTATCACCCGCATGTCAGCAGCAGCGAGGAGCTGGGGCGTGGGCTGGTTGGGCCGTTGATTGTCGAAGAGCGCGAGCCGACCGGTTTCAAGCATGAGCGCACCGTCAGCCTGAAAAGCTGGCATGTGGACCAAGAGGGCGCATTCACCGAGTTCAGTGTGCTGCGTGAAGCGGCCCGTGAAGGCACGGCCGGGCGGCTGTCGACGTTGAACGGTATTCCACAGGCGGTCATCGAGTTGCCCGCCGGACAGATCACCCGTGTGCGCCTGCTCAATCTTGACAACACCGTGACCTATCGCCTCAACCTGCCGGACGCCGAGGCGCAGATTTATGCGCTGGATGGTAACCCGGTCACGCCGCGTCCATTTGGCGACGACTACTGGCTCGGGCCTGGCATGCGGATCTGTCTGGCGATCAAGGCACCGGCGGCGGGCGAGGAGATCTCCCTGCGTAACGGACCGGTTCGGTTGGGCACCTTTCGCTCGGTCGCCAACAGTGATGCGCCGGGCGAGTGGCCGCCCGAGTTGCCAGCCAATCCGGTCGCCGAGCCGGATCTGGAGAGTGCCGAGAAGATCAACTTCAACTTCGAGTGGGTGGGCTCCATGTCGGTCAATACCGATAACGGCAAACCGCCGAGCCTGTGGCAGATCAACGGCGAGGCGTGGGACATCACCGACAAGACGTGTGCCGATCGGCCTATCGCCAAACTCAAGCTGGGCAAGAGCTACATCTTCGAATTGAAGAACATGACCCAGTACCAGCACCCGATTCATCTGCACGGCATGAGTTTCAAGGTGATCGCGTCCAATCGTCGCAAGATCATTCCGTACTTCACAGACACCTTTCTGTTGGGCAGAAACGAACGGGCGCGGGTGGCACTGGTGGCGGATAACCCGGGTGTGTGGATGTTTCACTGCCACGTGATCGATCACATGGAAACCGGCCTCATGGCTGCAATCGAGGTGTCCTGATGAGGCAGCCGCAGATCATCGACCGCAGCCATGATCAATATTTCATGCGCGAGGCACTGGCGCTTGCGGCTCAGGGTGCGCTGCTGGGCGAGGTGCCGGTCGGTGCGGTTGTGGTGCAGAACGGCGAGATCATCGGTCGTGGTTACAACTGTCCGATCAGTGGCAGCGACCCGAGTGCGCACGCCGAAATGGTCGCCATCCGTGAGGCTGCCAGAGCCGTGGACAACTATCGTCTGCCCGGCAGTACGCTCTACGTGACGCTTGAGCCGTGCAGTATGTGTGCGGGGCTGATCGTTCACTCGCGGGTCGCGCGCGTGGTCTACGGGGCGCTTGAGCCCAAGGCCGGGATAGTGCAAAGCCAGGGGCAGTTCTTCACGCAGGGCTTTCTCAACCATCGCGTTCTGTACGAGGGCGGTGTTTTGGGGGAAGAGTGCGGGGCGATGTTGAGTGAGTTCTTCAGGATGCGGCGTGCTGCGAAAGATGCTGCGGGAAAGGTAAAGGGCGAGGGTTAAAGCGCGCTTTTGTCATCGCTGGCGGCAGGCTGGGGCGTCGAGTCGGAAGCTGGCTTGGTCTTATCCACGCCGGGTACGTGCAGATTGCCTTCAGCCACCTGATTGCCTTCGAGCTGCGGCTGCGTGACCCAGGTCAGAATGTCGTAATAGCGGCGGATGTTGGCAACGAAATGCACCGGCTCGCCGCCTCGGGCGTACCCGTAACGTGTCTTGCTGTACCACTTCTTCTGCGAGAGGCGCGGCAGCATTTTTTTCACGTCGAGCCATTTATTGGGATTCAGGCCCTCGTTTTCAGCCAGTTTGCGTGCGTCTTCAAGATGACCGCCGCCAACGTTGTAGGACGCAAGAGCAAGCCATGTGCGATCTGGCTCTTCTATCTTCTCGTCCAGTTGATCCTTTACGTAGGCAAAATACTTGGCGCCGCCCTGGATGCTTTGTCTCGCGTCCAGCCGGTTAGTGACGCCCATCGCCTGCGCCGTGTTCTGGGTCAGCATCATCAGGCCGCGCACGCCGGTCTTGGAGGTCACGGTCGGCTGCCACATCGACTCCTGATAACCGATGGCGGCCAGCAGGCGCCAATCGACCTGTTCTTTCTTGGCCGAGGTCTGGAAGTGCTTCTCGTACTTGGGCAGACGCTCCTGCAGGTGCTGGGCGAAGGTGTAGGCACCGACATAGCCGAGTACATCGACGTGGCCGTAGTAGCGGTCTTTCAGACGTTGTAGCGTGCCGTTCTTCTCGACCTTGTCCAGATACGCATTTATTTCGTTGAGCAGGCTGTTGTCTTCGCCCGGCCCGACCGCCCAACGCTGTTCACGGGCCTCGCCCAGGTCGAAGGCCACGCGTACGTTCTGGAAGTACACCTGGTTCATCGCCAGCTCGTTGGAGTCCACCAGCGTCAGGTCAATCTGGCCTTCATCGACCATGCGCAGCAGGTCGACGACTTCGACGGCGTCGGATTCTTCGTATTCAATGCCGGGATTCTGCACCTTTAGCGCTGCGAGCTGTTCGGCGTGGCTGCTGCCTTTGAGCACAACAATGCGTTTACCCACCAGATCGGCCGCGTCGGTAGGGCGTGACTGGCCGTTGCGGTAAACCACCTGTGGGGTGACTTCCAGATAGGCGTGCGAGAAGCGCGCCTGCTGCCTGCGTTTTTCGGTGTCTATCAGACCAGCGGCACCCAGTACCGGGCCTCCCGGCTTGTTCATCTGGTCGAAAAGGTCGTCAAGATTGTCGGCGGTTTCGATCTCCAGCTTGACGCCCAGATCCTCGGCAAATCGTTTGACCAACTCGTATTCGAAGCCGGTTTCGCCGTTGCGATCCTGGAAGTAGGTGGCCGGGCTGTTGCGGGTGACCACGCGCAGTACGCCGTCCTCCTTGACTCGCTCCAGTGTGTTGGGTTTATCCACACAGGCGCTGAGCATCAGGAAGAGTCCGGTTGCGATGAGCCATCTGGCGCAACGAGTGCGGAAATCTGGTCTGAAGAACATCGGTGCAGTATACGCAAAGCGCACCGGGCGCCATATCTCGACAGTAGCGTTTGCGTCTGATAAGCGAAGGCGTTTTAGTGGCATTTGTCTCGCTTTCCGAGAGAGGCGACATTCGGGCGCATGCAATGCTGCCGTTTTGGGTGATCAACGACCTACTTTAGGCTAGAATGTGCGGCCTCAAAGCACACCCCCTTCCCGAGGCTGTCCCGAAGATGTTGATCCTGCGCGGTGCTCCTGCCCTTTCTGCCTTCCGCCACAGCAAATTACTAGAACAACTGAAACAAAAAGTTTCAGCTGTCAGTGGCTTGTACGCTGAATTCGCCCACTTCGCCGACGTCTCTGACGCTCTGTCCAGCGAAGAACAGCAGGTTCTCGACCGTCTCCTGAAATACGGCCCCAGTGTGCCGGTTCAAGAGCCGAGCGGCCGTCTGTTTCTGGTATTGCCGCGGTTTGGCACTATTTCGCCGTGGTCGAGCAAGGCCAGCGACATCGCTCGCAACTGCGGGCTGGCCAAGATTCAGCGCATCGAGCGCGGGATTGCCTTCTATGTAGAAGGCCAGTTCAGTGAAGCCGATGCTCAGGCCATCGCCGACAGCCTGCACGACCGCATGACCCAACTGGTGCTGGGCGACCACGAACAGGCCGCTGGCCTGTTCAGCCACGCTCAGCCAAAGCCATTGACGGCCATTGATATCCTGGGCGGCGGTCGCGCTGCCCTGGAGAAGGCCAACGTCGAACTGGGTCTGGCCCTGGCCGAAGACGAGATCGACTATCTGGTCACCAGCTTCAACGGGTTGGGTCGCAACCCGCACGACATCGAACTGATGATGTTTGCCCAGGCCAACTCCGAGCATTGCCGCCACAAGATTTTCAACGCCAGTTGGGATATCGATGGCCAGAGCCAGGAAAAAAGCCTGTTCGGCATGATCAAGAACACCTATCAGATGCACAGTGAAGGCGTTCTGTCTGCTTATAAGGACAACGCTTCGGTGATCGTCGGCAATGTCGCCGGTCGCTTCTTCCCGGATCCCGAAACCCGCCAGTACGGCGCGGTGCAGGAGCCGGTGCATATTCTGATGAAGGTCGAGACGCACAACCACCCGACGGCGATTGCTCCGTTTCCTGGCGCATCGACCGGTTCCGGTGGCGAGATTCGCGACGAAGGCGCAACCGGTCGCGGCGCCAAGCCAAAGGCTGGCCTGACCGGTTTCACCGTTTCCAACCTGCAGATTCCTGGCTTCGTGCAACCGTGGGAAGTGCCCTACGGCAAGCCTGATCGTATCGTGACCGCGCTGGACATCATGATTGAAGGCCCGCTGGGTGGCGCGGCCTTCAACAACGAATTCGGTCGTCCGGCCCTGACCGGTTACTTCCGTACGTTCGAGCAGTCGATCACCACACCGCATGGCGATGAAGTTCGCGGTTACCACAAGCCGATCATGCTGGCTGGAGGCATGGGCAACATTCGCGAAGATCACGTCCAGAAGGGCGAGATTACTGTCGGTTCCAAGCTGATCGTGCTCGGCGGTCCGGCCATGCTGATCGGCCTGGGCGGCGGTGCAGCCTCTTCCATGGCAACCGGCACCAGCTCTGCGGACCTGGACTTCGCTTCGGTTCAGCGTGAAAACCCTGAAATGGAGCGTCGCTGCCAGGAAGTCATCGACCGTTGCTGGCAGCTGGGCGACCGTAACCCGATCAGCTTCATCCACGACGTGGGTGCCGGTGGTCTGTCGAATGCGTTCCCTGAGCTGGTCAACGACGGCGGTCGTGGCGGTCGTTTCGAACTGCGCAACGTGCCCAACGACGAGCCAGGCATGGCCCCGCTGGAAATCTGGAGCAACGAATCCCAGGAGCGTTACGTGCTGGCCGTGGGCGTCGAAGACTTCGACCGCTTCAAGGCAATCTGTGAGCGCGAGCGCTGCCCGTTCGCTGTCGTGGGCGAGGCGACTGCCGAGCCACAGCTGACCGTGACCGACAGCCATTTCGGCAACAATCCGGTGGACATGCCGCTGGAAGTGTTGCTGGGCAAGGCGCCACGCATGCACCGTTCGGTCGAGCGTGAAGCGGAGATGGGCGATGATTTCGACCCGAGCACGCTGGACCTCGAAGAGAGCGTACAGCGCGTTCTGCGTCACCCGGCCGTTGCCAGCAAGAGCTTTTTGATCACCATTGGCGACCGCAGCATTACAGGTCTTGTGGCACGCGATCAGATGGTAGGTCCGTGGCAGGTTCCTGTCGCCGACTGTGCGGTGACCGCCACCAGCTTCGACGTCAACACGGGCGAAGCCATGGCCATGGGTGAGCGGACTCCGCTGGCGCTGCTGGATGCGCCTGCATCGGGCCGCATGGCCATTGGCGAAACCCTGACCAACATTGCCGCCTCGCGCATCGAAAAGCTGTCCGACATCAAACTGTCGGCCAACTGGATGTCGGCCGCTGGCCACCCAGGTGAAGACGCGCGTCTGTACGACACTGTGAAAGCGGTCGGTATGGAGCTGTGCCCTGAGCTGGGCCTGACCATTCCGGTGGGTAAGGACTCGATGTCCATGAAGACCCGCTGGAGCGATGACAGCGAAGAGAAGAGCGTGACCTCGCCGCTGTCGCTGATCGTGACCGGCTTCGCGCCTGTGGTTGATATTCGCAAGACCCTGACGCCAGAGCTGCGTATGGACAAGGGCATCACTGACCTGATCCTGATCGATCTGGGCCGTGGCCAGAACCGTATGGGCGCGTCCATTCTTGCCCAGACTCACGGCAAGCTGGGCCGCCTGGCACCAGACGTCGATGACGCTGAAGACCTCAAGGCGTTCTTCGCTGTGGTTCAGGGGCTCAATGCCGATGGCCATATTCTGTCTTATCACGACCGTTCCGACGGTGGTCTGCTGGTCAGTGCGCTGGAAATGGCTTTTGCCGGCCATTGTGGTCTGAGACTGCACCTCGACGGTCTGGCAGACAATGCCGCCGAGCTGAACGAGATTCTCTTCAACGAAGAACTGGGTGCGGTCATCCAGGTTCGTCAGGACGCCACGCCGCTGGTGCTGGCTCAGTTCAGTGCTGCCGGTCTGGCAGACTGCGTGTCGGTCATCGGTCAGCCGGTGAATAACGACGAAGTGGTCATCAGCTACGCTGGTGAGCCGGTCTTCAGCGGCCAACGTCGTCTGCTGCAGCGTCAATGGGCCGAGACCAGTTATCAGATCCAGCGTCTGCGTGACAACGCCGCATGCGCCGATCAGGAATTCGACGCACTGCTGGAAGAAGACAATCCCGGCCTCACCGTCAAGCTGGGCTTCGACGTCAACGATGACATCGCCGCGCCTTACATCAAGACGGGTGTGCGTCCTCAGGTTGCCGTACTGCGTGAGCAGGGCGTCAACGGGCAGGTCGAAATGGCGGCGGCGTTTGACCGCGCAGGCTTCAATGCCATCGACGTGCACATGAGCGACATTCTGGCTGGTCGTGTCGATCTGAACGACTTCAAGGGCATGGTTGCCTGCGGCGGTTTCTCCTACGGCGACGTGCTGGGTGCCGGTGAGGGCTGGGCCAAGTCGGCGCTGTTCAACAGCCGCGCACGCGACGCGTTCCAGGGCTTCTTTGAGCGTACTGACAGCTTCACGCTGGGTGTGTGCAACGGTTGCCAGATGTTGTCCAACCTGCACGAGCTGATTCCGGGCAGCGAGTTCTGGCCACACTTCGTGCGTAACCGCTCCGAGCAGTTCGAAGCTCGCGTTGCAATGGTGCAGATTCAGGAGTCGCCGTCGATCTTCCTGCAGGGTATGGCCGGTTCGCGCATGCCGATCGCTATTGCTCACGGCGAAGGTCACGCAGAGTTCCGCAATGCCGATGCGCTGCTGGAAGCCGATGTGTCCGGGACTGTGGCCCTGCGTTTCGTGGACAACCACGGCAAGACCACCGAGGCCTACCCGGCCAACCCGAACGGCTCGCCGCGCGGTATTGGCGGTCTCACCACTCTGGACGGTCGCGTCACCATCATGATGCCGCACCCTGAGCGCGTATTCCGTGCTGTGCAGAACTCGTGGCGTCCAGAAGACTGGAACGAAGACGGCGCCTGGATGCGCATGTTCCGCAACGCCCGCGTCTGGGTGAACTAAGCCGGGCAGGCCAGCACATGTACAAGCTCGCCTTCTTTGTTCCGCCGAGTCATGTGGACGAGGTCAAGAGCGCCATATTCGCTGCTGGTGCAGGGCGAATCGGTGCTTACGACCGATGCTGCTGGCAAGTGCTTGGCCACGGTCAGTTCCGCCCGCTGGATGGCAGTCAGCCATTTATCGGGCAGGGCGGTGTGGTCGAGCAGGTGGAAGAGTGGAAGGTCGAGCTGGTCGTGGCTGACGAGCTGATTCAGCAGGTGGTGGTGGCGCTCAAGCAAAGCCATCCCTATGAAACGCCGGCTTATGAAGTGTGGCGACTGGAAGACTTCTAGGTCATTGCCACATCGTTCTCGCGCTTATCGTAATAAACGCGCTGCATCTTCGGCCATTGTGTCGGCTTGTTCGTAAACAGGCGCACGCCAACGAAATGCGCATTCAGCGGTCAGGCTAAGGCCGTATCTCGATCATTGTCCCGTCTTTCACCAGATCCCATATCTCGCGCATGTCGTTGTTCTTCAGCGCGATACAGCCGTTGGTCCAGTCCAGGGTATGGAAGTACCATTCAGGGTACTCTTCGTCCACGGGCGTGCCATGAATCATGATCATGCTGCCCGGCTTAACCCCTTCGCGACGCGCACGTGCCGAGTCCGCGATATTCGGGTAGGAAATGTGCATCGACAGATTGTAATTGCCGCTTGGCTGGCGCCAGTCGAGCCAGTAGAAGCCTTCCGGGGTACGTTGGTCGCCTTCCTGAAGCTTGGTGCCCTTGGGGTTCTTGCCCAGAGAAATACGGTAGGTCTTGAGCGCCTCGCCGCCACTGATCAACTGCAACTGCCGTACTGATTTGAGCACCAGCACCTTGTCGATCTTCTTGCCGGCAATAGGCTCGGTATTGATGACCTTGTTGTTGATGATCTTCTGTTCGCTGCCCTTGGGCACGATGGTCTGGGTGAACGCAGCCTGTGACAACGGGACGAACATGATACAAACGAAAGCGAGCAACCAGCGCATTACCATTTCCCTGACGACTCGTGAGCAAGCCGATCCTGACTGTGCGTACTTGAATTAAGAGGTATGTATCGGGCGCGATGGGGGAAGGGCACTGGTATGAACCGGGTAAGCCTGCCGACGCCGATCCGCGAAGAAGCATTCTAGGGTACGCCTGACCGTCAGGAAAGCCAGGTCTTGCCATGGAATGTCGGCTTCTTCGAATAATTGCACTTCGAGGCTCTCGACACCGGCCGCGAAGTCTTCGGTGGCCATTTCGCCGCGATAGAACACGTGCACCTGATTGATATGCGGCACATCGATGATTGCGTAAAGAGCCAGTTCGCTCAGCGTCGCGCAGGCTTCCTCGACGGTTTCGCGCCGGGCGGCCTGTTCGATCGTCTCGCCGTTCTCCATGAAACCGGCGGGCAGCGTCCAGAAACCCAGGCGCGGCTCGATGGCGCGACGGCACAACAGCACTTTATCGCCCAGCGTAGCCAGGCAGCCGGCGACGATGTTCGGGTTTTGATAATGGATGGTCTGGCAGTGTTCGCAGACATAGCGCAGACGGCTGTCGCCTTCGGGGATGCGCTGAATAACGGGTTTGCCGCACTGGCTGCAAAAATTCATGGTGTCAGTCGATAGTGGATGCAGGCGCTATCTTGGCCCGTCCCGCCGTCCATGAGCAAGCGTCCATGTCACACGACTTGTCCTACAAGGGGTTGGGCACTTGGCTGCTTTGGTGCATGATGCCAGACAGGCAACAGATCGAGATTTCCCATGCTGGATGAGCTACTTCGCCGTGTAGTCAGTCACACACCAGACGCCCTCGAGACGGATCGACGCTTTCCCGAGGCTGCGGTGCTGGTGCCTGTCACGCGCAGTGACGAACCTGAGTTGATCCTGACCCTGCGTGCCAGCGGGCTTTCCACTCATGGTGGCGAAGTCGCGTTTCCCGGTGGGCACCGCGACCCCGGGGATCCCGACCTGATTTTCACCGCATTGCGTGAGGCCGAGGAAGAAATCGGCCTGCCGCCTGGTCTTGTTGAAATCGTCGGCCCCTTGAGCCCGCTGATTTCCAAGCACGGTATCAAAGTGACCCCTTACGTGGGTGTGGTTCCCGATTTCGTCGAGTATCGGCCTAACGATGGCGAGATCGCTGCTGTATTCAGTGTGCCGCTGGAGTTCTTTAGTCAGGACACCCGCGAACACACGCATCGCATCGATTACGAAGGTCGCAGTTGGTACGTCCCCAGCTATCGCTATGGCGAGTACAAGATCTGGGGGCTGACGGCGATCATGATCGTCGAGCTGGTCAATGTGATGTACGGGACGAAGATCAGCCTGCATCACCCGCCCGAACGCTCCACCACCTGAACGCTGTGTCATCAATAAAGAGTCATGCCCATGAGCATGGCCAGCCTGAGGAAACTGCATGAAATACCGACTGGGAGAATCCCGCGTCCAGACCGACCCGCACAGTTGGGTTGCGCCCAATGCGGTATTGATCGGCAAGGTCAGGCTGGAGGCGGGTGCCAGCGTCTGGTTTAACGCCGTATTGCGCGGCGATAACGAGCTGATTCATATTGGCGAGAACAGCAACGTGCAGGACGGCACAGTCATGCACACCGACATGGGTTCGCCGCTGAATATCGGCAAAGGCGTGACCATCGGCCACAACGCGATGTTGCATGGCTGCAGCGTCGACGATTTCAGCCTGATCGGGATCAACGCGGTCATTCTCAACGGGGCGAAGATCGGGAAATACTGCATCATTGGCGCCAATTCGCTGATCGGCGAGGGCAAGGTCATCCCTGATGGCTCGCTGGTGATGGGTTCTCCGGGCAAGGTCGTCCGCGAACTCACCGATGTGCAGAAGAAAATGCTCGAAGCCAGCGCCGCCCATTACGTACACAACGCCCAGCGCTACGCCCGCGACCTGGCCGTGCAGGAAGAGTGATGAGCACTGAATCGATTATCGAAAAGCCGGTCCGTTCACCCTGTGTCAGCATTTGCGCACTGGATGAGGACGATGTCTGCACCGGTTGCCAGCGCACCGTGAGCGAAATCACCCGCTGGAGCCGCATGAGCAATGACGAGCGTCGTGTCGTGCTTGGTCTGTGCGATGACCGGGCCAGGGCCAGCGGGATGATGTGGACGGTGGGTGGCAAGGGCTGAGCCCTGGCGATGGTTTTTAACGAATATCCTTAAACCCTCCTGCTTTCCCGGCTGCTACCATTGGCCCCCTTTTTTTCAGGCAGCAGTACCGCCATGCTTTTTCTGATCGCTTATATCGGCAGCGTTGTGCTGATCAACTTCGCATTTTCCAGCGCGCCGCACCTGGACATCATCTGGTCGGCCTGGGGAGGGTTGGTCTTTGTGTTGCGCGATATGGTGCAGATCCGTTTCGGCCATGGCGCGATTCTCGCCATGCTGGCCGCGCTGGTGCTGTCGTACATCACCAGTGATCCAACCATTGCCCTGGCCAGCGCCACGGCGTTCGCAGTGTCCGAGTGCATAGACTGGCTGGTATTCAGCATCACCAGACGTCCGTTGCGTGATCGTTTGTGGATCAGCTCGGCGCTGAGTATTCCGCTGGACACCTTCATCTTCTTCGGCATGATTGATGCCCTGACAGCGCCGGTGGTACTGACCGCGTTGCTCTCCAAGTTCGCTGGCGTGACGGCCGTCTGGATGATCATGGCCTGGCGGGCACGCAACAACGCTTGTCCGGGTTGAGCCCCCATTTGCCGGGGCTTCGTGGTAAATTGCGCGCCTTTCTCCACAGCGGTCGCTCGCACACGGCGGGCTGCCCTCGATATCTGCTCCACGAGGACCTGAGATGACTCAAATCGGAACTCCACTGTCGCCTACTGCGACGCGCGTACTGTTTTGCGGCAGCGGCGAACTGGGCAAGGAAGTCGTGATCGAGCTGCAACGCCTGGGCGTCGAAGTGATTGCGGTCGATCGCTATGCGAACGCCCCAGCCATGCAGGTGGCTCATCGCAGTCACGTGGTCAACATGCTCGACGGCGCTGCACTGCGCGCCGTGATCGAGGCCGAGAAGCCGCATTTCATCGTTCCGGAAATCGAAGCCATCGCCACCGCCACCCTGGTGGAGCTGGAAGCGGAAGGTTTCACCGTCATCCCGACTGCGCGCGCCGCCCAGTTGACCATGAACCGCGAAGGCATCCGTCGCCTGGCCGCTGAAGAGCTGAAGCTGCCGACTTCGCCTTACCACTTTGCCGACACCTTCGAGGCTTACAGCAAGGCCGTCGAGGACCTGGGCTTCCCGTGTGTGGTCAAGCCGGTCATGAGTTCGTCTGGCAAGGGCCAGAGCCTGCTTAAAAGCACTGACGACGTACAGAAGGCCTGGGATTACGCTCAAGAAGGTGGCCGTGCCGGTAAAGGTCGGGTTATCGTCGAAGGCTTCATCGACTTCGATTACGAAATCACCCTGCTGACCGTGCGCCATGTGGGCGGCACCACGTTCTGCGCACCGGTCGGTCATCGTCAGGAAAAAGGCGACTACCAGGAATCCTGGCAGCCACAGGCCATGAGCCCGGCAGCGCTGGCAGAGTCCGAGCGTGTGGCCAAGGCCGTGACCGAGGCGCTGGGCGGTCGCGGCATCTTCGGTGTCGAGCTATTCATCAAGGGTGATCAGGTATGGTTCAGCGAAGTCTCGCCGCGTCCGCATGACACGGGCTTGGTCACACTGATTTCCCAGGACCTGTCGCAGTTCGCGTTGCACGCACGCGCCATTCTTGGCCTGCCGGTTCCGCTGATCCGTCAGTTCGGTCCGTCCGCTTCGGCAGTGATTCTGGTTGAGGGTCAGTCGACGCAAACCGCGTTTTCCAACCTGGGTGCCGCACTGGCCGAGCCGGACACTGCCTTGCGTCTGTTCGGCAAGCCGGAAGTCAATGGCCAGCGCCGCATGGGCGTAGCCCTGGCACGTGACGAGTCCATCGAAGCCGCTCGCGCCAAGGCCACTCGCGCTTCGCAGGCGGTCAAGGTCGAGCTGTAAAATTGTCCCTGATCGTGCCCATGGGCACGATCAGGGTTAATTGTGGATGTGTTCAACCCACCCGGTTCAAGTCCTCATTGCGTGTCTCTTTCAGGCACAGCACCGCCAGCACGCTGATCAGCGCTGCTGCCGACACATACCCGCCCACCCAGCTCAGTCCGCCCATCGCCACCAGTTTCTGTGCGAAGAAGGGTGCAACCGAAGCCCCGACGATTCCGCCCAGGTTGTAGGCCGCCGACGCGCCTGTGTAACGCACTTGCGTCGGAAACAGTTCAGGCAGCAGCGCACCCATCGGTGCAAAGGTCACGCCCATCAGGAACAGCTCGATGCACAGGAACAACGCCACGCCCCATGTGGTGCCGTGGGTCAGCAACGGTTCCATCGCAAAACCTGACAAAATTGCCAGTACGCCACCGATCAGCAGGACCGGTTTGCGTCCATAACGGTCGCTCGCCAACGCCGCGAGCGGCGTGGCAGCCGCCATGAACAGCACCGCAAAGCACAACAGGCCCAGGAAGGTTTCCCGGGTGTAGCCCAGTGTTGAAACGCCGTAGCTCAGTGAAAAAACCGTCGAGATGTAAAACAGCGCATAGCACACCACCATCGAGGCGGCGCCCAGCAGCATGGGCTTCCAGTGATCGCGGAAGGTCTCGACAATCGGCATCCTGACCCGCTCATGACGCGCCATGGCCTGGGCAAAGACCGGTGTTTCTTCCAGCTTCAGGCGCACGTACAGCCCGACCATGACCAGCAAGGCGCTGAGCAGAAACGGAATCCGCCAGCCCCATGCGCGGAACTGTTCGTCGCTCAGTGTCATGGCCAGCGTCAGGAACAGGCCGTTGGCGGCCAGGAAGCCGATGGAGGGCCCCAGTTGCGGGAACATGCCGAACCAGGCGCGCTTGCCCTTGGGCGCGTTTTCCGTCGCCAGCAACGCGGCTCCGCCCCATTCACCACCCAGGCCCAACCCCTGGCCGAAGCGCAGTACGCACAACAGGATCGGAGCCCAGGCGCCGATGGTTGCGTAGCCGGGAAGCACGCCAATCAAGGTGGTACAGATGCCCATCAGCAAGAGCGAGGCGACCAGCGTCGACTTGCGGCCGATACGGTCACCGAAATGGCCAAACAGCGCCGAGCCCAGCGGGCGTGCGAGAAAGGCGATGCCGAAAGTCAGAAACGACGACAGCATCTGTGCAGTGCCGGACGTCTGCGGAAAGAACACCGGACCAATCACCAGGGCAGCGGCGGTGGCGTATACGTAGAAATCGTAAAACTCGATGGCAGTGCCAATGAAGCTGGCCGTCGCAACGCGAGTCGCAGAGTTCACGGGTGGCGTTGCGACAGTGTCGTCTTCATGAGCGGTTGAGGTGCTGGTCATGCGGTTATCCCTGACGGTCGGCTTGTCTGTCGGTGCGTGGATGCACGCCAGCAAGCATTCATTATTGTGATAGTCGTGTCATGTTGGCGCAGCGCTGAGCAGCGCAGCCCGGTTGGGCAAGGGCGTGGCGACGCTCGTGGATGGAGCGCGAGCCAGATAAGGCGTGGGGCGATCAGGCTACCGGGTGTTCGCGTCCTGTGCGGGTAGCACAACGAAAGCCGGGCTTGGATAAGCGAAGCGATTATAGGAAGCAGGCTGGCTCTGAAACAAGTGCTTACAGAGCCGCTGGCCGTTGATGGCTACTTGAAAACCCTGCTGGGCGCGTTCTGCCACATGGCAACCCGTTTGACGCGGTTGTCCTCGGTTTCAAGAATTTCCAGCCGGTACGGACCTATCTTCAGGCAGACCGGGGCGTCGGGGATGGTTTCAAGCGCTTCGGTCACCAGCCCGTTCAGAGTTTTCGGGCCGTCCGACGGCAAGTGCCAGCCCAGGCTTTTGTTCAGGTCGCGTATGGAAGCCGCGCCTTCCACTTCAAGCCGCCCATCTTCCTGGCGTTTGATGTGCGGGTTGTCCAGTGCCTGCTCGTTTTCGAATTCGCCCACGATTTCTTCGAGGATGTCTTCCAGCGTGACAATCCCCAGCACTTCGCCGTACTCATCGACCACCACGCCAAGACGACGCTGCTGTTTGTGGAAGTTGAGCAGTTGCAGTTGCAGTGGCGTGCTTTCAGGAACGAAATACGGCTCATAGCAGACCGCCAGCAATTGCTCCTTGGTCAGAGTGCCCTTGGGCAGCAGGTGGCTGATGTCGCGCGTGTTGATCACGCCCTGCACCTGATTGATATCGTTGTGAAACACTGGCAGACGCGTATGGCGCGAAATGATCAGCCGCTCGATGATCAGCTCGATGGCGTCATCAAGGTTGACGCCATCGACCTCGCTGCGGGGGATGAGGATGTCATTGACCGTAATGCTGTCCAGCGCCTGGACACCCGACAACACGTTAGCCCGCGGATAATGTTCGTGAACTCCATCGTGATGAACGGACTTTTGCGCTTCCTCGTCGAATTCCCGGCCAGGATCCTGCACGTTGCCCTTCAGAAGCGGGCGCAGCAGGGTTTTGGCGATCACGTTGAACACGTACGTCGCTGGCCAGAGGAGTTTCATCGGAATGCGCAGCAGGCCGTTGCCCAGCAGCAGCGTTGAAACAGGATAACGGTTCGCCAGGCGGCGCGGCATGTATTCGGCGAACACCAGCATCACGCCAGCCGTGCTTAGCCACGCAATAGTCGGACCGTTGTAGAACCAGTAGTCGGCTGCAATCAGGGTCGCGATGACGGTGATCAGCGCTTTGGTCAGCGTGTTGCTGAGGATAAGGCTGTTGAGATTGAACGCCAGTTCGGGAAATTCCGCACCGCCGGGGCGGCTGCCTGCACGCAGCATCTTGAGTTGCTGGTGTGCGGTTTCCACAGCAGTGAACAGGCCGGACCAGAGTATCAATAGCGCCAGCACGCCAAGCAGCGGGCCGATGGGCAGGTTATCCATGATCGTCGCCCGTCAGATGTGCAGAATGAATTCGCGTACCAGCTTGCTGCCGAAATAAGCCAGCATCAGCAGGCAGAAACCGCCCAGCGTCCAGCGAATAGCCTTGTGTCCACGCCAGCCGAGGCGGTTACGGCCCCACAGCAGAACGCTGAACACTATCCAAGCCAGGCAGGCCAACAGGGTTTTGTGAACCAGGTGCTGGGCAAACAGATTCTCGACGAACAGCCAGCCCGAGATCAGCGACAGTGACAGCAGGGTCCAGCCCGCCCACAGGAAGCCGAACAGCAGGCTCTCCATGGTCTGCAGCGGCGGAAAGTTCTTGATCAGGCCCAGCGGGTGCTTGTGCTTGAGCTGATGGTCCTGGACCAGCAGCAGCAACGACTGGAACACGGCAATGGTGAACATGCCGTAGGCCAGCAGTGACAGCAGGATATGGCTCAGGATGCCGGGTTCTTCTTCGATCGGTTGAACAGTGCCGCTGGGCGCAAATTGCGCCAGCAGGGCGGTGATCATGCCCAGCGGAAACAGCAGGACGAGAAGGTTTTCAACCGGAATGCGCGCCGTGGCGATCAAGGTCACGGCGATGACCGACACTGCAATCAGGCTGGCCGAATTGAAAAAATCCAGGCCAAGGCCTACGGGGCGCGCCAGTTGCGAGAAAAGACCGATGGCGTGAGCGATGACGGCCAGTGTGCCAAGCAGGCAAAGCAGCCGCTTGTCGGGCCTTGTGGTCTGGCTCAGGCGAAGGCCTTGATAGGCGGTCGCCGCGGCGTAAAGACTGGCGGCGGCGAGGCTGGGAAGCAGGCTGGGTGGCAAAGGGGACATAGATCCTGAGGGACGGGCCTGGAAAGACGCTGAGTTTGGCATAGAACCCACAAATCACGAAAGACCACAGAAGCAGTCTGCGTGGTGTCCGTGCAGCGGAGTCTTCGCTATAATCCGCCACCTGCTCAAGCCGCAGGCTCGCCGAGCGCCATTTCTGCATCACGGGCCGGGCCGCATCAACCGGGGTTCGACGAGAGCCTGAAAGGATCGCGCATGTTTGAAAATCTGACAGACCGCCTCTCGCAGACGCTTCGCCACGTAACTGGCAAAGCCAAGCTGAACGAGGACAACATCAAAGATACCTTGCGCGAAGTGCGTATGGCTTTGCTCGAGGCCGACGTCGCTTTGCCTGTGGTGAAGGACTTCGTCAACAACGTCAAGGAACGTGCAGTCGGCACCGAAGTGTCGCGCAGCCTGACGCCGGGCCAGGCGTTCGTGAAGATCGTTCAGGCCGAACTCGAAAGCCTGATGGGCGCTGCCAACGAAGACCTGGTGCTTAACGTCACGCCACCGGCCGTCGTGCTGATGGCTGGCCTGCAGGGTGCGGGCAAGACCACCACCGCAGGCAAGCTGGCGCGCTTTCTCAAAGAGCGAAAGAAGAAAACCGTGATGGTGGTGTCGGTCGACGTGTATCGTCCCGCTGCCATCAAGCAGCTGGAAACGCTGGCCAACGACATCGGCGTCACGTTCTTCGCGTCCGACATCAGCCAGAAGCCTGTGGACATCGCTCAGGCTGCTATTAAAGAAGCGAAGCTCAAGTTCATTGATGTCGTGATTGTCGACACCGCCGGCCGTCTGCACATCGACGCCGAGATGATGGGCGAGATCCAGTCCTTGCACGCCGCAGTCAAGCCGGCAGAGACGCTGTTCGTCGTCGACGCCATGACCGGCCAGGATGCCGCCAACACCGCCAAGGCCTTCGGTGATGCGCTGCCGCTGACCGGCGTGATCCTGACCAAGGTCGACGGTGATGCGCGTGGCGGTGCTGCATTGTCGGTGCGGGCGATTACCGGCAAGCCGATCAAGTTCATCGGTATGGGTGAAAAGAGCGACGCGCTCGAGCCGTTCCACCCGGACCGTATTGCCTCGCGCATCCTGGGCATGGGCGATGTGCTCAGCCTGATCGAGCAGGCCGAACAGACCCTCGACAAGGACAAGGCCGACAAACTGGCCAAGAAGCTGAAGAAGGGCAAGGGCTTCGACCTCGAAGACTTCCGCGATCAACTGCAACAGATGAAGAACATGGGCGGCCTTGGCGGCCTGATGGACAAACTGCCAAGCATCGGTGGCGTGAATCTCTCTCAGATGGGCAACGCTCAGGGCGCAGCCGAGAAGCAGTTCAAGCAGATGGAAGCCATCATCAACTCGATGACCCCGGCCGAGCGTCGTGATCCTGATCTGATCAGCGGCTCGCGCAAGCGCCGCATTTCGATGGGCTCTGGCACTCAGGTTCAGGACATCGGGCGTCTGATCAAGCAGCACAAGCAGATGCAGAAGATGATGAAAAAATTCTCCGCCAAGGGCGGAATGGCAAAAATGATGCGCGGCATGGGTGGAATGTTCCCCGGCGGCGGCATGCCAAAGATGTGATTGTGTCGCGCGCGGAGTGTCTTGCGCGCGTCCCGCATGGGGGGTGACCCCCGCTCAGCCCGCGTTGTGCGGGCTTCTACCTGCTGTCATACCGACAGCGCTCTGGCAAATCTGGACGGCACGCCGATAGGCACCGGAAAAAGACATTTGCAAAAGTCGGGATATTCCTTAGAATATGCGGCCTTTCGGGCACCTATGCCCGCTGTGCATCTTAGATTTGCAGCACCGACTACAGGAACGATGTTCAATGCTAACCATCCGTCTTGCCCTTGGCGGCTCCAAAAAGCGCCCGTTTTACCACTTGACCGTTACCGACAGCCGCAACGCTCGTGACGGTTCCCACAAGGAACAAGTAGGTTTCTTCAACCCGGTTGCCCGTGGTCAGGAAATCCGTTTGTCCGTTAACGAAGAACGCGTCAACTACTGGTTGAGCGTGGGTGCACAAACTTCTGAGCGCGTTGCACAGCTGCTCAAAGAGCACAACAAGGCAAAGGCTGCGGCCTGAGTCTTATGAACGCGACGCCTGCACCTGCCGACGATCTGATCGTCATTGGCAAGATTTACTCAGTTCATGGCGTTCGCGGCGAAGTGAAGGTCTTTTCCTTTACTGATCCGATTGGAAACCTGTTGGACTACAAAACCTGGACGCTTCGGCGCGAAGGCAGCGTTGAGAAGCAGGTTGAGCTGGTCAGCGGACGCTTGCAGAGCAAGTTTCTGGTCGCAAAGCTCAAAGATCTCGATGATCGTGAAGAAGCACGTCTTCTGTCCGGTTACGAAATCTGCGTGCCGCGCAACCTGTTCCCTGATCTGGACGATGGCGAGTACTACTGGTACCAGCTTGAAGGCCTCAAGGTCATTGATCAACACGAGAAATTGCTCGGGAAAATCGATCACCTGCTCGAAACCGGTTCGAACGATGTAATGGTTGTAAAGCCCTGCGCAGGCAGCCTGGATGATCGTGAACGCTTGTTGCCTTATACAGAGCAATGCGTGTTGGCAGTTAACCTGGATGCTGGCGAGATGAAGGTGGATTGGGATGCGGACTTCTGAGTGCCATGGCTAGCCTACGCATAGAAGTCATCAGTCTGTTTCCCGAGATGTTTTCCGCCATCAGCGAATACGGCATTACCAGCCGTGCGGTGAAACAAGGGCTGTTGCAGCTCACTTGTTGGAATCCGCGGGATTACACCACTGATCGCCATCACACTGTGGATGATCGCCCATTTGGCGGTGGTCCGGGCATGGTGATGAAGATCAAGCCCCTTGAAGATGCTCTGGTTCAGGCCAGGCAAGCGGCGGGGGATGCGGCGAAGGTGATCTACCTGTCGCCACAAGGCCGCAAGCTGGATCAGTCTGCGGTACGCGAGCTGGCGCAGGAGGACGCGATTATCCTCATCGCCGGTCGTTATGAAGGCATTGACGAGCGCTTTATTGAGGCTCATGTCGATGAAGAGTGGTCGATTGGTGACTATGTTCTTTCCGGTGGCGAGCTGCCGGCGATGGTCCTGATTGACGCGGTTACGCGGCTGCTGCCTGGAGCTTTAGGGCATGTGGACTCCGCGGAGGAGGATTCCTTCACGGACGGTCTGCTGGATTGCCCGCATTACACCCGACCTGAGGTGTATGCGGATCAGCGTGTTCCCGACGTGTTGCTAAGTGGCAATCACGCGCACATCCGGCGTTGGCGTTTACAGCAGTCCCTCGGGCGGACCTATGAACGACGCGCTGATCTTCTGGAAAGCCGCTCGCTTTCTGGAGAAGAGAAGAAGCTGCTGGCGGAATACATCCGCGAGCGGGACGATAGTTAACGTATCGATGGTCGATCCAGACGGATTACCTTAGGAGCACCAGCATGACTAACAAAATCATTCTTGCCCTCGAAGCAGAGCAGATGACCAAAGAGATCCCTACCTTTGCCCCGGGCGACACTATTGTCGTTCAGGTGAAAGTGAAGGAAGGCGACCGCGCTCGTCTGCAAGCCTTTGAAGGCGTTGTAATTGCCAAGCGTAACCGTGGCGTGAACAGTGCTTTCACTGTTCGTAAAATCTCCAACGGTGTTGGCGTTGAGCGTACTTTTCAGACTTACAGCCCGCAAATCGACAGCATGGCTGTGAAACGTCGCGGTGACGTTCGCAAGGCCAAACTGTACTACCTGCGTGACCTGTCCGGTAAAGCAGCTCGCATCAAGGAAAAACTGTCCTGATACAGTTTTTCGATGCATAAAAAAAGCAGCCTTCGGGCTGCTTTTTTGTTGTCTGGTGTTTAATGATTGACCTTCCCGCTCCTGTACAAGCCCCGAGTAGCCATGCCTGCCATCGACCATCCACTGATTGACCAGTTTCTCGACGCACTCTGGCTGGAAAAAGGCCTGTCCGACAACACCCGTGACGCCTATCGCAGTGACCTGGCCTTGTTTAACGGCTGGCTGCAGGAACGCAACATCGATCTGCCGAGCGCGGGGCGCGAAGCGATTCTTGATCATTTGGCGTGGCGCGTGGATCAGGTCTACAAGCCGCGCTCAACCGCGCGTTTTTTGTCGGGTGCTCGTGGTTTTTACCGCTATCTGTTGCGTGAAAAGCTGATCGCAGTCGATCCTACCCTGCAGATCGACATGCCCCAGTTGGGCAAGCCGCTCCCCAAGTCACTGTCCGAAGCGGATGTCGAGGCGTTGCTGGCGGCACCGGACCTGAGCGAAGCTATCGGTCAGCGGGATCGGGCGATGCTGGAAGTGCTGTACGCCTGCGGTCTGCGCGTCACGGAACTGATCAGTCTGACGCTGGAGCAAGTCAACCTGCGTCAGGGTGTACTGCGGGTGATGGGCAAGGGCAGCAAGGAGCGTCTGGTGCCGATGGGCGAAGAGGCTATTGTCTGGGTTGAGCGCTACATGCGCGGTGCTCGGGACGAGTTGCTGAACGGTCGTCCCAGTGACGTCCTGTTTCCCAGTCAGCGCGGCGAGCAAATGACCCGGCAGACCTTCTGGCACCGGATCAAGCACCAGGCCGTGGTTGCCGGCATCGATAAATCCTTGTCACCTCACACATTGCGCCATGCGTTTGCCACTCATTTGCTCAACCATGGTGCCGACCTTCGGGTCGTGCAGATGCTGTTGGGGCACAGCGACCTGTCGACGACGCAGATCTATACTCACGTAGCACGCGCCAGGTTGCAGGACCTGCATGCCAGACACCATCCCCGAGGGTAGTTACGGCTGCAATTTCCGACGCGTCCGACGTCAGTCCGGGTCGGTGTTACAGGCCTAATGTGATAGGCTTTGCCGGTTTCGCAGAACCAGACCGACCTTCTCCATCTCTGCAGTGGTTCGTCTGTCCGCCGTCATAGGAGTTTTCATGCGCTTGCCCCAGATTTTCGCTGCCGCCGTCGTCGCACTGGCTGGCACGTTCAGTACGTTTGCCCAGGCCGATGCCGCCCCTGAGCAGGCCATTCGCAAGACCCTTGATACGCTCCAACTGGAGCTGCCGGTTGAAAGCATTGCGCCCAGTCCGCTCAATGGCCTCTACGAGGTCAAGCTCAAAGGTGGCCGCGTTCTGTACGCCAGCGCCGACGGGCAGTTCGTGGTCCAGGGTTACCTGTTTCAGGTGCAGAACGGCAAGCCGGTCAACCTGACCGAGAAGACCGAGCGTCTGGCCATATCCAAGACCATCAACGCCATTCCCGCTGCCGAAATGGTGGTCTATCCGGCGGTCGGCGAGACCAAGTCGCACATCACGGTATTCACCGATACCACGTGCCCTTACTGCCATAAGCTTCACGAAGAAGTCGGCCAGTTGAACAAGATGGGTGTTGAGGTGCGTTACCTTGCGTTCCCGCGCCAGGGGCTGGGTTCGCCGGGTGACGAGCAGTTGCAGGCTGTCTGGTGCTCCAAGGATCGTAAAGCGGCCATGGATCGCATGGTCGATGGCAAAGACATCAAGGCCGCCAAGTGCGACAACCCGGTCACCCGGCAATACGAACTGGGTCAGTCCATTGGGGTAAACGGCACGCCGGCGATTGTCCTGGCCGACGGTCAGGTCATTCCGGGCTATCAACCCGCAGCCCAGGTTGCCAAACTGGCACTGGGTGCCAAGTAGTTCGTGTCAGGCGTTCTGGTCGTCGGGCACGCCCGCGACCTGACATGACGGCCCTGCCGTCGTCTCGCTAAATTGTGGTCGCGTGGCGATACGCGACTGTTTTTCACAGTCGATTCAGGTTCGGCTGTTTTTCGGGGAGTTCATCAGTGAAACCGGTCAAAGTAGGCATATGTGGGCTGGGTACTGTCGGTGGCGGTACTTTCAACGTACTCAAGCGTAACGCCGAGGAGATTGCCCGCCGTGCCGGGCGTGGAATCGAGGTCGCGCAAATTGCGGTTCGTACACCAAACCCCAACTGCCAGATTACCGGTACGCCTACGACCAGTGATGTGTTCGCCGTTGCCAGCAACCCTGAAATCGACATCATCATCGAGCTGATCGGTGGCTACACCATCGCGCGCGAATTGGTGCTCAAGGCCATCGAGAACGGCAAGCACGTAGTCACCGCCAACAAGGCGCTGATTGCCGTTCACGGCAACGAGATCTTTGCCAAGGCGCGCGAGAAGGGCGTCATTGTCGCCTTCGAAGCAGCCGTCGCGGGCGGTATCCCGGTTATCAAGGCGATTCGTGAAGGCCTGTCGGCGAACCGCATCAACTGGGTCGCCGGCATCATCAATGGCACTGGTAACTTCATCCTCACTGAAATGCGTGAAAAGGGCCGCACGTTCCCTGACGTGCTGGCTGAAGCCCAGGCATTGGGTTACGCCGAGGCCGATCCGACCTTCGACGTCGAAGGTATCGATGCGGCGCACAAGCTGACGATTCTGGCGTCCATTGCGTTCGGTATCCCGTTGCAGTTCGACAAGGCTTATACCGAAGGCATCACCAAGCTCACTACCGCTGATGTGAACTACGCCGAAGCGCTGGGCTACCGCATCAAGCATCTGGGTGTTGCGCGCAGTACCGCCCAAGGTATCGAGTTGCGAGTACACCCGACCCTGATCCCGGCCGATCGCCTGATCGCCAACGTCAACGGCGTGATGAATGCGGTGATGGTCAACGGTGATGCGTCGGGCTCGACCCTGTTCTACGGTGCAGGAGCTGGCATGGAGCCTACAGCGTCGTCGGTCATCGCCGATCTGGTCGACGTGGTCCGCGCCATGACCTCCGACCCCGAGAACCGTGTTCCACATTTGGCCTTCCAGCCCGATTCGCTGTCGGCTCATCCGATTCTGCCAATCGAAGCCTGCGAAAGCGCCTACTACCTGCGCATTCAGGCCAAGGATCATCCGGGCGTGCTGGCTCAGGTGGCGAGCATTCTGTCCGAGCGCGGCATCAATATCGAGTCGATCATGCAGAAAGAAGTCGAAGAGCATGACGGTCTGGTACCGATGATCCTGCTGACGCATCGCGTGATCGAACAGCGCATCAACGATGCCATCAAGGCTCTGGAAGCCTTGCAGGACGTAGTGGGCCCGGTGGTCCGCATCCGTGTCGAACATCTGAATTAACTTCAGCTGCAAGCCTGCGGCAGCACGCTGCGGGCTTGAAGCTCAAACCAAAGGTTTGATCCCATGCGCTATATCAGTACTCGCGGCCAAGCGCCTGCGCTGAATTTCGAAGACGTGCTGCTGGCTGGCCTGGCCACCGATGGCGGCTTGTATGTTCCTGAAAACCTGCCGCGCTTCACCCAGGAAGAAATTGCTTCCTGGGCCGGCCTGCCGTATCACGAGCTGGCCTTCCGGGTGATGCGTCCCTTCGTGACCGGCAGCATCCCGGACGCCGACTTCAAACAGATTCTTGAAGAGACCTACGGCGTCTTCGCTCACAGCGCGATCGCGCCGCTGCGTCAATTGAACGGCAACGAGTGGGTGCTTGAGCTGTTCCACGGCCCGACCCTGGCGTTCAAGGATTTCGCGCTGCAATTGCTCGGTCGTCTGCTGGACTACGTGCTGGCCAAGCGCGGCGAGCGCGTGGTCATCATTGGCGCCACTTCCGGCGATACCGGCTCGGCTGCCATCGAAGGCTGCCGCCGCTGCGACAACGTCGATATCTTCATTCTGCACCCGCACAATCGTGTGTCCGATGTTCAGCGCCGCCAGATGACCACAATCTTCGGTGACAACATCCACAACATCGCCGTGGAAGGAAACTTCGACGACTGCCAGGAAATGGTCAAGGCCAGCTTCGCCGATCAGAGCTTCCTGAAAGGTACGCGTCTGGTCGCGGTCAACTCGATCAACTGGGCACGGATCATGGCCCAGATCGTCTACTACTTCCACGCCTCGCTGCAGCTGGGCGGCCCGGCGCGTTCCGTATCGTTCTCGGTGCCGACCGGCAACTTCGGCGATATCTTCGCCGGCTACCTGGCACGCAACATGGGTCTGCCGATCAATCAGTTGATCGTGGCCACCAACCGCAACGACATCCTGCACCGTTTCATGAGCGGCAATCAGTACGTCAAGGAAACCCTGCACGCCACGCTGTCGCCGTCGATGGACATCATGGTGTCCTCCAACTTCGAACGTTTGCTGTTCGACATGCACGGTCGTAACGGTCTGGCCATTGCCGAACTGATGAACAGCTTCAGGCAAGGAAGTGGTTTCAGCGTCGAAGAAGAGCGCTGGACCGAAACGCGCAAGCTGTTCGACTCCCTGGCGGTCAGTGACGAGCAAACCTGCGAAACCATCGCCGACGTGTTTGCCAAGACCGGCGAGCTGCTGGATCCGCACACGGCGATCGGTGTCAAAGCGGCTCGTGAATGCCGTCGCAGCCTGGATACGCCGATGGTGATTCTGGGCACGGCGCATCCGGTCAAATTCCCCGAGGCTGTGGAGAAGGCAGGCGTAGGAAAAGCGCTAGAGCTACCTGCACATATGTCTGATCTTTTCGAGCGTGACGAGCGCTGCACGGTCCTGCCAAATGACCTGAAAGCCATACAGGCGTTCGTCAGCCAGCACGGGAACCGCGGCAAGCCCCTCTGACAGAATCGTTGTGTAACAACTTTAGGCCCGCCATCTGGCGGGCCTTCTCGTTTCTACGTGCCAAACTTCGGATGTTTTCAGTTCAGTCGGGTCGGGTGTTGTGAAGCAGGCAAGTATGCGAAGGATCGTCAGGATGACAGTCAGGGTCGAGGAGGGCAGCGCATGGCGCCTGTTGTTCCTGCTGCTGATGGTTTTCTTCACTCAGTCGGTCGGTGCAACGCAAAGTCTGCCCTTTACCCTGACCGCTCCGTTTCTGGTGTCCGAGGACCTGCCTCTGGATGCGCAGGATCGACAATGGCTGGACCAGCACAAAGTCATTCGGGTCGGCATCGCCATTGCCGATTACGAGCCCATTGATATCACCAGTGACCGCAACCGCTATCAAGGCATCAGCGCCGATTACCTGAGCATGGTCGGTGATCAGTTGAACGTGTCGATGCAAGTGACCGGGTTTGCCCAGCGTGACGAGGCCATCGAAGCATTGCGCAAGGGCATCATCGATGTACTGACCAGCGCAAATGGCTTCGAGCGCGGCGTCAAAGGCCTGGCCTTTTCCACCGAGTACATGCCGGACCGCTCTGTCGTGGTGGGCCGTGGCAACGACTTGAGTCCGTCTCTGGGGCTTGAGGGCAAGAAAGTCGTTCTGCTGGACGGCTATGCCGACTCAGACGTTGTGCGCAGTGTTTATCCCGGCAGCAGGATTATCATCGCGCCCAACCTGTACAGTGCCCTGGAAGCCTTGAGCCAGGGTGAGGTGGATGTCTTCATCGGCAATGAAGTGATCGTACGTTCCTACATCGCGTTGCGACCCTATCTCGGGTTGCAGATCAAATTCGAAAGCGCGTTGCCTCCCGTAGGCTTTGCGTTTGCGGTACGCGAGCAGGAGCAGCGTTTGCTTGCGCTTTTTGACCGTGCGCTGGCCGCTATCGATCCTTCGGTCTGTCGCGAGGTGTTGAGTCGCTGGACCATGGGGCTGGGTGCTGATCTGGCAGGGCAGCGGGTCAGCGTCACCGGTGCCGAGCGGCGCTGGATGCTCAAACATCCCGTCGTCACTGTATCGACCACTCAGCATCCACCCTATATCTACAAGGACAAACACGGCCATTGGGTGGGGCTCAACATCGATGTGCTGGCGCGTATATCACGCATGACCGGCTTGCAGTTCGTCCACCGCGAAGTGCCTTCCACCCGTGAGAGTATGGAAGCGCTTCGTAACGGCATGGCGGACATGAACACGACCCTTGCCGAGAACGCCGAGCGTCGAGGGTTTCTCGATTTCACCTACTCCTTCGGCGGAAACAACTGGGTGTTCGTGGTGCGCTCCGAAAGCTCTTCGGATGTTTCGCTGGCAGGTCTTGAGGGGCGTGTGCTCGCGTTACCTGCTCGTCACGCGCTTGAAGACCAGATCAGGCGTGAGTACCCCGGCATCCAGTTGAAGCTTGTTCATACCTACGATCAGGCGCGCGCGCTGGTTGAAAGTGGCGTTGCCGATGCCTCGATCCAGAACGAGGCCGGCGCTTATCTGTTTCCCTCCGGCAAGCTCAAGGTGGCTCGCAGTGTGGACGGGAAATGGTCGCCCGACCGCTTTTCGGTGATCAAGTCACAGCCCGAACTGCTCGGCATCCTGAACAAGGCGCTCGAAGAGTTTCCCGTCGCCGAGTTGCGCTCCATTCGGGTGAAATGGCTGGGTTCGATGCTGCCCCAGCCCTCCCTCTGGAGCCGCATTCCCGATTGGGCGATCTGGGTAATGACCGTGGCGATGCTGGTCGGGCTGGTTTCGCTGGTGTGGAGCAGTCGGCTCAAAACGCAGATTCGCCAGCGTCTCAAGGTAGAGCGACAACTCAACGACCAGTTGGCCTTCAAGCGTGCGTTGCTCGACGGCATTCCCAACCCCATCTACGTACGCGACCTGAAAGGACGTCTTATTTCCTGCAACCGCAGTTACGAAGACAGCCTGGGTGTCAGCTTCGAGCAGCTCAACGGCCGTCGCCTGACGGACGTCGACCTGATTCCGCGCCCGGTCGCCGAGCAGATGCATACGGACTACCTGAAGTTACTGGAAGACCATCGTCCGATCTTTGCCGATCGCACACTTGAAGTCCTGGGCAAGCGCCTGGACGCCTGGCAGTGGACGGTGCCGTTCTTCGGGGCTGATGGCCAGTTGCAGGGTTTGCTGGGTGGCTGGGTCGACATCACCGAGCGCAAGCGTCTGGAGCATCAGCTCGAAGAAGCGCTGCGCCACGCCGATCAGGCCAACGAAGCCAAGAGCGCCTTTCTGGCCAGCATGAGTCATGAGATTCGCACACCGATGGCAGCAATCATCGGGCTGCTTGAGCTGGAATGCGAGCAGGCGCTGCGTGAAGGGCATGAGCCCTCCGAAGGCCTTAAGGTGGCACACCGTTCAGCCACTGAACTCGTTGCACTGGTGGGCGACAGCCTCGATCTGGCCAGGATCGAGGCCGGGGAAATGCAATTGTCACTCGCAGTGACGTCGCTGCGTGGGTTCTTCGAAGGCGTGGTTCAGCTGTTTTCCGCTCAGGCCAAGGCAAAGGGGCTGCAGCTTCGGCTGGAATTTTCTGCACAGGTCGAAGGTGATTACTGGCTGGATTCCCTAAGGTTGCGGCAGGTTCTGCATAACGTCGTAGGCAACGCCTTGAAGTTTACCGATGAGGGGGCGGTGGTAGTGACGGTCCGGCTGCTTGATAGGTCCGATCAGGCTTCGCACATTCGCATCGATGTTCAGGACAGTGGCGCAGGCATTGAGCCGGAGCGCCAGCAGCAGGTGTTCAAACCCTTCACCCAGGCCAGCGTCGATACCGCAGCCCGTTATGGCGGCAGTGGGTTGGGTCTGAGCATTTCTCGTCAGTTGGTGGAGCTGATGAACGGCCAGATCAGCCTGCAGAGCGAGCCTTTAAAAGGTACTCGGGTGACGATCGACCTGACGCTTGCCAGAGTTGAGCATGCTATCGCGCCCGATAACGAAATGCCTGGTTCGCTCGCCCAGCACAAGAGCCTGGAATTGCTGGTGGTCGACGATCTTTCTGCCAATCGCATGGTGCTGACCCGGCAACTGGAGTTCCTGGGGCATCAGGTCGTCCCTGTCCAGAGCGGAGAGGCGGCGTTGCAGGCGTGGCGGGAGGGCAGGTTCGACGCTGTGATCACCGACTGCAACATGCCCGGTATAAGCGGTTATACCCTGACCGAAGCCATTCGACGGATCGAAGCGCAGACGTTGCATCGGCGTTGCCCGGTCATCGGCTGTACGGCCAACGCCATGAACGATGAGGTGCAGCGTTGTGAGCGTTCGGGGATGGACGGCCTGCTGACCAAGCCCGTATCGCTGGAGCATCTGGCGCAATCGCTGGCAAGACTGGTTCCCGAACCCACGTTCGATATCCAGACGCTGCATCGTATGACTCAGGCCAATGAACAACAGATGCAGCGGTTGTTGGCTGAACTCTGGAAAAACCTGCTGCATGAGCATTCGCTCCTGGAGTCGGCAGTCCATGCGCAGGACTGGCAGGGCCTGGGTGCGTCGCTGCATCGTCTCAAGGGCGCAGCATGCCTGGTCGATGCGTTGCCGCTGGCAAAGGCTTGTGCGGCTCTGGACGAAAGCGTCTTGCGCGAGGCCTCGGCACAATTGCGCGAGCGTTGGCCTGTTCTTGAGGCGGCCATCGACAGCTTGCGTCAGGACATAGAGGTTCATCTCGTCGAGCTGCCTGAACTGTCTCCTCAGTCTGATTGAGTGCCAGAGCACAACGCGTGAACGCCAAGGTGCGTTTTAAGACTTGTCCTATGGGATACAGAACCGCAAGTGTCTAGAGTGAATGCTCTTCTGGCCTGACGGCTGCGACTCGATAGGCATGATTGTGCGCTCACTCAAGGTTCTGATCCTCGAAGATCATCCCTTTCAACTGATGGCGTTGCATCAGATGCTCAACGCCCTGCAGGTTTTCGATGTGCGCACGGCCGAGAGTGTCGAGGATGCCCTGCAGTCGTTGCACAGTCGTGGTCCTGTCGATATCGCCATTTGTGATCTGCAGATGGAAGGGGCGGACGGTCTTGAGTTGATTCGCCATCTGGCGTCCGAACGCCAGGCGAACGCTTTGATCGTGCTCAGCAGCACGACCAGCTACGTGCTGGAGGGCGTAGCCCGACTGGCTGCCGACCAGGGGCTTGAAGTCCTGGGCTGTTTGCAGAAGCCAGCTTCGGCCGCGGTCTTGCGCGAGTTGCTCGATGCCTATGAGCACACTGCGGCCGAGCGCCATGAGCCCGGGTCGGATTGTCCATTGCAGGAACCCTTGAGTGCGCATCAATTGTTCTGCGGCTCCTCGAATGCATCCAGTGCAGCGCAGTGGATTGCTCACTTTCAACCAAAGGTCAGCCTGGATGGCGATGTGCTGGGCGTCGAGGCGCTGGTTCGCTGGCAGCACCCGGTGCTCGGTCTGCTGGCTCCCGGAAGCTTCATGGACATCATCGAAGCGCAGGGGCTGATTGTCCCGTTGACCTGGCGCGTACTGGACCAGGCATTGGCGTTGTCTGCGCAGTGTCTGCGCGAGCGGGGTCAGACGCTACCGGTATCTGTGAACATCGCCCCGCAGGTCTTGCAGCAGACCGATTTCATGGAGCAGGTCACACAAGCGCTGGCGCGTCATCAGGTGCCGGCCGATGCCCTGACTCTGGAGATTCTCGAGCAGGATGACGCAGGCCTGCAGGCCTGGCCGCTGGAGGTGCTGTTACGTCTTTGCATGCAGGGCTGCAAGCTGTCGATCGACGACTTTGGCATGGGGGCGTCGAACATCGATCGCCTGCTGCTGCTACCTTTCAGTGAGCTGAAAATCCCGACCGACTTCGTTCGGGGAATGGCCGAAGATGCGCGCAAGTCAGCGGTGGTGGCGGGCGCGATGCTCATGGCGCAACGGTTGTCGATGACGGTGGTGGTCGAAGGTGTCGAGACTCTGGATGACTACCATAGCCTGCTGGCGCTGG
Source organism: Pseudomonas triticifolii (assembly GCF_014358015.1). Classification (GTDB taxonomy): domain Bacteria; phylum Pseudomonadota; class Gammaproteobacteria; order Pseudomonadales; family Pseudomonadaceae; genus Aquipseudomonas; species Aquipseudomonas triticifolii. The sequence goes on along the minus strand of NZ_JACONV010000002.1, from coordinate 242,188 downwards.
AGGCATCGGCAATTCAGGGCTACTTCATTGCGCGTCCCATGGCCGCGGCGGACCTTGTTCGCTGGCTGGATGAGCGCAGCAGGACGCGCGTGGCTGTCCATGATGCTGTGGTTCAGGACAGCCCATGTTCCTGCAAATAGATAAACAGGGCGGCCTCGTTCGCCAGCCCGAGTTTGCGCATTGCGCTGACCTTCTGGGCGCTCACCGTCTGCTTGCTGCGGTTGAGCTGAGTGGCGATCTGGCCTACCGCATGGCCCGCTGACAACAGGCGCAGCACTTCAAGTTCTCGGGGGGACAAATGCTCGAACGCGAGAGGCGCGTCAGGGCCGTGATGCTGTGCGTCCTGCAGGACCCTGCGCACCGAGTCGGCCAGAAATACCTGACCGCTGCGAACGCTTTCAATCGCAACCGGCAACTCGCCCGCCACGCTGGCTTTGCTCAACAGGCCTTTGACGTTAAGCGCCAGCATGGACTGAAACAGGCCGGCGTTGCTTAGCGTGGTCACCACCACTACAGGCAGCGTGGGGAAATCCCGTTGAATGCGTTGCAGCAGACGCAGCCCATCGCCCTGCTTTTCGGCAGGCATCATGAAGTCCGTCACCAGCACATCACAGGCGTGATTTTTGAGCGCCACCAACAGCTCGTCCGGGTCACTTGCCTCGGCGATGACGGTTGCAGTGTCGTCCTGCTCCAGAACGACTCGCAGTCCGATCAGGAAGATAGGGTGGTCATCAGCCACGATGATACGCAAGGGCGGGGCGTTGGAAGCGCTCAAGGTCTGGCTCCATGAAGGATGGCTAGGTTCGGTACGAACAGTGGTTGCGCTCGCCGACGTTTCGTACAGTTCCTAATGGTATTGCATCTGACGTAGCTGTTTGTAAGGGCAGGCAGTGGATAAGCGATTTGTAGGATGTTGATCTGATAATTGATGAAAAATCCTACGCAATGATGACGGCCTGATGACCCTGAACGACTTGCTCATGCATGACATGGCGCAAATATAGGCTTCTGAAGTGCAGTTTTTTCCCTGTCACATTCGACAGGCATGCTCGAATGCCGAAAGAGTCGCTGTGACCGGGCAGCAGGAAAGAACTTTGTGCCTGTGCCAATGGTCATTGATAAGCACCTTTGCATTCAAACTGTTGAGTGGTGATCTATATGGAAAATATCAGCTTACTGCTAAGTGAAGCGCTTGCTCCCTATCAGGCCAGTATCGGCCCGGCGGGCGCTCACGGTGAGCGTCTGGTGACGCTGAAAGATATGTCGGGTGCTTGCGTGATCGAACGCACATTCACTGCAGATCAGCTCAGTGACAAACGCCAGTTGACGGACGTTGTCGACGGGCTTCACCGCGATCTGATGGTCGCCGAGGGCAGGATCGAGCCCTGCATGATTGCCGCGATGCGCAATGCCGAAGTCAGTCGTACATTCGTCGGCGCTCCGACCTTCGGGTGATTGCCGGCCGGAACCTTATGGTTGTCCGGCGCTCTTATACGGTATGTCAGGACTGAGCATTGTGCTCCGGTGATCAGGGTCTGACGTACTGGTCTTAAAGGCCATGTTTACCCCGGGCAGCCGCTCCGCTGTCCGGGGTTTCTTTTTTGTGGATACAGGTGTTACGGGGCCTGGCTGGCCTCGAATATCGCCTTCACGTCCTGCAGGTATTGCGCACGCTGTTCAGGTGCCAGCCACTGGGCGTAAAGCCCCATCAGGCTGCTCTCGCGCAGGGTGCGCATTTCCCGATTGATCAAAGTAATCGCCTGTCTGCCCTGTGGTGTGTTGCTGCAGCCGATGTAGGCCGGTTGGTAGGCAGGGTTGTCCTTGATCGGCACAAAGGCGAGCTCTTCTGGATCAATGCCTTGCTGCAGCGCCTGATAGCGCACCTCGAACCAGAAACCAAGCACCCCTTGCAAGCGGCCTGCTCGCGCCATCTGCAGCAGACTGCCGACGGCATCAGTGCCGTAATGCAGGCTCAAGTCCTGCTTCTGGCTGGTCTGCAGCGTCTTGTCGATCATCCCGCCATAGCTGCGCTCGGCCACGATCCCCAGCTTGATCGTCTTGCTGGCCATCAGCTCGTCAAAGTCGATCTTTCCCTGCGAAATGAAGGGTTCGAACCGGTCCATTTCTTCTTTGCGCACAATCAACCCGCTACTGAACAGGACGAACGTGGGGATTGAAAAAGCGATGGTTCTGGCACGCTCTGGTGTCCAGAGCATGGTCGGGTCGCAGCTGAGTGAGGTGCCCTCGGTCAGCATTTGCATCGCCCTGGCCCTGTTGACTCGCACCAGTACGTGGTCGTATTCAGGCATCCTTGCAGTCAGTTGCGGCATGAGTTGATCGATGGCGCCTTGTCCCTGCATCGGTCCCGAGAAGATGGTCGAAGGCGGTAGGTCGCGCAGCAGCCAGGTCAATGTCTCGCGTGCCTGACTCGGGGTCGACATGGCAGGCAACAGCAGCACGAGCAGCATGCGGAGCATTGCGCAGTACGAGGCACGAAAAGTCATTCGTTGGTGTCATCCCCGAAAGTTTTTCAGTCAGTCACGGTTGCCAGACTGCAAGGCTTTGAGTCGCCCCAGCGTGACGGGGTCACATCCAGCCGGTAGATACGGCAAGTAACGGGCTAACCCGATTTCCTTGTCAGGCAAGTGAACGCCCGCCAGATTACGCGTTGATTACGCCGCCGTCTCTGGGTTTGATGGTGAGCCGATTCGTTCGCCGGGCCCGCATCGGGTAGACTTGCGCTCTTTCCTCCAGACTCTAGAAGCCCGTTCATGGCCCAGCCGTCCACGACCTACAAATTCGAACTGAACCTCACCGATCTCGACCGGGGCGTTTACGAAAGCGTCAAGCAGACCATTGCCCGCCATCCCTCCGAAACCGAAGAGCGCATGACCGTGCGTTTGCTGGCCTACGCCTTCTGGTACAACGAGCAGCTTTCCTTTGGCCGCGGCCTGTCTGATGTAGACGAACCGGCGCTTTGGGAAAAAAGCCTGGACGACCGGGTTCTGCACTGGATCGAAGTGGGCCAGCCCGATGCCGACCGACTGACCTGGTGCTCGCGTCGTACCGAACGCACCAGTCTGCTGGCTTACGGCAGCCTGCGGGTCTGGGAAGGCAAGGTCATTCCGGCCATCAAGAATCTGAAGAACGTCAATATCGCTGCCGTTCCGCAAGAGGTGCTTGAGGTACTGGCCAAAGACATGCCGCGCGTCATCAAGTGGGATGTGATGATCAGCGAAGGCACGGTGTTTGTTACCGATGACCGTGGCCAGCACGAAGTCCAATTGCAATGGCTCGCAGGCGAGCGCGGCTGACACCGCACCGCCCACATTTACTGACCCATCGAAGAGAATCAGCTGACCCGCATGCGCATCGAACCTCGTCTGTTGCCCGATACCCTGCCATTCCTCGGCGATCTTCCACCATTGCTCACTCGTCTTTATGCGGCAAGGGGCGTGGCGTGCGAGGCGGAGCTGGACAAGAGTCTGGCGCGCCTGATCCCGTATCAGCAGCTCAAGGGCATCGACGCCGCCGTTGACCTGCTGGTGACGGCACTTCGCGAGGGCCAGCGCATGCTGATCGTCGGCGACTTCGATGCCGATGGCGCGACCGCCAGCACGGTTGGTGTGCTGGGCCTGCGATTGCTGGGCGCAGCCCACGTCGATTATCTGGTGCCGAACCGTTTCGAATACGGTTATGGCCTGACGCCGGAGATCGTCGAAGTCGCGCTGCAGCGCGAACCGCAGTTGTTGATCACTGTGGATAACGGCATCTCCAGCGTCGAAGGCGTAGCGGCGGCCAAGGCTGCCGGTCTGCAAGTGCTGGTCACCGATCACCACTTGCCAGGCCATGAGCTGCCCGCCGCCGACGCCATCGTCAATCCCAACCAGCCGGGCTGCACGTTCCCCAGCAAATCGCTGGCGGGCGTGGGGGTGATTTTCTATGTGCTGATGGCGTTGCGCGCACGTCTGCGTGATACCGGCTGGTTCGAGAGCAATCAGCGCGCTCAGCCCAATCTGGGGGAGCTGCTGGATCTGGTCGCATTGGGCAGCGTGGCAGACGTGGTGCCGCTGGATGCCAACAACCGCATTCTGGTGCATCAGGGCCTGATGCGGATCCGTGCCGGTCGCGCGCGTCCGGGGCTGCGCGCGATTCTGGAAGTGGCCCGCCGCGAGCCGTCACGCATCACATCCACTGACCTGGGTTTCATTCTTGGTCCGCGCCTGAATGCCGCTGGACGTCTGGATGACATGAGTCTCGGGATCGAATGCCTGCTGTGCGATGACCCGACGCTGGCGCGGGAAATGGCCGTGCAACTGGACGAGTTGAACCAGGATCGCAAATCCATCGAGCAAGGTATGCAGCGCGAAGCATTGGCCCAGCTCAAGGATCTGCCGCTGGAATCGATGCCGTTCGGCTTGTGCCTGTTCGAGCCGGACTGGCACCAGGGTGTGATCGGCATCCTGGCCTCGCGCATGAAAGAGCGTTATCACCGCCCCACCATCGCCTTTGCCAGCGCAGGGGAGGGCGTGCTCAAGGGCTCGGCTCGCTCGGTGCCGGGCTTTCATATTCGTGATGCACTGGATGCTGTGGCGGCAGCTCATCCGCACCTGATCAGCAAGTTTGGCGGGCACGCCATGGCTGCGGGCTTGTCCTTGCCTGAAGAGAATTTCCCGGCCTTTGCCGAGGCGTTCGATCAGGAAGTGCGGCGTCAGCTCGACGAACAGGATTTGACCGGGCGTTTGTTGTCGGACGGCTCGTTGGCGGTCGAAGAGTTTCATCTGGAACTGGCCCGCGCGCTGCGCAACGCCGGTCCCTGGGGCCAGCATTTTCCTGAGCCGTTGTTTCATGGCGTGTTTCAGTTGGTGGAACAGCGGGTGGTCGGAGAACGCCATTTGAAAATGGTGCTCAAGACCGAATGCGGCAGCGTCAAGCTCGACGGTATTGCGTTCAGCGTGGACCGTGATATCTGGCCCAACCCCAACATCCGCTGGGTCGAGCTGGCCTACAAGCTGGATCTCAACGAGTTTCGTGGCAACGAAACCGTGCAACTGATGGTGGTGCACATCGCGCCACGTTGAGAATGAGCTGGAACCCGTCAGGCTCATAGGTTGTCGACTAGGCTCTGTCCACTGAAAGCTGCTCACTGAAAACGAGCCGGGACACCCGAATTTTCAACATGAGAGGTTGCCATGAGCCTGCTGCTTGAGCCCTATACCCTGCGTCAATTGACGCTGCGTAATCGCATCGCCGTATCGCCTATGTGTCAGTACTCCAGCGTCGATGGCCTGGCCAACGACTGGCACCTGGTGCATCTGGGCAGCCGTGCCGTTGGCGGCGCGGGACTGGTGATTACTGAAGCCATGGCGGTGACGCCTGACGGTCGTATTACCCCCGAAGACCTTGGCCTGTGGAACGACGAGCAAATCGAGCCGCTGCAACGCATCACGCGTTTCATCACTGCACAGGGCGCTGTCGCTGGTGTGCAGCTGGCGCATGCCGGACGCAAGGCCAGCACCTGGCGTCCATGGCTGGGCAAGCATGGCAGTATCCCCGAAAGTGAAGGCGGCTGGACCCCGGTCGGTCCTTCGGCGATTGCCTTCGATCCTCAGCACACTGCACCCGTGAAGTTGAGCGAAATCCAGATTCAGGAGCTGATCAAGGCGTTTGTCGACGCGGCGCGACGTTCATTGACGGCGGGTTTCAAAGTGGTCGAGATCCACGCAGCGCACGGCTACCTGCTGCATCAATTCCTGTCACCGCTGAGCAATCAACGCACGGATGAGTACGGCGGTTCGTTCGAAAACCGCATTCGCCTGACCTTGCAAGTGACCGAGGCCGTTCGCTCGGTCTGGCCGCAAGAGCTGCCGCTGTTCGTGCGTGTTTCGGCGACTGACTGGGTGGAAGATGGCTGGAACCCGGACGAAACCGTGGAGCTGGCGCGCCGCCTCAAGGCGCTGGGCGCAGACCTGATCGACGTGTCGTCGGGCGGTACCGCTGCCCATGCAGAAATTCCGGTCGGCCCGGGCTACCAGACCCGCTTTGCCGAACGCGTTCGCAAGGAGTCCGGGATAGCAACCGGTACAGTAGGCATGATCACAGACCCCGCACAGGCCGAGCACATTCTGCGCACCGGGCAGGCTGACATCATCCTGCTGGCCCGCGAGCTTCTGCGCGACCCTTACTGGCCGCTGCACGCCGATGACGATCTGGGCGGCCGACTGGCCACCTGGCCCGCTCAATATCAGCGCGCAACGCATCGGGACCAGCCGATTCACGAGTCCGATCTTCGGGATTGAGGCAGGGGCCACCTGGCGCGTAGTGTGGTAGATGCCGCCGTGTCTTTTGCATGGCGGCATCTTGCAGAAAACAGACAACCGGTTTTGTTCAGTGTCGGGTGTTTTTCATGGCAGGCAGCCTGCGCTACAACCGCTCATTGGCACTCTCCAGCAATTCCATGACCCGTGCGGTCAGCGCCGCAATGGAGAAGGGCTTGGGCAGAACGTACATGCCGGGCTCAAGGGTGTCGTGCGCCAGGGCTGCGTTTTCGGCATAGCCGGTCACGAACAGGATTTTCAGATCCGGGCGCACCGCCCGAGCCGCATCGGCCACTTGGCGACCGTTCATGCCTCCCGGAAGGCCGACATCGGTAATCAACAGATCAATTGCGGTTTTCGATTGCAGAATGACCAGCGCCTCGGCACCACGCTCGGCTTGCAATACCTGATAACCCAGCTCTTCAAGCACTTCAGTGACCAGTTGGCGGATGGCCTTTTCATCGTCGACAACCATTATTGTCTCGCCTCCGGCACTGATCGGTGCAGGCAGGATGAGGCTGCTGTCGGGCTCGGGCAGTTGCGCTTCGCCTTCAAACATCGGCAGAAAGATGGTGAGTTTCGAGCCTCGCCCGACTTGCGATTCAATGCTCACACCGCCGCCCGACTGGCGGGCAAAGCCATAAATCATCGACAGGCCCAGGCCGGTGCCCATGCCTATGGGCTTGGTGGTATAGAACGGATCGAACGCCCGTCCCATGACGTCCCTGGTCATTCCGGTGCCGGTATCGCTGACGGTCAGCTCAACGTAACGTCCCGCTGTCAGTTCGTAGCGCGCTGCGGAAACCGCGTCCAGATGACGGTTGGCGGTTTCGATCAATAATTGGCCGCCATCAGGCATCGCATCTTTGGCGTTGATGCACAGGTTAAGCAGGGAGTTTTCCAGCTGGTGCTGATCGACCATGGTCGACCACAGGCCTTGTGAGGGACGTACCTGCATGTCGATGGACGGTCCGACCGTGCGCCTGATGAGTTCGTCCATGCCGGCCACGAGTTGGTCGAGGTCGGTCGACTTCGGTGCCAAGGTCTGGCGGCGTGAAAACGCCAGCAGACGGTGAGTCAGTGAGGCCGCCCGTCGTGAGCCTTCCAGTGCCGAGCCGATGTATCGATCCAGCTCCGAGAATCGTTCCTGCTTCACGCGCGACTGCAGCAACTCGATGTTGCCGGTCACACCCATCAACAAGTTGTTGAAGTCGTGCGCCAGCCCTCCGGTCAGTTGCCCGACGGCTTCCATCTTCTGTGACTGACGCAGCGCTTCTTCAGTGAGGCGTAGCGCTTCAATGCGCTGTTTCTCATCGGTCAGGTCCTTGCCCAGCGCAAAAATCAGGCCATTGCCAGGTGCTGCGGTCCAGCCGAACCAGTGGTAGGTACCATCAACATGCTGGTAGCGGTTCTCAAACAGCGGCAACACGTGGTTGACGGTGTGCTTTAAGGCATCTTGGGTGCTGGCAACATCGTCGGGGTGCAGCAGGTTGAGGATCGAGGTGCCGACCAGTTCGTGCTCCGTCCAGCCCAGGATTGAGGTCCAGGCCGGGTTGACGCGCAGGAATATGCCGTTGAAGTCGAGCATGGCCAGTGGGTCGGGTGAAATCGTCCAGAACGTATCAAGTTCCAGCGTGCGCGCTTCAAGCTTGGCGGTTTGTTGTCTTTCCAGCTCGATCAACTGCTTGATCAGGTCCTGTCGCCTGTGCTCGCTCTCTTCAAGTGCTTGCTGGTCAAGCACGTGCCGCGTGGTTTCGTTGGTCGCGCAGAGTACGCCCACCGTCACGCCATGCTCATCGATCAACGGCGAGAATGAAAACGACCACCAGGTCTGTTCGATTTCTCCGTAGCGAGCCATGGTCAGCGGCATGTCTGTCCAGCGCCCTGGCTGGCCGTTCAGCGCCTGCTCGGCCAGGGGTGACACCTGATCCCAGACATCGGCCCACAGCTCATGTACCCGCGCACCGATAGCATGCGGCTTGCGCGGGCCAAGGATCGGTGCGTAGGCGTCATTGTGGAAGAAGACCAACTCCCGCCCCCATAGCACGTACATCGACTCAGGGTTGTTCAGGATCAGGTTCAGTGCATGCTTGAGCGATGCAGGCCATTGGGCCATGGGGCCGAGTGAGGTCTGGCTCCAGTCCCTGGACCTGATTACCCCGGCTGCTTCGCTGGTGCCTGCGGGGAAACCAAGATGTGATATCACTTCAGACAAGCTCCTGATGGCTGCTGGGTCGTAAATAAGTATCGACGAGCGTTAGCGGTAACGACCCGTTCATAGGAGTGCCCTGCATTGTCCGCTCTTTTTGAGGCTCACAGGAACTGACCGTTGTAATCAGGCAGGGTTGCACGCTCTTCGCACAGCCAGGTCAGCCGAATCCGGACCTTTATTATGCCCGTTTGCAACATCTGGAAGCACACCCGTAGTCAACGTTCAGCGACATCTCGCTGAGTTACGGGTCAATCATTTCATCTGACAACCCTCTGGAGGTTTCTGTGAATACGCGTGGCTTACTCGATCAGTTGCTCAAGTCTGGTCAGAACATGTTGCAGGACAAGACAAGCGGCAAGCCCGGCAAAACGCCGTCGGGCAGTGATTCGTTGATGAACGGGCTGGGCAGTCTGCTCGGCAGCGGCAAAAGTGGCGGGCAGAGCGGACTTGGCGGCCTGCTTTCAGGTGCTGGTGGCGGGGCGCTGGCGGCCGGCGCCATGAGCCTGCTCAAAGGCAAGCGCTCTCGGGGCATGGGTGGCAAGGCACTGACCTATGGCGGCCTCGCAGCGCTGGGTGTGCTGGCTTACAAGGCCTACAACAACTGGCAGGCCAGCCAGGGCATGACCGGCCAGCGCGAGCCGCAAACCATTGACCGCCTGCCTGAATCCGAAGCCGAGCTGCACAGTCAGGCAATACTGCGCGCGCTGGTTGCCGCCGCCAAGGCTGATGGCCACGTCGATGAGCGCGAGCGTGAGTTGATCGAAGGCGAATTCAACAAGCTGAGCACCGATCAGACGTTGCAAAGCTGGTTGCATGCCGAGTTGAACAAGCCGCTGGATCCCGCTGAAGTCGCCCGGGCGGCCACCACACCGGAAATGGCTGCAGAAATGTACATCGCCAGTGTGATGCTGGTGGATCAGGAGCATTTCATGGAGCGCGCCTATCTGGATGAGCTGGTACGTGCGTTGAAACTGGAACCTGGTCTCAAGGCCGAGCTTGAGGGGCAGGTCCGGGACGCGCAGTAAGGCTTTAGTGAAGTGCCTGTCGGAGTGCGACCCCACACGCGCCCCGACAGTGCATTCCCGACGCATGTGCACACCAGCTTTATCGCTTCGATAGTTGACCTTTTTTCACCTGGTCAAACTCTTTTTATTGCGCCCAAGCGCAGGTTTCGTGCTGTAAATCCGGGCATGTTAGAACCGCCTTTGATTTCATTTTCACATGACACGCTAATGGTTAGAACGCTGGGCTATACTCACGCGGCTTGGACCGTCTGTCGGTCCACTTCTTGAACACGGCCGGATGCCGTTGTTGAACTCCTGAGGGCTGACTGTGAAGAACTGGACCTTGCGCCAACGAATTCTGGCGAGTTTTGCCGTCATCATTGCAATCATGCTGTTAATGGTTGTTGTGTTTTACTCCCGTCTGTTATCCATCCAGTCCAGCGAAGAGCAGGTTCGTCTCGACGCCTTGCCAGGCGTTTATTACAGCACTCTGGTGCGCAGTGCCTGGAGTGATAGTTATATCCGTACGCTGGAGCTGATCGGCGAAGGCCAGGGCAGGGCGTTGACCAAGCAGGAAAAAGACCAGCTTCGGGGGTTCGAAGACAACCTGCAAACTCAGATGGACGGCTACAAGAGGTCCATTTTCGAAGATGCCGACAGGGCCAGCTTTGCTGTTTTTGAAAAAAACCGTGACACCTATTACCGATTGCTCGCCGACGTTCACGCCAAGTATGAACAGGGTGACTACCAGGGGGCTCGCACCCAGTTTTACGGCGAGGTGAATCCAGCCTGGATTGACGGTCGCAAGCAGCTCGGTGAAGTGATCCTCGCCAACAAGCAGTTGGCGGACCGCGCCACCAACAATATCGGCAATGCCGTGCTGGGTGCCAAGATCAGCATGGTCTTCTCCCTGTTGATCGCCATCATGGCCGCCGCAGCGTGCGGTTTGCTCCTTATGCGCTCGATCATCGCGCCGATGCAGCTCATTGTGCGGATTCTGGAAACCATGCGTACCGGCGACCTGAGTTCGCGTCTTAGCCTGTCGCGCAAGGACGAGTTCAACGTGGTGGAAACCGGCTTCAACGACATGATGACCGAACTGACCGCGCTGGTCGCGCAGGCTCAGCGTTCCTCGGTGCAGGTCACGACCTCGGTCACTGAAATTGCCGCCACGTCGCGCCAACAGCAGGCAACGGCCACTGAAACCGCGGCAACGACCACTGAAATCGGCGCTACTTCGCGTGAAATTGCGGCGACGTCCCGCGATCTGGTGCGCACCATGACCGAGGTCACGTCGGCCGCAGATCAGGCCTCGATTCTGGCCGGTTCCGGCCAGCAGGGGCTGGCGCGCATGGAAGACACCATGCATCAGGTGATGGGCGCGGCCAATCTGGTCAATGCCAAACTGGCAATCCTCAACGAGAAGGCCGGCAACATCAATCAGGTCGTGGTGACCATCGTCAAGGTGGCCGACCAGACCAACCTGCTGTCGCTGAACGCCGCCATCGAGGCCGAGAAGGCCGGTGAATACGGACGTGGTTTTGCCGTCGTTGCCACCGAAGTGCGTCGCCTCGCCGACCAGACGGCTGTCGCCACCTATGACATCGAGCAGATGGTGCGCGAAATTCAGTCCGCCGTGTCGGCTGGCGTCATGGGTATGGACAAGTTTTCCGAGGAAGTACGTCGCGGCATGTACGAAGTCACCCAGGTCGGCGAGCAGTTGTCGCAGATCATTCATCAGGTCCAGGCGCTCGCCCCACGGGTACTCATGGTCAACGAGGGCATGCAGGCGCAAGCCACGGGTGCCGAGCAGATCAATCAGGCGCTGGTGCAACTGGGCGATGCCAGCAGCCAGACCGTCGAGTCATTGCGCCAGGCCAGTTTCGCCATTGACGAGTTGAGTCAGGTGGCGGTCGGGCTGCGCACTGGCGTTTCGCGATTCAAAGTCTGAGCATCGCCCATGATGGATCAATCGCCCAGGCGTAACGTTGCGCTGCCCGCTTCGAACAAGTTGTTCCTGCTGTTTTGTATCGGCGAAGACCGCTATGCGCTGGAAGCGACCGAAATCGCCGAGATATTGCCACGCGTGAAACTCAAGGCCATTGCGCGAGCGCCCCACTGGGTGGCGGGCATCTTTGCGCATCGGGGCGAGATCGTTCCGGTGATCGACATCAGTGCGTTGAACTGCGGCCAGCCTGCCAGCGCGCGCACCAGCACGCGCATGGTGCTGGTGCACTATCGACATGACGACCAGCATCCGGCTCAACTGCTGGGCCTGATTCTTGAGCAGGCCACCGAGACCCTGCGTTGCCCGGCTTCGCAGTTCAAGGAGTACGGACTGGACAATCGCCTGTCGCCTTATCTGGGGCCTGTTCGGGAAGACGAGCAGGGCCTGCTGCAATGGATTCATGTGCAGGAACTGCTGAGCGAGCCGGTTCGCGAATTGCTGTATCCGGTGCCGCCGCTGGATCTGGAATTGCTCGAGGATGCTTCATGACGGACGACTCGCGTTTTTTCAGCTTCCTCAAGGAGCGTATCGGGCTGGACGTCACGTCGGTCGGCGAGGCCATCATCGAACGTGCCCTCCGCCAGCGTGAGGCCAGCGCGCACTGCTCAGACAGCGATGCTTACTGGCACCTGCTGGTGACATCGCCGAAGGAACAGCAAGCGTTGATCGAGGCGGTCATCGTTCCGGAAACCTGGTTTTTCCGTTATCCGGAGTCCTTCACAACACTTGGCAGGCTGGCGCGCGAGCAGTTGGACAGGCTCGCGGGCGCACGTCCGTTGCGCATCCTCAGCTTGCCATGCTCGACCGGTGAGGAGCCGTACTCCATTGCCATGGCGCTTATCGATGCCGGGGTGGGGCCCAGGCAGTTCAAGATCGACGCCATTGATATCAGCCCCATCTCCATTGCGCGCGCCAAACATGGCGTTTATGGCAAGAACTCCTTCCGGGGCAGCGACCTGAGTTTTCGCGAGAGGTTCTTCAACCCCGTCGCCGAGGGTTTCGAGATAGTCGGTCAGGTACGCGATTGCATCGACTTTCAGCCTGGAAACCTGCTGGACCCCAAGCTCGCGACGCAGGTGGCCTACGACATCGTGTTCTGCCGCAATCTGGTGATCTATTTCGATCGCCAGACGCAACAGCACGTATTCCAGGTGCTCAAGCAGTTGACCCGGGAAGATGGCGTGCTGTTCATCGGGCCGGCAGAGGGCAACCTGCTGTCCGCTATCGGCATGCGCTCGTTGGGCATTGCCCAGTCCTTCGTGTTTCACCACGCGCCACAGCAAAAGGCAACTGCGCCCACCCTGCCTGCGCCGGTCAGCAGCGCTGCGCCGCGCCCGGTATCTGAACCGTTGGCGCGCCTGCCCGCCTCGAAACCCGTTTCGCGAAACTCGACGGCTTTTGCGCCCAGTGTCAAACCCGCCGCACCGACGGGTAATACTGAAAACGCGACGCTGCTGACCACGATTGCCAGCCTGGCCAATGAAGGCAAAAGTGTTGAGGCGCGCGCTGCCTGCGAGCGTTATCTGCAGCAGTATGAGCCTGTCGCTCAGGTGTTCTACTGGCTGGGGTTGCTCAGTGAAGTGGAGGGCCGTGTGGCCGAGGCCCAGGGCTTTTACCGCAAGGCGCTTTATCTGCAGCCGCAGCACTCTGAATCGCTGGCGCAACTGGCCGCGCTGCTGGCCGCGCAGGGGGACAGCGCAGGTGCCCGTCGACTGCAGGACCGCGCAGCGCGCGGCGCGAATAAACAAGGAAGCCACTGATGACGGGCGCGTTCGGTTTTTCAGGCATTACCCATGATCAGGCTCAGGACATCGATGACTGCTGGAACCGTATCGGCATTCACGGCGACCGCTCATGCCCGTTGCTCGAAGATCACATTCATTGCCGAAACTGCGCGGTCTACTCGGCAGCGGCGACACGCCTGCTTGATCGTTATTCACTGGCTCAGGAGCGTCACGAACATTTTCAGGGATCGGTCTTGCAGCGCGACATCAAGACGCGCTCGATTCTGGTCTTTCGTCTGGGGGAGGAGTGGCTGGGGCTGGCGTCGCGTTGCCTGTCGGAAGTTGCTCCCAATCAGACGATCCACTCCCTGCCGCACCAGCGCTCGCGTGCCTTGCTGGGGGTCGCCAATGTGCGCGGCGCACTGGTGGCCTGTATTTCGCTGGTCGAACTGCTGGGTCTGGACAGCAACCCGGTCGCGGCCCAATCTGCCCGAACGTTGCCGCGCATGCTGATCCTGGCAGCCGAAGGCGGGCCGGTCGTGGTGCCGGTGGATGAGGTGGAGGGTATCCATGCCATCGACGAGCGCGAGCTGGAAGCCGCTTCGGCGTCCGGCACGCATGCCAATGCGCGCTTTACCCGGGGTGTGTTTCATTGGAAGGACCGCAGCCTGCGGTGGCTCGATGAAGAACAGTTGCTGTCGGCGGTGCACCGGAGCCTTACATGACGCCAGATCAAATGCGCGACGCCTCGCTGTTCGAACTGTTCACACTGGAAGCCGATGCGCAGACTCAGGTCCTGAGTGCGGGTCTGCTGGCGCTGGAGCGTAACCCGACTCAGGCCGATCAACTGGAAGCCTGCATGCGTGCAGCCCACTCGCTCAAAGGCGCGGCGAAGATTGTCGGGGTCGAGTTCGGGGTCAGTGTTGCGCATGTGATGGAGGATTGTCTGGTCGGCGCGCAGGAGGGGCGGTTGCTCCTTCAGCCCGATCATATCGACGCCCTGTTGTCCGGCACCGATCTGTTGGTGCGCATTGCCACGCCGGGCGGTAACAGTGTCGGCCAGCCCGATATCGATGCTTATGTCGAAAAGCTGAACACCTTGCTGACCTCCGGTGCCGGAGCGGCGCGCACCGTCAGCGTGCCGATGCCTGATCCGCTGCTGGCCAGCGCCTTGCAGCTGCTTGAATCTTCCGCTGCATCGGAGTCGGTAGCCGTATCGACGGTTGACCCGGTGCCTGGCGATCCGGGCCCCGAGCAAACGCCGGCAGTAGCTGAGCAGCGTGAATCTGAAGCCCGTTCGACCGGGCCGCTGCGTGAGCGTCGGGTGACCGAAGGTGGCGAGCGGGTGCTGCGGGTCACTGCCGAGCGCCTCAACGGTCTGCTGGACATGTCGAGTAAATCCCTGGTCGAGACCCAGCGGCTCAAGCCTTTGCTGGCCGGCATGCAACGCCTCAAGCGTCTGCAAAGCAGCAGTGATCGCGCCCTTGAAGTGCTGGGTGCCAGCTTCGGCGAAGACGGCCTGAATGCCGACGCGCAGAAAGCCCTGGAAGATGCGCGCAGTCTGTTATCTCAGGCGCAGCAGATGCTGGCTCAGCAAACTGCGGAGCTGGATGAATTCGCCTGGCAGTCCGGGCAGCGAGCGCAGTTGCTGTATGACACCGCGCTGGCCTGCCGCATGCGGCCTTTCGCCGACGTGCTGGCCGGTCAGGCGCGCATGGTGCGCGACCTGGGACGCGAACTGGGCAAGCAGGTTCGTTTGCAGATCGAGGGCGACAAGACCCAGGTCGACCGGGACGTACTGGAAAAGCTCGAAGCTCCGCTGACACATCTGCTGCGCAATGCGGTCGATCATGGTATCGAGTCGCCGGAAAGACGGCTTGCCCAGGGTAAGGACTCCGAAGGTCTGATCCGCCTGCAGGCCTCACATCAGGCCGGTCTGCTGGTAGTGGAGTTGAGCGACGATGGCGGCGGCGTGGATCTGGAACGGCTTCGTCAGAGCATCGTGCAGCGTAACCTGTCACCGGCCGCCACCGCTGCCCAGTTGAGCGAAGAAGAGCTGCTGAGTTTCCTGTTTCTGCCTGGGTTCAGCATGCGCGACAAGGTCACTCAGGTGTCCGGGCGTGGCGTGGGACTGGATGCCGTGCAGCATATGGTTCGCCAGATGCACGGCAGCGTCGAACTGCAGCAATGGGCGGGCGAGGGCAGTCGTTTCAGAATCGAGTTGCCACTGACGCTGTCCGTCGTGCGCAGTCTGGTGGTTGAGGTCGGGGGAGAAGCCTATGCCTTCCCCTTGGCACACATCGAACGCATGCGCGATTTGCAGCCCGATGACATCGTCCAGCTTGAGGGGCGACAGCATTTCTGGGATGAAGAACGCCACGTCGGTCTGGTGTCGGCCAGTCAGTTGTTGCACCGGCCTTCGCTGCAGGACGCGGGCGAGGCGCTCAAGGTCGTGGTCATCCGCGAGCGTGACGCGGTGTATGGCGTTGCGGTCGAGCGCTTCATCGGCGAGCGCACGCTGGTGGTGATGCCCCTGGACGCGCGGCTGGGCAAGGTGCAGGACGTTTCGGCCGGGGCGCTGCTCGACGATGGCTCGGTGGTGCTGATCATCGACGTGGAAGACATGCTGCGCTCCGTCGAGAAGCTGCTCAATACCGGGCGTCTGGAACGTATCGACCGGCGTAACCGCCAGATCGACAGCGTGTCGCGCAAGCGTGTGCTGGTCGTCGATGATTCGCTGACGGTGCGTGAGCTGGAGCGCAAGCTGCTGGTCGGTCGCGGCTACGAAGTTGCAGTTGCCGTCGATGGCATGGACGGCTGGAACGCCCTGCGCTCTGAAGATTTTGACCTGTTGATTACCGACATCGACATGCCGCGCATGGACGGTATCGAACTGGTCACCCTGTTGCGTCGCGATACACGGCTGCAATCGCTGCCTGTAATGGTGGTTTCCTATAAGGATCGAGAGGAAGATCGACGCCGCGGGCTGGATGCGGGTGCCGATTATTACCTGGCAAAAGCCAGTTTCCATGATGATGCCTTGCTCGACGCTGTCGTCGAGCTGATAGGGGATGCGCAGGCATGAAGATCGCTATCGTCAATGACATGCCCATGGCAGTGGAAGCACTGCGTCGGGCGCTGGCTTTCGAGCCCATGCATCAGGTGATATGGGTGGCGGGCAATGGTGCCGAGGCGGTGCGCGCCTGCGCCGAGCAAACGCCTGATCTGATCCTGATGGACCTGATCATGCCTGTCATGGACGGTGTCGAAGCCACGCGCCAGATCATGGCCAGCACGCCATGCGCTATTGTCATTGTCACGGTGGATCGCGCACAGAACGTGCACCGCGTATTCGAGGCCATGGGCCATGGTGCGCTGGATGTGGTGGACACGCCAGCCATCGGCGCAGGCAATCCCAAGGAAGCGGCGGCGCCGCTGCTGCGCAAGATTCTGAATATCGAATGGCTGGTGGGTCAGCGCAACACTCACGAACGTACGGTGGCGACACCTTTGCGTGAAGCGGTCCGGCGTGACAGGCTGGTTGCCATCGGCTCCTCAGCAGGTGGTCCTGCCGCCCTGGAGATACTGCTCAAGGCCCTGCCGCCGACCTTTCCGGCGGCAATCGTGCTGGTGCAGCATGTCGATCAGGTCTTTGCCGCAGGTATGGCCGAGTGGCTGTCCACCGCGTCCGGGCTGCCTGTGCAGTTGGCGTGCGAGGGGCAGGTTCCGCAACGTGGCAAGGTCCTGCTGGCGGGCACCAATCATCACATTCGTTTGCTCAAAGGCGGCACGCTGGCGTACACGGCCGAGCCAGTTAACGAAATTTACAGGCCCTCTATCGATGTATTTTTCGAGAGTGTGGCGCGCTATTGGAGTGGAGATGCAGTGGGCGTTTTATTGACGGGCATGGGTCGCGATGGTGCGATGGGGCTCAAGGCAATGCGTGAACGCGGATTTCTGACCATTGCCCAGGATCAGGCAAGCTCTGCCGTCTATGGTATGCCCAAGGCAGCGGCTGCCATCGACGCGGCCGTCGAGATCCGTACGTTGACGGCTATTGCCCCACGCCTTGTAGAGGTATTCGCTCAATGACTTCCCAGGTGAACTCACTGCAGCCCGGTGAGCAGGAGAAACGACATGCTTGATGTGCAGATGGACGACATCAAAACACCGGATGAAAACTCTGCGATGGTGCTGCTGGTCGACGATCAAGCCATGATCGGTGAAGCGGTGAGGCGTGGTCTGGCCAGCCATAGCTCGATCGACTTCCACTTCTGTGCCGATCCGCATCAAGCCATCGCCCAGGCAGTCCATATCAAACCGACGGTCATTCTGCAGGATCTGGTAATGCCTGGCCTGGACGGTCTGACGCTGGTGCGTGAATACCGCAGCAACCCGCTTACGCGCGATATCCCGATCATCGTGCTGTCCACCAAGGAAGACCCGCTGATCAAGAGCGCAGCGTTTGCCGCCGGCGCCAATGATTACCTGGTCAAGTTGCCGGACAACATTGAGCTGGTCGCGCGGATTCTCTACCACTCGCGCTCTTATCTGACCCTGTTGCAACGCGATGAAGCCTATCGCGCCTTGCGCGTCAGCCAGCAGCAGTTGCTTGACACCAATCTGGTGCTGCAGCGCCTGATGAACTCCGATGGCCTGACCGGGTTGTCGAACCGTCGCCATTTTGACGAATACCTCGAACTGGAATGGCGTCGTGCGACCCGTGACCAGACGCAACTGTCGCTGCTGATGATCGACGTCGATTACTTCAAGGCCTACAACGACAGCTTCGGGCATCTTGAAGGCGACGAAGCGTTGCGCCAGGTCGCCAAGGCAATTCGCAACAGTTGCAGCCGACCGTCCGACCTCCCGGCCCGCTATGGTGGTGAAGAGTTTGCGATGGTATTGCCCAACACGTCTCCGGGCGGTGCGCGTTTGATCGCAGAGAAACTGCGCCAGAGCGTCGTGGGCATGAACATCCCTCATATTGCGCCCGCCGAGGGGGCACACCTGACCGTCAGTATCGGTGTGGCGACCGTCGGGCCGCAGGTCGGGCTGAACAGTCGACAGCTCATTCTGGATGCCGACAAGGGGCTGTACGCGGCCAAAAACAACGGTCGCAATCAGGTGGCGGTAGGCTGATCGGACATCCGTGCAGGTGTGTGGGGACCTCTGCGCACCGTATTGCTGCAAATAGGCGTCACAAGGCCCCTAGACGGGCTGCATTGATGGCGTTGCCTGGGGTATACTCGTCGGCTTTGAAAATTTCGCCTGCGAGTGCTGCCTACCATGGAAATCAACCCGATCCTAAACAGCATCAAGGATTTGTCCGAGCGCTCCGAAACCATTCGGGGGTATCTTTGACTACGATCACAAACATGATCGTCTGACCGAAGTCAACCGCGAGCTCGAAGATCCAAACGTCTGGAACAACCCCGAATACGCACAGAACCTGGGCCGCGAGCGTGCCTTGCTGGCGCAGATCGTCGACACACTCGACGAAATGACGTCCGGTCTGGCCGATGCCAAGGACCTGTTGCTGATGTCGGCCGAAGAAGAAGACCAGGCGGCCGTCGATGACGTCGCGGCTGAAGTCGAGCGCCTGCGTGAGTCGCTGGAGAAGCTGGAATTCCGTCGCATGTTCAGCGGCGAGATGGACCCCAACAACGCCTACCTTGACATCCAGGCCGGTTCCGGCGGTACCGAAGCACAGGACTGGGCCAACATCCTGCTGCGCATGTACCTGCGCTGGGCTGACAAGCGCGGTTTCGATGCGACCATCATGGAGCTGTCTGCTGGCGAAGTCGCCGGTATCAAGGGTGCGACCGTGCACATCAAGGGCGAATACGCCTTTGGCTGGCTGCGCACCGAGATCGGCGTGCACCGTCTGGTGCGCAAGAGCCCGTTCGACTCCGGCAACCGTCGTCACACCTCGTTCTCGGCTGTATTCGTGTCGCCGGAAATCGATGACAACATCGAAATCGACATCAACCCGTCGGATCTGCGCATCGACACCTACCGCTCCTCCGGTGCCGGTGGTCAGCACGTAAACACCACTGACTCTGCCGTGCGTATCACCCACGTGCCGACCAACACCGTGGTCAGCTGCCAGAACGAACGTTCCCAGCATGCGAACAAGGACACCGCCATGAAAATGCTGCGGGCCCGTTTGTATGAGCAGGAAGTGCAGAAGCGCAACGCAGCGTCCCAGGCGCTGGAAGACACCAAGTCCGACATCGGCTGGGGTCATCAGATTCGCTCCTACGTACTGGATGCCTCGCGCATCAAGGACCTGCGGACCAACATCGAACGCAGCGACTGCGACAAGGTGCTCGATGGCGATCTTGACGAGTACCTGATCGCAAGCCTCAAACAAGGGCTGTAATGCACGCTTCGCAGGGGCCGCGCCGTGGGTGCGACCCTTTGCAAGCGTCCGGGACGGCTATCTGCCTCGCCCGCGAACCCGGATGAACCGGGGCAACGAACCTGTGATGGAATGACTGAAAACATGAGCGACCAACAACTCGACCCGCAAGCCCTGCAACAGGAAGAAAACACCCTGATCGCCCTGCGCAAGGAAAAGCTTGCTGCCGGCCGCGCCAAGGGTCAGGCCTTCCCGAATGACTTCCGTCGCGACAGCTACTGCAACGATCTGCAGAAGCAGTACGCCGACAAGACCAAGGAAGATCTGGCTGCGGCAGAGATTCCGGTCAAGGTTGCCGGTCGCATCATGCTCAACCGTGGCTCGTTCATGGTGATCCAGGACATGACCGGTCGTATTCAGGTCTACGTCAATCGCAAGACGCTGCCTGAAGAGACGCTGGCCGAGGTCAAGACCTGGGACCTGGGCGACATCATTGCCGCCGAAGGCACCCTGGCCCGTTCCGGCAAGGGCGACCTGTACGTCGAAATGACCACCGTGCGCCTGCTGACCAAGTCGTTGCGTCCGCTGCCGGACAAGCACCACGGTCTGACCGACACCGAGCAACGCTATCGCCAGCGCTACGTCGACCTGATCGTCAACGAGGAGGTGCGCGAGACCTTCCGCGTGCGTTCGCAGGTCATCGCTCATATCCGCAGCTTCCTGATGAAACGCGACTTCCTGGAAGTCGAAACGCCGATGCTGCAGACCATTCCTGGCGGCGCGGCGGCCAAGCCGTTCGAAACCCATCACAACGCGCTGGACCTGGAAATGTTCCTGCGTATCGCGCCTGAGCTGTACCTCAAGCGGCTGGTTGTGGGTGGATTTGAGAAAGTGTTCGAGATCAACCGTAACTTCCGTAACGAAGGCGTCTCGACCCGGCACAACCCCGAGTTCACCATGCTCGAGTTCTACCAGGCCTACGCTGACTACGAAGACAACATGGACCTGACCGAAGAGCTGTTCCGCGAACTGGCTCAACTGGTTCTGGGCACCACCGATGTGCCGTACGGCGACAAGGTGTTCCATTTCGGCGAGCCGTTCGTACGCCTGTCGGTGTTCGACTCGATCCTCAAGTACAACCCCGAGCTGACCGCCGCCGACCTGCAAGACGTCGACAAGACTCGCGCCATTGCCAAGAAGGCCGGTGCCAAGGTGCTGGGCTTCGAAGGTCTGGGCAAGCTGCAAGTGATGATTTTCGAAGAGCTGGTCGAGCACAAGCTGGAGCAGCCGCACTTCATTACCCAGTACCCGTTCGAAGTTTCGCCGCTGGCCCGTCGCAACGACGACAACCCGAACGTGACAGATCGCTTCGAGCTGTTCATCGGTGGTCGTGAAATCGCCAACGCCTATTCCGAGCTCAACGATGCCGAAGACCAGGCCGAACGCTTCCAGGCCCAAGTGGCCGACAAGGATGCGGGCGACGACGAAGCCATGCATTACGACGCCGACTTCGTGCGTGCGCTGGAGTACGGCATGCCGCCAACTGCCGGTGAGGGGATCGGTATTGACCGCCTGGTGATGTTGCTCACCAACTCGCCTTCGATCCGGGACGTTATCCTCTTCCCGCACATGCGCCCGCAAGCGTAGTGAAAAAAAAGAAAGCCGCCTCGAATGGGCGGCTTTTTTTTGGGTCTTTTTCAGGACGATTTTATAAGGAATATGGTGTGACGATTGCCAGAGAAGGGGCTGCCGGCGTAGCGAGCGCGGTGGCCAAAAGTGTCAAGTACCAGGGTCGCAAGACCAGCCGGGAGGGCAGTGAGCAGCGCAGGCAGGTGATTCTTGACGCCGCCATGCGCATCGTAGTGCGTGATGGCGTGCGAGCGGTGCGCCATCGCGCCGTCGCCGCCGAAGCCTGCGTACCGCTGTCGGCCACCACGTATTATTTCAAGGACATTGATGACCTGCTGACCGATGCCTTCGCTCAGTACGTGCAGCGTAGCGCCGACTATCTGGTCAAGCTGTGGCAGAACACCGAGGTCATGCTGCGCGACATGATGGCGCGCAGTTCTGGCAGCCCCAGCGACCGCTTTCGTCTGGCCGACGATATTGCCCGAATGGTCATGGAGTACATCCGCCATCAACTGCTCACCCGTCGCGATGCATTGATTGCCGAGCAGGCGTTCTATCATGAAGCGCTGATCAATCCGCGTCTGACCCCGCTGGTCATGGCGCATCAGGAAATTCTGCTGCAGGGCAGTTGCCAGTTTTTTCAGGTGATTGGCTCGTTGCAGCCTTATCAGGACGCGCAAGTGTTGACGGGGCTCATCCGCCGGATGGAATATCAAGGTCTGCTTCATGGCCCGCAGCGTCAGGCGGACGAAGAAATCCTCTGTATTCTCACCCGCCAGATGCGTCTGGTGCTCGGAACCCCTCAACCGGTTCGAGGGTGACGAAACCTCTGTTCAGGAGAACCCCATGAAGAGCTGGCGCGTGATGGTTGCGCTGTCGTTCCTGTTGCTCAGTGGCTGTCTGGTGACCTTCAAGGACCCGATTCCCGCTCGCGATGCCGCACCGCCCGGATTACTGGGTCACTGGACCAGCAAGAATGCCTGGGGTGAACCTCTGGAACTGGATGTTTCGCGTGCCGGGGTCAACAGCTACAAGGCCGTCAGTTATCGCAAGGGCGACAGGCGTCACGGCGATGACTACACCGTGACCGTGGCGCGCCATGGCAGCCGCTGGTATCTGTCGGCAAATCTCCCGGACAAGTACGGTGCTCATTACGGCCTGGGTGGGTTCGAGCTGACCGGCAGTGGCGAACTGGTTGTCTATAGTCTGGACATGGACCGCGTCGGTCAGTGGGTCGAGCAGAACAAGCTCGACGGTCAGTCAATCGAGAGTGAAGCGGGCAAGGGCATTCTGATTACCAGTTCGCTTGAACAGGTATTCGGCTACCTCGACGACCCCGCCAACTCCGATGTTTTTCTAGAGGTCGCGCGCTACCAGCGCGCCGTCAAGTAGTAGGGCGATAGCCCACCAGCCAAGGAGTACCGGGTGGACGAGTACCAACAGACTATTCGTGTTTTATCGGATCGAATTGTTGCCGCGCAGACACCGATTCGCGTGCTGGATGCGGTGAAGTGGGACGACACGGTCCGCCGGGACTTCCTCACTGCCAAAGGCAAGGTCATGCCTGCCGTGGATCGTGCGTATTACGAGAATCGCCCACTGGGCTTCGATTCCAGCGCCCTCAAGCAGGAATTCCAGAACATCGAGCGCGACGTCACGCGCCAACTGGGTCAGTTCAATCCGGTTGGGCAGATCATGCGCCGGATGTGCCGGGAATACCGCATGGTAATCCGCATGCTTGAAGCGCGTGGCACACCCGACTTCGGGCTGATCTCTCAGGAATTGTACGGCGCGGCCTCCGATGCGTTTCACGCGGGCGATCCCACGTTGGCCGATCTGGGGCTGATGCTGTCCGATTACCTGAACAACATCGCCGGACGTGGCGATCTGAAGGACGAGCCGAAAACCCTGACTGCCAAGGACGCCGTGGCCTTGCTGCAATCGCGCCTGAACCGGGTGTTCGGCGAGGCTGAGGAAACCATCCGCGTTTTCGAATCCGACGGTATTGTGGCCGATGCGGCGGCGGGCGCGGACTACATCAAGATCCGCAGCGACGCGATGTTCAATGAGCGCGATGTGCGAGCCCTGGAAGTCCACGAAGGTCTGGTGCATGTCGGCACCACGCTCAATGGTCAGAACCAGCCGATCTGCACCTTTCTGTCCAAGGGGCCACCGTCCTCGACGGTGACCCAGGAAGGTCTGGCGATCCTCATGGAAGTCATCGCCTTTGCGTCCTATCCCAGCCGTCTACGCAAGCTGACCAACCGCACGCGCGCCATTCACATGGCCGAGGAAGGCGCGGATTTTCTGCAAGTGTTCGAGTTCTACCGCGAGCAGGGTTTCGGCATGCCGGAAAGCTATGGCAATGCCAGCCGGGTGTTTCGTGGTTCGGTGCCCAACGGGCTGCCGTTCACCAAGGACTTGTCGTATCTGAAAGGCTTCATCATGGTCTACAACTACATTCAGCTTGCTGTGCGCAAGGGCAAGCTTGAACAGGTACCGCTGTTGTTCTGCGGCAAGACCACGCTGGAAGACATGCGCACCCTGCGCCAACTGGTCGATGAAGGTCTGGTGGTCGCCCCCAAATACCTGCCCGAGCAGTTCCGAGACATGAATGCGTTGTCGGCCTGGATGTGCTTCTCCAACTTCCTCAATCACCTGAGCCTGGATCGCATTGAGGCGGATTACTCGAATATTCTCTGATGATCCTGATGGGTTCGCACGCTCCGCGCCATACGCAAGCCGTGCAGCAACCCAATGGACCGTGAGAGGCGGCTTGCCGGCGATGCGTTTTTTGATGCGACACATCAGTGAGTGAACTGACGCCATCGCCGGCAAGCCGCCTCCCACAGGTTTGATGATCGTTCCCACGCTCCTGCGTGGCGACACCGCCCAGGATGCTCCGCGAGTGCTGAGCGTGGGCACGATTTTGACTCTTTCAAGGAACGCCCCATTTGAAACTGATCAGCATCCTTGCCTTGCTCCTCAGTCTTGCCGGCTGCAGTTCTATGCTGTTCTACCCGGAGCCGGGTCTGCCGTTCACGCCGGACCAGGCGCGTCTGCAGTACCGTGACGTCAACCTGACGGCCGCAGACGGCACGCGTCTGCATGGCTGGTGGCTTGCGGCGAAGGAGGGCGTGCCGGTCAAGGGCACGGTGTTGCACTTGCATGGTAACGGCGGAAACCTGTCCTGGCATCTGGGGGGAAGCGGTTGGCTGCCCGAGCAGGGTTATCAGGTGCTGATGCTCGATTACCGTGGTTACGGTCGGTCGCAGGGCGAGCCGAGTCTGCCTGCGATCTATCAGGATGTTCAGGCGGCCTTTGACTGGCTGAACGCCGCGCCCGAGGTGAAGAATGCGCCGCTGGTAGTGCTGGGACAAAGCATCGGGGGCGCGCTGGCAGTGCATTATCTGTCGCAGCACCCGCAGGAGCGTGCCCGGGTAAAAGCCTTGATTCTGGACGGCACGCCTGCCAGTTATCGCAACGTCGCACGCTACACGCTGGGCACGTCCTGGCTGACCTGGCCTCTGAAAACCCCGCTGTCCTGGCTGATCCCCGACGGCGACAGCGCGCTGAACGGGCTGCCGCAACTGGCTGGTACGCCGATGCTGATCTTCCAGAGCATGGACGACACTCTGGTGCCGCTCGCCAATGGCATCAGCCTGTACAAGGCCGCGCCACCGCCCCGTGTGCTGCAACTGACCCGCGGCGGGCATGTGCAGACCTTCGCCGATCCGTTGTGGCGGCAAGTGATGGTGCGTTACCTGGAGGATCCGCAGCACTTCAACGGTCTGCGTCGTCTGGCCGAAGTGCCCAATTACCCGGCGGCTTCAAAGCAACCCGAGACGCAGGAATGAGCGAGGAGCACAACGTCAGAGGCATGATTCTGACCGGCATCGCGAGCATCATCGGCACGGTCGGCTGCCTGTGGTATTACGGCTACCTGCATTTTGCCCGGCCTGAGGATGCGCTGTTGCTCAGTGAATTCACCTTGCTGAAGACGGTGCCGGGTGAGGATTACAAAGTTGCCGCCACACCTGCGGCAGAAGTCGCACAGTGCATTGATGGCGTGCTGGTGCTGTTCGACACCTCGCGCAAGGGGCTGTCGGGCGTACTGGTCGATGATCGACAGCAGGCTGTGCGCTGCGTGACTCAGGACCGCTCAGCGCCAGCACAATAACGCAGGCATGAAAAAGCCCCGCCTGTATGCGCAGGCGGGGCTTTAGGTGCAGCCGCTCAGTCGATTATTTCATCGAAGAACGTGGGGCAACCGGCTGGTTGTCGTTGGAAATTGTTACTTCCACACGACGGTTCATGGCACGGCCGGAGTTGCTGGTGTTGTCAGCAACCGGGTATTCCTTGCCGTAACCCATGGCCACGATGCGGGTTGGGTCTACACCCATGCGGGTCAGCGCCATGCGAACCGAATTGGCGCGACGCTCGGACAGCGACTGGTTGTAGGCAGCCGAACCGGTGCTGTCGGTGTAGCCTTCAACGATCACCTTGCGGTCCTGGTTTTCCTGAAGGAAAGCGGCCAGTTTACCGATGTCGCCCTGAGCGCCTGGCTTCAGTTCAGCCTTGTTGTAGTCGAACAGCACGTCACCGAAGGTCACCAGGGTGCCGCGTTCGGTCTGCTTGGCATTCAGGCTGTTCTTGAGCGCAGCGATCTGAGCGTCACGGGCATCCAGACGAGCCTTGGCGCGTTCGGCCGAAGCGTTCTGCAGTGCAGCTTCGGAGTTGCGCAGGTTGATCGTCTGCTTGGCCAGTTCAACGCGCTGGTTGGTCAGGTAAGCGAGCTGGTCCACTTTCTTGACGTCGTCGTCATCGCGGAAGGCCTTTTCAGCCTTTGCCAGCCATTCACTCGCGTCCTTGGTCTCCAGCGCGGCAACCTTGGTGGCGTCCGGGTTGGTCTGCAGGGCGGTGAAGTTGGTACGCGCCTGATCAAGGTTAGGGTTTGGCTTGGTGGCACAGGCTGCCAAGGCAACGCTCATGGCCAGCAGGGCAGGGATCATCAATTGTTTACGCATAATTAGGGTCGTCCTTTAATCGATTACGAATGCATGAAAACCAAAGCTGGATGGCGGTGCTCACTGCACCTGGCGCATGCCTTCTTCACGTAGTTCGTTGACGCCCTGACGAGCATCCTGCACGGCTTTGGCGGCCTTGGCAGCCTGGGATTTGCGCTCGGCTACACGAGCGTCCCACTCAGCCTGCTCGGCCAGCTTGCGAGCTTCGTCGTACTTGTGGTCCTGCATGGCCAGATCAGCTTGCTTGAGCTTGTCTTGAGCCGACTTCATTTCCACCGCAGCAAACTCAGTACCGCCAGCGCTGACTGCGCTGTTCACGGCCGACTGAGAAACGGCGTACTGCTCGGATGGCGGGTTGCCTGCACAACCTGCAAGGATGAACGTGCTACCCAGAGCCAGCGCAGCGAGTTTCAGCCCGCGCAGACCTTTGAACTTGGTTTTGGCAGTAGGGGTGTTCATGGTGATCAACTCCATTGTCTGACTCCAAACGTGATTTTATCCATTACAGTCGTTATTCAGGCCGCGCATCAGGTTTGTTAACCGCCTGTTGCTCTTCGGGCTTTCCTGTAATGGTTAATGGCTCGGACCTTCGCGGTTTTTGAATAGTTCAGATAAATATTTTTCGAGCGACCATGAACGTTTTGCGGATCGCGGTTCAGACACGGTATCGGGTGTAACGCTTCAAGCCCGCCGTTTTCGGCACGGACGGGCTTGTAGGTAACGTCGCTTTACAGACTGTTCAGTCGTCCGTCGCAGCGTCTTGCTGTTCGGACAAAGTGTGCAGGTGATGTCTGGACAGCGCGAGAAAACGTGGGGTGGCACCGACGTCCTCATACAGCGGGTCGCCTTCTTCATCGGTGGACACCACATGCGATCCCTTTACATAGGGAAAGCTGGCTTCCAGTTCTTCCAGGGCCGCGCCGATCAGTTCGCCCAACAGCTCTTCAGGATGATGTTTGGGGTACATCTCGCAGAGTGCGGCCAGTCGTGCTGCCGATTCGATGTCCAGATGAATCGCATAGCGGGTCTTGGTCAGGCGTCCCTTGGCATTACGTTCCCAGTGCTGGGCAAGCTCGCGGATTTTCATGGTGACCTCTCGATGGGCTCGCTCGTGGCGAGTCTGTCCGGTGGTGAGTCGTTGTGTGGCTCAAGGATGAGATTAGTCTGTCTGAACGCCAGGGTGATGTGCGACGAATTCATGAAGGCATCTGCACAAGGATTTGTCGCTGAACCTACTTTTGATGCACTGTTGGCAGTGCGGATTTGAAGACACCCGTTCAGTTCGGGTGAGCAGTCAGGCAAAAGCCCATATAAAAACCGGGAGAGGGAACGATGGCTGATATCGATGCGCGTTTGCGCGAAGACGTTCACTTGCTGGGTGAGCTGTTGGGCAACACCATTCGCGAACAACGCGGTGCTGATTTTCTCGAGAAGATCGAGCGCATTCGCAAAAGCGCCAAGGCCGGCCGGCGCGGTTCGGCCGAAGGTGCGGAGGCGCTCAGTTCGAGCGTGGACAGCCTTGAAGACGACGAATTGCTGCCTGTTGCCCGTGCCTTCAATCAGTTCCTGAACCTGGCGAATATCGCTGAGCAATACCAGCTCATGCACCGGCGCGACGACGCGCAGCCTCAGCCATTCGAATCCCGTGTGCTGCCGGAGCTGCTGGAGCGCCTCAAGCGCGAAGGCCATACGCCCGACGCACTGGCGCGGCAACTGGGCAAGCTGGAGATTGAGCTGGTGCTCACCGCGCACCCGACCGAAGTGGCGCGGCGCACGCTTATCCAGAAGTACGATGCCATCGCCGCGCAACTGGCGGCACTGGACCATCGTGACCTGAACAGCCTGGAGCGCGAGCAGATCACCTCACGCTTGCAGCGTCTGATCGCTGAAGCCTGGCACACCGAGGAAATTCGCCGCATCCGGCCGACGCCGGTCGACGAGGCCAAGTGGGGCTTTGCGGTCATCGAGCATTCGCTGTGGCATGCGATCCCCAATTACCTGCGCAAGGCCGATCTGGCGCTGCAAGCAGCAACCGGCCTGCATTTGCCTCTGGAAGCGGCCCCTATCCGCTTTGCTTCATGGATGGGCGGTGATCGGGACGGCAACCCGAACGTCACTGCTGCCGTCACCCGCGAAGTGCTGCTGTTGGCCCGCTGGATGGCGGCCGACCTGTATTTGCGTGACGTGGACAGTCTGGCGGCCGACCTGTCGATGCAACAGGCTAGCGACGCGTTGCGGGCCAGTGCGGGCGACACTGCCGAGCCGTACCGCACCGAACTCAAACGCTTGCGTGAGCGCTTGCGGGCTACCCGTAACTGGGCCAATGCCTCGCTCACCGTGACGCAGCCTGCGCCTGAGGCCGTGCTGCACGACAATCGCGAGTTGATCGAGCCCTTGATGCTCTGCTTCCAGTCACTGCACGAGTGCGGCATGGGCGTGATCGCCGACGGTCCGCTGCTGGACTGCCTGCGTCGCGCCGTGACCTTCGGCCTGTTTTTGGTGCGTCTGGACGTGCGTCAGGACTCCAGTCGCCATTGCGCGGCCATGACGGAAATCACCGACTATCTGGGGCTGGGCCGTTACGAGGAATGGGACGAACAGACGCGCATCGAATTTTTGCTGCGTGAGCTGAACAACCGTCGTCCGCTCTTGCCCGCTTACTTCAAGCCCGCAGCGGATACCGCAGAAGTACTGGCCACGTGCCGGGAAGTGGCGGCGGCACCTGCAGCCTCGCTGGGTTCTTACGTGATTTCAATGGCGGGCGCCGCTTCCGACGTGCTTGCCGTGCAGCTGCTGCTTAAAGAAGCCGGTCTGCAACGGCCAATGCGTGTCGTGCCGCTGTTCGAGACGCTGGCCGACCTGGACAACGCTGGCCCGGTCATTGAAACGCTACTGGGTCTGCCGGGATATCGCTCGCGCTTGCACGGCCCTCAGGAAGTGATGATCGGTTATTCCGACTCGGCCAAGGACGCCGGCACCACGGCGGCGGCCTGGGCGCAGTATCGGGCCCAGGAAAAACTGGTGCAGATCTGCCGTGATCAGCAGGTCGAACTGCTGTTGTTCCACGGCCGTGGCGGTACGGTCGGGCGTGGAGGCGGCCCGGCGCATGCGGCCATCCTTTCACAGCCGCCGGGTTCGGTGGCAGGGCGTTTCCGCACCACTGAACAGGGTGAAATGATCCGCTTCAAGTTCGGCTTGCCGGACATTGCAGAGCAGAACCTCAACCTGTATCTGGCCGCTGTGCTGGAGGCAACCTTGCTGCCGCCTCCGCCGCCTGAACCGGCGTGGCGCACAATGATGGACCAGCTGGCCAGCGACGGTGTCAGCGCCTACCGTGCAGTGGTCAGGGAAAATCCCGAGTTCGTCGAGTATTTCCGTCAGGCCACGCCTGAGCAGGAGCTGGGCCGTTTGCCGCTGGGCAGCCGTCCCGCCAAGCGCCGTGAAGGTGGGGTTGAAAGCCTGCGTGCGATCCCGTGGATCTTTGCCTGGACCCAGACGCGGTTGATGCTGCCCGCCTGGCTGGGCTGGGAAGCTGCGTTGACCAGGGCGCTGGAACGTGGAGAGGGTGATTTGCTCGCGCAGATGCGCGAACGCTGGCCGTTCTTCCGGACCCGCATCGACATGCTCGAAATGGTGCTGGCCAAAGCCGACGCCGACATCGCGCGGCTCTACGATGAGCGGCTGGTCAGTCAGGAACTGCAACATTTAGGCTCACATTTACGCGACCTATTGTCGCAGGCCTGCAACGTGGTTCTGGGACTTACCGGCCAGACGCAATTGCTGGCACACAGCCCGGAAACGCTTGAGTTCATCAGCTTGCGCAACACGTACCTGGACCCGCTGCATCTGCTCCAGGCGGAGCTGCTTTCTCGTTCCCGGCATCGCGAGGCGAATCTGGACAGCCCTCTGGAACTGGCGTTGCTGGTGTCCGTGGCGGGAATTGCCGCCGGGCTGCGCAATACCGGTTGAGTGCGTCCGTTTGGCGACAGGCTGTCTGTTTGACGCCCGTCAGGGCGGGTATGGCGTTTACGGGCTAACCTGCCCAAGAGGTTGCAGTAGGTCATACCGCTTGATAATCACGGCGCACATGCGGGTGCGCCGTGGGGTTACTGCGACTTTCGGCGGCTTGTGCGCCTCGGGTCGGCTGTGTATCTTGATCAGCCTTTTGGCCTATTGGCCTGATTCAGTTTTTTAGATTGGCCCATGAGGCGAATCCTATGATTTCTATATAAAAAATTTGAGGAGCATGACGATGCGCGTGATTCTGCTGGGAGCTCCCGGTGCCGGTAAAGGTACTCAGGCAAAATTCATCACTGAAAAGTTCGGCATCCCGCAAATTTCGACAGGCGACATGCTGCGCGCAGCGGTCAAGGCCGGTACAGAGCTGGGCATCAAGGCCAAGAGCGTCATGGATTCAGGCGGTCTGGTTTCCGATGACCTGATCATCGGCCTGATCAAGGACCGTCTGGCCGAGCCGGATTGCGAGAATGGCGTGCTGTTCGACGGCTTCCCGCGCACCATTCCACAGGCCGAGGCACTGCTCAAGGCCGGTCTGGAAATCGACCACGTACTGGAAATCGCTGTCGATGACGAAGAAATCGTCCAGCGCATGTCCGGCCGTCGTGTTCACCCGGCTTCCGGGCGCACCTATCACCTGCAGTACAACCCGCCGAAGGTCGAAGGCAAGGATGATGTCACGGGCGAAGACCTGGTTCAGCGCCCTGACGACGTCGCTGAAACCGTACGCCATCGCCTGGCGGTCTACCACGAGCAGACCAAGCCGCTGGTCGAGTTCTACAGCAAACTGAGCGCGCAGAACGGCAAGCCCAAGTGCAGCCACATTCCGGGCGTCGGTTCTGTTGAAGAGATCACTGCAAAAGTGCTCAAAGCACTGAGCTGAGTCGATACAGCGTCTCAACAATGGCCCGCTTGCGGGCCATTTGTCATTTATACTGCGCCACTTTTCCATGACGACGGACACACCGATGACCACCTTGCTGGCCCTGGACACCGCCACTGAAGCCTGCTCGGTCGCTTTGCTGCATGACGGCAAGGTACTGAGCCACTACGAGGTGATTCCGCGCCTGCATGCCCAGCGCCTGCTGCCGATGATCAAGGACCTGCTGGCCGAGGCGGGGATTGCCCTGTCGGCGCTGGACGCCATTGCCTTCGGCCGTGGTCCGGGAGCGTTCACCGGTGTGCGGATTGCGATCGGTGTCGTTCAGGGACTGGCCTTCGCGCTGGAGCGTCCCGTTTTGCCGGTTTCCAACCTGGCGGTGCTGGCGCAGCGAGCCTACCGCGAGCAGGGTGTATCGCAGGTGGCTGCGGCCATTGATGCGCGCATGGATGAGGTCTATTGGGGTTGCTATCACGAGAGGGCGGGCGAGATGCGTCTGGTCGGTCATGAAGCGGTCATGGCGCCCGAACTGGCCGCCTTGCCCCTGGACGCTACGGGGCAGTGGTTCGGCGCGGGCACCGGTTGGGGCTATGCCGAGCGTATCCCGGTTACGTTGGCGGGGCAGGATGCAAGCCTGCTGCCTCATGCTCAGGATCTGCTGACGCTTGCCACCTTCGCCTGGAATCGCGGCGAAGCCGTGCCGGCGGATGATGCGCAGCCGGTCTATCTACGTGACAAAGTGGCGACGCCAAAGGCGCGATAGTGGTGAGCGTTGCAACCCCCGAGTTATGACGATTGCAACCTGCGTATCAATTTGCCATCTACCGTTTATCGTTTTAGTGTGACTTCAAGCGCCTGGGCTCAAACAATTTGCAATATGTGTGGTCTAGTTAACGTTAGGGAATTTGCCAGTATCCGGACTGTAACGTTAAATTGCCACTACAGAAGCCGAGTAACTACCGATGCGCATTGACGGACCATCACAACGTTCATACCCCATCAAGCGAAAGCCGCAGAAGCGCCCTTCGACGGTGGAGGGTTCCTTCGAGGAAATCTCTTCCGACGCGGACCTCCCCGCGCTGCCTGCGCCTGCCAATGCTGCCCGCCGTCAGGCGGATGAGGGCCCGATTTCAAGTACTGGCAATGTACCCGCACGTCCTCAGGACATCATCTTTCCGCGCTCCATGAGTTCTCGTGTCGCCAACGCCCTGGCCAGTTACCTGACCACGGCCAGTTTTGTGGATTGGGACCTTGAAGTATCGGGGCTCGATCTTCACGTCTGATGGTGTCCGGTCTTCCTTACTACCTGGGGTGTCCGTCCTGGAGCGAAAACGCCTGGCGCGACTCGCTGTACCCCGAAGAGGCTCGTCCTGCTGACTTTCTGAGCCTTTACACCCAAGTCTTCAATGTCGTCGAAGGCAATACGACGTTCTACGCCCGGCCCGCGGCCTCCACCGTGCAGCGTTGGGCCGAAGTGATGCCGGAAGATTTTCGCTTCACCGCCAAGTTTCCCCGCGACATCAGCCACGGCGGCGATCTGCGTGCCCAGGTAACCGCTGCTGAAACGTTCATTCAACTCATGGCCCCGCTGGGCACGCGCGTAGCGCCGTTCTGGTTGCAGTTGTCGGCCAGTTTCACGCCACAGCGCCTGGCAGAACTGGCGGGGTTCATTGATGAGTTGAACGTGCCCTTGGCCGTTGAAGTTCGCAACATGGCCTTTTTCATGAAAGGCGATGAGGAGCGCATGCTCAATCGTCTTCTGCTGGACCGTGGCATCGAACGCATCTGCCTGGACTCGCGCGCGCTGTTCAGCTGCGTGTCCAGTGACCCCGCCGTGCTGCATGCACAGTCCAAGAAACCCAAGGTGCCCGCTCGCCCAGCCGCACTGACTCAACATCCTCAGGTACGATTCATCGGTCGCCCTGAGCTGGAAGCCAATGACCCGTTTCTGGTGCAGTGGGTTGAGAAGGTGGCCGTGTGGATTGAAGAGGGTCGTGTGCCCTACGTGTTCCTGCACACCCCGGATAACCTGCGGGCGCCTGATCTGGCGCGGCGCTTTCATGAGCAATTGATGGTGCGCCTGCCAGGGTTGCCGCCATTGTCTGAACTGGATCGTGGTCCAGAGGTGGAGCAGTTGGGCTTGCTCTGAGGTCGATAGGTGTGGGTTTATTGAAACCTGTCACCCGGAGAGCACGCCCATGGACTCGCAACAACGTCTCAAAGCACAGACATTCAAGGCCTTGCATGAGCGCGAAGGTGCGTTCGTGATGCCCAACCCCTGGGATGCAGGCTCGGCAAAGCTACTGGCGTCGCTGGGTTTCGAGGCCTTGGCGACCACCAGCGCCGGTCTGGCATTCGCCCTGGGCCGCGCCGACGCCGAGGGCGCACTCAGCCGCGATGACACCCTCGCCAACGTGGCGGCTATTGTCGCGGCCACGCCACTCCCGGTCGCGGCCGACCTGGAAAACGGCTTTGCCGACAGCCCCGAAGGCTGCGCCGAGACGCTGCTCAAGGCGGCTGCGGCGGGT
Organism: Pseudomonas triticifolii; assembly: GCF_014358015.1. Taxonomy (GTDB): domain Bacteria; phylum Pseudomonadota; class Gammaproteobacteria; order Pseudomonadales; family Pseudomonadaceae; genus Aquipseudomonas; species Aquipseudomonas triticifolii. Next base: position 208,478 of record NZ_JACONV010000002.1, on the reverse strand, counting down.
ATCGTGGGCGGTTCCATCGAGGACGCCAGCGGGCAGGCAGACAACCCCATCTATGACTTCGACCTGTCCGTTGCGCGCGTGCGGGCTTCGGTCGCTGCCGTGCGCGACCTGCCGTTTCCTTTCATGCTGACGGCGCGGGCGGAAAACCTGTTGCACGGCCGGATGGACTTCGCCGACACCTTGCGCAGGCTTGAAGCGTACGCAGAGGCGGGGGCGGATGTGCTCTACGCGCCCGGCCTGCGTACTCGTGAAGAGGTGATCGCCGTCGTGCGTGCGGTCGCGCCCAGGCCTGTGAATGTTCTGATGGGGCTGGGTGGCGTGGCGCTTTCGGTTGCGGACCTGAGCGAGTGCGGCGTCAAACGCATCAGCGTCGGCTCTTCGCTGGCGCGCGCAGCATTGGGTGGGCTGTATCGTGCAGCGGAGGAAATCCGTCACTACGGCACGTTCAATTACGCCGGACAGGCGTTGCCTTTCGATCAACTGAACGATCTGTTCAAGGGCTGAGCATGCGCGTATTCCTGATGTTGCTGGTGCTGTGCGCAGTCGGGGTTTTCGCGGTGTGGCGTGGCTGGGTCGACGTGCCTCCGCAATGGAACCCTTGGGCACCGCTGGATGTTCGCGCCGAGCCGAATCTGTTGACGCCCTTCAAGTTGTCACGCCTGCGAGATGACCCGGCGTTATGCGATCAGGTGCTGAGCGCATCCGGGCTGCGTTTCAGTCGTCAGGCCGACAGCCCGGATTCGGCGCGATGTCCACTGGAAAATACCTTGCGCGTGCAGGGTGGGGATGTGGCGCTGAGCAGCAGCTTTCTGGCCAGTTGCCCCTTGGCCGTGGCTTATGTGCTGTTCGATATCCATGCGCTGCAACCCGCGGCTGAGACGGTGTTCGGTCAGCGCGTTGCGCGTATCGATCACCTTGGCAGCTTTGCCTGTCGCAACATCTACAACCGCGCCAATAGCCGGCTCAGTCAGCATGCGACCGCCAATGCGCTGGATATCGCCGGTTTCCGTCTGGACGACGGTCAACGTATCAATCTGCTCAAGGACTGGAACGATACCGGGGATAAAGGGCGCTTTCTCAGGCTAGTGCGTGATGGGGCCTGCAAGAGCTTCAGCACGGTGCTGGGGCCGGAGTACAACGCGGCGCATCGTGATCATTTTCATGTGGACATGGGACGTTGGCAGGTGTGTCGCTGATCAGGCCGCCATGCGCAGGTTTTGCAGGATCAACGGGCGGGCCCAGACGCTGTCGTAGTCGAACTGACGCTGTTGCGTGGCGAGGGTTTCTTCGTCCAGCGGCAGGGCGGCCTTGTCAGCCAGTTCCCATTCGAGCTCGGCGATAGGCAGATGCAGCGCACGTGGCTGTGGTGCTGGACCAGGCGTCACGTCGCTGTGGGCGTTGAGCACGGTAGGCCGCACCCAGTTACTTTCGAATTCCAGATGGCGCTGCTGCTCAATGATGTCAGCAATGCTGAACGGTTCTGCTGGTGGAGGCAGCAAATCCAGTTCGAATTCGGCAATCGGCAGAAACAGCGGTTCAGGTGGTTTGACTTCGGTGTCGGCGACCGGACAGGCGCGCTGCTCGACAATCTTGCCCAGGGTTTTGGCACCGGCAACCGGCTCGCCAGTCTCAACGTCCACTTCCACAGTGCTGGGATGCACGGGGGTCGGGGTGCTGTCGGCAACCTGATCGGCCATCGCTCGTGCAAACGCATCCGACCACAACTGCGTGACACCACCGAGGGTGCGGCTGTTGCGGACGCTAAAGTCGCCTGAGTGCGACAAATAGCCAATGGATGTTTGAACAATGTCTGACATAGCGATCAGTACTGGCCTTGGGTCTGGCAAAATGCCGGATACTTTGGTTATCGGCAGATTTTGCCGATCATTAACAATTTTTGAGTGTGTGGGCGCAATGAGTGAACAGCAGGCAGGCAGTCGTATACGGGTCGAAGCCCTGACCGCAAGTGGGCAGGATCAGGCCGCGCAGTGGGCGGCGCGGCTGGGCTTGCCGTTGCAGGACGAAGAGGCGGATTTTGCCCTGCAAGTCACCGACGAAGGCCTGCAGTTGCAGCAGTTGGGTGACGATGCGCCGGGGGCGGTGCGGGTCGATTTCGTCGAGGGCGCGGTGGCCCATCGCAGGCTGTTCGGTGGCGGCACCGGGCAGATGATCGCCAAGGCAGTGGGCATCCAGCCGGGTATCCGGCCTCGTGTGCTGGATGCCACGGCGGGGTTGGGCAAGGATGCGTTCGTGCTGGCAAGTCTGGGGTGCGAGATGAGTCTGATCGAACGCCAGCCGATCATCGCTGCGTTGCTGGAGGACGGGCTGTCACGTGGGCGCAACGACCGTGATGTGGGTTCGATCATCAATCAGATGCGCTTGCTGACCGGCAACTCTATCCAGCTGATTCGTGACTGGCAGGGCGAGCCGCCGCAAGTCATCTACCTTGATCCCATGTTCCCGCATCGGGAAAAAACCGCGCTGGTCAAAAAGGAGATGCGTCTGTTTCGTCCGCTGGTGGGCGATGACATGGATGCGCCCGCCTTGCTGGAAGCGGCGCTGGCGTTGGCCACGCACCGTGTCGTGGTCAAGCGTCCGCGTAAGGCACCTTGCATTGACGGTGCCAAACCGGGCTACGCACTGGATGGCAAATCCAGCCGCTATGACATTTACCCGAAGAAAGCCTTGAAGCCCAGGCCCGTCGAGTGAGCCGGTTATTCGTCGATCAGTCGCCTGGGGCATAGGCGCGCATGAACAGCGTGACGACCTCACGCACATGCCGCTCGGCGCAGTCTTCGTCCGGCTGCACGCTGCATCCCACCAGCAAGCGGAAGTTGTGAATACCTTTCACCATATTCAGAAAATGCTCGGCAGCCCGCAGAGGATTTTCGATGCGCAGGCTGCCGGTTGCGTCGATTTCGATCAGCACGCGTTCCATTTCACTGATGAGCTTTTGCGGCCCGGCCTCGAAGAAGATCATCGACAGCTGCGGATCCTGCGAGCCCAGCGTCACCATCAATCGGTGCAGTTCGAGGGATTCGGGGCTGTTGACCAGGCATTGGAAGGCGCGGGCGATGTTGAGCAGCGCGGTCTCGACGGTCGCGCCTTGCGCCAGATGAAACAGCACAGCAGGCATCTGCTCTTCGCAACGCGCCACCACGGCGGCTGAGAATAGCGTTTCCTTGTCGGTGAAGTGGCTGTAGACCGTCAGCTTGGAGACGCCGGCTTCGCTGGCAATCGCGTCCATACTGGTATTCACGTAGCCGTTACTGATGAACAGGTTCTTCGCCGACTCAAGAATGGCCTTGCGCTTCTCAAGGTCCTTGGGGCGACCGGGTCCGGTATTCAATGGGGCGTCAGGCATGGCTTCGAATAATGTACTGGTGAGTTTGATAATTTTTAATATACTCGCCAGTACAATTATTCCAAGCTTGTTTTGATGAAGGTTTACATCATGTTCCGCGATGTCATGCCGCTTGTCGTTCCCCTGTGTCTGGTTTCATTGCTGACCGCCTGCGGCCAGGAGAGCACCGCGCCTGTGGTGATTCGTCCTGCAATGGTGGTGCAGCCGTTGCCTTCCGCTCAATCCATGGACAGCTACCCTGGCGAGGTCCGTGCGCGCTTCGAGCCTGAGCTGGCGTTCCGTATCTCCGGCAAGGTCAGCAAGCGCATGGTCGAGGAGGGGCAGCGGGTCAAGGCCAACCAGCCACTGGCCGAGCTGGACGCGCAGGACGTACGCCTGCAACTGGACGCCACCCGCGCACAAGTCACCGCCGCCGAAGCCAACCTGCAACTGGTGCGCTCGGAGCGGGATCGCTACAAGACCCTGCTGGACCGGCAGATGGTCAGCCGTTCGCAATACGACAACGCCGAAAACCTCTATCGCTCGGGCGAAGCGCGACTCAAGCAGATCAAGGCCGAGCTGACGGTTGCCGACAACCAGACCAGCTACACCGTGCTGCGCGCGTCACAAGATGGCGTGATCGCCAGGCGTTCGGTGGAGGTCGGGCAAGTGGTGGCTGCGGGGCAGACCGTCTTCACCTTGGCCACCGACGGTGAGCGGGAAGTGTCGATCAGCTTGCCGGAGCAGAACTTTGCCCGTTTCAAGGTCGGTCAGCCGGTCTCGGTCGAGCTGTGGACGCTGCGCGATCAACGCTTCCCCGGCCGCATTCGTGAATTGTCGCCTTCCGCCGATCCCCGCTCGCGAACCTTCGCAGCGCGCGTCGCGTTTGCCAGCGGGCAGGTCCCGGTGGAGCTGGGCCAGAGTGCCCGGGTGTTCATCGCGTCCGAGCACGCAGTGCCGCTGGCGGTGCCGCTCGCGGCACTGACGGCCGAGAACGGTGGCACGTATGTATGGCGGGTCGCTCCCGACAGCACCGTGAGCCGCGTGCCGGTGCAGGTCGGGCCTTATGGCCAGGAGTCGGTGCCGGTGCTTCAAGGCTTGAAAGAGACCGACTGGGTCGTGGCCGCAGGCGGGCATGTGTTGCGCGAAGGCGAGCGAATTCGTCCAGTGGACCGCAGTAATCGGGCCGTGAAACTGGCTGCCAAGGAGTAGGCCTCGATGCATTTCAATCTTTCCGAATGGGCGCTGCGTCACCGCCAGGTCGTGCTGTATCTGATGATCGTGCTGGCCATCGTCGGCGCGTTGTCCTACACCAAGCTGGGTCAGAGCGAAGATCCGCCGTTCACCTTCAAGGCCATGGTGATCCGCACCCTGTGGCCCGGCGCCAGCGCTGAAGAAGTGGCCCGTCAGGTCACGGACCGCATCGAAAAGAAACTCATGGAAACCGGCGAGTACGAGCGCATTGCATCCTTCTCGCGGCCTGGGGAGTCCACGGTCACGTTCGTGGCGCGCGACTCGATCTTCTCCGCCTATCTGCCCGAACTCTGGTATCAGTTGCGCAAGAAGGTCGGCGATATCCGCCAGAGCCTGCCGCCTGGCGTGCAGGGACCGTTCTTCAATGATGAGTTCGGTACCACGTTTGGCAATATCTACGCGCTGACCGGCCAGGGGTTTGATTACGCGGTGCTCAAGGACTACGCCGACCGTATTCAGATTCAACTGCAGCGGGTCAAGGATGTCGGCAAGGTCGAGTTGATCGGTCTGCAGGACGAGAAGATCTGGATCGAACTGTCCAACGTCAAGCTCGCCACGCTGGGCCTGCCGTTGCAGCAGGTGCAGCAGGCCCTTGAAGCGCAGAATGCCGTGTCGGCGGCCAGTTTCTTCGAGACTTCCACTGAGCGTATCCAGCTGCGTGTCAGTGGCCGTTTCGAAAGCGTCGACGAGATTCGCAACTTCCCGATTCGGGTTGGCGACCGTACCTTGCGCATCAGTGATCTGGCTGACGTCCATCGCGGTTTCAACGATCCACCCGCGCCGCGCATGCGCTTCATGGACGACGATGCGATTGGCCTGGCCGTGGCGATGAAAAACGGCGGCGACATTCTGGTGCTGGGGCGGGCGCTGGAAGCCGAGTTCGCCAGGCTGCAGAAAAACCTTCCGGCCGGTATGCAATTGCGCAAGGTGTCCGACCAGCCTGCAGCCGTGAAGACCGGTGTCGGCGAGTTCGTTCAGGTACTGGCCGAAGCGTTGATCATCGTCCTGCTGGTGAGTTTCTTCTCGCTGGGAGTCCGTACCGGCATGGTGGTGGCGTTGTCCATTCCACTGGTGCTGGCCATGACGTTTGCGACCATGTATTACCTGGGCATCGGCCTGCACAAGATTTCGCTCGGTGCACTGGTGCTGGCACTGGGGTTGCTGGTGGACGATGCCATCATTGCTGTAGAGATGATGGCGATCAAGATGGAACAGGGTTACGACCGGCTCAAGGCGGCCAGCTTCGCCTGGACCAGTACGGCGTTCCCGATGCTGACCGGTACGCTGATCACGGCAGCGGGTTTTCTGCCGATTGCCACCGCGCAATCAAGCACCGGCGAATACACCCGCTCGATCTTTCAGGTGGTGACCATTGCCCTGATTGCCTCGTGGATTGCGGCGGTGATGTTTGTGCCGTATCTGGGCGACCGGCTGTTGCCGGACCTTGCCAGGCGGCATGCGCAAAAGCATGGCGGGGCCCACGCACCTGACCCTTACGCGACGCCTTTCTACCAGCGTATCCGTGCATTGGTGGGCTGGTGCGTGCGTCGCCGCAAGACGGTGATCGTGGCCACCGTCGGTCTGTTCGTGTTGTCAGTGGTGATGTTTAAGTTCGTCCCGCAACAGTTCTTCCCGGCTTCCGGTCGTCTGGAGCTGATGGTCGACCTGAAGCTCGCCGAAGGGTCTTCGCTGGTCAACACCGCCGAGCAGGTCAAGCGCCTGGAGCAGATGCTCAAGGGGCACGAAGGCATCGACAACTACGTCGCTTACGTCGGCACCGGCTCGCCCCGTTTTTACCTGCCGCTGGACCAGCAATTGCCCGCGCCCAGCTTTGCGCAGTTCGTTGTGCTCACCCGCAGCATTGAAGACCGGGAGGCGCTGCGCACCTGGCTGATCAGCCACCTTAACGAGCAATTCCCGACCCTGCGCTCCAGGGTGACGCGTCTGGAAAACGGCCCGCCTGTGGGCTATCCGGTGCAATTTCGCATCACCGGCGAGCACATCGAAGTGGTGCGCGCGCTGGCGCGCAAGGTGCAGGATAAGGTCCGCGAAAACCCCCACGTCTCCAATGTTCACCTCGACTGGGAAGAGCCAAGCAAAGTCGTGCACCTGAACATCGATCAGGATCGCGCGCGTGCCCTGGGCGTGACCACCGCAGATTTGTCGGCGTTCCTGCGCAACTCGCTCACCGGCTCCAACGTCAGCCAGTATCGCGAAGACGATGAACTGGTGGACATCATGGTGCGCGGCACACGCAACGAGCGTGAGCAACTGGAGTCGCTGTCCAGTCTGGCGATTCCCACGCAAAACGGGACCAGTGTGGCGTTATCGCAAGTGGCCACTCTGGATTACGGCTTTGAAGAGGGCGTTATCTGGCACCGCAATCGCTTGCCGAACGTGACCGTGCGCGCTGACATCTACGGCAAGGATCAACCGGCAACGCTGGTCAAACAGATCCTGCCGACGCTGGAGTCGGTGCGTGCCGAATTGCCGGACGGCTATCTGCTGGAAGTGGGCGGTACGGTAGAGGATTCCGCACGCGGACAGAACTCGGTCAATGCCGGCGTTCCCTTGTTCATCGTTGTGGTGCTGACCTTGCTGATGATCCAGTTGCGCAGCTTTTCGCGCATGCTGATGGTGTTCGTGACCGCGCCGCTGGGCCTGATCGGGGTGACGCTGTTTCTGCTGATCTTCAACCAGCCGTTCGGCTTCGTGGCAATGCTGGGCACCATCGCGCTGTCGGGGATGATCATGCGCAACTCGGTGATTCTGGTGGACCAGATCGAGCAGGACATCGCCGCCGGGCTGGATCAATGGCACGCGATCATCGAAGCCACCGTTCGCCGCTTCCGGCCCATCGTGCTGACCGCACTGGCCGCTGTGCTGGCCATGATCCCGCTGTCACGCAGCCTGTTCTTCGGCCCGATGGCCGTGGCGATCATGGGCGGCCTGATCGTCGCCACCGCACTGACGCTGCTGTTTTTGCCTGCGCTGTATGCGGCGTGGTTCAGGGTCAAGAAAGTGGAGGGCGTTTGATCGGTGTGATCTCGCGGCGAGTATCGGATTGTGGGAGGCGCTACCACGTCCTGCACGTAGCGCTGTCGCACAGCAAACTCAGTGGGAGCGGACCGGGCGGCGTTCCGCTTGTCCGCGAAAAGGCCATTACATCAGACGAATATTCATCGACTGAATTACAGCATTCGCGGACAAGTCCGCTCCCACGAGTTTGCCGAAGCGCTTACAAGGCACCAAATACCTTTTTCGCCAGCCCCGTCGCGGCCGCGGCCGGGTTGGCGCGGATGCTTTCTTCCTGTTTGGCGATCATTTCGAACAGCCCGTTGAGCGCCTGTTCGGTCACGTAACTTTCGATGTTGGCGCTTTTGGTATCCAGCATGCCCAGTGCCGACGCCTTACCAGCAAAAGCGTTGTATTTTTGCGCCAGACCGACTTGATCGGTGGCTTTCTTGACGATGGGCAGGAATTTTGCGCGGATCTGTTCGCGGCTGCTGCTGTTCAGGTACTGAGTCGCTGAATCCTTGCCACCGCTGAGAATCGCCTTGGCGTCGGTCACGCTCATTTTCTTCACGGCATCCACCAGCAGCGCTTGCGCCTGCGGCACAGCGGCTTCGGCGGCCTGGTTCATGCTGGCTTCCAGCTGATCGACCTGAGTGCCCATGCCGAGCATTTTCATTTTCTTGGCGACTTGACCCAGTTTGCCAGGCAGTTCGATGCGCACTTCATCGTTTTTGCTGAAACCGCCGGGTACGCCCAGTTGCTTGACGGCAACTTGTGCGCCTTGGGTCAAGGCGTCTTTGAGGCCGCCCGTGGCGTCTGATTGCGACAGGTCGCCCAGCGACAGGGCGAAAACGTTGGCCGACAGCAGCAGGCCTGCGCAGAGGCCAGCAAAGGTAAACGAGGGGCGAAGCATGGCAGCATCCTTTTAAGAGAAATCTTGGAAGCAGCACCAAAGCATATATCGGCGCTGTATGGCAGTGAGCGTATCAGGGAAGCTGCTGCGCGGGGTTCAATCTGATGCGTAAGGGAACGGGATCGGTGCCGTCCAGTTTTACAGCATGCTGTTCGGTGCTGATGAACAACAGTTTGCCGTCGGCTTCGATTATCGCACTGACTGCATAGCGATGACCTGGCTGGACCTGAGCGGCGTCGTATTCCAGGTGAAATGCCAGCGGGACCTGGCCTTTCACCGGGCCGCTCTGACGCGCCAGTTGCAAGGCAGCCACATCGGCTTTCGAGACATCCTGAAGGCTGACGCTGAGGACAGCAGAAGGCGGCAGGGCGATGCGTTGCAGGTAGAACACCTCGCCGTCGAGGCTGGCGTGGGGTGTTTGCGGGCTACTGCAGGCTCCGAGCAGGGCAGTGGCAAGGATGAGGCTGAGCTTTTTCATGTGAATCTCCGTTTCGATCACGCCAGAAGAAGCCTGGCGTGATCGGCGGGAATTTAGCGCATTCAGCTGACCGGGTCTGCTTCGGTTACATTTTCGTGCTGGTGCAACGCCACCTGCCGGATCGACAGCCTGATCTCTGCCGGCAACACGCGTTTGGCGGCACCTTCGGCCAGGTCACCGAGCAGCGGGTGATAACTGAGCTTGCCAGCGGAGTCCTTGCGCAACACGCCCTGGTCGAGCAGGGACTGGATGAAGTGCCGGAACAGGCTCTTGTCGAAGAATTCCGGCGCATTCAGGCCATGCAGAATCGACAGACGCTGGGCCATGACCGTACACAGGTCCTCCAGCTCCTCGGGGCTCAGGGTGTTCTGGCCGCTGTTGAGCAGCAGAGCGATGGCCATGTAGAAGCGCTGCAGGGTTTGAGCAATGGCGCGTGACAACAGGGTCAGTAGCACGAATTCGCGAGAGCTGGGCTCCGGGCGGACGTACACGTCGTCCTTGAGACGCAGCAGACCTTGCTCTACAAAAGCCGCCAGCCACTGGTCCACAACCTCGTCCAGCTCGCTGAGCGGCCAGCGGATGAACAGCTCCGATTGCAGGTACGGATACAGCGCCCGGGTATAACGCAGGATCAGCTCACGGCTCATGCGCGAAGAGCTCTGGAAGAAACTGGCCAGCAACGACGGCAGCGCGAAGATGTGCAGCACGTTGTTGCGGTAGTACGTCATCAGAACGGCGTTCTGCTCGTTCAGGTACAGAATCCGGCCCAGCGCATCCTTTTGTTCGGCGAGCAGGTCCATGCCTTTCACATGCTCGATCAACGCGCGGCCATCGCCTTCCGGCAGGGTCGTGTGCGGCGAGTACGGCACGGCGCGCAGCAGCGTCAGGTACAGGTCGAGCACCCGTTCCATGGCCTGATCATCCAGTGCCAGACGATGGGTGGACAGCAACGCCACGGCCACCAGGTTCATCGGGTTGACGGCTGCCGCTTCGTTCAGGTGTTGAGCCACACGTTCGCCCAGGCGGTGGGTGGTGCCGCTCAGCCAGTCCGGCTTGAACTGCGGAGCCAGCTCCTGTTCACGCCAGTTCGGCTGTTCGGCATCGAGATACTCGGCCAGCTTGATCGGCTCGCCGAAATTCACCGAAACCTGACCGAAGCGTTGCTTGAGCGCGCCGATGACTTTGAAGATGTCGAAGATCGACTCTTTCTTCTTGGTCGCGCCGCGCAATTCACCCAGATAGGTGCGCCCTTCAAGTACCCGCTCGTAGCCGATGTACACGGGGATGAATACGATCGGCATGCGCGAGTTGCGCAAAAAGCTGCGCATCGTGATGGCGAGCATGCCGGTCTTGGGTTGCAACATGCGTCCGGTGCGCGAGCGGCCGCCTTCCACGAAGTACTCGACCGGGAAACCCTTGGTGAACAAGGTGTGCAGGTATTCGTTGAACACCGCGGTGTACAGCGGGTTGCCCTTGAAGGTGCGGCGCATGAAAAACGCGCCGCCGCGTCGCAGCAGGCTGCCGATCACCGGCATGTTCAGGTTGATGCCCGCCGCGATGTGCGGCGGCGTAAGGCCATTGCGAAACAGCAGGTAAGAGAGCAGCAGGTAATCAATGTGGCTGCGGTGGCAGGGCACATAAATGACCTCATGGCCGGGCGCGACTTCCTGCACGCCTTCGATGTGGCTGACCTTGATGCCGTCGTAGATCTTGTTCCAGAACCAGCTCAGCACCACTTCCAGAAAGCGGATGGCCGAATAGGTGTAGTCCGAGGCGATCTCATTGCCATAACGCAGCGCCAGCGCCCGGGCCTTGTCTTCGGAAATCTTCTCGCGCTCGGCTTCCTCAAGAATGGCCTGCTTGACCAACGGCTCGTCCAGCAGGCCCTTGACCACGTTACGCCGGTGCGACACGTCGGGGCCGATCACGGCGCTTTTCAGGTTGCGGAAATGCGTGCGCAACAGACGCTGTGTCATGCGCAGCGTCAGCTCGTAGCCTTTATTCTCATCAACCAGTTCACGCATGTGAATGGGCGCAGAAAACTGCACGCGCGTCTTGCGGCCCAGAATCAGAATGCTCACCAGACGACGCAGGCGACCTGTAACGGCCCAACTGTCGGCAAATAGCAGCTTCCAGGCGCTGGATTCGCGATCGGGCGACTGGCCCCAGAACACACTGACCGGAATGATCTGCGCATCTTCGGCCGGGTTCTGGCTGACCGCTGCGACCAGCCGCTCAAGCGTGGGCGGTGCGCCGCGCTTGTCGTGGCGGCCGAGCCAGTCCGGGGAAGGCGTCAGGTAGAAGAACGCAGCGGGCTCCATCAGCTTGCCGACCGAGACCGACAGCACCGGGCGCGGCAGACCAGCCTTGCGGCATTCGGTGTCGATGACCGCCAGATCGCTGATCGACGGCGATTGCAGGGCATAGAACACCGGACGGCTGCGATCCAGGTTCAGTGTGAAAGACGATTGATTGATGGTTTCCGAGCGAACCCAGAGGTACAACAAACGGCGCAGAGTGCCGAATACAAGACGGCGGAACGGAGAGCGAGTCATACGGCTTCTGCTGAATAAAGGGCGGCTGCCCGAGATGGCGCCAGTGTGACGCATCCCGAGGCGATGGGCAAAAAGGGTGACGTGAGCCGAGTGCGCAGAGCGTCACGGGCTGCATGCTCACGCGGAGCACTCATCGTTATACACACGTCCGGAAGACGCGGAAAACCGGGGCCAAAACGAACGTGTCTGACCGAATGCTTACGTGTGGGAGGCGGCTTGCCGGCGATGGCGTCAGTTCAGCCGCTGATGGGTTGCTTAAGAAAACGCCTCGCCGGCAAGCCGCCTCCCACAGTCGGTGGTTGCAGCAGGACTTGTGCATAACGATGGGCGCGGCGCATGGGCAGGATCAGAGCTGTGTGTGCCAGCTGCAATCCTGTCGCTTACGAAGTCCGCCAGGTGATTTCTTCTTCACCATCGGCACTGATGCGCATCCAGCGGTCGGCGGTGTCGTCGCTTTCCTCTTCCACCCAGGTGCCCGGTGCACAGCGGACTTCGACGTTGAGCGCAGCAAACGCGGCGCGGGCGCAGGCGATGTCGTCTTCCCACGGCGTCTGGTCGCTTTCCAGGTACAGGCTGTTCCACTTGCCCACCGCCTTCGGCAGCCAGGTGACCGGCACGCTGCCAGCCTTGCACTTCCAGGTCTGACCTTTCTGGACCCAGTCGCTGCAAGGGCCAAGGGCCTGGCCGAGCCATTGGGCGATAGCCTTGTGATCGACGTCTTCGTCTTTCAGGTAAATCTCGATATCAGGTTGGCGCATGGGTGCCTCTTTTGAATGCTTATTGCAGCACGAAATAATCGTAGCGCATGGAAACGGTGACTTTGAACGGTCCGGGTTGCTCGATGACGGCGGTGCGACGTTCGGCGCTCGCGCGCCAGCCGTGCGGGGTCATGGCCAGCAGGTCGGCGCGTGACTGGCCGTCGATCAGCTTCAACGTGTAGCGCAGCGTTTCGCTGTGCTGGAGCTGCATCCCTTGCGGGACCAGTGCCAAGTGCTTGTCATCGGCGTAATCGCGCACTTCGTCGTACAGACGCTGGCGCAGTTCCATCAAGTGCTCATTGGTCGGGCCGACGCGCATCAACCCGCCGCCCGGCGTCAGTAAACGCTTGGCTTCGTTCCAGTCCAGAGGGCTGAAAACGCTCGCCAGAAACTGACAGCTGGCGTCCGGCAATGGCACGCGGGCCATGCTGGCGACCATCCAGGTCACCTTCGGATCACGACGGCAGGCGCGCTTGACGGCCTCGCGTGAGATATCCAGCGCGTAGCCATCGGATCTGGGCAGCGCCTCGGCGATCTGTTGGGTGTAATAACCCTCGCCACAGCCAATGTCCAGCCAGTGGGCAGGCCTGCGCTCAGCCGCCAGCTCGGCCAGTCGCCGGGCGACCGGCGAATAATGGCCTGCGTTGAGAAAGTCTCGCCGTGCCTCGACCATCGCCTGATTGTCGCCAGGGTCGCGGCTGTTCTTGTGCTGCACCGGCAACAGGTTCAGGTAACCCTGCCGCGCACGGTCGAAGCGATGATTGGCGGGGCAGACCACGCCATTGTCGGCCGCACTGAGCGGTGCCGAGCAGATCGGACACGTCAGCATCAGGCGAGCAACTTGACCAGTGTCTGGTAGTAGATCTCGGTCAGTACGTCGAGGTCGCTTGCCAGAATGCGCTCGTTGACCTGATGGATCGTCGCGTTGACCGGGCCCAGCTCAACCACCTGGGTGCCCAGTGTTGCGATAAAGCGACCATCCGAGGTGCCGCCACTGGTCGAAGCCTGGGTGTCGCGGCCCGTGACGCTCTTGATGCTTGCGGACACCGCGTCCAGCAACGCACCCGGTTCGGTCAGGAACGGCAGACCGGACAGCGCCCAGTCGATGTGCCAGTCCAGCTCATGCTTGTCGAGAATGGTGGCAACGCGCTGCTGCAGGCCTTCGACCGTCGATTCGGTGGAGAAACGGAAGTTGAACACCGCCACCAGATCGCCCGGAATCACGTTGGTCGCGCCTGTGCCGGAATTGAGGTTGGAAATCTGGAAGCTGGTCGGCGGGAAGAAATCGTTGCCGTTGTCCCAGTGCTCGGCAGCCAGCTCGGCGAGCGCGGCCGCGGCCAGGTGAATCGGGTTTCTGGCCAGGTGCGGATAGGCGACATGCCCCTGTTTGCCGCGCACGGTGAGTTTGGCACCCAGCGAGCCACGACGGCCGTTCTTGACGACATCACCCACCAGCGTGGTGCTTGACGGTTCGCCGACGATGCACCAGTCCAGACGTTCCTTGCGCGCCGCCAGACGCTCGACCACTGCCTTGGTGCCGTGGTGCGCCGGACCTTCTTCGTCGCTGGTGATCAGAAACGCCACCGATCCCCGGTGATCGGGATGGTCGGCGACGAAGCGCTCGGCTGCCACCAGCATCGCCGCCAGACTGCCCTTCATGTCCGCCGCGCCGCGTCCGCACAGCATGCCGTGCTCGTCGATCAGTGCGTCGAACGGATCGTTCTGCCAGGCCGTGACCGGCCCGGTCGGCACCACATCGGTGTGGCCGGCAAAACACAGCACCGGACCTTCCCGGGTGCCGTGGGTCGCCCAGAAGTTGTCTACTTCTTCGATACGCATCGGCTCAAGCTTGAACCCGGCCTCGCCCAGCCGCTGCATCATCACGGTCTGGCAATCGGCATCGACGGGCGTGACCGACGGTCGACGGATCAAATCGCAGGCAAGCTGCAGGGTGGGCGAAAGGTCGGATGAAGCCGTCATGTACAGAACTCCGGTAGCAAGACTGGGGGCGCGAAAAGGGCGTTATCTTATAGCAAAACGACGGCCTCAAGGCCGTCGTTTATCATGTCTTGCTGTTCTGTCAGCACCTCAACGTTTTGGCCTCAATGTGCCCATTGCTTATGCCCGTTTCTATCAACGGACTGGAGAGCGGGACGCGAAGGGTGTCGCAAGGCGTGTGAACCCCTATAATGCGCGCCGGTTTTTGAGGTATTGATCATGAGCGCAGAAGATCCACGTTTCGCAGGCATTGCCCGTTTGTACGGCATCGAGGGGCTGGAGCGCCTGCGTGCCGCGCATGTGGCGGTAGTCGGTATCGGCGGCGTGGGGTCCTGGGCAGCAGAGGCGCTGGCGCGTAGCGGTGTGGGTGAGATTTCGCTGTTCGACATGGACGATGTCTGCGTGAGCAATACCAATCGTCAGTTGCACGCGCTGGACAGTACGGTGGGTCGTGCGAAAGTCGAAGTGATGGCCGAGCGTATTCGGGCGATTAACCCTGATTGCGTGGTGCACGCGGTGGCTGATTTCGTGACCCGCGATACCATGGCTGAGTGCATTACGCCGCAACTGGACTTCGTGATCGACTGCATCGACAGCGTCAACGCCAAGGCGGCGCTTATCTCGTGGTGCAAACGTCGCAAGATCCAGATGGTCACCACCGGTGGCGCGGGCGGGCAGATTGATCCCACGCTGATTCAGATCGCCGACCTCAACCGCACCTTCAACGACCCGCTGGCCTCCAAGGTGCGCTCGACCCTGCGCCGCGACTATGGCTTTTCACGAACCCCGAACCGTCACTACAGCGTGCCGTGCGTATTTTCTACCGAGCAACTGCGCTATCCGAAACCGGATGGCAGCATCTGTCTGGAAAAGAAATTTGTCGGCGACGGGGTCAAGCTGGACTGCGCGGGCGGGTTCGGTGCGGTGATGATGGTGACGGCATCGTTTGGCATGATTGCCGCCACGCGAGCCGTGGACAAGCTGGTTGCCGGTACACGCCGCCCTTCGGAACGGGTCAAGCCTGCTGCGGTATCTTGCGATCAGGCTTGAGTCAGCGTTCTCATCTTCTCCAGCACAGCGTTCAGGCCGTTGCTGCGCGAGGGTGACAACTGGCGGCTCAAGCCCAGTTGGCTGAACCAGTCCGGCAAATCCACACTGTGCAGGGCTTCGGCTGAGAGGCCGTTTACCCGGGCCAGTAACAGCGCGACCAGCCCGCGTATCAGGCGTGCATCGCTGCTGGCGCGGAACTGCCAGTGGCCTGAGGTCACGGTGCCGGTGAGCCAGACCTTGCTTTCACAACCGTGCACCAGATACTCATCCGATTTTTCGTCATCGCTCAAGGCCGGCAGTCGATCGCCCCATTGCATCAGCAGGCGCGCGCGCTGTTCCCAGCCTTGCTGCTGGTTGAACGTGTCGAGCGCCGTTTGGGCGAGCGGAGGAAGACTCATCTGAGCATGTCCAGTGCCTGATCCAGCGCACTGAAGAATTGCAGCAGGTCATCCGAATCGTTATACAGCGCCAGTGAAGCCCGGATGGCACC
This sequence comes from Pseudomonas triticifolii, assembly GCF_014358015.1. Classification (GTDB taxonomy): domain Bacteria; phylum Pseudomonadota; class Gammaproteobacteria; order Pseudomonadales; family Pseudomonadaceae; genus Aquipseudomonas; species Aquipseudomonas triticifolii. The sequence continues at coordinate 192,624 of NZ_JACONV010000002.1, read as the reverse complement.
GGGAAGGCCGAGGCTCTTGAGCAGCGGCATGGCACAGTGATGACCGGCGCGCACAGCAATGCCTTGTTCGGTCAGCAAATGCGCAAGGTCGGCGTTGTGCACGCCTTCGACCACGAAGCTGACCAGCGCCAGATCCGGTGAGCCCAGCACCTGAATGCCGTCACGTTGCTGCAGGCCTTCGAGCAATCGGCGATGCAGTTTGAGTTCGTGCTCTGCCACCGACTGATGGTCGAGGCTGTCCAGGTAATCCAGTGTTGCGCCCAGGCCGATCACGCTGGCGATAGGCGGTGTACCGGCCTCGAAACCCAGCGGTGCTGGTCTGAACTTCGAATGATGATAATCAGCGGTCAAGACCATTTCGCCGCCGTACTGCCAGTGCGTCAGACTGGGCAATGCGTCGTTGCGGCCGAACAGCACGCCGAGCCCTTCAGGGCCATACAGCTTGTGACTTGAGAACACATAGAAGTCGCAGCCCAGCGCCTGAACGTCATGACGGCCATGGACCACGCCTTGCGAGCCGTCCACGACTGTCAGTGCGCCCTGTGCCTTGGCCAGCGCGATGAGGCGCGACAGGGGTTGCACGGTACCGAGGACATTGGAGAGTTGGCTGACGGCCAGCAACCGGGTACGGGATCCGATCAGATGGGCCGCTGCCGTGCAGTCGATCACGCCATGGGTGTCGAGTGGCAGGATGACCAGCTTGAGGTCCAGACGCTGCGCCAGTTGTTGCCAGGGCAATAGATTGGCGTGGTGTTCCAGCGCGCTGATGACGATTTCGTCGCCCGCCGTGAACTCGTGCGCAAGGCCGTAGGCCAGCAGGTTCAGGGCTGAGGTCGCGCCGTGGGTGAAAATGATCTGTCCCGAGTCACCCGCATTGAGCCAGTGGGCAGCCTTGCTGCGACTGTTCTCGAACGCCTGGGTGGCGTGTGCGCCGGGCAGATGCTGCGCGCGATGCACGTTGGCGGCACCGTTTGCGTAGTAATGAGTCAGGGCATCGATCAATGCCTGGGGTTTTTGCGTGGTGGCGGCGTTGTCCAGATAGATCTGGCCTTGGCGCTGCAAGGCGGCGATGGCAGGAAAGTCAGCGCGCCAGGGAGAAAGGAGGGGCATGGTCGTTCCAGCGTGTTGAAGCGGGTTCAGAGCCTGAGGCCCCGAACCCGCCCACGGCATCAGTTGTGAGCGTGCAGTGCTTCGTTCAGCTCGATGGCCGACTTGTGGGTCTTGCATTCCACTGCGCCGGTCTGCGAGTTGCGACGGAACAGCAGATCGTCCTGACCGGCCAGCTCGCGAGCCTTGACGATCTTGACCAGCTCGTTGTTCTCGTCAAGCAATGCCACCTTGGTGCCAGCCGTCACATACAGGCCCGATTCCACGGTGTTGCGATCACCCAGAGGAATGCCGATACCGGCGTTGGCACCGATCAGGCAACCTTCGCCGACCTTGATGACAATATTGCCACCACCGGACAGCGTGCCCATCGTCGAGCAACCGCCACCCAGATCGGAACCCTTGCCGACGAACACGCCAGCCGACACGCGACCTTCGATCATGCCCGGACCCTGGGTGCCGGCATTGAAGTTGACGAAGCCTTCATGCATCACCGTGGTGCCTTCGCCAATGTAAGCGCCCAGACGCACACGTGTTGCGTCAGCGATACGCACGCCGCTTGGCACCACGTAATCGGTCATTTTCGGGAACTTGTCCACCGAGAACACTTCCAGCAGCTCGCCCTTCAAGCGCGCTTCCAGCTGGCGCTCGGCCAGTTCGCTCATGTCCACAGCGCCCTGGCTGGTCCAGGCCACGTTTGGCAGCAACGGGAAGATGCCGGTCAGATTCAGGCCGTGCGGCTTGACCAGACGATGCGACAGCAGGTGCAGCTTGAGGTAAGCCTCGGGTGTCGAGGTCAGCGGGGCATCTTCGGCCAGCAGCGTAGCGACCAGCGGCTTGTGGCTCTCGGCCAGACGGTTGAGCAGCGCAGCCTGGGTAGCGTCGATCGATTTGACGGCATCGGCCAGTTTGTACGACTGATCGACATTGAACGTGATGGCCTGATTACCGCCGGTGTAGCCCAGCGCTGGCGCGATGGCTGCGATCAGTTCTGCCGACGGATTGATCAACGGCTGGGCATAAAACACTTCCAGCCATGCGCCTTCGCGGTTTTGAGTGCCAACGCCGAAGGCCAGGCTGAACAGGGTAGTGGACATGGAATACCTCGTAACTTATCTAAGGGCTATCAGTAGCGTCCCGGCTTACTGAACGGCCGCTGCATACAGGTCGGGTTTGAAGCCAATCAGGGTCTTGTCGCCGAGATCGAGCACAGGGCGCTTGATCATGGACGGCTGCGCGAGCATCAGTTCGATGGCCTTGGCCTGATCGATATCGGCCTTCTGCGCATCGTCGAGCTTGCGAAAGGTGGTGCCCGCACGGTTCAGCACGACTTCCCAGCCGTGCTCGTTGCACCACTGGGTGAGGTGCTCACGGTCGATACCTTGCGTTTTGTAGTCATGAAAGTCGTAGCTGACGGAATGTTCGTCGAGCCAGGTGCGCGCTTTTTTCATGGTGTCGCAGGCTTTGATGCCAAATAGAGTGTAAGTCATTGATTTTTATAGGGAGCTTGTCGTTGTCGGATGTTCCCTACCGCCTCCCGTGAAAATTAGCCGGTGATTATGCCACGTCGGCGCATTCAACGCTTTGCGCACGTTGGCATTGCGCGCAGCCGTAATTAGATAATCATTGTAACTATCATTAAGAAAGTTTCATTCTTACAACCTTGAGCGACCACTCGTCGCGGGCAATGATAACGCTCCACTTCAAGGTTGGTGCGTTATGTCTGAACAAGAAAAAAAGCGTCAGGAAGCGCTTGTCCGGCAACGCTACTACAGGGAACGTCAACGCGCTGAAGGTTTCAAGCAAAACACACTGTGGATTCACAGCGAGGCGGAGGCAGAGGGGCGAATGGCAGCGCGAGAAGGAAAGCCGTTGTTACCCATGCGTTCTCATGATCCTGTTGGTTGGGCTGTAGGCTGGATCGCTGAAACGTTGAGGGCTCGGGGTTAGGCTCTCTTGAGCATGTGCGCCGCGTGAAGTCTGGTGCGACACGCGGCACACTGCTCGATGCAGGATCACGCAGCGTTATGAATCGTCGTGTTTGGAGTTGCTGCGGTCAGGATAGATTGATTGCATGAACTCAATGTCTTTTGCGCTCAGCGTCTTGCCGGTGTTTATCACCTCGACGTCGCCTAATGTGAGTGCATTTGGGATGTCAAAGTGCATGATCGAGTCCTTGTCATACGCCGAATAATGAAAGTCAGCCGCCTCATACTGGTCGAGAAAGTTTTTCGCGACAAGCGCGTCGCTGTAGCCTGCCAGGGCCAGCAACTGGCGTAGTACCGGCTCGTTCCAGGGAATTTTGGCGTCTGGATGCTGATGTTCATGCACGGCGCCCAGAACGTGTCCGAACTCGTGCAGCACAATTCTTTCGAGCTCGGGTTTGGGCTTCAGATCCGCTTCGAACAGCTCCCCGAAATTGAACTCCATGGTGGGTTGGTCCTGAGCGATCAGAAGGGCGTCGGTGCCCAGCTCACTCCAGTTCAGATGTGTATTGAGGCCAATACGAATGTCGCTGGGTCCGCCGGTCACGAACTCGAACTTCAGATTGACGTGGGGAAGCCATTTGCGGGCTGCATCGATGATCGGGCCGGTCAGTGGGGCGGGCGGGTTTTTGAGGAATGCGATTTTCAGGGTTCTACCCCGAGCCCAATACTTATTGAAGGCAACCAGAATGCGTGGCTCTCGCTCGCTCGTCTCCGAGGCGTAGCCCGTTTCCGATTCGTAGGTCGGCGTGATGGATGCGTTGGCCGGGTTTTCGCGAATGGCCGTCTCATAGGAGGCCTGATAGTCCTCTGCGTCTCGCATCGAACAGAGCAGGGGCAGGGTTTGCCGGGTTTGTAATTCAGACATGCAGGTCATCTTCGTGTTAGGCGCTTCCTGAATGGGCGCGCGATAGGTGAACCACGAAGATAAACAGTCGATACGCTGGAAGGTGTTAACTAAATACTGCGCCGCACGTTGCAGGCGGCGCAGTGACTGGCTTACTTGCGCACGAAGTCACGAATGCGTTCGGCAGCCTCAATACATTCGGCCAACGGCGCAACCAGCGCCAGTCGAACCCTGCCTGCGCCCGGGTTAGCGCCGTCGACTTCCCGTGACAGATACGAGCCAGGGACAACGGTCACATGCTGATCGACAAACAGGTCACGGCAGAAGGCCGCGTCGTCGGTTCCCACATGTGGCCACAAATAGAAACCACCGTCCGGGCGCTGAACATCCAGTACCGGGGCAAGGATATCCAGTACCGCGTCGAACTTTTCGCGATACAGGTCGCGATTGGCGAGCACGTGTTCCTCGTCATTCCAGGCAGCGATGCTGGCCAGTTGAGTCTGGACGGGCATGGCGCAGCCGTGGTAGGTGCGATACAGCAAAAACGCTTTGAGAATATCCGCGTCGCCAGCCACGAAACCTGAGCGCAGGCCCGGCAGGTTGGAGCGCTTGGAGAGGCTGTGGAACACCACGCAGCGCTTGAAATCCTGGCGGCCCAGTTCGACGCAGGCGCTGAGCAGGCCCGGCGGCGGCGTCTGCTCGTCGAAATACAGCTCGCTGTAGCATTCATCGGCGGCAATCACGAAATCGTACTCGTCAGCCAGGGCGATGAGCTTTTTCAGGGTTTCGACAGGGATCAACGCGCCGGTCGGATTGCCGGGTGAGCACAGGAACAGAATCTGGCAGCGTTTCCAGATGTCCGGTGTCACGGCATCGAAATCAGGATTGAAACCGTTTTCGCTCAGGCAGGGCAGGTAATGCGGCTGCGCGCCCGCCAGAAAGGCGGCACCCTCGTAGATCTGATAGAACGGATTCGGGCTGACCACCAGGCCGTCATCGCTGCGATTGACGACGGTCTGAGTGAACGCAAACAGCGCCTCGCGCGTGCCATTGACCGACAGCACATTACGCGCTGGATCCATCCAGCCTTCGGGCAGATCAAACCTGCGCGTGCACCAGCCTGCAATGGCTTCGCGCAGCGCGGGAATGCCCAGCGTAGTCGGGTAGACCGCCATCTGGTCCAGGTTGTCGGCCAGCGCCTTGGCAACGAAGTCGGGTGAGCGGTGCTTCGGCTCGCCGATGGACAGCGCGATTGCGCGTTTTTCCGGATTGGGCGTCACGCTGCCCAGCAGGGCGCGTAGCTTTTCGAACGGATAGGGCTGAAGCAGTTGCATGGCGTTGTTCATGAGTCAAAGGCTCTCAAGGACTGCGTCGAAGGTTAAATACTGATGCGCAAATCGCCGCCTGGCTGCGAGTTGACGCTCAGTTGCTTGATGATCGCCTCCTGCAATCGACTGCACAGTTGCGGGTCTGACAAGGGGTGATTGTCGGCGTCGGTAATGAAGAACACGTCTTCGACTCGCTCACCCAGCGTGGCAATTTTGGCATTCTGCAATGACAGATCGAATTCCAGGAAAATCTTGCCGATACGTGCCAGCAGGCCGGGGCGATCCGGCGCGAGCAGTTCCAGTACCGTGACCGGCCGCTGCGCGTCATTGTGAATCGTGACCTGTGGGGCGAAGGCAAAATGCTTGAGCTGCCGTGGCACGCGTCGTTTGATGATCGTCGGGTAGTCGTCCGGGTTGCGCAGCGCCTCGGTCAGGCCTTCGCGGATCTCTTCCACGCGCGCCGGGTCGTCGCCGATCGAGCCGCCTTCATTGTCGAGCACGATGTAGGTGTCGAGCGTGAACTTGCTGCTGGAGGTGATGATGCGGGCGTCGTGAATGTTCAGATTCAACTGGTCCATTGCGGCCACGGTCACCGCGAAGAAGTCATGCTGATCCGGTGCATAAATGAAGATCTGCGTGCCGCCCTCGAATTCTCGCTGCGTGGTTTCCTTGATCAGGACCAGCGGACCACCATCGGCCGGCTGCTGCAGGATCGCATCGCTGTGCCAGGCCACGTCGCCCGCAGTGTGGCGCAGGAAGTAATCATCGCCTAGGGCGGACCAGAGCTGCTCGACGTCATCGGGGTCGGTGCCGTTGCGCACCAGTATGTCCAGCGCCGCGATTTGCGTGCGACGGATCTGCTCTTCGCGATCCACCGGGTTTTCCAGTCCTCGACGCAATGCGCGTTTGGTCTCGGTGTACAACTGGCGCAGCAGGCTGGCGCGCCACGAATTCCATAGCGTGGGGTTGGTGGCGTTGATGTCGGAAACCGTCAGCACGTACAGGTAATCCAGGTGCACTTCATCGCCCACGAATTGAGCGAAGTCATGGATGACCTGCGGGTCGGAAAGGTCCTTGCGCTGAGCTGTGGTGGACATGACCAGGTGATGGCTCACCAGCCAGACGATCAGCCGGTTATCCCAGGCGGGCAGATGGTGGCGCGTGCCAAAGGCTTCGGCGTCGACGGCACCCAGCTCGGAGTGATCACCGCCGCGGCCCTTGCCGATGTCGTGATACAGCCCGGCGAGGTAGATCAGTTCCGGCTTCGGCAGGCGGCCCATGATCTTGCTGGCCAGCGGGAATTTCTCCGACACCTCGGTGTACTGCAGTTTGCGCAGGTGCTTGATCAGGTTCAGCGTGTGCGCATCGACCGTATAGATGTGGAACAGGTCGTGCTGCATCTGGCCGACAATGTGGCCGAACTCCGGCAGGTACAGGCCCAGAATGCCGTAGCGGTTCATGCGGCGCAGATTGCGATGAATGCCGATTTCACACTTGAACAGCTCGATGAACAGGCTGGTGTTGCGAATGTCGTTGCGGAAATCGTCGTTGATCAGGTGCCGGTGTTCGCGTAGCAGCCGAATGGTGTCCGCGCGCACGCCCTTGATTTCCGGGTGCTGAGCCATGAGCACGAAAATCTCGATCATGGCGAACGGGGTGCGCTTGAAGACGTTCGGATGTGTGGCTTCTATATAACCGTCATGCAGTTGGAAGCGGGAGTTGAGCGGCTGGGGAGTGCCGCTGTCGTCGTCCGACAGAATGACTTCTTCGAAGTGCTGGATGATCAGGTCGCTGAGTTCGGCGATGCTCATGACCACGCGGTAGTACTTCTGCATGAAGCGCTCTATGGCCAGCTTGGCATCGCTGTCCTGATACCCCAACAAGCCAGCGATGCTGCCCTGATAATCGAACAGCAAGCGGTCTTCGGAGCGTCCCGCCAGCATGTGCAGCGCATAGCGGACCTTCCACAGGAAATCCTGGGAGGAGGCCAGCAGGTTGTTTTCGCTTTCCAGCAGAAAACCTTCACCTGCAAGGGCGTGCAGGTTCAGGGTGCCGTATTGGCGGCGTGCCACCCAGAGAATGGTCTGGATGTCGCGAAGCCCACCGGGTGAGCCTTTTACGTTCGGCTCCAGGTTGTACTCGGTATCGTTGTACTTGTGGTGACGGTTTTTCTGTTCGGCGCGCTTGGCCAGGAAGAAGTCCTTGCTCGGCCACATGTGGCGCGGGCTGGTCACTTCCAGCATACGCTGGCGCAGGTGCTCGGGACCTGCAATGGTGCGGCTTTCCATCAGGTTGGTGATGACGGTGAGGTCGGCAAGGCCTTCCTGGGCGCACTCGTCCACCGAGCGCACACTCTGGCCGACTTCCAGGCCGATGTCCCACAGCAGGGTCAGAAAGCGCTCGATAGGCTCGCGAAAGATTTCGTGGTCGGCACTGTCCAGCAGAATCAGCAGGTCGATGTCGGAGTAGGGGTGCAGTTCGCCGCGGCCATAGCCGCCGACCGCCAGCAGTGCGATATCGGCGTCTTCGCTCCAGTCGAACTGATCCCATGCCTGGCACAGGATGTTATCGACGAACCAGGCACGATCCTCGATCAGTCGGCGGATGTCACGGCCTGACCGAAAGCGCTCGTCCAGAACCTCGCGCGCGTTGCGGATGGCTTTCTTGAAGGCACCGATCGGGCTGGATTTCAGGGCCAGTTCGGCCTGGAACTGTCCACGGTCGAACAAATCGGGATCTACCTGCGGCATGGAACGGCTTTCCTCATGTCGTGCTGTACGAATGTTCTGTCGGGCAAGCAGCCTGCGTCGCGTTGATCAGGGCGATTTGTGTGCGATGGTGTCGTCGCTGCGCAGGGTGAAGATCTCGTAACCGTCAGCGGTGACCAGAATCGTGTGTTCCCATTGCGCCGAGAGCTTGCGGTCCTTGGTGATCGCCGTCCAGCCATCGCCGAGGATTTTTGTTTCAGCCTTGCCCTGGTTGATCATCGGCTCGATGGTGAAGGTCATGCCTTCAAGCAGCTCGATGCCGGTACCGGCTTCGCCGAAGTGCATGACCTGCGGCTCTTCATGAAACACCTTGCCGATGCCGTGACCGCAGAATTCGCGTACCACGGAAAAGCCGTTCTTTTCAGCGTGCTTCTGGATGACCGCGCCGATATCGCCGAGTCGGGTGCCGGGACGCACGATCTCGATGGCCTTGTACAGGCACTCCTGAGTGACCTGAGACAGGCGTTCGGCCCACACCGGCACGGTGCCCACATGGAACATCTTGCTGGTGTCGCCGTGATAGCCGTCCTTGATGACGGTGACGTCGATGTTCAACGTGTCGCCATTCTTGAGCTGCTTTTCACCCGGAATGCCATGACAGACCACCTGATTGATCGAGGTGCAGATCGATTTGGGAAAGCCTTTGTAATTCAGTGGCGCAGGAATCGCCTTCTGTTCATTGACGATATAGTCATGACAGATGCGGTCCAGCTCTTCGGTGGTCACGCCCGGCTTGACGTGAGGGCCGATCATTTCCAGGACTTCGGCGGCCAGACGGCCGGCAATGCGCATCTTTTCGATGTCTTCCGGGGTTTTGAGGGTGATAGTCATACAGGGGCTCTCGGCATGTCGTGTGCGCGTTTCGTGCGCAAAGGCGCGATTCTACCAGACCGTTGCGTGGCGGGTGATCATCGCTTCCTTTATATGCCGGCAGGAGTAGGGCAAAGGCGTGGCGAAACAAGCACTTGATTGGAGTTCCGTTCTCTTTCCTTTTGTGATATAAAATGCGCCGCTTTCCAAGGTCCGTCCTGGAAGCTCAAACCCACACACGTGTCGACACGATGACCTGGGTGCCCTTGGCTCATGCCACTGGTTGGTCATTGGGATACGTGGAGGCCTAACCCGACTTATCAAGGAACTATCATGTCCCAAGTCAATATGCGCGATATGCTGAAGGCCGGTGTGCACTTCGGTCACCAAACCCGTTACTGGAACCCGAAAATGGGTAAGTACATTTTCGGCGCGCGTAACAAGATTCACATCATCAACCTTGAAAAAACCCTGCCTATGTTCAACGAAGCTCTGACTTTCGTTGAGCGCCTGGCTTCGGGCAAAAACAAGATTCTGTTCGTCGGCACCAAGCGTTCCGCTGGCAAGATCGTTGCTGAAGAAGCAGCACGTTGCGGTTCGCCGTACGTCGACCATCGCTGGTTGGGCGGCATGCTGACCAACTTCAAGACCATTCGTCAGTCGATCAAGCGTCTGCGCGAGCTGGAAGTACAGGCAGAAGACGGTACTTTCGCCAAGCTGACCAAAAAAGAAGCCCTGATGCGTACCCGTGATCTGGAAAAACTGGATCGCAGCCTGGGTGGTATCAAGGACATGGGCGGTCTGCCGGACGCACTGTTCGTTATCGACGTTGATCACGAGCGCATCGCGATCACCGAAGCCAACAAGCTGGGCATCCCGGTCATCGGCGTCGTCGATACCAACAGCAGCCCGGAAGGCGTTGACTACATCATCCCAGGCAACGATGACGCCATTCGCGCCATTCAGCTGTACATGGGTTCGATGGCTGACGCTGTTATCCGTGGTCGTAACAATGTTGCTGGCGGCACCGACGTATTCGTCGAAGAAGCTCCAGCTGCAGCAGCTGTAGAAGGCTGAGTAAAAACGCCTGGCGTTTACTCAGTACGCGAAAAGGGGGCTTAGCCCCCTTTTTGCCACCTATGAAATGATTTGTGGGCGAGCGGGCATGGTTTTAGTGTCATGTGTCGCTGCCACCCTGAATTTTCAAGAATTGCACGCCCGTTTAGTCGGGTGGAATGGTTGAAGACCTATCCAAGAGGATTTTGAAATGGCAGAGATTACTGCAGCGTTGGTCAAAGAACTGCGCGAGCGTACCGGCGAAGGCATGATGGATTGCAAAAAGGCCTTGACCAAGGCTGGCGGCGACATCGAAAAAGCAATCGACGACATGCGTGCTTCCGGCGCCATCAAAGCCGCCAAAAAAGCAGGCAACGTTGCTGCTGAAGGCGCTATCGCCGTTAAGGTCGCTGACGACAACAAGTCCGCTGTCATCATCGAAGTCAACTCGCAGACCGACTTCCTGGCTCTGCAGGACGACTTCAAGAACTTCGTGACCAGCAGCATCGAAAAAGCATTCGCTGACAAACTGACCGACGCAGCTCCGCTGATCGAAGCTCAGGAAGTCGAGCGTACCGCTCTGGTTGCCAAGGTTGGCGAGAACGTCAACATTCGCCGCCTTGCCCGCATCGAAGGCGACGTGGTCAATGCTTACCTGCACGGCAACAAGATCGGTGTTGTGGTTGTCCTGAAAGGCGGCGACGCTGAGCTGGCCAAAGACATCGCGATGCACGTAGCTGCCAGCAACCCTGAGTTCCTGCTGCCATCCGACGTTTCGCCAGAAGCGATCGAGCGCGAGAAAAACGTCTTCCTGCAACTGAACGAAGACAAGCTGAAAGGCAAGCCTGCCGAGATCGCCGAGAAGATGGTAAGCGGCCGTATCAGCAAGTTCCTGGCCGAAGCCAGTCTGGTCGAGCAGGCGTTCGTCAAGAACCCGGAAATCAAGGTTGGTGATCTGGCCAAGAAAGCCGGTGCTGAAATCGTTTCCTTCACCTACTACAAAGTGGGCGACGGCATCGAGAAGCCAGTCGACAACTTCGCTGAAGAAGTCGCTGCTCAAGTAGCGGCAAGCAAGAAGTAAGACGGTTTTCCAAACTGTCGCCCCAAAGAGGCTGCCCGCTCACGCGTGCGGCCTCTTTGTCGAAAGAAGCAAGGAATTTTTTCCTTGGAGAATCAGCTCATAAGGCCGCATTCTCCCGACGCTCACATAGCGTCAGGCTAGAGTAAGAGCAGGCTGTATAAAGCCCGCACAGATTTTTTTTCAGAAAACGCCGCAGGAGAGATTCGCAATGGCTCAGCAGGGCAGTGGTTATCAGGCTCGCTATAAACGCATTCTACTCAAGCTTAGCGGCGAGGCCCTGATGGGCTCCGAAGAGTTCGGCATCGATCCCAAGGTGCTGGATCGCATGGCGCTGGAAGTCGGCCAACTGGTCGGCATTGGCGTTCAGGTCGGGCTGGTCATCGGTGGTGGCAACCTGTTCCGCGGTGCAGCCTTGAGCGCTGCCGGCATGGATCGGGTAACAGGTGATCACATGGGCATGCTGGCCACTGTGATGAATGCACTCGCCATGCGTGACGCACTGGAGCGCGCTAACATTACCGCTATCGTGATGTCCGCCATTTCGATGGTGGGTGTGACTGATCATTACGATCGTCGCAAGGCGATGCGTCACCTGAGCGCCAAGGAAGTGGTGATTTTCGCTGCAGGTACGGGTAATCCGTTCTTCACGACAGATTCGGCCGCTTGTCTTCGAGCCATCGAAATTGACGCCGACGTTGTGCTCAAGGCAACCAAGGTTGATGGCGTTTACACCGCTGATCCGTTCAAAGACCCCAATGCCGAGAAGTTCGATCATCTTTCTTACGATGAAGTGCTGGATCGCAAACTGGGTGTCATGGATCTCACAGCTATTTGCCTGTGCCGCGACCACAAGATGCCGTTGCGTGTTTTCAACATGAACAAACCCGGCGCCCTGCTCAATATTGTTCACGGTGGCGCTGAAGGAACCCTGATCGAGGAAGTTCAACAATGATCAACGAAATCAAAAAAGACGCTCAGGCGCGCATGCAGAAATCACTCGAATCCCTGAGCCATGCCTTTGGCCAGATTCGTACCGGCAAGGCCCACCCAAGTATCCTGGGTAGCGTGATGGTGCCTTACTACGGTGCCGATACCCCGTTGAGCGGTGTGGCCAACGTCACTGTGAAAGACTCCCGTACGCTGCAGGTTGTGGCTTTCGAGCGCAACATGCTGGCGGCCGTCGACAAGGCGATCCAGAGCGCCGGTCTGAACCTCAATCCGACCAACCTCGGTGAGATGCTGCTGATCTCCATGCCAGCCCTGACCGAGGAGACCCGCAAGGGCTTCACCAAGCAGGCGCGCAGTGCTGCTGAAGATGCTCGCGTTGCCGTGCGTAACATTCGCCGCGATGCGCTGGGCGATCTGAAAAAGCTGGTCAAGGATAAGGAGATCAGCGAAGACGAAGAGCGTCGTGCCGCTGCTGATATCCAGAAGCTGACCGACAAGGCTGAAGCAGATATCGATGCTGCAACCAAGACAAAAGAAGCAGACCTGATGGCCGTATAAGGGTCGGGGCGCTTTAATGGAAAAGACAAAAACGACCGGGCCATCATCGGTGCCGCGCCACGTTGCGATCATCATGGATGGCAATAATCGCTGGGCCAAGAAACGCCTGTTGCCAGGCGTTGCGGGCCACAAGGCGGGCGTTGATGCCGTGCGTGCCGTTATCGAGGTCTGCGCAGAAGCCAAGGTCGAGGTGCTGACACTGTTCGCGTTTTCCAGTGAGAACTGGCAGCGCCCGGCTGAAGAGGTCGGTGCGCTGATGGAGCTGTTTTTCACGGCGTTGCGCCGTGAAACCAAGCGGCTCAACGAGAACGACATCAGCTTGAGAATCATTGGTGATCGCTCGCGTTTTCATCCTGAACTTCAGGCTGCCATGCGCGAGGCTGAACTGCGCACGTCCGGTAACAACCGGTTTGTGCTGCAGATCGCTGCCAACTACGGTGGGCAGTGGGATATCGCACAGGCTGCACAGCGTCTGGCGCGTGAGGTTCAGGCCGGGCATCTGCAGCCGGAGGACATCACTCCGGGCTTGTTGCAGACGTGTCTGGCAACTGGCGACCTGCCATTGCCAGACCTCTGCATACGCACCGGCGGTGAGCACCGTATCAGCAACTTTCTGCTTTGGCAGCTGGCTTATGCCGAGCTGTACTTCTCCGACCTGTTCTGGCCGGACTTCAAACACGATGCCATGCGCGCTGCGCTGGCTGATTTCGCTTCTCGCCAACGTCGCTTCGGTAAAACCAGCGAACAGGTAGAAGCTGGAGCCCGGGCTTAATGCTGAAACAACGGATCATCACGGCACTCATTCTGTTGCCGATTGCCCTCTGCGGCTTCTTTCTTCTGACCGGTGCGTATTTCGCACTGTTCATCGGGTTTGTCGTCGTGCTGGGTGCATGGGAATGGGCGCGGCTGGCAGGTTTTGCCGGGCAGTCGATGCGCATCGGTTATGCCGCTGTGGTGGCTGTCCTGTTGTTTCTCATGTACCTGCTGCCAGGACTTGAGCCCTGGGTGCTCGTCGCTGCAGTCATCTGGTGGGGTGTAGCAACGTTTTTGGTGCTCACCTACCCCGATTCCAGCGAGCATTGGGCCAGTGCGGCCTGCAAGCTGGTGATCGGTCTGCTTATCCTGCTGCCGGCCTGGCAAGGTCTGGTGCTGATCAAGCAATGGCCGTTGGGCAACTGGTTGATCCTTGCGGTCATGGTGCTGGTCTGGGCTGCCGACATCGGCGCCTATTTCTCCGGCAAGGCGTTCGGCAAGCGCAAGCTCGCGCCCAAGGTCAGCCCGGGCAAGAGCTGGGAGGGTGTCTACGGTGGTCTGGTGGTCAGTCTCGGGATCACAGCGGCATTGGGTATCTCCCGCGACTGGACGATCGGCCAGTTTATCGCCGGGCTCTTGGGTGCAGCCGTCGTCGTATTCATTTCGGTGATCGGTGACCTGACCGAAAGCATGTTCAAGCGTCAGTCCGGGGTCAAGGACAGCAGTAATCTGTTGCCGGGCCATGGCGGCGTTCTGGATCGTATCGACAGTCTGACTGCGGCCATTCCGGTCTTTGCCGTGCTGCTCTGGGCTGCTGACTGGGGTGTGATGTGAGTCGTGCGCAACAGATCACCATTCTGGGTGCTACCGGTTCCATAGGCCTTAGCACGCTGGACGTGGTTGCGCGTCATCCTGCGCTTTATCAAGTGTTTGCACTGACAGGCTTCACGCGCCTGAATGAGTTGCTTGCGCTGTGCATCAAGCACACGCCGCAGTTCGCTGTCGTGCCTGAGCAGGCCGCCGCTCGCAAGTTGCAGGATGATCTCGCCGCCGCCGGGCTCGATACCCGCGTATTGGTCGGGGAGGAGGGGCTTTGCGAAGTCGCTGCCCATCCCCAGGTCGATGCGGTCATGGCCGCTATTGTCGGTGCGGCAGGTCTGCGTCCCACACTGGCTGGCGTCGAAGCCGGCAAGAAGGTGTTGCTGGCCAACAAGGAAGCGCTGGTCATGTCCGGTGCGCTGTTCATGCAGGCTGTGCGCCGCAGTGGTGCGGTGCTGTTGCCCATCGACAGCGAGCACAACGCGATCTTCCAGTGCCTGCCTGCCGACTTCGCGCGCGGTCTGGGCAAGGTTGGCGTGCGGCGCATCATGCTGACCGCATCAGGTGGCCCGTTCAGGCAGACGCCATTGGCTCAACTGCATGATGTAACGCCTGATCAGGCGTGTGCCCATCCAGTCTGGTCGATGGGTCGCAAGATCTCCGTCGACTCGGCCACCATGATGAACAAGGGGCTTGAGCTGATCGAGGCGTGCTGGCTGTTCGATGCTCGTCCTTCGCAAGTGGAAATCGTGATCCATCCGCAAAGCGTGATTCACTCGCTGGTGGACTACGTCGATGGTTCGGTTCTGGCTCAGCTTGGCAATCCCGACATGCGTACGCCGATCGCCAATGCGCTGGCCTGGCCTGCGCGTGTAGAATCGGGCGTGGCACCGCTGGATCTGTTTCGCATTGGTCAGCTGGATTTTCAGGAGCCCGACGATAAGCGTTTCCCTTGCCTGCGGCTCGCCCGGCAGGCGGCAGAGGCGGGTGGCAGTGGGCCTGCGATGCTCAATGCTGCGAATGAAGTGGCCGTGGCTGCCTTTCTTGATGGGCGTATCCGTTATCTGGAAATCGCCAGCATTATCGAAGACGTGCTGAGCCTTGAACCGGTGAGCCAGGTTGAAGAGCTTGATGCCGTGTTCGCTGCTGATAGTCGTGCGCGAGTGCTGGCCGGGCAATGGCTTGAGCGGCATGGGCGATAACGTTGCACGAATCAGTGTGCAAGGCAGCCGGTGAAGGGCCTGATGGAGTGCGTCACGGGCAGGTCCCTGGGCCTGCGATGATAAACACACTTGCCGACGAGTCGGTACCCGGAGAAAGTCGATGAGCGCGTTATACATGATTGTCGGCACCCTGGTTGCGCTGGGAGTGCTGGTCACCTTCCACGAATTCGGCCATTTCTGGGTGGCTCGGCGTTGTGGCGTCAAGGTGCTGCGGTTTTCGGTCGGTTTCGGCACGCCACTTGTGCGCTGGCACGACCGCCAGGGCACTGAATATGTCATCGCCGCGATTCCTTTGGGCGGCTACGTGAAGATGCTCGATGAGCGCGAAGGCAATGTTCCGCCTGAGCTCGCCGATCAGTCCTTCAACCGCAAGACGGTCTATCAGCGCTTCGCGATCGTCGTTGCCGGTCCGACGGCGAATTTTCTCCTGGCCATCGTGTTCTTCTGGCTGCTGGCGATGCTCGGCAGCGAACAGGTGCGTCCGGTCATTGGTGCAGTAGAGGCAGGCAGCATCGCTCAGCGCGCAGGTCTCGCTTCCGGTCAGGAGATCGTTTCCATTGATGGCGAGCCGACCTCCGGCTGGTCCGCAGTCAACCTTCAACTGGTTCGGCGCCTGGGTGAAAGCGGCACGGTCGCCGTCAAGCTCAGAGAGCAGGGCTCGACGGTCGATACCTCCCGTGAGCTGGTGCTTGATAACTGGCTCAAGGGTGCCGAAGAGCCTGATCCGATCAAATCCCTCGGCATTCGTCCATGGCGTCCAGCGCTGGCCCCGGTGCTCGCAGAGCTCGATCCAAAAGGGCCGGCCCAGGCAGCAGGTCTCAGGATGGGTGACCGTCTGATTTCTGTCGACGGACAACCGCTCAATGAATGGCAGCAATTGGTCGACTGGGTGCGCGAGCGCCCAGGTGCCAAGGTCTCGATGCGCATCGAGCGCGACGGTGCATCGCTTGACATGCCTGTCACGCTCGCCTCCCGTGGCGAAGGCAAGGCTGCTGCCGGTTATCTGGGTGCAGGCGTCAAGGCGGTCGATTGGCCTCCTGAAATGCTGCGTGAAGTCAGTTACGGTCCGTTCGCCGCCATGGCCGAGGGTGTGAAGCGTACCTGGACCATGAGCGTGCTGACCCTGGACTCGCTCAAGAAAATGTTGTTCGGTGAGCTCTCGGTAAAAAACTTGAGTGGACCGATAACCATTGCTAAAGTGGCGGGCGCTTCGGCCCAGTCGGGCATTGGAGACTTTCTCAACTTCCTCGCTTATCTGAGCATAAGCCTAGGGGTTCTGAATTTGCTGCCCATTCCCGTCCTGGACGGGGGGCATTTGCTGTTTTATCTGATCGAGTGGGTGCGTGGTCGCCCCCTTTCGGAAAAGGTTCAAGGTTGGGGGGCACAGATCGGTATCAGTCTGGTGGTGGGCGTTATGTTGCTCGCGCTGGTCAACGATCTGGGCCGACTGTAAAGCGTTGCCGAGTTGCGAATCTGCCGCATTTTGCGGCAGTTTGTTTATTGCCAGTTGGAATAAGAAAGGACTTCATGAAACGTCTGCTGCTAACTGCGGTTCTTGCCGCACTGATGATCGCTGAAGTTCACGCCGAGTCCTTCACCATCTCCGATATCCGTGTCAACGGCCTGCAGCGGGTTTCCGCCGGCAGCGTCTTTGGTGCACTGCCACTGAACGTGGGTGAGCAGGCGGATGACGGTCGTCTGGTCGATGCCACTCGTGCGTTGTTCAAGACCGGTTTCTTTCAAGATATCCAGCTGGGTCGCGATGGCAACGTACTCGTCATCTCCGTCGTGGAGCGTCCTTCGGTTGCCAGCATCGAGATCGAAGGCAACAAGGCGATCTCCACCGAGGACCTGATGAAGGGCCTGAAACAGTCGGGCCTGGCTGAAGGTGAAATTTTCCAGCGCGCGACACTCGAAGGCGTGCGTAACGAACTGCAGCGCCAGTACGTGGCCCAGGGTCGTTACTCGGCCGAGGTTGCTGCCGAAGTCGTGCCGCAGCCGCGTAACCGCGTTGGCCTGAAGATCAATATCAATGAAGGCACCGTTGCGTCCATCCAGCACATCAACGTGGTGGGCAACACCGTATTCCCTGATTCCGATCTGGTCGACCTGTTCGAGCTCAAGACCTCCAACTGGCTGTCCTTCTTCAAGAACGACGATAAGTACGCTCGCGAAAAGCTGTCCGGCGACCTGGAACGTCTGCGTTCGTACTACCTCGACCGCGGCTATATCAACATGGATATCGCCTCGACTCAGGTGTCCATCACGCCTGACAAGAAAAACGTCTACATCACGGTCAACATCAACGAAGGCGAGAAGTACAGCGTCAAGTCGGTCAAGCTCAGCGGTGACCTGAAAGTCCCTGAAGATCAGGTCAAGTCCCTGATGCTGGTTCAGCCGGGCCAGGTCTTCTCGCGCAAGGTCATGACCACGACGTCTGAGCTGATTACCCGTCGCCTGGGTAACGAGGGTTACACCTTCGCTAACGTGAACGGCGTTCCGACCCCTAACAACGAAGACCACACCGTGGACATCACCTTCGTGGTCGATCCCGGCAAGCGTGCCTACGTGAACCGCATCAACTTCCGTGGCAATACCAAGTCTGCGGACGAAGTGCTGCGTCGTGAAATGCGTCAGATGGAAGGCGGCTGGGCTTCGACCTATCTGATCGACCAGTCCAAGACTCGTCTGGATCGTCTGGGCTTCTTCAAGGAAGTCAACGTCGAGACTCCGGCCGTTCCGGGCACCGACGACCAGGTTGACGTGAACTATGCAGTTGAAGAGCAGGCTTCGGGTTCCATTACGGCCAGCGTCGGCTTTGCACAGAGCGCCGGCCTGATCCTGGGCGGTTCGATCAGCCAGAACAACTTCCTGGGTACAGGTAACAAGGTCAGCATCGGTCTGACCCGTTCCGAATACCAGAGCCGTTACAACTTCAGCTATGTCGATCCGTACTACACGCCGGACGGCGTGAGCCTGGGTTACAACGCGTTCTACCGCACCACCAACTACGATGACCTCGATGTTGACGTGGCAAGCTACGCAGTCGACAGCCTGGGTGCTGGTATCAGCCTGGGCTACCCGATCAGTGAGACCTCGCGTCTGACTTACGGGCTGAACGTTCAGCAGGACAAGATCAAGACCGGTAAATACACCGTGGATGAGATCTTTGATTTCCTCGATAAGGAAGGCGACAACTTCCTGAACTTCAAGGCTTCCGTGGGCTGGTCCGAATCCACCCTCAACAAGGGCGTGCTGCCGACCCGCGGTCACTCTCAGAGCCTGGTGTTCGAGTCCACATTGCCGGGCAGCGATCTGTCGTTCTTCAAGCTGGACTACCGCGCTCAGTACTTCCATCCGATTTCGGATAACTACACCCTGCGTCTGCATACAGAACTGGGTTATGGCGACGGTTACGGTTCCACCGACGGGCTACCGTTCTACGAGAACTACTATGCGGGTGGCTTCAACTCGGTTCGTGGTTTCAAAGACAGCACGCTGGGGCCTCGCAGCACGCCAAGCAGAGGCGCGGATGAAGGTGGCCGGCCAGGAACGATCAAGGACCCCGATCAGGATCCGCTGCCATTCGGTGGTAACGTTCTGGTTCAGGGCGGTGTAGAGGTCATGTTCCCTCTGCCGTTCATCAAGGATCAGCGTTCGCTGCGTACGTCCGTGTTCTGGGATGTGGGTAACGTCTTCGACAGCAACTGCGATTCGAGCAGAACGGTCAATGGCCAGCGCGTCCAGTGCAACAACGTGGACTTCTCCGGCATGGCCAGTTCGGTCGGTGTCGGCGTGACCTGGATCACTGCGCTCGGTCCTTTGAGCTTCGCCCTGGCGATGCCGATCAAGAAACCGGACGACGATTCCGAAACTCAGGTTTTCCAATTTTCCCTGGGTCAGACTTTCTAACCGCCTGACCTTTGTTAACGCAACGAATTCTGTAGGAGTTGTATTGTGCGTAAGTTGACTCAATTGGTACTGCTGGCCACTGTTCTGGTCGCAAGCCCTGCTTTTGCTGACATGAAAATCGCTGTACTGAACTATCAGATGGCTCTGCTGGAATCTGACGCTGCCAAGAAGTACGCCGTTGATGCCGAGAAGAAATTCGGCCCGCAACTGACCAAGCTGAAAAGCCTGGAAAGCAGCGCCAAGGGTATCCAGGATCGTCTGGTAAGCGGCGGCGACAAGATGGCTCAGCCTGAGCGCGAGCGTCTGGAGCTTGAATTCAAGCAAAAGGCTCGCGACTTCCAGTTCCAGTCCAAGGAGCTGAACGAAGCCAAGGCCGTGGCCGACCGTGAAATGCTCAAGCAACTCAAGCCAAAGCTGGATCAGGCTGTTGAAGAAGTCATCAAGAAAGGTGGTTTCGACCTGGTATTCGAGCGCGGTGCGGTGATTGACGTCAAACCTCAGTATGACGTTACTCGCCAGGTCATCGAGCGCATGAATCAGCTGAAGTAATATGAGCGCGACCATCAAGCTCGGCCAGTTGGCCGAGTTCCTGGGCGCCACGCTACGTGGCGACAAGGACAAGGACATCAACGGGCTGGCCACTTTGCAAGAGGCTGGCCCTGATCAGATCAGTTTCCTGGCAAATCCTCAATACCGTAAGTTTCTGGTCGACACTCAGGCCGCTGCCGTGCTGCTCAAGCCTGCAGATGCCGACAGTTTCACCGGAAATGCGCTGTTGGTGCCGGATCCGTACCTGGCCTATGCCCGAATCTCCCACCTGTTCGATCCCAAGCCCAAGGCGGCTGTCGGTATCCATCCGACAGCGGTGGTTGCCGCTGACGCCGTTGTCGATCCTGCTGCAAGCGTTGGTGCGTTCGCCGTGATCGAAAGCGGTGCCAGGATCGCGGCGCAGGTCACCATCGGTGCGCACTGTTTCATCGGTGCCCGGTGCGAGATTGGAGAAGGCGGCTGGCTGGCACCTCGTGTGACGCTTTACCACGACGTTCGCATCGGCAAGCGTGTGGTCATTCAATCCGGTGCAGTGTTGGGCGGCGAAGGTTTCGGCTTTGCCAATGAAAAGGGCGTCTGGCAGAAAATCGCGCAGATCGGTGGTGTCACGATCGGCGATGACGTGGAGATCGGCGTGAACACCGCCATCGACCGCGGCGCGCTGGCAGATACCCGGATTGGTAACGGCGTGAAGCTGGATAACCAGATTCAGATTGCTCACAACGTACAGATTGGCGACCACACGGCCATGGCGGCCTGTGTCGGCATCTCCGGAAGCACGAAGATCGGCAAGCACTGCATGCTCGCCGGTGGCGTAGGGCTGGTGGGTCATATCGAGATCTGTGATGGTGTTTTCATCACGGGGATGACCATGGTGACGCATTCCATCACCGAACCCGGTTCCTATTCTTCGGGCACTGCCATGCAGCCTGCCGCCGAATGGCGCAAGAGCGCGGCACGGCTACGCAAGATCGATGACATGGCTCGTCGTCTGCAAAAGCTCGAAAAGGTTGTCGAGACAGTGACCAGCGTCGGTAATGTTTCATCTGATGGCTGATACCTTTTT
The DNA here is from genome assembly GCF_014358015.1 of Pseudomonas triticifolii. Taxonomy (GTDB): domain Bacteria; phylum Pseudomonadota; class Gammaproteobacteria; order Pseudomonadales; family Pseudomonadaceae; genus Aquipseudomonas; species Aquipseudomonas triticifolii. The sequence goes on along the minus strand of NZ_JACONV010000002.1, from coordinate 171,814 downwards.
AATATCAAGCGTGCACAGTCGATAAACTGCCTCCTTGATGTAGAGGAGTGCTGCGCAGTCGCGACGCACTCCTAATCTTTACTACAGGCTTCCCCTCGAAATGATGGACATCAAAGAAATTCGCGAATACCTGCCTCATCGTTATCCGTTCCTCTTGGTGGATCGCGTGACAGAGCTGGATATCGAGAACAAAACCATTCGCGCCTACAAGAATGTCAGCGTCAACGAGCCTTTTTTCAACGGCCACTTTCCTCAGCACCCGATCATGCCGGGCGTGCTGATCATTGAGGCCATGGCGCAGGCTGCCGGGATCCTGGCGTTCAAAATGCTGGATGCCAAGCCGTCCGACGGCACCCTCTATTATTTCGTGGGTTCGGACAAGCTGCGCTTTCGTCAGCCGGTTCTGCCGGGCGACAAGCTGGTGCTGGAAGCCAATTTCCTGAGCTGCAAGCGTCAGATCTGGAAATTCGAATGCAAAGCCACCGTCGACGGTAAGGCGGTATGCTCCGCTGAAATCATCTGTGCGGAACGCAAGCTATGAGTTTGATTGACCCTCGCGCAATCATCGATCCGACGGCCGTTCTGGCCGACAATGTGGAGGTCGGCCCCTGGTCGATCATCGGAGCCGGTGTGGAACTTGGCGAGGGTACAGTGGTTGGTCCTCATGTCGTGCTCAAAGGCCCGACAAGGATCGGCAAGCACAACCGCATCTATCAGTTTTCCTCGGTAGGCGAAGACACGCCGGATCTGAAGTACAAAGGCGAGGAAACGCGTCTGGTGATCGGTGATCACAATGTGATCCGCGAAGGCGTGACAATCCACCGTGGCACGGTCCAGGATCGCGCCGAAACCACGTTGGGTGACCATAACCTGATCATGGCGTACGCCCATATCGGGCATGACAGCGTTATCGGCAACCACGTCATCCTGGTCAACAACACAGCGCTGGCAGGTCATGTGCATGTCGATGACTGGGCGATTCTCTCCGGCTTCACGCTGGTGCATCAGTTCTGCCATATCGGCGCGCACAGTTTTTCCGGCATGGGCACCGCCATCGGCAAGGACGTTCCGGCGTTCGTGACGGTGTTCGGCAATCCGGCCGAAGCACGCAGCATGAACTTCGAGGGCATGCGCCGTCGTGGTTTCTCGGAAGAGGCTATCCACGCGTTGCGCAGGGCCTACAAGACTGTCTACCGTCAAGGGCTGACGGTTGATCAGGCGATTGCCGATCTGGCAGAACCTGCAGCTCAGTTTCCCGAGGTTGCCGTGTTCCTGCAGTCCATTCAGACCTCGACTCGCGGCATCACCCGCTAACCATGGCGAGCCTATTGCGTGTCGCTCTGGTAGCCGGCGAGGCGTCCGGCGATATCCTCGGGTCCGGTCTGATGCGTGCCATCAAGGCGCGTCACCCCAATGTCGAGTTCATCGGCGTGGGCGGCCCACTCATGGAATCGCAGGGCATGCAGTCCTATTTCCCCATGGAACGCCTCTCCGTCATGGGACTGGTGGAAGTGCTTGGGCGTCTGCGTGAGCTGTTGGCTCGCCGCAAGTTGCTCGTCCAGACGCTGATCGATGAAAAGCCTGATGTGTTCATCGGTATCGACGCGCCCGATTTCACCCTCAACATCGAACTGCAGCTGCGCCGCGCCGGCATCAAGACCGTCCATTACGTGAGTCCGTCTGTCTGGGCCTGGCGCCAAAAGCGTGTCCTCAAGATTCGTGAGGGCTGCGACCTGATGCTGACGCTTTTGCCGTTCGAAGCCCGTTTCTATGAAGAAAAGGGCGTGCCGGTCCGTTTCGTCGGGCATCCGCTGGCGGATACGATCCCGTTGGAGTCCGACCGTGGCGCCGCGCGCGCTGAGCTTGGGCTGACAGGCGAGGGTGCTGTCGTTGCGCTGATGCCCGGTAGCCGTGGCGGAGAAGTGGGGCGGCTGGGTAGCTTGTTTTTCGACGCCGCTGAACGCCTGCTGGCGCAGCGTCCAAATTTGCGTTTTGTGTTGCCGTGCGCGAGCCCGCAGCGACGTGCCCAGATTGAAACCTTGCTGCAAGGCCGCGACCTGCCCATCACCCTGCTCGATGGTCAGTCGCATGTTGCGCTGGCAGCCTGTGATGCGGTGTTGATTGCCTCTGGCACGGCAACGCTTGAAGCGCTGCTTTACAAGCGGCCGATGGTGGTTGCCTATCGTATGGCCCCGGTGACCTTCTGGATACTCAAGCGACTGGTCAAAAGCCCTTACGTCTCACTGCCCAATCTGTTGGCTCAGCGTCTGCTGGTCCCGGAGCTGTTGCAGGACGCCGCGACGCCTGAGGCACTCGCTCAAACGCTGCTGCCGTTGATCGACGCCGGTCAGGTGCAGACCGAGGGGTTCGATGAAATTCATCGGACCCTGCGCCGCGACGCGTCCAATCAGGCTGCCGATGCGGTATTGAATCTGCTTGGCCAGCCGTCCTCACTGTGAGTAACCCCATGATTCAAACAGGTCTGGATTTCACGCTGGTCGAAGATCTGGTCGCAGGTGTCGATGAAGTCGGTCGTGGGCCGCTGTGCGGCGCGGTCGTGACGGCTGCTGTGATTCTCGATCCGGCAAGGCCCATTCTGGGGCTCAACGATTCCAAGAAGCTCACCGAAGCCAGGCGCGAGAAGCTGTTCGATGAGATTCAGGAAAAGGCGCTTTGCTGGTTTATCGCCCGGGCCGAAGTCGAGGAAATCGACGAACTGAACATTCTGCATGCCACCATGCTAGCCATGAAGCGTGCGGTCGAGGGGTTGAGCATTACGCCCAGGCTGGCCCTGATCGACGGCAACCGCTGCCCGCAACTGTCCGTGCCGTGCGCGCCCGTCGTGCAAGGTGATGCCAAGGTGCCTGCCATCGCAGCAGCATCGATTCTCGCCAAGGTCAGTCGTGACCGGGAAATGGCCGCGTTCGAGCTTATTTATCCGGGTTACGGAATGGGCGGTCATAAAGGTTATCCGACCCCTGTGCACCTGGAAGCCCTCGCACGGCTGGGGCCGACGCCGATTCATCGCCGCTCCTTTGCGCCGGTTCGCGCTGCCCATGAAGCCCGCGCGGCCATGATGATGGCGCAGGGTCACCCGTCGATGGGTTTGCTGCAGGACTGACGTTTCAGTCAAGGCTCGCTACAATCGCGCCCTCGTTTTCCGTTTTCGCGTTATAGGATCACCATGCCGGCTTCTTTTGTTCACCTACGCCTGCACACCGAATACTCGCTGGTCGATGGTCTGGTCCGGGTCAAACCGTTGATCAAGGCGCTGACCGGCATGAACATGCCTGCCGTAGCGGTGACCGATCAGAACAACATGTGCTCGCTGGTCAAGTTCTACAAGGCCGCGCAGGGCTCTGGCATCAAGCCGATCTGCGGGGCCGATCTGTGGCTGGCAGGCCGTGATGAAGACGCAGCACTTAGCCGTATCAGCTTGCTGGTCATGAATGCCAAGGGCTACCGCAACCTGACCGAATTGATCTCTCGCGGCTTCATCGAAGGGCAGCGCAACGGCCAGATCGTGATCCAGCGCGAATGGGTGGCACAGGCCAGCGATGGCCTGATCGCGCTGTCTGCGGCGAAGGAAGGCGAGATCGGCATGGCGCTGCTCGGCGGCAATCCGGGCGAGGCCGACGACTTGCTGCGTGAGTGGATGTCGGTTTTCCCGGATCGTTTCTACATCGAGGTGCAGCGCACCAACCGCAATAACGATGAAGAGCACCTGCATGCTGCTGTCGCTCTTGCTGACCGGCATGGCGCACCGCTGGTGGCGACCAACGATGTGCGTTTCATCAAACAGACCGATTTCGAAGCCCATGAAACCCGCGTCTGCATCGGTGAAGGCCGCGCGCTGGACGACCCTCGCCGGTCGCACAACTACAGCGACCAGCAGTACCTGAAAAGCCCGGAAGAAATGGCCGAGCTGTTCAGCGATCTGCCCGAGGCACTGACCAATAGTGTCGAAATCGCCAAGCGCTGCAACATCGACGTCAAGCTGGGCACGCACTTTCTGCCCAACTTCCCGATTCCAGATGGCATGACCATCGATGAGTATTTCCGCAAGGTCTCGTTCGACGGTCTGGAGGAACGCCTCGCGGTCCTGCTGCCCAAGGACACCACGGAAGATTACGACGCCAAACGACAGGTGTACGTCGACCGGCTGAATTTCGAGCTGGATATCATTATCCAGATGGGGTTCCCCGGTTACTTCCTGATCGTGATGGACTTCATCCAGTGGGCCAAGAGCAACGGCGTGCCGGTGGGGCCTGGGCGTGGATCGGGTGCCGGTTCGCTGGTCGCCTATGTACAGAAGATCACCGACCTCGATCCGCTGGAATACGACCTGCTGTTCGAACGCTTCCTTAACCCCGAGCGGGTTTCGATGCCCGACTTCGACGTCGACTTCTGCATGGATGGTCGCGACCGGGTTATCGACTATGTAGCCGAAAAATACGGCCGCAACGCGGTAAGCCAGATCATTACCTTCGGTTCGATGGCGGCCAAGGCGGTGGTGCGGGACGTGGCGCGGGTGCAGGGCAAGTCTTACGGCCTGGCAGACCGGCTGTCGAAAATGATCCCGTTCGAAGTCGGCATGACCCTCGAAAAGGCCTATGAGCAGGAAGAAATCCTGCGCGACTTCCTCAAGGTCGATGAAGAAGCCGCTGAAATCTGGGAAATGGCTCTCAAGCTCGAAGGCGTCGTGCGTAACGTGGGCAAACACGCCGGGGGTGTGGTGATCGCGCCCACCAAGCTGACGGATTTCTCGCCGATCTACTGCGACGAGGCCGGTGATGGCCTGGTAACCCAGTTCGACAAGGATGACGTCGAGGCGGCAGGCCTGGTGAAGTTCGACTTCCTGGGGCTGCGAACCCTGACCATCATTGACTGGGCGCTGAAGACCATCAATCGCGACCGCGCCAAGGTCAATGAAGCGCCGCTGGACATCGCGTTCATCCCGCTCGATGACATGCCGACCTATCAGTTGTTGCAGCGTGCCGAGACCACGGCCGTGTTCCAGCTCGAGTCGCGGGGCATGAAGGAGCTGATCAAGAAGCTCAAGCCCGACTGCCTGGAAGACCTCATCGCACTGGTGGCCCTGTTCCGTCCGGGGCCTCTGCAATCGGGCATGGTGGACGACTTCATCAACCGTAAGCACGGTCGCGCCGAGCTGTCGTACCCGCACGTCGATTATCAGTACGAAGGGTTGAAGCCAGTATTGGCACCGACCTACGGCATCATTCTGTATCAGGAACAGGTGATGCAGATCGCGCAGGTCATGGCGGGCTACACCCTCGGCGGCGCCGACATGCTGCGCCGCGCAATGGGTAAGAAGAAACCCGAGGAAATGGCCAAGCAACGTGGCGGTTTCATTGACGGTTGCAAGACCAACAACATTGACCCGGATCTGGCGGGTAACATTTTCGACCTGGTAGAAAAATTCGCAGGTTACGGCTTCAACAAGTCTCACTCCGCCGCCTACGGTCTGGTGTCGTACCAGACCGCCTGGCTGAAGACCCATTACCCGGCGCCGTTCATGGCTGCCGTGTTGTCGGCGGACATGCACAACACCGACAAGGTCGTGACCTTGATCGAAGAAGTGCGCACGATGAAGCTGCGCCTCGACGCGCCGGATGTGAACACCTCGGACTTCAAGTTCACGGTCAGCGACGACGGCCGGATTCTGTATGGTCTGGGCGCGATCAAGGGCGTGGGCGAGGGTCCGGTCGAGGCGATCACCGAGGCGCGCCTGAACGGGCCCTTCAAGGATCTGTTCGACTTCTGCGCCCGTGTCGACCTCAAGCGCGTGAACAAGCGCACGCTGGATGGCCTGATCCGCAGCGGTGCGCTGGATCGACTGGGCCCTTATTTCGAGCTGGAGCCCAAGGCTTATCAGGCCAATATCGACCGTAACCGCTCGGTACTGCTTGCCGCGCTGGAAGAAGCCATTCAGGCCGCAGAACAGACCGCTCGCAGCCGTGACAGCGGCCACTCGGACCTGTTTGGCGGACTGTTCGTGGAAGAAGACGCCGACGTCTACGCCAACCATCGCAAGACCCGCGAGCTGAGCCTCAAGGATCGTCTGCGCGGCGAGAAGGAAACCCTGGGGCTTTACCTGACAGGGCATCCGATCGACGAGTACGAAGGCGAGATTCGGCGATTCGCCCGTCAGCGCATCATCGACCTGAAGCCAGCCAGAGACACCCAGACCGTCGCAGGGTTGATCATTGCCCTGCGCGTGATGAAGAACAAGAAGGGCGACAAGATGGGGTTCATCACCCTGGACGACCGCTCGGCGCGTATCGAGGCGTCGCTCTTCGCCGAGGCCTTCCATTCTGCACAGTCGTTACTACAGACCGATGCTATGGTGGTGGTTGAGGGCGAAGTCAGTAATGATGACTTCTCGGGCGGCTTGAGGTTGCGTGCCAAGCGCGTCATGAGCATTGAGGATGCGCGAACCAATCTGGCCGAGAGCCTTCGAGTGACGGTGCATGCCGATGCGCTCAAGGGTGATCGACTGCGCTGGCTTGGTGATCTGTGCAAACGCCATCGCGGTGCCTGCCCGATCACTGTGGACTACACCGGGAAGGATGCCAAAGCGTTGCTGCAATTCGGAGAAGCATGGCGAATTGATCCGGCGGACAGCTTGATTCAAGCTCTGCGTGACCAGTTCGGACGTGAGAACGTCTTTCTCCAGTATCGCTGAACGCCGCAGGCTCGATCTGCGCTCAGCCCTGAATTTTAATTTCGACCTGAACGCGCCTGTTCCCCAGGGAAAGGCGCAGACGGATCAACCGGCCGGCCTCTTGGCCGTCTACCCAAGACGGATGCCTATGAACCCGAATTTTCTTGATTTCGAACAGCCTATCGCTGACTTGCAGGCCAAAATCGAAGAACTGCGCTTGGTGGGTAATGACAACTCGCTGAACATCGGCGACGAAATCTCCCGGCTGCAAGACAAGAGCAGAACGCTCACTGAAAGTATCTTCGGCAACCTGACCAGCTGGCAGATCGCGCGCATGGCGCGTCATCCGCGTCGTCCGTACACCTTGGACTACATCGAAAACATCTTCACCGAGTTCGATGAGTTGCACGGCGACCGTCACTTTTCCGATGACGCGGCCATTGTCGGCGGCGTAGCGCGTCTGGAAGGCCAGCCGGTGATGGTGATCGGTCACCAGAAGGGCCGCGAAGTTCGCGAAAAGGTACGCCGCAACTTTGGCATGCCACGCCCTGAAGGCTATCGCAAGGCCTGCCGCCTGATGGAAATGGCCGAGCGCTTCAAGATGCCGATCCTGACCTTCATCGACACGCCTGGTGCCTACCCTGGTATCGATGCTGAAGAGCGCAACCAGAGCGAAGCGATTGCCTGGAACCTGCGTGTCATGGCGCGTCTCAAGACGCCGATCATCGCCACTGTAATCGGTGAAGGCGGTTCGGGCGGGGCACTGGCCATCGGCGTGTGTGACCAACTGAACATGCTGCAGTATTCGACCTATGCGGTGATCTCGCCGGAAGGCTGCGCTTCGATCCTGTGGAAGACTGCCGAGAAAGCGCCGGATGCTGCCGAGGCCATGGGGATTACTGCCGAGCGCTTGAAAGGCTTGGGTATCGTGGACAAGGTCATCGACGAGCCGCTGGGTGGCGCGCACCGTGACCCGGTGGCAGCCGCTGCTTCGATTCGTGAAGAACTGAGCAGCCAGCTGGCAATGCTCAAGAAGTTCGACAACGACGCGCTTCTGGCCCGTCGTTACGATCGTCTGATGAGCTACGGCCTGTAAGGCGATGCGAGAGAGGGCGCTGTGTTTCTGGCATGGCGCGCTCTCACAGCAGACACCGTGGCACAGCGTTGCCCGGGACGAATGAGCTTATCAATGACCCATCCCAGACATCTCGGTCATGATCTCCCCTCCAGGGTTCTTCAGGCGCTGATGCCTTGGCGCGATGCACCTGTCTGGCATGTCGGGTTCTCCGGCGGCCTCGATTCCACTGTTCTGTTGCATCTTCTGGCTGAACTGGCCAGGCGCGAGCCTCTGCCCGCTCTGAAAGCTATCCATGTTCATCACGGTTTGCAGGCGGTTGCCGATGGCTGGCCGGCGCATTGTCTGCAGGTCTGTCAGGCGTTTGGTGTGCCGCTCCAGACGATCAGCGTGAAGGTTGAGTCGGGCGCCAGCATCGAGCGGGCGGCCCGAGAGGCACGTTATGCAGCCTTTTGCGGGCAGCTTGGCGAGGCGGAGGTGTTGCTGACGGGGCAGCATCGCGACGATCAGGCTGAAACACTGCTGTTTCGTCTGTTGCGTGGTGCCGGCGTTCGAGGGCTTGCTGCGATGCCCGAGTATCGTACGTTGGGGCTGGGGCATCTGGTCAGGCCGCTGCTTGACTGTTCACGCAGCGAGCTTGAAGGCTATGCCCGCGAGCATGGCCTTAACTGGATCGAAGACCCCAGCAATGACGACGTGCGGTTTTCACGTAATTTCCTGCGTGCACAGATAATGCCTGTGCTGACATCCAGATGGCCGCAGGCTGTTTCCAGCATGGCGCGCACGGCCCGGCATCTTGGAGAGGCCCAACAGCTGCTGGGCGAGCTGGCCGAACAGGATCTGGCTGACGCGCGGGCCACCACGCCGTTTGCCTGGCTCGGCCTTCCAGTGCTGGCCCTCGCTCCTCTCGCAGGGTTGTCCGCGACTCGGCAACGCAACGCACTGCGTCACTGGCTCGCGCCACTGACCCTCTTGCCTGATACCGATCACTGGGCCGGGTGGGGAACGTTGCGGGATGCGGGGGAGGGGGCGCAGCCGGTCTGGCGGCTGGCTGACGGAGAGCTGCATCGTACGCAAGGGCATATCTGGTGGTTGTCTGGACCCTGGCTGCGGCCTTGCAAAGGCATGAGTACCTGGCCTGATCCCCGTCAGCCGCTGCGCCTGCCTGGCAACGGCCAGCTCACTCTGCAAGGCGACGCGCCTTCGGCACCGGTTGAGGTGCGTTATCGTCAGGGCTCTGAAATCCTGCAGGTCGCAGGACGTGGACATCGCGATCTCAAGCGTCTGCTCAATGAGCGGCACGTGCCGTCCTTCGTCCGCGGCAGATTGCCGCTGCTGTACTGCGATGATCAGTTGCTGGCAGTGGCCGGCCTGCCTGGACTGGACGCTGCGCCCAATGGAAGCTGGCGTTTACAGTGGATGGCACCGGCCAGCGACCAAAGTTTGAGCTGAAAGGCCCTTTCAGGTAGACTACGCTCCCTTCTTGATACAGCTTCTGTTGGTTCTTTTGAAACAACGCAAGTTGCCGGTTACCAACCAGTGTTTACTGGGCGATTCTTAAAATGTGGCGCGCAATAGGCAGGCTTCTGGCCGGTCGGTTTCAACGCAGCAGTTTCGGGAGTTCACCGTGAATTTTGTCGGTAATCGGAGGCTTCGGCCTTCCTTCGCTTTCCCCGGCGGCTCTGACCGCTTTAACGCAGACTTCTAGGGTTTTTCATGACGCGCTACATCTTCGTCACGGGCGGTGTTGTTTCTTCATTGGGGAAAGGCATTGCCTCGGCTTCATTGGCGGCCATCCTGGAGGCGCGGGGGCTTAAAGTCACCATGCTCAAACTGGATCCCTACATCAACGTGGACCCAGGCACCATGAGCCCGTTCCAGCACGGTGAGGTGTTCGTCACTCACGACGGCGCTGAAACCGACCTGGACCTTGGTCACTACGAGCGGTTCATCCGCACCACCATGACCCAGAACAACAACTTCACCACGGGCCGTGTGTACGAACACGTCCTGCGCAAAGAGCGCCGTGGTGATTATCTGGGGGCGACCATTCAGGTCATTCCGCACATCACTGACGAGATCAAGCGCCGCATCATCAAGGGTGCAGGCGATGCCGACGTGGCACTGGTCGAGATCGGCGGTACGGTCGGCGACATCGAGTCGCAACCGTTTCTGGAAGCCATCCGTCAGCTGCGTTTCGAAGTCGGCGCACGCCGCGCGATGCTCATGCACCTGACACTGGTGCCTTACATCGCGACAGCGGGCGAAACCAAGACCAAGCCCACTCAGCACTCGGTCAAGGAACTGCGCTCCATCGGCCTGCAGCCTGACGTTCTGGTCTGCCGCTCCGATCATCCGATCGACACCTCGTCGCGTCGCAAGATCGCTCAGTTCACCAACGTTGAAGAGCGTGCGGTCATTGCGCTGGAAGACGCCGACACCATCTACAAGATCCCTGGCATCCTGCACTCGCAGGGTCTGGACGATTTCGTCGTCGAGCGTTTCGGTCTGCAATGCGGCGGTGCCGACCTGTCCGAATGGGACAAGGTGGTCGATGCCAAGCTCAACCCTGAACACGAAGTCACCATTGCGATGGTGGGCAAGTACATGGAGTTGCTCGACGCCTACAAGTCGTTGATCGAAGCCATGAGCCATGCCGGTATCACCAACCGCACCAAGGTCAACCTGCGCTATATCGATTCCGAAGACATCGAGAATCAGGGCACTGGTCTGCTCGAAGGCGTGGACGCAATTCTGGTTCCGGGCGGTTTCGGTCTGCGCGGTGTCGAAGGCAAGATCACGGCTGTTCAGTTCGCCCGCGAAAACAAGGTTCCATACCTGGGCATCTGCCTGGGCATGCAAGTGGCGGTCATTGAGTTCGCACGTAACGTGCTGGGCTGGAAGGACGCTAACTCCACCGAATTCGATCGTACCAGTGCACACGCTGTCGTCGGTCTGATCACCGAGTGGGAAGATGCGACCGGCGCTGTCGAAACCCGCACTGAGAGCTCCGATCTGGGCGGCACCATGCGTCTTGGCGCACAGGAATGCCAGCTGGAGTCGGGCTCGCTGGTTCACGACTGCTACAAGAATGATGTGATCGTCGAGCGTCACCGTCATCGCTATGAAGTGAACAACAACCTGCTGCCACAGCTGGTCGAAGCGGGCCTGAAGATTTCCGGTCGTTCCGGCGACGGCGCACTGGTTGAAGTGGTCGAAGCACCGGATCATCCATGGTTCGTCGCCTGCCAGTTCCACCCGGAGTTCACCTCGACGCCACGTGACGGCCATCCGCTGTTCAGCGGTTTCGTCAAGGCCGCACTGGCTCAACGTCAAAAGAACGCCTGACAGGGATATCAGCACATGGCTCAGAAAATCATCCGCGTAGGTTCCATCGAGATCGCCAACGACAAGCCAATGGTTCTGTTTGGCGGCATGAATGTGCTCGAATCCCGCGACATGGCCATGCAGGTCTGTGAAGAATACGTTCGGGTTACCGAAAAGCTCGGCATCCCCTACGTGTTCAAGGCCAGTTTCGACAAGGCCAACCGTTCTTCGGTCACCTCTTATCGTGGGCCGGGTCTGGAAGAGGGCATGCGCATTTTCGAAGAGATCAAGCGCACCTTCAATGTGCCGCTGATCACCGATGTGCATGAGCCGCACCAGGCGGCTGTTGTGGCCGAAGTGTGCGACATCATTCAGCTGCCTGCCTTTTTGTCCCGCCAGACCGATCTGGTGGTCGCGATGGCGAAGACCGGCGCGGTCATCAACATCAAGAAGGCACAGTTCCTCGCACCTCAGGAAATGAAACACATCCTGACCAAGTGCGAAGAAGCCGGTAACGATCAGTTGATTCTCTGTGAGCGTGGTTCCAGCTTCGGTTACAACAACCTGGTGGTGGACATGCTCGGCTTCGGCATCATGAAGCAGTTCGAGTACCCGGTGTTCTTCGACGTGACCCATGCCCTGCAGATGCCGGGCGGTCGCGCAGATTCGGCCGGTGGCCGCCGCGCCCAGGTGCTGGATCTGGCCAAGGCTGGTCTGAGCCAGAATCTGGCCGGGCTGTTTCTGGAAGCCCATCCGGATCCTGACAATGCCAAATGCGATGGTCCTTGCGCGTTGCGTCTGGACAAACTGGAGCCGTTCCTGGCCCAGCTCAAGTCGCTGGATGAACTTGTCAAAAGTTTTCCGATCGTAGAGACCGCTTGAACAGGGTTCTCCGGTAAAGTGCCGTTCCCCGTCATTCGTGACGGGGTTGTCGCATTCGGGCCTGCCGTTTTCTGTGCCTGATCGCGAACATCGTTTTCCAGCTGCGTCGTTTTCGTCAATCTTGGAGTGTTTACAACAATGGCAAAAATCGTCGACATCAAAGGTCGTGAAGTTCTCGACTCCCGTGGCAATCCCACCGTGGAAGCAGATGTGCTCCTCGATAACGGCATCATTGGCAGCGCCTGCGCGCCGTCCGGTGCTTCAACCGGCTCGCGCGAAGCGCTGGAGCTGCGTGATGGCGACAAGAGCCGTTACATGGGCAAGGGCGTTCTGAAGGCAGTCGCCAACATCAATGGTCCGATTCGTGACCTGCTGTTGGGTAAGGATCCGGTAGACCAGAAGGCACTGGACCACGCAATGATCGCGCTGGACGCGACCGAGAACAAGGCAAGCCTGGGCGCCAACGCGATCCTCGCCGTTTCCCTGGCGGCCGCCAAGGCAGCTGCGCAGGATCAGGATCTGCCGCTCTACGCGCACATCGCCAACCTGAACGGTACACCGGGTGTCTACTCGATGCCGGTTCCGATGATGAACATCATCAACGGCGGCGAGCACGCCGATAACAACATCGATATTCAGGAATTCATGGTTCAGCCTGTGGGCGCCAAGACTTTCGCTGAAGGCCTGCGCTGGGGCACCGAGATTTTCCATCACCTCAAGGCCGTACTCAAAGCGCGTGGCTTGAACACCGCTGTGGGCGATGAAGGTGGTTTCGCACCTAACCTTGCGTCCAACGAAGAAGCACTCAAAGCCATCGCCGAGGCTGTTTCCAACGCGGGTTACACGTTGGGCACCGACGTGACCCTGGCCCTGGACTGTGCGGCAAGCGAGTTCTACAAGGACGGCAAGTACAAGCTCAGCGAAGAGGGCGAGTACGACTCTGCCGGTTTCGCTGACTACCTGGCCGATCTGGTCAGCAAGCACCCGATCATCTCCATCGAAGATGGCCTGGACGAGTCCGACTGGGCTGGCTGGAAAATCCTTACCGACAAGATCGGCCACAAGACCCAGCTGGTGGGCGACGACCTGTTCGTGACCAACACCAAGATCCTGAAAGAAGGCATCGACAAGAAGATCGCCAACTCGATCCTGATCAAGTTCAACCAGATCGGCACCCTGACCGAAACGCTGGAAGCCATTCAAATGGCCAAGGCTGCCGGTTACACCGCCGTGATCTCTCACCGTTCCGGTGAAACCGAAGATTCGACCATTGCCGACCTGGCCGTGGGCACGTCTGCCGGGCAGATCAAGACCGGCTCTCTGTGCCGTTCCGACCGTGTATCCAAGTACAACCAACTGCTGCGCATCGAAGAGCAATTGGGCTCCAAGGCGGTTTATAACGGCCGTGCCGAGTTTCGCGGTTGAGCCATAGATGGTAAAAGACGCAGGGCGTTGCGGGAAAGTCGGTTCATCCGGCCTGATCCGCAGCGTTAATGCTGACGCTCCGCTGTAACCTGGAGTGATTGAGCCTGGCTTTCGTCAGGCTCAATGCCCTCAGTCATTTGTTTATCGTGTTGGCTCTGCCGTCTTTTTACTGGGTACCTGATATTTCAATGCGCAGTCCTAACTGGTTGTTCCTTATCCTGCTGTTGTTGCTTGCCGGTTTGCAGTATCGCCTGTGGGTGGGTAATGGCAGCCTGGCGCAAGTGGCCAGCCTGAACCAGCAGATCGCGGATCAGCATGCTGAAAACCAGGTCCTTCTGGAGCGCAATCGCGTGCTCGACGCTGAAGTCATGGAGCTGAAGAAAGGGCTTGAGACGGTCGAAGAGCGTGCCCGTCATGAACTGGGCATGGTCAAGGATGGCGAAACCCTCTATCAGCTTGCGCAATAATAAAAAGTAGGTGTCATGAAAGACTTTCTCCCTGCCTTCTGGGCGGTGATACCTGCAGCGGGTATCGGTGCCCGCATGGCAGCAGACCGTCCCAAGCAGTACCTGCAGTTGGGCGGCCTTACCATTCTTGAACACAGCCTGTTAAGTTTTCTGGATCACCCTCGTCTCAAGGGGTTGGTGATCAGCCTTGCCGTGGACGATCCTTACTGGCCTGCGTTGCCCTGTGCGCTGGACTCGCGAATTCAGCGGGTTGATGGCGGCAAGGAGCGTTCGGGCTCGGTGCTCAATGCCTTGCTGCATCTGCACGCGCAGGGTGCCGGCGATGACGATTGGGTACTGGTCCATGATGCCGCGCGTCCCAATCTGGCGCGCAGCGACCTGGACACTCTGCTCAGCGAACTGGCCGACGATCCGGTGGGTGGCCTGCTCGCCGTCCCGGCGCGGGACACGCTCAAGCGCGTCGACAGTGCCGGTCGTGTGGTGGAGACGGTTGATCGCAGCCTGATCTGGCAGGCCTACACACCGCAGATGTTTCGTCTGGGTGCCTTGCACCGTGCGCTTGCCGACAGTCTGGTGTCGAACGTGACGATCACTGATGAGGCGTCGGCCATCGAGTGGGCGGGGCAGTCGCCCCGATTGATTGAAGGCCGCTCCGATAACATCAAAGTCACTCGACCTGAGGATCTGGAGTGGTTGCGTCAGCGCCGTAGTGATTTCAGTCGTTGAATCACTGAGTGTTTTACTGGCGATACTCTTCGCGCATCGCCAGCCCTTCTTTCAGATAATCCACCAGTTTGCGAACCTTGGGTGACAGGAGCCTTTGCTGTGGGTACAGCGCCCACACGGCAGTGTTGGGGGGCTGGTGCGGCTCCAGCAGAGAAACAAGCGCGCCACTCTTCAGATGTTTCTGCACGTAATAGTCCGGTAGCTGGCACAGACCGACGCCATGCAACGCAGCGTCGAGCACTGCCTGGCCACTGTTGCAGCGCCAGTTGCCCTGTACGCGCTGAGAAAACTCACGCCCGTTTTGTTGCAGTAGCCAGGTGTCGCTGCCGCCGATCAGGCAGTTATGGCGACTCAGTTCAGACAGGCTGTGTGGACGGCCATAGCGTGCGATGTAGGAAGGGGCTGCGCACAGGTACATCTGGCGCGGTGCCAGGCGTGTGGCGACCATGCGCGAATCCTGCAGCCGACCGAGGCGGATCGCCAGGTCCATGCCTTCGTGAACCAGGTCCAGAGTCTCGTTGCTCAGTTCGATGTCGACTCGCAAGTGCGGGTACACGTCCATGAAGCGTGTCACCAGCGGCGTGATGAATCGTTCTCCGTACGCCACCGCGCAGGTCATGCGCAACAACCCTTTGGGTTCGCTGGTCAGGTCGCCGACGGCCCTCAAGGCTTCTTCGCGGCCGTCCTGCAGGCGTTGGCAATGATGCAGAAAGGTCTGGCCCGCCTCGGTTAGCGCCACTTTGCGGGTACTGCGATACAGCAAACGGGTCTGCAGCCTTTCTTCCAGACGAACAATCTGGCGACTGACGTGCGAAGAAGACACGCCAAGCCGTTGTGCCGCAGCAGTGAACTGGCCACATTCGGCCACCGCCACAAATTCGTCGAGACCTTCCCAGCGACTGGTGTGCATTCATTATCCCTGTACAGCATTAATGTTTTGCTTTTAGCCGCATTACTCATCAAATGGCACTGTACTACACTCCAGACCTTGTTTTTATTCGCTGGAGAAGATTGATGATCAAGTCACGCGCTGCTGTCGCCTTTGAAGCCAAGAAGCCACTGGAAATCGTTGAAGTCGATGTCGCCATGCCCAAGGCTGGCGAGGTGCTGTTGCGAGTCGTGGCGTCCGGCGTCTGTCACACCGACGCCTACACGCTCTCCGGTGCCGACCCCGAGGGCATCTTCCCGGCGATCCTGGGCCACGAAGGCGGCGCGATTGTTGAAGCGGTCGGGGAAGGGGTGACCTCCGTCGTGGTGGGTGATCATGTAATTCCGCTCTACACCCCGGAATGCCGTCAGTGCAAATTCTGCCTGTCTGGCAAAACCAACCTGTGTCAGTCGATCCGCTCCACTCAGGGCAAGGGTCTGATGCCGGATGGCACATCGCGCTTTTCCTACAAAGGCGAGCCGATTTTCCATTACATGGGGACTTCGACGTTCTCCGAATACACCGTGCTGCCGGAAATATCGGTCGCGAAAATTGACAAGAAAGCCCCGCTGGAAAAAGTCTGCCTGCTGGGTTGTGGCGTCACCACCGGTATTGGTGCCGTGCTCAACACCGCCAAGGTCAAGCCGGGCGACACCGTGGCCATTTTCGGTTTGGGCGGCATCGGCCTGTCGGCTGTGATCGGTGCGGTCAAGGCCAAGGCCTCGCGAATCATCGCCATCGATATCAACCCGGCCAAGTTCGAGATCGCCAAACAGCTGGGCGCAACTGATTGCGTGAACCCTAAAGATTTCGACCGCCCGATTCAGGAGGTCATCGTCGACATGACCGACGGCGGCGTGGACTTCTCGTTCGAGTGCATCGGCAATGTGCAGTTGATGCGTGCGGCGCTCGAGTGCTGTCACAAGGGCTGGGGCGAGTCAGTCATCATCGGCGTGGCCGGTGCGGGTCAGGAAATCTCCACCCGTCCTTTCCAGTTGGTAACCGGGCGCGTCTGGCGCGGTTCGGCGTTCGGCGGCGTGCGGGGTCGTACCGAGTTGCCGAGCTACGTCGACATGGCACAAACCGGCGAGATACCGCTGGATACATTCATCACCCACACCATGGGTCTGGAAGACATCAACAAGGCCTTTGACCTGATGCATGAAGGCAAGAGCATCCGTACCGTCATCCACTTCTAAACAGCAGCGGCGCGCGGCAGGCCCAGACCGGGCTTGCTGCCAGACGTTCGGAGTCCACCATGACCCTGGAAAACATTTCCTGCCAGAAAAGCTTCGGCGGCTGGCACAAGCGTTACAAGCATCACTCACACGTGCTGGGCTGCGATATGGTGTTTGCGGTCTATTTGCCGCCGCAGGCAGAGCAGGGCGGCAAGTTGCCGGTTGTGTACTGGTTGTCCGGCCTGACCTGCACCGATGAGAACTTCATGCAGAAGGCGGCTGCTCAGCGGGTTGCGGCTGAACTGGGCATCATAATCGTGGCTCCGGACACCAGTCCGCGTGGCCCGGATGTGCCGGGCGATCCTGACGGAGCCTGGGATTTCGGTCTGGGAGCCGGCTTCTATCTCAATGCCACTGAACAGCCTTACGCCCGCCATTATCAAATGCACGATTATGTAGTCACTGAGCTGCCGGGTCTTATCGAGGCGCATTTCCCGGCGTCGCAGGCACGCAGCATCAGCGGTCACTCGATGGGCGGGCATGGGGCGCTGGTCTGTGCCTTGCGCAATCCGGGTCGCTATAAGTCGGTTTCGGCGTTTTCGCCGATCAGCAACCCAATGGATTGCCCTTGGGGTCAAAAAGCGTTTTCCCGTTATCTGGGAGAGGACCGTTCGCGTTGGCGTGAGTGGGACGCCAGTGTATTGATGGCCGATGCCACAGAGCAGCTGCCCACGTTGATCGATCAAGGTGATCGTGACGACTTCCTGGTGACTCAGCTCAAGCCTGAAGCGCTGGTTCAGGCCGCCAAGTCCGCGCAGCAGCCGCTGGTACTGAGAATGCAGCCTGGTTACGACCACAGCTATTTCTTCATCGCCAGCTTCATCGAAGACCACCTGCGCCATCACGCCAGTGCCTTGTTCGATCAAGGGACGCTTTGATGGGGTTGCCCGGCGAGTGGTGTTGTCTCTGACAAACCCAAGCTGTGCCAAAGCAGGTAGAATCACGCCCTGACTTTTTTCAGGGCGTTTTTTTATGCGTATTGGCCACGGCTATGATGTGCACCGTTTCGCTGAAGGCGACTTCATCACCTTGGGCGGCGTGCGGATTGCACACGGGTTCGGCCTGCTGGCCCATTCGGATGGCGACGTTCTGCTGCACGCGCTGAGCGACGCCTTGCTCGGCGCTGCGGCACTGGGCGACATCGGCAAGCACTTCCCGGACACTGACCCACAGTTCAAGGGGGCTGACAGCCGCGTGCTGCTGCGCCATGTGCTCAAGCAGGTGCAGGGCAAGGGCTGGAAGGTCGGTAACGTCGACGCCACCATCGTCGCCCAGGCGCCCAAGATGGCACCGCACATCGACGCCATGCGTGCCCTGATTGCCGAAGACCTGCAGGTCGAGCTGGATCAGGTCAACGTCAAGGCCACCACGACTGAGAAACTGGGTTTCACCGGTCGTGAAGAAGGCATTGCCGTACATGCCGTCGCCTTGTTGCTGCGCGCATGACCGAACTGGAACTGTTAGGGCCGCGGGCCTATGGCGATGCACTGGGACGCGCTGTTCTGAAGGCAACTGCCGAGGACTTTCAAGTCGACGAAGTGCTCGACATTCCCCTTTCGGGTGATGGCGAGCATTTGTGGCTGTGGGTCGAGAAACGTGGCCTCAATACCGAAGAAGCGGCCCGTCGCCTGGCGCGGGCGGCGGGTGTGCAACTGCGTACGGTCAGTTACGCGGGTCTGAAAGACCGGCAGGCGCTGACGCGTCAGTGGTTCAGTATTCAACTGCCCGGCAAGGCCGACCCCGATCTGTCCGCGGCGCAAGATGAGACCCTGCAGATTCTCAAAACGCAACGTCACAAGCGCAAGCTGCAGCGCGGTGCTCATGCAGCCAATGGCTTCACCTTGCGCCTCACTCGGCTGGACGCCGATCAGGCCGCGCTGAATCAGCGCCTGGAGTCGATTTCCCGTCTGGGTATCCCGAATTACTTCGGCGTCCAGCGCTTCGGCTATCAAGGCGGCAATCTGGGCGAAGCGCGCGACTATGCGTCTCGTCAGGCATTGCCCGAACAGCGCGCAGTCCGCTCGCGCCTGCTTTCAACTGCCCGCAGCTACCTGTTCAATCAGGTGCTGGCGGCCCGTGTCGCAGACGGCAGCTGGCAACGTGCCCAAGTGGGCGATTTGCTGGCGTTCACTGACAGCCGGAGTTTTTTTCCAGCGGGTGTGGATGAGTGCAGCGACCCGCGTCTGGCCATTCTGGACCTGCACCCGACCGGCCCGCAGTGGGGCGCAGGCCCATCGCCAGCTCTGGGCATCACAGGCGACCTGGAGAATGCCGTTGCCGCCGAACATCCGGCGCTTCGCGACTGGCTCATCAGAGCGGGAATGGAGCACGAACGTCGCATCCTGCGGCTGCCCATTGGGCGGCTGACGTGGCATTATCCCGAGCCTGACATTCTGCAACTGGAATTCGTCCTTCCGCCTGGATGCTTTGCCACCGTATTGGTGCGCGAGCTCGTCGATCTGGTGCCGGTTGGGCAGACGGACAGCCCATGCGTATTCTGATTTCAAACGATGACGGGGTAAGTGCACCCGGTCTGGCGGCGCTGTATGCGGCGTTGGCGGACTACACTGAGTGCGTGGTTATCGCGCCTGATCAAGACAAGAGCGGTGCCAGCAGTTCGCTGACCCTGGATCGGCCTCTGCATCCGCAGACGCTGGCCAATGGCTTTATCAGCGTGAATGGCACGCCGACCGATTGCGTGCATCTTGGTCTCAACGGGCTGCTGGAGCGCGAGCCGGACATGGTTGTTTCGGGTATCAATCTGGGGGCTAACCTCGGCGACGATGTGCTGTATTCCGGCACGGTGGCCGCAGCGCTCGAAGGACGCTTTCTGCAGCGCCCCTCGTTTGCCTTTTCGTTTCTGTCGCGCCAGCCGGACAACCTTGCCACGGCGGCGCATTACGCGCGTTTGCTGGTACAAGCCCATGAGCAACTCGATCTGCCTCCGCGTACGGTGCTGAACGTGAACATCCCCAACCTGCCACTTGACCACGTACGCGGTATTCAGTTGACCCGGTTGGGTCATCGTGCGCGCGCAGCAGCGCCTATCAAGGTGGTCGATCCTCGTGGTCGTGCCGGTTACTGGATTGCGGCAGCCGGCGACGCCGAGGACGGCGGAGCAGGGACTGACTTTCACGCCGTCATGCAAGGCTATGTATCGATTACGCCGCTGCAACTGGATCGCACCTATCAGGACGGTTTCAGCAGCCTTAATACGTGGCTGGAGGGACTGCGCTGATGTCACGCGAGCAAGATGATCTGTTGCGTCGCGGGATCGGAATGACCTCGCAGCGCACTCGCGAGCGCTTGATTCAACGCTTGTATGAAGAAGGCATCACTAACGCCCGCGTCCTGGACGTGATTCGCAAGACACCTCGGCACCTGTTCGTGGATGAGGCGCTCGCACATCGCGCTTATGAAGACACGGCGCTGCCTATCGGCCACAACCAGACGATCTCCCAGCCCTACATGGTCGCGCGCATGAGCGAGCTGTTGCTCGCGGCCGGTCCGCTGGACAAGGTCATGGAGATCGGCACGGGGTCGGGCTACCAGACAGCGGTGTTGTCGCAGCTTGTGGAGCGGGTGTTTTCGGTGGAGCGCATCAAGGTGCTTCAGGACCGGGCCAAGGAGCGTCTGGTCGAGCTCAACCTGCGCAATGTGGTGTTTCGATGGGGAGACGGCTGGGAGGGCTGGCCAGCACTGGCGCCCTACAACGGTATCATCGTGACGGCGGTGGCGACGGACGTGCCCCAGGCGCTGCTCGATCAGCTGGCACCTGGCGGTCGACTGGTCATACCGGTCGGTTCGGGCGAGGTCCAGCAATTGATGCTGATCATCCGCGAGGAAAACGGGTTTTCCCGACATGTTCTGGGCGCCGTACGATTCGTGCCGTTGTTGAACGGCCCCATTGCATGAATGACGACAGACGTTGTGAGTGAATTCTGACGCGTAGCGCCGGTCTACAGCCGTCTGTTCATGATAACGATGGCAAAATTGCATCGATTCTTTGCCGGATCTGCACGCCATAGGGTTTTGACGCAGTTAAGTACTGGTTGCCCGCCGCACTTGCGGCACAATAGGCATCTTTTGAATTCAGTCACCAGTAAAGGGAGTGGCGGGTGAGTCACACAGTCATTCAGCAGCTCAGGTCTTCAAGAAGTTATCAGCGTCTGTTGATTGGCATTGCTCTCAGTGTCCTCTTGGTCGGCTGTTCCAGTTCGCCTTCGGGCGGCGTTCGCGTTGTCGATCGTAACGGCAACTCCGTGCCTCAACGCCCGGCAGTCACGACGGGCCAGTATGTGGTCAAACGCGGAGATACACTTTTTTCAATTGCGTTTCGTTACGGCTGGGACTGGAAGGCTCTGGCCGCTCGTAATCAGATCCCGGAGCCCTTTACCATCAAGCCCGGTCAGACGATTCGCTTTGATGGACGCTCTTCTTCAACGCAGGGTGTAGCTTCCGCAGCTGATTCGGGCCGCCCGGTCACCAGCACCTCCACCACGACCAGCAGTTCCGGCTCGGTAAAAACCACCGTTATTTCCAAGCCGATCGCGGTCGTACCTGTGGTCATACCCCCTTCCGCAACCACTGCAACCGGCCCGGCCGGCAAGTCCCCGAGCGGGTGGACCTGGCCTTCAAGTGGCATACTGATAGGAAAATTTTCTTCAAACGGTAGTTTGAATAAAGGAATTGATATCGCTGGTGATTTGGGACAGCCTGTTTTGGCAGCGTCTGATGGTTCGGTCGTTTACGCCGGAAGTGGATTACGGGGCTACGGCGAATTGATCATCATCAAACACAGCGATACCTACGTCAGTGCCTACGGTCATAACCGCAGGCTCTTGGTTCGGGAAGGGCAGCAAGTCAAGGCAGGGCAGACGATTGCCGAAATGGGGTCAACAGGAACTGACCGGGTGAAACTGCATTTTGAGATTCGCCGTCAAGGAAAGCCTGTAGATCCGCTCGGATTCTTGCCACGCCGTTGAGTGTTGTCAGCCTGTTCCTGGCGCAGAAGGAACAGGCTCAAGCGTTGCCACGGAAATAGGCGTCGCTGGAGCTTGAGGTCGAACTCACCAAAGGACTATAACAATGGCTCTTAGCAACGAAGCGCCGGAGTTTGACATTGATGATGACGTGCTCCTCATGGAAGCTGGCATTGTCCTTGAGGAATCGCCGAACGAGAAGCGGCCGTCTACTGCCGCCTCGGGTCGTGCGAAGGCGAAGCCGTCTACATCATCGCTCAAACAACACAAATATATTGATTACACTCGGGCGCTCGACGCTACCCAGTTGTATCTCAATGAAATAGGTTTCTCCCCTCTGCTGTCTCCGGAAGAAGAAGTCCACTTTGCACGCTTGTCGCAACGTGGTGATCCGGCTGGGCGCAAACGCATGATTGAGAGCAATCTGCGACTGGTGGTCAAGATCGCCAGGCGCTACGTCAATCGTGGGCTGTCATTGCTGGACCTGATCGAAGAAGGCAATCTGGGTCTTATCCGGGCTGTGGAGAAGTTCGATCCCGAGCGCGGTTTCCGCTTTTCGACCTATGCTACCTGGTGGATTCGTCAGACCATCGAGCGGGCAATCATGAATCAGACCCGGACCATCCGGTTGCCGATTCATGTGGTCAAAGAGCTTAACGTTTATCTGCGTGCCGCCCGGGAGCTGACCCAAAAGCTCGACCACGAGCCATCCCCTGAGGAAATCGCCAACCTGCTGGAAAAACCGGTGGGCGAGGTCAAGCGCATGCTTGGGCTCAATGAGCGTGTGTCTTCTGTTGATGTCTCGCTGGGGCCTGACTCGGACAAAACCCTGCTCGATACGCTTACGGACGACCGTCCTACAGACCCCTGCGAGCTTCTGCAGGATGTCGATCTTTCACAGAGTATCGATCTGTGGCTGTCCGAACTGACCGAAAAGCAGCGTGAGGTTGTCATACGCCGCTTCGGCCTTCGAGGTCATGAGAGCAGTACCCTTGAAGATGTAGGCCTGGAAATCGGTCTCACGCGCGAGCGTGTACGGCAGATTCAGGTTGAGGGCCTCAAGCGCCTTCGTGAGATCCTCGAAAAAAATGGTCTTTCGAGCGAGTCGCTGTTCCAGTAACCAATCCCCGCGTTATAAAAAGCCGATATGAATTCCACATTCATATCGGCTTTTTATATGGTCTTCATCATTTTACTGTCTTTTTTTCATTCCGATATTGCGCCTTGGTGTCGGCATGGTCACGACTGCACAGGCTGGAGTGTCGAGGTTAGAGCGCCAATATCATGTAGGCAATTGCGTACACAGCCTGTAGGTGATCAAGGTTTTCCAGGTGCGATTAAATGTACATACAGTGCCTTGGGCGACCTAACTCTCTGATTTAGATTCTCTTTTTTATCGGCTTTCGCTGCGAGTGGAAATATTTTGCTGCGCTTCGCCGGTTGTTTCTGCACGTCAAACCACTAGTATCGGAGCCGTACCAACGGACCGGTACACACTTTCAAGGATGAAGGTCGAGGACATCGCAGGAGGCGATTCATCAGGATGATGAAAAGGGATTACAGGGATTAGGGAAAAAACGTGGGCGGGTCAAACCGCCCCTTTTTACATCAGGGGCATCGGACTCTGATAAACGAAAAAGGCCCTCAAGAGGGCCTTTTTCATTGTCTGGGATCTAGCGTTCCAGATCTGTAATCTTGTCTTTCTTTCCGTCCCACTCTGCTGCATCCGGCAATGCGTCTTTCTTCTCCGTGATATTCGGCCATACCTCGGCAAGCTCTGCGTTCAGCTCGATGAAGTTTTCCATACCGGCCGGAATCTCGTCTTCAGAGAAAATCGCCTGGGCAGGGCATTCAGGCTCACAAAGTGCGCAGTCGATGCACTCGTCCGGGTGAATCACCAGGAAGTTCGGTCCCTCGTAGAAGCAGTCCACCGGACAGACTTCCACACAGTCGGTGTACTTGCACTTGATGCAGTTGTCGGTGACGACGAAGGTCATTTCTAATTCTCTCCTCAGGCGGCTGCGGCAGAGCCCTTCCAGACAGGGTTGCCAGGTTCGGGACGGTTCCCGGCCCTATGAAAACACGTGCTTTTGATGAGGGGCTTGCTGCATCGCATGCCACTCACCCTTGGTTCGCTGCGTCTTCACGCGGCTTGAACAGCTGCTCAGCCAGGCTAAAAGCTGAGCGCATCCCAGACCGCGCGGGATTCTAACAGCATGTAACGGCTCGCGTCACAGTCGAGTTTGCAATGTATATAGCAAATCCAGTGCCTGACGCGGGGTGAGGTCGTCGACCTTGACCTTCGACAGTTCCTCGAGGACCGGGTGAGGCAGACTGGCGAACAGATCGCTTTGCATGGGTGCCGCTGGCTTGCCCGGTTTGGTGCGAGGCTGCTCATGGGGCAGGCTAGTGGTCTCCAGGCGTTGTAAGTGCTCCTTGGCGCGCGTGATGACTTTGCCTGGAACCCCCGCCAACTGTGCGACTGCCAGACCGTAGCTCTGGCTGGCAGGCCCTGGAAGGACGCGGTGCAGGAACACGATTCGTTCGTTGTGTTCGGTGGCATTCAAATGCACGTTGCTGACCAGTGGCTCGCTTTCCGGCAGAACGGTCAACTCGAAGTAGTGCGTGGCGAACAAGGTGTAGGCCCGCAACTGGGCAAGGCATTCTGCCGCAGCCCAGGCCAGCGACAGACCGTCGAAGGTACTGGTGCCGCGACCCACTTCATCCATCAGGACCAGACTGCGGTCGGTCGCGTTATGCAGGATGTTGGCCGTCTCGCTCATTTCCACCATGAACGTCGAGCGCCCGCCTGCCAGGTCATCACTGGAACCGATCCGGGTGAATATCCGGTCAACCAGCGACAGTTCACACTGTGCGGCAGGCACGAAGCTGCCGATGTGAGCGAGCAGGACGATCAAGGCGGTCTGACGCATGTAGGTCGATTTACCGCCCATGTTCGGGCCGGTGATGACCAGCATGCGCGTGTTGTCATCCAGTGCCAGGTCGTTAGCCACGAACGGTGTCGACAGTACCTGTTCTACCACCGGGTGACGACCTTGCTCGATGCGCATGCAAGGCTCTGCCACAAAACGCGGGCAGTTGAGGTCCAGGTTGAGTGCGCGTTCGGCCAGGTTGCTCAATACGTCCAGTTCAGCCAAGGCCGCCGCAGTGTCCTGCAGTGGTGCAAGATGGCCGATCAGGTCCTCAAGTAACGCCTCGTAGAGCATCTTTTCCCGAGCCAGTGCACGGCTCTTGGCAGACAAGGCCTTGTCTTCGAATTCCTTGAGTTCCGGGGTGATGAAGCGTTCGGCACCCTTGAGCGTCTGACGGCGAATGTAGTCGGCCGGCGCCTGTTCAGCCTGCTTGCTCGGCAGTTCGATGAAATAACCGTGAACTCGGTTGTAGCCGACTTTCAGGTTGGCCAGGCCGGTTCGGGCCTTCTCGCGGGCCTCCAGATCAATCAGGAACTGGCCGGCGTTTTCGCTTAACGATTGCAGCTCGTCCAGTTCGGCATCGTAACCGGTCTTCAGAACGCCGCCGTCACGGATCACTGCAGGAGGGTTGTCGATGATCGCTCGTTGCAGCAGGTCGGCCAGTTCAGGATAGGTACTGGCAGTACGCGCCAGTTGTTGCAGATGGGGCGCTTCCAGCTCGCTCATCGCCAGTTGTAGTTCAGGAAGGGCGCTCAACGCATCGCGCAGGCGTGCAAGGTCGCGCGGACGTGCGTTACGCAGGCCGATCCGCGCGAGGATGCGCTCGATGTCGCCGATTTCTTTCAGTTGCGGTTGCAGGTTCTCGAAGCGATAGCGTTCCAGAAAGCAGGTGATTGAGGTTTGACGCGCCTGCAGAATGCTCAGGTCGCGCAACGGGCGGTTCAGCCAGCGTGTCAGCAGGCGCGTGCCCATTGCGGTCTGGCAGCGGTCCATCACCGATTGCAGGGTGTTATCGCGGCCGCCGGACAGGTTGGTGTCCAGCTCAAGGTTACGGCGACTGGCGCCGTCCAGGATCACGGTATCGTCCAGGCGCTCATGGCGCAGGCTACGCAAGTGCGGCAGGGCGGTGCGCTGGGTTTCCTTGGCGTAGCTGAGCAGGCAGCCTGCTGCGCCAATCGCCAGGGTGAGCATTTCGCAACCAAAGCCCTTCAGGTCTTGGGTCGCAAACTGCTGACACAGACTTTTATGCGCAGAGTCGCGCTCAAAATCCCAGGGTGCCCGACGACGTGAGCCGCGACGCTTTTCGGCCGGCAGGCCCTGAGGCCAGTCATCCGGAATCAACAGCTCAACCGGGTTGATGCGCTCAAGCTCGGCCAGCAGGTTTTCCCACCCTTTGATTTCCAGCACGCTGAAGTTGCCGCTGGTGATGTCCAGCACGGCCAGTCCGAACAGCCGTTCGTCCCCAAGCACTGCAGCGATCAGATTGTCACGACGCTCGTCGAGCAGTGCTTCATCGCTGATGGTGCCAGGCGTGATGATGCGCACGACCTGACGATCAACCGGCCCTTTGCTGGTGGCCGGATCGCCGATCTGCTCGCAGATCACCACCGACTCGCCCAGCTTGACCAGTTTGGCGAGATAGCCTTCGGCCGCATGGTAAGGAATGCCGCACATGGGGATGCTCTGGCCTGCCGACTGGCCACGCGCCGTGAGCGTAATATCCAGCAACTTGGCGGCCTTTTTGGCGTCTTCATAGAAGATTTCGTAAAAGTCGCCCATGCGATAGAACATCAACTGATCCAGATGCTGATTCTTCAGCTTCCAGTACTGCTGCATCATGGGGGTGTGTGCGGAGAGGTCGGAAATTGCTTTATTCATCAGTAAGTTAGGCAAGTTCTTGAGAAGTGTGGGGCAAACTTCGGGGTGCGACATGTAATCCCTCCGTGTACCGAGGGATGTCTGCCGAGTGTTTGCGATGGGCGCAAGGTTATCACGCACGTTGCGCAGGCGCAGTTCCGGTGTGAAGGATGCCTAATCGTGACCTCGGGTTTCCGAACGGCCATGAGCGCCCGATTGCTGTATAGACTTGCGGCACGGTCACCGGCTGTCGGTGTGCCGGATATGAAAAAGGACTTTTATATGGCGAACAAACGAGCAAGGGATTCTGTCACCGGGCGTTTCATTCCTCTGGACGAGGCGAAGCGCAGGCCGCGAGAAACCACCGTCGAAACAGTCAGGAAGCCGGTTGCAAAACACGGGTAGCCCGCTTGATCCGGCAAGCGGCTGCCGATGCAGTCGTTTGCATTAAAGCGTAGGCTTTTCATCCATCGTTGGGGTTTGACAGGAAAGTACCGTGGACGAAATAACCCGGCTTGCCACCTCGCTAGGCAAGCGTCTTCAGGCTGTTGATGCGCAGGTGACCACTGCCGAATCCTGTACGGGAGGCGGCATCGCTGAAGCCATTACGCGCATCGCTGGCAGTTCCAGCTGGTTCGAGGCCGGTTATGTGACGTATTCCAATACCCAGAAGACGCGTCAACTGGATGTGCCTGAGGCCTTGTTCGCCTCTGTCGGTGCGGTCAGCCAGGAGGTGGTCGAGGCCATGACCCGAGGCGCACAGCTCAAAAGCGGTGCCCGGTTTGGCGTAGCTGTCAGCGGCGTGGCAGGGCCGGGTGGCGGTTCCGTCGACAAGCCGGTAGGCACCGTGTGGGTATGCTGGGGCGACGGTGACGTCCTTGTGACCAGGCGCTACGGGTTCGATGGCGACCGTGAGCAAGTACGCCGACAAACGGTAAAGGCCGCTCTAGAGGGGCTCATCGCACTCGCTTCCGGAGAAATGCCAAAACAGGGGTAGGCGAGCGCCGATCCCTGTGGAATAATACTGTCTACTTATACAGGTATTGTGGCCATCAAGGCCCTAATTGAATTTGATTACGTGAGGACTTCAATGGACGACAACAAGAAGAAAGCCTTGGCTGCGGCCTTGGGTCAGATCGAGCGTCAATTCGGTAAAGGTGCCGTAATGCGCATGGGTGACCATGACCGCCAGGCGATTCCTTCCATTTCCACCGGTTCGCTTGGCCTGGATATCGCGCTCGGTATCGGCGGTTTGCCAAAAGGCCGGATCGTTGAAATCTACGGCCCGGAATCTTCCGGTAAAACCACGCTGACGCTGTCTGTCATCGCCCAGGCCCAGAAAATGGGCGCAACGTGCGCGTTCGTCGATGCCGAGCACGCACTGGACCCTGAATACGCGGGCAAGCTGGGCGTCAATGTCGACGACCTGCTGGTTTCGCAGCCGGACACAGGCGAGCAGGCACTGGAAATCACCGACATGCTGGTGCGTT
This sequence comes from Pseudomonas triticifolii, assembly GCF_014358015.1. Classification (GTDB taxonomy): domain Bacteria; phylum Pseudomonadota; class Gammaproteobacteria; order Pseudomonadales; family Pseudomonadaceae; genus Aquipseudomonas; species Aquipseudomonas triticifolii. Next base: position 143,799 of record NZ_JACONV010000002.1, on the reverse strand, counting down.
CCAACGCCATCGATGTGATCGTGGTCGACTCCGTTGCTGCCTTGGTTCCGAAAGCGGAAATCGAAGGCGAGATGGGTGACATGCACGTAGGTCTGCAGGCTCGTCTGATGTCGCAGGCACTGCGCAAGATCACCGGTAACATCAAAAACGCCAACTGCCTGGTGATCTTCATCAACCAGATCCGCATGAAGATCGGTGTGATGTTCGGTAGCCCGGAAACCACCACCGGTGGTAACGCTCTTAAGTTCTACGCATCGGTACGTCTGGACATCCGTCGTACAGGTGCTGTGAAGGAAGGCGACGAAGTGGTCGGCAGCGAGACCCGCGTCAAGGTCGTGAAGAACAAGGTGGCTCCGCCATTCCGTCAGGCAGAGTTCCAGATCCTATACGGCAAGGGCATCTACCTGAATGGCGAAATTATCGATCTGGCCGTGCTTCACGGTTTTGTCGAGAAGTCCGGTGCCTGGTACAGCTATCAGGGCAGCAAGATCGGTCAGGGTAAAGCCAACTCGGCCAAGTTCCTGGCGGATAACCCGGAAATCGGTAACGCCCTTGAGAAGCAGATTCGCGACAAGCTGTTGAAGCCAGGCGTCGACACCAAGGCTGTCGGTTCCCGCGAGCCAGCAGTGGCTGATGACATGGCTGAAGCAGACGCCGATATCTGATACTCATGTCTGTCGTGCTTGATACACCCGTCGCCGTCAGGCGAACTGCAATGGACCTGCTCGCGCGACGCGAGCATGGTCGAGTCGAGCTGACGCGAAAATTGCGTCAGCGCGGCGCTTCTCCCGAGCATATCGAAGCCGAGCTTGATCGCCTGATCGAGGAAGGTCTGCTCTCTGAATCCCGTTATCTTGAAAGCTTTGTCTCTTACCGGTCTCGTTCCGGCTACGGGCCTGTGCGCATTCGTGAAGAACTCAGTCAACGGGGTTTGCAACGGTCTGATATCGAACAGGCGCTGAGAGAGTGTGGTGTGAATTGGCAAGAAAAGCTTCAGGAAACCTGGCAGCGAAAGTTTGCCGGAAGGATGCCTGCCGACGCGCGTGAGCGTGCTCAGCAGGGGCGTTTTCTGAGCTATCGAGGGTACCCGCTGGACATGATCGGCCGCCTGTTGAGCGGCCGTGGCGGGGATGATTGACGTCAGGCCTTCAACGGCTCGCGTTCGTGAGTCGGCTGTTTTTCACCTGATGGTTTTGACCAGTTTTCCGGCAAGTTGATGTAGTCCACCAGCTCCCGAAGACGGCCCTGATTGCGCCCGGTAAACGTAAACGCGAGCCGGGTCAGGTGGCTGAACTGGGCCTCGTCGTGTTCCTCGTCCTTATATTCATGCTGGTGAAAGTTTTCGCTCAAACACAGATCGCCAAACGCTTCTTGCAGGTGCTCGAGTGCTGGCTGGCTGAGGGCGTGGTGCATGCGGATCACGAACGTGTTCTTCAGCCAGCGGCTGGAGTGGAAGTTCGCGTAGAACCGGTTTATCTCTTCAACAGCCTCGTCAGCGCTGTACACCAAGTGCATCAGCTTCATGTCGGCCGGAAGGATGTAATGATTGTCCGCCAGCTGGTTCTTGATGAAATCCAGCGCACTTTGCCAGAAGCTGCCGCCGGGCGTATCCAGCAACACGATGGGCACCAGCGGACTTTTACCGGTTTGAACGAGGGTCAGTACTTCCAGTGCTTCATCCAGTGTGCCAAAGCCGCCTGGGCATAACACCAGTGCATCGGCTTCCTTGACGAAGAACAGCTTGCGCGTAAAGAAGAAGTGGAAGGGCAGCAGGTTTTCTGTCCCCTCCACTGTGGGATTGGCGTGTTGTTCAAAAGGCAGGGTGATATTGAAACCCAGGCTGTGATTCAGGCCTGCTCCTGCGTGAGCTGCTGCCATGATGCCGCCGCCTGCGCCGGTGATCACCATCATGTCGGAGTGCGCCAGCTTTGCGCCCAACTCCGTAGCCTGCGCATAGAGCGGATGTTCCATGGGCGTTCGGGCCGAGCCGAATACGGTGACCTTGCGTCGCCCCTTGAATCGCTCAAGTGCTCTGAAGGCACTGTCCAGTTCGCGAAGGGTTTGCAGTGTTATCTTGGCGTTCCAGCGGTTGCTGTCATCCTGAGCCATGCGCAGCACGGTCAGTATCATGTCTCGGTAAAGCGCCAGATTAGGGTTGTCTGGGGCAACCTGATGGATGTGTTCTTCAATCTTGCCGGTCAGGTCCAGGCCATTGCTTTGAAAGTGCTGCGACAGAAGATCGTTAGGTACATACGGCATTCAAGATTTCTCCTCCTGCAGAATCGTCGATCCGGTCGAAGTCGATTGGCGATAACACTCACCACGCCAACGTCTGACCGTAGAGATTCTGTCTGTTTCCTTGGGTCAAGAAACGATTGATGCACACGAACGTGTCACTCCTGGTGTTCATGTGCCTGAACTTTACAGGTTGGCTGTCAGACGTTTATAGCGCCAGCCTGCCTCTGCTGTCGAATCGATGATGTGCCGGTTATTTCGAAAAGACCACCGTTTCTCCGTTCGTCGTCAGAGGCGCGGCGTTAAAGGATGTCTCGAAACGAGCACAGAGTGCGCCTGATGGGCAGGCGCACGGGGGGACTTTCTTGATGCTTACTGCTTGGGTTTGACCGTGCAATCCGAGGCCTGGAAGGTCTGGGTAGCGACCGGGCGGTTGGTCTTGTACTCAGTGAACTGATACTTGAGCACGGCACCTTTGGTCATCAACTGGCGAAAGCCGTTGTTGTGGCACACGCTGTTGCCCAGCTGGTTGCGCATGGCATCTGGATTGGCGCGCATTTGCTGCGCCTGGCCTTCACGTACGCTCAAATGGTTGATCAGTTCCTTGCCGTTAACGGTGTAGCCCTGATCCAGAATGTCTTCGTTGATCGCACGAGGCGTACCGACGCTGCTTTCCTTCGCGACTTTTTCCAGCATCTTGCTGAGTTCAAACTCCTGCTTCGACGCCGCCTGGGCGCACAGAGGAGCAACGAGCAAAAGCGTAAGGGTAGGGGCGATGAGGCGCAGCATTAAACTCTCCTGATTAAGTAGCTGGCCGTTGGACCAGCGACTTCAAAGTGCGTTCCGGTAACCTGCCGACTGCGGGTTTCACTGGCGCAGCAGTATAAGACAGGAGTCTTCACGCAGCCTAGGGTTGTACGGCCGGCAGCTCTGATAAACTGCGCGCACTTTAATCCTGCCGAGTTCTCGTGGTGTCGATGCATTCCTTCTGTTGGCGCGTGCTGCAATGAGTCACGCTGTCTCCCGCCTGCGCGATGAGCGTCTGGCCCGTAGCACCAAGCCCTTTATTGCCCGAGGCTCGCGCGCGCCGCGATGCCCGGATTGCCGGGTGATCTTCAGCTATTGTCTATGTGCGTGGAGGCCCAGTGTGGCAGCCGATTCGGGCATGTGTCTGTTGATGTACGACACCGAGCCGTTGAAACCGACCAATACCGGCTGGCTGATCGCCGATGTGATCAAGGACACCCACGCGTTTGGCTGGTCGAGAATCGATGTGGACGAACAGTTGCTGGCGTTGCTGGACGATCCGCAGTGGCAACCGTACATCGTCTTCCCCGGCGAGTTCGTGGCCAAGGAGCGGGTAGTCACCCAGGTGGTCCGCGAAGACGGTAAGCGTCCTTTATTCATTTTGCTGGACGCCACCTGGACGGAAGCGCGCAAGATGTTTCGCAAGAGCCCTTATCTTGAGAAGTTTCCAGTCCTGAGCCTTGAGCCGGAGCAGATTTCCCGTTACCGGTTGCGCCGCTCCAGGCGCGATGATCACTTCTGCACGGCCGAGGTGGCCGCGCTGTGTCTTGAGCTGGCCGATGATAACAACGCCAGTGGTGTGCTGGATGCCTATCTGGATGTCTTCAGTGCGCACTACCTGGGTGCCAAGTACCAGCGGCCGATCGATCCGGATGACGTGGCGCACACGCATTTGAAACCTTTTCTGTAGCCACTCAAGCGTCTGTTGCGACACTTGTTGGCCGAATGCCATCTCGTTGTCATCTCCGGGGCGCTTGATGCTTGACCCACATGGTGTTGCTGGGCATGCTTGGCGCCGCTTGGACGCCGATTCACCAGGTTTGATGCTGCACCTGCCCGCTGGGGTATCGTGAATTGCCGGCATTTCCGGATGCCTTGCTGAGCGGCCTGCATGGCTGGCCCTCACTATAAAAACAGGATCAACACATGACCTACGACATCCTGATCGCCGACGATCATCCTCTGTTTCGCAGTGCGCTGCGTCAGGCGTTGAGCATCGGCCTGGGGCCTGACGCTCGGCTGGTCGAGGCCGACAGCATCGCGCAACTGGAGTCTTGTCTGGCACAAAAGGCTGATTGGGATCTGGTCCTGCTGGACCTGAACATGCCGGGCGCTTACGGCTTCTCCGGTCTGGTGCTGTTGCGCGGGCAGTATCCGCAGGTTCCGGTGGTGATGGTTTCAGCGCAGGAAGAGGCGTCCATCGTGGTTCGTTCCCGGGAATTCGGGGCCAGCGGCTTCATTCCCAAGTCCAGTTCGCTTGAGTCCATCCAGCATGCAGTACGCACTGTTCTGGAAGGCGATGTCTGGTGGCCGCCACAGGTCAACGAAACCATCAGCGTGTCAGCCGAGGCCAAGGCGGCAAGTGCAGGCCTTGCCAGCCTGACGCCACAGCAGTTCCGGGTATTGACCATGGTGTGTGAGGGTTTGCTGAACAAGCAGATCGCGTTTGAGCTCAGCGTTTCGGAAGCCACGATCAAGGCCCATGTGACGGCGATCTTTCGCAAGCTGGGCGTGCGTACCCGAACCCAGGCGGCGCTGCTACTGCAGCAACTCGAATCCATTTCAGCCAGCTAAATGCCAGTCAGATAAAATGTTCACGCTTTTTTGACCTGTGTTCCCTTAGCTTTCCTCATCCTCACTGTACAGCAGCCTCTCTATGTCGCCCTTCAAAGGCCAAACCGGTCTGAAACGAATCCTTAATGCCGCAGGTTATTCGCTGGATGGCCTGACGGCCGCCTTCAAGGGCGAAGCCGCTTTTCGCCAGTTGGTGCTGCTCAATGTGGTACTGATTCCTCTGTCGTTTTTCCTTAATGTCAGCAAAGGCGAGCATGCGCTGCTGGTAGCAGTGTGTCTGCTGGCATTGATCGTCGAGTTGCTTAACTCGGCCGTCGAAGCCGCCATCGACCGGATCTCCCTGGATCTGCATCCACTGTCCAAGAACGCCAAAGACATGGGCAGCGCGGCACAGTTTATCGCCCTGAGCATGATTGGCCTGGTGTGGGCCATCGTTCTGTTGGGCTGATGCCGATCAATACAGACTCGGCAGCACAATCTCGTCGCTGCGTTGCACACCGGCTGTGAATGCCCGGCAGAGATCCAGAAACTCGCGCATCGCGGACGTCTGGTATTTCTGTTTGTGCCAAATGAAGTAGAACTGCCGCGACAGGTCCAGATCCGGCGTCGTCAGTTCGACCAGGTTGCCGCGACGAAACGCATCTCGCAGCGCCAGCCTGGAGATGCAGCCAATCCCCAGCCCTGATTCAACTGCGCGTTTTATGGCTTCGGTGTGTTCCAGTTCCAGCTTGACGTTCAGGCCGTTGCGATGATGACGCATGGCCTGATCGAAGGTGAGTCGTGTGCCCGAACCCTGTTCACGCAGAATCCATGCTTCGCGCGTCAGTTCTTCAAGCGTGGCCTGGCCGCGCTTGGCCAGCGGATGTTGCGGCGCGCAGAACACCACCAGCTCGTCCTCGACCCACGATTGCACTTCGATGTCCGGATGGCTGCAGTCGCCCTCGATCAAGCCCAGGTCGATCTCGTAATGCGCGACTTGCTGCACGATATGCGCGGTGTTCTGAACGTGCAGCTTTACCTGGCTTTCCGGGTGGCGCTGCATGTAGCCGCCGATCAGCAGCGTGGCCAGATAATTGCCGATGGTCAGTGTCGCCCCGACCGCCAGTGAGCCGAAACCTGACTTGCCGTTGAGCAGGTCTTCGATTTCCTTGGCCTGATCGAGCAGGGCAACCGCCTGTGGCAACAGCTGGCGACCTGTGGCATTGAGGCTAAGCCGTTTGCCGGCGCGGTCGAACAACTGGCAACTGGATTGGCGTTCCAGTTCGGTGATCGAGGTGCTGGCCGCTGACTGGGAGAGCGAAAGCAACACAGCAGCGCGCGACACGCTTTCCTGCTGGGCGACGGCGACAAATACTTGAAGTTGACGAAGAGTGAATCGCATATCTATATAACCGATAACCCATATCTTGATAATTCATTTAACAGATATTGTGTCTGCCACTAGAATGTCGCGCAATAGCGCTGTGCCCCTGCGCGCACGAAATTTTCAGGAGTTCCCACGTACATGAGCAACATGAACCACGAGCGTGTCCTCAGCGTCCATCACTGGAACGACACCCTCTTCAGTTTCAAGTGCACCCGCGACCCTGGTCTGCGTTTCGAGAACGGTCAGTTCGTCATGATCGGTCTGCAGCAGCCAAACGGTCGCCCGCTCATGCGTGCGTATTCGATTGCCAGCCCTAACTGGGAAGAGCATCTGGAGTTCTTCAGCATCAAGGTGCCAGACGGCCCGCTGACCTCTCAACTGCAGCATTTGAAGGAAGGCGACGAGATCATCATCAGCAAGAAGCCTACGGGCACGCTGGTGCTGGACGACCTCAAGCCGGGCAAGCATCTTTACCTGCTCAGCACAGGCACAGGCCTGGCGCCGTTCATGAGCGTGATCCAGGACCCTGAAACCTACGAGCGCTTCGAGAAAGTCATCCTGTGCCACGGTGTGCGTTACGTGAACGAAGTTGCCTATCGCGAGTTCATCACCGAGCACCTGCCGCAGAATGAGTTTTTCGGTGAAGCGCTGCGCGACAAGCTGATCTACTACCCGACCGTGACCCGTGAGCCATTCGAGAACGAAGGTCGTCTGACCGACTTGATGCGCAGCGGCAAGCTGTTCACCGACATCGGTCTGCCTCCGATCAATCCTCAGGATGACCGCGCCATGCTGTGCGGCAGCCCGAGCATGCTCGATGAGACCAGCGAAGTGCTCAACAGCTTCGGCCTGACGGTTTCTCCGCGCATGCGCGAGCCTGGCGATTACCTGATCGAGCGTGCGTTCGTCGAGAAGTAAGCCGGATCGAAAAGCCCGTCTCTCCTGTGTACAGGGGAGGCGGGCTTTTTATTGTCCGGGATTTGTTGCCGGGACCACTTCCAGCACGCAGATGACGCCTGCCTGCGGGTAATGCCAGCGCACGTCCAGATCCCAGAACTGTGCGCCATAGCGCCGTTCTGGCGTAGGCACCTGATACGCCGGGCGCGGATCCTGAGCCAGGCACTGCTCGATCAACTCGATCAGCGGCTCGCCCAGCCTCAAAGCGTGTTCATGCGCCTGAGCCTGCGCGGCAGCCTGCCACTGCACAGGGATCAACGCAGGTGCTGCGTTGGCCATCAGGTTGGTCGCGCTGTCGATCATGTCGGCGTAGGGCACGTAGGGTTTGATGTCCAGCACCGGCGTGCCGTCCAGCAAGTCGATACCCGACAGCCATAGACGCCCGGCCTCAACCCTGTCCAGCTTGACCACCGACTGACCAATGCCGTTGGGACGATGCGTGGCGCGAGTCGCGAAGACGCCCATCGACTGATTGCCGCCCAGGCGAGGCGGACGGACCTTCAGGCGCGGTTTTTCTTCCAGCGCCAGGTGGAACATGAACAGCAGCCACACATGGCTGACCTGCTCAAGCCCCATCACCGCCTCGCCCTGATCGAACGGCGCGACCAGTTCCAGCACGCCGCGCGCTGCCGGGGCGAGGTGCGGCTGGCGTGGAATGGCGAACTTCTCCTTGAAGCAGGAGCGCACGTAGCCGACAGGTGAAACGGTATAGGTCATGCGTGCCGACTCAGCCGCGAACGCGAAGGGTCAGACCCTTGAGGAAGTTGCGCAGCAGTTGATCGCCGCACTCACGGTAGTTGGTGTGACCGACCTTGCGAAACAGGGCGCTCAGTTCAGGCTTGGAAACCGGGAAGTCGACAGACTTGAGGATCGCGTGCATGTCGTCTTCTTTCAGTTCGAAGGCCACTCGCAGCTTCTTCAGGACGATGTTGTTGGTGATCGGCAGGTCGATTGGCTGAGGCGGACGGCTTTCATCCTTGCCACGTCTGAAATAGACCAGGCCATCCAGAAAGTGCGCCATGACTTCGTCGCTGCAATCCAGATAGCCTTCATCTTCCTCTTTCTTCATGAACGCAATGACGTCGCTTTTGGAGACCTCAAAGCCCGTGAGTCCGGTGATCTCGACAATTTTGCTGTCGCTGATATCGAGCATGTAGCGCACGCTGCGCAATACGTCGTTGTTCATCATGAGGCGTGAGTCCTGTAAGTCTTCTGACGGCGCACGAACAAGCCCGTGCGCTCTGTAATGGGGGGGTTAGAACTTTTCTTTGGTCGTCATGTAGCGCCATTGCCCTTCAGGCAACTTGCCCATGGACACGCCGCCGATGCGGATGCGGCGAATGGAAACGATCTTCAGGCCAACGGCCTCGCAGAGCTGGGCGATGACGCCGGGCTGCGGATTTTTCATGGCGAAACGCAGGCGGTTTTCGTTCTGCCAGCTGGCTTTCACCTTCGGGAGTTCCTTGCCTTTGTACGTCATGCCATGGTTCAAGCGGTTCAGGCCGTGGGCAACCATCTCGCCAGAGATTTCCACCACGTATTCCTGTTCGATCTTGCTGCGGTCGTCGGTGAGTTTACGCAGGATTTTCCAGTCCTGGCTGAACACCATCAAGCCGCTGGCGTTGGCCTGCAGGCTGGAAGTCGTTTCCAGGCGCAGAAAGTGGCCTTTGAGCGGGCGCTTGCCGTAGCTGTGTTCCTCTGAAAGTGTGCCCGGCGTGATCATCTGTAGAGCGCTTTCAGCGGTGGCTGAGGCGGGCTTGTGCAGGATGATCGTGATCGGCTCCGGCGAGTCGGCCTTGGCGTCGGGGCTCAGTTCGACCTTCTGGGTATCCACCTTGAATTGTGGCTCATCGACCACCACGCCATCCACGGTGACCCAGCCGCCTTCAATAAACAGTTCGGCCTCCCGGCGGGAGCAGCCGACCAGATCAATGAGGCGTTTGGAGAGGCGAATGGGGTCTGTCATGAAAGAAGCCGTTTACTGATGAGAAAGGCGCCATTGTAACCGCCTGCGCCCGGTTAATCGCGGCAACATTGCAATTGGTGTTGCGACGATATCAGGCGCGGCGGTTCAGGTGCATTCTGAGCATCGGGTACGGGTTCCCCAGGCCATCGACCTCAGAGCGGCTGAACACTGTAAAACCGTGCTTGAGGTAAAAGCCCAATGCTTGTGGATTTTGTTCGTTCACATCCAGTTCACGGATATGAAAATGCGCGATGGCGTGGGCCAGCAGCTGTTTGCCGAGCCCTTGGTCCCGGTGCTCAGGGTCGATGAACAGCATGTCCAGCTTGCTTCGGTTAACGCCCGCGAAACCGGTGATCTTCAGTTGCACGTCGCGGGTGCAGAACAGCGTCACGCCGTCCAGATACTGCCGCAGCAGCAGGTCCTTCAACTGGGTGATGTAGGCATCCGGCAGAAAGTCGTGGGTCGCACGCACCGAGCGTTCCCACACGTCCACCAAAGCCGGGTAGTCGTTCTTGTCTGGAAAGTAGAGCTCCATCGCGCCATTGCTCCCATTGGTCTGTCTGTGAATAGACCACGAAATCAAACGAAAAAGCCCTGCCGTTTCGACGGGCAGGGCTTTTTCATGGAGCGGGAGCGACGATCAGATGACTTCGGCCCACAGATCGTATTCGTCCGCGTCTGTCACGCGGCACATGATCTTGTCGCCTGGCTTGACGGTGCTGTCGTCTTCCAGACCGATGAACACGTTACCGTCGATTTCAGGGGCATCGAAGAAGCAGCGGCCGACTGCGCCGCGCTCATCGACTTCGTCGATCAGCACTTCGATTTCCCGGCCGATTTTCATCTGCAGACGAGCGGCGCTGATGGCCTGTTGGTGGGCCATGAAGCGATCCCAACGGTCCTGTTTCACATCGTCCGGTACAACGGCGGCGTCCAGCAGATTGGCGGGCGCACCTTCTACCGGCGAGTACTGGAAGCAGCCGACGCGGTCCAGTTGGGCTTCGGTCAGCCAGTCCAGCAGGTACTGGAAGTCTTCTTCGGTTTCGCCGGGGAAGCCGACGATGAAGGTGGAGCGGATGATCAGGTCCGGGCACTGCTCGCGCCAGTTTTTGATGCGGGCCAGGGTCTTGTCTTCGAACGCAGGGCGCTTCATCAACTTGAGGATCTTGGGGCTGGCGTGCTGGAACGGAATGTCCAGGTACGGCAGGATCTTGCCGGCAGCCATCAGCGGGATCAGCTCGTCGACGTGCGGGTACGGGTACACATAGTGCAGGCGAACCCAGACGCCCATGGAACCCAGCGCCTGACACAGCTCGGTCATGCGGGTCTTGACCGGCTGGCCATCCCAGAAACCGGTGCGGTACTTGACGTCCACGCCATAGGCGCTGGTGTCCTGAGAAATGACCAGCAGCTCTTTCACCCCGGATTTGACCAGACGCTTGGCTTCATCCAGCACGTCGCCCACCGGACGGCTGACCAGCTTGCCGCGCATCGACGGGATGATGCAGAAGCTGCAGCTATGGTTGCAGCCTTCGGAGATCTTCAGGTAAGCGTAATGACGCGGGGTCAGCTTGATGCCTTGTGGCGGCACCAGATCGATCAGCGGGTTGTGGTCGTGGCGCGGCGGGACGACTTCGTGCACGGCATTGACGACCTGCTCGTACTGCTGAGGACCGGTGACCGACAACACGCTCGGGTGCACTTTGCGGATCACGCTTTCATCAACGCCCATGCAACCGGTCACGATCACCTTGCCGTTTTCCGCCAGCGCCTCACCGATCACTTCCAGCGACTCAGCCTTGGCCGTATCGATGAAACCGCAGGTGTTGACGACAACCACGTCGGCATCTTCATAAGTCGGAACGACTTCGTAACCTTCCATGCGCAACTGAGTCAGGATGCGTTCTGAATCGACGAGCGCTTTCGGACAACCCAGTGAGACAAATCCAACCTTTGGGGCGGATGGCGTGGTGACGGTGGACATGGCGAACCTCGGCGTTAAGGGGCCTGGACACTGCGTGCAGGCACCGATTGGGCGCTTGGTTGCGCCTCTGATCAAAAAGTGCGCAATTCTAGCGATGAGTGGGCGCGATGACCAGCGTTAGGACGAGAATTACGACGAGTGCGGAACGTCTTGCGCGTCAGCAGCAGGATCGTTGATTGTTTCTATACCTAAACGGGTATATTTTATCTGTGTTGGATAGGACGGGCGGTCTGGTAGTGAAGCCACTGTATTGGTTGTTTGGCAGTAAAAAAGATCTCTTGGCAATGCCCGAGGATGTACAGGATGTATTTGGTTATGCGCTCCATCAGGCTCAGCAGGGAAACAAGCATGTTCAAGCCGTGCCCTTGAAAGGGTTTTCTGGAGCCGGGGTGCTTGAGGTTGTTGAGGACTATGATGGGGACACTTATCGAGCCGTGTATACCGTAAAGTTTGGAAGCGCGGTCTATGCCTTGCATTGCTTTCAGAAAAAGTCGACTTCGGGCATCAAGACAGCGCAGCACGACATTGATCTGATCAAATCTCGACTCAGAGCTGCAGAAAAGCATGCCAAGGAGGTCAAAAATGACTGATATCGAAGATAGTAGTGGCAACGTTTACGCCGACCTCGGTCGAGACGACGCTAAGGAGATGCTGATCAAGGCCCAGTTGGCGACCAAGATCGGAGCCATTATCAAGGCTCGACATCTTACCCAAGTCGAAGCGGCCCGGCTCTTGGCCATGCCTCAGCCCAAAGTATCAGAGATGCTAAGAGGTAAATTCAGAGGCATCAGCGAGTCGAAGATGATCGATTGCCTCTCTCGCCTTGGACGCGATGTGCAAATTGTCGTGAAGACAGCTCCGCGCTCTCGTGGTGGTGAAGGACGAGTTGAGGTCGTCTTTGCGTAAAAACTGGATGAATCTGAAGCCCACCTATTTTGGTGGGCTTTTTGTTGGGCATTGTCATTCCTTAGCCGTCTTGGAAGAGAATTACACCCACCGCTGCGTTATGCTTCGCGCCATCGCGTCAAGGCGTGTCAATGTCTGGGCGGATCTGAATTGTTACGCGTTGTGAAGTTCACAGTGGATTGAACCTCATGTCTGGTTTCCGGGAGTAGTGGATGAGTCAAACAAACAGTCATGAAGGTTCTGGAAAGGCGGCCAGGCCCGTAGGGCTGCTGATCGCTGCGGTGGGTGTGGTGTATGGCGATATCGGCACCAGCCCTCTGTATACGCTTAAAGAAGTGTTTCAGGGCGGGTATGGGGTCGAAGTCTCGCATGACGCGATTCTGGGGGTGCTGTCGCTGATTTTCTGGTCGCTGATTTGGGTCGTGTCCTTCAAGTACATGGTCTTTATCCTGCGCGCCGACAATCAGGGTGAAGGCGGCATCATGGCGCTGACGGCGCTGGCACGCAGGGCTACGGCCAAATACCCCAAGCTGCAAATGCTCATGGTGGTGTTCGGCCTGTTCGGTGCGGCGCTGTTCTATGGCGACAGCATGATCACGCCGGCCGTTTCGGTGCTGTCGGCGATGGAAGGGCTCGAGCTGGCATTCGATGGGCTGGAGCGCTGGATCGTGCCTATGGCGCTGGTGGTGCTGATCGGGTTGTTCCTGATTCAGCGCCACGGCACGGCGCGCATCGGCGTGCTGTTTGGTCCGGTCATGGTGACGTGGTTCGTGGTGCTGGGCGCGCTCGGTGTCTACGGCATCATGCAGTCGCCGGAAGTGCTCAAGGCGGTGAATCCTGCCTGGGGTGTTCACTTCTTTATTATCCATCCAGGTATCGGCGTCGCGATTCTCGGTGCCGTGGTGCTGGCGCTGACCGGCGCGGAAGCTCTCTACGCAGACATGGGGCACTTCGGCCGCAAGCCGATTTCGCGGGCCTGGTTCATCCTCGTCCTGCCTGCTTTGTTGCTCAACTACTTCGGCCAGGGTGCGCTGGTGCTGGGCAACCCCGAGACCGTTCGCAATCCGTTCTATCTGCTGGCGCCGGGTTGGGCGCTGCTGCCGCTGATCGGCTTGTCGACCATGGCGACGATCATTGCCTCGCAGGCGGTGATTTCCGGTGCGTTCTCCATGACGCTGCAGGCTATTCAGCTCGGTTACATTCCGCGCATGTATATCCAGCACACGTCGAGCGACGCACAGGGCCAGATCTACATCGGCGCGGTGAACTGGGCGCTGATGGCAGGCGTCATCCTGCTGGTGATCGGTTTCGAATCGTCTGGTGCATTGGCCTCTGCCTATGGCGTGGCGGTCACCGGAACCATGCTCTGCACCACGATTCTGGTGTCTTCGGTCATGCTGCTGCTGTGGAAATGGCCGCCGTTGCTGGCCGTTCCGTTGTTGATTGGTCTGTTGCTGGTCGATGGTCTGTTCTTCGCTGCCAACGTACCGAAGATCTTCCAGGGCGGTGCCTTTCCGGTATTGGCCGGCGCTGTGCTGTTCATCCTCATGACCACCTGGAAGCGCGGCAAACAGTTGCTCGCAGAGCGTATCGACGAAGGCGGTCTGCCGCTGCCGATCTTCATTGGCAGCATTCGGGTGCAGCCGCCGCATCGCGTGCAAGGCACGGCGGTCTTTCTGACCGCGCGTTCGGACGCCGTGCCGCACGCACTGTTGCACAACATGCTGCACAACCAGGTGTTGCACGAGCAGGTCGTGCTGCTGACGGTGGTCTACGAAGATTCGCCGAGGGTTGCGACCCAGCAGCGCTTCGAAGTGGAGTCCTATGGCGAGGGTTTTTATCGCGTCATCCTGCACTTCGGTTTCATCGATGAGCCGGACGTGCCTGCTGCGCTTGCCTTGTGTCATCTGGCCGAGCTGGACTTCAGTCCGATGCGTACGACCTACTTCCTGAGCCGCGAGACCGTCATTCCGTCCAAGATGGTAGGCATGGCCCGCTGGCGAGAAGCGCTGTTCGCGTTCATGCTCAAGAACGCCAACGGCAACCTGCGCTTCTTCAAGCTGCCGTTCAATCGCGTGATCGAGCTGGGTACACAAGTCGAGATGTAACCTGTCAGAGGTACCCGCCAACAAAAATCCCGGCCACCTCACGGTGCCGGGATTTTTTTGGCTTGGATAACGGAGCGGTTATTGAGCGCCGGCCGTTGCGCCTGTCTTGCCCTGACGCTTATTGATCGCGTCGATCAGACGCTTGGCCAGGGCAGGGTAGTCTTCATCGAAGTGATGACCACCCGGCAACTGCACCGCTTCACCCACGGCTGTGGTGTCGGTGCAACCGCTGTCCTTCTTCTCCTCGACGCCATACACGCAGAACACCTTGGCAGCCGGCAGTTTCGCCATCTCTTGTCCGGTGGTCGCTTCCTTGCCTGCGTTGCCCAGCCAGCCGTCCACATGGATCTCGAAGCTGCCTGTCCGGGCGAACGCCAGCAGGATGATTGCGTCGATACGGTTCTGGTCGTCAGTCGCCAGGCGGTTGTAGATCGCTGGCATGACGTCTGCACCGAATGAGTAACCGGCAAGAATGAAGCGTTTGGTGCCCCATTTCTGGCGATAGTGGTTCATCAGGTCGGTCAGGTCTACTGCGGTCTGCTCTGGGGTCTTGTGTTCCCAGTAGTAGCGCAGCACGTCGATGCCCACTACCGGATAACCCATCTTCGCCATATCGCCTGCCACGACCTTGTCCAGGTCGCGCCAGCCGCCGTCGCCGGACATGAACAGCGTCACAGTGTCGGACGGTTGGCTGGCCGGCACTTCAACGACCGGAATGCCCAGCCCACCCGCATCGTTTTCGCCCAGCAGCAGGTGACGCAGTTCGGTGTTCAGGACCTGCGGCAGCTTAATGTCGTAATCGCTGATGCTGGTGTCGGCATTGGTCTGATCACGCACGAACGCAGCACTGGGGTCGTCCGGGGCGTCATTCCACGCGGCCAGCCAATGACCGTGAGGCGCTTTCTGAGGCAATGGGACATCGCAGATACGTGGCGGTGTGTCGCCTTCTTCTACGACTGGCGGTGGATTGGAGACGTGCTCCAGCGCAAAGCCGACGGAGATGGCTTGCGCCTTGTCATCGGTCTGCCCGGCCAGCCAGCGCCATGCCAGCGTCGCGCCAGGGCCTATGCCGCCCACGACCATTGCGGGGCCGTCGAGTTTTTCGAGCGCACTCTGGAAGGTCTTCTGCTGCATCACGCAGTCGTCCTTGGGCAGGACAACCTGGACGATGCGCGCCGACGCATCCTTGCTCACCGCCAGCAATTGCTTGTCGGTGAGCATTTCTTCAGCGGTGACGGCCAGGGCGATGCGGGTCTTGATGCGTGTTGCCGGAGTCACGCTGGTCAATGCGGCGCCATCATCCAGCGTCAAGCGTTCAAGGGTGGCGGGTGGAGCGGGGCGGGTCCAGATCCACGCCCCCAATGCGGCTACAAGAACAATTACCAGAGCTGCGAGCAAAAAGCGCCAGGAGCGTCGAATCATCAGCGTTTCACCAATCCAGTCAGGCCGCCCGCAATCAGGGCAGCGGTGTCAGCCAGTGCCACAAGCGGATCGAGTCCGGCAGGCACGGCCATATAGCGAGGTTCCCAATCGGGCTGGAACTTGTCTTTGAAGCGGCGCAGACCCTGGAAGTTGTAGAGCTGTTCGCCGCGACGGAAGATCATCGACCCCAGACGTTGGGTCAGCGGCGCTCCGCGACGCGGCTGCAGGCCTGAAAGCGGCACCATGCCCAGACTGAAGCGCGCGTAACCCTGAGCTTTGTAATGCAGAATCAGGCCCACCATCATGAACTCCATGGTCAGCTTGGGCGCATCCGGATGCGAACGCATCAGGTCCAGGCTGGCCAGCTCCGGTGTGGTGGTTTCCAGCAGGTTGGAGAAAGCGACCGGCTTGCCCTCGAAGTGAACGATGGCAATACGGAAATACTTCAGGTACTCGGGGTTGAAGCGGCCCAGAGAAAACCCTTTCTCGCGCACGTTCTTGCCGGTCAGCCAGGCGTCGGAGATGACTTTCAACTCTTCGATAGGTGCAGCGCCAGGCTCGTAGATTTCCAGCGACAGGCCATCCCGGCCACCGCGGTTCCAGGTGTAGCGCAGGTCTTTCATCTCCTTGCCTTTGGCTTCAATGTCGAAGCGCCGCAGGTCAACCCGTGCTTCTTCGCCAAGCTTGATGGCTGTCAGCCCGATATCCATATAGAACGGCAGGTTTTCGGCACGAACCTGATAGAACACGGGACGGGCGTGGTGCACGTCACACAGGTCGCGGAACTGCCAGATCAGCTCGGCGCGCTGTTGTGTCGGGCCGATCGGATCGTAAAGTGCGACCAGACTGCGGCCACGGTGCGAGTACATCAGGAAGGCATTGCCGGCCGGATGAAACAGGATCGCCTTGTCACCCGTCAGCACCAGACCACCATCAGGCTGGTTGGAGGCCTTGAGGATCTCTGCAGCTTTATCCAGATCGGCGGCGTCAGGCAGCTTGATGACCGGTCGTGCGGTACGCAACAACCAGGTCAACGACACCACCACCAGCAGTACGGCGCTGCCTAGCGCTGAGCGCAGGCCTCTCGGGGCGTCAGCGTCCAGCGTGAACTGCCACCAGAGTTGATGGCTGTACGGCACGTCCTGATAGGCGAATAACAGCAGCCAGATCGATGCGCCGACGACGCACACACTGGCGATCAGGTACAGCGGAGAAAACGGCACCTCCAGCAGGCGACTGGGCCGATAGAACGAGCGGCGGAAGGTCATCAGCAGGCAGGCAGTCAGCAACAGCAGGCTGGCCTCTTCCCAGTCGAAGCCTTTCAACATCGACAGTACGGCACCCACCAGCAACAGGATGACAGTCAGGATCCAGGCTGCGGACAGTCGACGACGCAGACCCTGAGCCAGCAGCAGGCACAGCACGCCCACCAGACTCGCACCAAAGTGCGAGGCATCGATCAGCCGATGGGGAATCATGAAGCCGACGTTTTCCAGTCGGGTATCAATTTCAGGGGTGGCACCAGAGAAGAGCAGCACCACCCCCGACAAGAAAACCAGTAGTGCCAGAATCGGCGCTGCCAGACCTGAAGCGACACGCATTGCCTGCCGGGTTGGCAGCAATCGCTGCGCCTCGGTGAACAGCAGGGTCAGGCACGCCAGCAGCAGCGGCAGGACGACATAGATCAGGCGATACAGCAGCAGTGCCGCCGCCAGCGGGGCGGCCCCCAGTTCATTGGCGAACGCCGCCAGCAAAATGGCTTCGAACACCCCGACGCCACCAGGTACATGGCTGAGTACGCCCGCAGCGAGCGCCAGCAGGTAGATCAGCAGAAAGGCACCCAGCGGTGGCGCGTGGGGCAGCAGTAGATAAAGCACAAGCGCTGCTGCCGCAACGTCCAGGGCCGTGATCACCAACTGGATAAGCGTAAGGCGCAGGTCGGGAAGGCGCAGCGTGCGGCGACCCAGGCGTACCAGAATGTTGTGCGCGATATCCTGTTCCGGCAGGCGACGGCGATAAATCGCGACGGCCAGCAGCACGCTGCCCACCAGTACCGCTGTTGCCACCACGGCCAGCACTTCGACCGGCAATTTCAGCGCCAGCGACGCGCCGGACAGGTTGCTCAGGGTCGCCAATGCAGCCAGCGGCGGCAACGCGCAGCCCAGCGAGAGGCTGGCGAATACGGTCATGCGGGCAATTTCAATCGCGCCAATGCCATGCCTTGAATACAGCCGGTACCGAACCGAGCCGCCGGAGAGCATCGACAGGCCCACCGCATTGCCGATCGCAAACGAGGTGAAGCCACCCAGAATCAGCGTCTTGGTCGGCAGGTCGACGTTGGCGTAGCGGCTGGCGGATAACTCATAGCCCATCAGAATGACGTAGCCAACGATCGCTGCCAGCAGTGCGCCGCCCAGCGATGGCAGAGGCACGGCCAGCAGGGAGTCCTGCAGCGCATACCAGTCCATTTCGATAAGCATGTGTCGGCAGGCGATCAAGGCCAGGCCAAACAGCAGCAGCATCACGGCCAGCCCGATTGGCTGGCGATACTTGCTCAGCAGCTCACGCCAGTTCAGGCGCGCAGGCTTCTCAGGTTGATCGGCATTCACTGTTTCATTGGAATCTGACGTGTTGTCGCGCATCAATCACTCCTTGGATCGTGCGCGACAGGATGGAGGTATACAGCCAAGTTACCAATCCCTACGCAAAAAATATTTCAGGATGTTAGCGCGTCAACGCCTAACGAGCGAATAGCGAATGGAGCGGGGTAGTGCTGTTCAGCGCTGATTCAGGTGTGATTCAGCTTAGTCATAAGCCTATCGGCAGCAGGTGAAAAAACTGTCGTAAATGGAAACATTACGTGACATTCATGATAATAGGGCTTCAGAGGGCCGATCAAATAGCCTTTTCTGTCAGACAGTTACAGATGCTGCATGAAACTTTTTGATCGCGCACAAAAAAGGCCACTCTTTCGAGCAGCCTTTTTTGATGTTTGGTTGCGGGAGCCGGATTTGAACCGACGACCTTCGGGTTATGAGCCCGACGAGCTACCAGACTGCTCCATCCCGCGTCTGTGTGGCGGCATTCTACAGCTGAACGCCGAAGTGTCAACCCTTAATGTTCGTGCTCTGGAAATTAACCCTGGGTACCGGACATTGATCGCCCTGATAAGTGTCTTATCGGGCACGCACAAAAAAGGCCACTCTTTCGAGTAGCCTTTTTTGATGTTTGGTTGCGGGAGCCGGATTTGAACCGACGACCTTCGGGTTATGAGCCCGACGAGCTACCAGACTGCTCCATCCCGCGTCTGTGTGCCGGCATTCTACAGAGACTTGGCGGTGTGTCAACGGTTAGTTTTGGAAAAATGCTTTTCCTTCAAATGCTTAGCGAATCGGCAGGAGGGGGTCGATTGCCTTTGACGCCCTGTCTGCGGGACTTTAAGCAGCATTTGCCCACAAAAAACAGGTTTGCAGAGCCATTTCATCGCCCGGCGTGAGGGCGTGCGTGTCAGCGGCTGATAGCGGTGAGATACTGCACGGCCATGGATTCAACATCTCAGCAGGTCATGACGCAACGCAAAATCATCCACATCGACTGTGACTGCTTTTATGCAGCCATCGAAATGCGTGACGACCCCGGTCTTGCGGCCAAGCCGCTGGCGGTTGGCGGCTCCGCGGAGCGGCGTGGGGTGATCGCGACCTGTAATTACGAGGCAAGGGCTTACGGGGTGCGCTCGGCAATGTCCTCTCGTCATGCCCTCAAGCTGTGCCCGGACCTGACCATCGTAAAGCCACGCATGGATGCCTATAAGGAAGCATCTCGGGAAATTCAGACGATCTTTCGTGATTACACCGACTTGATCGAGCCTTTGTCCCTGGATGAGGCCTTTCTGGATGTCTCGGATTCCAGCCATTTCTCTGGCAGCGCCACTCGTATCGCTCAGGACATTCGACGTCGGGTGTCCAATCAATTGCACATCACGGTGTCGGCAGGCGTAGCGCCCAACAAGTTTCTGGCCAAGATTGCCAGTGACTGGAAGAAACCGAACGGTCTGTTTGTCATCACGCCGGATCAGGTCGAGGCATTCGTCGCCTCGCTGCCGGTTAGCAAACTGCACGGTGTCGGTAAGGTGACCGCTGATAAGTTGGGTCGCCTGGGGATCGTCGACTGCGAAGGCCTGCGCAGTCGCAGCAAGCTTGCACTGGTTCGCGAATTTGGCAGTTTTGGCGAGCGGCTCTGGAGTCTGGCGCACGGTATTGACGACCGGCCTGTACAAAACGACAGCAGACGTCAGTCAGTGAGTGTCGAAAACACCTACGATACGGATTTGCCCGATCTGGCCAGTTGTCTTGAAAAGCTTCCCGCGCTGCTGGAAACGTTGACCGGGAGGATGGAGCGAATGGAGGGGCAGTACCGTCCCGGAAAGCCGTTCGTGAAAGTCAAGTTTCACGATTTCACGCAGACTACCCTGGAGCAAACCGGCGCGGGTAGGGATCTGGGCAGCTACGAGCAGTTGCTGGCTCAGGCGTTTGCGCGAGGCGGCAAGCCGGTTCGTTTGCTGGGGGTGGGTGTACGGCTGCATGATTTGCGCGCCGCGCATGAACAGCTCGAGCTGTTCGCGCGTCAGTAGCAGGTTTCGGGACCGTCACGAAACCTGCTGGCACGATCAAGGCGCTTCGGCAGGTACCGCGACCAGGCGACCGGCGTCCCGTGCAAGCGACTTCAGAAACTCGTTCTGCAACTGAGGATCGTTGCGTGTGAGTTCGATCAGGCTTTGTTCCAGTTCACTGGCTTCTTCTTCCAGTCCCATGTCTGACAGCCGCTTGACCCGGTGAACCCATTGGCTGACTTCGTCGTCTTCAAGGTCATCGTAGATCAGCGCGTGGGCTTCCAGTAGTTTGCCGCGCAGTGAATGGCTGATTGGCAGGCTCGCGTTGGCGTGTGCGTTGTCCTGTTCATCCTCCACATTTATATAGAGGCGGGTGACACGGCTAAGGTCCTGTTCTGCAAACGGACTGTCCAGCAAATTGAGCCGCAGCACGCCATTACGGTCTGTCGACATTTCGTGGGTTTCATTGCCCGCCTTGACCATCACCGAGCGCTCGTTCCAGGGCAGGGTGGAGTTCTCGATCCGTTTGTCCTTCTGAACCTCATCGATACCCGCCAGGTTTTGCTGGGCGCGACCGTGAGAAGGGGCGTTCATGAAAGGATTCAGCCCGGCCACGCCATAACTGATCCAGTCCTTGGTCACACTGTCGGGCAGGCTGCCCAGCGCGAATACGTTGACTACATTGGCGCCAACACCGGCCACGACTGCGACTGCGCCCAATGGGATTTCATAGACTTCCCGCCAGGGCTGGTAAGGGGTGTAGCGATCGTAGTGGCGTGTCACTTCGAAATCGGTGACTTCGAAGGATTTATGCTCGTGAATCCGCACACGACGTTGCGGCAATTCGAGCGTTTTGGGTTCGCCGATGTCGACCTGCAAGGTGTGTTCGAGCAGTTTGCGCTCGACGCGCTCTTCGTGCTCGCTGCGTTGTGACAACTGATTGGCACAGCCGCCGACGAGGAAAGTGCCGCAGAGAACGGCGCTGCCGAGGCTTAGGGTGCTTCGTTTGAGCATGGGATCTCTTGATGCGGATGGGGCGGGTGAGTGGCGCACCGACAGGTGTCGGTGCGCCTTTGACTCAGCGTTTCACGCGGCCCTGAATGAACGACAGCACGTCAGCGACTGCAATGGCTTGCGGTTGCGACTCGGTACGGCTCTTGTACTCCAGATTCCCTTCGGCCAGACCGCGATCGCTGACAACGATGCGATGCGGGATACCGATCAGTTCCATGTCAGCGAACTTGATGCCGGGGCTGGTTTTCTTGTCGCGGTCGTCGAGCAGGACTTCAAAGCCGGCTGCCTTCAGATCGGCATACAGCTTGTCGGTGGCTTCGCGTACGGCGTCTGTTTCATAGCGCAGCGGCACCAGGGCGATCTGGAATGGCGCGAGGGTGTCGTTCCAGATGATGCCGTTTTCGTCGCTGTTCTGTTCGATGGCGGCGGCCACTACACGGGATACGCCAATGCCGTAGCAACCCATGGACAGGTTGACCGGCTTGCCGTTTTCGCCGAGCACCTGGCACTTCATCGCTTCGCTGTACTTGGTGCCCAGCTGGAAGATGTGTCCGACTTCGATGCCGCGTTTGATCTCCAGCGTGCCCTTGCCATCCGGGCTTGGATCGCCGGCGACCACGTTACGCAGGTCGGCAACGGTCGGAACCGGCAGGTCGCGTTCCCAGTTGACGCCAAAGTAGTGCTTATCGTCGATATTGGCGCCGACGCTGAAGTCACTCATCATCTCGACCGAGCGGTCGATGACGCAAAGCAGTGGCAGGTTCAGAGGGCCCAGCGAGCCTGCGCCTGCGCCGATTGCGTCACGCAATTCGGCTTCGGAGGCCATGACCAGAGGGCTTGCGACCTGCTCCAGCTTGCCGGCCTTGATTTCGTTGAGTTCGTGGTCGCCACGAATGATCAAGGCGATCAGCTTGCCTTCTTCGGCGGCATGCACCACAAGCGTCTTGACGGTCTTCTCGATCGGCAGGTTGAAGCCTTCGACCAGT
Organism: Pseudomonas triticifolii; assembly: GCF_014358015.1. Lineage (GTDB taxonomy): Bacteria > Pseudomonadota > Gammaproteobacteria > Pseudomonadales > Pseudomonadaceae > Aquipseudomonas > Aquipseudomonas triticifolii. The sequence goes on along the minus strand of NZ_JACONV010000002.1, from coordinate 121,645 downwards.
TGCGCAATGGTCTTGGCGTTCGGCGTATCGACCAGGCGAAGCTCTTCTGTCGGCGCAGGGCGGGAAGTCTCGCGGGGCACCGCTTCGGCTTTTTCGATGTTGGCGGCGTAATCGGAGCCGTCGCTGAAGACGATATCGTCTTCGCCTGACTCGGCGAGTACGTGGAATTCGTGGGAGCCTGCGCCGCCGATCGAGCCGTTGTCAGCTTCGACCGGGCGGAATTTCAGGCCCAGGCGAGTGAAGACGTTGCTGTACGCCTGGTGCATGCGATCGTAGGTTTCCTGCAACGAGGCATGATCGGCGTGGAACGAATAGGCGTCCTTCATGACGAACTCGCGGCCGCGCATCAGGCCGAAGCGTGGGCGGATCTCGTCACGGAATTTGGTCTGAATCTGGTACATGTTGATTGGCAGCTGCTTGTAGCTGTTCAGCTCGTTGCGGGCCAGATCGGTGATGACTTCTTCGTGGGTCGGGCCCAGGCAGAAATCACGGTTGTGGCGGTCGACCAGACGCATCAATTCAGGGCCGTACTGCACCCAGCGGCCGGACTCCTGCCACAGTTCTGCGGGTTGAATGCCCGGCATCAGGATTTCAAGTGCGCCTGCAGCGTCCATCTCCTCGCGAACGATGGCTTCTACCTTGCGCAGCACGCGCAGGCCCATCGGCAGCCAGGTGTACAGGCCAGAGGCGAGCTTGCGGATCATGCCGGCGCGCAGCATCAGCTGATGGCTGACCACGACCGCATCGGAAGGGGTTTCTTTCTGTGTGGCGAGCAAAAATTGACTGGTGCGCATGGTTGGCCGTTGTCGGTTGCTGAGACTGGAAATGACTCGGGATTGTACGGTGATGTGCCGGTGGCGTACAGGCCGTGCAAGGCAGTCGAGCGGTAAGGCCGCACTTTTCAGGCGGCATGAAAAAGCCCGGCATGAGCCGGGCTTCTTCTATTACCGAGAACCGAATCGCGATTACAGAACCGAGATTGGGTAGTCGACGATCAGGCGGAACTCATTGACATCGCCTTCGCCCTGGTCAGCATTGGCGCGGTGCCATGCTTGACGAATGCGGAAGGACAGGTCTTTGGCCGGGCCGGTTTGCAGGACGTATTTGGCTTCGAGGTTGGTCTCGTGGTGCTCGCCATCTGCGCCGTACAGGCCAGCGTATGCGCTGCCGGTCGGAGTCTTGGTGCCGTCGATGTCAGTACCCTTGATGTAACGGGTCATGAAGCTAAGGCCTGGAACGCCGTACGGAGCCATGTTCAGGTCGTAGCGAGCCTGCCAGGATTTTTCACCCGGACCGTTGAAGTCGGAGTACTGGATCGAGTTGTTCAGGAAGATCGAGTCGCCACCACGGTTGTTGTCACCAATACCGATGTAGTCGAACGGGGTGTCGCCGTTGATCTTCTGGAACGCCAGGGTCACGGTGTGTGCGGCCATGAACGAGTAGGCTGCGGAACCGGAGAACGCGGTGTTGCTGATCGAGCCAGCTTTGGCGCTGCCTTCGTCAACGGTGCGATAGATGTTCGCGTCGAATGCCAGGGACTGGTCACCGCCCAGAGGCAGTGCGTAGTTCACGTTACCGTAGTATTGATCCCAGACGTCTTCCAGCTTGGCGGCGTAGAAGCCGACGCCCAGGCTGTCGGTGATGGCATATTTACCACCAGCGAAGTCAGCGCTGTTTGCACGAACGCCAGCGTAGTTGGCGAAGATGCTACCGCCGTGGCTGGTGTCGTCCTGGCTGGTGCCAGAGTAGAAGTGACCTGCTTCAACGTCCAGGCCTTTGATCTCGCTGCTCTGCAAGCTGATACCGCTGGCAGTCTGTGGCAGCAGGCGCGAGCCGCCGACCGCGAACACCGGGCTGGTTGGCTGCATGTCGCCGACTTTCAGCTCAGTCTTCGAAACACGGAACTTGACGGCGCCGCCGGCTTTGCTCTGTGTATTTTCGTTGTTACCGGCAGAGTCGGTGATCAGGTTACCCGAACCTGAGTACTTGTCTGGGCCCCAGAGTTTCACACCGGCGTAAGCGAAGGCTTCTACACCGACACCGATGGTGCCTTGGGTGTAACCGGAGCTGAAGTTTGCCCAGATGCCTTGGGTCCAGTCACGATCGTCCTGGGCACCAGCCTTCTTGTCACGGTTGTAATAGTAATTGCGCAATTTCAGGTCAAGAGTGCTCCCCTCAACAAAGCCTTTGGCCTCGGCCTGATCACTGACGAACGGTGCAGCCGTTGCCAGTTGGGTGCTGGCTGCAGTAACGGCCAGTGCGATTGCGCTCCACTTCATCACTCTCATCGTGATTGCTCCTTTGGTTTTTAGAAGAGATCTATGCCGTCCCACCTGTTTTTTTATCTGGGCGGCTCTTTCTATTTTTGTCGGCGGAAAATCTACATCACGCTGACGGTGCTTACGATAGTTACAACCCTATCCTTTCAGAATCTTTACGCCGGTGTCGCTTGCTGCGTCGTCCATGTCGCCATGGGGTTGTGCATCCCCAGTGCGCACTTCAGTGATCGCTGTTGCGTTGGCATCAAGCCTGGGCCTTGTGATCCAGGGCCGGCAAAAGCTGTTCCGCCGATCGCAACCTTTTCCCTTGGTCAGGGTGTCTCTGTTTTCCGCCAGGGACACCGTGATCATATGGGTGATATAGCAACAAGCGTGCACAAAGTTCCTGAAAATAAGAAAAAAACGTGAAAAATCAGAATCTGCGTTGCATTCAAGCTGTATTTCATTGTTTTTAATAGCTATTTTTTTTATAGAAAAATCTCTCTCCCGGTCTTTCCTCTCTCTCAGGGTAGCGTGTAACCAGAAAATTGTTACCGGGCTGAGCTGTTTTTGGGTAAATCCCGCCCCTCTGGTGTTGCGACGGCAACAGCAGTGTGTGTTTTTGGTGCATTCGCCAGCGGTGTTGCATGAAGCTGGGGCGGGTCACTGACACGTCGTTATGGTGAACGTCCAGGTGTTTCATTTTCATGACCCTATATCAGGCAGTCGTTGAATCGGGTCTGAATCGGGGATGGGTTAAGGCTGCTAACCATGGTCCTGCACACTCGGAATGCGAGCCAAAGCAGTGCGTTGGTGCCAATAGGGCTACATATTGGTGCGGGCCTTTTCGATGGAGCCTTTTCTCACACGCTGTGGCTGGCCTGCATGATGTCGGCCTTATGTGGGGGTGAAGCGTTACCTCATCACGCGTATCCTGTGATGTGTTACCTGGCACCTTGCTGCCGAGCGGGTCAACCAGACATTCAAGTGGCAATCAGGAGCCTTTATCGTGTTCGTTCTGGATTCACGTTTGCACCAAGACACCCTGGCTCTGGGCGATTTCCCGCTTTGCCGGTTATTGCTCTCCAATGATTCGAATTACCCCTGGTTCATTCTGGTACCGCGACGCCCGGATATCAGTGAGGTCTTCGATCTGAGTGCCGACGATCAATTGCAGCTCTGGCAGGAGACCTCCTTTCTGTCAAAGACGCTCAAGGTGTTGTTTGGCGCTGACAAGCTTAATGTCGCGGCGCTTGGTAATGTCGTCAGCCAGCTTCACATGCATGTCATTGTGCGCAAGCGAAACGATATCGCCTGGCCTGCACCTGTGTGGGGCAAGCACCCTGCCGTACCTTATACAGAGGAACAGTTCGTTTCGATTCGTGAGCAGCTCCGGGCCGTACTGATCAACGATTTTCGATTTGAGGGGGATTCAGCATGAGCCTTGATGAGCGAGTCATGGAGCTGGAGAGTCGCCAGGCTTTTCAGGACGATACGATTCAGGCTTTGAACGACGTGCTGGTGGCGCAAAGGCGAGAGCTTGATCGTTTGCAGCAGCAGATGTCGGCGATGCTCAAGCGGCAGGAAGAGCTTGGCAATCAGTTCGAAACCTTTGAAGAAGATGCTCCGCCGCCTCATTACTGACTGACAGGCGTAAAAAAACCGCGGCCTCCACAGGAAGGGCGCGGTTTTTTTATGTCATGACATTTATGCCATACGGATCAGCGACGTGGCAGCGCTGCAATCACATCTTCTGCCTGCAGGCCTTTGTCACGGTTCATGACGGAGAACTCCACGCGCTGGCCTTCGACCAGTACGCGATGCCCTTCGCCGCGAATGGCGCGAAAATGCACGAAAATATCGTCACCAGAGTCCCGCGAAATGAAGCCGAAACCCTTTGAGGTATTAAACCATTTCACAGTGCCGGTATCACGGTTGCCCATGTCATGGCTTTGAGGTGCTGGCGAGGGAGACGACCGATAGAAGCTCACGCCAAGGTGCAGCGCGACAGCCACAATGGCAATGGCCAGGCTGATGATGATGGCCGGTTGGCCTGCGATGATTTGTAATGGAACCAGCAAGGTCAGGGTTTGCAGCACGACCGCAGCAACGAGCAAAGCGCTGACCAGGTTTTGCAGGGTATGACGTGCACCTCGATTCCAGTAGGGGATCACTGGGGCAAGTACCAGGTTGAGCAGCCCGAAGAACGCCAGATAAACCGCATCGGGCTGTTGCAGGTAGGGAGACATGGCCTCGCTACGCAGGCTGGGGATAAAAGAGAGCAGCAGTGCTGCGGCTCCCGTTACCAGATGGACAATTTTTAACATTTTAAAAAGCTCACAAGTCGAGAAGGATTACCAGAAATAGCGGGTACCGTTCGGTACGCTTCTAAAAAAGAGGAGGCGTGATGCACGAACGATGGTCCAGCCTATGCGCCAAGACAGATGACAACTCAATAGCGACACGCGGTGTATTTAACAGCAAAGCCCGGTGCTACTCAAATCAGCGGCCTGTGCAAATAAATCTGTTTAAGTGAAGGGGTTGTGAAACGCGCGCTCGAAATCCTTGCAACCCCCGGAACAGAGCCCTGCCTGCTGAGCGAGGCGTTTTCGAGGCTCAGCGCAGGCGGCCCACCCGTCGCCGCTGGTCGAGAATGCCGGACGGTCATGCCTCGCCTCCTGTTCATTTTGCTCCCCCTTCTGCCAGGACTCTATAGAAAGCTGCGCCGCCCCGGGTTCTCTTGATAGAGTAGGGGGTGTTACTGCTTTCCACTCCTCAATGAAAGGGCATGAAACATGGCAATCGATATCGGTATCAGTGAAGAAGATCGTAAATCGATCGTGGACGGTCTTTCGCATCTGCTGTCGGATACTTATGTGCTTTACCTCAAGACTCATAACTTTCACTGGAACGTCAGCGGTCCTATGTTCCGTACGTTGCACTTGATGTTTGAAGAGCAATATAACGAACTGGCCCTGGCAGTGGACTCTATTGCTGAGCGTATTCGTGCGTTGGGTTTTCCTGCGCCGGGTACTTATTCAACGTACGCCCGTCTGTCTACCATCAAGGAAGAAGAGGGCGTGCCGAGCGCTGAAGATATGATCAAAAGTCTGGTGCAAGGTCAAGAGGCTGTTGTCCGCACGGCGCGTAGTATCTTTCCTTTGTTGGATAAAGTGAGTGATGAGCCTACTGCTGATCTCCTGACTCAACGCATGCAGGTTCATGAAAAAACCGCATGGATGTTGCGCTCGATGCTTGAATCCAAATAAAGATCCGGGCGAGTGGCAGCCAATTGCTACTCGTCTTTAGCCTTGCGCTGTAGCGTGTTCAGGCTTCGTGGCAGGCTCCTGTGTGCGCTGGCCTGGCTTCCCATGCCGTGTGTTGGCCGTTCAGGCTTCAGGGTAATCACCCGCGTTCCACGCAAGCAATGCTGTGCTGTCGTTTTGACTTGTCACAATGACAGCGACCGGTATTCCCTATTCTCGTGTGGTCATGTCCTACAGCAATAAGGTGTAACCCCTGCTGGATATAAAATCATGGATCGGGCTTTATAGATCGGGTAGTCACTTGTTTATAAATATTTCATTCCCGGCTTTTAAAGTCCATTTTTTAGGGGTAACAACTATCATGCCACGAGGTGTTGAACGTGAGGTTAAAGAATCAAATCGTCAGTGGATGACGCGCAATGATCCTTTTGTCGAGGATTTCAATATGATGCTGGCCCAGCCTCATTCCAAGTCGGTACGGCTCAATGGACTGGCAACTTGCCTGCGTCTTGAGAACGTATACTGGAATATTCTGACCGGTATCGCCAACGCCAACGATTGTTCGGTGAATACCGTGCTTTCCTACATCGATAGAGAGGTGCATCTGCGTTACGGTGGTGTAAAGAATTTCAGCGGTCTGATCCGGGTGGTCTGTGTGGCGCACCTGTTAAAGACCGATCGTCTGGATGTAGCCCAGGCATAGCGTGATCCCCTCATTCCAGCGGGCTCGCCTCCGGCGGGCCCGTGCCTTCCCTGTGTCGTGCGCAAGCCCTTCAGGTGCAGGCGGCAGATGCGAACTTATCCTGGCAGGATAGGTTCGTTCGGCTGCACGGCAACGATTAACTCTATATAATCCTCCGCCTTGCTAACGGGCATGACTCTGCGTGGGCGAGGGCTGGCTTGAACTGTGTGCCGGTGCCTTGCACTATTGAGCGCAAGCCAGGAGCGAAAGCCCCACCGAATTTTCGAATTACGAGAAGTGAAAACACCATCATGATGCGCAGCCATTATTGCGGCCAACTGAACGAGAGCCTGGAAGGTCAGGAAATTACCCTTTGCGGATGGGTCCACCGTCGCCGTGACCATGGAGGCGTTATCTTCCTCGATATTCGCGACCGTGAAGGCATGGCTCAGGTGGTGTTCGACCCTGATCGTGCCGATACCTTTGCCGCTGCCGACCGTGTTCGCAGCGAGTATGTAGTCAAGGTTGTCGGGAAGGTTCGTGCGCGTCCTGCCGGTGCCGTGAACGCCAATATGGCGTCTGGCGCCATCGAAGTGCTGGGCTATGAGCTGGAAGTGCTGAACGAGTCGGAAACCCCGCCGTTCCCGTTGAACGAGTATTCGGACGTCGGTGAAGAAACCCGTCTGCGTTATCGTTTCATCGATCTGCGTCGTCCGGAAATGGCCGAGAAGCTGCGTCTGCGTTCGCGCATCACCACCAGCATCCGTCGTTATCTGGATGAAAACGGCTTCCTCGACGTCGAGACGCCGATTCTGACGCGTGCTACTCCGGAAGGCGCTCGCGACTACCTGGTCCCTAGCCGCACACACCCCGGCAGCTTCTTCGCGCTGCCGCAATCGCCTCAGTTGTTCAAGCAGTTGCTGATGGTTGCCGGTTTCGATCGTTACTACCAGATCGCCAAGTGCTTCCGCGATGAAGACCTGCGTGCCGACCGCCAGCCGGAATTCACCCAGATCGACATCGAGACCAGCTTCCTCGACGAGAAAGACATCATCGGTCTGACCGAGAAGATGGTGCGTCAGCTGTTCAAGGAAGTCCTTGATCTGGAATTCGATGAATTCCCGCACATGACCTTCGAAGAGGCCATGCGTCGTTATGGCTCCGACAAGCCTGACCTGCGTAACCCGCTGGAACTGGTCGATGTTGCCGATCAGCTCAAGGATGTCGAGTTCAAGGTGTTCAGTGGCCCGGCCAACGATCCAAAATGCCGCATTGCCGCTCTGCGCGTACCAGGCGGGGCAAGCATGCCGCGCAAGCAGATCGACGATTACACCAAGTTCGTCGGCATCTACGGTGCGAAGGGGCTGGCGTACATCAAGGTCAACGAGCGCGCCAATGGCGTTGACGGCCTGCAGTCGCCCATCGTCAAGAACATCCCTGAAGCCAACCTCAATGTGATCCTGGATCGTGTGGGCGCAGTGGATGGCGATATCGTGTTCTTCGGTGCTGACAAGGCCAAGATCGTCAGCGAAGCACTGGGCGCACTGCGGATCAAGGTTGGCAACGACCTCAAACTGCACACCTGTGAGTGGGCCCCGATGTGGGTCGTCGATTTCCCGATGTTCGAAGAGAATGACGACGGCAGCTTCACCGCGTTGCACCACCCCTTCACGGCACCCAAGTGCACGCCTGAAGAGCTGGAAGCCAATCCGGCCACTGCATTGTCCCGCGCCTATGACATGGTGCTGAACGGCACCGAACTGGGCGGCGGTTCGATCCGTATCCATCGCAAGGAAATGCAGCAGGCTGTGTTCCGTCTGTTGGGTATCGCTGAAGACGAGCAGCAGGAGAAGTTCGGCTTCCTGCTCGACGCTCTGAAATACGGCGCGCCACCGCACGGCGGTCTGGCGTTCGGTCTGGATCGTCTGGTCATGCTGATGACCGGCGCTCAGTCCATTCGTGAAGTCATTGCCTTCCCGAAAACCCAGAGCGCTGCAGACGTCATGACGCAGGCGCCGGGTGTCGTGGATGCCAAGGCTCTGCGTGAACTGCACATTCGCCTGCGCGAGCAGCCAAAGGCCGAGTGATGCCGGGCAGGGCGTATCCTGGATACGCCCTGCATTGCCCGAATCGAGTGAAGCTTTTTGCCTGCTGTATGAGGCGAAAGGTGAAGGTGTTTCAAAAAGAATCTGGAGCGAGAAATGGCAGGTCATTCTAAGTGGGCGAACATCAAGCACCGCAAAGAGCGTCAGGATGCCAAGAAAGGCAAGATCTTCACCAAGTGGATTCGTGAGCTGACCGTTGCCGCTCGTCAGGGTGGGGGTGATCCGGGCTCTAACCCGCGTCTGCGTCTGGCGCTGGACAAGGCGCTCGGTGCCAACATGACCCGAGACACCATCGATCGTGCTGTGGCACGTGGTGTGGGCGCCTCTGATGGTGATGACGTTGAAGAGCTGGGTTACGAAGGTTACGGACCGGGTGGCGTTGCGATCATGGTCGAGACCATGACCGACAACCGCAACCGTACTGCCGCGGCTGTGCGTCACGCGTTTACAAAATGTGGCGGCAATCTGGGTACCGACGGCTCGGTGGCCTATCTGTTTGATCGCAAGGGTCAGATCTTTTTTGCTGCAGGTGTCGATGAAGACGCCTTGATCGAAGCAGCGATGGAGGCGGACGCTGATGATGTCGTGACCAATGATGACGGCTCCATCGATGTGTTCACGTCTTTTTCCGGGTTCTATGCAGTGCGTAACGCATTGGAAGCGGCTGGTTTCAAGGCGGCGGATGCAGAGATCGTCATGTTGCCGACCACCAGCGCTTTGCTTGACCTGGAAACCGCTGAAAAAGTACTGAAGCTGATCGACATGCTTGAGGACCTGGATGACGTGCAGAACGTCTATTCGAACGCGGAAATTCCTGACGAGGTCATGGAGCAATTGGGCTGATCGCCATAAAACGAGCTGTATCGGAAGCCGGGGGATCGAAGCCGTGAGTGTCATGCGGCTATCGGCCTCCGGCTTCTGCCTTTATGCTGCGCTCATTGTGTTGCGTCATCTTCTTTAGCTGCAGGCGTTATGACTCTTATTCTTGGTATCGACCCCGGTTCGCGAATTACCGGCTATGGCGTGGTACGTGATACCGGCCGTGGTTGTGTCTACGTGGCATCGGGTTGCATTCGCACCGGCAGTGGTGAGCTGCACGAGCGTCTGCAAATCGTCTATCGCGGCGTTCGTGAAGTCATCAAGACCTACGGTCCCGTCACCATGGGCATCGAAAAAGTCTTTATGGCGCGCAATGCCGATTCGGCGCTCAAGCTCGGCCAGGCCCGAGGCGCAGCCATCGTGGCGGGCGCAGAAGAGGCGCTGGAAATCGCTGAATACACGGCTACTCAGGTCAAACAGGCCGTAGCGGGTACCGGCGGGGCCAATAAAGAGCAGGTGATGATGATGGTCATGCATTTGCTCAAGCTGACCCAGAAGCCGCAGATAGATGCCTCCGATGCGCTGGCCATTGCCCTGTGTCACGCGCATACCCGTTCCAGTCTGATCCCTCATGGTCTGGGGGCCGCGCGCAGTCGCGGCGGCAGGCTGCGTCTCTGACGGCATCATTCGTACGCATTTTTTTACTTGCAGGTCTGGCAACTCCTGTGATGATTGTCTCCAACTTTTTCGCGCAAGCGATAGGCAACACGAAAGGATCTGATACGTGATTGGACGTTTACGCGGCTTTCTGGCCGAAAAACAGCCTCCGCACCTGGTGTTGGACGTCAATGGCGTCGGTTACGAGCTGGAGGTCCCCATGACCACGCTCTACCGGTTGCCCCATGTTGGCGAGCCTGTGACCCTGCACACGCATCTTGTGGTCCGCGAGGACGCACATCTGCTGTATGGCTTTTACGAGAAGCGCGAGCGCGAACTGTTTCGAGAACTGATCCGGCTCAATGGCGTTGGCCCCAAGCTGGCACTGGCATTGATGTCGGGGTTGGAGGTCGACGAGCTGGTGCGCTGCGTTCAGGCTCAGGACACCTCGGCGCTGACGCGTATTCCAGGCGTCGGCAAGAAGACTGCCGAGCGTCTGTTGGTGGAACTCAAGGACCGCTTCAAGGCCTGGGAATCGCTGCCCGGTACCTTCACTCTGGTTTCCAGTGGTCCGAATCAGGCCGAACCTGTGGCGTCGGCTGAGTCCGATGCGGTCAGCGCCTTGATTTCGCTGGGCTACAAACCTCAGGAGGCGAGCAAGGCCGTTTCTGCCATCAAGGAAAAAGACTTGAGCAGTGCCGATCTCATCCGGCGTGCATTGAAGGGGATGGGATAAGTGATAGATGCCGACCGTTTGATAACCGCCACCGGCGGCCGTGATCGTGACGAGCAACTGGACCGTGCGATTCGCCCGCTGAGCCTGGCCGACTACATCGGCCAGCCGACTGTCCGCGAGCAGATGGAGTTGTTCATCCAGGCTGCGCGAGGCCGTAACGAGTCGCTGGACCACACGCTGATCTTCGGGCCACCGGGCCTGGGCAAGACCACGCTGGCCAATATCATTGCTCAGGAAATGTCGGTCTCGATCAAAAGCACCTCAGGTCCTGTACTGGAGAGGCCCGGCGATCTGGCCGCGATTCTGACCAACCTTGAGCCTAACGATGTGCTCTTCATTGACGAGATACACAGGCTGTCGCCCATTGTGGAAGAAGTCCTGTATCCGGCAATGGAAGACTTTCAACTGGACATCATGATCGGGGAGGGGCCTGCTGCGCGCTCCATCAAGCTCGATCTGCCGCCGTTCACGCTGGTCGGAGCGACCACCCGCGCCGGCATGCTCACCAACCCGTTGCGCGACCGTTTCGGTATCGTGCAGCGCCTTGAGTTCTACAGCATCGCCGATTTGTCGACCATCGTGACCCGGTCAGCCGGGATCTTGGGGCTGGTCATCGAGCCGGAGGGCGCATTCGAGATTGCTCGTCGGGCTCGCGGCACGCCACGTATCGCCAACCGTCTGCTGCGCCGCGTGCGCGACTTCGCCGAAGTGCGCGGCAATGGGCAGATTACCCGCCAGACCGCCGACAAGGCCCTGAACCTGCTGGATGTCGACGAACATGGGTTCGACCACCAGGACAGGCGCTTGCTGTTGACCATGATCGAGAAGTTCGACGGCGGTCCGGTGGGCGTGGACAGCCTGGCAGCCGCCATCAGCGAAGAGCGCCACACGATCGAGGACGTCCTCGAACCCTATTTGATCCAGCAAGGCTATATGATGCGCACACCTCGCGGCCGTGTGGTGACGCGTCACGCCTATCTGCACTTCGGTCTGAACATCCCCTCAAGGATGGGCGAGTTGCCGGTGTCGGAGGAATTTGTTGATGACGCGGCCGATTAAAAGCGAAGACCTGCGATTTATTCGCGGTTTGCGTGGTCAGATTGCCAGTCTCGCAAGTGTTACAGGCAATAAGCGGCAAATCGTTGAAAAACAGTTGCCTGACCCGATTGGCAACGTGAGGAGTAAGCACTAGAGTATGCGCGCGCAAAACGGGGTTCAGTCGTTCGCACATCGCTGTCGCGTTTATTACGAGGACACCGATGCCGGCGGCATCGTCTACTACGTCAATTATCTGAAATTCATGGAGCGGGCTCGTACCGAGCGGCTGCGCGAGCTTGGGTTTGCCCAGTCCGCAATGGCGCAGGACAACCTGTTGTTTGTCGTGCACACAAGCGAAGCGCGTTATCACAAGCCGGCGCGGCTGGATGACGAGTTGCTCGTCAGTGCAGACGTAATCGAATTGAACCGTGTCAGCCTGCGCTTTCAACAGCAAGTCAGGCGGGCGTCGGATGCAACGCTGCTCTGTGAGGGGCAGTTCTTGGTGGCGTGCGTACGCGCCGATAGTTTGAAACCCCGGGCCATTCCCGAAACTCTGCGCGCGGCCTTTGCCGTCCAGAGTGGCGCGGGTACACATTCAGAGCAGGAGATAAAGCGTGGAAGCTAACGTCGTCGACCATTCCTCCATGTGGAGTTTGGTCAGCAATGCCAGCATTGTTGTTCAGTTGGTGATGCTGATTCTGGTGGCCGCCTCGGTCACGTCATGGATCGTGATTTTTCAGCGCAGCAATATGCTGCGTGCAGGTCGACGTGCACTGGACAGCTTTGAAGAGCGCTTCTGGTCGGGTATCGACTTGTCCAAGCTGTACCGTCAGGCAGGCAGCAATCCTGATCCGGATTCGGGTGTCGAGCAGATCTTCCGTGCCGGTTTCAAGGAATTCTCCCGTCTGCGTCAGCAGTCCGGCGTTGATCCTGATGCGGTGATGGAAGGTGTGGCCCGTGCCATGCGCGTGGCCATTTCCCGTGAGGAAGAAAAACTGGAATCCGGCCTGTCGTTTCTGGCAACCGTGGGTTCTACCAGCCCGTACGTTGGTCTGTTCGGTACCGTCTGGGGGATCATGAACTCCTTCCGTGGTCTGGCGACCGCTCAGCAGGCGACCCTCGCCACCGTAGCACCAGGTATTGCCGAAGCCCTTATCGCGACAGCCATTGGCCTGTTCGCGGCAATCCCGGCCGTTATCGCCTACAACCGTTTCTCCGCACGCAGCGAGACCCTGATCAGCCGTTACTACACGTTCGCTGAAGAGTTCCAGGCCATCCTGCACCGTAAAGTGCACACCAGCGAAGAGTGAGCAGGTAATCCCCCATGGCTTTAATCGCTCGAGATCGACGCAGAAAACGCAAGCCGGTCGCAGAAATGAACGTAGTGCCCTACATCGACGTGATGCTGGTGCTGCTCGTGATTTTCATGGTGACGGCTCCCATGATCAACCAGGGCGTGAAGGTCGACTTGCCCAAGGTCTCCAGCGAGGCTTTGCCGCAAGACAATAACAACCAGGTCCTGACCATTTCGATCAAGGCTGATAAGACCTATTACTGGAACCTTGGCAGCGAAGTCGACACCGACAAGCAGATGGACAAGGCGATGACCCTGCCGCAGCTGACGGCCGCAGTCACCAAGATCGTCGCTGCCGGACGTGATGCCGGCAAGCAGACACAGGTGTTCATTCGTGGTGACAAGACTGTTGATTACGGTTCTGTCATGGGCACGATGGGCGGGCTGCAGAAAGCCGGGGTCGGGAACGTTGGCCTGATTACCGAGGCACCCTGATGCAGCCGATTCGAGAGCCGACTGCCTCGGAAAGCTATTTCTGGCCCAGTGTCTGGGCTGTGGCGTTGCATATCCTGATTTTTGGCATGCTGTTCGTGAGCTTTGCCATGACGCCCGATCTGCCTGAAGCCAAGCCTATCGTTCAGGCAACGCTTTACCAGCTCAAGTCCAAAAGTCAGGCGACGACCCAGACCAACCAGAAAATTGCTGGCGAGGCGAAGAAGACTGCTGCGCGACAGACTGAAGTCGAGCAGCTGGAGCAGAAGAAAATCGAGCAGTTGAAACAGGAAGCTGTTAAAGCTGCGGAACAAAAGAAAGAAGAGACCGCTCAAAAAGCGGAAGAACAAAAGGCTGCCGACGAAGCCAAGAAGGCCGAGCAGAAAGCAGAGGAAGCCAAAAAGGCTGACGATGCGAAGAAAGCTGATGAGGCCAAGAAGGTCGCCGACGCCAAAAAAGCTGAAGAAAAGCAACTGGCCGACATAGCCAAGAAAAAAGCTGAAGACGAAGCGAAGAAGAAAGCCGAGGAAGACGCCAAGAAGGCTGCTGCCGAGGAAGCCAAGAAGCAGGCTGCTGACGAGGCCAAGAAAAAGGCCGCTGAAGACGCCAAGAAGAAGGCTGCTGAGGACGCTAAGAAGAAAGCCGCTGCCGACTCCGCCAAGAAAGCGCAGGAAGCCGCTCGTAAATCTGCCGAAGACAAGAAGGCGCAGGCACTGGCCGATTTGCTGTCCGATAAAACGGAACGCCAACAGGCTAAGGCAGATGAGCAGGGTGCGGAAACCGCTGGCAGCTTCGACGATCTGATTCGTGTGCGTGCATCCGAAGGCTGGAGTCGTCCTCCATCGGCACGTAACAACATGACGGTAGAGTTGCGGATTAACATGTTGCCGGACGGCACCATCACTTCGGTTGTGGTTGCCAAGTCAAGTGGTGACGGGCCGTTCGATAGCTCTGCGGTTGCTGCGGTGAAAAACATTGGGCGTTTGACAGAAATGCAAGGTCTCAAGCCTGCTGACTTCGCTCCGTATCGTTCATTCAAGATGACATTCACACCTGGAGATCTAGCCTTGTGATCAACCTTTTTCGAGGACTGCTTTTCGTTCTCTGCTGTGCAGCCGGAGTTGCGGCCGCAGAAGAAAAGAACATTCTGGTCACCAGCGGCAGTGACCGTGCCACCCCGATCGCTGTCGTGCCGTTTGGCTGGCAGGGCGGCAATGTGCTGCCGGAAGACATGGCGGAGATCATTGGCAATGACCTGCGCAACTCCGGCTACTACTCGCCGATCCCGAAGCAGAACATGATCAGCTTGCCGACTCAGGCCAGCGAAGTCATTTTCCGTGACTGGAAAGCACTGGGTGCCCAGTACGTCATGGTCGGCAACATTGTTCCTGCAGGCGGTCGTCTGCAGATTCAATATGCGCTGTTCAACGTCGCTACCGAGCAACAGGTCCTGACCGGTAACGTTTCCGGCACCAACGACCAGTTGCGTGACATGGCGCACTACATTGCCGACCAGTCTTTCGAGAAGCTCGTCGGCATCAAGGGTGCGTTCTCGACGCGCATGCTGTACGTCACGGCAGAGCGTTTCTCGGAAAACAATACGCGTTACACCCTGCAGCGTTCGGACTACGACGGTGCGCGTGCAGTGACGTTGTTGCAGTCCCGCGAGCCGATCCTGTCGCCGCGCTTTGCGCCGGATGGCAAGCGTATTGCGTATGTATCGTTCGAGCAGAAGCGTCCGCGCATCTTCGTTCAGCACATCGATACCGGGCGTCGCGAGCAGATCACCAACTTCGAAGGCCTGAACGGCGCACCTGCGTGGTCGCCGGATGGCACCAAGCTGGCATTCGTGCTGTCCAAGGACGGTAACCCGGAAATTTACGTGATCAATCTGGCTTCGCGTCAGTTGAGCCGTGTGACCAATGACTCTTCCATCGACACCGAACCGTTCTTCGGCAAGGATGGCTCGACGATCTACTTCACGTCGGACCGTGGTGGAAAGCCGCAAATCTACAAAACCAATATCAATGGCGGTGGTGCCGAACGTGTTACGTTCGTGGGTAACTACAACGCCAATCCGAAATTGTCAGCCGATGAAAAGACGCTGGTGATGATTCACAGGCAGGAAGGCTTCACTAATTTCAAGGTCGCCGTGCAGGATTTGGCCCGCGGAAGCGTAAAAATCCTCACAGATAGCAACCTTGATGAGTCGCCTACTGTTGCGCCCAACGGCACCATGGTAATCTACGCCACCCGCCAGCAGGGCCGGGGAGTCTTGATGCTCGTGTCCATTAACGGACGCGTAAGGCTCCCGCTTCCTACCGCTCAAGGCGAAGTCAGAGAACCTTCCTGGTCCCCTTACCTGAACTGACGCGGCGCTACACGATTTGCTTAACACACTGGGGTTCATTAGGAGTTTCAAGATGGAAATGCTGAAGTTTGGTAAGTTTGCTGCGCTGGCTCTGGCCATGGCTGTAGCTGTAGGTTGCTCGTCCAAAGGCGGCGATAACGCCGGCGCTGGCGCTGTCGACCCTAACGCTGGTTACGGTGCCAACACTGGCGCTGTTGACGGCTCCCTGAGCGAAGAAGCTGCACTGCGCGCAATCACCACCTTCTACTTCGAATACGACAGTTCGGACCTGAAGCCAGAAGCCATGCGCTCCCTGGACGTGCACGCTAAAGACCTGAAAGCTAACGGCGCTCGCGTTGTTCTGGAAGGCAACACCGACGAACGTGGTACTCGTGAGTACAACATGGCACTGGGCGAGCGTCGTGCGAAAGCCGTTCAGCGCTACCTAGTACTGCAAGGTGTTTCCCCAGCTCAGCTGGAACTGGTTTCCTACGGCGAAGAGCGTCCAGTTGCTACTGGCAACGACGAGCAGTCGTGGGCTCAGAACCGTCGCGTCGAACTGCGTAAGTAATTTGACATGCGAACGTGCCGACGTGCTCTAACCGTTTTGGCCCTCGCCCTTCCGCTTTCAGCGTTGGGTGCGGCTCCTGTGGTCGATAACAATTCTGGCTCTGGCAGCAGCAGTTATCCGCCAGCGGGTTATGGCACGTCCGGCGCCTATGCCGGGGGAGGGGTTACACCTCCTCCCTCGGCACAAGGTCAGCTGTTCATGCAACTGCAACAAATGCAGGACGAAATCGCGCGTTTGCGCGGTGTTGTCGAGGTCCAGCAGAACGACATCCAGCGCATGAAGCAGGAAGCTCTGGAGCGTTATCAGGAACTCGATCAACGTATAGCCAGTGGCGCTGCCGCTCCGGCTACCAATAATTCTCAACCTTCTGGTGGCGCAGTTGACGCCAGTGGGACGCCTTCGGCTCCAGCCGCTCAGGCACCGGCAGCAGGCACTGAGCCTCCTGATCCGGCGAAGGAAAAGCTTTATTACGAAGCGGCCTTCGATTTGATCAAGGCGAAGGATTTCGACAAGGCCAGTCAGGCCTTCACCGCATTCCTGCGCAAATACCCGAACAGCTCGTACGCGGGCAATGCCCAGTACTGGTTGGGCGAAGTGAATCTGGCTAAAGGTGACCTTCAAGGCGCTGGTCAGGCATTCGCCAAAGTGAGTCAGCAGTATCCGAAACACGCCAAAGTGCCTGATTCGCTGTACAAGCTGGCGGATGTTGAACGCCGCCTGGGTCATAATGACAAGGTCAAAGGCATTCTGCAGCAGGTTGTTGCCCAGTATCCGGGTACTTCCGCCGCTCAGCTGGCACAGCGAGACCTTCAGCGTCTCTGATGTCCTGACTCGTAAATCAAGAAAGCCGCGCTCGTCGCGGCTTTTTTCGTTAGAATCTCGCACCCGAAATTCCGGTACACATTACGCTTCGCTGGATTCTGCGAGTGCAGGGTTCCTTGAAGTGCCTGACGGAGGCGGACGGCCTGTTTAGCTGTTACGCCCGTGGCTGATATGCAAGACACATTACGCATCACCGAAATATTTCACTCGTTACAGGGTGAAACCCGTACGGCTGGGCTGCCCACCGTATTTGTCCGCCTGACCGGCTGCCCTTTGCGATGCCAGTACTGTGACAGCGCTTATGCGTTCACCGGCGGCACCATTCAGTCGCTCGATGACATCATGGGGCAGGTCGCGGCTTACCGTCCCCGCTACGTCTGTGTGACGGGCGGGGAACCACTGGCGCAGCCCAACGCCATTGCGTTGCTCAAGCGTCTGTGTGACGAAGGATATGAGGTCTCGCTGGAAACCAGCGGTGCACTGGATATCTCCGCTGTTGACCCTCGCGTCAGCCGCGTCGTCGATCTCAAGACCCCAGGGTCAAAAGAGGTCACGCGTAACCGTTACGAAAACATCGAGTTGCTGACGTCCAACGATCAGGTCAAGTTTGTGATCTGTTCGCGTGAGGACTACGACTGGGCGGTTTCCAAACTGATTCAGTACGGGCTTGATCGTCGTGCTGGCGAAGTTTTGTTCTCTGCCAGCCATCATGAGCTCAAGGGTCGTGATCTGGCCGACTGGATCGTGGCTGACAACCTGCCAGTACGTTTGCAGATGCAACTGCATAAATTTCTTTGGGACGACGAGCCGGGGCGCTGAAATGACTGAATTGACCATGACCGAGAAAAAAGCCGTCATCCTGTTGTCGGGTGGCCTGGACTCCGCAACGGTCGTTGCCATGGCGCGCGCTGAAGGCTACGCCTGCTACACCATGAGTTTCGACTATGGGCAGCGTCACCGCGCCGAACTCGACGCAGCCGCACAGGTGGCTCGCGACCTTGGGGCCATCGAGCACAAGGTCATCGGCCTCAACCTCAATGGAATTGGCGGTTCTGCGCTTACAGATAGCTCCATCGCAGTGCCTGAAGCGCCGTCAGAAGGCATCCCCGTCACTTACGTGCCTGCACGCAACACCGTATTTCTGTCACTGGCGCTCGGCTGGGCAGAAGTCTTGGGCGCGCGTGACATCTTCATTGGTGTGAATGCCGTGGATTATTCCGGTTATCCGGATTGCCGTCCCGAGTTTGTCGAGTCGTTCGAGCGTATGGCCAATCTGGCTACCAAGGCCGGAGTGGAAGGGCAGGGCTTCACCATCCGCGCTCCGCTTCAGAACCTGAGCAAGTCCGACATCGTCAAGGCGGGCACAGCGCTGGGCGTCGATTATGCACTGACGGTTTCCTGCTACCAGGCCGATGACCAGGGTCGTGCCTGCGGCAAATGCGACAGCTGCCGTCTGCGCGCAGAAGGCTTTGCCGCTGCCGGCGTAGCAGACCCGACACGTTATTTTTAAAATTTTTAAAAATAGGTGTTGAATTACTCATAAAAATCAGTAATATACGCGCCACACAAC
This sequence comes from Pseudomonas triticifolii, assembly GCF_014358015.1. GTDB lineage: Bacteria > Pseudomonadota > Gammaproteobacteria > Pseudomonadales > Pseudomonadaceae > Aquipseudomonas > Aquipseudomonas triticifolii. The sequence continues at coordinate 102,985 of NZ_JACONV010000002.1, read as the reverse complement.
AGAGGGTCGTTAGCTCAGTTGGTAGAGCAGTTGGCTTTTAACCAATTGGTCGTAGGTTCGAATCCCACACGACCCACCATTTCGAAAATCTGGAAGGCCCATGAAAATGCGGATTTCCAGATTTTTTTTTGCCTTGACGATCGTCATGCGATGCAGATCTGCGTGGTCAGGCACCTTCGTAAGGTTTACGACTGCCGTGACTTCGAGATCACGTTTGGCCACATCGATTCCGGAGACAGGGGCTGCGTAGAAGTCTACACAGGTTTATGCAGATCCCCGTTTCAACCCGTTCGCTGACTACGCAATGTTCCGTACGGCCTGGCCCTTGCGTTCAAGAGTGAATGCTCACTAAATTCCAGTGTGATCAGCTATTTTCCATGTGCTCCTCATGGACGAGTTTGAGCCTTTCGAGTTCGTTGATTACTTCGCAAAAAACGTCACTCAATACAGGATCAAAATGGCTGCCGGCATGCTCTTTGATGTAGCTCGCGGCGGCTTCGATGTCCCACGCCGGCTTGTAGGGGCGGACCATGCGCAAGGCGTCATAGACATCGCACAGGGCAACAATTCTTGCGCTCAGAGGAATGTCTTCACCCTTCAGGCCAGAAGGATAGCCACTGCCGTCCCATTTTTCGTGATGCCCGAGGGAAATTTCTGCGGCCATATCGGTTAAACCCGAGCCGTGAGGGTCGTGCAGGATTTCGTACCCGATGCGTGGGTGCGTCTGCATCTGTGCACGTTCTTCGCTCGTGAGCGGACCAGGTTTTTGCAGGATGCTGTCGGGCACACCTATCTTGCCTACGTCGTGCATGGGCGCTGCTTGTCTGATCAGATCACACCAGCTTGCTGGCATGCCGATTTTTCTCGCCAGCAGCGCCGCCGACTGCCCGATGCGGTCGATGTGGTTGCCGGTGTCATTGTCTCTGTAACTGGCGGCACGGCTCAAGCTGCGCAGCATAGCGCGGTAGCTCTCCTGAAGTTGTGCAGTGCGTTGCTCCACCTTGAGCTCCAGCTCGTGCTTGGCAGCTTTTAACAGACGGCTGCTTTGCGCAAGCATCAGGCAGCCACGAACTCTCAACAAGACCTCAGGCATATCGATGGGCTTGCAGATGTAATCGTTGGCGCCTTTTTCAAGACCAATACGCCGACTATGCGGGTCATCCAGGGCGGTGACGATGATGATTGACGAGACGGTTCGGTCCCTGCCCTGTAAGGCGTCGAGAATATCGAAGCCATTTGGGGAAGGCATATCGAGATCCAGCAGCAGGAGGTCCCAATCGTTGTCCCGACACCATTGCAGACCGTCTGCGGAGTTCGAGAAGGTTCGAATGTGCTGCAAGTTGAAGGCACGCAGACATGACTCCAGCAGGAGAATGTTGGTGGCTACATCGTCGATGATGACGATGACTGCATCGCCTCTGATGGTCGAGAACATCTGTTACTCCTTCCTAGACTTCTGCACGGAACAGGTCTTGGCGACTTTGCCTACAAGGGTTGCTTGACTCCTTACACGTTCTGGCTAAAACCCATCGGCAGCTCTATCCAGAATCGACTTCCTGTTGCGACCTTGCTGATGACCCCCATCTTGCCGTTCATGAGTTCCGCCAGTTCCCGACACAGTGCGAGACCGATCCCGGTTCCCTGGATTTTCGAGTTCTCTTTGCCCAAGCGTTGAAAGGGCTGGAACAGTTGTTCCAGCAGTTCAGCATCAATGCCTTGTCCGGTATCTTCGACAAAAAGACGAACAACCTGCTGCTGCTCATCAACTTCAGCTCCGATGACAATAGACCCATTCGCCCGATTGTATTTAGCTGCGTTCGTTAAAAGGTTGATAAGCACCTGCTTGACACGTCTACCATCGGCAATGACAAGGCACGGCTGTGGCAGCGACCGTATTTTCAGTGAGAGACCTTGAGCAAAGGTCTGCGGTGTGATCATCGCGAAGCATTCTTGAAACAAGGTCTCGACATCAACGGGTTTGAGTGTGAGGCGTGGTGCTTCAGCCTGCAGGCTTGACCACTCCAGCAAAGCCTCCACAAGCTGCTGGAGGTGTTTACTGGCGTTCATGATCTCTTGGGTGTAGGCGTGTGCTTGTGCCGGGCTTACGTCGGGGTGCAGTTGACTGAGTTGGGCAAACCCCTGAATCGCGTTCAGCGGCGTTCTGAGTTCGTGACTCATGCTGGAGATGAAGCGCGATTTCGTCTGGCTTGCTGCTTGGGCCTCAATGGTTTTTTCGCGTAAATCGTGTTCGACCTGCTTGAGGGTATCGATGTCGACACACGTGCCGACAACTGTGGTGCTGCAAGTGGCAGGACTGCTCAGCGTGCTGGCGCGACAAAGCAGCCAGATCAGTTCTCCCTGCCGGTCAGGCAGACGAAACTCGACTTCGGCTACGCAGGCCTCTTTGGCCTGGACGGCTTCGAGCAGACGCCAGAAGCCTTGCCGATCCTCCTCCGGCATGAGGCCCAGCAGGTGCTTGGGCGAGACGTTTGTTGCTGGCAACCCAAAGCGTGTGCAGAGAGGCCCCTTGAACATGAAGGTGTCCGACTGGGGCGTGTATTCCCACATGCCTTCGGTGACGTTTTCCAGCACGATTTGAAGGCGTTGCTGGGCGGCTCTCTGACGAGCGTCGGCTGCGTCCAGTTGCCTGCCCATGTCCAGGGTTTTACTGGACATGGTATTCAATTCTTTGATGCTTGAGCGAGGAGCCCGCGGAGCCCAGTTACCCTGACCAATTTCGCGCATCATGTTGGCCAGCCCGAGCATGGGTAGGCTGATTTGTCGGCTCAGACTACGCGAGCGCATCCATAGGTAGGCGAAAAAAACGGCATAGAAAGCCAGCAGGCCTGCGACCATCAGGTATCCGACATATTGAAAGTGTTTTGCCTGATGCTGGATTTCCTGCATGACAATGTGCTCCTCAACCACAGCCAGCAGGTTCCATTCTGCCGAGCGGATCTTGCTCCAGGCCATCAGGTGAGTGCGCTTGTCCAGTTCTGCGGAAATCAGCCCTTCTGGCTGGAGTTTTAGCGCCGAATCAAGAGCACGAAGGTCCGGATGGGATGCCAGGGAGAATTCTGAGGACTTGAAGTGTTCGCGTCTGATCTTTGTGTAAACGGCGCTGCTTTCCAGCGGCGGTACGCCGAAGTCGCTTTCGGCCTCTGTTGGCAGAGCCATGATGGTGTGTTCCTTGCTGACCAGCGTCAGGTACCCCGCCCAGGGAACGTGGAGTCTGGCAATCTTTTGCAGAATGGCATCCACGGTGACGTCGATACCCACAACGCCTTTAAGGGTGTCACCTATGTAGACAGGCGTGACCACGGACATCATCCAGCCATTGCCCGCCGGATCTAAATAGACGTCGGTCCACACCGGTATGCGAAGGGGATTATGTTTGGTGTCTGCCAGGTAATAGAAATTGAACAGCGGTATGTTCATGTCATGAGGGTACTGGGCCAGGGTATCGATCCAGGGGTAAATGCGGTTGTAGCTGTCGGCACTGTTGAAATACACGCTGGTGATCAGCGGATTGCCATCCTTGAGTGCCTTGAGCATAAAGTCCACGCGTTTCAGGCGAGAGACCATGTCCAGGTCCTGTCGATCCAGCGGTGTGATATTGGAGTAGAACGACGCGGCGCCTCCATCGTTAACATCGCTATAGCGTACGCCGTCCGGGCTGGTGGCTAGTTTGGCTGGCTCGTAGGGGAGCGTTTCGGCGAGCTCCGTTTCGACAGTGCTGGCCAGCAGCTGAGACAACGAGCTGATCTGCTCCAACTCGCTATCAACAATGTCGGCGTTCTGTTTTACCGAGGCTTGCAGCTCACGAGTGGCGTTTTGGTGCAGATAGTTGCTTTGCGAATCGAGAATTGATTGGTTGGCCAGAAAGTAGGCAGTCAGCAAGGCGAGTTCGACCACGACCAAGGGCACGAGGCTAGTTCGCAAAAAAGCTCGCCAGATCCAGTGGCGGAACTCGATGCTAGGCTTGACCTGGCTCATGGTGTGCTTCCTGCCGTCGCGGCATTTCGAGCGGATAATGTTATTTTGATATCATTCTTGGGCCGGTCTCTCAAAATGTCCAGCTCATTGGAGAAAAGGGGATTACATTGAGTGTGTCATTGATGACGCACCCGTTCCGGGGATGAAAAGCGAGCTGTACTTTCCCTCCCCGATTGACGTTGAGCCATCGCCTCAGCTCGCCCAGGGATACCGGCACGCATGGAATCGATCCTGACACAGGAGAAGTGGGAACACAGCGAGCCCCGTTATCGGGAAATTTTTGAGCACTCGCTGGATATGATGTCTCTGTTGGAGATCGGGCCGACGCTGGAGCTGATCTGCCTGGAGGCCAACCCCGCCCTGTATCGCCGACTTGCTCGTGCTCAGGACGAAGTGATCGGTAAAGCCATTGGGCAAGTTCTGACACTCGAAGTCGCCAATATTGTGGAAGCGATCTGCTTGCATTGCATCGACGTGGCCGGGCCTATCGAACTCGATACCCAGTTACCCTGTGGCGCCCAGCCACTCTACGTGCATTTCAATCTTGTACCGCTGAAGGACGAGGCTGGTGCGCTTCGGCGGATTGTCTGCATTGCCCGTGATTTCACCGATCTTCGCGAGGTTCAACGCAAGGAGCGTGAGCGTCAGCAGGAAATCGGAACGTTGGTAGAAAACTCTCCGGATGGCATTGCCCGCCTTAACAAAGACCGTCGACTGCTATACGTCAATCCGACTCTGGAGCAATGGCTGAACCAGCCCAAGGAGAACCTGTTGCACCGCTTGCTGGATGAGGTCCTGTGGCCAGGTGCGCAGTCGCGCATGCTGATCGAGGCTATCGCCGAGGCCGTGGAAGGGGGGCGTACTGTGCAGCACGAGTACGTGCGACAGCGCTCTCGGCGAGAACAGCGGGTGTTTCAGATCAGCTTGGTACCTGAATGGGATATGCAAGGACGATTGACCAGCTTGCTGGCGGTCATTCGTGACATTTCCATACTGCGCAATGCCCAGCGTAGTCTGGCGTCGTCCAACGCCCAACTGCATGACTTGCTGAGCAGTCGGGAGAATGCACGCGAAGAAGAGCGCAAACTTATCGCCAGAGAGATTCATGACGAACTGGGCCAGTACTTGACCGCGATCCGGATGGGCATCTCCCTGCTCAGGTTCCAGTACGGTGCGCAACTGCCGGCCTTGGGAGAGCAGGTGGGCAACCTTTTGCAACTGTCAGACAGGACGGTACAGGTCGTGCGCAACGTCTCAAATTCTCTGCGCCCTTCAGCCTTGAACATGGGGCTGGCGGCCTCACTGGAGTGGCTGACCGACGAGTTCACACGTCAGTGGTCAATGCCTTGCACCCTCGATTTACCCGCACAGTTGCCGATTCTGAATGACGCCGATGCTACGGCCGTTTTCCGGGTGGCCCAAGAGTCTCTGACCAACGTTGCCCGGCACGCTAATGCGTCGCGGGTGGATATTACGTTGACCCATGAAGGCGAACGCTGGTTGCTGCAAATTGTTGATGATGGTCAAGGATTCGAACTGCGTAGTCTGGGAGGTAAGACCCTGGGGCTGTTTGGCATGCGCGAGCGCGCCCTTATGCTGGGTGGCTGCGCTGAGATTTCCAGCATGCCGGGCAGCGGTACTGCGGTAAGGCTTTGGATTCCCGATCACAGGAGCGCCTGATCATGATTCGCTTACTGATAGCCGATGATCACCGGATCATGCGCGAGGGGCTTAAACAACTGTTCGCTCTGGTCAAAGAGCTGGAGGTCGTGGCGGAGGCTGAGAATGCCGCTCAGGTCCTCGATGGCTTGCGTACGCATCAAGTGGACGTGCTGTTGCTGGACATGAACATGCCAGGGGAGAGCGGCGAAAGTCTCATCGCGCGGCTCCGGGCACATTACCTGCAATTGCCGATTCTGATCCTGAGCATGCACAACGAAACCCACATCGCCCAGCGTGCCCTTCGCGCGGGTGCGTCAGGTTATCTGACCAAGGACCGCGACCCCGAGACCTTGCTGGCAGCCATCCGCAAGGTCGCTGCGGGAGGGCGCTACCTCGATCCCGTACTGGCCGAGCAGATCGCCCTGCAAACCACTTCGCCGGGGCCGACAGCACCCGGAGAAAGTCTTTCGGACCGCGAGTTTCAAATTTTACGCCTGTTGGCCCAAGGCTTTAGTGTCAATGAAATCGCACAACAGCTCATGATCAGCAACAAAACTGTCAGCACTCACAAAACCCGCCTAATGGAAAAAATGAGCTTCCTCTCCAATACCGACTTGGTGCGTTATGCCATCAGTCAGGACTTGATCTGAAAAGATAGGGCAAGCCATGTAGGGAAATCCCTACACACTTCGCAAATCCTTAACGCAAGATCAGCATTGTCTGATGGCTCATTGATATGAGTGGCGAGATAGTGGACTCAAGTGCCGATGAATTGTTGTTTCTCCAGCCCGACCGAGGCTGAAGGACACTTCAGACAGGTGGAGTGCGCCATGAAAGTACTGATAGCAGATGACTCATCCATGTCTCGCAAGCTGGTCTTGCGCTCACTGCCCGCCGTATTGACCGAGGATACCCGTCAGGCCTGCAACGGCGTCGAGGTGATGGAGGCCTACCATGCCGGATTGGTGGAACTGCTGTTCCTTGATTTGACCATGCCCGTTATGGATGGCTTCCAGACGCTTGAAGCCCTCAAGCGTGAAGACGCCAATGTGGTGGTTGTGGTGATCAGTGCCGATATCCAGCCTCAGGCCAGACAGCGAGTATTTGATCTGGGTGCTGCTGCGTTCGTCGCCAAGCCGGTGACGGCTGAAGCTGTACTCAATGCTTTGCACGTCATAGGGGTGCTGTGATGGAAACCCTGGCCGCCCTCACCGAAGATCAACGCGACGCATTGCAGGAACTGATGAACATTGCCATGGGACAGGCTGCAGAGCGCTTGGCGCTGTTGACCGGTACCATCGTTACGCTTTCGGTTCCTTTCATTCACCCACTGGTGCGGGAGCAGGACAACCTGTCGCTTCCAGATCATCTGCGCAGCAGTTTCATCATAGTGACGCGCCAATCCTTTTTGGGTGAGTTGCGTGGGGAAGTGTTCGTTTGCTTTGGCGCGATGGGGGCCGATGATCTGGCCGAACTATTGGGGTATGAAGGCGGTGGCACGGAGCAACAGGAAGAGTTGATGCTTGATGTCACCAATATTCTCTCCGGTGCCTGCATCAGTGGGTTGGCCCGGCAAGTGGCAATCCAGGTGAGCTATGACGCCCCTTCGATCTTGGTGCGCCGTGAAGAGCCGCAAAATTGTCTCGAAGAGTTGAACCTGAATGAACACCTGGCGATGGTGCTGGAAATCCGCTTTGAGGTCGAGGCTCACCAGTTTTCCTGTGACCTGCTGATCTGCATCACTGAACGGACTGCCGGTATCGTCATCCGCGCGATTGATCGTCTGCTTGACGGGCTTTGAAAGGAGCATCTTCATGACAGGCAACAAGGCGATTTCCCTGGAAACCCTTGAGTCCATGCTCAAGGCCATCAACATGGGCGTGCTGCTGGTGGATAAGGAGTACAAAGTACTGTTCTCCAACCACTTTATGTCCATCAACAGCGGGCGCCCGGCTGAGTCCTTGCTCGGGCACACACTGTTTGAAGCGTTCCCGGAGCTGCCGGAGCGTTGGACTCGGCAAAAGATCAACAGCGTCTTCACTTTGCAGAATTTCGCTTTTACGTCTTGGCAGCAGCGACCGCACCTCTTCAATTTCGACAGCACTCGGCCTATCAGTGGGTCGGTCAGGCACATGTATCAGAACTGCACCTTCTTCCCGGTACAGGATGCCGATGGCGGCTCCCTGGGAGTGGGGCTGGCCATCAGCGATGCGACCGACACGGCTGCCCGGCAGCTGGAGTTGGCGCAACTCAACGAGTTGCTTGAAGCGGAAAAGAGCGCCCAGGCACGCTTGATCGCACGCCTTGAGGAGGCTCAGGCGCAGTTGCTCCAATCCGAGAAAATGGCCGCGATAGGTCAACTTGCAGCAGGGGTGGCTCACGAGATCAATAATCCGATCGGGTTTGTTTCTTCCAACGTCAACAGCCTGCGTGGTTACCTTGCGGATCTGTTCTCTCTGATTGATGCCTATGAGCGGGCCTGCGACGAAAGCAGCACTCAGGATTCCCCTGAGCTTGCGAAGCTTCGCGACAAGACCGACTACAACTTTCTGCGTCAGGACATCGACGATCTGTTGGCAGAATCGGCCGACGGGCTGGACCGGGTCAATCGGATCGTCAAGGACTTGCGCGAGTTCTCCCACGTCGATAGCTGTGAATGGCAACTTGCCGATTTGCACAAGGGGCTGGACAGTACCCTCAACGTTATCTGGAATGAGATCAAGTTTAAGGCGCAGGTGATCAAGTACTACGGCGACATTGAACCGATCGAATGTATGGGCTCGCAGATCAATCAGGTTTTCCTGAACCTGATCATCAACGCCAGCCACGCGGTGGATACCCACGGTGAAATCATCATAAGCAGTGGTCGCGAGGGTGACGGGGTATTCATTGAGGTTGCCGATAACGGCCATGGTATCCCGGCTGATATCCAGAACCGGATATTCGAACCGTTTTTCACCACCAAACCAGTTGGTATGGGATCGGGTCTTGGCTTATCGCTATCCTACAACATCGTCGTCAAACACCATGGAAAGCTCACGGTAGAGAGTGAGCCGGGGCGGGGCAGTTGTTTCCGTGTATGGCTGCCATTGCGCCAACCCCAGGTAACTGTTTCCCCCACTTCTACTGTAGAAGGAAAATGATCATGGACACGGTATCTGTGAGCGAAAAACGCTATACCGTTCTGTTGGTGGATGACGAAGAGAATATTCTCAACAGCCTGCGTCGCGTACTACGGGGCAAACCCTATGACTTGCTGTTGGCGACCAGTGGCGATCAGGCTTTGGGCCTTTTTGAACTCCACCATATTGACCTGATCGTCAGTGATGCACGCATGCCGGGCATGGATGGGCCAACCTTGCTCAGCGAGGTGTATCAGCGCGATCCTGAGTGCATGAATATTCTGCTGACCGGTTATGCCGACATGAGCATGATCACCAAGGCTATCAATGAGGGACACATTTTTCGCTATATCAGCAAACCCTGGAATGATGATGAACTTCGGCTCACGCTTGAGCAGGCCTTGGAAATGCAGAGCGTGCGCCGGGATCGGGACAGCTTGGTGGAACGTATCCGCGAGCAGAACGAAACCTTGATTGATCTTAATGACAACCTTGAGCAACGGGTCAAGGCGCGCACGGCGGAGTTGCAACAGACCGCAGACATGCTTGATCTGGCGTATGACGAGTTGCGACACAGCTACGTGACCAGTACAGAAGTATTTTCGTTACTGGCCAATCAGCGCGTGCCGCGTGTGCGTCAGACCAATCAACGCGTCATAGAAGTCGTGCGCACTTACTGTGCCCACCATGATTTCAACGAAGCGGATACACGTAACTTGTCTATCGCTGCCGCCTTGTACAATGTCGGCAAGCTGGGCTGGACCGATCCGATGTTGCTGGCCTCTGCCGATTTGTTGTTACGCACGCATGCCGACGTCTACAAAAGTTATCCTGGCAAGAGTGAAGCGCTGTTGATGGCACTTGAGCCATTACAGGATGCTACCCATCTGATCCGCCATCACCAGGAACACTGGGATGGCAGCGGCTTCCCTGATCGCCTCATAGGGCAGGCCATCCCTTTAGGCGCGCGGGTCCTGAAGCTGGCAGTTGATTTTGTGGAGCTGCAATGCGCACTGGTGCTGGATCGCTACCTCACCCGTGATGAGGCACTGGTCTATCTGCGCCACAACAAATCTCGGCTTTACGACCCCGGGCTGATTGAGCCATTTATCGAGGTGTGCACCCGTTATCTGCCGGAAAACTTTATCGACCCTTCAGTCAAGGCACTGGATGTGCGGCGTTTACTGCCCGGTATGGTGCTTGACCGTAATCTGAACGCCAGTAACGGAATGCTGTTATTGAACGAAGGTAAGGTGTTGACACCCATGCTGATCGAAAAGCTTTTAGCTTTTGAAGCTGTCGATGGTGGTCATTTCACTGTGTTTATTCGGGCTGATCATTAAGTCAAACCATCACTGTCAGTACGTGGATTACCCGGTTCCGCTGGAGTGCATGCCATGGTCCGATCGCTTCTGATAGTGAGTGATTCGTCTTCCCTCAGCCGAATGTTGAGTATCACCCTCAAGGGGGGCGGTTATGACGCGATCAACAGCTGCGAGGCTAATGACGCTCTGGTTTGGCTAAGCAATAACAAGGCGCATCTGATCCTGATTGATAGGGATATGTCCGCTATGGACGCAATGGCCTTCTTAGAGGAAGTCCGGTGCTTGCCAGGCTGCAGGTTTACTCCGGTTATCATGCTTACGACCGTGGTCGACGATGCAGCACATCAGCGAGGTCTGAATTCAGGTGTCAAGCATTGGATCTCCAAGCCGTTTCAGCCCCATCATCTGTTAGCGACGGTTTATGGCCTGATCCTTTTGTGAAGAGGGCTCTATTATGTGCAACGCCGATGGCTTGTTGCAGCGCATAGTCATCAAGGAAGGAGACCTGACGATCATCACGGCACATGCCCAACACGAGCTGTTGCTGGAGGTGATCGCTATGGCAAAGGAAATAGAAATCGACTTGTGTGATGTCGTGGAAATAGACGCTGCGGGTGTGCAGCTACTGATTACGGCCAGGATTGAGTCTGATCGCCTTGGGCGCCATCTGTTGTTGAGCAATGCCAGCGAGGTGATGATCAGTACATTGGAAGCGCGCGGGTTGAGTCGTCTGTTGGAGACGGATGCGTGAAAGGGAAAACTCATTAAGTGAACAGTGGCGGGTTGTAAAAGTCATGGTTGCCTTGCCGATTTTAATTCGCGAGCGGCCGTGCGTAGCGATCAGCTCTTATTAATAATCAAAAAAACGCCTCCACAGAAGGAGGCGTTCTTTAACACGTTTCAAACCAACGGCATCACGCCAAATCGAAGCGGTCCAGGTTCATCACTTTGGTCCAGACTGCCACGAAGTCTTTGACAAACTTCTCTTGCGCATCCGCGCTGCCGTAAACCTCGGAAATCGCACGCAGTTGAGCATGTGAACCGAAGACCAGATCGACGCGGGTGCCGGTCCATTTGACAGCGCCGGTCTTGCGGTCACGTGCCTCAAAGGTGTCGTTTGCACCCGAGGTCGCTTTCCACTCAACGCCCATGTCCAGCAGGTTCTTGAAGAAATCGTTGGTCAGGGTTCCCGGCTGTTCAGTGAACACGCCGTGCTTGTTGCCACCGACGTTAATATTCAGGACCCGCAGTCCGCCCAGCAGCACGGTCATCTCTGGCGCAGTCAGGGTCAGCAGTTGCGCTTTGTCGACCAGCAACGATTCGGCAGAGACTTTGTAATGTGCCTTCTGGTAGTTGCGGAAACCATCAGCGATCGGCTCAAGGAAGCTGAACGATTCAACATCCGTCTGTTCCTGGGACGCATCTGCGCGGCCCGGAGTGAAAGGAACTGTGACGTGCTGGCCTGCATTTTTTGCAGCCTGCTCGACACCTGCACTACCGGCGAGGACGATCAGGTCGGCGAGCGAAACCTTCTTGCCACTCGACTGAGCGGCATTGAACTCGCCTTGAATGCCTTCAAGGGTCTTCAAGACACCTGCCAGTTGCTCAGGTTGGTTGACAGCCCAATCCTTCTGCGGCGCGAGGCGCAGACGCCCGCCGTTGGCACCGCCGCGCTTGTCCGAACCACGGAAGGTGGACGCTGCCGCCCATGCGGTCGAAACCAGCTGCGAGGCCGAAAGCCCCGAGGCAAGAATCTTGCTCTTGAGCGCGGCTACGTCCTGATCATCCACGAGGGCGTGATCCACGCTTGGAATCGGGTCTTGCCACAGCAGTTCTTCGGTCGGTGTTTCGGGGCCCAGGTAGCGGGCCAGTGGGCCCATGTCACGGTGAGTCAGCTTGAACCAGGCGCGGGCAAACGCGTCAGCCAGTTGATCGGGGTTGGCCAGGAAGCGTCGGGAAATCTGCTCGTAAGCCGGATCAAAGCGCAGTGCCAGGTCCGAGGTCAGCATGCTCGGTGCATGACGCTTGCTTGAGTCGTGGGCGTCCGGAATCTTGCCAGCGCCTGCGCCGTTCTTCGGCGTCCATTGGTGTGCGCCTGCAGGGCTCTTGGTCAGTTCCCATTCGAAGCCGAACAGGTTTTCGAGGTACTCATTGCTCCACTTTGTCGGAGTAGAAGTCCAGGTCACTTCCAGGCCGCTGGTGATGGTGTCGGCACCCTTGCCGCTGCCGAATTTGTTGCTCCAGCCGAACCCTTGTTCTTCCAGACCTGCCGCTTCAGGTTCTGGACCGACGTTGTCGGCAGGGCCCGCGCCGTGTGTCTTGCCGAACGCGTGACCACCGGCGATCAGCGCCACGGTCTCTTCATCGTTCATCGCCATGCGACCGAAGGTTTCACGAATATCCTTCGCCGAGGCAACCGGGTCCGGAACACCTTCAGGCCCTTCCGGGTTGACGTAAATCAAGCCCATCTGCACCGCAGCGAGCGGGTTTTCCAGATTGCGCTCACCGCTCGACGTGCGGCTTTCTTCGTTCGAGTGATTCTCCGGCTCGGCGACCAGCGTACCGTCGCCAGGCTGCTGCATTTTCTTCTGCGCGCCATAGCGCTCTTCGCCGCCCAGCCAGGTGGTCTCAGAGCCCCAGTACACGTCTTCTTCCGGTTCCCATACATCCGGGCGACCACCGGAGAAACCGAACGTCTTGAAGCCCATGGACTCCAGCGCGACGTTACCGGTCAGCACGATCAGGTCAGCCCAGGATATCTTGCGGCCGTATTTCTGCTTGACCGGCCAGATCAAGCGACGTGCCTTGTCCAGGCTGACGTTGTCGGGCCAGCTGTTGAGTGGTGCAAAACGCTGCTGACCGGCACCCGCGCCGCCACGACCGTCGCCTGTACGATACGTCCCGGCGCTGTGCCAGGCCATGCGAATGAACAGCGGACCGTAATGACCAAAGTCTGCTGGCCACCAGTCCTGAGATTGGGTCATGACATCGCGCAGGTCCTGTTTGACCGCTTCGAAATCAAGGCTCTTGAACTCTTTGGCATAGTCGAAACTCTCGCCCATCGGGTCCGAGAGCGTGGAATGCTGATGCAGAATCTTCAGATTCAGCTGCTTGGGCCACCAGTCACGGTTGGTGGTGCCGCCGCCAGCAGCGTGGTTGAAGGGGCATTTCGATTCAGTTGACATGCTTGATACACCTTTTTTGTCATTGCATCCGGCCGCCCAGTCCACTCGGACTTCAGACAGCAGTGACGGAACTCAATAGCACAGGATTCATAACGGCCGCCCGATCAGCGATCAGGCCGGCTCTTTATACGCCGCACAGCGATGATCAGATTGCCGCGAGGCGAGCCCACAACGTGCAAAACAGGCTTGAGCTCATTCTTATCTCCTTATCAGGGTGACATCGCACGGCTTTCGCCGATGCCCCTCCAGATTAGCCCTCTTCACGAAGATTTCTAATAGAAAGAACATTAAGGTTCGATAGGCAGACTCTGGCCTGTATCACTGGCGAAGCGACTGGCCACGTTGATCCTGTGTTTCTTGTCATGGTCGGTACGCCCGCGCAGTCATCATGGCTTAGAACTGCGTCACGACAGTTACACCTGCCGTTTCAAACTGGTCCATGTTCACCAGTGCATCAATGGATTGCTCAAGGCTGATGGTTTTGCCGATGAGCTTCTCCGGGCTCAACTTCCCCGACGTGATCATCGCCATCATGGCGTCATACCGATGCGCCTGCATGCCGTGACTGCCGTAGATTTCAAGTTCATAGCCAATGACTTTACTCATCGGGATCGCTGGCGTTGCCTGGTCGGCGAGCATCAGCCCGACCTGGATATGTTTGCCGCGACGGCGCAGGTTATTGATGGAATTGAAACATGTGGTGGGGTGGCCCAACGCATCAATCGAAACATGGGCACCGCCCTGTGTTATTTCCAGAACGGCCTCCGTGACGTCTGCCACCTGATTTGCATTCACCGTCGCAACTGCGCCGAGCGTGCGGGCGAGTTCCAGTTTGTCGTCCGAGATGTCGATGGCGATGACGTTTGCGCCGAGGGCTTGAGCGATCATGACGGCCGACAGGCCTACACCGCCGCAACCATGGACAGCCACCCACTGACCTGCAGAGACTTTGCCTTGGTCAACCACGGCGCGAAACGACGTCACGAAGCGGCATCCCAGGCTGGCGGCCGTGGCGAAGTCCATGCTTTCAGGCAGCGCCACCAGATTCAGGTCTGCGCGATGGATTCCGACGTATTCGGCAAACGACCCCCAGTGAGTGAAGCCAGGTTGAAACTGAGTGTGGCAGACCTGTTGATTGCCGCTGTTGCATTCAGGGCAGGCACCGCAGCCACCCACGAACGGAACAGTCACACGATCACCCACTTTCCATTTTGTGACCTCATGACCTACCTCGGCCACGATGCCTGCAAGTTCATGCCCCGGGATATGCGGCAACTGGATGTCCGGGTCATGGCCTTTCCAGCCATGCCAGTCGCTGCGGCAGACGCCTGTACCTTGTACCTGAATCACAACGCCATGGCGCTCAGGGGTTGGATCATCCACGCTCATCATGCGCGGCGGTGTCGAGAAGGCTTCGTAGACTATGGCTTTCATGAAAGCGACCTGTGTTTGAGTAGTTATTCCTGCCTTTCGGTGCGGGTTCGATTCGGCGATGAAATCGATCTGCTTGCCGCACCCTATTATGGATAAAAGCGCTGAAATGACTTTTCAGACTGCAATTGACAATAAGTGAGGTGTGAAATTAACTTTCAATAAAATCGATAATAAAGAAAGGTTCTCCCATGAATGAAGTGCTGGACAAAGTTGATGTTTCAATTGCCGATCGTTTGCAAAGAGACGGTCGGTTGTCCAACGTCAAGCTGGCGGAGACACTTTCCCTGAGCGAAGCCTCGTGCTGGCGAAAGCAAAAACGACTGGAAGAGCGTGGAATCATCCAGGGGTATCAGGCCATTCTGGATCGAAAGAAGTTGGGGCTTGGTGTCATGGCGTTCGTGCAGATTTCCTGTACCGATCACAGTGAAGAGGCGACTGCCCGGTTCGAAAAGCTTATCGAGATGGCGCCTCAGGTGCTCAGCTGTCATAACACCACGGGCGAGGCTGACTTTTTACTGCAGGTTGTCGCCAGGGACCTGGACAGCTACAGCCGATTCGTTGAGCGTGTGCTGAGAAAGCTTCCGGGGGTATCAAGTATTCGCTCGAATCTTTCACTGCGCGAAATGAAAACCACCAATCGATTGCCGGTGACGGAGTTGTTGAGTCTCTGAGGGAAGACAGTCCGGTCTTGAACATCATGAGAGGCGAAAATGTGCCCACTGTCTGAGTCAGTCCGCCGCTTTATGAGTGGAATGTGTGTGTTGCTGATGACCCTGCAAGGCGGGTGCAGCAGTACCACCCATGCTTACCCGATCGGCGATGGCGGGGTACCGGACTTTTACATCTGGACCGACAGCGTGCCGGCAATGCCGGGGAAACTGCTGCGATCCGAGCCAATGGCGGTATCCCGGAGTCTTGGTGGTGCGTCCAGAAACATCCGCTTTCTGTACACCTCAACGGATGGCATTGAGGGCCGTAAAAGGGACATTGTTTCCGGCGCGCTGTTCATTCCTCAAGGCAGTCCGCCACCGGGTGGCTGGCCGCTGATGGCCTGGGCGCACGGCACGGTGGGCAGCGCCGACATCTGCGCGCCATCGTTCGCAGGACGCAGCCCGCGCGATACCCGCTACCTGAATCACTGGCTTGCACTCGGTTACGCAGTGGTGGCAACCGATTATCAGGGGCTTGGAACGCCCGGGCTCCATCCCTATGGGCTCACCCGACCGCTTGCGTATAACATCCTCGACAGCGTTCGAGCGGTGATGAGCGGTGGTTTCGATCTTTCAAAGCGGGTGGTCGTGTTGGGTCAGTCCCAAGGCGGACGAGCGGCTTTTGCTACGGCGGTCTATGCCCGAATCTATGCGCCTGATCTGGACATTGTGGGTGTGGTTGCCACAGGCACACCTTACGCTGGAGTAAGAAAACGATCGGGCACGCCAGGCGGATCAACGCCTTCGACGTTTTCATACAACTTGTTGAGATTGAGTACCGGCGCGCTGCTCGATCCATCCTTTGTGCCCAGCGACTATTTGAGCGAGCGGGCAATTCCCGCATTCCAACTCAGTCAACGTGCCTGCCTGCACGCCATCGAACAGCAAGTAATTGCGGATCAGCTCACCTTCGACAACAGTTTCAGGCAATCACCAACGCCTGTGCTCGACAGGATAAATGCCGCGTCAGCCTATCCGACGTTGAAGTCAGATATTCCAGTGTTTATCGGGACGGGCGGTCAGGATCGCGATGTTTCTGTTGCGCAGCAGACGGCGTTGGTCGCTGATGCCTGTAAAGCAGGCAGTCGAGTCGAGTGGCATCTTTACCCTGAACTGGATCATTCCGGAGCGGTCAATGGCTCGCTGGTCGATTCGGTAACCTTTGTTCGCAAGGCATTTTCAGGTGAGCGTATTACGGGTAACTGCAACGCCGTTCTGCCACGTCACTAGACATTTGTTTTAGTGCCGATTACCGGCCTGTTGTCTTTTAGGCCAAGCGTCATTCTCATTGTTCGGGCCGACTTAAAAACTACTGTGAAATCAGTTTTTTATAGCTAGAATCGGCCACGCTTCACATGCAGGACAGACGCCTGCATACAGGCCGGAAGGTCTCAGCACACTGAGCGTTTCGGCATTATTTAATGCCTGTCTTTCGGGTGTAAACTTGCCTTTCGCGCTCAAGCGCCTTCAGGTCCCGCGAACATGACACAGATTTCCGAACGCTTTCTGGTACAAGCGCATCTCGATGCCAAGCAGCCCAAGGCGTTGAGTCCAGCAGAACAGGCGCATTATCGCGCCGAGATCGCAGCCGAGCTCAAGAAGCAGGACGCGGTGCTGGTCGCTCACTATTACTGCGACCCTGTGATTCAAGCGTTGGCCGAGGAAACAGGCGGCTGCGTGGCTGATTCACTGGAAATGGCGCGCTTCAGCAACAATCACGCTGCCAGCACCGTACTGGTGGCGGGTGTGCGTTTCATGGGCGAGACGGCCAAGATCCTCAACCCGGAAAAACGCGTCTTCATGCCGACCCTGGAAGCGACCTGTTCGCTGGATGTGGGCTGTCCGGTGGACGAATTCTCGGCGTTCTGTGATCAGCATCCAGAGCGAACGGTCGTTGTTTATGCCAATACCTCGGCGGCTGTCAAAGCCCGGGCTGACTGGGTGGTGACCTCAGGTTGCGCACTGGAGATCGTCGAAAGCCTGATGGACAACGGCGAAAAGATCATCTGGGCGCCGGACAAGCACCTGGGTCGCTACATCCAGCGTGAAACCGGTGCCGACATGCTGTTGTGGGACGGCGCATGCATCGTCCACGAGGAGTTCAAATCCAAGCAGCTTGAGGACATGAAGGCGTTGTATCCCGAAGCTGCGATTCTGGTTCACCCGGAGTCGCCGGAAGCTGTCATTGAGCTGGCCGACGTTGTGGGTTCGACCAGCCAGATGATCGCGGCCGCGCAAAGGTTGCCGAACAAGACCTTCATCGTGGCTACCGATCGCGGCATTTTCTACAAGATGCAGCAGGTGTGCCCGGACAAGATCTTCATCGAAGCCCCGACAGCCGGAAATGGCGCGGCCTGCCGCAGTTGCGCGCATTGCCCGTGGATGGCGATGAACACGCTTGAGCGCACCTTGCAGTGTCTGCGAGAGGGCTCCAACGAGATCTTCGTCGATCCGGCGCTGATCCCTAATGCTATCCGCCCCTTGCAGCGCATGCTGGACTTCACTCAGGCAGCGCGTATACGGCAAGCGGGCAATGCCTGACAGGCGTTGACTGGCGCAAACGAAAAGCCCGACTCAGATGTCGGGCTTTCTGTTTTCAGAGCGGATGACTCAAGCGCTGTCAGTTCATCATGTCCTTGACCATCCGCTCCTGCTCGATCAGATCCTTCTGCCGTGCGTCGATGCGTGACGCCAGCTGGAAGTTATTGCTCGCGCGCCGTTTGGCGAAGTCCAGTTGCTGAATGGCCTGGCGGAAATCACCCACTAGCGCGAAGTATTCAGCCCGAGCCTGGTGCAGGCCGACTGTGTTGCCATTGAGGCCGCGGGTCTCTGCCACGACGTACCAGATGTCAGGATCATCGGGACGCGTCTTCAGCAACGCCTCAAGGCCTTTCTCCGCCTCGGCAGTGCGGTTCTGTTTGAGCAGCACGTCGATGCGCACATCATTGAGCGGGTAGTTGTTCGGGTACAGCGTGAGCATGCGCTCAACCCGTTGCTGCGCATCGGCGAGGCGATTGTTGGTGATGTCCAGGTCGATCTGCGTCAGGTTGTAGGTGATGTCGTTCGGTGCTTTTTCCAGCAGCGGCTTCAGGCTCTCACGGGCCTCATTGAGCTGGCCGCCTTTGATCTGTGCAATGGCAAGGCCGTAGCGTGCCGCGTCGGATTTCGGGTTTTCCACCAGTTGCGCACGGAAGCGCTTGGCGGCGATGCCGGGTGTTTCTTCGTAGATGAGCGCAACGCGTGCCCGCATCAGTTGATAGAGGACACTGTCTTCCTTGCCGCCCGGTTTGGCCTGTTCGGCGCGGTTGCGGGTGTCGGCAATCCGCGATTCGCTGACCGGGTGAGTCAGCAGGAACTCTGGCGGCCGTGCATCGAATCGATACTGGCGCATCAGGCGCTCGAACATGGTCGGCATGTTGCGTGGGTCGTAGCCGGCTTTTTCCAGGTTCAGGATGCCGATGCGGTCAGCCTCCTGCTCGTTCTGGCGTGAGAAGCGACGCTGTTCCTGAATGGCGGCGGCCTGAGAGCCTGCAATGGCGGCGATGCCAGCGTCACCGGCACCGGCAGCCGCCATCACGATACCCGCCAGCATGGCGGCCATGACCGGCACCTGCATGCGCTGCTGCGCTTCGATGCCACGGGCGAAGTGGCGTTGCGACAAGTGAGCGAGTTCGTGGGCGAGCACCGAAGCGTATTCGCCTTCAGTCTGGGCGTTGAGAAACAGCCCGCCGTTGACGCCGATGATCCCGCCCGGTGCAGCGAAGGCGTTCAACTGTGGGCTGTTGATCAGAATGAATTCAAGACGTCTGTCCTGCACCTGACTGGTTTCAGCCAGACGATAGACCGACGTCTCGACGTAATCCTTGAGCTGCGGATCCGAGAGCTGGCTGACCTGACCTCGCAACAGGCCCAGCCAGGCGCGCCCCAGCTTGTGCTCCTGTTCGGGCGAGACGATGGAAGAACTGGAGTCGCCCAGGGATGGCAGGTCATCGGCCATGCCCGGCACGGCAAACAGGCAGGCGAGCGTGAGCAGTGTAGGACGCAAAAAATTCATGCACGAAGCTCTTTTCTTAAGAGCCTGTACTGTAGCTGGCTAAATGGCGTGCTGACCAGAGTGAGGTATTCTTGCTGGCTGGCCGGCGACTTCTTTTGCGGCCTGCTTTGTAATTCGATGTGTCTGCCAGGAGAGAAACGATGTCTGACCCAGTAACGCGCCCCGAGGCGTGTGACGCCGAGCTTGATGCGTGTGGGCTCAACTGCCCGTTGCCGTTGCTCAAGGCCAAGATGGAGCTCAATCGTCTGGCCAGCGGTGCCGTGCTGAAAGTCATGGCAACCGATGCAGGTTCTCAGCGTGATTTCCGAACCTTTGCCAGACTGGCGGGCCATGAACTGGTGCATGAGGAAGTGGAGGCGGGGATCTACCGTTACTGGCTACGTAAGGCCTGACGGGTCGCCGCGATATCTTTTCGAAAAGGATGTTTGATGTTCAATGTGCTTCGCGGCTGGGTGCAACGCTACTTCTCTGATGAAGAAGCCGTTGTGCTGGCAGTCCTGTTGTTTCTGGCGTTTACCCTGGTGCTCACGCTGGGTGGAATGCTGGCGCCGGTTCTCGCCGGCCTGGTCCTGGCGTTTCTGATGCAAGGCGTGGTCAATTTTCTGGAGCGTTTTCGCATTCCCGAGGTGGGCGCGGTCGCGTTCGTCTTTGCGCTGTTCATAAGCGCATTACTGGTGTTTCTGCTGGTGCTGGTGCCTTTGCTCTGGCATCAACTGATCACGCTGTTCAACGAACTGCCGGGCATGCTCGCCAAGTGGCAATCCTTGTTGCTGTTGCTGCCGGAGCGTTACCCGCATCTGGTGTCCGACGAGCAGGTGTTGCAGGCCATTGAAGTGGCACGCGGCGAGATCGGAAAGTTCGGGCAGTTGGCGCTGACCTTTTCCCTGTCGAGCCTGCCGCTGCTGGTCAACCTGATGATCTATCTGGTGCTGGTGCCGATTCTGGTGTTCTTTTTCCTCAAGGACCGCCGCATAATCGGTCGCTGGGTGAGAGGTTATCTGCCCCGCGAGCGAGCGTTGCTGAACCGTGTTTCGGAGGAAATGAATCGCCAGATCGCCAACTACATCAGGGGCAAGGTCATCGAGATCTTCATCTGTGGTGGCGTGACCTATATCGCGTTCGTTGCGTTGGGGCTCAATTACGCGGCGCTGCTGGCGATGCTGGTCGGCATTTCGGTGGTGGTGCCGTATGTCGGCGCAGTGGTGGTGACGGTGCCCGTCGCGCTGATCGGTTTGTTTCAGTGGGGCTGGGGCGACCAGTTCATTTACCTGATGATGGTGCACGGCATCATTCAGGCGCTGGATGGCAACGTGCTGGTGCCGTTGCTGTTTTCCGAGGCCGTCAATCTGCATCCCGTCGCGATTATCTGCGCGGTGCTGCTGTTCGGTGGGTTGTGGGGGTTCTGGGGGATTTTCTTCGCGATTCCGCTGGCGACCCTGTTCAAGGCCGTCATCGATGCCTGGCCGCGAAACGAGCCAACCGTCGCGCCATTGTTGTAGCGTTAGCGAAACATCGCTGCGGTGCGTTGCGCGCCGCAGCGATTTACCACATCACGCCTTGTTCAAGGCTTCTGCCTGGGCCAGCACTTCGGCCACATGACCGGGCACTTTCACGCCACGCCACTCCTGACGCAGCACACATTCCTTGTCGATCAGGAAGGTGCTGCGATCAACGCCCATGTATTCCTTGCCATACAGCTTCTTGAGCTTGATCACATCGAACAACTGGCAGACCGCTTCGTCCTTGTCCGAAATCAGCTCGAACGGGAACGATTGCTTGGCCTTGAAGTTCTCGTGCGTCTTCAGGCTGTCACGGGACACACCCAGCACCACGGTGTTGGCTGCCTGAAAATTCGCGATGTGATCGCGGAAGTCCTGGCCCTGGGTGGTGCACCCCGGCGTGTTGTCTTTTGGATAGAAATAAATCACCACTTGCCGGCCCTTGAGCTCGGACAGGGTGACGGTCACGCCGCTGGTGGCGGCTGCCTGGAAATCGGAAACAGGTTGATTGACTGCAACGGCCATGAGGATTCCTTACATCGGGGCTTGTGGGCGCCAGGGTTCGATCAGCGCGTCCAGGTTCAGTGCATCGGCAAAATCGAGGAACTGATCGCGCAGCCAGCTGATTTGCGTACCGGCAGGCAGCGTGACGGTGAACGTGGCATTGAGCATGGTGCCGCCTGTCTGCGGCGCCTGATAGGTGTCGCAGATCAGATTCTCCAGTTCGACGTTATGGTCGATGAAGAACTGGCACAGCTCATTGATGATGTCCGGGCGATACGCCGAACTGACGTACGCCACGTAGGGCAAGGCTTCGGGGCGGTTTTCAAGCGTGGCACTGCGCACGACACTGATCGTGAACGCGTGCTTCTTGGCCAGGCCCGGCAGGCCGGTTTCGAGACGCGCCAGGGCGTCCCAACTGCCGGACACCTGAAGGATCAGTGCGCTGCACTCGCCGTGGCGGGTCAGGCGCGAGGTAACCACCGAGCAGCGATTTTCATGGCTGGCTCGGCACAGGACGTTGGTCAGCTCCATGGGGTTTGCGCCAAGGGCACTGATGACAAGGAATTGTTCGCGAACTGTGGGGGTGGACGACATGCAGCATTCCTAGACGATGAGCGGTCGGTACTTTTTCGGTCTTGCGGGGCTTTTTCGACAATCGAGAGCGCCGGATGCCGACCTTGGCCCCGGCACGCCTTGCCTGCATGGCAGAACCATGGCTGGGCTGGAATGCGCTGGGGCAGGGCTTCTGGCGACAAATTCGACCGATTGAGCGAGGTGCGCAGGTGACCAGTACCGATCAAAGGACGAAGGGTAGCGAAAACCATCGCTCAGGGGAATGCTCAGAGCGCGGTACTTCGCTTGTACAAGGATGATAGCGCCAGTACCATTACGGCTCTCTTTTTCCGGCAGGAGCGGTTGCATGATTGCGGGCAGTATGGTGGCACTGGTCACACCCATGGATGCACAAGGTCGTCTGGACTGGGACAGCCTGAGCAAACTGGTGGACTTCCACTTGCAAGAGGGCACCAACGCCATTGTTGCCGTCGGCACGACAGGCGAGTCGGCGACGCTCGATGTGAACGAACACATCGAAGTCATCCGTCGCGTGGTCGATCAAGTGGCAGGTCGTATTCCGGTGATTGCGGGCACGGGCGCCAATTCGACGCGTGAAGCGGTCGAACTGACCACCAACGCCAAGACTGCAGGCGCCGACGCGTGCCTGCTGGTGACGCCTTACTACAACAAGCCGACTCAGGAAGGCCTGTTCCAGCACTTCAGCCACATTGCCAACGCGGTCGACATCCCGCAGATTCTCTACAACGTGCCGGGCCGTACCGCCTGCGACATGCTGCCAGAGACCGTCGTGCGCCTGTCTGTCGTGAAGAACATCATCGGTATCAAGGAAGCCACCGGCAATCTGCAGCGCGCCCGTGACATCCTGGCGGGCGTCAGCAGCGATTTCCTGGTGTATTCCGGCGATGACGCCACTGCCGTCGAGCTGATGCTGCTCGGTGGCAAAGGCAATATCTCCGTGACCGCCAACGTTGCCCCGCGCGCCATGAGCGATCTCTGCGCTGCGGCCATGCGTGGCGATGCCGCTGCTGCACGGGCGATCCATGAGAAGCTCATGCCGCTCAACAACACACTGTTCATCGAATCCAACCCTATCCCCGTGAAGTGGGCGTTGCATGAAATGGGTCTGATGCCGGACGGTATCCGTCTGCCGCTCACCTGGCTCAGCGAAGCCTGCCACGAACCGCTGCGACAGGCCATGCGCCAGTCCGGCGTCCTGGTTTAATTGAGGAAGTACTACGCAATGAAGCGATTGGCCGGACTTTCCGCACTTGCCTTGATTATCTCCAGCACCAGCGGTTGCGGTTGGCTGTTTGGTGAAGATGGTTACTTCCGTGATCGCGGCAGCGATTACCTTCAAGCGTCCCAGACCGCACCGATGCAGGTGCCTGCCGACGTCTCTGGCGTGAAGCGCCTGGACCCGCTGCTGCCGATTCCACGCAACGTTGCCGACAGCACGCAGAAGGACGGTGAGTACATCGTTCCCCGCCCACTGCCGTTGGCCACGACGTCCGAGTCGAGCGACTACAGCCTGCAGAAGAGCGGTGACGCTCGCTGGATCCTGGCCCAACGCCAGCCTGCCGAAGTCTGGCCGGTTGCGCACCAGTACTTTGAAGACAACGGTTTCCGCATCGCTGAAGAGCGTCCGCAGACTGGCGAATTCAGCTCCTCTTGGCAGCGTCTCGACGAACTGTCCGCTTCGGTGGCCAAGCGTCTGACCGCCAGCGGCGTCGCAGCTGACTCCGAGACTCGCGTGCGGGTTCGCATCGAGCCGGGCGTGCAGCGCAACACCAGTGAAGTCTATGTGGTCAGCGTCGAGCGTCCTGCTGGCAGCACGGCCGACGTGGCGTTCCCGTCGCGCACCACTAACCTGGGGCTGGATGCAGCCTTGACCGACGACCTGCTGGCCAGCATGAGCCGCAACGCCGAGAAAGGCGGTTCGGTCTCCCTGCTGGCCGCACGTGACTACGACACCCCGAGCCGTGTAGCCCTGAGCGAAGACGGCAGCGGCAACCCGGTGCTGAACCTGGGTGCCGACCTGGACCGTGCCTGGTCGAGTGTCGGTCGTGCGCTGGATCAGGGTGACTGGCGCGTAGAAGACATCAACCGCAGCCTGGGCCTGTATTACATCAACCTCGCCGAAAAGGCCAAGACGCCTGAAAACGAGCCTGGTTTCTTCGGCCGTATGTTTGGTAGCAAGCAGAGCAAGGAAGAGATCGACGCCCGCGCCGAGCGCTATCAGGTTCGCCTGAGCAAAGTGGGTGACAACGTTCAGGTCACTGTCGAGAAGAACATCAATACTGTCGCGCCAGCCGATGTTGCTCGCCGCGTATTGAGCGTTATTCAAGACAACCTGGGTTAAGTGCGCTTCGCGGTTCTGGGCAGCGGCAGCCGTGGCAACGGCACGCTGGTCGCAAGCAACGATACGTACGTGTTGGTCGATTGCGGTTTCTCCCTGCGGGAAACCGAGCGACGCCTGGCTCGTCTGGGCGTCGCCGCCGAACAGTTGAGCGCGATTCTGGTAACCCACGAACATGCCGATCATGTGCATGGCGTGGGTTTGCTGTCTCGGCGCTACAATCTGCCGGTCTACCTCAGCGGCGGTACCTTGCGCGGGATGCGCAAGCCTGTGGAGGCAGCGGGTTTGCTGGCCGGTGGCGAGCGATTGCAGGTCGGCGCGCTGGACATCGATGTGGTGTCCGTCTCGCATGATGCACTCGAACCCACGCAATTCGTTTTCAATGACGGTCGACGCCGTTTTGGTCTGTTGACCGACCTTGGGTCCTATTGCCCGAACGTGCTGCAGCGTTATCACGGCCTGGATGCCTTGATGATCGAAGCGAACCACTGCCGCGACATGCTTGCCCGAGGCCATTACCCGGTCTTTCTCAAGCAGCGCGTAGGCTGTGAAACTGGACACTTGAACAACCATCAGGCCGCAAACCTGGTGAGCGAACTGGGATGGCAGAGCTTGCAGCACCTTGTGCTGGCTCATCTCAGCAGCAAGAACAACCTGCCGCATCTGGCCCGGCAATGTTTTGTCGACACCCTCGGGTGCGACCCGGACTGGCTACAATTGGCCGATCAAGATTCAGGGCTCGACTGGCGACACATCGCCTAGCCCAACTACTTAGCAAGCGGAGCCCATCATGGAAAAACGTGAAGAACTCTACCGCGGCAAAGCCAAATCGGTTTACAAGACCGACGACGCTGACCGCTTGATCCTGCTGTTCCGTAACGACACCTCGGCGTTCGACGGCAAGCGCATCGAACAGCTGGACCGCAAAGGCATGGTTAACAACAAGTTCAACGCCTTCATCATGCAGAAGCTGGAAGAAGCGGGCGTTCCTACCCAATTCGACAAGCTGCTGGGTGACAACGAGTGCCTGGTCAAGAAGCTGGACATGATCCCGGTCGAGTGCGTCGTGCGTAACTACGCTGCTGGCAGCCTGGTCAAACGCCTGGGCATCGAAGAGGGCACCAAGCTCAACCCTTACACCTTCGAGCTGTTCCTCAAGGACGACGCCAAGGGCGACCCGTTCATCAACGAATCCCACGTCGTGGCTTTCGGTTGGGGTACCGCCGAGCAACTGGTCCGCATGAAAGAGCTGTCGCTCAAGGTCAACGAAGTCCTGAGCAAACTGTTCGACGACGCTGGCCTGCTGCTGGTCGACTTCAAGCTTGAATTCGGCGTATTCCACGGCGAAATCGTCCTGGGCGACGAATTCAGCCCCGACGGCTGCCGCCTGTGGGACAAAGACACCCGCAAAAAGATGGACAAGGACCGCTTCCGTCAGGGCCTGGGTGACGTCATCGAAGCCTACGAAGAAGTCGCCAACCGTCTTGGCGTACCGCTTTAAGCAAAAAAAACGACGCAAGCGTTTGATAGCACGAAAAAAATTAGCCTAAGGGCTTCGCGTTACGCTTCGATGCTGTTATGATGCGCGCCGTTGGAGAGATGCCAGAGTGGCCGAATGGGACGGATTCGAAATCCGTTGTACCTTCACCGGTACCTAGGGTTCGAATCCCTATCTCTCCGCCATACAAATAAAAACCCGTAGCTGATTCAGCTACGGGTTTTTTATTGTCTGAAATAAAGATCATTTCCGCGTCATTACTATTTGGTGGGATTTACGACCTCACCAACACGTCTGTAAACGTGCTGCGTAAGTGCCTCTTCAGAGTGCCCAGCAGTCTGCTTGCATAGTGGAGAATTGAGATAAGCCTTCGGGGCTTGCAGCTCTTGCATGCCCCGAAAGTTTTGATACGTAGTTAGACCTTGATGATCTGTACGAGGTGTGGATCACCATTGATAGGTGCGTAGATTTCCACGATAGCCTGCCAGGTGTATGGCGTCGGGCCAGGCACTGTTGCATTCGCCTGATAGCGGTAGTTGGTGCCATTGACGACCTGAGTCGAAACCAGATTAGGTGTGTAGTTTACGCCCAATAGTCCGGCCAGTGCTTCGTTGAAGATTTCCTGATCTTTTGGTGTCAGTTCGCGATAAGGGCTCCAGCCGCCCAAGCTAAATTGTTCAGTCGCCATACGATACATCTCCATATAAAACGTATGTTTTTGGAATGACACGCGTAGTGTCCATTTGCCATTACTGTCAGGCAGTCAAGTTATAGATCAGGTTTTTTAGGCGTGCAAATGCGATGAGAAAATATTTTTATTCGTATACACGCTGTTGGTGGAGGGGTTATTGCGCAGGGTTATGAGGTGAGGGTCCAATGTCGGCAGGGTGCCAGGAATGGCTTACCACCTTTTGTACCCAATGAGGTTTTTCGGGGGAAAGGGGCGTTAAGTATCCCTGAGCGGCGCTCGTCATGGGGCAGCACCTTGTCCGACGAGAAGGCCTGGGCGTTCCGCAGAGCGCCCGCGATGTCTTTGAGTTGCTGGCTGAGCGAGCACTAGCCCCTCAACGCCGCCCCGTCCGCGTACTCACATCTACCCACACCGCCAACACCAGAATGCTGCCCTTCACAATCATCTGCCAGTAACTGTCCACGTCCAGCATGGACATGCCGTTATCCAGGCTGGTGATTACCAACGCACCCAGCAACGCGCCGTAAACCGTGCCGGAGCCGCCGCGCATGGAGGTGCCGCCAATGAAGCAGGCGGCGATGGCGTCGAGTTCGCCCATGTTGCCTGCGGAGGGTGAGCCTGCGGCCAGGCGGGCGGTGTTGACCATGCCGGCGAGGGCGCACATGACGCCCATGATGCCGAAGATCCACAGTTTGACGGCCTGTACGTTGATGCCGGACAGGCGGGTGGCTTCCATGTTGCTGCCCACCGAGTAGACGCGGCGGCCGAACACGGTCTGGCTGGTCACGTAGCTGAATACACCCAGCAGCACCAGCAGGAGCAGCACGGGCACCGGGATGCCATCGTAGCTGTTAAGGGTGTATACGAAGCCTCCCAGCACCGCGCCAATCAGCACGACGCGGGTCGCATCACGAACCATGGAATGTGCAGCCAGACCATGAAGCGCGCGGTTGTGGCGTTGTCGCCAGGTCAGGAACAGGGTCAGGGCGAAGAGTACGATGCCCAGGCCGGTGCCCACCGAGTGGGGCAGGTAGCCCTGGCCGACGTAGACCAGTTCCGGTGACACAGGCGCGATAGTCGTGCCGCCAGTGATGCCCAGCAGAATGCCGCGGAACGCCAGCATGCCGCCCAGGCCGACGATAAACGAGGGAATGCGCAGGTAGGCGGTCATGTAGCCGTTGGCCAGGCCGATCATCAGCCCGCACAGGGCGACGATACTCAGATTGGCGAGTAGAGGAATGTGGTAGATCACGTCAAGAATCGCCGCCAGCCCGCCCAGCAGACCGAGCAACGAGCCCACCGACAGGTCGATCTCGCCGCTGATGATCACCAGCACCATGCCGCAGGCGAGGATGCCGGTAATCGACATTTGCCGCAGCAGGTTGGACAGGTTGCGCGGAGTCAGGAAGCCGCCTTCGGTCTGCCAGCTGAAGAACAGCCAGATGATCGCCACGGCGATGACCAGTGCGAGCATTTTGTAGCGTGAGAAAAGCTGTTTGACCTGATTCATCTACGCGGTCTTCCGATCATTATTGTTATGGCCATCGGGATGGCTGAGCGCGGCGGCGAGCACTTGTTCCTGGGTGAGGTCCTGATTGATGAAGTCACCCCGCAACTGCCCTTCGCCGATCACCAGTACGCGGTCGGAAACGCCCAGCACCTCGGCCAGTTCCGAAGACACCATGATGATCGACACGCCAGCGGCCGCCAGCGCGCCCATCAGTTTGTAGATTTCGTACTTGGCGCCAACATCGACGCCGCGCGTGGGCTCATCGAGAATCAGCACACGCGGTTGGGTCAGCAGCATTTTGGCCAGCACCGCCTTCTGCTGATTGCCGCCAGACAGGCTGGTGATCGGCAGGAACGGGCTCGCGGTCTTGAGGTGCATGCGCGAGATTTCCCGGTCGATGCTCTCCAGTTCGGCTTCCGCATCAATGCGGGTCATTTTCGAGTAGCTGTCCAGTACAGCGAGGGTGATGTTCTGGCCCACGCCCAGATCCGGAATGATGCCCTGACGTTTACGGTCCTCCGGGACCATGCACAGCCCGGCACGGATTGACTTGAGCGGCGTGCGCGTGTCGATCTGACGGCCTTCCAGCCAGACTCCGCCTTCGTAGCGACCGGGGTAGGCACCGAACAGCGCCGACACCAGTTCCGTACGCCCGGCACCGACCAGCCCGGCGATGCCCAGGATTTCGCCGCGCCTGAGCACGAATGAGATGTCGTCGACGCGTTTGCGCTTCGGGTTGTCGACGTCGTAGCAGGTGAAGTGACGTGCCTCGAACATGACTTCGCCCACGTCGTGGGGCTCGGTGGGGTAGAGGTTGCTCATTTCCCGGCCGACCATCTGGGTGATGATTTTCGGGATGTCCATGTCCGCCATCGCGGTGGTGGCAATGTGTTTGCCATCGCGAATCACCGAAATGGTGTCGCATACCGCAGCGACTTCATCGAGCTTGTGGGAGATATAGACGCACGCCACGCCTTTGGCCTTGAGGTCGCGGATGATGTCCAGCAACACCTCGATTTCCGAGCGGGTCAGGGCCGAGGAGGGCTCGTCGAGGATCAGCAGCCGCGCCTGTTTGTTCAGCGCCTTGGCGATTTCCACCAGTTGCTGATAGCCGCCGCCGTATTGTGAAACCGGCAACGCCACGTTCATGTCCGGCACCTTGAGTTCACGCATCAGCGCTTCGGCCCGATGGATCATGGCCGGGTAGTTCATGCGCCCGCCACGCAGGGTCAGTTCGTGGCCCATGAAGATGTTTTCGGCCACCGACAGGTCAGGCACCAGCGTCAGTTCCTGGTGGATGATCACGATGCCTGCGGCTTCGGTTTCACTGATCGACTGTGCCTTGAGCGGCTGGCCGTCCCAGAGGATTTCGCCCTCCCAGGTGCCGTAGGGATAGACCGCCGACAGGACTTTCATCAGCGTGGATTTGCCAGCACCGTTTTCACCGCACAGGCCTACGCACTCACCGGCCCGGACCTTGATGTCGATGCCGTTCAGAGCCTTGACGCCGTCGAAGCTTTTGACGATGCCGTTCATTTGCAGCAGGTAGTCGGACATGACGAGGTACTCACACGTTGGCAACAGACGGACATCTCGCAAGTCTGCGCAGGACAGGCTTGAGCCGGTCCTGCGAGATGTCCTCAGGCGTTCAATCGAGCCTGATCGGTCATTGCCCCGAGATCTGAGCCTTGGTGTAGAAACCGTCCTTTTCCAGCAGGTCGATGTTGTCCTTGGTGAGCGGTGTAGGCGTCAGCAGGATGGTGTCGACCTTCTTGTTGCCGTTGTCGTACTGCGAGCTGTAGGTCGGCTTTTCGTTGCGCGCCAGTTGCACAGAGAGCTTGGCGGCTTCCGAGGCGATCAGTTTGAGTGGCTTGTAGACGGTCATGGTCTGGGTGCCGTCGATCACGCGTTTGACCGCTGCCAGATCGGCGTCCTGACCGGAGATGGGTACTTTGCCTGCCAGCTTCTGTGCGGCGAGGGCCTGGATTGCGCCGCCTGCGGTGGCGTCGTTGGAAGCGACGATGCCATCGATTTTGTTGTTGTTACGGGTCAGGGCGTTTTCGACGATGCTCAGGGCTTCAGTCGGGTTCCATTCCTTGACCCACTGTTGGCCGACGATTTTGATGTCGCCCTTGTCGATGGCCGGTTGCAGCACCTTCATCTGGCCTTCGCGCAGGATCTTGGCGTTGTTGTCCGTGGGCGCGCCACCCAGCAGGAAGTAGTTGCCCTTGGGGGCGGCTTGCAACACACCGTTGGCCTGCATTTCGCCGACCTTTTCGTTATCGAAGGAAATATAGGCGTCGATGTCGGCGTTGAGGATCAGCCGGTCGTAGGACACGACCTTGATCCCGGCTTTCTTGGCTTCGGCCACGGCATTGGTCAGCACCGTGGCATTGAATGGCACGATGACGATCACATCGACGCCACGGGAGATGAGGTTTTCGATCTGCGAAATCTGCTTCTGCTCATTGGCGTCAGCCGACTGGACGTAGACTTTGGCATTCATCTTCTCGGCGGCAGCGACGAAGTAGTCTCGATCCCGTGACCAGCGTTCGAGGCGCAGGTCATCAATGGAAAACCCGATTTTCGGATTGGCCGAGTCGGCCATGACGGGAAGCGACAGCAGGGCCAGAGCACTGGCGAGTAATGTGAGTCGTAGTTTTTTCATGATGGTGCGTCCTTTTATTGTTGTTTGAAAGACACTGCCTGACGTTTAACGGACTGCCGGTAGAACTGTAGAGAGTTGCAGCGCTCTGCGAGCAGAGTTTTGTCGTGAGAATGTAACTGCTTCGCCGGGCCAGCAAACGCTCTGGAGTCTGGCTATTACAGCCATTGGTCAGCGGTAGATGAACCGATTGACCACGTTTTCTAGCATCTCCTGCCGACCACTGACGGCCTGGGGGTTCAGTTCGTCGGTGAATGCCTTCTGGGCCAGTGACTCAAGGCTGAACTCGCCCTCCAGTACCGCTTTGCCAAACGGCTGTTGCCAGCCCGCATAGCGTTGATCCTTGAATTGCTGGAGCTGATCGTTCTGCACCATGGCGGCAGCGCGCTCCAGCGACAGGGCAAGGACATCCATGGCCGCGACGTGGCCGTGGAACAGATCCACCTCATCCAGGCTCTGACGACGCACCTTGGAGTCGAAGTTGAAACCGCCATTCTTGAAGCCGCCGGCTTTCAGAATCTCGTACGTGGCGAGGGTCATCTCTTCGACGCTGTTAGGGAACTGGTCGGTGTCCCAGCCGTTCTGCGGATCGCCTCGATTGGCGTCGATGCTGCCAAAGATACCCAGCGATACCGCCGTGGCGATTTCGTGATGGAAACTGTGCCCGGCGAGGGTCGCGTGGTTAGCCTCGATGTTGACCTTGATCTCGTTTTCCAGACCGAATTGCTGCAGAAAGCCGAACACGGTGGCGCTGTCGTAATCGTATTGGTGCTTGGTCGGCTCCTGCGGCTTGGGTTCGATCAGCAGATCGCCCTTGAAACCGATCTTGTGCTTATGCTCGACCACCATGCGCATGAAGCGGCCCAGTTGCTCGCGCTCCTGTTTCAAGTCGGTGTTGAGCAGCGTCTCGTAGCCTTCGCGGCCGCCCCATAATACGTAGTTGGAGCCCTTCAGGCGCTGGGTGGCGTTCATCGCGCTGAACACCTGAGCGGCGGCGCAGGCAAACACCTCCGGGTTCGGGTTGCTGGCGGCTCCGGCGGCAAAGCGCGGGTTGCTGAAGCAGTTGGCCGTGCCCCATAGCAGTTGGATTCCTGTTTGCTCCTGATGGCGCTCAAGGTGGTCGATCATCTGCGCGAAGTTGTTGCGATACTGCTTCAGTGAGCTGCCTTCCGGTGCTACATCGGTGTCGTGGAAGCAGTAGTAGTCGATACCCAGCTTGGAGAAGAACTCGAAAGCGGCCTGCGCCTTGCCGATCGCCTGTTCCATAGGATCAGCCGGGCGCTGCCAAGGGCGTTTGAAGGTGCCGGCTCCAAACACGTCGGAGCCTGGCCAGACAAAGGTGTGCCAGTAGCAGACTGCCATGCGCAGGTGCTCGCGCATGGGTTTGCCGAGGACCAGCTTGTTGGCATCGTAGTGGCGAAAAGCGAGAAGGGAATCGCTGGAAGGCCCTTCGTAGACAATCTTGTCGACGGTGGGGAAGTGCGACATGGGCAGGTTCCTTATTGTTCTTAGTGGTGTCTCGATCCTAGCAACGTCCCTGTACCCATTGATTATGAAAGTCACCAACAGGCAGTGCGATTTTGAGTATTGAGATCTGTCGTCCACGCGCCTAGTCTGTGTCGAAACACGCTGTTTATCGACGCAGTGTAAAAACAATGAAAACAGTTCCTCCCGTTCACCGAATTGCGCTGTTGTTCAACGGCAGCAAAATCTACGACCGCGGCATTATCAGCGGCATCGGTAACTACCTGAGCAGCACCCGCGCATCCTGGGACTTGTTTCTTGAGGAGGATTTCCTCTGCCGGTTGCGCGGTATAGAGCGCTGGCAGGGCGACGGGATCATCGCCGACTTCGACGATCCACTAATCGGCGAAGCGCTGGCGGGGATCAAATTGCCGGTGGTTGCAGTGGGTGGGTCCTATCAGGATGCGCGCGCTTATCCGAAAGGGATTCCCTACGTCGCCACCGACAATGACGCCTTGATGAAGCTGGCGTACGAGCATTTGATAGAAGCCGGGCTGACACGTTTTGCCTGCTTCAGCCTGCCGGAGTCCCAGGCCAATCGCTGGGCCCAGGAGCGGGAAAAGGCATTTCGCAGGTTGTTGCAGCGCGATGGGTTGCAGGTCGATATCTATCGCGGCATGGGCACCAGCGCGCCGCTCTGGGACAGCGCCGTCGAACAGCAGATTGCGTGGCTGCAGAGTCTGCCCAAACCCATCGGTATCATCGCTGTCAGTGATGCTCGCGCCCGACAGTTATTGCAAGCCTGCCTGACGGCGGGCATTGCGGTACCGGAACAGGTGGCGTTGATCGGCATCGACAACGACCCGCTGACCCGTACCTTGACCCGCGTACCGTTGAGTTCGGTGATTCAAGGCACCGAAACCATGGGCCGCACGGCTGCGCATCTGCTGCATCAAATGCTGCACGGCATGCCGTCGACCGGAACCCAGGTTCTGATACCGCCCGATGCGATCAACGTGCAGGCTTCAAGTCTGCACCAACCGCTGGGCGATCCGTATGTGATGCAGGCACTGCTGTTTATCCGCCAGTACGCGTGCCAGGGCATCAAGACCGCGCAAGTGGCGGCCTATGTGGGGATATCGCGTTCTTCGCTCGAATCACATTTCCGCACGGTGCGGGGCTGCAGCGTGCACAACGAGATCCTGCGCTTCAAACTGGCCGCAGCGGCCAGCGGGCTGGAGAACACGGATTCGGCAATCGCCGATATCGCTCGCGACTGCGGCTTCACGTCGGCGCAATACCTGCACACCGTGTTCCGCCGCGAGTTCGGTTGCACGCCAAGGGAATATCAGCAGGGCGGCAGTGGCAGGCCGCTAGGTCTCTGACGCGACACGGTCTCACGTCAACCAATGCCACAACAGCGAAGTACCCACCAGCCCGACCACTGACACGATGGTCTGCAGCACCGACCACACCCAGAGTGTCTGTTTCAGCTGCAGGCCGAAGTATTCACGGACCATCCAGAAGCCCGCATCGTTGACGTGGCAGAAGAACACCGAGCCTGCGCCGATCACCAACGCCACCAAGGACGCCTCGACTGGCGCAAGCCCCGCCATCATGGGTGCGAGGATGCCGGCTGTCGTGGTTGTCGCCACCGTGGCTGAGCCTGTCGCCTGACGCAGAGCGACGGCAATCAGCCAGGCCAGCAGCAGATACGGCATGTGTGCGCCTTCGGCCACCTTGCTGATGGTCTGGCTGACACCTGCGTCCAGCAGCGTCTGCTTCAGGCCGCCACCGGCACCGATGGTCAGCAGCAGTACGGCAATCGGTGCCAGGCTTTTGCGCAACGTGCCGCCGACATGCTCACGCGACAGACCGTTTGCCCAACCCAGGCAGACGGTCGCGGCCAGCACGGCGATACCCAGTGCCACAAGCGGCTCGCCGAGAAACTTCAGGGTCAGCGCTACGCTGCTCTCTGGCGCCATCGCGACTTTGGCCAGCGTGCTGCCGAGCATGAGAATCACGGGCAGCAGGATGATCAGCAACGACATGGCGAAGCTTGGCTGGCGGCTGACGTCAGGCTTGGCACTGAACAGTTTGCCCAGCTCGGCAGGTTCTTCAATGTGCATGCGTTTCGAGAGCCAGTTGCCATATAGCGGACCGGCAAGAATCACCGCAGGTATCGCGACGCACAGCCCCAGGAGCATGGTCAGCCCCAGATCAGCATGCAGGGCGCTGACCGCGATCAGCGGCCCGGGATGGGGCGGCATCAGTGCGTGCAAGGTCGTCATACCGGCCAGGGCCGGGATGGCGATTTTCAGCAGTGGCTGACCGGACTGGCGCGCCATCACGAAGATGATCGGCACCATCATCACCAGACCCACTTCGAAAAACAGCGGCAGGCCAATGACCATCGCCACCAGTGCCATGACCCACGGCAGCGCTTTACCTTTGCCCAGTCCCAGCAGGGTGGAGGCGATGCGATCTGCCGCACCGGATTCGGCCATCAACGCACCGAGCATCGCACCGAGGGCGATGATGATCCCGGCCTCGCCCAAAATACTGCCCGCACCTTTACTGAAGGCTTTTGCAACGGCTTCGGCAGGCAATCCGGCACCGATGCCTGCGATGAACGTGCCGACGAGGATCGAAAGGAAAGGTGGAAGTTTGGTGGCACTGATCAGCACGATGATCGTGGCGATAGCAATCAGGCAGCAGATAATCAGGCGGGTGTCGTGAAACACCCAGGCAGCAGAAGACAGATCCAACGCGGACCCCCTTATCGTTCAGGCGGAATTTATGCGCAGGCTCCGGTGGGTACCTGAGCAAGAATTGATACAATTTGTTTCAATTTTCCCAACGATACCGGAATGCGGCATTGCGCCGCAGTTAAATTTTCACAGGTGTCGGCACAAATACCGATCGCGAAGATGCATAACGCCTTTGGCGGGCAGGGCATTGCCCTGATGAACGGGCTGAAGGCTTGAAAATCGCTTTTCCCGCGCACTATCGGGTTTCGCTTTGAGCCGATGTGATCTATACCTTGGGTTCACGTTTTGTGAAGCAAGGAGCTTTCAGATGTCGAGCGTCGATCAATCGCAACACTCCCAGCCGTCTCCTGATCAAAGCCACGATGATGTCATTGCCCAGATCAAATGGCAGGGCAAGCAGATCGACTGGCTGCTGCAATGGCTGGTCAAGTTCGTTGCCAATACCAAGGTGGAAATGGGCGTGACCCTCTCAGTAGGCGGCAATCTGGTGTCGGGAAACCTGATTTCCCATGACGCCTATTTCGAGCAACTGGCCGAAGATATTTCTGCGCCGTTCAGTCAGTTCGCCAATGGCACTGACGCTTCCATGAAAGAAATGATTCTGTCGTTCAAACCGGGAGATTCATTCGAGGACACACCAGCCTTTCACTTCATTCACCTGAAGGATTGTCAGACTTACTCCAGTGACGGCAATCCTATCTGTGATGCGGGTGTGCTGTGGCGTGGGCGTATCGCAGCCGTCGACGGTTTTACCATCGGTCTTATCGCCAAGAAGTGAGGCGAGTGCCCAGCGCCCGGCTTCGACAATCATTGTCGGGGTTTTGCGTTGGGCGACGGCCTAGCGTCTGATCTTTTTCAGCAGATTGGAGAACTCGTTCAGGTGTTTGACCTGGCGCCGTCTGACCTGATTCAACGCCCTCACGAAGTGGCTGTTGGAGGTCAGTCGGGTGAGTTTTTCATAAACCGCAATCTGTCTCTCTTCGGTCGCAATGTTTGATCTTAGCCTTAGAGAGTGGTCAGGCCGATGATTCTTATGGTGCCCGGACGAGGGTGTGTGCGAGTGGTCAGGCATGTTGTGCACCGAGGCCTCGGCGCGCTCAAGCGAGTTGCCGGTAATGCCGTTGTGTTTGAGCAAACGGCCGAACTCCGTGTTCTCAGACTGCCCGGAAACAGACGCCGTACGACCCTTTGCCAGCGCCAGAAGAATGCCCGCAAGCACAGTGGCACTCTTGATTTTTTCTTTGGCGATTCGAATGAGTACCGCCTTGTGTAAGGGGTCTTCTACGGCGATCGCCTGGCTCAGGTACGTGGTCGCCATGGGAAGTTCGCCTTCAGTACCACGCAACTGTTGCAGCAGAAGATCAAAGAAAGCGACATTGGACATGCAGGTGTTGCCGGTCGCGTCGGTCATGCCTGTCTCCAATGGCTGTGTAGCCTTTAATCGTTATTTCCGAGCATGCTGCGCCGAGCATGGTTCAGTGTATTTGGAGTGGTGGCCGACGCCCTGGTAGAAAAAGAGACCGGCTCCGGCCGTCTATTCTGCCTTCTTGCGCAGGGCCTTGAGGATGCCGATCCGCTGAACGGATAGTGTCATATGGCTATCTATTGCGCGACAAAATGCCGCAACTCACGGTGAGACGAGTAAGATGTCGGCCTGACATAGCACACTGACTAACATCCGGTATGGCCTGAAAGTGCTGGCACACAAAGAAAAAGAAGAAGAAAACGCCAGGCTGCCCGCCCCGGTCGATGCACAGAATCAATGAGTAGACGAAAAAGGCGATCAGAAAAAATGACCAACACTTCGCGACCTTTGTATATTTCCTACGCAGGACCTTCACTGCTGGAAATGCCCCTGCTGAACAAGGGCAGTGCCTTCACCCCGCAAGAGCGGGTCGAATTCAATTTGATCGGGCTGCTGCCGCAGAACGTAGAGACGATCGAAGAGCAAGTCACGCGGGTTTACAGTCAGTACAAGCAGTGCGCGACTGATCTGGACAAGCACATCTACCTGCGCTCGATCCAAGACAACAACGAGACGTTGTTTTTCCGGTTGCTGGACTCGCACCTGGACGAAATGCTGCCGATCATTTACACGCCAACGGTTGGCCAGGCGTGTCAGGAATTCTCCAAAATCTATCGCACGCACCGCGGCCTGTTCATTTCCTACCCGGAACGCGACCGCATCGACGATATCCTGCGCAGCGCCACCAAGGACCGTATCAAGATTATCGTGGTCACCGACAGCGAGCGTATTCTAGGTCTGGGCGATCAGGGCATCGGCGGTATGGGCATTCCCATCGGCAAGCTGTCGCTGTACACCGCGTGCGGCGGCATCAGCCCGGCCTACACGCTGCCCATCGTGCTGGATGTGGGCACCAACAACCGTGAGTTGCTCGACGACCCCATGTATATGGGTTGGCGCAATGAGCGTGTGTCGGGCAAGGAATACGAAGATTTCATCGCTCTGTTCATTGATGCGGTTCAGCGTCGCTGGCCTGATGTGTTGTTGCAGTTCGAAGATTTCGCCCAGTCCAACGCCATGCCGTTGCTGGAAAAATACCGTGATGAGCTCTGCTGCTTCAACGACGACATTCAGGGCACCGCTTCGGTGGCCGTGGGCACCTTGCTGGCGGCCTGCAAGGCCAAGAATGAAACCCTCGGGCAGCAGAAAGTGGTGTTCGTCGGCGCCGGGTCGGCCGGCTGTGGCATCGCTGAGCACATCATTGCCGCGATGCAGATCGAAGGCCTGAGCGAAAGTGAAGCCCGCAAGCGCATCTTCATGGTTGATCGCTTCGGCCTGCTGACCGACAGCATGGACAACCTGCTGGATTTCCAGAAGCGTCTGGCGCAAAGCACTTCCGATGTATCGGGCTGGATTGCCGGCTCTGATGCCTTCCCGACCTTGCTCGACGTGGTGACGCATGCGGGCGCAACGGTGCTCATCGGTGTTTCAGGCCAGCGTGGTCTGTTCACTGAACAAGTTATTCGCGAGGTGCACAAACACTGCGCCAAACCGTTGGTCATGCCGCTGTCGAATCCGACGTCCAAAGTCGAAGCCACGCCTGAGGAAATCCTGCGCTGGACCGATGGCAATGCACTGGTCGCCACCGGCAGCCCGTTCGCACCGGTCGAAATCAATGGCCGTACTGTGCACATCGCTCAGTGCAACAACTCGTACATCTTCCCCGGCATCGGGCTTGGCGTCGTGGCCTGCAAGGCCTCGCGCATCACGGATCGCATGTTGATGGCAGCGTCCAACGCACTGGCCGAATGTTCGCCGATGGTGACCGGGCAGGGTGATGCTGTTCTGCCGCCGCTCAAAGAGATCCAGAAGGTCAGCCGCAAGATCGCACTGGCCGTCGCCAAGGAAGCCCAGGCTGAAGGTCTGGCGCTGGAAACCACCGAGGAGGCCTTGCTGGCTGCCATTGAACGCAACTTCTGGCTGCCCGATTATCGCGCCTATCGTCGTCGCTCTGTCTGATTGATTCAGCGAGCAACACCGAAGCCCTCGCAAGCCAGCTTGCGAGGGTTTTTTTTAGCGTGTTCAGTGCCTTGGCTGCGCGTTGGCGACGCCGCGGTGAAATAAAATTCATCCAACAGCGGGTTCGCATGATTTTCACATAAAATTGATAGGCGGCTGCTTACAGTCCGCTCCATCGGAGAGTTGCCTGATTCTGGGTGTACCGATGACTATCCATTTCATAAGCAGACCGCGATGCCGAGAATAAGAAGTGTTCGACCTGAGTGTGTAACGTTATTGGCCAGCGGTTTTTTATTAGTCGCCTTCAATATCAATCTTTGGCAGCATCTTTTCGCAATCACCAGCGCTGATACCAAGGGCATCGCCATGCGCATTGCGTTTGGCGTGATGATCTTCTGCGTGTTCAATATCTTCCTGACGCTCATTGCGTTCAGGCGTATTTTCAAACCGGTGCTGACCCTGATGTTTATGATCAGCGCCGGGGTGGTCTATTTCATGACCGAATACGGCGTGATGATCGACGCCGGCATGTTCCGCAATTTCGCGGAAACCAATGTGACCGAAGTGCAAGGGTTGCTCTCCCTGAAACTGGTTGTCTACATCCTGTTGCTGGGTGTTCTACCGTCTTTTCTGCTATGGAAAACCCCCATCAATTACCGCCGCTGGCACCGCGAGTTGTTTAGCAAACTGGTGGTGGGCGTGGTGTGCAGTGTGGTGATTGGCGGGGCAGCGCTGGCCAATTATCAGGGGCTGTCTTCCCTGTTTCGCAATCACCACGAGCTGCGTTTGATGGTGGTGCCGAGTAACTATATTGGCGCCTCGGCGGGCTATCTGAGCGAGCAGATCATCTCTGCGCAGCGCCCGTTCGTGAAGCTGGGTGAAGACGCGAAGCGCTCACCCGACTGGGCGACGCACACCCGCAAGTCGCTGACAGTGCTGGTGGTCGGCGAAAGTGCCAGGGCTGAAAACTTCGGGATTCTCGGTTATGGCCGTAATACCACCCCGAATTTAAATAAAGAGAGTGGTCTGGTGGCCTTCACCGACGTGTATTCGTGCGGGACTGAAACCGCAGTGTCGGTGCCGTGTATGTTTTCCAATATGGGGCGCAAGGATTACAACGCCACCAAGGCGCGTAATCAGGAAGGGTTGCTGGATGTACTCAAGCGCGCCGGGATCGATGTGATCTGGCGTGATAATCAGGCCGGTTGCAAGGGTACCTGCGACCGGGTGGCTTTTCAGGATGTAAGCAATCTCAAGGATCCATTGTTGTGCAACAACCATGAATGCCGGGACGAGATCTTACTGCAAGGTCTTGAAGGGTTTATCGACAGTCTGGACAAAGACACCGTGTTGGTTCTGCATCAGATGGGCAGCCACGGTCCGGAATACTTCAAGCGTTACCCTAAAGCATTT
Organism: Pseudomonas triticifolii; assembly: GCF_014358015.1. GTDB lineage: Bacteria > Pseudomonadota > Gammaproteobacteria > Pseudomonadales > Pseudomonadaceae > Aquipseudomonas > Aquipseudomonas triticifolii. The sequence goes on along the minus strand of NZ_JACONV010000002.1, from coordinate 63,066 downwards.
GAAATGTTTACCCCGGTGTGTGAAAGCAATGCGCTGAACAATTGCAGTCGCGACAGCATCGTCAATGGTTACGACAATACCTTGCTGTATACCGATCACGTGCTGTCGAAACTGATCGATGTGCTGCGTGCCCATCAGAACAAAGTCGACACGGCCATGATTTATCTTTCCGACCATGGCGAATCATTGGGTGAATACAACCTCTTCCTGCATGGCACGCCGTATCTGCTGGCTCCGGATCAACAGAAGCATGTCCCCATGATGATCTGGTTGTCAGACAGCTATCAACATTCGTTTGCCGTCACCCCGGAGTGCCTGGCCAAGGAACGCAACGCGCCGCTCAGCCAGGATAATCTCTTTCATTCCATGCTCGGTCTGCTGAAAGTCGACACAAAGGTCTACAACCCCAGCCTGGACATGTTTGCCCGGTGCCGCAGTGAGGTGACGGCCAGCGCTCAGTGAGTCTGCCTGGGTCAGAAACAGCTGCAAGACCGGCTGTTTCCATCACTCATTTGTATGAAGATGCTCAAGACCCGGACGACAGATGCGCGATAACACCCGGTCGCGATATATACTGCGCGCCATTGTTGAAGGGAGAGCCGTGTGGCCATCGATATTCACTGGATTCGCGACGACGACAGCCTCGCCCAGCATTGCGCTCAGTGGCAGTCTCTGCCGTTCGTTGCGCTCGACACCGAGTTCATGCGGGTCGACACTTTTTACCCGATCGCTGCGTTGCTGCAGATCGGCGACGGCTCACGTGCCTGGTTGATTGACCCGTTATTGATCAATGACTGGACGCCACTGTCTGCGTTGCTTGAAAACCCCGAGGTCATCAAGGTCGTGCATGCGTGCAGCGAAGACCTTGAAGTCCTGCTGCGACTGACCGGCAGCCTGCCGGTTCCGCTGTTCGACACTCAGTTGGCCGCCGCTTACCTGAACCTTGGTTTTTCCATGGGCTATTCGCGTCTGGTGCAGGAGGTGCTCAACATCGACCTGCCCAAAGGCGAAACCCGATCTGACTGGCTGCAGCGCCCGCTGTCGGAAACCCAGATCAGCTATGCCGCTGAAGATGCGGTGCACCTGGCTGAGCTGTTCGGTATTTTGCGTCCGCGTCTGTCCGATGAAAAATATGCCTGGTTGCTGGAAGACGGCGCTGAACTGGTCGCCAACCTGCGCCGTGAGGTCGACCCTTACGAGGTCTACCGTGACGCCAAGCTGGCCTGGAAACTGTCCCGTGCGCAGCTCGCGGTCTTGCGTGGGCTCTGCGCATGGCGCGAAGTGCAGGCCCGTGCCCGCAACGTGCCGCGTAACCGCATCGTGCGTGAACACTCGCTCTGGCCGTTGGCCAAGACCCAGCCTGACAATCTCGGCGCACTGGCACGGGTCGAAGACATGCACCCGCGCACGGTTCGTCAGGACGGTGAATTCCTGTTGGAGCTGATCAAGACCGCCGCCAGCACGCCGCCTGAAGAGTGGCCACCAGCGTTGCCCGAGCCGTTGCCCATTGATGCCTCGGGTGCCATCAAGCGCCTGAGGATGATCGGTCAGCAGTACGCCGAGCAACTGGACATGGCACCGGAACTGATGCTTCGCAAGAAGACTCTCGAATCCCTGCTCAAGAGCGGTTATCCCGACGGTCCCTATCAACTGCCCGATTCGCTGCGTGGCTGGCGTCGCGAATTGATGGGCCAGGCGTTGCTAGACAGTCTGGCGACGCAGGGAGAACAGCCTTGAAGCGTATCTGCTCGATCTATCGCAGCCCGAAAAGAAATGAAATGTACCTCTACGTCCTGAAAAGCGACGTGCTCAAACGTGTGCCGCCTGAGCTGCTGGTGGCGTTCGGCAAACCGCATCATGCATTCGATCTGGTGCTCAGCCCAGAGCGGGCGCTGTCGCGCGAGGACATTCACAAGGTGCTGGAAAATCTCGACACCCAGGGTTATCACCTGCAGATGCCGCCTGCCGAAGACGAGTACATCGAGCATCTGCCCGAAGAGCTGCTGCGCCGCAACGATCCGATATGATTGACCCTACACGCTTTAAAGCGACCCACGCCTGACGTGGGTTGTCTGTCCCGTTCTTAAGGTTTTTGAAACATGCGCGTCCTGATTGCCGAGCACGATTACCCCGTATACACCCAGCTACTGCGCAAGGCCGCGCCTGACCTGGAAGTATTGAGCAGCGGCGACTCCGCCGAGCTGTCTCGAATGGCTTGCGACTGTCCGGTCTGGCTGGGACAGCCGGACCTGATGGCCAACCTGCTGCGCCAGGGTCACAAGCCCCAATGGTTGCAATCCACTTGGGCAGGCATCACGCCGCTGCTGGTCGATGGCCTGTTTCGTGAGTATCGCCTGACGCGCGCGGTGGGCATTTTTGGTCAGGTCATGGCGGAGTTCGTGCTGACCTACATGCTCGGTCACGAGCGCGAGGTGCTGGCGCGTCTGATGAGCCAGGTCGAGCGCAAGTGGGACAATCGTCCGGGCCAGAGCCTGGCTGGGCGCAAGGCGCTTATTGTGGGCGCAGGCGACATCGGTCAACGGGTTGCCGAGTTTCTGGTGCCGTTTGGCGTGCAGGTGTTCGGCGTCGCTTCGGCGGCACGCACCCAGGCACCATTCGTTAAGGTCTCGGCGTTGACCGATATCGACGATCAGGTTGGCGACATGGATTACGTTATCAACCTGCTGCCTAACACTCCTGAGACGCAGGATCTGTTCGACGCAAAGCTATTTGCCAGCTTCAAGTCCTCGGCGTTGTTCATCAACGTTGGACGTGGCGCTGCCGTGGTCGATGCCGACCTGGTCGAAGCCTTGAAGGAAGGGCATCTGGCGGGCGCTGTGATTGACGTCTGCCGTCAGGAGCCGTTGCCGCAGCGCCATCCCTTCTGGACGGCCTACGGTTTGCTGCTGACCGGGCACAGCTCTGCCCCGACCTCGCCAGTGGCCATGACTGAATTGTTCGTTGAGAACCTGAAGGCCTGGAACGCCGGTGAAGCGCTGCGCGGGGAAGTGGATTTTTCACGCGGCTATTGAGTGGCTCAAGTCAGGCTTCGGGAGCACGCTCTCTCACACTCAAACGCGTGATTGACTGAAGAAACACCCTTCTTTGAGTGGAAGGGTGTTTGCTCCGAGGCAGCGCCGCGTCGAGACGCGGCGAGAAAACGACCCACGTTTTAAAGCGAAAAATCGCCCTCGGCTGCCAGCTGCGCGACCGGCAGGCGCGGGCTTGGCGCTTCGCGGCCCTGCAGGTATTCAGGCAGTGTCGACTTGTCGCCCTGCTTGCCGACCGCAACGGCAGCATGCAGTGCGTAGCCTTCAGGGATATTCAACTCCTTGCGCGTCAGGTCCTGATCGAACCCGGCCATGCCATGAGTGTGCCAGCCGCTCAGACTGGCCTGCAGGGCCAGATAACCCCATGCAGAACCTGTATCGAACGTGTGCCACAGGGCCGGACCCTCTTCGGTCGCGCCTGGCGCGGTGAACGTAGTCTTGGAAATGACGATCACCAGTGCCGAGGCATGTTGCGCCCAGCTGCGGTTGAATTCGTTCAGCAGACCCAGGTAACGCTCCCAGTTCGGCGTGTCGCGACGGGCGTACAGAAACCGCCATGGCTGCGAGTTGTAGGCCGAAGGCGCCCAGCGTGCGGCTTCGAAAAAGCTCAGCAGGGTTTCCTCGGGAATGCTTTCGCCGGTAAAGGCGCGTGGCGACCAGCGCTCGGTGAATTGCGGGTCGATGGCGTGTTCTGCGATGCGAGAATTTGTGCTCATGGAAATCCTGTCAAGAAAAGCGCAAGGGGAGCGTGGCTCGATGGGCCGGTGTCGGCAGGCATCGCGTTGACGCGTTGAAAGCGCTCTAAAGCTACTGTTTTGCCTTACCGCTGACAAGAGCCTCGCTACCGGCAGTCGCAAGTGCTTGGCCCGCACTCAATGTGCTACTAGACTGGCGGCCTTTTCCACAGCCGATACCGTTGTCTGAACCATGGCCGCCAAAGTTGAACCCTTCTGGATCCGCAAGACCCTCGACCAGCTCGACAGCAACGAGTGGGAGTCGCTGTGCGACGGCTGCGGGCTATGCTGTCTGCAGAAGCTGGAGGACGAAGACGACAATAGCGTTTACTACACGCGTATCGCCTGCAAGTTGCTGGATCTCAAGACCTGCCAGTGTTCTGACTACCCCAATCGCCGGGCGTCGGTGCCGGACTGCATTCAGCTCACGCCGGGTCAGGCAGATGAGTTCAAATGGTTACCGCCGACCTGCGGCTATCGGTTGGTGAGCGAGGGGAAGGACTTGCCGCTCTGGCATCATCTGGTATGCGGTGATCGGGATGCGGTGCATCACGAGCGTATCTCCCAGTCCGGACGCATGCTCAGTGAGCTGAGCGTGGCCGAGGACGACTGGGAGGATCACCTGATCTTTCGCGCGGGCTGAATAATCAGACGCCGGGCTTGGGCTCGGTCAGTGCGTCGATGCCGTTGACCGCTGCCGTCTTCACGGCTTTTTCAGCGTTGTCTTTCATCTGGGTCAGTTCTGCGCCGGCACGTTCGAGGGTGGAGCGTGCGCTTTGCAGGTCGCTGCGACCTTTTTCCATCAGGCTCTTGGCCGAGCAATGGCCGGTGATGCCGCGTGCCAGAACTGCGCCACCAATGGCCAGTTGAATCAGGCCCAGGAACCCGCCGCGACGCACGCCTTTACCCATCATCAGCACGCCGCCTGCCAGCGAGCCGATGCGCTCCCAGCCTTGCACGTTCTGATCGGGATGCGGCTGAAAGGTATCAGGTGTGTCGATACGCTCGATAATCGGGGTGTCGCGCATGGTGGCTCTCCAGAGTGGTGTAAGTCGGTTCACAGAAACTGACTGCCCGCGAGCGAGACTGGTTCAATGCTTTTACTTCAGGCTTCGCTGGACGGATCGACCTTCTCGCGACCGAACTGGGGGCCTGAGCGGGTATTGATGCCTTTTGCCATGCGGTCGTAGAGCACGACATTAACCGTGGCCGCCAGATTCATGCAGCCCTCGGTGGGGATGTAAACCACGTCTTCGCACCAGTCGCGAATGTCCTGATCGAGAGAGCCGTCTTCGGGACCGAAGATATACAGCGCACGATCCGGGTGCGTGTACTCAGGCAGTGCCCTGGCACCCTCGACCAACTCGACAGCTACAGGAATGCAGCCCAGCGGCAGAATGCTCTTGAGGTCCTCAATGCCGATCAGCGGGATGTCCTGATGGATTTTCTTGGTGTCGGTGATGAAGTCACGCGCGCGTTCATAGCGCTTGCCGGTATAGAACACCGAAGCCACGCCGTAGCAGCCCGCAGCGCGCATGACCGAGCCGACGTTTTCCGGGGACTTGGGGTTGTAAAGACCGATGCAGGCGTAACGTTTGTTGGCCACGAGGAGGGTGCTCTGGGGAAAACCGCCGATTATACAAGAGTGCCGGACGTCAGAACCACATGCGCACACCGAGCACCAGACGTGCCTCGCTTGAGTCCTCGCCCTCATCGCGCGCGTAATCGGCGGTTTTGCCATAGGTACGGTTCCAGGTCACGCCGATGTAGGGCGCAAACTCAGGGCGTACTTCGTAGCGCAGCCTGAGCCCGAATTCGGTATTGGAAAGGCCCGAGCCGATGCCGCGTTGCGGATCGTTCTTGCCATACGCATTGATTTCGGCGGTGGGCTGAAGGATCAACTGGTTGGTCAGCAGCACGTCGTAATCGCCTTCAAGCCGCGCGCCAGTCTGTCCGGCTTCGCCGAGAAAAGCGGTGGCCTGGACCTCAAGACTGGAAATAACAGTGCCTTGCACGCCAAACGCCGCCCAGGTCTGGGGAGCGCCGGGTTTGAAATCCTGACGGGCACCGGCGACCACGTCCCACCATGGGCTGACGGCGTGACCCCAAAGCGCCTGCACTTCGGCCTCATGGGTCTTGCCGTTCAGGCGTTCGCCTTCCGAACGCAGCACCAGTCTGTCGATGTCACCGCCGATCCAGCCGGAAAGATCCCATGCCAGCGCGCTGCCATCGTCCGCGTTCTGCCATTCCAGTTTCTCGGCCAGAAAGAACGAGTTGATCGCAGCATCGTGGACCTGATGGCCCGCATGGCTGGTGTACACCGCTGCCCGGTCTGCATCGGTGATGGGCGGGATCGGGGTCCGGCTCTGCTCGGGCGCTGATTGTGTCGCCTGCTTGTCGGGCATGACGTGGCTGGAGTGGTCCATCCCGTGACTCATTCCATGGTCCATGCCTTCCATGTCGGCGGCCGTCGCCTTCGCGGTCATCAGCACCGTGAGGCTCAACAGCGCGATGGACAGGCGAGGGCGGTTCAGGAGGGCGTGCAATGCTTGAGTCTTTTTCATTCTTCCACCCGCACTTCGCGAAACATGCCCATTTCCATGTGGTACAGCATATGACAGTGATACGCCCATCGCCCAAGCGCGTCGGCCGTTACACGGTAGCTGCGTCTAGTGCCCGGCGGCATGTCGATGGTGTGTTTGCGCACTTTGAAGGTGCCGTTCTCGTCTTCCAGATCACTCCACATGCCATGCAGATGGATTGGGTGAGTCATCATCGTGTCGTTGACCAGCACCACGCGGACCCGTTCGCCATATTGAAGCTTCAGGGGCTGGGCGTCCGAGAATTTCACGCCGTCGAATGACCAGGCGAATTTCTCCATGTGTCCGGTGAGGTGCAGCTCGATCGTGCGGCTCGGCTCGCGGCCATCCGGGTCTTCGAAGGTGCTGTGCAGGTCGGCGTAGGTCAGTACCTTGCGGCCGTTGTTTCTCAGGCCGATGCCAGGATCGTCGAGTTTGGGTGAGGTGCTCATGGCTTGCATATCGACCAGCGGGTTATCAGTCTCGCTGGTCGGGTGCGATTGCATCGTGCGTGTCGGCATGGCGCTGTGGTCCATGCCTGGCATGTCATGGCCCATCTGGCTGTGGTCCATCCCCTGCATGTCGTCAGGTTTCATGGCGCCATGATCCATGCCCATGTCGTCCATGCTCAGCAAAGGACGTGGGTCTAACGGCGGCACGGCGGCCTTAAGACCCAGCACGCTGGTCAATGTGCCTCGGGCAAAGCCGCTGCGGTCCATCGCCTGGGCGAACACGGTGTAGGCCCCATCGGCAGGTTCGACGATCACATCGAAGGTTTCGGCCACAGCGATGCGAAACTCATCGACGGTCACCGGTTTGACATGCAGGCCATCGCTGGCGACCACGGTCATTTTCAGGCCGGGGATGCGCACGTCGAAGTAGGACATGGACGAGCCGTTGATAAAGCGCAGCCGCAGACGCTCGCCCGGCTTGAAAGCACCGGTCCAGTTCATGTCCGGTGCCTGGCCGTTCATCAGGTAGGTGTAGGTCGCGCCGCTGACATCCGCCAGATCAGTCGGATTCATCCTCATCTGCGCCCACATTGCGCGGTCGGCTACCGTCGCGCTCCAGCCCTTGTCGCTGACATCGCTGATGAAATCGCCGACGGTGCGCTTGTTCTGGTTGTAGTAGTCGGACTGCTTCTTGAGCTTTTTCATCAACCGGGTCGGGTCTTCGTCCGTCCAGTCGGTGAGCATGACGACATGCTCGCGGTCGTAGCTGAACGGCTCGGGGTCTTTCGCGTCGATGATCAGCGGCCCGTAAACCCCGGCTTGTTCCTGAAATCCAGAATGGCTGTGATACCAATAGGTGCCGTTCTGCCTGACCTTGAAGTGATAGACATACAGGCCGTTCGGTGCAATGCCGTCGAAACTCAGGCCCGGCACGCCGTCCATGTTGGCGGGGAGGAGGATGCCGTGCCAGTGAATGGACGTTGTGTCCTTGAGTCGGTTCTTCACCCGCAACGTAACGGTGTCGCCTTCTCTCCAGCGCAGCAGAGGGCCGGGGAGGCCGCCGTTGACGGTCATGGCCGTACGTTGGCTGCCGGTGATATTGACGGGTGTTTCGCCGATGAACAGGTCGAACTCCGTGCCCGACAATTCCAGTAATTGCCCCGGACGCGGCGCAGCCCAGACCGGACTGCGCCAAAGCCCCAGCCCGCCGAGCAGCCCGCCTGCGGCCAGTCCTTTCACGAAGGTTCGTCTTGATGTTCTGGGAAGCATGATGGCGGATCCGGTCAGTCGGTTCGTCGCAGACCATACGGTCTGCGGGTTTGACGGGAAGATGCCACAACGCGCAAGGGCGGGGGATTACATTTCAGTCAGGTTGCGCCACGCCAAATACGGACGCCGCAGTATTACTGTGCGGGGCGTCATACAAAGATTTCGTATTCCGCAGGGCGATCCCGTCACTCATCCTTCTTCATCAACCCTGCCAGGGCGGCGAACGGGTTGTGAGTGGCCTTGGAGGCTTTCGGTGAGCTCAGGGAGCTGTCGGAGAAATATTGCTGGTCGGTGTAGCGCGAGTGTTCGTTGTCGTGGCAATACAGGCAGAGCAGTTCCCAGTTGGAGCCGTCCTGCGGGTTGTTGTCGTGGTTGTGATCGCGGTGGTGCACGGTCAGCTCGCTCAGGCGCTTGCCGGCGAACTCGCGGGCACAGCGGCCGCAGACGTGCGGGTACATGCGCAGGGCCTTGTCGCGGTAACCCATTTCACGGTCGCGCTGGGCGTCGGCCAGAATGCGGTCCAGCTTGGCAGTGTTGGAAGGAGGATTGGCCGTGCTCATGGTGTCACCTGTTCGTGTGCGCATTAAAAGCGGAATGTCGGCAGTTTAGCGCCAGATGAACAAACTCACACCTGCTGCGAGAGCAGTTGTCCGTCGACCATGCGCAGGCGTCGCGACAGGGAAATGGCCAGCGCGCGGATGATCTTGGCCGCGATCTTTGGCGCATCCTCAAGCATCTTGTCCAGCGAGTCGCGGCCCAGGTTCAGCAACTGGCAATGGGTCGCCGCGATGCAACTGGCCGAACGACGCTCGCCGTCCAGTACCGCCATTTCGCCAAAAGCCCGGCCACGGCGAAGGGTGGCGATCTCGACCTGCTGGCCTTCGCTGTTGAGCTTCTGCACGGACACGGTGCCCTGATGGATGATGCACATGAAGGTCCCGGCATCGCCTTCGGCGAACACGGCTTCACCCTTTTCGATGTCGGTGATGCTGAAGTAACCGGCCACCGCCAGGAAATCGCCCGGCAGCAGGGTATCGAACAGGCCGCAGTCCAGCAGCATGTCGCGTATGGCGTTGTTCAGGTTGGACAGTTGTTCTGACATGGTTCGGTCTTGTGATCAGGCGTTGGAGAGGGGAGCAGATCCTTGCTCCCGATGCTAGTAAGACAGGCGTTTAGCGCCAAGTTCATTCGCCCATCTTCAATACCTTGAAGATGAACCCATACTCCAGCGCCACGTCGCGCAGACCTTGATAGCGTCCACTCATGCCGCCGTGTCCGGCACCCAGTTCGGTCTTGAGCAGCAAAAGATTGTCGTCGGTCTTCGTGGCGCGCAACTTCGCGACCCACTTGGCGGCCTCCCAGTACTGCACCCGGCTGTCGTTGTAACCGGCGATCACCAGCATGGCCGGGTAGGTTTGAGCGCTGACATTTTCATAGGGCGCATAAGCCTTGATGCGCTCGTAGACTTCAGGCTCCTGGGGATTGCCCCATTCGTCATACTCGGTCACCGTCAGCGGCAATTCGGGATCGAGCATGGTATTGAGCACATCCACGAACGGCACTTCGGCAATCGCCGCCTTGAACAGCTCCGGGCGTTGGTTGAGCACCGCGCCCATCAACAGGCCGCCTGCGCTGCCGCCGCTGATCACCAGTTGCTCGGAACGGGTCAGCCCTTCGGCAATCAGGTGCTCGGCGCAGGCAATGAAATCGCCGAAGGTGTTCTGTTTGTGTTCCTGCTTGCCGTTGCGATACCAGGCTTCGCCCAGCTCGCCGCCGCCACGCACATGCGCAATGGCAAACGCCACACCACGGTTCAGCAGGCTCAGGCGTGCGTGGGAAAACCACGGGTCCAGGCTTTCCCCGTAGGCGCCATAACCATAGAGATACAGCGGCGTCGCCTGACCGGCCAGCTCGCGTTTGACCACCAGACTGATCGGTACCTGCGTTCCGTCGGCAGCCGTTGCCCAGAGACGCTTGCTGACATAGGCGTCGGCATCGAAGGTGCCGAGTACTGGCGTTTCCTTGAGCACCACTTGCTCGCCGGTCGCCAGTTCCAGCTGACGGACCTGAGGCGGGCGGTTCAGCGACTGATAACGCAGGCGGATGCGCGGGCTGTCGAACTCCAGTGAGTCCTGCACATACAGGCTGTATGCCGCATCAGGCAATTGCACGCGATAGGCGGGCAGGTCTTGAGGGCGGATTTCGATAATCGGCAGGCCGCCTTCGCGCAGACTCAGGCTCAGGCCTTTGGCGTTGAGGCCGACGCCTTCGAGCATGACCGAATCGCTGTGCGGGATCAGCGTCTGCCAGTCATCGCGGGTCACAACGCCGCTCGCCTTCTCGGGTGCGTGGTACAGCGCGAAATTGATGCCACTCTGGTTGCTGCGAATGAACCAGTTCCAGACGCCGTCGAGCAGGCCGTGATCAGGAAAATACTCATGGCCTTCGACGCGGGGCGCCAGACAGACGAAGGCCTGCTCTGGATGTTCGGCGTCCAGCACCCAGGCTTCGCTGGTGGTCTTGCTGTTGAGCAGCAGCACCAGTTGGCGTTCGGAGCTGGTGCGGAAACAGTGCAGGAAAAAGCGGCCATCCGGCTCGCTGAACACCAGGTCGGCGGACTCGTCACCCAATCTATGGCGGTACAGCTTGTGCGGACGATGGGTGTCGTCCAGCTCGCCGAAGAACAGCGTCTGGCTGTCGTTGGCCCAGGTCATGCTGCCGTCGCAATCCTCGAACGGCAGGCTGCTGACCTGACCGGTGCTCAGTTCCTTGACGTACAGCTGGTAAACCTCGTCGCCACTGGTGTCCAGGCTGTAGGCCAGACGTTGATGATCAGGGCTGATGCTGAACGCACCCAGCGAAAAAAAGCCGCCGTCGGCCAGGACGTTAGGGTCCAGCAGCAGCTCTTCGCGACCTTCGTCCACGGTGTTCGAATCATCCGCCGGACGCGGGCAGCGGTAGTGGCGCGCGTACTCGTCACCCTCTGTCGTGCGGGTGTAATACAGGTAAGGGCCCCACGGCGAGGGCAGCGACAGGTCGGTTTCCAGAATGCGGCCTTTGATTTCCTGGAACAGCGTTTCACGCAGTGCGCTCTGGTCTGCGAGTTGCTCTTCCTGATACTGGTTCTCGGCTTTCAGATAGTCGAGCACCTCATCGGTGTCGCGGTTCTGCAGCCAGGCATAGGGATCGGAGCCGTCGGCCTTGCGAGCGATGGGGGCGCTGGAGGTGGCATTCGAAAAGGACATGCGGGGCTCTCTTTGAAGGCGTCAATAGAATGAAATATGAGTAGACGCTGCACTGAATGAACAACCCATGCAAGCCGGGCCAGTGAAAAGCCGTTATCATAAGCGCCTCTTTACCTGCCTTACCACGGACGACATGACCGAGAACGACTATCTGATCGCCTGGAGCCTCTACGCTTTTGCTGCGTTGGGTTGCCTGCTGGTATGGTTTCTGATGACCGGCTTGATGTGGCGCTACCTCAAGGAGCCGCTGCGGGTCATCGCCGCCGTGCTGCTGTTCACCCCGACCATGGTGGATCCCGCCAAGGACGCCTATGCCCCTGCGGTTGCAATTACTGCGCTGGACCTGATGTTCAAGGTCGGCAGCAATGTGTGGGCTGCCGTTTCGGATCTGGCCATGTACGGCATGTTTGCGTTCGCTGCCTATCTGGTGTTCGTGCTGATCCGCTGGCCGATCGAAAAAAGCCGCAAGGCCCGTCAACCTCAGCCCGTCACCGAGCCTGTTGAAGCAGACACGGAAGACGAACCGTTTGCCGGTGACGAGCGTTATGCTCGCAAGCCCGTGACGCCGGCACCGGCCGCTTCTGCGCGGGGCGCCCGGGTCGAGCCGCGTCTGTAGGGTCCCGCTTCGTCGGCCTGCTTTGCAGCCTGAAAACGTCTTGAAGCGAGAACCTGAACATGTGTGAACTACTGGGCATGAGCGCCAATGTCCCCACCGACATCGTATTCAGCTTTACCGGGCTGATGCAGCGCGGTGGCAAAACCGGTCCGCACCGTGACGGCTGGGGCATCGCCTTTTACGAAGGTCGCGGCCTGCGGCTGTTCCAGGACCCGGCCGCCAGTTGCGAGTCGGAAGTCGCGCAACTGGTGCAGCGTTACCCTATCAAGAGCGAAGTCGTGATTGGCCATATTCGTCAGGCCAACGTCGGCAAGGTCTGCCTGTCCAATACTCATCCCTTCGTGCGTGAGTTATGGGGTCGCAACTGGTGTTTCGCCCACAACGGCCAGCTCGCCGAATTCAGCCCGCGCGCCACGTTCTATCGTCCCGTGGGCGATACCGACAGCGAAGCGGCGTTCTGTGATCTGCTCAACCGCGTGCGTGAAGCCTTTCCCGAGCCTGTCGAAGTTGAACAATTGTTGCCGACACTGATTCAGGCCTGCAGCGAGTACCGCAGCAAAGGTGTGTTCAACTGCCTGCTGAGCGATGGCGACTGGCTGTTCTGCTTTTGCAGTACCAAACTGGTCCAGATCACCCGGCGCGCGCCGTTTGGGCCGGCCCGTTTGAAGGACGTTGACGTAATTGTCGATTTTCAGGCGGAAACCACGCCGCATGATGTGGTCACAGTCATTGCCACCGAGCCGTTGACTGCAAACGAAAACTGGAACGCCTATGAGCCGGGCCAGTGGAGTCTGTGGCGCAAGGGTGAGTGTGTCGCCAAGGGCTCGACTGAAGCGGTCATGCCATAAAGGCGCGCGTTCAAACGGAATTCAACGCAAGAGGGATGTCCATGCTGCGAAGTTATCTGCGATTGGTCCTGTTCACCGCAGGCCTGCTGTTCGGCGTACAGGTGCCCGGCTTCATCAGTGACTACAGCAAGCGTGTCGAGGCGCACCTGATCGAAGCCCAGCAAGCGATCAAGGGTTACAACAACACCGCTGCGCAGTTCTTCAAGGGCGATATACAGGCGCTGATTCAGCACTACCGCAGCAGCGAAGATCCGGTGTTCCGCAGTGATGCCGACAACATCGACACCCTGCTGACCCGTACCCATGTGCTGGAACGCCAGTGGCTGGGCCTGCAAGGGCCGTGGTACTCACGAGCGTTCTACGTGGCCACGTCTTCGGATCCGGACATCCGTCGCGAGACCTTCAATGGCTACACGTGGCAAGTTTTGTTGGCACCTGAGGTCATCGCCTGGGGCATCATCAGCGCGTTGCTGCTGGCGCTGGTGATCGAAAGCGTTGTGCTGTTGCTCGGCTGGGTCGTTCATGGCGGACGTCGCAAGCCGCAGCTGGAAAGAGACTGGCGCTAGGCGCGTCAGGCGAGCACCCATTAACACTGGAGACACGCCCATGGGCAGCCTGTTACTGAACTGCGATATCGGCGAAAGCTTCGGCGCCTGGACCATGGGCCTGGACGCCGAGATCATGCCTTTCATCGACTGCGCCAATATCGCCTGTGGTTTTCACGCAGGCGATCCGAGCGTCATGCGCAAGACCGTCGGCCTTGCGCTCAAGCACGACGTGATGATCGGGGCACATCCCGCCTATCCGGATCTGGTCGGCTTCGGTCGCCGCTCGATGGCCTGCAGCCCGCAGGAAATTCAGGACCTGCTGCATTACCAGATCGGCGCGCTGGCCGGTGTCTGTCGCGCACAGGGCGGCGAGGTGCGCTACGTCAAGCCGCACGGCGCGCTGTACAACGACATGATGGCCAATCCGGCACAGTTGCGGGCTGTGGTCGAAGCCATTGCCCGCTACGACGATCAGTTACCGCTGATGTTGCTGGCCATGCGCGACAACAGCGGGGCGCAGGCCATCGCCGATGAGTTCGGCATTAAGTTGTGGTTCGAGGCATTCGCTGACCGTGCCTATGATGGCGCGGGGCGTCTGGTGTCCCGTCAGTTGCCCGGTGCCGTTCACCATGAACCTGAGCTGATCATCGCTCAGGCCATCCGTTTTTCCCGTGGCGAGCCGCTGCAAGCCTCTGATGGCAGCGAGTTGTTCCTGTCGCCCGACACGTTGTGCGTGCATGGCGATAACGCCAGTTCGGTTGCAGCTGTACAGCGTATTCGGGCGGCTCTGAGCGAGCCGGCAGTCAGTTGAACCGCAGCAAACTGTTAACGGCATGAAACACCGTGATGAATCATGATAAAGGGCCGGTTATATAACGGCCCTTGTTTCATTGTGTATATAAGCCAGCACCGTATCAGGACTGTTCCACATCAATATATCCACGATCGAAAGGTTCTCTATAAAGTGGGAATCAGGCACCGTGGAATAACGGAATGAAGAGGGGGTCAAAAAGCGCAGTTCAATACCGCGTTCCTGCCACTCCTCGGCGACATAGATAGCGCGTCCGCCCGTGGCATTAATGTATTGACGGGCTTCCATTAATGTGGAGATTTCCAGTGCCCATTGCCCCGCATGTTGAATCGCGGGCAGATCAAACCTCATGTCCGAGCAGGTCTTCCACGTGAACGGCAGGCCCAGATAATCACACACAACGCTCAGTGAACGGGTATTCAGGTCACTGATGTGCGTGGTGTCCGGCGAGTTGAACGTGAGGTCGATCAATTGCATCACGGACTTGAAGTACGGCGCCTTGCAGCGGTAGTGCTCCAGCTGGTTCCTGATCCGTTTGTGGGCGGCCGTGTAATCGATGATCGTGGCGTCCTTGATCAGTGTTCCGTCTTTGGCGGTGACCGGGACTTTGATGTATTGCCAGCCACCGTAGCCGTCCAGCACACGGTTGCGGTTCATCCAGCTTTTGCGTTTGTATTTGACGATATCGAAGATCAGTCCGCGTTCCACTGCGGCGATGAGTTGAAAGTAACCAATATAGGGGAAAAAGTAAGGCTGCATGATTCCGAGCGTTTCAATCATAAGTAACCCGCGAAGTCGCGACGGTTGCTTAGGCAAAACGATGGAGTAACGGCAGGACTACTTACTCAGTCAGCACATGACCGTCTGATTCAGACTGCGTGAAAACAATTACGCTATGTTTTTACACAGCCTGAAATGGTTGTCAGAAACCTGAGCGTAGTTTGAAGTGACAAACCGAACATGCTGTTGGTCGGTTTAAAAAAAGCCAGTCGATGACTGGCTGGGTACAGAGGGGGAATGGTTTATTTGGCCAGATAACGCATGCCTTCCTCCAGGCCGCGCAAGGTCAGTGGGTACATCTGGTCTTCGACCAGGTCGCGCACGATGTGCGTCGATGTTGTGTAGCCCCAGGTGTCTTTCGGGTAGGGATTGATCCAGATGAGCTTCTTGAACTTGGCCATGAAGCGCTGCATCCACACATGGCCTGCTTCTTCGTTCCAGTGCTCGACACTGCCGCCGGGCTGGGTGATTTCATACGGTGCCATCGAAGCGTCGCCGATGAAGATCACTTTGTAGTCCGCACCGTATTTATGCAGCAGGTCCTGAGTCGAGGTTCGCTCCGACCCGCGGCGCAGGTTGTTCTTCCACACCGACTCGTACACGAAATTGTGGAAGTAGAAATACTCCATGTGCTTGAACTCGGTCTTGCAGGCCGAGAACAGCTCTTCGCAGACCTTGACGTGGGCGTCCATCGAGCCGCCGATGTCGAACAACAGCAGCAGCTTGATGGTGTTGCGCCGCTCCGGGCGCATCTGGATGTTCAGCAGGCCGGCATCGCGGGCGGTGTGATCGATGGTGCCGTCAATGTCCAGCTCGTCTGCCGCGCCCTGGCGAGCGAATTTGCGCAAGCGCCGCAAGGCGACCTTGATGTTGCGCGTGCCCAGTTCCACCTGATCGTCCAGGTTCTTGTACTCACGCTGGTCCCAGACCTTGACGGCCTTGCCCTTGCGCTCGCCTGCGTCACCGACCCGAATGCCTTCGGGGTTATAACCCCCCGAGCCGAACGGGCTGGTGCCGCCGGTGCCGATCCATTTGTTGCCACCGGCATGGCGTTCTTTCTGTTCTTCCAGGCGTTTCTTGAATTCTTCGATCAGCTTGTCGAGGCCGCCCAGCGACTGGATCTGCGCCCGCTCTTCATCGCTCAGCGAGCGCTCGAACTCCTTGCGTAGCCAGTCTTCCGGGATCAGCGCCTGCAGGTGGTCATCGAGCTTTTCCAGGCCATTGAAATAGGCGCCGAATGCCCGGTCAAACTTGTCGAAATGGCGTTCATCCTTGACCAGAATCGTGCGCGCCAGAAAGTAGAACTCGTCAATGTCGGCGAAAATGACCCGCTGTTTCAGCGCATTGATCAGGTCCAGCAGCTCGCGCAAAGACACGGGCACCTTGGCCGCACGCATTTCGTTGAACAGGTTGAGCAGCATGGCTGTCGCCCTTTTTCGTGGCAGGGTGAATGAAGAGGATCAGCGATTGCCGCGACGGCTCATGAACGCCAGTCGCTCCAGCAAATGCACGTCCTGCTCGTTCTTGACCAAGGCGCCGGCCAGCGGCGGAATGGCCTTGGTGGGATCGCGCTCGCGCAGCACGGCCTCGCCGATGTTGTCGGCCATCAGCAGCTTGAGCCAGTCCACCAGCTCGGACGTTGAAGGCTTCTTCTTCAGGCCCGGCACCTTGCGCACGTCGAAGAACACGTCCAGCGCTTCGCTGACCAGGTCTTTCTTGATGTTCGGGTAGTGAACGTCAACGATACGCTGCAGCGTCGCGCGGTCCGGGAAGGCGATGTAATGGAAGAAGCAGCGACGCAGGAACGCGTCCGGCAGCTCTTTTTCGTTGTTGGAGGTAATGATGATGATCGGGCGCTGTTTCGCCTTGATGGTTTCATCGATCTCGTAAACGTAGAACTCCATCTTGTCGAGTTCCTGCAACAGGTCGTTGGGGAATTCTATGTCGGCCTTGTCGATTTCGTCGATCAGCAGGATCACGCGCTCTTCGGACTCGAAAGCCTCCCAGAGCTTGCCTTTTTTCAGGTAGTTGCGCACATCGTGAACCTTGTCCACGCCCAGCTGCGAGTCGCGCAGGCGGCTGACAGCATCATATTCGTAAAGTCCCTGATGCGCCTTGGTGGTCGACTTGATGTGCCAGGTGATCAACCGCGCTCCGAAGGATTCGGCCAGTTGCTCGGCGAGCATGGTCTTGCCGGTGCCCGGCTCGCCCTTGACCAGCAGCGGACGCTCCAGAGTGATCGCCGCGTTGACCGCAAGCTTCAGATCGTCAGTGGCGACGTATGCCGGGGTGCCTTCAAACTTCATCAATCAATCCTCTCGCAGGACATGCGCGGCGCAGCGCCCGCACGCCGAAATGGTGGCCATACATGCCTCGACTATAACGTGCGTAACGGACGCCTGTGAACGCAGACGCCCCATTCAGTTCTTGAATGGGGCGTCACGGTTTGACCGGGGTGAGCCAGGGGATCAGGAATCCTTGTTGCTCTCGTAACGCGCATTGAACGCCTGCACGAACGCGTTACGCAGAATCTGCAAAAATGCCTGGAAGCCGCTGATGTCTTGCTGGCGGACGCTGCCGCTGAGGTCGACGCGGGTTGCGAACTGGTTTTGACGCTGGTTCTTGAGCACGGTTTCGCTGGTGCCCACCAGTGCTTCCCAGATCGAACGAAACACGCCTTTGTCCTTGTCCTGCACGTCCTGACGCCAGTTGAAGACATCGACGTTGCGCAGCAGCGGTTTGATATAGCCGCTCAACTGGCCCTTATCAGCCTGGGCTTCGATCACAAGGTCGCCGTTACCTGCGTTGAAGTCGAACTTGCCGTAGGCCGAGGAGAAGTCGTTGAGTTTCCTGAGCTGAATGCCGGTGGCGCGCAGGCGGAAGTCGAAATCCTGAAAGTTGCTGAGCGGATCGAAGCGGGCAGAGCTTTCCAGGCTGGCGTGGCCCAGCAGGCGCGCCTTGCCTTCGAAGCTGGCGTCGCGATTACCTTCGACGTCCACCACGTTGGTCAGGTTATAGAAACTGGCGTTGACCCGGTCGGCCTCGATGGTCACCTTGGGCGTCGAACTGAAGTTGTTGAACGTAATACGCCCGTTGCCGATGCGCACTTCGTTGAGGGTGATGGGCAACAGCTTGTTCAGCTGGGTGCGCCAGTCAGTGCCCTGACCGGTCTGGGACGCCTGTTTGTCGTTGCCGCCATCGACAAAGTTGATTTCCGGGTCGATAAATAAAACCTCCGCCACGACGGCGTGGTCGTACCAGAGCGAGTGCCAGCTAACCGCCAGCTCGATGATCGGTGCCTTGACGAAGGGCACTGGCACCTTGCCGTCGACCTTGACGATGTTCAGCCCCTTGATCCGGTACGCACCGCGCCACAGGGCCAGGTCCACATCAGTGACCTGACCGCGATAGTCGCCCATGTCGGCGAGCTTGTCGTTCAGGTAGTTGCGCACCATGTAGGGCAGGGCGATGTGCAGGCCGATCAGCAGGACTACCAGCGTGGCCAGCGTCCATAGCGGCCAACTGTAGCGACGTTTCATGACGAGTCTCCGGTTGCAGTGAAGGGTTGACTGCGTTCGGCAGCATCGGTTCGGTGATACTGGACGCCCAACGGCTGGCGGCATAGGCTTTGTTTATTTATCGATGTGCACAAGGACATATCCATGAGCCGTATTTACGCTGATAACGCCCATTCCATCGGCAATACGCCGCTGGTACAGATCAATCGTATCGCGCCGCGTGGTGTCACCATTCTGGCCAAGATCGAAGGGCGTAATCCGGGTTACTCCGTGAAGTGCCGTATCGGTGCCAACATGATCTGGGACGCCGAAAGCAGCGGCAAGCTCAAGCCGGGCATGACCATCGTCGAGCCGACGTCGGGCAATACCGGTATCGGGCTGGCCTTCGTCGCTGCGGCCCGTGGTTATAAATTGATGCTGACCATGCCCGCTTCCATGAGCATAGAACGTCGCAAGGTGCTCAAGGCATTAGGTGCCGAATTGGTGCTCACCGAGCCTGCCAAGGGGATGAAAGGGGCTATCGCCGAGGCTCAGGCGCTGGTCGCTCGCGATCCTGAGAATTACTTCATGCCAGGCCAGTTCGAGAACCCGGCCAACCCGGCCATCCATGAAAAGACCACCGGCCCTGAAATCTGGAACGACACCGACGGTGCTATCGACGTACTGGTAGCGGGCGTAGGCACTGGCGGTACCATCACCGGCGTCTCGCGCTACATCAAGCATACTGCTGGCAAGCCCATTCTTTCGGTTGCCGTCGAGCCGGATGGCTCGCCGATCATCACTCAGGCGATGGCCGGTGAGGAGATCAAGCCCAATCCCCACAAGATCCAGGGCATCGGTGCAGGCTTCATCCCGAAAAACCTCGACCTTTCACTGATCGACCGGGTTGAGCGGGTGACGGACGACGAGTCCAAGGCCATGGCCCGTCGTCTGATGAAGGAGGAAGGCATTCTCTGCGGTATTTCCTGCGGCGCGGCGATGGCCGCTGCCGTGCGTCTGGCAGAGAAACCGGAAATGCAGGGCAAAACCATCGTTGTCGTCCTGCCGGACTCTGGCGAACGCTACCTGTCGACCATGCTGTTCAGCGACCTGTTCACTGACCAGGAGCTGTCGCAGTAACACATCTTCGGCAGCGTGCGCTTCTTGCGGGCGGTTCAAGGGTTTATGATGGCCACCTTTCGAGTGCCGGGCGATCTTCACGGGTCGTCGGGCATTTCTGGTGCTTTGCATTGCCTCATGACCCGCGTTACGTTCAGCGTTGTCTGCCCGCTTCAAGGAGAGTTTCATGACCCTTTCATTTGCTGCCAAGGCATTGATTCTGATGCTTTTTCTGGGCAGCACACTGTACGTGCACCTGCGCGGCCAGGCGCGACTGCCATTGTTGCGGCAGTTCGTGAATCATTCGGCGCTGTTCGCGCCCTATAACGCGCTGATGTACCTGTTTTCCCGTGTGCCGTCCAAGCCGTACCTGGACCGCAGCAAGTTCCCCGAGCTGGATGTGCTCAAGGACAACTGGGAAACCATTCGCGATGAAGCGATGCACCTGTTCGACGAAGGCTATATTCGCGCCGCCGAAAAGAACAACGACGCCGGTTTCGGCTCGTTCTTCAAGAAAGGCTGGAAGCGTTTCTACCTGAAGTGGTACGACAAGGCGCTGCCATCGGCCGAGGCGTTGTGCCCCAAGACCGTTGCGCTGGTCAACAGCATTCCTAACGTCAAAGGCGCGATGTTTGCCCTGTTGCCGGGCGACAGCCACCTCAATCCGCATCGCGACCCCTTTGCCGGTTCCTTGCGTTATCACCTGGGCCTGTCCACGCCCAATTCCGACGACTGCCGGATCTTCGTCGATGGCAAGGAATACTCGTGGCGCGATGGCGAAGACGTGATGTTTGATGAGACCTACGTGCATTGGGTCAAGAACGAAACCACCCAGACCCGCGTGATTCTGTTCTGTGACATCGAACGTCCATTGACCAATCGCCTGATGACTCGCGTGAACCGCAGCGTCAGTGCGTTTCTGGGCCGTGCAACCGCACCGCAGAATCTGGACGACGAACGCGTCGGCGGCATCAACCAGGCATATGCTTTCAGCAAGCGTTTCAGCGATGGTTTCAGTGGCAAGGTCAAGCAGTTCAAGCGCAGCAACCCCAAGGCCTACCGCGTTTTACGGCCTGTGCTGGCGGTACTGGTCCTGACTCTGCTGGGCTACTGGTTGTTTGGTTAAAGGCTCGCCTGTTTAGATCGATGTCGGCACGGCTTGCAGATTGATGCGCATGGTGGAGGTCCGTCCACGTTGCTGCTCCAAACCCATGCCGACATCGCGGGTCGATAATCGAAGGTGTTCCCGCTACCGCTTGGGAGCGATCATCATCGGCCTCAACTCAAACTCACGTGCCGACTCAACAACGCACGCAATGCCGCAGGCTTGACCGGCTTGGGCAAGTAGTCGAGCCCGGCGGCGTGCACTTGCGCTATCAGTTCGGGTCTACCGTCGGCACTGATCAATACGCCTGGCACAGGCTGGCCGAGGCGGGTTCTCAGCCAGGCCATCAGCTCGGTGCCGGTTTCACCCTCGTCCAGGTGGTAGTCCACCAGGGCGATCTGCGGATGGACGCCGTTGTTCAGCAGCGCCTCGCATTCCTGACGATTGCGTGCGGTCCATACCTGACAGCCCCAGCGCGACAAGAGGCTGTTCATGCCAATCAGAATGCTGTCTTCGTTGTCGACGCAGAGCACCTGCGTGCCGTTCAGCGCAGGCCGATTGATCTCGACCCGCTTGTCAGGCAAGGGTGCCTGAAGCGAGGCGAGGGGGACCTGCACGCTGAACACGCTGCCTTTGCCGGTCCAGGAGCGAACCTGCAACGGATGTTCGAGAATTCGGCACAGGCCGTCGGCAATCGCCAACCCCAAACCCAGCCCTTTGGCCGCGTGAGTCTGGTGACTGTCCAGGCGCTTGAACTCTTCGAAAATCACCTGGCGTTTGTCTTCGGGAATACCCGGGCCGCGGTCCCAGACCTCCAGGCTCAGGCTGTCACCACGACGCCTGACGCCCAGCAAAATCGGGCCTTTGGCATAGCGGATCGCATTGGTCAGGAAGTTTTGCAGCACTCGGCGCAACAGCTTGATATCGCTGTCGACCCTTAACGCGCTGCCCCTGACGCGAAACTTCAAGCCCTGTTCCTGTGCCAGCACCTTGAATTCCGCTCCGAGGGTGTCGAACAGCGCGTTGAGCGGGAAGGGCTGACGATCCGGGGCGATCTTGCCGTTCTCGATGCGCGAGATATCCAGCAGGTCGCTGATCAGATCCTCGGCCGAGCGCAACGAACTGTCCAGATGCTGGATCAGTTGCTGGGCGTCGCTGGAGATGCCTTCTTCCTGATGTGACAGCGCAGCCGAAAACAGCCGCGCGGCGTTTAACGGTTGCATCAGGTCGTGGCTGACCGCAGCCAGAAAGCGGGTTTTGGATTCATTGGCTGCTTCGGCGGTGCCCTTGGCCTCGGTCAGGGCCTGGTTCAATTGCGACAGCTCGTGGGTGCGCTCTGTTACGCGCTGCTCAAGACGTTCGTTGACACCTTTGAGGCCCTGCTCGGCAGCGCGGAACGCAGTGATGTCGGTGAAGCTCATGACGAAACCGCCACCGGGCATCGGGTTGCCGATCAGCTCGATGACCCGGCCGTTGGGGAACAGCCGCTCTGACGTATGAGCGCGGCCCTGACGCATCCAGTGCAGTCGCCGCGCCACGTGCACTTCGGCTTCACCCGGCCCACACAGCCCGCGTTCAGCGTTGTAGCGGATGATGTCAGCAATCGGACGTCCTACGCCGATCAGGCCCTCCGGGTAGTTGAACAGCTCCAGATACCGATGATTCCACGCCACCAGCCGCAGCGACTGATCGACCACGCTGATGCCTTGGGTGATGTTTTCGATGGCGCCTTGCAACAAGGCCCGATTGAATTGCAGCACCTCCGAGGCCTCGTCAGCGATGCGCACCACGTCTTCGAGCTGCATGTCCCGGCCTTCGATGGCTGCCTTCACGACCGCCCGGGTCGACGACGTGCCCAGCACACCGGCCAGCAATCGTTCAGTGTGGGCAATCCATTCACCGGTAGCGTTCTGGTTGGGGTTGAAGCTTTTGCCTTGACGGTAGGCGAAACGGGTAAAGCTCTGACGCGCCCGCTCTTCGCCGACAAACCGTGCCGACAGGCTGAGCAAGTCTTCGATCTGCACGGCCAGCAGCGGGCGCATGTAGGCCCGCCCTTGGGTTTCCTGACCGATGAAGCGACCCGCCTGCCAGTGTTCGGTGACCCGCGTGCGCGACAGCATCGACACCCAGGCGAAGAGCGTGCAGTTGCCCGCCATGGACAGCAGCACACCTTGGGTCATCGGCGTGATCGGCAGATCGAACGGGTTGCTGTGCAGCCATGCCAGCAGTGGAAAGGCCTCAAGCGGCCAGCCCATGCCGTGGGCCGCGACGGGCAGCACCAGCGTGTAGAACCAGATGAAAATCCCGGCCGCCAGCCCTGCGAACACACCCCGTCGGTTGGCCTGCTTCCAGTACAGCGCGCCGAACATGGCCGGTGCCAGTTGAGTGATTGCGGCGAAGGCGATCTGGCCAATGGTTGCCAGGCTGGCGGTCGAGCCCAGCATTCGGTAGCTGACGTAGGCCAGCAGCAAAATCATCACAATGCTGATGCGGCGCACCGAGAGCATCCAGTACCGGAATGCCTCGAACGGCCGCTCTGTATTCTTGCGACGCAACAGCCAGGGCAACAGCATGTCGTTGGAAATCATGGTCGACAACGCCACGCAGGCCACGATCACCATACCGGTCGCCGCCGATGCACCGCCGATGAATGCCAGCAGCGCCAAGGACGGGTGTGCATGCGCCAGTGGCAGGCTGATCACGAATGAGTCCGGCAGCATCGAGTCCGGCAGGAGCATTTGCCCAGCCAGGGCGATAGGCACCACGAACAGCGCGGCCAGCGCCAGATAGGCCGGAAACACCCACTTGGCCAGATTCAGGTCTTGCGGCTCTATGTTCTCCACCACCGTGACGTGGAACTGCCGGGGCAGGCAGACAATCGCCATCATCGCCACGCCGGTCTGGACGAACATCGACGGCCAGTTGATCGTGTCTTTCCAGTACTCCTCAAGGCGTGGTGCCAGCTTGGCCTGATTGAACAGGTCGTCAAAACCGTCGTACAGGCCGAAGGTCACGAATACCCCGACGGCCATGAACGCGAACAGCTTCACCAGTGCCTCGAAGGCTATGGCCAGAACCATGCCGCGATGGTGTTCGGTCACATCCAGATTGCGCGCCCCGAACACGATGGTGAACAGCGCCAGAATCAGCGACACCACCAGTGCGGTGTCCTGAGCGCGCGTGCCGGTGGAATCAGCCACGGCACCGATCAGGATATTGACCCCTAACACGATGCCTTTGAGCTGTAGCGCAATGTACGGCAGCATGCCGATCAGGCAGATCAGCGCGACCATGACTGCCAGTGACTGGGATTTGCCGTAACGCGCCGCGATGAAGTCGGCAATTGAGGTGATGTTTTCCTGCTTGCTGATCAGCACCATTTTCTGCAGCACCCAGGGCGCCAGCACCATCAGTACGATCGGTCCCAGATAAATAGGCAGGAACGACCACAGCTGTTCGGCTGCCTGACCCACCGCGCCGAAGAACGTCCAGCTGGTGCAATAGACCGCCAGCGACAGGCTGTACACCCAGGCACGCATCGTCGGGCGCAGTGATGCGCTGTAGCGGTCACCGTAGAAGGCGATGGCGAACATGATGGCCATGTAGGCAAGGGCAACGGCGGCGATCAGCCCGCTGGACAGCGACATATCGGATTCCAGAACGTATCGACAGCACGCAGTCTCGCACGACCGCAGCACTTCGTCTTTCTCGACCAAGGTCGAGCGTGGCGGGGTGACGCAGACTGCCCAACATGCTCGGCATACCTGGCGACCGGAAATATCCTATCGACATTACGCTGCGTTGCGTCTTCAATGTGCCTCGGATTGGCGGCGACGCCAGTGTGCCCAAGCCTCTCAGGACCACGGACGATGAGCCAGCAGTCACAATTCAGCCTTCTAGGAAAGCGGCGCTTCCTGCCGTTTTTCGTTACGCAGTCCCTCGGGGCATTCAATGACAACGTCTTCAAACAGTCGTTGATTCTCGCCATTTTGTACAAGCTGGCCATCGACGGGGATCGCTCGATCTACGTCAACCTGTGCGCCTTGCTGTTCATTCTGCCGTTCTTTCTGTTTTCTGCCTTGGCTGGACAGTTCGGCGAGAAATATCCCAAGGACACGCTGATTCGGATCATCAAGTTCGGCGAGATCGTCATCATGGCGGTGGGGGCTGCAGGCTTTCTGTTCAATCATCTGTGGATGATGCTTGCCGCGCTGTTCGCGATGGGGACGCATTCGGCGCTGTTCGGGCCGGTGAAGTATTCGATCCTGCCGCAGCACCTGCGCGAGAGCGAGCTGGTGGGCGGCAACGCGCTGGTCGAGATGGGCACGTTTCTGGCGATTCTGGCGGGCACCATCAGTGCCGGTGTCATGATGTCCGCCACGCACTACGCCTGGATTGTCTCGGCAGCCATCGTGTTGATTGCGTGCCTGGGTTTTCTGGCCAGCTTCGGTATTCCGCGAGCGGCTGCGGCCTCTCCTGAAATGAAGCTCAACTGGAACATCTTCACTCAGTCCTGGGCAACGTTGCGCATGGGGCTTGGGCAGACGCCTGCCGTGTCGCGCTCCATCGTGGGTAATTCATGGTTCTGGTTTGTCGGTGCTATCTACCTCACCCAGATTCCGGCCTACGCCCAGCAGTTGATGTTTGGCGACGAAACCGTGGTCACGCTGATTCTCACGGTTTTCTCTGTGGGCATCGCACTGGGTTCGCTGCTCTGCGAGCGTCTGTCCGGGCATAAGGTGGAAATCGGTCTGGTGCCATTCGGCTCCATGGGGATCACCGTATTCGGTCTGCTGTTGTGGTGGCATTCGGGCGGCTTTCCTCAGAACGTTCAGGCCAATGACTGGCTGGCGGTGCTGGGCTACGCGCAGGGTCGCTGGGTGTTGTTCGACATCCTGGGCATCGGCGTCTTCGGCGGTTTCTACATTGTGCCGCTGTATGCCTTGATCCAGTCACGCACGCCCGAGAAAGAACGCTCGCGGGTCATCGCCGCCAACAACATCCTCAACGCATTGTTCATGGTGCTGTCAGCGATTGTCTCGATCCTGCTGCTCAGCTTTGCCGAGCTGACCATTCCGCATCTGTTTCTGGTGGTGTCGTTGCTCAACGTGGCGGTCAACGTCTACATCTTCAGGATCGTGCCTGAATTCACCATGCGCTTCCTGATCTGGCTGCTCGGCCATTCGATGTACCGCGTCGAGCATCGCAACCTTGATCAGATTCCCGAAGAGGGCGCCGCACTGCTGGTCTGCAACCACGTGTCCTTTGTCGATGCGCTGCTGATTGCCGGTGCGGTGCGGCGGCCGATCCGCTTCGTCATGTACTACAAGATCTACCGTTTGCCCGTGCTCAACTTCATCTTCCGTACGGCCGGCACCATTCCGATTGCCGGACGCAACGAAGACATGGAGATCTACGAACAATCCTTCAAACGCATTGCCCGCTACCTGGCCGATGGCGAGCTGGTGTGCATCTTTCCGGAAGGCAAACTCACCACAGATGGCGAGATCAGCGGGTTCAAGAGCGGCATGACGCGCATTCTTCAGGAAACGTCCGTGCCAGTGATCCCGATGGCGCTGCAAGGGTTGTGGGGCAGCTTCTTCAGTCGCGATCCCGAGAAGGGACTGTTCCGCCGCTTCTGGTCACGGGTTGTGCTGGTGGCAGGTGCGCCCATCGCGGCAGACGCCGCCGCGCCTGTGGAGGTGCGTGAGCAGGTGAAGGGGTTGAGAGGGGCGCTGCGTTAGGATTGGCAGCCTGCGCATAGCGCCGACTGCCACACATCTGAACCTGATCGCGGCAATGCCCGCAGGGGCGATCAGGTCAGTGCAGAAGTTGTGTCAATCCACCGCCGACTTACGCAACGTCACCTCGCTTTCCTCCTCCGGCATTTTCCTGAAATACGTCGATAGCAACGCACCGGAAATGTTGTGCCAGACGCTGAACAGCGCGCTCGGCACGGCCGCCAGTGGCGAGAAGTGGGCGCTGGCCAGTGCGGCGCCAAGCCCTGAGTTCTGCATGCCGACTTCCAGCGCCAGCGACTTGCGCTGGGGCAATGGCAGCTTGAAGACCTTGCCAGTGAAGTAGCCGAGCAGGAAGCCGAAGGTGTTGTGCAGGATCACCACGGCCATGATCAACAGCCCGGATTCAGCGATCTTCGCCTGACTGGCAGCCACCACGGCGCAGACGATCATCACGATGCTCACCACTGACACCAGTGGCAATACATCCACCGCATAGCTGACCCGCGCGCCCAGCAGGCGTTGCGCCATAACCCCCAGCACGATGGGCAGCATCACCAGTTGCAGGATCGACCAGAACATATCCATGAAGGACACCGGCAGCCAGGCCGAGGCCAGGAACCAGATCAGTGTCGGGGTCAGCAGCGGTGCGAGCAGGGTGGTGACGGCTGCAATGGCGACCGCCAGCGCCAGATCACCCTTGGCCAGCCAGGCCATGACATTGGACGATGTCCCGCTCGGGCAGCAGCCCACCAGGATCACGCCGACGGCAATTTCAGGCGGCAACTGGAACACCTGGCACAGCAACCAGGCAACGCCCGGCATGATGACAAAGTGCGCGACCACACCCAGCGCGACGCGCCAGGGGTTACGTGCAACTTCAGAGAAATCTTCAAGTTTCAGGGTCAGGCCCATGCCGAACATGACCAGCCCCAGCAACGGCACAATCCAGCTTTTGAGGCCGATGAATACCTGTGGCAACAGGAATGCCAGAATGGCGAACAGCAGCACCCAGTACGCAAAGGTGTTGCCGACAAAACGACTCAAGGCGGCGAGGGCGCGCATGGTCTGCTCCTTCTTTTTATACGTGCCAGATAAACGCGCCGTCTATAGAGACGGCGCTTTGCTTGGACCCACAGCGTTATTGCGTTAGATACCCTGCGGGACTTCTTCGCCGCCCAATGCTTCGAACAACTGCGGCAGGAATTCGCCAAAGGTCAGCATCATCAGGGTGAAGCTGGCATCCAGTTGACCCAGCGCCTCGTCGCCGCCGTCCTGTTCAGCCTGATCTTGCAGCAGGTCTTCGAACTTCAGACGCTTGACGACCATCTTGTCGTCCAGCACGAACGACAGTTTGTCCTGCCAGGCCAGCGACAGTTGAGTCACGACCTTGCCAGTGCTCAGGTGAAGCTGGATTTCGTCGCCGGTCAGGTCCTGACGCTTGCAGCGCACAATGCCGCCGTCTTCGTGGGTGTCGCGCAGTTCGCATTCGTCCAGAACAAAGAAGTGGTCGGCCGCTTTCTGGGTCTTGACCCAGTCAGTCATG
The DNA here is from genome assembly GCF_014358015.1 of Pseudomonas triticifolii. GTDB lineage: Bacteria > Pseudomonadota > Gammaproteobacteria > Pseudomonadales > Pseudomonadaceae > Aquipseudomonas > Aquipseudomonas triticifolii. The sequence continues at coordinate 35,129 of NZ_JACONV010000002.1, read as the reverse complement.
GTCGCGCTTGGCGAGACCTTGACGGTCAGCGGACGAACCGGCAACGAGCCGATCACTTCACGCAATGTGGACAGCAGGTCTTCGGCGCGTTTCGGGCTGGATGCGTTGACCAGAATCAGGCCTTGCTTGGGCGCGATGGCGGCGAAGGTGGCCGAACGACGGATAAAGGCACGAGGCAGGAAAGCCTGGATGATTTCATCCTTGAGCTGATCGCGTTCCTTCTTGTAGACCTTGCGCATTTGCTCGGCCTCGATCTCTTCGACCTTTTCCTTCAGCGCGTCACGCACGACGCTGCCCGGCAGAATGCGTTCTTCCTTGCGTGCGGCGATCAGCAGGAAGTCCTGGCTGATGTGCACCAATGGAGCGTCCTCGCCCTTGCCGAAGGGCGCGACGAAACCGTAAGTGGTCAACTCCTGGCTGGCACAGGCGCGCGCCGGTTTGGTCGCCAGTGCTGTTTCCAGCGCCTCGGCGTCAAAAGGCAGATCCTGGGTCAAGCGATAGACAAGCAGGTTTTTGAACCACATGAGGTGAATCTCTCTTTCTACACAAAGGGGGGCATTATTCGCTCCTCAGCCTCTTGGGCCAAGCCTGCGCGCAGCCTTTGTAAGCCTTTGGAAGGATTATAAAAATTATTTAAAAAAGTGCTTGCCAGAGTACAGGTCGCTCCGTAGAATGCGCGCCACACCGAGAGTGAAGGGTGATTAGCTCAGCTGGGAGAGCAGCTGCCTTACAAGCAGCGGGTCGGCGGTTCGATCCCGTCATCACCCACCAAACTCTCTCTTAGTGTTACGCGCAGCGGTAGTTCAGTCGGTTAGAATACCGGCCTGTCACGCCGGGGGTCGCGGGTTCGAGTCCCGTCCGCTGCGCCATATTCAGCTTCAAGGCCCTTGAACTCCTTGAAGCAAACAGAAAGCCCGCCTTGTGCGGGCTTTCTGCTTTCTGCTTTCTGTCTTTCCGCTATTCCCCCCTTTCCCGATTGGTCAGCGCTGCGTTGAGTCAGCGAAGCATGCTGTTTCCAGGCATCACATCCGCCTAAAGACGAGCCGTGTCAGCGGAGCCGTCTCACGCAATCTCAGCCTGAAGAGAATGCGGATGGCCGGGGCGCACATGTGCGTAGTGCCGACCGGCATCATCGCTGTGTGTTGCTCCCTCGCGGTGAAACGCCCAACCGCTTTGTATCTCTTTTTCCTGCGCGCCGTAAGAATTGACTTGGCGTTTTGTAATTCTCCAATTACAGCTTAAAAGCGGTGTTCCCGGGCTTGATTAAGGCGATTGCGTGGTATTAGCTGCAGGACGTTGGCTGGAGCTTTCCAAGGCTGACCTCAAGCGTTAATCAACTGTCTAATCTGGCGTACCCGTTCCATCAAAAGGACTTGATGCGTTCTAGAACTCAAAGGGATTTGTATGAAAAAAGGTATTAAAGGATTGCTGGCTTCGTGTGCCATGGTGGTCTCTGTCGGCGCCCTGGCGACGCCAGTGCTGCATACGGCGACGGTCGATCAGAACGGTGCTGTCATCGCCCAGTCCTCTTCATGGATCAAGGCGATCAACCTGACTCGTCAGAAAGATTACTTTGCAAACTATGAAGTCAGGTTCGCTGACGGGCTGTTCAAACAGGCACCCGGTTTCTGCTCCGTTTCCTCGATCGATACATCCGACTATGACCGCCTGCTTCATGGCCACGCCAAGCTGGGCGGTGCGGCGACAACCGAGAAAGTCAATGTGCTGGGCCTGATGGTCGGCAAGAACGAACCCTCCGGTGATTCGGCAATGAGCTTTCAATTGGCCTGCATTCACTGACGGCCACCTGTAAAACGAGCCCCGCCCAGTGCGGGGCTTTTTGTCTGCCGTTCACTGACATCTTTTCAACCTGTGCGTTTGCGCGGATCATCCTGTGATCTCGAACACTACCTGGGCGCGTCATGAACCTACCTCTTCAAGGCATCAAAGTCGTAGAACTCGGACAACTCATCGCCGGACCCTTTGCTGCAAAAGTCCTCGGTGAATTCGGTGCCGAGGTCATCAAGGTCGAGCCGCCGCTGACGGGTGATCCGCTGCGTAAATGGCGTCTGCTGCATAACGGTACGTCAGTGTGGTGGGCCGTACAGTCGCGCAATAAGAAGTCGGTCACCCTCGATTTGCGTCAGCCGCAAGCCCAGGAAGCGGTTCGGCGCCTGATCAGCGATGCGGATGTGCTGATCGAAAATTTCCGCCCCGGCACCCTCGAAGGTTGGGGGTTGGGTTGGGAAGCGCTGCACGCGCTCAACCCGCGTCTGATCATGCTGCGCATCTCAGGCTATGGACAGACGGGCCCTTATCGCGACCGACCGGGATTCGGGGTAATCGGCGAGGCCATGGGCGGTTTGCGGCACCTGTCGGGTGAGGCAGGGCGCACGCCGGTTCGGGTTGGCGTGTCGATTGGTGACTCGCTGGCGGCGATGCAAGGTGTGGTCGGCATTTTGCTCGCCCTGCGTCATCGGGATCAGAACGGCGGCGCAGGTCAGCAGGTAGACGTCGCGTTGTATGAGGCCGTGTTCAACGTCATGGAAAGCCTGATCCCCGAGTATTCGGTGTTCAACGTCGTCCGCGAACCCGCAGGCAGCAGCATGCCGGGTATCGCACCCACGAATGCCTACCGGTGCAATGATGGCAAGTACGCGCTGGTGGCAGGCAATGGTGACAGTATCTATAGACGGCTGATGGAAAAGATCGGCCGGATGGACCTCGCCAACGATCCCGACCTTGCGCACAACGATGGACGGGTCCGGCACGTGGCGCGCATCGACGCAGCGATCTCGACCTGGACTGCCGAGCGCTCGCTGGATGAGGTGCTCGATGCGTTGAATGAAGCGCGCATCCCGGCGGGAAAAATCTACGATGCCGCCGATATCGCCAATGATCCGCACTATCTGGCGCGGGACATGCTGCTGCAAAGCACGCTGGACGACGGTACGCCTGTGACGCTTCCGGGGATCCTGCCCAAATTGCAGGATACGCCGGGTCAGGTGCGCTCGGCCGCGCCAACACTGGGTGAGCATACGGACGCGGTGCTGCAAGCCCATGGCATTGATGCCGACACCCGGGCGCAGTGGCGCGCACTAGGGATCATCTAAACAGCCATTCTCGTACAGATAGTCGATGGCGGAAGCCCGATCAATCGCACTGGCGCGACCGGGTCGATTCGCTCTGTTTACGTGTGCGATCCTGATCTGAATCTGATCGAGATCAGTGAACCGGTGTCGGGCGCGAACAGCCGCTGAGCTGCGCGCACCGCGGTTCGCAATGATCAGCTCAGGCCTGACATCCACCTTTGTTGTAACTCCCTTGCTCGGGAACGAAGGCTTTGGCGGCATCCGGTTGGGTGAGAATGTAGGCGCGCCGCCACGGCTGATCGTCGATCAGCTTCCAGCGATGACCAGGTCCTGTGGTGTCCTGGGCCAACAAGACTTCGCCTGGATGCAGTACGAAATTTTCCCCGCCGGTGGTTGAGAACTCCAGCGTGCCCGACAGGGTGATCACGTACTGCTCTTCAGGTGCCGGGTGCCAGTTGTAGGTGGAGTGAGCGGGGGTTTCGGAGAAGTGCAGGGCGCGGGTGTCGACCATTGCGTTTTGATCGAGGGTGCCCCGCACCACGTGGGTGAGGTTGTCCGCGCCGGTGCACAGGCGGAAGGCCTTGATGCCCTGAGTCGGCATTGCCGCCGGTGCTGTTGCCGCGAAGGCTTCACTGCCAAGAGGCAGCATGATCGTGGCAGCAAGCAGCGCCCACTGAGCTGAGTGCCTGCGCGCTGAGCGAGCCGAGACCTTGGTCGTGTTACAAGGGGTCATTTGCATAAGGCTTACCTGATATCGAGAGACGGCGTGGAGCCTCGGGCTTCAGTCGATGGCCGTGGCAGGTTTCGGGCTGCAATGCCCGCGCCGAGAATCGAACCACATCGCAGGGAGGTTAAAAATTATCTTTAATTTCATGTCGATACTCTTACAAACCCTGTTTCAGACGGGCCAACGTCCAACCTCCAGCGGCACGATGAGGCAGTGGACATATGCGTATCACGTGTCGAGCCTGTTGCCATCTGCATCGACCCGCTCGGATCTGCGAGAGAATCGTCAACTGAACTGCAACTGAACAGCCCGGTGTCAAACCGGTAAAACCTTTGGATACCTGAACTTATCGCTGTTTTGCCTCTCTGATGCCGGTAGCCATTGATCGCGGCGGCCTGATAAGCTCGCGGCTTTACTCGTTTGCCCTTTTGGCGCATGAACAAGGAATTAGCATGAAACAGCATCGGTTGGCAGCGGCGATTGCCCTGGTCGGTCTGGTACTCGCAGGTTGTGATAAACAAGCCAGCACTGTCGAGCTGAAAACTCCAGCACAAAAAGCGTCTTACGGCATCGGTCTGAACATGGGCAAAAGCCTGGCTCAAGAAGGCATGGACGATCTGGATTCCAAGGCAGTGGCCCTGGGTATCGAAGACGCTGTCGGCAAGAAAGACCAGAAACTCAAAGATGAAGAGCTGGTTGAAGCTTTCGCCGCGCTGCAGAAGCGTGCCGAAGAGCGCATGGCCAAGATGAGCGAAGAGTCGGCAGCGGCCGGCAAGAAGTTCCTGGAAGAAAATGGCAAGAAAGACGGTGTTGTGACTACCGCATCGGGCCTGCAGTACCAGATCATCAAGAAAGCCGATGGCCCTCAGCCAAAGCCGACTGATGTGGTCACTGTTCATTACGAAGGCAAACTGACTGATGGCAAGGTGTTCGACAGCTCCGTCGAGCGCGGCAGCCCGATCGACCTGCCGGTTGGTGGCGTGATTCCAGGCTGGGTTGAAGGTCTGCAACTGATGCACGTGGGCGAGAAGATCAAACTCTTCATCCCGAGCGACCTGGCTTACGGCGCGCAGAGCCCGAGCCCGATGATCCCGGCCAACTCGGTTCTGGTCTTCGATCTGGAACTGCTCGGCATCAAGGATCCGGCAGCTGCGCCAGCACCGGGTGCTGACGAAGATGATGCTGCTCCAGCTGCATCGGCTCCGGCCAAGAAGTAACGCAACACCTGGCTACTGAAAACGCCCTGTCTCGACAGGGCGTTTTTGTGTCCGGCGTATTTCCCGAACGCTTGGCTGTGTGCACAGTCCCACTATCATGGGGAAGGCGGTCGTATTGTCCGACAGTCCGTCAGTGCTGGCGTATTAGCCTCAACTAGGCTCCCAAGTCAACGAATTCATGGGTTTTTTTATGTGAGTAAAAAACGCCCGATTTAACCCCGAGCCCCTGATCGCGGGGGCTCCAGGGTAAAAACGGGCGGCTGTTCACAAGGTTATCCACAACAAATGTGGATAACCTTGGGGCATGGCCCGACGGGTTCTTGAAACTGATGTGTATCGTCACCTTTTCTGAGCGGGAGTGAACATGAAAGCACCGTGGAACCTGATTCGTTACTTGCCTGGAGCGCGTAGTCTCATTGCCGCGGGACGCCTGCCAGGCCTTCTGTTCGCCGTGGCGCGCAAGGGCAACAGCGAAGGCAGTCGTCTGGGCAAGCTCAAAGACGACCTGCGCCTTCTCCAGGGGTTGTGCCTGGCGTACTGGCGTGGCGAATACCGTGACATCAGCCCAAAGGCGATCCTTTCCATCGTTGCCGGCCTGATGTATTTCCTGAGCCCGCTGGACGCGATTCCGGACTGGATTCCTGGCCTTGGCATGTTCGATGACATCGCGGTATTGGCCTGGGTCATGAAGCACCTGACCGACGAACTCGACGCCTTCCGCGCCTGGCGTGACCAGCAGCCGCCCGAAAAACTGATCGTGGTCGAGCGATTGCCTGAAACTCAGGCATTACTGGAGAAAGAGAAGCGCGTTGATTGAGTGAAGCGTTTGAGCACAAGTCATGGTCTTGCGCTGTTAAGATGCCACCTATGGAGCAAACCTGTCCGAAATGTGGTGTTTTCCTGCAAGGGGAGTCTATGGATCTTCAAGTGATATCTCGTGATGGCGAGCCGGAATATGCGGTGCTTCCCTGGGCTCAGTATCAAGCGCTGCTAAAAGCCGCTGGCCTTGCTGAAAAGCCTCGCTCGCCAGTGGCTCAGCCGAGACTTGAAGTTGCCGACTATCCGGCTTTCAGTCAGTTGGGTGCTCTGCGCGATGCCAAGGGCCTGGATGTCTCGACACTGGCGCGCGCCGTGGGTATCAGCCCCTCCTACCTTGAATTGATCGAAAGCGGCACCCGAGAGCCCGATGCTGCCATCAAGCGGAGCCTGGCGTGGGAGCTGGGTGTTCCGGGCTGGCGGGGTGAGTCATGAGCGTGCGCATCAGCCGTCAGCATTGGGACGGGTTGTTGAACGAGCTCGATCACGCGTGTCGCCAGCGTCATTTGGTGACCTACCGTGCCTTGCTGGAGCGCCTGCAACTGCCCACCCCGGCAATGCAGACGTTGACGGCAGCGCTTGAGCATCTGGCGGCAATGGATGCCCGTGCCGAACGGCCACTGCGCAGTTCGCTGGTGATCAGCCAGGGCGCAAGTCGTCTGCCACGCCCCGGTTTCTTTGAATGTGTCGAGCGCCTGGGACGCTTTTCCGGACCTTCCGATGGTGTAGCGGCCGCGTCATGGCACGCAGCCGAAGTGGTGCGCGTGTTCGAGTACAACTATCCAGAAGTCGAAGCCCAGACGGGCAGCGCATGATGTGCCAAACGGGACGCTTTGCGTCCCGGGCACCAGGCTGCGCCCCGGCGTAACCAACGATCCGTTTTGTCTCCCTTATGCATCCACCAGCAAGTCCAGTCGCGACGAGTCGATGACATGAATGCTGGCGCCCGCCACATCCTTGGCGAAATGTTTGGCTTGTGAGGCAAGGTCGGCCAACTGGCTGGCGTTGACGTGTACGCAGTTCTCTTCGCGCAAATGCACCACGCCGATCGACAGTGACAACAAAGGAAACTCCTGACGCTGCCCTTGGCGATTGAGCGCTACAAAGCAACCGGACTCAAGATGCTCGGCCCGGTAAAAGCGACGGCACTGGTTCTGGAAGTCCTCCAGCAGGTGGTGCAGGCGTTTTTCCCAGTCCTCGAAGCCCAGCACCATCAGAAAATCATCCCCTCCGATGTGCCCGACGAAGTCCCGGCTCGGGTCGACGCGATCATTCAGGCACTGCGCCAGGCACAGCAACACTTCATCGCCGCGCGCGTATCCGTAGATGTCGTTGAAAGGCTTGAAGCTGTCGATGTCTACGTAACAGATCATCGATTCGCGGCTTTGCTGGATCAGGCGCGTCAGGCATTGCTGAATCGGTACATTGCCGGGTAGCAGGGTCAGCGGGTTGGCATAGCGCGCCTGCTGGATCTTCATTTCGGTAATCAGCTTGAGCACGTCGATCACCCGGCCCAGTCCGATATAGGCGCCGTTGAAGATGATGATGAAGTCTTCTTCAATCCGTTGACGGGCGCGGCTGGTAAGCAGGCGGCTGACCTGTTGCATCGACTGGCTGACCTCCACGGCCAGAAAGTCATCGCTCATCAGGCGGCTGATCGGCTTGCGGGCGAACAGCTCGGTGCCAAACGGCTTGAGCAGCGCCTCGGAGAGCGAATGGCGATGGACGATACCGCAAGGCCGGCCTTCGTCATCCAGCACGGCCAGCGAGTTGAGGTTGGCTTGCTTGCGAAATGCTTCCAGCACGTCGGCGGTCGGTGTGGACTGGCTGACGGATGGCTGCGGGCTGAGCAGGGCGGAGAGGTCGGACGCTTCCTCGTTTAACGTCAGCGCAGGTACCTCGGCCTTGGGCAGCATGGCGCGGGTATCGCGCGGTGGGCGTTCTTGCGGACGCGCCAGCAGATAGCCCTGCACCAGGTCCACGCCCATGTCGGTCAGCGCCGACAACTCCTCGGGCAGTTCGATGCCCTCGGCAATCACGATGGCCCTTGAGGCCTTGGCCATTTGTAGCATGGAGCCGACGAACTCACGCTTCACGGCATCCTGATGAATGCCGTCGATGAAGTGTCGATCGATCTTTACGTAATCCGGCCGCAGCTCCGACCACAGGCGCAGGCTGGAATAACCCGCGCCCAGATCGTCCAGCGCGATGGAAAATCCCATGTCCCGGTAGTGATGCAGCGCGTTGTACAGCAGGTCGAAATCGTCGGTCGGCATTTGCTCGGTCAGTTCGATCACCACGTCCTTTGGCGCGATGCCGTAGCGACGCAGCATCTCAAGGGTGCGCCCGGGCGGGTGAGAGGTTTCGAGCAATGATTCCGGGGATACGTTGAGGAACAGCTTGCCCGGCAGCTTCTGCTGGCTGAAACGGCGACACGCACTTTCGCGACAACTCAGTTCCAGCTCGCTCAGGCGACCTGCCTGGCGCGCGATGGCGAATAGATTCAGGGGTGAGTGCAACGGGCTGTTGGACGGGCCGCGGGTCAAGGCTTCATAGCCCAGGATGCTACGTTGCGACAGCGAGATGATGGGCTGAAACAGGCTGTGCAAGTCGCTACGAGCCAGAATGGAACTCAATGCGCCCAGCTGTTCGGTCACGGTCATGATCATCTCGATGGCAATAAAAAGGGCTGAACGCCTTCACGTTCAGCCCGTTATTTCACGACAGCTTCATGACGGTTTGATGACCGTTGCTACTAATAGGCCATCAAACGCCATACGCCGCCTATTTCTTTGCAACTGAAGCGCTGAGGCCTAGATAGTCGATCAGGATGCGACCAGTTTCGGACAGGTATGCATCATCTTCCGGCTTGGTCTTTTCGTCTTCGACCGGCAGAGCGTCTTCGTCCTCTTTCTTCAGTTCCTTGAGCGGTTCTTCACCCTTGGCCTTTCGGCGGGTGTTCTCCAGTGCCAGCTGCTTGCCTTCGATGGACGCATGTTCAGCGCGGCGATCAGCTTCATTGAGGCTGACGGTCTTCTCGTTCATGAGTTTCTTGGCCAGCGCCAGGCGATCCTCGATGAACACGAACTCGGCATCCTTGGCAGAGCGCGCCTCATGACGGGCCTGGAGTTGCGCCAGGAATGGCTTGAACGGGTCGATGGCAGGCTTGATCGCCGGTTTGATGCTGTCCCACGGCATGGCCTCGGGCAGGGCGCTCTCGCCGATTTCCTTGGTGTCGATCAGCGACGGGTAGGTGATGTCCGGCACCACGCCCTGATGCTGGGTACTCTGCCCGGAAACGCGGTAGAACTTGGCCAGGGTCAGCTTCAGCTCGCCATGGTTGAGCGGCTGAATGGTCTGTACGGTGCCCTTGCCGAACGTCTGTCCGCCGATGACCAGTGCACGGTGGTAATCCTGCATGGCACCCGCGAAAATCTCGGAGGCCGACGCAGACAGGCGGTTCACCAACAGCGCCATCGGGCCTTTGTAGAACGCGCCTTTGGCTTCGTCTTCCAGAACATCGACCTTGCCGTCCGCGTTACGCACCAGCACGGTAGGGCCGCGGTCAATGAACAGACTGGTCAGCTCGGTGGCTTCCTGCAGCGAACCACCGCCGTTGTTACGCAGATCCAGTACCACGCCGTCGACCTTCTCGGCCTGCAACTCGGTCAGCAGTTTCTTCACGTCACGGGTAGTGCTCTTGTACTCGGGATCGCCGGCACGGTAGGCCTTGAAGTCCAGGTAGAAGGCGGGGATGTCGATGACGCCCAGCTTGTAATCCTTGCCATCCTGATTCAAGTGCAGGATCGACTTCTTCGCAGCCTGTTCTTCCAGCTTCACCGCTTCACGGGTGATAGCCACGATCTTGGTGGTCTGATCATTCGGCGCATTGCTGGCCGGGATGATTTCCAGACGCACCACCGAGCCTTTCGGACCGCGGATCAGCTTGACCACTTCATCCAGACGCCAGCCGATGACATCGACCATTTCCTTGTCGCCCTGGGCAACCGCAACGATCTTGTCAGCCGGCGCAACCTGCTTGGTCTTGGCCGCAGGACCTGCCGGTACCAGGCGCACGATCTTCACGTTGTCGTTGTCGCTCTGCAACACGGCACCGATGCCTTCCAGCGACAGGCTCATGTTGATGTCGAAGTTTTCCGCGCTGTCTGGCGACAGGTAGTTGGTGTGCGGATCGTAGGACATGGCAAAGGTGTTGATGTACGCCTGGAAGATATCTTCGGCGCGGGTCTGGCCCAGACGAGCCAGCTGATTCTTGTAGCGCTTGGTGAGCGTTTCCTGAATCTTCGCCGGGTCCTTGCCTGCAATCTTCAGGCGCAGGACTTCGTCCTTGACGCGTTTGCGCCACAGGTCGTCGAGTTCGGCGGTGTCCTTGGGCCATGCGGCGTCCTTGCGGTCCACCAGCAGGGTTTCCTTGGTATTGAGGTCGATCTTGTCGACACCTTTGGCCAGTTCTGCAAGCGCAAAGTCCAGACGCGCCTTGATGCGGTCCAGGTAGCGCTTGTAAATAGTGAACCCTGGGTTCAGGTCGCCACTCTTAAGGAAGTCGTCGAACTGGAACTGCCATTTGTCGAACTCGGCAATGTCGCTGGCCATAAAGTAGCTGCGCGACGGATCCAGTTGCTTGATGTAGCTCTGATAGATGATGGCCGAACGCTTGTCGTCCAGCGGCGGCTTGCTGTAGTGATGTCGCTTGAGCAGCTCGACGACATTGAGACTGGCAACCACTTCGTCGCGATCCGGCTGAAGATTATCCCAGCTGTTGGCGGCAAAAGTGCTGGCTGACATCGGCAATACGCTGAGGCCGATAAGCAGTGCGAGGGCGGAGCTTGGGAATAGTTGCTTCATGCTGATTCGACGCGAGGACAATTGATAACGCATATTAGGCCGTCTTTGAGGTCGCCGGTTCCTTCGGACCCGGCCGCATAATGCAAAAGCCCGGGCAAACAGCCACGGGCTCAGTCTGGACTCACTATGGAGGCACTGTGAAGGCATTGCAAGGCGTTGAAGGACATGTGGAATGGGTCGAAGAGCCAAGTCCGGCTCTCGATGTGGGGCAGGTTCGCATCAAAGTCGCTGCGGCGGGTTTGAATCGGGCCGATCTGTTGCAACGTGCCGGGAAATATCCGCCGCCGCCGGGTGTCACCTCGGTTCTGGGGCTGGAGTGCTCAGGCGTCATTGCTGAAGTCGGTCCGGGCACGTCCTGGCTGGTCGGAGACCGCGTCTGCGCGCTGTTGGCGGGCGGGGCGATGGCCGAAGAGGTGGTGGTCGATGCACGTCATGTGCTGCCGGTCCCGGAAGGTTTGTCGCTGCATGAAGCCGCCGCGATCCCCGAGGTTTACGCCACTGCCTGGCTTAACCTGTTTCAACTGGCGGGTGTGAAGCCCGGTGAAAAAGTCCTGCTGCACGCGGGCGCAAGTGGTGTTGGTTCAGCCGGTATTCAGCTTTGCAAGGCGTTCGGCAGCCCGGTCTGGGTCAGCGTCGGCTCGGCCGAGCGGCTGGCTTATTGCGTCGCATTGGGTGCGCAGGGCGGCGTGGTGCGCAGCGAGAGTCTGGAAGGCCTGAACGATTTTGCACCGTTCGACGTGATTCTCGATCCGGTCGGCGGCAATTACGCCGAGCTGAACGTCAAGCTGCTCGGCCTGGACAGTCGCTGGGTGCTGATCGGCACGATGGGCGGGCGCGAGGCGCAGGTGGATCTGGCTCACGTGCTGGGCAAACGGATTCAACTGATGGGCTCGACGCTGCGCAGCCGTGACGAAACCTTCAAGGCCGACCTGCTGCGTGATCTGGGGCAGTTTGTCTGGCCGCTGTTCACTGAAGGTCGCTTGAAGCCGCAACTGGCCAAAACCTTTGCAATCAACGACGCAGAAGCCGCGTTCGAAGAGCTGGCGACCAATCAGGTGTCCGGCAAGATCGTGCTGGTGATCGACGAAAGTCTGAAGTGATGACCGCGGCCCAGAAGGGCCGCGCATTTCAGAAAGAGTCTTGGTAAGCACTCGTCTGTGCGAGGCGGCTTGCCGGCGATGGTGTCGGATCACTCACTGCACGTGTCGACTGAAAAAAACATCGCGTGCAAACGGCCTCCCATCAGGGGGCCGTGTTTCTTTGATGAGCCCTCAGCTCCAGCTGTGCACCGGCCATCCGGCTTTCTGGGCATGTTCGAGCAGCGTAGGGTCAGGGTTGACCACGTTGGGATGGTCGACCTTGAGCAGCAGCGGCAGGTCGTTGCGCGAGTCGGAATAGAAACTTGCCCCCTCCAGGTTTTCCCCTTCGGCGTCCAGCCACTCCATCAGGCGGGTGATCTTGCCTTCGCGGTACGTCAGCACGCCGACTGTGGCGCCGCTGTAAACGCCGTGTTGCACATCCAGTTCGATGCCCAGCACTTCGTCGATGCCCAGACGTTCGGCAATCGGCTTGACCAGGTGCACGCCCGACGCAGAGATCACCAGAATCCGGTCGCCATTGGCGCGATGCCGGGCGATGCATTTGCACGCATCGCTGTAGATGATCGGCTCGATCACGTCTTCTACCCAAGGGCCGACCAGGTGATCGATTTCCTCCGGGGTGCGGCCAGCCATCGGCTCCAGGCTGAACGCCATGTACTCTTCCATTGCCAGCTTCCCGGCGCTGTAGGCGGCCATCAGCTCGTCGTTACGCTGCATGAACGACACCGGATCGACCCAGCCGAGGCGGCCCATCTGCTCGCTCCACAGGGTGGCGCAGTCGCCGCCGATCAGGGTCTCATCCAGGTCGAAAATTGCTAAAGCCATTGCGTACATCCTTAAATCAGTTGTCGGTCAAGCCACCGGGCACAGCGCCGAGGGCTCGATATTCAACGTCACCCGGCGGCCGTCGGGGTGCAGATCATCCGCGCTGCGGTTGAGTACGTCGACCACCAATTCCACACCGCGCGCCTGCACGCGGTAACGAATGACGTTGCCCAGCAGGCTGTGACTGCGCACTTGGCCTTCCAGTTCGCCGGTCAGGCTCAGTTGAATCGATTCCGGGCGAATCGCGATGCGGCTGTTGATCGGGCGCTGCATCAGGCGGCTGGCGTCGTCGGCTTCCAGCAGGTTGTAGTTGCCGATGAAGCCTGCGGCGAACGCGTCCACTGGCGCGGTGTACAAGGTTTCGGCATCACCGCTCTGCACGATACGGCCCTGATTCATCAGAAAGATGCGGTCTGACATGGTCAGCGCCTCTTCCTGATCGTGGGTCACGAAAATAGTGGTCAGGCCCAACTCGCGCTGGATCGCACGAATCTGTTCGCGCAGGTGTTTGCGAATCCGCGCATCCAGTGCCGACAGCGGCTCATCCAGCAACAACAGACGTGGGCGGGTCACCAGTGAGCGAGCCAGAGCCACGCGCTGGCATTGGCCGCCGGACATCTGATGCGGATAGCGCTTGGCGAAGTCCTGCAGTTCGACCAGCTTGAGAATCTCCGCGACCCGCTTCTGGCTGTCGTCGGTGCTGACTTTCTGCATGCGCAGGCCGAAGGCGACGTTCTGCTCCACGGTCATGTTGGGAAACAGCGCGTAGCTCTGGAACACCATACCGATGTTGCGCTTCTGTGGCGTCAGCGGAACCAGGTCCTGGCCGTCCAGCAGGATGCGACCGCTGTTGACCGACGTCAGGCCGGCGATGCAGCGAAGCAACGTAGACTTGCCACAGCCAGACGGGCCGAGCAGGGTGACGAACTCGCCTTTTCCGATGCTGCAGTTGATGTCGCTGAACACCGCCGTGCTGGCGTAGCTTTTCTGCAGGTTTTCAATGCTGACAAAACTCATATCAGTCTTTGTCCTTGTTCAGTCGATTGGCGGCCCAGGTCAGCACCAGCACGAAGAGGAAGTAGGAAATCACCAGTGCGCTGTTGAAGTGGCCACTGCTGTTGCGCATGTTGTTCAGGTAGACCTGCAGGGTTTCGTAGCGTGTGCCGACGAGCAGGTTGGCGAACACGAATTCGCCGAACAGGAAGGAGAACGACAGCAGCAGGGCAATCATCAGGCCTTTGCGCAGGTTGGGCAGTACCACCAGAAACGCAGCCTGCCAGGTGCTGGCACCCAGTAACTGTGCACTGTCCATCAGGTCGGTCAGGTTGATCGCCTGCAGGTTGTTGGTGATGGCGCGGTACATGAAGGGCAGGGCAACGGTGAAGTAGCAGCCGATCAGAATCCATGGCGTGCCGACCATCGCCATCGGGCCTGAGCCATACAGTTGCAGCAGGCCCACCGACGACACCACAGGTGGCACCGCGAAGGGCAGCAGGATCAGGATGTTCATTACGCCGTCGAGGCGCGGGAAGTGGTAATGCACCACGAACAGCAGCGGCAGAATCAGCACCACGGAGAGGACCAGCGCACCGACACAGACCAGCAGCGACTGCCCGAAGGCGGCCAAAAAGCGCGGGTCGCTCCACAGCGCCACGTACCATTTGAAGGTGAGGCCGCTGGGCAGAATGGTTGCCGACCAACTGGTGGCAATCGAGTACAGGAACGTGCCGGCCAGCGGCAGCAGAAGGATCAGAAACAGCAGGTAAACCACGGTCTTGTGGTAGACCCCGGCGGGCCCTTTTTCAACGCGAGACATGGTAGCTCCTTTTCAACAGCCACTGATGGATCAACGTCACCAGGGTCATGAGTCCTACCAGGATCATCGCCAGCGCACTGGCCATGTTCGGATCGAGCGTGATATCGCCCGCCACCATGGCCGCGATGCGAATCGGCAGTACGTTGAAGTTACCCGTCGTCAGCGCATAGACCGTGGCGTAAGCCCCCAGGGCATTGGCCAGCAGAATGACGAAAGTGCCCAGTAGCGCAGGTGTCAGTACGGGCAGACCGATGTAGCGCCAGAACTGGAAGCTGCTGGCACCCAACAGGGCGGCCGATTCGTTCCAGTCTTCGCGCACGGCATCGAACGCCGGGTACAACAGCAGAACGCCGAGCGGAATCTGGAAGTAGGTGTAGAGAATGATCAGGCCGGTCTTGGAGTACAGGTTGAAGTCATCGATGATCCCGGCGTCTTTCAGGATCAAGGTCAGCGCGCCGTTGAAACCCAACAGGATGATGAACGCGAACGCCAGCGGAACACCGGCGAAGTTGCTGGTCATGTTGGCGAACGAATTCACAAAGTCGCGCAGTCGCGAATTCACCTTGCGCAGTGAATAGGCGCCCAGGATCGAAATCAGAATGCCGAACAGGCTCGACCAGAAACTGATCTCCAGACTGAACTGTATGGCCTGTCGATAGAAGCGCGAATTGAAGGCCTTGCTGAAGTTTTCCAGGCCCCAGCCGCTGTCGCTTTGCACGCTGTGGATCGCCACCCATAACAGCGGGGCGATCTGAAACACGATGAAAAACAGCGCAAACGGCACCAGGCACAACAGCGCCAGCCACTTGCCTCGGCTAAAGGTGGTCAATTGAGCATCTCCCGGCAGACGGGTTTGTCGTGCGGCACGCCGAGCAGTTCGCAGATCGTGCCGCACAGGTCGGTCTGGCGTGGCTTGGCGTCCGGGTCCAGGCTGAAGGCTTCACCCAGCACGAACAGCGGCACTTCGCGTTCCTCAGGAAGCAGGCCATTGTGCGAGCGGTCGTTGTTCATGCCGTGGTCGGCAGTGATCAGTACCTGATAGCCGCCGTCCAGCCAGCCTTGCAGGTAGTCGGCCAGGATGATGTCGGCGCTGCGTGCACTGTTGCGGTACTGCGGCGTATCGAGGCCGTGCTTGTGCCCGGCATCGTCGATGTTCATGGGGTGGATCAGCAGAAAGTCAGGTGCATGTTTCAGGCGCAGGCTCTCGGCATCGGCGAACAGGTGCGAATCAGGGTAGTGATCGACCCAATAGAACAGCCCATGCTGGATCGGCAGCTGCGGTGCATCGGTGTGACGGTCGCGCGCTGCGTTAAACGGCGTGCGGTTGTACAGCTCGCTGACCCAGTGGTAAGCGGCGGCTGCCGTACTCAGTCCGGCATCGCGGGCATAATGGAACACGCTGCGCTCACGGGACAGGCGCGAAACGTTGTTATGAACAATGCCGCTTTCGATGGGCGCGACACCGGTCATGATGCACTCGTACAGCGGACGTGAAAGCGCGGGCAGCTCGCACTCCAGCTTGTACAGCGCTGCGCGTCCGGCGGCATGCCAGGCCTGAAGATGGCCCATCGCATGCCGGGCCACGTCGTAGTTGAGGCCATCGAGCACGACGAGAATGACGTTGTGTTTCATGAGCAACTCGCTTGCACGCAGAGTAAGACAGGATCACGCACGGGCGAATGGACTCACCCGTGCGTGCGGTGCGACCTCAGTGTTGAGTCGCGGGACGGGTCAGTTCATCTCGATGATGACTTGCTCGTTCCACTTCTGAGGCAGCGACTTGGAGGTTTTTTCCCAGGCTTCAGCGTTCTTGATCGGCGTCACGTTTTTGTACTGCTCGTCGGGCAGCAGTTTGGCCTTCACGTCTTCAGGCAGCTTGATGTGCTCGGCACGAATCGGACGTGCGTTGCCCTTGGCCAGGTTGATCTGGCCTGCATCGCTGAAGATGTATTCGCGGGTCAGCTTGGCTGCGTTCGGGTGTTTGGCGTACTTGTTGATGATGGTGGTGTAACCGGAAATCACCGAGCCGTCGGATGGGATCAGCACCACGTAATCATCAGGCTTGGCCATCTTGGCCTTGTAGCTCAGGCCGTTGAAGTCCCAGACCACGCCCACTTCGACTTCACCTTTTTCGATGGTCTGGATGGTCGGGTTGGCCAGCGACAGACGTTTCTGTTTGGCAAGTTCGGTGAACAGTTGCAGGCCTGGCTCGATGTTGGTCTCGTCGCCCTTCATGGCGAAGGACGCGGCCAGAACGCCGTTGGCGGCCTGTGCTGCGGTGCTCACGTCACCGATCGACACTTTGTACTTGCCGGTTTTCAGGTCAGCCCAGGTTTTCGGGATTTCCGATCCGTGCAGCAGGTTCTTGTTGACGATAAACGCGATGGTGCCGGTGTAGGCCAGGGCCCAGTGGCCTTCCTTGTCCTTGGCCCAGTCTGGAACCTGGCTCCAGGTGCTTGGCTTGTAAGGCTGGGTAACGCCTTTGGCGACGGCGATAGGTCCGAAGGCGGCACCCACGTCGCCGATGTCAGCGCTGGCGTTGTCTTTTTCCGCATCGAACTTGGCCACTTCCTGCGCCGAACTCATGTCGGTGTCCATGTGCTTGAGACCGTACTTGGCTTCCAGATCAGTCCAGGTGCCTTTCCAGTTCGCCCAGTCATCGGGCATGCCGACGCTATTGATCGCGCCTTCGGTCTTGGCGGCTGCTTCCAGGGTCTTGAGGTCTGTGTCCGCAGCCATGGCCGCCGTGCTCAGGGCGATGGCTGAACCGAGGAGTGATGCCAACAAAAGATGTTTCATTCGAAGCTCCTAGTGCACTTCTTTAACCGAAGTGTTCGTTGCGGATGGTTTGGTCTAGATCAGCAATACCTGAGCCAAGTTAGGCCTTTTGCATGACATTTTCGTGTCGGGCAGCGTGGCTGATTCCACATTGCCTGCCTTCGGGCAGTGCCTGGCGCTAAGCGTAGACCACGCTGAAGTGCTTGCCCTTCAAGGGCTTGAGGGCTGTTCGCAGAGCGCTTGGCATGGATCATGAAGCAAGGTGTCACCGGGCGGTCATAAACCCGGCCTAGGCTTGCGGCAGCAGGGTTGATGACGAAGACAGGGGCACAAGCGTGCTCCATGACAGGGCTGGTCTAGTCCAGACAGGTAGCGGAATGCGCGAAGATGTGCCACGAGCGGTAACAACCATTTGCAATGCCCTACAGGAGCAGATCGAGCATGGCCTCTTGCCGCCTGGCAGTAAGCTGCCTGCCGAGCGCAAGCTGAGCGAAGTGTTCGACACGACGCGCATCACGTTGCGCGAGGCGCTCGTCCAGCTTGAGGCGCAAGGCCTGGTGTATCGCGAAGAGCGACGTGGCTGGTTCATTTCGCCGCCGCGCCTGGCCTACGACCTGATTCGTCGCAGTCACTTTCATGCCATGGTCACGGCGCAGGGACGACTGGCGCAGACTCAGGTTCTCTCCGCGCGCCTGCAACCGGCGTCGGCCGCAATCTGCGCGATGCTGGAGCTGCCTGCGTTGTCCAGTGTGATCCAGATTTGCCGGGCGCGACGTATCGACCAGCGTCTGGTGCTGTACGTCGAGCACTACCTCAATCCGGAATTCTTTCCGGGGATTCTGGACTTCGACATGGAGCAGTCGCTGACTGAGCTATACGCCCGTCAATACGATTTGCGCTACGGTCAGGTGCGTTTCGAGATGGTGCCCACTGCGTTGCATGCCGAAGCCGCGTCTGCCTTGAAAGTCTCGCTGGGCAGTCCGGGCCTGCGTATTGCGCGGGTCAATTACGACCAGCAGGGCCGCCTGATCGACTGCGACCTGGAGTACTGGCGTCATGACGCCATTCACGTGAGCGCAATGGTGCGGGATATCTGAAGATAAGACGTCACGTCCGCAGACCAGCGCCTGCGAACGTGATGTTTTGACGCTTTGCGTTACGGCAGCTCGTGGCTGGCGTAGAACGCAGTGAGCACTTTGACCAGGTGCGCAAGGTCATGGCTGCCGGCCAGTTCGCGAATCGAGTGCATGGCGAAGGTTGGCAAACCGATGTCGACCGTACGGATGCCCAGATGGCTGGCCGTGATCGGCCCGATGGTCGAACCGCAGGCCATGTCGCTGCGCACCACAAAACTCTGTACGGGCACTTCTTCAGCCATGCACAGATGACGGAAGAAACCGGCGGTTTCGCTGTTGGTGGCGTAACGCTGGTTGCTGTTGACCTTGATCACCGGCCCGGCATTGAGCTTCGGTCCGTGGTTGGCGTCGTGCTTTTCGGCGTAGTTGGGGTGAATGCCGTGGGCATTGTCCGCTGAGATCAGCAGCGATTTCTGGATCGTGCGAACGTAGTCCTCGCTGCTCGGCAGCAGGCGCTGGACGATCTGTTCCAGCATTGCGCCATCTGCACCGCAGGCCGAAGACGAGCCGACTTCTTCATGATCGGTGCAGACCAACAGGGCGGTTTCATCGGTATCGCTGTTGAGCAACGCTTGCAGTCCGGCGAAGCAGGAGAGCAGGTTGTCCAGCCGTGCACCGGCGAGGAAGTCGCCGTTCAGGCCGACCACCGCTGCGCTTTGCGTATCGTAGAAACTCAGCTCGTAGTCGAGTACCACGTCGGCGTTCAGGCCGTGTTCGCGTGCCAGTTGATCGGTCAGCAGGGCGCGGAAGTCGGCCCGCTCGTCACCGGCGACCTGAGCCAGAATCGGTGGCAGTTCGTTTTGTGGATTGATCGCCCAGCCTTCATTGGCGGTCCGGTTGAGGTGGATGGCCAGGTTGGGAATGATTGCGATCGGCAGCTTGAAATCGATCAACTGGCTTTCGACCTTGCCGTCACGACGGAAGGTGACGCGGCCCGCGAGAGACAGGTCGCGGTCGAACCAGGGCGCCAGCAATGCACCGCCGTACACTTCGACGCCCAGTTGCCAGAAGCCTTGACGCTGCAGCTCAGGCTGCGGCTTGACCCGCAGGCACGGGCTGTCGGTGTGTGCGCCGACCATGCGAATGCCGCCGGTCAGTGGCGACTGGCGGCCCATGCGAAAGGCGACGATGGAGGAGTCATTGCGGGTGACGTAATAGCGTCCGCCCGTTTCGATAGACCAGGTGTCGCGCTCGTCCAGACGCTGGAAGCCTGCAGCTTCAAGATGTTGAACGAGGGTGGCGGTGGCGTGGAACGGTGTAGGAGAGGCCTTGAGGAAATCGATGAGGCCTTTATTCAACTCTTCGCGCATAACTAGCTCCAGACAGCAATGGCGCGAGTTTACCGCATTGGCCATGAACTCTGTACGCGGGATATACCCCTGTGTTTCATCGCCATACGGGATCGCGTGAGGTGACTTGCCAGCGATACGGTGCCTCAAGCGCCTTGTCGGCGACTGAACCGATACCATCGCCGGCAAGCCGCCTCCCGCAACAGATGGCGTCTTTCAGCCGGTTACGTGGTGTTTAAAGGCATTGGACGCGGCGGCGAAAGCTCACATCAAAACGGCGCAGGGCACTCAAACGTCAACCGCTCGCCGGTCACAGGGTGCGTGAAGCTCAGCATGCTGGCGTGCAGGCACAGGCGCGGGTACGCCGCCAGTGCCTCGGGATGCGCATAAAGACCATCGCCCAGCAGCGGATGCCCGATGGACAGCATGTGCACCCGCAACTGGTGAGAGCGACCGGTGATTGGCGTCAGCTCGACCCGGCAATGCGTGTCGTGGCGCTCGATGATCTTCCAGAAGGTCAGCGCATGCTTGCCTGCTTCGTGGTCCACCACGTGGCGCGGTTTGGTCGGTGGATCGTAACGCAGCGGCAAATCGATGCTGCCGCTGTCCAGTGCAGGCTGACCCCAGCACAGTGCGGTGTAGGCCTTTTCGGTTTCACGGTCATGAAACTGGCGTGACAGCTCGCGATGAGTGTCGGCGTCGCGCGCCAACAGGATGATGCCTGAGGTTTCCCAGTCCAGACGATGGACGATGCGGGCCTCGGGGTAGCCGTTTTCCTGCAGGCGGGTAATCAGGCAGTCCTTGTTGTCGTCGGCACGACCGGGGACGGAAAGCAGCAGGGTAGGCTTATCGATCACCAGAACGGCAGCGTCCTGATGAATGATGCGGATGTTCGACAACGGCATGCAACGGCCTCGAAACGCGAGAAACGCCAACGGCGGTAAGGGTGTTACCTCTTGGGGAGGGCACCGATACCGCCGTGGGCGACTGCCTGATCAGCGATCTGGCAGAGTGATATTGAGTTCCAGAATCGAACAGCTGCCCTGGTTTTCCAGAGCGACCTGTACCTGGTCGGACTCGATATTGACGTATTTACGGATCACTTCCACCAGCTCTTTCTGCAGGGCAGGAAGGTAGTCCGGTGTACTGCGCTGGCCACGCTCGTGCGCAACGATGATCTGTAGACGCTCTTTCGCGACCGAAGCCGTGCTTTCTTTTTTGCGGTCACGAAAGAAGTCAAAAATATTCATTAATTGCTCCCGAACAGGCGTTCAAACAATCCTTTCTTTTTCTGATCAAGGAACCGGTGGTCAACAGTCTTGCCCAGCAGGCGGTCAACGGCATCGCTGTAGGCCTGGCCTGCGTCGCTCTGGTCATCGAGGATAACCGGCACGCCCTGGTTTGAGGCCTTAAGTACCGCTTGCGACTCAGGGATGACGCCAAGCAGCGTGACGGCAAGAATTTCCTTCACGTCTTCAACGCCGAGCATCTCGCCCTTGCTGACACGCTCCGGGTTGTAGCGCGTCAACAGCAGGTGTTCCTTGATCGGGTCTTCGCCGTTTTCGGCGCGACGGGATTTGCTGGCAAGCAGGCCCAACATACGGTCCGAGTCGCGTACCGACGACACTTCAGGGTTGGTCACGACGATGGCTTCGTCAGCGAAGTACATCGCCAGATGCGCGCCTGTTTCAATGCCGGCTGGAGAGTCGCAGACGATGAATTCGAACGATTCCTTGAGCTCCATCAGGACTTTTTCGACGCCTTCCTTGGTCAATGCGTCCTTGTCACGGGTCTGGCTGGCTGCAAGTACGAACAAGCCTTCGATCTTTTTGTCCTTGATCAAGGCCTGCTGCAGATTGGCCTCGCCATTGACCACGTTGACGAAGTCATACACGACGCGACGTTCGCAACCCATGATCAGGTCGAGATTGCGCAGGCCGACGTCGAAGTCGACGATGACAGTCTTGTGGCCGCGCAGTGCGAGGCCTGTACCGATAGCGGCGCTGGTGGTGGTCTTGCCCACACCGCCCTTGCCGGATGTAACAACGAGAATCTTGGCCAAGGTGAATCACCCCTAGAGGAAAAGGACTTTTAGTCCCTGATGAGCATCCCTTGACGCGGCGTTAGTCGAAGAATGATGGAAATCTTGTGGTCTGATACCGGAAAGAGAGCTCCACGCTGCAACTTTCGACTCAAATACCGGATGAGAAGCAGTGCTCCTCAGGATTTCCTACAACCTTTACTACGTTTTCGCGACGAATCAGGGATGCTTTAAAAATTGCGGCAGTATCCGTTAAAGCCGAATGATGTTCAACACGTCACCGGACAGGCTGACTTGTACCGGCGAGCCCCACAGCGGATCCCTGCGCAGGTCTTCGGACACCTTGTACTGCCCGGCGATCGAAATCAGCTCGGCGCTCAGCTGCTGGCAGAAAATCCGTGCCTTGGTGTCGCCCTTGATGCCTGCCAGCGCTCTACCGCGCATTGGGCCGTACACATGGATGTTTCCATCGGCCAGAAGTTCCGCACCGGGGCTGACCGGTGCAACCACGACCAGATCGCCACCCTGGGCATAAATCTGCTGGCCGCCGCGCACCGGCGCGGTTATCACGCGGGTTGGCTTGATGGTGGGCTCGGGTGGTTTTTCCGGAATCTTTTTCGGGGGCTCGGCTTCGACCGGGTCCAGTACGCGCTCGCGGGCACCCGACGGCGGCAGCACGGGCAGGTCGACGGCGATGGCGGCAGCGATGTCTTCAATGCGGTTGGCGCGGACCGCCAGCGTGCGTAGCCCGTGCTGGCGACAGATGCGCACCAGCCCCGGCAGGTCCACCGAGCCTTCGTTGGGCGCGAGCTTGTCCAGCGCCAGGATCAGTGGGGTATTGCTGAAGAAGTTGGGCGCCTGCGCGACCTTGGCCGCCAGTTGCCGGTCAAGCGCTTCAAGATTGGTTCGGGCCAGCTCCATCACAGTGATGGCAAGCATGCTGCCCTTGAGCTGAAATACAGGTTCCGGGTTTTGCGATTCAATCTGGCTCATGGTCGGCTTACACAACAGCTTGTCGCTAAAAGTGCCGAGACTTATAACGAGAACGCCCGCAGGCCGCAAGCCGGTCGAACCGATGTAGAATGCGCGGCCTTTGTTCTGACGGAAGCCCAAATGGATCGCCCGCGCTTTAACGCCCATTTCCTTCACCCCCGTTTCTGGCCGCTATGGCTGGGGCTGGGGCTTCTGTGGCTGATCGTGCAGTTGCCGTTTCGTGTGCTGCTGGTCATTGGTCGGCTGCTGGGCGCGGTGATGTACCGGGTCGCCACTGATCGAAAATATATCGCCTCGCGCAATCTGGAGCTGTGTTTTCCTCAATTGTCCTCTGCCGAGCGCAAGCGCTTGCTCAAGGAAAACTTCGCCTCCACCGGTATCGCCTTCTTTGAAATGGCCATGAGCTGGTGGTGGTCCAAAGAGCGGCTGGCGAAGCTGGCGCACGTGGAAGGGCTGGAGCATCTGCAGAACGCACGTGACAAGGGTGAAGGCGTGATTTTGATGGCCCTGCATTTCACGACGCTGGAAATCGGCGCGGCCTTGCTTGGCCAGCAGCACACCATTGATGGCATGTACCGCGAACACCGCAATGCCCTGTTCGACTTCGTCCAGCGGCGTGGTCGCGAGCGTCACAACCTCGATTCGCTGGCTGTGGAACGTGAAGACGTGCGCGGCATGCTCAAACTTTTGCGTGCGGGTCGTGCGATCTGGTATGCGCCGGATCAGGACTACGGCGCCAAGCAGAGCGTGTTCGTGCCGCTGTTCGGCATTCAGGCGGCGACTGTGACGGCGACCAGCAAGTTTGCCAAGCTGGGTCGCGCCCAGGTCGTACCGTTCACTCAGCAGCGTCTGGCGGACGGCAGCGGCTATCGACTGGTGATTCATCCGCCGTTGCAGGATTTTCCCGGCGAGAGCGACGAAGCCGATTGCCTGCGCATCAATCAATGGGTAGAAAGTGCTATCACCCAGTGCCCATCGCAATACCTGTGG
Source organism: Pseudomonas triticifolii (assembly GCF_014358015.1). GTDB lineage: Bacteria > Pseudomonadota > Gammaproteobacteria > Pseudomonadales > Pseudomonadaceae > Aquipseudomonas > Aquipseudomonas triticifolii. The sequence goes on along the minus strand of NZ_JACONV010000002.1, from coordinate 11,443 downwards.
GCGCATCGCCGCTTCAAGAGTCGACCTGCTGGCGAACCGAAGCTATACAAAAAGCATAAATAAAAAGCAGAAACATAATAAAAAGCGTCGTTGATCACCGAGGTCAGTTGTAGATGCCAGAATCCGCCGTAGCGACCCCTGTTGCAAACGATGTCGAGCCTGTCACCGGGCTCATTCTTTCAGGCGGCGGCGCACGTGCCGCGTATCAGGTCGGGGTATTGGCGGGCATTGCCGACCTGTTGCCCCCCGGTTCTCCCAATCCCTTTCCCGTCATCGTCGGCACATCGGCCGGTGCGATCAATGCCGTGAAGCTGGCCAGCGGCGCGTTGCATTTTCGTATCGCCATCCATCAATTGACCGAGTTCTGGCAGTCGTTCCGCAGCCATCAGGTGCTGCGCAGTGACTGGCCGGGCGTGATTCGTCAGGCCGGGCGGTTCTTTGGTCGCAGCATGATCGGACTTGGCCGCAACATTCCGGTGGCCTTGCTCAACAGCTCGCCCTTACGTGACCTGTTGACCGAGCGACTGGACCTCAGCGGGATCGATGCTGCCATCGAGGCCCACCACTTGCGTGCCGTAGCAGTGACAGCGTTCGGTTACGAGTCCGGGCAAGCGGTCACGTTCTATCAGGGACGTGGCACCATCGAGCCCTGGCTGCGTCACCGGCGCATCGGCAAGCCGACTCAACTGACGGTGGACCACTTGCTCGCCAGCTCGGCCATACCGCTGCTGTTCGCGCCGATCAAGCTGGAGGACGAGTATTTTGGCGACGGCGCAGTACGCCAGTCGGCCCCCATCAGCCCCGCGCTGCACCTGGGTGCCAACCGCGTGCTGGTCGTCGGCGTGAGCGGCAACCCGCGTGGTCTGCAGGCCAGGAAACAGCCCTCTCGACCTACCAGTGGCGCACAACCCAGCCTGGCGCAGATCAGCGGGCACATGCTCAACAGTACGTTCATCGACAATCTGGAAAGCGACATCGAATTGCTTGAGCGGTTGAACATGGCCAGCGCGTTACTGCCCGACGAACAGGCCCGTTGTCAGCCAGGCCTGGCGCCAGTAGAGGTACTGGTCATCTCCCCGAGCCAGCCGCTGGACGAGATCGCTGCCCGCCATCGTCGCGAGCTGCCGCCTGCACTGCGCACCTTTCTGCGCGGTCCGGGCGCGACCAAGACCAGTGGTGCCAGCGTATTGAGTTATCTGCTGTTCGAATCGGGGTACTGCAGCGAATTGATCGAGCTGGGGCGGCACGACGCGATGGCTCAAGGGGCGGAGTTGAAGCGGTTTTTGCGGCTGCCTTGAGGCGTGTGCCGATGGGCAAGGCCAGCGCGAACGCATCATGAGTTGATCAGCGCTGGCCCTTTCGCGAGCAAGCTCGCTCCCGCAAAAATCGCCTTTATTCAGCAGGTTGCCTGTTTTTCATACGTTACTTGCGGCTGGGACAATTGACGTCACGCCGTCAAACGATCATCCCGGAAATCGCGCAGTGCCTGTTCGATCTCCTCACGGGTGTTCATCACGAACGGCCCATACTGCACGATCGGCTCTCGCAACGGTTTGCCTGCGATCAGCAGGACGCGCGCACCGTTTTCGCTGGTGATGTGCAGTTCGCCTTCATCGCCCAGACGCGCCATGCGGCGAGTGCCGATCGCTTGTGCGCAGCCTTGCACCTCAATGCTGCCTTCATACACGTAGAGCAATGCACGGTGACCTTGCGGGATGCGTGGGCTGATGCCGCTGCCTGCCGGCAGGTGAAAATCGAAATACAGGGGCTCGGTGTCGGGGCGCTGCACGGCGCCGGTCTGTTGAACCTGACCGTCATCGAACTGACCGGCGATCACCACCACGTCGACGCCTGCCTGCGTGGTCAGACGAGGAATGTTTTCCGGCTGGATGTCCTGATAACTGGCATCGGCCAGCTTGTTCTTGCCCGGCAGGTTCAGCCACAGCTGGAAGCCGCGCATCACACCTTCTTCCTGCTCAGGCATTTCGCTGTGGATGATGCCGCGTGCTGCGGTCATCCACTGCACGCCACCACCCTGCAGCAGACCTACGTTGCCCATGTGGTCTTCGTGGCGCATGCGGCCTTCGAGCATGTAGGTCACGGTTTCGAAGCCGCGATGGGGGTGTGGCGGAAAACCTGCGATGTAATCGTCGGGTTTGTCTGAGCCAAACTCGTCGAGCATCAGGAACGGGTCGAACTGTTCCACGCCCTGGCCGCCAAACACCCGCGTCAGACGCACGCCGGCACCATCGGAAGTCGGTTGGCCCGTCTGGATCGACAGGACTTTACGAAATTGAGCCATGAACATGCACTCCTCATAGGGGTAATGGACCTATGGTATGCCTGTTGGATCGATAGATGGTTTCGAATAGTGGGGAGGCTTGATCGGATTGATCGATATATAGGTCGTTTTTTGAAGCCTCTGGACGCTCGCGTCAGATCCCCAAACAAAAACGGCCAGCCCGAGTGATCGAGCTGGCCGTTTTTCAGCGTGTTTCGCTTATTCGGCGATCTGCAACTTGCGCGATTCGGTGTAGACGTAGCGCACCTTTTCATACTCGAAAGGCGAGTTCAACTGACCATAGCGGAAGCTGGTCACGTAGCGTCTGTCGACGGCCCGCAGCACGGTGATCTCCGGGTGATCGCTGCTGACTTCAGCCACGTTCAGGAAGTTGATCTGCGTTTCTGCGCTGTAGTCGACCAGCAGCCCGCCGGTGTCACGCAGGTTGGATGGACCGAACAGTGGCAGCACCAGATAAGGGCCTGCAGGCACGCCATAGAAGCCCATCGTCTGACCGAAGTCTTCGCTCTGGCGCGGCAGCCCCATCATGGTCGCCGGATCCCACAGGCCGGCGATGCCGATGGTGGTGTTGAGCAACAAGCGGCCGGTGGTCTCCAGCGAGCGTTCGCCCTTGAACTGCAGCAGACTGTTCAGCAGGTTGGGAACGTCGCCCAGGTTACTGAAGAAGTTGCTGACACCGCTGCGCACGAAGCCCGGCGTCACGTAGCGATAGCCGTTCACGACCGGCAGGAATACCCACTCGTCGAAGCGGTAGTTGAAGTGATAGACCCGGCGGTTCCAGGACTCCAGCGGGTCGTAGACTTCCAGGGCATTGATGGACGCACGCTCGAACTCACGCTGGTCCAGGCCCGGGTTGAATTGCAGCGATTTCAACGGCTGAGTGAAGCCGTCAGCGTCCACTTGGCGCGCCACGGTAGCAGGGTGCTGGGCTTTGTTGCTGGTGTCCGCGTCAGCGGCCTGGGCCGTGCCAGCGCTGAGCAGGGCGGCAAGGAGTAAAAGACGTTTAGCCACGGAAGAACTCCAGCATGGCGTCGCTGTTGACGCGGTAATTGATGTTGCCGCAATGGCCGCCGTAAGGGTAAACGGTCAGGCGATCGCCGAAAGTCTTGCGCAGGAAGCCCAGGTCACCGGAGCCCAGAATCACGTCGTCTGCGTTGTGCATGACTGCGATTTTGGTGTTGCTGTGCAGGTAATCCTTGAGTGCATACAGGCTGACCTGATCCACCAGTTGCAGCAGGCTGCCACCGTCGGTGCGGGCACGCCACATCGGGATCACTTGCTCGGTCAGGTAGCAGTCGAAGTCGCACTGCAGCGCGCGCTTGAGGAAAGGGGTCAGGCTGGTGCCCTCAGTGATCGGAAACTTGGGCGGCGTAATCAGGCCGCGACGGTTGATCAGGTCTGAAGTGAACGCGATGTCGGCCGACGAGAAGCGGAACGAGGTGCCGATCAGCATTGCCATCTGTTCATTGGTCAGGTGCTGCTTGGACTGTTGAAAGTCGAACAGCAGAGCGTCGTTAAGGTCGATGTAACCCTTTTGCCGGAAGTAACGCGTCAGCTTGGCCAATACCAGTTCATAGAAGGTCGTGGTGTTGTTGATGCCTTTGACGTTGGTTTGCACCAGCTTGTCGAGGTTGCTGATCGAGGTGTACAGATTGACTGGCGGGTTGAGCAGCAGCACTTTCTTGAAGTTGAAGCTGCGTCGGGTTTCGTCCAGTTGGCTGACGAACGCAGCATTGAGTGCGCCAAGGCTGTAACCGGTCAGGTAATAGTCAGTCACAGGCAACTGGGCCTGCTGGGCACGGATGGCCTGCATGACCCGATAAAGGTCTTCTGCGTCATCCTTGGAAATGCCGGGCGTGGCGAAGCGCGAAGCCGAACTCATGAAGTCGTAGCTGGTGGGCGACGACAACTGCACAACATGGTAGCCCGCGCCGTAATACAGCTTTTTCAGGAATTCATTGATGGTGCTGTTGTAAGGCGCGCCGGTGCCTGCAATCAGGAAGATCAGCGGCGCAGCGTGATCCTGTTTGGCCAGGCGGTAGTGCAGTTTCTTCACAGCCCAGAAGTTGTCGGGCAGCGTGAATTCACGCTCAGGATGCAAGTTGAGCGTGTAGACATCCTGATCGATGTCTTCATCGTCAGGCAGGTCAGGACGCAAGTCGGGTGGCGTTGTAGCAATGGTTGCTTCAAACGGGTTAGTCAGCGGGTAGCCATAGGTAGCGGGGTCGACATTGGTCGCCAGAGCGGACGCACTTAAACACAGGCCACCGAGAACGGTAGCGAAGCGCAGAAAACGGAGCATGACTAAATCCCTTGGGAAAGAAGTGCTGATGAGGTACGCAGGCTATGACCACCGGGATAGTGCCAAAGTGCCGCATTGCCGGAAGAACCTTTGTAAACCTGACGGAACAATACACGTTCTGTGGATTTCGCAATGCACATCTGTGCGTTTTTTTACGTCTGACCGGTTTTTAACGTCTAACTGAGGTGACCGTGTCTCGCACCTATAGAGCAGGCGGGCAATGCCGTAGGGGCGGGGGCGTTACTGGAGACAGAGCGCAGGCCTGACAGGCAGACAGCACAAAGGAGAGCCGAGGCTCTCCTTCTAGTGTGTTTTGCGTGCTCTTTTTATTGTTATAGGGTGGCTATTGTTGTTTTTGGTGCCAGACCCTTTACAGCGTTTTTGTGCGACCCCCATCCGGGGTCAAGAGCAAACGTATTTTTTTGAGCGCTGATTCACTTTAACCACCTGTCTGCACAACATCATGGTCCAACCGGTTCTGGCGCTACCTTGGGGTAGTTTTATTGTTCTCTGTCCGATCGCGGGGCCTCAGTAGGAGAAGTCCCTGTAAAGCTGATCCACTCCAAAAAAATCTGTTAGCTGCGTCTCTGTCCGTGTTGTTCTTGTTATGTCAGAGCCGTTACGTCTTGTTCTTATTGGGTTGATGCACATTTCTTGTTTTTGTTGTGCAGGAGAGATAGCAGAAGGCGTGCCAACTTTTTAAAATCTATATAAATCAATTGCTTATAAAAAATTCGATGTGCGAGACAGGCGCGACGCATGTCAGATTGTTTCCGTGTTACCCGAAACAGTCATGCTCCAGCCGGGCGCGGTAACACATCCTGTTTCCGGCTCAACATGACACGTCATCGTTGGTTGACGTCTGCAGTCAAGCGCCGCGTTTTTTGCCGACATGCAAGATCCAGACGGAATTTCGGGTTTTTTTTGCCACCCATGTCGCTGATGGCTTGTTGATGTCGTTTCCCGTTGTTCAAGTGTCGCAGGCAGAGCATGTCGCAACCCTGTGCAGGTTGATTATCAAGGTGGCGTCGCGGTGCGTGACATTGCGCGCAGGACCGATCAAAGCGTGAAGGTCGCCGTGTGCCCCAAAGCCGGACATACAGGCGGTCTTGAAAAACAACGTTATCCATGCCCGACAACCGTCGGTGCAGGACTTCCGGGGAAGTGACGATGAAGATGCGAAAAATCCTGGGGGCGGGTGCCGCTCTGGTACTTGCTGTCAGCTCCACGCTGGCCCTTGCTGAAACCAAGACGCTGACCATTGGCTATGTAGAAGGCTGGTCCGACAGCGTGGCCACCACCTTCGTGGCATCCGAAGTGCTCAAACAAAAGCTGGGTTATGACGTCAAGCTGCAATCGGTTGCGGCCGGGATCATGTGGCAGGCCGTGGCCACCGACAAGCTGGACATGATGTTGTCCGCCTGGTTGCCGGGTACTCACGGCGAGTACTACACCAAATACAAGGATCAGGTCGTCAACTACGGACCCAACTTCAAGGATGCCAAGATCGGCCTTATCGTGCCGGAATACGTGAAAGCCAAATCCATCGAAGACCTCAAGACCGATGATTCCTTCAAGAAGAAGATCACCGGCATCGATGCAGGCTCAGGCGTCATGATCAAGACCGATCAGGCCATCAAGGACTATGGACTGGACGGCTACAAGCTGCAGGCCAGTTCTGGCGCAGGCATGATTGCCGAGCTGACCCGGGCCGAAAAACGTAACGAATCCATTGCCGTGACCGGCTGGGTGCCGCACTGGATGTTTGCGAAGTGGAAACTGCGCTTCCTGGAAGATCCAAAGGGTGTTTACGGCGCTGCTGAAACAGTCGACAACGTTGCAAGCCTGGGCCTTGAGAAGAAAGCGCCTGACGTTGTGGCGTTTCTGAAGAAGTTCCAGTGGGCGTCGAAGGACGAAATTGGTGAGGTCATGCTGGCTATCCAGGACGGCGCGAAGCCTGAGGCTGCTGCCAAGGAATGGGTAGCCAAGCACCCTGACCGCGTTGCCGAATGGACCGCCAAGTAACACCTGACGCGTCTTTTTCAATGCTTACAAGGCCGTCTGGCGTTATTGCCAGACGGCTTTTTGCGTTTCAGGTATCCCTGTTTTCAAGTATCTGCGAGGTGGAAGATTCACGATCCGGTGCAGCATCGCGAATCCACGGCTAATGTCGTTCTAATACTAAGGTCGTCTGGAGTGCGCGCCGGACCTGACTAAAGTGGAATACGTGACATCTCATCTGTGCTGCGAGGACAAAAACAATGAACGACAGCATTTACCTCTCGATTCAAAACAGCCCGCGTTTCAAGGAGCTGGTTTCCAAGAGAGAGCGTTTCGCCTGGACTCTCTCGGCGATCATGCTTGGACTTTACGCTGCATTCATCCTGATGATTGCGTATGGGCCACATATCCTGGGTGCCAAACTGAGCGCGACCTCTTCTATTACTTGGGGAATGCCGATCGGGGTGGGGCTGATTATTTCGGCATTCATCCTGACCGCCATTTACGTGCGCCGCGCCAATGGCGAGTTCGACGACCTGAACAATGCGATTCTCAAGGAGGCTCAGCAATGATCCGTCGTCTATCTCTGGCCATTGGCCTTTCTGTATGTGCGCCGGCCCTTATGGCGGCAGATGCCCTGACCGGGGCGGTTCAGAAACAACCCTTGAACGTTTCGGCGATCGTGATGTTCCTGGCGTTCGTCGGGTTTACGCTCTACATCACCTACTGGGCCTCGAAGAAAAACAAGACAGCATCGGACTACTATTCGGCAGGCGGCAAGATCACGGGCTTTCAGAACGGTCTGGCCATCGCAGGCGACTACATGTCGGCGGCGTCCTTCCTGGGTATTTCCGCGCTGGTATACACCTCCGGCTACGATGGCCTGATCTACTCGATCGGCTTTCTGGTGGGTTGGCCGATCATTCTGTTCCTGATCGCCGAGCGCCTGCGTAACCTGGGCAAGTACACCTTTGCCGACGTGGCCTCCTATCGCCTCAAGCAAAAAGAGATTCGTACCCTGTCGGCCTGCGGTTCGCTGGTCGTGGTTGCGTTCTACCTGATTGCCCAGATGGTGGGTGCCGGCAAGCTGATCCAACTGTTGTTCGGTCTGGATTACACCGTCGCGGTGATACTGGTCGGTATCCTGATGTGCCTGTACGTGCTGTTCGGCGGCATGCTGGCAACCACCTGGGTACAAATCATCAAGGCAGTGATGCTGCTGTCCGGTGCCTCGTTCATGGCGCTGATGGTGATGAAGCACGTCAACTTCGACTTCAACGTATTGTTCTCTGAGGCCATCAAGGTTCACCCTAAAGGTGAGGCAATCATGAGCCCCGGCGGGCTGGTGAAAGACCCGATCTCGGCATTCTCGCTGGGCCTGGCCCTGATGTTCGGTACTGCAGGTCTGCCTCACATCCTGATGCGCTTCTTCACCGTGAGCGATGCCAAGGAAGCCCGTAAGTCGGTGCTCTACGCCACTGGCTTCATCGGCTACTTCTACATCCTGACCTTCATCATCGGTTTCGGCGCGATCCTGCTGGTCAGCACCAACCCGATGTTCAAGGACGCGGCCGGTGCGCTGTTGGGTGGTAACAACATGGCGGCGGTTCACCTGGCAGACGCAGTGGGTGGCAGTCTGTTCCTGGGCTTCATCTCGGCGGTTGCGTTTGCGACCATCCTGGCCGTTGTAGCCGGTTTGACCCTCGCCGGTGCATCGGCGGTGTCTCACGACCTGTACGCCAGCGTGATCAAGGCAGGCAAGGCCAACGAGAAGGATGAGATTCGCATCTCGAAGATCACCACCATCGCTCTGGCGGTCGTGGCCATCCTGCTGGGCATCGCCTTCGAAAGCCAGAACATCGCGTTCATGGTTGGCCTGGCGTTCTCGGTAGCGGCGAGCTGCAACTTCCCGATCCTGCTGCTTTCCATGTACTGGAAAAACCTGACGACCCGTGGCGCCATGATCGGCGGCTGGATGGGGTTGATCAGCGCTGTCGTGCTGATGGTGCTTGGTCCTACCATCTGGGTGCAGATCCTGCACAACCCGAAACCCATCTTCCCTTACGAATACCCGGCGCTGTTCTCCATCGCCATTGCCTTCGTGGGTATCTGGTTCTTCTCCATCACCGACAAGTCGAAAGCGGCAGAGGGCGAGCGCGCCTTGTTCTACCCGCAGTTCGTACGCTCGCAGACTGGCCTGGGTGCCAGCGGTGCGGTGTCACACTAAGCGATACGCAGCATGAGAAAAGCAGCCCTCGGGCTGCTTTTTTTTGTCCAATAAAAAGCCCCGCTTGCAAGAGCGGGGCTTTGGGCGGAACGTTATATTCTGCCGAGCAATACCAGAATCAGCAGAATGATCAGGATCGTACCGATCACGCCCGACGGACCGTAGCCCCAGCTGCGCGAGTGCGGGAAGACCGGCAGGCCGCCGACCAGCAGCAGAATCAGAACGATGATTAGAATAGTACCGATGCCCATGATGAGTTCCTTCTTTTAATTCCGGTTAGAGTTCCTGCAGTTAAAATCTTTCAGCTCTAAGGCGTTGGTTTTTACCTGCTTGAAACATCCGACTCCGGCGAATCATGAAAGGTTCGACTCATGAAGAATAAAAACTTACAAATTTTAAAATTGTTTAAATATCAGTGGTTTGGAGGTATTTTTTGCGATTTTTCGAGTGTTGGATATATCAAGAAACACCGATAAAAGATTGAACTAATGAGGGCGTTAAACCTCCGCGCCCCTCGCGTTGACCGATTAGGGACTTACCCATGATCTATCGCCTTGCTGCCGATGCTGTGGTGTTTTTTCATCTGGCGTTTATTTTGTTTGTCTTGTTGGGTGGTTTGCTCGTGCTGCGCAAACCGTGGGCAGCAGTGCTGCATATTCCAGCGATCACATGGGGCGCGGCTGTCGAGTTCCTGCACCTGTATTGTCCGCTGACGCCGCTGGAAAACGCGCTGCGCACCATGGCAGGCGAGCAGGGCTATGACGGAGGATTCGTTGAGCACTACCTCATCCCGCTGATTTACCCCGCAGCGCTGACGCCACAGATCCAGCTCTGGCTGGGAGGCATCGTGGTGTTGCTTAACGCGGCGGTCTACGGCGTCTTGTTGGTGCGAGGCGCGCGCAGGCTCAGGCGTGCATGAGACGCGGGTTAGCTCTGGGTATTCAGCGTTCTGATGTTGGGGTTGCCCGGCCCCGGCTGTGATTACACTGGGATCACTCCTGCACACCACAAGGCATTCCGCTATGCAAAACCGCATCATGATTACTGGCGCCGGTTCGGGTCTGGGCCGTGAAATTGCACTGCGCTGGGCGCGCGAAGGCTGGCGTCTGGCGCTGTCGGACGTCAACGACGCCGGATTGCAGGAAACCCTGGGTCTGGTTCGCGAAGCCGGCGGTGAGGGTTTCGTGCAGCGTTGCGACGTGCGCGATTACAGCCAGCTGACCGCGTTCGCTCAAGCCTGCGAAGAGCGTTTCGGTGGCATCGACATCATTGTCAATAACGCCGGTGTCGCCTCGGGCGGATTTTTCAATGAGCTGTCGCTGGAAGACTGGGACTGGCAGATCGCAATCAACCTGATGGGCGTAGTCAAGGGCTGCAAGGCGTTCCTGCCGATGCTGCAGGCCAGCAAGGGCAAGATCATCAATATTGCCTCGATGGCCGCGCTGATGCAGGCGCCGGCCATGAGTAACTACAACGTGGCCAAGGCCGGTGTGGTGGCTTTGTCTGAAAGCCTGTTGGTGGAGTTGCGCGATCAGGAAGTGGGCGTGCATGTCGTCTGCCCGTCATTCTTCCAGACCAACCTGCTGGACTCCTTTCGTGGGCCCACGCCTGCGATGAAGGCACAGATCGGTCGGTTGCTGGAGAAATCACCGATCACGGCGAGCGACATCGCCGATCACATTTTTCAGCAGGTCGGCAGAGGTGAATTCATGATCCTGCCTCATGAAGAAGGACGCATGGCGTGGGACCTGAAGCGCAAGCATCCCGAGGCGATGTACGACGAGATGACCGTCATGTGCGCGAAGATGCGTGCCAAGGCGCGACAAGCGCTTTGATAGCGCGTGCTCGGCGCGTTCGGAGTGAAAGTTCCTGCATTTTGGCTGGCAGGTAGGACGTTTCCGTCAGTGCGCTCCGGCGCACTTGCAGGACGTTACTGATTTGCTATGCCCGTATTGAAGCCCCCCGTCCTGCGCTGCACCCTGACTCTTTTGTAACAACAAGAGAGTCGACAAATGCTTGTACTGACGCGGGAAATTGGCGAGACCTTTTCGATCGGTGATGACATTACCGTGCAGATTCTGGGTGTGAACGGCAATCAGGTCCGGCTGGGGATCGATGCGCCCAAGGACATCAAGATCCATCGCGCCGAGGTCTTTCGACGCATCGCCAACAAGCTGGCACAGCAGCAGTCCGGATCGCCTGCCGTCTGACGATCAGTCGAAGAATTCCTTGGGCACGTCGTGCTTGAGCATCAGCTGACACTGCTGGCTTTCCAGGTCGAAAAAGATCACGGCCTGGCCTTTGGTCAACGCATGGCGGACGCGTAGCACACGGGTCTGCAATGGGGTCTCGTCACCATTGTCGGTGCCTTCGCGCGTGACGAAGTCTTCGATCAGGCGGGTGAGGGTGTCAGGTTCAAGCTGGTCGTAGGGGATGAGCATGGCGGTTCTCGTGTCGATAGCCAGCGATGATAGTGCGGTGATATCGGATGTCGCAATTTATAAGGCTATCAGTTGGGTCCGCCCACGGAATGTGACCGTGCCCTTTACTGCGTGTGAGCAGGGAGCGTGGCGCAGGTTGTGGACTCAGTGAGCCTAACGCTCGACTCACG
>NZ_JACONV010000019.1 GCF_014358015.1 Pseudomonas triticifolii | reverse complement strand
ACGGGTATGCATTCAGTCAGGCACTTTCGCTTTGACGCCCGTTTTGCGCGACTTCCAGACCTTTGCGCGGGCATACAGCCCATGACGCTGAGCGTCACTTGCTCAGGCTGTACAAACGCCATACACAAAAACGCCGACCCAAGGGTCGGCGTTTTTTCGTTCAGGCGGACACTTACTTCTTCTGTACACCTTCGAAGGTGATGTCCAGATCCAGCGTCTGCGACGTTGGGCCTGGGCCTTTGATGCCGAAGTCGTTCAGGTTAAGCGTCGAAGTACCGTTGAAGCCGGCACGGTAGCCGCCCCATGGATCCTTGCCTTCGCCGTTGAACGTGGCCTTGATCACGATTGGCTTGGTCACGCCGTGCAGGGTCAGGTCGCCGGTCACATCAGCCGTCTTGGCACCGGTGGATTTGACGCTGGTGGAGACGAACTTGGCTTCCGGGAATTTGCCGGCGTCCAGGAAGTCCTTGCTCAGGATGTGCTTGTCGCGCTCGGCATGGTTGGTAAACAGGCTGGCAGTCTTCAGCTCGACCGCGATCTTGCTGGCTTCAGGCTTGGCAGCGTCGAAACTGAACGTACCGTCCCAGTCCTTGAAGGTACCGTGGATGAAGCTGTAGCCCAGGTGGCTGATCTTGAAGTCAACGAAAGCGTGCTGACCTTCCTTGTCGATAACGTAGTCGGCAGCCATTGCCTGACCAGCAGACAACAGTGCGGTACCCAGAGCCAGAGCGGCGAGAGACTTCTTCAACATGCTTTTATTCCCGTTTTGGTTGAACAATCAATGTAGACCCAACATGCGTTTAAGGGTCACATCGCGATCGATAAAGTGGTGTTTCAATGCAGCCAGGCCATGGAGCCCCGCGAAAATCACGATGGTCCAGGCCAGATACAGGTGAATCCAGCCAGCGGTTTCTGCCTGCTCCGGCAGACCGGAAACCAGGGCAGGTATTTCGAACAGGCCGAATACCGGGATCCCTACGCCATCGGCGGTGGAGATCAGGTAACCGGCAAACATCACGGCAAACAGCGCAACGTACAGAAACAGATGACCAAACGCAGCGCCGATGCGCGTCATGCGGCTGTAGCTCGACAACGGCGGCGGTGGTGGGCTGAGCAAACGCCAGACCACACGAACGAGCATGATTGCAAACAGCGTGATGCCAATGCTCTTGTGCAGATCAGGCCCGGCTTTACGCCAGGTATCGTAGTAATCCAGCCCGACCATCCAGAGCCCCAGTGCGAACAAACCAAACACTACAACAGCCACACCCCAGTGCAGCACCATGCTGACCAGACCGTAGCGAGAGGATGAGTTACCTAGCTGCATTGCCAATACCTTGTCAGAAGTGTTACCAGACTAGCGTTTTATCTATCGAATGAAAGCGCAAAATTTCGCTTCGATGCATCGAAGAACATGATCGATCGGAGGCTGAAATTTTCCGCATCCCTGACCTTTCATCGCCTTCGCTGCAGCAGCATCCCGATAAATTCAGCGCCGTAACACTTTGTCATGACCATCGGCCGTTCGATGCCGATGAACGGCAGCATTGCAGCCCGTGAACTCATTTCACCGCACGCCCAGAGAGAGAACGAATTCGCCGCGCATAAAAAAAGGGGCACGGTTTGCACCGTGCCCCTTGCGTTCAGCGGTTGCCCGTCAGTTCTTGACGTCGGCAGGCGCTGTATCAGTAGCCTTGGCGGCAGGCTTTTTGGCGTCATCGGCCTTGGCTGGTGCCTTTTTCACGGGCTCCTTCTTCACCGGTTCTTTCTTGGCCGGTTCTTTTTTCGCAGGCTCTTTGTGCTGCGTCTTCTTCGCCGGTTCAGCCTTTGCCGTAGGCTTCTTGACGGGTTCGGCTTTCACCGGCGGCGCAACCACAGGGGCGACGACGGGTGCGACCGGAGCCGGAACCGGCGCAGGTGCTGGAGCAGGTTCAGGGGCTTTCTCAGCGGGTGCCGGGGTTTGTACCGGTGCGTCGGAGCCGCCGAACAGGCGCGAGAAGAAGCCAGGTTTCTCCGCTTGCGGCTTGGCAGGCTCGACCGGCTTATCGGAAGTGCAACCAAACAGGCTGGTGAAGAAGTTACAGTCCGACTTCTGCGGCGCTGGCGCTGGTGCCTTCGGCGGAGCGACCTTGACCGGTTCGAACGACTTGCCTGCCGCCAGATCCTGCACCTGACTGGCTGCCCGCTGACCACTGCGCAGCGCACCTTCCAGTGTGCCGGGGTACAAGGTGTCGGTGTGCTCACCCGCGAACGCGACACGCTGGATCGGCCTTTCCCACAGACGCCAGTATTTGCTGATCTGGCCGGGACCGAACGCCAGATACGAACCGCCCGTGGACGGGTCGACGCTGTAACGACGGATTTCATAACCGGTGTAGGCACCGCGTGCCTCAGGGTAGAACGCATGCAGGCGGATCAGCACCTGATCGACCAGTTGCTTGTCGCCAAAGGCCTGCATGATGCGAGCGTTGTCGCCGGACAGGTTGATCACCACATTAGCGCCGCCCTTGAGCGCAGGCTCGATCCACAGCATGCCAAGGCCCGTGTTACTGAACACTTCACCCGACATGCGCGCCTTGCTGTCCCAGACCGGCGTCTTGAACTTGAGCATGATCTGGTCGCGCCAGCCATAGTTGGTGCTCTTGATCGCGCCCATGTGCTGGGCATCCAGCGCGGGGGTCATCTGAATCTTGCTCAGCGAACGCAAGGGCACTGCCATGACGACGTAATCAGCGGTGTAGCTCGCCGCACCGGCCTTGACCGTGACGTGGTCCTTGTCTTGAATGACGGCCGACACAGGCGAATTGGTTTTGATGGTTTTCAGCTGCTTGACGAACGCCTGAGCCAGCACGGTGCTGCCACCCGGCAGACGCGAGGCCCGCAGGTCACGCTCATCCACGGAGCGATAGACACTGGACTGCTGAGCGAAATACAGCAGCGACAGGCGCGAAGGCTCGTCGTAACGCGTACGAATCTGCTGATTGATCAACTGCCGCGCTGTGGTCGGCAGGTTCAGGCGATCCAGCCAGTTGGCGACGTTGATCTGGTCGAGCGCGAACAGGGTGCTGTTGGACGCCGGGTTCTGTGGGTCATCAATCGAACGCGCCAGGTTGTCCAGCGTATCGTTGTAACGCTTGATGGCTTCGGCAGTGGCCGGCTGTTTGACCGCCAGATCCGCCTGGGTGAAGTGCACGCCATCGATCAGGTAGCTGGGCGTACGTACGAACTCGGGTGCAGGCACGGTAGCCAGCTTGAAAGCGTCCAGATAGCGGTTGAGTACCGGCTGCGCCTTGGTGTTGCCGATCCACTCACTGGTGGCCAGCCCCGAGCGTCCGCCCAGACTCGGCTTGGCTTCGAGCAGCGTGACCTGCCAGCCTTTGACTTGCAGTTCATAGGCCGCTGTCAGGCCAGCCATGCCGCCGCCGACGACAATCGCGGTTCGTTGTTTGTCATCAGCGAGCGTCGAAACGCTGACCAGCCCTGTCACTATCAGCGCACACGCGCGCAGCCACCCAGAAAGCATTCCGTGAACTCCGAAAAAACAAGGGGAAGGTTGGGCAAGTCAGCCCGGAACATCGAATAGCGAGGCAGGATACGCGAGCCATCAGATAGCCGCCAGCAATGTCCGTCGCCCCTTAAAACTGCATCAAAGGTTGTGACACAGCCGGGCATTGCATAGGCTTGCGCGATTGTTCGTCCTCGCCTCAAGCGAGTCGCTACCCGGAGATTGCATATGGGCCTGAATGACCAGTGGATGCAGCGTGACCTCAAGGTCTTGTGGCACCCCTGCACCCAGATGAAAGACCACGAAAACCTGCCGTTGATCCCGATCAAGCGTGGCGAAGGGGTGTGGCTGGAAGACTTCGAAGGCAAGCGCTATCTGGACGCCGTCAGTTCCTGGTGGGTAAACGTGTTCGGACACGCCAACCCGCGTATCAATCAGCGCATCAAGGATCAGGTTGATCAGCTGGAGCATGTGATTCTGGCCGGTTTCAGTCACCAGCCGGTGATTGAGCTGTCGGAGCGCCTGGTCAAGCTCACACCTGAAGGGCTGACACGCTGCTTCTACGCCGATAATGGTTCGTCCTGCATCGAAGTCGCGTTGAAAATGAGCTTTCACTACTGGCTCAATCGCGGCCAGCCGGAAAAGAAGCGTTTCGTGACGCTGACCAACAGCTACCACGGCGAAACCATGGCCGCGATGTCGGTCGGCGACGTGCCGCTGTTCACCGAAACCTACAAGGCGCTGCTGCTGGACACCATCAAGGTGCCAAGCCCTGACTGCTACCACCGCCCCGACGGCATGAGCTGGGAAGAACACTCGCGCAACCTGTTCGCGGCCATGGAGCAGACGCTGGCAGAGCACCACGCCAGCGTTGCGGCGGTGATCGTCGAGCCGCTGATTCAGGGCGCGGGCGGCATGCGCATGTATCACCCGATTTATCTGAAACTGCTGCGCGAAGCCTGTGACCGTTATGGCGTACACCTGATCCACGATGAAATCGCCGTGGGTTTCGGCCGTACCGGCACGATGTTCGCGTGTGAACAGGCGGGCATTCGTCCTGACTTCCTGTGCCTGTCCAAGGCCCTGACCGGCGGCTATCTGCCGCTGGCAGCCTGCCTGACGACGGACGATGTCTACGACGCGTTCTACGACGATTACCCGACCCTGCGCGCCTTCCTGCACTCGCACAGCTACACGGGCAACCCGCTGGCCTGCGCCGCGGCGCTGGCGACGCTGGACATCTTCGAGCAGGACAACGTTATCGAGAACAACAAGGCGCTCGCGCAACGCATGGCAAGTGCCACGGCGCATCTGGTGGACCATCCGCACGTCGCGGAAGTGCGCCAGACGGGCATGGCGATTGCCATAGAGATGGTCCAGGACAAAGCCAGCAAGACCGCCTACCCGTGGCAGGAGCGCCGGGGCATGAAGGTGTTCCAGCACGCTCTGGAACGAGGCGCACTGCTGAGGCCTTTGGGCAGCGTGGTGTACTTCCTGCCGCCTTACGTGATCACGCCCGAGCAGATCGACTTTTTGGCCGAGGTGGCCACCGAAGGCATCGACATCGCCACGCGCAGCAGCATCAATGTGGCGGTGCGGGAAAACTTTCATCCGGACTTCAGGGATCCGGGCTGATCTGGCAATAACAGGCCGATGCCTTCGCGGACAAGTCCGCTCCCACGCTGGATTACATACCGCGTAGGAGCGGGTTTGTCCGCGAAGGCTTTCTCAAGACAAACACATCAGTACGCCTACAGAGAAACACCATGAGACTGTCCCGCTTTTTCACCGACACGCCGCTGAGCCTGGGCGAGCACGAATTACCCGAAGCCCAGGCGCATTACATCAGCCGCGTACTGCGCATGACCGAAGGCGACGCATTGCAGCTGTTCGATGGCTCCGGCAGTGAGTTTCGCGGCACCTTGCTGGAGGTCGGCAAGAAACGTGTTCGTGTGCAACTGGACGAATGCTTTGCCGGTCAGGTCGAGTCAGGGCTGCGCATTCACCTGGGTCAGGGCCTGTCGCGTGGCGAGCGAATGGACTGGGCCATTCAGAAAGCCACCGAACTGGGCGTGAGCGAAATCACCCCGATCGTCAGCGAACGCTGCGAAGTGCGCCTCAAGGATGAACGTGCTGAAAAGCGTCAGGCGCACTGGCAGCAGATCGCGGTCAGCGCCTGTGAACAGTGCGGCCGCTCGGTGGTCCCGGTGATCCACCCGCCGATGCCGCTGGCCGACTGGTTGAAACAGACCGAAGCCGACCTGAAACTGGTCCTGCACCCGGTTGCCGAACCCCTGACCAGCCACGAAAAACCGGCAAGCCTGGCGTTTCTGATCGGCCCGGAAGGCGGCCTGAATGACGCCGAAGTCGAACACGCCCAAACTGCCGGTTTCCACGCCGCCCGACTCGGCCCGCGCGTGCTGCGCACCGAAACCGCCCCCGTTGTGGCGTTGAGTGTGGCGCAGCAGTTGTGGGGCGATTTTTAGGTATGACGCGCAGTCCTTGTGGGAGGGGGCTTGCCCGCGATGAACGATGACGCGGTATGTCAGGAAAAGCGTGTCATCGCTGGCAAACCGCCCCCTATCAATCAACCCGTAACCCACTGAAGAAAACTGATTTCGTGGGAGCGGACTTGTCCGCGAATGCAGCAGTCCGCTGAGTGCCGTGTGTCGCAACGTTTCCCGGCACACTCCGCAATGGTGATCCGGTCCCCTCAAAGCACATAAAAACAAATCGCCACGAAGTGCATCAGACTGCCGCCGATCACGAACAGGTGCCAGATGCCGTGCCAGTGGCGGATGTGGTCGTAGGCGAAGAAAAGGATGCCGACGGTGTACAGCACGCCACCGCCCGCCAGCCAGATGAAGCCGGCCACGCCGAGCGCCGCCAGCAGCGGTTTGATGGCGACCAGGACGATCCAGCCCATCACCGCGTAGATCACGATGGAAAGAATCCGCGCTTCCGACCGTGGCTTGATCTCCTGCAGGATACCGATAAGCGCCAGCCCCCAGACGATCCCGAACAGGGTCCAGCCCCACGCGCCGCGCAAGGTGACGAGGCAGAACGGTGTGTAGCTGCCAGCGATCATCAGGTAGATCGAAAAATGATCAACCTTCTGCATGATGGACTTCGAGCGCCCTTTCACGCTGTGGTAAACCGTCGAGACGCTATAAAGGGTAACCAGACAGACGCCATAGATCGCCATGCTGACCACCTTCCAGACATCGCCATGCAGGCTCGCCATGACCAGCAGCCAGATGGCCCCGACGGCCGCCAGAACAGCACCCACGAGATGAGACCAGGCGTTGAATTTTTCTCCGTAGTACATCCACGTATTACCTTGTTTTGCCGAAAACGCTGATTGCAGAGGCTCCCGGTTATTGAAACAAAGTGCAACGTATCTGTCTGTGACAGATATTTCAGGCAGCCAGCCTCGCTTTAGTTGTGCACAATCCAGCCACATCAATAAAAAGCGCCACGCCATGCAGATCGATGACGAACTCACGCTCAAAAAACTGGAAATCTTCCTGGCCTTCATGCGCACCGGCAATCTGGCCCGCGCCGCGGCGGAATTGCAGACCAGCAACGTCAGTGTGCATCGCGCCATTCACTCGCTGGAAAGCGCCCTGCGCTGCCCACTGTTCAAGCACGAAGGCCGCAACCTGACGCCACTGGAGAGTGCTTATATCCTGGAGGAACGTGCGCAAAAGCTGATTCAGGACGTGATCACTACGGTTGAACTGACGCGTCAGGCTGCGGGGTTCTCGGCAGCGCGGTTTCGGCTCGGGGCCTTGTATTCGCTGACGGTCAAGACCGTGCCGCAGTTGATCATGGGCTTGAAGATCCGCCGCAGCGAGTTGAATATCGACCTGATTCTGGGCTCCAACATCGACCTGCTCTACAAGCTCAAGAATATGGAGGTGGACGCGATGCTGGTGTCACTGGATGAAAGCACCAACGACCCGGACTGCGAGCACCTGGCGCTGTTTTCGGACGATATCTTTCTGGCCGTGCCCACCGATTCGCCGTTCGCCGCACACCACGAAGTGGACCTGAGCGACCTGCGCGAAGCGACGTTCATCACCCTGACCCAAGGCTTCGCCACCCACCGCGACGGCATCCGGGTATTCGAGCAGGCCGGTTTCGAGCCCAAGGTGGCGATGCAGGTCAATGACATCTTCACGCTGCTGAGCATGGTCAGCTCTGGCGTCGGCTATGCGCTGCTGCCAGGGCGCATCGCGGCCGTTTATGAGAACCGTGTGCGGCTGATCCCGCTGCAGCAGCGCTACCGGATGCAGCAACACATCGGCATGGTGTTTCTCAAGTCCAAGGAGCGCGACCCCAATCTGCTGGCACTGGTGGCGGAATGCCGGATGTATGCAAACAGGTTGCTGGAGCCGCAATCGCCTTGAGCACAACCCACCTCAAGCGCAGGCCCGCGCTTGAGGTATGAGCAGGCTATCCCAGCAGACCACGCATGATGACGAACAACAGCGAAGGCCCCAACAGGCAACCCAGCGCGGTATAAAACGCAGCGGTCAGGCAGCCATAAGGCACCAGCTTCGGATCGGTTGCCGCCAGCCCACCCGCCACACCACTCGACGTTCCCATCAGCCCGCCGAAGATGACCGCACTACGCGGGTTATTCAAACCAATGAACGGTGCCACAAAGGGCGTTGCGATCATGACCAGAATCGCCTTGATCAATCCCGCCGCAATGGACAGCGCCATGACTTCCGAGCTGGCACCGATGGCCGCGCCGGTCACGGGGCCGACGATGTAGGTCACGGCTCCTGCGCCGATGGTCGTCAGGCTGACCGCATCGGTATATCCGAATGCACTGGCAACCCCTACACCGGCAATGAACGAGGTAGCGATACCGACGAACAATGAGAGGACACCTACGTATCCCGCCCGCTTCAGCTCATTGACGTTGACGCCGAAGGCCGTCGCGACAATCGCAAAATCCCGCAGCATTGCCCCGCCTAGCAGGCCAATGCCGGAGAGCAGTGGAAGATCCACGACACCTTTCTGCCCGCCCGTCATCGCCCCGCCGATATAGGACAGCACAAGCCCCAGCAAGATCGCGATGGCCGAACCGTGCAGACGGCCTTTGGTGAAAGTGTCGGAGAGCCAGTAGGAAAACCACATCGTGATGCCGATGACCGCAAAGCCGCTGATCAGCCCGTAACTGGTGATGACCTTTATCATGGACTCGTACATGACCCTTACCCCGCCGTCTTGGTAGGAGCGGCAGGGACTTGTGTCTGTCCTTTGCCCATGCGTGTCAGGACCGGAACCATCGCGAAGGCAACCACCACGGCCAGCGTGCCAGCGAGGATCGCCATCGGGCCGCCCTTCAGGGCACCATAGACATTCTGCTGTGCGGCCATCGCGACCACGATCGGAATGTAGATCGCGCTCCAGAATTCGACACCCTGTTCTGTCTTGCCTTTGAACAGTCCACGCTTGCTCAGATAACTGCCGAGCCCGATCAGCAGCAACATGGCAATACCAACGCCGCCGACATTGGCCGGCACGCCTATCAATTTGCCCAGTACTTCGCCGATGAAAATACCCACCAGCGTACAAAACGCCAAAAACGCCACACCGTAAATAATCATTGTTGTTATTCCTCTGTTTGCATTGCTGAAGTTGTTGTTTTTGTCCTTCGTAGCAGCTGCACGGCGTCTCTATTGGGTGCGGGTGCCCTCCTCTCGCGATAGCGCGACCAGACTGTCCAGACGCGCAGCCTGAAAGGCCACTGCCGTTCCCTGTTCGAACACTCGGCGCGCCAGCCCGGTCAGCACGGCACCGGGCGGCAATTCGATCTGCAGACGTACGCCTCGCTCATAGGCGGTCTCAACGGTGCTGCGCCAGTCGACAACCCGGCACATGTTGAACGCCAGATCATCACGCAGCTTTTCAGGGTTCATGACCGGCCGCGCCGTGCTGCCGCTCAGGTACCGAACGTTCGGCTTCCTGAGATCGACCCTGGCGAAGGCCTCGGCCAGCGTTCGCGCGGGCGCTTCGAGCAATGCGCAATGCGACGGCACGCTGACCGCCAGACGCTTGATGGCCGCCGCACCCGCGGCCTTGGCAAGCAGGCCGACCTGACGCATCGCCTCGGCGCTGCCCGCCATCACGAGCTGGTTCTCGGCATTGATATTGGCGAGAAAGACCGGTGTTTCGGCCTTGTGAACCTGAGCGATCATTGCTTCGACCTGCGCTTGATCCAGCCCCATGACTGCTGTCATGCCGTAGCCTTCGGGGTAGGCGCGCTGCATCAACTCACCGCGCAACGCCACCAGCCAAACCGCATCTTCGAATGCCAGTGCGCCTGCGATCACAGCGGCCGGATAAGCACCGATAGACAGTCCGGCCACGTAATCAGGTTGGCAGTCACGCGCCTGCAACAGCCGGGCACAGGCCACGCCCGCGATCAGCAGACACAATTGAACGGCACGCGTGGATTGCAGCGCAGGAGTTGTGTCCAGCGCCATGACGTCTTCGTCCAGCGCCGCGCACGCCTGTTGCAGGCAGTCGCGAACGGTTTGATCGTCAGGCAATTGATGCAGCATGCCCGCCTGTTGCGCGCCCTGACCGGGGAACACCCACAGGCTGCTCATGCGCACACCTCGGCCAGTTGCCAGGGGTCTGTCACCAATCGGGCACCACTGGCACTCTTGAGCAAAACCCGACCGGCGGGCCGTGCCCACTCGCGCAGCGCAACGGCACCCTGTTCAAGCTGCAACTGGACGTCGATCCGGCAGACCGATGTTTCCAGCGCCTCGACCAGTTCAGCGGCCCAATGCCGATCCACAACCTGAGGCGTGCGCAGGATCAGATCCAGGTCGCTGTGCTGATGCAGCGCACTGAAACCACTGGCCAGCTCGAATCCGGCGCTGCCACCGACGCCCCAGCTCAAGCCCAGGGAATCCATGACCGGACGCACCTGCCGCAAGGCCTGAAGTGCAGGCCAGTCCTGCAAACAGTCAACACCGGTATCCACCAGTTGCTCGGGACTTACCCGACGATAGATATCCGCGCAGGCCATGCTCGCGGCATAACGCTGTTCACGGGCGCGGCCACGCAGACCGACTGCAACCAGCCCCGCCGCCATGACCTGACGCCGCACCACCACTGGCCGACCGGCCAGCACGGCCTCGACAGCCCAGTCGGGCGCATCGGCAGGCAAAGCAGACAGCGGCATGCCCCACACCAGGTCGTGGGGCCGCACGGCTGAAGCCCGCTCGTTCACCACTGCGCCCGCATCAGTTGGCGCACATGGGCCGAAGCCGCCCGATTGCTCGCGCCGAGACGACTGCTCAAGTCGGACCCGCTGGCGTACACATCCTTGATTGCACTGCTCAGCACATGACGCACCTGGGCGAGATCGTCCGCGCCCGGCTGTTCGATCTGGCTCACCGACAGGGTTTCCCATAGCAACCCGAGGCTGGCGTAACTATCGATGTCGTATGCCATCGGCGCAATCGTCGCGGCGAGTTTTTCCAGCTCCTCGACGCTGCGCAACGTAACGCGAGCCGCCGAAGCCTTGCCCATGGCGTGCACCATCACGCCCGGATCACGCAGGGCAATCAGTCGGTTGGCCTGATAACCATGGGCCAGGAACGCCCCTGACATCGCCTTGCCGACCAGCAGGCCGATCACCGGGTGGCCCGCCAGCCGCGCCCGGGCGTAGCTGTCTACTGCGCCGGCCAGTGCCTGATGAATGCCCAACGCTTCCTCTCGGCGACCATAGGCCTGGCTCGGTACATCGACGATGGCGATCAACGCGCGCTTCTCGGGACGCGCACGATCCAGTTCGATCGCCTCATCCACCGCCTTCGCCAGGCCCCAGCCTTCGAGCAGACCGACCTCGCCCTGGCGCGCCCGGGGAAAACGGTTTTGCGCGTCGGCCACCACCGCCACAAAGCGCACAGTTTGCTCACCCAGCGTACCGTCGGCCACCCTGAGCGACGCAGGCAGACCAGCGACTGGCGTGGCACCTGCGCTTAGTGCGTTGAACCAGTTCAAACCCCGTTGTTGAGTACTCATGACCGGGCTCCTTGAAAAAGAGTGCGCACGGTTTGCGGGTCGATCTGCGACTCGGTGTCGAGATTCGCCAGTCGCTCCAGAAACAGCGCGTGCTGAGCGCTACGGTGCTGCACAGGCACGCCCTGCCTGAGCCAATCACTGACCTGCTGCCTGATGGCAGCCACGTCGTCGGCGGCAAAACCGTCCACCAGGTGGCTGGCAAAGCGCTGCTCGCCACCGGTCAGGCTCCAGATGAATGGCCGGTCGCGGGAGTCGTACTCTTCGATGCCCGCCTCTTGCTCGATCACCTGCGGACCGTTCAGACCCAGTCGTGCTTCCTGCGTGACCAATAGATAACTGCACAGACCGGCGGCGATGGACATGCCGCCAAAGCAGCCGACACTGCCTGCCACCACGCCGATCACCGGCTGGTATTGCCGCAGATCGACCATCGCCGCATGAATCTCGGCAATCGCAGCCAGGCCCAGATTGGCTTCCTGCAAACGCACACCGCCGGTTTCCAGCAGCACGATGGCGGCAGTCGGGATACCGTTACGGTTATCCTCGGCGGCCAGCTCAAGTGCGCTGGCCATTTTCGCGCCGCCGACTTCGCCCATGCTGCCGCCCTGAAAAGCACCTTCGATGGCTGCAATCACCACTGGCAGGCCATCGACCGTGCCCTTGGCGACTACCACGCCATCGTCGGCCTGTGGCACCACGCCCTGACGCGCCAGCCACGGCGACATCACGCGATCAAAGGGGTCGATCAGTTCGCGAAAAGTGCCCGCATCCAGCAACGCGCGGGCACGCTGGCGAGCGCCGAGTTCGATGAAGCTGTGCTGACTCAACAAGCGAGCGGTATCAGTCATGGCTGACCTCCTCGAAGCCCTGCTCCATGCGCAGACGCACCACACCCGGCGTGGCGCCGAAGTCGTGAATATCGATGCTCAACGCAGGTGGCGTCTGGCCCTCGAACATGCGCTCGAACAGGTGTTTCCAGCGCAACGAAGCGCCGTTGACCGAGGTCACTACTTCAATCGTCAGCTTGCCCGGCTGCCCGGGCTCCAGCAGTACTTCCAGGTCGCCGGAGCCAACGCAGCCCACCAGCGCACGGCCTTTAGGCGGCTGTCCGGCGGGGAATTCA
This sequence comes from Pseudomonas triticifolii, assembly GCF_014358015.1. GTDB lineage: Bacteria > Pseudomonadota > Gammaproteobacteria > Pseudomonadales > Pseudomonadaceae > Aquipseudomonas > Aquipseudomonas triticifolii. The sequence continues at coordinate 71,499 of NZ_JACONV010000019.1, read as the reverse complement.
AAAGACAGGGTTTCCATATCAGGCACTCCTCGGTGCAAGGCTGGGTACGTGGCCGAGCGCAGGCTCAAGACCCTCGACAAACAGACAGGCCGCCAGCAGGTCTGCTGCGCCTCCGGGCGATGCGTTGAGAGCCAGCAATTGCTGGTCGAGGTAATGCAGTGCGCGCCGACCCGCCAGGCTGGCGCTACCGCCCGCGTCCAGCACCCGTTGCGCGCCCTGTTGCATGGCCTGCAACCCCTCAAGCCCGGCGCGGTACAGCACGCAGGTGTCAGCCAGGGTAGTCATGATTGCCAGCAATGCATCCAGACGTGCGTTCTGCTCGCCACTGCCTGCCGCACGGCTGCGCTGCAATTGCGGCAGCGCGACGTTCATCACCGCAGGGAAACCCAGTTGCGCCTGTTCGCGCGCGCCCATCGCGCCATAGCGCTGGGCAACCACGCGGCCGTGGCTGTTGCTGGCGACCACCTGACGATCTTCGATCAGCGCCAGTCGGGCGGCACGCTGGCAAACAGTCGCGGCTTTACAGTCTTGGGTATCCAGCGCCGCGGCGGTCACCAGCAGACCCAAGGCCCAGATTGCGCCACGATGCGTGTTCACACCGCCCGTGGTCTGCAGCATCGTCGCCTCACCTTCGCGCCCAAGACGGCCCAGCTCTTCACGCAATGGCTGACCGATGGTTTTGAACTGCGCAGCAGCCTCGGCCATCAGCTTGAAGGTCGGCCACAGCGACAGGGCTGAGGCGTGCATCAATCCCAAGTGCAGGTCGGTGTGCGCGCCATTGCCGCGTCGGTCAACGAGCGCGGGCTTGGGCGACAGATTGGCCTCGTCCATCAGCGCATCGACCGCCAGATCGGCCAGATGCCCGGCCAGCGAAACGGGTTGCGGTGTCAGTTGAAGTGCACTCATCACCAACTCCTGAATTTGGCAGGCGGGTTGTAGAGGCCACCGGACCACTCGACCAGATCGGCGATGCTTTTCGCCGCCAGCAATTCACGGCTGGCGTCAGTGCGGCGGATGCCGAGGTCTTCCGGCAAGGCAATCAGGCCTTCCCGGCGCATGCGGGCGGTGTCTTTCGGGTTGTGGCGCAAGCCGATCGCGGTCACGCCTGCCACGGCGGCGATCATCGCCTGGCGCTCTTCCAGGCTGCGGGCCTTGTAGAGATAGGCGATGCCCTCTTCGGTCAACAGGTGAGTCACGTCATCGCCGTAGATCATGATCGGCGCCAGCGGCATGCCGCTCTTGCGGGCCACTTCCACAGCGTCGAGGGTTTCGACGAAGGTCGGTTTGCCGCCCTCCTGAAAGGTCTCGACCATCTGCACCACCAGTTTTTTACCGCGTTCCAGATAGGCGGCCGGGCCGTCATCGGTCTGCTGGCGCATATCGAGCCAGGCCGGCGTCGCATGACGACGGCCTCGCGGGTCGTGGCCCATGTTCGGCGCACCGCCGAAACCTGCCAGACGTCCACGGGTAACGGTCGAGGAATGCCCGTCGCCATCGACCTGCAAGGTCGCGCCGATGAACAGGTCCACCGCGTACTGTCCGGCCAATTGGCACAGCTGCCGGTTGGAGCGCAACGAACCGTCACGCCCGGTGAAAAACACGTCCGGCCGCGCGGCAATGTAGTTTTCCATGCCCAGCTCGGTGCCGAAGCAATGCACGCTTTCGACCCAACCGCTTTCGATGGCCGGGATCAACGTCGGGTGCGGGTTGAGCGTCCAGTTGCGGCAGATCTTGCCTTTGAGACCCAGCGACTCACCGTAGGTCGGCAGAATCAGCTCGATGGCGGCGGTGTTGAAGCCGATGCCGTGGTTCAACGACTGAACGTTATGTTTCTCGTAGATGCCGCGAATGGCCATCATCGCCATCAGCACATGCACCGGTTTGATGTGGCGCGGGTCGCGGGTGAACAACGGTTCAATGTAGAACGGCTTGTCGGCGACCACCACGAAGTCGACCCACGACGCCGGGATGTCGACACGCGGCAGGTCGCTGACGTCTTCGACCAGTTGATTGACCTGCACGATGACAATGCCATCGCTGAACGCAGCGGGCTCGATCAGCGCGGGGGTGTCTTCGGTGCTCGGGCCGGTGTAGATGTTGCCGGCCTTGTCGGCCATGAAACCGGCGGCCAGCACCACATTGGGGATCAGATCGACCACCAGCCGCGAATACAGCTCGATGTAGGTGTGAATCGCGCCGATTTCCAGCAGGCCGTCTTCCAGCAACTGGCTGATACGCAGGCTTTGCGTGCCGGCGAAGGAGAAATCCAGCTTGCGGGCGATGCCCTGCTCGAACAGGTCCAGGTGCTCGGCGCGTCCGACGCTGGGCATGATCATGTGCAGGTCATGGATTTTGGCTGGATCAACCCTGGCCAGCGCTCGGGACAGAAAGTCCGCCTGTTTCTGGTTGTTGCCCTCAAGCACCACGCGATCACCGGACACCAGCAAGGCCTCCAGCGCCGCGACGATTTTGTCAGTCGGCAGCACCACGCCGTCGGCCAGGGCCCGCACCTGTTCGAGTCGCCGCTGTTTCTCGGTGCGGCGACGCGTCCAGCGCGCGTCGGGGGAAGTTGTTGTTGTCATGATCGCTCCACGATTTCGCTGTCGTGGTTCACCTTAGAAGCGATCAGTGTCGGGCATCAATCAAGCAATCGACGCAATCGTTACGCCTGGAGTAATGATTACCCAGGCCGTTGGAAACACTCGCGAAACACTTGGCTGATTTGTGTGTACGAATCGTCCTTAAACGCTTTCGAAGCCCCCCACTCAACGCATTTGCACCTAGCATTCGGGCTTCCAGAACCCCATAGGAATCATCGCTATGCCATACATAGTCAGGGAAGGCGATCCAACGACCAGCGGCGGCCTTGTGCTGATCACCTCTTCCAGCGAGGTCATTGACCTGCGTCGGGTCGCGCGCATGGGTGATCCCGTCTGGTGCCCTGCGTGCAAGAGCGTAGGCTTCATCGCCCAGGGCAACCCGACCTATATCGACGACCGGGTGGCGGTCGCCACCCATGGTCACGAAGTACGATGTGGCTGCGAGCCCGGCAGCAACCGGTTGAGCGCCTCGCAGGAGCACTTCCAGGCAGACATGGACGCGGCCATCGACATACCGGAAGAACTCGCCAGCACCGCGCGCCTGCGTGCCCGGTTCCTGACGAATTCGGTCAAGGACGGCACCTTCGACATCCCTGTCATCCGCCCGCTCTTTCAAGCGATGTGAAGACAGGCCCGGACCAAGGGAGGCGGCGGGCCTGTGACTGGCTTGACCCAGTCGCTGGCAAGCCGCTTCCCACGAGCGTATTTCTTCAGCGGCAACTCATTAATGGCTGTCTTTCAGGTATCGCAGACCGCATGGCGACGATCGAATCAGGCGTGAGCGTTGGTTTCGAGCAGATGATGCAGATCGACGAACTGCTGGGTCAGCTTGTGCCGGGGATCAAGATGGACCAGTGGCAGGTTGACCTGGTGCGATTCGCGCATCTTTACCGAAGCATTGAGGTAGACCGGCAACACCGGCAGGCCTTCGGCAATCAACTCGTCGAGTATTTGCTGAGGCAGGCTGGCACGCGGCTGGAACTGGTTGACGATGATGCCTTCGACTTGAAGAGCCTCGTTGTGATCCTCTTTCAATTCATCGATTTCCTGCAGCAGCCCATACAGCGCCTGCCGGGAAAAACTGTCGCAATCGAACGGGATCAATACACGGTCAGCGGCAATCAATGCCGACACCGCGTAAAAGTTGAGCGCTGGAGGCGTGTCCAGATAAATACGCTCGTAGTCCTCACTCAACTCATCCAGCAGTTTGCGAAGTTTGTTGATCTTGTGCTTTGCCTCAAGCTTGGGTTGCAGGTCGGCAAGCTCTGCGGTGGCGGTGACCACGTGCAGGTTGTCAAAAGGCGTTTCGTAGATATCGACGTGATTCTTCTTGCCGAAGGGCGCGGAAGAAAGCGTCTGCTTGAAGAACTCGGCAATGCCCATCGGAATGTCACTGCCGGTAAGGCCGGTCAGGTACTGGGTGGAGTTGGCCTGGGCATCAAGGTCGATCAACAGGGTCCGGTAGCCTTCGTTAGCGCTGACTGCAGCCAGATTGCAAGCGATGCTCGACTTGCCGACACCGCCCTTCTGATTGAATACCACGCGACGCATGCTTTGAATTCCTTGAATGATGAAGAAACGATGTGACTGACCGATAAAGAGTGTGCAAGCGGTCGAGTATAGGTTTTGTACGAAAAGTCGGCGAGCGAAGGTCAGGCAAGGCAAAAACAGGCGAGGAAGCGGAGTCTACGTGTTGTAAATGAGCATTCCGAGCCTGTTTTTAACGCAGCATCACCGAGCGCAGCCACTTTTCGTAAAGAGCCTAGGCAATGCATATGACAACAGCGAGCTTATCGCAAAAGAACACCCCTCGCAGGCGCTTGCGGGTGTATGAAGCAACTGGAAAGCCTGGCGGCATCGGACAGCGCTGTCCTTACGCTCCAAGTTTGCATGTTGTAAACGGTTTATATGTAACAAAGTTGCTAGTCCCGACCCCCATCAGGATAATGCGCGCACTCGGTCAAATTACCGCACCCAGACTGATATCGTCCTGATATCGAAGTAGCGAGAAGTATGCCCGCAGGGGCGGGAAGAGAAGTTTTGATCACCTTCAACATTGCACAATGGCGCGCCTGGGCACCTGGCCTCGCGAGCGTCGACGACTGGAAGCAATGGAGCCGGAATCCAACGTTGCTGCCGCAAAGCGACGAAGCTCCGGACGTGTCGTTCCTCCCCGCCATGCAGCGCAGACGTCTGGGCCGCATGGCGCGGATGGCATTTGCCGTTGGCTGGCCACTCACTGAAGGTCTTGAGCGTGTACCGCTGGTATTCGTGTCACGTCATGGCGAGACTCCACGCACGTTTGAAATCCTTCGTGATCTGGCGGCAGAAGAGCCGCTGTCGCCCACACAGTTCAGCCTGTCGGTACACAATGCGGTCATCGGTCTGTGGTCGATCCTGCGTGGTGAAACCAGCGAAATGACAGCACTGGCCGCAGCCGGTGACGGGCTCGAGTATGGCGCGTTCGAAGCCGCGGCCTTGCTGGCCGAAGGCGCACCCGCTGTTCTGCTGGTGGTGACCGAAGAACAACCTCCGCAAGCCTATGCCAAATGGATCGACGACGTGCCGTTCCCCTATGCCGTCGGTCTGCTGCTGACACCCGGCAGCCAATGGCAACTGTCCCTGAACACCGACACGCAAGGCGCGCAACGCACGCAGTGGCCTCACGCCCTGAATCTTTTGCAGGCCTTGCACACTGACCAGCCCTCCTGCTTGCACCCATGGAACAACCGACTATGGAACTGGCAACGCAACGATTGAAGAAGGGCCGGGACGCCTATTACTGGCGTCTGCTGGCAACCGGTCTCAGCTTTGTCCTGTTCGGGCTGAGCGGCCTGTGCCTGCGATTGTTCGTTTTTCCGGTGTTGAGCTGCCTGCCAGGCGATGCCGCAAGCCATCAGCGTCGTGCACGCCGTACCATCAGCCGACTGTTCTGGCGATTCATCCGGATCATGGCGCGCATGGGCGTGTTGACCTACGAGGTCAAAGGTGCCGAAAAACTCGGCCGCCCCGGCCAGATGATCATCGCCAACCACCCGTCCCTGATCGACGTGGTGTTTCTGATCGGGCTGGTGCGCGATGCCAATTGCGTGGTCAAGCGCAGCCTGTGGGAAAACCCTTTTACCCGAGGCCCGGTGCGCTCGACCGGCTATATCAGCAACGACGGCAGCATGGACATGCTGGACGCCGCCGTAGAGCGCCTGCAGGCCGGCCAGACCCTGATCATCTTTCCCGAAGGTACGCGAACCCAGCCTGGAAAGCCGCCGGAGTTCCACCGGGGAGCAGCGGCCATCGCCTTGCGTGGTGCCCGCATGATCACGCCGGTGACCATCAAGGTCAGCCCGACCACCCTGACCAAGGCCGAGCCCTGGTACCGAATTCCGCAACGCCGTGTGCACTTCACGCTGCACGTCGGTGCCGATATTGCCCCTGACACCTTCAGCGCGCTGGGCCCGCCACCTTTGGCGTCCCGCAAGCTCAACGATTACCTGCATGACTATTTCATCAAGGAGCTCGCCGCAGATGAGCGATCTACACCTGGACATTAAATTGCTGATCATCGATGCCCTGGGCCTCGAAGACATCACCCCGCAAGACATCGGCAATGACCAGACGCTCTTTGGCGAAGGCCTTGGACTGGATTCGGTCGATGCCCTGGAGCTGGGGCTGGCCATTCAGAAACGCTACGGCATCAAGATCGACGCCGACGCCAAGGACACCCGTGACCATTTCGCCAGCGTCGATAGCCTTGCGGCGTTCGTCAGCGCCAGACAGCAGGCCTGAGGATTGAACATGCAAACCCGTGAAGACATCTTCGAAACACTGCGCGCGGCCATGGTCGAGCTGTTTGAACTGGAACCTGAAAGGGTCGTTCCAGAAGCCAACCTTTATCAGGATCTGGAAATCGACAGCATCGACGCCGTCGACCTGATCGATCACATCAAGCGCAAGACCGGCAAAAAAATCGCAGCGGAAGAATTCAAGTCCGTCAGAACCGTGAATGACGTGGTCGAGGCCGTCTACCGACTGGTCAATACCGCCGAATGAAACGGCTGGTAGGCCTGGTTCTGCTGCTGGCCGGTGTGCTTTATCCGTTTGCCGTTTATTGGGGAACCGAGCATTTCGCGCCCTGGCAGTTTGCCTTGCTGCTGGGCAGCCTGTGGCTCGCGCGAATCCTGACCGGCGAACGCAAACCCGGCAGCCTGGCGATGGCTGTGGTTGCGTTGGCGTTCTGCGTGGTACTCGGCGTGCTCGACAGCCATGTGATGCTGCGCTGGTATCCAGTGCTGGTCAGCGTTTTCATGCTGGGCCTGTTCGGATCGAGCCTGATCTACGGCCCGCCGATCGTTGAGCGAATGGCGCGTATCAACCGCCCTGAACTGCCTGAATCCGGTATTCGCTACACCCGGCGGGTCACTCAGGTCTGGTGCGTGTTTTTCCTGAGCAACGGGCTCGCGGCCACTGCACTGACGCTGTGGGCGCCGCTGTCGTGGTGGACGCTCTACACCGGCCTGATCTCTTATGGCCTGATGGGCCTGCTGTTCGCAGGCGAACTGATTGTCCGCCTGCGCGTCAGAGGCACCACCTGAAATGGACTGCATGAACGGGTCAAACCTCGAAAATCTGCTGCTCGCTCTGCCTGAAGATCGACTGCTGACCAAAGACCCAGAGCTGACTCATGCCCAATGGCGTGAGCGGGCACTGAGTGTGGCCGCCGGTCTGCAAGCCCGGGGCGTCAGGCAGCTCGCCGTCCATCTTGAAGACGCCGCCGAACTGGCCGTCGCCCTGTTCGGTGCCTGGCGTGCCGGGGTCAGCGTGCTGCTGCCTGCGGACCTGCAGGCGCAGACGCGTGAACGCTGGACTGGCCAGGTTGATCTGTGGGTCACCGACCAGCCAGGCGATACGCCGCTGAGTGACCTGCATGCCGCGCCGTTGCCGGCAGCCGTTCTAGATCTGGACGCGTGTCGCCTGAGCCTGTGCACGTCAGGCTCCAGCGGCGAACCGAAACTCATCGAAAAACGGCTCCGCCATCTGGCCAACGAAGTCGCGGCACTGGAACAGTTGTGGGGGCCGGATCTGGGCCAGGCGTGCATGATTGGTAGCGTCGCGACCCAGCATATCTATGGCCTGCTGTTCAGACTGCTCTGGCCGCTGAGCGCCGCCAGAGCCTTCGTGCGCCGCCCGTTGCCGTTCCCGGAAGACGTGCAGCGCGCCAGCCGCGACTACCCGGCCTTTGCCTGGGTCGCAAGTCCTGCGCTGCTCAAGCGCATGGGTGACAATCTGGACTGGTCCAGCCTCCGTGCGGTACGTCGGGTGTTCTCGTCCGGCGGCGCATTGCCTGCCGACGCCGCACGAAGCCTGAACGAGCGCCTGGAGCAATGGCCGACGGAAATTTTCGGCAGCTCGGAGACTGGCGGTATTGCCTGGCGACAGGGCGGACAGCGCTGGCAGGCCTTCGAGGGCGTGACCCTGACGCTGGGCGACGACGGCGCCTTGCGCGTGCGCTCGTCGTACCTGCCCGAAGGGCATGTGGAACACACCGCCGACGCGGCACGCCTTGATGACGACGGGCGTTTCGAGCTGCTGGGCAGGCTGGACCGCATCGTCAAACTGGAAGAAAAACGTATCTCGCTGCCACTGATAGAGCAGGCACTGAGCACTCATCACGGGGTTCGCGAGGTGCGTCTGGGGGTGGTGCAGGAGAACCGCGCCTCGCTGGGTGCCTTGGTGGTGCTGAGTGACAGCGGCCTGATCGCACTGCGCACCCAGGGTCGTCGCGCCCTCACCGAGGCATTGCGTCAGCACCTGCGCCCACACTGTGAACCCATCGCACTGCCTCGCCGCTGGCGGCTGCTGCGGCAGATGCCGCTCAATGCTCAGGATAAGCTGCCGCAGGCAGACGTCGAAGCACTGCTCATGGCCGAACGCCCGAACGCTGCGGAGTTGCTCGATCAGAAAACCGTCGATGACGAATTACAGCTGAACCTTATCGTGCCGCCTGACCTTGCCTGTTTCAGTGGGCACTTCCCCAAAGCCCCTGTGTTGCCGGGTGTCGTGCAGGTCGATTGGGCCATGAAACTGGGACAGCGCCTGCTGGATTTGCCGCCGCGCTTTGCCGGCATGGAAGTGCTGAAGTTTCAGCAACTGGTCCGTCCCGGCGACCGTCTCAGGCTGACCCTGCGCTTCGATGATCAACGCTCAAAGCTGCATTTCGCTTTTCACAACAGTGACGGCGCGCCCTGTTCCAGCGGCCGGATCCTTCTGGAGGCCGCGCATGCATAAGCCTTGCGCGATCATTCCGGTGTTCGATCACGAGCTGGCCGTGCCCGGCGTGGTCAAGGCGGTACGTGAAGCTGGGCTGCCCTGCGTGCTGGTGGACGACGCCAGCAGCCCGTCTTGCGCAGCCGTGTTGCAGCAGTTGGCCGAGGCCGAACAGGTTTATCTGGTGCGCCTGCCGGTCAATCAAGGCAAGGGCGGCGCAGTGATGACCGGCTTTCGCGAAGCAGCGCGCCTGGGTTTCAGCCATGCGCTGCAGGTCGACGCCGACGGGCAGCACGACCTGACGAATATTGCGCTGTTTCTAGAGCAGTCGCGAGCCTATCCCGACGCGCTGATCTGCGGTTATCCACAGTACGACGAGAGCGTTCCAAAGGGGCGTCTGTACGCGCGCTACCTGACTCACGTGTGGGTCTGGATCAACACGCTGTCGTTGCAGATTCGCGACTCCATGTGCGGTTTCAGGCTTTACCCACTGACGCCGGTCCTCAAGCTGATCGACAGCGCACACATCGGCAAACGCATGGATTTCGACTCGGAAATCCTCGTGCGCCTGTCGTGGCGCAGGCAGACCATGCGCTGGTTGCCGACCCGCGTGCATTACCCACAGGACGGCCTGTCGCACTTTCGCCTGTTCCACGACAACGCGCTGATCTCGACAATGCACGCCAGGCTGTTCGTTGGCATGCTGGTTCGCCTGCCGGTCATACTCTGGCAACGGTGGCGGGCATGAGCGCAAAACAACCGCCCAGGCAGCATTGGGCCAGCCACGGTGAGCGTGGCAGTTTTCTGCTGATGAAGCTCACCGCCTGGGGCGTCAAGATGCTGGGCCGTCGTCTTCTGACGCCGGTGCTGTACGGTATCGTGCTGTATTTTTTCCTGTTCGGACGCCGCGCCCGACACAGCATTCATGAGTACCAACAGCGCCTGGCCCAATGGAGCCAGCGCCCCGAACTGCGCCCGACCCAGCGCCGCGTGTTCGGCCAGTTTATGGCGTTCGCCGATGCGCTGCTCGACAAGCTCGACGTGTGGAACGGCAGGCTGGGGATCGACCAGATCGAGATCATCGACACGGCGCATCTGCGGCAAAACCTGCGCGGGACGCGCGGCCAACTGTTGGTCGGCGCGCACCTGGGCAATCTTGAAGTGTGCAGGGCACTTGCCGAACTGGGCGAAAAAGTCACCATGAACGTGCTGGTGCATACCAAGCACGCCGAACGTTTCAATCGCCTGCTGGGCGAAGCAGGCGCGAACAACCTGCGCCTGATTCAGGTCAGCGAGCTGGACCCGGCCATCATGCTGCAACTGAGCCAGCGCATCGACGAAGGCGAATGGCTGGCCATCGCCGGTGACCGCGTCGCCCTGCATGGCGGCCGCAATGTGCGGGTCGATTTTCTCGGCCAGCCTGCCGCATTTCCCCAGGGTCCATGGCTACTGGGCGGGTTGCTCAAATGCCCGGTCAACCTGTTCTTCTGCCTCAAAGGCCCGACCGGCTATCGCGTGACTCTCGAACCGTTCGCCGACGCCATCGAGTGGCGACGCAGCGACCGCGCACAGATCATCGAACACTGGGCAGCCCGCTACGCCGAACGTCTGGGCCACTATTGCCTGGAGGCACCACAGCAGTGGTTCAATTTCTATCCATTCTGGAAGTCCGATGACGAATCACACTCCTGACACCCTCACTTTCGGCGAACGGGCGTTGCGCATCGAAGACGTGCTGGCGCTGGCCAACCGCCAGGCATCTGCCGTTCTGCAGGACGACGAGGCGTTTCGTGAGCGCATCGCCAAAGGCGCACGGTTTCTGGATTCGCTGCTGGACAAGGAAGGCGTGATCTATGGCGTGACCACCGGCTATGGCGACTCCTGCGTGGTCGCGGTGCCACTGGAGCATGTCGAAGCACTGCCCCGTCATCTTTACACCTTTCATGGCTGTGGCCTGGGCCAGCTGCTGAGCGCGCAGGCCACGCGCGCCGTGCTGGCGGCGCGGCTGCAGTCGTTGTGTCAGGGCGTTTCCGGGGTGCGTGTCGAGCTGCTCGAACGCCTGCAGGCATTCATCGATCAGGACGTGCTGCCGCTGATCCCCGAAGAAGGCTCGGTGGGTGCCAGCGGCGACCTGACGCCACTGTCCTACGTGGCCGCCACCCTGTCGGGCGAGCGCGAAGTGATGTTTCGGGGCGAACGTCGAGAGGCCCGCGACGTGCACCGCGAACTGGGCTGGACACCCCTGGTATTACGACCCAAGGAAGCGCTGGCGCTGATGAACGGCACGGCGGTGATGACCGGGCTGGCGTGCCTGGCGTTCGCCCGGGCCGATTACCTGCTGCAACTGGCTACCCGCATCACGGCGATGAACGTGGTGGCGCTGCAAGGCAACCCGGAGCACTTCGACGAGCGCCTGTTCGCGGCCAAGCCGCACCCCGGCCAGACTCAGGTGGCCGCGTGGCTGCGTCAGGATCTGGCCATCGACGCACCCACCGCGCCGCTGCATCGCCTGCAGGACCGCTACTCGCTGCGTTGCGCGCCCCATGTGCTGGGCGTATTGGCCGACAGCCTGAACTGGCTGCGTTCGTTCATCGAGATCGAACTCAACAGCGCCAACGACAACCCGATCATCGACGCTGAAGCCGAACGCGTGCTGCACGGCGGGCACTTCTATGGCGGGCACATTGCCTTTGCCATGGACAGCCTCAAAACACTGGTGGCCAATGTCGCCGACCTGCTGGACCGACAATTGGCGCTGCTCGTGGACGAGCGCTACAACCATGGTCTGCCGAGCAACCTGTCAGGCGCCAGCGCCGAGCGCGCGATGCTCAATCATGGCTTCAAGGCCGTGCAGATCGGGGCCAGCGCCTGGACCGCCGAGGCGTTGAAGAACACCATGCCGGCCAGCGTGTTTTCACGCTCCACCGAATGTCACAACCAGGACAAGGTCAGCATGGGCACTATTGCCGCCCGCGACGCGATTCGGGTGCTGGAACTGACCGAACAGGTCGCCGCCGCCACGCTCATCGCCGCCAATCAGGGCGTCTGGCTGCGCAGCAAGGCTGCCGGTGCGAGCCCGTTGCCTCCTGCGCTGGCGGCGATGCACGAGCAACTGAGCCGGGACTTTGCCCCCGTCATCGAAGACCGGGCACTGGAGGCGGAACTGCGCCTGTGCCTGAAACACATTGCCAACCGCCACTGGAGGTTGCATGCGCAGTAAGGGTTTCCTGCAGGTCGACACCGAAATCGTGGTGCCGTTTTTCGACGTCGACATGATGAACATCGTTTGGCACGGGCATTACGTCAAATACCTGGAGGTGGCGCGCTGTGCGCTGCTCGACCACATCGGCCATAACTACATGCACATGCTTGAATCCGGATATGGTTGGCCGGTAATCGACGTCCAGTTGCGTTACGTGCGCAGCGCGGTCTTCGGCCAGACGCTCAATGTGCGCGCCGATCTGGTGGAGTGGGAAAACCGGCTGAAGATCAATTACCTGATCACCGACGCCCTGACCGGCGAACGCCTGACCCGCGCCAGCACGGTTCAAGTGGCCGTCGACAGCCAGACTCACGAGATGCAGATGGTCTCGCCCAGGGTTTTCATTGATGCCGTAGAGAGGGCCTTGCCATGAGACGTCCGCTTCGAACGTTATGCGTATTGGGCCTGCTGTGCCTGTCGCCGCTGGTGCACGCCTTTGACCTGCAACAGTTGAGCGATCAACTGGCAAAACCTGCCGTGGTGCAGGGCCGTTTCATTCAGGAAAAGCATTTGCGCGCCCTGCCGCAGCCACTGCTCAGCAAAGGCCGTTTTGTGCTGGCCAAGGATGCCGGGCTGCTCTGGCTGCTGGAAACGCCGCTGAAACAGGACTACCGCATCAACGCCACCGGCATTGCCCGCCGGGAAACGGTGGGCGGCACCAGCGTCTGGAAGCCGGTGCCCAACAAGAATGCCGGAGCCGAACAGAACCGTCTGTTCCTCGCCGTACTGCAAGGTGACAGCAGTGGCCTGCAGCGGGACTTCGAACTGAAACTGCAAGGCGAGGCCAACGCCTGGCACTTGACCCTGATGCCCCGCTCGCTGTTGCTGCAACAGGTGTTCAAACAGATCAATATCGACGGCGGCGAACTGGTGCAGCGCATCGAGCTGCTGGAAACCCAGGGTGACAGCACGGTATTGAAAATGATCGACAGCACCAGCGCACCCACCCTGACCGACGCGCAGCGCAATGACTTTGCCAACTGAGCGCCTGCTGCCGCGTCTGTTCCTGCTGATTCTGGCGGGTGTGCTGGCACTGGCCGCCTGGCAGTGGCACGACCGTTCGCCGCTGTCGGCCAACCTCATGGAGCTGGTGCCGGGCACTGACACCGACGCGCTGGTCAGTACGGCCGAAAAGCGCATTCAGGAACCGCTCAACCGCGAGATGCTGGTACTCGTCGGCCATACCGACCGCCAGCAGGCCATCGCCCTGGCGCGCACACTGGCTGAACAATGGCAGGCCAGCGGGCTGTTCGAGAAAGTCCAGTGGACGCTGCAAGCCGACCTGCCTGCCCTGCGCAATCAACTGTTGCAAGGACGGATTGCAATGCTCCCGGCAGCGGACCGGGCACAACTGATTGACGACCCGCAGGCCTTTATTGACCAGCGCGTGCAAACCCTGTTCGACCCGTTTGCCGGCTTCAGCCTGGTGCCCGGTCAGGATGACTGGCTGGGCCTGACCGGACGCATCCAGAACGGTTTGCCACGGCAGGGTTCGGTCGAGCCGGATCTGGCCAGCGGCGCATTGATCGCCACGGCCGATGGCAAAAGCTGGGTGCTGCTGCGCACGCGCACCGGCAACGACGCCTTTGACATGCGTCTGCCCGGGCATGTCGCAGACCTGCTCGCCAAGGCCCGCCAACAGGCCGGTCAGGCGGGAGGCCAACTGCTGGCGGCCAGCGGTCTGCTGTATGCAGCCGATGGCCAGAAGCAGGCCAGCCGGGAAATCACCTGGGTCGGCGGCGGCGCAACTGTCGGCATCCTGTTGCTGCTGTTGCTGGCGTTCCGGCGCTGGGGCGTGCTGCTGGCGTTCGTGCCCGTCATCATCGGCATGCTGTTCGGTGCCGTTGCCTGTGTGGCCGTGTTTGGCAGCATGCACGTCATGACACTGGTGCTGGGTTCGAGCCTGATCGGCGTCGCCGTCGATTACCCGCTGCATTACCTGTCCAAAAGCTGGAGCCTGAAACCCTGGCGCAGCTGGCCAGCCCTGCGCCTGACCTTGCCGGGGCTGAGCCTGAGCCTGATCACCAGTTGCATCGGCTACCTGGCGCTGGCCTGGACGCCCTTCCCGGCCCTGACACAAATTGCCGTGTTCTCGGCCGCCGGACTCATCGGCGCTTATCTGACGGCCGTGTGCCTGCTGCCGGCGTTGCTGAGCAAGATCGAGATTCACCCCGCGCAATGGCCGCTCAGACTGGCCCAGCAGATGCTCGATTGCCGCGCCGCGCTGCTGCAACGCGTCAATACACCGATTTTGCTGGTGTTGCTGCTGGCCTTCTGCGGCGGCGGTCTGTGGCACCTGACCACCAAAAACGATATTCGCCAATGGGTCGCGGCACCACAGTCGCTGACTGATGAAGCTCAAGCCATTGCGCGCATCACCGGTTATCAGCCCACTAGCCAGTTCTTTCTGGTGCGCGGCAAGGACGAGCAACAGTTGCTGGATCGTCAGACGGCGCTCACCCAACGCCTTGATCAACTGGTGAGCATGGACAAGCTGCAAGGCTACATGGCGATCAACCAGTTGCTGGATTCGCCTGCCGAGCAGCAAGCGACCCGCGCGGCCCTGGCGAAGCTGCCCGAGCACTGGCAACCGCTGGTGCAACTCGGCGTTCCGGCCAGCGCCCTGAAAACCGAACTCGCTCAGTTGCAGGCGCTGCCCACGCAATCCATCGACCAGGCGCTGCAAGGGCCGCTCGCCGAACCCTGGCGCACGCTCTGGCTGGGACCGAACGACGAAGGCGTGGCGAGCATGGTCAGCCTGCGCGGTTTGAACAGCACGGCGTTGTTGCGTGTGCAGGCGACCGGGCTGGAAGGCGTGCAACTGGTAGACCGGCTGGGTGAACTCAATGAGGTGTTCGCCAGCACCCAAATCAGCGCCGCCGAGCTGAAACTGGCGTCGTGCGTATTGATCGTGCTGTTACTGGTCGTGCCGTTCGGCCTCAACGGTGCGCTGCACATCGTCGTCCTGCCGCTATTGGCCGCGTTGTGCAGCCTAGCGAGCCTGGGCTGGCTGGGTCAGCCGTTGACCCTGTTCAGCCTGTTCGGCCTGCTATTGGTAACAGCAATCAGCGTCGATTACGCCATTCTGATGCATGAGCAAGTAGGGGGTGCGGCCGTCAGCTTGCTCGGCACACTGCTGGCGGCGGTCACCACCTGGCTGTCGTTCGGGCTGCTGGCGATTTCCGGTACACCTGCGATCAGCAATTTCGGTCTGTCGGTCAGTCTGGGGCTGGCGTTCAGCTTCATGCTCGCGCCTTGGGCCAGCCCGCGTCGGGCGGCTCATCCGCCTGCCGGGACATCGGAGCCACACCCATGATGGTCGTGATGTTCTGGTTCATGGCGCTGGGGCTGTTCGCGCTGGCCACCTGGGCCGGTCAGCGGGTGGGGCTGATTCCCATTGTCAGCCAGTTACTGCTGGCCACCTTCGGCCTGCCGTTGCTGATGCTGCTGTGGATCGAGTCGCACTGGCAATTGAACGGCGCACAGCTGGTTTCGCCGGTCTGGCTCAAGAGTCTCTACGGCCTGGCCTTTGCGGTGGTGCTGGGGCAAATTCTCAGCGAAGTGATCGACGTGAAGCTGGACCGACAGAGCCTGAAAATTGCCCTGCCGAGCTTCTTCGTTCCGTTTCTGTCGGGTGTCGCCTGCGCCGTCTGGCTGCTGCCTGAGCAGGCGTGGATCAGCTCGCTGGCCGTGGGACTGGTGTTCGCCATCACCGCCATTCCTGTGCTGTACCTGTACCTGCACCATATCGATTACCCGCCCGCCGCCACGCGCCGTCTGGTGCAGACAGCCATTCTCATCGACCTGACCTGCTGGAGCCTGTTCGCCCTCGCCCAAGGCAGCCTGCACCTGAGCAGCCTGTTGTTGCCGTTGCTGGGTGCCTGCGTGCCGTTGCTGTTTCGTCTTCTGCGCCTGCGCCAGCCGCTGTTCTACAGCCTGACGTTTTTCGCCCTGTTAATGGTGGCCGAGCATTACCGGCTCAACGCGCTGGTGTTCGGCATCGGCTATCTGCTGTGCATGTCACAACTGGGTCAGCAGTGGGTGCCGCCGTTGAATGCGGCCACCTTGCGGTTCATTCAAAACCGGCTGGCCATCCCGCTGTTGCTGACCTTTGGCATCGTGCAGATCGATGTGCACAGCGCGCTGGGTGCAATGGGCTGGCTGCCACTGGTTGCGCTGATCGTACTGCCCATCGCCAGCAAGCTACTCGGTAACTGGATCGGGCTGCGCTGGGCTACGCCCTCTTTCGCAGGTGCCAGCCGCTGGCGTGAAAGCGTCCTGCTGAACATTCGTGGCCTGAGCGAAATCGTTTTCCTTAATCTGCTGCTGCAACAACAACTCATCAGCCCGGCCCTGTACTTCGCCTTGATGCTGATGGGCCTGATTGCGACACTCATGCCTGCACTGACCGGGATGGGGCGTGCGCCCTCGCACGCGCCCCTTTCAATCGACCCACCGAAAAGGAACACCTGTGCCCATCACTGACAAGGAAATTCGCCAGGTCGTCGTCATCGGTGCCGGTCCGGCCGGTTCGATCGCTGCCGCGCTGCTCAAACGCCAGGGTCACGATGTGCTGATCGTGGAGCGGCAATTGTTTCCCCGCTTCTCCATCGGCGAAAGCCTGCTCTGCCATTGCCTGGACTTCGTCGAGGAGGCCGGCATGCTCGAAGCCGTGCAGGCCGCCGGGTTCCAGCAGAAAAACGGCGCGGCGTTTGCGCGAGGCGAGCAGTACAGCGATTTCGATTTTGGCGACACGTTCAGCAACGGCAAGCCGACCACGTTTCAGGTGCAGCGTGCCCAGTTCGACCAATTGCTGGCCGATCAGGCCGCGCTGCAAGGCGTCGAGATCCGCTATGAGCAGGAAATCATCAGCGCCGATTTCGACGGCCCGCAACCGCTGCTGCGCGTCCGGCGTGAAGACGGCAGCGAATACAGCATGCAAGCCACGTTCGTGCTGGACGCCAGCGGCTATGGCCGTGTGCTGCCGCGTTTGCTGGACCTGGAAGCACCGTCCGGGTTTCCGATGCGCAAGGCGGTGTTTACCCACATCGAAGACCATATTCAGAGCCCGCCTTTCGACCGGCAGAAGATCCTCGTCAGCATCCATCCCGAATTCAGCGATGTGTGGTTCTGGACCATCCCGTTCAGTCAGGGCCGCTGCTCATTGGGTGTGGTGGCATCGGTCGAGCGTTTCGAGGGCAAGCCGGATGACCTGGACGCCTGCCTGCGTGCCTTCGTTGCGCAGACGCCGCAGTTGGCCGATGTACTGAAAAACGCGGTCTGGGATACCCCGGCGCGGACCATCGGCGGCTACTCGGCCAACGTCAAGACCCTGCACGGCAAAGGCTTTGCGCTGCTGGGTAACGCGGCGGAATTTCTCGACCCGGTGTTCTCATCGGGCGTGACCATCGCCATGCGCTCAGCCAGCATGGCCGCGGGCGTGCTGAATCGACAATTGCAAGGAGAGTACGTGAACTGGGAAACCGAATTTGCCATCCCGCTCAAGAAAGGCGTGGATACGTTCCGCGCCTATGTTGAAGGCTGGTACGACGACACCTTCCAGAACGTCATTTTCTATAAGGGCGGCACGCCCGACATACGACGAATGATCAGCGCCATTTTGGCCGGTTACGCCTGGGATGAGCGCAATCCGTTTGTCAGCGAACCCAAGCGGCGTCTGCGGATGCTCTCCGAAATCTGCACGGACGGCGCTTCATGAGTCGTCCGTTTCTGAGCGAAAGCTACGTCGAGGAAACCCGTTTCGGTTTGTGGTTCCTGCGCAGTCAGACCTGGCAATACCGCGTGCTGCGCGTTGCCATTGATGATCTGCGCAGCCTGTTCACGAGCCCCCCGCCTGCCGCGCCGGTCCTGCTGGATGCGGGCTGCGGCCAGGGCAAATCGTTCCAGCACCTGAGCAAGGTGTTCAGCCCTTCCAGACTGCTCGGTGTCGATGCCGACCCTGACAGCCTGACCCGAAGCGGCGAAGAAGCCGCTGCGCTGGGTATTGATATCGAGTTGATCGGCAGCGACTGCGCCGCGCTGCAACTGCCTGACGCCAGCGTCGATCTGTTGTTCTGCCACCAGACCTTCCACCATCTGGTCGAGCAGGAACAAGCCCTGGTCGAGTTCTATCGCGTCCTGAAACCGGGTGGTTATCTGTTGTTCGCTGAGTCTACCGAGGCCTACATCGACACCTGGGTGATTCGCTGGCTGTTTCGCCACCCGATGCACGTGCAAAAAAGCGCGGCGCAATACCTGGACATGATCCGCCAGCAGGGTTTCGAGTTCGATACGCGCAATGTCTCGTACCCGTACCTGTGGTGGAGCCGTGCGACAGATTTCGGCCTGCTGGAGGCGCTGAAGCTGCGCAAGCCCAAGCCGTTCGGGCAACGTGAGGAAACCCTGGTCAACGTGGTCGCCCGCAAACCGATGCGGAGCGAGACGCCATGATCCGGACCCTGTTTTTTTCCCTGCTCCTGCTGCTCGCTGGCTGCGTCAGCCAGACACCGCTGCCCACTACCGCTGTGACGCTGCAATTGCCGATGCAGTTGCACATTGAGCGCAGGCAGGCGGATCAGCGTCAGGACTGGATGCTGATCATTCAACGTGAGCCTGCAGGTTTGCGCTGGTCGATGATGGACCCGCTGGGCATTCCCCAGGCGCGGCAACTGCTGATCGACGGCAAGTGGCAGGCCGACGGTCTGCTGCCGCCCAACCCGGAAGCACGCGAACTGTTCGCTGCCCTCATGTTTGCCATGACACCGGACCTGGAGATGCATGACCGCTACCCCACGGCGTACCGCCAGGGCATGCAGCGTCGCCTGGAAGATCGCTGGCTGGTCGAGTACCAGTCGGCCAATGCCTTTACCCTCCGCCTCAAGGAAGGTCTGAGCTACAAAGTCACCCCGTTGAACAGCGAGACCGCTCCATGACCACCTACCTCAACGCCCTGGGGCTTATCTGTGCGCTCGGCAATGGTCAGCAAGAGGTGTCGCGCAAACTGTTCGCCGCCGACAGCAGCACGATGGTCGTCGAGCCCGGCTGGGTGCCGGAACGCGCGCTGCCGGTGGGGGCGGTCAGGCACTCGCTGCCGCCGATACCCGACGGGATGCAGTCGCAAGCCAGTCGCAACAATCAATTGCTGATGGCCGCGACGCTGCAGATCGAAGACGATATTCATCGGGCCATCGACCGCTATGGTGCGTCACGCATCGGTGTGATCATCGGCACCAGCACTTCCGGTATCGATGAAGCCAGCAGTAGCATGGCGATCTGGCTGCGCGACCATGCCTTTCCGCCACACTACGACTACCAGCAGCAGGAACTCGGCGCGCCAGCGAACTTTCTGGCCACCTGGCTGCAACTGACCGGCCCGGCCTACGTGATTTCTACCGCCTGCACCTCCAGCGCCCGCGCGCTGCTCAGTGCCCGACGTGCGCTGGACATGGGGTTGTGCGATGCGGTGCTGTGCGGCGGTGTGGACAGTCTGTGCAAGCTGACGCTCAACGGTTTTTCAGCGCTCGAAGCCATGTCGCCGCAGCGCTGCAACCCGTTTTCCAGCAACCGCAACGGGATCAATATCGGCGAAGCTGCTGTGCTGTTTCTGATGACCCGCGAAGCCAGCGACGAGCATTCGATCGCCTTGCTGGGCGCTGGCGCCAGTTGCGATGCGCACCATATTTCCGCCCCGGAACCCAGCGGGCGCGGTGCGCGCGATGCCATGCAGCGAGCGTTGAACAACGCAGGGCTTACGCCAGAACAGATCGCGTACCTGAACCTTCACGGCACCGCGACCGTGCATAACGACGCCATGGAAAGCCTCGCCGTGCAGGCGGTGTTCCCGGACGGCGTGTCTTGCTCATCGACCAAACCCTTGAGCGGTCATACCCTCGGCGCAGCAGGCGCGCTGGAAGTCGCTTTCTGCTGGCTGAGCCTGGCCGCGCAGAATACCGAACAGGCCTTGCCACCTCATCTATGGGACGGCGCAGCCGATCCTCTGTTGCCCGCGCTGCACTTCACCGAGCCCGGCGCATGCCTTGGCGCTGCCGGCGCTCGCTACATGATGAGCAATTCCTTTGCCTTCGGTGGCAACAACATCAGCCTGATTATCGGAGATGCCGCATGATCGCCTGGCCGCTCGACGAGCTTATCCCTCACGCAGGCGACATGATCCTCATCGATCAGGTGCTGGCCTTCGATGAAGAGCAGATTCAGACACGCCTGACCGTGCGCGCCGATGGACTGTTCAACGAGGCGGACGGCAGCCTGCCCGCCTGGCTCGGTGTGGAGCTGATGGCCCAGAGCGTGGCGGCTTATGCTGGCTGCCAGGCGCGCAGCAAGGGCGAAGCGGTCAAGCTGGGCTTCCTGCTCGGCAGCCGCAAGTTCGAGTGCAACGTCGCGCACTTTCCGGCAGGCAGCGAGCTGCACATTCATGCCGTGCGCTCCCTGCAGGACGACAGCGGCATGGGCGTCTTTGAATGCAGCCTGACAGGCCCGGATATCAAGGCCTTTGCCCGTCTCAATGTATATTGCCCACCCAATACTGCTGATTACCTGGCTGAAGGAGCCCCGGCATGACTGAATCCGTACTGGTCACCGGCTCGAGCCGCGGCATCGGCCGTGCCATCGCTTTGCGTCTGGCTCAGGCCGGATACGACCTGATCCTGCATTGCCGCACCGGGCGCAGCGAAGCCGAAGCGGTGCAGGCAGACATCATGGCGCTGGGTCGACAGGCCCGCGTCTTGCAATTCGATGTGTCGGACCGTGCAGCCTGCAAGGCCATTCTTGAGCAGGATGTGGAAACCCACGGCGCTTATTACGGCGTGGTGCTCAACGCCGGCCTGACCCGTGACGGCGCGTTTCCGGCGCTCACTGACGACGATTGGGATCAGGTGCTGCGTACCAACCTCGACGGGTTCTACAACGTACTGCACCCGCTGACCATGCCGATGATCCGGCGGCGTGCGGCAGGTCGAATTGTCTGCATCACCTCGGTCTCCGGCCTGATCGGCAACCGCGGGCAGGTCAATTACAGCGCCTCCAAGGCAGGCCTTATCGGTGCAGCCAAGGCGCTGGCCATCGAACTGGGCAAACGCAAGATCACCGTCAACTGCGTCGCGCCAGGCCTGATCGACACCGCCATGCTCGACGAGAACGTGCCCGTGGATGAATTGATGAAAATGATTCCGGCACAACGCATGGGCACGCCTGAGGAAGTGGCAGGCGCAGTGAATTTTCTGATGTCCGCCGAAGCGGCCTACATCACGCGCCAGGTGCTGGCCGTCAATGGAGGGCTGTGTTGATGAAGCGCGTAGTGGTCACCGGCATGTCCGGCATCACCTCGATTGGCAGCGACTGGGCCAGCGTCGAGGCGAACTTTAGCGCCAGCCGCAGCGGTATTCGGCGCATGGACGAGTGGAACCGGTTCACCGAGCTGAACACCCGCCTGGCCGGTCCCATCGACGACTTCGCCGTGCCCGCGCACTGGACGCGCAAACAACTGCGCAGCATGGGGCGTGTGTCGCGGTTTGCCGTCGGCGCTTCGGAACAGGCGTTGATCGATGCCGGGTTGCTGAACGACCCGATCATTCGCGACGGCCGCATGGGCACCGCCTGCGGTTCGTCCACCGGCAGCACCGACGAGATCAAGGCGTTTGGCGCCATGCTGATCAACTCGGTGGCCGTTGGCCTGAATGCCAACTCCTACGTGCGAATGATGCCGCACACCACCGCTGCCAATATCAGTATTTTCTTCGGTCTGACCGGACGTCTGATCCCGACGTCCAGTGCCTGCACCAGCGGCAGCCAGGGCATCGGCTACGCCTACGAGGCGATCAAGTTCGGACGCCTGCCGCTGATGCTGGCCGGGGGCGCGGAAGAGCTGTGCCCTACCGAAGCGATGGTGTTCGATGCGCTGTATGCCACCAGCCTGAAAAACGACGCACCCCATACGACGCCACGTCCGTACGATACCGGGCGCGACGGGCTGGTGATCGGCGAAGGCGGCGGCATGCTGGTGCTTGAAGAGCTTGAACACGCCAAGGCGCGCGGTGCGCATATCTATGCCGAGATCGTGGGTTTCGGCAGCAACGCTGACGGTGCTCACAGTACGCGACCTGAGCAGGCCACCATGCGCCGGGCCATGGAGCTGGCGCTGGAAGACGCCAGTCTGCCGCCCGAGGCCATTGGCTACGTGAACGGCCACGGCACGGCCACCGAACAGGGCGACATCGCTGAAACCCTGGCCACCAGCAGCCTGTTCGGCTCACGCATGCCACTCAGCTCGCAGAAAAGCTTTCTGGGTCACACCCTCGGCGCGTGCGGTGCGCTGGAGTCGTGGTTCAGCATCGAGATGCTCAACAGTGATCGGTACGTTCACACCCTGAACCTCGACAACATCGACCCCGAGTGTGGCGATCTGGATTACATCGTTGGCGAACCACGGCGAATGAGCAACGAATACGTAATGAACAACAACTTTGCGTTCGGCGGCGTCAACACCTCGCTGATCTTCAAGCGCTGGGCTTGATGATCGGCACCGTGCGCGGTGCTCATCGTTGTGCATACTTACGACCGCAGGCGTGAGCCTGCTCTGGGCGGCCTTCCGTTTGTCCGCGAAAAGGCGAGTACATCCGAAAAATATTCAGCGACTGAAACACAGTATTCGCGGACAAGTCCGCTCCCACGAGATGATCTGCACCCCAAAAGCTGGACACCCCTCTGACTGCTTGGGGGCAGATCAATATCCGCTGCTTGTTGCGCGACAGCGCTACGTCGAAGACGTAGTCAGGCCTCCCACAAAAACTGAGCGGGTTGCGGGACGTGCGTGTAACGCTCAGTGCCGTACGTGATCACTGTTGCAGCGTCCTACCCCTTCGTCGCCAGCTCGAAAAACGCCTTGGCCATCGCCGACTGTTCATCCTTGCGCTTGACCAGCCAGACCGGGCTGGTTGCGCCGGGGTCGAGCAGGTTGCGATAAACCACGCCGTCAATGCGCATGCGGCGATACGGGGCAGGCAATACGGTGACGCCAAGCCCCGCCGCCACCAGACCAATCATGGTCATGGGCTCGCCCGCTTCCTGAGTGATCAACGGATTGAAGCCTGCGGCACGCGCCAGG
Organism: Pseudomonas triticifolii; assembly: GCF_014358015.1. Taxonomy (GTDB): domain Bacteria; phylum Pseudomonadota; class Gammaproteobacteria; order Pseudomonadales; family Pseudomonadaceae; genus Aquipseudomonas; species Aquipseudomonas triticifolii. Next base: position 48,257 of record NZ_JACONV010000019.1, on the reverse strand, counting down.
CTCAGGATCTGGCCATAGATCCCGCTGCCGTAGGTGCGTGGAAAAAACACGAACGGCTCGGCCGCCAGTGCTGACATAAAGATGCCGTCTTCACTTCCCGCCGCCAGCGGGTGGTCGGCGCGCATGATTGCAACCAGAGGCTCATTCAATAGCTCGCACACGTCCAGCGCATCGGGCAATTCCAATGGCCGCATGATGCCGACCTGGATGGTCTTGTCCTCGAGGCCCGCTGCGACCTGCTGGCTGGTCATCTCCGTCAGGTTCAGATGCACCTGCGGGTAAGCCTGGCGGAACGCGAAAATGGCCTCGGGTATGTTCGATGTCAGGGGTGCCGAGGATGTGAACCCGATCTTCAGCTCGCCCAGTTGCCCCAACTGCGCTCGCCTGGCGACATCAGCGGCCTTGTCGACCTGCGCCAGCACCAGCCGCGCCTCGTCGAGAAACAGCCGCCCTGACTCACTCAACTCCACACGCCGATTGGTGCGGTCGAACAGACGCGTGCCCAGTTCCTGTTCCAGCGCCTGGATCTGCTGACTCAGAGGCGGCTGGGAAATGCCCAGCACCTGAGCGGCGCGCCCGAAGTGCAGCTCTTCGGCAACAGCAATGAAATAACGCAGGTGACGCAGTTCCATACGGCCTCGATCAAGTCGTTTTACCTATCAAACAGGTCGAACAATATATTGGATTGAATCATTAGCCAGCTATATGATTTTTCCATGCCTGCCCGAACCGTGCTCTGAGGTTTACCGTGAACCCTGTCACTGCGCCATCTCCTGCTCCGTCAAATACCCTGCTCAGCGAAGCGTCTGTCGCGCTGGAAGACCGTTACATCGAGAAAAACACGCCGTTGTTCAAACGCACGGCACTGGCCTTGTTCGCGGGCGGTTTTTCGACCTTTACGCTGCTGTATTGCGTACAGCCGATGATGCCGATGCTCTCTCAGGAGTTTTCCATCACGGCAGCCCAGAGCAGCCTGATTCTCTCGGTCGCCACCGCAATGCTCGCCATCGGTCTGCTGATCACCGGGCCGATCTCCGACCGGCTTGGGCGCAAGTCGGTCATGGTCCTGGCGCTGTTCTGCGCCTCGCTGTTCACCATTGCCAGCGCGCTGATGCCGAGCTGGGAAGGCGTGCTCATCACCCGGGCGCTGGTCGGGCTGTCGCTCAGTGGCCTGGCGGCCGTGGCCATGACCTACCTCAGTGAAGAAATACACCCCACGCACCTCGGACTGGCAATGGGGCTGTATATCGGGGGCAGCGCCGTCGGCGGCATGAGCGGCCGGTTGATCGTCGGGGTGATGATCGATTACGTGAGCTGGCATGCCGCAATGCTGGTGGTCGGAGGCCTGGCCCTGATCGCGGCGGCAGTGTTCTGGAGAATCCTGCCGGAGTCGCGCCACTTTCGCCCCCGTTCGTTGCACCCTCGCAGCCTGCTGGACGGCTTTGTCGTGCAGTTTCGCGACAAGGGCCTGCCGTTGCTGTTTCTGGTCGGTTTTCTGCTGATGGGCGCGTTCGTCACCCTGTTCAACTACATCGCCTATCGGCTGCTGAGCGAACCCTACAACCTGAGCCAGGCGGTCGTGGGTGTGTTTTCCGTGGTGTACCTGTCGGGCATCTACAGCTCGGCAAAGATCGGCGCACTGGCGGATCGACTGAGTCGCCGTCGCGTGCTGTGGGCCGTGATCGTCATGATGCTGTTCGGCCTGAGCCTGACCCTGTTCACGCCATTGTCGGTCGTCATTGCGGGCGTGCTGATCTTCACCTTCGGCTTCTTCGGCGCGCATTCGGTGGCCAGCAGTTGGGTCGGCCGCAGAGCGACCGTCGCCCGAGGCCAGGCGACGTCACTGTACCTGTTCTGCTATTACGCAGGCTCCAGCGTGGCAGGCACCGGCGGCGGGGTTTTCTGGCATTACGCCGGCTGGAACGGCATCGGGATGTTCATTGGCGTATTGTTGCTGATGGCACTGGGTGTGGCATTGCGGCTGGCGAAATTGCAGCCCTTGGCGGGAAAAGGCTGACTGATCACGATCAGTGCCCACGCTGGCGTGGGCACGATCAACGCACAGACGACTCAGTTCTGGTGATACTGCGCCGACAACTCATGCACCGCTTCGATGAAGGCACCTGCGTTTGCCGGGTCGACTTCGGGCGTGATGCCGTGGCCGAGGTTGAACACGTGGCCTGTGCCGCTGCCGTAGCTGGCGAGGATACGCGCCACTTCCTGGCGAATGGCTTCGGGACGTGCGTAGAGCACGGTCGGGTCCATGTTGCCCTGCAGTGAAACCTTGCTGCCGACACGCCGACGCGCTTCTCCGATGTCACAGGTCCAGTCCAGACCCAATGCGTCGGCACCGGCATCAGCGATGCTTTCCAGCCACAGTCCGCCGCCCTTGGTGAACAGAATAACTGGCACTTTGCGACCGTCATGTTCGCGAATCAGGCCGTTGACGATCTTGCGCATGTAAGCCAGGGAAAACTCCTGATACGCCGCCGAGGACAGGCTGCCGCCCCAACTGTCGAAAATCTGCACCGCCTGCGCACCGGCCAGAATCTGGCCGTTGAGGTAGCTGGTCACCGACTGCGCGAGCTTGTCCAGCAACAGGTGCATCGCTTGCGGGTTGTCGTACAGCATGGCCTTGGATTTACGGAAATCCTTGGATGAGCCGCCTTCGACCATGTAGGTCGCCAGCGTCCAAGGGCTGCCGGCAAAACCGATCAGCGGCACACGGCCATTGAGTTCGCGGCGAATCGTGCTGACCGCGTCCATCACGTAACCCAGATCCTTTTGCGCATCCGGGACTGGCAGGGCTTCGATGTCAGCCAGCGTGCTCACGGTTTTCTTGAAGCGCGGACCTTCGCCAGTTTCAAAATACAGGCCCAGGCCCATGGCATCCGGGATGGTCAGGATGTCGGAGAACAGAATGGCCGCATCGAGTGGATAACGGTCCAGAGGCTGCATCGTGACTTCACAAGCGAACTGCGGGTTCTTGCACAGGCTCATGAAGTCACCAGCGCTGGCGCGACTGGCACGGTATTCCGGCAGATAGCGACCCGCCTGACGCATCATCCAGACAGGGGTGACGTCTACGGGTTGCTTGAGCAAGGCGCGCAGGAAACGGTCGTTCTTCAGGGCAGTCATGTCGGCATCCGCTATAAAAGTGCGGGTATTTTCTCAGAGCGCGAAGCAAAAGGCACGGCAAGAGCCGTGCCTTTTATCTATCGGGTCGATTTGCCGCATGCTTCAGCGTTGCAGTAGACGGCGCTCATGGCGTCCAGAATGAAAGCTGACGACAATTGCGAGCGCACTATTTATTCATTTGAATAATCGCGTTTATCCAGTCGATGAAATAAGACACACGCGTGTACTGGCCCGCACTTTGAAACAGAGACCGGCTGACCAACCCAACCTCTATATAGTCGTCACCAGTCCTATACAGCAAAGGCCCGCCGGAATCGCCGCCTGCCTGACTGTAGCCCGCACATAGATTGTTGACCGGGTTGAAGTTGGTGTCAGGATAGCCCGGAGGAACGTAGGTACACAGCAACTCGCCCAACACATGGCCCTGCCCCTGATAAAGCACATCCGACAAGCGCCCATCATCCGTGCGACCAAAACCGACCAACGTCACTGGCGTGCCAACATCGAGGGGGACAGAGGTGTCAGCACCGTTCAGTTTCAGAAACCGGGTGCTTTGCGCGGGACGGGCGAGTTTGATCAGCGCTATGTCGTATTGACCACGGGCGTCATAGTCGGGATGAAGGAAAACGTCCGCGATCTCAATACGCTCGTTCTCGATGAGCACAGGCCGGTATTGCTCAAGACCGATACTCACCGAGTGGGCCTGTGTATTGATCAGGCAATGCGCTGCTGTCAGCACCCACTGCGGTGCAATGAGCGAACCGCCGCAGATATGGGAACCGTCTTCCTTGACCAGCGCAGCAAAGAATGGGTACTGCCCGCTGGGCGCGGGCTCACCGCCGATGATTTTTCCGGCGTTGAGAGAATTGGCGGCCGTACAACCGCCGAGTACGGCGACCAGGCAAATCAAAGCCAATAGTTTGTTCATGATCAACTCCCTGATCGTGACTGAATCCCTGTGACAACGCGCCTGCGATCCTGCAGTGCACGTCGATGTTTCGGTTTGCAGCGAGTCGTGACTCGACTGAACCAATTTTCAGTTAAGCGGAATGAGTCCGTGACGGAAACTGTCAGAACTGCCAGTAGCAGTGGGGAAAAGGCAGAAAAAAGGGCTTTCAGGCATGAAGCGCAGAAACGACGCCGGGCACACACAGGTTAACGTGGTGAATGGAGAGGCAATTTGTGAGAGCGGACTTGCTCACGAAGAGGCCTGTTCATCCGCCGCATGAGGCGGTGTGAACAGAGCATTCGCGAGCAAGCTTCCACGGTCAGCTGTCCGTTGCGTGACAGCAATCAGACGCCCAGGTAATCCAGAATCCCTTCAGCTGCGTTGCGGCCTTCGAAGATCGCGGTCACAACCAGGTCGGACCCGCGAACCATGTCGCCACCGGCGAAGATTTTCGGGTTGCTGGTCTGGTGCTTGTACTGAGACTGCTCCGGCGCGATCACGCGGCCCTGGCTGTCGGTGTTGATGGTGAAGGGCTCGAACCAGGCAGCCGGGCTCGGGCGGAAACCAAAGGCGATGACCACGGCATCGGCCGGGATGATTTCCTCGGAACCCGGAATCGGCTCGGGGCTGCGACGGCCACGGGCATCCGGCTCGCCGAGACGGGTCTCGACCACTTTCACACCTTCAACCTTGTCTTCGCCGACGATGGCGATGGGCTGACGGTTGTAGAGGAACTTCACGCCTTCTTCCTTGGCGTTCTTCACTTCCTTGCGCGAGCCCGGCATGTTCTCTTCGTCACGACGATAGGCGCAGGTCACCGACTTGGCACCCTGACGGATCGAGGTACGGTTGCAGTCCATCGCCGTGTCGCCACCACCCAGCACAACGACCCGCTTGCCTTTCATGTCGACGAAATCTTCAGGGGACTTTTCGAAGCCCAGATTGCGATTGACGTTAGCGATCAGGAAATCGAGTGCATCATGAACGCCTGGCAGGTCTTCACCGGCAAAGCCGCCCTTCATGTAGGTGTAGGTGCCCATGCCCATGAACACGGCATCGTATTCTTCGAGCAACTGGTCGATGGTGACGTCCTTGCCGACTTCGGTATTGAGACGGAACTCGATACCCATGCCGGTGAACACTTCACGACGATGGCTGAGTACGGTTTTTTCGAGCTTGAACTCGGGGATACCGAAGGTCAGCAGACCACCGATTTCCGGGTTCTTGTCGAACACCACCGGGGTTACGCCGCCACGCACCAGCACATCGGCGCAGCCCAGACCTGCAGGCCCTGCGCCAATGATTGCCACGCGTTTGCCGGTCGGCACGACCTTGGACATGTCAGGACGCCAGCCCATGGCGAACGCAGTGTCGGTGATGTACTTCTCGACCGAACCGATGGTCACGGCACCAAAGCCGTCGTTCAGGGTGCAGGCACCCTCGCACAGACGGTCCTGCGGGCACACACGGCCGCAAACTTCCGGCAAGGTGTTGGTCTGGTGCGACAGCTCGGCCGCCGCCAGGATGTTGCCCTCGGCAACCAGCTTGAGCCAGTTGGGAATGAAGTTGTGCACCGGGCACTTCCATTCGCAATACGGGTTACCGCAGCCCAGGCAGCGGTGCGCCTGATCGGCGGACTGCTGAGGCTTGAAGGGCTCGTAGATTTCCACGAACTCTTTCTTGCGTTGACGCAGCAGTTTCTTCTTCGGGTCTTTACGCCCGACATCGATGAACTGAAAGTCGTTACTTAGACGCTCGGCCATTCTCTAGAACCTCTACACGACAGCTTCAGGCTATGACCCTGAAGCTGCAGGAAATCATGTTCGCAGGCATTCGCGCACTGCTGTGGTCGTGCGGCGTGAAACACGCCGCGTGCAGTTGCGCTTATTGCGGGTTCGCCCGGGTGCTGGAGAGCAGCGACTTCAGGTTGGCAGCCTTGGGCTTGACCAGCCAGAAGCGACGCAGGTAGTCGTCCAGGTTTTCCGCGAGGTTGCGACCCCATTCACTGTCGGTTTCCGCGACATACTCGTCCAGAACGCTCTGCAGGTGAGTGCGATAAGCCTCCATCGCCTCGCCGCTGATGCGCTGGATTTCAACCAGCTCGTGGTTCACGCGGTCAACGAACGTGTTGTCCTGATCAAGCACGTAGGCGAAACCGCCTGTCATGCCGGAACCGAAGTTGTAGCCGGTCTTGCCGAGTACGCAGACGAAACCACCTGTCATGTATTCACAGCAGTGGTCGCCAGTGCCTTCCACAACCGTGTGAGCACCGGAGTTACGGACTGCGAAACGCTCGCCCGCAGTGCCCGCCGCGAACAGCTTGCCGCCGGTCGCGCCGTACAGGCAGGTATTGCCGATGATTGCACTTTCGTGGGTCTTGAACGGGCTGCCCTTGGGCGGCACGATCACCAGCTTGCCAGCGGTCATGCCTTTGCCGACGTAGTCGTTGGCGTCGCCTTCCAGGTACATGTTCAGGCCGCCGGCGTTCCACACACCAAAGCTCTGACCGGCAGTGCCCTTGAAGCGGAAGGTGATCGGAGCCTTGTTCATGCCCTGATTGCCGTGCAGGCGGGCGATTTCGCCGGAGATGCGTGCGCCGATGGAACGGTCGCAGTTGCAGATATCCAGTTCGTACTCGCCGCCACTGAGGGCTTCGATGGCCGGTTTGGCCAGCTCGACCATCTTCTCGGCCAACAGCCCTTTGTCGAAGGGCGGGTTGCGATCCACAAGACTGAACTGAGGCTTGTCAGCCGGAATGTGGTCACTGCCCAGCAATGGCGTCAGGTCCAGATGCTGCTGCTTCTCGGTTTCGCCCGGCAGCATTTCGAGCAGGTCGGTACGGCCGATCAGCTCTTCCAGCGAACGCACGCCCAGTTTGGCCAGCCACTCGCGGGTCTCTTCAGCCACGTAGGTGAAGAAGTTGATCACCATGTCGACGGTGCCGATGTAGTGATCCTTGCGCAGCTTTTCGTTCTGGGTGGCGACGCCGGTGGCGCAGTTGTTCAGGTGGCAGATACGCAGGTATTTGCAGCCCAGCGCGATCATTGGCGCGGTCCCGAAGCCGAAGCTTTCGGCCCCCAGAATTGCCGCCTTGATCACGTCGAGGCCGGTTTTCAGGCCGCCGTCTGTTTGCACACGGACCTTGCCGCGCAGGTCGTTGCCGCGCAGGGTCTGGTGCGTTTCAGCCAGGCCCAGTTCCCACGGCGCGCCCGCGTATTTGATCGAGGTCAGCGGAGAAGCACCGGTGCCGCCGTCATAGCCGGAAATGGTGATCAGGTCAGCGTAGGCCTTGGCGACACCGGCCGCAATCGTTCCGACGCCCGCCTCAGCCACCAGCTTGACCGAGACCAGCGCCGCCGGGTTGACCTGCTTGAGGTCGAAAATCAGCTGCGACAAGTCTTCGATGGAATAGATGTCATGGTGCGGCGGCGGCGAAATCAGGGTCACGCCCGGCACTGCGTAGCGCAGCTTGGCGATCAGACCGTTGACCTTGCCACCGGGCAATTGCCCGCCTTCGCCAGGCTTGGCGCCTTGGGCGACCTTGATCTGCAGCACGTCGGCGTTGACCAGGTATTCCGGAGTTACACCGAAACGACCGGTCGCGATCTGCTTGATCTTGGAGCTGCGGATGGTGCCGTAGCGCGCCGGGTCTTCGCCGCCCTCACCGGAGTTGGAGCGAGCTCCCAGACGGTTCATGGCCTCGGCCAGTGCTTCATGCGCTTCCGGCGACAGTGCGCCCAGCGAGATACCCGCGGAGTCGAAGCGCTTGAGGATCTCGGACAGCGGCTCGATGTCGTCGATGTTCAGCGGCTGGTCGAGGGTCTTGACCTGCAGCAGGTCGCGAATCATCGACACCGGACGCTTGTCCACCAGCGAGGTGTATTCCTTGAATTTGCTGTAGTCGCCCTGCTGTACAGCTGCTTGCAGAGTGCTGACCACGTCCGGGTTGTAGGCGTGGTATTCGCCACCGAACACGAACTTGAGCAGACCGCCTTGCTGGATCGGCTTGCGCGGGCTCCAGGCTTCGGCAGCCAGGGCTTTCTGCTCGGCTTCCAGGTCGACGAAACGTGCGCCTTTGAGACGGCTCGGCACGCCACGGAAGCTGGTGTTGCAGACTTCCTCAGACAGGCCGATGGCTTCGAACAGCTGCGCACCACGGTAGGAAGCAACGGTCGAGATGCCCATCTTGGACAGGATCTTGAGCAGGCCCTTGGTGATGCCTTTGCGGTAGTTCTTGAAGACTTCGTACAGATCGCCCAGCACTTCGCCCGTGCGGATCAGGTCGCCCAGCACTTCGTAGGCCAGGAACGGATAGACCGCCGAGGCACCGAAACCGATCAGCACCGCGAAGTGATGCGGATCACGGGCGGTCGCGGTCTCAACCAGAATGTTGCTGTCGCAACGCAGACCCTGCTCGGTCAGGCGGTGGTGAACCGCGCCAACCGCCAGCGAGGCGTGGACCGGCAGCTTACCCGGTGCAATGTGGCGATCGCTCAGCACGATCAGGGTATGACCGGAACGCACGGCTTCTTCGGCCTGGTCAGCGACGTTGCGCACAGCGGCTTCAAGGCCCATCTGCTCGTCGTAGTTCAGGTCGATAATGTAGCGCTCGAAACCCGGACGCTCCAGGTTCATCAGCGAGCGCCACTTGGCCGGAGAAATGACTGGCGAGCTGAGGATCACGCGCGAAGCGTGCTCAGGCGACTCCTGGAAAATGTTGCGCTCGGCACCGAGGCAGATTTCCAGCGACATGACGATGGCTTCGCGCAGCGGGTCGATCGGCGGGTTGGTGACCTGCGCGAACTGCTGACGGAAGTAGTCGTAAGGCGAACGTACGCGACGCGACAGCACGGCCATCGGCGTGTCGTCACCCATCGAACCCACGGCTTCCTGACCCTGCTCGCCCAGCGGACGCAGCACCTGATCACGCTCTTCGAACGTGACCTGGTACATCTTCATGTACTGCTTGAGCTGGTCGCTGTTATAGAAAGCCGAACCGTGGTCGTTGTCTTCCATGGTCGCCTGGATACGCAAAGCGTTCTTGCGCAGCCACTGCTTGTACGGATGACGCGACTTGAGGCGGTTGTCGATGGCGTCGGTGTCGAGGATCTGGCCGGTCTCGGTATCGACCGCGAAAATCTGGCCCGGACCGACGCGGCCCTTGGCGATAACATCTTCAGGCTTGTAGTCCCAGACGCCGATTTCCGAAGCCAGGGTGATGTAACCGTTCTTGGTGGTGACCCAGCGCGCCGGGCGCAGGCCGTTACGGTCGAGCAGGCAGACTGCGTGGCGACCTTCGGTCATCACGACACCGGCCGGGCCGTCCCACGGCTCCATGTGCATGGAGTTGTACTCATAGAACGCCCGCAGGTCCGGGTCCATGGTTTCAACGTTCTGCCACGCAGGCGGAATGATCATGCGCACGCCACGGAACAGGTCGATGCCGCCAGTCACCATCAGCTCCAGCATGTTGTCCATGCTCGATGAGTCGGAACCGACACGGTTGACCAGCGGCCCCAGCTCGTCCAGTTCCATCAGGTCGTTGGTGAACTTGGTGCGGCGCGCCTGGGCCCAGTTGCGGTTACCGGTAATGGTGTTGATCTCGCCGTTGTGGGCGAGGAAGCGGAAAGGCTGAGCCAGCGGCCATTTCGGCAGGGTGTTGGTCGAGAAGCGCTGGTGGAACACGCAGATTGCGGTTTGCAGGCGCTCGTCGCTCAGGTCCGGGAAGAAGGCCGTGAGGTCGGCCGGCATCATCAGACCTTTATAAATAATGGTCTTGTGCGAAAAGCTGCAGATGTAATGGTCGGTGTCCGCCGCGTTGGCAACCGACGAGCGACGGCGGGCGCTGAACAGCTTGATCGCGAATTCCTGATCGCTCAGGCCTTCACCGCCGATGTAGACCTGCTCGATCTTCGGCAGGCGCTCAAGCGCGAGACGGCCCAGCACGCTGGTGTCGATCGGCACCTGACGCCAGCCCACCAGATCCAGGCCTTCGGCCAGGATTTCGCGGTTCATGTTTTCACGGGCCGCATCGGCCCTGGCGTCGTCCTGATTGAGGAACACCATGCCCACGGCATATTGGCGGGGCAAATCGACGCCGAAGTGATCCTTGGCCATCGCGCGCAGGAAGCCGTCGGGCTTCTGAATCAACAGACCACAACCGTCACCGGTCTTGCCGTCGGCGTTGATACCGCCGCGGTGGGTCATGCAGGTCAGGGCTTGGATAGCCGTCTGCAACAGGTGATGACTGGGCTCGCCTTGCATATGTGCGATCAGGCCGAAACCACAGTTATCCTTGAATTCATCTGGTTGGTACAGACCTGCTTTCATAGACACTTTCTCACCAGGCTGCCTCTATGCGAGGCAAATTTCCTTTTAATTCAACCAATTACCTGACACGCCGAACGTACGCCAGCTTCGGACAGGCAAAACGGAGGTCATTGTACACAGCGATACTGGGGCTCACAAATTTAACGACGATTGGTGGATAATCAATGTCGCAATTATGAAAGTTTTAAAGCGGGTCGCTGTGGTAGTCAAAGTATTTCTTGAAGAATCTGACTGAAGCGACTGAGACTGCGGAGCGTTTGTAACGCAGACGCCACAAGGCGCGCCCCGAAAAGGCGGCGCGCTCAAGCGGGTAAAGTCAGGTTTGCCGGGTGAGCGGCCCGGATAGGGCCGCTGCGACTTCAGCGAGTGGCGCCAAGCTCTTGTTGGATGCTGGCGACAGTACGAGGCCAAGGTTTACCAGCCTGAACCTTGGCTGGCAATACCTTGATGGCTGCCAGGGCGGCAGCACGGTCAGAAAAATTACCGTAAGTCACCACATACAGCGGCTTGCCCTGCAGGGTTTTCTTGAAGTAACGGTATTCGCCGCCCTGCTCCGCAACGTAGGCCTGAGCGGTGGCTTCGGAGCTGGTGCCGAGGATCTGCACCACGTAGTGGCCTGGAGCCTGACCGCTGTACCAGTTACCACCGGCCGCAGGCTTGGCAGCAGCCGGTTTTTCGGCAGGCTTGGCGGCAGCAGCTGGCGCTGGCTTGGCGGTGGCCACCTGAGTCGGCGCAGGTGCAGGCTTGGCGACCGGCGCGGCAGGCACTGCCGGTGTTGGTGCTGGAATGGACGAACGCGGCGTCTGCGGCGCAGCCTGGCCAGCAGGAACGCCAGCAGGCGGCGCAGTGGTGGTCACGGTTGCAGGCTGAGCAGGCGAACCCATCGGCACTGCGTCTTCGTCTGTATCACCCGAGCCTGCTGCCTCGGCCAGCGGGCCGCGCATGACAGGCTGCGAGTTACCGACCAGCGGCAACGGCATTGGCTGTGAATTGCCCGCGAACTCGATGGCCGGACCACCATTGTTCGACTGCTGAGCAGATGGCGTGCCCTGACCCAGAGGCAGTTGTGCCTGGGCAGAAGCAGGGGCATTGGCCGGTGTGCCGGTCTTGTCGCCACGACCCGGGATCAGCACAGCTGCTGCCACGGCTACGATAACGACGGCACCCAGAGCCAATACGTGTTTTTTCGGCATGTTGAACCCCACACTTGGACGCTTGACCGCAGAACGACTTGCGATCATCGCCTCGATCATTGAATCGCGGGCCACCTGGTTGATCGCCCCAGGCCAGCCATCGGACTGTTCATGGATATCGGTGATCTGGTCGGCAGTAAACAATGCGATTCCCTGCCCTGCACCCTCCAGACGCTGAGCCAGATATTCCCGGGTTTCTTCTTCCGTATAAGGTTGCAGCTCGATGACGTGAAAGCGTTCGCCTTCGACGTCACCCTGCATGTCGGCACACAGCTGATCGAGACGGTCGAGCAGCGATGGCTCGCCAAACAGGAACACATGCGGACGCCCTTCCGGCGTACCCGCAGCAAGCCCCAGCAACGCTTCGAGCGCCGAATCGCCAAGTTGTTCCGCATCGTCAACCAGCAAATACACTTCCTGACCGGTCAGCCCGAGCTGAACGACCTGCGACAGGATCGGCTGCATTTCGGCCTGGGCAACAATCAGCGCCTGGGCAACCTGCTGCAGCACACCGGCTGCATCACTGGCGCCGCGTGCGGAAACGACCACGCTCTGAACCGATTGTTTGTTGGTGCTTGCCACCAACGCCTGGCGCAGCAGGGTCTTGCCGCTGCCCTGAGGCCCGGTGACTGCCAGCAGCAACTGGCTGTAACGCGCCAGGTGGTGCAACTGTCCCAGCACGGGTTTGCGCTGGGCAGGGAAAAATTTGAAGCCAGGTACCCGCGCTGCAAAGGGGTCATGACTCAACTGGTAATGGCCGAGGAAGGCCTCGTCGGCGTGCAAACTAGTCATGGGTATTCCGTTAACCTCTAAGCTGATCCACCAGGGCGCGGTAATCCGCAACCAGGGTGGCCTGTAATACTTCTTTTGGATAATCGTCCGTGATAACCGCTTCACCCATCCGACGCAGCAGCACCAGCCGCAGGCGTCCGTCGATGACTTTCTTGTCGATAGCCATATGCTCGAGGAAATGCGCCTCGGTCATGTCCTGTGGTGGCACCACGGGCAGTCCGGCCCGCTGAAACAGCCGGATGCCTCGGTCGCGTTCCTGCGTACTGATCCAGCCCAGGCGTGAAGACATTTCCAGCGCCATGACCGTACCGGCAGCAACCGCTTCGCCGTGCAGCCAGACACCATAGCCCATATGCGTCTCGATGGCGTGACCGAATGTGTGACCCAGGTTCAAGGTCGCCCTGATACCCGACTCGCGCTCATCGGCCCCCACCACCAGCGCCTTGGCCGCGCAGGAGCGCTCGATAGCCGTGGTCAGCGCAGCCTGATCGAGCCCGCGCAAGGCGTCGACATGCTCTTCGAGCCAGGTCAGGAATGGCTCATCGCAGATCAGTCCGTATTTGATGACTTCGGCAAGCCCGGCGGACAGCTCACGCGCAGGCAGGGTATTGAGCGACGTGGTGTCGATCAGCACGACACCTGGCTGGTAGAACGCGCCCACCATGTTCTTGCCCAGCGGGTGGTTGATACCGGTCTTGCCCCCCACCGACGAATCCACCTGTGACAACAGGGTGGTCGGGATCTGAATGAAGTTCACGCCGCGCTGGTAACACGCGGCCGCAAACCCGGCCATGTCGCCGATCACACCGCCGCCCAGCGCGATCACGGTAGTACGACGATCATGACGAGCCGTCAGCAGGCCGTCGAAAATGGTCTGCAGGGTTTCCCAGTTCTTGAATGCCTCGCCATCGGGCAGCACGATCGGCAGCACGTTGTAACCCGCCAGCGTGCGGGTCAGTCGCTCCAGATAGAGAGGCGCCACTGTCGTGTTGGACACGATTGCCACCTGACGCCCGACGATGTGCGGGGCCAGCAGCTCAAGCCGATCCAGAAGGCCTTCGCCGATATGGATCGGATAGCTACGTTCACCAAGCTCGACCTTAAGTGTCTGCATGTGTCCCCACATTGATTACGGGTTGGGCGGTTGCACGCTTGCGTGCGTCAGGACAGCCATGCTCCGGGAGCCTGCACCATCACTGTTTTTAATGGTCGCCGAGGATAGCGCATTTTTGGCCGCGCTTTAACGGGGAGGAAGCTCGGCCAGACGCGCCAGAATATCCAGAACCACCATACGGGGCGGCCGTTCATCGGTTTCGACCACCAGATCGGCGATCTCCCTATACAACGGGTCACGAATCGCCAGCAATTCACCCAGCACCCGGGCCGGGTCTGCCGTGCGCAGCAACGGACGATTGCGATCACGCGCCGTACGACCCACTTGCTGTTCGACGGAGGCGTGCAGGTACACCACGCGCCCGCCTGCATGCAGCGCCTGACGATTTTCGCTGCGCATGACTGCACCGCCGCCCGTTGCCAGGACAACGCCGTCGGCCTCGCACAGTTCGGCAATCATGGCCTGCTCACGGTCGCGAAAGCCCGGCTCGCCTTCCTTGTCGAAAATCCAGGGAATATTGGCGCCCGTACGCAGCTCGATTTCCTTGTCGGAATCCTTGAACGGCAGTCGCAACTCTTTGGCAAGCAAACGGCCGATGGTGCTCTTGCCAGCACCCATCGGCCCCACAAGTATTAAATTTCGCACAGAATCAACGACTCACAGCAATCGCCTGGTTGTTCATGATACGCGGTGTCAGAAATACCAACAGCTCGGATTTTGCCTCTGATACCACGTCGCGCCTGAAAAGGCGGCCAAGATACGGCACATCACCGAGAAATGGCACTTTCTCTACAACTTTACTTTGCGTATTGGAGAACACACCACCAATCACGATCGTCTCGCCGTCGGAAATCAGCACCTTGGCGTTGACCTCGTTTTTCTTGATCGGCGGCACACCCAGCACGGCATTGAGGTAGTCGGGCTCATCCTTGGTGACCTTGACCTCCATGATGATGCGGTTGTCCGGGGTGATCTGCGGGGTGACTTCCAGCGACAGGGAAGCTTCCTTGAAGCTCACGGTCGTGGCACCGCTCGAGCTGGATTCCTGATACGGAATCTCCGTGCCCTTGAGGATCTTGGCGGTTTCCTTGTCAGAGGTCACGACCTTGGGCTGGGAGACGATTTCGCCGTTACCGGTTTTTTCCATCGCACTGAGTTCAAGGTCAAGCAGTGCGTTATTGGTCAGAAAGCCGATGCCAACGCCAGCCGTGGCATCGGGTGCCCCCAGATCCACGAAAGGAATATTCGCGGTCAGGTCGTTCCCCGTATTGCCTGCTTCATCGCCGTTATCATCGAGACCGCCAATGCTCCACTTGCGAGACCGATCGGTCCGACCGCCCCAGCGCACGCCGATCTGCTTGTCATAGTCGACGTTGGCCTCGACGATGCGCGCCTCGATCATGACCTGACGTACCGGAATGTCGAGTTGCGACACAATGCGGCGCAACTCGTCCAGACGGTCCTGAGTCTGGTAGGCAATGATGTTGTTGGTACGCTCATCCACGGTGATGGAACCGCGCTCGTCGGTCTTGGACTCGGCACTGGTGACCGACTGAAACAGCTTGGCGATGTCGCCTGCCTTGGCGTAGTTGACCTGCAGCAGTTCGCGGCGTAGCGGTGCCAGCTCGGCAATCTGCTTGAGCGATTCCAGCTCCTGACGCTCACGGGCGGCAATCTCGTCGGCGGGCGCGACCAGCAACACGCTACCGACCTTGCGCTTGTCCAGCCCTTTGGTCTTGAGCACCAGGTCCAGCGCCTGATCCCACGGCACGTTCTGCAGTCGCAGGGTGATGCCGCCCTGAACCGTGTCACTGGCAACCAGATTGAGGTTGGTGAAATCGGCGATCAACTGCAGCACCGAACGCACGTCGATGTCCTGAAAGTTGAGTGACAGCTTTTCGCCGGTATACACCGGCTTGTCGGCGGCACGTCGGTCCACGTCCTCATTGGTCAATGGACGCACACTGATGGTCAGCTTGTTTTCGGTCTGGAAGGCCGAATAGTCGAACGCACCGGACGGCTCGATGGAGATGCTCGCCTTGTCGCCCGAGGCGGTGGCGCTCACGAACTGCACCGGGGTGGCGAAATCCTTGACGTCCAGGCGCACACGCAGTGGATCGGGCAACTGGGTCTTGGCAAAGTCCACACGGATCTTGCCGCCCTGCTCCTGAATGTCCGGCGCGATGCTGGCGTTACTCAAGTCGATGATCACATTGCCTTCGCCCAGCTCACCGCGCTGGAAGTCGACGTTGCGAATGGCCCGCGCACCGGCAGGCACATAAGGCCGCGCAGAAGCTGGCGTGGGCGGTGGTACTGCAACCCTGACAGCGCCCTTGGCGGTACTGGGCTGCGAGGCCTGGGCGGCAGCGGCGCCCTGACCGATCACCACGAACAGATTATTGCCTTCGACCCGCGAGCTGTACGGCGACAGCGACGTCAGGTTGATGATGACCCGCGTACGATCCTGTGCCTGAACCACGACCACGCTGCGTGCGTTGCCCGCACCCAGATCACGGCTTTTGGTTGCAAGCTGACTGGTCACGCCTGGCAGGTCCAGCGCAATGCGCGCCGGCTGCTCGGTCGTGTAGCCACGCGGGGCTGGCACCGGCGAATCGAATGCAAGCTTGAGCTCGATCCGGTCACCCGGCAGCGCAGCAACGTCCAGGGTCTTGAGGTTGGCCGCCTGGAGAACCGGCGACATCATCGCTATCCATAACGACACGCCGATAATCGAGAGAATCCGGGTCATGATCAATTTCCGTTGTGCGGTGCTTTGCATGCTTGGCCTTGCCCACTTCATGAGCGTTCTTTGAGGGAAATACTGCGCGGCCTTTCAAGCCAGGCCCCCTCTCCATCAGGAACAATTTCAATCACATCGACCTGCGCATCGCTGACCGACACAATCCGGCCGTTATTACGACCTATGTAATCTCCCACCTTGACCCGGTGAACCCCTCCGGCTCCGCGCAGCAAGGCGAACGTACCCGACTCGTTACCGATGGTCCCGACCATCTCGAACGCTTCGATATTGAATCCTTCAAGGAACTGCCTGACCCGGTTCAGATCCGGCGCGACCAGCCGCGAACCCTTCTGACGGTTGAGCATATCCAGCTTGATGGCTGGCTGAAACGGACTGCGCAGGCTCGCCGCGTTATAGGTGAACGCTTCATACGCCCGAAACTTGGGCAACGCCTCGATGGTGCCGCTGGGACGCGCCTGGGCCTGAGCCACGAACTCGCTCAGATCGGCAAAATCCTTGTCACCGCCACAGCCGGCCAGCCCTGTCAGGGCCGCACTGACGCACAACATACGCGCCACCCTCATTTCTTCAGCCCTTCATCGTTGTAGCGGTAGGTCTTGGCCAGGATGCTCATGCGCAGCTTGCCGGACACCTTGGGATCAACCGGTTTGATGTCGAAATCATGCAGCGTCACGATCCGCGGCAGGCTGGCCACGCCGCTGACGAAGGTCGCAAGATCGTGATAACCACCCACCACGGTGATCTGTATCGGCAATTCGATATAGAACTGCTGGACGGCTTCGGGCAACAGCTTGATTTCCTCGAACTCCAGGCCGCTTCCCAGCCCGGTTCGCGTGATGTCTTCGAGCAGGCCCGGCACTTCGGTGTCGCTGGGCAGTTGCCGCAGCAGGGCACCGAAGGTGTTTTCCATCTCTTCCATCTGTTTCTTGTAGGGCTCAAGGTTCGCAGCCTGGAACGCCTTGGTGGTGAACTGCTCCTTGAGCGAAGCTTCGCTTGCCTGCGCACCCGTCAGTTGGGCTTCCAGGTCCTGAATAAACAGGAAATAGCCCAGTGCGAAGATCAACACCGCAACCAGCATGCCTGAAATGGCCTTCACCGCAGCTGGCCATGAACCCATGTTGCTCAGGTCAAGCTCGTTGATGTCGACCTTGCGAAGCCCTTCCAGCCATTCGGTCATGCTCATGGCCTGGCTCCTTCGGCAGCAGCCTGAGGCTGGGTCTGGCGCACGGTCAGCTGAAAGACGTTCGCCTGATCGACAGCGCCAGCCGTAGTGGCCTTCACTTCAGTCAGGCTCGGTGCCTCCAGCCAGTCGGAGGCTTCAAGGTTGCGCATGAGGTCCGAGACACGGTTGTTGGATTCGGCAGCGCCGGTGATGGCGATCATTTTGTCGGTCATTTTGACTTCTGAGAAATACACGCCATCGGGCAGCGTACGAGCCAGCTGGTCGAACACCCGACCTGTGACGGGACGGTTGCCCTGCAGGTCCTGGATGATTTTCATACGCTCCAGCAGCTGTTTGCGACGCGCTTTCAGATCGCCGATCTCCTTGATGCGGGTGTCGACCAGCGCAACCTCTTTCTGCAAAAAGGCATTGCGCGCCAACTGCTGGTCGATGGCTGCGCTGACGAAACGATCAATCAGGAACAGAATCCCGACAGAGATCACAAGCACGCCGACCAGTGCGGTCAGGAAACGCTTCTTTCGTTCTTCGCGTAATTCTTCACGCCAGGGCAGTAAGTTGATCCGTGCCATCAGTCAAAGCTCCTCAAAGCCAGACCGCACGCGATCATCAAGGCTGGTGCATCGCTGGCCAGCGCACCGGCATTGACCTTGGAACTCAGTGCCATGTCAGCAAACGGGTTGGCTACCTGGGTCGGCGTGCCAAGACGACGCTGAATCAAATGTTCAAGCCCTGAAATCGAAGCCGTGCCGCCTGCCAGCATGATGTGATCCACAGAGTTGTACTGACCTGCCGCGAAGAAGAACTGCAGGGAACGCGAGACCTGTTGCACCAATGCATCCTTGAAAGGTTCCAGCACCTCGCTGACGTAATCGTCAGGCAGGCCGCCCTGCTTTTTCGCAAGGCCGGCTTCTTCCATCGAAAGGCCATAGCGCCGCTGGATCTCATCCGTCAGCTGTCGCCCGCCAAACAGTTGCTCGCGGGTATAAATGATGCGGCCGTGGTGCAGTACGCTCAGGGTGGTCATGGTCGCGCCGATGTCGACGACAGCGACGGTCAGCTCGTCATGGCCATTGCCCAATTGCGTCGCCAGCAGGCCGAACGAACGTTCCAGCGCATAAGCCTCGACGTCGACGACGCGCGCGGTCAGCCCGGCCAATGCCAGCGCGGCCTCGCGAACTTCGACGTTCTCCTTGCGACAGGCCGCCAGCAGCACCTCGACACGCTCGGGGTTGCGCACCGAATAGCCCTGCACCTCGAAATCGATGGCGACTTCTTCCAGCGGATAGGGAATGTATTGGTCGGCTTCGAGCTTGAGCTGGTTCTCCATGTCGTCGTCCGACAGGCCGGCATCCATCTCGATGGTCTTGGTGATGACCGCGGAACCTGCCACGGCCACCGCCACGATTCTGGCGCTGGTCTTGGCCTTCACGATAACCCGTGACAGCGCCTGGCCGACCCCTTCGAGCTCGGCAATGTTCTTCTCGACCACGGCATTGGCAGGCAGCGGCTCGACGGCGTAAGACTCGACTTTGTAGCGATTTCCGGAGCGACTCAATTCAAGGAGTTTTACCGAGGTGGAGCTAATATCGATCCCTAGAAGGGTGTTGGCCTTCTTACTGAAGAGTTCGAACACAACCTGATTCCTATGAGTTTCCGTCACTTACGGAGTTATTTCGGGTCGACGTCACTGTCGGCAGCCTTGACAGTAGCGCAAATCACGCTTGGGGACGAAAAATGCTTATAATGCCCAGCGTTTTTTTCGTTTGAGAAAGCTTCAAGGCGTGTTCATTTGTAAATGCCTGCGCTTAACCTATTATTTTTTCTGGAAATCCAAAAGCCTTGATACGCCTGCTGAAGTTTTTCTGGTGGTCTCTCGTCGCGGTATTCTGCTCGCTGCTGCTCGGCCTGAGTGGCGCGTTCCTTTATCTGAGTCCCACTCTGCCATCCGTTGAGGCGCTGCGAAGCATCCAACTGCAAATTCCCCTGCGCGTTTACAGCAGCGACGGCAAGCTGATCGCCGAGTTTGGCGAGATGCGCCGCACCCCTATTCGCTTCGCCGAGATCCCGCCCAACTTCATCAACGCACTGTTATCGGCCGAAGACGACAATTTCGCCAATCACTACGGCGTCGATCCCAGCAGCCTGATGCGCGCCGCCACACAACTGGTGAAGAGCGGCCACATTCAATCAGGCGGCAGTACCATCACGATGCAGGTCGCGAAAAACTTTTTCCTGACCAGCGAAAGAAGCTTTTCACGCAAAACCACCGAGATTCTTCTCGCCTTGCAAATCGAGCGCCAACTCACCAAGGACGAGATTCTTGAGCTGTACGTGAACAAGATCTATCTGGGCAACCGGGCCTATGGCATCGAGGCGGCGGCGCAAGTCTACTACGGCAAATCGATTCGCGATGTAAGTCTTGCGCAAATGGCCATGATTGCCGGTTTACCCAAGGCGCCGTCACGTTTCAACCCATTGGCCAACCCGGCCCGCGCCAAGGAACGCCGCGACTGGATCCTGGGCCGCATGTACCGTCTGGGCAAGATCGACCAGACTGCCTATCAGGCCGCTCTGAGCGAACCACTCAACGCCAGCTATCACGTTCCGACACCTGAAGTTAACGCCCCTTATATCGCTGAAATGGCCCGCGCCGAAATGGTCGGTCGTTACGGCAGCGACGCCTACACCGAGGGTTTCCGCGTTACTACGACCGTTCCAAGCGGCCTGCAGGAAGACGCCAACAAGGCCGTCCAGCGCGGCCTGATCGACTACGATCAGCGCCACGGCTACCGCGGCCCGGAAAGCCGCTTCCCCGG
The DNA here is from genome assembly GCF_014358015.1 of Pseudomonas triticifolii. Taxonomy (GTDB): domain Bacteria; phylum Pseudomonadota; class Gammaproteobacteria; order Pseudomonadales; family Pseudomonadaceae; genus Aquipseudomonas; species Aquipseudomonas triticifolii. Next base: position 27,981 of record NZ_JACONV010000019.1, on the reverse strand, counting down.
CATGACCCGCGCCAACTGGGCTCAGGAACTGACCAGGCAACGCACGATCAACGGCCTTGAGCCTGCCATCGTGACCCAGGTCGACAAGGCCGGCTTGCGCGTGCTGACGCGCAATGGCGAGAAAGAAGAAACGGTCGACTGGAGCACCATGAAGTGGGCGCGCCCGTACCTGAACACCAACAGCCTGGGCGCCAATCCGAAGCAGCCAGGCGATGTAGTCAAGGTCGGTGATCTGGTTCGCCTGCTGCGCCAGGACGACGGCTCGCTCAAATTCAGTCAAATTCCCGTCGCGCAAAGCGCACTGGTGTCACTGGATCCGCAGAATGGTGCCATTCGCGCACTGGTCGGCGGCTTCGCGTTCGAGCAGAGCAACTACAACCGTGCCATGCAGGCCAAGCGTCAGCCGGGTTCGAGCTTCAAGCCATTCATTTATAGTGCTGCACTCGATAACGGCTACACCGCGTCGAGCCTGGTGAACGACGCGCCTATCGTGTTCGTCGATGAATACCTGGACAAGGTCTGGCGTCCGAAGAACGACACCAACACGTTCCTCGGCCCCATCCGTCTGCGCGAAGCGCTGTACAAGTCGCGCAACCTGGTTTCGATCCGCCTGCTGCAGGCACTGGGCGTGGACAGCACGATCGACTACATCACCCGCTTCGGCTTCGCCAAGCAGGACCTGCCGCGCAACCTGTCGCTGGCTCTGGGCACCGCAACGCTGACCCCGATGGAAATCGCCACGGGCTGGAGCGCCTTTGCCAACGGCGGCTACAAGGTCAGCCCTTACCTGATCCAGACCATCGAGAACCGCGACGGCCAGACCCTGTTTGCGGCCAACCCGCCCAGCGTACCGGCCCATGATGTGAAGACCGCGCCTGATACGTCGACCTTTGCGGTACACGACAGCCCCGACCTGACGACCAACGCCTCGAACGCACCTGCCGAACCTCAGGCACCCGCCGTGGCCGAGCGAATCGTCGACAGCCGCACGACGTTCATCCTGAACAGCATGCTGCAGGACGTGATCAAGCGCGGTACAGGGCGTCGCGCACTGTCCATGAACCGACCTGACATTGCAGGCAAGACCGGTACGACCAACGAATCCAAGGATGCGTGGTTCTCCGGCTACAACGCAGATTACGTGACCACGGTGTGGAGCGGTTTCGATCAGCCGGAAAGCCTGGGACGTCACGAGTTCGGCGGCACGGTCTCGCTGCCGATCTGGATGGACTACATGAGCGCCGCACTGAAAGACAAGCCGCCGCATCAGCAGGCAGAGCCGGATGGCATCCTCAGCTTGCGCGTCGACCCGGTCAGCGGCCGCGCGGCAACGCCGAGTACACCAAATGCGTTCTTCGAACTGTTCAAGAGCGAAGACACGCCGCCGAGCGTCAACGAACTGGGCGGCGGCAGCGCGCCGGGCAGCCCGCTGCCAGCGGATGAGTCGGCACCGATCGACTTGTTCTGAGGCAAGCCGCCTCCCACGGGGCATTGAACTGCTCACTCCGCGGGAGCGGACTTGTCCGCGAAAGCCATGGTTCAGCCGCCCCTGTTTCAGCGGATGTACCGGCCTCTTCGTGAGCAGGCTCACTCCCACCGGGATGTGAACTGCGCACTCCGTGGGAGCGGACTTGTCCGCGAAGACTGAGTTTCAGGCTCCACACTTTGGCTGAATGTACTGACGCCTTCGCGGACAAGTCCGCTCCCACTGGCTGACGGGACCGGTTTTCACTCTGATCTGCCCCCAAGAAGTCAGATGGGTGTCCAACTTTTGGGGTGCAGATCACTCCGTGGGAGCGGACTTGTCCGCGAAAGCCATCGTTCAAACGCCCCTGCTTCAGCGGATGTGCCGGCCTCTTCGTGAGCAAGCTCACTCCCACCGGGATGTGAACTGCACACTCCGTGGGAGCGGACTTGTCCGCGAAAGCCATGGTTCAAACGACCCTGTTTCAGCGGATGTGCCGGCCTCTTCGTGAGCAAGCTCACTCCCACCGGGATTGCCACCCGTGAGACATATCTGCACGACCGACAGTCGCCTCGACAATTTTTACTTACTGAAAAACCTTCGAGCCCGGTATGATCGCGCGCCCGATTCACCCGGAAGTCTGAACTCAAATGAAACCCACCTTGATCGCCGCCGCAGAACTCGATCGCATCGATACCTGGGCCAAGTACTCCAGCCACATGTGTGGAGGCTGTGTCTCCAGCTGCTGCACGCTGCCGGTCGAAGTGAAGATCAAGGACCTGATCCGCATCGGCATCGTCGATGACTTCGAGCGCGGTGAGCCTGCGAAGAACATCGCCAAGCGGTTGCAGAAGGAAGGGATCGTCGAGCGCTACAACCAGAAGTCCGAGATCTTCACCTTGCAGCGCATGAGCAATAACGACTGCCTGTACCTGGATCGCAAGAGCCGTCTGTGCACGATCTATGAGAAGCGCCCGGACACGTGCCGCAACCATCCCAAGATCGGCCCACGCCCTGGCTATTGCGCCTACAAGCCAAAAGCCGTCGTACGCCCTGAAAGCGGCTCGCTGAAGAACGCCACCAGCGCGCCTGTCCCCAAGTTCTGATTGATCGGCTGAAGGGGCGCGGAGCGCCCCGGCAGCATGCACGCGCAATGAACGTCAGCACGATCAAGCCTTTATAAAAGCCACACAAACAAAAACGCCCCCGGCCTTTCGACCGGGGGCGTTTTCATTCAGCGAGGGCTAAGTATCAAGCCTTGGCTTTCTTGGCAGCGCGGGTACGCTCGCTTTCGTCCAGGATCTTCTTGCGAAGACGGATGGACTTCGGCGTCACTTCGCACAGCTCGTCTTCCTGGATGTATTCCAGAGCCTGTTCCAGGGTGAACTTGACCGGTGGAACCAGAGCGATGGTCTCGTCTTTACCCGAAGCACGCATGTTGTCGAGCTTCTTGCCCTTGGTAGGGTTGACGCCCAGGTCGTTGTCACGGCTGTTCTGACCAACGATCTGGCCGTTGTAGATTTCCTGACCGTGTTCAACGAACAGCTTGCCACGCGCCTGCAGGGTTTCCAGGGAGTAGGTCAAAGCCTTGCCGGTTTCAACCGAAACCAGAACGCCGTTCTGACGGCCGGACATGTGGCCCGACTTCACGGTGTCGTAGCGATCGAAGATCGAGGTCAGGATGCCAGCACCGTTGGTCAGGGTCAGGAACTGGTTACGGAAACCGATCAGACCACGAGCAGGGATGTTGTATTCCAGACGCACACGGCCTTTGCCATCCGGCACCATGTTGCTCAGGTCGCCTTTACGCAGACCCATCTCTTCCATGACCTTGCCCTGCGATTCTTCAGGGATGTCGATGGTCACGTTTTCGTACGGTTCTTGCTTGACGCCGTCGACTTCACGAATGATCACTTCAGGACGGCCCAGGGCCAGCTCGAAGCCTTCGCGACGCATGGTTTCGATCAGTACCGAGAGGTGCAGCTCACCACGGCCGGATACTTTGAACTTGTCAGCCGAGTCGCCTTCTTCAACGCGCAGTGCAACGTTGTACAGCAGCTCCTTGTCCAGACGGTCCTTGATGTTACGGGACGTCACGAACTTGCCTTCTTTACCGCAGAATGGCGAGTCGTTGACCTGGAAGGTCATGGAAACGGTTGGCTCGTCAACGGTCAGCGGCTTCATCGCTTCAACGACGGTCGGGTCGCACAGGGTGTCGGAGATGAACAGCTCTTCGAAGCCGCTGATGCAGACGATGTCGCCGGCAGCTGCTTCTTCGACGTCGATGCGGTGCAGACCGTGGTGACCCATCAGCTTGAGGATACGACCGTTGCGACGCTTGCCGTCAGCGCTGATCGCCACAACCGGGGTGTTCGGCTTGACGCGACCGCGAGCGATGCGGCCAACACCGATCACGCCCAGGAAGCTGTTGTAGTCCAGTGCCGAAATCTGCATCTGGAAAGGACCGTCACGGTCAACTTTCGGCGCAGGCACGTGATCGACGACCGCTTGGTACAGCGGGGTCATGTCTTCGGCCATTTCGTTGTGGTCCAGACCTGCGATGCCGTTGATGGCCGAGGCGTAGACGACCTGGAAGTCCAGTTGCTCTTCGGTAGCGCCCAGGTTGTCGAACAGGTCGAAGATCTGGTCCAGAACCCAGTCCGGACGCGCGCCTGGACGGTCAACCTTGTTGATGACCACGATTGGACGCAGGCCGGCTTCGAAAGCCTTCTTGGTCACGAAACGGGTCTGCGGCATAGGGCCGTCCTGAGCGTCGACCAGCAGCAGCACGGAGTCGACCATCGACATCACGCGCTCTACTTCACCACCGAAGTCGGCGTGGCCCGGGGTGTCCACGATGTTGATGTGGTAGCCGTTCCAGTTGATCGCGGTGTTTTTCGCGAGAATGGTAATACCACGCTCTTTTTCCTGGTCGTTGGAGTCCATCACGCGCTCGTCGTTGAGCTCGTTGCGCTCCAGAGTGCCGGATTGACGCAGGAGTTTGTCTACCAGGGTGGTCTTACCATGGTCAACGTGGGCGATGATGGCGATGTTGCGTAGATTTTCGATCACTTGTGTATCTCGATCAGAGGATTCGGTCTGCTGACGGTTTAACGCCGGCGATTAACAGTTACTAGTCGGCAAAAGCCGTTACGGCTTGGCGACTGGTGTCGGGGGGCCGGTGACGCAAGCCACAGGCAAACAGCCCCGGGCACTTAGCTCGGTCGATAAACGCGCACATTGGCATGCCCCTCACTGAGCAAATGGTGAGCATGCAGGCGACTCATGACGCCTTTGTCGCAATACAACAGGTACTGGCGCGTGTTATCCAGTGCCTTGAAACGGCTGTTCAGTGCATAGAACGGCAGCGTTTGTACTTCAATGCCCGGCACCTGCAGCGGCTGGTCTTCCTGGGCATCCGGGTGACGGATGTCGATGACGACCTGACCGGCCAGCGCCTGGCTGACTTCTTCTATATCGACATTGCGGCTCAGATCGTCGATGACCCGATCGATCGAAACCAGCTTTGCGCGCTCGAGCGCCTGCTCGAGAATCGCCATGTCGAACTGTTTTTCTTCGTACTCAACGCGATTCCGCTTGGCGTTGGTCTTGGGGTTGACCGAGATCACCCCGCAATACTCAGGCATGTGCCGGGCGAAGTCGGCAGTGCCGATTTCAGTCGCCAGGTCCACGATGTCCTGTTTGTGGCTGGCAACCAGTGGCCGCAACACCAGCTTGTCGGTCGCCGAATCGATCAGCGACAGGTTGGGCAACGTCTGGCTGGACACCTGTGAGATCGCCTCGCCGGTTACCAGCACATCGATCTCCAGACGATCCGCCACGGATGAAGCGGCGCGTAACATCATACGCTTCAAAACTACACCCATATGACTGTTATCGACTTTCTGCAGAATTTCTCCGAGAACTTCCTCGAAAGGCACGCTCACAAACAGCACGCGCTGGGAGCTGCCGTACTTCTTCCAGATAAAATGAGCGACTTCCATCACGCCCAGTTCGTGGGCACGACCGCCCAGATTGAAGAAGCAGAAGTGCGCCATAAGCCCGCGGCGCATGATCTGGTAGGCCGCAACGGTGGAATCGAAACCGCCGGACATCAATACCAGGGTCTGCTCCAGCGCGCCGAGCGGATAGCCGCCAAGGCCTTTATGCTGGTCATGCACGACAAACAACCGTTGGTCGCGAATTTCCATTCTGACCACCAGATCGGGCTTTTTCAGCTCGATTCCGGCCGCACCGCACTGCTGACGCAACTGACTGCCGACGTATTTCTCGACATCCATGGAGCTGAAATCGTGTCGCCCGGCACGCCTGCAGCGCACTGCAAACATCTTGCCCGGCAGCAAGTCGGCGTAGTGCGTTTTGCATTTGGCAACGATGTCATCCAGGTCGCCCAGCGGGTACTCGGCCACCTGCAGGAAGTTGGCGATGCCCGGCATGCAGCTCAGGCGCTCGGTAATGGCCTGCAGCACTTTGGGGTCGGTCAGCCGGGTCTCCACCTCAAGGTTGTCCCATACGCCACCCACCACAATGTCCGCGTCCAGTTCCCGGAGCACGGTACGAATGTTCTTGCCCAGTTGCCGGATAAACTTCTTGCGCACCGGCGGGCTTTTGATGGTGATTTCTGGGAAAACTTTAACGATTAGTTTCATGGAAACGGTGCGTGAGGTGCCGACCAAAAAAGGGGGGCGCGGATTATAGCGGAAATTGCTCAAGGTTTAACCAGTTATCGTACAGCCAATCTTGAATGCACCAAAAAGAGTCGCCGCACTATTTCGTAGCGCTATAACGGTGCGCATTTTCCGCGATAAACCTTTTTTCACGCCCTGAAAGCCCCTGTTTGAGGCAAAAAACCCAACACAGGGCACTGGCATGCAAATTGCTCCCTTGTGAGGCAGGTTGCCTTGGCAGAGTATTCGCGCCGGCATCACCCAAATTTAAGGGGCCCAAAACCATAAGGCGGTCCCTAGCCACCCGGAGGACACCATGTCGAAGTCGGTTCAACTCATCAAAGATCATGACGTTAAGTGGATTGATCTGCGCTTCACAGACACCAAGGGCAAGCAGCAGCACGTCACGATGCCTGCGCGCGATGCGCTGGAAGATGACTTCTTTGAAGTCGGCAAAATGTTCGACGGTTCCTCCATTGCTGGCTGGAAAGGTATCGAAGCCTCCGACATGATCCTGCTGCCGGACGACGAAACCGCCGTTCTGGACCCGTTCACCGAAGAGCCGACCATCATCCTGGTCTGCGACATCATCGAACCTTCGACCATGCAGGGCTACGATCGCGACCCGCGCGCCATCGCTCACCGTGCAGAGGAATACCTGAAGTCCACCGGTATCGGTGACACCGTATTCGTAGGTCCTGAGCCAGAGTTCTTCGTCTTCGACGAAGTGAAATTCAAGTCCGACATCTCCGGTTCCATGTTCAAGATTTTCTCTGAACAGGCTTCCTGGATGACCGACGGCGACATCGAAGGCGGCAACAAAGGCCACCGTCCTGGCGTCAAGGGTGGTTACTTCCCGGTTCCACCGGTCGACCACGACCACGAAATCCGTACCGCAATGTGCAACGCCCTGGAAGAAATGGGCCAGATCGTGGAAGTTCACCACCACGAAGTTGCCACCGCTGGCCAGAACGAAATCGGCGTGAAGTTCAACACGCTGGTCAAGAAGGCTGACGAAGTTCAGACCCTGAAATACTGCGTACACAACGTTGCCGATGCCTATGGCCGTACCGCTACCTTCATGCCGAAGCCTCTGTATGGCGACAACGGTTCGGGTATGCACGTCCACATGTCCATCGCCAAAGATGGCAAGAACACCTTCGCAGGCGAAGGCTATGCCGGCCTGTCCGACACTGCCCTGTTCTTCATCGGCGGTATCATCAAGCACGGTAAGGCACTGAACGGCTTCACCAACCCGTCGACCAACTCCTACAAGCGTCTGGTCCCAGGTTTCGAAGCACCGGTCATGCTGGCCTACTCGGCACGTAACCGCTCCGCTTCCATCCGTATTCCTTACGTCTCCAGCCCACGTGGCCGTCGTATCGAAGCACGTTTCCCGGACCCGGCAGCCAACCCGTACCTGGCGTTCGCTGCACTGTTGATGGCTGGCCTGGACGGCATCCAGAACAAGATCCACCCTGGCGACGCAGCTGACAAGAACCTGTATGACCTGCCGCCTGAAGAGGCCAAAGAGATCCCACAAGTTTGCGGCAGCCTGAAAGAAGCCCTGGAAGAGCTGGACAAGGGCCGCGCGTTCCTGACCAAGGGCGGCGTATTCAGCGACGACTTCATCGATGCTTACATCGAGCTGAAAAGCGAAGAAGAAATCAAGGTACGCACCTTCGTACACCCACTGGAATACGAGCTGTACTACAGCTGCTAATCCCGTCGCGCCAGCGTTGATGAGCTGACGTTGATGGCGCAACACGAAAGACCTCCTTCGGGAGGTCTTTTCGTTTGCGGCTACCAGAAACTTTCATGAGCGTGCGGTAAACGTCTACCGACTGCAAAAAAATCCGGATGGCACTCTTGGAGGCTGAAAATCCCAGCCCCGAGGTTATTCCGATATGCATATCAAGCTCTTCGTCGCAGCCGCCTGCCTGCTGCTGGCCGGCCATGCCATAGCCAACCCTAAAGCGCAGGCCGTCGAGTCCCGAGTCCTGCTCAAAAGCACCGCTTCCTGGGACGGCACGCCCTATGCGGCCTATCCTCAGGGCCAGCCCGAACTGACGATTCTGAAAATCAACATACCTGCCAGAACCCACCTGAACTGGCACACCCACCCCATCCCGAACGCCGCGTATGTGGTTTCCGGGGAGCTCACGGTAGAGGCCCGGGACAGCGGCAAACAGATCGTCCTGAAAAAAGGCGACACGCTGGCAGAGATGGTCGGCATACCGCACCGTGGCAAGACCGGCAAAAAGCCAGTCGAACTGATCGTGTTCTACGCGGGAACGCCGCAGGCTCCTCTGTCGCAACAGCCCTGAAAATCAATTGATGGCTGGCGGCGCATGAACTTTTGTTCACCCTCCAGCGCTGGTCGTGACCAGGAACATGTCGTTTACTTTACGCCCCCCTTCAAGACGGACGTCACCATGCGCATGCTCCTGGCCACTTCATTGCTGACTCTGACCTGCATGTCCTCCGGGCTCACTTTCGCGGCTGAGCAGAAACCTTCCGCTCTGGAGCCGCTGCTCCATGCAATCAGTGAGCGCCTGACCCTTGCCGATCAGGTTGCCTTGAGCAAGTGGGACAGTGGCAAGGCGGTCGAAGATCCGCCTCGCGAGCAACAGGTCATCAGTGCCGCCCAGGCGCGTGCGGTCGAGTTCAAGCTGAACCCGGATGACGTGGAGCGGCTGTTCCGCGCCCAGATAGAAGCCAACAAGTCGGTGCAGAACGCACTGCTTGCCCAGTGGCATGCTGCCGGGCGAGCACCCGACACAGCGCGCCAGAGCCTGGTCGACGACATCCGCCCGAAACTGGACCGATTGCAGACCGAACTGCTGCAAGCCTACGCAGGCTTCCAGCCGGTTCGCGCGTCGGGCAACTGCCAGTTGCTACTGGATGCCGGGCTCAAGCGCTATCAGGTTGACCCGATTCACGATCAGGCCCTGGTGCTGGCCACGGCAGACCTGTGCACCACGAAACTGTAAGCCCGCCTGCACGACACAGGGCGAAGTGTTCTATGCTGGTGACCTTTGCCCTTTGCTGTCGAGAGCCTCATGCGTCAAAGCCTCATTTGCCTGTTCCTATTGATCAGCCTGCCTGCGATGGCGCAGATCTATAAGTACACCGATGCGAATGGCAACACGGCCTTCAGCAATCAACCACCCAATGGCATCAAGACCGAGGTCGTGGAATTACCGCCACTCAACAGCGTCGAGACACAGGCCCCTGCCAGACCGATCATGAACACCGCGCCGCAACCGACCAGTGCCCCGTCACAACCCCAGGATGCCTACAGCACGCTGGAGCTGACCGACCTGCCCACCGATGAAGCGTTACGTGCCAACAACGGCTCTTTCATCATTGGGGTGAAAATCCAGCCGCGCCTGCAACAGAACCATCGCCTGCAACTGTTGCTGGACGGCAACCTGTATGGGCAAGCCACCAACCTGCCCCGTTTTCAGGTGATGAACATTGATCGCGGCGAGCACAGCTTCGCGGTGGTGGTGAAGGACGGCGAGCGCATCATTCAGCAAAGCCAGACCATTACCCTGACCGTGCAACGCGTCCACCTCGGCAAGCCATGAAGATGCGCAGCCTGCTGCTGATAACGCTGTCACTGCTGCTCGCACTGCCAGCACTGGCAGACGTCTACACCTACATCGACGCAAACGGCAATCGGGTGTTCACCGACCAGCCGCGCAAGAACGCCAAGCGTGTCGACATCCCGCCCAGCAATAACATGACTGGCACCCCGCCGACCCGAACGCTTAAAGCCAAGCCTGCAGAGAGCAAACCGCCTGCGGTCTTTCAGTATCAGTTATTGCGGGTGCTGGTGCCCGAGCCTGACGCCACGATCAGCAGCCCCAGCGGCGACCTGATCGTGACCGTTAGCAGCGACCCGGTTCTGCAACCCGGTCACAGCTATCGCCTGCTGCTGGACGGCGTACCTGTCGGCCAGCCTGGCCGCAGCCCCGTCTTCCCGCTGAGCAACATCGACCGAGGCACCCATCAGCTGTCTGTCGAGATTTTCGACACGATGGGGCGAGTTCTGGAAAAGACGCCCAACCAGCCCTTTCACCTGCAGCGCGTCACGCTGGCTCAAAAGCGCGCCACCAACCCGTGCAAACCTGAAGAGTACGGCGTTCGCCTGGAATGCCCGCTCAAGGACAAACCCAAGCCCGAAAGCAGCATTCTGCCGTTCTTCTGAAACCGTCCTCGCCACTGAACATCACACACCGCGGGAGGCGGCTTGCCGGCGATCTGCCGGGAACCTGCAGCAAGGCCTGCGCATGCGGTATATAAAAACGCGATCTGCAAAAGCTCCCGCGCCCTCCGCACAGAGGCAGACCCCGGCATTTTCCAGCAGTCAGGTACTTGAAAAGAGATGGCCTGTGTCAAAGCACCTTTTTGGTGCGCATGTTGTGCATCCGCGCAACAATACAGCCCACTTTGGTTCAGAAGTGCCCCTGAGTCAGCGCCGTATGCGGGCACGATTTCGGAAAAAGCAGCTGTTTTGCAGAGAAAGCGCTTCTTTTCGGAGCCTTGGTTTGGTTTTTGCAACTTCTCAGGCATAGCACCCCGTCACGCACCGTAATGGTGGCTTTGCTTACGCCGACAAGCACCTGCATAGCGCGATTGCCATGTGCCAAAAGAGGTCAACACGATTCATGACTATCAGCGACGCGCTGCACAGACTGTTACTGGACAACCTGACCACTGCAACCATTCTGCTCAACGCCGACCTGCGCCTTGAGTACATGAACCCGGCAGCCGAGATGCTGCTCGCCATCAGCGGGCAGCGCAGCCATGGGCAATTCATCAGCGAACTGTTCACCGAGTCGGCCGAAGCACTGAGTTCCCTTCGTCAGGCTGTCGAACAGGCGCACCCGTTTACCAAACGTGAAGCAATGCTTACCGCGCTGACCGGCCAGACCCTGACCGTCGACTACGCCGTGACGCCGATCCTCAGCAAAGGCGAAACCCTGCTGCTGCTTGAAGTCCACCCTCGTGATCGCCTGTTGCGCATCACCAAGGAGGAGGCTCAGTTGTCCAAGCAGGAAACCACCAAGATGCTGGTACGTGGCCTGGCCCATGAAATAAAGAATCCGCTGGGCGGGATTCGTGGCGCCGCACAGCTGCTGGCGCGCGAACTGCCCGAAGAAAGCCTCAAGGACTACACCAACGTCATCATCGAGGAAGCCGACCGGTTGCGTAACCTCGTGGACCGCATGCTGGGCTCCAACAAACTGCCTTCGCTGGCCATGACCAACGTGCATGAAGTGCTCGAACGGGTGTGCAGCCTGGTCGAAGCCGAGAGCCAGGGATGCATCACACTGGTGCGCGACTATGACCCGAGCATTCCGGATGTATTGATCGACCGCGAGCAGATGATTCAGGCCGTGCTCAATATCGTGCGCAACGCCATGCAGGCCATCAGCGGCCAGAACGAATTGCGCCTGGGCCGCATCACCATGCGCACCCGCGCCATGCGGCAGTTCACCATCGGCCACGTGCGCCACAGGCTGGTGAGCAAGATCGAAATCATCGACAACGGTCCGGGCATTCCGGCCGAGCTTCAGGAAACCATTTTCTACCCCATGGTCAGTGGCCGCCCGGATGGCACAGGGCTTGGTCTGGCCATTACCCAGAACATCATCAGCCAGCACCAGGGCCTGATCGAGTGTGACAGCCATCCCGGCCACACCACATTTTCGATCTTCCTGCCGCTGGAACAAGGAGCAGCTTCGACATGAGCCGTAGTGAAACTGTCTGGATCGTAGACGACGATCGTTCCATTCGCTGGGTACTGGAAAAGGCCTTGCAGCAGGAAGGCATGACCACACAAAGCTTCGACAGCGCCGATGGGGTGATGAGTCGCCTGGCGCGTCAGCAACCGGACGTGATCATTTCCGACATCCGCATGCCGGGTGCCAGCGGCCTGGACCTGCTGGCGCGCATTCGCGAACAGCACCCGCGCCTGCCGGTCATCATCATGACCGCTCATTCGGACCTGGACAGCGCCGTGGCGTCGTATCAGGGCGGCGCGTTCGAGTACCTGCCCAAGCCGTTCGATGTCGATGAAGCCGTCTCGCTGGTCAAGCGTGCCAACCAGCACGCTCAGGAACAGCAAGGTCTGGATGTCGCGCCGACCCTGACCCGCACACCTGAAATCATCGGCGAAGCGCCCGCGATGCAGGAAGTGTTTCGCGCCATCGGGCGTTTGAGCCACTCCAACATCACCGTGTTGATCAATGGTGAATCAGGCACCGGTAAAGAGCTGGTTGCCCACGCCCTGCATCGCCATAGCCCGCGTTCGGCCTCGCCGTTCATTGCGCTGAACATGGCGGCGATCCCCAAGGACTTGATGGAGTCCGAACTCTTCGGCCACGAGAAAGGCGCGTTTACCGGCGCAGCCAACCTGCGTCGTGGTCGTTTCGAACAGGCTGATGGCGGTACGCTGTTTCTTGATGAAATCGGCGACATGCCTGCCGATACCCAGACCCGTCTGCTGCGAGTGCTGGCAGACGGCGAGTTCTATCGGGTCGGCGGTCACACGCCGGTCAAGGTCGATGTGCGCATCATCGCCGCGACCCACCAGAATCTGGAAACCCTCGTGCAGGCCGGCAAGTTCCGTGAGGACTTGTTCCACCGCCTGAACGTGATCCGCATTCACATCCCGCGCATGTCGGACCGTCGCGAAGACATCCCGACCCTGGCCCGCCACTTCCTGAGCCGTGCGGCACAAGAGCTGGCGGTCGAGCCGAAACTGCTGAAGGCCGAGACCGAGGAATACCTCAAGCACCTGCCCTGGCCGGGCAACGTGCGTCAGCTGGAAAACACCTGCCGCTGGATCACGGTCATGGCCTCGGGTCGTGAAGTGCACATCAGCGACCTGCCGCCTGAACTGCTCAGCCTGCCGCAGGACGCCGCGCCGGTCACCAACTGGGAACAGGCCCTGCGTCAGTGGGCAGATCAGGCCCTGTCGCGCGGTCAGTCCAGCCTGCTGGACAGCGCTGTGCCGACGTTCGAACGCATCATGATCGAAACCGCCCTCAAGCACACCGCCGGCCGCCGCCGCGACGCCGCCGTGCTGCTGGGCTGGGGCCGCAACACCTTGACCCGCAAGATCAAGGAGCTGGGCATGAAGGTCGATGGTGGGGATGACGACGAGGGTGAGGAAGGCTGACCGACCTGTCTGAACGCCGATCGTGCCCACACAGTACGCTCGGCGTCATACGCAAGGCTTACTGGATAAATGCAAACCTTGCCGGCGATAGCGTCAGGCCAGTCACTCACGGGGTGACTGAAAAACGTATCGCCGGCAAGCCGCGTCCCACGGGCTTTATATTCGCCCAACGGGATTTGTGCAGAGCGTGGGAAAGATCCAGCTCAAATCACTCAGCCAGCGAAGGTTTCTCCCACAGGTTGATACCGCCTTCCACCGCAAAGCTGTCGATCTCGGTCAGTTCGTCTTGACTGAACGACAGGTTTTTCAGGGCACCGACGTTCTCGATGATTTGCTCGGGACGGCTGGCACCAATCAGCGCTGACGTCACGCGTGGGTCGCGCAGTGTCCAGGCCAGGGCCATTTGCGCCAGGCTCTGGCCGCGACGCTGGGCGATTTCATTCAACGCACGCACGTGGGCAATGTTCTGCTCGGACAGGTGCGAGGCCTGCAACGAACCGCCGCCCGGACGATTGACCCGCGCATCCTTGGGCACGCCATTAAGGTACTTGTCCGACAGCAACCCTTGGGCCAGCGCCGTAAAGGCAATCACACCCGCGCCCAGCTCTTCCGTCGCATCGAGCAGGTCTTTCTCGACCCAGCGATTGAGCAGGTTGTAGGCCGGCTGGTGAATCAGCAACGGCACTTTCCACTCTTTGAGCAGCGCGGCCATTTCCCGGGTCTTGGCACCGGAATAGGACGAGATGCCGATGTACAGCGCCTTGCCCTGCTGCACAGCAGCGGCCAGTGCGCTGGCGGTTTCTTCCAGCGGCGTATCCGGGTCAAAGCGGTGCGAATAGAAAATATCAACGTAATCCAGCCCCATGCGCTGCAGGCTTTGGTCGAGGCTGGCCAGCACGTATTTGCGCGAACCACCGCCCTGCCCATAAGGCCCCGGCCACATGTCCCAGCCCGCCTTGCTAGAGATGATCAGCTCGTCGCGGTACTGCTTGAAGTCTTCGCGCAGCAGACGGCCGAAGTTGATCTCGGCGCTGCCATAGGGCGGGCCATAGTTGTTGGCCAGGTCGAAATGGTTGATGCCCAGATCGAACGCCGTGCGCAGCATGGCGCGCTGGGTGTCGATAGGTGTGCTGTCACCGAAGTTGTGCCACAGGCCCAGCGACAGCGCCGGCAGGACCAGCCCACTGCGGCCGGTACGGCGATAAGGCATGTCGTTGTAGCGATGTTCGGCAGCGATATACGTCATTGAATCCTCTCTTGTCAGGGGGACACTCAAGGCCTGTTCCACACGGCCTGCTGGATATCGACCCGCTTGGGCACCAGGTGGTTGTCGTAAAACAGATCAGCGGTCGCCTGCTGCGCACGCACGATTTCCGGCGTGATGGGCAGGCTCGGCGATGTAGCGCGATGATCAAGATACTGAGTGATCACCGCTTCGGACAAGCCCATGCTGCGCGCCAGAATCTGGATGCTCTCGGCGCGCTGCGAGCGGCTCAGGGGATCGGCAGCCGTCAGGTAGATCGGCTGGACACCCTTGAAGGTCAGCCCGGCTTTGTTCAGCGCCCCCAAGCATTCAGTCGGCGACTGCCGTATCTGATCGTCCCCACGCACGTGGGGATTGAGCCCGTGACGCTGCGCCTCACATTAAGGTCCACCTGATCAACGCACCATATGCAGGAACTGCATATGCCGCTCGTACTGGTCGAGCACGTCGTTGATCACTTGTTCCTTGGTGTAGCCGACCAGGTCGTAATCCTGACTGCCTTCACTCAAGTGAACCTCGGCGCGGTAGTAGCGGCGGTTGTTCAGTTGTTTGGAACCCATGCCGCCACGGGCGAACGAGGGGGTGAAGAAGCCTTTCATCTGCACCTGGTAGATGAACGGACGCTCCTCGCCATGGCCGATTTCCAGCGTCACCGAGTCGTTGGACGGATCGGGCACGTTGACCACGTTCAAGCCTTTCTCCATGAACACCGCCGTCACATCCTCAATGGCCGGGCGTACGGTCTGATCGAGGAAGCGATACACCTCATCTCGCGACGGATAATGCACGGCCTGGCTCAAGCGCTGACGCCAGCCGCCACGTCGTGAGCCCGACACCGGAGCCAGCGAGTACAACTGCGCGATCTGACGCTGGGACTCCATGAAGAACGCCTTGTGCAGCCCCCACATCATCAACAGCAGGATCAGCGAGAACGGCAGCGAAGTCAGCACCACCGCTGATTTCAACGCATCGATACTGCCCGAGAACAGCAGCCCGCTGGTGATCAGCGCTGTTGCCACGCCCCAGAACACACGCAGCCATTTCGGGCCGTCTTCGTCCGGGTTGCCGCCCTTGGCCGACAGTGTCGACAGCACCACGGTGCCCGAGTCAGCAGAGGTGACAAAGAACACGAAGCTGATGAACACCGTCACGGCAATCACAGTCCGGCTCCACGGATAGGTTTCCAGCAGCAGGTACAGGGTCATCGAAGGATCGTCGATGGCTGACTGGCCCAGCGCGGTCATGCCGTGGTTGAGTACCTGATCGATGGCGCTGTTGCCGAAGATCGACATCCAGGCCAGGGTGAAGCCCAGCGGGATCAGCAGCACGCCGAAGACGAATTCGCGGATGGTGCGGCCACGGGAAATACGCGCGATGAACAGCCCCACGAACGGCGACCAGGCAATCCACCAGGCCCAGTAGAACACGGTCCAGCCGCCCAGCCAGTCGCTCGGCTTATCGTAGGCGTACACATCAAAACTCTTGGTCGGCAGCGCGCCCAGGTAGTCACCGATGTTCTGCACCAGCGTGTTGAGCAAGTGTTGGGTGGGACCGGCGAACAGCACGAACAGCAGCAGCGCACAGGCCAGCAGCATGTTGATGTCGGACATGACGCGCACGCCTTTGTCCACGCCCGCGATGGCGACCAGAATCGCAGCGCCCATCATCAACGTGATCAGGCCGACCTGAATCCAGTGCGTATGAGCAACGCCAAACAGGTAGTCCAGACCCGAATTCAGGTGCAGCACCCCGAAGCCCATGTCGGCCCCAAGGCCAAAGATGGTCGCGATGATGCCGAAGCCGTCCACCGCATAACCGATGGGACCGTTGATCCGCTTGCCGATCAGCGGATACAGCGCCGAACGCAGCGCCAGTGGCAGGTTGTGGCGATAGGCGAAATAAGCCAGCGCCATGCCGACAAAGGCAAACACGCCCCAGCCATGCAGGCCCCAGTGCAGAAAGAGCAACTGCATGCCCTGCCGCGCCGCCTCGGTGGTGCCGCCTTCGCCCTGCGGCGGTTGCAAAAGGTGCGTCAGGGGTTCTGATACGCAGAAGAAAAACAGCGTAATACTGATGCCCGCCGCGAACAGCATCCCGGCCCAAGACAGATAGCTGAATTCGGGCTCGTCGTGGTCGGCACCGAGCTTGATCTTGCCGTAGCCAGATACGGCGGTGACCACCACGAAGAGCAGATACAGCGTCATGGCCAGCATGTAGTACCAGCCGACCGTGTTGGCCGCCCAGTTCTGTGCCGCCAGCAGCCATGCACCGGAGGCTTGGGGGAAGGCGATCACAATGACGCCGAATATCAGGATAAAGCTCGCAGCGAAGTAAAACACTGGAGCGTTCATGCGGACCGTACCGCTGGGTTGCGTACTCGGAGTACTCATCGGCTGCATGCCTCCGGACTGATTGAAACCACTACAAAAAACGCATACGGCAAGGGTTAGCCTCCTGTTGTGAGCGGGCAGCGAACCACCGGTTTAACTTGAATGAACGTTCAATTTAAGCATGAAAACGCCCGCAAACACGAATCGCGGGGCTGTGAATGCTTGCTCAGGCTTGGGTATGACGTGCGCGCGTGGGGATCGTTCCCGGGTGCGAGGCGATGAATTAACAGTGAGGATCTGCTTCATCTTTTCCGCTGACTGTCTCGCATAAAAACACTGAAGAGTGAGCGAGCTTGCCCGCGAAGGCAGAGGATCAGGCACCACATCTTCAGTGAATGTACGGGCCCCTTCGCGGACAAGTCCGCTCCCACAGTCTGTTCAGTCACACATGTTCGCTCTTCGGTACAACAAGTGGGAGCGAGCTTGCTCGCGAAGGCAGAGGATCAGGCACCACATCTTCAGTGAATGTACGGGCCCCTTCGCGGACAAGTCCGCTCCCAAAGTCCGTTCAGTCACACGTGTTCGCTCCTTGGTACGACAAGTGGGAGCGAGCTTGCTCGCGAAAAGGCCGGCGCTGACGCCATAGACCAGCGCCGGGCACGATCCCCCAGTGCGACGCTGATCGGCGCGACACCATCGATTACTTCTGCGTCCCGTCATCCTGTTGCTGCAGCAGGTTGGCCTGGGTCAGGTTGCAGCCAGCCGGGACGCTGCGGGTCAGCCAGACGTTGCCGCCGATGGTCGAGCCCTGGCCGATGGTGATGCGGCCCAGAATGGTCGCACCGGCGTAGATCACCACGTCGTCTTCCACGATCGGATGCCGCGCATGGCCCTTCTGCAACTGGCCGTCTTCATCGGCGGGGAAGCGCTTGGCGCCCAGGGTTACGGCCTGATAGATCCGCACCCGCTCACCGATGATGGCGGTCTCACCGATCACCACGCCAGTGCCGTGATCAATGAAAAAGCTCGGGCCGATCTGCGCGCCGGGGTGAATGTCGATGCCGGTTGCCGAGTGCGCCAGCTCGGAACTGATGCGCGCCAGCAGTGGCAAGCCTGCGCGGTACAAGTGATGCGCCAGTCGATGGTGAATCACCGCCAGAATGCCCGGATAGCACAACAGCACCTCGTCGACACTGCGCGCCGCCGGGTCGCCGTGGTAAGCCGCCAGCACGTCGGTGTCGAGCAACTGACGAATGCCCGGCAGAGCCGTGGCGAAATCCTGAATCAGCACCAGCGCATGCTCGTCGATCCCCGCCAGCGCCTTGCCCTGTTGATGGGCCACGTAACGCAGTTCAAGCCGCGCCTGCGCCAGCAGCGCATTGAGCGCCACGTCCAGCGTATGGCCGACGTAGAAGTCCTCGCTCTCTTCACGCAGGTCAACCGGCCCGAGACGCATCGGAAACAGCGCGCCGCTCAAGGCTTCGAGAATCTCGCCCATGGCCGCACGCGACGGCAGCTCACGACCGCCATGCTCACCGCTCACGCGTCGGTTGCGCGTACGCCAGTCCTCACGCGCGGTGCGCAACTGGCTGACGATACGCTGCAACTGCCAATGGCTGGAACGGCCGTCGGCGGATGCTTCTGGAATATCGCTCACGCTGAACTCTCCTTGGTCTTGACGATGGCGACCCGACACTACCGGTCGCTGCTGATATCACTCTACGGCAAACATTCAAGTGGAAAAAATAACAATTTTTGTGCGAAACGGCTGAGTGGAGCATAAACCCCGATGGGTTGCCGTGCAGGAAACGTCTGCCTATAGTCCGCTCATTCTCTGAACGGCTTACTACCACCATGATCAAAAATCAGCTGGCCCGCTTCAACCGCCTGGACCTGATCAACGCCCCCACGGCTCTGGAAAAACTCGACCGTTTGTCGAGCTGGGCAGGCCGCGACATCTACGTCAAACGCGATGACACCACGACCCTGGCGCTGGGCGGCAACAAGGTCCGCAAGCTGGAATACCTGGCCGCCGACGCGCTGGCACAGGGGGCGGACACCCTGATCACGGCGGGCGCGATCCAGTCCAATCACGTACGTCAAACCGCCGCACTGGCCGCTCGTCTGGGTCTGGGCTGCGTGGCCCTGCTGGAAAACCCTATCGGCACCGACGATGCCAACTACCTGCACAACGGCAATCGCCTGCTGCTGGAGCTGTTCGACGCCAAAGTAGAACTGGTGGAAAACCTCGATAACGCCGATGAGCAACTGCACGCGCTGGCCGCTCGTCTGCGCAGTAGCGGCAAGAAACCTTATCTGGTGCCCATCGGCGGCTCAAACCCGGTCGGCGCACTGGGTTACGTACGCGCAGGGCTGGAACTAGCCGAGCAGATCAAGCAGACCGGCATCGACTTCGCCGCCGTCGTACTGGCCTCGGGAAGCGCTGGCACCCACAGCGGTCTGGCGCTGGCCCTGGCCAGCGAGCTGCCGGACCTGCCGGTCATCGGTGTGACCGTTTCACGCAGCGAAGAAGCGCAATTGCCCAAGGTTCAAGGCCTGGCAGAACGCACGGCCGAGCTGCTGGAAATCCCGCTGCCACAGCGTTTCAAGGTCGAACTGTGGGACGAGTACTTCGCTCCGCGCTATGGCGAACCAAATGCTGGCACACTCTCTGCAATCAAACTTGTGGCGGGTCACGAAGGTCTGCTGCTAGACCCCGTCTACACCGGCAAGGCGATGGCAGGTTTGCTGGACGGTATCGGTCGGCAGCGCTTCAACGACGGCCCGCTGATCTTCCTGCACACCGGCGGCGCACCCGCGCTGTTTGCCTACCCGGATGTGTTTGCCCATTGAGGGCATGACAAGCGTTAGGGTTATGCCGAAAAAGAAAGCAACGCGCTTTTTTAGTTATTTTTGTTCATAACTGGATGGCCTTATAGTGGCGCCCGGCAGCACAGCTTCCGGCGTAACTCACTGAAAAAAAGCTGAATTCACAGCACCCCGTCGCGTCCGCCTGGTCTGAAAATAACCCGGCACTTACACAACAAGAGGCTCGCATGAACATTTCCGCCATTCGTCGCACGTTTCTCTTCTCGGCCCTGAGCCTGATGCTCGGAACCGGTATTGCTGGACACGCCATGGCTGGCGAGCAACTGCAGAAAATCAAGGACAGCGGCACCCTGAATGTAGGCCTGGAGGGCACGTATCCGCCGTTCAGTTTCGTGGACGAGAACGGCAAGCTGACAGGCTTTGAGGTCGAGTTCTCCGAAGCGCTGGCCAAAGAGCTGGGTGTGAAGGCCAAGATTCAGCCGACCAAATGGGATGGCATTCTCGCGTCGCTGGAGTCCAAGCGCCTGGACGTCGTCATCAACCAGGTCACCATCTCCGACGAGCGCAAGAAGAAGTACGACTTTTCTGAGCCCTACACCATTTCCGGTATTCAGGCGCTGATCAACAAGGAAAAGACCAAAGACAGCATCAAGACCGCGCAGGACCTGAGCGGCAAGAAAGTCGGCGTGGGTCTGGGCACCAACTACGAGCAATGGCTAAAGGCCAATGTGCCGACCGCAATCGTCAAGACTTACGACGATGATCCGACCAAATATCAGGACCTGCGTATCGGCCGTATCGACGCGATTCTGGTGGATCGCCTGGCCGCACTGGAACTGGTCGCCAAGACCAAAGACACCCTGGCAGTGACCGGTGAACCCTTCTCCCGCCAGGAATCGGGCGTCGCGCTGCGCAAGGGCGAGCCGGAACTGCTGGCGGCGATCAACAAGGCCATCGACAACCTGCGTGCCGACGGCACACTGGCCAAGCTGTCGCAAAAGTACTTCAAGGCTGACGTGACCAAATGATTGAAGAGAGCCTAAAGCTCGCGCTGGATTCCGCGCCCTTTCTGCTCAAGGGCGCGTACTACACGGTCTTCCTGAGCCTGGGCGGTATGTTCTTTGGTTTGCTGCTGGGCTTCGGTCTGGCACTGATGCGTCTGTCGCGCTTCAAGCCACTGAGCTGGATTGCGCGTATCTACGTATCGTTTTTCCGTGGCACGCCCCTGCTGGTGCAGCTGTTCATGATCTATTACGGCCTGCCGGAACTGGGCATCGAACTGGATCCCCTGACGGCAGCGCTGATCGGCTTTTCGCTGAACATGGGCGCTTATGCCTGCGAAATCCTGCGTGCGGCCATTGGTTCGGTAGAACGCGGTCAGTGGGAAGCCGCTGCCAGTATCGGCATGACCCGCTGGCAGACCATGCGCCGTGCGATCCTGCCGCAAGCGGCCCGCACGGCCTTGCCGCCACTGGGCAACAGCTTCATTTCGCTGGTCAAGGACACGGCGCTGGCCGCCACCATTCAGGTGCCAGAGCTGTTCCGTCAGGCGCAGTTGATCACGGCCCGTACCTTTGAAATTTTCACCATGTACCTGGCCGCCGCACTGATCTACTGGATCCTTGCCACGGCGCTCTCGCACCTGCAGAACAAGCTGGAAGCGCGGGTCAACCGGCATGACCTGGAGTCCTGAAGCATGATCGTGGTTGAAAAACTCACCAAGGAATTCAAGGGCAATGCCGTGCTCAAGGGCATCGATCTGCGTATCGAAGCCGGAGAAGTCGTGGCCATCATCGGGCCAAGCGGCTCAGGCAAGACGACCTTGCTGCGGTGCCTGAATCTGCTGGAAACCCCGACCAGCGGCAGTATCACGGTTGGCGACATCACCATCGACGGCACTCGCTCCATGAATCAGCAACAGGGCCTTATCCGCCAGTTGCGTCAGCAGGTCGGGTTTGTGTTTCAGAACTTCAATCTGTTTCCACACCGCACCGCGCTTGAGAACGTCATCGAAGGCCCGGTAGTGGTCAAGAAAGTAGCTCGCGAAAGCGCACTGGCACTGGGTCGAAAGCTGTTGGCCAAAGTGGGACTGGCGGGCAAGGAAGACGCTTACCCTCGCAGGCTTTCTGGTGGCCAGCAACAGCGTGTGGCGATTGCCAGAGCGCTGGCCATGGAGCCCCAGGTGATTCTGTTCGACGAACCCACCTCGGCACTCGACCCGGAACTGGTGGGCGAAGTGCTGACCACCATAAAGGCGCTCGCTGAAGAGAACCGCACCATGGTCATCGTCACCCATGAGATGAGCTTTGCACGCGAGGTTGCCAATCGCGTGATCTTCATCGATAAGGGCGTGATCGTGGAGCAAGGCGAAGCCAAGGCACTGTTTGCCAACCCCAAAGAGGAACGGACGCGGCAATTTCTGGAACGAATCAGGGCCTGATCCTACGACCTGCTTCCAAAAGGCAGCACCTTCCGGGTGCTGCCTTTTTTTGTTTTACATTTCAAAAAGGATTGATCAATCAGGATATTCGCTGATTCACGTCCTCTACTTCGCCAACCGATCTAAATAATAAAACGGTGAAAACGACGTTCCGTCACATTGATAGCGACGCTGCGCACCGATTAATACGCCTTCCGATAAGCCCGTTCGCCTGAACCTGCTCAGCATGAGCACAGCATCGCTTTATCGATTTCTTGTGGTAGGACAGTTGATGCCGGCCAAGTAAACGGTTCCGAATATCATTTGTAGGAAGCATCTAATTTTTCAGAAAACAGCGACTCAACAGCAGCCGTATATTGACACACGCGAGCAAAGCTAATTAGCTCGCCTGAAACAAGGCACTTGAGTACCTGACAAACTTTCAAGCCTCCAATTTCGACACTTTGTAATGTTTGCCATACCTTGGAATTTTGCGGTACTTATCCACCTGCCTGTTTTGAGTCTTATTTTAATTAAACATGACACCGTGTGACGAATTCTTACTTGAACCTCCCCTATTCTGGAGTACCCGACATGAACCAGACCTCTTTCAAAAACGACTGCGCAAAGCTCTCGGCCCCTTGTGTACCGCAGGCCAGCCGGCATGGCGTCGGCGTCAGGGCAGCGTCCAGCCTCAACGTGCACATCACTGCCTATGACGACATGGACGAAGGCGACCTGATCGAACTGTTCTGGGATGGCTGTTACGTTGCGTCAAAAATTCTAACCCCGCCTGACGTTGGAACGGATATCGTCCTACGTGTACCTGAAAGCTTTCTACAGAACGGCAAGGCGCGTACTTACTACAGGGTCATGAAAGTGGGCGGACTGCCCGTGACGTCGGCGTGCCGCAAGCTGTGGGTAAAACTCAATCCACCCGGGGGACGCCTGCTCAGCCCCAACGCGGAGGAAAATCAGGGCCTGGCGCCGCTTTACGTGGCACCGTCGGTGCTGCGTCGCGGCCTGACCAAAAGGCATCTGGATGGCGGATTGCCAATGGCTATC
Source organism: Pseudomonas triticifolii (assembly GCF_014358015.1). Taxonomy (GTDB): domain Bacteria; phylum Pseudomonadota; class Gammaproteobacteria; order Pseudomonadales; family Pseudomonadaceae; genus Aquipseudomonas; species Aquipseudomonas triticifolii. The sequence continues at coordinate 4,726 of NZ_JACONV010000019.1, read as the reverse complement.
GAGCCCTACATGAACATGGCGGCCCATGACGAAATTACCGTGCGCTGGGGCGATCTACGCATGGACCTGCCGCCTCTGACCCAGGAAGATATCGGCGAAGCGATCGACCTGGTCGTTCCGCCAGCGCTGATCATGGAAGCCGGCGACCAACAACTTGAAGTCACGTATTGCGTGATCGACCGAGTCGGGAACAACTCACTGTGGGCACCGCCACGCGAACTAACTATTCCGCCCTTGGGCGTCATCGCGCCATGACAACCCGACCGTTTTCCCACAACTGACATAACGACAAAAACCACTGAACGGCGAATGCAGCGCAGAACGTTCTTTGGCACTCAATAATTAATTAATACCTCATGAATTAATCCGGATTGTTTTAGCGTACCGCGCAAAGTTACCGTGGGTTTATAACCCGTGGCCCATCAAATGAGTGGAGTGGAAGCCAATGAGCGTAACGACAGGCACGCGTTTTACGACCCGTCATTGCCAATCTATGCTTATTCCAAAATGAACGTTTTAAAATTCTTTATACAAGCTTAGGGTATATACACCGGACCACCGGACATCGTGATGTATTCAGCCGCACCCCATGCGGTCTATTGCTACGAGGTTTCGATGGTCACTTTCACACTACCCCTTGTGGATGACACACGGGTTGCGCAGGCTCCACAAGAGCATGACGTTGCCCCCCGCTTGTTGCCTGCCAAGGTATTGCACAATGATGCCCAAGCGATTGCTGCCGCCCATGCACTGGCTGCGGCAGCAAAGGCTCAAGCATCCAGGCGTGATCAGGAGCGCTTGTTGCCCTGGCAGGAAATCGAACAGTTCACGCACAGCGGGCTGGGCAGCATTTCCGTCCCGCGGGCTTATGGCGGCCCACAGGTATCGTTCGTCACGGTTGCCGAGGTGTTCCGGATCATCTCGGCGGCCGATCCTGCACTCGGACAAATCCCGCAGAATCAGTTCGGCATCCTTCATTTGCTGCAAGGCACCGCCAGCGAACAGCAGAAGAAAGCGCTATTCAAAAGCGTGCTGGACGGCTGGCGCATCGGTAATGCCGGGCCTGAGCGCGGCACCAAAAACACCCTGGACCTTAAAGCCCGAATCACCGCCAACGATGACCACTTCGCGATCAGCGGCCAGAAGTTTTACTCCACCGGCGCGCTCTTCGCCCACTGGGTCGCCGTCAAGGCACTGGACGACGAAGGCCGCCAGGTCATGGCGTTCGTCAAACGCGGCACGCCGGGCCTGCGCATCGTCAATGACTGGTCAGGCTTTGGCCAACGCACCACGGCCAGCGGCACCGTACTGCTCGATAGCGTACCGGTCGAGGCCGAGCACGTGGTCGCCAACTGGCGCCTGTCTTTGACGCCCAACATTCAGGGTGCCGTATCGCAGCTGATTCAGGCCGCCATCGATGCAGGCATCGCACGCGGCGCGATCGACGATGCCATCGCCTTTGTCCGGGATCGCTCCAGGCCGTGGATCGACGCCAAGGTCGAGCGTGCCAGCGACGATCTGTATGTGATCGCCGATATCGGCAAGCTCAAACTCGAACTGCACGCGGCTGAGGCCTTGTTGCGCAAGGCAGGACAGATTCTGGACGAGGTCAGCGCCGCGCCCATCGACGAACAGTCTGCCGCCCTGGCGTCCATTGCCGTGGCGCGCGCCAAGGTGCTGACCACCGAAGTCTCGTTGCAGGCCAGCGAAAAGCTGTTCGAGCTGGCAGGCAGCCGAGCGACGCTGGCCGAATTCAACCTTGATCGTCACTGGCGCAACGCACGTGTCCACACGCTGCACGATCCGGTGCGCTGGAAATACCACGCCGTCGGCACCTGGCATTTGAACGGCACCCTGCCCGCCCGCCATTCCTGGATCTGAACCAGACCACTGGAGCACACCTTTCATGAGTTTCAATCCACAGGCGCGCGACCACGCAGCGCTGATCACCCATGACGCCCAGGCTCTGCAGGTCGCCCGCGAACTGGCCGAATACTTCAAGACCGAAAGCGCCGTGCGTGACCGCGAGCGACGCTTGCCACATGCCGAACTGGCGCTGTTCAGTCAGTCCGGGCTCTGGGGCATCAGCGTGCCGAAAGCCTTCGGCGGCGCGGGCGTATCTTCAGTGACCCTGGCCAAGGTCATTGCCCTGATCTCCGAAGCCGATGGCTCCCTGGGGCAGATTCCACAGAACCACTTCTATGCCCTTGAGGTGCTGCGCGTGAACGGCAGCCCGCAGCAGCAAAAGCGCCTATATGCCGAAGCGCTGGCGGGTCAGCGTTTCGGCAATGCACTGGCCGAACTGGGCACCAAAACAGCACACGACCGCACCACACGCCTCAAGCGTGAAGGCAGCGGCTATCGCATCAACGGGCGCAAGTTCTACGCGACCGGCGCGCTGTATGCGCAGCGCATTCCGACCTCGGTGATCGACGACGACGGGGTTCAGCAACTGGCGTTCGTGCCGCACGACAGCGCGGGCCTGACAGTCATCGACGACTGGAGCGGTTTCGGCCAGCGCACTACGGGCAGCGGCTCGGTGGTGTTCAACAACGTGTACGTAGACCCACAGGACGTGGTGCCCTTCCAGAGCGCCTTCGAGCGCCCGACCACGGTCGGCCCGTTGGCGCAGATTCTCCACGCGGCTATCGACACCGGCATCGCCCGCGCAGCCTTCGAAGACGCGCTGACCTTCGTTCGCACGCGCACCCGACCGTGGATCGATTCAGGCATCGAAAAGGCCGTGGACGATCCGCTGACCCTGCACAGCTTCGGCAGGCTCAGCATTCGCCTGCACGCCGCCGAGGCCTTGCTGGAACGCGCTGGCGAGTATCTGGATAGCGCTCAGGCTGACAGCAACGCCGACACCGTGGCCGCCGCGTCCATCGCCGTGGCCGAGGCACGTGCCATCAGCACCGAGATTTCCCTGGCGGCAGGCAGCACGCTGTTCGAACTGGCGGGCAGTCAATCGACGCTCGCCGAACATGGCCTGGATCGCCACTGGCGCAATGCGCGCGTACACACGCTGCACGATCCGGTGCGCTGGAAATTTCACGCCATCGGCAACTATTACCTCAACGACACCCACCCTCCTTTGCGGGGGACGATCTGATGGCGCGCAAGAAGATCCTGCTCAACGCCTTCAACATGAACTGCATCGGCCATATCAACCATGGCCTGTGGACGCACCCGCGAGATACGTCCACACAGTTCAACCGCCTGGAATACTGGACCGATCTGGCGAAGCTGCTGGAACGCGGCCTGTTCGACGGGCTGTTCATCGCCGATATCGTCGGGGTGTACGACATCTATCAGAACTCGGTGGACGTCACGCTCAAGGAAGCGATTCAGTTGCCGGTCAACGACCCGCTGCTGCTGGTCTCGGCCATGGCAGGTGTCACCAAACACCTGGGGTTCGGCCTGACCGCCAACCTGACGTACGACGCGCCTTATCTGTTCGCCCGACGCATGTCCACGCTCGATCATCTGAGCCGTGGCCGGGTCGGCTGGAACATCGTGACCGGTTACCTGGACAGCGCAGCCCGGGCCATGGGCCTGAGCGAGCAGGTGGAACACGACCGACGCTACGACCAGGCCGACGAGTACCTGGAGGTGCTCTACAAGCTCTGGGAAGGGAGTTGGGAGGACGATGCGGTGATCAATGATCGCGAGCAACGCATCTACGCCCAGCCTGGCAAGGTTCACAAAGTGCGGCACGCAGGCGAGTTCTATCAGGTCGAGGGCTACCACTTGTGTGAGCCCTCGCCACAGCGCACGCCGGTGCTGTTTCAGGCGGGCAGTTCTGAGCGCGGTTTGCAGTTCGCCGGGCAGAACGCCGAGTGCGTATTCATCAGCGGACAGAACAAGGCCTCGACCCGCGAGCAGGTGGACAAGGTGCGCGCCAGCGCTGTGCAGGCCGGGCGCAACCCTGACGACATCAAAGTGTTCATGGGCCTGAACGTGATCGTCGCTGCGACCCAGGCGCTGGCACAGGACAAATACGCCGAGTATCGCCGTCACGCCAGCGCCGAAGCAGGTGTGGCGCACTTTGCGGCGTCTACCGGGATTGATTTCGCGCAGTACGAACTGGATGAGCCCATTCAATACGTGAAGAGCAACGCGATTCAGTCGGCGACCAGGAACCTGAAAAATAATGACTGGACCCGCCAGAAGCTGCTCGATCAGCACGCACTGGGCGGCCGCTACATCACGGTGATCGGCTCGCCTGAACAGGTCGCCGACGAGCTGGAATCGTGGATCGCCGAAACCGGCCTGGACGGCTTCAACCTGACCCGCATCGTCACCCCGGAAAGCTACGAAGACTTCATCGATCTGGTGATCCCCGAGCTGCAACGCCGAGGGTCGTACAAGACCGCGTACGAAGACGGCAGCCTGCGCAAGAAACTGTTCCCCCAAGGCACCGACCGCCTCCCGCCGCAGCACGCGGGCGCAGGGTATCGGCAGGGGAACAGAGGTTGTACTCAGTAGATACAACCTGTGGGAGGCGGCTTGCCGGCGACAGGGTCGGTTCAGTCACTGATGTGGCGCTTGGCAAACCGCCTCGCCGGCAAACCGCCTCCCACAAAAAATCGGGTTTATCCAGCCGATCAATACACACGATCCGCCCGAACAAATGCAAAACCCGTGAGAGCAATACAGGTTGTACCGAATAGCTAAAACCTGTGGAAGAAACATGGGTTGTACCGAATAGCCACAACCTGTGGGA
>NZ_JACONV010000018.1 GCF_014358015.1 Pseudomonas triticifolii | reverse complement strand
GCCGGCGATGGCGTCAGTACAGTCACTGATGCGGCGCTTCAAAACCGCCTCGCCGGCAAGCCGCCTCCCACAGGTTAAGCATTCCGTCAGCGACGACCGTTTGAGTCCCGCGCTGCGTTTTATGCACAAGCCTTGCAGCAGGCACGAGATAGTGGGAGGCGGCTTGCCGGCGATGACGTCAGTCCAGTCACTGATGCAGCCCTTCAAAAGCCGCATCCCACAGGTTATGCGTATAGTCAGCGACTTGGGTTTAGTCCGGCTTAGTGCCTATTCTGGACTTGCGTGTGACGCTGAGCGCAGAGCGTGGAAACGCTCAATATGCATACCCGGCCCGGAGAAACTGTCAACTTTTTCATTAGCTCCCTATCTATAAGCTGAGGTATAACGCGTACCGCGAATACACTGCTTCGATGGAAGTCTGTCTTGAGCTCTGAATCCCCCGCCGCTTCAACCTCCGTCAAACTGTCCAGCCAGCCTGGGTTCATCAGTTTCATCCTGTCGCGTCTGATGGCGGTGTTCGCCATGCAGATTCAGGCGGTGGTGGTTGCCTGGCAGGTCTACGACATGACCCGCGAGCCGATGGCACTGGCTTATGTCGGCCTGGCTCAGTTCATTCCCATGCTGTTGCTGCTGATGCCTGCGGGCGATCTGATCGATCGCTACAACCGCAAGGTCATCCTGATGATCAGCTGGGGCGTGCAGGCGGTATGCGGCGTCATCCTGCTGGTGTTCTCGGCCCTGAAGCTGCAAGACCTTCGGTTGATCTACGGCGCGCTGATGCTCTATGGCTGCGCGCGTGCGTTCACAGGCCCGGCCTTGCAAAGCCTGCTGCCGCAGATCGTTCCGCGTGAACAACTGGCCTCGGCGATCGCCACCAACAGCGTGATCATGCGTTGCTCGACCGTGGGTGGCCCTCTGATTGGCGGCTACCTGTACTGGCTGGGCGGCGCCGAGCTGACCTATTCGGTGTGCGTGGCAGCGTTCATTGCCGGGATCCTGTTTCTGGCCCCGGTTGCGACACCTTTTGCGGGCAAGCTGATGGATCTGGGTGACAGCGCCTGGGGCCGCTTCACCGCCGGGATCGCGTTCATCCGCTCGCGGCCTATCATTCTGGGCACCATCTCGCTGGACCTGTTCGCTGTACTGCTGGGCGGGGTCGTCGCGCTGCTGCCGATCTATGCCCACGAGGTACTGAACCTGGGTCCGCAAGGACTGGGCATGCTGCGTGCGTCGATGAGCCTGGGTGAACTGGGGGTCGGCATCTACCTGAGCATGCGACCGCTGGATCGCAATGTCGGCATGACCATGTTCATGGCCGTCGGGCTGTTCGGGGTGGCCAACCTGGTGTTCGCCCTCTCCACCCTGTTTTGGCTGTCCTGCCTGGCGCTGCTGATCGCAGGGGCCGCCGACATGGTCAGCGTCTACATCCGCTCGGCCCTGGTGCAGTTCTCAACACCGGACAACATGCGCGGCCGGGTCAATGCGGTGAACATGCTGTTCATCGGCTCGTCCAACGAACTGGGTGAGTTCCGTGCGGGCACCAGCGCCTCGCTGATAGGCGCGATTCCGGCCGCGATCATGGGCGGCGTCTGCACACTCGGTGTAGTGGGCGCGTGGATGACCGGCTTCAAGACGCTGCGCCAGGTGGACCGTTTTGCCGACGCAACTCCCGCAGAAGCGTCACAGAGCACGCTCGCAAAAGCACAATGAGCACCAGAGCAGCGCCGCCCGGATTCAGAAAACCGGTATCGCGGCGCCGCTTCTTAGAACCAATCGGTCTCCCCTACCCTCTATACCTCGCATCACACATTGCGCCGCCCGTGTTTCACTTGGCACGGGACAGGTTGGCGCGTACCGGTTTCACCCGCGACACTCATTGCACGACAAGAAGAGGGATCCGACATGCTCTGGAAAAAAGGCCGACGCAGCGACAACGTGGTTGATGCACGGGGTGAAAGTAGCGGCGGTGGCGGCGGCATGCGCATCGGTGGCAAGGGCCTGGGCCTGGGCGGCATCGTCATTATCGTCGCCATCGGCTTGCTGACCGGCCAGGACCCGATGCAGATCCTTGGCCAGTTGACCGGCCAGAGCACCCAGCAAAGCGCCCCGGCCAGCCCGCAGACGCACCAGGCCCCGCCTGCCAACGACCAGCAGGCCGAGTTCGTGCGCAGCATTCTGGGCGATACCGAAGACACCTGGCGCGCAGTGTTCGCCCAGAACGGTCGTCAGTACAAGGACCCGACGCTGGTGCTGTTCAGCGGTCAGGTGAACTCCGCCTGCGGTTATGCGACGTCCGCAACCGGCCCGTTCTATTGCCCGGCCGACCAGCAGGTCTACCTGGACCTGGACTTCTTTCGCGAGATGTCGCAACGCTTTTCCGCTGCGGGTGACTTCGCCCAGGCCTACGTGATCGCCCATGAAGTCGGCCACCATGTGCAGACGCTGCTGGGCGTGTCTGCCAAGGTCGATGCCGCACGCAAAGCCGGGCAGCGCATGGAAGGCAACAACGGTTTGCTGGTCCGCCAGGAGCTTCAGGCTGACTGTTTAGCAGGCGTTTGGGCCTATAACGCACAAAATCGTTTGAACTGGCTTGAGCCGGGTGATATTGAAGAGGCGCTGAATGCAGCCAACGCCATCGGCGATGACCGCCTGCAGCAGCAAAGCCGTGGCCGGGTCGTACCGGACTCGTTTACCCACGGGACCTCAGCCCAGCGCGTACACTGGTTCAAGACCGGCTTTGCGCAAGGTCAAATCACCCAATGCGACACGTTCGCCGCCAAGAGTCTCTAGCACATGATTAAACCGCTTGTGGTCCTGTTGTTAAGCACTGCCTTCGTGAGCCTCGGGGCTCATGCCGAGGATCAAGCGGTCAAATCCATCAGCCCGGATCGCCTGGCCATCAACGGCACCGAAGCCACGCTCAGCCTCAGCCAGGAGTGGGTGCATCCAAAACCGCGCATCGAGCGGGCCGTGATCGTGCTGCACGGCCGCTTGCGCAACGCGCCGACGTACCTGCGCAGCATCGAACGCGCTGCGAACCAGTCAAAGGAGCGCAGCAAGACCTTGCTGATCGCACCTCAGTTTCTGGATGAAAAAGACATCGTTGCGCATCACCTGCCGGAAAACGTATTGCGCTGGCATCAGAACAGCTGGATGGAAGGCGCGACAGCCACCGATCCCAAGCCGATCAGCTCCTTTGTGGTGCTGGACCACATCCTCAAGCGCCTGAGCGACAGCAAGCTGTTTCCCAACCTGAAAGAAGTGGTGATTGCCGGTCACTCCGGCGGCGCTCAAGTGGTGCAGCGCTACGCAATGATCGGCGGCAAGGAAGATGTCCTGCTGCATCGCGAGGGCGTGAAGCTGCGCTACGTAATCGCCAACCCGTCGTCTTACGCCTACTTCGACGCTGAACGCCCCGAGCCGGTAACGACGCAGACCTGCCCCAACTTCAATGACTGGAAATACGGCCTGAACAAGATGCCGTTCTACTCGGGCAAGGAAAAGCCGACCGACATCGAAAAGAACTACGTGAAGCGTGACGTGACGTACCTGCTCGGCGAACTGGACACCGACCGCAACCATCCTGCACTGGACAAGACCTGCGCGGCCGAAGCCCAGGGCGGCTATCGCCTGATTCGTGGACAGAACTACTTCAACTACCTGCAGAAGCGCCACCCCGAAGGCCTGAACCAGCATCTGGTGATCGTGCCTAAAGTCGGCCATAGCGGCGACGGCATCTTCACGTCACCTGAAGGCCAGGCGGTGCTGTTCAAGCCGTTCTGATTGGCAGCGCATGAGAAACGGACGCCGTTCATTTTGTGGGCGGCGGCTTGCCGGCGATGAGGCCTGTACAGTCACTGATGCGGCGCTTGAAAAACCGCTTCGCCGGCAAGCCGCCTCCCACAGGTTATGCGTTCATTCAGCACAACCTGTCTAGCGTGGGGGACGCAGGAGCAATACCTGTCAGCCCAACATCCCCCGCAGCGCCACGCAGTCCACGGCATACCAGTCTGCCAGCTCAGGCCACGGATTCTCCGGCAGGTTTACCAACACAGTTTTCGCGCCTGCTGCCCGCCCGCAATCAAGGTCGTGACGATAGTCGCCAATCATGACCATGCTTGTCGGTTCGACGTCCCAGGCGCTGGCCAGTTTCAGCAGACCGGCCGGGTGCGGCTTGGGCGTGGCTTCGTCACGGCCCAGCACGTCATCCACCGCAAAGCAGTCAGCAAGGCCGATAGCCTCCAGCGTGATGTGCGCCAGTTCTCGCGCGTTGCGGGTCAGAATGCCCAGGCGGTAGCCACGCGCAGCAAGCTCACGGACCAGCTCGACCGCGCCTTGGGCAGGCAGCGAGCCCAGCGCCAGCTCACGTTCGTGCTCCAGCAACCAGGCATGTTTGGCCGCAGACTCGGCGGCCGGCAACGCTGCCAGATGGCCAAGAATGTCGGCATCCTGCGGCATGCCCAGCTCGCGCTTGATGGCCGCAAAGTCGTGCACGGGGACGGTCAGCGTGCCGTCCATGTCGAACACCCAGTGGCGAATATCGTGAAGTGTCATGCCCAATCCTTACGGTGGCGGATCAGCCCTTCCTGACTGACCGAGGCGACCAGTTGCCCGGCGCGGTTGAAGATGCTGCCTCGTGAGAAGCCGCGAGAATTGCCGGCCCACGGGCTGTCCATCGCATACAGCAGCCAGTCATCGGCCCGCAGGTCGTTATGGAACCACAGCGAGTGATCAAGGCTGGCCACCTGCATGTCGCGCTGCCAGACGGTCTTGGCGTGCGGCTTGAGCGACGTCGTCAGCAGATTGAAGTCCGAGGCGTAAGCCAGCATGTACTTGTGCAGCGCAGGCGCGTCGTTGAGGGTGCCATCGGCGCGGAACCACACATACTTCACCGGCTCGCCGGGTTGCGGGTTGTAGGGATCCTCAGCCGTTACCGGGCGAAATTCGATGGGTTTGGGACGCAGAAACTTGTCGTGCAGCGCCTCAGGAATCAGGTGCGCACGCTGTTTCATCAGCTCAAGTTCGGACGGCAGGTTCTCAGGCCCGACGATCTGCGGCATCGCTGCCTGGTGCTCGAAGCCTTCTTCGTCGTACTGGAAAGACGCACTGCAGGTGAAGATCGGCTTGCCCTTCTGAATCGCCGTGACACGACGGGTGCTGAAACTGCCGCCGTCACGCACACGATCCACCTGATAGACCACTGGCAGCCCGGCATCACCGGGGCGCAGGAAGTAGCCGTGCAGGGAGTGAACGTGACGATCCTCTTCGACGGTCTGGCTGGCCGCGGACAGCGACTGCCCCAGCACTTGCCCGCCAAACAGCTGGCGAAAGCCAAGGTCCTGACTGCGGCCGCGAAACAGGTTTTCTTCAATAGGTTCCAGCGTCAACAACTCGACCAGATCATCCAGCACTTGGCTCATGTTCATTCCTCGCCCAAAGCGTGACCGCACGCCGATGACGGCGGTCGGTGTAATTTGCGGCAGGCCCCACAGACCCGCACCCATAACTGAAATGATACAGAATTTGGCGAAGGGCTTACTCGGATTGAAGGGTACTGAGCCACTGTTCACGGCTGATGCGATAAAGCACGTGCGGTTTGAGCGGATGCCCGTCTGGCAGGTTGGGGTGCTCGAAATCGTCAGCCGGGTCTTGCTGCATGCCAATGACCTGCATCACCTTTTGCGAGGGTTCGTTGTTGACGGCGGTAAACGCCACAATTTCATCCAGTTTCAACCGCTCGAAACCGCACCCCAGCACCGTCCACGCCGCTTCGCTGGCAAAGCCCAGTCCCCAGTGCTCGCGGGCCAGCCGCCAGCCGATTTCGACAGCCGGGGTGAAATGCGCGTCGAACCCGACCACGCCCAACCCGGTAAAGCCAATGAACGCGCCATTGTCCTTGCGTTCAAGAGCCCACAATCCGAAGCCCAGCTCGGCAAAGTGCCCGCGCATGCGCCCGATCATCGCGGCGCTTTCGAGGCGGCTCAGCGTATCGGGAAAATAGCGCATCACCTGGGGATCGGCGCACAGGGCGGCGAACACCGGCAAATCATCGTCGTGCCACTGCCGCATCAGCAAGCGAGGGCTGTCCAGCTTGAGTATCGGTTCCATCGATCTCCCCTGTAACCGTACATGTTCGGGCGCAAGTGTAGTCTGCTAGGGTTTGTGCCAACTGTGCGATCAGGCGCATAACTGGCACTATCAGGCTTCGACCTTTGAACGAATGCAAAATGTCCCTGCCGCTTATCTATCACGACGACTACAGCCCCGAGTTTCCGGCTGATCACCGGTTTCCCATGGACAAGTTTCGTCTGTTGCGCGATCACTTGATCGACAGCGGGCTGACCCACGACGTTCAATTATTACGCCCTGAACTGTGTCCCACCGATATTCTTGCCTTGGCGCATGACCCTTCCTACATAAACCGTTACCTGAGCGGCGACCTGTCACGCGAAGATCAGCGCCGCCTCGGCCTGCCCTGGAGCGAGGCACTGGCGCGTCGCACCATCCGCGCGGTAGGCGGGTCGCTGCTGACCGCCGAGCAGGCGCTCAAACACGGTCTGGCCTGTCATCTGGCGGGCGGTACGCACCATGCGCATTACGACTACCCGGCAGGCTTCTGCATCTTCAACGACCTGGCGGTCATCAGCCATTACCTGCTGCAAAGCGGCCGCGTGGACAAGGTGCTGATTTTCGACTGCGACGTGCATCAGGGCGACGGCACTGCCCGCATTCTGGCGGACACCGAGGACGCGATCACGGTCTCGCTGCACTGCGAAAAGAACTTCCCGGCCCGCAAGGCCCAGAGCGACTGGGACATTCCGTTGCCGATGGGCATGGGCGACGGCGATTACCTAAAAGTCGTCGATGACCTGCTCAACTACCTGCTGCCGATCTACAAGCCGGACCTGGTGCTGTACGACGCAGGCGTGGACGTCCACAAGGACGACGCGCTGGGTTATCTGCAACTGACCGATCAAGGCCTGGCTGACCGCGACGAGGCCGTGCTGCGTCACTGCCTGGGCCGTGACATTCCAGTGATGGGCGTGATCGGGGGCGGCTACAGCAAGGACCGTCAAGCGCTGGCCCGTCGTCACGGCATCCTGCACCACAGTGCGCAACGGGTCTGGCAGGATCTTGGCCTGTGACAGGCCGGGCGGCAAATCTCGGTTAGAATGCGGCACTTTCCCGCTATTGAACTTCAGTTGACCATGACCGACCTCACTGCCGCAAAACCTCAATCCGTCGCCATCATCGGAGGCGGGCCTGCGGGTCTGATGGCAGCTGAAGTCCTGAGTGAGGCAGGCGTTCACGTCGATCTGTACGACGGCATGCCCTCGGTAGGTCGCAAGTTTCTGCTCGCTGGGGTCGGCGGGATGAACATCACTCACTCAGAGCCCTACCCTGCTTTTTTATCCCGATACGCCGAACGTTCGCCGATGATCGCAGCGTTGCTGCGGCCATTCGATGCAGACGCGTTGTGCACGTGGATTCATGATTTGGGCATAGAAACATTTATCGGCAGCTCAGGGCGCGTGTTTCCGACTGACATGAAAGCCGCGCCATTACTGCGTGCGTGGCTCAAACGCCTGCGCGAAGCGGGCGTCGTGATTCATACCCGGCACCGCTGGCTGGGCTGGAACGCCGACGGCAGCCTGCGTATCGCCCATCCCGAAGGAGAGTTGGCACTCAAGCCTGCCGCCACGCTGCTGGCGCTGGGTGGCGCGAGTTGGGCGCGACTGGGTTCCGACGGCGCATGGGTGCCCTGGCTTGAAGCGCAGCAGGTGGATGTGGCGCGTCTGCAAGCGGCCAACTGTGGTTTCGAGGTCACAACCTGGAGCGAGGTGCTGCGCAGCAAGTTTGCCGGGGCGCCGTTGAAAAACATCGCCATGGGTCTGAGCGGGCAGACGTTGCGTCTGGGCGAATGTGTGCTGACCGACACCGGCGTCGAAGGCAGCCTGGTGTATGCGCTGTCGGCGCAGATCCGGGAGCAGATCAACCTCTGCGGTTCGGCAACCGTGCACATTGATCTGCTGCCCGGCAAGACTCAGGTCGATGTGCACAAAGCCCTGAGCAAACCGCGCGGCTCGCGCTCAATGTCCAAACACCTGCACAGCCAGCTCGGTCTGGATGGCGCAAAAGCGGCCCTGCTGCGAGAACTGGCACCCCGTGAAGCCTTCGATGACCCGACGCTCTTGAGTCAGACGATCAAAGCCCTGCCGCTGAGCCTGATCAAGGCGCGGCCTATCGACGAAGCCATCAGCACGGCGGGCGGCGTGACGTTCGAGACGATGGACGAGCGTTTGATGCTCAGGCAGTTGCCCGGCGTGTTTTGCGCAGGTGAGATGATCGACTGGGAAGCCCCGACCGGCGGCTACCTGCTGACCGCCTGCTTCGCCAGCGGGCGGGCAGCTGGGTTGGGGATGCTGGACTGGTTGCGCGGGCAGGATTGAGTACTGCCGCGCAGCGTCCAGAGGTGCATTCAAACGTGAAGCGTCAGACCGATCCTGTCTCCTGACAGCTCAAGGCTTCTTCTTGCGTGGCCCGGTGTTGAAGACCGGAACCTTGCGCACGGGCTTGACCGCCGGTGCTGGCTCGGAATCGCCGCTGTCGACCCACTTGCCCAGGTTGCGCTTGCTGCCTGAAACCTTCGGCTTTTTCGGCTTCTTGGGTTTTTTCAGGATCTGCCCGGTGGCGTCAGTGGTCGGCACGCGGTGTTCCGGCTCGAAATCCTGCTCTTCACGACGCTCCAGCGTCTGACGGGTCAGTACTTCGATGGCCGACAGCAGCTCGACCTCATCGGCACACACCAGCGAGATCGCTTCGCCGGTCAGGCCTGCGCGGCCAGTACGGCCGATGCGGTGGATGTAGTCCTCGGCCACGATGGGCAGGTCCAGGTTGACCACCGTCGGCAGGTCATCGATGTCCAGCCCACGAGCGGCAACATCAGTCGCCACCAGAATCTTCACTTCATTGCTCTTGAAGCGATCCAGCGCACGCTGGCGGGTTGCCTGGGGTTTGTCGCCATGAATGCCATCGGCGTTCAAGCCCAAAGCCTGCAAGCGATCCACCAATTGATCGACACCTACACGGGTCTTGGCGAACACCAGCACCTGGCCCCAGCGATGCTTTTTCATCAGATGGATAAACAGGTCGGCCTTGCGCTTTTTATCGACCGTCACAACCCACTGCTTGACCGACGCGGCAGCCACGTTGCGTGGGCTGACTTCGATGGTCAGCGGGTCGTCCAGCATTTGCGAGGCCAGCAGGCGGATCGGGTCGGAGAACGTCGCGGAGAACAGTAACGTCTGGCGACGCTTCGGCAGCGCAGCGTAGATCCCGCGCAGCTCTTCGGCAAAGCCCAGGTCCAGCATACGGTCGGCTTCGTCGAGAATCAGGGTCTGCAGTTGCGAGAACTTGACGGCGTTCTGACGATGCAGATCCAGCAGGCGACCGGGCGTTGCAACCAGCACGTCAACGCCTTTGCGCAGCTTCATCATCTGCGGGTTGATACTCACGCCGCCATACACTGCATAGGTGCTCAAGGGCAGGTGCTCGGCGTACTGACGAATGCTTTCGTGGACCTGCTCGGCCAGTTCGCGCGTCGGTGCCAGCACCAACGCACGAATCGAATTGGGAGCGACTTTCGGCCCTTCCATGGTCAGGCGTTGCAACAGCGGCAGGGCGAAACCTGCGGTCTTGCCGGTGCCGGTCTGGGCTGCAGCCATCAGGTCACGGCCAGCCAGAACCGGGGGAATCGCCTGTGCCTGCACAGGGGTCGGAGTCTGGTAGCCAAGCGCATCAAGGGCGCGCAGCAAGGGTTCGATCAGGCCGAGAGAGGCGAATGTCATGGGGATACCGTAGGAAAAATTCAGCGCAAGGCGCGCAGTTTACCCTGTCCGGCCCGCCTGAGTTAGCTTGTGCGCACCGATACCGCTTCCCGGGGTTGCGGCTTGCGCCATTGCGGCAGACCAATCAGCACCACACCACTGATGATCACCACCATCGCCATGCACTCGGCCAGGCCAATGGTTTCACCGGCAAACACCACACCCAGCAGCACAGCCACTGCCGGGTTGACATAGGCATAGCTGGTCGCCGCTGCCGGGCGCACGTTCTTGAGCAAGTACATATACGCGCTGAACGCCACGATGGAACCGAACACCACCAGATACAGCAGCGCGCCCCAGCCCGCAGCCGTCGGCATCTGCTCCAGCCGCTCGCCGGTCAGAACGCTGCCGATCAGCAGCGTAACGCCCGCCACAATCATCTCTGCGCCGCTGGCCATCGGCCCTTTCGGTAATGTCAGGTGTTTGCTCAGGACCGAGCCGAACGCCCAGGACGCTGCCGCGAAAATCACCAGCGCAGCACCATAAGGGCTGGCTTGCAGGTTCGACCCCATGTTCAACAGGCCAATGCCGATCAAGCCCAGGATGATCCCGGCCCATTCAAGCGTGGTGGTGCGATTGCCCCAGAACAGACCGAACAGCAAGGTGAACAGCGGCATGGTCGCGACCGACAGCGCGGCAATCCCCGACGCCACGCCCGCATGCTCGGCCAGTGTCACGCCACCGTTGCCGCAGGTCAGCAACAGGAAACCGATCACCGCCGCGCCCTTCCACTCGGCCCAGGTCGGTGCCGGTGCGCCGCGATAGCGCAGGAACCCATACATCAGGCAACCGGCGATCATGAACCGGATACCGGCCATCATCAGTGGCGGCCAGGACTCTACGCCGATACGAATGACCAGATAGGTAGACCCCCAGATCAGGTACAAGGCCAGAAAGGCGCCGATCAGCAGCGCAGGAAAACGAACGGAATGAGGCATGGTCAGGCTCAGGGATCATTGTTATGGTTGGCTTATTGTATGAAGGCGTAGTGCGGATATTAAGCATCTAAGCCTTTTTAAATAGGCGCATAACCTTTGATTCAATGGTTGTTAAGCAGCCATACCTTTCTTTATAAAAAACCCACTTTTCAACGAGGCGCGCCATGACCCTGGATAAATACGATCGCATGCTGCTCGACGCGCTGCTGCAAAATGGCCGTGCTTCGTTCGCTCAACTGGCGAAGCTGGTCAACCTGTCAGCGCCTGCGGTGGCCGAGCGCGTGGCCAAGCTCGAAGCCAGCGGCGTGATTACGGGGTATGAAGCGAAGGTCGATCTGTCGAAGGTGGGGCTGCCGATTCAATGCATGATCGAACTGCGCATGGCCAGCCATGGCAATCAGCAGGCCTATGATGAACTGTGGAAAATACCGGAGCTGATTCAGTGCTATCGGGTAACCGGCGACCCCTGTGTGATCATGCGCGCTGCCGTGGATTCGATGCCGCACCTGGAGGACCTGATCAACCGCATCGCGCAGTTCGGTTTCAGCAAGACGTCCATCGTGCTTTCAACAGGCGTCGAGCGAAGCCTGCCCTCAGGCCATCTGGCGCCTCAAGGCAAGCAGGACAGAACGCAGGTCAAAAACCGCGCTGACGCTTGAGGGCTTCGCTGATCTTCGCGGCCGGGACTTTCTGCAGCGAGCACAGCAACTGATGAGAAACACCCGCCAGACCGTGTTTCTGACGCAGTTCGTTGCTCAGGTAAGCCGTCAGGTTGGCGGCCATCTCGGCATCGGCCATGGCCCGGTGAGCCTTGCCGGTGTTGGGCAGGCGCGCGTACTGCGTCAATGTACCGAGCTTGTGATTGGGTGCGCCCGGCATCAGGCGTCGGGCCAGCAGCATCGAACAGGCAAAACTCTGCTCACGCGTGCGCTCGATGCGGGACAGTTCGTAATCCCAGAACTTCTGGTCAAACGAAGCGTTGTGCGCCACCAGCGGCGTGGTGCCGACGAAATCACACACATCGCCCATCACACGCTCGGCGCTCGGCGCGGTGCGAATCATGTTGTTGCTGATGCCGGTCAGGCCTTCGATGAACGCAGGAATGCGCACACCGGCATTCATCAGGCTCTGGTAGCGGTCGACGATGCGCCCCTGCTCCATGATGACCACGGCAATCTCGGTCGCACGGCAACCGTGGCCAGGCGAAATCCCGGTGGTTTCAAAGTCGATGACTGCAATACGTTCCAACACGTTGGTCCAACCCTTGAATTCATTTCAACAACAACGCGCCTTCAATGGGCACGTAACGACTGGCGGCGCGGATCAGCGAATTGGCCGTCAGCCCCGGTACGCCATAGGCCACCGCTTCAACGCCATGCTTGCTGATGATGCGTTCGAGCAACATGTCGAAGTCGCCATCGCCGGACGCCAGCACCACTTCATCCACCTGCGGCGCGAAGTCCATGATATCGATGGTGATGCCCACATCCCAGTCCCCTTTGGCGGAGCCGTCGCTGCGCTGGATGTAGGGCTTGAGCCGCACCGTAAAGCCCAGGTTGCGAAGGATCTGCTGGAACTGCTGCTGCTTGCTGTCGCCCCGATCGATGGCATACGCAAACGCATGGACGATCTCGCCACGTTTGCTGATGTCCGCCCACAGCGCGGCGTAATTGAAATGACAGCCATGCGCCTGGCGCACGGTGTAATAGAGGTTTTGCACATCGGCGAACACCGCGATCTTCTTCACCGCACTTCCTCATGACGCAGGCTGGCCCCTGCGATTACAGCGATCCGGAACATGGATCGGCGTCCAGTATGCCAGCTTGAGCCGGGAATTGAGGGATGGATTGGTGCAGCTGCCGCTTCGGGATGGGACGCGCCGCGCCTGGGCACGATCATCCAGTACGAAACGCTGGCAGGCTGCTTGCCGGCGATGGGGCGTCCTGATCGCCAGCAAGTGCCTGCCCCAGTCTATCGCGTGTGTTCAATTCGTCGCGTTGATGTGAGAAGCGCAACCCTGCCCGCTAATCAGCCAGGATTCTGTGTACCTCAAACAAACGAGTCATCATCCGAGAACATACCGCCATCGTCGTTGTAGCTGTCGTCAGCCGTGTATTGCGAATCCTGCTGCTGACCCCAGTTGCTTTGGTCAGTGTTGGAGAACTGATCCTGAGCAGGCGAATCATGGATGACCTCGACGATCTCCTGCGGCTGACTGTGATGGCTGAACAGGCTGCTGATGCCTTCTGCCAGCATCACGCCACCCGCCACGCCTGCCGCCGTTTTCAACGCGCCACCGAGAAATCCGCTACCCATCGGCGCTGCTGCGGCTGGTGGTGGTGGTGCATACCCGCCCTGTTGCGCCGGTGGGTTGTAGCCAGCGCCATCGCGCCATCCGCCACCTGCAGGAGCCGGTTGCGCCTGAGGCTGCGGCGCTCGCGGCGCGCTGCTGCCGAAGAGGCTCGACAAAAAGCCACCGCTGGCAGGTGCCGAAGCGGCCTGCCCCTTGGCCTGCTGAAGTTCGGCCTGCAGTTGCTGGACCTGCTGATTGAGCTGATTGACGGCCGCCTCCTGCACCAAAATCGCCTGCGTCATGTAATAAGGCGCAGCGGGCTGGCGCGTCAGGTGATCCTTGATCAGTGCCTCGGCCCCGGCATCTCGCGGAGCAGAGGCCGTTTCAGCCGCTTTCAGTTTCGAGAAAAGACCATCGATCAGGGTGTGTTCTTCGTTGTTCATGGCGACCTCGTGGATTGCCGCAGTCAGTCTTCGCCCGGCCGAATGCCGGGGCGTGATTGAGTAATGGGGCTGGATCAGAACGCTTCAATGACATGAAAAAAAAGATAAGGAAGCGTTACAGCGCAGACCGGTTCGCTTGGATCGACACAGGCCATGGGCTAAAGTGGCGGCCTGCTTTTTGTCTGCGACCGAGCCATGAACCCGTTGACCGTTATTCAGGATTCTCTTTATTTCTTCCGCAGTAACCTTGGCCGCATTCTGGTGCTTTGCCTGCCGCTGGTGGTGCTCGAAGCGCTGGCCAAGCAAGCCCTGGGCAGCGCCATGAGCGCCGACGCGTCCCCCGCCTACAACCTGGTCGTCGGGCTGTTCTTCTATCCGCTCTATACCGCTGCGCTGATTCTGTTTCTCGATGCGCGCAGCCGTGGCGAAGAACCCCAGACCCGCGACCTGCTCGCCATGGCTGTGCGTCTGTGGCCCACCTTCGCGGTGCTTTCGGCCATGAGCACGCTGCTGATCATGTTCGGCCTGTCACTGTTCATCGTTCCCGGCATCTGGGTGATGATCAAACTGGCGTTTTGCGAGTACCTTCTGGTGCTGCGCAGGCTGACGCCTTTCATGGCCATGCGTGAAAGCATGCTGATGACCACCGGGCATTTCACCCGCATCCTGATGTGCGTTCTGTGTGTCTACATCCCATTGTCGCTGCTCGAAGGCGTAAGCCTTTACCTGCTGCCGGAGCCGCAGAGCGCGCCGATCACACTGGTAATCGACAGCATCAGCAGCTTTTTGCAATTGTTCACCAGCATCGTGATGTTCCGGCTGTTCATGTTGATCAGCGAGCCTGCGCAAAACGCCTGAGCTCGAACGCGAATCTCTCACTGAGCGCCAGGCGCTCCATGTGGAGCCGATGAAACGTATTCTGCTACGCCTGACCCTGTATGGCCTGTTGCTGGCCGCCCTGCTGCTGGCACTTGTCCAGCAGTTGACCTGGCATCCGGCCGAACGCGAGGCGGCTGTGACCCACTGCGGTCCCGAGCTTGCGGCAAAGCCGCTGGTGCCCGGGCAGGCGCTGAAAGTCATGACCTGGAACATTCAGTACCTGGCTGGCAAACGCTACGTGTTCTGGTACGACATGGCCGACGGCAGTGGCACGGACGAACGCCCGACACCTGAAGACCTGGCCTACAACCTCGACGAAGTGGCACGCGTGATCCGTGACGAACAGCCGGATATCGTCCTGCTCCAGGAGGTGAACGACAACGCCAAGAACTCCGATTACCACGACCAGCTGGCGTTGCTTCAGGAGCGGGTGGCCGACCTTTACCCGTGCAGCTCGCAAGCCTTTTACTGGCGCGCCGAGTTCGTCCCGAACCCGCACATCTGGGGCAGTGTCGGCACCAAGCTGGCCACCCTGAGCCGCTTTCGGATCGACCACGCCGAACGTGTGCAATTGCCCATCCCCGATGCCAACATTATCAGCCGTCAATTCCGGCCCAAGAATGCGCTGCTGATCAGCTACCTGCCCCTGCGCGACGGCGGGCAACTGGCGGTCGTCAACACGCACCTGACCGCCACCCGAACCCACAGCGACACCGCGCACAAGCAGATTGCCGCAACCGGCGCGTTGCTGGACAAACTGCAAGGCAGTGGCACGCCATGGTTGATCGGTGGTGACTTCAACCTGTTGCCTCTGGGCCAATACCAGCGTCTGCCAGCGCCCTTGCGCACGGGTTACTCGCCCGACAGTGAACTGCATGAGCTGTGGGACAAATACCCGATGATCCCGACCAATGCCGAAGCCAGCGGCATTGATCGCAACAAGTGGCTGACGTATTTCCCCAACGACCCTCGCGTGAACGGGCCGGATCGAACCGTCGACTACCTGTTCTACAGTCCCAGCCTGAAACGAGTCAGCGCCCGGGTACGCCGTGACGATGCGTTGCTGATCTCGGATCACTTGCCTGTGATCGGGCGCTTTCTATTACCGATGGTGCCTTGAGCGCGTAACGCGCATGCTGAGCGGCATTTCTGCGACGGCCATCACGATTCGATGACCAAGCCACACACGCACTGAGCGCATACGTGCGCTTGGCAATACTATGCCGGGCTTCGGACGGATACATTCAAGGAACAAGGGACCTCACGTATGAGCAGCACGGATCAACTACAAACCAACAGTAAATACAGCGCCAAGTGGCAGGAGCGCTTCGATTTCTTCACCGCTCACGGCGCGCCAAAAGAACCGGGCTTCGTAGCAGCCCTGAAGGCCTTGCCCGGACTTGGCAAGAAGATGCGGATCCAGATGAACTGGATCGCGTTTTTCTTCGGCCCTATTTACCTTTTCGTACTCGGGCTGTGGAAGAAGAACCTGGCCATGCTGGGCATTTTTCTGGCCATTAACCTGGTGCTGGGCCTGGTGTTCGCCATTCTCGGAATGGAGGTGCCCAAGGCGCTGGGAACGGGCCTGAATGTCGCGGGCTCGATGATGTACTCGCTCACCACCAACTACTCGTACTATTTGAAAGAAATCAAAGGTGAGCAAAGCTGGAACCCGTTCAAGGGTCTGCGCTTCATCTGATCGGCTGCCTTGACTGAAAAAGCCCGCACATTCAGCGAATGTGCGGGCTTTTTCATGCCGAGTGAGTCATCGAGAACTTACTCGACCAGCGTCAACTGACCATCGGCATACCGCACCTCGCGACCCAGCCACGCCGGATCGACCTGTGGCAACACGGCCGAAGGCTTGCGCAGTTCACGCAGCAATGTGGAGCCATGGGACAGACGCCCGCCCATTCGCGCAATCACCGCACGCGCACGCTGGTAATGCGCGTGGCGACCTGGGTCCAGCGTGTCCTCAAGCAAAATGTCGTCACCCAGAATGCCTTGCACCTGCCCCGGATAGATCATGAAACCCGCCGCCTGTTCAGTGCCCTCGCGACCGTCCTGCCAGAAACTGCCGGTACGGACGCGGATGTCAGGATGCGGCGCGAACCAGTGCGCGCGCTCAGCCTGCGGCATGGCGTGATGCAAGCGAAAGAACACGCGCATCAGGTTGTCGCGATACCACTCGCGCACTTGCAGGTAATAACCGCGCATGCCCGGCAGACCGGCCGCGTGTGCCAGACGAATCGCCTTCGGCCAGACCGCAAACGGCTGTAACGGCAGATCGGTCGGTGCCGGGCGCGGCGTGCCAGGATCGGTCTCCCACGGCAGCCGATGCGGGCAGTTTTCCAGGTCTTCGTAAGCAGTGGGCGGACGTCCCAGCAGGTCGCCGCCGCTGCTGGCCAGCGACGTGGCGATGCACAGATTGCCCTGCACCACGAAGACGTAAAACCGCGTAAACCAGTCAGCGAGTTGCTGGCCGCTCGCACCTTGTCTGATCAGCGAATCGAGTTCCTGATCAAAGCGAATCAAGCGTCCTTCCAGGGTCAGCACGTGCCCGCGCGCAATGCGTTGCATGCGCAGGAACAAGGGCATTGAGCGCAACAAACGCAGCGGCCGCCAAGGCAGATGCGGCGTCGCACCGCCCACTTCGCCTGCGTAGCTGCTGGATGCGACGCCCCAATCTGCCAACCGGGCCAGGAACAGGTCATTGTTGATGTAGGACGCAGCACCAAACAGTGCAGTAAAAGGTTCGTTGTCCTGAAAGATCCGTGAATCCCAGCGGCCCATGATCGCCGGGATACTGCCCGCCGCCCGCCGCTGGGCATATTCCACGAACCGGCTGGGCTGCGGCGGCAGGATCTCGGCGATATTGGCAGCGGTCAGGTGACGACGCCAGCCGTAGTCACTGATCGGTCGATATTGCAAAAGCCATAACTGGCTACCGTCCCACGCCCATTCGACATCGCCGGGCACATAGTGAAAAACCTTGAGCACGCCCTGCAGAAAATCCCAGAGCATGTGCTGTGTCAGCCCTTGTGCGCTGGCAAATGCATGATCGCTCCAGGACGCACCGAGCCGGGAAATAATGGCGCGGTGCGGCGTCGCCTGCCCGTCGGCCAGCGATTCGAGATGGCCTTCGACCCATTCCAGCTCGACCGACAGATGACGCACAAACGCGATGCCGGACAGCACCGGCGTGATGAAGCGCTGCACCACCACTTCTTCAACGCCTTCCTGGTGCAACTGCGCAACGCGGGCCGCCACGTTGTGCGCAGGTTCACGTAGAAACGTGGTGCTCAGACCGGCATTCGCCGCATCGGCCTGATCCTCACCGAAACTCGATGAACGCACCGCCCAGCTCGACGCTGGCTGGGCGGCGAGAAATGCAGCAATATCCGCACCGTCGTTTTGAACGACCGATAACGCCGCAGGCACGGGCTGTCCGGCGCTCGCCGCCAGACGCAGACGACCACCTTTGGTGTGAGCAATGAAACCGCGCTCACCCGATTCCAGCCAGTGCGCGAACTCGGCAGGCGAATCGATCCAGGGGTAGTGACCCCAACCCGGCTTCAGGCTGATGGTGAGGTCGGCGCGAGCCAGAATGGCTGACCAGGCGGCTGCCTGTTCGATGCCCAGCAACGTGTCCTGATCACCCCAGACCAGCTCGACCGGGTCTTCGACCCACTCCAGCAGCGCCAGCGCCGTGTCCGCCCGCAGCACATCCCAGTACGGCACGAACGCTCGGCACCGCGCATAGCCTGAGCCCATGCGTTGATAGTGCGCATCCGGCCAGGTGTGTCTGGAAAATTTGTGAGCAAACAGCGCGGGCCGGTTCGACAGCAGCCAATGGATGGTCTTGCGAATCGGCATGGGCGACATCAGCGCAGGCAGACGCCGCTGCCAGAGAAAGGCACCGACCGGCGACAGCAACACGCTTCTGCAAAAGTGCCCCGGCTGACGCTGCAACGCATGCAGAACCAGCAGCGCATTGACGCCGACAGCCACAATGGCACGGCCCCTGATCGTCATGCCCAGCAACGCATCGGCGTATTCAGCAAGGTCTTCGCAGGGCGGCTGAGGATTATCGCCAAAGCCTGGCAGCTCAAGCGGAACGACCTGATAACGCTGAAAATGCGGCACCGCATCGTCCCACCACTCGGCACTGCTGCCATTGCCTGCCAGCAGATACAGCAACGCACGCTCAGCCATCGCAGGATTCCTTCGCGGCATGGTCACGATCATGGCGGTACAGCCAGAACAGCGGCGGCAGAAGCGCCAGCAACGCCGCCGCATCCAGCCACACATGCGACCAGACATTGGCGCTGAGTGAAATCACGATGTCCTGAGGCGCCCAAAGCAACAGCCCGGCCATCAGCCAGCCCCACGGCAGCGGGCTTTTCAAGCGATCGCCCAAATGCACCAGCGCCAGCATGTACAGCGAATAGGTCTGCAACGTCGCGCCAAACAAGGCGGCCCACCAGGTCTGCTGGGCCCGGGCCGCAGCGGGTGCCGCCTCAGTCCAGAACGCCTGCTCAAGCGTGAGCAGATAGCCGTCGAGCAGCCCGGCAAAACCTGCCCAGGTGAACACAACACTGCCCAGCACGTGCGTCAGTGCGGCGGCGTATAACCAGGTCACGAAGAGTCGCCGAGGCGGCCACGAAGAGAGAGGCATCACGATTCCCTGGATGCTTGAGAGGCGCAGAGTGTAGCGATTTTCCGGCATCGAAGACGCCGAATAATCAGCTCTCGGAGGGAACGGCGGAGTCCTGAGCGGCTTCAGCCTCAAGCTTCGCACGGTCAGCCTTGCTGACGTAGGTGGACTTCTTACGCGGAGCCAGTTTGGCACTGGCCTTCTTGGCGTTGGCTTTCAACAGCTGGTTTAGCTTCTTGCGACGATTCATGGTGCTGTGCTCGGTTTGGACGCCCAGGATGATACCAGTTCGAGTGTTGTTCGAAGACTCTGGCATTGCGATCGCTCGACGCAACTACCTGACGGCGTTCGGACCCTCTGAAAACGCTCGTCCAGAGCACCGCCAAACCTCGACATGCGGCTGGACTTTGCCGGCCCTCAAAACCGTTGAACTAATTATCAGCCCCGCCCACCTAACATTGTGCAGATAGCTTCTGGCCACCCGCTCAGGTTGATGCTGAGCGCCCCACTTACACGCGAAGGTTTTATGATCATGAAGAGTGAACAGGTAGAAGGTGTTGCAGAAAAGCTCGTCGGCAAGGCGCAAGGCGCGGTCGGGAGACTGCTGGGTGATTCGAAGCTGGAAGCTGAAGGCGCTGGACGTCAGGCCTCCGGTCAACTGACCAAAACCTACGGCGATGCGTTGGACAACGTGTCTACGTTCGTGAGAGAAAAACCTGTCGCCGCCCTCGCAATCGGTGCAGTCGCGGCACTGTTCATCAGCCGTATCCTGCGTCGCTGATCCAGCAAGGAGGGAATGCCTGACGAGGCATTCCCTTTTTCGTTCATCCCTCTCGTACTTCCCCGTCGTTCTCACGCTCGGCGCATGCACCACGCCTTGCGGCTATCGGTGCGTTTTCAGGCAGCTCCTCTTCCTGAACATTCAGGTTCCCCTCGGCTTGACCCGCGCCGTCGCCTCGGCCAACAGCGGATCGTCTGGCCGGTAGTGCGTTGCACCGACTGACCGCTCTATAGATTGGCAGCTTCTAAACCTTTAAAAATAAGGCTATCAGCAAATTACTATGCGGCACTGGTTGACCGTCAATCCACACGCGGTCGATTGACAGAAATCGGATGAGAGCACGGCTTGATTGACATGGGTATGGGAGTGCCCGGCTTAAATTCCAGCCTTGCTGAGCCTCTGAGATTATGAAATCAGACGAATTTAAGACGTTTCTTTTAGGGTTGAGTGAGTTTTCAACTCTTCTTCAATGAAGGCAGAGATCATCGCTCTGTATACCCGCTCCACGACATCAGGTGAGGCGCCGGAATCGTTTGCAATTCCGCGCACTTTGCTGATGACCTGTTCAACCCGCGCAGGAGCGCGCACATCATCCGTAGTTTTTTTGAAAGCCGCCGCTTGGGTGACGAGGTTGCCGCGCCTAGCGAGGAGTGCAACCACATCTCGGTCGAGGAGGTCTATGTGCTGACGAACGTCTTCGATTGATGTGCAACGTACTTCCATATAAAAATCTCCCCTTAAGTAGCCCGAACGCGTCATTTTTCTGCAAAAGACATTAGCGAGACGCACTCTATAAGTCCACTGCGAGACCGGTCAATCTCGGATGCGGCTTTCGCCGTTGGTGCCGTCATCGCCAATCGGTGCGCATGGCATCCCGCTACTCATCCATCACCGTCGGATGCGTAGATGAGTTCATCGGACGCTTACACTCATCGATCGCAGGACGAAGAACTCGCATGCGGTTTAACTGCTGCTAGACCATACGAAGCTGGAGAGCGCCGTTCGATATCTGGGGATTGAAGTCAATGACGCCTTGGGGATGGCGGAACAGACTAAGGATTGACGATGCATAGCGACGGTCGAAGTCAGGCCGTCGCTAACCGACCAAAAGCAGACCCTGACCAAAGTCTGCGTCCTGCCAGCAGTTAACCCCAACGCTTCGCCGTCAGGGCTTTTTTTCATCCTGTGCTACCTTTCCCGTCAAGCCACCGGCGCCTTAAGGAAAAGGGATGTTTAATCTGCTGATAGCTGGTCATAGTGAGATGTGGGAGACCCAGCCGTACTCAATCGGTTTGGGGCGCTTCAAGGAATACAGTGGCCATGAGGCCGCAGCTATAGATTCAGCTCGCCCTGAATCTCTGCGTCGTCTTGAGGATGTTCCCGCTTTGCTAATGTACGAGGTTGGAGCCGGTGGCCCACATGCACGGGTGGTTCGACATGGGCGCATACGTAACATTGTTCGAAGAGGCAGCGAGCTAACTTTTGCTTTTGAGCTTGACGAACAGCACGCCTACCTAGACAGATCACAAGTGCTGAGCGTGTCCGATCAACTGGGCATGGATCAGTTCGAGCAACACCGAACCCATTGGGCGGTGAAGGACGGCGAGCTTCCTTTTGATCTTATTGCGACAGGAACTCCTGAGCGCGTTGAAAGACTAGTCACGACCGTTGCTGCGGAATACACCGAAGCTAAACGGGAGGGCTCCCGTGCGGCTGCTGATCTCAAAGAGGAGCTTTCGGGCTTCCCAGCTTCGTTTGAAAAAGCAATGGCGTTGCTTCCAGCGAGGATTGTCCGTAACCCGACACCGGAACTCTTCCCGATACTTGGGATTGAGCCTCGAACAGCGGAAGGGCGAAGGGCACTGGTTGCAGTGCTCCAGCGTGACGCAGCACGACGAGGTCTGCCTGAGGATTGGTCATTCTCTCTAGCGTGGTTCCTTAGCCTTTACGGGACTGCGACAGAGCGAGAACGGCTTGATGCAGCGTTAGTAGATTGCGCTCAGCGCCTGATCGAACTTGGAGGTGAAGAAGATCGCGATGGTTTGGTCGAGGAAATTGGTTACACGCTATGGCGTTGTAGTCAAAGCCGGGTGCTTATTGGGCAACTCCGTAGAGAGACGGCTGTTCTCACTGACCGCCTCATTCGGCGGCAAGATCAGTCCGGCTGCTGGATGGCTGATCTTCTTGAGACCAGGGGGGTTCGGGCCACTGCATACGCCACTGTTGCGTTGCAACGATTGGGCGATGACCGATATCACGATGCCATTCGAAGGGCTGTAGGTTGGCTGCTTACTAAAATCTTACCGGATGGTCATGCCTTTCCACGAAATGAGGGCGATCAGGAGACCGACCTGATCAGCACCGTTTTATCACTAGAGGCGATCCGAAGATCCGGTCAGGCAGGCGATGTTCCACACGTCCTCGAAGCTGGTGAGTCTTGGTTGGTTGCTCAGCAAGCTGATTTAGGAGGCTGGGATGCTGAGCCTTGGGCTGAAGATTTCACTGTTGGGGTGATTTTGGCTTACCTAACCAATAAGACTCAGATGCTGGCGCAAGTTGACGGCTTTCTGTTGATGGCCAGGGACTTTTTTAGAAAGGCAGAAGAGCTTCAACTAGAGGGAGGTGCGAACAACCGTAGGCTTGCGGCCATTGCTACAGTGCATGCCGTCGAGATGTTTCTCTATGGGCTGTTCGAGCGACGTGAGGATCTGGCTCTGTCAGCATTCAAAGAAAATGGTACAGAGACCCTCGGCCCCAGAGAGGCCCTGCGAGCATTGCAGGATGCGCTACAACGAATTGGAGTGATAACAGCACCTCAGCGCTTACCACACCGAGACAGGCTCAGCTCTTTAGTTGGTAGGAGGGACGGCATCATCCACCGCGCCCATGAGGTGAGCGAGGCTGAGCTGTCTGAGGGCATGAGAGATGCGCGGAGTTTTATAGATCGATTCGCCAAACAACTATTGAATTTGGATCTACTACAGTAGGGCGCTGGCTGGCTCTTGATGCTATACGCCACCGGTGGCTGCTCACTACCCATAGCTGTCAGTAGGAGCCATGCGGGCGTTGCATGGGGGGCAGCGAAACCTCAAGCCGTGAACAGCGCTATAAAGTGACGCTGTTTTGCTAAAAAACGTCTTTTTTGCGAAGCTGAGTGATGGCGCTTTGCCGGGAATAAATACAAGGACTGTAATGAGCTATATCACGCGCATTTGTTACAACGACTCCAATTGGCAGCATCCCACTGGGACTGCAACCGAGGCGCCCAACAGTTTTGTTTCTCAACACGGATACGGCCATGAGGAATGGTTATTCCGATTCGAGTGGCAGATTGGGGGTTGGCAATACGGATTTTTGCAGGGTGTGAACAAAGGTTGGGAGTCGCGCATAGCTAGAGGCGATCGCACAGGAGATATTGTATTTTTTACACTCGCTCCAAGTGGCCGTCGCTACGTTGCCCGTATTCGCCACGTTGAGTTTCTCGATGAGACTCAAAGCAATGCGGTATTAGATCACTACAAGCAGCTCGGTTGGTACGACCGAATGCTTGAGGAGATTGATGCCGTGGAAGGCGATAGAGGCGGGCTGAATAGTGCTAACTGGGGCCTTTTCGTGAATGTTCGCTTTCGCCCGGAAGATGTAGAGTGGTATCCCCCTAATACCGTTGCTGAGCCGGGCGATCTAGTACTGGGTTACCAGCGTTACCAGTTGATTGAGTGTGATGCGAAGCATGATCTGCCGAAGACGGTAAAAGAAAATCGATCGGATCGACGAGGAAGGAAGGGGCAGGCCATACCACCAATCCAGGATGCTCACTTCAGGAGCGGGTTCTCGGGCCGAGAATGTTCACCAGAGCACGGATTGATCCAGGCTGCCCTGTACGAAGAGCTTAGAGTCGAGTATCCAGAAGCAAAGATTGTGTTCGAGGAGAACTTTATCGATGTGATGGTAACTACGGAAACCGAAATAATTCTTTTCGAGGTCAAGTCGGATTTTTCGACCCGAAGAGTTCTGCGGCAAGCAATCGGTCAACTCCTCGAATATGCCTACTACTGGGATGAGCCGCAGGAAAAACCTGTCAGGCTTGTAGCCGTGGGTCGTACTCTACCCAATCCAGAGGATGTGAGGTACCTTGAGTATCTCAGTGAAAAACTGAAACTCCCCTTGGAGTATCGGCAGATCAAGTTGCCCTCCGATGCATAGTTTTTTCGAGAGCTCAGTATTGCTCCTATTTGTAGGGGCTGATGATCAAGGTTTATTTTAACAGCGCTATTTCGTAGCAATCACTGTGACGCGCGTAGAGAACCGAGCAACTTGGGAAGCAGACGCCTTTGGCTAATATCAGACACCAGATGGTGAATTAGACTATTTGTTGTGTTTCCGTAGATTCCTTCGACTGACCAATTCTGGTCGACAGCTGCCGTTCATGAAGGGCAGCTATCGACCCAGGCCGGCCCCTCATGGCTGCTAACGCTTACCAGAACCAGTGACTGCAATCCGATGGTACTATCTTCAATCGTGAGCTTGAAAAGATTCCGCGTTTTTTTGGAGCGTTCGCAGGAACGCGATAATCTCGGTTCGACTACCAACGGCTGGTCATTAGACCAATCCAGTGTAACTATTTCAATCGACCAACTGTCTGCCGCTTCGGTGGACGACCGTAGAAAAGTAAGGATTTAGGATCTCGAAATGTTGAATCGAATACTCATTTATTTAGGGCTGTTGCGGGAAGAACGATCCCTTGCCGACACGATACTAAACACTCGAAGTGCTGTCTTCTTTGCGAAAATTATGGGTGTATGCGCTTTTATTTCGATTGGCTCGAATTACATCATGTGGGTGCACGCCGTCTTCGAAGATTTTGATTTAGGGAATTCGGCCATTAGGGAGTACCTGTCGTCAGACTATTATGGGAGCGCTATGCGGGATGAGGCGCGGCAGCTGGAGCGGTACAATAAGGGGGTGGCCGATTCGTTACCTCCACACTTGAGTTTCTATTTCCCTACTCTAGGTGTAATCGTCAAGCACGAGGTAAGTGTAGTGCCTGGAACAGGGCACAGGCCGGACGGCACTCCTCATTACAAATTTGAAAATAAATTCAGGGTTTCGCTGAATTTCGTTCACCTCATATGGTTTGTTTTATTGATGAGCATGCTGCTGGTCTCTGGGCTATTATTTTTATCCCGTCGCTCACCTGCGGCGCTGATCCGACTCGAGGAGCTAGAGCTTAAGAATCATTTTTCACCGAGAGAACGATTGCCGCCTACCCGTGAAATGCTTGGGGTTGATAACCGGCTCGCTCTTATCTTCAAACGATTTAACGCTTTTGTGGTGTCCCTGAATTCCCGTCAACGCGGAAAACCATCTTTTGAGGTTAACGATGAGTACGATGTTCAGGACCTCATGCTACCTATGCTGCAAATGGAGTTCGGAATCGTCAAGCGTGAAGTCTGGGGCCCGGATATCGCCGGGTCAGCTTCCAGGGTGGACTTTCAGCTCGTCAACGAAGGAGTGCTTATTGAAATAAAGAAGACACGAGGGAGTTTGTCAGATCGAGAGCTATCGAATGAGCTCATCGTTGATGTCATTCGATATTCAGCTTATGAGCACATCAATAAGATTGTATTTTTTATCTATGATCCCGAGACTCGGATCCGGGATCCACTAGTCCTGTTGACAGATATCGAAAAACTGCGCGACAAAGTTGATGTGAAAGTTTTTATATCGCCACGGTGGTATGAATAGTCCGATGGTAATAGAGTCCGAATGGCGGTATCAGAGTATGACGTAACCGGAGTAGTTGGTTACCAGACAATTCCTCAATTATGCAGTAACTCACAAATTATGACGCTACTGAAGCTGGAATTGTGCCGCGTCCGGGGATGAACTGGATAGAGATATCTAGGTGTGACCGAAGACTCAATGTGCGGGGCCCATTAAGGTAGGGGCCGAGTCAATGACTTTTGTGGCTGTAAATGCTTGCGCAGTTCGTGGTTACCTGATGCAGCGCAGCGATTGTTGAAAGCGTCTGCGGTCTCTGCTGCCTGTAGAGAGCATCATAAATCACCTTGGATGCGATCATGGGGGCATGCGCTGCCCAGCGTCCGCTCCTGGCCGTTAGCGGCCTCAAGGTTGCGTGTCAGTGTCGCGGACTGGCTTTAGCACTACCGATCCGTCGATCAACTCGATGCTCAAGGAGTCACCCAAACCGACATTCATTTCTGCAAGGAGATCCTGTGGGAGATCGATAATGACATCTCCGCTGCCATCACCAGGAACTTGGCATTTTACGATTGTCCGCAAGGATTCACTCGTAGGGAAGGCCCTCCCTGGGTAGATGGGGGTTCCATGCTACGCCCACATGGCTTCTACTGACAGCTATCGGCCAGAAGCGGCCTCTCAAAGAGCCTAGGAAGAAGGCCAGTTCATAAGTTTTGTTATATATTAATCACCAGCTCAATCTGCCTCCGTACGTACACGGATATGCTCCCACTCATGTGGCTCATGAGCAGTGCGAGTTCTTGGGTAGGAGGCACGAAATTTTCGTCATGGCCGTGAACACTGGCTACTTTGTTGCGCGTGAACGCGATCTTGTTGCACGCACTAACCGCAGCACTAAGCACTTGTCCCGTGTAAGTTTCGTGCAGGCCGCGATTTTTAAAAATCATATTAAGCTCTCGAATAGAGTCGCTCAAGTTGTAATTCTCATATTCGATATGGCCAAGCTTTTTGAGACACCGTTTGAAGGTGGATTCGAGCAGAAGTGAGCCACTCCTGATCGAATCTCCGGGCCGTGTCCGCCTTGTCGAGTGGCAGTCGATCCACAGATCTAAAAGCGCTTGGTCGTCAGAGAGTTCTGAAGAAATATCTTCGTCAGTTCGAGCTGTTTGTATGGTCAGGTAGCGGGATAAGTCTTCAGCAACTTTCCTTGTGTCTTCCACGTCAGCCTGCATCCTTTCAGTCAAAGCTGCGGCCACCGAGTGTAGTACCGCAGGTGCACTGAGCCTTTTCAGCCAATGGATGGAGAGGTCTTTCAGGAAATGCTTATCTGGTCCTGAGCTGTTGTAGATTTCTGGTACTTGTTCAGCATAAAGAACAAGTCGTTTGCCATTAAAAAATAAATAGCCTTTGACATGACCGACCTGCTCACCTTCTTCATCAAAATTTTCTTCCAGACTGAAAAAGTCGCTTTGCGCAACAAAGCCAAGCTCACCAGCCTGATCAATTAAGATTTTTTCAAACGCTTTGATCCCTTCCCAAACACGCGCACGTTCCGCACGAAGCTTTTCACCGGCTATAGCCAGATCAGTCAACACCTTGTTCATCATTCTGTTCTCACCCAGACACGATGCAAATGTTGTACAGCACTACGTCCCTCAGGTCGATAGCTCTTGAGGCGTCTTGCTCAATGTCAGAGCTTGTAGGGTAACCACGGTAGGATGTAGGCGCTTGAGATTGAAAGCTTTGGATTGACCAGAGAGTCCTGGGCGCAGATTTCGTGTGCGGCGCGCCTAAAAGGCGTTTCTGGGAGGGCAGCACACCGGCAGCCTGAGCGAAGCGAAGAAACTTTTTCTTTGCGGATGCGACATGGCCTAACTCCTCAATTGCACCTTTTAGTCTTAGCTCTACTGAGTGCCGCATGTTGAAGCAAACAGGATATATAAGGCTATCTACGCTGAGTGTAAGCCCCTCGCCTAAAATAACTTGCTCTATTAGTAAATTTGCGCCGGCGGAAAACCCTTGCTCATAATCAGAATATCCCGGTTGACCATTATTGCCCACGCAGGCATTGGCCCACGTTGGGTCTGCACCACAAAAGGTTGAATTTTTATTACTAGCCATGCTGACTCCAAATAATAAAATTGCGCAAGCTTACGGTGGCGAGAGGCAGAAAGGCAGAAAGGCCAAGAGCGGACCTTCAAAAGTGCGGCGTAAGTGTAATTGAAGGTGTTTATGTTAGGTTACTTTCAGCAGCCCCCGAAATTCAGCCAACTCATAGATTGATCCGAGAGGTTCAATCAGGCTGGAAAAGAGGGGCAAGCCACTGCTGAAAAACTGCTAGGCAAGAGAGCTTCAGTCTTAACGTAATACTGGCCAATGGCCCCCCTTTACTCTCTATCTTTGCCCCCTTTCTCAAAAGAACCTTGAAGAGAATCTGTCAAATTTAGCTTGCGGCGTCACGAAACGACAAAGTTAGATCCAATGCCAATCGGAAGCCTTTCTCAGCTTCTTCTTCAATCTCTGTATGCTCTTGGATGTTAATGGCAAGGCGTGAATCATTGCCGTGTACTAATTCGGATCTTAACTTATAAAGCTTGTCGAACTCTTCAGCCCTCTCTTCTCCGAGCACTGCTTGAATCAAGCGTTTCCCTGCTTTTGAAATCGACTCCTTCTTAGCTTCACCTAACACCCTTTTGAGAAACTGCTTTACCTCATCGGCGGCCTGAATCTCCGAGACTTTTTTCTTGAGGCCATTAAGTGCCTCCTCGACCGCCTTCTCTACTCGCCCTCGGTCGCTGAGGATTTCCACCGCAGTCATTGCGAGAATCAGCTTGGATTTAGCGTGCGGATCCGCCAAGGCAAGCCCAAGTACATTCAAAGCTTCCAGCGCCCGAAGAGTTCCGAAGTTAAACTCACAGTCAGGGAGGGCAATCTCTGTCAGTGTATTAAGATCAAATTTTTCGCCTGCGGGCATTGCACCAGACCAATGTTGAATTCGCCCGGTTTCATAGGCTTGGGGCTTGTAGCTCACCGCCACAATCTTTGCTTTCTCAAAGAAGCTACCAACGGTATTCGTCGCTAAGCGCTGAGTGCTGTCAAAGGACAACCAGTCAAGGTGGGGTATGTTGAGCTTGAGGAGCGCAATTTTTGTTTTCATCAGCATTGTAGCCAGTTGCTGGAGCGCATCCTCCTTGCTTGAGTAGCCATCAGAGGAAATGAGGAGGACGTTGTCCTCTTTGCGCTCAACTTTTAGCATTCGGTTTTCGCTCTCGAACACAGCTTCTGAGCTATCTAAACTAATGTTGCGATCGGTGAGCTTCACCGCAAAGGAGTAAGAAAACACCGTTGATCCCTCAAAGGTCAGATTTTGACGTGATGAGGTGTTCTATATCACGGGAAAAACAGCCAACGCCACAAAATAGATACTTTCATCCGAAATACATTACTCAGAATCTGTCGCGGTGGATCGATGATCTGTCTGCCGCCACTGGCCGCAATGGGTCGAAAGCAGCCGTTTGTGAGTGGCAGCTAACGACCTAAAACAGCCGCCTCGACACACCGGTCATGCATCAGTTCCAGTGTCTACTGACAGGATCATTAGCAAATCCAGTCACAAGTCAAAATTACATAGTGAGCGCGCGCCAAAACGCCCCCAATCCCACCTTCAACTCACTCATCGATGCAGCAGCAATCACTACCTGAAGGGCCGCGAGGAACACAACGAGATACGTCATTCTCCGTTGATATACAAGATTCTCAGCAGAAACCTTCTCGCTACAAATTTGTTTTATTAGCGCAACATCTTCATTCATACTTTTAAAGTCTTTTAAGTGCCGAACAACCAAATCCCGCATACGGGCAGCAGGCTTATCTCTAACCTTGTACTTATAGAGGCTTTCATCGCTTTCAAGTATCTCTGCTATGCGAACACTCTCCATTAATTCAATGCTTGCATCATACAGCCGACTGTAGCTCTTACCTGGGCTTTTGAGACCAGACACAATGACCTTGCTATAGACCTTGACAGTTTCGTCAAATTTTCGCCTCAGCAGGAATAATAATTGAAAAATATGAACGGAATTCTCGACTGATGCGAAGACCTTATCGCGAGGGATATGCTTTCTGTTTCCTTGCTCATCGACAGCAGGCACGGAGTAAATAGCTAGATAAGGAATTTTTGCATGCTTCAGCGTATTCGATGTGATCAAAAACTCCTTATCACCCTTTTCCCCCAGAATAAGGCTAGCACTGGAGACGCTGGTGTCTATCACATGCCTGTCATCAGCAGCGTTTCCTCTGAACGCATGCGGAAGATCAAGATCAAAGTAAGTGCGATCACTATTATTGTATGCATCCAGAGTATAGACTCCTTCATGCTTTTTTTTAAT
The DNA here is from genome assembly GCF_014358015.1 of Pseudomonas triticifolii. GTDB lineage: Bacteria > Pseudomonadota > Gammaproteobacteria > Pseudomonadales > Pseudomonadaceae > Aquipseudomonas > Aquipseudomonas triticifolii. Next base: position 54,856 of record NZ_JACONV010000018.1, on the reverse strand, counting down.
GCCCAGGCGAGCGCGCACTAATTTTTCCAGTCGTGTTATTTCCTGATGAAGCTTGTCCATGTTGCTAACAATTCTATCCTCGCTTTTATTTAAACGCCCAGGGAGGGTGGCAGCGGAAAAATTGCACCTAAAAGGGTTACAGGTCTCATAATTTATGGATCTGAGGGGGATATCCTCAACTGACACACGCTGCAGTAGCGTTGCTGCGGCATCGGTTAAATACCAGTGTGTAGATAAAAAGTAATAGCCACCTTTAAGCTCAACCACAGACAAGAAACAGTGTGTAACCCATTGACTATTAGCATTAATGCGCCGATTTTCCGGTATCTTCTGACCATCAATGATGCCCTGAAAAAAAGTCTATCCAAACTCACCTCACGAGAAGCAGTCGGATTGATCTCTACACGATTTTTCTTCCAAATACTATTGCTTTCCCCCCAGCGTACCGCTTTAACGGCATCTGACATAGACAAGGGCTGCAAATGCCGAATCCCCGTAAATGTCCAGTCGTAGTGAGGAAATAGCAAACTGTATTGAGCAATATACTCTGAACTCTGAACATCAGTACTATTTCTGATTTCATCCAGACTCCTGAAATAACCCTCACTAGCAAGCCTCATACGCACAGAAAATAAACTCGGTGTCTTTTTAACGATATGACATATTACACCCATCATAAAATTTGTATAACTACCCAAAAAGCACCTCCCCGTCTTTATACAAAGTGTTATATAAGCACAACCGTTTTTCATGCTTTTGCAAGCAGCATCAACACGGCAGATTCCAGCTGTTATGCACACAGCGGCAGCAGTGAAGCAGCGCGCCTTCATGACGGTGGCATACTTCGGCTATCTGGTCGCAGCGTTTGCCAATGTGCCGCGCCAAGGGGGCGTCGCGCTAGGGCCAGTGTTCACCGGGCGGCGTACCCACCATCCTGATAACGACTGCCCCAGCAGTAGTGCCACGACAGCGGCCGATAGCCCGGCTGTACCACACGTTTTTGTATCTGCCGCCCAGCCTTACCGCAATGGTAGTGAGACAATGGCCGCTTTTGGCCGATTTCTGCCGTTCGTGACGGGCAGCATCGACACGAAGCTGACGTTCTGGTGTGGATGCCTGAACCACAGGCAGTTCTTCATTAAAAGCATCTCCTAAACCTAGGATGATTCACTAAATATCCGGGAGGCAAGCGCGATTCGCGCTGCCTCGTAAAAGCATACCTTTGTCCGATCGTTCGTAAGCTGAAACTCCCAAGGCTTGGTGTCACAAGCTTCAGGAAAATTGGCTTTAGTTTGAATCTCACATGCTCTACTGAAGGGACATCGGGTTTCTGGGATATCAGCTGTGGGGACGATTGCGTTAATTGTAAAGTGCTGCTGCACATAATGAACTGCTGCCTGAAGGACGCTGAATGCTTGCAGAGTTTCATCTGATTCGTCAGCGATACTACCTTTCAAGCCTATCCAAGAAATGACGCTCGCTGAACCTGGCTTTTCTTGGCAGACTTGCCGCTCGAGTATGTTCAATGATTTCCTAAGAAAATCTTCCGCTGTCATTTTTGACTGGATAAAAACTGCCTCCATGACCGGGGATTTCTGGCGATTTTCGAGTGATTTTTTAATAAGTTTGCAGTAAATTTCGACGCCAGCAGACAGCGTTTGGGATTGAGATAGAATTTTCGATATAGCCGGAAGTTGACTCTAAATTATGCCATTCGCATACTTTTTGAAGTGGTAAAGTGCCTGGTTTAAATAGTTCGAAAAACCACCCTCTAGACCTTCTTGGAGCTCCATTCTTATCACGCTACAAGCTTTGATCAAGCCTTCAGATGGTGAATGGTCAAGCAGTGCGAAAGTGCCTAAAAGTATGCGTTCTTCAGCCGTGCTTGGTTGACCGATGAGGAAATCTACCAGAGGGCGGAAGGTTAGATAGGGATAGCTGGGAGTTTGGTAATCCAAAAAATCATCAGATATGCCTGCAAGTCGCCTGATCTCGCGCTCAATCTCGTACGCTACGCCCTCGGATATGAAATCAAGCCCGGGCTGTATCTCAATATCCAGTGAGTGGTCGTCTGAAAAAACTGCTCTAGATTTGATAGTAAATACGTTTACCTTGGCCACGATTTCGGACGAATGAGTAACTTCGTGAACAGCTAAAGTTGGCTGTTTGAAATCCCAAGACCTCGCAGATGGCCAGGAATAGCCCTTAGGTATACCTCGAGTTACTCCTCTCATGACATTCATAACCTTGAATGCGGAGATGACATCGTCGTCCACTGCCGACTCACTAGACACCAATATCCGAGCGTTTCTATCAGCATTTTTTATGAACGGATGTATGAGCCAAAAGCTGCTCACCAGAGACATCGCTCCCGCGTTCGTAGAGAGGTTGTGCAGGTAATGTGTGTATTCGTGAGCATGCAGCGCTACCGCGCCGGGAAGGGGATCGCCATACTCTGGCTCCAGATCACCTTCTGAGCTTATCCGCGTGAATAGTGCGTTGGGGCGGTAGGTGCCCATGTTTCCCGCTTGGAGAGTTTCCTGGATGTGGTGCTTAGACATTGGTCGTCCTAATGCTGATCTATGCAGGTATATCGGCATCCGGCGGACATTGATGAGTGTGAGATGCTCCAACCCCTTGAACTGAGGCGCGGATAGTAGGTACCAACGCCCAGTTCGCAAAGTGAATGGCTGCTATTGGCCGAAAGCGGTAGCGGTCCGTCCCAAGATCCCTCTATCCAACGCGAAGGGCGTCGAAAACGGCAATTTTTGATAGGCTGATTGAAGCACTCATGTCCGGAGACTTCTTGCGTTGGCCAGGCAAATGAAGCGGGAGGCAGCTGTCACTGCCATGTGTGAAATCGCTGAAAAACCTGGCTCGGTTTGCAACGGGAGTGAGTGGTATTTGTTCGGGTCTGTTGCTAGATGTTCCCCGTCCCCCTCGGACATCGACCTCATGATCTTGTGCATCAATCAGGCTGACACCCCTCGGAGCGTCATTGATCCAGATGCTCTCGCAGTCCCGATTCATCTTTGTCTTTGACGAAGCCCAATAGATCGACGCGGTTCAAATACAGGGCGCTGAAAAGATCTACCAACGCTCTCGGTAGTTCGGTAGCAGGTAATTGCCAGGCCATAAAAGCTTTTGGTCTCCGGTCAGCCATCTGCGGAGTCACTTTTATTGAGGGATGTCGTGTCAGGTATCAGTTGACCACTACAAGCCCTCTCTTCCTGAACCCTCAGGTCCCCCTCGGCTTGACCCGCGCCGTCGCCTCGGCCACCAGCGGATCGTCCGGCCAGTAGTGCTTTGGATACCGGCCCTTCAGGTCCTTCTTCACGTCTGCATACGTACTGCGCCAGAAGTTGGCCAGGTCCTGCGTGACCTGCACCGGACGGCGGGCGGGTGAGAGCAGGTGCAGTTTGACGACCTGTCTGCCATTGGCGATGCGCGGGGTATCGGCCAGACCGAACAGTTCTTGCAGGCGCACGGCGAGGATGGGCGGGTGTTCGCTGTAGTCCAGGCGCACCGATGAGCCAGACGGCACGCTGAGATGATGGGGCGCAAGTTCGTCGAGGCGTTGCGGTAACGGCCAGGGCAACAGGTTGCGCAGGATCGAGGACAGGTCCAGGTTGCCGAAATGGCTGAGCCGCGTGACTTTGCCCAGATACGGCTGCAGCCAGGTTTCCAGCGTGGCGAGCAGGCTGGCATCGCTCACATTCGGCCATTCGCTGGAAGGCTGCTTTTCCAGATCCAGTTGACGCAACAAGGCGACCCGCGCCTGCCATTGGCGCAGTTCCGGCGTCCATGGCAACAACTCCAGTCCCTTACGCCTGACCAATGCGAGCAAGGCGTGGCTGCGTGTGGCTTCGTCGAGCCCGGTGAGGGGTTCACGACTGAGGATAAGCTCGCCCACCTTGCGTTGCCGTTCAGCGCGGAACACGCCTTCGCGTTCGTCCCAGTCGATCTGATCGAGCAACGTAACCTGCTCGGCCAGCACGGAATCGAACAGCGCCGGATCGAACTCGGCAGCCAGATAGATACGCTCTTCGCGCTGCCCCTGGCGGCTGCCCAGATCTGCCACGACGATCCAGGGCTGTTTCATCAGCGCATCGGCCTCGGCAAACAACGCAGCGCGACCGTTGGCCAGCCGATATTCAGCACCGCCTGCTCGACGCTGCTGTGCAACGCGGTCCGGGTAGGCCAGCGCCAGCAAGGCACCCAGCCAGCGTGGATGATCGGGTTCACTGACCGGGCTGTCAGCCTTGCCACGCAAATAGCCACGGTACTGACGCGCCAGTTGTTTGGCCCGCTGCACGCCACCCTGTGCGCCGCGCGCTGCACGCTCGGTGCCGGCCAGCAAGGTCAGACGGCTGTGCAGATCGGCCCCTGCGCCCCGCAGAATATCCCGTTCGCCCAACAGCGCGGCGACGTCACAGGCCAGATCACCCAGCCCCAGCGCATGGCCGCGCAACAGCAAATGCGCAATGCGCGGGTGCGCGGGCAATTCAGCCATGGTCTGGCCGTGGGGCGTCAGGCTGCGCGTCTGGCCTGGCTGATTGCTCAGTGCTTCCAGCCGCACCAGCAGGTCCTGCGCCTGTGCATAAGCGGCCGCAGGCGGCACATCCAGCCAGACCAGTTGAGTCGGCGTCACGCCCCAGCGCGCCAGTTGCAGCGTGAGCCCGGCAAGGTCAGCTTGCAGGATTTCCGCCGTACCGTAGGCCGCCAACAGATCGTGCTGCGCCTCAGACCACAGGCGATAGCACACGCCCGGCTCAAGACGCCCTGCCCGTCCAGCGCGCTGAGTAGCACTGGCGCGGGAGATGCGCTGGGTTTCAAGACGCGTCATGCCGCTGCCCGGATCGAATCGCGGCACCCGCGCCAGCCCGGCATCGATCACCACCCGCACGCCGTCGATGGTCAGGCTGGTCTCGGCGATGTTGGTCGCCAGCACCACCTTGCGCGTGCCCTTGGGCGCAGGCTCGATGGCCGCCCGCTGAGCGCTCAGGTCCAGCTCGCCGTGCAAGGGACACAGCAGAATGTCAGCCCGCTCGCCCAGCGCATCGGCCAGTTGCTGATTGACCCGACGAATCTCGGCCTGCCCCGGTAGAAACACCAGCAGGCTGCCGGACTCGCTGCCCAGCGCATCGAGCACCGTCTGCACTACGCGCGGCTCGACGAACTCTCCGGGCTGAAACGGGCGTCCCCACTGCATCGTGACGGGGAACATGCGCCCGTCGCTGCGCACCACCGGCGCGTCATCCAGCAACGCTGCCAGACGCTCGCCCTCCAACGTCGCCGACATCAGCAGAATTTTCAGCGGCTGATCATCTCGGAATAGCTCACGTCCATTCAGACTCAGGGCCAGTGCCAGGTCGGCATCCAGACTGCGCTCGTGGAATTCGTCGAAAATCAGCAGCCCGACACCTTCCAGCGCCGGATCGTCCTGAAGACGCCGGGTCAAAATACCTTCGGTGACCACTTCGATGCGGGTCCTGGGGCCGACCTTGCTTTCCAGTCGGATGCGATAACCCACGGTTTCGCCGACCTTCTCACCCAACTCGCTGGCCAGCCGCTCGGCGGCAGCACGCGCCGCCAGACGACGCGGTTCCAGCATGAGAATGGTCTGCCCGGCCAGCCAGGTCTCCTCCAGCAGTGCGAGCGGTACGCGCGTGGTCTTGCCCGCACCGGGAGGGGCTTCGAGTACAGCCTCGTGGCGGGTGGACAGCGCTTGGCGCAATGCGGGTAGAACGGCATCGATGGGCAGGGAAATCATGGCAGCTCCAGAACAGGCGGCTGATTATACGGGTGTGGTGTGTGCAAACCTAAAGCTCATCGGGAGCTGATCGTGCCAACGCAGGGCGCTCGTCTTTAATACGCAGGTGTCACTGAATAACAGGCGAATCCTTATCAAACATCACCCAACGTCCGGGACAGCGCTGAACGTTGCTTCTGCCCAGAGGGCGTGGGAGCTTTCGCAGGTTACGACGGCAGCGATGGGCTGCGCAGCGGGCCTTGACTGCATCTGATCCACCCCATTCGCTAGTTTTGCTGCCGGTTCCCGGCAGATCGCCGGCAAGCCGCCTCCCACAGTCTGATCTGCCGCCATGGTGTAAGCGCGATTGAGCGTGAGGAACGATCAGCGTTGAGGCGAGCACATCTGATAAATCACCCACCAGAACCACCCCACCGCTCAATAGTCTTAGCCTTGCAGCCTTTGCCTTGTATAGTTGCCCTCTTCATCTCAGGAGCTTTCCATGCGCATTCCTTCCCGTTTGATCGGTGGCGTTGTGGTCGCCACATTGCTGACCCAACTGACTGCCTGCGGCAGTATTTTCTACCCTGACCGTCGTGGCCAGATTGATGGCAAGATCGATCCGGCCATTGCGGCGCTGGATGCCTTTGGTCTGTTGTTCTATATCATCCCAGGGGTGATCGCTTTTGCGGTGGACTTCGCGACCGGTGCGATTTACTACGGGCCGGGCGAGCATGCGCAGATCGATCCGCAGAAGCTGCAACCGGCGATCAAGGCCGATGGCAGTGTCGACAACATCAAGCTGCAAGCCATTCTCGAAACCGAGCTGGGCCGTTCGCTGCCGTTGAACGACCCGCGCCTGATTCAGCACAAGGGCAGTGTCGAGCAACTGGCGTCGCTGGGTCTGATTCCGGCAGCGTAATATTTTTTCAGGTTTGAAGGACGCCTCATGAGCACCAGTGCCGAACACAGCAGACTGTTGCGTCTCGCAACGCGGGCTTCGCTTGGGGTTGCCGTTACCCTGATTCTGGCCAAGAGCGTGGCGTGGTGGATCAGCGGGTCGGTCAGTATGCTGGCAGGACTGACCGACTCACTGCTCGATGGGGCGGCATCTTTCCTCAATCTGCTGGCGGTGCACTACGCCCTGCGCCCGGCCGATGACGACCATCGTTACGGCCACGGCAAGGCGGAAGCCCTGTCGGGAATGGCGCAGGCGCTGTTCATCGGCGTCAGCGGTGTGTTGATTGCCTTTCAGGCCATTCAGCGTATTCAACACCCCGAGCCGTTAGGTGCGCCGCTGCTCGGCATGGTGGTGATGGTGGTGTCTATTGCGCTGACGCTGGCGCTGCTGACCTTGCAATACCGAGTGATCAAGGCGACCGGTTCTGCCGCGATCAGGGCCGACTCGCTGCACTACCGTTCTGACCTGCTGCTCAATGGCAGCATTCTGGTAGCGCTCACGCTGGCGTACTTTGGCTGGCAGCAGCTGGATGCGTATTTCGGGCTGGGCATTGCGTTTTACATCCTGTGGAGCGCGTTCCAGATCGCACGGGAAACCGTTTCCGTGCTGATGGACGCCGAGTTACCCAGCGACGTCAGCACTGACATGCTGGAGCTGGCGTGCGGCGTACCGGGGGTGTTGGGCGCACATGATCTGCGCACGCGGATTTCCGGCAACCACTGGTTCGTGCAACTGCATCTGGAGCTGCCGGGCACGCTGACGCTGTCAGTCGCTCATGCGCTGTGCGATCAGGTTGTCGATGCCATTCACGCCAAATACCCGAAGGCCGAAGTGCTGGTGCACGCCGACCCGCAGGAAGTGGTGAAGCAGACCTACGCCTGATCGGCTTTAATTGACCCTGTAGCCACGATCGGCGAGACAAGCACCCATCGAACGTCGATAGAGGTCGACAACGGCAGGCTGAGGCTGGGAGGTGATGTTGGCCGGGTCAAACCCGCTCTGGTCGACGCCCCAGCGGTAGCATTGGTAATGATCCAGCTCGACCTGCTGCTGGCTTTGGCCGTTAAGCGGATAGGCAACAGGATCGTAGCCGTTGCTCTGTTGCTGGGCAGGCTCTGAATACACCGTCCCGTTCTGCGGCGGGTTGACCACCACATACTCCTGGCTGTCAGGCTGATACGCGTAGTACGTGCCCGCTGCCAGAAACAACAGGCTGCTGCCAATCCAGACTTCCTGCGAATACGACGGCAGGCTACGCACGCGCACGCCGTAGGGCGGGGTCACGACCACGTAGCGAGGGCCTTGCGGCCGATACCAGTAACCTTCGGAATAGAAATAATCCTGCCCGCGATAGGGAACCCGTGAATAACCGCCCGGTACGCGATCAATGGCATAGCCAGGGCGATAACGCGGGCCCGGCCCCCAGCCATTGCCGTGTCCGTCAGGACGGCCATTCCAGCGATCATCAGGCCTGCCATTGCCAGCGGACCAGTTGCGTGTGTTGCCGCGCGGAATGTCCTGGTAATAACCCTGGCGCGGTTGCTGGGTCTGCCAGGCTTCACGAGGGCCGCTCTGAATCGGCAGGTTGTCCTGATTCTGTCTCAACTGCTGTTGCTGCTGGCGCTGCTGATTCTGCTGTTCCTGAATCTGGCGCTGTTGCTCGCGCTGCTGCTGGTTGATTTGCTGTTGTTGCTGGCGCTCGACATTGCGCTGCTGCTGTTCCTGCTGCTGAATCTGCTGTTGCTGCTGACGTTCCACCTGGCGCTGCTGATTCTGCTGCTCCTGGATCTGACGTTGCTGATTGTTCTGTTGCTGATCGATCTGCTGCTGTTGCTGACGCTCAACGTTGCGCTGCTGATTCTGTTGCTGCTGCATCTGGCGCTGTTGATTTTCCTGCTGCTGGAAGCGCTGTTGTTGCTGCTGACGTTGTTGGTTCTGCTGCTGGTTCTGCTGTTGCTGTCGCGACGACGCGCCGTCGAGGGCGTTGCCACGCGAATCGTCACGCTCGTCGGCGAGGGCATGGGTACTTATGCTCAGGCACAACAGACTCAAGCCCGCGAACTGCCAGATGCCAGATTTCATGCTTTCCTCACTAGAACGCAGATAGACGTTGTTAAGACTGTAATAGCGATACGCCGTTCTGCGCACTTTATCAGGACGCAAAGAAAAGGGGGCCAGATGGCCCCCTTGGGATACTTCGTCCTGCGCGACGCTTATGACGTCGGCTCACTTCATGCCGTCTTGTGGACAGTATGTAGCCCGGGGGCCTGGCGCACCCGGTTGGGTGGGAGGCCGCGACTGGCCTGATTCGGCGGGTCGCGCTGGACGCTGTGTCCGGGCAGTGATTCTGTTTAAAAGAATAGGCCTGAGGCGCTGGCAGGCGATTGCTAATGTTGCTCAATAAAACATGACTTGCGCAATTTTTGACTTCATATCAATAATCCTGCGCAATCCAAATCATAAAGGGGTAGATCGTGAGCAAGCTCGACAGATATGACTTGAGCATTTTGGCCGAATTGCAAAAGGACGCGCGCATCTCTAACCAGGAACTGGCGGAACGCATTGGTCTGTCGCCTTCGCCCTGCTCACGCCGCGTCAAGCAACTGGAAGACGACGGCTACATCGTGCGGCAGGTGGCCTTGCTGGATCGCAAGAAGCTGGGCCTGAACCTGACCGCCTACGTGCTGATCGGCATGGACCGTCACACGCCGGAGCGTTTCGAGAACTTCGAGCAGCAGATCCGCAATCTGCCGCAAGTACTGGAATGCAGTCTGGTCACCGGGATGGAGGCCGACTATCAACTGAAAGTCGTCGTGCCTGACATGGACCATTATCAGAAGCTGCTGTTGGGGCATTTGACGCGTATTGAAGGCGTGACCAGCGTGCGGTCGAGCTTTGTGCTCAATCAAGTGCTGGCCAGCACCGAGATGCCACTGGTTCATCTGCGCAGTTGATCAATGGATGTGACCGGTACGCTTAAAGCCTGGCGGGCACTTCGCGATATTCCCCCTGATCGAGCCCCTCGAGGGTCCAGTCGCCGATCCTGACACGTACCAGCCTCAGGGTCGGCAGGCCCACGGCGGCGGTCATGCGCCGCACCTGCCGATTGCGACCTTCCTTGATCACCAGTTCCAGCCAATGGGTTGGAACGCTTTTGCGAAAGCGCACCGGCGGGTTGCGCGGCCAGAGGACAGGCTCTTCGATCTGCCGGGCTTCGGCGGGCAAGGTCGGGCCGTCGTTGAGCTGCACACCCTCACGCAGTTGCTGCAATTGCTCCTCGCTCGGTTCGCCCTCGACCTGCACCCAGTACGTCTTGGCCAGCTTGTGCTTCGGATCGGCAATACGCGCCTGCAACTGCCCGTCGTTGGTCAGCAACAACAGGCCTTCGCTGTCACGATCCAGCCGGCCTGCCGGGTAGATGCCAGGGATCTTGATGAAATCCTTGAGCGTCGCCCGCCCCTGTTCATCGTTGAACTGCGTCAGCACGTCGAACGGCTTGTTGAACAGGATCAGTTTCGGCTCGGCGGGCGGTGCCTTGGCAACGCGCCTGGGGGCACCTGTCGGGCTGGTTTGAGTACGGCGGGGCGCGGGACGCTGGATGCGGGACATGGGAATGGGCAGTCGGAAAACAGAAAGGGCCACTTTAGTGGCCCTCTGTGCAAATACCAACTGCAATCAGCGGAAAGGCGGCTCGTCGAAGCTGCGCAGTTTGCGTGAGTGCAGCGAATTCAGTTCGGTGCGCAGCAGATCCAGCGCTGCGATGCCGATCTTCAGATGCTGGCTGACAGCGCGCTCGTAGAAGGCGTTGGCCGAACCTGGCAGCTTGATTTCACTGTGCAACGGCTTGTCGGAAACGCACAGCAACGTACCGTAAGGCACGCGCAGGCGATAACCCTGGGCGGCGATGGTGCCGCTTTCCATATCCACGGCCACGGCGCGGGACAGGTTGATCAGCGGACGCTCCTGAGCCCAGCGCAATTCCCAGTTACGGTCGTCGTAGGTCAGCACGGTGCCGGTGCGCAGGCGCTTCTTGAGTTCTTCGCCACGCTCGCCGGTGATCTGCGCCGCCGATTCCTGCAGGGCCAATTGCACTTCGGCCAGTGCCGGAATCGGGATGTGTGGCGGCAGCACGCGGTCCAGAATCCCGTCGCGGCGCATGTAGGCGTGGGCCAGCACGTAATCGCCGATGGTCTGCGACTGACGCAGACCACCACAGTGACCGATCATCAGCCAGCAATGCGGGCGCAATACCGCCAGGTGATCGGTGATGTTCTTCGCGTTGGACGGGCCGACGCCAATGTTGACCAGGGTCACGCCATGGCCGTCTTCTGCGATCAGGTGGTAGGCCGGCATCTGGTAACGGTGCCAGACCACGCTGGCAACGATGGCCTGCGCTTCATCCTGGCTCATGCTCTTGTCGACCACCACGTTGCCCGGCAGAACCATGCGCACGAAGCGCGGATCTTCACGCAGTTTTTCCAGGCCATGCAGGATGAACTGGTCGACATAGCGGTGGTAGTTGGTCAGCAGGATCCAGGGCTGCACATGACGCCAGTCGCTGCCGGTGTAATGCACCAGACGGCGCAGCGAGAAATCCACACGGGCGGCGTCGAACAGCGCCAGTGGCAGCGGGTCGACGTTGGCCCAGTCGTACAGGCCGTCCGCAATGCCATCGGTCGCCGCCGACAGGTCGGTGCTGGGGAAAACCCGCGCCAGTGCAGCAGCGGTCACACCGGAGCCGGCCAACTCGTCACCCTGCTCCACCACGTACGGATAAGGGATGTTCTGCTCGCTCATGCCGACTTCGACCGTCACGGTAAAATCGTTCATCAGCGGGCCGAGTTGTTCCAGCAAGTATTTGCGAAACGCCTTGGGCTGCGTGACGGTTACGCTATAAGTGCCCGGCAGCTGGACCTTGGCGTAGGCGCGCGTGGTAAGCGGCACTTCGCCGTGGCACTCATAGTTCAAGCGCAATTCGGGGTAGCGGAACTGCGCTCGTTCTTCGGCGCTGGGTTCGACGCGGTCTTTCAGGTACCGCTTGAGCGCCTGGCTCAGAGCGCTGGTTGCACGCTCGTGCAGTTCAGCGAGCCGCTCAACCGCTTGCTCGGCAGTGTCTACAACAACAAAGGCTTGGGTCACGTTTCATGTCCTGTCTGAACTTGCAGACCTGCATCGTAACGGGTTCGCGTGCTCATGCCACCTGCGGCGACGCTCTGGCCACCAATGTTTCGACATCAACGCCTCGCGGCAATGCGCCATATACTCGCCCGCCAGTGGCTATTCGACCGGCGATGAAGCCGTCGCTGACGACTGCATTGCCAGCTTCCAGCAACAGCTTGGCCTGAAGCGCGATTGCGATGTCCTCAGTCAGTTGCCGCGCGCGGTACTGGATGTCACTCAAGTCCGTAAAGGCGTCTTTCAAGGTGGCGATGTGTGCGGCCAGACGCCGGTCGCCATGGCCGTCACCCAGTTCATCGAATAACGCATCGAGCACGCCCGGCTCCTTGGACAACGCCCTCAACACGTCGAGGCATTGCACGTTGCCCGAGCCTTCCCACGTCGAGTTGACCGGCGCTTCGCGGTAAAGACGCGGCAGGATGCTGTCCTCGACATAGCCCGCACCGCCCAGGCACTCGGCGGCTTCGTTGATCATTGCCGGGGCGCGTTTGCAGATCCAGTACTTGCCCACTGCCGTCACCAGACGGACGAAGCGTGCTTCATGGGCGTCATCCAGATGGTCCAGCGCACGGCCCATGCGCAGCGTCAGCGCCAGCGCGGCTTCGCTTTCCAGCGCCAGATCGGCCAACACGTTTTGCATCAACGGCTGATCGACCAGCAGACGACCACTCACCGAGCGGTGTGCGCAGTGATGGGTGGCCTGGGTCAGCGCCTGGCGCATCAACGCGCTGGAACCGATCATGCAGTCGAAGCGGGTCATGCCGACCATTTCGATGATGGTCGCCACACCGCGCCCTTCTTCGCCGATCATCCAGGCCAGCGCGCCACGAAACTCGACTTCACTGGAGGCGTTGGACCAGTTGCCCAATTTGTTTTTCAGGCGCTGGATATAGAACGCGTTGCGTGTGTTGTCTGGCCGATGGCGCGGCAGCAGAAAGCAGCTCAGCCCCTTGTCGGTCTGCGCCAGCGTGAGGAACGCATCGCACATCGGCGCTGAGCAGAACCATTTATGCCCGACCAGTTCGTACGCCTGCCCCGGTCCGCCTGCGCCGACCGGCCAGGCGCGCGTGGTATTGCTGCGCACATCGGTACCGCCCTGCTTCTCGGTCATGGCCATACCAATGGTGGCACCGGTCTTGTGTGCAATGCCGATGTTGCGCGAGTCGTACCGGGTAGAAAGCACCTTGGGCAGCCAGACCTCGGCCAGCTCCGGCTGCAGGCGCAAGGCCGGAACGCTGGCGAAGGTCATGGTCAACGGGCAGCCACTGCCGGGCTCGGCCTGGGTATGCAGGTAGGTCATGGCCGCTCGTGCAACGTGCGCGCCGGGCTGCGGATCGGTCCAGGGCAGCGACGGGATGCCATGCTCGATGGCAGTGGCCATCAACTGATGCCAGGCAGGGTGGAATTCGATCAGGTCGATGCGGTGCCCGTAACGGTCATGGCTGGCGAACACCGGCTTGTTCTGATTGGCCAGAAATCCAGCCTCCATCAGCGGCCCGCCGGCCAGCGCGCCGTAGGCATCGATGCGCGACTCGGCCCATCCTGCCTCGTAGCGCTTGCTCCACTCCTGCAAGGGCAAATCGATGCGATACAGATTAGCCCCGTCGAGTGGCGGCGGCTGATTGGTGACTTCGTGGGTTTCGGCGAATTGATTCAGGTTCATGAGCCATGTCCTCCCTGCGCGTTTCATAAGCAGTGGTGAATCATGCGCTCAAGCCTTCGCGTTTAAAAAGTGCCGTACGCGCCTAATGACCGGCGCTTTTGCCCTGCATTGATGGGCTCAAATACCCCAATGGGCTTTCAGTTCGGGGGTTTTGCGCACCGCTCCCGCAATGTCCGTCAGCATGGGCAGGTTCAAGGTGAAGCAACTGCCCTTGCCTGGCTCGGAATGGTGGCTCAGCTCGCCGCCCTGCAACTCGACCAGTTTGCGACAGATGGCCAGACCAATGCCCAAGCCGCCGTACTGCCTTGTCATCGAACCATCGAGCTGAAAGAAATGTTTGTAGAGGTTGGCCTCTTCCAGGTGGCTGAAACCGATGCCGGTGTCCATCACCTCGACCCGTAAGCGCAAGTGATCGGCGTCTTGCGGCTGGCCGCTGATACGTACCTTGATCGTACCCTCGCGGGTGAATTTGAGCGCGTTGTCCACCAGGCACTCGACGCACTGGTAAAGCTTGTGGACATCACCACGCACCGTAACAGGCAGCGTTTCATCAAGTTCCAGGTTCAGCCGTAGGCCCTTGGCGCAGGCGGGACCACTGAAACGCACACGCACGTGTTCCAACAGGTCAGGTACATCGAAGCTTTCGCATTGGGCATACAGCACACCTGCGTGCAGTTCGGTCAGAGTCAGAATGCCGTTGATCATGCGCATCATGTCCTGCGCAGAGCTGGCGGCGGTCTGCTGGTACATCTCCAGCTCCTCGCCCAGACTCATGGTCTGCATCAGCTCAAGCGAGCCGATCACGCCGTTCATGGGCGTGCGCAGTTCATGGGTAAGCGTGGCCAGAAACTCGTCCTTTAGCCGGTTACTGGTAGCCAGTTGCAGGTTCAGGTATTCCAAATCACTGCCGGCCGCCAGCAAGGTTTTTTCCTGTTCTCGCCGGGTGTGGTTGATTCGGTCGGCCAGCGCCATCGACAGCAGCGCCATTTCCAGCACGGTGCCGATGTGGCAGGCATACATGGTCAGGAACGTAGTGGGCAACTGCCCCAATAGCATCAGGCTGAAAATCAGCCCGCCCACCAGAAAGACCGACCAGGCGATCACGAAATAACGACCGACGCGCTCGCCGCTTACGACGGCAACGATGCCCGCCAGATAAATCGTCAAGGAGCCCGCCAGCACCAGATAGGTCGCCGCACGCAATGCAGGCCCATAGCCCACGAACAGCGCCATGCACATGACCACGGCGGCGACGCCGATCATGCCCAGCAAGAGCCGGTCTACCCAGTTGGCAAGGCGGCGGGTTCCCAGAAAACTGCGGGAGAACTGACAGGCGAACAGCGTCGCCATCGCCATCAGGAAAGGCGTCGAGGCGTTGGCCCACCACGGGCTGTCGGGCCACAAGTACTCGATGGCGACCCCATTGATCGACATCTGGTACAAGCCAAACGACGCCACATAGAGGATGTAATACAGATACTCCGGCTCGCGAACACTGATGAAAATGAACAGGTTGTAGACCAGCATTCCCAACAGCACGCCGTATATCAGACCGAACGCATAGATCCGGGCGGGCTGAGCCTCCAGATAAGCATGGGTTGACCACAGGTTGAGCGGTGCCTGTACCGACCCGGCGCTATGGATACGCAGGTAGACGGTGTGGATCTGCCCGGGAGCCAGATCCAGCTGAAAGATATAATTGTTCTGTTTGAAGGGACGACTGGCGAACGGCAGCATGTCACCGGTCTGTGCCAGCAGCCTCAGGGTGCCAGCAGCATCCGGGCCGTAAAAATCAATGTAATCCATCGGCGGATAGGCCAGTTCCAGCAGCCAGTCGGTGTGCTGACCAGCATCACGCGGGCGATACAGCAGATCAACTTTCAACCAGAAAACCGCGGACGAGTAACCGGCATTGAACGTGCCCGTATCAACGGGACGAAACGCCTGAGCGCCCGCCTCGGAGCGCACGTCTTCGATGGTCGCTTTGCCGGTCGGGTCCTCGAACACCTGGATCATGCGGCCCAACGGAAGTAACCGGGTGTTCTCGTCGAATTCGACAGCATGAGCCAGCAACGGTAGCCAGACAGCCAGCATTATCAGCAAATAGCGCATTGAAGCCCCAAGGTGGTCGTCGCGGTCACTCCATCCGTTGATGGCGACGCCCTGCAATATCTATCCTTGAAACAGGCTGATGAACCCAGACAGGCAATTACGTATGACCGCTTTCCGACAGCGGCTACCCGATTGACGGCACTCTGTCAGAACATTGAAGCATAGCCGCTTATGGCGCTAAGGCTCTATGGCTTTAAAAATCAGAGTAATAGCTCTATCTCGGCCCTTGCGGAGCAAACATGAATATTTTCCTCACTGAATGTCAGGCTCGGTACGAAGCGCAGCATCACCAAGCGCAGTCACTTTTCGGACCGAGCCAGGCACCGATGACCGGCAGCGGTGTCGGACAGGCAAGAAAAACGTCACCGACAAGCGGCCCGGGAAAGGTTTAGTGATAAGCTCGCGCACCATGAATATCTATAGCTCCCGCCCCGTTGTCCTCTGCCTCTCCGGCCACGACCCTAGTGGCGGTGCCGGCATGCAGGCCGATATAGAAGCCCTGCTCGCTCAGGGCTGCCACGCCGCTCCCGTCATCACGGCCCTGACGGTGCAAGACACCGTCAACGTCAGTGATTTTCGTGTGCTGGACCGCGACTGGGTGCTGGCCCAGGCCCATGCCGTTCTGAATGATTCGAGCGTAGCCGCTGTGAAGCTGGGCATGCTCGGTTCGCTTGAAATGGTCGGCACCGTTGTCGAACTGCTACAGGCCAACCCGCATCTGCCGATGGTCTGCGACCCGGTGTTGCGGGCGGGCGGCGGCGGACGGCTGGGCAAGGACGAAGTCGGCTATGCCATGCGCGAACAATTGCTGCCCTTGTCGACGATCGCCACGCCCAATTTGCCGGAAGCCCGCATCCTCGCGGAACTACCCGAAGGCACAGCGGACGAGTGCGCTGAAAAGCTGCTGCCTTACTGCGAGCACCTGCTGATCACCGGCGGCCACGGTGATGAACAGCAGATCCATAATCGTTTGTACGTTCGCGGCGGTCAGACCCATACCTTTATCTGCGAGCGACTGCCGGGTAGCTACCATGGTTCCGGCTGCACGCTGGCCAGCGCATTGGCGGGACGCCTGGCCCAAGGCGAAGAAACGGTCAGTGCCGTTCGCTCAGCGCTGGATTACACCTGGCGCACGTTGCGCGACGCCGAGCAGTTGGGCAAGGGGCAGTTCGTCCCGCGTCGTCTGCCGCTGGATTTTTGCTCGTAACGCTCTGCCATGAGGCTCGATTCATGAAACTACGTGGCCTTTATGCCATTACCGACAGCCAACTGTTGACCGGCAGATTCCTGTCCTACGTCGAAGCCGCGCTCGACGGCGGCGTCACCCTGTTGCAATACCGGGACAAGACCGAAGACGAATCGCGCCGCCTGCGCGAGGCCACCGAACTGCTCAAACTGTGTGAGCGCTACAAGACCCGACTGATCATCAATGACGATGCCGAACTGGCTGCGCGCCTGGGCGTCGGCGTGCACCTGGGGCAGACCGACGGCTCGCTGCCGGACGCGCGTGCCTTGCTGGGGCACAAGGCGATTGTCGGCGCGACCTGCCACGGCAAGCTGGAACTGGCCGAGCGCGCCAAGGCAGACGGTGCGACGTATGTGGCATTCGGCCGATTCTTCAATTCGCAGACCAAGCCCAACGCACCTGCCGTGCCGCTGGACCTGATCGCTCAGGTCCGCGCCAAGGTGCACCTGCCTATCGCGGTCATCGGCGGCATCACCCTGGAAAACGCCCCGCAACTGGTCGAGCATGGCGCCGACCTGCTGGCCGTCGTGCACGGCCTGTTCGGCGCCGAAACCACCCAGGAAGTCACCCGCCGGGCCAAGGCATTTACAACGCTGCTGGCCAGCGAGCGCTGAGCGAAGCACTGTCTCGCTGTTCACCTTAATGTGGAAGGCAACTTGCCGGCGATGGCGTCATTTCAGTCACTGACATGGCGCCTGTTAAAACATCTCGTCGGCAAGCCGCCTCCCACAAACAACTTTTCTTCAGTCAGTCATCCGTCGTTTTATGAGGCCGACGTTCAAGCCTGCCCCACCAGTTTGAACTCGAAATCCGGCATACCGGTGGCGTTCTCCAGCGCCAGCAGTGCGCGCTTGCGGTCGACGCCACCGGCATAGCCTGTCAGGTCGCCGCCCGCGCCGATGACCCGATGGCACGGCACGATGATGGAGATCGGGTTCTTGCCGTTGGCCGTTCCCACGGCCCGCGAATGACCGGGGCTCAGGCCCATCTTCCTCGCCATCGCTCCGTAGGAAATCATCTCGCCGTAAGGAATGCGCGCCAGTTCTGCCCAGACCTGCTCCTGAAACGGCGTGCCGCGCATGCGCAGCGGCACATCGAACACCCGACGCTCGCCGCGAAAGAATTCGGTCAGTTGTTCCTGCGCACGCCGCACCACTCTGGGCACGTGCTGGTCATCGGGCATCATCACCAGACCGGGATAATGCTTCTGGCCGATGAAGTAAACGCCGGTCAGCGCATCATCCTCGGCGCGCAGGGCAATGTCGCCTAACGGGCTGGAAAGCAGGTAGCCGGGAATCATGATGGTGTCTCCTCACGTTGATGCCAGACATGCACGGTCGCGTAAGCCCGCCACGGTGCCCACTGACTCGCATGCTCATTGAGTTGCGCGGCTGTCGTGCAACCCAGGCGCTTTTTGAGCACGGCATCGCCCTCAGGGAACGCATTGGGCCAGCCAAGGGCGCGCATGGCAATGTATTGCACGGTCCACTCGCCGATGCCGCGAATATGACGCAGCGCAGCCAGCGTTTCATCGAGCGGCACTAGCGGTTCAAGCCGGATGCGCCCTGCTGCAACTTCCTGAGCGACCGCAAGGATCGCCTCGGCCCGGATACGGATTAGCCTCGTGGCGATCAGGTCTTCATCGTGCAGCGTTGCAACGGCCTGCGCCGTCGGGAACGCATGATGCAGTCCAAAAGGTGCATCGCTCACCGGCGTGCCAAATCGCTCGGCAATCCGGCTCAGAATCGCTCGGGCATTGAGCACCGATATCTGCTGCCCGACCACCGCCCGCACTGCGATTTCGAAGCCATCGAACGCACCCGGAACACGCATGCCTTGCAGATCGCCAATCAGCGGCCCAAGGTGCGCGTCCACCAGGTCCGGCCGACAGCCCGTATCGAAGACCCGCCGTACACGCCCCAGCACCACCGCAACCGCCGACTGCAACGAAGCCGACATCGTCACCACCAGCGCATGTCGCTGCGGGGCATCGGTCACGCTGATCCAGCCGGTGAGCATCTGCCCCGCATGCTCGACCTCGATGACACGCGCATAGACGTCATCGGCCACATGCTCGACGCCAGCGATGCAACGATGCGCGAGAAAGGCCAACACGCCTTTCCATGAAAACGGTGGCCGGTAGGACAACTCGAAGCGCAGACCTGCATCGTCGGCGCTCTTCACGGTTTTCCTCAGCCTGGTGGGATTCAATCCATAGCGCGCCTGAAAGACATCATTGAAGCGCCGCACGCTGCCAAAGCCTGCCGCCAGAGCGACTTCCGTCATGGACAGCCCGGTATCGGTCAACAGGCGCTTGGCAACCAGCAGGCGTTGCGTCTGGGCGAAGTCGATCATTGAGACGCCGAATTCGGCCTCGAAGATCCGCCGCAGATGCCGCGACGTGACGCCCACCCGCTCGGCCAGCGCATCCAGTGTCTTGCCGCCCAGAAAGCCTTCTTCGATCAGCCGGGCTGCGGCCTGTGCCAACCGGCTCGACATGTCCAGCAGGCTCTGTCCGGGCGCCAGTTCCGGGCGGCAGCGCAAGCACGGACGAAATCCTGCCTGCTCCGCCGCCGCAGTGGTTCTGTAGAAACTGCAGTTTTTGGCTTGCGGCGCTCGCACCGGGCACATCGGCCGACAATAGATACCGGTCGACGACACGCCCATGAAAAACCAACCGTCAAACCGGCGGTCCCTGGCGATAAACGCGGCGTAGCAAATGTCGGGATCGAGAGTGTTCATGGGCAGACTGTATGCCAGCCTCCTACAAAAGTCTGGCTGAATTCGGACATGTGCATCCGGCAGTCGCCCGGCATTTGATATAGTGCCGCTTCCTGCGCTTTCTCTGGCTCAAGCCACTCCAATAAAGCATTCACTGCTCACCTCGGCTGACCCCGGCGTAGACACGACTTCCCCGTTTCAAAGCAGAGACCCGATCATGTCCCGTTCCGAAACACTGTTCGCCAATGCCCAAAAACACATTCCCGGTGGCGTGAATTCGCCGGTTCGCGCCTTCAAGAGCGTGGGCGGTACGCCGCTGTTCTTCAAACACGCTGCTGGCGCTTACGTGACTGATGAAGACGACAAACGTTACGTTGACTACGTCGGCTCCTGGGGCCCGATGATTCTCGGCCACAGCCATCCGGAAGTGCTCGATGCCGTGCGCAACCAGTTGGAGCACGGCCTGTCCTACGGCGCACCGACGGCGATGGAAACCGAGATGGCCGACCTGGTCTGCTCGCTGGTCCCGTCCATGGAAATGGTGCGCATGGTCAGCTCCGGCACCGAAGCCACCATGAGCGCCATTCGCCTGGCCCGTGGCTACACCGGCCGCGACAGCATCATCAAGTTCGAAGGCTGCTACCACGGTCATTCCGACAGCCTGCTGGTCAAGGCCGGTTCCGGCGCGCTGACCCTGGGCGTGCCGAGTTCGCCTGGCGTACCGGCAGCGTTCGCCAAACACACCTTGACCGTGCCGTTCAACGACCTGGAAGCGGTGCGTGAAATGCTCGCCCAGGTAGGCCAGGAAGTGGCGTGCATCATCGTCGAGCCGGTGGCCGGCAACATGAACTGCGTTCCGCCAGCGCCGGGCTACCTGCAAGGCTTGCGCGAGCTGTGTGACGAACACGGCGTGGTGCTGATTTTCGACGAGGTCATGACCGGTTTCCGCGTGGCGCTCGGCGGCGCTCAGGCTTACTACGGCGTAACGCCGGACCTGAGCACCTTCGGCAAGATCATCGGTGGCGGCATGCCGGTCGGCTGCTTCGGTGGCAAACGCGAAATCATGTCGCACATCGCCCCGCTCGGCCCGGTCTATCAGGCAGGCACGCTGTCAGGAAACCCGCTGGCGATGGCCGCTGGCCTGACCACCCTGCGCCTGATCAGCCGTCCGGGCTTTCACGATGAACTGAGCGACTACACCCGTCGTCTGCTCGAAGGCCTGCAGCAACGTGCCGATGCCGCGGGCATCGCATTCGTAACGACCCAGGCGGGCGGCATGTTCGGCCTGTACTTCAGCGACGCCAAGGAAATCGTTACGTTCCAGGACGTGATGACCAGCGACGCCGACCGTTTCAAGCGGTTCTTCCATCTGATGCTCGAAGGCGGCGTGTACCTGGCGCCCAGCGCATTCGAAGCTGGCTTTACCTCCATCGCGCATGGCGACGCCGAGTTGCAGCTGACGCTGGATGCGGCCGAGAAAGCCTTCGCGGCACTTAAATAAGCCGAAGGTGATGACGCGTGCAGGTGAGGTCTGACCTGTACGCGTCAACTTCTTGAAATAAACGGAACGTTGTCGCTCCAATTAGCTTCTACACTGCAATACCATTGACGTGATCAATTGATGTGAACATGGGAAGCGATTGTCTTGCTCAAGGGTCTTTACCTTGTGAACGGACTTTTTTACAGGCCGTGCAGCAGAAAATCCGTAAAGACTTTGTAAGGTTGGCTCTGCTTATTTCATAATGCGCAGCCAGCACGTTTAGCTGGTCGGGTACGCCCGCACCTTTTTCAGAGGTAAGTCGATTTCCATGAACCGCACCGGCCGCACCCTTGCATTGGGCTGCCTGTTGCTTGTCTATCCCCTGCTGGCTAATGCCGGCAGCAACTCGTTGTTGATCCCAGCGGTAGGTCGCTGCACCCTCAATACGCAGCCGGAGAACCTGCCCGCTGCGCTGTCGGCCTGTCAGCAGGCAGCTGAGTCCGGGGATGCGCAGGCACAATACGAGTTGGGTGAGTTCTATTACGAAGGCAAGAGTGCACCTCGCGATCTGCCCAAGGCCCTCGGTTATTTCGAGCAGGCTTCGTTGCAGGGTCATGCGCAGGCGCAATATCAGCTGGGTTTGATGTTCAGTCGCGGCGAAGGCGTACAGGCCAATAATATTCAGGCGTATATCGTGCTGAAGATGGCTGCGGTCAATGGTTCGGAAGAAGCACTGGATGCAGCGGATGAAGTCTCGGCCAAAATGAAGCGCGACGAACTTGAAGTCGCCACTCAGGTGCTGGGCCAGATATTCCGCAAATACCTCATGGAACTGCAAACAGCCGAAGGGCGCAGTCCCTTCTCTCCATTGCCCTGATCGCGTGTCCGCAGGGCAATAGTTTCAACTTCCTTCCTGCTATTTTTCCGGCATCGGCATGGGAAACGGCATCACGTTGCTCACGCCCCGCGCTTCACTGATTTTCGGCGTGCCCATGCGCTCGACTTCATCGATGCGCACGATCGAATGCATCGGCACAAAACTGCGCACTACGCCTTCGAACTGGGCCTTGAGCTTTTCTTCGCTCGGGTCCACCACGACGGTCGTTCGCTCGCCGAAGACGAATTCTTCCACTTCCAGAAACCCCCACAGATCGCTTTGATAGATCTGCTTGGCGTACATCTCGAACACCTGGCCCTGGTTGAGGAAAATCACCTTGTAGATTGGAGCTTCGCGTTTGGTCATGGTTGGCAGGTAACGATTCGCGGATGAAAAAGGGGCACGCACTATAGCATGCCCGTCGGATCGCCCCTAGGAACCCAAGCACTTCGCCCCTATAATGCGCGGTTCTTTGAATCAGCTGATGATCACGAATGGCCAAGAAGCTTTATATCGAAACCCACGGTTGCCAGATGAACGAGTACGACAGCTCGCGCATGGTCGACCTGCTGGGCGAACATCAGGCCCTGGAAGTCACCGCCCGCGCGGAAGACGCCGACGTGATCCTGCTCAACACCTGCTCGATTCGCGAACGCGCCCAGGACCGGGTCTATTCCCAACTGGGTCGCTGGCGCGAACTGAAACTGGCCAACCCGGAAATGGTGATTGCCGTCGGCGGCTGCGTGGCCAGTCAGGAAGGCGCGGCCATCCGCGACCGCGCGCCCTACGTGGACGTGGTCTTCGGCCCGCAGACCCTGCACCGTTTGCCGGAAATGATCGACGCCGCACGCATCACGCGCTTGCCGCAGGTCGACGTCTCGTTCCCGGAAATCGAAAAATTCGACCATTTGCCCGAGCCTCGTGTCGATGGCCCTAGCGCTTACGTGTCGGTGATGGAAGGTTGCAGCAAGTACTGCACCTTCTGCGTTGTGCCTTATACACGCGGCGAAGAGGTCAGCCGGCCGTTCGATGACGTCCTGACCGAAGTCATTCACCTGGCCGAACATGGCGTGCGTGAAATCACGCTACTGGGCCAGAACGTCAATGGCTATCGCGGCGCCATGCACGATGGACGTGTCGCGGATCTGGCCGACCTGATACGCGTGGTGGCAGCCGTCGATGGCATTGATCGTATTCGCTACACCACCTCGCACCCGCTGGAGTTCTCCGACAGCCTGATCCAGGCCCACGCCGAAGTGCCGGAGCTGGTCAAGCACCTGCACTTGCCGGTGCAGTCGGGCTCGGACCGTATCCTGGCGGCCATGAAGCGCAACCACACCACGCTGGAATACAAGTCCAAGCTGCGCAAGCTCAAGGCGGCTGTACCGGGCATTTGCATCAGCTCCGACTTCATCGTCGGCTTCCCGGGTGAAACCGAGAAAGACTTCGACAACACCATGAAGCTGATCGAAGACGTCGGGTTCGACTTCTCGTTCTCGTTCATTTACAGCCCGCGTCCCGGCACCCCGGCGGCCGACCTCAAAGACGAGACGCCAGAAGCCTTGAAGAAGGAGCGTCTGGCTGCGCTGCAGCATCGCCTCAATCAGCAGGGCTTCGAGATCAGCCGGCAGATGGTCGGCAGCACGCAGCGTATTCTGGTGACCGATTACTCCAAAAAGGACCCTGGCGAGCTGCAGGGCCGTACCGAGAACAACCGGATCGTCAATTTCCGCTGTGACAACCCCAAGCTGATCGGGCAGTTCGCCGATGTACATATTGATGATGCACAACCCCATTCCCTGCGCGGATCTCTGCTTCAATAACCTTTGCGCCCCGACACGGAAACGAATGGCCGAATGAATTCGTTTCCGTGCGGTCCCTACCATTGAGCACGGTGAATCCTCTAAGCAGAAGGCAAGGCTTTCGCCTGACCACCGCTAGGGGTATTCTTCAATACATCTCAATTGCCGCCGGACGGCCATTAAAAGACCTTGAACGCACCCATAGAACCTCATCGTTTTACCCTCGAACCCTTCGAGGCCCATCGTTTCGCCAACCTGTGCGGGCAACTCGACGAGCATCTGCGCTTGATCGAACAACGCCTGGAGATCGAGATCCGCAATCGCGGCAATCAATTCGAGCTTATTGGCGACACTAAACAAACCACCTCGGCCGAACATCTGTTGCGCCGTCTGTACCGGGAAACCAAGGGTACCGACCTGACGCCGGACATGGTTCACCTGTTCCTGCAGGAATCAGGCGTCGACGGGCTGGACAACCACCCTGCCGCCGAAGTCGGCGTTGCGCTGCGCACCAAGAAGGGCATGATTCGCCCGCGCGGCATCAATCAGCAGCGTTACGTCAAAGAGATCCTCGGCAACGACATCAACTTCGGCATTGGCCCTGCGGGTACCGGCAAGACGTACCTGGCGGTTGCCTGTGCGGTGGATGCCCTGGAACGCGAGCAGATCCGTCGCATCCTGCTGGTGCGCCCGGCAGTCGAAGCGGGTGAAAAACTGGGCTTCCTGCCCGGCGACCTGGCGCAGAAGATCGACCCGTACCTGCGACCGCTCTACGACGCGCTCTACGAGATGCTCGGCTTCGAGGTCGTGGCCAAGCTGATCGAGAAGCAGGTCATCGAGGTGGCACCGCTGGCGTACATGCGCGGACGCACCCTTAATAACAGCTTCATCATTCTCGACGAAAGTCAGAACACCACCGTCGAGCAGATGAAGATGTTCCTGACCCGTATTGGCTTTGGCTCCACCGCCGTGATCACCGGCGACATCACTCAGGTCGACCTGCCCAAGGGCACCAAGTCCGGCCTGACGCATGTCATCGACGTGCTCAAGGACGTGCCAGGCATCAGTTTCACGCACTTCAAGCCCAAGGACGTGGTTCGTCACCCATTGGTGCAGCGCATTGTGGAAGCCTATGAGCGTTTCGATGATCGTTTGAGCGATGGCTCGTCGAACAGCAACAGTTACTCACGGGACAAGAACCGCGATGCTTGAGCTGGACCTGCAAGTTGCCAGTCAGACCCCTGCGCCAACCGAAGCCCAATTCCGCCTCTGGTGTGAAATGGGCCTGCGCGCGCGCAGTGCCGACTCCGAATTGACCATCAGACTGGTCGACGAAGTCGAAGGACGTGAACTCAATCACACCTGGCGGCACAAGGACTACGCCACCAACGTGTTGTCCTTTCCAGCGGATGTGCCAGACGACATGCTGGACATCCCGCTGCTGGGCGACCTGGTCATCTGCGTACCGGTGGTGAACCGCGAAGCGGCTGAACAAGGCAAGGCCGTTGACGCCCATTGGGCGCACATGGTGATACATGGGTGCCTTCATCTGCTCGGCTTTGACCACATCGACGATGAAGAAGCCGAAGAGATGGAAGCGCTGGAACGAACGTTGCTTGAAGAGTTGGGCTACCCCGACCCTTATGCCGACGACGACACCGAACCTCAACATTCAGATACACCAAGCAAGGACCACGAGTAAGGGCTATGAGCGAAGACCGATCGAGCAACGGACAAAAGTCATGGCTGGGTAAACTGACCCAGGCTTTTGTCCATGAGCCGAAAAACCGCCAGGAGCTGCTTGAGCTGCTGCGCGAAGCCCACCAGAACAAACTGCTGGACAGCGAAGCGCTGGCCATCGTCGAAGGCGCCATACAGGTTGCCGACCTGCAAGTACGCGACATCATGGTGCCGCGCTCGCAGATGATCAGCATCAAGGCGACCCAGACACCCCGCGAATTCCTCCCCGCTGTCATCGACGCTGCGCACTCGCGCTATCCGGTGATCGGCGAGAGCCACGACGACGTGCTCGGCGTGCTGCTGGCCAAGGATCTGCTGCCGCTGATCCTCAAGCCTGACGGCGACAGCGACGACGTGAAGAAGCTGCTGCGCCCGGCGACCTTCGTGCCCGAGTCCAAGCGCCTGAACGTGCTGCTGCGCGAGTTCCGCGCCAACCACAACCACATGGCCATCGTCATTGACGAATACGGCGGCGTGGCGGGTCTGGTGACGATTGAAGACGTGCTGGAACAGATCGTCGGCGACATCGAGGACGAGCATGACGTCGAGGAAGACAGCTTCATCAAGCCGCTGCCCAGCGGCGACTTTCTGGTAAAGGCCCTGACGCCGGTCGAAAGCTTCAACGAATTCTTCGACAGCGCGTTCTCCGACGATGAGTTCGACACCGTCGGCGGCCTTGTGATGAATGCTTTCGGCCATCTGCCCAAGCGCAACGAAATCACCGAAATCGGTGCCTATCGTTTCCGCATCCTGAGCGCAGACAGCCGCCGCATCCACTTGCTGCGCCTGAGCCCGATCTCACGCCCGTAACCACTCTGCTGCCGCTTTAAGGAATCTACATGCGCTGGATAACGCGTCCCGGCTGGCCCGGCAACCTGCTGGCCGTCGTCGCCGGCGGGATCACGACCCTGGCATTGGCGCCGTTCGATATCTGGCCGCTGATTCTGATCGCGGTCGCGGTCTTCTATCTCGGGCTGCGCGAGCTGAGCCCGCGCCAGGCCTTCGGGCGCGGCTGGTGCTATGGCTTCGGCCTGTTCGGCGCAGGCACCAGCTGGATCTATGTGAGCATCCACACCTACGGCGGCGCTTCGGTGCTGCTGGCGGGACTGTTGATGTTGGCATTCATCGCCGCCATCGCGCTGTTCTTCGCCCTCCCCGCCTGGGTGTGGGCGCGCTGGCTGAGGCGCAATGAAGCGCCGCTGGCTGACGCCCTCGCTTTTGCGGCACTGTGGCTGGGCCAGGAAGCGTTTCGCGGCTGGTTTCTCACGGGTTTCCCGTGGCTGTACTCCGGATACAGTCAGCTCGACGGACCACTGGCGGGCCTGGCGCCGGTCGGCGGCGTCTGGCTGATCTCCTTTGCGCTGGGACTGACCGCTGCATTGTTGTGCAACCTGCACCGCTTGCGGGCGCGCAAGTCATTTCTCGCAGCCGGGGTGCTGCTGTTGCTTGCACCCTGGATCGCCGGGCTGGCACTGAAGGGTTACGCCTGGACAGCGCCGTCCGGCAAACCACTGAAAGTGGTCGCCATGCAGGGCAACATCGAACAGAGCATGAAGTGGGACCCGCAGAAGCTGAACGACCAGTTGGCGCTGTATCGCGACATGACCTTCAGATCGCAGCAGGCCGACCTGATCGTCTGGCCGGAAACCGCAGTGCCGGTCCTCAAGGAAAGCGCAGAAGGCTACCTGTCGATGATGGGCAAGTTCGCGGCCGACCGCAACGCAGCACTGATCACTGGCGTACCGGTGCGTGAATTGACCGGACGCGGCGAATACCGTTACTACAACGGCATTACCGTGACCGGCCAGGGTGATGGCACTTATTACAAGCAGAAGCTCGTTCCGTTCGGCGAATACGTGCCGCTGCAGGACGTGTTGCGTGGGTTGATCGCGTTCTTCGATCTGCCGATGTCCGACTTCGCCCGTGGTCCGGATGATCAGGCACTGCTGCAAGCCAAGGGTTATCACATCGCGCCGTTCATCTGCTACGAAGTGGTCTATCCCGAGTTCGCCGCTGGCCTGTCAGCCAAGAGCGACCTGCTGCTCACGGTCAGCAATGACACCTGGTTCGGCACCTCGATCGGCCCGTTGCAGCATTTGCAAATGGCCCAGATGCGCGCTCTGGAAGCCGGACGCTGGATGATCCGCGCCACTAACAATGGTGTTACCGGACTCATCGACCCGTTCGGCAGGATCACAGTGCAAATCCCGCAGTTCGAGCGTGGTGTGCTGTACGGCGATGTGGTGCCGATGCAGGGACTCACGCCTTATCTGCACTGGCGTTCCTGGCCCCTGGCGATTGTCTGCCTGCTTCTGTTCGGCTGGGCGTTGCTGGCGGCGCGTATTGCCAAGACTGTCTGATCAGCCCCTCAGGCGACGGCCACTCAAGGTCGTTGCCCAGGCTCTTTACGCAAACGGGCTGCGCTCGCCGACTTTAGGTTCAGAGCCTAAGGATAGATCCACGGATAAACCAGCGAGCCGATCGCTTCGTTGAGCAACACACCGCTCTGCGTGAAGACGCGACTTTCCGGCAGCCAGCCACTAAACGGCCGGGCGTTATCCACACCCAGAAATCCTACGGGTGCTGGCACCACCGTAAAACCTGCCTTTTCGAAGCTCCAGCGCGCCCTCGGCATGTGCCAGGCCTGCGTCACGAGCACGATGCGCCTGATGCCCTGCGGCTGCAGAAGACCTGCGCTCAGCGTGGCGTTTTCCCAGGTGGTTCGGCTCAGGCCTTCCTGCCAACGCACCGCAACGCCAAAATCATCCTGCAGCGATTGGGCCATGATGGCGGCTTCGCTGGGCGGCTCGTCATAGTGCAGACCGCCTGTGGTCAGCACAGGCAGCCCGGATGCCCTGGACAGGCGCGCCGTCAGCCGAAGTCGCTCCAGACCGATGCCTGTCGGCACGTCGCCACCCCAGGTCGGCGAGTTGCGCTCGCGCCCGCTGCCCAACACCACAATCGCATCGGCCTGCTGCGCAAGGTCCGCCCATTGAGACTGTGGCAAAGGCGCGACCTGCTCCATTTTGCCCGCCGCCCACTCCACCGCCACCGGCAGGCTCATCAGCCACAGCCCGCCCAGGCCCGTCAGGAAACAAAGAGCGGCCAGACGCGGGCGCGAACGGCGCAGCCACCAGGCCGCAATCAGCAACAGAAAAAGAATACCGGGCGGTAGCAGAAGGGTTTTGAGCAGGTAACGCAAAGGCATCGGACATCTCCAGAGATGCCCGAAGCCTAGAATGTTTGAAGCTAAGCAACAATGCTTATGAAGCAGGCCCGAAGCCTGCCGGGATAACGCCTGAAGGTCGTATCAGTTATTGCGGCCTGACCTGATCGAGGACCGGGCGCGCCGTCTGTCTTTCAGCCAGATGATAGTGGCTGATTGTTTAGGCGCCCTGGCCGGACTGGTCTGCTCCGGTAGTGCGGTGAAACTGCCCTTTGACTTGCCCTTAACAGCCCCGCTTGCCGCCATCACACCTTTCTCAAGGTAGGCCTCGATCAATTCGAACTCCGCACTGCTCAACCCTTTGAGCTCAAGTACGGCAGGCGACTCGTTTCGGAGCCGAACCGCAGTACTTGCCGTTTCAAGTGCAAGCCCAAGACGATCAATCAAACGTTCATACAGCTCAGAAGTGCTTACTGTGTGCTGCAACTCTGTCATCCGTTCACCTCATCGAAGATAGAACATACCCTCGACCCTCAGCTTAGCGCTGCTGCCGGAACCAGCAGAAAACGGCGACCAACGGCCAGAGAGCGCCCTCGTGCGGGCTTTGAGAGGCGTACAAAGCAATCAGGGTTTCCCTCGATAGACGGCGCTCATGTATGCTACGACGCTTCCTGTCATTCCACTTCCGCGCTCTTGAGCCCGTACGCACCGCACAGACAGTTGCAATTGTCCGGCAAGCGATGCAGACCTGACTCGGCGAAGCAATGAAGAGGTCAAGGGTCACTAATCTTTAGTCAAAAGTAGCCATGCACGAACTCTATCAGCCCCGCGAAATCGAAGCCGCCGCCCAGACCTTCTGGGAAGAGCAAAAGTCTTTTGAAGTCAGTGAACAGCCAGGCAAGGAAACCTACTACTGCCTGTCGATGTTCCCTTACCCCAGCGGCAAGCTGCACATGGGCCATGTGCGCAACTACACCATCGGTGACGTGATCTCCCGTTACCAGCGCATGCTGGGCAAGAATGTCCTGCAGCCACTGGGCTGGGACGCTTTCGGCATGCCCGCTGAAAACGCCGCCATCGACAACAATGTCGCGCCGGCCAAGTGGACCTACGAAAACATCGACTACATGAAGACCCAGCTCAAGAGCCTGGGTCTGGCCATCGACTGGTCGCGTGAAATCACCACCTGCAAGCCTGACTACTATCGCTGGGAACAATGGCTGTTCACTCGCCTGTTCGAAAAAGGCGTGATCTACCGCAAGAACGGCACCGTGAACTGGGACCCGGTCGACCAGACCGTCCTGGCCAACGAGCAGGTCATCGACGGCCGTGGCTGGCGTTCGGGCGCGCTGATCGAGAAGCGCGAAATCCCGATGTACTACTTCAAGATCACTGCCTATGCGGACGAGCTGCTGGAGAGCCTTGACGAGCTCCCAGGCTGGCCTGAACAGGTCAAGACCATGCAGCGCAACTGGATCGGCAAATCCCGTGGCATGGAAGTGCAGTTCCCGTACGACCAGACCAGCATCGGCGAAGCCGGCGCGCTGAAAGTCTTCACCACCCGCCCCGACACGCTGATGGGCGCGACCTATGTGGCTGTGGCTGCCGAGCATCCGCTGGCGACCCTGGCGGCGAAGGACGATGCCCAGTTGCAAGCATTCATCGATGAATGCAAAGGCGGCAGCGTTGCTGAAGCCGACGTTGCGACCCAGGAAAAGAAAGGCCTGCCGACGTCACTGTTCGTCGAGCACCCGCTGACGGGCGAGAAGCTGCCGGTCTGGGTCGCCAACTACGTATTGATGCACTACGGTGACGGCGCGGTCATGGCCGTACCGGCGCACGACGAACGCGATTTCGAATTCGCCACCAAGTACCACCTGCCGATCAAGGCCGTGGTGCGCACCAGCGCCGGTGACGAAACCCCTGCACCCTGGCAGGAAGCCTATGGCGAGCACGGCACGCTGATCAATTCGGGCGAGTTCGACGGCCTGGACTTCACCGCCGCTTTCGACGCCATGGAAGCCGCACTGGTCAAGAAAAGCCTGGGGCAGTCCCGTACCCAGTTCCGCCTGCGCGACTGGGGCATCAGCCGTCAACGCTATTGGGGCTGCCCGATTCCGATCGTGCATTGCGACACCTGCGGTGACGTTCCGGTGCCTGAAGATCAACTGCCTGTCGTGTTGCCGGAAGACGTCGTGCCTGACGGCGCTGGCTCGCCGCTGGCGCGCATGCCCGAGTTCTACGAGTGCAACTGCCCGAAATGCGGTGCACCGGCCAAGCGTGAAACCGACACGATGGACACTTTCGTCGAATCGTCCTGGTACTACGCCCGCTATGCTTCCCCGCATTACGAGGGTGGCCTGGTCGAGCCGAACGCGGCCAACCACTGGCTGCCGGTGGACCAGTACATCGGCGGTATCGAGCACGCGATCCTGCACCTGCTGTACGCACGCTTCTTCCACAAGCTGATGCGCGATGAAGGTCTGGTCACGTCCAACGAGCCGTTCAAGAACCTGCTGACCCAAGGCATGGTCAACGCTGAAACCTATTTCCGTATGGAAGCCAGCGGCAAGAAGACCTGGATCAACCCTGCTGACGTCACGCTTGAGCGTGACGCAAAGGCCAAGGTCATCAGCGCCAGGCTGACCAGCGACGGTCTGCCGGTTGAAATCGGCGGCACCGAGAAAATGTCGAAGTCGAAGAAAAACGGCATCGACCCACAGACCATGATCGACCAGTACGGCGCAGACACTTGCCGCCTGTTCATGATGTTCGCGTCTCCGCCAGACACGAGCCTGGAATGGTCAGACTCCGGCGTCGAGGGCTCGCACCGTTTCCTGCGTCGCGTCTGGCGTCTGGCGCAGGCCCATGTTGGCCAGGGCGTTGCAGGCAAGCCGGATCTGGCGGCACTCAGCGATGAACAGAAAGCCATCCGCCGTTCGATCCATCAGGCGATCAAGCAGGCGAGCCAGGATATTGGCCAGAACCAGAAATTCAACACGGCCATCGCGCAAGTGATGACGCTGATGAACGTCCTGGAAAAAGCAGCGCAAGCGACAGCTCAGGATCGTGCACTGCTTCAGGAAGGACTGGAAACCGTCGCCCTGCTGCTCGCACCGATCACGCCGCACATCAGCCATGAGCTGTGGAAGCAACTGGGCCACGACGTTGCGGTGATCGACGCGGGTTGGCCAGTGCTGGATGAAAGCGCACTGGTGCAGGACAGCCTGCAGCTGGTAATTCAGGTCAACGGCAAGCTGCGCGGGCATATCGAAATGCCAGCCAGCGCCAGCCGCGAAGACGTCGAAGCGGCGGCGCGGGTCAACGAAAACGTACTGCGCTTCACCGATGGCCTGACGATCCGCAAAGTGATCGTCGTACCAGGCAAGCTGGTCAACATCGTCGCAAGCTGACTGGATCAGGCGCCCGTCCTGTGACGGGCGCTGAACATATTGCCAAGGGCCGCGAAGTCGGCCCACACGGATTCAAGGGGAGCAACAAGATGATCAAACGCAATTTGCTGGTGATGGGCCTGGCCGTTCTCTTGAGTGCCTGTGGCTTCCAGCTGCGTGGCACCGGCACCACCGAACTGGCCATCACGGAACTGGATGTCAGCGCTCGCAATGCCTATGGCGAAACCGTCACCCAGCTCGACCGCCTGCTGAAAAGCTCGGGCGTTAAGGTCTACACTGGTGCGCCTTACAAGCTGGTCCTGGTCAATGAAGCAGAAACCCAGCGTACCGCGAGCTTCTCGGGCTCAGGCCGCTCTGCCGAGTACCAGCTCACCACCACGCTCAATTATGAAATGCGCGGTGAGAAAGACCGTTTCCTGCTGGGCGACAAGGTCAGCGTTGATCGCTCCTACGTACACGATGGCAACAACCTGACAGGCTCCGATCAGGAAGCGGCTCAGGTTCGTCAGGAAATGCGCAACGAGCTGATCCAGAAAATGCTCTCGCGCCTGCAACAGCTGACGCCAGGCCGTCTGGATGAACTGCAGGCCAAGGCTGACGCACAAGCCAAGGCTGAAGCCGATGCACTGGAAGCAGCTCAACGCATCCGTGACGAAACGCCTCAGCAGTCGCCTGTCGAAATTCCGAGCCGCTAAGTGTTCGGGGCCAGCCCGCCTGGCCCCGGCATTCTCTGAACGATGAAACTCGCCCCCGCCCAACTCGGTAAACACCTGCAAGGTGCGCTCGCGCCTGTGTATGTGATCAGCGGCGACGACCCCCTGCTTTGCCAGGAGGCCGCCGACGCCATTCGTGCCGCTGCTCGCCAGCAAGGTTTCGACGAACGTCAGGTGTTCAGTGCCGATGCCAGCTTTGACTGGGGCACGCTCCTGCAGGCCGGTGCCAGCATGTCGCTGTTCGCCGAGCGTCGCCTTCTGGAACTGCGTCTACCCTCCGGCAAACCTGGCGACAAGGGCGCTGCTGCGTTGATGGAATATTGCGCCCGCCCCGCCGAGGACACGCTGCTGCTGATCAGCCTGCCCAAGCTTGACGGCAGCGCGCAGAAAACCAAGTGGGGCAAGGCGCTGGTCGAAGGCGCGCACACTCAATTTGTGCAGATTTGGCCGGTGGACATCGGTCAGTTGCCGCAATGGATTCGTCAGCGTCTTTCGCAGGCAGGTCTGGCCGCGACCCAGGATGCAGTCGAACTGATCGCCGCTCGCGTCGAGGGCAACCTGCTGGCCGCCGCGCAGGAAATCGAAAAACTCAAGCTGATGGCCGAAGACGGACAGATCACGGTCGAAACCGTGCAGGCTGCCGTGGCCGATAGCGCACGTTTCGATGTATTCGGCCTGACCGACGCCGTGCTCAACGGCGAAGCGGCACACGCCCTGCGCATGTTGGAGGGACTTCGCGGCGAAGGGGTCGAAACCCCTGTCATTCTCTGGGCGCTGACCCGTGAACTGCGCGCGCTGGCCAACATGTCGCTGCAATTCAGCCAGGGCGTGCCACTGGACAAAATCTTCAGCTCGGCGCGCCCACCCGTGTGGGACAAACGCAAACCGTTGATGAGCAAGGCCCTGCAACGCCTCTCGGCCAAACGCTGGAGCCAGTTGCTCATGGATGCGCAACGCATCGATGCGCAGATCAAAGGTCAGGCTGCGGGTTCGCCGTGGAGCAGCCTGAGTCGGCTGGCGCTGTTGATGGCCGGACAACGGCTGCCTTTACCAGCGGAGTAAGCCTGATTTGGAAGCACTGCTGGAAGTAGTCTTGACAGCGATCTGCTATCCCATCGGCTGGCCAATCGTGAAACTCGTGACGCGAGGCAAATATCCCTTGCCCGGTTCGTGGTTCTCGGAAACGGCGCCAGCACAATGGGCTGTCGGAACCGGGCTCGCGGTCCTGGTGGTCCTGATGATGGCCCTCTTTGGTCAGTTTGTTTTTTAACACACCCCATCAGGCGACATGGCATCTGAAGACTCAGCTCATATCAACCGCTATAGCGCACGACTATTGGACAGCTGCCCCGCGCTGCCCGATCATTCACAGCGCAACCGATACCCCGCCAAGGAGCACCCCGCCATGAGCAAGCCAAAACGGCCGAACAAGGCCAAATCCATCATCGCCCAGCCTTTGTTCCGCAGCCGACAGGAACGTCCCTCCAAAGGCAAAGGCAGCTACCGCCGCGAAGCCTTCCAGTCTAAAAGCTGGGAGGCTTCTTGCATTATGGCCGCCTGAACCGGGCAGCATGTGCGGGGCGCTTTCAACGCCTTGGCCGTGTTATGGTCTGCATCTAACGGTAATACCATTGGACTCAAGCATGCCTTCTTGTTTTACCTATCGCCCGCAGTTGCGCCAACTCATCGCCGCCTCCAGCCTTATTGCCTTGGTAGCTTGCGCAGAAAAACCTACTGCAGCCGATGCAACTCCTCTGCAAGCCAGCAAAGCCCAGACCGCCCCTCCGGCCGTAGCGCCAACGCCCGCACTGGTTGTGGATGATTCGTTGACCATTCAGCCCGCCGTGAGCTTCGCTGAATGGCAAGCCGGCTTTCGCGCCCAGGCCCTCAAGGCAGGGATTCGCGCTGATGTTTTCGACCAGGCGTTTGCCGGCGTGACCCCAGACATGAGCGTGGTCAAGGCCGACCGCAGCCAGCCTGAGTTCAGCCGCCCGGTGTGGGAATACCTGGATGGCGCAATTTCTGCCGCCCGCGTGCGCAAGGGCCAGGCCCTGCTTTCGCAATACGCGGATGACCTGCAAAAGATCGAACAGCAATACGGCGTCGATCGTCAGGCGCTGGTCGCGGTGTGGGGCATGGAAAGTAACTTCGGCCAGTTCCAGGGTTCACAGTCGGTCATCCGCTCGCTGGCGACGCTGGCCTACGAAGGTCGTCGCCCTGGCTTTGCGCAAAGCCAGTTGCTCGCAGCGCTGGAAATCCTGCAGCACGGTGATATCACGCCAGACAAGATGCTGGGCTCCTGGGCGGGTGCCATGGGTCAGACGCAATTCATTCCGACCACCTACAACACCCATGCCGTCGATTTCGATGGCGATGGCCGCCGCGACATCTGGAATACCCCTGCCGACGCCCTGGCGTCTACAGCCCACTATCTGCAAAGCTCGGGGTGGCAGCGGGGTCAGCCGTGGGGCTTTGAAGTGGTCCTGAGTTCGGGCTTCGACTACGCGCTGGCTGACTCGACCACACGCAAGAGCCTGGCCGAGTGGCAGCAATTAGGTTTGAAACAGCCTGACGGTTCAGCAATCCCGGTCGCCGCCAGCCAACAGCAAGCGGCGCTGCTATTGCCTGCCGGTTATCGTGGCCCGGCATTTCTGGTGCTGGATAACTTCCGCGCGATCCTCAAGTACAACAACTCGACGTCCTATGCGCTGGCAATCAGCCTGTTGTCCGACCGTTTCAAGGGCGCGGGTTATGTCGTGGGCAGTTGGCCACGCGGAGACCTGCCGCTAAGCCGTTCTGAGCGCATCGAACTGCAAACACTGCTCTCGGCCCGTCAGTACGACGCAGGCGCGCCAGACGGCATTATCGGCGCCAATACGCGCAAGGCTATCCGCAGCGCACAGCAGTCATTCGGCTGGCCCGCCGATGGTTATCCGACACATGAGTTGCTGAACAACCTGCGCAAGCCTTGAGAATGCGACAAAACGCTTAGGCACGTCACCGCTTACGCTGCCTTGCATAGATCTGCCTGAGGCCCATTCAAGCGCTCAGGATTGCAGGCACACTCGATAATACCGGAATAAAAAAACGGGCCAGGTATCACTACCTGGCCCGTTTTGTATTGCCGCAAGACGTCAAAGCATCGATTTGGCGATCTTGGCCTGCTCATCAGCGTGGTACGACGAACGTACAAGCGGGCCGGAAGCGACGTTCTTGAAGCCCATCTTGTAACCTTCTTCGGCGAACCAGGCGAACACGTCCGGGTGCACAAAGCGCTGTACCGGCAAGTGATTGCGCGACGGCTGCAGGTACTGACCCAACGTCAGCATGTCGATGTCGTGCTCGCGCATGCGCTGCATGACTTCGATCACTTCCTCATCGGTCTCACCCAAGCCCAGCATCAGGCCGGATTTGGTCGGTACGTGAGGGACCATCTGCTTGAAGCGCTGCAGCAGGGTCAGCGACCACTGGTAGTCCGAACCCGGACGCGCCGCCTTGTACAGACGTGGCACGGTTTCCAGGTTGTGGTTGAACACATCCGGTGGTTCGGCCGCAGTGATTTCCAGCGCCACGTCCATTCGGCCACGGTAATCCGGCACCAGCGTTTCGAGCTGCACGCCCGGCGACAAACGACGGATTTCGCGGATGCAGTCCGCAAAGTGCTGAGCACCACCGTCACGCAAGTCGTCACGGTCAACCGAGGTGATCACGACGTATTTCAGACGCAGGTCGGCAATCGCGACAGCCAGATTCATCGGCTCATCGGTATCCAGCGCCTTCGGACGACCATGACCCACATCGCAGAACGGGCAGCGACGGGTACAGATGTCGCCCATGATCATGAAGGTCGCGGTACCGCCGGAGAAGCACTCGCCCAGGTTCGGGCAGGAGGCTTCTTCGCAGACGCTGTGCAGCTTGTGCTTGCGCAGCAATTGCTTGATGCGGTCGACTTCCGGGGAGACCGGAATACGGACGCGAATCCAGTCAGGCTTCTTCGGCAGATCGACGGTCGGAATGATCTTCACCGGGATGCGCGCAACCTTCTCCGCACCGCGCAGCTTCACGCCGGCTTCGACTTTCGGACGGGCCACGCGCTCGGATACGTCGAGCGCCGGGATCAAGGTTTGCACGGTGTCAGTCATATTCGTTTATTCCGCCCGTTAGGGTCGCCTGCTCAGCGTAGTCGAGGTGTCTGACGAGCTGCGCGCGCAGTCGGGCACTTACCTCGGAAAATTCTATCTGCTCTGCGTGATCGCACAGTTGGGTCATTGCCAGCCCGGCGTAGCCACACGGGTTGATCCGGCGGAACGGCTCAAGGTCCATGTCGACGTTCAGCGCCAGACCATGAAACGAGCAACCATTGCGAATGCGCAGACCCAGCGACGCGATCTTGGCCCCGTCGACGTAAACGCCAGGGGCATCCGCCTTGGCGGCCGCCGCCACCCCGTAACTGTCCAGCAGGGCGATGAGCGTGTTTTCAATCCGGGTCACCAGATCGCGCACGCCGAAACCGCGGCGCCTGACATCCAGCATCAGGTAGACCACCAGTTGACCGGGGCCATGATAAGTCACTTGGCCGCCACGATCGACCTGTACGACAGGAATATTGCCCGGCAACAGCAAATGTTCGGCCTTGCCAGACTGGCCCTGGGTAAATACAGGAGGATGTTGCACCAGCCAGACTTCGTCCGCGGCATCCTTGCCGCGACCGTCGGTAAAACGTTGCATGGCGTGCCAGGCGGTTTCGTAATCGATCAGACCCAGATCACGAAAGCCCAGGGTCTCGCCCATCAGAGCACCATGTGCACGACACCCGTAGCGCGCAGAGCACTATTGATATCGCGCAACTGGTCTTCGCCGGTGGCGACGATGTGCAGTTGTACGGTGGTGTATTTGCCGTTGCTGCTCTGACGCTCGGCAAGCGTCTTGATGTCGATCTTGGCATGCTTGCTCAAGACCTCGATCACAGCATCCGTGAAGCCAACGCTGGTGTCACCGATCACTTTGATCGGATAGTCGGCGCAGGGAAATTCGATTTTGTGCGACTTGACGTCGGTATCGGTCATGGCAGTAAAGGTCTCACAAGCCGTGACGACGGACACGCGGCCCGCTCAGATCATGAGCAGGCCGCGAGAAGGTCGGCATTGATTACTAATAAGGTCAGTTGAACAAGCCGTAGAAGAACAGGCGGATGCTATCCCACACGCGGCGGAAAATGCCACCTTCCTCGACAGGCTCCAGCGCAATCAGATTAGCGGTGTGAACCACCTTGTCTTCCATCTTCACTTCAACCTTGCCGATCACATCGCCCTTGGCGATAGGTGCAACCAGCTGAGGGTTCATGGTCATGCTGGCCGACAGTTTTTTCATGTCGCCTTTTGGCATGGTCATGCTCAGATCGTCAGCCAGACCGGCCTTGACCTGACGCACAGTGCCTTTCCAGACCGGAGCCTGGGCCAGCTCAGTGCCTTTCTGGTAGAAGTTCTGGGTTTCGAAGAAACGGAAACCATAGGTCAGCAACTTCTGGGTCTCGGCGGCACGAGCCTGTTCGCTGTTGGTGCCGAACACCACGGCAATCAGACGCATGCCGTCACGTACGGCCGACGACACCATGCAGTAGCCTGCTTCTTCGGTGTGGCCGGTTTTCAGACCGTCAACGGTCTTGTCGCGCCACAGCAACAGGTTGCGGTTAGGCTGTTTGATGCCGTTCCAGAAGAACTCTTTCTGCGAGTAGATCGCGTAGTGAGCCGGGTCTTCGTGGATGATCGCGCGGGCCAGCTTCGCCATGTCATGAGCCGACGAGTAGTGCTCGGGGTTCGGCAGACCGGTCGGGTTCATGAAGTGGCTGTTGGTCATGCCCAGATCGCCAGCTGTCTTGTTCATCATGTCGGCGAACGCATCTTCACTGCCGGCGATGTGCTCGGAGATCGCGACGCTGGCGTCGTTACCCGACTGAATGATAATGCCGTGCAGCAGGTCGCTGACGGTCACCTGGCTGCCGACCTTGATGAACATCCGCGAACCGCCCGTGCGCCAGGCATTTTCACTGATGGTCACCGGATCGTTCTCGCCGATCTGGCCACGACGGATTTCCAGAGTCGCGATGTAGGCGGTCATCAGCTTGGTCAGACTCGCGGGAGCCAGACGCTGATCACCATTGTTCTCGACCAGGACATTGCCACTGGTGGCATCCATCAGAACATAAGACTTGGCGGCCAGTTGCGGCGCAGCCGGTGTCATCTGCTCTGCGGCCCAGGCAGCCGGAGTGATTATCAGGGGT
Organism: Pseudomonas triticifolii; assembly: GCF_014358015.1. Lineage (GTDB taxonomy): Bacteria > Pseudomonadota > Gammaproteobacteria > Pseudomonadales > Pseudomonadaceae > Aquipseudomonas > Aquipseudomonas triticifolii. The sequence continues at coordinate 15,752 of NZ_JACONV010000018.1, read as the reverse complement.
ACAAGCAGGCACAAACGTTTTGCAAAGGTGGTGATGTTCATCCGTCTCTCGAAAATGCTAATGGGCAAACATGCCCTTGCGGGCAAAGCTGAACAGACCGGCGAAGCATATACGCCTCGGTACGGCTCGTGGCGCCAGGCTACATCCCTGGCTGACAAAGTCGTCTGTTCGACACACGACCTCGTGGGGCAGTTACCGGCGGCGCTTGCCTGATGGCGAATACGCGCCGCCTGCGACTGCCGTTCATCCTCCACTGTTGCCGGAGGACGACTGTCAAAAAATCCGTTACTGGTCAGATGTCACGACGCTTGGCTGGCCGAGGTTGGCCGACCGGACGCTGTCCTGCAACTGCTGGGCTTCACCCGGCGTGCCGACGGGTCCCATCCTCACGCGGTAAAGCGTTTGCTGATTGCGTGCTATCGAGCTCACGAAAACCGGGGCTCGAACCATCCCGCTCAGCTTCGATCTCAGGAGCTCCGCAGCGTCCGGATTCGCGAAGGCTCCCACCTGGAGAAATAGCCCAGCGGCTTGTCCTGAAGCGTTTTTTTTTGCGTCAACCTGAACCGGTACAACGGGAGCGGCGTGTTGCTGAGGCGGCGGCGTGTATTGCTCGACCGTCCCGGTGGACGTGCTCAACGCAGGCGGTGTGGCCTGGGCCATCACTTGCGGCTGATTGAGCATCAGCGGCGCTGGACGACCGCGCTGGGCCCACCATTCCTGTGGATCGATACCTTCGACCTTGACCCGCGCAGTTCCGCTTTCGGCGTAACCGAGTTTTTTGGCGGCCGCGTAAGACAGGTCGATGATGCGATCGGAATAGAACGGCCCGCGGTCGTTGACCCGCAGAATCACCGTGCGGTTGTTGTCCAGGTTGGTCACTTTGACGTAGCTGGGTAGCGGCAGGGTCTTGTGTGCCGCGCTCATGCCATACAGGTCGTAGACCTCGCCATTGGCGGTGTTCTGACCATGAAACTTGGTGCCGTACCAGGATGCGGTGCCCGAAGCGACATAGCGCTTGGACTCACTCATCGGAAAGTAGGTTTTGCCCAGCACGGTATAAGGGTTGGCCTTGTAGGGACCGGTGTGCAGGGTCGGCGTGGCATCCGGGATGCGTGAAACATCCACGTCCCACCACGGCGCGCCGTCCTTGTGGGCACGGTTGATGTCCAGCCCGGGCATGGAGCGCACCACCGCGCCGCCTTTGGGCGACTGCTGTGTGGTGCGTGAAGGAGACGAGCAACTGGCGACCAACAGGGCCAGCCCTGTAAAGCCCAGTAACTTCAATGATGTACGAATCGGCAATGCCCGCATTACTTGACGCCTCGAGCTTGAACCAACGATTCAGACAGCTGATACACGGCCATGGCGTACATCACACTGCGGTTATAACGGGTGATTACGTAAAAATTGTTCAAACCCATCCAGTATTCCGGGCCATTGTCGCCTTCCAGGCGAAACGCTGTCACCGGCAGGTCGTCGCGCAGCGCATCATGACTCGCCCAGCCCAGGCCTCGCAACTCCCCGACCGACATCACCGGATCAAGGGCAGGACTCAAACCTTCATCGACGCGGTCGCCTCGGGCATCCGCGCGACTGACGACCTGCTGCCCGGCGACCCAGCCATGGCGCTTGAAGTAGCTGGCCACGCTGCCAATTGCATCGTCAGGATCGGTCCAGATGTTGATATGGCCGTCGCCATCAAAGTCCACGGCGTAAGCACGAAAGCTGCTCGGCATGAACTGCGGCAACCCCATGGCTCCGGCGTAGGAGCCCTTCAGTGTCAGCGGGTCGACCTGCTGTTCACGTGCCAGGAGCAGGAATTCCCTCAACTCCTTGCGAAAGAATGGCGCGCGGGGCGGGTAATCGAAGCCCAGCGTCGACAATGCGTCGATCACCCGGTAATTGCCGGTATTGCGGCCAAAAAAGGTTTCAACGCCGATGATCGACACAATAATCTGTGCCGGAACGCCATATTCCTGCTCGGCACGGGCCAGCGCGGCCTCGTGCTGACGCCAGAAATCCACGCCGCGCGCGATGCGAGCGTCGGTCATGAACATCGGCCGATAATCTTTCCATTGCTTGACACGCTCGGCAGGACGGGAGATCGCATCGAGAATCGGCTGCTTGCGCTCGACCTCACGGAACAGCGCCATCAACTGCTCACCGGCAAAGCCGTGGTCGCGGGTCATTTCGCCGACAAACTCGGCTACCTGGGGCGAGCCTTCGTAATCCCCGGCCAAAGCCTCCTGCACCGATCCAAGGATGCCCACCAGGCCGACCACCGGAGCATATCGAGCCCAGTTACGCATTGCTTGCATTGAGTTGTTCACCTTAATCAAACCTGAGCGATCCATTTGCGATGTGTGTGGATCGACATCAAAACCCCAAACGCTGACAGTAGGGTCACGAGCGAAGTTCCGCCGTAACTAATGAAGGGCAGCGGGACACCTACAACCGGCAGCAGGCCACTGACCATACCGATGTTGACGAAAACGTAAACAAAAAACGTCATGGTCAGCGCGCCTGCGAGCAATTTACCGAACAGCGTCTGCGCCTGAGCGGTAATGACCAGCCCGCGACCGATCAGCAACATATAGATGATCAGCAGCGCACAGATCCCCACCAGCCCGAACTCTTCACCCAGTACCGCAATGATAAAGTCGGTGTGGCTTTCCGGCAGGAAGTCCAGATGCGACTGCGTGCCCAGCAGCCAACCCTTGCCAAACACGCCGCCCGAACCGATGGCCGCCTTGGACTGGATGATGTTCCAGCCGGTGCCCAGCGGATCACTTTCAGGATCGAGGAACGTCAGCACGCGCTGCTTCTGATAATCGTGCATGAAGAAAAACCACATCGCGACGGCCGCCGGTACGGCCGCGGCCAGCACGCTGATGATCCAGCGCCAGCGCAGGCCGGCCATGAACAGCACAAATGCACCCGAAGCCAGAATCAGCAACGACGTGCCAAGGTCCGGCTGACGCACGATCAGAATGAACGGCACGCCAATCAGCGCCAGGCTCACGGCCACATGCTTGAGGTGCGGCGGCAAGGTGCGCTTGGACAAGTACCATGCAATGGTCGCCGGCATGATGATCTTGAGAAATTCCGAGGGCTGGAAGCGAATGACCCCGGGAATGTTGATCCAGCGGGTCGCGCCCATGGCGTTATGGCCCATCACGTCCACGACCACCAGCAACAGCACGCCGAGCACATACAGAACCGGCACCCAGCGGGCCATGAAACGGGGCTCGAGCTGGGCGATGACCACCATGGCGACCAGACCGATGCCGAACGAGCTGGCCTGCTTGATCAGCAGGTCCCAGTTCTTGCCGCTGGCCGAATACAGGACAAACAGGCTACCCGCCGCCAACGTCAGCAGCAGGATCAGCAGCGGACCATCGATATGGATGCGCTGCAGGAAGGTGGCGCGACGGCGCATCACATCTTCGCTGGACAGGATGCGGTCGAAATTACTCTTCACGGGCCGCAGCCTCCAGATTCAGGGAGCCGGCGTACTCAGGCTTGAGCTGGCCGTTCTCGTCGAGCAGCCAGGCATCCATCACCTGACGGACCACGGGAGCAGCCACGCCGGAGCCGGACTCGCCGTTCTCCACCATGACTGCCACAACGATTTTTGGATTGTCGGCAGGCGCGAAGCCGACGAACAGGGCGTGGTCACGATGCCGTTCCTGAACCTTGGTGCGGTCGTACTTCTCGCCCTGCTTGATTGCCACGACCTGCGCCGTGCCGCTTTTGCCGGCGATGCGGTATTGCGCACCGATGGCGGCCTTGCGCGCCGTACCGCGCGCGCCGTGCATCACTTCCTGCATGCCGTGGTTGACCCTGGCCCAGTTGGCCGGGTCGCGCAGGATGATGTCCGGCATCGGGTTCTCGTCCACCGGCGGCTTGCCTTCAATGGTTCTGGCCAGATGCGGCCGGTTCCACACGCCTTTGTTGGCCACCAGCGCAGTGGCCTGCGCCAGTTGCAGCGGTGTGGCCTGCATATAGCCTTGGCCGATCCCCAGAATCAGCGTCTCGCCGGGGAACCAGGCTTGCCTGCGAGTGGCGCGTTTCCAGTCCCGCGACGGCATCAGGCCTGCGGACTCTTCGAACATGTCCAGCGAGACCTTCTGGCCGATGCCGAACTTGTTCATATAGGTGGAAAGCCGATCGATACCCAGCTTGTGGGCCAGATCGTAGAAGTAGGTATCGTTGGAGCGCATGATGGCGGTGTCCAGATCGACCCAGCCGTCACCGGTACGGTTCCAGTTACGGTATTTGTGGTCGTAATTGGGCAACTGATAAAAGCCCGGATCGAACACCCGCGAAGCAGGTGTCACGACACCGGCATCCAGCCCGGCAATGGCCACCGCCGGCTTGATGGTCGAACCGGGCGGATACAAGCCGCGCAGAATGCGGTTGAACAGCGGCCGGTCGATGGAATCGCGCAACTCGGCGTAGGCCTTGAAGCTGATACCGGTCACGAACAGGTTCGGGTCGAAGCTCGGCGCGCTGACCATCGCCAGCACCTCACCGGTTTTCGGGTCCAGCGCCACGACCGCACCTCGACGCCCGCCCAGCGCGGCCTCGGCGGCTTCCTGCAGATTGATGTCCAGGCTCAGGACAATGTCCTTGCCGGGGATAGGATCGGTGCGTTTGAGCACCCGCAATACACGGCCTCGGGCGTTGGTCTCGACTTCTTCATAACCCACCTGACCATGCAACTCAGGCTCGTAGAAACGCTCGATGCCGGTCTTGCCGATGTGGTGGGTGCCGCTGTAGTTGACCGGATCGAGGCTCTTGAGCTCTTTCTCGTTGATCCGGCCCATGTAACCGACCGAATGCGCGAAGTGCGGCCCCTGCGGATAATGCCGAACCAGTTGCGCCACCACCTCGACGCCCGGGAGGCGGAACTGATTGACCGCAATCAGCGCAATCTGCTCTTCAGTCAGCTCAAAAAGGACGGGCACCGGCTCGAACGGCCGTCGCCCCTGCTTCATGCGCTTTTCGAAAATGATGCGGTCGTCAGGCGTGAGTTGCAGGATCTCGACAATGGTGTCCAGTACAGCGGACCAGTCGCCGGAGCGCTCGCGTGTGACAGAAAGGCTGAAACTGGGCCGGTTATCGGCTACCACCACGCCGTTGCGGTCGTAGATCAGGCCACGGCTGGGTGGAATCGGCTGAACGTGAACCCGGTTATTTTCAGACAGGGTCGAGTGGTAGTCGTACTGAATGACCTGCAGGAAATACAAACGAGCGACCAGCACGCACACCAGCAACACGACCGCCACAGCACCGAACACGACCCTGCCGCGCACCAGGCGTGCGTCTTTCTCGTGGTCTTTTAGGCGGATCGGTTGAGACATTTAGGCCGTATTCACAATAAAAACGATGCTACTTGTGATAAGGGTGCCCGGACAGAACGGTCCAGGCGCGATACATCTGCTCGCCGATCAGGATACGCACCAACGGGTGCGGCAAGGTCAACGGCGACAGCGACCAGCGTTGCTCGCTGCGTGCACAGACTTCCGGCGCCAGCCCCTCGGGGCCGCCGACCATCAGGTTGACCGTGCGGGCATCCAGGCGCCAGCGATCGAGTTCGACCGCCAGTTGCTCGGTGCTCCACGGTTTTCCGTGCACCTCCAGCGTGACGATCCGCTCGCCCGGCTGAACCTTGGCCAGCATCGCGTCGCCTTCCTGACGAATGAAGCGCGCGACGTCAGCGTTCTTGCCACGGGTATTGAGCGGAATTTCCACCAGTTCAAGCGCAAGCTCGGAGGGCATCCGTTTGGCGTACTCGTGCCAACCTTCTTCCACCCACTTGGGCATGCGCGAACCAACGGCGATCAGACGCAAACGCACGATAATGCCTTATTCGTTACCTGGAGTGTGGTGTGCAGCGCTGGCTGCGCGGCTCTGCTCGGCACCTTGCCACAGACGCTCCAGGTCATAGAACTGGCGTGCAGCAGCAGTCATCACGTGAACGATGACGTCGCCCAGGTCCAGCAATACCCAGTCGCTGTCGCCCTTGCCTTCTTCGCTCAACGGCATGAGGCCTGCAGCCTTGACCTTCTCGCGAACGCTGTCGACCAGAGCGTTCAACTGGCGGTTGGAAGTACCGGTGCAGATCAGCATGTAGTCGGCGATGCTGGTCTTGTCGCGCACGTCGATGGCCAGAATGTCTGCGCCCTTGACGTCTTCCAGTGCGGCGGTTGCCACGGCGACGACTTCTTCACTGCTCATTTTTTGCTTTGTCATATAAAACTCATTCAGCTCGTATGTGTGGGAGCGTCCAAACGCTTATCTGTAAAAAGCAGTTTCAGGACGACCCATCTGTGTTCGGCGCACGGTAAAGCCCGTGCACATCGATATAGGCCAGTACCGCGTCTGGCACCAGAAAACGTACCGACTTACCGCTGGCCAGCAGTTGACGGATCTGGGTGGCAGACACCGATAAAGGCGTCTGCCAGACGAATGTAATGTTGCCGCCCGGGCCTTTAAGGGCCTTGGGACCGCTTACAGCGCGTGCCGCCAGCAGGTTGCGCATGGCATCTGGCGACTCGCTGTCTGCGTCCGGGCGTTGCAGCACCACGATATGGCAGTGCTCCAGCAATTCTTCCCACCGATGCCAGGAGGGCAGCCCGCAAAAGGCATCCCAACCCAGCAACAGAAACAACTGGTCCTGAGGCGCGAGTTCGGCGCGCATCGATTCCAGGGTGTCGAGGGTATACGACGGTTTGTCCCGTTTCAGCTCACGGTCATCCACCGTCAAAAGTGACACGCCCTGCACAGCACTGCGGACCATCGCCAGACGATCCTCGGCCGTGACACTCGGCATGTCGCGATGCGGTGGCCTGGCGCTGGGCGTCAGGCGCAACTCATCGAGTTCCAGCAGCTCGGCCACTTCCAGCGCTCCGCGCAAGTGACCGATGTGCACCGGATCGAACGTGCCCCCAAGCATGCCGATACGTCTGGGCAACGCTGTCATGGGCTCGCTCAAGTCAGGCTTGTCCGCGCAGTTGACCGTCACCGATCACGATGTACTTCTCGCAGGTCAGCCCTTCAAGGCCGACCGGACCGCGGGCGTGCAGCTTATCAGTAGAAATGCCGATCTCGGCACCCAACCCGTATTCAAAGCCATCGGCGAAGCTGGTCGGCGCATTGACCATGACCGAACTGGAGTCGACCTCGGCCATGAACCGGCGAGTCTGACCCTGATGGTCCGAGACGATGGCATCGCTGTGGTGCGAGCCGTAGTGGTTGATGTGCTCGATGGCTTCATCCAGACCGGTGACGATGCGAATCGACAGAATCGCCGCCAGATACTCGGTGTGCCAGTCTTCTTCGGTCGCCGCAATCACGTCGATCAGCTCGCGGGTGCGTTCACAGCCACGCAGCTCGACGCCCTTCTCACGAAACTGCGCAGCCATCGGCGGCAGGAAATCGGCGGCGACGGTCTGGTCGACCAGCAGGGTTTCCATCGCGCCGCAAATACCGTAACGATAGGTCTTGGCGTTGAACGCGATCTTTTGCGCCTTCGCCAGATCGGCATGGGCACTCACATACACATGGCAGATACCGTCCAGGTGCTTGATGACCGGCACGCGGGCGTCACGGCTGACGCGCTCGATCAAACCCTTGCCGCCACGCGGTACGATGACGTCCACGTACTCAGGCATGGTGATCAACGCGCCCACGGCAGCGCGGTCGGTGGTTTCGACCACTTGCACCACAGCAGCCGGCAGTTCGGCGTCCGCCAGACCCCGTTCGATGCAGGCGGCAATCGCACGATTGGAATGAATGGCCTCGGAACCGCCGCGCAGAATGGTCGCGTTACCGGACTTCAGACACAGGCTTGCAGCGTCGATGGTCACGTTCGGACGCGACTCGTAGATGATGCCTACAACACCCAGCGGCACGCGCATCTTGCCGACCTGAATACCCGATGGCCGATAGCTCATGTCGCGGATAGCACCCACCGGATCCGGCAGACTGGCGACCTGACGCAACCCGACGATCATGCTATCGATGCGTGCGGGGGTCAGGGCCAGACGTTCCAGCATGGCCGGCTCAAGACCGTTGGCCTGACCGTTGGCCAGGTCCAGCGCATTGGCGGCAGACAGCTCGGCACGGGCTTCGTCCAGAGCGGCGGCAGTAGCCAGCAGGGCGCGGTTTTTCTGCGCGGTGCTGGCACGGCCGATCACTCGCGAAGCTTCGCGGGCGGCGCGACCCAGGCGGGTCATGTAGTCAAGAACGGACTCAGTCATGGTCTCAGAGGTCTTGGCAGAGAGGAAAGCGGCCGATTATAGCTGTCGTGCCGCCCGAACGACAGCGCAGACAGGCGGATGGTCGATAACAGTGCGCAGTTTTCTGCAACTGCCGTGATCGGGAGTGGTCCAGACACCGCCATGGCGGCATCAGACGTGTGTGCAGCCAGTCACGTTCAGAAACAACAAAGTCGCCCTGGATGACACATTCAGCTGCAATTCAAAATGCGCTTGTTATTATCGGCACCTTCCCGTTTTCAGTTGCCTGCCTATGCCCACCGCCCTTCCCGACTGTTTTTTCAATCGCGACGCCCAGGTGCTCGCGCGCGATCTGCTCGGCAAGGTCATTCGGCACAAGGTCGGCGGGCTATGGCTCGCCGTGCGCATCATCGAAACCGAAGCCTATTACTGCGCAGAAAAAGGCAGCCACGCCTCGCTGGGCTACACCGAGAAGCGCAAGGCGCTGTTTCTGGAAGGCGGCCACATCTATATGTACTACGCGCGGGGCGGCGACTCGCTGAACTTCAGCGCTGAAGGTCCCGGCAACGCGGTGCTGATCAAGTCAGCACATCCGTGGATAGATGCCGTCAGCGACGAAAACGCGCTGGCACAGATGCAGCTCAACAACCCCGATGCTAGCGGTGCCATGCGCCCGCCACAGCGACTGTGCGCAGGCCAGACCCTGCTGTGCAAGGCGCTGGGCCTGAAAGTCCCGACGTGGGACGCAAAACGTTTCGATCCCCTCAGGTTGCTGGTGGAGGATGTGGGCGAGCAACCGACCCGCATCATCCAGACCACTCGGCTCGGCATTCCTGCCGGTCGTGATGAACACCTGATGTACCGCTTCGTCGATGCCGATTACGCGCGTTTCTGTACGCGGAACCCTCTCAGGCGCGGTCAGGTCGAAGGCCGCGACTACTTACTTCTCGATCAAGGAAACTGACCCATGGGCGACCTGCTCAATGGCATGACCGGCTGGCTGACGGCAAACCCTTCCTGGGTTGCCGTCGCGATTTTTCTGGTGGCATTCATAGAATGCGTTGCGATTGTCGGGATCGTTGTGCCGGGCACAGTGATCATGTTCGCCATTGCCGCGCTGGCCGGCAGTGGCATCCTGCCGTTGAGCGAAGTGTTGTTGCTGGGTTTTCTGGGCGGGTTGCTGGGTGATGCGGTCTCGTATTTCATCGGCCGTCGCTTCCACCAGAACATCCGCCAGTTGCCAGGGCTGCGAACGCACCCGGAATGGATGACAGGTGCTGAGTCCTATTTCCACAAGTATGGCATTGCCAGCCTGCTGGTCGGACGCTTCATCGGGCCGCTGCGGCCCATGCTGCCGATGATCGCCGGCATGTGCGACATGCCGTTCCCGCGTTTTGCGGCGGTGAGTGTCGTGGCCGCCGCTGGCTGGTCGATCGCTTACCTGATGCCAGGGTGGGCAGCCGGTGCGGCGATCAGGCTGCCACTCCCAGAAGGTTTCTGGACCGAGGCCGCGTTCGTCGGCGCAGGTCTGGCGCTGCTGTTCGGTTTGAGCATTCAAAGCAGCATTCGGCAGAAACGCTACGCGACCAAGGCGATTTCACTGATCAGCCTGGCACTGGTTGCCGCATTGTTCATCGGCTGGCCGTACCTGACGGATTTCGATAATGGCCTGATGACCCTGGTGCAGGAGCACCGCAGCGAAACCGCTCAACACATTGTGGTGCTGGTCACCAGCATCGGCGACTTCAAGGCGCAACTGCTGGCGGCTGCGCTGCTGATCATAGCGCTGCTGGTCGCAAGGCAATGGCGTCATGCAGCGTTCGCACTGGCGACCACGCTGGGCACCGCCGTCGCGAACGGCACGCTGAAAGCATTTTTTGCCCGCGCCCGGCCAGAAGTACTGGTCGATCCACTCACCACTTACAGCATGCCGAGCGGACACAGTTCGGCGGCGTTTGCGCTGTTCATGACTCTGGCGGTCCTGGCGGGCCGAGGCCAGCCGGTGCGCCTGCGCCTGACCTGGTTACTTGTATTCGGAATTCCGGCCCTGGCGATTGCCCTGTCGCGGGTCTATCTGGGCGTGCACTGGCCAACGGATATCCTGGCCGGCATGCTGCTGGCATTCTGCATCTGCGCCGCGAGCCTTGCGATCATTCAGCACAAAGAACCGCTGCCTGCCATGTCGCCCAAGGTCTGGTGGCTGGTCCTACCGACCCTGACTGCGCTGCTGGGTACCTTTGCGGTGCACGCTTTGTCGCATGGTGTGCTGCGTTATCAGTATTGATGGTGCTGGATAAACGCAAAACTTGTGGGAGGCGGCTTTCCGGCGATTGCGCCTGATCAGTCACTCATCAGGCGCTTCAGATACCGCTTCGCCGGCAAGCCGCCTCCCACAGCTTGATCAACTGCCAGGCGGCGCAGGCTCAAGCCTGCAAATCGCCCTGCATTTCATCCAGCAATTCCTGAATCGCATCCAGACGCTCTTCGGGATCGTCGATTTCCAGCAGTTCGATCTTGTCTTCTTCAGCGAACGGCAGCAGGTACGCCAGTTGATTGGCCAGCGATTGCTGTCCTTCAGCGGTCACGCCCATGTTCAGCGACGCGACCATCGGGTGCTCGGCCAGCGCTTCGAGCAGCGCCACCAGATCGGCATCCTCTTCCTGTAGCGGGCGCTCTTCGGGTTCTTCCAGCCACTCGACCTCACCTACCAGCAACTGGTCGCGCTGTACCTCTGCGCCCACCACCCGAAAGCGCCGTGCGCCCACCACGCGAATGCCCAACAGGCCGTTGTCCTGCTGCTGAAAGTCCTGAACCAGCGCCTCGCAGCCAATCAGCGAGTAGCCACCCGGTGCCGAACCGGTTTCGCTGCCCTGGGTAATACACACGACACCAAACCCAGCACCCTGCTTCATGCAGCGGCCAATCATGTCCAGATAGCGCGCCTCGAACAGTTGCAGGTCGAGCACGCACCCCGGAAACAGCACAGCGTTCAGTGGAAACAAAGGCAACGTCATAACAAGCCCCTCAAACGACCAACGACATTGCCAACGGCAGAAACAATGCCGTCGCAACCCCCATCAGACTCATCGCCAACGCAGCGAAAGCCCCTGCCTCCTCGCCTTCCTGAAGCGCGACGGACGTGCCGACCGCGTGTGCGGTCAGGCCCAGCGCCATGCCTCGGGCAGCGTGGTTTTCGACACCGGCCAACGACAACAGCCCTGGGCCGAAAATGGCACCGAAAACGCCGGTAATCAACACGAACACCGCTGCCAGCGCGGCCACGCCACCCATCTGCTCGGCCACCAGCATGGCAATGGGCGAGGTGACCGATTTAGGTGCCATGGTCATCAGAATCATGTGATCGGCGCCGAACAGGATTCCCAATACCACGCACAGCCCCGTCGCAAAAACGCCGCCAATCACTAGCGTAGTCAAGGTCGGCCAGAACAACTGGCGAATCCGGCGCAGATTCAGATAAAGCGGCACGGCCAGCGCAACCGTCGCAGGGCCCAGCAGAATGCCGAGTATTTCAGTGCTTTTACGGTATTCGGCGTAATCCAGACCACAAATAAGCAGAATACCGATCACCACCAGCATGGACACCAGCACCGGCTGTAGAAACAGCCAACGGGTTCTCTCATACGCGACGATAGCCAGTTGATAAGCACCCAGTGTGATGGCAATCCCGAATAACGGATGGTGGATCACCGATGCCCACGCGCCGTACCAGTCCAGATTCATGACGGCTCCCGGCGGCGAGCCTGACGCTCGATAAGCTTCTGCATCAGCCAGCCCACGAATGTCAGCGAAATCATCAAGGACAGCGACAGGGTGCCGAAAATGGCCCAGAAATCCTCGGCGATGGCGGCGGCGTACACCATCACGCCCACCGCTGGCGGCACCAGCAGCAGCGGTAGATAACGCAGCAGGCTACTGGCGGCCATGCTGACCGGCTCGCTCACCTCACCGCGCAGCATCAAATAGCCCATGAGCAGTACCAGGCCGATGATCGGCCCTGGCAGCATCGATAGAAACAGATGGTTGAGCGCCGTTCCCAACAATTGGAACAGCACCAGCCATGTCAAACCCCGTAGCAACATGAGCACTCCCGCACGCTAGACAGATCCGGCGAATTCACGGCCGCATTATAAACATGACACGCCAGTGCCTATGAGCAGGTATTCGCACGCATGACGCTGCTTGACCAACCGGCAACCCTCTGCTGATCTTGTGGTTCGCCCGCGGGCGATATCCTACGCGGTCATCAGCATTACGCTACAACACCAAAAGACAAGGAGAGTGACATGCCTGTTGTACCTGTTTCAGAACTCACGAACTACATCGGCAAGGAACTGGGATGTTCCGACTGGCTCACCATCGATCAGGAGCGTATCAACCTGTTCGCCGAAGCGACGGGGGATTTCCAGTTCATCCATGTCGACCCGGTCAAGGCTGCACACACCCCGTTTGGCGCCACCATCGCGCACGGTTTTCTCTCGCTGTCGCTAATCCCCAAGCTCATGGGTGACCTGCTGGTGATGCCGGAAGGGATGAAGATGGTGATCAACTATGGACTGGACAGCGTGCGTTTCATCCAGCCGGTGCTGGTCAACTCCCGCGTGCGCCTCAAGGTCGTGCTGACCGACGCCACGGAAAAGAAGCCTGGCCAATGGCTGCTCAAGGCAACCACGACCTTGGAGATAGAGGGCCAGGAAAAGCCGGCCTTTGTGGCTGAACCGCTGTCCATGTGCTTCGTGTAACACCTCTGAAAAACGAAACAGTCGTAACAGACTGTTTCGTACCCGTTACTCACTGCGGCATACTCTCCGACGGTTGAAACCAATACATCTGCCCAGCAGAGCCGGTTCAACGCTGAATCACTCGTTCGGGATCTCACATGCGCGCGCTCGCCCCACTGGCTTTGACACTCTTGATCGCAGGTTGCGGTGATGGCGAATCACTGCTGCCTCCCGACGGCCGTCTTGCGGATGGCGGGCGTTACCGCGGCGATGTGGTTGACGGCCTGCTGCAGGGCCGGGGCCGCATCGATTACCCCAACGGCAGTTGGTATGAGGGCCAGTTCGATCACGGCATGAGACAAGGTGCGGGCGAACTGCACGCCAGCAATGGCGACATTTATAAAGGTGGCTTCGAACAGGGCCTTTACAGCGGCCAGGGTCGACTGACCACTCGCAGCGGCGCGACCTATGTCGGCGGCTTCAGGCTGGGGCTGCGCGACGGCGAAGGCACCCAGAAAGACAAAGGCATGCTGTACCGCGGCCAGTTCAAGGCGGGCGTGTATGAGGGCCCAGGCCGCCTGGAGCTTGAAGACGGCAGCCAGTTTCAAGGCCTTTTCGCCAATGGCAGACCCAACGGCGAAGGCGTGCGCAGCGATGCCAGCGGCAATCAGTACAGCGGCACGTTCGTCGATGGCCAGTTGCAAGGCAACGGCAGCTTCAGCAGCGCTGATGGCGACCAGTACGTGGGTCGCTTTCGCAACAATCAACTCGACGGCACCGGCCGCTATGAAAACAGCGACGGTGATGTGTGGAGCGGCGAGTTCAGAGAAGGCGCGCTGACAGGCAAGGGCGAGCTGATCGGCTCCGACGGTAGCCGCTATCAGGGCGAATTCAACAACTGGCGCTTCTCTGGACAAGGTCGACTGCAACTGCCCGATGGCAGTCAGTATGTCGGAGAGTTCGCTGACGACACCTACCACGGTGACGGCGTCCTGACGGCGGCCGATGGAGCCGTGCAGCGCGGCATCTGGGCCAATGGCCAACGCATTCGCGACGCCAAGGGCAAACTGTTGCCCGACGCGCTGGAAGCGGGCCTGCTCGCACAGGGCTCGCTACTGGAAAAAGCGCTGGCCGCCGTGCCCGCCTCCACCTCGACGCCTGAGCTGTACAGCCTGGTAGTGGGCGGCGATGGCAAGCAGAGTGTCTTCATGCGCGAAGCGGACTATGTCAGCAATCTGCTGGCCACACGCTTTGGCGCAGTGGGACAGATCAGCTTGGTCAACCATCGCGACCACATGGATGACCGGCCGATGGCCACCCGCGAGACCATCACCCGTGCCGTGCAGACACTGGCGCAGCGCAGCGGCCCTGAAGACCTGATATTCATCTACCTGACCAGCCACGGCACTCAGGACCATGAACTGGTGCTGGACCAGCCACGCCTGTCGCTGGCCGACCTGCCCGCCGACGCGCTGGCCGCGGCCCTCGCCCCGTTGAAGAATCGCGACAAGGTCGTGGTGATTTCGGCCTGTTACTCCGGCGGGTTCATTCCGGACCTCAAAGACGAGCGCACGCTGGTGATGACCGCATCGCGCGCCGACCGGGTTTCGTTCGGCTGCTCGGAAGAGGCAGACTTCACCTATTTCGGCGATGCACTATTCGGCAGGGCGCTGGTCCAAACCGATGACTTGCAGCAGGCGTTCAACGACGCCAAGGCCTATGTCGCCCGACGCGAAACCGAAGATAATTTTGAAGCTTCAGAACCGCAGATCTGGGCCCCCAAAGGCGTTATTGCCCGCTGGCAGCTGTTACGCAAGAATCAGGCAGAACGCGCGCTGAATACGGCGTTGAATCGCAAGGAAGCGAAGACCTCGACTAGCCGCTAGGCTTATCCGTATCAAGGGAGAAACATTATGTACTTGACGCCGCAACACATTCTGCTCGCAGGTGCGACAGGCCTGACCGGCGAACATCTGCTGGATCGCCTGCTCAATGAGCCCACCGTCAGCCGTGTACTCGCCCCGACTCGCCGGCCTCTGGCTGAACATCCCCATCTTGAAAACCCGGTAGGCGACCTGACCACGCTGCTGCCGTCGCTGGGTGGTCGGGTAGACATCGCCTTCTGCTGCCTGGGCACGACCATCAAGCAGGCCGGCTCGCAGGACGCCTTCAAGGCTGTGGACCTGGATCTGGTCGTGGCATTTGCCAAGCGTGCACGCGAGCTGGGAGCCCGGCACCTGCTGGTGATCAGTGCCGTGAGTGCCGACGCGAAATCCAGCGTGTTCTACAACCGTGTCAAAGGCGAGATGGAACAGGCGCTCAAAAGTCAGGACTGGCCGCAACTGACCATTGCCCGCCCCTCTCTGCTGATAGGCAATCGCCCGGACACCCGCTGGGCCGAACAACTGGCTGCGCCGATCGCCAAGCTGATCCCCGGCAAATACGGCGCCATCGAAGCCTGCCAACTGGCCCGAGCCCTCTGGCGACTGGCGCTGGAAGAGCAGGATGGCGAGCGTATCGTCGAGTCGGATGAACTGCGCAAGCTCGGGAAATAAACAGCACACGCGCGGCGATAGCGCACATGCCTGATCCTGTCGAACCCAACGCAACTTACCGATTACACGCGCTTTCGTGAGAGCAAGCTTGCTCGCGAATAGATCGGTACATTCATCCCGTGGGAGCGGACTTGTCCGCGAAGGGGCGGTGTATTCAGCCGAAGTGGTGCGTCTGGAAGGCAGTCTTCGTGGACAAGTCCACTCCTACAGGT
>NZ_JACONV010000017.1 GCF_014358015.1 Pseudomonas triticifolii | reverse complement strand
CTCCCACAGGCCATTGGTTGCAGTGAGACTTGTGGTTAACGCTGATCGCTGGAGCTTGGGAAGGATCATCAGGCGATGGAGTGCTCGCGAAAAGAATCAGTTAGCCTCAATGCCCTCTGTGCGGCGCTTCCAGATCGCCTGAAAACAGATCGTCTTCAGCATCCGGGCTGACCGGGATGGCGTGTTCTTCCGATGCCCAGGCACCGAGGTCGATCAGTTTGCAGCGGTCCGAGCAGAACGGACGGTTGGGGCTGGCCGCGCTCCATTCCACAGGTGCGTCGCAGGTCGGGCATTGAACGGTCATTGGTTGGCTCATGATTGGCCTCCACGCAAAGTAAGGTAAAAGTGGTGCAGCCGCTCGACTTCGCTTTTCAGCCAGGCCGTATCACGGTCGTTGATCAGCACATCGTCGGCGTGGCGCAGGCGTTCTTCGCGCTGCGCCTGGACCTTGAGGATGGCCTGGACCTGCTCCTGACTTGAGCGGTCGCGCCGCATGGTGCGCTCTATTTGCAGAGGCTGCGGAACGTCGATCACCAGTAGCCTCTGGACCGTTCGGTACTGGCCGGATTCGATCAACAGCGGCGAGACCAGAATGGCGTAGGGCGATGTCGCATTCGCCAGATAGCGGGTGATCTCCTGATTGATCAGCGGATGCAGCAGCGACTCCAGCCAGCGACGTTCTTCAGGTTGCTCGAAGATCAGCGTGCGCAACGCACTGCGATCCAGCTCGCCGCTGGGCTGTAACACGCCAGGGCCGAAGTGCTCGGCAATTTGATCCAGCGCCGGACGCCCCGGCTCGACCACCCAGCGTGCCGCATGGTCGGCGTCCACGGCCTGGATGCCCAGGTCGATAAAGCACTGCGCCGCTGCACTTTTACCGCTACCGATGCCGCCTGTGAGGCCGAGAATCCAGGGTTTTTGATCAGGGTGTTTCATTTGAAACCGGCAAACTGCAAATAGGAGTCGGTTATTTGACCACCCCAGAGCAAAGC
Organism: Pseudomonas triticifolii; assembly: GCF_014358015.1. Lineage (GTDB taxonomy): Bacteria > Pseudomonadota > Gammaproteobacteria > Pseudomonadales > Pseudomonadaceae > Aquipseudomonas > Aquipseudomonas triticifolii. The sequence goes on along the minus strand of NZ_JACONV010000017.1, from coordinate 95,362 downwards.
GATCCACCCCGCAATGGCCAGATAAGGACCGAAGGGGATTGGCGTACCGGATTCAACATTACGCACGCGCATCAGGATCACGCCCAAAACGGCGCCTACCAGCGATGACAGCAGAATGGTCAGCGGCAGAATCTGCCAGCCGCCCCACGCTCCGAGCATTGCCAGCAACTTGAAGTCGCCATAGCCCATGCCTTCCTTGCCGGTGATCAGCTTGAACAGCCAGAACACCGACCACAGCGCCAGATAACCGGCCACCGCGCCCCACAGCGCGTCACTCAACGAGGTGAAGAGGCCGAACGTGTTCACGATCAGCCCCAGCCACATCAGGGGCAGCACTAGTGAGTCCGGCAGCAACTGCGTGTCGGCGTCGATCAGGCTCATGGCCAGCAGGCCCCACGTCAGCACCAGCATCGCCGCCGCTTGCCAGCCAAAGCCGAAGTGCCAGGCGACGTAGGCCGACAGCAGCGCGCAGGCCAGTTCGACCAGTGGATAACGCTTGCTGATCGCAGACTTGCATTGAGAGCACTTGCCGCGCAGCAACAGGTAGCTGATGACCGGTACGTTCTCCCAGGGACGAATCCTGTGGGCGCAGTGCGGGCAACTGGAGTGCGGGAGAATCAGGTTGAAGGGGGACTGATCGGGCTCGGCAGGCAGGCCCAGCATTTCCCGCGACTGGGCTTTCCAGTCACGCTCCATCATCTTCGGCAGGCGATACACCACGACGTTGAGGAAGCTTCCGACCAGCAGGCCAAGCACGCCACTGAAAATAACAAAGGCCAGCATCGAGCTGGCCAGGAAATCGAGAAGGGGCATGTCAGACAACTTCCCCAAGCTTGAAGATTGGCAGGTACATAGCAATCACTAGGCCGCCAACAACTATACCCAGTATTGCCATGATCATCGGTTCCATCAGGCTGGTCAGGTTGTCGACCATGTTGTCGACCTCATCCTCGTAATAGGTGGCGACCTTGTCGAGCATGCTGTCCAGCGCGCCGGATTCCTCACCAATGGCTGTCATTTGAATGGCCAGGCTCGGGAATACACCCGTCGAGCGCATCGAGAAGTTCAACTGCATGCCGGTCGATACGTCCTGCCTGATTTTGTGGACCGCGTTGCGGAACACCACGTTGCCGGTGGCGCCAGCAACTGAATCAAGCGCCTCGACCAACGGGACGCCAGCCGAGAAGGTGGTAGCCAGTGTCCGCGCGTAGCGGGCCACAGATGACTTGAAGATCAGTGGACCAATGATCGGGATTTTCAGCAGGAACCTGTCGATACCGTCACGAAACTTCTCGGATTTCTTGTAGGCGTTTTTGAATAAATAGTAAGCGCCGATCAATAGTCCGAGGGCGACGGGCCACCAGCGTTGCATGACCTCTGAAAGCCAGATGACCATCAGGGTAAATGCTGGTAACTCGGCCCCAAAGCTTGAGAATATCGACTGAAACTGCGGGACGACTTTAACGAGCAGAATACCGGACACAATCATCGCGACAATCAGAACGGCTGCCGGATAGGTCATGGCCTTTTTGATCTTCGCTTTGAGCTTTTCGGTTTTTTCCTTATATGTGGCTACCCGGTCGAGCAAGCTTTCCAAGGCACCTGCCTGTTCGCCTGCATCCACCAGGTTGCAAAACAGGTCATCGAAATATTCCGGTTTCTTACGCAAGGCGGTTGCAAAGCTGTTGCCTGCCGAAACCTCTTGTTTGAGCGTGCCGATCAGGGAGCGCATGTTCGGGTTCTCGCTGCCGTCGATAATAATGTCGAAGGATTGCAGCAGCGGAACACCCGCTTTCATCATTGTCGCCATCTGTCTTGAGAAGAACGCGATGTCCAACGGTTTTATTTTTTTGCCGTTGCCGAAAATCGACACCGCTTTCTTGCGCACTTTGGTCGGGTTGATACCCTGCTTGCGCAACTGAGCCTTGACCAGCGCCAGGTTGTGGCCGCTCAGTTCACCGTTGATCTTGCTGCCTTTCTTGTCGACGCCTTCCCAGGTGAAAACACTGACTTTGACTGCCTTGCTGGCCATGCTTAATCCTTGGTCACGCGATTGACTTCTTCCAGGCTGGTAATGCCCTGCATGGCTTTCGAAAGGCCTGAGGTGCGCAGGTCATTGAAGCCGTCCTTGCGCATTTGCCTGGAAATTTCCAGCGAATTGCCTTCTTCCATGATGATGCGCTCCAGCTCAGGCGTTTTCTTGACGACTTCGTAAATGCCGACCCGCCCCTTGTACCCGCCGTTGCACTGATTACAGCCAACCGGGCCGTAGATCTTGAACGTGCCTATTTTTGACTCGGGAAAACCTTCCTGAAGCAGTGTTTCGCGGGGCACATCCAGCTCTTTTTTGCAGTGGGAGCATAGCTTGCGAGCCAGACGTTGCGCGATGATCAGGTTGATCGCCGTGGCAATGTTGAAGGCTGCGACCCCCATATGATGCAAACGGGTCAGGGTTTCCGCCGCGCTGTTGGTGTGCAGCGTGGACAAGACCATGTGACCGGTCTGCGAGGCCTTGATGGCGATTTCTGCCGTTTCCAGGTCGCGGATCTCGCCGACCATGATCACGTCCGGGTCCTGACGCAAGAACGCGCGCAGCGCCTGAGAGAAGTCCATGCCCTGACGCGGATTGACGTTGACCTGGTTGATGCCTTCCAGGTTGATCTCGACCGGGTCTTCGGCGGTAGAAATGTTGATGTCCACTGTGTTGAGGATGTTCAGGCCTGTGTACAGCGACACGGTCTTGCCGGAGCCGGTGGGGCCTGTGACCAGAATCATCCCCTGTGGCTGCTTCAACGCTTCCAGATACAGCGCCTTTTGTTCAGGCTCGTAGCCCAGTGCATCGATGCCCATCTGGGCGCTGGTCGGATCGAGAATCCGCATGACGATCTTCTCGCCCCACAGCGTCGGCAGGGTGTTCATACGAAAATCGATGGCCTTGGTCTTGGAGATGCGCAGCTTGACCCGTCCGTCCTGAGGCTTGCGGCGCTCGGAAATGTCCAGGCTGGCCATGACCTTCAGGCGCGCGGCGATTCGGCTGGCGAGGTGAATCGGCGGCCGGGCGACTTCATGCAGGATGCCGTCGGTGCGCAGGCGCACGCGAAATACTTTCTCGTAGGGTTCGAAGTGCAGGTCCGAAGAGCCCAGCCGGATCGCGTCCATCAGCATCTTGTTAACGAAGCGCACCACCGGCGCGTCATCGGCATCGCTCTGTTCGCTGAGAGAAGACTCCTTGCCATCGCCGATTTCGATGTCCAGCCCGAGGTCGACATCGGCCAGATCGCCCAGGCCGCTGTTGGCGTCGAAGAACTTGTCGATGGCGTCACTGAGCTTGTCGTCCTCCACCAGAATCGCTTCGGTGTTGAGGCCGGTGCTGAACTGAATATCGGTGACGGCCTGATGGTTGGTCGGGTCCGAGATGCCGATGAACAGCTTGTTGCCCCGACGCCATAACGGCAATGCGTGGTGCTGGCGAACCAGCTTTTCACTGATCAACCCTTTGGGCTGACTTTCCTTGTCCAGGCTGGCAAGGTCCATGAACGGCACACCGAATTGATCGGAGGCCATCTCGGCAAGCGTCAGACTTTTGACTAGCTTGTTCTGAACCAGGTAGCTGACCAACGAAATTTTGTCGCGCTTGGCGTTTTGGTTAGCCTGCTGTGCAGCTTTTTCAGAAAGAAGCTCGGCCAGCACCAGTTGCTTGGCAAGCCCCGTGAGAACGACATCAGACATAACACCACCACGCACAGACAATACGAGGTTTATATCGCAGTCGGGCGGTGCTGCCAAATGTCAGGAGGGGATGTGACGAAAATTGTCAGTTTCTGCTGATTTCAGAACGCTTCCGAGCACGTCGGCATGTGTTTCAACCCGCAAACTGTGCGGTGTGTCACATTGGCATGACGTGTGCTTTACTCCCCGCAAGGCACCCAAAATTGACGCCTCGGAGAAGTACGCAATGAAAGCACAAAAAGGTTTTACGTTGATCGAATTGATGATCGTGGTAGCGATCGTGGGTATTTTGGCGGCCGTGGCGATCCCGTCCTATCAGAACTATGCGAAAAAAGCTGCTTACACCGAGGTTCTGGCTGCGATGGCGTCTGTTAAAACAGCGGTCGGAGTGTGTGTCGCACAGCAAGGCAACTTGACTGATTGCGACACCGCTGCCGAGGTTGGCGTCACGTTGCCGTCAGGCGTGGGGCTGCCTAGTGTTGTCAATACAATCACTATCACCGGGACCTCAGCTGCGATCACTGCTACTCCCAATGCCACTAAAGGCATTCTGGCTACAGATACCTGCTCGCTCAGTCCAGCCATTGTGGGAGCAGGCGCTCCGGTTACCTGGACTTACACCGGTGTGTGCGTGAGCAACGGGTATATCAAGAACTAATTCGGGCTTGTTTAGCTGAAAAGAACCCGGTCAATGGCCGGGTTTTTTTACGCCTGCGATTTGACCGTGCACAGGCTGTAAGCTTGCCTATGCTCAGTAATGGAAGTCCTCAGGCGGTGAAACCTGCCAAGCCGAAATAGCTCAGTACGGTAGAGCAGCGCACTCGTAACGCGAAGGTCGCAGGTTCGATTCCTGTTTTCGGCACCGTTCAATAGATTCATGCAGTGCCAAGCAGTGTCGGATGTCCTCAAGAAGCCCGCCTAGTGCGGGCTTTTTGTTTCATGCGGTGCCATCTAGTCCCATCCAAGCCCTTGCTATCTGAGTACCCGTGCGAGTACCTTTGCGCTGTTCAATAATCTATGGGTACTCGCATGCCTTTGACAGCGTTAAAAGTGAAGAATGCTGCGCCCCGCGAAACGGACTTCGGCGTCGCTGATGGAGGTGGTCTATTCCTTTGGGTTCGTGCCGCAGGTGGCAAATCTTGGCGCTTCCGTTTCAGGTTGGATGGCAAGCAGTCACACATCTCTCTGGGCACGGCCGATAACGTGACACTCGCGCAGGCTCGCCAGCTTGCTTTTGATGCACGCCAACTTGTGGCGAAGGGACGGCATCCTGGTCTTGAACGGAAGGTCGCTCGGGCTCAGGCGGCTATCTCTCGTGCCAATACGTTCAAGAGCCTTGCGTTAGAGTGGCATCGACATAAGTCCTCACGCTGGTCAGCGGGCTATGCGAGCGACGTGATGGAAGGTTTCGAGCTGGATATCTTTGCGCAGGTTGGAAGCCTGCCGCTGATCGATATCAAACCCATGCTGTGGCTACAGGTCTTCCGCCGCATAGAATCGCGAGGGGCATTAGAGAAGTTGCGAAAGGTCCGGCAGCGTTGCCAAGAGGTCTACCGTTTCGCAATTGCCACTGGGCGGGCTGAGTACAACCCAATCGCAGATATCGGAGGGGCACTTCAGACCCCTACATCACGACACTATCCCTTCCTCCCTATCGCAGAAATCCCGGATTTAATACGAGATTTTCAGGCGTGTCCGGGTCATGACGTGGTGAAAATTGCCGCACGCCTATTAATTTTTACAGGGGTGCGGACTGCTGAACTGAGGGGGGCTCCTTGGTCAGAGTTCGACCTCGATAAGAAACTCTGGATGATTCCAGCTGAGCGGATGAAGATGCGCCGCGCTCATCTAGTCCCTCTGCCCAAGCAAGCAGTGTCTGCACTGCGTGAGCTAGAAAGCATTACTGGCGGCTACACGCTTGCGTTCCCTGGGCGTAACGACCCGGCTAAGCCTATGAGCGAGGCAGCGATCAACCAACTGCTCAAGCGCTCTGGTTACGACGGTCGCGCCACAGGTCACGGGTTCCGCCACACAATGTCCACCACTTTGCATGAACAGGGGTACGCCAGCGAATGGGTCGAAACTCAGCTAGCGCATTTGGACAAGAACAGCATACGCGGCACCTACAATCATGCCCTATATCTGGAGGGGCGTCGCGGGATGCTTCAGTGGTATGCCGACCATTTAGAGGCTCTGTCGTCCAACTGTGCTGAGTCCTCTATTGCAGATATGGAGGCAAGTGCATGAGCGATGATCTGATTCGTCTATCTGATTTGTTGCCTGCGTACGCTCGTTATCACGCACTAAGTTTGCCTGAGGCGGCATTTGGTCTTCAGGAATTGATTGGTGAAGTATGTATTGAATACATGCTGCGCCGTGAGGATATATTGCCCAAGCAACTATTTTGGGTTGGCAGGGTCGTTTCCTCAGAAGTCTCGATCAGAGGTTATGAGTTGGATGAAGAAGGGTTACTTAGCTACTTCGAAGGGTTGTGTAATCCTCTCCCTGGCGTCGATAGTAATTTTATACAGTGCTTCTGTTGTTCGGTAAATAAACGCGTCTGTATTCCGGCGAGCATTGTTTATTCTTCGAGAGAGACTCTTGGTCAGTGGATAGGTAGTGCGGGAATTGAAGCTTCTGATTTTGTTTCAAGTAGCGGTATGGGTTCGCGGGCTGAAGCAGATGAAGGGAAGGCCGTGCTTCAATCTAAAGAGCTGAATTCTATTAGCTTAATTATAGGTGGCTTGGTTGAGCTAATCAAAGAGGTTGATAAGGCTCATACTGATCAGTCTCCTGATGAGGCCGTCAAGAAGCGTTCAGAGACTATCAGGCGTCGGGTGTTAGGACTTCGTTCTGATCGTAAAAACTTTGATCCATGTACAGCAATTATATCTTTAGCTGAAGCGGCAGGGGTGGACATGCCAAAGAGTCACAAGACTCTTAAAAAGTACATGGGGGGATGGGCATAATGATGTCGGTGGGGAGAGGAGGCTAATACTGGCGTTTTAGCGAGAATTAGGCAATTGCCAGGACTCATCGCCTGAGATGCTTTTCAATTCCTAGCCATCCAGTCCGGTCCCAAGGAGACCCGTCCAAATGGCTAGTCAACACGTCTCACCTCTACTGCTTCGCCTTCCTAATGTCTGTGCTCTCGTTGGACTGAGCAAATCTCAGATATATCGCTTGATTCGGGCGGGCGAGTTCCCCTCCGGGATTTCGCTTGGGGCCAATTCTGTAGCGTGGCCTGCTGATCAGGTGCATGCGTGGGTTGTAGAGAAAATAGCTGCGTCAGTACGTTAAAGTGCCTTCCGATATACGTCATCCGCGCAGCATGGATACCATTCTAGAGATCTTTAACGAGCGCGGTCTGGCGAAGCCTCAAGACGCCGGAAGCGAGCCGGTTCGTTGTCTGATGACCAATTGGTCAGATTCGGTCAGGCGTGTGCCAAACGTTGCTCTCCGATCCGCTTTATTTAGTGCGGTCAGTAAAGGCCATCGCCCATATCTCGAACGTGTTGAAATTAGTGCTTTGGGTGGGATCAGTATCATATATACAGGTGCCTTGCTTGATCAGGGTGATTTAGATGTGTGGGAGGCTGTGCTGCATTTGTCTCGGATGCGGGAGCTTGGATCGGAATGCAGAGTAACTGCATATCGTCTACTCAAAGATCTAGGTAAGACCGATACTGGGAAAAACCGAGGCATTTTAAATAGGCATTTAAGCAGGATGAAGGCTACTGCTTTGCAGATTCGAGTGGGGGAGTACTCATACGAGGGAAGCTTGATTTGCGATGTCTATCGCGACCACACTACGCGAAGCTATGTAATTAAATTAAATCCAAAGCTTAGAGTGCTGTTTTGTGGGGACCAGTTCACAGATGTGGATTGGTCAGTTCGCCGGGCGCTGCATGGTAAGCCGCTTGCTCTGTGGTTGCATGGGTTCTACATGACTCATGCACGACCCTATGACTTCAAAGTAGAAACTTTGCACCGATTGTGTGGAAGCAGGGCAAGGTCATTAAGTGATTTCAAAAAGGACTTGCGGCGATCTCTAGGCTCCGTGGAGAAAGCAAGCAACGCGGCAGGTCAGCCGTTTAGCTACTCAGTAGAGGGGGGCTTAGTGCGAGTGAAGACTACACCCAGTCCTTCGCAGCAACGACACTTGGAAAAAAAGCGCTGATTTAGTTCTGGCATTACTTTTTATGCCGTTCTAGCACCCCAGGGCTACCGTTCCAGCACCCCGGACTACCGTTCCAGCACTCTGGCACTGCCGTTCTTTTACCCATGAAAATACCGTTCTAGCTCCCCTAGAATATTTCATTGATTTCGCTCTCTAGCCCAAGCTACATCGGCCATGCGGAGATTTTCACGGGAGGCACTAATCTGTTCCTAATCAAATATAAATACTGAGTAGCGGCTTCAGACGTACACCGACCATTAAGCCATTACTAATCCTGCTGTGGCGGTATCTAGTTCAGCGTAGGTAGACCTCGGTGATTTCAGGGCGGAAATGCCCCATTTCCTGTGACACTACCTCAAGGGCCTGCTTTCGCGTGAGGTGGCGCTGGAGCTTTGCCATACGATCCTGGGCATAGGTGTGCCGTAGGCCATGGGCGCCATTTGACCATCCAAGTGCTGTATTGGAAGCAGCACTAACGCTTTTGCTCCAAGGCTGACCGCCTCCGATTCCGTAAAACTGCTGATAGTTGATCCCACGATCTTTGACGTTTCGGGGCTCAGCCAAGCGCATTCTTTCCAGGCGTCTAGCGAGTGGAATTGGAATGCGCACCTCTCGTATCAGCCCTCCTTTGCCGTGGACGGTGTAACTGATAGTTGTTTCACGTAATCCTGAAAACTTCATGTTGTGTGTAGGACGCTGATCTGGCTCTTGGCGGTGTTTTCTGCGAAGTCCAAGCAGCTCGTGGGCTCTTAGACCTGCGGCGTGCGAGATCTCTGTGGCGAGCGCGTTATGGGGAGCTTGGCGTGCAGCAATGAGCGCCATTTGCTCGTGGGTATAGGCTCTCGACTGGTCGGCCAGGCGGCGACCTAGTGTTGGTTGGTTAGCCTTTCCTGGATGAGGGCTTGCGGTACTCTTAATGACTTGAAGAGTTTGCGCTGTTGGGAGCCGGTGCGTGACGTGTTGCATCATCGCTTGCAGGGCTTGACGCTCCATATCCAAGGTCTTCTGTCCGACCACCATTGCACGCTGCCGAAGGTATTCGAGGGCAACGACGGGTGTCATCTCGCGGAGGCTACCCAAGCGGTGCTCCTGGAGGTATGCGGTGATTCGCTCTAATCGTTGTTCGTAGTTTCGGACGGTCCCGACCGAGCGGATGTGAGTACCTTGCAGCTTTTTCATCACCGACGCAGCCTGTGTCGCTGGCTTCGCAAACTTAGCCATCGTGCCGGTTCCGGTGTAGCCATCGGTGCACGGTCGAGCGTTCGACTCTGAAGCCTTTTTCTGCCAGCCAGCGTTGTAGCTCGCTACCGTTGCAACCTGCTGCATGAAGCTGCATTAGCTCATACGTGAAATTATCTAGCAGTGAGCGACGTTGGGCATACGTTCGGGGTTTTCTCCGAATCCTAGACTCGGCCTTGAGGTGAGCAGTAATGCTCAGTGCATCGAATTCGCTCATGGGATTCTCTCTATCGTTGTAAGAACTCCTGACCGTTGCCGGTTCAGCGACACACCATCCATAGATGGTTCGTTGTGTGCCTGTTCGCCCCCCTTCGCATCAGATGCAGGCTGGGACTGTTCACGCCTACTCGGAGTCTCCGAGTGGGTTCCTGATTACTCGCTCAGGTGCGGTTGCCATTTAGTCTGGCTGACGACGCTGGTTTGTCTTGTCTCTCCCCAAATGGTGGTGGATGGCTCCGACACGTCGGTCGGGGTTAGGTCAGCCACACACGCGATGGCGCAGGTGTAACCGATGGGCATCTGCCTGCGATGGCGCGGGCAGAGCTTTCTGCCAATGTCTCGCCCCATGAGAACACGGGTAGCGAGACTGCCGGACAGTGCGGTTAGGTGCCTTGTCAGCATACGAAAAATGGACATAGGCCGACAACGCAATGACGCTGCGTTGTATTTGTTGCGCGAAATTAGATGTGTCGAGTGTGCCCGCTATGTAAAGCGCCATCTAGGCGCGTTACATAGCGGGCACATAAGCGTCATCGCCATTGATATGAGGGCATTCAACGGTTCCCACAATACGGGTAGGCAGTGGGTTCACTGGCTGAAGTTGGGTCTTGTTTTCAGCGCGCAAAAAGAGTGAGTGGTAGCGTCTAGCGCCGCAACAGCTTCGCTAAGGCGAGGAGGGTGAAGCCTAGAATTTTCATCAAAGTGAGCGTCCAACTCAGCAGCATAACCGCAACATGTTTGACTGCACCTGGCGGGACCAGCCTGGTAGTTTCTGCATCAGGGGTAGCTGGCTGGGAGGCTTGATTATCTATCCTAGCCAAGAATTCCTGTTCCCAATGAATCGAGTTCGCGATCCACTCCTGATCTGAGGTACTGACGATTTTCTGCACATTCGCATAATCCCCGGTGAAGCGGTGCACGGTGTAGCGGTAATTTGAGCAGCCGTCGCTGCGGCTGTACTTCATGAGTTGAACGTTCAGTACAGCATTGCCGCCACGGGCTGCGCTTGCTTTCTCCAGAAGAGATCGAGCTTCATTTGGACTATTGGACTCTGCGTAGCCACTGCCTAGATTGAAAATTATTTCGAACCCGCGTGCGGTAGAATCCCTTGTCCAGATAAAACGATTCGGGGATTCATAGGCAAGGCCTGGTGGTTGCGGGCGTTCTCCAGGTTTGACCCTCAGTGCCCTGTACCCTTTCGGACCTGGCTGGCCCTCAAATACTACGGACTGACCATCAAAAAGCTCCCCACCCTCAACGCTTTTACTGTGTACAAAATAGCTACGTCCGTCATCTCCCTGAATGAATCCAAACCCCTTTTCGGGCATGAAACTGCGTACAACGCCGGAAATTAGAGAATCTTCCTGATCTGACCTGTCGCTCATGACCTTGGTGTCCTGTTGTGAAGGCGGCTATAGTATCTCAGGACATTTTGTGTCATCCCGCCCCCGCCCCCAGTAACTACATCCAGTTCGGTTGATATGGAAGCTCCATGCGCCTAGGCTGATAAAACTACTCACACCCGGGTTTTTGATTTTGTATACGGCACCTATAGACGATGAAGGTTATATTGAAAATCCATATGTTGTTAACGTTTCAGCGTTCAGCCAAAAAAAACTATGGTGTGGGATCACATATCGGCGCGGAAAAAAAATCGTATTTCCGATTTTTTTGCCTAGTGCAGATAATGGGAGAAAAATTGATGTTAGTGGCGTAGCAAGGGGAGTGTATTTGGTATTTGGCTTAGCTAATGATCCAGGACGTTTGATCTATGTGGTAGATCAGGTAGAGAAAAATTATATTCTGTTGCGTTCTGTCGAGGTTTCTGAAGTTCCAAGAGTATATGATATAGAATTAACAACACCGAATAGGGTTTACATTTTAGAAGCTAAGCTGGCAATGCTGGCCGAACAGATGTGTGATCTTCAGGGTGAGATGATGCTGCTGAAAGAAACAGTCGCGTCAAGCGTCGGCTAGAGAATGGCCGAAAAGTTTAAGTCACTTTTTGGGGTTACCAGTGCCAGAGCATTTGACGAGCTGCCAAAGTGGCTGACTGTATCGCTATACTAGAAACAGCTCTTCATAGTAAGTTTTCGGGTAAGAGGAACGGCGTCGATCGTTTCGGTGCTGGCGATGACGCTACCTATGGTAGGGCGCGCCAGCACGACCCATCATTTAACCCCCCCTAGATGCGAGCCGCGTGCCGAGTAATAGAGCTGCGCAATCTCGATGCTATCGAGCGCCCTGCGCAGAGCTGTGCCGCCACTACCTGAGTAATGAGAATAGCCAAAGATTTCGTCGCCACCGCTAGTCATGGATTTCCCGTCTATTGGAGACCTTCAAAAGCCCGAAAATAACAGTCCGTGATTGTCACACCGTTTGGGCGGCAGCCCCGACTCGCTTCTATTCCTTGGCGCGGCGCACCCAAATCCTAATTTAGGAACCGACGATTTTTTGTGAGGGCCCGATGACACAGGGCGGTCATGGTTTAGCGTTATCGCTCACATGACTGGAGGTGCTACATGAAGAGAGTTTTAGTTGGTGTTGTCCTCGCTGCTATAGGCTTCTGGCTGGGCTCTCATCGCCTAGTGCCGCTGTGGTCGGTTTGGGTGCTTGGAGGTTTGGGGGTTGGGCTGTGGCTCTCAGCGGAATGGCTAGAGCGAAGGGAGCGTAATCGATGATGGGGGCGGATCTGGACGAACTGATGATCGTTAGCTGCCTGTTTCCAGCTATGAGATGGTCGCTCTCGTTGGTGCGGCCTGTAATCATTGCTAGAGAAGGCAACGTTCTGCGTTTGTATCGGATGCCGATTCTGGTGCTGCTGGACGAATTTCGCGCCGAGCTCTTCATCGAGCAGCTCAATCACGTCAGCCTAGCGTAGCGGGTGATGTTAAAGTGATATCGCTCTGTGGGTGCTTTGCTGTTAGTGGATAGAAATCAAGGGAAGAATGTTATGCGCACGCTATTTAAATTTGCAGCAGTCACTGCTTTCGGGACGGCCCTCTCTGGCTGTGGCGGTGAGGATTTTACAGGGGCTTATCGATTCCATGATTCGGGTATGAAGGGAGTCATGGTTCTTAATATTCATGGTGATAAAGCAGAGTTATTCGGAGATTTTGGAAAATCCGGTATCAAGCCACTGAGCAAATTGAAGATGTCGGTAAGCGGGGGAAAACTTTTTCTTGATGACATGAATAGCTCCACACGTCTCGTGATGAAGCGTAACGTCGATGAACGAAGCCTTGACTGTCTCAATTGCAAAGTCGTTGGCATGAAGGCAGATGAACTTCTCTGGAAATATGATCCCGAAGGACCGTATGACGTAGATAAGTTGCTCAAAGACCAGGCTCGCAAGGACGAAGAGGCGTTGAATGCGGCGCTGGAGAAAATGCAGAAAGAAGCCTTGGAGAAGGGGCGTCGGGATTTAGAGGCTCAGAAGCTGGCCCCGTTCGAAGGCGATTGGGTCTATCAGCGGACTACGAAATCCGATCCTTTGACTATCATGGGAATCTGGCGTGTGAAGCAGGTCAGGATTTGGTCGTTTAAGTTTGAGACAATGGATCGCCTCGGGTATGAAACCCCAGGCTTTGAGGTCACAGACACCGCTTTGAAGATCGGTGCAGGCTCCAGCGCGAAGCTTTACTCCCTAAGCGCTGACAAAAAGGTACTGACCTGCACGACCTGTGATAAACCGACAGTTTGGGCTAAGGCTGACCCGAAGAAAGATCTCAGTGATCGTGATTATGCTCGCAAGATAGCTGGTAACCCGTAGCATCAGTTGCACTCTGCCCATTGATCGACTTTCTCAGGCTTAGGCTGGCAGCCTTTGCCTGACTGGAATAGGTGTAGGTCGATCTACGTCCATCAGGAACAAGTGCGGTAATAGTTGCTGCCTTTTTGGTCAGATTTGCCTTTGGGGGCTCCAGTATATTTTAACGGCCATTGCGCACCGGAAAGCGCGCTACTTCGGTTTCGTCAGTTTAGCGAGATAATGGCAATCGGTTTCTCGGTTGAGAATGTCAACAATTTCATTAAGGGCTAGTTTTTTGTGTAAACCAATTTTGAAACTAGCTCCGTTAGTGTAGAAAAGGTCTGCATGATCTAATGGATGTATGTGGCCTTTCAATCTTTTGGGGTCAGGGTCATGGTCGAAGCGCAAATAACCGTCTTCTGCACCCAGTAACTCAGAAAGCACAGGCCAAAACTCTGAAGCTGCTTCTCCTTGACTTTCAAAATGTTCGGCTAATGCCCATTCGTTAACTAGTCCATTATCTTTAAGAAGTGATGCTATGAGTAGTATGTCGGATGAGAGCCTACTGTCGATGTCAATTCCTGATGCGGTTTTGACAGTGAATAGGCCTTCATTAGTTTCAATTCTGAAAGGAAACGAAATTGAAAATGTTTTTGTGCTACTAGAATAAAATAGTCTGCTCATTCTAGAACTGTGGATATGGATCTCTGCGGCAGTGATTTCTTCCGAAGGTGGGAAGTAGTTTATTATTACTTTGATAGAGTCCATCCACAATCGCAGAATATCAAACCTGCTGCGTATTGCTTTGGTAAACGATACCGCTTGATATTGATCTACCTTGAAAATATTAACCGTCATTCAGCACTATTCCGATGTGAGCTTTCGCGCGAGCTTTTGGATTTCAGCCTTCGATGCATCAGGATCGAGTAAAGATTTCATCGCGCTGAGATAACGAACGCTTTGAGACTCAGAAGTCCCCAGCTCCGAGAGAATGTCTAGAGCGAGATCATCAAAAGATTTCAACCTGCCATGCCACTTCACTGAGGCTCTAATTTGCTCTTGTTCACTTGCAGGCGGAGGCATTACTCGTAACACACCATCTTTAGCAATCTTTTCGAGCCCTGCTTGAATCTTGTCAAGGGTCGGGTTCATGATCCCATTGGGAACTAGAAAATACGTTTTTAAGAAGGATCTAGTTATTGCCATATAAAGCGCATTTCTATGATTGAATGACTCCGAAAGATGAGATGTCACGCAAATGACAAACGGGAATTCCAAGCCCTTTACATGGTTGGTATTACTAAGGAATAGTTCGCCGTCCTTGCTTGGGTTTCCAGACTCATAAGCCTTATTGACCGGCCAACCAATTTCCCTAGGAATAAGTTGGGCCAGCATGTCAGACATCTCATAGATCGATTTGCTTCTATCGATCATGATAATTCCGACATCATTTGCTGTTACGTTAGAGTATTGCTTCTTGATATCTCTAATGCATTCAATTATACGTAGACAGCATTGCTGACGATATTCTCCATTCAAGCGTATTAAATCTACGCTTCTGCTCTCTTGAGATATGTCCTCAAATCTGCTAATAGGCTCGCGTTTTAGAATCAACTCACCAGTATTGAGGTCGGTGGAACTTTGATAGCCGCAAGCATCCAAGTCATCATTGTCTAGCCAATTTAATTTCCGGTCTTCGAAGTACCCCATTGCTAGTGCCTGAGCAAACATTAGCGTAGTTGGTGCTGTTCTGTAACACTTACTAAGAGTGAACTCTGCCTTGGTGCCAGCCCCCTTTCTTTCGTCAAAAATACTTTGAAAAATGTCTCCCGCAATGAATAGCGAATTTTTTGTCGCTATTTCACAAAGTTCAAAAAAGCTTTCGGGGAAGTCTTGGCTTTCATCAACTAGCATATAATCGAATGCATAGACACCATCAGTACCACCTTTAGCTTTCAAGGCTTCTAACGACAGTGTGCAGGCTCGATCGAAATCCATGGATCTGGACCACGGATGGCAAGGGATATCATACGCACTACAAATGGCTGCATATGCTCCAGAATACGGCTGGCCTGATGAGCCCCACGCATGGACGCAGAGGAGCCTTTGATTCCATTCAATCTGCTGTTCAACCTTCATGAAGTTAAAGAATTTTGGAATCCTTGCACGAAGGTTGGCTGCCAAAATCTTATTGTGGCACGTAATTGCAATTCTTGAAATATCATCAGCGACGTAGAGCTCTTTTAACTTATGGAGCAAGAGCTCTGTTTTACCCGTACCAGAAAGGCCTTGTATCCTAACCTCTTTTTGCTTTAAGTCTTGATAGACGAAGCGTGTCTGATCGCCATCAAAAAGCAAAATATTACGCTTGATTCGATCTAGGTCGTTTTCAGGAACATCCACTCCCACCCGCTCGATATCGTTAATGCTACCAGTAGCCAACGACACAAGCAGTTCTGACAGTCTTTGCTCTTCTGCGTTTGTCAGTTCCGACGCTTCAAGGTATTGCTCTATTGAAAGTTTTTCAGCATGCAGCTGCTGAGAAGTTAAAGACTCCTGCCATCGCTTTGGTCGGCCGATTTTGTCTTTGTAGTTAAATTTTGTTGAGATGTAGCCAATGTCTTCAACGAAGTCATCCGCATAGTCTGATAAATCGCTGTCGTTGCCATTGGAACTTACGAAAACAATTTTCCGCTTGGGGATCAATATGGCGAAGCAGTTATCTGAGTCGTAACTGCCTTTAATCTCTATAAGCGGTTTATCAATAATGTAGCACTGTACGTAATTTCCGGCACACCAATCGGCTAGCTGATGCAAAATCCCTCAATTTCCGCGCTTGGCACAATGCTGCTGAAGATATAACTGCTCATATTTTTCTCTGTTCCGAAAGGAGCTGGGGCAACCGGCCATATTCATACCTACGAGCGCCCAAGCTAGGTCTGAACTGATAATGGCCCAACCTGTGACTCGCAGCAAGGATCGACGGCCGCTCGAGAGCTAGCGCGTAGTTACCAGCGGTGTCCGCGTTTCGCGGGTCACGGCTTGATCCCAAGAGTCTTTGTGGGGTGGGCGTCACACTTGTACGGTGCCAATGGTTGTTTTGATCCATAACGAGTCTGTCTATTTATGTTATGGGACGCAGAGCTATGTGGGCGTCGAGGAAGGCGGCCAGGATACGAGTACCCATATGAGTACCTTTTTGTAGGGGCGCGGCAATGAATGTTCATGTTCTATTAGGTTATTATGATTATATTCGATTCCTGTTTTCGGCACCAGAAACAAAAAATCCCGATCATCGCTGATCGGGATTTTTTCGTTTCGGGTTAAGCCTCGGCCTTACCGCACCACCTGGTCCACGCGGGGTTGTCTGCGAAAGCGGCGGCGGATTACGACCACAATTAAAACCAGCAGCAAGGTCAGGACGCCGAAGAAGATCGCGTTGAACACCGGGAAGGGTTGGTCACGGGTGGTCACGGCTTCGATCTGGGTCACGTTGGGGAACATCGAGAGGATCTGGATGCGCCAGCCGTAGTAGCGGATGAGCGCCAGTTGCTGCGAGTCGCGGGAATAGCCCTGCGCCTTGGCCTGGATGTCGGCGGAGTCGAACTTGAAGTACCACGGGAAGCTCCAGCCGGTGTCTTCGTTGCGATACACCACCACGCTCTTGTTGTCCGGGTGCTCGGTGTTGATGAAATACACGTCACGGGTCGGACCGTCAGCCGGGTTTTCGGCGTTGATCACGCCGTCGGCGTCCATTCTTTTGACTTCCACCCCGGTGATCATCACGACATCATGGCGCGGCATGACGTAATAGAGGCTTAATGCGCCGATCCCGAACGCCACGAACACCACAAGCCCAATCGACCTTTTAAGCCACTTCATACCAGCGTCCTCTGTTTAAAATTGCGTGACTTTGCCTTAATCCGAACATTTCGAAGCAAAACAGTTATTACAAAATTCGACAAGGCCGTCTGAGGCGGGCTTGTCTTCCGGAGATTCACATGATTTGGTTCCTTGAAGGGCAGTCCAGCCAGCGCGAAGTGATCATGGGCGCGCGTGATGCCTTGCCGGCTTCGGTGCAGATTGTCGCCTCTCATCGACAATTGCGCCCGGAGATCACCGGGCAGGCCGACGTGGCCTTGCAGGAGCCTGCCGATAACGACGAACGCATCGACTGGGTCATCGAAACTGCCCGCACACTCGGCGTCAAGGTCATCCTCGCCGGGCGGGTGGGCAGCGTATACGAAGCCCAGCGTGAACGCTTCATTGCTGAAGGCTTCGACCTGGTCACCGGTGGAACGTCCATGCAGACCTTTATGGATGTCGACGACAAGAGCCGCTTTACCGCTCAGGCGCAGGCGGCCGGTCTGGCGTGCATTCCGGGCCTGACTGCCTGCAACGCCGAAGAGCTTCAGACAGCTTATGACACGCTTTCGGCTTGCGGCGAGGTTTGCATCAAGCCTACGGTCGGGATCTTTGGTCATGGCTTCTGGCGATTCAAGGAGGGAATCGACGATTTCCGGGTGTTTGCCAACCCGGATGCTCGCGAAACGACCTTCCAGGCTTACCTCAACGCCTATCGCCAGTCCGACGTCCGTCCGCCGATGCTGCTGATGCCGTATATGGCGGGCAGCGAGTGTTCGGTGGACATGGTGTGTGAGCAGGGCAAGGCGGTGGCGTTCGTCGGGCGGCGCAAGCAAGGGCTGAATCAGACGTTCGAGCGTGACAGTGAAGCCGTGCGTCTAGCGGTCAGGGCTGCCGAGCATTTTGCCTGTGACGGGTTGATCAACGTGCAGACCCGCGATGACGAGCATGGCATGCCGCATCTGCTGGAAATCAATCCACGTTATTCAGGTGGCATTGGCTACACGCGGGAGACCGGTGTGAATCTGCCGGGGATTTTCGCCACACGGCGTCTGGGCTTGAAAGAACCGGAAACACATTGGCTCGATGATATTCGAGTCAAGGCCATCACCGTTGCCGTGCGGGCCGCTGTATGATCCGCACAATAGATTTTTGCTATCACTAATCGCTCTTATCAGGGAGGATCGGGCATGAAGGTTCTGGCGCCAGGTGCAAATACAGCTTTAGCGAATCCCCACTGCACCTGGAACCTGCAGAGCGGCCGGTCCTCGATCTTTGGTGAATACGCAGCCGTCGCGCTGCTGCCGGTTGACGAAAAGCGTCAGCCCAAGGGCGATCCGGCGCTGCTGCATCAGGAACAGAGCTGGATGGAGTGGAGCGGCGGTCCGCAGGACGTGGGTTGTGCGCTCAAGCTGGATCGGCTGCCCGCGGGCAGTGATCGTGTGCTGCTGATGGTGTACGTGTTCTCCGCCACTGGACCGGTTCGCGAGATTGCCAGCCTGCATTTGCAGGTCGATGCTGACATCGAGCATCGAATCGACCTGCGCGACAACGGCGAAGCGGCGATCATCATCGGCGAGTTCTACAAGCGTAACGAGCAATGGAAATTCCGCGCGTTGAGCGAAGGCTCGGCCTACGGGCTGTCGGCGTTCGGGCGCAAGATCGGGCTGGAGGTCGATGATCGTCATCCACGGCGTCCGGCGGGCGCGCCCAATGGCGGCGGCTCACATCACCAGTCGGCGACCGGAACGGCATTCGTTGTAGGGCCTGCGCATGTCATGACCTGCGCGCACGTCATCGAAGACATGAACGTGTTCTACATCAACTCACTGGAAGGGCGTTTTAAGGTCGAACCGGTGGTCATTGACCGGCGCAACGACATCGCGCTGCTGCGGGTGCAGGGAGCCTCGGCTTTGTCCCCGGTCACCTTTCGCGACGGTCCGGGCTGTGAACCGGGCGATAACGTGGTGGTGCTGGGCTATCCGCTGGCGTCCATTTCCGGCGGCGGCTTGCAGGTTACGCAGGGTGGCATATCCGGGCTGTTTGGCCTGCACAGCGATGCCAGCCTGTTCCAGTTCACGGCACCCATTCAGCCGGGCTCCAGTGGCAGTCCGTTGTTCGACAGCGGCGGGGCGGTCATCGGAATGGTGACGTCCACGGTGCCGGACGGGCAAAACATGAATTTCGCGGTGAAATCCGCACTGCTTCTGTCTTTTCTGCAGGCCTGCCGCGTCGACGCGCCGCACGCTCGCACGGAAAGGTCATACACCACTACAGAAATCTCGCGTGCAGCCCAGTCGTCGCTCTGGCTCGTAGAAGCCTCCCGCGAGTGACACCGGCGCTCCCGTAATCGGGACCGCTTTGACGGGCACATGCCAAGGGTTGCGACCCTAACAATCAGGAATTTATCGATGGACAGCAGCGCAGCGTCTTCCACTTCTATCCGGCTCGGTGCTGATTTGCTCCGCGGACGCCTCAATGTGAGCGTCGACGCGTCCACTATTGCCCCGGACTCCCTGTTCGGTTTTGCCGAGCGGCGCAATCCCAAGCGCGCTTTCCTGTTCGTCTCGCGGGTGCTGGGTCGGCACATTCCGGTTCGCCCAGGCGTTATGCTCGAGAGCTTTCAGAACCTGGCACACAAGATTCCCGCCGACCTGCCTGGCCCGGTGCTGGTGATCGGCATGGCCGAGACCGCCGTGGGGCTTGGTGCGGGTGTGCATCGAGCGTACAGCGCCTCGCGTTCGGATGTGATGTACCTGGTCAGCACACGTCATCCGACCGGCACTGACCTGTTCGCGCGTTTCGAGGAAGAACACAGCCACGCCAGCGCCCATCTGATTCACCTGCCGACCGACCCTGCGTTGCGCGACATGATGCTCAATGCCCGGTCACTGGTGCTGGTCGATGACGAGGCGTCCACCGGCAAGACCTTCATCAATCTCTATAAGGCGCTTGTCGATGCCGGTCTTGACCAGCTCGAACGCGTCGTGACCTGCGTGTTGACCGACTGGTCGGCAGGCGCAGTCAGCAATTCGATGGGCGCTGTCGCCGAACAGGTGTCCCTGCTGCAGGGGTCCTACTCGTTCGATGAAGATCCGAGCGCCCCCATGCCTGACATGCCGGAAGTCGGCACGGTTGCAATGGGCGACTGGCCACTGGTGACGGCCAACGATTGGGGCCGACTGGGCGTGTTGTCGGTCGACGACACGCTGGCGCCGGACATCAAGGTCGCCAAGGGCGAGCGCGTTCTGGTGGTCGGCACCAGCGAGTTTGTCTGGCGTCCGTTCCTGTTGGCCGAGCGTCTGGAAAAGGCCGGTGCCGATGTGCACTTCAGCTCGACGAGCCGCTCGCCGATTGCCCTGGGCCATGCCATCGACCACGCGCTGTCGTTCTCCGACAACTACGGCCTGGGCATTCCCAATTTTCTTTACAACGTGCGGCCGGGTCAGTTCGACCGGGTGCTGATCTGTACCGAAACGCCCAGTCAGGCGGTGCCTGCCGAGCTGATTCAAGCATTGAACGCCGAGGTGATCTGCGATGAGTAACACCCGCCCGCTGATCTTCGTCGATCTGGACGACACCCTCTTCCAGACCGCGCGTAAAACCCCGGCCGACATCGAAAAGCATGTCGCGACGCTGGATATCAGCGGTAACGCCAATGGCTACATGACCAACGTGCAGAAATCCTTTGCCCATTGGTTGCTGGCGCATTCCGATGTGGTGCCGGTGACTGCGCGCAGTGTCGAGGCCTATAGCCGGGTCAAGCTGCCGTTTACTGCAGGGGCCATCTGCTCCCATGGCGGCGTCATGCTCGACCTGATGGGGCGTGTCGACAAGGCGTGGAACGAGCATATGACTCAGACGCTCGCCGCCTATCAGACGCGTCTGCATGAGTTGTCGGCAGCCACCCTGACCATTGGTCAGGAAATGGGCGTGTCGCTGCGCGGCTGGGTTGTGGAAGAGGCCAGACTGTTTCATTACGTTGTGACCAAGCACAACGAGAGCGACGACAGCATCCTCACGCGCGTGCTGGCTGAAGTGCAGGCCCGTGGCCTGCTCGACGACATGCACGTGCATGGCAATGGCAACAATCTTGCGTTTCTGCCTAACGGTCTGGCCAAGCGCTATGCCGTTCAGGAATGGCTGCGTCGCGACAAGGCTGTGAATGGCGAGCGCCCGGTGCTGGGTTTCGGCGACAGCATTACCGATCTGGGTTTCATGGACGAGTGCCACTGGTGGGCAACGCCTGCCCGCAGTCAGTTGGCGAAAATGTTTGTCGGGGCTGCGCATGAGTAATCCGGTTCACGGGCTGGACACCGTGGGAAGTGGAAGCTATCTCGAAGGCGATGTGCATTTCCTGCTGCGCGGCGTCGAGATGCAGACCACGGACGTCGAGGAAAAGGAACGCCTGATCCAGACGCGGCAAAAGCATTACTCGGAGATGATCAGCGAGGAGGCCGCGCCCAGCGAAGCGCATCAGGCATTGTTCAAGCGCACGCTGGAGCAGAACGGCACACGTATGGCGGCCGACGTCCAGTCACTGGCGCAGGCGCTGGATCGTGAATACCCCGACTCCGCGATTGTGCTGGTGTCTTTCGTGCGCGCGGGTTTGCCGTTGGGCGTGCTGCTGCGCCGTGCCTTGATCGACATGGGGCGTGAAGCGCATCACTACGGCATCAGCATCATTCGTGACCGGGGCATCGACGCCGTGGCGCTTGAGGCGATTATCAAGGCTCATGGCGCGCAGAACATCGTGTTCGTCGATGGCTGGACCGGCAAGGGCGCGATTTCCGGGGAGATCAAGCGCAGCCTGGCTGGCGATTCACGCTTTCCCGAAGCGCCGCGTCTGGTGGTGCTGGCCGATCCGTGCGGCAGCGCCTGGCTGGCGGCGTCTTGCGAAGACTGGGTCATTCCGTCCGGCATTCTGGGGGCGACGGTTTCCGGGCTGGTTTCCCGTTCGATCTGGCCAGCCGACGGCGGGCTGCATGGCTGCGTGGTCTACGATCAGTTGCAGCCCCATGACGTTACCCGGCCATTCATCGAACAGATTGAGAACGAACGCCGTAGCCTGCGTTCTACTGCCACAGTGACACCATGGACGGCTGGACAGCAGCTTGCGCTCAAGTCTGCCGCTTCGCAGGTGGTAGAGCGTCTGGCAGAACGTTTCGGGATAACGAACCTCAATCGCGTGAAGCCGGGCATTGCCGAAGCCACGCGTGCGGTCATGCGTCGCGTGCCGGATCACGTCCTGGTGCGTGACACGGCTGACAGCGACGTACAACTGCTCCTGCATCTGACCGAAAAAGCGGGCATCCCTGTCGAGCAGGTCGGCAGCGCCCTGGGGCCCTATAGGGCGGTAACCATCATCCGGAGTCTGAGCTAATGGCCTTATTCTCGCCTTACGCGCTGGGGGCAACGCTGTACATGCCTGCTACCCGTGACGACATTCTGGATGTGGTGTTCGCGGAAAAACTTCCCGAATTGCGCTCGCTGGTCGTCTGCCTGGAGGACGCCGTCGCCTTGATCGACGTCGATACCGCGCTGGCTAATCTGCGCCAGGTGCTGACCCGCATCCAGGATCGTGGTGGTCGTCCGGCCAATGGCCCTTTGCTGTTCGTGCGTCCTCGTGACGCCGCGATGGCACGCATTCTCAACGACTGGCCTCTGATGGCTCACGTCGACGGCTTCGTCGTGCCCAAGTTGTCGCTGAGCACCTTGAAAAGTTGGGAGCAGGCTGTCACCAATCCTGCCCTGGCCTTGATGCCGACCCTGGAGACGCCGGAGGTGTTCAACCCGACGGCGATGGTCGAACTGGGCCAGGCCTTGAAGGCGAACCTGAACGAGCGGATCATTGCGCTGCGTATTGGTGGCAATGACCTGATGGGCTGCCTTGGCCTGCGTCGCCATCCAGCCATGACTCTTTACGGGACGCCGATGGGTTACGTCATTCCGATGCTGGCCGGGGTCATGGGCTCGCAAGGTTTTGCACTGACCGCTCCGGTGTTCGAGCAACTGGCCACTCCGGACATTCTGGAGCAGGAACTGACCCTGGACATTGCCAATGGTCTGGTCGGCAAGACCGCCATTCACCCATCGCAGGTCAATATCATTCAGAATGCACTGCGCGTCAGTCTTGACGACCTGAACGCGGCCCGGATGATTTTGAACTCTGTCGCGCCGGCTGTGTTCAAGTACAACGATGCGATGTGTGAACCGGCCACTCATTACAAATGGGCAACCCACATCATGGAGCGCGCCAAATGGCATGGAGTGCTACCCGCACCCGCTTCGATCATGGATGCCAGCATTCGACTCGCTGAGGCAGTTAGCTAGATGATAGAACCTGACCTTGAAGTCGAAGTGGAACAGCGCCTGCTGGCGGTGTTCGACTTCGATGGGACCATCACTCGACACGACAGCTTCGTGCCGTTCCTCAAATTTGCTTTCGGGCAGCGTGCCTTTTCAGTGCGCATGGCCAGGCTGGTATTGCCCAGTATTGGCTACCTGACCAAACGCGTCACCCGCGATGAACTCAAGGGCCGTCTGATCAAGGCCTTTCTGACGGGCGTTGACGCGCAGTGGTTGCAGCAGAAGGCTGAAGCATTCTGCGAACTCTACTGGTCGCGCCTGATGCGCCCGGCTGCGCTGGAGTCCATTGCGGCGGAGATCGAGAAAGGAGCCATTGTCACGCTATGTTCAGCATCGCCTGCTATGGTCCTGCAACCGTTCGCCAACCGCCTGAAAGTCGAGCTGATCGGCACCAATCTGGAAGTGATCGACGGCAAACTGACCGGTTTGATCGAAGGCAGTAACTGCCGCTGTGACTCCAAGGTGGCGCGTCTTGAGGGCGTTTACGGGCCGCTCACGCAGTTTCGCGTCAGGGCCTGGGGCGACACGCGGGGCGATCACGAATTGCTCGCGGCTGCTCAGGATGCGCACTGGCGGCATTTCCATCCGACATGGCGAAAAGGCCGTTACAAAGGCCCCATTAACGCCAAGTTACACAATCCCGATGGCAAAGATGGGCCAACACAGTAAGGCTGTAACACTTTTATCCGACCTGCGCAGTCCACATGGAGCGAAAAATGGCACTCACTTTGGCGAAAAACCAGACGATCTCACTCGAGAAAACCGCTGGTACCGGCCTCAAGAAAGTCAGCATGGGCCTCGGCTGGGACCCTGAGAAAGCGAGCGGATTCTTCGGCAAATTGCTGGGCGGCGGCGGTGGCGACATCGACCTTGACGCATCCTGCATCATGCTGGACGCCGACAAGAAGCCGCTCGATCTGGTCTGGTTCCGCCAATTGCAGTCCCGTGACGGTGCCATTCAGCACTCCGGCGACAACCGCACCGGCGAAGGCGCGGGCGATGACGAGACCATCAGCGTCGATCTGGAAAAAATGCCAGCGACCGTGAAATATCTGGTCTTCACCGTCAACTCCTTCACTGGACAGAACTTCGAAAAAGTCGCCAACGCATACTGCCGTATTGTCGACCTGGGCACGCGCAATGAGCTGGGCCGTTTCGATCTGTCCGAGAAAGGCCAGCACACAGGCGTGGTGATGTCTTACCTGTCGCGCACCCCAAGCGGCTGGGACTTCACCGCCGTGGGTCAGGCCACCAATGGTCGCACCGCCGATGATCTGGTCGATCTGGCCATTGGAGCCGTACGCGCATGACTCAACTTGTCCCAGGCGCCAATGCGCCGGTAGCTGCCGGTCCCCTGACGGTGGATGTCAGCTACTCCCCTCTAGCGGGCGCGGACATTGACGTGTCCGCGTTTCTGCTGACCAGCTCCGGCAAGGTCCGTGGCGATCAGGACATGTGTTTCTTCGGTCAGAAAAGCGTGAGCGGCGGTGCGGTCCAGTTGACCGAGGCGTCGTCTGGTCGCGCCGTGTTCACCCTCGACCCGGGTCGTCTGGACCCGGCTATCGAGAAGGTTGCGCTGACAGCGACCATTTACGAGAACAAGGCCAGCTTTGACAGCGTGTCACGGCTGGCTCTGACCATTACAGGCGATATTCAGGCAGATATTTCCACAGTCGGCATGAAAGAAACGGCGCTGATTCTGGGCGAGTTCTATCTGCGTCAGGGTGCCTGGAAATTCCGTTGCGTGGCGCAGGGTTTTGCGGGCGGTCTTGAGCCGCTGGCGAAGAATTTCGGGGTTGAAGTGGCAGCGCCGCAGGATCAGCCTGCACCTGCACCTGCACCTGCACCTGCACCTGCACCTGCACCTGCACCTGTTTCCGCTCCGCCAGCCGTCAAATCGACCGTCAGCCTGAGTAAAATCACGCTGGACAAGACACGCGCTTCGATCAGTCTGGAAAAGACCAGTGCGGGCTTTGGCGAAATCAGGGTCAACCTGAACTGGAATCGTCGCAGTGACAGCAAGGGTGGCGGTTTCTTCTCGATGAAGAAGAGCAATGCCATTGACCTTGATGTAGGCTGCCTGTTTGAGTTGCAGGACGGTCATAAAGGCGCTGTGCAGGCACTGGGCAACTCTTTTGGTTCGCTCAACACCGAGCCCTTCATCAAACTGATGGGCGATGACCGCACCGGCTCTGTCAGCGATGGCGAGTGGTTGCATATAAACGGTGCTCACTGGAACAAGATCCGCCGCATTCTGGTCTACGCATTCATCTATGAAGGTGCGCCGAACTGGAAAGAGACCGACGGAGTTGTCACTATCCACGCCCCGGGCCAGCCGCCCATCGAGGTTCGCCTCAATGAGGAAGGTGGTCGTCAGGGAATGTGTGCGATTGCGCTGCTGGAAAACGATAATGGTGCGGTCAAGGTGACGCGCCGTGTGGATTTCCACAACGGACACAGCAACATGGACAAGGCCTACAGCTGGGGTATGCGCTGGGCTGCCGGTTCGAAATAAACGACATACTCATTTTCTGAGGTCGGCCGTGCCGCCTCATGGGAGATAGACATGCTGGACTGGTTGAAAACTAACGCAACAGCGGCTCGCGACAAACTGGCTAACGAAGTTTCGAAGTTCAAGAATCGCGAATTCATGGACGCCGTGGTTTCCGGTTGTGCGCTGGTATCCGCCGCCGATGGCGATATCAGCTCCAGCGAAAAGCAGAAAATGGCTGGCTTCATTCAAAACTCTCAGGAACTGAAAGTTTTCGATATGAAGGAAGTCATTCAGGGCTTTCAGGACGCGTGCTCGAAATTTGAGTTCGATTTTGAGATCGGCCGTGCCGAAGCCCTGAAAACCATCGGCAAGATCAAGAAAAAAGAAGATGCCTCCCGTCTGTTGGTACGTGTCTGCTGTGCCATCGGTGGCGCAGATGGCAGCTTTGACGAGAAAGAGCGGGAAGTCTGCCGCACGATCTGTCGAGAGCTTGGCCTGAACCCATCCGATTTCGACCTGTAATTTTTCACCCTAAGGAACGCAGTTAAATGGAAAGCACCTCTCTAGGCTTCCCTCCACTTACCATGGCCGTATTCATCGGCCTGGCCATTACGGCCATGGCCATCGACATGTTTTCCCACCGGGGAAACAAGCCTATTACGCTCGCTCAGGCATCCGCCTGGTCGATTTTCTGGGTTGCCATTTCGTTGGCGTTTGCCGGTTTCCTCTACGTTCAGCACGGTTCTGAAGTTGCCACGCTGTTCGTTACCGGTTATGCGCTGGAAAAAGTGTTGAGCGTCGACAACCTGTTTGTGTTCATGGCGTTGTTCACCTGGTTCAAGATCCCGGACGGCCTGCGCCACCGTGTTCTGTACTGGGGCATCATCGGTGCCATCGTTTTCCGCGGCATCTTCGTCGCCATTGGTACCGGCCTGCTGGCTCTGGGCCCGTGGGTCGAAGTGGTGTTCGCGATCATCGTTGCCTGGACTGCCATCATGATGCTCAGGGCTGGTGATGACGATGACGAAGAAATCGACTACTCCCAGCACATGGCCTATCGCTTCGCCAAGAAGCTGTTCCCGGTATGGCCAAAACTGCACGGCAGCAACTTCTTCGTTCGCCGCTCGGTGCTGGAAGAAGAAGTGAAGAAGCCTGAGAACGCCGGTATTACCCTGGCGGCCAAAGGTGCGTTGTTCGCAACGCCGCTGTTCCTGTGTCTGGTCGTGGCTGAAATCTCCGACGTACTGTTCGCGTTCGACTCCGTACCCGCGATCATCGCGGTCAGCCGTGAGCCGCTGATCGTGTTCTCGGCGATGCTGTTCGCGATTCTGGGCCTGCGTACCCTGTACTTCGTTCTTGAAGCTCTCAAGCGTTACCTGGTGCACCTGGAAAAAGCGGTTATCGCACTGCTGTTCTTCATCGCCCTCAAGCTGGGCCTGAATGCGACCAACCACATTTTCCATCACGGTTACGAGATCAGCGCCAACGCCAGTCTTCTGGTTGTAGTGGTCGTTCTGGTAATCGGCATCGTCGCCAGCCTGCTCTTCCCGGGTAAAGAAGAGCCATCTGAAGAAAAAGCGTAAACACTGGATATAGGAGATAACCGAATCATGGCTTTGACTCTGCAAAAAGGTGGCAACCTTTCGCTGTCGAAAACCGACCCGACCCTGACCAATGTTCTCATCGGTCTGGGCTGGGATCCGCGAGCCACTGACGGCCAGGAATTTGACCTGGACGCCAGCGCATTCCTGCTGGGCGCCAATGGCAAGGTCCGCAGTGAAGCTGACTTCATTTTCTACAACCAGCTCAAGAGTGCCGATGGCTCTGTCGAGCACGCCGGTGACAACCGCACCGGCGCTGGCGACGGCGATGACGAAGTGGTCAAGGTCGATCTGACCCGTGTCCCTGCCGATGTCGATAAAATTGTTTTCGTCGTGACCATTCACGATGCCGACAGCCGCAAGCAGAACTTTGGTCAGGTGGGCGGTTCGTTCATTCGTGTGTTGAACGAGAAGTCGTCCTCCGAGATCGTTCGCTACGATCTGGCCGAAGATGCATCGACCGAGACAGCGATGGTCTTCGCCGAGCTGTATCGCAATGCTGGCGAATGGAAATTCCGTGCGGTCGGTCAGGGTTATGCAGGCGGTCTGAAGGCCGTTGCCAATTCCTACGGCATGAACTTCTGATTCGCGCTCAACTACTTTCTAGAAAAGGATCAAGAAAATGGCGGTAAGTCTGAGTAAAGGCGGCAACGTTTCCCTGTCCAAAGAGGCTCCTGGCCTGACAGAAATCACTGTAGGTCTGGGTTGGGATCCGCGTGTCACTGACGGCACCGAGTTTGACCTGGACGCGTCGATCTTCATCGTCGGCGAGAACGGCAAGGTCCTGGACGACAACAGCTTCATTTTCTACAACAACAAAAAATCGACTGATGGCTCGGTCGAGCACCTGGGCGACAACCGCTCCGGCGCAGGCGATGGCGACGACGAGTCTGCCGTGGTCAAGCTGACAGGCCTGGCTGCTGCGGTCAAAAAACTGGTGTTCGCGGTGACCATCCACTCGGCTGATGAGCGTAAGCAAAGCTTCGGTCAGGTTTCCAACGCGTACATCCGTGTTGTGAACAAGGCTGACGGCAAGGAAATCGCACGTTATGACCTGTCGGAAGACGCATCGACCGAAACCGCGATGATCTTCGGCGAGCTGTACCGCAACGGCGACGAGTTCAAGTTCAAGGCCATCGGCCAGGGCTTTGCAGGTGGCCTCAAGCCACTGGCAGAAGCTCATGGCGTGTCGATCGGCTAAACCCGAACCTTGCGCTCAATAAAAACCCCCGCCAGTGATGGCGGGGGTTTTTTATTGGCGTTCTATCAGGCGTTACAGAATCCCCGCGCCCTTGGCTGCCTTGAGCCAGTCCGGGAATTCTTCCATCAGCAAGTCATACAGCTTTTCTTCCGGCACTTCGTCCAGTCGGTCCAGGGCGAAGAAGTTGCAGTTGTCGACCACTCGACCGTCCATGTCGTCCAGCTTTTCCAGAATCCCGTAACCGCGTCCTCCAAGGCCCACGAACTGCCAGAAGATCGGCAGTCTGGCGGCTTCGACCATCAGTTTGCTGATCTCGCGATCCTGATGCACGCCACCGTCACTGATGAACAGAATATAAATCGGTGTCCTGTCACCCGACTGCTTGTAGTAGTCGATGACCTTGCGCATCGCCTTGGGCTCATCGTTGACGCGAGCGCCCAGCTCCCAGTCCTTCCATCCACCGTGATCGGTCTTGATGAAGTCCTTGAAGTTGGCAAGCGTGACGGCCGACAGTTGCTGGGGCTTGGCACCGAACGCCCAGCAGTCCAGCGCGCCGTCGTCATCGAAGTGCACGGCAAGGGGAATCAGCCGATCCACCACTTCCTGTACGTGTCCACGGGTGTATTGAGGGTTCATGGAGCCCGATGCATCCAGCACCAGGCCGACCCGCGCCCTGGTGTCGGTCAGGTTGGCTTTTTCCAGGCTGACCTGCGCTTTCTTGGCAAGGCTCACCAGTTGAGGTGCCGCAGCGGCGATCTTCTTTTCCAGGGAGATTTTCGCGGGTGCAACGGGTGCAGGCGCGGGAGCCTCAGCAACCTCGCCACCAAAATGCACCACCAGCGCATCTAGGCCTGCGTTGTAGCCCTGCAGGTTCGAGGCAAGTCGCCACTCGCCGTTCTTGCGATAGACGTCCGCGACCATGATTGCTTTCTCGGCCGCGAAGGTCGCACCGGAGAATTCGCAGCGTGCGACCTCGACGCTGTTTTGCTTGATGCTGAAATGGCTGGCCTGGATGTCGCTCATGGCGCCAGTACCGTCAATCGAGGCGGTGAACACCAGGCGGTCGATGGAGGCGGGCAGGCCGGAAAGCGCGAGCTGGAAGTCACCGCCGTTGACCTGTTTGACGCTGTTGCACGGACTGGCAGGCTGATTGAAGAAGACCATGTAGCGATCATCGGAAAGCTTACCGTTGGCATCAACACCAAAGCAGACGTAGTCGATGACGTGGCCGCTCTTGATCTCGATGGACAGGGTGAGATCGGAGCCTTGAATGAGGGTGGAAAGAGGGATGCGTTGACCCTGAGAGATAAGCATGTTTCTTCCTTGGCAATGAGGACGCCCATGCGCCCTCGATGGCGTATTCGGCGTTATCGTTCGCTTCTGCCCACACCAGCGGGTCCGGCAGCCAGCATGCGTCCGGCCAGGCGCGAGAATGGCAGGCTTTGCAGCCACACGGTACCGGGACCGGTGAGTCTGGCGAATACCATGCCTTCGCCACCAAACAGCATGGATTTGATACCGCCGCCGACCAGGCGAATGTCGTAATCGACCGTCTGCGTCATGGCGGCAAGGCAACCGGTGTCCACATCGAGCCCTTCACCCGCGGCCAGCTCGATTTTGCGCACGGTACCGCCCATGTGCACGAACACCCAGCCGTCGCCTTCGAGTTTCTGCAGCACAAAGCCTTCGCCGCCAAACAGGCCGGTGAGAATTTTTTTCTGGAACTGAATGCCGATGGACACGCCTTTGGCACCTGCCAGGAAGCTGTCTTTCTGGCAGATCAGCTTGCCGCCAAAATCGCGCAGGTTGAGTGGCAGAATGGTGCCGGGGTAGGGCGCGGCAAAGGCCACGCGTCCTTTGCCCGAGCCTTGCTGCGAGAAAACGGTGGTGAACAGGCTTTCGCCGGTCAGCATGCGTTTACCTGCGCCGAACAGCGAGCCCAGCAGTCCCGATGATTGATTGCTGCCGTCACCGAAGATGGTTTCCATCTGCACGTCACAGGTTTTGTACATCAGCGCTCCTGCTTCGGCGACGGCGCTTTCGCCGCGATCCAGTTCCAGTTCGATGAACTGGGTTTCCGTGCCATACAGTTTGAAGTCCACGCCATCGGTGCTCTGTGACGAACCGTAACCGCCCGACGCGTTCGGGTCGGGCGTGAACGATGGGCGCTTGATTGGCGCGGTGCTGGAGGCGGGTGCAGGAGGAGCGGTCACCGGGGCCGCCTGAGCGGGCAGGGCTGACGGTCGGGGCTGGATCATGTCTGGCGTCGGGTCTGGAAAAGGCGTGACGCCGTCTTTCTTCACGGCTCGCACTTCTGCGACCTGATAGATCGGTTTCCAGTCCGGCATGCCTTGTTTCCAGCACCATGCCCCGGGTGACTCGCGGGCGATCAGGCGTGCTGCGGCCGAGTCCATCGGGCCCAGTTGCCTGCCCGCATTCATTACAAACCAGTCTTCCACGTCCTCTGCTCCCGATTTGGATTCGATGACAGCGCTCAACTACAAGCGGATCAGATGCTCAGGCGCATGGACAGGTCCACAGCCTTCACGTCCTTGGTCATTGCGCCAATGGAAATGTAATCCACGCCGGTTTCAGCGATCACCCGCAGGGTGTCATCGTTGATCCCGCCACTGGCCTCAAGTTTGGCCCGGCCTGCGGTCAGGCGCACGGCTTCGCGCATGTCGTCCAGGCTCAGTTCGTCGAGCATGATGATGTCTGCTCCGGCGTCCAGCGCCTGCCTGAGTTCATCAAGGCTCTCCACTTCGACTTCCACCGGCTTGCCGGGGGCGATCTTGTGGGCCGCGTCGATGGACTCGGCGATACCGCCACAGGCGGCGATGTGGTTTTCCTTGATCAGGAACGCGTCATGCAAGCCGATGCGATGGTTATGACAGCCGCCGCACGTGACTGCGTATTTCTGCGCCAGGCGCAGGCCCGGCAACGTCTTGCGGGTGTCGAGCAGTTTTACCTGAGTGCCAGCGACCATGTCCGCAAAGTACTGCGCGCGGGTGGCCACGCCTGAGAGCATCTGCAGGAAGTTGAGCGCACTGCGTTCGCCGGTCAACAGCGACCTGGCAGGACCTTCCAGATGAAACAGCGCCTGATTGGGGCTGACTCGGTCACCGTCGCTCACCTGCCAATGCACGGCGACCCGAGGATCCAGCTGACGAAAGACGGCGTCGACCCAGGCGGTGCCTGCGATCACTGCAGCGTCGCGCGAGATAATCGTGGCTTTGGCCAGTCGCTCTGCAGGAATCAATTGGGCGGTGATGTCGCCACTGCCGACGTCTTCAAGCAACGCGCGGCGCACATTGGCTTCAATTTCGGCGGTCAGGGCGGCAAGGCGTAAATTCGGCATAGCAGGCTCCACTCACAAAGTCGTCCGAGTATAAGGCACCGCTCCCGTTCAACCCACCCGCGCGGGCTGCCTTGTCCTGCATTCAAGACATGCTGTTGGTCGGTTTATCAAAAAGCTTTGCGATGTAACGCAAATGACGCGGTCTATCCCCGCATAGAGGCAGTGCCGCCCTCGTTTGCGGGGACGAAAAGACTTAGCTGGCGTCGATGACAAGTTTTGAAAGATAATCCGACTTGTATTTGACGTCATAGGTTTGACGTGGCGCCAGCCAAGGGGATCGTTGAGCGACGCAGGCTGCAGGCCGCGTTGTGATGCGCTCAGGAAGTTCCTGTCAGGGGGTGTAATGCCGAACGACGAAAATGTAGTGCCGTTAAGCAAGATATCCTCCGTTCCAGGAGGCAGTGCGCCCCTGTCCCGCTTGCCCGTGGTTTTACTGCAAGTGCGTGACAAGGCTGCACAGCATCTCAAGGACGCATTGCAAGCGCTTTTCGACAACGCCGACGATACCCTGTTCGAGATGGCTGACCGCGCCAGCAGCAACAGCGAGCAAAACCTTTTCTTTGAAGCGATGCGGGACTTGCGCCTCAAGCGTAAAAGCATAGAGCGCGGCTTTCTCGACAAGTTCTATGAATCCTTTCTGGCGCTTGGCCAGTATCGAGTGAGCGAGCCCGTGCTGTCTGCGTCCGTATCGTTCGACAAGCTTGCGCTGGTGCCGAATGACGAGCTCGAAAAGACCGTTGCCGTCGATGCGATGGTCACTAAAGTCATGAGCCGCGACGGCCTTGCGCTGGGCCACTTCACTTTGCGCCTCAACGCATTGCTGCCACAGCCTGTGACGGATGAGACCAATCCCATGGGGCCGGCGATTCTGTGCAGGCTTTTTCTCGAAGCCGCACGCAGTCTGGGTGTCGAGATCAAGGTCAAGCTGATCATTCTCAAGCTCTTCGAACGCTACGTGCTGAGCAACGCCGACCATCTTTATGGTGAAGCGAATCAGCTGTTGATCGCCACCGGTATCCTGCCGGACATGAAGGCCTTGCCTGCGCGTCGTGCGTCTGACCATCCGACGCCGCGCGTTCGTAGTTCGGAGTTGTCCGCCCCTGCGTTGGCCGAGGCAGCCGATAAGCTCGATAAAGGCGTGCAAGAAGTGTTTTCGGCGTTGCAGGAGCTGTTACTGCAGGTCAGGGGCAATCTGACACCACGCCACGAACCCAACACCGAAGTACGCCCCATCTCCAGCAAGGACCTGCTGCGTCTGCTTTCGCACTTGCAGCAGTACGTGCCAGCACAGCAGGCCTCTGACGACTTCGACCTGCGTGATCAGCTTGAGCAATTGCTCACGCGTGTCAGCGTCAGGAGCGGCAAGTCCCGTGGTGTGGGTGCGGGTGATGAAGATGTCATCAACCTGATTGCGATGTTGTTCGAATTCATCCTCGATGACCGCAACCTGCCGCCTTCTCTGCTTGCCCTGATCGGGCGTCTGCAGATTCCGATGCTCAAAGTGGCGGTGCTCGATAAAAGTTTCTTCAGCCGTGGCAGTCATCCTGCCCGTCGTCTGCTCAATGAAATCGCCACAGCAGCGCTCGGCTGGGGTGGGCGTGATGATTATCAGCGCGACTCGCTCTACATGCGTGTCGAGCAGATCGTGCAGCGGCTGCTTAACGATTTTGTCGACGACCCGGTGATTTTTTCCGAGTTGCTGGCCGATTTTCTGGCGTTCACCAGCGATGAGCGTCGGCGCAGCGAACTGCTTGAGCAACGTACCCGCGACGCCGAAGAAGGGCGTGCCCGCGCCGAACTGGCGCGTCAGCGTGTGCAGCAGGAACTCAATCGACGTCTGCTGGGCAAGACACTGCCCGAGGCCGTTGTGCGCCTGTTGCAAGAAGCCTGGAGCAAGGTCCTGTTGCTGACCTGCCTCAAGCACGGTGATGGCTCCAGCGAGTGGCAGGCGGGGCTGGTAACCATGGACGAGCTGATCTGGAGTGTTGAACTGCACAACGATCCGCAAGCGTGTCAGCGACTGCTGGATCTGGTTCCCGGTCTGCTCAAGGCGCTGCGCGATGGCCTGACCAGCGCGGCGTTCGACCCTTTTGCCACCAGCGAGTTTTTCAGCCAGCTCGAGTCGCTGCATGTCCAGGCGTTCCAGCATCTGTCCCGGCTGCACGAGGTATCTGGTGATGAGGCTGCGGCAGGCATGCCGGCGTCCGTCACAGCGTTCGAGGGCCCGCCCATGATGCAAGTCATGGAAGAAATTGTCCTGATTGCACCCGAAGAAGCCCTGCTTCAAGAGATGCCCGTGCAACTGCCGGAGAATGACGCCGGTTTGCAGATGGTGGATACGTTGCGGGTTGGCTGCTGGGTCGAAATTCAGGAAGACGAAGAGCACAAGCTGCGCTGCAAGCTGACCGCTATCGTCGAGCCCGGCGGGCGCTACATTTTCGTCAACCGCACCGGCATGAAGGTGCTGGAAAAGACCCGGATAGGGCTGGCCGTCGAGTTTCGCCGCGGTGCGGTGCGGATTCTCGACGATGCCCTGCTGTTCGACCGTGCGCTGGAGTCGGTGGTCAGTCAATTGCGCAAGCTCAAGAAAGGCGCCTGACGCCCCTGGCGCTGTCGTCTGCTCTGGGCTGCGACGGCGTGTGGGGCAGGTGCTGCACGTCTTTAAGTCATTTCGTACAACACCGGCAGGGTGACAACCCCCACATCGTTTTCCATCGCGGGCATACTGAGCGCTATCCAGTTGTCCGCTCAAGGAGCTTTCATGCGGCTCGATTGCGCAAGCGGTTGGTGCACAGGCGCGCAGCACTGCCCGTCGCCCAACTTCAATTCGCGACCCGACGGCGAGATCTCGCTCTTGGTGATCCACAACATCAGCCTGCCGCCCGGCCAGTTCAAGACGGGCAAGGTACACGCCCTGTTTCAGAATCGGCTGGACACATCGGAGCATCCTTATTTCGAAGGCATTGCCCATCTGACGGTTTCGGCGCATTTTCTGATTGAACGTGATGGCGACGTGATTCAGTTCGTCTCTTGTCTGGATCGGGCGTGGCACGCAGGCGTTTCCTGCTTTCAGGGTCGTGAAGGCTGCAACGACTTTTCCATCGGCATTGAGCTTGAAGGCACTGATGATCAGCCTTTTACCGATACGCAATACGCAGCACTGGCCGACTTGACGCGTCAGTTGCGTGCCGCGTATCCGGGCATTACCGCTGAGCGTATCTGTGGTCACAGTGACATTGCGCCAGGGCGCAAGACCGATCCGGGGCCTTGTTTTGACTGGGCAGGATTTCACGCGGCGCTGCAGGAATGATGTGAGGGACGAACGATGAGTTTTCTGGTGTTGTTGCTGGCGGTCTGGGTGGAGAAGTTCTCTGCGCTGCGTCAACGTGTGCAGCGTGATGGCCCCTGGTTGGGCGAGCTGGCCAAGCTTGAGGCCGGTCCCCGAACGGCGTCGCGGCCCTGGCTGATCCTGGCGCTGCTGATTCTGCTGCCGGTCGTGCTGCTGCAACTGGCGCTGACGGTCGTCGGTTCGGTGGCGTATGGCTGGCTGGCGCTGCCCATCCACCTGCTGGTGCTGATCTACAGCCTGGGCAGAGGCGATCTGCTTGCAGCGCTCGGTCCGTTTCGCGATGCCTGTCGACGTGCCGATTCACAGGCAGCCGTGCATGTGGCCGAGCGGGACATGGGCGTCCTGGCCGATGACAGTCAGCAACTGTTGCAGGGCGTTCAGGGCTACATGCTCTGGCAGGCCTATCAGAGTTTCTTTGCGGTGATCTTCTGGTACTTCCTGCTGGGGCCGGTTGCGGCGCTGGCGTATCGCCTGCTGGCGCTGGCTGCCGAGCACGGCAAGACTCCGGCCCTGGTCGAGCGCGCTGCGCAACTGCGTCATGCCTTCGACTGGGTGCCGGTCAGGTTGCTGGCCGTCAGCTTCGCTCTGGTTGGCAATTTCGTTGCAGTCAGCCGGGTGATGCTGCATGAGTTGCTCAACTGGAACATCAGCGCGCCCCAACTGATCAATCGCATCGGCTGCGCAGCCAGCGACGTACCGGCGCCTGCGCTGGGCAGCGAAGGCGTGAACAGTCTCGACATGCTCTGGGAGCTGCTGATCCGTGCGGCGATTGTCTGGTACACAGGGTTTGCCCTGTGGACCTTGCTGGTCTGACGTCAGCAGGACCAGCCGAATAGCTCGCAGGCGTTGCGCGTGCTGGCCTCGGCCAACTGCGCGGAGCTGACGTTCATCAGCTTCGCCAGTGCGGTGCAAATGTCCGGCAAATGTTCCGGGCTGTTGCGCTGGTTGGGGTACATGGCAGGGGCCATGTCCGGCGAGTCGGTCTCCAATACCACGCTTTGCATCGGCAGTTCGGCAATTACCCGGTGCATGCGCAACGCCTGCGGCCAGGTCGCTGCGCCACCCAGCCCGAGTCTGAACCCCAGCTTGATGTACTCCCGCGCTTCTTCCCGACTGCCGGCAAAGGCGTGAACGATGCCGCTGCGCTTGAGTGCGTAGCGTTTGAGTGTCGCGATCACATCGGCATGGCTGCGCCTGACATGCAGCAAGACCGGTAGATCGAAGTCCGCTGCCAGTTGTAACTGCGCCTCGAACACCTGTTGCTGACGCGCTTTGTCCAGGCCTTCAACGTAGTAATCCAGCCCGATCTCGCCCACCGCACACAACTGAGAATGACCGTTGAGGCGTGTGAGCCAGTCACCCAGCTGCGTCAGATGCTCTGGGCGGTGCTCGTCGATATAGACCGGGTGCAGCCCAAAGGCGGCGTGCAGGGCAGGGTTCTGTTCGGTCAGGTCCCACAGTCGCTGCCAATTACGCTGATAAACCCCCAGCACCACCATGCGCTGGACACCCAGCACGCGACAGTTTTCCAGGACGTGCGCACGGTCCGCATCGAAGTCCGGGAAGTCGAGGTGCGTGTGGGTATCGATCAGCGCCACGCTCACACCCCGTGAATGCGTTGCTTGAAGGTGCGCACGATGGCATGCACGCCGGGTTGGTATTCATTTTTCTGAATGGCGTCCAGGGCCAGTTGCAGCGCGGTATCGGCAATCTTCTGATGCTGCTGCGCCATGGCATTGACCGGCAACGGCAGGAAATCCAGCAGTTGCGTGTCACCGAACGTGCCCAGATGCAGTGGAGTCGAATTCAGCGTCCGGCTTTGCAGGACGTCGAAAACGCCTTGCAGCAGCACATACGAGGTGGTGATCATTGCGTCGGGAAATTGTCCCAGGCGCTCGAGCATCTCGGTCATCAGGCGTTGACCGCACTGCCTGCTGAACGCCTCTCCGTGCTCTACGATGGTGGTGCCGGCAAAGCCTGCGAGCGCATGTTCGAAGCCGGCGGCGCGCGCCCGGCTGATGCTCAGCTCAGGTCGCGCACCAATCAGGGCGATGTGCCGGGGCCTGGTTTCCAGCAGGCTGTGAGTCAGTTGCAGGCTCGCGTCGTGGTCGTCGCTGACCACCGAGCAGAAAAACTCCGGGTTCATTTCACGGTCGATGGCGATGATCGGCAAACCCTTGAGTTGTAGCTCGCGGTAGCTGTCGTCGCTCGGCGGCAGGCAACTGGCGACCAGCAACGCGTCGCAGCGGCGTGCGCGAAACACCTGCAGCAGTTGGCGCTCGCTGACGGGGTCGTCATCGGAGCTGGCGATCAGCAACTGATAACCCAGCGCCCTTGCACCTTGCTCCAGAAGTTTTGCGATGCGCGCATAACTGGGGTTTTCAAGGTCAGGGAGGATAAACCCCAGGGTCTTGCTGTTTCGGCTGCGCAGGCCGGCTGCCTGTGGGTTGGGACGAAAGTCATGCTCTTCGACCACAGCACGTACTCGCTCGACCGTGGCGGGGCTGATGCGCTGTTGTTCAGCCTTGCCGTTGATCACGTAGCTGGCCGTGGTGACGGACACACCTGCCAGACGCGCAATATCGCTCAGTTTCACCGCAAATTTCCTTTTGTTATTGGCGTGGCTTACGACAGTCGAAAAACTTTTGTATGACGGTCATCTTTACACGAGACCGTGGCACAACCCCAACTACTGCAAGTATTTTGGGACTTCTCCTACAGGATCAGACCGACTGGGCTTCAATGAATCCCAAGAATCGAGTAACGTGCCGGACAATTGTAGATTAAACGATTCAGCTTTCGCATTGTCTGCTGCAATCGAGATGAAACCGATGTCCGATGGAGAGCGTTTCATCTACCCCAAGCTGTCGATCATGTCAGATCGTCATTAAAACAAGAATCAAGTGGCGCCTTGGCGCTGCACAGGAGTCAAGGCAATGCTCGAACTCACTCTGGAGCAAATATCCATGGCCCAGTCGGCTGTGGATAAAACTGCCGCACTTGAATTGATTGCCGAACATCTGGTCGCCGACGGCCTGGTTGCACAAGGCTATCTCACCGGGTTGATGAACCGCGAACAGCAAGGCTCTACCTTTCTGGGTCAGGGTATTGCCATCCCCCACGGCACCCCCGAAACCCGCGACCTTGTTGCCACCACTGGCGTGCGCCTGATGCAGTTCCCCGAAGGGGTGGACTGGGGCGATGGCCAGATGGTGTATCTGGCGATTGGTATCGCGGCCAAGTCCGATGAGCACCTGCGCCTGCTGCAACTGTTGACCCGCGCGTTGGGCGAGGAAGACCTCGGCCAGGCGCTGCGAGAAGCTCAGACCCCGGAAGATCTGCTTAAACTGCTGCAAGGCGCACCGCAGGAACTGGCGCTCGATGCGCAAATGATCAGCCTGGGTGTATCGGCCGACGATTTCGAAGAACTGGTATGGCGCGGCGCACGTCTGCTGCGCAAGGCCGATTGTGTCAGTAACGGTTTCGCTGCGGTGTTGCAGCAAGTCGAGGCACTGTCGCTGGGTGATGGCCTGTGGTGGCTGCACAGCGAGCAGACCGTCAAGCGTCCGGGCCTGGCGTTTGTCACGCCCGATAAACCGATTCGTTATCTGGGTCAGCCGCTGACCGGCCTGTTCTGTCTGGCCAGTCTCGGTGAGGCGCATCAGGCGTTGCTTGAGCGCTTGTGCCTTTTGTTGATCGAAGGTCGCGGCCACGAACTGGGCCACGCCACCAACAGTCGTGTGGTGTTGCAGGCCCTTGGTGGCGAATTGCCTGCCGAATGGCCCGCCGAGCAGATCAAGCTGGCCAACGCCCATGGGCTGCACGCGCGCCCGGCGAAAATCCTTGCGCAACTGGCCAAGGAGTTCGAGGGCGAGATTCGCGTGCGTATCGTGGAAACCGGCGATAGCGCCGTCTCTGCCAAAAGCTTGAGCAAGCTGCTCAGCCTGGGCGCACGTCGCGGTCAGACGCTGGAATTCATCGCTGAACCGACCATCGCCCCTGACGCCTTGCCTGCCTTGCTGGCAGCGGTAGCGCAGGGCCTGGGTGAGGAGGTCGAGCCACTGCCGGTCGAGTCCGAAACCAAGGCAGCACCCGCGCCAGCCGCCGTTGCCAAACCGGTCAATGCACCGGCAGCCGGCAGCGTGTTGCAAGCCGTATCCGCCTCGCCGGGCATTGCGATTGGCCCGGCGCATATTCAGGTGTTGCAGGCCTTCGAATACCCTCAGCAGGGCGAGTCGGTCGCCGCCGAACGCGAGCGCCTGCAAAAGGCGCTGGCTGAAGTGCGCCGCGACATCGAAAACCTGATCCAGCGCAGCAAGGCCAAGGCTATCCGTGAAATCTTCATCACCCACCAGGAGATGCTCGACGACCCGGAATTGACCCACGAAGTCGAACAGCGTCTGAACCGCGACGAAAGCGCTGCCGCTGCCTGGGCGAGCGTGATCGAGGCGGCTGCCGTGCAGCAGGAACAGTTGCAAGACGCGCTGCTTGCCGAGCGTGCGGCAGACCTGCGTGACGTCGGTCGTCGTGTGCTGGCGCAAATCTGCGGCGTCGAAACCGTTGCCGCGCCCGACGAACCTTACATTCTGGTGATGGACGAAGTCGGTCCATCCGACGTGGCGCGTCTGGACCCGGCGCAGGTAGCGGGCATTCTGACGGCTCGCGGCGGTGCGACGGCGCACAGCGCCATCGTTGCGCGTGCGCTGGGCATTCCGGCGCTGGTCGGTGCGGGTGATGAAGTGCTGCTGCTCAAGCCGGGCACTGTGCTGCTGCTGGACAGCCAGCGCGGCCGTTTGACGGTGGCCCCGGACGACGCCACCTTGCAACGTGCCATTGAGGATCGCGATGCACGCGAGCAACGTCTCAAGGAAGCCGCAGCGCTGCGCATGGAGCCTGCGGTGACCCGCGACGGTCACGCGGTTGAAGTGTTCGCCAACATCGGCGACAGCACTGGCACACCGGCTGCGGTTGAGCAGGGCGCCGAAGGCGTCGGTCTGCTGCGTACCGAGTTGCTGTTCATGGCGCATTCACAGGCCCCGGACGAAGCGACACAGGAAGCCGAGTACCGCCGCGTGCTCGAAGAC
This sequence comes from Pseudomonas triticifolii, assembly GCF_014358015.1. Taxonomy (GTDB): domain Bacteria; phylum Pseudomonadota; class Gammaproteobacteria; order Pseudomonadales; family Pseudomonadaceae; genus Aquipseudomonas; species Aquipseudomonas triticifolii. The sequence continues at coordinate 54,924 of NZ_JACONV010000017.1, read as the reverse complement.
CTGGGCGGGCGTCCGCTGGTGGTGCGCACGCTGGACGTGGGCGGCGACAAGCCGCTGCCGTACTGGCCCATCGATAAAGAAGAAAACCCGTTCCTCGGCGTGCGCGGCATCCGCCTGACGTTGCAGCGCCCGGACGTGATGGAAAGCCAGCTGCGTGCGCTGTTGCGCGCCGCCAACAGCGGGCCGCTGCGGATCATGTTTCCCATGATCGGCACCGTCGAGGAATGGCGTCAGGCGCGGGACATGACCCAGCGCCTGCGTGAGGAAATTCCGGTCAGTGACCTGCAACTGGGGATCATGATCGAAGTGCCGTCCGCTGCGCTGATTGCGCCGGTGCTGGCCAAAGAAGTCGACTTTTTCAGCATCGGCACCAATGACCTGACCCAATACACCATGGCCATCGATCGCGGTCACCCGACCCTGTCGGCGCAGGCTGATGGTCTGCACCCTTCAGTGTTGCAACTGATCGATATGACCGTTCGCGCTGCTCATGCCAATGGCAAATGGGTCGGCGTCTGCGGTGAACTGGCGGCAGATCCGCTGGCCGTGCCGGTACTGGTCGGCCTGGGTGTGGACGAGTTGAGCGTTTCAGCGCGCAGTATCGGCGAGGTCAAGGCCTGCGTCCGTGAGCTGAGTCTGAGCAGCGCGCGTCAACTGGCGCAAACTGCGTTGACGGTGGGCAGTGCCGCCGAAGTCCGTGCTCTCGTGGAGGCCTTGTAATGGCGAAGATTCTTACCCTGACCATGAACCCGGCGCTGGACCTGACTGTGCAGTTGGGGCAGATCGAACTGGGCCAGGTCAATCGTAGCAACGCGATGCTCACTCACGCGGCGGGCAAGGGCCTGAATGTGGCGCAAGTGTTGGCCGACCTGGGACATGACCTGACCGTCGCCGGATTTCTGGGCATCGACAATCAGCAGGCGTTCGAGGCGCTGTTCGAGCGTCGAGGCTTCGTAGACGAGTTCGTGCGCGTGCCGGGCGAAACCCGCAGCAACATCAAGCTGGCCGAAGGCAGCGGCCGCATCACCGACCTGAATGGCCCCGGCCCGCAGGTCAGTGACGAGGCGCAGCAGGCGCTGTTCGCCCGGGTGCAGCAGATCGCGCCGGGTTTCGATGCGGTCGTCGTTGCTGGCAGCCTGCCACGTGGTGTAACGCCTGAATGGCTGCAAAAACTCCTGATGATGCTCAAGGACCTGGGCCTGAAAGTCGCGCTGGACAGCAGCGGTCTGGCCTTGCGTGCCGGTCTGGCGGCAGGTCCGTGGCTGATCAAACCCAACACCGAAGAGCTGGCCGACGCGCTGGACGCGCCGATCATCTCCATCGCCGCTCAGGCCGAGGTGGCGGCTCGTCTGCATACCCAGGGCATCGAGCACGTGGTGATTTCCCAGGGATCGGAAGGTGTGCACTGGTTCAGCCCCACACTTGCGCTGCACTCGCTGCCGCCCAAGGTCACCGTCGCCAGCACCGTGGGCGCGGGCGACTCGCTGCTGGCAGGCATGGTTCACGGTCTGATCAGCGGCGATGAGCCGCACAAAACATTGCGCACTGCGACGGCGATTGCCGCCATGGCAGTGACCCAGATCGGCTTCGGCATCACCGATGCCGCGCAACTCAAACGGCTTGAAGGCGGCGTCACTGTGCGCAGTCTGACAGAACAATAAGAGAGGATCGTCATGAAGTTAGCCATAGTAACGGCCTGCCCGAACGGCAAGGTCAGCAGCGTACTCAGTGCACGATTGCTCGAAGCGGCGGCGATGCGTCAGGGCTGGGAAACCAGCGTCGAGATCATTGACCCGCACAAACCGGATCGCCAACTGTCGGCCCAGGACATTGAGGCCGCCGATCTGGTACTGGTCGTCAATACCGGGCCTGTGGACCTGAGCCGCTTCGTCGGCAAGCGTCTGTTCCAGGACTCGCCTTCTCATGCCTTGCAGGACGTTGACGGCTTTCTGCTGCGTGCTGACAAGGAGGCGAAGGTCCACGTTGCCCAGCAGGCGGTCGCGCCTGAAACCGCGACCGGCTCCGGCGCTCAGCCGCGCATTGTTGCGATCACCGCGTGCCCGACTGGCGTGGCGCATACGTTTATGGCTGCCGAAGCCATCCAGCAAGCCGCCAAACGTCTGAATTACGACCTGCAGGTCGAGACCCAGGGTTCGGTCGGCGCTCGTAACCCGCTGAGCCCGAAGGCCATCGCTGACGCGGACGTGGTGTTGCTGGCCGCGGATATCGAGGTCAACACCGACCGTTTCGTCGGCAAGAAAATCTATCGTTGCGGCACGGGCATCGCACTTAAACAGTCCGAGGCCACGCTGAAAAAAGCGCTGGCAGAAGGTCAGGTCGAGTCCGACGCAACCGCTGCCAAGTCGCCTGCCGCGCAAGAGAAGACCGGCGTCTACAAGCACCTTCTGACCGGCGTATCGTTCATGCTGCCAATGGTGGTGGCCGGTGGTCTGCTGATCGCGCTCTCGTTCGTGTTCGGGATTACGGCGTTCAAGGAGGAGGGCACGCTGGCCGCCGCCTTGATGCAGATCGGTGGCGAGGCGGCGTTCAAACTGATGGTGCCGTTGCTGGCCGGTTACATCGCGTATTCCATCGCTGACCGGCCGGGCCTGGCGCCGGGCATGATCGGTGGTCTGCTGGCGAGCACGCTGGGAGCCGGTTTCATCGGTGGCATCGTGGCCGGTTTTCTGGCCGGTTACAGCGCGGCTGCGATCAATCGCTATGCACGCTTGCCGGCGAGTGTCGAAGCGCTCAAGCCGATCCTGATCATCCCGTTGCTGTCTAGCCTGTTCACCGGGCTTGTGATGATCTACGTGGTCGGCAAGCCGGTGGCGGGGATGCTCGAAGCGCTGACCCACTTCCTCGACAGCATGGGCACCACCAACGCGATTCTGCTGGGTGTGCTGCTGGGCGCGATGATGTGTGTCGACCTCGGTGGGCCGATCAACAAGGCGTCCTACGCCTTCTCGGTCGGCTTGCTCGCGTCGCAGAGTTACGCGCCGATGGCCGCTGCGATGGCCGCCGGTATGGTGCCGCCTATCGGCATGGGTATCGCCACGCTGCTGGCGCGCCGCAAGTTTGCCCAGAGCGAGCGTGAGGCTGGCAAGGCTGCGTTCGTGCTGGGGCTGTGCTTTATCTCTGAGGGTGCGATTCCGTTCGCTGCCAAGGACCCGTTGCGCGTGATCCCGGCGAGCGTCGTGGGTGGTGCACTGACCGGTGCGCTGTCGATGTACTTCGGCTGCAAACTCATGGCCCCGCACGGCGGCCTGTTCGTCATGCTGATCCCCAACGCCATCAATCACGCCTTGCTTTACCTGCTGGCGATCGTGGCTGGCAGCGTGGTGACGGGTGTGGTGTACGCCGTGCTCAAGCGGCCCGAAGTGGTCGACATGGACGTCGCCCCGGCCAGCGCTTGAGTGTCATCTGATCTGATGTAGATCACGCTCGTGCTTAACAACTCCGCTCCCACAGAAGAAAAGCTGTTTCTTCTGTGGGCGGCTGCGGTATCTCGCACTCATGTGTGAGTCGTCTCCCACGCTGCGCAAGCGCTGTCACACTCCCCCAACATTCCCCTGCTAGGTTGCTCTTTTGCCTGTCTGCGAGGGGATAACCGTGAGCCAGTTCGATCTCAAGCGTCGTCGTGTCATTCAGGCCGTCGGGGCCGGGTTGTTGTTGCCAGGGCTTGCGCCGGCGGTCATCGCGGCGGTGCAGGATCGTCCGAAGATGACCGACGGCGTCCAGTCGGGTGATGTGCTGGGCGACCGTGCGATGGTCTGGAGTCGCAGCGACCGACCTTCGCGCATGATCGTGGAGTGGGACACGCGCAGCATGTTTACCCAGCCGCGACGTGTCGTGTCGGCGCTGGCCGATCAGCGCACCGATTTCACCGCCCGCGTCGAGCTGACCGGCCTGCCCGTCGATCAGACGATCTTCTACCGGGTGTCGTTCGAAGATGCGCAGAGCGGCGTTGCCAGTGAGCCCTGGTTCGGCCATCTGCGCAGCATGCCGCAACAGCGTCGCAATATTCGTTTTGTGTGGAGTGGCGACACGGTCGGGCAGGGTTTTGGTATCAACCCGGACGTGGGCGGCATGCGTATTTACGAAGCCATGCGCCTGCGTCTTCCGGACTTTTTTATCCACAGCGGCGACACCATTTACGCCGACGGCCCTGTCCCGGCGCAGATCACCGTTGAGGATGGACGCATCTGGCGCAACCTCACCACCGAGGCGAAAAGCAAAGTCGCCGAAACGCTGGACGAATACCGCGGCAACTACCGCTACAACCTGATGGACGAAAACTTGCGCCGGTTCAACGCCGAGGTGCCGCAAATCTGGCAATGGGATGACCACGAAGTGACCAACAACTGGTCGCCGAGCAAACAGCTGGATGACCGCTACAAGGTCAAGGACATTCAGTTGCTGTCTTCCCGCGCGCGTCAGGCTTACCTGGAATATGCGCCGCTGCGTTTGCAGGAAGCGGATAACGGCGGGCGGATCTATCGCAAGATCCCCTATGGCCCGATGCTGGATGTGTTCGTCCTCGACATGCGCAGCTATCGCGATGGCAACGACGCCAATCTGGCCGACAAGCCTGGGCCGACCACGGCGTTCCTGGGGCGCGAACAACTGGACTGGCTCAAGCGTGAGCTCAAAGGCTCCAGGGCACAATGGAAGGTCATCGCAGCTGACATGCCGATTGGTCTGGGGGTGCCGGACGGTGAGGTCAGCCCAGGTGTTGCACGCTGGGAAGCGATTGCCAACGGCAATGACGGGCCTGCGCTGGGGCGTGAGCTGGAGGTGGCCGAGCTGCTGGCCTATCTGCGCGCGCAGAAAATTCGTGACTGTGTGTGGCTGACGGCGGACGTGCATTACTGCGCCGCGCATCATTATCAGCCGGATCGGGCCGTGTTTCAGGACTTCGACCCGTTCTGGGAATTCGTTGCCGGACCGTTGAACGCAGGCAGCTTCGGGCCCAATAAGCTGGACAAGACCTTCGGCCCGGAATTGGTCTTCCAGAAGGCACCGCCCGCGCAGAACACCTCACCGTTCGCCGGTTTTCAGTTCTTCGGTGAAGTGAATATCGACGGGCAGAGCGGCGAAATGACCGTGACCCTGCGCGATCTGGACGGTGTGTCGGTGTTCGAGCGCCAACTGCAGCCGACGGTGGAGGTCAGTCGCATCGTCTGACGCGTCGCGCTGTCAGGAGATTCGGTGTTTGCAGAAATTCCTTGCAACACGTCCGTCGTGGGTGGCTTATCATCAGCTACCTATCGACGGGACCGGGTGCGCTGGATGCTGGCTATTTTTCTTGAAACCCTGAACATCACCGCCCCGGTGTTCGCCATGCTGTTCCTCGGTGTGTTTCTCAAGCGCATCGGTGCCATCAACGATGGTTTCATCGTTGCAGCGTCGGGGCTGGTGTTCAATGTCACCATGCCTGCGCTGCTGTTTCTGGGCATCATCCACGCCGACCTGCGCGCGGCGCTGCAACCCAAACTGCTGATCTTCTTCGGCGTCGCCACGCTGCTGAGTTTCGCGTTCACCTGGTGCTGGGCGATCTGGCGCTGCCCGCAGGAAGACCGTGGGGTTTACGTGCAGGGCGCATTTCGCGGTAATAACGGCGTGATCGGTCTTGCCCTGGCCGCCAGTATGTATGGTTCCTACGGCATTTCACTGGGCGCGATTCTTGCGGCATTGGTCATCGTTTTTTACAACACGCTGTCGACCGTCGTGCTGGCGGTCTACAGCCCGGTGATCAAGTCCGACCCGTGGAGTGTGTTCAAAAGTGTATTGGCCAATCCGCTGATCATCAGTGTGATCATCGCCTCGCCTTTCGCCTACTTCAGCATCGGTCTGCCCAAATGGCTGGAAACATCCGGCAGCTATCTGGCGCAGATGACGTTGCCGCTGGCGCTGATCTGCATCGGGGGTACGCTGTCACTGGCTTCGCTGCGCAAGAGCGGCAAGCTGGCCATCAGTGCCAGTGTGATGAAGATGGTCTGGCTGCCGGTGCTGTGCACGTTCGCGGCCTGGCTGGTGGGCTTTCGTGGTGCGGAACTGGGCATTCTGTTTCTGTACTTCGGCAGTCCGACCGCCGCCGCCAGCTACATCATGGCGCGCACCGCCAATGGCAATTACGAGTTGGCAGCCGCGATCATCGTGCTGACCACACTGGCCGCCGCCGTGACGACCAATATCGGGATTTTTATCCTGCAGTGGGGCGGCTGGATCTGACGAAACCAGGCGTCTTCGCCTTCAGTAACCCGGTTGTTCAACAGGTTGCTTCTGTGCCTTTGAAAACCTGTAAAACAGATTCGGCTCGCTGACCACGTACAGATTGCCATCGCGGTCCATGGTCAGTCCTTCAGGCTGGGGGATGCTGTTTTTCAGGTCGGAAAGTCCCGCTGCCAACGATCTTATGCTGACGAATCTTCCGTTACCGTCCAGCTCCGTGATTGAGCGTGACTGGTCACTGAGTAGCAGCAAGTGTCCGGTACGTGGATCGTAGTAACCTTCCGAAAGATCACGGGCAGCAACACCCTCTGTCACCCAATCCAGCCGATCGACAACTTTTATCTGCAAGCGGCCCTGGTCGATGGACCGCAAGACGCCAGAAACCTCGAATAGCTGGCGTGGATCACGCTCCTTGATCGCGAATAGACGGTCGTTATCACGATCGTAAGTGACACCTTCAAAGCCCTTGTTGTGCAGGCTTGGATTGATCACTAACGCAATGTACTGGGCCTCTTCGACCTGGATTGGACGAGCGGCTGCCGGCAAGGTGACGATATCCAGTTGCTGAAGCTGCTCGTCGCAAAGCGCTACGCGTCCGTTACCCAGGTAGGCCACTCCTTCTGTGTCGTCAAAACCGATCAGGGGGTAGCGTTCGAGAATGTCGCCGTTCATGTCCAGCGCCAGCAGTTGCATCGGCCCCTTGTTGGTCACCGCCAGCAGGCGATGGTTGTCGTAGTCGTAAGCTATTCCCGAGATATTGGCCACATCCGGGCCGATGGGTTTGGCTTCGACAACCACCTGAAAGTCCGGCAACCCGATGTTTTTATCGGGTGCTTCATTTCCCTTCAACCAGGTGCGGCCGTACTGATAGAGCTGCTGATGGATCTGAAAGTGTGTCGACACGCCGTATGCCAGCATCAACACCCCAAACGTAACGGTGACGAGCAGTATCTGCGCGAGTGAGACTCGTCGTCGATACAGGCTCGACCCACCCTCGCGCGGCTTTCTTACCTTGTCCAGAAGCATGGCGTCAGGCACTCCCTGCTTGCTTGGCGATTGGGCTGGTGATCATTGGACAGGCTGTTTCCAGGCGAATCGATAGACTTCCAGAGGGCGTTCAGGCCGGCACACGCCGTTGTCGGCCTGGGTATCGACCACGAACCAGTCCGCTCTGGACGTCTGACCCAGCGCATGAGCCTTTTCCGGCAGGAAACAGTTGGCCAATAGCTCGCCTGGAACCAGCGCGAAAGTGCCGGGGTGCTCTCGCAGCCACTTGGCCGCCTGCTCGACCGCCAAGGGGCGGGCAAAGCCGAAATGCACGATGGGTTGGCGTGCATAAAGCCAGTGGCCCTCACGCCAGTTGACCAGGACCAGATCGGCTCCCTGAGTGACTTTAGCGGCCTGCTCCATCAGATCCTTGTGTGGATTCTCACCTTCGATGAGCGGTTCGACGAAGCCTCTGGCGAACCACAGACCCAGCCATACAACGACCACTGTCGGGAATATTCGCCGAGCCCAGGCGCGTTCCTTGAACCAGCGCCGCAGAAGCCAGGGCACCAGTGGGGCCGCGACCAGTACCAGGCCGGGGAGCGCCGGAAAGATGTAGAGCTTGCGTTTGCCACTGGAAAGGCTGAAGAACAGCAGCACCAGCAACACCCAGCCAAGCAGTACCAACACTCGGCCATCCTGTTTGCTCAATTGCCTGCGCCACGCCGGGATCAGCCAGGGCAGCGCGAAGATAAGTGGAAGCCAGTACTGAGGGATGACTTTGACAAAGAAATACCAGAAGGGCTCGCGGTGGTCCCACGCACTGGCGTAGCGATTGGCCGTCTGGTGCAAGAGTATTTCATGAATGTAAGCAAAGCCTTCCGGCCCCCCGTCACGTACGACCGAGATCACCATGGGGACCAGCCAGAGGCAGCACGCCAGCAATGTCACCAGTAAACCCAGTGCCCAGCGTGCAGCCTGGCCAGGCATTTTCACCACACCTTGCCAGTTTTTACGCACGGCGTAGGCATACGGAATCAGCATCAAGGCCGGTACAAAACCTACGCCTTTGCTGATGATTCCCAGGCCCATCGATGCGCAACTGAAATAAAACCAGCGCCAGGACGGTCCGAGCAACAGGTGACGAACCAGGCCGTAGAACCCAAGCGCGACCCATAGGCAGAGGAAGCTGTCGATCTGTCCGGTGCGCAGGATGCTATAGGTTTGATAAGTGGCCAAAAACAGCAAGGCGGCGTATCGACCGATGCGCCGGTTCCAGAGACGTCTTCCCAAGTCGAAGAGGACTGCGGTGGTCGCGCCTGCCGAGAACAGCGCGGGCAGATAGAGCGCTATGTTCGGGCTGCCGGTCAACCAAATGAAGAATGCAACCGCCCACATGAACAAGGGCGGTTTATCGGCATAGATTTCGGCTGCCCTGTGGGGGACGAACCAGGACCCGTTCTGCAGCATCTCCAGCGCAACGCCCAGGAAGCGTTCCTCGTCGACGTTCTGGGGCTGACGCAAACCCAGACCAGCCCCGATCAGCACGACGGCCAGCGCGACCAGTAACCATCCCTCGAGGCGAGGCGAAAAGGAAGTTCGCAAACTCATTGCTCCTTGGGTGTCTTGGCCTGTTGGCTGATCAACTGAAGGTTGCGCATGTACACGATCAGTCCAAAGGACTGACCTGCAATGAACACAGGGTCCTGTCGATAGATCGCGTAGATCAAAAGAATTGAGCTGCCCAGCATGCTCAGGTACCAGAAGCCCACCGGAATGACGCTGCGCTTCTTGAATTCGCTGTACAGCCATTGCAAGACGAAACGGCCGGTAAAGACGGCCTGCCCGACGAAGCCAAGGATTAGCCAGAGGGTTTCGCTATCGGGTTTCATGGGCGCTGCTCCTGTACCGGGACATCCAGGCGTGTCCTGCGGATCAGCCACCAGACACCGAACAGGTCAAGAATGCCGACCAGCGCCCGGTCCAGATTGCCGTACTTGGATACACCGGCCTGTCGGTGGCGGTGATTGACGGGGTGGATGACCATCCGGCCGTTGTGTCGCTGAATGAGTGCCGGAATGAATCGGTGCATATGGTCGAAGTAAGGCAGGCGCAAAAAAGCCGCTCGCTCGATCAGCTTCAGGCCACAGCCGGTGTCCGGTGTGGCGTCTTTGAGAAGGCGGCTGCGCAGGCCGTTCGCGAATCGCGAGGCCCAGCGCTTGCTGGCCGTGTCACGGCGATTCACCCGATGCCCCGCCACCAGTTGGATGGCATCCGGGCCCCCCTGACGAGCGCGTACCAGCGATAACATCCCTGGAATGTCGGCAGGATCGTTCTGGCCGTCACCGTCCAGCGTCGCCAGCCATTCACCCTCAGCGGCCAATGCAGCGTGATAAATCGATGTGCTCTGACCGAGAGATTGCTCATGGCGCAGGATGCGCAACGCGTCGAGGCCGCTTTCCTTCAGGTGCGTCAGCACGTGCAGGGTGTTATCCGTGCTGCCGTCGTCAACCACCAGTATCTCGTAGCGCTCGCCAACGAGCGCTGTACAGACTTCCCTGACCAGCGTGGGAAGGTTTTCGGCTTCGTTTTTAGCGGGAATCACGACGGACAAAAAAATGGGCGTGGTCATGGATGTCCTTATTAAAGAGATGGCAGACGGGGCCCGGATTGATAGTGATCTCGGTACCAGGCAACGAAGGCGCTCACGCCGGTGCCGACCGATACCTGCGGCTGGAAATCGATCCACTGGGTCAATGCAGTCACGTCGGCCCAGGTTTGCAGTACGTCGCCGGCTTGCAGAGGGAGATAGCGACGCTTGGCGCATACGCCCAGCGCTTTCTCCAGGCAATCGACGAACTCCAGCAGTTTGACGGGCTGGCCGCGGCCGATATTGAAGAGCTGATGAGGCGGCTCGCCGTCCACTGACTCAGGTGGACGCAGGCGCAGACGCATGATGCTTTCGACGATGTCATCGATGTAAGTGAAGTCTCGCGCCATCTCGCCGTGGTTGTAGATATCCACAGGCTCATCGCAGAGCATGGCCTGGGTAAACTTGAACAACGCCATGTCTGGTCGGCCCCAGGGGCCGTAAACCGTGAAGAAACGCAGCCCGGTGGCACGCAAGCCATACAAGTGGGAATAGCTGTAGGCCGTTAGTTCATTGGCGCGCTTTGTGGCGGCATACAGGGAGAGCGGCCTGTCGACCGCATCCTCTACCTGAAACGGCATACGCGTGTTGGCCCCGTAGACCGAGCTGCTGGAGGCGTAAACAAGGTGCGCTGGTCGGTGCTGACGGCAGGCCTCAAGCACATTGATAAAACCGACCAGATTGGACTGAACGTAGGCGTTGGGTTGTTCCAGTGAATAGCGCACACCGGCCTGGGCTGCCAGGTGAATGACCTGTTCGAAGCCATGCCGCTCAAATAGAGCGCCAAGACCCTCTGCGTCGGTAATGTCTAACCTGTTGAAGGTGAAGCCGGGCATGCACTGAAGCACGGCCAGTCGCGATTGTTTCAGTTCGACGCTGTAGTAATCGTTGAGGTTGTCGATGCCGACTACCTCAACACCGAGTTCACACAGACGCTTGGCAACATGGAATCCAATAAACCCGGCTGCGCCGGTCACGAGTACCGTCATGGGTGGACCCTCTGGCCGCGCCCGATGCCATAGTACGCAAAGCCCGCTTCCTGTAATTGCGTTGGATCGAACAGGTTGCGGCCATCGAAAACCACCCGATCACGCAGTGCCTTGCCGAGTTGATCCAGATTCAGAACGCGGTAGTCCTGCCACTCGGTCACCACCACCAATGCGTCCGCTCCTTCAAGTGCCTGTTCCTTGCAATCCACCAGTTTCATGTCCTCGCGCTCGCCGTAATGGCGACTCACGGCTTGCATCGCCTGCGGATCATGGGCCTGAACCTGCGCACCCGCGGCCCACAGCGCTTCCAGCAAGGAGTGGCTGGAGGCCTCGCGGATATCGTCGGTGTCGGGTTTGAAAGCCAGTCCCCAGACCGCAAGCACCTTGCCCTTGAGTGCGCCGTGGTAATGCGAGCGGATCTTCTCGAACAGGCGGTGTTTTTGGCGGCGGTTGACCTGTGCCACGGCGTTGAGAAGGGATGTTTCGATGCCGTGTTCTTCAGCGGTGCCGATCAACGCCTGAAGATCCTTGGGAAAGCACGATCCGCCGAAGCCGCAGCCTGGGTAGATGAAGTCGTATCCGATGCGCGGATCTGACCCAATGCCCAGGCGAACCTGCTCAATATCTGCGTCCACCCGCTCGGCCAGATTGGCCAGTTCATTGATGAAAGAGATCTTGGTCGCCAGCAGACAGTTGGCCGCGTACTTGGTCAGCTCAGCACTACGGGCATCCATGACCACAAACTTCTCACGGTTGCGGCTGAAGGGTTGATACAGCTCACGCATGAGCTCCAGCGCTGCCTGACTGGCACCGCCAACGATAATTCGATCCGGGCGCAGGCAATCACTGACAGCGGAGCCTTCCTTGAAAAATTCCGGGTTGCTGATCACTTCGAAGCCGTCATCACGTCGCGGGCTGGCAGCGATTTCGGCCAGTAAACGGTCCACCGTCCCGACAGGTGAAGTGGATTTGTTGACGATCAGCCGAGCACCGTCGGCGTGCCCGAGCAGGGAGCGCAGCACAGCAAACACCTGGCTCAGATCCGCTTTGCCGTCCGCCTGCGACGGTGTACCTACCGCGATGAACACGATCTCGGCAAAGCGGCTGGCTTCGGCAACGTCCGTAGTGAAATGCAAACGCTGGCAGTCCAGCCCGTTTCGCAACAGTTCTTCAAGGCCGGGTTCAAAGATTGGGCACAGGCCGTCGCGTAGCGCTTCGATACGGTTCTCGTCCACATCCATGCAACAGACGGTGTGGCCTACTTTCGCGAGGCAGGCGGCTTGTGTCAGCCCCACGTAGCCAGTTCCGAACACGGTCACTTTCATGCGCTGCTCCCTCTGCTCCTTGAGTCAATGAGCGTGTTTTTAATGCCCGATCGAAGCTGGACGTGTAGCGCAAGATAAATGTCATAAATATGTTAAGAAACGATGACTGTGTTTATTAAATAAGGGCGGGCGCATTGACTTTTTATCGCTCCACCTCGCCTGGACCAGGCAAGGTGGACATTAAGGGTGTTATTGCTCTGCCAGTGCGCCACCATCCAGGGTATTTCTGCACCCTGCAAATATATCCAGGGTCGGATCATAAGCCAGGGTGTTTACGCGCAGTAACCCCAGCATCGAGTGAAACAGGTTGTCCTGGCTCAGTGCTGAAGTGCGCTTCTTTTCCAGACAGGCTGAGTTGATCTCGAACGAGGCCTGATAGTTTTCAGAGAACCAGGCGATCATCGGCACATGTTTTTGTTGTGCTGGCGCCAGCATATAGGGTGTGCCATGCAGGAACAGGTTGTACTCCCCTAATGATTCGCCATGGTCTGAGAGATACACCATGGCGGTATCGACGTTTTCCTGGTTGCTGCGCAATATTTTAATCAAGCTGGCCAACACATGATCGGTATAGACCACTGTGTTGTCGTAACTATTGATGATGCTTTCTCGCGAGCAATTATTAAGCGCATTGCTCTCGCAAATCGGTGTGAATTTCTCAAACGTTTTTGGGTAACGTTTGTAGTACTCCGGACCGTGGCTACCCATTTGATGAAGTACCAGCACGGTGTCATTTTCAAGGCGGTCAATACGCGCTTGCAGGCCCTGCAACAGAATTTCGTCGCTGCACTCGTTATCCCGGCACAACGCAGAGTCTTTGAGATTGCTGACATCTTCAAATGTCACGCGGTCGCAAGTTCCTTTGCAGCCGGACTGGTTGTCTCGCCAGATCACATCCACACCCGCCCGTTTCAGCACATCAAGCAAGCTTTCCTGATTCTTGGCTGTGGTCGGATTGTAGTTTTTTCGCCCCATATTCGAGAACATGCACGGCACCGAAACCGCTGTCTCTGTGCCGCAGGATTGCACATCGCTGAATGCAATCACGCCCGGTTGGCTGCGCAGTTCCGGCGTCGTGTCGCGCGTGTAGCCGAGCAGTCCGAAATTATCAGCCCGTGCGCTTTCGCCAACGACCAAAACCGTCAACGATTTACGTGTGTGCTGCGTCCAGGCGCTGCTCAACGTTGCGTCTGCCGCGATCGTTGAAAACGGCTTCCGTGCGGAGATCGCTTTCTCACGCACGTAGCTAATGGAGGCACCGATGTAATTGCTGGGAACCACCATCAGTCGCAACTCATGGTGGTTGCGAAGAAGCGATGACAGCCCTTGGTAATTAAACAGTGCCATCGAACCTATCACAAAGCCGCAGCCTGCTATGACAAGCGCTTTACTGAGTAACGCTCTGTGCCAGCTTCTATGGTGGATCGGGGTTTTCCACAGGATGACAGAAGGCACGATCCCCAGCAGAACAAGGTAAGCGAGAAGTTTGAGCGAAAGCAGGCCTTGTGCTTCAGTGATGTTGGTTTCGGCCACGTTTCTGAACATGCCCACATCGATCAAGACGCCGTACTGGCTCATGAAATATGAAACCGCTGCACTTAGAATAAACAGCACTGTCAGCAGCGGTTTGAGGACGCGTTTAAACGCCAACAATGTAAGCACACTATTGAACATACACAGTACGATGAGGCCGAACGCGACACGCAGTACGGTATTTCCGTCATGGTTGTCAGTGATGTCGAACAAGTGTTGCCACAACGTTGTATTGAACGCCAGCAACAAAAACACGCTGGCGAGCATAATCGCAAGCTCGGGGCGAGCTGCTTTGATTTTCCACATGCCGGTCTTCCTGACTTCAGTAAGCAACTATTGGGCAGCGCGTTCGTGGCTGCGGCAAGGCTGCGAACTGTAGGGTGCGGATTATAAAATTTATGTGAAAAAGGTGGTAATAAAAGATCGGCAAGCGTGGCGAACATACCCGCTATGTTTCAACTAAGCCGACCACGGTCTTTTTTCAGAGAATCCTTCTCGTTACCCATTTTTTTTTGACATCTTCTTCACTGCTCTGCCACAGCAGTACCTTTATTTTACGCTCATGTTATAGCGCGAGACTTTACGTGCACGAAGCGGCATCACGGCGACCAACAGGAGCACTCACATGGCACATACGTTTATTCAGGATCTGGACGCGCTCAACATAAGCGTTGGCCCATTTCGCCTCTTCAGTTGGCGCACAGTGATCGCTGTCTGCTCTTTAATGCTGGCAATCACGCTGACGTGGTACCTGACCACGGCCGGTGTTGCAGACCTTGGCAGCAGCAAAAATCTGGTCAGCTCCGGGCTGGTCGAGCAGTGGAAGCATGGCGATGTAGTGGTCATGATCAGGCATGCAGAGCGTTGCGACCGGTCCGCGAACCGCTGTCTCGGCAGCGCTGATGGCATTACGGTGAATGGCAGCCATGTCGCGTCTGACGTAGGCGCGGGTCTGCAAAGGTTGGGCCTTGAACGGACACACATGATCGCCAGCCCATCTACCCGCACACAGCAGACAGCGAGTTATATCGCCGGACAAGCCGTGGTCGCTCAGGACTGGGTGGGTGAATGCAATAAACACTTCAAAGATGAGGTCGTCGGCCACAAAGTAAAAGGTGAAAATCTGGTGCTGATAACCCACAGCGGTTGTATCGATCATTTCGAACGAGCAATGGGGATGCCTGCGGGGGAGCGATCCAGTGAATACACTCAAGCATTCTTTGTAAAAATGGACGGCAAGGCGATACCCAGGATTCTCGGTTCCTTAAGCGCGGAGCAATGGAAGAGCCTGACCCACGAGCAGTTGAAATAATAACTGTTTATTGGGCTCGGCCTGACGTTTGATCAACGCATGTAGAGTTACTGTTGTGTCAGCAAGAAAACCTTTTTATACACAATCCGGCACCGGACAAGCGGTGCCACGGGCGTCTGTTACAGTTTACTCAGCACGTAGACCCGCCACATCGCGTAGAGCGGTATGAAATCAATACGCTCTTCGATGACGAACCCCGCCGAAAAGAATTCTGCTTCTGCGGTTGCCCGATGCAGTACAAAACGATTTGAGTTCTCTGCTTGTTCACCCGTTGCCCTGCGAGCGGCCTCTTGGCGTCTGCGCCTCCAGGATTTGTAGTTGCCATCCACCCACAGTGAAAGGATGACGGTCTCTCGGGTAACGCGGTGAAACTCTCTGAGCATCGTCATACGGTTTTCTGCCTCTGCTATGCGGTAAAGCAGACGCATGCTGAAAATGGTATCAACCGAGTTATTGGGCAGCGAAATATTGAACGCGGATGTCTGCAACGGCTTGACGCGCTTAACGATGTCCGGGTCCTGTAGCGAACAGGCAGTGCTCAAGATGTCTGCCGAGTGATCTGCCCCTATGATGATTCGACTTTTCTTTTCTGCCAGCACAGGCCAGAACCTGCCTGCGCCGCAGGGCAGATCCAATACCAATCCTGGATCTCCCGCTCGCTTGAGTGCTTTGCGCACCATGTGCTCATCCCGCAAGTGGGACAGGCGACCGGCGAGAGCGGCATGGTGTTTCAGGAAGTACTGCTCTGCAGGATCCTGATCGTACGGTTCATAAAACTTGAGTCTGACTGGGCCGCTCATGACGCTCTCCGGGTGGTCATGAGCAAAAAATAGAGCGATCGGCGTTGCGACTGAGTCAAGTGATCGTGAAAACCATGTTGCCCTGGAACGTACTATTCCGCCGGGCTGAGTTTATAACCAAGTCCATGAACGGTGTGAAGCAAGGGCGCATCAAAACCGCCGTGCAATGTACGCCTCAGGATATGGATAGTGCTGCGTAAGCTGTCGCTGTTGGGCGCGTCTCGCCCCCAAACGACATCTTCAAGTTCTGCGCGTTTTACAATGTGAGGGCTTTTGCGCATTAATAACTCCAGCAACTTCATGCTGGCGGGGTTGAGTTTAAGGCGCTTGCCGCTTCTGGAAACCTCCCAGGTGTCCAGGTCGAATTTCAGATCAGCAACGACCATGATTCGGTTATTCCGTCGTTGACTGCGGGCGACGACCGCCTCGACTCTGGCAAGGACTTCCGACATGGCGAACGGTTTCGTAATGTAATCGTCAGTGCCCACATTGAATCCTACAAGACGATCTTCAAGCTCGTCGCGGGCACTGAGCATGATGATTGCGACTTCAGTCTTGGCGTACTGGCGCAGGCTTCGACATATCTCATTGCCATCGATTCCCGGCAGCATGATATCGAGAATGATTGCGTCGAACTTCTGAGTGGCCGCCAGGTGCAGCCCGCTCAAACCGTCAAGCGCGCCCTTTACGTTGTGCCCTCTCAGTTCAAAGTATTCCACCAGGTTGTCGTGGATGTCGGGGTGATCCTCAATAACTAGAATATCCATTACGGTGCCTTATATTGTCCATCAACTCCACTGAGCATCTGCATCCACTGGGCGCCTGGCGGTAAACCCCGTGAAAGATCGCACCGAGCCCAGCGACAAACATGACGGCCACGAACGCAATCATCAGCGCGAACACAAGGACGATTCTTTTGGTGAGGCTGTGTCTGACGTCCATAGCGCTCCGGGTCATTGCTCAAGGCCGCCGGTATGGCCAGTCCTCCACTCGCAGCACTTTCCGATGGCGTCAGAGCAGTTCCGGGTAAAGATAGCGCATCGGGGAGGGGCGAGAACCGTAATCGTGGGCGGCGGGACCCGTTGATCATCGTTTGCTATTAGCTACTATCAGGCGGCGAGCCACGGCTTCATACATCAGCTTTTAATGGGGTCGAACACATCCGCGCCTGCACTGTAGCGAGGCAGGCACGCCTGGGTTGTTCTGATCGCCCTGTCCCTTTTGCGGAATGAATGCAGTTGCCACCCAATGGGTGGCAGCTGTTTCATCGACTGACTATCACCTCATGGAGGCTTGCAGGTAAGGCCCGGTTCTTAGTCTGGCTTCACGTAACTGTCGATCACTTCCTGCGCTGCGCGAAACGCCTCGATGGCGGCCGGTACGCCTGCATACACCGCGCAATGCAGCAGCGCTTCGCGGATTTCTTCCACCGTGCAGCCATTGTTCAGCGCACCGCGCACATGGCCCTTGAGCTCCTGCGAGCATTTGAGTGCGGTCAGGGTTGCCAGCGTGATGAGGCTGCGGGTTTTCAGAGGCAAGCCCTCGCGGCTCCAGACACTACCCCATGCGTGTTCGTTGACGAAATCCTGCAACGGCTGGCTGAAGTCGGTGGCGTTGCCCAGTGCGCGGTCCACATAGGCATCGCCCATCACCTGGCGACGAATCTGTTCGCCATCGCTGATCGTTTTGTCTGTCATGGCATTTCTCCTCAGGCGTAGTGGTCGGTCGTTTCGAATGGCGGTCAGTGTTGTTTTCGCCAGGCGCGCACGGTGCCAAAGGCAACGATCACGCCCAGCAGCGGCAGGATGAACCTGAGCATCATGCCTTCCAGGCGCTCGGCCAGCAGCATGCCGGAGCTGATCGACACGATGTGCAGGCCGTAGGTCAGGTAAAGCGACAACAGAAACAGCCCCTCGATGCGGTCTATCCGGTAGCCGGAATAGAACAGCGGCACGCAGAGTACCGCGACGCCCAGCATGATCGGCAAGTCGAAGACCAGCGCGTTGGGTGAGATGGTCAGCGGTACCGGCGCAATCAGCGCGGTTAACCCCAGCACGCCCAACAGGTTGAACAGGTTGCTGCCGATCACGTTGCCGACGGCGATGTCGCGCTCGCCACGCAAGGCTGCAATCAGCGAGGTCATCAAGGCGGGCAGTGAAGTGCCGATGGCGATAACGGTCAGGCCGATGATGCGCTCGGACAGGCCCAGGTTGATCGCGATCACCACCGAGGCGTCTACCAGCAACTGCCCACCCGCCGTCAGCAGCAGCAAACCTGCCGCCAGCATCGCGATGCGTATCAGGCTGCGGGGCTTTTCGGTCGTGGTTGCATCACCGTGGCGTGGCACCTGTCCACCCTGGCGGATAACAACAAACAGGCAGGCCAGCATGGCGGCCAGCAGCAGCACGCCATCGAACTTGCTGAGTTCACCGGTCCACGACAGGCCGATGACCAGCAGGCAGGCCGCGATCATCAGTGGGATGTCCACGCGCAGCACCTGCCGGGCCACCCGCAACGGAATGATCAGGGCACACAGCCCCAGAATCACCAGCACGTTGAAGATGTTGCCGCCGATCACGCTGCCCACGGCGATGTCGTTGTTGTCCGAGAAGGCCGCCTGCAGACTGACGGCCATCTGCGGCGCGCTGGTGCCCATTGCCACGACGGTCAGGCCGATGATCAAGGGTCTGACCTTGAACAGCGCGGCGAGGTGGACGGCCGACCGAACCGACAGCTCTGCGCCGATCAACAGCAATAAAAGGCCGCAGACCATCTGGATCAGGGCGGGGGCGGGCAGTGTGGATAGCTGGAGAATCGAGGGCGTCCTTAGTCGAGGGCCTGAATGCGTACAGGGGCGGTGCCGCTGCGCAGCATACCCAGTTGTTCGGCCGCCTTGCGAGAGACATCGATCAATCGGCCTCGCGTGTGAGGGCCGCGATCATTGATGCGCACGACGACGTATCTGTCGTTGTCGAGATTGGTCACTTTGACGCGCGTGCCGAATGGCAGTTGCCTATGAGCGGCGGTCAAGGCGTTCTGGTCGAAGGGTTCGCCACTGGCGGTACGGTTACCGTGATGTCGGGAGCCGTAATACGAAGCACGCCCGGTTTCATCATAACCGTGGGGGTCTATAAGACTGTTGCTGGAGCAACCAGCCAGTAATGTCAGCAGGCTGCAGGCAGAGAGAAGTCGGCGCATGGGTCGGGTCCTGAGTGCCTGTGGGTAAGCGCGGTTGTCATACAATTCCATGTGGCCCGGCTATTTGTGGGAGGCGGCTTGCCGGCGAAGGCGTCAGGCCAGTCATTAAGTTGTCGCCTGAAAAGACGCATCGCCGGTAACAAGCCGCCTCCCACAGTCTGTGCAAGGCGGCTGCGCATCTCTCGCAGGTATCAGCCTTCCAGTTTGGCCTTGAGCAGTTCGTTCACCTGCTGCGGGTTGGCCTTGCCTTTGGAGGCTTTCATGGCTTGACCGACGAAGAAGCCGAACATCTTGCCGCGTTTCGCTTCGTCTGCGGCGCGGTATTGTTCGACCTGTTCGGCGTTGGCCGCCAGGACCTCGTCGAGCATCGATTCGATGGCGCCGCTGTCGGTGACTTGCTTCAGGCCACGCTTCTCGATGACTTCATCGGCACTGCCTTCGCCATTGGCCATTGCCTCGAACACCATCTTGGCGATCTTGCCCGAGATGGTGTTGTCGGTGATGCGCTTGAGCATACCGCCCAGTTGTTCGGCGCTGACCGGAGACTGCTCGATCTCGACGCCCTGCTTGTTCAGCAGGCTGCCCAGTTCGACCATGACCCAGTTGGCGGCCAGCTTGGCATCGCCGCTGATGCTGACCACTTGCTCGAAGTAGTCCGCCTGCTCGCGGCTGGAGGCCAGCACACTGGCGTCGTAGGCCGACAGGCCGAACTGGCTCTGGAAGCGTTCGCGTTTCTGCGGCGGCAACTCCGGCAGCGTGGCGCGGGTCTCTTCCAGGAACGAGTCTTCGATGATCACCGGCAACAGGTCAGGGTCGGGGAAGTAACGGTAGTCGTTGGCTTCCTCCTTGCTGCGCATGGCGCGGGTTTCGTTGGTGTTCGGGTCGTACAGGCGGGTCTGCTGAATGACCTTGCCACCGTCTTCGATCAGGTCGATCTGGCGCTGAATCTCGCTGTTGATCGCTTTCTCGATGAAGCGGAACGAGTTGACGTTCTTGATCTCGCAACGCGTACCGAATTCGACCTGGCCTTTGGGGCGGATCGACACGTTGCAGTCGCAGCGCAGCGAGCCTTCGGCCATGTTGCCGTCGCAGATGCCCAGGTAACGCACGATCGCGTGGATCGCCTTGACGTAAGCCACGGCTTCCTTGGCGCTGCGCATGTCCGGCTCGGAGACGATCTCCAGCAGCGGCGTGCCTGCACGGTTCAGGTCGATGCCGGTCATGCCCTGGAAGTCTTCGTGCAGGCTTTTGCCCGCATCTTCTTCAAGGTGCGCACGCGTGATGCCGATGCGCTTGACCGTGCCGTCTTCCAGCGGGATGTCCAGGTGGCCCTTGCCGACGATCGGCAATTCCATCTGGCTGATCTGATAGCCCTTCGGCAGGTCAGGGTAGAAGTAGTTCTTGCGGGCAAACACGTTGTGTTGACCGATTTCGGCATCCACCGCCAGGCCGAACTTGACGGCCATGCGCACGGCTTCCTTGTTCAGGACCGGCAGTACGCCCGGCATGCCCAGATCGACGAGGCTGGCCTGGGTATTAGGCTCGGAGCCGAACGTCGTGGCGCTGCCGGAAAAAATCTTCGATTGGGTCGAAAGCTGGGTGTGAATCTCCAGCCCGATGACGACTTCCCATTGCATGTGTTTCTCCTCAGAAGCCTTCAGGTGCGCGAGTGTGCCAGTCGGTGACCTGCTGATACTGGTGCGCGACGTTGAGCAGACGGCCTTCCTGGAAATACGGTGCGAGCAATTGCACGCCCACCGGCAGACCTTCGACGAAGCCTGCAGGCATCGACAGGCCCGGCAGGCCCGCCAGGTTGGCGGTAATGGTGTAGAAGTCTTCCAGGTACTCGGCAATCGGGTCGTTGGTCTTGGCACCGATTTTCCAGGCCGGGTTAGGCGTGGTCGGGCCGAGGATCACGTCGACTTCGGCGAACGCATTCATGAAGTCATTCTTGATCAGGCGACGGATTTTCTGCGCCTGCAGGTAATAGGCGTCGTAATAGCCGGCCGACAGCGCATAAGCGCCAACCATGATGCGACGCTGCACTTCCGGGCCAAAGCCTTCGGCGCGCGAGCGCTTGTACAGGTCGGTCAGATCCTTGGGGTTTTCGCAGCGATAGCCGAACCGCACGCCGTCGAAGCGCGACAGGTTGGAAGACGCCTCTGCCGGTGCGATGACGTAATAGGCCGGGATACCGTGCTGCAGGTTCGGCAGGCTGATTTCCTTGACGATGGCGCCGAGTTTTTCCAGCTCCTTGACGCTGTCGTGGACCAACTGCGCGATGCGTGGGTCCAGGCCTGCACTGAAATACTCTTTCGGCAAGCCGATACGCAGGCCTTTGAGCGATGCGTTGAGGGTCGCCGAGTAATCCGGGACGGGCTCATCGATGCTGGTGGAGTCCTGTGCGTCGAAACCGGCCATGCCTTGTAGCAGCAGGGCGCAGTCTTCTGCAGTGCGGGCCATCGGGCCGGCCTGATCAAGGCTGGACGCGTAGGCGATCATGCCCCAGCGCGACACACGACCATAAGTCGGCTTGAGGCCGGTCAGGTTGGTCAATGCTGCAGGCTGGCGGATCGAGCCGCCGGTGTCGGTGCCAGTCGCGGCAGGCAGCAGGCGTGCCGCAACGGCCGCCGCCGAACCACCGGATGAGCCGCCGGGAACGCACTCAAGGTTCCACGGGTTTTTGACTGCGCCGTAGTGGCTCGACTCGTTGGCCGAACCCATGGCGAATTCGTCCATGTTGGTCTTGCCCAGCGTCACCGTACCGGCCGAGGCCAGTCGGGAAACCACGGTGGCATCGTACGGTGCCTTGAAATTGTCGAGCATCAGCGAGCCGCAACTGGTGCGGATGCCCTGGGTGCAGAACAGGTCCTTGTGAGCCAGAGGCGCGCCGAGCAGGGCGCCATTCTCACCGGCAGCACGGCGTGCGTCTGCGGCCTGGGCCTGGGTGATGGCCAGGTCTTCGGTCAGGCTGATGAAACTGTTGAGCTGAGGGTCGAGCTGCGCGATGCGCGCCAGCAGGACACGGGTCAGTTCTTCAGAGGAAAACTTCTTTTCGGCGAGTCCGCGGGCGATCTCGGCCAGAGTCATTTGATGCATGCAGGCTCTTTCCCTTACTCGATGACTTTCGGAACCAGATAAAGTCCGTCCTGGACGGCTGGTGCGATGGCTTGGTAAGTCTCGCGACGATTTCGCTCGGTAACGGCGTCTTCGCGCAGGCGCTGAGAGGCTTCCAGCGGGTGGGCGAGGGGTTCGATGCCGGTCGTGTCGACCGCCTGCATCTGATCGACCAGCCCTAAAATACTGTTGAGGGCTTCGGTGGTACGTGGGATATCGGCGTCATTAAGACCCAGTCGGGCCAGATGAGCGATCTTTTCCACGTCGGAGCGTTCAAGCGCCATGGGGGTATCTCCAGTGGAATACGAGCAGGTTTGCTTTATAGCAGAATGCGGAACACTATCGTGTTTCTGCGGTCTCAAGCCGCTAACGTCGAGGGTCGTGGTCATAAAAGCGCCAATTTAACATATTGGCTCCTTGCCCAAAATCCCTGTCGTTGTTAGAGTTTGCCGCACTTTTTTACCCACGCGTTCCCTAGGGTCCCTTTCCCATGTTCAAGAAACTGCGTGGCATGTTTTCCAGTGATCTATCCATCGACCTGGGCACTGCCAACACCCTTATTTACGTGCGTGAGCGCGGTATCGTTCTGAATGAGCCCTCTGTCGTTGCCATCCGTACTCACGGCAACCAGAAGAGTGTCGTGGCCGTCGGTACAGAAGCCAAGCGCATGCTGGGCCGTACACCAGGCAACATTGCAGCCATCCGCCCCATGAAGGACGGCGTCATCGCCGATTTCAGCGTCTGCGAGAAGATGCTTCAGTACTTCATCAACAAGGTCCACGAAAACAGCTTTCTGCAGCCCAGCCCTCGTGTGCTGATCTGCGTTCCGTGCAAATCCACCCAGGTTGAGCGCCGCGCCATTCGCGAGTCGGCCCTGGGTGCAGGTGCGCGTGAAGTGTTTCTGATCGAAGAGCCCATGGCTGCGGCCATCGGTGCAGGCCTGCCGGTTGAAGAGGCGCGTGGCTCGATGGTTGTCGACATCGGCGGCGGTACCACTGAAATCGCACTGATCTCCCTGAACGGCGTGGTCTATGCCGAATCCGTTCGTGTGGGCGGCGACCGCTTCGACGAAGCGATCATCACCTATGTGCGCCGCAACTACGGCAGCCTGATCGGCGAATCCACTGCCGAGCGCATCAAGCAGGAAATCGGCACGGCCTACCCGGGCGGCGAAGTGCGTGAAGTCGACGTGCGTGGCCGTAACCTGGCCGAAGGTGTTCCACGTGCCTTCACGCTGAACTCCAACGAAGTGCTCGAAGCGCTGCAGGAGTCGCTGGCGACTATCGTTCAGGCCGTGAAAAGCGCCCTTGAACAGTCTCCGCCGGAACTGGCTTCGGACATCGCCGAGCGCGGTCTGGTATTGACCGGCGGCGGTGCGTTGCTGCGTGATCTGGACAAACTGCTGGCTCAGGAAACCGGTCTGCCGGTCATCGTTGCCGAAGACCCGCTGACGTGTGTGGCACGTGGTGGTGGCCGTGCGCTGGAAATGATGGATAAGCACACCATGGATCTGCTCTCCAGCGAGTAATTCGCCGGGGTGCCTGACATGAGCCTTTTGTTTACAGGTGGCGCTTGTGCTGCCTGTATGCGTTAGGCTGATGTCAAATCAGGGTGCCTATTTCTTTCATCTGTCCAGGCCGGTTCCATACCGCATGAATATCTGCCAATTGAAGCTCGATCCGTTGATCGCATGCCCCGGAGGAGCGGCCTATTAAACCGCTTTTCGCAAAAGGCCCGTCATTGGGCGTTCGTCTGCTGGTACTGGCTGTGTTGTCTGTGGCGTTGATGGTGGTCGACGCACGCTTCACAATCCTCAAGCCCGTGCGCAGCCAGATGTCACTGGTCTTGATGCAATCCTACTGGATCGTCGATTTGCCGCAGCGCATGTTTCAGGGCGTTGCGAGCCAGTTTGGCAGCCGTACCGAGCTGATCGCCGAAAACGAAAAACTCAAGACCGAAGCGCTGCTGCTTCAGGGTCGCCTGCAAAAGCTGGCGGCACTGACCGAGCAGAACGTTCGCCTGCGCGAGTTGTTGAACTCCTCGGCGCTGGTCAACGAGAAAGTCGAAGTTGCCGAGCTGATCGGCATGGATCCCAATCCCTTCACCCATCGCATCATCATCAACAAGGGTGAGCGTGACGGCGTGGTGCTCGGTCAGCCAGTGCTCGACGCACGGGGTCTGATGGGGCAGGTGGTCGAGCTCATGCCTTATACCTCGCGTGTGCTGCTGCTGACCGACACGACCCACAGCATTCCGGTTCAGGTCAACCGTAACGGCCTGCGCGCCATTGCCAGCGGCACCGGGAACCCGGAACGCCTTGAATTGCGTCACGTCGCCGACACGGCGGACATCAAGGAGGGCGACCTGCTGGTCAGCTCTGGCCTGGGGCAACGCTTCCCTGCGGGTTATCCCGTGGCGACCGTGAAAGAAGTCATCCATGACTCCGGTCAGCCGTTCGCCATTGTGCGCGCCGTGCCGACGGCCGCCCTGAACCGCAGCCGCTACCTGCTGCTGGTGTTCTCCGACGGCCGCTCGCCTGAAGAGCGTGCCGCCGATGCCGCCCTGGCGCAGGAATCCATCGACAAGGGGCTTGAGCCCGCTACGGTGCCGACCCTGCCGCCGCCAGCCCCTGCGTTCCCGATGTGGTCGCAGCCGGTCGTGCCGGTGTTCCCGACCAGCACCACTACGCACCGTGCGGCGGGGCAGGGCGCAAGCCAGGCACCGGCTGCAGCACCGTCAACGCCCGCGTCAAGACCGGCCTCGCGGCCTGCTGCCTCCCAGCCCCCGGCTTCTTCACCTTCCAGCTCTCGGGAGCGTATCGATGGTTAGTCATGTTTCCGGACGCAATGGCTGGGTCGTCTGGCTTACCTTCGCAATTGGTCTTTTGCTGAGTGTTTCGCCGCTGCCGCAGTTCATGGAGATTTTCCGGCCTCTTTGGCTGGCCTTGCTGCTGACCTTCTGGGTGCTGGCCCTGCCGCACAAGTACGGCATGACCACTGCGTGGCTGCTGGGGCTTGCGGAGGACGTGTTGTATGGCACGTTGCTGGGTCAGAACGCGCTCATTCTCAGCCTGATCACGTTTCTGGTCATGTCGTTGCAGCAGCGCCTGCGCATGTTCCCGATGTGGCAACAGTGTCTTGTTCTGCTGGTGGTGTTCGGTCTGGCGCAGCTCGCCCAACTGTGGCTCAGTGCCTTGACCGGTAACCGTCAGCCAACCCTGGCGCTTGTCTTGCCCGCATTGGTCAGCGCCTTGCTGTGGCCTTGGGTCAGCTATGGCTTACGTGGATTGCGCAAGCGTTTGAAGATCAATTAAGCGCAACGTGAACACAGCGGCCTGCGTGGCGCCGTGTTCATTGTCACCGACACGGAGAGTTCCTCATGCCCTCGCTCTATCTGGCTTCCGGCTCACCGCGCCGTCGCGAACTGCTCACCCAGATCGGTGTGCCTTTCACGGTGCTGACTGCGCAGATCGACGAAACCCCTTTCGATTCGGAAACACCGTCTGCCTACGTCGAGCGTCTGGCGCTGGGTAAGGCGCGGGCGGGTCTGGCGCTGCTGGCCGGCGACCGGCAGGCGTGCGTGATGGGCGCCGACACCGCGGTGGTGCAAGGCAGCCGGATTCTTGGCAAACCTGTGGATGAGGCCGATGCCCTGGGCATGCTGGCCGCGCTATCGGGAACCGAGCATGAAGTCATGACCGCCATTGCCCTGATCGACCATCAGCGCAGCGAAGCCTGTGTCGTCACCAGTCGCGTGCGCTTTCGCCCGATTCAGCCCCATGAGGCCAGCGCCTACTGGGCCAGCGGCGAGCCGCATGACAAGGCCGGTGGCTATGCCATTCAAGGCCTGGCGGCAATCTTCGTCGAGAGCCTGCAAGGCAGCTATTCTGGAGTAGTTGGCCTACCTCTGTGCGAAACCGCGGAACTGCTGGGTCGTTTCGGCATACCCTGTTGGCAATACCTGGAAGGTAACAAGCCATGAGTGAAGAGATTCTGATCAACATCACCCCGATGGAGTCGCGGGTGGCGCTAGTGGAAAACGGTGTGCTGCAAGAGGTCCACGTTGAGCGGACCCAGCGTCGGGGCATCGTGGGCAATATCTACAAGGGCAAAGTTGTGCGTGTGCTGCCCGGCATGCAGGCCGCGTTCATCGACATTGGTCTGGACCGCGCTGCCTTCATTCATGCGTCGGAAATTTCCATGCGCGAAGGTCCCGCTGTCGAAAGCATTGCCTCGCTGGTGCATGACGGGCAGAGCCTGGTCGTACAAGTCACCAAGGACCCGATCGGCAGCAAGGGCGCGCGGCTCACCACGCAGTTGTCGATCCCGTCCCGTTATCTGGTCTACATGCCGCGCACCGCGCATGTTGGTATCTCGCTGAAGATCGAGGACGAGGCCGAGCGTGAGCGCCTCAAGAAAGTCGTCAGCGATTGTGTGGCGCTGGAAGGCATCAAAGAGTCGGGTGGCTTCATCCTGCGCACCGCCGCCGAAGGTGCAGGCGCTGACGAAATCCTCATGGACATCCGTTATCTGCGCAGGCTCTGGGATCAGATCGGCGAGCAGATCAAGACCGTCAGCCCGCCCACGGTCATCTACGAAGACCTGGGGCTGGCCTTGCGCACCTTGCGCGATCTGGTCAGCCCGCGCATCGAGAAGATCCGTATCGACTCACGCGAGACCTTCCAGAAAACCACGCAGTTCGTTGCCGAACTGATGCCGGAGATCGCCGATCGTCTTGAGCATTACCCGGGCGAGCGGCCGATTTTCGACCTGTACGGCGTCGAGGACGAAATCCAGAAGGCCCTGGAGCGCAAGGTGCCGCTCAAGTCGGGCGGCTATCTGGTGGTCGATCCTGCTGAAGCGATGAGTACCATCGACGTCAACACCGGGGCGTTCGTCGGGCATCGTAATCTGGAAGAAACCATCTTCAAGACCAACCTTGAAGCGGCCACCGCCATCGCCCGCCAGCTGCGCCTGCGCAACCTGGGCGGCATCATCATCATCGATTTCATCGACATGGAAGACGGTGAGCATCAGCGTCAGGTGCTGCGCACGCTGGAAAAGCAGCTGGAGCGCGATCACGCCAAGACCAACATCATCGGCATCACCGAGCTGGGGCTGGTGCAGATGACCCGCAAGCGCACCCGTGAAAGCCTGGAACAGGTGCTGTGCGAGCCTTGTCATTGCTGTCAGGGACGCGGCAAGTTGAAGACCCCGGAAACCATCTGTTACGAAATCTTCCGTGAGATTCTGCGTGAGGCCAGAGCCTACCAGGCAGTGGGTTATCGCGTGTTGGCCAACCAGCGTGTCGTTGACCGCCTGCTCGACGAAGAATCGGGCAATGTGGCTGAGCTTGAGAGCTTTATCGGTCGCACCATTCGTTTTCAGGTAGAAACCATGTACTCGCAGGAACAATACGACGTCGTACTGCTCTGAGATTGTCACCGTTCCATTGTTTGCAACAAGCGCCCGACGGGGTTCTGCCGGTCTACCCTTATATCGAGAATGATGCGTGGCGAATGAGCAAAACCTGTACCTGACCGGACCCGCCTGCGTGAATCATGTTCATGTCGAGCGCCCCGAACGGCGATGCCTGTCGTGGAGGGCGTGCTGATGCAACGTCTTCCGCGTCTGGTTGCGGCGATGACCCGTTGGGGCCTGAGTCTTTGCGCGCTGATTCTGGTACTCGCTGCACTTTATGTGAGCGTCGGGCGGCAGCTCACGCCGATGGTGGCCGAGTACCGCGTCGATGTGGAGACCAAAGCCAGCGCGGCGTTGAACATGCCACTGAGCATCGGCAGTCTCGAAGGCAGCTGGAGCGGCTTTACGCCTGTGGTGCTGGCCCACGATGTGATGGTGGGCGAGGGCAGCAGCGCCTTGCGTCTGGACAGCGTCAGGGTCGTGCCCGATATGTGGGAGAGCCTGCTGGCCCGGGACGTGCGGCTCGCGCATCTGGAGGTCGATGGCCTCAAGGTGGTGCTCAAGCAGGATCAGGACGGACACTGGGCGGCGCAAGGTTTGCCTGTCAGCCAGGACAGTGCCTTCAATCCGGAGCAAGTGCTGACGCAGATGCAAATGGTGTCGCAGCTGTCACTGCTCAACAGCCAGGTGACCCTGCAGCCCTTCGCTGAGTCCCCGTTGACCCTCACCTACGTCAACCTGAGCCTGGCGACAGGCAGCTATCACCAGCGCCTCGACGCCCGGCTGACCCTGCCCGATGGCCAGCCGCTGGCCGTAAATGTGCAGTCGCGCATTGAGGCCAGTCGCTGGAAGGAAGGCGAGGCCGACGTTTACGCAAGCCTGCCGCAAAGCGACTGGGCCAAGTGGCTGCCCAAAAGCATGACGCAGGAGTGGACGCTGTCCAGGCTGCAGGCCGGCGGCGAATTCTGGTTGAGCTGGGGGCAGGGTTCGGTGAAGAGTGCGGTCGCCCGTCTTCATGCCCCGATGCTCAAGGGTGTGTATGCCAAGCGCAAGCCAGCGACCATTGAAGATCTGGCGCTGAATGCCTGGTTCGAACGCACGGAAAAGGGCTTCGATGTGAAGCTTGATTCGCTGGCGATGAGCCTTGGCAGCACGCGCTGGGAAAGTCGGCTGCAGTTGAAGCAGACCGCCGCGACCGCTGACAGCGGCGAGCTGTGGCACGTGCAGGCCGACCGCCTTGACCTGACGCCTCTAACGCCCCTGATTGACTCGCTGGCACCGCTGCCTGACCCGGTCATGGCCGTGGTGGACGGGCTCAAGGTGACGGGCGGGCTGCGTAACGTATTGCTCGACTATCGCCCGCAGGAGACCGGCGACAAGCGCTTTGGCTTTGCTGCCAATCTGGACAAAGTCGGCTTCAACGCCTATCACGGCGCTCCGGCTGCCGCGAACGTCAGTGGGGCCATCAGTGGTGACCTTGGACAGGGCGAATTGCGTCTGGACACCAACGATTTCATGCTGCATCTGGACCCGATCTTCGCCAAGCCCTGGCGTTATCAGAAGGCCAATGCGCGCCTGACCTGGACACTGGACGATCGGGCCTTCACGTTGATCGCGCCTTACATCAAGGTATTGGGCGATGAAGGCAAGATCGCCGCCGATTTCCTGATTCGCATCCATCTCAAGCACGACCAGGAAGACTACATGGACCTGCGCGTCGGCATGGTCGATGGCGATGGGCGCTACACCGGCAAATACCTGCCAGCCGTCCTGAGTCCCGACCTGGACCAATGGCTGCGCACGGCCGTTGTGAGCGGCGCGGTCAAGCAGGGCTTTTTCCAGTATCAGGGTTCGCTGAACAAGAATTCCCCCGACACGGCGCGGGTGATCAGCCTGTTTTTCGACGTGAATAACGCAACCCTCGCGTTCCAGCCGGGCTGGCCTTCGCTGACCGGTGTGGATGGCAAGGTCTACGTCGAGAACAGTGGTGTGCGGGTCAAGGCCAGCAAAGGGCAGTTGCTCAATACGCAGGTCAGCAACGTCGTCGTCAATATTCCGCACGTGCCGTCAGGGCAGGACAGTCACCTTCTGGTGGACGGCAACTTCTCCGGCACGCTGGCCGATGGCATGAAGATTCTGCAGGAAGCACCTATAGGCACCGGCAGCACGTTCGCCGGGTGGCAGGCTGAAGGGCCGCTCAGCGGCAAGCTCAAGCTGGATATTCCGCTGGCCAAAGGCACCGAACCCAAGATCGCGGTGGATTTCAGCACCGAGAATGCACGCCTGAAACTGGCCGATCCTGTTTTGGACCTCACACAACTCAAAGGTGATTTCCGCTTCGACAGCGCCAGCGGGCTCAGTGGCAAAGGTATTCGTGCCCAGGCGTTCGACCGCCCGATCACGGCAGAGATTGCCGCCGAGGGCAAGCCGGGCGCCAATGTGACGCGCATCATGGCCAATGGGCAAATCACCCTCAAGCGTCTGACCGAATGGCTCGACGTCAAGCAGCCGCTGCCGGTCTCGGGCGACATGCCGTTTCAGTTGCAACTCACGCTGGACGAGAAAGACAGCCCGCTGCTGATCACCTCGCCCCTGAAGGGTGTGGTGATTGATCTGCCTGCGCCGTTTGGCAAGACGGCGGAGCAGGAGCGCGCCAGCGAATTCCGTATGACGCTCAAAGGCGCTGAAAGACGTTTCGGAGCCGCGTACGGCGACCTGGCCAACCTGGCTTATGCAGCGCCAGCGGGAAAGATCGCTGACGGACGCGGCGAACTGTTTCTGGGCCAAGGCGGCGCTATTGTGCCCGACGCCAAGGGACTGCGAGTCCGCGGCAGCCTGACGGAGCTGGACGTCGCGCCCTGGCAGGCTATCGCGGAGCGCTACTCGGGCAGCGACCCGGGCGGCAGCGCCAAACAGCTGGTCAACAGCGTCGACCTGCAGATCGGCAAGCTGACGGCGATGGGCACCACACTGGACGACGTGCGTGTGCAACTGCAACGCGCCGCTGCCGCCTGGTCACTGTCGCTGGACAGCGCGCTGGCCAAGGGCACTGCTACGTTGCCCGATGCCAAGTCCGCGCCGATCGGCATCAACATGCTGTACGTGCGTCTGCCTGCGGCCGACCCAAACGCAGCGGTGGTCGAGAACGCGCCCGACCCGCTGGCTGATATCGATCCCCGCAAGATTCCGGCACTGGACGTCAAGATATCCCAGCTGTTTCAGGGCGATCAGCTACTGGGCGCCTGGGCGCTGAAGACTCGTCCAAGCGTTGCAGGCATGCGCATGACTGACCTCAGCCTTGGCCTCAAAGGCATTCTGCTGGAAGGTGAAGGTGTGTGGGAGGGGACGCCCGGATCCAGCAGCAGCTGGTTCAAAGGGCATCTGGGCGGCAAGAGTCTGGGCGATGTGCTCAAGGCCTGGGGGTTTGCACCGACGGTCACCAGCGAAAGCTTCGACCTGAATTTTGACGGCCGCTGGCCTGGTTCCCCGGCATGGGTGGGGCTCAAACGTTACACTGGCAGCCTGGACGCGACGTTGCGCAGCGGCCAGTTCGTCGAGGTCGAGGGCGGTGCCCAGGCCCTGCGTGTGTTCGGCTTGCTGAACTTCAACTCCATCGGCCGTCGCCTGCGTCTGGATTTCTCTGACCTGCTCGGCAAGGGCCTCAGCTATGATCGGGTCAAAGGTCTGCTGGTGGCCAGTGACGGCGTTTACGTCACCCGCAACCCCATCACACTGACAGGGCCATCGAGTAACCTTGAACTCAACGGTACGCTGGACATGGTCAAGGACCGTGTCGATGCCAAGCTGCTGGTCACGCTCCCCGTCACCAACAACCTGCCGATTGCCGCGCTGATCGTTGGCGCGCCAGCCATTGGCGGTGCGTTGTTCCTGGTGGACAAGCTGTTGGGCGACAAGGTCGCTCGCTTTGCCAGTGTGCAGTACAAGGTCGAAGGTCCGTGGAAAGAACCGAAGATCACCTTCGACAAGCCTTTTGAAAAGCCTCAATAGCGCGGCATGGAGTACAGTGGTGCCCATGTCATTCAAAAAAGGGTCGCCATGTCTTTTGCCGTGATTCAGATGGTCAGTCAGAGCGATATCGCGGGCAATCTGGCTCGCGCACGTGCCTTGCTGGAACAGGCCGCTGAGGGCGGTGCCCGGCTTGCTGTGCTGCCCGAGAACTTTGCCGCCATGGGCCGTCGCGACGCAGCTGACATTGGTCGCGCTGAAGCCTCTGGTCAGGGATTGATCCTGCCGTGGTTGAAACAGGCCGCCCGTGACCTCAGGTTATGGATAGTTGCCGGAACCATTCCCCTCCCGCCCGATGGCCAGCCCGAGCGCAAGGTCACGGCCTGCTCGTTGCTGGTCGATGAGCACGGCGAGCAGGTAGCGAGGTACGACAAGCTGCACCTGTTCGATGTGGACGTTGCCGACAGTCGAGGTCGCTACCGGGAGTCGGATGACTATGCTCATGGAAACAACGTCGTGGTGGCCGACACTCCGGTTGGAAGGCTCGGACTCAGTGTCTGTTATGACCTGCGCTTCCCGGAGCTGTACACCGCGCTGCGTGAAGCCGGTGCCGAGCTGATCACTGCGCCGTCGGCGTTTACCGCTGTGACGGGGGCCGCGCACTGGGAAGTTCTGCTCCGGGCGCGGGCCATCGAAACCCAGTGCTACCTGCTGGCCGCCGCGCAAGGCGGGGTGCATCCAGGGCGCCGCGAAACTTACGGACACGCCGCCATTATCGATCCATGGGGGCGGGTCCTGGCTCAGCACGCGCAGGGTGAAACCGTGCTGCTGGCCACGCGTGACAGTGAAGAACAGGCGTCCATACGGGCGCGGATGCCGGTGTCCAGTCACCGGCGCTTTTTTTCGCAGGACGCCTTGCGGCCTGCTTCGGAGTGAATATGAGTGACGTGTCCTCAGTCAGCGAACACCTTCTGGCCCCCGGCGGCCTGAGCCTCGACAGCCTGCAATCAGTGTTGGGCGAGCTGGCAGGCCCGGGTATCGACGCAGCTGATCTGTATTTTCAAGGCATGATTTCTGAATCCTGGTCGCTCGAAGACGGAATCGTCAAAGAAGGCAGTTTCAACCTTGATCAGGGTGTGGGAGTCCGTGCGCAATCCGGTGAGAAGACCGGTTTTGCGTACAGCAATGCCATCACCGAAGAAGCGCTGCTTACCGCCGCGCGTGCTGCGCGCTCCATCTCCCGTGCCGGGCAGAATGGTCGTGTTCAGGCGTTCACCTCCCAGGACGTGACGCAGCTCTATGCACCGGATAACCCGCTGGAAGTACTGACCCGCGCTGAAAAGGTGGCCTTGCTCAAGCGCATCGACGTGGCAACCCGTGCCCTGGATTCGCGTATCCAGCAGGTCTCGGTAAGCATGGCCGGTGTCTGGGAGCGGATTCTGGTGGCGGCTGCCGATGGCAGCCTTGCCGCCGATGTGCGCCCGCTGGTGCGCTTCAACGTCAGTGTCATCGTCGAGCAGAACGGCCGTCGCGAGCGTGGCGGCCATGGCGGTGGCGGGCGTACTGACTACCGCTATTTCCTGACCGACGACCGCGCCATGGGCTATGCCCGCGAGGCGCTGCGTCAGGCGCTGGTCAACCTGGAAGCGATTCCCGCACCGGCAGGCACCTTGCCAGTCGTGCTGGGTTCGGGCTGGTCGGGCGTTCTGCTGCACGAAGCGGTGGGGCATGGCCTGGAAGGCGACTTCAATCGCAAAGGCAGCTCAGCCTACAGCGGCCGCATGGGCGAGATGGTCGCTTCCAAGTTGTGCACCATCGTTGATGACGGCACGCTGGCCGGTCGTCGTGGTTCTCTGAGCGTCGATGACGAAGGCACGCCCACAGAATGCACGACCCTGATCGAGAACGGCGTTCTCAAGGGTTATATGCAGGACAAACTGAACGCACGGCTGATGGGCGTGGCGCGGACCGGCAACGGCCGTCGCGAATCCTATGCACACCTGCCGATGCCACGCATGACCAACACCTACATGCTGGGCGGTCAGAGTGATCCACAGGAAATCATCGCCTCGGTGAAGCGCGGCATCTATTGCGCCAATCTGGGCGGCGGCCAGGTGGACATCACCAGCGGCAAGTTCGTGTTCTCGACCAGCGAGGCGTATCTGATCGAAGACGGCAAGATCACCGCGCCGGTCAAAGGTGCGACCTTGATCGGGAACGGGCCGGAAGCCATGAGTCGGGTTTCGATGGTGGGTAACGACCTGTCGCTGGATAGCGGCGTCGGTACCTGCGGCAAGGACGGGCAATCTGTGCCAGTGGGCGTGGGTCAGCCTACGCTGAAAATCGACGCGATTACCGTGGGCGGCACAGGCAACTGAACATGAGTCGGGACTGGCCGATGGCGGCCGGTCCCGAGGTCGAGATCAACGCAGACCGCGTTGAATTTCGTCCAGCTCACGGATGTATTTGAAGATTTTGCGGCTGGTGGCCGGCGGTTTGTTGCGTGCAACTTCGTGTTGCGCCTGACGGATCAAAGAGCGCAGTTGCTGGCGATCGGCGTCCGGGTATTCGACCACGAATTTTTCCAGGTCGCTGTCATCACCCGCGATCAGGCGATCACGCCAGCGTTCAAGACCGTGGAAACGTTCGTTGTATTGGCGAGTGGAGGCATCGAGTTGGTCCAGCAAAACCAGAATGGCTTCCTGATCCTGATCGCGCATCAGCTTGCCAATGAACAGGATGTGCCGCTTGCGCGCAATGTTGGCCGTGTGCTTGGGCGCTTCGGCCAAAGCCTTGCGCAGCGCATCGGTCAACGGCAGCTTGGCCAGTACATCGGCTTTAAGTGTCGTCAGTCGCTCGCCGAGATCAACCAGAGCATGCAGCTCTCGTTTGACCTGGGTTTTGCTTTTCTCCCCGTCGAGGGAGTCGTCGTAAGAATCAACCATGGGGGCAGTCCGCTAAGAAACGCCGCCATGATAACCAGTCGAGGGCCGCTTGTCCGGCCCGGTCGGTATTCGGCCTGTGCCGAAAGCAGAATTTGATGGAGAAAGTCATGAGTGCAACTCAAAGCGTCGGCCCACAGGCCTTGCCCGAACTGCAGGAACAGGTCGAGCAGATCATCGCCGAAGCCAGGCGTCAGGGCGCCAGCGCATGTGAAGTCGCGGTGTCGCTGGAGCAGGGACTGTCGACCTCGGTACGTCAGCGCGAAGTCGAAACGGTCGAGTTCAACCGCGATCAGGGGTTTGGCATTACCTTGTACGTCGGCCAGCGCAAAGGCTCGGCCAGCACTTCGGCCACGGGTGCCGATGCGATTCGCGAAACGGTCGCTGCAGCCTTGGCGATTGCCGAGCATACGTCGGAGGATGAAAGCTCGGGTCTTGCCGATGCTGCGTTGATGGCCAGGGAGACCATGGATTTTGATCTCTATCACGCCTGGGACATCACGCCCGAGCAGGCCATCGAGAAGGCGCTGCTGTGCGAGGCTGCCGCTTTTGATGCAGACAACCGCATCAAGAACGCCGATGGCACCACGCTCAACACCCATCAGGGCTGCCGTGTGTACGGCAACAGCAATGGTTTTATCGGGGGCTACGCCTCGACCCGTCACAGCCTCAGTTGCGTGATGATCGCCGAAGGCGAAGGCCAGATGCAGCGTGATTACTGGTACGACGTGAATCGTCAGGGGCAGTTGCTGGCGGATGCCGAGAGCATCGGTCGCAAGGCGGCGCAGCGCGCCGCGAGCCGCCTGGGCGCGCGCCCTGTCCCGACCTGCGAAGTGCCAGTACTGTTTTCCGCCGAACTGGCGGGTGGTCTGTTCGGCAGCTTTCTGGGCGCGGTTTCCGGCGGCACGCTGTATCGCAAATCCTCATTCCTGCAGGACTCGCTGGGGCAACGCCTGTTTCCCGAGTGGATGACCATCGACGAGCGTCCACACCTGATGCGGGCCATGGGCAGCTCTGCATTCGACAGCGACGGCCTGGCGACCTACGCCAAACCCTTTGTTGAAAAGGGCGACCTGGTGTCTTACGTGCTCAGCACCTATTCGGGCCGCAAACTGGGCATGCCGAGTACGGCCAACGCGGGCGGTGTACACAACCTGTTCGTTACCCATGGCACGGAAGATCAGGACGCGCTGATCCGGCGCATGGGTCGTGGCCTGCTGGTCACCGAGCTGATGGGCAGTGGCCTGAACATGGTCACGGGTGATTACTCGCGTGGCGCGGCGGGTTTCTGGGTCGAGAATGGCGAGATTCAGTTCCCGGTTCAGGAAGTCACCATTGCCGGCAACATGCGTGACATGTTCAAGCAGATCGTCGCCGTTGGCAGCGATCTTGAACTGCGCAGCAACATACGCACGGGTTCGGTACTGATTGAGCGTATGACGGTGGCGGGTAGCTGACGCACATCCGTTTGGTGGGGTCGTGCATCTTTTCGCGAGGGTCGTATCTCCAAAGGTGCATCTCGATTGACGGTTCCCGCCTCTTCGCGAGCAAGCTCGCTCCCACGAGGTTATGGAGTTCTGAGTGGTAGCAAGCTTGCTCCCACGAGGTTGCGTAGTCATGAGTGGGAGCGAGCTTGCTCGCGAAGGCTGTGTTTCGGGCGCTGGGTTTCAATCGGACGGACCAGCGCTTTAGCGAAAAAGCTCGCCCCATTTGCCACGCAGTCGGCTGATTGCGCCCATTCTCTTCCCACCAACCCGCTAGCGCAGCGCACGGTAATACCCGCCTGGCACCCTTCATCCGATCTTCCCCTCCGATCAGAAATCCAACACCGCTCTTGTTTTGATTATTGATCTCATTCAATAATGAATCTCATTTCATATTGAGATGCGTTCATGGGATCTGTTCTGCACGAGCTGCCTTATCTGGAAAACTGGCGTGGTTTGAGCCTGCGGATTCGCTGTGCCTTTGAGCCTGACGAGCCGAGGCTGATCGAGCATTACCTCGCCGAAGGGCGCTATCTGGCGCGTTTCACCGCCACCCCTCACACCCTGATCGCCGAAACCGCCTTCCGTCTTTTAATGGATACCGCTCGCGACACGATGCTGCCCTGGCATTGGCGCTGCCTGTGTCTGGATCAGGCCTGGCGCCCGCTGCGCGATGTCGAGGCGCTTGCCTCCACGCCTGCTCGCCGTCAGCGCTGGGAGGCCTGTGTTCATCAACTGGCGTCCTGCGTGCTGCAACCCTCGATTTCTTCTTCTGAACTGGTGCAAGGACATTGCGATGAGTAATACCCGTATCGAACGCGACAGCATGGGCTCGTTACAAGTGCCGGCCGAGGCTCTGTATGGCGCTCAGACTCAACGTGCGGTGGATAACTTTCCGATCAGCCATCAGCGTATGCCTGCGCAATTCATTCGGGCCTTGCTGCTCGCCAAGGCTGCGGCGGCTCACGCGAACCTTGAGCTGGAGCAGATCAGCGAAGGGCAGAGCACAGCGATTGTCGGTGCAGTCGAGCAACTGCTGGGCAGCGATTTCATGACCCATTTTCCGGTGGATATCTTTCAGACCGGATCGGGTACCAGCACCAACATGAACGCCAACGAGGTGATCGCCACCCTCGCCAGCCGCATTCTGGGCGAGCCGATCAACCCCAATGACCACGTCAACTGCGGGCAAAGCAGCAACGACATCATTCCGACGACGATTCACGTGAGCGCCGCGCTGGCGCTGCATGAACAACTGCTGCCCGCCTTGAATCATCTGGTGCACGTCACAGAACACAAAGCCGTTCAGGTTCACAGCTTCGTCAAGACCGGCCGCACACACTTGATGGACGCCATGCCGGTGCGCATGAGCCAGGTGCTGAACGGTTGGTCGCAGCAGATTCGCGCCAACATCGAACATCTCCAGGGGCTGCAACCCAGTCTTCAGGCGTTGGCCCAGGGTGGCACGGCAGTCGGCACCGGGATCAATGCGCACCCCGAGTTTGCCGGTCGCTTCAGTGCGCACCTCAGCGCACTGAGCGGCGTCAACTTCACACAAGGCAAGGATTTGTTTGCGCTGATCGGCTCCCAGGACACAGCGGTCGCTGTCTCGGGTCAGCTCAAGGCGACGGCCGTTTCGCTGATGAAGATCGCCAATGACCTGCGCTGGATGAATTCCGGCCCATTGGCAGGACTCGGTGAAATCGAGCTTGAGGCCCTGCAGCCGGGCTCCTCGATCATGCCGGGCAAGGTCAATCCGGTGATCCCGGAAGCCACCGCGATGGTGGCGGCACAGGTGATTGGCAACGACGCCACGATCACTGTGGCTGGCCAGTCCGGCAATTTTGAGCTGAACGTGATGCTGCCCATCATCGCGCAGAACCTGCTCAGCAGCATTGAATTGCTCGCTAACGCCAGCCGCCTGCTGGCTGACAAGGCGATTGCCAGCTTCAAGGTCAACGACGCCCGGCTCAAGGAGGCGCTGTCTCGCAACCCGATTCTGGTCACGGCGCTCAACCCGATCATTGGCTACCAGAAGGCTGCTGAAATTGCCAAGAAAGCCTATCAGGAAGGTCGTCCGGTGATCGACGTTGCGCTTGAGCACACCGACTTGCAACGCAGCCAGCTGG
The DNA here is from genome assembly GCF_014358015.1 of Pseudomonas triticifolii. Classification (GTDB taxonomy): domain Bacteria; phylum Pseudomonadota; class Gammaproteobacteria; order Pseudomonadales; family Pseudomonadaceae; genus Aquipseudomonas; species Aquipseudomonas triticifolii. The sequence continues at coordinate 16,838 of NZ_JACONV010000017.1, read as the reverse complement.
AAGTGCTGCTCAACCCCGAAAAACTCACCGCCGGCGGCATCTGATTCCATCCGGCCAACGCACCTGGAGGTCTGTCATGCAGCATTGGAAACGCACCATTGAGCTGGCCAATCGCTGTTTCAATCTCGGCGAATGGGTCGAAGCCCGCGAGCTGTACCTCCAGGCCCTGGCGCTGGCGCAAGTGCTGTTCGGGCGCTGGGCCGATGCTGACGAAGCCGTTGCGGCCTGTGTGGTTTCTCACCACAACCTGGCCGACCTGCACCTGAGTCTGGGTCAGCCGGAGGAGAGTGCCGAGTACCTGTGCGCCATCCACCAGCACCTATTGCAGACCCTGCAGGACACGCGTTTGTCGCCCGCCTTGCGTCAGGCTGCGTTGCGCCATAGCCGTAAAACCTATGCCGAACTGTTGGCGTTCATCAGCGAGTACGGCGAATACCCACGCACCCATCGATTGCTGAACAGCAGTGGCCAGCACACGCGCTCATCGTTGCAGCGTGATTCAGCGGCCACCTCAGGCCTTTTCTACGGAGCACATTGATATGCCTTATACCTTGCCAGCACTGCCTTACGCCTACGATGCGCTTGAGCCGCACATTGATGCGCAGACCATGGAGATCCACTACACCAAGCACCACCAGACGTACATCAACAACCTTAACGCCGCTGTGGAGGGCACCGAATACGCCGAATGGCCTATCGAAAAACTGGTCGCCAGCGTCAAGCAGTTGCCTGAAAACCTGCGTGCTGCGGTGATCAACCAGGGCGGCGGGCACGCCAACCATTCGTTGTTCTGGGAGGTCATGGTGCCCGGCGGTGGTGGTTTGCCAAACGGGGGAGTTGCCCAGGCCATCGACGAACAATTGGGCGGCTTCGACAGTTTCAAGGAAGCGTTCACCAAGGCTGCGCTGACGCGTTTCGGCAGCGGCTGGGCCTGGCTGAGCGTCACACCGGACAAAAAACTGGTGGTGGAAAGCAGCGGTAATCAGGACAGCCCACTGATGAATGGCAACACACCGATTCTCGGCCTCGATGTCTGGGAGCACGCCTACTACCTGCGCTACCAGAACCGTCGTCCGGAATACATCAACGCGTTTTACAACGTCGTCAATTGGGACGAAGTGTCCCGGCGCTATCAAGCCGCTGTGGCCTGATTTTCCATCACCATCATCCAGGGCCGTTTATGCGTTCTGAAATACTCGCGACCAGCAGTGTGCGGTTGTTTCGTCTGGCGGTAGGGACCGTGCTGCTTCTGGCGGGTATGGTGTTACTGGCGGCCCAGGGGCTGGCGTGGTTGAACCTTGAGCCGCGCCTGTTGCACGCTCTGGACGGTGGCGCGGTCTGTGGCTTGGGCGCGGAGGGCGGGGCGGGGTTGACGGCTCACTCGCCCTCGTCGAACCGGTTGTTGATCAGCTCGACCAGACCGTCCAGTGCGTCCTGCTCGCCGTCGCCTTCAGTCAGCAAATGAATCTCGGTGCCTTTACCGGCGGCCAGCATCATCACAGCCATGATGCTCTTGCCGTCGACCATGCTGTCCGGCGAACGGCCGACGCGGATCTGGCAGGGAAACTTGCCGGCTACCCCAACGAACTTGGCGGCCGCACGGGCGTGCAGGCCCAATTTGTTGATGATGGTGATTTGACGGGCGGGCATCGCAGAAAAGATCCTTTCAGCTGAGGTCGCGGTGGCGAACCTGAACGTTCTTGAGTGATTGTTGCAAGACCTGACCCAGTCGCTCTGTCAGGTAGACGGAACGATGATGCCCGCCTGTGCAGCCTATGGCGATAGTCACGTACGAGCGATTGCTGGCCGCGAAACGGGGTAGCCATTTGTTGAGGTACGAGAATATATCCTGAAACATCTCTTCGACGTCCGGCTGTGCCGCCAGGTATTCGATCACCGGCTCTTCAAGTCCGGAATGATCGCGCAGTTCAGGCTTCCAGTACGGGTTGGGCAGGCAGCGCACGTCGAACACCAGGTCGGCATCGATCGGCATCCCGCGCTTGAAGCCGAAGGACTCGATCAAAAACGCAGTGCCGGGTTCAGGCTTGTTCAGCAGACGCAGCTTGAGGGCGTCGCGCAACTGATAAAGATTGAGATGCGTGGTGTTGATCTTGAGGTCGGCCAGATCGATGATCGGCCCCAGCAACGTTGTTTCGTCACGAATCGCCTCGGCCAGCGAGCGGTCGGAGGTGCTTAGCGGGTGTCGGCGACGCGTCTCGGAAAAGCGCTTCAGCAAGGTGGCTTCGTCAGCATCCAGATACAGCACGTCGCACTGGATGTTGCGAGCGCGCACTTCGTCGAGCATGGCCGGGAAGCGTGTCAGGTGGCTGGGCAGGTTGCGTGCGTCAATGGACACCGCCAGAAGCGGCTCTGCCAGTTCCGTGTTGATCAGTGCGCGTTCGGCGAGCTCCGGCAGAAGGCCGGCCGGCAGGTTGTCGACACAGTAGAAACCACTGTCTTCCAGCACGTCGAGCGCCGTGCTCTTGCCCGAGCCGGAGCGGCCGCTCACGATGATCATGCGCATGATCAGTTGCCGTTCTGCACGTCTAGCACGACTTGGTAGAGCGCCTCATTGGTCTTGGCGCTGCGCAGGCGTTTGCGTACGTCTTCACGGTCGAGCATGCTGGCAATCTGTCGCAGCAGCTCCAGGTGTTTGTCGGTGGCGGCTTCCGGAACCAGCAGCACGAAGAGCAGGTCCACGGGCGCGCCGTCGATGGCGTCGAAATCCACGGCTGATTCAAGATGGATCACTGCGCTTACAGGATCGCCACAGGCGGCAAGGCGGCAGTGAGGGATGGCAATACCATTGCCAAAACCGGTGGAGCCCAGTTTTTCACGGGCAACCAGCGCTTCAAAAACAGTTTGCGAATCCATGCCCGGCACTTCGCGGCCGATCAGATTGGCAATTTGTTCGAGTACACGCTTCTTGCTGCCGCCCGGCACGTTCACGAGGGAACGGCCGGGGGTCAGGATTTCTTCAATTCGAATCATGTGTGATGAGTGTCAGCGAGCGGTTGCACCCTTGAGGATACTTTGCTGCTTTTCCTTATGCTTGAGCAATTGTCTGTCGAGCTTGTCAGTGAGCAGGTCGATGGCCGCATACATGTCGTCATGTTCAGCATTGGCAACTACCTCCCCACCGTGGATATGCAGCGTGGCTTCGATCTTCTGCTTCAGTTTCTCGACCGCCATCGTGACCTGCACGTTTGTAATCTTGTCAAAATGCCCTTCGAGCTTCTTGAGCTTAAGCTCAACGTATTCACGAAGGGGCTTGGTCACTTCCAGTTGGTGTCCACTGATGTTGACTTGCATACAGCTTTCTCCTTTGCCAGTGCATAAAGAGGCAGGCATGGCGCCTGCCACTGGAACGCTGTGGCTCGGCCTGCATCACATCAGTCGCTTGCGCTCGCTGGAGGGCGCAATCCCAAGGGATTCGCGGTACTTGGCGACTGTGCGGCGGGCTACTTGAATGCCTTGTGCCTCCAGTAAACCAGCGATCTTGCTATCACTCAACGGCTTTTTCTGATTTTCGGCAGCAACCAGTTTTTTGATGATTGCGCGAATAGCCGTGGATGAGCATTCGCCGCCTTCAGAGGTGCTGACGTGGCTGGAAAAGAAGTATTTCAGCTCGTAAATACCGCGCGGCGTATGCATGAACTTCTGGGTGGTCACCCGGGAAATCGTCGATTCGTGCATACCCACTGCCTCGGCAATGTCGTGCAGAACCAGCGGTTTCATGGCTTCATCACCATATTCAAGGAAGCCACGCTGGTGCTCGACGATCTGTGTGGCGACCTTCATCAGTGTTTCGTTGCGGCTCTGCAGGCTCTTGATGAACCAGCGGGCTTCCTGCAGCTGATTGCGCATGAAGGTGTTGTCGGCGCTGGTGTCGGCGCGACGCACGAATCCTGCGTATTGCGGATTGACGCGCAGACGGGGAACCGACTCCTGGTTCAGTTCGACCAGCCAGCGTTCGTTGTCCTTGCGCACGATGACATCCGGTACTACGTATTCGGCTTCGGTGGATTCGATCTGCGAGCCCGGACGTGGATTGAGGCTTTGAACCAGTTCGATGACCTGACGAAGCTCGTCTTCCTTGAGCTTCATGCGGCGCATCAACTGGCCGTAATCGCGGCTGCCCAACAGGTCGATGTAATCGGTCACCAGGCGCTGCGCTTCGGCAAGCCACGGGGTTTTGGCAGGCAATTGACGCAATTGCAGCAGCAGGCATTCGCTCAGGTTGCGCGCGCCTATGCCTGCGGGTTCGAATTGCTGGATGCGATGCAGGACCGCTTCGATTTCATCCAGCTCGATATCCAGTTCGGGATCGAAGGATTCAAGAATCTCTTCGAGGGTCTCGTCCAGATAGCCTTGATTGTTGATGCAGTCGATCAGCGTTACGGCGACCAGACGATCCTTGTCGGACATCGGGGCCACGTTGAGCTGCCACAGCAGGTGGCTTTGCAGGCTTTCACCGACAGAGGTGCGGGTGGTGAAGTCCCACTCATCATCGTCGTTGCTTGGCAGGCTGCTGGCGCTGGTCTGGTAGATATCTTCCCAGGCGGTATCGACAGGCAGCTCGTTGGGAATGCGTTCGCTCCACTCACCGTCTTCAAGGTTGTCTACGGTGGGGGCAGACTCCTGATAGGTCGGTTCCTGGACGTCGGGATTGGGTTTTTGCTCGATGTTGTCAGCCAGAGGGTCGGAATTGTCGAAATCGTCGCCTTCTTCCTGACGTTCCAGCATAGGGTTAGATTCCAGCGCCTCCTGAATCTCCTGCTGGAGGTCCAGAGTGGATAACTGAAGTAAGCGGATTGCCTGTTGCAGCTGCGGTGTCATCGTCAGCTGCTGGCCCATTCTCAAGACTAGCGATGGTTTCATGGCAGGGGCTAAACACCTTATTCGCCGGCGCTCACGCGCCATCCACTACAGGCGCCGAAACGCCAACTTAAGCAAATTATATGCCTGAAAGCGGGTCGTTTGCCTAGAGCACCTCGACAAATAATGCATTGTCAACAGGCCGCTTGGGCATTGGTCGCCTGATCAGGCCGGATGCAGTGACTACAGGCGGAATTCGTGACCCAGATAGACTTCCTTCACCAACTGGTTGGCCAGGATGGTTTCCGAGTCGCCTTCTGCGATCAATTGCCCGTCGTTGACGATGTAGGCTGTCTCGCAAATATCCAGCGTCTCACGGACGTTGTGGTCGGTGATCAGTACACCGATACCCTTGGCCTTGAGGTGGTGGATGATCTGCTTGATGTCGCCTACCGAAATAGGGTCGACGCCTGCGAAAGGTTCGTCCAGGAGGATAAACTTGGGGGCTGTGGCCAGCGCGCGCGCAATCTCCACACGACGACGTTCGCCGCCCGACAAGCTCATGCCCAGGTTGTCGCGGATGTGCGTGATATGGAATTCCTGCAGCAGACTTTCCAGCTCCTTGCGACGCCCCGCCTGATCGAGCTCCTTGCGGGTCTCAAGGATGGCCATGATGTTGTCGGCCACTGAAAGCTTGCGAAAGATCGAGGCTTCCTGCGGCAAATAGCCGATGCCGGCGCGTGCGCGACCGTGCATGGGCTGGTGGCTGACGTCCAGGTCGTCGATCAGCACGCGGCCCTGATCAGCCTGAACCAGGCCAACGATCATGTAGAAACAGGTGGTCTTGCCGGCGCCGTTAGGGCCCAGCAAGCCAACGATCTGACCGCTGTCGATGGAAATGCTCACATCGCGTACGACCTGACGGCTCTTGTAGCTTTTAGCCAGATGCTGGGCTTTCAGCGTCGCCATTTACTGGGCCTTCTGCGGTTGATCGGTTTTCTTTTTCGGCTGGATGACCATGTCGATCCGTGGGCGCGGGGCTGTCACTTTCGCACCGCCATTGGCCCGGCCTGCGCTGACGATCTGCTTGACGGTGTCGTAGACGATCTTCTCGCCTTCGGACGTGTTGCCGTCATTGATGACCTTGGCCTTGTCGATCAGCACGATACGATCCTGCGCCGCGTAGTACTGAATGGTGACGGCATAGGCCTGCACGATCGGCTTGTCCACGGCAGGCTTCTGCTCGTAGTACGCCAGGTTGCCAACGGAGGTGAATACGTCAACTTCGCCCTGTGCATTACGGGTGATGGTCACGGTGTTGCCGGTGATCTTCATCGAGCCTTGCGTGATGATGACATTGCCCTTGTAGGTGGCAACGCCTTTCTTGTCATCGAGCTGCGCATCGTCGGACTGGATGTGGATCGGCTGATCGCGGTCGGTCGGCAGAGACCAGGCGCTCGCGCTTCCCAGTGCTGCGCCCAGGCCGAGCAAGAAAGGAAGAGTTTTAACGAGCCTCATACTGTCCTCTTACGTTGGACAGCAGGTCCATCCTGCCGTCGTTCAAATACGCTTTCATTCCCTTGGCCGTAGTGACACCGCCCGCGCCGTCGATTCTAACGACTTGCTCGGTCTGCGCATATTGCTTCTGTGGGAATACCGTCATGCGACTACTGGTGATGATAGTCGTACGTTGTTTTTCGTCGGTTCGCGCAACGCGAACGGAATCGATGAGTTCGACCTGGTCGCCGCCGGGCGATACCTCGCCCTGCTTGCTCTGTACATGCCAGGGGAAGAGGGTGCCGCGGTACATCTGCAGGTCAGGCGTGGTCAGCAGGGTCACGTCAGTGGCCTTCACGTGCTCGACCTTGTCGGCAGTCATGTCGTACTGGAGCTTGCCATCGGGCAGGTACTGGACGCTGTGCGCGTTGATTGCGTAGTAATCAATCGCGTTTTCGTCGGCAGCAGCCACAGGCTGGTCCATGAAACTTTCCGGGCTTACGTTCCAGTAGCCGACAGCGGCGAGCAACAGCGCCAGTACTCCGAAAAGCAGGTACTTTCGAATTTTTTTACTGAACATAAATGGCTTCTATAAATAGGCGGAGTGAGCCGCTTCAAGGTTGCCTTGCGCACTCAGAATCAGTTCGCAGAATTCGCGTGCCGCACCTTCGCCGCCGCGCGCCTGTGTAACCCCGTGCGCGTGCTGGCGAACGAACCCGGCCGCGTTGGCAACCGCCATGCCCAGGCCGACGCGTCGGATGACTGGCAAGTCTGGCAGATCGTCACCCAGATAGGCGACCTGTTCGTAACTCAATTTCAATTCGCTCAGCAGTTGGTCAAGGACCACCAGCTTGTCTTCACGCCCCTGATACAGGTGCTCGATGCCCAGGTTTTTGGCCCGGCGCTCGACTACGGGTGTCTTTCGACCGCTGATGATAGCCGTCGTTACACCGGAGGCTATCAGCATTTTGATGCCTTGGCCGTCGAGCGTGTTGAATGTCTTGAATTCGCTACCGTCTTCAAGGAAGTAGAGTCGCCCGTCGGTCAGCACGCCATCGACGTCGAAGACCGCCAGTTTAATGGCCTTGCCGCGTTGCATCAGTTCGCTGTGAGCTGTCTGGGTCTGCATCACATCACTCCCGCGCGCAGTAGGTCCTGCAAATTGAACGCGCCGACCGGGCGGTCTTGTGGATCAACCACGATCAGGGCGCTGATCTTGAAGTCTTCCATTATTTTCAGGGCTTCGGCGGCGAGCATGTCCGCATGGGCCGTCTTGCCGTGAAGCGTCATGACTTCGTCGATGGTGGTCTGGCGAATATCGATCGGGCGGTCCAGGGTGCGGCGCAAGTCGCCGTCCGTGAAGATCCCGGCCAGCGTGCCGTCCGTTTCAAGTATCGCAGTCATGCCCAGGCCCTTGCGGGTCATTTCCAGCAGCGCATCGCGCAACAGCGTGCCGCGTTGAACGGTAGGCAGTGCATCGCCGGAATGCATGACGTGCTCGACCTTCAGCAGCAGGCGTCGACCCAGTGCACCGCCAGGGTGGGAAAAGGCGAAGTCTTCAGCCGTGAATCCACGTGCTTCGAGCAGCGCGACTGCCAGCGCATCGCCCATCACCAGTGTGGCGGTGGTCGAGGAGGTAGGCGCAAGGTTGAGCGGGCAGGCTTCGTGAGCGACCTGGACGTTGAGGTTGACGTCAGCCGCCTTGGCCAGCGTCGAGTCCGGGTTGCCGGTCAGGCTGATCATCTTGATGCCCAGACGCTTGATCAACGGCAGCAGGGTGACGATCTCGTTGGTCGTGCCCGAGTTGGACAGGGCCAAAATGATGTCATCGCGAGTGATCATGCCCATGTCGCCATGGCTGGCTTCGGCCGGGTGTACAAAAAATGAGGTGGTGCCGGTGCTCGCCAGTGTCGCGGCAATCTTGTTGCCTACGTGGCCGGATTTACCCATGCCGACTACGACGACGCGCCCTTTGCTGGCCAGGATCATGTCGCACGCGCGCACGAAATCGGCATCAAGACGTCCCAGCAAGCCTTCAATGGCTTCTATCTCGAGGCGGATGGTGCGTTGCGCGGATTGGATCAGGTCACTGGATTGGTTCATATCTTGAAAGGGTCGGCCTGCTGAAAGCCGGCGATTATAGCGGTAATGTACGATTCCCTCACGTCTGATCGTCGTTGTGATGTTTTTAAACGAATTTCCTACGGGTTGGCAGGTCTGTACTCGGGCAGTTGGCTATCGCGTCATAGGCTTAAAAAATATCGGTGAATAACTGAACCTACTGGTTCTCTTCTTGGGTGGCCGTAACGAGGATGGTATAGTTCGCGCCCTGTTCGGCCCGCCTGGACAGCCTGTCTTCCTTCGGGACTCGGCGGCTGAGGAGGGAGGCTGTATCGCAAGGAGTTTAGATGAGTCCTGATGACGCCTACGCCGTCGAGTTGAAAGGGGTTTCTTTCAAACGCGGTGCGCGCAGCATTTTCAATAATGTCGATATTCGTATTCCTCGGGGCAAAGTCACCGGGATCATGGGGCCATCGGGCAGCGGCAAGACCACTCTGCTGCGTTTGATGGGCGCGCAGCTGCGCCCCAGCGAAGGCCAGGTATGGGTCAACGGTCAGAACCTGCCCGAGCTTTCGCGCAGCGATCTGTTCGATGCCCGCAAGCACATGGGCGTGCTCTTTCAGAGCGGCGCGCTGTTCACCGATCTGGATGTGTTCGAAAACGTCGCCTTTCCGTTGCGCGTGCATACCGATCTGCCCGAAGAAATGATTCGTGACATCGTGTTGCTGAAATTGCAGGCAGTGGGGCTGCGCGGGGCCGTCGAACTGATGCCCGACGAGCTGTCCGGTGGCATGAAGCGACGCGTTGCGCTGGCGCGTGCAATCGCCATGGATCCGCAGATTCTGATGTACGACGAGCCCTTCGTCGGTCAGGACCCGATTGCGATGGGCGTGCTGGTGCGTCTGATCCGGCTGCTAAACGATGCATTGGGCATTACCAGTATTGTGGTGTCACATGATCTGAGCGAGACGGCGAGCATCGCCGATTATCTGTACGTCGTGGGTGACGGCCAGGTACTCGGGCAGGGGACGCCGCAGGAGCTGTTGTCTTCGGATAACCCGCGCATTCGTCAATTCATGACCGGCGAACCGGATGGCCCTGTGCCGTTTCACTATCCGGCTCCGGATTTTCGCGAAGATCTTTTGGGGAAGCGCTGATGCGCAAGAAGTCATTGATGGACCGTGTCCGCCTGCTTGGGCGTTCGGCCATAGATATCGTTACCGTTCTGGGGCGTTCAGGGATCTTTCTCGGTCATGCCCTGTTGGGGCGTGGCGGAACCGGCAGCAGCTTTCAGCTGCTGGTCAGGCAGTTGTACTCGGTCGGCGTGATGTCGCTGGTCATCATTGTTGTGTCGGGTATGTTCATCGGCATGGTGCTTGCGCTTCAGGGCTTCAGCATTCTGAGCCAGTACGGTTCGGAGCAGGCGGTGGGCCAGATGGTTGCGCTGACCTTGCTGCGTGAACTGGGGCCGGTCGTTGCCGCGCTGCTGTTCGCGGGGCGCGCCGGTTCAGCGCTGACGGCCGAGATCGGCAACATGAAATCGACCGAACAGCTGTCCAGTCTGGAAATGATCGGCGTCGATCCGCTCAAATACATCGTTGCACCGCGCCTTTGGGCGGGGTTTATCTCGTTGCCGATTCTGGCAATGATCTTCAGCGTGGTCGGTATCTGGGGTGGATCCTGGGTCGCGATCGACTGGTTGGGAGTCTATGAAGGTTCTTTCTGGTCGAACATGCAGAACAGCGTTTCCTTCACGAATGATGTGCTTAACGGGGTCATCAAAAGCGTCGTATTTGCCTTTGTGGTGACATGGATTGCCGTTTTTCAGGGGTATGACTGTGAGCCCACTTCCGAGGGCATCAGTCGCGCCACGACCAAAACCGTGGTTTATGCCTCGCTGGCAGTGTTGGGCCTGGACTTTATTTTGACCGCCTTGATGTTTGGAGATTTCTGATGCAAAACCGCGCCATCGAAACCGGTGTCGGCCTGTTCCTGCTGGCCGGGATACTGGCTTTGCTCTTGCTGGCCCTGCGAGTCAGTGGTCTGAGCACCAGTGCGACCAACGACAGTTATAAACTTTACGCCTACTTCGACAATATTGCCGGTTTGACTGTCAGAGCCAAGGTAAGCATGGCTGGCGTGACGATCGGCAAGGTTACCGCGATCGATCTGGATCGTGATTCCTTTACCGGTCGTGTCACGCTGGAGATCCAGAAGAAGGTCGACAACCTTCCCGCGGACTCCACTGCGTCGATCCTGACGGCTGGCCTGCTGGGTGAAAAATACATTGGGTTGAGCGTCGGCGGCGATGAAGCGCTGCTCAAGGACGGGGCAACCATCCATGACACGCAGTCGTCGCTTGTGCTCGAAGATCTGATCGGGAAATTCCTGCTCAATACCGTAAGTAAAGACGCCAAGTAAGGAGCTTTAAATGATCTCTATTCTGCGCCGTGGCCTGCTGGTATTACTGGCTACCCTGCCGATGCTGGCCAACGCTGCGACGTCGCCTTCAGCTCATGACCTGGTAGATCGCACCACCAAGGAGTTGTTGAGCGACCTGGCCGCCAACAAGGAACAGTACAAAACCAATCCGGGGGCCTTTTACGATGCCTTGAACCGCATCGTCGGTCCGGTTGTGGACGCTGACGGCATTTCTCGCAGCATCATGACCGTCAAGTATTCGCGCAAGGCGACCCCTGCACAAATGCAGCGCTTTCAGGAAAACTTCAAGCGCAGCCTGATGCAGTTCTATGGCAATGCCTTGCTGGAATACAACAACCAGGGCATTACCGTCGCGCCTGCCAAGGATGAGGGGGCTGATCGCACCAGCGTCGACATGCAGGTCAAAGGCAACAATGGCGCTGTTTACCCGGTTTCCTACACCCTGGAAAAAATCAGCGGTGAGTGGAAGGTGCGTAACGTCATCATCAACGGTATCAACATCGGCAAGCTGTTCCGTGATCAGTTCTCCGACGCCATGCAGCGTAACGGCAACGATCTGGACAAAACCATCGATGGCTGGGCGGGCGAAGTGGCGAAGGCCAAGGAAACCACCGACGAAGCTGCGCAGAAGACCGCGCAATGACCGAGACGGCTGTCCGCCTGGTCGGGCCTGGTGAACTGAAACTGGTCGGCGTGCTGGATTACCGTACAGGGCCGCAACTGCGCAAGCAGGGCGCAGCCCTGATCAGGTCCGGCGACTTGAACAGCCTGACGCTGGATTGCTCGGGCGTCGAGAAGTCCAGCAGCGTGGGCCTGGCCCTGCTGCTGGCTTTTATGCGCGATGCAAGTGAAGCCGGCAAAACGATCAAAGTGCAGTCTTTGCCCGAAGACATGCGTAAAATCGCTCAGGTTTCAGGCCTGAACGAGCTTCTGGACATCCATTAACCGGTAGATCGGAAAAGCCCTCTGTCCGCCGCCCCATCACCGGGGTTCGCATAGCATGGGCTTTTTTGTATCATGGCCGACCCGCGCGCGTTCAGCGCCGATCGAGGTTAAGCATGCAGGCCGTAGAAGTTAAAGGCTTCCTTGAAGGAAAGCTGCCCGAAATCAAAGTGGAAGTTGAAGGCGAAGGCTGCAACTTTCAGCTGAACGTCATCAGTGACGAGCTGGCCAGCCTGAGCCCCGTCAAGCGTCAGCAACAGATCTATGCCCATCTGAACCCTTGGATTGCCGATGGCAGCATCCACGCGGTGACTATGAAATTTTTCAGCCGCGCTGCCTGGGCCGAGCGCACCTGAGCCAATTGGTGTCGAGATTCTAATGGATAAATTGATTATTACCGGTGGTGTTCGTCTTGATGGCGAAATCCGCATCTCCGGGGCAAAGAACGCTGCCTTGCCGATCCTTGCAGCAACCCTGCTGGCCGATGGGCCGGTTACCGTTCAGAACCTGCCGCACCTGCACGACATCACCACCATGATCGAGCTGTTCGGTCGCATGGGCATCGAGCCTGTGATCGACGAAAAGCTCAGCGTGGAAATCGACCCTCGCACGATCAAGACACTGATCGCGCCGTATGAGCTGGTCAAGACCATGCGTGCGTCGATCCTGGTGCTCGGCCCGATGGTGGCTCGTTTCGGTGAAGCCGAAGTCGCGCTGCCCGGCGGCTGCGCCATCGGTTCGCGTCCGGTCGACCTGCACATTCGTGGCCTTGAAGCCATGGGTGCGATCATCGACGTGGAAGGCGGCTACATCAAGGCCAAGGCGCCGGAAGGCGGCCTGCGTGGCGCCAACTTCTTTTTCGATACCGTGAGCGTGACTGGTACCGAGAACATCATGATGGCCGCCAGCCTGGCCAACGGCCGCAGCGTTCTGCAGAACGCCGCGCGTGAGCCTGAAGTGGTCGATCTGGCCAACTTCCTGATAGCCATGGGTGCAAACATCCAGGGCGCGGGCACCGACACCATCACCATCGATGGCGTGAAGCGTCTGGGGCCTGCGACTTACAAGGTCATGCCCGACCGTATCGAAACCGGCACCTATCTGGTTGCCGCTGCCGTGACCGGCGGCCGCGTGAAGGTCAAGGACACCGATCCGACCATTCTGGAAGCTGTCCTGCTTAAGCTTCAGGAAGCCGGTGCTGAAATCACGACCGGTAATGACTGGATCGAGCTGAACATGCACGGCAAGCGTCCCAAGGCCGTCAACGTGCGGACCGCGCCTTACCCGGCGTTCCCGACCGACATGCAGGCACAGTTCATTTCGCTCAACGCCATTGCCGAAGGCACGGGTGCTGTGATCGAGACCATCTTCGAAAACCGCTTCATGCACGTTTATGAGATGCACCGCATGGGCGCGCATATCCAGGTGGAAGGCAACACGGCCATCGTGACCGGCATGCCAAGCCTCAAGGGCGCGCCAGTCATGGCGACCGACCTGCGTGCTTCGGCCAGTCTGGTGATTTCAGCCCTGGTGGCTGAAGGCGACACGCTGATCGACCGCATTTACCACATCGACCGTGGTTACGAGTGCATCGAAGAGAAGCTGCAGATGCTGGGCGCCAAGATCCGTCGCGTTCCGGGCTAGTCGTTTGCGACCCTGGCGCTTTTCGGCGTCAGGGTTGCTGTTCGATAGCCGGTGTGATTTTCTGATTCGTTCCACCTCCGGCATCCGTTGCCTGAGGGTTGTCATGCGCCGTTTGCGTCATGCCAAAAGTTTCCTGATAAGGACTTACGTTTCCCATGTTGACCATCGCACTGTCCAAGGGCCGCATTCTTGATGACACCCTGCCGCTTCTCGCTGAAGCGGGCATCGTGCCGACCGAGAATCCGGACAAGAGCCGCAAGCTCATCATTCCTACGACCCAGCCAGACGTGCGTCTGCTGATCGTGCGCGCGACCGATGTACCGACGTACGTCGAGCATGGCGCTGCCGACCTGGGTGTTGCGGGCAAGGATGTGCTGATGGAATACACCGGCCAGGGCCTGTATGAGCCGCTGGATCTGCAGATTGCCAAGTGCAAGCTGATGACTGCCGGTGCCATTGGTGCGGTCGAGCCCAAGGGCCGTCTGCGCGTGGCGACCAAGTTCGTCAATGTCGCCAAGCGCTATTACGCCGAGCAAGGCCGCCAAGTCGACATCATCAAGCTGTATGGCTCGATGGAGCTGGCACCGCTGATCGGTCTGGCTGACAAGATCATCGACGTGGTCGATACCGGCAACACGCTGCGTGCCAACGGTCTTGAGCCACAGGAACTGATCGCCACCATCAGCTCGCGTCTGGTGGTGAACAAGGCTTCCATGAAAATGCAGCACGCGCGCATTCAGGCGCTCATTGACACCCTGCGCAAGGCAGTGGAGTCGCGACACCGCGGCTGATCCGATCACGCAACGTTGAGTTGCGTCCAGCTATCCGTGTCATAGCCAAATTTCTCAGGTGCCTGCGCGGATAGCTTGGTAGCTTTAGGCTCCTGAGCATCCGCCAATTATTGAGGCCCTCGCCATGACCACGTCCACTGCAATTCGCCGACTCAATGCTGCCGACCCGGATTTCGCCCGACATCTGGATCATCTGCTGAGCTGGGAAAGTGTGTCTGACGACTCGGTCAATCAGCGCGTGCTCGACATCATCAAGGCCGTGCGTGAGCGTGGCGATGCGGCCTTGGTGGAGTTCACCCAGCGCTTTGATGGCCTGCAGGTTGCGTCGATGGCCGATTTGATTCTGCCCCGCGAGCGTCTGGAACTGGCCCTGACCCGTATCACGCCGGTCCAGCGTCAGGCGCTTGAGAAAGCCGCCGAGCGCGTGCGCAGCTATCACGAGAAACAGAAGCAGGATTCGTGGAGCTACACCGAAGCCGATGGCACTGTGCTGGGCCAGAAAGTCACCCCAGTGGATCGTGCTGGTTTGTATGTGCCGGGTGGCAAGGCGTCCTATCCGTCGTCGGTGTTGATGAACGCCATCCCTGCCAAAGTGGCAGGTGTGACCGAAGTAGTCATGGTGGTGCCGACGCCGCGTGGCGAGATCAACGAGTTGGTGCTGGCTGCGGCCTGCATCGCCGGTGTCGATCGTGTGTTCACCATCGGTGGCGCGCAGGCTGTGGCTGCGCTGGCCTACGGCACCGAAAGCGTGCCCAAGGTCGACAAGGTCGTCGGGCCTGGCAACATTTATGTCGCCACGGCCAAGCGCCATGTATTCGGCCAGGTCGGCATCGACATGATCGCCGGTCCTTCCGAGATTCTGGTGGTGTGTGACGGCCAGACCGATCCTGACTGGATCGCCATGGACCTGTTCTCCCAGGCCGAGCATGACGAAGACGCGCAGGCGATTCTGGTCAGTCCGGACGCCGGGTTCCTCGACAAGGTGGCCGCCAGCATTACGCGCCTGCTGCCAACGATGGAGCGTGCGGCGATTGTCGAGACGTCCATCAATGGTCGTGGTGCGTTGATCAAGGTAGCGGACATGGCTCAAGCCATTGAAGTTGCCAACCGGATTGCGCCTGAACACCTGGAATTGTCGGTGGCCGATCCGGAAGCGTGGTTGCCGCATATTCGCCATGCCGGTGCCATCTTCATGGGGCGTCACACGTCCGAGGCGCTGGGCGATTATTGCGCCGGTCCCAACCACGTATTGCCAACTTCCGGTACGGCGCGCTTTTCGTCGCCGCTGGGTGTTTACGATTTCCAGAAGCGCTCGTCGATCATCTATTGCTCGCCCGAAGGTGCGTCTGAATTGGGCAAGACAGCCTCCGTGCTGGCCCGTGGCGAGTCGCTGAGTGGCCATGCCCGCAGCGCCGAATATCGAATTACCGACCCGAGCTGGAAAGCCGGCGGCACAGAGGAAGGCAAATAATGAGTAAATTCTGGAGTCCGTTTGTCCGCGATCTGGTGCCTTACGTGCCGGGTGAGCAGCCAAAACTGAGCAAGCTGGTCAAGCTCAACACCAACGAAAACCCTTACGGCCCATCGCCCAAGGCGCTTGAGGCCATGCGTGGTGCGCTCTCTGACGACCTGCGTCTGTACCCTGACCCCAATAGCGATCTGCTCAAGCAGGCCGTTGCCACTTACTACCGTGTCGAGCCGAACCAGGTTTTCCTGGGCAACGGTTCCGACGAAGTGCTGGCGCATATCTTTTACGGGTTGTTCAAGCACGATGCGCCGTTGCTATTCCCGGACATCAGCTACAGCTTCTATCCGGTGTACTGCGGCCTGTATGGCATCGAGTACGAGACTGTCGCGCTGGATGAGCAGTTCCAGATCCGGGTCGAGGATTACGCAAGGCCGAACGCCGGGATCATCTTTCCCAACCCCAACGCGCCGACTGGCTGCCTGTTGGCCCTGGATGCCGTCGAGCAGATCGTCAAGTCCAGCCCCGATTCGGTGGTGGTCGTGGATGAGGCCTATATCGACTTTGGCGGCGAGACTGCGATTGCGCTGGTCAATCGCTATCCGAACCTGCTGGTGACGCAGACCCTGTCCAAATCACGTTCGCTGGCAGGCCTGCGCGTCGGGCTTGCGGTCGGCCATCCGGACCTGATCGAAGCGCTGGAGCGGGTCAAGAACAGCTTCAACTCCTATCCGCTGGACCGCATGGCCAATGTGGGCGGTGCGGCAGCGTTCGAGGATCGTGAGCACTTCGAGGTGACGCGCAACAAGGTCATTGAAAGCCGTGAAGCGCTGGTCGAGCAATTGCAGGCCAAGGGCTTCGAGGTTCTGCCTTCAGCTGCCAACTTCATCTTCGCCCGCCACCCGCAGCACGATGCGGCCGCACTGGCGGCGAAGCTGCGTGAGCAGGGCGTGATCGTGCGTCACTTCACGCAGCAACGCATCGCGCAATTCCTGCGCATCAGCATTGGTACGCCGGAGCAGCATCAGGCGTTGCTGGAAGGGTTGAGCGATATCTGAGGCAAGAGTGACTCAGCGCGTCACTGGCAAAACGCCGGTGACGTGCCGAGCGCCTACCTTGCGCAGGTAGCACAGTCTGTGTGCGAGCTTGCTCGCGAAGAGGCCACTACATCCAGCAGG
>NZ_JACONV010000016.1 GCF_014358015.1 Pseudomonas triticifolii | reverse complement strand
AGTTAATTTCAAAAAACTGTCATCTTTCAAATGATCCCCAATAAATACGGGATACATCTATCCAGCCACCCCACTCCACACGCCTGATTTACAGGCTGGGAAACGCAAATTGCGACGCTTCATGACTCGCACGTTGCGGCCAACGCTGGGTGATTGCCTTGCGGCGCGTATAGAAACGTACGCCATCCGGACCATACGCATGCAGATCACCGAACAACGAACGCTTCCACCCACCGAAGCTGTGATAAGCAACCGGAACCGGCAACGGTACGTTGACGCCGACCATGCCCACTTCAATCTCGTCACAGAACAGGCGCGCCGCTTCGCCATCGCGCGTGAAGATGCAGGTGCCGTTGCCGTACTCGTGATCATTGATCAGTTGCATGGCCGCCTCCAGGCTGTCCACACGCACGATGCACAGCACCGGCCCGAAGATCTCTTCCTTATAGATACGCATCTGCGGGGTCACGCGATCAAACAGGCACCCGCCCATGAAGAAGCCATGCTCATGACCGGCAACCTCAAGACCGCGCCCGTCCACGACCAGCGTCGCACCCGACTGAACGCCGTCTTCTATATAGCCACTGACCTTATCGCGATGCTGCCCCGTCACCAGAGGCCCCATGTCCAGACCACAGGTGGTACCTGCCCCGATTTTCAGGCTCTGGATCTGCGGGACCAGCTTCGCCACCAGCGCATCGGCGATCTGGTCACCCACGCAGACCGCAACCGAGATCGCCATGCAACGCTCGCCGCACGAACCATACGCTGCGCCCATTAAGGCACTGACCGCATTATCCAGGTCCGCATCCGGCATCAGCACCGCGTGATTCTTCGCGCCGCCCAGTGCCTGAACGCGCTTGCCGCGTGCAGCGCCTTCTTTATAGATGTACTCGGCGATAGGTGTCGAACCGACAAAACTCAACGCTTTGACTTCCGGCGCTTCGATCAGCGCATCCACTGCAACCTTGTCGCCATGCACCACATTGAGCACACCTTTGGGCAAACCTGCCTCATGCAGCAGCTCGGCAATCAGCAAAGTGGAGCTCGGATCACGCTCGGACGGTTTGAGAATGAAGCAGTTGCCACAGACGATCGCCAGCGGATACATCCACAGCGGCACCATCGCCGGAAAGTTGAACGGTGTGATGCCCGCCACGATGCCCAGCGGCTGAAAGTCTGACCAGGCATCAATGTTAGGACCGACGTTACGGCTGTATTCGCCCTTGAGCACCTCGGGTGCAGCACAAGCGTATTCAACGTTCTCGATACCGCGCTTCAGCTCGCCCGCAGCATCCTCCAGCGTCTTGCCATGCTCTTCGCTGATCAACTGAGCGATACGCCCCTCGTTCTGCTCCAGCAATTGTTTGAAACGAAACATCACCTGAGCCCGCTTCGCAGCCGGTGTATTGCGCCAGGCCGGAAAGGCTGACTTTGCAGAGTCGATCGCCTGCTGAACGGTTTCACGACTGGCCAGGGCAACCTTGTGAACGGCTTGCCCGGTCGACGGGTTGAACACGTCGGCCGTGCGTCCTTCGCCAGAAACGAACTCACCGTGAATCAGGTGTTGAATGCTGCTCATGAAAAACTCCAAAAGGGTTCCCTGCAGGCGCGAATCGCTTGGCACCTGCTGCTTATATAAGAAGGATGTGAGCGGAGGCGATCAGTCGACCTGGTTCAGCGCTTCACCGACAGCGTCAAACAAGCGGTCCAGGTCCTGCGCCTTGCTGTTGAAGGTCGGTCCGAACTGCAGCGTGTCACCGCCAAACCGTACATAGAAGCCGGCTTTCCACAACTTCATACCCGCTTCGAACGGCCGCACGATCATATCGCCATCACGCGGCGCGAGCTGAATCGCTCCCGCCAGACCGTAGTTACGGATGTCCACCACGTTCCTGGTGCCTTTGATACCGTGCAAGGCACGCTCGAAGTGAGGGGCGGTTTCCGCCGCCTGCTGCACCAGGTTCTCGCGCTGCAACAGTTCCAGCGCAGCCAGGCCTGCAGCACAGGCGACCGGGTGTGCCGAATACGTATAGCCATGAGGGAATTCGACGGCGTATTCCGGCGTCGGCTGGTTCATGAACGCTTGATAAATCTCGCTGCTCGCAATCACGGCGCCCATAGGGATCGCACCATTGGTGATCTGCTTGGCGATGCACATCAAATCAGGGGTCACACCGAAGCTGTCCGAACCGAACATGGAGCCGGTGCGACCGAAGCCAGTGATGACTTCGTCGAAGATCAGCAGGATGTTGTGCTGATCGCAAATTTCACGCAAACGCTTGAGGTAACCCTGCGGCGGCACGATCACACCCGCCGAACCTGCCATGGGCTCGACGATCACGGCAGCGATGTTCGACGCGTCGTGCAGCTCGATCAGCTTGAGCATCTCGTCAGCCAGTGCGATACCACCCGCCTCCGGCATACCCTTCGAATACGCGTTGCTGGCCAGCAGCGTGTGCGGCAGATGATCGACGTCCATCAATTGACCGAACATTTTGCGGTTACCGTTCACGCCGCCCAGGCTTGTGCCCGCCACATTCACACCGTGGTAACCGCGCGCTCGACCGATCATCTTGGTCTTGGTCGCCTGGCCCTTCAGACGCCAGTAGGCGCGCACCATCTTCACCGCCGTGTCTGCACATTCAGACCCGGAGTTGGTGTAGAACACATGATTGAGGTTGCCCGGCGTCAGATCGGTGATTTTCTCTGCCAGCTGGAACGACAATGGATGGCCGAACTGAAAACCGGGTGAATAATCCAGCACGCCCAGCTGCTTGTAGACGGCCTCCTGAATTTCCTTGCGGGTGTGCCCGGCACCGCAGGTCCACAGCCCCGAAAGCGCGTCGTAGATCTTGCGGCCCTTGTCGTCTGTCAGGTAACTGCCCTGCGCGGCAACGACCATGCGCGGGTCGCGCTGGAAGTTGCGATTGGCCGTGTAAGGCATCCAGTGGGCATCAAGCTTCAGCTGACTGGAGACAGAAAGATCGGACGACTCGAGCATATTCATTAAAACGAACCTCGTGTGTGCTTGAGCAAGCAGTTATTTCAGTTAAGGTGCCATGGAGCCCAGGTCTGGAAAATCTGACTTTTACGATCTTTAGTTTGATAGAGACTAAACAATGAGTAGCCGCCGCACCGATCCCCTTGCGCAAGTCAGTGACTTCGATATCCGCCTGCTGCGCCTGTTCAAGAGCGTAGTCGAGGCTGGCGGCTTCTCGGCGGCCGAAAGCGCGCTCGGGATCGGCCGATCGGCAATCAGTCAGCAGATGAGCGACCTTGAGCAACGTCTGGGCCTGCGTCTCTGCCAGCGTGGCCGGGCAGGTTTCTCGGTCACTGATGAAGGCAAAGAGGTCTACCAGTCGGCGTTGCAATTGCTGAGCGCACTGGAAAGCTTTCGAACCGAGGTCAACGGCCTGCATCAGCACTTGCGGGGCGAGCTGAATATCGGGCTGACCGACAACCTCGTCACCATGCCCCACATGCGCATCACCCATGCGCTGTCGCAGCTCAAGGAGCTAGGGCCGGATGTGCACATCAACATCCGCATGGTCGCACCGGCCGAAGTCGAGCAAGGTGTGCTTGAAGGCGGACTGCATGTCGGCGTCGTCCCGCAGGTCAGCGCACTGCCGGGGCTGGACTATCAGCCGTTGTACAGCGAGCGCTCGCTGCTTTACTGCGCAGTCGGCCATCCATTGTTCTATGCAGAAGATGCCGCGCTGGACAGTGAGCGCCTTGCAACACAGGAAGCCATTGCGCCGACCTTTCGGCTGCCGACCGAGCTTCAGGCTCACTATCAGGCACTCAGGTGCACCGCCAGTGCATCGGACCGCGAAGGCATGGCGTTCCTGATATTGACCGGCCGTTATATTGGCTACCTGCCAGACCATTACGCCAGCGCCTGGGTAAAGGAAGGCAGATTGCGAGCCCTCAAACCCGGTTCAAGATTTTATGACCTGAGCCTGGTGACCGTGACGCGTAAAGGACGACGCCCTCATTTGGTGCTGGAAAGTTTTCTGGAAAGGCTGGCTGCTACCCGATGACACATTTCGTCGGCACGGCATCGACAGATCACCCAGCACCGCGAGGCCTGAAATCAGCGGACATCTTTGATCCTGCGGGATATATCAACGCTAACGCGGCATAACCTGAGCAAGTGGACAGCTTTTTGCAAAGCATCTGGATAACCCAACGCCAGCCCTTGGCGCATTTTATCCAGAGAGCGCGAAGCCGCGAGAACCTGCCATGCAGCCTGAACCGTCCGACAATAATGACCTGATCTACGGCCTTGATGACCGGCCAAAACCACTGACGGCCATACTGGCAGCACTGCAACATGTACTGGCCAGCTTCGTGGGCATCATCACCCCGCCCCTGATCATTGGCTCGACACTGGGGCTTGGCGATTATCTGCCCTACCTGATCAGCATGGCGCTGATGGTCTCAGGCGTCGGCACCTCCATCCAGGCACGCCGCCCGTTCGGTATCGGCGCCGGGATGATCTGCCTGCAGGGCACCAGCTTCGCATTTCTCGGCGCAGTGCTGTCGGCGGGCTTTCTGGTCAAGCAGCGTGGTGGCAGCCCGGAAGACATCATGGCGATGATCTTTGGTGTGTGCTTTTTCGGCGCGCTGGTGCAGATCGTGCTCAGCCGCTGCATCGGGCAACTGCGCCGCGTGATCACGCCGCTGGTGACCGGGATCGTGATTACGCTGATCGGTGTGAGCCTCATCAAGGTCGGCGTGACCGATCTGGGCGGCGGTTTCAATGCACCTGACTTCGGCTCGCCCCTTAATCTGGCGCTGGGCGTGTTCGTGCTGGTGGTGATCATTGCACTGAATCGCTCCAACACACCGTGGGTTCGGCTGTCGGGCATCATCATCGGCCTGGCGGTTGGCAGTGTGGCGGCCTGGTTCAGCGGCAAGCTCGTACCGCAGCCTATTCATGACCTGCCGCTGATCAGCGTTCCAATACCGTTTCGCTTCGGTTTCAGTTTTGACTGGAGCGCCTTCCTGCCGGTTGCGCTGATTTATCTGATCAGCAGCATCGAAACCGTCGGCGACCTGACCGCCAACTGCATGCTGGCCCGACAACCCATCAGCGGGCCCAGCTATGTGGCCAGGCTCAAAGGCGGCGTCCTGGGCGATGGGGTGAGCTGCATGCTGGCCGCTACCTTCAGCGCATTCCCGAATACCACCTTCGCCCAGAACAATGGCGTGATCCAGTTGACAGGCGTTGCCAGTCGTTACGTGGGTCTGTACATCGGTGCTGTGCTGTTCGTACTGGGGCTGTTTCCGCACATCGGTGCCATCGTTCAGCAGATTCCCAAACCAGTGCTGGGCGGCGCGACGCTGGTGATGTTTGGCAGTGTCGCGGCGGCAGGCGTGCGGATCCTCGCTCAGTCGCCACTGGATCGGCGCAGCATGCTGATCATCGCCACCTCGTTCGGCGTAGGTCTGGGCATTGCTTCCCAACCGGCACTGCTGCACCACATGCCAAAACTGGTGCAGAACCTGTTCGATTCGGCCATCACCAGCGGTGGCCTGACCGCGATTGTGATGTGCCTGTTGATACCCGAAAGTAAAGTCGTTGCGTCTGAGCCACTCACCGTCCAGCGCCCTGAACCCTTTGAGCATCAACGATAATTCCCTGTGCCCGCTTGCGAGTTGGTCGCAGGTGGGTTATCTGTCGTTCGTTGTGCACCCTGACCTGCCCGGAATCGTCCCATGACCCTTGAAGTCCATGCTCACAGCGTCCACGTCGCAAAGCCTGCAAGCCGCATTCGCCAGAAGAACGAAGAGGCAATCATCAAGGCCGCTGAAGACGAATTTGCACGTCACGGTTTCAAGGGCACCAGCATGAACACCATCGCACTGAAGGCCGGGTTGCCCAAGGCCAACCTGCACTACTACTTCACCAACAAACTGGGGCTTTATGTTGCGGTGTTGAGCAACATCATCGAGCTGTGGGACAGCACCTTCAACACCTTGAGCGTGGACGACGATCCCGCACAGGCACTTACCGGATACATCCGCGCCAAGATGGAGTTTTCACGTCGCCAGCCTCAGGCCTCACGCATCTTCGCCATGGAAATCATCAGCGGCGGCGAGTGCATGAGCGAGTATTTCAGCCAGGACTACCGCTTGTGGTTCCAGGGGCGGGCAGCGGTTTTCCAGGCATGGATAGACGCTGGCAAGATGGACGCGGTCGATCCGGTGCACCTGATATTCCTGCTGTGGGGCAGCACCCAGCATTACGCCGACTTCGCCACGCAGATCTGTCGCGTCACCGGGCGCACCCGCCTGACCAAGCAAGACATGGACGAGGCCAGCGAGAACCTGATCAGGATCATCCTCAAAGGTTGTGGGCTCACACCGCCAGCCTTGTAGAATCCGCACCTTGTTGCCAGCTGGACAGACGCATGCCTTTTACCCTCCTCGGCCCTTGCGAGTTTCGTGAAGAGATTCGCAAGAGCCGCTTCATCACCCTCGCCGCCCCGATTGCCAGCCCTGCCGACGCGCTGGCGTTTATAGAGCACAACAGTGATCTGAACGCGACCCACAACTGCTGGGCCTGGAAGCTGGGCGATCAGTACCGCAGCAACGATGACGGCGAACCTGGCGGCACCGCTGGCCGTCCGATCCTGGCCGCCATTGAAGCGCAGGGATTCGATCAGGTCGTGGTGCTGGTGATTCGCTGGTACGGCGGCATTCAATTGGGAACCGGCGGCCTGGCCCGCGCTTATGGCGGCGGTGCCAACAAATGCCTGCAACAAGCGGCGCGTGTGGAACTGGTCAACCGGCTGTCCTTCAACCTTGAATGCAGCTTCAGCGAACTGGCGCTGGTCAAGGTTCGCCTGGCGGAATCGAATGGGCGGGTGGAAGCCGAAAACTTCACCGCCAATGGCGTGGAAATGGCGATTGCCATCGGCCCGGAGCATGTTGAGAACTTTCAGCGCCAACTGGCGGACCTGAGTCGGGGCAGAATCATTCTGCATGCGGCATCTACCCTGTAATGAAGGCGTCATGCGTCTATGCCTACTTGCCCACATCTACTGTGCATCCGACTGTGGATAAGCTGAGCACACCCTGCTGCAAGCCTTGCCGGGCAAGCGTCTCAGGCAACTGATCGTTTTTTGTACAGATCACACAGGAACCTGTAAAAACATCGATAAAACAGCGATTTAAAGTGGCTTAGCACCATCGGCTACTAAGCAATACGGCGTTATTCAGGGGTCGCGCACTTTCGCACAGTAACTGTGGACCAACCTGTGGATAACAGGTGCAAGGGCAGCGCAGTCGCCGAGCGTAGCGCGCTCTTGTGAAGCTGTATGTTTTTTGCTCACATCAATGAGCCATATTGGCTCCCTTCCTTCTTGCCCATGCCCTCATCTGGTGCCAAACGCACTTATCCAGCATCTGCAGCCTTAAATCAGCAGTCCTGGCAGGCCCGATTCAGGGCCGCGCAACAAAAGCTGACTCCCTGGCCAGGATTTTGCTTTACCCACGAGCGACCCACTCCTGCATCAGAGCCTGACATGCCAAACCACGCGACACCTGCGCGTCTCCAGTTGCGCCACATCACCAAACAGTATCCTGGCTGTCTGGCCAACGACGCCGTCGATCTGACCATCCAGCCCGGAGAAATCCATGCCTTGCTGGGTGAAAACGGCGCGGGCAAGAGCACGCTGATGAAGATCATCTACGGCGTGACACAACCGGACTCCGGCTCCATCGTCTGGCAGGGTCAGACGCAGACCATGCGCAACCCGGCGCAAGCCAGAAGCCTGGGCATCGGCATGGTGTTTCAGCATTTCTCGCTGTTCGAGACCTTGAGTGTGGCGCAAAACATTGCGCTGGCCATGGGCGCAGCCGCGGGCACACCCAAGCAACTGGAACCGCGCATCCGTGAGGTCTCACAGCGCTACGGCATGGCACTGGAGCCACAGCGGCTGGTGCATAGCCTGTCGATCGGCGAGCGCCAGAAAGTAGAGATCATTCGCTGCCTGATGCAGGACATTCGCCTGCTGATTCTCGACGAACCCACCTCGGTGCTCACACCACTGGAAGCCGAGGAGCTGTTCGTCACCTTGAGGCATCTGGCCGCCGAAGGCTGCAGCATTCTGTTCATCAGCCATAAGCTGGGCGAAGTTCGCGCCCTGTGCCACAGCGCGACCGTGTTGCGAAACGGCAAGGTGTCCGGGCACTGCATCCCGGCAGAGTGCTCGGATCTGGAACTGGCGCGGCTGATGGTCGGTGATGCCGAAGGGCTGACGGCGCAGTATGAAAAAGTCAGCGGTGCAGCGCCGTTTCTGAGGGTTGAGCGCTTGTCGTGGCACAACCCCGATCCGTTTGGCTGCTCCCTGAGGGAGGTCAGTCTGGAAGTGCGCAGCGGCGAAATTGTCGGCATCGCGGGCGTGGCAGGCAATGGGCAGGACGAGCTGCTGGCCCTGCTCAGCGGTGAACAGGTACTGCCCAACGCCCAGGCCGCCACACTGCGCTTCGCTGACACACCGGTCGGTCATTTGCGGCCTGATGCGAGGCGCAAGCGCGGTCTGGCCTTTGTCCCGGCAGAGCGTTTGGGTCACGGCGCCGTGCCGGAGCTGAGCCTGGCTGACAACGCACTGCTCACCGCCTTTCAACAAGGTCTGGTCAGTCATGGCCTGATTCAGCGCGGCAAGGTTCGGGCGCTGGCCGATGAGATCATCCGTCGCTTCTCCGTAAAGACGCCGGACGCCCAGACCGCTGCGCGCAGCCTGTCGGGCGGCAACCTGCAGAAATTCATTCTGGGCCGCGAGATCATGCAGAACCCGAAACTGCTGGTCGCCGCGCACCCGACCTGGGGCGTAGACGTAGGTGCAGCTGCGGCCATTCATCGTGCGCTGATCACGTTGCGCGATGCAGGCGCGGCCATTCTCGTGATATCCGAAGACCTGGACGAACTGTTCCAGATCAGCGACCGCCTTGCAGCCCTGAGCGGCGGGCATCTTTCTGACCTGATCCCGACCGGACAGACCAGCACCGTACAGATCGGCGGCTGGATGGCGGGACAGTTCGATCATTCTCACACTCAGGCCCATACGCCGGGTTAACGGAGCAAAACATGCTGCTTTCTCTGGAACCGCGCGGCCAGCAATCGCGCGCCATGTTGTGGTGCTCGCCGCTGCTGGCCGCGGTGCTGACGCTGGTGTGCGGGTCGCTCCTGTTCATTGCTTTGGGGCTCGACCCCTGGGTGACGTTGCACACGTTGCTGATTGCACCGGTCAGCGACCTTTACGGGCTGTCGGAACTGATGGTCAAGACATTGCCGATTCTGCTGTGTGCGCTGGGTCTGGCGGTCGCCTATCAGGCCCGCATCTGGAACATCGGGGCCGAAGGCCAACTGTTGCTCGGTGCTCTGGCGGGTAGCGCGGTGGCCGTCAATATCATCGAGATGGAAAGCCGCTGGGCGCTGGTGATGGTGTTACTGGCGGGCACGCTGGCCGGTGCGGCCTGGGCCGGGGTGACGGCCTGGCTGCGCACGCACTTCAACGCCAACGAAATCCTCACCAGCATCATGCTCAATTACATCGCCCTGAACCTGCTCCTGTACTTCGTGCATGGCCCGCTCAAGGATCCTGCGGGCATGAACTTCCCGGAGTCCGCGACCTTTGGCGACGCCAGCCGTCTGCCGCTGTTGATGGAAGACGGCCGCGCGCATGTCGGCGTGTACTTCGCGCTGCTGGCGCTGGTGGTGGTGTGGGTCTTGCTGCAGCGTAGCTTCGTCGGTTTCCAGATCAAGGTGCTGGGCCTGGACAAACGCGCCGCCGGATTCGTCGGTTTTCGTGAAAAGCGTCTGGTGTGGCTGGCCTTGTTGATCAGCGGCGCACTGGCCGGGCTCGCGGGTGTGTCGGAAGTCACCGGGCCCATCGGGCAATTGGTGCCACAGGTGTCGCCGGGCTACGGCTACGCGGCGATTACCGTGGCGTTCCTGGGCCGTCTCAATCCCATCGGCATTCTGTTTTCCAGTCTGTTGATCGCCCTGCTTTACCTGGGCGGGGAAAGCGCACAGATGACCTTGAACCTGCCGCCCGCCATCACCCAATTGTTTCAGGGAATGATGCTGTTCTTCCTGCTGGCCTGCGACGTACTGATTCTTTACCGCCCGCGTCTGAAGATGCGCTGGGCCAAGCGTCAGATGACGCCTGCCGTGGGAGCCATGTAATGGATATCGATCTACTGAGCAATATTTTCTACGCCATGGTGCGTTGCGGCACGCCGCTGCTGCTGGTCGCGCTGGGTGAGCTGATCTGTGAAAAGAGCGGCGTGATCAACCTCGGTCAGGAAGGCATGATGCTGTTCGGTGCCGTGATCGGCTTCATCATCGCTCTGAGCACCGGCAACCTGTGGCTCGGCGTGCTGCTGGCGATGGCGGCCGGCATGCTGCTGTCGGCACTGTTCGCGCTGGTTGCACTGGTATTCAACGCCAATCAGGTGGCCACCGGTCTGGCACTGACCATCTTCGGCGTCGGGCTGTCGAGTTTTGTCGGGGCGGCGTGGGTCGGCAAACCACTCAGCGGTTTCGAGCCGGTTGCGATTCCGTTTCTGAGCGACATTCCGCTGATCGGCCGCATGCTGTTCGCGCAGGATCTGTTGGTCTACCTGTCCTTCGCCCTGTTTGCGCTGGTGGCCTGGGCCCTGCTGAAAAGTCGCATCGGGCTGATCATCCAGGCTGTCGGCGAAAACCCTGACGCGGCCAGCGCAATGGGCCTGCCCGTGTTGCGGGTGCGTACGCTTGCCGTGTTGTTCGGCGGGGCCATGGCCGGACTGGCAGGGGCGTATCTGTCGCTCGCCTACACGCCGATGTGGGCCGAAAACATGAGCGCCGGGCGCGGCTGGATTGCCCTGGCGCTGGTGGTGTTCGCCAGCTGGCGCGTCTGGCGCTTGCTGCTGGGCGCTTACCTGTTCGGTCTGGCCAGCATCCTGCACCTGGTCGCCCAAGGCATCGGTCTGGCGATCCCTTCCAACCTGCTGGCGATGCTGCCTTATGTCGCGACCATCATCGTGCTGGTGCTGCTGTCGCGCGACGCATTGCGCACCCGGTTGTACGCCCCGGTTTCGCTGGGGCAGCCTTGGCGGGCGGGGCATTGAGGATAAACGGCGGTGCCGTACGCATCGCCGGCAAGCCGCCTCCCACGGGACATTGCTTCAGTCAGTGAGTCAGTGAGTCAGTGAGTCAGTGAGTCAGTGAGTCAGTGAGAGCTTGCTCACGAAGACGGCGGCTCAGACAGCGCGTCACGTCGCACCGGCCAAAGCTGCAACACAGCCCAGAACAGTTCGGCTGCCAGGATGCCGATCAGCAGGCTGCTGGCTCCCTGACTCAACGCGTAGGCTTGCCACGTTGCGAACAGCACGCGACCCGCCGCGTCATAGCGCCCGAATATCGGTTGCGGATGGCGAATCCTCAGCACTGCCCACACACAGACAATCGAACCCAGCAGGTTGGCCATCAGCATGTGCATGGGCTCGAAATCCGGAAAATCACCTGACAGGTTCCAGAACTGACTCAACGCCCTCAATCCCCCATGAAGGACGACGAAACTCCAGGGAGTGACGAAGGCCGCCGTGATGATCAGGTCGTACCATGCACTGGCTTTGATCACTTGGCGGTATTGCCGGGTTGTCCACATGAAGCGGCTTCCTGCTGATTAAGATTCCAACAGGCTAAAGGCTGGAGTAGGCTCCAGGGTCAAGCACTTCAGGGACATTCCATTGATGCGTATCGGTGAACTGGCAGAGGCGACCGCCGTCAGTCGCGACACACTGCGCTTCTACGAGCAGCGCGGACTGATCGTCGCGCAACGCAGCGCCAACGGTTATCGACACTACCCTGTAGAGACGGTCCAACTGGTGCAATTCATCAAAGTGGCGCAACGGCTGGGTTTCAGCCTGAACGAAGTCGGCAGCAATGTTGCCGAACTGTGGAAGGCGCCCGATCCGGATACTGCAATTGCAGCACTGCTCCGGGAAAAACTGGCGCTGATCGATACCCGTATCGCAGCGCTCACCGCGCTGCGCGGCGAGTTGCATCAGCGTCTGGGCCAGCAATGCCCGCTGAGCCCTTGAGTCCATCTTTCAATCTGCCAAGGAGTTTTTCATGACCACCAAAACCGCACTGATCATTGGCGCCTCGCGTGGCCTGGGTCTCAGCCTGGTTCAGCGCCTCACCGAGCAGGGCTGGAAGGTCACCGCAACGGTGCGTGATCCGCACAATGCCGACGCGCTCAGAGCCATCGAAGGCGTGCGAATCGAAGCGATGGACCTCGACGATACTGCTTCGCTGGAAGTGCTGGTGCAGAAGCTCAAAGGCGAAGTGTTCGACGTGCTGTTCGTCAACGCCGGGATCATGGGTCCCAAGCATCAGAGTGCGGCCCAGGCCACGGCAGCCGAACTGGGTCAGCTGTTTCTGACCAATGCGATTGCGCCGATCCGCCTTGCCGAACGCTTCGTCGATCATATTCGTCCTGAAACCGGCGTATTGGCGTTCATGAGTTCGGTGCTGGGCAGTGTTGCCTGCCCTGAAGGCGAAACCATGACGCTGTATAAAGCCAGCAAGGCCGCACTTAACTCGATGACCAACAGCTTTGTGGTCCAACTGCCAGAGCCACGTCCGACCGTGCTGTCGTTGCATCCGGGCTGGGTCAAGACCGACATGGGCGGCGAGAACGCAGCCATCGACGTGCTGACCAGCACCACCGGGCTCGTTGAACAACTCAATGCCTATGCGGGCAAGGGTGGACATCACTTCATCAACTACAAGGGCGAGACGATTGCCTGGTAGATCAACGCCGGGCACACGCGCAACTTGATTAAAAACTGACCACCCCGGTAACATCTGCGACCTGCCGAGGTGCTGTCTGCCTCGCACCCTGGATCAGCAGACAGGGCAACACTGAGCTGGCTAACCCTGAACCCATTTTCAGAGGAGCCGGCTCATGTCCGCGATCCGTATCTGGTTGAAAAATCCCCTGGCCATCTTTACCGCCAATCATCTGGACGCCCGTGGCGGGCTGGTGATCGAGGGCGGCGTCATCACGCAAGTGCTGGCGGCCGGGCAGCATCCTGCCCTGCCCTGCGCGCAGGTGTTCGATGCCTGCGAGCATGTGCTGCTGCCGGGCTTGATCAACACGCATCACCATTTCTATCAAACCCTGACCCGCGCCTGGGCACCGGTGGTCAATCAGCCGCTGTTTCCATGGCTCAAAACCTTGTATCCGGTATGGGCACGACTGACGCCGGAAAAGCTCGCCGTCGCCAGCAAGGTCGCGCTGACCGAACTGTTGTTGTCTGGCTGCACGACCGCCGCCGACCACCACTATCTGTTTCCGGACGGGCTGGAACAGGCCATCGACGTGCAGGTACAGAGCGTTCGTGAACTGGGTATGCGCGCCATGCTCACCCGCGGCTCCATGAGCCTGGGCGAAGCGGATGGCGGGCTGCCGCCGCAACAGACCGTGCAGCAGGGCGAGGTGATTCTGGCCGACAGCCAGCGCCTGATCGAGACCTACCACGAACGCGGCGACGGTGCGCAGATCCAGATCGCCCTCGCGCCGTGTTCGCCGTTTTCCGTCACGCCGCAGATCATGGCTGAAAGCGCGGAGCTGGCCGAAAAACTCGACGTGCGCCTGCACACTCATCTCGCGGAAACCCTCGACGAAGAAGATTTCTGCCTGCAACGTTTCGGCCTGCGCACGGTGGATTATCTGGACAGCGTCGGCTGGCTCGGCCCGCGCACCTGGCTGGCTCATGGCATTCATTTCAACCCCGACGAAATCGCGCGCCTGGGCGCAGCGGGCACCGGCATCTGTCATTGCCCGAGTTCCAACATGCGCCTGGCCTCTGGCATCTGCCCGACGCTGGACCTCACCGACGCAGGCGCGCCACTGGGGCTTGGCGTTGACGGTTCGGCCTCCAACGATGCGTCGAACATGATCCTGGAAGCCCGTCAGGCGCTCTACCTGCAACGGCTGCGCTACGGCGCGGAAAAAATCACCCCGCAGCGCGTGCTGGGCTGGGCGACAAAAGGCTCAGCTCAACTGCTGGGGCGTACCGACATCGGCGAATTGGCGGTCGGTAAGCAGGCCGATCTGGCGCTGTTCAAACTCGACGAGCTGCGTTTTTCCGGCAGCCACGACCCGCTATCGGCGCTGCTGCTGTGCGGCGCAGACCGTGCCGACCGGGTGATGATCGCAGGACACTGGCGGGTGATCGACGGCCAGGTCCAAGGGCTGGATCTGCAACAGTTGATCGCCGACCATCGTCAGGCAGCACGCGAGCTGCTTCAGGGTTAAACGCCAGGCCTGTAAAGCTGTGAACGGATCGACACCTTCAGCGATGTCGATCCGCTAGAGTGTCGCCTCCTCCAGCCGCCAGGCGAAACGCCGTGTCCACCACACCTCAGCCTGCAAGCCCTCCCGAAGATGACAAAAGCCTGTTGGTCCTGCTGCTGGGTCTGGCCTGGCAGCTCTTGCTGTTGGTAGGACCCGCCGCGCTGGTCACGATGTTGCCGCCCTGGCAGGGGTTTCTGATCGTGCTCAGTCTGGCCGCGCTGAGCGGGTTATGTGTATGGGCTGGCTGGAAAGACGCAGCCAACCAGATCACCCCGCTAGGTGCCAGCGCCATGATCGGCCTGGGGCTGAGTCTGGGTCGCGTGCTGCCCAATTACTGGAATGTGCCCATTGCCCTGTTCACCGTTGTGTTCGGTCTGAACCTGCTGCAGAAATGGGAACGCAAACTGGGCATTGCCGAGCCATCCGTTGACGAAAAGGCGGGTGAGAACACGCCATCACCGCCTCGTCAGCGCAGCCATGAAACGAGCAGCAGCGCCTGGGGTGGCCAGGAGCCGGAACGCACGCCCGAAGGCGAGCCGATTCGCGTCTTCAACATGGGCGAAATCGCCATGGGCGGGCCGGTCTACGTTGACTATCTGTTTCCCGACGGCGTGTTGCTGCAAGGGCTTGGTTCTTCGGCCCGGTTTTCCAGCGACGGTCGCTACTTCGCCGCTACAGTGCCGTCCAGGCAGCAATGGGGACTGGTTATTCTCGACCGTCAGATGCGCCGGGTGTATCACTGCGACAACGATGTGTTCTGGGAGCTGGACGCGTTCAGCGAGACCGATCTGAGCGGGCGCATCAGTCCGCTGGTGGACAACCGGGCCTCCACGATCAACCTGCAGGACTTGCTCAAGACCGCCCGAGTCGTGGACATGATGTCGATCGTGGATATCTGGATCGAGCCCTCGGCACTGCCTCAGGACGCCGCCGCCGAGCGAATAGAACGCAACGGGCCACACGACCGACATCGCATAGAAGGCCATTTGCGAATGCCCGCCAGCCTGCGCGATCTGGAGCAACCACTGGACGCCCTGCGCTACCCGGCCTATCAATTGAGCCTGGACGGCCGGGAAACCGACCTGTTTTTCTACGCGGACGCCTCGATCATCTGGCGCGCGGACGGCAAGGCGCTGTGTGTCATGGCGCAACAGGCCAGTGACGAGCAGACGAAATACTGGTGCTGGGAAAGCAAAACCGGCTGGCACGCACTGCCCGAGCCTTGGGTGATCAGCCACCGGGAAATCTCGCTCAACTGGAACAGACTGCTGGCGCTGGACGATCATTACGTGCGCATTGAAGGCTATCTGGCTTTTGAGTGCCCCGATCGTGGCCGCTATGGCTACAGTCTGCGTTGCATTCACAGCGACACGCAAATACAGACCGGTCACGACGCTCAGGGCCGTTTGCGAAGCGGGCAGCGAGCGCTGACCGGTATCCGCCTGGTCGTCCCGCTGACCGGTAATGGCGAGCGCGGCGCAAGCAGTGTCGAGTCCGCGCCGCTGCTGGATGAGCAGCGCGCGCGGCTGACCTGGCAGATGGATAACAGCATTGATCAGGGAGGTTATCGCTGCCGGATTGCGGACTGGGAACTGCCGGGGCTGTGGCTGCTTGATCACCGGGTTTCGGACTGTAAACGTTATCTGGCGCTGATCCCCTTCACCGAATACCCGGCCAGCGCGGGCAACGTAGTGGTCGTCGATGTCCTCAAGCGTCGTCGCCTCGAAGGCCCTCCCATGGAGGTGGTCCACCTGCTGGACGTGCGCGAAGGCACACTCTCGGTCATCACGGTGTCCGGGCGGCTGACGGATACCTGCGAAAGCACCGCCTTGCAGCGTTATGACCAACCCGCGCCACCCATCGGGCAAGCGGCAGGCTTTTGCGATGACCGCGAAGGCTCTCGCCCTTACTATCAGACAGTCGAGCTGGAAATCGGCAGCGACGCCCTGCAGATGTTGCCGCAATGGCGAACAGTACACAGGCCTCAGGCGGCCACGGCGGACGGAGATTTCCTGCAGCCCGCAACTGACAACCGTGACGCGGCCTGGCTGTTCGGCAGCGAGACCGAATACGCCGATAGCTGGATGCGCACCAGCTCAGGTCGCCTGGGCGGTCATCTGCTGACGGCGTCAGGTTGCGCCATCAAGGACCTCGCACCGTCCATGATTTGGTCACACGACGCCCGTTACCTGGCCCTCACTCGCTTGCATGTCGACCCGCAAAGCCGATGGGAGCTGTTGCTGCTGGATGTGCAGGAACGGACGTTGCGCACCTTTCCTTACTCACCGGGCAACCGGCCCCAGTTCGAAAGCTTCGACAACGGGAAGCTGAAGATGCGAGCGTTCGAGCGGGACTGGGATTCGGAGGTTTATCTGGACAACGGCCGCGTCAGCTCGACGAGTCTGGCCAGTTTGTTGAAGCTACCGGCGGTGGCGCTGGTCGAACAGGACGGCGTCTGGCTGATGCCGGGGCAGGAAGCCGAGGCCTCCTTGTGGCGAGCGCTGGAAAAAACGCCACTGTGTGTTCAGTCGACGGGTTGCGTCTGAAAGTCAGTCTTCGTGAGCAAGCTCACTCCCACAGGTTAAAACCGGTTTCAACCAGTAGGAGCGGACTTGTCCGCGAAGGGGCTGGTGTATTCAGTCGAGGTGTTGCGTCTGGAAGTCAGTCTTCGTGAGCAAGCCCACTCCCACAGGTTAAAACCGGTTTCAACCAGTAGGAGCGGACTTGTCCGCGAAGGGGGCGGTGTGTTCAGTCGAGGTGTTGCGTCTGGAAGTCAGTCTTCGTGAGCAAGCTCACTCCCACAGGTTAAAACCGGTTTCAACCAGTAGGAGCGGACTTGTCCGCGAAGAGGCCAGTACATTCAGCCAAATGTGTTGCGCCTGAAAGTCAGTCTTCGTGAGCAAGCTCACTCCCACAGGTTAAAACCGGTTTCAACCAGTAGGAGCGGACTTGTCCGCGAAGGGGCTGCTGTATTCAGTCGAGGTGTTGCGTCTGAAAGTCAGTCTTCGTGAGCAAGCTCACTCCCAAAGGTTAAAACCGGTCTCAACCAGTAGGAGCGGACTTGTCCGCGAAGAGGCCAGTACATTCAGCCAAATGTGTTGCGCCTGAAAGTCAGTCTTCGTGAGCAAGCTCACTCCCACAGGTTAAAACCGGTTTCAACCAGTAGGAGCGGACTTGTCCGCGAAGGGGCTGCTGTATTCAGTCGAGGTGTTGCGTCTGAAAGTCAGTCTTCGTGAGCAAGCTCACTCCCAAAGGTTAAAACCGGTTTCAGCCAGCGGGAGCGGACTTGTCCGCGAAGGGGCTGGTGTATTCAGTCGAGGTGTTGCGTCTGGAAGTCAGTCTTCGTGAGCAAGCTCACTCCCACAGGTTAAAACCGGTTTCAGCCAGTGGGAGCGGACTTGTCCGCGAAGGGGGCGGTGTGTTCAGTCGAAGGAGCCCCGATCCCTCAAACCCCCAGGCACGACAACATGATGAACGTCGCAAACAGCACGAAGTGAGTCATGCCTTCAATGGCGTTGGTTTCACCGTCGTTCAGATTGATCGCGCTGACCAACAGGGTGATCAGGATCATCACGGTCTGCACCGGCGTCATGGCCATCTGGAACGGCTGGCCGCTGTAGAGCGCCATGGCTTCCATCACCGGCACGGTCAGGATCACCGTCGACAGCGATGCACCCAGGGCGATGTTGACCACCGACTGCATGCGGTTGGCCAGCGCCGCACGTAATGCGGTGAGAATTTCGGGCGAGGCGGAAATCGCCGCGACCAGGATCGCGGTCATCACCGGCGGCGCACCCGTACCTTCAAGGCCCAGGTCCACGGTCTTGGACATGACTTCCGCCAGCGCGCCGATGACCACGACACCGACCACCAATGTGGCGATGGAACGGGTCAGGTTGACCGGCTCGCCGTGCTCTTCAGGCTGATCCTTGCGCTTCTTCTTGTCCGGGTAGCTGTAGCTGAAAAAGTAGCTGTGTGGCCCGACCTGCATGCGCAGAAACACGGTATAGAGCAGGACCATCGCGCCAATGGTGAACGCCGAATACAGCTTCCAGTTCGCCTCGGGAATGAACTCGGGCACCACCATGGACACGCCCATGGCGGTCATGATCATCACGCTGTAGGTGCGCGCCGAGTCATCGTTGTACGACTGCTCGCCGTGCTTGATGCCGCCCATCAACGCGGCCAGTCCGAGAATGCCGTTGATGTCGAGCATCACAGCGGAATAGATGGTGTCGCGCACCAGCGTCGGTGATGGCTCGTTGCTCATCATGATCGCCAGGATCACCACTTCGACCAGCACTGCCGACAACGTGAGAATCATCGTGCCGTAAGGATCGCCGACTTTCTCGGCGAGCTGTTCGGCGTGATGCGCCACACGCAGCGATGCGCAAACGATGAAGCCAACCAGCGCCAGACCGGCCACCAGCGCGACGGTCTGGCCATTGCCCAGCAGCGTGTGCTCCAGTGGATAGGCGATAAAGGTGGCGATGATCGCCAGCAGTAAAAACTTTTCTTGCTTGAGCAGCGCGCCCATTGTGTACCCCAAACCCTTGCGACACATCGCCGCGGATGTATGTGAAGGTGTCTGTCATTGAAGCCGTTCAGAGTGCAGGGTGTGACAAAAGGTTTCAAAAAAAAGACCCGAATGAGAATGGCACACACGTGTAAATGACTTTTGATCCCGCCGTCACGATGTGAAATAGTGCCCGCCGTTTTCTTCGCGACCTTTCTGGCGCGTCTGTTTTCGCGATTTTGTTTCAGTGACAAAGGACATTCGCCATGCGTGCTTTTCGCCTCTCTCATCTGCTGGCCGTTAGCCTTTTGGCAGCGCTGGCCTGCGCAACCCAAGCCGCACCCATCGACATCGATGACGGCCAGCACAAGGTTCATCTGCCTGACACGCCCAAGCGTGCGGTGGTGCTGGAGTTTTCCTTCCTCGACAGCCTGGCCTCGGTCGGCGTGACGCCTGTGGGCGCGGCTGACGATGGCGATGCCAACCGCGTACTGCCCAAGGCGCGCAAGGCCGTAGGGGAATGGCAGTCGGTAGGCCTGCGCTCGCAGCCCAATATCGAGGTTATCGCTCGCCTCAAGCCGGACCTGATCATCGCTGACCTGGGTCGTCATCAGGCGCTGTACAACGATCTGGCCAGCCTGGCACCCACGCTGATGTTACCGTCGCGTGGCGAAGACTATGAAGGCAGCCTGAAATCCGCCGAGCTGATCGGTACGGCGTTGGGCAAAGGCCCGCAGATGCAGGCGCGTATCGCGCAAAACCGTGAGCACCTGAAAACCGTTGCCGCACAAATCCCGGCCGATACAACGGTGCTGTTCGGCGTTGCCCGTGAAGACAGCTTCTCGGTACATGGCCCGCACGCTTACGCAGGCAGCGTATTGAAGGCCATCGGTTTGCAAGTGCCTGAAGTGCGCAAGAACGCCGCGCCGACCGAGTTCGTCAGTCTTGAACAGTTGCTGGCGCTGGACCCGGGCTGGCTGCTGGTCGGCCATTATCGTCGCCCAAGCCTGGTAGACAGCTGGAGCAAGCAGCCGCTGTGGCAGGTATTGACTGCTGTGCGTAACCAGCACGTGGCAGAAGTGGACGGCGACAGTTGGGCGCGCAATCGCGGGATCATGGCGTCCGAACAGATTGCCGATGATGCGCTTGCCGTCCTTAAGGGCGGCAAGGCCGTGATCAACCCGTAAATGCGCCGTTGGCTGATGGCGAGCGTGATCGCCGCGAGTTGTCTGGGCCTGTTCTGGATGTCGCTGTTCGCCCTGTCGCCCTTCACCATCCGGCAGGTCGACGCCTGGAACGGGTTGTTCACGCTGGGCCGCGAGGGCGGCAACATCGCCTACATCGTCGCGCAACTGCGCGTGCCGCGAGCGTTGTGCGCGGCGCTGGTCGGTGCCTGCCTGGGCGTGGCCGGGGCGTTGATGCAGGGCATCACCCGCAATCGGCTGGCCTCCCCCTCTCTATTCGGAGTAACCGCAGGCGCGGCGCTGGGCCTGGCACTGTTTTCGACAGGTTTGATTGCCCTGCCCTTTGCCGGCGGCGCGCTATTGATGACGTGTCTGGGCGGCGCGCTGGCCTGGATCACCGTGTTCAGCCTCGGCGGGGCGTGGTCACCGGCAACGTCTCAGGGGCGACTGGTGCTGGCGGGCGTGGCGGTGGCTGCACTGTGCGCGGCGCTGACCCGGCTGACGGTGATTCTCGTTGAAGCGCAGGCGCAAAGTGTTCTGAACTGGCTGGCCGGCTCGCTGGCCAACGTCGGCACCGCACAACTGCAACTGCTGTGGCCCTGCACGCTGATCGGCGTCGTGCTGGCGATTGCCTGCGCGCCACGCCTGAACCTGATCAACCTCGGTGAAGACGCCGCCCGTTCGCTGGGCGTGCGCATCGGCGCGTTGCGTCTGCTGGTGTTCGTGGTCAGTCTGGTGCTGGTCGGAGCCAGTGTATGCGCCGTCGGGCCCATCGGCTTTGTCGGGCTGATCGCGCCGAACATCGCCCGCCAATGGCTGGGCAACGATTACCGCTGGCTGATCCCGGTCAGTGCCGGACTGGGCGCCGCAATTGTGCTGGCCTCCGACCTGATCAGCCGCGCCGTGGCATTCCCGGTCGAGACACCGGCAGGCGTGGTGACGGCATTGATCGGCGCGCCGTTCTTCCTGTTTCTGGCGAGGCGCGCGCTATGAGTCAGCCGCGCTCAAGACTGCTGATACTGATCGGCCTGTTGCTGCTGGCGCTGCTGTTAAGCCTGAGCGCAGGTACGGTCTGGCTGACACCCGGCGCGGTGCTCGACCATTTGATCGCCCACGACAGCAAAGACTTCGAAGTCTGGAATCACCGATTGCCACGCGGCCTGATCGCGGTGGTGACTGGCTGTGCATTCGGTCTTGCCGGAGCCATCGTACAGGGCGTGATCCGCAACCCGCTGGCCTCACCGGAAATCCTCGGCGTGACGCAAGGCGCGGGACTTGCGCTGACCATCGCGATCATCGGTTTCCCGCACTTGCCGGTGTCTGCGCTGCCATTTGTGGCGTGCCTGGGCGGTGCGGGTGGCGCGCTGTTGCTCGCGCTATACAACACCGGCGTGCAGTTTTCCGGGGTGCGTTTCGCGCTGTCGGGAGTGGCCATCGCGGTCACGTTGTCGAGCATCACCGAGTTTTTGATTCTGTCCAACCCGCTGGACATCAACACCGCATTACTGGCGCTGACCGGCAGCCTGTGGAGCCGCAACTGGCATCACGTGCTGCTGGCCTCGCCGTTGCTGATACTGATCCCCGTCACGCTGTTGCTGGCCAAACCGCTGAACCTGATCGGTCTGGGGGATGAGGCGGCGCAAAGCCTGGGAACGGGGCTCAAGCGCACGCGCTGGCTGGCGATGGGCAGTGCGGTGCTGCTGACCAGTCTGGGCGTCGGGATCATTGGCCCGATCAGTTTCGTCGGGCTGGTCGCACCGCACATGGCCCGCCGACTGGTGGGCGGTCATCATCAATACCTGTTGACCGCCTCCATGGTGCTGGGCGCACTGCTGCTGGTGCTGGCCGACACCCTCGGTCGCACGCTGATCGCGCCCAGCGAGATCCCGGCCGGGATTCTCACGGCTGTAATCGGCGCGCCCTATTTCCTGTGGCTGCTGGCCCGATTCAAAGGTTGATCCCATGAGCATTCTTCAGGCACAGCAACTCGACATCGGCTACGGCTCAACGCGCATCGTGCAGAACCTGTCGTTCAGCCCGCCGCCCGGCAAGGTCACGGCGCTGATCGGACCCAACGGCTGTGGCAAATCCACGTTGCTCAAGGCGTTCGCACGCATTCTCACGCCGCAGTCGGGCAGCCTCAGTCTGGATGGCACGCCCTACCGTGATCTGTCGGCGCGGGATCTGGCGCGCAAAGTGGCGTTTCTGCCCCAGGTGCTGCCCATTCCCGAAGGCGTCAGCGTGCGCCAACTGGTTGCCTATGGCCGCAGCCCGCACAACAGCTTGTGGGGTCGGTTGAGCGGCACGGATCAGCACAGTGTCGAGCAGGCCCTGCGACGCATGGAGCTGGACACCCTCGCCGACCGGCCGCTGTCTGACCTGTCCGGCGGGCAACGCCAGCGCGCATGGCTGGCGATGATTCTGGCGCAGGATGCGGCCATCGTGCTGCTCGACGAGCCGACCACGTATCTGGACATCAGCCATCAGGTCGAGCTGCTGGACCTGATGCGTGCCCTAAGCGCCGAGGGCAAGACGGTCATCACTGTGCTGCATGACATCAACCAGGCCTGCCGTTATGCCGACCACCTGGCGGTCATGCAGGCCGGGCAACTGGTTGCCAGCGGCACACCCGGCGACGTGCTGGATGCCGAACTGGTGTGCCGCGTGTTCGATGTCCAGGTGCAGATCATGCGTGAGCCGGTAGCAGGCACGCCCATGTGCATCGTCGAGCGCAGCACGCGCTGCACCAGTTAGCGGCGAAGTGCCTGTTTCCTGCACCGTCACGCTGCATAGATCGTTGGGTTAAACAGCCCGCAGCACGTCTGCGCTATAACTTGTCTTTATGGTCAGTTTTTTGCATTGGCGGAGTATCCACTCCAACAAGACTGCAAGGAGCAAGACCCGATGCACCTGACCACCCCACGCCGTCCCCTGAAAAAACTGCTGTGTGCCATGACTGCTGTCGTCGGTCTGGGTGCAAGCCTGCTCGCCTCGGCAGCCGATCCGCTGAAAGTCGGCTTCGTCTACATCGGCCCTATCGGCGACCACGGCTGGACCTATCAGCACGAGCAGGGCCGCAAGGCGATGGTCGCAGCCCTGGGCGACAAGGTCAGCAGCAGCTACGTGGAAAACGTGCCTGAAGGCGCGGATGCCGAACGTGTGATCCGCAACATGGCCAAGGGCGGCTATGACCTGATCTTCAGCACCTCGTTTGGCTACATGAACCCGACCCTGAAAGTCGCCAAGCAGTTTCCCAAGGTGAAGTTCGAACACGCCACCGGCTACAAGCAGGACAAGAATATGGGCACCTACCTGGCCCGCACCTATGAAGGCCGTTACGTGGGTGGTTTCCTGGCCGCGAAGATGACCAAGACCAAGAAAATCGGCTACGTCGCATCGTTCCCGATCCCGGAAGTGCTGCGCGACATCGACGCCATTCAACTGGCACTGAACAAGTACAACCCCGGCACCGAGATCAAGGTGGTGTGGGTCAACTCCTGGTTCGATCCGGGCAAGGAAGCCGACGCGGCCAACGCGCTGATCGACCAGGGCGTGGACGTAGTGTTCCAGCACACCGACAGCCCGGCCCCGATCCAGACCGCCGAGCGTCGCGGCGTTTACGCGGTCGGCTACGCATCGGACATGGCCCACTTCGGCCCCAAGGCAGTGCTTACGTCCATCGTCAATAACTGGGGGCCGCATTACATTCAGGCGGCCGAAGGCGTGCTTGCAGGTACCTGGAAACCGCAGGATTACTGGGGTGGCTTGAAGGAGGGTACGGTTGAACTGCCGATCAGCGACATCGTGCCCGCCGACGTGAAGGCCGAGGCGCAGACAATCATCGCCAGCATCGAAAGCGGCGAATTTCATCCGTTCACCGGCCCGATCAAGGACCAGACCGGCACCGTGAAAATCCCTGCCGGCGTGGTCGCGACCAACGCCGAGCTGGCGTCGATGAACTACTACGTCGAAGGCATCAAGGCCGAGTTGCCGAAGTAATCTGCCTGAGGGATCGCGTCCATGCTCAAAGGGCGCGATCGCTCCGCCGACCACCCGATTTCCAGGACCGCTTCATGGACCAGCTTCCCATCATCGATATCGCCCCGCTCTACGGCCCGGACATTCAGGCCTGGCAGACCGTCGCCAGTCAGATCGACAGCGCCTGCCGCGAATGGGGCTTTTTCTACATCACCGGCCACCCGATCACGCCGCAGCGGATCGAGCAGGTGCAAACGGCCGCCAAACGTTTCTTTGCCCGACCGACAGCCGAAAAACTCAACATCGACATCACCCAAAGCACCCACCATCGCGGCTACGGTGCCATTGCCACCGAGCAACTGGACCCCAGCCTGCCGAGCGATCTGAAGGAAACCTTCGACATGGGGCTGCACATGGACGCCGGGCATCCCGACGTGCTGGCAGGCAAACCCTTGCGCGGGCCGAATCGGCACCCTGACCTGCCGGGCTGGCAAAGTCTGATGGAGCAGCATTACCTGGATATGCAGGCACTGGCGCAGACCCTGCTGCGCGCCATGACCCTGGCGCTGGGCATTGAGCGGGACTTCTTCGATGAGCGCTTCAAGGACCCGGTCAGCGTGCTACGCATGATCCATTACCCGCCGCGCCACACCGCCACATCCAGCGAGCAGCAAGGCGCAGGTGCCCACACCGATTACGGCTGTATCACCCTGCTGTATCAAGACGCGGCAGGCGGTTTGCAGGTTCGGGATGTACGCGGCCAGTGGATCGACGCACCGCCCATTGAAGGCACGTTCGTGGTCAACCTCGGCGACATGATGGCGCGCTGGAGCAACGACCGTTACCTGTCCACGCCACACCGGGTCATCAGCCCGTTGGGTATCGACCGCTACTCGATGCCGTTCTTCGCCGAGCCTCATCCCGATACCCGTATCGAATGCCTGCCGGGCTGTCAGAGCGAAAGCCAGCCGGCCCGCTATCCTGTCACGACCTGTGCCGAGTTTCTGCTGTCGCGTTTCGCCGATACGTATGCCTATCGCCGAGACCAGGAAAACGTATCTTAGGCTCTGTACGCAATGTCGGCGAACGCAGCCACTTTTCTTACAGCGCCTGGTTGAGTTGAACGGCCGGTCAGGTTTTACCCTACGCGGCGACGTGCATCTGTAGAATGCCCGCGATCTGCACCTGATGAGAAAAGCACATGTATGACTGGTTGAACGCCCTGCCCAAGGCAGAATTGCACTTGCACCTTGAAGGTTCGCTCGAACCCGAGCTGCTGTTTGCCCTGGCCGAGCGCAACAGGATTGCCCTGCCGTGGAACGACGTGGAAGCGCTGCGCAAGGCTTACGCCTTCAACAACCTGCAGGAATTCCTCGACCTGTATTACCAGGGCGCGGACGTGCTGCGTACCGAGCAGGACTTCTACGACCTGACCTGGGCCTACCTGCAACGCTGCAAGGCGCAGAACGTGATTCACACCGAACCGTTCTTCGATCCGCAGACCCACACCGACCGTGGGATCCCGTTCGAAGTGGTGCTGGCCGGCATCACCGGTGCGCTGAAAGACGGAAAATCGCAACTGGGCATCGACAGCGGCCTGATCCTCAGCTTCCTGCGCCACCTGAGCGA
This sequence comes from Pseudomonas triticifolii, assembly GCF_014358015.1. Taxonomy (GTDB): domain Bacteria; phylum Pseudomonadota; class Gammaproteobacteria; order Pseudomonadales; family Pseudomonadaceae; genus Aquipseudomonas; species Aquipseudomonas triticifolii. The sequence goes on along the minus strand of NZ_JACONV010000016.1, from coordinate 81,542 downwards.
AGAGGAAGCCGAAAAAACCCTCACTCAGGCACTGCCGTTCCGTGATGCGTTCGTGGCCGTTGGCCTGGACAGCTCGGAGATGGGGCATCCGCCGAGCAAGTTCCAGCGCGTGTTTGACCGCGCCCGCAACGAAGGCTTCCTGACCGTGGCCCACGCTGGCGAAGAAGGCCCGCCGGAGTACATCTGGGAAGCGCTGGACCTGCTGAAGATCGAGCGCATCGATCATGGTGTGCGCGCCATCGAAGACGAAAGACTGATGCAGCGCATCATCGACGAACAGATCCCGCTGACCGTCTGCCCCCTGTCAAACACCAAACTCTGCGTGTTCGACGACATGGCCCAGCACAACATCCTCGACATGCTTGAGCGCGGTGTGAAAGTCACGGTGAATTCCGACGACCCGGCCTATTTCGGCGGCTACGTGACCGAGAACTTCCACGCCCTGCACACCCACCTGGGCATGACCGAAGATCAGGCCAGGCGTCTGGCGCAGAACAGCCTGGATGCGCGGTTGGTGAAGCCTTAAACCTGAATAGTGTCGTGACCGTGCCGATGCTCTGCGTCGGCATGCTGCCCGGGCCGGCTCAGGCCGCGGATGCAATCTTGCTGATCTCCCGCTGCCCGCTCGACGACACTTGCAAGGTGCTGGATTCTTCGGTCGTGCGCAGCCAGCCCATCTGAATGAACAACTGCAAAAGCCCCGCGCCCAACGCGCCGCCCAGATGCGGGCTGCGTTCGCTCCAGTTGGCGCAGGCGCAGACCGTCTCACGTTTGCGCTGGGCGAGCGCCGGTATGTAAATTCCGCGTTCAGCAAACCTGGTCATACCCTTGCTCGTGACCTCGATGCGCTTGTCCTGCTGCTCTATCCACCCGGCACCCAACAGGCGCTGATAAAGCTCGGCAGCCATTTCGCCCCCCAGGTGATCGCAGCAGATACGCGCGCGACGCAATGGCAAGGGAGGCATGGGCTGAGCAACGCTGCGGCTGATCTGATCGGCGCTGGCCAGCGAGGCATTGGCCAATGCCTCAACTGCCGCGCCGACCTCGGGCGCTGCCAGGCGGAAAAAACGCTTGCGACCCCGCGCTTCCTGCTTCAACAACCCTCCGCTGGCCAGCCGCGACAGATGCGCACCCGCAGAAGACGTCGAGAGGCCAGCCAACAGTGCCAACTCATCGGCAGGACGAGCAGTACCATCCATCAATGCCCAAATCATCGCGCTGCGCTTGGGGTCGGCCAGCAATGTCGCAATCTGGCTGATGCAAGGTGCATATTCCATGTGTTCACTCCCTGTTGAAACAGTCATCTAGTGCGATGACATATTGACAGCATTCACGCCTCAGTAAAGTTGAACGCGGATCCAACTTGAAATGACAAGTATAAACTCTATGCCACGGCCTCCGATTGGCTAAAAACTTTTGCCGCAGAACACCTATCTGCCAATGGCATAAATAGCGTCTTCATGACGAACAGACCATTATCATCCGAACTAAAAAATCACGAGCAGAGCGCTCTGCATCGGGCCTTAAGGCTGATAAGCGGTTACGTGAAAAGAATAATGAGGAAGGTGCCTACGACAAAAACGCCAGAAGTTCTAACTACGCTAAAGATTCGCTTCCACGTTGATATCAGAACGTCGCATGAATGAAATGCATTTAAATACTATATTTTCCGAAGTGTCCGTAGGTTAATTCTTCTGTTTTTGTAGCCATTGAAACTATTGAAGTACTCATTGGCTTACACCGTGTTGCTGACAACGCGTACGTAACATGTCCAGAAGCAAGTTGACGGGCTTACTGAGTTGGGCACGATGGGCACACAGCAAGTTCAAGGGCGCACGCTCGCCGAGCAAATGAGGCATAAGCACCGTCAATCGTCCGGCCCGGACATCCGAGGCGACATCCAGCCAGGATTTGTACGCAATGCCCTCGCCCGCCACGGCCCAGCGGCGTACCACATCGGCGTCATCGCTGAACCGATTGCCTTCAACCGTCAGGCTCATTTCGCGCTTACCGTCCTCGAACGTCCAGCGGTCATGAACACGCTCACCCAGCATGAACAGCAGGCAATTGTGCTGTGCCAGTTGCTCGATATGCTGCGGCTCGCCGAAGCGCTCCAGATAGCCGGGTGAGGCGCACAGGACCCGCCTGTTACCCGGCAGGACTGGCAGCGCTACCAGCGTCGAGTCTTCCGGCTCGCCATAACGCAGTGCCACGTCCACCGGCTGGCGGAACAGATCGGCCATCCGGTCGCCCAGCAACAGGCGCAAAGTGAGTTGCGGGTGTTGCTGCTGAAACGCGTCCAGCCAGGGAAGCAATACATTTCGGCCCAGGTCCGAAGGTGCCGAGAGCTGCAGAACACCTTCGCAGCGGTCCTGACTGCTGGCCAACAGACGCTGCCCCTCTTCAAGACTGCCGAGCGCAGCGCGGGCGTATTCCAGAAAGCCCTCACCCTCGGCGGTCAGGCGCAGACTGCGTGTCGAGCGCGCGAGTAAACGCGCGCCGACCTGCAATTCGACCCGTTTGAGCGCCGCACTTGCCACGGCCGCCGACATGTCCATGACCCGCGCGGCAGCCGACAGGCTACCCAGATCTGCCGCCCTCACGAACACCTGCAGGTCATCAAATCGCAGCATGGCCACCTCGGATTATCAAAATAATATTGAAAGAGACTACCGTTTTAGCGGGTTTTATCTTGACGGGAAATACCTAATGATCCACTCATCATTTTTTCTCGCGAGGACCCGCTCATGAAGGCTGTTGCTTATTACCAATCCCTGCCGGCCAGCAACCCCGAGGCCTTGCAGGACGTTGAGCTACCAGAGCCGGTTGCTGGTGCGCGTGACCTGCTGGTCGAGGTCAAGGCCATTTCCGTGAACCCGGTGGACACCAAGATCCGGCAGAACGTCCAGCCTGAAGATGGCGCAGCCAAAGTGCTGGGCTGGGACGTGGCGGGCGTGGTGAAAGCCGTTGGCAGCAACGTCACGCTGTTCAAGCCAGGCGACAAGGTCTACTACGCAGGCTCGTTGATACGCCCGGGTGCCAACAGCGAGCTGCACGTGGTGGATGAACGCATCGTTGGCCACATGCCCAAATCACTGAGCTTTGCCCACGCCGCCGCGCTGCCGCTGACGGCCATTACCGCGTGGGAGCTGTTGTTCGAGCGCCTGCAGATCGCACAGGGCAAAGGTGAAAGCGGGCAAAGCCTGTTGATCGTCGGTGCCGCAGGCGGCGTCGGTTCGATCCTCACGCAACTGGCGCGTCAATTGACCGCGCTGAACGTCATCGGCACCGCTTCACGCGCCGAGACCGAAAGCTGGGTGCGTGAACTGGGTGCCCATGAAGTGCTGGACCACAGCAAGCCGCTGAGCGAAGAGCTCAAGCGCGTTGGCATCGCCGCTGTCACCCACGTGGCCAGTCTGACCCAGACCGAGCACCACCTGGATCAACTGGTCGAAGCCCTCAAACCCCAGGGCAAGCTGGGCCTGATCGACGACCCCAAGTCGCTGGATGTCTCCAAGCTCAAGCGCAAGAGCCTGTCGCTGCACTGGGAGTTCATGTACACCCGCTCGATGTTCGAGACCGACGACATCATCGAGCAGCACAATCTGCTCAATCGTGTGGCCGAACTGGTGGACGCCGGCACGCTGAAAACCACCTTCGGCGAACACTTCGGCCGCATCAACGCCGAGAACCTGCGTCGTGCTCACGCGCTGCTGGAAAGCGGCAAGGCCAAGGGCAAGATCGTGCTTGAAGGGTTCTGATCAGCCCCCGTTGGCGTTGTGTCAGTCGCCCTCGACTGCCACAACGCCTCTTTCGATCAGGCTGGCGCGACCTGAGCGTCACGTCGGGCCTGCAGACGACGCGTGTACACCGACGCACTGACCGACAGCACGCCACACAGGCTGATGACCAGTGCCATGGGCGTTGCAGTGCCGTCGTGCAGCACACCTACCAGGCTCGCCGCAGCCGCCGCCACACTGAACTGTAGACAGCCCAGCAAGGCAGAGGCACTGCCCGCGCGCGCCCACTGACCATTCATGGCGCAAGCCGAGGCGTTGGGAATGATGCAGCCCAGACTGGCCACACAGATGAACAGCGGCACCAGCAGCGGCCAGAGCGCCTCGGTGCGTAAGGTAGTGATGCCGAGCAACACCAGACCCGCAGCAAGATAAACCCACACCGTGCGCGTCAGCAGAAAGGCAGGACCGGCCTTGCGCAGAATGCGCGCATTGATCTGCGCGACCAGAATGAAGCCCGCCGCATTCATCCCGAACAGCCAGCCATAGTGCTCGGCGGGCACGCCATACAGCTTGATGAACACGAACGGCGACCCCGCCACATAAGCGAACATGCCCGCCATGGCGATACCGCCCGTGAGCGCGTGCCCGATAAAGACGCGGTCAGTCAGCAGCCGCCCGTATTGACGCAGCGCGCCACTGAGCGGCTGACGCGGCGTGCTGTCAGGCATACTTTCCGGCAAACCCAGCGCAACAGCGGTCAGGCAAAGCGCACTGAACAACGTCAGGCAAATGAAAATCGACTGCCAGCCATATGCGCCGACCAATACCCCGCCCAGCATCGGTGCCAGAATCGGCGCCAGCCCCATGACCAGCATCAGTTGCGAGAACACCTTGGCCGATTCCACGGCATTGCATTTGTCGCTGACAATCGCCCGCGACAACACCATGCCCGCACAGCCGCCAAGCGCCTGAACGAAGCGTGCGCCAATCAGCCACTCAAGGCTCGGCGCGAAGGCACAGGCGACCGACGCCAGCGTGAACAGGCTGACGCCCACCAGCATCGGAATGCGCCGCCCGAACCGGTCAGCCACCGGCCCGTAGGCCAGTTGCCCCAGTGACAGACCGAGGAAATACGCCGCCAGGGTCAACTGGACATGCTTTTCATCGGTGGCGAAATACAAGGCCATGGCAGGAAAACCAGGCAGATAGAAATCGATGGCCAACGGGCCGAAGGCGCTGAGCGAGCCAAGAATAAGGATGGTGCGTAAGTTCATCGGGCGTCCATAAGCGATGCAGGGCAGCGGGTTAGTCTAACCGGCTTGGGTTGCAGGGGACGAAACGCGGAGAAATTAATTCAAGATTTTTCAAAGCAAAAAGGCGATCAGGTTGCCAACCTGATCGCCTCGCGCCTTACAAACGGAATCGATCAACCATGGATTTCAACTGGTGGGACAGCGTCGATAACGACTGACTGGCCGAGTCGATCTGCCCGGCCCCGTCGGACGTTTGAATCGACAGGTCTCGGATGTTGACCAGGTTGCGGTCGATTTCTCGCGCCACCTGCGCCTGCTCTTCCGAAGCGCTGGCAATGACCAGGTTTCGCTCATGGATCAACGAAATGGCGCCGGTGATCTCATCCAGCGCCGAACCCGCGTGCCTGGCGGTCTCAAGCGTATGCAGCGCATGATCGTTGTTGGCCTGCATGGTGCTTACAACCTTTGAGGTGCCGGCGTGGATCGCACCCACGACCTTTTCGATGTCCAGCGTCGAACTCTGGGTACGACCTGCCAGCGCACGCACCTCATCGGCCACCACCGCAAAGCCTCGTCCGGCCTCACCGGCACGGGCAGCTTCGATGGCGGCGTTGAGTGCCAGCAGATTGGTCTGCTCGGCAACACCGCGAATCACGTCGAGGATTTTGCCGATGTCCTGAGAGTGGACCGCCAGTTCCTGAACCGAATGAGAGGCCTCATCGACCCGGGCGTTCATGGCCTGAATGGACTGGATCGTCAGGCTGACACGCTCACGCCCGTCATGGGCCGTGGCACTTGAAGTGCTGGACGCGTCAGCCGTGGAAACCGCATTGCGGGCGACCTCTTCGACCGCAGCAGTCATCTCGTTGACCGCCGTCGCGGCTTGCTGAATTTCGGCGTTCTGGCTGTTCAGGTCCATCGACGTCTGGTTGGTGATCGACGTCATTTCCTCTGCGGCCGTCGCCATCTGCGTGGACGAATCGCCGATCAGGCGCAAGGTGTCGATCAGGCTGCCCTGCATGGCAACGAGCGCCTGCTGCAGGTCGGACACTTCGTCTTTTCCATCGATCACGATTCGGGTGGTCAGGTCGCAAGCGGCAATGCTGCGCGCGAAGGCTACGGACTGACGCAACGGTGCCGTGATGCTTCGGATCAGTACCCACGCGAGCAGCAGCGTCAGGGCGAATGCGATGACCAACACGATCACACTGGTTTGTATCGCCGACTCGTAACGCAGTTTCGCATCAGCAGTGAAAAGCGCAGCGCTCTGGGCATTGATCTTGACCAGCGCGTTAAACAGGTCGCCGGTCTGGTTCGACAATTCCTGAATGGTGCCGTTGAGCAATTGCAGCATGGCCGGCGTGTCGTCCTGTCGGGACAGGCCCTGATAGGTCACCAACTGCTGGTTGTACCGGGCAATCACACTCTCCATCTCGGTGAACACCTTGGCGGACTCGGGCTGTACAACAGCACGGTACTCAGCCATGGACTTGTCCAGTTCGCCAATCAGGAAGTTCATCCGGTCGACCGATGGGGTCAGGAGTTTGGGGTCGCGGTTGAGCATCATGCGCAGGCTGATGACACGAATGCCCAGCGAGTTATCCCGGATACGCGCCAGAGCACGTGTGCCCGCGTGCGAGACTTCTTCGGTATAAACCACGACTTCACGCATTTTCGCGATCTGGATCATGGAGAACACCCCAAGGCCAAGAAGCAGAAACAAAATGATGCCGAAGCTGAGAAAAGCGCGGGTGGAAAAACGCAGACTGCGGAGGGTCATGGGTACTACCAGACAAATGGGCGTAGCTATGGTTACGACTGTGAGCCCCTTTTCTAAAGGCTGCGACTACTCGATGTGTTCGGTAATCGCCCTGAATCGGCTACGCCGCTGTTCGTCTGGAAACCGGGCGCGGATCAGATCGCCTGCGCCTGATACCCCTCCTCGCCGATCAACCGAATGATGTGCTCGGCACTCAATACGCTCTGCACCTTCACTTCTTTACTCGCCAGCTCGACCTGCACTTCGGCGGCCGGATCTTGCTGCCGGATGGCTTGCGTCACAGCGCGAACACAATGACCACAGGTCATGCCCTGAACATGGAATAACTGCATGGGATGCTCCTTTGAGAGTGAATGAGCGGCATCTTCAACCTTGCCATCGTGGCAAGGTCAAGTTTTTGTATGCACTGCCGGGCTGGCATTCAGCCCTATCGTGAGCCAAGCTCCACCATCGACGTTTACATCAGGAGTATCAGCGATGCGCTGGTCAGTAGTTAGCCTCTTCAGCATTCTTGGTTTAGTGGCCGCCGCCCCCGCCGTTCAGGCCGCCCAGGATTACGGCATTCTGATCATTTCCAGAGAGCGCCTGGAAGTGGCGACCTCCTGTGAAATCGGCATCTACATTCAGGATCAACTGGCCGGGCGACTCTTCCAGGAGGACTCGGTGTCCTTCAATCTGCCGGCCGGGCCGGTCTCGGTGCGTCTGCGTCGGCTACCGGGCAAAATCGTAGGCTGTGAGCCGGGAATGGAAGCCCCCAACAGCACCACGATCCAGATGCACGCAGGCGACATCCTGAAGTACCGCATCGCGACCAGTCTCAAGGGCATGTACCTCAAGAAAGCCGACCTCAACTATTGATTCGCGCTTGACCTTGCCCCTGTGGCAAGGTTGATCCTTGCAGGTATCCAGCCTCAGGGAGTGAAAGAGATGCAAGACACCATCACCTTCGACCTGCCCATCAGCGGCATGACCTGCGCCAGTTGTGCAGGCCGGGTCGAGCGTGCCCTGGCCAAGGTGCCGGGGGTCAACAGCGTGACGGTCAACCTGGCCAGCGAACGCGCCCATGTGCAGGCCGAACCCAAGACCGATCCAGACACCCTGATCAGCGCCGTCAGCAACGCCGGCTATGGCGCGACCCTGCTGCAGGACGAACGCATCGAAGCCGATCGCAAGGTCCGCAGCCTGCACCGCGAACGCTGGGCGCTGCTGCTGGCCATCGCTCTAGCGGTGCCGCTGATCGTGCCCATGATGCTCTCGCCGCTGGGCGTGCACTGGATGTTGCCTGCATGGGCTCAGGCTGCGCTGGCCACGCCTGTGCAGTTCATCCTGGGTGCGCGCTTTTACGTGGCAGCCTGGAAGGCCGTAAGGTCGGGCGCTGGCAACATGGACCTGTTGGTCGCCATTGGCACCAGCGCCGGGTACGGCTTGAGCCTCTACCAATGGCTGAACGCCGCGCCAGGCACCACGCCGCATCTGTATTTCGAAGCCTCGGCCGTGGTCATCGCGCTGGTGCTGCTGGGCAAATACCTGGAAAGCCGCGCCAAGCGCCAGACTGCCAGTGCGATCCGCGCTCTGGAGGCGTTACGGCCGGACCGGGCCTTGCGTGTGATCGACGGCGTCGAACAGGAAGTTGCCATCAGCGAGTTGCAGCTGGATGACCGGGTAAGGATCAAACCCGGCGAGCGTTTTCCAGTGGACGGCGAGGTCATCGAAGGTCACAGCCATGCCGACGAAGCGCTGATTACCGGCGAGAGCCTTCCGGTGACCAAGGAACCCGGCGACCGGGTGACGGGCGGTGCCATCAATGGCGAAGGCCTATTGCTGGTGAAAGTGACTGCGCTGGGCTCGGAAACGGTCCTGGCGCGCATCATTCGTCTGGTCGAGGACGCCCAGACCGGCAAGGCGCCCATCCAGCGTCTGGTGGACCGGGTCAGTCAGGTCTTTGTGCCTGTCGTGCTGCTGATTGCGTTCGTCACCCTGGCAGGCTGGCTGCTGGTCGGCGCGTCGCTGGAAGTGGCCGTGATCAACGCGGTCACAGTGCTGGTGATTGCTTGCCCGTGTGCGCTGGGGTTAGCCACGCCCACGGCGATCATGGCCGGCACCGGGGTTGCTGCGCGCTACGGCATTCTGATCAAGGACGCCGAAGCCCTGGAACGCGCCCATGAAGTCACCGCAGTGGTGTTCGACAAGACCGGCACGCTGACCTCAGGCACCCCGCGCATCACCAACATGATTGCGCTGGAGGGCAATGAAGAACAACTCCTGCAACGGGCCGGTGCCCTGCAGCGCGGTAGTGAGCATCCACTGGCCAAGGCCGTGCTGGACGTCTGTCGCGAATGGCAACTGACGCTGGACGAGATCGAACACAGCCACGCACTGAGCGGGCGCGGCATTGCCGGCACGGTTCAAGGCCATCAGCTGGTTTTGGGCAATCGACGCCTGCTGGAAGAAAGCGGCCTGCCGATGGGCGATCTGCTCGAGTCGGCGCGCATCTGGGAAGCCGAGGGACGGACGCTTTCCTGGCTGATCGAACAGGCACCTGACCCGCACGTCATCGGCTTGCTCGCCTTCGGAGATTCGCTCAAGCCGGGCACCGACGAGGCGGTACGCGAGCTCAATGCACGCGGGATCACCAGTCACCTGCTGACCGGCGACAATCGCGGCAGCGCGCAAGTGGTGGCCAAGGCGCTGGGCATTCATGACGTGCACGCCGAAGTTTTGCCCGCCGACAAATCGGCGACCGTGACGCAACTGAAAGCCCACAATGTGGTGGCCATGGTCGGCGACGGCATCAACGATGCCCCCGCCCTGGCCGCCGCCGATATCGGTATCGCAATGGGCAGCGGCACGGATGTGGCCATGCAGGCGGCAGGCATCACGCTGATGCGTGGCGACCCGCGCCTGGTGCCAGCCGCACTGGACATCAGCCGCAGAACCTATGCCAAGATCCGCCAGAACCTGTTCTGGGCGTTCGTCTACAACCTGATCGGTATTCCCTTGGCGGCGTTCGGCTATCTCAACCCGGTGCTCGCCGGGGCGGCAATGGCGTTGTCCAGCGTCAGCGTGGTGAGCAATGCGCTGCTGCTCAAGACCTGGAAACCGAAAGATCCGGGAGACACACCATGAACATCGGCCAGGCGGCAAAAAAAAGTGGCCTCAGCGCCAAGATGATCCGTTACTACGAATCCATCAGCCTGTTGCAGGCGGCACAGCGCAGCGAAAGCGGCTATCGGCTGTACAGCCCGGAAGACCTGCACACCCTGGCCTTCATCAAGCGCTCACGGGATTTGGGGTTTTCACTGGAGGAAGTCGGCAAGCTGCTGACCCTGTGGCAGGACCGCCAGCGGGCCAGCGCCGACGTCAAAGCCCTCGCCCGCCAGCACATCCTCGCGTTGAACCAGAAGATCAACGAACTGGCAGGACTGCGCGACACGCTTCAGGATCTGATGGAGCACTGCCAGGGCAACGACCGACCTGATTGCCCGATCCTCAAGGATCTGGCGTCGGGCGGGTGCTGTTCGTGACAAGGAGCTCCGCGTCCGACTGTTAGCGACGCGGAGCTGCCGGTCAGGTCACTGCAACCACGGCGGCGGAGGCTCTTCCGTGGACTTGCCCGGTGGCGCATCGTCGGCGGCGCGGGCGGCCTGACGACGGGCTTCGTCCAGACGGGCGGCTTCGATTTCGCGCAGCACGCCGCCCACATCGGCTTCGTCCTCCGGCTCGTCGAATTCACCGGTCAACACCGTAGTCGGCGATAACGTACCGGCTTCGTAATACGACCACATTTCCTTGGCGTATTTGGTCTTTCTGAGTTCCGGCGCAAAACGGCCGAAGTACAAGGCCATGTTGCCGACGTCACGCTCCAGCATGCTGAATGCGTGGTTGTTGCCCGCCGCATCCACCGCCTGCGGCAGGTCGATGATGACCGGACCACTCGGCGCCAGCAGCACGTTGAACTCGGAAAGGTCACCGTGCACCAGACCGGCACACAACATCAGCACGATCTGCTCGATCAGGAACGCGTGGTATTCACGCGCCTGATCCGGCTCCAGTACTACGTCGTTCAGACGCGGCGCAGCATCGCCATACTCGTCGGCCACCAGCTCCATTAGCAGTACGCCTTCCAGGAAGTCATACGGCTTGGGCACTCGCACGCCCGCGCTGGCCAGACGGAACAACGCGGCAACTTCAGCGTTCTGCCACGCGTCTTCGGTTTCTTTGCGGCCGAACTTCGACCCCTTGGCCATGGCCCGGGCCTGTCGACTGTTGCGTACCTTGCGACCTTCCTGATACTCGGCCGCCTGGCGGAAACTGCGTTTGTTTGCCTCCTTGTAAACCTTGGCACACCGCAGCTCTTTGCCGCAGCGCACCACATAAACAGCTGCCTCTTTACCACTCATGAGCGGGCGCAGCACCTCGTCGACCAGACCGTCTTCGATCAGGGGTTCAATGCGTTTAGGAGTTTTCATCAGCTTTTATTGTGGGTCCTTTGTGGCCAGATACGCGATTGTTGCCGTTATACGGCAATCCTCCGCCAGCGAGTAGGGGGAGCGTCTTTTGAGTTGCATGGATTTTTATCGAAAATTCACGCAATGCCCCGGTTTCAAGCACCTTTCGTGCCGCGTCGCGCTGCAAAGATAATGCGCAGCAAAACGTGTCGCCGCTGACATTCGCGCGGATTATTTGAACAGCTCGCCAGGCGTAACGCCGAACAGCCCTTTGAACGCTGCGATGAACGCAGACGTCGAATCATAGCCGCAGGCAAGGGCGGCGCTGGTCACACTGCTGCCTTCTTCCAGCGCACTCAACGAGGACAATAACCGCGCACGCTGACGCCAGCCGCGAAAACTCAGGCCGGTTTCGCGCTGAAACAGGCGCATCAAGGTCTTCTCGGAGGTCCCGAGACGCTCGGCCCAGTCATGCAGGAAAATCGGTTGCCAGGGTTCCTCGATCAACTCGTTGCACAGCCCCAGCAGACGCGGATGCCGGGGCAGCGGCAGGGAAAAGCCGACTTCGGGCAGGTGCGCGAGCTGATCCAGCAGAACCTGCACCAGACGCGACTCGGCACTCTCCTGTTCTGGATAAGTGGCAGGCAGCAGGCAGAAGCTCTTGATCAGCTCACGTGCCAGCGGTGTGACCTCCAGCACCCGGCAGCGCTCAGGCGCCCAGCGCGAATCTTCACTGCGGATGTACAGGCTGCGCATCTCAGCGCGCATGGACGTCACCACCTCGTGCTCCAGCCCGGCGGGGATCCATACGCCCCACTGAGGCGGCGCGAAAAAGCTGCCTTCGGCCGTGTGCACCCCCAGCACGCCGCTGATGGCATAGGAAAACTGCACCCATTCATGACGATGCGGCGGCGTCCATGAGCCCGCGCTAAGGCTCTCGGCGCGGGCATACACGGGGCGCGGCAGACCCGACAATTCGGGGATCTGGCGTTGCCCTTCGGGATGACGTGTGTCGATCTGTCCGTTACTCGGCATCGTATGACCTTATGTCGCAAGACGGCTATTGACCAACAGAGTAGCCTGCGAACATCCCTGTTTACACAATGGCCCGAGCTTTTCATGCAATCACTCAAACATTTCAAGCGCGTCGCCACCGACTGGTTCCTGTTGGGTATGGTGCTGGCGACGGTCCTGGCGTATTTCTTTCCGCGCTTCGGCGCGACCGGCGGCAACATGCATGCCGAGTACGTCATCAACATCGGCGTGTTCGTGGTGTTCTTCCTGCACGGCGTCAACCTGTCCAGCGAACAGATCAAGAAAGGCCTGCGCAACTGGCGTTTGCATCTGATGATCCAGGCGTTCACCTTCGTGGTGTTCCCGGTTCTCTGGCTGGCGTGCGACAAACTGCTGGGCTCGCATGTCCCGGCGTTGCTGATGCTGGGTTTCTTATACTTGTGCGCACTGCCCTCGACGATATCCTCGTCTGTGGCACTGACCGGCAGCGCAGGCGGCAACGTGCCCGCGGCCATTCTGAACGCCAGTATGTCCAGCGTGCTGGGCATTTTCATCACGCCGTGGCTCATTAGCCTTGTAGTCGGAACCGGCGCAGGCGGGATCGATCTGAGCGATACGCTGCTCAAACTGAGCCTCATGCTGTTGCTGCCGCTGGTGCTGGGCCAATTGCTGCGGCCATTGCTGGGCACGTTCTTTTCGCGCCACAAGAAGTACACCGGCATCATCGACAAACTGGTGATCCTGCTGCTGGTATACGCCGCGTTCTGTAACTCGATGATCTCGGGCATGTGGCAGAGCCAGGGCAACAGCGTGATCCTGACCGCCTTTATCGGCACCGCTCTGCTGCTCGCCGTCATTCTGCTGATGACCACCAGCACGGCACGCGTACTGAAGTTCAATCACGCCGACAAGGTTGCCGCCGTGTTCTGCGCGAGCAAGAAATCCCTGGCGGCCGGTGCGCCGATGGCGGCGCTGATTTTCGGCACCCATCCGGGTCTGGGCCTGATTCTGCTGCCGATCATGATTTATCACCCGATGCAGTTGATTGTCTGCTCGGTGATCGCCGAGAACTACGCCAACCGCCATCGCCAGCAGCTCTCCAAAGCAGCGCTGGAAGAAGCGCAGGCCGCATGACGACGACGCGCTACATCAGGGCATCGTCGTCGAGCATGACGCGCGCATAAAACACGATGGCAACGGTGGGGATCAACGCGGAATACCCCGGCTTGAGCGCGGTGCTGAAGCGCGTCAGCACGCGCTGAACCGGTGCCTGGCGAATCGCCGACAACAAGCCCTTGAGCGAACCGGGCTGGCGCTCGGGAGGCTCAAGGGCCGCGACCGACCGGCTTGCAGAGCCGGTGGGCACATCATCGTTGCTCGCGGGCTTGAAAATCGAGCCCACGGTCAGGCGCTCGGCCAACGTATCCACATGCCGGGCGTACACGTCCCAGGGCATGGCCTTGACGCTGGCACGCGGCATTTGCGCCAAGGGATGCGCCGCAGTAAATGCGTGGCGGAAGAACGTTCCGAGCAACAACTCTTCCACTTCAACCACGGTCGCACAGTGATGCAGCGCATCACCCAGATCATACTGTCGGGCGAGCATGCCGAGCACGCGGGTGTACGAGATGCCGTGACGACGGGCGGCATTGACCACGCAGTGCCCGGCGACCAGCTGGAATTCGCGCACGAAGGCGTAAATCCGGTCTTCCTCAGTGTCCTTGAGTTGCGTCCAGCGGCTGCTGCGCAGGTGCTGGATAGCCGCCTCCAGCAGATAGTCTGGCGACCGCGCCAGCACGCTGTGCAGATACGTGTCCTGCAGCACCGGGTCCTGATTCGTCCTCTGTAACGCGACGTCGTCCAGATCCATCGCTTCGCAGCCGCTGAAACAGCTGGCGATCAGAACTTCCTGCAAGCGCGCCCAGTAATGATGATGCCGATAACCTTGCATGTAGACATTTTCAAAATGCTCGGCCGGTCCACGCCCCAGGCTCTTTTCACCCAGGTTGAGCAACAGCACGTGGTCTTCGCTGGAGTACGCATTGATCAGCCTCCCGCAAATACGGCGTTTCAGCACACGGGCATCATCCGCCGAGAGGCGCACCGCGGCAGCCATCAGCAGCACATCGCCAATGACCAGACCATGCTCGGGTGGCCGGTCTAGCCCTTTGAGCGCGCTGACCAGCAGCCGTCCGCCCAGTGAATGGCCGATCAGGTTGACCCGCGTCACGCCGGGGTGCTGTTCGAACAGGTAACGGTCCAGTTGCGCCAACAGCACCTTGCCCATGGCTTCGGCACGCGAGCGAATGCGCGAAAAGTGGTAAGCACGATCCCCCGCCAGCGCAGCCGCTCCGGCCAGCGGGTGCATACGGGCAGCCGCCACCAACAGGCCACGGGAGCGATTGTTCATTTGCGTGAAATGGCTCGACGGCCAGAAGGCCAGGATGTTCACGCTCTGGCGCAACGCTGCTGGAATGCTGTTGGCCAGCAGGCGTCGGTCATTGAGGTCATGCCCCGACGAATAGCCGTGGATGAAGACATTGGCCACGTTGCCCGAGGGTCTGGGCAACGTCAGAAACTTGAAATGATTGTCCACGTTGTCCTGTTTCGCCTGACCGTGGCGCTCCCGTTCAGTTTCTGACAATGAATCGCTTGGCGATCAGCATGATCAGCCGCAGGCAGAAAGCCACGCCGGTCAGCGAAATGACGACCTTGGCGACCAGAATGAAATAGTTTTCGATCTCATCGGAGATCAGGCCAATCAACAGCCCCATACCGCCGATCAGCAGCCCGATCAGCATCAAGCCGATATAGGGGCGCAGCCAGCGGGACTTTGAACCCTTGTCGAACAGGTAAAGCAAGGCACCCACCAGAATCAGGAGCACCGCCACGCCAATAATGAGTCCCATCCTTCACCTGTCTGTGTTTCAAGCGAGTGCAGGGTACTCCCGCCCTGCAGCGGTCGATTATGCCGACGACCCGGGTCTGTGGCTATCGGCGCGACGACAGGTACTCAACGCTCCAGAATCGCCGTCACGCCCTGCCCGCCCGCCGCGCAGATGGAAATCAGCCCGCGACCACTGCCTGCCGCCTCCAGCAGCTTGGCAAGATTGGCGACGATCCGGCCACCGGTCGCGGCAAACGGATGACCGGCGGCCAGCGAGCTGCCTTTGACGTTCATCTTGCTGCGATCAATAGTGCCCAGCGGCGCGTCCAGCCCCAATCGGGTCTTACAGTAGTCGGCGTCTTCCCAGGCCTTGAGCGTGCACAGCACCTGGGCAGCGAAGGCTTCGTGGATTTCGTAATAATCGAAGTCCTGAAGCGTCAGGCCATTACGTGCCAGCAGGCGCGGCACAGCGTAGACCGGCGCCATCAGCAGGCCTTCCTCGCCCCTGACAAAATCCACAGCCGCCGCTTCGCCATCACGCCAATAAGCCAGCACCGGCAGGCCGCGCTCGCGCGCCCATTCTTCGCTGGCCAGCAGCACCACCGACGCGCCGTCGGTCAGTGGTGTGGCGTTGCCTGCCGTCAACGTGCCCTTGGCGCTGCGCTCGAAGGCGGGCTTGAGGCCCGCGAGCTTCTCCAGCGTCAGATCCGGGCGCAGGTTATTGTCACGATTGAGCCCCAGATAAGGGGTCATCAAATCATCGTGCCAGCCTTCGGCATAAGCCGCCGCCATCTTCTGGTGGCTTTCCAGTGCAAGCTGGTCCTGAAGCGCACGCTCGATGCCCCAGTGCTGCGCCATCAATTCGCAGTGCTGGCCCATCGACAGGCCGGTGCGCGGCTCGCCATTGCGCGGCAACTCAGGCTTGAGGTTATGCGGACGCAACTGCATCAGCGCTTTGAGCTTGTCACCCATGCTCTTGCTGCGGTTGACCTGCAGCAGGATGGCGCGCAGGTCCTCGTTGACCCCGATAGGCGCGTCGGAGGTGGTGTCCACCCCGCCGGCAATGCCGCACTCAATCTGCCCCAGGGCGATCTTGTTGGCCACCAGCAATGCCGCCTCCAGCCCCGTACCGCAGGCCTGCTGAATGTCATAGGCCGGGGTTTGTGCCGACAGCCGGGAGCCCAGCACGCATTCGCGGGTCAGGTTGAAGTCGCGAGAGTGCTTGAGCACTGCACCGGCCGCCACTTCGCCCATGCGCAGCCCATGCAGGTTGAGGCGTTCGATCAGCCCTTCAAGCGCGGCAGTGAGCATGTCCTGATTGCTGGCCGTGGCGTAAAGGCCATTGGAACGGGCGAACGGAATGCGGTTGCCGCCTACGATGGCGACCCGGCGAGGCTGCGTCATGGAAAACTCCCTTTCTTCAAACCGATAGATGAACAGCACGGACGCGCACGAACAAACCTCGCCCGGCTGTGGTCCACTTCTTTGAACCCCGACTCAAGGAGAGTGTTCCATGCCGTCAGATCGCTATATCGATTTCGCCAACTCCGACGTGGGCCGTCGCCTGGTGAAAGCCGTCGGTCTGCCGACCCCGACACGCCTTGAGCGCTGGCAGGCCGGACGTCTGCGCCCTGTCGAGGGCACGCTGCTGATCAGCGCCGGTCCTTTGGCTGACAAGGTTCGCGAGTTCGCCCAGCGCCTGACCGACTCGCTGTACAGCTTTGGCAGTGACATGCCCGGCGCAACGGCCTGGGTCGCCAACCAGAGCCCGACACTCAAGGCGGTGGTGTTCGATGCCAGTACGATTGTGCGAACCGAACACTTACGGCAGTTGCGCGATTTCTTTCACCCACTGCTGCGCTGCCTCGACACTTGCGCCCACGTCGTGATCCTGACGCGGTCGCCGCAAACCCTCGACGACCCGCTGGCCGCCAGTACCCAGCAGGCGATAGAAGGCTTCAGCCGTTCATTGGGTAAGGAACTGCGCAACGGTGCCACGGTGAAATTGTTGCAGGTGGATGAAGGGGCCGAAGATCAGCTGGAGGGCGCGCTGCGTTTCTTTCTGACGCCCAAGAGTGCGTTTATCTCCGGGCAGTTTCTGCACCTGACGCCATGCACGTCGCACGTGCAGGACTGGAGCCGCCCGCTGGCCGGACGCAAGGCCTTGGTGACGGGTGCGGCGCGCGGTATCGGTGCATCAATTGCCGAAACCCTGACCCGCGATGGCGCGCAGGTGATCCTGCTGGACGTGCCGCAAGCCCGCTCGGACCTTGAAGCCCTCGCCTCGCGCCTGGGCGGAAAAGCGCTGGCACTGGACATCTGCGCACCGGATGCCGCGGGCCAACTGCTGGAGCATCTGCAAGGCGGCATCGACATTCTGGTCCACAACGCAGGCATCACCCGCGACAAGACGCTGGTCAACATGCCAGAGGATTTCTGGGACTCGGTACTGGCCGTCAACCTCAATGCCCCGCAAGTGCTGACTCAGGCGTTGCTGGACCACGGCGCGCTGAACGACAACGCTCGGGTGGTGCTCATGGCCTCGATCAGCGGCATTGCCGGCAACCGTGGGCAGACCAACTACACCACCAGCAAGGCCGGTCTGATCGGTTACGCCCGCGCCATGGCGCCGGGCCTCAAATCGCGTGGCATCAGCATCAACGCGATTGCTCCGGGTTTCATCGAAACCAAAATGACCGCCGACATGCCCTTCACCCTGCGTGAAGCGGGCAGGCGCATGAGCTCGCTCGGTCAGGGCGGCTCGCCTCAGGACGTCGCCGAGGCCGTCGCCTGGTTCAGCCAGCCAGGCACCGGCTCGGTCAGCGGCCAGGTGCTGCGCGTCTGTGGTCAAAGCGTGATCGGGGCATAAGACCCTGCATTGAGTTCAAGGAGAAGGATGATGACTGCTCACTGGCTCTATCTGGATGCGGTGCCTGCACTGCCCAACCTGTTTTTTCACGCGGCCCTGCGCCGCAAGGTCACGGGCACGCAGTTGCCTGATCTGGGCCTGCGCAGCTGGGTATCGGTGGATGCCGACAAACTCGCCGCGTATCGCACAGTCTGCGGATTCCAGGACAGCAGCCTGCTGCCGCCGACCTACCCGCACGTTCTGGCCTTCCCACTCCAGATGCAACTGATGACCTCCAAGGATTTTCCGTTTCCGCTGATGGGGCTGGTACACATCGCCAATCGCATCCGCATTCATCGCCCGCTCGGCGGTATCGGCCAGGTGTACGTCAGCGTGCAAGCCACCGACCTGCAGCCACATCCCAAAGGCGCGACCTTCACACTGGTGACTCACATCGAAGACAGCGTGGGTGTTTTGTGGGAAGAAGACAGCACCCTGCTGTGCAAAGGCGTGAGGCTGGAGGGGGAGATGGACGATCACCTTGAGCCGGCCTGTCTGCCCGTCATCGAGCACGCTACCTGGCAAGCCCCCTCATACATCGGACGCGACTATGCCCGCGTCTCTGGCGACTACAACCCCATTCACCTGAGCGCACCAAGCGCCAGACTGTTCGGATTCCCGCGCGCCATCGCCCACGGCATGTGGCTCAAGGCGCGTACGCTTGCCGCTCTGGATGATCATCTGCCTGCGTCCAACGTCGAGATCGCCGTGCAGTTCCAGAAGCCGGTACGCCTGCCCAGCGATGTGAAACTGTTCGCCAGTGCAGCAGGCTCGCACGGCCAGTTGCGGCTGGACGGCCAGCCGGACCTGGTGCACATGGTCGGAAGTTGGCAGCCTGCGGCGCAATGACAGGGTGTCCGGGAAGCCTCCATCCCTCATTGCAGCTGAACAAACCTAAAAGCCCGCTTGCCTGACAACCGGTTCCCCCTGAAGCTATGCGCCTTCAGGAGAATACGATGAACCTCGACGAATTGACCCAGCGGCTGCATCGCATCCGCGACCAGAATGACTGGAAGCCATTTCACAGCCCCAAGAACCTGGCCATGGCCGCCAGTGTGGAAATGTCGGAGCTGGTGGAAATCTTTCAGTGGCTGCGCGAAGACCAGTCCCGCGAGCTATCCCCCGAGCAACTGGCCCATGCCGGGCAGGAAGTGGGCGACATCGTCCTCTATCTGTTGCTGTTGTGCAGCGAACTGGGGCTGGACATGGACGACGTCGTGCGCAGCAAGCTGGCTGACAGCGAGCGGAGATTCGCCAAGTGAGCGACCGCCATTTCGATCAACTGGCCACCCGTTTCGCCGAAAAGATCTACGGCGGTGCCAAGGGCGCGATTCGCCTCGCTGTATTGCAGGCCGATCTGGAAGAGGCGCTGCCTGAGCGACCACTGCGTGTGCTGGACATCGGCGCGGGCCTGGGCCACATGTCGTTGTGGCTGGCCGAGCGCGGTCATGACGTGACATTGGCAGAACCCGCCGAACCGATGCTGGAAGGCGCTCGCCAGCGCTTCGCCGACGCCGGACAGACGGCGACCTTCATTCAGGCACCCTGGCAGGCGCTGCCCGGACTGCTGACCGATACTTATGATCTGGTGATTTGCCACGCCGTGCTGGAATGGCTGGCCGAACCGCACACCATCCTGCCGGTGCTGCATCAGCTCACCAAGCCCGACGGTTGGCTGTCGCTGGCGTTCTACAACCGCGATGCACTGATCTATCGCAACCTGCTCAAGGGTCACTTTCGCAAGATGCGCAAGAACGACATGGCCGGTGAAAAGCAGAGCCTGACGCCCCAACAGCCACTCGACCCTCGGGAACTGGCGACGCAACTTGAAGGACAGTGGCGAGTCGAAACCCAGAGCGGCGTGCGCGTGTTTCACGACTACATGCCCGTGGAGTTCCAGGCGCGGGTCGAGCTGACCGGCCTGCTGGAAATGGAGCTGGCGCACCGGCGTCATCCGGCGTTTGCAGGTTTGGGTCGGTACTTGCACTGGATTTGCCGGCCGGTTTGAAACCCTCGGAGATCATCATGAAGCACCGCCTCGCTTTGATCGTTCTGTTTCTGGCGACCAGCGCCTGCCAGAGCAACAACCCGTACGTCGCCAGCTCGATGCCCATTGCACCTGCGCCGCCTCAGGCAGCGCAGACGCTGGACCTGAGCGCCTACCCCGCGCCGCCACGGGATTACGGGCGTTATCGAAGCTGGGCGTGGCTCAATGGCCAACTGCCGCCCGGCACAGCCTGGATGGACCCGGCGCAGGTCGCTGAAGCCGTGAGCAACGGACTGGACCAGCGAGGCCTGCGGCCTGCTCGCAATCAGCCAGCAGACCTGTACGTCAGCGCGGCAACCCGGCAGGAAACCCGCTTGCGCCAGGTGCGCGAGGACTACGACCCGTATTACGGCGGCGGTCTGGGTTACAGCGGCTATGGACGCGGTTACGGCCCGGGCTACGGCGGGTATGCCAGCGTGCCAGTAGTTCGAACCTATCAGGAAAAAGTCATGGTGGTGCAGATCAGCCTGTTCGATGCCCGCACCGGTCAGCCCGTGTGGAGTACCAGCGCCGACGCTCGCAGCGGCACTGATCAGTCGGATAGCAACAAAGCTTTACGTCAGGCCGTGCAACAGGCGCTGACCGCGTATCCTCCCCGGTAACTCTTCTGGAGAACTGCCATGTTCCGCCGCCTTGTGTTGTTGTCGTGCCTGATCCTGATCACCGCGTGCCAAACCAGCCAGGTCAATCGTGACTTTGACGCCCAGCGGGACTTTGGCGGCTATAGCACCTGGAGCTGGAAAGAGCCCGGCGTGCAGTACCAGCCTGATGATCCCCGCCTCAAAAGCGACCTGACCGAACAGCGCATTCGCCAGTCGATCAATGATCAACTGGACCAGCGTGGCCTGCGCATGGCACCTGCCGGAAAGCCTGCCGACCTGAAAGTCCAGGCCTGGCTGATCGTCGAGAACCGCCAGCAACTGGTCAGCACCAACTATGGCGGCGGCTGGGGGGGCCCGTGGGGCGGTTACGGCTACTGGGGCGCACCGATGAATACTGAAACCCGCAGCGTTGACTACAAGGTGTCGACCCTGCAGATCGACCTGATCGACAGCAAGGACGGCAAACTGGTCTGGCGCGGCAGCACCGAGCGCATCCTCAGCGATAACGCCGGCAACCCGGCCGACCGGGACACCGCCATGCGCGCAACAGTGGCCAAAATCCTGGAGCAATACCCGCCGCGCTAAGGCTGGTGATGCAGACCTGATCGTCTACACCAGCACACCTCCAACGCCTTGACTACACTCCCGGACAACAGGTGAGGAAGCGATGGCGATGCCGAAGGAGTGCTGATGTCTCCCCTGATTCACTACACCGCCCGGCGGGCTCGGCAACGCGGTGCGATCGGGCTTGTGGCCGCGCTCACGCTTGGCCTCGCGTTGCTGTTCACGCTGGTGGTGATCGACAGCGGCAGGCTGTACCTGGAAAAACGCTCCTTGCAGCGCGTGGCCGACATCGCCGCCCTGGAAGCCGCAGGCCGCAAGGGCACTTGCACGGCCGGCGCAAGCGCCAGCAGTTATGCCAATCAGAGCGCAATACGTAACGGCTTCACACCGGGCACGGACGGACGCACGCTGGTCGCAAGCTGCGGCACACTGGCCACCAATCCCCAGAGCCAACGCGTCTTCATCGCCAATGCCACACAATCCGGAGCCATTCAGGTGGTGGTCAGCCACGCCGTGCCGCGCAGCGTCGCTGCGGGCATCGGCGCGTTGTTCAGCAGCGGGCCGGTTTCTCCCACCATTCAGCTCAGCGCCACCGCGGTTGCAGCGGGTACACCGCCCTTGGCGGCGTTGACCATCCGCAGTGCAACAATGACCATCGACAGCGCCAAAGCTGCGATTCTCAACCCCATTGTGGGCACAATGCTGGGCGGCACGCTGAACCTGAGCGTTGCGAACTGGCAGGCCCTGGCCAGCACTGACCTGAGCCTGCTGGCTTATCTGAATCGGCTGAAAACCGATCTGAACCTGACCGCCGTCGGGTACACCGAGGTGCTCAACACCACGGTGTCCGTCAGCCAACTGGTGCAGAGCGCCATCAATGTCCTGGACGTCAACGGCACATTGGGCGGCACCGCCACTCTCGCGGGTCTGCAAGCCATCAAGGCCGCCACCGGCACCACCACTGTCCTGCTCGGGCAACTGCTGGCCGTGCAAGGCAGTACCGACATTGCAGCACTGAACACCCAGCTACGGCTGACGGACCTGGTCCAGAGCCTGGCACAACTGGCCAACCACAAGAACGGTATCTCGGCGGCGGCGCAAATCAATGTCGGCAACCTGGCGCAGGTCACGGCACGCATCCAGGTCATCGAACCGCCTCAACTGTCAGCCATTGGCGACCCCGGCAAGATCGATCCGCTCAACCCCAGAAACGGCGCCAACCGGATCTACGTGCGCACCGCACAGATGCGTGCACTGGTATCGATCAACCTGCCGGTTCTGGGCACAATAACGTCACTGGCCAATACCGCAGGCTCGGTGGTCGGCAGTCTTACGCCACTTCTCAACAGTGCCTTGAACCTGAATCTGGCAGGCGTGGTGACCTCGGCGACCTGTGCGGTGGGCCTGACCAGTTGTATGGTCTCGGATATAAAATTCCTGGACAGCGGCACGCCAGCGACCGGACCCAAAATAGACCTGAGTCTCTCGCTGGCCAGCGCCGACAGCTACATCACCGGCTATACCTGCACCAGCAATACCATCAAGACCTTGACCGTCCGCACCGACGCCGCACTGGTCACCGCCAAGCTGGGCCAGATTAACGACGCTTTCCCGGCCAGCACCGCACCATCCGCTGTCACCGCTATACCACTGCCCGTGATCGATATCGGCACCATGACCTGTCAAAAGATATTGGGCCTTCTGGGCAACTGCACCGCCCGCACGCCCTTCGGCGGCGGTGGCATCGGCCTCAGCTTCGATACGGTCAGCCAGGCACCGCTGGGCAGCGCCTCTGCGACCAACACCACCTTTAGCTCGCCCAACCTGCCGGAGATCAGCAGCCCGCCCTACTTTCTGACCACCACGACTTCGGTCAAACCCAGCACCGTTCTCGATGGCGTCGTCTCGGGCGTCAAGGTCGATGTCTACAAGCCC
Organism: Pseudomonas triticifolii; assembly: GCF_014358015.1. Classification (GTDB taxonomy): domain Bacteria; phylum Pseudomonadota; class Gammaproteobacteria; order Pseudomonadales; family Pseudomonadaceae; genus Aquipseudomonas; species Aquipseudomonas triticifolii. The sequence goes on along the minus strand of NZ_JACONV010000016.1, from coordinate 58,364 downwards.
GCGACGAGCACAACGCTGGGCAATCTGATCACCGGCGCGGCCACAATCCTGAGCAGCCTGACCGGCGCGCTGGATGTCATTGTCGAGAACACCCTCAAGCCCTTGTTGACCTCGGTCGTCGACCCTCTGCTGGCAGCGCTCGGCGTGACGCTGGCGCCTGCCGATGTAGGCGTCAATCTGAGCTGCAACTTCGGCCAGGCCCAACTGGTGATCTAGCTGGCGTTGAAGATCGGCAGTTCGATGCGAAACCGTGCGCCCTCACCCACGTTGCTGACCGTCAACTGGCCGCCCATCTGGTCGACGATGCCGTAGCTGACCGACAACCCAAGCCCGGTGCCGACGCCTATCGGCTTGGTGGTGAAAAACGGTTCGAAAATCCGCTCCAGCAGACGTGGATCGATACCGCCGCCGTTGTCCTGCACGCTCAGGCGGATGATGTTTTCGTCACGCTCGACCTCGACGCCGATCCAGGGCTCGAAATCGCGATCCTTCTCGCGACGCGACAGAAGCGCATCGCGGGCGTTGACCATCAGGTTGATCAGCACTTGTTCCAGCTGATCCATATGCCCGCGCACCTGCACCGGCTCGCCCATCTCGCCGACACGCAACTGCACACCCTTACCCTTCATGCCTTCGGACAGCATTGAAAGCGTGCCTTCCACTGCCTGGGCGGGGTTGAACAGCTGCTCCTCGATTTCGGAACGACGACCGAAGACCCGCATGTGATCCACCACCCGCGCGGCACGTTGTACCTGGGCGTCGATGCGGTTGAGTTTTTCGGTGAGGTACTCAATATCGACATCGCCCCTGCCCAGCCGCTTGAGGACATTGACCACCGCCATGCGCATGACGTTGAGCGGCTGATTGATCTCATGGGCCAAACCGGTCGACATTTCGCCCAGCGTCGCCATTTTGGCGCTCTGGTTCAATTGCATCCGTGAGCGCCGTACGTCGGTGTTGTCACGGCCTACCGCCTGAATCTCGACCAGCCTGCCCTGTTCGTCGAACACGCCACGGTCGGCCCAGACCCACCAGGCGTATTCGCGGCCGGGCAGTTCGATGCAGATTTCTTCAGTGCTCATCGGGTTTTCGGGTGTGAGCTGGCTGATACGGCGAAGGAACGCCTCACGTTGCTCATCCGACAGCCAGTCGCCCAGATTGATGCCCGTCAGTTGCTCCGGCGTGCACTCCATGTAGTTGGCCAGTGGTCTGTTGCCAAAGCTGAGCACCAGGTCCGGGGTATAACGGCAGATCATCGCGGGCGAATCCTCGACCAGAATCCGGTAGCGCTCCTCGCTCTTGCGCACCTGCTCGGCCGCCAGCGTGGCTTCGGTCACATCAAGCCACAGACCGACGGCCTCCACCGGCATGCCGAGGTCGTCACGCAGCAAACGGGCCTCATCGAGCAGCCAGTGGTAACTGCCGTCCTTGCCGCGCAGTCGATAACGGCGGCTGACAAAGCCTTCGCGCAGCAGCTGCCGGTTGCGCTCGAACCAGATGTCGCGGTCCTGCGGGTGGATGTATTCAGCCAGCTGGCCTTCGATGCACTCGGCCAGCGTCCAGCCCAGCAAGGGTGTAAGGCTGTCACTGAAAAAGGTCGGCTCCAGATTGCCCTGATCGTAGCGCTGCACATAGATCACGGCAGGTGAGCTGGCGATCAGGTTGTCCAGCCGCGCATGTGCGGCGGCGGCATCGGTTTCCTGATTCTTGATATCGCTGACATCCAGCATGAAACCCAGCACGCGCTGCACCTGACCGCTGATCAGCGCCTGGCCCTGAATCCGGAACCAGAGGGTTTGCTGCGTCGGATCGGCCTGCGCCAGACGCACGCAGAACAGCATCGGTGTGCCTTTGTCGCGCAACTGCGCCAGACGACTGGCCAGCTCCTGACGGTCGGCAGGATGAATCAGCGCCAGCCAGTCCTGACGCGGCAAGCTCTCCACCCGATCAGCCAGACGCAGGCTGCGCGCCAGTTGCGGTGCCAGCAGTATCTCGTCACTGCCAGGCAACAACTCCCACCAGCCAGTGCCGAGCAGATCCTGAAGCACCGCCAGACGCTCGACGTGGTGGCGGTTGTGCTGCTCCGACAGCCTGAACAGCACCGGCCCGGCCAGCGCCGAACACAGGTTCAGCCATTCCCGCTCCCCCAGGTCAGGCGCCTGCTGGCGCGCGTCGTAGAAACCGAACAGCAACCAGGCTCTGGCCACACCTTCGCGGCTGTGGGGCATCAAAAAGCCGTCGGCGTTGCCAAATGCGCTTTGCAGCGGACCGGATATCGAACCCGTGCCGAACGACAACTGATGAGTGGTGTTGGCGTTAAGCGTGTCCAGCCCAGCGCCCAGACGCTGTCCGGCCTGCCACAGTTCCGGTGCCGTGTGGGCGTTGTACTGGCAGTAGACCTGCCAGCCGACACCGCCGGGCGCGGGCAAGACCAGCGCGACACAGGGTATGTGCCAGTGCTGCGCCAGCTCTTCGAGCTGTTCCGATACCACGGCCTTGAGGCGGTCGACATGGCACACGCGCACCCGTTCTGCTATCTGCCCGGCCACACGCAGGCAATGCTGACGGCTGCGCGCTGCGCTGGCCTCCTCCATCAAATCGCTGATATCCAGCAACTGCAGCAACCAGTCCTTGCCGCGCGCCTGTACCCAGCCACGCGCATGCAAGGTATGAGCATCGGCACTCTTGAAGTCCAGGTCGAGCATGTGTCCCAACCAGTCACGCGGAATACCTTCGATCACCAGCGCGCTGTTGGGCAACAGCAGGCTCATCAAACGCTGAGTGGCGACCATCGGGGCCGCGATGCCAAGCCGCAAAGCCAGGTGAGGACTGACGCTTTGCACACGCCCGTCATCATCCAGCAGCAGGTACAGGTCGGCACCGATAGGGTCTGGTTCGGTTGCAACGAACACGGTCTGCTGCACGGGGGGCGCTTCGGCACGGCCCAGCCAGCGACTCAAACGGCTTTTATCAAGGGACAAGTTGCAGGCTCGCTTGGGCAGAGAGATGAGTGGGCAGGCGCGGTATTTCACCGATACCGGGCAAGGTCAGAAACGGCAGGACCTGGGCCAGTCTGGATTTGGGATAACTGATGTTGGCGGTCAGCACACCGGCCGTGTAGGTCACGCGCACGTGGGTGCTGCTGAATCCGAGCGATGCGGGTATCCAGGACAGCTGGTTCATGACCACGCTCTCGGCCTGAGTCACGATCAATTGGTTGTAGTTGGTCACCGAGGGGCTGAGCGCTACGCTGCGCCGCACCGCCTCACTCGCTGCGGCGTTGAAAGACTGCAGCATCAGCAGCGGCAGGCTGTAACTCACAGCGCCGTAGAACACGGCGAAGAACATGACGAATACCGCCGCAAACTCGATAGCGGCAGCGCCCCGTTGTCTGCGGGGCGAAGAAAGAGGCGGGGCTGTTGCCATATCAACGTCTACCCTGACAGTCACTGCATTAAGTCAGCATAGTTTCTTTCAAGGAATGAGGATGTTTTTTACCTGATGGATTTATTTTTCCTACTCATATGGTTTGCTGTCTGCGCCGAACAGGACGCTCGACAGAAAGAAATTTCCAACTGGCTGACACTGGGCATTGCAGCCTTGGCTCTGGCATTTCTGGCGTACACCGGGCACACATGGCTCGGCGCGCATCCCGATGACGCAGGCCAGGCTGCCGTGATCGCACTGGCCCTGACCCTGCCGGGCCATGCGCTGCGCAGGCTGGGGGCTGCAGACGTGAAATTACTGCTGGCGCTGGCGCTGGCAAGCGACACCCTGCACCTGCTGGGCACCTTCATTGGCGCCGCAATCGCCTTGGCCGCATGGGCACTGGCAGGCAAGTACCTATGGCCGCTTTTAAACCAGAGACTTACGCGCCGTTACTTGCTGATGAGCCCGGGAATGACAAATAAATATCCTTTTTCGCCGTTCCTGTTTATCGGCCTCGTCGCCGTGAGCCTACTTATCCGTTGATCGACGAAACCTTTAAAGCCATATACATAATCACAAAGTACGACTAGGTTAAATCCTGATAGTCGATACAAGCGCCGACATGAGTTGAACCCTCATCGCTCAGTGTCCTCGGAAGTTAGGGAAATGGACTCTGGCCTCAGTCTTTATAGTATTGTCCACTGACAGGGAGTTGCGCGTGAACACGTTTTCACCGGTAAAAATTCTGGTCGTCGATGACCAGCCGCTCATCGTCGAAGAGCTCAGCGAGTTCCTTGAAGGCAGTGGATATCAATGCATACCCAGCCTTTCCAGTCGCGAAGCCATCGAACACTTCACCCGGGATGAGGCCATCGGCATTGTGCTGTGCGACCTGGACATGCCGGGCATGGACGGCATCGAAATGGTTGAGACGATGAAACGCGTCGGGGGCAGGAAGCACCTGTTCGAAGCAATCATGCTGACCGGCAAGGCCGAGAAAAAAGATGTGATCAAGGCCTTGCGAGCCGGCATCGCCGATTACTACCAGAAGCCTGTCGACCTGAACGAAATGCTTGAAGGCGTACAGACTCAGGTCAAGGCGCTGGCCGAGCGGCAAAGCAACCATCAACAACTGGGCCTGCTCAACGAAAAGCTTCAGTATCTGGCGGCGTCCATCGACGATCTCTATCAGAATCTGGATAAGGCGCGAGGATCGGCAGCGGCCGACCAAAGCGCAGCTGTCGAAACAGATCATGTTCAGCCGGTGCCCGACGCTTTCGCCAAGCTCTCTCCACGCCAACTGGACGTGGCGTTGCTGGTCAGCACCGGGCAGACCAACTATCAGATCGCGTGCGAACTGGGCATCACCGAAAACACTGTCAAACTGTACGTCTCGCAGGTCCTGCGTCTGACGCGCATGCACAACCGTACGCAACTGGCGCTGGCGTTTTCACCCGGCAGACTCAACGCCAGGCCGCGCGTGGCGCTGGACTGAGATCAGACCTGCACTTCAGGCAACACGACGTGGTAAGGCGCTTCGACCAGTGCCGAATGCACCTGATTACGACCGGCGTGCTTGGCACGGTACAGCGCATTGTCGGCGTGAGAGGCCAGCGTCAGGCTGTCATCGTGCGCACCCAGACAGACCACGCCCGCACTGAAGGTGCAGAACAGATCCGCAGGCTGGGCGGGATAGTGGATTTCTGCAAAGCGGTGGCGGATCTCTTCCAGCACTTTGTGCGCACTGTGAATGTCGGTGTCCGGCATCACGATGGCAAATTCCTCGCCACCGTAACGGCCGATGAAATCGGTCTTGCGCAACCGCTGCTTGAGAAACAGCGCCAGGCTTTTGATCACCCGGTCACCCATCGGGTGCCCGTGACTGTCGTTGACCTTCTTGAAGTGGTCGATATCAAGCATCGCAAAGCACAATGGCTTGCCCTCGCGACGCGAACGAAAACTGCAGTCTTCCAGCAACTGCAGAATATGCGTGTGGTTATACAGCCCGGTCAGGCTGTCACGAACCATCCGCGCCTTGAGGTTGCGCGCCCTGGCGGCCCGGTTGCGCACGGTGGTGATCAGATGGCGCGGCTTGATCGGCTTGGTCAGGAAGTCATCCCCGCCTTCGCTCATGGCGTCCAGTTGCTTGTCCTGATCGTCTTCGGCAGAGAGGTAAATGATTGGCACGCTGACGTAGCGATCATTGTGGCGGATGACCTTGGCAAGCTCGGTCCCCGTGCAGCCGGGCATGTACATGTCGAGAATGATCAGATCGGGCTGGAACTCAGCCAGCTCGGGCATCGCCTGAATCGGGTCGAGCAAGGTGCGCGTGACGATACCGGCCGCATTGAGTACACGCTCGGTGTGCGTGGCCTGAGCGCGGGAATCGTCGATGATCAGCACCTTGTAGGGCTCGTATTGCGCCACGCAGGTCAGCACTTCGATTTTTTCCAGCAGGCTGGAGGCTTCCAGCGTCCCGGTCAGAAACTCCTGCCCACCGGCACGCACCGCGGCCAGTCGGGTCGGGGTATCGGTTTCATGAAGACTGAAAAACAACAGCGGCAACTTCTGCTCAAGACCTTCCTGCGCCTGAGACGCGAGTTTCAGCCCTTGGGAAGGTCCGCTGAAATCGACATCCATGACGATGGCGGCCGGATGACGCTGTGTCATTGCCATCTGAAATTCAGACACGCTGTGCAACGACAGCGCCGATAACCCGAAAAACTCCAGCTGCTTGGCTAGCCGCTCCGCACGCTCATGGTCCTGCAGCGCAATGTAAACCGGCTTGCGCAACGGCGGCAGCGAGGTCTGCTCCAGCCTGTCGCCCTGGCGCAGGCCGGTACGGGACAGACGCTGCATCAGACGGTTGAGCTCAGTGATGGCGCTGCTGTTCAAACGCCCCCGGTTGGCCTCGACAGCGTCCAGAGCCTCACCAATGTCTTGCGCCAACGCCATGTGCTCGGCCTGCTCGAACCGCTCCGCGAAGCGCAGCAGACGCAGCGTGGACTCTTTCAACTCAGCCATGTCGCCGGCCGACCACTCGCCTTTTTGCAGCCGCTGCCAGGTTTCCAGTATCTGGCGTGCTTGATGAATGACCCGTTGGGCAAAATGCTGCTTTAAACGATCACGGCTGGGATCTTCGGGCTCGGTCATATTCAGGCTACTGTGAGTGTCGCTGAGCGGTACAGATAATGGCGCTATGCTAGCACCTCCCATACGACAGCAGAGTGCCGTAAGTCACTTATTTGACAACAAAACTATGGCGCTATGCCATTACGTATAACTATGCATGTATAGCGTATTGCTATCGCACCTTTAATAGTTACGTAACTTATTGAAATAATTAACCTTAATGGAAACATAATGCCTGCGACCCGGGCTCCCCGGATGCACTGCCATCGACAGAATGAAGGCTATTACCGGCAATTCATCCCCCCACGATCCTGGATTTCCCGAGCGACCGCCCTGTGTGAGAAAACAACAGAGCCTCGCATCATAGGTAAAAAACCGCCCGTACGTGCTCGTCCATTGCACCTTGAGGTAAGGTTACGGTCGAACGCCTCGTGAAGCATTCAACTCAAGATCGAAAGGACCCTACCATGCTGGATTGGAAGAACCGCGCAGGCAGCGCGGGTGAGCGTACCGCTGACACTGCATCGGTCAAACGACGCGGCTATCTGGGCAGCCTGTTCTACAGCCGCGCGCTGGGTGCCTTGGTCTTGATCTACCTGCTTGTCTGCCTGGTGGTCGGCTGGTACTGGAGCAAGGAGCCTGCACTGTTTCCCGTGCAGCAAAATGCCCAGGCTGCAGCCGAGCGCGAAGGCAAACCGATGGTCATCGGCTACACCACCGTCGAGACCCTGAAAAGCGTCACCCAGACCCTTCTGGACAAGCGCGGCGGCTACCTTTCCAACGACCGCCTGCCGCCGGGCCTGTGGCTGGACAACATCCCGAGCTGGGAATACGGCGTGCTGGTCCAGGTACGAGACCTGAGTCGTGCGCTGCGCAAGGACTTCGCCCGCTCACAGTCGCAGTCGGCTGAAGACGGTGATCTGGCCCGTGCCGAGCCGCTGTTCAACTTCAACAACCGCAGCTGGATATTGCCGTCCAGCGAATCGCAATACGCTGAGGGCATCAACTCACTGAGCCGCTATCAGGCACGTCTGTCCGACCCGAACCAGAAAGGCGCGCTGTTCTACGCACGTGCTGACAACCTGAACAACTGGCTGGGCGATGTCGGTACCCGTTTGGGTTCGTTGTCGCAGCGTCTGTCGGCCAGCGTTGGCCGGGTCAAGCTCAACAGCACCCTGAAAACAGAAGCCATTGCGTCGGTCAAGCCGGGTGAAGTACCACAGGTAGACGAAGAAATCGTCGAAACTCCATGGCTGGAAGTGGATAACGTCTTCTACGAAGCACGCGGTCAGGCCTGGGCACTGTCTCATCTGCTGCGCGCCATCGAAGTGGACTTCGCCGACGTACTGGCCAAAAAGAACGCCACGGTCAGCGTGCGCCAGATCATTCGTGAGCTTGAGGCCTCGCAAGAGCCGCTATGGAGCCCGATGATTCTCAACGGCAGCCCGTTCGGTGTGTTCGCCAACCACTCGCTGGTCATGGCCAATTACATCTCGCGGGCCAACGCGGCGGTTATTGATCTTCGTCAGTTGTTGAACCAGGGCTGATGTCGATCTCTTCCCACGAGGCCGCGCACCGCGCCGCCTCGGACGCCGAGGTGATCGCCTGGGTCGATGAGCACGACACGCTAGTGGGTGCGCTGCCGCGCGCCGAACTGCGCGAGCGCGGGCTGATCGGGCGTGGCACGTACATTCTGCTGTTCAACTCCGCCGGCGAGCTGTGCGTGCACCGTCGCACGCTCAGCAAGGCTATCTATCCCGGTTACTGGGACGTTGCCGCAGGCGGCATGGTGCAGGCTGATGAAACCTACGCTGAATCCGCCGCCCGCGAGCTGGAAGAAGAACTGGGCGTGCACGGCGTGACATTGCAGGCGCATGAGCGGTTTCTCTTCGACCAACCGGGCAACCGGATCTGGTGCGCGGTGTTCTCTGCTATCTGGGATGGCGTCTTGAGCCTGCAACCGGAAGAGGTGATGGAAGCGCACTTCTTGCCCGTCGCAGAGGTGCTGCGCCAGACCGAACAACAACCCTATTGCCCTGACTCGCTGGCAGCCCTGAAACGCTACCTCGGGCGGGTCGCAAATGTTCAGTAAATTGGCGCATTGAACCCCTTAGCAACGGGCTCTTTTGTCGTTACACTGCGCGACCTTTTAAAGCGGGCCGGCCTTGCCGTCCCGGTAGCGCTGCCCCTGCCAGAGTGGGGCTTCGCGGTCGATGGTTTAAACAAGCCCGGCCCATCTTCAGTCCTCAACAAGAGGATTTCGCGTGGCTAAAAAAGCCGCTTCCTTCGCCGCCCTGGGTGGCCTGGTATTTTCAACCGACTCAGGGCGTCACTGCCCCGACTGTCGCCAACCCGTCGATCAGTGCACCTGCAAGCAGACCGCCATTCCAGAAGGGGATGGCATCGCCCGCGTTCGTCGCGAGAGCAAGGGCCGCGGCGGCAAGACCGTCACCACCATTACCGGCGTGCCCTTGGCAGAAGACGCGCTCAAGGAACTGGCCAAGGCGCTCAAGCAGCGCTGCGGTACAGGCGGCGCGCTCAAGGACGGGGTGATCGAGATTCAAGGCGATCATGTCGAACTGCTGCTGGCCGAATTGATCAAGAAAGGCTTCAAGGCCAAAAAATCCGGCGGCTGAAAGCGCATCAAAACCGTCACCTACACTCTTTACACTGCGCCCAGCTGGCTACGAGCTGGCGCTATGACTTCTTTATAGGGGACTTCGATGTCCGTACGACGTACACGCAAAGACGATGGCAGCCAATGGACCGTTGCGGACAGCCGCAGCGTTTATGGCATTCGCCATTGGGGTGCAGGTTATTTTGCGATCAATGAAGCCGGGCGCGTTGAAGTTCGTCCCAACGGGGCTGGCAGCTCGCCTATCGATCTTTACGAGCAGGTCGAAGACTTGCGCAAGAGCGGTCTTTCCCTGCCGTTGCTGGTACGTTTCCCTGACATTCTGCAGGACCGGGTCCGCCAGTTGACGGGGGCGTTCGACAGCAACATTGCCCGACTGGAATACCAGAGCCAGTACACCGCGCTCTACCCGATCAAGGTCAACCAGCAGGAAGCGGTGGTCGAGAACATCATCGCCACGCAGAACGTCTCCATCGGTCTGGAAGCGGGCTCCAAGCCCGAGCTGATGGCCGTGCTGGCGCTGGCACCAAAAGGCGGCACCATCGTCTGCAACGGTTACAAGGACCGCGAGTTCATCCGTCTGGCGCTGATGGGCCAGAAGCTGGGCCATAACGTTTTCATCGTCATCGAGAAAGAATCCGAAGTCGAACTGGTGATCGAAGAAGCGGCCGAGCTGAAGGTCGCACCTCAGGTCGGCCTGCGTGTGCGCCTGTCGTCCCTGGCATCGAGCAAATGGGCAGATACCGGTGGCGAGAAATCCAAGTTCGGTCTGTCGGCCGCGCAACTGCTGTCGGTGGTCGAGCGTTTCCGCAAAGCCGGTCTGGATCAGGGCATTCGTCTGTTGCACTTCCACATGGGCTCGCAGATCGCCAACCTGGCCGACTATCAGCACGGTTTCAAGGAAGCGATCCGCTATTACGGCGAGCTGCGCAACCTCGGCCTGCCCGTCGATCACATTGACGTCGGTGGCGGGCTGGGTGTGGATTACGACGGTACCCACTCGCGTAACGCCAGCTCGATCAACTACGACATGGACGACTACGCCGGTGTCGTGGTCGGCATGCTCAAGGAATTCTGCGACGCGCAGGGCCTGCCGCATCCGCACATTTTCTCGGAAAGCGGCCGCTCGCTGACCGCTCACCACGCCATGCTGGTGGTGCAGGTGACCGACGTCGAGAAACACAACGACGAAGTGCCTGAAATCGCCGACAAGGAAAGCCTGCCGGAAACCGTGCAATGGCTGGTAGACCTGCTGGGTCCGACCGACATCGAGATGGTCACCGAAACCTACTGGCGCGCAACGCACTACATGAGCGACATCGCCACCCAGTACGCCGACGGCAAGATCACCCTGGCGCAGAAAGCCTTGGGCGAGCAGTGCTATTTCGCGGTCTGCCGCCGCCTGCACAACTCGTTGAAAGCGCGTCAGCGCTCACACCGTCAAGTGCTGGACGAACTCAACGACAAGCTGGCCGACAAGTACATCTGCAACTTCTCGGTGTTCCAGAGCCTGCCGGACACCTGGGCCATCGGCCAGGTGCTGCCGATCTTGCCATTGCATCGTCTGGGCGAAGAGCCGGTACGCCGCGCCGTGCTTCAGGACCTGACCTGCGACTCCGACGGCAAGATCAAGCAGTATGTCGACGAGCAGAGCATTGAGACCAGCATGCCGGTCCATCCGCTGAACGAGGGCGAGGACTACCTGCTGGGGATCTTCCTGGTCGGCGCGTATCAGGAAATTCTCGGCGACATGCACAACCTGTTCGGTGACACCGATTCGGTCAACATCTACCAGAATCCGGACGGTACGGTTTACCACGCCGGCATCGAGACTCACGACACCATCGAAGACATGCTGCGCTACGTGCACTTGTCGCCGGAAGAACTGATGACCCATTACCGGGACAAGGTCGCCAGCGCCAAGATCACCCCGCGCGAACGCACCTACTTCCTCGACGCCCTGCGTCTGGGACTGACGCGCTCTTCCTACCTGTCGTCTTGATCCAGGCGCTGATCGTGCCCATCGTCATGATGGGCACGATCAGCGTAAGGCATGACCTACTCCCCTTGTAGGCAACTTCCTTTTCAGCACCCCGACACTTTATCCATCCGTCTTCTCCGCCAGAATCGCCGCCCGCATTTCCGGTCGAGAATTACCCATGCCACAACCCGCCAGCGAGCCCTTCTTTCGTCTGGAGATCGCACGCCTGCGTCGACATTTCAGCGTGCTGTCCTTCAGTGCAACCGAAGCCATCAGCGAGCCCTATCTCTTCGACCTGCTGGTCAGCGGCGATGAGATCGACCTTGGCAGCCTGATGTTCAAGCCCGCCTTCCTGAGTCTGAACGGCGGCCCGCAGGGTTTTCACGGACAGATTCAAGGCGCGACACGCGCGCACTACCGGCCAGGGCCTGCGTGCTATCGATTGACCGTCGGCCCGCGGCTGGCCTGCCTGGACCTGCGCTACAACCAGCGGGTATTTCAGCGCATGAGCGCTACGCAGATTATTGCCCGCGTGCTTAGAGAGCACGGCCTCAAGGAGCGCTACCGCTTCGACCTCGCCAAAGAATGCCAACGGCGCGAGACCTGCTTTCAGCACAACGAATCCGATCTGCAACTGGTGCATCGGCTGTGCGCAGAGGAAGGCATCCACTATCACTTCAGGCACACCCGTCGCAGTCACCAACTGGTGTTCAGTGAGGGGCTGCGAAGCCTTCCCCGCGCACCTATTGCACCATGGTCGCCGTCCGGGCAGACATCCGGCGTAACGGGTTTTGCCGTGACGCAGGACGCAGACGACGTCCCCGGCAGTCGCAGCCAGCAACGGGCACGAGGTGAAAGCGACCTGCTCAGTGTGACCGCTGGTTTATTGCTGCCCTTGGCCGGCCATCCCGAACGGGACTGGAACCACTTATGGCTGGTGACGCAGGTCCAGCATCACTTCGACGGCCGCGCGGCCAGCGATCGCCCGACCAAAAGCGCCTACCGGAACCGGTTTCAGGCCATCCCGTGGGAAGTGGGCTTCAATCCCCCCTACACATCCCGACACGTAGCCGGGTTGCAACGCGCCTGGATCGTGGGACCGGCAGGCCAACGAAGCGACCTGGACGCGAGCGGACGCGTGCAGGTGCAGTTCGAGTGGGCGCAGCCGGGTGATCGACAGGCCGCCTGCTGGCTGCCGGTTTTGCCGGACCTGAACCTGCATTGCGTCGGCGGCAAGGAGGTGGTGGTCGCCTTCGACAAGGGCGATCTGGACAGCCCCTGGATCATCGCAACGCTGCATGGCGACTCGCCGACCTCGCCCATTCTGCAAACGCAGGACCCCGATCAGGCCGTCGCCGAACGCTTCAAAATGCGACTCGACTGGCAGGCCGTCATGGGTGACGGCAACAGGCTGTATGTGGACGACGGTTCGCGAATGTGTATCGAACAAGGCTGCCATCTTGTGTTCGAAGTAGGCGACAGCCAGGTGAGGTTCGATGCAGACGGGGTGAGCGTGGTCAGCCCGCGTATCGTTCTGGATACTCAACTGCCCGAGGTCGATCTGGACACATGGGGTGATCCGGATGACGCGGGCTGACGTAGCGGTGCAATACGGCCACGACCTGTGCCGCTGCGCATGACGTTTTCAGCCCTGGTCCAGCCCCGCGTACTTCAATCGAGCGTAACCATGATCCGAACGATATGCCTGACACTGATGACGACAGCCCTGTTGGCATTCCTGTCGGGTTGCTCTGCCTTGAAGCTGCTCAACGCATTGACGCCCACCAGCACGGTCGACAAGGTTTCGGGGCTCGCATACGGCCCCGACCCGCGCAACCGGCTGGACGTTTACACCCCCAAAACGAAAGTCGCTCAGGCGCCCGTCGTGGTGTTTTTCTACGGCGGAAGCTGGAACAGTGGCTCACGCAGCGATTATGACTTTGTCGGAGAATCGCTCGCCGCCAAGGGTATCGTGGTGATCATCGCCGACTACCGACTGTACCCTCAAGTCCGCTACCCAAGCTTTCTGGAAGATTCAGCCAAAGCACTGGCGTGGGTCTATCGGAACGCAGCGGCTTTTGGCGGCGATACGCATCGCCTGTACGTAATGGGCCACAGTTCGGGGGCCTACAACGCCTCAATGCTCGCACTCGACGCGCGCTGGCTGGCGCGGGAAGGCTTGTCGCCCGCCATCCTCAGTGGCTGGATCGGCCTGGCCGGCCCTTACGATTTTCTGCCGATCAAGAATGCCGACGTCAAACCGGTGTTCTTCTTCCCCAATTCACCGCCTGACTCGCAGCCCATCAACCATGTCAGCGCGGGGGCGCCACGCGCCTTGCTGATGGCTTCGGACGATGATTCGCTGGTCAATCCGGTGCGCAACACAGGAGGCCTGGCCACGCGCTTGCGCGATGACGGCGTTCAGGTCCGCGAACGCTATTTCTCGCGCACCAATCACGGCACGCTGATCGGTGCGTTTGCCAGACCCTTGCGCAGCCTGGCTCCGGTGCTTGATGAGGTCGTGCTGTTCGTCAACCCGCCTCGCGCACCCTCTGCTGTGGCCGGCGCGCAGCCCGCGGCTCAGTGAACGAACCAGCCATCCTTGCGCGTCAGACGCCAGGCGATGGTGCCCAGGCTGATGCCGCGCAACAGGGTGAACGCCAGAAAGGTCAGCCATAACGCATGGTTATCGTGGCTGGCGGCCAGATACGCGACTGGCGCGATGGCGGCTGCGCTGATCAGCATGGCGTTGCGCATCTCGCGGGCACGGGTTGCGCCGATGAACAGCCCGTCGAGCAGGTAGCTCCAGACCGCAAGCAGCGGCATCAGCGCCAGATAAGGCAAATAAATCATCGCCGTGTCACGCACGTCCGGGATGTCAGTCTGTAAACGAATGAACCAGTGACCGCCCACCAGAAACAGCAGCGCGAACCCGACGCTGGCAATCAGCGACCAGCCTGCGGCGACCACCAGTGAGCGCCGCAAGGTCGCCCGGTCACGCGCACCGATGGCATGCCCACACAGAGCCTCCACCGCATGCGCCAGCCCGTCCAGCGCGTGGGAGGTCAGCAGCAGGCCGTTGAGCAGCAGCGCATTGGCGGCGACCGTCGCATCACCCAGCCGAGCGCCCTGCACGGTGATCAGAAACATCACCGATTGCAGCGCCAGCGTGCGTAGAAAGATGTCGCGATTGACCGCCAGCAGCGGCCGCCAGTTGCTCCACAGCCTCAATGCCGCCCAGACGATCTGACCCGGCCAGTCACGCAGCGTCTTGTTCGCCAGGACCAGACCGAGCAGCACGCCGGTCCATTCCGCCAGCACCGAGGCCCGTGCAGAGCCCACCACGCCCCAGTCCAGACCGATCACGAACCAAAGATTGAGCGCGATGTTGACCAGGTTGGTGGTCAGCAGAATCGCCAGGGGTGCCCGCGCATTTTGCGTGCCGAGAAACCAGCCCACCAGCGCATAGGTGGCGAGCGCGGCGGGCAGGCCGAACAATCGGGTATGAAAGAAATCCAGCGTCATCTGCTGCAGGTCGGCCGACGGCTGCATCAGGCTCAGCGCCAGCTGGCTGAACGGCACAGCGATCACACCCAGCATCAGCGCCAGCCCTGCTGCCAGTAGCAGGCCTTGCAACAGGATCTGGCGCAGCACCGCGCCATCGGAACGCCCCGCTGCCTGCGCAGCAAAACCGGTGGTGCCCATGCGCAGAAAGCCCATGGCCCAGGCCAGAAACGTATACAAGGTCGCGCCCACCGCCACCGCGCCCAGTTGATGCGCATGCGGCAGATGACCGATCACCGCACTGTCGACCAGCGCAACCAGTGGCACGGAAATGTTCGAAAGAATCATCGGCGCAGCCAGCGCCCAGACACGACGATGAGTGGGGCGATGACGCCAATCGCTGAGCAAACTGGACATGAGGACTCCCGGGAAGGCGGGCATTGTAGCGAGCCCTGCGAGGGTTTGCCGACTGAAGGTCTGCACATTCCCCTGAATCAACGCAGGTTTTGTTTATGGGCGAAAAGCTGCAGTTCAGCGGCTGAACATGTGTCGGCTGCACTGGCCTTTTCGCGGACAAGTCCGCTCCTACAGTATTTAAGTATTTAGTTCACTTCGGGGTCGTAGGAGCGGACTTGTCCGCGAATGCAGTCGCTCTTGCACTGCATCTTCATCGGATGTACCGCCCCTTTCCAGGACAACCGGAACGCCGCCCAGTCCGCGATGACTGATGATAGCGATTTTCTGATAAATCGTGCGGGCTTCATCGCCGGCAAGCCGCCTCCCACAGTCCCGAGTTTGCCGCGAGACAGCGCAGCCCCGAACAGGCAGCGGCACCTCCCGCAAAAAATAGAGTGTCTTCAACGGGCTTGCGTATGAGCAATGAACAAAGAGTGATGGGCTCGATCATCCTCTCAATGAGCCATTACACGTCCGGCTGCGAACAAAGTCTCAATCCGAAGGTCTATTCGCGCGCTTCGTAATAATTGTAACCCTGACTGCTATATAGTCTCCCCCGTTACAGCCCCTTCTCCAATGCCGTCGATGAGTGCCCAAATGTTCAACAAAGGACTGTTTTTGGCTTGCGCGCTTGCGCTGCTGAGCGCCTGTGATTCTTCCACCTCGCAAAAGCCTGCGCCCGCAGCGGCACCGGCCACTCAGACGGCGACCGAGACAAAGCCCAAGCCGGCAGTCGACATTGCAGCGCTGAGCAAGCGCTATGCAGGCCGCGAGCTGACGGTCATCGACGTCTCTGAGATCCAGGTCGATGGTGCCAGCACCCTGTCGGTGAGTTTTTCCGTGCCGCTGGACCCGGAACAGAAATTCGGCGAGAAGCTGCACCTGGTGGACAGCAAGAACGGCAAGGTCGATGGCGCATGGGAGCTGTCCGACAACCTGATGGAGCTGCGTCTGCGCCATCTGGAACCGCAACGCAAACTGGTCCTGACCGTCGATGCCGGATTGCTGGCCGTCAACAAGGCCAAGCTCGCGGCTGAGTTCATCAGCCGTCTGGAAACCCGCGACCTGCAGCCGTCCGTGGGTTTTGCCAGCCGTGGCAGCCTGCTGCCGACCCGTCTGGCCGAGGGCCTGCCGGTGATCGCACTGAACGTCGACAAGGTCGATGTCGAATTCTTTCGCGTCAAACCCGACTCGATGCCCAGCTTCCTCGCCCAATGGGATGGCGCGTCGAGCCTGTCCAGTTACGGTTCCGAAGAGCTGTTGCCCATGGCCGATCTGGTCTACGGCGGGCGCTTCGACCTCAAGCCTGCACGCAACACCCGCGAAACCTTGCTGCTGCCGATTGCCGGAATCAAGGCCCTGCAACAGCCAGGGGTTTATCTGGCAGTGATGCGTGCCTCGGGCACTTACAGTTATTCACAACCTGCGACCCTGTTCACGCTCAGTGACATCGGGCTGTCGGTGCACCGCTACAGCAATCGTCTGGATGTGTTCACTCAGGCGCTGGAAGGTGGCAAGGCCATCGATGGCGTGAACGTCGAGGTCTACGATGACAACGGCAAGGTCGTGGCCCAAGGCAAGACCGAGAGCGACGGCCACCTGCAACTGCCGTTGCCTGCCAAGGCCGCAGTGGTGCTGGCGCACAAGGATGAACAGACCAGCATGCTGCGCCTGAACAGCTCGGCGCTGGACCTGGCCGAGTTCGACATTTCCGGCCCGCAGGCTCACCCGCTGCAATTCTTCATCTTCGGCCCGCGCGACCTGTATCGTCCTGGCGAAACCGTATTGCTCAACGGCCTGCTGCGCGACAGCGACGGCAAGAACGTCAAGCCGCAGCCGATCACCGTCGAAGTGCGCCGCCCTGACGACCAGGTCAGCCGCAAGTTCGTCTGGGAAGCCGACAAGGATGGCTTCTACCAGTATCAACTGCCGCTCGCTGACGAAGCCCCGACCGGACGCTGGCAGTTGGTGTTCGACCTGGGTGACGGCAAGCCGCAACTCTACGAATTCAAGGTCGAGGACTTCCTGCCGGAACGTCTGGCGCTGGAACTCAAGGGCAGCGATGAACCCGTCGCGCCTGCCGATAACCCGCAGTTCGACATCACCGGACGCTACCTCTATGGCGCCCCCGCGTCGGGCAACACCCTGACCGGTCAGGTGTACGTGCGCCCCCTGCGCGAAGCGGTGCCGAAACTGCCGGGCTACCAGTTCGGCTCCATCACCGAGGAAGACCTCAAGCACGACGTCGATCTGGAGCCTGTCACCCTCGACCCCAATGGCCAGACGACCCTGGAGGTTGAAACCAAATGGGCTGAAGCCAAATCCCCGTTGCAACTGATTCTGCAAGCCAGCCTGCAGGAATCCGGCGGCCGTCCGATTACTCGCCGCCTGGTGCAGCCGATCTGGCCTGCCGAGCAGTTGCCCGGCGTACGTGCGTTGTTCGGCAGCAGCACCGGTGGTGATGAATACGACGAGCAAGCCGGCAAAGGCGAAGCGCAGACCGACGGCGACGGTCCGGCCGAGTTCGAAATCGTCATGGCAGACGCCGCAGGCAACAAGCTGGCGGCCGACAACGTCAAAGTGCGCCTGATTCGCGAACGCCGCGACTACTACTGGAACTACTCGGCCGACGATGGCTGGAGCTACCACTTCAACGAGAAATTCCTCAACCTGAACGAAGAAACCGTCAGCCTCAAAAAGGACTCCACGGCCAAAATCAGCTTCCCGGTCGAGTGGGGCCCGTATCGCGTCGAAGTGGAAGACCCATCCACTGGCATGGTCAGCAGCATGCGTTTCTGGGCCGGTTACCGCTGGCAGGACAACACTGACGGCGGCGCGGTCAGACCGGATCAGGTCAAGCTCGCGCTGGACAAGCCCGCTTACAACGACGGCGACACCGCCAAAATCACAGTAACGCCTCCTGCCGCAGGCAAAGGCTATCTGCTGGTCGAATCCAGTGAAGGCCCGCTGTGGTGGAAGGAAATCGACGTGCCGGTCGAAGGCAAATCGTTCGACATTCCACTGGACAAGCAATGGGCGCGTCACGACCTGTACGTGACGGCACTGGTGGTACGTCCCGGCGAGCGCAAGGCTAACGTCACGCCCAAGCGCGCTGTAGGCGTTCTGCACCTGCCGCTGGACCGCTCGCAACGCAAGCTGGCATTGACCGTTACTGCGCCGGAGAAGATGCGTCCCAAACAACCGCTCAAACTCAAGGTTGCCGCGAAAAACGCCGATGGCAGCGTGCCCAAACAGGTACGCGTGCTGGTCTCGGCCGTGGACGTCGGCATCCTCAACATCACCAGTTACGCAACCCCGGATCCGTTCGCCAGCCTGTTTGGTCGCAAGGAATACGGCGCAGACCAACTGGACATCTACGGCCAGTTGATCGAAGCCGGTCAGGGCCGTGTGGCCAGCCTCGCCTTTGGTGGTGACGCCCTGGCCAAGGGCGGCAAACGTCCTGACACCAGCGTCACGATCGTGGCCCTGCAAAGTGCGCCGGTGACCCTGAACGACGCCGGTGAAGGCGAAGTCAGCGTAGACATTCCGGACTTCAACGGCGAACTGCGCATCATGGCGCAGGCCTGGACCGAAGACCGCTACGGCATGGCCGAAGCGAAAACCGTGGTCGCAGCGCCCATCATTGCCGAGCTGTCGACGCCGCGTTTCCTGGCGGGTGGTGACCAGACCAACGTGGCACTGGACGTCTCCAACCTGTCGGGCACGGCTCAGAAGCTGGACGTCAAGGTCAGCGCCGAAGGCCAGTTGAGCATTCCCGGCGGCGATCAGCTCAAGTCGCTGCAACTCAAGCAAGGCCAGCGCGTCACCCTGAAAATACCGGTGTTGGCGCAAGGCGGCCTGGGTCAGGGCAAGATCAAAGTGCAGGTCGAAGGCCTGAACCTGCCGGGCGAAAACCTGCCTGCATTCTCCCGTGAATGGACCGTCGGTGTGCGTCCGGCCTACCCGGCTCTGCTCAAGCATTACCGGGCAACCCTGAACGATCAGCCGTGGAGCCTGCCGGAGGGCGCGCTGGAAGCCTTTGAACCGGCGGGCCGCGAAGCCATGCTGTCGCTGTCGAGCCGTCCGCCGCTGAACCTGGGCGAACAGATTCGTGCGCTCAAAGCCTATCCTTATGGCTGCCTGGAGCAGACCGCGAGCGGCCTGTACCCGTCGCTGTACGCTGACGCCGCAACGCTCAAGCGTCTGGGCCTGAAGGGCGAGCCGGATGCCGAACGCAAGCGCAAGGTCGAGATCGGTATCGAACGCCTGCTGGGCATGCAGCGTTACAACGGCAGTTTCGGTCTGTGGGGCTCGGACAGTGAAGAGGAATACTGGCTGACCGCCTATGTCACCGACTTCCTGTTGCGTGCGCGTGATCAGGGCTTTGCCGTACCGCCAGACTCGCTGAAGAAAGCCAACGAACGCCTGCTGCGCTACTTGCAGGACGCCGGCCAGATTCAGGTCAACTACAGCCAGAACGCCGAGCACACCCGCTTCGCGGTTCAGGCCTATGCCGGTCTGGTACTGTCGCGCAGTCAGCAGGCGCCGCTGGCCGCCCTGCGCAGCCTGTTCGATCGCCGCAGCGATGCCCGTTCCGGCCTGCCGCTGGTGCAACTGGCCGTCGCGCTGGAGAAGATGGGCGACAAGCCGCGTGCCGATCTGGCGCTGACGGCGGGTCTGGCCATCAGTCGCAAGAACGAATGGCTGGCCGACTACGGCAGCTCGCTGCGTGATCAGGCGCTGATTCTGGCACTGCTGGAAGAGAACGACCTGGCCAAGGACAAGCGCGATGAACGCCTGTTTACGCTGGCCGATGAAGTCGCCGCCAACGGTTATCTGTCGACTCAGGAAAGCAACTCGCTGTTCCTCGCCGGTCGCAACCTGCTGAACAAGCCAGACAAGGACTGGACAGCGAAGCTCACCAGCGGTACTGAAGGGCGTGATCTGAGCAATAAACAGCCAGCCCTGAAACTCGACGGCCCACTGCTCACGTCGCCGCTGTCAGTCCACAACGAAAGCAGCGATCCGCTTTATCAGCAACTGACTGTTTCGGGTTATCCAACGCAGGCACCGGTTGCCGGTGGCGAGAACCTCGGCATCCGTCGTGAGTACCTGAGCCTCAGCGGCGCGCCGCTGAATGTCGGCGCACTGAAAACCGGGCAACTGGTTCTGGTGCACCTGGAAGTCAGTGCCCGTCAGCGGGTCCCGGACGCACTGGTCGTGGACTTGCTGCCAGCCGGTCTTGAGCTGGAAAACCAGAACCTGGCGCAAAGTTCGGCCAGTCTGGCTGACGCCAGTGAAGAGGTTAAGACCCTTCGCGAGTCGATGGAAAACGCGGGCATCAAGCACCAGGAATACCGTGGCGATCGTTACGTCGCAGCGCTGGATATCAACAGTGGCACCAGCGTGCACTTGCTGTATCTGGCGCGCGCGGTGACGCCTGGCACGTATCGTGTTCCGCCGCCGCAGGTGGAGTCGATGTATCGTCCGAACTGGCAGGCTCTGGGTGATGCGCCTGCGCAGATGGTCGTGAAGGGCAAGTGATCCGCAGTACGTGCCCGCTTGTTCAGGGGCACGTCAGCCGATGGAAGGTGGGTTGAATCAGTGAATGATCCAGCTCAACAGCCACAGGCCCAGTGCCAGCCAGATGATCCCCAGGATGATCGACGCACGCATGAAAGCCCGGACGGCGGAGTACAGCAGCATCAGCCCGATGATCAGCGCCACGATGCTGATCAGCGAGGTGTCCATGCCCAACGTACGGGACAGCCCGTCGACAAAGTTGCCGCCCGCGTGGGTGAACCCGTTGAACAACCATGCCAGACCGTCGACGAAAAAGCGGATGACCGCGCCGATTGCCTGCCCGAGCCATTCAAAAAAGCCTTCTACCTGCATATGTCCATCCTGATTGGGGCCATGAATAAATTGATCTGTGCACTTTGGCTGTCGCCAGCCGTGTCAGGTTCCGTGGATCATAAAGGCTCTTTGCATTGAAACCTGAATTTCTTCTGCGCCTCATGCGCAAGCGTCGCCTGAGCAGCACGCCCGCACCGGGCTCGCGGCCCCGTTCGCGTCTTTATAAAGCCGCGCGCTGGACCCTGTGCACGCTGTTGTTGCTGGTTGTCCTGCTCTGGCTGGCCGATCGCATCTGGCCCCTGCCGCTGCCCAGGGACGATCTGGCCCGCGTAGTGCTGGCCGAGGACGGCACGCCGTTGTGGCGCTTCGCCGACGCCAATGGGGTGTGGCGCTATCCGGTCAACAACGATCAGGTGTCGCCGTATTACCTCGAAGCTCTGCTGACCTATGAGGATCGCTGGTTCTACAGCCATCCCGGCGTGAACCCGCTGGCGCTGGTACGCGCCACCTGGCAGAACGTCAGCGGCGCACGGGTGGTGTCGGGCGGCAGCACGTTGTCGATGCAGGTCGCACGTTTGCTCGATCCGCACTCGCGCACGCTGTTCGGCAAGCTGCGCCAGCTGTGGCGCACCGCGCAGCTGGAATGGCATCTGTCGAAAGACCAGATCCTCGGTATCTACCTCAACCGCGCTCCGTTCGGCGGCACATTGCAAGGTGTGGCGGCTGCCAGCTGGGCGTATCTGGGCAAATCCCCGCATAACCTGACACGCGCTGAAGCGGCGCTGCTGGCAGTATTGCCCCAGGCACCGAGTCGTCTGCGCCCGGATCGTCATCCGCTGCGGGCTCAGGTCGCACGGGACAAGGTGCTCAGGCGTCTGGCCGAATTTCAGGTGTGGCCGCAAGGCAGCGTGAATGAAGCGCTGGAAGAACCGCTGTGGCTGGCACCGCGCCAGGAGCCGAGCCTCGCCCCGCTGCTGGCCCGGCGTCTGAACCGCGCCAATAGCCCGCCGCTGATCCGCACCACACTGGATGCCAGCCTGCAACGGCGCATGGAAGACCTGTTGCTGGGCTGGCGTGCACGCCTGCCGGAACGCACCTCGGCGGCCATTCTGGTGGTCGAGGCCGAGACCATGGCGGTACGCGCCTACGTCGGTTCGGTGGACATCAACGACGCCAAGCGTTTCGGCCATGTGGACATGGTCACTGCGCTGCGCTCGCCGGGTTCGACGCTCAAGCCATTCCTGTATGGCATGGCGATGGACGCCGGGCTGATCCATTCCGAGTCGCTGATGCAGGACGTGCCGCGCCGGTATGGCGATTACCGGCCGGGCAATTTCTCGACCGGTTTCGGCGGCCCGGTGGCGGCCAGTTCTGCGTTATCGATGTCGCTCAACCTGCCTGCCGTGCAGTTGCTGGAAGTCTATGGGCCGAAACGCTTTGCCGCCGAACTGCGCAACGGCGGCGTGCCGCTGACCCTGCCGCCGCTGGCTGAGCCGAATCTTGCACTGATTCTGGGTGGCGCAGGCAGTCGGCTGGAAGATCTGGTGACCGGCTACAGCGCCTTCGCCCGTGGCGGACGCAGTGCCGACGTGCGCTTGCAGCCGCAGGATCGCTTGCGCGAGCGGCGGATGATGTCGCCGGGCGCAGCGTGGATCATTCGGCGGATTCTCAGTGGCCAGTCGCGCCCGGACATCGACCCGCGCGCCGAACTGGTGCAGCGTCCGCAACTGGCCTGGAAGACCGGCACCAGCTATGGCTTTCGCGACGCCTGGGCGATTGGCGTCGGGCCGCGCTTTCTGGTGGGTGTGTGGATCGGCAGACCCGACGGCACGCCGGTGCCGGGGCAGTTCGGGCTGGCGTCGGCAGCGCCGTTGATGCTGCAGGTGCACGATGTGCTGGTGAATCGCGACAGCCAGCGCGGCATTGTCGCGCCAGTGCAACCCGTGCCGATGAAGGTTGGCGTGGCCGCGATCTGCTGGCCGCTGGGTCAGCCGATGAGCAAGAGCGATCCGAATTGTCGCCGCCAACGCTTTGCCTGGACCCTGGACGGGACCACGCCGCCCACGCTGCAAGCGGCCGACCAACCGTTGGGGCTGGGGTTACAGGAAAGAATCTGGATCAACGCCAAGGGACTGCGCGTCGCCGCCAGTTGCCCGGACGCACAGCCGCAGGACATCGCCCTGTGGCCCGCCCCGCTGGAGCCCTGGCTGCCACGCGCAGAACGCCGCGAAGCGCGTCTGTCTGCGGCCGACCCCGACTGCCCGCCGCACAACCTCAACCTGGCCCCGCCACTGAGCATCGTCGGTGTGCGCGAAGGCGATAACCTGCGCCTGCCCGCCGCCAGCCGTCAGGCCCTGCGTCTCAAGCTATCGGCGCTAGGCGGCAGCGGTCGCCGCTGGTGGTTCATCGATGGCGCGCAGGTCGCAGACACCGACAACCAGCAGGACTTCACGCCGACGCTGAACAAGCTGGGTCGTTATCAACTGAGCGTACTGGATGAAAGCGGTCAGACGGCACGCGTGGAGTTCAGCGTGGTGGATTAAGGCTACACCTACGACAAATCCCACAAGGTATGCATTTATCCAGTCAGGTCTGGTAGCCAGTGAGGCCTGGTTAGAACGGGGAACGCTGCTCAGAGCGCTTTGAGCATGATAAAGAGGTCAGGCACGGGTTCACTGAACCTGGAAGATCTTCGGCTCAGGAAACAGGTTATTGAGGGTTTCCAGCAAGCGGACGTGGTAGATCGGCTTGCGAAACAGGTCCAGCACCTGCAGACGCAGCATGTCGCTGACATCGTCCATGTCGGCATGGCCTGAGGTGACGATCACGGGCAGGTGTTGGCGCGCAGTGTGATCCCTCAAATGACGAATCAACTGGATACCGCTTTCTTCCGGCATGCGCAGGTCAGTGATCACCAACGCGATATCCGGGTGAAGAGTCAGTTGCTGCAAGGCCATCTTGACCGAGGACGCCGTAAAGCAGCAGAACCCCTCGCCTTCGAGCAGCTCTGCCAACTCTTCATTGGCGTCCTCTTCGTCATCGACCAGTAGCAGTTGTTGGCGGGTCGGCTGAAGGGCCATCGTGAACACCTTTATACGTGGGTCATTTCAAGCAGGATATCCAGATTTCCCTGTGCAAAAAAGCGCCTCACGGATAATAGTCGTTTAAGTCAGCGCGGTCTGGATCTGGTTAAAAATCGCCGTAATCCTGGTGCTTATTCCAGGGACAAACGCTACAAGCGCCACCGCAACCATCGCCGCCACCAGTGCGTACTCGATACCTGAAGCGGCCTCCCTGTCCTTGATGAACGAACTGACCCGGGTGTGACACTGAACATAAAGCGCTGTAAGGGACATCTCATTTCTCCTTGCGCCACGGAAAAGGCGCGACATGCGCAACACATGTGAAACCGTCTACCCCTACAGCATTGTCGCCAACTTCCAAACTCACAAATGTAATAAAGCATTAGTCACAAAGTGATAATTCCCACCGATCATCGCGTTGGATAAACCTGTGACATCAACACCCTACAACGTGCGCACGGACGTCTGTGCAGAAAGTTAAATGGCGTTTTGAAGGGTATGAACTACTTTCATAGAACCAAATGGATGTGAAACATCCTGGCCCTTTACGCGCCGTTCACGCATCGGTTCAAGGTTGTCATGCGATGAAAAAGGGAAAGTTGCCATGAGCAGTCGCTTCACCACGATGCTCGCAGTGCTGTTTCTGCTCGGCGCGATCATCGCCGGGTATATGGGGATCATCGTCAGCAGACAGCCAGAAGCACCGTCTCCCGAGGCGGTTGCACCGGCCGCCGCAGAAACCGTTGAAACAGCGCCAGCGCCTGTGCCAAGCCCCGCTCCCGCGACCATGGAAGACGTCATACGTCATAACGTCGTGGTGCTGGCGCGTGACGTACCCGCGTACGCCCCTATCACGGCAGAGGACCTGATCGTCGAGCGCCTCAGAGTCGCACCCGCTGGAAGCTTCGACGCCATCGATTCTGTCGTGGGGCGCACGAGCTGGCGCACGCTGACCGCCGGAACCTGGCTGAACGAAGGCAGCTTCCAAGTCGGTGGCGCACTGGCGCGCATGATCCGTCCGCAGGAGCGCGCGCTGGCGTTGCTGGTGGATGAAGTCACTGGCGCGGCCGGGCAGTTGAGCCCGGGCGACTACGTCGATGTGCTGCTGTACCTGCCCGGCGACGCCGACAATCTTCAGCGCTCCAGTCAGGTAGCGGTGCCTGCACTGCGGGTGTTGAGCGTGGGTGAATTGCTGGGACCTGACCTTGATGGCAAGCCGGTCAATTCCATCAGCGCCAGCGACCGCCTCCAACAGGAAGAACGCCGCGCCAGCGCTCGCACCGTCGTAGTCGCCGTACCTCAGGCCTTGCTCGGCCGCCTGATGCTGGCATCGCAAACCGGCACACTGCGCCTGGCCGTGCGCAGTGCACGCGAGGGCAATCTGCAGGATTACTGGGCCAATGAAAGCGCCAGCCTGGACGTTGCCGAGCGGCTGGATTCGGCCAATCGCCAGAAAGTCAGCTTCAGCCAGTTGAGCCTGAGCCCTGCCGTTACGCCCACACAGGCAGGACCTCCTCGCGGGCCACGTCCCGTCGAGGTGATACGCGGCAACACGATCACGCAACAAACTCCCTGATTGAGCAAGGATTGCATTTGATGAGCTGTTGTTCCGTGCCCGCTACACCCTACAGGCTGCTGATTCTGCTGATCAGCGCGCTGTCCGCGCACTCGGCGTGGGCAGCGCCCGTCAGTTGTAGCAGTCTGGACAAACTGCCAGCAGCCATGGAGATCAACCAGGGCATTCAGCAGAACATCCAGTCGCCGGTGGCCATCACGCGAATTGCCGTGGGCGACCCGAAAATCGCCGATGTTCATGTCAGTGACAGCGACACCGAAGGCTTTTTACTGACAGGCATCGCACCAGGCGCGACCAGCCTGATGGTGTGGACGGCCTGCTCCAAGGCACCTCGCCAGAGCATGGTATTCGTGCGCGGCCGGGCGACGGCATTGATGGTCGACGCACAGTCCCGGCCCTCCACAGATTCGCAGGTGCCCAGCCAGGTTCAGACCGATATTCGCTTCGTCGAGGTCCGGCGCAGCAAGCTTAAAGAGGCCAGCACCTCGATCTTCGGCAAGAGTTCGAACAATTTTCTGTTCGGGGCGCCAGGCA
The DNA here is from genome assembly GCF_014358015.1 of Pseudomonas triticifolii. Taxonomy (GTDB): domain Bacteria; phylum Pseudomonadota; class Gammaproteobacteria; order Pseudomonadales; family Pseudomonadaceae; genus Aquipseudomonas; species Aquipseudomonas triticifolii. Next base: position 32,178 of record NZ_JACONV010000016.1, on the reverse strand, counting down.
CGGTTCCCGGCGTGAACGTCACGCCGGGCACCGTAAGCGCCACGAGGCCGAGCATCCCGCTGAACGACAACACCTTCAACATCGTCTGGGGTGGTGGCAGCAGCAAGGTTTTGGGGATGATCAACGCGCTGGAAAACAGCGGCTTCGCGTACACCCTGGCACGTCCCAGCCTGGTTGCCTTGAACGGGCAAAGCGCAAGCTTCCTGGCCGGCGGTCAGTTTCCGGTGCCGGTGCCCAACGGCGAAGGCAACGGGATCTCCATCGAGTACAAGGAGTTTGGTGTACGTCTGACGCTGACACCGACCGTGGTCGGCCGCGACCGGATAGTGCTCAAGGTTGCCCCGGAAGTCAGTGAGCTGGATTTTACTGCCGGAATCACCATCGCGGGCACCGCCGTGCCCGCTCTCAACATACGCCGCACGGACACAAGTGTCTCGCTGGCCGACGGCGAAAGCTTCGTGGTCAGCGGGTTGATCAGCTCCAGCAATGTCTCGTCCGTGGACAAGTTTCCCGGCCTTGGTGATATCCCGATTCTGGGCGCGTTCTTTCGCAACTCGCAGATCCAGCGCGATGAGCGCGAACTGCTGATGATCGTCACCCCGCATCTGGTCCAGCCCCTGGCCGCCAACGCCCAACTGCCCGCCCTGCCGGGCGAAGGCTTGCGTCACTATGACCCGAGCTTTTTGAAACTGTATTTCCTGGAGAACGGCGATTTCGACCGCCGCAGCGGGTTGTCTGAATGAGCCAGAGCCTGAGCCAGACGTTTCTGGCAATCACGCGCAACACCACCGACCTGGAATGGCTTCAGGGTGCACTCGGCTCGCTGGGCCAGGTGGTCAGCGCAGGCACCGGCAGCCTGGACGATCTGCTGGCACTGGTGGACGTCACCTTCGCCAGCGTGGTGTTCGTAGGCCTGGACCGGGAACACCTGATGAACCAGAGCGCGCTGATCGAAGGCGCGCTCGAAGCCAAGCCCATGCTGGCGATTGTTGCGCTGGGCGATGGCATGGATAACCAGTTGGTGCTCAACGCCATGCGTGCCGGGGCACGGGACTTCGTCGCCTACGGCTCACGTTCCAGCGAAGTAGCGGGTCTGGTACGGCGCCTGAGCAAGCGCCTGCCCGCCGTCGCACCCAACCCCAACATGAGCGGCCTGTCTGTGCTTTATGGCGCACAAAGCGATGGCGACGGCGCATTGATTGCCACACACCTGGCGATGGTGGTGCACAAGAAAGGCCAGCGCACGTTGCTGCTGGACCTGGGCCTGCCGCGTGGCGACAGCCTGGCGATGCTGGGTCTGGAGTCGTCTTTCAGTTTCGGCGATGCCCTGCGCCACTTGCGCAGGCTTGACGCTACGCTGATCGACAGCGCCTTTACCACCACTCAAAGCGGCCTGCGGATCCTGGCCTATACCGAAGCTGACGATCATCTGGAACAGTCCAGCGCCGCCGAGCTGTACATGTTGCTCAGCGCGCTGCGTCAGCACTTCGAGCACGTCGTCGTGAACCTCGTCGGCCAGCCGGACAGCGAGGCGCTGCGTACCTTGGTCAGCCACTGCGACCAGTTGCTGTGGTACGCGGACCAGAGTGTGCTGGGCTGTCGCCGCAACCTTAAGGTGCTCAACCTGTGGCGCGAAAAAGGCATGCGACTGCAGCACGCAGGCTTGCTGGTGGATCGTTACCTGCGCGCCGTTGCCCCCGATTCGCAGACCCTCGGTAAAACCTTCGGCCTGCCCGTGCGTGCCGTGCTGCCCTACGCGCCGGAGTTGCGCCTTAATGCCAAGAATCAAGGCCTGCCACTCTTCGAGCTGGCTTCGCGAGACTCACTGTGCGCGGGCTTGCGTCGCCTGGGCGAACACATGGCCGACAACTCCCACGCCCACGAAAAAGCCGATCAAGGCTGGCTGACCCGACTCTGGGAGAACAGGTAATGCCGGAAAAACTGTTTGGCGTGTCATCCCGTGCGCAAGCCCATGCCGATGAAGGCCAGGGCCTTAAACTGGTGCTGCACCGCTACATCATCGACGGCATCGAAGAAAGCGGCAAAAACCTGCTCGAGGGCTCGCGGCCGGTGTTGGCGCAATTCGTCATCGACAAGGTAGCCGAGTACGTTTCCCGGCTGCGACTGGCGATTTCGCGTTACGAGATGGAGCGCCTGGCTGAAGAGCTGGTTGACGAACTGACCGGCTACGGCCCGCTGGAAGTGCTACTGCGTGACGACTCAGTGACGGAAATTCTGGTCAACGGGCCCGGCAAGGTCTTCGTCGAACGCGACGGCGTGCTGCATCACACCGACCTGCGCTTCATCGATTCGCACCACGTCGAACGCGTCATGCAGCGCATTCTTGCCCCGCTGGGGCGCAGGCTCGACGAATCTTCGCCGATGGTCGATGCGCGCCTGCCCGATGGCAGCCGGGTGAACGCGATCATTCCACCCATTGCGCTGGATGGTCCTTGCCTGTCGATCCGCAAATTTCGCCGCGAGATGTTCAAAAGCGCCGATCTGGTGGCGATGCAGACCATCGACCAGCCGATTTTCGACTTCTTTGCCGAAGCAGTGGGCAAGCGCTGCAACGTGCTGGTCAGTGGCGGAACGGGCACCGGCAAGACCACCCTGCTCAACGTGCTCAGCCAGTTGATCGATACCCATCAACGACTGGTGACCATCGAAGATGTGGCCGAATTGCAGCTTAATCACCCCCACGTGGTGCGCCTGGAAACCCGTCCCCCCAATGCCGAAGGTCATGGTGAAGTTCGCGCCAGCGACCTGATACGCAACTCGCTGCGAATGCGCCCGGACCGCATCATTCTTGGCGAGATTCGCGGCGTCGAGGTACTGGACGTGCTGACCGCCATGAACACCGGCCACGACGGCTCGATGAGCACCGTGCACGCCAACAACGCTCAGGACGCGCTGCTGCGCCTGGAAACGCTGGTGGGCCTTACTGGACGGCAGATCCCGGAAAAGACCCTGAGGCAAATGATCTGCGCAGCACTGGACGTGATCATCCAGTTGACGCGTCTCCCGGATGGCCGCCGCGCGGTCAGCGAAGTGGTGGAAGTGGTGGGCATCCGCGATGACGTCTATGTCACCAACACGCTGTTCCGCCTGGATCGTCGTACCGGTATCGGGTTTCAGCGCGAAGCGATCCACGCCGCGGGCGAAAAGCTGCGACCCGGTTACTGAGGAGTTCGAGACATGAGCGCGTCATTGTGGCTGGCGTTCATCGCGGTGCTGATGCTGTGCGCCTCGGCCTGGTTGTTCTTTCTGGCGTTGAGCCGGGGCGACAGCGAGCGGATCATGGAGCGCCTGATTGCAGGCCAGGTGCAGCCGATTGTCGAGAAACCCGGCTGGGTCTATCTGGACCGGGCTTTTCTGCGCGCGGGCCTTGGCCAGCCGACCGGGCGATTCCACCTGCTGTTGATGACGTGGGTGGCGATGATCGTGATCGGCTACGCCCTGTTCGACTGGTTTGGCGCTGCCGCAGGACTGGTCGGCGTGCCCTTGATGCTGCGTCTGTTCGTTTCGTGGCGCTACCACAAGCGTGTGCGGCGCATGGTCGAGCAACTGCCGCAATTGCTCGACCATACGGTTCGCAGTCTCAAATCCGGCAGAACCCTGGCTGACGCTGTCCTGCATGGCATCGAGGCCGCCGACCAGCCGCTCAAGGACGGCATGAGCCGTATCGAGCGCAACGTGCAACTGGGCGTCGGTCTGCCGGACGCGGCCCGCGACTTCGCCGAACTGTACGAACGTGACGAGTTTCACCTGTTCGCGCTGGGTTTGCGCGTCAACAACCGCTATGGCGGCAACGCCAGCGAGCTGATGGAAAACCTGATCAGGCTGATTCGCGAGCGGGAACAAGCCAGCCGCCAGTTGCGGGCCATGACTGGCGAAACACGCATGACCTCCGTGGTGCTGGCACTGCTGCCAGTGGGCATGGCCGGTTACTTCATGGCGGTCAACCCGACTTATCTGATCCACATGTGGAACGACGGCGGCGGCCGAATCATGCTGATGGCCGCGTTCATCCTGCAAGCGCTGGGCTGTCTGGCGCTGTGGCGCATGCTGCGGAGCATCTGAAATGGCCATCGCACTCTGCGCAATGATGTTAGTGGCAGCGGCACTTCTGGTGCTGTCCAGTATTGCTCGGCAGCGTCGAAGCGAGCGTCTGGTTGCTCAACGGCTGAAGGGGCAGACCCTACGGGAGAGCCGCATCGGCAGTTGGCTGCGCCTGCTGGGCGACACACGCCTGGGTCAGCGCAGTGTCAGCCTGGACAGCGAAACGCAACTGCTGCTTAACCGGATCGGCTGGCGCCGCGCCAGCAAACGATCGCTGTACGCGGCCAGCCAGATCGGCGTGCCGTTCGGACTGGTGACCCTGGTCGTGCTGGCGCAGATGCTGTTCCTCAAGGAGGTGGCGCAGCCTCTGGTGGCACCGATGTTCGCTCTGGGCATCGGTTACATGCTGCCCAAGAGAGTGCTGGCCGCATATGCCCGTTCTCGCCAGAAACAAGTGGTCGTGGAAATTTCCACCTTTATTCCACTGCTGCGCATCCTGTTCGAATCCGGCATGGCCGTGGAGCAGGCCTTGCGGGTGCTCAGCAATGAAGGCAAGGACCTGCTGCCGGTGCTGTCCGAGGAAATCCGGGTCATCCTGACGCGGGTCGATTCAGGCCTGGAGCTGGGTGAAGAGTTGCGTAAAAGCGCAGCCCTGCTGGCAGTGGACGAGTTCAGCGACACCTGCGTGATCCTCAACCAATTGGTCCATCAGGGCGGCGGAGCGCTGAAATCCCTGCTGACGCTCAAGCAACTGATCGATGACCGGCGTATGACCCGTCTGCAGGAATACATCTCCAAGCTGTCGGCAAAAATGTCGGTTGTCATGATGGTTTTTCTGTTTCCAGCGCTGTTGATCGTGCTGGCAGGTCCCAGTTTTGTCGCCTTAAGCCGTGCACTGGGTGGCTAAGGCTCACGTTACTCAAGGAAGGCACTCAATGAAGACAGTCATGGTACTGATCAGCTTGTTAATGCTGGGTGGATGCGCCCGTGATGGTAGCGCCCTGTGGACCAGCCCCCTTAGTCAGACAGGCCATTGCCCCAAACCGACCTCGGACCAGGAGTTTGCGCTGAATCTGGCCCAAAGTATGGCCGATGAGGGCCGGCTGCACGCCAGTCTCGCCAACCTGGAAAGCCTGCCGGACAACCTGGCCGAAGTACGCCTGCGCAAGGCTCGCGTATTGCGGCTGCTGGGCAGTGACGAAGCACAGCCTCTGTACCGCAGCCTGCTTGGCACCTGTCGCGCCGCTCAAGGCGAGCATGGTCTCGGACAACTGGCAGCCGCTCGCGGCGATAACGCGCAGGCCCAGCAGCACCTGCTTCGGGCCAGCAAGCTTGAACCCACCGACGAAAAAATCCGCAACGACCTGGGTGTCGTCTATCTCAATCAACGGAAGATCGAGCAGGCGCGTTTCCAGTTTCTGACGGCCATGGAGCTCAAACAGTCCGATCCGTTGGCGGCACTGAATCTGGTCACACTGCTGATCTATCAGGACAACTGGACGCAGGCCGCTGCCCTGGCTTCCCAGGCAGGCCTGTCGCCCGAACAGATCACCTACGCCAAGGCGCGAGCGGATGCACTCAAGACCCCGGTCGACACACCTGCACCCGCCAAAGCCCGGGTCTCGGCAATGCTGGATCGGCCAGCCCCTTCACTCAGCGGAGTACAACCATGAAACGCATTCTCCTCTGCGGCGCCGTGCTGCTGGCATTTTCAACGGACACGCTGGCCAGTGATTCGTCCTCGACGACCACTCAGCCCCAGACCCAGACCGAAACCTGGCTGAAACTGCAGGCCAAAGGCACCGCATCCTCCCCCACTCCGCAAACCAGTACGCCCGCCGAGCGCGACCTGAGCCTGCAACGCTGGCTTGAAAGCTACAAGTACAAGATCCCCGAGTTCTTTGATCAGGAGACCGGCGGCAGCTTCGCGTCGCAGCAGTAGGACCTGCCCTACAGGCGACTCTTGAAATCGGTCCTTACAAACGCGATCACAGCACGCAGCGAAGCACTCCGTTATCATGCGCAGACTTTCGAGCTCCGAGACTCTGGACTGCCATGCGCCGCTTGCTATGCCTGATGCTGTTGATCCTGACCATGCCCGCCTTCGGCGCAAGTCTGCTGGAGAGTCGCCCGGCCCCGACGCTGGGCGGTGCAACCCTTGATAACAGCAAGGAATTCCTGCCCGTTCGTCAGGCCTTCCAGCTAAGCCTGATCGAAACCACGCCGCAATCCATCAAGCTGCGCTTTGTCGCCACCGAAGGCTATTACCTGTATCGCCATCGCTTTCAGTTTCGCACCGAGCCTGCCGACATTGGCCTGGGCGAGGCGCAACTGCCTAAAGGCGAGCAGAAACATGACGAGTACTTCGGCGACGTCGAGGTCTATCACGGCATTCTGGACATCAACCTGCCCCGCAAGCCCGGCGAAGAACGACCTTTTACCCTTGCCGTGACCTATCAGGGCTGCGCCGACAAGGGCCTGTGCTATCCCCCCGAAACCGAGCGACTGGACATCGGTGACGTCGCAGCGAACGCTGCCGCTTCGGCTTCTGCGCCCGACGCAAAGACAGCGTGGAGCTGGAAGGAACTGGCGCTGTTCTTCCTGGCAGGCGTGGGCCTGACCTTTACGCCCTGCGTGCTGCCAATGCTGCCGATCCTGTCCGGCGTCGTGCTGCGCGGTCAGGTGGGTGGTCTGCGTGGTTTAAGCCTGTCGCTGGCCTACGTGCTGCCGATGGCAGTGTGTTTTGCCTTGCTCGGCGCACTGATGGGCATGTTCGGTGCCGGTCTCAATCTGCAGGCACGCCTGCAATCGGCCTGGGTGCTGGTGCCGTTCTCGGCCTTCTTTGTGGTCTTCGCCATCGCCATGTTCGGCCTCTTCGAACTGCGCCTGCCGCAAGGCTTGAGCAACCGGCTTGACCGCATTGCAGGCAAGACCGAAGGCGGCTCGCTGTGGGGCGCTGCGGTACTGGGCGTGGTGTCGAGCCTGCTGGTTTCACCCTGTGTTTCAGCACCGCTGGCCGGCGCATTGCTGTACATCAGCGCCAGCGGTGACGCACTCGGGGGCGCCTTGAAACTCTTCGCGCTGGGCCTGGGCATGGGCGCACCGCTGCTGCTGGTCGCCACAGGCGGCGCGGCCTGGCTGCCGAAAAGCGGCCCATGGCTGGTCACCGTAAAAAACGCCATCGGCGTGCTGCTGCTCGCCCTGGCCATCGGTTTGCTGAGTCGCGTTCTGCCCGGCCAGATCACCCTGCTGCTGGTCGGTCTGTTGAGCGCTGGCGTGGCGCTGTTCATGGGCACGCTGCAACTGACCGACAAAACGTCTCGCCAAAAGCTGGCGCAGCTTATCGGTCTGCTTCTATTGGTCTACGCTCTGGCATGCTGGTACGGCGCACTGACCGGCCAGACCGACCCCACACGCCCATTGGGCCGCGCGCAAGCGACGGTCAGCAACGGGGCGGTAGCGTTGGCGACCAACCCGTGGCAAACCATCACCACCTCCGCAGAACTGGACCGCGTACTCGACGAAGCAAAGCGCAATGGCAAACCTTTGATGCTCGACTGGTACGCCGACTGGTGCATCAGCTGCAAAGTGATCGAACATGAAGTACTGCCTGATCCGGGTGTTGTCCAACGTCTGTCAGGCTACAGCCTAGTGAAGTTCGACATGACCGACAGCAACGCAGAACAGCGCGCCCTGCTGGATCGCTACAAACTGTTTGGCCCGCCCGCGCTGCTATTTTTCAGCAAAAGCGGCGAAGAACTGCAAAACGTACGGGTTGTTGGGGAAATCGACGCTGCGGCGCTGATCGAACGCCTGAATGGAGCAAATGACCAAATCTAGCCCCTGAGTCATAAACTTTGCGCGAATATCGCTCATCGTGCTGGCTACTGTAGTTAACTGGACAGTCCATTGCCCTTCCGGCATAGTCGCCGGGCGTAAACGCTCGCAGACAATAAAAGGACTACACAATGGCGACCATTCTGGTTCTTCACGGACCCAACCTGAACCTGCTCGGCACTCGGGAACCCGGTGTATACGGCACCGTCACCCTGCCTCAGATCAATCAGGACCTGGAACAGCGCGCTCGCGATGCTGGCCACCATCTGATGTACCTGCAAAGCAACGCCGAGTACGAATTGATCGACCGCATTCACGCTGCTCGCGATGAAGGTGTGGACTTTATTTTGATCAATCCTGCCGCTTTTACGCATACAAGCGTGGCAATACGTGACGCGCTGATGGGAGTGAGCATCCCATTCATCGAAGTGCATTTGTCGAACGTGCACAAACGCGAACCTTTCCGCCATCACTCCTACTTTTCAGATGTTGCTGTGGGAGTGATCTGCGGCCTTGGCGCCAGCGGTTACCGACTGGCCCTGGAGGCCGCCCTGGAACAACTGGCCGTTAGCTCCAGGCCATGAATGGTGCAGCCAGAAGCTGACCTCATGGTTTGAACCGGCTGCCGAACTGACTGACAGACCCCTTGGGAGTTGATGATTGATGGATATTCGCAAAGTCAAGAAACTGATCGAATTGCTGGAAGAGTCTGGCATCGACGAACTGGAAATTCGTGAAGGCGAAGAGTCCGTACGAATCAGCCGTCACAGCAAGACCCCTGCGCAGCAGTATTACGCTCCGGCCCCTGTTGCAGCGCCAGTCGCCGCACCGGCACCAGCCGCCGCGCCAGTCGCAGCAGAAGCGCCATCGGCTCCCAAGCTGAACGGCCATGTCGTGAAATCGCCAATGGTCGGTACGTTCTACCGCACCCCTGCGCCGACTTCGCCTGCATTCGTTGAAGTCGGTCAGACCGTCAAGAAAGGCGACACCATCTGCATCGTCGAAGCGATGAAAATGATGAACCACATCCAGGCCGAAGCCAGCGGTGTGATCGAATCCATCCTGGTAGAAAACGGTCAGCCGGTTGAGTTTGACCAGCCGCTGTTCACTATCGTTTGAACCGGGGAGAGCCTGCGATGTTGGAAAAAGTTCTGATCGCCAACCGCGGCGAAATTGCCTTGCGCATCTTGCGTGCCTGTAAAGAACTGGGCATCAAGACCGTCGCTGTACACTCCACGGCAGATCGCGAGTTGATGCACCTGGGCCTGGCCGACGAAACCGTCTGCATCGGCCCGGCACCTGCCAACCTGTCGTACCTGAACATCCCGGCGATCATCTCGGCCGCCGAGCTGACCGGTGCCACAGCGATCCACCCCGGCTACGGCTTCCTCGCGGAAAACGCCGACTTTGCCGAACAGGTCGAGAAATCCGGCTTTGCCTTCATCGGCCCGAAAGCCGACACCATTCGCCTGATGGGCGACAAGGTTTCGGCCAAGGACGCCATGAAGCGCGCCAACGTGCCTACCGTTCCGGGTTCTGACGGCCCGCTGCCGGAAGACGAAGCGACGGCGCTGCGCATCGGCCGTGAAGTCGGCTATCCAGTGATCATCAAGGCCGCCGGTGGCGGTGGTGGTCGCGGTATGCGCGTGGTGCACAAGGAAGAAGACCTGATCGAAGCCGCTGCCCAGACCCGCGCTGAAGCGGCCGCCTGGTTCAGCAACCCGATGGTCTACCTGGAAAAATACCTGACCAACCCGCGTCACGTGGAAGTCCAGGTCATTTCCGACGGTCAGGGCCAGGCGATCCACCTCGGTGATCGTGACTGCTCGCTGCAACGCCGTCACCAGAAGGTACTGGAAGAAGCACCGGCTCCGTTCATCGACGAGCAGGCGCGCAAAGATGTCTTCGCAGCCTGCGTCAAGGCGTGCATCGATATCGGTTACCGCGGCGCGGGCACGTTCGAGTTCCTGTACGAGAACGGCCGTTTCTACTTCATCGAAATGAACACCCGTGTTCAGGTGGAGCACCCGGTTTCGGAGATGGTCACCGGTATCGACATCGTCAAGGAGATGCTCAGCATCGCCGCCGGCAACAAACTGTCGTTCACCCAGGATGACGTGGTCATCAAGGGCCATTCGCTGGAATGCCGGATCAACGCTGAAGACCCGAAAACCTTCATCCCGAGCCCTGGCCTGGTCAAGCACTTCCACGCGCCAGGCGGCAACGGCGTTCGTGTCGATTCGCACCTGTACAGCGGTTACAAGGTGCCGTCGAACTACGACTCGCTGATCGGCAAGCTGATCACCTGGGGCGCAACCCGCGAAGAAGCCATGGCACGCATGCGCAATGCCCTGGACGAAATCGTGGTCGACGGGATCAAGACCAACATCCCGCTGCACCGTGATCTGACCCGCGATGAAGGCTTCTGCGAAGGCGGCGTCAACATCCACTACCTGGAACACAAACTGGCCAATCAATAAGCCCGTGTGTTGCATAAAGACGAAGCCGCAGTGATGCGGCTTTGTTGTTTGCACCGCTTGGAAGTAAACTTGCCCGCTTCCTGCGGCCACGCCCGCACTTATTTTTGAATCGAAGGTAATCCGCCATGCCTTGGCTGCAAGTCCGTCTCGCCATCAGCCCAGAACAAGCCGAAACCTACGAAGACGCCCTTCTCGAAGTCGGCGCCGTGTCCGTGACCTTCATGGACGCTGAAGACCAGCCGATTTTCGAACCTGAACTCAACACCACGCCGCTGTGGGCACACACTCATCTGCTGGCGCTGTTCGAAGCCGACACCGATGCCGATCTGGTGCTTGCACACCTGCGCCTGCTGACCGATGCCGAATTGCCCGAGCATACCGCCGAAGTCATTGAAGACCAGGACTGGGAACGCAGCTGGATGGATAACTTCCAGCCGATGCGCTTCGGCCAGCGCCTGTGGATCGTGCCGAGCTGGCATGCCGCTCCCGAGCCTGACGCCGTGAACCTGCTGCTCGACCCGGGCCTGGCATTCGGCACCGGCACACATCCGACCACCGCCCTGTGCCTGGAATGGCTGGACGGCCAGGACCTCAAGGGCAGCCACGTGCTGGACTTCGGCTGTGGCTCCGGCATCCTGGCCATTGCTGCACTGTTGCTGGGCGCAGAACAGGCCGTCGGCACTGACATCGACGTCCAGGCGCTTGAAGCCTCGCGTGACAACGCCGGGCGCAACAACATCGCTGCCGAGCGTTTCCCTCTGTACCTGCCTGAAGACCTGCCTCGCACACCGGCCGATGTGCTGGTCGCCAATATTCTGGCTGGCCCACTGGTATCGCTGGCCCCCCAGCTGGCAGAGCTGGTCAAGCCTGGAGGGCGTCTTGCACTGTCCGGCATTCTGGCCGAGCAGGGAGAGGAAGTGGCCGCTGCTTATGCTGCTACATTCGATCTGGACCCGATCGCGAACCGAGATGGCTGGGTACGCATCACGGGCCGTCGCCGTTAACCGCCGCCTGAACCGGACCGCCGCATGACCGACAGTTTCGTCACCCAGTGCCCTCATTGCCAGACCAGCTTCCGTGTCAGCCATGCGCAATTGAGCGTGGCTCGTGGGGTGGTTCGTTGCGGCGCCTGCCTGCAGGTATTCAACGCTGCCCGGCAATTGCTGGAACAGCGAGCGACCGAGGAGCCCGTAAAAGAGGCAGAGGCAGAGGCACCGGTGCCGGTGGTGGTCGAGCCGGCGTCACCGCCCTCGCCCACCCCTCACCCCGAGCCCAGGCGCGCTCAGGTTGAAGAGGACCCTTGGCAGGTCAGCGAAATGGACCTGGACAACCTGAACCTGGACGAAGAACTGGCTCGGCTCGAACAGCGCGAGACACAGCGCCCGGACACCTTCGGCGGCTCGGGCGTGCGCAATGACGACACGGCACTCACCGCTCACCGTGAGACCTCGCATGCCGACGAAGCCATTTGGGTAGACACCCTGCACAACGACGACGTCAGCCACCTGCCCGAGCTAAAGGCCGAGGTGATCGAGGAGCAGGACCACACACCCGAGCCGGAACCGACGCCGGACACTCAGCGCACCGAACCCTCGCTGTCTTCGCACCATGACCTGGACGACGAGCCCATGGCTCCGCCCATCAGCGCCCGCAAGCAGCCAACGACCGAGAAAACCGAACGCTGGTCGGCGGTCGATGACGACGACCACACCGACTCCACGCATGATGACGAGCCAGAACCCGAGGTACGCGGCAGGCGCACTCGAAACGAACCCGCCGTGCGTGACAAGACCCTGCTGGACCTCAGTGACGATCCGCTGCAACTGGATTGGCAGCGCCCCAAGCCGCGCTGGGGCCGCCGACTGGCGTGGGGGATTCTGATAGTGCTTGCACTGGCAGGATTGGCCGGCCAGTACATCTGGTACCACTTCGATCATCTGGCGCGACAGGACCAGTACCGCGAATGGTTTCAGCAGATCTGCCCACAAATCGGCTGCAAGGTGCCGTCCAAGGTCGACATATCCCTGCTGCGCAGCAGCAATCTGGTGGTGCGCAGCCACCCGGAATTTCAAGGGGCTCTGGTGGTGGACGCGATCATCTATAACCGCGCCTCATTTTCCCAGCCATTTCCATTGCTGGAACTGCGGTTCGCTGATACCAGTGGTCAGCTCATTGCCAGTCGTCGGTTCAAGCCCGGGGAATACCTGAGCGGCGAAATGGCTGGCAAGGAAGAGATGCCACCCCAGACTCCGATCCATATTGCGCTGGATATTCTCGATCCGGGTGCGAAGGCCGTGAATTACAGCCTGAACTTCCGCTCGCCCGAATGAGCGGCGAGAGGCACGTCGGCGCGGGGTAGTCACCTGACAAACAGGCAGCTTATGCAGCACACTCCTGCATATTTGTCAGCATTTCACCGACAATCGCCGAGGAATGGCTGCCCGCAAGCCCCAAAAGTAACTGTTCAGATTTTATCCAATTCAGCCTTTATCCAGTCATCGAGAGCGGGTATCATGCCAACCCTTTTTCAAACTCTCGGCTTGATCTGACAGTGGCGCAAGCGGCTGACAGGATGGGCCGTTGCAGACCGTGTGGAACGGTTTTTTACCCGGCCTGCGGATGATTCGGCCCCACTATAGGTAAGGCTATGTCGGCGGTACGCATCGGCCCATATACATTGCAAAATGGCTTGATTCTCGCCCCGATGGCGGGCGTCACCGACCAGCCATTCCGTCAGCTGTGCCGACAGCTCGGCGCAGGACTGGTGGTCTCGGAAATGGTCACCAGTGACATGAGCCTGTGGAACAGCCGCAAATCGCGACTGCGCATGATCCATGAAGGTGATCCCGAGCCCCGCTCGGTACAGATCGCCGGTGGAGACGCGCAAATGCTGGCGGACGCAGCGCGTGCCAATGTCGAGCTGGGTGCCCAGATCATCGACATCAACATGGGTTGCCCGGCCAAGAAAGTCTGCAACAAGGCAGCGGGTTCTGCGCTGCTGAAGGACGAACAACTGGTGAGCGAGATCCTGCAGGCCGTCGTGGCTGCAGTCGATGTGCCGGTCACGCTGAAGATACGCACCGGCTGGGACCGGGAGAACAAGAACGGGCTGACGGTTGCAAGAATCGCCGAGCAAGCCGGAATTCAGGCGCTGGCGGTGCACGGACGAACCCGTGCAGACCTTTACACCGGCGAAGCCGAGTACGACACGATTGCCGCCATCAAGCAGGCTGTGTCGATTCCGGTGTTTGCCAACGGCGACATCGATTCACCTGAAAAGGCCCGGTACGTGCTGCACGCCACCGGCGCGGACGGATTACTGATTGGCAGGGCCGCTCAGGGGCGGCCGTGGATTTTTCGCGAGATAGAACACTACCTGCGCACCGGAGAAACACTCCCGGCCCTGCAGCTGGAAGAAGTGGAGCGCATTCTGCTGGAGCATCTGGCAGCGCTTCATGTTTTCTACGGCGACGTAATGGGCGTGCGAATTGCACGCAAACACGTCGGTTGGTATCTCGCAACCTTGCCGGGCGCCAGGGAGTTTCGCGCCCGATTCAATCGATTGGAAGATACGGAAGCACAGTGCGCCAACGTCCGGGAGTTCTTCAGCCAAGGCTGCAAGGGCCCGGATAACCAGAATGATAAAGAGGTGGCCGCATGACGATGATGACCGAGACTTTAGTGAGTGGAACAACACCCGTGAGCGACAACGTCAATTTGAAACAGCACCTGAACACGCCAAGCGAAGAGGGTCAGACCCTGCGCGGAAGTGTCGAGAAGGCGCTGCACAATTATTTCGCCCACCTCGAAGGCGCATCCGTCACTGACGTCTACAACCTGGTGTTGTCGGAAGTCGAGGCTCCGCTTCTGGAAAGCGTGATGAACTACGTCAAGGGCAACCAGACCAAGGCTTCCGAGCTACTGGGCCTCAATCGCGGCACGCTGCGCAAGAAACTCAAACAGTACGATCTGCTTTAGGCATTCAAAACAGAAAAGGCGACCCACCTTGCACAGGGTCGCCTTTTTTTGCTGACTTCTTTTGCTTTTGATGGAAATTGAGATGACCGACCAGACTACCCGCCTGCCGATCCGCCGCGCTTTGATCAGCGTATCCGACAAGACCGGAATCCTCGAATTCGCCCGCGAGCTTGAAGCGCTTGGCGTCGAGATCCTGTCCACTGGCGGAACCTTCAAGCTGCTCAAGGACAACGGTGTCGCGGCAGTTGAAGTGGCTGACTACACAGGTTTCGCCGAAATGATGGACGGCCGGGTCAAGACCCTGCACCCCAAGATCCACGGCGGCATTCTGGGCCGTCGCGGCATCGACGACGCCATCATGAGCGAGCACGGCATCAATCCGATCGACCTGGTCGCCGTCAATCTCTACCCCTTCGAAGCCACGGTATCCAAGCCCGGCTGTGACCTGCCGACCGCGATTGAAAACATCGACATCGGCGGCCCGACCATGGTCCGTTCCGCTGCCAAGAACCACAAGGACGTTGCCATCGTGGTCAACGCCAGCGATTACGGCCAGGTGCTGGAAAGCCTCAAGGCCGGCGGCCTGACGTACGCTCAGCGCTTCGACCTGATGCTCAAGGCGTTCGAGCACACCGCCGCCTACGACGGCATGATCGCCAACTACCTGGGCGGCGTCGATCAGACGGCACAGACCCTGAGCACCGAAGGCCGCAGCCAGTTCCCGCGCACCTTCAACACCCAGTTCGTCAAGGCCCAGGAAATGCGCTACGGCGAGAACCCGCACCAGAGCGCGGCGTTCTACGTTGAAGCCAAACCTGCCGAAGTCGGCATCGCCACCGCAACCCAGCTGCAAGGCAAGGAACTGTCGTTCAACAACGTGGCAGACACCGATGCCGCGCTGGAATGCGTCAAGAGTTTCGTCAAGCCTGCATGCGTGATCGTCAAGCACGCCAACCCGTGCGGCGTTTCGGTCTGCCCGGACGACGAAGGCGGCATTCGCCAGGCCTATGAGCTGGCCTACGCCACCGACACCGAATCGGCCTTTGGCGGCATCATCGCCTTCAACCGCGAGCTGGATGCCGAAACGGCCAAGGCCATCGTCGAGCGCCAGTTCGTTGAAGTGATCATCGCCCCAAGCGTCAGTGCCGAAGCTCAGGCCATCGTGGCCAGCAAAGCCAACGTGCGCCTGCTGACCTGCGGCCAGTGGAACGAACGTACGCCTGCGTGGGATTACAAGCGCGTCAACGGTGGCCTGCTGGTGCAGAGCCGTGACATCGGCATGATCACGGAAGATGACCTCAAGGTTGTGACCAAGCGCGCGCCGACCGAGCACGAAATCCACGACCTGATCTTCGCCTGGAAGGTCGCCAAGTACGTGAAGTCCAACGCCATTGTCTACGCCAAGAACCGCCAGACCATCGGCGTCGGCGCAGGCCAGATGAGCCGCGTGAACTCTGCGCGCATCGCCGCGATCAAGGCCGAGCATGCGGGCTTGCAGGTGCAGGGTGCTGTCATGGCGTCCGATGCATTCTTCCCGTTCCGCGACGGCATCGACAATGCGGCCAAGGCCGGCATTACCGCTGTCATCCAGCCAGGCGGCTCGATGCGCGACAATGAAGTCATCGCGGCGGCAGATGAAGCCGGTATTGCGATGGTCTTCACCGGTATGCGCCATTTCCGCCACTAACTCAGGAAACGGCCGCACTGCCGCAGGCGTCTGCTGCGTTGGATGGGGCTCCGCTGATGCTCATTGCCAGGAGGCAACTGCGCTCAGCGAAGCCCCATCCGCCTTGCATACACCTACGTCATTGCGACCTCGTACCGCGGGGTCATCCGACGATGAATTGCCGCGCTACCTCCCAGAATCAGCGTCATCGAGGTTTTTGACATGAATGTTTTGATTATCGGCAGTGGCGGTCGTGAACACGCCCTGGCATGGAAAGTCGCTCAGGACCCACGCATCCAGAAGGTGTTCGTCGCACCGGGGAACGCAGGCACTGCCATTGAGGCCAAGTGCGAAAACGTCGCAATCGACGTGCTGGCACTCGAGCAACTGGCTGACTTCGCCGAGAAGAACGTCTCCCTGACCATCGTCGGCCCTGAAGTACCCTTGGTGGCAGGCGTCGTCGATCTGTTCCGCAGTCGCGGCCTGGACTGCTTCGGCCCGACCGCCGGTGCTGCTCAGCTTGAGGGTTCCAAGGCATTCACAAAGGATTTCCTGGCACGCCACAAGATTCCGACTGCCGATTACCAGAACTTCACCGAAATCGAGCCGGCTCTGGCTTACCTGCGCGAAAAAGGCGCACCGATTGTCATCAAGGCCGATGGCCTGGCAGCCGGTAAGGGCGTTATCGTCGCCATGACCCTGAGCGAGGCCGAAGAGGCCGTACGTGACATGCTGGCGGGCAATGCCTTTGGCGATGCTGGCTCGCGCGTCGTGATCGAAGAGTTCCTCGATGGCGAAGAAGCCAGCTTCATCGTCATGGTCGATGGCAAGAACGTGCTGCCGATGGCGACCAGCCAGGATCACAAACGGGTCGGCGACGGCGACAGCGGTCCGAACACGGGTGGCATGGGTGCTTATTCCCCGGCACCGGTGGTCACTGCCGAGGTTCATCAGCGCGTGATGGACCTGGTGATCTGGCCGACTGTCCGGGGCATGGCAGACGAAGGCAACGTTTACACCGGCTTCCTCTATGCTGGTCTGATGATCGACAAAGCGGGTAACCCCAAGGTCATCGAGTTCAACTGCCGCTTCGGCGACCCGGAAACCCAACCGGTCATGCTGCGCCTGCAATCGAGCCTGGTCCTGCTGGTCGAGGCGGCGCTGGCGCAGGCGCTGGACAAGGTCGAAGCGCAATGGGATCCACGTCCCAGCCTGGGCATCGTGCTGGCGGCGGGCGGCTATCCTGGCGACTACGCAAAGGGTGCTGTCATCAACGGTCTGGACAAAGCCGCTAAACTCAGTGGCAAGGTGTTCCACGCGGGCACTGCATTGCAGGACGATCGTGTCGTGACCAGTGGTGGTCGTGTACTGTGTGCCACAGCGCTGGGCGAAAGTGTTGGTGCCGCACAGAAAAATGCCTATGCACTGGCCGCTGAAGTCGATTGGGAAGGTTGTTTCTACCGCAAGGACATTGGCTACCGCGCCATTGCCCGTGAGCGTGGTGAAAGCCAGGAGTAAACGATCAGACCCGTTCTCCATACGGGGGACGGGTCAGTTGTCCCGGTGCGACGTAGATTTACCCGATATTCACTCACGAAGGGATTTGATTGTGCGCTGGCTCAGGATTGCCATAGCCTCGACCATTGGGTTGATGACCCTGCTCTTCATGCTCTCGGCGCAGGCCGATCATGGCGCGGGCTGGTCGACACTGCTCGATGAAAAGGCATCCCTGAACCTTGAAGAAATCCGGTCGGCCCGCTATCAGAATCAGTTCAGCCCGGTCGAACTGGAGCACGTTGTCGCGGCCGGCCGCAACAGCGCCGTCTGGCTGCATTATCGACAGCATCCCACCCAACACGAACAACTGTTACGCATCTTTGCCCCCGACCTCGCCACTGCCGACATGTATGTCATGGACGGTGATCGCATGGTTGATTACATGCGTACGGGCAATGAGGTGCCCAAGCAGGACCAGCGACTGCCTTCCAACGATTTCCTGCTGACCATTGCGCAAAGCGCCGTGCCGCTGGACATCTACCTGCGGCTGGTTTCAACCCAGAAAATGCGCCCCAGCATTACCCTGGAACCTGCCATAGAAAGTGCCGCCAATGAAACCGAGCCGTTCCTGTTCGGCCTGTTGTTCGGCGCGTTGGCCATGCTGATCGTCCAGAACCTGACCCGCTACGGACACACTCGCTCACGCAGCAACCTCTGGCTGGCGGCGTGCGAAGCCTTGCTGGCACTCAGCGCCCTGCTGCTGCTCAACCTGCTCAGCCCGCTTGAGTCCTTGAGCATTTCACAGACGCCCGGCGCGCACCTCGCCTTGCTGATGGCGGCCATTGCCGGGCTGATCTACACCTACTGCTTCTTCGTCCACCGCAATGTGAAAGCGCTGGACCGTCTGCTGCTGGGCAATGCAGTGCTCATGGCGCTTGGGGCACTGGTCGTACTGCTCGACGATAACCTGCCCATCAACATTCTGACCTTTGTGCTGGTGTCCATGACCACACTGAGCATCCTGGCAGTCTCGGTGTGGCACTGGCAGAAGGGCTACCGCTCGGCACGACTGTTCGTACTGGGCATGATCACCTTCAACATTGGTTACATGGTCGTTCTGCCAGGGCTGCTGTGGCTGAGCCTGGTGCCTCCGCAGTGGCTGATCCTGTCGCTGCTGGCCGTATTCTGCATCAGCGGATTGCTGATGAGCACCGCCTTGAGCGAACGGCATCGCAGCATCACTGAAGACCGGTTCAGCATCAGCCGCGATCAGGCCGCCAGCACTGCCGAGATCAACGCCAAGGCCGAGTTTCTGGCCAAGATCAGCCATGAGATACGCACACCCATGAACGGTGTTCTGGGCATGACCGAACTGCTGCTGGGCACTCCGCTGTCGGTCAAGCAGCGCGATTACGTGCAGACCATTCACAGCGCGGGCAATGAGCTGCTGACACTGATCAACGAGATCCTCGACATCACCAAGCTGGAATCGGGGCAGATCGAGCTCGACGATGTGCAGTTCGACATCAGTGCACTGGTCGAGGATTGCCTGAATATCTTCCGCGCCAAGGCAGAACAGCAACAGGTCGAACTCATCAGCCTGATACATCCCCAGGTCCCGCGAGTCATCAGTGGCGACCCGACCCGCTTGCGTCAGACGCTGTTGAGCCTGCTGGAAAACGCGCTGAAGAAAACCGAGGAAGGCGAGATCCTTCTGGCTGTGGCCCTCGACGCTTCGAAATCCGGCAAACCGCGTTTGCGCATTTCCGTGCAGGACAGTGGCGAGTCATTGTCGGACGAGGAGCGCGATGCGCTGCTGCATGCCGAACTGCACAGCAAGAATTTCCTGGCCAGCAGTAAACTTGGCGGGCACCTTGGGCTGGTGATTGCCCGACAGTTGATTGTGCTGATGGACGGTGAGTTCGGCATTCAGAACGGCGGTCCGCAGGGCAACACGTTATGGCTGACCCTGCCACTGGACGCCAAACTGCTTGAACAGCCCACGCTTGATCTGGACAGTCCGCTGAAAGACGCCAGGGTGCTGGTGGTCGACGATAACGACACCTGCCGCAAGGTGCTGGTCCAGCAGTGCAGCGCCTGGGGCCTGAACGTCAGTGCCGTGGCGTCCGGCAAGGAAGCGCTGGCGCTGTTGCGCACCCGGGCACACTTGCGCGATTACTTTGATGTGGTGTTACTGGACCAGAACATGCCTGGCATGACCGGCATGCAGCTGTCCGCCAAGATCAAGGAAGACCCAAGCCTGAACCATGACATCCTGCTGATCATGCTGACCGGCATCAGCAACGCGCCGAGCAAGATCATCGCCCGTAATGCCGGGATCAAGCGCATTCTGGCCAAGCCGGTCGCCGGGTACACCCTCAAGACCACACTGGCGGACGAGCTGACCCAATTGAACAAGGGTGTCGCCCTGCTCAATCCGGCACCCGTGTTGAACATGCCGGTTCGTGTGCCCACCGATTTCCGTATTCTGGTCGCCGAAGACAACAGCATTTCGACCAAAGTGATACGCGGCATGCTGGGCAAGCTCAATCTCAATCCCGATACCGCCAGCAACGGCGAAGAAGCCTTGCGCGCCATGAAAGCGCAGCGCTACGACCTGGTGCTGATGGACTGCGAAATGCCCGTGCTCGACGGTTTCTCGGCCACCGAGCAACTGCGCGCCTGGGAGGTCGGCAATCAGCGTGTGCGCACGCCAGTGGTCGCGCTGACCGCCCACATTCTGACCGAGCACAAGGACCGGGCACGTCAGGCAGGCATGGATGGCCACATGGCCAAGCCCATTGAGCTGTCTCAACTGCGCGAGCTGGTCGAACACTGGGTTGAACAACGCGAAAAGGTACGCGGACTCACATCGGACGCTGATCTTTGCCGGCAAAACTGACACGCCGAGGCGTCAGGCAGCCCGCTGCCTGTTAGACTCCCCTGGCCCGCCAACTGCCGCAAAGAGCCCACGTCATGCTCCATGTGTTGTCCAGCGTTTACCTGAAGATGCTGGTGCTTTACAGCCCCTTCTTCGTCCTGTCCTGTTTCATCAGCCTGACCCGTGGACATTCGCGCAAGGAACAGAAGCGCCTGGCCTGGAAGGTTGCCTTGGCGACACTGGTTTCAAGCGTTCTGCTGTACCTGTTTGGCCGCGTGATTTTCGATGTCTTCGGCATCACGGTCGATGCGTTCCGTATCGGCGCCGGCAGCGTGCTGTTCATTTCCGCGCTGGGCATGGCTCAGGGCAAGTCGGCCGTGCAGACCGACAACATTCAGCAGGACGTGACCATCGTCCCCCTCACAATCCCCATCACGGTCGGCCCCGGCACCATCGGTGCGTTGCTGGTGATGGGTGTCAGTCAACCGCACTGGGATGACAAGCTGACTGCCCTGTTGGGTATTGCGCTGGCCAGCCTGACAGTCGGGGTGGTGCTTTACCTCTCCAACCGGATCGAACGCATCCTTGGCGACCAGGGCCTGCAGATCGTCAGCCGCCTGATGGGGCTATTTGTCTGCGCGCTGGCCGCACAGATCATCTTCACCGGCGTCAAAGGCTATCTGGTGCCATGAAGCGGCTCATATCTGGAAAGAGCTGATCATGCTGGTGCTCTTGCTGCCCAGATAGCGTGCCACGTCGCTGCGGTATGCGGCGTACCGGCTGCGGTCGAAGGTGTAGCTGCCGCCCTTGAAGAAAAACAGCAGCCGGCGGCTTCCGGCCGAATACGCGTCAGTCACCAGATGCAAGCCACACAGCAACATCAGGATCTGGCCAGAATCGGACTTTGCACAAGGCAC
This sequence comes from Pseudomonas triticifolii, assembly GCF_014358015.1. Classification (GTDB taxonomy): domain Bacteria; phylum Pseudomonadota; class Gammaproteobacteria; order Pseudomonadales; family Pseudomonadaceae; genus Aquipseudomonas; species Aquipseudomonas triticifolii. The sequence continues at coordinate 10,860 of NZ_JACONV010000016.1, read as the reverse complement.
TATCTGGAAACTGCCCAGACGACCATTGTCGAAACCTTGTTCGAAATAGGCGCTTGCCGCCTGATACACGCCCATGGCATCAAACGATCGTCGAACCAGGTCGCCCAGGCGTTGATGGTCCGTCACGCCTTTGATCGCGAAAGTCGCGTCCCTCAAATCCGCCACGCTGCTCAATAGCAACGAATCGCTGGTGACCAGACTTCTCTCCTGCACACCACGGGACTTGAGCCGGTTGCGGTAATAATGCATCCAGCTTGCCCACTGTCTCTCGAAGCCAAACTGTGTTCCCGCGAACAACTGAGCATCCAGCAACACGTCCTGAAGGTCCGTCCTTTCCTGCGCAGACAGCCCTGGGAGGAAGGCGGCCATGCTGCGTGTACCGCCCAGATAAACAGCATTGTTGTCGTGCCTGTCCATGCTTGTACTTCCCTCCATGGGAATTATTTCACGTTACAACTGGATGATCTGGCGCGTTGCATGGCTGTCCAGCGTTTCCTGAACCTGCGAACGCGAGGGCTCGAACAGCGTGCGGCTGAAGCGGTAGGAAGCGCCGGCATAGTGCACGCGCATCTCGCCACGCAGCACGTCCCAGAAAAAAAATCCTGGCCTCAACGCCAGCGTTGTCAGTTGAATGCCACACAGCATGATCGTCACTTCGTCGTCGCTCTCCATGACACAGGGCACGACCTGCACACTTTCGGACCGTCCAGAACTGAACCATGAACGGAAGTAGTTTTTTGCCTGTTCACTGGTCATGAGCGTGTCGATCGAACGATTGAACAGGCCACGAAGTTCGGCCGAAGAGGAAGCGCCCAGAAAGCGCGGATTGGACAGGTCACCTAGACCACGAACGATCATCATGTTATCGCCAACAACGGCTGACTGGCGTGCTCCCGCCTTCTGCATGAAGTGCTGAAAGGCGTGCAGCCACCCTCGCCAGTTGTGTTGACGCGAGGTCTCGTCATCAGCCTTGAGCTGCGCATACAGCAAGCAGTCCAGGACGTCCTGTCGCAAACCGGCCTCGCCCCCCTCGCCGAAGGACACCAGGTTGGTCCCGTACAGACAGCTTTCACTGCCCGGACTCATGGGACACCTCCTCCAGCGACAGGACCAGAGCAGCGCGCCGATCCTGCAGGGCGGTGGCGAATGCTTCACGGAACGGCGTGTAAACCTGATCCATCAATCGCATCGAGTAGACCGTCACCTCGACGTTGCCACACATCATGCCGGGTTCAAGCGCGTCGAACAGAAACCCGGCCGTCAGCGGTTGGCGGGTGGTGAAATGCAGTTGAGTCAGGTTCAGAGCGCCATCTGCCGTGACATGCCCCAGTTGCAACGCCACTGCGGTCGTGCTCTTGGGTGAATCGGGCACTAAAGCGTCGATACTGCGCTCCGGCCCCGCTATCTGGACATGCATCGCGTGACGGCCCAACACGTAGAGTGCCGGGTAATCCTGAGGCTGCAGGCAGGCCTGCCGAACGAGTGTCTCAATGCGGGCCAGCTCTTGGGGCGGGACTGACGTCGCCAATGCGCCACTGGCCAGACGCCAGACAGTATCGACGGTTGGCAGTGCTTCACTGACATAGGCACTGGCTTTGAGAGCCCAGCCAAAACGCAGCGTTGCCGCCAGCCAGGTATCCTTCCAGTTGTCGAACTCCACAAATTTTGGATATTTTTTGGCCGCCGCCAACTGAATGTATAACAACGAATCCAGAACATCGTTGGGCCGATCCACTGCCACCTGTTCAGGAAAAAACAACAAGCACCCTGCGTTGACGACGGCCCCCTCGTAAATATGCTCCATTTAACAGCCCTCCTTGTTGAGAGAGCGAAGGTGCCAGGCACCTTCGCACCCATCGGGTCAGATCTCGAACGCTTCGATGGCGCTCTCGGCACTTTTGCCAAGCTTCTCCTGCACAACCGCTCGAACGCCCGCATACACGCGGGTATTGAAGACCAGGTTGTTTTCACCTCGATACGTTTCCACATCCGAGTGCTGCCATTCCCAGAACAGCACATTGGTGACGTTGGTATTGGCGCTGAAAGCAACCGCGGCCATGGCCAGACTGACGCCTCCGTCTGCGGACTCGGAGCAGGCCGCAATGCGGAAGTTACCGCCGCGATGCGTCTTGGTCTGACGCTCGAAAAGACGCAATGGCTCCTTTTTGGCGCTCAAGGCAGTCACTGCATCCTTGGCGACCTTCAGCATGGCCACCGACGCAGGCCCTGGCAGGCTCGCCGCAGCGATGGCCGAGCCGAGAATTTCCAGCCCCACCTCATCCATCGAGAAGCGCTGCTGCGCGGCGCGGTATCGAGCGTAGCTCCAGTGGGTGGACAGCCAGCCCAGCTTGGACAGCACGTCGTTGAACTTGCCGTACCAGAGGTCACTTTGCGACTCGGGATTGAACGCCTTGTTGGCCACCAGTGTGGCAAACAGGAAGGAGTCCATGATGTCTTCCTTGTTCTGACGCGATACGCCCTCGGCGAAGGCAATCAGGCTGCCGCCGACTACCGCGCCCTCTGCCGTGCCTGCCGTTCCCGCCTCGGCGTCAGGCGGCGCGGTGTCCAGGAGAGATGGTGCGGACAGTGTTGCAACGTGTTCTGCCAGCGAGTGCGAGCAGTCAGCCAGTTCGCAGGCCGCCAGATAGTTTGAATCGATGCTGTCGACAGTACGCAGGGTTGTTTCCGGTTTCATTTCATTAGTCCTTTAATTTATGAAGTCCTGATGGACGAAACGAGACTAGCGAATTGGCGGAACCTGAACAGGCATGCGTTTGTGTAATGCGCCGTGACTCATTGCCGTAGCAGGACGGACGTCAGCCGTATGAAGAAGTGGGAGCGAGTCTCGCGCACGGCCTGATTACAAAGGCGTCGAGACACACTCCGAATTGAATAGAGGCGATTTATTACAAGGCTTGTTGTTCGGCAGAAATCAATTCACGTCGCAACAGCGATGAAAACCCGGGGCCGGCAAGGGCTTTTTATGCGATCAATTCGGCGCGTTCCCACATCCATGTGGAAACGTACCTACGCATCCGTACATTATTTCGTAGGCTTGGCCCCGTACCAGCGCGGTGTATACACCCACTGACGTCCCTCATTGCGAGGAAACGTACAGGTCAGCGACGAACCAATCAGCACCATGGTTCGCATGTCCACCTGCTCGGGCGTCAACTCACCCAGCGTGATGATGCGCAGCGTCTGGCCGGGACGACCGATGTCACGACCCAGCGTGACGGGCGTCTCAGGCGTGCGGTGTTGCCTGACGATTTCCAGGGCACGCCCCAGTTGCCAGGGCCGGGAGCGGGAAATCGGGTTGTAGAACGCCAGCGCCAGGTCCGCCTGACAGGCCAGGTCCAGACGCTTTTCGATGACGTCCCAGGGTTTGAGGTTGTCCGACAGCGACAGCACGCAGAAGTCATGCCCCAGCGGCGCACCTGCTTGGGCGGCAGTGGCCAGCGAGGCAGAAACACCCGGCAGGATTTCCAGATCGACGGCGTGCCACTGCGGGTTGTCGGACTCATGCAACGCTTCGAGCACCGCCGACGCCATGGCAAACACGCCGGGATCGCCCGACGATACCACCACCACCGAGCGACCTTCCGCCGCCAGCTCGAACGCGTGACGCGCGCGCATCATCTCTTCACGGTTGTCCGTGCAGTGCAGCACCTGATCGGCGCGGAACGGCCCGGCCATACGCACGTAGGTTTCATAGCCCAGCACATCGTTGGCACGTGCCAGCTCGGCCTTGACCGCAGGCACCATCAGGTCTGCTGCGCCCGGCCCCAGGCCGATCACCGCAAGGCGTCCACGGCCACGGCCGATCTGGCTCGGCTCCAGCGGCTGGGCCGCGACAGAAATGGCCATCCCCGCAAGACTCAAAGGCGGCAGCAGTTGCGGCACAGCGCTCATCGCCATGTCACTGGCCGAACCTGCCGTGACAAAACGCACCGGCACGCCCAGTTCAGCGGCAGCCTCATGCAACAGTGCATTGGCCATGTGCTGTTCACCTGCCAGCAGACAAGCCAGCGACTGTTCGGCAATCCGGGCGTCACGCAAGGCCTGGCGGACCTGAGTGGCCAGCTCAGGAAGGCACTCGTCCACGGCGACCAATACGTTACGCGGGTAGATCAGCAGTTCGTTGGCCGATGGCTCGCGCAAGGCATAACCCACATGAATGGCCAGTTCAGCCTGGGGGTCTTCGGGCAGTTGCGCCTGAGCCAGCCACGGCGCGTCACCCTCGATACGCACCGACTCGCCAGACAACAGATCGGAAACGAAGCGCTTGCCCAGTTCCAGATCGCCCAAGGCATAACCGCTCGGAGGATTGAGCAGGCAAGTGCCGAAACGCAACTCGCCACTGGTGGTGATCGCCGGATTGACCGCCAGGCCTGCAGCAATCGCGCGAGCCATGACGTTGACCCCGCCCAGACCACCCAGCAGCGGCACGACCGCACTGCCGTCTTCAGCCACGGCCAGCACCGGCGGCTCGACGCCTTTCTCCAGCAATAGCGGCGCCAGGGTGCGAATCACGATGCCCGCCGCGCACAGCGCAATGATCGGGGTGTTCTGCTGATACAACTGGCGCACTGTCGCGCCAAATTCGGTGTATGTGCTGTCAGCACCCTGCACCCGCTCGGCCAGTCCATGAATCACGGCATCGGGATACAGGCGCTGGATGCGTCGTGCGGTGGCCAGGCTGCCGTTGCCCAGAATGACGATGGCCGGAATGTTGTGCACCATCAGCCTTGCCACCTGTCGCCGGGAACGATGATCAACGAGAAATAGGGCGAAGACATCGGGTCGACCTGATCCAGCGGCACGATTTTCTGGTTGGCCATGGTTGCCCGCTCGACATAGAGCGCGCGCTCATGCATGCCCAATTCGGTCAGCACTTCGCGCACTTTATGAAAGTTGCGACCCAGCTTCATGATCACCGCGGCGTCGGCATCGGCCAGCTTGCGTTTCAGGTCGTCGTGGGACAGCACGCCAGACAGCACCGACAGGCTCTGATTGCGATACACCAGTGGCGCGCCCAGCACCGAAGCGCCACCCAGCATCGAGCATACGCCGGGGATCACCTGCGCCTCGTAACGCTCGGCCAACCGGTCATGCAGGTACATATAAGAGCCGTAGAAGAACGGGTCGCCTTCACAGATGACTGCCACGTCGCGGCCAGCGTCCAGGTGCGCAGCAATCAGCAGGCTCGACTCGTCGTAGAAGTCACTGATGACTGTCTCGTAGGACAGCGGCGCAGGCAGGGCTTCGGTGGTGACCGGGTACACCAGCGGCATCAACGTTTGAACGTCCTGCAGGTGCGCCTCGATGATGCTGAACGCATTGCCTTTCTTGCCCTTGGCCACGAAATACGCGACCACCGGCGACTCGCGCAGCAGGCGCAGCGCCTTGACGGTGATCAGCTCCGGGTCGCCGGGGCCAACGCCCAGGCCAATCAATCGACCGCGTGCCTGCATCATTCGATCTCCGTGGCCAGTGCGTTGACGGCTGCAACGGCCATGGCGCTACCGCCACGACGACCCTGCATGATCACGAACGGCACGCCACGGCTGTCGGCAGCGAGCATGGCCTTGGATTCGGCCGCGCCGACGAAACCGACTGGAAAACCGAGGATCAACGCAGGCTTCGGCGCGCCGGCATCCAGCATTTCCAACAGATAGAACAGCGCTGTCGGCGCGTTGCCGATCACCACCACACTGCCTTCCAGGTACGGACGCCAAAGCTCAAGCGCCACGGCGGAACGGGTATTGCCCAGTTCCAGCGCCATTTCCCGCACGCCTTCGTCATGCAGGGTGCAGATGATCTCATTGTTGGCAGGCAAGCGGGTGCGGGTGATGCCCTCTGACACCATGCGCGCGTCGCACAGAATGGGCGCGCCCGCCGCCAGCGCATCGCGTCCGGCCTTGCCTGCACCCGGCGAGAAGCGCAGGTCTTCGATGACTTCGACCATCCCGCAGGCGTGGATCACGCGCACGGCGAGTTTTTCCAGGTCGGCAGGGATCGTGTCCAGGCGCGCTTCGGCGCGAATGATCGAGAAGGAGTTGCGATAAATCTCCTGACCATCGCGGATGTAATCAATCATGCAGTGTGGCTCCGTGAGTCGGCGTTCAACAACGCACCGACTGCTTCAATAGTGAGGTCACGCGCGCGCAGCACACCGAAACCGGCATGGGCTGCGTCGCGAAAATAAAGGTCATAGCGGCCGGGCGAAACGGCCAGCAGCGTCATCGGTGCCACATGCGCCGCAGCGCAGGAGCGTCGGCAGCCAGTCAGGTGCAGCGCCTGACTGTGATGCAAGTGCGCTGCCAGCTGCTGCGCATCGGCCTTGGTATCGGCCAGCCCCTTGGCACAACCGGCCGAACCGGTGCAGGCGACAAGGTGCGCCAGTGGCTGGCCGGCCGAACAGATCAGGCCCGCAGCCTGTAGCGCATCGAGCACCTCGGGCGCTCGTTCGACGGGCACGTTGGGCACCATCAGGCTTTGCCAGGGCGTCAGGCGCAAAGAACCGTCGCCTGCTCGCGAAGCCAACTGAGCGACAGCCGAGAGCATGTCGGCATCGAGACGTCCCAGCGGCACGACAGCGCCCACCGAGACGACGGCTGGCTGAGCCTGTGGATAAATGCCGATGTGGCGCTGGTGCTGGATGGCGGGACGTTGCCACTGCGTAACCGCAGGCTCAACGCACAGCTCCCTGTTCAGACGCGCCGAAAGCTGGCGCAGGATCTCGTCGGTCGACACCTCGGCCAGCAAATGCCGCATGCGGGTGTGTTCCGGGCGGGCCAGGTCGAGAAACAGCTCAAGCAGTGCGACGACCAGAGCCTGCCCATCGGCCAACGGCACCGCAGCCAGAGGTGTGTCGTGGGCCGGACAACCTGCCAGCCCGAACGCCAGCATCACCTGATCGCCACGTTTCAATGCCGAGAGCCACAGGTCGTGGGGATGCTCCAGCATCACCAGCGCTTCACCAGCGTCCAGCGAAATCGCAAACTTGGGCGACAGCTCGTGGAAGCGCGGGTGAGTTTCCAGCGCCGTGAGAATCTGCGCCGCCAGCGGCCGGGCATCGAACAGCATCTGGGCGTCCAGCCCCGCGACCGGGCTGAGCATCAGGTTGCGCACATCGTCGCTGTCTGGGTGGGACGGGCCGAGGCCTGCGTCCAAAAGTACCCTGATCAGCACGTCATGATCGTCGCCCACGCCACGAATCTGCAGATTTGAGCGGTTGGTGGCCTCGATCACGCCTTGTGCATAAGTGCGCGCCGCGTGAGCCACGGCCTGCGCCTGTTCGGCCAGCAGCACCCCGCCGGGCAGTTTGATCCGGCAAATGCCTCCGTCCAGCGCCGGGACGATACGCAGCAACCCCGGACAGGCCGAGGGGCGTAGCGTTGCGCTGAGTGTGCGAGCGGACTTCTGCTCGTTCAATGGATCACCTGGCAGGGACTGACTGGAACCGACTGAAACTGGCTGAACCCGTCCATGGATTAGAGCACTTGTACCCCGTCGGGCGCGGTATTATGCCTGCTTTGTCCGCAGGCATGAAAAGGCGCTCTGTCGGAAGTTCGGATTGAGGGGTATGCATGTCGCCTTGGCTGACAGTGGTGGGAATCGGAGAAGACGGTTACAAAGGCCTGGGCAGGAACGCCCGGCACGCTCTGCTGCGCGCCGATCAGGTGTTCGGCGGCCCTCGCCAGCTGGCATTGCTGCCACCGTGCATCCGTGCCGAACGTCGCGCATGGCCGAGTCCTTTTTCGCTCAATCCTGTACTGGAACAGCGCGGGGCCGAAGTCTGTGTGCTGGCCAGCGGCGATCCGATGCTGTTCGGCGTCGGTGCCAGCCTGAGCCGTGTCGTCGCTATCGATGAGATGCGCATTCTGTCTGCGCCCTCCTCTTATTCGCTGGCCGCGGCGCGATTGGGCTGGCCGCTGCAGGATGTGGTCACGCTGTCGGTGGTCGCCCGTCCCGTCGCCGCGCTCAACGCCCATATTCATCACGGCGTGCGCCTGCTGGTGCTGAGCAACGACGGCAGCAGCCCGGCGATCATTGCTGGCCTGCTGCGCGAACGGGGTTTCGGCCCCAGCCACATGAGCGTGCTTGAACACCTGGGTGGCGAAGCCGAGCGGCGTATCGATGGCCTGGCAAGCGACTGGGGCAACCCTGACATCGCCGCGTTGAACCTGGTCGCCATCGACTGCCGCGCCGACGCCAGCGCCACGCGCCTGACAACCCTCGCCGGCTTGCCCGACAGCGCGTTCGAGCATGACGGCCAGCTCACCAAGCGTGACGTCAGGGCAATCACGCTGGCCCGTCTGGCCCCGGTGCCGGGCGAGTTGCTGTGGGATGTCGGGGCCGGTTGCGGCTCCATTGGCATCGAATGGATGCGTGCCCACCCGACGTGTCGCACGCTGGCTATCGAGGCTGATGAAGGACGGCAACAACTGATCGAATTCAATCGCGATGCGCTCGGCGTGCCGGGTCTGCAACTGGTGCGCGGCACAGCGCCACAGGCCCTGAGCGGTCTTGAACGTCCAGACGCCGTCTTCATCGGTGGCGGCGTGACCCGCATCGGCGTGCTGGAAACCTGCTGGGAGCAGTTGCGGCCGGGTGGCAGGCTGGTCGCCAATGCCGTCACCCTGCAAAGCGAATCCGCACTGATGGCCTGGCGCGAGCGTTACGGCGGCGAGCTGACCCGTATCCATGTCGCCCACGCCCAACCGTTGGGCGAGTTCGATACCTGGCGTCAGGCCTTGCCGATCACCCTGCTGGATGTGGTCAAGCCCTGATGCGTGACGAGACCGCTGAACAACCCGCCCCGCTGCGCAGTGGCTTGACCACGGGAAGCTGCGCGACCGCGACCAGCCTCGCGGCCGCCCGATTGCTGCTCAGCGGACAGGTAAGCGATGCGGTCGAGATCGTGCTGCCCAAGGGCAAACAGGTTCAGATGCGTCTGGAGTTCTGCCGCTGTGTGGATGATTACGCGGAGGCCGGAACGCTGAAAGACGCTGGCGACGACCCTGATGTAACGCATGGGGCGCTGGTGTTCGCCCGCGTCAGGCTGGAACCTGCGCCTGGCGTGCGCTTTGTGGCGGGCGCTGGGGTCGGCACCGTGACACGTCCTGGTCTGGTGCTGGGCGTTGGTGAGCCGGCCATCAACCCTGTACCGCGCCGCATGATGACCGAGCACTTGCTGAATCTGGCTGAATCGCTGGGCTATGGTGGGGGCTTCGAAGTCATGATCGGTGTCGAGGGCGGCGAGGCGCTGGCGCTCAAGACCATGAACCCGCGCCTGGGGATCCTCGGCGGGCTGTCGATTCTGGGCACCAGCGGGATCGTACGTCCCTTTTCCTGCGCGGCGTACATCGCGTCAATCCATCAGGGTATCGATGTCGCCACCACCAATGGCTACGTGCACATTGCCGCCTGCACCGGAAACGCCAGCGAAGACACCATGCGCCGGGTGTACAACATCCCGGACATTGCCCTGATCGAAATGGGCGACTTCGTTGGCGCAGTGCTCAAGCACCTGCGCAAAGTGCCTGTGGAAAAGCTCAGCCTGTGCGGCGGCTTCGGCAAGATCAGCAAACTGGCGGCTGGACACATGGACCTGCACAGCCGCCATTCCAGCATCGACCTGCCACAACTGGCGCAATGGGCAGCGGATGCTGGCGCGGACAGCGAACTGCAACAGCAGATACGCGACGCCAACACCAGCCAGCAGGCGCTGGCAATGAGCGCTGCGGTCGGCGTGCCGTTGGGTGATGTGGTCTGCCAGCACGCCTTGAATTTCGCCCGCAGCGTGGTGCCCGCCCGCGTTCAGGTCGAAGTGTTCGCCATTGATCGTCAGGGCGCAATCGTCGGGCAGGCTGGTGTGCTATCACTTGGAGAACCCGCATGAAACGTATTTTGTTATTGGGTGGTATTGCTGAAGCACTGGCCATCGCCCGCACCTTGGGGCCTGAGCACATTTACAGCCTGGCAGGCGTTGGCCGAGTGCCGACCGACCTGACCTGTCAGTTGAAAGTCGGCGGTTATGGCGGCGCTGAGGGCATGGCACAGTACATTCGCGAGCACGGCGTCGATTTACTGCTGGACGCCACGCACCCTTACGCAGCCCAAATCAGCCACAACGCCGCCCTTGCAGCAAAGCGTGCAGGCATTCCCTGCTGGGCCTTGCGCCGCACCGCGTGGCAGGCCGGGCCCGGCGATGACTGGCGGGAAGTGGCCGGCTGGTCGGAGCTGGTCGCTGCGCTGGCACCGTTCAAACGTCCTTTCTTCACTTTGGGGCGCGAGCCGCTGCAGCATCTTGAAGAAATCCCTGATCACCAGTTCTGGACGCTGCGCGCACTGGACAGCTACCCCGGCAACGAGCGCTGCGACGTCATCGGAGCCCGCGGCCCTTTCTTGCTGGAAGACGAGCGTCAGCTGTTCGAACAACGCCGGATCGATGTACTGATCAGCAAGAACAGCGGCAGCGACTCCACCGAACCCAAACTCGACATCGCCCGCGAGCGCGGCTTGCCGGTACTGATCCTGAAACGGCCTGAACTGCCTGAAGTGGATCGGGTGTTTTGGGGGGTTAATGAGGTGTTAAAGGCGCTGGAGCAGTAGTGCTCACTCAGCCGCCTTCGCGAGCAAGCTCGCTCCCACAAATTTGAGTTCTCCGTGGGGAAACAGTGGCAGCGACTCCACCGGGGTTAATGAGGTGTTAAAGGCGCTGGAGCAGTAGTGCTCACTCTGCCGCCTTCGCGAGCAAGCTCGCTCCCACAATTTGAGTTCTCCGTGGGGAAGCAGTGGCAGCGACTCCACCGGGGTTAATGAGGTGTTAAAGGCGCTGGAGCAGCAGTGCTT
>NZ_JACONV010000015.1 GCF_014358015.1 Pseudomonas triticifolii | reverse complement strand
ACAGGCGCAGAAAATGGGCTGCCTGACACAACGTCTTCGCGAGCAAGCTCGCTCCCACAGGAAGGTGGTCGGTGCAGAGGGTGGTGTGTTTGACACACTGTCTTCACGACATTCCCGACTGCCTGTAAACCGGTTGCCCGGTGAATACAGGGCTGTTGGAAATGAGCCGCGTGTGTCATGCCAACGTGTGGGAGCGAGCTTGCTCGCGAAAGGGCCGTTACAGGCGCAGAAGATGGGCTGCCTGACACAACGTCTTCGCGAGCAAGCTCGCTCCCACAGGAAGGTGTTCGGCGCAGAGGACGGGGTGTTTGACACACTGTCTTCACGACATTCCCGACAGCCTGTAAAGCGGCTGCGGGGCGAACACAGGGCTGTGGGAGATGAGCCGCGTGTGTCATGCCAACGCGTGGGAGCGAGCTTGCTCGCGAAAGGGCCGTTACAGGCGCAGAAGATGGGCTGCCTGACACAACGTCTTCGCGAGCAAGCTCGCTCCCACAGGAAAGTGTTCGGTGCAGAGGGTGGGGCTGCCTGACACGCTGTATTCGCAAGCAAGCTTGCCCCTACGGATAACAATAAATTCCATGCCGTCATTACGCAGTGCCGATCTATGATTTTCAGCTCCTATGCCTTCCTGCTGGTGTTTTTTCCTCTGGTTTATCTGGTGTTCCTGGTGCTGCGGGCCTGGCGGCTGGAGCGGGCGGCGTTGGCCATGCTGGTCGTGGCGTCGCTGGTGTTCTACGGCATGTGGAGCTGGAAGTACCTGGGGCTGCTGCTGGGCCTGATTGTGATCAACTTCGTGCTGGGCAAGCAGCAGGTGCGCCATCGCGCGCAGGCGAAGGTGTGGCTGATCGTGGCGGTGGTGTTCAACCTGTCGGTGCTGGCGTATTTCAAGTACGCCGGGTTCTTCCTCGGGTTTCTGCCCGAGTCGGCCACCTGGCACATCATCCTGCCACTGGGCATTTCGTTCTTCACCTTCCAGAAGATCGCCTGGCATGTCGATCTCTACCAGCGCCGCCTGCCGGACACCGGCACCGTGCTGCAATACAGCTTTTTCGTGTGCTTCTTCCCGCAATTGATCGCAGGCCCCATCGTGCACGCGCGCACGCTGTTTCCGCAGATTTCGGCCGGCTGGTTCAATCGCCCGCTGACCTGGCAACTGGGCCTGTGCCTGTTGACCCTCGGGCTGATGAAGAAAGTGCTGCTGGCCGATCCGCTGGCGCCGGGCGTGGCGATGCTGTTCGACAGTGCGCAGGCCGGCCACGCCCTGTCAGCGCCTGAAGTGCTGCTGGCGGGCCTCAGTTATGGCCTGCAGCTGTACTTCGATTTCTCCGGTTACGCCGACATGGCCATCGGTCTTGGCCTGATGTTCGGCATCAAGCTGCCCGCCAACTTTCGCTCGCCGTACAAGAGTGCGTCGATTGTCGAGTTCTGGCGGCGCTGGCACATCACCCTGTCGGGTTTTCTGCGTGACTACCTGTACATCCCGCTGGGCGGCAATCGCCACGGGCGGCTGCGCGCCAATGGCAACCTGCTGATCACCATGCTGCTGGGCGGCCTGTGGCACGGCGCGGGCTGGCAGTTCATTTTGTGGGGCGGGGTGCATGGCGCGTTGCTGGTGATCAACCATTACTGGCGGCACCTGAGCCGCTGGCGTCTGCCGCGGCTGATTGCCGTGCCGCTGACGCTGCTGGTGGTGATGCTGGCGTGGATTCCGTTTCGGGCCGATTCGCTGACCACCAGCCTGCACATGTTTCAGGGCCTGACGGACTGGCGTCTGGGCGGCGCGTTCGACCTGTCGCAGCTGCTGACGGAAGTGGCGACGATGCAGGTGGTCAAGACGCTGCCTTGGGTCTGCGCCGCGCTGCTGGTGCTGGTGCTGGTCACGCCGGGCAGTCGTCGCCTGAGCCTGAAGCTGGGGGCGACCGGTCGTGGTGTGCTGGTGGCGGTCGGTCTGTTCATGGTGCTCAAGGCCCTGGCCGGTGCGCCGGACCGCGCCTTTCTGTACTTCAACTTTTGAGCCGGATCATGAAGCGATCAGCGAAAACGACGCGTTTTGTCTGGGGGCTGGTGCTGGGCCTGGCGCTGGTGGTGGGCGCGTGGCTGGCGCTGTTGGCCGGGCAGATCGGTCGCGAGGTGCCCAGCACGCAGTGGGTCGAGCAGGCCTACGCGCACAAGCTGGCCGCCGCCGACGCCATAAAGCAGCCCAAGCTGGTGGTGGTGGCGGGTTCGGCGTCGATGTTCGGGGTCGATTCAGGCGCGCTGGAGCAGGCGTTCGGCCGGCCTGTGGTCAATCTGGGGGTCAACGCGGGCATTCTGCCGCCGTACATCCAGCAGTACGCGCGGCAGGCGATCAAGCCCGGCGACTGGGTGCTGATGCCGGTCGAGTACCCGATGTACCACGAGCGCTATTCGATCAATCAGTCGTTCATTGATTACTGGTGGACGCACCCCGGCTTTCGGCGTCTGGACGTCAACGTGCCGCAGCTGGCCCAAGTGTTGTGGCTGACCTCGGTGTACCGCGCACTGGCGGGTTATCGCGGTTTGCCGCAGGGCTTTGCCGTCAGCGGTCTGTACGGCCCGCAGAATCTCGATCAGCGTGGCGATCAGGTCAACAGCCAGGCTGCGCAGCAGCAGGTCTGGATGCGTGAACTGGTCGAGCGCTCGAGCGTGCAGGACTACGGCGCCAATGCGCGCACCTGGAACGCCAACTGGGCGGGCTGGAAGGCCCTGGCCGATCAGGTCACGGCCGCAGGCGGCTGCGCGGTGTTCGTGCCGCCGCCCATGCTCGACCGCGAGGCCTATCATCGGGGTGAAGAATTGCGTTATTACCAGTCGCTGCCGGATGTCGCACGCCAGCAAGGATTGAACTACATCGGTTCACCTTTGCAGACGATGTACCCCATGGACCGGTTTTTCGACACCAATTATCACCTGAACGCCGAATCCCGCACGTTCTACACCCGGCAGGTGCTGGAATGGACGCGCCCAGCGTTCGACGCGTGCCGCTCATCGACCCCGACACGCCCTACCGAATAACCACCATTTAGTGGGAGATACCGCCGCCTTTTCAGTGCTGCGCGGTCTCCCAGCAAACATCAGGTTTGAGTTGCACCCGATAGTTTGGGCAGGCGCTTACCCTGGTGGGAGCGGACTTGTCCGCGAATACGGTGTTTCAGCCGCTGAATATTTGTTGGATGTACGGGCCTTTTCGCGAGCAAGCTCGCTCCCACGGAGTTTGAGTTGCACCCGATAGCTTGAGCAGGGCGCTTATCCTGGTGGGAGCGGACTTGTCCGCGAATACGGTGTTTCAGCCGCTGAATATTTGTTGGATGTACGGGCCCCTTCGCGGACAAGTCCGCTCCCACGAAACCGCGTTTTCGCGCAGCAAACTTCGTGGGAGCGAGCTTGCTCGCGAAGGGGCCAGCGCTGCCTCAGCGCCCCAGCACGTTGCGATAGATATCCAGCGTCTGCTGGGCGCAGCTGTTCCAGGTGTACTGGCGAGCCCTGGCCAGGCCGAGTTCGACACGTTGTGCACGCAGCGTTTCGTCGGCCAGCAGGTCGCGCATGGCCGCGCTGATGCTGTCGACGTCGTAGGGATCGACCGCCCAGGCCGCGTTACCAGTGACTTCCGGCAACGAGCTGCTATTTGAGGCGATCACCGGGCATTGTGCCGCGAACGCTTCAATGACCGGCAGGCCGAAACCTTCGTACAGCGACGGGAACATCAGCGCGCCTGCGCTTTGCAGCAAGGCCATGACCTGCGCCTGGGGCAGGTAGCTGAGCCAGCGACCTTCGCCACGGGCTTCAAGGGCCTGCAACTGGGGCATCAGGTCTTCGTTGTTCCAGCCGTCACGGCCCACGATGATCAGCGGGTGTTCCTTGCGCACATCGGCCGGCAGCTGCTGGAACGCCTGCAGGATGCGTGGCAGGTTCTTGCGCGGTTGCAGCGTGCCCACGAACAGAAAGAAGCCGGGGCGCAGGCCGTGCTGGCTCAGGACGGCTGCACGCTCCTGCTCGTCGATGCGTTCGAAGTACACCGGATCCACACCCAGCGGCGTCACACTGATGCGCGCCTCGGCCAGGCCCAGGTGCTCGATCATGTCGCGCTTGCTGTGCTCGGAAATGGTGATGACGTGGTCGCACTGACGAATGCTGCTGTTGAACAGCCAGCTCTTGAGGCTGCGCAGGTCGTTCTTGATCCATTCGGGGTGCAGCATGGGGATCACGTCCATGACCGTGGCCACGGTGGGCACCCCGGCAATGCGCGGAATGTGGTGGTCGGTGGCGTGAAACAGGTCCACGTCGCGGCCGATGGCCATCGAGTTGGCCAGGGGCAGTTTGAGGAAGCCGCTCAACAACGCGTGAACCGGAAACCGCACGGCCAGCGGTTTGGGGGTGCCGCAATCGAGCGCTGGCAGGTCGCGACCAAACGCATAGGGTTTGACGTGCAGGCTGCGCTCGCTGCTGTGCGCCAGGTCGTTCAGACCGTGCCACAGGGCTTTGGAATAAGTGCCGATACCGTCCAGGTGCCCGGCGCGTTCGCCGCCCGACCAGACGCTACAGCTAAAGCCAATGTTCATTGTTCGTTGTGTCTCGATTCGGCGGAGAGGGAGCGTCGCGTGGCCCGACGTGTCGGGCCGCACTCGTGTTCAGGTCAGGCGCTGTGCAGGACCTGTTGTCGCCAGTAATCCAGCAGTTCACGCAAGGTGTCCTGCAAGGCGATCTGCGGTTGCCAGCCTGTGGTTTCACGCAGCAGGCGGGCATTGCCCACGGCTACCGGAATGTCCGAAGGGCGCAGGCGTTCAGGGTCCAGTTCGACGTCGATGTGCGCCGTGCTCAAGGCCAGCAACTGGTCGAGCATGTCGCGAATCCTGCGCGAGTGGCCGCTGGCAACGTTCAGGCACACCGGGTGGCCGGGCGTATCGGTCAGCTTCAGCAGTTCAAGGTAGGCGCTGCACACGTCCTGCACGTCCAGGAAGTCGCGTATGGCGTCCAGGTTGCCGACCTTGAGCACCGGTGCCTGTTTGCCAGCCTCGATCAGGGCGATCTGACGAGCGAACGAGGCCGTCACGAAGTCAGCACTCTGTTGAGCGCCGATGTGGTTGAACGGCCGCGCAATGACGCCTTTGACGCCTTTGACGCCCTGGCGGAAGTACTCGCGAAACGCCGTCTCGGCGGCCACCTTGCTGGCCGCGTAGGGGTTCAGCGGCTGCGGCGGGGTGTTTTCGTCCACGCTGTCGGCGGTCTTGAACGCTGCGCCGTAGACTTCCGAGGAGCTGGGAAACAGCACGAAGGCCTCGGGCGCGTGCTGTTTGATGGCCTCAAGCAGGTTCATGCTGCCCATGACGTTGGTCTGCCAGGTCAGCAAGGGGTTCTTGAAGCTGGTGGGCACGTGGGAAACCGCCGCCAGGTGCACGACGTATTCAGGGCGGACCCTGGCCACGGCGCTGGCCAGCGCTTCGGTGTCGCGGATGTCGCATTGCAGGTGGTCGTCTGCCGTGCTTTGGGCCGGGCTCGACTGGCCGCTCAGTGCGGTGACGTGAAAGCCTGCCTGTTGCAGGCGGCCGGTCAGGATCTTGCCGACAAAGCCGTTAGCACCTGTGAGTAGTAAGGGTCGCATCGAGTTGTACTCCTTCACGGGGCTTTAAAAAATCCAGTTGGGCGAGCCAAAGCACTAACGCCTGCTTCAGGTTCTCGCGCTCGTAGCGCATAAGGTTGCGATGCCCGGCATCGATCAGTTTTTCGCGCAGGCCAGGCTCGGTGTTGAGGAAATGGCAGGCCATCGCGAAATCGACCGGGTCGTCGCTTTCCAGCAGTAATCCGCCTTCACCCAAGGTGTCCGGGATATTGGAACGCGCTTGTGTGACAACAGGCAGTGAGGCGTAGTTGGCTTCCAGCAAGGGCATGCAGAACCCTTCATGGGCGCTGGCGCACCAATACTGATGGGCGTTGCTGTACAGCCAGCGCAGCTCGGGCTCCGAGCATTTGCCGACCAGCAGCACGTGCTCCTGCAGGCCCAGGTTCAGGATGTGCATCTGCAGGCCGCGGGCATAGGCTTCGCTGGTTGTGCCGCCGACGATGATCAGGCGCTGCGGCGATTCTTCAGAGGCCTGCTGGTTCTGCAACAAATGATAGAACGCTTCGATCAACAGGTATTGGCGCTTGTTCTCGGCCAGGCGTCCGACTGCCAGGTAAAAGCGGGTACCGGCGGGCTGGTCGGCCATAAATGCTGGCTGGCTCATCGGGCCTTCCAGGCGACGGGTGTCGACCAGCAGCGGCAGTGTCTTGCTGCGCTCGTACCCGGCCAGCTCCAGCTCGCTCTGGTTGAGCGGCGAGTCGGCCAGGGCGTGAACGAATTCTTTGCGCCAGTCACGCAGCTGGGTCAGGCCCAGTTCGGCATAGCGGCGCAGGCCGCTGCCTTCGGGGAAAAACGCCGGCGGCGTGATGTTGTGATAAACCAGCGCCTTGGGGCACTGCTGCAGCATCAGCCACGGGCCGTGATCGTGGCCCATGGAGTGGTGGTACATCAGCAGGTCGCAACGCGAGGCGTGGAAGGTGCGGGCAGGCAGCACCTGACCGATCATCTGTTCCGGGATCGAGAAGCTGTAGATGTCCGATTCGTAGCCCAGGTCGTGCAACAGGCTGCGGGTGAAGAGCAAACCGTTGGTCACGCCGTCGCCAGCGGCGACGGAGGGTGCAAATTGGTCGATACGCACTGGTTTCATGACGCGCTCTTGCTCGCCGTGACCGCGTAATCCTGCGGGCCGTAGAAAAGCGCGTCGCAACGGCGTGCCACTTCGCTGTCTTCGTTCAGGGCGTATTCGCGCGGAATCGGGTTCAGGCGGTGGATCTGCACGTCACTGAAGCCTTTGAACTGCACCAGAAATTCGGTGAAGGCCGGCGGCAGCGGATGGATGTGGGTCGGGTCGGTGTAGAAGTGCGTGGCCGCAGACACGATGTTTTCCGGGTTCGGCGTTTCGAAGATGATCACGCCACCCGGTGCCAGAACGCGCTGGCACTCGTCGAGCAGGGTGTTGAACTGCTCGAAGCTCAAGTGCTCGATCACGTGGAACGCCGACACCGCCGCGACGCTGTTTTCCGGCTGGTTGGCCAGCCAGACCAGTGCGTCCTGCTGCACGGCCTCAAGACCCTGCTCGATGCACGCTTCGACGTTCATCGAGTTGAGGTCGATGCCGATGCGCGCAAACGGCTTGGGCAGCATGTTCAGCCATTCGCCACGGCCACAGCCGATGTCGACCAATGGCAGACCGGCGCTGAGCGGGGCCACGCTGTCGAGGATCGGCAGGTAGTACGACTGACGCTCGCGGATGGTTTCGGCGTCGCCGCGGAAACGGTTTTCGAACGCCAGGTAGAAGCTGTCCGGAATGCTGCTCGGCACGCCCGACGACGCAGCGGCCGGCACCGTGGCAACCACGCTGGTCTCGGCATTGCTGCTGGCGCTGGCGGCCACCTGACGCGGCTGGCGTTCGAGGTGAGCGAGGCGCGCGCGCAGTTCCTGCTGGGTGCTGCGCTCCTGGTTCAGCTCGGCTTCAAGGCGCTTGAGTTCCTGCTCTTTGCGTTCGAGGTCGCTGCGGTGCTCATCGAGCAAGGCCTGCTGCGCGTTGACCTTGAATTCATGGGTATCCAGTGATTTCTGCTGGGCCTGCAGGAAGCTGTTGAGCTCGTCCAGGTGCATCTGCTGACCGCGTTGCAGATCCAGCTGCGCATAGAGCTGAGCCTGCAGGACGTTGAACTGATCGCGGCTGGCGAGCAGGCCATCGCTTTGCAGTTTGTTCTGACGGCTGAGCAAGTCCAGGCGCGCCACGTAGTAGCGGTTGCGCGACTCGATGGACGCCACGCTGTAGGCACTGAGCAGCAGTTTGCCCAGCACAGGGATGCGGCGCAGGGTGTTTTTCAGTTTGGCGCGGCGCAGGCCGTGTACTTCGGTGTTGTGTGCGTTGCCTTCTGGCGAATAGCGCAGGGCGGCAAGGATCTCGAACTTGTCGAAGCCGGAACGCAGTTGATGCAGGCCGTGCTGGATTTCACTGGCCTCGGCCTTGCGCCCCAACAGGGTCGGGTAGGCGGCACGCATCAGCGCTTCGTCGTCGAGCTGGATCAGCTCCATCCATTGGTACGGACGGTCGTAGACCTCGGCCGGTGACGGGTCGAACGCCGGCAGCGCACGCTCGCGGGTGTCGAGCTTATAACGCTGAACCTCTGCTTCGATGCGACGGTTGAGTTCCTGGAAGTCGAGGTCAGGGTTATTGGGTATGAGCATTACGTGCAATTCCGTTAGAAATATCTGTTGGCGCGTGCAGTTCTTCCAGCGTGGCTGCCAGGTCGCAGATGCCGCCAAAGAAGGTCCCGGTGATGCCGGCCACTTCAAAGCCAATGGCGTTGTCGTGCCAGTGGAAACAGTTGATGGTGTGATCCGCCCCGTCGTGCAAGGCCAGGGTGATGGTGTATTTGCCAGGGGCCAGGCGCATCGGGAAGCGATAACGCAGGGTCTTGCGCTCGCCAGCGAGCATGGCGATCGGATGACCCAGGTAATGGCTGTTGGTGCCGAAGATGTCCTGACCGAAGCGGTCGCGGATCATCAGGCCCAGGGACACGTCGGGCAGGTCGACCTGCGCGGCGACGGTCACTTCCAGGACGCCGGTGTCACCGTTGGCCAGGATCGTGCTCTGCGAGTTCAGGCCCTTGAACACGACGTTTTCCATGGCCGCCTGACGCGAGCCATAGCCATGTTGCTCGACCTGCAGGCGTTCGCTGTAGTCTTCGTCATCGGCGCCGAGCAGCTGGTTGTAGATGTTCACGGCGTCTTCGGGATGGCCGTCGGCAACCACTTTGCCTTCGCTGAGCACGATGGCGCGGTCGCAGATCATCTTCACCGCGTTCAGGTCGTGGGAGACGAAGATGATCGAGCCGCCCTTGGCACGAAATTCCTTGATGCGGCGCATGCACTTCTGCTGGAAGTGACCGTCACCCACCGACAGGGCTTCGTCGATCAGGAAGGTGTCCGGGTCGGCATGGATGGCGATCGAGAACGCCAGGCGCATGTTCATGCCCGAGGAATAGGTACGGATCGGCTCGTGAATGAACGCGCCCAGTTCCGAGAACTCGACGATCGAGGCGCGGCGCTCTTCGATCTGCTGGCGTGTCATGCCCAGCAGCAGGCCGTTGCCGACGATGTTCTGTGCACCGCTGAGGTTGGGGTCGAAACCGGTGCCCAGCTCCAGCAGGCCCGTGACCCGGCCGGTGATCTTGATCTGGCCGGCGTCGGGCAACAGCACGCCATTGAGCATTTTGAGCAGGGTGGATTTACCCGCACCGTTGCGGCCGAGAATACCCAGCGTTTCACCACTGGCCACGCTGAACGTAATGTTGTCCAGCGCCTTGTGGGTGCGGTGATAACTACGGCGCATGACAATTTCTTTGAGCCGGTGCCAGGGTCTGCTGTAGAGCTTGAACTCCTTACAGACGTTTTCCACTTCAAGCATGCGTACAACTCTTAATTTGGGGAGTGTTGTTCAGAACGAACCTGGCCCGCCGCAGCAGGGGTGGGCGTGGCGACGTGAATCATGGGCGCGAAGCCTAACATGTGTGGCTGTTGTGAGCATTCAAAGTGTGCTTAAGACTCATGCACCGGCGTTTGATTCAACACCCCGTGTATTTAAATACACGGGTGTTGAATCCACGCACTTGAATGTCAGCTGAGCGCGCCGAGGCGCTGCATTATTCGCGCTGTTCTATCGATAAGGTCTGAATACCCAGGCCCAGTTTCCGGTTATCGGCATTTATGCCTAGTTGCGCCGGGCTGACCGCCTGGGGAACCTCGATGATGAGGCTGCTTGCGCGTTCCGGGTTATCGAGGTGCAACAGCAGTTCCTGATCCTGTTCGCTCAGGGTGAACGGCACGCGGGTGCTGCCCACACGCAGGATAAAGTCCTTGCCGATGTTGGGCCCGAAGGCGTGAGCGGTCAGGCGCACATCAAAGGTCTCGGGCAGTTGCCGGGCGAACGTCAGCACGACCTCGTCGTCGGTCGACCAGGTGCCCCAGCTCTCGGGCGTGGCCAGGCCCTGCGCCAGGGTGATGACGCCAGGCCAGCGTGTGTTGCGCATGTCGATGGTTTCATTGGCACTGATGCGGGTCAGCGTGAAGCCCGGCATGACGACCTGCGGGCGACCATTGGCTTGCGGCACGTAGTTGCCGATGGACAGCAGCCACTTCTTGTTCTCGGGCAGGCCTTGGAAGTCGTAATGGTTGCTGTCGTCCACTGTCGCAGGGGACACCTCGGTGTTGTCCAGGTAGAACGAGGCCTTGATCAGCCCGCCCAGGTCGGCACCCATGATCAGCACCTGGGTGCGTTCTTCTGCCGACAGGTACTGGCGCGTGAACAAACCGGCGCGGTCGAAGGTGTCCGGGATCAGGTGCAGACGCTGTTCACGGGTGACCCAGTAACTGGTCAGCAGGATGGTCAGCGGCAGCGCCAGGTAGACGAAGAACCGCGCGCCCCAGCGGGTCTGGTAGACCCAGGCACCCAGCGACAGCAAGGCCAGTGCGCTCATGAAGTAGAACGAGCCTGTGTGGAACAGGAAGCCGCGCAGCTCGGGGCTGTCGATGATGCTCGGTTCGAACGGAGCCATCGCCGTGTAGATGGCGTAGACCATCGGCAGACCGATCAATACAGCCAGCACGGCGCGCCAGCCACGTGCCTGACCTTCTGGCGCGGCGTACAGGCGCGAGGCGACCACGATCCAGGTCAGCGGGAAGATGAAGTCGTAATAGCGCATGTGCAGGCGCGTGACCGACTCGTAGACGCTGGTGTTGACCACCGACGCGGTGAACAGGCCGACCACGGCAATCAGGTTGGCGAACAGCAGCGTGGCCAGGATCGCCATCTTTTGCGCGGTGTCAGGTTCACGGCGGGCAAACACAGCCTTGCAGACCGCGTGGACGACGACGGCCATCGGCAGGCCGACGATCAGGCACAGGGCGAGCAGGTGGCCTCTGACGCTCTCAAGGCCCAGGGTCAGCAACTGGATGATGCGGTCCATCCCGGAGGTCGTGGACGAGGCAATCTTGCTGTACGACGGGCCGAAGAAGGTCAACCCCGCCGGGCCTGCGATCAGAAAACTGATCGCGAACTTGGCCACCAGCGCGGCCAGCAGAAAAGCCCCCAGATTGCGCAGGGTCATGCGCAGGTCGCTGTCGCGTGCGGTGGCCGACACATAGCAGATGTAGATCAGCACCGCAGGCACGAACAGCATGGAATGCGGCTTGATGAGCGCCGTGCAGCCCAGCGTGAAACCGGCGATGGCCCAGTCCTGCGCGAACCCCGGCCGGACCCTGAAAATGCTCCACATGAACACCCAGAAGCCCAGGAAATAGAAGGCTTCGGGCATGTAGTTGGTGGTGTAGCTGTTGATGGGCGCGAGCAGCGCGCACACCGTGATGAGCAGGGCAGGTACGGTGTTCATCACCCGTCGCGCGACCAGATACAGGAAGGGCGTGGCGCAGGCAAAAAAGAACGCGTTGAAGATTTTCGCGCAGCCCAGGAAATCGGTCCCGCAGTGATTGGTCAGGCGATACACCGCCAGGTACAGGTACCCCGGAATCATCGAGTCGGACAGCGGAATCAGCCTGGAATAGCGGCTGTAGGTGTACTCATCGGAGAGGATGAACGGGTACAGGCCGCTGTTTTTCAGCGCCAGGGCAAGGAAGAACGCAATGCCGATGAAAAACAGGATGTAGAGGTTGCGGGGCGATTCCCGGGTGGAGCGATTCATTGCCAATATCCGTATCAAACGCATTCGAAAATAAAGGAAGTTGCCGACTGTGGAGGCGACGCAGGGCCGCGAGGTCTCAGGCCCGATACACCGAGACGCAAACCCCCAGTGCAATCAGGGCAGCACCGGCGAAGGTGTTCCAGTTCAGGGATTCGCCCAGGAAGAAGTGCGCCAGCAGCGGGACGATGAAGAACGCCATGGCGGTGAAGGGGTAAGCGATGCTCAGCGGCGTGGTCTTGAGCGCGAACAGCCAGAGCACGGTTGCACCGGCATAGACCACCAGAGCAATGATCAGCTTCACGTTGACCATCGCACTCCACAGGCCCGCCATCGAGAACTCGACCGTGGCCGAGGCCAGCTTGAACAGGATCTGACCGGTCGCCAGCGCGACGACGGTCAGGGAGATGAAGACAAATTGCGATAAAGACATCATGGCCTCTTTTCCAGTTGCAGCTGACGGCGCTTCTGGTACTTCTTGTGGATGACGCGATCGGGCACCGAACTGATGTCATAGGACAGGAACGCCAGCACGAACTGGATACCGATGATGATCGGCAACGCAGAAAACATGATGGTGCCCAACGGCGTCGGCTCGTGGGTGTAGCTGGAACTCGCCCAGTGGTAAAGGCCGAATCCGCAACCGAACACGATCATCGCCAGGCCCGTGGGCATCTCGATGGACGCCAGCGACATGTCGCGCAGGTAGTAGTTGTAGAACACCCGCTTGAACGTGTTGCGCGCGTGTTTGCGCAGAAACTCGCCAATGATTTTCGAGATCTTCAGGTTGCTGACCTCGTCTTCGTACTTGGCGTCCATGGGGATATCGACGGCCACGGCCCGCAATGTGTTGAGCCGGAACAGAATGTCAGTCTCGAAAAAGTAGCGTCGGCTGATCTTGTGGAACGGCAGATGGCGCGCCACTTCGCGGTGAATGGCGGTGTAGCCGTTGGTGGGGTCGAACAGGTTCCAGTAGCCGGAGGACAGCTTGGTCATGAACGACAGGACCGCATTGCCGAACAGTCGCATCTTCGGCATGGCACTGATTTTTTCCAGGTCGTAGAAACGGTTGCCTTTGGTGTAGTCCGCTTCGCCGTTGAGAATCGGGTCGACGAAGTTGGTGATCAGCCCCGGGTCCATCTGACCATCGCCATCGATCTTGACGATAACGTCGACGTTCGCCGCAATGGCAGCCTGATAACCGGTCATCACTGCACCGCCCACACCCTGATTGACGGTATGGCGCAGAATGACCACGCGTGGATCGATGCAGTGTTCGGCTACGTAATCGCCTGAGCCTTCAGGGCAGCAATCATCGACCACGAAAATGGACGAAACCTCCGGGCCGATCTGGGCGATGACCGAGAGGATTTGCTGACGCACCTTGTAGCAGGGGATAACGACGGCGACCTGACTTTGCATGAATGCTCCTTTGGCCCTCTGCCCGACTTTTCAAGCGACGTTTTATAGAGGGGTATCGCTTTTACGTCTAGGGATGCTCCCTATCCTGTGCCAGCAAAAAAGCCACGGATGGTAGCAGATCGCCGAGTTTTTCTTAAGTGACTATTTTATTGTCGGACAATGTGTCTTTCGCAGTTTTTCTGTTGCCGGTATTCACGGGACAACACCAGGAAATCATTGATTAATGCTTATAACCAGACAGTTTGTTTTTTTCAGTATTAAGTTAGCTGAATTTAGTCTAGCGCCGCGTTAGACAACCCGCGTGCATATCGCTAGCGTGAAGCCGTGCAAGTGGGACTTCACGCGCAGACCCTTGAAAAGCCATGCCCTTTTATAGCCGTAAGGACCTCGGAACTTACCGGGTCCTGTTCGATGACTTATGCCTGCCTGAAAAACGGCTGATCGCTCGTCACGGCCGACGTGCAGCCTGTTTTCCATAACAACAGGATACCGTTCGGCGCTTTATGTACATCGTCAAGTGATACCGCGCCGGGCCGTCGTCGATCTGAAATAAAGAACGCGTAATACATCATTAATCACCGCGATTCAGTTGTTCCACTAGGGCGGCGTGCTCGACAACACCCTGATCACCAATAAAGCCACTGTTGGCGTCGCGTACGCCGACAAGGGCCTGAACGATACGACGCTGGGCGCCAAGGTCCTGTCTTCGGTCAGCACCGACGCCGCCAGCGTCTCAGGCACCTTGGCGATTCTCTCGCTGATTCCCTCGGCCACCGCCGGCCAGACCAGTGGTTCTTCGCTGCGGATGTGGGTGGGGTGTCGACCGCTGACGAGCTGACGTTCTATAACGCTGCTACGTCCTCTGCAGAGAAAATAGTACTCAGTGGTGTCACCAGTGTGTCTCTTGACACCGCTGGCGTATTCAACCTGACGCCTGAGGTCGTGTGATAAAAAAGAGATTTCTACGGCTGTAAAAGGCACTGGACATAAATACCCTTATCCTTGACCGGTGGGGGTATTTTTTATGCGAAAAAATCACTGCCCGGTTATTGATTTATTCCGGGCCGTATAAAAACGTTTGGATTCTCCGATTACAAAATAAACCGGGAGAGCGGATCAAAAGCATCGCTCCCCGCCTGAGTATTCTGAGCGTCACACCCTATTGGCAGCCTCAATAAAAAACCCCGCTTTCCAGAAGAAAGCGGGGTTTTTTTACGCCAGTAGATCAGGTGTTGTCGTTACACCAGCCACAGACCGTTGTTCAGGTCGGGGGCCACGTTGGCGATGTTTTCCTGGCTTTCAGAGAACGACACCAGGACTTCAGCCGCCGTCATGCCGCCGCTCATCTGACCATTCCAGTACTGCAGGCCGCCTGCATCGGCGTCGCGGTGCAGCACGTGCTGGTAGAAGTTGTTGATCAACGAATTCTGGTCCTGACCCGGGTTCAGGGCCTTGAACTCGGCGCTGTCGACAAAGCCTTTGGCCACTTGCTGCAGGCTGCTGCCTTTGTCCAGATCGTTGATCCAGTATTTGAGGCCGTCGTTGTCCGGCTTGCGGTCGAACGCGGCCTGGTACAGGCGATAACCGGAACCGGCGTTCTGGCCTGCATTGATATCCACTGCCAGGGTGCCGTCGTCGAACTGGACGCGTTCGATGTTGACGAGCGAGTCGGTCTTGCCCAGGCCGTCCAGGCTCAGACCGTTGCCGCTGGCCTTGACGACGAAGTCGTTCTTGGACGCGCTGTAGTAGACGGTGTCGGTGCCCGCACCACCATCGTACTTGTCATTGCCCAGCCAGGCGCCGAACAGGTCGTTGCCGCTGGAACCGATGTACGTGTCATCGCCTTCGTAGAAGGACGTTGGAACCGAACCCGACAGGTTGTAACCCAGTTCAGAGACGGTCATGTAAGTCGAGCCGTCCTTGGAATAGGAGATCTCGGAGACGCGCCCCATCAGTTGAGTACTGCCGTAGACAAAGATGCCTTTCAGGTCGGCCGAGTAAGAGCCATCACTGAAGCCGATGTGAGTGCTGGTAGCGTCGGTGACCGTACCGGTCACGCCGACATTGGCGGCTTTGCTCAAATCAAAGTTGGTGAACGGCTGATTGTAGGTAACGCGTGCCATGAGGATTCCTTATCCTGAAGGGTAGAGGTACAAAAGCAGTGAGGTGTCAGACCAGCCAAAGGCCACTGTTGAGTGCCGCGGCGGCATTGCTGATGTTTTCCTGACTCTCGGAAAACGAAACCAGTACTTCATGCGTGCTCATGCCTTCGGCCATGGCACTTTTCCAATACTGTGCGCCCGCTTCGTCGGCGTCGCGGTGCAGCACGTGCTGGTACAAGTTGTTGATGATCGAGGTGGCATCGTTGCTGGGGTTGAGCGTCTTGAATTCGGCGCTGTCGACAAAACCTTGAGCGATCTGTTGAAGGTTGGCGCCCGTGTCCAGTTCGTTGATCCAGTACTTCAATCCACTGGTGTCAGGTTTGCGATCAAACGCGGCCTGATACAGGCGATAGGCCGAACCTGCGTTTTCGCCGGCCTTTACATCCAGCGCCAGAACAGAGCCCGGGCCGAAGTCGATACGCTCGATGTTGTTCAACGTGTCGGTGCCGCCGTCATGACTGACGGTGTATGTATTGCCGCTGGACGGGATCGAGACGTCATGTTTGCCACCGTTGTAATACACGGTGTCGATGCCGGCACCGCCATCGAACGCATTATTACCGCCGCCGCCTTTGAGCACATCGTTGCCGGCAGAGCCGATAAGTGTGTCGTCGCCCTTGAGTATTTCGGTCAGCGCGCCATTGATGTCGAAGTTGCCGATGTATTCGGCCATGACCCCGGCGTCGAGATTAAAGCCGCTGACTTCGTAATACGCGCCATTCTGATAAGCGACGGTGGACGTCAACACGCCGCCGGACACTTCGCCATTGCTGAACTGGAAGGAACCGAAGTAATCCTGGGTTCTCACACCGTCAGTGGCTTGTATATGGCCTGCCTCAACAATGGGGAAGGTGCCGTCCCATGCTTGAAGGGCGTTCATGTCGATGGGCTGATAGAGTTTCAGGGTTGCCATTGATCTTCCTTGGTTGAGGCAGACCTTCACGCACGCACCTGGAATGCAATCCCGATGATGCTGCATGGAAGCTGAAGTTGTATCAACGATGATACAAATGGATGATTAAGTGGGACTTCGGACTTTTCCTGATGGGAATAGTTCCCGAGTGACAGCGCAATGTTTACTGTTCCTCGCGACGTGTCACGAGCGCCAATCTGTATTGCATCCCCTCTACAGCCCCCGGATAATGCGCCCCTCGCTACACCCACGTGGCACAAGAATGGAGCATCTATGTTTACCCCTGTAATCCTGGCCGGTGGCAATGGTTCGCGTCTGTGGCCGCTGTCGCGCCAAAGCTTTCCCAAGCAGTTTCTGGCCCTTGACGGTCAGGATCAGGGAACGATGTTTCAACGCACGCTCGCGCGTCTGCAAGGGCTTGAGCACTCGCCGGCCGTGGTGGTGAGCAACCAGAACCATCGTTTCATCGTCGCCGAGCAACTGCGTGTGGCGAAGATGGCCAGCCGTCGTGTGATCCTTGAGCCACTGGCGCGCAACACCGCTCCTGCCATCGCGCTGGCTGCGCTGGAAGCGACTGCCGACGGCACGGACCCGATCCTGCTGGTGCTGGCCGCCGACCACCACATCCATGACGAAGAGGCTTTCCGCCAGGCGGTCCGTGTTGCCCAGGCGCATGCCGAGGCCGGTCGTCTGGTGACCTTCGGCATCACACCGACCCACGCCGAAACCGGTTTTGGCTACATTCAGTGCGGCCAGTCCATCGCCCAGGGCGGTTTCGACATTGCCGGCTTCAAGGAAAAACCTTCCCAGCAAATGGCCGAAGAGTATCTGTCCTCGGGTATCTACCTGTGGAACAGCGGCATGTTCATGTTCCGCGCCTCGGTGTTCCTGACCGAACTTGAGCAGCATCGCCCGGATATCCTGGCCGCTTGCCGTGTGGCACTGGAGCACGCCGAGGCGGACAACTACTTCCTGCACGTGCAGGCCGAGCAGTTTGCGCTGTGCGCCGACGAGTCGGTGGACTACGCGGTCATGGAGCACACGGCCGCCGGTCTGGTCGTGCCGCTGGATGCGGGCTGGAACGATCTGGGCAGTTGGGCTGCGATCTGGGACGTGGGCCCACACGATGCCAACGCCAACCGCCTGGAAGGCGACGTGATGGCCATCGATACCCGCAACTGCCTGGTGCAGTCGCACCACCGCCTGGTGGCCACGGTCGGTGTCGAGAACCTGATCGTTATCGAGACCAAGGACGCCATCCTGGTCGCCAACAAGAACGACAGTCAGCAGGTCAAGGACGTGGTCAAACGTCTGCAGGCCGAAGAGCGTCCTGAGTTTGTCACGCACCCGCTGGTCAACCGTCCGTGGGGCCACTACGACACGATCGACATGGGCGAGCGTTATCAGGTCAAGCGTATCAGCGTGCTGCCGGGCGAATGCCTGTCGCTGCAGATGCATTACCACCGCGCCGAGCACTGGATTGTGGTCTCCGGCACCGCCAAGGTAACGTGCGACGATCAGGAACTGATCCTCTCGGAAAACCAGTCCACCTACATCCCGCTGGGCGTCAAACACTCGCTGGCCAACCCCGGCAAGGTGCCGCTCGAGCTGATCGAAGTGCAGTCCGGCTCTTATCTGGGTGAAGACGACATCGTGCGCTTCGAAGACCGTTACGGCCGTCTGAAGAAGTAACGCCAAGTACTGCAGCCTGAGCGGACCCTGTCTGCTTAGGCTCGCGCTCATGGCTCAGTCAGATTGTTGCTGCGCCAGGCAGTAGAAAATATCGCCCGGCAGCAGCCTGAGCATCGGCAGCGCCAGAAGAATCGCCACATAAGCAGCCTGCTGCGTCAGGGGGCCAAGGCCTTTGACCAACGCAATGCGGGCATGCAACCCCTTCAGAACCAGCGTAGGCAACCGTCCTCTCTCAATGAGACTGAACCCCTGCATGTCCAGCAAACCTTCAAGGTTGGTGGGGTTGAAGTAATGGACATGGGGGGATGGGAGGTCTTTCTGCCACAGCCTGTTGAATGGACCCTGCACCGAGTGCTGAGCCAGCCATCTTGCCTGTCGATAGAAGATCCCGTTGCTGTTGGGCAGATTCAACACCAGTAATCCGCCTTCGTTCATATGCCGGTGGCAGGTGTCGAGGGTCATCCTGATGTCTGGAATGTGCTCGATCACGTCGTTGAACACGATGATATCGAACGTCTCCCCTTCATTCAGGGCCTGCGGGAAATAGCCGTGTCGCACGGGCAGGCTCTTGTCCAGACGTTCCAGCAGCTGGTGGTCAGGTTCGATACCTGTCACGTCGAAGTCCTGCCGCGCCAGGTCCAGAAACCACCCATGTGCGCAGCCTACTTCCAGCAAGCGGCTGCCTTGTTTTTTCAAGGCCTTGATACGGCTGAGTACGGTCTGAAAGTTTCGGGTTCTGAGTGTTTTCAGGCCTGCTTCGCGTTTGCTCTCGTCAATCAGTTCATGGGCAGGGCTGGAGTTGATCACAGGCTCCAGAACCGAGCCTTCGTAATGGCAGTGCGCACAGGTTAAATGCCAGGCGTAGAGGCCGCGTTGCAGCGGGTTTTGGCAGACAGGGCATAGTCGTGTGCTCATGGCAGGCGATTCCTTAAACATGACGATGATGTTTACAGGTGCATGCACTGCCCAAGTTCGCATGCCTGAAGCGTAGTCCTTTGTTTTAGCGCCACTCGAACGACATGACGAGCGCAACCTCTCTGGTCGCAAACATGTGAGTGCCCTGGATGTTCATTGGGCAAATCTGAGCGCTGTTTTGCACAATGAAAATCCAGTACGCAGGGCGCTCAACCCGGCTACGCTGCTGCCGATAACGTTGTATAACTCACAGATCGGTGCAGCCATGTTCAATACTCGCTTGAAAAAGGAATTACTGGCACAACAGGCCGAGTTATCGATATTCAGGCAGATGCAGAATGGTATTGATGCCTGCATGGTGGGGCTGACGCTGGATGCCAGTTACCGCCTCACCCACGTCAACGATAACTTCCTCACGATGCTGGGGTATGGCGAAGATCAGTTGCTGGGGCGCGCACTGGACGAGTTTGTGCCGGCTTATGTGAAGCAGCTCGATTGTTATCGCAACCTCAGGGCCGCGGTGCAGAAGGGCGAGTCGGTTATCGACAATTACCGTTTCCTGCGTGCCGACGGCAGCCTGGCATGGATACGCGCCATGTGGCAGCCGGTCCTGGACGATAGCGGCAAGCTGATGCACGTGCAGTGCTATGGCTCGGACATCACCCAAACCATTGAAACGGCGTCCGAGAACCAGGCGTTCATTCAGGCTTTGCTGCGTTCCACAGCGGTGATCGAGTTCGATCTGGGCGGCCACGTGCTGACGGCCAACGAGCAGTTTCTGCGTGGCATGGGTTACAACCTGGCGCAGATCAAGGGCAAGCACCACAGCCTGTTTTGTGACCCGCAGGACGTGAGCCAGGCCGCGTACAAGGACTTCTGGGCAACCTTGAACCGTGGCGAGTTTGTGGCCAGCCGGTTCAAGAGGGTCGACAGCAATGGTCGTGATGTGTGGCTCGAGGCGACCTATAACCCCGTGCATGACGCCCAGGGCAAGCTCTACAAGATCGTCAAGTTCGCCACCGTCGTGACCGATCAGGTCGCCCGTGAGGAAGACGTCAGCCAGGCGGCGAGCGTGGCCTTCGAGATTTCCCAGCAGACCGACGTCAGCGCCCAGCGCGGCGCGGACGTTGTGCAGAACACCGTGCAGACCATGCGCAAGATCTCCCAGGAAATGGAATCGGCGTCCTCCGGCATTGAGGCGCTGGGCAAGCAGTCATTGCTGATCAGCTCCATCGTGCAGACCATCGGCGGTATCGCTCAGCAGACCAACCTGCTGGCCCTCAACGCGGCCATTGAAGCGGCACGTGCCGGCGAGCAGGGCAGGGGCTTTGCCGTGGTGGCCGATGAAGTGCGGCAACTGGCCGGCCGCACCAGTGCGGCCACCGAGGAGATCGTCAGCGTGGTACAGCAGAACCAGGCGCTGGCCGACGAGGCCGTGCGTGGCATGGCCAACAGCCGCGCCCAGGCCGAACAGGGCTTGCAACTGGCCAACGAGGCCGGGTCGGTGATTGTCGAAATTCAGGACGGCGCCAAACAGGTGGTGGGTGCAGTAGGGCGGTTTGCTAATCAATTGAAATGATTAGCCTGCGTCGGGGCTCTGGCAGGGACTTGACCCTGAGGGTGATGAAAAGCCACTGTGGCAGTCCCTACCATGGACAGGCGAAATCACGTGACTCAAGGCCTTAAACCCGGCGAAAACACCTCCCTCGACGCGTCCAGAGGGCAGGTCGTGGTCAGCCATGCTGCCGATGCTCATCTGGACGTCAATCTGACGGCTTTTCTGGTGACCGACAGCGGCAAGGTCATGGATGACAGCGGCATGGTTTTCTTCAATGCCCCCGAGCATGCATCAGGGGCTGCGAGCTTCACGGAACCTGTGACGCAAGGCGGTACGGTCAGCCACAGTATTGGTTTTGACCTTTCACGCCTGCCTGCCTCGATCAGTAAAATCGCGATCACCCTGACTCAGGATGGCACGGGCGGCGGCTTCGCCCAGGTGCGCGATCTGGTGGGGCGTGTCACGGTTGGCGCGCAGATTCTGGAACTGACGCCCGTGTCCTTCGATCAGGAGACCGGCATCATTGTGCTTGAGTTGTACCTGCGCAATGGCCAGGCCAAGGCCCGCGCCGTGTGGCAGGGTTTCGCCATTGGGCTGGCCGGGCTGTGCGGCCTGTATGGCATCGAGGTCGAGGAGCAGGCGCCTGTTGTACCCATGCCGCCTGCCACGCCGGTGAACATCGCCAAATCCATCATCACGCTCGACAAGCCCGGCAGTACGCACAAGGTCACGCTGGAGAAAGGGCCTACGGCACCCAGAGTGATCAAGGTCAGTGCGACCTGGGTCGACAATGGTGACGATGAAGACAACGACGACCTGGACCTGCGCATCGGCATCCTGCGTCCTGACGGCCGTATGTCGATCATTCAGGCACCGGACAAGCGTGGCGCTTTCGACCTCGACCCCTTTGTGTTTCACACCGGTGACGTTGTGACGGCCAGTGCCTCGGAACCGGCGATGGAGACCGTCGAGATCAACCCGCAGATTTCCCGGCTCATGGGCGGCAAGGTGGCGCTGGTGTGCAGTGTCTATTCGGCGGTCGATAACGGCGATGTTTCAGTGGCGTCGCTCAAGCCCCGCATGCGCATGGAATACGGCAATCAGGTCGTGGAGTGCGCGTTCGATTTCAAGCCGGGGGCCTATGACG
Source organism: Pseudomonas triticifolii (assembly GCF_014358015.1). Classification (GTDB taxonomy): domain Bacteria; phylum Pseudomonadota; class Gammaproteobacteria; order Pseudomonadales; family Pseudomonadaceae; genus Aquipseudomonas; species Aquipseudomonas triticifolii. The sequence continues at coordinate 98,207 of NZ_JACONV010000015.1, read as the reverse complement.
ACGAGAGTATCTATACCTATGTCATCGGTTTGATCGAGATCGATCATGAGTCCATTGTGCTCAGCCCTTCCGGCGTGACCTCCGAAGACTGCAGCGAGGCAACGCCTTGGCTGGCCTGGAGCAAAGGCACCCTGACACTCACGATGGACGGCCCTGAGGTGTTCAAGGGCGAGCCGCTGGTTGCCAGCGACGGCAAGGAATACGTCTAGCACCGGTTGTCGAGCGCAGCGTGTCTACACCTGCGCTCGATGCGCTACCGATCTTCGCGTGCATGCCAGAGGGTCAATCCGACTCACCGTCCAGACAGGCCGCCTGTCGTCTTGCGGTCAATTGCCTTCCAGCAACGTGCGCAGCATCCACGCGGCTTTTTCGTGGACCTGCATGCGCTGGGTCAGCAGGTCGGCGGTGGGTTCGTCGCTGACTTTTTCCAGCAGCGGGAACAGGCTGCGTGCGGTGCGTACCACCGCTTCCTGACCGTCTACCAATTGCTTGATCATCTCGGCGGCGTCAGGGACGCCGGGCTCTTCCTTGATTGAGGAGAGGCGGGCGTAGGTCGAGTAGGTGCCCGGTGCCGGGAAGCCCAGGGCGCGGATACGCTCGGCGATGGAATCGACCGCCGTGGCAAGCTCGGTGTACTGCTCTTCGAACAGCAAGTGCAAGGTGCGGAACATCGGGCCGGTGACGTTCCAGTGGAAGTTGTGGGTTTTCAAATACAACACATAGGTGTCGGACAGCAGGTGCGACAGGCCGTCGACGATCTGTTGGCGATCCTGCTCGTTGATGCCGATTTCAATACGCATATCAGTCCTCAAGGGTCAGATGTTTTCAGAAGTTGAGGCCATTCTAGAAAACGCAGATCGCCAGCGGAAATCACCGTTGGCAATGACCACCATCCAGACAACCTATGGGATCAGTCAGGCGATGGCCTGTCCGTCTGTCCCCAGGCTCTGTACGAAAAGTGGAGCAGCCACTTTTCCTACAGAGCCTAGGTCACAGCGCCCGCTTAGGCCACAATGGCGGCTTTTACCCTCAAGCCTGCTGTGGCTGTACAAGGATTCGCGCTGATGACGTTCTCTTTCAAACCCTGGCACCGGCGCCTGGTGCTGGTCCTGCCGTTGGCAGCGATGCTGGCGGCGTGCGACACGTCCGACAAGCCGGTCACCCCCCCAAAACCGCCTCACACCACCTATACCCAGGCCAGTTGGGAAGCATTGCCCGCCGTCTCCGATGCGGATCTGCAGGCCGGTTTCAGCGCGTGGCGCAGCGCGTGTACACGTTTGAAGGCCGACGCGATCTGGGGGCCGACCTGTGCCGCAGCGGCCAGCCTGTCGCCTGCGCCGGATGCAGAACAGATCCGGGTCTTTCTGAACAGTCAGTTGCAGGTCTACAGCCTGCGCGCTGAAGGCGGCAGCGCCGATGGCCTGATTACCGGTTATTACGAGCCGGTGTACCCCGGCAGCCTGACGCAGACCGCCACCGCCCGTGTGCCGGTGTATGGCGTCCCGGATGATCTGATCGTGGTCAACCTGGACAGCATCTACCCCGAACTCAAGGGCAAGCGCCTGCGTGGGCGTCTTGAGGGCCGTGTGCTCAAGCCCTATGACGACGCCGCCACCATCGGCGCTCAGGGCCTCAATGCCCCTGTGGTTGCCTGGCTGACTGACCCGATGGACCTGCAGTTTCTGCAGATTCAAGGGTCGGGGCGTGTACGTCTGGAGGATGGTTCGCAGGTGCGCCTGGCGTACGCCGATCAGAACGGTCGCCCCTATAAAGCCATTGGCCGCTGGCTGGTTGAGCAGGGCCAGTTGAAGAAGGAAGAGGTGACCATGGGCGCCATCGCTGACTGGGCCAAAGCCAATCCGCAGCGTGTCCCCGAGCTGCTGGGCAGCAACCCCAGTTATGTGTTTTTCGGCCGCAACCCGGACAGCACTGAAGGCCCGCGCGGTTCGCTCAATGTACCGCTGACGGCGGGCTACAGCGTTGCGATCGACCGCAAGGTCATTCCGCTGGGCAGCCTGCTGTGGCTGTCGACCACACGCCCTGATGGCAGCAGCGTGGTACGCCCGGTGGCCGCCCAAGACACCGGCGGCGCTATTGCGGGTCAGGTGCGTGCCGACCTGTTCTGGGGAACGGGCGAGGAGGCGGGCAAGCTGGCGGGCGACATGAAGCAGAAGGGCAATATCTGGCTGCTGTGGCCCAAGGGAATGGCGCTGCCCGCAACGGAGTGACGTCCTTTTGGTTGCTTGTATAGATAGCTAGATATCTAGCTATCTATATTATTTATAATTACAAGCCTTTGAATAAAAAGGGTTTTCTGACATAAATTCAGGATTACTTATGAGTGGCTGTGGAAAAAAAGAAAACGACAGGATCAGCGTCAACCCGTCTTTTTCGGTCACAGACTCAAGTTTTCAAACAAGCAGCCGAAACAGAGCGTCAACATTTTAAGGTCAATAAAATGCCGTTATTTTTATATTAGGTCACTCATCTAATTGATTGCTTAACTCGCAACAAAATATTGACACAATCAAATTGATATCACACATTAGCGCTGTTTTTGCACCGGCCACGGCACAGATGACCAAACGCACAGACAGGTCAGTGTGCTCAGGTCGTTGAGCCTCCCCCTTTTCGAATACGCCGCTGGCTTTGGCTGGCGCATGTCAATTCGGTCGACCAGGCCAGGCACGGACTGCCGCAGGTAAAAACATCATCTGGCAGTTGCGCAGCCCCGACCCGGTGCCTGTGCATGTGCATGTATTCGAATGTATGGGGTAGTACTTGGCTCAGGTCACCTTGGCCATCCAGCAGCTGCGGGATGAGCATATGTCGTTGCGGCAGGGCGGTGTGTATTGGGTGATTTCCGATATCACCAGCGACGCCACTACCCTTGCCCGTCAGTTTCTTGCTGCTCTGCCTGAGTCGGTCAGTGCTTCGCTGCTGGGACTGGGCATCGATCCGCACGACGTCATCGACGGCCTGTCCGAGGACTGCGGCCCTGCGATGCTGCGCCTGTTTTCGACCGAAGCGGATGTGGCGCCTATCGCCTTCAAAGCCCTGACCCGCGACTTGCACCGTGCTCACACGCCGCCCGGCAGCCAATTGCTGTTGATGGTGCCGTCCTCGAGTCTGGAAAACTTCTCCCTGGCCTACCTGCAACGCTGGTGCGAGAGCACACGCGAATGGCTTGGGCAGCGTGATGCAACGTTGCTGATCCTGTGTCACGGACCCGCTGCGCAGTTGCATGAAAAACTGCTGTCGCTCAACGAGCACACCTCCGGACTGGCCCAGCTCTATCGGCGCGACAGCGGCATCTGCTATCAGCTCAATTTCTGGCACAGCGAACTGGGCGTCTGCGCCTCGCAGGCGTTCGAGCTGGAAAAGGTCGACGCCGGTTTTACGCTCAGTGAGTCCTGGAATACGAGCAATGCCACCGTGCGTGTCGACGACCAGCGCATCTACCTGACCCAGCGTGCCGCGCTTGAAGGTGCCGCACCGCTGTCGGATCAGTGGCGGTTGTTCGAGCGTCGTCAGGACCTCCTGACGCAAGCCGCGCAGGCCCGTGCGGCAACAGTGATCGTGGCGCTGGAAAGCAACAAGGATGTGGAAATCCTGGGCCGTGAATTGCACCAGTTGCGCGAGCAGAGCGGCGTACTGCTGAAGATTGTGGTGCGCGAAACAGAACCCTGCCTGCGCTACCGGGATGAGCGTTTGCTGCTGGCCTGTGGTGCCAACCTGATCGTGCCGTTCAAGACCCAGCTGGCGCACTTTCTCAGCCTGGTCGACAGCACCCAGGGACAGACCTGGCGCTATCGTCAGATGCCAGACATTCAGGCGCTGTTCGACCGCCTGCGACCTCCGACCCAGCGGGGGATGTTGTCGCCCGCCGAGTTCATCACCCTGCTCGAAGACGTCTACCACGGCGCGGCGGGCGAGGTGACTCATCAATTGTTGCGCCTGCGGCCGCGCGGTGATTTGAACATTGAGCAGTACATGAGCCAGATCACCCTGCGCCGCTTCGGCGACGTGGCATGCGTGCTCGACGGCATGTTTTACCTGTTCCTGTTCGCATGCCGGGGTGACGGCCTGGAGCCGGCGCTGGGCAATATCTGTCGTCTGCCATGGCGCGACCTCTTCAGTGAATGCAAGTCGCTCACGGCAGTGGACGTATTGCCCCGCCAGGACTTTCTGACCGCCACCGGACTCACCGACCTGCCAGCCCTTGCGGTCGAGCAGGTGACGGCCGATCTGGGCGCGGCCATTGGCCGCCACGGCTACGCGCCGCAACGCATCACGTTGACCCTGTCGGAGCCTTGCCCATGACGTTTATCCAGTTGGTGCAGGTGATGGCGGCCAGTTGCCTGCTGACCATCGCGTCGATGCTGATGCTGCGTCGTTTTCGCCATCACCTGACGCGTTGGCTGGAGCAGCAATTGCCGCCCCGGCATCTCAAGTTTCGAGGCGTGCGCCGTCGAGTGCCTGCCGCCCCTGTCGTGAATGATGCTGATGAACCGAGTTGAACATCCCGCCGTTTCGGCGGCCATGCGTACCTGGCCAGGTCTTGGGCTGTGGAACCTGTATTTCCTCATCAAGCTGGCCCTGCTTTGGGGCGGCTACCTGAACCTGCAGGTCTTGCCCAACCTGCTTTTTGCCGCCGTGCTGCTGGCGCCCCTGCGCAACCGGACGCTGGCGTTTCTGCGCACGCTGATTGCGATTCCGGTGGGCGTGGCATTGTTCTACCAGGACACCTGGCTGCCGCCGTTCAGCCGTTTGCTGGACCAGCCGGGGGTGCTGAATTTCACTCATGAGTACCTGCTGGAGCTGGCAGGTCGTTTCATTGACTGGAACGTATGCGGCGCGCTGCTGATTCTGGTGATCGTGTTCTTTTCCGTACGCCAGTGGCTACGTCTGACGTCCCTGACCCTGGCGAGCCTGGCCTGGCTGGGCGGCACGGGTCTGTTGGCCATGCAGGCACCGACGCCTGTGGCGCAGATGAGCGGCAGTCCGGGGAGCGTGACACAGACTGTGTCCGGCGTGGAGCCGGACAGCCCGACGCTGGACGCCTACCTGCAACAGTTCTACACCACCGAGGCCGGACGGCAGGTGAAGTTTGAGCCTTCCACTTCAGCCGCGCAGCCTTTCGACCTGCTGCTGATCAACATCTGTTCCATGGCCTGGGACGATCTGGAGGCCGTTGGCCTGCGCGATAACCCTTTGTTGCAGCAGATGGACATGGTGTTCGACAACTTCAACTCCGCCACGGCCTACAGCGGTCCGGCCGCGATTCGCCTGTTGCGCGCCAGTTGCGGGCAGCAGCCGCACAGCAAGCTCTACGGCATGGCGCCGCAGCAATGCCTGTTGATGGATGACCTGCGCAAGCTCGGTTTCAGCAGCGAAGTCATGCTTAACCACACCGGCAAGTTCGAAGGTTTCATCGATGAGGTCCGCGCCCAGGGCTCCTTGCCAGATCCACAAGTGAGCACCGCCGACCTGCCGCGCAACCTGGTGGGTTTCGATGGCTCGCCGATCTGGCGTGACCGCGAGGTGCTGGACAAATGGTGGCGGTACCGTACCGCGCAGAGCGATTCGCGGGTGGCCCTGTTTTACAACTCCACCACGCTGCACGACGGCAACCGTATCGTGACGGCCGATGGCGGCACTCGCAGCGCCGATTACAAAACCCGTGCGCAAAGCCTGATCGATGACCTGAACGCCTTTCTCAAGCAGCTGGAAAAGAGCGGCCGGCGCGTGGCGGTGGTGATTGTGCCGGAACACGGCGCGGCGCTGCATGGCGACCGCATGCAGATTTCCGGCATGCGAGAGATCCCCAGCCCCTCGATCACCCACGTACCGGTGGGCGTCAAGCTGATCGGCATGGGCAGCAATCCGCGCTCCGGGCCGATCCATGTCAGCGCATCGAGCAGTTACCTGGCGCTTTCGGAAATCATTTCACGTCTTTACGCCGCACCACCACAGCGTGAAGGGCTTGGCCCGGACTGGCAGGTATTGCTGGCCAACCTGCCGCAGACACCGGTGGTCTCGGAAAACGCCGGCACCGTGGTTCTGAACTACGACGGCAAGCCTTATGTGCGAATCAAGGAGCAGGGTGCATGGTTGCCTTACCCGCAAAGATTCAAATGAATGATCAGCGTATGTCGCTCAGCAAGCAGGCCGATGACATTGCGCGTCTGAAGATCGAGCTCAACCTGCCGGACCTCGACTACGTCGATATTTCCGCGCAGATGGAAATCAGTCATGCGCTTAAGCGCTGGCCGTTTCTGACGGAATTCGGCTTCGCCACCGAGTCGCGCGATACTCAGTCACTGCCTGTGACCGAGGCAGTCAGGCAGGGCGCGTTCGGGACCGCTACATGACCTCGCTGAGCCTGATGGGGGTACGCGGTGGACTGGGTGCCAGCACGCTGCTGGCGGCTATCGGCTATGCGCTGGAAAGTCTGGGTGAGCGTGTGCTGCTGGTCGATATGTGCCCGGAAAACATGTTGCGCCTGCACGTGGGGCTGGACGCAGCGCAGGAAAGTGGCTGGGCCCGTGCGATGCGCGATGGCCAGGACTGGTTTCGCCAGGCCTGGAGCCTGACACCCCATCTGCATCTGTTGCCTTATGGCGCGCTGAGTGCGCGCGAGTCTGCCGACCTTGAGCTGCAACTGCTTGACGAGCCCTTGTTGTGGGCCCGTCGCCAGGACAGCCTGGCGGCCCATTACGACTGGATATTGTTCGATTTGCCACAGCGTTTGCCGGGGCACGCCAATCCCGGCCCGTGCCTGTTCCCCATTCAACTGATCGAGGCCGATGCGGCCTGTCATATTCTGCTGCAGCAACAGCTCAGCGACACCCTGTTGCTGGTCAACCGTTTCGACCCCGCCAGTCAGTTGCAGCGTGACTTGCTGTTGCTGTGGCGCAACCACTGCGCCGACCGCTTGCTGCCGTTGACCATTCATGTCGATGAAGCCGTGCGTGAGGCCCTGGCCTTCAAGCAGCCGTTAGGGCAATACGCGCCGGGCAGTCTGGCGGCTCAGGACGTGCTGAGCCTTGCGACCTGGTGCCTGACCCGGCGGCGTGGGGACGTGTCGTGATCACGCGTTGCTTTCCCTACACGTACCTGCGAAGCGAGCATGACTGCTATCCGCCGACGGCCTTGTGGCTGGCGTTCTGCACGGCACTGGCCTGGCTGGTGCTGCGTCTGGAGTCACCGCTCTGGCAACAGGTGATCGAACAGCGCCAGCGCTGGTATCCGCACATGGCAGGCAAGCGTCCTGGCGCCGGGGATCCGTTGCGTATCGTTCTGCAGAGCCTGTGGCTGCTGCTGTTTCGCCCCTGGCCGCAGCGCCGCCGACGTACGCCACCCACGTGGATACGCATGACCGTGCACGCCAACCGAAAACTCTGGCAGCGTGTGGCGCTGTTTCTCAATGACCTGCCCGAGCAGGTCAGTCAGAGTCAGGTGCTCGAAAGCAGCGCACGCTGGTGGCAGGGGCTGGGGTCGAAGATGCGGCACGCGGTCAATCTGTTCTGCGCAGTGATCAGTCTGCTGTTGGTGGTGATGTGCATCACCGAACCGTTCGGCTATGTGTCGCAGCTGCTGTTCGTGATCCTGCTGTGGGGCGTGGCCATGCTGATTCGGCGGTTGCCAGGGCGGTTTGCGACCCTGCTGCTGATCATGCTGTCGGTCATCATTTCCTGCCGCTACCTATGGTGGCGGTACACCGCGACGCTGAACTGGGACAGTCCGCTGGACCTGGTGTGTGGCCTATTGTTGCTGATCGCCGAAACCTATTCCTGGCTGGTGCTGCTGCTCGGTTACGTTCAGACCTGCTGGCCCTTGCATCGCCCGCCGGCACAGTTGCCCCGTGACACCCGGCTATGGCCGACAGTGGATTTGCTGATCCCGACGTACAACGAAAGCCTGTCGGTTGTGCGCGGTACGGTCTACGCCGCGCTGGGTATCGACTGGCCGCACGACAAGTTGCGCATTTCGATTCTCGATGACGGCAAGCGCGAGGAATTTCGTCTGTTTGCCGAACAGGCAGGCGTGAACTACATCACCCGTTCGGACAATCGCCACGCCAAGGCCGGCAACCTCAACCACGCGCTGACCCGGCTCGATGGTGAACTGGTCGCGATCTTCGACTGCGATCACGTGCCGGTGCGCTCCTTCCTGCAGATGACGGTCGGCTGGTTTTTACGTGACCCGAAACTGGCCCTGGTACAGACGCCGCACCACTTTCTGTCGCCGGATCCGTTCGAGCGCAACCTGGGGACCTTCCGTCGTCGTCCCAATGAAGGCGAGCTGTTCTACGGCCTGGTTCAGGACGGCAACGACATGTGGAACGCTGCGTTCTTCTGCGGCTCGTGCGCCGTGTTGCGCCGCGTCGCTGTCGACGAGATTGGCGGCTTTGCCGTGGAAACCGTCACCGAAGATGCCCATACCGCGTTGCGCCTGCATCGCAAAGGCTGGAACTCGGCTTACGTGCGCATTCCACAGGCTGCCGGGCTTGCGACCGAAAACCTGTCGGCGCACATCGGCCAGCGCATTCGCTGGGCACGCGGTATGGCGCAGATCTTCCGTACCGACAATCCGCTGTTGGGCAAGGGGCTGACCTTCTTTCAGCGCATCTGTTATGCCAACGCCATGCTGCACTTTCTGGCGGGCCTGCCACGGCTGGTGTTTCTGACCGCGCCCCTGGCGTTCCTGTTGATGCATGCCTACATCATCTATGCCCCGGCCCTGATGATCGTGCTCTACGTGATCCCGCACATGGTCCACGCCAGCCTGACCAACTCGCGCATGCAGGGCGAGCACCGCCTCACGTTCTGGGGCGAGGTGTATGAAACCGTCCTCGCCTGGTACATCGCACGCCCGACCACGGTTGCGCTGTTCAACCCGAAAAAAGGCAAATTCAACGTCACCGCCAAGGGCGGCCTGATGACCGAGAACCAGTTCGACTGGGCCATCGCCCGACCTTATCTGGTGCTGGCGGTGCTTAACGTGCTGGGCCTTGGGTTTGCAATCTGGCGGCTGTGCTACGGGCCTGCCAACGAAATCGGCACGGTGATCGTCAGCAGTCTGTGGGTGATCTACAACCTGTTGATTGTCGGCGCGGCGGTGGCCATCGCTGCCGAAGTGAAGCAAGTCCGCGAAACCCACCGCGTCCAGTCGCGTCTGCCTGCCGCGTTGCGGCTGGCCAACGGGCGTTTCTATCCCGGCACTCTGGTGGACTATTCCGACGGCGGTGCGGCCATCGAGTTGCACATGCCATTGACCGTGCAGATCGGTGACCAGGTGTCGTTGTTGATGCAGCGGGGCGAGCGCGAGTTTTTGTTTCCCGGCATCGTCAGCCGCAACCACAAGCACTTCATTGGCGTGGCGCTCAACGCGCTGTCCGTGGAGCAGAAAATCGATTACGTGCAGTGCACGTTCGCCCGGGCCGACGCCTGGCTGAACTGGAACGAGGACTTCGAGCCTGACCGTCCGCTGCGCAGCTTTATCGATGTGCTCAAGCTGGGTGCCTCGGGCTACCAGCGGCTTTATCAGTATATGCCGGGCTGGAGCCGAACCTTCGCTCGCCCGCTGTTGCGCCTCGTGGCCTGGCTGTTCAGCTATGTCCCAAGGTTTGCCCGACCGCCTTCTTCCCCCTTTTCCTGATCGGATTGCCTCTCATGAATCGCAGTTTCAGTTCCTTGTTGGCCAGCGTGCTGGTGGTGGCCGTGGGGCATGCCCAGGCCCAGCCACCATCACAGCCATCGAAAAGTCAGTTGGCGGCGGCCCCGGCACCTGTGGTCATACAGCCGGTGCCGGTGCCGGTACCCACCTGGGACGTCACGCGTGATTTCGAGCAACTGGGGCGCAGCGCTGACAGCCTGTTGCGGGGCACTCAGAACACTGACCAGTTTGAGTTCACCATGCGCCGGGACCGCATCGCCACTGATGCGCGCTTGCAGCTGGAGTACACCCCTTCGCCAGCCCTGATTCCGACCCTGTCGCATTTGCGGGTCTACCTCAATGATGTGCTGATGAGTGTGGTGCCGATCGAGAAGGAGCAACTGGGCAAGAAAACCACGCGTCTGCTGCAGCTGGATCCACGCCTGATCAGTGACTTCAATCGGGTGCGCCTGGAGTTCGTCGGGCACTACACGGACATCTGCGAAGAACCGTTCAACAGCGCGCTGTGGGTGAACATCAGCCGCACCAGCCACGTCTCGGTCAGAGAGCAGGCGTTGGCGATCAAGAATGACCTGGCGTATTTCCCGGTGCCGTTCTTTGATGCCCGGGGCTACGACACACCGGTGCTGAACATGGTCCTGGCGACATCACCGACCCTGGGCGAGCAGCGTGCGGCCGGGATCCTGGCCTCCTATTTCGGCAGCCAGGCCGGATGGCGCGGCGCGCGCTTTCCGGTGGTGTTCGACCGCTTGCCAGCGGCGACGCCGGGTAACCCGACCGCTACCTCGATCGTGTTCGCCACCAACGACCATCGTCCTGCGTTTCTGGCCGACCTTGAGCGTTTTCCCGCGGTCGATGCGCCCGTGGTGCAGATGATCGACAACCCTGCCGACCGTTACAGCAAGGTGCTGCTGGTGCTGGGCCGTAATGAGGACGACCTGGCCACTGCCGCTCAGGCACTGGCCCTGGGCGGTGATCTGTTTCGTGGTGATCGGGTGGTCATCGACACGCTCAAGCAGATCCAGCCACGCAAGCCCTACGATGCCCCGAACTGGATGCGCACCGACCGTGCGGTGCGCTTCTCCGAGCTGATCCAGTACCCCGAGCAATTGCGCGTCAGCGGGCTGCAGCCGTTGCCGATTCTGCTGAACATCAACCTGCCGCCGGACCTGTTCGTCTGGCGTAACCAGGGCATCCCGCTGCAGACCAAATACCGCTACACCCCGCCTGCGACCAACGACGGCTCACGGCTCAACATCAGCCTCAACAACCAGTTCATTACCAGCCTGCCGTTGCTGGCCAACAGCAATGACCAGTTTGAAGAGCTGCGTCTGGCGCTGCTGTCTAGCGAGACGGCGAATATCAACGAGAAGCTCTCGGTTCCGGCCCTGAAGATCGGTGATCGCAACGTGCTGCGCTTCAATTTCAGTTTCGCGACGGCGGCCAGCAGTTCGCAGCGCGACCGCTGCCAGACCACGCTGCCGGTGGACACCCAGGCGGTAATCGACGATCAGTCGAGCATCGACATGTCGGGCTATCACCATTACATCGCCATGCCGGACCTGGCGGCCTTTGCCCGCAGTGGCTTTCCGTTCAGCCGCATGGCTGACCTGTCGGAAACCGTCGTGGTGCTGCCGGCGCAGCCCAGCGCCGTGCAGTTGAGTACGTATCTGGAGGCCGTGGCCGGCATTTCGGCACGCTCCGGCCTGCCGGCGTTGAACCTGACGCTCACCCAGCAGTGGGACGACATCGCCAGGCGCGACGCCGACCTGCTGGTGCTGGGCGAGTATGCCGCCGACATGCATGAAAATCCGGACGTGAAACTGTGGCTCAGCCGCTCTCAGGACTGGCTGCTCAAGGCTGGCAACCCACGGCCGGGGCGCGAGCCGATGTACAGCGCCGCATCCAGCGGCCGCGATGAGCCCCATCAGGCGAGCAGCCGCGTGGCGGTGTCCGCACGCGGCCCGATAGCGGCCATCGTAGGCATGCAGTCGCCGTTCCATGCGCAGCGCAGCGTGGTGGCGTTGCTGGCCAATGACGACGCCGACTACCAACTGCTGCGCGACAGCCTCAATGACAGCGGCAAGATGGACGCCATGGCCGGGTCTGTGGTGCTGATCCGCGAAAGTGGCGTGAACGGCCAACTGGTGGGTGATCGTTACTACGTGGGCAACCTGCCGTGGTGGGTGTTGCTTTGGTACAAGCTGTCGGAGCGCCCGTTGGTTCTGGCCCTGCTGGCCGTGACAGGCGTATTGCTCAGTGCCTTCCTGACCTGGCGCGTATTGCAGTGGCTGGCGCGTCGGCGTCTGTCCTATGAAGCGTAATCGGCTCAATGCTGCCGGCCCCTGGCTGGCGGCTGCGCTTCTGCAAAGCCTGCCTGTGCTGTCGGCAGCGGCGGACATGTGCCACTGGCCCGCCTGGGAGCGCTACCTTCAGCATCTGGTCAGCCAGGACGGACGGGTGATCGATGGCTCATCCGGGCAGCAGGTCACGACCTCGGAAGGGCAGAGCTATGCACTGTTTTTCGCGCTGGTGGCCAACGACCCGCAGAGCTTCGAACGACTGCTGAACTGGACCCGCAACAACCTGGCCAACGGCGATCTGGAACGCCAGTTACCCGCCTGGCAGTGGGGCCGCGATCAGAGCGGCCGCTGGCAGGTGCTGGACAGCAATAACGCCAGCGATGCCGATCTGTGGATCGCCTACAGCCTGCTGGAAGCCGGACGCCTGTGGAAGCGCCCCGACTACGAAACCCTCGGCCAGCACCTGCTGTGGCGCAGCGCTGCGCAGACGTTGCGCAAGCTGCCGGGCCTCGGGTTGATGCTGATGCCGGGCGACAAGGGCTTCGAATCACCTGAAGGCTGGCGTCTGAACCCCAGCTACCTGCCGCCACAATTGCTGACCCGGTTCGCGGCCCTTGCGCCGATCTGGGCCGAAGTGGCGCGCAATAATCAGCGTCTGCTGCTGGAAGCGACGCCTCAGGGATTGGCGCCTGACTGGCTGATGTGGCGCACCGATCAACGCTGGGCGCCAGACCCGGCAGGACCAAAAGGCAGTTACGACGCGATTCGCGTCTACCTCTGGCTGGGCATGCTGGATGAGGCGACGCCAGGTCGCGGCGAACTGATGGCGCATTTCAAACCCATGCGCCAGGCGATTGCGCAATTGGGGGGTGTGCCCGAGCAAGTCGATACGCTCAGTGGTGCGACACACGGCATCGGCCCGGTGGGTTTCTCGGCGGCGTTGCTGCCGCTGCTCGCCGATGATCCCGCGCTGCGGGACGTGCAGCGGGCACGCCTGAAACAGACTCCGCCATTGGCCGACGCGTATTACAACCAGTCGCTGCTGCTGTTTGGTCAGGGCTGGGACGAACAACGTTATCGCTTTGACCGCAAGGGGCTGCTGCAGCCCGGATGGGTGGCCGCATGCCAGTGATGAACAAGCTCAAATGGCCGGGCGCGTTGCTGTTGGGCTGCCTCTGCACGCCGGTCGCGGCCAGTGCCGCGCCACCGGCGGCGCAGGATCAGCAGCAGTGGTTGCTGCAGCAGATGCGTGTGGGCGAGGCGTTGTACCGCGAAGACCTGGTTCGCGATTCGCTGGCGCGTCTGGAGTTGATCGCGCCGGATCATCCTCAGGTGCTGGTGGGCGAGATTCGTCAGGTATTGGCCGAGCCGCAGGACAACCATCGGCAGGTGCGCCTCGACCGATTGTTGGCTCGTCTGCAGGCTGTCGCGCCGGGATCTGTGGCGCTGCGTCAGGCTCAGGCTCTGGTCCGGCTCAAGAGCCCTGACGGCGTACGTCAGTTGCAACAGGCACGCTTGCTGGCCGCGGCCGGGCGTTTCGAAGAAGCCACGGCTGCGTTCGAGCAACTGTTCGGCCAGGAGCCTGCCGACCTGGCCTCGGCGCTGGAGTACCTGTCGGCTCGCAGTCGGGTTCCCGGCCAGCGCAAGGCGGTGATTGAGCAGTTAAGGCTGCTCGATCAGGCCTACCCGGGCAACGCCACACTTGGGCAACTGCGGGTAGGCCTGTATTTCGCCGAAAATCGCAATGACGAAGCGCTGGCCATACTGCACCAGCTGGCGGCCGATCCACAGGCCAGCACCAACGCTGCCGAGCGGGAATACAACTACCTGGTGAAGCTGCCGGTCGGGCCCGAATCGGTCCGGGCCTGGCAGACGTTCGTGCAGGTTTACCCCTATTCGCCGTATGCCGCCGAGGCGTCTGCGCTGCTCGCCAAACAGCGCCGGTTGCTTGCCGACCCGGCCTGGCAGGCGGGCGTCAGGGCGCGTTCGATGCTCGATCAGAACCGTGACAGTGCCGGTGCCGAAGCGTTGTTGCGGCGAGCCTTGAAAGGCTACCCGCAGGAGCCTGCCTTATACGGCGCGCTGGGAACGGCGCTGATGCGTCAGGACAAATACCCGGCTGCTTTCGACGCGTTCACCCAGGCTCTGGCCAAGGAACAGGACACCGACTACATCAGCAAATGGCAGGACCTGCAGGCGGCCACGCGCAACTGGATGATCCTGCAAAAAGCCGATCAGGCCCTCTTGCGTCAGGACTACACGGCCGCACGCCAGGGTTATCAGCAAGCCAGCACGCTGCGCCCGGACAGCGCCGCTGCCTTGATAGGTCTGGCCAATGTGGCCCAGGCCGAGCACGACGATATTCAGGCCGAAGCCCTGTTGCTTAAGGCCCGCAAGGTCGAGCCTGCCAACGGTAGCGTCGTTCGCGCCCTTGTGCGGCTGTATCAACGTCAGTCCAATGACCGCGCCGAAGCCTTTCTCGACAGCCTGCCGATGAGCAATCAGGCTGAGTTCGCTGGCCTGCGCCGCAGTATCGAGCTTGAGCGCCTTAACCTGCAGGCCGATGCGGCTGAGCAGCGCGCCGACTGGTCACAATTGGTCGTGCTGCTGCACAAAATTCGTGCGCTGGATGCCGATAATCCCTGGCTCACCTACCGCCTGGCCAATGCTGAGGTGATGCTCGGCCGGCCTCGCGAAGCGGACAATGCGTTCGTCGTGTTGTTGGCCAGACAAGGCCGCGACCCTCAGGCGCGCTATGCCCATGGGCTGTTTCTGGCCAGCGCCGGACGTGATGCCGAGGTGCTGAAGACGCTGGGTCAGATTCCTGCTGCCGGCTGGACCGACAACATGCGCGAGCTGGCGGGGCGGATCAAACGTCGTCAATTGCTTGCTGAAGCCGACAGGTTGAGGGCACGCGGGGAGGAGCCGGCAGCCATCGCGCTGTTGATGCGGGCCCCGACCCTTGATGACCTGGGCACGGTCGCTGACTGGGCCGCACAGCGCGGCGATCAGCGCCAGGCTGAAAGCGGCTACCGCGCAGTGCTCAAGCGCGAGCCGGGTAATACTGAAGCGCAGATCGGGCTGATTGAAGCGCTGGTCGCCACGGGACGAGGGCCTCAGGCGCGTCAGGCCTTGCAGCGTTTTGCGCCGGAACAGCCTCTGGTGCCCGCACAGCAGCGTCGTCTGGCCAATGCCTGGGCGGCGACCGGGGATACCGACAAGGCCAATGCCCTGTTCACGCAATTGCTGAAAACCCCGCAGCGCGATCCCTTGATTTACCGTGACGCTGCCCGCCTGATTGCCAGGGATCACCCGCAGCAGGCGCTGGATCATTACGCCAGCAGCATGGCGGCAGCCGGTTTGACAGCACCTCGTGCCACGGGAGCCGATTCCGGCGTTCGCGATGACGGCGCGATGACCCAGGCCAGCCGCCCCACCGACACCGACGACTGGCTGCCACGCAGCATTCGCAGTGATGTGGATCAGCTGTATCAGGCGCAAAACCCGACGCTCAATCTCTACCGCGACTTCGCCTGGCGCACGGACAACACCTCGCCCGGCATTTCCGATCTCACCACCCAGACCACGATCTTGCGTCTTGATACCCCCGTGGCGCAGGGGCAGGGCTTTGTGCAGGCCGAGCAGGTAGACCTGCAGGTCAGTGATTTCGACACCGATGCCGATGGCCTGCACCGAGAGCGCTTCGGCACCTGCGCCGTGCAGTTGCGCGACCGGGCCACTGGCGCAGCCCTCGCCAATGGCTGTCGCAGCCGTTCCCAAAGCATCAGCGGGCCCAGCCTTGCAGCAGGCTGGAAGAACGAGCAGTGGAACGTCGATCTGGGCCATACCCCGGAAGGTTTCGAGGTGGGTAACTGGCTGGGCGGCATCGGTTACAGCAGTGACTGGAAATCCATCGGCTGGACGCTGACAGCCTCGCGCAGGCCCATGAGCAATTCGGTGGTGTCTTACGCCGGTGCCGTTGATCCGGTCACCGGCATACGCTGGGGCGGGGTGACCAGCAATGGCCTGACCCTGAGCCTGAGCCACGATGAAGGCGGTGTCGATGGCGTCTGGGCCAGCCTTGGCCAGCATTGGCTGGTGGGCCGTAATGTGGTCGACAACCAGCGGCGCAGCGCCATGGGCGGTTATTACTACCGCCTGGTCGAACGCGCCGATGAGCGCATGCGCACAGGCCTGACGCTGATGTACTGGAGTTACGACAAGGACCTGAGCGAATACACCCTGGGTCAGGGCGGGTATTACAGCCCCCAGCAGTATTACTCGATCAGCGTGCCGTTCAGTTACGCCTGGAGGACGGCGGACTGGTCCGTGCAACTGGAAAGCTCATTGGGCTGGTCGTTCTCCAAAAGCGACAGCAGCGACCTCTACCCGCTGGACGGTCCGGCCGGAAAATACTTCGCCAGCGCAGCGGCCGCCGGGCAGGACATCGATGACACCACCACCCTGACCACCGCGGCCAGCAGCAGTACCGGCGTCAGCGTCGGGCTTCGCGGCTTGCTGGAGCGGCGTTTGTCGGACCACTGGGTGGTCGGCTCCGGTGTGACCTGGCAGCACAGCGAAGGCTATGCACCCAGCCGCGCCTTGCTGTACCTGCGTTACACCTTCGACCTGTGGCGCGGCAGCCTGCCCATGCCCATCGAGCCCGTCACGCCTTATGCGGACAGGCGCTGATGCGTTTGGCCAGATTTTTTGGCTATATAAAAAGCTAGCTATATAGCTATAGGGACAGCCTGCGGGTTGCGACCGCAGGCAGCGCAAGCTCTATAGCAGGCGCGCATCCACGACAAACTCCAGCTCCCGTGCCGTCGCGACGGCCGCTTTGAAGGCGGTGTGCCGCACGTTCAGCAGGTAGTTGGATTCGCGCGGGATGATCACGCTGGGCACGGCCAGTGCCAGGCTTTGGCCGGACAACAGCCAGGCATCGCCGAAGGAGGCGGTGGCCGGTGGGGCGGGTTCTTCGCGCCAATCGGGCGGCAAGGTGTCAGGGCGGGCGTTGAGGATGTGCTCTTCGGCGATCTGCAGTTCGAGCATGGCGTAATGCTGGACCACCGCCGCATTGCCCAGATGAACCAGCACTTCCAGCAACGCCAGTGATTCACTGCCGGCGCAGTACACACAGGCGTTGCCCTTGCTGTTCCAGCGCCCGCCGTAGAGTTTGGCGCCTTCGCCGTCGAAGGCCTGGGCCAGCCACTTGCGCTTGACCAGACGATAGACAGGGATCAAGCCACGACCCCGTGCTCAAGCCGACCGATCAGGTCCAGCACCGCCTGCGCTTCGGCGGACGTGGCGAGCATCTCCAGCGGACGACGATTGCCAAGGCCGTATACCGGGTTGGCCAGCCAGCGGCGCGTGGCTTCGGCGTCGTCCTCGAACAGGTCCAGAGTCGCCTTGTAGACCGCCGCCAGGCGAAACAGGCGATCGCTTTCTTCGGCATTGAACTGGCGCACCTTCAATCGGCGCTGCAGGGTCGCGGGGGCAATCCCCAGGTGCTCGGCCAGGGTCGAGCGGTTCAGGTCGGTGTACTGCGCAAGCCGCTCGAATATTTCATACGGCAAGCCGTTGCGCAGCGCCGAATACAGGCGGTCGCCACGGGGTGGAATCCCCAGCAACTGCCAGAAATCCTGCTTCTGTATCGTCGCCGGGTGGTAGTCGCGAATGGCGAGAGACATGGCACACCTCTACTATCGAATGATCATCTGTAAATCTATCAGTTGATAATATGCCTATTGCACGTGCAGCGGTAGCCACGGGAAAAAGAAATACCTGTGGCCGTTCACTGGCAGATGCCGGCAACGATTGATTTCAATACGTGACGGCCTATGAAACTCTTCTAGTATGAACAGACCAGTGGCACACCCGCCGATGGCGTCGGAAAGTGGCAGGAGTGATGTCGATATGATATGTGTTTGCCGTGACTGAAGTTGCCAGGACTTGACGCGTGGCTGTTGCAGCCCTGTTACCGTACCCATGCTATCTGCCTCTGGCAGCCTGATTTTTTGCAGTGAGAACTACACGATGTCCACTCTTGCGCTATTGATATGCGACGACTCCAACATGGCGCGCAAACAGTTGATGCGGGCGTTGCCCCCCGACTGGGATGTTTCGGTGACGATGGCCACACAGGGCCAGGAAGGCCTGGAAGCGATTCGTAGCGGTCTGGGCAAGGTCGTTCTGCTGGATTTGACCATGCCGGTCATGGATGGCTACCAGACACTGGCCGCCATTCGTGACGAGCAACTGGATACCCAGGTCATCGTGGTCTCCGGCGACGTGCAGGACGAAGCCGTCCGACGGGTCATGGAACTGGGCGCACTGGCGTTTCTGAAAAAGCCCGCCGACCCGGACGAACTCAAGAGCACGCTCGAGCGTCTGGGCCTGCTGGGCAAGCCTTCTGCCTTGCCTGTCGCGGTTGCTACACCCCAGGTGCCGGGGCAGGGGATCATCAGTTTCCAGGATGCGTTCCGCGAAACCGTTAACGTTGCCATGGGCCGCGCCGCCGCTTTGCTGGCCAAGGTGCTGGGGGTGTTCGTGCAACTGCCGGTGCCCAACGTGAATATGCTCGAAGTGGGCGAGCTGCACATGGCGCTGGCCGACGCACACAGTGACCAGCGTCTGACGGCGGTCTGTCAGGGCTATATCGGTGGCGGAATCGCTGGCGAAGCGCTGTTGATCTTTCATGACTCGGAAATTTCCGGCGTGTCGAAGCTCATGGGCGGCAACTCCCCCGACTCCTCCGACATGGAAATGCTCCTGGACCTGTCCACGATTCTGATCGGTGCCTGCCTGAGCGGCATTGCCGAGCAGATCGACATCGCCTTCTCTCAGGGCCATCCACAATTGCTGGGCGCCCAGGGCGGCATCGACGAGCTGATCCGCATCAACCGTGAGCGCTGGAAAAAGACCCTGGCGGTGGAAATCAGCTACAGCGTGGAAGGCCACAACATTCACTTTGATCTGCTGATGCTGTTCACCGAAGACTCGGTCGATCTGCTGACCAAAAAACTTGCCTACCTGATGAGCTGACCCCATGAGCAACGCTATCGAAATCAACGAGCTGCATTGGTTGCTGGCCGTCACGCAAAACATCGACGTGGGCATCGTGGTGCTCGACCTCAACTACCAGGTGTCGGTCTGGAACACCTTCATGGAGAACCGTTCAGGCGTTGTGCCTTACGTGGCCATCGGCAAGACCTTCTTCGAGCTGTTTCCCGATGTGAACCAGCCGTGGTTCAGCAAGAAGATCGACAACGTCGTGACCCTGGGCACGCCAGCCTTCACGATCTGGGAGCAGCGGCCTTATCTGGTGCGGTTCAAGAATTACCAGCCCATCACCGGGCAGGAAGAGTTCATGTACCAGAACACCACACTGTTCCCGCTGCGCTCGACCACAGGGAAAATCAGCCATGTGTGCCTGGTGATCTACGACGTCACGGACGTGGCGACCAACCGTCATCAATTGCAGGCGGCTAACACCCAATTGCAGAAGCTGTCTGGCGGGCAGGGCTGAGGCCTTGCCTGTTTGCTTCATCAAGTACCCAGTCAACGCACGATGTTTGTGGGAGCTTGCTCGCGAAGGGGCCCGTACATCCGACAAATAGTCAGCGACTGGAGCACCGTATTCGCGGACAAGTCCGCTCCCACCAGGATAAGTGCCTCGCCCAAACTATCGGGCGCAACTCAAACTCCGTGGGAGCGAGCTTGCTCGCGAAGGGGCCCGTACATCCGACAAATAGTCAGCGACTGGAGCACCGTATTCGCGGACAAGTCCGCTCCCACCAGGATAAGTGCCCTGCCCAAACTATCGGGCGCAACTCAAACTCCGTGGGAGCGAGCTTGCTCGCGAAAGGGCCCGTACATCCGACAAATAGTCAGCGACTGGGGCACCGTATTCGCGGACAAGTCCGCTCCCACCAGGATAAGTGCCCTGCCCAAACTATCGGGCGCAACTCAAACTCCGTGGGAGCGAGCTTGCTCGCGAAGGGGCCCGTACATCCGACAAATAGTCAGCGACTGGAGCACCGTATTCGCGGACAAGTCCGCTCCCACCAGGATAAGTGCCCTGCCCAAACTATCGGGCGCAACTCAAACTCCGTGGGAGCGAGCTTGCTCGCGAAAGGGCCCGTACATCCGACAAATAGTCAGCGACTGGGGCACCGTATTCGCGGACAAGTCCGCTCCCACCAGGATAAGTGCCCTGCCCAAACTATCGGGCGCAACTCAAACTCCGTGGGAGCGAGCTTGCTCGCGAAGGGGCCCGTACATCCGACAAATAGTCAGCGACTGGAGCACCATATTCGCGGACAAGTCCGCTCCCACCAGGATAAGTGCCCTGCCCAAACTATCGGGCGCAACTCAAACTTCGTGGGAGCGAGCTTGCTCGCGAAGGGGCCAGTACATCCAGTAGAGATGTTGCGTGCGCGGGCACGCTCCACGGATCCTCTTTTTGTTGCCGGGCAGCGCGTGGTCGAAGTCCTGTCAAAAGGTGTGCGTTGAGCAATGAATGCCGCCCCGCGCTCGTGCTAGGATCGCGATTTTTCCGCTGACGCTCAGGGACATCATGCGATCTCAAGCCACCCTCACTGTTTTGCCTGTCGAGCGCCCGCTGATCGGGCGCGTCAGCCCGCCCGGTTCCAAGTCGATCACCAACCGTGCCCTGCTGCTGGCGGGGCTCGCCAAAGGCACCAGCCGCCTGACCGGCGCGCTGAAAAGTGACGATACCCGCGTCATGTCCGAGGCCTTGCGCCTGATGGGCGTGCAGGTCGACGAACCGGATGACAGCACCTTCGTGGTCACCAGTTCCGGTCACTGGCAGGCCCCGCAGCAAGCCCTGTTTCTGGGCAATGCCGGCACCGCGACGCGTTTTCTGACCGCAGCACTGGCCAACTTCGAAGGCGACTTCGTGGTCGATGGCGACGCGTACATGCGCAAGCGCCCAATCGGCCCACTGGTCGACGCCTTGCAGCGCATGGGTGTTGAAGTCAGCGCGCCGACCGGCTGTCCGCCGGTGGCGATCAAAGGCAAGGGCGGCCTGGCGGCAGGGCGCATCGAGATTGATGGCAACCTGTCCAGCCAGTACGTCTCGGCGCTGCTGATGGCGGGCGCGTGTGGCAAGGGTCCGCTGGAAGTGGCCCTGACCGGCAGTGAAATCGGGGCGCGCGGTTATGTGGACCTGACCCTGGCGGCGATGCAGGCGTTTGGTGCCCAGGTTGAGGCTGTCGGTGATGCGGCCTGGAAAGTCTCGGCCACGGGCTATCGCGCGACGGATTTCCATATCGAACCGGATGCCTCTGCTGCGACCTACCTGTGGGCCGCTCAGGCGCTGACCCAGGGCAACATCGATCTGGGTGTGGCCACTGACGCGTTCACTCAGCCCGACGCACTGGCAAGCCACATCATCGACAGCTTCCCGAACATGCCGGCCATTATCGACGGCTCGCAGATGCAGGACGCCATCCCGACACTGGCCGTACTGGCGGCCTTCAACAACCAGCCAGTGCGCTTTGTCGGCATCGCCAACCTGCGCGTGAAAGAGTGCGACCGCGTCTCGGCACTGTCCCACGGCCTGTGCGCCATTGCGCCGGGGCTGGCGATCGAGGAGGGTGATGACCTGATCGTCAACGCCAACCCGGCACTGGCCGGCACGACGGTCGATGCACTGATCGACACCCACGCCGATCACCGCATTGCCATGTGCTTCGCGCTGGCAGGTCTGAAGATCGCCG
The DNA here is from genome assembly GCF_014358015.1 of Pseudomonas triticifolii. Lineage (GTDB taxonomy): Bacteria > Pseudomonadota > Gammaproteobacteria > Pseudomonadales > Pseudomonadaceae > Aquipseudomonas > Aquipseudomonas triticifolii. Next base: position 76,480 of record NZ_JACONV010000015.1, on the reverse strand, counting down.
GTATCCGCATTCTGGACCCGGACTGCGTCGGCAAGACGTACCCCGGGTACTGGGACGCGCTGGCCTCGCTGGGTGTCGACATCCAGCGCTGAAACGGGCCTTGCAGCCGTTCGCTCAGATCCCGATGAACGGCTGCATCATGCGCGCAATCAACCCATGGAAGCGCAGTGGCGATTCGGTCGCGAGCAGGCAGATGCATTCCTCGTAGGCGATGGGCTGATGCTGCATGTCGCTGTGCAGGTCGGCGATGTCGCCCGGCCTGAAATCCCCCAGTTCATCGTAGTACGACCCTTTTAGCACCAGGGTCATCTCGCTGCCTTGATGGCTGTGCATCGGCATGCTGACGCCGGGGGCGATTTTCAGCAGCATGAGGTTGCCCTGCGTAATGCCTTCGGCCTTTACACGCTGCACGCCCGGCGTCAGGGTCTTCCACTTCAACGCGCTCAGGTACTGACCGAAATGCGCCTGCATGCACGCGGGCAGCAGGTCGGGGTCCTGATTGGAGGCCAGCCGCGGATTGAGTGCCAGACCCTGTTGCGGTGCAGGCTCGCTCAACCGATCAAGCATCGCGGCCCGACCTCGCAACGGCACGACTGTGCTGCTGTGTTGCTGCATCAGCACGCCGCCGATCTGTTCGGCTTGCCGCAATTGCGTTCGGCAGACCGGGCAGCGTTCCAGATGCGCGGCGGTGACCAGTGAAATGCTTTGCGCCAGCGCGCCTGCAGCGTAGCTGACCAATGTGGCGTCGTCGGGGTGTCGTAAGTTGTTCATCAAGACTCCTCGATCCGGGAGCGCAGTTTCTGGAAGGCCAGGCGCAGGCATGACTTCACGGTGCCCAAGGGCATGCCGAGACGTTCGGAGATTTCGCGATGGCTGAGTGCCTCGAAGTAGGACATGCGTAATACCCGCGCCTGATCGGTTGGCAGGTTCTGGATAGCCGTGGCCAGTTGTTGTTCCTGACGCTGGCTGTAATCGAGCGTGCGGTCCTGCGGTGCTTCCAGCCGTTCAAGCTGTTCCAGCGAATTCTGCACCTGCACCCAGCCACGGTCCTTGCGCACGCTGTCGATGTACAGGTTGCGTGCAATCCGGAACAGCCAGGTGCCCAGGCTCGCTTTGCTCGGGTCGAACGTATCAGCCTTGTGCCACAGCCTGAGCAACACTTCCTGCACCAGTTCCTCGGCCTGACCTTCGGGCACATTCAGCCCCGTCAGGTAGCGCAACAGACGCGGGGCGAAGTGATCGTAAATGCGCATGAAGCTGTCGCGGTCCTGCTGGAGGGCCACGGCACTGACTTCATTGATCCAAAGTCGGTTTATCGGCGAATCGCTGGATGGGGTGGACAAGTGACAGAAGGTCCTGAGACTGGCAGTGATGCTCATGATCCACCTTCTGATCGCCGTTGTCTGGTGTTGGTTCGCTACGCCAGTGTTACGCAGGCGCAGCGGGAACGGATCACAAGGAAAAAAGGCGAATTGGACAGACGTTTATCGGCTCTGGCGAGACAGATAGCGTTATCGGCTGTAAAGGGCTGACTAAACGACCCAGTCGTTTACGCGCAAGCCTTCGACGACGGCCAGATTTCTTTCAGGGATTACTGACTTTTCCGCGCCGTAGATGAGTTCCATCAAGGTGATAGCACTTATACAAAGCTGGCCATGATGAAGATTGAACGCTTCACGTACGGACAGCGGTTTGTTCTTGATTGTGAAGATGCAGATATTCGTATCGCGCATGTACTTCAGCATCAGAACGATTAACGCAGCTGATCGGCGGGCTGCTCTCGCTCTGTCATGAAGTCGGCACTGACGCCGTCGCCATCGAACCAACTGTTCCAGGTTTCACCCGCCGGCGAAATGATGCGGGTTCTGCCCACCGCGACAATATCCACGCGTTTCACATCGTCTGGAAGCGCCAGTGCCTTAGGCAGTCGAACAATCTGGCTGCGATTACGTTTGAATACTGTTGATTGCTCCATGAGAAATCACTCCGTGGCTGGGCAAAGGACAATTCATAGTCAATTTTAGGTGTGATATATCAATGGTATATCCCGGCTCCTGTCATTTCTTACAGTAGAAACCGACAACACAGACTGATACATCGGTAGGTGAACATCATCACGTGCACGGAGCCGATCATGCGTCTTGTTGCCGAGCGGTGTTTGTCAGGTCTGGTTTGCCTGGGTTCTGCGCTGTTGATCTGCGGGCTCGCAGCCCTCCTCATCACACCTGAACGGGCCGTCGCTGAGGCCGAAAATCTTGTGACCTGTAAGGCCGGAATGCACACCATCGTGTGGTCACCGGGGCTTGCCAATGACAATCACCTGGTCACTGTCTCAGCCAGAAGTTATTGGGGGCCTTGCGTTTCACCTGACTCGGAGCTGGCCGTCAGTGCTTCATCGGAGCAACGGTTTCAGGCGACGTTCTCCTGCGAGGCGCTGCGCACCCTGGCCTCGCCCATTACGTGGGTGATCAGGTGGAATGACCGTGCCACCAGTACCTACACGTTCAATGCAAGCCTTGAGACTGAGGGAGATCAGCGCACGACCACCGTTGTCGGTACAGGAAGCATTGTGGAGGGCCGTTACAAGGGGGCCAAAGCGATGACTGTTTTCGTGCTGGGTGACATTGATTCGAAAGTGAGCAACGAGTGCGCCAGCGCTTCTGGACTGACCCGGTTGAGCGGTACCTCGATGCTGATCATCTCACCGTGAACCGACAGGCTAAAGCGCCCGATAGAGCAGGCTGAACCCCAACGTCATGGACTCCCCATGCTGCAACAGCTTCAATCCCGGATGCCCCGGCAGGTGATGGGCGTTGACCGGGTGGCTGACCGGTTCGAAGCAGAAGAAGTCCAGATCCTGCGGGCAGAACACCAGAAAGTACTCGCTGCCGCTGGCCTCACAGTGCAACTCGTAGCCCAGATCCGGCTGGCGGATGAGGCTGCGGCCATCCCATCCGGTGAAGCCGTTGTCCAGTTTCGAACGGGGCAGGGCGTTGCCGTGCCGGAAATTCCAGTCGGCAGGCAGGTCCCGCAGCTCCGTGGGCAAGCCTGCTTCGTCGCACAGCCAGACTTGCGAGGCATTGGTCTGCAGGCGTGTGTGGGGCGTGCGCGGCAGGTACGGATGCAGACCCAGCCCGTGCCAGGCGGCGCGGCTGTCCAGGTGGGTGGTGCTTAATTCGATACTCAGTTGGCCGTCGCGCAGCGTGTAGCGCAGCCGGGCTTGATAGGCGAAGGGGGTCTGGCTGTCGAGTTGCAGGCAGACGTGCGTGTCGCTCTGCTCGCTCACGTCCCAGGCTTGCTGCCAGGCGCTGCCATGAATGGGCAGCGCGTCATTGTTGCTGTTGGGCGACAGGGCGAGCCAGCCGTCGGGCGTGTCGAAGCCGCCGTTGCCGATCCGGTTCGACCAGGGTGCCAGCGGGTAGCAGGCCAGTTTGCGTGGCGTGCCTGCGGCCAGGGCGTCATCGTCGCTGGCGCGCAGCAACGGCTGGCCGCTTTCCAGTGTTGTCCAGTTGACGATGCTGCCACCGGTTTGCGGGGCCAGAGTCAGTCGGGTCAGGCCGTCTTCAAGGGTCAGAACGTTCGCGGGCATGGGGCGGGACCTCTTGCGCAATGGGGTTTTTCGAGGAGGGCGTGGCACGGCGCCAGGTCAACAGCACGATGCCACTGACGACAATCAGGCCGCCGATGACCTGACCGCTGCTGAGCAACTGATCCAGGATCAGCCAGCCAAACAGCAGACTGGCCACCGGTTCGATGTTCATGACCGGTGCGTTGCGGGCGATGTCCAGACGCGCCATGCAGATGAACAGCAGCGAAAAGCCTACGCCGTACAACAACACCAGACTGGCCAGTGCGGTCCAGCCGACGGGGCTTGCCGGCAGGTCCACACCGCCGGGCAACAGGCCGCTGGCACCGGCCACGGCGGCCGCGATGAAGACCACGACCATGGTCAGCATGCTGCGAACGGTGCCACGCATGCTAGCTAGCTTGTTATCTGTGATCCACAGCGCAAAGGCGAACACCACTGCTGCGGTGAACGCGTAGGCGATGCCTTCCAGCCACTGCGGCTCGCTGCTGCCGGGGTTGGACAGGCGATGCGGCACGTCGAGTGCCAGCACCAGACCACACAGGATCAGGCCCATCAGTGCCGCAGCCCGGCGCGTCGGTGCCGCACCGCCCAGCGCCCAGGTCAGCAGCGCCAGCAGGATGGGCGAGACGTTGACCACCAGCAACGCCAGTGCGACCGGAATACGTGCCACGGCCGAGTAGATGCAGAAGCTCTGGGTCGCGATCAGCAGGCCCAGCAGCAATTGCCAGCGCCAGGTGCTGGCGGGCAGGTTGAGGCGTTCGCGTTGCAGCAGCACCAGACTGACCAGCACCAGCAAGGTCACACCGGAGCGGCACAGAATCGCCAGCAGCAGGCCGGTGTCATGGTCGAAGGCAATGCGTGCGGCAATGTGATTGCCAGCGAAAGAGCAGGCCAGCAACGCCAGTATCAGGACGGCGATGTGGCGGGGAAACAGGGCAGGGGCGGACATGCGGGACCAGCCTCCTTGGCTGGAAAGACAGCGGTTGTGCCTGAGCCCTCGCGAACTCACGTTCGCGAGGGCCGACAGTCAACAGAAGGGTTAGAGCACAGCGCCCGGCAGCCACAGCGAGATGGCAGGGATGTAGGTCACCAGCATCAGCACCATGAACAGCGCCACGTAGAACGGCAGCAGCGCTTTCACGGTGGCTTCGATGGTGACTTTACCCACCGCCGCGCCGACGAACAGCACCGCACCCACCGGCGGCGTGATCAGGCCAATGCCCAGGTTGACCAGCATGATCATGCCGAAATGCACCGGGTCGACGCCGACACTGGCGACCACTGGCAGCAGGATCGGGGTGAGGATCAGGATCAGCGGTGCCATGTCCATGATGGTGCCCAGCAGCAGCAACATCACGTTGATGCACATCAGGATCACGTAGCGGTTGTCCGACAGGGTCAGGAACGCCGTGGTGATCTTCATCGGGATTTCCATCAGCGTCAGGATGTACCCGAAGCTGGCGGCGAAACCGATCAGGATCATCACGATGGAAATGGTCCGTGCCGCCCGGTGCATCAGCTTGGGCAGGTCGCGCCATTTGTAGTCGCGGTAGATGAACATGGTCACGAAGAACGACCAGACCACGGCAATGGACGCTGACTCGGTCGCGGTGAACACGCCCGACAGAATACCGCCCAGAATGATGACCAGCGCCATCATGCCCCACAGGGCTTCGCCGGCGATTTTCAGCGCCTGACGCAGCGGAATGACTTCACCTTTGGGGTAGTTGCGCTTGCGGGCGAAGATCATGCACAGGCCCATCATCACCGCGCTGAGCAACAGACCCGGCATGATCCCGGCCATGAACAGCGAGGCGATCGACACCGTGCCGCCAGCCGCCAGCGAATAGAGCACCGAGTTGTGGCTGGGCGGGGTCAGCAGGGCCTGCACCGAGCCACTCACGGTCACGGCGGTCGAGAAGTCCCGAGGGTAGCCGTTGCGTTCCATTTCCGGGATCAGCACCGAACCCACCGACGCGGTGTCGGCCACGGAGGAACCCGAGATCGCGCCGAAGAAGGTCGACGCCACGATGTTCACCAACGACAGGCCGCCGCGCACGAAGCCCACCAGCACGCCCGCAAAGGCCACCAGCCTTCGTGACATGCCGCCTTCGGCCATGATGGCGCCCGCCAGCACGAAGAATGGAATCGCCAGCAGCGAGAATTTGTTCACTCCGCCTGCGATCTGAATCATCAGGGCATCGGCCGGAATCTCGATCCACCAGGCGCCGATCAGCGCCGACAGCCCCAGTGCATAGGCCACCGGCATGCCGATGAGGATCAATGCGATAAAGCTGCCCAACAGTATCAATGCGTCCATTTATGCGGCTCCTTCGCTTTCTTCTATAACGTCGAACCGCATGACGGAGCGGTGGCTCTGGTCACCCAGGAACATCCTTTCCAGGACGAAAATCAGGGTCACGATGCCGCCGATGGGAATAGGCAGGTACGAGATGCCGACCCGCAGGCCCGGCAACTCACCGAGAAACTGATTCCAGGTGGTGGCGCACAGCTTGAAGCCCTTGAAGATCATGAACAGCGCAACGATGGCCATCAGGATCTGCACGACCACCACGGCCACTTTGCGAACCTGCATCGGCATGCGATCCACCGCCATGGCCACCGCCATGTGTGCGCCGGCGCGGTAGCTGGCTGCTGCGCCGAAGAAGGTGAACACCACCATCAGCAGAATGGCGACCGGTTCCGGCCAGCTGGAGCCGCTGCCCAGCACGTAACGGGCAAAGATGCCCCAGGGAATGATCAGGGTCATGGTCAGGACCGACAGCCCCGCAATCCCGATACAGACTCGATACAACGTATCGTTGATGCGCAATAACGTATTTTTCATGAAGGCTCACCACAGCGGCGGCGAACGAGCTGGCGCTCGCCCCCGCGGCGTTATCGGACTGTCTTATTGGGCAGCTTGGGCTTTTGCCATCAGCGCAGGATCGGTCTTGACCGCTTCGATGCGGCTGATCAGGTCCTTGTAAGGCGCGCCGTATTTGTCACGAACCGCTTGAGTCGCGTCGTAGAAGGCTTTCTTCTGCTCAGACGTCAGGGTGATGAACTCCACGCCTGCGGCCTTGAGTTTGGCCTCGTCAGCGGCCGATGCCTTGTCCCACAGCGCGCGCTCTTCCATCTGCGCGTCACGCGCCAGTTTTTTCACCAGGGTCTGCTGATCCGGGGTCAGCTTGGTCCAGGTGGTCTTCGACATCACCACCGGTTCCGGCAGGATCAAATGCTCGGTCATGGTGTAGAACTTGGCGTTCTGATAGTGGTTGTGCTGAAAGTAGGTCGGTGGATTGTTTTCCGCGCCGTCGATCACGCCGGTCTGCAAGGCGCTGAAAATCTCACCGGTGGCCATGGCGATGCCGTTGCCGCCCATGTCGTTGATGGTGTCGATGAACACCGGGTTGCCCTGGACGCGAATCTTCATGCCCTTGAGGTCGGCGATGTTGCGTACCGGCTTCTTGGTGTACAGGTTGCGTGTACCACCGTCCATCCAGGCCAGAGCGACCATGTTGAAGTTGGAGTTGGTGATCTTGTCGAGCATCTCCTGACCGATTTCGCCATCGATGATGGTGCGCATGTGCGCCTGGTCACGGAACACGAACGGCAGATTGAACGCATTGACGTCCGGTACCACCGGGCCAACGATGCCGAGGCTGACGCGGGTCATCTGGATGGCACCGGACTGCACCTGCTCGACGACCTCCTTCTCCGAGCCCAGCACGCCACCGGCGAACATCTTGAAGGTGATCTCGTCCTTGGTTTGCTCTTGCAGCTTTTTGCCCATGTTCTGCTCTGCCACCACCGGCGGGTAGCCGGCAGGGTGAACTTCGGCGAACTTGATCTTTATTTCTGCCTGCGCCGTGCCTGTCATGCAAAACGCCAGAGGAAGTGCAGCGATGAGGAGTGTGCGTTTGAAGTCCATGGATATCTCCGATTTTCTTGTTTTTGGTCGGTGCTATTGGGTTCAGTGCTGTTGTGTCAGTCCCGGAAAACCGGCTCCTCCAGGCCTTTGACGCCGGGCCGCAGGGCGAACACACCACCGGCGAGTGGTTGATCGCTCAGGTCGCCACCGGGGCGGATTGATGTGACGAACAGGGTGTCCAGGTTCGGGCCGCCAAAGGCACACATGGCGGGTTTTTTCACGGGCACGACCAGCGAGCGGTCGAGCTTGCCTTGTGGGGTGAAACGATGGATCAGGCCGGCATCGTTGCCGCAGATCCAGTAGCAGCCCTCGGCATCGATGGCGGCACCATCCGGGCGGCCCAGGTGGTGGTTCATGTCCACGAACAGGCGGCGGTTGTGTGGGGTGCCGCTGTCAGTGTCGTAATCGAAAGCCCAGATCTTCTGCACGCTGGGGTGTGAATCGGACAGGTACATCGTCCTGCCATCCGGGCTGAACGCCAGGCCGTTGGGCACAATGAGCGCTTTGAGCACCGGCTCAAGCGTGGGCTGCCCGGCGCTGTAGCGATACAGGGCACCCACCGCTGCACCGGCGTTCATGTCCATCAGCATCGTGCCCGCCCAGAAGCGCCCCTGACGGTCGCAACGACCATCATTGAAGCGCATGCCGGTCTGTGCGTGTTGAACGTCGACCCGTGGCGTGCTGATCAGGCTGCCATCTTCATGGGGCTGCAGGTGGAACAGGCCGCTTTCCATTCCGGCGAGCCAGCCACCCTGACCATCAGCCGCGATACAGGCCAGCATCTGCGGGGCTTGCCAGTGGCGCGTACTGCCATCGCTCAGGTTCCAGCGATGCAGGCGGCCTGCCGGAATATCGACCCAGTAGAGCGCCTGATCACGCGCGCTCCAGACGGGACTTTCGCCGGTAGCGTTTTGCGCATCTAGAATCAGTTCGGCGTCCATACGGCTTGCGTCTCCAGGCTGTTCAGGTGGTGGATGAGCGATGTTTACTCGTCGCCGAACGGCCCGGAAGCGACAAAGGCGCCGCCCTGATAGACCATCGCCGGGTCGTTGGCTGCCGGCATCGGCTGAGCGTCGACCTTGTCGCGAAAGACCTCCGAGCTGTCCTTGGGCGTATAGCCCAGATGACTGGCCAGGCGGTTGTCCCACCAAACGGTTTTGTTATCCGACACGCCGTACACCACGGTGTGGCCGACATTGGGCGTGTACAGGGCGCGTTCGAGCAGTTGAGTCAGGTCGTCGAAGCTGAGCCATGTGCTCATCATTCGACGGTTTTGCGGTTCGGGGAACGAGGAGCCGATGCGGATGCTGACGGTTTCGATGCCGTAGCGATCAAAGTAGAAGCTGGCCATGTCCTCGCCGTAGGATTTGGACAGGCCGTAGTAGCTGTCCGGACGGCGCGGGCAATGTGCGTCGATGGTTTCGTCCTGCGTGTAGAACCCGATCACATGGTTGGAGCTGGCGAAGATCACGCGCTTCACGCCATGCCGACGGGCGGCTTCGTAGATGTGGAACACACCGCAGATATTGGCGCCGAGGATTTCCTCGAATGGCCGTTCGACGGATACACCACCGAAATGCAGGATGGCATCCACGCCTTCGACCAGGCGGTGTACCGCGTTCTTGTCGGAGAGGTCGCAGAGCTGGACTTCTTCATGGCTGCCGGTGGCGGGCGCCATGTCGGCTATGTCGGACAGCCGGATGATATGTGCGTAAGGGCGCAGCGTTTCGCGCAACACCTTGCCCAGGCCGCCTGCCGCACCTGTCAGCAGGAGGCGATTGAAGGGATTTTGCGTGGTGTGAGCCGATGCCATGAGGACGTTTCCTGATTGTTATTTTTTGTCATCTGTTGTCGTATGACTTACCGGATTATCAGCACCCCATGCGCGGCTTGTCAACGCGGCCAAGGTATAAAATGGCCGCTCTGCAAGCTGCGCTTAGACGACTGCACAGGGCCGGTCCCCTTCAGTGGAGCGGACCGGCCCGATTCGTCAGAGCAACGAAAGCGGATAGCTGATGAAAATACGGTTTTCATCGAATTCGTTGGTGCTGAAATCACGGCGAATACTTGCGTTGCGCCATTTGATGTTCAGGTTTTTGAACGTCCCGCTTTGCAGGGTGTAAGCCAGTTCGGACTCGCGCCCCCACTCTTTGCCGTCTGTGATGTTGCCGGTGTGTACGTTGTCGCCGCTGATGTAGCGGTTCATCAGGGTCAGGCCAGGCACGCCCAGTACGGCGAAATTGTAGTCGTGACGCAGCTGCCAGGACTTTTCCCTGGCGTTGTCGTAGCTGGCGTTGTAACTGTCGTTGGCCAGTGTGCCGCCGCTGGTGCCGTTGACCCGCATCCAGGCGCTATCGCCGCTGAGTTTCTGCAGGCCGACGTAGAACGTGCTGCCGCCGTAGCGGGCTGAAAGCAGTGCGTAGGCGGTCTTGTTGTCCAGATCGCCCGCCAGTTTGCTGCCGTCTTCCTTGCCGATGAAGTAGCCCAGGTTGGCGCCCAGGGTCCAGTCACCGAGCGGCTGGCTGTGCAGGACATTGAAGAACTGCTGCTGGTAGATGTCTTGCAGTTCCGAGTACCAGACGCCGACCTGTGTGCGCTTGTCATTGAAGACGTATTCGCCGCCGCCAAAGTTGAAGCGGTCGGATGTGAAGGCGCCACGGCCGTTCATCGACATGTCTTCCATGCTGGCGTCGTTGCGCGGGCTGTTGCCGCGGAACTGGCCGCCGTAGAGCGTCAGGCCGTCAAATTCCTTGGACGTGATCTGCCCGCCGCGGAAGGTCTGCGGCAGCGAACGGCCGTCATCGGAGCGCAGGATCGGCAGCACCGGCATCCACTCGCCGACCTTGACTTCGGTCTTGGAGAAACGTGCCTTGCCCGCTACGCCCAGACGCCCGAAATCATCCGCCGGACGGCCGTCGCTGTGGATCGGCAGCAGTTGAGTGCCACCCGTACCGCGTCCGCCGTCGAGCTTGATCGAGTACAGCCCCAGCACGTCGACACCAAACCCGACTGTGCCCTGGGTGAAGCCCGACTTGGCGTCGAGAATGAAGCTTTGCGTCCACTCTTCGGCCTTGCTTTGCGGTGCCGCACTGCTGGGAAACGCAGGGTTGGTGAAGTTGCGGTTGAAGTAGGCGTTACGCAGCGTCAGCGTGGCCTTCGTGTCGTCCACGAAGCCTTCGGCCATGCCGAGCATCGGGCAGAGCAGCGTCATGCTGCCAACGCCCAGCAGAAGGCGTGAGCGGGTGGTGTGAGATGTCATTATTGTTGTGCTCCCTTGTTAACGAAACCGTCCCCTCTTCCTGGCCATGCACAGGCAATGACCGACACCGTCGAGGATTATGTGATGCCTGTTTCCAGGCATGGCCCCGACTGAAAGACAGCCGGGTACCGTTCGCTGGCAATCAGCGAAATCTATAAAACACGAGTGTCCTGGGGTGCAGCGAAAGGATCGGACCCTGCCGCGGCGACGGTGATCCAGGGGGTAGCGCAAGGGAGAGCGAGCGTGCAGACGCGAGTCTTCATGGGTTGGGCTCCGGCTTTTTTTATTGTTTTGGTGTCATAGGTTGTCGTACAACCGCGGCGATTATTTACAGGGTGTGCGGGGTTTGTCAACGAGCGGTTAGTCGAAGGTTTGAGCGCTTCAGGGTGCTTGCAGGGGCCGTATGCGAAGAAGAGTGAACGCGGCCGGGGGCCTCACAGTCCACCCGTCACGTATTCACTTTTTTGGAGCCTGTCGAATGAATCGTTTCACCCAAAAAGTCGTTGTGGTCACAGGTGCCGGTTCCGGTATCGGCGAAGCCACGGCCAAGCGTTTTGCCCGGGAAGGTGCCAGCGTTGTGCTGGTTGGTCGCAACGAAGACAAATTGACCCGCGTGCACGCGCAGTTGCACGGCGAGGGGCATCTGGTCAGGGCCACCGACGTGGCTGACCTGAGCGATGTGGAGGCGTTGTTCAAGGAAGTGGCCAGCCATTTCGGCCGTCTGGACGTGCTGGTCAATAACGCCGGTATCGTGAAATCCGGCAAGGTCACCGAACTCGACGTGCAGGACTGGAAAGCGCTGATGTCGGTGGACCTGGACGGCGTGTTCTATTGCACCCGCAGCGCCATGCCCGCGCTGATTGCCAGCAAGGGCAATATCGTCAACGTGTCGTCTGTCTCAGGCCTTGGCGGCGACTGGGGCATGAGTTTCTACAATGCGGCCAAAGGTGCAATTACCAACTTCACCCGCGCGCTGGCCATGGATCATGGCGCTGACGGCGTGCGCGTCAATGCCGTGTGTCCGTCGTTGACGCGCAGTGAGCTGACGCAAGACATGATGGATAACGAGGCGCTGATGGCCAGGTTCAAGGAGCGCATTGCGCTGGGGCGTCCTGCCGAGCCTGAAGACATCGGCGACGTCATCGCCTTCCTGGCCAGCGACGATGCGCGCTTCGTGACCGGCGTCAATCTGCCCGTGGACGGCGGTCTGTCGGCGTCCAACGGGCAGCCGCCGCAGGCGTGATGTCCACGGTCGAAACGTAGCTCGCTGAAGAAACCGCTTTTTGTAGAAAACACGGATTTGTGGGAGGCGGCGTGCCGGCGATGACGTCGGCACGGTCTATCAGAAACATCGTGCGATCGTTCATCGTCGGATTGCCGCGCAGACCAAGTCCCCTCTCTCGATCCTGTGGCGACTGCAAAAAATCGCTGTGTCAGTGACCGAGGCACGGCGTTTCGTAAACCCGCTGAAACACCCGCAACCACCCATCGCCAAACGCCTCTGTCCTGCGGATTGACTGCCACACTGTTGTGCACAAAGCCTCTGGCAACCTGCCATGTGCGAGTGCTTTCGCGACGCCTTGAGCCCTTCGTTGTGTTTTCGCCTGTGAGCCCGTCTCAGGTGCGGTAGCCATGTCCCTGGCAACTGACCCCCCGCTTTCCAACGCTTGCCTCATACGCTGGAGCCATCATGTTGAGCGCTCATCTAGCGCCGGCTGCCGGTCCTCTGGATCTGCTGCGCAGCCTCTGGCGTCACAGACAATTGATCAGCACCCTGACCCGGCGCGAGGTCATCGGCCGTTATCGCGGTTCGGTGATCGGCATTGCCTGGTCGTTCTTCAATCCGCTGCTGATGCTGGCGGTGTACACCTTTGTGTTTTCCGAAGTGTTCCAGGCCCGCTGGGCCGGACAGGACACGAGCAAGGGCGGCTTTGCCATTCTGCTGTTCGTGGGGATGATTGTGCATGGGCTGTTTGCCGAGTGTGCGAACCGCTCGCCGTCGTTGATCATGAGCAACGGCAACTACGTGAAGAAAGTGCTGTTTCCGTTGGAAGTGCTGTCGGTCGTGACATTGGGGTCGGCGCTTTTTCATACCGGCACCAGCCTGATTGTGCTGCTGCTGGCGCAGTTCGTGCTGACCCACACGCTGTACTGGACAGCGTTGCTGCTTCCCCTGGTGCTGCTGCCGCTGGCCATCGCGACCCTGGGGTTCAGCTGGCTGCTGGCTGCGTTGGGCGTTTACCTGCGCGATGTGGGCCAGGTCATTGGCGTACTGACCACTGTCCTGCTGTTTCTTTCGCCGGTTCTGTATCCGGTGGCCGCCTTGCCGCCTGCTTACCAGCCCTGGCTGAGGCTCAACCCGCTGACGTACATCATCGAAGAAAGCCGCAACGTGCTCTTGTTCGGGCGTTGGCCTGACTGGCAAAGCCTGGCCCTGGCGATGCTGATCGCCTGTGTCATCGCCATGGCGGGCTTTGCCTTCTTCCAGAAAGCCCGCAAGGGGTTTGCCGATGTCCTCTGACGAAATCGCCATCAGCGTGCGTGATATTTCCAAATGCTATTACACCTATGCCCGGCCCGTGGACCGGCTGCTGCATTCACTCGTGCCCAGGCTGCAGCGCCGCCTGGGGATGCCGAGCCAGGCATACGGGCAGGCGTTCTGGGCGCTGCGCAACATCGACTTCGAGATCCGGCGTGGCGAAACCGTCGGTATTGTGGGGCGCAACGGTTCAGGCAAATCGACCCTGCTGCAAATCATCTGCGGCACCGTGCGGCCTTCCGGCGGCTCGGTGCAGACCCAGGGCCGTGTCGCGGCGTTGCTGGAGTTGGGGTCGGGTTTCAATCCCGAGTTCACGGGCCGGGAGAACGTCTACCTCAACGCCTCGGTGCTGGGCCTGGACCGCGAAGAAGTCGATCAACGCTTCAGCGCCATTGCAGGGTTTGCCGACATCGGCGACTTCATCGATCAGCCGGTCAAGAACTACTCCAGCGGCATGGTCGTGCGCTTGGCATTCGCCGTGCAGGCGCAGGTCGACCCGCAGATTCTGATCGTCGATGAAGCCCTGTCGGTCGGCGATGCGAAGTTTCAGGCCAAGTGCTTCGAGCGATTGCGGCAGCTCAAGCAGAACGGCGCGAGCATCCTGCTGGTCACCCATGCCAGCGAACAGGTGGTCACCCATTGCAACCGGGCCATTCTGCTGGAAGGCGGACGTGTGGAGATGAGCGGCGACCCGCGCGCCGTCGTCAATCGCTACATGGACATTCTGTTTGGTCGAAACCGTGACACTGCGCAGGCGTCCATAGCCTCGACAGACCCGGCTGTCGCGTCATCAGCCGACCCGCGCACGCAAGAACCGGTGCTGAGTTTTGCCCACGATGCCTTCGGTTCGCGGCCCGGCTTCAATCGCCACGAATACCGCTGGGGCGACGGTGCGGCGAGCCTGATGGACTTTCACCTCACCGCTCAAGGGCATCCCTTTCCACCCAGCATCGAACCAGGGGCCGAGGTCGTGCTGCATGTCGCGATCCGCTTCAATCGGCTGGTCAGTCATCCGGTGTTGGGGTTCACGGTCAAGACCAAGGAAGGCGTCACGGTCTACGGCACCAACTCCTGGCTGCAGGACTGCGCGGCTGGCCGGCAGTTTTTTGCGCCGGGTTCGCAGCTCAAGGCGTGCCTGAGCTTCAGGAATCGTCTGGCCGCAGGCGATTACTTCATTTCTCTGGGCGTCGCCTCTCGCGAGGGCGAAGAGGTCGTGCCGCACGATCGTCGTTACGACGCCATTCACTTCGTCGTTGCCGCGACCCCCACGCTGTTCGGGCTGGTCGATCTGGCCGTCACCATGGATTTTGATCAGGAACAGCACCATGAGCCATCTTGAACAGAGCGGGTATCGTCTGGACCGGCGCACAGGCGTGTGGACGCGGCCGGGGTACGAAGGGCTGGCCTACAGCGATGGCGATGAAAGCGAAGAGCGCCTGGCCAACATCGTGCGCCAGGCCCAGGACCTGAGTGTGCTGTCAGCCGAACTGGGCCAGCACTGCACAGACTGGGTTTCGCTTTACCATCTGGGACGCGCGCGGGGCAATCTGCTGCGCCCTTTTGAGCATTGCCTGACGGGGCATGTGCTGGAAATCGGCGCCGGTTGTGGTGCGATCAGTCGCTACCTGGGCGAGTGCGGTGCCACGGTCCTGAGCCTTGAAGGCAGTGTGCGCCGCGCACGCATTGCAGCCAGCCGGACCCGGGATCTGGACAACGTTACGGTCGTGGCCGAGCGCTTCGAGCTGTTCAAGTCGCCCCGGCGGTTTGAGGTCATCACCCTGATCGGCGTGCTGGAGTACGCCAGCCTGTTCAATCAGGGCGATGATCCCGCCCTGAACATGTTGGTCAGGGTGCGCGAGCTGCTGGCACCGGACGGTGTCTTGCTGCTGGCCATCGAGAACCAGCTGGGCCTGAAATATTTCGCCGGCGCACCCGAAGACCATCTGGGCACGCCAATGGCTGGTGTGGAAGGACGTTATCGGGCAGACGGCCCACAGACCTTCGGACGTAAACGGCTGACGGACCTGCTCGAACAGGCCGGTTTCAGTCGCTCGGAATTTCTGTTTCCTGCCCCCGATTACAAACTGCCCAACTCCATTGTCACCCCGCGTGGTTTCGAGCACCCAGGCTTCGACGCCGCCGCGTTGCTGTGGCAGAACGTGCGCAAGGATCCGCAGTTGCCAAGGGCCACGCTGTTTAACCTGCAGCGCGCCTGGCCGGTGGTGCTCGACAACGGGCTAGGCATGGAGCTGGCCAATTCCTTTTTGATTGCCGCGTCCTGTTCATTGACGCCGGTGGTGATGCCCAACCTGCTGGCCGCTCATTACAACGTCAGCCGAAAGCCCGGCTACTGCAAGCAGACCCTGTTCATCGAAACCGCGGACGAGATCGAGGTGCGGCATGAGCCACTGCGCGCCGAGGCCTATCCACACAAGGACTTTCGCCACGTGCTGTCGCGTGTCGACCCTTATCGACAGGGCCAGGTGCTCAGCCAGCAGTTTCTCGACATCGCCAGCACGCCCAACTGGACAATCCGGCAGTTCAGTCAGTTTGTGGCCCGTTATCGGCTTGCCCTGACAGACTTGCTGGTCGAGCACGGGCATGAGCTGGCGCTGGAGCGTCTCGACGAGCGCCTGCCGGGGATATTTATCGATGCTGTGCCGCAAAATGTCTTGCTCGATGCTCAAGGCCGTCCAGCGCTGATCGATGTCGAATGGGAGGCTGCCAGCGGCGTTGAACTGGGGCACCTGCTGGTCCGCTCACTGTTGCTCTTGATCGCCAGCGCCATACCGTTCTGCACCAGCGTGATGCCGTTGACACGCAGGCAATTCGTTACTGAAACGCTGCTGCACGCAGGGTTTGAAATCACGCCTGCGCAACTGGACGGTTTCATTGAAAAAGAAGCGTATTTTCAGGCCTTCGTGACCGGTACCGAGGCCAGTCATTTTTTGAACTGGGAAGCCGACCGGATCATCAATCAACGGGTGTCGCCGACCGCACCCAGACGCCAGGCCCGGCTGTATTACAGCGATGAGGCCGGAAGCTTCAAGGAAGAAGCCGCCCTGAGCCTTGAGGTGCTGCCCGGTCATCAACACCTGCAGTTCTCGCTGAGCACGGTCCAGACGTCGCCACGTCTGCTCAGACTCGACCCGGTTGACCGGCGTATGACGTTCTCGCTGGACAACCTGCGCATCGTCAAAAACGACACCGTGATCTGGCAGTGGGACGGCCATACCGCCGCACTGCCTTGGGTGTCAGGGCTGCAGGAGGTCGAGAAAACCGGGTCTTCCATCCTGTTCGTCAGCCTCAACGACGACCCTTATCTGCAACTGCCCATCGACCTTTCGCAACGCCATGACATTCGCGATCTGGTCCTGACGCTGGATCTGGTGCTGTACACCGATGAAATCATCGCACGCCGCATCAGCCAGGGCCTGAACTGGAGCGAGCAACACGAGGCGTCGTTGCGCACGGCCGTTCAACCCTTGTCCGAGCAGATCCAGACGCTGATGCTTCGGGTCAATCAACTGGACAACGCCACCCAACTGATCGAAAAGCACGTCATTGAGGGCGAGGCAGGCACCCTCCAGACGGTCGAGCGCCTGTTTCAGGAGAGCGGCCACGACGCACGCGAGCGCGACGAACTGATCAAGCAACTGCAAAGTGCCATGCTCCACCTGCAAGTGGAGAAGGACACCCATATTCATCATTTGAACCTGCGTATCCACGAACTCGAAGGCTCGTATAGCCGCAGGCTTGCAGCGCCGTTGCGGCATACGGTGCTGACTACACATCGCCTGGCAAAGGCCTCTCGACGCCTGCCGGCACTGATTCGCCGCGGCGGAGGGTTCAAGGCCAGCACGCAGCGTGTGGCCACTGTATTGCGAGAGCACGGGGTGCGTGGCCTGATAGAGCGCTTGCGCTGGTTCAATGGTGTCGGCCGTGCACGCGTTGAACAGGGTGCAGCGCCTGAAAACGCGGGGCCTGACCGTCACGATTACGCGGCCTGGATCAAGCTTTACGACACGCTCGGTGACAGTGACCGGCAGGCCATGATCCACGACATGGAAGGGTGGGACGATCCACCGCTGATTTCGATCATCATGCCGGTTTTCGATCCGCCGCTGGATCTGCTGCGCGAGGCCATCGACAGCGTTCTCCATCAGCTGTATCCGCACTGGGAGTTGTGTATCGCCGACGACGCCTCGGGCAATCCGGCCGTGCGCGAATATCTCAAAAGCGTCCAGCGCCAGCATGCGCAGGTAAGGGTGCTGTTACGCAGCGAGAACGGTCATATTTCGGCAGCCAGCAACTCGGCGCTCGAGCTGGCGCGTGGGCGTTATATCGCGCTGATGGATCACGATGATCTGCTGCCGGAACACGCCTTGTACTGGGTGGCGCAGACCCTCGCTCGGCACCCGGACGCCGCTGTGATCTATTCGGACGAAGACAAGATCGACCAGCAGGGACGCCGCAGCGATCCTTACTTCAAGTCCGACTGGAATGCCTATCTGTTTCGTTCGCAGAACATGATTTCCCACCTTGGGGTCTATCGGCGTGATCTGGTCGAAGAGGTGGGCCGTTTCCGGGTGGGGTTCGAAGGCTCTCAGGACTATGACCTGGCCTTGCGTTGCACCGAGAAGCTGAGCCCCTCGCACATTATTCATATCCCGCGCGTGCTGTACCACTGGCGTATTCATGCCGGAAGCACCTCTGTGGCCGTGCAGGAAAAGCCGTATGCCGCTCATGCGGCCATCAAGGCACTGAACGACCATCTGCAGCGCAGCGGGCGTCAGGGCGAGGCTCAATTGTTGCCGTTCGGCATGTACCGGGTGCATTACGCGTTGCCTGAGCCCAGACCTCTGGTGAGCCTGATCATCCCGACACGTAATGCCTGGGCGCTGCTCAAACAATGCATCGACAGCATCGAGCGCCTGACCCGCTACCCGCACTACGAAATCATCGTGATCGATAACGGCTCCGACGAAGCCCAATCGCTGGCGTATTTCGCGCAGATCGATCAGCAGCCCGATATTCACGTACTCAGGGACGACGGACCCTTCAATTACTCAGCCTTGAACAATCGCGCAGTCAGTCAGGCGCGTGGTCAACTGATAGGGCTGATCAACAACGATATCGAAGTCATTTCTCCCGACTGGCTGGACGAAATGGTCTCGCTTGCCCTGCAACCCGACGTCGGTGCCGTGGGGGCACGGCTGTGGTTTCCCGATGGCCGTTTGCAGCATGGCGGCGTCATTCTGGGCATTGGTGGTATCGCCAACCATGCGCACAAGTTTCTGCCCCGAGGCGAACACGGTTACTTTGGCCGTGCGATGCTGATTCAGGAGTTCTCTGCCGTGACGGCGGCGTGTCTGGTGATTAAAAAAACGGTATTCGAGCAGGTGGGCGGGCTGGATGAGGTCAACCTGAAAATCGCCTTCAACGATGTGGATTTCTGTTTGCGCGTTCAGGAGGCGGGCTACGTCAATGTCTGGACACCCTACGCACAGCTGTATCACTACGAATCGGCTACCCGTGGTATTGAAGACTCACCGGAAAAACAAAACCGTTTCAACGGGGAGGTGGCTTACATGGCCCTGCGCTGGCCGTCTATCAGAGACGACTATGCCTATAACCCGAACCTGACGCTGGATCACCTGGACTTCGGCCTTGCCTGGCCGCCGCGTGTGGAGGACTAAGCGGGTCAGGGCGCGGGCTTTACCCTGAACCAGGACCAGCCTTTTTCGCTGTGTTGCAACGCCAAGGCAGGGTTGAGAGTGAGCAATGGGGCATCGCTGTCGGGTGCCGCAATGAGTCCGGCACCGGTTCGGTGGAAATCCAGATGTTGAGGATTGACGAGTACGTTGACCACATCAGCCTGAGGCACCTCGATCTGCAGGTCGCTGACGTATGGTCGACTGAGAAAAATCAGGTGTTGATAACGGTTGTAGCGTTCAGCCTGCAGACCCTCAGGGTCCAGTATTTTCCACAACGTGGGTTGCGGGTAATAAAAAACACCATTAACGACCTGTCGACCCGACGCCGCGAGGATCATCGCCGGTATCTGCGAACCGAGCGTCAGAACGGGTAGGGCAGGCTCGCTCAGGCTGGCGCTCACCCGCGCAGGTGCAATCGATACAGGGTGAAAGCCCAGTGTTGCAGCCAGCGACAAGCCCAGATTCAGTCCGAGAAAAGCCGCGGTTTGCCGGGTGAGCAGAACATAACTGCTGGCAATGACCACCAGCACCAGGCCCAGTGTGATCGACGTGCCGAGACGTGACAGAACGGGCGCCTCGAATGCCTGCAAGCCTTCGTACATCAGCGCTGCCCAGATCAGCGCCGTGGTCCACGCGACGAAGGTCTGGCTTTCGTGTCCGAAGGACGTCGGTCGCCTGCCATCGATCATCAGGTGCGTCAGTATCAGGCTGGCCAGCCCCAGTGCCAGATCAGCCCGTTTTGCGGTCACGTATGACCACAGCGAATAGGTCGACAGCGTGTTTGCGATGCCAATCAGCATGTAGAGCAGGATCAGGCCTGTCATGACCGCCAGACTGACCTCCAGAGCGGTCAGCATGCGCTGTCTGGCGCGTATCAACATCAGGCAGGCCAGGGGCAGCAGGTAGTAATGGAACGACGCTATCTCGCTTTGATTGACGGTCGTATTTTCGGCGTATGACAACGCCGTGAGGTTGGTGTAGCCCTTGAACAGCATGTGCCAGGGGACATTGCCACCGGTCTCGATGTGGCGTTGCCCCGGGTAAACCGTGCCCATCATGGCGTGCACAGCGTCTTGCGCGCTCAGCCACCAACTGCTGAGCACACTGCCTGCGACCAGCACGGCAAGCAGGGTCGCCAGAATCGGTTCGAGCCTGATGCCTTGGTATAACCGGTCACGCAGCACCAGACCTGCCAGCAGCGCCATGAACACATAGCCCACTGACACCTGCCAGGGTGGATACAGCAGCAGGACAAACCCCGCAATCGCAAGCCCTGCGAGCACACCCAGAGGCAACAGCACGCGGATTTTGCGTGAGCGCAGGATCTTCAGCAGACACAGTAAGGCTACGCACGGAAAGAACACGGCGTAAGCCGGCCAGAACGACCAGGCCACGACATAAGGCGCGGCGACGAACAACAGGGCGAACAGAAAACTCTGTCGCCAGCGGCCCGGAGTCAGCGTGTTCAGCACGTGCGCCAGGGCCAGAAAACAGCCGAATACCGGAAACCACCAGTACCAGGCGAGCGCCCTTTTCAGGTCGAAGACAAAGAACCCCCACGTCGCAGGTTTAGCCAGTGCCGACAGGTGCGCCACCGGCACGCCAGCCATGCCGACGACCAGCATGTTCTGGCCGTCCAGGCCCAGTGACGTGTTGATCACCGGATAGCGCGGTTCATGGTTGTACTGCGCAATGGCCATGGGCGTCAGGACCAGCCATTCGTCGCTGCGTATCGGGCGTTCGTGGCCCCAGACGCGTGACATATCGGCCTCCACGAACGGGGTGCTGCGCAGCCCCAGATTCAATGACGATCCGGTCAGGCCCAGCGCAACGAATAACAGAAACACACACAGCACGCAGGCACTGAACACGGTGGGTTCGCTCAGT
Source organism: Pseudomonas triticifolii (assembly GCF_014358015.1). Taxonomy (GTDB): domain Bacteria; phylum Pseudomonadota; class Gammaproteobacteria; order Pseudomonadales; family Pseudomonadaceae; genus Aquipseudomonas; species Aquipseudomonas triticifolii. The sequence goes on along the minus strand of NZ_JACONV010000015.1, from coordinate 55,555 downwards.
TGGAGCTTAAGCCGGGTGCTGATCGTCTGAGCCAGCCAGGCCGTGCGAGCGAAGCTGATCGCCAACCCCAGCAAGGCGATCAGGATGATGAGCTTGATCAAAGGCTCGTCCTCGCGCGTGGGCTCTGTGCATTCATGAGTAGGCGATGATCACGATGCCGATCGGCATTCGCAAACAGGCAAGTGCTACCAGGCAAACCGTCCGGTCAGCAGCCACTGTTCAGGTACTTGTTCTGAAGATGGATGGGGCGTCTGGGGACCGCCTGCACGTCATGGCCGATGAACGCCAGAATCAGCTGGATACCCACCAGAATGGGCAGTGCCGAGACCATGACAGTGCCCGCCGAATTGGCAACCCCGGTCTGCCAGGCATGCGCCCAGTGAACCACACCGAACACGCCTCCAAACGTCAGCATCAACAGACCCAGCGGTAATTCGAAGGACGCCAGGGACATGTCGCGCAGGTAGTAGTTGTAGAACAGACGCTTGAACAGATTACGTACGTGTTTGCCCATGAACTCGCCCAAAATCCTGGACACTTTGAGGTTGCTGATTTCGGTGCCGTAGTGAGCCTGCATCGGGATATCCACCACCACCGCGCGCAGCGTTCCCAGACGAAACAGCATGTCAGTCTCAAAGAAATAACGCGCACTGATCTTGCCCATCGGCAGTTGCCGGGCGACGTCGCGATGAATGGCGGTGTAGCCATTGGTCGGGTCGAACAGGTCCCAATACCCGGAGGACAGTTTGTTCAGCAATGAAAGTGTCGCATTGCCGAAGATACGTAGCCGCGGCATGCCACTGATGTGTTCAAGGTTGAAGAAGCGATTGCCTTTGGTGTAATCCGCTTCGCCGGTTTTGATGGGGGCGACAAAGGCAGGAATAAGGGCCGGGTCCATCTGTCCGTCGCCGTCCACTTTGACGATGATGTCCATGCCGTCGGCCACCGCCGCGTTGTACCCGGCCATGACGGCACCTCCCACGCCCAGATTCACGGCGTTGAACAGCACCACCACCCGCGCGTCACGGCATTCGCGCTGTACCGTCTTGCCGGAGCCTTGCGGGCAACAATCATCCACGACGTAGACCCGGCATACGTCTTTGCCGATACCTGCGATGACATCGAGTATATGGTGGGTGACGTTAAAACAAGGAATGACAACAGCGATGTTCACGGCGTCTGAAGGGGTATTCGTCGTCATGACAGGGGCCTGACTATAAGAGTATCAATGTCCGTCACTGCTGATGCGCTACAGTTAAGTACAGTTGATCGTGCAGGTCCAGAAGTAAAAAGAATACGTCTTTCGAACCGTCCTATATGTACCGCAGATGAAACAGTTTCCCTGTCTATGACCACGCCAGGATAACGTTGCTGTAACGCATTATCGACTTTCCAGCGTGACTGTTTAAACTTCTCACGTTGAATAAGCTCATGAGCACACCGTCTGAAATCGATATTTCAGCACTCAGGTGTTACGACAAGACTGTCGATGCTGTCACCTATAGCGTTCCACGCGGTATTACCCGTGAGGCCAGAGGTCGTGTCTGGATCGTGCGGGTCCTGAAAAACAAAACCGTTCAGGTGTATGCCCGTTTCACGGACCTGCGCTTTGGCGGCACTCGCCGTGCGCTGGATGCGGCCATCATTCACCTGATTCACAGTGGCCATGCCTGGCGTCGCGAAGATGTGCTTCAGCTCAATGAGCAGACGGCGGTGCACTGGCGCAAGCGAAGCGGCGTGGGACTTTGCGCAGTGGCCTATGTCACCAGCCGTGGTCCTGGGCGCGGTGAGACCTTTTTCCTGTCCACCTACAAACGGGTCGTCAGCGGACGGGGGCTGGAGAAATTTCGTACTCGATTGGTCGAGGTGCTCGAAAGCGCCTACGAGATACACCATCCGGCATCGAGTGTCCCATATTCGATGCAGAAGCGGATTCGACAGCACATTGACCAGTTGTTGGTGGGCGATGACTTTCGGGCCTTTCTCGACGCGGGAAAAAGAAAGGCTGACCACATTGCTGTGGCTGAATATGTCGAGCGGCTGTCACAGAAGACCGGGAATTAAGCACACCTTGAAACGTTGATAGCCGCCTGTGGTTTTTTTCATGACACTCATGGCGATCAGGGCTGATCTTATTATTCATTGCGGTATGAAGTGCCGGGGCGTCGCGAACTTTTTCAGCACTCACCTGGCGGTAAACCCGTAGTCGTTAACCCCGTGTCCATTCGTCGCTGTTCTTACGATGAGATACCGGGTACGCATGTACGCAGAGTGTAAGGTGACAATAAAAGGGTATTAAGAAAAGAGACGCTTGTTATGCATTCAGTCTTCAACCATCAGGCCCGGCGAATACCGGGCCTGGCAATGAGAGCATCAGGTTTTATCCCAGACGGTTTGCACCGACGCGATCGGCACCATCAGCCGCAACACGGTTAGCACCGACACGATCGGCACCATCAGCCGCGACACGGTTTGCACCGACACGATCAGCGCCATCAGCCGCGACACGGTTTGCACCGACACGATCAGCACCATCAGCCGCAACACGGTTAGCACCGACGCGATCGGCACCATCAGCCGCGACACGGTTTGCACCGACGCGATCAGCACCGTCAGCCGCAATGACGGAGTGAGTCAGCGGTGCATGGTTTTCAGCCGTTGGAAGGGCAAAAGCGCTGGAAGCCAATACAGAAAAAGCCAGGCCAACAATCAGTTTTGAAGTGTTCATGGTTATTGCTCCAGATCGAAGTTGTGGGGATCAGTTCGGTATGGAGGTCATGCTACGCCGCTGGATTTTATTAAGAAGTCAATGCGAGTGGTACTCATCATTGCCGAAATTGATAGTTGAATACGCTTGAGGAGAGGCGACGAGCGAGGGCGTGTTCGCTCGTCTTTAACGGCCGTGTGACGGGTCAGGAAATTCCGTCAGCGAGGATCAGGAAGGAAAGTGCTCGTTGGCGATTTCCACGACCTGTTGTTCGGTAATCGGAGCCAGAGCGGCAATGGCCCACAGGTCATAAGCCGGGTGCGCACGCTGGATAGGCAACACCATGTCGAAACCCGCCGCCTGCAGGCTGCCGGTCAGGACTTTCTTGGTAAAACCGCAACGGTGAGCCATGAAAACGTTGCCGTTGGCCATTGCGGGACGATGGCCGTACAGGATGTCGATAGGCGCGATAGGGCCAGCCGGCGATAGATAAGCCTCGTCGGTCAGTTTGTCCTCTGCGACCAGGGCACACACTGACTGCAGGTCCGGGCACGTGATCACCACGAAGCCGCCCGGCTTGAGCACGCGCTTGAACTCGGCCAGTGCGACAGGCACTTCATGCGGGTACAGGTGCTCGATGTTGTGACTGGAAAACAGCGCATCCACCGACGCGTCCGCAACCCTGGACATGTCCGTCATGGTGCCGACGATGTCCGGGTTCACGCTTTCATCGATATCGAAACGCAGCTCCTTCCACTGCGCAGAAGAAGCAAAGCCCTTGGTCGTACCGCTTTGGCTTTTTGGACCGCAACCTACATGCAGGAAGGTTTTCACAATCAATTACTCGATCAAGGCCCTCGCGCTGAAGTGCAGGGAGGGGGGATGGCTTGTTCCGGATGGCCGACAACGTGTGTGGCCGACCTATGGAAGGTTCAAAGCACACTAGGTGAAGAGTCCGGGTCTGGTCAAGGTTATGAGGTGGGCATTAACCGCTCATCAAAATGCATAAAAAAGTCACATAAAAAGTATATGACTGGCTATATGATATCAAAAGCTAGGGATAGGCCTATAAAGATGGACTTTTTTATAACTAAAAAGCTGCATGTATCAAAAAGCCACCACAATTGGTTCTTAATGTTTCAGTGGGCTCGGTCGCTAACGATGACACGTGGGCTACCAATCCCTACTCCCTAGGCTACGGCGACATCGCTGGCAGCGCGGTTAATGACCTTAAACAGGACGCGTATATGAGTTTTATTTCTTCGTTGACCACCGCGCAAATTGCCGCCTTGAGCACCGCAACCATAGCCGGGTTGGAAACTGCCGATATCGCCGCACTGAGCACGGCCCAAGCCGTGGCCCTGACGACCGCCCAGATTGCAGTCATCACCAAGGCCAACATTGCCGTTCTTTCGAACACACAATTGCCGGCGCTGACGACCGACCAGGTCGTGGCCTTGACGACCGCCCAGGTCGCTGCCCTGAAAACCACCCAGATTGCTGCACTGACCACTGCTCAGGTCGCTGCTCTGGAAGTTGCTGACGTTGCCGCCTTGCCGGTCGCCTCTCTTGCTGCCCTGACCACCGCTCAGGCGGCTGCGTTGACCACCGCCCAGGTTGTGGCACTGACCACCGCTCAAGTCGCTGCGCTGACAACCGCGCAGGTCGCTGCCCTGACCACCACACAAGTGGCGGCCATGGAAACCGCTGATATCGGTTCCCTGACCACGGCTGGCGTTGTGGCCCTGACCACGGCTCAGGTCGCGGCACTGACCACCGCCCAGGTCGCTGCGCTGAAAGTGACTCAGATTGCTGCACTGGAAACCGCCGATGTCGCTGCGCTGACCACTGCTCAGGTCGTGGCGCTGACCACCGCTCAGGCCGCTGCGCTGAAGCCGACCCAAGTGGCGGCCTTGACCACCACGCAAGTGGCTGCACTGCAAAACGCTGACCTGGCTGCCTTGACCACGGCCTCCATTGTTGCCCTGACCACCGCTCAGGTGGCGGCGCTGACCGTTGCCCAGATCCCTGGCCTGACCGCGCTGCAAGTCGCCGCCTTGACCACCGCTGAAGTGGCGGCGCTGACGACCGCTCAAGTGGTTGCTTTGACGACCGCTCAAGTCGCTGCACTGAAGCCGGCTCAGATTGCTGCCCTGACCACCGCCCAGGTCGCTGCCCTGGAAACCGCTGATGTGGCTGCCCTGCCAGTCGCCTCCATTGCCGCCCTGACCACTGCCCAGGCCGTCGCGTTGACGACTGACCAGGTTGTGGCCCTGACCACCGCTCAAGTCGCTGCGCTGACCACCGCGCAGGTAGCTGCCCTGACCACCACACAAGTGGCGGCGATGCAGACTGCAGATATCGGTTCCCTGACCACGGCTGGCATCGTGGCGCTGACGACTGCACAGGTCGCTGCCCTGACCACCGCTCAAGTCGCTGCCCTGAAAGTCGCCCAGATCGCGGCGCTGGAAACCGCTGATGTCGCGGCACTGACGACCGCCCAAGTGGTTGCGCTGACCACGGCTCAAGTCGCTGCCCTGAAGCCGACTCAAATTGCTGCGTTGACCACGGCTCAGGTCGCTGCTCTGGAAGTTGCTGACGTGGCCGCGCTGCCGGTTGCTTCGGTGGCTGCCCTGACCACCGCTCAGGCGGCTGCGTTGACCACCGCACAAGTTGTTGCGCTGACCACTGCGCAAGTGGCTGCGCTGACGACCGCACAGGTTGCTGCTCTGACCACCACACAAGTGGCGGCCATGGAAACCGCTGATATCGGTGCGCTGACCACTGCCGGTGTTGTGGCCTTGACCACCGCTCAAGTCGCTGCCCTGACGACTGCTCAGGTCGCTGCCCTGAAAGTCGCCCAGATCGCGGCGCTGGAAACCGCTGACGTTGCGGCCTTGACCACCGACCAGGTCGTTGCGCTGACCACCGCTCAGGTGGCAGCACTCAAACCGACCCAAGTGGCGGCGATGACCACCACTCAGATCGCGGCGCTGCAAAACGCCGATCTGGCTGCCCTGACCACGGCGGCTGTCGCTGCCCTGACTACTGCTCAGGTTGCTGCGCTGACCGTTACTCAAATCCCGGGGCTGACGGCTCTGCAAGTCGCTGCCCTGACTACTGCTGAAGTGGCGGCGCTGACCACCGCTCAAGTGGTTGCGCTGACCACCGCTCAGGTTGCTGCACTGAAACCGGCTCAGATTGCTGCCCTGACCACTACTCAGGTTGCTGCCCTGGAAAACGCTGATGTGGCTGCGCTGCCAGTCGCCTCCATTGCTGCCCTGACCACCGCTCAGGCGGCTGCGTTGACCACCGCTCAAGTGGTTGCGCTGACCACTGCTCAAGTCGCCGCGCTGACGACCGCGCAGGTCGCTGCCCTGACCACCACACAAGTGGCGGCCATGGAAACCGCTGATATCGGTGCGCTGACCACTGCCGGTGTTGTGGCCTTGACCACCGCTCAGGTCGCTGCCCTGACGACTGCTCAGGTCGCTGCCCTGAAAGTCGCCCAGATCGCGGCGCTGGAAACCGCTGATGTCGCGGCACTGACCACCACTCAAGTGGTTGCGCTGACCACCGCTCAAGTCGCTGCCCTGAAGCCGACTCAAATTGCTGCGTTGACCACGGCTCAGGTCGCTGCTCTGGAAGTTGCTGACGTGGCCGCCCTGCCGGTTGCTTCGGTGGCTGCCCTGACCACCGCTCAGACGGCTGCCTTGACCACCGCACAGGTTGTGGCGCTGACCACGGCTCAAGTCGCTGCGCTGACCACTGCCCAGGTGGCTGCCCTGACCACCACGCAAGTGGCGGCCATGGAAACCGCTGATATTGGTTCCCTGACCACCGCCGGTGTTGTGGCTCTGACCACCGCTCAGGTCGCGGCCCTGACGACTGCTCAGGTTGCTGCGCTGAAAGTCGCCCAGGTTGCTGCGCTGGAAACCGCTGACGTTGCGGCCTTGACAACAGACCAGGTCGTGGCGCTGACCACCGCTCAGGTGGCGGCACTCAAGCCGACCCAAGTGGCGGCGATGACCACCACTCAGATCGCTGCGCTGCAAAACGCTGATCTGGCTGCTCTGACCACGGCGGCTGTCGCTGCCCTGACTACCGCTCAGGTTGCTGCGCTGACCGTTACTCAAATCCCGGGTCTGACGGCTCTGCAAGTCGCAGCCCTGACCACTGCTGAAGTGGCGGCGCTGACGACCGCTCAAGTGGTTGCTTTGACGACCGCTCAAGTCGCTGCACTGAAGCCGGCTCAGGTTGCTGCCCTGACCACCACTCAGGTTGCTGCCCTGGAAAACGCTGATGTGGCTGCGCTGCCAGTCGCCTCCATTGCTGCCCTGACCACCGCTCAGGCGGCTGCGTTGACCACCGCTCAGGTTGTGGCACTGACCACCGCTCAAGTCGCCGCGCTGACCACCGCTCAAGTGGCTGCCCTGACCACCACACAAGTGGCAGCCATGGAAACCGCTGATATCGGTTCCCTGACCACCGCCGGTGTTGTGGCACTGACCACCGCTCAGGTCGCTGCCCTGACGACTGCTCAGGTCGCTGCCCTGAAAGTCGCCCAGATCGCGGCGCTGGAAACCGCTGATGTCGCGGCACTGACCACCGCTCAAGTGGTTGCGCTGACCACTGCTCAGGCGGCTGCACTCAAGCCGACCCAAGTGGCGGCGATGACCACCACTCAGATCGCTGCGCTGGAAAACGCTGATCTGGCTGCCCTGACGACGGCGGCTGTTGCTGCTCTGACCACTGCTCAAGTGGCTGCGCTGACCGTCACCCAGATCCCGGGTCTGACGGCTCTGCAAGTCGCTGCGCTGACCACCGCTGAAGTGGCGGCCTTGACCACCGCTCAGGTTGTGGCCTTGACGACCGCCCAGGTCGCTGCCCTGAAAACCACCCAGATCGCTGCGCTGAGCACCGCTCAAGTTGCCGCGCTGGAAACGGCTGATGTCGCTGCGCTGCCGGTTACTTCGGTTGCTGCCCTGACTACGGCTCAGGCGGCTGCGTTGACCACCGCACAAGTGGTTGCGCTGACCACTGCTCAAGTCGCTGCGCTGACCACTGCACAGGTTGCTGCCCTGACCACCACACAAGTGGCGGCCATGGAAACCGCTGATATCGGTGCGCTGACCACTGCCGGTGTTGTGGCTCTGACCACCGCTCAGGTCGCTGCCCTGACGACTGCTCAGGTTGCGGCGCTGAAAGTCGCCCAGATCGCGGCGCTGGAAACCGCTGATGTCGCGGCACTGACCACCGCTCAAGTGGTTGCGCTGACAACTGCTCAAGTCGCTGCACTGAAGCCGACTCAAATTGCTGCGTTGACCACGGCTCAGGTCGCTGCTCTGGAAGTTGCTGACGTGGCTGCGCTGCCGGTTGCTTCGGTTGCTGCCCTGACCACCGCTCAGGCGGCTGCATTGACCACCGCTCAGGTTGTGGCACTGACCACCGCTCAAGTCGCTGCGCTGACGACCGCGCAAGTCGCTGCCCTGACCACCACACAAGTGGCGGCCATGGAAACCGCTGATATCGGTTCCCTGACCACTGCCGGTGTTGTGGCCTTGACCACGGCTCAGGTCGCTGCCCTGACCACCGCACAAGTGGCTGCGCTGAAAGTCACCCAGATCGCTGCGCTGGAGACCGCTGACGTTGCTGCCCTGACCACCGATCAGATCGTGGCGCTGACCACCGCTCAGGCGGCTGCACTCAAGCCGACCCAAGTGGCTGCGATGACCACCACTCAGATCGCTGCGCTGCAAAACGCTGATCTGGCTGCACTGACGACGGCGGCTGTCGCTGCCCTGACCACTGCTCAAGTGGCTGCGCTGACCGTGACCCAGATCCCGGGTCTGACGGCTCTGCAGGTTGCTGCCCTGACCACCGCTGAAGTGGCGGCTCTGACCACCGCTCAGGTTGTGGCCTTGACGACTGCTCAGGTCGCTGCCCTGAAAACCACCCAGGTCGCTGCGCTGAGCACCGCTCAAGTTGCCGCGCTGGAAACGGCTGATGTTGCTGCGCTGCCGGTTACTTCGGTGGCTGCCCTGACCACCGCTCAGGCGGCTGCATTGACCACCGCTCAGGTTGTGGCGCTGACCACCGCTCAAGTCGCTGCGCTGACCACGGCTCAGGTTGCCGCCCTGACCACCACGCAAGTGGCGGCCATGGAAACCGCCGATATCGGTGCGCTGACTACGGCGGGTGTTGTTGCCTTGACCACCGCTCAGGTCGCTGCCCTGACTACCGCACAAGTGGCTGCGCTGAAAGTCACCCAGATCGCTGCGCTGGAAACCGCTGATGTTGCGGCGCTGACCACAGCTCAGGTCGTAGCCTTGACCACCGCTCAGGTTGCAGCGCTGAAACCGACGCAAGTCGCAGCCTTGACCACCACGCAAGTGGCGGCCATGGAAGTCGCTGATATCGCTGCGCTGACCACTGCCGGTGTTGCTGCATTGACCACGGCTCAGGCCGCTGCGTTGACCACAGCCCAGATCGTGGCCCTGACCACGGCACAAGCGGCATCGCTGACCACCGCTCAAGTGGCTGCCCTGACCACCACGCAAGTGGCGGCCATGGAAACCGCTGATATCGGCTCCCTGACCACCGCTGACATCGTTGCCCTGACCACCGCTCAGGTCGCTGCGCTGACCACAGGTCAAGTGGCTGCCCTGAAAGTGACTCAGATCGCTGCGATGGAAACCGCCGATGTCGCTGCGCTGACCACGGCTCACATCGTTGCCCTGAGCAGTGCTCAAGTGGTGGCGTTGAAGCCGACACAAATCGCTGCGCTGACCACTACGCAAGTAGCGGCCATGGAAACCGCTGACTTCAGCGCGCTGACCACCGCTCAGGTTGCTGCCTTGACCACCGCTCAAGTGGCGGCGCTGACCACCGCTCAGATCGTGGCGCTTAAAGCGACTCAGATCGTCGCGCTGGGCACCGCAGACGTGGCGGCCTTGACCACCGCTCAGGTTGTGGCCATCGAAACCGCAGACTTTGCGGCACTGACCACGGCGCAGGTTGCGGCCTTGACCACTGCTCAAGCGGCTGCGCTGACGACGGCTCAGCTGTCGCACCTGAGCATGACTCAGGTCGATGCCTTCACCTCATCGCAGCTTCAGGCGATGACGGCTACGCAGATCGATGCGCTGGCACTGTCCACGCCGCTGGTCCTGGACCTCAATGGCGATGGCGTGCACACCACGCATCTGTCGGCAGGCACCAAGTTCGACCTGAATGCCGATGGCCATAAGGAAACGACTGGCTGGACGGCTGGCGGCGACGGTCTGCTTTCCATCGACCTGAACGGCGACGGTCAGATCAACAACGGTTCCGAGCTGTTCGGCAGTGCCTTCCGCCTGGCGGACGGTTCGTTGGCCAAAGACGGTTTCGAAGCACTCAAGAGCCTGGACAGCAACCATGACGGCGTCGTCAACGGGGCTGACCAACTCTTTGCAGCGCTGCAGGTGTGGGTCGATACCAACAACGATGGCATCAGCGAGAAAGGCGAGCTGCACAGCCTGAAAGATCTGGGCATCACCCAGTTCAACCTCGATGTTGCCAAGATTGCCGAACTCAACCACGGCAACCTGTTGGGTCTGCAGAGCACTTTCGAAACCAGCGATGGCCAGACACATACCGTTGCCGACGTGTGGTTCCGCACTGACGCAAACGGTGATCAGTCCATCGACCTGACCAAGCTCGATCCGCAGTCCATTGGTGCTCATACTCTGGGCAACATTGATCTGGCAGCCGATGGCGGCAAGGCCAGCACCCTGACCGTCGACGCTCAGTCGGTAGCGGAACTGGGCAAGGCCGTTCAAGTGGATGTGGCCAACGGTGCAGCCGCACCGGTGCAGATGATCATCAACGGTGACCACAACGACACGGTCAACATCAATGGTGCGAGCGGCGAGTGGCACGCAGGTGGTACTGCTACAGTCGATGGCGCGAGCTACAACGTGTTCAACGATGGTAACGTCCAGCTGCTGGTCGCAACGGATGTTCAAACCTGGGTTCACTGATATCGAGTGTTGAACCCTGATTGACCCGATACCGAGCTCGCAAGAGCTCGGTATTTTTATATGTGGAGACTATTGCTCGAATGTCTACAGAGAATCTTGAGAGCCCCGATCTTGATGAGGTGCTGGCCATCGCCTTGCAGTTGTCCGAACAGGTGGCGTTGCAGCCCATGCAGTTGCTCTCGGCTGCCGATCGTCTCAATAGTGCCGGGCGGCTGGCGGACGTTGTCACGTTGTACCAGTGCTGGCTGAGCCACTGTCAGTCTTCGGTCAGCTACATCATCCAGTTCAATCTGGGCGCTACGTTGTCGCAACTGGGGTGTGTTGCCGAGGCCGAACGTGCCTTTCGCGCAGCCATCGCCCAAAGTCCCGAATTCGCTCAGGCCTGGTTCAATCTGGGCACCACGCTTGAGCGTCAGGGCAAGCCACAGGAGGCGTTGGCCACCTGGCAGTCGATGCTGGACGACAATCGTGTGGATGCGCAGCAGAGCCGCGAGTTGTATCTGATGGTTTGCAACAACCTGGGGCGTTTGCTGGAAGAAACCCGGCAATTGCAGGCCGCCGAGGCTATCCTGCGTACCAGCCTGGAGGTTGATCCGGTACAACCCAAGGTCATTCAACACTGGGTACATCTGCGCCAGAAACAATGCGTCTGGCCGGTATACGCGCCGCCTGCGGGGCTGACCCAGGGCGATCTGCTCAAGGCTTCCTCGCCACTGGCCTTGCTGGCCGGCAGCGATGACCCGGGCCTGCAAGCCGCCGCTGCGGCGCATTTTGTCAAGGAACGCGTCAACGTACGCGTACCGGCCCTTGCGCCCGCGCAAGGGTATGCACATCAGAAACTGCGTGTAGGTTTTCTGTCTTCGGATTTTTGCCTGCACGCGGTGTCGCTGCTGACGGTCGAGCTGTTCGAGCTGATCGACCGTGAGCGCTTCGATGTCTATGGCTTCTGCTGGAGTCGGGAAGATGGCTCACCGCTGCGGGCCCGTGTGGTGAAGGCGATGGACCATTTCGTGCGTATCGGCGGGATGGACGATGCAACGGCCGCTCAATGCATACGTGACCACGAGATCGATATCCTGATCGACCTGCACGGTTTGACGTCCGGGGCCCGCGCTAATATCCCGGCCTACCGGCCCGCGCCGGTGCAGATGACGTACCTGGGCTTTCCGGGCTCAACAGGCCTGCCTTGTATCGATTACGTCATTGCAGACCGTTATCTGATACCGGACAGCGTCATGCCCTACTACAGCGAAACGCCGCTGTACCTGGCGCAGATCTACCAGTGCAGCGACCGCCAACGCCCGGTTTCGGCCCTGCCGACGCGTGCGCAATGCGGTTTGCCGGAAGATCGCTTCGTATTCTGCTCGTTCAACAACAACTACAAGTTCAACGAAGAGGTCTTCGATTGCTGGATGCGCATCCTGCAGCGCACGCCGGACAGTGTGCTGTGGTTGCTGGCGGACAATCCGTGGGCGCAGAACAACCTGTGCGCGCGTGCGCAGCAACAGGGTGTCGATCCGGCCAGGTTGTTGTTCGCCCCGCGCGTGGCGCCGGCCGATTACCTGGCCCGCTACAGCGCTGCCGATCTGTTTCTGGACGCGTACCCCTTCAACGCGGGCACGACGGCCAATGACGCGCTGTGGATGGGGTTGCCGGTGCTCACGCGTTCCGGCCGCACCTTTGCCTCACGCATGGCCGGCAGCCTGCTGACCAGTCTGCAATTGCCTGAATTGATTACCACCACGCTGGAGGACTATGAGCAACGTGCCGTCGAACTGGCGACACAGCCGGGTCTGCTGCCGGGCCTGAAAAACCGCCTGCAGCACAACCGTGCGCAATCGCCACTGTTCGACACACCGCGTTTTGTCAGGGATTTCGAAGACGCGATCAGTCGCGTTGCGCTGAGGCCCCAATAGGCAATGCGTTATTGACAGGCAAGCCCTTCTCGCCCTTTGGGCCGCGCTGTCTTGCAGCGCAGTTCACTGGACGATGGGAGGCGGCTTGCTGGCGATCTGCCCGAAGCCGTCCGCAACACCGGTACAGGCGATGTATCAGAACAGGCTCTGCACTTTCTCCAGCTGGGTGCGGGTCATCTGGCCCGTGCGGGTGTGCAGGTTGACGTAGCTTTGCAGCATGGCCAGCTTGGTATCGAGCAGGTCGCGTTTGGCGGAATACAGACGCTGTTGGGCGTCTAGAATCTCGACCGTTGAACGCACTCCCGCCTGATAGCCTTTTTCGGCCGACGTCAATGCAACCTGGCTTGAGCGCACAGACGTCACCAATGCCTTGATCTTCTCGAAGCCTGCAACCACGCCCAGGTAGTTGGCTTCGACATCCTCGGTCAATTGCTGAAACTGCGCGTCGTAACTGGTGCGTGCGCTTTCCAGCGCTGCACGGGCCTTTTCCGAAGACGCGCTGACGCCGCCGCCCTGGTACAGCGGAATGTCGACCACCACGCCCACGTAGTAAGTGGACTGGCGCTGTGACTGTTCATTGATATCGCTCTGGTCGATGCGTGACAGGCGTCCACTCAGGGCAACGGTGGGGTAATGACCGGATTTCTGCAGCTTCAGGTTGGCCTCGGCAACTTTGATCGAGGCACGGCTCACGCCCAGTGTCGCGCCCGCTTCGTCGGCCTTGAGCATCCAGTAATCCAGGTCTTCCTCGGGCGCCAGCAAAGGCGTGGACGGGGATTTTTCCTGCATTTGGGGAATGTTGTTCACGGCCGTGCCGGAGCGCCCCGCCAGCTTGCGCAGGGCGGCCCGACGCCGTGCCTGCAGTTCGATTTCCTGAGCACGGGTCGTGTCCAGTCGCGCCTGGGCTTCTTCAAGGTCGGTAATGGTCCCTTCGCCCGCTTCGAACAATCGCTTGGATTGCTTGGCCAGACCCTCGATGGAGGCTTTCTGCTGGGTGGTCAGCTTCAGCTCGTTCTCCACCTGCGCGACGTCGAAATAGGCTTCTACCACGCGGTCGAACAGCCCTTGTCCTGCGCCTTCGTGCTGCGCTTCACCCAGCTTTGCGCGGGCCTTGGCCTGCTCGTAGGAGGCCCAGCGACCCTTGTCGAACAGCGGCTGGCTGACCGACAGCGCAACACTGTCGGCGGCAAACTGATCGTCCTGGCTGTTGGCCGAACTCTGCTTTTCGAACTGTCCGCCATGGCCGTACCGGGAGTTGATCGACACCTGTGGCAAGAGACCGGCACGGCCGATCGCGACTTCCTGGCGTGATGCCTGGTAGTCGTAATCAGTGACCTTGTAGGTCGCATCATTGAGGCGCGAGGCGTCATACAGCGCGACCAGCGACAGGGTTTGATCGTCGGCTGCCAGCAGCCAGCACGACCAGAACACAGAGAGCAAGGCGATAGGTGTGCGCACTGTCATTCTTCCTTGAAGGCGCCGGCCATACGTTCGGACACGGGCTGCATCAGGTAATTGGCGAGCGTGCGTTCGCCGGTCTTGACCAACACTTCAGCCTGCATGCCTGGTTTGATATCAAGGCCCATGTCGCGCAGCTTGATGATGTCTTTTGGACTGACCGAGACCTCGACCGAAAAGTACGGTGAGTTGGTGTGCTCATCGATCAGCTGGTCGGCCGACACCGTGGTCACCTGGCCGACGATGACGGGCGTATGCACCCGCTGCAGCGAGCCGAAGCGCAGGTCGACCGGCAGTCCGGGTTTAAGCCGGTCGGCCATCATCGGTGGAAACTGCGCCTTGACCACCCAACTGGAGCCTTGGGGAACGATGTCCATCAGGCGCTGGCCTGCCGGAGCGATCCCGCCGACCGTGTGCACCGCCAGGCCCATGACCTGACCGGCCACCGGCGCGACGACCGAAGCACTGTGCACCTCGAAATCGAACGCCTTGATCTGGTCCGTCAGGCTCGAGGTCTGGGCCGAAACCTGAGTCAGTTGCGACTCGGCTTCACTGCGAAAGATCTGACCCTGTTGCAACGCCTTGAGCTTGCTCTCGTTGATGGCCTGACGCGTGCGGCCAATGTCGGACAGCGTCGACGCCAGTTGGGCCCCTAACTGTGCCGCATTGCTTTCGGCCTCGAACAAGCGATTACGTGGCAGGTAGCCTTCGCGCGCCAGTTCTCTGAGCCCTTTGAGTTCCTGCTGCTGAAACTGAAATTGCGCCGCGTGATTACGCTTGATCTCTTCATATCCTGCCAGTTGCTGGGTCAGCGAGGTGATTTCGTGTTCGCTGATTTTCATCCGGCTGGCCAGTTCTGCGCGGCGCGTGGCGAACAGATAACCCTGCAGCTCCATGGCGGCGCGGGCACGCGGATCGCTGGCTTTTTCCAGCAATTGCGCTGACCACTGAATGCTGTCGCGGTCCAGGCGCTCGGCCATCAGGCGCTCTTCGACCGCTCGCGCGCTCAGCCATTGCCCCAGCGCGACGTCGAGCTGCGATTGGGTTTGAACAATATTGAGCTGTACCACGACCTGACCCTGTTGCACCTGATCGCCTTCACGCACCAGGATGCGATCAATCATGCCGCCAGTGCGCGACTGGACGGTTTTGCGCTCGCCGGAAACCACGACTGTTCCGGCACCGACTACGCCGCGGTCCAGTGGCGCCAGCCCGGCCCAGAGGAAAAAGCCGCCCAGCCCCAGGATCAGGCACCAGATGCCGATGCGGGCAATGCCTGCAGCATCCGCGTCCGGCGCGGGTACAGGGGTCATGTCGTTCTGGCTGGATTGCATTGACGCCTCAGGCTTCTTGATTGCTGGATTCTGCGGTTTTTTGCACGGGTGTCGGCACCAGTGTCCTGAGCACTTGGTCACGCGGGCCGAACAGGTGCTGCACGCCATCCCTGAGGAACAACAACTTGTCGACCACACCGAGAATATTCGGTCGGTGGGTAACCAGTACCACCGTGCAGCCGGCGGTCTTCAACTGACGCACGGCCTGGACCAGCGCCGCTTCGCCTGCCTCATCCAGATTGGAGTTGGGTTCATCCAGCACCACCAGCGGTGGCTGGCCATAAAGCGCACGCGCCAGGCCGATACGTTGTTTCTGGCCGCCTGACAGGCCCAGTCCACCGACGCCCAGCAGCGTGTCGTAACCTTTGGTGAAGTGCAGGATCATTTCGTGAATGCCCGCCAGTTGCGCGGCTTCAATGACCTTTGTCGAGTCCACGTCGCCAAACCGGGCGATGTTCTCGGCAATGGTGCCGTCGAACAGTTCGATGTCCTGCGGCAAGTAACCCAGATACGGGCCCAGTGCTTCGCGTGACCACTGGCTGATCTCGGCATTGTCCAGACGCACCGAGCCGTGGCTGGCGGGCCAGATGCCGACCATTGCCCGGGCCAGCGTGGATTTGCCTGACGCGCTGGGGCCGATCACTGCCAGCACTTCGCCTTTGGCCAGGGTAATCGTGACACCGTTGATCGCAGGGCGCTGCAGGCCAGGCGGTGTGACCACCAGCCTGTCGATGCTCAGCGCACCGGTGGGTGGCGGCAACGGCATGGGCGGCGCGGCTTTGGGAAATTCATTGAGCAGGCGATTGAGGCGCTGGTAACTGCTCTTGGTGTTGCCCATTTGCTTCCAGGAGCCAATCAGCGCTTCTGCCGGTGCCATGGCCCGACCCAGCAATACCGATACCGCAATCATCACACCGGCAGAAATCTGGTTCTCCATGACCAGGATCGCGCCCAGGCCCAAGGCCAGGGACTGCCAGGTCATGCGCACGAAGCGCGACATGGCCGCGATCCGCGAACTGCGGTCACTGGCTTCGCCCTGTTCGGTGATGACCCGCTGTTGCACATTGAACCAGCGGCGACGCAGAGGTGTGAGCATGCCCAACGCCTGAATGACTTCGGCGTTCTGCAAGGTGCTGTTGACGTAACTGGCAGACGACACCGACAGCCGATTGGCCTCACTCATGCTCTTGCGTGTGGTCAGTTCGTTCCAGACGCCCAGCCCCGCAAGGATCAACGAGCCGACGACGGTGAACACACCCAGCCAGGGGTGAAACAGAAAGGTGGCGATGATGTAGATCGGTAGCCACGGCGCATCGAACAGCGCAATCAGGCCTGGCCCGGTGACGAATTGACGGATGCTGTTGAGGTCGCTCAGCACCTGAGCCGGGTTGGAGTTGTGCTCGCGCAGGCTGCGTTGAAAGGCCGCGTCGAAGACCCGCTCGCCCAACTGGGCGTCCAGGCCTGCGCTCATCTTGATCATGACTTGGCCGCGTACCCACTCCAGCGCACAACTGAGCATGAAAAACCCGAGCAGAATCAGGCTCAGCATCAACAGCGTCGTTTCGTTGCGGCTGGTCAGGACGCGGTCAAAGACCTGCATCATGTAAATGGAAGGAACCAGCATCAGCAGGTTGATCACCCCGCTGAACAGTGCAAGCACTCCGAAAAGACGACGATAACGCAGCAAGGCTGCATCGATATCTCGCTTGGGATCAAGAAAAAGGCGCATAAAATCCAAGAGATAGAGTCGCGGTAGGAGAATGCCGGTCGTGCAGGTGTAAAGGCGCTGTGTACACCGGCCAGCGCGGGGCGGCCGATGCTAGCATTTTGCCGTTAACTAATGAATGCGCGCAGCCCGGTTCGCACACCTATTTCATCGGCTTGCGTGGCGCGTTCTTGAGTGGGTTTTTTACAGGGCCTGAAACGATCAAGCCCTTTTAAAACAGGGCTTGAAGAGGCATTGGATGATCGCTTGGCCCTGTGCATGGGCTAGATGCTGCAGGCGAGCACAGCATGGAATGTCAGATGCTCGACGGCTTTGCAGGTTTATCGTAAAACCTAGCAGTTGTGAGAGTACTCAATCCCTGATCAGACCTGCAGAATGAAGCCATCAGACGGTGGATCGGGTCAATGACCTGAACTACATCTGATGACTGTGATGTTCCGGATGGCTCAGGTGGCAGAGCGTTGTACTGGCAACAGTACAAAGGTGGCGGTTCGAGTCCGTCTCCGGGGCGGCCCTGGATAGCTCAATGGCTAGAGCAGCCGTGCTGGTAACAGCACGGAAGACGACGGATCGATCCCGTCACCAGGGTTCTTTTTCGGGTGCAAGTGATGCCTTGCGCGCCTGAACGTGTGCCAACACCGACAGGATGCCTCACATCATTGTCAGTCTGCCCAGGCAATCAAGCCCGGTTAACCCGGGCTTGATTGCTTTTTGCCGAACGTCAAATCTTGAAGTGGCTGACCATCGTTTGCAGCTGCCCGCCCAGGCGTGCCAGTTCGACGCTGGAGGCGGCGGTTTCTTCGCTGGCCGAGGCGGTCTGCTCGGACACATCACGGACGTTGATGATGCTGCGGCTGATCTCTTCGGCCACGGCGCTCTGCTCTTCCGCGGCGGCAGCGATCTGCTGGTTCATGGCCTGAATATTGGAAACCGTCTGAGTGATGCTGTTCAGGGAGGTGCCGGCCTTGCGGCTCAACTGCACACTGCTGACGGTCAGTTCGCGGCTGCTGAGCATGATGCTGGAGACCTGACGTGTACCGTTCTGCAAGGCCGCGACCAGGTTCTCGATCTCTTCGGTGGATTGCTGGGTGCGCTGCGCAAGGCCACGCACCTCGTCGGCGACCACGGCAAAACCACGGCCTGCTTCACCGGCGCGCGCAGCCTCGATGGCGGCATTGAGGGCCAGCAGGTTGGTTTGTTCGGCGACGGCCTTGATCACATCCATGACCTTGCCGATCTTGTCGCTTTCCTGCTCCAGCAGCGTCATGGCCTCGGAAGAACGTACGACTTCGGCCGCCAGTCGCTCGATCTGGCCGATGGCTTCGTTGACCACCGTGTCGCCGGCACGTGCTTCCTTGTCGGCGGTGGAAGCGGCTTCGGAGGCCTGTTCGGCGTTACGGGCAACTTCTGCCACGGTGGCCGACATTTCATGCATGGCGGTGGCCACCTGGTCGGTTTCGACCTTCTGGCTGTTGACGCCGGCACTGGTCTGTTCAGTCACGGCCGACAGCTCCTCGGCGGCGCTGGCGATTTGCACCACGCTGTCGCGAATACCGCCAATCAGCTCACGCAGTGTGGTTCCCATGCGCTGAATGCCCTGCTGCAGAACGCCCAGTTCGTCGCGGCGTGTCACCATCATGGTCTGCGACAGGTCGCCGGACGCGATCCGATCGACCACTGCCATGGTTTCCTGCAGCGGACGGGTGATCTGGCGCGTGATGATCACGGCGGCGATGATGCCCAGAATCATGGCCAGCAGTGTGCAGCCAATCTGCATGTTGCGCGCCTGAGCGCTTTCCTGATCGCGACGATCCAGCTGCAGTTGGTACATAGCCTCGCTGAGCTTGACGATGTCCTGACCCTGTACGGTCATTTCCTTACGCGCCTGGGCAATGTCGCCGCTGGACGTTTTGAACCCCTGAAGCGTGGTGCTATAGGCCTGCAGGGAGGTTTCCAGTTGCTTGAGGGCGTCGGCCTGGGTGCTGCCGAACGTGGCCTTGAGCGGCTGCAGATTCTTGAGCGCGTCATCGAGCTTGCGCGCAGCAGACTGCTCGTTTTCAGGTGTAATGTCGGTCAGGTAACCACGCACTTCATAGCGCGTCTGCATCAGGTCTTCCTTGGCGCGCACGATGAGCTGGTAGTACTCGAAACGGTTCGGATCGGTGGCGTCGAGCTTGCTTACGTCGGCCAGAATCCGGTCAAGCATTTCGGTCGCCTTGGTGGCGTTGACGCTCAATTCCTTGCGCAATGCAATGCTGGCCTTGTAGCCACTGCGCATGTTGTTCAGCGATTTCTGATAGTCCGCAATCACCACGCTCAGCTGATTGAGCATCTTTACGTTTTCGGGGCTCTTGAACGAGGTCAGCAGCTTTTCCTGATAGGCCTTGAAGCCATCCAGGGAAACCTGAACGGTTTCAGCCACCTTTTCATCACCGACGGCCACCATGTATTGCAGGCGTGTGACCCGTAACTTGGTCAACTGCGCATTGAGCGAGGTAATGTCGCTCATCCAGTTGCTGCGAGCGATCAGGCCGCTCATGCTGGTCCAGCCTGTCAGCGCAAGAATGGCCGTAAAAACAAGTACAAGACCGAAACCGAGGGCCAGTTTCATGTTAACGCTGATGTTTGCAAACCAGCTGTTCATTAGCATTCTCCAGAAGCATTATTCATCAATCAGGGCCTCAGGAGGGTGCATTTGATATAACCGCCAAGGCATGGGTTACAGACGCTATCGGCAGTGGTTTACCAAGCTGAAATAAAAAGACAGAGAAAATCAAAAAAAGGGCGGTGTGCTTTCATTCATTGCGGCCCCCCGTTATAAAGGGGCATCGAGAACATTGAATCGCAACTGCGCTGTGATAAGAAAACGGGCGTCAGAATGTCGTGCCTTTCAGGCGTCATGAACGCTGTTGTGGGGATGAACGGTATAAAGGGTCACCCCCATAAAGTTGGCGGCCTGGACAGTGACTCGCAAGTTTGCAACCCATCTATACACGTTAGAGATGCCTCGTCATGTCTTTGAAGTTCCGTCATAAAATTCTGCTGGCCGCATCAGGCGTTGTCGTATTGGCCTTTGCGCTGTTCACGCTTTACAACGATTATCTGCAACGAACGACGATTCACCAGAACCTCGAATCGTCCGTCGGGCAGGCGGGGCAGTTGACAGCCAGCAGCGTGCAGAACTGGTTGAGCGGGCGCATTCTGGTGCTGGAAAACCTGACCCAGGACGTGGCCTTCCAGGGTGTGGGCTCCGATCTGAGTGGACTCGTTTCCCAGCCATCGCTGGTCTCGACCTTTCAGTTCACGTATGTCGGTGACAGCAAAGGCACATTCACTCAGCGCCCCGATGTGCAGATGCCAGCCGGTTATGATCCTCGTCAGCGTCCCTGGTACAAGTCGACGGTCGACGCCGGCAAGACGATTCTGAGCGCGCCGTACCAGGCGTCGGTTGGCGGGCTGGTCGTGACCATTGCCAGTCCGGTCAAGAGCGGCGGCCAGGTGACCGGTGTCGTGGGGGGCGACCTCAGTCTCGATACGCTGGTGAAAATCATCAATTCGGTGGAGTTTGGCGGCATCGGCTACGCCTTTTTGGTGAGCGGCGACGGTCAGGTCATCGTCAGCCCTGAAAAAGACCAGGTCATGAAGAACCTGAAGGATATCTATCCTGGCCAGACGCTGAGCCTGGATGCACGCTTGCGCGAGGTCACGCTCAATGGCCAGCAACGTATCCTGTCGTTCACGCCGATCACCGGTTTGCCTTCGGCCGACTGGTACATTGGTCTGTCAATCGACAAGGACAAGGCCTATGCGCCACTGAGCCAGTTTCGCAGCTCTGCGATCGTGGCCGGCATCATTGCCGTGGTCGTGATCGCACTGCTGTTGAGCCTGTTGATTCGTGCGCTCATGAAGCCTCTGACCGATATGGGCCGCGCCATGCAGGACATCGCCCAAGGTGAAGGCGACCTGACGCGGCGCCTGACTATTCAGGGCCGGGATGAGTTCGCCGACCTGGGAAGCTCGTTCAACCAGTTCGTCGAGCGGGTGCACGCGTCCATCGTCGAAGTGTCATCCGCCACCCTTCAAGTGCATGACTTGTCGCAACGAGTGGTGCACTCCTCGAACTCTTCGATCATCGGCTTCGACGAGCAAAGCGCCCGAACCAACAGCGTCGCGGCTGCAATCAACGAACTGGGTGCCGCCACTCAGGAGATCGCCCGCAATGCCTCGGACGCCTCGACGCAGGCCAGTGAGGCACGCACCCAGGCCGAAAGCGGTCAGGTGGTGGTTGAGCAAACCATTCAGTCGATGAACACGCTGTCGACCAAAATCAGCGATTCGTGTGTCCAGATCGAGCAGCTCAACGCCAGCACCGGGAACATCGGTCAGATCCTCGACGTGATCAAGGGCATCTCGCAGCAGACCAACCTGCTGGCGCTCAATGCGGCCATTGAGGCAGCACGTGCCGGTGAAGCAGGTCGCGGGTTTGCCGTAGTGGCCGACGAGGTGCGCAACCTGGCTCATCGTACACAGGTGTCGGCTGACGAGATCCACAACATGATCGGCGAGCTGCAGTCGGGCTCTCAAAGCGCGGTTGTGAACATGAACGAGAGCCAGGCCTCAAGCCTGGGCAGCGTCGAGGTCGCCAATCAGGCAGGCAGCCGCTTGCGTGATGTGACCCGCCGCATCGGCGAAATCGATGGCATGAACCAGTCGGTCGCAGCCGCCACCGAAGAGCAGACCGCCGTGGTGGAAACACTGAATGTGGACATCAACCAGATCAACGCCCTCAATCAGCAGGGCGTGGCCAACCTCAATGAAACGCTCAAGGATTGTGCTGCGCTTTCACAGCAGGCCGGGCGTTTGAAACAGTTGGTGGCCAGCTTCAAGATCTGACGCGATCCTATAGAAACGGGTAACGACAAGGCCATCCGGGTGATGGCCTTTTTAATGTCTGGAATGATAAGGGTTTGGCTTTAAATAGAAGTTGTCTGATAACGTGATCTGTCCATGCGGTCGCGAATTTCTATTAAGGCTTAGTCACGTTATTACCGAAGGGTTCAGCATATTGTTACACCGTGTACATGCAGCGCGAAAAAATTAACGTTTAACTATTCGGGCTTTCGTCTTTATTCATTATTGTTCAAATAGCCAGATCATGTGTTTGCACGTGATACCAGCACTCGTTATAGGATCCAAGCCAGACGTTCGCCTTACTTTGAAACTCAAAGCACATCAATACCTGTGCAGCCACGTTCGTCGGAAAAAAGAGAATGACCTGTTCTTTATTGAACAGCCGTATTAACACCGGCTCAGGTTTCTTCGCAACCCAAGGCTGGATAAATCCCCGCCTTGAACACCACGTACCGTCTGGCCACCCTCCCCGTTCATCACGCATACCTTCCTACCTTCACACTGTGGGTCCATCTGTGGGACCAAAAATGTCTGCCATGGCGTTATTGCCTAATATAAAGACCGAAAGCTGATAAGTACGCGGAGGCACCCTCCGCGTACATTCTGGTGTAAAATCCGTCGCGTGCCAGACCATTCCACAAGAAGAATCAAAATGAGCAAACTGACGCAGGCGTTCGTCAAGACCCTCGTAGAGCCGGGCAGCTACCATGACGAGCGAGGGCTGATCCTGCGTGTCAGCGCCAGAGGCACCAAAAAATGGGTGCTGCGCTATCAACTCAATAATCGGCGTCACGATCTTGGCCTCGGGGCTTTCCCCGAGGTCTCGCTCAAGGCTGCGCGGCTCGCCGTCGACACGCATCGGCTGAGGCTTGCACAAGGCATCGACCCGTTAAGCCTGCGCACGGTGCTCGATGACGAGACCAACGTTCAAACCACCCAGGTGGTGACGTTTCGCTTCGAAGCCGAGCGCTATATCAAGACCCATCGCCAGAGCTGGAAAAACCTCAGGCACGCGCAGCAATGGTCACATTCATTGCGCGACCACGTGTACCCGCTGATCGGCGACCTGCCCGTCGACCAGGTCGAAACCGAACAGGTGCTGGACGTGCTCATGCCGATCTGGAACCAGATTCCAGAGACCGCCTTCCGTCTGCGCAACAGAATCGAGCTGGTGCTCGATGCCGCGCGAGCACGCAAATTGCGCGAGGGTGAAAACCCGGCCCGCTGGCGCGGCCATCTGGACAAGCTGTTGCCACGGCAGACTCACGCAAAGACGCCGTTCTCGGCGATGCCGGCGGATCAACTCGGCCCGTTTCTGAGGCGTCTCGACAGCCTGGCGAGTACGGCAGCGCGTGCGTGTGAACTGCTGATCTACACCGCCTGCCGAAACGCTGAAGTCTGTGATGCGCGCTGGACGGAATTCGATTTGAACGCGGGCATATGGAACATAGACGCGGCCCGCATGAAGGCTGGCAAACCGCATCGTGTTCCCTTGAGCAGGGGCGCTCTGCAGGTCCTGGAACAGCAACAGGGCAAGCATCCTGTCTGGGTATTTCCCAACGCCCGGCATTCAGCAAGCTTGCCTGGCAATGCGCTTCGACGCGTGATGCAAGAGCTGCAGGCCGGAGCGTTCGTGCCCCATGGCTTTCGCTCGACATTTCGCACCTGGGCGGCTGAAAACACACTGTTTCCCAGAGACGTCTGCGAAATGGCGCTGGCCCATAGCCTGGAAGACAAGGTCGAAGCAGCCTACAACCGGGGAGATCTGCTCGGCAAACGCCGGCAGTTGATGGATGCATGGGCGGCGTTCATTCAGTCAGGCGCAGCGCTTGAGTTCACACCTCATCCGTCGGAAGGTTGAGGTCCAGTTGCGAGTGATCGACGGTCGCGTCGACGCTCTGCCCCGGCAGTTGTGCTTTATCCGAGTAGGTTGAAGCCACGCTGCTGGGCTTGCTGACCATCACCGAAGGCTTGCGCTGACCCACAAGGTCATCAGGGTTCAGGTACAGGTTCATGCGCGGAATCACTTCAATGCGCGACTTCTTGTCCGGCCGTTCCGCCTGACGCGTGTTGCGATCGAAATTGCGCAACTCATGCACACTGGAAGGCTCTTCACCGGCCAGCACGAACATCGGCAGGTTGCTGTGGATCATGGCGTCATAGCGCGAGTTGGCAGAGAAATACACCATCGCCCTGGGATGCGGTGCGACCTTCTTGTATTTGATCAGGCTGGCTTGATCGGACAAATTGACAATCCGGCGTAGCTCCGCACCGGCCAGGGTCTGCTCAATGGATACGTTGTCTTTGCTCGACTGCTGTTCGGCAGCTTTGCCCAGAAGCTCTCTCACCTTGCCCACCGCAACGCGTTCACCTCCCGTTGTATGGCCAGCCCAGGTGAACACGATCAACCGCGGGCAAATGTCGAACACTTGGGTGTGCCGCGCCAATTGCTTCATGCTGAACTGAGCCCCCAGTGCCTGACGGAGAATCTTCGACCGGGCAGTGGTGGCCAGATTCAGCTCAAGACGTGTCTGCTCGATCGCCGCCATCAGCTCATCCTTTAGCTGATTGATCTCTTTGATCCACGGCAGAACGCTTTGGCTCAACGCAAAATAACCCGGCAAACGCATCACCGTACCAGGCGCCTGGCCAGGCAAACGCTCGAACTGCGTCATCGCCCGGGTCGTGGCATGAATGGCAGCCTCGCCCTCCAGAGGCTGTACTTCAATAAGATCCAGAGCCTTCTGCTGTACCAGCAAAGGCAGCTGCCAGACCTTCCCGGAGACCACCCATTGAGGCCAGATATGGTTGAAGGCGTTGACCTGGCTGACCAAACGGGCGTGGATAGATGTGATATCAACGTACATAGTGATCCCTTAACTATTAATACCACCCCTATAGTAGCAGCAGATTTTTAAAGCGCCACTTTCCTCTTCTTCTATCCACGAGGCCGCCCGGAAAGGAAAAAGAAAAGCAGTTAACAAGTGAGGTACTGCTAGGGGTGGTATTAAATGGCCTGGCGCTGCTATCTATATTGCTAGCTAGCCATTGCGGTCTGGCGACTGGCGCTATCTGTTCTACATCATAGCGCCAGCGCTCATTATAGCTATATAGCTAGCTATCTACTTTATGCCGTAATGCTTTTTGAGCAGCTGCTGAATGATGTCCGTTTCAGTCACGCGTTTACCCGTCTTGGCCGATTCCTGGGCAGCACCCAGCTTCAGCGCATTGGCAATATCCCAACGCAGACGAAACAATTTCTGCACGGTCGGTTCCGGCTTGAACGCTTCCATGGCCTGAGCCGGGTTTTCTTCAGCAATCGTTTTGTCTGTGATCGCGCGTGATTTGGTCAACGCCTTGTCCGCTTCCCCTCCTTCCAGAAAGTCGTTCGGATCCTTGTTAAAGCTCTTGATGTCAGGCTTTGACTTGATCATCCCAAGACCTCTGCAACGAAGGCATTCATTTCCTGGATGGCTGCGTGATCACGCTTGAGCTCGTGAACGATAGCGCCTTCACTGATGCAACGTCGGAACGCCACACGCTCGCAAATCTTGGTTTTGAACACGCTGAATGACTGCTCTTCAAGAAAAGTCAGCATCTCGCCGGTGTCCTTGGTACGCGTGTCTACTCTTGAAAGCAGCATGCGAACATCCAGATCAGGGTTGTAATCACGTGCCAGGTCTACAACGGTCAACAAGTCTGTCATAGCAGCGGCATCGAACGAGCTGGCACCCACCGGGACGATAACCACTTCTGCCAACAGCAACGCTGAGCGCAGGCCTACAGAATCGCGTCCGCCTGCGTCGACGACCACATGGTCATAGGCGCCTGCCAACTGACGACCCTCAGAGTTGATGGCTTTGCCCTGTAGACAAACTGTTGTCGGGCTTGGGCTGTATTCAGGATTGTCACGACGCCATGCAGCCCAGCTGGCCGCGCTTGCCTGCGGATCGCCATCGATCAGCAATGTTTTGCCGCGTATTGCCAGCAGCGTCGCCAGGTGGACTGCTGTTGTGGTTTTACCCACACCGCCTTTTGTGTTCACACAAGCAAAAATAGTCACTTGGTTTTCCTTTCAATGGCATAGCTATATATATAGCTACAAGACAGCTATCAGTATAGCTATCTATAAAGATAGCTAGCTATACTGAATGACCGTGATTCGATGATTTTTGGAGATTATTTTTCTGTAGGAAAACTAGCGTCCAGGTATTCGGAAAAACCTGTAAATTCAGTGTGTCGTTTACCGCGGCTAAACGTTTTGTTTAACCGACTGCCTATTCGCTCAGGATCACAGGGATCATCGCTGGCGACCATTCGAGAGGGCTACTTTGCCGCTGTCGTCGGTTTTCACCGCCTTGCGCATCGAATGATTTCCTGCAGGATCACCGTAAAGGCGCACCAAATCCCTTCTGGGCGACTTTATGGCGCCCATCAAGCACCAGCGTGCAAATTATCGTTATCGTCGCTTATGCGCGCTTACAGGGCCTTTTGCGATGCGTTGCTGCTCGCTGTTGCGTTTGATTTTCAAGAAAAATAAAAAATGAGCTTCTCGCGCGTTTTTAAAATCTTTTTTTCTTGTTTTTAAAGCTTGTTTTTAAAGCTTGTTTTTAGCACCTCTGGAGCCCTTGATTTACGTGGCCTGCAGAGGGGCATCGACTACAAATTCCGGCTATACGACTACAGATTTCAGCTATACGACTACAAATTCCAGCTATGACGACTACAGATTTCAGCTATGACGACTACAGATTCCGGCTGTTATCCACAGGCCTGGGTGCCAGGGCCTTTCCTCGGAGTACACGTTGGACAATGAGCGCGCGTCCCTCAGTGTAGGGATTGCTCTCAACGTGCCGAAAACAGTGACTCTGCGGCCTTTCCCTAGCCTGCGCATGCAAAGGGTTAAGTCATGGCAGGCATGATGGCATCGAGGCTGTGAGGGATTGTGTGTTTAAGCGGGTTTACATATGGAAACCCTTTTTTCGTGTAGGACGCATTGTCTTGTAACGACTACAAATTCCGGCTATGACCCAGCGCGCGACGTGCAACGACTACAAATTCCGGCTATGGCCATAGGATGGCTATCGACTACAAATTCTGGCTATGGCAAAAGAGTGGCTATCGACTACAAATTCCGGCTACGCATTTGGCTACGTAATGATCCCGCCACTCGTTGGCCAAGCTTGTTACTATCGACTCATCACTGCGACAGGAATAGTCGATGAGCTCCAAAGAACCGTCATCATTGCTTGTGACCAAAGCCAATGATTTGATCAGCGCCTCCTACCGCCTGACCCTCCAGGAACAGCGTCTGCTGTTGGCGGCCATCGCCCAGGTCGATCCACGCAAGCCCATGCCGTCCAAGATCACCGTGACTGCAGCCAGCTTTGCCGATATCTATGGCGTGCCGATCCGCTTTGCCTACACCAACCTCAAGGAAGCCGCAGACTCCCTGTACGAGCGCGATATCCAGACATTTGACGGCAAGAACCGCACACGCATCCGTTGGGTTTACAAAGCCGCCTATGCCGAGGGCGAGGGCAGGGTCACGCTAAACTTCACTGTCGACGTCATCCCCTACCTGTCGATGCTCAACAGCAAGCTGACGTCCTACGATCTGCGCCGTGTGGCCAATCTGAACTCCATGCACAGTTTTCGTTTGTTCGAGCTGATGATGCAGTTCAAGAGCACGGGGGTGCTCATCATCGAGGTCGAGAAACTGCGCACGCTGCTTGACCTGGGCGACAGCTACAAGCGCTTTAACAATCTGCGTCAGCGGGTAATCGCGCCGTCCATCAGCGAGATCATGGCCAAGTCTGGAATCACCATCACCTACGAGACCATCACGGAAGGCAAGACGGTGAAGAGTCTGATATTCCGCTTCCAGGAAGCGGCGCAGTTGCGACTGTCCCTGGGGGACGGTATGGAAATAATTCCGGCAGACGAAGAAGTTGTCGTCGACGAATTCCCAATAAAAACAGTAAGTTAAATTAAATAAATATGGCTAGCTATATAGCTAGCTAGCTTATTTTCATTAGCCGGAATTTGTAGTCGATAGCCTCCAGTCTGCCCGCAGGTTCAATGCGAGAGGCGAGAGGCCTGCACCGTTCCTTTGGCCAATTCCCGAGAGTCAGCCCCCTGTTCTTCGCGACTGGGGGGCTCGTGTCGACTGAATATCCCATTTCCTTCCAGTTCAGACTTCAAACAGCAGTCAGTAGAGGCCAATAAGGCTATCAAGCTAGATAGCTATATATATAGCTATCTAGCTTGATAGCGAGCTGTCGCATAGCCAGAATTTGTAGTCGATAGGCGCGACGTCATACCCACCAACGCCTGTCGGCGGGGTGGGATAAAGTGCGGGTGCGCGCTCTGCTTCTACTCGGGGAAGTTGTCCGGCACCCCGGTACAGAGGCCGATGGAGCCTGCTTCGCTGACACGATCGATCTTTTTTTGCGGAAACGGACGCCTGTCATCCCGCCTTAAACGCGGAATAATCCTACTAACGGCATAGCCGGAATTTGTAGTCGATAGATCCTGAATGCTGACTAAGCAGTCGCGGTTTTCCGACTACCGAGGCAACTAGTGCGGTGCCGTTGGAAAGGACCTTGCCGTCGTTTCTTTCATGTACCGACAGCCTGGATGAGCTTCATTCCCTCTCCGATGAAAAATGCTTCAGGGCCGGCAGTCGATGACGAGCTCCTTCGATCCGGCCAGGCCTGCAGTCGTGCCCTTGCTGCCCAACCCTCATGGCTACGCGCTTTCCCTGCGGTTTTACAGAGGGTGATCCTCCGGTTTCTCTGCACGTTTGCATTGAAAGACTCAAAAGATGCGTTTGTGCGCGTGCAGTGCAAAGGCTGTTCACGCTGATGGATGGCCACTCGGTCATCCAAAGGCGTGCCAGGGCACAGAAAGGTAGAAAAATCCGACAGACGGCAAAAAGCCATCACTGAGCCCATCACCAGGCCGATTCTCGAAACACATCACTTTTCGGATCGTTTCCGCGGAAAAAGGGGTGGTCTCGCAGCTCATACGAAAGGAGTAATGCCAAAATAGTGGCACTGCTGAGAAAAAATAACTTTTAAAATGAATGGGTTAGGCGTTTTTTTATAAAAAAAATCAGGCTCTATATTTTTTTATAAAAGGGTATTGAATTTTTTAAAAGAGTGGAAAAGTCCTACGTCTTTTTATAAGGCGTTAACCTGAACCTGTCGGCTCGGTCAAAAAAATAAAAGAAAAGAAGACTGCACAAACAAAGGTTAAAAACAAAGATACCAACAGGTTTGTAAAATACTTAGCTAACTAATAGATTATTTTTTAATGACGGTGCTGTGTGATATGAAAATTGACGCCGTATTTTTTATATCGCTTAACTCATTGATAAATATGAAAAAAATAACATAAATTGAAATTTTTATCGTGTTGGTAAGACCGCATGAAAGGTGTTTTTCCATATAGATGAAGAAATTAAAGTGCAGAGATCCAGCACAAAATAAAGTCAATATATAGGCGCTGGAATCTTGACGGGCATAAAAAAATAAAGGTAGAAAGTTAATAACTTCCCTGCGATGCTTTATGAATGAACTTATAAAAAAAGTGTCGCCCCGTTCAGGGAGTCCACCTTGTCTCATCAAAAAACGCGTACGACTTTGCCCACGGCAAAGTTTCATCAGTAACAGTAGGGAGTTGTAGATGAGTACCCAGTCGGATATCGCAGAACTGTACACCGCATTTTTCAACCGGGCTCCGGACGCAGAGGGTTTGGCGTACTGGGTTGGAGAGCTGGATGCAGGGACAATCTCCCTGGAGCAGATCGCGAACAACTGGGTAGAGGCTCAGCCCGAAGGTCAGGCCAAGTACCCTGACTCTCTGTCGACCGATGCTTTCATCACGGCCATTTACGGCAACGTCCTCAGCCGCAGCGCAGACAGCGCAGGCATGGCTTACTGGCAGGCTCAGCTGGATTCCGGCGCAATCAGCCGCGATGTGTTCGTTGCCGCCATCATCAACGGCGCCAAAAGCAACACCAGCGCCCAGGGCCAGCTCGACGCCACCTTGCTGTCCAACAAGGCAAGCGTAGGTATTGCGTTTGCTGACAAAGGCCTTAACGACGTCAACCTGGCAGCCAGTGTCCTGACATCGGTCACTGCCAACGCCAATACCCTGACCGCGACCCTGGACCTGATCAAACTGGTTCCTTCGAATGCCGCTGGCCAGACCCCGGCTGTGCTGACCGCGCTGAACAACGCCGTCACCAACGTTGCGAACCTGATCAAGAACTCGCCTGGCGAATTGAGCGACCTGGTCACGTACTTGAACACGGTTGCAGCCAACGTTTCCTCGGCTACCAACCTGACGACGCTGTTCACCAGCATCAACACCAAAGTGGTAGCTGCCCAGACCAATCCGGCAGCGCTGGATAACCCTTCGACTCAAGCCTCTGACGACGTCACCACAGCAACTCCGAGCACGACCCCGACCGGCCCGACCACACCGACCATCCCGACGTTCACCGTTACCGAAGGCACCAACGCTGACGCTGGCAAGTTCACCGTTGGCGCCCAGAACGGCAACGTGACCCTGAGCTCTGCCAGCGGCGAGCTGACGTTCAAGGCCGTGACCGGCACTGAAGTCAAAATAGCCGCCTCGGCCGTGACGCAAGGTCTGGTGATTGGTAACACCACGCTGACGACGTCCTCGGCTGTTCTGGACGAACTCAGCACCATCATCACCAACAACATCATCTCGCTAGTACCTTCGACGCCCGTTGTGATCGCTGGCACCGTGAGCAGCAACAGCAAGGTCGCACTGACTGATACCAGCCTGACCGCTGACCAGTTGCTCCGGTTCGACGCTGAAGTGTCCCTCGCACGACTCGACGTAAGCGCTGTGGCCTCGGTAACGGGGTCGGCATCCGATCTGCTCACGGCCTACACTGCCGTTAGCATCACGGGCCTGGGTAACGAGGCGGTCACCGTTACTGACACCGCGAGCCTGAGTCTTCTGGCGAGCATCGATGTCAGGACCACTGGCCTGTTTACAGTGACGTCGGTGGCCGACACCGCTTCGGCCCTGGTGGCAGATACCACCTACATCAACGGCGCGACTCCTGTCACCTTGACCGGCACGGCCACCGTCGCTCAGTTGACGGCCATTGATGCCAAGACCACCGGTCTGCTGACGTTCACCTCCATCACCGACACCGCTAGCAATCTGATCACCGACACCACCTACGTGACTAATATTGCTAACGCGGTCGATCTGACGGTCAGCAACTCGGCTAGCCTGGCTCAACTGGCGGTCATCGACGCCAAAACCACTGGCACCCTGACCGTAACGTCGGTCGTCGACACCGCTGCCAATCTGCTTGTCGACACCACCTACGTCAATGGCGCGGTCGCTGTGACGGTCAGCGATTCGGCCTCTCTGGCAGACCTTGCGACCATCGACGCCAAAACCACCGGCACCGTGACCGTAACGTCGGTCACCGACACCGCTGCCGATCTGCTTGTTGACACCACCTACGTCAACGGCGCAGTCGCTGTGACCGTCACTGATTCGGCCTCTCTGGCAGACCTTGCGACCATCGACGCCAAAACCACTGGCACCGTGACCGTAACGTCGGTGACCGACATTGCCTCGGCTCTGGCGGCAGATTCGACCTACATCAACGGCGCGATCCCTGTCACCGTGACCGGCGCGGCCTCCATTGCGCAACTGACTGCCATTGATGCCAAGACCACCGGTTTGCTGACCGTTGCGTCCGTCACCGACACCGCAGCCAACCTGATTGCCGACACCACTTACGTGAACAGTTCTGTACCGGTTACCGTGAGCGGTGCAGCTGATCTGGCGCAACTGGCGCTTATCGATGCCAAGACCGCCGGTCTGGTGACCGTGGGTTCGATCACCGACACCGCAGCCAACCTGATTGCCGACACCACTTACGTGAACGGTTCTGTACCGGTTACCGTGAGCAGTGCAGCTGATCTGGCGCAACTGGCGCTTATTGATACCAAGACCACCGGTCTTGTGACCGCTGCGTCCATCACCGACACCGCAGCCAACCTGATTGCCGACACCACTTACGTGAACGGTTCTGTACCGGTTACTGTGAGCGGTGCAGCTGATCTGGCGCAACTGGCGCTTATCGATGCCAAGACCACCGGTCTTGTGACCGCTGCGTCCATCACCGACACCGCAGCCAACCTGATTGCCGACAGTGCTTACGTGAACGGCGCGGTTGCTGTGACCGTCAGCGATTCGTCCTCTCTGGCAGACCTTGCGACCATCGACGCCAAAACCACTGGCATCGTGACCGTAACGTCGGTGACTGACATTGCCTCGGCTCTGGCAGCGGATACCCTCTACATCAACGGTGCGATCCCTGTCTCCGTGACCGGCGCGGCTTCCATTGCGCAACTGACCGCCATCGATGCCAAGACCACCGGTCTGGTGACCGTGGATTCGATCACCGACACCGCAGCCAACCTGATTGCCGACACCACTTACGTGAACGGTTCTGTACCGGTTACCGTGAGCAGTGCAGCTGATCTGGCGCAACTGGCGGCCATTGATGCCAAGACCGCCGGTCTGGTGACCGTGGGTTCGATCACCGACACCGCAGCCAACCTGATTGCCGACACTACTTACGTGAACGGTTCTGTACCGGTTGCTGTGAGCGGTGCAACTGATCTGGCGCAGCTGGCGCTTATCGATGCCAAGACCACCGGTCTTGTGACCGCTGCGTCCATCACCGACACCGCAGCCAACCTGATTGCCGACACCTCTTACGTGAACGGCGCGGTTGCCGTGACCGTCAGCGATTCGGCCTCTCTGGCAGACCTTGCGACCATCGATGCCAAGACCACCGGCACCGTGACCGCAACGTCGGTGACTGACACTGCCTCGGCTCTGGCAGCGGATACCCTCTACATCAACGGTGCGATCCCTGTTTCCGTGACCGGCGCGGCCTCCATTGCGCAATTGACCGCCATCGATGCCAAGACCACCGGTCTGGTGACCGTGGGTTCGATCACCGACACCGCAGCCAACCTGATTGCCGACACCACTTACGTGAACGGTTCTGTACCGGTTGCTGTTAGCGGTGCAGCTGATCTGGCGCAACTGGCGCTTATCGATGCCAAGACCACCGGTCTGGTGACCGTGGGTTCGATCACCGACACCGCAGCCAACCTGATTGCTGACAGTGATTACGTGAACGGTTCTGTACCGGTTACCGTGAGCGGTACGGCCAACCTGGCTGACCTGGCGACCATCGACGGCAAGACCAATGGCACCCTGACGGTAACGTCGGTCACCGACACCGCTTCGGCGCTGGCAGCAGATACCCTCTACATCAACGGTGCGATCCCAGTCACCGTGACCGGCGCGGCCTCCATCGCGCAACTGACCGCCATCGATGCCAAGACCACCGGTCTGCTGACCGTTGCGTCGATCAATGACACGGTTGCAGCGCTGTCGGCTGACACGCTTTACATCACGGGTGCAGTGCCTGTCACCGTGAATGATGCGGCTTCCATCGCGCAACTGACTGCCATTGATGGCAAGACCACCGGCACCGTGACCGTAACGTCGGTGACTGACACTGCCTCGGCTCTGGCGGCAGATTCGACCTACATCACCGGTGCGATCCCTGTCTCCGTGACCGGCGCGGCCTCCATTGCGCAACTGATCGCCATTGATGCCAAGACCACTGGCGCTCTGACCGTTGCATCGATTACCGACACTGTGGTCAATCTGGTCAATGACAGCACCTACATCACAGGCGCCGTACCGGTTACCGTGAGCGGCGTAGCCAACCTGACTCAACTGGCTGCCATCGACGCCAAGACCACAGGTGTGCTGACAGTCACGTCCATTGAGGACAGCGTATCCGCGTTGTTCAATGACACGTTGTACATCAACGGCTCCGTTTCTGTGAACGTGCTGGGTACTGCCGACCTGACTCAGTTGGCGGCCATTGATGCCAAGACCACCGGTACACTGACTGCCACCGCTATTGCGGATACAGCAGCAGCGTTGATCAGCGACACCACGTACGTTAACGGCTCGATTCCTGTCACGATTACAACGGCAGCAAGCCTTTCGCAACTGGCAAGCATTGACGCCAAGACGGCTGGTACGCTGACAGCGACTTCAATCGCAGATACCGCAGTCGCTCTGGCAGCAGACACCACGTACATCAAAAACGCCATTCCGGTCAGCGTGACCGACACCGCCACCATCGCTCAATTGGGCAGCATTGATGGCAAGACCACTGGCGCCCTGACCGTTGCGTCGATCACTGACACCGCCACTAACCTGATCAACGACAGCACCTATATCACTGGCGCAGTCCCTGTCACCGTGAGCGGTGCGGCCTCCATCGCGCAACTGACCACGATTGATGGCAAGACCACCGGCACCCTGACGGTTGAGTCGATCAACGACACGTCGGCCAACCTGATCGCTGACAGCCT
Organism: Pseudomonas triticifolii; assembly: GCF_014358015.1. GTDB lineage: Bacteria > Pseudomonadota > Gammaproteobacteria > Pseudomonadales > Pseudomonadaceae > Aquipseudomonas > Aquipseudomonas triticifolii. The sequence continues at coordinate 21,003 of NZ_JACONV010000015.1, read as the reverse complement.
CTACGTCATCGGTGCGGTACCTGTCACCGTGAGCGGTACAGCCAACCTGGCTGACCTGGCTACCATCGACGGCAGGACCACCGGCACCCTGACGGTAACGTCGGTCACCGACACCGCTTCGGCGCTGGCAGCAGACACCCTCTACATCAACGGTACTATCCCTGTCTCCGTGACGGGTGCAGCGACCATTGCGCAACTGACCGCCATCGATGCCAAGACCACCGGTCTGCTGACCGTTGCGTCAATCGATGACACGGTTGCAGCGCTGTCGGCCGACACGCTTTACATCACGGGTGCAGTTCCTGTCACCGTGAATGACGCCGCTTCCATCGCGCAACTGGCCGCCATCGATGCCAAGACCACCGGCACCCTGACCGTAACGTCGGTGACTGACACGGCCTCGGCTCTGGCGGCAGATTCGACCTACATCACCGGTGCGATCCCTGTTTCCGTGACTGGCGCGGCCTCCATTGCGCAACTGACTGCCATTGATGCCAAGACCACTGGCGCTCTGGCCATTGCGTCGATCAATGACACCGCAGCCAACCTGATTGCTGACAGCCTCTATGTGAACGGCTCCGTACCCGTGACTGTCAGCGGTTCGGCCAGCATTGCGCAACTGAGCGCCATCGACGGCAAGACCGCCGGCCTGGTGACTGTGACCTCGATCACTGACAGCTCTGCCAACCTGATTGCCGACACCACTTACGTGAACGGTTCTGTACCGGTTACCGTGAGCGGTACGGCCAACCTGGCTGACCTGGCGACCATCGACGGCAGGACCACCGGCACCGTGACGGTAACGTCGGTCACCGACACCGCTTCGGCGCTGGCAGCAGACACCCTCTACATCAACGGTACTATCCCTGTCTCCGTGACGGGTGCAGCGACCATTGCGCAACTGACCGCCATCGATGCCAAGACCACCGGTCTGCTGACCGTTGCGTCAATCGATGACACGGTTGCAGCGCTGTCGGCCGACACGCTTTACATCACGGGTGCAGTTCCTGTCACCGTGAATGACGCCGCTTCCATCGCGCAACTGGCCGCCATCGATGCCAAGACCACCGGCACCGTGACCGTAACGTCGGTCACCGACACCGCTTCGGCTTTGGCGGCAGATGCCACCTACATCACCGGTGCGATCCCTGTCTCCGTGACCGGCGCGGCCAGCATTGCGCAACTGACCGCCATTGATGCCAAGACCACTGGCGCTCTGGCCATTGAGTCGATCACTGACACCGCAGCCAACCTGATCACTGACAGCCTCTATGTGACCGGCGCCGTACCCGTGACTGTCAGCGGTTCGGCCAGCATTGCGCAACTGAGCGCCATCGACGGCAAGACCTCCGGCCTGTTGACCGTGACCTCGATCACTGACAGCTCTGCCAACCTGATGGCTGACAGCACCTACCTCATCGGTGCGGTACCGGTCACCGTCAGCGGCACCGTGAGCCTGTCTGATCTGACAGACATCGACGCCAAGACCACCGGCAAAGTGACCGTCATCGAACTGTCCGACACAGCCGCCAACCTTGTCACCTCGGGTGTTGCTTCGGTTTACATCGGCGAAGGCTCCAACGTCACCATCACCGACGCGGTCACCATCGCTCAGTTGCAAACGATCGATGCTGCCAACGGTGACGGTACGTTGACCTACACCACGATTACCGACACCAACGCCAACCTGACAGCAATCGGTGCATCCGCTTACTACACAGGCATCCATGCCAATACCAACGTGGTCGTGACAGACGCGGTGACCGTGGCCCAGCTCACCAGCCTCGATACCGCCAATGGCACCGGCACCGTGACCTACACCACTGACCTGAACGACACGGCATTGGCGCTGGCAACCGATGCTGCCACCAACGCGGGTGCGGGCACCTTCACTGCAGGTCGCGCTGTGACCGTCAGCGACAACGCCAGCATCGCTCAGCTTGCGACCATTGACGCTGCTGCAACCACCGTTACTTACGCAGGCATCAAGGACAGCGCTGCCAACCTGATCACCAACACCGGTGCTTACGTGTTGGCCAGCACGGTGGTCACCGTTGATGGCAGTGCTACGCTGGCTCAGCTCAAATCCATCGACAACGTGGTCACTCCGGCACTGGTTTACACCAGCATTGCCGACACCGCTGCCAACCTGTCGGCCAACACTGACGGTTATGTAACGGGTTCGGTTGCGGTCAAGGTGACGGACACCGTCAGTCTGGCGGCCACTACCCTGACCTCGATCGACGCGCTGACCACCACCCAAGTCGATGCAACAACCGTCACCGGCCTGACCGGCAACTTTGCAGCGGTCGACAGCGTCCTGAAAGCTACCGGCATTCAACTGTCGGGCAGCGAGAAGGTGAACCTGACCGACACAGCAGCGTCACTCAACGGCAAGACGCTTGCACTGACCAGCACTGCGACGACCGATGAGCTGCACGTCGGCCTGACCAGCACATCAATCGACCTGAGCAAAATCACAGGCTTCGAAGACATCTTCCTGGCAGGCAGCGGTCGCTTCACCCAGACCATCACCGTGGGTGACGGCGACGGCGTTACGGTCCATGCGGCCACACTGTCCAACGTGATCATGGGGACCGGTCAGCAGACCTTCGACTCCAGTGCCGGCAACGACACTGTGCTGTTGAAATCCGGCAGCACATTCTCGTTCGCCGCAACGGCTGCACTGAACGGCAATGACACCTTGAACGGCTTCATCACGGGTGCCAGCAACAGCACGCTGAACTTCAACTCGTTCCTGGGTAACGGCTACAGCCTGGGTACCGAGATTGTTAACAGCGCGTCTAACTTTGGTGGTGCGGCGGGTAGCGCCACGCTGGTTGACGGCCTGTCTGTTGCACAGAACGGTGGCTTCGGTCTGCAGACCGCCAACACGATCAGCGTCGCTGACTTCACCGGCGGCTATCTGTCGGCAGTCAACGGCAAGGAAGTGCTGGTGACCATCGACAACACCGCGCATAAAGCGAACGTCTACTTCGTAGACTCCTCGCTGGGCGGCAGTACAACGGCTGTAGATTCGGCGTCTGACATCGTTCAGGTGGCAACCATTACCCTGACGGGCAATGTCACCACCATCAACGATCTGCACACCACTGGCATCCTGGTTGTTTAAGCTGCCTGATTACGCGTAATCGAACCCTCGCTTCCTTCTGGATGCGGGGGTTTTTTATGTGGCGTCATTCAATCTGAATACGTGCCAGATGGCATTAGGACCGACCGTATTCATCCATGGATAAGGGCGATGGAAAAGGTAAAAAACCATGATTGTTAACGGCGACAGTTTCAACATTATCAACCCCGAACTATTCAAGCACAGCCTTGAAGGGCTGCGCCAAAGCGTCGCCACACCCGACAGTTTTTACAGTGCCGACAACGTCATTTGCTGGAACCGCAACTTCAGCTTCATGACCGATGAGCCGTTCATGGCTGCCATGAGAAAAAACGCCACCTCCAACATTGAAATGTCCATCATCTGGCGCACGTATATCCTGTGCCACTTTGCAAAAATGGCCCGGCGTCTGCCGGGCGATTTTGTCGAGGTCGGTGCCTATAAAGGCAACACCGCCAACGTCATTGCAGACAGGGTCGATCTCGCGTCTACGGGTAAACAGTATTACCTGTACGACGCATTCGAACACGATGAAGGCGATGTGCATCACGCCATGCCCAACCATGGACCGCAGTTGCACAACACCGTCAAAGAGCGCTTTGCAGCGTACCCGTTCGTACAGGTCATCAAAGGCTATGTCCCGGACTCGTTCGAGCAGGGTTTCCCGGAGCAGATTGCCTTTGCGCACATCGACCTGAATCAGGCGCCGGCCGAAGTCGAAGCGCTCAAGCGCATTGTCCCGCGCATGGTGCCGGGCAGCGTGCTGATACTGGATGACTATGGATGGTGGGTCTATCGCGCGCAGAAAGAAGCCGAAGACCCGTTACTTGCCGAGTTCGGTCTTGAAGTGCTGGAGTTGCCGACAGGCCAGGGGCTGGTATTCAAACTCTGAAAAAAGCCGCTTGATGCGTCGCCTGAGTGTTCAGGCGCGCAGGGCAGGGCGCTGTTGCCGATCACCCGTGAGTCGGGTGATCGGCAAGTGTGTTCAATTGACCTCGAACACCAGCTTGAGCATCGGCAGGCTGAGGATCTGCACCGCTTCGCTCTTCTTGAGTGTCAGCGTGTAATCAGGCGGCAAGTGGAACCGGGCATTGATTTCCAGAAGGCACTGATTCACATCTGTGTAGAAGCACAAGGCGTTTTGCTCGCCTTTGGCAAGCACCGATGCCAGAAACTGCTCACGCAGCACCTCGCCCCTGAACGTTGCGCCATACACGTCCATGCGCTCGGATTTAGGCCTGGAACGCTGTTCTCGCTTGGTCTGATAGACCGCCGCCCAGACGTCCCAGAAACCACCGGCAATCACCCGAACGTTCTGTGCAACGGCCACGTCGGCCACGGCAGCTGACTGTGCACGCCATGTGGGTGAGACCAGCTCCTTGTAATAGCCGTTGTACCCGCCAAGCCCCATCGCCACGCAATTGGCCAGCGCCGCTACGCATAAGGCCACGACCAGGCCATAGCGCAGATTGAGCGACAGCAGCGCCTGAGCGATCAGATAGCCGATCACCGAGGTGATGAGGATCTGTGCGGTGATGAAGTAGCGAATGTCGTAACCGTTTTTCTGCACCCAGTACGTGTTGGCCAGCAACACGACCAGGCCCAGGCCGATGGAGACCGCTGCGGCGATTTCCCAGGGACGCTTTTCCCGGGCATAGGGGTAACACAGGCCTGCGACGACGGCGAAAGTGGCGAGCGTGAACAGGTGCATGAATGTATGGATCGAGTGGCCCGCCGCGACCAGAGCGTCCCATGAAATCTGCATGCCATATGAGGTCGAAGGTTCGCCGAAGTAACTGCTGTGCAACCGGGCGACCAGGATCGCAACAAAGTTGGCCGCCAGAAACAGCGCATGCCGCTTGCGCTCTTCGCGTTTGAGCAGGCCTATCAGCACGATCATCGGCAGGGCATAGGTCAGCAGTGCGAAGTTGGCGGCATACGCCACGCACAACGTCAGCACCACCAGCACACCCATCATAGGCTTTGGCAGTCGGCTGTAGGTCAGTGCATAGGTTGCGGCCAGCATCACCAGCGAAGTGCCCGCCGTATTGTGCTGTACATAGAAGTTGAACAGCGCGTACGGGGCCAGGCAAGTCACGACCACCACGTTGGCAATCGCAACGGCAATGACCAGCAGGCGAAGCTCGCGAGTCAGGAAAACCAGCACGCCGAGCGGGGCCAGATAGGCAAGCATTGCGCGCATCATCACCTGCAGCCGCAGGTTGGTTTCGACGTTGGTGAACGGATGCGTCAGGGCCGGCAGCACATTGAGCAGACGATCCTGGCCCCAGAAATACCAGGTCAGGTTCTGGGTGGAGATCAATGCGGTGAGCATGCCATCGCCGTCCTGCATACCCGACAACGTGACCGTCATGGGGAAGGCAATACCGGCGATGAGACCGCAGAGCAGCAGAAGCGCGATACCAGGAAGCAGAGAGCGAGAACGATCAGCAGGAACACCGGTTTTCATTGAGCGGTGATTCCATGCTTGGCATCACCGCAGTGCAGGCAGATTTCATCCTTGGCGTGTTTACCCGCAGTGCGGCTGCGGATGCGCATGAGCGAAGAGTCACCACTGCATTGTTCGCAGTCGAGCGGGCTGTTGTCGAAGGCGTCCGAAACACGTGTCAGGTGAGTGACGCAGGCCAGTCTCACCAGGTTCGCCATGCCTCGGAAAATTTCCAGTGGCGGTATTTTCGACACGCCGGCGTTGCGCTCGTGGAAGTGGATCGGGTGCTCTGCAACCCGCAGGCCGTGGCGATGCGCCTGGACAATCACCGTGAGGAAGAACGAATAGCCGCCGACCACCAGTGCATCAAAATCGATGGCGTTGAGGCGGTTGACCCGAAAGGCACGAAACGAGGTGGTGAACTCCGAGAGTTTGATACCCAGCAACAGACGCGAAGCCAGGTTGGCAGCCTGGCTGACACGCAGGCGGTAGCCGGTGTAATCGCATTGACCGCCCTTGGCATAGCGTGAGCCGATCACCAGATCAGTGTTGGCATTCAGGCGATTGATCAGATGCGGGATATCGGCCGGATCGTGGGAATGGTCGCCGTCCATGGTCACCAGAATGTCGTAACCGTGATGGATGGCGTATTTCCAGGCCAGCAGATGCGCTGTGCCCAGGCCCAGCTTGCCAGGACGCACCACGACCTTGAGGTTGGGGCGTGCCAGCGACTCCAGAATGTCCAGCGTGCCGTCCTTGCTGTTGTCATCGACCACAAGGATATCGGCATGGGGCGTCGACTCGGCGATGCGATCAATCATGGATTGGACGTTGCCAGCTTCGTTATACGTGGCAAAAAAGACCAGCGTCTTCATGGGCGTACTTCTCGATCAGGTATTGGCGGGGCTGGACTTTGGCGAAAGCAATTTCCAGACAAAGTTGTAAGACATGAAGTAGTTCCACAAGGAACCCACCACGATACCGCTTAAGGCAGATGCCATCGGCATGCCAATACGGTCATACACTTCGCCGGAAATCAGCAGGCTGAGCGCCAGCCCGGCAGACGTAATCGCAAGATAAATCGCGTAACCGGCAATGATGCGTTTGCCTGACAAACTGGTGTCCCGGTAAGTCGCCTTGTTATTGAGCAGATAATTGAACGTGGCGGCAACAATCATGGCGCAGGCATTGGCATAACGAAAATTATCCGTGGCCAGCAGCATGACGGTCTTGAGCACGGTCATGTGCACAACGACGCCCAGTGACCCCACGATCAGAAAAGAGATCAGGGATTTGGGAAGCAGGCCTCTGATAATAAAGCTGATCAAGTCGGTAAGCTGTTGGATGAGTCTCGGTAACACAGTTATATCCCTATAAAGCCAAGGCAGACGGCGGCCTGTTCCAGAATGATAATGATCTGTAGAGGCCTGTCAGGCTTCTTCAGAGGGTGAGTAGCCTGCTGTGGAAGAGGGCACTGCACCCTTCACCAGCTCCCCGTAGACCGCGACGGTTTTTTCGCACATGCGTTGCGCGGTGAACTGCGTGTTGAAGCGTTTCAGGGCGTTGGCCCCGAAACGGCTGGCCTCTTGCGGGTTATCCCACAGACGGCGCAAGGCGGCACGCAGTGCGCCGGGGTGTTCAGGTGGCACGGCCAGCCCGGTTTCTTCATGAATATTGACGTAGGTGGTGCCCGTACCGATCTCGCAGGAAATCATCGGTTTGCCGTACATGGCCGCTTCCAGCAGCGAAATACCGAAGGCTTCCGAACGCAGGTGTGAAGGGAATGCCAGAGCGTAACTCAATTGCAGCAGGCAGGCCTTGTCGACCTCATCGAGGCGGCCAAGAAACAGCACATGACGCAATTGCAGGCGTTCGGCCTGGGCCTTGAGCGCCTGTTCTTCAGGCCCGGAGCCAATGATCACCAGCGGATAGTCGGTGCCTTCCAGCGCACTGAGCAGGCTTTGCAGGCCCTTGTAATAACGCAGCACACCCACGAACAGAAAGAACTTTTCCGGCACGCGCTGACGCCAGTCGTTGAGTTGCTGTTCGGTCACTTGCGGATACGCGGCAGCGTCCAGGCCGTAAGGAATCACCACGGTCTTGTTGGCAAACGGTTGCAAGGTCTCGCTGCTGCGCAGGTAGTTGGGCGAGGCCACCAGAATACGGTCCATCGACTTCAGGAAGCGATTCATGAGCGGCGTGTAGAGCTTGAGCAGCGACCGTTGCTTGATGATGTCCGAGTGATAACTCAGCACGGTGGGCCGATCATGCAGGCTGGCGAAATGCACCAGGTCCATGAATGGCCAGGGAAAGTGAAAGTGCACAAGATCGGCTTCCCGGGCCATGGCCTTGAATTGGCTGAACGCTTGCAGGGAGAAGCCGGTGGACGCGAGATTGAGCTGTTCCTTGACGCGCACCACCGAATGATCGGCCACTTGCAGACGTGCAGGGTGCGGATGGGGGCTCAAGGTCAGAACCTGATTATCGATACCCAGGCCGCGGGTGCCCTGGCAGAGCTGGAAGATGACCTGCTCGATGCCACCGGTGGTATCAGGATAATAGGTCTTGAAGAAATGCAGAACGCGCATGATTGACTCGCTACAAGTGTTCGCAAAAACCGCTCGTCCACTGTCCACAAATGAACCATTGCTGAATAACAGCTGAACCACAAGTATCTGGGAATCGGAACAGATTTAGATGAGATTGACTTTAACCGTCGCTTAGAAGGCCACGCAACCGGAAATTGGCCCGCATTATATACAACCGTGCGTCCTACAGCGATTTCAGCTAAATCCTTTTTCATTTATCGCACGTTAGGGTGGTGATACACTCGCGCCCTTTTACCCCCGTGGCAGTCAGGAAAATATGCGCAACGCACATGAAAACAGCTTGCAGGCGGCTTTAAAGGCCTGCAAGAGCAGTTTCATATCGGTTGGTGTTTTCAGTCTCTTTGTGAACGCGCTGATGCTGGTCCCTACCTTCTATATGCTGCAGGTCTACGGCCGCGTGGTGACGAGCGGTAGTCTGACGACGCTGGCCATGCTGACCATCATCATGACCATCCTGGTGATCACGATGGGGTCGCTGGAGTGGATTCGCTCGCGCATCATGGTGCGCGTCAGCACCAAGCTGGATGTACTGCTGAGCCGTGATGTCTACCGCGCCAGTTTCAAGCGTGCGCTTGAAAGTGGTGGTATGGATGCGTCCGCACAGCCTCTGAACGACCTGACCGGCCTGCGCCAGTTCATGACCGGCAACGGGCTGTTCGCGTTCTTCGACGCCCCGTGGCTGCCGATCTACGTCGCCGTGATGTTCATGTTCCACCCCTGGTATGGCTGGGTGGCCATTGCCAGCGCAATCATTCTCCTGATCCTCGCCTACCTCAACGAGCGCGGCACGGGCAAGGCACTGGGTGAGGCGAACAAGGAAAACATCGCCGCCACTCTGCAGACCACCAAGAACCTGCGCAACGCTGAAGTCATCGAATCGATGGGCATGCTCAGCACCCTGATCCAGCGCTGGAGCCGCCGCCAGAAGAAAGTCCTGGCGCTGCAGTCCCAGGCCAGCGACAAGGGCGGCGTGATCAGTGCCATTTCCAAGACCTTCCGTATGCTCATCCAGTCGCTGATCCTGGGCCTGGGTGCGTACCTTGCGGTCAACCACGAAATCAGCCCAGGCCTGGTAATCGCAGGTTCCGTCCTGCTGGGTCGCGCCCTGGCGCCGATCGACATGATCATCGGCAGCTGGAAAGGCTTCATTGCTGCGCGCTCGCAGTACGACCGCCTCAACAACATCATGGACAAGCTCAAGTCCGAGCCTGAGCGCATGTCGTTGCCGGCCCCACAGGGCAACGTGCTGGTCGACAACCTGATCGTCGGCGCACCCGGCAGCAAGAACCCGATCATCCGTGGCATCAGCTTCGGCGTACCGGCAGGTTCTGTGGTCGGCATCATCGGCCCGAGCGCGTCCGGCAAATCGACCCTGGCCCGTGCCCTGATGGGCGTCTGGGCACCCCAGCACGGCACGGTCCGTCTTGACGGTGCCGACATCAGTTCGTGGGACAAGGAAGAGCTGGGCCCTTACATCGGCTACCTGCCGCAGGACATCGAACTGTTCGAAGGCAGCATCAGCGAGAACATTGCACGCTTTGCCGACGTAGACGCCGAAAAGGTCGTGGCCGCTGCGCAGATTTCCGGCGTACACGAAATGATCCTGCACCTGCCTGACGGTTACGACACCGTGATCGGCAGCGATGGTGTCAACCTGTCCGGTGGACAGCGTCAGCGAATCGGTCTGGCACGTGCCGTCTACGGCAACCCTCGCCTGATTCTGCTGGACGAGCCCAACTCCAACCTCGATGAAGTGGGCGAACGTGCCTTGGCATCGGCCATCCTGGAGCTCAAGAAGTCCGGGGCGACCATTTTTGTCATCACCCACCGCACCACGATCCTGGCGGTACTTGATCGCCTGCTGGTCATGGCCGCAGGTGGCGTGAGCATGTACGGCCCGCGTGATCAGGTCATGGAAGAGCTCAACAAGCAACAAGCCGCAGCTCAACAGAAAGCCGCCCAGGTGGGCACAGGCGCCAATCCGGTTCGCGCCTGACAGGAAGATATCGATGACCCGCATGCTGACCAAAAACGTTGATAACTTCGCTGACCTGCCGACCTCCGATACCAAGACCCGTCGTCTTGGCTTCACCATTCTGATCGTGGTGTTCGGCATTTTCGGCACCTGGGCCGCGGTAGCGCCCATTGATGGCGGTGTTTATGCCCCGGGTGTCGTCACGGTTCAGACCTACCGCAAGACGGTGCAACACCTGGAAGGCGGCATCGTCAAGGACGTGCTCGCCCACGACGGCGACATGGTCAAGAAAGGTGACCCGCTGATCGTCCTCGACGACGCCCAGTTGCGCGCCGAATACGACATGAACCACAACCAGCTGATCGCTGCCAGGGCCATGGAAGCGCGTCTGGAAGCAGAGCGTGACGGCAAGGCGCAGATCGATTTCGGCACCATGACCGAGGCAGACACCCCGCGCGGCATCGAAGCCCGTCTGGGCGAAACGCAGGTGTTCAACGCCCGCCGTGGCGCGCGTCTGGGGCAGATTGCGGTGCTGCAGGAACGCATTGGTCAGCTGAACCAGCAGATCAAGGGCACCGAGGACATGATCGGTACCAAGACCAATCTGCAGAAGTCCTACACCAACGAGATCACCGAACTGACCGACCTGCTTGCCAAGGGCTTCGTCGACAAGCAGCGCATGCTCGAACAGCAACGCAAGCTCGACATGCTCAAGTCCGAAGTGGCCGACCACCGTTCGACCATCACCAAGACCCGTCTGCAGATCAACGAAACCCAACTGCAGATCCTGCAGATCAACAAGGATTTCGATTCCGACGTGGCCAAGCAACTGGCTGAAGTGCAGACCAAGGCCTACGACCTGCAAGAGCGCACCGCTGCGCTGGCTGATCGCCTGACCCGCATCGTCATTCGTGCCCCGGACGACGGCATGGTCATCGGCATGACCGTACACACCATTGGTGGTGTCGTGCGTCAGGCCACGCCATTGCTGGACATCGTGCCGTCGGTGTCAGACCTGGTGGTCGAAGCTCAAGTGCCGCCGCAGGACATCAACCGCGTGAACGTCGGCAAGACCGCTGATATCCGCTTCAGTGCGTTCAACAGTGCAACGACGCCTGTGATCGAAGGCGTTGTGACCAGCGTCTCGGCTGACCGCCTGACCAACGAAAAGACCGGCATGCCGTATTACCTGGCCCGCGTCAGCGTGACGCCTGAAGGTGCGCATAAACTGGGTGACCGCAAGCTGCTGGCCGGTATGCCGGCCGACGTGCTGGTCAAGACCGGCGAGCGCACCATGCTGCAATACCTCTTGCAGCCGGCGCGTAACGCGATTTCCCAGTCGATGATCGAGGAATGATTGTGCGCTTGTTGCCCTGCCTGTTAGTAGGAATGTTGGCGTTTCAGGCACACGCTGCCGAGCCGAAGACCGCCGAACCGAAAACGGCAGAACCGTCCAAGCCTAAGCCTGCGCCCAAAGGCATCAGCGCTGTGGAGTACTCGGCCGACCTGATGCAGCTCTACCGCGAGTCGCGTCTGGAAGACCCGCGCGTGCTGGCGTCCTACTCGCGTGCCCAGTCGAGCAAGGAACAGCAGCGCGAAGCGTTGGGCGGCCTGTTGCCGCAGATCACCGCCAATGCCGGTGCCAACCGCATCAAGCAGGTCAACGAGACCACCAACCAGATCTACAACAGCGAAAACTACAGCGTCACGCTCAGCCAGCACCTGTACAACAAGGCCGCCTGGGAAAACTACCAGCGCTACAAGAGCCTGGCCAAGCAGTCGGCGTCCGAGTCCGAAGAGGCCCTGGCCGAAGCGACCGTCGACCTTGCCCAACGCTACTTCGCCGCGCTGGCCGCTGACGATGAACTGGAGCTGGTGCAGGCCGAGCGCCGTGCGACCCAGAAGAACCTCGACCGGGTCAACGCGCTGTATGACAAACAACTGGCAATGATCACCGACAAGCTCGACATTCAGGCCCGCGTCGATTCCCTGGCCGCTCAGGAAGTGGACGCCCGCAACCAGGTCCGCGTGACCCGTGCCGCGCTGTCGGAAATCGTCGGCCGCCCGGTCAAGGAAAAGCTCAGCCGCGTGCGCAATGACGTCGAGTTGCAAGTGTCGGACGAAAGCCTGGACAGCTGGGTGCAACTGGCCGTCAACAGCAACCCGCAGATCCACGCCGGCGAAAGCGCTGTCGAGGCCGCCGAGGCCGCCTTGCGTGGCGGCAAGGGCGCGCACTACCCGACGCTCAGCCTGAACCTCAGCGCGCAGAACACCAACGAGGGTTACAACAACGCCCTGGCGCCCAAGACCGACAGCTATGTGGCCGGTATCGGTCTGCAAGTGCCGATCTACAGCGGCGGCTCGGCATCGGCCCGGGTACGTGGCCTTTATCAGGACCAGACCACTGCAGAACTGCAAATGGAGGCGACGCGCCGTCAGGTCGTCAAAGAAACCACCAATGCTTACTTGACCGCAGACTCAAGTGTCGAAAAAATACGCGCCAATCGAAATGCACTTGCGTCAGCCGAGCAGTCGAGCATCGCGTCTCAGGCAGCTTTCAGTTATGGCGTGGTCAACGCGGTGGATGTGCTGACCGCCACTCAGAACGAGTTCAAGGCGCGCCGCGATCTGCTCAAGACTCAATACGATTTCATTACCAATCTGTTCATCCTCAATCGCTGGGCCGGCAAGCTTTCCGAAGAAAGCGTCGAAAGCGTCAATGTATGGTTGAGCAACAACAGTAAAACGGACTCAGTCCCCGACCGGAATTCCAAGCAATGAATGCACCTACAAAATCCGTGATCATCACTGGCATCACCGGCCAGGACGGTGCTTATCTCACCGAGTTGTTGCTGAACAAGGGCTACAAGGTCTACGGCACCTACCGCCGTACCAGCTCGGTCAACTTCTGGCGTCTGGAAGAGGTTGGCGTGCTCAACCACCCGAACCTGGAACTGGTCGAGCACGACCTGACCGACCTGTCCGCCAGCATCCGCTTGATGCAGAAAGCCGAGCCGGTCGAGGTGTACAACCTGGCCGCTCAGAGCTTCGTGGGCGTGTCGTTCGACCAGCCGCTGACCACCGCCGAAATCACCGGCCTGGGCGCAGTCAACCTGCTGGAAGCCATCCGCATCGTTAACCCTAAGATCCGCTTCTACCAGGCGTCGACCTCGGAAATGTTCGGCAAGGTTCAGCAGGTTCCACAGACCGAAGCCACCGACTTCTACCCACGCAGCCCGTACGGCGTGGCCAAGCTGTACGCTCACTGGATGACCATCAACTACCGTGAGTCCTACGACATCTTCGGTTCCAGCGGCATCCTGTTCAACCACGAGTCGCCACTGCGCGGCAAAGAGTTCGTGACCCGCAAGATCACCGACGCCGTGGCGCGCATTTCCCTGGGCATGCAGGACGTCCTGGAACTGGGCAACATGGACGCCAAGCGCGACTGGGGTTTTGCCAAGGAATACGTCGAAGGCATGTGGCGCATGCTGCAGGCTGACGAGCCGGACACCTTCGTTCTGGCCACCAACCGCACCGAAACCGTTCGCGACTTCGTGTCCATGGCATTCAAGGCCGTCGACATCAACCTGGAATGGAAAGGCAGCGCCGACAACGAACACGGTATCGACACCAAGACCGGCAAGACCGTTATTCAGGTCAACCCGAAGTTCTACCGTCCTGCTGAAGTCGAACTGCTGATCGGCGACCCAGAAAAAGCCAAGCGCGTTCTGGGCTGGGAAGCCAAGACCACCCTGGAAGAGCTGTGCGACCTGATGGTCAAGGCTGACCTGGAGCGCGTCCAGTCCGGCAAATCGTTCTGATCCTTCTATATATAGAAGAGCAGGGCGTACGTAATAGCTAGCTATATATCTAGATAGCTAGCTATCTGAGAAGGCCGCGTGAAAACGCGGCCTTTTTCATGCGCGCGAGAAAGTGCCCGGCAGGCATGGGTGGGGCCATTCCCACGATCAAACCCGGTAGGAGCGGACTTGTCCGCGAAGGCGATGTGTCAGGCGCAACACCTCGGCTGGATGCACTGGCCCTTTCGTGGACAAGTCCGCTCCCACGATCAAACCCGGTAGGAGCGGACTTGTCCGCGAAGGCGATGTATCAGGCGCAACACCTCGGCTGGATGTACTGGCCCTTTCGTGGACAAGTCCACTCCCACGATCAAACCCGGTAGGAGCGGACTTGTCCGCGAAGGCGATGCATCAGGCGCAACACCTCGGCTGGATGTACTGGCCCTTTCGTGGACAAGTCCACTCCCACACGGGATGCGCGACAGCGCTACGTGGAAGGTGTAGTGAGGCCTCCCACAGCGGCTCGAAAATAGTATTCAATAGCGCCCTGTTTCATTTTTTATCCATTTTTACCAGGCCACTCCATGCACAGCGAAGTACAGGTCACCCTCCACCAGTTTGCAATCAGCGTCTCCCCCGGCGACGGCATCAGTAACGGCATGATGCTCACCCGAAAGTTGTTACGTCTGGCAGGCGTCAAGTCAGACATCTACTGCATCCGTCCTTCCGAACAAATGGCTGGCGATGTCCTGTGCATGGACGACTACCTGCCCGGCAGCGCCGATGCGCTGCTGGTACACCACGGCATCGGCAACCCGGTCGAAGCCTGGCTGCGTGATCTGCCGGAACCCAAGTTCATGGTGTTCCACAACATCACCCCCGGCGAGCTGTTCCCGCCCGAACACGCCATCCAGCCTATGCTCGCCCATGGCTGGGAACAGGTCGACACCTGGAAACACTGGTTGACCGGCAGCATTGCCGATTCCCAGCAAAACCTGCAGGACCTGCTCAAGCACGGCTACAGCGACCACAACATCACCGAAATTCCCCTGCTGGTGGACCTGGAGCGCATCCAGCCGCACGCCGTCAAACGCCACGACACCCCGCGCCCGTTCACCCTGCTGTACGTCGGCCGCATCATGCCGCACAAGAACCAGTTGGGCCTGGTCGAAGCCTTCGCCGTGTTGCTGCGCAGCTCGCCTGTGCCGATCCAGCTGTACCTGGTGGGCGGCTTCACCGTGCCGGACTACAAGGCGCGCATCGAGGCGCGTATTCAGGAACTGGGCATCCAGTCCTTCGTCAGCCTGACCGGCAAGGTCGATGACGACACCCTGACCTCGCTCTACCGCCGAAGCGACCTGTTCGTTTCCCTGAGCCTGCACGAAGGTTTCGGCATGCCGCTGATCGAGGCCATGGCCCACGAACTGCCGGTGCTGGCCTACGACGCACCCAACAGCAACGTGATCCACACCCTGGGCAGCGCCGGTCTGCTGCTGGACAACGCCGATCCGCATCAAGTGGCGGCCACCATCGCGCAACTCATGGAAAACCCGGCCCTGCGCCGCAACATGCGCCGCCGTGGCATCGAGCGCATGCACGAGTTCGGCTACCAGCACCTGTACGACCGCCTGAGCAGCTACCTGAGCAAATTCGACATCCAGCTGCCGCAATTCAGCTTCCCGGTCACCGCACCGACGCCGCTGGTCGACTACCGCATCGAAGGTCCGTTCGACAGCACCTACAGCCTGGCGCTGGTCAACCGTGAACTGGGCCGCGCCATTGCCGAACACGGCCACCGCGTCGGCCTGCGCGCCACCGAAGGGCCGGGGCCGATTCCGGTCGATCAGGCGTTTCTGGACGCCAACCCCGATTGCGCCGACCTGCACGCACGCGGCGAACAGCCGGCGCGTGACGTGATGCGCCTGATGTACCCGCCGCGCGTCACCGACATGCAGGGCGACTTCAACGTCGTGTCCTGCTACGGCTGGGAAGAGTCGAGCCTGCCGCAAGGCTACTGCCACGACTTCAACCACCAGGCGCACCTGATCACCAGCATGTCCAGTTGGGTCACCCGCACCCTGCTCGACAACGGCGTCACTGCGCCGCTGGCCACCGTCGGCCTGGGCGCCGACCACATCCTGCGCGCCGACATCGACGCCAGCAGCCTGCCGCCGATGCCCAACGTCAGCGCCGAGCGCTTGAAACTGCTGCACGTGTCCTCATGCTTTCCGCGCAAAGGCGTGGACGTGCTGCTCAACGCCTACGGCCAGGCGTTCACCGCCGAGCAGCCGGTGGTGCTGATCATCAAGACCTTCCCCAACCCGCACCACGACATTCGCAAGGAAGTCGCCGACTGGGCCGCCAGCCTGCCCTCGGCCCCGGCCGTCGAACTGATCGTGCAGGACCTACCGGACTCGGCGCTGCGTGCGCTGTACACGATGGCCGACGCGCTGGTTGCGCCGTCGCGCGGTGAGGGTTTCGGCCTGCCACTGGCCGAAGCCATGCTGCATCGTCTGCCGGTGATCGTGACCGGGCAGGGCGGGCAGAGCGACTTCTGCACCGAAGACACCGCCTGGCTGATCGACTACCGCTACGAGCGCGCCCGCACCCACCTGGATGCCGCCGCCTCGGTGTGGTTCGAGCCAAGCGCCGAACACCTGGCGAGCCTCTTGGGCGAGTTCTACCTGGCGTGGGGCGAAGGCCGTCTGGCCAGCGTCACGGCCGCCCGGGTCGAGGCCGCCGATGCGCTGATCCGCAGCCGCTTCACCTGGTCGCACGTGGCCAAGGCCAGCGTTGACGCCATGGCGCAAGCCAGCCAGCAACCCTTGCTCAAAAAGGCCCCGCGCCTGGGCACCGTCACCACCTGGAACAGCGCCTGCGGCATCGCCACCTACAGCACCAAACTGCTTGAACCGGCGTTCGGCCTCGACTGCCACGTGTTCGCCAACGACGGCGTGGTGTTGACCAGTCGCGATGAAGGCAACATCGAGCGTTGCTGGAGCGCCGGCGACACCGACGACCTGGCGCGCCTGAAGGCGGCCATCGAGCGCTCGGGGGTCGACACGCTGCTGATCCAGTTCAACTTCTCGTTCTTCGGCCTGCAGGCCTTCGCCTCGTTGCTCGACTGGGCCCACGGCCGCGGCATCTGCACCCTGGTGGTGTTCCATTCCACGGCTGACGTGCAGCATGGCGAACAGCTCAAATCACTGCGCGACCTGCGCGAGTCCCTGAGCCAGTCGGCGCGCCTGCTGGTGCACAGCGTGGGCGACCTCAACCGTCTGAAGGACTTCGGCCTGCGCGACAACCTGCTGATGTTCCCCCACGGCGTGATCGACACCCCGCCGCCTGCACCGGGCGCGCGTCAACAGGCGGCCAACCTGCAGGGCAAGACCATCATCGCCAGCTACGGTTTTCTGCTGCCGCACAAAGGCATGCCGGAACTGATCGAAGCGTTTGCGCTGTTGGCCAAGGACGACAGCACGCTGCACCTGCTGCTGGTCAATGCTGAATACCCGGTGCCGGTATCGGCTGAACTGGCCGTGGCCTGCCGCGAGCGCATCGCCCAGCCGGACTTGGCCGGGCGGGTGACGCTGATTACCGATTACCTGAGCGACGAGGAATCGCTGTCCTGGCTGGGCATGGCCGACGCGATCGTCTTCCCCTATCAACACACGCAGGAATCGTCGAGTGCGGCGGTGCGTTGGGGGCTGAGTACCGGTCGTCCGGTTTTCTGCACGCCACTGGCGATTTTTGAAGATGTTGAGGATGCAGTCACATTTTTGCCGGGCACCGATAGCGATTCCATGGCAAAAGGCCTGCGAAAAAATCTTGACGCTGTACCACAGGTCTTACAGGAAAAATGGTTACGTAATCATGGATGGAGAAGCGTTTCAGCTCGGTTACGCAACGTATTGATGGGCCTGTCGGCCGAAAACGCCAAAACTTTAACCCACGATGTTTAATGAAATGTCTTACAAGATTTACGAAAAGTTCTGATAGACAAGACAAAAAAAGAACGGTGTCAGCTATTGTTACGCCGCCATTTTGACATGTATGATCGGCCGGCCATCGTGTTATCTGCTTGACGGCCTTGAAAAAAGTCGAAACGGGTAACGCGATAAGCAGGTCAGCAGAGGCTGACTTCCCATAAAGGGGGCCATGGCCCGCCGGGACGTGGCAACAGGCTGGGGCCGACGGGCTCTCATCCGTTATGGAAGCCTGGATGTCGATATCGACTCATTTTGGAGATGTATACGTAATGGCTACTACTACCGCACAGATTCAACAGCTGTATGTTGCTTACCTCGGCCGTGCTGCTGATAAAGCTGGTCTGGACTACTGGACCACCGAGCTGAACGCAACTCCAGCTACCCTGACTCTGGAAGACCTGCGCGCTAACTTCGTAAACTCGCAGCCAGAGTACGCCGCTATCTACGGCGGTCTGACTCGTGAAGACACCGTTGCCAAGATCTACAGCAACCTGTTCGGTCGCCCTGCTGACGCAGCTGGCCTGACCTACTGGACCACCGGTGGCGGCGCTTCCGTTAGCACCGACCTGCTGCTGACTGCTTTCATCAATGGCGCAAGCGCTACTGACTCCCAGACCGTAACCAACAAGGTTCTGGTTTCCGAGATCTACACCAACGCTGCTGGCACCAACTTCCTGGCTGCTGACGCTGCAACTATCATCTCGAACGTTACTGATAACGGTTCGATCAGCGCTGCTCTGACCCAGCTGACTAACGGCACCC
The DNA here is from genome assembly GCF_014358015.1 of Pseudomonas triticifolii. Classification (GTDB taxonomy): domain Bacteria; phylum Pseudomonadota; class Gammaproteobacteria; order Pseudomonadales; family Pseudomonadaceae; genus Aquipseudomonas; species Aquipseudomonas triticifolii. The sequence continues at coordinate 2,286 of NZ_JACONV010000015.1, read as the reverse complement.
TGAGCGGCATCGCTGTTCCGGCTGCAATCGCTGCTCTGAAAGCTGACGCTACTGCTGATGCCGCTGTTACTGCTTTCGACACTAACAACATTGCCAACGTTAAAGCGCTGAGCACTGAGCTGTTCGCTTTGTCCGTTACCAATGACAACGGCAAGCAAACCCCTTTGATCGGTGATACCGCCGTATCGACTGGTACCACCTACGCTGACCAAGCTTCCGATCTGGAAGCAGCGATCACCCTGGCTCGCGGCGCTAATCTGGATACAGAAACGCTGACCACCAAGCTGGGTACTGATACCACTGCTTTGGCAACTGCTCGTACCAACTTCCTGACTGACGACAAAGACGCCGTCACCAAGATCAACGCCTACGACGCAGCTGTTAAAGCTGTAGCAGCTAACCAAGGTGCAGTACAGGGCAACATCGACCAGGCGAACACTACTTTCGCTGCTTACGTTGCCAACACCGCTAACTCGGCTGCTTACACCAAAGCGCTGTCCGATGCTGGCTTGGCTTCCACCACCACCGCTGCTGACATCTACACCACTCTGTCGGCTGCTGGTACCACTGACGCAGTTGTCACCAAAATCACCACAGCTTTCGCTTCGATCAGCGAATTCGCTGCTGTGAAAACTGTTGCTGCACTGGAAAAATCGGAAGCTGTTGCAGTAGCTGCTGAAAGCACTGCTAGCGGCAATCTTGCTGCTGGCACTGGCGCTGCTTGGAAAACTGCTTACGATAACGTCGCCACTGACAACGCTCAGCTGACTGCCTCGAAAGCTATCGACGCTCTGGAAGCTAAGTACACTGTTATCGACACTGCACACGATTCGCTGGTTAGCACTGCTGCCTCGACTCAAACTACCGTTGATAACAGCGCTGCTCTGACTCTGGTTACTGCCGGTGCCGGTACTGCTAAGGCTGATGTGTTCCACTTCGCATCTGCTATCACTCAGGCTAACGACGTTGCTATCAACTTCGGTTCGAAGGACTCCCTGTACCTGGGTGAAGGCTTCACGCTGAACACCACTGCTAAAGTTGACGCTACTACCGGTTTCATCACCGGCGGCGACAACAATGCCAAGGAAGTATTCTTCATCCAAGACGGCGCGAACGTTAAAGCTGTAGTTGAAACCAACGTTACCGGCAGCACTACTGCTGACCTGGCCGCTGCTTCGACTACAGACGGCGCTGCAGTTATCACCCTGACCGGTGTTACTGTTGCCGAGCTGACCTTCGCAAACGGCGTTATCAGCCACGTTGCTTAATTAGCAAACTGGTTGTATCGGCTACAGGCCTTCGGGCCTGTGACTGATAATCAAAAAACCCGCCCCTCAAAAGGCGGGTTTTTTAATGGGCCGGGAATGCGTATCCTTTTGCCCCTTCTTCTGCACCGGAATGTCTGATGAACTGGAACCTGATTTTCAACTTTACTCGCCAGGACCTGATCGACCGGCACTCTGCTTCCATGCTTGGCGCGGCCTGGACGTTTATCCTGCCGCTGATCAACATCCTCATTTTCACCCTGGTGTTCTCCAACATCATGGGCATGCGTCTGGGCGGCCTCGGCCAGGACCTGGGCCCGTGGGGTTACAGCGTTTACCTGGTCAGCGGCCTGCTGGCCTGGAACTGCTTCGCCGCCACGCTGACGCGCATCACCCAGGTCTTCCACGAGAAGGCCCACCTGATCGGCAAGGTGCGCATGTCGCTGTGGTCGCTGCCGATGTACGTCGTGCTCAGCGAAACCGTGCATTACCTGATCGCCACCAGCTTCTTCATGATCTTTCTGGTCAGCATCGGCTTTCAATTCACCTGGCACCTGCTGTGGTGGATCCCGGTGTTCTTTGTCCAGCAGCTGCTGGCGTATGCGCTGGGCATCACGTGCGCGATCCTTTCGGTGTTCATCCGCGACATCAAGGAAGTGGTCGGCGTGATCGTGCAGCTGTGGTTCTGGCTGACGCCCATTGTGTATGTGGCCAACATCCTGCCGATCTTCATCCAGCACGTCGTGGCGCTCAACCCGTTCCACCACCTGGTGCTGGCGTACCGTGCGGCCTTGATCACCGGCCAGACCCCGGACCTGACCGCCATCGGCATTCTGGTGGTGTTCTCGGTGGTGCTGCTGAGCATCTCGATCTTCGTCGGCCGCAAACTGGAACGCGACATCCGCGACTTCCTGTAAACCGGTTGCCCGGTGAATACAGGGCTGTTGGAAATGAGCTGCGTGTGTCATGCCAACGTGTGGGAGCGAGCTTGCTCGCGAAAGGGCCGTTACAGGCGCAGAAG
>NZ_JACONV010000014.1 GCF_014358015.1 Pseudomonas triticifolii | reverse complement strand
TGGGGGTTGCGGGCTTTGCGGCTTTTCAAGCGAAAAATCAGTGCCTGTATTGACGCTATCGCCGGCAAGCCGCCTCCCACGGTCTGTTGTTTGCAGCAAGACTGCCAGGGTGTCAGGAAATCAATTACAAGCGAGTCAAACCACCATCCCGTCCCGAGCGATCACCACGTTGTCCGGCAATGGCCGAGGCTGCTCCGACAACCAGGCATCCAGAGTGTGGCCGACATGGGTCAGCACGGCTTTGGCCGGGTTCAGCTGGTCGATGATGTGCAGCGCCAGGGTCAGGTCGTTGTGGTTGCGCGGAGGCTGGGGTTGCGGCGGCATGGAGCAGTCGAGGATCAGGGCGTCCAGCGGCTGGCGTTGCAGGTATTTGTGAGTCGCTTCGGGCAGACCCACCGTGTCGGTAAGGTAGGCAATTCGTCGTCCGTCACCTTCAAGCAGATAACCCAATGTCGGCCGGGAATGCTGCAGCGGCAATGCGGTGACGTGCAAGACACCCAGCGCACGCGTTTCGAACGCTGTAAACGGCTGACTGAAATCCAGAATGCCCGGATGTTTGTACAGATCCGCCAACCCTTCCGGGTCCACCGGACCGTGCACCGGAATCACCAGACCCTGCCCCCAGCGCAAGTGCAATAGACCCTGGGCGTGATCGGCATGGTAGTGAGTCTGTAAAATGCCGCTGAGGCTGTGCGGCGGAAAACGTTCGGTGAGGTCCATCAGCCCGCTATCGATCAGCCAACGCTGATCATCGACCTCGATCAGCGCACTGCAAGGCAGGCGACGCAGCGTGCTGTCGCGCAGCGCCGCCAGACAGGCTAGGCACTGGCAACCATACACCGGCACTTGCCGTGCATCGCCCGTGCCCAACAGCGTCAGGCGCACGCCGGGTGTTTCTGAAGATGAAGAACCAACGCCGCAACCGTCTGCTCCAGCGCGCCGGAGTTGTCCAGCGCGTGCACGCCCGGATGACTGGCCAGCAGGTTTCCGGCGAACTGCTGGTTACGTTCCAGCCGCGCTTCGATTTCCGGCAGGCTTTCGCGGCCCCTGGCCAGCAGACGTTGGCGCAGCACGTCCAGATCGACAGTGAGTAAAACCGCCAGCAAGTTGGGATACCGGCGCTGCGCACGTTCCAGATGTGCCCGAGACCCATTGATCAGCACGTCATGACCTTCCAGCAGCCACTGATCGATGACAATAGGAATGCCGTAATGCAAACCGTTGGCCTGCCAGTTCAAGGCAAATGCGCCGTGCTCGCGCATGTGCTCGAACTGCTCGACGTCCACCGCCTGCGCCGCTTCACCCACGGCTTCGGCGGAACGGGTAATGACCCGCCGCACGACCCGGCAATTGCGCTCTGCCAAGGTGTCGCGTGCTGCGTCCATCAGGCTGTCCTTGCCTGAGCCGGACGGCCCGATGAGATAGATCAACCTGCCTGCCATCAGAATACCCTCTTGCCTTGTCGCCAGACTTTATCGATAACCGGCAGATTGCCATGGCTGCGTGCATGAATCAGGTCGGCGCGCAGGCCGACGCGAATTTCACCGCGATCCGTCAGCCCAGCCGCCAGTGCCGGTGTGCGGCTGACGCTGTTCATCGCCTGTGGCAACCCGAGGTCGTTATCCTGCTCGGCCAGCATGAACGCCGATTGCAGAAGACTCGCCGGATAGTAGTCGCTGGAGAGAATATCCAGTAGCCCTTCTTTAGCCAGCGACGCGGCCGCCACGTTACCGGAGTGCGAGCCGCCGCGCACGATGTTCGGTGCGCCCATCAACACACTCATGCCCAGACGCCGACAGCCACGCGCCGCTTCCAGCGTAGTGGGGAACTCGGCGATGTTCATGCCGTAACCCGCCGATTCCTCGACATGGGCCATGGTCGCGTCATCGTGACTGGCGATGGACAACCCGCGTGCCAGACACAGTTCGACAATGGCACGGCGATATCGGTCAGCGTATTCGGTGGAATTGGCCACTTGCTCGACGATAAAGCCGTCCATTTCTTCGCTGCTCAGGTGGTATTTGCCCATGTAGTACTCACGGTACTTGGATTCCAGTGCGAACTGGCGCTGACCCGGCGCATGGTCCATCACCGAGACCAGTTGCACCAGCGGCTGATCCACCAGGTCGCGAAACACGCTCAGGGTGTCCGGATGGCTCACTTCACAGCGTAAATGCAGCAAATGCTCGGCGCGGGTCAGACCGGCATCGGTGGCCGCCGCAATGGCGGCGAGCATCGAGGGCAACTGCTGCATGCGCTTGCCTTTGGGATTGACGTCGCCAATCGACAGCGCATCGAACACCGTAGTGATGCCGGCGGCGACGATTTGCGCGTCATGGCTGATCACCGCCGAGGTCGAAGGCCAGTCGACACCGGGGCGTGGCGACAGATGCTTTTCCAGATTATCGGTGTGCAGTTCAACAAGCCCCGGCAGCAGGTAATCGCCTTGCAGGTCCTGCGCCTGGCTCAACTGACTGCGGCCCGAGTCGATCTCGGCAATCACGCCGTCGCGTACTACCACGGTGCCGGAGAACACCGACTCGCCAGTGACCACGCGGGCGTTGGTGAAAATCTGTTCGTTCAGCATTGCAGCAACTCCTTGGCGGTGAGGTCCACCGGGGTCATGTCCAGTTGGCGGCTGGCAACCGATTCACGGGCATCACGGTCATGGAAGATGCCGATCAGCGCGGCACCTTCACGTTTGGCTTCGTCGATCAGCGCCAGCACTACCTGGCGGTTGGCGTCATCCAGCGAAGCGGTCGGCTCATCCAGCAACATCACCGGCCACGGCACCATGAAGGCGCGGGCGATGTTGATCCGTTGCTGTTCACCACCGGAAAACGTACTGGGTGCCAGCGGCCACAAACGCGGCGCGATGTTCAGACGGGTCAGCAGTAACTCGGCCCGCGCCCTCGCCTGCTCGCGCGGCCAGCAGCGTGCCAGGGCGGGTTCCATGACGACGTCAAGGCTCGACACTCGCGGGATGACGCGCAGAAACTGGCTCACATAGCCCAGCGTTCTGCGCCGCACTTCCAGCACCTGACGCGGCGCGGCGCCGACCAGTTCGGTCCATTCGCCGTCATGCTGCACGCGAATGCTGCCCGCGGCGGGCAGGTAATTGCCATACAACGTGCGCAGCAAGGTACTTTTACCGGTCCCGGACGCCCCGCCCAACACCAGACATTCCCCGCTACGAACCGAGAAATTCAGACCACGCAACACGTTGAGGACCACGCCGCTGTGTTGATGCAGCGTGAAGGTTTTCGAAAGGTCACGGACCTCGATCAAGGTAGTCATCAGGCTCATCTCTCTGTGCGGGTCATGGCTGCAATACCGAGGAAACCAGCAACTGTGAATACGGATGTTGCGGGTCATCAAGGATCTGGTCGGTGAGTCCCGCTTCCACCACGTGCGAACGGCGCATCACCATCAACCGGTCGGCCAGCAAGCGGGCCACAGCCAGGTCATGGGTGACGATCACCACCGCCAGATCCAGCTCGCGTACCAGGCCGCGCAGCAGGTCCAGCAGACGCGCCTGCACCGATACATCCAGCCCGCCTGTCGGCTCGTCCATGAACACCAGCCGAGGGCCGGAGACCAGATTGCGGGCGATCTGCAGGCGTTGCTGCATGCCGCCCGAAAAGGTACGCGGTAGATCATCGATACGCAGTGGATCGATTTCGACCTGACCGAGCCAGTCCAGCGCGGCGCTACGCAACTGCTGATAATTACGCACGCCCTGAGCCATCAACCGCTCGCCAATGTTCGCGCCCGCCGACACGCCCATACGCAAGCCATCGCGCGGGTTCTGCTCGACAAAGCCCCATTCGGTGCGCAGCAAGGTACGCCGTTGCGCCTCGCTGGCGCTGTACAGGTCGAACCAGTTGCCGTCCTGACTCCGGTAGTCGATGCTGCCACTCTCCGGTGCCAAGCGGCCACTAAGCACCGACAGCAACGTGGACTTGCCCGAGCCGGACTCGCCGACAATGCCCAGCACCTCACCGGGGTACAGGTCGAAGCTGACGTTCTGGCAACCCTTTTCCGGGCCGTACAGCCGGGTCACGCCGCGCACCTTAAGCAACGCTTCGTCCAACCGGGGTCGTGGCGTGTTACTCGGATTGACCGACAGGGCACTGATCATCGGGCGTTCTCCTGCTGGCTGGCCCGCTGGGCGCAATAATCGGTGTCAGAGCAGACAAAGCTCTGGGTGCCCACGTCGTCGAGAATCAGCTCGTCGAGGAAGGAATCGTGGCTGCCGCAGATCGCGCAGCACTGCTCCCAGCGCTGCACCTGGAACGGGTGATCCTCGAAATCCAGGCTCACGACGCGGGTGTAAGGCGGCACTGCATAAAGGCGCTTTTCGCGGCCCGCGCCGAACAGCATCAGCGCCGGGCTCATGTCCAGCTTGGGGTTGTCGAATTTGGGAATCGGCGACGGATCCATCACGTAGCGTTGGTCGACCATCACCGGATAGGCGTAACTGGTCGCGATGTGGCCGAAGGTGGCAATGTCTTCGTAGAGTTTGACGTGCATCACCCCGTAATCATCGAGCGCGTGCATGGTCCGGGTTTCGGTCTCGGACGGCTCGATGAAGCGCAGCGGCTCGGGAATCGGCACCTGATAGACCATAATCTGATCGGCATGCAGCGGGGTTTCCGGGATGCGGTGACGGGTCTGGATCACCGTGGCCTCAGGCGTCCGTTCGGTCGTCGCGATACCCGCCGTGCGGGCGAAAAACCGCCGGATCGAGACCGCATTGGTGGTGTCGTCTGCGCCCTGATCAATGACCTTGAGCACATCATCGGCACCCAGAATCGCAGCGGTCAGTTGCATGCCACCGGTGCCCCAGCCATAGGGCAGCGGCATCTCGCGGCCACCGAACGGCACTTGATAGCCGGGAATCGCGACGGCCTTCAGCAGCCCGCGACGGATCATGCGCTTGGTCTGTTCATCGAGGTAGGCGAAGTTGTACGCGGTGTCCCGCGCAACAGGCGGCTTGAGGGTGCTCATTGCTCGTTCTCCCCGGTCGCTGTGGGTTTGCGCAGTGTGCGGATCAGTTCCAGCTCGGACTGGAAATCCACGTAATGCGGCAGCTTCAAGTGCGAAACGAAACCGGCCGCCTCGACGTTGTCGCAGTGGGCCAGCACGAACTCTTCCTGCTGGGCCGGCGAGCGGATTTCCTCGTTGTACTCGTTGGCACGCAACGAGCGATCCACCAGCGCCATGCCCATCGCCTTGCGCTCGGCATTGCCGAAGGCCAGCCCATAGCCACGCGTGAACTGCGGCGGCTCAGTGGCAGAACCGACAAACTGGTTGATCATTTCGCACTCGGTGATCTCGATGTCACCGATGAGAATGGGAAAGCCAAGCTCCTCGGGCTCGACCCACACCTGCACCTCACCGACACGAATTTCGCCCGCGAACGGATGGTTACGGCCATAGCCGCGCTGGGTCGAATACCCCAGTGCCAACAGAAACCCCTCGTCGCCACGGGCCAGCGCCTGCAAGCGTTCGGCACGACTGGACGGGAACTCCAGCGGCTCCCGGGTGATGTCGGCGATGGGCTCGTCGTTATCGACTTCCGGTTTCATCAAGCCTTCTTTCGCCAGCAGACCGAGCACGCGTGGACAGGGTTGCAACGTAGCGTCAGGCGCCACGCTCGGGCCAGGATGCTCGCCCTCAGCCAGCAGCGTGAAATCCAGCAAACGGTGGGTGTAGTCGAAGGTCGGCCCGAGCAATTGCCCGCCCGGCACGTCCTTGAAGGTCGCGGACAAGCGACGATTGAGTTGCATGTCCGAGGTGTCGATGGGCAGGCTGGCGCAGAAACGCGTGAGGGTCGTGCGGTAGGCACGCAGCAGGAAAATCGCTTCGACCAGATCACCTGCCGACTGCTTGATCGCCAGCGCGGCCAGTTGCTCGTCGTACAGCGAGCCTTCGGTCATGACCCGGGCGACAGCCAGTGGCAGTTGCTGGCGGATCTGCTCGACGTCAAGTTCGGCAATGCCTGTGTCGCCACGACGTCTGCGAGCCAGCAGACGATGGGCGTTGTCGATGGCCTGTTCACCCCCTTTGACGGCAACGTACATCAGGCACACTCCTGCACGCGGGTGCTGCGCGGCAAGCCGAGCATCTGGCTGCCCGCCAGGAAAAACACATCCAGCCCGCGCGGAAAGTCGTTGCGCGACGACCGTTCGGTCCAGAACGCCTTGTCCAGCGGCAAGGCCACGCGGTTCTGCTGCTCGATGCCGGGACCGCTCCAGCTCAAGGGTTGCCCGCCATCAAGGGCTGGCAGCTGGATCAGCAACGTGCAGGACTGGTCAGGATAGCGATCGTTGCCCAGGTCGAAACCCGCCAGGTCCTGCGCCACCGAGGCATTGAGCAACGCGAAGCGAGCGTTTTGCCGCTCGCTCACAATCGGGCAGCCGCAGTGGAACGACAGGTTGGCGCGAATGGCGGGCGTATCGAACGCCGGAGCCAGCCAGACCGGGGTATCCAGGTCCAGCAACGCCAGACACAACGCATGGGTGGCACTGTCCAGCCCCGACAACGCGGGCGGCTGATGGGCGGCGTTCAACGTCTGGGCAATGCCGGGGCCTGCCAGCGCCTTGAGGGCCGCGCGAAAGCTGCGCTGAGCGTCGAGTACAGGATCAGTGAAAGCAGGTTGCAGAAGGACAGCGTTCATCAGTCTTCTCCTCGGACCAGCGTAAAGAATTCAACTTTGGTGGCGGCGGTTTCGGCGTCCTTGTCAGCCTTGCGCAGGGCTTGTAGGCGAGCCAAAGGCTCAATCAGCTCTGCCAGCCACCAGGCTTGTTGCGCACCTTGCAGGTGGGCATCGGCCAGTGCCGCAAGTTCGGCGTGACGCTTGTCGCGTCCGGCAAGGTAGCTGTAGCCGGTACGACCGTCGGCCAGACGCACCACGCAACGGGTCACACTCATTTCGCCCAGATTGAACGCAGCACCCGTGCCGCCCATGCGCCCACGCACCAGCGTCATGCCGATTTCCGGCGCGCGGATCATCTGATAATCGGTGTCGCGCAAGACCGGTTCGTGGCGATTCAAATGGGCAACGCTTTGCTCATCGACATGTGCGCGGGCGAGCACGCCCATCCAGCGCTGCCGTGCGGTTGTTTCAGGATCGAGTTCAGAGGATTGCTGAGAGGATTGCATGGATAACCTCGGCATCAGGTGGTCACTTGATAGTGAAAGCGGTCGCTGCGGCTGGTGGAACGGGACAGTTCCACCGGCTGGCCGGACCGGTCACAGGAGACCGTCAACACGGTCAACGTGGGCATATGGCGTGGCATCAGCAACTGCGACGCTTCTTCGCGCGACGGCAGGCGTGCGCCAATCAGACTCTGCTGGCGAGTCAGCGGCAGGTCGCGCTCGGCCAGGTACTGACGCAGCGAACCGCCTGCATAATCGGCCAGCAATTGACGGTAATCAGCGCTGAAGCGATGCAGAATCAGGCTCACGGGCTGGCCGTCAAGCTTGCGCAGGGTTTGCAATTCGATCATCGGCGCCTGTTCGGGCAGACCCAAGTGATGGGCATCTTCGCTATTGGCCTGGCAGTCGCGACGCAACAGCAGGATCGCCTCGACCCCGATACCCTGCGCAGACAATGACTTACTGTAGGCACTGTCGGCCTGCATCGGGTAAATGAGCGGGCGTTCCAGCACCTGAGTGCCTTTGCCCTGGCGGCGCAGTACGCTGCCTTCACGCACCAGTTCATCGACAGCGCGGCGAACGGTGTGGCGATTGACGCTGAAACGTTCAGCCAGTTGGAACTCGGCAGGCAGGTAGTCGCCGGACCTGTAAGTGCACAACTCGGCGCGCAGGGTGTCCGCCAGTTCGCGGTACAACGGCTCAGTTTGTCTAGACAACTGCATGGTTAAAAAAAGTGCCCATCGGGACACCCCTCTCCGGTCAGATAAATTGCTTGCGCAAGCGCTGCGACGCGATGTCGATCACGCTGACGACGACGATGATCACCAGCAGTACGGCGCTGGTCTGGACGAAAGCAAAGGCGCGAATGTTCTCCCAGAGAATCACACCGATCCCCCCTGCCCCGACCATGCCCACGACCGTTGCCGAGCGAACATTGGATTCGAAACGGTACAGCGCGTAGGAGATCCAGAGCGGCATGACCTGCGGGATGACGCCATATATGACCTCCTGCAGCGCACTGGCACCCGTGGCGCGCACGCCCTCTACCGGGCCGGGATCAATGGCTTCCGCGGCTTCGGCGAACAGCTTGGCAAGCACCCCCGTGGTGCTGATCCATAAGGCCAGTACCCCGGCAAATGGCCCAAGACCTACGGCGACCACAAACAGCATCGCGAAGACCATTTCATTGATGGAACGAAAGGCGTCCATGCAACGGCGCAGCGGCAGATGAATCCACCACGGCGTGATGTTTTCGGCACACAGAATGCCCAGCGGGATAGAGCAGACGATGGCCAGGACCGTGCCCCATAACGCGATCTGGATCGTGACCAGCATTTCCGTGAGATAACTGCGCCATTCGCGGAAATCCGGTGGGAAGAAGTCGGAGGCGAAGGTCGCCATGTTTCCCGAATCGCGTACCAGCGACATCGGATTCATTTCCGCGCCTTGCCAGGCCCAGGCCAGTGCGGCCAGAAACAGCCCCCAGCCCAAATACCGAGCCCAACTGCGCTTGCCGCCGGTCTGTGCGTATGCAACGTGAGTGGTCATAGCAATCGATGTCCTGATGGCGGCCGATGGGGCGCGGGGCAAAGGTCCGCGCCCCACTCATTCAGCCGGCGGTGCTGGTTGCCGTTTTCTGGTTCAGCTCGGTGATGCGCTGCTGCAGCTTGCTCAGGCCCGCGTCGATTTCCTTGAGGCGGGTTTCCTTTTCCTGGGCATTGAGCGTGGTGCTGGCCGCCACTTCGGTGCGCTGCTTGAACAGTTCGAGCTGGCGAATCGGCAGCAACTGGTCATCGCTGGACTTCAGGAACTTGCCCAGTTGCATGTTCTTGAGCACGGTTTTTTCTTCATCGGTATCGCCATAGCTGGCAAAAAACTCACGGATCTTCGCCTTGTTCTCGTCCGACAGAGCCTTGCTCCAGACCATAGGATCAGCCGGAATCAGCGGCGATTTCCAGATCACCTTGAGCTGCTCGACCTTGTCCGGCTGAGTCACCGCCAGTCGGTCCCAGCTCTCGGTGTTGAAGGTCGCCACGTCCAGCTGGCCCTTGGCAACACTGAGCGCGTTGACTTCGTGGCTGGAGTTGAGCGTGCGCTTGAACGCAGTGGAGGCATCGACATGGTTCTTGGCGAACACGTAGTAACCCGGCACCAGATAGCCCGAGGTGGAGTTCGGGTCGCCATTGCCGAAGGTCAGGGTCTTGGCGTTCTTTAGCATGTCTTCGACAGAGTTGATCGGGCTGTCCTTGCGCACGATCAGCAGGCTCCAGTAACCCGCCGCACCGTTGGACGCCGAGGTCTGGGCGAAGATTTCGCCGTTGGAGCGATCGACCGCTTCCATAGCCGCCTTGTTGCCCAGCCAGGCTACATCGACCTTGTTGAAGCGCATGCCCTGAATCAGACCCGCGTAATCGGAGGCAAAGGTTGCGTTGACCTTCAGGCCGGTCTTCTTACTCATGTCATCGAGAAACGGCTGCCAGATGGTTTTGAGGTTCTGCGATGACTCAGTGGACATGATGCCGAAATTGATGACCTTCTCTTCGGCCTGGGCAGTGCCCATTGCACAAGTGGCCAGCAAAGCGGCAGACGCAAGGACGCGACCGATACGGTTGAACATGAAAGCACTCCTGAAGTGAGGTTCGTGCAACAGCGGTTGATGTCAGGGAACTGACGATAAAAATGATCAGACTTTGGCCAATACCAGGCGCGGCGGCTCGACGGGACGGCTGTGCTCGACGAGCGTCAGGCTGTCATCCTGCTCGGCGCCGTAAAGGTCGTTGAGAAAGTGCCTGCTGAGCCCCTGCGCCTGCCCGTCGAAATGGATACGTCCGCCCTTCAGCGCCACGGCGCGTGGGCAGTAACGCATCGCGTAATCCACCTGATGCAGGGTGACGACGACGGTCTTGCCATCGCGGCGGTTGATGTCGGCGAGAATTTCCATGACCCGGCGGGCGGATTCAGGGTCGAGAGAGGCTATGGGTTCGTCGGCAAGAATCACTTCGGCGCGCTGGGTCAGGGCCCGGGCAATGGCCACGCGCTGCTGCTGGCCACCGGACAGCGTCGAGGCACGCTGCGCGGCGAGGTCCGCCAGCCCGACGCGTTCCAGCGACGCCATTGCGCGCTGCTTTTCCTCGGTATTGAACAGCGCCAGATTGCCGCGCCAGCGCGGCATGCGCCCCAGGCAGCCAAGCAGGACGTTATCGAGCACGCTGAGGCGATTGACCAGATTGAACTGCTGGAAGATGTAGCCGATGTCGGCACGCAGACGGCGCACATGGCGATTGAGACGACCCGAGGCTTGCACTTCGCGATCCAGCACCCGCACCTGGCCGCCGTTTTCGCGATCACAGCACGCCAGCCCCGCCAGGTGACGCAGCAAGGTGGACTTGCCGGAGCCTGATGCGCCAATCAGGGCAACCATCTCGCCGTGTTGTATAGACAACTCAAGGCCAACCAGAGCGCTTTTGCGAGAAAAGCTCTTGTTCAATCCTTCGACATGGATAGCTGGGTTCATGGTGTGTCTCTGTCTGCCCTACGACCCGGTACAGGTCGTATTCGGTTGTCAGCCAGACTGAACCGGTGGTGTTGCAGAGCCGTGAACCGGGCATGACGAACCCGTAACAGTTTTTCGCAGGTTGCGTTGCAGGTGCGTCAGTCGGGCAGCTGCGCTGCCATGTTTTTTTGACGCGGTAGTGAGAACACCGACGATTGCGACGCGGGTGGAGGCTGAGTTCTGGCGCTGATTCGGGGGGCAGCCGGCAGGGATGCCGGCTGAGCTGCACTGGGCCATGGATGGCCCATTTGCAGCGACCTCCGAATCAGTGTCAGGACGAAGGAACCCCGGCGTAGCCGGGGCCGGAACCGGAGCTTGGGGTTTGCCTGTTTTGCCCCGTCAAAGTAGGTCGCCGAGGGGCGAAAACGTGACTTAAGCCATGCGCCCGGTTAACTGAGTCCGCAATCTGTGCCATCTGTGACGCGGAGCGTCACGGGAGGCATGCCCACGCAGAGCGGTGGGCACGATCAGTGTCGACGCGATAAGCGCATGTCATACAGCGATCAGATACGGAAACTGCCCACCAGTTGCTGCAGGCGCGCGGCCTGCTCTTCCAGCGAATTGCAGGCTTCCAGGGTTTGACGCAGGTTGTCGACGCCCAGCTGGTTAAGGGTGTTGATGTGGGTGATGTCGACGTTGATCGATTCCACCACCGAGGTCTGCTCTTCTGTCGCGGCGGCAACCGACTGGTTCATGCCGTTGATTTCATCGATGCGGCGGGTGACGCTGCCCAGACGCTCGCCAGCGCGGTTAGCGATGCCCACGCTGTCTTCGCTCTGGCGTTGGCTTTCCGTCATGTTGGTCACCGCTTCACGGGCACCGACCTGCAGCTCTTCGATCATCTTCTGGACCTGTTGAGCCGAGTCCTGGGTCCGGTGTGCCAGGTTGCGCACTTCATCGGCGACCACCGCGAAACCGCGACCGGCTTCACCGGCACGTGCTGCTTCGATGGCCGCGTTGAGCGCCAGCAGGTTGGTCTGCTGGGAAATGCTGGTGATTACCTCAAGGATCTGCCCGATGTTGGCCGTCTTGTCGTTGAGGCTTTCGATGTTCACGCACGATTCGCTGATCTTGCCGGACAGTTCGTTCATGGCCTTGATGGTTTGCTGCACGACGGCCTGACCGTCGCCAGCCAGTTCGCTGGCATCACTGGACTGCTGCGACGTGCGCGCTGCGTTCTGGGCAATTTCCTGCGCAGCCGCCCCCAGTTCGTTGATCGCGGCAGCCACACTTTCGGTGCGATTGGCCTGCTGATCGGAGTTGCTCATCGAGGCATTGGACACCTTGACCACTCGTGTCGCGACAGCGCCCAGTTGAGCGGCGGTCGAGGCGACTTCACGAATGGACGTATGGATACGTTCGACAAAGTGGTTGAAGGACTGGGCCAGCGCGCCGAATTCATCCTGTGAAGTAATCGCCAGACGTTTGGTAAGGTCGCCCTCGCCGTCGGCAATGTCACGCATCGCACGCCCCATCTGGTGCAGCGGTTGCATCAGCACGCGGATCAACAGACCCAGCAGCAGAATGATTACCACCACCACGACCACCATTGCGGTGATGGCCGAGGCGCGGAACTCGCGGAGCATCGAATAGGCAGCGTCCTGCTCCAGCACCAGCGCCACGTACCAGTTGGCGGTCGAAACGCCCTGAACTGGGGTAAACGAGATGATTTCAGGCGTGTTCCCTGAATCGATTTCCGTCACACCGGTGGCAATCTTTGGCGTGTTGTTGGGGTACGCCTCGCTGATGTTCTTCAACACCAGCTTGCTGTCAGGGTGCACCAGAATCTTGCCTTCGGCGCTGACCAGAAATGCATACCCGTGCCCGCCGAAGTTCAGCGAGTTGATGATCTTGCTGACGCTGTCCAGCGCAATGTCAGCGCCCGCAACACCGGCCAACTGATTCTGGATCTTGACCGGGGTCGCTATCGTCATCACCAGCTTGCCGGATGACGCTGCAATGTAGGGTTCAGTGACGATGGTGCCTGACGCATTCTGCGCTGCCTTGTACCAGCCACGGGCGCGTGGGTCGTAGTCGGCCGGTCGAGTGGCGGAAGGGTTGGAGAGCATCACGCCTTCGGTGGTACCGAAATAGCCGAGCTGAAAGTTATCGCTGTAGACCGAGAGGCCGACCGCGCGCTGCAACTGCGGCAGCGCCTTGCCGTCGATCGCGATCTGCTGCGACATCGACTGCAGCAACTGAATACGGCTTTCCAGCCAGGTCTGGATATTTTGCGTGGTTAGCGTACCCAGTTGTTGCAGCTCGGACTGAACACTGGATTTCAGCGACTGACGTTGTCGATAGTCATTGACGACAATGAATACACTGAACGCCACAATCACGATGAGGGCGGCGGCCAACAGAATTTTCTTACTGAAACCCAGGCTTTTCATCATAGCGAGCACTTCCACGGCATAAACAATTAGGACGATACGGGGATCGTCAATAGGAACTCGAACGGTGCCGCTGTTTAAGGGGTTTCGAATAGAGAGCGGAATATTTCGAACGGAGCCCCAAGTGGTATATCGGCCGGGCATGAGGAGTCTTTTATTTTTATTTTTGCCCTGTGAGAAACGCTTCCCACAAACGACAGTAAAACGTGCAGTGCGCGAAAAACTGGCTATGGTCAACTCATCCCGTCGTCCAGAGGATGGTCCCGCCATGATGAGTATTGAAAAACTGTTTGATGATTTGCACAGCCTGCCGAGCATTCCCAAAGTGGCTCAGGACCTGATGCTTCAGTTCGACAACCCCTCCTCCAACCTGGAAAGTATCGCCCGCAACATCGAGAAGGACCCGGTGATCGCCGCCAAGGTCCTGCGCCTGGCCAACTCGGCCAGATTCAGGGGTTCTCGGGAATCATCGAGCATCGAGGATGCCGCTATGCGCCTGGGTTTCAATACCTTGCGCACACTGGTAATGGCGTCGGCAGTGACAGGCGCGTTCAAGGCCGGTCCCAGCTTCGACCTCAAGGCGTTCTGGCTGAAGAGCTTTCAGGTCGCGGGCATCTGCCGGATGCTCGCCAGGCAGACGGACGTAGACGTAGAGATCGCGTTCACCTGCGGCGTGATGCACAACATCGGCGAGTTGTTGATCCAGACCGGCGCGCCAGACGTCGCTGAGCGCCTGAACAGCGCGACGAAGGCTGGCACTGCGGGACGCGCGGCCAATGAAACCGTGCAACTGGGGTTCGGCTATCCGGAAGTGGGTGCCGAGCTGGCCCGCCGCTGGCACCTGCCGAACTCGATTCAGGAGGCTATTGCGTACCAGGCCAAGCCGATGCAGGCACCCGGCAATGCAGCCTTGCCGAGGATCGTCGCGCAGGCCATCGTGATTTCCGACGCACTGGAAGCCCACGAAGGTGCAACCCCACAAGCACAAAAGGCGTCCGACGGACCGATCATGGAAGGCATCGACCTGGACACCCTGTTCGCCGGCCTGCCTGCAGTGCTGGAGGCCGACAAGGCGTTTGCGCAGCTGTTGAGTTGAGTCAAAGACTCGGGATGTTCGATTGATACCTCCCGAATGAATGTCCCACCCTCTTAGCGAGCAAGCTCGCTCCCACTTGGGGTTGAATTTCAAGTGGGAGCGAGCTTGCTCGCGAAGACTGACTGGCAGCGGCGAAGTATTTCCGCGCCAGAGACAAGCCTATTAAAGCGCCTCAACCAGCGCCTTGTTGAAACCAGCGGGATCTTCCATCTGCGGGGCATGCCCCATGCCCTTGAATTCCACCAGCCTGGCGCCTGGAATCATCTCGGTGACTTGCTTACCCAGTACCTTGTAGTTGCCGATTTTCGCCTTCACGTCCGGCGGCGCGATGTCGCTGCCGATGGCAGTGGTGTCAGCGTCACCGATCATCAGCACAGTCGGCACCTGCAATTTCGGGAATTCGTAGAACACCGGCTGGGTGAAAATCATGTCGTAGATCAGCGCCGAGTTCCAGGCGACCGCTTTCTGGCCAGGCCCCTTGTTAAGGCCTGCGAGCATATCGACCCACTTGTCGTACTCAGGCTTCCAGCGCCCGTCGTAATAGGTTTTCTGTTCATAGGCGCGAATGCCTTCGGCGGTGGTCTTCAGTTCCCGCTCATACCACTGATCCACGGTGCGATACGGCACGCCGAGCGCTTTCCAGTCTTCCAGGCCAATCGGGTTGACCATCACCAGTTTCTCGGTCTGCTTCGGATACATCAGCGCATACCGCGTGGCCAGCATGCCGCCGGTTGAGTGGCCGACGACCGACACCTTGTTGATACCGAGCTTTTCCAGCAGCGCATGGGTATTCATCGACAGTTGCTGGAAGCTGTACTGGTAATAGCCAGGCTTGGTCGAGGTGCAGAAACCGATCTGGTCGGGGGCAATCACCCGATAACCGGCGGCGCTCAAGCCCTTGATCGTGTCTTCCCAAGTGGCGGCACAGAAGTTCTTGCCATGCATCAGCACGGCAGTGCGGCCATTGGCCTTGCCGGTGGGCGCGACGTCCATGTAGCCCATTTGCAGCGCTTGGCCCTGGGACTGGAAGTCGAACCTCTTGAGAGTGTGGGGGTAGGTGAAACCTTCCAGTTGCTGACCATAGCTGGGTGTCTCAGCCAGCGCCACGCAGGGCAGCGTCAGCGATATCAACAAACCGGCAATCGTTGCAGCCCGCATAGGGGCACCTCCTGTGGGTGTGGGACGGTGATGGCGAAACCCTTCTCGCAACAGGTTCCAGACCCGCAAGTAGACCTCAGATCCCACGACAGATTCGCTCTTTTCCTACCGACAGAAACGTAAGAAGACGTGTCTGGTTAGCAAGGTAAAACGCTGGACGCCCGCTACGGGGCTTCCCTAGACTGAGCCGACCTTTTGTAGGCGCCATCCGGGTGACATGTCTGATGCCAAGGAACCACCATGAATCGCAATGAACTGCGTAAGGCCGATATCAACCTGATGGTGGTCTTCGAGACCTTGATGCAGGAGCGCAATGTGACCCGCGCGGCGGAAAAGCTGTTCCTCGGCCAGCCGACGATCAGCGCGGCACTGAACCGCCTGCGCAGCCTGCTCAACGACCCACTGTTTATCCGCGTGGGCCATCGCATGGAACCGACTGCACGCGCCCACGAGATCCTCAAACATCTCACGCCCGCACTGGACGCCATGTCCACAGCGCTGAGCCTGACCACCGATTTCGATCCCTCGGTGAGCAAGATGACCTTTCGCATCGGGCTTTCAGACGACGTGGAGTTCGGCCTGTTGCCCGCCATGCTCAAGGCGATTCGCAAGGAAGCACCGGGCGTGGTGATCGTGGTCAAGCATGTCGATTACCTGAATATCTCCGAAGTGCTCATGTCCGGGGACATCACCGTGGGTGTCCCCGGACACGTGAGTTGCCCGCCAACGCCAAACGCAAGCTGCTGCGCAATGTTCAACCGCGCCTGGTCAGGGCCGACAAGCCTTCAGGACCGATGTCGATGGACGAATATTGCTCGCGGCCGCACGTGGTGGTGTCGCACGTGGCCAGCGTGAGCAGTTTCGCAGATGAGTGGCTGACCGCGCTGGGCCGCAAGCGGCATGTGGTGTTATCAGTGCCGCAGTTCACCACGCTGCCTGCGCTGATGGCGGGCACCGATCTGATCTCTGGGCTGTCTGATTATGCGGCGAGTGCCATGAGTGCGCTGGGGTTGGTGTACGACGAACCGCTGCCCTTCCCCACTCCGGGGCTGGACCTGTCAATGACGTGGCTGAGCGTGATGGACAACGACCCTGCCGAACGCTGGTTGCGCAGCAGGATCGAGGAGTTCATGGGCGAGCGCCGGGAGGCGCCCGCCCTGGCCGGCTGATCAGCCGAAACGACCGGTGATGTAGTCTTCGGTCTGGGTCTTGGAAGGCTTGGTGAAGATGGTGTCGGTGTCGCCGTGCTCGATCAGTTCACCCATGAACATGAACGCGGTGTAGTCCGAGCAGCGTGCAGCCTGCTGCATGTTGTGGGTCACGATGATCACCGTGAACTGCTCTTTGAGCTCGGTGATCAGTTGCTCGATACGACCGGTAGAAATCGGATCAAGGGCGGAAGTCGGCTCATCCAGCAGCAGTACCTGAGGACGCAGCGCGATAGTGCGCGCGATGCACAGACGCTGCTGCTGACCACCGGACAGGCCGGTCGCGCTCTGCTTGAGCTTGTCCTTCACCTCATCCCACAGGGCTGCGCCACGCAGTGCCTGCTCAACGCGATCTTCCATTTCACGACGCGACAGTTTTTCGTGGTGCTTGATGGCGTAGGCGATGTTGTCGTAGATCGACATCGGAAACGGCACCGGCTTCTGGAACACCATGCCCACGTGGCTGCGCAGGCGGTTCATCGAATAGCCCGGCGCCAGGATGTTTTCGCCATTGAGCAGCACTTCGCCGCGCGCTTCCTGTTTCGGGTACATCGCATAAATACGGTTGAACACACGCAGCAGGGTCGACTTACCGCAACCCGACGGGCCGATGATCGCAGTGATGCGCTTCTCGGGGATGGTCATGTCGATGGACTTCAGCGACTTCTGGTTGTTGTAGAAAAACTCCAGACCGCGCACTTGAATCTTGGTCTTTTCGTTGGCCAGGGAAAGGTTGTTCATCAGGACGCCCTATTGCGCAGAAGAATTAAGCGAGAAAGCAGACTCAGTATCAGTACGAACAGCGTCATGACCAGCGCACCAGCCCAAGCCAGGGAGTGCCAATCTTCGAACGGGCTCATTGCGTACTGGAACACCACCACCGGAACACTGGCGATTGGCTTGAGCAGATCACTGCTCCAGAACTGGTTGCCGAATGCGGTGAACAGCAAAGGTGCGGTTTCGCCGGTGATACGTGCCAGTGCCAACAGCACACCCGTCACGACACCCGCCTTGGCGGCACGCAGCACGATCTGCAGCGTCAGTTTCCACTGTGGAACACCCAGCGCCAGCGCAGCTTCACGCATGGTCGAAGGTTGCAGTTGCATCATTTCGTCGGTGGTACGCACCACAACCGGGATCACCAGCAGCGCCAGCGCCAACGCACCGGCCAGGGCGGAAAAGCCCACCTGGTGACCGGTCACCGCGTTTAGCGGCAATACCACGACTGTGTAGACGAACAGGCCCAACACAATCGAAGGTGCGGACAACAGAATGTCGTTGATGAAACGCACCGCGTTACCCAGTTTGGTGTAACGCGCAAACTCGGCCAGCCAGATACCGGCCATCAGGCCGATGGGCGTGCCAATCAACAGACCGATACCGGACATCAGCACGCTGCCGTAGAACGCGTTGGCCAGACCGCCTTCGGTGCCTGGCGGCGGCGTCATGCCGGTAAACAACTGCAGATTGAGGGCATCGATACCTTTGATGATGGTGGTCAGCAGAATCCAGACCAGCCACAACAGACCGAATGCCGTGGCGCCACAGCTGAGCACCATTGCGATCTTGTTCTTGATATTGCGAACACGGTAAATGTGCTCGCTGCCTGCCATGTCCTTACTCATAACCCCTCCTTACGCGACAGACGCGACAGCATCAAGCGTGCAAGGGCCAGCACGATGAAGGTGACGACAAACAACAGGAAGCCCAAGGCGATCAGTGCGGAACGGTGCAAGTCGGTGTAAGCCTCGTTGAACTCGTTGGCGATGACCGAGGCAATGGAACTGCTAGGCATCATCAGCGACGCCGAGAACTGGTGAGCGTTACCCAGTACAAAGGTCACCGCCATGGTTTCACCCAGCGCACGCCCCAACCCGAGGAACACACCGCCGACCACTGCCGAACGGGTGTAAGGCAGCACGATGTCCCAGACCACTTCCCAGGTCGTGCCACCCAGTGCATAAGCCGACTCTTTGAGTGCGGTAGGCACGGTGCGGAAAACTTCCTGCATCACCGAGGTGATGAACGGGGTGATCATGATGGCCAGCACGATACCGGCGGTCAGCATGCCGATACCCAATGGCGGGCCCTGGAACATCGGGCCAACGAGCGGCAGAGCGCCCAGGTTTTCAGTGATCCAGGGCGACAGGTGTTCGGCCATGAATGGACCGAATACGAACAGTCCCCACATGCCGTAGATGATTGACGGAATGCCTGCCAACAGCTCGATGGCCGAGGCAATGGGCATCCGCAGCCACGGCGGCGCTACTTCTGTCAGGAAAATCGCAATGCCGAAACTCACCGGAACGGCGATCAGCAAAGCCAGAAAAGAGGTCACCAGCGTGCCGTAGATCGGAACCAGTGCGCCGAACTTGCCGGCGTTCACGTCCCATTCGGTACTGGTCAAAAAGCCAAACCCGAATGTCTGGAATGCCAGGCTGCCGCCCCAGAGGGTCGACAAGGCAATACAACCCAGCAAAGCAAGCACCAGCATGGCCGCAGCCTGCAATGAACGCTTGAACCACAGGTCATGGCGGTGATCCCGCTTGGCGCGTTTCTCGCCTTCGGTCTCGACCGTTTTGACGGCAGCGGACAGGTATTGGGTGTTTTCAGTCATGTTGAGTCCACTCGCAAGGAAAAGCCCCTGTCACCAGACCGATATCGCGGTCGATGACAGGGGTCATACAGGCTTGAATCACTTACTTGGTGAATTCAGCTTTCCAGTAGTTTTCTACGCGATCGACCAGCGATTTCGGCAAGGCAACGTAATCCAGTTCTGCAGCCTGCTTCTGACCGTTTTCCAGGGACCACTTGAAGAAGTCGAAAGCCGCTGCGCTCTTCTCTGCGTTCTTGGCCTTCTTGTACATGATGATCCAGGTGGTGGCAGTGATCGGCCATGCTTCTTCACCCGGAGCGTTGGTCATGATCAGGCCGAAGTCCTTGGCGTTTGCCCAGTCCGCGGTGTCGGCGGCTGCAGCGAACGACTTGGCAGTCGGTGAGATGAACTTGCCAGCGGCGTTCTTCAACTGGGTGTAGGACAGCTTGTTGGTTACAGCGTAGGAGTATTCAACGTAGCCGATCGAACCTTTGATCTGCTTCACGTAAGCCGAAACACCTTCGTTACCCTTGCCGCCCACGCCTGCTGGCCATTGCACGGTCGAACCAAACTTGAGCTTCTCGTTCCACTCCGAGCTGGCTTTGCTCAGGTAGTTGGTGAAGTTGTAGGTGGTGCCCGAACCGTCCGAACGGTGAACAACGGTGATAGCGGTCGCTGGCAGCGTGACGCCCGGGTTCAGCGCGACAATCGCCGGATCGTTCCAGGTCTTGACGGTGCCCATGAAGATTTTGGCCAGGGTTTCGCCGTCGAGCTTCAGCTTGCCGCTGTCGATGCCTTCAACGTTGATGATCGGCACGATACCGCCGATGACGCTAGGGAATTGACCCAGGCCGGCAGCCGACAGGTCTTCAGCGGACATCGGGGCATCGGAAGCGCCGAAGTCAACGGTAGCCGCCTTGATCTGAGCGATACCGCCGCCCGAACCGATCGACTGGTAGTTGATGCGGTTGTCTGCAGTTTTGCTGTAGTCCTGGGACCATTTGGAAATGACCGGGAAGACGAAACTCGAACCAGCGCCGGTTACATCAGTCGCATGGGCTACACCGCTCAGGCACAGCGAAGCGATCAGAAGCGACAAGCGTTTTTTAGTCAGCAGAATCACGGTAATACCTCAGTCCAGGAGATTGTGTGGTGGTCCACTTAAGGAGGCCCGAGGCGGATTTAAACCCTCAAATGTTTCTGTTTAATGACAATCAGTCGAACCTCGTCGGCCGAAACGCGGTTTTATCGCTCTATACCCGCGCAAAATGACGCCTGAAAATCGATAAGAGCCCCTGTTTACGGGCTAGAAACCCGCGCCATCAACGGCTAGCCATGTGCTATCAAAAACCACATAGCTCAACGCCATCATCGTTATAAAAGTGTAAAAATTTGTGCCCTTTTAGAAGCGCAAGTTTTTCGCAGAAATTTATTTATAACCAGATCGCCTTAAAACCGGCAGCACGTCTGCTAATCAACTGCTCTTCCGGGCCGAATGGGTAGGAGCGATAAACCCAGTGTTTATTAGGGGTGGTATTAACTGCAATGCGATCAGTGTGCTACCGTTCGTCGGGCTCGTTGGCACCTATGGCCAGTGGCCAAGGACCAATAGGGGTATCTTAAAAAACGGAGTAAGCATCATGATCAAGACCAAACTGACTGCCCTGACCCTCGCTGGCCTGATGGCTGTTGCATCGGGCGCAGCCTTTGCTGAATCGACGACCACGCCTGCCAGTCCCGTAAACAAAAGTGCAACCAAGCTGCCTGGCACTGACACGGCGCCCGCCGATCGCAACTCCTCTAATACCAAGGGCACAACCCAGGGCACGCAGAGTGACCAGCCAATGGGCAACTCGACGACCCATGACAAAGGCACTCACGGTACACACGACAAAAATGGCGTGACCGAGAAGCCAAAGGTCAACTGATCGCCAGACCGACGGTGGCAGGGGCTTCCCCTGCCACCGGTCGGAAGTTCGGCACCAGCCCCGCCGATGACCACTCAATGTCTGTAGCAACATCCCGCAAGACATCGACAGATCCACAGGAGGTTTTTGAAATGAATCTGAAAACGGTTGGCGCATGGACACTCGCTGCGGTACTGGGCAGCGTCAGTGCAGTGGCTCTGGCTGGCTCGACAGGGCCGACGAATCCAGACACTGGCGGCCCGAAAGTGCCAGGCACAGGCATGGAAAAGAATACCGACGGCACAACGCCGGGTGCGCCGGGCACCAGCCCTGGAACCAAAGGCATGGACCCTCAGCCAGGCAACAACAGTGGTATGCATGACAAGACCCACGACGCGGGCAAAGGCAACATGGATAACGATGGTGACGACCAGGACGATGACGACGGCGCGCCATGATCTGAACCCGGTAACACGCGGCGGCCCGCTGCAGGCTCATTCAAGGACCGCCTCGCCCCCCTCGCTTCAAAGACTGTTGAAAGCCCTCTCTCAGGCTTGAGCGCAAAGCGCATGCGTCTCTCGGACTGCGTCCACCTCATTCAGACCCTCCGCACGCCACTGCACATAGCAGACCAGTACAGGCATGCCGTGTTCTGCGCAAAAATCCAGCCACCGCAACTGGTTGTCCTGCAAGCGATCGCCCGGCCCTTTCACCTCTATAATCCGGTAGGCGCGCTGCTCGGGGAAAAACTGGATAAGGTCAGGCATGCCGGTACGGTTAGCCTTGATGTCCTGTAATAAACGTCTGAACCAGTGACGCATATGCTCGGCTGGCAGGCAATCGAGTGCTTGATTCAGCAGATCCGGTGTCAACGCGCCCCAGAATACAAACGGCGATTGCAGCCCGTACTTACTCAAGAAGTTCTGCTGGATGGTGACGCGATACGCGTCTGACTCGAGCTGGGCCAGGCAGGCATCGAACTGCTGTGCACGACGCGAGTAGAAATCGGGACTGTAGAGATCACTCGGACCGCTGTGGAACGGGTGGAAGAATGCACCGGGCAGCGGTGAGAAAATCGCCGACCAGCACAACAACCCGAACAGGGAATTGATCAGCGTGTTCTCGACGTAATGCACCTCGCCACCTTGCAACTGCAAGTGTTCGCGAATCAGGTATTCAACGCTGCAACCAGCCAGCGGAGTGACTTGAACATCCAGCCGCTCGACCTGGCGTGCCGTTCGCCGACGTTCTGCTGCCAGACCCAGCTTGCGTTGCAGGCGCGGTAGGACCCGCGACAGATGCTGTACCTCGGCATCGTTTTCCGGTGCCAACCGGGCCTGTTGCAGCAACGCCATGGCCTGCGCGTATTCTTCCTTGCGCTCCAGCACTCGAATCTGTCGCGAGCGCGCACCAGGATAATCGGATTGCCGATACACCGACAGCGCCAATGGCCAGTCCTGCACCCGCTCGGCCTGCTGACCGATGCGAAACAGCAGCTTGGCGCGGCGCATCTGCAGCCAGGGGCTGCGGCACTGGACGGCAATCGCCTGCTCGGCCAGTTCATGCAGGGCGAGACTCGATTCGAGCGCCTCGCGGCAGGCATGCAATTGCAGGCAGACATCGATGTCTTCGCGCGCATTGATTGCCCGGGAATCCGCAGAAAATTCGACTTTTTCGTAACGATAGATGCCAAGGTCCGCCAATACGAACTCTGACCACTCCTGATAGAGGTTGCCGAAGTACAACAAACGCAAGCGGTCACACAGCGGCATGATCGTCAGGCAGAACACTGTATCCGGCAACGAGCCATGCCACTGCTCCAGGGTCTGCGGCGCTGCATGAAGTGGCGTCAGGCGCTCAAGCCACTGCTCCTTGCGCTCGGAATTCTTGACGCCATGCGCCTTGAAGCACTGGCTCAACTCATCCTTGCGCAGTAGCTGAAACAACTCGCCCAGTCCCAGCGCAGGACGGTCATCGACCCATCCCAGTTCAAGCAACGGGCCCACCGCCTGGATCGGGTCGCCTATTTCCTCGTAACTCAACTTGCTCGCGCGAAACAGCGTCCCTTTGCGCATGACCATTCGCACCAGCAGGCCCTGCGCTGTCGTTGGCAGTTGCGTAAACGTCTCGATGAACTGGCGCTCCGATTCGTCGAGCAAGTCGTCGTAACGCTTCGTGATCCAGCTCAGCACCTGGCGGAAGTTTTCCAGGTAATAAAACGGATTGTCGAGAGGGGAAATAGTCAAGGCAAGCGGTCGCACGATGAATGATCAGACCGGCCAAGGATACTGGCTATCCGTACAGATACCAGCCCAAACAGTGAAATTGAGCGGACGTGCCGATCAGTGGCGCGTTTCGTCCGATGTGCAACCCAACGTAGAATCGGCGCACCTTGTTCACGTGCGGAGCGACGACGATGCAGACACCCCTGATTTATCTCGCAGGCTTCGATGTGTTTCGTCCTGATGCCGTCGAGTATGGACGCTACCTGAAAGCACTGTGCGCCGCGCAGGGTCTGGAAGGGTTGTTCCCCTTCGACAATGAAGTCACGCCCGGCTTGTCGCCCCATGAAACTGCGCGCCAGATCTACACGATGAATGTGGCGATGATTCAACGCTGCACGGCGGTCCTGGCGAACCTGAATGTATTTCGCGGCCTTGAGCCAGACTCGGGCACAGCGTTCGAAGTAGGCATGGCCGTGGCACTCGACAAGCCGGTCTGGGCGTATTTCGAGCCAGTGGATTCGCTGCGTGATCTGGTGCCGCACGATGGCAACGGATTCGACAGTAATGGATTCTCAGTGGAAGACTTCGCCCTGCCCCGCAACCTCATGCTGGCGTGCAGTTGGGCCGGAGCCAGCTCGACCGTCGAGTTGGCAGCGCAGGCGTTGGCGCTGTACCTGAGCAAGCGGTGAAAGCGTTCGGCCACACCTGACCTACCGAGCAACACCATTCCTCGTAGGAGGCGGCTTGCCGGCGAGGCGATCTGTCAGCCAACGGTGCAGTGACTGCTCTGACGCCATCGCCGGCAAGCCGCCTCCCACCGGTTCGGGTTTGCCGCAGGGACGATCAAGGCCTTGGCGATATTGATCGTCCCGCCACACAACGAGACATTCAATTCAAGGTTGAAGAGCCGATATCACCCGTTACTAACGGATCGAGCTTGTCAGCATCGACAAAGTCGTCCAGACCGAGAATATCCAGGTCGAGATAGGCCTCCGGGTCAGTGTCTTCATCGGCGTCAGCGTCGTTCAAGGGCGACTGGTCGCCACCGAAGTGATAGACGTCTCGTATCAGGTAAGCGTTTACGTGTAAAGGTCCCTGCATAATCTGGATGCTCCTGCCAGTCGTCAATGAACCGGCCCCGCTCCTGGGGTCCGCTGACAGAAGGCTAACCCAGCCACGTCCAAAATCCAGTGCCTGAAGGGTGAATGCTCAGGCCCACACCAAAAAGTCCCCACCGTTGTCGCGCAGCATTTGCAACATGCCCTGCGCGGCCGGCGACAGGTAGCCACCGCTGCGCAAGGTGACGCCGATGGTGCGCTTCATGGTCGTCTGCTCCAATGGTACTTCGCGCAGGTGCTGCATGGTCTTGCCAAACTCCAGCGACTCGCGAGCGACGAAACTCAGCAGGTTGCTCTGGGCGATCAGGTTGGGCAGCAGAGAGATTGAATTCGCTTCGATCTGCACCGTTGGTAGCGGCAAACCGTGCGCTGCAAAAGCGCCGTCCAGCCATTTTCGCGACGACACACTGACGGGCGGCAGCACCCAGCGCCAGGCGCACAGATCCTTCATTTGCAGCGGCGCAGCCTTGAAAATCGGGTGATGCTTGCTGGCGATCACCACCGCCTCGTCTCTGAGCACTTCAAAGCTGGTAACGCCTTCACTGTCAGGTGCGAGTGCGCAGATGATCATGTCCAGTTGCCCCGAGCGCAGCGACTCGCGCAGCAGGTCGTCCTGACCGATCACCAGCTTGAAGGTGACGTCCGGCGTGCGTTGTAACAAGGCCGAGGTCAGTTTCGGCATCAGGTATTCGGCCATGGTTGCCGCGCAGCCCACGCGAATATTGCCCACCATGCCACTGGCGAAATCCCTCACCTCGCGCTGGGTCTGAGCGATGCTCTGCTGCAACTCCTTGCCCCGTGCCTGAAGCAGCTCGCCCACCGGCGTCAGTTTGATCCGCCGCCCGTCACGCTGAAACAGTCTGGTTCCGAACGACTCTTCCAGTCGCTGAATGCTTTTGGTCAGCGCAGGCTGGCTGCGGTTGAGCTTTTCAGCGGCTCTGCCCAAGTGCCCCAGTTCGGCGATGGTCTCGAAGTACGTCAGATCGCGCAGGTCCATATCTATCAACCAAAGTTATCAATTCATGATTATTAGAAAATAGACTTGATGGGTTGTGATGTCGATACTGAACGCATTCGAAAGCGCTGCCATCGGCGCAATTGACTCGCAACATCAGGGAGAACCTCTTGCAACGTGCCTCCAGTCTGTCACTGCCCTACCTTCCTCCAATGGCCCAATGGCTGGGTCTGGTCATCCTCGCCGGCAGTGCCGGTCAACTGCTCAAACTGATCAATATGCCTGCGGCGATGTTTCTGGGACCTATGTTGGTCGCCATCGGCTTCGGTGTATCGGGCGCTACCATTCGCATGAATAAACGGGCGTTTCAGCTCGGCCAGGGTACGGTCGGCGTTTTGATTGCGCATGCCATGTCGGTCAGCGTGTTGATGACCGCGCTGCAATCCTGGCACGTCATGTTACTGGCCACGTTGCTGACGGTCGTCTTGAGCGCCGCCGTCGGCCTTTTGCTGGTGCGTTTTGCCGGCATTCCCAGTAACACTGCGGCCTGGGGCACGTCGCCGGGCGCTGCGTCTGCGATGGTCGCCATGTCAGAGGACTACGGCGCAGACTCACGCATCGTTGCGACGATGCAATATGTACGTGTGGTCTGCGTGGTGGTGATCGGCGCGCTGGTCAGCCACTTTATGGGGGCAACCGGCAGTGACGCGAATGCTCACAGCAACGAGGTGATGCAGCACGGTTCCAGCCTGCTGGATCTGGGGCTGAGTCTGGCGGTGATCGTGGTCGGCGTGTTGCTGGGCTCGAAGATGCCCGCAGGTGCCCTGCTGATGCCGTTGATACTGGGCGGAGCCTTGCAATTGAGCGGCGTGCTGCAGATCACCATCCCGGACTGGCTGCTGCCACTGGGTTACGGAGCGATCGGCTGTTACGTGGGCCTGCGCTTTGATCGTCCGACGGTGCTGTATGTCTGGCGGCGCTTGCCGGTGATGATCCTCGCGTCCCTGCTGCTGATCGTGCTCTGTGCCCTTTCGGCCTGGTTGATTGCAACGCTGATGGACAAGGATTACCTGTCCGTGTATCTGGCGACCAGCCCCGGCGGCCTGGACACCATGGCAATCATCGCCATCGATACCCATGCCGACGTCGGCTTCGTGCTGGCCATGCAGACCTTGCGCCTGTTCGGCGTGATCCTGACCGGCAGCTTCCTGGCCAGGCAGATTATCCGCCTGACCGACAAAAGCGTGCCGTCACACTGAAGTTTCAAACACGGTTTCAGTCCAGGCCCGCCAGTGCGCTTGCAAGGCTCGGAGACAATGGCAGCACCGGCAGAAGCGTCGCCTGATAGGCATGGTAGAGGTCAGGCTTGCCGGGCCAGATGTCTTCGCTGGGCACATTTTGCTCGTTCAGTTCATGACGCCAACTGCCGTGCTCATAATCGATGAACAGCGTTTCGTTGAACTCCCAGAACACCCGATACCATTCTTCGTACTGTTGCTCGCCCGTGCGCTGCAACAGCGATGCCGCGGCGGCAGCCGCTTCACAGTGCGTCCAGTGCAGGCGATGGCGGACCACCGGGTTGTTTTCCCAATCCAGGGTGTAGACGATGCCTGGTGCGCCATCAACGCTCCAGCCATAGCGGCAGGCATTGGCAAACAGCTCTCGCGCATCGTTGAGCAGCCACTCCGGGCTGGAACGGCCAGCATCACGACGGGCGGATTCAAGGTGCAGCACCAGGCGCGCCCATTCGAAAGCGTGGCCGGGCGTGGTGCCGAACGGACGGAAGCCATCGGCCGGGTTCTCGCGGTTGTAATCGGGTAGTGGTTGCCAGGCTTGAGTAAAGTGCTCGATCACCTGAAAGTGGTTGGCCCCAGCGTGCCGATGAATCACTCGCTCGACGATGCTCAGCGCCCGGTCCAGCCATTGCGAGTCGCCGGTGACGTCTGCCAGCGCGAGAAACGCTTCGGTGCTGTGCATGTTGCTGTTGGCACCGCGATACGCCTCTTCGTTGCTCCAGTCACGGGCAAAGGACTCACGCATCGCGCCTTCTTCCTCGCTCCAGAAACGGCTGTTGATGACCTGAATCGCATCGGACAGCAGCGCCTGAGCGCCGGGCCGCCCGGCGACCACCGCAGAGCTGGCCGCCAACGCGACGAAAGCATGCAGATAGGCTTGTTTATCGGTGGTTGCGCCGTCTTCGAGCGCGGCGCTGAGCCAGCCGTCATGCTCGGCATCGCGCAATGGGCCGTTCAAGGCTGCAATGCCATGATCGACCAGTGCAGCGCAACCGGGAATGCCCTGGGTATGGGCCATGGCGAAACAATGGGTCATGCGCGCAGTGTTCATGGTTTGGGCAGTCGCGCCGACCATCAGACGGCCATACTCATCAAGGCTGCCAAAACCGTTCTGCAGCTTCGCCGCCTTGGCAAAAGTCAGCAGGCGATTGCCTTCCTGAGACAGCCATTGATGATGGGCCGGCGAGCGCAGCCAACTGCTGAAGATGTGATTGTTATTGTTCATGACGCTGAGCAGCCTCCATCGATAAGACATACCTGCACGGTGGTCTTCGCGACCGGGAGCAATAATGCGCGCCCGACCGGTCGGCGGCAAGCGCGTGCAGGCCGCCATCGATGTCGGCGTTTCAGACTTTGAAACGTGCCACTACCTGATTCAGATCCACAGCCAGACGCGACAACTCATGGCTGGAAGCGCTGATCTGATTGGCGCCCTGGGTCGACTGCATGGACAGATCGCGGATGTTGACGATGTTGCGGTCCACTTCACGCGAGACCTGCGCCTGTTCTTCTGCGGCACTGGCGATCACCAGATTACGTTCCGAGATCTGGTTGATGGACGAAGTGATTTCGCTCAGTGATTCCCCGGCACCCTTGGCCAGCGACAGTGTCGAGCTGGCGCGGTCGCGGCTCGTGGTCATCGACTCCAGCGCCTGGGCCGAGCCGCTGCGCATGGCGTTGACCATCGAGTCGATTTCCAGCGTCGATTGCTGGGTGCGATGCGCCAGTGCCCGCACTTCATCGGCCACCACGGCAAAGCCGCGGCCCGACTCCCCTGCCCGCGCTGCTTCGATGGCCGCGTTGAGCGCCAGCAGGTTGGTCTGCTCGGCAATCGAGCGAATCACGTCCAGCACCTTGCCGATGTCCTGAGACTGATCCGCCAGGCTCTGCACCAGCACCGACGTAGCCTGAACGTTTTCGGTCAGCGTCTGGATTGACTGCACGGTCTCGATCACCCGCGTCTGCCCCGCCTGCGCCGACGAACTGGAATGACTGGAGGCATCGGACGTGGACACGGCATTACGCGCGACCTCTTCGACTGCCGAGGTCATTTCGTTGATGGCCGTGGCGGCCTGATCGATCTCGGCGTTCTGCTGATTCAAGCCGCGGTAGCTGTCCTCGGTCACCGAGTTCAGCTGCGTGGCAGCCGAGGCCAGTTGGCTGGCGGAACTGCCGATGTGGCGCATGGC
The DNA here is from genome assembly GCF_014358015.1 of Pseudomonas triticifolii. Classification (GTDB taxonomy): domain Bacteria; phylum Pseudomonadota; class Gammaproteobacteria; order Pseudomonadales; family Pseudomonadaceae; genus Aquipseudomonas; species Aquipseudomonas triticifolii. Next base: position 99,619 of record NZ_JACONV010000014.1, on the reverse strand, counting down.
TTCGCGCAAATTGCCTTGCATCTGCGCCAGCGCACGTAGCAGGCGAGTGACTTCGTCATTGCCATCGACTTCAATGGCATGGGTCAGATCGCCCTGCGCGACGTGTTCGGCGGCGCTTACTGCACGCTGCAATGGGCGGACAATGCTGCGCGTCAGCCACAACGCCAGGCCAATGGTGCTCAGCGCCGCGAAGACCACGAACACCAACACAATATTACGAGAAGCTTCGTATTGAGCCTCGGCGGCCTTGCCTTCAGCGTCTACCCTGCTGACGTAGAAGTCGGCGAAGTCGTTCAGCTGTTTGCCCGAGCCGTCGACAATCTGCTTCATGTCCACCAGCAACAGCTTGTTCAGACCCGTGCTATCACCTTGAGCGGCGAGCACGAAAGAGCGATCCAGCGCACTGCGGTATTGGCCCATGGTCACCAGAAACTGATCGGCGAGGACCTTCTCCTCCGGGGTGTCGACGAACGTGTTGAGCATGTCGAGCTTCTTGGTCAGATCACCCAGGCGCACATCCATCTGCCCACGGTAGGTGGAGATATTCGCAGGGTCGGTGTCCAGCGCCATGCGCAAGGAAATAGTGCGAATGCGCAACATGATCTCCCGCACGTCATTGACCACACGCATGCTGGGCACCCAGTTGGTTTCGACGGCCACTTCGCTCTCGCGAATGGTCGACATCTGCACCAGTGCAAACCAGCCAAGCAACGCTACCAGCAGGGCAATCAAGGTAAAGCCCAGACCGGCGCGGCGGGCGATAGTGAGTGTGCGTAAGTTCATGGCCAGGGCTCTTTTGTATTTTTAGAGGGCAGTGTTGGCATCGACAGTTGTCAGACAACCGCACAGCGTATCGCCCTTGTCAGACAATTCTTGAGGTTCATGGGACTTTATTTACGGACTGTTCAGCCCCGAGTAGTCAATCGCCGAGTTGCGTCAAGGACCGGGGCTCAAACATTGAGACCGATGCAGCGCCCCCCGATAAGGTGAGGCAGCTTGCCAGAGATGGCGGCCGTTCAAGCCGCCTTGCACAAAAAGGGTGTGCGTTCGGTTGATCATGACTCTGAAGTGACAGACGCCTAACGTGAGGCCGCCAATTGCCAGACACGCGCCACATCTCGCGCACGTTCGTGCAACAGGCGAGGCGCTTCGCGGCAGGCGTCTTCAAGATTCATGGGGCCGCTGGTCAGGGCGAATGCGGCGCTGATGCCATGCGGATAAAGTTGTTCATAACCCTCGCCCAGCGTTCCGGCCAGCACGATGACCGGCACACCCTGACGCTGCGCGACACGTGCCACGCCCAACGGTGTCTTGCCGCGCAGGGTCTGGGCGTCGAAACGACCTTCGCCGGTGATCACCAGGTCAGCATCGACCAGTGCCTGTTCAAGACCTGTCAGGTCAGCGACGACCTCGACGCCCGCGCGAAAAGAGGCATTCAGATAGGCTTTGGCGGCAAACCCCATACCTCCCGCCGCGCCACTGCCAGGGCTGTCACGCAGGTCGTGACCCAAGGCAAGGGCCGAGTGGTCGGCGAAATTCGCCAGCGCAGCGTCGAGCGCCAGTACCTGCTGGGGTGATGCGCCCTTCTGCGGGCCGAAAATATGGGATGCCCCGTTTGGACCACAAAGCGGGTTATCGACATCGGCGGCAATTTCAACGCGCACGTCGGCCAGACGCGGGTCCAGACCGCTCAGGTCAACACGTGCCAGACCGGCCAGTGCAAGACCGCCGTGCGGCAACGGTTGGTCGTCACGGTCCAGAAACCGCACCCCCAACGCCGACAGCATGCCGCTGCCACCATCATTAGTGGCGCTGCCCCCGATAGCGAGGATTATGCGCTGCGCACCCGCATCCAGCGCCGCTGAAATCAACTGACCGGTGCCCTTGGTACTTGTCAGACAGGCATCGCGTTGAGCGAGGGTGAGCAGTTGCAGCCCGCTGGCCATGGCCATCTCGATGATCGCGGTGCGGCTCTGTGCCAGCCAGCCCCAACCGGCCTGGATCATAGTGCCCAGCGGGCCACTGACCTGCGCACTCATCCACTGACCGTTACAGGCATCCAGCAAGGCTTCGATGGTGCCTTCACCGCCATCGGCCATGGGGCATTTGATCAGCTCGGCGTCGGGCCATACTTCAGCGAGGCCGCTGGCAATGGCATCTGCAACCGCCTGCGCGCTGAGGCTGTCTTTAAAGGAGTCGGGGGCGATGACTATTTTCATTGTTGTTCTCCATATCCGTTATCGGATGTTCTCATCCCGGACCCGCTTTGCCGCCTGCCCTGCGCACAATGATTGTCTGCCCTTATCGGGCATTTGAACAAAATCGCGTTCAACCATGACGCGGACTCATCTGCGCTCCCAGATACAGGCGCAGCAGGTCGTCGGTCTTGTATGGATCGCAGCCGGTCAGTTCGGCAATCTTCTCCAGCCGGTAACGCAGACTGTTGCGATGGAGGCCCAGCGCATCGGCGCACGCCTGGCTTTCGCCGCTGTAGTCAAACCAGCTGCGCAGCGTTTCAAGCAACTGTGCATGGTTGTGCAAACGGCCAATGGGCTCGGCCACTTCGGCGGCCAGCCAGTCATGGCGGTAGCGCCAGAACAAGACCGGCAGGCGATAAGCATCCAGACGCAGCAGTTTGTGTTGCGGACGGGCCTGACTCGCGAAATCCAGCAGGTCCCGCAAGGCTGTGCAGGCATGGCGCAACGCACCAAGATCCGCCGAAAGCGGCGCGGTGGCCATGCGCACTACCGGCCAGTGGTGCTCCTCAAACTGCTTGAGCAGTAATGCGTCGTCACGGTCCTTGCCGACCGCGCGGCACCAGCAGAGCAAGGTGGGCTCGCGCATCACGCACCAGCTGTCGGGGTAGCGCGAGCCTAGCCAGGTGACAATCTGACTGGCGACCGAAGTCTGTACATCGAGCTGAATCAGCACCGCCTGACGCGGTAACTGTGGCTGCAACCCCAATTGCCGCGCTTCGTCGACCAGGCTTTCAGGGCAATCGGGCAGTAACAGCCGCGCCAGCAGGTCCTCACTGCGCTGTAAACGCCACTGCCGATCGGCCTGCTGACGGCGATGCTCCATGAGCATCTCGGCGGTCATCTTGACCAGCTCACCATAGACCCGGACCTCGTCCGGCTCGCCGGTAATGCCCAGCACACCCACCAGCTTGTGGTCGAGCATCAAGGGCAGATTGACACCAGGCTTCACCCCGCCCAGATGAAGCGCGGCCTGAGAGTCGATTTCCACCACCCGGCTGTCGGCCAGCACCAATTGTGCGCCTTCGTGTCGAGTACACAGACGCTCGGGATCCCCGCTGCCAATGATGATGCCCAGGTAGTCCATGACGTTGACGTTGTAGGGCAGAATCGCCATGGCGCGATCGACGATGTCCTGTGCCAGGTCCCGATCAAGCGCGAACATAAAGACCGCCCGCTGCCGCTGAGTGTTTGGATTGAGTAGGCATGCGGATACATTTTGTTGAAGTTATTAGAGGCTGCGAGTGTGCCTGAAACGCGTAGCGAGCGCGATGTGCATGGCATAGTGCCTGCGCCGCGCTTGCCGTTGTACCCTTGAGCACACTGTGCACGACCGAACCTGTCACGCCCAATCGAAGGCCCGCTGAACTTGATCAAATTCCGACTCGCCAGCCTGCTGTCCCTGCTCACACTGTCGGCCTGCTCCTCGATGGCCGAGAGTGAAGACCCCACACGCCGATTTGAGGATTATCGTCAGCAGTCAATCGCGCTGATGCGGTCACAACGCACATTTCAAACACCGGATCATGAGGCGGAGCTTGAGTGGAATGCACCGCAGCAGTGGACGCCGACCGGCACCGTCAAAGGCGGCGTGTTGCTGGTTCACGGGCTGGGCGATTCGCCGTGGTCGTTTCATGATGTGGGTCAACGGCTGGCTGATCAGGGGTTTCTGGTGCGCAGCGTGCTGCTGCCAGGCCACGGCACCAAGCCTGAAGACATGCTCGACGTGACCCTGGAACAATGGCAACAGGTGGTTCGCGAACAGGCGAAACTGCTCGGCAAGGATGCGCCCAGGGTTTACCTCGGCGGCTTTTCAACCGGTGCCAATCTGGTGTTGGACTACGCCTACGACCATGACGAGATTGCCGGACTGCTACTGTTCTCCCCCGCCTTCCGCTCCGACAGCGCGTATGCCTGGCTGACACCGTGGATCGGCTGGGCCAGACCCTGGTTGCTCGCAGCGCCCAAGGAAGGCCTGCGCCCGATGCAGACACCGTTGCGCTACATGAACGTGCCCACCAACGGGTTCGCCCAGTTCTATCGCAGCAGTGCACTGGCTCAGGACCGCTTGCGCCAGCGCCGATACGACAAGCCGGTGTTCGTGGCCATCGCCCAGCACGATTCGGTGCTGGACACGGCTTACGTACTGGACACTTTCAACGAACGGTTCAGCCACCCCGACAGCCGGCTGGTCTGGTACGGCGATCTGCCTGCCAAGGCTGCGCGTACCTCACGCGTCGAAGTGCGTACCGATTACCTGCCCGATTACCGCATCAGCCGCTTCTCGCACATGGGCCTGCTGTTCTCGCCCGACAACCCGCTGTATGGCGTCAATGCCACGCAGCGAATCTGCTGGAACGGCCAGACGGACGAGGACACGGCGAAATGCATGGCAGGCGAGCCGGTGTGGTATTCGGACTGGGGCTACCGGGAACCCGGCAAGATCCATTCGCGAACCACCTATAACCCCTATTTCGAGTGGCAGTCGCAACAGATGCTGAGCGTGCTCAAGGGTGGTCAATAGCTCGGGCACTTCACTCCAGCGGCACCAGACGCTCGCGACTGTTGCTCAGGTGCGTCCACATCGCCGCACGCGCCGCGTCCGGATCCTTACGCCGGATGGCGCTGAGCAGCGCTTCGTGCTCCAGATTCGCCAGATAGCCCTGATGCGCCAGGTTATTCCCGGCACGTTCACTTGAGGCAATGCGGCTGCGCGGAATAATCGCGCTGCCCAGATGCTGCATGATTTCCATGAAGTACGGATTGCCGGTCGCCTCGGCGATCAGCATGTGAAAACGCTTGTCCGCCTCGACGCAGCTGTCGTCATTGGCCAGCAAATCCTGATAGTCGTCCAGCGCCTGGCGCATCGCTGCCAGTTGCTCATCGGTGCGCCGCAGCGCCGCCAGCGCAACGGCCTGGGTTTCCAGACCGATGCGTAGCTCAATGATGTCGCGCACTCGCGAGACGGTTTCGACTTTCAGGCGCAGCCCGGTCTGATCGCCGCGCTCCAGCACAAAGGTGCCGATGCCATGGTGGGTCACCACCAGACCTGATGCCTGCAGCTTGGAAATCGCCTCGCGTACTACGGTGCGGCTGACCCCGTGTTCACGAACAATCTGGTTCTCGGACGGCAGCTTTTCGCCCGGCGCGATTTTGCCCAGCAAGATGCGCTGACTCAATTCAGTGACCAGATCGGTGGCCAGACTGTGCTGGCGGCGTTTGGGCGCGGTGCTGACGGGCTCTTGCATGAAGGGTTGTCCTGAAGTTGTCTGGCGCTTGTCTGACCGTAGGCCGTTGGAAGAATCCGAAACCAGCGGCGCGGTTGCTGAAGAGCCGCGGGGACTGCGTTTCGGGAAGCCCGGCACTTGTCTGACTTGTATTACAAGTCAGCCACACCTGTCAAAGCTGCACGTCTCCTTCCGTCCTGTTTTTCTTCAGGGGTCCGACGAAGAAAGGAACCGTCTATGAGCCGACGCCGCAATCACTAAGGGCGTTAAAGCTCAACAAACGTTGAAAATTGACGACTTAAAACCACTATCGCGGATGGATGAACGCTGCCCGCCTCACCGCCCGGCGTAGAAATTTATCGCTGCCCGATCGGCGGAGGGCTTGCGTAAGCGCGACTAACTTGTATGATGACCGACAATGCAAGGAACACACCTCGCACGGACCCGCATAAAAACAACGAGTGGGAGATTCAATTGTGAGCACATCCAATTCCGGGATGGCCAACGGTGCAGATTCGGTCCTGAGTTCGGCCGTCTCGAAAGTCAAACGCCATGTCCTGCCGCTTTTCGTCATCATGTTTATCGTCAACTACATCGACCGGGTGAACATCGGCTTCGTGCGCTCGCACATGGAGCACGACCTGGGCATCGGAGCGGCGGCCTATGGCCTGGGTGCCGGGCTGTTCTTCATCGGTTATGCGTTGTTCGAAGTACCCTCCAATATCCTGCTGCAGAAAGTCGGTGCCCGTATCTGGCTGACGCGGATCATGCTCACCTGGGGCCTGGTTGCCTCCTGCATGGCCTTCATCCAGAACGAAACCCACTTCTATATCCTGCGCTTTTTGCTGGGGGTAGCCGAAGCCGGGTTCTTTCCGGGTGTCATCTATTACTTCACCCGCTGGCTGCCAGGCGTTGAACGTGGCAAGGCGATTGCCATCTTCCTCAGTGGCTCGGCCATTGCTTCGCTGATATCCGGTCCGCTGTCCGGCCTGCTGCTGCAGATCACCGGTTTCGGCCTGAAAGGCTGGCAGTGGATGTACTTCATCGAGGGGATGTTCTCGGTGGGTCTGTGCTTCTTTGTCTGGTTCTGGCTGGACTCCAAGCCCCACGACGCCAAGTGGCTGAGCCGCGAGGAGCAGGACGCGCTGGTCAATGCCATCGACTCCGAGCAGGCCGCCCGCGAGGCCGCCACCCCCGTCAAAGCGTCCATTGGCAAGTTGCTCAAGGACAGCCAGATCATTCTGTTCTGCCTGATCTACTTCTTCATTCAACTGACCATCTACGCCGCGACCTTCTGGCTGCCGAGCATCATTCGAAAAATGGGCAACCTGACTGATTTTGAAGTCGGCATGTTCAACTCCATTCCCTGGCTCTTGTCGATCGTCGGCATGTACGCCTTCGCCACGCTGTCGGCCAAATGGAAGCGCCAGCAGGCCTGGGTCGCAGCGGCGCTGCTGATTGCTGCCGCTGGCATGTTCATGTCCACCACCGGCAGCCCGATCTTCGCCTTCGTCGCCATCTGCTTCGCCGCACTGGGCTTCAAATCGGCGTCGTCACTGTTCTGGCCGATTCCTCAGGCCTATCTGGACGCACGAATCGCAGCAGCGGTGATCGCGCTGATCAACTCGGTGGGCAACCTGGGCGGTTTCGTCGCCCCGACCACCTTCGGCCTGCTGGAAGAGCACACCGGTTCGATTCAAGGCGGACTCTACGGCCTGACCGCAACGTCGCTGATTGCGGCGGTCATTGTCTTCGCCGCCCGCAACAGGCCAAAGCCTGGCGCAACACCCGTTGCCGCCATCCAGACGCCGGCGACTCACTGACGCTCATTTCAATAACAATTTCGCAAGGATTTCACCATGAACGCTCAGCACACCCACATCACTGCCAAGGCCCCTGTCATCACCGAGATGCAGGTCGTGCCGGTAGCGGGCCATGACGACATGCTGCTCAACCTCAGCGGCGCGCACGGCCCTTACTTCACCCGCAACATCGTGATCCTGAAGGACAACGCGGGTCATACCGGGGTTGGCGAAGTGCCCGGCGGCGACTTTATTCGCCAGACGCTGGAAGACGCACGCTCGCTGGTCGTCGGTAGCAGCATCGGGACGTATCAGAAGATTCTCAACGATGTACGCAAAGCCTTCGCCGAGCGCGACTCGGGCGGCCGTGGCCAGCAGACCTTCGACCTGCGCATTACCATTCACGCGGTCACTGCACTGGAAGCCGCCCTGCTCGACCTGCTCGGTCAGCACCTTGATGTCCCGGTCGCGGCGCTGTTGGGTGAAGGTCAGCAGCGTGATCAGGTCGAGATGCTGGGCTATCTGTTCTATGTGGGTGACCAGCGCAAGACTGACCTTGCGTATCGCAGCGAACCGGACGCCGACAACGACTGGTTCCGACTGCGCCATGAAGTCGCGCTGACGCCTGAAGCCGTGGTGCGTCTGGCAGAAGCGGCGCATCAGCGCTATGGCTTTCAGGACTTCAAACTCAAGGGTGGCGTGCTGCGCGGCGATGAAGAAATCGAAGCCGTGACGGCGCTGGCCGAGCGCTTCCCCGACGCACGCATCACCCTGGATCCCAACGGCGCCTGGTCGCTCAAGGAAGCCATCCGTCTGTGCCGTGATCAGCACGCTGTACTGGCTTACGCCGAAGACCCGTGCGGCGCGGAAAACGGTTTCTCCGGTCGCGAAGTGATGGCCGAATTCCGCCGCGCTACAGGCCTGAAGACCGCCACCAACATGATCGCCACCGACTGGCGCGAGATGGGCCACGCCATTCAGTTGCAATCGGTGGACATCCCGCTGGCCGACCCGCACTTCTGGACCATGCAGGGCTCGGTGCGTGTCGCACAGATGTGCAACGAGTGGGGCCTGACGTGGGGTTCACACTCCAACAACCACTTCGACATTTCACTGGCGATGTTCACCCATGTGGCGGCCGCCGCGCCGGGCAACATCACGGCCATCGATACGCACTGGATCTGGCAGGACGGCCAGCGCCTGACCAAGGCCCCGTTGCAGATCATCGGCGGCAAGGTTGAGGTTCCGAAAAAACCGGGCCTGGGCGTCGAACTGGACATGGATCAGTTGGCTAAGGCGCACGAACTGTACAAAGGCATGGGCCTGGGCGCGCGCAACGATGCCGTGGCGATGCAGTTCCTGATTCCAGACTGGACGTTCAACAACAAGCAGCCTTGCCTGGTGCGTTGAGCCGCTTTCGCCTGACCCTGAATCACTCGCCACATCGTGGGCACACGGCGCGCAACCCCCTTGCGCGCCGTTTTTTCTTGCTTTGATCAGCCGCGTGATACTGTCTTGCAACAATCAGTAACGACTACCCCGCATGCGCCATATCGCTCGTACCCACCCTCGCCTGACCCTTGCAGCCCTAGCAGGCCTGACGAGCGGCATTGCATCGGCCTGGCTATTTCCCGACACAACCCTGATCCAGAGCCTGCTCATCGGCTGGAACTCGGGCGTCTGGCTTTATCTGATCCTGATGTTCATGCTTACCCTGCGCAGCGACGCCAGTGACGTTCGGCGCATTGCCGTAATGGAAGATGAAAACGCCGGGACCATCCTGATGACGGTCTCTATCGCAGCACTGGCAAGCCTTGCGGCCATCATTGTCGAAGTCGCTGGCAGCAAAGGGCTCTCCCCCCATGCCCAATTGCTGCATCACGCCTTCACCGGCGTGACCATTGTCGGGTCGTGGCTGATGATCGGGGTGATTTTCAGCCTGCACTACGCGCGGCTGTTCTACACCTGGGACGGCAAGTCGCCGGCGCTGTCCTTCAACGATGGTGAGCGAAACCCGGACTACTGGGATTTTCTGTATTTCTCGTTCACCCTGAGCGTTGCCGTGCAGACCTCGGATGTCGGTGTCGCCACCCGGCAGATGCGCAAGATCGTGTTGGCCCAGTCACTGATCTGCTTTGTGTTCAACACAGCAATTCTGGGGTTTTCGATCAATATCGCGGCCAGCCTCTTCAACTAGACACTCCTCTTCGAACACAGCCCAAAAAGGCGTTTATTCATGACTCGATTGACCATTGCGGTGCTTGATGACTGGCAAAACGTTGCCAAAGACGTTGTGGACTGGTCGGTGCTCGACACGATCGGCGACATCAGTTTTCTGCATGACTTCCCTGCCGACACGGTAACCATGGTCGAGCGCCTGCAGCACTTCGATGTGATCTGCGTGATGCGCGAGCGAACGCCGTTCGATGAGGCCCTGCTCAGCCAGTTGCCACGCTTGAAGCTGCTCACCACTGGCGGCATGCGCAACGCTGCCATCGACGTAGCAGCGGCCAAGCGCCTGAACATCACAGTGTGCGGGACCGAAAGCTACAAGCACGCAGCGCCTGAGCTGACCTGGGCATTGATCATGGGCATCACCCGCAACCTGGTAACAGAGGCCAATTCGTTACGCGCCGGTCATTGGCAGGTGGGACTGGGCAGCGATCTGCATGGCAAGACGTTGGGTATTCTGGGCCTGGGCAGTATCGGCAAGTGGATTGCTCGCTACGGACAGGCGTTTGGCATGAAGGTGATCGCCTGGAGTCAGAACCTGACACCCGAGACCGCAGCCGAGTCCGGCGTCACCTACGTCAGCAAACAGGCGCTGTTCGAGCAGTCCGACGTGCTGTCGGTGCATCTGGTGCTCAGCGACCGCAGCCGAGGGCTGGTGGACGCTGAAGCACTCGGCTGGATGAAGCCCGGCGCGTTCATCGTTAATACATCCCGTGGGCCGATCATCGACGAAGCGGCGCTGATCGAGACCTTGCAGCAACAGCGCATTGCCGGTGCCGCGCTGGACGTATTCGATACCGAGCCACTGCCCGAAGGTCATCCCTTCCGCACGCTGAACAACGTGCTGGCGACCCCGCATGTCGGCTATGTCACCGAAAATAACTACCAGACTTTTTACAGCCGGATGATCGAGAACATCCAGGCCTGGCAGGCGGGGTCGCCGATCAGGGTGTTTGCCTGATCGCGACCGATCGACCTTTATAAGGTGTAGGCGATCCCGACCTGCACCGTGCGCGGAGCGCCTGGGTAGGCATACACGTTGCCGAAAGCGCCCTCCTCGTACTCGGTGTTGAAGACGTTCTTCAGGTCGAGGTTGAGCTTGATGTGCTCGTTGACCTTATAGAAAGCCAGCAGATCGAACACGGTGTAGCTGTCCATGGAAAAAGCAGTGTTGGCGGTTTGACCGGCGCGCTGATCGACGTAGCGGCCGCCAGCCCCCAGGCCCAACCCGCGAAGCGCACCGTCCTGGAACTCATAGACGTTCAACAGGCTGAAGGTCTGCTGCGGAATGTTCAGCAGACGGGTGCCTGAGCGCAACGTGTTGTCCTTGGTCACTTCAGCATCGACGTATGCATAGCTGCCCATCACACGCCACTCAGGTGTCAGGTTGCCGACCACATTCAGGTCCAGCCCCCGACTGCGCACTTCACCTGCGGCCACGCTGAACGTGGAATCGACCGGGTCGGTGGTCAGCACGTTCTGCTTCTCGATCTGATACAACGCTGCATCGACGCTCAACTGGCGGTCCAGCGCGTCCCATTTGACGCCCACTTCGTAGGACTTGCCCTCCTCCGACTTGAAGCCGCCACCCAGACGGCTCGCGCCGGTGTTGGGTTTGAACGAGCGCGCCGTATTGGCGTAGACCGCGACGGTGTCGGTCAAGTCGTAGGTCAGGCCGAGGCGCGGGGTCACGGCGTTATCGCTGTTGGTAAACGGAACACCGACCCCGAACGTGTCGTAGTCATGCTCGAAACGCTCGAAACGAACGCCTGCCAGCAGCTTCATGCGCTCGGTCAGGGCCACCTGATCCTGCACGAACGCTGCGTAGGTCTTGAGATTCTCCTTGTCGTGGGTGGTGGTGCGAGTGAGCGCCGGACGCGCCTTGCCATACACCGGGTCGAAGATGTCGATGGTGTAGGCATTCACTGCGCCGCTGGAACGCTGAATGATCGACTTGTAGTCGTAGTCTTCATACTCGACGCCCGCCAGCAGCGTGTGGTCGAACGCGCCGGTAGCGAAATGTCCGGTGACGTTCAGTTGCACGTCGCGGTCGGTCCATTCCAGCTTGCGGTAGTTGAAATTGCGCCCCAGCGTACGGCCGTCCGCCGCCAGGCCGTTGGCCTCGATGGCGTCACCTTTGAGCGAGCCGTCGAGCATCTGAATACCGCCGCCCAGCTTCCAGTCGGCGTTCAGGTCGTGATCGAAACGGATCTGCGCCATGTTGTTGTCGTTGTGCAGTTTGCCCACGTTTTTCTCACCGAAGAACGTGTCCCGGGAAGCGGTGCGGGTCTGGTTCGGGTAACGCGTCAGGCCACGGTCCAGCGGCGCGTTGTTGCGCATGAAATCGCCTTCAAAGGTGATGCGCGTCGCATCGTCGACCTGCCAGCTCAACACTGGCGTCACGCCATAGCGCTCGGTCTCGACGTGATCACGAAAGGTATCACCGCCCTCGCCCACCACGTTGAGGCGATACGCAAAACGCCCCTCTTCGTCCAGCGGGCCGGACGCATCCAGCGTGCCGCGCTTCATACCCTGATCATTAAGCTGGCTGCCTAACGTGACCGAGCGCTCGGCCAGCGGCTGCTTGGAAACCACATTGAAGGTGCCGCCCGGGTCGCCCCGGCCATACAGCGTGGTGGCAGGGCCGCGCAGCACCTCAAGACGCTCGATGGTGCTGGCATCCGGCATGTTCGGGTAGCCGCGGTTGATCGGGAAACCGTTACGGTAGAACTCGCCTGTAGTGAAACCGCGCACGGTAAACGTCGTCAGGCCCTGCCCGCCGAAGTTGTTGGCACGCCCCACGCCGCCTGCGTAATCCAGTGCGTCCTGCAAACGTGTGGCACCGATGTCCTCGACCGCTTCGCGGGTCACCACGCTGATCGACTGTGGCGTTTCGTGCAGCGACGTGTCGGTACGGGTCGCGCTGGCAGAACGTGTCGCCCGGTAGCCCTGAACAGGGCCCTGCGCGTTTTCAATATCCGTAGCACTCTGGATATCGATGTTCTGCAGTTCGATAGAGGAATGAGGGGCAGTGACCTGATCGGCCCAGGCAGACTGGGAGATCGCTTGAATGACGCAAAGGGATATAAAGGTACGACGCATCGGTGTGCAGCCTTCGGCAGTAAAACCGGTTCATCTGGGATCCGGCGGGATTTTTTCGCGAATAGTACAGATTCTTATTAGCAGTTGATACAAATTACCAAAGGGATATGCACAGCGCCTGCACGCGGACGGCGAACGACCGCGTGCGTTGCCTGTCTGAAGCATCGGACCGGCGCAGACCGGATCCTCATCACTAGCGCATCAGCATCGCATCAGGAAACGATATGGACGAACAAGTAGACGGCAAGACCCCCGGCCTGTCAGCCGAAGAAGAGCGCGAGATCGATGAGAATCAACCACCCCGCGCGGCAGTTCTGCACGAAACCATCCGTATGCAGGGCGACCACGAACTGGAGCGCAGCGTTGCAGCGCTGTGGTGGTCGGCGCTGGCGGCAGGCTTGACCATGGGGCTGTCTTTGATGGCGATGGGGTTGTTCATGTCGCGCCTTGAAGGCATCCCTGGCAGTCACGTGATTTCCAGCCTTGGTTACTCTGCCGGCTTTCTCGCGGTGATCCTGGCACGTCAGCAGTTGTTCACCGAAAACACCATCACCGCCGTGCTGCCGGTGATGAGCAAACTCAACCTGGCCAATATCGGTCGCCTGCTGCGGCTATGGACCGTGGTGCTGGGCGGCAACCTGGTAGGCACTTTGCTGGTGGCGTACGTCATGCTGCACCTGCCGATTTTCGACACCAAGACCGATCACGCTTTTCTGGAAATCGGCCGCAAGGTCATGGAAAACGACGTCGGTCAGATGTTCTCCAAAGGCATCGTATCCGGCTGGATGATTGCGACGATGGTCTGGATGATTGCGTCGATGGAAAATGCCAAGATCGCGATCATCATCATGATCACGTATCTGATGGCGCTCGGTGATTTCACCCACATCGTGGTCGGCTCGGCGGAAGTGTCTTATCTGGTGTTTGCAGGCGAGCTGGGCTGGACGGATTTCTGGTTCACCTTCGCAGGGCCGACGCTTGCGGGCAACATCATTGGTGGCAGCTTCATTTTCGCCTTGATCAGCCATGCGCAGATCCGTAGCGAGAAAGACACCAGTGCAAAGTTCGAACGGGAAAAAAAGCGCCGCGCAGAGGAAAAACGCCTCAACGACAAACAGAAGCTCAAGGACGCAGATTCAGCGCTGAAGAAAGGGATATGATCCCCGTCATTAAACTTTCTTTCAGGAACTTCGTGACGATTTAGGGGCAAACTAGCACTTTGAACGCACTTATTCAGGCAGGGAACATGACCCGAATTCTGGCAATCGAAGACGATGCCGTCACCGCAAAGGAAATCGTCGCGGAGCTCAGCAGCCACGGGCTGGAAGTGGACTGGGTGGACAATGGCCGTGACGGGCTGGCGCGTGCAGTGAGTGGCGACTACGACCTGATCACCCTCGACCGCATGCTACCCGAGATGGATGGCCTGACCATCGTCACTCACCTGCGCGCTCAAGGCATCTCCACGCCGATCCTGATGATCAGCGCACTTTCGGATGTGGATGAGCGCGTACGTGGCTTGCGCGCCGGGGGCGACGATTACCTGCCCAAGCCGTTCGCATCGGATGAAATGGCGGCACGCGTCGAAGTCCTGCTGCGTCGCAGCAATCCAGTCAGCGCGGCCAAGACCGTTCTGCAGGTCGCCGATCTGGAACTCAACCTGATGAGCCGCGAGGCGTGTCGTGGCGGCCAGCCACTGACGCTGCTGCCCACCGAGTTCAAGCTGCTCGAATTCCTGATGCGCAACAGCGGCCAGATCATCACGCGCATGATGATTTTCCAGGAAGTCTGGGGCTATCACTTCGATCCCGGGACCAACCTGATCGACGTTCATATCGGCCGCCTGCGCAAGAAGATCGACCAACCCGGCACCGCAGCGCTGATTCAGACAGTGCGAGGTTCCGGTTATGTTATTGCCGAACCCGTCTAACGGCTGGCGATCGTCTACCAGCCGCCTGCTGGCGCTCTACAGTTCACTCTTCGTGGCGTGGAGCGCCATCCTGCTGGGCGTGTTGTACTGGGAAGTCACAGCCTATCTGGATAACCTGGCACGCCATTCGCTGACCCAGCGCCAGCAGCTGTTTTCCAGGTTTCAGGGCCAGGCTCTGGACGATGCGCTCGCCACCAGCATGAGTTTCGACATGCGCGCTGTGGACGCCTACGGCCTGTTCGACGAGAATTTCCGGCCGCTGACCGGCCCCATCACCAGCATCCCCAGCGTGCTGCCGGTCGACGGCCAGATTCATGAGCTGAGCGACTGTATCGACTCGGACGATCCAGGCCTGCCGCAGGCCAGTTGCGATGCCGTGGTCACACGCACCGCCGATGGACGCTGGCTAGTACTGGTGCGCGAGAACGGCTCGCTGTTAGCCGTCAGCAACCTGATTCTGCACGCCCTGCTCTGGGGGATCTCACTGACGATCATTCCAGGTGTGGCCGGCTGGCACCTGCTGCGCCGCAGACCCTTGCGTCGCATCGGGGCGATTCAGGCCAGTGCCGAATCGATCATTGCCGGCGACATGGCGGGCCGCCTGCCGGTCTCCAACCGGCGCGACGAACTGGACATGCTGGCGGTGATCGTCAACGCCATGCTCGACCGGATCGAAAAACTCATGAACGAGGTCAAGGGCGTTTGCGACAACATCGCCCATGACCTGCGCACCCCGTTGACCCGGTTACGCGCACAGCTTTATCGCATTCAACAGCAATCAGCACACGACTCACCCAGCGCTCAGCAAATGGCGCAGGTGATCAGCGAAGCCGATACCTTGATGGCCCGGTTCAGGGGTCTGCTGCGCATCTCCGAACTGGAGGACCGCCAGAGGCGCTCGGCGTTCGTGGAGCTGGAACTGCAGCCCTTGCTGCAAGAGCTGTACGACTTCTACCTGCCGCTGGCCGAGGAAGACCAGATCACCCTGCTGCTGAATCTTGAAGCGCCACTGCCCACGATGGTGGGAGACAGGGCCTTGTTGTTCGAGGCGCTGACCAACCTGCTGAGCAACGCTATCAAGTTCACTCCGGCTGGCGGAATCGTTGCCGTCAGTGCCTATCCCTGCAAGGACGGCAACGGCCCTTGCATCGAAGTTCAGGACTCCGGTCCAGGGATCCCGATAACGGAACACGCGGCTGTGTTCCAGCGTTTCTATCGCAGCGAGACCGGAAACCAGCAGAGCGGGTTTGGTCTGGGCCTGTCCGTAGTCGCCGCGATCGTCAATCTGCATGGCTTTACGCTGCAGATTGGAACGAGCCAATACGGCGGAGCCAGTCTGGTACTGGAGTGCCGCACCGTCCGTCCGCTGGCTTGACTCCTTTTTACCCTCGGTGACTGCTTTTTGACGAGCTTAACGCTTCTAGACTGAGGGTTTCATGGATTTCGATATTAATCTGGCGCGGCAGCTCAAGTGCTAATTTGTAACTAGATGTTACAAGAAACCGCGCTGCTTGACCGTTTCAGCGCTCACAAGTTCCCTTCGTTAGTTCCGCAATTACGACCCAATCAGGCACTTTTCACCGAACTAGCGCCCTTCCTTGTCAACCCGAACACAGCACGCAAACGATCAAATCGTGACCCATTCGGCATTTTTATGACGTCAGTGACTTGTCGGTCTGCTGGCACTGCGTTATCTATAGCCGCACGGATTGAGACTCCTGATGCACCCTAAAACAAGAACTCAACGGATTTCGCCAAAAACCGGGCGAGGCTTTGGCATGGCTGCCGGAGTAGAGAACGCTGCACTAATTTCACTGGAATGACACCGGCTGGGAGGCTGTTATGGGCGCACAATCAAAGATTCTAAACGTCGGCGACTACAAGGTTTACACCGAAACCTACTGGAAAGGCAGTCATGTAAAGACCATCTTGCTGGTCAACGGCGCGCTGTCGACCACGGGTTCTTTCGGGCAAACCGTCAAGTACCTTCAACCTCACTACAACATCGTCTTGTTTGACCTTCCGTTTTCCGGCCAGTCCCGGGCGCACAACGCCGACGACATGATTGTTACCAAGGAAGACGAAGTCGGGATCCTGCTGCAACTGATCGACCTGTTCCAGGTGAACTACCTGTTGTCCGTATCCTGGGGCGGCGTTTCGGCCCTGCTGGCGCTTTCGCACTGCCCGCCATCGGTCGAAAAGGCGATCATCAGCTCGTTTTCGCCCGTGCTCAACGAACCGATGCTCGACTACATCGACAAGGCTCAGGTCTACCTGGCCGCACGCGAAAAACGCAAGATCGGCTCGCTGCTCAACGACACCGTCGGCAAGTACTTGCCGCGTTTGTTCAAACTTTACAACTACAAGCACCTGATCAGTCTTGCCGAACATGAATACGGCCAGATCGACTTTCACATCAGCCAGATTCGACAACTAAGCGCCAGTAACTACGTTGAGCGTTTTTCGTCGATCAAGATCCCGGTGTTGTTCGTCAACGGTGAAAAAGATGAATACACCACCGTGGAAGATGCGCGTTCGTTTGCCCACTACATCCCCAAGAGCACGTTCAACATAGTTCCCGACACCGGGCACTTTCTGGACCTGGAAAGCAAGGCTGCCTGGCACCACTCGCAGCGCAACGTACTCGCCTTTCTGGGGACCGAAGCCTGCAACCAGGAATGGCCCAGCGCGACCGCGATGGCCTGAGACGCCCGCGCCACGCAGCGTGGCGCAGTGGTTCACGGATGACCCTTCATTTTCCCGGGCAGCGGCTATTCATTGATGATGTTCTCTTGTGCAGATCTTGTGCGTCGGCTCGCCCTTGCTTGCAAAACCAGCCGACCGACGCACCTCCCCTCGTTTCAGCACCGCCTACCCTTTAGCTGCACGCTAGCCCTGACACTTTCGTTGAGTGCCTGTTCTGCCGGCACACCGCCAGAAAAACGGCCGGTGCGCGTTGCAGTTCAGACGGTCCACGCGCAGGACATCGCCACCCACGTGGTACTCAGCGGCGATATCCAGGCACGCAAGGTCACGGATCAGTCCTTTCGGGTATCGGGCAAGCTGGTGAAGCGATTCGTGGATGTGGGTGATCGGGTCAAGGCCAACCAGGTATTGGCCCGCCTGGATCCGCGTGAACAGCGCACAGGCCTTGAGTCGGCCAATGCCGATGTAGCCGTCAGGGAATCGCGACTGCACTTGGCTGAGCAGAATTACCAGCGCCAACAGCGCTTGCTGCCCAAGGGTTACACCAATCTGAGCGAATATGAGCAAGCACACGCGAACCTGCAAAGCGCCCGTGCAGATCTGGCAGCGTTCAAGGCCCAACAAGCCAGCGCCCGCGAGCAGGTCGGCCATACCGAACTGATTGCCGTGGCAGATGGCGTGATCACGGCACGGCATGCCGAGGAAGGTCAGGTGGTACAGGCAGCGGCGCCGGTTTTAAGCCTGGCACACGATGGCGAACGCGAAGCGGTGTTTGCCGCCTATGAATCACTGCTGCGTACCGACCGGATTGGCGACAAGGTGATCATCAGCCCGGTAGCCCGGCCCGACGTCGAACTGACTGGCAGGATTCGCGAAATCACTCCGATCGTTTCTGCCACCAGCGGCACATTGCGCGTGCGTATTGCGCTGCCGGACTCCGCCGCCGCACCTGAACTGGGCACCGTCGTCAGCGCCCGCCTGGAAAACCCTGCGCAACGCGCCTTCATATTGCCGTGGTCGGCACTGACACGCACCCAAGGGCAACCGGCGGTGTGGCGGGTGGATGACCAGTCCAGCGTCGCACTGCGCAACGTTCATGTGCTGCGTTACGAGCAAGGTCAGGTCCTCGTGAGCGAAGGCCTGTCCGAAGGTGATCAGGTGGTTTCCCAAGGGTTGCAGTTTCTCTATGTCGGGCAAAAGGTCGAAGTAACCGGGCAAAACAGCCGCAAGACAATCGCCCTCGCCACCTCGGAACCGCAGCGATGAGCAGGACCGGGCAACCTACGCCGACGAGGAAAAACCTGTGCTTGCTCTGCGCGCTGCTTCTGGCCTTGCCAGGTTGCCGCGACAAGCCAGTCCGCGAAGCCCTCGAGCGCCCCGTGCTGTTCACTGAAGTCGTCGCGTCGCATGACAGCCTGCACGCCCGCTTTGCCGGCACGGTCCAGCCGCAGTACGAGGTGGCGCTAGGTTTCCGCGTCGCCGGGCGAATCGCCACCCGACGGGCAGAGATCGGCCAGGCCGTGCGCAAGGGTGATCTGCTCGCCACCCTGGAACCCAGCGAGCAGCAGAATCAGCTGCACGCTCGGCAGGCAGAACTCAGCAAGGCGCAATCCTCCTGGCAACAGGTGCGTGACGAACAGTTGCGCTACCAGCAACTGTTCGAACGCGGTGTCGGCTCTCGGGCGCGGCTCGATCAACTGAGCAGCGACCTGCGCAATCAGGACGCCTTGCAACAACGCGCGCGCGTTGCCCTGCAACAGGCTGGCGATCACGTGACGTACACACGCCTGTTCGCCGAGTTCGACGGTCTGGTCACTGACTGGCGTGCCGAAGTGGGTCAGGTGATGGCTGCCGGGCAGCCGGTGGTCAGTCTGGCGCGCCCGGAAAGTCGGGAAGTGGTGGTCGACCTGCCGGTCGGGCTGATCGCCTCGTTGACCGACAAGGCGCAGATCCGGGTCATGTCGCCACTGGATGAAAAAATCTCGGTGGTCGCGCAGGTCCGCCAGCTGTCTCCGCAGATAGACGCCAGCACACGCACCCAACGGGTGCGGCTGGCGCTGCAGCACACACCGGACAGCTTGCGCCTCGGCTCGACCGTGAGTATCGACATCAGAGGACCTGCCACCCCAGCTCTCCAACTGCCCGACAGCGCGCTGCTGCAACGCAATAGTAAGGCGCAGGTGTGGGTGGTCGACCCACTGACCTCGACGCTGAACCCGCGTGTGGTGCAGGTGTTGGCACGCAACGGCTCAACGGTTCAGGTCAGTGGCCCGTTGCAAGCCGGCGAAAAAGTCGTCATTGCAGGCGTCAACACGATGCAGCCCGGACAGAAAGTACGCATGGAACGAGAGGTCGGTTTGTGAAGGAGCGCTTCAATCTGTCGGCCTGGGGCCTCAGGCATCGCACGCTGGTCTGGTACATGATGTTCGTTGCGCTGCTGATGGGCTGTGGATCGTTCCTGAATCTGGGACGCGAGGAAGACCCCTCGTTCGCGATCAAGACCATGGTGATTCAGGCACGCTGGCCGGGGGCGACCCTGAACGACACCTTGCAGCAAGTGACCGATCGCCTGGAGAAGAAGCTCGAAGAAATCGATGCACTGGACTACGTGAAAAGCTACACGCTGGCCGGCGAATCCACGTTATTTGTATTTCTCAAAAGCGAGACCCGCAGCGCCGACATTCCCGAGGCCTGGTATCAGGTGCGCAAGAAGATCAGCGACGTGCGCGGCGACCTGCCCAGCGGGATTCAGGGCCCGGCATTCAACGACGAGTTCGGCGACGTGTTCGGCAGCATCTATGCCTTCACGACTGACGGCCTGTCCTTTCGCCAATTGCGCGATTACGTCGAGCAGGTGCGAGCCGACATCCGCAGCGTGCCGAACCTGGGCAAGATCGAGCTGCTCGGCGCCCAACGCGAAGTCATCTACCTGAATTTTTCGGTTCGCAAACTGGCCGCCCTGGGAATCGACCAGCGCCAGGTGCTGCAAAGCTTGCAAGCCCAAAACTCGGTGACGCCTGCCGGGGTCATGGAGGCGGGTCCTGAGCGTATTGCGGTCAGGGCCAGCGGCCAGTTCTCCAACGAAGAGGATCTGCTGGCGGTCAATCTGCGCTTCGGCGAGCGCTTCTTTCGTCTGAGTGATCTGGCCACCGTCGAACGCCGTTACGCCGACCCGCCCTCTTCCCTGTTCCGCTTCAACGGCCAGCCTGCCATCGGCCTGGCCGTGGCCATGAAACAGGGCGGCAATATTCAAGCGTTCGGCACCCAACTGCAGCAGCGCATCGAAGAACTGACCACCGAACTGCCGCTGGGCATTGATGTGCATCTGGTATCGAGTCAGGCCGATGTGGTTGAGAAAGCCATCGGCGGTTTCACCCGGGCGCTGTTCGAAGCGATCCTGATCGTGCTGGTGGTCAGCTTCATAAGCCTGGGCATCCGTGCGGGTCTGGTGGTGGCCTGTTCGATTCCACTGGTGCTCGCGCTGGTCTTCGTGTTCATGGAGTACAGCGGCATCACCATGCAGCGTATTTCCCTGGGCGCGCTGATCATTGCGCTCGGCCTGCTGGTGGATGATGCGATGATCACCGTCGAGATGATGGTGACCCGCCTCGAACACGGCGACACCCGAGAACAGGCAGCGACCTTTGCCTACACCTCGACCGCATTCCCGATGCTCACGGGCACCCTGGTCACGGTCGCGGGTTTTGTGCCGATCGGTCTGAATCACAGCTCGGCGGGTGAGTACGTGTTCACCATGTTTGCGGTGATTGCCGTCGCGCTATTGCTGTCCTGGCTGGTGGCCGTGCTGTTCGCGCCACTGATCGGCGTGCATATCCTTAAGGTGTCGGCGGTGCATGCGGCTCCGGGACGCTGGATGCGAGGCTTCAGCCGCTCACTGGTCAAGGCGCTGGAACATCGTGGGTGGGTGATCGGAATCACCGCATTGATCTTCGTCGGCTCGCTGTTCGCCAGCACACTGCTGCAGAACCAGTTCTTCCCGGACTCGGATCGCCCGGAAATCCTCATCGACCTCTACATGCCGCAAAACGGCTCCATCGAAGGCACCCGCCAGACCATGGACCGCTTCGAGGCCACGCTCAAGGACGATCCGGATGTGCTGCACTGGAGTTCCTACGTCGGCAAGGGCGCGGTGCGTTTCTACCTGCCGCTGGACCAGCAACTGAGCAACCCGTTCTACGGCCAGATGGTGATCGTCAGTCGCGGCGGCGAGTCGCGTGACCGGCTGATCGACCGTCTGCGCGAGCGCTTTCGCGACGACTACGTCGGTGTCGGCGGCTACGTGCAGCCGCTGAATATGGGCCCGCCGGTGGGCTGGCCGATTCAGTACCGGGTCAGCGGACCGGATATCGAACAGGTACGCAGTCAGGCCATGGCGCTCGCCGCGATCCTCGACACCCACCCCGACATCGGCCAGGTGATCTACGACTGGAATGAGCCCGGCAAGGTGCTGAAGATCGACATCGCGCAGGACAAGGTGCGTCAGTTCGGGCTGTCATCGGAAGACGTGGCGCAGATTCTCAACAGTCTGGTCAGCGGTACGACCATCACCCAGATAAGAGACAGCACCTACCTGATCGACGTGGTGGGACGCGCCCAAAATGACGAGCGCAGCTCAATCCAGACGCTCGGTAGCCTGCAGATCCCGACACCGAATGGCTCGACCGTCCCGCTGCTGTCCTTCGCCACCCTCAGCTATGAACAGGAACAACCGCTGGTCTGGCGTCGTGACCGCCTGCCCACCATCACCCTCAAGGCCAGCGTGCTGGGCAAGCTGCAACCGGCAGCGCTGGTCAAACAGTTGAAACCTGAGGTCGATGCGTTCAGCACCGCCCTGCCCGTGCGCTATTCGGTTGCCACAGGCGGCGCAGTCGAAGCCAGCGCCCGCTCCCAGGGGCCGATCCTGAAAGTCGTGCCGCTGATGCTGTTATTGGTCGTGAGCTTCCTGATGATCCAGCTGCACAGCGTGAAGAAGTTGCTGCTGGTAGTCAGCGTCGTACCGCTCGGGCTGATCGGCGTCGTCGCTGCGCTGTTGATTTCAGGCTATCCGCTGGGCTTCGTGGCGATTCTCGGAGTGCTGGCATTGATCGGCATCATCATCCGCAATTCGGTGATTCTGGTGACCCAGATCGACGAGTTCATGGCCGCAGGTGAAAGCCCTTGGGCGTCGGTCATCAAGGCTACCGAGCATCGATGCCGGCCGATCCTGCTGACAGCGGCCGCCGCCAGCCTGGGCATGATCCCGATCGCACGAGAGGTATTCTGGGGACCGATGGCCATCGCCATGATCGGCGGCATAGCCGTCGCCACCCTGCTGACCCTGTTTTTTCTGCCCGCGCTGTATGTGGTGTGTTATGGAATCAGGCCAGCGGGGCGTTAGGGGCGACAAGCGCGTGATGAAGGTATGCACTGTGGCATTACTCGCGGCGGCAGGAAGACTGCCTCACTCGCTGATTCGATTCCAATCATCACTCATGGAAATATCTTGTATCACCTCGCCGCACCTACTTAATTGTCGGTAAAACCATTAGCCTGCTCGGCATTCCATTCTGAACGGTCCGCGCGCGGTTAAAGCGTGTGCGCAGGCCGATTGCACGAGCGAGACCGACAATGCCCCACTCGACCCCAAACCCTTCCGGCAGCCTCACCATGACCCGTGGTCTGGTGATGCTGTTTGCATTCTGCTGCGGCGCCATTGTCGCCAATATCTATTATGCCCAGCCGATCATTGAGCTGATCGCGCCGGACATCGGGCTGTCCAGTACGGCTGCGAGCCTGATCGTGGCGTTGACGCAGATCGGGTATGCGCTGGGTCTGTTCTTTCTGGTGCCGTTGGGGGACTTGCTGGAAAACCGCAAACTGATGCTGGTCACTACCGCCGTTGCGACGTTGAGCCTGCTGGGCGCGGCGTTCGCCGAACAGCCGAACCTGTTTTTGCTGGTCTCGCTGTTGGTGGGTTTCAGTTCAGTGTCGGTACAGATGCTGATCCCGCTGGCGGCGCACCTTGCACCCGAGGAATCGCGCGGGCGCGTGGTCGGCTCAATCATGGGCGGCCTGCTACTCGGTATCCTGTTGGCACGGCCGATTTCCAGCCTGGTGGCCGACCATTTCGGCTGGCGCGCGGTCTTCGCCTCAGCGGCGGTGGTGATGATCGGCATCAGCGTGGTGCTGGCAACCACGATGCCCAAGCGCTTGCCTGACCATCGTGCCACGTACGGCCAACTGCTGTTTTCGCTCTGGACACTGTTGCGTACCCAGCCGGTGCTGCGCCAGCGTGCGTTCTATCAAGCCTGCATGTTCGCTACTTTCAGCCTGTTCTGGACGGCGGTGCCGCTTGAACTGTCGCGCAATCACGGCCTGACGCAAACCCAGATCGCCCTTTTTGCGCTGATCGGCGCTATCGGAGCGATTGCCGCGCCCATCAGTGGCCGACTGGCCGATGCAGGCCACACCCGAATCGTCTCGCTAGGTGCGCTGCTGTTCGGCGCGCTGAGCTTCTTGCCCGGGCTGGTCCACCCGGTCTACAGCGTGATCGGCCTGGCCGTGACCGGCGTGGTGCTGGACTACTGCGTGCAAACCAGCATGGTGCTGGGCCAGCGCACCGTCTACGCACTGGATGCCGCCAGCCGCAGCCGACTCAACGCGCTGTACATGACCAGCATCTTCATTGGCGGGGCCATTGGGTCGGCAGTGGCCAGCCCGCTGTTCGACCATGGCGGATGGACCTGGGTACTGATCGCAGGCACCGCGTTGCCATTGATTGCGCTGCTGGCATTCTTGAAGGATGCATCGGGTGAAAAGGCTGCGAGGGTCGGCCGCAACTGAGCGATACCTGGCTGCTTTAGCGCACAGAAGCATCTGTGCGCGAGAGTCACATCGACGTTCAACTCTACATGCAGGCTCGCGCTCACCACGCACACCTTCATTTACTGAAGAAAAGCGTTTTTTGTGGGAGCGAGCTCGCTCGCGAAAGGGCCAGCGCCATCCAGGCGCTAGCCTTAAGCCAAGCGTATCAGCGAGCCGATTTTTCCAGCCATTGAGCCAGGTCCGAAACCTCGGCCCCACTCAGGCCGTGCCCCAACCCTTGATAGCCGTGAAACTCAGGTTTGAGACCGAGCGCTTTCAAGGTCGTCTCGGCGTCAGGGCCGCTGGCGTAGGACACCTGACGGTCTTCGGCGCCATGGCCGATAAAGACGTTCAGATGCTTGAGCGCATCGCTGGACTGGAGTCCGGATTTAACCACCGGCAGTAGTCGCCCGCTCAATGCCGCAATCCCGCCCACCAGCGCTGGCTGGCGCAGGGCAACCTCGTAGCTCATCATCGCGCCCTGGCTGAAGCCCACCAGAAACACCTTGTCCGGCTGCGTCTGGTACTTGTCCGTCGCCTGACCGATGAACGCCGTCAGCCGCTCGGTGCTGCTTTTCAGCTCGTCGGTCACGCCGTCGTATTCGGTTACGCCTGGCTTGCGTGTGAACCATTTGTAGCTGTCGGGCTGCAGTTCGACCGGGGCCTGTACCGACAGGTAGTTGTAACCGGAAGGCAGGCGGTCCTTGAGACTGAACAGGTCCGCCGCGTTACTGCCGTAGCCGTGAATGAAGATCACCAACGGCGTGTTCGGCTTGTCGCTACTGGCTTGAGCGAGGTAGTTCAGGGGCAGGTCGATGTGCAGGGTGTCCTGCGCCTGAACCAGCCCGGAGCAGACGAAAAGCAATGCGGCGAAAAATTTCAGCATCGGTCGATAACCTCGGTTGAACGCTGCCCACAGGCAGCGTTGTCGGTGGACGTCGGAGCGCAAGCTAACACACCCTCAGTTCTGCCCGACTTTGCGAGCGACCTCAGGCTTGAGCAACTGCATCTGCTGGCGATAGTCATCGGTGACCTGACGCGCCTGGCTGCTGCTGGTGATCACACGCGGGGTGATGAGCACGATCAGTTCGGTGCGATCCTTGGACCTGCTGGTCCTGCCAAACAGCCATTTGAGACCCGGAATACGTCCCAGATAAGGCACGGCGCTGACCGACTCGGCGTTGTCCTGTTTGATCAGGCCGCCCAGCAGCACTGTCTGACCGCTCTGCGCCGCCACCTGCGTTGCCACCGAGCGCGTGGAAATCCGGGGGTTGCCGTTCACATCCGTTGTGCCGCTGCTGTCGGCATCGCTGACCTGCTGCTGGATATCCATGTACACCAGACCGCCCGGATTGATGCGCGGCACTACGTCCAGAATCACACCGGTTTGCAGGTATTCGACACTGCTCAGGGTGGTGTCAGAGGTGTTGGTGTTGACGGTGGTCTGGCTGATGGGAATGTTGTCGCCGACCTGAATCTGCGCCTGCTGGTTATTCATGACCACCAGCGACGGTGCCGACAGCACCTGGGTGCGGCCGTTGGTTTCCAGCGCCCGCAAGGCGACCTGCAGGTTATTGCTGACAAACGAATAAAACAACGAATCCGTACCCGCCAGCGCTGCACCGCCTGCGCCGAGCGCACCCTGGCTGCCTGCCGTGTTGGTGACAGTGCCTGTCGAGTTGGCATTGCCAGCCAGACGCCCCAGGTACCACTGCACGCCCATGTCCAGATCGCCGGTCAGCTTGACTTCAAGAATGCGTGTTTCGATCTGCACTTGCAGCGGCGGGTTGTCGAGACGCTTGATCGCTGACTCGATTTCCTTCCATTGCGCAGGACGTGTACGGACCAGCAACTGGTTGCTGCTCTTCTGCGCTGTAATGCGGGTGCTGGCATCCAGGGACTTATTGTTGCCACTTGCGCCGCCCCCTTCGTCACTGGCGACATCGGCTTCACCGCCGCCCTGCTCATCCTCCGACTCGCTGTCGCCTTGACCGTTCATGCCCTGGTTGTTGCCAAAGCCACTGCTGCCGTTCATGCCGTTACCCATACCCCCGCCGCTCATGCCGCCGCCCAGGCTTGAGGAGCTACCCATACCGGTGCCGCCAGAGCCATTGAGCGAGGACATGGTTGTGGTACGCAGCCCGGGCGCGACCTTGGCCGGGGAATCGTCCTTGATCGCGCCGGTACCGTAGATCTGTCGCAGGTACTTGGCCAGATCGGTGGCTTTCATGTTGCGCACGTCGTAGACGTACATCTGCGGTTCGTTGCCGCCGCCTTCGTCAATGGTGTGAATCCACTCCCCGACCTCGCGCAGGTACTCGGGCTGCGAGGAAATCGCCACCACCGAGTTGGTACGCTCGATAGGCAGAAAACGCACCATGCCCGCCAACGGCATGCCGCTGTCAGGGCCGAACATTTTCTGCAGCTCGGGCATCAGTTCGCCGACCGAGGCGCGCTGGAGACCGAACACACCGACCGACATGCCTTTGAGCCAGTCCACGTCGAAAGTGTCGATGGTGTCCTGATAGTTGGCCAGCTCATCGGGTGTGCCAGCCATGCTGAGGACGTTGCGCGCCGGATCGACCAGCAGGAAGGCATTTTCCCGGGCAAAAGGCTTGAGCAGCTTCTGCATTTCGTTGGCCGAGATGTAGCGCAACGGGAACAGCCGCGCCGACATGCCCGCCGAAGGCTGCGCCACGCGCATTTCCGGGACCAGCTTGCCCGCGACTGCCTGGTTGGACGGCAGAATCACATAACGGTTGCCCTGCTTGATCATGGCGTTGTCGGTCCAGGACAGCAGGGTTTCCAGAATCGACAGCGCCTGCTGTTTGTTGACCGGTTTGGAGGTCGAGAAACTCACGTCGCCCTTCACGCCCTGGGCGATGCTGTAGTTCTCGTGCAGCAGGTCACCCATGATGCTGTTGATCACCGCCTGAATTGGCTGGTTGGTGAAATTGAACACAATATCGCCCGTCTCCCCGGCCTTCGCTGCGGGCGTGGCTGCGGGCGGGCGGATGAAACGCTGGTTGCCTTGAATGATCTGTCGTTGCGGCGAGGTGGCCGACGACTGAGGCTGGGCCTGAACCGGCAGTTGCTCGCTGCGCGGATCCACGGGTGGGCGTTGTGAACCGGTTCCCTGGAGCGCTTCCTGCAGCATGCCATTGTCGGGGTCGAGGGTGTCCTGTCGGGACGCGCAGCCGCCAAGGGCAACAGCGGTGGCAAGACAAAGCAAGGGGGTGCGCAAGGTAGCGATGGCGGAAACTCCAGAAAAGGTACCCATCACAGGGTCGAATCGTTGGTAAGGGAAATCGGGGGTGTCGTCGACGGCGGCGGCAGACGCGGCGCGGGAAGGCGCAGGGTCTCCTTGCGGCCATCGAGACTGAAGGTGGCCTGCATCGGGTCGAGCTGGTCCAGGGTCCAGCCATTGGCCAGCCGGTCACCCTGCCTCACTTTCAGCGCCGGGCCACTGGCCTGCTTGATCAGCGCGACACGCAACGTGCCGTCGAGAATGACGCCTGTCAGAGTGAGGCCCGCCAGACTGGTGGCTTGAACTTCGTTCTTGCGCACCGCGACATCAGGACTGCGGTCAGGGCTGAACAGGGGTGTTTTCCAGGTGTTGGCCAGACTGTCCAGTGTCGCCGTGGGCGCACTGTGAGTCTGCGCGGCACGATCAACAGGGTCGCGTGGTGCCTGCTCGGGTAGCCAGTGCGGCGAATGCGCAGCGCCACTGAGGATCAGGCTCGCCAGCGCGGCCAGCACGGCGGCGACGCCCAGCAACGTCCACTCCAGCGCACGCAATGAACGAATCATTGTTCGCCC
This sequence comes from Pseudomonas triticifolii, assembly GCF_014358015.1. GTDB lineage: Bacteria > Pseudomonadota > Gammaproteobacteria > Pseudomonadales > Pseudomonadaceae > Aquipseudomonas > Aquipseudomonas triticifolii. Next base: position 71,682 of record NZ_JACONV010000014.1, on the reverse strand, counting down.
TCCCCGGCAGAGGCCGGTTGCAGGTAGCCGCGCACCAGCAGGTGCACAACCAGCTTGCCAGCACCACCATTGGCCGGGGCGTTGGTGTCACGGCGCAGGCTCATTTCGTCGACGAACAGGAACGGGCGCTGATACTCCAGTGCATGCAGGATCGCCGTCAGCGGCTCAATGGCGCAGTTGAGGGTCAGGCTGACCTTGACCTGCCGATACGGCTCGGCGCTGTCCTGCTCGGGCGTGATGGGCATGCGCTGGGTCAGTGCGCAGCCGCCGCCGGTGCTGGCCTGACTGGTAATCAGGTCAGCGACACGCTGCATCAGGTCGGCAGCCACTGCGCTCGGGTCGTTGCCCGGCAACAGACTGGTGCTGCTGGCCGGATCGCGGCGCGCCTGCTCCAGTTGCTCACGCAAGGCGTCGCCCTGCTTCAAAAGACCGGCGTAACGCTGCTGCTGCTCGCGCAACTGTTCAGTCTGTTCGCTGATGTCACGCAAGGGACCGGCAAACCAGCTGTCGATCAGCAGCCAGTAAGCCAGATAGAGTACGAGCGCCAGAATCACCAGCGCCGCCCCTCGCCGTTCACGGCTAGTCAGTGGACGACGCATCGGCGTTCTCCTGCGGTTCTGATGGGTCCTGCGGCTGGCTTTGATGCAAGTGCGCGCGCAACGAATACTGATCCTTGCCGGTCTTGCTGTCGGGCTGGATCACGCCTTGAAACTGAGCGTTGTCCAGACTGTGGCAGTCCTTGACGCGGGCAATCAGCGCACTGGCCTTGGCACTTTGTCCGGCGAATGCGACTTCGGCGCTGTCGTTGATTTCCAGGTGTTCGATCCAGGTGTCGGAAGGCAGGCACGCGGTCAGCTCGCTGAGCAGCGCCGACAACGGCGGCTGCGCGGCCTTGCGGCGTAGCAGGTAATTGGCCGCGCCGAGTGTGTTGGTCAATTGCTGGCGCAAGTGCTGAACCTCGCTGACCTGCGCTCGCTGTGCCTTGACCTCGGCCTGCATCTCATCGAGCAATCGTTGACGGTCGTTGAGCCACAGCAGCATGGTACCCAGCAGCAAGCCGAAGGAAATCCACAGCAGCCAGCGTTGCAGGCGATGACCTGAACGCGACTGCTGTGGGCGCAACGGCGCGGGCAGCAGATCGATCCCCATGCGCTGCCCGGGTGTGCCGACATCGACAGCATCGGGGCGCAAGCCCAGAGCGGCACATTCTTCCAGAATGGCGTCCAGCCGTTTGCGCAACACTGCAACCAGCGTGACGTCAATGAAGCTGGCGTTGCGACTCTCCCGGCGAGCCACGAAATACAGTTGCCCGGCATCGAATGGCGTGAAGCGGTCCAGCTCGTAACCGATCACCGTCGACAGACTGCGCGCTGCCGCTACCGGCAACTGCAACGTCTGCACCAACACCAGAGACGGTGGCAGCAGCAGGATCTTTTGCGCGTCGGCACCGGTTGCGGCAATCGGTTCGACCAGCGGCCAGGCATGAATCTGCTCGACCGTCTCGCGCACCAGCCACTGGCGGACACGCGGTGGCAGGCAGGCGCGCAACTCTGCGCTCCACCATTGCCAGGCCTGTTGCCCCAGACTGCCACGCCATTGCTGGACGACCCGGTCGCGTAACGCGATCAGCGGTGCCAGACGTGCTGAAACGGATGCATTCATTCTTGCCAACGCAATACCCGATAGGGCTGTGCGCCTCCCTCCGATGGGCTCAATAAAACAATGGTCTGTAACAGGGCGACAACGCCGCCCGGTCGTTCTGCGCGGCTGTCGATGGCCAGCACCTCACCGGCATCGGCCCCCACCGCGCTCTGGTTCGGCAAATTCAGCGCCCGACGCAACAGCGCCGATGCAAACGCAGGATCGGGCCGGTCCAGCCCGCTCCATAAAGTCACTTCCGGCAACAGCCGGGCGTACAACGCCTGGGTCATGCCAGGCAGCTGACGCACCTCTTCAACAACCCGCAACGGTGACTGACCGTTATCGCGCTGCGCTTCCAGCGCCTGCGCGATGCCACTGGCCTGTCCTTTGCCCGCGCCGCAAGCCTGCAACAAACGGGCAACATCAGTGGCCGGCGCACTGTTGAGGTCCAGCTTGCCCCGCTCGCTGCGCACGCTGACCAGCAGTTGCGTGTCATCGAAACGCAGACCAATCGCTCGCCCATCGGCTACCCAGCGCTTGCGCTGCGCAGGATCAAGCAAACCCTGTACCGCTATGTTCAGGCCACCTTCAGCGGCCAGCAGTGCCTGGGTGTGCTGGCGCAGCCAGAGCGCCTGACGACTCTCCAGTTGCACCCAGCCGGCCAGTCCGCCAAGCAGCAGGCTCAGCAGGGCCAGAACCCAGAGCACCACCAACAGCGCCACGCCCTGCTGACGCGTGTGAACACAACTCATTGGCCGCCCGCCCCGCCGGAAAGATCCAGCCGCAGAGCCACCACTTCACTGACCCAAGGGATCGATCCCTTGACCTGTGCATCGATCCGCACAGCGCCAGGCAGACGCGTCGGCCAGGGCCACTGCGCCATCCACCCGGTCGGCTTGCCTTTGGGGTTCAGTCCGCGATAGCTGAAAGTCAGTGTTTCAACGTTATGCAGCAACACCTGAGGGTCGCCCCACGGTTCAAGTGCAATGCCGTTTGCCGAGGTTTTTATCCGCGCGAACTCAACCTGCAAGTCGCGCTTGCCCTCGGGACCGCTCAGTCCCAGGGTATGCACATGAATCCCACCCCCCAACTCCCCCGGCAACGTCGCAACAAAGCGCAGACGCTGTGCAGAGCCTTCGAAAAAACCGCTGTTGGCGTCATCCTCGGAGGACGTGTCCAACGGCAACGCCTGACTGATGGATGAACGCAAGAACGCCTGTGCGGCACGCGTTTCATCCAGACTCACGGTGTAGCGCTCAGCCTTGAGCACGGCCCGATTGGCACCCAGCAAGGCACCGGCAACCAGCACCAGCAGCACGCCCAAAAGGGTGATCACCAGCAAGACTTCGAGCAGGGTGAAGCCGCGCTGTCGGCCCATCAAGACCCGGCACCGGTCACCGCACCGCGCAGCCGCAAGGTACTGAACTGCGCGCGGCGCTGGTGTTCTTCCAGTGTCAGGTCAAGGCGAAACAGCCTGCTCTGATCGTTGCTGCCCGACACCTGCCGGATCTCTAGATTCCAGTCGATACCGGCCACCCGCCCTTGTCGCGAACCGCTTTCAAGCACGCCGCTGCTTTCCTGATCGAACACGGTGCGGGCCGCCAGGCTCAATCGGTCGCTGCGCGAGACCTGTTGCAGCGAACGCGCGCTCTGCCCGAACGCGACCAGCAAGACGCCACTGCACACGGCCATGACCGTCAGCGCGGCGAGCATCTCCAACAGCGTGAATCCCGACTGTGAGGGTTTCATTACAACGACCGGACCTGGACGCTGCCCGTCAGCCAGCCAATGTCGATCCGCCAGCGTCTGTCGCCATCGGCCACCAGCACGTTGCCACCGCTGGAACCACCGTCGGGATAGAACTCCACTGCCGACCCCAGATCCGAGGCGGTCTGCATCGTGACCTGCAGGCTATCTGGCCAATGCTGCTTACGTTTGCCGGGCGCCTTGAAACTCAGATGACGCAAGTCGAATTCGGTCCGTGCCGGCTGACCGGTCACGATGGCGCGCACCCGCGTCGCGCGCAGGGCTTCGACCATGTCACCCACCGCGCGACGCTCCTTGGCAGCGCTCAACCCCTGTTGCAGACCAAACCCCACCAGACCGACAGCGATGCTCATCAACACCAGCACCACCAGCATTTCCATCAGGGTAAAACCACGGCTTGCAACAGGCGCTTTCATTCGAGGATTACTCCCAGTTGCCCAGATCAGCGCTGTAACCTTCGCCACCTGGCTGGCCATCCTGACCGTAGAAAATCAGGTCGAAGCTGCCATGCTGGCCCGGGAAGCGATAGCCGAATGCATGGCCGAACGGATCCTTGAGGTCCGAAGGCTTGGCGTACGGGCCATTCCAGCCAGCGGCGTTGCCAGGCTTGTCGGTTAATTGCTGCAGCGTCTTGGGCGGCGAGCCGACATCCAGCGCATAGCTTTCAATCTTCATGCCCAGGCTCGCCAATTGCGCCTTGCCCGCACCGTATTTGCCCTTGTCGACGTTGCCGCCCACCTGGCGCACAACGATGGTCGCCACGATGCCCAGCAGCACGATGACCGCGAGCATTTCCAGCAAGGTAAAGCCGCTTTGTCGGCGCGCGAGGGTGAAGCGTGTACGGCTAAAACTCATCGGGATGGTGTCCTCGTTCATGGATTCAGATGTTGCTGGTCAGGCTCATCAGCGGAAGCATGATCGCCAGCATGATCACCGCGACCATGCCTGCCATCACAACAGTCAGTGCCGGGACCAGTGCTGCCAGCATGCGGTCAATGCCGCGCTTGGCCTCGACGTCAAAGACATCGGCCACCTTGAGCAGCATGCTGTCCAGTTCGCCGGCCTGTTCACCGACCTCGATCATTTGCAGGGCCAGATCCGGTAGCAGCGGCTGCGCGCCAAAGGCACTGGCCAATGTGCCTCCGCCTTTGACCGACTCGGCGGCCTGCGCCACCTGCGCTTGCAGCGCACGGTTGGTACAGACCTGCCGGGCAATCACCAGTGCCTGCAACAAGGCAACGCCATTGCTCAAGAGCGTGCCCAGCGTGCGGGTCAGACGCGCCGCCTCGATGCGCTGCAGCAACGGGCCGATGACCCGAATACCCAGCACGCGCCGATCATGGCGTTCGCGCCGCTGTGGATCGCGCATGGCAATGACCAGCCCCCAGATCATTACGATCAGGCCAGCGAATACGGCCAGGCCGTAATCACCGAGAAATTGTCCGAGGTCCAGAATCACCTCGGTGATCAACGGGATTGGCACCCCGAGGTCCTTGAAGATCGGTACGAACTGCGGCACTACGTAGGCCAGCAGCAGGGCCAGCGAGCCCAGTACGCCGACCACCAGAAACGCAGGATAAATCAACGCATTGATCACCTCGCCGCGCAGCAACTGGCTGCGCTCCAGGTAATCGCTCAACTGGCGCAAGGTACTTTCCAGTGCGCCACCGGCTTCTCCCGCACGCACCATGCTGATGTACAGCGGCGAAAACTGGCTGCCCTCTTCTTCCAGCGCCACCGACAGCGGCTTACCGGCCTTGACCTGCTCGCGAATGCGCTCGATCAGCGCCTTGGTCTGCGGTTGTCCAGGCTGTTTGAGCAGAATTCCAAGAGATCGTTCCAACGGTTGCCCTGCTCCCAGCAAAGTCGCCAGTTGCTGGGTGAAACTGACCAGCGCTGCGCCGTTGAGCAAACCACTGCCCAGTGCCCGTCGCAGCCCGCCCAGACTGGCGCTGTCGATCTGCAAGACCATCAGGCCGCGCTTGTGCAGTGCCGCCACGGCAGCGTCCTGATCGCGAGCTTCCAGCGTGCCGTTCTGCTGAACGCCCTGGGCGTCGAGCGCGCGGTACTTGAACAGGCTCACGTGCCTTCGCCCCGGGTAACGCGCAGCACTTCTTCAAGCGACGTGACGCCGGCCACTGCCTGACGCAACCCCTCTTCATGCAGGGTTCGCAAGCCGCCGCGACGGGCCGCCTCTTCCAGCGTGGACGCATCGGCATGACGCATGAGCAGGCTGCGCAGCTCTTCATTCATGACCAGCAATTCGGTGATTGCACTGCGCCCGCGATAACCTGCGCCCGGTGCATCCGCACGCGGCCGATAGAGGCGGATCGGGCGCTCATCCGTGAACCGATCAAGGCCGTGCTCAGCGATCAACTCAGGTGGCGCATCGAAGGCCTCGCGGGTCTCGGGGTCCAGACGGCGTACCAGACGCTGAGCCAGGATGCCGTTGACGGTCGAGGCAATCAGGTAGCTTTCCACGCCCATGTCCAGCAGACGGGTAATACTCGCGGCGGCACTGTTGGTGTGCAGCGTGGACAGTACCAGGTGACCGGTCAGCGAGGACTGAATGGCGATGCGGCAGGTTTCAAGGTCGCGCATCTCACCGATCATGATCACGTCCGGGTCCTGGCGCACGATGGAGCGCAAGGCACCTGCGAAGTCCAGGCCGATGGAAGGCTTGACCTGAATCTGGTTGATGCCTTCGAGCTGATACTCCACCGGGTCTTCAACGGTGATGATCTTGCGTTCGGCGGTATTGAGCCGAGACAGTGCGGTATAAAGCGTGGTGGTCTTGCCGGAACCGGTAGGGCCGGTGACCAGCAGAATGCCGTGCGGCCGTTCGAGCACGTCGAGAAAATCATCCAGACGTTCGCCGTCGAACCCAAGGCTTGGAAAGTCGAAATCAATGGTCTGACGGTCCAGCAGACGCATCACCACTGACTCGCCAAAACTGGTCGGCACGGTAGAAACCCGCAGGTCCAGTTCCTTGCCCTGGATTCGCAGCATGATCCGCCCGTCCTGTGGCAGGCGGCGCTCGGCGATGTCCAGCCGGGCCATGATCTTCACGCGGGAAATCACCGCCGCCGAAGAACTGGACGGCGGCGCTTCGGCCTCGTGCAGCACCCCGTCGATGCGGTAACGAACCTTGAGCTGGCTTTCGAACGGCTCGATATGAATGTCGGATGCGCGCTGCTCGACGGCGCGCTGCAGAATCAGGTTGACCAGACGAATCACCGGGGCCTCGGACGCCAGGTCCTTGAGGTGCTCGATGTCTTCGAGCGAGCCGCCTTCGTCGTCAAGGTTTTCGATCAACGTGCCCATGGCCGAACGCCCCTGACCGTAATAGCGCTCGATCAGCGTTTCCACTTCGTTGCGAGGGCCGATCGCCACCTGCACAGGCACTTCGCAGGCGTATGCGATGGCCTGAAACGGGTAAAGCACAGAAGGGTTGGCGCTCAGCACCTGCACACCCTCTTCACTCCAACTGACTGGCACCACCTGATAGTGACGCATGAAGCGTTCGGTCAAGGGGGGCAGCGGATCCAGGAGCGGCGGCAGCGCGTCGGCCATCAATAAAGGGGCTTGCAGCAGCGCGGCCCAGGCCCGCGCCAGCTCGAATTCGGATACCAGTCCCAGACGCGTCAGCAGACCCAGCAGTTCAGTGCCTTCAGACTCTTGCTGCAAGCGTTGTGCACGCTCCAGATCCTGCAGTTTGAGACCCGCATTTTCCGTCAGCCAGGCGCACACCTGACCTGCATCGGGAATCAGTATTTGGGAGGCATCAACGGGAAATGAAGACATGGGCGAGGACATCTACTGCATCGAAGGGACAGATTCACGGCCCTCGCCTGCCTAAAAAAGAGCAGGGAGCGCCGTGGTCAGAGGCATCAAACGGCAGGTTTGACTACTTCTGAGGAGAAGTGTTCTGCGGGCGACCACCTTTTGTGGTTTCGGTTTTCTGCTGCTGCGCTGCCTTGGCGTCTGTGGTCTGGGTCATGACGGTCGAATCACTGGTCCCGGAAGTCGCATCGGCGTCAGTCGATTCGGCAGCAAAAACAGCACTGCTTAGTGCCAGACCCGCAATAACGCCTGCTGCCATACTGGACAACTTCATAACTAATACTCCACTGAATAAAATAATAAGCCCACAACAAAGAGGGCCATAGGGGTCACGAGTGAAAAACCAACAACTGCCACCACCTCGAAAATCCGAGGCCAACGTGCGCACCTGAAAAATCTTAAACCCATCGACCAGTAGGTTTAAGAAGAGTTCCTAAATTGTAAAGAAAAAACACCGAAATCAAGAAAAATACGCTTTTATTTGACAATCACGCTCGATTTTCGACTTAATTGTAACGCTTTGCGAATTCAAAGTGCCATCAACTAGTAGCTCATTGATGTCACTCTTCGTAATAAAAACCACAATAAAAAACAGTAGAAACTTATTTAAACATCCCTGAATCGCATCCCGTAACACCGGGATAAGACGCGATAGCGGATAGCTGTTGCCTGAATAAAACAAAACAGACACGCGCTCAATCGAGTGCCTGTGTGTCGGCAGTTTTTTTAATTAGAAAGTCGTTGGAGAGCCGTATGAACAAACGAAAGATGATGGGTGCACATTCCGCACTGGCCTTGCTGGCACTGGCCGTGTCGCAGGTCCATGCCGCTGATGCTTCCACGCTGCAGGCACGCGAAGACCGTGCTGAGAAAGCCGCACAAAAAACCCTGGACAAGATGACCCAGGAAGAGAAGCTGACCTACATCGGCGGTACCGGTGGCTGGGATGTGAAACCCCTTTCCAACTACGGCGTTCCGCAGATCCACGGCGCTGACGGTGGCGTGGGTGTGCGTTACACCAGCGAAGGCAACGCACAGGGCGTGGTCTATCCGTCCGGCCCTAACCTGGCAGCCACCTGGAACCCACGTCGCGCAATCGATCTGGGCCGAGCGTTGGGTTATGACACTGCCATCGGCGGCTACCAGTTCGTCACAGGTCCAGGCGTCAATCTGTACCGCATGCCTTATGGCGGCCGTGCGTTCGAATACCTCTCCGGTGAAGACCCGTTTCTCGGCGCCAGCCTGGCACCGGGCGTGATCAATGGTATCCAGTCTCGCGGTGTGTGGGCCAACGCCAAGCACTACGCGGCCAACGACCAGGAAAGCAACCGTTTCAACCTCGACCAGATCATGAGCGAACGCGTACTGCGTGAGATGTCGCTGCCTGCCTTCGAGTCCGCATCGAAGAACGGCAACGTCGCGATGATGATGTGTGCGTTCCAGAAGGTAAACGGCGACTTCGCTTGCGAAAGTGACCACTTGATTCGCCAGATCCTGAAGAAGGAATGGGGCTACAAGGGCTTCGTGCAGAGCGACTACAACGCCGTGGTACATGGCTTGAACGCTGCTCAGGCTGGCACCGACCTGGACATGATGGGCTACCAGATGAACAGTAAGGTGCTCAAGCCTTACCTGGACAGCGGCGAGCTCAGCGCTGCGACCATCGACGACAAGGTTCGTCGCATCCTCAAGCAGATCTATCTGTACAAGTTCGACAGTAAAACCCCGTCGACCGTGCACAACATGAACAGCGCAACCAGCAACAAGGTCGCACTGAACGCTGCCCGCGAAGGCATCGTGCTGCTCAAGAACCAAAACAACCTGCTGCCGCTGGACAAGCAAAAAGCCAAGCGCATCGCGGTGGTCGGCAACCTGGCCAAATACGCGCCACCTACCGGCTTCGGCAGCGCCAATGTCATGGCCAGCCATTACATCAGCGAGTTGAGCGGCCTGCAGCAGATGGCGCCCAACACCAAGGTCGAGTTCATCGATGGCCTGTCGCTGGACCCGAGCACCACGGCCTGGAGCAGCACTGACCAGACGGGTAAAGACACGCAGGGCATGAAAGTCGAGTACTTCAGCAACGCCGACTGGTCTGGCGACGCGGCTGTGACCCGTACTGAAAAACACGTCGACCTGGACTGGGCCAACGACAAGGACCTGCCGTTCGAAAGCAACACCTCAGGCTCCGACCCATACACCAGCAAAGGCTCGACCGCAGGTTCGCTCAACGGCGACACCTCTTCGACCTCGATTCGTTACACCGGCAAGATCACCCCGACCGAAAGCGGCGAGCAGGTGTTCAAGGTTCGTGCCGACGGCGCAGTGCGTCTGTGGGTTAATGGCAAGAAGATCATCGACAACGGTGAAGGCAAGCCACTGCCGGGCAACAGCATTCCGCCCACCATTCCTGAGTTCGCCAAGATCAGCCTCGAAGCAGGCCAGTCTTATGACGTGAAGCTGGAATACTCGCGCCGTGCCGGCTACCTGTCGACCATGGGCGGTTTGGTGGGCGTACAGATGAGCTGGGCGTCGCTGAACGCGCCACAGGATCTGTCGGCCTACGACGCGGTCGTGGTGGCAGTAGGTAACAGCAACGAATACGAAGGTGAAGGTTTCGACCACAGCTTCGATCTGCCTGAATACCAGAACCAGTTGATCCAGAGCATCGCCAAGGTCAACCCGAACACCGTCGTCACCATGTTCGGTGGCACAGGTCTGAAAATGAGCGACTGGATCGATCAGGTTCCGGCAGCGCTGCATGCCTTCTATCCTGGGCAGAACGGTGGTCAGGCCCTGGCCGAGATTCTGTTCGGCAAGGTCAACCCGTCGGGCAAGCTGCCGATCAGTATCGAACGCAACATCGAAGACAACCCGATCTACGCGACCTTCCCGAAATTCGACAACCAGAACTCGCTGGCCGAAATGAGCTACAAGGATGACCTGATGCTGGGTTATCGCGGCTACGAGAAGAAAGGCATCAAGCCGCTGTATCCGTTCGGCTATGGCCTGTCGTACACCACCTTCGGTTACAGCAATATCAGCGTGACGCCGGGCGTTGCGGTGGGCAACACGCCGATCAAGGTCTCGTTTGACCTGACCAACACCGGCAAGGTGGGCGGCTCGGAAGTGGCACAGCTGTACGTCGGTCAGCAGAACCCGAAAGTCGAGCGCCCGATCAAGGAACTCAAAGGCTACAAAAAGGTGTTCCTCAAGCCGGGTGAAAGCAAGCGCGTGACCATCGAGCTCAACGATCGCTCGCTGGCCTACTTCGACACCAAGACCAATCAGTGGGTAGTCGACGCCGACACCTTCAACCTGTCGCTGGGTGGTTCGTCGCAGGACATTCGCCTTAACGCCAAACTGACCAACTCGTTCCGCCAGGAACTGTCGACGACCACCAGTAACCCGCTGCCACGTTCAGCGCTGAACTCGGTGAACGTCGAGAAGCCACCGGTCAAGACCGGCGGCGTGTTCGATCAAACCAGCGAGTAAGCGCTCACGCAGTGACTGACTGAACCACGGACAGAACCAGGCTCAAGGACGAGCCCTTACTGCTGCATCGACCTGCGCAATGTAGGCATCGAAACTCTTGACCAGATCCACCCGCTCGGGAAAGCGCAACCACTGGATCTGCAAACCGTCCATCATCGACAGGATCTGCTGGATCAACACATCCAGGTCCACATCCGCCCTCACCTCGCCACGCTCTACCAATTCCGAAAACTGCTTCAGCAGGTGCGCGTGTATGCGCTCGTAACGCGTTTGAAACCATTCGTAGGCAGGCTGGTTGTCGAGCAGGCTTTCGGTATTCAGGATCGAGAAGGCGCGCACGACGCCGGGCGCAGTCGCATTCGAGCGATTGATCGCCTGCAAACCACCAAGCAGGCCGGTCAACGTGTTTTCTTCGGTACGCACTTCGGCTGCGATTCGTCCATTGACCTCGTCGCGGCGCTGGAGCACGCCCATCAGCAGAGAGATTTTGCTGGGAAAGTGGTGCAACAGCCCTGCGACGGAGATCCCGACGATGGCTGCCACTTTTGCGACCGAAGCGCCGGTATAACCTTCCAGCGAAAACACCTGCAAGGCCGCATCGAGCAGTTCTTCGCGACGTTTTTCACCTTTTGGCGCACGCCGTTGCCGGGTGACAACCGCGCCCGTTTCCCCAGGGGGTTGCTGTGTCATATGAGGTTCCTTCTTCAACAGCCGCGTACCCTACCCACTCAGGCTGAACCTGGCAACGGCATTGACAAGTGTGCGTACGAGGTCAAATCGGCACCGCGCGCCTGACGCAGCAGTGACGTTGCAGAATCAGCGCCAGCAACAGCGCGACGCAACTGATCCCGAGGGATAACCACAACAATCCGCAGTCACCCGCCACCTGTTGTACCCAGGCATAAAACCAGGGCGCAGCCGCCGAAAGCACGAAGCCTGGTGCCAACAGACGCCCCTGCAACCGCGCATAGTGATGATGCGCGAACAGCTCGAACGGCAGACTGGCACGCAGCAGCGTGCCCAACCCATTCATGGCGCCATAAAAGAAGATAAACAGGCAAGCCAGTACAGCCATTGCATGACTGTATAGCGCCATGACGAAACACAGCACCAACCCGGCCCCTACCCAGACGTTCAACCGCAACGCCGGCAGTCCTTGCCCCATGAGCCGGCTCATCAGCCGAGCACAGGTCTGCCCGACTCCCCATAACGCGACCCAGCCCACAGGCACGCCAAGACCTGTGAGCAATGCGGGCAAATGGGCTGACAACCCGGCCGACATGAAACCGATCAGTGTCATGCCCAAGGCGTAACCCAACGGGCGCAACCAGCCTGTCGTCCCATCAGGTCCGGGCACTTCATGGTCGTTTTTCAGAACAGAGACGGGCGCATCGGGCAAGCCACTCATCAGCAGACCGCCCAGCAGCGCGAAACAGGCATACAGCGCCACCGCGCTGCGCCAGCCCAGCGCATCCAGCAAGGCATGCCCCAATGGCCAGAACACGGCCGAGGCCAAACCGCCCAACAGGGTGATCTGGACCATCAGCGGTCGGGAGCGTGCGCCGATCAAGCCTGCGAGCGCAGCAAACAGCGCGTCGTAAAGCGACAGGCGCATGCCGACGCCCAACACCGCCCAGCCAAGAAGCCAGATCGACGGGCGTTCGCATACGGCCAGCACGCAGCACCCCAAGGCGGCGAGCAGGCTGCCCAACTGCAACACCTGACGGGCGCCCAGGCGCTGGATCAGCCATGAAACGACGGGAGACACAATCCCCATGACCAACAGCGCCACCGACAGCCCGGAAAACACCTGCTGCCCGCTCCAACCCATATCCTGGGCGATGGCATTACCAAATGCGCCCGGCAGGTAAAATGTGGTGCCCCAGAGGATCAGCTGTGCGCAGCCCAGCCTGAAAGCGACGAGCCGGGGCAAAATCGGGCTGCTCATGGTCGGTCAGACTGTGCGTTCGGCAGGTGCCGTCGACGCACCATCACCCAACGCCCGCTGCATCAGCACAGTATCCACCCAACGACCGTGCTTGAACCCGACCGACTCGAACACGCCAGCCCGGTGAAACCCAAGGCTTTCATGCAGGCGAATCGAAGCGGCATTTTCGCTGCTGCCGATCACTGCAATCATCTGCCTCCAGCCGCCCTGCTCACAGTACCGGACCAGATCGCCCAGCAGCGCCCGACCGATACCCAGGCCGCCCATTCCATCGCGAACATACACAGAGTCTTCCACGGTGAAGCGATAACCCGGACGAGGCCGGTAAGGCGTGACGTAGCCGTACCCGACCAGCTCGCCCGCGCGCTCGGCGACTCGGTAAGGCAGGCCGTTCTCAAGGACCAGCGAGCGACGTCGCAGCAACTCTTCAACGCTGGGCGGTTCAAGCTCGAAGCTGGAAATGCCATGCAGCACATGCTGGGCATAGATCACCTGAATGGCGGGCATATCGTCATCGCAGGCGTCGCGCAGGATAAAGGTCGTCATGGAAAAGCTCTTGGCGGGTGTTTGTGAATGACTGCAATGATGCGTCCAGCGCCATTATTAAAAAAGCTATGATTAATCATCCTTAGCATAAGAAATACTTTGCCATGCGCCGACTGAACCTCAACCACTTGCACACCTTTTCGCTGGTCATCGCCCATGGCAGCTTTTCGGCCGCAGCCGAACGCTTGCACCTGACCCAGCCCGCCGTGAGCCTGCAAATCCGGCAACTGGAGGATCACCTCAACTTGCGTCTGATCGAGCGCGTGGGCAAACGCCTCAAACCCACCTCGGCTGGCGAAGCGTTGCTGGGGCACATTTCGCGCATTGATGCCGTGGTCGAAGAGGCGTTGCTTGAGTTATCCAGTCATGCCGAAGGCATTGCCGGGCAAGTCGCCATCGGTACGGGCGCCACGGCCTGCATTCATTTGCTGCCGCCGGTATTGCAGACGTTACGTCGACGCTTCGCACAGCTGGACGTACGGGTCAGCACCGGCAACACCGACGGCATTCTCAAGGCCGTTGAAGAAAACCGGCTGGATCTGGCATTGGTGACGCTGCCTGCCTCAGGTCGCAGCCTCTGCGTCACGCCTTTGCTCGACGACGAATTCGTAGCGATTTTCGCCGACAGCTACCAGCCCATGCCCCGCGAGATAACGCCCGCACAGTTGAGCGAATTACCGTTGGTGGTCTTCGAAGCCGGGAGCAGCACGCGCCTGCTGATCAACGAGTGGTATCTGAAGGCCGGAATTCGCGTCAAGCCGGTCATGGAGCTGGGCAGCATCGAAGCCATCAAGGAGATGGTTGCGGCCGGGCTGGGCTACAGCATCGTGCCGCGGATGTCGGTCGCGGCGGTCCATCACCGACGCGGCTTGCAGGTGCACGCACTGACGCCGGGCTTGAGCCGCACACTGGGCATCGTTCTGCGGCAGGACAAACCGGTCAGCAAGGCACTTCGTCAGGTGCTTGACGCATTGGAGCACCTGAAAGGGTCATAACCACGGCCCATTATTCTGGCTCAAGCGTGCTGAAGGTCTATAAAGAGCAGCAGCACGGCAGGCGAGCCACGTAGCCGGGCAAACGCTGCCCGGCAGTTGCATCGGCAGCGATTCAAGTTGTACGATGACTGCCGACTTTCCAGAAGCTGGATGGCTGGCCTGCTTCAGCACCGCCAGCAAACCCCGAATACCGTAAAGCAACTCGGCAACCCATAAGGAGCGCAAGGCCCACGCAAACGGTGCCCGCCTCCACCTTCAAAACAACAGGAGATACCGATGCCTAACATTCTCGGCCAGAACTTCATCGCTGGCGGCCGCAGCGCACTGGGCCAAAGCCTGCAAAAAAGCCTGGATGCCACGACGGGCGAGGAACTGCCGTACAGCTTTCATCAAGCCACCGACGGCGAAATCGATGCCGCGGCACTGGCTGCCAAAAACGCTTTCCCTGAATACCGTCAACTGAGCCCGGCCCGCCGCGCCGAGTTTCTCGACGCCATTGCCGACGAACTGGATCAGTTGGGTGACGACTTCGTCGCAGTCGTCTGCCGGGAAACCGCTCTGCCGCAAATGCGCATTCAAGGTGAGCGCGGCCGTACCAGTGGCCAGATGCGCCTGTTCGCCAAAGTGCTGCGCCGTGGCGACTTCGTCGGTGCACGCATCGACCAGGCCCTGCCGGACCGCAAGCCACTGCCGCGCGTTGACCTGCGCCAATACCGCATCGGCGTCGGCCCGGTAGCCGTGTTCGGTGCCAGTAACTTCCCGCTGGCCTTCTCCACAGCCGGTGGCGATACCGCCGCAGCGCTGGCCGCCGGTTGCCCGGTGGTGTTCAAGGCCCACAGCGGTCACATGGCCACGGCCGATCTGGTCGCCAGCGCAATCATTCGTGCCGCTGAACGCACCCAGATGCCAAAAGGCGTGTTCAACATGATCTTCGGCAACGGCGTAGGCGAAGGCCTGGTCAAGCACCCTGCCATTCAGGCCGTCGGCTTCACCGGCTCGCTGAACGGCGGCAACGCCCTGTGCAAAATGGCTGCAGAGCGCGCGCAGCCGATCCCGGTCTTTGCCGAAATGTCGAGCATCAACCCGGTTGTGCTTCTGCCGGGCGCTTTGACAGCACGTGGCGAAACCGTCGCCAAGGAACTCGCGGCCTCGGTCGTGATGGGCGCAGGTCAGTTCTGTACCAACCCTGGCGTGGTGATCGGCCTGCGCTCCCCGGCGTTCTCGTCCTTCCTCGAACAACTGACCGAGCAGATGGGCAGCCAGGCACCACAGACCATGCTCAATGCCGGTGGTCTGCGCAGCTACAGCAAAGGCGTCGAGCACCTGCTGTCGCATCCGGGTGTCACTCATCTGGCCGGCAAACCGCAGAAAGGCAAACAGGCTCAGGCGCAGCTGTTCAAGGCGGACGTCAGCCTGTTGCTCAACGGCGACCAGCTGTTGCAGGAAGAAGTCTTCGGCCCGACCACGCTGGTGATCGAAGTCGCGGACGACGCGCAACTAAAAGAAGCGCTGCTGGCGCTGCGTGGTCAACTCACGGCAACCCTGATTGGTGAACCTGCCGACCTGACTCAATACAGCTGGCTGCAACCGCTGCTGGAAGAGAAAGTCGGTCGCATTCTGGTCAACGGCTACCCGACCGGCGTTGAAGTGTGCGAAGCCATGGTTCATGGCGGCCCCTACCCGGCTACATCGGATGCGCGGGGCACTTCAGTAGGCACGCTGGCCATCGACCGCTTCCTGCGCCCGGTCTGCTATCAGAACCAGGCTGACAGCCTGTTGCCGCCTGCCCTGCAAAACGCCAATCCGCTGGGCCTGCGTCGCCTGGTCAATGGCGAATGGAGTGAGCAACCGATCGTCTGACCGCTGAACCCGGTTGAACGCAAAGCGGCGCGCCCTGTGAAGAGCGCGCCGCTTTTTTGTGGGCGCTCGCAAAGTATTCGGGTAAGACGGGTTGTCGTGAAATGAATGCTGCCTCGAAAAAAATTTCCGTTTTGTGCGTGCAGTCGCGTGCAAACCCGCTATTTTGCAAAGAAGAAACAGCATCGTTGAGGCGCAACCCAGAGGCTGTTCACAAAATAACCACAACGCCACAGGCCACGCAGAACAAGGGTTTCAAAAAGTTACCCACAGACATACCCACGATTTCCGTGGACAACTTTTTGTCAAATCCCGACCTCAAAACCCGCCATAAGCGCAAGCCCAATTCTTCAATGCCCACGCCATCCGCACCCGGAATCAGCCTTTCGACACAGCGGAGCTATCCTTAGATGAAACTGGCTATTGCCACCCGGCAGGCATCCACGTGAAATAGCGTATTTTGCAAGGCGATCTGTCGATGGAGCAACGGTGTGAAGTGGCCGTCATTGGCCTTGGGGCCATGGGCGCGGCCACTCTTTATCAGCTGGCAAAAGCCGGCGTCGATGTGATGGGTGTTGACCGCCATGCACCGCCCCACACGCAGGGATCCAGTCACGGCGATACGCGCATCACGCGTCTGGCCGTCGGCGAAGGCCCGCAGTATGTGCCGCTGGTGAGGGATTCGCATCGTATCTGGCGTGAACTCGAGGCATTGTCTGGTGTGTCTCTGTTCGAACAATGCGGCGTGCTGGTCATGACCTCCAGCCCCACCTACGCCGCTGACGACCCCGAAGACTTCACTCACAAGACGATAGCGCTGGCCAAAGCCTACGGCGTTGAGCACGAAGTGCTGTCGGCAGGCGCCATCCGCGAGCGCTTCCCGCAATTCAGTCCGGTTCTGGATACCGCAATCGGTTACTTCGAGCCCGACGGTGGATTCGTGCGGCCCGAGCGCTGCATCGCCGTACAACTGCAACTGGCCAGCCAACTGGGCGCTCGCGTGCACACGAACGAGACCGTGACTCGCCTGCAATCAGAAGGCCAGCGAGTGCGCATCACCACCCAACAAGGCTCAATCCTCGCCGACAAGGTCATCGTCAGCGCAGGCATGTGGTCGTCAGAGTTGCTGGGCGCACCCTTCACGGATCTGCTTCGGGTGTGCCGGCAAAAGCTGTTCTGGTTCGAGCTGCAGGAAAACGCCGTCTTCGCACCGGTGTCGCCCAGTTTCATCATGACCCACGGCCCGGGCGACGTAGACATCAGTTACGGCTTCCCGCCGCAGCCCGGCGAAGGCAGCATGAAGATCGCCACCGAGCAATATATAGCCAGCTCATCGCCCGCAGCGCTGAATCGCACCATCAGCGCCGAGGAAGAGCAGGACATGTTCCGCACACAGGTACAGGGCAAGGTCGCAGGCCTCAAGCCTGAGGTGCTCAAGTCGTCTGTCTGCGCCTACACCGTGACGCCGGACTGCCACTTCATCATTGATGATCATCCCCATCTGAAGAACGTGACCGTGGTGTCTGCCTGCTCTGGGCACGGTTTCAAGCATTCGGCGGGCCTGGGGCTGGCGCTGGCGCAACGATGCATCACAGGCCATAGCGATGTGGACCTCTCGGCGTTCAGCCTGACGCGTTTTGCTCAGGCTGATTGACGAGCTTCACTCAGCTACGCGTTCGAGGTTGAGCTGTTCTCCACCGGGCAAGCGTGCCTGATACAGCCGCTCGCTCAGACGATTGAAATGGATGAGGCCAGTGCCGTCCTTACCGATCAGTGCCAGCCCATCAGGCGTCGGCACCCAGCCGGTGGGCGTCTCCTTGAGCCAGCGTGTCGCACAGTCCGGATTGCCAACCGACGCTGGCTCGTCGGCGTTCAGAGACAACTCACAAGCCACTTGCCTTTGATCGCTGGTGAACAAACGCCACGTGCCACTCAACTCGGCAGGGCTTGGCAGCTTCAGACTCATGGCGATAGCAACTCCACAAATGCCTGTCGACAGGATCAACATCATCGACAGCCTGTATAAAAAGGTATGAATCTTCATGAGGGATACATCCAGCGTTGTGGAGAGCTCGACCGAGCCCTCCACAAACATGCAGGTTAAACCACGATGTCCGTCACGACAGCCTGACCTACCAAAGTGATCTGGAAGTCGCTCTGCCCCAGACCTGCGAAATCAATCGCAAGACTACCGGCATTGCTCGCCTGGTTGTAGCTCAGGATTGCCTCGCCAGCATGACCGCTGAAGCTGTTGACGAATTGCAACGACGTCAACGAAGAAATAGCCGAGACATCAATCTTGTCCTGACCGCTGACGAAGTCGAGGATGGTGTCCTGCGCTGCCCGACTGGAATCCGAAGCAGCCGCGAACACAAAGATATCCGCACCGGCTCCGCCCGTCAGGGTATCAGCCCCTCCTGCGCCATAGATGATGTCGTTGCCAGCACCGCCCTTGAGGTTGTTGGCTGCGGCGTTACCCATCAATAGGTCGTTGCCCGAACCACCAATAGCGTTCTCGATCAGCACGCCTTTGGCGATGGATACGTTGCCGACCATGCCACCGACGTCGGAAAACGACGCTTCGTTAAGGTTGATTTTCTGATTCTGAGTAAAGCCGGAGAAATCCAGTGTGTCCTTGCCGCCACCATCCCACACCGAGAACACCACTTTGGACGACGCAGACGTTGCCGTGTAGAAATCGCGTCCGGCATTGGAGTTGAACCCGTACACCGTGTCGCCGGCCCGGGTGCTCATGTTGGCGCCATAGAGTTGCTGGATCGCCGCGATGTCGTCCATCAGCGGTGCCGACGAGTAGACCGGCGTTCCGCCCTTGATGAAACTCTGATCGGTATTGGACTCACTCCAATAGCTCATCACGCTATAGCCACGCGTGTCTTCGGCGTACGACACATCGTTATAGGTCGGATTGCCTTCACCCGCGTTGTAATCGCCAGGATGCGACAGACCGAGGGAGTGACCGATTTCGTGGGTCAGCGTCTGACGGCCATAGTTACCGTTGTCCGGCGTTTTGTTGACCGTGTAGGCGTTGCTGGTGAGGTACCAGGACTGACCGTCGTAACGGCTGTTGCCGCTTGGCAGGTAGGCAAATGCCGCTCCACCGCTGCTGCCATCGCTGTAGTTGCCGAACGTCATGTGTCCATCGCCGCCGGAAGCCGCTTGGGTAAACGAGACCTTGGCGACATCGGCCCAGGACTGCATTGCCAGTACGGCCTGCGCTTTCTGCTGCGTGTTGAAGGCACTGAAGGTGCCCAATGCGCTGTCAAAGGTTGCAGGCCTGGCCGTGAGGAAGGTGTACGTGAGATTGATGACCCCATTACTGTCCCGATCAACCCATGCGGCATCGTCGCGCAGAATGTAATCGGCGGCCTGGTCGACCGAGTAGGAGGGTTTGCCGTTGATGATTAGGTTGCCGCCCCGGTCGTACTGATGGGCGAAGGTATCAATCTGGGTGAAGGCTGTGCTTGCTGTTGCCGCCAGTTGAATGGCTGAGGTAGCAGCGTTTACTACGTCGTTCGACATGACACTTCCTTGTTTTCAAGCAGGACAGATTGGATGCGACAGCCTCTCTCTGCAGCGAGAGAATCCTGTCACTCGCGGGTGAAGCGTAACCAAACTGACACACTTAAAAATACGGTGTCCAGACCCTCGTGTTGATGTCAAATCGCCCAAATCGAGAAAATGCCTACATCCATTGAGGAATACCCTGATAATTATTTTAGTGATATCTCGCAAAGCCATAAGCGATTGAAAGGATTGTAACAATCCTGATAAATATGACTAATCGGTCATCTTTTTTTGTGCCCGCACGGCCCTCCAGCCGAACGCATTCTGTCCCGTGGACTGCCCGCCCGATCAGGTCAGACAGATGAGCGCCGAACGCCAGAAACGCGAATGCCCCGACAAGTCGGGGCATTCGTTGAACGCTGGCGGTCGCGCTATGGAAGCGGACCGCCCATTAGCGCGGTGCGCAATCAGTCATCGCGGCTCATGATGCCGAAGATCTGCAACAGGCTGATGAACAGGTTGTAGATCGATACGTACAGGCTCACGGTCGCCATGATGTAGTTACGCTCACCGCCATGGATGATGGCGCTGGTCTGGAACAGGATGCAGACCGACGAGAACAGGACGAAACCTGCGCTGATCGCCAGTTGCAAACCGCTGATCTGGAAGAACAGGCTTGCCAATACCGCAGCCAGCAGGACAAAGAAGCCTGCGGTGATGAAGCCACCCAGGAAACTCATGTCCTTGCGGGTGATCAGCACGTAAGCCGACAGACCACCGAACACCAGAGCCGTCATTGCAAACGCCGAGCTGACCACTTCAGCGCCGCCGGCCATGCCCAGATAACGGTTAAGGATCGGGCCAAGCAGGAAACCCATGAAACCGGTCAGGGCGAAGGTCGAAACCAGACCCCATACCGAATCACGCAGCTTGTTGGTCAGGAAGAACAGACCGTAGAAACCGATCAGCACCACGAAAATATTCGGGTAGCCGACGCGCATCTGTTGAGCCACAAACGCCATGACACCGCTGAATGCGAGGGTCAGGGCCAGAAGACCATAAGTGTTGCGCAGGACACGACTAACCTCTAGCTGGTCGGCCTGCATGCCGGTTTTAAGGGCGTAATCCTGTTCGCGCATGGCGAAACTCCTTCCTGTTGAAATGTTGAGTTGCAAAGATCATAACAGAGGCGCTGCAACTGGCTACCCAGAGAGTTTGACAGCGTGTTTCATTCCGGTATTATGGCGCCCGCAACGAAAGTGGAGGTATGGCCGAGTGGTTTAAGGCAGCAGTCTTGAAAACTGCCGACTGTAACAGGTCCTAGAGTTCGAATCTCTATGCCTCCGCCATATTGAGTAGCGCAAAGCCCTGATTATTCAGGGCTTTGTCGTTTCTGGGGTTTGCGTTTTCATGGACGGATGCCAGTTCGCTTTCCGGCCCCTGACGAGCGCCCGCGTCTGGCCCGCGCGGGCAATCGAGGAATTCACGCCACCAGACCGGTTCGATTCACGTGGGCGAGATTGCCCGGCTGGATCCGGACGACGTGGTGTCGCTGTTGAAGGATGTCAAAAACCCGATTCGGGAGAAATGGGATTGGGCGCTGCCTGTACCGTTGCTGCTCAAATCATTCGCGTCCAGTCAGTTGGACCTCAAAGGGGCCATTGAACTTGCCGGGATGTTATCGCTCTCTGATAGCAGCCTGGTGGTCAGCCCTGCTCTTGACCCGCCTTCACCCTGACGCCTTCTTTTGAACGGACTGTTCCAGATAACGACTGAGGATACCGGACATGTTGAAAAATCTTTTCGGCGCAAAACCACCTGAGCCTGCGGTGTTCGTGGTGCAACTCAACGCGCGCCTGCAACCGATACATCGTGGTGAGCTGTTCGAGGACCCTGCCGATGAAGTGCTCCGCAGCCACGGTCTGGGCGAAGTGTGCGGGGGCGGAACAGGCATGACACCCGAGGGAGAAGTCGCTTACTGCGACATTGAAGTCCTCTTGCACAAGCCAACTGCGCAGAACATCGAATTGCTGATCGGTGTCTTCGACTCGATGCAGGCACCAAAAGGCTCCAGCCTGAAACGCGATGGCGAGACCACGATGTTCGGTAATGCAGAGGGGGTGGGGCTCTACCTCAATGGGACGGATTTGCCTGACGAGGTCTATGCGCAGAACGACGTGAATGTCCTTTATGAGGACATCAGCCGCCTGATCCAGGGTAGCGGGCAAATCTACAGCTACTGGCAAGGGCCGACCGAAACGGCGCTGTACCTCTATGGGCCTTCATTTGAAGTCATGAAAGAGAAAATCAGTGACTATCTGGCGACCCAGCCGATGTGCGAAAAGTGTCGCATCGAACAGATCGCCTGACGCCATACACGCCGAGACACCAGGAATGACACCTGATCACAGCCCCTTTGTCTCGGCAAACTCACACCCCTGCCCTCGAATTCTTTATCATTGCGCATGTTTTGCTGGCAGAGCCGACAATGAAATTCGCCATCTCCCTATTTTCCGCAGGCCATGTGCCCTCTTCCCGGCGTGCGCTGCTGTTTGCGCAGGCGGTGCTGGCGGGCGGGCATGAGATTGTCCGGCTGTTCTTCTATCAGGATGGCGTCCACAGCGCGTCGGCCAATACCGTCATGCCTCAGGACGAACAGGACCTGCCAAGGCAATGGCGCGACTTCATTGTCGAGCACCAGCTGGACGGCGTGGTCTGTATCGCCGCCGCCTTGCGCCGTGGCGTGTTGAA
The DNA here is from genome assembly GCF_014358015.1 of Pseudomonas triticifolii. GTDB lineage: Bacteria > Pseudomonadota > Gammaproteobacteria > Pseudomonadales > Pseudomonadaceae > Aquipseudomonas > Aquipseudomonas triticifolii. The sequence continues at coordinate 49,314 of NZ_JACONV010000014.1, read as the reverse complement.
TCCGGAAGAGGCCGAACGTTATCAGCGCCCTGCGGCCAACCTGCTGGCGCCCTGGGAATTATCAGGGCTTGGGCAATTGCACGATGCTGTGCAATCGGCAGACCGCCTGATCTGTTTCGGAGGGCCTTGAAATGCCCAAATCACTATTGATTGTGAGTCGCCAGTCGCCCTGGTCCGGCCCCGGTGCTCGCGAAGCGCTGGATATCGTGCTGGCAGGCGGAGCGTTCGATCTGCCCGTCGGCCTGCTGTTTCTGGATGACGGCGTGTTGCAACTGTTGCCGCAACAAAATGCGCAAGCCCTGCAACAGAAAGACCTGAGCGCTAACCTTAAAGCACTGCCGATGTTCGGCGTCGAAGACCTTTATGCCTGCGCGCTCAGCCTCGCTGAACGCGGCATATCCCGCGATGATCTGGACGAAGACATCCAGTTGCTGACCGCCCAGCCCGAGCTTTCGGCGTTGTTCGAGCGCTATGACCAGGTGATTACACTCTGATGAGCACGTTGCACGTTATTTCCCACTCGCCCTTCACTGACAACCGGCTGGACAGCTGCCTGCGCCTGCTGGGCGACGACGACGGCATTCTGCTGTGTGGTGACGCTGCTTACGCGCTAATGCCGTCCAGCGCAGTGCTGGACAGGCTGCAACAGGCAAACCTTGAATCGCTTTACGTGCTCGATGAAGACCTTCTGGCGCGCAACCTTGAGTTACCTGCCGGAATCGTCAGCGTGGATTACGAGGGCTTCGTCGAGCTGTCGACCCGTTTTGACAAAGTGAACACCTGGCTATGAAACAATTGATGGTCGCCGACCGCATGCTGGAACTCGACAAGGACGGATTCCTGCAAGACCTCAATGACTGGTCCATGGACGTCGCGCATGCGCTGGCGGACGCAGAAGGCCTGACATTGACGGCCGAGCATGTCGAGGTTCTTGAACTGTTGCGCGCGTTCTATGCAGAGTTTCAGCTATCTCCCGCGACCCGCCCGCTGATCAAATACACCGCATTGAAACTGGGTGCCGAAAAAGGCAACAGCTTGCACCTCAATCGCCTGTTCAACGGCACTCCCGCCAAACTCGCCGCCAAGCTGGCGGGCCTGCCCAAACCGACCAATTGCATATGAATGACTACGCCCCACTTGTGACTGAAACCCCTGCAGAACACCCCTTCGCGCCGTTCGTGCGCATTCTGGGCAAGGGCAAGCGTGGCGCACGCAACCTGACGCGCGAAGAAGCGCGCGAGGCCATGGGCATGGTGCTCGATGAGAAGGTCGAGGACACCCAGCTTGGCGCCTTCCTGATGCTGCTACGTCATAAGGAAGAAAGCCCGGAGGAGCTGGCAGGTTTCACCGAAGCCGTACGCGAACGCCTCAACGCGCCGCCGATACAGATCGATATCGATTGGCCAACGTACGCAGGCAAGAAACGCCACCTGCCATGGTACTTGCTGGCTGCCAAATGCCTGTCCCAGAACGGCATCAAAATACTGCTGCACGGCGGCGGCGCCCACACCGCCGGGCGGCTGTACACCGAGCAACTGCTGGGCTTGCTGGACATTTCACTGTGCCGCAACTGGTCGTCAGTCGAAACGGCGATGGCACAGGGCAACCTGGCATTCATCCCGCTCGCTGACTGGGCGCCACAATTGCAACGCATGATCGACCTGCGTAACACGCTGGGTCTGCGCTCTCCCATCCATTCGCTGGCGCGCATTCTCAATCCGCTGCAAGCGCGCTGCGGTCTGCAAAGCATCTTCCATCCCGGCTATCAGAGCGTGCATCGCGACGCGAGCAGTCTTCTGGGCGACAACGCTATCGTAGTCAAGGGCGATGGCGGTGAGATCGAGATCAACCCGGACACCATCAGCCATCTGTACGGTACCACCGGCGGGCAGCCGTGGGATGAGGAATGGCCCGCCCTTTCCCCTCGTCGTCACGTCAAACCGGCCACGCTTGAGCCCGCGCAGCTGGTCGCTCTGTGGCGTGGCGAGCTTGAAGACAGCTATCCGCAACTGGCGCTGATCTCGACCATGGCGCTGGCATTGCGCGGTCTCGGTATGGCGCGTGATGAAGCGTTTGCGCAAGCCCAAATATTCTGGGAGCGTCGCGACAAGAATCTGTGACCGATCGGCTTTATCGATGATGATCGGTCACAATTTGCGCTTTTAGGTCGAACCGATGCCTCTAGACTGACCTCCAAATCTCACATATTCAGAAATGGGGAGTCAGACATGGGCCTTCTGGTCGAAGGACGCTGGCATGACCAGTGGTACGAAAGCAGTAAAGACGGTGCGTTTCAACGTGAAAATGCTCAGCGTCGTAGCTGGGTCACAGCCGACGGCACACCGGGACCGTCAGGCGAAGGCGGTTTCGTGGCGCAAGCAGGCCGCTACCATTTATATGTCTCCCTCGCCTGCCCATGGGCACACCGCACTCTGATTCTTCGCACGCTAAAAGGCCTGGAAAGTCTGATCGATGTCTCGATAGTCAGCTGGCTAATGCTGGAAAATGGCTGGACCTTCGATCAGCAAAAGGGCTCCAGCGGTGATGCCCTCGACAACCTCACCTTTCTGCATCAGCGCTATACCGCTGACGACCCTCACTACACAGGCCGGGTCACCGTGCCGGTATTGTGGGACAAACAGCAACAGCGCATCGTCAGCAACGAGTCGGCGGAGATCATCCGCATGTTCAACTCGGCGTTCGACGAACTGACCGGCAACCGCCTGGATTTCTACCCGTCAGCGCTGCAGGCGACCATCGACGAACTCAACGAACGCATCTATCCGGCGGTCAATAACGGCGTGTATCGCGCAGGCTTCGCGACCTCGCAGCAGGCTTATGAAGAAGCGTTCGACGATGTATTCGCCGAGCTGGACGAGCTGGAAAATCTGCTGGGAGAAAAGCGTTATCTGGCAGGCGAACACCTGACCGAAGCCGATGTGCGACTGTTCACGACCATCGTGCGCTTCGATGCGGTCTATTACAGCCATTTCAAATGCAACCAGCGACGAATCGCCGATTATCCGAACCTCAGCAATTGGTTGCGCGAAATGTACCAGTGGCCGGGGATCGCTGAAACCGTGAACTTTGAGCACATCAAGGGTCACTATTACGCGAGCCATCGCACGATCAACCCCACCGGGATCATCCCCAAAGGTCCGGCACTGAATCTTGAGGCCAGCCATGATCGCGAACGGCTGTCCGGCATGGGCGTCTGGAAAAAGTAAGGGAATGCAAAGAAAGACGGATAGCCCGAACGGGCTATCCGTTAACCGACATCAGACGCTTGCCTGATTGCCTTCAAACCAGGCCAGCTTTTCTCGCAACTGAACCACTTCGCCAATGATCACCAGCGTCGGCGCATGCACTTCATGCTCCGCGACCATTTGTGGCAGATTGGCCAGCGTACCCGTGAACACGCGCTGATTGGTCGTGGTGCCCTGCTGAACCAGTGCCGCTGGCGTATCTGCCGAACGACCATGCTTGATCAGTTGTTCGCAAATAACCGGCAAACCGATCAAACCCATATAAAACACCAGGGTTTGCGCTGGAGCTACCAGATCGGACCACGGCAGATCCGTCGTGCCATTCTTAAGGTGCCCGGTGATAAAACGTACCGATTGCGCATGATCGCGGTGAGTCAGCGGAATACCGGCGTACGCCGCGCAACCACTGGCGGCCGTGATACCTGGCACCACCTGAAACGGAATGCCATGCGCGGCCAGCTCTTCGATTTCCTCACCACCCCGGCCGAAGATAAACGGATCACCGCCTTTCAGGCGAACCACACGCTTACCTTGTTTGGCCAGGTCGACCAACTGTTTGTTGATCTGATCCTGAGGCACGGCGTGTTCGGAGCGACGCTTGCCGACGTAGACCCGCTCGGCATCGCGACGGCACAGATCAAGAATGGTCGGCGCCACCAGACGGTCATACAGCACCACATCCGCTTGCTGCATCAGGCGAAGTGCCTTGAACGTCAGCAGATCCGGATCGCCGGGACCAGCACCTACCAAATACACCTCTCCGGTTTCCGGTGGCGGTTCGCCTGCAATCTTGGCGATCAGCAGGCGCTCAGCCTCGGCACCCTGCCCGGCCAGCTGCCGATCGGCAATGGCACCCTGAAAAACATCTTCCCAGAAAGCACGACGCTGCTGCACGTTTGGAAACAGGCATTTGACCTGATGACGAAAGCGCGCCGCAAGGCCTGCCAATTGCCCGTAGGTTGACGGAATCCAGGTTTCCAGCTTCGCGCGGATCAGTCGCGCCAGTACGGGCGCATCGCCACCGCTGGACACGGCAATGACCAGCGGCGAGCGGTCGACGATGGCCGGGAAGATCACCGTGCACAGTGCAGGCGCATCCACCACGTTGACCGGCACACAACGTGACCGGGCATCCTCAGAGACCTGGGCGTTAAGCGGCTCGTCGTCGGTTGCAGCAATAATCAGCACGCAGCCTTCAAGATCATCTGCGTGGTAGCCACGCAGAATCAGCTCACCGCCGCTCTGGACAACAAGCTCGCGTAACTGACTCTCGATTTCCGGTGCGACGACCCGGATGACAGCGCCCGCCTCGAAGATCAGCCGGGATTTGCGCAAGGCAATCTCACCGCCGCCGACCACCAGCACTCGGCTGCCACGCAGGTTATGGAACAGCGGCAGGAATTCCATTTAACCGATGACCTCAAGGCCGCCCATGTAGGGCTTGAGAACTTCCGGCACACGAATCGAACCGTCTGCCTGCTGGTAGTTCTCCAGAACCGCTACCAGCGTACGACCCACTGCCAGCCCGGAACCGTTCAGCGTGTGCACCAGCTCCGGCTTGCCCGTTTCCGGGTTGCGCCAGCGAGCCTGCATGCGACGCGCCTGGAAATCCCCGCAGTTGGAGCACGAAGAGATTTCACGGTACTTGTCCTGGCTCGGAATCCAGACTTCAAGGTCGTAGGTCTTCACGGCACTGAAACCCATGTCGCCGGTGCACAAGGCCAGTTTGCGATAAGGCAGCTCAAGCAATTGCAGAACACGTTCGGCGTTGCCGGTCAGCGATTCGAGCGCGGCCATGGACTCATCCGGCGCGACGATCTGCACCATCTCGACCTTGTCGAATTGATGCTGGCGAATCATGCCACGGGTGTCACGACCCGATGCGCCCGCTTCACTGCGGAAGCACGGCGTGTGGGCGACGAACTTCAAAGGCAGCTGTTTGGCGTCCAGAATCTCGCCGGACACGATGTTGGTCAGCGACACTTCAGCGGTCGGGATCAAATACAGATCCGCTTCGCCTTCGCGGGAAATCTTGAACAGGTCTTCTTCGAACTTCGGCAACTGACCGGTGCCCTGCAAGGCAGGTGCCTGGACCAGATAAGGCGTGTAAGCCTCTTCGTAGCCATGCTCGTTGATGTGCAGGTTGATCATGAACTGCGCCAGAGCGCGGTGCAGGCGCGCGATAGGACCACGCAGCAGCGCAAAACGCGCACCGGACAGCTTGGCGGCGGTTTCAAAATCCAGCCAGCCGTACTGTTCGCCCAGCGCAACGTGGTCCTTGACCTCGAAATCGAAGCGGGTCGGCGTGCCCCAGGTGCTCACCTCGACGTTGCCCTCTTCATCGGCACCAACGGGCACCGATTCGTGCGGCAGGTTCGGGATATTGAGCACCAGAGCGTCGAGCTCGGCCTGAATGCCGTCCAGCTCGACCTTGCCCTCACTGAGTTCGTTGCCCATGCGCTCGACGTCGGCCATCAACGGCGCAATGTCTTCGCCGCGTTGCTTGGCCTGACCGATGGACTTGGAACGGGCGTTACGCTCGGCCTGCAACTGTTCGGTGCGGGTCTGCACAACCTTGCGCTGGGCTTCCAGCGCTTCAATACGGGCCACGTCCAGTGTAAAACCACGGGAAGCCAGGCGATCCGCTACGTCCTGAAGTTGAGTACGTAACAGTTTGGAATCGAGCATATCGTTCTCTCGTCTATCAAAGTCTGGTCAGGGACAGGCCAACCCAGGTTGCGAGCAGCCCGCCGAACACGCTGATACCGGCATAGCCCAGGGCCAGTGGCAGTTGCCCGCTTTCCAGCAGGCGCAGCGTATCCAGTGAAAAGGATGAAAAGGTCGTCAGACCCCCTACAAAGCCGACGATCAGGCCGGCCCGAATTTCGATGGGCACTTCAGGACGCAGCAGAAACAGACCGTACAGCACGCCTATGATCAGGCATCCGACGATATTGACTGCCAGCGTCGCGGTGTAGAAATACCGCGGCCAGTTAGCACTGACCCATGTGCCTGCGGCAAAGCGCAATAATGTACCAGCGATACCGGCAATCGACACCGCAAGAATGGTCTGAATCACTACTTTCTCCGCTTGCGAGGGCTTGCTTCGTCCAGGGCGCTCAGATGCCTGAGTTTTTCGCCGATCTTGAGTTCCAGGCCGCGAGGCACCGGCTGGTAATACTGACGCGGTTCCAGCTCATCGGGGAAGTAGTCTTCGCCGGCAGCATACGCATCCGGTTCGTCGTGGGCGTAACGATATTCTTCACCGTAGCCGAGCTGTTTCATCAGCTTGGTCGGCGCATTGCGCAGATGCAACGGCACCTCGAGCGAACCGTGTTCAGAGGCTTCGCGCATGGCGGCCTTGAACGCCGTATACACCGCGTTGCTCTTCGCAGCACAGGCCAGATAGACAATCGCCTGAGCAACCGCCAACTCGCCTTCCGGACTGCCAAGGCGCTCCTGCACGTCCCACGCGGACATGCACAGAGGCAAAGCGCGGGGATCGGCATTACCAATGTCTTCACTGGCCATACGCACTACACGACGCGCCAGGTAAAGCGGGTCACAACCACCATCGATCATGCGGGCGAACCAGTACAACGCTGCATCCGGGTTGGAACCGCGAATCGATTTGTGCAGCGCCGATATCTGGTCATAGAACGCTTCGCCGCCCTTGTCGAAACGACGCCGACTGTCACCCAGCAGGCTTTGCAGCAGTTCGGTGCCGATCTCGCTGCCATCTTCTGCCAGATCGGAAGCGTTTTCGAGCAGGTTGAGCATGCGCCGACCGTCGCCGTCAGCCGCCGCCATCAGAATGGCAAAGCCTTCATCGCTCAGGGTCAGTTGACGTTGACCAAGGCCGCGATCCTCTGTCAACGCACGATGCACCAGCTTGCGCAGCGCGGTTTCGTCCAGACTCTTGAGCACGTAGACACGCGCCCGTGACAGCAACGCGTTGTTGAGCTCGAACGATGGGTTCTCGGTGGTCGCACCGATGAAAATCAGTGTGCCGTCTTCAACGTACGGCAGGAACGCATCCTGCTGCGATTTGTTGAAACGATGCACCTCGTCAACGAACAGGATCGTGCGCCGACCGTATTGACCGGCCTGTTGCTTGGCGACCTCGACGGCCTGGCGAATTTCCTTCACACCGGCCAGCACGGCCGACACCGTTTCAAAGTGTGCGTCCGAAACCTTGGCCAGCAGCCGGGCGAGCGTCGTCTTGCCGACGCCGGGCGGCCCCCAGAAGATCATGGAATGCAGAGCGCCCTGCTCCAGCGCCTCACGCAGCGGCTTGCCATGAGCCAACACGTGCTCCTGACCGACATACTCATCCAGGTTGGTCGCACGCAGGCGGGCTGCCAGTGGCTGGGCAATAGGTTCGCGGCTAAACAGGTCCATGGTCAGGAATCAGGCCTTCTTACTCTTGAATGACATCAGCACCCTTGGGTATCTGGAACTGAAACTTGCTGGCGGCAATCGACTCATTGGCCTTGACGCCAGTGAACAGGATATTGGTTCGCTGGCCCACGCTGTCGATCAATTGCATATCGTTGATGATGCCATTACGAAACGACAGACGCAGGCTATCGAACAGCGTGTCCTTGGTCTTGGGCTTGAGCACGAAGTCGATCACGCCACCGGCTTCCTTGGCGGTGATATCGAAGCTTTCGCTGATTTTCGACACATCACCGGACAGCAGCAGCGCCGGCGTCTGGGTCAGGCGCTGATCCAGGGTCTTGATAGTGACCTGCTCAAGATCCGGGTCCCAGAGCGAAACCTTCTTGCCATCCGACACCATCAGCTGTTCCTGAGGCGCGTCGGTATGCCAGTTGAACAGGCCAGGACGCTGCAGCGCCATCTCGCCGGTTGTTTCCTGCAACTGGGTGCCACTGCCATCCAGCGTCAACTGGGAAAAGCGTGCCGTCAGCGTACGGGAATTTTCCAGCAACTGAGTCAGGCGTGCCACATCCTTGCTGTCGGCATGGGCGGGAATCACGGAAAAGGTCAGAGCGGTTGCCAACAGGATGCGGATAAGACGCATGGAATTCCTCTTTGCAGTCATTGGATGGAACGACAGCGAGCAGAACCCGCTGTCGATGCAGTCTGTAACGTTTTAATCAGTCGCGCATGGGGCCGGGAGCGATGACCTCGCGCGAGCCATTGGTGTTCATGGAGGTCACGACACCGGCCATTTCCATCGCCTCGATCATGCGGGCAGCGCGGTTGTAGCCGATCTTGAGCTTGCGCTGCACAGCGGAGATCGATGCACGGCGGCTTTCGAGAACGAATTTGACGGCCTCGTCGTAAAGCGCATCACTTTCGCTGTCTTCACTATCACCACCACCGCCTTCAAAACCACTGCCCGCCTCTTCGACACCCGCCAGAATGTCGTCGTTGTAGTCCGGCGTGCCGCGCAGTTTCCATGCTTCTACCACGCGGTGCACTTCCTCGTCGGAAACGAAAGCACCGTGCACACGAATCGGCAGGCTGGTGCCGGGTGGCATGTAGAGCATGTCGCCGTGGCCCAACAGTTGCTCGGCACCACCCTGGTCGATGATGGTCCGCGAATCGATCTTGCTCGATACCTGAAACGCCATGCGTGTCGGAATGTTGGCCTTGATCAGGCCAGTGATCACGTCCACCGACGGCCGCTGGGTCGCGAGGATCAGGTGAATACCGGCAGCACGTGCTTTCTGGGCAATACGGGCGATGAGTTCTTCGACCTTCTTGCCGACGATCATCATCATGTCCGCGAACTCGTCCACCACCACCACGATGGTTGGCAACTTGGTCAGCAGCGGCGCTTCGTCATGAATGCTCTCGCGCTTGTACAGCGGATCCGCCAAAGGCTCTCCGGCATCCTGAGCATCCTTGACCTTCTGGTTGAAGCCCGACAGGTTACGCACGCCCATCTTGGCCATCAACTTGTAGCGACGCTCCATCTCCGCGACGCTCCAGCGCAAGGCGTTGGCAGCGTCCTTCATGTCGGTCACCACCGGACAGAGCAGATGTGGAATACCTTCGTAGATCGACAATTCAAGCATCTTCGGGTCGATCATGATCAGCTTGGCGTCGTCCGGACCGGACTTGAACAGGATCGAAAGGATCATCGCGTTCACGCCCACCGACTTACCGGAACCTGTAGTACCCGCCACGAGCAGGTGCGGCATCTTCGCCAGATCGGTGATGACCGGCTTGCCGCCAATATCATGGCCGAGCGCCAGCGTCACAGGAGACTTGGCGTTGTCGTATTCAGGCGTGGACAGCACTTCCGAGAAACGCACGATCTGGCGGTCCTCGTTGGGAATCTCGATGCCGACCGTGGTCTTGCCTGGAATCACTTCGACCACTCGTACGCTGGTCACGGCCAGCGAGCGCGCAAGGTCCTTGGCCAGGTTGGAGATACGACTGACCTTGACGCCAGCGGCTGGCTGGATCTCGTAACGCGTAATCACCGGCCCCGGATGGATGGAATCCACCGACACTTCGACGCCAAATTCCTTGAGCTTGATTTCCAGCAGATGCCCGACAGCCGCCAGCGACTCAGGCGAGTAATTGAGCTGCTTCTTTTCTGCCGGATCGAGAATTGAAATAGGCGGCAATGTGCCTTCCACCGCGCTGTCGACGAACAACGGCGCCTGCTTTTCCTTCTGCACACGCTTGCTTGGCTCAGGTGGACGAGACGGCGCAGGAGCGATCACCGCAGGCACATGCTTTTCGCGCTCGGTCATGTGCTTGCTCAGGGACTCCTCGCGCTCGATCAGACGCTCGCGGGCCTTGGCCTGCTCGCGGCGGTCGGGGGCCACGGGTGCAACAACATCGTTGACCCGCATATCGACTTCGCGCAGTTGCGCCACCATCTGCTTGCGCTCGGCACGTGCCGTCCACCAGCGATTGGCCGCGCCCTGGAACAGCTCGAACAGGTCCAGCGTGATCTTGCCGGTCACGTCCATGACCTTGAACCAGGAGAGGTCAGTGAACACGGTAAGACCGAACAGGAACAGGGCAATGAACAGCAAGGTGCTGCCCTGGATATTCAGTGCCTTCTTGGCCAGATCGCCCAGCACCTCGCCGAGCACACCACCTGCGGAACCCGGGAAACCTGCCGAAAAATGGAAATGGATGTGCGCCAGCGCCGCACCCGCCAGCACCAGGAAAACCAGTCCGATCAGGCGCCAGGAAAACAGCCAGCCGCTCCACTGCCACGGTTCGTGACGATGGCGAAAGACCTGCCAGGCCTTGATCGCCAGCAGCAACGGAAAAATATAAGCAAAGTAGCCCAGCACCATGAACAGGATGTCAGCACAGAACGCCCCGGCACGACCGGCAGCGTTCTGGACCTGCGAGGCGCTGCTGGTATGGCTCCAGCCGGGATCGCTCTGATCGTAGGTCAACAGCGCCATCATCAGGTACAGGCACAGGGCACCAAAGGCGATCAGGGCGCCTTCTTTGAGTCGATAATGTAATTGCTGCCGCCAAAGCGGAACAGCGCTGGGTGCTGGTGTGGATTTCTTCAAAACGCTTTATTTCCTGCGCTGGAGCGCGAACATCTCGTTGATTGACTTTGAACAACTGCGCAAAGGTAACGGCTGGGCCTTGGTGAGCAAAGGCTGGCAGCTATCTGGAACGCCTGATTGAAAGCCGTTTGATGATAATGCGCAATATCGGCATTGTACGGCCTTGAGAGCCGCAAGGTCTGTACGAAAACTCTCTGAACCGGTTTCACACCGCACAATAACCTTGCGCAGACGCCGATAATTTTCAAGCATTGCTGATCACGTTCAATTTGAGCATGCATTCTGTTGTGTGACAAAGGCTTATGACATGATTCAAACAACCGGGTACAACCCGATGTTCCAAAACCGCCCTTCGCATGCGCGCCCTATCGAACACCACAGGTACGTACCATCATGACGATCGCTTGTGACCGCATTTGCCGCCCAGAGTTGCACGCATGCCAGACGTGCGCCCTCCCCTTCCGCAAAGCCGTGATGCCATGCTGACCTGGCTGCAACGCAACAGCCTCGACTTCCCACCACTGGACAAAGCGCTGCGCGAGCCCAACGGCTTGCTGGCGGCGGGCGGCGACCTGTCCGCCGACCGACTGATCCGTGCCTATCGCCACGGTTGCTTTCCATGGTTCCAAGAGGGCCAGCCGATCCTGTGGTGGTCGCCGGACCCGCGCACCGTTCTGCTGCCAGAGGAGCTGCATGTGTCGCGCAGCCTGAGCAAAACCTTACGCCAGGCTCGTTATACCGTGACGTTCGACAAGGATTTTGCGGCGGTCATACAGGCCTGCGCGGCACCGCGCAGCTACGCCAACGAAACCTGGATCACGACGTCGATGCAGGACGCCTACCTTGAACTTCATCGGCGCGGCCATGCGCACAGCGTAGAGGTCTGGGAGGGAGAATCATTGGTGGGCGGACTGTACGGCCTGGCAATGGGGCAACTGTTCTTCGGGGAATCCATGTTCAGCCGTGCAGACAACGCCTCGAAGGTCGGATTCGCCACACTGGTCGAACGCCTGCAGGCCTGGGGATTCGTTCTGATCGACTGCCAGATGCCCACTGAGCACCTGCACAGCTTCGGAGCACGCTCTATTCCCCGCCAGATGTTTGCCGACTACCTGAACAGGCACCTGGATAGCCCGACTAACGCCGACTGGTTGCCTAGGCGAGTTTGACAGGCTGGCATACACTCATACCTATGGATTTTCTGACAAGGGGGCGATCATGACCGAGCTGGCGCGGCTTAAGTTTTATGCCACTCAACCCCATACCTGCAGTTACCTGCCTGAAGAGCAGGCGACTACCCTGTTTCTGGATCCCAGCCAACCCATGGACGTGCAGGTTTACGCAGACCTGTCGGACATGGGCTTTCGGCGCAGCGGCGATCACCTGTACCGTCCTCATTGTCAGAATTGCAGCGCCTGCGTGCCTGCGCGTATTCCCGTGAACCTTTTTGTACCCGACAGACAGCAAAAGCGGATTCTCAAGCGCAACGCTGACATTCAGGTACGCAGCACCAAGCCGGCCTTCACTCAGGAATATTTCGAGCTTTACAGGCGTTATATCGAAGAGCGGCACGCGGATGGGGACATGTTTCCACCCAGTCGCGACCAGTTTTCGACATTTCTGGTACGCGATCTGCCATTTTCGCGTTTTTACGAATTTCGCGTCGATGAGCGCCTGCTGGCAGTCGCTGTCACCGACCTGCTGCCCAACGGCCTTTCTGCGGTCTATACCTTTTACGAACCGGACGAGGAGCGCCGCAGTCTGGGGCGATACGCAATCTTGTGGCAGATCGCCGAAGCCGCCAGACTTCAGATGCACGCGGTGTATCTGGGGTACTGGATAAAGAACTGCAAAAAGATGAATTACAAGACCCAATATCGCCCTATCGAGCTGCTGACCAATCAAAGATGGGTCACTCTGTATTGAACCCCTTGGCTTAAACAGGTTTTTTCGGGCACAATGCACGCCGCTTTTGCCTGGCGCCACTTGCACCGGGCCACTCATTTGTATACCGAGGGCTTTACTGCATGTCGAAAGAAGACAGCTTCGAAATGGAAGGCACTGTCGTCGACACCCTGCCCAACACCATGTTTCGCGTGGAGTTGGAAAACGGGCACGTCGTAACCGCGCATATCTCCGGCAAGATGCGCAAGAACTACATCCGTATTCTGACCGGTGACAAGGTGCGTGTAGAGTTGACGCCCTATGACTTGAGTAAAGGGCGTATCACCTACCGCGCTCGTTAATCAGGCATCAACAAAAACGCCCGGCACATGCCGGGCGTTTTTGTTTGTGCAGGATACTCAGCACGCTCAGGCGCTGCGGCCGTTCCCGGACGCAGCGCCCTCTACAACTACATCACGCCATTTCTGCCGTGGTTTCGAAGTCGAACGTGATCTCGCCATCCTTGATGTCGATATGAACCACGCCACCGTGCTCCGACAATTCGCCGAACAGGATCTCTTCGGCCAGCGGCCGTTTGATCTTGTCCTGAATCAGGCGCGCCATCGGACGGGCTCCCATCGCCGCATCGTAGCCGCCCTGCGCCAGCCAGCTTCTGGCCGCGTCGGAGACTTCGAGCAGAACACGCTTGTCTTCCAGTTGCGCCTGAAGCTCGGTGAGGAACTTGTCGACCACGCTCTTGATGACTTCGTGGCTGAGACGGCCAAACTGGATGATGGTGTCCAGGCGGTTGCGGAACTCCGGCGTGAAGCTCTTCTTGATCACTTCCATCGCATCGGACGAGTGATCCTGATGCGTGAAGCCGATCGAAGCCCGCGCCGCCGATTCAGCACCGGCGTTGGTGGTCATGATCACAATGACGTTGCGGAAGTCCGCCTTGCGTCCGTTGTTATCAGTCAGCGTACCGTGGTCCATCACCTGCAACAGCAGGTTGAACACTTCAGGGTGCGCCTTCTCGATTTCATCGAGCAGCAACACACAATGTGGCTGACGGGTGATGGCTTCGGTCAGCAACCCGCCCTGATCGAAACCTACATAGCCTGGAGGCGCACCGATAAGACGTGAAACGGTATGCCGCTCCATGTACTCGGACATATCGAAACGAATCAGTTCGACGCCCAGCGCCTTGGCCAGCTGACGAGCTGCTTCGGTCTTGCCGACACCGGTCGGGCCTGCAAACAGGAACGATCCGACTGGCTTGTCCGGCGACTTGAGGCCAGCGCGGGACAGCTTGATCGCGGTGGACAGCGAATCGATCGCTGCATCCTGACCGAACACCGTGAGCTTGAGGTCGCGCTCCAGGTTACGCAGCAGCTCCTTGTCGGAACTGTTGACGTGTTTCGGGGGAATACGCGCGATCCTGGCGACGATGTCCTCGACGTGACGCACTTCAATACGCTTCACGCGCTGCTCGACCGGCTGCAGGCGCTGGTAGGCACCCGCCTCGTCAATCACGTCAATCGCCTTGTCTGGCATGTGGCGATCATTGATGTAGCGCGATGCAAGCTCGGCAGCGGCACGCAACGCCTCATCGCTGTACTCGATACTGTGATGCTGTTCGAAACGCCCCTTGAGCCCTCTCAGGATGCCAATGGTGTCTTCAACCGAAGGCTCGGACACATCGACTTTCTGGAAACGACGAGCCAGCGCCCGATCCTTCTCGAAAATGCCGCGAAATTCCTGGAAGGTGGTCGAACCGATGCAACGGATATCACCCGAAGACAACAGCGGCTTGAGCAGATTCGACGCATCCATGACGCCACCGGACGCCGCGCCGGCACCAATGATCGTGTGGATTTCGTCGATGAACAGAATGGCGTGAGGACGTTTGCGCAGCTCATTGAGCAACGCCTTGAAACGCTTCTCGAAATCGCCGCGATATTTCGTGCCAGCCAGCAACGCACCCAGATCAAGTGAGTACACCACGCTGCTCGCCAACAGATCAGGAACCTGATTGTCGACAATACGCTTGGCCAGACCTTCGGCAATGGCCGTCTTGCCGACGCCCGCCTCTCCGACCAGCAAAGGGTTGTTCTTGCGACGACGCGCCAGAATCTGCGCAACGCGCTCGACTTCCGTCTCACGTCCCACCAGTGGATCAATGCGCCCCTGCCGCGCCAATTCGTTCAGATTGCTGGCATAGGCATCCAGAGGATTGCCAGAGGAAGATGCTTCACCACCCTCGTCGTCCTGCATATCTTGTTCACCTTCAGAAGAGTGTTCGCCATGCCCTGGGACCTTGGAAATACCATGGGCGATGTAATTGACGACATCAATCCGGGCAACGCTCTGCTGCTTGAGCAGAAACACAGCCTGGCTTTCCTGCTCACTGAAAATCGCGACCAGTACGTTGGCGCCGGTCACTTCACGCTTGCCGGAGCTCTGAACATGGAAGACTGCACGTTGCAGTACGCGCTGAAAACCTAGCGTGGGCTGGGTTTCACGGTCCTCGTCATGGACGGGGATCAGCGGTGTGGTGGAGTCGATAAACTCCTGCAGATCATGCTTGAGTTTATCGAGGTTTGCGCCGCAGGCACGCAAGACAGTGGCTGCAGCCTCGTTATCCAATAAAGCCAGCAGGAGGTGCTCGACCGTCATGAACTCATGACGTTTTGAACGAGCTTCCTTGAAGGCCAGATTGAGGGTGACTTCGAGCTCACGGTTTAACATAGCTTCACCTCATACCCAAGTGGTCGGCGTTTAACCGTCCTTCTCGATCTCACAGAGTAGTGGATGCTGGCTCTCCCTGGCGTATTGATTGACCTGCATTGCCTTGGTCTCGGCGATGTCGCGGGTAAACAATCCGCAAACTGCCCGTCCCTCTGTATGGACGGCCAGCATGACCTTGGTGGCCAGCTCACGATTCAGGTTAAAAAACACCTCGAGCACTTCAACGACGAAATCCATCGGGGTGTAGTCATCGTTAAATAAAACCACCTTGTACATAGGTGGAGCCTGCAGGGTCGGCTTGGCGTCCTGCACTGCGATGCCAGCCGAGTCGTCCTCGTGTGACTGCGGACCATCCTGATTGAATGTTAGTCGAATCTTGCTGAATGCATGCATGGAAAGAAACGTTCACGGTAAAAGGGCGGATTGAGCGTGAGTCGCAGTCTGACCGGTTTTGAAATGGACTGCCGCATGACCTTGACTATCAGCTAAACGGTG
This sequence comes from Pseudomonas triticifolii, assembly GCF_014358015.1. GTDB lineage: Bacteria > Pseudomonadota > Gammaproteobacteria > Pseudomonadales > Pseudomonadaceae > Aquipseudomonas > Aquipseudomonas triticifolii. The sequence goes on along the minus strand of NZ_JACONV010000014.1, from coordinate 33,401 downwards.
TTACAAACAATAGAACCCACATTGGGTAAAAAGGGTCCGCGCAGTCAACCAAAATTTTTTTAGGTCAGGCGGATTGGGACGGATGATACTCCAGACGGAGTCCTTTGCAGAGGGATATGGCTATGCTCAGTGGTAAGGTCAAGTGGTTCAATAATGCAAAAGGCTACGGATTTATCCTTGCCGACGGCCAGGATACGGATCTGTTCGCTCATTATTCGGCTATCAAGATGGACGGTTACAAAACACTCAAGGCGGGCCAGCCGGTTAACTTTGAGATTATCCAGGGCCCCAAGGGCTTGCATGCGGTCGACATATCTGTCGACAGCTCTACCGTCACGACAGGCACCAGCGCCGTGACAGAGAGCTCGAATGCAGCTCAGAAAGCCTCCAATGTGCCAGCTTAAGGCGAACCACCACGAACGCCAGCCATAGGAAACAGTCGGCTCGGCCCCAGTTGAGCCGGCTGTTCTGAAAGAGCTGCGACAATTCACATGTGCGCGACCAGTGCGTCGCCAAATGCCGAGAAGGACAACGAGGTAGCGCCTTCCATCAAACGCTCAAAATCATAGGTCACCGTTTTAGCGGAGATTGCGCCGTTGGTGCCCTTGATGAACCCGCCCTACCACTTGATCTCGCCAAGCGTGTCGCTGAATCACTTCAGCCAGCAACATCAACCCACCTTCCAAGACCCGCCTGCGCTGGCAGCTCGCAGCCTATAAGGTGTAGCGCAGCAACCACGCCACATAAGACCCTTCCTTGCAGCGGCGGATTTTCCGGATTGCATTCGGCATGTCAGTCATCAAGCGCAATCCACCCCCTTGCGCCCCCCAATTCGAAAAGCGCCCAAAACTCAAGAAAAAACACCCGGAAGCATTGATCCAGAGCGGTTTCGTTCGACCAACGGCGAATATCCATCATTCGATAGCACGCATAGCATTAATGCTTGGCGCCAAGGGTTTGATATACTGCGCGCCGTGACCGCAGAGTCATAAGGGCTGACCCGTCTGAAACAGACCTCTCAGCCCTCCGAATGCGCCGGACTGAAGCTCGGCCCGGCAGCTTGACGCTCGACTGATGCACCCAACATCACCGCGAATAAACCTCGATCCAGGCTCATGACTGAACTGTGAGCAGAGTGCATACCCTGCGCGTATCGAGATTTTGTGCATGCTCAGCAAAACAGAGAGTTAATACGAATGTCCAACCGCTCGAAGATCATCTACACCTTCACCGACGAAGCTCCGGCCCTCGCCACCTATTCGCTGCTGCCCATTATCGAAGCGTTCACCGCCTCCTCCGATATCGACGTGGAAACGCGTGATATCTCCCTGGCAGGCCGCGTTCTTTCCAGCTTCCCGGAGTCGCTTGGCGCCGATCAACAAGTGCCGGATCATCTCGCCGAGCTCGGCAAACTGGCCACCACGCCAGAAGCCAACATCATCAAATTGCCCAACATCAGTGCTTCGGTTCCACAACTGAAAGCCACCATCAAGGAGCTTCAGGATCAGGGTTTCAACATTCCTGACTACCCTGAAGCGCCTTCCACTGATGCCGAAAAAGAAACCCGCGCCCGCTACGATAAAATCAAGGGCAGCGCTGTGAACCCGGTACTGCGTGAAGGCAACTCTGACCGCCGCGCGCCGCTGTCGGTCAAGAACTACGCTCGCAAGCACCCGCACAAGATGGGCACCTGGTCGTCCGACTCCAAGGCTCACGTTGCCCACATGAGCAACGGTGACTTCTACGGCAGCGAAAAAGCTGCCCAGATCGACGCCGACAACACCGTCAAGATCGAGCTGGTCGCCCAAGACGGCACTACCACCGTCCTGAAAGAAAAAACCGCCGTGAAGGCTGGTGAAATCGTCGATTGCTCGGTGATGAGTGCAAAAGCGCTGCGCACCTTCATTGCCGCCGAAATCGAAGACGCCAAAAAGCAAGGCGTGCTGTTCTCGGTACACCTGAAAGCCACCATGATGAAGATCTCCGATCCGATCATGTTCGGCCAGATCGTTGACGAGTTCTACAAGGACGCGCTGACCAAACACGCTGACACGCTGAAGCAGATCGGCTTCAACCTGAACAACGGCATTGGCGATCTGTACGACCGCATCAGCGCCCTGCCCGCCGACAAGCAGGCCGAAATCAAGGCTGACATCGACGCGGTCTATGCCGTGCGCCCACAGCTGGCCATGGTCAATTCCGACAAGGGCATCACCAACCTGCACGTGCCGAGCGATGTGATCGTCGACGCCTCCATGCCCGCCATGATCCGTGACTCCGGCAAGATGTGGGGCACCGATGGCCAGCTGCACGACGCCAAGGCCGTGATCCCGGACCGCTGCTACGCCACCATCTACCAGGCGGTGATCGAAGACTGCAAGAAGAACGGCGCCTTCGATCCGACCACCATGGGCAGCGTACCGAACGTTGGCCTGATGGCTCAGAAAGCCGAAGAGTATGGTTCGCACGACAAGACTTTCCAGATCAAGACCGACGGCGTGGTCCGTGTGACCGACAGCCAGGGCAAGCTGCTGATGGAGCAGAAGGTCGAGGCTGGCGATATCTGGCGCATGTGCCAGGCCAAGGACGCACCGATTCAGGACTGGGTCAAACTGGCAGTCAACCGCGCTCGCGCAAGCGATACCCCGGCGATCTTCTGGCTCGACGCCTCCCGTGCGCATGACAGCGTAATGATCGAGAAAGTACGTCACTACCTGCGTGACCACGACACTTCGGGCCTGGACATCCAGATCCTGTCGCCGGTCGACGCCATGAAACTGACCCTGGAGCGCACCCGCGCCGGCAAGGACACCATCTCGGTGACCGGCAACGTACTGCGCGACTACCTGACCGACCTGTTCCCGATCATGGAACTGGGCACCAGCGCCAAGATGCTGTCGATCGTGCCGCTGATGAATGGCGGCGGCCTGTTCGAAACCGGCGCTGGCGGTTCGGCTCCGAAGCACGTTCAGCAGTTCGTGGAAGAAAACTTCCTGCGCTGGGACTCCCTGGGCGAGTTCCTGGCACTGGCGGCTTCCCTGGAGCACCTGGGTAACGCCTACAACAACCCGAAAGCGCTGGTACTGTCCAAGACCCTCGACCAGGCCACTGGCGAGTTCCTGGACCGCAACAAGTCGCCTTCGCGCAAGGTTGGCGGCATCGACAACCGTGGCAGCCACTTCTACCTGACCCTGTTCTGGGCACAGGCACTGGCGGCACAGAATGACGATGCAGCGCTCAAGGCGCAGTTCACGCCACTGGCCAAGACCCTGACCGACAACGAAGACAAAATCGTTGCCGAGCTGGGAGCGGTTCAAGGCAAGCCTGTGGAAATCGGCGGCTACTACTACGCAAACGCCGAGAAGACCAGCGAAGCCATGCGCCCTAGCGCAACCTTGAACGCAGCCATCGCCGCGTTGTAAGAGGCAAACGGGCAGCGCTCGAAGGCGCTGCCCTGTGAAAGCCCTGGCCTAAACGCCGGGGCTTTTTTCATTGCGCAAAGACCATTCCCTCTTCAAAGGAGCCTTTATGCGTTGGCAAGCCCATGTGACAGTCGCCACCATTGTCGAGGATCAGGGACGCTTCCTGTTCGTCGAAGAAATCAAAGGCGGCCGCTCGGTCCTCAATCAGCCCGCAGGCCATCTGGACCCGAACGAAAGCCTGCAACGCGCAGCGGTACGCGAGACGCTCGAAGAAACCGGCTGGGATGTCGAGCTGACCAGCGTGGTGGGGATCTACCTCTATACCGCGCCCGGTAATGGCGTGACCTATCAACGGATCTGCTTTGCGGCAAAAGCACTGCGCCATCACCCCGACTACAGACTTGACGAGGGCATCGTAGGCCCTGTGTGGTTGACACGAGACGAGCTACTGGCTGAACAGGATCGCTGGCGCAGCGAGTTGGTACTGCGCTGTATCGATGACTATTTGAATGCCGAACATTTCAGTCTCGACCTGCTGCGCGACAAGGCGTGAGACTCGACGCCCTCAGCCTGATAGAATCGCGTCCTTTTCAAGGCCACCCGTTGAATCCCTATGCGTGATCCAGCTCCCTCCAACTCAGAAATGAAGCGCGTCATCGTCGGCATGTCCGGCGGCGTGGACTCTTCCGTTTCCGCCGTACTGCTCATGGAGCAGGGTTATCAGGTGGAAGGCTTGTTCATGAAGAACTGGGAAGAAGACGACGGAACGGAATATTGCACAGCCCGGGAAGACCTGGCTGACGCCCAGGCCGTGTGCGACAAGATCGGCATCAAGCTGCACACCGCCAACTTTGCGGCCGAATACTGGGACAATGTGTTCGAGCACTTCCTGGAAGAGTACAAGGCCGGGCGCACCCCCAACCCGGACATCCTTTGTAACCGGGAAATCAAGTTCAAGGCCTTCCTTGATTACGCCCTGATGCTGGGCGCCGACCTGATTGCGACAGGCCACTACGTGCGCCGACGCGATATTGACGGGCGCACCGAACTGCTCAAGGGCCTGGACCCGAACAAAGACCAGAGCTACTTCCTGCATGCCGTAGGTGGCGAACAGATCGCCAGAACCCTGTTTCCGGTCGGCGAACTGGAAAAGCCGGAAGTGCGCGCCATCGCTGAAAGGCATGGCCTGGCGACTGCCAAGAAAAAGGACTCCACCGGGATCTGCTTCATTGGCGAGCGCCGCTTCACCGATTTCCTGCGCCAGTACCTGCCCGCCCAGCCCGGCGAGATCAAGACCACCGAAGGTGAAGTGATCGGTCGCCACAGCGGCCTGATGTACCACACCATCGGCCAGCGCCAGGGCCTGGGCATCGGCGGCCTCAAGGACGCAAGCGATGATCCCTGGTACGTACTGGTCAAGGATCTGGAGCACAACGAACTCATCGTCGGCCAAGGCAACGATCACCCCTGGCTGTTCTCCCAGGCACTGATCTCGTCGGAAATCTATTGGGTCAATCCCATCGACCTGAGCAGCCCACGCACACTGACGGCCAAGGTTCGTTATCGCCAGGGCGACCAGCGCTGCACGCTGGAAAAAACCGCCGACGGCTACCGCGCCACTTTTGACGAACCACAGCGCGCTGTTACGCCCGGACAGTCCGTGGTGTTCTACGACGGCGAAATCTGCCTGGGTGGCGGAGTGATTGAAGTGGCCGAACCCTGGACCAGCAAGGATAAGCGTTGATGACCCCGATTCAGGAACAATTGATCGCCCTGGGTGGCGTGTTCCAGGCTGCCGTACTGGTCGACCGGATCGCCAAGACCGGCCAGGTCAGCGAAGCCGCGATAAGCTGCATGATCGGCAGCCTGCTGGTCGTCGACCCAAAAGACACGCTGGACGTGTACGGCGGTGATGACCTGAACCTGCATGAAGGCTATCGCGCCATGGCCAGCGCCCTGGAACGCGATCCTGCAACCCTGCAACGCGAGCCGCTGCGCTATGCCCTGTCGATGCTGGGCCTGGAGCGCCAGCTGGCCAAGCGCGATGACATGCTGGAGGTGATCGGCAAGCGCATTCCGGTCATTCAATCTCAGGCCGAGCATTTCGGTGTGGCCCATGAGAACGTCATCGCCGCCACCGGCGCCCTGTATCAGGACACGCTCAGCACGCTGCGCCAACGCATTCAGGTACAGGGCGACATGCGCAACCTGCAGCAACCCAACAACGCGTCGAAGATTCGCGCCCTGCTGCTGGCCGGGATTCGCTCCGCGCGTTTGTGGCGGCAAGTTGGCGGTCATCGCTGGCAGTTGGTCTTCAATCGACGCAAGCTGTTGAAAGAACTCTACCCATTGCTGCACGGCTGACCCGCCGCACGACAATGACCCTCACCACCACAGGCACGGTGTGATCTACGCTGGTCAGTCCGCCTCAGTCGGACTGATTTTTCATGTATGATACGCGCCCCTTTTCGTTGCCCGACTGTCCGAGAGCACCCCATGCAGCTTTCTTCGCTCACCGCGGTTTCCCCTGTTGATGGCCGCTACGCCGGCAAAACCCAGGCCCTGCGCCCTATTTTCAGCGAATACGGTCTGATCCGTTTTCGTGTGATGGTTGAGGTCCGCTGGCTCCAGCGCCTGGCGGCACACCCGCAGATCACGGAAGTCCCGGCGTTCTCCGCTCAGGCCAACGCCATCCTCAATACGCTGGCCGAAGACTTCTCGGTAGAGCACGCCGAGCGTGTGAAAGAGATCGAGCGCACCACCAACCACGACGTGAAAGCCGTGGAGTACCTGCTCAAGGAACAGGCCGCCAAGCTGCCCGAGCTGGACAAGGTCAGCGAGTTCATCCATTTCGCCTGCACCAGCGAGGACATCAACAACCTGTCCCACGCCCTGATGCTGCGTGAAGGCCGTGACACCGTCATGCTGCCGCTGATGCGTCAGATCGCCGATTCCATTCGTGAACTGGCCATCCGCTTCGCCGATGTGCCGATGCTCTCGCGCACCCACGGCCAGCCCGCCTCACCGACCACACTGGGCAAGGAACTGGCGAACGTCGTCTATCGCCTGGAACGCCAGATCACCCAGATCGCTGCCGTACCGCTGCTGGGCAAGATCAACGGCGCCGTCGGCAACTACAATGCGCACCTGTCGGCCTACTCCGACATCGACTGGGAAGCCAACGCACGCGCCTTCATCGAAGACGAACTGGGCCTGGGCTTCAACCCCTACACCACCCAGATCGAGCCGCATGACTACATCGCCGAGCTGTTCGATGCCGTGGCGCGCTTCAATACCATCCTGATTGATTTCGACCGCGATATCTGGGGCTATATCTCCCTGGGTTACTTCAAGCAGCGCACCATCGCAGGCGAAATCGGGTCGTCGACCATGCCGCATAAGGTCAACCCGATCGACTTCGAGAACTCCGAAGGCAACCTGGGCATTGCCAACGCACTGTTCCAGCACCTGGCAAGCAAGCTGCCGATCTCCCGCTGGCAGCGCGACCTGACCGACTCCACCGTGCTGCGCAACCTGGGCGTTGGCTTTGCCCATAGCGTGATTGCGTACGAAGCCAGCCTTAAGGGCATTGGCAAGCTGGAATTGAACGAGCAGCGCATCGCCGCCGATCTGGACGCCTGCTGGGAAGTACTGGCCGAGCCGATCCAGACCGTCATGCGTCGTTACAACATCGAAAACCCGTACGAAAAACTGAAAGAACTGACACGCGGCAAGGGCATCAGCCCGCAAGCGTTGCAAACTTTCATCGACGGCCTGGACATGCCTGCCGAAGCGAAAGCCGAGCTGAAAACGCTCACGCCCGCCAATTACATCGGCAACGCAGCGGCTCAGGCCAAGCGCATCTGACACGCAATACAATTTGCACACGCCCGGCTGTGCCGGGCGTTTTCATTTCAAGGGCTTACACATGAATCCTGATATTCCTCTTCAACTTCTGGGCGGCATCAGCGCGCGCGTTTTCCTGCGTGACTACTGGCAAAAGAAGCCGCTGCTGATCCGTCAGGCATTGCCGGACTTTCAGAGCCCGATCGATGCAGACGAGCTGGCGGGTCTGGCCCTGGAAGAAGAGGTCGAGTCGCGTCTGGTCATCGAAAAAGGCGAACGCCCCTGGGAGCTACGCCGCGGCCCGTTCGCCGAGGACGAGTTCAGCAAGCTGCCCGAGCGCGAGTGGACCCTGCTCGTTCAAGCGGTCGACCAGTTCGTTCCGGAAGTCAGCGAACTGCTGGAGCACTTCCGTTTCCTGCCGAGCTGGCGCATCGATGACGTGATGATCAGCTACGCAGCGCCGGGCGGCAGTGTCGGCCCGCATTTCGACAACTACGACGTGTTCCTGCTACAAGGTCACGGCAAGCGTCACTGGCAGATCGGCCAGATGTGCGACGCCGAAAGCCCGCTACTGCAGCACGCCGACCTGCGCATTCTTGCTGATTTCCAGGCCACCGAAGAGTGGACGCTGGAGCCAGGCGACATGCTTTACCTCCCGCCGCGCCTGGCTCATTGTGGTGTGGCCGTAGATGACTGCCTGACTTACTCGGTCGGATTCCGCGCTCCTGGCGCAGCCGAGGTGCTGACGCACTTCACCGACTTCCTCAGCCAGTTCATCCCTGACGAAGAACGCTACACCGATGCCGATGCGCAACCGGCCAATGATCCACACCAGATCCAGCACGACGCGCTGGACCGCCTGAAGGCCCTGCTGGCCGAGCACATGGGCGATGAGCGTCTGCTGCTGACCTGGTTCGGCCAGTTCATGACCGAACCACGCTATCCTGAGTTGGTCGTGGGCCCGGAACTGGGCGAAGAGGATTTGATCGCCAGCCTGGAACAGGGTGCCGTGCTGATCCGCAACCCAAGCGCACGCCTGGCCTGGTCGGAAGTAGACGATGATCTGCTACTGTTTGCCAGTGGTCAGAGCCGCCTGCTGCCCGGTAACCTGCGCGATCTGCTAAAGCTGATCTGCGCTGCCGATGCATTGCACAGCGACAACCTCGGCCAATGGTTGGCCGATGACGAGGGACGCAATCTGCTTTGCGAACTCGTAAAACAAGGAAGCCTGGGATTTGCCGATGAATAAAATCACCGTATCCGTTGCAGATTGGCAGAAAAACAACGCCGACATTCGGCGTATTCGCGACGCAGTCTTCATCGCCGAGCAATCGGTACCACCGGAACTGGAATGGGATTCAGAAGACATGAATGCCGTGCATTTCCTGGCTTATGAAGGCGACTACCCGATCGGCACTGCCCGCCTGCTACTGGATGGTGAAATTGGTCGCCTGTCAGTCCTCAAGGACTGGCGTGGCCTGAAAGTCGGCGAATCGCTGCTCACTGCAGTGATCGGTGAGGCCGAGAAGCGCGGCTTGCAGAAGCAGAAACTCAGCGCTCAGGTTCAGGCTGCCGCGTTTTACGAACGCTTCGGCTTCACCGTAGTCAGCGACGAGTTTCTTGAGGCAGGCCTGCCTCACGTAGACATGGTTCGCCAGGCCTGAAAGCTAGCCCTGTGTAGGCGTTATCAAACGCACTACAAAAACACGACGCCCCACATTGCGCCGCAGCCTGACTATGCTGAGAGACGTAATGATGGGGCGTTTTGCCATCCAGCGGTTCAGCTTACTGGGCGCAGGCCGATAACCGTGCACACTTATTTTAAGCCATGATGCTTCACTCAATCATCGCGGAGACTGGACATGTCAGGACGTACCCTGCTCGCCTCGCTGCTGATCGCTTTCAGCGCCTGCACACTTGCAGCCACAGAGGTGGTGCCGCTGAACTACCGGACCAGCGCTGATCTGCTGCCTGTCGCGAAGTCCTTTCTAGGCCAGGATGGCACGGTAAGCGCTTACGGCAACCAACTGATTGTCAACGCGGATTCTCGCAAGATCGAAGAACTTCGTAGCCTTATTCTGCAACTTGATACCGCTCCAAAACGCCTGTTGATCAGCGTGGATACCAGCGAGAACGCCTCCCGTAGCGCTAACGGTTCGCGAGTCATCAGTTACGGCACTGCCAGTCGCGAAGGTGGCGTACAGCAGGTGCAGACCAGTGAGGGAACGCCGGCATTGATTCAGATTGGACAAAGCGTGCCACTGACGACGTCCTCGACAGACTCCTACGGGTATGCGCAGAGCAACACCGAATACAGGAACGTGACCCAAGGCTTCTATGTCACTGCCAGCGTCACCGGCGACAATGTGCACCTTAGCATCAGCACCAATCGCGACCGAATGAGCCAGGAGCGCCCCGATACCATCAAGGTGCAAAGTACCGATAGCCAGGTCAGTGGCCGCCTGGGCGAATGGATCACGCTGGCCAGCAGCAGCGACCAGTCTGTGGCCGATCAGAACGGTATTGCGCAGCGCTATTCGACCCAGGGTCGGGACGATATGGTACTGCGCGTCATGGTGCAAACCCTCGAGTAGCCTGCTCTGCCCTGAAAGCCAGTACCTACGGGGCTTTTAGTGACCACTCGGTCGGTTTCAGGTAAATATGTAGTGATAACAGAAAAGCACTACAAATCGTTTGACGGGTCAAAAGACGCGAGGCATGATTGCCTCGCTCCCGCTGATCAGAGGCCCCGCAAAGGCCTTCGAATCGCGCTCTGACTCACCCACTAGAGCCGGTTCGTGTCCGCACCGCCCACAAGGCAGTTTGACGAGGTTGCGACTGGAACGAAGTTGTCCCGAGGGACGGAAGCGTAAACGGTAACCCGGCAAGGCTTTTTGGTGACGCACAACGGCATCCACGAGCCAGACTGTCCACTTGACTGAGTCATGCCCGGTACCCGCTCCCCCTCGAGCCATCGTTCACCTTTCGCAATCCTTTAAACCGCGGCCTGGTCCAGGGCCTCTCATCAGCGAGCAGCCATTTACCGTGCCTTCGATAAACGAGGCGTTTTGGCGGAGCAGGACTTTCCTACAAGACCTACTTCTAGAGGTTTATCACCATGGCACTGACACGCGAACAACAAATAGCGGCTCTTGAGAAAGACTGGGCTGAAAATCCGCGCTGGAAAAACGTGACCCGTACTTATTCCGCCGCAGATGTGGTCCGCTTGCGTGGCTCGGTTCAACCGGAACATACCCTCGCAAAAATGGGCGCTGACAAGCTCTGGAATCTGGTCACTCAAGGTGCCAAGCCGTCCTTTCGACCAGACAAGGACTTCGTCAACTGCATGGGTGCCCTGACCGGTGGTCAGGCTGTGCAGCAAGTCAAGGCCGGTATCCAGGCGATCTACCTCTCTGGCTGGCAGGTTGCCGCCGACAACAATTCCGCCGAGTCCATGTACCCGGACCAGTCGCTTTACCCGGTCGACTCGGTTCCAACGGTGGTCAAGCGCATCAACAACTCATTTCGTCGCGCCGACCAGATCCAGTGGAAAGCCGGCAAGAATCCAGGTGACGAAGGCTATATCGACTACTTCGCACCGATCGTAGCGGATGCGGAAGCCGGTTTTGGAGGCGTCCTGAACGCCTACGAGCTGATGAAAAGCATGATCGAGGCTGGTGCTGCCGGTGTGCACTTCGAAGATCAGCTGGCCTCCGTAAAAAAATGCGGCCATATGGGTGGCAAGGTACTGGTGCCGACTCAGGAAGCGATTCAGAAGCTGGTGGCTGCCCGCCTGGCTGCTGACGTCGCTGGGGTACCCACGATCATTCTGGCCCGCACCGACGCCAACGCGGCAGACCTGCTGACCTCGGACTGCGACCCTTACGACAAAGAGTTCGTGACCGGCCAGCGCACACCGGAAGGTTTCTACAAGGTCCGCGCGGGTCTGGATCAGGCCATTTCTCGCGGCCTGGCCTACGCGCCTTACGCCGATCTGATCTGGTGTGAAACCGCCAAGCCGGATCTGGAAGAAGCCCGTCGATTCGCCGAAGCGATCAAGAAGGAATACCCGGACCAGTTGCTGTCCTACAACTGCTCGCCGTCCTTCAACTGGAAGAAGAACCTGGATGACGCAACCATCGCGAAATTTCAGCGAGAACTGTCAGCCATGGGCTACAAGCACCAGTTCATCACACTGGCGGGCATCCACAACATGTGGCACAGCATGTTCAACCTGGCACACGATTACGCCCGCAACGACATGACTGCCTACGTGAAACTGCAGGAGCAGGAATTCGCTGACGCCGCCAAGGGCTACACGTTCGTGGCCCACCAGCAGGAAGTGGGTACTGGCTACTTCGACGACATGACCACCGTGATCCAGGGCGGCGCCTCCTCCGTCACCGCACTCACCGGCTCCACCGAAGAAGAGCAATTCCACTGATACTACCTGCCGCATGCTGAATGAAAAACCGCCCAATCGGGCGGTTTTTTTATTGTAAGCGGTCGAATGAATATTGATTCCGGACAATGCAGAGCGCCGCAGGAACTGCGATAAAAACGGCGGGTTGTAAATGGACCCGCGTCGCAACTATGTCACACCAAACTAACAACCGCCCCACAAATGATATCAATTATCATTCAAATTGCGTTTCAGTCACTTTCGGTGCACGGATACATAATCGGTGAAACGCCCCACGAGCCCCGTCCCGCATGCCCTCCAGCCTTTCTGGAGGCTTATAGCCGATTGATTCGTTGAATAAATTTGATGTAGAAAATTTACTTGCTAACTGTTTGCACATAAAATCATTGCGTTGACCGCGCTGCGACATTTCGTCACTGCCTCAACTCTTTATCAAGCACAGAGACCTTTGCTCTCTAACAAGGACTGCCAGCATGCCCGAATCGACAGGATTGATTGCCCACAACTGGGGCTTCGCCATTTTCCTTTTGGGTGTTGTCGGCCTTTGCGCCTTCATGCTCGGTCTGTCCAGCCTGCTCGGAAGCAAGGCCTGGGGCCGCAGCAAGAACGAACCTTTCGAATCCGGCATGTTGCCTACCGGCAGCGCGCGCCTGCGTCTTTCCGCAAAATTCTATCTGGTCGCGATGCTTTTCGTGATCTTTGACATTGAAGCCCTTTTTCTCTTTGCCTGGTCTGTGTCCGTCCGCGAAAGCGGCTGGACCGGATTCGTCGAAGCTCTCGTTTTCATAGCAATTCTGTTGGCAGGTCTTGTCTACCTATGGCGGGTTGGCGCTCTTGACTGGGCTCCTGAAGGTCGCCGTAATCGGCAAGCGAAGCTGAAACAATGAGGCTTTGGCGATGCAATATAATCTTACAAGGATCGACCCGGATGCTCCTAACGAGCAGTACCCCATCGGCAAACGGGAAACCGTTTCCGATCCGTTAGAAGACCAAGTCCACAAAAACATTTTCATGGGCAAGCTTGAAGACGTGCTGAATGGTGCGGTCAACTGGGGACGTAAGAACTCCCTGTGGCCCTACAACTTCGGTCTGTCGTGCTGCTACGTGGAAATGACCACCGCCTTCACGGCACCTCACGATATCGCGCGCTTCGGCGCAGAGGTTATCCGGGCTTCGCCACGTCAGGCGGATTTCATGGTAATCGCTGGTACGCCGTTCTTGAAGATGGCCCCCATCATTCAGCGTCTGTATGAACAGATGCTCGAACCCAAGTGGGTCATTTCCATGGGCGCGTGTGCCAACTCCGGTGGCATGTACGACATCTACTCTGTGGTCCAGGGTGTGGACAAGTTCCTCCCCGTGGATGTCTACGTGCCCGGCTGCCCGCCCCGCCCAGAGGCATTTCTGCAAGGCCTGATGCTGCTGCAGGAATCCATCGGCCAGGAGCGTCGCCCCCTTTCCTGGGTCGTCGGTGATCAAGGCGTGTACCGCGCCGATATGCCGTCGCAAAAGGAACAGCGCCGCGAACAGCGTATTCAGGTCACCAACCTGCGCAGCCCCGACGAAGTCTGATCCAGCCCGTTCTTCTTATAAAAAAGACAAGAACCGGGGTTGATTCTGTACGTTGACCGAAGTGATTGAGACCTATGACTGCAGACAACGCTCTGTACATCCCGCCTTACAAGGCTGACGACCAAGACGTCGTCGTTGAACTGAACAACCGTTTTGGCGCCGAGGCCTTCACGGCCCAGCCGACCCGCACTGGCATGCCTGTGCTGTGGGTTGAGCGCGCCCGACTGGTCGAGATCCTGACCTTCCTGCGTCAGGTATCCAAACCCTACTCCATGCTTTACGACCTGCACGGCGTGGACGAGCGCCTGCGCACCCATCGCCGTGGTCTTCCGGGTGCTGACTTCACGGTCTTCTATCACCTGATGTCGATAGAACGTAACAGTGACGTCATGATCAAGGTAGCGCTGTCGGAAGGCGACCTGAGCGTACCGACCGTCACCGGTATCTGGCCAAACGCCAACTGGTACGAGCGTGAAGTGTGGGACATGTTCGGGATCGACTTCCCGGGCCACCCGCACCTTACCCGCATCATGATGCCGCCGACCTGGGAAGGTCACCCGCTGCGCAAGGATTTCCCGGCGCGTGCGACCGAATTCGATCCGTACAGCCTGACGCTGGCCAAGCAGCAACTGGAAGAAGAAGCCGCGCGCTTCAATCCGGAAGCCTGGGGCATGAAGCGGTCCGGCAAGAACGAGGACTACATGTTCCTCAACCTGGGCCCGAACCACCCTTCGGCCCACGGTGCCTTCCGTATCATTCTGCAACTGGACGGCGAAGAAATCGTCGATTGCGTTCCAGACATCGGCTACCACCACCGTGGTGCCGAGAAGATGGGCGAGCGCCAGTCCTGGCACAGCTACATTCCTTACACCGACCGTATCGATTACCTCGGCGGGGTGATGAACAACCTGCCCTACGTGCTATCGGTCGAAAAACTGGCGGGCATCACCGTGCCGGATCGCGTGAACGTGATCCGCATCATGATGGCCGAGTTCTTCCGTATCACCAGCCACTTGTTGTTCCTGGGTACCTACATCCAGGACGTTGGTGCGATGACGCCGGTGTTCTTCACCTTCACCGACCGCCAGAAGGCGTACACGGTGATCGAAGCCATTACCGGTTTCCGTCTGCACCCGGCCTGGTATCGCATCGGCGGCGTTGCCCACGATCTGCCACGCGGTTGGGAAAAGCTGGTCAAGGACTTCGTTGACTGGCTGCCAAAGCGTCTCGACGAATACAACAAGGCAGCCCTGCAGAACAGCATCCTTAAAGGTCGTACCGTCGGCGTCGCCGCCTACAACACCAAGGAAGCACTGGACTGGGGCGTAACCGGCCCGAGCCTGCGCGCCACCGGTCTGGACTTCGACCTGCGCAAGGCTCGTCCTTACTCGGGCTATGAGAACTTCGAATTCGAAGTGCCGCTGGCCGTGCACGGTGATGCCTATGACCGCTGCATGGTGCGCGTGGAAGAAATGCGCCAGAGCATCAAGATCATCGATCAATGCATGCGCAACATGCCGGCTGGCCCGTACAAGGCGGATCACCCGCTGACCACGCCGCCGCCCAAAGAGCGCACGCTGCAACACATCGAAACCCTGATCACGCACTTCCTGCAGGTTTCGTGGGGCCCGGTCATGCCGGCCAACGAATCCTTCCAGATGATCGAAGCGACCAAGGGTATCAACAGTTATTACCTGACGAGCGACGGCGGCACCATGAGCTACCGTACCCGGATCCGCACTCCAAGTTTCCCGCATCTGCAGCAGATCCCTTCGGTGATCAAAGGCAGCATGGTCGCGGACTTGATCGCGTACCTGGGTAGTATCGATTTCGTTATGGCCGACGTGGACCGCTAAGCATGAACAGCCCGCTTATCCAGACAGACCGTTTCGCGCTGAGCGAAACAGAGCGCTCGGCCATCGAGCATGAAATGCATCACTACGAGGACCCGCGCGCGGCGTCCATCGAAGCCCTGAAGATCGTTCAGAAGGAACGCGGCTGGGTGCCGGACGGTGCAATCTACGCCATCGGCGATCTGCTGGGCATTCCTGCCAGCGACGTCGAAGGCGTGGCCACCTTCTACAGCCAGATTTTCCGTCAACCGGTCGGACGCCACATTATCCGCGTCTGCAACAGCATGGTGTGCTTCATCGGCGGCCACGAATCGGTGGTCGACGAGATCAAGACTTCGCTGGGCATCGGTCTGGGTCAAACCACCGAAGACGGCCGTTTCACCCTGCTGCCCGTCTGCTGCCTGGGCAACTGCGACAAGGCCCCGGCCGTGATGGTCGATGACGATACTTTCGGCGACGTACAGCCTGCTGGCGTAGCCAAGATGCTGGAGGGTTACCTATGACCATCACGTCCTTCGGCCCTGCGAACCGCATTGCGCGCACCGCAGAAACCCACCCGCTGACCTGGCGTCTGCGCGACGACGGCGAGCCGGTGTGGCTTGACGAGTACCAGACCAAAGACGGCTATGCAGCGGCGCGAAAAGCACTGCTCCAGCAATCAGCCGACGAGATCGTCCAGTCCGTCAAGGACTCCGGCCTCAAGGGGCGCGGCGGTGCAGGCTTCCCCACTGGCGTGAAGTGGGGCCTGATGCCCAAAGACGAATCCATGAACATCCGCTACCTGCTGTGCAATGCGGATGAGATGGAGCCCAATACCTGGAAGGACCGCATGCTGATGGAGCAACTGCCCCATCTGCTGGTCGAGGGGATGCTGATCAGCGCCAAGGCATTGAAGGCCTACCGCGGTTACATCTTCCTGCGTGGCGAATACGTCACTGCCGCCAAACACTTGAACCGTGCCGTGGCCGAAGCCAAGGCAGCCGGTCTGCTGGGCAAGAACATCCTGGGTACCGGCTTCGATTTCGAGCTGTTCGTGCACACCGGCGCCGGGCGCTATATCTGCGGTGAAGAAACCGCACTGATCAACTCGCTGGAAGGCCGCCGCGCCAACCCGCGCTCCAAGCCGCCCTTCCCCGCTGCCGTGGGTGTCTGGGGCAAGCCGACATGTGTAAACAACGTCGAAACCCTGTGCAACGTGCCCGCTATCGTCAACAACGGTAACGACTGGTACAAGTCGTTGGCCCGCGAAGGCAGTGAAGACCATGGCACCAAGCTGATGGGTTTCTCCGGCAAGGTCAAGAACCCGGGCCTGTGGGAGCTGCCGTTCGGCGTGCAGGCTCGCGAGCTTTTTGAAGACTACGCCGGTGGCATGCGCGATGGCTTCAAGCTCAAGTGCTGGCAGCCAGGCGGTGCCGGTACAGGCTTCCTGTTGCCGGAACACCTGGACGCCCAGATGTATGCCGGTGGCATTGCCAAGGTCGGTACGCGGATGGGCACAGGCCTGGCGATGGCGGTCGACGATTCGGTCAACATGGTGTCGCTGCTGCGCAACATGGAAGAGTTCTTTGCCCAGGAATCCTGCGGATTCTGCACGCCATGCCGCGACGGTCTGCCGTGGAGCGTGAAGATGCTGCGCGCCATCGAGAATGGTCAGGGCCAGCCGGGTGATATCGAAACCCTGCTGGGTCTGGTCAATTTCCTCGGTCCTGGCAAGACGTTCTGTGCACACGCACCAGGAGCCGTCGAGCCACTGGGCAGCGCGATCAAGTACTTCCGCTCCGAGTTCGAAGCCGGTATCGCACCTGCCAGACCCGACACGCTGACACCCGGCAAAAGTCCGACCATGGTCGGCGCATAACAAGACACACCGGACGGCGGACTTTTCAAGGCCGCCGTCCTCGTACCCGCTGACGCCCCGACGGGCTGAATGCTGCAGGTACTACCGAGATTCCATTAGCCACGCCTGCTGACAACGGGCCAACGAAGATCTTTGAACCATGGCTACTATCCACGTAGACGGCAAAGCCCTCGAAGTCGATGGCGCAGACAACCTGTTACAGGCTTGTCTGTCGCTGGGCCTCGATATCCCCTATTTCTGCTGGCACCCTGCCTTGGGCAGCGTTGGCGCCTGTCGCCAGTGTGCGGTCAAGCAGTACACCGACGAGAACGACACACGTGGTCGTATCGTCATGTCCTGCATGACGCCAGCCACCGACAACACCTGGATTTCCATCGATGACGATGAATCCAAGGCGTTCCGCGCCAGTGTCGTCGAATGGCTGATGACCAACCATCCACACGACTGCCCGGTTTGCGAAGAAGGCGGTCACTGCCATCTGCAAGACATGACGGTGATGACCGGCCACAACGAGCGCCGTTATCGCTTCACCAAACGCACCCACCAGAACCAGGAACTGGGGCCGTTCATCGCACACGAGATGAACCGCTGCATCGCCTGCTATCGCTGCGTCCGCTTCTATAAGGACTACGCTGGCGGCACGGATCTGGGCGTTTATGGTGCGCACGACAACGTGTACTTCGGCCGCGTCGAAGACGGCACGCTGGAAAGCGAGTTCTCCGGCAACCTCACCGAGGTCTGCCCGACCGGTGTGTTCACCGACAAGACCCACTCCGAGCGCTATAACCGCAAGTGGGACATGCAGTTCTCGCCAAGCATCTGCCATGGCTGCTCCAGCGGTTGCAACATCAGCCCTGGCGAGCGTTATGGCGAACTGCGCCGCATCGAAAACCGCTACAACGGTTCCGTGAACCAATACTTCCTGTGCGACCGTGGCCGTTTCGGCTACGGCTACGTCAACCGCAAGGATCGCCCTCGTCAGCCACTGCTTGCCGCGGGCCAGGTCAAACTGAGCCTGGACGAAGCGCTGGACAAGGCCGCCGATCTGCTGCGCGGTCGTAACATCGTGGGCATCGGTTCGCCACGCGCCAGCCTGGAAAGCAACTACGCGCTGCGCGAGCTGGTCGGTGCCGAGCACTATTACAGCGGTATCGAAGCGGGCGAGCTGGAACGCATTCGCCTGATCCTCAAGGTCCTGAACGACAGCCCGCTGCCGATTCCGACCTTGCGTGATATCGAAGACCACGACGCCATCTTCGTGCTGGGCGAAGACCTGACCCAGACCGCTGCCCGCATGGCATTGGGTCTACGTCAGGCCGTTAAAGGCAAGGCCGAAGACATGGCCGCCGCCATGAAAGTCCAGCCGTGGCTGGATGCAGCCGTCAAGAACATCGGCCAGCACGAGCTGAACCCGCTGTTCATCGCCAGCCTGGCTGAAACCCGCCTCGACGACGTGGCCGAAGAATGCGTGCATGCGGCACCTGACGACCTGGCACGCATCGGTTTCGCCGTTGCCCACGCCCTGGACGCCAGCGCACCAGCCGTCGAAGGCCTGGACAGCGAAGCGCTGGAACTGGCGCAACGCATCGCCGACGCCCTGCTCGCCGCCAAGCGTCCTCTGATCATTTCCGGCAGTTCGCTGGGTTCGACCGCTCTGATCGAAGCCGCCGCCAACATTGCCAAGGCACTGAAGCTGCGCGACAAGCAAGGCTCCATCAGCCTGATCGTTCCCGAAGCCAACAGCATGGGTCTGGCCATGCTCGGCGGTGAGTCCGTTGACGCTGCGCTGCAAGCGGTCATCTCCGGCAAGGCCGACGCGATTGTGGTGCTGGAAAACGACCTGTACCGCCGTGTCGATGCATCGATTGTCGACGCCGCACTGAGTGCTGCAAAGGTGGTGATCGTTGCTGACCATCAGAAGACGCCGACCAGTGATCGCGCCCACCTGATTCTGCCCGCTGCCAGCTTCGCCGAAGGCGACGGCACGCTGGTCAGTCAGGAAGGCCGTGCACAACGCTTCTTCCAGGTGTTCGATCCGACCTACCTGGACGCCAGCATTATGATTCACGAGGGCTGGCGCTGGTTGCATGCCCTGCGCTCGACCCTGCTCAACAAGCCGGTGGACTGGACGCAACTGGACCACGTCACCGAAGCCTGTGCGAGCAGTTCTGCGCAACTGGCCGGTATCGTCAATGCTGCACCATCGGCATCGTTCCGCATCAAAGGCCTGAAACTGGCTCGCGAGCCACTGCGTTACAGCGGTCGTACGTCCATGCGCGCCAACATCAGTGTGCATGAACCCCGCACCCCGCAGGATAAGGACACCGCGTTTTCCTTCTCCATGGAAGGTTACTCTGGGTCTGTCGAGCCACGTCAGCAAGTGCCGTTCGCCTGGTCTCCGGGCTGGAACTCGCCACAGGCCTGGAACAAGTTCCAGGACGAGGTCGGTGGTCATCTGCGTGCAGGCGATCCGGGTACACGCCTGATCGAAAGTAAAGGTGATGGCCTGTCGTGGTTCGCCAGCGTCCCTCGCGCCTTCGCGCCGGAGCGTGGCACCTGGCAGGTTGTGCCGTTCTTCCACCTGTTCGGCAGCGATGAAACCTCGTCTCTGGCGGCACCGGTTCAGGAGCGCATTCCCCAGGCCTACGTAGCGCTGGGCAAGTCGGAAGCAGATCGCCTGGGCGTCAACGAAGGCGCACTGATCTCGCTGAACGTAGCAGGTCAGACGCTCAAGCTGCCGCTGCGCATCAACGAAGAACTGGGTGCAGGTCTGGTTGCATTGCCAGCCGGTCTGGCGGGCATTCCTGCGGCAGTGTTCGGCAAATCCGTAGACGGTCTGCAGGAGGCAGCGCAATGACCTGGTTCACCCCTGAAGTGATCGACGCGATCATTGCGGTCGTCAAGGCCATCGTGGTGCTGCTGGCCGTGGTGGTCTGCGGCGCATTGCTGAGCTTTGTGGAACGTCGCCTGCTGGGCTGGTGGCAGGACCGTTACGGTCCTAACCGCGTCGGCCCTTTCGGCATGTTCCAGATTGCAGCCGACATGCTGAAAATGTTCTTCAAGGAAGACTGGACGCCACCGTTCGCCGACAAGGTGATCTTCACCCTGGCACCGGTCGTGGCCATGAGTGCCTTGCTGATCGCGTTCGCCGTTATCCCGATCACCCCGACCTGGGGTGTGGCGGATCTGAACATCGGTCTGCTGTTCTTCTTCGCCATGGCCGGTCTGTCCGTTTACGCGGTGCTGTTCGCCGGCTGGTCGAGCAACAACAAGTTCGCCCTGCTCGGCAGCTTGCGTGCGTCGGCGCAGACCGTTTCCTACGAAGTGTTCATGGGCCTTGCGCTGATGGGCATCGTGGTGCAGGTCGGCTCGTTCAACATGCGCGATATCGTCGAGTATCAGGCGCAGAACCTGTGGTTCATCATTCCGCAGTTCTTCGGCTTCTGTACGTTCTTCATCGCAGGCGTGGCAGTGACTCACCGTCACCCTTTCGACCAGCCGGAAGCCGAGCAGGAACTGGCAGACGGTTACCACATTGAATATGCCGGCATGAAATGGGGCATGTTCTTCGTTGGCGAATACATCGGCATCATTCTGATCTCGGCGTTGCTGGTGACCCTGTTCTTCGGCGGCTGGCACGGCCCGTTCGATATCCTGCCATCGTTGGCCTTCTTCTGGTTCGCCCTGAAAACCGCGTTCTTCATCATGCTGTTCATTCTGTTGCGCGCGTCCATTCCGCGCCCTCGTTATGACCAGGTCATGGATTTCAGCTGGAAATTCTGTCTGCCGCTGACCCTGATCAATTTGCTGGTGACTGCTGCGATTGTGTTGTTGAACACACCGGCAGGCTCGGTTCAGTGAGGATTTGACCCATGTTCAAATATATTGGCGACATCGTTAAGGGTACTGGTACCCAACTGCGCAGCCTGGTGATGGTGTTTGGTCACGGCTTCCGCAAACGCGACACCCTGCAGTACCCCGAGGAGCAGGTCTACCTGCCGCCCCGCTACCGTGGCCGCATCGTTTTGACCCGCGACCCTGATGGCGAAGAGCGCTGCGTAGCCTGCAACCTGTGCGCTGTGGCCTGCCCGGTGGGCTGCATTTCGTTGCAGAAAGCTGAAAAAGAAGACGGCCGCTGGTATCCGGATTTCTTCCGCATCAACTTCTCGCGCTGCATTTTTTGCGGGCTGTGTGAAGAAGCCTGCCCGACCACCGCAATCCAGCTCACGCCGGACTTCGAGATGGCCGACTTCAAACGTCAGGACCTGGTGTACGAGAAGGAAGATCTGCTGATCTCCGGCCCCGGCAAGAACCCCGACTACAACTTCTACCGCGTTGCAGGCATGGCCGTTGCTGGCAAGCCCAAGGGCTCCGCGCAGAATGAAGCCGAGCCGATCAACGTCAAGAGCTTGCTGCCTTAAGGAAGTAAAGATGGAATTCGCTTTCTATTTCGCATCCGGTATCGCTGTTGTGTCCACCCTGCGGGTGATCACGAACACGAATCCGGTGCACGCCCTGCTCTACCTGATCATTTCACTGATCGCTGTGGCCATGACCTTTTTCAGCCTGGGTGCACCGTTCGCCGGTGTACTGGAAGTTATCGCCTACGCTGGCGCAATCATGGTGCTGTTCGTGTTCGTGGTCATGATGCTGAACCTGGGTCCAGCCTCGGTTCAGCAGGAGCGCACCTGGCTCAAGCCCGGCATCTGGATTGGTCCGGTCATCCTCGGCGTGCTGTTGCTGGCTGAACTGCTGTATGTGCTGTTCGCCCACCAGACCGGCGCTGCCATCGGTCACACCACAGTCGACGCCAAAGCCGTCGGCATCAGCCTGTTCGGGCCTTACCTGCTCGTCGTGGAACTTGCCTCGATGCTGCTGCTTGCAGCAGCGGTCACAGCGTTCCACCTGGGCCGCAACGAGGCGAAGGAGCCAAGCCAATGAATGCTATCCCTCTCGAACACGGTCTGGCGGTTGCCGGGGTGCTGTTCTGCCTCGGTCTGGTCGGCTTGATGGTGCGACGCAACATCCTTTTCGTGTTGATGAGCCTTGAGATCATGATGAACGCCTCTGCTCTGGCGTTCGTTGTTGCAGGTAGCCGCTGGGCGCAGCCGGATGGACAGGTCATGTTCATTCTGGTGATCAGCCTTGCAGCCGCCGAGGCCAGTATTGGTCTGGCGATCCTGATGCAACTGTATCGCCGCTTCCACACGCTCGATATCGACGCTGCCAGTGAGATGCGCGGATGAATCTTCTCTTTCTGACTTTCGTATTTCCCCTCATCGGTTTCCTGCTGCTGTCGTTTTCACGTGGCCGCCTCTCGGAAAACCTCGCGGCGCTGATCGGCGTCGGCTCCATTGGCCTTTCCGCCATCGTGGCGGCGTGGGTCATCTGGCAGTTCAACGTCGCACCGCCTGAAGGGGGTCATTACACCCAGGTGCTTTGGCGCTGGATGGATGTGGATGGCTTCCAGCCCAACTTCGCCCTGTATCTGGACGGCCTGTCCGTCACGATGCTGGGCGTAGTGGTCGGTGTCGGCTTCCTGATTCACCTGTTCGCGTCGTGGTACATGCGCGGTGAAGCGGGCTACTCGCGTTTCTTCTCCTACACCAACCTGTTCATTGCCAGCATGTTGTTCCTGATTCTGGGCGACAACCTGCTGTTCATCTACTTCGGTTGGGAAGGCGTAGGTTTGTGCAGCTACCTGTTGATCGGTTTCTATTACAGCAACCGCAACAACGGCAATGCAGCTCTGAAAGCCTTCGTCGTGACGCGCATCGGTGACGTGTTCATGGCCATCGGCCTGTTCATTCTGTTCCAGCAGTTGGGCACGCTGAACGTTCAAGAACTGCTGGTTAAGGCTCCAGAACACTTCAAGGTCGGCGATTTCTGGATCGTGCTGGCGACGTTGATGCTGCTGGGCGGTGCTGTCGGTAAGTCCGCGCAACTGCCGCTGCAGACCTGGCTTGCTGACGCGATGGCTGGCCCTACGCCAGTTTCGGCGCTGATCCACGCCGCAACGATGGTAACGGCCGGTGTCTACCTGATTGCCCGTACCCATGGCCTGTTCGCATTGGCACCGGACATTCTGCATCTGGTCGGTATTGTGGGTGGTGTCACTCTGGTGCTGGCAGGTTTCGCCGCGCTGGTTCAGACCGACATCAAACGTATCCTCGCCTACTCGACCATGAGCCAGATTGGTTACATGTTCCTGGCGTTGGGGGTCGGCGCTTGGGAAGGCGCAATTTTCCACCTGATGACGCACGCGTTCTTCAAAGCGCTGCTGTTCCTCGCATCGGGTGCCGTGATCGTTGCCTGCCACCATGAGCAGAACATCTTCAAGATGGGCGGCCTGTGGAAGAAACTGCCATTGGCCTACGCCAGCTTCATCGTCGGTGGTGCCGCCCTGGCAGCTCTGCCGCTGTTGACTGCAGGTTTCTACTCCAAGGACGAAATCCTCTGGGAGGCGTTCGCCAGCGGCAACAACGGTCTGCTGTACGCGGGTCTGGTGGGTGCGTTCATGACCTCGCTGTACACCTTCCGCCTGATCTTCATCGCGTTCCATGGTGAAGCCAAGACCGAAGCGCATGCCGGTCACGGTATCGCTCACTGGTTGCCACTGTCGGTGCTGATCGTGCTGTCGACGTTCATCGGCGCACTGATCACGCCTCCACTGGCTGGCGTGTTGCCGCAGAGCGTCGGCCACGCCGGTGGTGAAGCCAAGCACAGTCTGGAAATTGCGTCGGGTGCCATCGCACTGGCAGGCATTCTGCTGGCGGCGTTGCTGTTCCTTGGCAAGCGTCGTCTGGTGACGGCCATTGCCAACAGCGGTCCCGGCCGCTTCCTGTCGGCCTGGTGGTTCGCTGCCTGGGGTTTCGACTGGATCTACGACAAGCTTTTCGTCAAACCTTATCTGGCGATCAGTCATCTGCTGCGTAGCGATCCGTTCGACCGCACCATCGGCTTGATCCCACGTCTGGTCAAAGGCGGTCATGACACCATGAGCCGCACAGAGACCGGCCAGTTGCGTTGGTATGCTGCCTCGATTGCCGTGGGTGCCGTTCTGGTACTCGGTGCCGTCGTTCTGGTTGCGGTCTGACATGAACCTTGCGAATTTGCGAAAGGAATTGAGCCCGTCATGATTCTGCCTTGGCTAATCCTGATCCCCTTTATCGGTGGCCTGCTGTGCTGGCTGGGTGAGCGCTTCGGCCCTACCCTGCCGCGCTGGATCGCGCTGCTGACCATGTCCCTCGAACTGGCCCTGGGCCTCTGGCTCTGGGCGACCGGCAACTTCGGCTACGCGCCGGTGCCGGGTGCCGATCCGACCTGGACCCTGGAATTCCACCATCCGTGGATCACCCGTTTCGGCATCGACGTGCACCTGGCCCTTGACGGCCTGTCGTTGCTGATGATTCTGCTGACCGGCCTGCTGGGCGTGCTGTCGGTACTGTGCTCGTGGAAGGAAATTCAGCGCAAGGTGGGCTTCTTCCACCTCAACCTGATGTGGATCCTGGGCGGTGTGGTGGGCGTGTTCCTCGCCATCGACCTGTTCATGTTCTTCTTCTTCTGGGAAATGATGCTGGTGCCGATGTACTTCCTCATCGCGCTCTGGGGTCACAGCTCGGCAGACGGCAAGAAGACACGTATCTACGCGGCCACCAAGTTCTTCATCTTCACTCAGGCCAGCGGCCTGATCATGCTGGTGGCGATCCTGGGTCTGGTGCTGGTGCACTTCAATCAGACGGGTGTCATCACCTTCGCCTACGCCGACCTGCTTAAAACCAAGCTGACGCCGGGCACCGAGTACATCCTGATGCTGGGCTTCTTCATCGCTTTTGCGGTGAAGCTGCCGGTCGTACCGTTCCACTCCTGGCTGCCGGACGCACACGCCCAGGCACCTACAGCAGGCTCCGTCGATCTGGCGGGTATCCTCCTGAAGACTGCGGCCTACGGTCTGCTGCGTTTCGCCCTGCCCCTGTTCCCGAATGCATCGGCCGAGTTCGCTCCGATCGCGATGACGCTGGGTCTGGTTGGTATTTTCTACGGTGCCTTCCTGGCCTTTGCGCAGACCGACATCAAACGTCTGATCGCATTCTCCAGTGTCTCGCACATGGGCTTTGTACTGATTGGTATCTACTCGGGCAGCCAGCAGGCATTGCAGGGCGTCGTGGTACAGATGCTCGCGCACGGTCTGTCAGCAGCAGCGCTGTTTATCCTCAGTGGTCAGTTGTACGAGCGTCTGCATACGCGTGATATGCGCGAGATGGGCGGCCTGTGGTCACGCATCGCCTATCTGCCAGCCATCAGCCTGTTCTTCGCGGCGGCGTCTCTGGGTCTGCCGGGCACCGGTAACTTCGTGGGTGAGTTCCTGATCCTGCTGGGCAGCTTTGTCAGCTCGCCATGGGTCACGGCTATCGCAACATCCGGTCTGGTATTCGGTTCTGTCTACTCTCTGATCATGATCCACCGCGCCTACTTTGGCCCGTCCAAATCGGACGAGGTTCTCAAAGGCATGGATGGACGGGAACTGATCATGGTGCTGGGCCTTGCCGTGTTGCTGATCGTGCTCGGGGTTTTCCCGCAGCCGTTCCTCGACACATCGGCAGCGACCATGCACGGCGTGCAGCAATGGCTAGGCACTGCCTTCACTCAACTCGCTTCGGCCCGGTAAGAGCGCTATGGACCTGACGATTCAACACTTTATTGCGCTTGCGCCGCTGCTGATTACCAGTATCACCATTGTTGTGGTGATGCTGGCAATCGCGTGGCGCCGCAATCACTCGCAAACCTTTCTGCTTTCGGTGGCGGGGCTGAACCTGGCCCTGCTTTCCATTTACCCGGCAATGAAGGTTGCCCCGCTGGCGGTCACTCCGCTGCTGCAGGTCGACAACTTTGCCTGCCTGTACATGGCGATCATTCTTGCCTCGACCCTGGCGTGCGTGACCATGGCGCACGCCTATCTGGGCGACGCAAAGGTCGGGTATCCGGGTAACCGCGAAGAACTCTACCTGCTGATCCTGCTGGCCGCCGCTGGCGGTCTGGTTCTGGTCAGCGCTCAGCATCTGGCTGGCCTGTTCATCGGTCTGGAACTGTTGTCGGTACCGGTCTATGGTCTGGTGGCTTATGCGTTCTTCAACAAGCGCTCGCTGGAAGGCGGCATCAAGTACATGGTGCTGTCAGCGGCCGGCTCTGCGTTCCTGCTGTTCGGTATGGCGTTGCTGTACGCAGAAGCAGGCTCGCTGAGCTTCGAAGGCATCGGTAAGGCCATCGCGGCAACCGGCATGCCTAGCCCGATCGCCAGCCTGGGTCTGGCGATGATGCTGGTCGGTCTGGCGTTCAAACTGTCGCTGGTGCCCTTCCACCTCTGGACGCCTGACGTCTACGAAGGCGCCCCGGCTCCGGTGGCTGCATTCCTGGCCACAGCCAGCAAGGTAGCTGTGTTTGCCGTGCTGGTGCGCCTGTTCCAGATATCGCCAGCTGCCACCAGCGGCGTGCTGGAGAATGTGCTGGCAGTGATCGCAGTCGCCTCGATTCTGGTGGGTAACCTGTTGGCGCTGACCCAGACCAACCTCAAGCGTCTGTTGGGTTACTCCTCCATCGCACACTTCGGTTACCTGATGATCGCGCTGGTAGCCAGCAAGGGCATGGCTGTGGAAGCCATTGGCGTGTACCTGGCTACCTACGTGCTGACCTCGCTGGGCAGCTTCGGCGTGATCACCATGATGTCGTCGCCTTACAGCGGTCGCGACGCCGATGCGATGTTCGAGTATCGCGGCCTGTTCTGGCGTCGTCCGTATCTGACCGCCGTCATGACCCTCATGTTGCTGTCGCTGGCGGGCATTCCGCTCACCGCAGGCTTCATCGGCAAGTTCTACATGATTGCGACCGGTGTCGAGTCGCAACTGTGGTGGCTGGTGGGCGCACTGGTCCTGGGCAGCGCCATCGGCCTGTTCTACTACCTGCGAGTGATGGTCACGATGTACCTGGTCGACGCCAAGCTGCCGCGTCATGACGCAGCGTTCAACTGGGCACAGCGTACAGGTGGCGTCATGCTACTGGCTGTTGCGATCCTGACCTTCGTACTGGGTGTCTACCCGCAACCGCTGCTGGATCTGGTCGTCAACGCTGGCATTCATATGCCCGGCTGATTGCCCGAAAACAAAAAACCCTGCTCTCGAGCAGGGTTTTTTTTGCCTCAAATAAACTTAACCGGGCAGTCGGACCGGCTTCTTGGCGCTGCTGAACAAGCCCCAGGTCGAGATGAACAGTGCGGCAATCAGAGGACCAATCACAAAGCCGTTCAGTCCAAATACTGACATGCCGCCAAGCGTGGAGATCAGGATGAGATAGTCCGGCATTTTGGTGTCCTTGCCGACCAGAATCGGGCGAAGCACGTTATCCACCAAGCCGATGACGAACACCCCGAACAGGCCTAGCACCACGCCCTGCCAGATCATGCCACTGAGCAGGAAATACAACGCAACCGGCGCCCAGACGATCCCCGCGCCCACCGCTGGCAGCAGCGAGAGAAAGGCCATGATGACAGCCCAGAGTAATGCGCTCGGTATGTCCAGCGCCCAGAAGATGAAGCCGCCCAGCGCGCCCTGCGTGACAGCCACCACAACGTTGCCTTTGACTGTGGCACGCACCACGCGGGTGAACTTGAGCTGCAAGCGGCGCTTCTGCTGTTCGGCAAGCGGCACTGCGTTGCGCATCTTGCGAACCAGGTCGTGACCGTCGCGCAGAAAGAAGTACAACAGGTAGAGCATGATGAAAAAGCTCACCACGAAATCGAAGGTTCCCTGACCGAAACTGAACGCTTGGGTCGCCAGATACTGGCTGCCCTGCATGGCGCCCTTGGCGATCTTGTCACGCAGCCCATTGAGGTCACCCATGCCGAGCCGATCCAGCAGTCCCTGCAGCGAGTGCGGCAGCAGCGTCTTGAACTCGGCCAGATAGCCTGCAATGTCCAGTTGCCCGGTTTCGACGTTCTTGTACAGTGTGGTGCCTTCCTGGACCAGCAAGGCGCTGATGATGATCACTGGCAGAATGGCGATGACCAGACAGATCATCAATGTGCACAAGGACGTGAGGTTGCGTGACCAGTTGAATCGAAGTAACAGCCTTCGCTGAAGAGGCGAAAAGATGATGCCGAGAATCACTGCCCAGAACACCGCGCCGTAAAACGGCAGCAGAATCCAGATGAAGGCAACGGTCACCCCCACCAGTAGCAGAAGGAGTGTCTTGTATTGCTGTACGGTTTCGTTCATGTCCATTCCATGTCAGTCGGCCGCGCATTGCGCGCGGTCTAGACCTTAGTCAGCGGGCGAACGTGCGAGTGCCGTATGAATGACAATGATCATGGCATGGCCAGAAAGGCTAAAAGCCCGACGTGGCAAGGACCCGGGCCCTTGCCACCCATTTTTCAGACCCGGAACTGTCCGACCAGGCCTCCAAGCCTTGTTCCCAGTTCGGCGAGCGCGCGTGAGGTCTGAGCGCCCAGTCGGGTTTCTTCCGCAACACTCTCGACCGCACCGGCGATCTGATGAACGCTGCGGTTGATCTCTTCGGCGACCGCCGTCTGCTCCTCGGCAGCACTGGCGATCTGAGCGTTCATTGAGTTGATGGTCGCAATCAGCTCGCCAATCGAGACCAGCGAAACACCGGCTTCATTGGCTTGGGTCGAGGTACCGTCCCCTGCTTCACTGGAGCGACGCATCGCCGTCACCGCTTCCTGTGTACCATACTGCAGGCGGTCGATCATGCTCTGGATTTCCTGAGTGCTTTGCTGGGTGCGACTGGCCAGCGCCCGAACCTCGTCAGCCACGACCGCAAAACCGCGACCGGCCTCACCGGCCCTTGCGGCCTCAATGGCAGCGTTAAGCGCAAGCAGGTTGGTTTGCTCTGCGATCGAGCGAATCACACCCAGCACACTGACGATCGACGAAACGTCCTGTTGCAGACTGTCCAGCGATGTCCCGCTTTTACGAATATCGTCCACCAGCGCGTGGATCTGACGAATGCTGCCATCAACCACGCGTTTGGCGGTCCGCCCTTGCTCATCGGTCTGTTGAGCTGCGACAGAGGCACTCTGCGCACTCTTGGCGACTTCTTGCGCAGCCGCGGACATCTCGTTGATCGCAGTGGCCACTTGATCAGTTTCGTGACGCTGACGCTCCATGGCGTTTTCGGAACGCTGAGCCTGTGATGACACTTCGCCTACCAGCCCATTCAGTTGTCCCGTCATCTCGGTGATCTGACGGACCAGCCCGTGAATCTTGTCGACAAACCGGTTGAACGACCCCGCAAGATCACCCAGCTCATCATTACTGGTAATAGCGAGACGACGCGTCAAATCACCTTCACCTGCGGCGATATCGTCCAGGTTGTTTTTCATCAGCCGTAGAGGGCGCAGTAACGTTCCGGTCATCAGAACTCCAATGACGCTGATAACGACCAACACCAGAAGCGTGATACCGACAATGCTGTACAGCATCTCCTGCAGGCGCGCCTCCACGTTTTGCCTGACGATGGCGACCTGTGCATCAATGCCGTCCAGATTCACGGCAGAACCCACGATCAGATCCCACTTGGGCAGGTATTCGGTGTAACCGATTTTAGGGACGGGTTCAGTCTTGCCTGGCAAGGCTGAGGAGTACATGACGTAGTGAGTACCCGCTTTGCCCACGGCCACCAGTTCACGATTGAGATACACGCCGTTTGGATCACGAACGTCATTGAAGCTCTTGCCCAATCCGTCGGGACTGGTACTTCTGAAAATGCGTACGACCTGAGAGTCATAGCCGAAGAGATAGCCGTCCTTGCCGTAGGACACCGAGGAAAGCAGCTTGATAGCCGACGCCCGGGCATTTTCGTCACCCGGCGCTGCCGCCTCGTAAAGCGGCTTGATGGCGGTCATCGCGATAGCGACATAATTCTGCAGCGTCGTCTTGGCTTCGGAGAGCAGGCGCTCTCGCGTGTCGTTGACCTCACGATCCGCCTGTTGATGCAGCATGAATACCGTAGTTGCGCTGATCACCACCCCGAACGTCAGCACGGGCAGTACCGCCAGCAGAAGAACCTTGGCTTTCAGACTAAGACGCATAGGATTGGCCTTGTGGTTATTTTTATAAAGTCATGGTTACACCACTCTTTATCGGCCAATCCGCTTGAACATTAAGGCCTGCCCTTCTTTATCGTCGGATATTGCCTACATCGGTGCGATACGCTCGGGCAGGTCGATCCGAACCCGCAGCCCCTGCAGCGGACTGTCCAGCAACTGCAGCCGCCCGCCCCACGCTTCAACGATATCGCGCACGATACCCAGCCCAAGGCCATGTCCGATGATTTGCTCATCAAGGCGAGCACCTCGACTGAACACTTCCACACGCTGAAGCTCCGGAATCCCTGGGCCGTCATCATCGACCAACAGGCAAAAACCGTTTTGCTGACGCAGGATACTCAGATGCACCTCGCTGTCTGCCCACTTGCAAGCATTATCCAGCAGGTTACCGAGCAGCTCTAAGATGTCCTCGCGGTCCCATGGCAACTGCATGCCCGCTTCAACGTTATTGACCAGATCCAGATGCCCACCATGGATCATGCTCAGCGTGGAGAACAGCCCGCTCAGTTCGGCATCGCAATCAAAACGTGCGCCAGGCAATGCGTCACCGGACAAGCGTGCCCGGTTGAGTTCTCGCTCCAGACGCAGTCGGATATTTTCCAACTGTTCCTGTAACGTTTTGCGCAACGCCGGCTTTTCATCAAGCTGTTCACTCAATGCCACGCTCAGCAGCACCGCCAGGGGCGTCTTCAGTGCATGCCCCAGATTACCCAGCGCGTTGCGCGAGCGTTTGAGGCTGTCTTCTGTGTGGGCAAGCAAGTGATTGATCTGCGCGACCAGAGGCTCCAGTTCAAGCGGCACCTGATCGTCCAGCTGGGACCGCTGTCCTTGCTGAAGCTGGGATATCTGGCCGCGCACAGTTTCAAGAGGCCGTAGCGCTCTGCGCACCGTCACGCGCTGAAGGACCAATACCAGAATCAAAGCGGCAAACCCCAGCCCCAGTCCGATCTGTTGCATGCGCCTGAAACTGGCCCTCACCGGGGTGTAGTCCTGAGCCACCGTAATCGAAATCTGTTTGCCGAACTTGCGGTATTCGGCGGTCAGCATCAGGAGCGATTGTCCTGTCTGACCCAGTTCGAAATTGGCGTGCAGACCAACTGGAGAGGACTCCGGCAGCTCGAAATCCCAGAGTGAACGCGAGCGCCAATGACCTTGCGGTAGATCGATTCGAAAGTAGTGGCCAGACAGCGGACGCTGGTAGGCGCCAGACAAGCGATGCTCGTCCAGTTGCAGCCCTGCAGGCCCGCGAACCAAAGCCACGAGCAAGTTCTCGCTTTCGTTGCGCAGACCTGATTCGAGATAGCGTTGCAAGCCAAGCTCAAACAACCAGAGGCTGGTCTGCGCCATGACCAGCCCTACCACCACCATGACGGCGATCAGCCCGATACTCAATCGCCGCTGTATGGATTTCAACCCCCTGCCCCACCGTAGACGTAACCTTGCCCACGACGTGTCTCGATCACCGCACGGCCCAGCTTACGCCGCAGATGATTGACGTGGACTTCAATCACATTGGAGTCGCGCTCGTTCTCACCATCGTACAGATGCTCGGACAGGTGGCTTTTGGATAGAATCTGTTCGGGGTGGAGCATGAAGTAACGCAGCAGACGAAACTCCGCTGAGGTTAGCTGGATGTCAACGCCATCACGGGTGACAGACTGGCGTCCCTCGTCCAGCTTCAAGCCTGCGGCCTCCAGCGTTGGCTGGTTAGCCAACCCGTGAGAGCGGCGCAGCAGCGCCTGGATACGCAGTTGAAGTTCCTCGGGGTGAAACGGTTTGGTCAGGTAATCGTCGGCACCGGCCTTAAGTCCCTCGATACGTTCAGACCAGGATCCCCTTGCCGTAAGTACCAGCACCGGCGTCGCCAGCCCGCTGCTGCGCCATTTCTCAAGCACTTCCAGGCCAGACATGCCGGGTAAGCCCAGATCGAGCACGATGAGATCGTAGGGCTCGCTCGTTCCTTGATAAACCGCATCACGTCCATCTGCCAACCAATCAATGGCGTAGCCTTGTCGCCCAAGCGCTGCAATCAACTCATCTGCAAGGGGTACATGGTCTTCAACCAATAGCAGCCGCATCAATCTTCCTCATCTTTCAACAATCGGCTATCGCGCGCATCGAACTTAAGTTCGCGAACAACGCCCTGCAGGGTCAGCAATTCAAACTCATAGACATAGGCATTGTCTTTCTCTTCCAGCTCGGCCTCCAGCAATCTGGCACCCGGATACAACCCCAATGCCCGCTCGATGAACTGCTCAAGCGGAAGAATTACCCCACGCTGACGCAAGCTGAGCGCTTCATCCTGGTTCAGGTCTCTGGCATAGGTATACGAGCACACCAGACTCAATACCAAGGTCGCGCAAAGACGCTTGTCGACATTCATTAATTATCCTGACGATTCCTGAAGACTTTTCCCGTGACGGCGTCGATCTCGAGATCCCACTCGGTATCCCTCACATCACGAAGCTCAACCTTATAGATGTACTTGCCGTACTGAGTTTCAAGCCCGGATTCTACGATCCTTGCACCTGGATGTTGGCTCAACGCCTGGGCATCAAGGAATTCGTAGGGTTTGATGGTGCCAGCGCTGCTCAACCGCACGACTTCATCCGGATCAACGTCACGTGCGTGAATGATACAGGCAGTCGTGGATAAGGTTAGCGCGGTCAGCAGGGTTATCGGCGTTCTCATGATCACGTCCAGTGCTTTTATGGCACCCACCATAGCGCTGGCAACTTAACTCAAACTGAATAGGTCTGGCCACATGCTATCAGTGATGATCGCCATCACCCACGATGGAGTTTCAAACCATTACTGTTAAACTCGTGCGCTGCAATTGTCGCTTCTGCGATAGCCACTTTCCCAGAGTTGATACATTTTGGAAATTTTCAAAGAGTTTACGTTCGAGTCCGCGCACCGCTTGCCTCATGTGCCAGAAGGCCACAAGTGCGGCCGCCTGCATGGACACTCGTTTCGCGTCGGCATCCACCTTGCCGGTAAAGTCGATCCTCATACAGGCTGGATTCGCGACTTCTCCGAGATCAAGGCCATCTTCAAGCCGCTTTATGAGCGCCTTGATCACAACTATTTGAACGATATTCCGGGCCTCGAAAACCCAACCAGTGAGAATCTGGCGAAATGGATCTGGGATGAGTTGAAACCGCTGCTTCCAGAACTCTCTGCCGTTCGCATCCATGAAACCTGTACCAGTGGATGTGAGTATCGCGGGGAATGACCTTCAAAAAGCCACCTTACCAGGTGGCTTTTTTTTGTCCTGGTTTTAAGACCTTGGCTTTTTAGGCGCCCA
>NZ_JACONV010000013.1 GCF_014358015.1 Pseudomonas triticifolii | reverse complement strand
TGGACTTGTCCACGAAAAGGCCAGTACATCCGTTAGAGATGTCGCGTCTGACACACTGCCTTCGCGGACAAGTCCGCTCCCACAATTTTCCGTCGTCGGCAGATTCGAAGCACTTCGCCGCAAGGCTGCACGGGTTGGTGCTGCTGCGTTGGGGTGATGTGAGTGCTGCACAAAGCGTTATGTTCTGTGCAGAGGGGCGCTGAACACACGCACAGCTTGGTGGGAGCGAGCTTGCTCGCGAAGCGGTTGGCGCAAACGCCAATAGATAGAATGTCCGTGCTATCGCTTTCGTGAGCAAGCTCACTCCCACTGGACCTGTGTCGCGATGAGTAGCAGTGCAGGGCGCGATCAAGGGCTTATGGATGATCGCACACCCTCGTTCCCTCAGCGCATTGCCTTGGCGTCGCGTTTCATCAGCAGGTCCGATGCCATCTGGAAGTCGGCCTGGAAGGCCTTGCCTTCGACCCACTCCACGGCGGTGTCTTCGTCTTCGTCGTGGTGGATGGCGCGGTAGGTGATGAGCAGGCCCATCATGAAGTCGGTCGCTTCCTCTTCGTCTTCTTCAGACACGACCAGTGCCAGTACCGGGTATTGCAGGAACACCAGGCACATCGCCAGTTGGCTGATGGCTTCGGCGGCTTTCATGGTGTCGAACAGGTCTTCGTAGTCGGCCGGTTCGAAGCCGTTCTCAACGATGTCTTTGAAGTCGAAGGTGCTCATGTCCAGCAGCACGTCGTCGAACGGCTGACTGACCAGCACAGAGGCGAATACCGGATGTACGACGTTGGTCGGTGACTTCCCGGAGCGGTTCTGCTTGGCCTTGATCTTTGCGCGTTTGGCGCGTTTCTGCTGTTTGTCCGGCGAAGCCATGGGGCGGTCCTTTGTCAGGCGGTAAGGGCAATGGGCGCTATTGAAGCGCACGACGCTCCAATAGCCAAGGCTCGATTACAAGGCGCGTGCCCGGCGCTGCCGCGCGGTTGCACCTGAAGTACCGGATCGTGCGCCGTTTGTTCGAAGGTGTTCATCGTGTATCCGGGGCGCTCAAACCTATTAGAACGAATGTCTGGATTGAGTGTGACGAATGTATTTCAACGTTCGAATGAACAGCGTGAGTTTGAAGTGGCCGCCATAACGACGACACGGGTGTTGGATAGGTGTTTGTCAGGCGCGAATAACAAAAACACAGAAGCCCGCTGGGGCGGGCTTCTATGCTTGTCCGGCAAGCCGTTACGGGATGGAAGTGTGAACAGGTTAAATGTTCAGACTTCCATCGTTACGCGAAAGACTTCTTTTTCCCGAGCTTTGAAAACGCTTCCGCTTCGTCCATGCGATTGGCAAACATGCTGACGGCTTCAACCGCGTCGCTCGCGCCATCCCGGATCTGCACAATTACCTGCCCCGCCTGATCGGCCAGTGTCACGCCACGGTTGGCGCCTTCCTGGGTGGCGCTCATGCTGGCAACCGCCTCACGGGTTTCTGCCAGGATCTTGCCGATCATCTCGGCGATTTCCGTGGTAGAGCCGCTGGTGCGTCCGGCCAGTTGTCGCACTTCATCAGCCACGACCGCAAAGCCACGGCCCTGATCGCCTGCGCGCGCCGCCTCGATGGCCGCGTTGAGTGCCAGCAGGTTGGTTTGGTCGGCGATACCCCGGATGGTGTTGACGATGGCGGTGATCTGTTCCGAGCGATCGCCCAATTGCCCGACCAGCTTGGCGGAAGAGCCGATGTTTTCCGCAATCTGGCGCATCTCGCGTGCGGTTTCCTGAATCACCAGCGTGCCTTGTTCGGCGACTTTCTCGGTTTCGGCCGAAATGTGGTAAGCCTTGGAAGCGCCATGTGCGTCGGCTTCCTGCATCTCCACCTTGGCCGTGATGTCGCTGGCGAACTTCACGACTTTGTAGAGTTTGCCATCGGTGTCGAAAACGGGGTTATACGTAGCTTCCAGCCACACAACCCGGCCATTTTTGCCGATGCGTTTGAACTGACCGCCCACGAACTGGCCCTGGTTCAGCTTGCGCCAGAACTCGGTGTACTCAGCGCTGTTGACCAGCGACGGTTCACAGAAGGTCTTGTGGTGTTTGCCTTTAATCTCGCCCAGTGCGTAGCCCATGACATGCAGAAAGTTATCGTTGGCCGTAAGCACCTGGCCCGCCGGGTCGAACTCGCAAATCGCCATGGCGCGATCCACGGCATTGAGCTTGCTGTGGTTTTCGTTCTCAAGCAGGATTTTCTGAGTGACGTCCAGGGCGTACTTGACCACCTTGATCACCTTGCCCTGCGCGTCGATGACGGGGTTGTAGCTGGCTTCCAGCCAGACGCTCTTGCCTGACTTGGCGACGCGTCTGAACGTTCCGGATATGAATTTTCCTGCCCGCAGAGAAGCCCACAGGTCTGCATACTCGCGACTGCGTGCCATTTCCGGGTCGCAGAAATCGCGATGCGTCTTACCGTGCAGTTCTTCTGCCCGGTAGCCCATCGCAGCCAGAAAGTTATCGTTGGCCCGAATGAGCTTTCCGTCGAGCTCCAGCTCGACAATAGCCATTGATTTTTCGAGCGCGCCCATCAGTCCTTTGAGTCCTTCTACTTCAGCCTTCATGGCTGTCAGTTCAGTCTTCTCTTTTTTCCCGAACATAACGTGCCCCTAATGTGGTGTTGCGGAACTCTTCATGTGGGGATATCGACAATAAGTATGAAGGCATGAGTCAGGGGAGCCATTATTCTGATGAATGGGGCACGTAAAAATTGACGTCAGAAAGACCGCGGTTTTTCTCGGGATATAGATCAATGTGCGCGTCTATCGAATGCGGTAAAGGATGTTGAAGGACTTCAGAAGAGAGGAGGCGATATCGCCCGGGTTCAATGTCGTCAAACGCCGGACAAAGAAAAGCCCGCGATGGGGGAGCGGGCTTAAGGATTCACACTTGGGAGCAGCTCTACAATGACGCAGTGGCTGTGAAAACTTT
Source organism: Pseudomonas triticifolii (assembly GCF_014358015.1). Classification (GTDB taxonomy): domain Bacteria; phylum Pseudomonadota; class Gammaproteobacteria; order Pseudomonadales; family Pseudomonadaceae; genus Aquipseudomonas; species Aquipseudomonas triticifolii. Next base: position 129,204 of record NZ_JACONV010000013.1, on the reverse strand, counting down.
GTGAAGAGAATCGACTGTTTTTACTTTTTTTCAGGTGTTTGAACGGTGTTGGTCACGTCGGAGGTCGGCACGAAGGTTTTCGACTCTTCGGCAGCCGCTTCTTTGGACGCGGCCTTGTCTTTGGCGGCTTCGGCGTTCTCTTTAGCCGCGTCATTGACCTTGGCTTGAGCAGATTCCATCTTCTGCTGAGCATTTTCCTGATGCGCCTGGGCATCCTGCGCTTTCTGTTCGGATTTGCTGTCGCAGGCAGCGAGACCCAGGGTGGCGGCAATGATGAGGGCGGAGGCAGTGAACTTGAGCACAGGATTTTTCCTTCGAAAACAAATGTATGGCTTCGAGGGATAGCTCAAGCACTAAGTTCAATCGGCGTAAGGCCGCTGTACGAAAAGCGGCTGCGCTCGCCGACTTTTCGTACAGCGCCTGGGCCGACGTCGGTCAATGTTTCTTGCTGATCGGCTCAGACAAAGAAAATGTCACTCGTCTGGGCTGCGTTTCCTGTCACCTGTATCTGTGCGATTTCTGCGGACGCCGCCCCGTATTTTTGAATGATGCCGTTGATGACTGTCTGCGCGCTGGCCGGGTCGGTGACCGAGGACAGAATCGCCTTTGAGTCGATCCCCGGCGCGCCCGCTCCAGACACATGTTTTTGAGCGGCAAACTCACCCACGGCAATGCGCGAAATCAGAAAGTCCGCATCGCGTGTCGCGTTCATGCCTGCAGTCAGGAAGGTGGTCAGGAAATCGCCCCGGCTGATGCGAGCAGCCGACAGGTCGTTGACCCAGTAGTCATACCCGGCCTGATCGGCCTGGCGACCCAGCGCATTGTTGTAAGCGAATGTCACGTACTCGGCGGTCTGCAACTGCGTGCCACCCTCGCCATTCTGGGCACCTGCTTTGTACATATTTTGACCAACAAGCAGATTGGCCGTGTTGGGTGTCATGCCCGTCTTGAGGTTGGCAGCCAGTTCGTCCGCCCAGTAGGCAAGGCCACTGTACTCGGGTGTTCGGCCAAAGGCGCCGATGTACAGGCTGATGAGAAAGTCCTGCTGGCCATCGCTCAAGCCCGACAGGTGCAGATTGGCGTCGGGAAGGTTCGTGGAGGAGGGCGCTGTGCCTGACGTCGTGCCACCGGATCCGGAAGTGCCGCCACCACTTGTAACGGGGCTGCCGTTAACGACCTGAACATTGCTCACCTGGCCGATCAGCGGCGTATCGTTGGCCCACGCCGATCTGCCAATCAGCTCGTCTGCTCTGCCAACATCTTCAGGCACTGCGCCCTGACCTTCGGCCACGACCTTGCCATCCTTGGACAGCTGCATCAGGCCGTTTGCATTGACGCGCGCAGTCCAGATTGCCGTCTGGCCTTCCACGATCACGTCGTTGGCCACGATCTGGTAGGACGTCGATCCTTTGACGATGGCAAATGCCATGTCGTCTGAACGGCCGACCTGACCCAGCCAGATATTGTCCGCCGCAGGCCCGTTGCCGAAATCGAAGATGCGCTGCCACGCGCCCGCATTCAGGCTGTCGAAGCGCGCTGTGGCGGTGGCGGTGAACGCGCCATCAATCTCGTAGGCGCTGCGAACCCATGTGTCGTCCGAGCGGGCTGACAGTGCGGTGAGGTGGCTATCGGCTTCACCGGCCTTGATCGTGCCGAAGCGGCCTTTCATGTTTTCCAGCAGGGCCGCGACATCCAGCGTCACGTCATCGAAGCTGAGCTTTTCGATGCTTCGCAGGGTGTCCACCGCGCCGGTTGCCATGTCGGTCATTCGGAGAATGCCGCTGAGCGCGAAGTCTGCATTGTAGAGTGCCTGATAGGCCGTGCTCAGGCCGGCGAAGAGTGCCGTGTCCGTTCCTGCCCCGCCATCGAGGTCGTCCCGGTCGGCGCCGCCCACCAGAATGTCGTTGCCGCCGCCGCCAAGGATCGTATCGTTCCCGGCACCGCCTTCCAGACGGTTGGCTGCGTCATTGCCGATAAGGGTGTCTCTGCCGCCGCCGGTGATCGCATTTTCAATGACCACGCCCCTGGCAATGGCGAGGTTGCCTGCGACCCCGTCGATGCTGGAGAACGCTTCTGCACGCAGGTCGATCTTCTGGTCCGCCGAACGCAGGCTGAAGTTGAATGTATCGATGCCGCCCGAATCGAAAATGGTCGCGGCTGTTCCCTGGACAACATCCGTTCCGGCCGCAAAGACAGTGCGGAAATCGCCATACGTGTCATTGCCCGTGTTCACGCCTGTAGGGACGCCATACAGCGTCTGGGCAGCGAGTATGTCGGCCAGCATGGGCGTGATGGCGAAGGCAAAGGCTGCCGTGTCGTAGGGGTTATCGTTTTGGTCGAAGTACGACATGATCGACTTCTGCCAGCTGTCTTCCTGATAACTTGCATCGGTGCTGAAATTCGCAGAACCGTTGTAGTTGCCGCCATGGCCTAGACCGATTGCGTGACCGATCTCATGGACAAACGTCTGCAGTTTGTACCAGCTGCCATTGGACCAGTTGGCCGCCACGTTGACCGAGCTGCTGACAATCAGTCCGTTGGATGAGGTTATGGAGTTGGCATACGCGCCGCTCTGATCCTCGCTGAAACCGATTTGTGCCCGTCCCGTCGTTTCAATGAATTTGATTCCGGTGGCGTTGGACCAGGTTTGCAGCGCGGCGCGCGCGGTGTCCTGATTATCCGCCCGTAAAGCGGTGATATTGACCGTGATCGAGCCGCCAGCCCGTACGTTGAAATGGTGAGGTTGGCCGCCCACGTCCTGCCAGAACCCGTCTGTCAGGTAACGGGCTTGCTGATCCAGCGTAAAGGACGGCAGATTGGCCGCGACGTTGCTGGTGGTCTGCGTGCCTTGTGCATCGAGTTTATCGAGACAGTTCGGCCCTTCCAGATTGGGATAAGTCATACACAGAACACACATGGAGCCGACCTCAAGCGTGGGCAACAGGGACATAAAACGTGAGCATTTACCGCGCCGAAGGAGACTCGTGCAGCAAGGCGTTTACATAATCTCGAAGCATCCGCTCCGATAACGTGGCGTCGGTGACCTGAAAACGAAGGGTCGGCCCGCGTCCTTGGACGCCATTTGTTGCTCTCCAGGCCAGATGACCTGACAGGCTCGTTGATGTCCTGAGTTCCTCGACGAACGCTATCGTTGGCAGCCTTGTCGTGTGCGGCACAACCTCGACCTGTCGATGCTCTTGCGACAACGCAGCGGCCAATGCCCGGCACATTCCACTCGAGGGCTCCTCGCAGATCACGTACAGAACACAGGGTGCCAACTGATCCTGATTTGCTTGCGCCATGGGTATACCGACTCCGCCATTGAGTACGATGAGCATCAGCGCCACGGCAGCCCTGAAGCACTCCGTAAAACCCGAAGCAAAGACCCGCCTGCGACACGACGCTTGCTGATCCATCAAGAACATCCTCGATCCGGCGCTCGGCCATTTGCAAGACATATCACTCTTCAGGTTTAGCGGCAGGTGGCGGGAATTATTTAGCGCAGGGCGTATGGCGGTGCATCGCAAGATTCGTCCCGCTTCAATAGAGACCATTCACTCAAGCCATATGACTGTGGTCCTCTTACCTTGTTCGAGCAATTTTCCTAGCTTCGCGCCCTCACGATTCTTTAACCCAAGGGGGAGCGGATGAGTAACCACGGCGTTAGCAAACAACACTTTTCGGATTACACGGAAGCTGAATTTCTTCATTGCATGGAGCAAATCCTCGGCACAGAACCTCATGGGAGGGACCGGCAGGCAGAGAGGCTGCTTAACCACTTTGCTGAGGTGACTGAATATCCTGACAGTACAGACCTTATTTTTTGGCCAGAGGAAGGTTCTGACACGTCAGCCAAAGGTATTACTGACATTATCCGCCAGTGGCGCGAGGCGAATGGTTTGCCGGGCTTCAAAGCTGCCGATCCTGACTATCAACCGCCCAGGCACGAACCTCCGGGTAGCATGGGCATTGGCGAGGTAAAAAAGCTGCTGGTAAGACCCGCCGCTGAATTTGTAGTCAGCGATGGTCCATCCACAGATCAGGTTGTAGAAAGCTGGATCGGCAAAGTGTCCCTTTACGGGCTTGAGGAAGGCGTACCCAAGAATGATCAAGGGGTAGAGCTGCACCCCTATGCGCAGTTACACCTTGGTAGCCTGCCGTTCAAGCATCCCCTGCTTGACGGTGTCAGTGTCATTACAGTGTTCGTCGCGGAGCCATTGCCTGAAGCCTTTGAGCCCATGGGCAATAATTGGCTGATTCGCGAGTATGGGCCTGACAGCGTGCTCGTTCCTAAAGAGCTACCGGTGGCGGGCTCGACTATTCAGGCCGTGCCGTTGAAAGTCGTCCCTGTGGCAGAAGATTTTCCACTGTGGGATGGAGGTGGAATACCCGCGTATCTGGAAGCAGAGATAGTCGAGCTGGAGCGTTCGGGACAGATCGAAAGCCATGAAGATTTAGGGGCACATGCTTATGGTCATAAGGTCGGTGGGTATCCGTCTTTCTGCCAGCCTGGCATCGACCCTGGGGAAGATTTTGAATTTGTGTTTCAAATATCAAGCGATCCTGAGATCAATCTGAACGTGGTTGACAGTGGATTCCTGATGTTCTGGAAAAGCAAAGTGACCGGCGAGTGGGTACTTTATTACGATTTCTACTGATCTCGTGGATTGCGCAAAAGCCGTCGTGGGTAGCGTCATCGTGAGTCACAAGGCTGATTCCTTCAGCCAGCGCCTGGGCAACCATGATGCGGTCAAAGGGATCGCGATCATGGTCTCCCCGCCTGCCGCTGCATCGACAGGCTGCCAAAAGTGCGTCTTGGCTGCGTGAGTGGATTCGTAGACCGAGCTGATCGATCCACGAACCTGCTCGCAAAGAGGTGGGCTTTCAAGGGAGTTGTAAGGAATCGCAGACAACAAAAAGCCCGCACGAGGCGGGCTTCTTGTGTGCCTTCAGGTGTGCTTGGCATCACCTGAAAACGAAAGGTGGTGCCCAGAGACGGAATCGAACCGCCGACACGGGGATTTTCAATCCCCTGCTCTACCGACTGAGCTATCTGGGCAACGGGGCGCATTAAACGTGTTTTTCAGGAGGTCGTCAAGCGCGTTATCAAAAAATATTGAATTATTACCGACGCTTACGACCTTCACTGCGTGAAACGCTTTATTTCTCGGGGGGAACGTAGCCTTCGGCCTGGGCGTATTCCTCGCCGGACAGGAATTTGTCCATCTCGGTCTGGAGGAATTTGCGGTCTTCGGCGTTCATCATGTTCAGGCGGCGTTCGTTGATCAGCAGGGTCTGGTGTTTCTGCCAGTCGGCCCAGGCTTTCTGCGAGACGTGATTGAAGATGTCTTCGCCCTTGGCACCCGGATAGGGGGCGCGTTCAAGGCCTGGCAGTTCTTCTTTGTATTTGCGGCACATTACGGTGCGGGTCATGACGACTCTCCTGCGTTCAATACGTCGGCTGCGCGTTTGAGCAGCTTTTTCACCGGGGCGGCAAGGCCCAGGCGCGGCGGGGTGGCGAGGTTATACCAGAGCCAGTCGGCCTCGGCCACGTGATGGGCGGACTCCTGGACCTGTACCAGCCAGGGTTCGATGCTCAACTGGAAGTGGCTGAAGGTGTGGATCAGGCCGGGCAGTTCGTGGTGCTTGCCCAGTTCCAGCGCGTGCTGTGTGGCCAGGTGTTGCACGTCGTCGAAGTGATCGAGTTCGGGCAGGCTCCACAAGCCGCCCCACAGTCCGCTGGACGGGCGTCTGTACAAGAGAATCGCGCCTTCGCTGTTGGCGAAGATCGGCATGAGCGTGCGTTTCTGCGGCACGGTCTTGCGTGGCTTGGGGATCGGGTAGCGGGTTTCCAGCCCCAGCATGTGTGCCTGGCAGCCGCGTTCAAGCGGGCAGAGCAGGCAGCTGGGTTTGCTACGGGTGCAGAGCGTTGCGCCCAGGTCCATCATGGCCTGGGTGTAGTTGTTCACCCGTGTGTGGGGTGTGAAGCGCTCTGCAGTGGCCCACAGCTGTTTGGCGACCTTGGGTTCGCCCGGATAGCCTTCCTGCGCCGTGAAGCGCGCCAGAACGCGTTTGACGTTGCCGTCCAGGATCGATGCCCGGATGCCCATGCTCAGGCTGGCGATGGCTCCGGCGGTGGACAGGCCAATGCCGGGCAGCTCCGTCAGCTTTTCAACATCGCGGGGAAATTCGCCGCCGTGTTCGGCCACGATCAGGCGTGCGGTTTTCTGCAGGTTGCGGGCGCGGGTGTAGTAGCCCAGACCGGTCCACAAGTGCAGCACTTCGTCTTCCGGCGCTTCGGCCAGCGCCTGCACGGTGGGCAGGGCTTCCATGAAGCGGTCGAAGTAGTTCAGCACGGTGCTGACCTGCGTCTGTTGCAACATGATTTCCGACACCCAGACCCGATACGGTGTGATGCCTTGCTGCCAGGGCAGGTCGTGTCGGCCGTGGCGGTCGTACCAATCCAGCACGGCGCTGGAGAATTGCTCGGGTTGCATCGCCTGGTGGGCTCCTGTGAAACAACTCATGGCCGGGTGAAATGCTGCTATTGAATGTGGGAGTGAGCTTGCTCACGAAGGCTATTTTCCAAGCGATGCATCTTGATCGAATGCACCGGCCCTTTCGCGAGCAAGCTCACTCCCACGGTTTTGTGCAGGTTTACTGACTAGCGCTTGAACAACCCCTTGAGCGCATCCTTGAGTTCCGGGCTGACCTTGTCGCCCAGCTTCTCGTCGAGCTTGTCTTCGAGTTTTTCGCTGATCCGGTCGCCGGCCAGTTTGGCGGCGATCTGGCCGATGCCGTCCTTGTCCAGACGGCAGGCCTTGGCGCCCAGTTCCAGTGGGCCTCGGCACTGGACCGGCCACTCGATGCCGACGAAGCGCGGGTTGATCTCGCAGGCCGGGTCCGGCATGTCGCTCTTGTCGCCTTCGACGATGATGCCGACGCGGTAGTTCATGCCCAGCACGCGCAGGTCGACATCACCGTTGCCGTTGACGGTCAGGCCGGGGATGCGCACCTTGAGGTCCGGGTTGCTGGCCACGCCGTTGCGCACCACCAGATTGCCGTTCAACTGCTGGAATGGCGTGTCCTTGGCGCGTGGCTCGCCGGCCAGCGGTTTGCGGTTCAGGACGGAGATGCCCCTGCACAGTTGTTGCTCGAGGTTGGCGTTGACCAGCACGCCGTTGCTGAGGGCAAAGCTGGCGGTGCCGTTCAGGCTGTCGATCAGGGTTTTTTCGCTGTTGCCCTTGCCGGTCAGGTCGCTGTTGAGCGTCAGCAGGCCGCGCACGGGCGGGGTTTGTCCCTGACTTTCAAGAACGCGCTCGATCGGCACCTTGGCGACGCGGGTCTGCACATTGATCGCAGGGACGTCAGGGCGTGCATCCAGGTTGCCCTTGACCTCGAAGTTGCCGCTGTAGAGATCGCCACTCAAGGTGTCGAGTTTGATCACGCCACCCAGTGCCTGGGTTTTGAGTGCTGCGTTCTGGATCGGCAGTTTGTCGAGGGTCAGCTTGCCAAAGCTCAGGTCGGCCTGAACATCCAGGGTCCGCAGGCGCTCCAGTGGCAGCAGTCTGGCGGTGCTCCAGGCAGCCTTGGTGGGCTGCTCGGGCAGCGGCGAGTCGCCTGCGACAGCGGCGGCTTCACCGCTCTGCACTTCGGATTTGCGCGCGGCCTTGGCGCCTTTGCTTTCTTCGCTTTCGGCCGGACGATAGCGGTCGGCGTCGAAGGTGTCGCCCTTGAGCTGAACGCGCAATGCCTGTTTGGCGAAGTCGTCTATCGCGATGCGGCCGGTAAAGGTGCTGTCGTCGACCTTCAGGTTCAGGCCGTCCAGTACGACGCTCGTGGGTGTGCCGCTGAGGCGGGTGACCATCTCGACCTTGCTGAGTGCGCCGTCGGCCATCGCGGGCAGCGGTTGGCCGATGTTGTCGAAGAAGGTGCGCAGATCAAGCTGGGCAATGGACAGGCCGCCACTGATCTGGGGTGTCTTGTCCAGGTCACGGGCCCGCAGTTCGCCCAGGGCGCGCAGTTGATTGGCCGAGAACTTGAGGCTGTTCCATTCGGCGATGTTGGCGGCCAGGTCGACCAGCAGTTGACCCTGAGCCGAGAAGGTCACGATCTTGCCCTGCAGGGGTTCGCCTGCGACTTCGCCGGACAGGCGCATGTCTTCGAACTGATAACGTTTGAGTACGCGGTCCATGCGCAGCTCGCCGACCAGTTCGGTCTTGGCGCGCACGACAGGCTGGTTGGTGCTCAGGAAGGCGGTCAGCTTGATAGGAATATCGGACGCTTCGCGAATCGGACCGGTGCTCAGCTGGATGCTTTCCGCCGTGAAGGTCCGGCCTTTGCGGGCGTCGCTGTAATCCACGCGGGCGTTGTTGACGGTCAGGCTGTCGATGTCCAGCTTGATCGGCTGGGAAGGCCGTTCAGGCTTCGACGCTTCCGGCGTCGGGGCTGGCGCGGCATCGGGTTTCTGCTCGGTGGACGCGACGGCAGGCGGTTTGCCGATGTCTTCCCAGTTGCCATGACCTTGTTCGTCGCGATGCAGCATCAGGTTCAGGCCTTCGACACGCACATCGCTCATTTGCACCTGACGGCGCAACAGCGGCAGTACACGTACGGACAAGCCCAGCATCTGCACATCGGCGAACGGCTGATCGGGGGCGGTCAGGGTGGCGACACGCGCGTCATGCAATTCCAGCCCGAGCCACGGGAACAGGCTCCAGCCGATGTCGCCATTGAGCGTAAGCTCGACGTTAGCCTTTTCGCGTGCCAGCTGTCGTATCTCGTCTTTGTAGTCGTTGGGATCAAACAGATGGGTCAAGGCAAAGCCAAGAGCCACGATGATCAGCAACAACCCGAGAATAAACAGCCCCAGGATTTTGCCGAACGCTTTCATGGGCGAGTCCTTGTGTCGATGTTCAAAAATAGCCCACGAGTATACCGCTCTGACGAGCGTCTCGGGCTTTGGATGCTCTCGTGGTGGGCGACAGCCCCGTTTCAGGGCTTTGCGACTTCCAGCCGCACGTGGAGCCTGGCTGCCAGAGCGAGGACTTCGGGACGCTCGGCAGGTGCCAGCAAGCGTAGTTCGCAACCGGCCTCACCGGCCAGTTTCACTGCGTGAGAGACGATGCGGCCGGCGACACCGCGGCGGCGGGTCAGTGCGCGCACGCACAGGTGCGACAGATGCCAGATATGGTCACCACGTACCAGGCGTGCGGCACCCAGCAGTCGATCATTAAAGCGAGCGGCCAGCAGCGTTTGCCCGGCCAGGGCGTTTTCGATCAGACGCGCGGTGTCAGCGAAGGGCGGGAGCAGGTCGGGCGGTGCGTCGCGGTAGATTTTCTGAAGGTCTTCCTGATCCTGACAAGTGGGCGAATTTATTAACCCAACTAACACCGGCATGCGTTTCTCCTGACGTTTAATTGATTGCATCTATGGAGTCATAGATAACGTGGATTAAGTTGATGAATTTGATAATAAAAAGCTTGTAACAAGATGCTTATTGGCCATCGGTAAGTGATAGTCTCCGCCTCTGCTGAAGTCAGGTGCGTCTTTTTGTCACGTATCTGAATACGCTGCCGATAAAACAGACATGGCCGTTCGGCATGGAGTCTGGGGCGGACCAGCGCAACCATCTGCAAGCTTCACACATTGGGGTAATCATAATGAGCACAAGCACAGCCTTGGGCGGCGCTGCCGTTCAGCCTGCGTTCTTGTCCAAAGAGCGCATTATCGCCAAGCCCGGTTTCAACCGTTGGCTTGTTCCACCTGCTGCACTGGCCATCCATCTTTGTATCGGCATGGCGTATGGCTTCTCGGTTTTCTGGTTGCCGCTGTCAAAGGCTATTGGTGTTTCGGCACCTGTCGCCTGTACGCCGGACATGGGTTTCTTCGCACAGATCTTTGCATCGACCTGTGACTGGCAGATCTCCATGCTGGGCTGGATCTATACCCTGTTCTTCATCTTCCTGGGCTGTTCGGCTGCCATCTGGGGTGGCTGGCTGGAACACGCAGGTCCACGTAAGGCTGGCGTCGTTTCGGCCCTGTGCTGGTGTGGCGGTCTGCTGATTTCCGCGCTGGGTATCTATTCCCACCAGATCTGGCTGATGTGGCTGGGCTCGGGTGTCATCGGTGGTATCGGCCTGGGGTTGGGCTATATCTCCCCGGTGTCGACCCTGATCAAGTGGTTCCCGGACAAGCGCGGCATGGCGACCGGTATGGCGATCATGGGCTTCGGCGGCGGCGCAATGGTGGGTGCACCTCTGGCCACCGCTCTGATGGGCCACTTCGCTTCTGCTGATGGCGTGGGCGTCTGGCAGAGCTTTGTCGTGATGGCGGTGATCTACTTCATCTTCATGATCGGCGGCGCACTGGGCTACCGCGTGCCACCGACCGGCTGGAAACCGGAAGGCTGGACCGCTCCGGCGGCCAAGGCCAAGAATGCGATGATCACCAACCGTCACGTGCACGTGAGCGTGGCCTGGAAGACACCGCAGTTCCGTCTGGTCTGGCTGGTACTGTGCCTTAACGTATCTGCCGGTATCGGTATTCTGGGTATGGCGTCTCCGCTGTTGCAGGAAGTGTTCGCCGGCAAGTTGCTGGGTAATGACCTGACGTTCAGCCAGCTCAATGCCGATCAACTAAAAGCCATTGCTGCCATTGCTGCAGGCTTTACCGGTCTGTTGAGTCTGTTCAACATCGGCGGTCGTTTCTTCTGGGCTTCGTGCTCTGACTACATCGGTCGCAAGGCAACTTACTTTGTGTTCTTCGCCCTGGGCTTCCTGCTCTATGCGTCGGTTCCAACCCTGAGCCACATGGGCAGTATCGCGCTGTTCGTAGCGGCGTTCTGCATCGTGCTGTCGATGTACGGCGGCGGTTTCGCAACAGTGCCTGCGTATCTGGCCGACCTGTTCGGTACACAGATGGTGGGTGCGATCCACGGTCGTCTGCTGACGGCATGGGCTGCGGCCGGTGTACTGGGTCCGGTATTGGTCAACTACCTGCGCGAGTATCAACTCAGCCACGGTGTTGCACGTGCGGATGCCTATGACATCACCTTGTACATCCTGGCCGGTCTTCTGGTGCTGGGCTTCATCTGCAACCTGCTGATCCGTCCGGTTGCCGACAAGTACTTCATGACCGACGCCGAACTGGCGGCCGAACAGGCCATCGGTCACGACAAGGGCGCTACTGCTACCACATCGCTGGAGTGGAAAGCTTCCGCGGGCAGCAAGCCGCTGGTGATCGCGGCCTGGCTGGCAGTGGGCATCCCGCTGGCGTGGGGCGTCTGGATTACGCTGCAAAAAACCGCAGTACTGTTCCACTAACAGTCTGGCGGTCCTGAAAAAGCGCGTGCACTTCGGTGCATGCGCTTTTTTTTGAGCGTTTTTCAGGGTTAAACCATCAGGGGCTTTATGCACGGCTGCCGGGACGAGAGGGCTCGCGAAGGCTGTGTTTCAAGGGGCGCATGGCTCATGAATGGACCGGTCCATTCATGAGCACGCTCACTACTGCTGACGATGAAACTGGTACGCTTGCTGCCCGCAAACCCCTCTAGCGCGAGCGACTGCCTTCATGAAAGCGAATGAAATCGATGACTTCGACTTGAAGATTCTGACGTTGCTTCAGGCCAACGGGCGTTTGACCAATCAGGAATTGAGCGATCTGGTGGGGCTCTCGGCGTCACAATGCTCGCGCCGCAGGATCAGCCTGGAGCAGGCGCACCTGATCCTCGGTTATCACGCCCGTGTTGCGCCGCAGGCAATGAGTCGCGACGTGCTGGCAATGGTCGAAGTGCGCCTGACCAGCCATCGCCCAGAGCACTGGGAAGAGTTTCAGGCGCTGGTGGCGGATGTGGGTTCGATCATCGACGCCTACAAGACCACGGGCGATGCGGATTACACCCTCAAAGTCGCGGTGGCGGACCTGGACAGTCTCAACAAGCTGATGGCGCAGATCACCGCAGGCAATTGCGTTGCTCACATCAAGACGGCGGTGGTGCTGGAGCGCTTGAAAGAAAACAGCGTCGTAACCTTCTGACGCCTGTTGTGCACCGAAGTGGCGCACTCGTGGTGTTTTCTGCGCACAAATAATGCATGTAAAGTTGATTTAGTGGTTGAAGTTAGCGTTCTGTCGTTAATATTTGCGCGAATCACGCTGTATCTATAGATTGCCGCTCAAAGTGTGAATGGGTGAGGCGTTTCAGCTTTTGAAAGCCCGTCATTCATGGACATCGACCGAGCCGGGCATCGCAATGACTATCAGCACCTCATCATCCGCGCGTTTTGCGACGCGTCACTCGGCTCAGGAAGACGTGTTCGCACTCGTGATCGCGACTGTGCTGGTCTCTTTCGGCGTGGTGCTGCTGCGTCAGGCAGGGGTGATGACGGGAGGTACGGCAGGCATCGCGCTGTTGATTCATTACTCGTTCGCCCTGCCGTTCGGCGTCGTGTTCTTTGCGCTCAATCTGCCGTTCTATTACCTGTCATTGCGCAGGATGGGCTGGCTGTTCACCGTCAAGACCTTTTGCGCCGTCGGGCTGGTGTCGTTCTTCTCCGATCAGCACGCCGTGTTCATCCATATCGATCAGTTGCAGCCTTTTTATGCTGCGGTGCTGGGCAACCTGATTCTCGGCGTCGGTTTTCTGATACTTTTCCGTCACAAGGCAAGCCTGGGCGGGGTTAATATCCTCGCGCTGTATTTGCAGGACCGATATGGCTTCAAGGCGGGCTGGTTGCAGATGGGTATCGACATCGGTGTACTGCTGGCCTCCCTGACGTTCATCAGCCTGCCGATACTGGCCTGTTCCATACTGGGCGCGGTGCTGCTGAACTTCATCATTGCGCAGAACCACAGAGCTGATCGCTACTCGGCCTGATTCATTATTCAAGGAGTTGTTTGCATGCTAGCCCACGTGGAGTCGTACGCCGGTGATCCGATCCTTTCGCTGATGGAGACCTTCGGCAAGGACCCTCGCGCCGACAAGGTCAACCTCAGCATCGGTCTGTATTACGACACGCAGGGTTGCATTCCGCGCCTGGCGGCAGCGGTTACCGCGCAGCAGCAACTGGCCGAGGGCGAGCAGACAGCGTCGGTGTACCTGCCGATGGAAGGTCTGGCGGCGTATCGTCAGGCCGTGCAGACCCTGTTGTTTGGTGCGGACAACCCCGCTGTGCTGGCCAACCGTGTGGCTACGATCCAGACCGTGGGCGGTTCCGGCGCGCTGAAAGTGGGGGCCGACTTCCTCAAGTATGCATTCCCCGACTCGCAGGTCTGGGTCAGCGATCCGACCTGGGAAAACCACCATGCGCTGTTCGCAGGCGCGGCCTTCAAGGTCAATACCTATCCCTACTTCGATGCACAGAGTGGCGGCGTGCAGTTCGATGCCATGCTGAGCGCGCTGCAGCAATTGCCTGCCCGAAGCATCGTTTTGCTGCACCCGTGCTGCCACAACCCGACCGGGGCTGATCTGTCGGTTGCGCAGTGGGATCAAGTGGTCGAACTGGTCAAGGCGCGTGAGCTGATTCCGTTTCTCGACATCGCCTACCAGGGCTTCGGTAACGGCATGGACGAAGACGCCTATGCGATCCGGGCGATGACGAACGCAGGCGTCACGGCCTTCATCAGCAACTCGTTCTCGAAGATTTTCTCGTTGTACGGCGAGCGCGTCGGCGGGTTGTCGGTGGTCTGCGAAGACAGCGCGTCGGCCGTCAACGTGTTGGGTCAGCTCAAGGCAACCGTGCGCCGCAACTACTCCAGCCCGCCGGCTCATGGCGCACGCGTGGTTTCCCGCGTGCTCAATTCGCCGCAACTGCGTGATCAGTGGCTGACCGAGGTCGAGGTCATGCGCACGCGCATTCTCGACATGCGCATGCGTCTGGCGTCGGCGCTGGCGCATAAAGTGCCGCAGCACGATTTCAGCTTCATCCTCCGGCAGAACGGCATGTTCAGCTACACCGGCCTTACGCCGGTACAGGTCGACGAGCTGAGGGACACCCACGGCGTGTACCTGATCCGCAGCGGCCGCATGTGCCTGGCCGGGCTGAACGAAGGGAATATCGACAAGGTGTGCGACGCGATCGCCAGCCTGTTCGACTGATTTTCCTGTGGGCGATGTCCTCTGCCCCTGACGCGATGAGGTCTCGCAGCAGCGCAGAATGTGGGAGGCGGCTTGCCGGCGTTGGGTTTCTCAGGTCTTGCAGCTTTAGCGGATGTACCGGCCTTTTCGCGGACAAGTCCGCTCCCACGGTCCAGCGTTTGCCGCGAGGCGCAAAAGGACGATGTACAGTAAATCCCCTGTCTGTCGTCTGTTTGCTTCATGCGCGGCCGTTCTGGGCCTATAATGATCGCCTTTTTCGCCCAATGATTTTGCGGAGCTGGTGATGGCCGAACGTAAGGCTTACGTCGAGCGCAATACTCTGGAAACCCAGATCAAAGCCTCGATCAACCTGGATGGCACCGGAAAGGCCCGATTCGATATCGGTGTGCCTTTCCTTGAGCACATGCTCGACCAGATCGCCCGGCACGGGCTGATCGACTTGGACATCGAGTGCAAGGGCGACCTGGAAATCGACGATCACCACACGGTGGAAGACGTCGGTATCACTGTGGGTCAGGCATTCAGCCAGGCCATTGGCGACAAGAAAGGTATTCGCCGTTACGGCCATGCCTACGTGCCGCTCGATGAAGCGCTGTCGCGTGTGGTCATCGACTTCTCGGGTCGTCCAGGCCTGCAGATGCATGTGCCGTACACCCGTGCAACCGTCGGTGGCTTCGACGTTGACCTGTTCCAGGAGTTTTTCCAGGGCTTCGTCAACCACGCCAACGTGACGCTGCACATCGACAACCTGCGCGGCCACAACACTCACCACCAGATCGAAACGGTCTTCAAGGCCTTTGGCCGTGCCTTGCGCATGGCCGTCGAACTGGATGAGCGCATGGCCGGTCAGATGCCTTCCACCAAGGGTGTGCTCTGATGCAGACAGTGGCGGTCATCGATTACGGCATGGGCAACCTGCACTCGGTCGCCAAGGCCCTGGAGCACGTTGGCGCAGGCCGGGTGCTGATCACCAGCGACGCCGATGTGATTCGCGAAGCCGACCGTGTGGTGTTTCCGGGTGTGGGCGCGATTCGCGACTGCATGGCCGAAATCCGTCGTCTGGGCTTTGATTCGCTGGTGCAGGAAGTCAGCAAGGATCGTCCGTTTCTCGGTATCTGCGTCGGCATGCAAGCCTTGCTCGACAGCAGCGAAGAGAGCGACGGCGTGGATTGCATCGGCATGTTCCAAGGCCAGGTGAAGTTCTTTGGCAAGGACCTGCACGAAGACGGCGAGCACTTGAAAGTGCCGCACATGGGCTGGAATCAGGTCACCCAGTCGGTCGATCACCCGCTGTGGCACGACATCCCCGATCTGGCGCGTTTCTACTTCGTCCACAGCTACTACATCGACGCCGTCAATCAGCGCCAGGTGGTGGGCCGTGGGCGTTATGGCCTCGACTTCGCCGCGGCGCTGGCCGACGGTTCGCGCTTTGCCGTGCAGTTTCACCCGGAGAAAAGCCATACCCATGGCCTGCAGTTGTTGCAGAACTTCGCTGCGTGGGACGGCCGCTGGTAATCGACATGAGCAAAGCCAAGGCCAAGCCGCCCATCCTGACCCTCTCGCCCGAGCACGAACAACAGGCGATCGACCAGCTCAAGCGTCTGTTTGCAGACCGCTTTGAGCTGGAACTGGGGTCGTTCGAGGTGGCTGAAGTGCTTGAGCTGTTCACGCGCGAGATTGCCCCGCATTACTACAATCGAGCCATTTTCGATGTTCAGCAGCACCTCAAGGAGAGGTTCGAGAGCATCGAGAGTGACCTGTGGGCGCTCGAGAAAAACTAATTTCCGGACAAGTAGGTTTCCCGATGCTGATTATTCCCGCTATCGACCTTAAAGACGGCGCCTGTGTGCGTCTGCGTCAGGGCCGCATGGAAGATTCCACAGTGTTTTCCGATGACCCGGTGGCCATGGCCGCCAAGTGGGTCGAAGGTGGCTGCCGCCGTCTGCATCTGGTCGACCTCAACGGTGCGTTCGAAGGTCAGCCGGTCAACGGTGACGTGGTCACGGCCATCGCGCGTCGCTACCCGAACCTGCCGATCCAGATCGGTGGCGGCATTCGCTCGCTGGAAACCATCGAACACTACGTCAAGGCGGGCGTGAGCTACGTCATCATCGGCACCAAAGCCGTCAAAGAGCCTGAGTTCGTGGCCGAAGCTTGCCGTGCGTTCCCCGGCAAAGTGATTGTCGGCCTGGACGCCAAGGACGGTTTCGTGGCGACCGACGGCTGGGCTGAAGTCAGCTCGGTGCAGGTCATCGACCTGGCCAAGCGTTTTGAAGCCGATGGCGTGTCGGCCATCGTGTACACCGACATTGCCAAAGACGGCATGATGCAGGGCTGCAACATCCCGTTCACCGCTGCGCTGGCGGCGGCGACGCGGATTCCAGTCATCGCCTCGGGCGGCATCCATAACCTGGGTGACATCCAGGCGCTGCTGGACGCCAGGGCACCGGGCATCATCGGCGCTATCACCGGTCGCGCCATCTATGAAGGCACGCTGGACGTGGCCGAGGCTCAAGCCTTGTGTGATCGGGAACAGCGCTGAGCACGGCACTGTTCCACTAACCGGAGATCGATTCTGTGGCCCTAGCCAAACGCATCATCCCTTGCCTGGACGTCGACAACGGTCGAGTGGTCAAGGGCGTCAAGTTCGAGAACATCCGTGATGCGGGTGATCCGGTCGAGATCGCTCGTCGTTACGATGAGCAGGGTGCCGACGAAATCACCTTTCTGGACATCACTGCCAGTGTCGACGGCCGTGACACCACGTTGCATACCGTCGAGCGTATGGCTAGCCAGGTGTTCATCCCGCTGACCGTCGGCGGTGGCGTGCGGACCGTGCAGGACATCCGCAACCTGCTCAACGCCGGGGCCGACAAGGTGTCGATCAACACCGCTGCCGTGTTCAATCCCGAGTTCGTGGGTGAAGCTGCGGCCCGTTTTGGCTCGCAGTGCATCGTGGTCGCCATCGACGCCAAGAAGGTTTCCGGACCGGGTGAAGCCCCGCGCTGGGAGATTTTCACTCACGGCGGGCGCAAGCCGACCGGGCTGGACGCTGTGGTCTGGGCGAAAAAGATGGAAGAGCTGGGCGCTGGCGAAATCCTGCTGACCAGCATGGATCAGGACGGCATGAAGAGCGGCTTCGACCTGGGCGTCACGCGTGCGATCAGCGATGCGCTGGGCATTCCGGTCATCGCCTCGGGCGGTGTCGGCAACCTCGAGCACCTGGCCGCTGGCGTGCTTGAAGGTCACGCCAGCGCTGTGCTGGCGGCGAGTATTTTCCACTTCGGCGAATACACGGTCCCTGAAGCCAAGGCTTACATGGCCAGCCGCGGCATCGTGATGCGCTGAGCCAGCGTCGAAAAAAAGCGAGCGCGCTGACCCGGTCAGCGCGCTCGTTTTCGTTTCAGTTATCGGTTTTGGGTGCGGTCAGGCTGTCGACACGAGGCTCGGAAGCCTGTCCCGAGGCATCTTTTGCCACAGTACACAGCGTGGCCGGAAGCAATCGTGTGCTGACGTTGAAGTTGTAGTACACCGTCTTGTAGCCATTCGGATCCGCGCAATCGGTCGAGTCTGGTGCGCCGAACTTGAAGGCATGGCTGGCGTGTGTTGGCAGGCTGCGGGTGAAGGTGACCTGGTACTTGCCAGTGTCCAGTTGCGTGACCGTGACATCAGGCGCAGGTGTTGCACCGGAATCCACCAGTTCCACACTGTGAATGAAGGCGTTTTCCAGCACGCCAGGCAGATCGCCCTCGTTGCCGTTGTGGCCGACGATACACAGCGAATACAAGCCGGGCTCGGTGCCGATCACCGAATTGATGTGCGCGGTGCGTGCGTCCCGTGAGCTGCGATAACCGTCCGGTTCGCGGCATTGGCTGGGGTTGCGGGTGGTCTTGAATTTGAACTGTGAGGTGTTGATGGTGAACTTCATGTCCCAGCGTGGCGCAATCACTGCGCCTTGTGCGTCGCGTTCCAGCCTGATCATGTGCTTCTGATAATACGGGTTGGGCAGTGTCACCTGGGCGTCGGTCTGCAGTCTGCAGGCCGGGAGCGAACGCTCGAAAACACCATCGACGAAGCAGGCGTGCAATACGTCGATCGGGCTGGCGTAGGTGGTGTCGGCTGACCAGGTGGCCTTGCCATCGCTGACTTCACAAGGCGAATCGGCAAAGCAGCGGCTCTGCTCGGTGGCGCCCCGTGTACCGGTGCCCATGATGCCGATGATCGTGTTGGTATGACGATCAATCAAAGGGCTGCCGGAGCTGCCCGGCAGTACGTCTTCGCAGCGGTTGCGCAGGTTCGCGCTCCACGCATAGGGATGCTCGATGATGTTCACGACCGCGTCCACCTCGCAGGCAGAAAGCCGCAGCGTGTGACCGTTGGGCGCCAGCGGAGCGCTGACCGACAGAACTTCGCTGCCCGTCTGCGCCGTAACCCCGGACAGTTTCATGGGCGTGATGCCGTCTTTCAGCAGGCGCGACAGCGGTGCCTGCAACTCCAGCAATGCGAGGTCGACGCCGCGCATGCTGCTCCAGTGGATTTTCTTCAATGGATAAACCGGACGTTTACCCGGCGGGATGTCCTTGAAGTAATTGAATTCCACATGACCTTCGATTTCCAGGTCCGTGGCCGCCTGACTGGGGTGGACATAGGTGCAATGGCCGCTGCTCAGTACATAGGCAGGTGCATCGGCATGGGCATCAGTTCGGGTATCGATCAGTACTGCGGTGCACATCCGGTTTTCCAGGCTTTCCATACGACCGACACCGTTCCAGTGATTGAAACGGCCATCCTTGTTTTCCAGCAGCACGGAAGGTGCGAACGCAGCGATACCGTCGCCGTAATCGCCTGGTTGGGCCAGCGCAATGCCCGATACGCAGGCCGACAGCAGGCCCAGGTACAGGTTTTTTTTGAGGCTCATTTATCATTCCTTTGATAGTCGAGAGTGTTGGGTCAGTCGTGCTGACGCGGCCTATCAAAACGCTTCTCGAATCAGGCTGTGCCGTAAATAGTTAACGGGGCTGGTTTTTTTGTGGCGGTGCGATGGGGTATGTCATCGGCGGAATGTGCTTGAAAGCGACATCCTCAAGTCGCGGGCTAGACACTGCCTCGGGTTCGCGGCACTCTGACTCAGTCGTTCAAGATCGAGTGCCGGAACATGCTCAAACGTCTTTTTCTCGCACTGGTCGGAGCAGCTGTTCTGCTCAGCGAAGTCGCCCGAGCCAGCGATTCACCTGCTTATTCCATGGTGCTGCTGACCGAAAATTACCCGCCTTACAACATGGCGATCGATGGCAAGAACTTCGCGCAGGACAGCAACATCGATGGCATTGCCGTCGATGTGGTTCGCGAAATGTTCAAGCGCGCCGGTGTCGGCTACAACCTGACCCTGCGCTTCCCTTGGGAACGCGTCTACAAGCTTGCGCTGGAGAAGCACGGCTATGGTGTGTTCTCCACGGTGCGCACGCCCGAACGTGAAAAGCTTTTCAAGTGGGTCGGGCCTCTCGGACCGGTCGACTGGGTGTTGCTGGCACCCGGCAACAGCACGATTGCACTGTCGAGTCTGGAGCAGGCCAAGGGTTATCAGATCGGTGCCTACAAGGGCGACGCCGTGGCCGAGCATCTTGCGCTCAAGGGCCTGGACCCGGTGGTGATGCTGCGCGATCAGGACAACGCTCGCAAACTGGTCAACGGACAGATCGACCTTTGGGCGACGGCTGATCCTGTGGGGCTTTATCTGGCCAAGCAGGAAGGCATCACCGACCTCAAGACCGTGCTGCGCTTCCACACGGCCGAGCTGTATCTGGCGTTGAACAAGGACACGCCGCAGGAGGTGGTCGATCGTTTGCAGTCGGCGCTGAACACCCTGCGTGATGAAGGGCAGTTGAAGAAAATCCGCGACCGTTACCTGTAAGCCTAACGATAGGTCCCGTCTTTGCCGTGACCGGCCATGGCCTTGTTGCCGCGCTGGCCGATCATTTCCCGCAGTTCGATCCATTCAATGCCCTGCGCCTTGAGCTTGGGCAATTCACGTTCCAGCACATCCAGCGTGACCGGATAGGGATGGCCGATGACCACGGCTGAGCCCTGCTTGCGCGCCAGTCTGATGGCGCTCTGCAACTGTCGGGTGATGGCTTCGGCGGTGCGCTCGTCGTCCAGAAACACATCGCGAGACACGCTGGCCAGACCGATGCGTTGCGCCTGGGCGGCGGCGACGGTCTTGGCGCTGGTGCGGCTGTCGACGAAGAACATATGGCGACGCTGCAGTTCTTCCATGAGCCAGGTCATGGCGACCGGCTCGGCGGTCATGCGGCTGCCCATGTGGTTGTTGATGCCCGCTGCATACGGCACTTTGAGCAACGCAGCACTCAGGCGGCTTTCAAGTTCCGGCAACGGCAGGTCAGGGTGCCAGGCATAGGGGCCGGTCGCCGGGTCCATGGGCATGTGCAGCATCACGGTCTTGCGTGCGCGATGGGCCTGGCGGGCAAACTCGGTGGCGTGCGGGGTGTCGGGCATGATCGCCAGGGTCACAGGGCCCGGAAGCGCCAGCGTACGGCTGTCGCGCTCGGGGTTCTGGCCCAGATCATCGATGATCAGGCTGAGGTAGGCTTTCGCAGGTTTTGCGTCGGTCTCGGCTGGCGCTGCGTGGGCAGCGCCAGTGATCGAGAATGCCAACAGCAGAAGGCAGAGAATCCGCATCCGTCAGTTGCCGCGCGTGATACTCAACCCTTTGAGCAGGCTGAGCGCCTGGCTGAGCTGGAAGTCATCGTCCTGCGGACGCGCCTTGGCTGCCGCGCCGCCCTTGAGAGTCGGTTTGTCTGCGCCGCCGTTGCCGTTACCCAAGTGACCGAGCAGGTCGGCTTCCTTGTAGTTCTCGCCATCGACTTCGTTGGTGACCTTGGCGCGTCGCACCACGATATCCGGGTTGATGCCCTGCGCCTGAATCGAGCGGCCGTTCGGCGTGTAGTACAGCGCCGTGGTGATCTTCAGGGCGCGGTCGTTGTTCAGCGGCAGCACGGTTTGCACCGAGCCTTTGCCGAAACTGTCGGTGCCCATCAGGATGCCGCGTTTCTGATCCTGCAAGGCACCGGCAACGATTTCCGATGCCGAGGCGCTGCCGCCGTTGATAAGCACGACCAGTGGCACGCCTTCGCTGGCGTCCGCCGGGTCGGCCGAGAAGCGCAGTTCGGAGTTGGCGATGCGGCCCTTGGTGTAGACGATCAGGCCCTTGGTGAGGAAGTGGTCAGCCACTTGCACGGCCGATTGCAGCACGCCACCCGGGTTGTTGCGCAGGTCCAGGATCAGACCGCTCATCTTCTTGCCGTTGTCCTTGCGCAGCTTGGCCAGCGCCTTGCCGACTTCATCGCCGGTCTTGACCTGGAACTGGGTGATGCGGATATAGCCGTAGCCGTTCTCCAGCATCTGCGCCTTGACGCTCTTGACCTGAATGGTCGCGCGCGCCAGCGTCACGTCGAACGGCGTGCCGCCGTCACGTACCAGCGTCAGGGTGATTTTTTCGCCAATCTTGCCGCGCATCTTGTCGACCGCTTCCTGCATGGTCTGACCCTGGGTCGGCGCGCCGTTGATCTTCACGATCAGGTCGCCGGCTTCGATGCCTGCCTTCGAAGCCGGGGTGTCGTCGATGGGCGAGACCACCTTGACGATGCCGTCCTCCACGCCGACTTCGATGCCCAGGCCGCCGAACTCACCGCTGGTGCTTTCCTGCAGCTCCTGGAAATCTTCAGGGCCAAGGTAGGCAGAGTGCGGGTCAAGGTTGCTGAGCATGCCCTTGATGGCGTTTTCCAGCAGGGTCTTGTCGTCCACCGGCTCGACGTAGGCGGCCTTCACCCGATCCATGACCTCGGCAAACGTGCGCAGCTCATCGAGCGGCAGCGGCGGCTTGGCGTTGGCCGGGGCGACTGCTGCTGTCGTGGCTGGCGTGGTTTTTTCGGCAGCGTGCGCCAAGGGCGCGCCGATAACGATGGCAATCGCCAGGGCCAGCGAGGTGAGGCGGGACAAATGCAGCATGTCTAACGAGCTCCTACTGATATTGGTGCCGACTTATCCTTGAGTGCGGCACCATTGGGCTGGATCGCTGGGGCGACCCTGCTGACGAATAGCAAAGTACAACGCTGATGTGTCCTGACCGCCGCTGTTGCCTACGGTGGAAATCGCTTCACCGGCTTTTACGATGTCGCCTGCCGACTTGAGCAGGCTTTGATTGTGTCCGTACAGGGTCAAATAGCCATTACCGTGGTCGAGAATGACCAGAAGACCCGCGCCGCGCAACCAGTCGGCAAACACCACCCGACCGCCGTGCACCGCATGTACCTGGCTTCCGGCCGCAGCGCTGATCATGACGCCGTCCCATTTGGTCCGCTCGTCATCACCGCGCGCTTCACCGAAACGTGCAAGCAGTCGACCATCGATTGGCCATGGAAGTTTTCCCTTGGCCTCTGCAAAAGGTCCGCCATACGAAACGCCGGCACTGGAAACCAGCGCGCCGGGGCTTTTGACCGGACGGCGCGGAGCGGGTTCATCGTCGCTCTTGCTACTGTTGCGTGCCACGGCCTCGGCTTCACGCTGGCGTTTCTCTTCTGCTTCCTTGGCTGCCAAGAGCGCCTTCTGGCGTGCTTCTTCGGCTTCGCGGGCCTGTCGGGCCAACGTCTCTTCGATGGTCTTGAGCACCTTGGCCAGATCGGCCTGGTCCTGCTGACGGGCCTGCAACTTCTGGTCGCGGGCCTTGTAGTCCTGATTGAGCTTAGCCAACGCCTGCTGACGTTCCTGGCGAACCTTGGCCAATTCTTCGGTCTGGCTGTCCAGGTTGCTCTTCTGAACCAGCAATTGCGCCTGTTGCAGGTCGATGTCTTTACCGACATTGGCCAGTTGACGCAGTGTTTCATTGAAGTTGCGCAACTGTTCCAGGCGCGCCTGGCTCAGGTAATCGTAATACGTAAGGGTGCGGGCGAATTTTTCGGGGTGCTGCTGGTTGAGCAACAGCTTGAGGTATTCCTGGCGGCCACTCTGGTAGGCGGCGCGGGCCTGAATCGCGATCAGACGTTGTTGCTCGACCTTGGCGCTATTCAGTTTTTTTTTCTCACTGTCGAGCTTTGTCAGCTCGGCTTCGGTCTTTTTTAGTTCCTTTTGCAGGACCTCGACCTGCTTTTCCAGCTTGCCCATTTCCGTTTCAGTGGTGCGCAGGTCCTTCTGGACGCCTGTGCGTTCTTCCTGAAGCTTGTTCAGGACTTTCTGCAGTTCCGCCACATCCTGACGCGCAGCATCTATCTGTTTTTGGGTTTGCACACGCTCATCTTCGGCGAATGCCGGATTGAGCAGGCAGATCAGAACAAGGGCGATCAAGGCGCGAAGCATGAGGGTGGGCGATACCGAGGAATTGTGAGAAAAAATGTCAGGCCTAGTATGCCCGGCATGGGGTACAAAAAAAACGCCCCGCACGTACTGCTTTGGGGCCTGTAACACAAAAAACCGGCACCGCCTGATGGCTAAGTGCCGGCTTTCAGCGGATTACTCGTTCACCAGGATCGAGTGGCCGGTCATCTCTTGCGGTTTCTCCATGCCCAGCAGGTGCAGCATGGTCGGCGCGACGTCGGCCAGTACACCGCCTTCGCGTACTTTCAGCTGGCGTTTGCCGACATACACGAACGGTACAGGTTCGGACGTGTGCGCGGTGTGCGCCTGACCGGTGTGGTCATCTGTCATCTGCTCGACGTTGCCGTGGTCAGCGGTAATCAACGCTTCGCCGCCGACTTTTTCCAGCGCCTCGGTGATCCGGCCGACGCAGACATCCAGGCACTCCACGGCCTTGATGGCGGCTTCCATGATGCCGCTGTGGCCGACCATGTCGCCGTTAGCGTAGTTGACGACGATCACGTCATAGCGCTGATGCTCGATGGCGTCGACGATCTTGTCGGTCACTTCCGGCGCGCTCATTTCCGGCTGCAGGTCGTAGGTGGCGACTTTCGGCGAAGGAATCAGGATGCGCTCTTCGCCCGGGAACGGTTCTTCGCGACCGCCGGAGAAGAAGAACGTCACGTGGGCGTACTTCTCGGTCTCGGCAATGCGCAGTTGCGTCTTACCGTTGTCGGCCAGGTACTGGCCCAACACATTCTTCAGGCTGCCTGCCGCAAACGCGGATGGCGCAGGGATGCTGGCAGCGTACTGGGTCAGCATCACGTAGCTGACCTTCGGCTGACGGGCGCGCTCGAAGTCCTTGAAATCATCCTCGACAAATACGCGGGTGAGCTCGCGGGCACGGTCGGCGCGGAAGTTCATGAACACCACGGCATCGCCGTCTTCGACTTTTGCAGGCTCACCAATGCGGGTGGCTTTGACGAATTCGTCGTTCTCGTCGCGAGCGTAGGCGGCTTCAAGCCCGGCCACGCCACTGTCAGCGTGGAATTCGGCGGCGCTGTCGACGATCAGGTTATAAGCACTGGAGACGCGATCCCAACGGTTGTCACGGTCCATGGCGAAATAACGGCCGATGATTGTGGCCGTGCGGCCCTTGCCCAGACGGGCGAAGGTTGCGTCCATGAGCTCAAGGGACGTCTTCGCGCTACGAGGTGGCGTGTCGCGACCGTCGAGGAAGGCGTGCAGGTAGATCTTTTCGGCGCCGCGCTTGACGGCCAGTTCGGCCATGGCAACCAGATGGTCCTGATGGCTGTGAACGCCGCCATCGGACAGCAGGCCCATGATGTGCACAGCCTTGCCGGCGGCCACGGCTTTGTCCACGGCTGCGCAGATGGTCGGGTTCTCGAAGAACTCGCCGTCGCGAATCGCCTTGGTCACTCGAGTGAAGTCCTGATACACCACGCGCCCGGCACCCAGGTTCATGTGGCCGACTTCAGAGTTGCCCATCTGCCCGTCCGGCAGACCGACATCCATGCCAGAGCCCGAAATCAGGCCGTTGGGCATGGTCGCGTAGAGGCGATCCATGACTGGCATCTTCGCGGCCATAATAGCGTTGCCTTCACGGTGTTCGCTGTGTCCGAAGCCGTCCAGGATGATAAGGACCAGAGGTTTTGGGGTGGCAGTCATAGAACCCACTCGAGGCTGGTTGAAGTAAAGAACAAGGGATCGGCATTTTAAGGACAAGTTCAAACGGCGTCACTGCCGTACGGACTTTGGCCGACCTTGGGTGCTGTGTATACTGGCCGACATTTTAACGCCCTGGAACCTACCGATGGTTGCTCATCTGCTTGAATTCGCTACTAACCACTATTTGATCACCGGTGCCTTCGTCATTTTGCTGGGACTGCTGATTGCTTACGAACTGAGCAAAGGCGGCGCGAGCCTGAGCACACGCGAGCTGACCGCACTGGTCAACAGCGACCAGGGCGTGGTTATCGACGTGCGCTCCAAGAAGGATTTCGCCAACGGCCACATCGTCGGCTCCCTGAACTTTCCGCAGGACAAAGTGCTGACTCGCACCGCAGAACTGCAAAAATACAAGGACAAGACGTTGATCATCGTCGACGCCATGGGGCAGCATGCTGGCAGTACCGCCCGCGAGCTGCTCAAGACTGGCTTCAAGGCGGCCAAGCTGTCCGGCGGCATCTCCAGCTGGCGCGGCGACAACCTCCCACTGGTGAAGTGAATATGGCCCAAGTCATCGTCTATTCCAGCGACTACTGCCCGTACTGCATACGTGCCAAGCAGTTGTTGCAAAGCAAGCGTGTGGCCTTCGAGGAAATCAAGGTCGATGGCAAGCCGCAGATTCGTGCCGAAATGACCAAGAAGGCCGGTCGCACGTCGGTACCCCAGATCTGGATCGGCTCGACCCATGTCGGCGGCTGTGACGATCTGTTCGCTCTTGAACGCGCCGGCAAGCTCGATGCACTGCTCGGCTGAATCCCCAACTTAACCGCCCCATTTGAGAAGGATCCGAAATGACCGATCAACCGAACAACGGCGCCGTGGCCAACGAAGAAGAAAACGCTCCGCAATTCTCCCTGCAGCGTATCTATGTTCGCGACCTGTCTTTCGAAGCACCGAAAAGCCCGGCGATCTTCCGCCAGGAGTGGACACCGACCGTCAGCCTGGACCTCAACACCCGTCAGAAGCCGCTGGAAGGCGATTTCTACGAAGTGGTGCTGACCCTCTCCGTGACCGTTAACAACGGCGAAGAAGTCGCTTTCATCGTTGAAGTGCAGCAGGCCGGTATCTTCCTGATCAAGGGCCTGGACGACGCTTCGATGAGCCACACCCTGGGCGCGTTCTGCCCGAACATCCTGTTCCCTTACGCTCGCGAAGCCATCGACAACCTGGTTGTCCGCGGCTCGTTCCCGGCGCTGATGCTGGCCCCGGTGAACTTCGACGCGCTGTACGCACAGGAACTGCAACGCATGCAGGAAGCCGGCGAAACGCCGACTGTTCAGTAAGCGTAACGGTTGAATGAAAAAGCGCCTTTCGGGGCGCTTTTTTGTGGAGCGATATACCTCTGTGCTGACACACCGCTGTCTCGCAGCAAGTCGCGTTCCACAAAAATGTATATAAGTTCAACACTCCGTGGGAGCGGACTTGTCCGCGAAGGCAGTGTGTCAGGCGCGACATCTCTACCGGATGTACTGGCCCTTTCGTGGACAAGTCCACTCCCACGGTCCTGTGTTTGCAGCGAGACAGCGGAGCGCCATGGACGAAGTGCCAACGCGGAGCGGAGTGGGAATGCAGCCCACGTCCGCTCACGGCGTTACGCGAACCCGTGCTGACGCCATGCCTCATAGACGGCCACGGCGACGGTGTTGGACAGGTTCAGGCTGCGGCAGCCTTCACGCATGGGCAGGCGCAGGCGATGATCGCCGCTCAACGCGTCGAGAATCTCGGCAGGCAGGCCCCGGCTTTCCGGGCCGAACAGAAAGGCATCGCCCGGCTCGAAGCTGACATCATGAAACGGGCGCGAGCCCTTGGTGGTAAAGGCAAACAGCCGCGGGTGGCCGATCTTCTCCAGACAACTGGCCAGGTCGGCGTGGGTCTGCAGCGTGGCATACTCGTGATAGTCGAGACCCGCCCGGCGCAGGCGTTTATCGTCCAGCTCGAAACCCAAGGGTTCGATCAAATGCAGGGTGCAGCCGCTGTTGGCGCACAGCCTGATGACATTGCCGGTATTCGGCGGAATTTCTGGTTGAAAAAGGATGACGTGAAACATGCACGGCTCCGAACGAAAGGACGGGATGCATTCTACCCCTGAAGAGGACCCCAGACCGAAGCTCTGGCCGCGTGTTCTTGGTTCGATGGCCATTGTCGGCTTCACCATCGGCACGATCATCGGCCGTTTGCAGCAGCCTGTGCCGGTCGAACTGGAACAGATCGAAGAGTTGCCGACGGGGCTTGCGCTGTGGTTCGACGAGCAACCCAGGTACGAAGCCAGTACGGTCGATGGTGCCATGGTGGTCAGGCTCGATGCGTCCGGGCGGCCGTGGAATGGCCAATTGCGGTTCGACAACAGGGTTACACGCTGGAAGCTGGAGCGAGGGGAGAAGGGGATGGTGCTGACGCTCCTGGCGGCCCGTCCACTTCACGGCGACTGGCGCACTGAGAAGGTGGACGGGCGCTGGAGACTGGAGGTCAGTCTCCGGGAGGAATAAAAGAGGGGATTCCCCGGCCTGCCTGTACCAAGGTCCCCAAAACTGGTGATGTAATACCTATTGCAGGCAGCGTGCCAGTTTTGAGAAAAAAGCGATAAAACCTCTTCTCCGCGCCGCAAAGCCCGCCATGGCGGGCTTCGACAGGTTGATACCTTGGCGCTGTCCCTTTCAGCTATTTACACGGCGGCCCGTTTGCCCCGCTTTGTGCACCCAATTTGCGCATCACAACGGTGCATCACACCAAGCTGATGCAATTTGTGTCCTGAGTCAGCAGACTCAATGATGCTGACCGTGCCAGGGCATCAGTCTGCGTTGCAGCGCCCGCAGGCTCAGCTCCATGGCGAAGGCGATGATCGCGATCACCAGAATCCCCAGCACCACGACGTCCGTGACCAGAAACTGCGCCGCCGACTGCACCATGAAGCCCAGCCCGCTGGTGGCGGCGATGAGTTCGGCAGCGACCAGTGTCGACCAGCCCACGCCGAGCCCGATGCGCACGCCGGTCAGGATGTCCGGCAGTGCGCTGGGCAGGATGACGTGGCGAATCAACTGCCATCGCGTGGCACCCAATGACTGCGCAGCGCATACTTTGGCCGGATCGACTGTTCGTACGCCGGTTGCCGTGGCAATGGCGATGGGCGCGAAGATCGCCAGATAGATCAGCAGCACCTTGGAAAACTCGCCGATGCCGAACCAGATCACGATCAGCGGCAGGTAGGCCAGAGGCGGAATAGGGCGGTAGAACTCGATCAGCGGATCCAGAATGCCCTGCGCGACACGGTTGTGGCCGATAGCGATCCCTACCGGAATGGCGGTCAATATCGCTGCGCCCAGGCCCAGCCCGATACGTTGCAGGCTGGCCCCCAGATGCTGCCAGAGCGTGGAGTCCATGTAGCCCTGGGTCAGCAGCAGCCAGGCTTTCTCCAGCACATCCGAAGGCGGCGGCAGGAACAGGGGCTCGATCCATTCGGCGGCGGTTACGGCCCACCATAGTGTCAACAGTACTAGCGTGGTCGCGACGCTGATGGCGCGCGTGCTCAGGAACAGGCGCTGTTTGCGTACCGGTATCCCGGAATTGACGGGGTTGCTCAGTTCATAGCTGTTCATGCGTGTTGCTCCCGCGCGCGTTGCGAAAAGACGCTGGCCAGCACGTGCTCGCGGGTTTCGACGAATCGTGGATCGGACTTGATTGCCCGGGCCGGTTCGCCAGCGCTGTAGCGTTGGCCGAAGTCCAGGCGCAGGTGTTCGGCGATGCGTCCGGGATCGGGCGCGAGCAGGATCAGGTCCGTGGCAAGAAAAACCGCCTCTTCTATATCGTGGGTAATCAGGAACACCGGCTTGGCGGTACGTCGCCACACCTGCAGCAGCAGTTCCTGCATGCTTTCACGCGTGAAGGCGTCCAGTGCGCCGAAGGGCTCGTCCATCAGCAACACCCGAGGGTCGGCTGCCAGTGCTCGTGCCAGCCCGACACGCTGCCGCTGCCCGCCGGATAGCTGCCAGATGCGCCGCTGTTCAAAGCCGCTCAGGTCCACCAGCGCGAGCATGTCCCGCGCCTTCGCTTCCCGCTCGCTCCTGCCGACGCCTGCCAGTTCCAGGCCGAACGCGACGTTGGCCAGCACGTTCTGCCAGGGTAGCAAGGCATCATCCTGAAACACCACGCCACGTTCGGCGCCTGGCCCTTCAACCGGTACGCCGTCCAGCGTGATGCGTCCGGTGTCGGGCTTAATGAAGCCTGCGATCAGGTTCAGCAGTGAGGTCTTGCCGCTGCCCGAAGGGCCGAGGGCCACCAGCAACTGGTCCGGGCCAAGGCTCAGGTTGATGTCCGTCAGTACGGGCTGCGCTGCGCCGGGGTACTGTGCGCCGACGCGCTTGAGTTGCAGTAAGGCCATGGCCTTTGGCTCCTTCAGGGCTGATCAGCGGGGGATGAATGTTGCCGTCACGTAAGGCGAGTAGTCGGGCAGCACGGCGTCGACCTTGCCTTGTTCTTTCAGGAAAGCGGCAGTCTTGGTCACGGCTTCAATGGTGGGCGCACCGAGCAGCGCGGCCTGCTCGGCAGCCAGCGGGTAGACATTGCCCTGCAGCAGGCCGGGAATGTCCGCCGCCTTCGCGCCGGAGAGGCGGGTCAGCTTGTCGATGTTGGCGGCATTGGCGATCCAGGCATTTGGGTCCTGACGATACTGTGCGTAGGCGTCGAGGGTGACTTTGGCGAAGGCACTGACCACTTCCGGGTGCTTGGTGGCGAAGTCCTTGCGCACGATCCAGGCGTCGAACGTGGGTGCGCCGACCCTGGCCAGTTCGCCGGACGTTATAAGCACTTTGCCGGTTTCCTTGGCGACGCCCAGTGCCGGGTCCCACACATAGGTCGCATCAATGTCGCCGCGTTTCCATGCCGCAGCAATGGCTGGTGGGGCAAGGTTCAGGATCGTCACCCTGGCTGGATCGATATTCCAGTGCTTGAGCGCGGCCAACAGGCTGTAGTGCCCGGTGGACACGAACGGCACGGCGATCTTCTTGCCAATCAGGTCCTGCGCAGAATTGATCCCCGAGCCGTTGCGCGCCACCAGTGCTTCTGCCGCGCCAATCTGGGTGGCGATCAGGAATGTTTCCACCGGCAGCTTGCGTGTTGCCGCCGCAGTAAACGGGCTTGAGCCCAGGTAGCCGATCTGAACATCGCCGGAGGCAATTGCGGTGATCACGTCAGCACCGTTCTCGAACTTGCGCCAGGCGATTTTCGAGTCGGTGGCCTTTTCGTAAGCGTTATCGGACTGAGCCACTTTGGCCGGATCCACGGTGGTCTGATAGGCCACGGTGAAGTCGGCCGCCTGGGCGATGAAGGCTGCACCGGTCAGTGAAAGCGCCGTCAACAGGCGCAAGGAGAAGTGCAGTTTCATGGCGATGCTCCGAATCAGGCGGGCCGAACATTGGCTGAAAGCGGAGGCTAAATGATCTAAGAAAAGCTAAATAAATAACATTTAAGCATTAGCTTATGAAGGGTTTCGCTTCTTTCTGGCGGGGGTTGAGGCGGTGTGAGGCACACCTGAATCGGTTTCGCATCGGCCAATCGGCTCACGCGAAGGTCGGCATGACAGGTAAAAGTCGATTTGGTTCACCGTCTTAACCGTTCAAGCGGTGTTGCGAGGGGTAAAACTGAGCGCGTTGGACCTCAAAAACCGATTATTTTTATTTCTTCTCCGGTGTTTCCATCGGAAACGTCAACGTGGTGACAACTGTAACATTAGGTGCTTATTCTCCGCGAAGTACCCGTTTTATAAGGGGTTTGAGCACAGGCTCTTCAGGTTTTGTGCTCGTGGGATATGACTGGCCGGTCGGTATGTGGCTAAGTGATGGCTCAAAACCTAACGATCTGACGAACGGTTGCAAAATATTTTTTGGGAATTAGCGAATTAGGTCGATACACTCCGTGACGTCTTTGTGACACGAGTTGTGACATATATCGAAAGGTTCTTAGGATCAGATAAATGATTCCTTTTGGGCTTGAGGTGTTTTCACTACCTTGCTGCACTGACATACGCGGTCTAGTCAAGCAGTCGTGGCGTTCAGAAACCATTGACCTCAGGGTCGGGACTGTCGCCTATCGCGAATCCGGAAGTCAGGGCAAAGCCCGGCATTCTGGACATAAAAAATTAGATTCACGAGGAGCGTAGCAATGAAGAAGTCCACCCTGGCCCTGGCCGTAACCGTTGGTGTATTGGCTCAGCAGGCCGGTGCAGCTGGTTTCCTTGAAGACAGCAAAGCGTCCATCAGTTCTCGTACCCTGTATTTCAACAACGACCTGCGCGAAGGCGTTCGTGCCTCCGACCAGCGCGAAACCGCGACTGGCCTGAAGTTCGACTACCTGTCTGGCTACACGCAAGGCACCGTTGGTTTCGGCCTCGATCTGCAAGCTGTCATGGGCCTGCATCTGGGTGGCGGCATTGATCACCACAACGCCAACACGGCTAACACTGTTGTGCCTACCGACACTGACGGTTCTTCGGTCAGCGACTGGAGCCGTGCTGGCGCCAACGCCAAGGTGCGCTTCTCGAAAACCGAGCTGAAAGTCGGTAACGCTCTGGCTCCAAACCTGCCGATCCTGGTCAGCAACGACGGTCGTTTGCTGCCTCAGGCGTTCGAAGGTGGCATCGTTACGTCCAAGGACCTGGACAACTTCACCATCACTGGCGGTCAACTGAACAAGTCCAGCGGCCGTGCGTCGAGCAACTGGTCTGACCTGTCCGTTGCAGGCGCTACCCAGGGCAGCGACCACTTCCGTTTCGCCGGTGCTGACTGGAAAGTCACCAAAGACCTGACCCTGCAGTACTACTTCGCGAACCTGGAAGACTTCTACAAGCAGCACTTCCTGGGCCTGGTTCACGTTTACCCGATCGCTGACAACCAGACGTTCAAGACTGACCTGCGTTACTTCAACAGCAGCTCTGACGGCAAGAACAGCAGCAACACCGCTGGCTACGGCTTCAACAACAACAGCGGTTACGCAAAAACCACTGGTGAAGTTGACAACCAGACCTGGTCTGCCATGTTCACCTACACCTTGGGCGGTCACGCATTCCTGGTGGGTCACCAGCAGATCGGCGACGACGGCGGCCTGGTGTTCCTGAACCAGGGCAACGTTGTTGACGGCCGCGGTCGTCCTGAAGGCAACGGCGGCGCAAGCTTCTACTCGTTCACTGACTCGATGATCAACGGCTTTAACCGTGCCGGTGAAAACACCACCTTCGGTCAGTACTCGTATGACTTCGCCAAGCTGGGCGTTCCAGGCCTGAAGGCTGCAATCGCTTACCTGCACGGTGATGACATCAAAGGTGCTCGTGGTACGACTGCCTTCGGTAAAGAGTACTCCGAGTGGGAACGCGACATGCGCGTAGACTACGTGCTGCAGAGCGGTCCGTTGAAAGGTTTCGGCACCACCGTTCGTTACGGCACCTACCGTGCTGAAGACGGCCTGAACAACTCGACTAACGCCGATCAGGCTCGTGTGATCTTCAACTACACCTACAACTTCATGTAAGTGTACTGAACGTCAAAGAAACCCCGCCTCGTGCGGGGTTTCTTTTGCCTGTTTTTTGATATTCCTTATCGGTCTATTCACAGTGATATCTATTCTTTTTAAATTACTTCACAGGCAGGCACAGTGGTCTTGACTGAAAGACTCAATCGAACAAGACAGGAGCTGCACCATGACGCTGCGACTTGGCGATATCGCCCCCGACTTCGAGCAAGAATCCAGTGAAGGCCTTATACGCTTCCATGAATGGTTGGGTGACAGCTGGGGTGTTCTGTTTTCCCACCCCGCGGACTTCACGCCGGTCTGCACCACCGAATTGGGTTTCACCGCCAAATTGAAAGACGAGTTCGCCAGGCGCGGCGTCAAGGCCATTGCGCTGTCGGTGGACCCGGTCGATTCGCACAAAAAATGGATCGTCGACATCAACACCACGCAGAACACCCAGGTCAATTTTCCGATCCTGGCTGACGCGGACCGCAAGGTGTCCGATCTGTACGACCTGATCCATCCCAATGCCAACGACACGCTGACCGTGCGCTCGCTGTTCGTGATCGATCCGAACAAGAAAGTCCGCCTGACCATCACTTATCCCGCCAGCACGGGGCGTAACTTTCATGAAATTCTGCGGGTCATTGATTCCCTGCAATTGACCGATAACTACAAAGTCGCCACGCCCGCCAACTGGGTGGACGGCGATGATGTGGTCATCGTGCCGTCGATCAAGGACGAAGAAGAGATCAAGCAGCGCTTTCCCAAGGGCTATAAAGCCGTCACGCCTTACCTGCGCCTGACGCCTCAGCCCAATCGTTAATTCCTGATTACCAAGCGTGGGGTTATTCGGGCCGATTTATCGGCCCTTTTTTATGGGTGTTCGCGCCTGAACCGACGCTATCCCCGGCAAGCCGCCTCCCGCGGTTGTGCGCGTTGCGAGAGGTCGGCACAGATACGGCCTTTTAGCATCTTGTTATATTCATTTATGGAATAACCAAATGAATAAATGAGATTTATAGATATAAAAAATCACTGTTACTGTCACTCCATACCGGCGATCCACGCCATGTCGATATTCACCAAAGGAGCGCGCCATGCGCACTGTTAATTTGCGTCGAGGTCTGGCCGCTCTGTTGGCCGCTGCAGTCACCCTTGGTGCCTTGAGCCAGGCTCAGGCCGAGGACCTGCGTATCGGTTATCAGAAGTACGGCACGCTGGTGCTGCTCAAGGCCAAGGGCTCGCTGGAGAAGCGTCTGGCCGAGCAGGGCGTCAAGGTGCAGTGGACTGAGTTTCCCGGTGGCCCGCAGTTGCTCGAAGGCCTGAACGTTGGCTCAATCGATTTTGGTGTCACCGGCGAAACGCCTCCAGTCTTTGCACAGGCTGCCGGTGCCGATCTGCTCTACGTCGCTTACGAGCCGCCAGCGCCGACCAGTGAAGCGATTCTGGTGCCCAAGGATTCTGCAATCACCTCGGTCAAGGACCTCAAAGGCAAGAAGGTCGTGCTCAACAAAGGTTCCAACGTGCATTACCTGCTGTTGCGCGCCCTGGAAGATGCGGGCCTGAAGTACTCCGATATCCAGACCGTGTTCCTGCCGCCCGCCGATGCGCGTGCCGCCTTCGAGCGTGGCAGTGTCGATGCGTGGGTCATCTGGGACCCGTACCAGGCCGCCGCCGAGAAACAACTGCAGGCGCGCACGCTCAAAGACGGTTCCGGCATTGTCGACAACCACCAGTTCTACCTGGCGACCAAGCCCTACGCGCAGAAAAACCCGAAAGTGATTCAGGCACTGATCGAAGAGGTGCGCGCGGTGGGTGAATGGTCCAAGGCCAACCCTGAGGAAGTCACTAAACAGGTCGCGCCTTTGCTGGGTCTGCCAGCCGACATCACGCTGACCTCGGTCAAGCGTCAGGGCTACGGCGCGCTGTTCATCACCCCGCCGGTGGTGGCGGCTCAACAGAAGATCGCCGACACCTTCTACCAGCTCAAATTGATCCCCAAGCCGCTCAGCATTGCTGACGTGGTCTGGACGCCACCTGTTGCTGTTGCTCAAGCACAGTGATCGACAGGCCCTTTGAGGAGACCACTCCATGAGCCTCAGTGCTTCGCAACGCATCACTCATCGGCTGGCACCCTGGGCCTTGCCTGTCCTGCTGCTGGCGGTGTGGCAGTTGTCGGTCAGCGCAGGCTGGCTGTCGACCCGCATTCTTCCGGCGCCGAGCGCGGTCATCGAGGCGGGCGTCCAGCTGATTGCCAGTGGCGAGATCTGGACCCACCTGGCGATCAGTGGCTGGCGCGCCGGTATCGGCTTTGCCATCGGCGGTGGCATCGGTCTGGCGCTGGGTTTCATCACCGGCTTGAGCAAGTGGGGCGAGCGCCTGCTGGACAGTTCGGTGCAGATGATTCGCAACGTGCCGCACCTTGCGCTCATTCCCTTGGTGATTCTGTGGTTCGGCATCGATGAAACCGCGAAGATCTTTCTGGTGGCGCTGGGCACCCTGTTCCCGATCTACCTGAACACATACCACGGCATCCGCAACATTGACCCGGCGCTGGTGGAAATGTCGCGCAGCTACGGGCTGTCCGGCTTCAGCCTGTTTCGCCATGTGATTCTTCCCGGTGCGATGCCCTCGATTCTGGTCGGCGTACGCTTCGCACTCGGCTTTATGTGGTTGACGTTGATCGTGGCCGAAACCATCTCGGCCAGCTCCGGCATCGGTTATCTGGCGATGAACGCCCGTGAGTTTCTGCAAACCGACGTCGTGGTGCTGGCGATCGTCCTGTACGCCGTGCTCGGCAAACTGGCCGACCTCGCAGCACGAGGTCTGGAACGGGTCTGCCTGCGCTGGCACCCGGCCTATCAAGTCAGCAAAGGCGGTGCCGCATGAGCAATCTGAAACAACAACCGGCGCACCTGCTGCGGGGCATTCCGCTGGCGATCCAGAACCTGAAAAAGGCGTTTGGCTCACGCGAAGTGCTCAAGGACATTGACCTGCACATTCCGGCCGGGCAATTCGTGGCGGTCGTGGGGCGTAGCGGCTGCGGCAAAAGTACCTTGCTGCGTTTGCTGGCCGGGCTCGACAGCCCGACCCAGGGCGAGTTGCTGGCCGGTTCTGCACCCCTTGGCGATGCCCGCGAAGACACGCGTCTGATGTTTCAGGAAGCCCGCCTGCTGCCGTGGAAAAAGATCATCGACAACGTCGGGCTCGGCCTGAGCGGCGACTGGCGCGGGCAGGCTCTCGAAGCCCTTGAGGCGGTCGGTCTGGCCGAGCGCGCCGATGAATGGCCGGCAGCCTTGTCGGGCGGTCAGAAGCAGCGTGTCGCATTGGCTCGGGCCTTGATTCACAAGCCGCGCCTGCTGTTGCTCGACGAACCCCTCGGCGCGCTGGACGCGCTGACGCGTATCGAAATGCAGCAACTGATCGAAAAGCTGTGGCACCAGCATGGCTTCACGGTGCTGCTGGTGACTCACGATGTCAGCGAAGCCGTTGCCATTGCCGACCGCGTGATTCTGATCGAAGAAGGGCGCATCGGCCTCGACCTGCAGGTCGATCTGCCGCGCCCCAGAGCCCGAGGTTCGCATCGCCTCGCTGCACTTGAAACCCAGGTACTCAATCAGGTGCTGGCCGTTCCCGGTTCACCGCCTGAGCCCGAACCCTCTTCACCACTGCCCACGCAATTGCGCTGGGCCACTTAACCCCGATCCCCCAAAGGAAGACCTGCCATGACTATCAAAGCCATCAACGTTCGTAACCAGTTCAAAGGCACCATCAAGGAAATCGTCCACGGTGACGTGTTGTCCGAAATCGACGTGCAGACGGCATCCGGCGTCGTGACGTCCGTGATCACCACCCGTTCGGTCAAGGAACTGGAACTGGTCGTGGGCAGCGAAGTGATTGCCTTCGTCAAATCCACCGAGGTCTCGATCGCCAAGTTGTGATCAGACTTCAACACCCGACCCCGAACGGTGACGACCCTTCGGGGTTTTTTGTCTGTACGCATGAAGGATGTTCAGGCGGCACGTCAGTCCAAATGACACCCCACGGGAAGGCGTGCTTACAGCGCTTCTTCAATCCCTGGCTTTCTCTTGGCCAGGAAAGGCGGCAAGTACAAACCGACATACGCATCAAACACCCGCATCCCTTCCACCGCCATGCGCGGTGTGATTTCACCGTGCAGTTGCACCGAGCGGGCGTATACGCGGTCGCCCAGTTCCATGGCCAGCGCGAACACGTCCACGTCGTCCGGCAGCGCGGGCAGGTGGAAGTGACGGTTGAACACTTCCAGCATCAAGTGGCCCAGTTCGATGTCGTGCTGACGGTCCGCCTGGTTGATTTCGGTCAGGCCGTGTTGCGCCAGGATCAACTGACGCGCTGCGGCGTCGGCGTTGTAGATGTCCAGCATGCGCATCTCCACCACCCGCGACAGGTCTCGCCAGGTGTCGAGCGAATCATGTTCGATAGGCGCTTGCAGGGAGGCGCGAAAGGCGGCGTGGATGTCTGCAGTCAGGGCTTCAAGCAGCGCCGGTACGCTGGCGAAGAAGTGATAGACCGAGGATGGCGGAATACCCGCACGCTCCGCCACGCTGTAAATCGACAGGCTGGCCACCCCTTCCGACGCCAGCAGCGTGCGGGCCGCGTCCAGAATCGAGTCGATCCTGGCCTGGCTGCGTGCTCGGGGTTTGCGCGGGGCGGCGGTACGGGTCATGACAAGGCTCTCGGTTGAACGAGCGCCATTGTAAGACAAACCCTTCACGCCTGTCGGCAAGCGAAGCGGATCGCGGTTCAGTAACCCTGGCCGCGATCCACCTGACCCTTCATGGCTTCGCCGCGTTCGAAGCGTCGAATGTTGTCCAGCAGCCCCGGGAACGCGCTTTCTGGCTGGGTCATGGCTGCCACGTGTGGCGTCAGCAAAATGTTGGGATGTGCCCAGAACGGATGATCGGCCGGTGCAGGTTCCTGTTGCAACACGTCCAGCACTGCGGCGCTGAGCTGACCGCTGTCCAGCGCTGCCAACAGATCCTGCTCCACCAGATGCCCGCCACGGCCCATGTTGATCAGCGCGGCGCCGGGAGGCAATTGCTCGAACAGCTCGCCATTGAGGATGCCTTCGGTTTGTCCGGTCAACGGCAGTACGCACAGCAGAATGTCGCACTGGCCAAGAAAGGCTGGCAGTTGCGCTTCGCCTGCGTAGCAGGTCACGCTTTCGACGTGATGTTCGCTGCGCGCCCAGCCTGACAGCTCGAAACCGAAGGGTTTCAGCGCCGACAGAATCTGCTGCGCTTGCAGGCCCAGGCCCATGACACCCACCCGACGTTGGTGAGCAGGCGTCAGTGGATGCGCCTTCCAGCGTCCTTCTACCTGCTGTTGCCGATAACGCAGCATGTCGCGATGCAGGCTCAGCACCGCGAAAGTCGCGTATTCGCACATGCCCCGGCCAATGCCCGGATCGAGCAGGCGCGCGACTGGCAGCGATGCCGGAATGCGGCTCAGGTCCAGTTGATCGACACCCGCCGACAGGGCAAACAGCACCTTCAGATTCGGCAGCACCGCCTGCAGATCATCCGGTGCCAGCCAGGCGCCTAGATAGTGAACGTCGTCTGGATTACCGATGTGTGGCCATTCCCGCCATTCGATGTCTGGCGCGTGCTCGGCGAACAGTGTTCGCCAGCGTTCGGCGCGTGCAGGATCGGCTTTGTAGAGAAAGGCAGGCATGGGCTTTTCCTGAGTCTGAGAGTGGGGCTCCATCTTGCCGCAAGTGCGAAGCACGATCTGTTGAAAGGCCCATTCCCAAGCACGCTACGCGCTGAAAAAGAGCGTTTTGCGGCAGATTAACCGGCCTTCGCGGGCTTGAAGGAATCTGCCGTTTGCGAGGCTAAAAACAGTGGATATGGACGTCTGGGCGGCCAAGTTCGGCTTAGATCGTTTCGCTGAACGCTTAATCTGAACAGCATCGCAGCCACCTGCCGGTTGCCTGGCTCACTATAGGTAAAACCATGAACAGCAAAATCGACGAAACACCTCATCTGCTGCATCAGCGCGATCAATTCGTGCCGCGCGGCATTGTCACGGCCCATCCACTGGTCATCGACCGTGCGCAGGGTTCCGAGTTGTGGGACGTCGACGGCAAGCGTTATCTGGACTTCGTGGGCGGCATCGGCGTGTTGAACATCGGACACAACCACCCGAACGTGGTCAAGGCCATCCAGGGGCAGCTTGAAAAAGTCACTCATGCCTGTTTTCAGGTGGTTTCCTACCAGCCTTACGTGGACCTGGCCAAACGCCTGAGTCTGCTGGTGGCCGGGCAGAGCGGCATCGATCACAAGGCGGTGTTCTTTACCTCTGGCGCCGAAGCGGTGGAAAACGCGGTGAAGATCGCTCGCGCCCACACCAATCGTCCGGCGATCATTTCTTTCCGTGGCGGCTTTCATGGCCGCACCTTGCTCGGCACGACGCTGACCGGCATGAGCCAGCCTTACAAACAGAACTTCGGGCCGATGGCACCCGAGGTGTTCCATACCCCGTATCCAAACGCGTATCGCGGTGTCACCAGCGAAATGGCACTGGCCGCGCTGCATGAGCTGCTCGCGACTCAGGTTGCGCCTGACCGTGTTGCCGCGATCCTCATTGAGCCTGTGCAAGGCGACGGTGGTTTTCTGACCGCGCCGGTCGAGTTCCTCAAAGCGCTGCGCGCCCTGACCGAGCAGCATGGCATCGTGCTGATTCTGGATGAAATCCAGACCGGCTTCGGTCGTACCGGCAAGTGGTTCGGTTTCGAGCACGCTGGCATCCAGCCTGACCTGGTCACCGTTGCCAAAAGCCTTGCTGGCGGCATGCCGCTGTCGGGTGTGGTCGGTCGCGCCGAGATCATGGACGCACCGCTTCCGGGCGGGCTGGGCGGCACCTATGGCGGTAATGCGCTGTCCTGCGCCGCCGCGTTGGCGGTGATCGACACCTACGAGCAGGAAAATCTGCTGGCCCGTGGCGAGCAACTGGGGCAACGCCTGCGGGCCGGGCTGCTCAAGCTTAAAGAGCGCTACAGCTTTATCGGCGACGTGCGCGGCACCGGTTTCATGCTGGCCATGGAGATGGTCAAAGATGATGCCGAGCGCAGCCCGGACGCGGATCTCAATTCGAAGATGATTGATCAGGCCCGCATGGGCGGACTGCTGGTGATCAAGTGCGGCGTTTACCGCAACGTGCTGCGCTTTCTGGCACCCCTGGTGACCACCGAGCAGCAGATCGACGAAGCACTGACCATTCTTGATGCCGCTCTGGCACGAGTATTGAAATCCAACTGAGCCGGGGGTCGGTCGTGGTTTCGCCAGAGGCCGCGACCGGGCGCTGAGGTTCAACTGTTGGAAAGGAGACGTTGCCTGCCATGGGGCTTATTGATTACCGCGCCTTGCTGATCGATTGTGATGAAGTGCTGGTGGATCGCGACTCCGGTGTGTGGAGCGCCTTGCAGCCGTTGCTGGGCAACGCGCCGAGCGTACCCAACAGGGACGCTGTGATGGCCGGGTTCAACGCGGTCATCGGCACGCTCTATCCGCGCTTCGACGAGTTGGGTTTCAGTGGGCTGTTGTGTTTTGCACACCGCCACCTGGCCGAGCGGCTGGGCATCAAGACCAGTTGGGAAGAGGGCATGACCTTCGCTCGCTCAGTGCCCAACTGGACGTTGTACGAGGATGCTCCCGGGGCCATGCTTTATTTGCGCAAGTTCTACCGGTTGCTGGTCTATGCCGACCGCGACCTGCAGGACCGTGGGTTGCTCTGTGAGCGGCTGGGCCTTGAGCCCGACAGTCTGCTGTCGCTGACCACTCATCCACTGGACGACCCGCAATGGCTTGCCGAGATGGATCTGGACCCCGGCGAAACCCTGCGTGTGTCGCGCCCGCCCGCTACAGCACTGGACGATGGCGGTCTTTGCCTGATCCGCAGAGACCGTGCGCAACACCGCCAGCCGTGCGCGGCGGACATCTGCATCAGCAGCATGGCGGATCTTGTCGCTCAGCATCAGCTGTCCTTACGGCGCTGATTTTGCTAGAAGGTAGGCACTGTGAACGGCACAACACGAGGTAGGTAGATGGAAGGCTTGGTCAAACTGGATCGGATTGATATCAATATCCTGGTAGAACTCCAGAAAGACGGGCGCATGACCAACGTCAGCCTCGCCGATGCCGTCGGGCTGTCAGCAAGCCCCTGCCTGCAACGTGTCAAACGCCTGGAGTCGGCGGGCTACATCTCCAGCTACAAGGCGCACCTTAATCTGGCGAAAATCACGGAGTCGGTCACCGTGTTCACGGAAATCTCCCTCAGCGACCACAAGCGTGAGGATTTCGCCAAATTCGAAGCCAACATCCGCCATGTGGATGAGGTGCTGGAGTGTCATTTGATCAGTGGCGGCTACGACTATCTGGTGCGCTTCATGACCCGCAGCATCCAGCACTATCAGGAAGTGATCGAGGAACTGCTGGACAAGAACATCGGCATCTCCAAGTACTTCAGCTACATCGTCATCAAATCCCCTGTCATGAAAGACGGCGTCCCGCTGCGCAAATTGTTGCGTCACTGAAACGGACGTGACGCAGCGCGCGCTGCCTCGCAGCACACACAGCTCCAGTAAGGGATGCGTCCTCAATATGGGATGCGGATCGACTGGCGTTTCGTATGCCCGCGAAGGCTGCGTCTCAGGCGCGACATTTCTCCCATTAATCGCATGGGCCGCTATCGATCAACCATTCCGGCTGGGCGCTTGCTCGCAGAATTGAAACCCGATGGTCTTTTCGTATCATGAAGATTACAGAGGCCGATAAAGGGTGCGTATCGCTGCGTTTGTCACCTGGATCGAACCCTTGGCGCTCAGGTACGTCCACTTTCTTTGGCAAGACAAAAGAGGTGGCCGACATGACAACCGATTTCATCCTGACAAACGAAGTGCCCAAGGAAGATCCGGCGAGCCCGCAGCTCGGCCAGTACGACCGTGAAGCCGATCCGGTATTGAACATGAACGCCAACAAACCGGGTGCAGGACCCGAGAAGGGCGACGAGGTGCTGGAGCGCACCGAAGAGGACGAGGCGTACGAAGATGATGAGCCTGAGGTGTATTCGGATGACCCGGACATCGTGGCGGATGAAGGCGGTGGCGTGTCGCCCGGCTGAGGCGACACTCATCCGGTTTCCATGGAGACCTGACCGCCAGCGGAGCCCGTCCTTAATGGCTTAAGTACAGCGGTTCAAAAGGCACTGGGGCTGACAGTACGATTCGATCACCCTACTGCAGCCCGCTGTTTTCTTTTCCGACTGACAGCCCGGCGTTACCAGAACGCCGCCGGTGCGCTGAGCGCCTTGCTGAACACCTCGATGGTGCGCTCTATATCCGCCTGCGTGGTGTAACGCCCCAGACTGACCCGCACGCTGGCCAGCGCTTTGTCGGCAGCCAGCCCAAGCGCCAAGAGCACGTGCGAAGGCGCATTGCGTGCCGAATTGCACGCCGAAGTCGAGGACAACGCCAGCGCATGCGACAGCTGCGAACTGGTGAAGCCAGCGCGCGTGATGCACAGGTTCAGGGTGTGCGGAATGCGTTGCTGCGCACACCCGTTGAGCTGCACGTCCGGCAGGGCCAGCAGCCCTTCACGCAGATGACTGCTCAACTGCGCAATGCGACGGTTTTCCGCATCAGCCTTGCCAACCGCCAGCGCAAACGCTTCGCCCATCCCGACGATCTGGTGCGTCGCCAGGGTGCCTGAACGAAAGCCACCTTCATGACCACCGCCATGCATCTGCGCCTGCAACATCGAATGGGCGCGCGGGCCAATGTACAGCGCGCCGATGCCCTTGGGGCCATACGCTTTGTGTGCCGAGAACGACATCAGGTCGACCGCCAGACTCGCCAGATCAACCGGCACCTTGCCGACCGCCTGCGCCGCATCCACATGAAACAACGCCCCATGTTCGCGCACCAGCGCGCCGATAGCCGCGATATCCGTCAGCGTGCCCAACTCGTTGTTCACCCGCATCAGCGACACCAGCAAGGTGTCTTCACGCAGCGCGGCCTGCACGGCGTGCGGCTGGATCAGACCTTGCTCATCCGGCGTCAACCAGGTCACCGGAAAGCCCTGACGCTCCAGCGTTTTCACGGTGTCGATCACGGCCTTGTGTTCCAGAACACTGGTGATGATGTGCCGACGCTGCGCGCTGCTGTCGTGGGCGATGCCTTTGATCGCCAGGTTATTGGATTCGGTCGCGCCAGAGGTCCAGATCACAGCATCGGCAGGCGCACCCACCGCGTCCGCCACCTGCCGCCGCGCCAGCTCGACCGCCTGACGCGCCACCTGACCATAACCGTGCCCGCTGGACGCAGGATTGCCGAAATGCCCTTCGCGCCCCAGACAGGCAACCATGGCTTCAATGACCTGCTCATCGACAGGCGTGGTGGCGGCGTAATCCAGGTACAGAGCAGGTGTGGTCATGGTCAATTCGCTTCGTGATCGGGTCAGGGCTGATGGGTAAAAGGTTACCGACGACGACGCGAAAAATTTTTGATATTTGGGCGAATTGAACGATCAGGAGTGAAAAACTATTCGCCTGATAGCCTGTTTTTACGATTAATGTTTTACAGGCTGATCGGCAGTCAGTAGTTTTATCCCAAAAGCGGCGTGAATACCGGTCAGCGCACCTTGGCCGTTTCCGCCTTGCGCCCGAGCCACAGGAACCCACATGGACAAATTCGACCGAGCCATCCTCGACATTCTGCAGACCGACTGCACCCGTTCGGTCGCAGACATCGCCGAACGCATCGGCCTGGGCAGCACCGCCTGCTGGCGACGCATTCAAAAACTGGAAGAAAGCGGCATCATCGACCGCCGCGTAGCCCTGCTCAACCCGCAGCAGTTGAACGTATCCGTCAGCGTCTTCGCCGCCATCCGCACCAACCAGCACAACGCCGCCTGGCTCGAACAATTCCACAACGCCGTCGGCGACCTGCCCGAAGTGGTCGAGTGCTACCGCATGGCCGGCGACACCGACTACCTGCTGCGCATCGTCGTCGCCGATATCGCAGGCTACGACGCTGTCTACAAACAACTCATCAGCATCCCTGGCATTACCGACGTCAGCTCCAGCTTTGCCATGGAACAGATCAAATTCACCACCGGGCTGCCGCTGCGGTATGCGTCGTTTGGTGGGTGAGGCGGGGGTGGTTGTGAGGGAGGGTTCGCGAAGGGCAGGCTGCCTGAAAATCGGTAATGGATGAGGCTGAAGGTGTGCTTAGCGATCACACCTCAGGAGGCGTTTGTTATTTGGGGCTAGGGCCGAATCGGTTGCTACCGCTATGTCCCTCCTGGCAACTGAATATGAAAGGGGCTATCGGTACCAACGACCACCACCCGCTATGATCAGTGTCGTGGAGCCTGCGCACCCCTACAGCAATCCCAGGAATGAAAACAGCCATTGCATAGAGGGTGGAAATCGAACCGTT
Source organism: Pseudomonas triticifolii (assembly GCF_014358015.1). Lineage (GTDB taxonomy): Bacteria > Pseudomonadota > Gammaproteobacteria > Pseudomonadales > Pseudomonadaceae > Aquipseudomonas > Aquipseudomonas triticifolii. The sequence goes on along the minus strand of NZ_JACONV010000013.1, from coordinate 85,015 downwards.
GCCTTCGAGGAGATGCTCAGTCACATTGAGCGCCGCCGCGATCAGGATGTTCGTCAGAGTAAACATCCAGTATTCTCTTCTGCGCGCTCTACCGCTGAAATCAGCATACTTTTTCAAGACTTCGAAATACCAAAATTTCGAGTCTGGAGCATTTGATGAGACTGCGCTGGGTGTCCAGATAATATCCTTTGATGCACCGCAGTGGGGACACGTATCCTGTTTGTCGTTCATTTCCTTTGCGCAGTTGTGACAAAATGCCATGTCATTCCTTACTCTGTTAAAGGTGGCTAGTTGCTATTAGGCTTATGCGTTAATGCGGTGTTTGATGCGTCACGTTTGCTTTTCCGTGGCACAAATAAAATAGGAGACCTTGTCCATGGCCTCTTGATAGAAATGGAGTGGTTGTTTCAATCTGTCGGTGAGCTGCCAGGAAATCTTGAAGCAAAAAAATACCCTTGCCAAGCTTGAATTGTATTCGTTAACAACTATGTCGGGTTGGAAACAGTTCAGGGTGAAAGCACGCGAAAGAGCGATGGCTTAGTATTTTAGCGTGTGGCTGATTGGTAGTAATCAAGAGTTACACTATTTCGTGTTTTTGAAACATGTAGTTATAGAGTTGACGAGGTTTCGCAGTTTTTGCTGTATGTGAACACGTCAGTGCCTGGCCTAAATCGTCCGGCAGCAAATTTTCTTCTTCAGTCGCAACAATGGCATAACCTCCAGCAGTCACGCAGCGTCGTAAGCTTGCACTTTCAGCTTGTGTTGCCGAGTCGTCGAGCGGGCAGACTATTGGGTGTAACGTGCTCCAGGATTCATTGGGTAAATATCTTGAATTGCTGTAAGGTCTTGGCCATATTTATCGATTGAAGAAATGCTATGCGTGATCAAAAAAATGACTCTGCAAGGGAGCTGCTAATGTTAAATGCAATGCAACACAAAGAAGCTTTGCTGGCACTTACTCGATTTCGCGATGTAGGCTGGATGCATTGGCGTGGATCCATACAGGAACAGTGCTTTCCTGTTTCTCAGTTTATGCTGCCGATCATAGCGCAGTACAATTCAGATGCCAGGGTTTACGTGGGGTATGTGGAGGATGATGCGGAAACAGGAAATATTGTTGGCGAAATCGAAAAGTTTATGAAGTTGCCATGCTCTTTCCAAACGCCTCCGAGATACCATGCCTGGATAGCCGATAATTCTACCGGAAAAGTGTTGGTGGATTATGTTCTGCCTTTTGGTACTGGCCATAGCTATTACTCAGAATGCCACAACCCTTTCGGAAAAATTTATACGCCAGTGTTGAAAGACTATACTCAGGTTGCAGACTTCTCTGCCGCTTTATTGGTCCATAACATGTGTGTTCATCATTGGAGACTTCTGAGTGCTTGTGCAGTGCCTCCCGTGCAGTGTAACGGAACAAAAAAAGCGGGTTGGTTCGGTAAGCTTAAATCCTTTTTTAGTTAATGGTTCTTTCCGCCATTCACAGGGCGCTTCTGCAGCTGCCGGCTATCAGAATAATGCGTTAGGTGTTTTGGGACCGTCTGGCATCTTGCAAACCCTCCCGGTCCGACGATATCTACTATGTCAACCAGAGGTTCGCTTGGGTGGGCCTAGGTGCATATGTTTCCAGGTTATCGACGACTTTGTACTGCATGGCTTGTCTGAGATATATGGCAATCAGAGGGTCTTTCTTGCCTTGATGGATCAAGACTATGTGCAGCTGCTTGATCCCAGCCGAGCCTGTGTTCCGTTGGTCTGGGCCAAGCGCCGTTCAACAAAGCCAAAAAAAAGCCCGCACAGCGGCGGGCTTTTCAAATTCTTCTCGGACTGTCCGAAACATGTCCAAATAACGATATGGTGCACCAGGCGGGATTCGAACCCACGACCCCTGCCTTCGGAGGGCAGTACTCTATCCAGCTGAGCTACTGGTGCAACGCGGGCGCCATGATACTCATCTGGTGGGCGGGCGTCCATGCTGGCGAGCGGCTGTTGTCGATTTCGCACGCTTTACCCATTCTCACGCGCAAACCCAGTAAAACCTTCGACCACTCCTCGCTACCCCGTTCTTTTTTTCGAACAGCCTATTGTCCTTTACCCCCGCAGTCCCTAGGATTCGTTTGAGATTTCAAACGCACTTGTCCGGTCTTCGCGCTTTTTTGCGCCGTGCATCGCTCAAGCCGATGGAATGTTTTTCCGGCGATGGCTTCCAAAAGAGGTGCATCGATATTCACGTGTTCGCTCCGCCCTTGTGCGGTGCTGTTTAGGAGGCCGACATGCAGCTCAAAGATTCCAAACTGTTCCGCCAGCAAGCCTATATCAACGGCCAGTGGCTGGATGCGGACGGTGGTCAGTCGATCAAGGTCAATAACCCGGCTACCCACGAGATTCTCGGGACTGTGCCGAAAATGGGCGCGGCCGAGACGCGTCGTGCGATTGAAGCGGCTGATAAGGCGCTGCCGGCCTGGCGTGCGTTGACCGCCAAGGAGCGGGGCAACAAGTTGCGTCGCTGGTTCGAGCTGATGATCGAGAACCAGGACGACTTGGGTCTGTTGATGACGCTGGAGCAGGGCAAACCGCTGGCCGAGGCCAAGGGCGAGATTGCTTACGCTGCTTCCTTTATTGAGTGGTTCGCTGAAGAAGCCAAGCGCGTTTACGGTGATGTGATTCCGGGTCACCAGCCGGACAAGCGTCTGATCGTGCTCAAGCAGCCGATTGGTGTGACCGCTGCGATTACGCCATGGAACTTCCCGGCGGCGATGATCACCCGCAAGGCCGGTCCTGCGCTGGCGGCTGGTTGCACCATGGTGCTCAAGCCTGCTTCGCAGACCCCTTACTCCGCGTTGGCGCTGGCTGAACTGGCTGAGCGTGCGGGCATCCCGGCGGGCGTGTTCAGTGTCGTGACGGGCAGCGCGGGCGATATCGGCAGCGAGCTGACCGGCAACCCGATCGTGCGCAAGCTGTCCTTCACCGGCTCGACCGACATTGGTCGCCAGTTGATGGCCGAGTGCGCCAAAGACATCAAGAAAGTCTCGCTGGAGCTGGGCGGCAATGCGCCGTTCATCGTGTTCGACGATGCCGACCTGGATAAGGCGGTTGAAGGCGCGATGATCTCCAAGTTCCGCAACAACGGTCAGACCTGTGTCTGCGCCAACCGTATCTATGTGCAGGACGCTGTGTATGACGCGTTCGCCGAGAAGCTCAAGGCGGCGGTGGGCAAGCTCAAGATCGGTAACGGTCTGGAAGAGGGCATTACCACAGGTCCGCTGATCGACGACAAGGCCGTGGCCAAGGTCAAGGAACACATCGCCGATGCCGTGAGCAAGGGCGCGACGGTGCTGACCGGCGGTAACAGCATGGAAGGCTCGTTCTTCGAACCGACTATCCTGGTCAACGTGTCGAAAGATGCCGCTGTCGCGAAGGAAGAAACCTTCGGTCCATTGGCACCGCTGTTCCGCTTCAAAGATGAAGCCGAAGTGATTGCGATGGCCAACGACACCGAGTTCGGTCTGGCGTCGTACTTCTATGCTCAGAACATGAGCCGCGTGTTCCGCGTGGCCGAGGCGCTGGAGTATGGCATGGTGGGTATCAACACCGGCCTGATCTCCAACGAGCTGGCACCGTTCGGCGGCATCAAGTCTTCGGGCCTGGGCCGTGAAGGCTCCAAGTACGGCATCGAAGATTACCTGGAAATCAAATACCTCTGCCTGTCGGTCTGATCCAGACTGCCTGACCAGAGTTATTGCAGCCGGTGGCGCGCGAGAGCGACGTGCCATCGGCTTTTGCAGCACCCGAAACTTAGTGGTGGCTTGAAGGCTGCAGCAGTCGATCATCGTATGCTGTTGCAGTCCATCCAGGCCGCTCGATCCTTGAACCACGCCGACCGATGAGCGGCGAATGAGGAATACATGAGCAAGACAAACGACTCCCTGATGCAACGCCGCCATGCTGCCGTCCCGCGTGGCGTGGGTCAGATTCACCCGATCTTTGCTGCTTCGGCGAAGAACGCCACCGTTACCGACGTTGAAGGTCGTGAGTTCATCGACTTCGCGGGCGGTATTGCGGTGCTGAACACCGGTCACTTGCACCCGAAAATCGTTGCGGCGGTGCAGGAACAACTGACCAAGCTGACGCACACCTGCTTCCAGGTGCTGGCCTACGAGCCGTACGTCGAGCTGTGCGAGAAGATCAACGCCAAGGTGCCAGGTGATTTCGAGAAGAAAACCCTGCTGGTCACCACCGGCTCCGAAGCGGTCGAAAACGCCGTCAAGATCGCCCGTGCTGCCACCGGCCGCGCTGGCGTGATCGCGTTCACCGGCGCTTACCACGGCCGCACCATGATGACCCTGGGTCTGACCGGCAAGGTCGTGCCGTACTCGGCAGGCATGGGCCTGATGCCCGGCGGTATCTTCCGCGCACTGTACCCGTGCGAACTGCATGGCGTGAGCGTTGACGACTCCATCGCCAGCATCGAGCGCATCTTCAAGAACGACGCCGAGCCGAGGGACATCGCCGCCATCATCATCGAGCCTGTGCAGGGCGAAGGTGGTTTCTACGTGGCGCCGAAGGCCTTCATGCTGCGTCTGCGCGAACTGTGTGACAAGCACGGCATTCTGTTGATCGCTGACGAAGTGCAGACGGGCGCTGGCCGTACCGGTACGTTCTTCGCGATGGAGCAGATGGGCGTTGCAGCCGACCTGACCACCTTCGCCAAGTCCATCGCAGGCGGATTCCCGCTGGCGGGTGTATGCGGCAAGGCCGAGTACATGGACGCCATCGCGCCGGGCGGTCTGGGCGGTACCTACGCCGGTAGTCCGGTAGCCTGTGCGGCGGCGCTGGCCGTGCTGGATATCTTCGAAGAAGAGAACCTGCTGGAGCGCTGCAAGGCGGTCGGCGAGCGTCTGGTCACTGGCTTGAAGGCCATCCAGGCCAAGCACCCGGTCATCGGCGAAGTCCGTGCGCTGGGCGCGATGATCGCGCTGGAGCTGTTCGAAGACGGCGACTCGCACAAGCCGAACGCTGCGGCAGTGGCTCAGGTTGTGGCCAAGGCGCGCGACAAGGGCCTGATCCTGCTGTCATGCGGCACCTACGGCAACGTTCTGCGCGTGCTGGTTCCGCTGACCGCTGAAGACGAACTGCTGACCAAAGGTCTGGCCATTCTCGAAGAATGTTTCGCTGAAATCGCCTGATTCCCTGTGCGGTCACGGATTGGTTGATTTGTGACCAAACAGACAGAAAAAGCCCGTTTCGACGGGTTTTTTTTCGTCTGCACGAAGGTATTTCACTGTTTTGGCTATATCCGGGCGAAGGCTTTGGCTAAGGTGAACGCATCGATATCGGAGAGTCCTGATGACTGCTGTAGTTTTGCCCGCGGTACCTCGCGTATTGATTGCTGAGTCTGATCCGTGGGTTCGCGAAACACTCAGCGACCTTGTGCTGAGTGTGCGTGGCGATGTCGAGCTGGAGATGTGCACCGACGGCAGGCAAGCCATCGAGTGGATGAAAAAACACCTACCGGATCTGGTCATTGCTGCGCGTGAACTGCCCGCTATCGATGGCTTGAGCCTGCTGCGCGGCATTCGTAACCTGCGTCGTCAGCCGCCCATCCCGTTCATTTTGATCAGTAGCCGCAGTGACGCGGCCAGCGTGCGTGAAGTGCTGCCGCTCGCGCCGACGGCGTATCTGACCAAGCCTCTTGATACCGTAGGCCTGAAGCAGCGTCTGGAAGGGCTGTTGCTGGGGCGTAGTGCGCCTGCAGCGGGCGACATGCCGGCGTTGACGCCGGGCCTGACATTGATGAAGTTTCTCGAAAAACGCCGCGACGTGGCCGATGGCGCGCCGCTGTTCGTTGACGTGCCTAACGCGATTCAGTTGAGCCAGGGGCCGACGGGCCTTGATGCAACGCTGCTTGAGCAGGAGTTGCGCAACGACCCGCACATTACGGCGGTGCTGATCGCGGCGGCGAATACGGCTGCCCAGCATCTGGGAAAGCCCGTGCAAACCCTGGGCGGCGCGATGACGGTGCTGGGCGCGCCGCAAACGGCTGGTATCGCCTCGGGCCTGGCCAAAAAGCGCATGGCGGTATTGACCAGCGATGCGCTGCTGGCCAAGGCCAGTCAGTTCTGGACGCTGTCGCAACGCACGGCCGATTACGCCCGGATTCTGAGCGGCATGCTGGAGCTGGATGTCGAGCGCTGCTTCTGTGCAGGCATGCTGCAATCGTTGGGCGATCTGGCGGTGCTGGGTTGCTTGCAGGAATGGTTGCTGGCGGGCGGCGAGCTGGATGAGCAGGCGATCGATCAAGCGTTGGAGCAATATTCGGCGGCTTTCGGCTCTGCGCTGCGCACCCGCTGGCGTCTGCCGCTGGAGCTGCGCGAACTGATCGCGGCGGTGTATCAGTACAACACCGGCATTTACACGCGCGAGGTTCTGGCGATGAACCTCGCGGGCCAGATGGCGCAGTTGGGCGAGGAAGACAGTGTCACCCAGTTGCTCAAGACCAAGTCGGCCAAGCTGCTGAAGCTCAGCGTCGGGGATTTGCAGCGCCTGCGTAAGAAACTGACGGGGGTGACCGATCCGAGTCTGTTGGCGCCCTTGGTGGTGGAGCCTGAGGAGAGTGAGGAAGAGGGTGTTGAGGATGACGGCCCAGACCTCCTGGACCTGACACCCGAGCTGCCGGCGGCCGAAGAGCCTGAGCCTGAGCCTGAGCAAAGCATTGAGGATGTCCCGAAGGCTTGAGCTGGATGCCTTTTGATCAGTTCTGACGCTCCGGGCTTGCTGCGGTAGACAAGGCTTGCTGGAGAAATGCGAAACCTGGTGGGAGCGAGCTTGCTCGCGAAAGGGTCAGTACCTTCAGGAGAGACAGTGCGCCTGGATTATCGCCTTCGCGAGCAAGCTCGCTCCCACAGTTCCTGTGTTGGCTGCAATACAGCGCTATGTCACAGAGGTCTTGTGCCCACACAATCCAGTTCCGGTCTGCCCGCAAACCGCTTCAACCGACGCGAAGATTCAGTGATGACCCCGTCAACAAAGGAACCGCTTGATGCCTACCCTTGACCTGCAACATCTCTACAACAAAGCCTGGCTGTTCGCTTCTCAAGCTCACGTCGGGCAGAACATGACAAGCTCGGATCTCCCTTACACGACCCACGTGGCGATGGTTGCCAATGAGCTGATCTTCGCCCACCGCGAAGAACCCGTGGGTGCATTCGAGATTGCCCTGCCTGCTGCGCTGCTGCATGACGTGGTGGAAGACACGGATGTGACGACGATCCAGTTGCAAGAGGCGTTTGGCGCAGAGGTCGCATCGACCGTCGCGTGCCTGAGCAAGAACCTGATCGTGCCGTTTTCCGAGGAGCGTTATTTTCAGGGCATCGCCGAGCATTCCCGTGAAGCGGCGGCGGTCAAACTGTGCGACCGCATCACCAATCTGCAGTCAGCGCCTGCCAAATGGACGCACGCCAAGCGAGCGTCCTACCTGATCGAGTCTGCGCAGATCCTGAATGCGCTGGGCCATGCGAACGGATACCTCCGGCAACGGCTCAGCGACACCATGACGCGTTACCAGACCCTGTATGTGGATGGTTTCGAGGATCAGGTCAGTCGTTGAGCTTCAATGACTGTGACTGCGCCCCACATGCGAGGGCTCACCGTCGGGTGAGGCGACGGCGCCGGTTACTTCCAGCCGTTCCAGAATCGCGCAGTGATCGGCTGCGCCGCTGCCGCAACGTTGGCGCAGGTCTAGCAGTTGTTGTTGCAGCGTCTGCAGGCTGGCAACCCGGGCGTTGACGTGTTCGATGTGCTCGTCGATCAGCGCGTTGACGTTTTCGCACTGATCCTGCGGGCTGTCGCGCAGGTTCAGCAGGCTGCGAATCTCTTCCAGCGTCATGTCCAGGCTGCGGCAATTGCGGATGAATGACAGTCGCTCAACGTGGGCCTGGGTGTACAGCCGGTAATTGCCATCGCTGCGTGCAGGCGCGGGCAACAGCCCTTCGCGTTCGTAATAACGGACGGTTTCGACCTGCGTATCGGTCAACTTTGCCAGTTCGCCAATCTTCATGAGCTTTGTCTCGTTTTTAGCGCTTGACCCTATAGTGGCTACAGGGTGTTCACTTGGCAACAAGCAGAATCCAGGAGCGCGCCAAATGGGCCCGATCAGCAAAGTTACCCCGACACACGGTCATGACGAACACGACGCGGTGCATGCAGAGCACGCGCATTCCTGCTGTTCCACCAAGGCAGCGCCCGCCGTTGTGACGATCGACAATGCCGCGTCAGCCGACGCGCGCTTGAGCAGTTTCCGTATCGAAGCGATGGACTGCCCTACCGAGCAGACGTTAATTCAGAACAAGCTGGGCAAGCTGGCAGGCGTGCAGAAACTGGAATTCAACCTGATCAATCGCATCCTCGGCGTCTGGCATGACCTGCCGTCGACCGACCCTATTCGTGACGCCATCGGGTCGCTGGGCATGCAGGCCGACCTGATTGAAGAAGGCGCGGACTCAGAGGCTGTTACTGCCCCCGCACCCAAGAAGCATTGGTGGCCGCTGGCGCTGTCCGGTGTGGCGGCACTGGCTGCCGAAGTGGTGCATTTTGCTTCGCTGGGTCCGACCTGGGTCGTCGCGCTGCTGGCGCTTGTGTCGATCTTCAGTTGCGGTCTTACGACCTACAAGAAAGGCTGGATTGCGCTCAAGAACTTCAACCTCAACATCAATGCCCTGATGAGCATCGCTGTGACCGGTGCCGTGTTGATCGGCCAATGGCCTGAGGCTGCGATGGTGATGTTCCTGTTCACCGTGGCTGAACTCATTGAAGCCAAGTCGCTGGACCGGGCGCGCAACGCGATCAGCGGCCTTATGCAACTGACGCCGGAACTGGCGACCGTTCGTCAGGCGGATGGTAGCTGGCTGGAAGTAGAAGCCAAAAAGGTCGAACTGGATGCCATCGTGCGGGTAAAACCCGGCGAGCGTATTGGCCTAGACGGCGAAGTCGTGTCCGGGCAATCGACCATTGACCAGGCTCCGATCACCGGAGAAAGTCTGCCGGTCGAGAAGACCGTGGGCGACAAAGTGTTCGCAGGCACCATCAATCAGGCGGGTTCGTTGGAGTATCGCGTGACAGCGGCGGCCAACAACTCGACGCTGGCGCGGATTATCCACGCCGTTGAGGCGGCTCAAGGTTCGCGTGCGCCGACTCAGCGTTTCGTCGACAGCTTCTCGCGCATCTACACGCCGGTGGTGTTCGTCGTGGCCCTGGCGGTGGCACTGATTGCACCCCTGTTCTTCGGCGGCGCGTGGTTCGACTGGATCTATCGGGCGCTGGTGCTGCTGGTGGTGGCGTGCCCCTGCGCCTTGGTGATCTCCACGCCTGTGACCATCGTCAGCGGTCTGGCGGCAGCTGCGCGCAAGGGCATCCTGATCAAGGGCGGCGTGTACCTGGAAATGGGCGAAAAGCTGGATTACCTGGCCCTCGACAAGACCGGCACCCTGACATACGGCAAGCCGGTGCAAACCGATTATGTCGCGCTGCACGCTGAGGCGGCCGACAGCGCGCCTGCCATCGCCGCGAGCCTTGCGGGTCGTTCCGATCACCCGGTTTCTCAGGCCATCGCCAAGGCTGCCGAAGCCAACAGCACGGCGCATGAGGTCACGAATTTCGAAGCCTTGGGCGGGCGTGGCGTGAAAGGCGAGATCAATGGCCGGATGTATCACCTGGGCAACCATCGTCTGGTGGAAGAACTGGGGCTGTGCTCGCCTGAACTGGAAGCGCGTCTCGATGCGCTGGAAATGCAGGGCAAGACCGTGGTGCTGCTGCTCGACGCAACTGGCCCGCTGGCGCTGTTCGCCGTGGCCGACACCGTCAAGGAAAGCAGTCGTCAGGCCATCGCCGAACTGCACGAGCTGGGCATCAAGACGCTGATGCTGACTGGCGACAACCCGCACACCGCGAAGGCGATTGCCGATCAGGTGGGCATCGATCAGGCGCAGGGCAACCTGCTGCCGGCGGATAAACTGGCGGCGATCGAAGGGCTGTATGCGCAAAACCATCGCGTCGGCATGGTCGGCGACGGCATCAACGACGCGCCTGCGCTGGCGCGGGCCGAGATCGGTTTTGCCATGGCGGCGGCGGGAACGGACACCGCGATTGAAACGGCCGATGTCGCGCTGATGGACGACGATCTGCGCAAGATCCCGGCATTTATTCGCCTGTCGCGCAAAACCTCGGCGGTGCTAAAGCAGAACATCGTCTTGGCGATTGTCACCAAGGTGTTGTTCATCGGCATCACCTTTGCGGGGCTGGCGACCATGTGGATGGCCGTGTTCGCCGACATGGGCGTGAGCCTGCTGGTGGTGTTCAACGGGCTGCGGTTGCTCAAGAAGTGAGCGCTAGCTGATCTTGCCTGGCAAGCCGCCTCCCACATGAATCGTGTGTTCACGTATTCACCTGCCAAACCGCTCCTGCCCCAGGCAATGAAGGTTTCCAGCAAGGGTTTCAGCACCTTGCGGAGAGTTCCATCCTGTGGGAGTGAGCTTGCTCACGAAGAGGCCAGTGCACCTGGTCAAGATGTAGAGTCTGAGACATGGCCTTCGCGAGCAAGCTCGCTCCCACGGTTTTCTACTCATCCACTAACCCCTGCCAAACCGCTCCTGCCCCCAGGCAATGAAGGTTTCCAGCAACGGCTTCAGGACTTTGCGGAGAGTTCCATCCTGTGGGAGTGAGCTTGCTCACGAAGAGGCCAGTGCACCGGTCAAGATGTAGAGTCTGAGACATGGCCTTCGCGAGCAAGCTCGCTCCCACGGTTTCTACTCATCCACTAACCCCTGCCAAACCGCTCCTGCCCCATGCAATGAAGGTTTCCAGCAACGGCTTCAGGACTTTGCGGAGAGTTCCATCCTGTGGGAGTGAGCTTGCTCACGAAGAGGCCAGTGCACCTGGTCAAGATGTAGAGTCTGAGACATGGCCTTCGCGAGCAAGCTCGCTCTCACGGTTTTTTACTCATCCACTAACTCTTGCCAAACCGCTCCTGCCCCCAGGCAATGAAGGTTTCCAGCAAGGGTTTCAGGACCTTGCGGGTCGGTTCGGCCAGGTCCGGGCGGTATTGGAACGGGGCGAATTCTTCCATGTAGGTCCTTTGCGCCAGTTCCAGTTGCACGGCGTGGATGTTGTTGGCCGGGTCGCCGTAATGGCGGGTGATGTGCCCGCCTTTGAAGCGGCCGTTCAGTACGTGGCTGTAGTCCTTGGCGGCGGCGCAGACCTGTTCCAGCCTGTTGGCCAGCTCCACGTCGCAGCTGGCGCCGTTGAAGGTGCCGAGGTTGAAATCGGGCAGGCGACCATCGAACAGGTGCGGGACGTGGCCGCGAATCGAGTGCGCGTCGAATAGCAGGGCGTAGCCGAACGCGTCACGCAGCCGTTGCAGTTCCTGTTCCAGCGTCTGGTGGTAAGGCATCCAGATCTGCTCCAGGTACGTCGCCCGCTCTTCGGGCCCGGGTGTCTGGCTTTCCTTGAACAGCGGCACGCCGTCGAACAGGATCGTCGGAAACAACCCCGTGGTCGCACCGGCATACATCGGCTTGTCGTCAGATGGGCGATTGAGGTCGATGACGAAACGTGAATATTCGGCAGCCAGCGTGCTCGCACCCAGTTCGGCAGCGAAGTCGTACAGACGCGGAATGTGCCAGTCGGTGTCAGGCAGGCTCAGTGCTTCGTCCACCAGCCCGGCTTGCACGGCGGGCGTGAGCTTGAGGCCCGCGTGGGGCATGCTGATCAGCAGCGGAATACGGCCGCGGGTGAATGTCAGAACGTTGTCCACAATCTTCTCCTTTACACCAGTGATTCCACGCCATGGCGCACAATGCGTTTGTCCAGATCGCCGCCCAGCCAGTACGCCAGATCAGCCGGTCGCTCGATGTCCCAGGCGACGAAATCCGCCGTCTTGCCGACTTCCAGTGACCCGTGCGTGTCGCCCATGCCCAGTGCCTTGGCAGCGTTGAGCGTGACGCCCGCCAGTGCTTCTTCAGGCGTCATGCGAAACAGCGTGCAGGCCATGTTGAGCATCAGGCGCAGTGACAGGCCGGGCGAGGTACCAGGGTTCATGTCGGTGGAAATGGCGATGGGCACACCGTGTTTGCGCAACGCATCCAGTGGCGGCAGTTGAGTTTCGCGCAGAAAGTAATAAGCGCCCGGCAGCAGCACGGCGACTGTTCCGGCAGCGGCCATGGCGATGACGTCATCTTCGGTCATGAACTCCAGATGGTCGGCCGACAGCGCCTTGTAACGCGCCGCCAGACTTGAACCGCCCAGCGATGAAAGCTGTTCGGCGTGCAATTTTACCGGCAGCCCGAGTTGACCCGCGGTGATGAACACCTGTTCGACCTGCGCGGGGGAAAACGCCAGGTATTCACAGAACGCGTCCACGGCATCCACCAGCCCTTCGGCGGCCAGCGCCGGGAGCATGTCGTTGCAGATGTGGTGGATGTAATCGTCGGCGCGATTGGCATATTCGGGCGGCAGGGCGTGCGCAGCCAGGCAAGTGGCGCGCACGGTGACCGGCAAGGTGTTGCCCAGACTGCGGATCACGCGCAGCAATTTGCGCTCGTTTTCCAGGTCCAGCCCATAGCCGGACTTCATCTCGACCGTGGTCACGCCATCGTTGAGCAGGTGCCGCAAACGCCGCTCGGCGCTGCGATACAACTCGTCCTCGGTCGCTGCACGTGTGGCGCGCACAGTGCTGGCGATGCCGCCGCCTGCGGCTGCGATGTCCGCATAACTCACGCCTTGCAGCCGCTGTTCGAACTCGCCGCTACGGTTGCCGCCGAAGACCATGTGGGTGTGGCAGTCGATCAGGCCTGGCGTGACCCACGCCCCGCCCAGATCCACCGTGCTGTCAAAGCTTGACTCGTTCAATTGCGTCAGAGGCCCGATCCAGTCGATGAGCGCTGCGGAAGTCACGATGGCGGCATCCTCGATGATCGAGTAGTTACCCTGTGCCATGGTTGCGATGTGACAGTTCTTCCAGAGCGTTTTCATCCAGGCCTCCTCAGGCTAAGGAACAGGTGTCAGCGACTTGGGTTTGACCCATAGACGGTAGGCGATGACCAGCAGCACGATCCAGATTGCGCCGACGATCAGCGCGGCGCGGTTGTCCGGGAAGTAACCCAGCACGCCGAAGATAAACAGCATGAAGACGATGGCGGCGGCCGGCGCATAGGGCCAGAACGGCACCGGGAATTTCAGCTTGGCGACTTCTTCGGCGTTCATGGCGCGGCGCATCGCGACCTGGGTCAGCAGGATCATCAGCCAGACCCAGACGGTAGCGAAGGTCGCCAGCGAGGCGATCAGCAGGAATACGTTTTTCGGAATCAGGTAGTTGAGCACCACGCCGCCCAGCAGGGTCACGCCCATCACCAGTACGGTCATCCACGGTACGCCCTGACGCGACAGGCGCGCAAAGCTGGCCGGTGCCTGGCCGTCGCGGGCCAGGCCGTACATCATGCGGCCTGCGCCGAAGATGTCGCTGTTGATGGCCGACACGGCGGCGGAAATCACCACGATGTTGAGAATGGTCGCTGCCGACGCGATGCCGAGGTTGTCGAAAATCTGCACGAACGGGCTGCCCTGCGTGCCGATCTGCGGCCATGGGTAGATGGACATCAGCACGAACAACGTCAGCACGTAGAACAGCAGGATGCGCAGCGGCACCGCGTTGATCGCACGAGGCAGTGAGCGTTGCGGGTCCTTCGCTTCACCGGCCGTGATACCGATGATCTCGATGCCGCCAAAGGCGAACATCACCACGGCGAACGAAGCGATCAGGCCGGTCATGCCATTGGGCATGAAGCCGCCGTGCGCCCACAGGTTACTGATGCCGACTTCCGTACCGCTGGTCGAGGTGCCGATGCCAAACAGCATGATGCCGAAGCCCGCCAGAATCATCGCGATGATTGCGCCGACCTTGAGCAGCGACAGCCAGAATTCGGTTTCGCCGAAGACTTTGACGTTGCACAGGTTCAGCGCGCCGATGAGAAATACGATGCCCAGCACCCAGATCCAGCGCGGCACTTCCGGAAACCAGAAGCCCATGTAGATGCCGAACGCCGTGACGTCGGCAAGGCAGACGATGATCATCTCGAACGCGTAGGTCCAGCCCAGCACGAAGCCAGCCAGCGGGCCGAGGTAGCGTGTGGCGTAATGGCTGAAGGAGCCGGAGACGGGATCGTGCACGGCCATTTCGCCCAGCGCACGCATGACCATGAATACGGCTGCGCCGCCGATCAGGTAGGCCAGCAATACAGCAGGCCCCGCCTGTTGAATCGCCGAGGCCGAGCCGTAGAACAACCCTGTGCCGATGGCAGAGCCCAGAGCCATGAAGCGAATGTGGCGGGCGGATAACCCGCGTTTCAAACCATCTTGTGACGTCATTTCAGGTCCATTTCATTACTGGTATGGCTATAGCTGCGAGAACGCCTGCATTCGGCTTCCCGCAGCGATTGACCATGGCGAGCCCTGCCAGGCTCGCGGTGCATCACAGACTGGGTAGCAGACGTGCAGGAACCAAAGGGTTCAGGCAAGTGGAGGACAACAGCTGGCTGGCAGCTTCGATGTCCGGTGCGAAAAAGCGGTCTTTGTCGTAGGACGGGACCTTGCTGCGTAGTAGGGCTCGGGCTTGCTCCAGTTTTGGAGAGGTTTTCAGGCCATTACGCAGGTCCAGACCCTGACACGCAGCCAGCCATTCTACGGCAAGAATCCCGCGAACGTTTTCTGCCATTTCCCATAACCGCTTGCCGGCGGCTGGCGCCATCGATACATGGTCTTCCTGGTTGGCCGAGGTCGGCAGGCTGTCGACGCTGTGCGGGTGGGCCAGCGCCTTGTTTTCACTGGCCAGCGCAGCGGCTGTGACCTGGGCGATCATGAAGCCGGAATTGACCCCGCCGTTGGCCACCAGGAATGGCGGCAACTGCGACATGTGCTTGTCCATCATCAGCGAAATGCGTCGCTCGCTCAGTGAGCCTATTTCAGCGATGGCCAGCGCCAGGTTGTCGGCCGCCATGGCGACAGGCTCTGCGTGGAAGTTGCCACCGGAGATCACCTCGTTCTCGGCGGCGAACACCAGCGGGTTGTCGGACACGGCGTTGGCTTCGATTTGCAGCACCTCGGCGGCCTGCCGTAACTGGGTCAGGCACGCGCCCATCACTTGTGGCTGACAGCGCAGCGAGTAGGGGTCCTGAACCTTGTCGCAGTTGCGGTGCGACTCGGACACCTCACTGCTTTCACCGAGCAGGTCGCGATAGCAGGCGGCGGAATCGATCTGCCCGCGCTGGCCGCGAGCGGCATGAATGCGTGCGTCGAACGGTGAGCGTGAACCCAGTACCGCTTCGACCGTGAGCGAGCCACAGGTCAATGCAGCGGCGAACAGGTCTTCGCCCTCGAACAGACCGCGCAGCGCATAGGCGGTTGAGACCTGCGTGCCGTTGAGCAGCGCCAGACCTTCCTTGGCGGCCAGGGTCAGTGGCGTCAGTCCTGCGATTTTCAGTGCATCGACTGCGTTGAGCCATTCACCCTTGTAACGCGCCTTGCCTTCGCCCAGCAGCACCAGCGACATGTGCGCCAGCGGCGCGAGGTCACCGGATGCGCCCACCGAACCCTTGAGCGGGATGTGCGGGTAGACCTCGGCATTGATCAGCGCGATCAGCGCGTCGATGACCACACGGCGAATGCCCGAGAAACCGCGGCTCAGGCTGTTGACCTTGAGCACCATGATTATCCGCACCAGTTCGTCGCTGATCGGCTGACCGACACCGGCTGCGTGGGACAACACCAGCGAACGTTGCAGGTTTTCCAGGTCTTCGCTGGCGATGCGCGTCGAGGCCAGCAGACCGAAACCAGTATTGATGCCGTAAGCGGTGCGGTTCTCGGCCAGAATGCGCTCGACACAGGCCACGCTGTCGTCGATCGGCTGGTCAGCGCTGGCGTCCAGCGTCAGGGTCATGGGCTGCTGATAGAAGGCGCGCAGTTGTGCCAGCGTCAGTTGGCCGGGGATCAGGTTGAAGGTCTTGGCAGATGGGGTGGTCACGATGCAGCTACTCCTTGATTGATGTCGGGCGTGCGCGTGTGTTGAACGCGCCGCCGTCGGCCCTGCGTGGGTGACGCCGGGCCTTGACCGCTTTTTATTGGGTTGCCGTGTGTTCACGGCAGTGCTGGAAAACCCTCTCCAGCGTCTGGTTTTCGTTGATCAGTGCCGCGCTGCTGGCGATGTCCGGTGCCAGCCAGCGGTCTTCGTCGTAAGCCGGAACGCGTTCGCGCAACAGCTGCCAGGCGATGTGGGTGCCCACGCCGAATCGCTGCGCCTTGAGGAATTCAAACGCCTGCGCCGCCAGCAGGTATTCGATGGCGAGAATCTGCGTCGCGTTGCCCAGCACCTTGTGCAGCTTCAGCGCGGCGCTGGTGCCCAGGCTCAAGTGATCTTCCTGCAGACCGGACGTGACGTAGTTATCCACCACCGCCGGTTGCGCCATCTGGCGGTTTTCCGCGCACAGCGAGGCAGCGACGTACTGGACGATCATCATTCCCGAGTTGACGCCCGGCTGGCTGACCAGAAACGCGGGCAGGCCGCTGACCATCGGATTGATCAGGCGGTCCAGACGACGCTCGGCAATCGAGCCGAGTTCGGCGACGGCCACGCATAGAAGGTCCGCCGCCATCGCCACCGACTGACCATGCGGGTTGGCCTGGGACACCACGCGGTAAGCATCGGGCGTGCCGAGCAGCAACGGGTTGTCGGTGACCGAATTCAGTTCGGTCTCGATCTGCCGGACAGCATGTGCCAACTGGTCGCGGGTTGCGCCATGTACCTGCGGCATGGAGCGAATGCTCAGCGCGTCCTGCGTGCGAATGCCCTGGCTGCTGACGAGCACTTCGCTGCCTGCCAACAGGCTGCGCAGGTTATTACCGACTGCTTGCATGCCGGGATGCGGCTTGAGGGCCAGAATGGTTTCGTCGAACGCATCCAGTTGGCCGCGCAGGGCTTCGAAGGTCATGGCACCGATCACGTCGGCCCATTGGACCAGTCGCTCGGCGTCGGCGATGGCCAGACAGCTCAGCCCGGTCATGCAGGGCGTGCCGTTAACCAGGCACAACCCGTCTTTCGCGCCGAGGACGACCGGCTTGAGACCTTCCTCTTCCAGCGCCTGCTGTGCAGACACGATCTGCCCGCGATAGCTGACCTGACCGACGCCCAGCAAGGCGATGCCGACGTGGGCCATGTGGGTCAGATAACCCACCGAACCCTGCGCCGGGACCTGAGGCGTAATGCCGTGGTTGAGCAGGGCCAGCAGCGCTTCGACCACTTGCCGATGAATACCGGATTTGCCCTGGCTGTAATTGAGCAGGGCGGCGCAGATGATCGCGCGGGTCTGTTCGTCGGTCAGCGGTGCGCCGACGCCACAGGCATGGCTGAGCAGGGTGTTACGCGACAGGCGACCGAGCTGTTCGCCTGCCAGCGACACATTGCATAACGCGCCCAGGCCGGTGTTCACGCCGTAGGCGCGCTCGCCGCTGACAACGATGCGCTGCACGATGGCCTGGGCGTTCTCGATCCGTGCCCACGCGGCTGGCGACAGCACCAGTGGCGCGCCATGCCGGGCGACGGCGACCACGTCCTGCCAGCGCGCCGGGGCGTCGCCGAAAACGATCTTTTCTGCTCGTGACATCTGCAACGGTCCTTAAAGAGTCGCCACGCGGCGCTGAACGAAACGATCCACGTAATCGTCGGCGGGCGAGTGAAGGATTTCTTTCGGCGTACCGACCTGGATCAGCCGTCCGTCCTTGAGGATCGCGATGCGATTACCGATGCGCACGGCCTCATCAAGGTCATGGGTGATGAACACGATGGTCTTGTGCAGCGTGGCCTGCAGGTCCAGCAACTGGTCCTGCATTTCGGCGCGAATCAGTGGGTCGAGTGCGCTGAACGCTTCGTCCATCAGGATGATGTCGGTGTCGGCTGCCAACGCCCGGGCCAGACCTACGCGCTGACGCATACCGCCGGAAAGCTGGTGCGGGTACTTGTTTTCATAGCCGTTAAGGCCAACGGTGGTGATCCAGTGCCGTGCGCGTTCATCACACAATGCCTTGGTCTCGCCGCGCACTTTCAGGCCGTAGGCCACGTTGGCGAGTACGGTCTTGTGCGGCAGCAGGCCGAAGCTCTGGAACACCATGCTGATCTTGTGCCGACGAAACTGGCGCAGCGCTTCCATGTCGTAGCGCAGGATGTCTTCGCCATCGACCAGAATCTCGCCACTGGTAGGGTCGATCAGCCGGTTGAGGTGGCGCACCAGGGTCGATTTACCCGAGCCGGACAGGCCCATGATCACAAAGATTTCGCCACTGGCAATCGACAGTGACAGGTCGTTCACGCCCACCACGCAACCGGTTTTCGCCAGCACCTGATCCTTGCTCTGCTGTTGCTTGATCATGGCCAGCGCTTCTTTTTCCCGATTGCCGAAAATCTTGTACACGTTTCGCACAACGATCTTGTTCGGTTGCTCACTCATCATTTTTGCGCCTCATGCCGTGGACGGCCGTAGGCCTGAGTGATGCGGTCGATGACAACCGCCAGAATGACAATGGCCAGACCTGCTTCCAGTCCGCGTCCGACGTTCAGCGTTTGAATGCCGACCAGTACGTCTTCGCCCAGACCACGAGCGCCGATCATCGAGGCAATCACCACCATCGACAGCGCCATCATGGTGGTCTGGTTGATCCCGGCCATGATGCTGGGCATCGCCAGCGGCAGTTGCACGCCGAACAGTTGCTGCCAACGGTTGGCACCGAAGGCATTGATGGCTTCCATGACCTCGCCATCGACCTGACGAATGCCCAGGTCGGTCAGGCGAATCAGCGGCGGCGCGGCGTAGATCACGGTGGCGAAGATCGCCGGGACCTTGCCCAGGCCGAACAGCATCAGCACCGGAATCAGGTAAACGAAGCTGGGCATGGTCTGCATGATGTCCAGCAGCGGCATCAGTACAGAACGCAGGCGGTTGCTGCGCGCCGAAAGAATGCCCAGCGGAATGCCGATCAGTACGGCAATGATCGTGGCGACCAGCATCAGCGCCAGTGTCTGCATCAGCTTGTCCCACAACCCGACCGCGCCGACCAGAAACAGCAGGCCGACGATCACCACGGTGGTAACGATCTTGCGCGTGGCGTGCCAGGCAATGCCGCCGACGATGATCAGCATCAACCACCACGGCGCCATGCGCAGCAGGCCTTCCAGGTTGACGATGGCCCACAGCAGCGTGTCGGAGATGTGTCGGAACACATCGCCGTACTGGGTTACCAGCGAGTCGACGCCGTCGTTGACCCAGTTGGCGATCGAGAAAGTGAAGCTTTCAGGAAACATAAGCGGCTCTCAAGTAAGGTGTTTCGGTCAACGAACGGGCAGCCGAATCTGCAGTGTCAGCCCGGCTGCCCAGTCGTTTACAGCGAGGCGTCCACCTTCTTCGCGGCGTCTTCACTGACCCACTGATGCCAGACTTCCGGGTGCTCTTTCAGAAAGATCCGGGCGAGTTTCGGCGATTCGATGCGTTCCTTGGCCATGCGCCCCAGGTTCTGGTTGAGCAGGTCGATCGGCAGATTGACCTTCTCCAGCACGGCAATCAGTTCAGGCGCCTGATCATGGAACACTTTGGACACGCCGACCTTGATATCGATCGTCTTGTTAACCCCGGCTTTCTCTTCCAGACGCACCAGGTCTACCTGGCCCATCAACGGCGTTGGCGACCAGTAATACGTCAGGATCGGCTCGCCGCGCTTGTAGCTGGACAGAATAGCCGCGTCCAGCGCCGGGCCGGTGCCCGGACGGAAGTTGGTGTATGTGTTCTCCAGACCGTAGCTCTTGAGCATCTCGCTGTTTTCCAGCTCGCAGGTCCAGCCGGCCGGGCAGTTGTAGAAACGGCCTTTGCCGGGTTCTTCCTGATCCTTGAACACCGCCGGGTACTGCGCCAGATCGCTGATCGACTTGAGGTTCGGCGCCTTGGCTTCCAGCTTGCGCCTGGCATCGCCTTCGATCACGTAGCGCGGCACGTACCAGCCCTCGACTGCACCGACGACCGGCGCGCCGACACCGACCACTTTTCCGGCGGCCGCTGCCTTGTTCCACACTTCACTGCGACCGACCCATTCTTCCGCGAAGATCTGGATGTCGTTGGTGCTCAGGGCGTTTTCCATGGCGATGGAGTTGCCGGGCAGGGCATCCACTGTGCAGCCGTAACCCTTGTCCAGCACGATCTGCAGGATGTCGGTCAGCAGCATCGCGCTTTCCCAGTTCAGGCCCGCGAATTTCACCGGCTTGCCTGACTCACACCAGCTGGCAGCCTGACTCGCTCCGGCGCTGGCGAGCAAGCCAGCGGATACCAGAGTGGTCAACAGGGCCTTTTTCATGTTCATTGTCGATGCTCCTACGCCTGAAAGGGATGGTGGCAGCTTCATCAAAACAGGCATCCGGCCTTTGGGCGTTTTCACGCCCGTCCCCGAGGTCTGTCGGCCTGATGACCGACGTCGCCCTTAGGCTCTGTACGAAAAGTGGCTGCGCTCGGTGATGCTGCGTTAAAAACAGGCTCGTGCGCGAGTCCGATCGGAATGCTCATTTACAACACGTAGAGTCGAACGCGACCCCGGCCGTTCCTCGCCTGTTTTTGCCTTGCCTGACCTTCGCTCGCCGACTTTTCGTACAAAACCTAACGTCCGATCATCGGCAGGTTCAAGCCCTGCTCTTTGGCACAGTCGATTGCAATGTCGTAACCGGCGTCGGCGTGGCGCATGACGCCCGTCGCCGGGTCGTTGTGCAACACGCGGGCGATACGCTCGGCGGCTTCATCGGTGCCGTCGCAGACGATCACCATGCCCGAGTGCTGCGAGAAGCCCATGCCGACGCCGCCGCCGTGGTGCAGGGACACCCAGGTCGCGCCGCTGGCGGTGTTGAGCAGGGCATTGAGCAATGGCCAGTCGGACACCGCGTCTGAGCCATCACGCATGGATTCGGTTTCGCGGTTGGGGCTGGCAACCGAGCCAGAGTCCAGGTGGTCGCGACCAATCACGACCGGTGCCGACAGCTCGCCGCTGCGTACCATCTCGTTGAACGCCAGACCGAGTTTTGCGCGCTGACCCAGACCGACCCAGCAGATACGGGCGGGCAAACCCTGGAAGCTGATGCGCTCGCGGGCCATGTCCAGCCAGTTGTGCAAATGCTCGTCGTCCGGGATCAGTTCCTTGACCTTGGCGTCGGTCTTGTAGATGTCCTGCGGGTCGCCCGACAGCGCGGCCCAGCGGAACGGACCAATGCCACGGCAGAACAACGGACGGATGTAGGCGGGAACGAAGCCTGGGAAATCGAAGGCGTTGGTCACGCCGACTTCCTTGGCCATCTGCCGGATGTTATTGCCGTAATCGAAGGTCGGGATACCGGCTTGCTGGAACGCCAGCATGGCCTGGACGTGTTCGGCCATCGATTGCTTGGCGGCCTTGGCCACACTGGCCGGCTCACTCACCGAGCGGGCGCGGTACTCGTCCCAGGTCCAGCCTTTGGGCAGGTAGCCATTGAGCGGGTCGTGGGCGCTGGTCTGGTCGGTGACCATGTCCGGGCGCACGCCACGGCGGACCATTTCCGGCAGGATTTCGGCCGCGTTGCCGCACAGCGCGATGGAGATGGCCTTGCCTTCAGCGGTGTAGTGGGCGATACGGGCCAGCGCGTCGTCCAGATCGGTGGCCTGTTCGTCGACATAGCGGGTCTTGATGCGGAAATCGATGCGGCTCTGCTGGCATTCGATGTTCAGCGAGCAGGCGCCGGCCAGTGTTGCGGCCAATGGTTGCGCGCCGCCCATGCCGCCCAGACCTGCGGTCAACACCCAGCGGCCTTTGAGGTTGCCGTCGTAATGTTGGCGACCGGCTTCGACGAAGGTTTCGTAGGTGCCTTGCACGATGCCCTGGCTGCCGATGTAGATCCAGCTGCCTGCGGTCATCTGGCCGTACATCGCCAGGCCCTTGGCATCCAGTTCGTTGAAGTGTTCCCAACTCGCCCAGTGCGGCACCAGGTTGGAGTTGGCGATCAGGACACGTGGGGCGTTGCTGTGGGTCTTGAACACGCCGACCGGCTTGCCGGACTGCACCAGCAGCGTCTCGTCGTCATTCAGGTGGGTGAGGCTCTCGACGATCTTGTCGTAGCACTCCCAATTGCGCGCCGCTCGCCCGATACCGCCGTAGACCACCAGTTCATTGGGGTTCTCGGCCACTTCCGGGTCCAGGTTGTTCATCAACATGCGCAGCGGCGCTTCGGTCAGCCAGCTCTTGGCTGTTAGTTGAGTCCCACGGGCAGCACGTACCTCGCCTTCACGATGGCGGGTCCAGTCCTGCTTCAGGTCTTGATTATTCTCGGTCACAAAAAAATCCTCAGCGATCATTCCAAACCAGCCCGTGCAGGGCGCTTCAATGCAGGTCGGCAGAGCGGCTTGATTAGCCTGTCTCTACTTGTACATACAAGCATATGCAATCTGAAGACCAACTTTGTCGGGCGAGGGCTGTAGCCTATTCAGAAACAGCGCAAGGCCTTGCTTTTCGAGGTTTTCAGAGGAACGGGCATGGTTGGCGTGCGAGCGCGCCAAGACGCCGTGATTGTTACCTGAGGGCTTTTTTGCGCAGTTTTGGGGCGGTGGGTAACACGCTGGTGCGGCTCGGGTTGCCGGCGCATTCCCACAGGGTTGTAGTTATCCGGTGAGGCGGGTGTGAAGCGAAGGGGGCAGAACGTCAGACGATCCGTGTCATACGTCTCAAATCACCTTGACTGCTCGTCCAATGAATTGAATCGGACCCGTCGGTTTGCCGATGGGCGAGCCGGTGGATGTTTCCAGCGTCAGCTCGAACAACTGGTTGGGTTGCAGTGGCGGTAGTTTGTCGAGCGGGATGTTCAGGCTTTGCCCCGGTTTGACCAGCCCGAGGGAAACCGGTCCTTGCCAGCCATCACCCTTGGTCCAGAACTCCAGCGCCTTGTCGGCCGGGACTTCGAACGCGCCCAGCGGGATGAGCTGGATTTCCTGCGGGTTACTGGCCTGCACGACCCAGCCGGGTGATTTGTCCTGAGGCCCGACCAGCACCACCAGATAAGAGGGCGGCGTTGGGGTGCGGGTCAGCAGTGTCATGCCCAGCACCAGCGAGGCGGCAAGTCCTGCGCCTGCAAGGCCGCGCCAGATCGCCAGGTTGTCCCACCAGCGTACGCGCTGTTCAGGCTGCGACCGGGTCACTGTGCGATCTATCAGGTTGCGCTCGATCCGCTCCCATAGACCGGGTGACGGCATGACCGGCTCTGCCAGCTCGGTCAGGGGCAGCAGACGTTGTTCCCAGGCGTCTATCGCCGCTTGCAGGTCGGGCTCGTGGGGCAGCCGACGCTGGACGTCGAGCCTTTGCCCGGCCGACAGGGTGCCGAGTACGTACTCGCCCGCCAGCTCGTGAATATTCTCGTTCGAAGGTTGGGTCATCCCATGCACTCCCGCAAAGCCGTCAGGCTGCGCTTGATCCAGGCTTTGACCGTACCCAGTGGCGCGCCAACTTTCTGCGCGATTTCTTGATGCGAATAACCGTCTACATAGGCGTGAAGCACACAGTTACGCCGCACCGGTTCTAGCTGTTCCAGGCACGATGTAATGCGCCCGGGATTGACTCGCCAGTCGAAAGCATCGCCGGTTTCCTGCCAGCCTTCCAGTGTCGCCTGCTCATGATGATCTTCGCTGCCGTCATCCTCAACGCGAACTTCCCGTGCGGTGTTGCGCAGGTTGTTGAGCGCCAGATGGCGCGTCACGCTGTAAATCCAGCCGCGTGCCGAGCCGCGTGAGGCGTCGAAACTGGCGGCACCGGTCCATATCTTGAGAAAGGCATCATGCACGATGTCTTCAGCCTGTGCGCGGTCACGCACCAGCCGCATGACCACACCGAGCAGCCGTGCGCTTTCCTGTTCATAAAGACGATGCAGGGCCTGCCGCTCACCGCGAGCGCAGGCCTGCAGCGTGCCTTCGTAATCAAAGAGAGATTCGTGTGAGGACAAGGTGATCCGCCGTCAATGGACTACTGCCTCGTTGATATCACGAGGACCCGCGCAGCAGCATAGCTCACTGGCTGCGCGGTGACCGATTGCCTGACTGTGATCAGTTGGCGGTCCAGAACAGGTAGTCGGCCTGATACTTGACCACTTCCTTGGCGCCCTTGTTGCTGGCCGCGCACGCGGTGGTCGGTGCTACGCCGCCTTTCAGGGCGGTGCGCTGGATGTAGGCAACGCCGGTCATGGCGCCTTTGCCTTCAGCCGGGTTGGCCTTGACCAGTTGATACGGCAGGTTGCCTGCGCTCGACGGTGCCACGGCGACCTGAGTGCCGGTCACTTTCGAGCCGTCTTTGGCTTCCCACGTTGCAGGCGGGCCGTAGTAGGTGCCGACCTGTTTGCCGCTCTTGTCATTGAGTACCGCCTTGGGACCGACGAACGCCCATTCCATCTCATTGGGCATGTTGGCTTTGGCGCGGCATTCGTAGGTAATTTCGCCGACCCCGGTGGTTTGCATGCTGATCTTGTGGCCGGCCGGAACCCGAACGCTTTCGGGCAGATCGGTCTGGGCCATGGCGACGGACGACAGGCAAGTGAAAGCCAGGGTACTACCTGCAAGGCAGAGCAAGCGTTTTGCGTTCATGCAGAAATCTCCAGATGGTTTAACCGCGCTCAGCAACTCGAAGTGGCTGCTGCAAGTACTACCCGCGAGGAAACGATCTGGATGCAGTGATTTGAAAATATTTTTTCAGGGCCGGCTAAAACGGCTGCGCAGCAGCAAGATCCCGGTGATCGCCGCGAGGCCCGAGCCCATCAATACGCCGACTTTTACTTCATCGATCAGGTGCTGCTGACCGGGAAACGCCAGGTTGCCGATGAACAGGCTCATGGTGAAGCCGATGCCGCACAGGATCGCCACGCCATACAGCTGCACCCAGTTACTGCCTTCCGGCAGCACGGCCAGCCCTGCACGAATGGCCAGCACGGCGGCCAGGAATACGCCGATCTGCTTGCCCACGAACAGCCCCAGCGCGACACCGAGCGGCACCGTATCGACGAGGTTTTCCATGGAGATGCCGGCCAGCGAAACCCCTGCGTTGGCAAAGCCAAAGATCGGCACTACCGCAAATGCCACCCAGTAATGCATCTTCTCTTCGAGGAACAGCAGCGGCGAGCGCGCTTCTTCCTCGGGCTTGCCCAGCGGGATGCACAGCGCCAGCGCGACGCCTGCCAGCGTGGCGTGAACGCCCGACTGCAACACGAAGAACCACAGCAGCGCACCCAGCAACAGATACGGCAGCAGGCGACGGACGTTGAGGCGATTCATCACGATCAGCACCGCCAGCGTGGCCAGGGCCGCGCCCAGCATCGGCAGGTTCAGGCCGGAACTGTAGAAGAACGCGATGATGGTGACGGCACCCAGGTCGTCGAGAATCGCCAGTGCCGCGAGAAACACCTTGAGCGACGTCGGCACGCGATTGCCCAGCAAAGACAGTACGCCCAGTGCGAACGCGATGTCAGTTGCAGCAGGAATCGCCCAGCCGCTCAAGGTCTGCGGGTTGCCCCAGTTGACGGCGATGTAGATCAGCGCCGGCACCAGCATTCCGCCTGCAGCGGCAAAGCCGGGCAGGGCGCGTTGGCCCCAGGTCGAGAGTCCACCCGCCAACACTTCGCGCTTGATTTCCAGGCCGACCATCAGGAAGAAGATCGCCATCAACCCGTCGTTGACCCACAGCTCGACTGACAGGCCCAGCCACACGCTGTGCAGCACCGCAAAATAACCGGCTGACAGCGGCGAGTTGGCGACAATCAGGGCGGCCAGAGCGGCCAGCATCAAGATGATGCCGCCTGCGGACTCGGAGGCGAGAAAGCTGGCGAGGATGGCAACGGCCCGAGGCGTTTCCTTGATCGGGAATTGAGTCATGGTCGTCCTTGAAGGGAGCTGATTTTTAGAGGGCGCTTAGCATACCTTCATTGACCCATGGCGTTCAGCTCAATCAGGCAGCAACGGCTGGCGCCCGACGATTGCAGCTCGATCTCCATGAGTGCGCCGGTGTTGTCCACGTGGGCGCAGTCGTGTCGGCCGAGGATTTCCCACGGCTGGCCGTTGATGCTGAGGGCGATCTGCTCGGCCATACTGAACAGCATGAAGGTGCTCGCCGAACTGAACAGCCGTTGCGGCTGGCGCACGTCGATCCACTGCAGGCGCGCGCTGTATTGATGCGCCGCATAGATGAGATTGAAATCCCGGATCGGCCCGTCGAGCAATGTGCACTCGACCTGGCTGTCCCCGCTGAACGCAAATGGATCGGAAGGCAGCAGCGGGCGACTGGTGATGCCGTCGACCGTCAGTGTCATGCCCGCGCCCTGCAGCACGGTGATGATCCGCTGATAACCGGCGAACACGGAAAAGCCGCCTGAGTGTTCGATATCCGCAATCGACAACCGCCAGCCGAAACCGTCCAGGTCCTGACCTGCGTCGCGGGCGATTTCTTCAGTGCTGCCGCCGCCGTTCTTCCACGGCATGCGCGGGTAATCGATGGCGCGCAGGATGCGGGTCGCGGTCATTTGGTGAAACGTCCTTCAAGGCGATGACGGGAGCCGGGATGGATCAGGCGTGCGGCGGTCACCGGCTGGCGACCTGACCACGTACGGCGGCGAATCAAAAGGCAGGGTTCGCCCGCGTCGATCTGCAACAGTGTGCACTCGTCGGCCTCTGCCAGAATCGCCTCGACCACATGCTCACCCTCGGTCAACGGCGCCACCTGCGACAGGTAGGCGTAGGGCGTCTGCAGGGTGAAGTCCTGCTTGAGGTAATCCGGCGCGACCAACGCGTTCACGAAACGGTCTTCGATCTGTACCGCAATGTCGTTTTCGTAATGCACGATCAACGAATGGAACACCCGCTGACCCTCGCGCATGTCCAGCGCCAGTGCGCGTTCGGAGCCTGCGGCTTCTTCTTTGAGGATGATGACCTTGCAGGAATGACGATGGCCTCGTGCGGCAATCTCGTCAGCGATATTGTGGACTTCAAACAGCGCTGACTGGCTTTTGGGCTCTGCAACGAACGTACCGACGCCCTGCATGCGCACCAGCAGGCCTTCGGCGGTCAGTTCACGCAAGGCGCGGTTGATGGTCATGCGGCTGAAACCCAGTTGTGTCACCAGCTCGCTTTCCGACGGCACGCGATGATGCGGCGGCCAGGTGCCGTTCTGGATCTGCAGGGCGATCATGTGTTTGACGCGGGCGTACAAGGGTGCGGGACTTTCGCCCATCTGGGCTGCCAGTGAGGAAGAGGCGGGCGGCGTCGGCACGTAGGTGTCCTTGTCGTGGAGATGATTCAGGCGCTCAAGCTAACCATTAACCTGTGGTACGGCAAGTTTGCCGACGGTTTACCGGTGAACCAAACGTCTGTATATGTATATACAAATTACAGTGATGAGGTGTGAAGTCAATGTCAGCCTTCTTTGCCGAGCGCGCGCTACTTCCGGACGGCTGGGCCAACGACGTACGTCTGGAGGTCAGCCCTGAGGGTATGCTGACGCGGATTCAGGCCAATGCGGATCGGCAGGGCGCTGAAGTCGTCCACGGTCCGTTGCTGCCCGGCATGCCGAACCTGCACTCGCACGCTTTCCAGCGTGCCATGGCCGGTCTGGCCGAAGTGGCCGGCAACCCGAACGACAGCTTCTGGACCTGGCGCGACCTCATGTACCGGCTGGTCGGACGCATCACGCCACAGCAACTGGGCGTCATTGCCCGTCAGCTGTACATCGAGATGCTCAAAGGCGGCTACACCTCGGTCGCCGAATTTCACTACGTGCATCAGGACATTACGGGCAAACCCTACGACGACCCCGCCGAGCTGGCGGTGCAGATCAGCCAGGCGGCAAGCTCGGTCGGTATTGGCCTGACGCTGCTGCCGGTGCTCTACAGCCATTCCGGGTTTGGCGGGCAGGCACCGAACGAAGGCCAGCGTCGATTTATCCACAGCACCGACAGCTATCTGGACCTGCAGGCGCGTTTGCAGCCAATTGTGGCGAGTCAAACGGCGCAGCGGCTTGGCCTTTGCTTTCACTCGTTGCGTGCCGTGACGCCCGGGCAGATCAGCGCCGTGCTGGCTGCCAGCGACCCGCATTGCCCGGTGCATATCCACATTGCCGAACAGCAGAAGGAAGTCGACGACTGCCTGAGCTGGAGCGGTCGACGTCCGTTGCAGTGGTTGTATGAAAACACGCCTGTGGATAACCGCTGGTGTCTGGTGCATGCGACCCATGCCGAGCCTGACGAAGTGGCACTTATGGCGAGCAGCGCAGCCGTTGCCGGTTTGTGCCTGACCACTGAAGCGAACCTGGGTGACGGGATTTTCCCGGCTGTGGATTACATCGCGCAGGGCGGGCGCTGGGGCATTGGTTCAGACAGCCATGTGTCGCTCAGCGTGGTCGAAGAGCTGCGCTGGCTGGAGTACGGCCAGCGGCTGCGCGACCAGCGTCGTAACCGGTTGCATCGCAGCGATCAGCCGATGGTTGGCAGAACCTTGATGGATGCAGCGCTTGCGGGCGGTGCCCAGGCGCTGGGGCAGGAGATTGGCGCGCTGGAAGTCGGCAAGCGTGCTGACTGGCTGGTACTGGATGGCAATGACCCGTATATCGCCACTGCATCGGGCGATGCCATTCTCAACCGCTGGTTGTTCGCAGGCAGTGACCGCCAGATCCGTGACGTGGCGGTGGGCGGACGTTGGGTCATTCGTGACGGGCGACATGCCGATCAGGAGCAGAGTGCCCAGGCGTTTGCTCAGGTACTAAGGGCGTTGCTGGACTAACGGACTGATCGTGCCAACGGGTTGGCACGATCACGCCCGCCAGTGTTCACTTCTCGCCCTTGCCGATCTTCGAGTCAGCCTCGCGCCAGATCAGGCGTGAGGTGTCGTAACCCTGCTGACGAGCCTTGCTGAGCATGCCTTGCTTGACCGACTCGGACACCGTTGGCGTGCGTGACAGCAGCCAGAGGTACTTGCGGTCCGGGTTGCCGACCACCGCGGTCTTGTAGCCGTCGCCGATGTCCAGCACCCAGTAGTCGCCCTTGGCAACACCCGGGAGCAGACGCGAGAACCAGTTATCGAACACGACCCACAGCTTGTCGGTCTTGCCCGGAACCTGCGGCGAGGCGGTGCCGGTCGCTTCCTGCCATTCGCCTTCAATGGTGCGGCAGCGATTGGTCACGGCGATGTTGCCGTCATCCTTGAGCTGATAGTGAGCTTCGGACTGCGCGCATTTGCGCTGGAAAAACATCGGCAGTCGCGCCAGTTCGTACCAGGTGCCCTGATACTGCTTGAGATCGACGCTGTCGACCGTCCTCGGCTCAAGGTTGTCAGCCGAGTGCGCAAAGCCGATGGCCAGAAAACTGGCCATCACGAAGATACCGAAACGTACGAGTACCTTGACCATGCTTATTTCAGGCCCTGACCCGAGAACAGGACGACCTTGTCAGCGGCGTACTGCACGCTGATGAACGTGTTTTTGTCGCCCCATGTGCAACTGGACATGCCCAGCGCACCGGAACATTCAGTCGGGCTGCCCAGCAAGGATTCGACCTGACCCTTAGGCATGCCCGCAGAGAGTTTGGAGTAGTTTTCCTGGGTGATTTTGCTGCACGCAGCCAGGAACACGCAAAACGAGAGTAAAGCGACATAGCGCAAGGACATGGATGAAGCTCCTGAACGGAAGAGGGGTCTCGTCGCAACGGGGGCCGATGCAGCCTGACGCTGGCGCAGTACCGAAAGCTTAGAAGAGAAAAAGCGGATCTGGTTCCCGGCAGACAAAAGGATTTATTTGGTCTATCAGAAGCTTGAGCCGGGTTTCTCGAGAAATTCGACTTCCTGATCGGTAGAGGTTCTGCCCAGAATGGCATTTCGATGCGGGAAGCGTCCGAAGCGGGCGATGATCGCCTGATGACGCTCGGCAAAAGTCAGGCTTCTCGTGAAATAGCCGCGATCAGTGGCAGGTAGCAGCGGCAGCAAACGGGTGAAACAGGCGGTGGCCTGATTCTGGTCCGCGAGGTTCTCGCTGTGCTCCAGCACCAGGTAGATGAAGGTGCGCTGCAGTGGATCCAGATGCTGGTCCCGCTCCAGTTTCAAGCCATGCTTGACCAGTGCCTGCGCGCGCGGGTCTCCGGCAAAGGCGTTGGATGTGTCGCGATGGATCATGCGTGGCAACTGATCGAGCAGCAGAATCAGCGCCAGCCAGCCCTTTGGGTTTTCCGCCCATTCGGCCAGACCACCCGCCAGCGCTTTCTCGACCTGATCACCGAAGCGCTCGCGGGCTTCGGCGTCGTTAGCCTTTTTCTTGCCAAACCAGAGCGTGTTCCTGGCTTTCACCACTTCAGTCGGTGATTCGGCCGAGCCGAACCACCAGTCAAGCAGCGGCAGCCAGGGCGCACGCATCGGTCTTGTCCCTCTTACTCTTTGTGGTAAGCGGCGGCGCGCTCGACTTCCTGTTTGGAACCCAGGAATACAGCAACACGCTGGTGCAGACCTTCAGGCTGGATGTCGAGGATGCGCTGGTGGCCGTCAGTGGACGCACCGCCTGCCTGCTCAACCAGGAACGACATCGGGTTGGCTTCGTACATCAGGCGCAGCTTGCCCGGCTTGGATGGCTCGCGGCTGTCGCGCGGGTACATGAACAGACCGCCACGGGTCAGGATGCGGTGCACGTCGGCAACCATCGCCGCAACCCAGCGCATGTTGTAGTTCTTCTTCAGCGGACCTTCGTCGCCCTGCAGCAACTCTTCCACGTAGCGCTGTACCGGGGCTTCCCAGTGGCGCTGGTTGGACATGTTGATGGCGAATTCCTGAGTGGTCTCAGGGATGGTGATGTCCTCGTGAGTCAGTACGAAGCTGCCCATCTCGCGGTCCAGCGTGAAGCCTTTGACGCCGTCACCCAGGGTCAGGATCAGCATGGTCTGCGGGCCGTAGATTGCGTAACCGGCAGCGACCTGCTCGGTGCCTGGCTGCAGGAAGGCCTTTTCGTTCAGGGCTTCGTTCTGGCTCAGGTACTGGTTCGGGCAGCGCAGCACCGAGAAGATGGTGCCGACGGGTGCATTGATGTCGATGTTGGACGAGCCGTCCAGTGGGTCGAACACCAGCAGGTAGGCGCCTTTAGGGTATTTGCCTGGAATCTGGTAGGCATTGTCCATTTCTTCGGACGCCATGCCGGCCAGGTGACCGCCCCATTCGTTGGCTTCCAGCAAGATTTCGTTGGAGATCACGTCGAGCTTTTTCTGCACTTCGCCCTGCACGTTCTCGGTGCCCATGCTGCCCAGTACGCCGCCCAGCGCGCCCTTGGAGACGGCGTGGCTGATTTCCTTGCATGCTCGCGCCACTACTTCGATCAGGAAGCGCAGATCGGCAGGAGTGTTGTTGCTGCGGGTCTGCTCAATCAAGTAGCGACTTAGTGTAACGCGGGACATGGATAGCTCCGAAAATAGGGGGTATGAAAACCCGCGCAGTTTAACGCGAGTGGCGACGTAATACTGCTATCAGACTGGCTTATCGCGGTTTCAGTTCATATGCCGGGTCAGCGTAGCTGGAATCCGGCAGGCCAGATGACCTGTTCAGCGCTTCGAGGCCCGCAGGGTGCTGAGCGCCATCCAGCCCAGAAACAGCACACCCAGCAGCAGGACGGCCCAGAGCCCGAGGCGCTTGAAATCGACGTTTTCCTGCACCACCGGCAGTGGCGCAGCCATGTCGGCGACGGTTGCACTGGCCGGTTTCGCGGTACCCAGCGAGGCCAGTTTCTGTGGCGTGAAATCAGGAATCAGTGTGGCCAGCGACAGGTTGGCAGCCTTGACGCTCGCGTTGCCCACGGCCAGGGTAAAGGGTCCATTGCCGCGTGCCAGAAACACCACTTC
Organism: Pseudomonas triticifolii; assembly: GCF_014358015.1. Classification (GTDB taxonomy): domain Bacteria; phylum Pseudomonadota; class Gammaproteobacteria; order Pseudomonadales; family Pseudomonadaceae; genus Aquipseudomonas; species Aquipseudomonas triticifolii. The sequence goes on along the minus strand of NZ_JACONV010000013.1, from coordinate 53,037 downwards.
GCTCGCCTGCACGGCCACGCTCAAGGCTGGCGCTTCCTCGCCCAGTCCGCCGCCGCGGTCATCGACCACCAGCTTGAGCTGCTGCACGACACGCCCGGACAGGTGCAGTTGATCCTGAACCATGTCGCCGCCGTTCTGCGTCAGGCGATACAGAAGCCCGCTGCTGACCGGCTGCCACGGCTGTCTGGCATCGCTGCGCGCATACAGGGTGCCTGGCGCGAGGCTGTTGGGCTGAGTGATGTCGACCTTCACGCGCTCGACCGGCAAGCCCGCCGGCAGTTGCCAGATGTACTCGTTGGCCGTTTCGGCCTTGCCAGTGATGGCGGGTGACCAGGTCAGGGGCGGCGCTGGGTTTTCCGTCTCTGCCGCGAATACGTGCGCGGAAATCAGCGTGGGCGCACTGTGCGGCGAGCGCCACAGCAGGCGCAGATAACGAGCGCTCTGGCCGGGCAGGCCGACTTCGCGCTGGTCTACCACTTCGTCGGCGAACGACAGGCGCGCCACTTGGCCGTCACCCCAGTTGCGCCAGTGCTGAAGGTCATCGCTGGCTTCGATGCTGAAACTCTGGAAACCCTCGCGCTCGGCGCTCCAGTCAATGATCAACTGTTCCAGCGGTGCCTTGACCGCGCTTGTGTCCAGCAGCCAGCCACGCAGGACTTCTTCGCCTGCCTCGATGTCACTTTGCGGCTGGACTTCGATCACTGTGCCGTTGCTGGCGCGCTCGATACGGATGACCGGCGTCGCATCGCCCGCTTCCTGAGTGCTGTAGAGCGCGAACCACTTCACCGGAATCGGCGTGGGCTCCTGATCGTGCGCCGCCTGCTTCTGATTCAGTGCATACGCCTGCGGCTGACCCTCGCTGTTGAAAACGCGCAAGTCGCTGAGGTCGGTCTGCCGAGCACTCAGTTGCACGGCCAGCGGCAGCTCGATTCGATACCACGGGCCATCGCCGCTGAGCGTCAGCGGCGTCTGGCTGGCAAAGTCGGCCTGTTTGTCTTGAGCATGGGCGGCCATCGTCGTGCACAGCGCCAGGCCGAGCGCAGCGACTTTCAGGGGTGAACGACTCAAGAACGGTTTCCTCATGGGCTGGTCGGCTCGGTGGTGGGAGCCGTGCCGGGTTCCTCGTCCCTCTTCGCAGCGAGAGGTTTCGGCGGTAATGGTGCGAAATATCCCACCACCAGTAGCAAAATGCCAACACCTATGAAGGAGACGATGCGCTCCATGCCGCCGCGATTGCTCAGTTCCACGAAGAACAGTTTGACCACCACCACACCGATGAGAACCGCGCCGCCCAGCCAGACATGTCGGTTGGCGCGCAGATGCCCGCCGATCATCAGCGCCAGTGCCATCAGCGTCCAGACAATCGATAGCCCGGCCTGCACACGCATCGATTCGAGCAGGCTTTGCGTGTGCCATGGCACATCGGCCCAGTGATGCGCGGTGCGCATGACCATCGCCGTGACCAGAGCGAACACGGAACTGCCCGCTATCAGAAGGGCAGTTGTACGGGCGCGAATGGTGTCCAGACCCATCCTCGCCAGGCAGTGGCGCATCCACAGGAAAACGCCGCCCAGTGCAAACAGCAGGCCGATTTCCAGTGGATTGAGCAGCGGCAGGTAGGGCAGTGGGTCCGCCGCGCCGTCGCTGAAGAAATTGGCCAGCCAGAACCACGCCAGCATCAACACCGCCAAGGGCGCGGCGGCGCTGACCCGGTAGGCGTCGGGGAAGGCCGAGACAGGCCACGGCCATTGACGCTGCGAGGCCATGCCCCACAGATACAGGCTTGGCACGACAGCCCAGCCCAGCCAGCGCCAGGCGTTGTAGGACTCGGAAAGCTGCATCAGGCCAAAACGCAACTCCAGCGCCAGCACGGCGATGATCAGCCAGCAGCCAACGATATGCGCTACACGGTTTGCAAGGCTCGGCAACAGGCCTGCCAGACGACGAAGTGACAGCAGGTGCACGGCGAACACCGCCAGCCAGCCCACCCAGCCGCCATCCTGCGCCGGGTGGTAAAACGTGCCCAGCGAGGCCAGCAGCAAGAAGCTGCAAAGCGGCATCAGTGCGGCACACAGCATGGCCATGTCCGGCCAGCGCAGGCGCAGGGCAAGCGCTGTCCACAGCGCGACGCTGGTCGCCGCAGCTATCAACAGCGTGGCCGTTTGCAGCGAGCCGGGTACGAACAACTGGACGGCGCTGAGCACGGAGAAGACCCACCACGCCGCTGCCCACACCATCAGCAATGACCGGGCCAGTTCCTGATCCACCCGCGTCAGCCCCTTATAGCGATGGATGCACCACGCGCTGATTAACGCGGCAATCGCCAGGATCATCGACGTCCAGTAATCGCCGTTGAACAGCAGCGAGGCGTAGGTCAGATCAAGGTTGCTCAGCAGCGCTGCGCCAGCAGCCAGTTGCAGCAACAGGCCGAAAGCGCGTGCGAGCAGCCGGTGCTGGCGCATGCCCAGCCAGAAGATGGCGGCACCTTCCACGGCCCAGGCGCAGGTCGTCCATTGGGAACCCAGCCCCAGCGGGATCGCCAGCGTGGCGAACACCACGCCCAGTGCCAGGCAGGTTTCCATCAACAGTGTGGTCCGCTCCGAGCCTCGCGCTGCAAGCACTCGCGCCAGCGCCATGTAGATCAGTCCCAGGACCAATGCGCTGAACGCAGCGCCCAAGGGGATGTGTTCGACCAGCGCATATTGCAGGCCGAACCCCACGATCGGCGTACCGAACAGCAAGGTGCCATCGACATAGTCACCTTGCCGCGCCGACCAGCGCAGCAGCGCATGGCGGCTGTCATCCTGCGGTGCGCTGGCCTGCTCTTGAAGCTTGCGTCGGGCGAACAGCAGGCCGATGACCAGGTACATTACGAAAAACAGAATCAGGAATGGCTCGGTGCTCCAGAACACATCCGCTGTGTAGGTCTTGATGCCCCAGGCGAAACCGATACCGAAGGTGCCGAAGAAACCGATCAGGTTCAGGATGCGCCAGGCCCGGAACCAGGCGATGGCGAAAATGCCCGCGTTGAGCAGGGCGAAATAACTGAACAGCGACACATGGCTGCCTTGCCCGGTCGAGGCCAGAAGCGGCGCGGCGAACCCGCCCAGCGCCCCCGCGCAGGCCAGTGCCAGCGCGTTCTGGGTCAGGGCCAATATGGCGGAGAACGCGGTGATCGCGACCAGCAGCGCGAAACCCAGGGTCGGGTCCAGCAGCGGGTGCAGTTTCATTGCGGCGAACACCGTCAGGTACAGCACGCCAATGCCTGCGCCTTGCAGCATCAGCGCATAAGGCCCATTGCGAAGGCGCAGCCACCAGCCAAGCCCCAGCAGAGCCAGCGCACTGGCCGCGACGCCTGCGTAGCGGGCTTCGATCGGCACAACCATGCCTTCAGTGGCGTAGCGCAACAGAAACGCCAGTCCTAGAAAAAGCACCACCACACCGACTCGCAATACCGTGTTGCCCCCCATCAGCCAGCCCATGGCGCGGGACAGGGTCTTTTCGAGGACATTGGGCGCGTCGGCTTGTCTTGGCGTGCTGTTCTGCGCCGCCTTGATCGCAGGTTCGGCCCGCTGCACAGCGGGTGCCTCAGCGACAGGCAGGTCCCAGATCAACTCAGGTCCGGTGGTCTGCGCGGGGATGATGATCGAGTCCGCAGGCAACGGTGCCGCCTGCTCTGGCGTGGCCACAGGCTGAGCGCTGGAAACGGGCGGGTATTCGAGAAGGGTCAGGCGTTGCTGCAGGGATTCGACGGTTTTTCGTGTGGCAAGCAATTCAAGCGACTGCTCGGCCGAGCGCTTATCGAGCACGTACAGGCGAATGCCTGCCCACAGCCCCCAGCCCATAATGGAACCGATGAGCATGCCTTCCCACTCGTCGTAACTCAACGAGTAGCCCAGCGCTGCACCACCCACCACCAGACAAATCCAGAGCACGCGACGACATCCTTTCCGATGTGTGAAGGTTTATCGGTGCGCAGTATAGGGTGGAACAGGATTGAGCGCGCTCCTGACGCGCAACGGCGTATTCAGCCAGTGGGAGCGAGCTTGCTCGCGAAGGGGCCGGTGTGTTCAGTCGAAGGGTTGCGGCTGGAAGTCAGTCTTCGTGAGCAAGCTCACTCCCACAGGTTGAAAACCGGTTTCAGTCTGTGGGAGCGAGCTTGCTCGCGAAGGGGCCGGTACATTCAGCCGACATGTTGCGTCTGAGAGTCAGTCTTCGTGGACAAGTCCACTCCTACAGGTTGAAAACCGGTTTCAGTGAGTGGGAACGGACTCGTCCGCGAAGGGGCCGGTACATTCAGCCGACATGTTGCGTCTGAAAGTCAGTCTTCGTGGACAAGTCCACTCCTACAGGTTGAAAACCGGTGTCAGTGAGTGGGAGCGGACTCGTCCGCGAAGGGGCCGGTGTGTTCAGTCGAAGGGTTGCGGCTGGAAGTCAGTCTTCGTGAGCAAGCTCACTCCCACAGGTTGAAAACCGGTGTCAGTGAGTGGGAGCGGACTCGTCCGCGAAGGGGCCGGTGTGTTCAGTCGAAGGGTTGCGGCTGGAAGTCAGTCTTCGTGAGCAAGCTCACTCCTACAGGTTGAAAACCGGTTTCAGTGAGTGGGAGCGGACTCGTCCGCGAAGGGGCCGGTACATTCAGCCGACATGTTGCGTCTGAAAGTCAGTCTTCGTGGACAAGTCCACTCCTACAGGTTGAAAACCGGTGTCAGTGGGTGGGAGCGGACTCGTCCGCGAAGGGGCCGGTACATTCAGCCGACATGTTGCGTCTGAAAGTCAGTCTTCGTGGACAAGTCCACTCCTACAGGTTGAAAACCGGTGTCAGTGAGTGGGAGCGGACTCATCCGCGAAGGGGGCGGTACATTCAGCCGACAAGTTGCGTCTGAAGGTCAGTCTTCGTGGACAAGTCCACTCCTACAGGTTGAAAACCGGTGTCAGTGAGTGGGAACGGACTCGTCCGCGAAGGGGGCGGTACATCCCTTCGCGGAGCTGTCCTGCTACGTTCAGTCCAGCGCTTTCCAGATTTCGCCCGCGTACTCGCGAATGGTCCGGTCCGAAGAGAACCAGCCCATGCGCGCAGTATTGAGCACTGCCGAGCGCCACCATTGCTTGGAGTCGTGCCAGCGCTCTTCGACCTTGGCCTGAGCTGCCCAGTACGAATCGAAGTCGGCGCAGACCAGGAAGCGGTCGTACGCCAGCAACTGATCGACCAGACCGGCATAGCGGTTCGGATCATCCGGCGAGAACACGCCGCCACGAATCGCTTGCAGCACATCGTTCAAGCGACCGGACGCTGCCACGTCGGCATGCGCACTGAAGTCGCCTGCCTGTTTGCGTGCCTCGACTTCTTGAGAGGTCATGCCGAAGATGAACATGTTCTCCAGCCCGATCTGCTCGCTCATCTCCACGTTGGCACCGTCCAGCGTGCCGATGGTCAGCGCACCGTTGAGGCCGAACTTCATGTTGCTGGTACCGGAAGCCTCAAGGCCAGCGGTGGAAATCTGCTCGGACAGGTCGGCTGCCGGAATAATGCTTTCGGCCAGGCTGACGTTGTAGTTGGGCATGAACACCACTTTGAGCAAGCCGCGTACGGTCGGGTCGTTGTTGACGGTGCGTGCAATGTCGTTGGTGAGCTTGATGATCAGTTTGGCCGAGTGGTAACTGGCCGCCGCCTTACCCGCGAAGATCTTCACGCGTGGCACCCAGTCGGTTCCCGGTTCGGCACGAATCGCCTGATACAGCGCGACGGTGTGAAACAGGTTCAGCAACTGGCGCTTGTATTCGTGGATACGCTTGACCTGCACGTCGAACATCGCCGCCGGGTTGACTGCGATGCCAAGACGCTCGTGAATGATCGCCGCCAGCGCACGTTTGCTGTGCAGGCGTTGATCGGCCATCTGCTTGCGGAACGATGACTTTTCGGCGAAGGGCTCCAGCTCTATCAAGCGGGTTTCGGCGTTGTCCAGCACGTCCGCGCCGATGGCTTCGACCAGCATTTCGGTCAGCTTCGGGTTGGCCTGGAACAACCAGCGGCGGAAAGTGATCCCGTTGGTTTTATTGTTGATTCGCTCGGGGTACAGCTTGTGCAGTTCGGCGAACACGGTCTTGCGCATCAACTGGGTGTGCAGCGCCGAAACGCCGTTGACGCTGTGCGAGCCGAGGAATGCCAGGTTGCCCATGCGCACGCGACGGCCGTTGTCTTCTTCGATCAGCGACACGGCACGCAACACTTCGAAATCGTGGATGCCCTTGGCACGCAACGTGTCGATGTGTTGCGCGTTGATCAGGTAAATGATCTGCATGTGGCGCGGCAGCATCCGCTCCATGAGGCCGACTGACCAGGTTTCCAGTGCTTCCGGCAGCAAGGTGTGGTTGGTGTAGCCGAGCGTGCCGACGGTGATTTTCCAGGCGGTGTCCCATGGAATGCTGTGGTTGTCGATCAACTGACGCATCAGTTCCGCCACGGCAATGGACGGGTGCGTATCGTTCATCTGGATCGCCGCATGTTCCGACAGATCAGTCAGCGTGGCGTGCATGTTCAGGTGACGACGCAGCAAATCCTGCAACGAGGCCGAAACAAAGAAATACTCTTGGCGCAGGCGCAGTTCCTGACCGGCTTCGGTCGCATCGTTCGGGTACAGCACGCGGGAAATGCTTTCGGCCCGGACGACTTCCGCCACCGCGCCAAAGTGGTCGCCGGCGTTGAAGCGTTCCAGGTGCAGGTCTTCCACAGCACGGGCGCGCCACAGGCGCAGGGTGTTCACACTTTTGCCGCGCCAGCCGACCACGGGCGTGTCGTAGGCAATGGCCCGTACGGTTTCGCCCGGACGCCAGACCTGACGTGTTTCGCCGGCTTCGTTGGTGAAGGTTTCGACGCTGCCGCCAAAACCGATCGAGTACACCACTTCCGGGCGTTCGAATTCCCATGGGTTGCCGAAGTCCAGCCAGTTTTCGGTCTGCTCCTGCTGCCAGCCATCGACCACGGCCTGACGGAACAGCCCGTGTTCGTAACGGATGCCGTAGCCATGGCCTGCGATGCCCAGGGTCGACATGCTTTCCATGAAGCAGGCAGCCAGACGGCCCAGGCCGCCGTTGCCCAATGCTGCATCGGGTTCGAGCAGACGGATGCGCTCAATGTCCACGCCCAGTTCAGTCATGGCTTCGCGCGCGATTTCCAGCAGGCCCAGGTTGCTGAGGCTGTCGTAAAGCAGTCTGCCGATCAGGAATTCCAGTGACAGGTAATACACCCGCTTCTGAACGGTGCGATAAATCTGCCGAGTGTGGTCCATCCAGTGTTCGACCATGTGGTCGCGAGCGGCCAGCGCAACCGCTTCGAACCAGTCATGCTCGAACGCATGGTCGGGGTCCTTGCCCACCGAGTAAGTGAGTTTGGCGAGCACTGCGGCGCGAAAAGCTGCCACATCAGCGTCACGAACGAGTGGTTCCTGAGACATCGGTACGACCTCAAGTAGTCTGACGGATTAAAAGATGGGGTTCTCTGACTGTAGGCGTGTCGTCAGTTATTTCCTGAAAATAGAAGAAATAATTGAGGGCGCGACTCACGCTTCGACCCAGCGCAACTGCTCTGGTTCGCGAACCGTGCAAATTGGCAAAACGCTTGCATCGTTCGTTCCATACTGATCGATGATGTGCAGCATGCTCATTCCTCGTTTCGGGTTTATGATGCCCCACGGCAGAATAATAGAAGCCTCTGAATCGGACTCATGGAGCACATATGCAGACTTTGTACCCGCAGATCAAACCTTACGCCCGGCACGATCTGGCCGTGGAACAACCGCATGTGCTTTATGTCGATGAAAGCGGGTCCCCCGAAGGACTTCCCGTGGTGTTCATTCACGGTGGGCCGGGTTCGGGCTGCGATGCGCAGAGCCGTCGCTACTTCGATCCGAACCTGTATCGCATCATTACGTTCGATCAACGTGGCTGCGGTCGCTCCACGCCTCATGCCAGCATCGAGAACAACACCACGTGGCATCTGGTGGAAGACCTTGAGCGCATCCGTGAGCACCTCGGCATCGATAAATGGGTGCTGTTCGGTGGTTCATGGGGCTCGACGCTGTCGCTGGCCTACGCCCAGACGCACCCGGAACGTGTTCATGCACTGATCCTGCGCGGAATCTTCCTGGCGCGCCAGCAGGATATCGACTGGTTTTATCAGGCCGGTGCCAGCCGCCTGTTTCCCGATTACTGGCAGGACTATGTCGCGCCGATTCCAATGGATGAGCGTGACAACCTGCTGGCCGCTTTTCACAAGCGTCTTACCGGACCTGACCAGATTGCCCAGATGCATGCCGCCAAGGCCTGGTCTACCTGGGAAGGTCGCGCCGCCACCCTGCGTCCCAACCCGCAGGTGGTCGATCGTTTCTCCGAACCGCAGCGCGCCCTGTCGATTGCGCGTATCGAATGTCACTACTTCATGAACGACGCGTTCCTGGAAGCCAACCAGTTGATTCGCGATATGCCGAAGATTGCCCATCTGCCGGGGGTCATTGTTCATGGTCGCTACGATGTCATTTGCACGCTGGACAACGCGTGGGAGTTGCATCAGGCGTGGCCCAACAGCGAACTACAGGTGATTCGTGACGCAGGCCACGCGGCATCTGAGCCAGGCATCACCGATGCGCTGGTGCGTGCCGCGGCGCAGGTCGCTCGCCGCCTGCTGGACCTGCCGCCTGAAGAAGCCTGATAGCGTCGTCTCCTTGTTGCAGGTCTGGAAAAAGTCTCTATGAAAGGTTTATTGCAACGCGTGCGTGGTGCACGCGTCGAGGTCGGCGGTGAGGTGGTTGGCGCTATCGATCAGGGCATTCTTGTGCTGGTGGGTGTGGAGCCTCAAGACAACCGGGCCAGTGCCGATAAGTTGCTGCATAAGTTGCTCAACTACCGGGTATTCAGTGATGCCGATGGCAAGATGAACCGGTCGTTGCGTGATGTGCAAGGCGGCTTGCTGCTGGTTTCGCAATTCACACTGGTGGCCGATACCCGAAGCGGCATGCGCCCAAGCTTCTCGAAAGCAGCGCCACCTGCCTTGGGCGCCGAATTATTTGACTACCTTTTGAATCAGGCCAGGATCGCGCATCCGGCCGTGGCAGCGGGCCAATTTGGTGCGGACATGCAGGTGCACCTGGTCAATGATGGCCCGGTGACATTTCTGCTGGATACATAAGCTAAGATTCCACCCGCTGCGCTGGAATGAATAAGTCCGGGAGCGGTTAAAATTCTTTGTCATACCTGATGCGTTGTGGCGCGTGCTACTGGATAATCGCGCGCTACTGTTAGGTCAGCAGTGATCCATCTTGTATGACAAAAGCGGTTCCGATACTTGATTGGGGAATCATTAAGCCCATTTGGAGTCGGAACAATGCTCGCCAACCCGGCATTCGATAGCTGGCCGTTGGTTTCTTCATCTGTTTTCGGCGAGGGTTGCTCGTGATTGTTAGTCCCTGTGATGCTCCAAAGAAACCTGTCAAGCGGTTGCGCAGTGCGCTTCTGGCAAGCTCGGCGCTTGTATGCCTGTTCAGTGCAGGCCAGCTCTGGGCCTTCAACCTGGATGATGTAGCGGCCAGGGCCAAAGAAATGGCCGGGCAAAAGTTCGAAGCCCCGAGAAGCAATCTGCCCAACGAGTTGCGCGACATGAAGTTCGCGGACTACCAGAAAATCCGTTTCCGCGAAGACAAGGCCGAGTGGGCGGGCGACAAGACGCCGTTCAAGCTTTCGTTCTATCACCAGGGCATGCACTTTGACACCCCGGTCAAGATCAATGAGGTCACGGCCACCAACGTTGAAGAGATCAAGTACGACGCCAGCCGTTTTGATTTCGGCGACCTGAAGATCGACCCCAAAGCCACCGAGAAACTGGGTTATGCCGGTTTCCGTGTGCTGTACCCGATCAACAAGGACGACAAGCAGGACGAGATCATGACCATGCTGGGCGCGAGCTACTTTCGCGTGATCGGCAAGGGTCAGGTCTATGGCCTGTCCGCCCGTGGCATGGCCATCGACACTGCGCTGCCGTCGGGTGAAGAGTTCCCGCGCTTCAAGGAATTCTGGATCGAGAAGCCAGGCCCGGATGACAACCATCTGGTGATCTTCGCACTGCTCGATTCGCCGCGTGCCACCGGTGCGTATCAGTTGACCCTGCGTCCAGGCACCAACACCCTGGTTGACGTGAAGTCGCGCATGTTCCTGCGTGACAACGTCACCAAACTGGGTGTCGCGCCGCTGACCAGCATGTTCCTGTTCGGTGCCAACCAGCCATCGCGTGTGCCTAACTATCGCCGCGAGCTTCACGATTCCAGTGGTCTGTCGATTCAGGCTGCCAACGGCGAATGGCTGTGGCGTCCGCTGAACAACCCTAAACACCTGTCCGTGAGCAGCTTCTCGGTCGAGAACCCGCGTGGTTTCGGTCTGCTGCAACGTGGTCGTGACTTCAGCCAATACGAAGATCTCGATGACCGCTACGACAAGCGCCCAAGCGCCTGGATCGAGCCTAAAGGCGACTGGGGCAAAGGCACCGTCGACCTGGTCGAAATCCCGACTGCCGATGAAACCAACGACAACATCGTTGCGTTCTGGAAGCCTGAGACCCTGGCCAAGCCGGGCGAGCCGATGGACTTCAACTACCGCATCCACTGGACCATGCAGGAAAACTCGATTCACTCCCCGGATCTGGGTTGGGTCAAGCAGACTCAGCGCTCCATCGGTGACGTGCGTCAGTCCAACCTGATTCGTCAGCCTGACGGCAGCCTGGCATTCCTGGTCGACTTCGTCGGTCCGGTTCTGGCCGCACTGCCTGAAGACAAGACCATCCGCAGCCAGGTCACTACTGACGACAACGTCGAGCTGGTCGAAAACAACCTGCGCTACAACCCGGTCACCAAAGGCTATCGCCTGACCCTGCGTGTGAAGGTCAAGGATTCCGGCAAGCCGACCGAAATGCGTGCTTACCTGTTGCGCGAAATTCCTGCCGAGCCTGGCAAGGAACCTGCGTTGTTGGTGGCTGACAAGGCCGAAGAGAAGAAAGCTGCCGCCAAGGAAGTGGCTGCCAAGGAAGCTGCGAAGCCTGCAGCGACCAAGGACAGTGCCAACGACCAGGTGGAAATCGCCAAGTCCGATGCGCCGAAGACTGAGGCTGTGAAGCCTGATGCTGCCAAAGGCGATGCTTCCAAGCCTGAAGCTGCCAAAGGTGATGTCGCCAAGGCCGACGCAGCGAAAGCTGACGTAGCCAAAGACAAGGACGGTAAAGAAATCAAGCAGCCTGAAACCGAGGCCGCGCCCACCCATCCGGAACCGGCCAAGACGCTGCAAGTCATGACCGAGACCTGGAGCTATCAGTTGCCGAGCGATGAGTAATTCTCTACCGGTGCCAGTGTCCTTGAACGAGTACCTGGCGCACTTACCAATGAGCGACGAGCAGCGGGCAGAACTTGCCAACTGCAAATCCTTCGCCGAGCTGCATGAACGCCTTTCGGCGCAGCCGGTCAACGACACTGCCGAGGCCGCTCAGGCTTCGGTGGGTCGTCGCCTGACGCTGTCCACAGCCGACGAACTGCAGGACGCCGAGATGCTCGGCGTCGATGCCAGCGGTCGCTTGTGCCTGAAGGCTACGCCTCCTATCCGTCGTACCAAGGTCGTTCCAGAGCCGTGGCGCACCAATATTCTGGTGCGTGGCTGGCGTCGCCTGACCGGCAAGACCAATCCGCCCAAGCCTGACCACAGTGACTTGCCGCGTGACTTGCCCAAGTCCCGCTGGCGCACGGTCGGCTCGATTCGTCGTTATATCCTGCTGATTCTCATGCTGGGTCAGACGATCGTTGCCGGTTGGTACATGAAAGGCATCCTGCCGTATCAGGGCTGGTCGCTGGTGTCGCTGGACGAAATCACTCGCCAGACGTTCGTGCAGACGGCTTTGCAGGTCATGCCGTACGCGCTGCAGACCAGCATCCTGTTGCTGTTCGGGATTCTGTTCTGCTGGGTCTCGGCCGGTTTCTGGACCGCGCTGATGGGCTTCCTGGAACTGCTCACCGGTCGCGACAAGTACCGCATCTCCGGTGCCAGCGCAGGTAATGAGCCGATCGAAGCCGGCGCGCGCACTGCGCTGGTCATGCCGATTTGCAACGAAGACGTGCCACGGGTGTTTGCCGGTCTGCGTGCGACATTCGAATCGGTAGCGGCCACGGGTGACCTGGACCGCTTCGACTTCTTCGTGCTCAGCGATACCAATGACACCGACATCGCCGTTGCCGAGCAGCAAGCCTGGCTCGACGTGTGCCGCGAGACCGGTGGTTTCGGCAAGATCTTCTATCGCCGTCGCCGTCGTCGCGTGAAGCGCAAGAGCGGCAACCTCGACGACTTCTGCCGTCGCTGGGGCGGCGAATACCGTTACATGGTCGTGCTCGATGCCGACAGTGTGATGAGTGGTGAATGCCTGACCAGCCTGGTTCGTCTGATGGAAGCCACGCCAGACGCCGGTATCATCCAGACCGCGCCACGTGCCTCGGGCATGGACACGCTGTATGCCCGCATGCAGCAGTTCGCTACGCGGGTCTACGGTCCGCTGTTCACGGCCGGTTTGCACTTCTGGCAGCTGGGTGAATCCCACTACTGGGGTCACAACGCGATCATTCGCATGAAGCCTTTCATCGAGCACTGCGCGCTGGCGCCGTTGCCGGGTAAAGGTGCGTTTGCCGGTGCGATCCTGTCTCACGACTTCGTTGAAGCTGCGCTGATGCGCCGTGCCGGCTGGGGCGTGTGGATTGCCTACGACCTGCCGGGCAGTTACGAAGAGTTGCCGCCCAACCTGCTGGACGAACTCAAGCGTGACCGCCGCTGGTGCCACGGCAACCTGATGAACTTCAGGCTGTTCCTGGTCAAGGGCATGCACCCGGTTCACCGTGCGGTGTTCCTGACGGGCGTGATGTCTTACCTGTCGGCGCCGTTGTGGTTCTTCTTCCTGGTGCTGTCCACTGCCTTGTTGGCCGTGAACACGCTGATGGAGCCGACCTACTTCCTGGAACCGCGTCAGCTGTATCCGCTGTGGCCACAATGGCACCCGGAAAAAGCCGTCGCGCTGTTCTCGACCACCATTGTCCTGTTGTTCCTGCCTAAACTGCTCAGCGTCATTCTGATCTGGGCAAAGGGCGCGAAGGGCTATGGTGGCAAGTTCAAGGTCACCATCTCGATGCTGCTGGAAATGCTGTTCTCGGTGCTGCTGGCCCCGGTTCGCATGCTGTTCCACACCCGCTTCGTACTGGCCGCTTTCCTGGGCTGGGCAGCGACCTGGAACTCGCCGCAGCGCGACGATGACTCCACGCCATGGATCGAAGCGCTTAAGCGTCACGGTCCGCAGACATTGCTGGGTGCTTGCTGGGCGGGTCTGGTGTTCTGGCTGAACCCCAGCTTCCTGTGGTGGCTGGCGCCGATCGTGGTGTCGCTGATGCTGTCGATTCCGGTGTCGGTGATTTCCAGTCGTACCGGTCTGGGTCTCAAGGCGCGTGACGAGAAGTTCTTCCTGATCCCGGAAGAGTTCGAGCCGCCGCAGGAACTGATCTCTACCGATCAGTACACCCACGAGAACCGCTGGCATGCGCTGAAACAAGGCTTTATTCGTGCCGTGGTTGACCCGCAGCAGAATGCACTGGCGTGTGCGCTGGCGACGTCTCGTCACAAGCAGGCCAGGCCGATCGAAGTGGTCCGTATGGAGCGCGTCGAACATGCATTGAAGGTGGGGCCGGACAAGCTTGGCAATCACGAGCGTCTGATGCTGCTGAGCGACCCGGTGGCCTTGGGTCGTCTGCACGAGCTGGTCTGGAGCGACGGTCACGAACAGTGGCTGGCGGCCTGGAGAGCGTCCATCGAAGCCGATCCTCATGCCCCGTTGCTGCCTTTGCAGCCGCTCAAGTCTGAGTCGGAACCGGTCCTGGCGTAAGTCATCCGGTTTGAAAAAGCCCCTGAAGCGCTGCTTCAGGGGCTTTTTTGTAGGCGCTGCCCCAGGCTCACCCGCTGAGCGACTGCCTTCGCGGGCAAGTCCGCTCCCACGGGTTGAAAACCGATCTCAGTCAGTGGGAGCTTGCTTACGAATGGGACTGTGCTGACGCCACAGGCCGTCTCGCTCATCGTCCCCGGGTGATCACCCCACCCGAAATTTCCCGACCAACGCCTTCAGCTGTGATCCTAGACGCGCCAGTTCTCCCACGGGTTGAAAGCCGATCTCAGTCAGTGGGAGCGGACTTGTCCGCGAAGGGGCCGGTACATTCAGTCGGAGGGTAGCGTCTGGAAGGCAGTCTTCGCGGACAAACGGAACGCCGTCCGGTCCACCCCTACGGGTTGAAAACCGGTTTCAGCCAGTGGGAGCTTGCTTACGAATGGGCCTGTGCTGACGCCACAGGCCGTCTCGCTCATCATCCCCGGGTGATCACCCCACCCGAAATTTCCCGACCAACGCCTTCAGCTGTGATCCCAGACGCGCCAGTTCTACGCTCGACGCAGCGGTTTCGTCGCTGGCGGACGCGGTTTGCTCGGAGATGTCGCGTACGTTGATGACGTTGGCGTTGATCTGCTCGGCAACGGTGCTCTGTTCTTCACTGGCGGCAGCGATCTGTTCGTTCATTTGCTGAATGGTCGCCACAGTGCGGGTGATGTGTTCCAGCGCACTGCCCGCCCTGCGGCTCAGGTCAACACTGCTGTCCGTCAGGCAGCGGCTGCTGTCGAGTGTGGTTGCTACTTGCTGAGTACCGGTCTGCAGGGCGGCAATCAGTTCCTCGATTTCCTCGGTCGACTTCTGAGTACGCTGCGCCAGGCTGCGAACCTCATCGGCCACCACCGCAAAGCCACGTCCGGCCTCGCCTGCGCGGGCTGCTTCGATGGCGGCGTTCAGGGCCAGCAGGTTGGTTTGCTGCGAAACCGACTTGATCACATCAAGAACGCCCACGATCTTGCCGCTTTCCTGCTTGAGTTGATTCATCGCCTGCGTTGAGTTGACGACTTCGCGAGCCAGTTGCTCTATCTGGGTAATGGCCTGGCCGACCACTTGATCACCCTCGCGCGCCTGCTGATCCGCCTGTGCGGCTGAGCGCGATGCTTCCTGCGCATTACGGGCAACCTCTTGCACGGTTGCTGCCATTTCGTTCATGGCGGTCGCGACCTGGTCGGTCTCTTCCTTCTGAGTATTGACCCCCGAACAGGTCTGCTCGGTGACGGCCGATAATTGCTCGGCGGCGCTGGCTATTTGTGTCACGCCGTCGCCGATTCCGCCGATCAGGTCACGCAGGCTCATCGTCATGGCTTGCATGCTGTTCTGCAACTGCCCCAGTTCATCGCGGCGTCCAAGCTGCAGATCCTTGCTCAGATCCCCTTGGGCGATGCGGGCTGCGGCGTTCAGCGTGTCACGCAGCGGCACCGTGATCTGCTGTGTCATGACCCAGGCCGCCAGCAGCCCGACCAGCAGGGCCAGCCCGGCAACGCCTGTCAGGGTTCGTCTTGAGTCGGCGGCTTCGCTGTCGCGGCGTGTTCCCTGCAGGCTGCTCAGTTCGGCAACGGCGCTGAGCATCTGGTCGCCCAGATTCTCCAGGGTCTCCTGGCCCGCTTCGGTCTTGACCTGGATCGTCTTGAACCGGGTCAACTGCTCACGATACTGCTGCAAGGCCTGATTGGCGGGCGCCAGCGCCTGGATGTTCTCGTCGGCCTGATCCTGCGAAATCTGCTGCATCTCCTTGAGGGCCTCATCAATCGCGGCAATGGCTGCGGTTTCATCGGCTTCCTTGCCGCTGAAGGTGTAGGCCTGCACCTGATAGCGCGCAATCTGGATCTGCTGCTTGAGTTGCGACAGGTTGGTGAATTCATCCATCCGCTCGCCGTTATCCTGTTCCTCGCTGACGGCCTTGAGCACTTCAGCTTCTACATGCTCGATGGCTTTCACGGCTTGCTCGGATTTCTGATCGAGCTGGATGCGGGTCTGATCACGAGCCTCTCGATCGACGCCCAGGTCGGTGAAGGCCGTTTCCATGCGGCTGATCAGCTTGCTTTGGGCGTCGAGGCTGGCCAGCGTATCCGCTTCATCGTTCTGTTTGCGCAGCAGTGCCAGGTGGGCCTCGATTTCGTTGAGCCGGTCCACCACCTTCGATACGTTCTGCGGTGTATTTTCCACCCGTGCGACAACTCGCTCGGCGCGCAGGTCTTTGGTCAGGCTGTTCAGTCGGTCTGTGGAGGAAAGCGATTCGGAGCGCTCGATCATGGTGTCCAGACCGTGCCAGCCGGTCAGGGTGATGGCCAGCGTCAGCAGCAACACAAGGCCGAAGCCCAGCGACAATTTGAGTCTGACGCTCAGGTTGCCAAGTGTTTGGTTGATCCTTCCGGGCATTGAAATACTCCTGCGGTATGCGAACAGAAACAGGCTCCAAAAGGCAGAGAGCCTGCGTTATGAGCGCATCGGCGAGGAGGTGGATCACGTGACCTGAACAGGTCGTAGGAGATTTCCGAGTCGACTGAATCAGTGACGAGCGTCACTCAATCGCCACTCCGATCATCCCCGCGCCGTTGCGTGCGCGCGGGAATGATCCACGGAACGTCAGATGGTAAAGCGGCTCACCAGCGTTTGCAGGTGGGTGCCCAGTCGCGCCAGCTCGACGCTGGACGCAGCGGTTTCTTCACTGGCGGCGGACGTCTGTTCCGAAACGTCGCGCACGTTGATGATGCTGCGGTTGATCTCTTCGGCTGTCGCACTCTGCTGTTCAGCGGCGGCAGCGATCTGCTGGTTCATCGACTGAATCGCCGAGACGGTCTTGGTGATGTTCTCCAGCGAGCCGCCAGCGCGGCGCGTGAGATCAACGCTGCTGGCACTCAGCTCACGGCTGCTGTCCATGACGGCGGTTGCCTGTTGCGTACCGCTTTGCAGGCTGACGATCAGGGCTTCAATCTCCTCGGTGGACTTCTGGGTGCGCTGCGCCAGGCTGCGCACTTCATCGGCCACCACGGCAAACCCACGACCGGCTTCCCCGGCGCGAGCGGCTTCGATGGCGGCGTTCAGGGCCAGCAGGTTGGTTTGTTGGGCGACTGACTTGATGACATCCAGCACGCTGCCGATCTTGTCACTTTCCTGTTGCAGGGCGCCCATGGCTTCGCTGGAGTTTCCGACAGCCACGGCAAGACGCTCGATCTGGGCGATGGCTTCGTTGACTACGCGCTCGCCCTCGCGAGCTTGCTGATCGGCGGCCACAGCGGCTTCGGAGGCTTCCTCGGCGTTGCGGGCAACTTCTTGCACGGTCGCTGTCATCTCGTGCATGGCGGTAGCAACCTGGTCAGTCTCGACCTTCTGGCTGTTGACGCCTGCGCTGGTCTGTTCGGTAACGGCGGACAGTTCTTCGGCGGCGCTGGCGATCTGCGTGACGCCATCGCGAATGCCGCCCACCAGCTCGCGCAGGCTGAGGGTCATGCGCTGGATGGTGCTCTGCAGTCTGCCCAGTTCGTCCTTGCGGCCGACGCTCAGGTTGCGACTCAGATCGCCAGCGGCGACGCGCTCGACCACTTCCAGGGTTTCCTGCAGTGGCGTGGTGATCTGACGGGTAATGATCCATGCCGCCAATACGCTGAACAGCAATGCCAGAGCCGTGGCCAGTGCAATCATCATGACGGCCTGGTCGCTCTCCGCATCGCGGCTCTTGTTCTGACGGTCGATCATGTCGCTGCTGGTGGCCAGCATTTTCACGCCAAGCGTGGTCATTTTCTCCAGTGCTACCTTGCTGGCGGCCTGCGAGTCGCGGTACACGCCGACGGCTGCGCGGTAGCCTTTAAGGCCTGCGATGGCCTGCTGCAGGGTTGGGGCGAACTCAGACGAGATATCTCCGGCCAGGGTGTTGATGCCGATGATCGCTTCATCGATTGCCTGATTGGCGTTCTTCTCGAATTCCGGCCTGCCGCTGTAGGTGTAGCCGCGCACCTGGAAGCGGGCCTGCTGGATCAGCTTGCTGACACCCACGATACCGTTGAAGGCCAGGATGTTGTCTTCCTTGAGCAATGCGGCTTCGATCTTGTTCGCCTGTTCCACAGCCTTGTCGGCGTTGTCGCCCATCTGGCTACGGCTGCCTTCGCGCACTTCAATGGCCTTGGTCATCTCGGAAAACGCTTGCTGGTAATCGCGGGCTGCCTGCAGTTGACCGTCCAGCAATGCAATGTTTTCGGGGTTGCTCAGCAGCCCTCGGGCTTGTTGAAGCGCGTCATTCAGTTGCTTGAGCGTGTCGTTTACCGCACTGGCGGTTTCGGTGCTGTAGAGCGCTTCATAGCGCATTCTGTTGATGCGCAGCTCCAGGGTCAGCTCGTTGATCCCGGCAATGGCGGTCACCCGGTCGCCACGTGATATCAGGCCCTGAGTGCTGAACCAGGCCGTGATAGAGATCATCAGGGTCATCACCAGCACCAGGCCGAAGCCGATCGCCAATTTCAAGCTGACACTCGCGTTAGCGAGACTTTGAGTTAACCCGCGATACATGACCATTCCTCGACGTCTGATTCTTGTGCGTACTCATCCCTATCGGCCAGTCACGGGTTAACTGAAGCAATTGAGTGACGACAAACGAAAGGAGCAACTGATGCAGAGCGAAGGGCTTAAAACAAGCGCGCAAGCAGCGCAGTGACGGCGGTTTCGACCCGCAGAATACGGTCGCCCAGTTGCACCGGTTGCAGGCCGGATTTGCGCAACAGATCGACTTCGTAGGGGATCCAGCCGCCTTCGGGGCCGATGGCCAGCGTGACAGGTTCATTGACGGCGCGCGGACAGGCAGGGTAGTCGCCTGGATGGCCCACCAGCCCCAAGGTGTTCATGGCCAGTTGCGGCAGGCGGTCTTCGACGAAGGGTTTGAAGCGTTTCTCGATCACTATTTCCGGCAACACGCTGTCGCGCGCCTGCTCCAGGCCCAGAATCAGTTGCTCACGAATCGCTTCGGGCTCAAGAAACGGCGTTTGCCAGAAACTCTTTTCCACGCGATAGCTGTTAAGCAGAATGACCTTCGGCACACCCATGGTCGCAACCGTCTGAAATACCCGACGCAGCATCTTGGGGCGCGGCAGGGCCAGTAGGAGGGTCAGCGGCAGCTTGGCAGGCGGCTCGCTGTCCAGCGAAACGCGCAGCTCGGCCTCACGGGGTTCCAGACGCAGCAGCTCTGCAGTGCCAAGCAGACCGTTGACGCGACCGACCCGAAGGCTGTCGCCGACCTCGGCACGGTGCACTTCCTGCAGGTGCTTGAGGCGGCGGTCGCGCAGCACGACCCGGTCGGGCGCAATGAAATCGGCCTCTTCAAGTAGCAGCAGATTCACGGCTGAGTCGCGGGCGGCTGGTCTTGCTTGTCAGCCTCTTCTTGTTCATCGTCCGGGTGTTCGCCACGCTTCTTGATCAGCCCGCTGCACAGCACGCCCAGTTCGAACAGCAGCCACATCGGCACGGCCAGCAGGGTCTGCGAGAAGATGTCCGGCGGGGTGAGAATCATGCCGACCACGAAGCAGCCGATGATCACGTACGGGCGGATCTTTTTCAGGTACTTCACGTCGACGATGCCGATCCAGACCAGCAGCACCACGGCCACTGGAATCTCGAACGCTACGCCGAAGGCGAAGAACAGCGTCATCACGAAGTCGAGGTAGCTGGCGATGTCGGTCATCATCGACACGCCTTCCGGGGTCACGCTGGCGAAGAAGTGGAAAATCAGCGGGAAGACCAGGAAGTAAGCGAACGCCATGCCTGCGTAAAACAGGATGATGCTCGACACCAGCAGCGGAATGGCCACACGCTTTTCATGCTTGTACAGCCCCGGCGCAATGAAGCCCCAGATCTGGTGCAGGATCACCGGCATGGACAGAAACAGCGCCACCATCATGGTCAGCTTGAACGGCGTGATGAACGGTGAGGCCACGTCGGTGGCGATCATCGTTGCGCCTTCGGGCAGGTAGACCCGCAGCGGTGCGGACACCAGCGTGTAGATCTTCTGCGTGAAGTAGAACAGACCCGCAAAGATCAGAAACACTGCGGCAACGCAGCGCAACAGGCGTGTGCGCAACTCGGTGAGGTGCGAGATCAGCGGCATTTGCTGATCGTTTTCCGGGGTATCTGCGCTCATGGGGCTCGCGGTGGCAATGACGAATCGTGGGCGGGAGAGGGCGTCGCGACCGGGGCCGATACGGCGGCAGGTTTCGCGGTTTTCTCGAGCGTCAGTGGTGCCTTCGCAACAGGCTCGGCCGGGCCGATGTCGCTGTGCGATGCCGTGTCGGCCGCCATTTCCTGCGGTGCTGGTGGCGGGGTGATCGGCTCGTACGCCACTTCAGGGTGCTGTTGCTGAGCAAACATTTTGCGCGCTTCATCTTCCAGCGAAAGAATGTGCTCGTTGTGCAGTTGCCGACGAATCTCGTCAGCACCGATTTCACGTTCAACTTCCTGTTTGATCGCGTTGAAGCTGCGCTTCAGTCGGCCTATCCACAGACCTGCGGTGCGTGCTGCGCCGGGCAGTCGCTCGGGGCCCAGCACCAGCAGGGCCACGAGTCCGATCAGCAGCAGTTCAGAGAAGCTGATACCGAACATGGTCTTAAACCTGGTCTTTGCGGGTCGGCTCTTCGACTTTGTGCGCGTGCGCGTCGATGGTGTGCGGCTGATTCAGGGGCGAGCCCTGCGGCGCGGTATAGGGCTGTTGAGGCTGCGGCTGTGGTTGCGGCGATGCCTGATCAGCCGGTTTTTCGTCGTCGTTCATGGCCTTGCGAAAGCCCTTGATCGATTCGCCGACGTCCGTGCCCAGACCCTTGAGTTTCTTGGTACCGAAAACCAGTACCACGACGATCAGGATGACGATCCAGTGTTTCCAGTCAAAAATACCCATGAAACAGTCCTCGTAGAAGATTCTTCAAGCTCAAAAGGGGAAGGCAGTCAGTCTGCTGTGCGAGCGGCTTTTTCCGCATGACCGGACAGCCCGAACCGGCGATCCAGTTCATCGAGCACCGCTTGTGGATGCTGACCCAGCGCTGCCAGCATTACCATGCTGTGAAACCACAGGTCAGCCGTTTCGTAGATCACGTCGCTGCAATCACCGCTGAGGGCAGCGTCCTTGGCGGCAATGATGGTTTCAACCGACTCTTCGCCAAGTTTTTCCAGAATCTTGTTCAAACCCTTGTGATACAGGCTGGCGACATAGGAACTGTCGGCAGCGGCATCCTTGCGTGATTCCAGCACCTCGGCCAGGCGGGACAGCGTATCAGTCATGTTCAATGGCCTGCGTGGTAAATGGCATCAGGATCTTTCAGGACCGGGTCTACGGTCTTCCAGCCTGAGTTTTCATACACTCGGTAGAAGCAACTTTCGCGACCTGTGTGGCACGCGATGCCGCCGATCTGCTCGACCATCAGGATAATGACGTCGGCGTCACAGTCCAGGCGCAGTTCATGCAGCTTTTGCACATGACCCGATTCTTCACCTTTGCGCCAGAGTTTGCCACGCGAACGCGACCAATAGATTGCACGATTCTCGGAAGCCGTCAGGCTCAGGGCCTCGCGGTTCATCCAGGCCATCATCAGTACGCGTCCGGTCTTGTGGTCCTGGGCAATTGCAGGCACCAGACCGTCGCTGTTCCAGTGAATCTCGTCCAGCCAGTCTTTCATATCTACTCCGGCAGCCGGACTTGAGGTCCGGCGGGTTGAACAGTGTGCCAGCGCCATGCGCTGCTGGCTATCGGCGAACGATCAGATACAGGCCCGCAATCAGCATGATCGCCGCAGGCCAGGCGGCCAGCGTGGGCAGCTGCGTGCCGGCTTCGCTGATCACCCAGCCTTGTATGACGCCGCCAGCCAGCAAGGCCGAGCCGATGAGGCGCAAAGCCCAGCCATCCTTGCTCTCGCGCCACGGATTTGGCGGGTCGGAGGCATGCGGGCGGGACAGACGTTCCAGCAGGTCGCGGGTCATGTTGGCAATGTGCGGTAGCTGCTCGACCTGCGATTGCAGGTTGCTGACCAGCGTCTTGGGGCTCACACGCTCGCGCATCCAGCGTTCCAGATAGGGTTGCGCGGTGCTCCACAGGTCCAGCTCGGGATACAGTTGGCGACCCAGGCCCTCAATGTTGAGCAACGTCTTTTGCAGCAGGACCAGCTGTGGCTGGACCTCCATGTTGAAGCGTCGGGCGGTCTGGAACAGACGCATCAATACCTGTCCGAAGGAAATATCCTTGAGCGGCTTCTCGAAAATCGGTTCGCACACGGTGCGGATCGCCGCTTCGAATTCGTTGAGCTTGGTCTCCGCCGGCACCCAGCCCGAATCGATGTGCAACTGGGCCACACGCCGGTAATCGCGCTTGAAGAAGGCAAACAGGTTGCGGGCCAGATAATCCTGGTCTTCAGGCGTAAGGCTGCCGACGATGCCGCAGTCGATGGCGATGTACTGCGGGCTCCAGGGGCTGACCGTGCTGACAAAGATATTGCCCGGGTGCATGTCGGCGTGAAAAAAGCTGTCGCGGAAGATCTGGGTGAAGAAAATTTCCACGCCCCGCTCGGCGAGCAGTTTCATGTCGGTGCGCTGATCGGCCAGGGTCGCCAGATCGGTCACCTGAACGCCGTAGATGCGCTCCATGACCAGCACTTTCGGACGGCACCAGTCCCAGTAGACCTGAGGCACATACAGCAGCTCCGAGCCTTCGAAGTTACGGCGCAACTGACTGGAGTTGGCGGCTTCGCGCAGCAGGTCCAACTCGTCGTAGATGGTCTTCTCGTAGTCCATCACCACCTGAACCGGGTGCAGCAGACGTGCATCGGCAGAGAGGCGTTCAGCGGTGCGGGCCAGGATGAACAGCCACGCCAGGTCCTGGCCGATGATCGGTTTCAGGCCGGGACGCACTACCTTGACCACGACCTCTTCGCCCGTCTTCAGGCGAGCGGCATGCACCTGGGCGACCGAGGCCGACGCGAGTGGCGTTTCATCGAAACGGCTGAACACATCGCAGATCTTCGCGCCCAATTGTTCTTCGATCAGCTTGATCGCCAGATTCTGGTCGAACGGCGGTACGCGGTCCTGCAACAGCATCAGTTCGTCGGCGATGTCTTCGGGCAGCAAGTCGCGCCTCGTCGACAGCAACTGACCAAATTTGATGAAGATCGGCCCCAGATCCTGCAAAGCCAGCCGAAAGCGTGCGCCCCGGCTCAGCTCCGACTTGCTGCGCGGCAGCCAGCGCCAAGGCAGCACGAATCGCACCGCCAGCATCCACCATGGCAGGGGCAGGGCGAACAACAGGTCATCGAGGCGGTAGCGGATAACGACACGTTGAATGCGAAACAGACGGCGGACGGCAAGCAGCTTCATGCGTTATCGCTGGAATTGAGGGATCGGGCAAGGCGCTCAAAACGCGCCTCAAGGCGTTCCAGATCGAGTTTGATCCGGTCGAGTTCGGCAAAACGGGCTTCAGCTTCATGCTTGCCGACCAGCGTGCGCGACTCTTCACTGAAGTAGTCGGCGGCGTTCTGGCTCAGACTCGCCACACTATCACGCGTCCAGCGCGCACGGCTGCGCAAATGGCCACTCAGCAACTGGCTGGCGACCGGGCCGAGCCAGCGTGACAGTTCGTGCTCCCAGTCCAGCTCCAGATCCTGAAGGACACCGACCAGTTCCAGCAGTACACCGCTATCACCATCGAGTTCGACTTCCGGGCCATGCAGCACCGCAGTCTTGTCCTTGCTCAGTGCCAGGCGCAGCAGGCTTGAGGCCGGGGCACGCAGGGTGCAATCGGCGTCGGCCGCCCACTCGGGGGCAAGCAACAGGCCCTCGTCGCTGGGCAGAATGAAGATTTTCAGGGACGGATCGCGGCAGTCGATCTTGATCACATGGCCGGATAACCGCGCCAGACGCGGCAATGCCGTGCTGTCCAGACGCAATACGCGGTTGATGCCGTGCTCGACGCTGGCGAGCAGCCCCCGAAACAGCATTACGGTTTGATGCCGCGGTGCAGGGCCACGATGCCTGAGGTCATGTTGTGGTAGGTCACGCGGTCGAAACCGGCTTCTACCATCATCGACTTCAGGGTTTCCTGGTTGGGGTGCATGCGGATCGACTCAGCCAGGTAGCGGTAGCTCTCCGAATCGTTGGTCACCAGCTTGCCCATGAGCGGCATGAACGCGAACGAGTAAGCGTCATAGGCCTTGGACATCAGCGTATTGGTCGGTTTGGAGAATTCCAGCACCAGCAGACGACCGCCGGGCTTGAGCACGCGCAGCATGGAGCGCAGGGCGTCTTCCTTGTGCGTCACGTTGCGCAGGCCGAAGGCGATGGTCACGCAGTCGAAATGGTTGTCCGGGAACGGCAGCTTTTCCGCGTCGGCCTGAACGAACTCAACGTTACCCGCTACACCCAGGTCGAGCAGGCGGTCGCGGCCGACCTTGAGCATCGAGGCGTTGATGTCGGCCAGCACTACGTGACCGGTAGGGCCTACCAGCGTGGAGAACTTGCGGGTCAGGTCACCCGTGCCACCCGCGATGTCGAGCACGCGGTTGCCGGTACGAACGCCCGAAAGTTCGATGGCAAAACGTTTCCAGAGCCTGTGCATGCCACCCGACAGGAGGTCATTCATCAGGTCGTATTTGGCCGCTACCGAGTGGAATACCTCAGCGACTTTGTCTGCCTTCTGGCTTTCCGGTACATTTTTGTAACCGAAGTGAGTCGTAGGTTCGGCATCGCTGCCTTTGCGCTGATCGTTCATATCGCTTCACCGGAATAGATTGCGGGCCATTCTAATCGTCAAGGCTGGCTTTGTCTTGACAAGGCTCACCGCCAACGCTTTCTTGGATGCAGGCGGATGTATATAGTTGCGCCGCATTTCATCCGACGATCAAGGAACGCCCCCATGGCCAAGATAACTGTTGAACGCCCTCATTCCCTGGGCCGGGAACAGGCACGCGCGCGCGCAGAACAGTTGGTGGAGAAGCTGGCCGACAAGTACGGTCTGGCTCATGAATGGGTTGGCGACACCGTGAAGCTTGAAGGCAAGGGTGCCAAGGGTCGGGTTGAAGTCGAAGAAGCGCTGATTCGCATCAGGATCGAGCTGAACTTCATCCTGTCGGCCATGAGCGGCTCGATCAAGTCCGAGGTCGAGCGTGTACTGGACAAGGCACTGGCTGCCTGAGTCGCGATTGCCTGCCTGTCGGGGTTCGGAACGCCACCGGACGCTGTTTCTTTCTGATCACCCTAGGGTGAGCATTCTAATTTTTGTCCGTAGCTTTGACCTCATGCCCTGTAAAAAAGGGCGGTTCCTTCAACTTTCGAGCATGAGGTGCACCATGGCCAGAGCGACCATCAAGAGAAAAATCGAAAACGAACAGGCTTCCACCTTTTCCGACGTCAAATTGTATGCCCGTAAAATCTGGCTGGCTGGCCTGGGCGCCTACTCCAAGGTCAATGAGGAAGGCGCGCAGTATGTCAAAGAGCTGATCAAGACCGGGGAACAGGCAGAGAAAGAAGCCAAAAAAGTCCTGGATGAAAAACTCGAAGCCGCCAACAGCGAGATAGATTCGATCAAAGGCGAAGTGTCAGAGGTCAAGGGTCGCGTCGAGGTGCAGCTTGACCGGATCGAAAGTGCTTTCGATCGTCGCGTCGCCAAGGCTTTGAACCGGATCGGTATCCCATCTAAACATGATGTTGACTCTCTCTCTGCTAAGCTCGATGAGCTGACGGCATTGCTTGAACGTGTCGGGCCTAAAAAGCTCGAACGCTCCGAGCCTAAACGACTCGAACGTTCCGAGCCTGGACAATAAGGAGAACAGGATGGCTGGCAAGAAAAAGGTAGAAAAAGAAGGCAGCTCCTGGATTGGCGAGGTTGAGAAGTACTCTCGCCAAATCTGGCTGGCTGGTTTGGGCGCTTACTCCAAGATAAGCAATGACGGCAATAAGCTTTTCGAGACGTTGGTAAAAGACGGCGAGAAGGCCGAGAAGCAGACCAAGGCCGAAGCGCAGAAACAGATCGACGACGTCAAGGACACCACCAAGGCGGCCAAATCCCGCGTAGGTGATGTAAAAGACATGGCGCTGGGCAAGTGGAGTGAGCTGGAAGGTGCGTTCGACAAACGCCTGAACAGCGCCATTTCGCGTCTGGGCGTGCCGAGCCGTAACGAAGTGCAGGCGTTGCACAGCAAGGTCGACCAACTGACTCAGCAGATCGAGCAACTGACGGGTGCCAAGGCGCGTCCAGTGGTCTCGCGCGCTGCGGCCGCGCCCAAGCCTGCTCCCAAGACCACGGCCAAACCGCTGAAAGCAGCAGCCAAGGTCGTCGCCAAGACAGCAGACAAAGCGGCGGATAAAGCAGCAGCGGCCAAACCGGCAGCCAGAAAGGCAGCGACCAAGCCGCTGGACGTAGCCGAGAAAGCCGCGTCCAAAACGGCAAGCAAAGCCAAGGACGTTGCCAAGCCGGCTGCGCCGAGAAAGCCGGCAGTCAAAAAAGCCGCAGCGCCCAAGCCTGCAGCGTCGGTCAGGGAAGACAGCCCTAAACCCGCTGCCGCCCCAGCGCCTTCGTCGGAAGCGCCAGCCAACCAGCCTTCGTAAGAAGACCGGAACGCCAAGGCCCGGCCTGCTTCGCAGGTCGGGCTTTTTGTTGTGCGGCGCTTACTGATAGTCCTTGTGGAGACTCTACTTTCCACGTCCGGCAAGATCTTAAATAGATTGCTTACAGGTCTCGGTGCATGTGTGAAGAAAACGGATGGTCGGCACTGAGTTGGATCGTCCGTATGTAAAGTTAGTGATGAATTTAAAATAATAAGACAGAGTTTGTTTAGCCATTCCTACAGTGATTTGCTTGATTGTTCATAGGTTTAAGCTTGGCGTCCTACGTGGCCAGGGAATTATCCTACAGTTTTGTCGGACTGCAGGGCGTCCAATGGGCCTATGAGGATTCTGGTGTCGATGTTACTAATATCTCACTCGCACCGCGTGTACGAGTAAGGTGATTGTCACCACTACTTAAAATCTTATGGAGCAATAATAATGGGAAGACGACGTTCGGAAATTTCAATTGACCCGATGAATCAAAGTCAAGATGCGCTGGGTCATCTCCTGCCGAGTGAAAATCAATTCTATTTTATTGATTAATTCGGTATCGCTGTAAGGCAGGCTTGGGGCACTCCCCAAGCCTTTCCAGTCTGGAGTTTTTATGTTTGAACGAGAGTACGTACCTGCGGCAGCGAGAGATAAAATCTTGCAAGCGACTTCTTCTTTATCGTTGTCTGCTTCACTAGAGTATGAAAATTCATCGAAAACAGTTGCAACCTGTGTACTCAGTGATAATGAGGGTAAGGTGGTAAGCGAGGGCGCGGGGAAAGGTTATCATTGCGACATTGGTGCATTGGCTGAAGGCATTGAACACTATGCATTGAGCTACGAGTGGTCTCGGCATCTCGTAGAGTCCGCTGTGAAATCGGTTCGTCTTCAGCCTTTGCTCAACATGGATGGGTTGGTGGCTAACCTTCCAAGTGACTGTTCGGTTATTAATTGTGTGACGTTGACCGATATGCAGTCCGGTGCGCCTGTGCTGCTTCCGGCAGTGCTTCAAATGCCACATATACCGCTTACAGAAAAAGCCTGTACGCAGGCTGAGCTCTCATTTCTTAATAAATACTCTTCGAATTCAGGCGTTGCGTTTGGTTGTTCAAGGTCTGAGGCGCTTCTTCACGGTCTCAATGAAGTTGTAGAGCGGCACGTGCTTTCAAAGATCTTTATGTCTCTGTGTGGTCAGCATGAGCGATTAATGCTGGCGTCTGTAAGCGCAGACGTACTGGACGATATTTTCTGCACAGGCTCCGATTTTCGTTCCGCCGTTGAAACGATGAAAATATTAATCGTGGAAACAATTTATGGCGTTTATTTTAGTATGGCCCTACCGAAAAGGCCGGATGGAAGATATCCGATTTGCCCAATAGGATCGGGCTGCTCGGTGGATCCTAGGATCGCTATAAAACGAGCCGCTTCTGAGCTTCTGCAAACGACTCAGCTTTTTGACGCGTCTGAAAAAGCAACTGACTTTAGGGCCTATGCATTGATGCATAAAGTACCTGCGCTACAACCACTGTTGCAGTTGGAAGTGCTTAGGAATATTGACCTGCCCTGCAAGCGACTCACCCCGCCGGGTCGAGTGTCAGTGACTGATCAGATGGGGCATATGATGAAAAAAATTTCGAGCACAGGGCTCAGGATTCTTAGTCGTACGGTGCTGGCTTTTGAAAATGGCTGTGCAGTGACGCAGATTTATGTTCCCGGGTTGGAGAGGTTTAACTTGATTAGAGCGGGCCTGCCAGTCGTTCCGCAACACTTACTGCATGCCAATAAGTCGTTGCAATAAAAGGTGCGCTATGATTGCTTTTTTAAAGGAAACGCTTCGTTCAAAGCGAACGCTTTTTATCAGCGCAACGGGCATGACAGTGCTCGTAAAGGTCGCTGTGTTAATGCCCGCTCTGCTGCTGGGTAGGATTATTGACACGTTTTCTACTTCGCCTCCGATCGACGCAACCTACAGTTTTTTTCTGTTGATTATGTTGT
This sequence comes from Pseudomonas triticifolii, assembly GCF_014358015.1. Taxonomy (GTDB): domain Bacteria; phylum Pseudomonadota; class Gammaproteobacteria; order Pseudomonadales; family Pseudomonadaceae; genus Aquipseudomonas; species Aquipseudomonas triticifolii. Next base: position 24,497 of record NZ_JACONV010000013.1, on the reverse strand, counting down.
GCGTTGCTACCGCTCTTCAGTCAGCTTTTCATCCCTTGCAAACTTATCAGCTTGTGAAGCTCGTACAGATAATTCTGAAAGAAAAATCTGTTCTGTGGACAGCAAAAATACTGCAGAAAGAATTCGAGCAATTTTCATCTCTACGTCTTGGTGGGTTGATAAAGTCGTTGGAGAGAGGAATAACTGCACATGAAAAATTTCTGACATTCGTCATCACGGCAGGGCTGCCCTTAATAATCGAGTTGGCGTTAATTGCTGCTATTTTTACGCTTGTCGGGGGCGTAACTATATTTTTTGCTCTTTTGGGTGTGTCAATTGTCTATATGTTTATTTATCGCTGCCTGGTAAACTGGCGGCGTCCTTTTCTAATGGCTGTCAACGAACTAGAGGACGCCGTGTCCTCAAAGCTTTTTGAGACGTTTCAGGCCGGGAAGATAATAAAACTTGAGCAGGCCTGCGATCAAGCGCCTGAACAGTTGTATGCGAGTTATGCAGGTTATGCGCAAGCTGCTACAAAAGTCGCCAGCACGGGAGCCCTTCTGGGTGCTGTAAAGATTTTGTACCTTGGACTGTCAGTCGCAGGATTGTTAGCATGGGGTGTCTATGATCAACTGTCGGTTTCACCAAGGCTGACGGTCGGCGATCTGGTCGCCGTATTTTCGATCGCCGGGATGCTACTGAATAATTTCAGTGCATTGGCAGAAGCGTATAGAGCACTTGATCAATTTCGAGTTGACAAAGAAAAGCTGGAAAAAACGTTGCTGTTGGATGACGTGATAACGTGTTCTCAGCAATCTGTTTTGGGTCATCTGTTCAGCCTGAGTCTGTCGCGCGTGGAAAGGGTGACGAACAAACCGTTGCGTTTTCAGTCTGACCAATCCGTCGCGATAATCGGGCCAAGCGGTGGAGGTAAAACCACGCTTTTGGAAACATTGGCTGGTACGCTAATTTCCAAACGTCAGTATCTCAGTGCCAACGACTTGCCCATGCAACCCTCAGGTATCGAGGAATACCTGAGTCGTGTTCGCTACTGCCCGCAAAACCCTGTTTTTCTGGAGGGATATATTCGCCAGTCTGTTCTTTTTGGATATGAAATATCTTCTTTAGCGGCATCGGCAATTGAGTCGTTAGAATTGCACGAACTGGCAAAAAGCACCTATATCGCAGAAGGTGCCAAAAATATTTCTGGCGGAGAGGCGAAAAGACTTTCGTTACTAAGGCTGATCAACCGACCTGGAGATTTTAACCTCTTCGACGAGCCAACGGCTTCATTAGACCAGGAAACGGGATGGCGTGTCTGGAAAATATTATTCACTCATTTTCAGCATAAGGGATTGATCTGTGCAACTCACGATCTTGCAGCGCTTCCTTTTTTTGATCGGGTAATTGTCATGAAGCAGGGATCTGTCATTGCTGATGGGATATGGAGCGACCTTGAAGGTGATCTTAGGGTATTAGACGTGCTGAACGAAGTCGTTCCTTCCGAATAGCTCTAGCGCATCAGGTCGCGTACAAAGCATCAATCGTAAAGCAACTTGCTTCCCAACCTTCAATCCTTACCGCCCCAGATACTCCATCGCAATCTGCTCGGCCGCCTGCCTGGAGGTGGGCAGCAGGTGTGGGGTGACCAGCATCATGATCTGGTACACCACCACCCGCACATCGCCCTCACGGCCGAGAATTCGCTGGTAATCCAGCGAGAACAGCAGGGTCATGGTGATCTGTTCCACCAGTTGCCCCAGCGCCTGGGTTTCGCTGACCAGTTGGCCCTGGGATTTCAGGCGAGCCAGCAGTGAGGCCAGGGTGCGCTTTAGCGAGTTGAGCAGGTTGCGGATACCACGCGCCAGCTTGGGCAGACGTCCGGCGAGGTTGGACAGGTCCTGAAACAGAAACCGGTAGTGCGACAGCCGCTCGACGATCAGGTGCAGGAATACCCAATAGTCCTCGGCACCCAGCCTTGCGTCGGCGGGCGGGTCGAGCAGCGGGGCAAGTTCTGCCTGAAACCGCTCGAACAGCCCCAGAATCAGCGGCTCCTTGCCATGAAAGTGGTAGTAGAGGTTGCCAGGGCTGATGCCCATTTCGTTGGCAATTTCCAATGTGGAGACATTGGGTTCGCCCTGCTGATTGAACAGTGTCAGCGCACATTCGAGGATACGGTCGCGGGTTTTCATCCAGTCTTCTTGTTCGAGTCCAACGTCATCATAAGGCAAGGGGCGCGCCTTACCGGGCGGGCCCTTGAGGTCAGGCCATCAGCGCACGTGCACGTAAGTACCTGGTGCGGCCTCCATGGGCGGGTATTTCTCGCTGCCCAGTTCCATGCGGGTTTCACGCTGGGTGCCAGAGCGCTCCTGAATCCAGGCCAGCCATGCAGGCCACCAACTGCCGTCCCGGCTCTGTGCGTCGTAATACCAGGCACGCGGATCGCTGCTGAACGTGCTGTTCTCGACGTAGCTGGCTTTCGGATTACCGGGCGGGTTGAGGATGCTCTTCACGTGGCCGCTGTTGGACAGCAGGAAACGTCGATCGCCGCCCAGCAGCAAAGTCGAGCGGTACACCGAGTCCCAGGGGGTGATGTGATCGTTCATCCCGGCGACGCTGAAACTGTCTACCGTGACCTTCTGCAGATCGATGGGCGTGCCGCAGACTTCCAGTCCGCCCGGGTGCCTGAGCGGGTTGTGCTTGAAGAAGTCCAGCAGGTCGCCATGCAGTGCGGCAGGCAGGCGCGTGCTGTCATTGTTCCAGTAAAGAATGTCGAACGGCGGTGGCGCCTTGCCTAGCAGGTAGTTGTTGACCCAGTAACTCCAGATCAGGTCATTGGGGCGCATCCAGGCGAACACTCGGCTCATGTCGCTGCCTTCCAGCACACCGCGCTGGTAGGAGCGTCGCTTGGCCGCTTCCAGTGCCTCCTCGTTGATGAACAGGGTGGCCGGGCTTTCGATCTGGCTGTCCAGAAGGCTGACCATGTAGGTCGCACTGGCCACCCGTCGAATCTGCCGCTTGGCCTGCAAATGGCCTTGCAGCGCCGCGATGGTCAGGCCCGCCGCGCAGGCACCGACCAGGTTGACCTCACGAGCGCCGGTGATCGCCCGGCACACATTCAGGGCTTCTTCAGTGGCCTCAACGTAGCTGGACAGCCCCCATTCCCGATGCCGTACATCCGGGTTACGCCAACTGATGACAAAGGTTTGCAGGCCGTTCTTGAGGGCGTATTGCACAAAGCTGTTGGCGGGACTGAGGTCGAAGATGTAGTACTTGTTGATCTGCGGCGGGACGATCAGCATCGGTCGGCTGTACTGCTTTTCGCTCATCGGCTTGTACTGGATCAGCTCCAGCAGCTCGTTGCGAAACACCACTGCGCCGGGGGTGGCGGCTACGGTTCGACCGATCTCGAACGCATCCCGGGTGATCTGGCTGGGCAAGCCGTTGTTGTGCAGCAGATCGTCGGCCATGTGGCTCAGGCCCTTGATCAGGCTGGTGCCGCCAGAATTGAACAGTTCCTTGATTGCCAGCGGGTTGAGCAGGGTGTTGGTGGGCGACAGCGCATCGTTGAGCAGGTTGAACAGGAAGTGCGCCCGCGCCTGATCGTCCTTGGAAAGATCGCAGTCATCAATCCAGCGTTTGACCTGATGCTGCCAGCTCAGATAAGCCTGCAACCCACGACGGTACAGCGGGTTGTTGCTCCAGGTCGGGTCGGCGAAACGGCTGTCTCGCGGGTTGGGCGGATAGGGCGTTTCGCCCAGCACCATCACGCGCCCCAACTGGGCGCCTAGCGCCATGGCGTGGCGAGCGCTGCGAAAAGGGTGTCGCCAGCCCTGAGCGGCGACACTGCGCAGGGTGGAAAACAGGTCTTGCCCGCGCAGACCCGTGAAAGCGCTTTGCACGTTGATGAAGGTGGTCGGTGTCATCTCTGCCACCTTCTTTGGTTTTTCTTGCATGAGGGCAACACTCCTTCGTCAAGCCATCAACCCAGGGGCTGACGCAGGCCCCATCCCGGCGGCCAGCGTCGTTCTGCGCGGTTCGACACTCCTGTCTCCGGCGCAGTCGGTGAAGCATTTTTTGTTCGCGAAGCGTTCCAGTGCCTTCGACCATGACGGACGGGTTCAGCGCGCTCTGGGAGGTGCAGGTTGCGGGTGCATGACCGCGCGTTGTCGTTCCTGCTGCAGAAAACTCATGATGATGGGGGCCACGGCTTCGGCTCGAGTGATCAGAAACAAATGTCCGTCATCGATTATGTGTAGCTGGGCATTGGGTATTCGCCAAGCCAGCAGGCGCATATTGACCAGCGGGATCAATGGATCGTCGTCACCGGCAAGGACCAGCGTCGGCTGATGGATCTTGTGCAGCCAGTGAATGCTGGTCCAGCCCATGCCCGCAAACAGCTGCCAGTAGTAGCCCAGCTTGCCGGACGAGCGGACCTTGGCCGCGTGGTTGGCCGCCAGGTAAGGATCGCGCCGAAACGCACCGCCATAGATTTCCGGGGCGATGCGAATCACATGGGACGGCTGGATATACCGGCGGGGACTCGCCATCAACCACAGCACCCGCGGCTTGCCCGGCACCATCGCCATGCCTGCCGCTGTAGCCGCCAGCACCAGCTTTTTACAGCGCTCGGGGTAGTCGTGGGCGAACTGCTGGGCCAGCGCGCCGCCCCATGACACGCCGATCGCGTTCACTTGTCCGTAATCCAGATAATCGAGCATGCGCGCGGCCAGCTTGGCCAGACCGGGAAAGCGATAGGGCCGTTTGGGCGTCGACGAGCCGCCGACCCCCGGCACATCGAACGCAATGACTTCCAGGTCCGGGTCCAGTGCGTCGACGAACGGAAACACCAGTTCGAGGTTGGCGCCGATGCCATTGAAGATCAGCAGCGGCGTCAAATGACTCTTGCCAGGTCGCACGGCGGTGCGAATGGTATGACCGTCCAGGTCAATGGAGCGAAATACAAACGGTAGAGGCATGCGCGAAGCCCTGTTGGTTAAACCGCTGGGAAAGCTGTCCTGCGTTTCGACCAGATCGTACGTCTGTCATTCGCCTAACGAGCGCTGCCGGTCACTTCCATAGTGAACGGCAGCGTGCCTTCTTCCTTGAGTCTAGCGTTCGTGAACGTAGGTGCCGGGCGATGCCTCGCCTGCCGGGAATGTCTTGTTGCCAAGGGTGGTGGGCGCTTTCTTGAGCTTGCCCGAACGTTCGGTTTGCCAGGTCTGCCAGTGCAGCCACCACGAGTCGGTGTGCTTGGTGCCGTTCTCCTGCCATTCGTCTGCAGTCGGCGGCAGTTCGGAGTTGGTCATGTAGCGCGACTTTGGGTTGCCCGGCGGGTTGAGAATGCTCTGTATGTGCCCGCTGCTGGACAGCACGAACTCGGTCTTGCCGCCAAACAGCCGGGCGGACTTGTAGCACGAGGCCCATGGGGTGATGTGATCGTTGGTGCCTGCCAGGCAGAACACGTCGGTGGTGACCTGTTTCAGGTCGATGGGCGTGCCACAGACTTCCAGCGCGTTGGGTCGGGTCAGCGGGTTGTTCTTGAACATCTCGATCAGGTCGCCGTGAAAGGCTGCGGGCAGACGTGTGGTGTCGTTGTTCCAGAACAGAATGTCGAAGACCGGCGGTTCGTTGCCGAGCAGGTAGTTGTTGACCCAGTAATTCCAGATCAGGTCATTGGGTCGCATCCAGGCAAACACCTTGGCCATGTCCCGACCCTCCAGCACGCCCGCCTGATACGAATGGCGTTTGGCTGTTTCCAGGGTCTGCTCATCGACGAACAGCGCGACGTCCGTGTCCAGCGTGGTGTCCAGCACACTGACCAACAGGGTCATGGCGTTGATCTTCTGCTCGCCGAGTGCCGCGTAATGGCCCAGCAGGGCGGTGCAGGTGATACCGCCTGAACAGGCGCCCAGCACGGTGAGATCCTTGCTGCCGGTGATCGCCAGCACCACGTCCACGGCTTCCTTGAGCGCCTCGATGTAAGTCGAAAGCCCCCATTCGCGCTGAGCCTTGGTCGGGTTGCGCCAACTGATGATGAAGGTCTGCACGTTGCTGCGCAGACAGAAGCGCGCCAGGCTTTTTTCCGGGCTCAGGTCGAACACATAGAACTTGTTGATCTGCGGCGGAATCACCAGCAACGGCTTCTCGTGGACCTGCTCGGTGATCGGCTTGTACTGGATCAGCTCCAGCACGTCGTTGCGAAACACCACCGCGCCCTCGGTTGTGCCCAGGCTTTTGCCCACCTCGAAGGCGTCCATGTTGACCTGGCTTGGCATGCCGCCGTTGTGCACCAGGTCCTTGGCAAGATGTGACAGACCGTCCAGCAGGCTTTTGCCACCCGTTTCAAAGAAGCGCTTTGCCGCGGCGGGATTGGCGGCCGAATTGGTGGGGGACATGGCTTCGGTCATCAGGTTGATCACAAAGTGACCGCGGCTGATGTCCTGCGGGGTCAGGTTGCTGTTGCCGATCCAGTCGTGCAGCTCTTTGCGCCAGGCCAGGTAAGTCTGCAGGTAGCGACGGTAGAGCGGGTTCTGGCTCCAGGCCGGATCGGCAAAGCGTCGATCGTCCGGAGAGGGCTGCAGGGCGGATTTGCCGAACACCACATTCTTGAGTTCAACACTCAGGTGAGCGACATGTTTAAGGCTGTGGATCGGTTGCTTGATCGCCTGGCGCAAGACCATGCGCGCAGTGCTCAATAAGTCCTTGCGGCGCAAGCCCACCACCGGATTGAGATTCAAGGTGTTTTCAGAGGCCTGGCGCTGCAAATCATCGTCTTTCGTGTTACTCATCTACGACGCTCCGTTGTCCTGAGACGAGTACCGCCACTTCTTCCCTGTGAACCAGCGACACAGGCGAATAGCCGGTACTACTGCTCGTGTGACCTAAGATGGCTTGGCGACCCATTCCCCGATTTTCATGCAGGCTACCGCGAAGGCAGCTGAACAACTGCGCTTCGTGTCGCCACTCCTTGCATACCGCTTGTGTGCATCTTTCGATGCAGAAGAACTGCCAGTGCCATTGGTTACGCGAGATTTGCAAAAATCGCAAGCAGCGTCAGTCATTGGCCGCTGCGCGGACCATTGAAACAAATTGGATTAGAAAGCGCGTCCTAAAACGACGCAAGCGTGCCAGAGCGGCTGGGGCGGGGTTTTGCTGGTCAGAGCATCAGTTTGACGACGTGCTCGGAAGGATCGCGGGACTTGCCGGCTTTTTCCAGTTCCTGAAGATAATCGGCCCAGAGCGACTCCTGACGTACGGCCAGCTGGTGCAGATAGTCCCAGGTGAACAGCCCGCTGTCGTGACCATCGTCAAAGGTCAGTTTCAGCGCGTATTGCCCGGCCGGTTCCACTTTCGTCAGGCCCACGTTCAGCTTGCCGTATTGCAGGATCGGCTTGCCGTGGCCCTGAACTTCAGCGGATGGTGAATGCACTCGCAGCAGCTCGGCGGGCAGATGATATTCCTCGCCCGACGCGTACTTGAGCGTCAGGGTTCTGGAGGCTTTGTGCAGCTGAATGGCGGTGGGGATCTGGGTCATGGCGTTCGGTTCGATGTGCTGTCGCGCTATTGATCGTCCACAAGAGCGCCTTGGCGGCGCTCCTGAGGCGTCGGGCAGGTTTACAGAATATAGCGCGACAGGTCTTCGTCCTTGGCCAGTTCGCCCAGGTGACTGTTGACGTAGTCGGCATCAATGGCGATAGGCGCTGCGTCCGGGCTGGTGGCCAGGTCGCCGGCGCTGAACGACACTTCTTCGAGCAGGCGCTCAAGCAGCGTGTGCAGACGACGGGCACCGATGTTCTCGGTCTTCTCGTTGACCTGCCAGGCGATTTCCGCAAGACGCTTGATGCCATCGGGCTTGAATTCGATATTCAGGCCTTCGGTCTTGAGCAGCGCGCAGTATTGCTCGGTGAGCGACGCATGCGGCTCGCTGAGAATGCGCTCGAAGTCCTGTGGCGAAAGGGCCTTGAGTTCGACACGGATCGGCAAACGACCCTGAAGCTCAGGCACCAGATCGCTCGGCTTGCTCAGGTGGAACGCGCCCGAGGCGATGAACAGGATGTGGTCAGTCTTGACCATGCCCAGCTTGGTGTTGACCGTGCAGCCTTCGATCAGCGGCAGCAGGTCGCGCTGAACGCCCTCGCGGGACACGTCCACACCACCGGAATTGCCACGCTTGGCCACCTTGTCGATCTCGTCGATAAACACGATGCCGTGCTGCTCGACGGCTTCCAGCGCCTTGACCTTCAACTCTTCGTCGTTGACCAGACGGCCGGCTTCCTCTTCACGCACCAGCTTGAGCGCTTCCTTGACCTTGAGCTTGCGGTTCTTCTTCTTACCCTTGCCCATGTTGGCAAACAGGCTCTGAAGCTGGTTGGTCATCTCTTCCATGCCGGGCGGCGCGGAGATATCGACGCCCACGGCCTCGTTGATCTCGATCTCGATTTCCTTGTCATCCAGCTGACCCTCGCGCAGGCGCTTGCGGAACAGCTGACGGGTATTGGAATCGTTGGTCTGCACTGGATCTTCGTTGAAGCCGACGCGTGCCGGAGGCAGCAGGGCGTCGAGGATGCGGTCTTCGGCGGCGTCTTCGGCACGATGACGAACCTTGACGATTTCCTGTTCGCGCAGCAGCTTGATCGCGGCGTCAGCCAGATCACGGATGATCGACTCGACATCGCGGCCCACGTAGCCGACTTCAGTGAATTTGGTCGCTTCGACCTTGATGAACGGTGCGTTGGCGAGCTTGGCCAGACGACGGGCGATTTCGGTTTTGCCGACACCGGTCGGGCCGATCATCAGGATGTTCTTGGGCGTCACTTCGACGCGCAGCTCTTCAGGCAGTTGCATGCGGCGCCAGCGGTTGCGCAGGGCAATCGCGACGGCGCGCTTGGCATCGTCCTGGCCGATGATATGGCGGTTGAGTTCGTGGACGATTTCGCGGGGAGTCATGGACATAATGATTGACGGTCCTCTAGCGCAAACAAGCCGGCAGCGGCTTATTCGGCGAGGTCCTGCTCCTCAATGGTGATGTTGTGGTTGGTGAACACGCAAATGTCGCCTGCGATGTGCAGGGAGGTTTCCGCGATTTCGCGTGCCGACAGATCGGTCTTGAGCAGCAGGGCGCGTGCAGCGGCCTGGGCGAATGCGCCACCGGAGCCCATGGCGATCAAACCGTCTTCCGGTTCGACGACATCGCCGTTGCCGGTGATGATCAGCGAGGCGTCCTTGTTGGCGACGGCCAGCATGGCCTCCAGACGGCTCAGCGAGCGGTCGGTACGCCAGTCCTTGGCCAGTTCGACGGCGGCTCGTACCAGATGGCCCTGGTGTTTTTCCAGCTGGCCTTCAAAGCGCTCGAACAGCGTGAATGCATCGGCGGTGGCACCGGCAAATCCGGCAATCACTTCGCCGTGGTACAGGCGACGCACTTTCTTGGCGTTGCCTTTCATGACGGTGTTGCCCAGGGAAACCTGGCCGTCGCCAGCCATGACGACTTTGCCGTGACGGCGCACTGAAACGATGGTGGTCAAGGGGAGAGTCTCCACGCAGCGGGGCGAAAATGCCCTGATGCAGACTCATATGGGGGTGGGGGCGGGTATTTCAACCGTTGAGGGTGAATGCCGTCTGCATGGTGTCAGGTCGACGGGTGTGATCGTTCCACTGCGCGTGGGAACGATCATCAAGGTGTCTGACTGAACGCATACCGCCTCCCACAGTCCTGGTGGGAGTGAGCTTGCTCACGAAGAAGCCGGCACATTCGCTGAAGCAGGGTCGTCTTAACCATGGCTTTCGCGGACAAGTCCGCTCCCACCGGATGTTGCAGCAAGACTTATGTATGGCAATGAACGCGGAGCATGGGCACGATCAACGCCTTACCGGCTCTGACGTTGTTGCAACAAAAGGTTACTGAATCCGCCACCCGCCAGTTGCTTCTGGGCCGTGGTCAGTTGCTCGCGGTTGCTGAACGGGCCGACCAGTACGCGGTACCAGGTTTCGTCCTTCACGGTGCCCGACTCCACGGTCGCGGTCTGGCCCAGCAGGATGATCTGCGCACGTACCTTCTCCGCATCAGCCTGTTTGCGGAACGAACCCGCCTGCAGGAAGAACGTCGTCACCGCTGCCGGCTTGGTCGTAGCGACGGGAGGCGGCGGTGGCGGGGTCAGGCCGCTGAGGGCGGCCTGAGCGCGTGCGGTATCGATCTTGGCAGCCTGTTCTGGCGAAACCGGGGCAATCGGCGCGACCGCAGGTGGCGTTTTCTCCGGCACCGCCTCGTTCGGCACGATGACTTCCGATTCCGGCAGCAGCGTGTAGAAGTCGTACTTGGGCTTGACCGGCGCCGTGGGGCTCGGTGGCGTCTTGTTCGCTTCGGCGATCTTCGCAGCCTTGGCCTCGGCCTTGACCCGCTTGACGTCTTCGCCGCCCGGCTCAAGCTTCATCAGGAAGACGACGAACGCCCCCACGGTCAAGCCAATTGCCAGCCACATCCATCCTGGAATCGGCTTCTTCGCGGGTGCCTGGTAACGGCTGGCGCCGCGCTTGGGAGCCGGTTTCTTCTTTGCAACTGCCAACTTACATACGCTCCAGAGTTTCCAGACCCAACAGATCCAGGCCTTGCTTGAGGGTGCGACCGGTCAGGGCGGCCAGACGCAGGCGGCTCTGTTGCTGATCGGGGTTTTCGGCACCGAGGATCGGGCAGTTTTCGTAGAAACTCGAAAACAGACCCGCAAGGTCGTACAGGTAAGCACAGAGTACGTGAGGCGTGCCTTTTTCTGCGACGTTGTTCAGGGTTTCGGCGAATTGCGCCAGACGCGCAGCCAGTTCCTGCTCCTGCGTCGCTTGCAGCACGATCTGGCCCTTGCTGGCGTCGAACGGCGTACCCAGCTTGCGGAACACCCCGGATACACGGGTGTAGGCGTACAGCAGGTACGGCGCGGTGTTGCCTTCAAAGCTCAGCATCTGATCGAAATTGAAGCTGTAGTCGCTGGTGCGGTGCTTGGACAGGTCGGCGTACTTCACCGCGCTGATGCCCACGGCCTTGGCGATGCTGCGCAGCTCGGCTTCGGCCACCTCGGGGTTCTTTTCTTTCACCAGCGTGTAGGCGCGCTCTTCTGCTTCGTCGAGCAGGTCGATCAGCTTGACCGTGCCGCCGTCGCGGGTCTTGAACGGACGGCCGTCGGCACCGTTCATGGTGCCGAAACCCATGTGCTCCAGCTGCATGCCTTCATGCACGAAGCCTGCACGACGCGCCACTTCGAACACCTGCTGGAAGTGCAGCGCCTGACGCTGGTCGACGAAATACAGCGCACGATCAGCCTTGAGGACCTTGCTGCGGTAGCGAATGGCAGCCAGGTCGGTGGTGGCGTACAGATAACCGCCGCCGGCCTTCTGCACGATCACCGGCAGCGGCGTGTCTTCGGCGGTGCGGAATTCTTCGAGGAACACGCACAGCGCGCCATTGCTCTCTACCAGCAACCCGGCCGTCTTCAGATCGCTGACGACGTTGGCCAGGTCATCGTTGTAGGCGCTTTCGCCCATGACATCGGCTGGCGTCAGGTTGACGTTGAGACGTTCGTAGGTCTTCTGGCAGTGCGACAGCGAGATCTCGTTGAAGCGTTTCCACAGTGCCAGGCAGTCGGCATCGCCGCCCTGCAATTTGACCACCAGCCCGCGAGCGCGCTCGGCGAACTCTTCGGACTCGTCGAAACGCTGTTTCGCCGCACGGTAGAAGTTTTCCAGGTCCGACAGCTCGTCGCTGGTCGCCGGTTTTTCCTGCAGATAAGCCAGCAGCATACCGAACTGCGTGCCCCAGTCGCCGACGTGGTTCTGACGAATGACCGTGTCGCCCAGGAAACCCAGGACATTGGCCACGCCGTCGCCAATGATCGTCGAGCGCAGATGGCCAACGTGCATTTCCTTGGCCAGGTTCGGTGCCGACAGGTCAACCACTACACGCTGTGCCGGGCCTGCCTTGCGCACCGAAAGCTGCGGGTCGGCGAGGGCTGCGTCCAGGCGAGCCGCCAGGGCCTGAGTGTTCTGGAAGAAATTCAGAAAGCCGGGACCTGCGATTTCCACCTTGCTGACCTGCTCGTCGGCAGGCAGTGCGGCGATCAGTTTTTCAGCCAGATCACGCGGCTTCATCCCGGCGGGCTTGGCCAGCATCATCGCAATGTTGCTGGCGAAATCGCCATGGGTCTTGTCGCGAGCGTTCTCTACCTGAATCGCCGGCGTCAGCCCTTCTGGCAAGACGCCCTCGCTGACGAGACGGGTCAGGGCTTGTTGGATCAGCTGGCGAATGGTGTCTTTCATGAGGCTCTCTTCGACCGCAAGCGCGGTGGCGCCTGGAAGCGCGGGTGGAAAAACTCTGCATTATCCGTTGCTCAGGCCGTGTTGCCAACCGTGTTGGTTTTCAGGCCCATAACTGTGGAGGCAATGTGGCAGGCGGCTTGTCAGCGATCGCGGGGGTTCAGTCACTGAAAGGTCGCCTGAATGATCGTATCGCCGGCAAGCCGCCTCCCACGAAAGCGTATTTATTCACATGGATAGCTCAGTATAAATCCACCGGGTCCACGTCGAGCGACCACCTGACCTGCCTGCCACTGGGCATCTGCTCAAGAGCAATCAGCCAGTTGCTCAACAGTTTGTGCAGCGGCGCGCGGGCGCTGGACTGCAACAGCAATTGCGCGCGATAACGTCCGGCGCGGCGTTCCATCGGTGCGGGCACCGGGCCGAGCAGCTCGATGCCGCCCAGGCTCATTTCAGTCAGCAGGTGTTCGGCTTCACTGCAGGCCTGATCGAGAAACGCTTCGGCCTGCCCTGGCTTGTGCGCTTCGGCGCGCAGCAATGCCAGGTGCGAGAACGGCGGCAGGCCGGCGGAGCGACGTTCACTCAAAGCCTGTTCAGCGAAGGCGAAATAGCCCTGTTCGGTGAGCTGGATCAACAAGGGGTGGTCGGCCAGGTGCGTCTGAATGATCACCCGGCCCGGCTCCTCGGCCCGGCCTGCGCGCCCGGCGACCTGAACGATCAGTTGTGCCATGCGCTCGCTGGCGCGGAAATCGCCGGAGAACAGCCCGCCGTCGGCATCCAGAATCGACACCAGCGTCACGCGGGGGAAGTGATGCCCTTTGGCGAGCATCTGCGTGCCGACCAGAATGCACGGCTGGCCGCGCTGGATGGTCGCGAACAGTTGATTCATCGCGTCCTTGCGCGAGGTGCTGTCGCGATCGACTCGCAGCACCGGGTAATCCGGGAACAGAATCGCCAGCCTTTCTTCTGCGCGCTCGGTGCCTGCGCCGACCGGCCGCAGGTCGACCTTGCCGCACGATGGACACTGGCGCGGCACTCTTTCAACGTACCCGCAGTGGTGACAACGCAATTCGCCCGAGCGCTGATGCACCGTCATGCGCGCATCGCAGCGCTGGCAGCCGGACATCCAGCCGCAATCGTGGCAGAGCAGAGTCGGTGCGAACCCGCGTCGGTTAAGGAAAACCAGCACCTGCTGGCCTGCCGCGAGTGTCTGGCCAATGGCCTGTTGCATGGGCCCGGAAATGCCGCTGTCCAGTGGGCGACTTTTCACATCCAGTCGCAGAAAGCGCGGTTGTTGTGCGCCGCCAGCCCGTTGATTCAGGCGCAGCAGGCCGTAACGACCGGTGTAGGCGTTGTGCAGACTTTCCAGCGAAGGAGTGGCCGAGCCGAGCACGATCGGAATGTTTTCCTGGCGGGCGCGCACCAGCGCCAGATCGCGGGCGTGATAACGCAGGCCTTCCTGCTGTTTATACGAGCCGTCGTGTTCTTCGTCGATGATGATCAGGCCCGGGTTCTTCATGGGCGTGAACAGGGCCGAGCGGGTGCCGATAATAATGTCGGCTTCGCCATCGCGTGCGGCCAGCCAGGCGTCCAGTCGCTCGCGGTCGTTCACCGCCGAATGCACCAGCGCGATGCGCGCATTGAAGCGTTGCTCGAAGCGCAACAGCGTCTGGGGGCCGAGGTTGATTTCCGGGATCAGCACCAGTGCCTGCTTGCCCGCTTCGAGGGTTTCGCGGATCAACTGCAGATAAACCTCGGTCTTGCCGCTGCCCGTTACTCCCGCCAGCAAAAACGCATGAAAGCTGTCGAACCCGGCGCGGATCGCTTCATACGCGGCGCGCTGTTCGGTATTGAGTGGCAGTTCCGGCTGGGCCAGCCAGTGTTCATGCCGGGCGCTGGGCGCGTGGCTGCGGACTTCGACGTACACCAGCTCCTTGGCCAGCAGCAGGTTGAGGCTGTCTTTATTGAGCATCAATTTGCTGAGCAACTGATGCGCCACGCCATGCGGATGCTGGGCGAGGGTGGTCAAGGCTTCGCGCTGTTTGGGCGCACGGGCGATGCGCGAGTCGTCGACGCTGGCCCCCGGAGAAACATGCCAGAAACGCTCCTGACGGGTTTCAGCCAGTTCTCCCTGACGCAGCAGCACCGGCAAGGCCCAGCTCAGGGTGTCGCCCAGGCTGTGCTGATAATACTGGGACGTCCACAGGCACAGCTTGAAGAGCGAAGGCGGCAACGGCGCCTGACTGTCCAGCAGCGCAATCGCCGGTTTCAACTTGTCGGCAGGTACTTCGCTGTGGTCCACGACCTCAACCAGAATACCGATCATTTCCCGCCGCCCGAAAGGTACGCGCAGGCGCATGCCGGGCTGCAAATCACTGCGTAACACACCTGCCGGCGCACGGTAATCGAACAGGCGGCGCAGCGGCGAGGGCAGGGCAAGGCGCAGGATGGCGTTGGGCACGCGGTGTTTCCCTGTGGCGGTCGTGGGCGATGGGCGATCTTAGCAGACGACCGGCGCAAAGGTTCGCTTGCGTCGTTTTGATTGTCTGGTACTATCCACGGCCTATTTCCGTGCGGTATTCAACAATAGTGTTGGGTGGCGGCACGTTAGACCGAGGAAGTACCGATGAAAGCTGATATCCATCCAGTTTACGAAGCCATTGACGCTACCTGCAGCTGCGGCAATGTCATCAAGACCCGTTCCACACTCGCCGCTCCTCTGAGCCTCGACGTGTGCAACGAGTGCCACCCGTTCTACACTGGCAAGCAGAAGACGCTTGACATCGGCGGCCGTGTCGACAAGTTCAAATCCCGTTTCGGTGCGTTCGGCGCAACCAAAGCGAAGTAAGACTGGTTGCCTCATGGGCATTTCCAGGCTGCTTGAAAAGACGCCCCTTGTGGGCGTCTTTTTTATGTCCGCGATTTGGCTGTCCAGCGCGCAAGCGTTCTGCCCCGCGCCGGACGGCCTGCCCGTTGTACACGTGCAGCGCGTGGTGGATGGCGACACGCTGCGCCTGGACGATGGCCGCAGTGTGCGGATGATCGGGCTCAATGCGCCCGAAACCGGCAAGCGCGGCCAGCCCGCCGAGCCGTTTGCCGAGGCGGGCAAGCGACGCCTGCAAGCCTTGGTGAAAGACAGCGCAGGTCAGGTCCGTCTGCAGGTCGGTCAGCAGCCCAAGGACCGCTACGGTCGTACGCTGGCCAATGTCTATGGCCGCGATGGCACCAACCTTGAAGCGCAGTTGCTCAGCGAGGGGCTTGGTTATCTGGTCGCCATTGCGCCGAATACGGCGCTGGTGGCGTGTCAGCAGAGCGCTGAGCGGCAGGCGCGTCAGAGCAGAACAGGGCTGTGGCGCAACTCCCCTGTGCAAGCGGCGGCACAGATCGACAAGGGCGGCTTTGCCGTGGTGTCCGGGCAGGTGAAGAGCGTTCAACGTAACCGCGGCGGCATCTGGCTAGAACTCGACGGCTCACTGGTTCTGCGTATTGCGCCTGATCTGCTGCCTGCCTTCGATGTCGCCACAATTGAGCGCCTCAAGGGGCGACACGTTGAAGCACGAGGCTGGGTGGTGGACCGCTCGCGGCGCGGTGGTCTACAGTCAGGACAGGCTCGCTGGCTGATGCCGCTGACCCACCCGGCCATGCTCAATCTCTAGGCATCGCCTGCAATCACGGGCCTTTCGACGAGCGGTTCGGCTTTTTGTGTTTCCAGTGCCTTAGCGTAAAGTCTAACTTCTCGCCCCTTGACAGCAGTGACTGGCCAGTCTTGTTAGGACTATGCATCTTGCGTATCCTCGGCGGTCCGTCTGTCCCACAGTAAAAAAAGCGGAATCCAATACATGTCAGATTTGAAAACTGCCGCGCTCGAGTACCATGCCAACCCTCGTCCTGGGAAGCTGAGCGTAGAACTCACCAAGCCGACCGCAACCGCTCGTGACCTGGCTCTGGCCTACAGCCCTGGCGTTGCTGAACCCGTGCGTGAAATTGCCCGTGACCCTGAGCTGGCTTACAAGTACACCGGTAAAGGCAACCTGGTAGCAGTTATTTCCGATGGCACCGCGATTCTCGGCCTCGGCGATCTGGGCCCATTGGCTTCCAAGCCAGTCATGGAAGGTAAAGGCGTTCTGTTCAAGCGTTTCGCCGGTATCGACGTGTTCGATATCGAAGTCGATTCGGAGAGCCCGCAGGCTTTCATCGATACCGTAAAGCGTATCTCCATCACCTTCGGCGGCATCAACCTGGAAGACATCAAGGCACCCGAGTGCTTTGAAATCGAGAAAGCGCTGATCGAACAGTGCGACATCCCGGTTTTCCACGATGACCAGCACGGCACCGCTATCGTGACCGCAGCCGGCATGATCAACGCCCTGGAAATCGTCGGCAAGACCCTCGATTCCGCGAAGATCGTCTGCCTGGGCGCAGGCGCTGCTGCCATCTCCTGCATGAAGCTGCTGGTGAGCATGGGCGCGAAGATCGAGAACATCTTCATGGTCGACCGCACCGGCGTGATCCACTCCGGCCGTACCGACCTGAACCAGTACAAGGCTGTCTTCGCACATGCGACCGACAAGCGCACCCTGACCGATGCGCTGGATGGCGCTGACGTGTTCGTGGGTCTGTCCGGTCCGAACCTGCTGAGCCCGGAAAACCTGAACCTGATGGCCAAGGATCCGATCGTGTTCGCCTGCTCGAACCCTGATCCGGAAATCTCCCCGGAACTGGCTCACGCCACTCGCAGCGACGTGATCATGGCCACCGGCCGTTCGGACTACCCGAACCAGGTCAACAACGTGCTGGGCTTCCCGTTCATCTTCCGTGGTGCTCTGGACGTTCGCGCCAAGCGCATCAACGAAGAAATGAAAATTGCTGCAGCCAACGCCCTGCGCGAACTGGCCAAGCTGCCTGTTCCTCAGGAAGTGTGCGACGCCTACGGCGGCATCAAACTGGAATTCGGTCGTGAGTACATCATCCCGAAACCAATGGACACTCGCCTGCTTGGCCTGATCGCCGACGCAGTCGCAAAAGCCGCCATCGAAAGCGGCGTGGCCACGCTGCCGTATCCGAAACACTACCCGCTGACCAGCGTGGATGACGTGTTCAAGGGTTGATTCCTT
Organism: Pseudomonas triticifolii; assembly: GCF_014358015.1. Lineage (GTDB taxonomy): Bacteria > Pseudomonadota > Gammaproteobacteria > Pseudomonadales > Pseudomonadaceae > Aquipseudomonas > Aquipseudomonas triticifolii. The sequence goes on along the minus strand of NZ_JACONV010000013.1, from coordinate 7,104 downwards.
GAGGCAATAAAAAACCCGCAGAGATGCGGGTTTTTTTATGATTGCTGAACTGACGCCATCGCGGGCAAGCCGCCTCTCACAGTCCCGTGTGTACACGTTCAACACTTTGTGGGAGCGAGCTTGCTCGCGAAAGCCATCGTTCGCACGCCTCTATTTCAGCGGATGAACCAGCCTCTTCGTGAGCAAGCTCACTCCCACTGGGATGTGTTTGCTGCTAGGCAATGCAGTGCAAAGGATCACTCCCGCAAAATCACCCCCGCCAACTCATCAATCGCTTCCTGCCTTTCGGCCTGATTCAGCCGCGCACGGGGATTGAGCGATGACCATTGCGGGTGGGCGCGGGAGCGTGACAGGGGCTCTGGCAGTTTGCCCTTGCGCCAGGTCGTGTCTTGCGGGGTGGTCAGTTCGATGCGGTTGATCGCCGCATGGCCTCTAACGCCCAGCGCAACCAGCAAATGATTTTGACGTAACGCCAGCACGCGCAGCACGGCGTCATCGACGGTCAGCTCTCGATGCCCTTTGAGTTTGCCGAGCAGACGTCCGCCATAGCTACGTGCGGTCAGCAGGGCACCGCCAGCAATCGCGCCGACCAGCGCAGCAGCGCCCAGGGTGACACCGCCGACCATCAGGTCGACGCCAGCGCCTGCCGCAGCGCCTGCCGCCACGCCACTACCGACGCGCACGCCCATCAGTTTGAGGGTTTCCGGGTTGAACAGGTCGTCGCCCCAGCGGCCATCCATCAATGGCAAATCGCTGGCGGTCACGTCATCCTTGCGAAACGCATACAGCTTGAGCAGCGCCTCGACGCACTGTTGTTCACGCTGACGAACCGCCTGACGCAGTGCCTCTACAGCTCGTTTCTCTTGATCTGGAGTGGTCTCGACGCTGCGCCGACAGGCCGCGCAATCAATCAGCATTTCCGCGATCAGGCGTGCCGCGCTGTGGCGCTTGGCCTGGCGCTGTTTTTCCTGGTCCTGAATCAGGCGTTCCAACTGCGGGCGCGCGCCTTCCAGCATGAGCGCCAGGCTCTCATAGAGACGCCGCCCGCCGTCTTCCGGCGGTGCGACGCTGTCGAAACGCACCAGCGCATGGAGGCCGAGACGCGAGAGCGCTTCGCGCCATTCCGGTTCGCGATGCTGCTGCGCACTGACGAAGTTGAGGACCGGCAGCAACGGCTTGCCACAACTGGCCAGCACCGCCAGCTCATCGCGGTATTTGGACAGCACCGGTTCGCGGGCATCAATCACATAAAGCCCCGCGTTTGAATCGAGCAACTGTCGCAGTACCTTGGCTTCTTGCTCGAAGCGTTGTCGTGCCTCGCTGCCTTCCAGAAAACGCATCAGTCGCGCCGGACCATCCAGCCGTTCGCCAGGGCAATCCAGACGCTCCAGATAATCGAGGAGGGCAATGGCGTCTTCCAGACCGGGCGTGTCGTACAGCTCGACCGTCGCCTGGCCGTCCACTGAGAGGCGGGCACCCTCAACGTGCCTTGTCGTGCTGGGTCGATGGGAGACTTCGCCAAAGCTGACGTCGCCTGTCAGGGTCCGCAGCAACGAGGTCTTGCCCACGTTGGTGTGTCCGACCACTGCCAGCTTGATGGCTGCGGGTGTGTGCGCTTCACTCATGGCCTGTCTCCAGCCAGCTCATGGGCGTGCTGTCTGCCCATGGCAATTGCAATTGATCCAGTGCGACGTGCCAGTCATCCAGACGTTCGGGGTCCAGAGCCTGTCCGGCAGGCGCAGGCAGCAACCAGACGCGGGTCGCGCCTGCGCAGCGCGCCAGCTCTGCAATCAGCGCAAGGCTGCCACGGTCCGGCGAGCGGCGCGGATCACAGGCAATCAACAGGCGTGCGGGCGGGTATTGAGTCAGTTGTTCCAGCAGTTTGTGTCGGGATTCGCGGCTGTCCAGTACGCCTGCGTTGGCGACGCCAGCGGGCATGTGCGGCGGCCAGACCTGTTGATCATCCAGCTCGATGGCCACCAGCAAGGCGCCGTCGCTTTGGGTGGTCCCTGCCTCACGCTGAACCTGATGCATCAACGCCGGCTCGGCGTCGTTGACGCCCAGGCGCTCGCTGCTGGGCATCAGTCGCTCGCGCAGTTCGAGGTAGTCGGGCAGTTCGAGATCCAGTTGCAGCGCAGCCTTGCCACGCTTCCAGCGCCATAGACAAAACGCGGCCAGCAGCAGACGTGGAACGATGCCGTAGACCAGCAGCACGCCGACCAGCCAGGCCGCCCAGGCCTGACGGGCATTTTCGATGCTCAGTGCGCCGTTGCCGCTGGCGCGGATCATGGATTCGTCCGGCACGCTGAAACCCAGCCACGACGGAATCGTGCTCAAGGTCTGGGTCAGGTTGACGAAGGTGTCGCTGCTCAGGATGGTGGTCTCCCAGACAAAGCCATAACGCCGCGTCGACATCAGCATCAACAGCACAACCAGTGCGCTGAGCAGGGCGATCAGCCACAGGCTGTTGACCATAAGACCCAGCGCCCAGCGATTCAGGCGTTTGCGCTGTAACAGCAGGATCAGCGCCGGTGCGAGCTGCGCGGCCTGGGCGTCGCGGGCGAGCTTTTCGCTCAGCCACAGCCAGAGGCGGCCGAGCCCACTGTTATTGCGTCCGGCAAAGACCAGGCCCAGCGCCCAGCTGATCAGCAGGATCAGGTTCAGCCCGAGCAGGCTGCCCAATGCCCAGAACACATTCACAGGCGTCTGCCCGTCGCCCATCGCGGCGAAGGCCAGCCCTGTGCCGCTCATGATGGCCAGTACGGCCAGCGCCATCAGCGCCAGTCGCGCACCCTGTTTCCAGTGATGCAGCGCGGCAACCATCCCGTCGCGCTCCGCGAGCCATAAGGCGCGATGAGTGATGCGGGTCGTGAGGTCGCCCTCGGCAGCGCGGGCGCGGCGGTTGGCTTCCTGATCGTCCAGCGTGCCCGCCTGTTGTTCACGCAGGCGCACAGCTTCGGTCAGCCAAAGGATATCGAGTGGTGTCAGCGCAGTCACACGGCGTCTCTTCAATGAATTCAGCGGTGAGCATAACCGCTGTCATGGGACTGAGCACGGCGTGTAACAGTTCAGTGGCTTGCCGGGCGCGCTCTGATATCCTCGCACCATGACAACTCATCTCCCCCTCAGCCTGATTGCCGCCCTTGGTGAAAACCGAGTGATCGGCGTCGACAATTCCATGCCCTGGCATTTGCCGGGGGACTTCAAATACTTCAAGGCGACGACCCTCGGCAAGCCGATCATCATGGGCCGCAAGACCTGGGATTCTTTGGGTCGGCCGTTGCCCGGTCGCCTGAACCTGGTGGTCAGTCGCCAGCCGGACCTTCAGCTTGAAGGGGCTGAGGTGTTCTCTTCACTCGACGCCGCGGTGAAGCGCGCTGAAGAGTGGGCGCACGAGCAGGGCGTGGATGAAGTCATGCTCATTGGCGGCGCGCAGTTGTACGCTCAAGGCCTGGATCAGGCCGATCGTCTGTACCTGACCCGGGTGGCGCTGAGCCCGGAGGGCGATGCCTGGTTTCCCGAGTTCGATCCGGCGCAGTGGAAGCTGGTTTCCAATACTGAAAATGCCGCTGTCGAAGACAAGCCTGCCTACGCCTTCGAGGTGTGGGAGCGGGTTTGATTTTTGAGTGATGGGGCGACAGCAAACAAAATGTCACGAAAGTGTCGTTTTTGGTTTTGCTGTCGTGATCAGTGGGGCAAATGACGTCTTCTAACGCCTCAAAGGTCGCTGACGCACTTTTGTGTTCACAATATTTTGTTACGGTCTGACCCTTCAAATTTTCAAGAAGGGGACTTCGCCTATGAAACTCGCGCCAAAAATGCTGATTGCTGCGCTCTGCGTCGGGCTTGCCGGCCAGGCTTTCGCCGCCACTGAACTGAAGCACTGGCCCGAGCCTGCCGCGAAAGCACTCGATGCGATGATCGCGGCCAACGCGAACAAGGGTAACTACGCCGTCTTCGACATGGACAACACCAGCTACCGCTTCGACCTCGAAGAGTCGCTGCTGCCCTACATGGAAAACAAAGGCCTGATTACCCGCGAGAAGCTCGACCCTTCGCTGAAGCTGATCCCGTTCAAAGACACTGCCGAGCACAAGGAAAGCCTGTTCAGTTATTACTATCGTCTGTGTGAGCTGGACGACATGGTCTGCTACCCATGGGTCGCTCAGGTGTTTTCCGGCTTCACCCTGCAGGAGCTCAAAGGCTACGTAGACGAGCTGATGGCGCTCGGCAAGCCGATCCCGGCCACCTATTACGATGGCGATACCGTTAAGCAGCTCAACGTCGAGCCGCCGCGCGTATTCACCGGGCAAACCGAGTTGTACAAAAAGCTGATGGAAAACGGCATCGACGTCTACGTCATGACCGCTGCATCCGAAGAGCTGGTGCGCATGGTCGCCTCTGATCCCAAGTACGGCTACAACGTCAAACCGGAGAACGTGATTGGCGTATCGCTGCTGCTCAAGGACAAAAAAACCGGTGAGCTGACCACCGCGCGCAAACAGATCACGGCAGGCAAATATGATGCGAAAAGCAACATGGGCCTGGAACTGACCCCGTACCTGTGGACCCCGGCCACCTGGATGGCTGGCAAGCAAGCGGCGATCCTGACTTATATCGATCAGTGGAAAAAACCGGTACTGGTTGGCGGCGACACCCCGACGAGCGATGGCTACATGCTGTTCCACAGCGTTGACGTCAGCAAAGGCGGCGTGCACTTGTGGATCAACCGCAAAGACAAGTACATGACCCAGCTTAACGGCATGATGACCAAAAACGCCGAGGCCCAGGCCAAGGAAGGTTTGCCGGTGACAGCCGACAAGAACTGGGTCATCGTCAAGCCGGACGAGATTCAGTGAGTCGAATGTGATCGCGGCTGCGCTCTGCGTCCGCGCTTGATGGCACACACGCCCAACAAAAAGCCCGGCATCTCTGCCGGGCTTTTTGTGTGAGCGACGTTGCTTTATGGCACCAGTTTGTCCAGCAATGCCTTGTCACGTACCGCACCCTTGTCGGCGCTGGTCGCCAGCAGGGCGTAGGCCTTGAGAGCGGTGGTGACTTTGCGCGGACGTACTTCGACCGGCTTCCAGCCTTTCTTGTCCTGCTCGGCACGGCGCTCAGCCATTTCCGTGTCGTCGATCAACAGGTTGATCGAGCGGTTCGGAATGTCGATCAGCACTTTATCGCCATCGCGCACCAGACCGATTGCGCCGCCGGCCGCAGCTTCAGGCGACGCGTGGCCGATGGACAGGCCCGAGGTGCCACCCGAGAAACGTCCGTCGGTGAGCAGTGCACAGTCTTTGCCCAGACCTTTGGATTTCAGGTACGACGTCGGGTAGAGCATTTCCTGCATGCCCGGACCGCCTTTCGGGCCTTCGTAACGGATGATCACGATATCGCCAGCTTTCACTTCGTCAGCAAGGATCCCGCGCACGGCGCTGTCCTGGCTTTCGAAGATCTTGGCGTTGCCTTCGAAGACATGGATCGACTCGTCGACACCTGCGGTTTTCACCACGCAACCATCCAGCGCGATGTTGCCGTAGAGCACGGCCAGACCGCCTTCCTGCGAGTAGGCGTGCTCGACGCTGCGGATGCAGCCGTTTTCACGGTCGTCATCCAGGCTGTCCCAGCGGGTCGACTGGCTGAACGCGGTCTGCGTCGGGATGCCGGCAGGGCCTGCCTTGAAGAAGGTGTGAACCGCTTCATCGGTGGTCTGGGTGATGTCCCACTTGGCGATGCCTTCGGCCAGGGTCTTGCTGTGCACGGTCGGCAGGTCGGTGTGCAGCAGGCCGCCACGGGCCAGCTCGCCCAGGATGCTGAAGATGCCGCCTGCGCGGTGCACGTCTTCCATGTGGTACTTCTGGATGTTCGGGGCGACCTTGCAGAGCTGCGGCACCTTGCGGGACAGGCGATCGATGTGGCGCAGGTCGAAGTCGATCTCGGCTTCCTGGGCTGCGGCCAGCAAGTGCAGGATGGTGTTGGTCGAGCCGCCCATGGCGATGTCCAGCGTCATGGCGTTCTCGAACGCCTTGAAGTTGGCGATGTTGCGTGGCAGCACCGAGTCATCGTTGTGGGTGTAGTACTGCCTGCACAGGTCGACGATGGTGCGGCCCGCCTGCAGGAACAGTTGCTCACGATCACTGTGAGTGGCCAGTGCCGAGCCATTGCCCGGCAAGGCCAGGCCCAGCGCTTCGGTCAGGCAGTTCATCGAGTTGGCTGTGAACATGCCCGAGCACGAACCGCATGTCGGGCAGGCGCTGCGCTCGTACTCGGCGACTTTTTCATCGCTGGCTGTCGGGTCAGCGGCGATCACCATGGCATCGACCAGATCCAGCCCGTGACTGGCCAGCTTGGTCTTGCCCGCTTCCATCGGCCCGCCGGACACGAAGATCACCGGGATGTTGAGGCGCAATGAGGCCATCAGCATGCCGGGGGTGATCTTGTCACAGTTGGAGATGCACACGATGGCGTCGGCGCAGTGAGCATTGACCATGTATTCCACGGAGTCGGCGATGATCTCGCGGCTCGGCAGCGAATACAGCATGCCGTCATGGCCCATGGCGATGCCGTCATCCACCGCAATGGTGTTGAATTCCTTGGCCACACCACCGGCGCGCTCGACTTCACGGGCAACCAGTTGGCCCATGTCCTTAAGGTGGACATGGCCAGGCACGAACTGGGTAAAGGAGTTGGCAATGGCGATGATCGGTTTCTTGAAATCTTCGTCTTTCATGCCCGTGGCGCGCCAGAGGGCACGGGCGCCGGCCATGTTGCGGCCGTGGGTGGACGTTTTCGAGCGGTAATCAGGCATTGGAGCACTCCGGCAAAATAAGGCTGATCAGGAAGGGAGTGAGCTTCTATTGACGTCGCTTGCAAACGGCAGTGACCGGGTGCAGCGAAGAAACCGAAAACCACGGGATCACCGTGTGCTCGGCCTGAGCTCATAAACCCGCCGGGGGATGACTGGCGATGAATATGGTCGATTCTACACCGCTGATGGGCCGGGGGACACATTCCGCACAGGTAATGCGGCACTGTGGTGCTTTGGCATGCTCGTGCACGCCGAATGGAATATTGAGGGGGCGAAACGGTATAACGGAAGTG
>NZ_JACONV010000012.1 GCF_014358015.1 Pseudomonas triticifolii | reverse complement strand
CCCCCCCCCCCCCCCCCCCCCCCCCCGCCTCCCACAGCCCCTTGGTTGCAGCAGGACTTGTGTAGAACGATGGGCGCGGAACAGGAGTAATCACTAAAGTCCGCCGCAACACCGATCATGCCCACACGGGTCCAGATGACTCGGCTGACGTAAATATTGAAGACGCGGAAGGCTGAGAGAGGCATTCCCGCGCGGGCGCGCGGGAATGGGCCAGAGAGAGGCAGGACTGCCTGTCAGGCAGCGCTCATGGCCTTGTGGGTCTCGATCAGGTGCTGCACGACACCCGGATCGGCCAGGGTGGAAATATCGCCCAGTGCGTCATACTCGCCGGTCGCGATCTTGCGCAGGATGCGGCGCATGATCTTGCCCGAGCGGGTCTTCGGCAGGCCGGGTGCCCACTGGATGAAGTCAGGCGAGGCAATCGGACCGATTTCCTTGCGCACCCAGTTGCGCAGTTCGACGCGCAGCGCATCATCAGCCGTTTCACCGGCATTGAGCGTGACGTAGACGTAGATGCCCTGCCCTTTCAGATCGTGCGGCACCCCGACCACCGCCGCTTCGGCGACTTTGGGGTGCGCGACCATCGCGCTTTCGATCTCGGCAGTGCCCATGCGGTGGCCGGACACGTTGAGCACGTCATCCACACGGCCGGTGATCCAGTAGTAGCCGTCCTCGTCGCGACGCGCGCCGTCACCGGTGAAGTACATGCCACGGAAGGTCTTGAAGTAGGTATCAACGAAGCGATCATGGTCGCCATACAGCGAGCGCGACTGACCTGGCCAGGAATCGAGAATCACCAGATTGCCTTCAGCCGCACCTTCGATCAGGTTGCCTAGGTTGTCCACCAGCGCCGGAATCACGCCGAAGAACGGACGCGTCGCCGAACCTGGCTTGAGCGCGGTCGCACCCGGCAGCGGGCTGATGAGGATGCCGCCGGTTTCGGTTTGCCACCAGGTGTCGACGATCGGGCAGTTTTTCTTGCCGACGGTGTCGTAGTACCAGCCCCAGGCCTCTGGGTTGATTGGCTCACCCACCGAACCCAGCAGGCGCAGGCTGGAACCATCTGCACCTTCGACCGAACGCGTGCCTTCGGCCATCATGGCGCGAATGGCAGTCGGCGCGGTGTAAAGAATGTTGACCTTGTGCTTGTCGATGATTTTCGACACACGGGTAATGTCCGGGTAGTTCGGAACACCTTCGAACAACAGCGTGGTAGCGCCATTGGCCAGCGGGCCGTAGACGATATAACTGTGGCCTGTGACCCAGCCCACGTCCGCCGTGCACCAGTAGACCTCACCCGGTTTGTAGTCGAATACGCGCTCGTGGGTCAGTGCTGCGTAAAGCAGGTAGCCGGCCGTAGTGTGCAGCACACCTTTGGGCTTGCCGGTGGAACCGGAGGTGTAAAGGATGAACAGGGATTCTTCAGCGCCCATTTCCTTGGGTGCGCAGGTGCTCGATGCCACTTCCAGCAGCGCGTGATACCAGATGTCACGATGACGGTTCCACTCGATCTCGCCGCCCGTGCGCTTGCAGACGATGACCTTCTGCACGCTGCTGGTTTCAGGGTTGGTCAGGGCACGGTCGACGTTGGCCTTCAGCGGGGTTTTCTTGCCGCCACGCAAACCTTCGTCAGCGGTGATCACGACTTTGGAACTGCAATCGATGATGCGGCCAGCCAGCGCTTCCGGTGAGAAGCCGCCGAACACCACCGAGTGAATCGCACCGATCCGGGCGCACGCCAGCATGGCGACCACAGCCTCGGGAATCATGGGCATATAAATAGTCACCACATCGCCGCGGTGCACGTCCTGGCCACGCAGGGCGTTGGCGAACTTGCAGACTTCGGCGTGCAGTTCGCGGTAGGTGATTTCACGATGCTCGGAAGGGTCGTCGCCTTCCCAGATGATCGCAATGCTGTCGCCGCGCTCTTCCAGATGACGGTCCAGGCAGTTGTAGGCAACGTTCAGCGTGCCATCAGCGAACCACTTGATATCGACACGGTGATCGTCGAAGGACGTCTGTTTGACGTGGGTGAAGGGCTTGATCCAGTCGAGGCGCTTGGCCTGCTCACGCCAGAAGCCATCGGGGTTGACCACCGACTGCTGGTACATGGCCTTGTAGGTTGCCTCATCCGTCAGCGTAGTCGCTGCGACTTCTGGGCGGACGGGGTACAGGGAAGCTGCACTCATCTTGGTTACCTCGGTGGATAGTTGTTGTTTTATGACTCCGTTGTATCCCGCCCCACCTGACAGGACCATTCGACGTTGGTCTTACCGGCCAGGATCGTGAGGCGCATCCCTTCAAGCCTGGCTCGACCACCGGCACTACCGGATGATTGTTACCATTTCGATGAAAAGGCTTATCAAAAGCCTTTATATATGTCGCGCTGTCAGAAGCTTAGAATCACTTCCGCCAACACGGCAACTACCAGACGCCCCCACACAGGCCCGGTTATTTAATCAATCCCTCGTAATGTTCCCTGAACTCGATTATTCGTCAGGCGCATTCGCTCGCACTCAAGAAGGTAAACAGCAATGAAAGCTTCCCTCGCGATTCTGGCACTTTGCGGTCTCAGCACACTGGCCATGGCCGAAGAATCGCAAACCAAAGTCGCCGCGCAACAGGCACGCGTCGAGCAATATACCTACGGCACTCATCTGGATATTGCCAGGGTCATTTCCATCAGCAAGATCCCCGACATCTGTCAGGTCGTACCGGCCCGCATGGTGTATGAAGACTCTCAGGGCAAGCAGCACATCATGGGTTACCAGGTCATGGGCAACGGCTGCAGCAACGGCTGATACCCGCTCGATGGGCGCGACGCCTCGCACTTCATTGATGCGGGGCGCCTTCTGCTTCGTCAGGCCATTACGCTCTTCGGTGGACGCATCGCGCTATTCAACTGGCCTGCCCAGTTCGTAATCGCGCAACTTGTTGGCAATGGTTGTATGTGAAACACCCAGCCGTTTACCCAATTGCCGACTGCTGGGGTATTGCGCATACAGTTGTTCGAGTACCGACTTTTCAAACCGACCCACAATAGCGTCAAGCCCGCCATCCAGAGACACGTCAGTTAATGTTTGCCGCACGCCATAATCAGGCAACCGGATATGTTCGGCCTGTACCTGAACGCCGTCGCACAACGAAACAGCCTGGAACAACACGTTTTCCAGTTGCCTTACATTGCCCGGCCAATGGTACTGACTGAGGCGTTTCAAGGCAGCAGGCGCGATGCCTGGCAATGCGCAGCCGATCTGGCGACTGGCCTGATCAAGAAAGTGCTCAACCAGAGGCGTCAAACCATCCAGGCATTCACGCAGCGGCGGGATGTGCAGCGTCAGCACATTAAGCCGGTGGTAGAGGTCTTGCCGAAAGACACCCTTGGCACAGAGTTCAGACAGATCGACTTGTGTCGAACACATCACCCGCACATCCAGATACATGTCTTCGTCGCTGCCCACACGGCGAAAGCAGCCGTCCTGAATGAAGCGCAGCAACTTGGCTTGCATGCGTGCGCTCAACTCGCCGACTCCATCGAGAAACAGCGTGCCACCTGCCGTGAGCTCCAGCAGCCCCAACCGGCCTTCAATACGCGCGCCCTCGAACGCACCGGGGTCGTAGCCAAACAGCTCGGTCTCGGCCATTGACTCGGACAGCCCTGCACAGTTGAGCGCCATCAACGGCGACTGCCCACGCGGGCTGGACAGGTGACAGGCGCGAGCCAGCAGCTCCTTGCCGGTTCCGGTCTCGCCTTCGATCAGCAACGGCGCGTCCAGCGGTGCCATGCGCCGCGCCTCACGCACCACCGCAGCCATGACCTTAGAACTCTGAAAGATGCTGTCGAAACCGCGCAGCTCCTGCTTGCGCACGTGGTAGATGCGCTCGCCGACCCGATCGGCCCGGTGCAGGGTCAGTACCGCGCCAGCCATCGCCTCGCTGTCGTCGTGCTCGGACTGCAACGGCGCGATATCGGCCAGAAACACATCGCCGCGCACCTTGATGCGCAGGCCATTGATGCGTGACTTGTTGGCACGCACCAGCGCCGGCAGGTCGAAATCTTCGGCATAACGCGACAACGGGATGCCAGGCACTTCATCGACCCGCACGCCCAGCAATTGAGCGGCAGCCCGATTGGCGGCGACGATGGCGCCAGCCATATCAATGGACAACACCGGAAATTCCAGAGCACCCAGCAAAGCATTCAGTTCCATGTGGCGGCGCTCGCTGGGCATCAGCCCGACCCGCTTGACGCCGAACACGCCGGTGATCGCTTCGAACCGGGGGCGCAGCGCCTGGAACTGCAGGTTGATCAGGTTCGGGCAGTGCAGATAGATCGCGTCGCCATGCTCACCGCCCACCTCGCCCCTGGCCACGTTGACGCCATAGGCAACCAGCAGATCAAGAATGTCGCGAAGAATGCCGACGCGATTCTGGCAATGGACCTTGATGCGCATGGGGGTAAGCCCTCTCGGCGTGGATATTTTTGTTATTGATAAAAGTCTAGCGTCAACAATACGTGACAGCCCAACGCAATGGCGCGCTCGCAAAGCCGTATTTTGTCTGGAAGCCGCACCGCGCGTAAAGATTTCGTTACGCATGCAAACCCAAACGCCTGATGCTGGACACGGAATCGCGCTGACGCCGCAGAGGATTTGCGCTATTTCTGGGCCATGGCAATGGCGACACAAGCCGCTTTATAAAAATAACAGTGCTCTTCAGGAGACACCCATGGCCCAGACGAACTACGTAGCGCGCGAGCCCGACGCGCAGGGTTTCATCGATTACCCGGCCGCCGAACACGCGGTCTGGAACACCCTGATCACTCGCCAGATGAAGGTGATCGAAGGCCGCGCCTGTCAGGAATACCTGGACGGTATCGAGCAACTCGGCCTGCCTCATGACCGCATCCCGCAACTGGGCGAAATCAACACCGTGCTGGCTGCCACCACTGGCTGGCAGGTCGAGCGTGTACCCGCATTGATTCCGTTCCAGACCTTCTTCGAGCTACTGGCCAGCAAACGCTTCCCGGTGGCGACGTTCATTCGCACCGAAGAAGAACTCGACTACCTGCAGGAGCCCGACATCTTTCACGAGATCTTCGGCCACTGCCCGCTGCTGACCAATCCGTGGTTCGCCGAATTCACCCACACCTACGGCAAGCTCGGCCTGAGCGCGACCAAGGAACAACGGGTGTACCTGGCCCGCCTGTACTGGATGACCATCGAATTCGGCCTGGTGGACACGCCGCAAGGACGCAGGATCTATGGTGGCGGCATTCTGTCCTCGCCCAAGGAAGCGGTGTACAGCCTGTCGTCCGCGCCGGAACACCAGCACTTCGACCCACTCGAAGCAATGCGCACGCCTTATCGCATCGACATCCTGCAACCGGTGTACTTTGTCCTGCCCGACCTCAAGCGCCTGTTCGATCTGGCGCAGGAGGACATCATGGGTCTGGTCGAGCGCGGCATGCAGATGGGTCTGCATGCACCTAAATTTGCGCCTAAAACCAAAAACCACGCGGCCTGATCGTCTAATCGACTGACGGCTATGCGTCCAAAAGGAATCCGTTCATGACTACACTCAATCAAGCCCACTGCGAAGCCTGCCGCGCCGATGCCCCGCAAGTCGACGAAGCCGAATTGCCGGCGCTGCTCAAGCAGATCCCGGACTGGAACATCGAGGTGCGCGACAGCGTCATGCAGCTGGAAAAAGTCTTTGTGTTCAAGAATTTCAAGTTTGCGCTGGCCTTTACCAATGCGGTCGGCGACATTGCAGAAGCCGAAGGTCACCACCCGGGCCTGCTGACTGAATGGGGCAAAGTGACCGTGACCTGGTGGAGCCACTCAATCAAAGGGTTGCACCGTAACGACTTCATCATGGCTGCCCGGACCGACGAGGTGGCCAAAGACGCCGAGGGACGCAAATAATGCATTTCAGGGACATCCAGCGTGTACCAGGCGATCCGATTCTGGGCCTGATCGAGGCGTATGCCAACGACACCCGTCCTGACAAGTTCGATCTGGGCGTGGGTGTCTACAAGGATTCACACGGCCAGACTCCGGTGCCGCGCGCCGTGAAAGCTGCCGAGCAGCGCCTGGTCGACAGACAGATGACCAAGACCTACATCGGCAGCCATGGCGATCTGCGCTTCGGTACGCTGATCAGCGAACTGGTGCTGGGCGGTAATTCGCCGCTCATCAAGACCCGGCGCGCCGGTGCGACCCAGACACCGGGCGGCACGGGCGCGTTACGTCTTGCGGCGGACTTCATCGCCCAGTGCCTGCCCGGCAAGGGCATCTGGCTGAGCGACCCGACGTGGCCGCTGCATGAAACCATCTTCAACAAGGTGGGCCTGACAGTAAGCCATTACCCGTATGTCGGCAGCGATAACCGTCTTAACGTCGACGGCATGCTGGACGCCTTACGCCAGATACCGCACGGCGACGTGGTGCTGCTGCACGCCTGCTGCCACAACCCGACCGGCTTTGATCTGTCGCATGACGACTGGCGCGAAGTGCTGGCGATTGTGAAAAAACGCGACTTGCTGCCCCTGATCGATTTTGCCTACCAAGGGTTCGGTGACGGTCTGGAAGAAGACGCGTGGGCCGTCCGCCTGTTTGCCGAAGAACTGCCAGAACTGCTGATCACCAGTTCGTGTTCGAAGAACTTCGGTTTATACCGCGAGCGTACCGGCGCGCTGATTGTCTGCACCGACGATGCACAAAAGCTGCTCGATGTACGCAGCCAGCTGGCAAGCATCGCGCGCAACCTGTGGTCCAACCCGCCAGATCATGGCGCCGCCGTCGTGGCAGAAATTCTGGGTGACCCGGCACTCAAAAGTCTGTGGGCTGACGAAGTCGAGGAGATGCGTCAGCGTGTGGCGCAATTGCGCAGCGGACTGCTCGAAGCCTTGACCCCGCTGGGCCTGGGCGAGCACTTTGCCCACATTGCGCTGCAACGCGGGATGTTTTCCTATACCGGCATCACGGGCGATCAGGTCAAACGCCTGCGTGACGAGCAGAGCGTGTACATGGTCAGCGATGGACGGGCCAACATGGCGGGGATCGATGCCAGCCGTCTGGATCAACTGGCGCAGGCGATTGCTGCGGTTTGCAAGGAGTGAAGGCTGATCGTTGATGCCAGGCACACTATTTGTGCAAGGGCCATTTGCCCCTTCGCGAGCAAGCTCGCTCCCACCTGCTGAGTTTGGCTGGTGGGCAGACTTGTCCGCGAATATCTGCTGCCAAATCATCCGGCCGGGACAGTGAAATCACGTTTTTGTTTCGCCGTTCGGTCGATCAGTTGAAAAAAATATCGGGATTGTCATTTTCAGTGGGTTATCCTGCGCAGGCTTTTTTAAAGCACGGTTCTATCTGCAACCCCTTGCGAGGAGCGATGACGATGCATGAAATCCCTAACTTCCCACCAGGCCAACAGGAACCACAGCAGTCGACCCTGGCTCAACAAGAGCTTGGTCAAGCTGCCGCAATGAAAGCAGCACCCTCGGCTCAAGACAGCCAGAAAGCCCGAAGCAAAGACTGAAGGCGATTGTTTTCAGGCGTATCGAAAAACGGTTCTGCCGATTTTCAATACGCCTGGAAAACCAGCGAACAGGCACACAGAAAACCTCATGAGTGATTTCTCCGAAACCCAGGCCAGCGCACTGATCGGCACCGCTGAAAAGATGATCGAGATCTGGTCACGTCTGAGCCCGGAAAAACAGCAAGCCCTGCTGGCACGTTTCGGCACCCAGGAAAACGCGCTGGCCGCACTGGTCACCACGCAACTCGTAGCGCCTGCCCAGCCTTGATCTGACCCCCCCCCCTTCTCACAGATTTTATTTCAATCTGTTACCTGCATCGCCCGATGCACCGTTATGATGAGCCTATCGAAAGCTTGCTAAGCATTTCCCGCACGCTTTCCCGTTGCACGGCTCGAACGCTCCACGTCCCTCCGTTACCAGAATGAAACCTATCTCCATGCCCGAGACACACACCGCTGCACCGCAAACCCCGATGGCTGTCACGCTGACGGTGGTCTCCATCGTCATGTTCACCTTCATCGGCTACCTGAACATCGGTATTCCACTGGCCGTCTTGCCCGGTTACGTCCACAGCGACCTGGGTTTTGGCGCGGTGATGGCGGGCCTCGTGATCAGCGTGCAGTACCTGGCCACACTGGTCAGTCGGCCTTGGGCGAGCCGGATCATCGACAACATGGGCAGCAAGAAGGCCGTCCAGTTTGGCCTGGCGGGTTGCGGTCTGAGCGGCGTATTCATGCTGGTACCGATCTGGCTGCAAGCGTGGCCGATGGCGAGTCTGGTGGTGCTGTTGATCGGTCGGGTGATTCTGGGCAGCGCGGAAAGCCTGGTGGGTTCGGGCTCGATTGGCTGGGGCATCGGCCGGGTGGGCGCGCAGAATACTGCGAAAGTCATTTCCTGGAACGGTATCGCCAGCTATGGCGCGCTGGCGATCGGAGCGCCGCTGGGCGTCTGGATGGTCAATGAACTGGGCCTGTGGACCGTGGGCGTGAGCATCATGCTGCTGTGTGCAATCGGCCTGCTGCTGACCTGGAAGAAGCCGGGTGCGCCTATCGTGCACGGCGAGCGCCTGCCGTTCATGCATGTATTGGGACGCGTCTTTCCTCACGGCATGGGGCTGGCACTGGGCGGCATCGGGTTCGGCACCATCGCGACATTCATCACCCTTTACTACGCCAGCAACCACTGGCCCAACGCCGCACTGTGCCTGACCCTGTTTGGTGGCAGCTTCATCGCAGCGCGCCTGCTGTTTGGCAACCTGATCAACCGTCTGGGCGGCTTTCGCGTGGCGATTGTCTGCCTGTCGGTTGAGACGCTGGGGCTGCTGCTGTTATGGATGGCCCCCACACCAGGCCTGGCGCTGGCCGGTGCGGCGTTGTCGGGATTCGGTTTTTCGCTGGTGTTTCCAGCACTGGGCGTGGAGGCGGTCAACCTGGTTCCCGCTTCCAGCCGTGGCGCAGCCGTAGGCGCCTACTCACTGTTCATCGACCTGTCGCTGGGCATCACCGGCCCACTGGCCGGGGCCATTGCGGCGGGTTTCGGCTTTGTGTCGATTTTCCTGTTCGCCGCATTTGCCTCGTTGAGCGGGCTGATCCTGAGCGTGTACCTGTACCGTCAGGCTCAGGCGCTGAGGCAGCAGAAAGGCTGACGCGTCATTTGGTTTTTTTCTTGCCCAGCAGGTGCGAGAACACAGCCTGCAAGTCATCCGAGATCACGTCCTCGTCCAGGTTGAGCTTGCTGTCGATGTGATCCATGTGATGCATCATCAACTCGACCGCCCGTGCTGCGTCACGGGCTTCGATAGCGTCGATCAACTGGCTGTGTTCGTCGTAGGAACAATGCGTGCGGTCGCCGGTTTCGTACTGAGCAATGATGAGCGATGTCTGCGAGACCAGGCTGCGCTGAAAGCTGATCAAGGGCGCGTTTCTGGCCGCAACGGCCAGTTGCAGGTGAAATTCACCGGACAGCCGAATGCCCGCGCCACGATCACCACGAGAAAAACTGTCGCGCTCATCGCTGACCATCTGGCGCAATTGGGCCAGTTGCTCGGCAGTCGCGTGCTCGACAGCCAGTTCGGTGATGGCTTTTTCCACCAGACGCCGGGCGAAGAATACCTGCCGGGCTTCCTCGACACTGGGGCTGGCAACCACCGCGCCACGATTGGGCCGCAGCAACACGACGCCTTCATGCCCCAGACGCGACAAGGCGCGACGAATGATGGTGCGACTCACGCCAAAAATCTCGCCCAACGCCTCTTCGCTCAATCTGGTGCCCGGTGCCAGGCGCTGCTCAAGGATGGCGTCGAAGATGTGCGCATAGACCACGTCATCCTGAGTCAGACTCTGGCTGGCCTTGGCAGGTCGCATCGGTTTATTGAGGGGCAGGGACTGATCGTTCATGAGCTCTCGTGCGCGGAGGGAGGACGGCGTCGCAACGGGCGCATTGTACACAGGGCAAAACCGGAAAGGCGCGCAGAAAAAAGCCCGCAGTGTGCGCGGGCAAGCGAGTGTCAGCTGCCCCGATACGTCGAGTAGCTGTAGGGCGAGATTAACAGCGGTACGTGAAAATGAGGCTGATCTGCATCAATGCCGAAACGCAGCACCACCACATCGAGAAAGGCCGGCTCATTCAACACCACGCCTCGCGCCCGGTAATAATCGCCTGCATGAAAGTGCAACTGGTAGACACCCGAGCGATATCCATCGCCCTGCAGCAACGGCGCGTCGCAACGGCCATCGGCGTTGGTGATCGTGCTGGCAACCTTGAGCAGTTGCTCGCCTTCAACGCGATACAGTTCGATGACGATGGCGACGCCGGGGCAGCCGTGCGCTGCGTCCAGTACGTGTGTGGTCAATTTTCCCAAGACGTTGCTCCTTGCCATGAGGATCGCGACGAAACTGCACCAGCGAGGTGCTGACTGCTGTGCGGATGCGACCGATTAAGACACTTTTCAAAAACCGTGTACACGCTGGGCTTCAGGCCTTGCGGATCGTAACGGCGCTACATAGCGCCTGACCACACCAGAATCATTGAAACAAAGGAAATTCATCAGTTTTTTCTGATTAAGCTGACCAGTCAGGCAGGTTTCTTGCTTGTATTGTTTACGCAGATTCTTCGCACAGCAGGCATCGCGAATGATGACGGCATGCGAGGTTACAATTTCAAAATTAAATTGTATACAATCCTCGCACTCGAGACGCTTGCAAGCGCTCGTACCGAACCTGATTTCACGCACATAAGGAAGCCTGCAGTGAGCGCCGACTACCCACGCGACCTGATCGGATATGGCAACAACCCGCCACACCCTCGCTGGCCGGGCAATGCGCGTCTTGCACTGTCGTTCGTGCTGAACTACGAGGAAGGCGGCGAGCGCAATATCTTGCATGGCGACAAGGAATCCGAAGCTTTCCTGTCCGAAATGGTCGCTGCGCAGCCGCTGCAGGGACAGCGCAACATGAGCATGGAATCGCTCTACGAATACGGCAGCCGCGCAGGTGTGTGGCGCATTCTCAAGCTGTTCAAGCAGTTCGATATCCCGCTGACGATCTTTGCCGTGGCAATGGCCGCGCAACGTCATCCAGACGTGATCCGCGCCATGGTCGCCGACGGTCATGAAATCTGCAGCCACGGCTACCGCTGGATCGACTACCAGAACATGGACGAGGCTCAGGAACGCGAGCACATGCTTCAGGCCATCCGCATCCTCACCGAAATCAGCGGCGAACGTCCGCTGGGCTGGTACACCGGCCGCACTGGCCCTAATACCCGTCGGCTGGTGATGGAGGAAGGCGGATTTCTCTACGACTGCGACACCTATGACGACGACCTGCCCTATTGGGAGCCGAACAATCCGACCGGCAAGCCTCATCTGGTGATCCCGTACACACTGGACACCAATGACATGCGCTTCACGCAAGTGCAGGGTTTCAACAACGGCGAGCAGTTCTTCCAGTACCTCAAGGACGCGTTCGACGTGCTCTACGCCGAGGGCGAGGACGCTCCGAAGATGCTCTCCATCGGTCTGCACTGTCGCCTGATCGGCCGTCCTGCCCGCCTTGCCGCACTCAAGCGGTTCATCGAGTACGCCAAAGGCCATGAACAGGTGTGGTTCACACGCCGGGTCGATATTGCCCGTCACTGGCACGCCGAGCACCCCTTCAAGGCCGAGGCTGCGCAATGACCGCCTTTGCCAACTTCACGCCTTCGAGCCTGAGTCGCGAAGCCTTCATTGCGACCTTCGCAGACATCTACGAGCACTCACCCTGGGTTGCGCAGCAGGCGTATGACCTCGGGGCGCATGCCGAACTGGATCACATCGAAACCCTGCATGCGCGCATGAGCGATATCCTGCTCGATGCCACGCAGGCGCAACAATTGGCACTGATCAACGCTCACCCGGATCTGGCGGGCAAGGCCGCCGTCCAGGGGGAGTTGACCGAAGCCAGCAGCAATGAACAGGCCGGTGCCGGCATCCACCTGTGCACGCCTGAGGAGTTTCAACGCTTCACCGAGTTGAATGAGGCTTACAAGGCCCGCTTCGGCTTTCCGTTCATCATGGCGGTCAAGGGCAGCGACAGGCACAAGATCCTGGCGGCGTTCGAACAACGCATCCATCACTCACCAGAGGCCGAGTTCGCTTGCGCCCTGGCCGAGATCAACACCATCGCACTGTTCCGTTTGCAGGCGCTTCAAGCGCTGCGCTCATCCAACGTTTAGAAGGCAGACAAGAAGCATGAAAGTTTACGCCGCACCGTTCGAGAAGTTCGTGAATCTGGCTGATGCGCGTCTGGGCACAAAGGTGCTGTCCGTGACCGACGACTGGTTCGCCGATGCCAACCGCCTGTTCCAGCCGACACCCGCGGTCTGGAAGGAAGGCGTGTTCGACGACAACGGCAAGTGGATGGATGGCTGGGAATCGCGTCGCAAGCGTTTTGAAGGTTACGACAGTGCGGTCATTCGTCTGGGCGTGGCAGGCACCATAAAGGGCGTGGACATCGACACGTCGTTCTTCACGGGCAATTTTCCGCCGTCCGCCTCGCTGGAAGCCTGCTTTCTGGCCTCGGGCGAGCCCGACGAGAACACCGCCTGGACTGAAGTGCTGCCGTCGGTGGAGCTGAAAGGCAACAGCCATCACTATCATGAGATCAGCCACGATCAGCCGTTCAGCCACTTGCGCTTCAACATCTATCCGGACGGCGGCGTCGCACGTCTGCGGGTGCATGGCGTGCCGCATCGCGACTGGACCACGGTCGGCGACAGCGAGCAGATCGATCTGGTGGCGGCGCTCAATGGCGGACGCTCGATTGCCTGTTCGGACGAGCATTACGGCAGCATGAGCAATATTCTCAATCCAGGCCGTGGCGTGAACATGGGCGATGGCTGGGAGACCGCTCGCCGTCGCACGCCGGGCAATGACTGGGTCATCGTGGCGCTGGGGCATCCGGGCGAAGTCGAAAAAGTCATCGTCGACACCCTGCACTTCAAGGGCAACTACCCAGACAGTTGCTCGATCCAGGGTGCTTTCGTGAAGGGCGGCACCGATAGCCAGATCGAAACCCAGAGCCTGTTCTGGCGTGAACTGCTGCCCAGCCAGAAGCTGACCATGCACGCTGAGCACGCGTTCGCCGAGCAGATCAAAGCCATTGGCCCGATCACCCACATCCGCCTGAACGTCTTTCCCGATGGCGGCGTTAGCCGGTTGCGGGTGCTGGGCAAGGTGTCGCGATAGGCGTTTGCATAAACGCACATCCGTGCCCGTACAGGAACGATCATCTCGAACCCTATAAAGAAGAACCCGCATGCGCAAACTGACAATCGAGCCGCTGACCAAGGAAGCCTTTGCGCCGTTCGGTGATGTGATCGAGACCGATGGCAGCGATCATTTCATGATCAATAACGGTTCGACCATGCGCTTTCATCGTCTGGCCGAGGTTGAGACCGCGCAGCCGGACGACAAGGCGATCATCAGCATCTTCCGCGCCGAGGCGCTGCCGATGCCGTTGACCATCACCATGCTGGAGCGACATCCGCAGGGCACTCAGGCGTTCATACCGCTGCTCGGCAATCCTTTTCTGATCGTGGTCGCGCCCCTTGGCGATGCACCTGAACCAGAGCTGACCCGCGCCTTCGTGTCCAACGGCAGGCAGGGTGTCAATTACCATCGCGGCGTCTGGCACCATCCGGTGCTGACGATCGAAAAGCGGGATGACTTCCTGGTGGTTGATCGCAGTGGAACCGGCAACAACTGCGATGAGCATTACTTTGCAGAGCACCCGTTGATGGTGCTCGATCCCGACTCCCAGGAAGGGCCTGAGCACCCGTGAAGTGGTGACAGGTATCAGGTAAACACCGTGCAGGCACATCTGATGGAATGGCTGAATCTCGGCGTACGCTGGATTCATATGATTGTGGGCGTCGCCTGGATCGGCGCATCGTTCTACTTTGTCTGGCTGGAAAACAACCTCAACCGCAAGAACCCGCGTGACGGGCTCTCAGGGGATCTGTGGGCCATCCATGGCGGTGGCATCTATCATCTGGAGAAATACAAGCTCGCGCCGCCGACCATGCCGGAGAACCTGCACTGGTTCAAATGGGAAGCTTACTCAACCTGGCTGTCGGGCGTGGCGCTGTTGTGCGTGGTGTTCTATGCCAACCCGACGTTGTACCTGCTGGCACCGGGCAGCAGCCTGTCGGGCGCGGAAGGCGTGCACATCGGACTGGGTTCACTGTTCGTCGGCTGGTTCATTTACAGTTTTCTGTGCGACTCGGCGCTGGGCAAGCGCCCTGCTCTGCTGGGTCTGATTCTGTTCGTTCTGCTGGTCGCAGCAGCCTATGGCTTCAGCCAGGTGTTCAGCGGACGCGGCGCGTACCTGCATGTCGGGGCGATCATGGGCACCATCATGGTCGGCAACGTGTTCCGCATCATCATGCCGGCGCAGCGCGCGCTGGTCGCCGCCATCGCGGAAAACCGCACCCCGGACCCGAGCCTGCCCGCCAAAGGCCTGCTGCGCTCACGGCACAACAACTACTTCACCCTTCCGGTGCTGTTCATCATGATCAGCAACCACTTTCCGAGCACGTACGGGAGCGAATACAACTGGCTGATTCTGGCAGGCATTGCGCTGCTGGCCGTCTTGGTGCGGCATTACTTCAATACCCGGCATGATAGCCATCGCTTCGCCTGGACCTTGCCCGTTGCCGCGCTGGGCATGCTGTGCCTGGCGTACGTCACCGGCCCTGCGCAACCACATCAGGTTACCAAGATCGTCTATCAACCGTTGCCCGGCACCGCCGTCGGCGGGCATCGCGCCGATGAGAAACCCGCCACACCGGTCGCCGCACCTGCCCAGCCGGAGCCAGCCAAGGTGGCCAGTGCAGGGTTCAGTAAGGTCAACGAAGTGATCCAGCAACGCTGTGCGGTCTGCCACTCGGCCAAACCCACCAGCCAGTTGTTCAGTGTTGCACCTGCCGGCGTGATGTTCGACACGCCCCAGGAAATCCAGCAGCAGGCGCCACGCATCAAGGCCCAGGCCGTGACCTCACCGATCATGCCGCTGGGCAACATCACCCAGATGACCCCGCAGGAGCGCGAGCTGGTCGGTGCCTGGATCGATCAAGGCGCGAGGCTGGATTGAGTCAGCGTGGCGACAGTCAACCTGAATGTCGCCCCGTTTTCGCTCCAGCCGCCCTGTGCTGGAGCACTTGAGCCCTTGAGCGCGAGCCAGTATCCTGCGCCGCCGCTGCAAACCGACCGATCAATGAACACCTCGTTGCTCATTTCCCTCCAGCCAACTCACTGACTGGCAGGTCGCGCGTCTGTTGCCCATGGAAAAGTGCTCAAACCGACATCCTGGTGTCGGTTAAAGGATGACTGCGGCTGTTTTTCAGCAGTTGGCGCAGCTCTTGCTAACTACTCAAAGCTGACCAAACAGACAAATTATTACACCCCCGGACAAGGCGTCATTCAGAACGCCGGTCTGCACCATCATGATCTAACTCAAGGGATACACTGAATGAACCGTACTCTTTCCAGCGTGTTACTGGCCAGCAGTCTGCTGGCCGCAGCGCCAGCCATGGCGGAAGATATTTTCCAGTGGCAGAGCAATAGCCTGACCTATCTCAATGGACGGGACTTCACTGTCAATCCGCATATCCAGCAGACGTTTACCTTCGAACATGCCGACAGCTGGAAGTACGGCGACAACTTCTTCTTCGTTGACAAGATCTTCTACAACGGCAAGAAAGATGCAAATGCAGGCGATAACACCTACTACGGCGAGTTCTCTCCACGTTTGTCGATGGGCAAGATATTCGGTCAGAAGTTTGAGTTCGGCCCGATCACCGATGTATTGCTGGCCGCCACTTACGAGTTCGGCGAAGGCGATAACGAGTCTTACCTGATCGGCCCCGCGTTCGACCTGAAGATTCCGGGCTTCGATTATTTCCAGCTCAACTTCTATCAGCGCCAAACCGAAGGCAACCGCCCGGGCGACGGCGTGTGGCAGATCACGCCAGTGTGGTCGTACACCATTCCGGTAGGCAAATCGGATGTGTTGATCGACGGTTTCATGGACTGGGTCGTCGACAACGACGAGACCTCACGCGGCACGTACCACTCCAACCTGCACTTCAACCCGCAGATCAAATACGACCTGGGCAAAGCGCTCAACTACCCGGAGCGTCAGTTGTACGTCGGTATCGAGTATGACTACTGGACCAACAAATACGGCATCAAGGACACCAGCTCCTTCGATACCGACCAGAACACCGCGAGCCTGCTGGTGAAAGTGTTCTTCTGATAGCGCGCGTGGGAGCGGACTTGTCCGCGATGAACGATGATGCGGTTTTCTGATACACCGCGTCGACGCCATCGCCGGCAAGCCGCCTCCCACAGTTCACACGGAGCCTGAGGAACGATCAGTGTCAGGCTCTGGCGGCCTTCCACGCCTTACCCGCAAAGGTCACGATCAACACCAGCAGCGCACCGGCAATGATGCCCGCAACCGCATCGACCAGCGTCGGCACGATCACCGACAATCCACCCACAGTACCAGCCGCACTTGCCGTAACGCCCTCGACCCAATGGTGGGCGAATGGCAGGCCATGGACCAGGATCCCGCCACCGACCATGAACATGGCGGCAGTGCCGAGGATCGACAGCAGTTTCATCAGCACCGGTGCCAGCCACAACAGGCCAGCGCCGAGTTTCTGTGCGAATGAACTGGCGCTTTTCTTCAAGTGCAGCCCCAGGTCGTCGAGTTTCACGATACCGGCGACCAGCCCGTAAACGCCAACCGTGATCAGCACCGCAACTATGACCAGCACACCGACCTGATCCATGAACGGCCGTGTCGACACTACGCCCAACGCCAGCACGATGATTTCCGCCGACAGAATGAAGTCGGTACGAATCGCGCCTTTGATGCGTTCCTTCTCGAACGCGACCATGTCCACCGACGCATCGGTCGTGGCCTGCTTGCGCTGTTCGTGTTCCTCACCGTTTTCCTTGTGCAGCCACTTGTGGGCGATCTTTTCGAAGCCTTCGAAACACAGGAACGCGCCGCCGATCATCAGCAACGGCAAGATCCCCCACGGGGCGAAGGCACTGATCAGCAGCGCCGCAGGCACCAGAATCGCTTTATTGAGCAACGAGCCTTTGGCCACGGCCCAGACCACCGGCAATTCACGGTCGGCGGATACGCCGGTCACCTGTTGCGCATTGAGCGCCAGATCATCACCCAGCACGCCTGCGGTCTTTTTCGTGGCCAAGGCCACGTCATCCAGCAGCGTTGCAATGTCGTCAAGCAGGGTAAGCAAGCTTCCAGCAGCCAAAATCAAAGTCCTTGAGCAAGTAGAAAAAACAAAACCGGTGCGTATTGAATCACAAGCCACCACCGTGCGGCATTGCAAAGCATTGAGCCTATGACCCCGGCGACACGGGAACGTTAGGCTCTGTACGAAAAGTCGGCGAGCGCAGCCACTTTTCGTACAGAGCCTGGGCCGGTGGCACGACTACTGCTTTGCAACCCGACCAGACGAGCGACGCAATCGACCGCAAGGGGCTGTTCATGACGAATGATTCACAGCGAGCGCAATGGATGAAATCCGTGTCGCAGGAGACCGGGGTGATCATCATTTCCAACGCAAATCTGTCGGCACGCCTGGTCGAGTGCCTGTCTCGCGAACTCAGCGACTGGCCGCAAGTGGCGTGGCTGATGATCAGACAATCGGCAACGCTGGAAGATGAATGGCTGGACGCTGAAAACCGCCTGTTCGATGCACACCGGGTGTCCGAATGCGAAATCAGCCAGTTGCTGGGGGCGATCCCCAAGACCTGCTACTTGCTGGACGTCGAGGCCAGTCACCCTGCTCATCTGGCATGGCTGGGCTCGGTCTGTGGGCACAAGATGCACTTTCTGGAACTGATCCGCCCCGAAGAACAGATGCCTTCCAGCAACTCGCCACAGGCTCAGGTGGAAGAAATCCTCGCTGCAGCCCGCTTCCTGATGAGGTGCTACCTGCAGGAGCATTACCTGTCGCCGGACTGATCGTTCAAAGGGGGATGTGGGTGGTCGACAGCACCTGGCGCAGCCCCATGAACGAGCGGATCTGCCGAACGCCCGGCAGGTACAGCAACTGCTCGGCATGCAGGCGGTTGAAGCTCTGGCTGTCCTTGGTGCGCAGCAACATGAAGTAGTCGAATTCACCGGTGACCACATGGAACTCCATGCACCCGGACACCTTCTGCGCAGCCGCTTCGAACTGGGCGAAGGAATCCGGCGTCGAGCGGTCCAGCACCACACCGATCAGCACCACCATCCCCGCATCCAGCACATCACCATTGAGCAACGCCACCACACCCTTGATGACCCCGCTTTCCTTGAGCCGCTCCACACGCCTCAGGCACGCGGGCGGGCTGAGCCTGACCTTTTCCGCAAGCGCCACATTGGAGATGGACGCGTCACGCTGCAGTGTCTTGAGGATCGCGCGGTCAATCCGGTCCAGCGGCGGCGCGGCATCGGATGTCAGCTTTTTGCCGCGTTCATTTATTGCTTTCATCTGACTTTTCACAACATTAAATAAGGTTTAAGTGACCTTACACTATGCTTAATTTCTTATTTGAACAATTCTTTGCAACCACGCTTATCGGGCGATTTTCTATGATGGGACCCATCTCAGGCACAGCGTAAAACCCCGTGTCTGGATCCCCCTCTCAACGGAGACTCGATATGAACCTGAGTAAATTCAAGCGCTACCCTCTGACGTTCGGTCCCTCCCCCATCACTCCGCTCAAGCGCCTGAGTGAGCATCTGGGTGGCAAGGTCGAGCTGTACGCCAAGCGAGAGGACTGCAACAGCGGCCTGGCCTTTGGCGGCAACAAGACGCGCAAGCTGGAATACCTGGTGCCCGAGGCCATTGAGGGGGGATATGACACCCTGGTGTCGATTGGAGGCATCCAGTCCAACCAGACCCGTCAGGTGGCCGCGGTCGCTGCGCATCTGGGCATGAAGTGCGTGCTGGTTCAGGAGAACTGGGTCAACTATTCGGACGCCTTGTACGACCGGGTCGGCAACATCGAGATGTCGCGCATCATGGGCGCTGATGTACGCCTGGATTCGGCCGGCTTCGATATCGGCATTCGTCCAAGCTGGGAAAAAGCCATGGCCGATGTGGTCGAGAGTGGCGGCAAGCCCTTCCCGATCCCGGCGGGCTGCTCGGAGCATCGATTGGGTGGCCTGGGGTTCGTGCGCTTTGCCGATGAAGTGCGTCAGCAGGAAGAAGAGTTGGGCTTCAAGTTCGACTACATCGTCGTTTGTTCAGTGACCGGCAGCACCCATGCGGGCATGCTCGTGGGCTTTGCCGCCGACGGTCGAGCACAACGAGTCATTGGCATCGATGCCTCCGCCAAGCCGGACAAGACCCGCGAACAGGTGCTGCGCATCGCTCAGAACACGGCAAAACTGGTCGAACTGGGCCGGGAGATTACCGCCGAAGACGTGGTGCTGGACACCCGCTACGCCTACCCCGAGTACGGGCTGCCCAACGAAGGCACGCTGGAAGCCATCCGCCTGTGCGCGCGTCTGGAAGGCGTTCTGACCGACCCGGTCTATGAGGGCAAGTCGATGCACGGCATGATCGACATGGTCCGTAACAGCGAATTCCCCGACGGCTCGAAAGTGCTCTACGCCCACTTGGGCGGCGTGCCAGCCCTGAATGCCTACAGCTTTCTATTCAAGGACGGCTGAGGACACTCGCAGATCGGTCATCAGGCCATCGACCGCCCGCGAACATCGCGGGCTTTTTGGTTATGTGTTGGTGGCTTAGACGGTCAGGCCCTCATAGACCGATACGTCTTCAAGAGCGGCTTTACCTTCTAAGCGAGCTAAAACGGCGAAATGATTGCCGCAAAGCACTCACCGAAAGGCGGGCTCGACACCCGCATCGGCAAGCCCGCCTCCCGGATAAAACGCTCTGGGCCTGCAACCTTGCCGCACGCCCGTTTCCCAGGCCTCAGATACGAAAGCGCGCCACCATGCTCTGCAGGTTGCCGCCCAGACGGGCCAGCTCCACAGTCGATGCCGCGCTCTGTTCGGTTGCCGCCGCGGACTGATCCGCGATATCCCGTACGCTGAGCACGCTGCGGTTGATCTCTTCGGTCACTGCACTTTGTTGCTCGGCAGACGCCGAAATCTGCTGACTCATCTGCTCGATGGTGCCGATCGACTGATTGATTTCCATCAGCGCCTGCTCGGCCTGGCGCGCCAGCACCACGGTACCTTCGGTACGTTGCAGGCTGGCATCCATCAGGCCGGAGGCAGCGCCCGTACCCTGTTGCAGTGCCAGGATCAACGCTTCGATTTCGGTGGTAGATTTCTGGGTACGCTGGGCGAGGGAGCGCACTTCATCAGCCACAACAGCAAAGCCGCGACCCTGCTCACCCGCACGGGCAGCTTCGATGGCAGCGTTGAGCGCCAGCAGGTTGGTCTGTTCGGCAACCGCCTTGATCACGTCGATCACACTGCCAATCTTGTTGCTGTCTTCAGACAGACGCCCCATGGCCTGACCCAGTTGTTTGACTTCGCCCGCCAACTGGCCGATTTCCCGTGTCGCGTGTTGCACCACACTGCTGCCATGAGCGGCACGCTCGCTAGCCTGTTTCGCGGCCCTGGAGGCGTCTTCGGTGTTGCGCGCGACTTCCTGGACGGTCGACGCCATCTCGTTCATGGCCGTGGCGACCTGATCGACTTCGTTCTTTTGCTGAGCGACGCCAGCACTGGTCTGCTCGCTGCCGGCAGACAGTTCTTCGGCTGCGGTCGCGATCTGCATGATGCCAGTGCCGATGCCGCCAATCAGGCCACGCAGCGACACCGTCATGTGCTGCATGGTGTTTTGCAGCAAACCCAACTCGTCCTGACGCGTCGTAACGGTGTCATGGGTCAGGTCGCCCTCGGCGATCCGGCGAGCGGCGATAACAGTGTCGTTCAAGGGCACGGTGATCTGGCGGGTGATGATGAACGCCGCGAAGATGCCGATCAGCAACACAACCAACGCCACACTCAACAACTGCACCACTGCGGTGTTCTGCTCGCGCTTGGCACTGACCAGTTGCGCGGCCGCCAGGTCGTCGGCACGGGCAGCCGTGGCGATGGACTGTTGCTGCAAGGCACTGCGCACCTGGTCGGTCTGCTGCAGCATCTCGGAGATCGACGCCATCAGCACCTTGTATTGCTTCAAGGCACTCAGGGCGGTGTCCACTGCGCCGTTGGCCTCGGCAGGCAACTGGTCGCGAGCGGCAGCCAGTTGCGCGATCAGCGCATCGGCCGCACTGAAGGTTGCCTGACGGTTATCGGCAGACGGAATACTCAGGTAACGGCGGAAGATCAGACGGAAGTTGGTCATGCCGTTGCGCAGGTCCCCGGCGACTTTCACTTGTTGAATACCCGACTGGCTCGGCGCCCGCACGGCGTCGTCGATGGTTTTCTGCAGCAGGTTTTCGAACGTTGCACTGACATCGTCCGAGACCTTGATCAACGGTTTTAACGCGTCATCGACTTTCTGGTTGATGCTGACCAGTTGATCGAACGTCTGCTTCAGGCCCCCGACCTGTTCCTTGATGTCACGCAGTTTGTCCAGATTGCTCGAAACGACAAATACCTTGAGCCCCCGCTCGACACTGTCACCCAACGTGCCCAGCGCGCTGGCGTAGGTCTGCACGCCGGCGGCGCTTGGACCCGTTGCGTAGGCCTGAGCGGCAATTCGGGCATTGAGCACATCGCCCTTGATGGCGGCAACCTCGCCACTTTTGCCCAGACGCTCGATCAGCAGGTTGGTACTTGAGTAACCAATCGCCGTGACCGTGAGTACGCCCAGCAGGGTCGCGGCAAAGCCCAGTCCGAGCTTGTTGCTGACTTTCAAGTTGTCCAACCATGTCGCGCTCATAGCGTGTGTGCCTTCGATTTTTCGGAATGCCCGTGAATCGGCGCTGAGCAGATGAACTTGATGGGAAACTTGATCGATATAACTGATCGACCGATAGATAGAACACAAAGCCCCTTGTTTCAGGGGCCTTCGCCAACATTAAGATTTATTTAACTTAGTGGGCTGAATCTTTTTCGGACGACTGGTCGCGCAGCGAACTGAAGTTTTCAGCAGTTCAGGTCTTTTTTTGATGACGGCAATCACTGAAACCACTGCACCAGCGTCATCTTGCTGACCATCATCAAAACAATCGCGAACATGCCGGAAAAACCCGCCACGCCGAGCCAGAACCATAGGCGATAGTGGACATGAAACTCATCGGGCAGCGCCCCGCCCCTTTCAACCGCCTGTTCAGCAAGCCGTTCGAGGCGTTTTTGCAGTATCAGAACCGGCAACCACAATGCGCCCACGCAGATGAAGATGATCAACGAGGTCAGCACCCAGTTGCTCAACAGGGACAACCCAGTGAGTTTCACCAGCCAATACCCGGTGATGATCTGAATGAACCCCGCCGGAGTGGTGATCCAGGCGTCGTAGCGCACCACCATTTTCGCCACATGGGCAATGACTTGCGCATTGGCACTGCGGCTGGCTGCGATCAGGTAGAGGTACGACCCCATGCCGAAGCCGAACAGAAAGATCGCCGCAATCACGTGCACATACTTAAGTATCAGATAAAGCATGGTCAGGCCTGTGCGCCCTTGAACTGCACGTCCAGCGAAATGTTGGCGGGTTCATTCATGGCCATCAGGTACTCATTCACCGTGATCTCGCCAACGCACGCACGTGCCCCGGGAAGCGGTCGGTAACCGGCGGCCATTTTTGTCGCCAAGGCCACTGCAGCGCAGCTGGGGATTTGCGGCCCCTTGTCGTTTAGAGCAGTCAGCAGCGCCAGCATGCGCAAAGGCTGACGGTTGTGATCGATTCCATCGACGTCTATGTACATCGCGCTTTTCTTGTCGCCCAGGTGTTCAAACCGGGTACCCCAGCGATGGAGCCGTGTCGCCCAGGGCGCAGGGTCATGAATCAGACCGCGGCGAACCGCCCAGGCCAACAGAAAATTGGCGATGCCGCCTGCCTTCAGTCCTGATCCGGCCTTGAAGCGCAGATTTTTTGCCGCGTAGCGCGTCGCAAATACATCAATGTCAGGCGCATCGACATTGGCCAGCAGCCGCGTCCCCATGCCCGGTATCTTGCGCAGCGTCAGGTCCATCCAGCCAGGCACCTGATGCACCTGCCCGTCCTTGAGCTGGTTGATCGGCTTTCCTGCATAGGCCAACACGCCCAGCACGGTAGACAGACCCGGCATTTTGGCTGCCGATGAAATGCCGTGCTCGATCGAATCGATGCGCAGAAAACGTTCGCGATGCTGATCAATGATGGCCGCCGACAGGGTCGGCACCGAACTGCAGCCGCTCAACACACTGACACCTGCCTCGCGCGCGGCGGCATCAAGGGTCGAGACCCCGGTCACAAATGCGCGGCAGTCCGACAGGTCGCAGTAGTTCACACCCGCTTCGATGCAATGACGTGCGATGGCATAGGATTGCTGCTGAAAAGGCCCGGCCGTGTGAATCACCAACTGGATGCCCATGGCACGAAGCTCGGTGGCCGTGCCCTCCTTCATTGCATCACCGCACCAGCTTTCGCAGACCTTGCCGCCCAGCGTTTGCAGCTCGGCGACCTTTTGAGCCAGCTTGCGACTGTCACCGCCCGAAATGACCAGCTCAACCATCGGCATCGTCACCAGATGGTCGCAGATCAAACTGCCAAAGTTACCGTAGCCACCAATGACCAATACCCGAAATGCCATTGACTCGTCCCTGATCTAATGTGAGCGCGCAATCTTACGCGATCGGCGACGGTTGCCGTATGGGTCAGGGCCATAACCCGGCGATCACCCTTGTATAAAGCTCGCGATCAATATTTCCTCCCGACAGAATCACACCGGCTTTTTTGCCCTGCATCTGTGCATGCTCCTGCATGAGTGCCGCCAGCGCCGCGGCCCCCGCGCCTTCGGTCAAATTGTGCGTATCGGTGTAATACACACGCATGGCCTCGGCGATCTGCGCCTCGCAGACCGAGACAATGCGCGCCGCGCCCGCCGAGTACACGTTGAACGCGTCTGCCACCGGCTTGCGCACCGCCAGGCCATCGGCAAAGGTCGTCGCCGATGCGGTTTCCTGCAGTCGCCCTGTCTCGAACGACTGCTTGGCAGCGTCGGCCTCAGTGGACACCACGCCCACCACTTCAGTCTCAAGCCCCAACGCGTCGCGGGCGGCAATCACGCCGCAGACGCCGGAGCCACAGCCGATGGGCACGTAAACCACATCCAGGTCCGGCACCGCGTTGAACAGTTCCAGGGCGTAGGTCGCCACCCCTTTGACCAGTTCTGGATGATAGGGTGGCACCAGATACAGCCCGTGCACCTGCGCCAGACGCGCTGCCTCCTCGCGGGCCTGGTCGAAATCCTGACCGCACTCGACGACTTCGCCGCCAAAGGCGCGCATGGCGCTGTTCTTTTCCACCGAGTTGCCTTGCGGGACCACAATCAGGGCGTGCAGACCCAGGGCACTGGCCGCCAGCGCAAGGCTCTGGCCGTGATTACCTCGCGTCGCGGTGACGATGCCCCGGACCTCTGGATGATTGCGTTTGAGCCAGCTCATGAAGGTGATGCCGCCCCGGACCTTGAAAGCGCCGGTCGGCGTGTGGTTTTCGTGTTTGACCCAGACACTGCAACCCAGCCGCTGTGCCAGCAAAGGCCAGGCATATTGCGCCGTGGCCGGCATTACGTCGTACACCTGGCGAGCCGCGCCTTCGATGTCTTGCAGCGTCAATCCATGCATGGTCATTGCTCTCGAATGTTTTGGCCCAGCCTAGGCAGAAAACGCGCCTGTGGCTTTCAGAAAACTGACCTGACTTTTACTGCGACGCCTGAGTACTATGCAGCCATGAAACCGCTCAAACGTCTGCAATCATCGCCCCCCGCCGAACCGGTTCGCCATGCCGAGGCCGGGCCGTGGAGGATCGAACTGCTCCCGCCTTCGGCCTATGAAGCCCGGTACGTGGCGGCCCAGTCTGCAGTGGGTTTTGCCTTCGATGGGCAGCACGGCGTGCATGCTATCGGCAGCGACCGGGTGATCCCCTTTCAGGCCATTGCCAACGGTCTGGCGTTTGTACCAGCAGGCTGTGACGTGTTCTCACAATCGCCCAAGGGCGGCGAGTACTTGCGGGTCATCCGTACTGACGGCAAGCCGCTGGCCGACGCCGGTCCGTTCAATAACCGCATCGACCCGCCCGCGATCAGCCTCGCGCAACGCATGCGCAACGCACTGCTGCGCATGTCCGTCGAAGCTGACTGGGAAGCCTGGGCCTTCGCACTGGTCGAACGAGCAACGGGCGCTGAGCATGCAGCCTGTCAGCCTCGTCCCTCACTCACCGCAAAGCGGCTACGGTTGCTGGATGAATACATCGAGGCAGAGCTGGACGGAACGCTGAGCGTGCAGGCAATGGCGAACGTGCTGGGCGTGTCAGAGGGGCATTTCATGCGTGCGTTTCGGGACACGACCGGCCAGAGCCCGCACAGCTATGTGATCGACCGACGCCTGGCGCGCGCAAGGACACTGCTGCGTCATTCAACCCAGAGACTGGCTGATATCGCTCAGGCTTGCGGGTTCTCATCGCAGGCCCACATGGCCACCGCCTTCAGGCAGCGGCTCGGTATCAGCCCGCGTGACATGCGGGCGTAACGACATTTCCTGACCTGTGATCGACGTCAATACCGATCAAGGGCACTCCCCGCCTCGACGACAGTCCTCTATTAACACCCTCACGTACCTGAAACGGAGCCCACATGATCACTGTTCACCACCTCAACAACTCACGCTCGCAACGCATTCTCTGGCTGCTCGAAGAGCTTGGCCTGCCCTACGAGATCAAGCGCTATGAGCGGGATACCAAGACCAACCTCGCGCCACCTGAACTCAAAGCCATCCACCCGCTGGGCAAATCGCCGGTGATTCAGGACGGCCCTCACGTCGTCATCGAGTCTGGTGCCATCGTCGACTACCTGATCCGCCGCCACGGTGAAGGCCGTCTGCAGCCCGACCCTGCCGGAGCCACGTACGATGAGTACGTGCAATGGCTGCATTTCGCCGAAGGCTCGGCCATGCTGCCCCTCATGCTCGACCTGTACGTCGGACGCCTGGGCGACGCTGGTGCGCCGTTGCACCCACGGATTGAATCGGAAGTGGCCAACTATCTGGGCTACCTGAACGAAGCCTTGGGCCTGACGCCTTACCTGGTCGGTGAAGAACTGACCGGCGCGGACATCCAGATGAGCTTCATCGGCGAACTCGCCAAGGCCCGCGGCAAGCTGCAGGCTTACCCCAACCTCGCCGCCTGGGTCGAAAAATTCCAGGCCAGACCCGCGTACCGCAAGGCCCTGGAAAAGGGTGGCGAGTATTCATTCGCAAAATAAAGCCGATGACTGCACGCCAGGCATGCAGTGACGCCTGACCCCGTCACTGCTGCTTTTCGCAATTGCCTCCCAGTGCCGCGATGCACGCCCGATACGCGTCTATGCTAGCTTTATCTGTTCAATCAAATCCGCTCTGGACCACCGAACAGCTCATCAGGCAGACCCTGTGAACCACTCGACATTAACTGCAGTGCTGTTGTGTCTGTTGCTCGGCGAACCTGCCAGGGCGGAGCGTTATCAGATCGTCACGGAAGAATGGGCGCCCTACAACTATGAGGAGAATAACCAGCTCACCGGCATGACCACGGAAATCGTCAGAGCCATCATGGCGGTCACCGGGGATGAGTTCAACATTGTGATGTTGCCCAGCATGCGGGCGAGCCATACCTTGAAGAGCCGACCCAAAACCATTCTGTACTCGATGTTTCGAACGCCAGAGCGCGAGCACCTGTACAAATGGGTTGGCCCCATCGCGGAAGAGTCCATATACCCTTATCAACTGGCATCGGCACCGCCGATCACCTCTCTTGAGCAACTGCTGCACGCACCGCAGATCACGACGCGGCATGCTGGCCTGCTACCCGACATGCTGCAGTCGCTGGGTTTTAAAAACCTCGACAAGAGTGCGACTGAAAGTGTTCAGCTTTATCGAATGCTGCTCAATGGGCGCACCTCTATCATCATTGGCGATACCGATGCGGGAGTGGTGTACCGCAGCCGACAACTGAACATCGCTCCCGGCACCTTGCGACAGATACCCATCGCGCTTTATCGCTCATCGCTGTATATCGCTTTCAGTCAGGACTGTGACGACGCAGTGGTCGCTTCCTGGGCCAAGGCATTGGAGACGCTGCGCGAGTCGGGAGAACTGGAGCGCATTCAACGCAAGTACGAGCGCCAACCAGACGCGTAGCCGTTGCAAGAAGGCCTTTCCCCGAGCCATGGGCATGGATTTTTCGGGGGCAGTTATCTGCGGGGCTGATGTCACTCGGCTAAAGCTTATCCACCGCCCTGCCCTTCAAGCCATGAGCAGAACAGTTGTACCGTTTCATCGGCCAGCTTCTGGTCCGGGACATAGGCGCAGTAACTGCGTGACGTGAGGCGAGGCCCGGTAAATGGCGTGACCAGCCGGCCAGCCTGCAAGTCGCTGGCCACCAATGCCGTGGGTCCCATTGCGATGCCGAGCCCATCGATGGCTGCTTGCAAGGTCAGGTAAAAATGGTCGAATACCACGCCCGCAGCTGGCTGCAAGGCTGGCACCTCGGCACTGGCGAGCCAGTCAGGCCAAAGTCTGGGCAGACTGGAGGTATGCAGCAACGTGTGCTGCTCCAGATCCTGGGCCACCCGAAGCGGCAGCCTCTCCAGCAACGCCGGGCTGCACACCGGTAACCGGTCTTCACGAAGGAACGTTCGGGTCGAGTAGCCATAGAGCGTGTCCGGCCCACCACGAATGATAATGTCGTAGGGATCCCTCAGGCTTTCAACCGCTTTGTTGGAGGTGTGCACCTGCACATCAATGCCGGGATGACTGGCGCGAAAGGCTTCAAGCCTAGGGACCAGCCAGCGCAGGGTGAAGGTCGCCAGCGCGTTCACCAGCAGTGTGCGAGGGGCAGGATCAGGCAAGCCGAACCGCGCCGTTGCCAGCACGATGCGCTCAAGCAAAGGGCCGATTTCAGTCAGATAAGCCTTGGCTGCCGGGGTCAGTATGACCCGACGATTATGCCGGTCGAACAGCGACGCGCCGAGCCAGTTTTCCAGCAGGCGCACGCTTTGGCTGATCGCTCCAGACGTGACATGCAACTCGGCGGCAGCCTGTTTGAAGCTGCCCAGACGACCGGCCGCCTCAAAAGCGCGCAAGGCATTGAGCGGGGGCAGTTCTCGCTTCATTCGCAATAGCCATTCTAATGTGAGCAGCCAATTTATCTGGTTTGTCAGCGAGGTCCAAGATAGATATTTTGCTGATCAGCGAGTCAATGCCGCTGCATCTGGCGGCTCCCCTGCACGGCTTACCGGAAAAAAATCATGTTCAGTTACGCTGGTGGCCTCGTTCTTCTCGCAGCTGTGCTTCACGCAGGCTGGAACGCCATGCTGCATGGCAACCGCGACCGCCACTTGTCCATGGCCTGGATGGGCCTTGTGATCGCAACGGTGGCCACCGTCGCCGTCATGGTCCTGCCGCTGCCTGCCGCCCAAGCCTGGCCCTACATTATCGCGTCTGGTCTGGTGCATTTCGTCTACACGCTCAGCCTGGTGCGTTCATACCGGCGCGGTGATCTGGCGGTGGCCTATGCGATTGCCCGGGGCTCATCACCGCTGTTGGTCACGCTCGGCGCGGCCGTATTCGCACACGAAGGCATCAGTGCCGTGCACGCCTTGGGAATCGGCCTGATATCGGGCGGCATACTTACCCTCGCCCTCCTCGATCGCCATGTGTCCCGCGCCGATGTGCTGACCGCGCTGGCAACGGGTGTGCTGATCGCGCTGTATACCGTGATAGACGGCATTGGCGTGAGGCAATCCGGAGGCCAGGCGCTGGCCTACACAGCCTGGATGTTTTTGTTCTACTGGACGATGCCGATGCTGTTTGTGGCAAGCCGTGGACTCAACGCGCTGGTGACGTCACTGCGCACCCATCCAGCTGCCGTCGGTTCGTCGGTGCTGGGCGGTCTGGTGTCCATCGCAGCCTACGGCATCGTGATCTGGGCGATGCAGTCGGGCGCGATGGGCGGCGTGTCGGCATTGCGTGAGACCAGTGTGGTGTTTGCAGCGCTTATCGGCAGGCTGTTTCTGGGCCAGGCCATGAGCGCTCGACGCTGGGCCGTCTGCACACTGGTCGCAGCGGGCGCGGTGTGTCTTGGGCTTTAGTCAGCCCCGCAAGCATTCGCCAGCACGCGGGTGATCCACTGGATCTGCTGGCCGATGTCGTGCAGTTTGTCCTCAGGCACCGCCTGCGCTCGGGCGAAGTTGTTCAGGGTTTTCTGACGCTGACTCAGTCTGCGCTGCCACTTGGCCAGAAACGCCGGGCTGCGCTCTTCAAGCAGTAGCGGACCGAAATACAGCGCTTCTGCGCTGTACGCCACCGGGCCAGTGCGTTCGGCCACAATAATCTCGTAGTCAAAACGGTTCTCGCGCAGGACTTCCTCGCCGACAATTCGATAATCGTTGTCCATCAGCCATTGGCGCAGGGGCTGCTCGCCCCCGTTTGGCTGCATGATCAGCCTCGCCAGGCCGCTCAGATGCGCCCTGCCACTGTCGAGAATGTCGCGAATCGTCTCGCCGCCCATGCCGCAGAGGGTGATGGCGGTGATCTCGTCGCCAGGCTCGATAGCAGCGAGCCCATCAGCCAGACGGACGACAATTGCGTTCTCAAAACCGTTTTCCCGCACCACGCGTTGGGCCGAGTGAAACGGCGTCAACGCCACCTCACCTGCCACCGCTGCAGCAATGGCACCTCGGCGCATCAGCGCCACGGGCAGGTAGCCATGGTCAGAACCGATATCGGCCAGACGCGCGCCAACGGGCACATGTGCCGCCACACGCTCCAGACGCATGGACAATAGATGTTCGTTCAACCACAGCCCCTTTCATTCAGAACGTCCGGCACCGAAGCCGGATCGGGGCGCGATTCTGTCGGGCTGTGGCGTATTTATCAATGCTCTGCGCGCCCAGATCTGCCTTGGGTCGCCTCAACGATTGTTGCGCAGGATCGAGAAATTCAGCGCAGCGGCCACACAGAGCCAGACAAGATAGGGAAACAGAATCAGGCCGGTGATCACATCCAGTCGCAACGCCATCACCACCATCGTGGCCACCACCGCCCACAGCACCGAGATGATCACCATCCCGGCAAACGGCTTTTGCGCACCAAAGAACACCGGCGTCCACAGTGTATTCAACGCAATCTGCGCAGCCCACAGCGCCAGTAATTCCTGGCTGCCGGGGATCAGGCTCAGACGGTAGCCTGCCCAGGCGAGTAGCAGATAGATGATCGTCCACGCGACCGGAAACGCCCAGTTCGGCGGCGTGAAACCGGGTTTGGTCAGCGATTCGTACCATTGGCCGGGCTTGAAAATGATGCCAGTGCTGGCGGCGGCGGCGCAGGCCAGGAGAAAAATGAAAAAGGTCATCGTCGTTCCTTGAGAGGGATAGTGGTCTGGCGCTTACCCTTCAATGACTCCCTTGCGGTGTCAGAAATTCAATGCGTCGGTGAGGTTTGTTATGTGGCGCAGTAAACACCTGGCCGTGGGGAGGCGGTTTACCCGCGATGAACGATGACGCGATTTTCCCGAGATACCGCGTCTACTGCATCGCCGGAAAGCCGCCTCCCACAATAGGTTGTTGCAATCAGACAGTTATAAGTCAGGCGATAGCCCGGAACTCAAAACCGGCACTCAATGACTGATCATCCACGGCCGCCCCGCCGCCTTGCCTTTCAGCGCATGCGGATTCGCCTTGGTCGGGACCGGTCGGGTCGTGGGACCGCAGCAACTGCACCCGCTCGGGTGGCCGCGGCTTTCCTTGTATTGATCGAGCGTTTTCGGTTCATGAGCACTTCGCTCGTTGCGGGCGATGGCTCTGCGGGTGTTGCCCGCCATGGTGCTCAGGCCCGGTGCCGACAGGATCACGCGCATGCTGGACGCGCCGCACTCGGGACACTCACAGGGCAGCGCGCTTTCGGCCATGGGCCGCAGTGACGTGAAGTCGCCGCAGTGCGGGCAGTCGTACTCGTACATGGGCATGCTGAATTCCTCTGAATTGAAATCGACAACGTGCAAATGGACGCCGCTCGTCTTTCACGAGCGGTGCGTCCTGCACAGTCTATTTGTCCTGAGCGATCGGCAAATCGACAGTGCCGTCGATGAACTTCGTCGGACCATTGGCGTTCGGGTTGATATCGAACTTGAAGATCTCCGTCGGCAGCCACAGCGTCGCGCAGGCGTTGGGCACGTCCACCACGCCGCTGATGTGACCCTGCACAGGTGCTGAGCCGAGCAGCGAATAGCCCTGCGCCGGGGAGTAGCCGAACTTGGTCATGTAGTTGATCGCGTTCAGGCACGCTTGGCGGTACGCGACGTTGACGTCCAGGTAATGCTGCTGGCCCGCTTCATCGACCGAGATGCCTTCAAAGATCAGGTAGTTGTTGTAGTTCGGCACGATAGGGCTGGGTTTGAAGACCGGGTTCTTGATCCCGTACTTGGCCATGCCACCCTTGATCAACTCGACACGCATGTGCACCCAGCCGGCCATTTCGATGGCACCGCAGAAGGTGATTTCGCCGTCGCCCTGACTGAAGTGCAAGTCACCGACCGACAGCCCCGCGCCGTCGACATAAACAGGGAAGAACACTTTCGAACCACGGGACAGGTCCTTGATGTCGCAGTTGCCGCCGTGCTCGCGGGGCGGAACCGTGCGTGCGCCAGTCGCAGCTGCCAGATCACGGGCCGGCCCCTTGAGTTTGCCCAGATGCGCGGTCCCGGCAAACGGTGGACAGGCCAGTACCGGGACTCGATCAGGGTCGGTGTCGATCAGTTCCTGCTCGCGGCGGTTCCACTCGGCGAGCATCTTGTGATCTGGGAGGCAGCCAATCAGGCCAGGGTGGATCAGCCCGGCGAACTCGACACCGGGGATGTGCCGCGAGCTGGTCATCATGCCTTTGAAATCCCAGATGGATTTCTGCGCCAACGGGAAGTGCTCGGTCAGGAAGCCACCGCCGTTCTGCTTGGAAAAAAAGCCGTTGAAGCCCCACTGCGAATCCGCACGGGCACCGATATCGAGCAGGTCCACCACCAGCAGATCGCCGGGTTCGGCGCCGTGTACGCCCACAGGACCGGACAGGTAGTGAACGGTGGTCAGGTCCACATCACGCACGTCACTGGCATCGTCGTCGTTCTTGATCGCGCCAGCAGTCCAGTCGTAGGTTTCGAGGATGAAGTCGTCACCCGGCTTGACCCAGCAGGCCATCGGAATGTCCGGGTGCCAGCGGTTGTGGATCTGCTCGTTCTCGGTGACGGGCTGGTTCAGGTCGACTTTGATCAGGGTTTCGGTCATAGCGGTTCTCCTGCGGGCTCGGGTCAGTTCGATAAGGATGTAAGGTCACTGCGGATAAAAGGTTCAAAAGCTCTGAATCAGGGGCTAGACCGACAGGTAGCGGCTGATCGTCGCTTCATCGACGTTGGCACGGGCCTCCTCGACCACGAAGCGGCCCTTCTCGATCACCAGGAATCGGTCGGCGATTTCCAGGGTGAACGACAGCACCTGCTCGGAGACCACGATGGTCAGGTTGCGCAGGCTGCGGATCTCTTTAAGCGTGCGGGCGATGTCCTTGATGATCGACGGCTGAATCCCTTCAGTGGGCTCGTCGAGCAATAGCACTTTGGGGTTGGTCGCCAGCGCACGGGCGATTGCCAGTTGCTGTTGCTGCCCGCCGGACAGGTTGCCGCCACGACGGGCGCGCATGTCGAACAGCACCGGGAACAGTGCGTACAGGTCCTCCGGCACCTTGCCGTTGGCTGACGCGGGCAGTCCGGTCTGGATGTTTTCCAGCACGCTCATTGACGGAAAGATCATGCGGCCCTGCGGTACGTAGGCCATGCCGTGTTCGACCCTTGAATGGGTTTCCATCGCGGACACGTCAACGCCGTCCACCTGCACCTGCCCGCCCCATTGCGGCAGGATGCCCATCAGGCTCTTGAACAGCGTGGTCTTGCCCATGCCGTTACGGCCCATGACGGCGACGATTTCCTGTTTCTCGACGTTGAGGTCCAGGTCATGAAGAATCTGGCTCTGGCCATAGCCACAGCTCAGCTGTTGAATCGTGAACATGCTGTGCTCCTCAATGACCCAGATAGACTTCGATGACTTTCGGGTTCTTCTGCACCGACTCCATGCTGCCTTCGGCCAGCACCTTGCCCTGATGCAGCACCGTGACCTTGTGGGCGATGCTCTTGACGAATTCCATGTCGTGCTCAATCACCAGCACCGATCGGCCTTGGCTGATGCGGTTCAACAGATCAGCCGTCTGCGCACGCTCGCTGACGCTCATCCCGGCCACCGGCTCGTCGAGCATCAGCAGCTCCGGGTCCTGCATCAGCAACATGCCGATTTCCAGCCACTGCTTCTGACCGTGGGACAAAAGCCCGGCCTGCTGCTCCAGCAGATCACCGAGAAAAATGTCGGCAGACACCTGCCGGACCCGCTCCAATACGTCGCCGGAGCGCCTGAAGAACAACGCGCCGAACACACTGCGTCCCGCTGGGAATGACATTTCCAGATTCTCGAACACGCTCAGGTTGTCGTAGATCGACGGGGTCTGGAATTTGCGCCCTACGCCTGCACGCACGATGTCGTACTCGTTCATTCGGGTCAGTTCGCGGTCCTTGAACTGGATGCTGCCGCCAGTGGCGCGGGTCTTGCCGCAAATCAGATCGAGAACGGTGGTCTTGCCTGCGCCGTTGGGGCCGATCACCACGCGCACCTCGTTGCGGTCGATGTACAGGTTGAGATCATCGACCGCCTTGAAGCCGTCGAACGACACGGTCAGCCCTTCGATGGCCAGCACCGGTTTGTTCATCTGGAAGCCTGTCGGGCTGCTCATGGCTGGGTCTCCAACGGGCGGGTGGGTTGTTTTTCAGTCGTCAACGACGTGGGCACCTTGCTCACTGGTGCTGGCCTGGGCGCGAATCTGCCCAGCCATTTTCGACCGTGGCTCTCCCACAGACCGGCCAGGCCGTTGGGGAAGTACATGACCACCGCGATGAACAGGCCGCCCATGAGGTACAACCACAGTTCCGGGAAAGACTCGGAAAAATAGGTCTTGCCGTAATTCACCAGCAGCGAGCCGTACACCGCGCCCAGCAGCGACATGCGTCCCCCGACCGCCGCGAAGATAACCATCTCGATGGACGGCACGATGCCGACGAACGAGGGCGACATGAAACCTACCTGCAACGCGAACATCGCCCCGCCGATCGCGGAGAATCCGGCAGCCACGCAGTAGACGAACACCTTGAACGCCGCCACGTCATAGCCCGAAAAGCGCACACGCTCTTCCTTGTCGCGCATGGCCATCAGCAGTCGACCGAGCTTGGAATAAAGAATGAATTTGCCGATCAGGATGCAGACGAACAGCAGCGCGGCGTTGATGAAGTACAGCGCCAGCTTCGCGCCGTCGCCGCGAATGTCCCAGCCGAGCAAGGTCTTGAGGTCAGTGATGCCATTGACGCCACCGGTCAGGCCTTGCTGGCCGATGATCAACACAGTCAGAATCAGCGCGATGGCCTGGGTCACGATGGAAAAATACACATCGCCCACCCGCCGCCGAAACAGCGCGGCACCGATGATCAGCGCGAGGATGACCGGCACCAGCACCACGGCGATCACCGTGAACGTAAAGCTGTGGAACGGCACCCAGAGCCACGGCAGTTCAGTGATCTGGTTCCAGTCCATGAAATCCGGGATGCCGGGAGTCGACTGGATTTTGGTGCTCTCGGGGTCCGATGCTTCCAGCTTCAGGAACATCGCCATGCAGTAACCGCCCAAGCCAAAAAACACCCCCTGCCCCAGGCTGAGAATGCCGCCATAACCCCAGCACAGCACCAGGCCAACCGCGACAAAGGCATAGGTCAGGTACTTGCCGACCATGTTCAGGCGAAAGGCATCCAGAGTCAGTGGAAACACCACCAGAATCAGAGCGGCGAGGATCAGCAGGCCGATCACGCCTTGGCGGCCACCGAGCATTTTGTTGAGTGCGTTCATCGTTCGGCCTCTATTTGCGGACTTTGCTGGAAAACAGGCCTTGCGGGCGCATCAGCAGGATCAGGATCACGGCCGACAAGGTCAGTACCTTGGCCATCGAGCCACTCATGAAGAACTCGGAAATCGATTGCGCTTGGGCAATCGCAAACGCCGAAGCGATGGTGCCGAACAGGCTTTGCGCACCGCCAAAGACCACCACCAGAAAGGTGTCGACGATGTACAACGAGCCCGCCGTAGGTCCCGTGGAACCAATGGTGGTAAAGGCAGCACCCGCGACGCCCGCCACGCCGCAACCCAGCGCAAAGGTCATGCGGTCAACCTGGCGGGTATTGATGCCGACCGCGCGGCTCATGATGCGGTTCTGCACCGTGGCGCGAACGTGCAGGCCCCAGCGGGTGCGGTACAACATAAGGAAGATGCCGCTGGTCATCAGGATGCTGAGGCCCATGACGAACAGGCCGTTGCGGGGAATTTCGATGGCATCGGTCAGGTTCACGGCGCCCATCAGCCATTCCGGCGGCGTGGCGCTGACTTCCCGCGCACCGAAGATCGAACGAAACGCTTGCTGCATGACCAGTGACAGCCCCCAGGTCGCCAGCAGGGTGTCGAGCGGCCGATGGTAGAGGCGGCTGATCATCACCCGCTCCACTACCCAGCCAATCGCACCGGCCACCACGAACGACAGCGCGATAGCGAAGAAAAAGTAGTACGGCTGCATCCACGGCAGATAGGTCTGCACCAGGGTCGAGAGCACGTACGTGGTGTAGGCGCCAATAGTGAGAAACTCACCATGGGCCATGTTGATCACGCCCATCTGGCCAAAGATGATCGCAAGCCCCAGGGCCATCAACAGCAGCACGCAGAATACGGACAGGCCGTTGAACCCCTGCATGGCCGCGATGGCACCAAATTCCGATAGCCATTCCATGATGGTGGTCTCCAGGGTGAATGACGGGGTCGCGAGGCTGTCGGCTTGACACCGCAGACAGCCCCGCTCCGGTAAACAGCGCTCAGGCAGCCGCTGTTACTGGTAACCCTTGGGGAAAGGATTGGGCTCGATCAGGTCTGACTCG
This sequence comes from Pseudomonas triticifolii, assembly GCF_014358015.1. Classification (GTDB taxonomy): domain Bacteria; phylum Pseudomonadota; class Gammaproteobacteria; order Pseudomonadales; family Pseudomonadaceae; genus Aquipseudomonas; species Aquipseudomonas triticifolii. Next base: position 96,021 of record NZ_JACONV010000012.1, on the reverse strand, counting down.
TAGATCACCTTGAACTGACCGTCGGCCTGGACTTCGCCGATCCGGGTCTTGCTCCACAAGTGATGGTTCTCGTGAACTTTGACGTAGCCTTCCGGCGCGGTTTTCAGCTCGATACCTGGCGAAGCTGCGACCACTTTGTCAACGTCGAAACTGCCCGCTTTCTCGACAGCGGCCTTCCACAACCAAGGCCCAAGGTACGCGGCCTGAGTCACGTCACCCATGACCGAATCCTTGCCGTACTTGGCCTTGAAGGCTTCCACGAAGGCCTTGTTGTTCGGGTTGTCGAGGCTTTGGAAGTACTTCATCGAGGCATAGAAGCCCTGCATGTTTTCACCGCCGATGCCCAACAGCTCATCCTCGGTCACCGACAGGGTCAGCAGGTTCTGTTTGGCCGAAGTCACGCCTGCGGCCTTGAGCTGCTTATAGAACGCGACGTTCGAGCCGCCCACCACGGCGGCGAATACCACGTCGGGTTTCTTCAACTTGACCTTGTTGATCAGCGAACCGAACTGGGTGTTACCCAGCGGGTAGTAGTCTTCGCCGACTACAGTGCCGTGCAGGACATTCTCAATGTGCTTGCGGGCGATCTTCATGGAGGTCCGCGGCCAGATGTAATCCGAGCCGATCAGGTAGAAGGTCTTGGCGCCCTTCTCCCTGGCAATCCAGTCGAGGCTTGCCAGGATCTGCTGGGTGGCTTCCTGGCCGGTGTAAATCACGTTCTTCGACTGTTCCAGCCCTTCGTAAAAGGTCGGGTAGTACAACAGGCCATTTTCCTTCTCGAACACCGGCAACACGGCTTTACGCGAGGCCGAAGTCCAGCAGCCGAACACGGCGGCGACCTTGTCACCCACCAACAGCTTCTTGGCCTTTTCGGCAAAGGTCGGCCAGTCAGACGCACCGTCTTCCTGGACGATCTTGATCTGCCGCCCGAGGATGCCGCCCGAGGCATTGATCTGGTCGATGGCCAGCCGCTCGGCCTGGATCGAGCCGGTCTCGGAGATCGCCATGGTGCCGGTGGCCGAGTGCAACTGGCCGACCGTCACTTGCGTGGCCGTCACAGCAAGTCCCGTGGTGTTTGCCTCATCGGCCAGGGTGGCCTGGCTGAACACACTGGCGGCAATCAGCGAGAGCGCTGCCGCACCCAACGCCAGGCGTCGGGGAAAAAAGCGTATGGGGCCTGTCAGTCGTGAATCCATGTTCCCGCTCCTGTGCTGGTGAGTCGCGGCAAGACCGGTTAAAGCCGTCGCGAGTTGCGAGCAAGCATGAGCGTGACGCTGAAAACGAGGTATACGCAGCATGACGTATCGGCATACGTCATTTGACGTAGGGCACACGGACACGATCGGGCGCATGATTGCGCCGGTGAGCGTGTTGCTGAATGCAATCTGCTGAAGAAACACTGTTTTTTTGTGCGAGGCGGCTTGCTGGTGAAGGCGTCAGGCCAGTGACTGAACCCTCGCAGGCAAAAATGCATCGCCGACAAGCCGCCTCACACGGTCATTGCACCTGCAGCAAGAACGCGCGGTGCCGGACGTAGAGGCCATCCGATCCGTCAGCCGTTCGACCGGGCAAGTGGGCGTGTCCACGACGGCTCACCGGCAGGCAGAAAATCGCGTGCAGTACAGCGTTACTCCCACGGTATTGCATTCATTCGGCGACAGTTGCTTCTCACCTTGTACCACCCGACAGGCACAGAAGTTGCTGCCCGCATTCACGTCGGCAACGTACAGGGATTTGCGTGAGTCATTAATCCTCAGGAATCCACTCAGTGCGCCCTTCTGGCTCTCAACGCATCATCAAAGTGCGCCGCGATTACAACCGGTTGGTCGCCGACGAGACCATGGAAGACTACGCCCTGCGTTTTACGCCGAAATCGTTTCGAAAATGGTCGGAATTCCGCATCGCCAACACCGCCGTGGGTGCCGTATCGTTTCTGGCGCTGGAAGCCATTGGCGGCGCACTGGTGATGAGTTACGGCTTCACCAACACCTTGTGGGCGATCATCGCCATGGCCGTGGTGATTTTCCTCACCGGCCTGCCCATCAGCTACTACGCCGCCCGTTATGGCGTGGACATGGACCTGCTGACCCGAGGCGCAGGGTTCGGCTACATCGGCTCAACCATCACCTCGCTGATCTACGCCAGCTTCACCTTCCTGTTCTTCGCCCTGGAAGCGGCGATCATGGCGCTGGCGCTGGAGCTGTATTTCCACATTCCGCTGGCACTGGCGTATGTCATCTGCTCGATCATCGTCATTCCGCTCGTGGCCTATGGCATCACCCTGATCAGCCGACTGCAAATGTGGTCACAACCCTTGTGGCTGACGCTCCTGATCGTGCCCTATGTGTTCGTGATCTGGAAAAATCCTGAAGCCCTGTCGGATCTCACCTCGTTTGCCGGCCGCGAAGGTGAAGGCGGCACGTTCAACCTGCTCCTGTTCGGCGCGGCCTTCAGCGTGGCGCTTTCACTGGTGACGCAGATCGGCGAGCAGGTCGACTACCTGCGCTTCCTGCCGGAAAAAACCCGCCGCAACCGCAAACGCTGGTGGGCGGCGCTGCTGATGGCCGGACCTGGCTGGGTGATTCCCGGCGGGCTGAAGATCATGGCGGGGGCGTTTCTGGCCTTTCTTGCCCTGCAACACCAAGTGCCCATCGAACGTGCTGCCGAGCCGACACAGATGTACCTGGTAGCCTTCAACTACGTGTTCCTGTCACCGGAGTGGGCGCTGGCGGCCATGGTGCTGTTCGTGATCATTTCCCAAATCAAAATCAACATGACTAACGCCTACGCCGGGTCACTGGCCTGGTCCAACTTCTTCGCCCGCGTCACCCACAGTCATCCCGGCCGGGTGATCTGGCTGGTGTTTAACGTCGCCATCGCCCTGATCCTGATGGAGCTGGGTGTGTTCGACGCCATTGAGGAAGTGCTCGGCCTGTACGCCAACGTGGCCATCGCCTGGATAGGCGCGCTAGTGGCCGATCTGGTGATCAACAAGCCACTAGGCCTGTCGCCCAAACACATCGAGTTCAAGCGCGCGCACCTTTACGACATCAATCCGGTCGGCGTGGGTGCGATGTTCATCGCGTCACTGTTATCGATCTGCGCCCATTTCGGTGCGCTGGGCGAACTGGCCAGAGCCGCGCCGCCGCTGATCTCCCTGACCACCGCATTGATCGCCGCGCCACTGATCGCCTGGCTGACCAACGGCCGCTATTACCTGGCGCGTGACAGCGACCCGGTTCTTCTCTTCCCGGCCGGTCGCCAGGCCAGCCTGCACTGCGGCGTCTGCAGTAACGCCTTCGAATCCCCGGACATGGCCTGGTGCCCGGCCTACGGCTCGCCGATCTGCTCGTTGTGCTGCTCGCTGGATGCGCGCTGCGGTGACCAGTGCAAGAGCCGCTCGCGGCTGTCCATGCAGTTCGAAGACCTGGTGGGACGCCTGTTGCCTCGCCTGCCACGTCGCTACCTGCACACGCGACTCATGCAGTATCTGGGCTTGCTCAGCGTACTGGTCCTCGGTCTGTCGGGCGCGCTGGCATTGATCTACAGCCAGGTGTCACACGGCCTCACCGATCAATCGCCGCAAGCGCATCACACGCTGATGCTGGCCTTTCTCAAGGCTTTCCTCACCTGTTGCGTCTTCGCCGGCGTGCTGGCCTGGTGGGTGGTGCTGACCCGAGAGAGCCGCCGCGTAGCGCTGGAAGAATCCGAACGCCAGACCGCCCTGCTGATGCAGGAAATCGAAGCCCACCACAAGACCGATCAGGCCTTGCAGGAGGCCAAGGAAGCGTCGGAAGCCGCCAACGCCGCGAAGAGCCGCTATGTCACCGGGCTGTCCCACGAGTTGCGCACGCCGTTGAACAGTATTCTTGGCTTCACCCAGATTCTGCAACGCGACGCAGCCACCCCAGGCAAGCACCTGGACTCGCTGGCGACCATCATGCGCAGCAGCTCACACCTGCTGTCCTTGATCGACGGCCTGCTCGACGTGGCCAAGATCGAGGCGGGCAAACTGCGTCTGGAACCCTCGGAAATTCTGTTCCGGGAATTCCTCGACGACCTGCGAAAGATGTTCACCGGACCCGCGCAGGACAAGGGCTTGACGCTGCGCATGGAGCTGCTCGGGCGCATGCCGGACGTGGTGCGTGGCGATGAAAAGCGCGTGCGCCAGATCCTGATCAACCTGCTGGGCAATGCGATCAACTTCACCGACAGCGGCGAAGTCTGTCTGCGGGTCAGCTATCGCCTGGAAACGGCCATTTTCGACATTATCGACACCGGCATCGGCATCGCCCCGGAACAGCTCGAGCGGATCTTTCAGCCCTTCGAGCGCGGCGGACTGGTGCGTCAGGACAACGGTGTCGGCCTTGGCCTGACCATCACCCGCATGCTCACTGCCTTGATGGGCGGCGCGCTGTCGGTCACCAGCCAGCCGGATGAAGGCACGCGCTTTCAGGTTCGGCTGTTCCTCTCGGAAGTCCGGGTGCCCAAGGCGGTCGTGGCCGTGGACCATGACCTCATCGGCTACGAAGGACCACGGCGGCTGATTCTGGTGGTGGACGATCACATCGAACACCGAAAGGTTATCAGCGGCATGCTCACGCCCCTTGGCTTCGACGTCGCCCAGGCGGCCAACGGGCAGGAAGCGGTGAGGCAGGTTTCACTGCTGCATCCGGACCTGATCCTGATGGACCTTTCAATGCCCGACATGGACGGCTGGGCCGCCAGCCGCCTGATCCGCCGCAACGCCCTGTCTCAGGCGCCGATCATCGTGCTGTCGGCCAACGCCAGCGGATTGGCCGACGATAAAGAGCGCAACCTGCACGTGTGCAATGACTATCTGCCCAAGCCTGTGCATTTGCAGCATCTGCTGGACCGCCTGCAACATCACCTGCATCTGACCTGGCAGCGTCGCACGCAAAGCGCCCCGACGCCTGCGCCGTCTGCACGGGCGCTGCCTACGCGGGTCGACCTGGAAGAACTTTACGAGCTGTGTGGCCTGGGCTATGTCCGTGGCATTCAGCAAAAGCTCGATGCAATCGAGCAGGACGGCGCAGGCAGTAGCGACTTCGTCGCCGAATTGCGCACCCTGGCCTCAGGCTTTCGCCTGGATGAACTCAGCCACCAACTGAAGGAGGCGCTCCATGGACGCAATGACCCAAGCCGCTGAAAAAGGCATCATCCTGATCGTCGACGACGTGCCCGATAACCTGGCGCTGCTTTCCGATGCGCTGGACGAAGCGGGCTACATGGTGCTTGTCGCGCTAGACGGCCAAAGCGCGCTGACCCGCATCCAGCGCCGCCGACCCGATCTGATCCTGCTCGACGCCATGATGCCGGGCATGAACGGATTCGAAACCTGCCGGCAGATCAAGGCACAACCCGACACCGCCAACATCCCCGTGCTGTTCATGACCGCCCTGACCGACAGCGAACACGTGGTGCAAGGCTTCGAAGCAGGCGCCATCGATTACGTCACCAAACCGATCCAGTGCACCGAAGTCCTGGCCCGCGTCGCCTCCCACCTACGCACCGCACGCATCCTGCAATCGGCACGCAACGCCTCACAACCCGCCAGCTTCGACGACAAGCCTGCCTACGGAAAGCTCTCCAGCCGGTTCCAGTTGACCGAACGTGAAATCGAAGTCCTGCGCTGGGTGTCGTGCGGCAAGACCAACAAAGACATCGCCAACATCCTGCAACTCAGCCCTCGCACGGTGAACAAGCATCTGGAACATATCTATATAAAACTGGGAGTCGAGACACGCACGGCGGCGACGTCGGTGGTGTTGGGGGTTATGGCGGGTGGGTGTTAGCGTGCCAGGGTGCGAAGTCGCAATGGATCATGCCTTGCCAAGAGGCATGATATGCGTTGCATGCTCATCAACCAATCTGTGGAAACCACACCGTAGATAAAACGAATTGCCTTCGACCGTATCGGTGGATAGCCGTAGTACACGAAAATGCAGAGCAGCTTGAGCCACCAGCCTTTCCACCAGTGCCCGCCCCACGCCTTGCCCTCTTGCCGAGGGTGCAATGTAAACCCTGCGCAACCTGCCTGTTCCATTCTGCGCAAAGGGATCGACCGAAACCCCTCCAATACCAACCAGGCAGTTGCCCAGAAAGACAGCCATAAGGCACTCTCCCGGCGCGTCGAAACGATTCACTCCGCTGCTCCACTCGTTAATCAAGCGCGTGAGAAACCTGAATCCCTCGCCGACTGATAGCTTTTCCAGCATCAGGACCTGTGGCGGAAGTTGTGTGATGTGTCGAATCTGGACCTGTGTCATGACGCCCCTATTCACTCCACATACCGCAACCACAAATACGTCTTACCGCAAATGGCCTTGGTCACAACAGAAACCCACGCCGGACGGTTCTCGTCAGTAACGTTGTACAGCGCACATAAATCGTTTGCGACGGTGTGGGCTTCAGCGAGATCGAGAGGCTCTTCACGCAAAAAGCCGAGATAAGCCGCACCGACCCCGATCAACTCATAGCCATGCGTTCGAGAAAAATGCAGCGCCACGGCAAAGTTTTGCGCGGGGTCAAGGTCGCTGGCGAAGTAGCCATTGGGAAATGCAGCGAGGGCCTCACAGGACTGCCCGACTGGAACCAGCATGGCCGAGAGGGGCTGGTCGAGCAACGATACCGGGTTTTGCTGATAATCAACCCACTCCTGCACGGCGTGTTCATCAAGGGTCAGGCCATGGTTGCAAGCATCCTGAAACGAGACAGCCGAAGCCAGTTTCATGAAGTTGCGAAGGCAGAGGGGAAACTCGGCCTTGGTGGTGGGATAGCCCAGGTATTTACCGTTTTCGAAACACTCGGGCGGCAGACTGGCGATGTCTTCTTCGGTGACATCGTCCAGTCCAAGATTATTGCGCGCATGCCCCGACGTGTAGCGGGCCTGAGGATAATCGTCCAGCGAGAACAACGGCTTAAAACGGGGATGATCGGCCGCGAGTTTTCGATAGGCACCGACGAGGTCATCCAGGCTGGAAATCGCGCTCAGGCTGTACTCGTCACAGGTGCCGATAGCCGGATTTTCAAGCCTTCCGGTACCGTGAAACTGAATATCCATGATGACTGCATGCTCCAATTTTGACTGTCTGTTTTCGGGCACCCTGCAACCGAATTATCTTTTTAAGGGATTGGATTCAATCCAGCCGCGTATCGCTATGCGCAGGCACGTCCAGGCGATGACACTGATGATCAGCACTTCGACGAAGCCGGCCAGCATATGAAATGAAAAAGCCAGTGGCTGTTCATTCCAATAGTAAATCGTCGGACGCGTTCGCAAGCCTGTGACACGCAACCGCCCGGAAAACAGAGAAGACACCAGTTGGAAAACGTTAGTCAGCTCCAGCACGGCGAAAAAGATCCCCAACAGAGCGCTTATCGCGCGAGCGGGCATGCCGATTTTTTGGGTCGACTCAAGCGGGGACGCGGGCTCTTGTCATGGACGTTGCTTCACACTCTTTCCGGCGCTGACTTTGGCAGGGGCTGGAGCAGGCTTATCAATCCCTGCTGAACCACTCGACGAATCAATGACGACTTCGGTGGGCACTGCCACGTTCAGATAGTCGGCCAACTGACTGAGTAACAGGTCCGTACGCTTGCTTCCAGGTACGATCGGAACACTGCTGGTCGTCAAACGATGCTCGGTGCCATCGCGCATGACCAGCCACAGCTGAGTGTAGATCGGCTTGCTCTGCGCGTGGCGGCGAAGCTCAAGGTAGTTGGGGGTATCGATTCTAAAGACCGCTTGCACGCGTTCACGGCGTCCAAAGAAGTTTCGGGTACGACGCCTGCCTTCTCCCTCAAGTCGCGATAAGAGCAACGTCTCGCGCAAGCCGGTGTAAACCATAATCACCAGGCCAAGGGCTGCTAACAGCAGTATCCCGAGCACCATCAGAAGCGCGTTCAATGGACCCACGTCAACCAGCGGCGATCCTCCATTGATGGTCACGCACACGATGAATACCACCGGTGCGGCAATGGCGATGGGGCCTAACAGCAGCGCTATTGCGTCCTGCAGTAGGTTGCGAGTGTGAATGTGCAGATCACCCTGCGCGGTACGCTCGAACCGATATCCAATCAACATGCCGTCCACCCGATAGGCCGCGCCTGAAATCACTGTAACGGCCATGACAAGTGACTTTACGCCTCAGGGCAGGATCCTGTTAACGCAAGGAAGAATACCTGATGTCAGTGATACCGCGTCACCAGATAGCGTAGGGTTTAGCGGTGCCTGTCGCGGTCTTTAGCAGCACTGAAAAAATCGCGCTCGTAGCGCTCAAGACCCTGCCGTTTTGCCTCATGGCGTCACGATATTCCCCAATGAACGTAAGCCGTCCTGGCTGTTCGGGCGTATCCCCAGTACCTCACCCGAAACACGCTGCAAAACCGAATGGTCGGCCTCGATGGGCGTTCCCGTACGGCGATCCAGGGCCGACGTTTCCGCTGGCGGGCTGAACAGCAAAGCCTCGTGATATCGACGAACCTGAGTGCCGACAGGGTAGTGAACAGAGCCGAAATCAGTCTCACGGTTCAGTACGCCGTCCCATCCGAGCACATCACCATAAGGCTTGTTCAGGCGCATGCTCAGCCAGCGCAGTTCCAGCCCGAAAAGTGAGGTCGATGTGTCACCGGCCCTCACCTCCCAACCGTCACCCTCAGTGGAAAACACCTTCACAGGTCCCGGCCAGACAATGCCACCCAACGTGCTGCCTGGCGCAAGCGTACAGCCATACAGATGCCACTCGGAGAGTTTGAAGTGGGCTCCGAACGGGAAGCGAAACTCGATTTCGCCCGGCTCACACTTCCAGCCTTGCAGGTCATTGACTGCCACGGCCTCGACCGTCGCCGAGCCGTGGTGTTGCCACAGTTCCAGGCGACGCACACTCAGCCCCAGAATGTCGCCTGGTGTGCGTTCGAAGTCAGCTTGCTTGAGGCTCTGCAGACCGTAGGGCACGGGATCGCCACTCAGGTCGTTGAACGGCTCCAGGTATTCGAGCCGGACCCGGGTGCCCGCTGGCAGCACCAGATCGCCCAGCACCTCGTCACGCTCAAGGCGCGGGTTGTGTGCACGCCAGTCTTGCCAATCAGTGATCTCGCTCCAGACGTAGGGCACGCTGGCGAACGCAAGGCCGACGACAATCAGACCGAAGCGCCAACGCCTTGCCAGCATGTAACGCCTGCAACGCGGAATCAGCAAAGCCAACACGCAGGCAATCAATAGCCCGAGCAAGACCTGGGAAAAGATGAAGATCAGGAAGCCGATCATCATGGCCAGCGGATTGATGGGGATCATGGACGCCCTTGTAAACCTCACGACAGACCCCGCAGAATAATCCGAGCGATGGCACTTCCCCAAGTTCCAGCACGCATCGAACGGTCAGGGAAGCAAAACACATGAAATGGGCAGGGCTTTGGAAGTATGTGTTCTGGGTTGCAGCGATCAGCCATAGCAGCTTCAGCAACGCCGTGACCTTGCCACCGGGCTGGGACATCAGGCCGAGCACTGTGGAAGACATCGACAAAGGCCTGCCATCGGCTTTGCAGTCCTCAGAACTGGCCAATAACGGGCGTCGCCTTGCGGGCGTGAAAATGGTCGTTGCCCTGCCATTCAGCCAGGTGCTGCCAGTGGTTATCTCGGCGCTGGAGCCTCTGGGTCCATTGCGCGGTGAGACCGGTATGGACACGGTATCCAATATGGATGACGCGTGGGGTGCTGTGCTGTTGACGCGACGCCCGGACCTTGTGCATGACCTGGTTCGTCAATTCGATATGCCCAGGCTGCAGCAGTACGTTCGCGATGGGGCGCTGGCTGAATCGGAGATTGCGGAGCGTATTGAACGCATTGAACGTACCCTGCGCTTTCAGTCGGGCAGCCCGCGCATGGCCCTGTTGACCGAGCAGTACGCGTACTGGAACGGCAGCGCCAAACGCGAACACGGCGCAATGGGCCATAGCACCAGTATTGTCATTGCCCATGTGATCCAGCTTGATGCGGTATTCGGGCGCCCCGTGACTGCAGTCTATTTGACGCGCAATGACGACTATCCAAATCCTGACAGCGGGTTGATAAGCCAGGTACGCCGCCTGGCCGATTTGAATATTTTCAACCCGGGCCAGCCAAAGCGCCTGCAACGTAGCAGCGTGCCGGGGGAGCTGTTCAGCCCGGTCTTCGAGGCGTTGAGCACGCTGCCGAACGCGAACCTGGAACTTGGCGCGGACGCAGAGCGATGGCGCGCGCCACCCAGGCCAACGCCCTCGGTCAGCGAGCCGAAGCTCACCTTGCCGAACACCCAGGCCAGGGTGCTTGAGGCGAGAGCGGTTCTGCCCTTCAAGAACCCGGACGACTTTACCGTTCTGGCCGATGGCAGTGTCTTGCTCATCCGCAGTTATCCGCGCGCGCTGATGCACTGGTCGCCTGACGCCGGCGAGCCGCGCGAAATCTGGAAGCCGTCGCAATTCTTCACCAAGTGGCTGTTGTCGCGCGACGCGAGCGGGCAATCGGCGTACATGACCGAGGGCCCACTCGTCATGCGCTTCGACGCGAAGACACAGTCTCTGAACGCGCATCCCATGGTGTTCGACAAACCGGGCTTGCAGTACAACGCTTACATGGACTACTTCCCCGACGGCAATGGCGTGCCGTTGATCTATCGCCACCAATACCTTACCGATCACAATACGTTCGAGGTCTGGCAAGCCGTCGCACAACCGGCCGGGGATGGCACGCAGTGGAATTACACGTTGCGCTTTGCCTCTCCACGTCAGGAAATGATGAACTATTTCACCCGCGGCAATGGCCAGATCAAGCCTGTACGCTGGGACGGCACGCTGCCCACTGTATGGGTCGAAGACGCTTACGGGCTGTCCGAACTCGATGGTAAAACCGGCCGGGTACTGCGTGTGGTGAAGTTGCCGCGCCGCTTTGGCGAGGTGGACCCCGCCGATGATACCGGCATGGCACAGTGGACGCCGGAGCCGTTCGGCTCAGTCAAAGGCCGCTGGATCGCAGTCGGCTTTGTGCTGATGGAGGGAAAACGTCGCAATCCTGGCGTGCATGTCGTCGATGTCGCCAGTGGCAAGGTGCGGTATTCACTGACCCTGCCCGATCAGGACTCACTCGAAACGGCAGTTGGCTCACCTGACGGCCGCCTGCTGGCTCTCGCCACCGGAAGCCGCAAAAACGTAGCGGTGCTATGGAACCTGGAAAACGGTCGATCCCTCACGCTTCAATCCGGTGATGCAGGATGTCGGGATCTCGAACAGCTCCAATGGAGCCCGGATGGTTTGCGCTTGTGGGGGCGTTGCCAGAACGGCTTGATGACATGGGATATGCCTGCGACCTGGTAGACCGGCTCGCCAGTCAAGGCGTGCCGATCGGGTAGTGCTTGATACGGCACTCATAACTATGACCATCGCCTTTACACAGCCCATCCAGGTATCGGTAGTCAACGCGCACGGACTGACCTTTGGTGGGCCATTGTCGGCGTGGCAGCGTACGTTGGTAGTCTCGGGTTTCCGGCGTAAACGTCAGGGCAGACCCTTCTTCCGGGCATTCTACAGTCGACGACGCGGGACTGACCTTGAGGATCCGGGCCTGCAGTTGCGGGTACGGCTGTTTCAGCACCTCAGTGACACGCAGTTCCATGCGACAAATTTGCCACGTTGACGCATCCGCCTGCTCGCACAACACGAGCAAGGGCAAAGCCAATATCACCAAGCGTGTTGCGTGATTACTCATCACTCCTCCTGCCGGACATCCTGATACCCGAGGCACTCTCGGACCTGGACTCGTCGAATCATAGAGCGTTTTTCGAGAGACGACTGCGTCAGTCGCTCAGCGTGAGACAGCACAGATGAGGTTCGCACCAACATGTAACCTATAAATTAGTTTTGACAGGTTACACAAACACTCGTAACCTAAAAACCCACATTTAACGGTTACAAGGAATCATCATGACCTCTCCCCACTCAATCGCATCGCTCGGGCTCGCCGCCTCTCTGCTGGCTGGCGGTGCGCATTGCGCCGATTCAACCCACCCGGTTCATTACCGTTACGAGCAGGTAGGTGATGTAAAGGTGTTCTATCGTGAGGCAGGCAACCCCGACGCCCCTACGGTCCTGCTACTTCACGGTTTCGCCGCCTCATCGTTCATGTTTCGCGACCTGATCCCCGAACTGGCGGATCGTTATCACGTGATCGCACCGGACCTGCCGGCGTTTGGCTTCACCGAAGCGCCCGGGAAAAACGCATACAGCTACACCTTCAGCCAACTGGCGAAGACCATCGGCCAGTTCACCGAACAGCTCAAGCTCAATCACTATGCACTCATGGTCCACGACTATGGCGCGCCGGTCGGATGGCGCCTGGCCGTCGCCCATCCTGAGCGGGTGACAGCGATTATTTCCCAGAATGGCAATGCCTATGAGGAAGGACTTGGCGAAGGTTGGACGCCGATCCAGAAGTACTGGCGTGAGCCGACGCAACAGAACCGGGATGCTCTGAAGGACTTCCCGACACCGGCCTCGATCAAGTGGCAATACCTTGAAGGAGTCGCCGACAAGAGTTCGGTTTCGCCAGACGGTTACACGCTCGAAGGGCTTCAAGTATCGCGGCCTGGCAATGCGGACATTCAACTGGACCTCGTGCTGGATTACGCGTCGAACGTAGCGATGTACCCAACTTTCCAGGCGTACTTTCGCCAGTACCAACCGCCGTTGCTGGCGGTCTGGGGAAAGAACGATCCGTTCTTCCTTCCGGCCGGAGCGGAGGCCTGGAAGCGCGATATTCCCAAGGCGGACGTTCGCTTCTATGACACCGGACACTTCGCACTCGAAACCCACGGTAAGGAAATCATCCCTGTGATTCGTGAGTTTCTGGACAAGAACATTCACTGACAGTGACCGCTGGGGGATGTCGATGGCGATGGCAGGCAGCGCAATGCTGCCTGCCTATCAATGACCGGCGACCGTCTGGCTGGACTGCCGGACGCCTTGGGTAAACCCGTGCACGCGTGCTCGCGATGCAATGGCCAGACCACCCAGCAGCAACAACAGCAGGACCCATGGGAAGGAACCTGCCCCCCATTGGCCGAGCAAAACGCCGCCCATTATCCCACCGCCTGCGATAGCGCTGTTCCAGACAACCACATTCATCGACAGCGCAACGTCAGCGCCCTGCGCTGCCGAGTCCGCAAGGGCGGTTTGCAGCAGTGTCGCTGCGCCGCCAAACGTCAGGCCCCAGATGAAGACTCCGACGTAGATGGCCAAGGCAGACCCCGGAAACAGGCCAAAGAACACCGAAACCGCAGCGAAGGTTGCGAGACTGGCCAACACCGTCGCACGCAAATGACGATCAACCAGACGTCCAGTGACCCAGATGCCCGCCAGCGCGGCGACGCCAAACGCCAACAAAACCAGATCAACGTCATTCCCCAACCCGGCCTCGGAAACAAAAGGCGCGACGTAGGTATACAGAATGTTATGCGCCAGCATCCAGGTGAAAACGACGCCCAGCACCGAACGTACGCCAGGCATCAAGAACACCTGACGCAACGCCATGCGCTCTGACGAGGATTGGCCGGGGTAATCCGGCACCTTGATCACTACCCAGACGATCAGCACCAGCGTCATGGCGGACATCACTCCGAACGCCATACGCCAGCCCATTAGCCCACCCAGCCAGGTTCCTAACGGCACCCCGAGCGACAACGCGATGGGCGTTCCCACCATGGCTATCGCCATCGCACGGCCCTGCAGTCGGGGAACAACCATGCGTCGTGCATAGCCCGCGATAAGGCTCCAGGCCAGCCCAGCCGAGGCGCCAGCGAAGAATCTTGCGACCAGGGTCAACCCGTAATTGGAGGACAGCGCCGTGAGGGAATTGAAGACCAGAAAGCCGATGATCGGCAGCAGCAATACGGTTCTGCGACGCCAGCTTTGCGTGGCGATGGTCAGCGGAATGGCCGCCAGCAATGATCCCAATGCGTAAACCGTCACCATCTGCCCCGCAAACGACGGCGAGACCCCAAGGCCACTGCCGATCTCCGGCAGCAAACCTGCGGGTAATGTCTCGGTCACGATGCAGATAAAACCTGTCATCGCCAAGGCCAGTAATGCCCCAAACGGAAGCTTTGCGCTCTGTTTCTCATCTTTGGTCATTGGATGCTCTCCACTAATATACCGATCAGTACAAATATAGGGAGAAGATGGCAGGTGGTCAACGATTTATGTATCGATTAGTATTTAAGTACTTCTGAAGGAGATTCCACATGGCACAGATGGGACGCCCACGCACCTTTGACCGTGACGCGGCGATCACTCAGGCAATGCATTTATTCTGGGAGCACGGATACGACGCGACCTCCCTCAGCCAACTCAAGGCGAGCATGGGTGGCGGCATCACCGCGCCCAGCTTTTATGCCGCTTTTGGCTCCAAGCAAGCCCTGTTCAATGAGGTCATGGAGCGCTACCTCACCACCCATGGTCGAGTCACCGACAGTCTGTTTGATACGACCCTGCCGCCCAGAGAGGCAATAGAACTCACGCTCCGCCGGTCGGCAAAAATGCAATCCGAGCCCGATCATCCCAAGGGGTGTCTGGTGTCGCTGGGCCTGATGAGTGCGTGTTCCGACGAGAGCAAGGTCATATCTGAGCCTCTTGCACGGGCCAGAGAGAAGAATCGTGCGGGGCTGGTTGCCTGTGTAGAACGTGCCATTGAGGCAGGTGAATTGCCGGCGACAGTGGTGCCACAGGCCCTGGCTGCCGTATTCGACAGCTTCATGCTGGGCTTGTCGACACTGGCGCGCGACGGTGTTGCCCATGCGACGCTGGACGCTGCGGTAACCCACGTGATGGGAACATGGGACAACGTGTCCAGCGCACGCCTCTTCAACCCACTTTAAAATCCGTTATCAACAACCACGGGCTGACCCACCAACTGCAGAAAACCATCGACCGCATTGGCGCTCAATGCGGCGAACTCGGCAGACTCGGAAAAGCCGGTGACCACTTCCTGTCTGTTCAACACACCGTTTTCCAGTTGCGCGACCCACCAGTTCAGGCCGTCCGCGTCGGCTGTGCGGTTCAACACGTTCAGGTATAACTGGTCGACAAAGCCACTCGTGTTCAGCGTGCCATAGGTCTGGGAAAACTCGTTGCTGTTGATGAAGCTCGCGGCCACATCGTTGAACGGCATGCCTTGGTCCATTTGCTGATCCCAATAGCGAAACCCGCCCTCATCTGGAGACCTGTCGAACACCGCCATATAGAGACGCGCCAGTGCCTGATCGGAGGCATCGGGCAGCCATTGATCAGGGCGACTATAAGACGTCGATATTTCCTGGAAGGTGCCTGAACCTTCCAGGTCCCGATAAACAGTCGTTTCCAGCCAGCCGTCGTCGCGCTCCACATGCAACACGTCCGTGCCCGACAGCGTGTAGCTTTCATCCGGCTCGATCCGATCCGATTCCCACCGACCGTCATCGAATTCATAAACACGCTGGATCTGCCCCGACACAATGTCAAAGCGCTTCAATTCGGGTTGCGACATGGCTCATTTCCTGACGAATGACTGATGCCGTGCACGCTACGATTCGAAGCTTAAACAAAACTGAAACAGGCCATTCAAACAGTGCGTGCAGAAGACGTAAGCCTGGCGTGAAAAAGAGCGGGAACATATTAAGCTTGCGACACAACCCCACAAGGAGTGCACCCATGTTGCATACTCCACCCACGCATAGCGCTTAACCTTATTATCCGGACGTCACATGACACCCAACGCAGAACACTACAACCCCGCCACCGAATATGCCGACAAGCTGATTTCGCGCATCGGACAAACACCCTCGTGGATCGCAAAGCGCATCGGTGTCACTGACAAACGCATCCGGTACATCCTTGATGGCGAGAGGACCGTCAAGGGAGAAACCACGCCGATTCAGATGACGTACACCGAACAGTTTGCCCTTGAGTGCCTTGCCGCAGAGGCCAAGGCCCTGAAAAAGCAGGCTTCCACACCGCAGTGACAACTGGCCTGTCTCCGCTTGCCTGAGAGACTCGTCATTCAAATCACTGCATTCATGGCGCTGCAGTCCTCGCCGTTTCCGGGTCAGCAGGCCAGCTGTAACGTTGAACGTCAGTTAACGAGGGCACCTCCTTGAACGACGCTAACTATCTCGACGATCTGCGCGCCCGCTTCAACGCTGGCGAACCGCTAGAGTTCACTTTTTTCTGGGGGCACCAGCGCAGCAAAACCGCGACCACAGCTTCGTGCTTCAGCCAGTGGTTCGAGGCCGGGTTCACTGTCGAAGGTCAACATTACCTGACAGCCGAACACTTCATGATGGCCGAGAAAGCGGCCTTGTTCGACGATCAGGAAATCCGCACGCAAGTACTCCAGGCCCCTACTCCCAATGCCGCCAAAGCACTGGGCCGCAATGTGCGCGGATTCAACGACAGGATCTGGCTGCAGCACCGATACGACATCGTCGTCCGTGCGAACCAGGCCAAGTTCTCTCAGAACCCGGAGTTGAACGAATACCTTCTGCGAACCGGTTCCCGCGTTATCGTCGAGGCCAGTCCGGTTGATCACATCTGGGGGATAGGACTCGCCCAGGACAACGTGGACGCGAACAACCCTAACCTCTGGAAAGGCTTGAACCTGCTGGGGTTCGCGCTGATGCAAGTCCGGGACAGGGTCGCTCCACTGAGCGGATCGCACAACGGTTGATCGACGGTGAACCGTTGGTGTGGTTGAACAGACGACGGCGGGAACGACCGTCGTCGCCTGTGCGTCAGACCTGTATCGACTCACTGAACAGGTACAGCGCAATGGACAAGACGATCACCGTGGACCAACTGGCTACCACAGACCTTGAATCAATCAACGAGATATGGATTGGCGACACTCATACCCAGCTATGCCTGTGGCGTGGGGAACAAGTCGTCACCCACGACATGCTCAGCGAAGGTACACACGATCAGAATACCCGGCGTCTGTGCCTGCAATTGGTCGACCCTGACGATCAGCCCGCAGTGGCCAGCGTTGAGAGGATCGTGCGCGAGCGCCTGGAAAATACGGGCCGTGAGGGCGAGTTCTATCCGGCTGAAGAGGTGGACACTCATCAGTAAATCATTCTGATGACACAGGATCCTGCAGAAGCCGGTTTGAGGCTGCTGCAGGCCCCAAGCTTTCTGATCACACAGCCGCACCCACGCTGTAAGGCGTGGACGTTGACGCACATCTCGCCGGAGCCAGGCGTCAGGAGGCAAGGCTGCAAGCATCGCCTCCGACAACAGCCATGACTAGACCTTGAACGTCCCCACCACCCTGTGCAGCCGCTCAGCCTCGCTGTCCAGCTCGGCGCAGGCCCGGAGCGTCGCGCCGAGGTTGTCGGTGGTGTGGCGGTTCAATTGGCTGATTTCGTGTACATCGCGGGTCAGTTGATCGACGGCGGTGGTTTGCTCTTCTGTTGCGGCGGCGACCGTCAGACACATGTCGTCGATCTCGCTGATGCGTGAGACCACCGTCAGCAGGCTGGCACCGGCCTGTGCCGCGACCTGTACGCTTTTGCTGCCGATTTCATGGCTGTGCATCATGGTCTGGGCCGCCTGGGTTGCGCCCGCCTGGAGTGCTTCGATCACCACACGGATTTCCTCGGTCGCCTCCTGGGTGTGGTGGGCAAGGCTTCTGACTTCGTCTGCCACCACGGCAAACCCGCGTCCGGCCTCTCCGGCTCTGGCGGCTTCAATGGCTGCGTTGAGGGCCAGCAGATTGGTTTGTCCGGAGATGGTCGAGATCACTTCCAGCACCCGGCCGATGTTGGAGGTGCGCGTGTTGAGATCGACGATCTGTGAACGCGTGAGTTCGATGTTTTCCTGCAAACGGTTCATCGCACTGATCGTGCTGTCCACCAGGCCGCAGGTAGTGTCGATCTGCAGTCTGGCCCCTGATGCACCCTTGGACGCTGCCGAGGCGCTGGACGCAATTTCCTGTGCCGTCGCGCCGAGTTCTTCGATGGCCGTTGCCACACTGGTGGTGTAGCCGGACTGATGCTCGGACTTCTCGACAGAGGAATTGGACGCCGACAACACCCGACGAGTGGCCTCACCCAAGGCATGGGTTGTCTGTGAGACCTCGACGATGGAAGCATGAATCCGGTCGCCGAAACGGTTGAAGCTCACCGCCAGTTGCCCGAATTCATCCCCTGACAGGATCGACAACCTGCGCGTCAGGTCGCCGTCGCCTTGCGCGATGTCTTCCATGGCGTGGCCGATCAGACGCAGAGGTTTCATCAGTATGCGGATGGCCAGCCCCAGCAACAGCAACGTGACAACACCCGCGACAAGCGTGCTGATGATCGCTGAGGTGCGAAACGCGGAAACGCTGGCCAGTGCTGCCTGCTTGTCCAGCACAATGCCCACGTACCAGTTCTGCGAAGGCAGGCCCTTGATGGGCGAGAACAGCGTAAAGGTGCCGCCCGCAACCGACGTGGCCTCGACCAGCCTGTCGCTCAATTCGATGGTCTGGCCGGGAAACAGATCGGACAGCGTCTTGCCGATCAGTGCGCTGTCAGGGTGAACCAGTATCTTGCCTTCCCTGCTCACCATAAAGGCATACCCGCCTCCCTCGAATGCTTGTGCATTAAGGGTCCGGGAAATGGTTTCGATGCTCAGGCTCGCGCCCAGAACGCCCAGCATCTGGTTACCGGAACGAATAGGCACCGCCTGGGTGATGATTCTGTAGTCAATGCCTGCGCCCACATAAGGCTCGGTCATTGCGGCACCCTTGTCGATGGCGTCCTTGTACCACTGCCGTTGCCGAGCGTCGTAGCCGGCAGGCATTTCCCGTGGCGGATAGATTTGAAAACTGCCATCACGGGTGCCGGTATACGCCGCGATGAACTGCTCCATGAGCACCTGCCCCTGCAATCGGGCCAGAATATTTTCCGGGCTCGGATCCTGAGCGATGAACTCGGCAACGGCCTTGACCAGTATCAGTCTGCCGTCCAGCCAGCTCTGGATATCGTGCGCCATCGAAGCAGACAGCGCGCGCGTGTTCTGTTCGATTTTCTGCGTGCTGTCTTCACGCAGGCGAGTGTCATTCAATACGGAAAACGCGCAGAACACGGCCATGATGACCAATGCGGCAATCAGCACTATCTTCTGGTTGAACGTGAGGTGTCTCATGACTGATTCTCCGCGGATGAATCGCTGGGCCATTGATCGACGCAAGGCAATGGATCCCGGGGCGCACTGTTGAGTGCGCCGCGGGACTGTTTTGTTATTCACAATCGCAACACTGAAACGTCTGCACCCTGTAATGACTGTTCCCACTTTCAGGGTGCACGACGCTGCATGCCAAATGGCATGTGTTTATAAAGTTGCAAAAGACGACGCGAGGTTTAGTGCTGAACGTTAACGTGCCAAATGTCTGTTACCACAACGGCAGTGTGTAACTTACGATCAAACGGGTTTCATCCAGATCGTTACCGAAGTTGGAACGCACGGTCGCATTTCTGAGGCGGACCCCCACATTCTTCAGCGAACCACTCTGGATGATATACGCCAGGTCCGTATCACGTTCCCACTCTTTCCCCGTGTTGCTGCCCGCCACCAGCGCGTTGTCGCCGTTTACATAGCGGGTCATGAACGTCAGTCCCGGTACGCCCAACGCGGCAAAGTTGTAGTCATAGCGCACTTGCCAGGACGTTTCCTGCGTGTTGGCGAAGTCATTAATCTGAACAAAGTTGACCAGGTACGGGTCGGTATTGGCGATATAGGGAAACGGGTCATCACCGCTCATGCGCTGATAGGCGGCCATGAACACATTGCTGCCGAGTGTGTAGGAAACCTGGCCGTTGGCAGCACGGTTGTCGAGGGCGCGGAAATTGCCGTCCTCCGTGCTTTTCGAATAACGCAGGTCGAACTTCAGCGATTGTCGGTCCGCCAGAGGGATTTCATAGACCACGCCACCGAAGTATTGCCGGTAGACGTTCTCCAGGTTCCCGTAATACAGGCTGGTGCTGAGGGTCTTGCTGAAGCTGTAGGTGCCGCCGCCAAACGTGAACTCGTCACTGGTGCCGCCGATGCGGTTGCCGGTGAAGTCCTGGTAGTTGGTGGAGCTGTTGAACTTGATCTGTTCAAGCTTGCCGCCTTGCAGGCTGAGCTTGTCGATGTCTTTGGACGTAAGCATGGCGCCCTGGAACGTGGCAGGCAGCAGACGTGTGTCATTGCTGGAGACCACCGGGCTGCGGAACGCCAGCGAGCCGACTTTGAGCACCGTTTCAGAGACCTTGGCCTTGGCGGTCAGCTCAAGTTTCGAATACTCATCCTGCGAGCCCCGTCCATTTCTGGAGCTCAGGTCTGCAGGCAGCAACCCGGTGCCGCCCGAACCGTCACCGCCATCAAGCTTCAGCCCCACCATGCCCAGTGCATCGAGGCCAAACCCCAGCGTACCGGCGGTGTAGCCCGATTCAATCCTGAACAGTGCCCCCTGCGCCCATTCTGTCGCCGAATCTCGCTGGGCGGTAGGAGGCCCGTTACGAAAGTCTCGATTGAAGTAGAAGTTACGCAACTCCACGCTGGCTTTGCTATCGCTAATAAAGTCCGCCGATGCCGCCAGCGGAAACGTAAGTGCGCACGTACTGATAAAGCAAAAAGTCTTATTGATCGACATTCCCGTCATGCTCCGAATATGGGCAGATTGAATCGACTAAGTTTATTGTTAGGGGTGGTACGGTAGTGCGTGGAACATTTTCTTTGCGGCAGGACGCAACAGCCAGGTTAATACCCGGCCGTGCGCACTGTCCGAAAAGAAGTACTGCTTAATCAGTGATCTGTTTTGATATACCCGATCTTGAACTTTGCGTTCAAGTAACTTCCTGACTGTTCGCTGATCTGCAACTGACCGGCGCAGGGTGCAAGTACCGACGTTTCCATCTTCATCGCTTCCATGACCGCAATCACCTGACCCGCTTCCACGGTTTCGCCATCGTTCACCGCCCAACTGTGCAGATTGCCTGCGACGGGAGTGACGACGGCCCGCGCATCAGCGACCTCGGCTACTGCGGTTTCAGGCGCAGCATCGGTGCCGCCCAGGCTGACACCCCGTAACAGCGCAGTGGGCAGGCCCAGTTCATGGCGCTTGCCGTCGATTTCGACGAAGGTGCGCAGCACACCCGGATCCACTGACACCGCAGCGCGCGGCGCGAGGGTGATCTGCTCGGCAAAGTCGGTCTCGATCCAGCGGGTGTACACCGCAAACGTATCAGGCGCGGTGAAATCATCATGGTCCATGACTGCACGATGGAACGGCAGAACGGTTGCCACGCCTTCAATGCGGAATTCTGCCAGCGCGCGGCGCGCACGACGGATCGCCTGTTCGCGGGTTGCACCGGTCACAATGAGCTTGGCGATCATCGAGTCGAAGTTCGGCGACACACGCGAGCCCTGCTCGACGCCGGTTTCCAGACGAACGCCAGGGCCGGACGGCGGCTGAAACACGTCGATAGAACCCGGCGTTGGCAGGAAGCCGTTACCCGCATCTTCTGCGTTGATACGGAACTCGAAGCTGTGACCACGCGGAACCGGTGTGCCTTCGAACGACAGCGGCAGGCCATCGGCCACCCGCAGTTGCTCAATCACCAGGTCGATACCGCTGGTTTCTTCAGTGACCGGATGCTCGACCTGCAAGCGGGTGTTGACTTCAAGGAAAGACAGCGTGCCATCGGCGCTGAGCAGGAACTCCACCGTACCGGCACCCACATAGCCCGCCTCGGCGCAGATGTCGCGGGCCGAGTCATGAATGCGCTGACGTAATGCGTCGTCCAGGTACGGCGCAGGCGCTTCTTCAATCAGCTTCTGATTACGACGCTGCAACGAACAGTCGCGGGTGCCGGCGACCACGACTCGGCCGTGCCGGTCAGCGATGATCTGCGCTTCGATGTGCCGAGGCTTGTCCAGAAAGCGCTCGACGAAACACTCGCCACGCCCGAACGCCACCACGGCTTCACGCACCGCCGACTCGTACAGCTCGCTGACTTCATCGAGTTTCCACGCCACCTTCAAACCGCGACCACCACCACCAAACGCCGCCTTGATGGCAATCGGCAGGCCGAACTGCTCGGCGAACGCGACCACTTCACTGGCATCGTTCACCGGCCCTTCGGTCCCGGCGACCAGCGGAGCCCCGACCTTCTGGGCGATGCGCCTGGCTTGTACCTTGTCGCCCAGTGCATCAATGGTGCTGGGGTCCGGGCCGATCCAGGTCAGGCCCGCATCGATCACGGCGCGGGCAAAATCGGCGCGCTCGGACAGAAAACCATAGCCTGGGTGAACCGCGTCGGCACCGGCACGTGCCGCCACCGCCAGCAATTTTTCGATGTTCAGGTAAGTGTCGGCAGGTCGCTCGCCATTCAGCCCATACGCTTCATCGGCCTGGCGCACATGCAATGCGTCGATATCGGCATCGGCATACACCGCCACCGAAGCAACGCCATAGTCACGGCAGGCACGGGCAATACGGATGGCAATCTCGCCACGGTTGGCAATCAGAACCTTTTTCATTGGTTATGGGTCTCGTCTGAAAGAGCTGGGCACACGGGCTCGAACGCGCCCAACGGATTGAAGCGAATGCGTGAATTGATCGGAATCTGACCGGCCAGGTCCAGGTGATGCGGCGCAACGACTGCGATGACCGGGTAACCACCGGTCAACGGATGGTCGGCCAGAAACAACA
The DNA here is from genome assembly GCF_014358015.1 of Pseudomonas triticifolii. Lineage (GTDB taxonomy): Bacteria > Pseudomonadota > Gammaproteobacteria > Pseudomonadales > Pseudomonadaceae > Aquipseudomonas > Aquipseudomonas triticifolii. The sequence goes on along the minus strand of NZ_JACONV010000012.1, from coordinate 73,262 downwards.
CCGGCTGGCCATTGGGCGGCACTTGAATCGCACCTACGGCAGTGCCTTCGCTGGGCAGTTCACCGTGAACCGAACGCTCAAGCGCCTGATCGCCCGCGAGCCGCACGCCGATGCGATTGGATTGCGGCGTGACCTGCCAGGTCTGCCCTGCCAGCACGGCCTGCGCGTCGGCAGTGAACCAGTCACTGCGCGGGCCCATGACCACGTCCAGCACGATGACCTGATCGGAGCGCGGCATGTCGAACGGTGGTTGCTCGCTGAGCGAGACCGAAACGCCACCCGGCTTGCAGTGAAAGCCCAGACGATCACCCGCTGCCAAGGGTGCAGGCCCGACCTGAGCCAGGGTGTCGGTAGACAGGCTGCCCAGCACGGGTTCCTGCGTGAAGCCGCCGCGAATCGCCACGTAGTTACGCAATCCGGCAGACGGTGAGTCGATGCTCAACTGATCGCCATCCTGCAGAACGAACGGCGTATACAGCGCCGGGCGCAGCAGTTGACCGTCGGCGGTACGCACTTCCAAAGCGACCGTTGCGCCCGTGACGGCGGCCACGGTCTGACCGTGACAGGTGAACGTCAGGCCACCCATCAACACTTCCAGACAGGCAGTCGCGGCAGCGTTGCCCACCGCACGGTTGGCGGCGCGCAACGCACCCCGATCCATCGCGCCGGAAGCCGAAACGCCCTGCCCTGCGCGGCCGGGACGCCCGAGGTCCTGAAACAGCGTCTGCAGACCTGGCGACAGCACTTCCAGACAGTTTTCAGTGGCGTGAGACGCCTGACGACGCGCCGGTGCAGCGACCGAGACGCTGTCCGTAACAGGCCCCGCATCCACAAAGCGCACGCGATAGCCAGGTTGCAACAGCGCAGGCTCGTCGCGCTCCAGGTCCCACATTCGGGTCTCGGTGACACCAATGATCTGCCAGCCACCCGGGCTGGCCTGCGGGTAGACGCCACTGAAAGCACCTGCCAGCGCCACGGCACCCGCCGGAATCCGGGTACGTGGCGTGCTGCGACGCGGCACCACGAACTCCGGACCGCCGCTCAGGTACGCAAAGCCGGGGGCGAAGCCACAGAAGGCCACCTTGTAATCGCTGCCGGTATGACGCCGAATCACTTCCTCAGGACTGATGCCCAGTTCACGGGCAACGTCGTCCAGATCCTCACCGTTGTAATGCACGGGGATCTCGATCAGCTTGCCAGCCTCGCGAGCCTTGACGTGCACATCACGCGTGGCGATCTGCGCGGCCAGCGCTTCGCGACTGACCGCACCGGGGCGGAAATACACCAGCACCGTCCGGGCGGCAGGAACGAGTTCCTCCACGCCATGGATGGGCTGCTGCTGCAAAGAGTCGAACAGGGCAAGAGTCTCGTCCAGGTTCGCCAATTCAACCAGGAGCGCGTCCTGGCTGACCGGGTAGAAACGCATGATCCTCTCCTATACGTGGTAGTGGCTGTCGGGCACATCGGTGATGAACATGTGGCCCGGTGCGTGGGAAATCGCAAAAGGTACACCAGACGCCATGACCACGGCCTGCGGTGTCACGCCACATGCCCAGAACACCGGAATTTCACCAGGCTTTAGCGTAACGGCATCGCCAAAGTCGGGACGCGAAATATCTTCAATGCCGAGCAGACCGGGCTCGCCCACATGGACCGGAGCACCATGCACGCCGGGGTAGCGCGCAGTGATCTTGACGGCATCGGCCACCCGATCAGCCGCGATGGGCCGCATCGACACCACCATCTCGCCTTTCAGACGCCCGGCTGGACGGCAGATGCGGTTGCTGCGGTACATCGGCACGTTGCAACCCTCGCTGATGTGACGCACATCGATGCCGGCTTCCAGCAAAGGGGTCTCGAAGGTGAAGCTGCAACCAATCAGAAAAGTGACCAGATCCGTATGCTCGGTCCAGAGATCCCGCACATCGCTCACTTCATCGGCCAGCTTGCCGTCGCGCCAGACGCGATAAAGCGGAATGTCGGTACGCAGGTCAGCGCCCTCGGCCAGAACGGTGCTGTAATTGCCGGCCTCGGTAACGTCGAGGATCGGACAGGCCTGAGGGTTACGCTGAGCGAACAGCAGAAAATCGTAGGCCCACTCGCGTGGCAGGCAAATCATGTTGGCCTGGGTCAGACCCGGTGCATGGCCCGCAGTGGGAGACACCATGCCTTCGCGATACCGGGCACGAGCGGCAATGGCTGCATGACGGGCGTCATTCAAGGAGTTCATGGTTGACCTCGGGTAAATGCACGAATGTTGACCTCTGCGTCGAGCAGACGTTGTCTCAGAGCATTGGCGATGTTGACCGCGCCGGGGCTGTCGCCATGCACGCAGATCGAATCGGCTTGCAACTCGATCAAGCTGCCGTCTTCGGCCTCAATAACGCCATCGCGCACCAGACGCAGCATACGTTCGGTGATCAGCTCGACATCGTGCAGCACGGCACCGGGACGCGAGCGGGACACCAGCGTGCCCTGAGCGGTATACGCCCGGTCCGCAAAGGCTTCGGACACACAGGACAGGCCTGCCTCGCGCGCCCAGCCCAGCAACTTCGAATTGGCGAGGCAAACCAGCTTGAGCTGCGGATCGATGCGCAGGATGGCCTGAATCACCGCCGCGGCCTGAACCGGGTCGCCTGCGATGGTGTTGTACAGCGCGCCGTGAGGCTTGACGTAGGTCACTGTCGTCCCGGCGCTGCGGGCCAGTCCCTGAAGCGCGCCGATCTGGTAGATGACGTCGGCGGTGAGCTGCCCGGCTGGCACGTCCATGTTGCGCCGACCGAAGCCGACGAGGTCCGGGTAGGCTACATGGGCACCGACGGCCACATCCCGAGCAGCCGCCGCTTCGAGCGTGCGCAATATTCCGGCCGGATCTCCGGCATGAAATCCGCACGCCACGTTGGCGCTGCTGACCACTTCAAGCATCGCGGCATCGTCGCCCATACTCCAGGCACCGAAGCTCTCTCCCAGGTCACTATTGATATCTATGTTTGGCATTTCTTGACTCCTCGGCCTCTATCTAACTCAGACCACATTAAGGAATGCGAAGATCGGACCAATGGATTTGATCGCCATATACCAGGTGAGCAGGCAAGTCAGGGCTCCGAGGACCAGCAGCCAGCGTGGGTAATGGTAACCGCCCATCATGTCGGACCGGCGCCAGCCTACGTAGATAAAGAGGCTCAGTCCGATTGGCAGGATCAGGCCGTTGAAACCGCCCGCAAACAGCAGAAGTGCCGCCGGCGCAGTCCCCATCAGCATGTAGGCCAGCAGCGATACGCCAATAAATATCGTCGTGGCGCGGTTACGGCCTGGTTCGGTGATGTTCGGCTTGAATACCGAGAGAAAGGACATGGACGTGTAAGCGGCACCAATCACGCTGGTGATTGCTGCGGCCCAGAGTATCAGTCCAAAGGCTCGCAGGCCGAACTGGCCAGCCGCTGCCTGGAAGGCCTGGGCTGCAGGGTTGGCGCCTTTACCCGAAGTGTCGATGACTACACCACTTGCAACCACACCGAGGACTGCCAGAAACAGCACATAACGCATGAGGCCGGTGACGAAGATGCCACTTAAAGCGGCTTTGGTAACTGCCGCAAGGTTTTCTTCGCCGGTTGTGCCCCGGTCTAGCAGGCGGTGCGCCCCAGCGTAGGTGATGTAGCCACCAACAGTGCCGCCGACAATAGTGGTGATAGTGGCGAAATTGATCTGGTCAGGGAGTACGGTCTGGTAGAGCGCTTCACCCAACGGCGGGTTAGAGACGAACGCAACGAAAACTGTCAGGCCAATCATTATCACGCCTAGCCAAACAATCATACGGTCGACGGCAAGACCGGCGCGGTGCGAGGAAAATATTCCGATAGCTAGCAGTGCGCTCAAACCGCCACCCCACTTGGGGTCAAGGCCGAGCAACGCATTCAGACCCAGCCCGGCACCGGCGATGTTGCCGACATTGAACACCAGGCCCCCGAACATCACCAGTACCGCTAGCAGGTAACCACTACCAGGAATCGCCTTGTTGGCCAGCTCTGCGGCGCGCATGCGAGTCAGGGTGACGATTCGCCAGATATTAATCTGCACAACGAAGTCGATCAGGATCGACGCCAGGATGCCAAACGCGAACGCGGCACCCATCTTCGCCGTAAACGTAGCGGTCTGAGTGATGAACCCCGGCCCGATAGCGGAGGTTGCCATCATGAAGATGGCGGCGACTAAAGACGCCCGCCGCGTCTTTGTGAACTCTAGAGTGGTCGTTGTCACGGCATCATTCCTACGGTGAGTGATACCTCAGCAGAGCAATGTGCGTGCCAAGGCTCAATCAACTCACCTACAACGTAGATTAATCAAGGTGTCATTGTTGAACAATGTACTAAACATTGATCAGTCAAACGCACCAAGTTGTTACCCTAACACTCAGCAGCGCTACTTAATGAAGCACGCGGCGCGCTTCTTTCTTGCCACGCACTAAGCTCTCAGAGAAGATCGTCGCGGCTTTTACCACCCTGGACCCCTTATGAAAGACGCAACACCCCCTTCTCCCGCCCGTACACTGGGAGAATCCATCACCCAAGAAATCCGCCGAATGCTGGTCGAAGGCGAATTGGTGCCCGGCCAGCGCCTGTCAGAAGCGGCCCTGGCTGAAAATCTGGATATCTCGCGCAATACTTTGAGAGAAGCGTTCAGGGTCCTCACCCGTGAGGGTCTGCTCAAGCACGAACCCAATCGTGGCGTAACGGTGGCCGAGCCCGACATGGCGTCGATCATCGACATCTACCGCGTGCGCCGTTTCATCGAGTGCAAGGCCATTGCTCAAGGCTATCCACAGCACCCCGGCACACTGCACATGCGTGAAGCGGTCGAGGCCGGCATGCGAGCGCGTGAAGCTGAAGACTGGGTGGCGGTAGGCACCGCCAACATGATGTTCCATAAAGGCATCGTCGAACTGGCCGACAGCCCGCGTCTGGTGGTGTTTTATGGGCAGATCTCGGCCGAGCTGCGGCTGGCCTTCGGATTGCTCAACGCCCCGCAGTTCCTTCACCTTCCCTACGTCGACATGAACGCAGCGATTCTTCAGTGCGTGGAAGCCGGTCAGGCCGATAAGGCCACCGCAATGCTCGAAGCGTATCTGGTGCAATCGGAGCGCACAGTTCTGGCGGCTTACGAGCGCAGCCTGAACCGATAAGTGGCGGGGTCGCGAGCGCTCATCGGCTCCAGGGAGGATGAGCGCTCACTTGCCAGACCTGTTGGTCTGTTGTGATGCGATCAGTCGTAAAACGGCTCGACCAACGCGCGACTGCCCACAAAAAAGCTGTCGGCCACCAGCCGCAGCGGCTGCAGGTCCAGGTCACTGGATTTGCTGGCGATCAACTGCTGGAAATGTCGATACACAGCCGCATACTCGCCCTCTTCCGAAACCGTCTGCTGCACGCCGTCGATACTCAACAGCGCGCCACCGCCATCCAGCCGCAGAGTGCCCTCGACACAACGGATTTCGATGCTCCAGAGTTCGTCGTGGCCATGGTCGAAATCGAACTCTGCGCGTATGTCGAGGTGCTTTGCATCCGACATCAGAATGGACGCAGCAATAGGCGACTGGCAGTTGGACGGCACACGCAATTGAGCTGACTCGACGAACATCGGCAATGGCAACAGGTGCGTCGCGATCGACAACGCATTGATGCCCGGATCGAACACACCCAGCCCACCCGGCTGCCAGATCCACGCCTGGCCGGGATGCCATTTGCGCACATCCTCTTTCCAGTCGATCTGCACGTGTTGCAGCGTTCGGGTGGCCAGCCATTCACGAGCGGCCTCGATACCGGGCGCATAACGAGAATGCCAGGCGAACAAACCAGTAACGCCCTGTTGCTGCGTCTGGCTCACCAGTTCCATCGCCTCGCCCAACGTGGCGCAGGGCGGCTTTTCCACCAGCACGTGTTTGCCTGCGGCGAGCGCCTGCTGCACCAGTGCGAAACGGCCTTGCGGCGGCGTGCAGAACGCAATGGCATCGACCTGCGGCCCGTTTTCAAGCAGCTCACCCAGCGACTTGAAGTTTGCCACCCCATCGCAGGGCTGCCCTTGTGTGGCGACCGACACCAGTTGAAACGCGGGGTTGGCGTGGATCGCGGGAACGTGCTGATCCTGGGCGATCTTGCCGTAGCCGACCAGACCGAGACGAATCGGTTGCATCGAAGACTCCTGAGTTTTTTGTATTTATGCCGGGGAGCAAACTAGACGGAAACGGCGCGGCGGACAATGGGCGTGTGCGGTCGCCGCCCGGTTTTGACGACGGTGCCTGCACTGGGCTTACTGCGGACCACCAGCCGTTTGAATCCGCTCCTTCAGCCATTCCCGACTGCGCGCAAGCACCTTCTGCCCTATCGCGACCGGAAAATGAATGAAACCGTGTGGCGATTCCGGCAAAAGATGCATTTCGACCTCGGCCGAGTGCTTCCAGCGTTCAGCCATTTCACGCGTGTCGTCCAGCAGCGGGTCAATGTCGCCGACGAACATCAGCGCCGGCGGCAGCCCGGTGAGGTCGCCGTATAGCGGCGATAAAGGCGGCTGCTGGCGCTGTTGATCGGTCAAACCAGGCGTGAGCAGGCGCAAGGCATCGACCATGCCCGGTCCATCGAGCACCAGTGTGTCGGGGCCCGCCGCGCGCACGCTGGCGGTGCCTGTCAGGTCGTAGACGCCGTAATACAACAACGCACCTTTTATACGCTCCAGCAGCCCGGGCCTTTCCTTCAGTTTCAGCAGGGTTGCGGCGGCGAGGTGGCCGCCCGCCGACTCACCCACCACGATGACCGGCAAACCGGCAAACTCCGTGCAGTCATTGCCGAGCAGCCAGCACGCGGCCGCAAAACAATCATCCATCACACCCTCGACAGGCGTGGAGACGGCAAGCCGGTAATCGACCGAAACCACCGCCACCTCGCACGCGTTGACCATCGCGACGTTAAGATCATCGTTCATCTGCGCATTGCCGATCACCCACCCGCCGCCATGGAAGTCGAGCACGACACCCTTGGCCTTGCCCTTGGGCCTGATAATGCGCACCGACACAGAGACGTTGTTCGCACTGACGACTTGCTTCTCGGCGTGAAGGCCGTGCCGGGTCAGCTTGCCAGCCCCGCCGATCTGACTGACACGCAGGAGTGCCTGAATCAAGGTCGGCGCAATGCGGTTTTTAATGCGAAAACGCGGAAGCCTGCCAAGGGTTCTATTGAACTGACGCATTTGTGCCAGTTCATGGTCCTCGAAACTCAAACGCTTGTTGTCGTCCAATCCTTATCCCCCAAGTCATTATCAGGCCACTCACCCTTGTTACCTTAAGACCCGTGCAGAGAAGCCGTGCCACGAACACAGTGAACATAACAGGGTTCTCATGGCAGTCATCATCATGCCCCAAACCCGTTGAATTGATTCAGTGACGATGACACTTATCAAGACTGAAAATAATCAGACGTGCAGTAGCTATATAGATTAATGCCCTCACGAGACCTGACAAACCTCCATCACCAACAAAGCACGTGAGGACGAAGCCTTCACGACGCAGAGCAGGCACTCAATGTGTTCTGTTAGCGCTACCCATTCAACCACTCTCGGCCCATTCGGAGCCTGCAAACCCGAGCCAGTTGAGTCGACGCGGCGGAACCACGCTTGCGAAGGGCGCACCTTACGTCCGGGACAGAAAACCACCTGACTTACCGCTCGACCTTACCCGCCCTCACACGCTCGAACACCCGCCTGCCTTGAACAATAACCCCTGCTGAAGGATGTGAAAATTTTGTTAAGTATTTGTCCGTGTGGGCTTTTTCCCACAGAAACAATCTGCCACACTAACGCGAATCGTTCTTATCATCATTATCATGCGGCCACGGACGGCGTTCAGGGAGTGTCAGGTTCATGTCGGGCCAGCAACTGCAAAGCCGTTTTCATTTCAAACCATGCCTGTTGGCCATCGGCATCGGGATAGCAACCTCTCACGGGGTTTTCGCCGCAGAGCCTCTGCCTGAGCAGGCGACCGGGACGCTGGAGCTGGGTGCCACTGAAATCAGTGATGCACGCCTGGGCACGACCACCGAAGGCACTGGTTCCTACACAACCGGCGTCATGCAGACTGCGACCAAACTGCCCCTGAGCATGCGCGAAACCCCGCAGGCCGTGACCGTGATCACCCGCCAGCGCATGGACGATCAAGCCATGACCAGCGTCAACGACGTGGTCAAAAACACCCCCGGCCTGTTCCTCAGCCAGTCCAGCGGACCCGGCAGGCAGACCTACACATCACGCGGTTTCGACATCGACAACATCATGTACGATGGCATCCCTGCCTCCTACTCTGGCTGGACCATGGGCGTGCAGCCGAACCTGGCGATGTTCGATCGCGTGGAAGTGATTCGCGGCGCCACCGGCCTGATCACCGGTGCAGGCAACCCCTCGGCTGCAATCAACATGGTGCGCAAGCGTCCGACCGCAGAGCCGCAGGTGACCCTTACGGGCAGCGCCGGAAGCTGGGACAACTACCGGGGTGAGTTCGATGCATCGAGCAAGCTGAACGAGAGCGGCACCCTGCGCGGCCGTGTGGTCGGCTCCTATCAGGACGCCAACAGTTTTCGCGACAAGGAAGAGAGTGACCATGGCGTGTTCTACGGCGTAGTCGAAGCTGATCTGAGTGACGCCACGACCGCCACACTGGGCTATTCTCGCCAGGAAGACGAAACCAACTTCTTCTGGGGCGGCCTGCCACTGGGCACCGATGGCCACCACCTGAACCTGCCCCGCTCGACCTATCCAGGTTCAGACTGGGAAAAGAAGAAACTGCAGGTCGACACCGTGTTCGGCGAACTGGAACACCGCTTCGATAACGACTGGAAACTGCACCTGGCCGGTACTGCCTCGTCACTCGAGGGCCTGTTCTCGGGCACCTATCTGTCGCGCTACAACGGCCCGCTGGAAACCACCGCGTACCAGTCGCGTCCCGAGGAAAAACAGACTGCTTTCGATGCTTTCGCCAGCGGCCCGTTCCAGGCCTTGGGCCGCACCCATGAACTGGTGGTCGGTGCGAGTCGGCGCGTTTATGACAAAGACAGCAAGGAATACAGCCCCTACGACACCGGCCTGCCGATTGCTGCGCCAAAGCCGGACTTCGTCCGCGATGGCAACCTGCACAGCGTCGCCACTCAGGAAGGTGTGTACCTCACGACCCGCTTGAGTCTGGCCGATCCCTTGACCCTGATTCTCGGCGGTCGTCTGGACTGGTACGACTACGATGACCGCACCGGCGATGGCGATTACAAGGTCACCCGGAACGTGACGCGCTATGGCGGTCTGATCTACAAACTGGACGACACCTATTCCGTGTACGCCAGCTACACCGACATCTTCCAGCCACAGAACTATCAGGACTTGTCCGGGGCGCAACTCAAACCCGTCGTCGGTGAAAACTATGAAGTCGGCATCAAGGGCGAGTATTTCAACGGTGCCCTGAACGCCAGCCTGGCCGTGTTTCGTACCGACCAGACCAATGTGGCAACCCAGACCTCCACTCAGGCAGGCTGCCCGGTGCTCACTTGCTACGACGCGTCCGGCCTGGTGCGCAGCCAGGGCATCGACCTGGAACTGCAAGGCGCGCTGACCGAGAACTGGCAAGTCGGCGCAGGCTACACCTTCACCCGCGCTCATTACGTGAAGGACGCCGACCCCGCGAACAAGAACCAGCGCTTCGACACCGACACGCCAGAACACCTGTTCAAGGTTTCGACCGTATACCGCTTTCAGGGCCCCCTGGAGAAATTGCGCGTCGGCGGCAACGTCTACTGGCAGAGCCGCATGTACAACGACATCGCCCTTACCGACGGCAGCTATCGCCTCGAACAGGGCGGCTATGCCGTTGCCGACCTGATGGCCGGTTATCAGGTCAACAAGCATCTGGACCTGCAATTGAACGCAAACAACGTTTTCGATCGTGTCTATTACTCGGCGATTGGCACCAGTTCCGTTTGGGGCTCTACCGACACCTATGGTGATCCGCGCAACTACACGCTGACGGCCAAGTACCGGTTCTGATGGATGCGCCACCTTCGGGTGGCCCTTCTATGTCTCTCGATCAACGTTCGGTTTGGTAGCCGTCTGCGATTTCAAACAGGAATGATCGGCAGCTCACGTTTGTGAGCGGTCTTGAGGTAGGCCGCCTCGATGATCGCTGTTGCCGACGCTGAAACGTCCTTGCCCAGCAGGTAATTGTCGATGTCGTCGTAGCTGCAGCCATAGGCCGCTTCGTCCAGCTTGCCTGGATCAAGGTCTTCAAGGTCGGCGGTCGGGGCTTTGGTGACAAGGTGCGCGGGAGCGCCCAGCGCCCCTGCCAGCATGCGGACCTGACCTTTGGTAAGTCCGCTCAAAGGCGCAAGATCGCAGGCGCCATCACCAAATTTGGTGAAGAACCCCATTACCGCCTCGGCGGCGTGATCAGTGCCCACCACCAGGCCACCGACAAAGTTGGCAATCGCGTACTGCGCCAACATGCGGGTACGGGCCTTGACGTTGCCCTTGGCGAAGTCGGTCAGTTCCGGGCTCGGCTCAAGACCGTCAATAGCGATAGCGCTCATCACGCTGTCAACCGCACCGGCGATGTTCACGTTGGTGATCAGGTCTGGCTGGATGAAGCTGAGCGCCGCTTGCGCGTCGTGCTCATCGGCCTGGGTTTTGTAAGGCAGCCGCACGGCAACAAACTTGACCTTGTGACCCGCCGCTTTCAGCTCGTTGACCGCCAATTGGCAAAGGCGTCCGGTGGTCGAAGAGTCGACGCCGCCACTGATGCCCAGCACCAGCGCTTTCGCGCCGGACTCAAGCAGCACGCCTTTGATAAAGCCGATGCGTCGGGCGATTTCGGCGTTCACGCTCTCAACATCGATGATGCCGCGGTCAATGCCAAGCGCTGACTGAATCTCTACTTGCAGAGGGGTTTGCGTATTCATGATTGCCTCACTCCTTGACCTGAAAAACCTGTTTGAGGTACGACAGAAATTCGGGCGATTCGCACTGACTCTTGCCCGGCGCATCGGAAATCTTCGCCACCGGCTGGCCCTGGCAGTTGACCATTTTCATCACGATGCTCAGAGGCTTGACGCCCTCGACGCCATTGGTGAGGTCAGTGCCGATGCCGAACGACACGTTGATGCGGCCGCGAAAGTGACGCAGGATCCGCAGCGCCTTGTCGCCCAGGTTCAAGCCGTCACTGAAGATCAGCGTCTTGGTCTGCGGGTCGATGCGCAGTGATTCGTAGTGCGCAATCATGCGGTCGCCCCACACCAGCGGATCACCCGAATCGTGACGACAGCCGTCGAACAGCTTGGCGTAGTACGAATCGAAGTCCCGCAGGAATGCGTCCTGATTGATGCAGTCCGCCAGAGTCAGCCCCGGATCACCGCGATACTCCTTGATCCAGCCATCCAGCGCCGCTTTCTGGCTGTCGACCAGGCGTGGCCCCAGTTGCTGATGAGCCTGAAACCACTCGTGAGCCTGTGTGCCCACGGCGCGAATATCGAATTCGCGGGCCAGTTGAATATTGCTGGTGCCGACGAACTCACCGGGAAAGTCCCGCATCATGGTGCGTACGACTTCTTCCTGAGCCAGGTACGAAATCCGGCGACGGGTGCCGAAGTCAGCGACCTTGAACGCGGCCAGCTCTTCAGTCGTGGCGTTGGCCTTGAGCCAGTCGAACTTCTTGTAGAGGCTTTCACGTACCTGTTCCAGAGACAGATCCGGGTAAACGTGACGGTTACGAATCTCGCTGACAATGGCCAGAATCTTGACCTCGAAGGGCGAGACACCCACCCACGGGCCACGCGCACGAATCTCCAGCTGTCCGTCCTTCTCGCCGACTTTGACGAAGCGCGGCTTGAGGCGGAAGTCTTCCAGATAGTCGATGTAATCGGTACTGATGTAGGGAATGCCGCGCAGATGACGCAGCATGTCCTGACTGCTTTCCAGCTCTTGAAGCTGATCGACCGCCTCGCGAATGTCATTGATGCAGGGCGTCAGATCATCCTGGGAACGAACCCGCAGCGCCCATTCGGTATCGGCGCTGGGATAAGCGTGGTAGATCGCCTGCCCCATCGACAGCTTGTACATGTCGTCGTCAGTCGGCGAACGCACAATCGGTTTGCTGAAGTCGTAAACACTTTCCATGTCTGTCTCCCAGGCCTCAGGCCAGTTCGGTCAATTCTTGAGGGGTGTTCGCAATCAGGATTCCGGCCTGTGCCATATCGGCCAGCGCCGCGAGCGAACCTTCCTCACTGATACCCCGGCACGCAGGCACATACAGCACCACGACGAATCCGGCTTTGGCCAACTGCAGGGCGGTGGTCTTGACGCAAAAGTCCAGAGCCAGGCCGCCGACGATCACGCGTTCGATCCCGTTGGCCCTCAGGTACTCGATAACGCCGGTAGACATCTTTTCATCCAGGTCATGCCAAATCGCGCCGTAAGGATGCAGATCCGGCTCTACGCCCTTCCAGACGAAGTAGTCGTACTCGAGTGGTTGAGGCAACACATCCAGGAGTTTGAAGCCCTCGGTACCCGGTACGCAGTGGCTCACCCAGGTCAGGTCGGCGTGCTTGAGTCCGGTTGGCTTGAGCATCCCGTCATGAGTCTCGACGACCCAAGGCGCGTTGACGGCGTGAGCATCCTTGCTGCCCAGACGCAGACGGGCAAGCGTTGCCATGAAGTTGAGTGCTTCACCAATCTGATCCCCGCCGCTGACAGGCAGCTCATCAGGGCACAGCGGCGTGAAGCTCTTTTGAGCGTCTACATCGAACGAAGCAGTCTTGGCGGTGTTGGCATTCATGATGTGTTCCTCGTTTGCATGACCATAAAGTACATCTGATGTACTTTATGGTCAACGCTAATTTCAGCTTATTTTCAATTCTTCCTAGACCGACAAATAAATTTGGATTCTAAGGCTGTTGATTGGTGAATATGAAAGGTCAAGGACGCTTGACCAATAAGTACATCTGACGTACTTTTAAGCAAAGGAGAAACGCCATGCACGAAATCGCGATCTATGGTGGAGCGTTCAATCCACCGCACGCCGGCCATGCCAACGTCATGATCCACGCGTCCAGACAGGCAAAGCGCACCCTCGTGGTCCCGTCTTACCGGCACCCGTATGGCAAGGTCATGGTCGACTACGAGCTTCGTCTCCAGTGGCTGCACCTGATTACCGATCAGATTCGCCAGCAGTGCCGCGGCGCGCTGACGGTCAGCGACATCGAACGTGAGCTCTTCAGTCAGAACCCCGGCCCTGTCTACAGTTTCAACCTGCTGACCTGCATCGCGGAACGCACAGGCGTATCGCCCAAGCGCATTGCCCTGGTGGTGGGTCAGGACGTGGCCGACGCACTGCCCGGCTTCTACCTGGGCCCGGAGCTGCTTGAAACGTTCTCGATCATCACCGTGCCCGAGCAGGTTGGCGTACGCAGCACTACGTTGCGCAAGCAATTGCTGGAGGGCGTCCCGCTTCCGGCGCACTGGATTGCGCCGGGCCTGGATCCGGTAAACTACGCGATTTACGCATCAGGTGCCGTTTGATATGAGCCAGACCGACTCCCCCTCTCCGTCGAAGATGGACTATCTGCATACCATCGACCTGGTAGTCCTGCGTTACTGTCGCAAAACCCGAGGGCTTGAGGTTTTGCTGCACAGACGCCCCGGCGAACCTTATGCAGAGAGCTGGGCGCTGCCGGGTCTGGTGCTCAATGGCGATGTGCGTGATGTGTCGATGGACGATGGGGTCAAGCGCCTGATCGAGTCGGAAAAGATTGGCGTCACACTCGGCTACATCGAGCAGGTCGGCACCGTGGGCAATGCGTTTCGCGACCCCAGATGCTGGTCGTCTTCCACCTTCTACCTCGCGATTCTGGATCAGGACGCCGTCTTGAACGAGCGGCAGAAATTTGTGCCGCTTCAGGCCCTGCTGAGCCGCGAAAGCCTGTTGCCCTTTGACCACAACGAGCTGGTCGATCAGGCCGCTGAACGCTTGTACTCGAAATCACTCTACTCAAGCCTGCCGCTCCTGTTTCTGGGCAACGAGTTCAGTGCGCCGGAAGCGACTACGATCTATTCCGTAGCGCTGAGTCGGCCTGTGCTCAAGTCCAGCATGCGCCAGCGGCTGCTCAAGTTGACCGAAGAAGGCTTCATCAGGGAAACCGGGCGCAAGAAGTCCGGTGAAGGCATCAAGGCGCAGGCGACAGTCGAAAACCTCAAGCCCGGCAGGATTTTCTATTTCGACCGTTCGTTTGCCTGACAGCAAAGACCGATGAGCCAGCCAAGGACATAGCGATGAACGCCACCCCCAAAGCACCTGTTGTCACCACGCTGTTGAGTACCCGATTTTTCGACGTCATTGACGTCAATGACGGAACCCGCCCTGAAGGGCACGGCTACAAGATCATCAGAGAGCCCAGGCCCGTCAATGGTGTGGTGGTTGTGCCCGTGCTGCCTGACGGGCGCGTGGTGCTGGCCTCGCTGATGCGCCGTGCCATTGGTCAGATGTCCATCGAGTTTCCGCGCGGCAAGATCGACGACGATGAAACGCCTGCCGAGGCGGCCGTGCGCGAGCTGCTTGAGGAAACCGGCATGGTCGCCTTGCAGACCATCGAGATCGGCACGCTGCACAGCAACACGTCTTTGCTGTCGAGCGCCGTGTCCGTCTGCATCGTCGAGGTCTCGGGTGACGTCAGCGGTGAAACTGATGGCGAAGTCGATAAGATCATGATCAAAACCCGCCAGGACGTTCAGCACATGATTCTCAGAGGCGAAATCACCGACGGCCACACGCTGTCAGCCTTGACCCTGCTGAGCTGCCACGAAGACCTCTAAAGGCTGGCCCAGCCCTGCATTTGCGGATACTGACTGAATGAACACAACTCACCGTCTGTGCCTTGTCCTCGGCGACCAGCTGTCTTTCGACCTGGCCTCGCTGCAAACGTTAAATGCCGAGCGGGACACCGTGCTGCTGGTCGAGGTGATGGAGGAAGCCAGCCATGTGCCGCACCATCCGCAAAAGATCGTCCTGATCTTCAGCGCCATGCGACATTTCGCTGAAGCGCTGCGCCAGCGCGGGTTTCAGGTGCAGTACGTGACCCTTGATGATCCTGACAACACAGGCTCGGTCCCGGGCGAACTGCACCGCTGGCAATCGCTGTTGCAGCCTGAAGAACTGCACCTGACCGAATGCGGCGACTGGCGACTGGAGCAGTCGATCAAGGACAGTGGCTTGCCGATCCAATGGCACGCTGACAGTCGCTTTCTGTGTTCACGAGGCGAATTTTCAGCCTGGGCTCAAGGCAAGAAACAGCTGCGCATGGAGTTCTTTTACCGGGAAATGCGCCGCAAAAGCGGGCTATTACTCAATGGTGATGGCACGCCGGTCGGTGGTGCCTGGAACTTCGACGCTGAAAACCGCAAGGCGCTGCCCAAAGGTGTCACAGCCCCCTACCCTGCACGCTTTTCGCCAGACCCCGTCACTCGGCAGATCATCGCCCTGGTGAAAGAGCGCTTCTCCAGTCACTACGGGTCGGTAGAAAACTTCGACTACCCAGTGACTCACGCGGATGCCCAGACGCTCTGGGACTATTTTCTGGATTTCGGCCTGGCCGCGTTCGGCGATTACCAGGACGCGATGGCCAGCAACGAGCCTTTCCTGTTCCATGCCCGCATCAGCGCTGCACTCAACATCGGCCTGCTGGATCTGCGCAAGTTGTGCAGCGACGTGGAAACCGCGTACAGGTCGGGGCGCATTGCCCTGAACGCAGCCGAAGGCTTCATTCGCCAGTTGATTGGCTGGCGCGAATACGTGCGCGGCGTCTACTGGTTGAGGATGCCGGAATACGCCAGCGGCAACCTGTTCGGTAACACCCGCGCGCTTCCAGCGTTCTACTGGACGGGCGACACGAAGATGAACTGCATGCGCCAGGCCATCGGCCAGAGCCTGGAATACGCCTACGCCCATCACATTCAACGGCTGATGGTGACCGGCAATTTCGCCCTGCTCGCCGGCATTGCGCCCACCCAGATTTGCGAATGGTACCTGGCAATCTACATGGACGCCTTCGACTGGGTCGAATTGCCCAACACCCTGGGTATGGTCATGCACGCCGACGGCGGTTATCTGGGGTCCAAGCCTTACTGCGCCAGCGGTCAGTACATCAAACGCATGTCGGATTACTGCCGCGGCTGCGCCTACAAGGTCAGCGAAAGTACCGGCGAGGATGCGTGCCCGTTCAACGCGCTGTACTGGCATTTTCTGATGCGACACGGCGACCTTTTGCGCCGCAATCAACGCCTGGGCATGGTCTACAAAAACCTCGACCGCATGACCGACGCAAAGCGGGATGCCCTCTGGGATCGCGGTCAGATGCTGCTTGCCAGGCTGGACGCCGGGGAGCCGCTGTGAAAAAGAGCGAGCTTCCCGTCAAGACCTGCGTGGTGTGCGGACTGCCGTTCAACTGGCGTAAAAAATGGGCACGATGCTGGGACGAAGTACGCTATTGCTCCGAGCGGTGTCGTCGGCACAAGACCAGACCTCAAACGACGGACTGAGGGCGATCAGATTGAACCGTCTGGTACAAAATGGTTCTGAACCTGCGTGACTGTTCATTCACCCTCAGGAGAACCCCATGACCCAGACCGCCCTGGTTGTTGGCGCAAGTGGCATTGTCGGCAGCGCAATCACGCAATTGTTGCTGGAACATGACTGGCAGGTTGCAGCCCTCTCCCGCAGTCCATCGTCAGTACCCGGTGTGATTCCCGTGGCTGCCGATCTTCAGGACCCGGCGTCGCTGAACGCCGCGCTGGCTGATCTCAAGCCTACTCACGTATTTATCACCACGTGGTCGCGCCAGGCCACCGAAGCTGAAAACATTCGCGTCAATGCCGCGATGGTGCGCAACGTGCTGGACGCCGTTCGCGCCGCCAACAGCGTGCAACATGTGGCGCTGGTGACCGGCCTCAAACATTACCTTGGCCCGTTCGAAGCCTATGGCAAAGGCACATTGCCACAGACGCCGTTTAGGGAAACCCAGCCGCGTCTGGACATCGAGAACTTCTATTACGCGCAGGAAGATGAAGTCTTCGCAGCGGCCAAAAAAGACGGCTTCACATGGAGCGTTCACCGTCCGCACACCGTCACAGGTGTGGCGGTCGGCAACGCGATGAACATGGCCACCACACTGGCCGTCTACGCGACGATCTGCAAGGCCACAGGCCGCCCGTTCGTGTTCCCCGGCTCCCGCGTCCAGTGGGACAGCCTGACCGACATGACCGACGCGCGTCAGCTCGCCCAGCAACAATTGTGGGCAGCGACCACGCCTGAAGCAGCCAATCAGGCGTTCAACATCACCAACGGCGATGTGTTTCGCTGGAGCTGGATGTGGGGCCAGATCGCCGACTACTTCGGCCTGCAGGCAGCCGACTTCCCCGGTCAGCCCGCGCCGCTGGAAGAGCAGATGGCTGACGATCAGACGGCGTGGACCGACATCGTCAACAAGCATCAGCTCAAGGAAGGCGATATCAATCGCCTGATTTCACCCTGGCACACCGACGCCGACCTGGGTCGCCCGATTGAAGTCGTCACCGACATGTCGAAAAGCCGCAAACTGGGCTTTAGCGCATTCAAGGCGAGCGACGATGCGTTTTTCGAGGTGTTCGAGAAGTTGCGTCGTGCGCGGCTGATTCCTTAAGCGGTAGCCCTGAATCGACACCGGCCAGGCTGACTGTCCGGTGTCATACCTGGTAGCTCGCTGCCAGTATCGTCAGCCATTAAACGGAAGATTAGACTGCCGCCACCACCAACCTTACGGCATCAAGGATGAAACATGATTCGACCTTCGTTCTCTAGCGCGTGGGCAGCTTCACAGCGGATATACGACGCTCAAAATCCTTCAGGGAAAGTTGCGACTGTCATTGGCGGCACTGTCGCGATGAACGTCAACAGTCGGGACCCTAACGTCAGATGGGTCAATACCTGTGCCGTTCGCATGAGTTATATCCTTAATTATTCAGGCTCGCTCATACCGCGCATCGCGGGAGAGACCGTGTCAGGTGCAGACAAGCGTTGGTATTTTTTTCGCGTTAAAAACCTCATTGCCTACCTGGAGCGGCAGTGGGGAGAAGCCGAGACGGTTAAATACCCCGCAGCCGATGGCGGTCCATTGGCAGGCAAAAAAGGGTTGATCCTGTTTGAAGTGTCCGGCTGGTCGGACGCTCAAGGGCATGCCACCCTGTTTGACGGCAGCAGTTGCTATGACCACTGCTACTTCAACGAGCCAGGCGTGAACTATCAGACCGACCGTGCGAACTTCTGGAGCCTGCGTTAATGAAACTCTCGACCGCAGTTGTGGCACTGGTCATCGCGGCAGCGCCTTTTATCAGCCAGGCCAAGGATGACCCGGTTCAGTCCCCGCAAGCAGGCGGACGCACCTACGCCCAGAACTACAAGGACATGGTGCTGGCTGACTGCATTGCCACCGCCTATAAAGACGAACCGCAAGCCGCCAAAGACGCAGGCAGCAGCGCCAGTGCCCTCATGGACTGGACTTACTTCGATCTGGAAAAGGCGCCGACCGCCGGCAAGCCATTGATCGATCGTTTTCTGGCGAGGGATTACCGAAATCCGCTGGTTGAGTCAGAGGTCAAGAATGTTCGTTTTGAACTGCTCAAGTGTCTGGACCTTTATCACAGCAAGGAGCTGGACAGCCAGGTCAAGCAGTTGGTGATCAAACCGCAGCACACCTACCGCCAGGACAATCCGCCGAAAGCTGTAAAAAACTGATCCTGCCATGCAGGCAGCGGCTGAGGCGTTCAGTACGCAAGCGACCTGGGCGGTCAACCTCGGGATTAACGGGAAAGCCATGAAAATTCGTTTAGCTGCCGTCATCATCCTGCTGAACACCAGCGCCTTCGCCGCCCCATCCAGTATGGACCTGCCCAGTTGCAACCTGACCGAGCAGCGCGCGCTGGATGGCCAGACCGGCGGCAGCGTGACCGACAGGAATCAGGCGCATATCGCCCTGAGGTCCAACATTCTGCAGGCCGATATCGGCACCTCGCGCAAGGCCAGGCACCTGTCGCAGAAGCAGGCTGACGAACTCTTCCAGCGCATTGAAAGGATCCGCTCCGACAGCGCGGGCTTCGTAAAAACGCAGGGCTTTCTCAGCGCGGGTGAGCGCGCCAGTTATGACCGTGAGCTGGATGCGATTGCGGGCCAGGTCTGCAAGCGCTAAGCCAGCGTTCCAGCCTGGCGCTTCATTTTCCGGCCGCCTGCCGGCGCTTGCGGAACTCGGCCACCTTATGCCGATTGCCACACAGCGCCATGCTGCACCAGCGTCGTTTGTGCGATTTGGTGCGGTCGTAGAACATGAGTGAACACTCATGGCTTTCACACTTGCGCAACAACGTCAGGTCGCCTTCGGCCAACAATTGCGCGGCCCCGTAAGCGAGCTCGCCCAGCACCCGATCTGTCGCAGTCGGCTGACAGAAACGCTCCAGCGTCGGGACTTTCGACGGCTCCCATATCAGCTGTGGAACGGCCCGAAGCAGAAAGGCATTGAGCCCTGAGGGATCCGCCGCACGGTTCTCCAGACGCGCCTGAACCAGTTGCTCAATGCTATCGCGCAGTGCTTTCAGTTCGTCGAGCAAGCCTTGATGGCCCACGTCATGCCCCAGGCCAACCTGCTCAAGCCAGCGGACAGCCGCTTCGTGGCTATTCAACAGGTCACGCTTTTGCCCTTCTATCATCATCCGGGTATTGAGCAGATCAAGCGCCGGGTGATCGGCCAATACCAACGGAGCCGGGAGATCGACGTTAGCGTCTGGGGTCGTCATGAATATACTCCTGAAATGTCGGCGGCCATTGTAACCCATAAAAATAGCTTGAACAGTTACCAGATGCCACACAGGATTGAGTCATGTATTCCTGAAGCAACGCGGTTTGGTGGGAGCGAGCTTGCTCGCGAAGGCTTTGATCAAAACACCGCATGTTTAATGACTGTAAGAGCCTCTTCATACCCTGAGGTCATCCGTCAATCCGCAGCCAGCTCCGGCGAACGCTCTGCCACACGGCTGACACACATTTCCTGCGTGTTTACGCTTCCCACACATTTGGACATGAAAACTCACTGAACTATCGCTTTAGCGGCACGATCCTTTCATATGCGCAGTCAATGCGACCCCGGCGGCCAGTGCATTCGTGCTGTGCCTTGGCCCAGGGTCGCTGAACAATAAGGAGCCGCTATGACCGTTACCGCCCACCCTGCTTACCGAAGGACACCAGGCCCGCTTCACGCGATTCTGCTGGCCGGAACCGTGCCGCTGTTTCTGGGCGCATTGTTGAGTGACATCGCCTACTACCAAACCTTCCAGATTCAGTGGGCCAACTTCGCCTCCTGGCTGATCGCCGGAGCGCTGGTGTTCTGCGGTTTTGCGCTGTTGTTCGCGCTGGTCAATCTGGTCCGTGCAGACCACAAGGCTGGCCGCCCGGTCATGTACTTTGTGCTGTTGCTGATCACCTGGGTATTGGGATTGGTCAATGCGTTTGAGCATGCCAAGGATGCGTGGGCCGTCATGCCTTCGGGCCTGGTGCTTTCAGTCATCGTGACCCTGCTGGCCATTGTGGCTGCCTGGATCGGACTGACCAACCTGCGTTCGGGAGACGAGCAATGAGACCTCAAATCGCACTGACAGCCTTGAGTATGGCGCTGCTGCTGAGCGCCTGTGGTGGCGAACCGGACAGCACACAGGCACGTGGCCCGGACCCTAAACTGCCCGAGCCGCAACGTGGCCTGTTGCCAAGCATGAAGATTGCCGAGCCCGTCGCCTGGGGCGATCAGAAACCAACCGTGCCTGAAGGGTTCAACGTCACAGCCATCGCGACCGACCTGCGCATTCCCCGCCAGACGCTGGTCCTGCCCAACGGCGACATCATCGTGGCGGAAGGTCGCGGCGGCAGCGCTGCCAAGCTCAAGCCCAAGGATGTCATCGCCAGCGTGATCAAGGCCGAGGGCAATACCAAGGTCAAAGGCGGCAACCGCCTGACGCTGCTGCGTGACGCCGATGGCGACGGCACCTACGAAATGAAGACCGTGTTTGCCGAAAACCTCAATGCGCCTTACGGCCTGGCGTTTGCCGACGGTAAGTTGTACGTCGCCAATCAGGACGCACTGGTGCGCTTCGACTATCAGGACGGCCAGACCCAGGCCAGTGGCGCGCCCACCAAAGTCGCTGACCTGCCTTCCGCCATCAACCACCACTGGACCAAGGCGCTGACCATCAGCCCCGACGGTCGCTTCCTCTACGTCGGCATCGGCTCGAACAGTAACGTCACAGAACGTGGCATGGAGGTCGAGATCGACCGGGCAATGGTGTGGCAGATCGATGCCGCAACCGGGGCGCACAAACCTTACGCCACCGGGATTCGTAACCCGACCGCGCTGACCATTCAGCCGGAAACCGGACAACTGTGGGCGGTCGTCAACGAGCGGGACGAACTGGGCCCGGATCTGGTGCCCGAC
This sequence comes from Pseudomonas triticifolii, assembly GCF_014358015.1. Classification (GTDB taxonomy): domain Bacteria; phylum Pseudomonadota; class Gammaproteobacteria; order Pseudomonadales; family Pseudomonadaceae; genus Aquipseudomonas; species Aquipseudomonas triticifolii. Next base: position 51,693 of record NZ_JACONV010000012.1, on the reverse strand, counting down.
TACCTGAGTTCAGTGAAGGAAGGCGGCTTCTATGGCTGGCCTTACAGCTACTGGGGTCAGAACGTCGACACCCGCGCCCAGCCGCAGAAACCGGAAAAAGTCGCCGCCGCGATCAAACCGGACTACAGCCTCGGCTCTCACGTTGCTGCACTGGGCGTGGATTTCTCCATCCCGCAGATGGGCGACAAGTTCGCCAATGGCGTCTTCGTCGGCGAGCACGGCAGCTGGAACCGCGACAACCCTGTGGGTTACAAAGTGATCTTCGTGCCGTTCAGTAACGGCAAGCCGTCAGGTGAACCGCTGGACTTCGCGACGGGCTTTCGTGGCGAGGATGGCAAGACCCGTGGCCGGCCTGTCGGCGTAACGGTCGACCCCAAAGGCGCGCTGATCATTGCCGATGACCTGGCCAACACCGTGTGGCGAGTGACGCGTAATCAGTGAGGCCGAGGTCTCTTTGATTGTATGAACAACTGTTATGAGCCCTGACAGTTGATGACGTCGGTCGGCAATCGAGCTTTTAAAAGCAGTTGCCGACCGACTGCCTTGACCATTGCGGGTCAAGCAGACAAGCAAGGCAGGTTAGGCAGTGACGCTTGATCAGAATCTCCAGAACGCAAAAAACCCGCCGAAGCGGGTCGTTTTGCGAACATGACCATCCCGACATCCTGTCAGTAGCCTCCTGGCAATGGTCGATCCTCCCTGATCGCTGCATCGTTCCTTCGCTGCAGCTGTTGGATTGGATCCTACGTGGCTGACGAGTCAGGGAACAGAGCCAATAACGTCTGACGATGTAAGCCTTTTGCTATACCTGCAACACTGCCTCTGCGGCCGGGCACCCGTGTGTAAACGCCAGGGTCCAGCTGGGGCAGCTGACGCCAAGCCCGCCGATCCTCAGCATTGAGCCGCTCGCAAACCCGGTGCTACCATGCGCGACCGCCATGCAGGCAAGGGAAAATCCGGGTCATGAGCAGCATTCGCGAGCGCAATAAAGAACTCATCCTGCGTGCCGCCAGCGAGGAATTTGCCGACAAGGGCTTCGCTGCCAGCAAGACCAGCGACATCGCCGCCAGGGCCGGTGTCCCCAAGCCCAACGTCTACTACTACTTCAAGTCCAAGGAAAACCTGTATCGCGAGGTGCTGGAAAGCATCATCGAGCCGATCCTGCGTGCCTCGACGCCTTTCAACCCCGAGGGCGTGCCTGCCGAGGTGTTGAGCGGCTACATTCGCGCCAAGATCCAGATCTCCCGCGACCTGCCGTTTGCGTCGAAAGTGTTCGCCAGCGAGATCATGCACGGCGCGCCCCACCTCACACCGCAACAGATCGAACAGCTCAACGGTCAGGCCCGGCATAACATCGACTGTATTCAGGCGTGGATCGACAGCGGACAGATCGCGCCTATCGATCCGCATCATCTGATGTTCACGATCTGGGCAGCAACCCAGACGTACGCCGACTTCGACTGGCAGATTGCGACCGTCACCGGTAAGGCCCGTCTAGATGAGGAGGACTACGAGGCTGCAACCCGAACCATCCTGCGCCTGGTACTCAAAGGCTGCGCACCTGACTGATCGCTGCGCGTCCAAAACCATTCTCCAGAACGCAAAAAACCCGCCGAAGCGGGTCGTTCCTGCAAACATGACCATCCCGACATCCTGTCAGTAGCCTCCTGGCAATGGTCGATCCTCCCTGATCACTGCATCGTTCCGTCGCTGCAGCTGTTGGATTGGATCCTACAATCACTCATGGTCAGCGAAAAGAGCCAATGACGCCTGATTGCGTAAGCCTTTCGCTATAGCTGCATAAAAGTTCCATGTGGCTGTAAAAAAGTGTGACTGCGATCTCATGTTTGTTCATGATGCTCCGAAAAGCTGGAGAGGCAACGCGTCAAGGCGTTTCGTGCTGTTCACGCCTGTCAGCCTCAAAGGGAAAAGAAAAATAATGGATGGGGTAAAGATCATGAATATGCGCAGTTTTTCCATCAGCCGCCGGTTATGGCTGATTCTTATCGTTTCTGTGCTGATGCTCTTTGTCCTGGCAGCGACGTTGCTCAAGCAGATTCACGACGATCTTTATCAGGCCAAGGCTGAAAAGACCATGCACGTGGTTCAGACCGCCAGTGGCATTCTCACCTTCTACCAAGGCCTGGAAGCTGCGGGCACCATGTCCCGCGAGGCTGCACAGCAGCAGGCGTTGAAAGAGATCAAAGGCTTGCGTTACAGCCAGAGCGACTATTTCTGGATCAACGACCTGCAGCCCGTGATGGTCATGCACCCCACCAATCCCAAGCTCGAAGGCCAGAACCTGTCGGCCATCAAGGACCCGGACGGTTTTGCGGTGTTCAACGAAATGGTCACGCTGGTCAAAAGCAAGAATGCAGGTATGGTCAACTATCGCTGGCCCAAGCCCGGTGCAACGGAACCGGTGAAAAAGATCTCCTACGTTCAGCTGTTTCAGCCCTGGGGCTGGATTCTGGGTTCCGGCGTTTATGTGGATGATGTGGCCGCAGAGTTCAAGACTCAGCTGTGGAATGCCGGGATCTTTATCGCTGGCATTGTGCTGGTCATGATCCTGATGCTGACCTTGATCGTGCGCAGCATTGTCCGTCCTCTGCGAGCAGCCGTCATCGCCATGAGCAACATCGCCAGCGGCGAGAGTGACCTGACCCGCACACTTGAAACCCATGGCAGCGATGAAATCACCGAACTGGGCAAGCACTTCAACGCTTTCATTGCCAAATTGCGCAATGTGGTCGTTCAGTTGCAGAGTTCGGCCGTGGCACTCGGACAAGCATCGACGGACCTTGGCAGCAACGCCGAGCAGGCACAGAACCGCAGCCTGCAGCAATCGCAACAGATGGACCTGGTCGCCACCGCCGTCAATGAGGTGACTTACGGCGTACAGGACGTGGCCAAGAATGCCGAGCATGCCGCCAGCGAAATGCGTAATGCCGAGTCGCAGGCGCAGCAGGGTCAGGTCAACATCGACAACAGCCTGCGCCAGATCGAACACCTCTCGGGCACCATCGGCCAGGCGGTGGAAGTGATGCATACCCTGTCCAGCGAAAGCACCCAGATCGGGGGTGTGCTTGAGGTGATCAGCTCGATTGCCGAACAGACCAACCTGCTGGCCCTCAACGCTGCCATCGAAGCGGCCCGTGCGGGCGAACAAGGCCGTGGCTTTGCAGTAGTGGCTGACGAGGTACGCCTGCTTGCGCAACGCACCCAGAAGTCCACGGCCGAAATCCAGGCGATGATCGAACGCCTGCAGCGTCATTCAGATGCCGCGGTCAAGGTCATCGGCGACAGCAGTCGCTCCTCGCAGTTGACCATCGAACAGGCCAATCAGGCAGGTCAGAGCCTGACCTCGATCAGCCAGGCCTTGCGCAATCTCAATGGCCTCAACGCGTCCATCGCCAGCGCCACCCTGCAGCAGTCGCATGTGGTCGATGATATCAACCAGAACGTGACCCAGGCCGCGCAACTGTCCCAAAGCACGGCATTGGCCGCCGAACAGTCGACCAGCGCCAGCCAGCACTTGGGCAGGCTGAGCGAGCAGTTGAACGGTCTGCTGAAGCAATTCCGCGTGTAATTGATCGCTTCAAAGGTCTGTACGGGAACCTCGTGCAGACCTTGTTGCCTGAGACCTGTTCACTTAATCGCAGGGGGTCATATGCGCACACTGGAATTGGCAGGCAACACCGTACCAGTGCTGGGTCAGGGCACCTGGCACATGGGCGAAAAGGCGCACCTGCGCTCGGCTGAAATAGCAGGACTGTGCCTTGGTATCGAACAGGGCCTGACCCTGATCGACACGGCTGAAATGTACGCCGACGGCGCTGCCGAGGAAATCGTCGGACAAGCCATCGCCGGGCAGCGCGACAAGGTCTTCATTGTCAGCAAGGTTTATCCACACAACGCCAGCCGCTCGGGAATTCCGAAAGCCTGCGAGGCCAGCCTGCGCAGGATGAATACCGACTACATCGACCTTTACCTGCTTCACTGGCCCGGCCAGTACCCGCTGACTGAAACCGTCGACGCTTTCGAGCGGCTGCGTGAGGAAGGCAAGATCGGGGCCTGGGGCGTGTCCAATTTCGATGTCCCGGACATGATCGAGCTGGACAATCCGCACTGCGCGACCAATCAGGTGCTGTACAACCCGGAGCAACGCGGCATCGAGTTCGACCTGATGCTATGGAGCGCCAATCGTCATCTGCCGCTGATGGCGTACTGCCCGATCGGTCAGGCGGGCGACCTGTTGTATCACCCTGCGCTGCACGAAATCGCCAATCGCCATAACGCCACGCCTGCGCAGATCTCGCTGGCATGGGTGCTGCGTCAGGACAACATGATCGCCATCCCCAAGGCGACCAACCCTGAACACATTCGCCTGAACATCGCGGCAGAGCAGATCCGGCTGACCGAACAGGACCTGGCCGATATCGACCGTGCGTGGCCGGCTCCGACCCGCAAAATGCCGCTGGCGATGGTTTGAGACATAACCTGCAACATTCAGTCACAAATCTGAAATAACGGCTTGTCATCATGCGGCCTTCGCCTCCCCTTCCGGGCCAGGCCGCACGTGGACTGCCATGAACCACAGCATCGCGCACCATCATCAGGATTCCGACCTTTTTGGCCTGCTCTACGGCTTCCGCTTCCAACCGGGTGAAAGCGGCCAGGAGATCGGCTCGGCCGCTGCACTGGATTATCTGCAACATCCACCTGACAGCAATGACTTTATCTGGCTGCACCTCAATCTGTCGCATGCTGCCTGCGAACGCTGGATGAAAGCCAATCTGGAGCTGCCCGAAGAGTTTTTCGAAGCGCTGCATGAAGGTTCACGTTCCACCCGAATCGAACATGTCGATGCCACCCTGCTTGCGGTGGTCAACGACGTGGTGTTCGATTTCAACCGGCTTTCCACCGATATCTCCACACTGTGGGTCTGTGCCCGTCAGCGCCTGTTGATCACGGCCCGGCTGCAACCTTTGCGTTCGGTGGACAAACTACGCTCGTCGGTCAAACGAGGCGAACAGTTCGACTCTCCGCTGGAACTTCTGGCTCACCTGCTGAGCGATCAAGGCGAAGTGCTGACCCAATTCCTGCGCAAGACCAGCGTCAACGTCGACCGCATCGAAGACCAGTTGCTGTCCCAGCGCCTGAGTAACAACCGCTCGGAACTGGGTGCCATGCGCCGCGTGCTGGTTCGCTTGCAACGCCTGCTGGCGCTGGAACCGGGCTCACTGATGCGCATGCTGCATCGTCCACCGCAATGGCTGCGCGAGCAGGATATTCAAGCCCTGCGGCAATCCATCGAAGAATCATCGCTGGTCATCAACGACCTGACGGCGCTGGGCGAACGCATCAAGCTGCTGCAGGAAGAGATTGCTGCCAACCTCAACGAGCAAAGCAGTCGCACCCTCTTCACCCTGACCGTTGTCACGGTGCTGGCCTTGCCGATCAACATCGTCGCCGGTTTCTTCGGCATGAACGTGGGCGGCGTTCCGTTGGCCACCGATCCTGAAGGCTTCTGGATTCTGGTGGCACTGGTGGCAACCTTCACATTCGTGGCCGGGCGCTGGGCGTTTCGCAAACGCAGCGATTACTGATCTGACGCCTGTCAGTCACGATTAAAGCTGCCGGTGATCAGGAATACGGCCCTGAAGCCGGATGAGTTGACCTGTGTCGCGTCCTTGTCACATTTTGCAATGACCATGGCAGTAATCTTTCAATCCAGGTATTGCACACATGGCCAGCAACGCACTCTCACCCGATGTCACCAGCGGGCCGAGCCTGTCGGCAACCCAGTTCGGACGTAAACCCGGCAGACTGACCATGACGATTTTCTTCGCCATTCTCATCGCCGGGCTGGTGTTCACCGGCTACAGCCTCAAACAGGACGTGGATGACATGGGCACGGTGGTCACCACCTGGACGCCTTTCATTCTGTTGGGCGTAGCGCTGCTGATCGCGCTGGGCTTCGAGTTCGTCAACGGGTTCCACGACACCGCCAACGCAGTGGCCACCGTGATCTACACCCACTCGCTGCCACCCGGTTTTGCGGTCGTCTGGTCAGGGTTTTTCAACTTCCTGGGCGTGATGCTTTCCAGCGGCGCCGTGGCGTTCGGCATCATTGCCCTGCTGCCGGTGGAACTGATCCTGCAAACAGGATCGTCGGCGGGCTTTGCCATGATCTTCGCGCTGCTGATTGCGGCGATTATCTGGAACCTGGGCACCTGGTGGCTGGGACTGCCTGCGTCGTCTTCGCACACGTTGATCGGCTCGATCATCGGCGTCGGCATTGCCAACGCGCTGATGCACGGGCGTGACGGCACCAGTGGCGTGGACTGGTCGCAAGCCACCAAGATTGGCTATTCGCTGCTGCTCTCGCCGCTGGTAGGTTTCGGCTGTGCCGCACTGCTGTTGCTGGCCATGCGCATGTTCATCAAGAACCGCGCGCTGTACAAGGCACCCAAGGGCAATACCCCGCCACCTTGGTGGATTCGCGGCATGCTGATCATCACCTGCACGGGGGTGTCATTCGCCCACGGCTCCAACGACGGGCAAAAAGGTATGGGCCTGATCATGCTGATTCTGGTCGGCACTCTGCCCATGGCCTACGCGCTGAACCGCACCATGCCTGCCGATCAGGCCACGCAGTTCGCCGCAGTGGCAGAGGTCACGCAGCAGGCACTGATTCGCAGCTCGCCCCTGCCTGCTCCGGCAGACTCACGCCAGACCCTCTCGCAGTATCTGGTCAGCAAGCAGGCGACGCCTGAACTGATTCCCGCGCTGGCGGTGATGACTGGCATGATCGGTAACGAAGTGCGCAGTTACGGTTCGCTGTCCAAGGTGCCGGCCGAGGCAGTCACCAACGTACGTAACGACATGTACCTGACCTCGGAAACCATCCGGTTGATGGAAAAGAACAAGGTCGGTCATTTCGATGCCGACACCCTGTCCAAGCTGGAAGCCTTCAAGAAACAGATCGATGACGCCACCCGCTTCATTCCGACCTGGGTCAAGATTGTGGTCGCGATTGCGCTGGGCCTGGGCACCATGGTGGGCTGGAAACGTATTGTAGTGACGGTCGGTGAGCGGATCGGCAAGACTCATCTGACCTATGCCCAAGGTGCTTCGGCAGAAGTTGTGGCGATGCTGACCATTGGGGCCGCCGACATGTACGGCCTGCCGGTTTCGACCACCCATGTGTTGTCCTCCGGCGTGGCTGGCTCGATGGTCGCCAATGGCTCGGGATTGCAGATGCGCACGTTGCGTAATCTGGCCACGGCATGGGTGCTGACACTGCCGGCGGCGATTCTGTTATCGGGGTCGTTGTACTGGCTGTTCAGTCACTTCGTTTGAGTCAACAGATAAGGCGGACCGCTCCCACCGGTCCGCCTGATAACCGCTAAGGCACCGTCGGATCAGGCGGCACGTCGCCGTCAGTGCTGGTGTCGATGCTCACCACCACCGACATCCCCGGCCGCAGTCGCTCAAGCATTGGCTGGTCATCGTCAACCACAATGCGCACCGGAATTCGTTGGGAAATCTTCACGAAGTTGCCCGTGGCGTTGTCGGCTGGCAACAGGCTGAATTCCGAGCCTGTCGCAGGCGAGATGCGTTGTACCCGGCCGTGCATTCTGTGATTGTCCAGCGCATCGACGGTAAAGCTGACTGATTGCCCCAGGCGCACATCGGCCATCTGGGTTTCCTTGAGGTTGGCAATGATCCAGCGCCGCTCAGGCACCAGCGCCATCAACTGCGCCCCGGAATTGACGTACGCCCCCAGACGCACGCCGATCTGCCCCAACTGCCCGTCGCGGGGTGCCACGATGCGGGTGTTGTCCAGGTCGATCCGCGCCAATTGAATCGCGGCCTCGGCGTTGGCGACCGAAGCCTGCAGTGAACCCCGGTTGACGATCACCGTTTGCAGGTCTTCGCGAGCGATCTGCAAGGTTGCCTTGGCTTCGGCAACCGCAGCATTTGCCTGTGCATCCGCGGCACGGGTTACATCCAGCTCACTCTTGGACACTGACCCATCGGTGACCAGCGCCTGATTGCGCCGCAGGTCGGCGGCACTCTTGCGACTTTGCGCGATGGTGTTCTGCAACTGCGCCTCACGCTGGGCAATAGTCGCCTCGGCGCTATGGCGTTGTTGCAGGTTGTTGGCCAACGAGGCCTTTTGCACGTTCAGTTGGGCCAGTGCCTGATCCAGACGCTGTCGGTAGATACGATCATCCAGCCGCACCAGCAGGTCACCCGCTTTGACGAACTGGAAGTCCTGCACCGGCACCTCGTACACATAGCCGCTCAGTTGCGGCCCGATCAACGTGGTCTGGCCACGGACCTGTGCGTTTTCGGTGCTCTGGATCGGGCTGGTGAACGGTGGCAACTGCCATGCGTACAGCACCACCAGCACACCGGCCAGCGCCACCGCACCAAACAGTACCGAGGAGATCACGCGTTTGCGCCTTGAACTGGGCCGGGTGGTGACCGGAGACTTCAGCGGTGCGGGAGCCGGCCCGTCGGTGCGCTTCACGGTTTCGCTGCGCTCGGCATCAGGAGTTGGGGTTGGAGTGCTCGATTCGGTCATGAAGATTGAACGCCGGTCGGTGATACGGAAGGCGCAGCAGTGGGTGTAACAGGGGCCAGCGCCTGAGGTTGAGTGGTCATTTTCAGCCAGATGACCCGGAACGAAATCCAGACCATGGTCAGTACGGCAATCAGCGCGATCAACATGAACACGTCGTTGTACGCCAGCACATTCGCTTCTCGCGTGGCCGCCGTGGCCATGGCACGAATGCCCTGCGCATTGCGCTGGGCCGGATCGGCGATCACCGAAGCGTAACTGGCGCTGTAGCTTTGCAGGCGCGACTGCACCAACGGGTTGATCAGCGTCAGGTGTTCGACGATGTGGCTGGAGTGAAACTTCTCGCGCACGATCTGAAACGTGCCCAGCGCAGCAGACCCGATCAGGCCGCCAATGTTCTGGGTGATCCCGAACAGAACCGAAAAGCTCACCATGTTGCGCGGGTTGGCCAGCACACCACTGATACCCAGCACCAGCGTTGGTCCCAGGAAAAAAGTGCCGCCGAAGGCCAGCAGAAACTGGCTGATATACATGTTCGACTGGCGGGTCAGGTTGGTCGAATGACTGTCCATCCATGCCCCGACCGCCATCATGGCCAGCGAGATCAGCAAAGGTTTGATCAAGTGCGCAGGGTTGATCGTCAAGGCACTGACCGCAAGCCCGGCGACGCTGCCCAACAGCATCACCAGATAAAGCGTGTGCAGTTGCTGACTGCCCATGTTCAGAGCCTGGAGAAAACCGACAGCGCCCACGGACTGCTCGGACAACACAATGCGAAACAGAATCACCGCCAACGCCAATCGCAATATCGAGCCACTGCCCAGCCAGCGGGTGATCAGCAACGGGTTGCTGCGGTTGTGCTCGATGGCTAACCCTGCGCAGATCAGCGCAATGGACGCTGCCGACGCAATGCCGATCCACGGCGCTTCAAACCACCACTCGATGCGTCCCAGCGACAGCACAGCGCACAGTAACGCGAAACCTGTGGCGAGCAGGCCGAAGGTCAGGAAGTCGAGTTTTTCGAACGCTTTGAAACGATCGCCCGGCGGCAGCTTGAGCATCAGTACGCAACCCAGCGACAGCAGCGCCATGCCCAGTTCGAACAGGTAAAGGCCGCGCCATTGGGCAATCTGCAGCAGGTCTTCAGAGACCAGCCGCGCCAGCGGTGTAGCCAGTTGCGCAGTGCCCAGGCCGAGCACCAATGCCTTCATCCGCCACTTCTGCGGGAAGGCCTGGATCATGTAGTACAGACCCAGCGTACTAAGGGCCGCGCCGACCATGCCGTGGGCTGCCCGCACGGCGATGGCCGAATCAATGTCATTGACGAATAAGTGCGCGAGCGTCACCAACGCGTACAGCACCAGAAACAGCTCGGTAAACGCCCGCAGGCCGAACTGCTGGCGAAACTTCACCAGCAGCAGGTTCATCGACACGTTGGTCATGATGTACGCGGCCGGCAGCCAGGCGATGTCCTGTGACGTCGCGCCCAATGCGCCCTGCAAGTACGGCAGATTGGCAATCACCAGGGCGTTACCCAGCCCGCCTGTGAGCGCCACGATCACACCGACCAGCGCGAAAGCCCAGCGCCGGGCGTTGGAATGCAAAGGCGTCGAAGGCGAGCCCGGCATGGTGGGACGTTCGTGAGGTGCCCATTCGCGCGGGGCGTATTTATCGCTCATGAAAAGTCAGTCATAAAAGGCGGTTCATGGGGCTCATTTTCGAAGGGCGAGAGAAATTCCCTTGTGTGACATTAACGGCAGCCAGAATACTCATGAACGCCTTGATGATTCGCGTCAGAGCATGTGGCATTAAAGCTTATTACGGGCACGACAGGCTTAAATGATGGCCATTTGAAACCTTGCTCTATGCTTAAACGCAGTTTTGCTTTGCACATTTGCACTGCTAGGATCTGCTGCGGCGCCAGGTACAGACTAGAAGAAAGCGAAAACGAACAAGGAGTTCAGAATGAGTTCACAGGTTTCATCCGCCCTGTCGGTCCAGCGACCTGCCAACCGGGGTGCGATTCTGATCGAAATACGCAATCACATCGGTCACCTGACGCTCAATCGTCCCGCCGGGCTCAACGCCCTCGATCTGGGGATGGTGCGCACGCTCAAACATCAGCTGGACGCCTGGGCCGAGGACGAGAACGTTTACGCCGTGGTGCTGCGCGGTGCAGGCGACAAGGCCTTCTGCGCAGGCGGTGACATCCGCGCGCTCTATGAAAGCTACCAGAACGGCCTGGACCTGCATGAAGCTTTCTTTGTCGAAGAATACGCCCTGGACCTGACGATTCATGGTTACCGCAAGCCGGTGATGGCGCTGGCCGATGGCCTTGTGCTGGGCGGCGGCATGGGCCTGATTCAAGGGGCCGATCTGCGCGTGGTCACCGAACGCACTCGACTGGGTATGCCGGAAGTGGCAATCGGGTATTTTCCAGATGTCGGCGGCAGCTACTTTCTGTCACGCCTGCCGGGCGAGCTGGGCACATGGCTCGGTGTGACCGGCAGCCAGATCGGCGCGGCCGACGCGTTGTATTGCGGGTTGGCCGACTGGTCGATGAACAGCGAAATGATGCCGCGCCTTGATCACATGCTCGACCACCTGAAATGGAAATCGACGCCGCTCAAAGACCTGCAAGGCGTGATGGCTAAACTCGGCACCCAGCGCCTACCCTGCCCGCCTCTGGAACTGCTGCGCTCCGCCATCGACCATTTTTTCGGCCGGCCCGATATCCCGAGCATCCTTGAGCAACTGCAGGAAGTGGCCATCGGCGATACCCGCCAATGGGCGCTGGACACGGTAAAACGCATGCAAGGTCACTCGCCACTGGCGATGGCCGTGACGCTGGAGATGCTGCGCCGGGGTCGACACCTTTCACTGCACGCCTGCTTCGCGATGGAGCTGCACCTGGACCGCCAGTGGTTCGAGCGCGGTGATCTGATCGAAGGCATACGCGCCCTTATCATCGATAAAGACAAGAAGCCGCGATGGAAACACGACAGCGCAAAGGATATCAGCGCAGCGCACGTCGAACGTTTTTTCAGCGGCCAGGAGACTTGACTCATGCACGACCTGGAATTGAGCGAAGAGCAGATCATGATTCGCGACATGGCACGCGACTTTGCACGCAACGAAATCGCTCCCCACGCACAGGCCTGGGAAAAGGCCGGCTGGATCGACGACGCGCTGGTCGGCAAGCTCGGTGAGCTGGGCTTGCTCGGCATGGTGGTGCCCGAGCAATGGGGCGGCACTTACATCGATTACGTTGCCTACGCCCTCGCGGTCGAAGAAGTTTCAGCGGCCGATGCCGCCACCGGCACGCTGATGAGCGTCCACAGCTCGGTGGGCTGCGGACCCATTCTCAACTATGGCAGCGATGAACAGAAACACACCTGGCTGGAAAAACTCGCCACCGGCCAGGCCATCGGCTGCTTCTGCCTGACCGAACCCCACGCAGGCTCCGAAGCGCATAACCTGCGCACCCGCGCCGAGTTGCAAGGCGATGAATGGGTCATCAATGGTGCCAAACAGTTCGTCAGCAATGGCAAGCGGGCAAAACTGGCGATCGTGTTTGCCGTGACCGATCCAGAACTGGGCAAGAAAGGCCTGTCGGCGTTTCTGGTGCCCACCGAAAACCCGGGCTTCGTGGTGGACCGCAGCGAACACAAGATGGGCATCCGCGCCTCGGATACCTGCGCGGTCACCCTCAACAACTGCCGCATTCCGGCTGCCAACCTGCTGGGCGAGCGCGGCAAGGGCCTGGCCATCGCGCTGTCCAACCTGGAAGGCGGCCGTATCGGTATCGCCGCCCAGGCGCTGGGCATCGCCCGTGCAGCGTTCGAAGCCGCGCTGGCCTACGCCCGTGAGCGCGTGCAGTTCGACAAGCCGATCATCGAACACCAGAGCATCGCCAACCTGCTGGCCGACATGCACACGCGCATCAACGCCACCCGTTTGCTGATCCTGCACGCTGCACGTCTGCGCAGTGCTGGCCAGCCGTGTCTGTCAGAGGCCTCACAGGCCAAGCTGTTCGCGTCGGAAATGGCCGAGTGGGTGTGCTCCAAAGCGATACAGATTCATGGTGGCTACGGTTATCTGGAAGACTACCCGGTAGAGCGATACTACCGGGACGCCCGTATCACCCAGATCTACGAAGGCTCCAGCGAGATCCAGCGCCTGTTGATCGCACGCGAGCTGCGCCACTATCTGGTCTGAGGAGCGGTCCCTGGTGCAAATGCCCCAGGGCCCCATCAGCCGATGCCGAGCGGCCCCACGGCCTAGCCCACCAGCCGCTCGCGCCCCAGCAAAGTCACCAGCAAAGCGACAGTGTCGGCATTGGCGAGCATGATGTCAGTGCGTTTCTGGACATCGTTGTAGAACACATCACGCGCCTCATCCAGCGTCGCTTTGCCGGCAAGACGCAATATCGTTTTCTTCCCTTTACCGTCAGAGTTCCTCAAATCCCGCCAGCGATTGTTGTCCAGTTGCTTGAACAACTGACTGCGGTCCGTCTGGTACGAAAGCGTCTTCTGCTGAAGCGCGAGTTGCGCGTTCTTCAACCTCAATCGATAGCCTGCGGTATCCTCCAGAAGATCGGCAAAGGGGGCCTGAGCATCGACGTAAGCCAGGTCTTCCGTCTTGAGGGTCAGGTGAGACAATTCGTGAATCAGAATCGCGGCACGGTAATGCGCGCCGTAATGGAACTGTCCCGAACGCATGGCGCTGACCTTGAATCGGTAGCTCGGCAACCGGAAAAACTGCTCGGTCAGAAAAACCCTTTTCAACGGGTCCTTAATAAAGATGAAGGCTGCGGAGTCGTGCCCGATCCTGTTGACCCCGATCACATAACGCGTTGAATCGACAGGCGATAGCGTAGGGTCCATCAACGCGCCATAGATCTGTGTGACGACATGCTTCACAACCTCGCACATCCGTTCATCGGGCTCGTTTTCGTCAAAAAAGTCGGCAAGAACCTGTTTGACCCGCGGCGCCATCGAACCGTCAGGTAGTTTCAGGCAAAGGTTGTCCAGACAGTTCTCCAGGTAACGTTGAGCCTGGGTGTGACCCTCTTCAATCGCCTGCGCCATTCCCCGGAATGTGCGGCGGATCTCCAGCATTCCCTCGCAGTCGAACGACATGACATCCTCCGCACCGGACTCGACGAGACTGCTTTTGACACGTGTCAGCAGTGCTCCTCCCCCCTTGAGCCCGCCATGAAGATCCAGTTTCCAGCGCTGCTCCTCATCCAGCACAACCGGTGGACCTACCCTGTCGCCAGCCACAATGAACCATCCATCCAGGTCCGACTTCAGCTCGTAGACCCTGCCATTGATGGCCGCATACTTCTTCCCGCTGACGGGGTCATTGTAGGTACTGAACAGATCATCCTTGCGCAGCGTATTGAGCGACACCCCTCGGATCTCGAACTGGCGCAGGCGGATCAGAATCTCCTGTGTCAGTGAGTTGTTCGACCAGGAGAACCGCGGAAAAACCTTGGCTTCGGGAGGATCTTGCGGCGCCTCAAGGATCTCTTCGTCCAACGAGACCTCCACCTCACCCAGGTCCGCGCCTCCTGCCTCCTGCGCACCCATGCCCGAGGAAATCACCATGCTAAGGGCAGCCATAAACTCGGCAATTGCCTTGCCCCACTGCCGCTCACCGGCAGAAATGGCGGAAAGGTTCAGCAGGTCCTGACTTTGCCAGATGCCCACCAACGCCCCCAAACGGCCTGGTAATAAAGCCATAGTCTGTTCGGCGACCAGACCGAAGAGATAGCGCGAGGCGGTACTTTTCAACTCCGCGCTGGTCACACTGTGCTGCTTCACCTGCTGCTTGAGTGCCTGCATTGTGCCGTTGAACAACAGGTCGAGTACGTTGCCTTCATAGGGCTCAATGGACAACGTGACTGGCTTTGGACGTTCGAAGGGCATATCGAAGTCGGACTCCACGCTGAACGGCAAGTGCGGTTCCATGAAACCGCCATGGTCATAAAGCTTGCGTTCTGCAGGATCGATGCAATCGAGAATCAGCGCCTGAAGATACTCAGACGTGTGGATATCCTTTAACAGCGCAGCCTCATCAGCGTACTCCTTGAACGCAAAATCGTCATGAAACGGCGCATAGAACACCCATGGCCCTGCCTTGCCTCGTTCCGGGCCAATGATATAGGCATTGATGACAGTGGTCGGTGCCCAGCCCTCGCTGGCAGGCAGAAGACGCAGTGGGCTCAATACGACCTTGCGCCCTGCAACAGGCAGTCGGGCGATCCCGTCGGGCATGTCCATGATCGCTTCAATAAAGTAAAAAGCGTCGTCGGACAGCTCCTTTTTCAGCTTCGCCGTGAACGCTCTCAAGAGGCCGGTGGCTGGCAGTTGCTCGGCAAACAATTTCTGTCGCTGCGCATAGGCTGGGTCATCCTTGGCCATAATGCTCTCCGTCAGACTCCGGTAGCCTTGGGCCACATTGAGTGAATCGACCATTTCCCGAACGTAAGCCACCGTCAGCGGGCCTGCCAGTGGAGTACCATCTTTTGCCGCGAGCGAAATGACGCCGTCCTGACGGGACATGAATCGATTGACGGCAAATTCACAGAGCGTCTGACTGACGCGCTCCGTTGCAGCCGGGATGGCAGAAGGCACTTCGCCGATGGTGGCAAAGCCGGAAACATAATGTGTCAGCGTAACCATGACGTCTTCCGGATCAAGCGTCTGCCCCGGAAAGTCGCGTGCAAGCCTGTTTGTCAATTGCTGACGTGAGTAGTCATAGAGGCTGGGGAGACCGAAGAGGAAATCCTTTTGTGCAATGCACGCTACGTAGAAGTGCTGCAGAATGTTGACCAAAATGATCTGCTCGGTAGGCGACGCGGTGCTTACCCACTCTGGCAAGGCGGTTTTGTTAATGACGTGTTGAATGATCATGCCCAGGCGGTTGAGCACCTGACGACTGGCATCCCTGGACTCGACAGCGCTCATCAGGTGACGAAACAGGCTGGCGCTCAGCTCTCGCTTGAGGGCCTTTTGATAGAGACATGTTGCAGTCTGCTGCTGCCGCTTGATCTCGTGCGCCTGCAAGGCCGCGATGAAATGTCCCTGCGCAGGGTGCAGCTCGATCTCGACAGAGGGTACGCCCTCCTGTCGAAGGAGAGTGGTCACAGCCTCCCTGTCCGGCTCCGATAGGGCGTTCACCACGTGAGCACGTGGATCGATCATCTGCCGGGAAAGCCAGTTTTTCATGTCCTGCAAGGCACCGAAGCGTCTCAATCCGGAGCCCGACAGCCACAGCACCACGCTCCCGATGTGCTTGGGCTTACTCAGCACGAACGCATTGGGAACCGCAATGGCTTGCTTGAGGCCCGTCCAGCGAACGGACATGGTATACGGATCGACGCGCTCATCACCCAGACTGTCTCTGAGTGCAGGCAAAGGTCTGTCAAGCACCTGCTGGACACTTTGGAGCGCCTCATCATCAAGACCACCGATACGCTTCTGGATAATCACCTCAAGGCGCAGGGCATACTCGCGAATAAGCCCGGTTGAAGCGCCGGGATGCACGCACGTGTCCAGATAACGTACCTGACGTGCGTAGAAGCCACTGATCTGTCGCTCGAAGCGCTGCGTAAAATCCATCAGTACGCAGTCAACCATTTCCTCCAGCAGCGTCATGGGCAGGCGCTGGTCCAGAGAGTCACCCGCCAGCGCGGACTCGCCACGCATCACCATCGCGTCGGTGAAGTCAACTTCGACATCGCCACACACTCGACCAAGCACCCACGACAGCAACGGAACCGCCTGCACAGCGCCGTCCGTTGAAGCGATCCAGAGCGTGCGGGCATCAAGGCCGGACTCGCCGAGCAGCATCAGGTAACGGTTCAGTTCGTTGCGCATGCATCCGTCCAAACCAGGGTGCAGCAGCGAAACCCGCCCGAGCAGAAACTCCATCTTTTGCAGCTTACCGGCCCAGGTCCCGTAAGCTTCCGGCGCTAAGTACGGTACGACAACGGGCGATCCCCATGCGCCGTTGAAGTCTGTCCGACCGGCGCGCCAACGGCCCAGGTCATGCAGCCCCAGTAGCCGGACATCCAGCAAAACCCTGATATCCAGCGCATCATCAAGCCGTACCGGGGTTTTTTCATAGCCGATTGGCGAAAGTGCGCACGCATGACGCAAACTCCGCTGCTGCAACGCAATGACCGAATCCAGGTACTGATCCAAGAGCGGCCCGGTGAACGAGTTGGCAAACAGCTCGATCCGCCCACTGGCACGCAGCAAAGGATGATCGTTCAACGACGAATACTGCAGAAGATCGGACCGACCCTGTGCGCTGGAAAAAAGGGTGCCGATACCGTCGAGGTCGTCAAAACGGCGGAACCCGTTCAGGCACGAATACAGATAAAGCCCCTCGGGCCTGCCGGATTCGAAATTGATCGCGAACAGCCCGATCAGCTTGACCGGCTCCTGCCCACCGACCGCGGCCGACAAGCGCCGAACCCTTGTCTTTCGTGACTCAGGCGACACGCCGGACGCCAGCAGCAGTGTGCGCAGCCCTTGAAACTGCTCCTCGGTGAGCAAGCCATCATTGCGCCCTGCCAACAGGTGATGACGCAAAGTCTCCGCCAGCGCCCGAGCGCAGAACTCGCGAACACTCACCCCGTCACTGCGCCTGGACGACCAGTAATCCATCAGCGACCGTTCATAGTAAGCGCCCATCTCGGCCACTGCATCCGACACCGCCTGAGCACAGGTGCCTGACTGTTTTTGCGAAAGTATTGCTCCGGAGGCATCCAGGTACTGCCGCTTTATGCTGGCGGGTAACGCCTGATAGACATACTCGTCCACCGCGACATTGACCAGGCTGTCGGTCCCGACGACGTTGGTATCCGACACATCTGTATTAATGAGCTGTACAGGATGATTGAAGACGTCGAAACGCAGCGCAGCATCCTGCGCCTGAAGCTTATCGATCAGGGCCCGTCCAAGTGCCGTGCGCAGCTCTGGTAACTCATGCAACAGCTCCCAGATCTGCTCCAGATGCTTTGCCTGATGAACAATGATCAGCCGTGTGCGGGCAGGAAAAATCGGGCCGTCTACCTGCTGGGTATCGATTTCTATGGACGGGTCTTTGATTTCATCAAACCGCGCTCTCAATGCAAGAAGCAAAGACAGACGGTTATCGAATCGTTCGATCCCTGACAACAAGGTGCTCAGCAATACCGGTGCCTCACTGTTGTCCGGATCGCTGATCATCAGTGCGGTCGCCAGCTCGCCACCCGTCTGTGCACCGTCGTCCCGGACAAACCGGTCGACCCTGGGGCGAACGGGAGCCTCCTGCGTTTCATTCCCTTCGCGGGTCAATATGCCCAGCCACTGGCCCTGCTCGGCACTGATACGAGATTCGCTGACGGCCTGCTGAACGTCCTGGGTGAAACGAGCGCTGAGCGACTCGCTGGAAAAATAGGGAGGTAATGCTGACATGTGCGGTTTCCTTCGGATGACACCTCGCCCCCAGCAGCACTGCAGGGGCGAGGTCAAAAGGAAACAGCTTATTCAGCGGGGAAAAATGGCTGCGTTAGATAAAGCAATCGATTGAAAAACGGCAGCAGCTCCTGATCGATTCACTGGGCTTAAGCCTTAGCGTTCTTGTCGACCCAGGCCGCGAAAGCGTCGATGAAGGTCTGCAGAAACGGGCGGGTCTTGTCGGAGAGCGTCCCGGCTTCATCGAAGAAAGTCCCGGCATTGCCAAGGTAGGACTCCGGTTGCTGAAGACAAGGCACGTCGAGGAATACCAGCGACTGGCGAAGATGATGGTTTGCGCCAAACCCGCCAATGGCGCCGGGAGACGCACTGATCACCGCGCCCGGTTTACCGCTGAACGCACTCTTGCCATAGGGACGCGACCCCACATCGATTGCGTTCTTCAAGGCACCCGGCACCGAACGGTTATACTCCGGCGTCACGAAGAGAAAGCCATCGGCCACAGCGAGCTGCTCGCGAAAGGCCGTGTAGGCTGGCGGGGGCGACTCACCATCAATGTCTTCGTTGTACAACGGCAGATCGCCGATCTCGACGATGTTCAGCTTCAACGTATCGGGAGCGAGCCCTGCGAGGGCCAGCGCGATTTTGCGGTTGATGGACTCTTTTCGCAGACTGCCAACCAATACAGCGATGGAGTGGACCTGGCTCATGAAAATATCCGTTATCTGATTCAAGGAAGGGTTAGGTATAGATCACGTACCGGTCTTAGACGGACCGAATACGCTTTTATTCGATTGCGCCCGGACACATGTACTGACTATTTTTTTGCGACCGGTAAACTCCCCTATAAATCAGTGGTCTACACCCCTCGATGAATTCGTAAACCAGCGGTTATCTTCAGCTTCAGAGGTTTCAAAGCAAATGGCTTCAGTTCTCGTCGGACAATTTCATGCCAGGGATGCGGAAGGCCGTATCTATCCCGTGCATGAATTCCATGAATCACAGCCCGATGAGGCGCAGGGAAATCAGCCTGTGGTCACTTATCGACTGGCTATCGGCGATCGGGTCAAGCATTTGGGCGGAGACGATTTCGAGCTGGTGCAGTCCGGCGTGAAGATCACCCGCCTTGCGAAGTAAGTAGCCAGTTGCCCGACGCCTGGTTCATGCCCATGAATCAGGGCTTGGGGAAGATCAGATACCAGAAGATCGCCGATTCGCGGGTTTGCGGATCAATGCCTCGATAACGCATGTGATCTACCCCGCCCACCACGAACCCACAGCGCTCATACAACCTGCAGGCTGCCAGATTGTTGTTCTGGGTTTCCAGCATGATGCCGGGCAGGTTGCGCTTGCGACTCCAGAACCCGGCAACATCGAGCAGCGAACGCGCGACACCGTGCCTGCGTGCCGACTCATCCACTGCCAGTTCGTCCACATAGGCATAGCCGCTCCAGTGGATACTGAGCACCATATGACCGACTGCACGTTCGTCCAGCCAGGCGACCAGCACCGAGCTGCCGGGAGAATCGCGGTAATGACTGAATTCCTGTGAATCGATGCCGTAGTTCTTGCGGTAGGGCTCGACCGGGTCAACGGGCCACGACTCCACGCTCTCCCCCACCTTCGGCGTTGCGTAACCGCGAACGGTAAATGTGAATTCGCTATTGAGGATGTAGTCTTCGAAGCACTCGTCCGCGATGCGGATGCTAAGAGCCGGATTTGCCACAGTCATGTCACCACTTTGCGGATTACTGTCAGGAAGAAGCCTGGGCCTGAGCCTCCAGCAATTGCACCCACAGCGCAGGCGCGCCGGATGCCTTGGCGATCGTTGACATACGTACTTCGTGCTCGGCCAGTTCACTTTCGCTGGCATGGATTACGCGGCAAGGCGTGCGATCAGCAGGCAAACGGCGAATTTCACTGCCACGATTGTTAGAACCGCCATCCGAACCGTTGCCGTCGGAGGCATTGCCCGCCAGCGACAGACTGGTCTGCCCGCCGGTCATCGCCAGATAGACGTCAGCCAGAATCTCGGAGTCGAGCAAGGCACCGTGCAACTCACGACCTGAGTTGTCGACGCCATAGCGCTTGCAGAGTGCATCGAGGCTGTTGCGCTGCCCCGGATGCCGCTCGCGGGCCATCATCAGGGTATCGAGCACCGAACAGTGCTGCGTGATGTCGGTCCTGTCCCGGGCACCCATCAAGGCGAATTCGTTGTTGATGAAACCAACGTCGAATGCCGCGTTGTGGATGATCAGTTGAGCGCCCTTGATGAACTCGAAGAATTCATCGGCGACCTCGGCAAAACGCGGTTTGCCGACCAGAAACTCGTTGGTGATACCGTGAACGCCGATCGCGCCCTCATCACTCTCGCGGTCGGGTTGCAGGTAAACGTGAAAATGCCGCCCGGTCAGGCGACGACCGATCAGCTCGACGCAACCGATCTCGATGATGCGGTGCCCGTCGGTCACCGGCATGCCCGTGGTTTCGGTATCGAGTACGATCGATCTGTTGTCTGTGTTTTGCAATGCCATGAACTGCTGCCTCATTTACAGGCCGCGATATTACCACGCCGCGGCCGCTGCCAGCCTGCCGACAGGCTAGCCGTGCTTGATACCACGTACCTCATCGACGCCGCGATTGGCCAACTGGTCGGCACGCTCGTTACCGGGATGGCCTATATGACCGCGCACCCACTGCCACTTCACGGTATGCCGACTGACCTGCTCGTCCAGTAGCTGCCAGAGGTCGGCATTCTTGACCGGTTCCTTGGCCGCCGTCTTCCAGCCGCGCTTTTTCCAGTTCACCATCCACTCGGTGATACCTTTCATCACGTATTGCGAGTCGGTGACCAACGTCACTTCACATGGGCGCTTGAGTTCTTCAAGGCCGCGGATGGCGCCTGTCAGCTCCATACGGTTATTGGTGGTGTTGGCTTCGCCGCCCCACAGCTCTTTTTCGACGCCCTTGCAGACCAGCAATGCGCCCCAGCCGCCGGGGCCGGGGTTGCCCTTGCAGGCGCCGTCAGTGAAGAGTTCAACGCTATCGCTCATTACAACCTTTCCAGAATGATGGGCTTGTTCGGCATGAGCAGAAATCAGGTGTCCTGAGTGGTACGACTGACCTTGGCCATAGGCAGCGGAATAAGCTTGCCCATTGGTTCGCGTCGCACCTGGCGCAATGGCCTGAGGCCAACCACCAGCTTGCGCGCCACCAGCAGATAAAAGCCGCCACCGGGACTTTGACGCCCCTCACCCAGGCTTTCCAGCCCTATCAGCCGTGACTGCCATGCCGCCGAAGCGAGGGGCGGACGATAGCACCCGAAGCGGCGTTTCTCCAGCGCGAAGCCCAGCAGGTTGAGCCAGTCGGCGACGCGCGAAGGCGAGATGCAGCGTGCCTTGCGCAACGCATCGCGGGCGAAGACATGGCGCACGCCCCAGGCGCTCCAGGGATTGATGCCGATGATCAGCAAGTGCCCACCCGGCCGCACGCTGCTGGCCGCTTCACGCAGCAGGCCATGGGGCGAAAGGCAGAAATCCAGACCGTGTTGCAGTACCACCACGTCAGCGGCGTGTTCGCTCAATGGCCAGGCCTGTTCTTCACAGACGATTTCCACACCTGGCAATGGCGCACCCAACCGGACGTTGCGCTGCACTTGCTGCGCCACGGGAGGGCTTTCTGCCGACGGCCCGTAATGCACCAGATAGCCACCAAAATACCGGCCGAGTTCGTCTTCCAGAACACGGCGCTCCTCATCGAGCAAAAGCTGGCCCAACGGGCCGGACAGCCACTGGCGAGCGGCGCGGATCAACGCAAGCCATTCAGGATCGGCCTGAGCGAACGCTTCATCGGTCATGAGTTCTCCTCCAGAGGTGCTCGCATACCACGGCAACAGACTCTAAGATGCACCATTGTTCTCCGCGATGCGAACTGCGCCATGATACAGATCCACGCCCTGCCCGCTTTCAATGACAACTACATCTGGTTGTTACAAGACCTTTCGACCCAATGCTGCGCCGTGGTCGATCCGGGAGACGCAGCGCCCGTGCTGCGCTGGCTGGAACGTCATCCCGATCATCGCCTCACCGACATTCTGATTACTCACCATCACAATGATCATGTGGGCGGTGTCGTCGAACTCAAGCAGGCCACCGGAGCACGGGTTCTGGGCCCGAAAGCGGAAAACATCCCAGGCCGCGACGTCGCGCTGGTCGATCACGACCGGTTCACGGTTCTGGGCCTGGACTTTTCGGTTCACGCAGTACCCGGCCACACCCTGGGCCATATCGCCTTCTATCATGATGACGCCTCCGTTCCACTGCTGTTCAGTGGCGACACCCTGTTCGCGGCAGGCTGCGGCAGACTGTTCGAAGGTACGCCCGACCAGATGCACGCCTCCCTAAGTCGTCTGGCTGCTTTGCCGGACAACACGCAGGTCTACTGTGCGCATGAATACACCCTGAGCAACCTGCGGTTTGCCCAGGCCGTCGAGCCGGACAACCAGGACATTGCCGAGCGACTGGCTCAAGTGATTCAACTGCGAGACGAAAACCGCATCACCCTGCCTTCCAATCTAGCCCTGGAAAAACGCACCAACCCGTTCCTTCGCACTCATGAAACATCCGTTAAAGAAAAAGCGGACGAACGGAGCGGACAGCAAAACGCCTCGCAGAGTGAGGTTTTTGCCAGCCTGAGGGCATGGAAGGACAGGTTCTGAGGTGACCTTAAAATTGCAATAAAATTCTGAAAGGTTGACCAGCGGCAGGCTGCTTTCTAGAATCGCCCGACATTTTCGCCTGGATGTACCCCCCGAACAATGTCGTCATCTATAAGCAAGCCTGTAAATTCGGACGCATTGACTCGGTTGGCCCAAGCCATCGCCGTAGCCGCGAGCGCGATACTGGCAGGTTGCCAGACCTCCGCCCAGATCGACCCGGCCAGCAGTCACCGTGCGCCAAACCTGGCAGCCGGCATCAAGCAGAAACCCATTTTCCTGACTCATAAATCTGTCACGCCCCAGGCACCGCCGCAGGATGTCTGGGAGCGCATGCGCCAAGGCTTTCAGCTGCAACAGGGCAACGATCAAAACCCTCGCATCGACCAGCAGCGCCTGTGGTTCGCCAACAACCCTTCCTTTCTGGAAAACGCTGGCGAGCGCGGCAGCCTCTATATGCACTACATCGTCGAGCGCCTCGAAGAGCGCAACATGCCGCTGGAGCTGGCCCTGCTCCCGGTGATCGAAAGCGCCTACAACCCGATGGCCGTCTCGCGCAGCCAGGCCGTGGGCCTCTGGCAGTTCATTCCCTCAACCGGCCGCTATTTCAATCTGCGCCAGACCAATTTCTACGACGGGCGTCGTGATATTCAGGCATCTACCGTGGCCGCGCTGGATTACCTGACGCGCCTGCACGACATGTTCAACGGCGACTGGCTGCTGGCACTGGCGGCGTATAACGCAGGCGAAGGCACGGTTAGCCGCGCCATTGAGCGCAACGACAAGCTCAACCTGCCCACCGATTACTGGAACCTGCCATTGCCGCAGGAAACCCGTGACTACGTGCCCAAGCTGCTGGCGCTGTCGCAGGTGGTTCTATCGCCGGAAGCCTATGGCGTCAACCTGAACCCGATCGCCAATGAACCGTATTTTGAAGTCGTCGAGCTCAACAAGCGTGTCGATCTGTCCAAAGTGGCCAGCGCCGCCGACATCGACGAAGACGAACTGATCCAGCTCAACCCGGCTTTCAAGAAACGCCTGACCATCGATGGTCCCCAGCATTTGCTGGTCCCAACATCCAAGGCTCAGTTGCTGACCGCCAGCCTGTCGACCATGAAGCAGGAAGAGCTGGTCGCCTGGCAGCCTTATCGTGTTCGTCGTGGCGATACACTCGAAAGTCTCGCAAGCCGCTACCAGGTCACTGTCAGCTCGCTCAAGGGCAACAACAAGCTGGCCGGCAATCGCTTGAAAGTCGGTCAATCGTTGAGCATTCCAGTCAAGCCGGGGCTGAACACGTCACAGCCGGTGTTCGAATCACTGGCCAGTAGCGAAAAACCTGCTCGCAGCCGCACGTATAAAGTCAGAAACGGCGACAACCTCACCACCATCGCCCAGGCCAACAAGGTCGATGTGGAGGACCTGCAGCGCTGGAACAAGCTGTCCGGCAAGAAGCTCAAGATCGGCCAGACCCTGGTCATGCAGGACAACAGTAAAGCCGCCAGCAAGACCGTCGCCAGTGCCAGCAGCAAGGACGGCGACAAGAAGCCCATGCAGTACAAGATCCAGAAAGGTGACTCGATGTACCTGGTCGCCAAGCGCTTTAACGTCGAGATGCAACATCTCAAGCGCTGGAATCCGCGTTCGGGCCAGGCACTCAAGCCGGGCCAGACCCTGACGGTCTACCTGCCGCATTGACAAGAGCCGGCCGCGTGCCCGGCGAACGTCACATAGAGCCTGCCCATGCGCTGCATTGGCAGGCTTCCCTTTCCAGTCTTTTTCCTGTCGGGACAAGCTGTTACTGTTAGCGACCCGAAAGCCCAAGTCGCCTGGATCGTGATACGTCCCTTCCTGCTAACCGTCAGTCTGGCCTTGAGCTTCTGCGCCAACGCAGCCATCACCGAAAGTCATGGTTATGCGCAGTTTGGTGTCCTCAAGTACCCGGCCAGTTTTACTCACTTCGACTGGGTCAATCCCGAGGCGCCGAAAGGTGGCACCTTGAGAATGATGGCATTTGGCACGTTCGACACGCTTAACCCCTACACCTTTAAGGGTACAAGCCCGGTATCGACCGGAAATTTCCTGCAATACGGCGTCAACGAGCTGAACGAGACGCTCATGGTCGGCACGGGCCAGTACGACCCGTCCGGTGATGAGCCGACCTCCAGTTACGGCCTGATCGCTCAGTCGGTGGAGTACAGCGAAGACCGTAGCTGGGTGGTATTCAATATCCGACCTCAGGCCCGCTTTCATGATGGCAAGCCGATCACTGCCTATGACGTGGCATTCTCCTACCGCACGCTGCTCAAGGACGGACACCCGCAGTACCGCACCGCTCTGCAGGAAGTGCAGCGTGTCGACATTCTCGACCGGCACCGCATTCGTTTCGTGTTCAAACGGGCCGGCAATCCGCTGCTGATTTTGCGTCTGGGCGAACTGCCCGTGCTGCCGCAGCATTACTGGAAAGACCGCGACTTCAAGGCCACCACCTTCGAACCGCCACTGGGCAGTGGTCCCTATCGCATCACCCGGGTTCAGCCCGGACGCCAACTGGTGTTCGAACGGGTCAAGGATTACTGGGGCAAGGACCTGCCAGTCAACCGCGGCAAATACAATTTCGACCGTGTCGACGTGGAGTTCTACCGCGACAGCGACGTGGCGTTCGAAGCGTTCAAGGCGGGTGAATTCGATATCTACATCGAGCATCAGGCCAAGAACTGGGCCAATGGCTACAACTTTCCCGCCGTCGCCAACGGCAGTGTGATCAAGGCGCAGATACCTCACCGGATCCCGACCCAGACCCAGGGGTTGTTCATGAACACCCGACGCGCAGCCTTCGCCGACGTCCGGGTACGCGAAGCGCTGGGGCTGCTGTTCAACTTCGAATGGACCAACCGTACGCTGTTCAGTGACGCCTATGCACGCTCGACCAGTTACTACCCGAACAGTGAATTTTCCGCGACCGGGCTGCCAACCGGAGCCGAATGGCTGGCGCTAAGCCCCTACCGCGACCAGCTGCCGCCCAGCCTGTTTACTCAGCCGTTCACTGCGTCGAAGACCGATGGTGGCGGCATTCCGCGCGAAACCCTGCGCAGGGCGCTGACTCTGCTGGGCAGTGCGGGCTGGAAGCTGACCGACAAAGGCCTGCTCAACGCCGACAATCAGCCGCTGCGCTTCGAGATCCTGCTGGTCAATCCCGGTCTGGAACGCATCCTGCTGCCCTATATCGAGGACCTGCGACGCCTGGGCATTAACGCAGGCCTGCGCACCGTGGACCGGGCGCAATACAAGCAGCGTCTGGACCGCTTCGACTTCGACATGATTCTCATGACCCTGCAACAGACGCTCAGTCCCGGTCTTGAGCAGTGGCAGTATTTCCATTCGAGCCAGGCCGCGATCAACGGCAGCAAGAATTACGCCGGTGTCGCCAACCCGGTGGTCGACGGTCTGCTCAACAAACTGCTGGCCGCCCAGACTCGTGACGAACAAGTTGCCACTGCAAGGGCACTGGATCGCGTCCTGCTGTCCCAGCATTACAGCATCCCCAACTGGTACCTGAACAATCATCGCCTTGCGTATCGCAATCGATTCGCCATGGTCACCACCCCGCCCTACACCCTGGGGCTGCGCGCGTGGTGGCTCAAGTCTCTGGAGAAGCCCCGATGAACCCTCTGCATTCCCTGCGCCTGCGAACAGCCGCCCTGCTGTTGGCAAGCCTGGCCTGCTCGGTACAGGCTGCGCCTCAGCATGCTGTGACGCTGTACGACGAAGCGCCCAAATACCCGGCTGACTTCAAACATTTCGACTATGTAAATCCGGATGCCCCTAAAGGCGGCACGCTGCGCCAAGCCGGTTTCGGCGGATTTGACAGCCTTAACCCGTTCATCAACAAAGGCGTGCCGGCAGATGACATCGGTCTGATCTATGACACCCTCGCCCGCGGCAGCCTCGACGAACCGCTCAGTGAGTACGGACTGGTCGCAGGCAAGATCGAAAAAGCGCCCGATAACAGCTGGGTGCGCTTTTACCTGCGTCCCGAGGCGCGCTTCCACGACGGTCACCCTATTCGCGCCGAAGACGTGGAGTTCAGCTTCAATACGCTGATGGAGTATGGCTCGCCTATGTACAAAGGCTACTACGCCGATGTCGATCAGGTTGTCGTCGAGGACCCGTTGCGCGTGCTGTTCAGGTTCAAACACAAGGGCAACCGCGAGATGCCCCTGATCCTCGGACAATTGCCGGTATTGCCCAAGCATTTCTGGGCCACTCGCGAATTCGACAAGGGCAGTCTGGATTTCCCGCTGGGCAGCGGCCCCTACAAGGTCGTTGACGTAAAAGCCGGACGCTCGGTGCGCTACGAACGGGTCAAGGACTACTGGGCCAAGGACCTGCCGATCAACAAAGGCTTTTACAACTTCGATGTGCTGACCACCGATTACTACCGCGACAACACCGTGGCGCTGGAAGCGATGAAAGCCGGGCAATTCGATTACTGGCTGGAAACCAGCGCCAAGAACTGGGCCACGGCGTACAACACACCTGCGGTCAAGGCCGGGCGGCTCATCCAGGAAGAACTTCCGAACGGCAACCCCACCGGCATGCAGGGCTTTATCTTCAACCTGCGCAAGCCAGTGTTCCAGGACGCCCGCGTGCGTGAGGCGCTGACTCTGCTACTGGATTTCGAGTGGACCAACAAACAGTTGTTCAACGGCTCTTACAGCCGCACGAAAAGTTACTTCGACAATTCGGAAATGGCCTCCAGCGGCCTGCCTTCGCCAGAAGAACTGAACATTCTGGAGCCTCTGCGCGGCAAGATTCCGGATCGGGTGTTCACCGAAGCCTTCACGTTGCCGGTCACCGATGGCAGCGGCATGATTCGTCCGCAGCAGCGCCGCGCGTTCCAGCTGTTGCAGGAAGCCGGCTGGAAAATCGTCGATGACAAGATGGTCGACACTCAGGGCAAGCCGGTCAAACTGGAGTTCCTGATCGCTCAGACCGAGTTCGAGCGCATCCTGCTGCCTTACAAGCGTAACTTGAGCGACCTGGGTATCGAACTGGTCATCCGCCGTGCCGACGTCTCGCAATACATCAACCGCCTGCGCTCACGTGACTACGACATGATTGTCAGCAGCTTTCCGCAGTCCAGTTCGCCCGGTAACGAGCAGAGGATTTACTTCGACTCGTCCAGCGCCGATAACCCCGGCAGCCGAAACTTCATCGGCCTCAAGGACCCGGCAATCGATACTCTGGTGAACGGTCTGATCAACGCCGACTCACGGAAAAACCTGATCACCTACACCAAGGCACTGGACCGCGTGTTGCTGTGGGGTTTCTATGTTGTTCCCAACTGGCACATCAAGACGTGGCGCGTTGCGTACTGGAACCACCTCGGCCACCCGCAAGCCAAGGCGCTGTCGGACGTCGGCCTGATGACCTGGTGGGTCAAGCCCGACGCCAAACCCGTGGTGCCAGGCCAACCCGCCCCTGACCAGGCCGCCCCGGCGAGCACGGAGCAATAACATGCTGGCTTATATTCTGCGACGGCTGCTGCTGATCATTCCGACCCTGCTCGGCATCCTGATCATCAACTTCATCATCATCCAGGCTGCGCCCGGTGGGCCTGTGGAGCAGATGATCGCCAAGATCGAAGGCTTCGACGGTGCCACCAGCCGCATTGCTGGCGGTGGCGCAGAGGTCTCGGTGGCGGGTTCCAACTACCGGGGCGCTCAAGGACTGGACCCCGCGCTGGTCAAGGAAATCGAGCGCATGTACGGCTTCGACAAGTCCGCGCCCGAACGCCTGTGGATCATGATCAAGAACTACGCCACGCTGGATTTCGGCGACAGCTTCTTCCGTGATGCCAAGGTCATCGACCTGATCGTCGAAAAGATGCCGGTGTCCATTTCCCTCGGGCTGTGGAGCACCCTGATCATGTACCTGGTGTCGATCCCGCTGGGCATCGCCAAGGCCACCCGCCACGGCAGCCACTTCGACGTCTGGACCAGTTCGGCCATCATCGTCGGCTATGCGATACCGGCGTTCCTGTTCGCGATCCTGCTGATCGTGGTGTTTTCCGGCGGCAGCTACTTCAACTGGTTCCCGCTACGCGGGCTGACCTCGAACAACTTCGAGGAACTGAGCACCGCGGGCAAGATACTCGACTACTTCTGGCACCTGGTCCTGCCGGTCACAGCACTGGTGATCGGTAACTTCGCGACCATGACCCTGCTGACCAAGAACAGCTTTCTCGACGAAATCAGCAAACAGTACGTCACCACCGCCAAAGCCAAAGGCCTGAGCAATCACAAGGTGCTTTACGGACATGTGTTCCGCAACGCAATGCTGTTGGTGATTGCCGGTTTCCCGGCCGCGTTCATGGGTATTTTCTTCACCGGTTCCCTGCTGGTGGAAGTGATCTTTTCTCTGGACGGCCTGGGCCTGATGAGCTTTGAAGCGGCCATCAACCGCGATTACCCCGTGGTGTTCGGCACGCTGTTCATATTTACCCTGCTGGGTCTGGTGGTGAAGCTGATCGGCGACATCACCTACACGCTGGTAGACCCGCGCATCGACTTTGAAAGCAGGAAGCATTGATATGAAGCTGTCTCCTCTCAATCGCCGGCGCTTCGAACGTTTCAAGGCCAACAAGCGCGGCTGGTGGTCACTGTGGCTATTTCTGCTGCTGTTCGGCCTGAGTCTGGGCGCCGAGCTCATCGCCAATGACAAACCGCTGGCTGTGCGTTACGACGGACAGTGGTACTTCCCGGTGTTCGAGCGCTACCCGGAAACCACGTTCGGCGGTGAATTCCCGCTGGAAGCCAATTACAAGAGCCCGTACATCAAGGAACTGCTGGCTGCCAAAGATGGCTGGACCTTGTGGGCACCGATCCCCTTCAGCTACCAGAGCATCAATTACGACCTGAAAGTCCCGGCACCTGCTCCGCCCTCGCGAGAGAACCTTCTGGGCACGGACGATCAGGGCCGCGATGTGCTCGCGCGGGTGATTTACGGCTTCAGGATCTCGGTGCTGTTCGCCTTGACCCTGACAATCCTCAGCTCGATCATTGGCGTGGTAGCCGGTGCGCTGCAGGGTTTCTATGGCGGCTGGGTCGATTTGCTGGGACAGCGGTTTCTGGAAGTCTGGTCGGGGCTTCCGGTGCTGTACCTGCTGATCATTCTGGCCAGCTTCGTACAGCCTAACTTCTGGTGGCTGCTGGGCATCATGCTGCTGTTTTCCTGGATGAGCCTGGTGGACGTGGTGCGCGCCGAGTTTCTGCGTGGCCGCAACCTGGAGTACGTACGTGCGGCCCGGGCGCTGGGCATGGAGAACGGCGCAATCATGTTCCGTCACATCCTGCCCAACGCCATGGTGTCGACCATGACGTTCATGCCGTTCATTCTCACCGGCGCGATTGGCACCCTGACCGCGCTGGATTTCCTCGGCTTTGGCCTGCCCGCCGGGTCGCCCTCGCTGGGCGAGCTGGTGGCGCAGGGCAAATCCAACCTGCAGGCACCCTGGCTGGGCATCAGCGCCTTTGCAGTGCTGGCCCTGATGTTGAGCCTGCTGGTGTTTATCGGCGAGTCCGCCCGCGATGCTTTCGACCCAAGGAAATAAGATGAACACTGACAATCTGATCGAAATCCGCGATCTGGCGGTCGAGTTCGTGACGGGCGACTCGCGTCAACGGGTGGTCGAGAACATCAGCTTCGATATCCGCCGAGGCGAAACCCTGGCCCTGGTCGGGGAAAGCGGCTCAGGCAAATCCGTCACGGCGCACTCGATACTGCGCCTGCTGCCCTACCCTATCGCCAGCCACCCCAGCGGTACCATCCGCTATGCGGGCGACGACCTGCTGAAGGTCGAAGAAAAAAAGCTGCGCGCGATCCGTGGCAACCGCATCGCCATGATCTTTCAAGAGCCGATGACCTCGCTGAACCCGCTGCATTCGGTGGAAAAGCAGATCAACGAAGTCCTCGGCCTGCACAAGGGGCTGACCGGCAAGGCGGCCACTGAGCGCACGCTGGAGCTGCTGGAACTCGTTGGCATACCTGAGCCGCGCAAACGCCTCAAGGCGCTGCCACATGAGCTGTCAGGCGGCCAGCGCCAGCGGGTGATGATCGCCATGGCCCTGGCCAATGAGCCGGAGCTGTTGATCGCCGATGAGCCCACCACTGCGCTCGACGTAACCGTGCAGTTGAAAATTCTCGAACTGCTCAAACATTTACAGGCGCGCCTGGGCATGGCGCTGCTGTTAATCAGCCACGA
This sequence comes from Pseudomonas triticifolii, assembly GCF_014358015.1. Taxonomy (GTDB): domain Bacteria; phylum Pseudomonadota; class Gammaproteobacteria; order Pseudomonadales; family Pseudomonadaceae; genus Aquipseudomonas; species Aquipseudomonas triticifolii. The sequence goes on along the minus strand of NZ_JACONV010000012.1, from coordinate 20,650 downwards.
TTTGAACGTTGTTCGGCAAATAGCCAATCGAGTATGTGTCATGCAGCGCGGTTGCATCGTCGAACAGGCATCGTGCGAAGAACTGTTCCGCTCGCCGCAGCATCCGTACACCAAAGTTTTGCTCAGCGCCGAGCCCAGCGGCGGTCCTTCGACCAACCCCGCTGGCGCTCCGCTGCTTGAAGTCGAAGACCTGAAAGTCTGGTTTCCGATCAAGAAAGGCCTGCTCAAGCGCACCGTCGATTACGTCAAGGCAGTCGACGGTATCCGCTTCAGCCTGCCAGAAGGGCAAACGCTGGGGATCGTGGGCGAAAGTGGATCGGGTAAGTCGACGCTGGGGCTGGCGATTCTTCGGTTGATCGCAAGCCAGGGCACCATACGCTTCAAGGGCAACGCGCTAGACTCCCTGTCGCAGCAGCAGATACGTCCGCTGCGCCGACAGATGCAGGTGGTGTTCCAGGACCCGTTTGGCAGCCTGAGCCCGCGAATGTCGGTGAGTGATATCGTTGGCGAAGGCCTGCGCATTCATCAGATGGGGACGGCTGCCGAGCAGGAAGCGGCGATCATCGAAGCGCTCAGAGAGGTAGGTCTGGATCCGGAAACCCGGCACCGCTACCCCCACGAGTTCTCCGGTGGTCAACGCCAGAGGATCGCCATTGCGAGGGCACTGGTGCTCAAACCGGCGCTGATTCTGCTCGACGAGCCGACTTCGGCGCTCGATCGGACAGTGCAGCGCCAGGTGGTCGAACTGCTTCGCTCGCTGCAAACCAAGTACAACCTGACGTATTTGTTCATCAGCCATGACCTGGCTGTCGTCAAAGCGCTGAGCCACCAGTTGATGGTGGTCAAGCAAGGCCAAGTGGTCGAACAGGGTGCGGCGCAGGCTGTTTTTGCCGCACCGCAACATCCTTATACACAGCAGCTTCTGGAAGCCGCCTTTTTGGCACCAGTCGCTGTCGATTAACCTGAAGAGGAACAACACATGGGTTTTCTCGCCGGTAAGCGCGTCCTGATCGTCGGTGTCGCCAGTAAACTGTCCATCGCATCCGGCATCGCTGCCGCCATGCATCGTGAAGGTGCAGAGCTTGCTTTCACCTACCAGAACGACAAACTCAAGGGTCGTGTCGAAGAGTTCGCCGCAGGCTGGGGCTCGGGCCCTGAACTGTGCTTCCCTTGCGACGTGGCCAGCGACGAAGAGATCAACAAGGTCTTCGAAGAACTGAGCAAGAAGTGGGACGGCCTGGACGTGATCGTTCACTCGGTCGGCTTCGCGCCGGGCGACCAGCTCGATGGCGACTTCACCGAAGCCACCACCCGTGAAGGCTTCCGCATTGCCCACGACATCAGCGCCTACAGCTTCGTGGCCCTGGCCAAGGCTGGCCGCGAAATGATGAAAGGCCGTAATGGCAGCCTGCTGACCCTCTCGTACCTGGGCGCCGAGCGCACCATGCCGAACTACAACGTGATGGGCATGGCCAAGGCCAGCCTTGAGGCCGGCGTGCGTTATCTGGCAGGCAGCCTCGGTCCTGAAGGCACGCGCGTCAACGCCGTATCGGCAGGTCCGATCCGCACCCTGGCAGCCTCGGGCATCAAGAACTTCCGCAAGATGCTGGCCGCCAACGAAGCGCAGACCCCACTGCGTCGTAACGTGACCATCGACGAAGTCGGCAACGCAGGCGCGTTCCTGTGCTCCGATCTGGCCTCGGGCATCAGCGGTGAGATCATGTACGTCGACGGCGGCTTCAACACCACCGCGATGGGCAACATCGAAGAGTGATACGGCCAGTGCCGCTCATCGCGAGCGGTACTTTCCGGGAGACAAAAAAGAAGGCCGCTCAGTGAGCGGCCTTCTTTTTGGCGCCTGCAAAGACCAGGTCATTTCCGACCGGGCCTTCGCATTCAGCCGGGCTTAGAACTTCTCGATCTTCGCCTTGTTTTCCAGCTCAGCACGGAACGCTGCGAAATCCTGCTGACCGGCACGCGATGACAGGAAGCGGCGGTATTGCGCCTTTTCCGCATCAGTCGGTGCAGCCGCCTGATTCACACCATTGAGACGCACGATCACAAAGCTGCCATCGGCTGCTGTCTGGCTGGTGTATTCCGGCTTGTCCTTGCCTGTTGGCTTGGGCATGCGGAACAGCGCTTGCAGAACGGCAGGATCGACACCTTCCTGACTGCGAGTGACAGCTTCCATCACTTTCCACTCATGGCCGTCCTGCTTGGCCGCCAGTGGAATCTTGCCATCACGCAGACCTGCCAGCAAAGCTTCGCCACGGGCCTTGGCTGCGGCGCTCGCATGCTCCTTCACCAGTTGCGCACGAATCGCACCGGCAACACTCTCAAGCGGCAGCTGTTGTGGCTTCAAGTGCTCTTTTGCACGCACAACCACGACGGTTTCCGGGTCCAGTTCCAGCGTGTTGCTGTTGGAACCCTCTTCCAGCACTTCCGGGCTGAACGCCGCCTGGATAACCGCACGGTTGGCCGTCAGGCCTTCACCACCTTCACGGCCGAACGGCGCTGTAGTCTGAACCTTGAGGCCCAGATCCTGAGCCGGTTGCGCCAGGTCAGACGATTCGAACGCCGAATCTTCCAGTTGCTTGGTCACTTCAACGAACTTCTGCTCGACCTGCTGCGACTTGAGATCGCTGGTCAGCTTGTCCTTGAGGCTGGCAAACGTCGGAATCGACGGCGCTTCCACACCCAGCAGCTTGATAAGGTGCCAGCCGAAGTCGGTGCGAACAGGTTGCGAAACCTGGTCCTTGTTCAGGCCGTAGAGCGCATCTTCGAACGCAGGGTCGTAAACACCCTTGCCTGCGTAACCCAGATCACCACCCTTGCTAGACGAACCCGGGTCCTGCGAGAACTCCTTGGCCAGAGCGGCAAAGTCCTCACCCTTGGCCAGACGCTGTTGAATCTCTTCAATCTTCGCCTTGGCCTGTTCATCGCTGAGCTTGTCGTTCACTTCGATCAGAATGTGCGCAGCGCGACGCTGCTCGGACAGGTTGGCGATCTCTTTCTGGTAGGCCGCCTGCAAGTCCTCGTCCTTGACCTTCACCTTGTCGAAGAAGGCAGACTTCTTCAACTCGATGTAATCCAGCACCACCTGCTCAGGACTCATGAACTCCTTGGCGTGCTCGTCATAGTGCGCCTTGACCTCATCGTCGGTGACTTTCACCGAAGACGTGTCAGCCGGCAGCGTCAACGACGCGAAATCGCGGGTCTGTTTTTCCAGGCTGGCGAACGCCTCGACCTGAGCATCGGTCACGAAAGCACTGCCTGCGACACCGGCACGAACCTGGCCGATAAGCATTTCCTGGCCCAGCATCTGGCGGAACTGCATACGGCTGTAGCCCAACTGACGGATCACCTGATCGAAGCGGTCTGCACTGAATTTGCCATCCACCTGAAACTCAGGCGTCTGCAACAGTTGCTGGTCCAGCGCTGCATCGGAAAAGGAGAACTTCGAATCCGCTGCGCCCTGCAGCAGCAGCTTGCGGTCAATCAGCCCTTTGAGAGCCGACTCACGCAGCAGCTTTTCGTCGAGCATGGCAGGATCAAAATCCTTGCCCAACTGCTGGGAGAGCTGCTGAGCCAACTGACGGCGTTGCATGTCCACGGCCTGGCTCAACTCGTTCTGTGAGATGTCCTCACCGTTGACTTCGGCAGCGTTCTGCTTGTTGCTGGTAGCGGTAAACAGCGCCTCGATGCCGGTGAAAGCCATCAGAGCGATGATGATTCCGATGATTGTCTTGGCAATCCAGCCCTGTGAATTGTCCCTGATGTTCTGCAGCATTGCGTCCCCCAAAACGGTTGAACTGACTAACCAACCGCGGAGCGTGGGTAGAAAGCGGATAGAAGAAAGGCGCATCCGAGGATGCGCCTTCTCGTAACTGACGGAGCGGAAGGGCTCGAACCCTTCGGCGTTGCAACCGATTGCACCACCGCTCCGCATCTGGACCGAATGAATCCGACCCAGCGGGCAAAGGCTTGAGGAGGCTTAGTTGACAGCTTCTTTCAGGGCTTTACCGGCTTTGAAACCTGGTTTTTTAGCAGCAGCGATTTCCAGTGTCTCGCCAGTCTGAGGATTACGACCGGTGCGCGCAGGACGATCTGTAACGGAGAACGTACCAAAGCCAACCAAAACAACCGAGTCGCCAGCCTTCAGAGCGCCAGTGACGGATTCGATCACTGCGTCCAGCGCACGGCCAGCAGCAGCTTTCGGGATATCAGCAGATGCAGCGATAGCATCAATCAGTTCCGACTTGTTCACTCTAAGTCCCCTTATCTCTATATTGAGTATGTTTCTAAGTTTTAGGTGTTAAGCAAAACGAGCGCTGGGAGGCCTGCCGGACTTGCTTTAAAGAGCCGCTTTATAACAAGGGCTCTAAAAAGCTGTCAAGGAAGCCTGCTCAGTCTTAATGCGTGCTAATTCTTTCCTTAGAGTCAGACTCGCGTTTCTCATCCTTGGCGACCAGATCAGGAGCCACATCCGGCAAGGGCTCCGGCGCGTATTGCAGCGCAATTTGCAGGACTTCGTCAATCCATTTAACGGGCTTTATCTGAAGATCCTGCTTGATATTGTCAGGAATTTCCTTCAAATCGCGTACGTTTTCTTCAGGAATGATGACTGTCTTGATTCCGCCACGATGAGCTGCCAGAAGTTTTTCCTTCAGACCACCAATCGCCAGTACCTGACCACGCAAGGTGATCTCGCCGGTCATCGCCACATCAGCCCGCACAGGAATCTGGGTCAGAGCCGACACGAGCGCCGTGCACATGCCTACGCCAGCGCTCGGACCATCTTTCGGCGTAGCGCCTTCAGGCATGTGGATGTGCGTGTCATGCTTCTCATGGAAGTCAGCAGAAATACCCAGGCTGCGGGCCCGGCTGCGAACCACGGTCTGTGCTGCTGTGATGGACTCGACCATGACGTCGCCCAGCGAACCGGTCTTGATCAACTGGCCCTTGCCCGGTACGACGGCGGCTTCGATGGTCAGCAATTCGCCGCCCACCTGAGTCCACGCAAGCCCCGTGACCTGCCCGATCTGGTCCTGCTGCTCGGCCAGACCATAACGGAATTTACGCACGCCCAGGAAGTGCTCGAGCATTTCAGCAGTCACATGGACAGCGAAACGTTTTTCCAGCGCATGCTCTTTGACCGCCTTGCGGCAGACCTTGGCAATCTGGCGCTCGAGCCCGCGCACGCCCGCTTCACGGGTGTAATAACGAATGATGTCGCGGATCGCATCGACGTCGAACTCGATTTCGCCCTTCTTCAGACCGTTGGCCTGAATCTGCTTGGGTGAAAGGTATTTGACGGCAATGTTGATCTTCTCGTCTTCGGTGTAGCCCGGCAGGCGAATGACTTCCATCCGGTCCAGCAGGGCTGGCGGAATGTTCATCGAGTTCGACGTGCACAGGAACATCACATCGGACAGGTCGTAGTCGACCTCGAGGTAGTGATCGTTGAAATTGTGGTTCTGCTCGGGGTCCAGAACCTCGAGCAATGCCGAGGCCGGATCGCCACGCATGTCGCTGCCCATCTTGTCGATTTCATCGAGCAGGAACAGCGGGTTGCGCACACCCACCTTCGTCATCTTTTGTATCAATCTTCCTGGCATCGAACCGATGTAAGTCCGGCGATGGCCACGAATTTCAGCCTCGTCGCGTACACCACCCAAGGCCATACGCACGAATTTGCGATTGGTCGCATTGGCAATCGACTCGGCCAGCGAGGTTTTACCCACACCAGGCGGACCTACCAGGCACAGCACAGGACCGCGGATCTTTTTCACGCGTTTCTGCACAGCAAGGTACTCAAGGATGCGCTCCTTCACCTCATCCAGGCCGTAGTGGTCGGCGTCCAGAATGGCTTCAGCACGCGCCAGGTCCAGACGTACCTTGCTCTGCGCTTTCCATGGCACCTGAACCAGCCAGTCGATGTAGGAACGCACCACAGTGGCTTCAGCCGACATCGGCGACATCTGCTTGAGTTTGTTCAACTCCGCAGTCGCCTTGGCCAGCGCATCCTTGGGCAGACCCGCAGCATCGATGCGCTTCTTCAGCTCTTCGATTTCATTATGGCCTTCGTCGCCATCACCCAGCTCTTTCTGAATGGCCTTCATCTGCTCATTCAGGTAGTACTCGCGCTGGCTGCGCTCCATTTGTTTCTTGACGCGACCGCGAATGCGCTTCTCAACCTGCAACAGGTCGATCTCACCGTCCAGCAAGGCAAGCACATGCTCTACACGAGCGGACAGGTCGATAATCTCGAGGATCTCCTGCTTCTGCTCGATCTTGAGCGCCATGTGCGCTGCCATGGTGTCTACCAGGCGGCCAGGCTCATCGATGCTGTTGAGCGAAGAGAGGACCTCTGCAGGGACTTTCTTGCCCAACTGCACATATTGCTCGAACTGAGCCAGGAGACTGCGCACGAACACTTCAGACTCGCGATCAGGCGCATCCACTTCATCAATCAGCGCAACCTCGGCGCGGTAATGACCCTCAGCCTCGATGAAACGCTCGACCGATCCGCGCTGCTCGCCTTCGACCAGTACCTTGACGGTACCATCAGGCAGTTTCAGCAGCTGCAATACGGTTGCAATGGTGCCGACGTTATAAAGAGCCTGCTCATCAGGATCGTCGTCAGCGGGATTTCTTTGCGCGAGCAACAGGATTTGCTTGTCACCCGTCATCGCCGCCTCAAGGGCTTCGATAGACTTCTCGCGCCCCACGAACAGCGGGATAACCATGTGCGGATAAACCACGACATCACGCAATGGCAAAAGAGGCAATTCGATGGTGGTCTTCATGATTTCGCCTCTACAGCGGCCAAACGGCCGGGACAGATGGAATTAGCTTGAAGCCAAGATGGGGGTAGTACTCGAAAAAAACAAGCCCCGAGGGTTGCACAGCCGACCTGCTTCACATCATCTACAGAACGAACGAGCAGGGCAAAAATGCAAAAGGGGACCCTGAGGGCCCCCTTCCGTGTCTTTCTACGCGATCACACGAGGTGTTACGCGTCTGGAGCTACCTTGGCAGGCGGCTCGCTGTTCTCGTAGATCAACAATGGCTTGGACGAGCCATCGATCACGCTTTCGTCGATCACCACCTTGCTCACGTCGCTCTGCGACGGAATTTCGTACATGGTGTCGAGCAGCACGCCTTCAAGAATGGAGCGCAGGCCACGGGCACCGGTCTTGCGCTCCAGCGCGCGACGGGCAACCGATTTCAACGCATCGGTACGGAACTCAAGATCCACACCTTCCATTTCGAACAGCTTGGCATACTGCTTGGTCAGCGCGTTCTTCGGCTCGGTAAGGATCTGCATCAAAGCAGCCTCGTCCAGCTCGTCAAGCGTCGCCAGAACCGGCAGACGGCCCACGAACTCCGGGATCAGACCGAACTTGACGAGATCGTCAGGCTCGACTTCACGCAGGGATTCGCCAACCTTCTTGCCCTCTTCCTTGCTGCGAACTTCGGCGTTGAAGCCGATGCCGCCGCGAGTGGAGCGGTTCTGAATGACCTTTTCCAGGCCCGAGAAGGCGCCACCGCAGATAAACAGGATGTTGCGCGTATCCACCTGCAGGAATTCCTGCTGTGGGTGCTTGCGGCCACCCTGAGGCGGAACGGAAGCCACAGTGCCCTCGATCAGCTTCAGAAGGGCCTGCTGCACGCCCTCACCGGAAACGTCACGCGTAATCGAAGGGTTGTCGGATTTGCGCGAAATCTTGTCGATTTCATCGATATAGACAATGCCCATCTGGGCCTTCTCTACGTCGTAATCGCATTTCTGCAACAGCTTCTGGATAATGTTTTCCACGTCCTCACCCACATAACCGGCTTCGGTCAGGGTGGTGGCGTCGGCGATGGTAAACGGCACATTGAGCAGGCGGGCCAGTGTTTCGGCCAGCAGCGTCTTGCCGGAGCCCGTAGGGCCGATCAGCAGGATGTTGCTCTTGCCAAGCTCAACGTCGTCATTTTTCTTGTCGCGCTGGTTCAGCCGCTTGTAGTGGTTGTAGACCGCTACTGCGAGAACCTTTTTGGCACGTTCCTGACCAATCACATACTGATCAAGGATGCCGCTGATTTCTTTAGGCGAAGGCAATTTATGCGCGCTGCTTTCGGCCTGTGCTTCCTGCACCTCCTCGCGGATGATGTCGTTGCACAGGTCGACGCACTCGTCGCAGATAAAGACCGAGGGGCCGGCAATCAATTTGCGCACTTCATGCTGGCTTTTGCCACAGAAGGAGCAATAGAGCAGTTTGCCGTTGTCCTCGCCGTTGCGGGTGTCAGTCATTCGATCGATCCAATCCGGTAGGCTTGCAACACAAGATGAAGGCTATTGCGGGCTTTTTCAAGTCCGCAGGCGGTCGGTTGCACCGACCCCCTACATTTTGAGCTGCTTAGGCAGGCATTTGACGCTTGTTGATCACCGAGTCGATCAGGCCATATTCAGCCGCACGCTCTGCGCTCATGAAATTGTCACGTTCGGTGTCGCGCTCGATGGTTTCGAGGCTCTGGCCGGTGTGATGCGCCAGCAACGAGTTCAGACGGTGACGAATATGCAGGATTTCCTTGGCATGGATGTCGATATCCGACGCCTGCCCCTGGAAACCGCCCAATGGCTGGTGAATCATCATGCGCGAGTTCGGCAGGCAGTGACGCTTGCCCTCGGCACCGCCAGCCAGCAGGAACGCGCCCATGCTGCAGGCCTGACCGATGCAGATGGTCGACACGTCCGGCTTGATGAACTGCATGGTGTCGTAGATCGACATGCCCGCAGTCACCGAACCGCCAGGTGAGTTGATGTAGAGATGGATATCCTTGTCCGGGTTTTCCGCTTCAAGGAAGAGCAGTTGCGCCGCGATAAGGTTGGCCATGTAGTCCTCTACCGGACCAACCATAAAGATCACTCGCTCCTTGAGAAGGCGCGAATAGATGTCATAGGCACGCTCGCCACGGGCGGACTGCTCGATAACCATCGGGACCAGGCCGCCAGCGGCCTGGATGTCAGAGTTCTGCTGAATATAAGAATTGCGGGACATGTCCTGCATTCACTCCCAAATAGTCGAGTCTTGAATACGCACAAGCCAGCGCGAAGGCTGGCTTGTGGGTGTTTTCGAACGAAAAGAGAAATCAGTCGGCTTTTGGAGCTTCCACCGGCTTGACAGCTTCTTCGTAGGAGACCGATTTGTCGGTCACGCTAGCTTTCTGCAAAACAGTATCTACAACTTGCTCTTCAAGCACAACAGAACGTACTTCGTTCATCTGCTGCTCGTTCTTGTAGTACCAGGCCACAACCTGCTCAGGCTCCTGATAAGCCGACGCCATTTCCTGGATCAGGTCACGGACGCGAGCGTCGTCAGGCTTGAGGTCGAACTGCTTGACGACTTCAGCAACGATCAGACCCAGCTCTACGCGGCGCTTGGCCTGCTCTTCGAACAGCTCTGCAGGCAGCTGATCCGGCTTGATGTTGCCGCCGAATTGCTGAACGGCCTGCACACGCAGACGGTTGACTTCGTTTTCCAGCAGCGCTTTAGGCACTTCGATCGGGTTGGCAGCCAGCAGACCGTCCATGACCTGATTCTTCACCTTGGACTTGATGGCCTGACGCAGCTCGCGCTCCATGTTCTTGCGAACTTCGGCGCGGAAACCGTCGATACCGGTTTCCTTGATGCCGAACTGCTTGAAGAACTCTTCGTTCAGCTCAGGCAGTTTTGGCTCGGAAACGCCGTTGACCTTCACGGTGAACTCGGCTGCCTTGCCGGCCAGCTCCAGGTTCTGATAGTCCTCAGGGAAGGTCACGTTCAGAACGCGCTCTTCGCCAGCCTTGGCGCCAACCAGGCCGTCTTCAAAGCCAGGAATCATGCGGCCGGAACCCAGAACCAGCTGAGTACCGCTGGCAGAACCGCCGGCGAATGCTTCGCCGTCGACCTTGCCCACGAAATCGATGTTCAGCTGGTCTTCGTTCTGAGCGGCACGATCGGCCTCTTCGAAACGAACGTTCTGCTTGCGCAGCACTTCCAGCATGTTGTCCAGATCGCTATCAGCCACATCGGCAGACAGACGCTCTACAGCGATGGTATCGAAACCGGCAACGGTGAATTCCGGGAAGACTTCGAAAGTCGCCACGTATTCCAGATCCTTGCCTTTTTCGAAGGATTTTGGCTCTACAGCAGGTGCGCCAGCCGGGTTGAGCTTCTGCTCAACGACAGCTTCGTAGAAAGTAGCCTGAATCAGATCGCCCAGCGCTTCCTGACGCGCGCCGTCTTCGTAACGCTGACGGATCACGCTCATAGGCACCTTGCCAGGGCGGAAGCCCGGGATCTTGGCTTTACGTGCGGTCTGTTGCAGACGCTTGTTGACTTCGGTCTCGATGCGTTCGGCAGGCACGCCGATGGTCATGCGGCGCTCAAGAGCGGAAGTATTTTCAACAGAAACTTGCATGGATATTCCTCGTTGCACAGACGTTAGCCGGCCGTTTCCGACCCCAGAATCAAGGGCATGCATTCTAGTGGGTCAAACTCAAGAAGTCACCCTACTGAAAAAGGGCAGATTAAGAGGAAGGAACCGGACCCCTGCCGAACGCGGACAACAAGCGCCTCGCGCCGCCAGCGATGCGTCTGGCACGGCCTCTATATAAGGAAGCATCCATACCCGACCACTGCCGACTCCTTCCACGTAGCACACCCCACTCGACCGACGGCAGCAGCCTTCGGACCAGCGAAGCGGTAAAACCAATACGTTGAAACAAAAAAAGCCGCACGAGGCGGCTTTTTCCTTATAGCCAAAAGTGTAATCACTCAGGCTATTTGTATCTTGGTGCGGACGGAGAGACTCGAACTCTCACACCTTTCGGCGCTGGAACCTAAATCCAGTGTGTCTACCAATTCCACCACATCCGCGCTTCAAGCTCTTAAAGCAAAGGCGCCAGACTATGAATCTGGCGCCTTTCTTAATATGGGGTGGACGAAGGGGATCGAACCCTCGACAACAGGAGTCACAATCCTGTGCTCTACCAACTGAGCTACGCCCACCATATTGCATGTGACCAGTACAACTTTACTTGCTGTGCCAAAGCTGCCTTGAATGGCGCACCCGGCAGGACTCGAACCTGCGACCATCCGCTTAGAAGGCGGATGCTCTATCCAGCTGAGCTACGGGCACTTATATAATCTGTATTCTTTGACGATCACAAATTAAAAGGCTTTCAATCACACCGAGCCGATTTGCAACTCTGCCTGACCTAATCAACCAGTGCTAGCTTAACCAGTGCTGGGCTCTGCCCGGCAAGTGCGACGAATCTTATAGACGGCCCCTGAGGTCGTCAACTCTTTTTTGAAAAAAATTCAGTTAGATAAAGGAGTTAGCGGAATATGCTGAGCAAGCGCCTTTGCCCTCGCGTCATGTCATGCGAGAATGCGCGCTCATTTTATTTCCTCTCGATGGTTAATCACGCGTCATGACTGCAAAACTAATCGACGGCAAAGCGATCGCCGCCAGCCTGCGCCAGCAGATCGCCAAACGTGTCGCCGAACGTAGCCAGCAAGGCCTGCGCACGCCGGGCCTCGCGGTGATTCTGGTGGGCAGCGACCCCGCCTCCCAGGTGTATGTTTCTCACAAGCGCAAGGACTGCGAGGAAGTCGGCTTTATCTCCCGGGCCTACGACCTGCCTGCGGACACCACTCAGGCTGCATTGACCGAACTGATCGACCGCCTTAATGAAGATGCCGCAGTCGACGGCATTCTTCTGCAATTGCCTTTGCCGGATCATCTCGACGCTTCGCTGTTGCTGGAGCGCATACGCCCCGACAAGGACGTGGACGGTTTCCACCCCTATAACGTAGGCCGCCTTGCCCAACGCATCCCGCTGCTGCGTCCCTGCACGCCAAAAGGGATCATGACCCTGCTGGAAAGCACCGGTGTGGACCTGTATGGAATGGATGCGGTGGTCGTGGGTGCGTCCAATATCGTCGGTCGTCCGATGGCCATGGAACTGCTGCTGGCCGGCTGCACGGTGACTGTCACCCATCGTTTCACCAAGGATCTGGCAGGCCACGTGGGCCGCGCCGATCTGGTGGTGGTTGCCGCTGGCAAGCCCGGCCTGGTGAAAGGCGAGTGGATCAAGCCCGGCGCCATCGTGATCGATGTCGGCATTAACCGTCAGGACGATGGCAAGCTGGTGGGTGACGTTGTCTATGACACCGCCCTGCCCCGCGCAGGCTGGATCACCCCGGTACCTGGCGGCGTCGGCCCCATGACTCGCGCCTGCCTGCTGGAGAACACCTTGTACGCAGCAGAGACGCTGCACGGCGAGTAAGGCCTGTCGGCAATCAACAAAAACGGCACCCGAGGGTGCCGTTTTTGCATGTCACTCAGGCTTATTTCTTGGCCGCTTCCCAGCTTTTCAGCAAGTCTGCGTAGGCAATGGTTTCGCCTTTTGGCTTTTCATTGGCCAGCTTGCGCTGTGGCGCAAGGAACTTGCCACCGCTGTTCTCGGCCTTGGAATACCACTCTTCAGCCGAGGTTTCCGGGTTCATCTTGGGTGCACAACCGCTGGCGTCCTGAACCTTGGAACGCTCGAGGCGCATCATGATCGCATCCTGATCTTTGGCCAGTCCGTCCAGGGCAGCCTGAGCGGTCTTTTCGCCAGTCACGGCTTCAGCCACATGACTCCACCACAACTGCGCCAGCTTCGGATAGTCAGGAACGTTGGTGCCGGTTGGCGACCACTGCACGCGGGCCGGGCTGCGATAGAACTCGACCAGACCGCCAAGCTTCGGCGCCAGCGCAGTCATTTCCTTGGAGTTTATGTCCGACTCACGAATCGGTGTCAGCCCCACGATGGTTTTCTTCAACGACACCGACTTGGACGTCACGAACTGCGCATAGAGCCAGGCGGCGTTACGCTTTTTCTCTTCAGTGGATTTGAGGAAGGTCCATGAACCCACGTCCTGATAGCCCAGCTTCATGCCCTCTTTCCAGTACGGACCTTTAGGCGAAGGCGCCATGCGCCATTTCGGCGTGCCATCGGCATTCATCACCGGCAGGCCGGGCTTGGTCATGTCGGCAGTGAAAGCGGTGTACCAGAAAATCTGCTGCGCAATCTCACCCTGCGCCGGAACAGGTCCCGACTCGGAGAAGGTCATGCCAGCCGCTTGAGGCGGTGCGTAGGCTTTCAGCCAGTCGATGTATTTCTGAGTGGCGAAGACGGCCGCAGGACCGTTGGTGTCGCCACCACGAGTGATACTGGAACCGACCGGATGGCAGGCCTCCACACGGATGCCCCACTCATCCACAGGCAAACCATTGGGCAGGCCCTTGTCGCCACTGCCTGCCATCGAGAACCAGGCATCGGTGAAGCGCCAGCCCAGCGAAGGATCTTTCTTGCCGTAATCCATATGGCCATAGACTTTCTTGCCGTCGATGTTTTTTACGTCCTCGCTGAAGAATTTGGCGATATCTTCATAGGCCGACCAGTTGACCGGCACGCCCAGCTCGTAACCGTACTTCTCCTTGAATTTCGCTTTCAGTTCAGGGCGCTCGAACCAATCTGCGCGGAACCAGTACAGGTTGGCAAATTGCTGGTCGGGCAACTGATACAGCTTGCCGTCTGGCGCAGTGGTGAAAGAGGTGCCGATGAAATCCTTCAGGTCCAGTGTAGGAGAAGTGACTTTCGCACCCTCGGGACTGGCCATCAGGTCGGTCAGCGACATCGCTTTACCGTAACGGAAGTGCGTACCGATCAGGTCCGAGTCGTTCACCCAGCCGTCATAGATGCTTTTGTCGGACTGCATGGCGGTCTGCAGCTTCTCGATAACGTCGCCTTCCTGAAGCAGGTCGTGAGTGACCTTGATCCCGGTGATCTCGGTAAACGCCTTGGCCAGGGTCTTGGACTCATATTCATGGGTCGTCAAGGTTTCGGAAACCACCTTGATGTCCATGCCGCGGAATGGTTCGGCAGCCTTGATGAACCACTCAAGTTCCTTCAACTGCTCGGCATCGGACAGCGTAGTCGGCTTGAACTCGCTGGCCGCCCATTTCTTGGCCGCTTCTTCGTACTGATCTGCCCAAGCTGAAACGCTCAACCCGCTGAGCATTACCATGGTCGCCAACGTCACGCTATGTCGTAGCTTGTTTTTCTTATTGAACATAGACACCTCCAGAGTTGCTTCTTATGTAGTCCCGCTTTTCGAATACCGCCAGCCGGATCGCTCGGGTATTTGCACCCAACCGACCGCTAACCCCAACGCATCACGACCAACAACCACACCAGCGATATCAGCGAGGCGATCCAGACACTCCAGTCCGTCAAGCCGATGACCAGCAGATGCAGGTATGCACTTCCCAGCAGCCCGATGAACAGACGATCACCACGGCTGGTAGCGATCGGCAGAAAGCCGCGCTGTTCGACGCCAGGGGAACGCAGTTCCCAGACTGTCATGCCGGCCAGCAGCAGTGCGATGCCACCGAAGAAGGACGCCGTCAACGGGGTCCAGGCCATCCAATCCATATCCCGACTCCTCAGACACGGCCAAGGGCAAAGCCCTTGACCACGTGATTGCGAACGAACCAGATCACCAGCATGCCAGGCAGAATAGTCAGAACTCCCGCCGCCGCCAGTACCCCCCAATCAATACCCGATGCCGACACCGTTCGCGTCATGACTGCCGCGATAGGCTTGGCATTAACAGAGGTCAGGGTACGTGCCAGCAACAGCTCGACCCAGGAAAACATGAAGCAGAAAAACGCAGTCACCCCGATGCCCGAGCCGATCAACGGGATGAAGATCTTCACAAAGAAACGCGGAAAACTGTAGCCATCAATGTAGGCCGTTTCGTCGATTTCCTTCGGAACGCCTGACATGAAGCCTTCCAGAATCCACACTGCGAGTGGCACGTTGAACAGGCAGTGCGCCAGCGCCACAGCAATGTGGGTGTCAAACAGACCGATCGACGAGTACAGCTGGAAAAATGGCAGCAGGAACACGGCGGGCGGCGCCATGCGGTTGGTGAGCAGCCAGAAGAACAGATGCTTGTCCCCCAGAAACCGGTAGCGCGAGAACGCGTAGGCTGCCGGCAAGGCCACGGCCAGGGAAATCACCATGTTCAGGCAGACGTAATACAGCGAGTTGATGTAGCCGCTGTACCAGCTCGGATCGGTAAAGATCACCTTGTAGTTGGCCAGGGTGAAATCATGTGGCCAGAGCGTCAGACCGCCGAGAATCTCGGTATTGCTCTTGAACGACATGTTCAACAGCCAGTAGATCGGCACCAGCAGAAACAGGATGTACAGCAACAACGGCACCATCTTGCGTGCGTTCATGGCCGTTCCTCAGTTCTTGTCGCTATGGGTCATGGCGGTATAGAACAGCCAGGACACAAGCAGGATGATCAGGAAATACACCAGCGAGAATGCTGCCGCCGGCCCCAGGTCGAACTGACCGATCGCCATTTGCGTCAGGGTCTGGCTCAGGAATGTGGTCGCGTTGCCCGGCCCGCCGCCCGTGAGCACGAAGGGCTCGGTGTAAATCATGAAGCTGTCCATGAAGCGCAGCATCACCGCGATCAGCAGCACACTCTTCATTTTCGGCAACTGGATATGGCGGAAGATTGCCCAGCCAGAGGCACGGTCGATACGCGCCGCCTGGTAGTACACATCCGGAATGGCACGCAACCCCGAGTAGCTCAACAGCGCCACCAGCGATGTCCAGTGCCACACATCCATCACCAGCACCGTGACCCAGGCGTCCATGGTATTGCCGGCATAGTTGTAACTGATGCCCATGGCGTTGAGGCTCCAGCCCAGCAGGCCGATATCGCCACGGCCGAAGATCTGCCAAATGGTGCCTACCACGTTCCAGGGAATCAGCAACGGAATGGTCATCAGGATCAGGCAGACCGTCGACCAGCGACCTTTGGTCGGCATGCAGAGCGCCACAGCGATGCCCAGCGGAATCTCGATCAACAGCACACACGCCGAGTAAATGAACTGGCGCAACAGCGAGTCATGCAGACGCGGATCCTGCAGGACCTGCCTGAACCAGTCGGCACCCACGAAGTAGCGGCTGGACTGGTCGAAGATATCCTGCACCGAATAGTTGACCACGGTCATCATCGGCACGATGGCGCTGAACGCCACCAGCAGGAACACCGGCAGCACCAGCCACCAGGCCTTGTTGTTCTGGACCTTGTTCATGGCATGTCTCGCTCAGGGGTGGGCTCAAGCAGGAAGTCATCGGCGTAGACCATCAGCCACTGCGCAGGAAAACTGATCCACGCCTGGCCCTGGGGCACCGGTTTGTCTTCGGGCATGCGCACCTTCAGCTTCTGCCCGGCCAGTGACAGCGTCAGGATCTTGTAGGTGCCCAGGTCTTCGACGTACACCACATCAGCACACATCGCCTCTTCGTAGGGCCCATCCCAGACATGGACGAACTCGGGACGAATACCGATCTTCAGGCTGCTGAACGAGGTCCGCGCGATCAGTTGCTGCAACAGGCTGGACAACGGCACATGAACGTCACCGAAACCGACGCCATCGCCTTGCGGCTTCACCTCAATGAGGTTCATGCCAGGGCTGCCGATGAAGTAGCCGACAAAGGTATGACGTGGCTTTTCGAACAGCTCGCGAGGCGTGCCGAACTGCACGATCTGACCGCCATACATCACTGCGATCTTGTCGGCAAAGGTCGACGCCTCAAGCTGATCGTGAGTGACGTAGACCATGGTGATATTGAACTGCTCGTGAATCTGCTTGAGCTTGCGACGCAGTTTCCACTTCAGGTGCGGGTCGATAACCGTCAGCGGCTCGTCGAACAGAATCGCCGAAACATCATCACGCACCAGGCCGCGACCCATGGACACCTTCTGCTTTTCATCGGCCGTCAGGTTGCGGGCCTTCTTTTTCAGCAGCAGTTGCAGGTCCAGTACATCGGCAATTTCATGGACCTTGGTGAGAATGCGCGCCTCGTCCATGCCCTGGTTGCGCAGAGGAAATGCCAGGTTATCGAACACCGTCATGGTGTCGTAGATCACCGGAAACTGAAAAACCTGGGCGATGTTGCGACGCTCGGGTGGCAGGTCGTTGACCACTTTGGAATCAAACAGGACCTGTCCCTGGGAAGGACTCAGCAGGCCGGAAATGATATTGAGCAGGGTCGACTTGCCGCAGCCCGAAGGCCCCAACAACGCATAAGCGCCGCCCTGCTCCCAGATATGGCTCATCTCACGAATGGCGTAATCGTCCGGTCCGGGGTTGGCACTGTAGCTGTGAGCCAGATTCTGCAAGCGTATCTCAGCCATCAGGCAACCCTCGACAGACGCAGGCCCGGCGCCTGGATAAGGCCGCCCTGCTGATCGAACACGAATAGTTTGTGGGTCGGGATGTACACCCGGATCGACGCATCAACGTCGTAGGCATGCACGCCCGGCAAGTGCAGCACCAGCGAAAACAACTCGTTGCGCACATGCAGAAAGGTTTCCGAGCCGCTGATCTCGGCCAGTTCCACCGTCACCGCCAGCTCCAGATCATCATCGTTGGATGGCACCAGGCTCAGATGGCTTGGCCGTACACCCAAGCGGTATTGGCCATCACCGATGGATCGCAGATCGGCATTGAGCGGGAAGTGCACGAAATTGGCAAAGCTCACCTCGTTGCCGTCGATACGCCCCTCCATGAGGTTGATCGGCGGTTCCGAAAACAGCTCGGCAGCCAGGACGGTCGCAGGTTTGTGGTAGACCTCAGGCGTCTTGCCGCTCTGCACCACCCGGCCTTCATGCAGGATGGTGGTCGTACCGCCCAGGGCCAGCGCCTCGTTCGGTTCAGTGGTGGCATAGATGGCGATGGTGTGGCGAGCAGCGAACAGCTCGCGCATTTCCTGACGCAGCTCCTCGCGCAACTTGTAGTCCAGGTTGACCAGCGGCTCGTCGAACAGAATCAGCTCCGCATCCTTGACCAGTGCCCTGGCCATCGCAGTGCGTTGCTGCTGACCGCCGGACAGCTCAAGCGGGTAGCGTTGCAGAAACTTCTCGATGCGCAGCATCTTCGCCGTGTCGTTGACGCGGCTGTGGATCATGTCTTTCGACATGCCCGCCTGACGCAGCGGTGAGGCGATGTTTTCGAATACCGTCATGCTCGGGTAGTTGATGAACTGCTGATACACCATAGAGACATTGCGCAAACGAACCGGCCGCTGCGTGACATCGACCCCATTCATCAGCACTCGCCCGCTGTCGGGTTTGTCCAGCCCGGCGATCAGGCGCATGAGACTGGTTTTGCCTGACAGGGTGCGCCCCAGCAGAACGTTGAAGGACCCCGGCTCAAAGCTCAGGGATGCGTCGTCGATCCATATTTGGCCATCGACTGCGCGACTGACGTGCTCCAGCGTGAGAGACATGGCGTGCCCTTTGTTGTTTTTTTAAGGGTAATGCGTGATGCAAGTGCAGAAAGCGACATTCGTGCCAGTTCTGTCACATCCTCGCCAAGGCCCGTTCCAGAGCGTTCGCCCGTATTAACTGGCCGAAAGCGGATTCGCAGCTGAACAAAAATGAACAGTAAACGCTGAACAACTGAACAAAATGAACGTTGACTTTGAACACATCTGAACGACACTGGAGGGACGTTGCACGCCAGGATGGACACGCGACGAGACCTGAAAATAAAAACAACACGTCATCCTTGCAGGCCTTGCCATGGCTCAATCCAGCACCTCGCTCGCTCACGACATCATCATTCGCGATTCATGGACACGTTGCCGGGACTTCGGTCTCAGCCATCAGACACGCCCATCATTCGGCCAGTTGCCCGGCTCAGAAGTCTCACAGTTGCTGGAGCGCCACAACGCGCTGGTGCAGACCACCCATCAGGAAGTGCTGCCGGTCTACGAGAACATTCTGAGCAACTCCAACTGCCTGATCCTGCTGGCCGACCCCCAGGGCCAATTGCTCAAGTCATGGGGCACTCAGCGGTTTGGCGACTCGTCGCATCAGGGTTTTCTGGCCGGGGCCAGTTGGAGCGAGCAAGGTACCGGCACCAATGCCATCGGCACGGCACTGGCCTGTGAACAGGCCATCCATATCGAACCTGACGAGCACTTTCTCAAAGCCAACCGTTTTATGACCGGCTCCGCTTCCCCGATTTTCGACGCTGACCGGCGCATCATTGCGGTCCTGGATGTGTCCAGCGACAGCTTCCTGCCGCCCTCGCACACCCTGGGCATGGTCAAAATGATGAGCCAGTCGGTGGAAAACCGGCTGATCCTCGACCAGTTTCGCGACACCCACTTTCAACTGATCTTCAATACCGGCCTCAATAACCTGGACAGCCAGTGGGCTGGCCTGCTGATTTTCGACGAAAGTGGCCAGATCCTCTGCGCCAATCGCCGTGCTGACAACCTGCTGGGTGTCAGGCTTTCGGGTGTGAGCATCGAGACACTGTTCAAATGCCCGATTCTGCAATTGCTCAGCGAAACCGAAGCCCGCCCGTTCGCCTTGCACGCGTTCGGCAACAACCGCTTTCAATGCCTGATCAAACGCCCCAGGCGCAAGCCGCTTCAACTGCATGCAGTGACGACCACGCCACCACCGGCTGCCCCTCGCAACCTCGACCTGCACGCCATCAGTTTGGGCGATGTTCGGGTCGAGAAAGCCGTGCTGCAGGCTCAGCGTCTGCTGGAAAAGGACATCCCGCTGCTGATCTACGGAGAAACCGGAGTTGGCAAGGAAGTGTTCGTCAAGGCGCTGCATCAGGCCAGCTCGCGGGCGAGTCAACCATTGATCGCTGTCAACTGCGCAGCGATTCCAGCCGATCTGGTTGAAGCCGAACTGTTCGGCTACACCAGAGGTGCGTTTACCGGCGCAAGCCAGAAAGGCAGCATCGGGCTGATACGCAAGGCCGACAAGGGCACGCTGTTTCTGGACGAAATTGGCGATATGCCGATGTCCGTACAAGCGCGTCTGCTAAGGGTCTTGCAGGAGCGTTGCGTCCAGCCGCTGGGCGGCGGCGAGTTGTATCCGGTGGACATCCGCCTGGTATCGGCAACCAACGTCACGCTGCGTGACCAGGTGCAGGCCGGGCATTTTCGTCAGGACCTGTATTACAGAATCAACGGTTTGAACATCGAGTTGCCGCCGCTGCGCGAGCGAACCGACAAACACGCGTTGGTCCAGCGCATTTGGGAGCGGCATCGGGACCCGCACCAGCGCGCGGGGTTTTCACGGGAAGTGCTTGAGCTGTTCGAGCATCACCCGTGGCCGGGCAACATTCGCCAGCTCAACAGCGTGATTCAGGTGGCGCTCGCGCTGGCTGACGATCAGCCGATTGGCACCGAGCATTTACCGGAGGATTTTTTTCTGGATGCGGGCATGAGTGAACGTTGCGATCGGCAGATGCCATCAAACCTGCAGGAGCCGTTGCAAGCCACTGATGACCTGAACGATCTGCTTCAGGCCGCCGGAGGAAATATCTCGCAACTGGCGAAGCGACTCGGGGTGAGTCGCAACACCTTGTACAAGCGCTTGCGGGAACAGCAGTGCGGTGAAAGCTGATCGCTTTCCCTATCGGTGTTACGCCTGGCTCGACACTGCTCGCGCTCAGCGTTATACCCAACTCTTGCTGCAACCTAAGGACGGTAGGAGGCGGCTTGCCG
>NZ_JACONV010000011.1 GCF_014358015.1 Pseudomonas triticifolii | reverse complement strand
CTACATCCAGTAGAGGTGTTGCGTCTGGGGGCGCAGCTTTCGCGAGCAAGCTCGCTCCCAGGCAGTGCTGCATTCAGCCAGCGAGACGTGTGCACATTATTGCGTGCACAGCGCCCGCCCGGACGTCACTCAGGATTCGCCACAGGCGCCGGTGCCGGTGGTGGACGCAGGCCGACTTCGGCGCTCAGTCGCAACTCCTTGCCGTTACGCATCACATCGATGGCAATCTTGTCCTTGGGTTTGGTGCGCGCCACCTGGTTCATCGAACGCCGGCCATCGCCCGCCGGTTCGCCATTGATGCTCAGAATCACGTCGCCCAGTTGCAATCCGGCTTTCTGCGCCGGACCGTCGCGGAAGATACCGGCGACCACGATGCCCGGACGATCTTTCAGACCGAACGACTCTGCCAGTTCCTGAGTCAAGGGCTGAACTTCGATGCCCAGCCAGCCACGAATCACCTGACCGTGCTCGATGATCGATTTCATGACATCCATCGCCAGCTTGGTCGGAATCGCGAAACCGATGCCCTGCGAGCCGCCCGACTTGGAAAAGATCGCTGTATTGATGCCTGTCAGGTTGCCGCTGGCATCCACCAGCGCGCCGCCCGAGTTGCCGGGGTTGATGGCCGCGTCGGTCTGGATGAAGTCTTCGTAGGTGTTGAGGCCCAACTGGTTACGGCCTGTGGCACTGATGATGCCCATGGTCACTGTCTGGCCAACCCCGAACGGGTTGCCGATAGCCAGCGCCACATCGCCGATGCGGATGCCGTCGGAGCGGGCGATGGTGATCGCCGGCAGATTTTTCAGATCGATCTTCAGCACTGCGAGGTCGGTTTCAGGGTCGTTGCCGATGACCCTGGCGATGGTCTCGCGGCCGTCCTTGAGCGCTACCACTATCTGGTCTGCACCCGTGGTGACGTGGTTATTGGTCAGGATGTAGCCTTCCGGACTCATGAGCACGCCGGACCCAAGGCTGGACTCCATGCGTTTCTGCTTGGGCGCGTTGTCACCGAAGAAGCGCCGAAACTGCGGATCCTCGAACAGCGGATTGGCGCCCTTGTTCACCATCTTGGTGGTATAGAGGTTGACCACCGCAGGTGCTGCGGCACTGACCGCATCGGCATACGAGGACGGGCCTTGCATGATATTGGTGGTCTGCGGGGCCTGTTGCAGATTGACATCCAGGCTTGGCAGCCCCACCCATTGCGGATAACGCTGAATGATCAGCATGGCGATAAGCACGCCGGCCAGCAGTGGCCAGCCGAAAAAGCGCAGTGCTTTGAGCATTGAACAAGTCCTGATGGTTTCGGCGCAGAAAGTTTTGCCGCGTGTGCGCCATAATGGCGGGCATTATACGAGCACAAGGCCGCTCTGAACTGCATATTTAGGAGTCTTTTATGGCTGTTGCCCTGAGCACCCTGGTCGAAGAAGCCGACCGCTACCTGAACAGCGCCCGTATTCAGGATTATTGCCCCAACGGCCTGCAGGTCGAGGGTCGGCCGCAAGTGATGCGGATCGTCAGCGGCGTGACGGCCAGCCAGGCCCTGCTCGACGCTGCTGTCGAGGCACAGGCGGATCTGATCCTGGTCCATCACGGTTATTTCTGGAAGGGCGAAAACCCCTGTGTCGTCGGCATGAAGCAGCGCCGCCTGAAAACGTTGCTCAAGCATGACATCAGCCTGCTGGCCTATCACCTGCCGCTGGACGTGCACCCCGATGTGGGCAACAACGTGCAGTTGGCGCGGCAACTGGACATCACGGTTGAAGGTCCAATCGATCCGGAAAACCCGAAAGTGGTCGGGCTGGTCGGTTCCCTGTCCGAGCCCATGACCCCGCGTGATTTTGCCCGCCGTGTACAGGAAGCGCTGGGCCGGGAACCGCTGTTGATCGAAGGCAGCCAGATGATTCGTCGTGTCGGCTGGTGCACGGGCGGTGGACAGGGCTATATCGACCAGGCTGTGCGTGAAGGCGTCGATCTTTTTCTGAGCGGCGAGGCGTCGGAGCAGACCTTTCACAGTGCACGGGAAAACGACATCAGCTTCATTGCTGCTGGCCATCACGCCACCGAGCGTTACGGCGTCCAGGCGCTGGGCGATTACCTGGCCCGTCGCTTCGCACTCGAGCACATCTTCATTGACTGCCCGAATCCGATCTGAGCGATCAAACGGCGGGGCATATGCATAGATCGTTTCGATCTAGTTGCTTCGCTGATTAGCGATATCACGCATGATAAAGTGCGCGGCTCGAATACGGCCCGCAGGCCGCCCCGGGTTTTCCCGGTCCATAACGTAAGTAATCCGTGAGAAACCATGGTTGATAAACTGACGCATCTGAAACAGCTGGAGGCGGAAAGCATCCACATCATCCGCGAGGTCGCCGCCGAGTTCGATAACCCGGTGATGCTGTACTCGATCGGCAAGGATTCGGCCGTGATGCTGCACCTGGCGCGCAAGGCCTTCTTTCCGGGCAAGCTGCCGTTTCCGGTCATGCACGTCGATACCCGCTGGAAATTCCAGGAGATGTATCGCTTCCGCGACCAGATGGTCGAGGAAATGGGTCTGGACCTGATCACCCACATCAACCCTGACGGGGTGGCGCAGGGCATCAATCCATTTACCCACGGCAGTGCCAAGCACACCGACATCATGAAGACCGAGGGCCTCAAGCAGGCGCTGGACAAGCATGGTTTCGATGCCGCTTTTGGCGGCGCGCGCCGCGACGAAGAAAAGTCCCGGGCCAAGGAACGCGTGTATTCCTTCCGCGACAGCAAGCACCGCTGGGATCCCAAGAACCAGCGTCCCGAGCTGTGGAACGTGTACAACGGCAACGTCAACAAGGGTGAGTCGATTCGTGTGTTCCCGCTGTCGAACTGGACCGAGCTGGACATCTGGCAGTACATCTACCTTGAAGGTATCCCGATTGTGCCGCTGTACTTCGCGGCCGAGCGTGACGTGATCGAGAAGAACGGCACGTTGATCATGATCGACGACGATCGCATCCTTGAGCACCTCACCGACGAGGAAAAGGCCCGCATCGTCAAGAAGAAGGTGCGTTTCCGCACACTCGGCTGCTACCCGTTGACCGGCGCCGTCGAGTCCGAAGCCACCAGCCTGACTGACATCATTCAGGAAATGCTGCTGACGCGAACTTCCGAGCGCCAGGGCCGGGTCATCGACCACGATGGCGCAGGCTCGATGGAAGAAAAGAAACGTCAGGGTTATTTCTAAGGGGGTGTCACATGTCGCATCAATCTGATTTGATCAGTGAGGACATCCTCGCTTATCTGGGCCAGCACGAACGTAAGGAAATGCTGCGCTTTCTCACCTGTGGCAACGTCGACGACGGCAAGAGCACGCTGATCGGTCGCCTGCTGCACGATTCCAAGATGATCTATGAAGATCACCTGGAAGCCATTACGCGTGATTCCAAAAAGTCCGGCACCACAGGTGATGACGTCGACCTGGCGCTGCTGGTGGACGGCCTGCAGGCCGAGCGCGAGCAGGGCATCACCATCGATGTCGCCTATCGCTATTTCTCGACGGCCAAACGCAAGTTCATCATCGCCGACACGCCGGGCCACGAGCAGTACACCCGCAACATGGCCACTGGCGCGTCGACCTGCGACCTGGCGATCATCCTGGTGGACGCACGTTACGGCGTTCAGACCCAGACCCGTCGCCACAGCTACATCGCGTCTCTGCTGGGCATCAAACACATCGTGGTCGCCATCAACAAGATGGACCTCAACGGCTTCGATGAGAACGTGTTCGAGTCGATCAAGGCCGATTACCTGAAGTTCGCCGAGGGTATCGCCTTCAAGCCGACCACCATGGCCTTTGTGCCCATGTCGGCGCTCAAGGGCGACAACGTGGTCAACCGCAGCGAGCGTTCGCCGTGGTACATCGGCCAGTCGCTGATGGAAATTCTCGAAACCGTCGAAATCGCCAGTGATCGCAACTACACCGACCTGCGTTTCCCGGTGCAGTACGTTAACCGCCCGAACCTCAATTTCCGAGGGTTTGCAGGCACTTTGGCCAGCGGCATTGTGCACAAGGGCGATGAAGTCGTCGTGCTGCCGTCGGGCAAGAGCAGTCGCGTGAAGTCCATCGTCACCTTTGAAGGTGAGCTGGAACAGGCCGGTCCTGGTCAGGCTGTCACGTTGACCATGGAAGACGAGATCGACATCTCCCGTGGCGACCTGCTGGTGCATGCCGACAACGTTCCGCAGGTCAGCGACGCGTTCGACGCGATGCTGGTCTGGATGGCCGAAGAACCGATGCTGCCAGGCAAGAAATACGACATCAAACGCGCGACCAGCTACGTGCCGGGCTCGATTGCCAGCATCACGCATCGCGTGGATGTGAACACGCTGGTCGAAGGTCCTGCCAGTTCGCTGCAGTTGAACGAGATCGGCCGCGTCAAGATCAGCCTGGACGCGCCTATCGCGCTGGACGGTTACGACAGCAACCGCACCACGGGCGCGTTCATCGTCATTGATCGTTTGACCAATGGCACCGTGGCGGCAGGCATGATCATCGCCAAACCGGTCAATGCTGGCGGTGCGACGCATCATGGCGAACTGGCTCACGTGACCACTCAGGAGCGTGCACAGCGCTTCGGTCAGCAGCCGGCAACCGTGTTGTTCAGCGGCCTGTCGGGCGCAGGCAAGAGCACCCTGGCCTACGCGGTCGAGCGCAAGCTGTTCGACATGGGGCGTGCCGTGTATGTACTTGACGGTCAAAACCTGCGTCATGACCTGAACAAAGGTCTGCCGCAGAACCGCGCGGGTCGTACCGAGAACTGGAGCCGTGCCGCTCACGTGGCGCGTCAGTTCAACGAAGCCGGCCTGCTGACCCTGGCTGCTTTCGTGGCACCGGATGCCGAAGGGCGCGAGCGCGTGAAAGCGCTGATCGGCAAAGAGCGTCTGGTCACCGTGTACGTTCAGGCATCGCCTGAAGTATGCCGTGAGCGCGACCCTCAAGGCCTTTACGCTGCCGATGGCGACAACATCCCGGGCGAGTCCTTCCCGTACGATGTTCCGCTGGATGCCGACCTGGTGATCGACACCCAGAGCCTGACGGTGGATGAAGGCGTGAAGCTGGTGCTGGACGTGTTGCGCAGCCGCGGCGCGATCTGAGTCTGAGCCTGCTACAGAAAACCCGCCGATGATGGCGGGTTTTTTGTTTCAGGCGCTGCAGTCGATAGGCGCCTGCTGACGCCTTTGTGAGCAGGCGCCGGTCAGCTCGCTGAAAGCAGCAACCATAAAAAATCCCGCCGCTGAATCACTCAGGGGCGGGATTTGGGTGTCACTGACGGCGTATTACTTCTTCAAGCCGTAATGCTCGTCCAGCATGCCTGGCGTATTAGGCGATTTGGGCGCGTAATCCTTCGGGGTTTCGGTGTCGCGTGGCGGTGTCAGGCGGTCGCGAGGTGCCTGGTTGGCCTCCGGGTGCAGGGCAGCCAGCAGACGTTGGCGGGTCAGTTCGTCAAGGGCCAGGCGGTTGGCGCCCTCGGCGAGATGTTCCTGTACATCGTTATAGCTTTGCGAAAGCTTTTGTACCAGGTTAGCCGTGCTGTTGAAGTGAGTGACCACCTCGTTCTGATAGGTATCGAAACGCTCCTGAATATCATCCAGCTGGCGCTGGGTGCTGTTCGGAACGGTGTTGGGCAGCAGACGTGCGACCAGGAAACCAATGACGACACCGGCAACCAGGGCGAGAGTCGGCAACAACCAAACTAAGAGCGAGTGTTCCACGAGTCCTTCCTCTATAAACGGCTTTGCTTTACGTTAACGGCTCGAACCTGCGCTGTATACCCGCGACGCGTCGTTGATATGCCAGCCACAGACAATCAGCTAGACGAGTCGACCCATTTCAAGGTCACGGAGTTCTTTTTTGCTCATGCGCGAAACCCCGTTATTCATCGATGGTCCAGAGGGCCAGCTCGAAGCACTGTATCAGGACGTACCCAATGCCAGAGGCGTCGCACTGATTTGCCATCCTAACCCGATCCAGGGCGGAACGATGCTCAATAAAGTCGTCTCCACGTTGCAGCGTACCGCACGGGACGAAGGTTTGATCACGTTACGCTTCAACTATCGTGGCGTGGGGGCTAGTGCGGGCACCTCAGTGGCAGGGCCTGGCGAGATCGACGATGCGCAAGCCGCTGCCAGGTGGTTGCGTGAAAAACACCCTGATCTGCCCATGACCCTGTTCGGTTTTTCCTTCGGCGGTTACGTTGCAGCCAATCTGGGCGGCCGCCTGGAGGCGCAAGGCGAAACGCTCACGCATCTGTTTCTGGTGGCCGTCGCCGCTGCGCGCCTGCAGGACCACAGTGTGCTGCCCCAGAACTGCCCGCTGACGGTGATTCAGCCGGAAACCGATGAAGTCATCGACCCGCAAACCGTCTACGCCTGGTCGGCTGCGCTGCAGCGTCCCCATGAGCTGCTGAAAGTGGCAGAATGCGGACACTTTTTTCACGGCAAGCTGACCGATCTCAAAGAATTGATCCTGCCGCGCCTCTCCAATTGATTGCAGCCCATAGATAAGCGACCTGCCATGACCACTCGTATCCTGACCGGTATCACGACCACCGGCACCCCCCATCTGGGCAACTACGCGGGCGCGATTCGCCCGGCTATCGTCGCCAGCCGTCAGAGCGACTTCGATTCGTTCTATTTTCTGGCCGATTACCACGCGCTGATTAAGTGCGATGACCCGCTGCGCATTCAGCGCTCGCGTCTGGAAATCGCAGCGACCTGGCTGGCTGCGGGTCTGGACGTTGATCGGGTGACCTTCTATCGCCAGTCGGACATCCCGGAAATTCCCGAGCTGACCTGGCTGCTGACCTGCGTAGCGGCCAAGGGCCTGCTCAATCGCGCGCACGCCTACAAGGCGTCGGTGGACAAGAACGTGGAGAGCGGTGAAGACCCGGACTCGGGCATCACCATGGGCCTGTACAGCTACCCGGTGCTGATGGCCGCTGACATCCTCATGTTCAACGCGCACCAAGTGCCCGTGGGGCGCGACCAGATTCAGCACGTCGAAATGGCCCGTGATATCGGCCAGCGCTTCAATCACCTGTTCGGCAAGGGCAAGGAGTTCTTTGTCATGCCCGAAGCGCTGATCGAGGAGAGCGTGGCGACGCTGCCAGGCCTGGACGGTCGCAAGATGTCCAAGAGCTACGACAACACCATCCCCTTGTTCAGCAGCGCCAAGGAGATGAAGGACGCGATTTCGCGCATCGTCACCGACTCGCGTGCGCCGGGCGAGGCCAAGGATCCAGACAACTCCCACCTGTTTACGCTGTATCAGGCGTTCTCCACGCCTGAGCAATGCGCCGGGTTCCGCGCCGAGCTGCTGGACGGCCTGGGCTGGGGCGAGGCGAAGAATCGTCTGTTCACTTTGCTGGACGCCGAACTGGCCCAGAAGCGTGAAACGTACCTGAGTCTGATCGAGCGCCCGGCCGATCTGGAAGACATCCTGCTAACGGGTGCCGAGAAAGCCCGGCGCGTTGCCACGCCGTTCCTGGGCGAACTGCGTGAGGCCGTTGGCCTGCGCTCGTTCCGCACCGTGGTACAGGGTGCCGATACCGGCAAGAAGAAAGCCGCCAAGGGCGCACGCTTCGTAAGCTTCCGTGAAGACGACGGCAGTTTCCGTTTCCGTCTGCTGGCGGCTGATGGTGAGCAACTGCTGTTGTCGCGCCATTTTGCCGATGGCAAGGCGGCAGGCGTGGCCAGCAAGCAGTTGCAGCAGGGCGGCGAACTCGATCTGCGCACCGAAGCGGATCGCTTCACGCTCTGGCTGGACGATGCCTGTGTGGCCGACAGCCCGGTGTTCGCCGATGCGGCTGCACGTGACACTGCCATCCAGGCGCTCAAGTCGGCACTCGCTCCTCAACAGGACTGATTGCCATTCCCCGGGGTCGTCGTTACAGTGACGACCCGTTTTTGTTGCCCTGCTAACGAATATGACGCCCCTAGAACGATATCAAGCTGATCTGAAGCGCCCGGACTTTTTCCATGATGCCGCGCAGGAAAATGCTGTGCGTCATTTGCAGCGCCTGTACGACGACCTGATCGCCTCCCATGACAGCAAGCCCGGCCTGTTCGGCAAGCTGTTTGGCAAGAAAGAGCCGACCCTGGTCAAAGGTCTGTATTTCTGGGGCGGAGTAGGGCGCGGCAAAACCTATCTGGTCGATACATTCTTCGACGCCCTGCCGTTCAAGGACAAGGTGCGCACGCACTTTCACCGCTTCATGAAGCGTGTGCACGAGGAAATGAAAACCCTCAAGGGCGAGAAGAACCCTCTGACCATCATCGCCAAGCGCTTTTCCGATGAGGCGCGGGTCATTTGTTTCGACGAATTCTTCGTGTCCGACATCACTGACGCCATGATTCTCGGCACCCTGATGGAAGAGCTGTTCAAGAACGGCGTGACTCTGGTTGCCACGTCGAACATCGTTCCGGACGGGCTCTACAAGGATGGGTTGCAGCGTGCTCGCTTTCTGCCAGCCATTGCGCTGATCAAGCAGAACACTGACATCGTCAACGTCGACAGCGGCGTCGATTACCGTTTGCGTCATCTGGAGCAAGCTGAGCTGTTCCACTTCCCGCTTAATGAAGCGGCACAGGAGAGCATGCGCAAGAGCTTCAAAGCGCTGACGCCGGAATGCGCAGAGACCCTCGAAAACGATGTGCTGGTGATCGAAAATCGCGAGATTCGCGCCTTGCGCACCTGTGATGACGTGGCGTGGTTCGACTTCCGCGAGCTGTGCGACGGCCCGCGCAGCCAGAACGACTACATCGAGCTGGGCAAGATTTTCCACGCCGTATTGCTCAGCGGTGTCGAGCAGATGGACGTCTCAAAGGACGATATCGCCCGCCGTTTCATCAACATGGTCGATGAGTTCTACGACCGCAACGTCAAGCTGATCATCTCGGCAGAAGTCGAACTGAAGGACTTGTACACCGGCGGCCGACTGATGTTCGAGTTCCAGCGCACCTTGAGCCGCTTGCTGGAAATGCAGTCCCACGAGTTCCTGTCGCGGGCACACAAACCTTGACGGTTTGATAGCCAGATACGGAAAGGCCTGCATTGCAGGCCTTTTTCGTTTTTGTGGGGTGGATGCTTGAATCGGATCAGGCTGCCTGCTGAAACTGCTGGCGGTACTGGTTGGGTGACAGCTCGGTGTGCTGGCGGAACAGGCGGGCGAAGAAGCTGGCGTCGTCATAGCCGACTTCGTAACTGATGGTCTTGATGCTTTTTCGCGAGCCGGACAGCAGGCCCTTGGCGGTTTCGATGCGCAGCCGTTGCAGGTAATGCAACGGCTTGTCACCGGTGGCAGTCTGGAAGCGGCGCATGAAGTTGCGAATGCTCATGCCGTGTTCGCGGGCGACATCTTCGAAGCGGAATTTTTCCGCGAAGTGTTCCTCCAGCCAATGCTGGATCTGCAGGATGATCACGTCCTGATGCAGCTTCTGACCGCCGAAGCCAATCCGTCCTGGCGAATAGGTGCGCCGTACTTCATAAAGAATATCGCGGGCCACCGCCTGCGCGACGTTGGACCCGCAGAAACGCTCGATCAGATAGATGTACAGATCACAGGCCGACGTGGTGCCGCCTGCGCAATACAGGTTGTCGGCGTCGGTCAGGTGTTTTTCCTGATTGAGCAGCACGTTCGGATAGCGTTCGGCGAACTGAGTGAAGAAGCGCCAGTAGGTAGTCGCTTCCTTGCCGTCGAGCAGCCCGGCCTCAGCCAGCCAGAACACGCCCGTGGCTTCTGCGCACAGAACCGCACCTTGAGCATGCTGCTCGCGCAGCCATGGCAGCACTTGCGGATAGCGTTGGCAGAGCGCGTCGAAATCATCCCAGAAAGCCGGAATCACGATGATATCGCTCTGGCACAGCTCGCCGTCTACCGGCAGCGTGACGTCGCTGAAGCTACCAACGGGCAGGCCGTCCGGGCTGACCAGGCGGATCTCGAAAGCAGGCACCAGGCCGTGACCGAGTTGCCTGCTGTACCTGAGGCTGGCCAGGTGGAAAAAATCCTTGGCCTGCATCAGTGTCGAGGCAAACACTTTGTCGGTGGCCAGAATGCTGACGCGCCGCAGAGGGGCGGAGTGTTGGGTTGGCATAATCTTTATTCTTATATGGGTAAATGGTCAATCCACGGCTGGATCGTCTTATTTTTTCCCGGGCCTGTCCAGTCGCCTCGCGACAGTCGAAAGGGTGGATGCTGTGAGAGGGTGCGATTCCAGTCGGCAAATATCCTTCATCGCGACGGTCCGGGGCAATAAACAGAACGTGAACGAAAAATCCGGTTGAGGTTATTTTTCGAGCCTGTATAATCCGCCAGCTCTTTGCAGTGGAAGTGATGCGCCGTCTGCCGAAGAATCTTGCCGTATAACGGACGCGCTGACCCGAGCCCCCGATAGCGTCTGTTTCCGGCTGCCTTTGACTTGTCAAAGTACGCACTATTCAGTAAGATCCGCCGTCTAATTTTCAGGGCGGCCCCTGAGGCTATAAAGAATGAAAACTTTTACTGCTAAACCGGAAACAGTTAAGCGCGACTGGTTCGTCGTCGACGCTGCTGGTCAGACCCTGGGTCGTCTGGCCACCGAAATCGCGAGCCGTCTGCGTGGCAAGCACAAGCCGGAGTACACT
This sequence comes from Pseudomonas triticifolii, assembly GCF_014358015.1. Taxonomy (GTDB): domain Bacteria; phylum Pseudomonadota; class Gammaproteobacteria; order Pseudomonadales; family Pseudomonadaceae; genus Aquipseudomonas; species Aquipseudomonas triticifolii. The sequence continues at coordinate 138,871 of NZ_JACONV010000011.1, read as the reverse complement.
CCGCACGTTGACACCGGCGACTACATCGTCGTGATCAATGCCGAGCAGATCCGCGTGACCGGTGCCAAGACTACCGACAAGATCTACTACTCACACTCCGGTTTTCCGGGCGGGATCAAGTCGATCAACTTCGAAAAGCTGATCGACAAAGCTCCTGAGCGCGTGATCGAGACCGCGGTCAAAGGCATGCTGCCTAAGAACCCGCTGGGTCGCGACATGTATCGTAAGCTGAAAGTTTATGCGGGCGCTGTACACCCTCATACTGCTCAGCAGCCCCAAGAACTGAAGTTTTAACGGAATAGTTCATTATGTCGGCGACTCAAAATTACGGCACTGGCCGTCGCAAGACCGCAACCGCACGCGTTTTCCTGCGTCCGGGTACTGGTAACATCTCGATCAACAACCGCACTCTGGACTCGTTCTTCGGTCGCGAAACTGCCCGCATGGTAGTTCGTCAGCCGCTGGAACTGACCGAGACCGTTGAAAAGTTCGACATCTACGTCACTGTTATCGGTGGCGGTGTAAGTGGTCAGGCTGGCGCAATCCGCCACGGTATCACTCGCGCTCTGATGCAGTACGACGAAACCCTGCGTGGCGCACTGCGCAAAGCAGGCTTCGTAACTCGCGATGCTCGTGAAGTTGAACGTAAGAAAGTCGGTCTGCGTAAAGCGCGTAAGCGTCCGCAGTACTCGAAGCGTTAATTCGCTCTTCGTTCAAAAAGAACGCCCACCTCGTTTATCGAGCTGGGCGTTTTTTTATGGTCCGGTTTATCGCGGCTCATTTTCATGGAGGTCGTGGGGCGGGCTGTAACGCTTGATTCACAGTTTTCGACTGCTTTTGAGGCGGTCGTGGCGAAGAGGGTTTTTGCCCGTCCTCGTCAGCGCTCAGAGCAGCTAAATTGTTATCGGGTAGACGCCTGCGACCGACAGGCTGTGTCGCCGATGGGAGGTGTCGAATGAGCAATGACGGCGTGAACGATGGCCGGCGTCGCTTTCTCGTGGCTGCCACGTCCGTGTTGGGTGCGGCCGGCGCAGTGGGGGCCGCTATTCCGTTTGTCGGCTCATGGTCTCCGAGCGCCAAGGCTCGTGCGGCAGGTGCGCCGGTCAAGGTCAACATCGGCAAGATAGAGCCGGGACAGCAGATGGTTGCCGAGTGGCGTGGACAACCGGTATTCATCCTCAGGCGTACGCCTGAAATCCTCGACAACCTTGGCAAGCTGACCGGGCAGTTGTCCGATCCCCAATCCAGGGCGTCGGTTCAGCCCGCTTACGTGGACCCTTCAGTGCGCTCGATCAGGCCGGATATCGTGTTGCTGGTCGGTATCTGTACTCACTTGGGCTGCTCGCCGACCTTCCGTCCTGAAGTGGCGCCTGTCGACCTTGGCAAGGACTGGCTGGGCGGCTATTTCTGTCCTTGTCACGGCTCTCATTACGATCTGGCAGGGCGGGTGTATAAGTCGCAGCCCGCCCCGCTGAATCTGCCTGTACCCCCTTATTCCTATGAGTCGGACACGGTCATCGTCATTGGTGTCGATCAGGAGGGCGTGTAATGGGCAGGCTGGTGGACTGGATTGATGCACGTTTCCCCGCCACGAGAATGTGGGAAGAGCATCTGAGCAAGTATTACGTCCCGCGCAACCTCAATTTTTTCTACTTCTTCGGCTCGCTGGCCTTGCTGGTGCTGGTCAATCAGATTCTGACCGGCATCTGGCTGACCATGAGCTATACGCCCACGGCCGAAGGAGCCTTCGCGTCGATTGAATACATCATGCGCGATGTCGAGTACGGTGCCATCCTGCGCCTGCTGCACTCGACGGGCGCCTCGGCGTTTTTCATCGTCGTCTACCTGCACATGTTTCGCGGATTGCTCTACGGGTCTTATCAGAAGCCCCGTGAGCTGGTCTGGATATTCGGCATGCTGATTTACCTGTGCCTGATGGCAGAAGCTTTCATGGGCTATCTGTTGCCCTGGGGGCAGATGTCTTATTGGGGGGCGCAGGTGATCATCTCGCTGTTCGGGGCAATTCCTGTCATTGGCGAGGATCTGGCCCAGTGGATTCGTGGGGATTATCTGGTCTCAGGCATCACCCTCAATCGGTTCTTTGCGCTGCATGTCGTGGCATTGCCCATCGTCATTCTGGGTCTGGTGGTGCTGCATATTCTCGCGCTGCATGAAGTGGGGTCGAACAACCCGGACGGCATCGACATCAAGAAGCACAAGGATGAGAGCGGCAAGCCGCTGGACGGCATCGCCTTTCATCCGTACTTCACCCTCAAGGACCTGGTGGGCGTGGTGGTGTTTCTGTTTGTGTTCTGTACGGTCGTATTCTTTTTTCCGGAAATGGGCGGGTACTTTCTGGAGAAGCAGAACTTCGAGCCGGCCAACGCCTTCAAGACCCCGGAGCACATTGCGCCGGTCTGGTATTTCACGCCTTTCTACGCAATCCTGCGCGCCGTTCCAGACAAGCTGATGGGCGTTATGGCCATGGGCTCGGCCATCGCCGTCCTGTTCGTGCTGCCGTGGCTGGATCGCAGTCCGGTCAGATCCATGCGCTACAAGGGCTGGATCAGCCGGGTGGCGCTGATCCTGTTCTGTGTGTCATTCGTGACCCTCGGTTATCTCGGTGTTCAGCCGCCTACGCCGGGGCGCACGCTGGTGGCACAGGTCTGCGCCTGCCTGTACTTCGCCTACTTCCTGTTGATGCCTTTTTATACCCGGCTTGAACGTACGCGGCCGGTTCCGGAGCGGGTGACGGGGTAATGAAAAGACTCCTGGCTGTATTGATCTTTGTCGCGCTGCCCGCGTTTGTGTTCGGGGCATCAAGCAGCGTGTCGCTCGAGAGTGTCGACATTGACGTGTCCGACAAAGCGGCGTTACAGGATGGCGCGCGCACGTTCGTCAATTACTGCATGGGCTGTCACAGCGCCAAGTATCAGCGCTATGAGCGCGTTGCCGATGACCTGGGCATTCCCCATGAAGTGATGCTTGAAAAGCTGGTGTTCACAGGCGCAAAGATCGGTGATCACATGCGGACGGGCATGCAGCCAGCGGATGCCAAAGCCTGGTTCGGTGCGGTACCGCCCGATCTCACGCTGGTGGCGCGGGTGCGTGGGGCTGATTGGCTTTATGGCTATCTGCGCTCGTTCTATGAGGATCCGGCGCGGCCCTGGGGGGTTAACAACAAGGTTTTTCCTGACGTCGCGATGCCGAATGTGCTGGTCTCGCTGCAGGGGCGTCAGGTGATGGGGTGCAAGCAGGTGCAGCGCGAGGTCGAGGGTAAGAAACAATACGACCCGCTGAGTGGTGCGCCGCTGACCCATGAGGCCTGTGATCAGCTGACCATCGTGCCCCATTCAGGAAGCCTGACACCCGCTCGGTTCGATGAGAAAATCAGGAATCTGGTGACGTTTCTGGATTATTCGGCCAACCCGGACAAGTTGCGGCATCAGCGCATCGGCACCTACGTGTTGCTCTACCTGGTCGTGCTGTTGATCTTCGTTTACTTGCTCAAGCGTGAGTACTGGAAGGACATTCGTTGAGCGTTTGCCACGCCCGCTTTACACAAATGCCCCTTTGCCGTCGCAATGGCGCTTAAATAAGCGGCGAATAGCCTGGCAGGGCAAGATTACAGAAATTAGTAGGCGTAAATGAGCTATCGTGTCGCCCGCGATGAGCACCTGTCACGTTGTATGCGTTATCGCAGCCACTTGAGGTGTGTTCTTTCATCTGTCCGATAAATTTAACAAGCGAGGAGGATCACCATGGGCGTGACCAACCGGTTGGCCTGTTACTCCGACCCCGCCGACCACTATTCTCATCGTGTGCGTATCGTGCTCGCCGAGAAGGGTGTCAGCGCTGAAATCATTGATGTTGTGGCCGGTCGTCAGCCGCCCCAACTGATTGAAGTGAATCCGTACGGCAGTGTGCCGACGCTGGTTGATCGCGACCTGGCGTTGTACGAGTCGACGGTAGTGATGGAGTATCTGGACGAGCGCTATCCGCATCCGCCCCTGCTCCCCGTGTACCCGGTGGCCCGTGCCAACAGTCGGCTGCTGATCCACCGGATCCAGCGTGACTGGTGCGCTCTGGTTGATTTGATTCTGGATACGCGCAGCAAGGAGCAGGCTCGTGTGCAGGCGCGCAAGGAATTGCGGGAAAGCCTGACAGGGGTTTCCCCCTTGTTTGCCGACAAAGCTTTTTTTCTGAGTGACGAGCAAAGTCTCGTCGATTGCTGTCTACTGCCCATACTCTGGCGTTTGCCGATCATGGGTATTGAATTGCCACGGCCTGCCAAGCCGTTGCTTGATTATATGGAGCGTCAATTTGCACGCGAGGCTTTTCAGGCAAGTCTGTCTGATGCCGAGCGTGAAATGCGCTAAGGCTTAAGGAGCCGTTGATGAACTCCAGTCGCCCTTATCTGGTTCGTGCTCTTTATGAGTGGATCGTTGATAACGATTGCACCCCGCATATGCTGGTCAATGCGGAATTCCCATCCGTGCAGGTCCCTCAGGGTTTTGCTAACGATGGGCAGATTGTCCTGAATGTTTCGCCCAGTGCAGTGCGTCATCTGCATATGGATAACGAAGCCGTCAGCTTTGAAGGCCGCTTCGGTGGTGTGCCGCACACGCTTTACGTTCCTGTCGCCGCCATCCTGGGTATTTATGCCCGCGAGAACGGTCAGGGGATGGTTTTCGATCTGGAGCCTTCAATGGAGGAAGAAGACGATATCGAACTGGACGATGGCGATGATTCGCCGCCGGACAGCGAGCCGCCTCGCCCGACGGGCAGGCCGAGCCTTAAAGTCGTGAAATAAAAAAAGGCGATCCGCAAGGATCGCCTTTTTCATGTCTGCGATCGGGCTGTCAGTCGATGTACTCGAACAGCTTGACGATCTTCTGAACGCCGGACACGCCTTGCACCAGGTTGGTGGCGCGATTGGCTTCGTCCTGAGTCACCAGACCCAGCAGGAACACGATGCCGTTCTCGGTCACGACCTTGATGCGCGAACCGGGAATGGATGCGTCGGCAATCATCTGGCTTTTGATCTTGGTGGTCAGCCAGGCGTCATTGTTGCGCGCCAGCAGCGAGGAAGGTGCCATGACCTGCAGCTCGTTGTTGACCTTCTTGACGCGCTGTACGGAGCTTGCAGCCTGTTCGGCCATGGCCTTGAGGTCTGCGCGCGGGGTCTGGCCAGCCAGCAGAACGATGCCGTTGAAGCTGGTGACAACGATGTGTGAACCTTCGGCAAGGTCAGGGCTGGCCTTGGAGATATTCACGGCTGCCTTGGTTTCGATCAGTGAGTCATCGATCTTGCTGCCAAAAGTGCGTGTGCCGCGATCGTCCTCGATCGGCTTTTCGCGAGCGGCGGTGATAACCGAGCTGCATCCGGTGATGCTCAGGCACAGTGTCAGAACCAGTAGGCTAAGACGATTAGGGGTCATTCTTCACTCCCGAACAGTTGGCTGTCGATCAGATCACAAAGGCAATGGATCGCCAGCAGATGGACTTCTTGTATGCGTGCCGTGACGTTGGCCGGTACGCGAATCTCCACGTCTTCCGGCAAGAGCAGCGAGGCCATTCCGCCACCGTCGCGTCCCGTCAATGCTACGACAATCATTTCGCGATCATGTGCGGCCTGGATGGCCTGAATAATGTTCGCCGAGTTGCCGCTGGTGGAAATCGCCAGCAATACGTCCCCAGGTTGACCCAATGCGCGGATCTGTTTGGAGAAGATCTCGTTGTAGCTGTAATCGTTGGCAATGGAGGTGATGGTCGAGCTGTCGGTGGTCAGCGCGATCGCCGGCAGACTTGGCCGCTCGCGCTCGAACCGGTTGAGCAATTCGGATGAGAAATGCTGGGCATCGCCCGCTGATCCGCCGTTGCCGCAGGCGAGCATCTTGCCCTCGTTAAGCAGGGCGTTGACCATGACCTGACTGGCTTGCTCGATAAAGGGTGCAAGGACTTCCATCGCCTGTTGCTTGGTATCGATGCTGGCTTGAAACAGCCGGCGAATTCGGGATTGCATGTCCATCAATGTGACCTTAATTAGAGCGTACGGCGGCTACCCCCGGCATGCCGGTGTGCAGCCCGCAAAGCAATAGCGAAATCGGTAGTGGTGGTGGCTTCGTGCCGGTCATGACTGCGCTGCGGCTTGTCAGCTGTCGAAAGCGTTCCTGATCCAGTTCAAGGGAGCTGATGCGCCTGATACTCCTTCAACCGCGACCACGTCGAAACGACAGGGATAGCGGGCCCAGTCTGACTCTTGTTGCAGGAAAAACTGTGCAGCGGTGACGAGCTTTGCCTGTTTACGAAAATCCACGCTTTCAACCGCGCCACCCCAGCCGGAATGACGTCGGTAGCGAACTTCGACGAATACTACTGTATCGCCGTCGAGCATGACTAGATCAAGCTCGCCACGTTTGCATAACCAGTTTTGTGCGATCAGGTGCAAACCCTGTTGTTGCAAATGCTGCAGGGCGTAGGCTTCTGCCTCGCGCCCTGCTTGTTGCCGGGTGTTGCGTGATATCAAGGTGCGGTGTCCGGCAGGCGCTGGATCTTGCCGTCAACGAACTCGGCCCATGGCAACTGACGCTCCACGCGACGGCCAGGTGTCATGCTCAGGCTGCCCGACAGGCCATCAATGCGGCTGTCCGGCAGCGTCTTGAGCTGGCCAAGACGTGGTGCCAGGCGATAGGCGTCGATGCCCATGGCGTACAGGCGACCCAGGCTGCCGGAGGCTTGCGGCCACTGAGCGGTCACTTGCTGGCGCAGTGGGTCGTTGGCGTTGAGCAACCAAGGTGTCTCGCAGAAGCGCACACCGTTCAGGTCCATGTACTGGGCATGGTCGTTGCTGTTGGTAAACAGGTGAGAGGTGGCGTAGACAGGAACGTCACCAGCGTACTGGAACACCATGGTCGGCTTGATCTGCTGGGCCTGCTGCGGCGTGGCGGCAAGGAACATGAAGTCGATGTCCTGGCGGCGGCTTGGTTGTGCGGCAACCTGGGTGCCTACGGTGCTTTGCAGGCGCTGGGCGCGGCCTTCGCTTTTGCGCAACTGGAACAGATCGGCGACCTGTTGGGCCAGTTCGACAGGCTGGTCAACGTGTTCGGCTGCGATCAGTGTGCCGCCCTTGGCTTGCCAGCTCTTGCGGAAAGCATCCAGCACGCGGTCGCCCCATTCGCCCTTGGGCACCATGGCAACGGCACTGCGCTTACCATCGGCCCAGGCGCGACGTGCAACTTCACGTGCTTCGTCTTCTGCGGCCAGACCGAACTGAAACAGTTGAGGAGGCCCTTCGTTACCAGCATCGCTGTAGTTGAGCGCCAGTGTAGTGATAGGAAGATGCTCGCGACTGTTCAATTGCTTGACCAGATTCTTTTCCAGTGGACCTACGACCAGCTGGACGCCAGCTGCCTGTGCCTGACGATAGAACTCGTCCATCGAGGTCAGACGCGAGCTGTCGAATACCTGGATGGCCGGAGGGTTCTGGCCAGCCTGCTGAGCCTGGTAATGGGCGGCCATGAAGCCTTCACGCAACGCTTTCGCGACGGCCGCCAGTTGGCCATCCTGAGGCAGCAGCAGCGCGATTTTGGTCAGCGGTTCGCTGGTCAGGGCGCGCAGTTGGGCGAGGGTGGTCGGCAGTTGCAGTGCGGCAGGGTGTTGGGGATTCTGTGCTTTCCAGGTGTCTATGGCTGCCTGTTGCTGTTCCAGCGTGCCTGCACCCTTGACCGAGCGGGCCAGGCTCAACCAGCCAGCCATGTCGCCGGTTGCATTGGCTTGCAGCTGTTCGGCCGGCAGGGACGACACCAGTTTCCAGATAGCATCGTTATTGGCGCTGGCGTCAGCGCCTTGCAGCAGCGGGCCTGCAAAGACGCGCTCGCTGGCGGCAGGCAGGATCTGACCGTCGGCTTCCAGTGCGCGCGCCTTGACCATATGAGTGCGAACCTGCTGCTCGACCGACAGCTCACCCAGGCGTTGTATGCTTGGGTGGTTGAGTGCCGTCAAGGCAGCCTTGGGCTGGTTGCGGCCCATGGCCAGTTCGGCGGACAGCGTGCTGGCGAACACCTGCAGGCCTGGTTTGAGCTGATCCAGCTGTACCTGACCAAGAATCTGCGCGGCGCGCCCTGCATCATTCTGGCGGTTGGCCAGATCGGCAGCGCTCAGGCGCAGGGTTGCGGCCTGTTCCGGGGTCTTGGCAGCCGACGCCTGTTCAAGCAGTTGCTCGATACTGGCATCCGGGGTGCGAGGAAGCTCGCCAAGACTGGACGAGGGCGAGCTGGCGCAGGCTGCAAGAAGTGCAGCGAGGCAGAGGGCAGAGAACAGCCGCAGGCAGGCGATCATTGATGTGTTCCTGATACTCGAGCGAATTAACGGCGAATTGTACCCAAGCACTGGCCGGGGCGCGACTTCGAAGGTGTGATATTGCGTGTGACCGCGTCTTCTATCCTGCAATCCACTGGACTGCGGCAGGCGACGGTATACAGCGCTGAAGAAAAATCATGCGTCCTTATTCCTTTTTTATGGACTTCCCTGATGCACAAACCGCTGATCAGGGTCGTTGCCTGTACAATGCGTTTTTCCCGACACCCTGCTTGTTAAACATGAGGTCTGCGCTTTGACTGTCCCGGTTGCTTCGAATTCCACCCCTGGCTCGCTTTATGTGGTGGCTACCCCTATCGGCAATCTGGATGACATGAGCGTGCGGGCGCTGAAGGTTCTGCGCGAGGTTGCGTTGATTGCGGCCGAGGATACGCGACACTCGTCGCGTCTGATGCAACACTTCGGCATATCGACGCCGCTGGCCGCATGCCATGAGCATAACGAGCGGGATGAGGGTAGCCGGTTTATCACCCGGTTGCTGGCCGGCGATGATGTCGCGCTGATTTCTGATGCGGGCACGCCGCTGATTTCCGATCCTGGCTACCACCTGGTGCGTCAGGCGCGCGCAGCCGGCGTGCCGGTGGTGCCCGTGCCGGGTGCATGCGCCTTGATCGCAGCGCTGTCGGCGGCGGGTCTTCCTTCTGACCGGTTCATATTCGAAGGTTTTCTGCCTGCCAAGGCGGTCGGGCGCAGAGCCCGGCTCGAAGCCGTCAAGGAAGAGCCTCGTACGCTGATTTTCTACGAGGCGCCACATCGTATTCTTGAGTGCCTGCAGGACATGGAATTGGTGTTCGGCGCCGAGCGTCCTGCCTTGCTGGCGCGTGAAATAACCAAAACATTCGAAACCCTTAAGGGTCTGCCATTGGCAGAGCTGCGAGCCTTCGTCGAGTCCGACAGTAATCAGCAACGCGGTGAATGCGTGGTGTTGGTAGCAGGCTGGACGCCGCCCGAGGATGAGGATGTGATTGGCGCAGACGCACGCAGGATTCTGGATCTGCTGCTTGAGGAAATGCCGCTCAAGCGCGCTGCCGCACTGGCAGCAGAGATAACCGGGGTGCGCAAGAATCTGCTGTATCAGGTCGCGCTGGACAAGCAGAAAGAGTAGTCGAGCACCCATTTTCAGAGGCTCACACAAGCCTTACAGGCTTTTAAAGCTTGTTCTCGGTGGCGTGTGCCGCTAACCTTGTCAGCGGAGAGTCGATTGGACAGTCGCTGCCTCTTGTTGTTCCGCAACAAGGGGGGGAGGAAAGTCCGGGCTCCATAGGGCGGAGTGCCAGGTAACACCTGGGAGGCGCGAGCCTACGGAAAGTGCCACAGAAAATAACCGCCTAAGCACTTCGGTGCCGGTAAGGGTGAAAAGGTGCGGTAAGAGCGCACCGCACGTCTGGCAACAGTTCGTGGCAAGGTAAACCCCACTCGGAGCAAGACCAAATAGGGTTCCTAGGCGTGGCCCGCGCTGGAACCGGGTAGGTTGCTAAAGACGTCCAGTGATGGCCGTCGTAGAGGAATGACTGTCCTCGACAGAACCCGGCTTACAGATCGACTCTCCACCTTTTTCCTTTCTCTGCTTTTCAACAGCAGAAGCCTTTCGTAATACCAAAAAAATCTTAGACTTCATAAATTACTTTAACTTCAAGTCCTAGTCGCTTGAGGTAAGTAGGAAATATCTTTCAGATCCCTCCTGAATTCAGCTTTTCACCTCCAATACCACTCCTAAATCTGCGAAATGTAAGGGTTTTCCTTAAGACCGTGCCTTGACGGTGTGGTGGGCGCATTCCTATAGTGTGCGCAAGTGGCAGAAAGTGGCACGAAGTGGGTTTTTTGAGCGCAAAAAGCTAATATTTGGAGAATGCGCCTGTGTTCCGTGGTGCCAACGCGATCAATCTCGATGCCAAGGGCCGTCTCGCTATGCCGAGCCGGTACCGTGACGAGCTGGATTCGCGTAGCGCCGGCCAGTTAATCGTGACCATAGATGCCGTTGACCCCTGCTTGTGCCTTTATCCGCTGTCCGAGTGGGAGCTGATAGAAGCCAAGCTTCGTGAGCTCGCTACGTTTCGTGAAGAGAACCGTCGGCTGCAGCGGCTTTTGATTGGTAATGCCGTCGATCTGGAGCTGGATGGCAGCGGGCGTTTTCTGGTCCCTCCGCGTCTGCGTGAATACGCCAAGCTGGATAAGCGCGTGATGCTGGTGGGGCAACTCAACAAGTTTCAATTGTGGGACGAGGACGCCTGGAACGCACTTGCTGATGCCGACCTTGCTGCCATTCAACAACCTGGCGCGATGCCCGATGAATTACGTGACCTGATCCTGTGACTATGAATAGCAGCTTTACCCACATCACCGTATTGCTCGAAGAAGCCGTGGAGGCTCTCGCGGTGCGCGCTGATGGCTGTTATCTGGATGGCACGTTCGGTCGTGGCGGTCACAGCCGGTTGATACTCAGTCATCTGGGGCCGGACGGTCGGCTCTTAGGGTTCGACAAGGACCCTCAGGCGATTGCCACAGGGCAAGCGCTAGCGGCCGAAGACGGCCGCTTTGTCATTGTGCAGCGCAGCTTTGCCGAACTGGGCTCCGAGGCTCAAGAACGCGGCCTGGCGGGCAAGGTCAGTGGCATCCTGCTTGATCTGGGTGTGTCCTCGCCGCAGCTTGACGATCCCGAGCGTGGCTTCAGCTTCATGAACGACGGCCCTCTGGATATGCGCATGGACCCGACCCGCGGTGTCAGCGCGGCCGAGTTCATCGCCACAGCGCCTGCCGAGGAAATCGCTCGGGTCTTCAAGGAATACGGCGAAGAGCGTTTCGCCAAGCGCATGGCCAATGCTGTGGTGCAGCGCCGTGAAGTTCAGCCCTTCGAACGCACCGCCGACCTGGCTGAAGTGCTCAAGGTGGCGAACCCTGCCTGGGAAAAAGGCAAGAATCCTGCGACACGCGCCTTTCAGGGGCTGCGTATCCACGTCAACAACGAACTGGGCGATCTTGAAGCCGGCCTCGACGCCGCGCTGGACGCGCTGGAAGTCGGCGGTCGTCTGGTGGTGATCAGCTTCCATTCGCTCGAAGACCGCATCGTCAAACTGTTCATGCGCAAGCTGGCCAAGGGCGAAGCGGACAACATGCCGCGCAACCTGCCGATCCAGTACAAGGCGTTCGAGCCGAAAATCAAGATTCATGGCAAGGCTCAATTTGCCTCCGACACCGAAACCAAAGCCAATCCACGCTCGCGCAGCGCTGTCATGCGCGTTGCGGAGAAGCTCAGGTGAGCCGTCTGTTCCTGAAACCCTTGCCTGGCGGCAGCTCGATTATGCTGCTGTTGTTCGTCGCCGTCCTGATTTCGGCGATTGGCGTTTCCTATAGCGCGCATTTGAACCGTCAATTGCTCAACTCGCTTTATTCTGAAATGAGCGTGCGCGACAAGGCTCAGGCCGAATGGGGTCGTCTGATCCTTGAGCAGAGCACCTGGACCGCCCATAGCCGCATTGAAACCCTGGCCACCGAACAGCTGAAGATGCGCATCCCCAGCGCTGCCGAAGTGCGGATGGTGGCGCCATGATGAAGCTTGAAGGTGCACTGTATCCGTGGCGTTTCCGCGTTGTCGTCGGCTTGCTCGTCTGTCTTGTGCTCGCCATCTGCTGGCGCATCGTTGACCTGCAGGTCATCGACCACACGTTCCTCAAGGAACAGGGCGATGCGCGCAGCCTTCGTCACATCCCGATTCCGGCTCACCGCGGCCTGATCACCGACCGTAATGGCGAGCCTCTGGCGGTCAGTACGCCCGTGACCACGCTGTGGGCCAACCCGCGCGAAATGCAGCAGGACAAGGCCAAGTGGCCGATGCTCGCCGCAGCGCTGGGCCAGGACGTGAAAGCCCTTACCGAACGTCTCGACTCGCAGGCCACCAAGGAATTCATCTACCTGGTTCGCGGACTGACACCCGAGCAAGGTCAGTCGGTGCTCGACCTCAAGGTTCCCGGTGTCTACGGCATCGAGGAATTTCGTCGTTTCTACCCGGCAGGCGATGTGACTGCGCACATGGTCGGCTTCACCGACCTTGACGATCATGGTCGAGAAGGGGTCGAGCTGGCTTATGATGACTGGCTCGCCGGCGTGCCCGGCAAGCGGCAGGTCATCAAGGACCGGCGAGGTCGACTGATCAAGGACGTACAGGTTACCAAGAACGCCAAGGCCGGTAAGACCTTGGCTTTGTCCATTGATCTGCGCCTGCAATACCTGGCAACCCGTGAGCTGCGCAACGCCATCGTCGAGAACGAAGCCAAGGCGGGCAGTCTGGTCATCATGGACGTCAAGACCGGCGAAGTGCTGGCGATGGTCAACCAGCCAACCTACAACCCCAACAACCGCCGCACCATGGTGCCAGCCGCCATGCGTAACCGGGCGATCATTGACGTGTTCGAGCCGGGCTCGACCATGAAGCCGATTTCGATGACGGCAGCGCTGGACAGCGGCCGCTGGAAGCCGACCGACAAAGTCGAGGTGTACCCGGGTACGCTGCAGATCGGCAAATACACGATTCGCGACGTGACCAAGACCGAAGGTCCGGTACTCGACCTGACGGGCATTTTGATCAACTCCAGTAACGTGGGCATGAGCAAAGTGGCGTTCGACGTGGGCGGTGAATCGATTTTCCGCGCCATGCAGCGCGTCGGCTTCGGGCAATACACAGGCCTGGGCTTCCCGGGCGAGCGCGTGGGCAACCTGCCGAACTATCGCGAGTGGCGCAAGGCAGAAACCGCCACGCTGTCCTACGGCTACGGTCTGTCGGTGACTGCACTGCAACTGGTACACGCCTATGGTGCGCTGGCCAACAATGGCCGGATCGTGCCATTGACCATTCTCAAAAGCGACGCAGCTCCGACGGCGGTTCAGGCTATTCCCGAAGCCACCGCCAAGACCCTGCAAGGCATGTTGCAGCAAGTGATCGAGGACCCGCGCGGCGTTTATCGCGCCCGTGTGCCGTCCTATCACGTCGGCGGCAAGAGCGGCACGGCGCGCAAGACGTCCATCGGCACCAAGGGTTACGCCGAGAACTCTTACCGTTCGCTGTTCGCCGGGTTCGGCCCGATGAGCAATCCGCGTTACGCCATCGTTGTGGTGATCGACGAGCCGAGCAAGGGTGGTTACTACGGCGGTCTGGTTTCGGCCCCGGTATTCAGCAAGGTCATGTCCGGTACGTTGCGCTTGATGAACGTATCTCCCGACAACCTCGCACCTGAACAGGTCAATGCTGCTCCGGCAGCTGTTAAAGGAGGGCGTGGTTGATGTCCTTTAATCTGAGCAAGCTTTTCGCACATACCGACCGTGACGCGCTGATTCGCGAGTTGACTCTGGACAGTCGAAACGTACGTCCGGGTGATCTGTTCCTGGCGATTCCAGGTCTCAAGGTCGATGGTCGTACGCACATTGCCGATGCACTTCAACGTGGCGCAGCGGCCGTCGCTTACGAGTCCGAAGGGGCTACCGTATTACCGATTACTGATGTGCCGCTGATCCCGGTCAAGGGGCTGGCCGCGCAATTGTCCGCCATTGCCGGTCGCTTTTATGGCGACTCGAGCCGAAGCCTGAATCTGGTTGGCGTCACCGGCACCAACGGCAAGACCAGCGTCACTCAGCTGGTTGCCCAGGCGCTTGACCTGCTGGGTCAGCATTGCGGCATCGTCGGCACGCTGGGCACCGGCTTTTATGGCGCCCTGCAGAGCGGCCGCCACACCACGCCGGACCCGATTGCCGTGCAGGCGACGCTGACCGACCTCAGGCAGGCGGGCGCACGCGCTGTCGCGATGGAAGTGTCCTCTCACGGTCTGGATCAAGGGCGGGCGACTGCGCTGGCTTTCGATGTCGCGGTGCTGACCAACCTGTCCCGGGACCATCTGGATTATCACGGCACCATGCAGGCTTACGGTGCGGCCAAGGCCAAGCTGTTTGCCTGGCCTGACCTGCGCTGCCGGGTCATTAACCTGGATGACGCATTCGGTCGCGAGCTTGCGGCTAACAAGCATGAGTCACGGTTGATCACCTACAGCTTGCTCGACAGCGCTGCGTATCTTTATTGCCGCGACGCAAAGTTCGACGACGATGGCGTACGCGCCACGCTGGTGACTCCGCAGGGTGAGCATTTCCTGCGCAGCAGTCTGCTGGGACGTTTCAACCTGAGCAACGTACTGGCCGCAATCGGCGCCTTGCTCGGTCTGGATTACGCGCTGGACGAAATCCTCAAGGTGCTGCCGAAACTCGAAGGCCCGGTCGGACGCATGCAGCGTCTGGGTGGTGCCGACAAGCCGTTGGTCGTGGTCGATTACGCTCACACGCCCGATGCGCTGGAAAAAGTACTGGAAGCCTTGCGCCCGCACGCCAAGGGTCGGTTGTTGTGTCTGTTTGGTTGCGGCGGTGATCGGGATCGCGGCAAGCGCCCGTTGATGGCCGAAGTGGTCGAGCGACTGGCCGATGGTGTGCTGGTGACGGATGACAACCCTCGCAGCGAAGCGCCTGCCCGGATCTTCGATGATATCCGTGCCGGTTTCGCTGCCGCTGACAAGGTGACGTTCATTGAAGGTCGCGGTCAGGCCATTGCGCAAATGATCGCCAGCGCCAGAGCCGATGACGTAGTCGTGCTGGCTGGCAAAGGGCACGAGGACTATCAGGAAATCGACGGTCAGCGTCAGGCCTTCTCCGATCTGGAAGAGGCTGCGAAAGCCTTGGCCGCCTGGGAGCCTGCGCATGCTTAAGCCATTGACCTTCAGCGAACTGACTGCCCCGCTCGATGCCCGTCTGGTGGGCAACGACTGCAGCTTTGACGGTGTCAGCACCGACAGCCGTGCGATCAAGCCCGGCCAGCTGTTCGTGGCGCTGACCGGCCCTCGTTTCGATGGGCATGAATACCTGGAGCAGGTCGCTGCCAGCGGCGCTGTGGGTGCTCTGGTCGAGCGTGAAGTGGTGGGCGCGAGCTTGCCGCAACTGGTGGTGCTGGATACCCGCAAGGCACTGGCGCAATTGGGCGCGATGAATCGCAATGCCTTCGTTGACCGGCCGGTTGCCGCCGTGACCGGTTCCAGCGGCAAGACCACGGTCAAGGAGATGCTCGCCAGCATTTTGCGTACGCGGGGTTCTGTGCTCGCGACCCGTGGCAATCTGAACAACGAACTGGGCGTGCCATTGACGCTGCTGGAACTGGGCGCCGAGCACGCCGCTGCGGTCATCGAGCTGGGTGCGTCGCGCGTCGGGGAAATCGCGTTTACCGTGAGCCTGACCCAACCTCATGTGGCCATTCTCACCAACGCAGGCACAGCCCATGTCGGCGAGTTTGGCGGTCCTGATCGCATCGTCGAAGCCAAGGGCGAAATTATCGAGGGGCTCAACGCCAGCGGTACGGCCGTCCTGAATCTTGATGACAAGGCATTCCCGATCTGGCGCACGCGTGCAGGCGATCGCAAGGTGCTGACGTTTGCATTGAGCAACGCTGCTGCCGACCTGCACGCCAGCGACCTCAGCCGCGATGCACGTGGATGCCCGGGGTTCGTATTCAACAGCCCGCTGGGTTCTGCGCGGGTACAACTGAATCTGCTGGGCACACACAACGTGACCAACGCGCTGGCCGCCGCTGCTGCTGCCTGCGCGCTGGGCGTGAGCCTTGAAGGCATCGTTGCTGGCCTGAACGACGTGCAGCCGGTCAAGGGCCGCGCCGTTGCGCACATTGCCAGCAATGGCATGCGCGTGATTGACGACACCTACAACGCTAACCCGTCTTCGGTAAACGCTGCTGTTGATCTGCTGACCAGCTTTGCGGGACGTACCGTTCTGGTGCTGGGCGACATCGGCGAGCTGGGTGAGTGGGCCGAGCAGGGCCACCATGACGTGGGTGCCTACGCTGCCGGCAAGGTTTCTGCGCTGTATACCGTGGGGCCCCTGATGACACACGCCGTGAGCGCTTTTGGCCCGCATGCGCGCCACTTCATCACCCAGGCCGAGCTGATCGAAGCGCTGGGCGCTGAACAAGACAAAAACACCACTTTATTGATCAAGGGTTCGCGCAGCGCCGCGATGGAAAACATCGTGGCTGCCTTGTGCGGTTCTAGCCTGGAGAAACATTGATGCTGCTGCTGTTGGCCGAGTTCTTACAACAGTTCTACAAAGGCTTCGCAGTCTTTCAGTACCTGTCGCTGCGCGGGATCCTTGGCGTGCTCACTGCGCTGACGCTTTCGCTGTGCCTGGGCCCATGGATGATCCGTACCCTGCAGATGCGTCAGATCGGTCAGTCCGTGCGCAACGACGGTCCGCAATCGCACTTGTCCAAATCGGGCACGCCCACCATGGGCGGCGCGCTGATTCTTTCCTCCATCGGCATCAGCACCTTGCTGTGGGCTGACTTGAGCAACCGCTATGTATGGGTCGTGCTGCTCGTCACCCTGCTGTTCGGTGCCATTGGCTGGGTCGACGACTACCGCAAGGTCATCGAAAAGAACTCCCGTGGCCTGCCCAGCCGCTGGAAGTACTTCTGGCAGTCGGTGTTCGGTCTGTGTGCTGCGATCTTCCTTTATACGACCGCGCCTTCGGCCACCGAAACCACATTGATCGTGCCGATGCTCAAGGATGTCCGCATCCCGTTGGGCATCGGTTTCGTGGTGCTGACCTATTTCGTGATCGTCGGCTCCAGCAACGCGGTCAACCTGACCGACGGCCTGGACGGTCTGGCGATCATGCCGACCGTGATGGTTGGCGGCGCGCTGGGTATCTTCTGCTACCTGTCGGGTAACGTGAAATTCGCTGAATACCTGCTGATTCCCTATGTACCGGGGGCGGGCGAATTGATTGTGTTCTCCGGGGCATTGATCGGGGCGGGACTGGGGTTCCTCTGGTTCAACACCTATCCGGCCCAGGTCTTCATGGGCGACGTCGGTGCACTGGCGCTGGGCGCTGCACTGGGCACCATGGCAGTGATCGTCCGTCAGGAAATCGTGCTGTTCATCATGGGCGGCGTGTTCGTGATGGAAACCCTTTCAGTGGTCATTCAGGTTGCGTCTTTCAAACTGACCGGTCGCCGGGTTTTCCGCATGGCGCCCATCCACCACCACTTTGAACTCAAAGGCTGGCCCGAGCCACGCGTGATCGTCCGTTTCTGGATCATCACCGTGATTCTCGTGCTGATCGGCCTTGCCACGCTGAAACTGAGGTAGAGCGAGTGTCCCTGATCGTTTCCGACCGCTTCCGCATTGTCGTGGGTCTAGGCAAAAGCGGCATGTCCCTGGTTCGCTTCCTGGCGAACCAGGGCGTGTCGTTTGCCGTGGCCGACACGCGGGAGAATCCGCCGGAACTGGCGACCTTGCGCCGGGATTACCCGCAGGTGGACGTGCGTTGTGGCGAGCTGGACGTGGAGTTCCTCTGCCGTGCCGACGAAGTCTACGTCAGCCCGGGTCTTGCCCTCGCGACGCCTGCCTTGCAGCAGGCGCAGGCGCGTGGCGTGAAGATGGCGGGCGATATCGAACTGTTCGCGCGCTACGCGAAAGCGCCCATCGTGGCCATCACCGGTTCCAATGCGAAAAGCACCGTCACGACGCTGGTTGGCGAGATGGCCGTGGCAGCCGGCAAGCGCGTTGCCGTGGGCGGTAATCTGGGTACGCCGGCGCTGGATCTGCTCAGCGACGACGTCGAGCTGTACGTGATGGAGCTGTCCAGCTTTCAACTGGAGACCACCGATCAGCTCAACGCCGAAGTGGCGACTGTGTTGAACATCAGCGAAGACCACATGGACCGTTACAGCGGCCTGCCTGCCTACCATCTGGCCAAGCACCGGATCTTCCGCGGCGCTCGTCAGGTGGTGGTCAATCGTCAGGACGCACTGTCTCGTCCGCTGATAGGCGAAGGCCTGCCATGCTGGACCTTCGGTCTGAACAAGCCCGACTTCCACGGCTTCGGCCTGCGTGAAGAGAACGGCGAAAAGTACCTGGCGTTCCAGTTCGAAAACCTGATGCCGGTTAGTGACCTGAAAATGCGCGGCGCCCATAACCAGTCCAACGCACTGGCGGCATTGGCGTTGGGCCATGCGGTGGGTCTGCCGTTCGACGCCATGCTCGCTGCACTGCGTGAGTTCACAGGTCTTGAACATCGCTGTCAGTGGGTCAGAGAGCTGAACGGCGTTCATTATTACAACGATTCGAAAGCCACCAATGTCGGCGCTGCACTGGCTGCAATCGAAGGCCTGGGTGCCGACATTCCGGGCAAGCTGGTGCTGATCGCCGGTGGCGATGGCAAAGGCGCTGATTTCGGCGCTCTGCGTTCGGCCGTCGCTGCGCATTGCCGCACGGTCGTGCTGCTGGGGCGTGATGCCGAGCGGCTCGCTGCGGCACTGGGCGACGCCGTACCGCTGGTCCGTGTCGACACGCTGCAAGCGGCGGTCGAGCGCAGCGCTGAACGGGCTCAGGACGGCGACGCTGTATTGCTGTCCCCGGCCTGCGCCAGTCTGGACATGTTCAAGAATTATGAAGAGCGCGGGCGAGTGTTCGCGCAGGCAGTGGAGTGCTTGTCATGATCTTCGGTGTGATCAAGCCGTACCCATCGCCCCTGATCAGCGGACGGGGCATCGACCTCGACTTCCCGATGCTGGTTGGCTGTCTCGCGTTGCTGGGCCTGGGTCTGGTAATGATTACTTCCGCGTCGTCGGAAGTGGCGGCCGTGCAATCGGGCAATACGCTGTACATGATGACCCGCCATCTGGTCTATCTGCTGATCGGCCTGGGCGCGTGCGGCGTGACCATGTTGATCCCGGTTGCCACCTGGCAACGTCTGGGCTGGCTGATGCTGATCGGTGCCTTCGGCCTGCTGCTGATGGTGCTGGTGCCCGGTATCGGACGCGAGGTCAATGGTTCGATGCGCTGGATCGGCTTCGGTGCGTTCAACGTGCAGCCGTCGGAAATCGCCAAGGTGTTCGTCGTGATCTTCCTGGCCGGCTACCTGATTCGTCGTCAGCAGGAAGTGCGCGAGAGCTGGATGGGTTTCTTCAAGCCGTTCATCGTGCTGCTGCCGATGGCGGGGCTGTTGCTGATGGAGCCTGACTTCGGCGCAACGGTCGTGATGATGGGCGCTGCGGCCGCGATGCTGTTTCTCGGCGGTGTGGGCCTTTTCCGCTTCTCGCTGATGGTGGTGCTGGCTGTCGTGTCGGTCGTGGTGCTGGTACAGGCTCAGCCTTACCGGATGGCGCGTCTGACCAACTTCACCGACCCATGGGCTGACCAGTTCGGTTCCGGCTACCAGTTGACCCAAGCGTTGATCGCCTTTGGTCGCGGCGAATGGTTCGGCGTGGGCCTTGGCAACAGCGTTCAGAAACAATTCTATCTGCCGGAAGCGCATACCGACTTCGTGTTCTCCGTGCTCGCTGAAGAGCTGGGCGTGGTGGGGTCGTTGCTGACCGTCGCCTTGTTCCTGTTCGTCAGTATCCGTGGCATGTACATCGGCATGTGGGCAGAACGGGCCAAACAGTTCTTTGGTGCCTACGTCGCGTACGGTCTGTCGTTCCTGTGGATCGGTCAGTTCCTGATCAACATCGGCGTGAACGTCGGCCTGTTGCCTACCAAGGGTCTGACCTTGCCGTTCCTCAGTTACGGCGGCAGTTCGTTGGTGATCTGCTGTGCAAGCCTTGGCTTGCTACTGCGTATCGAGTGGGAGTCGCGCAACAACATGGGCAGTGAAGAGGCCGAGTTCAAGGAAAGCGACTTCGCCGAGGAGACGCCCCATGGACGCTAATGTGCTGATCATGGCCGGCGGCACCGGCGGGCACGTGTTCCCGGCGCTCGCCTGCGCCCGCGAATTCCAGGCACGTGGCTACAAGGTTCACTGGCTGGGCACGCCGCGCGGGATCGAGAACGAACTCGTTCCACAGGCGGGCCTCACGCTGCACCTGATCAATGTGACCGGCTTGCGCGGAAAGGGCCGTTTGTCCCTGCTCAAAGCGCCGCTGATGCTGTTCAAGGCGCTGATGCAGGCCCGCAAGGTCGTGCGTGAGCTCAAGCCCGTCTGCGTGGTCGGCTTTGGTGGCTATGTCACAGGCCCCGGTGGTCTGGCGGCGAAGCTGGCGGGCGTGCCGTTGATCATTCACGAACAGAACGCTGTCGCGGGCACTGCCAACCGCAGCCTGGCCTCATTCGCCAGCCGCGTGTGCGAGGCGTTCCCGAACACCTTTGCTGCGTCTGGCAAGCGCCGTACCACCGGCAACCCGGTGCGTGTCGAGCTGTTCCTCGAAACCCCGCGTCAGACACTGGTCGGGCGCAAGGCGCGTCTGCTGGTGCTGGGTGGAAGCCTGGGCGCCGAGCCGCTGAACAAATTACTGCCCGAAGCACTGGCGCAATTGCCCGAGGACCTGCGTCCCGAGGTGTTCCACCAGGCCGGCAAACATCACGACGAAATCACTGCCGAGCGCTATCGCACCGCAGGCGTCGAGGCGCAGGTCGCGCCGTTTATCCAGAACATGGCTCAAGCGTACAGCTGGGCCGATCTGGTGGTCTGTCGCGCCGGTGCGTTGACCATCAGCGAACTGGCGGCCGCTGGCTTGCCATCGCTGTTGATCCCGCTGCCTCATGCGATCGATGACCATCAGTCACGTAACGCTGACTATCTGGCCCGCGAAGGCGCAGCCTTCGTCATGCCGCAAGCGACAACTGGCGTAGCCGAGATGGCTGCTCGCCTGAAAGAGGTTTTGATGCAACCCGAACAATTGAACAGCATGGCCCGCACGGCACGTCGCCTGGCCAAGCCCGATGCAACCAATACCGTGGTCGATGTCTGTGTGGAGGTGGTCAATGGTTGAGAATCAACGCGCCATGCCGCAACCTGAAATGCGTCGTATCCGTCGTATTCACTTCGTCGGTATCGGCGGCGTCGGCATGTGTGGCATTGCCGAGGTGCTGCTGAACCTGGGCTATGAAGTGTCGGGTTCCGACCTCAAGAGCTCCGCCGTGACCGAACGTCTCGAATCGTTCGGCGCGCAGATCTTCCTCGGCCATCGTGCTGAAAACACGGCAGGCGCTGACGTACTGGTGGTGTCCAGTGCGGTCAACACGTCCAACCCCGAAGTGGCGACCGCGCTCGAACGCCGTATCCCGGTTGTGCCGCGTGCCGAAATGCTCGCCGAGCTGATGCGCTACCGCCACGGTATTGCCGTAGCCGGCACGCACGGCAAGACCACCACCACCAGCCTGATTGCTTCGGTGTTTGCGGCCGGTGGCCTGGACCCGACGTTCGTGATCGGTGGCCGTCTGAACGCCGCGGGCACCAACGCACAGTTGGGTACCAGCCGTTACCTGATCGCCGAAGCCGACGAAAGTGATGCCAGTTTCCTGCACCTGCAACCGCTGGTTGCGGTGGTCACTAACATCGACGCCGATCACATGGCGACCTATGAAGGCGACTTCAACAAGCTGAAGAAGACGTTTGTCGAGTTCCTTCACAACCTGCCGTTCTATGGGCTGGCGGTGATGTGCATCGACGACCCTGTGGTGCGCGAGATTCTGCCGCTGGTCAAGCGTCCGACCCTGACCTACGGCTTCAGCGAGACGGCAGACGTGCGCGCAATCAACGTGCGTCAGGATGGCATGCTGACGTTCTTCACCGTGCTGCGTCGCGACCGCGAGCCGTTGGACGTGTCCGTGAACATGCCGGGCAATCACAACGTCCTCAACTCGCTGGCAACCATCGCCATCGCCACTGACGAAGGTGTCAGTGATGAGGCCATCGTTCAGGGGCTGTCCGGCTTCCAGGGCGTGGGTCGTCGTTTCCAGGTCTACGGTGAACTGCCGGTCGAAGGCGGCAACGTGATGCTGGTCGACGACTATGGCCATCACCCGCGTGAAGTGGCTGCGGTGATCAACGCCGTGCGCGGTGGCTGGCCGGATCGGCGTCTGGTCATGGTTTACCAGCCGCACCGATTCAGCCGTACCCGTGATCTGTACGACGATTTCGTGCAGGTACTGGCCGATGCCAACGTTCTTCTGTTGATGGAAGTCTACCCGGCCGGTGAAGAACCGATCCCCGGCGCAGACAGCCGTAACCTGTGCCACAGCATTCGTCAGCGTGGACAGCTCGACCCGATCTACATCGAGCGCGGCGTCGAGCTGGCCCCGCTGGTCAAGCCGCTGCTGCGTGCCGGTGACATCCTGCTGTGCCAAGGCGCGGGCGACATTGGTGGTCTGGCTCCGCAACTGCTCAAGAGTCCGCTGTTCGTCGGCGCAAAAGTGGCTTCAACCGAAGGTAAGCTGAAATGACAGCCGTCACCCCGTCTTCCCTGCGCTCGACACTGGCGCCGAATAGCTTCGGCCGCGTTGCCGTGCTGTTTGGCGGCAAGAGTGCCGAGCGGGAAGTCTCTCTGAAGTCCGGGCAGGCAGTGCTTGAAGCGTTGCTGGCGGCGGGCGTGGACGCGTTCGGCATCGACGTGGGTGACGATTTCCTGCAGCGTCTGGTCAGTGAAAAAATTGATCGCGCCTTCATCGTACTGCACGGTCGCGGTGGCGAAGACGGCACGATGCAGGGGCTGCTGGAGTGTCTGGACATTCCGTACACCGGCAGCGGCGTACTGGCTTCGGCACTGGCGATGGACAAGCTGCGCACCAAGCAGGTGTGGCAGAGCCTGGGCCTTGCGACGCCTTTGCACGCGGTACTTGGCAGCGAGCAGGATTGTATTTGCGCGGCGACGGAACTGGGCTTCCCTTTGATCGTCAAACCGGCCCATGAAGGCTCAAGTATCGGTATGGCTAAAGTGACCAGCGTCGAAGCATTGATCGCCGCCTGGAAAGCCGCCAGTACCTACGATTCGCAAGTGTTGGTCGAGCAGTGGATTCAGGGGCCCGAGTTTACTGTCGCGTCTCTGCGCGACCAGGTGTTGCCGCCCATTGGTCTGGGCACTCCTCACAGTTTTTATGACTACGACGCCAAGTACCTGGCCTCTGATACCCAGTATCGGATACCAAGCGGACTTGCCGACGATCGCGAGCAGGAACTCAAACAACTGACAGCGCGTGCGTGCGAAGCCATTGGCATCGCAGGCTGGGCGCGCACGGATGTCATGCAGGACGAAAACGGCAAGTTCTGGCTGCTTGAAGTCAACACGGTCCCAGGCATGACCGATCACAGTCTGGTCCCGATGGCGGCACGTGCCGCGGGCCTGGACTTCCAGCAACTGGTGTTGGCGATTCTGGCCGACAGCGTTCAGGCGAGAGGGTAAGGCATGTACGGCGCTTCGGCACGTCAACAGCCACCAGCCCCCGGCCGCAAGCCGGTGCCTCGTGGCGCCAGCCGGATGGTGGCCAAGGAACCGCTGTCGTCGCGCATGCCCAAGCCGAACTTCAGCTTCCTGAAGCGACTGTTCTGGCCTGTCATGTTGGTCGTTCTGGGTTTCGGGACTTACGAAGCTGCGCTGCGACTGATGCCGTACGCCGACCGCCCGATCACGCGCATCAATGTGCAGGGCGATCTGAGTTACATCAGCCAACAGGCCGTGCAGCAGCGGATCGCACCGTTTGTGGCGTCGAGCTTCTTCAAGATCGATCTGGCGGCCATGCGCACCGAGCTTGAGCAAATGCCGTGGATTGCACACGCCGAAGTCAGGCGTGTGTGGCCGGACCAGGTGGTGATTCGCCTGGAAGAGCAACTGCCCGTTGCCCGTTGGGGTGACGAAGCCTTGCTGAACAATCAGGGACAGGCTTTCACACCGCGTGAACTGTCTAACTATGAACACCTTCCCCAGTTGTTCGGCCCACAGCGGGCTCAGCAGCAGGTGATGCAGCAGTACCAGGTATTGAGCCAGATGTTGCGCCCCCTGGGATTTTCGATCGTGCGTCTGGAATTGCGCGAGCGTGGCAGTTGGTTCCTGACCACGGGGGCCGGCAATGCCGGTCCGGGAATTGAGTTGTTGCTGGGACGCGACCATCTCGTTGAAAAAATGCGCCGCTTCATCGCGATTTACGACAAAACGCTTAAAGACCAAATCACGAATATTGCGCGCATCGACCTGCGTTACGCCAACGGCCTGGCGGTCGGGTGGCGTGAACAGGCAGCGCCGACGACGGACAAACCCGCCGTCGCGAAGAATTGATAAGAGGCAGGACCATGGCAAATGTGCAAAGCGGCAAAATGATCGTCGGGCTGGATATCGGTACCTCCAAGGTGGTGGCACTGGTAGGCGAAGTCGCGGCCGATGGCTCGCTGGAAATCGTGGGTATCGGTACTCATCCTTCCCGCGGCCTGAAGAAGGGCGTGGTGGTGAATATCGAATCGACCGTGCAGTCGATCCAGCGCGCCGTGGAAGAGGCCCAACTGATGGCTGGCTGCCGTATTCACTCGGCGTTCGTCGGTGTTGCGGGCAACCACATTCGCAGCCTGAACTCCCATGGCATCGTGGCGATTCGCGACCGTGAAGTCAGCTCTGCGGACCTGGAGCGTGTACTCGATGCTGCTCAGGCCGTCGCGATCCCTGCCGATCAGCGCGTGTTGCACACCCTGCCTCAGGACTACGTGATCGATAACCAGGAAGGCGTTCGTGAGCCACTGGGCATGTCGGGCGTGCGCCTGGAAGCCAAGGTGCATGTGGTGACCTGCGCAGTCAACGCTGCACAGAACATCGAGAAGTGCGTGCGTCGCTGCGGCCTTGAAGTCGACGACATCATTCTGGAGCAACTGGCCTCGGCCTATTCGGTTCTGACCGATGACGAGAAAGAGCTGGGCGTCTGCCTGGTGGACATCGGCGGCGGCACCACTGACATCGCAATCTTCACCGAAGGCGCGATTCGTCACACTGCCGTGATCCCGATTGCGGGCGATCAGGTGACCAACGACATCGCCATGGCGTTGCGCACCCCGACCCAGTACGCCGAAGAAATCAAGATTCGTTATGCCTGCGCCCTTGCCAAACTGGCCGGTGCTGGCGAAACCATCAAAGTACCGAGCGTGGGCGACCGTCCACCTCGCGAGCTGTCGCGCCAGGCCCTGGCCGAAGTGGTCGAACCTCGTTACGACGAGCTGTTCACCCTCATTCAGGCCGAACTGCGTCGCAGCGGTTATGAAGACCTGATCCCGGCCGGCATCGTGCTGACCGGCGGTACCTCGAAAATGGAAGGTGCGGTGGAACTTGCCGAAGAAATCTTCCACATGCCGGTGCGCCTCGGCGTTCCGCATAGCGTCAAAGGGCTCGCTGATGTCGTGCGCAACCCGATCTACTCCACAGGCGTAGGCCTGCTGCTGTACGGGCTGCAAAAACAATCGGACGGCATTTCGCTGTCGGGGATTGTCGGCAACAGCAGTTACGGCGACGAACCCAAGGCGCCAGTGCTTGAGCGAATCAAGCGTTGGGTCCAGGGCAATTTCTGAGTTTCAAAGTTTCAAGGCTCCAAAAGCAATAGCGGCAGGCAGTAGGCAAACTAACTAGAGAGCGGAAGGAGAGAGAAAATGTTCGAACTCGTAGACAACGTCCCGCAAAGCCCGGTAATCAAGGTCATCGGTGTAGGCGGTGGTGGCGGTAACGCTGTCAATCATATGGTCAAGAGCAACATTGAAGGCGTCGAATTCATCTGCGCCAACACCGATGCTCAAGCGCTGAAAAACATCGGCGCGCGCACCATTCTGCAATTGGGCACAGGCGTGACCAAGGGCCTTGGCGCTGGCGCCAACCCGGAAGTGGGTCGTCAGGCCGCACTGGAAGACCGTGAGCGCATTGCAGAAGTCCTGCAAGGCACCAACATGGTGTTCATCACCACGGGCATGGGCGGCGGTACCGGTACCGGTGCAGCACCGATCATTGCCGAAGTGGCCAAGGAAATGGGCATTCTGACGGTTGCAGTCGTCACGCGTCCGTTCCCGTTCGAAGGTCGCAAGCGCATGCAGATCGCCGATGAAGGCATCCGCATGTTGTCCGAAAGCGTCGACTCGTTGATCACCATTCCCAACGAGAAGCTGCTGACCATCCTGGGTAAAGACGCCAGCCTGCTGTCGGCTTTCGCCAAGGCAGACGATGTACTGGCCGGTGCCGTTCGCGGTATCTCCGACATCATCAAGCGTCCGGGCATGATCAACGTCGACTTCGCCGACGTACGCACCGTGATGAGCGAAATGGGCATGGCAATGATGGGCACTGGCTGCGCCAGCGGTCCGAACCGTGCACGTGAGGCGACAGAAGCCGCCATTCGCAACCCGCTGCTCGAAGACGTCAACCTGCAGGGCGCTCGTGGCATCCTGGTCAACATCACTGCCGGTCCTGACCTGTCTCTGGGTGAATACTCGGACGTGGGTAGCATCATCGAAGCGTTCGCCTCCGAGCACGCCATGGTCAAGGTCGGTACCGTTATCGATCCAGACATGCGTGACGAGCTGCACGTGACCGTGGTTGCGACCGGTCTGGGCGCGAAAATCGAGAAGCCTGTGAAGGTTATCGACAACACCCTGCAGACCACTCAGCAGGCCTCGGCTCAGCCAGCGGCCCGTCAGGAAGCCCCGTCGGTGAACTACCGCGACCTGGACCGTCCTACCGTGATGCGCAATCAGGCACACGCAGGCGCGACAGCAGCGGCGAAGATGAACCCGAACGATGATCTGGACTACCTGGACATCCCGGCTTTCCTGCGTCGTCAGGCCGATTGATGAAATGTATCAGGGGTATTAGGGTGATTGGTGTTCAGCAAAGGCATGGTCTGCTATCATCGCCAGCCTTTGTTGATACCAGTTCGCAACTTGCGCTGAAGCGGCCCATGCCATGATTAAACAACGCACCCTGAAAAATATTATCCGTGCCACAGGTGTCGGTCTGCACTCCGGGGAGAAGGTTTACCTGACCCTCAAGCCCGCACCTGTGAATACCGGCATCGTGTTTTGCCGAGTCGACCTCGATCCTGTCGTGCAGATCCCTGCGCGTGCGGAAAATGTCGGTGACACCACGCTGTCGACCACGCTGGTCAACGGTGATGTCAAAGTTGACACGGTTGAACACCTGCTTTCGGCCATGGCTGGCCTTGGCATCGATAACGCCTACGTCGAGCTCTCTGCCTCCGAAGTCCCGATCATGGACGGCAGCGCAGGCCCTTTCGTATTCCTGATTCAATCGGCAGGCCTGGAAGAACAGGACGCGCCGAAGAAATTCATCCGGATCCTGCGTGAAGTCACAGTGGAAGATGGCGGTAAACGCGCTACTTTCGTGCCTTTCGAAGGGTTCAAGGTCAGTTTCGAGATCGATTTCGATCACCCCGTCTTCCGTGACCGCACTCAAAGTGCAAGCGTGGACTTTTCCAGCACTTCCTTTGTGAAGGAAGTCAGCCGTGCCCGTACCTTCGGGTTCATGAGTGATATCGAGTACCTGCGCAAGCACAACCTCGCACTCGGCGGCAGTGTGGAAAACGCCATCGTGGTCGACAAGGATGGCGTATTGAACGAAGACGGCCTGCGGTATGAGGACGAATTCGTCAAACATAAAATCCTGGATGCCATCGGTGACCTCTACCTGCTGGGCAATAGCCTGATTGGTGAGTTCAAGGGCTTCAAGTCGGGGCATGCACTGAACAACCGTCTTCTGCGCACGTTGATCGAGCAGAAAGATGCGTGGGAAGTGGTGACCTTCGAGGATGCCAGTACGGCACCTATTTCTTACATGCGTCCTGTCGCGGCCGTGTAAGCAAGCTTTACTCTCTTTCCTTTTGTTCTTTAAAGGCTGCCCTCGGGCGGCCTTTTTTTATTTGCCTGAAGCGAGTTCGCAGGCGGCAGATCGCTTATTTGCGGTCCTTGGCATGACTGGCCAGGCGTTCCAGCGCGGCGCGCAGCTTGGGGTCAGTGATGCCTTCAGCGGTGGCCTGGATGTTTTCGGCGGCGACCGTGGACAGGTCGATGGTATGCGTCGCCGCGCCGCGTGGCGCTGTCGGCGGCTGTACCTTGAACACGATGCGGGTCAGGTTGATGAACTCGTCGAACGCGATCAACTGTCGGTGCAAACGTTTCTGTTGATAGCGCAGGCGAGTGGCCCAGTGGCCGTCCGTCACGATCAGCAACAGACTTCCTTCGCGCCACGAGGCCACATGACAATGCTCGCGGGCGGCAGGCTGCAATTGGCTTTCAAGCAGGCGCTGCAAATGGCTCAGGCGTTCGGCGTGCCGGAAGATAGCCTTCAGGGGCTTGGCTTCGCGCAGCAGGACCGCAGGCGCGCGAGCGTTCAGAGGACGGAAAGCCATGGTGATGTGCCTCGGTGACAAGGCGATCATCTTAACAGAAAGCATTGTAACGGCTGCTTTCAGAGGCCTTTCCGTGCTTTCATATGCAAATCAATGAGTAACTTCCCCTGTTTATGGGTTGAAGTGCTTGAAAATGGCCCCATTGTAAACCTGCCCCGTCACAGCGCTGTGCCAGCATCGTGGAATAACGCCACTTTCCTCACCATCGTTTCCGGGTAGAATGCTCGTTCGCATGCAGCCATCAGGGCTGCACGGGCGACTCACGGGGCCGCCCTCCATTCCTATGTGTGGAAGATCCTGTCGATATGTTTGCGCCTTTGTTAAAAAAACTTTTTGGAAGCAAGAACGAGCGTGAAGTCAAACGCATGCTCAAGACGGTTCAGCTCGTCAATGCCTTCGAAGAGCAAATGGTGGCCCTTTCGGACGAGCAATTGCGCGCCAAGACCGAAGAGTTCAAGGCCCGCATAGCCAAAGGCGAGACCCTCGATCAATTGCTGCCGGAAGCGTTCGCTGTCGCGCGTGAAGCGGGCAAGCGCGTCATGGGCATGCGCCACTTCGACGTCCAGTTGATCGGCGGCATGACCCTGCACGAAGGTCAGATCGCAGAGATGCGTACCGGTGAGGGTAAAACGCTCGTCGGTACCCTGGCGGTCTACCTCAACGCCCTGTCGGGCAAGGGTGTTCACGTCGTAACCGTGAACGACTACCTGGCACGCCGTGACGCCAACTGGATGCGCCCGCTGTATGAATTCCTCGGCCTGACCGTAGGGATCGTCACGCCTTTCCAGCCACCGGAAGAAAAGCGCGCGGCCTATGCTGCCGACATCACCTACGGCACCAACAACGAATACGGCTTCGATTACCTGCGCGACAACATGGCGTTCAGCATGGACGACAAGTTCCAGCGTGAACTCAACTTTGCCGTGATCGACGAAGTCGACTCCATCCTGATCGACGAAGCGCGCACACCGCTGATCATCTCCGGTCAGGCTGAAGACAGCT
The DNA here is from genome assembly GCF_014358015.1 of Pseudomonas triticifolii. Classification (GTDB taxonomy): domain Bacteria; phylum Pseudomonadota; class Gammaproteobacteria; order Pseudomonadales; family Pseudomonadaceae; genus Aquipseudomonas; species Aquipseudomonas triticifolii. Next base: position 109,295 of record NZ_JACONV010000011.1, on the reverse strand, counting down.
CCAGGCTGTACACCGAAATCAACCGACTGATCCCTAAACTCGAGCAGCACATCGAGGAAGTGGAAGGTCAGGTCACCAAGGCCGGTCACTTCACCGTCGACGAGAAAACCCGTCAGGTCGAGCTGAACGAAGCCGGTCACCAGTTCATCGAAGAGATGCTCACCGAAGTCGGCCTGCTGGCTGAGGGAGAAAGCCTTTATTCGGCGCATAACCTGGGTCTGCTGACCCATGTTTACGCCGGTTTGCGTGCGCACAAGCTGTTCAACCGCAACGTTGAGTACATCGTCCAGGACGGTCAGGTGCTGCTGGTTGACGAGCACACCGGTCGTACCATGCCGGGCCGTCGTCTGTCCGAGGGTCTGCACCAGGCTATCGAGGCCAAGGAAAACCTGAACATTCAGGCCGAAAGCCAGACACTGGCATCGACCACGTTCCAGAACTACTTCCGTCTGTACAACAAGCTGTCCGGCATGACCGGTACAGCCGACACCGAAGCGTTCGAATTCCACCAGATCTACAACCTGGCCGTGATGGTCATCCCGCCGAACAAGCCGCTGGCCCGTAAAGACTTCAACGACCTCGTCTACCTGACGGCGGAAGAGAAGTACGCAGCCATCGTTACCGACATCAAGGCCTGCCTTGCGGAAAACCGTCCGGTGCTGGTGGGTACGGCGACCATCGAAACCTCCGAGCACATGTCCCGTCTGCTCAACGCAGAAGGCATCGAGCACAAGGTTCTGAACGCCAAGTTCCACGAGAAAGAAGCGGAAATCATCGCTCAGGCCGGTCGTCCGGGCGCGCTGACCATCGCCACCAACATGGCCGGTCGCGGTACCGACATTCTGTTGGGCGGTAACTGGGAAGTCGAAGTTGCCAATCTTGAAGACCCGACGCCTGAGCAGGTCGCGCAGATCAAGGCTGACTGGCAGAAGCGTCACCAGCAGGTGATCGAGGCGGGCGGTCTGCATGTGATCGCGTCCGAGCGTCACGAATCTCGCCGCATCGACAACCAGTTGCGTGGTCGTGCCGGTCGTCAGGGGGACACCGGCTCCAGCCGTTTCTACCTGTCGCTGGAAGACAGTCTGATGCGCATTTTCGCCTCTGACCGGGTGAAAAACTTCATGAAGGCGCTGGGTATGCAGTCCGGCGAGGCCATCGAGCATCGCATGGTCACCAACGCCATTGAGAAGGCACAGCGCAAGGTCGAAGGTCGTAACTTCGATATCCGCAAACAGTTGCTGGAATTCGACGACGTGGCCAACGAGCAGCGCAAAGTGATCTATCACATGCGTAACACGCTGCTGGCCACCAACAATATCGGTGAAACCATTACCGACTTCCGTGAGGAAGTGCTGAACAACCTGATCAGTCAGCACATTCCGCCACAGTCGATGCCTGAGCAGTGGGATGTTGCGGGGCTGGAAGCTTCCTTGAACACCGATTTCGCTGTGAAGCTGCCGATTCAGCAATGGCTCGACGAAGACGATCACCTGCACGAAGACAGCCTGCGCACCAAGATCATGGAGCAGCTGCTGGTCGCGTATAACGAGAAGGAAGATCAGGCCAGTGCCGAAGCGCTGCGCTCCTTCGAGAAGCAGATTCTGTTGCGTGTTCTGGACGACCTGTGGAAAGACCACCTGTCGACAATGGATCACCTGCGTCATGGTATTCACCTGCGTGGCTACGCCCAGAAGAACCCGAAGCAGGAATACAAGCGCGAGTCGTTCACCCTGTTCCAGGAACTGCTGGACTCGATCAAGCGCGACACCATCCGCGTCCTGTCCCACGTTCAGGTTCGTCGCGAAGACCCCGAGGAAGAAGAGGCGCGTCAGCGTCAGGAAGCCGAGGAACTGGCCAAGCGCATGCAGTTCGAACACGCTGAAGCCCCTGGTATTGATCAGCCTGCGCTGATCGAGGAAGAGGGTGAGGCCGTTGCCGTCGCCACAACGCCGGTTCGCAATGACCAGAAGCTGGGTCGCAACGAGCTGTGCTGGTGTGGTTCGGGCAAGAAATTCAAGCACTGTCACGGCCAGATCAACTAAGGTCCTGACACTGTAATACCCGCGCCGCGACCGGCTTGCCCGTCGCGGCGTTTTTTCATTGATCGCCGTACCGATGTGGGCGGCGCACACACTCCATGAGGAGCACCCCGATGGCTGTTGGTCTTGGTCCGTTGCCTACGCTGCACCCGGTTCCCGGTTTTGAACTTGGCATTTCTTCTGCCGGCATCAAACGCCCGGGGCGCAAGGATGTCGTGGTGATGCGCTGCGCCGAAGGCTCAAGCGTTGCCGGTGTGTTCACGCTGAACGCGTTCTGTGCTGCCCCCGTCATCCTGGCCAAGCAGCGCGTGCAGGGCACCGTGCGCTATCTGCTGACCAACACCGGTAACGCCAATGCAGGCACCGGCGAGCCAGGCTTGATCGCAGCGCGTCGTACCTGCGAGAAACTGGCTGAACTGACCGGCGTCGATGCGTCTGCCGTGCTGCCTTACTCCACCGGTGTGATCGGCGAGCCGTTGCCTGTGGAAAAGATCGAAGGCGCGCTGCAAGCGGCCCTCGACGACCTGTCTGTGGATAACTGGGCGGCTGCGGCCACCGGCATCATGACCACCGACACCCTGCCCAAGGGCGCCAGCCGTCAGTTCCAGCACGACGGCGTGACCGTCACGGTGACCGGCATCAGCAAGGGCGCAGGCATGATTCGGCCGAACATGGCGACCATGCTCGGCTACATCGCCACCGATGCCAAGGTTTCGCAGAGCGTGCTTCAAGACCTGATCCGCGATGGCGCGAACAAGTCGTTCAACCGCATCACCATCGATGGCGATACCTCGACCAACGACTGCTGCATGCTGATCGCCACCGGTCAGGCCAACGTGCCTGAAGTGACCGAAGCCAAAGGCCCGTTGTTCGACGCCTTGAAAAAAGCCGTCTTCGAAGTGTGCATGGAAGTCGCCCAGGCGATCGTGCGCGACGGCGAGGGCGCGACCAAGTTCGTCACGGTCGAAGTCAATGGTGGCGGCAATCATCAGGAGTGTCTGGACGTCGGCTACGCGGTGGCTCACTCGCCACTGATCAAGACCGCGCTGTTCGCTTCCGATCCGAACTGGGGTCGCATTCTGGCCGCCGTTGGCCGCGCAGGTGTGCCGGATCTGGACGTCAGCAAGATCGACGTGTTCCTGAGCGGCGTCTGCATCGCAAGCCAGGGCTGCCGTGCGACAACCTACACTGAGGAGCAGGGTTCGGCGGTCATGGCTGAAGAAGAAATCACTATCCGCATCGAGCTGGGCCGTGGTGAGTGCAGCGAAACGATCTGGACCACCGATCTGTCCCATGAATACGTGAAGATCAACGCGGAATACCGCACCTGATTCATTCCGGCGCGGGCGCTCTGTCGCCTGCGCCACTCAATGGAGTTGAACATGAGACTGCACCTAATCATCGGCGACAAACGCTATTCTTCGTGGTCGCTGCGTCCCTGGCTGGTGCTGGAGATGACTGGCGCGCCGTTCACCGATCAGGTCGTTCGCCTGAACCAGTCTGACACCCGTGAGAACATCCTCAAGTATTCGCCTACCGGCAAAGTGCCCGCGTTGCAGTGCGAGCACGGCACCATCATCGATTCGCTGGCGATCTGTGAGTACCTGGTCGAGCGTTTTCCGGATGTCGAGTTGTGGCCGCGTGACATCGCCGCCCGTGCTCAGGCGCGTTCTGCCTGTGCACAGATGCACAGCGGTTTCGTGAGTCTGCGTTCGAACATGCCGATGGACCTGCGTCGCGATCAGGCGCTGGAAGTGATTCCGGTCGACGCTCAGAACGACATCGACCGTATCGTCGAGCTGTGGGCCGAGTGCCGCGCCGCCGCAAAGGAAGCCGGTCCATTCCTGTTCGGTCTTCCGAGCATCGCCGACGCGTTCTTCGCCCCTGTGGTTATCCGCCTGCGCGGCTACCGCGTGGCGCTGCCTGACGAGGCGCTGGCTTACATTGAAGCCATCTACCAGTGGCCTGCTTTCCAGCGCTGGCAGCAGGCCGCTCTAGAGGAGTCCTGATTGTGAAACGAGTTCACGTGGCCGCCGCTGTCATCCGTGGCATTGATGGCAAGATCCTGATCGCCAGACGGGCTGACAGTCAGCACCAGGGCGGTTTGTGGGAGTTTCCCGGCGGCAAGGTCGAAGAGGGCGAGGCGGTCGAGACGGCGCTGCGGCGTGAACTGCAGGAAGAGCTGGGCATCATGGTCACTGCGGCACGTCCGCTGATCAAGATTCAGCACGACTATCCAGACAAGCACGTGCTGCTGGATGTGTGGGAAGTCTCGGCGTTCACCGGCGAGCCACACGGTGCCGAAGGCCAGCCGCTGGCCTGGGTGAGTTCACGTGAGCTGGCCAATTACGACTTTCCGGCGGCCAATCGACCGATTGTCGCGGCAGCACGCCTGCCGGGCGAGTACCTGATTACCCCGGAAGGGCTGGACAACATCGAAGTGCTGCGTGGCATTCAGAAGGCTGTCGCGGGTGGTATCAAACTGGTTCAGTTGCGTGCGCCGGGTGGCTACGATCCCAAGTACCGCGACATGGCGGTGGATGCTGCGGGGTTGTGCGCTGGCAAGGCACAACTGATGCTCAAGGGCCCGCTGGAGTGGCTGGGGGATTTCCCTTCCGCTGGCTGGCACCTGACGGCTGAACAGCTGCGCAAGTACGCCAGCCGTGGGCGTCCGTTTCCAGAAGATCGCTGGCTGGCCGCTTCATGCCATAACGCCGAAGAGCTGGCACTGGCCGAACAGATGGGTGTGGATTTCGTGACCCTGTCGCCGATACAGCCAACCTTGACGCATCCCGATGCGCAGCCGTTGGGCTGGGCGTTGGCTGCCGAGCTGATCACAGGCTTTTCCAAGCCGGTTTACCTGCTGGGTGGTGTTGGGCCTGCCGAGCGACAAAAAGCTTGGGAAAGCGGCGCTCAGGGCGTTGCAGGGATACGTGCGTTCTGGCCGCAAGAGGTCTGAGAAGTGCCGATCGTTGCCTGTGCGTCTCGCGTGGATTGACCCCCAACCTTCACTGGATTCACACCCAGCCTCGTGGGAGCGGACTTGTCCGCGAAAAGGCCGGTACATTCGGCAAAGATGTAGCGCCTGACATACCGCCTTCGCGAGCAAGCTCGCTCCCACGGGATCTTCAGAGCAGCAAGACGCGTAACCTGATAAGTGCTGATCGTTGCCTGTGCGTTTCGCGTGGCGTGACACACAGGCTTCACTGGATTGACACCCAACCTCGTGGGAGTGAGCTTGCTCACGAAGAGGCCGGTACATTCGGCAAAGATGTAGCGCATGACACACCGCCTTCGCGAGCAAGCTCGCTCCCACGGGATCTTCAGAGCAGCAAGACGCGTAACCTGAGAAGTACTGATCGTTGCCTTAGCGTTTCGCGTGGCGTGACACACAGGCTTCACTGGATTGACACCCAGCCTCGTGAGATGCCTCGCCGCGTCCTCGACCTGGCGCTCACGTGAAGCAAGCAACGCACATCGTGGGAGCGGACTTGTCCGCGAAAAGGCCGGTACATTCTGCAAAGATGTAGCGCCTGACATACCGCCTTCGCGATCAAGCTCGTTCCCGCGGGATCTTCAGAGCAGCGAGACGCGTAACGACCTCACTCCGGCTTTGGCGCTGGCTGCCACAGGATCTCGGCGATGCCTTGTCTTCGGGCAATCACGCGCGCCGCGACGAACAGCAGGTCCGACAATCGATTGATGTACGCCAGACCCGCCCCTTCAAGCGGTTCGACCGCATTCAGGTGCTGACAGCGGCGCTCGGCACTGCGGGCCAGACTGCGGCACACGTGTGCTTGAGCGATCAGCGCGGACCCGCCGGGCAGAATGAAGTTTTCCAGCGGCCCCAGCTCTTCGTTCCATACGTCAATCGCTGCCTCAAGACGTTCGACCTCGGCGCTGTTCAGCGCCTTGTACGTGGGCATGGCCAGCTCGCCGCCCAGATCGAACAACCGATGCTGGCAGGGGGCCAATACTTCGATCACTTCGTGGAGCCCGGAAACGACCGACGCCTGCTCACTGAGTCCGGCCAACAGCAGGCCGATCTGGCTGTTGAGGGTATCGACTTCGCCAATGGCCTCGACCCGTGGATGATCCTTGGAGACCCGGCGGCCGTCACCCAGTCCGGTTTCACCGGTGTCTCCGGTACGTGTATAGATTTTCGACAAACGAAAGCCCATTTCAATGGCTCCTGGTCATGGCTTGGAAATAATCTGTTGCTGCACACTCGCCTGATTGGCGATCAGCGGCAGGCGTAAGGTGAAACAGGTTCCGCTGCCGACGGAAGATTGCACTTCCATCTGGCCTTTGTGGTTGTTGGTGATGATGAAGTACGACACCGACAATCCCAGTCCGGTGCCCTGGCCGATTTCCTTGGTGGTGAAAAACGGCTCGAACGTCCGTTTGCGCACGCTTTCGGACATGCCGATGCCGTTGTCTTCCACCTGAATCTCGGCCCACGGCGGATTGAGCCGGGTGCGCAGGATGATGCGCCCTGGCTCCTCGCTGTCGGCACGCTGGTGAATGGCCTGTGCAGCGTTTTTCAACAGGTTCAGCAGCACTTGTTCCAGCTCGTTGGCAATGCACGGTACAGGCCCCAGTTCCGGGTCGAACTGACGAATGATGTGCTGGCCCTTGAAGTCGAATCCGATGGTCAGGTCGAAGTCGTTACTGGCGATCTCCACCGCTTGATCGATCAGGGCCTGCAGCTCGCAAGGCGATAACTGACGGTTGCTCAGGCGGCTGAAGTTAAGCATGTGGCTGACAATCTTCGCCGCGCGTGCGCCCGCCTGCTGAATGCCATCCAGCAATTGCGGCACCTCGCGGCTGGTCAGGTAGTGGTTCACTACCGCAAGGTCGATGCCATCGGTTTCGGCCTGCTCGATGTTTTTGGGCAGGTCCGGCGACAGACGTCGCCGAATGTTCTGCACGTTATGCAGGATCGCGCCCAGCGGATTGTTGATTTCGTGCGCCATGCCCGCTGCCAGTCCGCCGACAGACAGCATTTTTTCCGACTGCACCATCATTTCTTCCAGCGAGATGCGCTGGGTGATGTCGTCGATGCGGATTACCACGCCACGGCCTGCGTCGCCGGTCAGCGGGTAAAACGTCAGCGCGTAATGGCTCGGCTCTTCGTTCTTGATCCAGGTCACGCGCTCGATCTTGGTGACGCTGTGCCGTTCGACGGTCTGCTTGATCTGCGGCAGGAACGAGCGCATTGGCTCGAACGCGATGAAGATCGGCTGGTTCATCGCTTCGTCCAGGGTCGTGCCCGAAAGCGCGCTGGCTTCCTGATTCCACTGGGTCACGTAAAGCTGCTCATCCAGCGCGATCATGGCCGATGGCATGGAGTCGATGATGCTGTTGAGGTAGTTCTGAAACCCGGTGAGCTTCTTTTCGATCTTGCTGCGGACCTGAACTTCCAGCTCCAGTTTGCGGTTGGTGTGACGGGTTTCCTCGGCCATGCCTTGCGCCTGGTCGTAGGCTTCCTGAGAGTCGTCGCGGGCGCGTTTGAGCTGCTGCTCCCGTGCTTCGATGCGCGACAGCATGGTGTTGAAGGCCTCGGCCAGACTGCCGATTTCGTCCTCGTTGCCGGGCTCGGCCCGCAGCGCGTAGTTTTCTTCGCGGGTTACCTGGCGGGACAGTTCTTCCAACTGATAGATGGGCTCTGTGATCAGGCGACGAATCTGTCGCGCCACCACCAGCCACAACAGGACGCTGAACACCAGAATGCCCAGGCTGGCGGTCAGGGTGCCGGTATAAAACGCAGGCGGCAGTTCGCTGCTGGCGACCAGCAGCAGGTGGCCAGGTGGCTGGTCTTGCTTGGGCACCGTAATCACCTGCGTGCTGCGAAACTCGGTCAGACGCCAGCTTTCGAGGTCCTTGAAGTGATGCGGCAGTTCCAGACTTTCGCCTTGTTGCACCTGTGCCAGCCGCTGGCCGTCATTGTCGTAAATGGCTGCCGCGCGTAACGGGCCGTAGCTTTTCAACTCCCGGAGCAGAGCGCGTGCGTCGTCAGGTGAATTCAGCGCATTTTCATTAAGGTTGGCGCTGCTGATCAGGCGACCGATGGTCTGCAGTGCCTGCGGCGCCATGGCTTCCTGAGAAATGTAATAGGCCGCGCTGATGAAGGTCAGGTTGGCAACCAGCAGCACGGTGGTCATCAGAACCAGCAGGGCGGCCAGCAGCTTCTGGCCGACAGGCAGGTTTTCCAGGCGTTGGCGCAAGGGCATGGGGCGAGTCGCAATGGCAGGTGGAGCCAGCAGGGTAGCGCGGGCTAGTCAGTACGCAAACCCTTGCTTGCCAGATGCGTGACCAGACGTGTCTGCAGTTGCTGTAAATGCGGTACCGGGCAGCGATGACGCTCTGCTGCCGCGCAGGCGTAGCCCAGCAAATAACTGATTTCGGTTCGCCGCTGGTGAGCAACGTCCTGATACATCGAAGAGAAGTTGGCCGCCGTGGCGTTGATGACCCTTAACACTTCGCTGTGCAGGTCTGCTGCGGCAGTTGGCTGGCCGCAGCAGTGCAGCAGGTCAGTCAGCTCGGCACACAGCGTGGACACTTCGCAGTGATGCTCTAGCAGTCCACCGTTGCGGCAATCGTGCAGCACCGTCAGCGGGTTGATCGCGCAATTGAGCGCCAGCTTGCGCCACAGGCGCGTGAGAATGTCCGGGGTCCATTCATGGGGGATCGCGCTGGTTTGCAGGTCGTGCAGGAACGAGGGCGGGGCAGGATTCGAGACATCGCCCAACCACGTGAAGCCATGACCGGCAAACACCACCTGCCAGTCAGCTTTGCGAAACGCACCTTCTGTGCTTGATGCAAATACACATCGCGTATGGGGCACCTGCGCTGCAACAGCGTCCTGGCTGCCCAGGCCGTTCTGCAACAGGATGATTTCTGCATCGGTGGTGAGGCGGTGCGCCAGTTGCGCCACTGCCTGCTCGGCATCGTAGGCCTTGCAAGCGACCAGCAGCCGTGTGATCGGCTCTGCCGCGTCGAGGGGTTGCGCAGGTATCGGGAACGAACGGGGCACATCGTTTTCTATCAAGGTCAGGCCGCCACCGCTGGCCTGATACGCAGCCACGCGAGCCGCGTCACGCAGCACCAGACGCACCGGCACGTTCGCCCGCGCCAGCCGCGTGGCCCACAGACTGCCCAGGCTGCCTGCGCCCAGCACGTGCCAGGTCGTAGTCATCAGCTATTGACCTTGAAGGACAAAAGCGGCCTTGGAGCAATGAAATCAGTATTGGACATGAAAGGCTCACAGTGAAGGCCGGAAAAGTCTCGTTATAATGAGCGTTCTTTCATACCGTCAAGTCATGCGCGCCGTTGATTGTCGTGCGCGCCGTTCAATTGGAGAACATACATGCCCTCGTTCGACGTAGTGTCCGAATTGGATAAACACGAAGTCACGAATGCCGTCGACAACGCCATCAAAGAGTTGGACCGTCGCTACGACCTGAAAGGGAAGGGGACGTTCGAGTTCAAGGAACTGACCGTCAGCCTGACCGCCGAAGCCGACTTTCAGCTGGAAGCCATGATCGAGATCCTCAAGCTGGCACTGGTCAAGCGCAAGATCGACGCCAAATGCCTGGAAATCAAGGACGCCTATGCCTCCGGTAAACTGATGAAGCAGGAAGTGGTACTGCGTGAAGGCATCGACAAGGAGTTGGCGAAGAAAATCGTCGCTCACATCAAGGAAGCCAAGCTCAAGGTTCAGGCCGCGATTCAAGGTGAGCAGGTCCGTGTGACCGGCAAGAAGCGCGACGACCTGCAGGAAGCCATCGCTACGCTGCGCGCCTACGATTCGGGCATGCCGCTGCAGTTCAATAACTTCCGCGACTGACGAATTGCAGTGATCGCCGGGGAACCCTGAGTTGCCTGGCCAGTCCGAATCGCCCTGGGTGTCGAGTTGAAAGCCTTGGTGGTTATCGACACCAGTTCGTCAGGTTAAGGAGAGAAAGATGGATTTAAACGCAGAAGTCGGTCACTTGTGGCAAGCGTCGCAGGCCTGGATTCCGATGATCATGCAGTACAGCAGCCGTCTGCTTCTGGCACTGGTCACGCTGTGCATCGGCTGGTGGCTGATCAACAGACTGACCGGCAAGCTCGGCGCCCTGCTGGCGTTGCGTCACGCGGACCTGGCGTTGCAAGGCTTCGTCAGCAGCCTGGCCAACATCATTCTGAAGATTCTGCTGGTGGTCAGTGTCGCGTCGATGATCGGCGTCGAAACCACGTCATTCGTGGCGGCCATCGGTGCTGCCGGTCTGGCGATTGGTCTGGCATTGCAGGGCAGTCTGGCGAACTTTGCCGGTGGCGTGCTGATTCTGCTGTTTCGTCCGTTCCGCATCGGCGACTGGATCGAAGCGCAGGGTGTGTCAGGAACGGTCGACAGCATCCAGATCTTCCACACGGTGCTGCGTACCGGCGACAACCGCACCGTGATCATGCCTAACGGCAACCTGTCCAACGGCATCATCACCAACACCAACCGTCAGCCGACCCGCAAGGTTGTGTTCGACATCGGTGTCAGCCACGATGCAGATCTGAAACAGGCGTTGCAGGTCCTGCTGGACATGGCCAAGGACCCGCGTGTGCTCGAAGACCCGGCCCCGCAGGCCGTGGTGGCGGCGCTGGGCGAAAACGCGATCACGCTGTCGTTGCGGGTCTGGACCAAGACTGGCGACTTCGGTGATGTGGTGTCGTTCTTCAACATCGAGGCGCGTGATCGTTTGAAAAACGCGGGTATCGATATCCCGGCTCCACAGCGGATGATGCGGGTCGTTCAGGAGTAATCCTGCGCGGTTGCTTTACCGGGAAACGAAAAAGCCCTGGCGCATGAGCGTCAGGGCTTTTTTGATGGCGCCGGGGTGGGCTACATGTTTGCCAGCGCAACGATGATGCCGACAGCTGCGACAGCTGCCCCCAGCACGTTGAAAAAGAACCCGAGGCGCGCTGTCGTCGAGAGCCTCCACGGCTTGAAGCAGAACGCGTAGATCACCAGAAAAATGATTGCGAAGATTTCCAGCTGGCCAAGCAGGACAATCGCGCTGCCTACCTTCATTGGCGACTCGGCGCTTGAAGCGTAAAACGCCAGCGCGGTCCAGACAACGGGCACCCAGACTCCAAGGCCGATCAGGGCCAGCAGCAGGTATTGGTTGAAGCCTGTCTTTTTTGCGGTGTTCAATTCCAGTCCTTAAGCAGGTGAGGGTGCCGGCCGGTGTGCCAGGCAGTCAGAAAAATTTGGGCCATCCTAACGCGTTTGAGGGCGCTGCGCGCGATCGTCAGGCCATGGCTCACTGAGCGCCGTTGCGTGACATCATCATGGCGATAACGAACACAAGAACCAGAACTGCGCTGACGCCCGCCCCCAGCGCATGCACGTAAAAGCCGATCCGAACGCTTTTGACACGCTTCCATGGCTTTGCCCGGAATGCGTAGATGAGCAGTAGCACGGTGGCGGCGAGTTCTACGCTCAGGAGCGAGAAAATGGTGCCGACAACAGCCGGCCCACCCATGCCCAGGCCGCTGGCGGTCCTGAGCACATACAGGCACAAGGCGACCCCGAGAACGGGTACCCAGATCCCCAGGCCAATCAGCGCAAGGGTAATGTGGTGAGCAGGATGCGTTTTGCTGACGCTATTCATTTCTTCTCGATGTCTCCGAGCCTTCGGCCCTGATCGTGCTCAAGGCTTTTCGATGGTCGGTGTGTCGACCGGCTCCTCGGCCTTGGCGGTCCGTGCTTCCCGGCTCCACTGCAGGATGATCATGATCAGCGTCGGGACACCCAACAGGGCCGTGATCAGGAAGAAGTTGTGATAACCGAACTTCTCCACCATCACGCCCGAATAACCACCGATCAGGCGCGGCAGCAGCAGCATGATCGAGCTGAGCAGGGCGTATTGGGTGGCCGAGAACTTGAGGTTGGTCAGGCTCGACAGATAGGCCACGAACGCAGAGGTCGCGAGTCCTGAGCTGAGGTTGTCCAGTGAAATGGTCAGGATCAGCATCCTGATATTCGGCCCCATGTCCGCCAGCAGCAGGAACAGAATATTGGTCGATGCCGACGCGAGGCCGCCGATGAACAGGATGGGCATGATGCCGAAACGGACGATCAACAGGCCGCCGACACCTGCGCCCAGCAGCGTCATGATCAGCCCGAAAATCTTGCTGACACTGGCGATCTGATCCTTGGTGAAGCCCTGATCGATATAGAACACGTTGGCCATGACCCCCATGACCGTGTCCGACATTCGGTAGGTCGCGATCAGGCCCAGCAGCAACAGCGCCTGCCAGCGGTAGCGCATGATGAAGTCGTTTATCGGTGTCAGGACCGGTGCCAGGCCACGCCGGCCCATCGAAGACAGGCAGCCGATGGTGAGCAGCGTGTAAAGGATGGAGCGCAGAAACGCCCGGTCCTCCAGCAGCAGGTCCATCCAGCTGGTGCCTTCGAACAACACGCTGGCGAAGTCGGTGTTGTAAAGCTGGGTGAACATCGCCGGGACCGAGACGAGCAGCACGATGAGCACGAAGACCGAGGCCAGTTGATGCGTGAAGCCGTAGCGCGCGGCCGAGAGCTGGGTACGCAACGGCACGGGTGGCTCGCGCATGACCAGAGTGGTGATCAGCGCGGGCAGCATCAGCAGGCCGAACAATACATACGTGCCGGTCCATGCCGAATGCTTATAGGCAAAACCGGTCGAGCCAAAGCCCTCGGCAAAATACAGCGCGCCTGCCGTGGCGAGCAATGCAGCGACGCGGTAGCCGGACATGTAGCTGGCCGCCAGTGCTGCCTGCTGGGTGTCCTGAGCGATTTCCAGGCGATAGGCATCGATGGCGATGTCCTGGGTCGCAGAGGAAAACGCCACGACCACTGCAATCGCGATCAGCCACGACAGGTGCTGCTGCGGATCGCAGAAGCCCATGCCAATCAGGCCGAGAATCACCAGTGTTTGAGAGAGAACAAGCCAGGACCTGCGTCGTCCCAGTTTACCCAGCAACGGCAGGCGCCACTGATCGAGCAGCGGTGACCAGACCCACTTGAAGGCATAAGCAAGGCCGATGAGGCTCGCATAGCCGATGGTTTCACGAGCGACACCTGCCTCGCGCAACCATACGGATAACGTTGAGAAGACCAACATGTAAGGCATGCCCGCAGCGAATCCGAGCAGCAGCAACACTAAAGTCGATGGGCTGGCATAGGCAGCGAGCGCGGCGCGCCAGGTTTTACGGGGCATGGGCTGGAATCTGCCTCAGGTTACGAAAACAAAGGGCGCACTCTAACCGTTGAACTACGTGGGGCGCCAGCCATGACGCTGCATATCAACCCGATTGTTCAGAATGGTAAGGCCTTCGGCACGTAAACGGGCACGCTGTTCGTCGCCCGAAGGCGTTCCAAGGGGCAGACTGAGTCTGCCACCGGCACCGATCACCCGATGCCAGGGCAGTGAAGAACCCTCGGGCAACTGGCTCAAGGTCCGGCCTACCCAGCGGGCGGCCTTGCCGAGCCCGGCCAACTCGGCCAGATGCCCGTAGCTGACCACCTTGCCTTCCGGCACCTGGGCGAGCGTCAGGTAGAGTGCCGTGCGCCGTATGTCGGCAGGGGATAATCCGCTTGGGTCATTTTGTTCTGAAACAGCGTCGGTCACGCGTTTATCCTGTATAAAACGAGATTGATTGTCGTTCCCTGGAACTACGGACGGATCATACGGTCAGTGTTACCTGTTCCCGGCGGTCCACGGATTGCCTTGACGTCCTCCAGCGCAATGATGCCCGATTCCGCCAAACAGAGCCCAGTACTCGCTTATGTTGTCCAGAACTCTTCTGTGCCTTGCAATCACTACCGTTTCCACTCCTTTGCTCGCTGACACCGTCTGGTTGAAGAACGGTGACCGGCTGACCGGTACCATCAAGGTTTTCGACGGCGGCAAACTGCTGCTGCAGACCGAGTACGGCGGCGCCATCCCGCTGGACTGGAAACAGGTCAAGACGCTTGAAAGCGATCAACCGCTGCTGGTCAAGCAGGATCAGTATCAGGGTGAGGTCGCCAAGTCGTTGAAAGCGTCCGATGACGGCAAGGTCGTACTGGCCAATGGCGAGGCACCCAAGACGGTCGAGCTGGCGAGCATTCAGCAGATCATCAAGCCCAAGCCGGTCATTACCGATCTGGTGTGGAAGGGCAATATCGATGCTGCGCTGGACTTCCAGCAGGCCGAGAACGATACCGATGATTACAACATCGCCTTCAAGACTTCGGCACGTCATGGTCAATGGCGTCATAACGCCAAGGGCGATTACAACCGCGAGACGACCGACGATGCTGTTGGCACCGATAACTGGAGCGCCGAGTACTCGCTGGACCGCTTCCTGACCGAGAAATTCTTCTGGGACGCGCGCATCACCTACAAGCGCGACAAGATCGAAGACTTGTCTCGCCAGCGCACCGTGGGTACCGGTCCTGGCTATCAGTTCTGGGATGATGAGCTGGGCGCGTTCAAGGTGGGAGCACTGCTCAACCGCACCGATTTCGAATTCTCCAACGGCGAGAAAGAGAACTTTTACTCGGTGGCCGGCACCTGGGATTACAACCGCTACCTGATCGGTAAAAAGGTCGAGTTCTTCACCAACGGCGAACTGGGCAAGCCTTTGAGCGGCGTTGCCGATTATTCGGCCGATGTCGAGGCGGGACTGCGCTACAAGGTCACCGACTGGGCATCGCTCAACGTCAAGGCCGAGAAAAACATCATCAGCGGCTCCAGCAACGGCGATGTCGACAAGACACGCTACACCGCAGGCTTCGGCGTCAGCTGGTAAGCGATTGGCAGGCGACGCACGCTCAGGCGGCGTCGCTTGCCCGTCAGCCAGACTGCTAGATCCTCATCGCGCCATCCAGCTCCAGGATGCGCCCGCTGAAATAATCGTTTTCCAGAATGTATGCCACAGAGTGGGCGATTTCGTCCGGCTTGCCCATGCGTTTGAGCGGGATGGCCGATGTCATCTTCTCCAGCGCCTCGGGCTTCATGCTGCCGGTCATCTCGGTTTCGATGAAGCCTGGCGCAACGCCCGCCACCCGAATGCCGTAGCGCGCCAGTTCCCTGGCCCAGGTCACAGTCGCTGCCGCAACACCGGCCTTGGCGGCCGAATAGTTGGTCTGGCCGATATTGCCCGCCCGTGAAATCGACGAGATGTTGATGATCGCGCCCTGACTCTTCTGCTCGATCATTTTCGCCGCCACCTCACGGGTGCACAGGAAAACACCGGTCAGGTTGACGTCGATCACAGACTGCCACTGCGCCAGGCTCAGCTTGGTCATCACGCCGTCCTTGACCTTGACCAGCAGGCCGTCGCGCAGGATGCCTGCGTTGTTGACCAGGCCATCAATGGTTCCGAAATCCTCGGCCACCTTGTTCACAGTGTCCACAACCTGATCTTCATTGGCCACATTGCACAGATAGGCCCGGGCCTTCACGCCCTGTGCCTCACAGGCGGCAACGGCCTGATCGAGCTTTTCCTGATTCAGATCCACCAGCGCCAGGTTTGCACCCTTGCCAGCCAGGTATTCAGCCATGGCGCGGCCCAGACCCTGGCCACCGCCGGTGATTATTATTAACTTGTCTTTCAATTCCATGTGCGTGCCCAATCAACGGATCATCTTGATGGCTTCGCTGACTCGCTGCGAGTCCGGAGGCCATGCCCAGAGCACGTTATATTCTGTTTCCGCGCGTTCGTCTTCCGTTTGACGAAAACGTTATAAGGAGTCACAAGATGAGCGCGAAAGCCTCTAAGCCCGCCCGCCACCTGCTGCTCAAGGAGTACAGGGGCGTACTGTCCACCCATTCCAAATCCATGCCGGGCTACCCGTTCGGATCGGTCGTGCCGTACTGCCTGGATGATCAGGGGCGGCCGCTCATCCTGATCAGTCGCATCGCCCAGCACACCCACAACCTGACGCTGGAGCCCAAGTGCTCGCTGCTGGTGGGTGAGCGTGGCGCTGAGGATGTTCAGGCAGTCGGTCGCGTGACGGTGCTGGCCCAGGCATGCAAGCTCAGCGATCCAGACGTGATCGCGGCTGCCGCCCTGCGTTATTACCGGTTTTTCCCCGAGTCGCAGAGCTACCACACCGCCCACGACTTTGACTTCTGGGTATTGGAACCGGTGCGCTATCGTTATATAGGCGGTTTCGGTGCCATTCATTGGCTGGACGAGATCGCGCTGGCCAACCCGTTTGCAGGCAAGATAGAAACCGGCATGGTCGAGCATATGAATCAGGACCACGCCAAGGCGATTGCCCATTACGTCGAATTAGCGGATCTGCCGCGCACCGAGCCTGCGCAACTGGTCGGCATCGACAGCGAAGGCATGCACCTGCGCATCGGCCACAGCCTGCATTGGCTGGCGTTCAGCGAGCCTTGTAATACACCGACACAAGTCCGCGAAGCCTTGGTCCAGCTGGCTCACGCCCAACAATGGCCGGTAATTGAAGCGCAACACGCTTGAATTAACGACTTTCTGACATCACATACGGTCTACTTGCAAGGCACCCTTGCGCTGAGGAACTGATTTGATGCGTGTTTTTTTGCTGATGTTCTTACTCTTTCCGGTACTCGAACTGTTCATTCTGGTTCGGGTCGGTATGTCCATTGGTTTTCTCTGGACATTCCTGTTGGTCCTGGCGACGTCGATGCTTGGGCTTTTTGTCATGCGTGTGGCGGGTTTTGCAACGGCGCTGCGCGCCCGTGAAAGCCTGTCGCGCGGCGAGCTGCCTGCGCAGCAAATGCTCGAAGGCCTGATGGTGGCTGTCGGCGGTGGTTTGCTGCTATTGCCAGGCTTCATCAGTGACATTCTGGGTGTGATCTGCCTGTTGCCGGTGACGCGTCGGCTGCTGATCAACAAGGTTCGCCAGCGCGCTGAGGCTCAAGCCATGCGCCAGCGGGCTTTTGCCGATGATCTGCAGACGCGCGCCAATCAGGATGCGGCAGGTGGTCGTCCCCATGCGATTCACCAGCCGACCCGCGAGCCTGACGTAATCGAGGGCGAATTCGAACACCGCGACAAGTGATCGCCAGAGCATTGCAGCGCGGCACCTTCGGGTGCCGCGCTCGTTTGTGGTGCGTCTCCGTGTGTAAAAATTTTCTTGCCCAAGCCTTGTAATAGTCTTGCTCGCCCTTATGTATGGGTCACCGCAAGGTTTCTGGCCTGATTGCCAGACCGTATTCTGCGGTTCGCCCGTCGAACCGTAACCGGCAAGTCCGGAATGTATAACAGGCCGGTGCATTCACCGGATGCTCAACAACTCTAATCAGGAGATCGACAATGAAGCTTCGTCCTCTGCATGACCGCGTCGTAATCCGTCGCAGCGAAGAAGAAACCAAAACTGCCGGCGGTATCGTTCTGCCAGGTTCGGCTGCTGAAAAGCCGAACCGTGGCGAGATCGTCGCTGTGGGTACCGGCCGCGTGCTGGACAACGGTGAAGTACGTGCGCTGGCCGTGAAAGTGGGTGACAAAGTGGTGTTTGGCCCTTATTCCGGCAGCAACACTGTGAAAGTAGATGGCGAAGACCTGCTGGTGATGAGCGAGAACGAAATTCTCGCTGTTATCGAAGGCTGAGTGTTCGCACTGATTTCCGTTACTACAAAGTATTCAAGGAATAATGATCATGGCTGCTAAAGAAGTTAAATTCGGCGATTCTGGCCGCAAAAAAATGCTCGCCGGTGTAAACGTCCTGGCTGACGCAGTAAAAGCGACCCTGGGTCCAAAAGGCCGTAACGTCATCATCGAGAAGAGCTTTGGCGCTCCGCTTATCACCAAAGACGGTGTATCGGTTGCCAAGGAAATCGAACTCAAAGACCGTTTCGAAAACATGGGCGCGCAGCTGGTCAAAGACGTTGCTTCCCGTGCCAACGATGACGCTGGCGACGGTACTACCACCGCTACCGTTCTGGCTCAGGCCATCGTCAACGAAGGCCTGAAAGCCGTCGCTGCCGGCATGAACCCGATGGATCTGAAGCGCGGCATCGACAAGGCGACCATCGCCATCGTTGCTCAGCTCAAGTCGCTGTCCAAGCCATGCACCGACACCAAGGCTATCGCCCAGGTCGGCACCATCTCGGCCAACTCTGATCACTCCATCGGCGACATCATTGCCGAAGCCATGGAAAAAGTGACCAAAGACGGCGTTATCACCGTTGAAGAAGGTTCGGGTCTGGAAAACGAACTGTCTGTCGTTGAAGGCATGCAGTTCGACCGCGGTTACCTGTCCCCGTACTTCATCAACAAGCCGGACACCATGGTTGCCGAGCTGGACAGCCCGCTGTTGTTGCTGGTTGACAAGAAGATCTCCAACATCCGCGAAATGCTGCCGGTTCTGGAAGCTGTCGCCAAGGCCGGTCGTCCACTGCTGATCGTTGCCGAAGACGTTGAAGGCGAAGCCCTGGCGACGCTGGTTGTGAACAACATGCGCGGTATCGTGAAAGTTGCAGCCGTCAAGGCTCCAGGTTTCGGCGACCGTCGCAAGGCCATGCTGCAGGACATCGCCGTCCTGACTGGCGGTACCGTTATCTCCGAAGAGATCGGCCTGAGCCTGGAAACCACTACCCTGGAACACCTGGGTAATGCCAAGCGCGTCGTGCTGAACAAAGAAAACACCACCATAATCGATGGTGCTGGCGTCAAATCCGACATCGACTCGCGCATCGCTCAGATCCGCCAGCAAATCGGCGACACCAGCTCCGACTACGACAAAGAGAAACTGCAAGAGCGTCTGGCCAAGCTGTCGGGCGGCGTTGCGGTGATCAAGGTCGGTGCCGGTTCCGAAGTTGAAATGAAAGAGAAGAAAGCCCGCGTTG
Source organism: Pseudomonas triticifolii (assembly GCF_014358015.1). Taxonomy (GTDB): domain Bacteria; phylum Pseudomonadota; class Gammaproteobacteria; order Pseudomonadales; family Pseudomonadaceae; genus Aquipseudomonas; species Aquipseudomonas triticifolii. The sequence goes on along the minus strand of NZ_JACONV010000011.1, from coordinate 90,409 downwards.
AAGACGCCCTGCACGCAACCCGCGCAGCCGTCGAAGAAGGCGTGGTACCTGGCGGTGGCGTAGCGCTGGTTCGCTCCCTGCAGGCCATCGAAGGTCTGAAAGGCGACAATGCCGATCAGGACGTCGGTATCGCTCTGCTGCGTCGCGCAGTCGAAGCACCTCTGCGCCAGATCGTTGCCAACTCCGGCGACGAGCCAAGCGTTGTGGTCGACAAGGTCAAGCAGGGTTCGGGTAACTTCGGTTACAACGCTGCTACCGGCGAGTACGGCGACATGATCGAAATGGGTATCCTGGACCCGGCCAAGGTCACTCGCTCTGCTCTGCAGGCAGCGTCCTCGATTGCCAGCCTGATGATCACCACCGAAGCGATGATCGCTGACGTGGCTGACGACAAGCCAGCAGGCGGCGGCATGCCGGACATGGGCGGCATGGGTGGTATGGGCGGCATGATGTAAGCCAGCTTTACCGCTTAGGCTGTACCCATAAAAAACCCCGCCTTGTGCGGGGTTTTTTTATGAGTTGATTTCAGTCAGCCTGGGTATCTGCTGCTACCCGGTCAGCGCGATAGCCGGGTGGTAGATAGCGCATCCGGTTTAGGTGCGGGCCTGTACAACACAAAGTAATAGACCCCCAGACAAATCAGCCAGCAAAACACAGCCGTCCAGATGTTATGCGACAGAAAGTGCGCGCCTTGCAGCATGCGGCCCACTGAAAAGATCGATCCCAGGCTGAACGCTACTACCAGTCCCGCCTTGGCCAGATGTGGTTTGCGGTCGCGCAGCATGAAGAACAGTGCGAACAGGGTAAACCCGGTTGCCGCATGACCGCCAGGCCAGCAGCGGCCGGGTTTGTCAGTGGCCGGACGCGGACTGAGCAGCTCGCTGTACGTTTCCTTTCCGCCAAAATCGGTCAGGCTCCACGGGCACTGCACTGAGGTCACTACCTTGACCGGCGTGACGAACGCGGTCGAAAGCGCCATGGACAGCACCAGGCAACCCAGTTCGCGACGCCACGGGATCAGTCGTTCGACCTTGAACGAAGCCGCGAAGCTGATCAGCGCCAGAAGTCCCAATGCGATGACCAACTGCTTGGCGCGATCATGCAGCACGTTCTCCAGAAAATAGCTGTGCTTGCCGATGAATTCGCCGGTCGCAGGGTCGAAGGCCATCTTGGCGAGGTCCATGTCTACGGACGTCAGTTCCAGCAGCGCCAGTATCAAGGCAGTGAGGGCAGGGATGCCCAGATAGATCCAAAGGTTAAGCGGACGGGAGTAGGGCGCAGAGACGGCTTTCAATATGGCAAATCCAGTTCGGTGGAACACAGGCCGCAGTCAGCGAACGCGACAGTTTGTTTCGAAGTGTGTCATGGGAGTTGTCAATCCTGGGTGAAAAAATCGTTAGGCCATTTACGGCGCTGGCCCTGAGGCCCACTTCGTCTTAAGCTGCGCCAGCCTAAATTGCATATGAGAGTGCTCCATGCGAATTCTTCTGGTTGAAGACAACCGCGACATCCTGGCAAACATGGCCGACTACCTGGGCATGAAGGGCTATACCGTCGATTGCGCACAGGATGGCCTCTCGGGACTGCATCTGGCTGCCACCGAACACTACGACCTGATCGTGCTGGACATCATGCTGCCCGGCATCGACGGCTATACCTTGTGCAAGCGACTGCGCGAAGACGCCCGCCGCGACACGCCGGTGATCATGCTCACCGCACGTGACCAACTGGATGACCGGCTGCAGGGTTTCCGCTCCGGTGCCGATGACTATCTGCTAAAGCCCTTTGCCCTGTCTGAGCTGGCGGCGCGTATCGAAGCCGTTCTGCGCCGTGCCCAGGGTGGAGGCCGCCGTACCTTGCAGGTTTCCGATCTGATCTACGACCTGGACACGCTGGAAGTGACGCGCGAAGGACGGATGCTCAAACTCAACCCGGTCGGGCTCAAACTGCTCGCTGTGCTGATGCAGAAGAGCCCGCACGTGCTGCGCCGTGAAATTCTCGAAGAAGCGCTGTGGGGTGACGATTGCCCTGACAGCGACAGCCTGCGCAGTCACGTGCATCAGTTGCGTCAGGTGATCGACAAACCGTTTTCCAAGCCATTGCTGCAAACCGTTCATGGTGTGGGCTACCGCTTGGCCGAGGGCCGGGATGGAGTTTAAACAGAGCCTTGCTCAGCGGATCATCATCGCGTTTGCACTGATGAGTGCGCTGGTCGCCGGATCCTTCGCAATCGGCATTATTTCCACCGTCCACCTGGTCGAAGAAAAACTGATTTCCGCAGGCCTTGGCGGCGACCTCAACCGCCTGATGCTGATGGACAGCGTCAGCGACTGGAGTCACCGCCCCAAGCCTGACCAACTGTTCTACTTCACCAATGGCCCGGGCGATTTCGACCTGCCCAAAGACCTGCGTCACCTTGAACCTGGCTTTCACGAGGTGTTTCGCGGGCCGCTGTCCTATCACGCGATGATCGAAGTGGTCGATGGCCGTCACTACGCCCTGTTGCAGGACCAAAGCGATTTCGAGGAGCGCGAGCGTGTGCTGTTCGCGGTGGTGCTGGTGGGCTTTGTGCTGGCACTGGCGCTGGCTGTGTTCCTTGGCTGGGTGTTGGCCCGACGGGTGATGGCACCGGTCGTGCGCCTGGCCCGGCAGGTTCGTCACCGCGATCAGTTATTGGGTCTTGCGCCACCTCTGGCGCCTGACTACGCGGCCGATGAAGTGGGTGAACTGGCAGTGGCGTTCGACGCCACGTTGGGACGGCTGAGGCAGGCCCTGATTCGTGAGCGGATGTTTACCAGCGACGTCAGTCATGAACTGCGCACGCCCTTGATGGTATTGGCCAGTTCTTGTGAGCTGCTGCTGGAAAACCCTGCACTCGATCAGCGTGCACGCCGCCAGGTCGAGCGTATCGGTCGCGCCTGCGAAGAGATGCGTGACCTGGTGCAGACCTTCCTCATGCTTGCCCGCACCCAGCGCGAAGACCCGGCCATGACGCCCAAGGCTACATTGGTGGGGGTTGCCGAGCAACTGATCTCGCAGTGGCGCGATCCTATCGAAGGCAAAGGCCTGCAACTGATCTACAACCCGCCGCCGGATGACCAGGTGTCTGAAATCCGCTACAACGCAACCTTCCTGCACGCCGTCATGGGCAACCTGCTGCGCAACGCGCTGCATTACACCGACCATGGTTTCATCACGCTCACCTTGCAGGAGGAGGGCTTCATGGTCGAGGACAGTGGCGTGGGCATCCCGGAAGAAAAGCGCGAAGCCATGTTCGAGCCCTTCGTGCGCGGCAACGAGCAGCGTGGCGAGGGTCTCGGCCTGGGACTTTCCCTGGTGCAGCGCATCTGTGCCAATCAGGGCTGGAGCGTCGACCTGACGCCAATGGAACCCCACGGCTGCCGTTTCAAGGTCACGCTCTTCCTTCCCAAGGCCTGAATCAGGTCGATGATTCGACGCTGGCAGCCAGCCTGCCATGCGTCGAAGAATTGTCTGAGTCATCGGGCGTCAGGGACATCACGCGCAAGTCTATGTAAAATCTCGAAACATCTTCTGGGCCAATGTGACATTTTTTTCACATTGAGATGACCTGACGGTGACGGCTGACTCACTAAGTTAGCCGGCATCAACGTCAGGAGATGCTCCCATGAGCGAGCGTATAGAGCTTGAGTTTTCCCGTAAGTACGACAAGGCGCATGCCCGTCAGTATCTGGAAAAGCATCAGGATGGTTTGTGGCGCAAGCTGTCGCATTACCGTGATGAACAATTGGCCAGAAAGGCGCTGCAATTGGCAGGTGATCCCGGTCTGGTGCTGGATCTGCCGTGTGGCGCAGGACGTTTCTGGCCCATGTTGGCTGAAAAGCCTAACCGTTCGATCATCGGTGCCGACAATTCTGCAGACATGCTGCGCACCGCGTGTGAGTCTCAACCCGCTGATGTGGTGAAAAGGGTACAACCCTTGCAGACATCTGCTTTCGCGATTGATCTGCCCGATAACGCGGTCGACAGCATCTTTTGCATGCGTCTGCTGCACCATGTTGGGCAGTCCAGTGACCGCATGGCTCTATTGCGGGAGTTTCAGCGAGTGACCCGTGACAGCGTGATCGTTTCGCTATGGGTCGACGGCAATTTCAAAGCCTGGAAACGTAGACGGCTTGAAAGTGCCCGACAGCAGAAAAATGGGCAGGAAAGTTACCAGAACCGATTTGTGTTACCGGTTGCTACTGCTGAAGCGGAATTTGAACAGGCCGGTTTTCGCATTCAGAAGCGAATGGATTTCCTGCCGATGTACGCCATGTGGCGTGTCTATGTATTGCGTAAAAGGTAAAGCATATGGGTTTGCAGTCCACGAAACAGTCCGTTGGAAAACCCAGTGAAAATGGGTTCAATCACTTTTGGAGTCAGCGTGGCGAATGGGTTGAAGAGCCCAACGTGCGTCGCGGCGGCGAAAGTGGTGTGCAACGGGTTGTCACGGGTGACGGGCAAACCCTCTACAGCAAACGCCAGACCGGCCATATTTATCGCAGCCTGATGCATCCGCTGGGGCGTCCTACCGTATTGCGTGAGCGAGACGCTCTGGAAGGCCTGCGCAGGCTGGGCGTCGGTGTGCCGGAAATCGTTTTTTGCGGCGCTGAACGCAGTGAAGGCAATGAGTGGCGGGCGCTGCTGGTCACTGTTGCGCTGGACGGTTTTGAAGAGTTCGACAAGTGGGTTTCAGGCGGCGGACGTGAGCAATACGGCGAACTGCTTTACGAGCAGATGCTCAACGAAATCGGCGTGACCCTGGCTCGCATGCACCTGGGGCGCTGGCAGCACAGCTGCCTGTACAGCAAGCATATCTTTGTCCGTGTGACAGGCGAAGGCACACAGGCGAGAGCCGAGGTTGCCCTGCTTGATCTCGAGAAGGGACGACGTCGCTGGACGGCGTACGGAGCAGCACAGCACGACATGAGGCAACTCAAACGCCATTCGTCATTCAGCGCCGCAGACTGGCAAAAGCTGGTCTACTTTTATCAAGCGGCGTTTGGCAGCTCTATCAAAGGTTTAGAGTCATGAAGCTCGAAATGGCTAGAGGTTTGTTCGTGTTCGCGGCATTGGCGACAGCAACACTTGCCACGGCTGCGCTCCATCAGCCTGAAACGAAGATCCTGAGTGCCCAGCATGGGGAGGGTCATTGCCCTTTGCCACGCGTGATCAAGAGTCAGGTATCAGTGAAACCCGATCATGATTTGCTGCTCCTGATGTACAGCCTTGCCCAGGGAACCGGGTCAAGAAATTGAACATGCTTTCAACCTGAAAGGCCCCTGTCGGGGCCTTTTTTATGGGCGGATTTTAGCCGTGTAGTCTGTCTGAAGGACCTGGTAGACCCCGATACGCTAAAGGGGCAGGTTATCTGCGTATCCATCCGGCACCATGAGCAAGGCAACGCGCGGCATGATCATCATGCGGCGATGCAACAGCCCCGACTTCCCGGAGTATTCGACGCGGACCTTTGCTCCGGTTCAATCTCAATCGCAGTGTTTGAAAGTTATCGGGCCACGCAAGTACCTGAAACAGATGTGGTGGGGCGTTTATTGAATTTCAATAACTGAGGAAGTTTCTTACTTTTTTAAAAGACTGTTCTGGCATAACGCTGTTGGCGCATATGTCATCTTTCGTCGGATGTTTACCGAGCTGTCAGGGCTCGAGCAATGTGCCGAAGGAAAAATGTCGTGGCCCGTATCTGGACGAAAATAGTGACTGCCTTGCGCGGCGGTGCCAGCGAAGCAGCAGGTGTCATTATGGCCCGGCAGGCGCTGCACATCCTCGATCAGGAGATTCAGAGCGCCCAGGAGCGTCTCGACGTCAGCCGTTCCAGCCTCGCCGGCCTCATGGCCAAAAATCTTCACGCGAAACGACAACTCACCCAGAACCAGGCGCGCGTCGCATTGCTGACCCGCGATGCCGAACGAGCGCTTCAGGGGCAAGACGAAAGTGCTGCCCTGGACATTGCTGCGCGCATCGGTCACCTGGAGAGGCTGATGGTTGAAGACGCCCGCATCGCCCAAGGCTACGCCACCGCAGTCAGCAGTCTGAGTGCGGGTTTGCGGGTCAGTGAGCAAAAGCTCCTTGCGCTCAGGCAGCAGGTCGAAGTGGTGCGCACCACCGAACGTGTGCAGCAGGCACAGGGGATCTGGTCGGCCTCCTGCGGCGACTCGGCCGACAGGTTGCGCAAGGCCACTGATGGTCTGAACGACATACGACAGCGCCAACTGGAGACAGAAGCGCGCCTTGAGGTGCACGAGGCGTCGAGTCTGGCTGACATCGATCTTGAGCAGCGGCTGCGCGACGCCCGGATCATCTTGGACAGTTCCAGCGCGCATGCCGTGTTGCAGCGAATCAAGAGCAACAGCCCGCATCAATCTGCCTGAGTCGAAAGGATCGCGACATGACCCGTTTTATCGAGACAGCACTATCGTTTCCGGTGGTGATATTCAGTCTGCTGGTTGCCATCGTCCTGGTTTACTGGTTGTTGGTGTGCTTTGGCCTTCTTGACGACGGCGCTGCCGACATCGACATGCAGGCTGTTTCGGCTTACGACCATGCAAGTGTCGAATCGGGCAGGGGGCTGGTCGCCCGTCTGGGACTGTCGGGTGTGGCTCCCTCCATCCTGCTGACGCTGATCAGTGTTTCAGGCTGGTGGGTGAGCTACTTCAGCCAACGGCTGTTCATCGATCAACTTGCGCTTGGTTTTTTCTATTACCCACTGGGGTTTGTCAGTGGGCTAACGGCCTTGGCCGTTGCGTTGATATCTACACGGCTGATCATTGCCCTGTTCAGGCCCCTTATCAGACGGATCAAGGGGCCTGGGCCGAAGCCTGTCTGTGGACAGGTGGCGGTCGTCACCAGCCAGAGCGTGACCTGCAAAAGCGGACGAGCGCTGCTGAATGATGGCGGCGCAGGGCTGCTGCTTCAGGTTCGTACCTTCAGTACTCCCGGGTTTCAGCGCAATGACCGGGTCGTGCTTCTTCAATACCTTGCTGACGAGCATGCCTACCTTGTCGTCAGCGAATCGGATTTCCAGGGCTGAGCCCATAACGGAGTAATACAGCATGCTGGACATGGCCCTGCCATTTCTTATCGTCCTCTGCGTTGCAGTTCTTGCCTTGATCGCCCTGGCGTTACTGATCAAGACGTTTTACGTCAAGGTTCCACAAGGCACTGCGTTGATCGTCAATGATCTGTCCAGTCGCCCCAAGGTCTACTTCACCGGAGCCATGGTGCTGCCTTACCTCTACTTCATGGAGAAAATGAAGATCAGCGTGATCACCCTGGAAATCGACCGTAAAGGCAAGGGCGGGTTGATTTGCCGGGATAACATGCGGGCTGATATCACCGTGGCGTTTTTTCTGCGGGTCAACGAAACCCGCGAAGACGTGCTCAAGGTCGCCAAGGCCATCGGCGTTCAGCGTGCCTCCGACAAAGGGGCCGTCAACGAGCTGTTCAATGCGAAGTTTTCCGAAGCGCTGAAGACCGTCGGCAAGCAATTCGACTTCGTCGAGCTGTTCGAGGATCGCGTTCGCTTCCGCGATGAAATCGTCAATGTGATTGGTCAGGACCTTTCCGGCTACGTGCTCGAAGACGTGGCCATCGACTTTCTGGAACAAACGCCCAAGGTCGAGCTTGATCGGGACAACATTCTCGACGCCGAGGGTATTCGCAAGATTACCGAGCTGACTTCCGTTCACAACGTCATCACCAATGAGCTTGAGCGTGACGAGGCACTGAAGATTCAGAAGAAGAACGTCGAAACCATCGAAGCAAGCCTGGCGCTGGAGCGTCAGGAAGCGGATGCCCTGGCCCGGCAAAAGCGTGAGGTCGCGTCGGTGATCGCCCGCGAGCAAGCCGAGACGCTCAAGGTTCAATCCGAAGAACACCTGCGAGCCGAGGAGGCCCGTATCGCCGCCGCGCAGCGCATTGATGTCGCTGCGGTCAATCATCAGCGCGAGGTGGACGTCGCCAACCAGAACAGCGAACGCGTCGTGATGCTCGAGAAGGAAACCGTCATTCGCGCCCAGGCCTTGGCGCAGGTCGATCGTGAGCGCGAGGTATCGCTGAGCCGGATCGAGCGCGACCGCCAGCTTGAGGAGAAGCGCGGCGAGATCGCCAGCGTGACCCGCGAACGCGTCATCGTCGAAAAGACCGTGGCGCAGGAAGAAGAGGCGATAACCACCTTACGCATGGTCGCCGATGCGGATCGCAAGAAAACCGTTGTCCTCACCGAAGCCCAGGCTCAGGCCGAGCGCGATCTGGTGTGTCTGGTCAAACAGGCCGAAGCCGATACCGTGGTGTCGGAGTACCGCGCCAAGGAGTTGGTGACATTGGCCGATGCCGATCTGCGCAAGGCCGAGCGTGAGTCGCAGGCCGCGATCAAGCGAGCCGAGGGTGTGCGTGCCGAGAAGGCCGCGTCAGGCCTTGCCGAAGCCGAAGTGCGCATGCAGATTGCAGAAGCCGCCGAGCGTGAAGGTCAGGCAGAAGCACTGGTACTCCGGCAGCGTCTGTTGTCCCAGGCCGAGGGGGACCGGGCTATTGGCGAGTCGGATGCAGGTGTTCGGGTACAGATAGCCGAAGCCATAGAGCGCGAAGGGCTGGCAGAAGCTGCGGTGCTGAAGCAGCGCCTGCTGTCCCAGGCTGCGGGAGACAAGGCCATCGGAGAATCCCGAGCGGCGACCATTCAGGACGTTGGCGCCGCCGAGGCCCAGGTCTTGCAGAAGCGTTTCGAGGCTGAGGCAGCCGGACTGACCGAGAAGTTCGAAGCAATGCAGAAGTTGACGGGGAGCGCCCGTGAGCATGAAGAGTTCCGTTTGGCCCTGCAAAACCAGTTCGACATCACCATGGCAGGTATCGCGGCCAACGAGAAAATCGCTGAACAACAGGCAGAAGTGCTGTCGGCTGCGATGAGCAACGCCAGCATTCAGTTTGTGGGTGGAGGAGATAACGGCGTGTTCGACTCGTTCGTGAAGTCTCTTTCGGTCGGCAAGGCTATCGAAGGCCTGAACCAGAGCAGTCCGCTTGCCGCTCAGGTCATCCAGACCGGGCTTGGCATGCTGGCCAAGGTCGCCAGTGAGCGGTCTTCCGAGCGTCGAGCCGAAGGCCAGTAATCTCCTCTCCATCGCCCGGTGTCGCCGCCGGGCGCTTCTCCACGTAAGTGACCTGCCCACCCGGATTGACCCATGTCCCAAGATCAGCTTGAAAACCCGCCCCAGGAAGCGTCTAACACGGCGGTGACTGAAAGCGGGGCCTACGAAGTATTGCTCAAGCGCCTGCAAGAGCAGGGCAACACCCTGTCACAACAGGTCGATACGCTCAACGCGCAGAGGCTTGAGGTGTTTGGTTGCAGCTCCATGGAGGTGCTGGGACGTACTCGACTGCGCACGGAAAACAACTGCATTGCGAGAGACATCGCCCGTGTCGGGCAGGAGCTGGTGTTTGGCTACAACGTATCGCTCGGGCTCAACGTGGAAACCCGGATCGAGGACGTTTTTACGCTGTACCGTTTGAGCGAGGGCGAACAGGGTTACGAGGCCCGGCCTCTCGGTCTGGAGGGGACATGGCTGGATGACCCGCTGTTTCGAAAGGATTTCGCGGAGCTGTATACCTATTACCGTGATGCCCGACTGCTGGAATTGCTCGTGTCTGAAAACCGACTGCTGGCCAGTTTTCAGTTCGGCGAACGCATTACGGATGTTCGTGTGTTTCGCTGGTCACTCAGTGCCGCAGGTCAGGACGTACGCTATCTGGATAACCGTGGCGAACGCGATATCACAGCCGTACCGCCTTACGATTTCGAGTGGGTTCGTGCCGGTCGGGAACTGATCGTTAACGATCGAATTCCGCGCATCAGTATTCTGGACAGCGTGCATATTCATCTGGACAGCGGCGATCTTGTGATCAGTATCGAGAGTCCGTCGGCGTCCGGGCTTGAGCTGTGCCGTGAGGCGCTGGTCGAAAAAAGCCAGTCGTTGCCCGACCTGCAGGTGGCCTTCGCCAAACTGGGCAACCTGATTCTGTTAAGCGTTCGGCCCTACAAGGAGTCGCAGTGCCGATACATGGTCTGCAACCTGAAAGCATTCAACCTGACCCGGATCGATGCCATTGGAACGGCCTGTCAGCAACTTCCTGACGACCATGGCATTGTATTTCCAGGCGGGCTTTACCTGCAGAGCGGCGAGCACCGGACGTTCGAGTCAGCGTTGCACGGCATGCTCTTCAAACGATTGTTGCGCTCGCCCAATGGCGAGGATTTCCTGTACATCTTCCACGATGCAGTGGAGGGGCGCTCTGCGCTGTTCACGTACAACACCATCCGCAGGCAATTGCTGGCACCGGTATATGCCCACGGTCATGCGCGTCTTGAAGACGGGCGCATGGTGATTTTCACGGCCGACGTCGAACCGTCCCGCAACCACCCCGTCCAGATCTGGCAGACACCTTTTTTCACCGAAGAATACGCGGCGCAACAACCGCTGAATGATTCGTTCATCGGCCGGATCGGTAATGCCGAACTGGTGCGCGGCATTTCCGACCTGTACGACCTTGCCAGGGAAGCCCGTGCGACCCGTGCAACGGCTTCGCGCTTTCTCGGCCTGGGCTCGCGGGTCGCGGTTCTGTTCGATAAACACCACTGGCTGAGCCACGAAAGCATCGCGCCGGTCTCAGGTTCGCTGCGCGGTATCGCTCACAGCGGTACCTCGATTGCCGACGAGTTCGAGAAAGTCGAGCATGTGCAGGCGCACTCCGTTCGCCTGATGCAGGAGGCGAGGCAGCGCTACGTTGCACTTTCCAGCCAGTTACGCCTGGAAAGTGGTGAAGGGATTCAGGGTTTCGTTGCCCGACTGGACTCGATTACCGAGTTGCGTGGCTATCTTCTGACCCTCAGGGAACAACGCTATATCGACATCGCCGCGATTGATGAGATGGAGCAGAACCTACACGCTGAGTTCGAGCGTGCCGCCGGGGAGGCTGCCGGTTTCATGTCTCAGCCCGACGCCTTGCTGCCCTATATCAAGCAGCTTGATGAGCTGGATCTTGGGGTTCAGGCCTCTGCTTCAGTGTTCGAGCTGGAGCAGCCTTTGAGCGGTCTGGCGAAACTGGCGACAGGTCTGGAACTGTTGTCCGGACTGGCCAGCTCGCTGAACGTCGAGGACGCCACGCAACGCACTTACATTGTCGAAGCCATCTCGAACGTTTATGCGCGCATGAACCAGTCCATGGCGCATGCTCGATCGCGCAACAAAGTGCTGGCGTCATCCGAGTCCGTTGCGCAGTTCGCGGCGCAGTTTCAACTGATCGGTCAGGGCCTGACCCACGCATTGTCGCTGGCGAACAGCCCGCAAGCGTGCGACGAGCAACTGTCGAAACTGCTGATTCAGCTGGATGAACTGGAAAGCCGCTTTGGTGAGCATGAGTCGTTCCTGAGTGACGTCATTGCCCGGCGCGACGAGGTCATCGATGCCTTCGAACAGCACAGGCAGACCCTGATCGATGCTCGGCAGCGCCAGGCTCAGGGCCTCCACGAGGCGGCCACTCGTATTCTGGACAGCCTGCCTCGTCGGCTTGCCAACTGCGCTGACATTGACCGGCTTAATGGTTTTTTCGCCAGCGATCCGCAGATACTCAAGCTGCGCGAACTCTCGGGCCGTCTGCGTGGCCTTGAGGGCAGTGTGCAGGCCGATGACATCGAGGCTCGCCTCAAGGCGGCTCGCGATCAGGCGGTAAGGGGGCAGCGGGACAAGGCTGATCTGGTCGATGCCAGCGGTACGCTCTTGAAGCTTGGACCAAGGCATTTGTTCAGCATCAATACTCAGCCGCTGGACCTCACCCTTCTCCCGCGCGACGAGCAGCTCTGGGTACACATCACCGGCACCGACTTTTTCGACCGCCTGAACGACGAAGCCATTGCCTCGTTCAGTGCCTGCTTTCAAGCCAGCCTGGAGTCCGAGTCCGACAGCGTCTATCGCAGTGAGTACCTTGCCGGACAGGTGCTTGATTCGGCTGCGCACGCAGGCACCGACCTGTCGCACATGACGTTCGTGCAACTGGAGCAGCACATCCGGCAGTTCAGCACGGCGCTCTACAAGGAAGGCTATGAAAAAGGCGTTCACGACCATGATGCGGCGCTGATCCTCCAGCAGGTGATGCCGTGCATGACCGCCGCTGGCCTGTTGTATTTCAGCCCGGCGGCCAGGGCGCTGGCCCTGATTGCCTGGCATCTGCCGGGCGTCTTCGAATCCAGGATGAAGGACTGGCCGCGCCGGGCGCGCTCCAGTGCTGCGGTTCTCAGACTGTTCAATCACCCGGACGGCGTGAACGAGATGCGCCACGACATCGCGTTGACGCTCGAGGCTTTCGCGACGGAAACAGGCTTGCCGGTCTCTCCTGGTATCGTGTCGCAAAGCGCAGCGTATCTGGCAGCGGCACTGATGCAGGAGACGCTGGCGTTCGAGGTCAGTGGGCATGGCTGGGCCATTCTCGGCGCGCTTGAGCGGCGTCTCGATGCGCAAGGCTGTAGCGATGAACTGACTGACGCCGTTCACGCAATGGCGGGGGATCTGCGTGCGCAGTGGGCGCTGATCGGGCACTGGGTGGTGGGAGCCTGTCGCGATTCGGAGCAGAGAACGCTCGCTCACTTTGCCCCTGAAGCGATGGCCTTGCTGTTGTTGCGCTTCGCCGGCAAACCGACATTGCGGATCAATACATCGTCCCTGGATATTCGGGTGAACGGCCTGCTGGGGGACCATCCAACCCTAAGTGCTGGCTCCATGGCGTTCACGCTGGACGATTTCTTCACACGCCTTCGCCATCATCGCGAGGTGTTCGTACCGCAGTTGCAACGTTATCAGACGTTGCGACAATCAATCATTCGACGTGAGCGAGAGGCGTTGCGCATCGATGATTTCAGGCCACGTCCTCTCACGTCGTTCGTTCGCAACCAGTTGATCAATGACGTCTACCTGCCCCTGATCGCCGACAATCTGGCCAAACAGACGGGCACCGCCGGGGAGGGCAAGCGCAGCGACCTGATGGGTTTGCTGATGCTCATCTCTCCGCCCGGTTATGGCAAAACATCGCTGGTCGAATACGTCGCCTTCCAGTTGGGAATGGCATTGGTAAAGATCAACGGGCCTGCGCTGGGCCATCGCACTCATTCGCTGGACCCTGCGCAGGCGGCTGACGGCCCTGCGCGCCAAGAGCTGGAAAAACTCAATCTCGCGCTTGAAATGGGTAACAACGTCTGCCTGCTGATAGACGATATTCAGCACCTGTCACCCGAATTTCTTCAAAAATTCATTTCGCTGTGCGATGGGTCCAGACGCATTGAAAATGTCTGGAAAGGCCAGACCAGAACCTGCGATCTGCGCGGCAAAAAATTCTGCATCGTCATGGCAGGTAACCCGTACACAGAGTCGGGCGAGCTGTTCAAAATCCCCGATATGCTGGTCAACCGCGCTGATGTCTACAACCTTGGCGAGGTGTCAGGCGGCAGCGAAGCGGCGTTTGCGCTCAGCTATATCGAAAACTGCATGACGTCCAACCCGGTATTGGCACCTTTGGCCAATCGCGACATGCAGGATCTTTATCGACTGGTCGAACATGCCAGAGGCGAGGTGTTCAGCGCCACTGATCTGGGCCACGACTACAGCCGCGCACAGGTGAACGAACTGGCTGAAACATTGAGTCGCCTGATGGTTATTCGGGACGTGCTGCTGCGGGTGAATGCGGCGTACATCGACAGCGCCTCTCAAGCCGACAAGTACCGGACCGAACCGCCTTTTCGCTTACAGGGCAGCTATCGCAACATGAACAAGCTGGCCGAGAAGGTCTCTGCTGTCATGAATGAATCAGAGATCGATCAACTGATTTCAGATCATTACCGTGGGGAGTCGCAATTGCTCACTCACGGCGCGGAAGAAAACCTTCTGAAACTGGCTGAATTGCGCGGACAACTGAGCGATGAGCAGGCCAGCCGCTGGGAGCAGATCAAGAAGGCATTTATTCGCAATCAAGCGATGGGCGGTGACAGCGCTGACGTAGGCAATCGTATCGTCGCTCAGCTCAGCGACGCGGTTGAAGGTATCCGCGCCATCGCTGATCGGCCGCAACGCGCCTAGGCCAGATGCAAATGGTTGTCCCAGAAGCCGGTCGGCAGGTCCAGTGGTTTGGCCAGCAGTTCCGGCTTGCGGCAATCGTAAAACCGGCAGCGACCCTGGCCGGATGTCACGACAAAACCGTCTGCGACAGCGCCGACGCCTGCACAGTCTGGCAAGGGCGCGTCCAGCTTTACTGCGCCGCTGTCCAGGTCCCAGATAAAGAACCGGTTGCCCCGAGGGGCGGTCAGTGCAACCAGACGCAGTTCACTGTGTACCGCAACACTGGCGGTGTAATGGTTCATCGCGCGCAGTTGCTCTTCGGCCACCGGAAACGGCTGAAAAGGCTGACCCGGTCGCTTGATTGCCAACAGCTCGGACAACTCGTGCGAGTCGCCCATGAATTGCTGACCGGCGACAATGGTCCCGTCGCTGGCGATGCCCATGTGCCGCACGCTGTTCATCTGCTGGGAGAGGGTTTCCTTGCTCAGCAACGTACCATCGCGCTGCATCAACACCAGACTGGGCTGCATGGCGTTGAGGTTCATCTCGACGCGGCTTTCGGCCTCGGTACGAATCCCGCCGTTGGCGACGACCAGTGTTTCGCCATCCGGCATCCAGGACACCTGATGTGGTCCGATCCCGTGAGTGGAGATCTCGGCCGAATGCTCCAGCCGTTCGCCGACGAATCGATACACGCCCAACAGGCCACGACCGGGATCGCGCGTGTCATTTTCCGTTGCGTACAACCATTCGCCATCGCGATGAATGACCGCGTGGCCGTAGAAGTGCCGATCAGGTCGGGAGGTGACGGTCTGCAAAAGGCTCCCGTCGCGCAGGTCGATCAGATAGCTTTCGGTGCCCGGGCGGCGTGCAATGAACACCGCCAGCGGCAGGGACGGGTGATTGATAATGTCATGACAACGCTGTCCCACCTGAGTGGCGAACACCTGTTTGCCGTCAAGGCGGTAACCCACCGCGTAATGCCTGCCGTCTGCATCGTCGCGGGCAGAGAGTAGCAGCGGTCCCTGATCCTTTTGCTTGAACAAGGTCCAGCCGCCCAGCGTACAGGCGCTGAGCAACAGGCTGCCAATGGCCAGGACCTGACGTCGGAACATCACTTAACCCTCTCGGTCAATCGCCGTCGTTGGCGTTGAAACCCAACTGAATACCCAGCGCCTTGGCCAGCTCTCCTTCGTGCAGGCGATGGACCACGTTCAGGCTGTCGTAGAACGCAGTGAGCTGCTGGCGGCCGGCTTCGGTGGCCAGCAAGTCAGCCAGTGGCGGCTTGAGTTCCGACAGCAATTTGCGGCTGGTAGCGTAGGCCGTGTCGATTTTATCAGCCAGCGGTTTCTGCTCAGCGGGCAGCAGGCTGCGCAGGCCCTTATTGTCGACGCCGGTCCACACGGTTTCGGCGCTCGCCAGACTGGCTTCCAGACTGCTGAGCGACGACTTGCTGCGCCACGCATCGGCCTGGAACGGCTGTGGCTGCCCCTTGCTCTGGCGACCCAATGGCGTGCCGAGCTTTTTCTTGAGGGTGTCCAGTGCTGTTACCTGAACTCGCAGCAGTTCGGCGATAGCCTCGTGAGAGTCGGCGTAACGCTGATTCGGAAACTTGCTGAGCTGCGCGAGCATGCCGTCGTTGGTGTTCCAGCGGCTGAGGATTTCCTCTGCCAGCGTCTTCTGACGATCACCAATGGCCATCAGCAGCGGGCAATAGCGGGCTTTCTGCTCAGCGTTTGCCATGTCGATTTCAGCGTCGAACAAAATGTACTCGTAAGCGGACAAGCCTTGAACCACAACGCTGGCCTTGGACAGCTCTTCGGCGTTGATCTGCGGTTGGGCAGTGACCAATTGCTCGACCTGACGGCCGACCAGATTCTTCTTGTCCGGCCAGAACTGCACCTGCCAGGCGCGATTGCCCTCGGCCAGCGGACCAATCAATAACGGTTGCAACTCTGCCCAGGTTTTCTGAGCTTTCAGGAAGTCGGCACGTGCCGTTGCCAGATCCGTCTTGCCCTGACAGAACGCCAGCGCGCTGCTCGCCAATTGACGGTCGGCCTCCACCCAGCGGCTGTAGGTCGGCAGGATCACCTGCTTGGCAATGGCAGCAGACGTGACAGCCTGAGGGTCTGATGGCGAACAGGCACCCAATGCGAGAGCCGCAAGGCTGGTCAGCAACAACTTGGGTCGGAACATGTCCGGCTCCTTAATCTTGAAAAAGAAAAAATCACAATGAGTTCAGAAAGGCCAACAGCGCCTCGCGCTGTTCGGCGTTGAACGCCAGTACCTGTCGCTGCGCCGCCTGGGCTTCGCCGCCGTGCCAGAGTATGGCCTCAAGGGCATTGCGCGCGCGACCATCGTGCAGCATTTGCGTATGACCATTGACCGCCGAGGTCAGGCCAAGCCCCCAGAGTGGCGGTGTGCGCCATTCGCGGCCAGTGGCTTGAAATTCCGTGCGATTATCAGCAAGTCCTTCGCCCATGTCATGCAGTAACAGGTCGGTGTAAGGCCGAATCTCCTGATTGGCGAGTTCAGGCTCGGCGGCGTCCGCCCGGGTCTTGAACGACGGGGCATGGCACTGCTGACAACCCGCCTCGAAAAACAGATTCTTGCCCGCCAGAACCTTTGGGTCCTCCACGTTACGACGCGCGGGTACACCAAGGTTACGCGTGTAGAACTCGACAAGGCGCAAAATATTGTCGCTGACCTCAGGCTCACCGTCCGGGCCATTGCCATTTGGCGCGGCCAGGCAATCGGTCTGGGCTGGTGTGCAATCGTCAAAGCGGCGCAGGCTAGTGGTCAGCCCCATGTCGCCGGAGAACGCATGGACATTCTGCTGGTTGAGGTTGGGTTGCCCTGCTTTCCAGCCGAAGCGGCCCATGACGACTTTCTGTTGCGCATCGTCCCAGACCCAGTTGGCCCGGCCCGAGATGCCATCGCCGTCTTTGTCATCCGGGTCAGCGTTGGCCAGAATCGCATCATCGGGAATCGCTTCAAGCAAGCCAAGGCCGATCATGGGCGGCGCGATCCGCGCTGAAACGTGAGTGTCGGGGTGCATGGGGCCGTAGCCCAGTTGGGTAATGCGCAACGTAGGCTGACGCAATTCGACCGCCGTGCCATCGCGGAAACTGACCGTCAGCGCATCGTATTCGACACGCACCTTGCCCTCGGGCGCAACGCCGGGGTTCGCCATGTCCTGCAACTGCCCGCCATAGGTCGGTTCGGGCAGCACACCGTTGCGCTGTATCAGGTCGGCAAAGGCCGGATCGTCAGGAATCGACAGCCTGACCAGCATCGACACGGCATTGGTGTCTCCGGCCTCGGGCGGGTGGCCTCGGCCATCCTTGATGTGGCAGTTCTGACACGCATTGGTATTGAACAGCGGCCCCAGCCCGTCCCGCGCCGTGGTAGTGGACGGGGCGATAACCCAAGGGCTGCGAAAGAAACTGTTGCCCACGCTGAAGTCCAGACGACGCACCGGAGACAGATTGGCCGATGGCATGGAGAACGCATTCTGGTCGCTCTTCCTCACAGTCGCACTGCCACCTGACAACGCCTCGCCCGGTTCAGCCTGCGTGAAACGCGGGGCGTCATCGCACGCGCTCACGACCAGGGTCATGAGCAGCGCAAGAGATAGACGAAGCCGCGTAGCCATACACATCCTGCAAAGAGCTGCAAATCGGGGCGTGCAAGCTTATCAGCCTCTTGAGGTTTGAATAAGAGGGATTATCGTTTGCTGTCTCTCAAGCAATGTGTTGTTACGAATTCTCCAGGTCAGCGGCCGCGTTGTTGCGCGCTTCATGCGCTGTCTTTGCACTGAAGTAGTCAAACACACTCAGCCCCTTACGAAGCGTCTTGCGCACGGCTTTGCTTTGTTCGATCAATTCGTCGCTTGGGCGTTGCCATTGCTCGGGCGGCAAGGGTCTGGACCAGTTGAGCACGGCCTTGGGAAACGCTTTCTTGGGCAAGCGTTCGACCCAGGCTGCGATGTGGCAGGGCAGGGTCCAGCCGCTGCAGAACTGGATGAGCAGAAAGCCGAACAGGTAGCGTATGTACCCGTGATCATGGCGATAGCCCTTGCGGCACATGTGGAAGAACTCGACGGTGCCTTCCTCCATGTTTTCGCCCATCATCGGTTGTGGCAGCGCGCTGGGGCCTTCTTCCATGTAAGCGCGAATCGCCTCCCACTCGCCGACGGCCATGCCGAGGGTGTAGCTGGGCACGGTCAGCCACACCACCTGCCCGTCGGACGCGTCCCGCAGGCCGATCATCAGGGCAAACTTCTGCTGCGTGCCGTACTGGGTGGCGACCACACTGCTGCTGACGCAGGCGATGACGTCTTCCCAAGGTGTGAAGCGTGGCGGCTCGCCGCGTTTGGCAACGTAGGCGACTTCGCGGCGTTGACGGTTGAAGCGGGTGGGAGGGATTCTGGAGTGAGGGTAAACGGCGTGGACGAAGCAGCAGAAATACATGAGTGCTAAGCCACCAGAGAATCCCCATATGTAAGGATTTGGCAGAAAAAGGGTTAGGAAGATTTCAAAAACAGGTGATCCATATTTGAAATGATCATCAATCCCCAGCGCGATGGACAGCAGCATAAAAAAAAACACGATAAACATGACCGGCCCAATGCTACAGCGCACTGCAAACTCTACCGTTGCACTACTTAGTCCAAAGTCTAGGTAAACCTCATTGGCATGCTGATGAAGGCTGCGTGAGCTAAAGGCTGCAACACCCGTTGGCACTGGTCGTGGTGCAAGGTAGAAAACCTCCGTGCCGGACTCATTTTCAGTATCTCCGGCTTTGGGCAAGCGCTCGTATTTGTCAGAGGTCATTCAAACGTTCTCTTGTGATCTGTGTGATCGGGAGTTGTAGAGTTTCCGCAGGTTTCTCGACCGATGCGCTGACAGGCTTGTTCACAGCGTCTATGCCAAGCGGAATGCGGTAAGTCAGGTAACCCTGATCGGCTTTTAGATAAGTCGTTACCAACGCTGGCTTGACTGCCACGCGCATGAGCAGCAGAGCGTGATGCCCTTGCCAGTTGTTCGGAATCTCCAGCGCCAGGGTCAAGGGAGATGCGGCGACTATCGAGAGCCCTTGGCAAAGGGCTTCGCTGACATCCTGTGTATCGGATACGTTCTGCAACTGCGCCGACCAGCGTAATGACGTATCGTCGAAGCTGGTGCGGGTCAGGCCGGGCATCACCAGGTGCAGGCTGCGCACAGGTTCGCCATCGACCTCGCGATGGATCATGCCCTTGTCGAGCAGGGTGGGACGCAAGTTGGTTTCAGCGAGCTTTTGCGCGTGACCAGGCCAATCCCAGCCCTCCGGTTCTTTGCCCCAAAGACAACCGAGTAACCAGCGCTGTTGGTCATCCAGATTGAAGTAGTTGTAAAGCGATTCCCCGCCTAATTGCAGTGCGGTGGAGATAAGCCCCCAAGGTGTCATGCGCATCCCGCACCGCAGGAAACGTGCGCCTCGTGTTGCCCAGGCCAGGCTGGCGACCAACTTTCGCTCGGCTAAAGGTGCTGCTCTGACTTCTCTAAGAAGGCCATATAGTTCAATCATGGCGTGGCCAGTTAGTATCGAGTTAACAGCGGTAGATCCGATATCGCCCGCCAGTGCCATCCCGGCACCGAACTGTTCACCCGTTGTGCCAAGGTCCAGCGCAGTGGTCCATTTTTCCCAATTGTTCAATGTTGTGCCTACGGCACCCAGCAGGCTGAGTGGCGCAATTAAAGCACCCAAGCCCAGGCCCAGTTTCCCCAGCCGGACCGCAAATAATCCCCCCGATGTTCCTGCAGGATTACGTGCCAATCTCTGTAGTACGTTGTCGACCAGCGCTATATGTGCGGATTGGTAAACTGAAAGCGCTGCGGCTACAGGTGAGAGCAAAGCCCCGCCTAATATTGCTATATCCTTCGCAGCCCTATTTCCATCAGACTTCTGCCAAACCGCCCAAGCCTCCCCCAGATTCCCAATCTGCAACGTCATCGCCAGCAACGGAAACAAGCTGCCTGTGAACGCTTTCCCGGCTGCCCCCGGGGTCGCATATCCTCTGGTGACTCCCGCCCGCAAACGCGCAATCTCATCTTCCAGCACACGCAACTGCGCGTCGCTGATGTTCAACTTCACCCCGATGGACCCGTTGACCGGCCTGCCGGTCGGGGTGATGGCGGTCTCCAGTTCCCGGCGCACGGCGGCCAGTTGGTTACGTGTCTGTAGCAGTTGCTGCTGGTTGTACTGCCTGTCGTAGGTCAGTTCATTGCGCTGGGTTGGGGTCAGCGAGTGTTTGCTGCTCAGTTTGCTTAGGCGGTTTCGTTCCCTGAGCAGTTCGTTTTCGGTGTGGATCAGCTGGTTCAGACGCACGAACGCGTCACGGTATTTCTGCACGTCGGCTTCGCTGGCAATGCTCAGCGTGACGGCTTCTTGTTGCATCGCCACCAGCGCGCCCAGGCGTTGGGCTCGATTGTTGTGTTTATGAAAGCTGTCCAGATGCTGGCGCACTTGCGCGTCGTTCAACTTGTTTCTCATCTCCACCATCCACTGCTCCATACGCAGGGCGATGGACGGGATGTAGCTGGCAAGGACCGCCTGATGCAGCGGCTGTGCGGCCGCAGGCAGATGGAGGGTGGTGGTCCAGTGATTGCCCATGATGTGGCTGACGTCAGTAATACGGTTCTGGGCATCGACCAGGCCCGATCCGACGTTGCGAATATCATCCAGCCACTTGAGCAGATCGCCTGACTTGGAGCGCAGGAAATCCAGGTTCAGGCGCCCATAAAATACCGGCATGATGTAATGCGGATTGCCGTGAAAATAATCGCCCACCTTCTGCAGGCTTTCTTCCGTGCGACACAGGTCTCGGGTGCAGTTGAGCTCCATGGTCAGCGCGTTATTCAACTGGTCAGGGTGATCCGGATCGAAGTACCAGGCGCTTCGATAAAGTTCGCCCTGGGTGAACAGACTCAAACGATCATGGGTGATGTCGTCCAGTCGTTGAGTCCAGCGCCTGAGGTGCGAGCGCTCTTGCGCCAGATAGCGTTGCATCTCGCCATGACGAATCAGGTCGTTGATGCCGCGTGAGCCCAGACCGACACCGTTCAGTGTGCCCTGGCTGTTTTCCTCCAGCGCTTCGATATCCGCTTCGAGCTCCTTGTAGCGCTTCTCGCCCAGCGCCGATTTCATCTGCGCGTGCTTGTTTTCCATGTCCAGTCGGGCGAACCGGGTTTGAGAGCGCTCCTGGTAAACGTCGCCTCGCATAGTGGAATATTGGCCAGTTGTTCGATAAACCGGCTCTGGTCCCAAGCCTTTCTCCCGACGCCACTGGTTACGGGCGTTGAGGTAGTCGTAGATGCGCGAACGTTGCGGCGGCGTGGTCTTCTTCAGCAGCGTTGAATCGGGGTTGACCTGGCGGGCAGTGGTGTCGCCGATGGTCATCAGCGTGTCGATGTAAGTAGCCGTGAGAAAGCGGGTTTCGTTGTTGTTTCGCTCGCGCCATTCCTCTATCCAGCCGACCACGGTGTCCTGTTCTTCGGCCAGATCGCGGAGGATGCCGATGCTGTCTTCGAGCACCAGGTACAGATGGCTTTTCTCGTGGTTCGCTTTGATTAGATGTTTCAGCTCACCCAGGTGGGCTTCGCGAAACAGAGACTGATGCTCCCAGATGTAATCCTGCTGCTCCGCGTCCGGGATGTCGGGTGTCGAGCATTGCTGTGCGGGGCCTTCGGCGAGTTCGGCGAGCTGTTCGCTGACCTGTTTTTCGACGCGCAGATGAACGCCGCCTTTCAGGCAGTCAGCCTCGGCCAGATTCACTTTCTGCATGAAATAGAAACGGTCTGCAGCGCTGCCAAGAATGTGGGCGCATTTGGCAGCGGTCCATTGCAGTTCCGAGTAGGCGACGTAAAGCGTGCTGTCTTGGGGAAAGACCAGCGCGTGTTCCCCTGAACTGGTCTGGCGGATGTCCTGAACCACCTCGCGGCCCTGCCAGAGCCGCTTGATGGGCACACCTTTTTCGATCCGGTATTCGTGCAGGTAGCCGGTGCCGTCATCGATCACATACAGGTAGCCATCGCGAAGCAGGCGTAGGCCCACGGGGCGCTTGAGGCCTGTGTACTGCGCCGAATCCGGCTGGCTGCGAAGCCGTTCGACCCGGCCGTAGCGCAGTGGCAGCAACTGGATTTTGTTGCTCGGGGACGGGCAGTTATTCGCGTTGCTGCGGGTATCGGCATGGCGTCTGGTTCTGGATTCCCAGAAGGCCTTGTCCATGACAGGCAGTTTTTTCGGTGTATCCAGTGGGGTCATTGTGCGGTTCCTTCCTGCTGACGAGCGTGCAGGACCACAAGCCAGTTGGCCTGCTGTATACGCTGCGACGGGGTTAGCTCAGAGGTGTCGAGCAGCAGCGCCCGGATTTCAGGATGAGCGTCGTGCGGTTCGGTGGCGAGAAAGCACATGACATTGGCGTAGTGGAAGATATCCACTTCGCTTTTGAAGCCTTTTTCGTACGCGCTGCTGGCCAGCGCATGCACCTGTTGGTAACGCACCCTCAATGGCGCTTCAGCCAGGTAGTCGGGGAAAAATCGCCGCAGATGCTGATTGAGGTTGATGACGGTCAGACGAAAGATGGCATCGCCCAGCGCCTCGATCTGTTCGGGACTCAAGCGATACACAGCGTTTGTATCCAGAACTGCTGCCTCACCAATGCGGGTGTGGCTGACCCACTGCTCAGTCATCTTGTCGGCGGCATACACCTGATCGATGGGGCCGAAGATACGGTGGTCGATGTGCGCGGGGTGCAGGCTGAACAGGGCGTTGGCGACCGACGCGTCGGACAGATTGAGGTAGCAGGTCTGACCTGTGGGCTTCTCCACAAACATCAGCCAGCGCAGATGGCTGACAAGGGTTTTGCGGTCGGCAGGGCTGAACAGCAACAACCCCCATTCTTCACGGGCATGGGCCAGAAAACGCGCAAGCATGGGGTCGTGTGGGCCCTGGATCTGAATCAGGGCCGGTGAGCGTTCGAGCAACTCGCTGAACCGCGTCTGCAGGAACAGCATCGTGCAGGCCTGGCTCACTTCCCAGTCAAAGATCTTTCTCTTCAGGTCAGGGACGTTAGCTGCGTTGAGCAGCAGGTAAGCGTTTTTCGACCAGGGCAGATCGAGTGGGCCGGTTTCAAACTCTGGCATGTGCGCGCCTTGACGAGGGCAGGGGCGCGGATATTCCGTGGTGTCGGAAGTGTGATCAATACGCTGAATAGCGTTTGGGAAAGGCCCTACGTACAGCGCTGAAATATCGCTGGCAGGGTTGGTTATATCTGTTCGGCGGGCAAAAAAATGCCGGTCAGCGAGACCGGCATTTTCGTGCGTCAGACCATGCTGCGGATCAGAACTCGTGGTCAGCGTTGTCCGGGTTCAGATCGGTGATGCCCAGTTTGCCTGCGGCCTGCTCGATGGCACCGGTCTGTTTGACCAGTGCAGCGATGGCGTCGCGGACAACCTGATTGCCAGCGGTATTGCCGGCTGCAATCAGCTGGTCAAAGTGTTCACCCTTGTTGGCGTGATCGACGATGGCCTGCAGCTTGGCCTGAGTGTCATCCAGGTCGGCGCGCAAGGTGGCGTCGGTTGCAGGGTCTGCCTTGGCAACCAGCGACGAGAGGCTCGGGCCGCTGATCTTTGTGCCGTCGGTGCGGGTGTATTCGCCAAGGTAAACGTTGCGAATGCCCTTACCGTTGTAGAAGTGCGAGTTGTGCGTGTTGTCGCTGAAGCAGTCGTGTTCGTCTTCGCTGGAATTGGCTTCCAGCGCCACTTTCATGCGTTCGCCCGCCAGTTCACCCAGCGACAGGCTGCCCATGCCGAACAGCATCTTGCGCAGGCCGTCTTCGCCGGATTCGGCTTCCAGTGTGGCGCGATAATTGTCAGCGACGCCGGCTTTCCAGTTGCCGGACATTTCTTCGAGGTCACTTACCAGCAGGTCGGTGACCGCTTTCAGGTAGGCGCGGCGACGGTCGTTGTGGCCGCCGGTGGCGCCCGCGCCTTCAAGGTAGTCGCTGGCCGGACGGTTGCCCGCGCCAGGGCCGGTGCCGTTCAGGTCCTGGCCCCACAGCAGGAATTCGATGGCGTGGTAGCCGGTGGCGACGTTGGCTTCGGAGCCGCCCAGTTCGTTCAGGCTGGCAAGCTTCTCGGAGGTGATTTCCTTGACGTCGACCTTGTCTTCGCCGACCTGGATTTCAGTGTTGGCGATGATGTTGGCGGTTGCGCCAGGGTTGCCCAGCGCGTGCTGGTAATCCTTGGCGACGTAGTCGATCAGGCCTTCGTCCAGCGGCCAGGCGTTCACCTGTCCTTCCCAGTCGTCGATGATGGTGTTGCCGAAGCGGAAGACTTCGCTCTGCATGTAAGGCACGCGGGCAGCAACCCATGCGTCGCGAGCGGCTTTGAGGGTTTCGTCGTTGGGCTTGGCCAGGAAGGCATCGACCGCAGTGCTCAGGTTCTTGGCACCGGCTTCGGCGTCGCTGAACACTGCAGAGACCATGGCAGCGTAATTGGCAACGACCGCCTTGGCCGCAGCGTCATTGGTCTGGGCGGCAGCCGCCGGGGCAGGCGCAGCAGGTGTCGGCGCAGCAGCAGCCGGCGCCGCCGGAGCGGCAGGCGTAGCAGCTGGAGCGGGGGCCGCAGCCTTGTCCTTGCCTTCGCCACAACCGGCGAGAGAGATAGCGATGGCCAGCAGACTGGCTGTTGCCAGAGGCATACGAATCATGACGGAATCCTGCGTCTATAGGGGTTATGGCGGCGGGCGCCCAGAAAAGCTGCGACATAATGCGAAAGATTTGCATTCTATGTAAAGGCAAAACGCCCATCGCGTCGCGATCAGGCATTGGACAGGTTGTAACATTCGGTTTCAAGACTGGTGTAAAGCGTACGCGTGTTTCATCGCTCCAGGGGCATCGGCGCGTTAGAGAATCGCCGCGTTGTTGCGGTTGGTCTGCCTCAGGTAAGCCAGCAGTTCACGCGCTGGAAGCGGTTTGCTGTAGAAGTAGCCCTGACCTTCGTGGCAGCCTTCGGATATGACATACGCCTCTTGTTCGAGAGTTTCGACGCCCTCGGCGATGACTTGCATGCCCAGGCTTTTGCCCAGCTGTATGATCGCGCGCACGATGGTCGCGTCGTCATCGTCGTCGATCAGGTCCTGCACGAAACTCTTGTCGATCTTGATTTTGTCCAGCGGCAGGCTTTTCAGGTAGCTCAATGACGAGTAGCCGGTGCCGAAGTCATCGATGGCAATCAGCGCGCCGGAGCGACGCAGGCTCAGCAGGTGCTGGGCGGCGGTCGTGATGTCTTCCATCAGGCCGGTTTCAGTGACTTCCAGTTCAAGACTGCGTGGCGGCAGGCGGTAGATCTGCAGCAGGTTATTCACCACGCGCGGCAGCTCCGAGTGGTGCAACTGAACGGTGGACAGGTTCACGGCCATGCGCAGATCCACGAAACCTTGATCATGCCACTCGCGCAGTTGCCGACAGGCCTGATCAAGCACCCACTCGCCGATGGCAATGATGGTGCCGTTCTGTTCGGCCAGCGGGATGAAGACATCCGGGGGCACCAGGCCATGCTCGGGGTGTTGCCAGCGAATCAACGCTTCGACGCCGACGATGGTGTGGTCGCGATAGTTGATCTGAGGCTGATAGACCATATACAGCTGGTTGCGCGGGAGGGCTTCGCGCAGGTCCTTTTCAAGTTCACGGCGGCGACGCATTTCGCAGTCGACGCTGGCGATATAGAACTGATAACGGTTGCGCGAGCGGGCCTTGGCCAGTGTCATGGTCTGCTCGGCTTTTTGCAGCAGCTTCTCGGTGCTGTCGCCATCCTCGGGGAACAACGTGATGCCGATCGTGGCGCGCAGGCGAATGGACTGCTCGTCCACTTCGAAGGGCGCTTCGAGCTCATCCAGAATGTTCTGCGCCAGTTCCGCTGCCTCGTAAGGCTGTTCGATATCTGCCTGGACCAGTGCGAACTGGTCGCCACCCAGCCGTGCCAGTGCGCCCAGTCGGCCACTGTGGGCGCGCAGTCGATCTGCCAGCGCCAACAGCAACTGATCGCCCGCCTGATAGCTGAACTGTTCGTTGATGCCTTTGAAGTCATCCAGCCCCACACATAGGACCGCGACCCGGTCCTGCTGGCGTCCCGCGTCTTCCAGAATCTTGTCCAGGCGCGTCTGTAGCTGCACCCGATTGGGCAGGCCGGTCAGGAAGTCGTATTGCGCCATGCGTTGCAGATTGTTCTCGGCTTCGTGGCGCAAGTACGTATTGCGCTCAATGGAGGCCAGCAGTTGATTGGCGGTATTGACCCAGATCCCCAGCTCGTTTTTTTCATGGCCTTTGAGAGGCGGCAACTGGTGCTCGCTTGGGCGATCGGGATTGATTGCGGTCAGGTGCTCGATGATTTTGGACAAGGGTTTGGTCAACAACCAGTGATACACCAGGTACAGCACCAGGCCCATTGCAAGCGCCCGCAGCACGCCGGAAACGAAGATGATCACCGCATTGATGATGAAGCTCTCGCCGTAATTGGCGGTATCGAGGGTGATACGCAGGTCGCCGTAGTACTCGCTGTACGGGCTGCGGCCCACCAACTGCGTGGTGAAGCTGCGCTGCTGGCCCAGAATAAGGTCAGTGAGCCAGCGCGTGGGGGAAGCTTTGAGGGGGCGATCCTTTTCAGCCAGCAGGGTCTCGTTCGGATGGCCGATGGAGGCCATGCGCACCGAGTTGTCCTGAAACAGACCCTCGATGACCTGCATGCCCATTTCCCGATCCAGGCTATAGACCGCCTGAGTCGAGGGGTCTCGAAACATGTCCAGAATCCGTTCGGCGTTCTCGGCGACTGCCTGTCGCGTCTTGTAGGCATCAAAGACGATCTGCGCACAACTGAGCACCACGCCCACAAGAAATGCCGAGAGCAGCACCACGCGCAGTAACTTAACCGACAAGCTGTTCTTGAGTTCCAGCTTCAATGGCCGTTCCTTAATTCAAGTCGCGGGCGGATAGCCCAGTCAACCTCGAAACCGGATGTTCAAACAGTCTGCATCCGGTTGGATCCCTGTTTTCTGTCTCACCCCGGATTCACGGAGCAATCGACGGGTGGGCGGTTTGAGCCCACTGTGTCGGACGGCAGCATTTGTAACTTGAGAGTAACACTGTAAAAGGACTGATTTGTGATATTAGCCAGATAGCGCTTTCTGACAATACACAAAGCTGAGATAGCTGACGAAAAGCCATCATCTTCATGTTTTTGGATCACACATTGGCGACGCATGCGGTTCGGGAGGGCGGTTCAGAAGCAGGAAGGGACGCGCGCGGGCAATAAAAAACCCGGCGCAGGGCCGGGTTCTTTGGTCGTGCTGAAGATCACGCGGCGTATTGCTTGGCCACGAAGTCCCAGTTCACCAGGTTCCAGAACGCTTCTACGTATTTTGGACGCAGGTTGCGGTAGTCGATGTAGTAGGCGTGTTCCCAGACGTCGCAGGTCAGCAGAGGAGTATCGCCGCTGGTCATTGGGTTGCCTGCACCAATGGTGCTGGCCAGCGCCAGGGAGCCGTCAGCTTTCTTCACCAGCCAGCCCCATCCGGAGCCGAAAGTGCCGATGGACGTCTTGCTGAACTCTTCCTTGAATTTCTCGAAAGAGCCGAACGCTTTAGTGATTGCTTCAGCCAGTGCGCCGGTAGGTTCGCCGCCGCCGTTAGGTGCCAGGCATTCCCAGTAGAACGTGTGGTTCCAGACCTGAGCGGCGTTGTTGAAGATACCGCCCGAAGAAGTCTTGATGATTTCTTCCAGAGTCTTGCCTTCGAACTCGGTGCCTGGCACCAGGTTGTTCAGGTTCACGACATAGGTGTTGTGGTGCTTGTCGTGGTGATATTCCAGCGTTTCCTTGGAAATGTGCGGCGCCAGAGCGTCGTGGGCATAAGGCAGTGCCGGCAATTCAAAAGCCATGGTTTATCTCCTTTCAGGTCAATTACGGTAATCGCGCGGCCGATCACGGGCGGCCGGATACAGCATGCACCGGGAGTTTTACTCTTTTGCGGCGCAGACCCCGGACTATAGCACCCGGCCTGTGGCATAACCACGCAACAACTGTGTGGGATAGAGGTTCCAGCGATGTCGACTCAGCGGTCATGAAAAAGCATCACGCGGCGCGAATCAGTTGCACCGCGACGCTGAACATCATCACTGCCACCATGACATCCAGCAGGCGCCAGGTTGCGGGGCGCGCCAGCCACGGAGCAAGCCAGGCGGCGCCGATGGCAAGGCTTGAAAACCACAGCAGCGAGGCGCTGGCCGCGCCCATCACATAAGCTTCAGGCACGGTCTGCTGCGCACCGAGCGAGCCGATCAGCAGTACTGTATCCAGATAGACATGCGGGTTGAGCAGCGTGACGGCCAGTGCGCTGAGCAGGACGGCGCGGCGCGACCTCAGGCCCGCGACGCCCGAGTCTTCCAGACCTTGGGAGGAGCATGCCCGACGCAACGCCTGCAAGCCGTACCAGCACAGAAAAATCACTCCGCCCCAACGCGCCACGGCCAGCAAGGTGGGATTCTGTGCCAGCACATTGGCCAGGCCGAACACACCGGCAGCAATCAGCAGCGCGTCGCAGACAATGCACAGCATGGCCACCGGAACATGATGTTCACGGCGCAAGCCCTGGGCCAGGACGAAAGCGTTCTGGGTGCCGATGGCCATGATCAGGCCCGCCGCCACCAGCAGCCCATTGAGATAGCTTTGCCACATGAAAGATGCTCCACAAATCAGGTTCAGGTGGCGATTGTGGGGAATGGCGATGTATAAGGAAAACCAATAATCCTGATCACTCATTAGGAAAACTGATGTTCGACTACAAGCTGCTGTCGGCGTTGGCCGCTGTCATCGAGCAGGCCGGTTTCGAGCGTGCTGCCCAGGTGCTGGGGTTGTCTCAATCGGCCGTGTCCCAGCGCATCAAACTGTTGGAGGCACGCGTCGGTCAGCCCGTGCTGGTGCGTACCACGCCGCCGAGCCCGACCGACATCGGGCGGCGTCTGCTCAATCATGTGCAGCAGGTGCGTCTGCTGGAGCGCGATCTGCAAAGCCAGGTGCCTGCGCTGGACGAAGAGGGTATGCCTGAACGCCTGCGTATCGCCCTGAACGCCGACAGCCTGGCAACCTGGTGGGCGCAGGCGGTGGGGGATTTCTGCGCAGAACATCACCTGTTGCTGGACATGGTGGTCGAGGATCAGGACGTCGGGCTCAAACGCATGCGTGCCGGTGACGTCGCGGCCTGTTTGTGCGGCAGTGAACGGCCCGTGGCCGGGGCACGCAGCCAGTTACTGGGTGCCATGCGCTATCGTGCATTGGCATCGCCGTCCTTCATCGCGCGGCATTTTCCAGACGGTGTCAGTCCCGGAAAACTGGCACGCTCGGCTGCGTTGGTATTTGGCCCCGATGACTTTCTGCAGCATCGCTACCTGGCGTTGCTGGGGGCCCCGGAAGGTTTCAAGCACCATTTGTGTCCCTCGTCCGAAGGTTTCATGCGCATGATCGAAGCCGGGCTCGGCTGGGGGCTGGTACCTGAATTGCAGGTTCGTGAGCAACTGCGCAGCGGGACGTTGCGCGAACTGGT
Source organism: Pseudomonas triticifolii (assembly GCF_014358015.1). Lineage (GTDB taxonomy): Bacteria > Pseudomonadota > Gammaproteobacteria > Pseudomonadales > Pseudomonadaceae > Aquipseudomonas > Aquipseudomonas triticifolii. The sequence continues at coordinate 60,644 of NZ_JACONV010000011.1, read as the reverse complement.
GCCGGATCGGTTCATCGATGTGCCGTTGTACTGGCATCATTGGCGCACGGGCGGCCAGTTGCTGACCCGTCTGACCGAGCATCTGGCACAAAAGTCTGGGCGTTGGCTGGTGCCGCTGAGCGGTGAATGAGCGTCAACAGGGTTATATGAAATCAATGCGGGTAGAGTGCGTGCTCTTCCGCAGACGCGTTATGGAGCGGTAAATGAAGATTCTGATCACCGGCGCAAGCGGCTTCATCGGCGGACGCTTTGCGCGTTTTGCCCTGGAGCAGGGCATGAGCGTGCGGATCAATGGTCGTCGTGCCGAGGGTGTCGAACATCTGGTTAGACGCGGTGCCGAGTTCATACAGGGTGATCTGAGTGATCCACAACTCGTCAGGGCGCTTTGCAATGACGTGGAGGCCGTGGTGCACTGCGCAGGTTCGGTCGGCGTATGGGGGCGACGCCAGGATTTCATGCAGGGCAATGTGCAAGTCACCGAAAACATTGTCGAGGGCTGCCTGAAACAAAGAGTGCGAAGGCTGGTCCATCTTTCGTCGCCTTCGATCTATTTCGATGGCCACTCGCATCGCGGCATCAAGGAAGATCAGGTGCCCAAGCGGTTTCACAATCACTATGCGGCGACCAAGTTTCTTGCCGAGCAGAAAGTGTTCGGGGCAGAGGAGTTCGGGCTGGAAGTGATTGCCCTGCGGCCTCGTTTCGTGACCGGTGCGGGCGACAACAGTATTTTTCCGCGCCTGCTTCACATGCAGCGCAAGAAGCGTTTGTCCATTGTCGGCAACGGTTTGAACGTGGTGGATTTCACCAGCATGCAGAACCTTAACGAGGCCATGTTAAGCAGTCTGCTGGCCACAGGTTCTGCGCTGGGCAAGGCCTACAACATCAGCAATGGCACGCCGGTCCCGCTGTGGGATGCCATCAATTATGTGATGCGGCAAATGCAGTTGCCACAGGTCACACGTTACCGCGGGTACGGGCTGGCCTACATGGCTGCCGCCGTCAACGAAGGCGCGTGCATGCTGTGGCCGGGCAGACCTGAACCTACGCTGTCGCGTCTGGGCATGCAGGTCATGAATCGGGATTTCACGCTTGATATCAGTCGCGCCGTGCATTATCTGGATTACCAGCCCCGCGTGAGTGTCTGGGCGGCGCTGGATGAGTTCTGCGGCTGGTGGAAGGCCCAACAATCGAGCTGAGTCAGTGATGGCACAATGAAAGCTACTTTCGATGCCGTTGTTATACTGCCCAGCTTTGGTTTCAACAGCTTCTTGAAGGGTTGCTCATGCGTAACGATCCATACGACGACGTCGATGACGTTCCCAATCTCAGCGCCAAGGACGACGATGACGATTTCTTGCCCGCCAAAGGCGCGCGCGAACGTACCACGGTCTATTCGCGCACGACGCCTGTGGTCAAGGTCAAAGGCCCGAGCACCGGGCCGCTCTGGGCCTTGGTCGGGGCGCTGTTCATTGCATTCTGCGGTTTGGGCTGGTGGAGTTTTCAGCAGGTTTCGCTGATGGAACAGCAGTTGGTTGCCACGCAGGAAAGCTTCGCGCGCATCAGTGAGGAAGCTGCCGGACGCTTGCAGGATATTTCCGGCAAGGTTGTGGCAACCGAATCGTTGTCCAGCGATGGCGAGGCGCTCAAGCAGCGGATCAAGCTGCTGGAAGCGCAACTGGAGGACCAGGACAAGCAGCGTGAAGGCGTCGAAGGCCAGCAAAGCAGCCTCGACAAGCGACTGGAACAGATGGCCGCGCAAACCACGCAGCAACAGACTGAAAGTGCGCAGTTGCAGGAGCAGCTCAAGGGCGTGGTCACTGAATTGACTGCGCTGAAGGCTGCATTGCCGGACCTGAAAACCGCAGAGGCCGATCAAGGCAAGCTGGATACTCAGCTCAAGAGCCTGGCCGCCGATGTTGCTACCCTGAAAAAGCAGGGTAATCCGTCTGCGGCCATCGAGCGTCTCGAGCAGGACCTGATCGTGCTCAAGAGCGAGCAGGAAAACCGCCAGGCGCCGCCTGCAGCTGCGGGCAACACCGCCGAGTTCGATGCTTTTCGTGCTCAGGTGACGCGCAACATCAATACCCTGACCAGTCAGATCCAGAACCTGTCGCAACAGCTCAACGCCCGCCGTTGACGCCGCCTGCCACCAGCCGCAGAAAAAGCGGCAGGTGGCGGCACTCAGACACCCCTGCGCAAAAAATCACTCACCACTAAATACGTATGGAACTGCCGAAAAAACGGCGGCTTATGCTTGCGTTGCTGTTTATCCAATGGAATATCACTCATGAAAGGAATCAATACGATGCATCCCAATGACAAGGACACCAGCGTTGATCCTGTTATCGCTGAAAAGACAGGCACCCATGACGAACAATACGGCGAAGCGATGAACGCAGTTGCGCCGGCCGCGGCAGCGGAGTTAATGAGCGCTTCGTTCAAACCGCCTGTCAAGCCACCTGTGAAGCCTCCGGTAAAACCACCTGTCGAGACGCCTGTGAAGCCGCCGGTCAAGCCTCCGGTAAAACCACCTGTCGAGACGCCTGTGAAGCCGCCGGTCAAGCCTCCGGTAAAACCACCTGTCGAAACGCCCGTAAAGCCACCGGTATCTAAATCGGTAAATCCACCGACAAAGCCTGTGGTCAAACCTGCTGAAAAACCACCGGTTGACGTGAAGATGCCACAAGATCCGCCACGGCCTTCAAAGCTGGATAAGTTGCTGAGCGTCGTCAACACAGCCACTGGCGTTATGCAACTGGTTCACCCACTCAACAGTGTGTTCAACCCGGATGGCACCGTCAGTTACCCGGACGGCAGCGTTGCAGATCCCCAAACCCTGTCGGTCACTCGGCCTGATGGCACCGTACAGAATCTGGATGGGACCACGGTACATGCCGATGGCAGCACTGAAGATGCCGAAGGCAATGTCTTGCATAAAGACGGCACCTGGGTCTTTGCCGATGGTTCGATCAAATACCCCGATGGCCGTTGGAAGATGTCGGACGGCAGAGTCACCGATGCCGACGGTAATGTCATAGGCGTCACCGACCCGGCCGCTGCGAAGTAAGCGGCTCGGCGTCGGGCAATAAAAAACCTGACGCTTTCGCGTCAGGTGTTTTCATTGCCGTGTGCGGGTTACAAGCGCGGGTAGTCAATGTAGCCGACGGGGCCCTTGGCGTAGAAGGTTTCCGGGCGGGCTTCATTCAAGGGGGCATCGCTGGCCAGACGCTCTGGCAGATCCGGGTTGGCGATGTAGGGCACGCCGAACGCCACTGCATCGGCTTTGCCTTCAGCCAGCCAGGTATTGGCGCTGTCCTTGGTGAATTTCTCGTTGGCGATGTACACGCCACCAAAGTCTTTTTTGAGCTGCGGACCGATGCTGTCGCCTGCGTCATGCTCACGCGCACAGATGAACGCAATACCGCGCTTGCCCAGCTCTTTGGCGACATAGCCGAATGTTTCCGCCAGATTGTCATCGCCCATGTCGTGCAGGTCGGCGCGAGGCGAAAGGTGCACGCCCACGCGGCCAGCGCCCCAGACCTCAACGGCAGCGTCGGTCACTTCCAGCAGCAGGCGGGCGCGGTTTTCCAGCGAGCCACCGTACTGGTCGGTGCGCTGGTTGGTGCTGGTCTGCAGGAACTGGTCGAGCAGGTAGCCGTTGGCACCGTGGATCTCCACGCCATCAAAACCGGCAGCCTTGGCGTTTTCCGCACCCACACGGTAGGCCTCGACAACGTCACCGATTTCCGCCAGTTCAAGCGCTCGTGGCGTCGGGAACGAGGTAATCGGGCGCACCAGGCTCACATGCCCTTCAGGCTGAACAGCGCTCGGTGCAACTGGCGCTTCGTCGTTCAGGTAGAGCGGGTGCGAGATCCGCCCCACGTGCCACAACTGCAGCACAATGCGTCCGCCCGCAGCGTGTACCGCTTTGGTGATATTGCTCCAGCCACGCACCTGATCGTTGGACCAGATGCCGGGCGTGTCGGGGTAGCCGACGCCCATCGGCGTCACTGATGTCGCTTCGCTGATGATCAGGCCAGCCGATGCGCGCTGTACGTAGTACTCAGCCATCATCGCGTTAGGAACGCGGCCTTCGTCGGCGCGGCAGCGTGTCAGCGGCGCCATGATGATGCGGTTTGGCAGTTGCAGGTCGCCAATGGTGATCGGGTCAAAGATAGTCGTCATGTGTCCAATACTCTTTATAGATCAATGAGTTGCCGGAGCCAGATCGGGATCGCCGGTCTGACGGAAAGTAATCAGGGTAATGAGCAGGGCGAGCACTGCCAGGACCGCTGCGGCCAACGGCACGCGAGTCAGGCCCAGACCGTGGGCGATGACGCTGCCGCCGACCCAGGCACCGAGTGCGTTGCCGACGTTGAATGCGCCGATGTTCAGGGTCGACACCAGGTTGGGTGCGGCCTTGCCGAAGGTCACCACATTGATCTGTAATGCAGGCACGGCGGCAAAGGCGGCAACGGCCCAGAGGAAGAGGGTGATCTCGGTCGGGATCAGCGCTGCACTCGTCCAGCTCAGCGCCGTGGAGATCACCGCCATCGAGATGAACACGCCTATCAGCGTCGACGACACTTTGCGGTCGGCCATCTTGCCGCCGATCACGTTGCCGACTGTCAGGCCCAGACCGATCAGCAGCAGTGTCCAGGTCACGCCTTGAGGCGAGACGCCAGTCACGTCACCCAGCAGTGGTGCCACGTAGGTGAACAGCGTGAACATCGACGCCGAAAACAGTGCAGTCATGGTCAGCGACAGCCAGATGCCAGCGCCCCTGAGCGCAGCCAGTTCGGCGCGCATGTCGAGTTTTTCTTCATCGCGTTTGGTCGGCAGAAAACGGATCAGGCCGATCAGGGCAATCACGCCGATGACAGTCACTGCCCAGAAGGTCGAGCGCCAGCCTGCGTACTGACCCAGCGCGGTGCCCAGTGGCACGCCCAGCACATTGGCCAGGGTCAGACCGGTGAACATCAAGGCCACGGCCGACGCGCGACGGTTGGCGGGCACCAGACCTGCCGCGACCACCGAACCGATGCCGAAGAAAGCACCGTGACACAGCGCCGTCACGACCCGCGCAAACATCAGCACGTCATAGTCGCTGGCCAGCGCGCAAAGCAGATTGCCGACGATGAAGATGCCCATCAGCGTGACCAGTGCGGCCTTGCGCGGCAGTTTTGCCGTGGCCATCGCCATGAACGGCGCACCGATGGCCACGCCCAGCGCGTAGCCGGTCACCAGCCAGCCGGCACCGGGAATGGACACGCCCAGGTCGGCTGCCACGTCGGGCAGCAGGCCCATGATGACAAACTCGGTGGTGCCAATGGCGAAGGCGCTCAGGGCCAGAATGATGAGTGAAAGAGGCACAGGGCATCTCCTTGGAAAAGTGGAAAGATCAGGCTGGGTTGTTCAGTTCCTGCACCAACGCCTGCACGAACGCCTGAAGGGTCTCTTCGTTGCGCCTGAAGAAATGCCACTGGCCGACCTTCTTGCTGCTGATCAGGCCTGCGCGTTGCAAGGTGGCCAGATGCGCAGAAACCGTGGACTGAGAGAGCCCGGCACGCTGATCGATCTGCCCGGCGCAGACGCCGTGCTCGATCGAGTGTTCCTGGGCGGGAAACGAGGCGCGCGGGTCCTTGAGCCAGGTCAGAATTTCTCGGCGGACCGGGTGGGCCAGCGCTTTTATGATGTCGTCGAGGTCGATAGGCATGTCGTTCTCACAGGCGATGTAGCGATATATCGCGATAGGGCGAACCTTATATCTGTATTTCGCGATATACAAATATGATTTTGGTCTAGGCTCAGTCTGAATCGGTATATCGGGTTATATCGATATATAGACCTGGCCCCGGAAAGCGGCGTACGCTTGGCTTATGAACTATCTGGCACATCTTCATCTAGGCGGCCATCGGCCCGCTCAATTGCTTGGCAGCCTCTACGGCGACTTCGTCAAAGGCCCGCTGCCGGGGCGTTTTCCTGCGGAGCTGGAAGCAGCCATCCGCTTGCATCGCAGCATCGACGCGTTCACTGACAACCACCCGATGATCAAGGCATCCATCGCCCGGTTTCCGGCGCAACGCAGGCGCTACGCCGGCATCATGCTCGACGTGTTTTTCGACCACTGCCTGGCGCGTGACTGGCATCGCTATGCCGATCTGCCGCTGGCGGTATTCACGGGAAAGGTCTACGGCGCATTGGCCGCCGAACCGCAGTTGCCGGAACGCCTGGCGCTGATTGCCCCACGCATGGCCGCGCAAGACTGGCTGGGTTCGTATCGAGAGTTCGAGGTGCTGGAGCAGGTGCTGGGCGGGATAGCCCGGCGTCTTTCACGACCCGAAGGGCTGGCAGGCGGCATGCAGGAATTGCAGACGCTTTACCAACCCCTCAGTGCAGACTTCGCTGAGTTCTACCCGCAGCTGCAGGACTTCGCTCAGGCCGCCCTGGCTGGGCGCGAGACCACTTCGCCGGGCTGAGCGCTTTCGCCGAACAAGGCGACCTGCACGGCTTGCTGCGCCTTGAACGCCAGCGCGGCGCGTTCCTGATCGGCGGTCTGGATAGGGGTGAGCAAATGGATGTGCACATCGCTTTGTTCATTGGCGAACAGACGACGCAAGTGTGACAGCAGGTCATCGTCACCAATGAACGGCGCAATCGGATCAGGCTTGCCGTCGCGGGTGTAGGCAATCGCAACCGGCTGAATCGCCACGCCCGCTTCGATGGCGCTGGACAACAGGCGACCGTGGAACGTGCGCAGGCTCTTGCCGTCAGTGGTGGTGCCTTCCGGGAAGATCAGCAGAGCGTTGCCCTGTTGCAGATGGTTGCTCATCTGTTTCTGGATCAAACGGCTGTCGCCCGAACCGCGACGAATGAACAGAGTGCCGGCTTTCAGGGCCAGCCAGCCTGCGACCGGCCAGGTGCGTACTTCGGCCTTGGACAGAAACGACAGCGGCGCAAGCATGCCCAGCAGTGCGATGTCAGTCCAGGACACGTGATTACTGACCCACAGCATTGGCTGGCGGGGCAGCTCGCCGGTGATGGTCACGCGAAACGGCAGCGCGCTGCTCAGGCGTGCCATGAACCAGCGACTCCAGCGCTGACGACGCTCCATGGAACCACCGACTTTAAGGCGTTCAAGCACTGCGAAGGCACTCGCAATCGTCAGTCCGAGCGCCACCACCAACAGCACCCGAACCACTCGGGCATAGCCGCGTACCCGGCTCATCACACCGCCGCCTTGAAGTGGCGTGCGTAGCGCGGGCACAGATCGTCGCGCTTGAGCAGGATGAACACATCGGCCACCTGGAAATCTTCATCCCAGCACGGCTCGCCGCAGATCTTCGCGCCCAGACGCATGTAAGCCTTGAGCAACGGCGGCATTTCGCAAATGACGTTGCCCGGAATGTCGAGGGCGGGCAGCGGGTTCTTCGGTTCTGCGCGCAGGTGCTCGTTGCACAGGTAGCGTTCGCGCAGGCGCTGCATGATTGCGTGGGCCTGAATACCGCCGTCCTGCATCGGGATACTCGCGCAGCCCATCAGGTAGCTATAACCGCCTTCGTTCAGGACCTCAGCCAGCTCGCTCCACAACACCGCGATGGTGCCGCCGTTGCGATAGGCCGGATCGACGCAGGTACGGCCCAGTTCCAGAATCGGACCCTGCAGATGCACCAGGCCGTGCAGGCTGAATTCTTCTTCGCTGTAGAAGCGCCCCAGCGTGCTGGCGGCCTTGTGATCCAGCAGCCGGGTGGTGGCGACCAGTCGCCCGGTGTTCAGGTCACGTACGCCGATGTGCGAGCAATGCACGTCGTAGTCGTCGATATCCAGACCTTGTTCTGCCCCGTTGAGACGGGCGTTGAACTCCTCGCTGAACACACTGAAACGTAAGGCCTGTGCTTCCTGCAAAGCTCGCGTTCCTATCAGGCGCTCGGCCTGAAGACGGCGTTCAGAAGTGTTGTCACGAATGCGTGCGATCTGGGTCATACGAATCTCCATGAACCAGCCTTGCAGAAATGGCCGGTCGACTGATTAGTCCAAGCGCTTTGCTGTATTTGCAGGCTAGGGAGATGGCGTGTCATGCCCATGAAGCTTTGGTGATGGTTGTGTGACGGCCGCAGACGTGTCGATGGAATACACATTGCGCGTACCATAGAGCCCACTGAAGCAACGTGATCGGTGTGGGAGATTTCGCTGCTTCTTCGGGGGCAGATCAGATTGTGGGAGGCGGCTTGCCGGCGATGAAGTCGACGCGGTGTATCAGGAGATCCGTGTCATCGTTCATCGTCGGAGTGCCGCCCAGACCGGTTGCCCTTCCACCGTTCCCCGATCAGGATTGTGCGGACCACTGTCACAATCGGCTGCTACTGTGCCCGGATCATATTGCGAGGACTCGTCATGCTGTCTCGGTTGGCTCGCCTGTGTCTGTGGGTTGTTCTGGTGGCAAATACCTTGAATGCACAGGCCCAAATCTGGCCCGGCGAGCAATGGTCTTCACGTCCATCCCCTCGCAGCGCCGCGCTCGATGCGCTGGAAACCTACGCCTTCCCGCCTCGCGACGAGGCCACGCGTGACGGCATCCGCACCGATGCGCTGCTGGTGATTCATGACGGCGAGATCGTCTATGAACGCTACACCGGCGTGACCACTGCGCAGACGCCTCACCTGACGTGGTCGATCAGCAAAAGCATCATGGCGACCGTGCTGGGCGTGGCATTCGGCGAAGGGCGCTTTCAATTGAACGATCCGGTGGCGATGTTCTACCCGCCGTTCAAGAACCATCCAGAGATCACCGTTCAAGATCTGATGCACTGGGCGTCCGGCCTGGACTGGCAGGAAGATTACGAGTACGCGCCTCTCAATTCATCGGTGGTCGCGATGCTCTACACCCGAGGCCGTAACGACATGGCCCGCTTTACTGCCAGCCACAAGGCAGCCACTCCTCCTGGCTCGCGCTACCTGTATTCCAGTGGCGACAGCAATGTACTGGCCGCCGCTTTGAAAAGCATGGTCGGGGTTGAGGCCTATCCGGATTATCCCTGGACTGCGCTGTTCGATCCGCTCGGCATCCGCAGCGCCATCTGGGAAAAAGACGCCAGCGGCACGTTTGTGGGGTCCTCCTACGCCTACATGACTGCCCGCGATCTGGCGCGTGTCGGCCTGCTCATGCAGCGGGGCGGGCAGTGGCAGGACAAGCCGCTCCTCAACAAGGCATGGATGGACTTCGTACTCACGCCCTTCAACGGTGAGCAAGTGCTGGCCAACGTCGAAGTGCCCGGCGGTCAATGGTGGCTCAACCACACGGCTGACGGTCATGCCGGACCCTGGCCGGACGCGCCGCCTGATACCTTTGCGGCGCTGGGCCATTGGGGCCAGGCGCTGTACGTGATCCCCAGTCAGAAGCTGGTCATCGTGCGCTACGCCGATGATCGCGACGGCCGTTACGACCACGACCAGATGCTCAAACGCATCCAGGCAGCGTTTGGCAAGGAGAACGTGCAATGAGCAGGCGTCGAGCGTTCATTCTGCGTCGTCCCTTCATCAGTCTGCTGTTGCTGATGCTTGCGGCCTTCATCGTGCTTATTTTCCAGTACCGCGTTGCCCTGCAGGCGTTTCCGACCATCATCAGTGCCTACACCGCCAAGGAATACTGCTCATGCCGTTATGTGGTGAACAACCCCGAGGACTATTGCCGGGCCTACGTCAAACAGTACGTGCCCAGCACATTGATCGATCAGCCTGAATTGAAAAAGGTGACGGCCAGCGGTCTTGGACGCACCAGCAGCGCCGTGTGGCAAGGGCCGCGCGAGGGGTGTCGCCTGATGCCCGAAACACCATGACAACCGATGGACGAACGTAGCGGTTTGCCAGCGGTCTGACAGGCGGATAAGGTGCTCCTCAATTGCCCGCCCGGAGTCTGCATGCTCAACACTATTCGCTGGCTGCTGGCCATTTTGGCCGCTGCGGCGCTTCCTGCCCACGCCAGCTGGTATCTGGATAACGAGTCATCACGCCTGTCGTTCACCTCCACCAAAAACGCCGACGTCGCCGAAGTGCATCGCTTTCTGGTGTTGCACGGCAAGGTTGACGGCAAAGGGTTGGCCGAAGTGGAAGTCGAACTGGAGTCGGTCAGTACCGGCATTGCCCAGCGCGACGAGCGTCTGCGTGATCAGGTGTTTCAGATTCGCAGCTTTCCCGCTGCCCGGATCAACGCCCAGCTCGACATGCGGCCCATCAACGCGCTGGCCCCCGGCGCACAGCTGGAACTGCGCCTGCCGCTGACGGTGAGCCTGCGCGGCAAGACTCACACTTACAACGCCGAACTGCTGGCAACGCGTCTGGATGATCGACGCTTTCAGGTGGTCACGCTCGAACCTCTGGTGGTTCACGCTCAGGATTTCGATCTGGTGCCAGACTTCAACGCATTACGCGGTAACGCAGGTCTCTCGGCGATCAGCCTGTCGGTCCCTGTCGGGGCCGTCCTGATCTTCACGGCGCGCTGACATGAACGGTGCGATTTTTCCGTGGCGTGAGAACAACCAGTTCCGCTTGCTCATCGACGGGCCTGCCTTCTTCCCGCGCATGATCACGGCCATCGACCGTGCCGAACAGCAGGTCGACCTGGAACTGTATCTGGTGGAAGCGGGCGCCTGTGCTGATGCCGTGGTTCGGGCGCTGGTGGACGCCGCCCGGCGTGGGGTGATCGTGCGGTGCCTGTTCGATGATTTCGGTTCGCAAGCCTTCGACGCTGGCCTGCGCAAACAGCTCACCGATGCCGGCGTGATCCTGCGCCTGTACAACCCGATCCATTGGCGGCGCGGCTTGCGCAACCTCTACCGCGACCATCGCAAGATACTGGTCGTGGACAAGGCACTGGCCGTAATCGGCGGCACTGGCGTGACCGATGAATTCTGGGAGCCGGACAAGGACGTCAGCCAGTGGCACGAAGTCATGGTGGAAATCACCGGGCCGCTGGTAATCGACTGGCAGGCGCTGTTCGACCGACAGTTTCACGTCAACCCACACCGCACCGCCTGGCGTCCGAAAGAGCACTTCGGACTGACGCACCTGCCCAGTGTGCCGACCTCAGGAGAAGGGCTGGGCCGCGTGGCTTACGCCGATTCACGCCAACACCGCGACATTCTGCAATCGCTGGTGCGCGCTTTGAACAGCGGCCAGACGCGCATCTGGCTGGCAACGCCGTACTTTCTGCCCACCTGGAAAGTACGCCGCGCCCTGCGCAGGGCCGCGGCGCGGGGTGTGGATGTGCGTTTGTTGCTGACCGGTCCGCGCACCGATCACCCATCGGTCCGATACGCAGGCCATCGCTATTACCCGCGCTTGTTGCGCGCAGGCGTGAAGATATTCGAGTACCAGCCGTGTTTCCTGCACCTGAAGATGGTGTTGATCGATGACTGGGTGAGCATCGGTTCGTGCAACTTCGACCACTGGAACCTGCGCTTCAATCTGGAAGCCAACGTCGAAGCCCTCGATCCCGGGTTGACCCGCGACGTGGTTGAAAGCTTCGAAAAAGACTTCGCCCTCAGCGCCGAAACCACTCTGGCCGACTGGAAAGCCCGGCCATTGTGGCGACGCGTCAAGCAGCGCCTCTGGGGCTGGATTGACCGATTGGTGGTCAACCTGCTGGACCAGCGCAACTGAAAAGGGAAGGGGCCGGCAATGGCCCCCGCAGCTCGGCTCGCTAGACCATACTGTCGAGCGAACGATCCACCATGGCCTTTGCCAACTCCGCCATATGCAGCACCGCAAACACCAGATCCCGACTGGTGCCTTCGGCGTTATCCCCGGACTCGTAAGCCGTGGTAATGATGCAGCGCAACAGGTCTGACGCGTAGTTGAGCGCCTGTTCCTGCGTGACGGACGGGTTGATGGTGTACAGGGCGTTCGGTGGGTCGGGGATGAGTTTTTCGCGCATTTTTAAACTCCAGCAGACAATGAAGGAGCCGTCAGTCATCGCTACCAAACGATAAGGTGGCGGCCGTGTGCAAGTTGGTAGACCGGCTGCTGGCACCCGGTGCATCCGAAGATGCCATGCGCACGGCCACCATAAATAGCAAGACGAAAAAGCTCGCCTCGCAGAGGTGACGCGTTGCGCCAGCACAGACAGGTCTACCAAACCTGATCGCTGATTTTGCAGCGACCGGGGCAGCCTAGAGACCGGAGTGAGCTGGCGCAAGGGGTTGTGATTCTCTCGGAAATTTCACTCAACGGATAGAGAGGCATCCTGCTATTGGGGGCGTTCGCTGGCTAATATCCACAGCCAGCGAAGACGTGTTTCAAGGAGCAACGTGCTGTCAGCCTGCCGGAATGCCTTCATCCAGACGTATCCCTTGGCTCCTGCCGCTCCATGAAAAGCCTGTGCTCCTGACACCGATTTACACGGTTTATCGCCGTCTGTTCAGCGTGTGGTCGTTTCTCGAGGGGGCGTCATGGCCGCCAGATTATTCTCGTCCAACAGGGCGTTAGGTTAGCCGGTAAAAAGTTTTATTGACTAAAATAAAATATCGGATAATTATTCCTGTGCATCTGCTCTCATGCAGAGTCATCTTCAGGGTTATCCCGATGAGTCTTAAAAAACCGTCTGTACTGGCGACTCTTTACGTCGAGGCCAATGAGTCGTCCGTTGCAACCCGCGTGTCACCTGTCCTGATGCAGGGTTTCCCGGCCGAGCCGGAACACCGGGTAACGTGGCACAACTGGATGCGCGCGCCCTTCAGTCAGTGGGGGTTCCGTCATCTAGCGCGGCTGCGTCCCACCATTGATGTGGCGGCGGGTCCAAGGCCTGCCGGTCCGCTCAAGGAAGCGCCTAAAGCGCTGGACCGCCTGTGTTTCGACAGCGAGTGCGGGCTTAGCATCAGTGTTATCGAGCACCTTGTGGCCAGCCAGACCGATGCCTTTTTGGTGATGCAGGGTGACACGGTGTTGTTCGAGCGCTACTTCAACGGCCAACGCGCGGATGACCGGCACATCATGTTCTCGGTGACCAAGTCGCTGGTCGGTACGCTCGGCGAACAACTGGTTTCCAAGGGCCTGCTCAAGCCCGAACTGTCCGTCGCGTACTACGTGCCTGAGCTGGTAGGCAGTGCGTTTGGTGATGCCACGGTGCGTCAGTTGTTTGATATGGCGGTGGGCATCGACTACAGCGAGGTCTATGACGATCCCGGCTCTGAGAGTTCACAGTACGGTTATGCCTGCGGCTTTCAGCCGGCACCGGCGCAGTACGCCCAGTTCGACTCGTTGTACCAGTACTTGCCGTCCCTCAAGAAGCGCGGCAGCCACGGTGGTTTTTTCCATTACGTGACCGCCACTACCGAAGTCCTGGCATGGGTCATGGAACGTGCCTCGGGCAAGGCGTGCAGTCAGATGCTGGAAGAGATCTGGGGGCGCTTGGGGTGCGACCGCGACGGTTATTTCATGGCCGATCCCTGGGGCCGTAACGTTGCCGGAGCGGGCTTCAGTGCCACCTTGAGAGACATGGCACGCTTCGGCCGGTTGCTGGCCAACGACGGTCGCCAGGACGGAGTTGAGCTGCTGTCACCCGAGACCATCGCCCGTATCGCTGCCGGTTCCGATCCGGCGATCTACGCGCAAAATGCCGAGTTCTCCAGTTGGACGCCGGGTGCGTCCTATCGCAGCCAGTGGTATGTGTTCAACGACCACAGCCAAGCCCTGATGGCCGGAGGGATCCACGGTCAATACCTGTTTATCGACAAGCCGTCCGGCGTGGTGATCGTCAAGCAATCGTCGCTCACCGATGCGGTCAGCCCGTTCGATACCGACAGCGTGCGCATGCTGCGCGCGATCGCCGCCCACCTAAGTCACTGATCCACAAAAAATAAGAGTTTTGCGTTCTATTCACCTGGCTTGCCCAGGTGTTGGCGACGCCCTGCGTCGCCATTGACTGCCCTGTAACAACAATAATTCCACAGGAGCTTCTTATGGTTTTCACCAAGCGTTTTCCCCAGGCGCTGTTAGCGCTCGGCTTACCCTTGACCACCCACGTCGCGCTGGCGGGTTATACCTTTGAGGACGGCAACCTCAAGGGTGAAGTCAATCTCACGGCAGGAGGGGCGACGCTGTTTAGCCGTGGCGTCAACTTCGGCAGCGGCCAGGTCGATACGCGCAACGGTAAAAACGGCGGTACCCGTATCAATTGGCAAGAGGTCTACGTAAAACCCGGGGTCAAACTCGAGTATGCGTTGCAACCGGATTTCAGCCTGCTGGCAGGCGGTTCGCTGGTGGGGGCGAGCACGTTTGGCGATGGCGATCCGGGTGGCCTCAGCCGCAGCTCCGATGGCAAGGTCGCAGCCGAAGAGTTCTACGGTGGTTTTCGCGCCGGCGAGTGGACGTTCACCGCCGGCCGCCAGAACTACATGATCGGTACGGGGTTCATCGTCATGGACGGTAACCTTGACCAGTTCAAGGATGGCGCCTACTGGCTCGGCCCACGAACCGCCTTCAAGGATTCGGCGATCCTGGCCTGGGATCATGGCGCGCTGAAGTCTCAGGCTTTCACCTTGCGTACCGATGATGACCTGGGCGATTTTCGCATGACCGGTGTCAACCTCGATTACAACGTCGATGACCAGGTAACGCTGGGGGCGATGGCCATGAAGATCAATGCCCTTGGCCCCAGAGGCAGTACGCTTCCGCGCCGTCGGGACGGCATGCAGGTGTACAACGTGCGGGCGCTCAACGCCAAGGTGCCCGGCGTAGAGGCGCTGACCCTGAATGCCGAGTACGCGCTGGAGCGCGGCAGCGGCGAGGGGGGCGACTACGATGCCAACGCCTGGTATGCCCAGGCCGACTATGCCTTCAGTACCTTGCCGCTGACGCCGGTCCTTGGCTACCGCTACGCCAGTTTTTCCGGCGACGACAACCTCTCCGACACCCGACAAAAAGCCTGGGATCCACTGAGCAAAGGCTTCGTCGACTGGAGTACGTGGCTGGTCGGGGACGTGGTCGGCAATTACCTGCTGTTCAACAGTAACGAAAACGTCCAGCAGTTCTCCCTCAAGACCCACCTCAACGAAACCCTGACCCTCGGCGCGATTCACTACCAGTTCTGGCTGGACGAGAAGAACTACATGGGCACCCCCGTCAGCGATCGGCGCTTTGCTGACGAAAGTGTGGTGTTCCTCGACTGGACCCCCACGCCGTCGCTCTACACGTCGCTGTCCTATAACTGGGTAAAACCACTGGCCGCCGCCAAACAGGTGTTCGGCGATGACCAGATGTTCAGTGCACTGGAACTGTATTTCACCTACCGCTATTAAGTGCTGCGAGCCATCGCGGCCGCGCTGGAGTGTTTTGATCATGAACAGATTTTTGCGTAATACCTTGCTGGGTATGTTTGCCTCTTTGTTCATCAGTGGTTTTTGCCTGGCTGAAGAACGAACCGTACGGATCTACAACTGGATCGAATACCTGCCACCCGAGGTGCTCAAGAGTTTCCAGGAAGAAACCGGCATTCGCCCGATTTATGACGTGTTCGACAGTCCTGAAACCATGGAGTCCAAGTTGCTGACGGGCAACTCCGGGTATGACGTGGTGTTCCCCGGCTCCGCCAGCCTGGGGCGTTTGATCACGGCCGGTGCCGTGCAGCCGCTGGACCGCAAGCAGTTGCCGAACTGGCAGCACCTGGACCCGCAATTCATGCAATCCCTGGAAACCGTGGGCGACACCGGTAACCGTTACGCCGCGCCTTACCTGTGGGGCACCACGCTTATCGGCTACAACGTCGACAAGGTTCGCCAGGTGCTCGGCCCCGACGTGCAGATGAACAGCTGGGAGATCATCTTCAACGAAGAAAACCTCGCCAGGCTCGCCAGTTGCGGCGTGGGTTTTATTGACGCAGGCAGCGAGATTCTGCCCATTGCCCTGCACTACAAGGGGCTCGACCCCAATAGCCAGAAGCGCGAGGACTATGCGCAAGCCCAGGCCGTGATGATGAAGATTCGCCCTCACATCACTTACTTCAACTCGTCGCGCTACGGCATGGACCTGGCCAACGGAGACATCTGCGTGGGCGTGGGCTGGTCCGGTGGTGTGGCGCTGGCCAAGCGATTGGCGGATGCTGCGGGCAAGGGCGTCAAGGTCGAGATGGCACTGCCCAGGGAAGGCGCGCCCATGTGGTCTGACGTAATGGCGATCCCGGCCAATGCACCCGATCTTGCGGAGGCCCATGCGTTCATCAATTACATCCTGCGCCCTGACGTGATTGCACGCATCAGCAACAAAATCGGCTATCCCAACCCGAACAAGGACGCCACAGCGCTGGTGGACGCGAGCATCCGCAACAACCCCAACATGTATGTGCCAGAGGAAGCGCGCAAGACCCTGTTCGCCCTGGAGCCTATTCCGGCCGCCGCAGAGCGCATCCGTACTCGCACCTGGACCGCCATCAAGAGCAACCGCTGATCAGTATGGCCCGGTGCGTGCGCGCCGGGCCTGGAGCTTGCCATGACTGAATTGATGGACATTATCCCCAACTTGCAGCGAGTGCTGACCCTTCGCGTAACGATAGAGGCGGGGGTAATGCTGGGCGCCAGCGTTGACGGCCTGCGCTGCAACTACCCGATTGTGGGCGGGGATTTCGAGGGGGTCGGCGTTAGCGGCCAGGTGCTGGCGGGCGGAGAGGATTGCTTTGTTTTGCGCCCGGATGGCGTCGGTCAACTGGATGCCCGCTACAGCTTGAGGACCGACGAAGGTGAGGTGATCAACATCCGTAACCGGGGCGTTTTGACCATGACTGAGTACGGGCGGCAGCTGGAGCGCGACGGTCAATGGCCGATTCCTGAGGCGGAGTACCGCTGCACGTGCACGCCGGTGTTCCAGGTGCCCAAGGGGCGGCTGGACTGGCTCAGCCGTTCAAGTTTTATCGGCCTGGTACATTACCCGAGCGCCGACCAGGTGGTGATTCGTTGCTATCGCTTTGACTGAGGCTCAACCCAGGAAACGGTCAGGCCTGCATACCGTAGAACAGCAGCTCGGTGATACGCCTGACCTGGGTAGAGTGTGCGTTGATATCCGGGGGTTCCTGGTTCACCAGCCGGAAGAGTTGCAGGTGCGAGTAGTCGTTCAACAGGAACGCGGCCAATTCCACGTCGAGTTGTGGACGCAGTTTGCCTGCCCGTTGCAATTCCCGTAGCAACTCGCTGATTTCGGCCCTGAGCGCATCGTTCATGGCCCGATAGCCCTCGGGCAGTTCGTTGCTGCCGCCGAACAGGATCAGCGGCAGCAGTTCACGCCACAGGCTGGGGTGCATCACTTCCAGTGCATAGCCCGTGAGCAAGCGTTCCAGGTGGCAAAGCGCTTCGACCGGGTCGTCTATTTCGTGGATCAGGCTGCGGGTGTCTGTGATTGCACGTTGATCGGCACCGTGCAGGATTTCCAGGATGATTTCCTGCTTGTTGCCGAAGTACTTGAACACCGTCGGCGGCGACACCCCGGCCTGGCTGGCGATCTGTTCGATGGTGGTGTTCTGGAAACCCTGGCGCTCAAACAGCTCGATCGCGGCCTTGCTGATGGCTTGCCGGCGTTCGGCCTTCTGACGTTCACGCAGTCCGCTCACAGGAGATCCTTGTCACTAATAAAAAGAGGGGCGCTTGCCGCCCCGGTGCTCTTGCAAAATACTTAATTGAATAAATTTTTTAAAGCACTAATTGCGGATGGTTTCGTGTACCACTGCCGTTTGCATGAAAGGGTAATGGCGCACTGCAGCCGTGAGTGCTGGACCGACCAGCCATATAAGTGGCATGTCGGCGAGGATGAGGAAGTGTTCGCAGTCCTCGACGGGACGGTAGATGAATCGGGAGGGGATCAACACCCCTTTACACACAAGTGATGTGCTGGTGTGGTTCTTCATGGCGCCGAACCAGACTCGTATATTGAGTCCACCGTGGCGTGCTGGCTCTTGCAGTGTGCTGATGATGAGACCCCCAAAACGAGACTTCATTATGAACAGTGCAATTCAACCGCATTCAAACCTGGAAGTATCTCCACACGAGATCGACGCTGAATACTTTGAATACAGCAAAGCGGCAAACCCGATCAGCGCAAACTTGATCACCCGCATCCCGTACCAGAGTTTCCCTGCTTCGCTCTATGATTCGGGCCCCTCTCGAACAGTTGCTCTCGATTTGAGCGAAAAACTAGGGTGTGAAGGCCCAGCAACCGGCCCAGGTCTTTGCGCTAGTTTTATTCGACTGAACGCTGGCGACGACATCACATTAGCGCCCAACGCGACCTCACAGGTTCTGTATGTCATCGATGGTAGTGGCAGCCTTGCGTACGGTGACGAGGCGTTTGAATGGACGAAAGGTTGTTTTATCGCCCTGCCAGGGATGAACAGCACACTCCTCAAGGCGTCGGCGGACGCACGATTCTACTGGGTCCATGATGAGCCTCTTCTTCGCTACTTAGGCGTGAGCAGAAGTGAAGACCGCTTTACCCCGACTCTGTACCCTGCGGATGTCGCATCGGCAAAGCTTCGTGAAGCCGCTGATGATCCACGTGCGCAGGATCGCAGCCGCATCAGCATTCTGCTGGGTAACAGTCACTTCCCTCAGACACGTACAGTGACCCATGTACTGTGGGCGATGTACGGCATCCTGCCAGCCGGCTCGATCCAAAAACCCCACCGGCACCAATCCATCGCCCTGGACTTCATCATTGACTGCCCAGCCGGGTGCTATTCGCTTGTCGGTACTGAACTGGAAGAAAATGGCCAGATTCGCAATCCAAAACGCGTAGATTGGACACCAGGGCTGGCGTTCGTCACACCACCTGGCTATTGGCATGCCCACTTCAACGAGTCGGATCGCGAAGCATTTCTGATACCAATTCAGGATGCAGGTCTACAGACCTATCTGCGATCACTGGATATTCGGTTCAGCTAAATGGACTCCCGGTATGACTGGCTCATACCGGGAATCATCACTGCCACACAGGCCGGTCAACCACGCGCTCAGCAATGAAATCGATGAAGCATCGCACCTTCGAAGAAACGATTCGCTTCGGGGGATATACAAACCAGATGGCGCCAGATTCCTGTGAGCCCTTGACCTCCCAATCAGGCAGCCAACGCACCAGTCGACCATCGCGCAAACTGGCGCTAGCGAGCCAATCTGGCAGCAATGCCATTCCCAACCCGCTACTCACCGCCATTAGCTGAGCGTCAAGGTCATTTATCCAAAGTACAGGATCAACGGGCAACGAAACCTGCTCGTTGTCGTTGGCCCATATCAACACCTCGGGGCACTCACGCCCGATGATCATCATGTCGACGGGAAGTTGATCAGGGCGATCCGGTTGAGGATAACGAGTGGCAAACCCTGGACTCACACATAGGAAAGTCTTTACCTCAGCCAGCTTTCTCGCCTTGAGATTGGAGTTGGCCAACCTGCCAATTCGAATCGCAAGGTCGATTCCATTAGCGATCAGATCGACTTGTGACTCATCAAGACTGAGGTCCAGTGTGATGTCTGGGTAACGCTCGATAAACTCGCCTACGAGAGGAAGTATATGATGACGTGCAAAAGCAGGAGGAAGACTAACCTTCAATCTCCCTCGGGGATTTTGATTGAGGGCGGATGTTGCCGCCCTGGCTTCTGACAATTCAAAGAGGACTTTTTGGGCGTGGTACAAGAACGTTTGCCCACCCTCCGTCAATGCGAGTTTTCGTGTTGATCGATTGAAAAGTGCAATGCCGAGATCGTGCTCTAGATCTTTGATGTAACGCGAAACCGTAGAAGCTTTGATCCCCAAACGCCCTGCTGCTTTGGAGAAGCTGTTGCCATTGGCAGACTCTACGAAAGCGGTCAGTGCGGCTAGGTAGTCCAAGTGCGCCTCTCTGGTTTTCTGGTGTCGCTAGCCCGGCTGTTCGGTGCACTTGAGCCTTAAGATCGATTGGAAAAACTCGGTTGCTTATGAGACCCCAGCCTGGGTCATATCCGGAGGGTATCCCATCGCAAGCGTTCAGTGAAGTCACCTCCCGCCCGCGCAGCAAGCATGACTGTCCCATTCAATAAATGTGTCACCTGTCGACCGAGAGCAACGGGGCTGCCCATCGCCAGGTTGTGAATTGCCCAGCATTTCGTAGACGTTTCCCCCGTCTAAAGGTGCAGTCGTTGCGGTTAGGTTTTGTACGAAAAGTCGGCGAGCGAAGGTCAGGCAAGGCAAAAACAGGCGAGGAACGGCCGGGGTCGCGTCCGACTCTACGTGTTGTAAATGAGCATTCCGATCGGACTCGCGCACGAGCCTGTTTTTAACGCAGCATCACCGAGCGCAGCCACTTTTCGTACAGAGCCTAGGATAGATGCTCGCCCCCGCACTCATACCTGGCACCTTCAAGGCTCGCTTCAAATGCCTCAAGTCCGGCGTATATCTGCTGCAAACCATTGATCTGCCCCATCACTTCCAGCTTCTTATCGGCAATGGCCTTTCCCGCTGACTCCCACGGCAAGCCAAATCCCCGATGGCCCTGGAGAATCGTCTGCATTTCCTTAAGTTTGAAACCTAGCTGCTGCGCGCACTTGATGAACGTCAACAGTTCAACGCTTTGCTGGTTGTAAATGCGATATGTCCCTTGGCGTTCGGGTGGCCGCAACAGCCCGATCTTTTCGTAATGACGGATGGTCTTGACCGTAGTGCCCGACAGCTGGGCGGCTTTGCCGATGTACATGAACGTCCTTTTTACATGGGTATTGCGCATCTTTGCATAGCGCTACCGGATCGGGAAACTCGGGCCTTGGTCAGCGGCTGGCGATGCCTTCAACCTGCTTGAGCCAGGCGTCCCGCTGCCGTGAACTGGAGCCCAGTAATGGCCCGAACATCAGCGTGTTCAGCGGTTTGATACCGCAGAAGTGCAACGTGTTTTTGCGCACCTGATGAACGCCAGGCATACGATAGACCCACCGGTAGTACCAGGGTGGCGTGTCCATCGTTACCAGCAGATGCGCCGTTCGGCCTTTCAGCAGTTGCTCAGGGAAGGCTTTACCTGGCCGGTACTGAAAAGCGTAACCGGGCAGGAAGACCCGGTCGAAAAAACCTTTCATCAAGGCCGGAATACCGCCCCACCAAATGGGGTAGATAAATACCAGGTGTTCGGCCCAGGTGATGTCTGCCTGGGCCTTGATCAGGTCGGGTTCCAGTGGCTGAGGCATCCTGTAACCTGCGCGCAGCAATGGGTCGAAGTTTAAGGAATCAAGTCGTAAAACCCGTACATCATGGCCGGCACTTCTGGCTGCCTCGACATAACAGCCGGTCAGCGCCCCGCAGAAACTCTCGCCTGAAGGATGCCCCAATATCACAAGAATGCGCTGGCTCATCATCACTTCTTCCTGAACATGAAGCCCTCAGGGTAAAGCCTGCCCCTAACAGGAGAGTCAATCGCCCAGTGCTACCGGAATGCCTGCGCCGATGACTGGTGCGCAGGGTAAAACGAACGTCTCCGCGACTCAGACGCCACAGTTCTGAAACCATTACTAAGTCCCTATCAGCCAATCAAGCAAAGGCATCCTGGCGAGCGTTCCATGTTTTGAACCGCCGATCTTATGATCGGGTGAACTTGAAACCTGCTGTTGGCGATAGTTCGCTTCCGGCCAGCAATGGCCTTTCAGCCCAGGTCTTCTTTTCGTCCCGCAGTGGGAAGGGCACAGGTTCTGATAGATTGGCAGACATTACGACCTGTCCGAGAACCGTGATCAATGAGAGTTATCCGTAGCAAAGACTTCACCGCCACTCGTGCTTGGGGGGCTGACGATATAGCTAACATGGATGGAACCACCGTGCGCCTCCACTGGACCGATCAGCCCTACAAGTGGCATGTCAACGACGGTGAGGAAGTGTTTGCCGTCCTCGATGGCAGCGTAGATATGCATTATCGCGAGTCAGGGGTCGAGCGCGTCGTGACCCTGGAGGTGGGTGACGTGTTTTTCGCAGGCGTTGGATGTGAGCATGTTGCGCATCCTCGCGGAGAAGCACGGATTCTGGTTATCGAACGTGAGGGCAGCGTTTGAGTTGACTACGCTATCGCTCAGAGCCAGGGTGACCATTGCGCATAAGGTGGTTTTCGTCGAGGTCCGTTGGCAGCAACCGCCCACCTGAACGTCATGCGTTGTTCCGAATCATAAAAATACTTCAGCCATGCTCCTCAAGGTGCCTTATGAGTTTGATACCCGAACTGAACAGCGAAGCTAATGTACTGATAGGTGGAGCCAGCCGAGGTATCGGTTTGGCGCTGTGCGCTGCCTTGCTTGCTCGCGATGACGTGGCTCAGGTGTGGGCCGTCGCGCGAAAAGCCAGCACCTCCACAGAGCTGGCAAAGCTTGCAGAACAATACGGCCAACGCCTGAAAAGAGTCGACTGCGACGCGCGCAATGAGCAATCCCTCGAAGCGCTGGTGAGCGAGACGCTTCAAGGATGCGGTCATCTGAATCTGGTCATCAGCACGCTAGGCATTCTTCATCAGGACGGCGCAAAAGCAGAAAAGGGCCTGGCACAACTGACGCTGGCGAGCCTGCAAGCGAGCTTTGCGACCAATACCTTTGCTCCGATCCTGTTGCTTAAACACCTACTCCCGTTGTTGCGCAAACAACCTTCCACCTTCGCGGCGCTCTCCGCGAGGGTAGGCTCTATTGGCGATAACCGATTGGGTGGCTGGTACAGCTACAGAGCCAGCAAAGCGGCGCTCAACCAGTTGCTGCACACGGCCAGTATCGAATTGAAACGCCTGAATCCTGCCTCCACTGTGCTGGCAATACACCCAGGCACGACGGACACGGAACTGTCTCAGCCATTCCAGGCGAACGTGCCTGATGGGCAACTATTCGAACCGGCTTTTTCGGCGGAACGCATTCTTGGGTTGGTGGGCGCACATGGGCCGGCCGACAGCGGGACTTTCTGGGACTGGGACGACAAACCTATTGTCTGGTGACTTGTTTCACTCGCGTAAACAAGTTAGCCATGAGCCCGGTCTGTTCTGTCTGATCTTCGCTCGCCGACTTTTCGTACAGAGCTAACACTTTACTGAGTAGACGCTTTGGGCAGCGAAATGTCGGCAGTTGGGTCAACGCTGCATCAGCGGCAACAATCAGACCCTTGATAGCAAATTCGCCGGTGCCGACAGCGAAAGCGCCCACGGCCATGGCCATGGCCGCTTCCATTTTGGCGGGGCCGATGCTACGCAGCGGCAAGTCCAAACCGCGTGTGGCACGAGCGTTCCCCATCGCCTTTCAGATCCGTCTTATTCAAGTCCCCGCTTGCCACACCTACTATTGGTGTGATGAAACTCAAACATTTCCTGCAACCGCTCGACTCTTCCTTTTCGACGCCCAAGGCGGCTCGCAAGTTGTTGCGCCTGTTCGCCCTGACGTTGGTGCTGGGCGTTTACGTGGGCGCCTACAGCTATCTGCGCGCGGCGTTTAATGAGGAAATTTCGCTGCGACGTAGTTACATGAATGAGGCAATTTCCGATGCGCAAAGTTTTTTCGTCAGCCGCCAAACGCTGTTAAAAAGCCTCGGCCTGTCGACGGTGCGGCATGTCACGCCACCGGTCGGCAACCTCAATAACGTGCCGTCCGAAGAGGTGCACATCACCCTGGGCGAGCCGGGCAATCTCTGGAGCCTATGGCTGACCAAGCGTTTGCTCGATTACCTGGACGCCAACCAGGTCAACCTGATCTACGTTGCTCAGCGTGCCGAGCCAGTGGTGGAGCGCCTGTTCAGCGTGAGTGCGCAGTCGGAAAAAGTGCCGGAGCCGGTGTTGCAGCGGTTGATGGCGGTGGACACCGGCAAGGTCTCGGTCAGCGATGAGTTGTGGCTGACCGAACAGAGCCGCCTGGATTCGCCACTGTACATCTTCACCCGCCTCGACGACCGCAGCCCGACTTCTGGTTGGCTCGGATTGGAAGTCGATGGCCCGGACCTGATCAACGCCCTGCAACATGAAAAAGCCGGCGATTTCATGTTGCTCGACAGCGCCGGTCAGCTGATTTTCAGCAGCATGCCGCGTCAACCGGCGGCGGCGCACGCGCTGCGCCAGTATCACTCCATCGCCAGTTTCGGCTGGGAGGGCAGCCGCTGGTTGCCGGACCGCCTGGCCATTCGTAAGCACCTGGGCTATTCCCAGTGGCAGATCGTTTATAGCCTGGAGCTGCGTTCTTTGTTGCCGAGCCTGGCAATGCCGTTGCTGGTATGCCTGCTGCTGTGCGTCTTGGCGAGCCTGTTGATTGTGCGGCTGGTACGGCGCATCGACCAACGCCTGATTATCCCTGCGGCCCACCGCATCGAAGCACTGGTAGAGAGTGAGGCTTTCAGCAGCGCGGTGATTCGCATCGCACCGGTGGCCTTGTGTGTACTGCGCCGCAGCGACGGCGAAGTGGTGTTGGAAAACCCCTTGTCGCGCCAATGGCTGGGCAACGGGCATGAGCGCGAGCAACTGTGCCACGGCTGGATTCGCCGTGCCTTCCATGAACACGATCAAAGCAGCACCGACGAGCTGCAAATGGAAGACGGCCGCCACTTGTACCTGAGTTTTGCGCCCACTCGTTACCAGCGTGAAGAGGTGCTGATTTGCGCCTTCAGCGACATCACCGAGCGCAAACAGGTGGAGTTGGCGTTGCAGCAGGCAAGCACCCTGGCGGACGCTGCGAATGAGGCCAAGACCCTGTTCTTGGCGACCATGAGCCATGAAATCCGCACGCCGCTGTATGGCGTGCTCGGCACCCTGGAATTGCTCGCGCGCACCGATCTCAATAACCAGCAGCGCGGTTACTTAAACGCGATCGAAGGCTCCTCGGAGAATTTGCTGCAAATGATCTGCGACGTGCTGGACGTGTCGAAAATCGAGGCAGGGCAACTGTCTCTCGAATTCAGCACGTTCTCGCCGATCGAATTGGTGCAAGAAGTCATCCAGGGCTATGCGGGTGCCGCGCAGAGTAAGGGCCTGCAGTTGTTCGCCTGCCTCGACCCGCAGTTGCCCGATCGCGTGCGCGGCGATGTGACACGCATCCGCCAGATCTTGAATAACCTGCTGAACAACGCGCTCAAGTTCACCGAGAGCGGCCGGATTGTGTTGCGCCTGCGCCTGGAAAGCCGTGAGGGGGAACGCACGATGTTGCAGTGGCAGGTGGTCGACACCGGCAAGGGCATTGCCCAGGAAGATCAGCAGTACCTGTTCGAGCCGTTCTTCCAGGCCAGCGGCAATGCCAATGTGGTCGCCGGCAGCGGGTTGGGTTTGTCGATCTGCAAGCGCCTGATGCATTTGATGAACGGCACCTTGCGCGTGGTCAGCGAGCCGGGCCTGGGCAGCAGTTTTGCCTTTACCCTGCCGCTCGAGCAGGTCAGCGACGACGGCCAGCCGGCATGGGCGCAACCGCTTCTGGGCGGGCGGGTATATGTGGTGTCGCCAGTGCGTGAGCTGGCGGAAAGTGTCGGCGGCTGGTTGCGCCGCTGGGGCGCGCGGGCGCAACTGGGTGCGCCGGAGTCCGCCGAGGCCGACCCCGGTGCAGTGCTGGTCGAGCTGTATCCCGGCCCGACTGAGCCCGGCCAGTTGTTGCAGTGGTCCGGGCCACGGGTGATGGCCTCCGTCGATCAACAGGGCGCGTATCCCTGGCAGATCGGCCTGAACAACTTGCAGGCTCTCAACCGTGCGGTCAGCCGCGCCCAGGGCGACGAAGAATTGCTGACGCCGAGGGTAAGCGAAAAACCCACCGAGTTCAGCCTCAACCTGCGTCTGCTGGTGGCCGAGGACAACCTGATCAACCAACTGATCCTGCGCGACCAGCTGGAAGAACTCGGCTGCAGTGTCGTGCTGGCCGGCGATGGCATTGAAGCGCTTTCGCTGTGGGGCGACACCGCGTTCGACATGATCCTCACCGACGTCAACATGCCGCGCATGAATGGTTACGAACTCACCGAACAACTGCGCGGCCTGGGCTGCTCGCTGCCGATCATCGGTGCCACCGCCAACGCGATGCTCGACGAAGCCGAGCGCTGCCTGAACGCGGGCATGGATCATTGCCTGGTTAAACCGTTCACCCTGCGTGCCCTCTATCAGTGCTTGCATCGCTATCAGAGGAGGGTGCTTTGAGCGCCTATCGTGTACTCATCGTAGAGGACCATCCCTTTCAGCATGAGTACCTGATTAACCTCTTCCAGGCAATCGGCGGCTTTGACGTCGACGTGGTCTGGGATGGCGCCGCTGCGTTGCAACGCCTGGCCCGCCAGCGCTACGACCTGTTACTCAGTGACTTGATGATGCCGGGGATGGACGGCGTGCAGCTGATCCAGCACCTGGCGCAGATGCCGGCACCGCCCGTGTTGGCACTGATGAGCGTGGCGTCGCGGCGCATGCTGGTGGGCGCCGGGCAGGTGGCCGGGAACCTCGGCCTGACGGTCGCCGGGCTGATCTCCAAACCGCTACGCGAACCCCAGGTGCGCACCCTGCGCGACTACCTCGACAAACTCGCCGAGCAAGCACGCACGCCATGTTGCCACCGGGCCGTCAGCCACGCCCCGGATAACCTGGTGCGCGCTTTGGCCAACGGTGAGATCCAGGCCTGGTTCCAGCCGAAAAAATCCCTGCACGACGGGCGCATCGTCGGCGCCGAAGCCCTGGCGCGCTGGGTGCACCCGGTGGAAGGCTTGTTGATGCCCGGCGCATTCCTCGGGGATATTGAGCGTCTGAGCCTGGAAACCCAGCTGTTGACCTGCATCCTTGGCCAGGCCCTCAGCGCCCAGGCCCAGTGGGCGCAGCTGGGCTATCGGCTGGCGGTGTCGATTAACCTGCCCACGCACTTGCTTGACCAGTGCGACCTGGTCGACCGCCTGCTCGCCGAGGTGCGAAGCCGCGACGCCGCACCTCGGCAAATCACCTTTGAATTGATGGAAAGCTCCACCACACAACGGCCCAGTAACTACTACGCTGGAGCATGTCGCTTGCGCATGATGGGCTTCGGGCTGGCGCAGGATGATTTTGGCAAGGGGTTCAGTTCCTACTTCAACCTGGTGTCGACGCCGTTCAACGAGGTCAAGATTGACCGTTCACTGGTGCATGGCTGTGCCGAGAACGAACACCTGGCGTCGGCCTTGCAGAGCATTGTCGAACTGGGCCGCAAGCTCGGGCTGACCACCATCGCCGAGGGCGCCGAGACCCAGGCAGAGCTGGCGGTATTGCGGCGTATTCGCTGTGATCAGGCGCAAGGGTTCCTGATTTCCCAGGCCGTGACGGCAGAAAAATTCAGTGCGTTGCTGATAGAGGATGGCCCCGCGCCAGCACTTATGTGAACGACCAGGGTCACACTATCAAGAAGCCCGAAGGAAGGGTCGCCCGGTTCGCTGGGCGTTATTGGCTAATGCCGGGATTTCGCATAGGCCCCACGTCCTGATTCAGGCTTTTTCGGTATTGACCATGAAACATGCAAGTCTGCGCCTGGACAAGCTGGCGCAAAGCTCCCAACGCCTGAACAAAGCCTTGTTGTTGCTCACGGGTATCGCCTTGTTGCTGTCCAGCAGTTGCTACTGGGCGGTGTCGCGATTGCTCGACGCCGAACAGGAAAAGATCGAGTTCCACTTCGCCCGTGTGATGGAGATCATCCATGAACACGAGGGGTTCCTGCGCAACGTGGCGAGCGGCTACAACCGCAGTAACGCGCCGCCCCTGCCGGCGGTGCAGTCTACCTCGGTGGAGGAGTTGCAGCGCGAGGCCGGTCAGGTGCTGCTGCAGGCCAAGGGGTTTGCCCTGTCGCTGCCGTTTACGTTGTCCCACACCGAGACGTTTGCGGCGCAGGACACGCAGCGAGCGCTGGCGTTTGGTGTGCAATTGACCGACTACTATGGCAGTTATTGGGCCGGCTCGTTTTATGCCTCGCCGCAGTTGTTCGTCCTCACCCCCGATAACGTTGCCAGTCTGGCCGTGCCCGGTATCGGGGGTCTGCGTCATTACCCGCCGTTACTGCGTGAGCAGTACCACGAGATAGTGAGCCGCTTATATCAGTTACAACAAACCCAGAGTCTGTTGTTCAGTGACAGCCGTGTGCGCTGGATGCGCGCGCCGTTAAAGCTGTTTCGCAACAGCCGCAGCATCGTCGCCATGATCGGCCTCGACGTTGCCGCCGCTGTACTGCCGGCCAATCAATCCCAAGGCCCGTTGACGCTGGCGGCGGTGGTGGATACGGCTCAGGTCGATGAGTTCGAGCGGGTGCTGCAACGGTCGGTTTATAACCAGTTCACGCTGATTACGCCTCAGGGCGATGTGCTGCTCGGCAACCTCGGCGATGAACACATGGCACCCCTGGGCTTGAGTTTCAATCGCCAGGGCTTGCGCTTCAGGATGCTCAGCGAGGGCGGCGAACACTGGACCGGTTTGTATGCGATCAGCTATCAGGATTTTCTGCGCTACGCCAAATGGCCGCTGCTCGGCCTGGGCCTGACGTTCCTGGCGGCCGTGCTACTGGGCTGGTGGATCAACCATTGGTACAAGACCCGCATCGTCATTCCGGCGCAGCGCGCCCAGGAGCGTTTGTTCGAGAGCGAGGCGTTCAATCGCATCATGCTGCACAACGCCCCGGTGGGCTTGTGCGTGGTGCGCCGCAGCGATCATCAATTGCTCCTGGAAAACCAGCGTGCTGTGCAACTGCGCGGCACCGTACCGCTACTCGACGTGCTCAAAGCCAACGATCGCCGGGACATCCCCGGCGAGATGTGCCTGGCGGTAGAGGGGCGTTACTTGCAGGTCGTGGTGGTGGCAGCGCGCTACGAAGGCGAGGACGTGTTCCTCTGCGGCTGCAATGACATCACTCGGCATGTAGACGAAGCGCAGTTGCTGAACCTGGCGCGCCAGAAAGCCACCGAAGCCAACGAAGCCAAGACCGTGTTCCTGGCAACCATGAGCCATGAAATCCGCACCCCGTTGTACGGCGTGCTCGGCAACCTGGAACTGATGGCGCTGACCGACATGACTGAGCGCCAGCGTCACTACCTGGACATTATCCAGGGCTCGTCCACGGTACTGTTCCAGTTGATCAGCAACGTGCTGGATGTGTCGAAAATCGAGTCCGGGCAAATGGCCGTGGAATCGGCGCCGTTTAACCCGAGCCAGTTGGTGGAAGAGTCGGTGCTGGCATTCAGCGCGACTGCGCGCAACAAAGGCTTGGATATTGATGCCGAAATCGACCCGCAGTTGCCGGCCCAACTGCTCGGTGATGCCGGGCGCATCCGGCAGATTCTGCATAACTTGCTGGGCAACGCGATCAAGTTCACCGATTCGGGGCGCGTGCGTTTGCGCCTGATTGTGCAACGCCTGCTTGAGGATGAAGTGACCCTGCAGTGGCAGGTCACGGACACCGGCGTGGGCATTCCGGAAAAAGCGTTGGAGCAGTTGTTCAAGCCGTTTTATCAAGTGGCGAGCGGCCAGGACGGCAACGGTGCCGGTCTGGGCTTGTCGATCTGCTTGCGCTTGAGTGAGCTGATGGGCGGCAGCATGCGCGTGGTGAGTGAGCCTGGGCTGGGCAGCAGCTTTTCGCTGTTCATCACCTTGCCGGTGCACCCGGAAACGCCGGACCTGGCTGCTCAACCGTTCATGCCGCTGTGCCCGGACGCACCGTGTCTGAACGTGCGCGTGCTGGTGGCCGAAGACAACCCGGTCAGCCAGGCCGTGCTGCAAGAGCAGCTCGAAGCCCTCGGCGCCCACCCGACCATGGCGCGAGACGGCGAGCACGCCCTGCAGATCTGGGGCTCGCAGCCGTTTGATCTGGTGATCACCGACATTAATATGCCGCGCCTCAATGGCTACGACCTTGCCCGCGCATTGCGTGAACAAGGCGTGCAAGTACCGATTATCGGAGTGACCGCCAATGCCTTGCGCGAGGAGGGCGAGCGCTGCCTTGCGGTGGGTATGAACGCGTGGGTGGTCAAGCCGCTGAGCCTGAGCATGTTGCGCCAGGCGTTGATGGCGCACTGTCGGCGCGCGACAGCCCTGTCGGTGCCGCAACCGCAGCGCGACCGCGAAGGCATGATCGAACTTTCCCCGACCATGCGCCAATTGATGGCCGACACCTTGCTGGCCGACGTTCAGCAGCTCGAGCAAGGCCTGGCGAGTGATGATTCAACCCTGGTCCGCCAGCGCTTGCACAGCCTTAACGGTGCGCTGGCCAGTGTGGGTGCCAAGGAACTGTCGAGCGCGTGTCAGGCATGGGAAAACACCCTCCACGATGTCCCGCTGGACAGCCATGCCACCACGCAGATCCGTGCGTTGTGCGCGCGCTTGACGGCCGTCGCGCAGTGCCTGCTGTCAGAGTCATCCACCTTATGAACGCCCCCTATAAGAGAGCTGAACCATGCGAGACATGAACGTCGTCATAGCCGATGACCATCCCATCGTGTTGGTGGGCGTGCGCGAAATTGTGCAGCGCGATGCCCGCTACCGCCTGGTGGGCGAGGCGGTCAGTTCGACGCAGTTGATCGAGCAGTTGCGCAGCCATCGACCGCACGTGCTGATCACCGATTTCAACATGCCCGGCGATGACACTTATGGCGATGGCCTGAAGCTGATCGAGTACATCCTGCGCCACTTCCCCGAGACCCAGGTGCTGGTGCTGACCATGATCTCCAACAGCCTTATCCTCACGCGCTTGCAGGAGTTGGGCGTGGCGGGGGTTATTCAGAAGAACCACCTGCATGGCGAAATCGAAAAAGCACTAGGCGCCATCAGTGCCCAGCGCAGTTACCGGGCACCGGAACAGGTGGCCACCTCGGTAGTGGCTAACGCGTCGCAGGTTCAGGAGCGGTTCCAGAGCCTGTCACCGCGCGAACTGGAGGTGGTGCGTTTGTTTGTCACCGGCATGAGCGTCAGCGACATTGCTCGGCAATTGAGCCGCAGCATTAAGACCGTCAGCGCACAGAAGATCTCGGCCATGCGCAAGCTGGATGCGGACAGTGATCAGGCGCTGCTGACCTATTGCATCGAGGCCCGGCAGTTTCAGTAGATGGCTTAACGGTACGTCATCTGCATCAACAGCGTTGCGCTGTAGCTGCCCGCGTCGGGCAGTTCGCCCACGGTCACCGGCTTGACTCGCAGGGTCAGTTCCAACGGTTCTTTTTCCACCGTCCAGTTGCTGGTTTCTCCCAGACTGAAATCAGCCTTCGCGCTTTTATTCAGCAGCCCCAGGCGCAGTCCCAGACCCACGCGATTGGTGAGCAGGGTCTGCTTGTCAGCGCTGCCCGACCCCGCTGAAAACGTCAGGCTCACCTGGCTGTCAGCCTGGCAATCGAAGATCAGCGGTACGTCGGTGGCGGCTACGCTGTCATCGACCAACTGGTTGATGTTGGCGTCACCCAGTTTCAACTGTTGCGAATCAGGAAAGCGCGCGGTGCAGGGCGGCGCGATCAGCTTGCCGCTGACATCGATCTTCGCCTCATCCGCCGGTTGCGCAAACGCCGTGCCGGTCACCGCCAGCAGTATCCAGATAAGCGCTTTCATAGGTAGTTGATGGTCATGACTATCGACGAGGTGAACGCGCCCGGCGTCAGGGTGCCTTGTGCGATCAGTTTCGCCTTGAGGCTGATGTCGACGTTGCCGCTCAGGTTGCTGTAGGCCTTGGCGGTGCCTTTGAGGTTGGCCACCGTATTGTCTGCCCACAACAGCGAAACGCCGAGGTTGTTGGCCGTGGTCTTGGCCACGGTGTCGGTGTACGTACCTTTGCTGGAAGTGAAGCTTACGTTCAGCGATGAGCCAGCCGGGCAAGTCATTTTCACGGGAACCGCTACGGTATCGGTGGTGGCGACCTGGTCGGTGCGCACATTGCCGAACGCTGCTGTGAGGGAGGCGCCAGACGTCAGTACGCAGGGCGGCCGGGTGAGGGTGCCGCTTACGGTGATATTCACGGTGTCGGCGGCCTGGGCGGCAGTGCCGAGCAGTACCAGGGCGAGCAATGACGTTTTCATGAAAGCCTCATTGGTAATTGATGTTCAGGGTGTATTGGCTCTGGAACGCACCGGCAGGCGATTTCCCTGCCTCCAGTTGCGGCTTGAAACTCAAATTCACGCTGTTGCTGCCGGCCCTCAGTTGCATCGCGCGCGGGCTGGTAAAAATCACCGGGTTGCCGGTGTCGGTCCAGATAGCCTGCATGTTCAGCCCCGCAAGCGTGGTGCGTGACACACCGGTATTGGCGCTGACCACTGCCTGGCTCGGCGTCAAGGTCACGTTGGCGCGCATCGACGACGGGCAGGTGAGTGAGACGCTTGTCGACTGCGACACGGCGTTGAGATTGGCGCTGTTGATAGTGCCGAATTTCAAATTGACCGCACTGGGTGAGCTCAATGTGCAACTGACTGCGCGGACGTTGTAAGTGAATGGCCACTCATGGATCCATTCCGCATAGGCCTGCCAACCACCGGTAGAGGTCACGCCAAGTTTCACTCTCGCGGTGCGCCGGCCCGGCGTACTCGGGGCGGTTCCCACTACGTAGTACACGTAAGAAACCGAGCGTCCGGCGAGTATGGGCGCGCAAGTCCCGCCCAGGCACGAGGCTCCCCAACTGCCCAGCGGCAGTTGAAGCATATAGGTGTTGCTATAGGGGTCCAGGACCTGCAAGTTAGCCGGGGCCGCTCCGGAAATCGCGGTGATTTCCAAATTGGTACCTGCGCCAGACGGGTAGGTACGTACCGCTGTGCAGGTACCGCTGAATGGGACTTTCATCTCGGCTCCGGCCGCGAATTCGTAACCGTTGGATGGATAGCCCGAGAGAGAGCAATTTATGCTTCCACTGATAAAGGCCTGTGCTTGAGGCGACAGCCAACCCAGTACCACCAGTGTCATGAGCTTTAGCAAGCAGTTTCCAGGCTTGACTTTCATGATCATTAGTTACGAATCCTTGGCACCCGACCCACCGGCCGCGCGCTCACATTGAATGTTCAGTTGTGTAATCCCGCCCTCGGCAGGCCCTTTATCGTCCAGTTTCAATTCGCGGCTGCACCACGGCTGGTTATCCACGCTGATCAACAGGCGTGACTGCGCGGGTACACCGCTCAGGTACGCACGGCCCTTGTCGGCCACCAGTGTGCTACCCAAAGAGCGCCCATCCGCGGTGAACAGCTCGGCCTTGGCGGCAAACGGTGCCGCTTCGCCGCGTGCATCGATGATGCGAAACAGAATGCGTTGGCCTTTGCGGGTCTCGAAGTCCGCCAGCACGAAGGCACCGCGATTAGGTGTGACCTCTTGCACCAGTTGGGTGATGTCGACGTCAGCCGGCATCGACTGGGTGTCCAGCGACATACGGTTCTTGCGGTAGGGCAGGGCAGACGGCACCACCGTGTAGCCATTGGCATTGGTGCGCACCCCCCGCTTGTTGGCGATACCCACGTCTGCGGCGCCGGGTGTGGCCACGATCACGTTGGTTTCACCCAGAGGCTGACTGAAAATCAGATTGCGGTCATAAGCGACCACCGAGCCCTCGATGCCCATGTCCAGTTGCCGGCTACCGGAGGTCTCGTTATAGCCGCCGTGCACGATGGCATTGGGTGCGTCATAGCGCGCGGCAAATGTGCTGCCCATCACGCGGTCATTGGCGTTGACTTGCTGCGACACGCCAGCGCTGTAGGCCAGGGTGTTGTCCTCCAGTGCATTGCCGCTCAACGTCGCTGTGCGCGAGGCCGTGCCCCGCGCGCTCTGGTTCGCGTTGACCGATACACGCTGGTTGCGTGTACCGCCCAGCGGCATGCTGATGCTCAGGGACAGCGTGCGGTCATTGCTGCTGTCCCCTTTGTTAGCGCTCAAGCCGAGTGTGTAGGAAATGTCCCCTACGCTTGCGCTGTAGCCCAGTTGAATTGAGGTGGCGGCACTGCTCTTGTCCCAGTAGTCGGTTTTCGTCACGTTGGTATACACACCGCCGTAGCCGCCCAGTTGCTGGGACACGTTGGCGGTGAAGTTGCTCTTCATATGGCCGCTGCGGTACATCTCCAGTGACTGTTCGTGGGTGCGGCTGTTGAGCGCCTCGTTGAACGAGTAGTAGCCGCCGGTGGAATAGCGATAGCCGATCAGGCTGAAGTTGGTGTCGGTGGCCGCCAGGGCTTTGGAGTAGCGAAAGCGAAACGACTGGCCGCTGGTGGTGGTTTTAGCCGGGCCCATGGCTTCGCTGCGCGCGTGGGTCATGTCCACCGAAATCGCACCGAAACCGGCGAAGTCGTGGGCAAACCCTAGCAGGCCGGCGCTGTACTGATCACTCAGCAGGCTGCCGCCGAACAGCGTGGTGCTGCCGGCCAGGCCGCGACGCAGGGACGCCTGGATAAAATGTGGGGTGTCCTGCTGCGTGGTCGCTTGCGCCGGGCGGTACTGGCCGGCGAATACCGAGTAGCTCTGTTGGCCCTCACGCAGCATGTAGGG
Source organism: Pseudomonas triticifolii (assembly GCF_014358015.1). Taxonomy (GTDB): domain Bacteria; phylum Pseudomonadota; class Gammaproteobacteria; order Pseudomonadales; family Pseudomonadaceae; genus Aquipseudomonas; species Aquipseudomonas triticifolii. The sequence continues at coordinate 26,245 of NZ_JACONV010000011.1, read as the reverse complement.
CACCGACGAAAACGACTGGGTAAACACCTGGCGCTGGCCATCGGGGCCTTCCACGGTGACTTCAATGTCGCCATTGCTGGCGGTGGGGTACAGATCGGTCAACGCGAACGGCCCCGAGGGCACCCACTGCTCATGGATCACGTAACCGCGCTGGCGGATGATCACCCGCGAGCGGCCGTTGGCGATGCCACGAATCACTGGCGCGAATTGGCGTGCCTGGTCGGGCAGCATGTCCATGTCCGAGGCAATGCCCAGCCCGCGATAGGGTATGGCGTCGAACAGGTCACCTTCGGTGGTGGAGTCGCCCACGGTGGCAATCGCCATCATGTTGCCCATGTTGCGCTGGGCGTAGGTTTCCATCGACTCCCAACGCCCGGTGTCGCCTGTGCCTTTCTGCCAGGTGGAGAAATTGCGCAGCCGCCAGGCTCCGGCGTTTATACCGCTGCGCAGGCTGCCGAACTGGTCCTGGCGGCGGCCGGTGTCGGACTCCACCGTACTCCCGGAAAAGCTGTAGTTGGTGAACGCCACTTGCTCGCCGTCACTCCACTGCCGGCGGCGTACTTCAAACGGGATGCTGCCCAGGTATGCTTGGGGGATCTCAATCGACAGCACCTGGCGGTTGAAGTCGTAGTCGTAGACCATCCCGGCCAGGCCCTGGTCGAACGCGATGCAGGTAGCGTCGGCGTCGCTGCGGTTTTGCAGGGCGGTATCGGCAACCCCCTGGCTACGAAAAAAGTCGGTATCCAGGCACGGGAAAAGCCCGGTGGAGGAACGGTCCGACGTACCGCTGGCGCGAATAAAGCGTACATCGCGCTGCTCGACCGAATGCTCATTGACCAACACGTCTACCCGGTAAATCCCCGGCAACTGGCCTTCGCTCATGGCGCTGACCTGTTGTTTCACGGCGGCCGAACTCTGCCCGCCGCCGATCTCGAGGAACGACGCATCGAACTCGTAGCCAGCCTGTGCAGGGGCCAAATGCAAGGCCAGGGCCGCCGCGAGCGGGCAGCCGAAAGCCTTCATGGCGCAACGGCGCATGAATGGGAGTGAACGGGGCATGGGTGTTCCTGAAATGGCGTTTCGGGGTTGGCGCTTGGGTATCAGTGAAGGCGGACGGCGGGGGCGGTCACGACGCTGCCGTAGTCATCGATGTAGCTCATTTGCACTTCATCACCGGGCTTGGCCTGGATCGCCAGTTCCTGCTGTTGGCCGGGGCGCAGCACATCCGGTGCCTGGGTGATCGGCTGGCCGTTGAGCTTGAGCTCGCTGACCACAACATGGAATTTGGACGTGTTGTTGAACATCAGCGCGCCGGCATTGGCCTTCCAGTTCACTTGCGCCACCGCATCCTTGAGTTCGCCTTTGAGGCCTGCGGGGCGGTAGAACAGCTTGATGGTGGTTTTGAGGGCGATCTGCAGCACGTTCTTGCCTTTCTGGTCGTCACTCATGGCCGGGATCGCTTTGACGTTCATCAAGAACAGGCTTTCACGGTCCTGCGGCACGTCGGCACCACCGGCAAAGATCACACGCAAGATGTTTTCCTTGTTGGCGTCGAGCCGGAACAGCGGCGGGGTGACGATAAAGCTGTCGACGCTTTCTTCACGGGTGCCGCCGAAACGGCTGACCCAGGACTGCACCAGGTAAGGCGAGGTGTCTTCGCGGTTGCTCACATTAAGATTGGCTTCGTTGGAGGCACCGTTGTAGATCAGGCGCGTGGCGCCTACGGTCACGGCGGCGTCCGCCGCTGCGACATGCAAGAGCGGTAATAGCGCGAGCAAAAAATACAGTTTCAAACGCATCAGGGGAGACCTTTAAAAGTTCGTGGGCCGGCGCTGCGGTGCCAGGCCCACGGTGTTGACGACCAGTTACTTGTAGGTAACGTCGAAGCTGGCCAGGGCGTTGACTTGACCGGTACCGATACCTGAGGTGGTCACTGCCTCGTCGCCTGTGCCCGTAGTCACATCGGCGGCGGTGCGCACATAGGCGGCGGTGAAGTTGAAGGTGTTGGACATCGCTCGCAGGTCGTAGTCGGTGGTCGCGGTGTTCAGTGGCACCACGTTTCCGGTACGCGCGTCAGCGATCTGGATGGCGATGCCTGTCACCTGGTTGTCACCGGTCAGGCCCAGCAGGCTGGAGTTGCTGGCATCTTCCTGGCCGCTGAAGGTAATCGCGACATTTTTCTTGGTCGCGGTGCTGCAGTTGTCCAGGCTGATGGAGAACGCTTTCGGCTTGGCGGTGGCACCCACAGTTTTCCCGAAGTCAGCGATGCGAACCGGTTCGAGCGTCACGGACTTGCTCTCGTCGCCGGTTTTGATGGTGCACGCGTTGTCGGTCACGGAACCGGTGAATTGGATCTGCCCGTCCGCCGCCTGTACGGTACCGGCCAGCAGCCAGCAAGCGCCGCATGCGAGAGTGATTTGGCTCAGTTTGTTCAGCATTGCAATGCCCTTTACGAGATGGAAGGTTGTCTGCTTACCCCCCTTGGGTAAGCCAATCCATGGTGCATTGCTTCCTTTTCCAGGCACATAAGACAGATCTTAAAAGCTGGCGAACTAATGGCTCTGCTCGACCGACGAGTCCATGTCAGACGCCTCACTGCCGCATGTAAGGATATTCTGCGCGCCATCTTGGTCCAGGGAGTGTTCTCACTCAGGCTAGCGATATGACAGTAGACACAAGGGATAACATCGGCTGGTAATCCCTGGCCTGTCGCTCGTAACGGAATAAATTCAGGTTGCAGCGCCGTGCTTTGCTGCGTTCGTACCAGCATCCATTTGTGAGCAAGTTTTGCGTCGAGGCTGTGGCTGAGGGTGTTACTGCTGATGCAGAGTTGACCCTGCTGCCGACGTGGCGTTGCCCCATACGTATTCAGCCCAACGTCAGACCTGCTGACACTTTATGAAGTAGAAGCTTGGGTCAGCGAGCTTTCGGCAGAGGGGTCAACGCTGTATCAGCGGCAACAGGCCAGGCTCAGCATCACGTCTTCTGAAAAATTGACTTTTTCAACAGAATCGGCAAACAGCAGACGGATCGTGATCGTTCTACAGCCTCGGCGCTTTGTATCAGCCAGCAGAGCACTAGCGCAGAGAGGAAAAGTACTGGGTAGGCGGTTTACCCAATGCTTTCTTGAACATCGTGATGAATGCATTAACAGAGTCATATCCCAGGATGCCCGCCACACGTTGTACGGAGACCCCCTCTGCCAAATGACTCAGTGCGATCATCAAATGCAAGTGTTGGCGCCAACGTCCGAAGCTCAGCCCCGTCGCACTTTCTACTAGTCTCGCCAGTGTTCGTTCGCTGGTTGCAAGCCGAGTAGCCCACTCGCGCAAAGTGGTTCGGTCGCCGGGTTCTGCAAAAAGCGTATCCGCAATTTTTTTGATCTTGGGATGATCTGATATCGGCAAGTGCAGCTCTTTCAGCGGGGCATCGGAAAGCTGTTCAAGCAGTACTGCAACCAGCCGCGCTGTCTTGCCCTCGGACAGATAAGACGGTTCCTGTTCAGCGAGATGCAGGATCAATTCCCGGACAAGGGGCGTGATGGCAACCGTACAGCATTCATCAGGCATGGCTGCTGCGCTGGGCTCCACGAACAGAAAGCAGGTACGGGCGTTTTCGGTCACTCGGCAACTGTGAGGCGTACCGCCTGGGATCCATACCGCGTGCTGGGGAGGTACAAGCCAGAGTGCGTTTTTCACCTCACAGCTCACTGCACCATGCAAAGACAGGATCAGCTGACCTTTACGATGATCATGCGGGCTGGCACCCAAATGATTGAGTTCGGGCGCAACCTTGAGGGCAATCGCTGCCTGAGCAAAAAGGTCTGAATCGAAATCTTCCGGCGAGGAAACGACATTTTTTGAGCTTGGCATAATTTAGGTATCAGGTGTCTTGATATCTATATTAGACGGTTCTGAAGTTATCTACAGTTGTCTTCTTTTAAGAGGACAGATAAAGAATATGTCAGATACAAAAAACAAGTGGCATGCCATCGCGCTCGTCGTAGGCATTCTGCTTATCGCCGTGAACCTGCGCGCTCCCTTTACCAGCATCGCGCCCGTTTTGCCGCTGATCCAGAATGATTTTGGCTTGAGCGCCTCAGCTCTAGGCCTGCTTACTTCACTGCCATTACTTGCCTTTGCCGCCTTCTCCCCGCTCAGCGCATCGGTCGCCCGCAGGTTCGGAATGGAGCGCACGCTTTTCGGTGCACTGGTGGTCATTTCATCGGGCATCCTGCTCCGTTCCGCAGGCAGCGCATGGGCGTTGTACGCCGGTACGATACTGATAGGTACCGGGATCGCCTTGGGAAACGTGCTGCTGCCCGGCCTGATCAAACGCGACTTCTCGACAAAAATGGCGTCCATGACCGGCGCTTACTCCATCACGATGGGCGCAGCGGGCGCTGTCGGTTCAGCCGCCATAATCCCCCTGACCCAATCATGGGGATGGCCGATTGCTCTGAGTTTGTTGGTCGCAGCCCCTTTGTTGGCGCTGGTGGTGTGGTTGCCGCAGTTGAAAAAACACGATCACGTGAATCTGTCCGGCCCAAAACAATCCTCAACCGTGGCCGTTTGGCGATCGCCACTGGCATGGCAGGTCACACTGTTCATGGGGCTGAACGCGATGCCTTTTTATGTCGCCGTCGGCTGGCTGCCGACCATTCTGATGGACCATGGCATATCTCCCGAGCAAGCAGGCACGGTACACGGCACGCTTCAACTGACCACGGCCATACCCGGCTTGATTCTGGCGGCCACGCTTCGCCGTCTAAAAGACCAGAGACTGGCAGCCGTTACCGTCAGCCTGTTAACCGCCTTGTCCCTGATCGGGCTTATTTATGCGCCCAGCTACGCCATGTTGTGGGCCGCATTCCTGGGCTTTGGCTCTGGCGCCAGCATGATGCTCGGCCTGACGTTCATCGGGTTACGTACAAAGAATGCCGGCGACACGGCGGCACTGTCAGGAATGGCGCAGTGCGTGGGCTACATGATGGCAGCCGCAGGCCCCTTGCTACTGGGCCAACTGCACGACTGGACGGGTGGCTGGACAGCACCGCTATTGATCACAGCAGCAATCTCCATTGCAGGCGCATTCACCGGCATGCTGGCCGGGCGCAACGTTCAACTTGAACCTGCTGAACAATCGTCGCGAACAAGCCCGGCAATCCAGTCAGCGAATGCGCTCACGGCTGGCGAAAGAAAGCGCTGATGCGGGTATAGCAGGTGCACAGGAACCGAAGCCGGCCGCCAGTCTGCAAGCACTTCGACCAGCCGCCCATCTCGCAGATGCCCGGAAACCACGTTCTCAGCGAGTTGCACCAGCCCGAAGCCTTCAAGGCACATTTTGATGTAAAGCCCAGTCTCGTTGACAGCCGCTGTGCCGTTCACCGGGACTGAGATCTTTTCGGTGCCACTGGCGAAGCGCATTTCGCCTGCTTGCCTTGCGCGGCCCGAGAAGTAGTGGATGGCCCGATGGTGAGACAAATCTTGCGGAGTTTGTGGAGTACCGTTTTCTTCGAGATAGGCGACAGACGCACAGGTCACCCAGCGAAATCGGCCGAGTGGGCGCGCAACGAGCGTTGAGTCATCGAGCTCGCCTGTACGAATAACGCAATCGACACCCTCTTGAACCAGATCAACCTGCCGATCGTTGACGCCTATCATCAGGTAGATATCCGGGTAGCGCCTGTAAAAGTCTTGCAGGTTTGGCATGACGATGAAGTGTGCAATGCCCCCCGGCATATCGACACGCAAACGCCCCTGTGGCCGTTTTACGGAATCCGTCAGGCTGGTCTCTGTGTGTTCGATCAGCTCCAATATTTCCCGGCATTGCGCCAGATATTGTGCGCCCTCAGGCGTCAGGCTGACCCGCCGCGTTGTTCTGTTCAGCAGGCGCACCTGTAAGTACTTCTCAAGATTTTTAACGCTGCTGGTGACTGTCGAGGCTGGCAAAGAGAGCGTCTGCGCCGCCTGGATAAAGCTTCCTGCTTCAGCCACACGTACGAAAACCTGCATCGCTTGAATACGGTCCATGACTGTTAGCAGCCTCAAAGCAGTGATCGGGGGACGTCATTACTATTCGTAAATATTGAATAATAAAAACAGTTTAACCATCTTTTTCCCGCAGTATCGCATTGCGTACATTTCTTCCAACGAAATGTGAAGAGGTGTACAGAAAATGGCTGAATATAACCGCAGCATCGTGCAGGCCCCCGCCGCTCCGGCCGCCCGCACCCTTATCCGCGGCGCCACTGTGCTGAGCATGGACGGTGATATCGGCAATCTGGCGCGCGGCGATATCCTTATCGAAGGCAGCACCATCACGGCCATAGGTGAAAACATCGAGGCTGGCGACGCTGTTGTTATCGAGGCATCCGGCATGATTGCCATGCCCGGCATGGTCGATACGCATCGTCACTCCTGGGAGGGCCAACTGCGTCGAATCAATCCGAATGCCGAAACCCTGGAAGACTACTGCAACGCAACGCACTTCTCGTTCGCCAAATACTATCGCCCGGCTGACATGTATATCGGCAATCTGCTGACTGCATTGGGCTGCATCGATGCAGGCATCACCACCGTGGTCGATAACTCGCACAACAGCCGCACCGGCGCGCACTCCGACGCCGCGGTCGAGGCGCTGCTCGATGCTGGTATCCGGTCTGTACACGCCTCCGGTGCGCCAGTTTCCGGTGAGTGGGACAAAGCCCACTGGCCGGGCAACCTGGAGCGACTGCAGGAAAAATATTTCCAAAACGGTGACAACCCGCTGCTCTCGCTGGCGGTGATGGCGCAGCTGGAACCTGAGCTGTGGGCTGAAGCCCGGCGTCTGGGGCTGCCGATCATTACCGAATTTTTTGGCGGGGACATGGCAGCTGAGTTGGAGGGTTTGCATCGCGAGGGCCTGCTGCGCTCCGATAACATCTTCAACCACTGCACCGCGCTGCCGGACGCTGGCTGGAAAATCCTTCGCGAGGCTGGCGTGCGGGTTAACGTATGCCCGCGTTCAGATGCCCACTACGGCATTGAAGATGGAATGTTCGCCATGCAGTCGGCCCAGCGTCACGGCATCAGCCCGGGGCTAAGTGTCGATAACGAAACCTCCTACAGCGGTGACATGTTCATGGAGATGCGGGTGGCGTTTTACCTGCAGCGCGTCATGGGCATGCACCAGCAGCGCTGCTGCGGCGCAGAACATCATCCGGTGACACTGCCCGCTCATGGCCTGCTCAAAGCCGCCACTCTCGACGGCGCCACCTGTGCCGGATTGCAGGACAAAGTCGGCAGCCTGGCCCCCGGCAAACAGGCCGACCTGATCCTTATCAACGCGCAGGACATCAATCTCTACCCGTCAGGCAACGCCTTCGGCACCGTTGTACACGCGGCCGAACGCAGCAATGTCCACACGGTCATGATTGGCGGGCGCATCGTCAAGCGCGGCGGCAAGGTGCTGGGCGTGGACAGCGACAGGCTGCGCGCAGCAATCGACGAATCCCGTGAGCATCTGTTTGCTGCCGCAGGCTACCAGCCGGATATTTTTGCCGAGACATTCATGCCGCTTGAGTCAGCCAGGTAAGGAGGCGCGAGATGAACGTAGCCTTCTACCTGCTGGCCATCGCCGCGGGGCTTGGCATAACCCTGCAGACCACGCTCAACGGTCAACTTGCTAAAGGTGTGGGTGGGGATTCCGTAGCGGCGGCGCTGTTCTCATTTACTGTCGGTGCGGTATGCCTGGGCGCCTTTTCATTGATGCGCGGCGGGATAGTGGCCTCACTGGCGGCTATACCTGCGCAGCCCTGGTGGAGCCTGCTGGGCGGTCTGCTGGGTGCCGGTGCCTTGCTTAGTTATGTGGTGCTTGCGCCAAAAATCGGTCTGTCAGCCCTGCTGGGCCTCGCTATCGCAGGGCAGATTATTTCTTCACTGGTTATCGATCATTTCGGATTGATGGGGGCATCGGAAAGGCCGGTGTCTCTCGTCAAGTTGGCCGGGGCGGTGGTGATGCTCGCAGGCCTGGGCATCGCTCTGTTCGGAGATAGAGGGTCAGCACTTTTCTCCAACTGACTGCCTTGTTTAACCCATCCTGTTTCGTAGGACGCAACCATGTTTAACACCCTGACCGACACCACCAGTCTTCTTGGAGAATGCCCTGTCTGGTGTGAACGAACGCAACGCCTCTTCTGGACCGATATCCCGGGTTGCGAACTGCTTGCTCTGGACCCTGTGAGCGGTGAAGTACGGCGCTGGCGAGTGCCGGAGCCGCTGGGGTCGTTTGCCCTCACAGCAGACAAAGACGTATTGCTGTTGGGGCTGGCCTCCTGCCTGGGTTATTACAACTTGAGTACCGGTCGCTTCACCAACATTACAGTCACACCTGGAGTACCCGGAACCCGGATCAATGATGGCCGCTGCGACCGTATGGGCAACTTTGTGTTCAGCACCATGGATGCCGGTGAGCCGGTGCAAACTATAGGACGATTTCACCGGCTCAATGCCGAGACGCTCAAGACTGAAACGCTGGACATTGCCGAAGTGGCGATCCCGAACAGCCTCTGTTTCAGCCCGGACGGCTCAACCATGTACTACGCGGACTCCCTGCAGGGGTGCATTTTCTGCTGCGATTACCCATCGCTGGAAAACAAGCGTGTGTTCACGACAATCAACGGTCAGGGTGCTCCAGACGGTTCTTGTATTGATGCACAAGGGTTTCTCTGGAATGCGGAGTGGGGCGGCTCCAGAGTGGTGCGTTATGCGCATGACGGAAAAGTTGACAGCCTCATCGAATCCCCATGTGTCCAGACCACTTGTCCGGTGTTAGCGGGACCGGGTTATAAAACGCTTTACTGCACCAGCGCACGGGCAGGGCTGGACACACCGTCAGACAGCGATGGCGCACTGATAAAAGCCGAGGTGATTGTTGGTGCGGGGCTTCCTGAAGAAAGATTCGCTGGGCAGATGAACTGAATAGTCAGGTCATGCCTGTCGCGTCGTTCTGAACCGTCCACCGTTTCGTAAACGTTTCCATGTCCTAAACCGAGATCCGTCTGGAGACGAATACTACGGCTTTAAAAAGACACCGCTGAGCGGCTGCTCCTGCCAGTCGGACTGCGCGGTGTTGTCTGATTACTGAGTTAGCCGTTGGAGTACATCGGTTCGCCGGTGAGCAGCACACATGTTTTGGGCGAGACATAAAAAAACCGCTGCCTGTTTGAGCAGCGGTTTTTTCTTTCTGTCGGCGATTCCGGTTATCTCAATACGCCGATGCTGCTACAGGAGTTATGCCGGCAAGGTGGGTAGCGTCACAACACCACTGGCAATGGAAGCCCCGGTTAGCGTTTGCTGCCCCGTCAATTCGATCACGCTGTCATGACCTGCCGAGAAGGTGGTGCTGGCCGAGGTGTCTTGGACGATGTAAGTATTAGTTCCGAACTGGAACCAACTGAGTACTGTGTTCGCGCTGCCATCCCCAGCCGTAGCGGCATCCAGATACTCCTGGAGGGAGGCTTGCGTCGTCACTGGCCCGGACAAACTCGTCTGTGTTGAAGCCGCCGCTGCGCCGCCCAACGCCCCGGCGAAGCTGATAATGTCGCCATTACCCAGCCCGGTGACTTTGGCAAATACCGTTGCTGAGGTGGACGCAGCGGTCAGGTTGATCCGGTCGGTACCTGTGCCAACGTCAATGGTCAGCGGACCGTTGATAGCCCCCACGTTGATAATGTCATTGCCCACCCCAGTGCTGAACGTCCCTGAAACACTGGCGATGGTGAGCGTGTCGACACCTGAGCCGCCTTTGTAGTCGATAGGTCCTGTGGTGCCGTTGATGCCAATGGTCATATTGCCGCTGGTCGAGCTTGCGTCGATCGTTGACAGCGTCGAAGAGTTGAAGCTGGCAGTCAGCCCTGCTGCGCCGCTCACTGTCACGTCTTCAATGGCCGACAAGCCCGCCGTGGAGTTCAGGGTCAATACCTGAGTGCCGTTGAGCGTCAGAGTTTGAAGGCCGCCAAAGGTGTTATTGGCCAGCGTGGACGCTGTGCCCGTGGTGGTGATGTTCAGCGTCTGGTAGATGTCGGCGTCGTCCAGCGTGCCGCCGGTGAGGCCGTTGATGGACAGGTTGAGGGTGGTGTTGGTCGGGGTGTTCAGTCCGCTGTTATCAATGATGATGTTGCCTGAACCGCCCTTGAGGGTCAGGTTGGTCAAGGCGTTGTCGTTAATACTGGCACTCGTGTAGTTGTTAATCGTGATGTTCGTGATCGTGCCCGGAGTATTGGCCCCATATGAGTCATCGCTGATCCGCACGTCTGCCTTGGTGATACCTGCGACGAGCGCGGTGGCTGTGACGGCAGCGGCGTTGTCGACGATCACCGAGGTGGTATCGGCGCTGCCCTGCACGTAGACGCTGCCAAGGCGGGCGGTGGTGTTGACTGCGTTTTCAGCGCCCTGGGTCACATGGACAGTGGTGCCACCAGCCACACTGATCGTACCCATCGTAATCGCATCGGTAGCGATGTGGGTGACGTCTACGGCACCCGTCGGGGCGATAACGTTGCCTATTGAAATTTGTGCGCCACTTGATCCACGGGCGTTGACGGTCACATCCGATCCACCCTGGAACGTCAGGCTCGTATTGGCCATGTTCTCCACAGTGGCATTGATCACCGTGCTGCTGCCCGCTGTCACGGTGGCGTAGCCTTGGCTGGAGGTCGTCAGCTGGGTCAGGCCGGTCCAGGTGGTCGTATCGACGGTCAGCGTACCGCCGGTGGTGAGAGAGGCTGTCTCGACATTGGTGACGGTGATGCCTGAGGTCACTATCTGCGACGCGCCAGTCACCAGCAGCGTGTCGTTGCCACCGCCGCCATTGATCGAGTCACCGGAGGAAAAGGCGCCATTCAGCGTGGAGCGAATGGTGTCAGCCGAGGCCGTGCCGCTGATGGTGTCGACGCCGGCAGTCAGTGTGAAGGTTTGGCCGCTTGGCGTGGTCTGGGTGCCGGTCGCGATGGCCACGGCGGTGCTCAGGCTGATGGTCGCCGCTTGCAATGAAGCGGCATCTGCGCCAACGGTTTTAAGGAACGAGCGGGCGTAATCCAGGGAGGCGCTGCCACCGTAGCCGCTGAGCTCTGTGGAGGTATCGACCTGCGCCGTAAAGGCTTTGGCGACTGTCAGCTTGTTGGCCACCGACGTGACGTCGCTCGTCAAGGCGCCAAGCAATATGGCCTGCGCGGCTTGCGCTTGGGGTACTTCGCCGCCGTCCAGTTGTTGCTTCCAGTAGGCCAGACCTGCAGCGTCAGGTTGACGATTGAACAGGTTGACGTAGATGGCGGTGATTACCTGATCAGTGGTCAGTTGACCATATAGCGCAGAGGATTCTGCCGACGCCGAAAAGCCGCCGATGACCCCGGCGAGGCTGCCGCCTTCGGCATCTACCTGGCTTGCCCAGTAGTCCAGGCCGTCGGGGTCAGCAGGACGTCCGAGGTAAGCAAGGTAGATTTGTTGAATCTGATCAAAATACGCTGAAGCAGCCATCGTTAAGACTCCATCACAACGTCGCGGAATGCTCGATTGATACGCTACTTCTAGCATGAGATTCGAGAAATATCCTGTTTGCAAAATAATTTATATCAGGCTCTGGGCCATGAAAACCGGCGCTATTGAGCGCAGCGGCTCCTCCATTTACCCAGCTCAGTGACGGGCAGGTCCGTTGTTACAAGGCTTGCGAGCTGGCTCGAGGCCACTATCTCGCGGGTGGTGGCTGTTTTGGTCAGATTGATCAGCCTTGATAATTTGATCAGGCTGTCGCCTTATCGCGAGGGTTATGCTGGCCGAGGTGTTCTGGACAATGCGCGCAGCCGTCGCCAAGGGTGGCCGCATCCAGGCAGGTATTCAGCAGGGTTTGGCCGGTCGGTTTGCTGGTATGGTTGGTGTGCATTGATAAAACTGCCGACCCGCTAGCGCGCCGTTTGAGTTGATGAAGTCGGCCCAATAGGCCAGACGGGATGGATCAGCCGGACGGCCCAGCCAGGAAATATGGATGGTTGGACCTGGTCAAGATACTCAGAAGCAGGCATAGGCTGATACTCCCTGAAGTCGCGGCGGAATGCTCGATTGAGACGTCAGTGAACTCGTATTGATAGTTAATTGGCTTGCAGATTGGTTTGTTCTGCCGCCACTATTTTCAAGCGCCAGGATTGGCCGTTTGAAAAGACTTGAAAGTTCGCCGGGGCAGCCTTGTACACTGCGTCGTCTGCACCTTTCCTTCGCGGCACTAAGGCTTTAGGCACCATGGAACTGACGTTGGCACTGGATGCATTGGAAACCGTCAAGCGTGCTGCGCATTCATCCCTGCTGTGGCAACGGTTGTGCAAATACGTCGGTGAGTTGTCAGGCGATGCGCGGGTGCAGATGGTACAGCGCATTACGGCCCTTGAAGTGGCTCCTGGCCAGGCGGAGTGGTTGCGGTGTTCGGTGCTTGCCGATTTGACCAAAGACCCGCTCTGGTATGCTCGGCAAGGCGCGCAAGCTGACGCGAGCTGGCCAGCCGATGCGTTGATGAGCTTGCTGGGGCTGGCTTGGCACAACGCTTTGGCGCGAGCGACCGACCGTACTCAGATGATCGAGCGTTTGCGTAATGTCGATGTACTGCGCCTACAAACTCTCATCTGCGCACAACTGTCCGCACCGCAACGCCTTGCTCCCGCCATGTCCATGGGACGCAATGGCACCCGACGCCTGCGCATTGCGCTCTATACCCCGCACATCGCCAACCCCAACCACGGTGGTACGCTGTTCACCCTTAATGTGATGAGCGCACTGGCCCAGGCATCTGTCGACATTCATACCTTCACCGCCCAGGAAAACGCTATACCGGCGATCGGCAGCTACCTCGGCGGTAGCGAATACGTGGTCCCGGTCATCGCGCAGCCGCAGACCTTGCAGCTCAAACGTACAGGCGAGGCGCCGATCACTTTGCCCAACCCGGATTTATCACTGCACGGGCGCTTGCAATCGGTGTCGGATGCCATCGACGCATTTGCCCCGGATGTGGTGCTGTTTGTCGGGTTTATATCGCCCCTCGTGCACAGCCTCTATGAGCGCTACCCGGTGCTGGGCCTGTCAGTGCACGCTCTGCCTCCGCTGGCACCGGTCGACTGCTGGCTATGCGCTGATCCCCAAGCCGATGCGGCATGCTGGCAAGGCTTGCCGGCACCTGTTGCGTACCCGTTCACCTATCGTTTCTGGCCGGTAGGGCAAGCTGCTGCGGTGCCTCTTACCTCGCTGAACCTGCCCGCGGGCGCGACTGTGCTGATTTCTGTCGGTTATCGCCTCGAAGTCGAACTGACCGCTGAGTGGCAAACGCGCATGCTTGCGCTGGTTGATCGTCACCCCGATACGCACTGGCTGCTGGTCGGTGTTGGCGACAACGTTGCCATGCACAGCTTGCCGCGCCATGCCAGGATCTACCGCGTCGGCCCGCAAGCCCAGGTGCAGGCCTGGCTGGCAGCGAGCGATATCTTTGTGAACCCGCCGCGGGTGGGCGGTGGCGGCGCTGTGGCAATGGCCATGGAGCAAGGCGTGGCAGTGGCGGCGCTGTGCGACGGTGATGCCGGGGACAAACTGGGGCCATTTGCAGCGCAAGGCATCGATCAGTACTTTGCCACGCTGGAAGACTGGATCGCCCGACCCGAGGTGCGCAGCCAGGCCGGTGCCGCGCTCAAAGAGCGTTTCTTCGAGCGCCTGGATTTTTCAAGTGACGCCGCCACTCAAGGTTTAATCGACGCCTGCTACGCGGCGAGTAATTCCTTCCAGCAACGTCGAGGGCTGACCTGTGAGTAACTTTTATCAGAATGCGCTGGACGATACCCGTCCGGTGGTGGTGTTCGGCAACCTGCGCTCCGCGAGCCTGGCCTGGTACTGCCTATGCCACGACACCCCGTGGCAAGTCGCAGCCTTTACCGTGGACCAGGCCTACATCACCAGCCCTACGTTTGAAGGCCTGCCGCTGGTTTCCTTCGAACATCTGGAAGCGTACTACCCTCCCAGCGATTACCGTCTGCTGATTCCCATGGGCTACCAACAGATCAACGGCGTGCGTCGTGAACGTTTCGAGGCGGCAAAGCGCAGGGGCTACGATTTTGTCAGCTACGTGTCCAGCCGCGCCAGTGTCTGGCCAGACCTGAACATTGGCGAAAACGTGTTGATTTACGAACACGCGATCATCCAGCCGTTCGCGCGCATTGGCAGCAATTGCATCATCCGCAGTGGCGCGCACATTTCCCACCACTGCCAGGTTGCCGATCACGCTTTCGTGGCCGCCGAGGTCGCCATGGGCGGTGAAGGGCAGGTCGGTGAGCAGGCTTTCATCGGCGTCGGCGCCGTATTACGCGATCGCATTCGCATCGCCGAACGCACCTTCGTCGGTGCCGGGGCGGTTGTGCTCAAAGACACCGACGCCGACGGCCTGTACGTCGGCAACCCGGCGCGAAAAGCGTCCAAGACCGCGCTGCAAGCGTGCGGAGGCTGAATGCAGGTCGGCAAGCCGTATTTCATCAATCTGGCGTGCACTGGCGTAATGCCGACCAAGGCTATGAACAGCCACGTGCCATTACATCATGAAGAAATCCTGGCCGATGTCGCCCAAGCCTTGGCGCTGGGCGTGCAGATGGTGCACCTGCACGCTCGTGACAATGCGGGCATACAGACTGCGGACCCCGCGCCGTACGGCCGTTTGGTGGAGGCCATTCGAGCCTTGCCGGGCGGTCGGGAATTGATCGTCGGGGTTACCACCAGCGGGCGTCAGGACGCAGATTTCCAGTCGCGCTCGCGTGTGCTGGAACTGGACGGCTTGGCCAAACCAGACATGGCCAGCCTAACCTTGAGTTCGCTCAACTTCGCGCAGTCGGCCAGCGTCAACGCCCCGGATACCATCCGCCAACTCGCAGAGCGCATGGCGGCAAACGGCATCAAGCCGGAGCTTGAAGTGTTCGACGCAGGCATGGCCAATTTCGCCGCTGTGCTGCTCAAAGAAGGCCTGCTCAAGCCACCGCTGTACGTCAATGTGCTGTTGGGCAACGTCGCCGGTGCGCAAGCGGATCTTCTACAACTAGCGGCAATTCTGGCGGCCTTGCCCCACGACTGCATCGTCGGTGTGGCCGGACTTGGCCGCTTTCAACTGGCCGCCAACGGGCTTGGCCTGCTTGCCGCCGATGGCGTGCGCGTGGGGCTTGAAGACAATCTCTGGTTCGACCAGCAACGGACGGTTCTGGCCAGCAACACACGACTGATCGAGCGGGTCATCACCCAAGCGCATCTGCTGGAGCGCCAGCTGTTGCCCACAACTGCAATCAGAGATCGTTTGGGGATGGCTTCATGAGCCAGGATTTCATCGTTTTTGGCGCACCTGACATCGGCGAGGAGGAGATCCTCGATGTCATCACGACGATGCGTTCCGGCTGGCTGGGCACTGGCCCCAAGGTGAAGGAATTCGAAGAGCGCTTCGCTGCGTTCAAAGGGATGGATGCCGAGCAGGCTGTGGCGGTCAATTCATGCACGGCAGCGTTGCACCTCAGCCTGCTGGCAGCAGGAATCGGTCCAGGTGACGAGGTCTTGACCACCCCACTGACGTTCTGCGCAACCGCCAACGCCATTTTGCACACTGGCGCCACCCCGGTGCTGGTGGACGTGGACCCGCAGACCATGAACATCGACCCGTCTGCCATTGCCGCGCGCATCACCCCGCGCACCAAAGCGCTGATGCCGGTGCACTTCGCCGGGCTGCCTTGTGCCATGGACGAGATCCTTGCGATCGCTCGCGACAATCGTTTAAGCGTGATCGAGGACTGCGCGCATGCCGTGGAAGCCACCTATCGCGGAAGGGCTACGGGCACGCTGGGCGATTTTGGCTGTTTCAGTTTCTATGCCACCAAAAATGTCACCACCGGCGAGGGAGGCATGGTGCTGTCCCGCGACATCGCACAGGCTCGGCGCATGCGGATGTTGGCCTTGCACGGCATGACCCGCGATGCCTGGAAACGCTTCTCGGATGAGGGCTACGAGCACTACCAAGTGGTCGAGGCCGGTTTCAAATACAACATGATGGATATGCAAGCGGCGATTGGCGTGCACCAGCTTGCGCGGGTCAACGGTGGCTGGGAGCGTCGGAAAACCATCTGGAATCGCTACCGCGAAGCGTTAGCGGATTTGCCGGTTATTCTGCCCGCTGAGCCACCCGGCTACGTACGCCACGCCTATCACTTGTTCACGTTGCAGATCGATTCCACCCACAGCCCCGTCAGCCGTGACGTCTTTATCAGGCGGATGACCGCCGTCGGGATCGGGGTCGGCGTGCACTATTTGGCGCTGCCCGCGCACCCTTACTACCAGGATCATTTGGGCTGGCGACCCGATGACACGCCCCACGCCAGCGCTATTGGTCAGCGCACCGTCAGCCTGCCGTTGAGCCCTGCATTGAGCGATGCCCAAGTGCAACGGGTCATCAATGCCGTGACGGCCATCCTGTGCCATGCCTGACCCGCACTGTGCGCCTGTTCATCACAGACCAGGCTTGCCGCCGTTTCGCCATAGCGCGGATCAAAACCTGGTGTCGCAGTCCGCTTTCGATGGAGCACTGATAAAAGCCGAGGTGATTGTTGCTGCGGGACTTCCTGCAGAAAGATTCGCTGGGCAACTGAACTGAATAGTCAGGTCATGCCTGTCGCGTCGTTCTGAACCGTCCACCGTTTCGTAAACGTTTCCATGTCCTAAACCGAGATCCGTCTGGAGACGAATACTACGGCTTTAAAAAGACACCGCTGAGCCGTGCTTCAGGCCGATTACTGACCATCACGGACGGCAGAAATCGGCCAAGAGCGGTCGCCTGAGCGATGTCCTTCGAGCGTTTCAGGTTTGTCATGCAGGGGAACAATCGAAAGCGCTCGGCAAATTACTCTCATCCAGGGTAATGCTCTACGCGTAGTTTTGAGCAGGCGTGACCGCCGTTACCCTTGCACCTGCGGAGCCTCCTGAACGTCTGGGTTTAATGTTCTTTCTCAAGCGCAGGCGTGGCGCTTATGAGCTAGTTTTGTAGTCGTGATCTCTATATCTGTACTCTTGGCGACTACGCAGCCACTGAACAGTTTACGGACGGACGACTCAATCAATGCGCATGGTGCAAAACCCAGCTTTGTTTTATGCAGTTTGGCGATGGATGGTGGCAGCACTCCTGTGCTTCGCGCCTTTTGCCAATGCCGATACGTTATCCGCAAGTGCGACGCCACCGAACGCGCCCTCGACAAAAAGCTTGCCGATTGCAATGACGGATATTCTTAATCGCGCTGACGAAGATCAGCAGCGCGTGGACAGGGCAAAGCGGCTACTGACTTCGCCGGACCCAGTAGACCACTTGAGTCGCGCGCTCGACGATATCGCTCGTCCTGCTTATGCCAAACAGAACACGGCCCACAGTGTCATGTTTGGTGAGTTGCCAGTCATGCGAATTGAGAGTTTGGCTCGACATTGGGAGTTCGATGCTCGCCGTCTGGAGCGCTGGGATTTACAGGCGCGCCGAGCGTTTGCCCCTTACTCTGACAGCGCTCTGCAATTGGCTCAGCGCCGGGCTGTTTGGACGTCGACCCAGGCAGCAGGATTGCTCGACAGTCTGCCATCTGTTCTTTCCGCTCGCATTACCAGCATGCTGACCCAGATTGATTCTACTGAGGCTGCTTTGGGTGTGGAGCTTTCCCGGCAATTTGCACTCATGCAGCAAGCAAGCGAACTTAAAGCCACTATCGAAACAGGTAGCAACGAGGTGGCTTTGGCACTTGATAATCTGGATCGCCGATTGCTGCGTATCGACGTAGCGCCTCTTTGGCAGGGCCTTGGCTCGAGCTTGGATCAGGCTTCGACATGGGATGCCATGTGGCGAGGCTTGGAGATCGAAGGGCAATTCGCTCGCGACTACCACTCAGCTGGCACCCGCAATCAGGTGGTTCTGACGCTGGTGCAAATACTGCTCCTGCCGCTGATTTTGTGGCTGGTTGTGCGCAGCCGACACACGCGACGTCTCAAGGACAAGCCGGAAAAGCTTACACGCGCATTACGTCGTCCTTTCTCAACCTGGCTGCTTCTGTGCATGCTTGCCGTGCTGGTGCTGGTGCTGGAGCCTGATGCACCGCTACTGGCACAGGAAGTTGCACTACTGGTGGCTCTGGTGCCGGTTCTTCGGTTGCTACCCAGCGGGGCGTTACGCGCTCTAGGCGTGTGGCCCTATATAGCAATTGCGATGTATGCACTGGATCGGTTGGGCATCTTGGCAGCCGACAATGGCGGGATTTATCGGATTTATCTTCTTGTGGTCAACAGCCTTGCGCTGGTGATGACACTCTGGCTGCTTTGTCGCGCAATACCTGCAATCCAGAAGCCCGACAGCCGATTGCAGCGAGTCATGCGCCCAATAGGCTGGGTAGCGGTGGCCTTGCTGAGCGTAGCGCTAGGCGCCAACATCCTGGGTAACACCTCATTGGCTGAGACATTAACCAGTGGCGTAATCGATAGTGGTTACATGGCGTTGTTACTCTACGCAGGTCTCTCTGCAGGCGTGGGGCTGTTCCAGGCGCTATTAGGGCAACCGGAACTCGCGAATCGTCATTACGTCCGGAATCAGGAAGTCGCTCTACAATCAGGATTTACTCGCCTGATGATGCTGGGTGCTGCAATCGGTTGGCTTGTCTACAGCATGGATCGGTTCCGCGTGCTGCGGCCACTGTATAGCGTGGGCAGCACAGTCATGGAGTTTGGTATAGATGTCGGTGAGGTGTCCGTAAATATCGGTCATGTGCTGGTGTTCCTGCTGTCTGCATGGCTTGCCTTTTGGGCGGCCCGCACCGTAAGACGACTGCTTCGTGCAGAGTTGCCACATCACGCTGGATTGCCGCGGGGAGTGGGCAACAGCATCGCGTCGCTCAGCTATTACGGCGTGCTGCTGCTCGGCTTGCTTGTGGCGCTCTCTGCGGCAGGGTTCAAGGTCAGTCAACTGACGCTGATATTCGGTGCGCTGGGTGTGGGGATCGGGTTCGGCCTCCAGAACCTGGTGAGCAATTTCGTGTCTGGCCTGGTGCTTATGTTTGAACGGCCAATTCAGCCTGGCGATCTGGTGGATGCGGCTGGAACATCAGGCACTGTTCGCGAGATTGGCTTACGCGCGACGACCATTCGCACATCAGATGGCGCCGATGTGGTTGTGCCTAACGGCCTGCTGCTCAATGGCAACCTTACCAACTGGACCATGTATGACAAAAGCCGGCGCATTGAAATTCCCATAGGCGTTGCGCACGGTTCTGATCCGTTCAACGTCACATCCGTGTTGAGTCGTGTCTTGAATACAACACCGGGGTTGGCTGAGCAGCCTGCTCCTGTGGTCGTATTTACCGGCTATGGTGACGGCGCCCTGAACTTCACGATAAGTGCATGGACACACGATATCAGCAGCTGGGGAAAGCTGCGCGGCGAGATACTTACCCGGGTGCTGGACGCTCTCCAGCAGGCAGGAATATCGGTGCCCTGCAAACGTCTTGATGTGAACTTGCACACTGTGCAGGCGGAACAGCCGTTTTCCCCCTCATCCTGACAGGGGACGGAACCCTCGCACGCGGCGCAGGCGATAAATACTGAACAGGCGAGCATCAACCTCTTACGCGTCTGCTTGCGCAATATCCTGTAGGTCAGTGCCCAGATAAGCGAGGAATGCTTCAGCGCTCGTCGCTTTGGCGAAAAGCCAACCTTGTGCGTATCTGATGTGGTGGGAGCGCAAATAGGCCAATTGCTCTTTTTCCTCAACGCCTTCAGCCACACCAGAGCTTCTGCCCCACACATCGCCCGTGCTCAAGCTCAACAATTGGCCGGTAGTTCGTAATAAACTCACGAAACTTCACCACGCGCTCAAGTGCAGCCACCGGTGATAGGCGTCGTGTCTATATTCGAACGATACCCGATACCCGATACCGATGCTCCAGCGAGTAATGCACCGAGCGGTAGCATGTATAGCGAATGCCAGAGAAGAATACTCAACTCCTCAGCGCGGGGTATCGCTGCGACCGTGATCCAGGAACCTTGGCGGATTGATGTGTACAGGTAACCATCCCTTAGCCCCTGGGTCGGGCCCGAATGCGCCAGCGCCAATGCCTGCGCTCCCGATTCAGCGGTCGAGCCTGGTCCCGTGGGCATGACCATCGCACGGGCCCATCATGGGACTTGTACTTTATTCCAGCGTGCAAATGAGTCGCTGGATTCCTGTATGCAATACCCATCCTCTACAACGGGTATCCATCGCCGAGCGTCGGCTCAGCCTACTGCTAAAAATTGCCCACTGGGTTTCTGGGCATGCTCTACGCTTGACCTGAGCAGATAAGGAGAAACCAAATGCTCTGGAATAAAAGCAGTAAAGAACTCGGGTTACTTAAGGTGAGGCTGGAGGCGCTCGAGCACATTGTTCAAGGTTTGGACCGCGCAAGAATGGTGGTCCACATTGACCCATCAGGAATTGTTACGCGGGTTAATGAACGCTTCTTATCTGGCATGGGGTATCAGGAAGAGATGATCATAGGTCATCACCTGCGTGAATTCGTTCCGGACCATGTAGGCCAGGATTTCCATAAACCGATCCGGGAAGCCAATGCGGCGGGTCAGCCATTCGAAGGTATGGTGCGCCTTAAGAACAGGGCCGGCACTGAAGCGTGGTTAGAAACTGTGTCCATCCCCCTGAAGAGTCCTGCAGGCGTTTTGGAAGGATTCGTACAGTATTTTCATGACGTCACCCCGCAGGTGGAGCGGGCATCGGAACAAGAAAGCTTCATTCAAGCTTTATTACGTTCAAGCGCTGTTATCGAGTTCTCTCTGGACGGAAAAGTCATTACGGCGAATGAACGTTTTCTCTCCGCCATGGGTTACCGTCTCGAGGATATTCAGGGTAAACACCACAAGATGTTCTGCACGTCAGAGGAGTCAAGCTCTCCCGATTACCAGGCTTTTTGGGAGAAGTTACGTCACGGCGAGTTTGTGGCTGCGCGTTTCAAACGACTCGATAGTCGCGGTAATCTTGTCTGGCTTGAAGCGTCCTACAATCCCGTTATCGACTCTTACGGACGGCTAGCGAAGGTCGTCAAGTTTGCAACCCTGGTCACTGAACAGGTGGAGCGTGAAGAGGCTATCTCCCAAGCAGCTAACATCGCCTATACCACGTCTATTCATACGGATCATACGGCTCAGCAAGGAGCCCGAGTCGTTCAGCAAACCGTCACGGTGATGGACGGCATCGCTAGTCGAATGCAGGAGGCTACTGCAGGCATTGCGGCGCTCGACCAGCAAAGTCACGTCATCAGCGCGATCATCAAAACGATCACTGGAATTGCTGAACAAACCAATCTTCTAGCGCTCAATGCCGCGATCGAAGCTGCGCGAGCGGGTGAGCAAGGACGGGGGTTTGCGGTAGTCGCCGATGAGGTGCGGCAGCTGGCCTCTAGAACCACGCATGCCACCGCTGAAATCGCCGGCGTTGTTCAGGAGAACCAGCTACTGGCGTCAAAGGCTGTTCAGGTTGTCGAAAGCGGTAGAAGTCAGGCGGAGGAGGGCCTTGGCCTGGCACGTGAAGCTGGAACTGTAATTGTCGAGATTCAAGAAGGCGCGCAGAAAGTGCTTAGAGCTGTGGAGAGTTTTGCTACCGAGCTGACCGCTAAATCCTGAGGCTGAGCGCTGACGGCGAGTCACGCCGCTTATGTTCAACCGGTCCCTACACCATAGCCTGGTGTGGGGGGCACCTTACCGTGTAATAACGATAGAGGCGCAGCCCAGCGTTGCAACAGGAGGATGGAGGCGCGTTGATTGAGACGTCGTGTGAGTCCTGCATAAAAGGTTAACTGCCGATTTTGCTCTGTGACTTTGAAATGACTGCTGGCTGATGCGCGACGACGAGGTCAGTTGCAACTACTGTCTTGCCTCACAATGGTCCAGCCATGTTGATGCTCCGCGGGGCCATTGTGAAAGCTTTGAACTTACCCATGAACATTTCCTGCTGCGCGATTTGATGTCACGAATACATGGCTACAGTAATCGCGCCAATAAGCAGGCAAACGCTAGCCACCGTCGTCAGGCGCAATCGCATTGGCAGGTACCAGGCGTGCAGGCTCACAACCCTGACCAACTGCCTGTCTTGCCAGAAGTGGACAACGAACCCGACGATCAATAGCGAACAACCCAGTGGCATGGGCAGTAACGTGCTGAGCCAGGCAACAAGAGCCGGGATCACGCTCCATATAAAACGGTCGCGGCGCAGTTTGGCACTCATGTCTTGTACTGACATGGCGAAGCCCCAGTGCAAGGCACCGATGAAACTCAGAATTACCGCGCCATAGTTGACCAGCGCCGCAGCCCAAAGCGGTCGATATTCTGGAGAAGTAAGGATGAGCAGCGCGAGCCCCATAAACGGCAGCAAACCGCCATAGCCCAGCAGGGCGACATACCTTGGCGGAGAGGTCGAAGACGACACATTCATTTCAATTTATTCCCATGTCCGAGAGACGAGACTATAAACCCAAACGCATCCGACTTGATGCCAATGTATGTTCACTTGAACAGTTGTTCATTCCATCCCTTGATTGACCGGCCGCGTCGGGTCGAGTTCTGGTTGTTGCGATCGGCTGAAAATGGCCACAAGCCGCCACCCCCCAACCCTTCTATATACAAGGAACATCAGCATCCGCCTGATGGACTAAATTGAATCGCTTTACGGCCAATCCCACAGGAACGAATTCAATGCATATCCTTCACATCGCCAGCTCTCCACGCGGGGAGCGCTCTGCTTCTCTCAAACTGGCCGCACGCTATCTCCAGACCCTGAGCTCGCTTCATGCCGAAGTCTCGGTGGATGTACTGGACGTATGGACGACAGATCTGCTGCCCTTCGATGGCCCGGCCCTGAATGCCAAGTACGCGGACCTGCAAGGTCTGCAAATGAGCGCCGAACAACAGGCGGTTTGGAAGCAGATCCACGCACTGGGCGAGCGCTTTCACCGCGCCGATGTCATCGTCTTCAGTGTGCCGATGTGGAACTTCGGGATTCCATATCGCCTGAAGCACTTGATCGACGCCGTGTCGCAGCGCGGGGTGCTGTTCGATTTCGACGCCCAGGGCATGCGCGGTCTGCTCAAAGGCAAGCAGGTGGTGGTGTTCGCTTCGCGTGGGGTGGCGCTTGGAGAGGACTTCCCCACGGAGGACTTCGATCACCAGGTCGCGTATCTCAAAACCTGGGCCCGTATGGTCGGTATCCCGGCCATCGACGCGGTGGTGTCGGAAGCGACCCTCGCGGATCCGGCGACGGCAGAGGCCAATTTCACGGCGGCGCTGGCCAAAGCGTCAGCGCTTGCCGCCAAACTGAAATGAAGGGTTAGTGATCTGGGCCCGAGCGCTGGGGCCTGAATTTTCGTGACCTGCGCATGCCGGGGCTGAGGCAAAAATTGCGCATCAGCCAGCTGTCAGGCCCTATGACTACGGGCCTGACACGTGCGTCAGTGCTTACTGCACTTCCACCGCCAGGCTGTCGCTGATCTTCTTCTGCCAGATCGCGGGGCCTGTGATGTGAACCGACTCGCCGTTGCTGTCGACCGCAACGGTCACCGGCATGTCCTTGACCTCGAACTCGTAGATCGCTTCCATGCCCAGTTCGGCGAAGGCGACGACCCTGGATTTCTTGATCGCCTGAGCGACGAGGTACGCAGCACCGCCGACGGCCATCAGGTAGACGGCTTTGTGGTCACGAATGGCTTCGATGGCTGTTGGGCCGCGCTCGGATTTGCCGATCATGCCCAGCAGGCCGGTCTGGTCGAGGATCTGACGGGTGAATTTGTCCATGCGCGTGGCAGTGGTCGGGCCTGCCGGGCCAACGACTTCTTCGCGCACTGGATCAACCGGACCGACGTAGTAGATGAAGCGACCCTTGAGGTCGACCGGCAGGGTTTCGCCCTTGTTGAGCATTTCGACCATGCGCTTGTGCGCAGCGTCGCGGCCGGTGAGCATCTTGCCGTTCAGCAGCACCGTTTCGCCCGGCTTCCAGCTCTGCACTTCTTCTGGAGTCAGGGTATCGAGGTTGACGCGGCGCGCCGATGGGCCAGCTTCCCACACGATTTCCGGGTAGGCGTCCAGCGGCGGTGCTTCCAGCGAGGCCGGGCCGGTGCCGTCGAGCACGAAGTGCGCGTGGCGGGTGGCGGCGCAGTTGGGGATCATGCACACCGGCAGCGAAGCCGCGTGGGTCGGGTAGTCCATGATCTTGACGTCGAGCACGGTGGTCAAACCGCCCAGGCCCTGAGCGCCGATACCCAGTTGGTTGACCTTCTCGAACAGCTCCAGGCGCATTTCTTCGATGCGGTTCTGCGGGCCGCGGGCCTTGAGTTCATGAATGTCGATGGACTCCATCAACACTTCCTTGGCCATGACCGCTGCCTTCTCGGCAGTACCGCCAATGCCGATGCCGAGCATGCCCGGTGGGCACCAGCCTGCGCCCATGGTCGGAACGGTTTTCAGGACCCAGTCGACGATCGAGTCGGACGGGTTGAGCATCGCCATCTTGGATTTGTTTTCCGAACCGCCGCCTTTGGCCGCCACGTCCACTTCCACGGTGTTGCCCGGGACGATGGAGTAGTGGATGACCGCTGGAGTGTTGTCCTTGGTGTTCTTGCGAGCACCGGCCGGGTCGGCC
Source organism: Pseudomonas triticifolii (assembly GCF_014358015.1). GTDB lineage: Bacteria > Pseudomonadota > Gammaproteobacteria > Pseudomonadales > Pseudomonadaceae > Aquipseudomonas > Aquipseudomonas triticifolii. Next base: position 1,516 of record NZ_JACONV010000011.1, on the reverse strand, counting down.
AGGATCGAGGCGCGCAGCACGTTTTCAGGCAGGTTGTAGGCGCGACGCACGCCTTCGTTGATCATGTCGTCCAGGCCCATGGTGGCGCCGTCCCAACGTACATCCATGCCGACGCGCACGAAAACGGTGACGATGCCGGTGTCCTGGCAGATCGGGCGATGACCGGTCGCGCACATGCGCGAGTTGATCAGAATCTGGGCGATGGAGTCGCGGGCCGCAGGCGACTCTTCACGCAGATACGCCTCGTGCATGGCCTGGATGAAATCCACGGGGTGGTAGTAGGAAATGAATTGCAGTGCGTCTGCAACGCTCTGAATCAGGTCGTCTTGCTTGATCACGGTCATGCGGCGCGCTCCTCTGTAAGGACGGGAACATTCAATTACGCTATCGGCGACAGTCCAGGACTGCGGCTTGAACCAGAGCTGTCAGGGTAGCCGTAGCGGGCGCAAAAAGGCGCGGCAGTATAACCCGCCCGACAGGCCAGTCTGTACAATCGCCGTTATTTTCTGCACGGGGCGTCTTGATGCCGCATTTGCACGTCGGTGATCGCCAGTGGTCGGTCGCCGAAGCCAGTAATCTGCTCGATGCCCTGAACCAGGCAGGCGTTCGTGTGCCTTACAGTTGCCGGGCGGGCAGTTGTCACGCGTGTCTGGTGCGCTGTGTGAAGGGCGACCCACTGGACGCACTGCCCGAGGCACTGCCTGCTGAAAAGCGTCAGCAGGGATGGCGGCTGGCGTGTCAGTGCAAAGTCGTGCAGGACCTCACCGTCGAAGTCTTCGATCCTTTGCTGGACGGCTTGCCGGCAACAGTGCAGAGCTGCGACTGGCTGAGCCCGACGGTGCTGCGTTTGCGGCTTGAGCCGGGCAAGCCGCTGCGATATCGCGCGGGTCAGCATCAGGTGCTGTGGACCGGGCAGGGCGTGGCACGGCCTTACTCACTGGCGAGCTTGCCTGGGGATGACGGTTTTCTGGAGTTTCATCTGGATTGCCGACGGCCTGGCGCTTTCTGCGACCATGCACGCCTGTTGCAGGTCGGCGATGAGTTGAGGCTCGGCGAGCTGCGCGGCGGGGCGCTGCGTTATGACCCGGACTGGCAGGACAAGCCTTTGCTGCTGCTGGCGGCGGGCACCGGGCTCGGGCCGTTGTGGGGCATCCTGCGTGAGGCATTGCGGCAGGAGCATCAGGGCGCCATTCGCTTGATTCATCTGGCCCATGACGCGCAGGAACACTATCTGGCGACTGAGCTGCAGGCATTGGCAGCGCTTCACCCGCTGTTACAGGTTCAGCTCATTACGCAGGAGACGCTTCAGGATGCTCTGGCCGACCTGCGCATGCTGTCGCGCCACGCGATGGCGCTCGTGTGTGGCAGTTCCGAAAGTGTCGAGGTGTTTGCCAAACGGCTTTATCTAACAGGGCTGCCGCGCAATCAACTGTTGGCGGATGTGTTCGTTCGGCGGGAGTGATGTGACGCGGAGCTAGCGGTAAACACACGGTCCGCTGACAGACTCTGGACTGTG
>NZ_JACONV010000010.1 GCF_014358015.1 Pseudomonas triticifolii | reverse complement strand
GTCACCGATGTGTCGCTTCAGCAACCGCATCGCCGGCAAGCCGCCTCCCACAGTGAGCGATCGTTTACAACGCAAACGGCAGCGGTATGGACGTTTCCTGCCGCTGTGCCAGGCGCTGTTCGAACTCTGCGGGGTCGTGGATCAGCACGTCCTGCCCGGCGAAGGTTTCTGCCGCGATCAAACGTGACAGCCAGAAACGCACACAGCCCACACGCAGCATCGTTGACCAGAGCCTGGCCTCCGCCGCATTGAACGGCCGCAGGGCGGCGTAGGCACCCAGCATGGCGCGAGCGCGTACCGGGTCAATCTGGCCGTCTTCGCGTGAGCACCAGTCGTTCAGCGCAATGGCCAGGTCGTAGAGCATCGGCCCCGAGCAGGCATTGTAGAAGTCGATCAGCCCGGTCAGGTGCGTGCCTTCGAACAGCACGTTGTCGCGAAACATGTCTGCGTGCAGGTTGGCGCGTGGCAGCGCCAGGATCTGCGACTTGAGGTCTTCGATTTCCTGCAGCGATGTGTCCAGCAGTGCTTTCTGCTCTTCGCCCAGGTGCGACAGGAAGTTGCGGCCCTCGCTCAGCATCCAGTCCAGGCCGCGGTCGGTCTTGCGTTCCAGCACGTGATCGCGTGTCGCGAGGTGCAGGTTGGCCAGCAACTCACCGATCTGTGCGCAATGCTGCGTGTTCGGCTGGCTGATGTGCTTGCCCGGCAGGCGCGGCTGCAGGAGCGCTGGCTTGCCCGCCAGCTCGCGCAATGCCTGGCCGTCGGTGGTGCGCAACGCATAAGGCACCGGCAGGTCGGCATCGTGCAGCACGTCCAGCAGTTCGATGAAGAACGGCATCTCCTGCACCGGTCCGCGCTCGACCAGCGTCAGTACGAACTCACCCTGCTCCAGGCTGATGAAGTAGTTGGTGTTTTCGCTACCGGCGGCAATGCCTTGAAAGTCACGCAGACGGCCGAGCCCATAGGGCGCAAGGAATGTTTCCAGCTCGGGCCGAGCCAGTGGGGTAAAAACGGACATATCAGGACTGCCAGCAATAAGTGAATGTAAGGTGTTACCAGCTGAATATTTCCCACTGCGGGATCAGCATGTCCGGTTGGTCCGAACGAATGAAATTGGGGCTTGTACCATCGGCGCGCACCAGGAAATAGGGTTTGCCATGCTTGGGGGTGATCTTCACCGCATAAAGAAAGCCGTTCTGGCGGTACTCCTGAATGGTCTTGTCACCGTCGGTGCGGATCGTGACATCCGGGGCCGCCGAGGGCGAATCTTCAGCGCTCATCGCGACCAAAGGGCAGAGTGCCAACAAGCCGGTCAACAACAGTCGATTTGCCTTGCGCATGATAACCTTGTCCCTTTGTCGTCAATGGTCCTCGCATTCTAGCGCCGACCCCGCCGAAAAGGTTGATTCTGCTCATGAGCCAAGCACCCCTCGTCCTGGTGGACGGTTCTTCTTACCTCTATCGCGCCTTTCACGCACTGCCTCCGCTGGCCACATCCAAAGGGCTGCCGACCGGCGCTGTCAAAGGCGTGCTGAACATGCTCAAGAGCCTGCGTCGGCAGTACCCGGACAGCCCGTTTGCCGTAGTGTTCGATGCCAAAGGCGGCACGTTTCGTGACACGTTGTACGCCGACTACAAGGCCAATCGCCCGAGCATGCCGGACGACCTGCGCGTGCAGGTCGATCTGTTGCACGCCTGCGTCAAAGGCCTGGGCTATCCGCTGTTGTGCGTTGAAGGCGTAGAGGCAGACGACGTGATCGGCACGCTGGCGCGCAGCAGTGCGGCGGCTGATCGTCCTGTGATCATCTCCACCGGCGACAAGGACATGGCGCAACTGGTCGACGGCCACATTACGCTGGTCAACACCATGACGGGCAGCGTGCTGGACGTGGCTGGCGTAAAAGAGAAATTCGGTGTCGGTCCTGAGCACATTATCGACTACCTCGCGCTGATGGGCGACAAGGTCGACAACATTCCGGGCGTTCCCGGCGTGGGCGAGAAAACGGCCGTCGGCCTGCTGGTCGGCGTGGGCGGCGGGCTGAAGGAGCTGTATGGCAACCTTGACGCGGTCGCGGCCCTGCCGATCCGTGGTGCCAAGACACTGCCCGCCAAGCTTGAAGAACATCGCGCCATGGCGTTCCTGTCCTACGAGCTGGCCACCATCAAGATCGATGTGCCGCTGGACATCGAGCTGGACCAGTTGCATTGCGGCGAGCCAGATCGCGACGCGTTGATGGAGCTGTACGCCGAGCTTGAGTTCAAGAGCTGGATTGAGGACCTGCAACGTGATGCCAAGCGCGCCGGGCAGGAGCTGGCGGTTGAAGAAGAGCCGGTGGTGGCCAGGGAAGCCGCCTACGAGGTGATTCTGGAGCAGGCGCAATTCGACGCCTGGCTCAAGAAGCTGGACGCTGCGCCACTGTTCGCCATCGTCACCCAGAGCAACGGCACCGACGCGCAGCGCGCGCAATTGGTCGGCCTGTCATTTGCCATCCAGACCCACGAAGCGGCGTACATCCCGCTGACTCATTCCTACATGGGCGTGCCGCAGCAACTGGATCGCGACACCGTGCTCAAGGCGCTCAAGCCGCTGCTTGAGGACCCGAACAAGATCAAGGTCGGTCAGCACGCCAAGTTTGCGATCAATCTGCTCGCCAACTGTGCGCTGGGTGGTGACCAGACTCAGGGCATCGACCTGCAAGGCGTCAAGTTTGACACGATCCTGGAGTCCTACGTGCTGGACTCCACCGCCACTCGCCATGACCGCGACAGCCTGGTGGCCAAGTACCTCACGCACACCCCGATCAACTTCCAGGACATCGCGGGCAAAGGTGCCAAGCAACTGACATTTGATCAGATCGCCATTGAGCAGGCGGGTAGTTATGCCGCCGAAGAGGCTGATCTGACCCTGCGCCTGCACGAAGTCTTCCAGGCCCGGCTGGCTGCGATTCCGACGCTGCAGCCCGTATTGAACGACATCGAGATGCCGCTGGTGCCGGTGCTGGCGCGCATCGAGCGTCAGGGCGCGCTGGTGGATGCCAACCTGTTGGGTATCCAGAGCGTGGAGTTGGGCGACAAGATGACGGCGCTGGAGCGCGAGGCCTTCGCCATCGCCGGTGAGGAGTTCAACCTGGGCTCGCCCAAGCAGTTGGGCGTGATTCTTTATGAAAAACTGGGCATGCCGATCATCAGCAAGACGGCGACGGGTCAGCCGTCCACGGCCGAAGCGGTGCTCGCCGAACTGGCCGAGCAGGATTTCCCGCTGCCCAAGGTGCTGATGCAATACCGCTCCATGAGCAAGCTCAAGAGCACCTACACCGACCGCCTGCCTGAACAGATCAACCCGCGCACCGGCCGTATTCACACCTCCTATCATCAGGCGGTGGCCGTGACCGGGCGTCTGTCGTCCAGCGATCCGAACCTGCAGAACATCCCGATTCGTACCGCTGAAGGCCGTCGTATCCGGCAGGCGTTCGTCGCGCCCAAGGGCTACAAGCTGCTGGCGGCCGACTATTCACAGATCGAGCTGCGGATCATGGCGCATCTGGCGCAGGATGAAGGCTTGCTGCACGCCTTCCGCAACGACCTGGACGTGCACCGGGCCACGGCAGCCGAGGTGTTTGGCGTCGAACTGGAGAATGTCACCAACGACATGCGTCGCAGTGCCAAGGCGATCAACTTCGGTCTGATCTACGGCATGAGCGCCTTCGGTCTGGCCAAGCAGATTGGCGTCGACCGCAAGCAGTCGCAGGCTTACGTGGATCGCTACTTCGCGCGTTACCCAGGCGTGCTCCAATACATGGAGCGCACGCGGGCTCAGGCGGCGGAACAGGGCTTCGTCGAAACCATTTTCGGTCGTCGCCTGTACCTGCCTGACATCAATGCCAAGAACCCTTCACTGCGCAAAGGCGCAGAGCGTATGGCGATCAACGCGCCGATGCAGGGCACGGCGGCCGATATCATCAAGAAAGCGATGATTGCCGTGAACGGCTGGCTGGACGAATCCGGGCTGGACGCGCGGGTCATCCTTCAGGTGCACGACGAACTGGTGCTGGAGGTGCGTGAAGACCTGGTGGATCAGATCAGCACCCAGATTCGCCCGCACATGAGCAGCGCCGCAGCATTGGCGGTGCCGCTGCTGGTGGAAGTCGGTGTGGGCAACAACTGGGACGAGGCGCACTGATGACGTAGTGGCGAAGTTGTCATCAATTTCGCCAAACGTTGTAGGAAATGTGAACTTTTCTTCATCGCTGGAACTTAACCGTCCAGACAGGAGTCAGAACACACGATTGGCTGACAAGCCAGTCATGCTCCTATGTTGTGTTAAGTGTTGGCAGATATCCGGATCTCACCCTAAGGTCCGGCCTTAGACCCCGAACTTCCCCCTCCCCATACGAAGTCCGGGGTTTTTTTTGCCTGCGATTTACTCGGCAGGCGCCTTGTCTTCCAGTTCCATCCAGTCGGCCAGCACGGTGTAGGCTTCTTCCAGGCCCATGCGCTTGGGTGCCGAGAACAGCTGAATGGTGACGGCCTCACCCCAGCCCTTGCGGATGTCCGACTGAACCTTGAGCAGTGTGTTCTTGGCTGCGCCGTAGGTCAGTTTGTCGGCCTTGGTCAGCAGAATGTGCATCGGCATCTTGCTCGCCACGGCCCAGTCCAGCATGAGCAGGTCGAAGTCGGTCATTGGATGGCGGATGTCCATCATCAGGATCAGACCCTTCAGGCTTTCGCGGCTGCCCAGGTAGGCTTCCAGGTGACGCTGCCAGTGCTGTTTGAGCGGGATCGGCACCTTGGCGTAGCCGTAGCCCGGCAGGTCGACCAGACGGCGATCCTCGTCCAGGCCAAAGAAGTTCAGCAACTGGGTGCGTCCCGGCGTCTTGGATGTACGCGCCAGGCTGGCGTGGGTCAGGGTGTTCAGTGCGCTGGACTTGCCCGCGTTGGAACGACCGGCAAACGCGACTTCAAACCCTTCGTCGTCGGGGCATTGGTCGACCTTGGCGGCGCTGAGCATGAAGGTGGCCTGTTGGCACAGACCGAGGATGGGGTTTTTGAGTTGCATGTGATTTCCGGTGAAGGCCCTGCCCGCAAGGCGTGTGGCAAGGGTGTCGTTTCCGTTTGGGTAGCGCGAGTATATAATGCCGCAACTTTTGTGTGTGCTTTCGTCTCCTGATGGGAGCCTGCACAGTCGAGCGAGATCAATATGCGCATTAGAACGCAGTCCGCTTTCAACCTGAAAGGTTTTTGCTGAGTCATCGGGCTTTAGGGCCGTTGTCACAGGATCAAAGGCGATGCCGCTGCGCTGTGTGGAATGTGCAGGGACAGCAGTGGCCAGCATTTGCCGACTGTCCTTCCGGACGCGCCAGTCATGGGCTACGCGACTTTTTACCCCCTTGGCTGATCGGATGACCTGATGAACACATTCCTCGTGAGTTTGCTGCTGGCGCTGGGCCTATGCGCCTCCTCCCAGGCTGCCGACCCGGCGGGCAACGCCACCGCCGGACAGGCAAAGACCGCCGTGTGCGGCGCCTGTCATGGCCCGGACGGCAACAGCCTGGTTCCCGGCTTCCCCAAACTGGCAGGCCAGGGTGAGCGCTACCTGCTCAAGCAACTGCGCGAGATCAAGGACGGCAAGCGCGTGGTCGTGGAAATGACCGGCCTGCTCAATAACCTCAATGATCAGGACCTCGCCGACATCTCCGCGTTCTATGCGGGGCAGCAAGGCAGTATCGGCGCAGCGTCACCGGATCTGGTGGCGAAGGGCGAGGCATTGTTCCGGGGCGGCAGGCTGGATCAGGGTCTGCCTGCCTGTACCGGCTGTCACTCGCCTGATGGCACCGGCAATATCCAGGCAGGTTTTCCTCATCTTGGCGGCCAGCATGCCGATTACATCAAGAAGCAGCTGATGGCATTCCGTGAAGGTGATCGGACCAATGACGGCGACACCAGGGTAATGCGTGCCATTGCTGCGAGGCTGAGCACACAGGATATTGAGGCGCTGGCGCACTACATTCAGGGTCTTCACTGAAACGTGGAAATTGCAGCTCTGGGTATGACCTGCTTCACGCCGCCTTCAAAAAGGGCCACGTGCCTGCCCTTTTTTGCGGTTGCCAGCGTTACACTAACGAACTCAAGCCTTCGCGTTCGGTCGAAAACACCGTCGCTTGAAGGCGACTCAATCTGCCCAGGAGTAAAGCATGCGTAATCTGATCATCAGCGCCGCGCTGGTTGCCGCCAGTCTGTTCGGTATGTCCGCTCAAGCTGCCGAGCCTATTCAGGCAGGCAAGCAATACGTCGAGCTGAGCAGCGCTGTGCCGGTTGCACAACCCGGCAAGATCGAAGTCGTGGAACTGTTCTGGTATGGCTGCCCGCACTGCTACGCGTTTGAGCCGACCATCAACCCATGGGTTGAAAAACTGCCATCTGACGTCAACTTCGTGCGTATTCCAGCCATGTTCGGTGGCCCATGGGATGCCCATGGTCAGCTGTTCATCACCCTGGACACCCTGGGCGTAGAGCACAAGGTCCACGCCGCTGTGTTCGAGGCGATTCAGAAAGGTGGCAAGCGTCTGACCGACAAGAACGACATGGCTGACTTCGTCGCCACTCAAGGTGTCGACAAGGAAAAATTCCTGAGCACGTTCGACTCCTTCGCCGTGAAGGGCAAGATCACGCAGTACAAGGAACTGGCCAAGAAGTATGAAGTGACCGGTGTTCCGACCATGATCGTCAACGGCAAGTATCGCTTCGACCTCGGCTCTGCCGGTGGTCCGGAGGCGGCCCTGCAGGTTGCCGACCAGTTGATCGCCAAAGAGCGAGCGGCTGCCAAGGCCGCGAAGTAAGCGCCGCTCATGGGCCGCTGGGGCAAGGGCACAGAACGAGTCGTTGGCCTGCATGATCCGCGGGTCAACGAACATCATCTGACGCAAACCGGTTTGCCGGAAGACGGCAGGCTGCGGCTGCTCAGTTTCAATATCCAGGTCGGTATCAGCACTGAGCGGTACCGGCACTACCTGACTCGCAGCTGGCAGCATCTGCTGCCGCATGTGGGGCGCGCGAGTAACCTGAAGAAGATCGGTGAGCTGCTTCACGACTTCGATCTGGTCGCTCTGCAGGAAGTCGATGGCGGCAGCATGCGCTCAGGCTTCGTCAATCAGGTCGAGCACCTCGCCCAGCTGGGTGGTTTTCCGTATTGGTATCAACAACTAAATCGCAACCTCGGTCGCTTTGCTCAGCACAGCAATGGCGTACTGAGCCGTCTGCGCCCGGCCAAGATCGAAGATCATCCATTGCCCGGCCCTGCGGGGCGTGGTGCGATTCTGGTTCGCTTCGGCGAAGGGGATGACGCGCTGGTGGTGGTCATGATGCACCTGGCACTGGGCACGCGTACCCGAACCCGGCAACTGGCCTACATCCGTGAACTGATCGGCGGCTATCGTCATCAGGTGTTGATGGGCGACATGAACACCCATGCCAATGATCTGCTGGAGCATTCGCCGCTGCGCGACCTGGGCCTGCTCGCGCCGCAGATCGAAGCGACGTTCCCCAGCTGGCGGCCGCAACGCTGCCTTGATCACATTCTGCTCAGCCCGACCCTGACACTCGAACGCGTGCAGGTACTGGCCCAGCCCATTTCCGATCACCTGCCGGTTGCTGTCGAGATTCGCCTGCCTGCGTCACTGTGTGGGGACTCGTTGCCTGTGCCTTCTGGTGGAAGCCTTGCATGAGCGACGACGCGGAGCGTTGGAAAGAGAAGTACCTCAAGGGAATCGAACAGCAGGATAAGCTCGAAAAGCGCTGGGATGCGCGGCTCGACCTGCTGCGTCGGGGCCTGGTGCGCAGCAGCCTGGCGGCAGAAGGCTCGGACCGGGCCGTCGATGAATGCATGAAGGAAATGCGCGAAATCGTGCGCAAGGACGACATGGATGCCGGGCTGGCGGCGCTGATTCCCCGTCTCGAAAAGGCGGTGCTGGATTCCGAGCATCGTCGTGAGGTACGGGTCGGGCAAATCAGTGCAGCGTTGACTGCACTGGTCACGCAACTGCAGGCGCTGGATCTGCCACGCGAGGTGCGCAAACCGCTCAAGCGCTTTGCCAAGGGGCTTGAAGAGCGCGCTTCCCAGGCCCGCGAACTGCCGTTGCTACTCAGTGAGCTGAGCGGATTGCAGGGCAAGGCTCTGACGCTTCTGGAGAAAGCCGACGAAGGCCATCGTCCCGGATTGCTGGAGCGCCTGTTCGGCTCTCGTGATGAGCATGGCGAGGGTCATCCTCAACCTGACGCAACGCGCCCTGATGCTCCTTCCGAGCCACAGGCTGTTGCCCCTCATCCACAGCAGGCCGAGTCGCGCTCCGAGCCTGACGAGCACGAGGAAAAAACCGCCACGGCAATTCCTGCTGCTGAGCCTGCGAGGCTCGTCGATCCGGCTGCCGAATCTTCCCCACAAGCCGCTGTCATTGCCCCGGTTGAAACGCCGCAATCAACGCCTGAAGTTCATGCGCCAGTCGCTCAGGTGGCTGAACCCACACCGTTGCCGGTCGATATGCCGCCCGCGCCACTGGCTGCGCTGGTTTCGGCGCCTGTGCGCAGCGAGACGCCGATTGAGGGCCTGGTGACGCCGACACCAACGGTCCCCTATCAGCAACAGCCTGCCAGTCCGGTGGTCGAGTCGTCGGATGACACTGACGAAATCGAAGCAGAAGACGGCCCGGAGGGCGAGGAAGGCTATGCCCTGCCCTCGGCGCCTGAGCCCAGCTACAGTTCGGTGGCCGCGCATATCGAAGAAACGCTGCTGGGCCTGCTTGCTGACCTGACCTTGTCCGAGCATTACCGGCCTCAGGTCGAAGCGATGCAGTTACGCCTCAAGCACGGGCTGAACTGGTACGAACTCTTGCCGATCCTCGATGATCTGGCAGTCCTGATGCTCGCCATCAACAATGGCGGGCAGCAGGAATTCGGCATCTACCTCAAGCAATTGAACGAGCGGCTTGAGTCCTTTCAGAGTCATCTGCAGGCCGCCAGCGAGGATCACGCTGAAAACCGCTCCACGGCGCGTGTCCTCAACGAGCAGTTGCGTGAACAGGTCGGCGGGCTGCAAAGCAGCGTGCAGGACGCCTCCGATCTGCCCAGCCTCAAGCAAGTGCTGGATAACCGTCTGGAAGGCCTGCTCAGCACTATGGACCATTACCAGCGTTCGCGGGACGAGCGTGAGCAGGAGGTCGCGTCACGGCTGCAAGGCCTGGCCGCCCGTGTGGCGAGCATGGAGCAGGAAGCGCTGGGCTTTCGGACCCATCTGGAAGAGCAACGGCAGAAGGCGCTGCTCGACCCGCTGACCGGGTTGCCGAATCGCGCGGCGTGGGGCGAACGGCTCGAACAGGAGATCGGCCTGTGGCAGCAGCGCAAGAACAGCCTGCTGGTCGGCATTCTGGATCTGGATCATTTCAAGCGCATCAACGACGGCTACGGGCATCTGGCAGGCGACAAAGTGCTGAAAATCGTCGCCAGTGTGCTGAAAAAGCGCCTGCGCCCCGGTGACTTTCTGGCGCGCTTCGGGGGTGAGGAGTTTGTCGTGCTGTTGCCTGCCACACCTGTGACGGCGGGCCTGGTGCTGCTGGAGGATTTACGTCAGGCCGTCGAGCTGTGCCCGTTTCATTTCAAGGGCGAGCGCGTCACCATCACCGTCTCCATGGGCGTGACGGCATTGCGCACTGGCGAGCGCAGTGACGTGGCGATCAAGCGTGCCGATCAGGCCTTGTATCGGGCCAAGGAAAACGGTCGCAACAAGGTCGAACAGGGCTAACCTGCACATCCGGACCTGAACGGGCTACGCGCCACATGAGCTATTTCTGTGTCTTTTGTTATGATGTTGCATTTCCCGTGGACGTAGTCTGATCTCATGAAGCTGTATTTCTCTGCCTTCCTTCTGCTGGTCCTGACCGCCTGCTCCAGCGGCCCCAGGCTCGACACCAGCCATCCCTCGGCCAATTTCGACGGTCGTATCCAGTACGTTGTGATGCACTACACCTCGACGTCGCTTGAGCGATCCCTGCAGTTGCTCACCCATGGCGAGGTCAGCAGTCATTACCTGATCGGTGATGATGATCCGGCAACCATCTACAAACTGGTCGATGAAAGCGCTCGCGCCTGGCACGCGGGTGAAAGTGAGTGGGACGGCAGGACCTGGCTCAACTCCAGCTCCATCGGGATTGAGATCGTGAATCCGGGTTATACCGAAACCCCGACAGGCCGCCTGTGGTATCCGTACACCGAAGCGCAGTATCAGTCGATCAAGGTGCTGCTCAAAGACATCGTCCAGCGTAACAAGATCGATCCCAGACACATCATCGGGCACAGCGACATAGCACCTTCACGCAAGCTCGATCCGGGGCCGCTGTTCCCGTGGAAACGTCTGGCTGCCGAGGGGCTTGGCATCTGGCCGGACGAGCGGCTGGTGGCGCAGCGTCAGGCAGCGCTGATGAATAACCTGCCAAGCATCGGCTGGTTCCAGCAACAACTGGCACGCCTGGGCTACACAACGCCTCAGACTGGCGAGCTGGACGTTGCTACACGACAGGTCCTGACCGCTTTCCAGATGCATTACCGCCCTGAGCGTTTCGACGGCGAGCCTGACGCGCAAAGCGCCGCCATCCTGCAGGTGCTCAACCAAGCCAACTGAGTGCAAGGCCGCCGGTTTATCCGGCGAGCTATCTGCGCACCAGTTGCTATAACTGATGGGTACTCCCAGAGAGTATCCTCAGATGCTTACTGCACCAACGCGTCGTCACACCCTTTTATCCCGCCCCTGGTTGCTGGTTTTGCTGACCACCTTGTTGAGCGCAGCCGTGCTGCTGCTGGGCAGCTTCGCGCTGGCAGTGCACCAGGCGCGGCAGAACGAGAGCCTGCAGATGAATGCGCAGGGCGAGCGTTTTCTGGTCAGGCTGGAACAGTTGTTCGGTCAATTGAGGGCCGGGCTGGATCAGCTCGAGCATCAACCCCTGCGCCGCTGCAGCCCGGAAATGGTCAGCCGTCTGCGAGAAGTCATTGCCGGTCATCGCTTCATTTACGAGGCGACTTTTGTTGGCGATTCGCGCACCTGCTCCAGCTGGGCCCCGAAAAGGCCGCAAGTTCAGACCCGGACGCCTGATATACGCGGCCCTACTTATGATTACTGGCTCAACACCTCGGCCCAGCCCGACGATAACCTGGCGGCGCTAGTATTGGGCCGTGGTGACTTCAGGGTTTCGACTTCGCGAGGACACCTGACGGATGTTGTGGATCTTCCCGCGGGTGGCAGCCTGCTGGTGGTGCTGGATAGCGGGGCTCGCGCCATACCGGTTTTAGGCCCTGCGCAGGCGTGGCCGGTTTCAGGCCGGTGGGTCGAGGGTAACGAGCCGCTGTTGACCACGCCCGCGCAGTTGATCTACCGCATGGCCACGCAGAGCCCCGAGTATCAGTTGGTATTGATCACACCCCGCAACGGGTTGCTCGAAAAAATCACCGGCGCCTGGTGGCTGCTGGTGCCCGCCAGCCTGTTGGCGTCGTTGTGCATCGGCGCGCTGACGTTTCAGTTGCTGCATCAACGCACATCGCTGGGAGCCGAGCTGAAGGCCGCCCTGCGACGTAACGAGCTGAAGGTGCTGTATCAGCCGATCTTCAACCTTGAGACGCGGCTGTGTGTCGGCGCTGAAGCGCTGGTGCGCTGGCACCGGCCGGACGGCACGCTGACCAGCCCCGACCTGTTTATACCGATGGCGGAAAGCACCGGGCAGATCCGGCAGATCACCGATTTTGTGCTCAGGCAGTCGCTGGAGCAGTTGGGCCCGTTGCTGCGAGCCAATCCGCATTTATATATCTCGATCAACCTGGCGGCCTGCGACGTCATGTCAGCGCGCATCGGGCGCGTAACGGCCAGGCTTCTGGCGCTGCACGGGGTGGCGGCGCGGCAGATCGCGTTTGAGGTGACCGAGCGAGGCTTGATTGATGTGGTGATGGCGCGCAATCACTTGCAAATGCTGCGTGATCGAGGACATCAGGTGTTGATCGATGACTTTGGCACCGGCTATTGCAGTCTGGCGTACCTGCAGACCCTGCCGGTGGATTGCCTGAAAATCGACAAGGCGTTTGTGGATGCGCTTGGCTACGACGCGGCCAGCAGTGGCGTCGCGCCGCATATCATTCGTATGGCGCATGCGCTGCACCTGAAGGTCATTGCCGAAGGGATCGAGTTCGAATCACAGGCTGCGCTGCTCAGGAGCGAGGGTGTTATCTATGGCCAGGGCTGGCTGTTCGCCCGGCCGCTCAGTGCGGTGAAATTCGCCGAGCAGGTGACCGGCGGTCGACGTCACGCATCCAGACGCAAGGATGACGTGGCCTGAGTGCAGGAGCCTGAAGCGCACGTGGACGGGCTCACCGACAGGCCAACTCTTATCAAACAACCCATAAGTCACTGAAGAAACTGGATTTTGTGGGAGCGGACTTGTCCGCGAAAAGGCCGGTACATCCGACGCATATGCGGTGGCTGAAACACTGCATTCGCGGACAAGTCCGCTCCCACGACGCCCGGTGTTTGCTGCGCGACAGCGCTACGTCGAAGACGTGGTGGCGCCTCCCACAAAACAGTGTGTTGCTTCAGCAGATGACGTCAGTTAAGAAGCGCGGCTGTCGGATCAAAGCGGCAACGCCATGTAGAACTGCGTGCCCTGCCCCGGTCTTGAATAGACACCCATGCGTCCGCCGTGCAACTGGACGATTTCCTTGCACAGCGCCAACCCCAGACCCGCGCCGCCTTTCTTGCGTCCGACCTGAACGAAAGGCTCGAAAATCCGCCCCTGTTGTCCGTAAGCAATACCTTCGCCGTTGTCTTCGACGCTGATGATCGCGCGTTCGCCGTGGCGTTTGCCCTGCAAGCGGATCAGGCCGTTTTCTGGCGTGTGGCGCAGTGCGTTGTCCAGCAGGTTGTCCAGCACCCGCTCCAGTTGCGCCTGATCGGCATGCAGACGAGGCAAGGGCTCCTGGATGTCGAGCATCAACATGATGCCCTGCTCCTGAGCCTTTACTTCGAAGCGCGCCTTGGCTTCTTCGAGCAGCTCTTCAATCGAGCACGGCCCCAGCTTGAGTTTCTGCAGGCCGTTCTGATAGCGCGAGAAATTCAGCAGGTCATTGATCAACTGCATCAGGCGCTGCATTTCTTCGGTGACGGTGTTGAGCAGATCGGCCTCGCGGGAATCGGGCGAAAAATGCAGCCGTTCTTGCAGGAGTCCGAACGCCATGTGCATGCCTGTGACCGGCGTGCGCAGTTCGTGTGAGGCGCGCAAGACGAATTCACTGCGCACGCGCTCGAACGCTCGTTGCTCGGTGACGTCGTGCAGCACCATCACCGCACCCAGAATATGCCCTTTGGTGTGGCTGACCGGCGTCATGCTGTAGGTCAGCAGGCGTGATTCATTGTCGATTTCGATCGAGAGGTCTTCAGGGGCGCGCTCAAGGCTGCCGCCGCGCAGAATCAGGTGCAGTTGTTCATCCAGCTCCGGTCGTTCCAGTGCCGCGCCGAGGGTCTGCCCGAGCCGGCTCTCGTCCCAGCCCAGTTGGCGCTGGGCCACAGGATTGAGGTGCTCCAGCCGGCCTTGTCGGTCAATCATCAGCAGGCCGTCGTCAATGCTGTCCAGGACTGCCTGCAGGCGCTGCTGGCCCGCCAACAGTTCGTCGATGTTGGTCGCCTGATGCTGACGCAGCGCCTCGGCCATGATGCCGAAGCGCCGGGTCAGCAGGTTCATTTCGGCGGCAGAGGAAATAGGCAGCGTGACTTCGTAATTGCCCTGCCCGATTCGATCAGCCGCCTTGGCCAGTGCCTCGATAGGCGCGCCAAAGCGTCGCGCGATGCCGTGGGCTGTCACAAAGCCGATGCACAACACCGCAAGTCCTACCAGCCCGAGCAGCCCGGCAATCCACAAGGCACGCTCTCTGGAGTTGATCTCGGCATTGCTGATGTTTTCCAGCGCCTGACGATGTATGTCCAGCAAGCCATTGCGCAATGTATCGAAACTGTCGCTTAGCTGCGGATTGCCACGAATACCACGCTGATCGGTCCCCAATCGGTCCCAGTCCCGGATAAAACGCTGATAGTCCGTTCGGGTTTTTTCGAAACCTGTGCGCACGTTCTGCTGCGTGTCTTGCCCCGACCCTTCACCGAGCAACTCCTGAAACTGGTTCTGGGTTTTTTTGAGCAACGCCTCGTTGCGCTCCGAGCCGGTCATCAGGACCAGTTGGTCGCCAAGGTTCTGCCGCAGTTTCAGGCCCAGATCCAGAATGGCGAAGTTGTGCTGAATCAGCGACTCCTGGGTTCTGGCCATCTGCATCACGCTGACCAGACCCAATAGCAACCCGAGCAATGCCACCGTAATGAGGGCAGAAATGCTCAGGAACAGTCGGGTGCGCAACTTCATGGCCAGTTTCATGTGAGGTCAATCATAAGTTGTACTGCTTACGTTTTCGATACAGCGTAGAAGCATCGATGCCCAATGTCTTGGCGGCCTGATCGAGTGTGTCACTGGTCGCCAGAACGGCACCGATATGTGCTTTCTCCAGCTCGTCCAGGCTCAAGGCCGCACCGACGCGAGGCGCGTTGTTGGCGGGTTGTTCGGCCATGCCCAAGTGGCTGATCTCTACGCGCTCCTGCGGGCAGATGATGCTGGCGCGCTCGATGACGTTGCGCAGCTCACGAATGTTGCCTGGCCAGCGATAGTTGAGCAGCGCGGCGCGTGCTTCTTCGCTGAAACCTCGTGCGGGACGGGCATATTCCTTGACGAAGCGGGCCAGGAAACGGTCAGCCAGGGTCAGAATGTCTTCGCTGCGCTCGCGCAGTGCAGGCAGGTGCAGGGTGATGACGTTCAGGCGATACAGCAGGTCTTCACGGAAACGCCCGCTGCGAACCATGTCTTCCAGGTTCAGGTTGGTCGCCGCGAGAATACGCACGTCGGCACGACGGGTGACCGGATCGCCCACACGTTCGTACTCCTTGTCCTGAATGAAACGGAGCAACTTGGGTTGCAATGTCAGGGGAAAATCGCCGATTTCGTCGAGAAACAGTGTGCCGCCGTCGGCCTGATTCACGCGGCCAAGGGTGCTTTCGCTGGCACCGGTAAACGCCCCGCGGCTGTGACCGAACAGTTCGCTCTCCATCAGTTCTGCTGTCAGCGAGGGGCAGTTGATGGTCACGCAGGATTTCTTGGCCCGCTTGCTCCAGCCGTGGATCGCTCGCGCCAGCTCGCCCTTACCGGTGCCGGATTCGCCCAGAATCAGGATATTGGCGTCGGTCACAGCGACCTGACGTGCCGTTTCCAGAATCGCCATCATCGACGGGCTGTGGGAATCCAGGCCGTCCTTGGGTTTGCGAATCTCGCCTTCCAGCGCTTCCAGCCGAGCCGACAACTGCCGCACTTCCAACTGCTTGGCGGTCGCCAGTCGCAGCTGGTCCGGGCTGCAGGGTTTGACCAGATAATCGGCTGCGCCGGCCTGAATGGCGTCCACCGCAGTATCCACCGCGGAATGCGCCGTCACGATGACGACGCGCATCCACGGCGCTTGAATTCGCATTTGTGCCAGAACGTCCAGACCATTGTCTTCGCCCAGGCGCAAATCCAGAAAGCACAGGTCGAAGACCTGGCGTTGCATCAACGTGTCCGCCTGCGCTGCGCTGTTGGCAGTGGCGACACTGTAGCCTTCGTCTTCCAGACAGTACCGGAAGGTGCGGAGGATGGCGGACTCATCGTCCACAAGCAGAATACGGCCCTGATTCTCAGTGGCTGCTTCCATTTTTCCTACGCTCCTTAATGAATTGTCTTGGTTAGTCTCGGAATCATCGGGCAAGTTGCATGGTCAATTCTGATTGATTCTGCGGCAAGCATGGTAGCTGTCTGTTCGTTTAATGGCGAACACGCTGATTAATCCGTGTTTATGTCGCTAAAACCGTCTATTCGGAGACGAAAAGCCACCTCAGAAGGAACGTGCCATGTACTCATTGAAAAAAATCGCCCTGCTCACGGCTGCGGCTGCCTTGCTCGGCAGTGGTCCTGCATTCGCGCAAACGACGCAAGGCGACCTGCCCACGCAGCTGGCCGAAGCTCGTCAGGAAGGCTCGATCTGGACCGCCTTTGCGCTCAACAAGCACTTGAGCCCGTTCAAGATCAGTGTCGACGTCGAGCAGGGCACCGCCACCCTCAAGGGTAAGGTTGAGAACGAGGTCGACCGCGAGCTGGCCGAACGTATCGCGCTGGACATCAAGGGCATCGAGAAGGTGGATAACCAGCTGGAGATCGACGCGTCGGTCGCCAGCGAGGCAGACACCCGAACCCCTATGGCCCAGCGTTTCGAGGACGCCACGCTGGTTGCAACGGTGAAGTCCAAGCTGCTGTGGAGCAGTGTCACTGAGGCGCTGACCATCGATGTGGACAGCAAGGACGGGGTCATTACGCTCAAGGGCCGCGCTCAGAGCCCTGAAGCCAAGGAACTGGCCGGCAGCCTGGCGAGCAACACCGACGGCGTGGTCAGCGTCAACAACCTGATCAGCCTGAGCGCTGCGGATTCGATTGCCTCCAAGACGCAGCCGCAGTTGCTCAATGCCACGGAGCAGATCAGCGATGTGTGGATTACCAGCAAGGTCAAATCCAGCCTGATCTATAGCCGTAACCTGGACGGCCTGAACATCAAGGTCGATACCAAGGAAGGCTTGGTCACGCTCAATGGCGTAGTTGCCAACTACGCCGAGAAAGAGCTGGCGGTAGAAATCGCGCGAAACATTCGGGGTGTGAAAGGCGTGAACGCCGACGCGTTGAAGGTGATGGCCCGCAGCGCTGGTTGATGTTCCTCGCGCGCCCCGCAGCGCGCTTCGTGCAGAACGCACGATTACAACCGTGTAATCGTGCAGCTTGCGCGTAACATGCCTCTTTCAGAATTATATAAACCATTGATTTTATTGATTTTTATTTGAATAAAAAAACTGGCATGCACTCTGCAATATCCCTTTCAACGAAGGTCGTACACAACGACTTACACATTGAATGCCCACGCAGGTGGAGGGAGTTTGCAAATGAACAGTCAGCGTATGGCGCAATTGCGTATCTCCCCCCTCCACGTGCAGCAAGGTCTGTTTCTGCTGCTTGCCTTGCTGGTCACCCTGATTGCGATTCAACAGTTCCAGCGTTGGACTCAAGCCGGTGAGGCGACGCAAATCAGACAGCAAATCGTTCACAGCAATGTGTCCTACCGCAGCGTCAATGCTCCGATCGCCCGTGAGACGGCCCTGAGCATTCGGCCCGTGGAAGGCGTCGTATCTGTGACTGAGGCAGCGCCGCAGCAAAAATGGGTCTTCTGACCCGACCTGAAATAACCGAATCATCCAAATTCAAACGGCTGTAAAAAGGAGTATCACCATGCTGAGTTGGGCTATCACGTTTCTGATCATCGCTATCGTCGCTGCTGTACTTGGCTTCGGTGGTATCGCCGGCACTGCAACAGGTATCGCCAAGATTCTGTTCGTTGTCTTCCTGGTGATGTTCGTCGTGTCCTTCTTCTTCGGTCGTCGTGGTCGAGGCTGAGAATGCGCACGTCACTCCGTACGCTGACTGCCGCCCTGTTGTTGGGCGGCAGTGCTGTAGCAATGGCCGCCAACGATGGCCAGGCTCGAGTCAACGAGTTGCTTTCGTCGGCACCCGAGTATCGCCAGACCTGGGCGAAGGTTGTGAAAAAGGAAGAGCGACTGCCCGACTGGGTCATCAATCTCTCCGGCACTTCCGAGCAGATGTCGGCAGTGACGGAAGATGGCGACCAGTATCTGGTGGGTCCGCTGTGCGAGACCGCCGATACTTGTAAGAGCAAGCGCCTTATCGTGGCTTTCAGCTTCGATAAGGAAGATGCCTACGCCATGCTGGTGGACGTGCCTGCAGGCCTGCCTGCGGACAAGTCTCCCACGCGCCACGCTACCTACCGTTATTTGGGCGAGCCTGATGAAGGCATGCAGAAGCTGCTCAACGAGCAGCTGCGCAAGGACCCGAATTGGTATTGATCGAAAGAGGGAGAGAGTCGAGTGACTCTTTCTCGATGCACGGCCTGAGGAAGGTAAGTGCATGACCAGGGGGCCGGGTTGCGTTGATTGAAAGAATCGGCGTGACCTAGGAGTACAGGGAGTACTTCCGTCGAGGGCCGGGTCAGGCAAGCTGCCGCACCAGTAAACTGTTTCGCGACTCGATCCCGTCGAGCGGAAATGGCCTTGCTCGTGCGGCGCTTTACGTTTTTCGCTTCTGGTTTTCCCCCCGAAAGTCCACCGTATATCCAATAAATCCGTAAAAAATCACCTTCCCCTCTGCCCCACGCCGTCCTGATCCCTGAACCCCTCTTTACAACGCAGGCGACGTTTTAGCCGCGTTTGCGCCGAATAACGGCATTCTCCCATGTCGCAAATCGATAGTTTTTGTCGTTTTTGTATGCCGATCCGGCATGAGGTAGGCGTTTACGGCATTAGACTCGCGCGCCTGCCATGGGAATAGTTGCGCCTTTTTTCGCCTGCTACAGAGCTGGGACGCTCGCCTGCGGTGACCTTCTGTGGACATTTTCAAAGTTATCCGCCGCTTGAAATTGCTGTGGAAAAGCACTTTCGGCGTGTCGGTTTTGGAAGTGCCCAAGCCACTTTTAACCAAGGGTAATAATATGAAGAAGGCAAAGCTGAGTCTGGCCTGGCAGATCCTGATCGGTCTGGCACTGGGCATCGCCGTTGGTGCGTTTCTCAACCACTTCAGTGCTGAAAAGGCCTGGTGGATCAGCAATATCCTGCAGCCTGCAGGTGATATCTTCATTCGACTGATCAAGATGATCGTCATCCCTATCGTCGTCGCCTCGCTGGTGGTGGGCATCGCAGGCGTCGGCGATGCGAAGAAGCTGGGCCGCATCGGCCTCAAGACCATCATCTACTTCGAGGTGGTTACCACGATCGCGATTCTGGTCGGCCTGGTTCTGGCCAATGTCTTCCACCCCGGCACCGGCATCGACATGAGCACGCTGGGCACGGTCGATATTTCCAAATATCAGCAGACCACTGCCGAGGTTCAGCACGATCACGCGTTTATCGCCACGATCCTCAACCTGATCCCGTCCAACATCTTTGCGGCCATGGCGCGTGGCGAAATGCTGCCGATCATCTTCTTCTCGGTGCTGTTCGGTCTGGGGCTTTCGAGCTTGCAGGCGGACGTCCGTGATCCTCTGGTCAAGATGTTCCAGGGTGTCTCGGAAACCATGTTCAAGGTCACGCACATGATCATGAACTATGCACCGATCGGTGTATTCGCGCTGATTGCCGTGACCGTCGCCAACTTCGGCTTCGCCTCGTTGCTGCCGCTGGCCAAGCTGGTGATCCTGGTGTACGTCGCCATCGCATTCTTCGCGTTCGTGGTATTGGGCCTGATCGCCCGTGCCTTCGGCTTCTCGGTGGTGAAGCTGATGCGCATCTTCAAGGATGAGCTGATTCTGGCCTACTCCACTGCCAGTTCCGAAACCGTGCTGCCGCGCGTTATCCAGAAGATGGAAGCCTACGGCGCGCCAAAAGCGATCTGCAGTTTCGTGGTGCCGACCGGTTACTCCTTCAACCTCGACGGATCGACGCTTTATCAGAGCATTGCGGCGATCTTCATTGCCCAGTTGTACGGCATCGACCTGTCCATTGGCGCACAACTGATGCTGGTCCTGACCCTGATGGTCACCTCCAAGGGCATCGCGGGCGTTCCGGGCGTGTCCTTCGTGGTGCTGCTGGCCACTCTGGGCAGCGCAGGCATCCCGCTGGAAGGCCTGGCCTTCATCGCAGGTGTCGACCGCATCATGGACATGGCCCGTACCGCACTGAACGTGATCGGTAACGCCTTGGCCGTACTGGTTATCTCGCGTTGGGAAGGCATGTACGACGACGCCAAGGGCCAGGCCTACTGGGAATCCCTGCCGCACTGGCGCAGCAAGGAACCCGTCCCGCTGGGCCGCCCTGCGGCGGAGTGATTGCTGAATGGCAAAATACAAAACCCCGGCTTCCCGGGGTTTTGTGTTTCCAGGGGTGTTGAGGAAGCATGAATTTGGCTTTTCGTTTTTTTTAACGGCTAGAATTTGCCGGCGCTATAGCCCAGGTATGGGCGATTCCCTCGCCGCCAAGGAAAGCTGTGACCAATCCTTATTTTCCCGCTTTGATAATCGGCGGCTGTCATATTGATCTGTCTCACCTAGAGCCTTTCTCGTTCGAAGTCCACAGCCAGCTCGCCGGAAAAACGCTTCGCGTACATGTAACCTTTTCGAATCACTGTTTTTCCAAAGGCTATGAGGCAGGCACTCATCCGTTCGCAGAATGGATCATTGATGGGAGCAGTCCTCGGCCCAGAAGGTTTTGCCCGATACGTTACAGGCTGTCCCATAGACTGCCCATGTTGATCCGAAGTCTGGCCGGGTCGCCCAAGACCAAGGTGTGGGAGACTGCTGCGGAGCGAAATTGGTGCTACTCGATCAGGATCGAAGACCCGACAGGCGCATACAATGTTTTCTTTGAGGTAAGAAGAGCTGCAAAGGAACGACGACAGTGGCAGGATTTGCAGCTAGTAGTCGAGAGTGCGTACCACACCGATGAAGATGAGGGCCCTCGCTTGAAAGGCAGCATGGCGTTCGTGTTGTTGTTTGGGAAGACACGATAAGTGTCAACCTGCCGCTACCAGACGTTAAGACGCAGAAACGAAAAAAGGCACCCTTTGACAGGTGCCTCTTTACGTATTCGGTAAAACAGATCCGGACACTGCTCTGGCTTTCGCCTCGGCCCGCCTTGCGCGGACACCCTTCGATGAATCGTTGGGCCAGGAAGCGCTCAATCTCATCCGGTCAGTCGCTTCGATGACTGTACGCTACGAAAAAAACGGCTCAGGCGTCAACGTCTGCTTCAAGTTGGTCGCTCCCCGTAAAAGCATGGCCAAACGCGCCCCCCGATTTCCCTCCAGCCCCCCTCGCCGTTATCATCCCCCGCATCTTGTGAGGGACTTATCCGATGCTCAATGGCCTGTGGCTTGGTTTTTTTGTCGTGGCGGCGATTTCCGCGATGGCGCAGTGGCTGATTGGCGGCAATGCGGGCATCTTCGCGGCGATGGTCGAAAGCATCTTTGCCATGGCCAAGCTGTCGGTCGAGGTCATGGTGCTGTTGTTCGGCACCCTCACCCTCTGGCTTGGTTTTCTGCGCATTGCCGAAAAGGCCGGCATCGTCGACTGGCTGGCGAAGGTGCTCGGGCCGCTGTTCCTGCGGCTGATGCCCGAAGTGCCGCCCGGCCATCCGGCGCTGGGCCTGATTACCCTCAACTTTGCTGCCAACGCCCTCGGGCTGGATAACGCCGCAACGCCTATCGGCCTCAAGGCCATGCGCTCTCTGCAGGAACTCAATCCCAGCAAGGATGCCGCCAGCAACGCGCAGATCCTGTTTCTGGTGCTCAACGCATCGTCCCTGACCCTGCTGCCGGTGACGATCTTCATGTACCGCGCACAGCAAGGTGCTGTAGACCCGACGCTGGTTTTCCTGCCGATCCTGCTGGCCACCAGCGCCTCGACCGTCGTCGGCCTGCTGTCGGTGGCGTTCATGCAGCGCTTGCGTCTGTGGGACCCGGTGGTGCTGGCCTATCTGATTCCCGGTGCGCTGCTGCTGGGCGGCTTCATGGCGTTTCTGGCGACGCTGTCGGCGGCTGCGCTGGCCGGGCTGTCGTCGATTCTGGGCAACCTCACGCTGTTCGGCCTGATCATGATGTTTCTGATCATCGGTTCGCTGCGCAAAGTGCAGGTGTATGAAGCATTCGTGGAGGGCGCGAAGGAAGGGTTTGACGTCGCCAAGAGCCTGTTGCCGTATCTGGTGGCGATGCTGTGCGCAGTGGGCGTGCTGCGTGCGTCAGGCGCGCTGGACTTCGGCCTGGAAGGCATTCGGCACATGGTGGAATGGCTGGGCTGGGACACGCGCTTCGTCGACGCCCTGCCCACCGCGATGGTCAAACCTTTCTCCGGCAGTGCCGCGCGGGCGCTGCTGATCGAGACCATGCAGACTCAGGGTGTGGACAGCTTTGCCGCGCTGGCTGCCGCAACGATTCAGGGCAGTACTGAAACCACGTTCTACGTGCTGGCCGTGTATTTCGGTGCGGTCGGCATCCAGCGTGCGCGCCATGCAGTGGGTTGCGCGCTACTGGCCGAGTTCTGTGGCGTGGTGGCGGCCATTTTCGTCTGCTACTGGTTCTTTGGCGCCACCGCCACCTGACACTGACCGCTTACTGAGCCGGCGCTTCGGGCGCCGCTTCGGCTGCGGGTGCTTCCTGCTTCGGTTGAACCGGCTCGGACTTTTCCGGTGCCGCTTCGGCTGCGGGCTCTTCGCCGGTATCGCCGCCTGGCTTGAGCTTGATGATCCTGCCGGTCGGACGCTTCACGGCAGGCTCGTCGGCGTCAGTGACCGTAAAGCGCAGCACGCCGATCATCTGCCCATCCTCGGTCAGCACCCTCACCTGCCAGCGCCCGACCACGTCCTGAGGGAAGTTCTGCTTGTGGGTCCAGGCGCGATAGCCTTCCTTGCGCCCGCCATGGATATCCAGCGCGATCCGGTCCATTTCCTTACCGTCATGTCGCCACACATGGTAGATGCGTTCCTCAAGGCCGCGTGGCGCGTTGATTGCGGTATAGGCGTACAGGCCGCCGCTGCGCAACTGATTGGCGCTGATCTGTCGGATGCTGTCGCCCGGCGTGCGGTTCTTGTTGTCGAAGTCAGGGCTGACGGCGACTTCGGTCAGCCACAACGTTGCAGGCGGCACCCATGAGCGCAGCAGCCATCCCGCGCCGCCCGCGACCACGATCATCGTGAGCACCATCAGGCCATTGCGCCAGTTGTTCAGGGGAAAGGACGACGCCAGGCTAGGGAAGGACAGCAACATCGCGACGCCAAGCGCCAGCTTGTAACTCTGGGCGGTGGTCAGGTGAACGATGATGGGTAATGCCGTGAGCAATGCGGCGAACAGGGTCAGGGTGTGCAAGGCCATGAACAGCCAGCGCCGTGGGGCGAGCCATTTGTAGTACAGCGGGTCGATGATCGAAATCAGTCCGGCAGCGCCCAGCAGCGCCGTGAACACCGCCTGTCCGCTGTTCCACGTAGTGGTGATGAAAAAGAACGGCAAGACGAAGAACAGACTTTCCTGATGGATCATCTGCGTGCCGTAGCGCAGCAGGCCCTGCGGGATCTCGCGGCCGATGGCCTTGTTGAGTAGCCCGACCATGGTGTTCTCGACCATCAGCCATAACCAGCTGATCAGCATGACCACCGCGATCCAGGTGGCCAGCCCTTCCTGTCGATCCACCAGAATGAAGCTGGCGATGCCGGAGACGAAACCAAAAGCCGCAATGAGCCCCGGATAGCGTTGCATCAGGTTGAGCACGGGTGTCACGAAGCGGTTCAGGTCAGGCATCAGGCAGTTCACTCGGTTTGAAACACTCAAAAACCCGCGCAGCATAACAACGCCGCGCGGGTCCCTGTAGAAAGAGGTGCGTTGCACCTGCACGGCACTTATCGACGATGTGCCCGCCAGCGCCATAGCACCCGTGCCAGCAGCATGACGATCAGCCCCGCGACGGCGGCGATGATCCAATACAGACTGTCGTAGCTGAGCAGCGGTTTTTCAACGCGCATATAGCCAGGTTGTGCCAATAACTGTCGCATCGCCCGATTGGCGGTTTCCAGGCTCACGGCCTTGATGCGTTTGGCGGGGTCGGTGAAGCGACCGTCCTCATAGTCGTTGAGCGCGCCCCAGTAATAATCGGCCAGCGCGCTGTTGCCCTGAACCGCCCAGGCTTGTCGGTCGACGGCCATGTCACGCAGGCGCGCAAAGGTCTCGGGCTGCATACCGTCGTTCTGTAAACGCTCGACCAGAGCGCGTATTTCCTTTTCGGCCCGGTCGGCGTCCTGGCGTTCGACGTCGGCATTAAGGCTCAGGAAGCCCACATCGCCAAAGACTTCACGCTCAGCCGACGGCCCATACGACAGGCTGTGCTTGAGGCGCAACTCGGTATAGAGCGACCAGTCGAGATAGGCCTTGACCAGATCCCAGGTCTCGTCATGCTGGTCGTCCAGCTGCGGCTCGGGATAGATCAGGTGCAGCCTGGCATTCTCCCCGAGCCCGCCGCGTTCGAGCTCGCGTCTGGGTTCGGCCGAGCCATTACTTTCAGCCAGTGGCGGGTGATCAATCGGATCGGTGGGAGCCAGCTTGCCGTAGGTGCGTTCCAGATAGGCCGGCAGCAGCTTGTCCAGGTCGCCGACCACGATCAACGTCATGTTGTTGGCGGCGTACCAAGACGCGAACACGTCTTCGATCTGCTCCAGCGTGATGCCGTCCACTTCAGGGCGTTCGGCGCACTTGAGGCCCAGTTCGATCGCCAGCTGGCTACTGGCACCGCGACTCGAATCGCGTCTGTCGAGCAGGCGCTGCAAGTGCGAGAAATGCCCCCCGTCTTCGCGCTCGACGATACTTTTGACGGTGTCCAGGCGCGCCTGATTCAGCTCGGTGCGGGTCATGACCTCCAGCAACAGATCCAGCACTTTGCGCTGGTTGCGTGCCGGAGCCTCGAGGACGAACGTTGTATCGGTGTTGCTGGTGAACGCATTCCACTCGCCGCCCAACGCCTGCATGCGCTCTTCCAGACCACCTTCGCCGCTGGCGTCGATACCGCTGAACAGCAGATGTTCCAGCAGGTGTGGCAGCTCCTTGTCCTTGCACGGAAAGTCATCGAAGCCAATGCCCACCACCAGACGGATAGCAACGTGACCCTTCTCATAGCCGGGTTTCAGAAGGACTTGCAAACCATTGGGCAGCAGATAGCCCTCGACTTTCAGGCGGTCAAGGGCGAACGAAGGGAGTGAGCCGAGAAGCAGACAAGCGAACAGCAGGCAACGCATAACGCAGCTTTCCTTGCGGGCCGGTATGTTTAACAGACTTCGAGGCTCCCCTTACGTTCACAGCGATTGTTCCGCCGCGCTTTCGCTGGACAATGCCCCGGTATCGGAGGTTTCCAGCACGGCGTAGGCGCTGCTGCAGAATAGCGAATTGAGGCGCTTCATGTCGGCGATCAGTTCCAGGTGCAATGAGCTGGTCTCGATGCTTTGCACCACTTTACGCTGCAGCCGGCTGACATGGGCATGCGCCAGCCGCCGCTCCTGAGCCCGAAAACGACGTTTTTCGCGCAACAACTGCCGCGCGCTCTCCTCGTCGCCACTGAGAAACACCGACAGACCCAGGCGCAGGTTGGACTGCAACTGGATCTGCAGGTCGGCCAGTTCCTCAAGTCCCGTTTCCGAGAACGAACGACGCTGCGACGTCTTCTGCTGCTGGATCTTGCGCAGCATGCGCTCAATCAGTCCGGCAGCCAGCTCCAGGTTAATCGTCAGCTCAATGATCTCGGCCCAGCGGCGGTTATCGTGCTCGCCCAGCTCCTCGCGCGGCATCTGTGCCAAGTACAGCTTGATCGCGCTGTACAGCGCCTCCACGTCATCGTTGAGGCGACGCACTTCCTGAGTGACGGCGGTCTGGGTGCCGCGCAATACAGCCAGCATCGAACCGAGCATGCTTTCGATCAGGTCGCCCATGCGCAGGGTTTCACGCACGGCATTGGCCAGCGCGAGCGCGGGCGTGCTGAGCGCTGTCAGGTCCAGATGGCGAGGTTTGGCCAGGCCGCCGACTTCGTTCTGCTGCGGCAGCAAGGCGGCGCACAGGCGCGCCATGGGGCCAACGGTGGGCAGCATGATCAGGCAACGCATTGTGTTGTAGATCAGGTGGAAACCGATGACCAGTTCCTGAGGGCTGAAGCCCAGCGTGTCGATCCACGCCACCAGCGGGTCGAGCACCGGGATGATCAGCAGCAGGCCCAGCAGCTTGTACAACAGGCTGCCCAGCGCAACCTGTCGTCCTGCGACGTTCTGCATGCTGGTGCTCAGAAACGCCAGCAGGCCGCTGCCGATGTTGGCGCCGATGACCAGACCGATGGCCACCGGCAACCCGATGATTTCTGCGCCCGCCAGGGTGGCGGTCAGCAGTACGGCCGCAAGGCTTGAGTACGAGATCAGGGCAAACATCGCACCGACCAGCGCGTCCAGCAGCAGATCGCCCGTCAATGAAGCGAACAACACCTTCACGCCGGCCGCCTGAGTGATCGGAGCCGCCGCCTCGACAATCAATTGCAGCGCCAGCACGATCAGGCCCAGGCCGATACCCACGCGGCCCAACTGTCCGGCCCGCGTCTGCTTGCGCGACAGAAAGAACACCACGCCGAGGAAAATCAGCAGCGGCGACAGCCACGACAGATCGAAGGTCAGCACCCGCGACATCAACGCAGTGCCGACATCGGCACCGAGCATGATGACCAGCGCAGGCGTCAGCGTCATCAGGCCCTGGCCCACGAAGGAGGTGACCAGCATGGCTGTGGCGTTGCTGCTCTGCACCATCGCGGTCACGAGAATACCGGCGATAAAGGCCAGCGGACGTCTGGACATGTTCTGGCTGAGCACGCGCCGCAGTTGTGCGCCGTAAACACGAAGGATGCCAGTGCGCACGATATGCGTGCCCCAGATCAGCAAGGCCACGGCGGATAGCAAATCGAGCAGGGTCAGCATACGGAGAGCCCCTGAGGTTTGCCCATACAGGCATTGGATTGAAAGGTGCAGCGTGTAGCGAGCGGGGAAGTGTTGTGTAACGCTCTACTAAGCTTTAGTCGGCCTTTGGCCTTGACGCCAGCATCGCACAGGCTCGGTTTCATTGAAATAAAACTGTCATAAATCAACGGTTCACGTCGGCACTGATCATTCTGCTTCCCGGGCTGACAGGGTGAACACGCAACCCGGCCCTAGGCGCTGGTCAGCCATTCCTCAGACGTGAAAAAGCCCGCCATCAACCCTCGGGTCGATGGCGGGCTTCTGATGGCCGCAGGTTACAGGCTGCTATAGAGCGGGAAGATCCCCATCAGCAGTGCCGCGACCAGAATGCACATGCAGACCAGAATCGCCCACTTCAGGGTAAAGCGCTGGTGATCGCCGAACTCGATACCGGCCAGTGCGACCAGCAGGTAAGTCGAAGGCACCAGTGGGCTGAGCAGGTGAACCGGCTGACCGACGATGGAGGCGCGGGCCATTTCCACCGGGCTGATGCCGTAATGGGAAGCGGCTTCGGACAGCACCGGCAGCACGCCGTAGTAGAACGCATCGTTGGACATGAAGAAGGTGAACGGCATGCTCACCAGCGCCGTGATGACCGCCAGGTAAGGGCCCAGCGCGTCCGGGATCACGGCGAGCAGGCTCTTGGACATGGCATCGACCATACCGGTGCCCGACAGGATGCCGGTGAAGATACCGGCGGCGAAGATCAAGCCGACCACCGCCAGAACGCTACCGGCGTGAGCCGACACGCGATCCTTCTGATCCTGCAGGTTCGGATAGTTGATGATCATCGCGATACTGAACGCGATCATGAACAGCACCGGCAGTGGCAGCAGGCCCATGATCAGGGCGACCATCAGGACCAGCGTCAGGCCACCGTTGAACCAGATCAGTTTCGGACGACGGGCATCAGGGAACTGTGACACGCTGATTTCGCTGTGATCGACTTCATCACCTTGCAGGTGCAGTTCACCCAGACGGGCACGTTCGCGTTTGCCGTAGAAGTAGGCAATCGCCAGGATCGCCACCACGCCAGCCAGCATCGCCGGGATCATCGGGACGAAAATGTCCGAGGCATCGACGTGCAGGGCGCTGGCCGCACGAGCGGTCGGGCCGCCCCAAGGCGTCATGTTCATCACGCCACCAGCCAGAATGATCAGACCGGCCATGATGCGTGGGCTCATGCCAACGCGGCTGTACAGCGGCAGCATCGCGGCCACGCAGATCATATAGGTCGTTGCGCCATCACCATCCAGCGAGACCACCAGAGCCAGCACTGCGGTGCCGACCGAAATGCGCATCGGGTCGCCTTTCACCATCTTCAGAATCTTGCGCACGGCCGGGTCGAACAGACCGGAGTCGATCATCAGCGCGAAGTAGAGAATGGCGAACATCAGCATGACACCGGTCGGCGCCAGCTTGGTGATACCGGCCAGCATCATCGGGCCGATCTGCGAGGCGAAGCCGCCGAACAGCGCGAAAACGATAGGCACCAGAATCAGGGCGATCAGCGCGGTCAGGCGTTTGCTCATGATCAGGTACATGAACGCAATGACCATGGCAAAGCCAAGGAAAGTCAGCATGGGAATACTCCAGACGTAATACGGCTACAGAACGATGGAAACGAACGAGTCAGCTCAGTAGGAGCGGTACGTGGAGGGGAAGCGCAAGGAGGGGACGGATCGGAAAATCAGCAAGCATCGGAATCACCATTATTGTTGTTAATTGGGCCAGGGAACGCAGTGAGCGACACCCAGGCTGGCCGGTCTTTTTGCCGGAAGTGAGGCGATGCTAATTGCACAAGCTTTCACCGACCTTTCAATCAGCGTTTATGGGTGTTTTATTGTCACGCGCGGATCGACGCACAACAGGGAGACGCACTCATGAGCCAGCTCAGCACCGGAGGCTGCCATTGCGGCAGCCTGCGTTATCAGTTCGATGCGCCGCTTGCAGACATCGCCCATTGCCATTGTTCCATCTGCAGGCGAACGTCCGGCGCGACGGTCATGACCTGGATCACCGTGCCGCGGGATTCATTTCAATGGCTGGCGGGCAGCCCGCGCGCCTACGACTCTGGCCCGACGTGCGTGCGTTACTTCTGTGGTAACTGCGGAGCCCATTTGGCGCTGTTCACGCGTAACAGCCCGCTGGAGATGGATGTGGCCATCGCCACGCTCGACCAGCCTGAGCGAGCTGCACCGTCGCGGCATATCTTCATCGAGAATCGCTTGCCGTGGCTGCGTCTGGACGAGCACCTGCCGGGGCGCGAGGGAGAGATGGATTGATAAGGATGCGGTAGTGATCGTTATCCACAAATCTTCATGGCGGAATACGATGTCTGAACGTGAGAGCGGACTTGCCCGCGAATACTGTTTTTCAGACGCCGCATCTTCGTCGGATGGACCAGCTTTCGCTGACAAACGCAGCGCAGCATGGCCTGCACTCACGGCTGAAATCGTGCCCGTTCCAGATGCTCATCGCGACGTGTGTCTCACGATGAGCGCAGACGTATGCATGATCAGGCTCTAAAGGACGTTACTGACTGAACTGAGACGCCAGTTCGCGCAGCAGCACTTCGGCTTCCAGCACCTTTTTGACCGCTTCGTTGGCTTTTTCGCGGGTCAGGCCCAGGCGCTCGAACAGCTCATCGGGAATGTCCTGCTGAGGCCCTGAGCCGACACCGTTGGCGTTCAGCAAGCGCACCGCCAGGAACACCAGGTTGGCGTAGGCATGGTGTTCACCGGCGTAGTCGGGGTCGTGCTGGAAGCGCAGCGCAGTGGCGAGTTCGTCCGGCATGTCCCAGTAACGCATCAGCCAGGCGCCGATCTGTTCACGGCTGATCCCGAGCAAATGGTGCTCGATGAAGCTGTGGTGCAGGTGCGGATTGACTTCCAGCTGACGGCAGATCAGCGAGAAGTGTGGCGGGAACACGTGCGCCAGCAACAGGTAGCCAAAGTTGTGCAGCAGACCCGCGAGGTAGGTGAGCCCGCCCTCAGGTCGCTTGGCACGCGGAATGGCGCGGGTCAGGCCTTCGATGACGGCTGCGGTGTAGATCGACTGCTGCCAGTAGGGCGTGGTCTGTTGCGGTTGATCCTTGGGCAGGCTCAAGGTCTTGCCCAGCGCCAGACCCAAGGCGAGGTTGATGACCAGATCGAAACCCAGCACACGCACGATGGCGTCTTCGACCGAGCGGATCTTGCCGGTCGAGGCGTAGTAAGGCGACGCAGCCCAACTGACGACCTGAGCCGCCAGCGCAGGATCGGTTTCGACCACGCCGGTGATGTCATCGATGGTCGCGTCGGGATCGACCCGCAGCTTGATGATTTTTTGTGCAGTGCCGGCCAGTGGCGGAATTTCCAGGGTCGCTTCCAGACGCTGCTGAATACGACGCGCCGTGAAGGCATGCATGGCCTTGGTGATCTCGGCCGGGTCGTCGTCAGGGCGATCAAGGTTAGGATGAATCGCGCCTACAAGCTGACCGAAATGGGCCGCGCTGGCCTTGCTCAGCATGCTCTTGAAATCCTCGCTGCCGATTTCCAGCAGGATGCCGGGCTCGCCGGAACCCACCAACAGCGTCGGTTCCTGTAGCAGGCGTTCGTCGTAGAGACATGGCGAGCTGGTGAGCGCCGGCAGGCCGGGCAGAACGTGCAGGCTGTGCTTGGCCAGCATGCGCAGCAGGCGGTCATGTGGCACAGCAGTCAATTGCCGGCCGGTCAGTTCGGTGATACGGCTGAGGTCGAGCAACTGGCTTTGCGGAAACAGGATCAGCAGCGCGCCGACGGCGTCTTCGACCAGAACAGCCTGGACTTTGCGTGCCGGCTGCAGGCTTGGGTTGTCCACGACTTCGTTGTAGCTGATAGCCAATTTTTCAAGCAACTGCCGGATTACGGAAGGGGCGTGATGCGAATCATCGACGTGAGCAACTTCTGTCATGGTCTTTGTCCAAATTCCTACAATGAACGAAGTATAACCACCTTATTTGATTTGGGTCTCATGCGCTTTCCAAACCGTTGCCTGCATCACACCTGGCCATACTGCTGGCCATGACGAAGCCAGCGTTCCAGTAACGGGCTGACGTGTTGCGGCCAACGCTCAAGCAAGGCTTGGGCGGCGTCGCGAACGGCGGGGAGCAGATCGGCGTCGCGCATCAGGTCAGCGACCTTGAACTGCAGCAGGCCCGTCTGTCGGGTTCCGAGCATTTCGCCGGGGCCGCGCAGCTCCAGGTCTTTTTCGGCGATGACAAAGCCGTCGTTGGTCTCGCGCATGATGCCCAGGCGCTGACGACCGATCTGCGAAAGCGGCGGGTGATAAAGCAGCACACAGTGACTGGCTGCGCTGCCGCGTCCGACCCGGCCTCGCAATTGATGAAGCTGGGCAAGCCCGAGCCGCTCGGGGTTTTCGATGATCATCAGGCTGGAGTTGGGTACATCGACACCGACCTCAATCACGGTCGTGGCGACCAGCAGTTGCAACGCGCCCTGTTTGAACTCGGCCATGATCGCGGCTTTCTCGACAGGCTTCATCCGCCCGTGGATCAGCCCGACACGCAGTTCTCCCAGTGCGCTGCTCAGCTCTTCGAACGAGGTCTCGGCGGCCTTGCAGGTCAGCTCTTCCGACTCTTCAATCAGTGTGCACACCCAATACGCCTGTCGGCCTTCGGCGCAGGCGGCGCGCACCCGCTCGATCACTTCCATGCGGCGGCTGTCGGCGACCAGCACGGTATTGACCGGCGTACGGCCTGGCGGCAGTTCGTCGAGGATCGAAGTGTCGAGGTCCGCGTAGGCGCTCATGGCCAGGGTGCGGGGAATCGGTGTGGCGGTCATGATCAACTGGTGCGGGCACATCAGGCCGCCGACGCCTTTCTTGCGCAGCGCCAGGCGCTGCTGGACGCCGAAGCGGTGCTGTTCGTCGATGATGACCAGCGCCAGGTTCTTGAACTGCACTTCGTCCTGAAACAGCGCGTGAGTGCCGACCACCATCGGCGTACCACTTGCGATCTGCTCAAGCGACGTGGCGCGCGCCTTGCCCTTGAGTTTGCCGGCCAGCCACGCGACGCCCACGCCCAGCGGTTCAAGCCAGCGCTGAAAGTTGACGTAGTGCTGTTCAGCGAGGATTTCGGTGGGTGCCATCAGCGCCACCTGATAGCCGGCCTCCAGCGCCTGCAGAGCAGCCAGTGCGGCGACGACGGTCTTGCCCGCGCCCACGTCGCCCTGAATCAGGCGCAGCATGGGTTCGGGCTGACTGAGGTCGTAGGCCACTTCCTTGCCGACGCGCTGCTGCGCGCCGGTTGGCGGGAAGCCAAGGTTGGCGAGAAACTGCTTCGGCAGCTTCTTTGCCAGCGGCAAGGCGGGTGCGCGCTGTGAGCGCAGGCTCTCGCGCAGGCGCTGTTGAGAAAGCTGGTGAGTCAGCAGTTCTTCAAATGCCAGACGGTGCTGCGCCCAGTGATGACCCAGCGCCAGTTCATCGACATCAGCATCGGCCGGTGGGTGATGCAGATAGCGAATCGCGTCGTCCAGTGGCGCCAACTGATAATCCCGGGCCAGCTCTTCAGGCAGCCAGTCCGGCAGGCTCTTGGGGCCGAGCATCGCCAGGCTTTGCTGGCAGAGCTGGCGCAGGCGCTGCTGGGTAAGGCCTTCGGTGCTGGGGTAGATCGGCGTCAGCGTCTGCTCGACGGGCGCAGGCTCGTCGCCCGTGATTGCGCGGTATTCGGGGTGGTAGATCTCAAGGCCTGAAGCGCCGGGCCGTGCTTCGCCGAAGCAGCGCAGATGCGTGCCTCGCTTCATGCCTTCTTTCTGGGCATTGCTGAAATGGTAAAAGCGCAGGCTGACGACACCGGTGCCGTCGCCCAGGCGGACCAAAAGGCTGCGCCGCTTGCCCATCACCACATCCGCGCCGCTCACGACGCCTTCGATCACGGCGTCCTGGCCGGGCCGCAATGCGCCGATGGGTACGATGCGGGTGCGGTCTTGGTAACGTAACGGCAGATGAAACAGCACATCCTGCAGGTTTTCCAGACCGACCTTGGCCAGCTTTTCAGCCATGGCCTCGCCGACACCCTTGAGTGCCGTGACCGAGACTTTGGAAAGCTCGCTCATGCTTGCTGCCTAGCTCGCTTCTGATTTGGGACGTGCCACTGAACACAGGCGAACGGAGTCAGCGAGAATCTCGATTGCCTTGGGCCTCGGGAAGCTGGCGCGCCATGCGATAGCGACGGTGCGGAAGGGCACGGGTGGCGTCAGCGGACGTACTTCAATCACACCGGGTGCATAGTGATGGCTGTCGACGGCCGACAACGGCAGGATCGAAATCCCCAGGCCTGACGCAACCATGTGGCGAATGGTTTCCAGCGAGCTGGATTCCACGGTGGTGTGCCTGGCACCCTCGCTGCCTTTGGTCAGTGTAGGACAGGCTTCGAGCACCTGATCGCGAAAACAATGGCCTTCACCCAGCAACAGCAGACTTTTGTCATTGAGGGCGGAAGCGTCGATGGTGGTCTTCTGCGTCCACGGATGGTCAGCAGGCATCAGGACCGAGAACGGCTCGTCGTACAGCGGCAGGGTCAACACATCGGCTTCATTGAAGGGCAGCGCGATGATGACCGCATCCAGCTCACCGTTACGCAGCTTGTCGCGCAGCACGTGAGTGAAGTTTTCCTCGATGTACAACGGCATTTGCGGGGCGACCCGATGCAGTTGCGGGATCAGGTGCGGAAACAGGTAGGGGCCGACGGTATAGATGGCGCCTACTTTCAGCGGCGCAGTCAGCTGGTTCTTGCCGGCCTGAGCCAGTTCGCGGATGCCTTGCGCCTGCTCAAGCACCTTTTGCGCCTGGGCAACGATGCCTTCACCAACGGGTGTCAGGCGCACGGCGCTCTTGCTGCGCTCGAAGATCAGCACACCCAGTTCGTCTTCGAGTTTTTTGACACCCACTGACAGCGTAGGCTGGCTGACGTGGCAGCGTTCGGCGGCATGGCCAAAATGCTGCTCCTGGGCAAGCGTAACGATGTAGCGCAATTCTGTAAGGGTCATAACGTGCGTCCATGAAGTTGCGGCCCCAGCATAGCGGGTGCAATCGATAGACGCACGTTATCAGAAGCACTCTTGAGTAACAAAAGTGTGATTCAGCGTTTATCCAGGGAATAAACGAACGGTGCGAGGATTTCGATGGTGCCGTTGTTGAGAATTTCCCCGGGCGGCTTGGGCAGCGGTTGCGCGCGACGGATCATCTCCATGGTCGCACGGTCCAGTGCCGGGCTTCCGGAACTGCTGGCAATCTCGTAGGACGTGACGTTGCCCTGTGCATCCACAACGAAGCGCAGACGAGCAACCCCCTGCATACCGCGACGGCGAGCATCCTCGGGGTACTTCTTGTATCGGCTCAAGTGCTGCAGCAAGAGACCCTGCCAGGTGGGCAATGCGGTGCTCGGCGGTGTCGGCGTCGCGACGGGTGTCGGTGCGGCCGATTTTTCGGGTTTGGCCGTGCTCGGAGGCGTATCCACCGGTTTTTCTTCGGCGGGTTTTTCCTCAGGCTTCGGTGGCTCAGGCTTCTTCTGCGGCTTGGGGGGCTGCGGTTTGGGCTTGGGCTTTTCCACCTTTTTGGGCACGACGATTTCCGGCTTCGGCGCTTCCGCGACCTCCGGCATCGGCACCTGCTCTTCGGGTGCTGGCGGCTGAGGTGGCAGCGCGACCTGCGGCGGTGGCGGCGGTGCGGGTTCCGGCAACGGTGCCAGCTCGACCATCATGGCTGCCGGCGGCAGCTCGATGGCCTGAGAGGCCGGCCAGCGAAGGGCGATAATGATCGCGATCGCATGGACAGCCAGCACCAACAACAGACTACCGCTATAGCGCGTCAGTTTTTGGCGCGTAGTGATCATTTCTTACCAACCGTCTCAAGGCCTACCAGACCGACTTTCAGGTAACCCGCGCCCCGAAGCGTGTTCATGACCTCCATCAGATCGCCGTAATCTACGCCCTTGTCGGCCTGGAAGAAGATCGTGGTGTCTTTCTTGCCCTTGGTTCGGACGTCCAGCACCTGACCGATCTGCTCGCGTGCGACCTTCTCTTCACCCAGGTACAGGCTCTTGTCTGTCTTGACGCTGAGAAAAATCGGCTTCTCGGGCCTGGGCTGCGGTTTGGCGGTGGACGCCGGCAGGTCGACCTTGATGTCCACAGTGGCCAGCGGGGCGGCCACCATGAAGATGATCAACAGCACCAACATGACGTCAATGAACGGCGTGACGTTGATTTCGTGGTTTTCGGCGAGATCGTCGTCGCCTTCTTTCAGATGCATGCCCAAGGTTCAGCCCACCTTGACCATGTGCGGCGATTGACTGCGCTCAGCGGCTGGCTGGTGATCCAGATCACGGCTGACCAGCAGCAGGACCTGAGCCGATGCGTCGGCCACCTGTGCCTTGTAACCGGCGATGGAGCGGGCGAAGACGTTGTAGATCACTACGGCAGGAATCGCGGCAACCAGGCCCAGCGCGGTGGCCAGCAAGGCTTCGGCGATACCCGGTGCGACGACGGCGAGGTTGGTGGTCTGTGTCTTGGCGATGCCGATGAAGCTGTTCATGATGCCCCACACCGTACCGAACAGCCCCACGAACGGGGCGGTGGAACCGATGGTCGCCAGCACGCCGGTGCCGGAGCTCATGTTACGGCCACAGGCGGCGACCAGACGCTCCAGGCGGAAGCTGACGCGCTCCTTGATGCCCTCGCGCTCGCGGCTGTTGGTCGACAGGTGCATCTCTTCCATGGCGTCGTGTACCAGCAGATTTGCCAGTGTGCCTTCTTGTGCGGCGGTCTGGCTGGCCTCGGACAGGGTGCGGGCCTTTTTCAGGTTGGCGATTTCGGTGCGCAGACGACGCTTGGCGCCCAGCAGCTCGAAGCCCTTGGCAATCCAGATGGTCCACGTGATGATCGAAGCAATCGCCAGACCGATCATGACCGCCTTCACGACCACGTCAGCGTTCTGGTACATACCCCACGGCGACAGGTCGTGGGACATGCCCAGGCTGTTGCCTTCGGCGGCGGGTTCTGTCTCTTGGGATTGCGCGCGCAGGGACTCTAATGAAGCACGAAGTTCCGGTGGGAACTGAGCTATTTTTTCCTGAAACTGCTGGTCAGTGAGCGTCTCGATCGACTGTGCGTCAGGCAGCTGTGTAGGGGCCGATTGATCAGCCAGCGCAAAGGGCGCGAACATCAGGCTCAAGACAAGAGCAGCGATACCTCGCCATGCGCGAGGCAGGCTGAATAGCTTGGTTGGCGAAGCGATTGAGTGAATACGTGTCATGCTGGCCTGGCCTGGAAGTGGAAAATGGGGGGTTGTTCCAGTCGCCGTGCGTTGCAATCGGCGTTCGATGGGGAACAAATGGGTGGCCATTATTGCAAATCGTTCTTGTTAACAAAAGTAATACAGTAACTTTTTTACATATTGGCTTGAACATCCGGCGCTTTTTGATGACTTTGTAACGTGCCCCACCACCGTATTCTGGAGATATGAAATGCCTGTCCCTTCCGTTTTGATCGCTGGCTGTGGCGACATCGGCTCCCGTCTGGCCGCCCGGCTGCTCGCTCATGACTGGACGGTCTACGGGCTAAGGCGCACGGTTTCCGGGCTTGCGCCTGGCATCGTTCCCGTCGAAGGCGACCTGTTCGATGCCCAAAAGCCTGCTGCCTGGCCCTCGTCGACGCTGGATTACGTGGTCTATTGCGCGACGCCTTCGCAGCGTGACGAAGCCGGTTATCGCAAGGCCTATGTCGATGGGCTGCGCCACGTGCTGAGCTGGCTGTCGACTCAGGGTCAGCGGCCTAAGCGTCTCTTTTTTGTGTCCAGCAGCGGCGTTTACGGACAGCAACAGGGCGAATGGGTCGACGAAACGTCCGCCACTGAACCCGCAGGCTTTTCCGGGACGGTGATGCTTGAGGCCGAGCAACTGGCCCTCAACAGTGGCCTGCCTGCGACTGCGGTAAGGCTGACCGGCATCTATGGACCGGGCCGCGCCGATCTGTCCAATCGCGTGCGTCAGGGTCACAGTGTCAGGATCGACCCACCGGTTTACGCCAATCGCATTCATGCCGACGATGCCGCTGGCCTGCTGGCGCATCTGCTTCAGGCCGATGATCAGGGCGTGGCGCTGGATGATTGTTATCTGGGCGTGGACGACGACCCTGCTGCACTGGCCGATGTGGTGTCGTGGATACGTGAGTATCTGGGCGTTACCGAATGGTCTGACGAGGTCAGCGTGCAGCGAGTCGGCAGCAAGCGTTGCAGCAATGCGCGAGCAAGGGCCCTGGGCTGGACGCCGATGTACCCCGACTATAAAGCGGGTTACGCCGCCTTGCTCGGCTAAGCATTGATCAAGGCCCGGTTAGCCATTCACATCGCTTTGCGCGATTCGAACCGGGCGTGGATCAGCATGCCGACCACCATCGCGAGCGTGAACGCGATGGGCTGCCAGTTGCCGCTCAGGAGCAGCGCTACTGCCGGGCCGGGGCAAAGGCCTGCCAAGGCCCAGCCAGCGCCAAACAACAGGCTGCCAAGAACGAGCCGGCGGTCGATGACTTTAAGGGTCGGAATCTGCATCGGTGCGCCAAGCAGCGACGTGCGGCGGCGCTTTGCAACGAAAAATGCGACGCTGCTCGGCACGAGCGCTCCGGCCATGACAAGGGCCAGTGAGGGATCCCAGTCGCCTGCAATGTCCAGAAACGCGAGCACCTTTGCAGGGTTGGTCATGCCGCTTAGGTAAAGCCCCAGACCGAAGAGCAGCCCGGCGATCAGTGCAGTCAGTTTACGCATGCTTACACCCCGGCCACGTGACGAATCAGATAAACGCAGGCGAAGCCGCTGCCCATGAAACAGCAGACGGCAACGATGGATCGTGGCGACAGCCGTGACAGTCCGCATATGCCATGTCCACTGGTACATCCGGCACCATAGCGAGTACCGATCCCGACCATCAGCCCCGCAATCAGCAGGGTGTAGACACCGGTATTGAACGAAGCCTCAGGCAGCCTTGAGCCCAGTGACCAGATCAGTGGCGAGGCCAGCAGACCGGTGAGGAAAAGCAGTTTTTCGCCACGCCCTTCGCCCGTGCCTGACAGAACGCTGCCGAGCAATCCGCTGATGCCGGTAATTCTGCCGTTGAGCAAGATGAACAGGCTGGCTGCAAGGCCGATCAGCAAGCCTCCGGCCAGCGACGTCCAGGGGGTGAAGTGGCTTGAAAGGCTTATCATGTCTCACACCTGGCAGCAGGATGATCGGATGGCAGCCGAGGCAGGCTGCTCAGTTGTTGGTAGATGAGTGCTGAAACCATTGCACAAAAAAGCGCCCATGAAGGACGCTCTTTGTTGATCGGGCTTTACGAACCCACGCTTACTGTTGCTCGAGCAACCAGCGGCGAGTGCCCGGACGCAGTTCAGGCATCTGGTCGGCACCGGCATTGTTCACGGCCTGGAAGATCTCCAGTTGCTTGCCTTTGCGAGCGAAGATCCACGGATTGCCTTGCTCGGCCTTCTCCAGCCACATGCTGTCGTATTCACCGCTCATGGCTGCGCAATCGCCAGCGAGACACAGCGCGAAACGATCATTTTCGGGAAGACCCTGCACGCTGCCGTCCGGCATGAACTGCACCGTGCTGCCTTGGCCGTCGCCTTCAACGATGGTCCATTTGCCGCCCATGTAAGCTGCATACAGCGCTTTTTCAAAGCTGCTGCCCGGCTGGGCGCCGTCAGGTACGGAATTTTTCGGCTTTTCGAAGTGCTGCTCAGGGCCTGACTCGCTGGCCGCCTGAACCAGTTCGTCACCCTTGACGCTCAGGTCTTCGAAGAAATTGCCGTAGAAGTCGATGTGCAGCTTGCCCTCGGCGGCGCTGACGATCTTGCCTTCACCCAGCTCGAAGCCATTGGAGTAGACCGCCTGGTTGGCCTTGGAGTTGATTTGCCACTCCAGATTCGGGCCGTTGGCGAGCAGCGCCTGACGCAGGTTGCCCTGCTTGACTGCCGCGTCGATGGCGGTCTGGTTGATCCAGGTGCCGTCCGGGTTGCGGTCGGCGTGACTGGCGCAGCCACCGAGAATGACGGCCAGCAGCGAAATGGCGAGCGCGGAGCGCATAACAGATTCCTTCCTTCAGGGAGAGCGCAGCGTAGCAACGCTGCGCTGGGGATTTATTCGATGACGAGAATCGCGTCCATCTCGACCTGCGCGCCACGCGGCAGTGCGGCAACGCCGATGGCTGCGCGTGCCGGGTAAGGCTGTGCGAAGTAGGTGCCCATGATCTCGTTGACCTTAGCGAAATGGCCCAGGTCGGTCAGGAAGATGTTCAGCTTGACGATGTCCTTGAACGAACCGCCTGCCGCTTCGGCAACGGACTTCAGGTTCTCGAAGACCTGGGTGATCTGGGCTTCGATGCCGTCGACCAGTTCCATGGTTTTCGGATCAAGAGGGATCTGCCCGGACATGTAGACGGTATTGCCAGCTTTGATCGCCTGAGAGTAAGTGCCGATGGCCGCTGGGGCCTTGTCGCTGGTGATGACAGTCTTGGTCATGAAGAACTCCTGAAAGTGGATGGTCTACGAGCGCATACGGGTGATGCGTGTGACCCCGGTCAGTGCGCGTAGTTTCTTGATCACGCGGGCCAGGTGCACACGGTCGTGCACGCTGACCACAAGCTGGACCACGCTGATGCGACCATCGCGTTCGTCCATGCTGATTTTTTCGATGTTGCCGTCGGCGGCGTTCACGCTGCTGGCCAGCAGGGCGATCAGGCCGCGCTGGTGCTCCAGCTCGACGCGCAGTTCGACATTGAATTCGCCTGTCACATCCTTGGCCCACGAGAGCTGGATGCATTTTTCCGGGTTATGACGGATTTCGCTGATATTGCGGCAGTTGTCCAGGTGCACGACCATGCCCTTGCCCGCAGACAGGTGGCCCACAATCGGATCACCCGGTATCGGCGTGCAGCACTTGGCGTAGCTAAGGACCAGGCCCTCGGTGCCGCGAATCGCCAGCGGACCTTCCGGGCTTGGCAACTGATCACCTTCGCCAAGCAGGCGGCGGGCTACCACGTAGGCCATGCGGTTGCCCAGGCCGATGTCTTCGAGCAGGTCTTCCAGCACTTCGACGCGGTATTCGTTCAGCGCCAGCTGAATGCGCTCTGCCGGGATTTTGTCCAGGCTGCTTTCGAAGCCGTTAAGCACTTTGTTCAGCAGGCGCTCGCCCAGGCTGATGGACTCTGAGCGACGTTGCAGCTTCAGTGCATGACGAATATGTGTGCGCGCCTTGCCGGTCACGACGAAGTTCAGCCATGCAGGGTTTGGACGTGCGCCGGGTGCGCTGACGATTTCAACCGTCGAGCCGCTCTGCAGTGGCTCGGACAGCGGTGCCAGTCGGCGGTTGATCCGGCAGGCAATGCAGCTGTTGCCGACGTCGGTGTGCACCGCATAGGCGAAGTCCACCGCCGTGGAGCCTTTTGGCAGCTCCATGATCCGGCCCTTGGGCGTGAAGACATAGACCTCGTCCGGAAACAGGTCGATCTTGACGCTCTCGATGAACTCCAGCGAGTTGCCGGCACGCTGCTGCATTTCCAGAACGCCCTTGACCCACTGGCGGGCGCGGGCATGCGTGCCCTTGGGTTGCTCGTCATCGCTGGACTTGTAGAGCCAGTGCGCAGCGATCCCGTTGTTGGCCATTTCTTCCATCTCGCGGGTGCGGATCTGGATTTCGATGGGCACGCCGTGCATGCCAAACAACGTGGTGTGCAGCGACTGATAGCCGTTCGCCTTGGGGATCGCGATGTAATCCTTGAAGCGACCCGGCAGCGGTTTGTACAGATTATGAACAGCGCCCAGTACGCGGTAGCAGGTGTCGACCTTGTCCACGATGATACGGAACGCGTAGACGTCCATGATCTCGTTGAAGGCGCGACGCTTGCCGCGCATCTTCTTGTAGATGCCGTAGAGGTGCTTCTGCCGACCACTGACATCACCTTCGATGCCGTCAACGGCAAGGCAATGGCTCAGTGATTCTTCGATCTTGTTGACCAGTTCCTTGCGATTGCCCCGGGCGCGCTTGACGGCCTGGTTGATCCGCGAGGAACGCATCGGGTACATGGCCTTGAAGCCCAGGTCCTCGAATTCGATACGCACACTGTGCATGCCCAGGCGGTTGGCGATGGGTGCGTAGATCTCGAGGGTTTCCTTGGCGATGCGGCGACGCTTTTCACCGGACAGGACTTCCAGTGTGCGCATGTTGTGCAGGCGGTCGGCGAGCTTGACCAGAATCACGCGAATGTCGCGCGCCATGGCCATGGCCATCTTCTGGAAGTTTTCCGCCTGTGCTTCGGCCTTGGTCTCGAAGTTCATCTGGGTCAGTTTGCTGACCCCGTCGACCAGTTCGGCCACGGTTTCGCCAAATTGCGCGCTGAGCGCTTCCTTGGCAATGCCGGTATCTTCGATCACGTCATGCAGCATCGCAGCCATCAGGCTTTGATGATCCATGTGCATGTCGGCAAGGATGTTCGCCACTGCAAGGGGATGCGTGACGTAGGCTTCGCCGCTGCGACGGCGCTGGCCGTCGTGGGCTTGTTCGGCGTAGTAGTACGCTCGGCGGACCAGATTGACCTGATCTTTGCCGAGATAGGCCGACAGTCTATCGGCGAGGGCGTCTATGCTCGGCAAGGCGCTACCCCCTGCCGATGGCTTTTACCCTGCGCCGTACTGCGTCGACCCGGCATAGGCTTAGACGGCCTCGTTGGACTCGTCCTCGAACGCTGCGAACAATGGTTCATCTTCAACGATTTCGGCTTCTGCGATAACGGCGTAGTCCATCAGGCCAGCAGCGATTTCACGCAGGGCCACAACGGTAGGCTTGTCGTTTTCCCACGCCAGCTTCGGCTCTTTGCCGCCGGTGGCGAGTTGACGCGAACGCTTGGTAGCGAGCATGACCAGCTCGAAGCGGTTATCGACGTGTTCTAGGCAGTCTTCAACGGTCACGCGGGCCATGGGTATTCCTCGTAGCAAATGCGTATGCGCGATGCCCGGATGGGCGAGCGGACTCGGTAGTTTACAAGCGGAGTGCTGTAAGCAGCAAGCGGCAGGCCACAGGCGATGTGCTTTTGACCTGCAGTCTGCCGCGTTGAAACAGTCCGATCAAGCCAGCAATTGCTGAAAAAGCTCGCTGTATTGTTCCTGCTGATGCTGCTGGGTCAGGCGGTTGGCGCGGAAAATGGCTTTCAGGTCGGCCAGTGCGCTGTCGAAATTATCGTTGACCACGATGTACTCGTATTCGACGTAATGGCTCATTTCGCTGACCGCTTCGCGCATTCGGGTTTCGATGATTTCGTTGCTGTCCTGGCCACGGTTGGTCAGACGCTGACGCAATGCCTGCTGGGAGGGCGGCAGAATGAAGATCGAGCGGGCGTGCGGCATCTGCTCGCGAACCTGTTGCGCGCCCTGCCAGTCGATTTCCAGAATCAGGTCATGGCCTTCATCCAGTGTCTGCTGCAGGTGGCTTTGAGACGTGCCATACAGGTTGCCGAAGACTTCGGCCTGCTCCAGAAAATCGCCGTGGTCGATCATGCGTACGAATTCGGCGCGGTCGACGAAGTGGTAGTTCACGCCGTTTTCTTCGCCGGGACGCATGGCGCGGGTGGTGTGCGACACCGAAACGCGGATCTGCGGTTCAGCCTCGGTCAGGGCATTGACCAGGCTGGTCTTGCCCGCGCCGGACGGCGCGGAAATGATGTACAGGGTGCCGGATTTATGGGTCATGTCAGGTTCAGCCTTACTCAATATTCTGCACTTGTTCACGCATCTGCTCGATCAACACTTTGAGGTTGACGGCAGCCTGTGTGCTGCGTGGGTCGAAGGCCTTGGAGCCCAGGGTGTTCGCTTCGCGGTTGAGCTCTTGCATCAGGAAGTCCAGACGGCGACCCGCCTGACCGCCGGTCTTGAGCACGCGCCGCACTTCGGTGACGTGGGTGCTCAGGCGATCCAGTTCTTCGGCCACGTCGCTTTTTTGCGCCAGCAGGACCATCTCCTGCTCCAGGCGCTGCGGATCCAGCTCGGCCTTCATGTCTGCGAAGCGATCCAGCACTTTCTGGCGCTGAGTGGCCAGCATCTGGGGCACAAGCGTACGCAGGGTGGCGACTTCTTCAGTGATGGCGCTCAACCGCTCGTCGAGAAGTTTCGCCAGGTCGGCTCCCTCGCGTCCACGGCCATTCTTCAATTCGGTCAGCGCCTCGTTGAACAATGTCAGGGCTTCGCTGTTCAGCACCTGCGGGTCATTGGCGTCGGCCACCAGCACGCCCGGCCAGGCCAGCACCTCAAGAGGGTTCAGCGGGGCCGGCTGCTGGATCAGGCTGGCGACGGATTCGGCCGCAGCGATTAACTGGCTGGCACGCTCGCGATCCACCTGCAGGGGCTTGCCTGCGGTTTCTTCCACGAAACGCAGGGTGCATTCGACCTTGCCGCGCGACAGGCCCTGACGCAGAGCTTCACGTATTGCGCCTTCCAGATCGCGGAATGATTCCGGCAGACGCAGGTGCGGCTCAAGGTAGCGATGATTGACCGAGCGCAGTTCCCAGCTCAGTGTGCCCTGGGCACCGGCCCGTTCGACTCGGGCAAAGGCAGTCATGCTGTGCACCATGGGAATACCTCTAGATTCAGTCCAGGCAGTTGAGCCCGCGCGAGGGGCGGACCGTTGCAATGGATGTCATGAAAGCCGACAGGCTGCAAAGGCGCAGGATTGTAGCGCAGTGCGGCGCA
Organism: Pseudomonas triticifolii; assembly: GCF_014358015.1. Classification (GTDB taxonomy): domain Bacteria; phylum Pseudomonadota; class Gammaproteobacteria; order Pseudomonadales; family Pseudomonadaceae; genus Aquipseudomonas; species Aquipseudomonas triticifolii. Next base: position 117,481 of record NZ_JACONV010000010.1, on the reverse strand, counting down.
GGCTCCCAATCCGAGAGTATGACAAACGATGCGAGGTGTTTTTTGCAGCCGCATGCCAGGCCGCAAAGTCCCGATCCAGAGCCCTGAGCACCCGAAAAAAATACGGGCCTGACTTTTAGAGATGCCCAGCCCGGACGATGGCCTCTATAATGCTCGGCAGTTTTCCGTCTCAGTACAGGTATCCCAGATGAAACGTCCAAGTGGTCGCGCCGCCGATCAGCTCCGCTCGATCCGCATCACCCGCAACTACACCAAACACGCCGAGGGTTCTGTGCTGGTCGAGTTCGGTGACACCAAGGTGATCTGCACCGTCAGCGTCGAAAACGGCGTGCCGCGCTTTCTCAAAGGTCAGGGGCAGGGTTGGTTGACTGCCGAGTACGGCATGCTGCCGCGTGCGACCGGCGAGCGTAACCAGCGTGAAGCCAGCCGTGGCAAGCAGGGTGGTCGTACCCTGGAAATCCAGCGTCTGATCGGCCGTTCGCTGCGTGCTGCGCTGGACATGTCCAAGCTGGGCGACGTCACGCTGTATGTCGATTGCGATGTCATCCAGGCTGACGGCGGCACGCGCACTGCCTCCATCACCGGTGCCATGGTTGCCTTGGCTGACGCCTTGAAAGTGATCAAGAAGCGTGGCGGCCTGAAAGGCGGCGACCCGCTCAAGCAGATGATTGCTGCGGTGTCGGTCGGCATGTATCAGGGCGAGCCTGTGCTCGACCTGGACTACCTGGAAGATTCCGCTGCCGAGACCGACCTGAACGTGGTCATGACCAGCGCAGGCGGTTTCATCGAGGTGCAGGGCACCGCAGAAGGCGCGCCGTTCCAGCCTGAAGAGCTGAACGCGATGCTGGCGCTGGCACAGAAGGGCATGACTGAATTGTTCGAATTGCAGCGCGCCGCATTGGCCGACTGATAACCAGGAGCGTGACCATGAGTGACAGCCAGCTATCGCCGCAGAAACCGGCTCAAAGCGCCCGTCAATGGGCGATGTTCTGTCACTTGTCTGCGTTTTTCGGCCTGATCTTTCCGTTCGGAAACCTGCTGGGGCCTCTGATTCTCTGGCAGGTGAAGAAAGAGGCGGATCCGTTTATCGATGCGCAAGGCAAGGAAGCACTGAACTTTCAGATCACCGTCGCGATTGCGGCCACGGTCAGCATGCTGCTGATGGTCGTAGTCATCGGCTTTGCGCTGCTGATGCTGGTCGGGATCGGCGCGTTGGTGCTGACCATCATCGCAGGTGTCAAGGCCAACGAAGGGGTGGACTATCGCTACCCGTTCACCTGGCGCCTGTTGAAGTAAGCGCGGTCGCGAGCAACGCAAAAAGCCGACTTCAAGTCGGCTTTTTCGTGTTCGGGTGCCGCCTGACGATCAGATCGTCAGGGTCCAGTCGTAATCCACGATCAGCGGCGCGTGCTGCGAGAAGCGCGGCTGGCGGGGCAGACGGGCGCTGCGCACGAAGCGGCGCAGACCTGGCGTCAGGATCTGGTAGTCGAAGCGCCAGCCCAGATTCAGCATCTCGGCCTGCTCGCTGTCCGGCCACCAGCTGTACTGATCACCTTCGCGACTGACTTCACGCAGGGCATCGACATAACCCATGGTGCCGACAATCTCGTCCATCCAGGCACGCTCGGGCGCCAGGAAGCCAGGAGATTGCTGGCTGTCACGCCAGTTCTTGATATCGAGTTTCTGCTGCGCCACATAGAGCGAGCCGCAGTAAATGTACTCGCGACGCTTGCGGCGCTGCTTGTCCATGTATTTGCCGAAATCGTCCATGAGCTTGAATTTCTGATTCAAGTCTTCGTCCCCGTTCATCCCGGAAGGGAAGAGCAGGGTCGCAATACTGACTTTGTCGAAATCGGCTTGCAGGTAACGCCCGTAGCGGTCGGCTGTCTCGAAGCCGAGGCCGCTGATCACCGCCTTCGGTTGCAACCGCGAATAAAGCGCCACGCCACCCTGAGCGGGGACTTCGGCTTCGCAGGCATAGAGGAAGTAGCCATCCAGCTGAAAGGCTGGATCATCCAGTTCAAAGGTGGAGGCGCGGGTGTCCTGTAAGCAGATGACGTCGGCATTCTGAGCTTGCAGCCAGCTGAGCAACCCACGCTCGACCGCAGCCTGAATGCCATTTACGTTCACACTGATGATCCGCATAAATGGCCCCAAAAATCACGTGCGTGTATGATACCCGAGGTCTACCCAATTAGCTAAATCCGTGCTTTCAGGGCTTTTTTCATGCAAGCGTATCAACGCGATTTCATTCGTTTTGCCATCGATCGCGGTGTACTGCGCTTCGGTGAGTTCACTCTCAAGTCCGGACGCACCAGTCCGTACTTCTTCAATGCCGGTCTGTTCAACAGCGGTTCTGCTCTGGCTCAGCTCGGTCGCTTCTATGCGGCAGCCGTGGTCGAGAGCGGCATTGCCTTTGATGTTCTGTTCGGGCCTGCGTACAAAGGCATTCCTCTGGCGGCCGCGACCGCCGTGGCGTTGGCCGAGCATCACGACCGCGACCTGCCCTGGTGCTTCAACCGCAAGGAAGCCAAGGCGCATGGTGAGGGTGGTAGCCTGGTCGGCGCACCGCTGGCCGGTGATGTGCTGATCATTGATGACGTGATCACTGCGGGTACTGCCATTCGTGAAGTGATGCAGATCATCGCTGCGCAGGACGCCAAGGCAGCCGGTGTGCTGATCGCACTCAACCGTCAGGAGCGTGGCAACGGCGAATTGTCGGCCATTCAGGAAGTGGAGCGCGACTTCGGCATTCCGGTGGTGAGCATCGTGTCGCTGAACCAGGTGCTGGAATTCCTCGCCGACGATCCGCAGCTCAAGCAGCATTTGCCTGCTGTCGAGGCTTACCGCGCACAGTACGGGATCTAGGATGCAGATCTGGCGGGCGCATAGGCGATGCCCGTCAGGCGCGTTGCAGAGGCTCGTGCGCGCGTCAGGCGTATTGGGTTTGTCGCTGGGAGTGCTGTGTTCTGCCCTGGTGCAGGCTGCCGATATCCCCGAAATGCGACTTTATCGGTACATCGATAATCGCGGCGTGACGGTCATCGACCGCCTGGGCGTGCCTGCCGAGTACGTCGCCAAAGGTTATGAAGTGCTCAATGCCCGAGGCCGGGTGGTGCAGGTGATACCGCCTGCGCCCACCGCCGAGCAGATTCGTCAGGCCGAGGCCGACAAGGTTCAGGCCGACGCCAATGCGAAGTTGCTGAGCCTATACAGCAGCGTTGCCGACGTGGACCGCGTCAAGGCGCGCAAGCTGGCCGAGCTGGACACGCTCATCGGTGTTGCTCAAGGCAACCTGCAAGGGTTGGCCACTCAGCAGCGCAATTTGCTGGGGCAGGCGGGTGATCAGGAGCGTGCCGGGCGTCCGGTTCCGCAGACGATCATCGAGCAGTTGAACGACGTGCGTGATCAGCAAGTGCGCCTGCAGGGCGATATCACAGGCTATCAGGCGGCACGCGCCAAGGCCGAGGCGGGCTTTGCCGAAGACCGCGTTCGTGTGCAGCAACTCACGCAGCACCTCACTCAGTAGTCCGCTTAAGTCGATGCCATGAAAAAGGCCCTGTCAGCAGATGCTGACAGGGCCTTTTTGTCGTGCAGAGAATCAGTGACGCTTGCGATTGCTGATCAGCGTACCCACACCTGTGTCGGTGAAGATTTCCAGCAACACGGCATTCGGAACGCGACCGTCGATGATGTGCGAGGTGGTCACGCCACCTTGTACTGCTTCCAGCGCACACTTGATCTTGGGCAGCATGCCGCCGTAGATCGTGCCGTCGGCAATCAGCGTGTTCACTTGCTCGGTGGTCAGGCCGGTCAGGACCTGGCCTTGCTTGTCCATCAGGCCGGCGATGTTGGTCAGCAGCATCAGTTTCTCGGCCTTGAGGGCTTCGGCAACCTTGCCGGCGACCAGATCGGCGTTGATGTTGTACGACTCGCCGTCGGCGCCGACGCCGATTGGTGCGATCACCGGGATGAAATCACCCTTGACCAGCATGTTGAGCAGGTCGGTGTTGATACCGACCACTTCGCCCACATGACCGATGTCGATGATTTCAGGCTTGGTCATCTCGGGTGTCTGACGCGTGACGGTCAGCTTCTTCGCACGAATCAGCTCCGCGTCCTTGCCGGTCAGGCCAATGGCGCTGCCGCCATGGCGGTTGATCAGATTGACGATGTCCTTGTTGACCTGGCCACCCAGCACCATTTCCACAACGTCCATGGTCTGGGCATCGGTGACGCGCATGCCGTCGATGAAGTGGCTTTCGATCGACAGGCGCTTGAGCAGATCACCGATCTGTGGCCCTCCACCATGGACAACCACCGGGTTGATACCGACTGCTTTCATCAACACGATGTCGCGAGCGAAGCCGGTTTTCAGCTCTTCGCTTTCCATGGCGTTGCCGCCGTACTTGATAACCAGCGTCTTGCCGACGAAGCGGCGAATGTAAGGCAGCGCTTCGGAAAGGACCTTGGCTACATTAGAGGCGGCATCACGTTCGAGGGTCATTCAGGGCTCCAGTCAAAAGGGGGAAAGCAATCAAAAAGGAAGATCGAGGTCCGGCGCAACTTTCTTGAGCTCGGCGTGGAACACGTCCTTGATGCGCTGCAACTCGGCCTCGGTTTCGGCTTCGAAGCGCAGCACCAGTACCGGCGTGGTATTGGACGCGCGAACCAGGCCCCAGCCCTTCGGATAGTCTACGCGGACTCCGTCGATGCTGGTCAGTTTGGCGTCGCCCCACTGGGCGTCTTTCTCAAGGGCCTCGATGATGCTGAACTTCGTGACGTCCGTCACCTTGATGTTGATCTCAGGCGTCGAAATGTCATTCGGGAAGGTCTCGAACAGGTCTTCGGCCGAGGTCGATTCCTGGCTGAGAATTTCCAGCAGGCGTGCCGCGCTGTAGATACCGTCGTCGAAGCCGAACCAGCGTTCCTTGAAGAAAATGTGGCCGCTCATCTCGCCAGCGAGCAAGGCACCGCTTTTCTTCATCTCTTTCTTGATCAGCGAGTGACCGGTTTTCCACATCACCGGACGACCACCGTGTTCGCTGATCAGCGGCGTCAGGCGGCGTGTGCATTTCACGTCGAAAATGATGTCGGCACCTGGATTGCGCTTCAGCACGTCCAGAGCGAACAGCATCAGCAGGCGATCCGGATAGACCACATTGCCCTTGTTGGTCACCACACCGACGCGGTCGCCGTCGCCGTCGAACGCCAGGCCCAGGTCGGCACCGGTTTCGTTGACCTTGGCGATCAGGTCCTGAAGGTTTTCCAGCTTGCCCGGATCCGGGTGGTGGTTTGGGAAGTTGCCATCGACTTCGGCAAACAGGGAAATCACTTCACAGCCCAGCGCTTCGATCAGTTGCGGGGCGATCACGCCTGCTGCGCCGTTGCCGCAATCGACCACGACCTTGAGCTTGCGGGCCATGACGATATCGTCCTTGATCTGCTTGAAGTAGCGATCGAGGATGTCGACTTTGGTGATGCTGCCCTTTTGTGAGGTCAGGTTGTTGGTCTTGATGCGCTCGTGCAGCGCCTGAATCTGCTCGTTGGCGAGGGTGTCGCCGGCGATCACGATCTTGAAGCCGTTGTAGTCTTTCGGGTTGTGGCTGCCGGTCAGCATGACGCCGGTCTTGCCCGCCAGCACGTTGGCTGCGTAATACAGCGCAGGCGTCGGCACCAGACCGACGTCGCTGACGTGGCAGCCGCTGTCGTGCAGGCCCTGAATCAATTGTTCGACCAGCTCGGGGCCGGAAAGGCGGCCATCGCGGCCAACGCTGACGTTGGGTTCGTTCTGCGCAAGGCTCTCGGAGCCAATGGCGCGGCCGATCCAGTAGGCGGTCTCAGCGCTGAGGGTGTCCCCGACCACGCCACGAATGTCGTAGGCGCGAAAAATGGTGTCGGGGAGTTTGGGTGCCACGGATGCTGGGCTGTTCATAGCGATGGGATGCTCCGATCTCAGGAAATCCTGGTTTTCGTCGAGAAGGTCGATATCGAGAATATCGGTATCTTGAAACAGCGGATCTGTCCAGTCGGTGCCAGGAGCAGCGATAGGATTCGACGCGCTGCCTGTCGTCATATGGGCATCGTTTTCTTTGCTCGTGACCGCGGCGGGAGGGGCCGTGGGTTTATCACGAAGCGAAACACGAGCCAGGGCCTGAGCCAGGCCGCCAAGGGCTGGAAGGCTCAAACCGAACGGTTTGACGGCTTTTCCGCTCGAGAGTTCTTGAAGCAACTGATCAAGCTGACGAGCGTCAGCACAAATACGCTTCTGCAAGGCCCGCTCGTTGCGGTGCAGGCCCAGTAATACGCCTGCTGCAGCGATCACCAGAGCCAGCAATAAAAGCACGATCGAGGACGCTGTTTTTGAGGTTGTGGCTGGCGAGAACTCCAGTTTCCAGCCGGGATAACCCGTGTCAAAGCTCTGCGGCTTGCCGCCAACGGGTTCGCCGCGCTGCAGGAAAACCTGAGCGGGACCGGTGCCGAACTGTTGACTCAAGACCACTTGCCCGACATCGGCAGGCAGTGTCGGCAATGCATTGAGCAAGCGCTTGGGATCGAACGCCAGCAGCAGCGTGCCGCTGACAGGCTGGCTGGCATCGGCCCGCACGGGGGCGGCGCTGTAGATCAGCCAGCGCTCGCCTGTCTTGCGTGCCTCGGGTGCAACGGCTTCTCCGCGTGCTGCCTTGTTCAGCATGTCCAGCGTGGCGAACGTGACAGGCAGTGAGCCTGTCGGGTCGACATCGGTCATGCCCTTGGGGTTGAGTCGCGCGCCTGCCAGGCCGTCCCAGCGTGTCAGTTGATCCTGCGCTGTCGCCAGTGCTGCGGCATCGCCGTTTTGCAAAGCCTGGACCAGCGCTGCACTCGTAGCTGCCGCCTGAGTGTCGGCACTGATTTGCCCGAGTGCCAGATTCACGGCCTGAGCCTGGCTGCTGCCCAGCGCTTGCGCAAGCCCGCCCTGATCCTGCGGGTTATTGGCGACGGCCAGCCAGGCAACGGCCATGGCCGCTGCAAGGCCGATCGCGGCGGGAACGAGCCCAGGGGAGAGTGCCTTTATGCTCGCAGCAGGCAGCGCAAAGGTAGCCGATACGGCTTGTTTTGAAGCGCTGTGCTGACTGCCTTTCAACGACTACTCCCCATGCTTAATCCCTATGAGCTGATGCGGCGTTTCGGTTGGCGATCAGTGACTGCCGGAATGCCCGAAACCGCCTGCGCCGCGCTGGCTTTCATCGAACGCTTCAACCAGTTCGAAGTGCGCCTGTACCACGGGCACCAGCACCAGTTGCGCGATGCGCTCGCCAACCGAGAGGTTGAATGCAGTCTGGCCACGGTTCCAGCAGGACACCATCAGCTCGCCCTGATAGTCAGAGTCGATCAGGCCAACCAGATTGCCCAGCACGATGCCGTGTTTGTGGCCCAGGCCCGAGCGCGGCAGGATCATGGCGGCCAGGCCCGGGTCACCGATATAGATCGACAGGCCTGTGGGGATCAGCAAGGTCTGGCCAGGTTCAAGAACGGTGTCCTCCTTGAGCATGGCGCGCAGGTCCAGGCCGGCGGAACCGACAGTCGCATAGGCCGGAAGCGGGAATTCGTTGCCAATACGAGGGTCGAGGATCTTGGCTTGTAGAGCGTGCATGCGTGATTAAACCTGATTCATACGGTCGGCGATAAAAGTGATCAGCTGGCGGGCAATCTTGGCCTTACTGGTCTGGGCGAAGAGCGTCGGGTGCAACGCTCGGTCGATCACGCTGCAGGCGTTCTCTTCGCTGTTGAAGCCAATGCTGGGGTTGGCCACGTCATTGGCGACGATCAGGTCGAGGTTCTTGTCCTTGAGCTTGCGTGCAGCATAGTCGAGCAGGTGCTCGGTCTCGGCAGCGAAGCCGACACTGAACGGGCGATCCGGGCGGGTGGCGATGGTGGCGAGAATGTCCGGGTTGCGGACCATCTGCAGCAACAGGCCGTCGCCGTTCGTAGGATCTTTCTTGAGTTTGTGAGGCGCGATGACTTCCGGGCGGTAATCAGCAACCGCAGCCGACGCGATGAAAAGGTCGCAGGGAATGGCAGCCTCGCACGCCGCCAGCATGTCGCGGGCACTGACCACGTCGATGCGCGAAACGCGGTCCGGCGTTGGCAGGTTGACGGGACCCGTGATCAGCGTCACTCGCGCACCCGCTTCCACAGCCGCTTCGGCCAGGGCAAAACCCATTTTGCCGGAGCTGTGGTTGGTGATGTAACGCACCGGGTCGATGTTTTCCTGGGTCGGGCCAGCTGTGATCAGCACGTGCTTGCCTGTCAGGCACAGGCGCTGGAAGCAATCGGCAGCACACTGCGCCAGATCATCGGCTTCGAGCATGCGCCCAAAACCCACGTCGCCGCAGGCCTGGCTGCCGGACGCCGGACCGAATACACGAAAGTCACGTTCTTCCAGCAAGCGGGTATTGGCCTGTACCGACGCATCGCGCCACATGGCCTGGTTCATCGCCGGTGCGATGGCGACGGTCGCATCTGTGGCCAGCACAATGGTGGTCAGCAAGTCGTTGGCGATGCCTTGTGCCAGCCGGGCGATCAGGTCGGCGGTGGCCGGCGCAATCAGGATCAGGTCGGCCCATTTGGCCAGTTCGATATGCCCCATGGCCGCCTCTGCCGCCGGGTCGAGCAAGTCCAGGTGCACTGGGTGGCCGGAAAGGGCCTGCATGGTCAGGGGTGTGATGAACTCGGCCCCGCCCCGGGTCATGACGACACGGACTTCCGCACCCTGGTCGCGCAACCGGCGAACCAGTTCGGCGCTTTTGTAGGCTGCGATGCCGCCGCCGACGCCCAGAACGATGCGTTTTCGATACAGCCGCTGCATAGGCCTGCCTTTTTGGTCAAGTGTTGACGCGACGGCCAGGACGCCTCCCCAGGCCAGATCGTCGCGCAAAAAAGATGGGCTAAGATAGCACAGCGACCGCACCGGAACAGGTGCTCAACCACAGGGAGGTGTTATGAGTATTCGCAGTTGGCCCACGGCCGAACGCCCACGGGAACGTTTGTTGGCGTTGGGCGCGGGCAGTCTGTCCGACGCCGAGTTGCTGGCCATCTTTTTACGCACCGGCGTGGCCGGAAAAAGCGCTGTAGACCTCGCTCGTCATCTATTGAATCAGTTTGGCGGCCTCAGACCGTTACTGGATGCGAATTTGCAGGATTTCACGGCGCAACTGGGCCTGGGACCCGCCAAGTTCGCTCAGTTACAGGCTGTCATGGAAATGGCGCGTCGACACATGGCCGAATCGGTGCGCCGTGATTCGGCGCTGGAAAATCCCCAGCAGGTTCGTAGCTACCTCAAGGCGTTATTGCGTCATGAGCCGCATGAGGTGTTCGGCTGCCTGTTTCTGGATAACAAACATCGGGTCATGACGTTCGAAGTGCTGTTTCGCGGCACGATCAACTCGGCGTACGTGCATCCCCGGCAGGTGGTAAAGCGTGCCATGGCCCACAATGCCGCCAGCCTGATCCTGTGCCACAACCACCCTTCGGGCATTACCGACCCCAGCCGTTCCGACATCGACCTGACCAAGCGCCTCAAGGAGGCCTTGCTGCTGATTGACGTTCAGGTCCTGGACCATGTGATCGTGGGGGATGGCGAGCCGTTGTCGATGGTGGAGCGGGGGTTGATGTAGTGCGTGTTGATCGTTACCACGCTCTGCGCTAAGTCTCTCGGACGATTTTCTTGAGTGCGCACACAGCCTGGTGGGAGCGAGCTTGCTCGCGAAGGCTGTGTTCCAGACGCTTCTTTTCTGGAAACTGTACCGGCCTATTCGTGAGCAAGCTCACTCCCACAGGTGCCTGCGTTTGCTCCGCAGGCACGGTATGTACCGTTGAGCGCTTAGCAGAGGCATGATCAACGGCAAGCCTGTTACTTCACCTGCACCTTGTAGAAATCCTGCCGCCCGAACGGGCTCACCTGATAGCCCGTCACGTCCTTGCGCACCAGTGCGGCAGCGGTCGGGTGGGCGAGGGGAATCCACAGGGCCTGCTGCTGGATCTGCGTCTGGGCCTGGTGGTAGAGCTTGCTGCGTGTGGCCTGATCGCTGGTGGATTTGCCGTCGCTGATCAATTTGTCCAGGGTCTTGTCGCAGTAACGGGCGAAGTTGGTGCCCGATTGCACGGCTGCGCAGGAGAACTGCGGTGTCAGGAAGTTATCCGGGTCGCCATTGTCACCGGCCCAGCCCATGAACAGCAGGTCGTGCTCGCCCGCCTTGGCGCGACGAATCAGTTCGCCCCATTCGATGACCCTGATCTCGGCATCAATGCCGATCTGCTTCAGGTCGGCCTGCAGCAACTGAGCGCCCAGGCTCGGGTTCGGGTTCAGCAGGCTGCCGGAGGGGCGTGTCCAGATCGTGGTCTTGAAGCCGTCCTTCAGGCCAGCCTCGGCCAGCAACGCCTTGGCTTTGGCAACGTCATGCGGGTAACCGGGCAGGTCCTTGGCGAAACTCCAGGTGTTGGGCGGATAAGGCCCGTTGGCGGTTTCTGCAGTGTCTTCGAACACGGCCTTGAGGTAATTGGCCTTGTCGAACGCAAGGTTCACGGCTTGACGCACCTGCGGTTTATCGAACGGCGGATGCTGGCTGTTGATGGCCACGAATGCGGTCATGAACGCTTCGGTCTTCTCGACCTTCAGTGAGGCATCCTTGCTGGCGGCCTGGATATCCAGTGGCTTGGGTGAAAGCGCAATCTGGCATTCGTTCTGGCGAATCTTCTGCAGGCGCACGTTGGCGTCCGGGGTGATGGCGTAGATCAGGGTGTCGACGTCGGACTTGCCGGCGAAGTAGTCCTTGAACGCTTCGTAACGCACCACGGCATCTTTCTGGAAGCGCTTGAACACGAACGGGCCCGTGCCGATGGGCTGGCTGTTGAGTTTTTCCGGCGTGCCTGCCTTGAGCAGTTGCGCGGTGTACTCGGCCGAATAGATCGAGGCAAAGCCCATGCTCAGCGTCGCGAGGAACGTGGAGTCGGCGCGGTTGAGGGTGAACTTCACTGTGCGCGCGTCAGGCGCATCAATACTCTTGATCAGCGCAGGCAGTTGCATGGACTGCGCGTGTGGGAAGCCGCTTTGCGCGATCTTGTGCCACGGGTTCTGCGGGTCAAGCATGCGTTTGAAGCTGAACAGCACGTCGTCGGCTGTCAGTTCGCGAGTGGGCGTGAAGTAGTCAGTGGTATGAAATTTCACGCCCGAGCGCAGCGTGAAGGTATAGGTCAGGCCGTCGTCGGAGACCGTCCAGTGGTCAGCCAGGCTCGGTATCAGCTTGCCGCTCTGGGCATCAAAATCCACCAGGCGGTTCATCAACACATCGGCCGACGCATTGGTGGTGGTCAGGGAGTTGTATTGCACCACATCGAAACCTTCAGGGCTGGCTTCGGTACAAACCGCCAGGCTCGCCGCCTGAGAGGCAATCGGGAGCAGCAGCGGGACGAGCAAAAAGGGAAGTGCAGCAAGGCGCATGGCGAAATTCCTGTTCAGAAAGGGCCCCATCTGCCGGCGCAGTCTGGTGAGGGAGTAACCCTAGACCATGTGCTGGCGCAGAACAATCGCCGCGGAGCGACGAGCGGTCTTTTTGCCAGTACCCCGCGCATGGCTTGATTCAGCCGCCGCGCAAGGTCCGTTCATTTACTGTAGAGTGCATTGCCTGTTGTTGCACGCAAGGCTTTCTGGTATAAAGCAGCGCTCTTTTCTAGGGGCCCGGTTCCTTCACTGTAGGTGTAGCCGGTAAGACCCTTAAAGAAACGCGGCGCCTGGCGCCAAATGACTGAGAGATTAAGCGGCCAACCCATGCCGGGTTGGGCATGTGGTTTTAGAGGGCTGAGGCATGTCGAGAGTCTGTCAAGTTACCGGTAAGGGTCCGGTAACCGGGAATAACATTTCCCACGCAAACAACAAAACCCGTCGTCGTTTCCTGCCAAACCTGCAGCATCACCGCTTCTGGGTTGAAGGCGAGAAGCGTTTTGTTCGTCTGCGCGTATCTGCTAAAGGCATGCGTATCATCGACAAGCGTGGCATTGAAGTTGTGCTCGCTGAACTGCGTCGCGACGGCAAAATTTAAGGGAGAGAATCATGCGTGAATTGATCCGTTTGGTGTCGAGCGCTGGTACAGGCCATTTCTACACCACCGACAAGAACAAACGTACTACCCCGGATAAAATCGAAATCAAAAAATTCGATCCGGTTGTACGTAAGCACGTGATGTACAAAGAAGGCAAAATCAAGTAATTGATTCTGTCTCCTGCAAAAAAGCCCGCTTTATGCGGGCTTTTTTGTGTCTGGGTTTTGAGGAAGGCTGGCGGTCTCAGGAGAACGAGAACGCCGAAATCAGCCCCGCCTCGTCGGCGGCGATCTTGATGCGGTTGCGGTCAAACATCCGGTCACTGGCATCCAGTGGCCCTACGATGCGGGTTCTGCCTGTCAGTTCGCTGATGTAGGCCTTGACTGTCGGTACATAGCGGCTGCCAATCAGATACTGAAGGTCCAGGGTGATTTCTTCGTTGGTCATTGTCATAGTCCTTTATGAGTAATGTCCGGAATGGACGCCCCTAGACTCATACAATCAGCAGGGCGTCTGGCGTTATTTATGTATAGCCGCCTCGAACACCACGTAAATCTTGCGACAGGCCTCCAGCACCTCCCAGGTGCCCTTGAATCCAGCCGGAATCACAAACCTGTCGCCTGCCCGCAACGTCTTGGCGTGGCCATGCTCATCGCGCAGAACCGAAACGCCATGCACGATTTCGCAGTATTCGTGCTCGGTGTAATTGACCTGCCATTGTCCTTGCTCGCCTTCCCAGACCCCTGCACTCATCTGCCCGCAGGGGCTGTTGTAGTGGTTGTAGACCGTCTGGGCAGGATCACCCTTGAAGATCTTTTCCGGAGCGGGTCGATAGTGCTCTGGAGCGGTGCTGGCTTCATTGAAGTCGACGATGCTGTCGATACTCATACCGGGCTGGCCTCTGGTGGAATGGGATGAAGGTTTGACGAGTGCATCCAGCAATGGTGCCGTGATGGTTCAAACCTGTGTTTAATAAAATCAACAAAAAAGGTCATTTTCCGGTAATTATGTCAAATATATTGGTTTTTGCCTGGCCGCTGGTTTAGGGTGGCGTTTGCCCTGAAATGTCGAATGGTGTCTTTAATCCACCATGACACACGCCTGTTCAACAAGAGGAGGAGATCCACATGACCACCCTGACTCGTGCCGACTGGGAGAAGCGTGCCCAGGATTTGAAGATTGAAGGCCGTGCCTTCATCCAAGGTGAATACACCAACGCCGCATCCGGCGAAACCTTTGACTGCGTCAGTCCGGTCGATGGCCGCATGCTTGCCAAGGTCGCCAGCTGCGATGCCGCTGACGCTCAGCGCGCGGTAGACAGTGCCCGCAGCGTATTCAACTCCGGCGTGTGGTCGCGCCTGGCACCTGCCAAGCGCAAGGCAACCATGATTCGCTTCGCTGGCCTGCTCAAGCAGAATGCCGAAGAGCTGGCCCTGCTGGAAACGCTGGACATGGGCAAGCCGATCAGCGATTCGTTCGGGATCGACGTGCCCGGCGCTGCCGGGGCCTTGAGCTGGAGCGGCGAGGCTATCGACAAACTGTACGACGAAGTCGCAGCGACACCTCATGATCAACTGGGTCTTGTCACGCGCGAGCCGGTGGGCGTAGTCGCAGCCATCGTGCCCTGGAATTTCCCGTTGATGATGGCCTGCTGGAAGCTGGGGCCTGCATTGTCGACCGGTAACTCCGTGGTGCTCAAGCCGTCGGAAAAATCCCCGCTGACGGCTATTCGTATTGCGCAACTGGCCATCGAGGCGGGCATTCCTGCCGGTGTGCTCAACGTGCTGCCGGGCTACGGCCATACGGTCGGCAAGGCGCTGGCACTGCATATGGACGTCGATACCGTGGTGTTCACCGGTTCGACGAAGATCGCCAAGCAGTTGATGGTCTACTCGGGCGAATCCAACATGAAGCGCGTCTGGCTGGAAGCTGGCGGCAAGAGCCCGAACATCGTCTTCGCCGACGCACCGGACTTGCAGACCGCTGCAAAAGCGGCTGCCAGCGCCATCGCCTTCAACCAGGGCGAGGTGTGCACCGCCGGTTCACGTCTGTTGGTCGAGCGCTCCATCAAGGATCGCTTCCTGCCGTTGGTGATCGAGGCGTTGAAGAGCTGGAAGCCCGGCAACCCGCTGGACCCGGCGACCACGGTTGGCGCGCTGGTCGATACCCAGCAGATGAACACCGTGCTGTCGTACATCGAGGCCGGTCACGCCGACGGCGCCACGCTGGTGGCCGGTGGCAAGCGCATTCTTGAGGAAACCGGTGGTACTTACGTCGAGCCGACGATCTTCGACGGCGTGAACAACGCCATGAAAATCGCTCAGGAAGAGATCTTCGGCCCCGTGCTTTCGGTGCTGACCTTCGACACGGCCGAAGAAGCAATCCAGATCGCCAATGACACACCGTACGGCCTGGCCGCGGCTGTCTGGACCGCCAACATCTCCAAGGCGCACCTGACGGCAAAAGCCTTGCGTGCCGGTAGCGTCTGGGTCAACCAGTACGACGGCGGCGACATGACCGCGCCGTTCGGCGGCTTCAAGCAATCGGGCAATGGGCGCGACAAGTCGTTGCACGCATTCGACAAATACACCGAGCTGAAATCCACCTGGATCAAGCTGTAAGCTGTCGTTCCCCGCAAGCGTCCCCGTCCAGTGCGGGGGCGTTTGGTCGCGTCCATTTTCCACGCTTACCGCCAGCAATCCGCCTGCCATAGGCAGCGTTGTGTCAGGCATGGTGTGGCTTCCCATCGGGTTTCGTATCAAGACGACACCTGCGTATAACGCCGAGTACAGAGTGAGAGTCATGCGTTGGGGTACTTATTTCGCCGTTCTGGCCTCGATCCTGAGTGTCGGCCTGGCCATCGGCGTCAGCATGCCGCTGGTGTCGCTGAGGCTGGCAGACTGGGGCTACGGCTCGTTCGCCATCGGCGTCATGGCGGCGATGCCTGCGGTGGGTGTGCTGGTCGGCGCTGGCGTGGCCAGTGCGCTGGCGTCGCGTTTCGGGACTGCCCATCTGATGCGGCTGTGTCTGTGGGGCGGCGCTGTGTCGGTCGGCGTTCTGGCGTTGCTGCCTTACTACCCGGTCTGGCTGGTTTTGCGTCTGATGCTGGGCATGATCCTGACGATTGTCTTCATCCTCGGCGAGAGCTGGATCAATCAACTGGTGATCGAGCGCCTGCGCGGCCGGCTGGTTGCCTTGTACGGCAGCACGTATGCCCTGAGCCAGCTGGCCGGGCCGCTATTGCTGGGGGTGATGGGCACCGAGGCCGACTATGGCTTCTGGGTCGGCGTGTTACTGATGACCTGCTCGCCCTTCCTGCTGTTGGGACGCACCGGCGCGCCGTCGACGGAGTCGAGCAGTGTGTCGTTTGCCGACCTGCTCGGCTTCTGTCGCGGCATGCCGGCCATCGCCTGGGCCGTTGCGCTGTTTGCAGCTTTTGAAGCGCTGATCCTGACGCTGCTGCCGATCTATTGCATTGGGCATGGCTTCACGCCCGAAGTCGCCCTGATGATGGTCAGCGCCGTTGTCGTGGGCGATGCGGTGCTGCAATTGCCGATTGGTCTGCTGGCGGACCGTATCTCGCGCCGCACACTGTTCACCGGTTGTGCAGGGGCGCTGATGGTGTCCAGTCTGGCCATTCCGCTGCTGGTCAGTACGGTGGTGATCTGGCCGCTGTGGGTGCTGTTCGGTGCCAGTGCCGGGGGGCTGTTCACGCTGTCGCTGATTATGATCGGTGAGCGTTATCGCGACGATGCGCTGGTGCGTGCCAACGCGCATGTGGCGCAGCTCTGGGGCATCGGCTGCCTGCTGGGGCCTTTGGCAGCAGGTGCAGGCAGTCAGTGGGTCAGTATTGATGCCTTGCCGTTGCTGATGGCTGCGGGGGCGTTCGGGTTGCTGGTCCTGACCTTGCGGCGCGGCGCATTCGGTGTGAGTGAAGCGCAGGCCTAGAGCATCCGTTCAAGACCAATCGCCTTGCTCATCCACGCATTGAAACGCCGCCACCAATCGCCGGGCTCGGTGTGCAGCGTGTGGATGACGCCATTGTCTTCGGTCACCCAGACTACCTTACCGTCCTCCAGTCGGGCTTCGTAGGTGAGCGAGGGTGCCATGCCCTGCAGCGTCAGCTCGCGCAGTTCGTCAGCCAGTTGCGGGCTGTCGACCAGCACGCCGACTTCGGTGTTCCACAGCACTGAGCGCGGGTCGAAGTTGAACGAACCGACAAACACTTTCTGACGATCGAAAATCATCGCCTTGCTGTGCAGGCTGGACTCAGAGCTGACAAAGGACCGGCTTTTCTTGAACAGGTGCGGGCCGCTGCCACGCATGGTTTCGGTATCGCCAGGCTGGCGGCGCAGCTCGAACAATTTGACCCCGTGTTCCAGCAGCGCCTTGCGATAGGGTGCATAGCCGCCATGCACGGCAGGCACGTCCGTGGCCTCCAGCGAGTTGGTCAGCAGGCTGACATTCACACCCGCGTCGGCCCGGCCGGTGAGGTACAGCAAGCCTTCCTGGCCTGGCACGAAGTAGGCCGAGATCAGCATCAGCTCTTTGCGGGTGTTCAACAGCTCCGGCGCCAGTTGCGTGGTCAGCAGCAGGTGCGGGTCTGGCTCGCCCTGTGCCAGCACCTTGGTGGGCGCATCCCACAGCGCCTGGTTCCAGGCCCAGACCAGTTCGTTGAGCCAGGTCTTCATGCGCGGTTCGGTCTTGTACGCCATCAGCCGCTCATACAGCGCCTTGTGTTGCTGATGCGCCTGCTCCAGAGAGGCGGTAAGCCGTTGCCTGGCCTTGGCCAGGTCCTGAGCGTCAGGCAGCACGTACATGAAGTCATCGATGGGCTTGCTCAGCGTGCTGTTCCAGTACTGATCGAAACTGTGCCCGAGCTGCTCGGCGACCGGTCCGACGCTGAGCATGTCGATGTCGGTGAAATTCAGATTGGGCTCGGCATCGAAGTATTCGTCGCCCAGGTTGCGCCCGCCGACGATGGCGACGCTGTTGTCCGCCAGCCACAGTTTGTTGTGCATGCGCCGATGCTGACGCGACAGGTTCATCAGCCTGCCAAGGCTGCGGGTGACGCCGGTCTCGCGCCCCAGGTTCTGTGGATTGAACAGGCGAATCTGAATGTTCGGGTGGGCGGCGAGGGTGGCAATGGCCTGGTCGACGCCGTCGCTGGTGGTGTCGTCCAGCAGGATGCGCACACGTACGCCACGGTCAGCAGCCTTGAGCAGTTCGTCGATCAGTGCCCGGGTGCTCAGGCCATCGTGGACGATGTAATACTGCAGGTCGAGGCTGCTTTTCGCATTACGGATCAGCTCGGCACGCGCCTTGAACGCGTCGCTGCTGTCGGGCAGCAGCCGAAAGCCCGAACGCCCTTCGTGGGGTTTTGCCATCGCCTGAATCGACCGGCCGAAGGCTGAGTCTGAAGACGGTATGGCCTGGCTTGGCTCACCGAGCGGGGCTTGATGTGCGCAACCGCTGACGCACAGCGCAACCAGCAAGGAAAAGGGCAAGGCCCATGAGTTCTTCAAATTGATTATCCAGTACCAGGCTCGGCTCGGTTTGGCGATAAGACCCACAAAACCGGGAAAAATTTGCCAGCGTCAGTCAGTTTGCGCAATCAGCTGCGCGATGGTCTCGCCGACGATGCGCACCGCGTTCTCGATTTTCGCTGTCGGCTTGGCGGCATAGTTCATGCGCATGCAGTTGCGGTACTTGCCCGAGGCGGAAAAAATACTGCCCACCGCGATCTGTACGCCCTTGTCCAGCAAGACGCGATTGAGGCGTTGCGTGTCGAAATCCTCGGCCAGTTCCACCCACAGCATGAAGCTGCCTTGCGGGCGACTGACGCGGGTGCCTTGCGGGAAATAGCGCATGACCCAATCGATCATCACGTCGCGGCTGCGCTGATACTGCGTGCGCATGCGCCGAAGGTGCGGTTCGTAGTGGCCGCCCTCGATGAAGTCGGCAATTGCCAGTTGCGGCTGCGGTGCAGTCGAGCCAGTGCTGATGTATTTCATATGCAGCACCCGTTCCAGATAACGGCCGGGCGCGACCCAGCCGATCCGCAGGCCGGGTGCCAGGGTTTTGGAGAACGAACTGCACAGCAACACCCGGCCATCCTCGTCAAAGGACTTGATGGTGCGTGGACGCGGATAAGTGAAGGACAGGTCGCCATACACGTCGTCTTCGATGATCGCCACGTCGAAGCGCTGCGCCAGGGTCAGCAGCGCTCGCTTGCGTGCTTCCGGCATCACATAGCCCAAGGGATTGTTGCAGCTGGGCGTCAACTGGATGGCCTTGATCGGCCATTGCTCCAGCGCCAGTTCCAGCGCTTCCAGGCTGATGCCGGTCAACGGATCGGTCGGGATTTCCAGCGCCTTCATGCCCAGGCCCTTGAGGGTCTGCATGGCACCGAAAAAGCTCGGTGAATCCACCGCCACGATGTCGCCAGGCGAGCAGATGGCTCTGATGCTGGCCGACAGTGCTTCGTGGCAGCCCGTGGTGATGATCAGGTCATTGGCGGTCAGGTGGCAGCCCGAATCCAGCAGCAGGCGGGCGATCTGCTCACGAAGTGTATGGACGCCGTAGATGTTGTCGTAATACAGACCGGGCATGTCCTGATGTCGGCTCAACTGGCCCAAGGCACGCATCAGCGGTTTCAGAGTGGGGCTGGAGACGTCAGGCATCCCGCGTCCCAGCTGCGTGACAGCTCCGAGAGGCGATACCCGAATCAGGTCCAGCACTTGATCCCACTGTGAGATATCCACCGGTCGCTGTACGGGACGACCGACCACCGGGAGCGCCGGGGCCTGGCGACTGGCCGATACGAAATAGCCCGACTTGGGCTTGGGTGTGGCCAGTCCGCTGTCTTCCAGAACGCGGTACGCCTGCTGCACGGTACTCAGGCTGACGCCGTGCTCAACGCTGAGCGCGCGCACGGAAGGCAGGCGGTCGCCAGGGCGATAAAGACCTTTTTCGATGCGCGAGCCCAACAGTTCGGCAAGGTTGACGTACAGCGTCATGGCGTACTCTCGAATGGAGTTGAACGGGAGAAGCAATACAGATTGCGCAAAAATACAGCATTCAGCGGCGGTTTTAAATCTTCTGTATGGAAAATATAACTGGTTTTTGAATCTGTAATGCTTTGTGCGTTCGCTCCATCATGGAGCCACACCCACCCGTGATGGAGAAATCAGAAATGAACGGGTTAAGCGACGTACGATTGATGCTTCACAGTCAGGAACTGGATAACACGCTCTCGACTGCGATCAAGGCCGTTCACGCAGATCAGTCTATGCCGGCAGGCATGAGTCGCTGGGCGCGCTATCGCCATCGCTGGACGTCCCGTCGCGCCCTGTTGCAGATGACCGACGACGAACTGCGCGATGTCGGCCTTGATGCATGGCAGGCCAGGGCTGAGGCGATGAAGCCGTTCTGGAAGTAGCGCGTCTTCAGCGCAGCTCTTTCAATCGGTGCCAGAGCATACCCAGCGCCAGCAGTGGCGAGCGCAGGTGCTTGCCGCCTGGAAAGGTCATGTGAGGAACCCTGGCGAACAGTTCGAAGCCGTCGCTGTGTTGTCCGGCGATGGCTTCGGCCAGCAGAAGGCCAGCCAGGTGTGTGGCGTTCACGCCGTGGCCGGAGTAGGCCTGCGCATAAAACACGTTGGGCTGATCTTTGAGTCGACCGATCTGCGGCAGGCGGTTGGCACCGATGCCGATCATGCCGCCCCACTGATAATCGATCTTCACGCTGGCCAATTGCGGAAACACGTCCAGCATCTTGGGTCGCATGTAGGCAGCGATGTCCTGCGGGTCGCGGCCCGAGTAATGACAGGCACCGCCGAACAACAGGCGGCGGTCGGCCGACAGTCGATAGTAATCCACCGTCACACGCTGGTCGCAGACCGCCATGTCCTGCGGCAGCAGTTCACGGGCTTGCGTCGGGCTCAAGGGTTCGGTCGCGATGATGTAGCTGCCCGCGGGCAACACCTTGCCGCTGATTTGCGGGTTCAGGTCTTTCAGGTACGCATTGCAGCCCAGCACCAGGGTGCTCGCCAGGACGCAACCCTGCGCGGTGTGCACCTTGACCTGTGGACCGTAGTCGATGCGCGTTACGTGGGAATGTTCGAACAGCTGCACGCCCAGCGATTGCGCAACCGCCGCTTCTCCCAATGCCAGGTTCAGGGGATGCAGGTGCCCCGAGCCCATGTCGATAAGCCCACCCACATACCGATCCGAGCCGACCACGCTGCGCATCTGGTCGGGCTGCACCAGTTTCAGCTCATGGCGATAACCCAGACTGCGCAACTCGTCGGCATCTTCAGCCAGGTGGGTCAGGTCGCGTGGCTTGTTGGCCAGGTCGCAGTAACCCCATTTCAGCGCGCAATCGATACTGTGCTTTTCGACGCGCCGACGCACGATTTCAACGGCCTCGATGCCCATCAGCTTGAGTTGGCGTACGCCGTCGCTGCCGATGACATTGGCGAACCGCTCAACGCCATGACCCACGCCGCGAATCAACTGACCGCCATTACGCCCGCTGGCGCCCCAGCCGATCTTGCGTGCTTCCAGCAATGCCACGCTCAGTCCGCGCTCGGCCAGTTCGATCGCCGTGTTGAGCCCGGAAAACCCGCCGCCCACCACGCACACATCGACCTTCACTTCGCCTCGCAGCGCCGGATGATCCGGTTGCGGATGGCTGCTGGCGGCGTAGTAGGAGGCGGTGTGCGAGTCAGGCTGGGCTGGGTTCTGAACGCGGGCGTTCATGGACATGTCCTGTTGGCGGCGCTGGAAAGTCTCTGGAGGATAAGCTGCTGTCATGAGCCTGCCAACTGAGGCAAAATCCCTGCATTGTGTCCGGGTGATCGTTTCAATGAGCTGTAACCTTCAGAAAGTCCGCGAGCTGCGCCGTCAGATTCCCTCGTTCGAGTGTGTGCCCGGCTGCCATGACTGCTGCGGCCCGGTGACCACGTCATCCGAGGAAATGGCCCGCCTGCCGCGCAAGACTGCTGCCGAGCAGGACGCGGCCCTGAACGAGCTGAACTGCGTGCATCTCGGGCCTCAGGGTTGCACGGTCTACGACGAGCGCCCGTTGATCTGCCGCCTGTTCGGTACCACACAAACCCTGCCGTGCCCCAACGGCCGACGCCCCGTCGAGCTGATTCACCCTCGCGTCGAGAAGCAGGTGCACGACTACATTGCCTCGACCCGGCAAGTGCTGGTGTAGCGTCCGGCTCAGTCGGCAATCGGCAGGTTCAGGCTCTCTTTCACTTCTTCCATCACGATATAGCTCTTGGACTCGCGCACGTGCGGCAGTTTTAGCAGGATGTCGCCGAGCAGCTTGCGGTACGACGCCATCTCCGAAATACGTGCCTTTACCAGGTAGTCGAAGTCCCCCGACACCAGGTGGCATTCCAGCACGTGTGGCAGTTTCAGTACCGCGCGGCGGAACTCCTCAAAGGTGTCCCCGGACTTGTAATCCAGGCTGATCTCGACGAACACCAGCAGGCTGGCCTTGAGGCTCTGCGGGTTCAGCCGGGCGTTGTAACCCATGATGATGCCTTCACGCTCAAGCCTTCTGACCCGTTCAGTGCAGGGCGTGGTCGACAGGCCGACCCGTTCGCCCAGTTCGGTGAACGAAATGCGTCCATCGGCCTGCAGGATCCGCAGGATATTGCGATCGATCTTGTCCAGCTCACGTTTTGACTGATGTTGCGTGCGCACGGTTTATATCCCCTCTGTGAAAGCGTTCTTTGCCGTGGATTAACACCGAATATAGGCATTTATACAGTTAAAAGCACTGCCCGATGCCCAATATACTGGCCACATCCTTGCTTTAAACTTCAAAACGTCAGCGGATATCCGCGATGAGGTCATCAACATGCGCGTTCTGGTCCTTGGTAGCGGTGTGATTGGCATAACCAGCGCCTATTATCTGGCGCGGGCAGGTTTTCAGGTCACGGTGGTAGACCGTCAACCCGCACCTGCCATGGAAACCAGCTTCGCCAACGCAGGTCAGGTGTCACCCGGCTATGCCTCGCCATGGGCTGCGCCGGGCGTGCCGCTCAAGGCCATGAAGTGGCTGCTGCAGCGCCATGCGCCGCTGGCGATCAAGGCGACTGCCGATATCGATCAGTACCTGTGGATGGCGCAAATGCTGCGCAACTGCACAGCCAATCGCTATGCCGTGAACAAGGAGCGCATGGTGCGGCTGTCCGAGTACAGCCGCGACTGCCTCGACGAGCTGCGTCTGGAAACCGGTATTGCCTATGAAGGTCGCAGCCTGGGCACCACCCAGTTGTTCCGCACTCAGGCACAACTGGATAACGCCGCCAAGGACATCGCTGTACTCGAACAGTCCGGCGTGCCGTATGAGCTGCTTGATCGCGAAGGTATCGCTCGTGTCGAACCTGCCTTGGCAGGGGTGACTGGAATCCTCAGTGGCGCCTTGCGCCTGCCCAACGATCAGACCGGCGATTGCCAGCTGTTCACCACGCGTCTGGCCGAAATGGCCGAGAAACTGGGCGTGGAGTTCCGTTACGGTCAAAACATCGAACGGCTGGACTTCGCGGGCGACCGCGTTAACGGCGTGTGGATCGACGGCAAGCTGGAAACCGCTGACCGCTACGTGCTGGCGCTGGGCAGCTACTCGCCCAAATTGCTCAAGCCATTGGGCATCAAGGCCCCGGTTTATCCGCTCAAGGGCTATTCGCTGACCATCCCGATCACCAACCCGGCCATGGCACCGACGTCGACCATCCTCGACGAGACCTACAAGGTCGCCATCACCCGTTTCGATAACCGTATCCGCGTCGGCGGCATGGCCGAGATTGCAGGCTTCGACCTGTCGCTCAATCCGCGCCGACGCGAAACACTGGAGATGATCGTCGGTGACCTCTATCCTCAGGGCGGTGACCTGACCCGGGCCGACTTCTGGACCGGGCTGCGTCCCACCACGCCGGATGGCACGCCGATCGTGGGTGCCACGCCTATGCGCAACCTGTTCCTCAACACCGGCCACGGTACGCTGGGTTGGACAATGGCGTGCGGTTCCGGCCGTTTGCTGGCTGATCTCATGGCCCGCAAGACACCCCAGATCAGTGCCGAAGGCCTTGATATTTCTCGCTATGGCAGTACCCAGGAGAACGCAAAGCATGTCAATCCAGCGCCAGCTCACCAATGAGCGCATGAGTCAGATCGTCGTCCACAACGGCACCGTCTATTTGTCGGGCCAGGTGGGAGATGACATGGCCGCCGGTGTCGAGAAACAGACCCAGGAAACGCTGGACAGTATCGAGCGACTGCTCGACCTGGCAGGTACCGACAAGACTCGCATTCTGTCGGTCACGATTTACCTCAAGGATATCGATGCACACTTTGCCGGTATGAACAGTGTCTGGGACAAGTGGCTGCCAAAAGGCGTCGCACCTGCCCGCGCAACCGTTGAAGCCAAGCTGTGCGAACCGGAAATTCTGGTCGAGCTGTCGGTGGTCGCCGCACTGCCATAACGTTTTTTCCTGGCCCGGCGACGCACCCTCGGCGTCGGGCTTTTTTATCACCTGCTCAGGCAATACCCTCCCCATGCGTCCAGCCCGCGCTCTTATCGATCTTCAAGCCCTGCGTCACAACTACCAGTTGGCCCGCGAAAGCACCGGCGCCAAAGCGCTTGCCGTGGTCAAGGCCGATGCCTACGGGCACGGTGCCGTGCGCGCAGCCCAGGCGCTGGAAGCCATGGCGGACGGATTTGCGGTGGCGTGCATCGAAGAAGCGCTGGAATTGCGTGCGGCGGGTATTACCTTGCCGATCCTGTTGCTGGAAGGTTTTTTCGAAGCCGACGAACTGGCGCTGATCGTCCAGCACGATCTGTGGATGGTGGTGCATTCGATGTGGCAGCTGGAGGCGTTGGAACAGGCCCGTCTCGGCAAACCCGTCACCGTCTGGCTCAAGCTCGACACCGGCATGCATCGTGTGGGCCTGCATCCCTCGGAGTACCGCACGGCGTACCAGCGTCTGCTGGCGACCGGCAAAGTGGCCAGGATCGTGCTGATGAGTCACTTCGCACGGGCCGATGAGCTGAACAGCCCGGCCAGCGCTGATCAGGTCGCGGTTTTTGAAGCCGCCCGTCAGGGGCTTGCCGCCGAAACCAGCCTGAAAAACTCTCCGGCCGTGCTGGGCTGGCCGACGATCCAGAGCGACTGGGTACGGCCCGGCATCATGCTGTACGGTGCCACGCCGTTCAGTGAGTCACAGGGACTGGCTGATCGCCTGCAGCCGGTCATGACGCTGGAGTCGAAAATCATCAGCGTACGCGAGCTGGCCGCCGGTGAGCCTGTCGGTTATGGCGCGGCCTATGTCACAGACCGTCCTTCACGCATCGGCGTCGTGGCAATGGGCTACGCCGACGGTTATCCGCGTCAGGCCCCCACCGGAACACCGGTGCTCATCGACGGGCAGCCTTCCAGGCTGGTCGGGCGGGTGTCCATGGACATGCTCGGTGTGGACCTGACCGACTTGCCTCAGGCCGGTCTCGGCAGCCATGTCGAACTCTGGGGCAAGCGCGTGCTGGCCAGTGATGTGGCCGCCCACGCGGGCACGATTCCGTACCAGATCTTCTGCAATCTGCGCCGTGTGCCTCGGGTTTATTCCGAAAGCTGAGGCTGTTCGTCGTCACCTGTTCCCCTGCGTTCCGGTCGCCGGTCGAGTGTTGTAAATATTGAACGCTGTGCCATCATGGCGCTCATAACGACTTGACCTGACTAAATCTGGGGGAATACCGCATTGGACGTGGGTGAACGACTGCAATCGATCCGCAAGCTCAAGGGCTTGTCCCAGCGTGAACTCGCCAAGCGGGCAGGTGTGACCAACAGCACCATTTCCATGATCGAGAAAAACAGCGTCAGCCCTTCGATCAGCTCCCTGCGTAAGGTGCTGGGCGGGATTCCCATGTCGATGGTCGAGTTCTTCTCCGAAGAAATCGAACCCGAAAATTCGACTCAGGTGGTTTACAAAGCCAGCGAATTGATCGATATCTCGGACGGTGCCGTGACCATGAAACTGGTCGGCAAGTCGCACCAGGGCCGTGCCATCGCCTTCCTGACCGAGACCTATCCGCCCGGTGCCGATACCGGTGAGGAAATGCTGGTCCACGAAGGCGAAGAAACCGGGATTGTCGTCGAAGGGCGTCTGGAACTGGTGGTCGGGCTGGACACCTACGTGCTCGAAGCGGGCGACAGTTACTACTTCGAAAGTACGCGTCCGCACCGCTTTCGTAATCCGTTCGACGCCCCGGCGCGGCTAATCAGCGCAGCCACTCCCGCCAACTTCTGACGTCACTGTCCCGCAGCCCTTGTTTTCAGGGGCGGTGGCTGATTTCTGTGTTCGTCGCTCACCTGGCCGACCGACTGCAGGCGCGTTTCAGCCGTGCCAGCTGGCCGTTATACTTTTGCGGCCTGCCAGCCCATTTGCGCAGGCGTGACCCAGTCACCTTGAGGGTGTTGAGCGTGAACCTGACAAACAAGTTTCTGGCCATTTCTGCGGTGCTGGCACTCTGGGCATTCAACGTTCAGGCGGCGAGCAATGAAGAGATCGCCAGGCGTCTGGAGCCTGTCGGGCAGGTCTGTGTTCAAGGCAAGGAGTGTCCCGGCGTGCAGGTTGTGGGTGCTGCTGGCGGTGCTGCCCGATCCGCAGATGATGTGATTGCCAAACACTGCACCGTCTGCCACAGCGGCATCATGCCCAATGCGCCGGTAATCGGTGATACCGCAGCCTGGACCGAACGTGCCCAGAAAGAAGGCGGCCTTGACGGGCTGCTGGCCAAGGCCATTACCGGCATCAACGCCATGCCGCCCAAAGGCACGTGTGGCGATTGTTCTGATGAAGACCTCAAAGGCGCGATTCAGAAGATGTCGGGGTTGAAGTGATCATTTAGGCTGCTGATCATGCATATGCTCCCGGCTCATCGGTCTACACAGGTTTCGCAGCAGGTGCGCGATTGTGGGAGGCGGCTTGCTGGCGATGACGTCAGCCCAGTCACTCATACGGCGCTGCAGGGACCGCCTCGCCGGCAAGCCGCCTCCCACGGGGTATCTATTCAGTCAGCCATTGTTGTTTTGGTTCTGGAGCGGGCGCAGAGCATGAAACGATCAAATCACACGCCGCGCAGCACTTTCCCGCCCAGACCTGTCCAAGCTGCATCCAATAACACATCAGGAGAGCTCGGATGCCGCAGTCCTGTTCCATTGAGCAAGCCGTTGATTACGTTCTTTCGCAGTTGCCCGAGCATATTCACCTCGGCATGCCGCTGGGGCTGGGCAAGCCAAATCGATTCGTCAACGCCTTGTATCAGCGGATCAGCGAGTTGCCTGAGCGCAAACTGACCCTTTATACCGCGTTGACCCTGGGACGTCCGACACCGGGAGAAGGCTTGCAGGCGCGCTTTCTCGAGCCGTTTCTGGAGCGCACGTTCGGTGACTATCCAGAACTCGATTTTCTCGCCGCACTGCGTCGCGACAGCCTGCCGGGCAACATCCGTGTCCAGCAGTTCTTCATGCAGCCAGGCAGTCTGCTCAACAGCGAATCGGCCCAGCAGGACTACGTCAGCAGCAATTACAGCCACGCCGCCCGCGACATCAATGCCAGCGGTCTGAACCTTGTCGCGCAGCTCGTGGCCCGTGATGAGCAGCGGCCGGGCAAGCTCAGCCTCAGCTGTAATCCCGACGTGACCCTTGACCTGTTGCCCATGATCGCCAAGCGTCGTGCGGCAGGTGAAACCATTTTGATGCTGGGACAGGTGCACGCCGACCTGCCCTACATGCCCGGCGATTCGGAGCTGGATGCCGTGGCCTTCGACCTGTTACTGGACGAGGAGGAGCGCAGCACGCTGTTCTCCACGCCCAACATGCCGGTGGGCTACCAGGATCACCTGATCGGTCTGCATGCCAGCACGCTGGTGCGTGACGGCGGCACCCTGCAGATCGGTATCGGCTCGATGGGCGATGCATTGACTGGCGCGTTGCTGGCCCGTCAGGCAGACAACGAGTCCTGGCGTGCGCTGCTGGCCGAGCTGAACATGAGCAACTGGCAAACGCTGATCGATCGCGAAGGCGGGATGCAGCCTTTTGCGAACGGCTTGTACGGTTGCAGCGAAATGTTCGTCAACGGCCTGCTGGTGCTGGCCGATGCGGGGATCATACGGCGCAGGGTATATCCCGACGCAGAACTGCAACGGCTGGCCAATATGGGCACTCTGGATGAGGACACCCATCCCGATGGCGTAGTGATGCATGGTGGTTTCTTTCTGGGTCCGACCAGTTTCTACGAGCGACTGCGCGAGCTGCCTGCCGAGCGTCTGGCGCAGTTCAACATGACTGCCATCAGCTACATCAACGAACTGTATGGCAATGAAGAGCTCAAGCGCCTGCAGCGGCGTGATGCACGTTTCATCAACAGTGCCTTCACCGTCACGCTGCTGGGGGCGGCAGTGGCCGACCAGCTGGAAGATGGACGTGTTCTCAGTGGCGTCGGCGGGCAGTACAACTTCGTGGCTCAGGCCCATGCGCTTGAAGACGCGCGCTCGATTCTGATGCTGCGCAGCTGGCGCGAATCAGGCGGCGAGGTCAGCTCCAATATTGTCTGGGAATATGGCCACGCGACGATTCCCCGGCACCTGCGCGACATCGTCGTGACCGAATACGGGATTGCCGACCTGCGGGGTCAGACCGACGCGACGGTGATCGAGCGGCTGCTGAACATCAGCGACTCGCGCTTCCAGGTCGGGCTGATCGAGCAAGCGCAAAAGGCTGGAAAACTGCCGAAGAACTTCAGCCTCGATCCGCGCTTTACGCAGAATACGCCTGAGCGTTTGCAGGACATTGCCTCGCGGCATGCCTCATTGTTCACTGAATACCCGCTGGGCAGCGACTTCACTCCACAAGAACGCGATCTGCTCCGGGCATTGAACTGGCTCAAGGGCAAATTCAAAATCACCGAGATTCTGGAGCTGGGAAAGGCCACGCTTGATGCGCCGGAGCCTGACGCTTACATGGAGCATCTACAGCGTATGCAGCTCGATAAACCGCAGGGGTTACGCGAAGAGCTTTATCAAAGGCTACTGCTGGCCGGATTGCAGAACACCGCCCAATGATCGTCCTCACTCCTTGCTCACGGTTATACGTATGCCGGAAAGAGCGCTGAAGCGGGGTAACAATAACGGTGGGGTGAAAAAACTCTCGTGGGAGGCGGCAAGCCGCCTCCCACACGTTTGTATTCATCGATGAGGCCGTGCATTACGCAGAGCATGGGCAATAGCATCCGGCCCCTTCGCGGACAAGTCCGCTCCCACTAGCTGATAAACCGGTTCTCAATCCGTAGGAGTGGACTTGTCCACGAAGACTGCTTTTCAGGCGCAACACATTCGCGAATGTACTGGCTGATGACCGGTTTTGCCTTTATTCACTAAAGCTGTGTACCACCAACGGAGCATGGGCACGATCATCAGGCCTGCAGCGCTGACAGGGCCAACATGCAGGCCGCGACGATCCCGCACAGCGCAAACAACTGCTGCAAGCGAGGCCCGGCCAGGTAACGCGAAATCTGTCTGCCGGCCAACAGGCCGACCATCGCCCCCAGCGCGAACGGCAAACCTACGGTCCAGTGCATGACCCCGCTCAGCGAGGCGGTGATGACGCTGCCGGTCGACACCAGGGCGATCACCGCCAGCGAGGTCGCCATGACGCTTTTTATGTCCAGATCGGTATAACGCGTCAGCGCCGGAATGATCACAAAACCGCCGCCGACACCGAGCAAACCGGACAGCAGGCCCGAGCCTAGCCCGGTCATCGTCAAGGCTCGCAGGCAGGGCATGGTCCAGCGCAGACGACCTTGTAACGGATTGATCACGCAGGGCAGCACCTCGGCGCGTGGGGCTGGTGCGCCGTCGCGCAGTTCGCGGTGGGCTTTGATCAGCATGCGTGAGCAGGCATACAGCAGCACGGCGCAAAAGAGCAGTGCCAGCGGCGCGTTGGGCAGGCGATGCGCAAGCCACAGTCCCAGTGGCGCGACCACCACCCCGATACCGGCGATGTAAGCCGCGGCGCGATAGCGCACGATGCCCTGACGCAAACCCAGCACCGCGCCAACGCCTGCCGCCATGCCCACGGCGAGCAGACCGACCGGCGCAGCCTCGACAATCGACAGCCCCAGCCCGAACACCAGCAGCGGCACCGCAAGAATCCCGCCGCCCGCGCCGGTCAACGCCAGCACCGCGCCAATAATCGCGCCCAGGCCGGCGCCCAGCAGTTGATGCTCATCCATGTTCGGCCGTGACCTTTTTCGGTTTGGCCAGCCACTCACGGCCCTTGAGCATGCCGTGCCAGTACAGTGGCGGCAGCACGCGCTCTTTCAGCCACCAGGCCAGGCGTGTCGGTCGTCGTCCGTTGAGCAGCCACTGTGGGAAGCTGGGCGCTACCTTGCCGCCATAGAGGAATTCGGCGAGCACGATTTTGCCTTTCTCGACTGTCAGCGGGCACGAGCCATAACCGTCATAGATGACCGGATCAGTCAGCCGCCCCAACGCGACCAGGACATTATGGGCAACCACCGGCGCCTGCTTGCGAGCGGCTGCCGCCGTCTTGGCATTGCTGGTGTTGGTGGCATCGCCCAGACCATGCACATTGGCGAACTGCCGGTGGCGAAGCGTGGCCGGGTCGACGTCCACCCAGCCTGCGGCATCGGCCAGCGGGCTGGTGCGGATGAAGTCCGGGGCGATCTGTGGCGGCACCACGTGCAGCATCTCGAAACCCTGTTCCACCGTTTCACTGCTGCCGTCCGGCCCGGTACGTAAAAAGGTGGCGCGTTTGCCAGGCCCATCGACGGCCACCAGTCTGTGACTGAATCTGAGGTCGATGGCATAGCGCTCGACATACGTCATGAGGGCCGGAACATAGTCCGCCACGCCGAACAGCACGGCACCTGCGTTGAAGAACTGCGTAGTGATCTGACCCTGACGCCCCGCCTTTCGCCAGTGATCGCAGGACAGGTACATGGCCTTCTGTGGCGCTCCGGCACACTTGATCGGCATCGGTGGCTGTGTGAACAGCGCACGACCCTGTTTCAGGTTCTGGACCAGTTTCCAGGTGTAAGGCGCCAGGTCGTAGCGATAGTTGGACGTCACGCCGTTGGCACCCAGCGTCTCGACCAGTCCGTCGATAGCCGACCAGTCCAGCTTGAGGCCGGGGCAGACCACCAGTTGCTGATAACCCAGCGTTCGCCCGTCCTGAAGCGTCACACGGTTGGCCTGCGGTTCGAAGCTCGCCACGGCGGCCTTGATCCACTGCACGCCGTTTGGGATCAGCGACGCCATGCTGCGTGCCGTCGTTTCAGGCGAGAAAATGCCCGCGCCGACCATTGTCCAGCCTGGCTGGTAATAGTGCGTGTCGGCCGGATCGATGAGCGTGATGCTCAAGGTCTTGTCGCGGGCGAGCAGGCTGGCGGCTGTCGAAAGGCCGGCAGCACCGGCACCGACAATCAGGATCTGGCAGTTGGCAGTGGGGGCATTCATTGCAAGGTTTCCGGAGGCTGACGGGAGTCAAAGGGTATTGAGGGGGATTTTGAGGTAGCGCACGCCGTTGTCTTCCGGCTCTGGAAAGTGGCCACAGCGCATGTTGACCTGCACCGACGGCAGCATGAGCACGGGCATTTCCAGTGTCTGGTCACGGGCTTCGCGCATGCTGACGAACGCGTCCTCACTGATGCCGTCCCGCACATGGATATTGCTGGCGCGTTGCTCGGCGACGGTGGTCATGTACTTCAGCTCCCGGCCGTTGGGCAGGTAGTCGTGGCACATGAAAAGCAGCGTCCGCGGCGGCAAGGCCAGCAGCTTGCGGATCGAGCGATACAGCGTGCGGGCGCTGGCACCGGGGAAATCGCAGCGGGCGGTGCCGTAGTCAGGCATGAACAATGTGTCGCCGACGAACGCGACTGTTTGCCCATCGACCTCGACCAGATAGCTCATGCACGCGGGCGTGTGTCCTGGCGTATGCAGGGCTCTGGCTTGCAGCGTGCCAATGGCAAACGTTGCGCCATCGTCGAGCAAGACGTCGAACTGGCTGCCGTCGCAGGCGAAATCGGCCGGCGCGTTGAATAGCGCGCCGAAGGTTTCCTGAACCTGGGTAATGTGCCGGCCGATCACGATTTGCCCGTCCAGCTTGTTCTTGAGGTACGCGGCGGCGGACAGGTGATCGGCATGTACGTGGGTTTCCAGAATCCACTGCACCGAGGCCTGCAGAGCCCGTACACGGCCGATCATCCGGTCAGCGGACTCGGTGCGCGTGCGTCCCGATTTGGGATCGTAGTCCAGCACGCTGTCGATGATCGCGCACTGCTTGCTGGCAAGGTCCATCAGCAAATAGCTGACGGTACAGGTCTGGCTGTCGAACAGCGCCTCGAGGTAAAGCTTGTCACCGATGATCATGTTCGAATCCCTGTGGCTGTAAGTCGCCCGAAACCCACGCCAGCAGGCAAGGCGGTTGGCAGTCGTTGCCAGATAGAGTCAATAAGCATGCCAATGGCCGATGTTCTGGCTTGAGCCCCTTAATTCAAAAGCGTCGACGGTTTTAGCCTGATGAGACGTCGCCGTCCGTATCGTTTGGACTGCCACTTAATGGCGGTTATGTGGCAGTCAATGGCAGTATCTGGCAGTGCAGTGCGGTAAACTGCACAACGCTTTTCACGCTATCTGCACAGGAACCGCCCATGTCTCTCATTGCCACCGATTTTTCTGGCAGCCACATGCAGTCGCTGGTGTCCTACCTTGAGCATGACGAGCGTCCCACCATTGTTCTGGATACCGACTACAACATCATTGCCGCCAACGGTGCGTACCAGCGCCAGTTCGGTGTTGAAGGCGTACCGCATGTGGGCGAGAAGTGTTATCGGGTGTCGCATCAGTACGCCGTGCCGTGCGATCAGGCCGGTGAGCATTGCCCCATGCGCAAGGCACATGAGACCCGGCTGCCGGAACGCCTGTTGCACATCCACCACACCCCGCGCGGCCCTGAGCATGTCGACGTTGAACTGCGCCCGATTCTGGGTGATCAGGGCGAGGTAATTGCTTACGTCGAGCGCTTGAGTTCCGTGGCGGTGGCCTCGGTTCAGCCTCAGCAGCATGGACTGGTGGGGCGTTCTGCCGCGTTCAAAGAGGTGCTGAGCGCCTTGCAACGCGCCGCGCCAGCGCAGATTCCGGTGTTGCTGCAAGGTGAGTCCGGTACCGGCAAAGAACTCTTCGCCCGCGCCCTGCATGCCAGTAGCTCGCGATCAGCCGGGCCGCTGGTGGTGGTGGATTGCACCGGGCTCACCGATACGCTGCTGGAGAGTGAGCTGTTCGGCTACGAGAAGGGCGCGTTCACGGGCGCGCTGCAACGCAAGATCGGCCTGGCAGAAGCGGCGCATGGCGGCACGTTGTTTCTCGACGAGATCGGCGAAGTGCCGCTGGCCATGCAGGTCAAGCTGCTGCGCCTGATCGAGTCAGGCAGTTTTCGGCCGGTGGGCAGCCTGAGAACCGTGCATTCGGATTTCCGTCTGGTCACTGCGACCCACAAGCCGCTCAAGGACATGGTGGCCGACGGCAGTTTTCGACAGGACCTGTTCTATCGCATCAGTGCGTTCCCCATCCGACTGCCCGCACTGCGCGAGCGCACCGATGACTTGCCGCTGTTGATCGACAGCCTGCTGCAACGCAGTGCGCAAGGGGCCGCGCCACGCGTTGATCCCGACGCCATGAAGCTGCTGCGGCTCTACAACTACCCCGGCAATATCCGGGAACTGCGCAATATTCTGGAGCGCGCCCGATTGTTCACCGATGACGGGGTGATTCGCGTGCAGGATTTGCCCGCCGATGTGCGCGGGCACAACGAGGCCGGGCGCGTGCTGCCTCGCCGCCAGGACGATGGGCTGGAGAAGCTCGCGCACACGCTCAGCGTATTTCAGGGGTCACGCAGTGAGCTGGCGAAAGAACTGGGGCTGAGCGAGCGCACCCTGTATCGGCGGTTGCGCACGCTCGGTGTGCTGACGTGACGTTTATTTGAAGGTCACGACACCATCAGACAGCGATTCGACCCGCGCCAGCGATTCGACGCGATAGCCTTGTGCGTCCAGTTCGGCGCGGCCGCCTTGAAACGACTTCTCGATCACGATGCCCAGCCCGGCAACGGTCGCGCCCGCCTGCTTGATGATTGAGATCAGCGCCTGCGAGGCTTTGCCGTTGGCCAGGAAGTCATCAATGATCAGCACGTGGTCATGGCTGTTCAAATGACGCGGCGAGATGGCAACGGTGCTTTCGACCTGTTTGGTGAACGAGTACACGCTGGCCGACAGCAGGTTTTCGGTCAGGGTCAGCGACTGATGCTTGCGGGCGAAGATCACCGGCACGCCCATGTTCAGGCCCGCCATCACCGCAGGGGCGATGCCCGAGGCTTCGATGGTGACGATCTTGGTCACGCCCGCGTCGGCGAACAGCCGTGCGAACTCGTCACCGATGGCCTTCATCAGCGCCGGATCGATCTGGTGATTGAGGAACGCATCGACCTTCAATACCTGGTCGGACAATACGATGCCTTCTTCGCGAATCTTCTTGTGCAGTGCTTCCACTTCGGTTCCTTGGGTGCGCCATTGCGCAATAAATGATCGATTCTTGTGCCGGTCAGCGTTTCAGCATCGCGCGGATATCGGCCAGGGCGGTATTGCCGCGTACCGCCTTGACCTCGGTTGGGGTGTCGTCGTTACCTTCCCAGGCCAGGTCGTCGGGCGGCAGTTCATCGAGAAAACGGCTGGGCGCGCAGTCGATGATCTCGCCGTACTGCTTGCGCTTGGCGGCGAAGGTAAAGGCCAGGGTCTGGCGCGCGCGGGTGATGCCCACATAGGCCAGGCGGCGCTCTTCTTCGATGGTGTCGGCTTCGATGCTGGAGCGGTGCGGCAGGATTTCTTCTTCCATGCCCATGATGAACACGTAGGGAAATTCCAGCCCCTTGGAGGCGTGCAGGGTCATCATCTGCACACCTTCGGCACCGTCTTCTTCTTCCTGCTGACGTTCAAGCATGTCGCGCAGTACCAGCTTGCCGATGGCTTCCTCAATGGTCATGCCGCCTTCTTCGTCCTTCTCCAGCGTGTTTTTCAACGCCTCGATCAGGAACCAGACGTTGCTCATCCGGTAGTCGGCGGCTTTCTCGCTGGAGCTGTTCTGGCGCAGCCAGTTCTCGTAGTCGATGTCCATGACCATGCTGCGCAGCACCGCGATAGGATCGTTCTGCGCGCATTGCTGACGCACGCCATCCATCCAGCGCTTGAAGCGTTGCAGGCGGTCGGTGAAGCGGCTGTCCAGATGCTCGCCCAGACCGATTTCGTCGGTGGCGGCGTACATCGAAATCTTTCGCTCAGTGGCGTAATTGCCGAGTTTTTCCAGCGTGGTCGAGCCGATCTCCCGACGCGGCACGTTGATGACCCGCAGGAAGGCGTTGTCATCGTCGGGGTTCACCAGCAGGCGGAAATAAGCCATCAGGTCCTTCACTTCCTGACGACCAAAGAAGCTGTTGCCACCTGAAAGCCTGTACGGAATCTGATGGTGCTGCAGTTTCAGCTCGATCAGCTTGGCCTGGTAGTTACCACGGTACAGGATGGCGAAATCGCTGTAAGGCCGGTCGGTGCGCAGGTGCAGGGTGAGGATTTCCACCGCAACGCGCTCGGCCTCGGCGTCTTCGTTACGGCAGCGGATCACGCGAATCTCATCGCCGTGGCCCATCTCGGACCAGAGCTGCTTCTCGAATTCGTGCGGATTGTTGGAGATCAGCACGTTGGCGCACCGCAGGATGCGGCTGGTGGAGCGGTAGTTCTGCTCCAGCATCACCACTTTCAACGACGGGTAGTCGTCCTTGAGCAACATCAGGTTTTCCGGCCGTGCGCCGCGCCAGGCATAGATCGACTGGTCGTCGTCGCCCACCACGGTGAACTGGTGGCGGCTGCCGATCAGCAGTTTGACCAGCAGGTACTGACTGGCGTTGGTGTCCTGGTATTCGTCCACCAGCAGGTAGCGGACCTTGTTCTGCCACTTTTCCAGAATGTCGGCGTGCTCCTGGAACAGCTTCACCGGCAGCAGAATCAGGTCGTCGAAGTCCACTGCGTTGTACGCCTTGAGCGTGCGCTGGTAGTGCGTGTAAACGATGGCGGCGGTCTGTTCCTTGGGGTTGCGCGAGTTTTCCAGCGCTTCGGCAGGCAGGATCAGGTCGTTTTTCCAGGCGCCGATCATGTTCTTGATTTCGTCGACGCCGTCGTCGCCGGAATACTCTTTCTGCATGATGTCGGTCATCAGCGCCTTGACGTCAGCCTCGTCAAAGATCGAAAAACCCGGCTTGTAACCCAGCCGCGTGTGCTCCTTGCGGATGACGTTGAGCCCCA
Organism: Pseudomonas triticifolii; assembly: GCF_014358015.1. Classification (GTDB taxonomy): domain Bacteria; phylum Pseudomonadota; class Gammaproteobacteria; order Pseudomonadales; family Pseudomonadaceae; genus Aquipseudomonas; species Aquipseudomonas triticifolii. The sequence continues at coordinate 81,966 of NZ_JACONV010000010.1, read as the reverse complement.
GGTTGTGGAACGTCGAGACCGTCAGGCCGCGTCCTTCACCGGCCCTGAGCAGCGTGCCGACCCGCTCCTTCATCTCGCGCGCGGCCTTGTTGGTAAAGGTCATGGCGACGATGTACTGGGCCTTGATGCCGCAGTTCTGGATCAGATGGGCGATCTTGCGCGTGATCACGCTGGTTTTGCCGGAGCCTGCACCGGCGAGCACCAAAAGAGGGCCGCCAACGTAGTTCACGGCTTCCTGTTGCCGGGGATTGAGTCGGGACATGACAGCCTGAAAGTCGTTTGCGAAAAGGTCGGGCATTTTAACAGGCCCACGGGTTTGTGCAGCGATCATCGTAGAAAGGTCGTGACGACTATCTAATTTCTTCGTTTTTGTTACATTTGCGCCGCGGCGCGAAAACAAGTGCATTCGTTGTACGCTCGCGAGCGTGCAGCCATCAGTTTTTTCCTTTGAACTTAGGAAGTTAGATTGCCTACGCCTGTCGAACCCTTGCGGTTGCTGTTACTGGCCCAAGAGCCTTCCTGGGAGGCGCTCTTGAGCGGTTGCCTGACCGATCCGGGCCATCCTGTGACGCTGCTGAGCGCCACTGACTGGAGCGCATTCGACGCCCGTTACGGCAACGAGCGCAACACCGTGCTGTTGGCGACCCCCAGTCTGCAACCGCCCACCGGCAGTTGTACGTTGCCGATGGTGGCGTTGCTTGAGGCCGAGCCGTTGGCCGGGTTGCCCGGCTTCAGTGACTGGCTGGTGCGCGATGGGCTCAACCGGGATGTGCTGAATCGCTGTCTGCGCTACGCCCATGAGCGTAGCCATCTGGAAGACACCCTGCGCCGCCTTGCCGGTCAGGATCCGCTGACGGGGATTGCCAACCGCCAGGGTTTTCATGCGCTGTTGGCAGCCCGGCTGTCCAGTGGCGGCAGCATGGCGCTCGGGCACCTGGACCTGGATAACTTCCGCCGTACCAACGACGCGCTGGGCCACCAGGCCGGCGATCGGCTGATCCTGCAGGTGGTTGCCCGGTTGAAAAGCCAGTTGCAGGCCGGTGACCAGATCGCCCGCCTGGGTGGCGACGAGTTCGCTCTGTTGATCGACACCCGGCATGCGCCTGAGCGCGCCGCGCAACTGGCAGAACGCATCACCGACGTGCTGTCGGAGCCTTACTGGATCGATGGCGAAAGCCTGTTGCTCGGCTGCAGCCTGGGCGTGGCGCATTCGCAGACCGAGGCCGGTGCCGATGCCTTGATGTGGCACGCGCACATTGCGATGCGTCAGGCCAAAAGCCTGCAGGGCTGCACGTTTCATCTGTTCGATAACAGCATCAATCGAAACGCCCGCAGTCTGGCCGATCTGGAAGGGGAGCTGCGTCGCGCTCTGCGCCGCGATGACATGGAGCTGCATTACCAGCCTCGCCTGTGCCTGCGCAGCGGACGTGTCGTCGGTCTGGAGGCGCTGGTGCGCTGGCGTCATCACGAGCGAGGCTTGCTGGCACCCAGCGAGTTCGTGCCACTGGCCGAACAGTGCGGCCTGATCGTGCCGCTGGGCTACTGGGTCATCTTCCGTGCACTGCGCGACATGCAGGCCTTGCGTGAACAGGGCTTTGCGCCGCTGCACATGGCGATCAATCTGTCGTTCCGACAGTTTCAGGACAGTCAGTTGCTGGCAACCCTGACCCGGCTGATCAACGATCACGCTGTCGATGCCCGCTGGCTTGAGTTCGAACTGACCGAAACCGCCGTGATGCGTCGCAGCGATCACGTCCGGCAGACCATGGACGCGCTGGGACGTCTGGGCGTGCGCTTCTCGCTGGACGATTTCGGCACCGGTTACTCCTCCTTCGTGCACCTCAACAGCCTGCCGATCAAGCTGCTCAAGATCGACAAAAGCTTCGTCGGGCAAATGGAATCCCGCGAGGAAAACCGCAAGCTGGTTCACGCCATGATCAACCTGGCGCACAACCTGAATCTGGACGTGGTGGCCGAAGGCGTGGAGACGCCCGAGCAACTGGCACTGCTGCGTGGTTTTGACTGTGATCAGGTGCAGGGCTACCTGATCAGCAGGCCGCTGCCGCTGAATGAACTGGTCACCTGGCTGCAATCAGACGCTGATCAGGCTCAGGCAGCCACGCTGGGGTGAGGTGCGGTCCTCGCTCGGCGCATCACCCTGGCACCACCGCCCCGGCCGGTTGTTTGCGCAACAGCCGTGCGGTCTTCCATTCAAAGGCGTAGGTCAGCGCAACGGCTGAGCAGAGCAGGCCCAGCGCCAGTCCCCACCAGACGCCCGGGGCTCCTGCATTGGCGTAAAAACCGAGCAGCCACGCGGCTGGCGCGGCAATCAGCCAGTAGCAGGCCAGGCCAACCAGGAAGGTCGTGCGGGCATCCTTGAGTCCGCGGATCGCGCCCATGGCGATGGTCTGCGTGCCGTCGAAGAACTCGAACCAGGCCGCGATGGCCAGCAGGTGCACGGCCATGACCACAATGTCGGCGAACGCCGGGTCGTTGATGTCCAGAAACAGGCCGATGATCTGATGCGGCGCCAGCCAGAACAGCAGGCCGAACAGCAGCATAATGGTGCCACCAAACCCAATCCCCAGACGTCCGGCCGTGCGGGCCATCAGCATATTGCCTGCGCCGTAATGATGCCCAATGCGCATGGTCACGGCGTAGGAAATCCCGACCGGCACCATGAACGCCATGGACACCGTCTGCAGGGCGATCTGGTGCGCAGCCATCTGAGTGCTGCCCATCGCACCCATGCAGAACGCGGCAAAGGTGAAGAGCCCGACCTCGACAGCGTAGGTTCCGCCGATCGGCAGACCCAGACGCCACAACTCACTCAGATGGCTGCGCGAGAGCCGGGATAAGCCCTTGCGAATGGGGTATGCCGCGTAGGCCGGGTGTCGACCGATGTGCAGCGCCAAGGCAAGCGCCATGCAGTTGGTCACGATGGCTGTCACCAGTCCGATGCCCATCAGCCCCAGATTGGGCAGGCCAAACCATTGGTGAATCAGCACGTAGTTGAGCGCGTAGTTAGCGACGGCACCGATCAGGCTGATGATCATGACGGGCCTTGCCCGACCCAGCGCGCTGGTAAAACCACGCAGGGCCATGAAGCTCAGCAGGCCGGGCAAGGCCAGCGGCAGCGTGATCAAAAACTGAGCTGCCATGTGCACGTTGGCTTCGGCCTGGCCGAATTGCAGCAGGATGGGTTCCAGATTCCAGAGGATCAGCGCCGCCACCAGCGCCATGCCCCACGCCAGCCACAGCCCGGCTTGCGTCAGGCGGGTTGCGCCCTCGGTGTCGCCAGCGCCGTGACGGATCGACACCAGCGTACCGACCGCCGCCATCACCCCCACGCAGAAAAACGAAATGAAGTTGTAGGTCGCAGCGCCCAGACCGCCGCCCGCCAAGGCTTCAGGCCCGATCTTGCCCATCATCACCGTGTCGGTGAACACCATCAGCATGTGCGCCATTTGCGAGGCGATAAGCGGCCCGGCCAGGCGCAGGATGATCCAGAGTTCTTTGAGGGCGGGCTGTTGCATGATGGCGGTGCTCTACGGCAGATGAACTGATGAGCCGCTTATTGTCGGCATTTACGGTCATCAGCACAAAGCGATAAATCCGATACTGGGCATGACTAAAACTCATGCGAAGCTGTTTGCAGTACAGTAGTTGCCTGGCCCCTCAGGAAACTGCACATGTCTCGTCGTCTTCCCCCTCTGTATGCACTACGTGCATTCGAAGCTGCGGCCAGGCACACCTCGTTCACTCGCGCAGCAGAAGAGCTTTCCATCACGCAGAGTGCGGTAAGCCGCCATATTCGTACGCTGGAAGAGCACTTTGGCTGCCGATTGTTTCAGCGCAACGGGCGCAACCTGCAACTGACCGAGGCGGCGAGGGCGTTGCTGCCTGGCGTGCGGGACGGGTTTCTGGCGCTGGAGCGAGCGTGCAGTACGTTGCAGACCGAAGAAGGCATTCTGCGCATGAAAGCGCCGTCCACCCTGACCATGCGCTGGCTGTTGGCGCGGCTCAGTCGTTTTCGTCACCTGCAGGTGGGTAATGAAGTGCAACTGACCAGCGCGTGGATGGACATTGATGCGGTGGACTTTGCGCAGGAGCCGTTCGACTGCGCGATCCTGCTCAGTCATGGGCATTTTCCGGCCGACTGGGAATCCACGCTGCTGTTTGCGGAATGGCTGATCCCCGTGGGCGCTCCGACCTTGCTGAAGGATCCGCCGTGGAACGTCGAGCGGTTGGCCAAAGCCGAACTGTTGCACCCCACGCCAGACCGTCGCGACTGGCGCACCTGGCTCAACCGCATGGGGCTGGGCGACAAGGTGTCGCTCAAGGGCGGCCAGGTGTTCGACACGCTTGAACTGGGAATGATTGCGGCAGCGCGCGGGTATGGCGTGTCGATGGGCGATTTGCTGATGGTCGCCGAAGACGTGGCGCAGTCCCGGCTCAGTTTGCCATGGCGCACGGCGGTGGCCAGTGGGGAAAACTACTATTTGGTCTGGCCACGTACAAGGCCCGGTGCAGAGCGGTTGCGGCGTTTGAGCGACTTTCTGCAGGCCGAAGTGAAAGCAATGGAATTGCCGTTAGTTGAAATTTTGCACTAATACGTCGCGCATAGTGCGAAAATGCCATCTTTACTAAAGCCCACACGCGATGCTCAAGTATCGTTCTTGTTGGCCGAAGCTCTGCTTAAGAGCCGTTTCTCGCAAACGGTACAACCTCTAACTAACGTTTGCTGAATGACTGGCCACGGATCTGGCGCAGGTCATTCGGCATGGAGCCCCTATGTCCAAGCCCCGTACCCGAATTGCGACGCAACTCGGTATCGCCCTGGCTGTGATCCTGGCCATCGTCATCAGCGGCAGTACGCTGTTCGCGTTGAGGTCTCTGGACGCATCCAATCTGGTCATCCGTGAAGATCACATGTCGAGTGAGGCAAGACTGCTTGCCGATCAGATCAACACTTTTCACAGCACCCTGCGCGACAGCACTCAGCGCTTGAGCGGGTTGTTCGAAAAACGCTTCTCCGACGGCCTGACGCTGCAGGCGGACAAGCCCGTCACTGTCGCCGGTAAGCAGACCCCAGGCCTGTTTCTGCGTGATGCGGTGCTCAATAATGACTTTACCGAAGTGGATGAGTTCCGTCGGCTTACAGCGGGCGTGGCAACTATTTTCGTGCGCAGCGGCGATGACTTCATCCGCATCAGCACCTCGCTGAGCAAGCAGGACGGCACACGCGCCATCGGCACGATGCTCGATCGCAAGGCGCCTGCTTATGAGCGCCTGATGTCCGGCCAGGGCTATGTAGGCAAGGCAATGTTGTTTGATCGCTACTACATGACCCAGTACAGCCCGGTTCGCGACGGCAGTGGCAAGATCATTGCGGCGCTGTTTGTGGGGTTTGACTACACCGATGCGCAGAAAACCCAGTTCGATAACCTGAAAAACTTCCGCATCGGCACCACCGGTTCGCTGGCGCTGCTGGATGACAAGGGCACCTGGCTGGTCCCGCCTGCCGGCATCCAGTCGCCTGAAGATGCCGCCAAGGCGGTCGTCGATCTCGCCAGCAAACCGGGCAAGGCCCAGTTCTGGAATGACGGCAAACAGGATTTCTACAGCGTTGGCCAGCCCTTCGCGGGCGGTCCATGGACTGTCATTGCCAGCATGCCCCGCAGCGAAATCAGCGCAGTGACCTGGGACGTCGGCACGCAACTGGCCATTGGTAGCCTGCTGGCCATGCTCATCGCCGTTATCAGCGCCATCTGGCTGCTGCGCAGCAAACTGCGCCCGCTGTCCGAGCTGGTACGTCAGGCCGATGAACTGGGCGCGGGCAACCTGAGTGTGCGTCTGAACATCACCAGCAACGACGAAATCGGTCAGTTGTCGGGCAGCTTCAATAAGATGAGCGAAGCGCTCTCCTCGATGGTGTCGCACATCCGCACCGCCGCGCAGGAAGTCAGCACCCGTGCTCACGCCTTGTCCGGCCTGTCCGGCGGCGCTTACGAAGGTATGGAGCAGCAGTCCGGCGAGATCACCAGCATGGCGGGCGCGGTTGAAGAATTCAGCGCAACGTCGATGAACATCGCCGACAACATGGGCAACACCGAGCGACTGGCGCAGGACAACGCGCAACAGACCCGCATCGGCCGTACCTCCATGGAAGAAGCCTCCTCGTCACTGCAGCAGATCGCCACGTCGCTGAGCAGCACCGCGACCGTGATCGACACCCTGGGCCAGCGCTCGCAGGAAATCGGCAGCATCGTCGGGGTGATTACTTCGATTGCCGACCAGACCAACCTGCTGGCCCTCAACGCCGCCATCGAGGCCGCACGCGCCGGTGAACAAGGTCGCGGTTTTGCCGTGGTCGCCGACGAAGTCCGCAGCCTGGCCTCGCGCACCCGCAAGGCCACCGACGAAATCTCCGTCATGATTGCCAGCATCCAGCAGGAAACCGGCAACGCCATCAACACCATGCAACAAGGCAACGTGCTGATGCAGGAAGGGCTGTCGCTCAACGCTAAAGTCGCCTCGGCCCTGGCCCAGATCGACGAACAAAGCCGCTCCGCCGGTCACCAGTTCGCGGCCATCACCACCGCGACTCAAGAGCAGAGCAGCACCGCCACCATGCTCAGCAGCAACCTGCAAAGCATCGCCATGGCCAACAGCGAACAGCGCGAAGTGGTTTCCAATCTGGCTATCACGGCTGAAGAACTGAGCGCGCTGGCGGCAGAGTTGCGCAGAGAGGTTGATCGGTTTCGGTGAGGGGTCGCTTGCTTTAATTCTGATGCGACCATGCCGGTGGTATTTGCTGGCATGGTCTTTTCGGATTTGAAGGCGCAATGCTCGGGGATTCAGGGGGATTCAGGGGGATAAGCGATATCAGTCGTTTGCGAGCCTGTCCTCTCAGCAGATGTTGCGAGTGCTTTCATCTGTAGAGCAGATGATTCCATGCCTTCTCACCCACTCGCAGGCCGATACTGCAACGCCTCTGCCAAATGACTGCGATTGATCGTCTCTGACTGCTCCAGGTCCGCCAGGGTTCGCGCCACCTTCAGCAGCCGATGCGCCGAGCGCAGCGATAGCGTCAAGCGCTCGCATGCCGTTTCCAGCCAGGTCTCATCAGCACTCGACAGCGCGCAATGCTGGCGCAGGGCAGGAAGGTCGAGGAAAGCGTTGGCGCAGCCCTGGCGACGATTCTGTCGGTCGCGGGCCTGCGCAACGACGGCAGCCGCGCTGGCTGTGGTGTCGCCGGTAGACGGGCCGGGATTGAGTGAGGTGGTTTCACGCGCAACGGTCAGGTGCAGGTCGATGCGGTCCAGCAGCGGGCCGGACAGTTTGTTTCGATAGCGCTGCACCTGTTCGGTGGAGCAGCGGCAGCGACCGGTGGGCTCACCCAGATAACCGCATGGACACGGGTTCATCGCCGCGACCAACTGAAAACGTGCTGGAAACCGCACCCGATCCCGCGCGCGGGAAATCACGATATGGCCGGACTCCAGCGGCTCGCGCAGGACCTCCAGCACGCGACGGTCGAACTCCGGCAACTCATCCAAGAACAAAACGCCATGATGCGCCAGTGTGATTTCGCCCGGCTGCGGACGACTGCCACCACCGACCAGCGCCGGCCCGGACGCCGAGTGGTGCGGTTGCCTGAACGGACGCTGCGGCCAACTGGTCAGCGGCACCTGGCTGGCGACCGACTGAATGGCCGCTACTTCCAGCGCTTCGTACTCATCCAGCGGTGGCAACAGACCGGGCAGGCGACTGGCAAGCAGCGTCTTGCCCGTGCCGGGTGGGCCGCTGAACAACAGGTTATGGGCTCCGGCAGCAGCGACCACCAACGCGCGCTTCGCCGCCGTCTGCCCCTGCACTTCGCTGAGGTCCGGGTAAGGCCTGGACTGATGCAGCAAGCCACTGGATTGATACGGCGCAATCGGCGTGCGCCCGTTGAAGTGCGCCACCAGCTCCAGCAAATGATTCACCGCAATGACCCGCAAGCCCGAGGCCAGGCACGCCTCCTCGGCGTTAACGGCTGGCACGATCAACGTCCGCTCCGCCGCACGCGCGGCCAGTGCGGCGGGCAACACGCCCTGAATCGGCCGAATACCCCCCGACAGCGCCAACTCCCCCAGGCACTCGACATCCTGCAACGCCGTCAACGGCACCTGCCCACTGGCTGCCAGCAAACCCAGCGCGATCGCCAGATCAAACCGGCCGCCATCCTTGGGCAAATCGGCAGGTGCGAGATTGAGCGTGATACGCCGCGCCGGAAAATCCAGCCCGGAATTGAGAATGGCACTGCGCACCCGGTCCTTGCTCTCCTTGACCGCCCCTTCAGGCAACCCGACGAGCGTCAGCGTGGGCAGCCCGTTGGCCAGATGCGCTTCAACAGTAACCGCCGGGGCTTCAACCCCGACCTGGGCACGACTATGGACGATGGCCAGCGACATGGATCATTCCTTGATATGAGCGACGGGGCGTTATCGTGCGTCATTCGGGGATGAAGGGCAGGTGGGGAATGGATACAGGGTGTTAATGAGGGCTACGGATAGACTGCAGGCGTGATCTGTCCGCTGAGCTCAACGTGCGTCATTGCCGGAACGCAACGTCAGACCCTCAGCGAACGAGGGATGGCGGTGAGCACGAGGACAGGACACTGTGATTAAAAAGGACGCATTCCTACAGCCTCTTGCGATGCGTCGTATTGGATGCAGAGTGGTGGAAGAATAAAGTGCTTTCTTAACGAATAACGTTAAGCTTTAATCATGATTGTGAGTTTTAAATGCGCCGATACGAAAGGGTTATTTCAAAATGGCAGGACCCGACTATGGCCTGCGCTAAGGACGGTTGCAGAACGAAAGCTCGCAATGCTGGACGCCGCAGTCCTGCTGTCGGACCTTCGATCTCCGCCGGGTAACCGGCTTGAGACGCTTGATGGCAATCGTCGCGGTCAGCACAGCATACGTATCAATGCTCAGTTTCGAATTTGCTTCGTTTGGGGCGAGAACGGCCCCGAGGACGTTGAAATTGTCGATTACCACTAAGGTGCAACAATGACCAAAAATGGAATGCGCCCCGTTCATCCCGGCGAGGTTCTGAAAGAGGAATACCTCGAACCCATGGGCCTTACCGCCGCTGCCTTGGCTCGGGCGCTGAATGTTTCAACACCGACAGTCAATGACATCGTGTTACAGCGAAGGGGCGTGAGCGCGGATGTAGCGCTGCGTCTGGGCGTATGTCTTGATACCAGCCCCGAGTTCTGGTTGAACCTGCAGCTGACTTATGACCTGCGCAAGGCAGAGATCGAGAAGGGCGCGCAGATTCGCGATCAGGTCAGGTGTCTGGCCCACTGCGCCTGACGACCTGACCCGGCGCTGACCCGTCACTCAGCCTTGTCAGCCGGTCCCATTTTCTCTTCAAGCTCCGCCATCTTGGCTTCCAGCGCCTCCAGACGGGCGCGGGTGCGGGCGAGGACGGCCATCTGGCTGTCGAACTCTTCGCGGCTGACCAGATCCAGTTTGCTGAAGCCGCTTTGCAGCAGGGCCTTGAACTGGGTTTCGAATTCGCCGCGGGGCACGGGGGTTTCGCCGTTGAACAGGCGCGAGGCGTGGCCGCTGAGGGCGTCGAGGAAATCTTTGGGCGCGAGCATGGTGGTTTTCCTGAATCAGATGGGCGGCAGTGTAGCACGCAGGGGCTACAGTCAATTCAGGCGGGCGGCAGTGCACGTTTATGGCGCGCATGGGCGTGCACGTGCGCACCATGCTTGTGCATTCGCCGCGCATCAAGGCGGCTGTGGTGCGTGCCAAATGGCTCAAGGGCCTGTATTTGATGAATATTCACGAGATGGCAAGCTTTCTGCTTAGTGGCTTATGACCCATGCACTGATGCAGTCGCTGTGACGAATGCAGTGCGGCAGGCGGAGCGGGGAAGTGTTTCGTCAGAAGCGGTTTTCTGGAGTCGGTCAGGCCTGATCAGGCGACCGGCGCGTTACAAAGCCAGGCACTGCGCTTAGACTTGAGTCGGGTTTGTTTTCCTGGGGCAAGTCCACCAAATTCGGGAGAAAGTTTTCATGAAGCTAGTCACTGCCATCATCAAACCGTTCAAATTGGATGACGTGCGCGAGTCGTTGTCTGAAATCGGCGTGCAGGGCATCACCGTTACTGAAGTCAAAGGCTTCGGTCGTCAGAAAGGTCACACTGAGCTTTATCGCGGTGCTGAATACGTAGTCGACTTCCTTCCTAAAGTGAAGATCGATGTTGCCATCGATGACAAGGATCTGGATCGCGTCATCGAGGCTATAACCAAGGCCGCCAACACCGGCAAGATCGGTGACGGCAAGATCTTCGTGGTCAATCTGGAACAGGCCATCCGCATCCGTACCGGCGAGACCGATACCGACGCTATTTAAGCCGCCAAAACCCCAACGCCCCAGGAGAAAACAATATGACTCTGCGTCAATTCGCAGGGCTAGGAGCCCTGTTGTCCCTTGCAGTACCTGGTCTGGCCCTGGCGGCTGACCCAGTGGCCGAGCCCGTGCTCAATTCCGGTGATACCGCATGGATGTTGACGGCGACCGCTCTGGTCCTGTTCATGACCATCCCTGGCCTCGCGCTGTTTTACGGCGGCATGGTTCGCTCGAAAAACATCCTGTCTGTGATGATGCAGTGTTTCGCCATCACCGGCATGATCAGCATCCTGTGGGTCGTTTACGGCTACAGCATCGCGTTTGACACCACCGGTATGGAAGCTGGCGTCGTCAACTTCAATTCCTTCTTCGGCGGCATGGGTAAAGCGTTCCTGGCGGGTATCACGCCATCGAGCATTACCGGCGCTGCGGCATTGTTCCCTGAGGCGGTGTTCGTCACCTTCCAGATGACCTTTGCAATCATCACCCCTGCGCTGATCGTCGGTGCTTTCGCAGAGCGTATGAAGTTCTCCGCGATGCTGATCTTCATGGCGATCTGGTTCACGCTGGTCTACGCGCCAATCGCCCACATGGTCTGGGGCGGCGTCGGTGGCCTGATGTGGGACTGGGGCGTTCTGGACTTCGCAGGCGGTACCGTCGTGCATATCAACGCCGGTGTTGCTGGCCTGGTTGCCTGCCTGGTGCTGGGCAAGCGTAAAGGTTTCCCGACCACCCCGATGGCCCCGCACAATCTGGGTTACACCCTGATCGGCGCGGCAATGCTGTGGGTAGGCTGGTTCGGTTTCAACGCAGGTTCCGCTGCTGCGGCCAACGGCACTGCCGGTATGGCGATGCTGGTCACCCAGATCGCGACCGCTGCTGCTGCGCTGGGCTGGATGTTCGCTGAATGGCTGACCCACGGTAAGCCAAGTGCTCTGGGCATCGCCTCGGGTGTGGTTGCAGGTCTGGTGGCGATCACGCCAGCGGCCGGCACCGTAGGTCCGATGGGCGCGCTGATCATTGGTCTGGTGGCAGGCGTCATCTGCTTCTTCTGCGCCACCAGCCTGAAACGCAAGCTGGGCTACGACGATTCCCTGGATGCCTTCGGCGTTCACGGTATCGGCGGTATCGTCGGTGCGATCCTGACCGGCGTCTTCGCAGCCCCTGCACTGGGTGGCTTCGGCACGGTGACCGACATTGGCGCTCAGGTCTGGATTCAGTTCAAAGGCGTCGCGTTTACGGTCATCTACACGGCCATTGTGACCTTCGTGATCCTCAAGGTGCTGGACGCGGTGATGGGTCTGCGTGTCACCGATGAGGAAGAGTCTGTGGGTCTGGACCTTGCGCAACACAACGAGCGTGGCTACAACTTGTAACGAGCCGCCGCGCTGTAAACAAAAAATGCCCGGTTTCCGGGCATTTTTTTGTCTGGCGGTTGTGGATAAATCGAGATTTTCTGCTGTCACTGGTTTGCCTGCGTCAATGATTTGGGCGCTCTGACGCGGCGCGTGTGAGGTTGTTCTGTTTGTCTTCGTTAATGTGCGGTGAAGCTGGTTTATTGCGCGCTTTGCTTTTTTCTCAGGCGAGTTAGAATGCGCGCCGAAGGTGCGGAGAATGGTATGTGGCATCAAGCCAGAATTACGCTGCGGGCAAGGCCACGCGGGTTTCATCTGGTCACTGACGAGATACTGGCAGGCTTGCCCCAGCTGCGCGAATGTCGAGTCGGACTGCTGCACTTATGGCTGCAACATACCTCGGCCTCGCTGACCGTCAACGAGAATGCCGATCCGGCGGTACGTCGTGACTTCGAGCGTTTTTTCAGCCGGCTGGTGCCTCAGGGTGTCGACGGTTATGAACACAACGACGAAGGCCCTGATGACTTGCCCGCGCACTTCAAGGCCAGTCTCCTTGGCTGCCAGTTGTTGTTGCCGGTTTCGGCAGGGCGATTGGCGCTGGGCACCTGGCAAGGTATTTATCTGGGCGAACATCGAGAGTCGGGTGGTACTCGTAACGTCCAGGCCACTCTTCAGGGTGAATGGATATAACCGCTGGGGTCAGTGGTTATTGATTTTTCCGGCGGTCTCAGGCGTTTGAGGCTGTTGGGCTATAACTAAATCTGCTTTCGCAAGTCATGAGGTAGAACATGAGCGACGACGACAACGACAATGACGATCTGGTAGACGACCTGGAAGGCGAGGAGGATGGCGACGAAGGTCTTGTTGCCGCCACCGACGACGACGCTGTCGAGGTAGACGATGCCGAGGTTTCGGCACCGGTTGCCAAAGGCAAGGCCAAGGCTGCAGTTTCGGTCGATGAGCTGCCCAGTGTAGAAGCCAAGAACAAGGAGCGTGATGCTCTTGCGCGTGCGATGGAAGAATTCCTGGCGCGTGGCGGCAAGGTGCAGGAAGTGGAAGCCAACGTGGTTGCCGATCCGCCCAAGAAGCCTGACAACAAATACGGCAGCCGCCCTATCTAAGGCAGCAGATGTCGTATGAGAACGAGCCCGCCGTCGCTGCGGGCTTTTTCTTGTCTGCTGTTTGAGCGCAGTCCGCTGGCCTCAGGCCCAGCGCGCCAGGACTTCGGGCAATTGCGACAGGTTATGAATTTCCGCGTCCGGCAACTGATCGGCATCCCAGGCCTTGCCTTGCGGGTTGTACCAGATGGCACGCATACCGGCGCGCTGGGCTCCGGCGATGTCGTCGCTGGGGTGATCGCCGACATGTACAGCGGCACTGGCATTCGCATTACCGCGCCGCAAGGCTTCCAGGAACGGTGCAGGGTCCGGCTTGCCGATGCCCAGATCCTCGGCACACAGCGCGAAGGAAAAGTAGTCGGCCAGGCCCAGACGGCGCACGTCGGCGTTGCCATTGGTGATCACACCCAGCGTGAAAGTCTTGGCGAGGATTTCCAGCGTGGGTTGCACATCAGGGAAGACCTGCACCTGATGGCGTCCGTGCAGAAAGACTTCGAAGCCCTGGTCGGCCAGGTCCTGTGCCTCGTCGGCGTCGTAACCGGTGTCTTCCAGCGCGTGAAAAAGCACACGGCGGCGCAGGGCGCTGATTCGGTGCTTGAGAGAAGGATCGGCCTCTATCAGGCGCGACCGGATCTCCCACAGATGTTCCACGGGCACGGGGCCGAGCCTGGGGGCGTGCTCGGCCAGCCAGTCGCGCAGTGCCGCTTCGGCACCCACTATCGCGGGCGCAGTGTCCCACAGGGTGTCGTCCAGATCGAAAGTCACCAGCTTAATCATCTACAGATCCTTTGCGTTTGGCGCGTGGATGGGCGCTGTCATAAACAGTAGCCAAATGCTGGAAATCCAGGTGTGTATATATCTGGGTGGTCTTGATATCGGCATGGCCCAGCAGCTCCTGGACGGCCCGTAAGTCCTGCGATGACTCCAGCAGATGGCTGGCGAAGGAGTGGCGCAGCATGTGCGGGTGCAGGTTCTGGCCCAGTTCGCGCTCACCGACCGCCTTGACCCGGCTCTGCACCGCACGAGGCCCCAGGCGCGTGCCTTTCTGGCTGATGAACACTGCATCGTCTTTCGGATTGGCCAGTGCTCGCAGCGGCAGCCAGGCTTCCAGCGCCTGACGGGCCTTGCTGCCCACAGGCAACAAACGGGTCTTGCTGCCTTTGCCGAGCACCTGCACCAGGCCGTCGCGAAGGTCCAGTTGCTCAAGGTTCAGCCCGGTCAGTTCTGACAAGCGCAAGCCCGAGGAGTACAGCAACTCCAGAATGGCCTGATCGCGACGGGCCATGAAGTCATCCTCGACGCCGCCATCCAGCAGTTGTGAGGTTCGGTCGGCGTCCAGCGTCTTGGGCAGGCGGCGTTCGCCTTTGGGCGGGGATAGCCCGTTTGCAGGATCGTGTTCGCACGCGCCTTCGCGGTTCAGGTATTTGTAGAAGCCGCGCACGGCCGACAGCATGCGTGCAAGGCTGCGCGAGGACTGTCCGTGCTGATGCTGGCGGGCCGTAAAGCTGCGCAGGTGCTGAATGTCCAGTGCAGTCCAGTTCGACAGCCCGGCTTTCTTGCAGAAGGCCAGCACCTTGTCCAGGTCGCGCCGATAGGCTTCCAGCGTATGAGGAGACACCTGCCGCTCACTGCGCAGGTGCATGCAGTAGGCGTCCAGATGCTGTTCCATGGCTAGCGGACCGAACGCAGCGAGTGGGCGAAGCGTGGCAACAGGCGGCTCAAGACGTCAGCGATATAACTGAGAAACAGCGTTCCTACCGAGCTTTTGTAATGCTGCGGGTCACGGCTGCCGATGGCCAGCACGCCGTGCAGGCCCAGGTGGTTGAGGCTGGCGATGGCCGTCGAGCCGACTTCCTTGCCTTGTTCTGCGCCGAACAGGAAAGCCAGTTCGTGTTCACGCAAGGCACCGCACACGACCTTTTCACCGATCAGTCCACCGATGGCCTTCTGCGCTTCTGCGCTGCTGACCCAACGCCCGACCTGCATGGGATTGTCGCTGAACAGAATCAGGCTGACATAGGGCACCTGGAAGTCCTGACGCAGGCTGTCTTCGACCGCGATGACAATCTCATCCAGGCTGGTGGCGTCCATCAGTGCAAGGTTCAGGCGGCGTGTCTTTTCGAACAGCCGGTCATTGTCCCTTGCGACATCCATCAGTTGTGACAGGCGATGACGCATTTCGATATTTCGCTCGCGCAGCAGTTTTAGCTGGCGCTCGACCAGCGAAACCGTGTCGCCACGCTGGTGCGGGATGCGCATCGACACCAGCAGTTCGTCGTGCTCGGCAAAGAAGTCAGGATGCTGCAGCAGAAAAGCGATGACCGCCTCTGCTTCAAGGTTTGGCGCTGCGCTATCGGCAGGCGATTCGCTGGGGGTGCCGGTTGAAGCTTGAGGCTGATCAGTCATCGCATTTGCTCACTTAAAGACGAACCTGGCCTTCGTAAACCCTGACGGCCGGGCCTGTCATCATCACAGGATGCCCCGGGCCTGCCCATTCAATGGACAGCCGCCCGCCAGGCAGGTCGATCAACAGCGGCGACATCATCCAGCCCTGGGTAATGGCGGCCACTGCAGCAGCGCAAGCGCCGGTGCCGCACGCCTGGGTTTCCCCTGCACCACGCTCCCAGACCCGCAATTGTGCGCGCTGGCGATCCACGACATGCAGGAACCCTACGTTAACCCGTGCGGGAAAGCGCGGGTGATGTTCGATCTTCGGGCCCAGCTCATGAACCGGCGCATTATTGATGTCATCCACGCGCAGTACCGCATGGGGATTGCCCATCGAGACGGCGGCCAGTTCAACGCTCTGTCCGTCAACATCGACGGTGTAGCTGGTCGCCTGGGCTGCGGCCTGAAATGGAATCTCGTCCGGAATCAGGCGCGGCGGGCCCATGTTGACGCTGATCTGTCCGTCGCTACGGATATCCAGCTCAATGATGCCGCTTTTGGTTTCGACGCGGATCTGTTTTTTGGCGGTCAGGCGCTTATCGAGCACGAAACGTGCAAAGCAGCGTGCGCCGTTGCCGCATTGCTCGACTTCCGAACCGTCGGAATTGAAGATGCGGTAGCGAAAGTCCACGTCCGGGTTGTTCGGTGCTTCGACCAGCAGGAGTTGATCGAAGCCCACACCGGTGTGCCGGTCGCCCCACTGTTTGGCGTGCTTGGGCAGAATATGCGCGTGCTGACTGACCAGGTCCAGGACCATGAAGTCGTTACCCAGCCCGTGCATTTTGGTAAAACGCAGCAGCATGGGGTTACTCCGGCAGCAGGCTTTCGCCAGCGAACAGCTCGGCCACGGTTTCGCGACGACGCACTTCAAAGGCCTGCGTGTCGTCCACCAGTACTTCGGCAGCACGGCCACGCGTGTTGTAGTTCGAGCTCATGACAAAGCCATAGGCCCCGGCCGAATGCACGGCCAGCAGATCGCCTTCGGCCAGTGCCAGCTCCCGGCCCTTGGCCAGGAAATCACCGGTTTCGCAGATCGGTCCGACGATGTCATACGCGCGTGCAGCGCCGTCGCGCGGGCGCACGGCCGTGACGTCCATCCAGGCCTGGTACAGCGCTGGGCGTATCAGGTCGTTCATGGCCGCATCGACGATGGCGAAGTCCTTGTGCTCGGTGTGCTTGAGGTATTCGACGCGGGTCAGCAGGACACCTGCGTTGGCCACGATGAAGCGCCCCGGTTCGAACAGCAGGCCCAGATCACGGCCGGCCAGGCGTTCGCGCACGGCCTTGATGTAGTCCGCCGCCAGCGGCGGTTCTTCGTCGCGGTAGCGAACACCCAGGCCGCCACCCAGATCGATGTGGTGCAGATGAATGCCGCAATCGCCCAGACGATCGACCAGGTCCAGCAAACGATCCAGCGCATCGATGAAAGGCGCAAGCGTGGTCAGCTGTGAGCCGATGTGGCAGTCGACGCCGATCACTTCAAGGTTCGGCAGTTGCGAGGCGCGCACGTAAACGTCTTCAGCGTCTGCGATGGCAATGCCGAACTTGTTTTCCTTGAGGCCTGTGGAGATGTACGGGTGGGTACCCGCATCGACATCCGGGTTGACGCGCAGCGAGATCGGCGCACGCACGTTCAGCTCGGCGGCGACGGTCTGCAGGCGTTCAAGCTCGTCGGTGGATTCGACGTTGAAGCAGTGGACGCCGACTTCCAGCGCACGACGCATGTCTTCACGGGTCTTGCCGACGCCGGAAAACACGATCTTCTCTGCCTTGCCGCCAGCGGCCAGCACGCGCTCCAGTTCGCCACGCGAGACGATGTCGAAACCGGCACCGAGGCGGGCCAGGACATTGAGCACGCCCAGGTTGGAGTTGGCTTTGACGGCGAAACACACTAGGTGCGGCATGCCGTCCAGTGCGTCGGTGTAGGCGCGGTATTGTGCTTCGATGTGAGCGCGGGAGTAGACGTAGGTCGGCGTGCCAAAGCGATCGGCGAGGGCAGACAAAGCTACACCTTCCGCGAACAGCTCACCGTCGCGGTAGTTGAAAGCGTCCATGTAATTCCCTTAAAGATGCTTGTGCGATTGCGATTTGGCTTGTTCATCGGGGGACTTGGTGTCATCCGGCAGATACAACGGGCCTTTTTGACCACAGGCTGTAACAAGACAAGCGACCGCGACGAGCGCAGCAAGCGAAGAGATCAGGCGCTTCATGGCGAAATCCTTTGTAAAAGCATTAATTGCGCCCGAGTATACCGGCCACCCGACGGCTTGCCTATGCAGGGCTCCTCCCGTCCGGCGGGCTTTTGACGCGGCAGTGAAGGTATTGACCTGTCACGCCGGATTATCGCGTTCAGTCATGCCAATGACGGGTATGCTTTGCATTTGCCGAATGGCATCCGTATCTTGCCCCACTGCGCTTTCAGCAGACACTTTCCGAGGTTCCCGCAATGAGTTTGACCGAAGCCCGCTTTCACGACCTGGTCGATGCGACCCAGCAAAATCTGGAAGATGTGTTCGACGAGAGTGGCCTGGACGTGGATCTTGAAAACTCGGCCGGTGTGTTGACCGTCAAGTTCGAAAACGGCTCCCAACTGATTTTCAGCCGTCAGGAACCGCTTCGCCAGATGTGGCTGGCAGCGCGTTCAGGTGGTTTCCACTTCGATTACGACGAAGAACACAGCCGCTGGACCTGCGACACCAGCGATGAGCTGCTGAGCGAGATGCTCGCCCGCATGACGCTGGAACAGGCCGGTGTCGAGCTGGATTTCGACGAGATCTGATCGTGAGCCAGACCCCTCAGCCTGCTGCCGTCAGGCCGCCCAAACCGCTGTATAGCAACGTCAGCCCCGCCGTGCCCTCGCCATGCATCAGTACGTGCCGGCTGGATGAGCACAAGGTCTGCCTGGGATGCTTTCGTCATGTTGAAGACATTCGCGAGTGGCGCTCGGCCGATGATGAGCGCCGACGCCAGATCCGCCATGAAGCCGAGCGGCGTCGTTCTCACGCTGAAACAGGTCATGCCGCAGGCTGACGTCCCGTCGGGTTGTGTATTTATTGCACTGTGTTAGTGTCAGAACCTGCTTCTCTTGATAGGGAGGCCCGTCAAAACCCCGCCCAGCTCGGCGGGGTTTTGCTTTTATCACGCGCGGAAAAAGGAGTCTGCCCCGATCATGAACACTGCACCTTCACTCATCCTCACCCGGCTCGACGTACAGCGTCTTGAGAACCTGATCGACAGTCTGGACGATTCCACGCCAGGTGTCCTGGCGTTGCAGGCCGAGCTGGACCGCGCCGAACAGGTGGTCGGCCACGATGAAGTCCCTGCAGGCGTCGTGACCATGAACTCTCGTGTGCACTGCCGCGAAGAGGGCAGCGGCAAGGACTATCACCTCAAGCTGGTTTATCCACAGGATGCAGGCACCGAGGGCACCGTTTCCGTTCTGGCGCCGATGGGC
Source organism: Pseudomonas triticifolii (assembly GCF_014358015.1). Lineage (GTDB taxonomy): Bacteria > Pseudomonadota > Gammaproteobacteria > Pseudomonadales > Pseudomonadaceae > Aquipseudomonas > Aquipseudomonas triticifolii. The sequence continues at coordinate 63,177 of NZ_JACONV010000010.1, read as the reverse complement.
TCTGCGCTGCTGGGTTTGCAGGTTGGTCAACACATCGACTGGCCCGCGCCGGGCGGCAAGACCCTCAAGCTGACGCTGCTCGCCGTTGAGTATCAGCCGGAAGCAGCAGGCGAGTATCAGTAAGCCTGTGGGCTTATCGACCGCCAGTGGTCGCGAGCTTGCTCGCGAATAAGGCAATACATCCGTTGAAGAGGCGGCGGCTGATGCATCGCCTTCGCGAGCAAGCTCGCTCCCACGGGTTTTGTGTTATCCGGCAGGATCTGTGTACAGCGCGGAGTTCAAGCTGACGGTGCTCGCTCCCACGGGGTTTGTGTTTATCCGACACCTCACGCGTCGTCCATCGCCTCATTGAGCAGTTTTTCCAGCTCGGCCTTGTGGCGCAGGAACAGGATGCTCTGGCCGTGCCCGTCATTGAGCAGGCCTGAAAGGTCCAGATCGGTGATGTAGCAGCGATAGCGCTTGGGCTCCAGGCGTTTGCCGAGAATCTGGCGAGCCACCGCCTGATACAACTGATCGCCATATTCGAGCTCGGAGAACTCGCTGTTGTCGCAGTACAGCGTGACGTTCAGTTGTCCCGGTGAGGTTTCCTCGATGATGGCCTGTACGTCATAGAACGGCTTGTCCGCCGCCGTCGGGGCGCGGCGTGGTTCTATGCGGCGTGCGCGTGACGCACCGGAAGGCATGAGCTGATAGTAGAGCGTCTCCAGCAGGGTCGGTTCGTCCGGGTTGTCCAGCGGCAGTGAAGCGCCTCGACGGTAGACCAGCGAATGAAAGAAGCGCTGCAACGGCATCAGCAGGCTTTGTTCGTCGTGCCAAGGTACGCGTTGATGCCAGAGCGAGTTGTGTTCATCCAGCACGTACAGGTCTGCCTCGTCGTCGCTGACGCGGTAGAACACCTGAATGCATTCCGGCTGCCCGAACGGCAGGATCAACGCCAGATCGTGACCGTCCAGTGCATGCGGGTCCAAATGCAGCGGGCTGTAGTGGGGCTGCTCTTCACCCAGGTATTTGAACAACCCGGGCAAGCTGTTGACCACCACGTGGCCGACCTGGCCGGGGACCATTTCCAGAATGTGGTACTGCTGCTGCACCTGAATCAGGTAGCGATGGTTGAGGCGCCGCGCGAGCAGCAAGCGTGCGGTATCGGTCAGTTCTTCAACCCGTTGGGCGATGGCGGGCGCCCGGTTATGGCAGAAGCAGCGCACATGGATGCGTGGCTGATTTGCGCCCTGAGGCAAGCTGCTCAGCAGCTCGCTCAGGCAATCCAGCAGTGCGTGCGGGCCGTCGTAGCGATTGACCAGCGTTTCATTCCAGCTATTGAGGGTGATCTGGTCTAGCGTGAGCACCAGATTTTCCCGAACGCCTGCATAACTGAGCGAGTCGGTACGCTCGGTCGTCATCAGGATATTCAAGTCGCGGTGATGCCTGAGTGGATCGACCCCCACGTTGACCAACAGCAGTATTTCCCTGGGTTCGCTTGGCCGCAACAGGGCGTCGTCGCTGACGTCGGGCAGCGGCAGCTCGATGGTCTGTTGCAAGGCACCGAGCAGATTGAACAGCTCGAATTCACTCAGGTCGCTGCTACCGGGATGCAGTGCGATGCGGGTCGTGGCGTCGATGACATTGTTGCGGTGACACCACGCCAACAGGTCGAGCAGCTCGCGACTGCGCTTGATCGGAGAAAAATTCGCCCATTCGTGTGTTCCCAGGCTGCCGTTGTACAGCGCCCATTGATGCTTGCCGGGCTCGCGCTTGTCCGGCGAGTGCACCAGCGTCAGGGTGTCTTCGGCCAGGTCAGGCGCGATGCCGGGGTTGATGAACTCGACCTTGCCCGCCTTGCGTTCGAATGCGGCATACAGGCGTCGTCCCAAAACCGTCAGGTCGCGAGCGTTGAGTGCGTCGGCGGTGCTCTGCAGTCGGGCGAACTGGGTCTGGAACCGGTAGCTGTAATTCAGCTCGTTGACCAGTGCGCGACGTTCGTGCGCGACCTGGCGGACTTTCCACTGGCTGCGACTGTCGAGCAGCGCCAATTGACGTTCATCCCAACCCCATTCCTGTGTCAGACGCTCCAGTAACTGCCGTTGCCAGCTGTTACTGCGCTGACGCGTCGGGCCGGTGAGCTTCTTGTTGACCTTCAGGTAGAGACTGCGTCGCACCAGCTCCAGGCGCTCTGACTCCTTGCGGGCCTGCAGGTGCTCCTCGATCCGGCGATACACGACCATATAGGGGTCGAGTTCGTCCAGGTCCAGTCGGTTGGCGAATACGGCCTGCTTGAAACGCATGCTCAGGCATTGAACGTCCGGGTGCTCGCTGGAGTACACCTCGATCAGCAGCAGCTTCAGAACGGATTTGTAAGGTGAGTCGATGGCCTTGAACAGTTGCCAGAGCCCGGCACCGACGAATTCGGCAGGCGGAATCTGCGCCATAGGCCCCAAATCGATGACTTCGTCGGCGCGAATGAAGCGCTTGGACAACAGCGTGTGGGTGTAATCCTCGTAGCCGTTCTCTTCGTAGACCGGCACCAGCCACCACATAGGCGTGCGCCCCGCGAGCCAGATGGCGGTGCGGTAGAACTCGTCGAGCAACAGGTAATGCTGGGTTGTGCCGCAATCGTCAGAACTGAGTTGGGTGTCGCGATCCCCCTTCCTGAAACGCTGCGGGTCGATCAGAAAGAAATGCGCTTCGGCGCCCATGGTCGTGGCCCATGCTTCCAGCGCCTGGCATTTCTTGCGCAGCTCGGCGACGGCGTCAGCTTCCAGTTCGCTGTCGTGGCAGACCCACACGTCCATGTCGCTCTGTTCGGCCTGCGCGAGCGTGCCGAGGCTGCCCATCAGAAACAGACCGTGGATGGGCTGTGGAGGATTGCCGTGCCTGACCTTGTACGAGAAGGAACGGGTCATTCGCTGGGCTTCGGCCAGCACCAGCGCGTCGGGCTCGTAATGGGAAACACCGGCAGGCGTACTGCTGGAGACATAGCCCGGCAATAGCGGATGGTTCACATGAAAGAACAACGGCAACAGGGTCAGCACGGTTTGCTGGCGCGTCGACATTCCTTCAATGGCGCGCGCGTACCGCCCGTCATTGAGAGTCAGGAACCGGTTACGCAGCTGGGTGAGAACCTTGCGGTCAATGCCCTCATCCAGGTCGGGGCGAATTTCAGGATTACGCGTCATCGCAACTCAAGGCATCTGGCCTGTGGCAGGCGTGGAATTACTGAGCAAGATGGCGAAGAAGGTTTGCAGCCGAAAGAATGCAGGTTCGGTCGGGTTGTTATTCTGGCGCCAATTTTCTATATCGACCGGTGCCGCGATAAATGAAGGGCCTGTGGCAGTGTTTTTGCGGCAGGCCCTCAGCTAATCAGGCAGCTTCTTTAGATACATCCAGAATGGTCAGCAACGACTGGGCGTGCTCGGCAGCCTCAAGCCCCAGGCTGGTGAGGTAACCGCCATCGACCTGAGTCGTCAGTCCTTTTTCAAAGAGTCTTTTTGCAGCGGCAATAGCGGAGGGCGAGGCCACGTGATGGACTTTGAGGCCTTCCTGGGTATTGCCCAGATTGAACAGTGCAAGGATTTCCAGTTCGGCAACCAGCTCAGGGGTATACGACATAGGTGCTCCAGACTTTTTGTAGTAGTACGACCTCGCAGGCTGCGGGTGTGCTCTGGAATCGACGTGTCCGTGCTGCGCTCGTCGGTTCTGGATGACCGCTGAAGCCGGCTTGGCGTGAGAGCCCCGGAGGATGTAGCGTCAGCGGGGCATTTGCAGTGTAGTCCAGCACTCTTGAACTTTGCAGCATATATCTGAAGGGTTTGAATCGAGGGGCCGGTTACTTCTCTGGAGGCAGCTCGGGCAGTGCGCGCAAGGCGGTTTCGTACCACTGGGTGTCGAACGGGCGGTCCTGATCCAGCAAGGCGTCGATCTCGATGGCCAGTACATGAGCCATCATCTCGAGGATGTTATCACGCTCATAACCGACCAGCGTCAGCTTGTTGAACGTGGCCTTGGCGGCAGGAGGATTGTCGGCCTCGATCTGGTTTTCGATGGCTTCGATCAGGGTCGAGGCGGCGAATTCTTCTTCATCATTGTCGATAGCGTCGGTCATGGCGATTCCTCAGGAAAGGCTCGCAGTCTAACCGGATTCCATGATCCGGACAGCCAGGACGTGCCCGACGTCTGTTTGTAGGAACGGTCTTTAAAATCGCCGAAAATGATACAAGTCATTGATTTTGAAAGTTAATTGAATAGGCTTCGGGTCGCCAGTGAATGGCTTATGCACACAGGGTCAAGGAGGCCGCCGATGCTGAAACTTTATGGATTTGCATCAAGCAACTACTTCAACATGGTCAAGCTGGCGCTGTTGGAGAAACAGTTGCCATTCGAGGTCGTGCCGCTGTTCGGCTGTCAAAGCCCCGAGGTGCTCGCCGTCAGCGCGCGTGGCAAGGTGCCGGTGCTGGGAACGGCCGAGGGTTTCATCAGCGAGACAGACGTCATTCTGCGTTACCTGGAAGAGACCTTTCCAGAACGGCCGCTGCTGCCTGCTGATCCGTTTTCCCGGGCACAGGTCTGGACCATCGCCAAGGAAATCGAGCTGTACATCGAGTTGCCGGCGCGGGTCTGCTACGCCGAAGTGATCTTTGGCGGCAGACCGACACCGCCTGACCTCAAGGCCAAGGCTCGCCGGGATCTGGTCAAGGGTGTTGCCGCACTGGCCCAGCGCGCCCGGTTCGCGCCTTACGTGGCAGGCGAGCGGTTCAGCGTGGCGGATGTGTATTTTCTGTACAGCATCGACCTGGCCCAGCAGGTGGGCGAGCGGTTGTTCGATGAGGATTTTCTGGGTGACATGCCGAAAGCACGAAGCTTGCTGGAGAGGTTGGCACTGAATCCGAATGTGCAGCGGGTGGCGGCTGACAGAGAGGCAGACTGGCCGACGTTCATGGCGCGTGTGAGGCCGGCAGGCTAGGCAGCGCCGATTTTTACCGTGGGAGCGGACCGGGCGGCGCTGCGCTTGTCCGCGAAAGCAGGCACATCCGACGCCAGCGCAGCGTCTGAAATGCAGCATTCGCGGACAACCGTGATGGCGTCAGCCTATTCACTGACAGGGCGCTGCAGAAATCGCATCGCCGGCAAGCCGCCTCCCACGGGATATGCATTTATCCAGTGAGAGGTATGTTTACCTCAGCGCCTTTGCACGATCAGCGACTCGCCAGCAACGCCTGCCCGCGAACCACTGCAGCGCGCACCTGCCCGGGTGCTGTGCCGCCGATGTGGTCACGCGCGTTCACCGAGCCTTCCAGGGTCAGCACGGCAAACACATCCTGCTCGATCTGATCGCTGAACTGGCGCAGTTCCTCCAGGCTCATTTCAGCCAGATCTTTGCCGGTCTCGACGCCATACTTCACAGCGTGGCCAACAATCTCGTGGCAGTCGCGGAACGGCAGGCCGCGGCGTACCAGATAGTCGGCCAGGTCGGTTGCGGTGGAGAAACCGCGCAGTGCCGCTTCACGCATGATGGCGTGTTTCGGCTTGATCGCAGGGATCATGTCGGCGAACGCGCGCAACGAGTCACGCAAGGTGTCGGCGGCGTCGAACAGCGGCTCCTTGTCTTCCTGGTTGTCCTTGTTGTAGGCCAGCGGCTGGCCCTTCATCAAGGTCAGCAGCCCCATCAGGGCGCCGAATACGCGGCCGCTTTTGCCACGCACCAGTTCCGGAACGTCCGGGTTTTTCTTTTGCGGCATGATTGAACTGCCGGTGCAGAAACGATCCGGCAGATCAATGAACTGGAACTGCGCGCTGGTCCACAGCACCAGCTCTTCGGAGAAGCGCGACAGGTGCATCATTGCCACGGAGGCTGCTGCGCAGAATTCGATGGCAAAGTCGCGATCCGACACGCCGTCCAGCGAGTTTCCGCCAACCGCGTCGAACCCCAGCAGTTTGCAGGTCAGTTCGCGATCGATCGGGTAAGTGGTGCCCGCCAGTGCGGCGCTGCCCAACGGCATGCGGTTCAGGCGCTTGCGGCAATCCACCAGGCGCTCGTAGTCACGGCTGAGCATTTCGAACCAGGCCAGCATATGGTGACCAAATGTAACCGGCTGTGCGGTCTGCAGATGCGTGAAGCCCGGCATGATGGTGTCGGCTTCGCGCTCGGCCTGGCCCAGCAGACCCTGTTGCAGACGAGTGATTTCGCTCAGGATCAGGTCGATTTCGTCACGCAGCCACAAGCGAATGTCGGTGGCCACCTGATCGTTACGGCTGCGACCGGTGTGCAGTTTCTTGCCGGTGATGCCGATACGGTCGGTCAGGCGCGCTTCGATGTTCATGTGCACGTCTTCCAGATCGACGCGCCACTCGAACGTGCCTGCTTCGATCTCGGTCTGAATGCTCTTCAGGCCTTCAATGATCGTGTCGCGCTCGGCGTCAGTCAGAACGCCGACCTTGGCCAGCATCGTGGCGTGGGCGATGGAGCCCATGATGTCGTGGCGGTACAGGCGTTGATCGAAGGTGACGGAGGCAGTGAAGCGCGCGACGAACGCGTCGACGGGTTCACTGAAGCGGCCGCCCCAGGACTGGTTGGTCTTGTCGGTGCTCATGGATTCGCTCGTTGCTCTACGGAAAGTGGCGTGCCCGATACGTGGCACACAGGCGGTTGCGATCATAGCAGGGTTGCCACTTTTTTATTTCCGGATGGCTTGCCGCTGGCCCGGCCAGAGCCGAGACTGAGCCGATGCGAGATGATCCTGTAAAGCGTGACGCCGGGCGTAGGCCCGGCAAAGAATTCTTCCTTCCCGAACTGTGCCTGCCGCAGGCCCTGCTCGTGCTTGTGGTGCTGGCCGAACTGCTGGTTCTGGTGTTGGTGCTGGTTGAGCCGATGCGCGCGGGTTTCGACTGGGTGCGTCTGGCGTTGATGTCGCTGTTCGTGCAGTGGATCGTGCTGCTGTCCGCCGCGCTGCTCTGCGGGCTGCGCCCCTGGCTGGCACGCCTTTCACCCGGACTTGCCGGACTGCTCGGCTGCCTGCTGGTGGTCGGCCTGACGCTGCTGTGCACGGCGGTGACGGATGTGTGCCAGCTCACCGGCAGGATCACGGTGGGCGGCATGGTGGATCGCTACATTCGCTATTCGTTGATTGCCCTGATCATGTCCGCACTGATGCTGCGCTACTTTTATCTGCAGAGTCAGTGGCGCAAGCAGCAACAGGGCGAATTGCGAGCCAGGATCGAATCGTTGCAGGCGCGTATCCGACCGCACTTTCTGTTCAATACGCTCAACAGCATCGCAAGCCTTGTGGCCAGCAATCCGGTCAAGGCCGAGCAGGCGGTGCTGGATCTTTCCGACCTGTTTCGTGCCAGTCTTGCCAAGCCTGGGAGCCTGGTAACGTGGGGTGAGGAGCTGGCTTTGGCAAAACGATATTTATCGATTGAGCAATATCGTCTCGGCGAGCGTCTACAGTTGGACTGGAGGGTGAGCGCAATTCCCGATGACTTGCCGATTCCCCAGCTAACCTTGCAGCCATTACTGGAAAACGCTTTGATTTATGGCATTGCCCCGCGAGTCGACGGGGGCGTGGTCACGGTCGAAGCAGACTACGAAGGGGGAGAGTTCATATTGCGCGTCAGCAATCCCTATGAAGAAGTTGCCACTCGGCAGACTTCCAACGGTACTCAACAGGCCCTGACAAATATCGGTGCTCGCATTACGGCACTTTTTGGCCCATACGCCAGTCTGAGCGTGGAGCGCCGTGACGGTCGTCACTACACCTGTCTACGCTATCCTTGTGCGAGACTCACGCAGGAAGCCAGAGCTATATGAATGTCCTGATCGTTGATGACGAACCCCTGGCCCGCGAGCGACTGAGCCGATTGGTCAGCGAAATCGAGGGTTACCGGGTACTTGAACCCAGCGCCACAAATGGTGAAGAAGCTTTAGCGCTGATCGATAATCTCAAACCAGATGTCGTGCTGCTGGATATCCGCATGCCAGGCATCGACGGGCTGCAAGTCGCGGCCAAGCTGTGCGAGCGTGAAGCACCGCCTGCCGTTGTCTTTTGTACCGCACATGACGAATTTGCCCTGGATGCCTTTCAGGTCAGCGCTGTCGGTTATCTGGTCAAGCCCGTTCGCCCTGAACACCTTATCGAAGCGTTGAGAAAGGCCGAGCGCCCCAACCGCGTGCAATTGGCGGCCATGACGCGTCCGGCAGCCGAAAGCGGTAACGGCCCACGCAGCCACATCAGTGCCCGAACCCGAAAAGGTATCGAGCTTATTCCGCTGGACCAGGTGATCTATTTCATTGCCGATCACAAGTACGTCACCCTGCGTCATGAGGGGGGCGAAGTCCTGCTGGATGAGCCGCTTAAGGCACTTGAGGATGAATTTGGTGACCGCTTCGTGCGCATTCACCGCAATGCGCTGGTAGCGCGTGAGCGCATCGAGCGTTTGCAGCGTACGCCGCTGGGGCATTTCCAGTTGTTTCTCAGAGGCCTCAATGGTGATGCATTGATCGTCAGCCGTCGTCATGTGGCAGGCGTGCGCAAGATGATGCAGCAGTTGTAGAAGCGTGCTGTGACGGTTTGCTCGCGAAAGCCGAGCCATGGTACTGGCGTCAAAACCTGGACCCTGGGTCATCCGGTTCTCTGCGAACAACCGCCTCCTTTCCCGCCGAATCCGTGGGCTGAAATCGTCGTAAGGACACGCCGTCAGGCGCTACTTTTCGGTCTACGCTGAAGTCGTTCCGGCTGAGCTGTTATTATCCGTCGCATTTACCCAGTACGGATCGTTCAATGTCTTCTCGCGAAATCCGCATCGCCACTCGCAAAAGCGCGTTGGCCCTCTGGCAGGCCGAATATGTCAAAGACCGGCTGGAGCAGGCGCATCCTGGCCTGATCGTGACACTGGTGCCGATGGTCAGTCGCGGCGACAAACTGCTGGACTCGCCGCTGTCAAAGATCGGCGGCAAGGGCCTGTTTGTCAAAGAACTCGAAACGGCGCTTCTCGAAAACGCAGCCGACATCGCTGTGCATTCCATGAAAGACGTGCCGATGGACTTTCCTCAGGGGCTCGGCCTGTTTTGCATCTGCGAGCGCGAAGACCCGCGCGATGCCTTTGTGTCCAACACTTACGCCAGTCTGGAGGCGTTGCCGGCCGGCAGTATTGTCGGCACCTCCAGCCTGCGTCGTCAGGCCCAGTTGCTGGCACGGCGTCCCGATCTGACGATTCACTTCCTGCGCGGTAACGTCAATACGCGTCTGGCCAAACTGGACAACGGTGAATATGACGCGATCATTCTCGCTGCCGCCGGCCTGATTCGTCTGGGCTTCGAAGACCGGATCACCAGCGCGATCAGTGTCGACGACAGCCTTCCCGCAGGCGGCCAGGGTGCCGTCGGCATCGAGTGCCGCAGTGTCGATGCCGAAATTCACGCCCTGCTCGCGCCTTTGCACCACGAAGACACGGCCGTGCGTGTGATTGCCGAGCGCTCACTGAACAAACACCTCAATGGTGGCTGCCAGGTGCCTATTGCCTGCTACGCGGTGCTTGAGGGCGATCAGATCTGGCTGCGCGGCCTGGTCGGCGATCCCTCCGGCAGCCTGTTGCTCCATGCCGAGGCACGCGCGTCGCAGACCGCTGCCCAGGCATTGGGTGTTCAGGTGGCCGAAGCGCTTCTGGCGCAGGGTGCGGCGAAGATCCTCAAAGCCGTCTACGGCGAGCCCGACGACGAATGAGCGCCTGGCGACTGCTGCTGACCCGCCCCGCCGAAGAGTCGGCGGCGGTGGCGAGTGTGCTGGCCAGCGCCGGTGTCTTCAGCAGCAGCCTGCCGCTGCTTGAAACCGAGCCTCTGACGTTGACGCCCGCTCAACGCTCGATCATCTTCGAGCTGCTCAATTATTGCGCGGTGATCGTGGTCAGCAAACCGGCCGCGCGCCTTGCCGTTGAACTGATCGACGAAGTCTGGCCGCAGCCGCCGATTCAGCCCTGGTTCAGTGTGGGCGCAGCGACAGGGCAGATACTGATCGATTATGGGCTGGATGCCCGTTGGCCCGAGCAGGGCGATGACAGCGAAGCGCTGCTCGATTTGCCGCAGTTGCAGGCCGCGATAGCCGTGCCGGGAAGCCGGGTCCTGATCATGCGCGGCGACGAGGGCCGCGAGCTGTTGGCCGAGCGTTTGCGCGAGCAGGGCGTCATGGTTGAATACCTGCCGCTGTACCGCCGTTATCTGCCACAGTATCCGGCCTCGGCGCTGACCCGGCGTATCGAGTTGGAACGCTTGAACGGGCTGGTGGTCAGCAGTGGACAGGGTTTTGAACACTTGCTGCAGTTGGCAGGTGATGCATGGCCGGACCTGGCCGTTTTGCCGTTGTTTGTACCGAGTCCCCGCGTCGCCGATATTGCGCGTGCGGCAGGGGCTCTGAATGTTGTTGATTGCCGGGGCGCCAGCGCCGCGGCATTGCTGGCAGCGTTGCGGGGTCAACCTCAGCCTGCCGTCAGGGCGTATTGATCGACACCTTGTCGTTTACGCTATTACGCCAAAATGCAAAGGATGGGATACGTGAGCGAAACAGCCTTGCCTAAAGACGAAGAATCGGTCGTGAAGACGCCGCAATCCACGCTTGATCCTGTGCGGCCTGAGCGCCCGGTCAATCGCAACAGCGGGTTGGTGATCCTGGCGCTGCTGCTGGGCATTGCAGGTGTTGCAGTCGCTGGCTGGGGTGTCTGGCAGCTACGTATGTTGCAGGCCGGGCATCAGCAACAGCGCGGTCAGGTTCAGGACATTGCCGATCAGACGTTGGCCCTTGCCCAGAGCGACCAGCAACTGACGGCGCGCCTTGCCCAGTTCCCGCCTGCCGATCAGCTTGAAGACAGCCGGCGTCTGGTCGCTCAACTGCAGGGCGACCAGCAGCGTCTGAGCCAGCGTCTGGAAACGGTTCTGGGTGCCAGCCGTAAGGACTGGCGTCTGGCCGAGGCCGAGCATCTGCTGCGCCTTGCCAGCCTGCGCTTGTCAGCGTTGCAGGACATCAATAGCGCCGAAGCACTGGTTCAGGGCGCCGATGAAATTCTGCGCGAGCAGGATGATCCGGGATCGTTCGCTGCCCGTGAGCAGCTGGCCAAGAGCCTGGGCGCCCTGCGTAGTGTCGAGCAGCCTGATCGCACCGGGTTGTTCCTGCAACTCGCCGCCCTGCGGGATCAGGCCGTACAGCTCAACAAGCTTGCACCCGAGTATGAAGACAAGGGTGAGTCCCTGTTGGGTCTGACCGCCGACAAGACTGAAGACAGTCAGTGGTCGCGCTGGTGGGACCAGATCTCCCATTACTTCCGCATCGATTTCAACGCCGACAAGGACATCCGCCCTGTATTGGCCGGACAAAGCCTGTCGCAGGTCCGTCTCGCCCTGAGCCTGACGCTTGAGCAGGCGCAGTGGGCCGCGCTCAATGGTGAGCCGCAGGTCTATGCGACCGCCCTGACGGAAGCCCGCAGCGTGCTGCAGGCCAATTTCAATCAGGATGATCCGCAGACCCGCTTGCTGGGCGAGCGTCTTGCCGCGCTGGCCGCGCAACCTGTTGCTGTCAAGACGCCTGATCTGGCGCAAAGCCTGAGCGCGGTTCAGGCTTACCTCGAACGCCGCCATGCAGCAGGCCAGCCGGTTGAAACGCAGCGGGGTACCAGCCCATGAAGCGCCTCTATGCAGTGTTGTTTATAGCCATCGTGGCGGCGGCGCTGATTGGCGTCGCCATCGCCGAGCATTCCGGCTATGTGCTGATCGCTTATCAGAACTTCCGCTATGAATCGAGCCTGTGGGCCACGTTGGCGCTGCTGGTGGTTGTCCTGCTGCTGATCGTGATGGTGCGTTGGCTGATTTATCTGCTGACGACGTCGGGACGCGTGGTCAACCCGTGGTCGCGCCGCAACCGTCGTCGCCGCATCCAGCTGGCGATCGAGCAAGGCCAGATGGACCTCGCCGAGGGGCGTTGGGCCAGTGCGCAGCGCCATCTGCATCGTGCTGCCGAAGCCGACACCCATCCGCTTCTGTACTACATCGGGGCTGCGCGTGCCGCCAACGAGCAGGGTCGTTACGAAGACAGCGACAGCCTTCTGGAGCGTGCACTTGAGCGTCAGCCGCAGGCCGAACTGGCCATTGCGCTAAACCACGCGCAACTGCAGCAGGACCGCGGTGACACTGACGGTGCACTGACTACGCTGCAGGCGATGAAAGAGCGCCACCCCCATAACCCTCAGGTACTGCGCCAACTGCAGCGGTTGTATCAGCAGCGGGGCGACTGGTCCGAGCTGATCCGCCTGATGCCCGAGCTGCGCAAGGATAAAGTCCTGCCGCCCAAGGAGCTTGCCGAGCTTGAGCGCCGTGCATGGGGCGAAAACCTCACGCTGGCAGCCTATCGAGAGGAAGGCGAGAGTGCGCTGACCGGTCTACCTTCGCTTGAAAAAGCCTGGCAGGGTCTTTCTTCCGCGCAGCGTCAGGAGCCGCAGTTGGTGCTGGCGTACGCAGATCAGTTGCGTCGCCTCGGTGCCGATGCTCAGGCTGAGGAAGTGCTGCGCGCGGCACTCAAGCGCGATTACCACAGCCATCTGGCCCGCCTGTATGGCCTGGTACGCGGCAGCGACCCGGCCCGGCAATTGCAGACCGCAGAAGGCTGGCTCAAGCACCACCCGGGTGATCCCAGCCTGCTGCTGAGCCTGGGCCGTATCTGCCTGCAAAGCCGACTGTTGGGCAAGGCTCGTGATTATCTGGAAAGCAGCCTTCGGCTTGAGCGCAACCCTGAAACCTGTGCCGAACTGGCCAGGTTGCTTGCTCAATTGGGCGAGACGGATCGCAGCAACCAGCTCTTTCAGGAAGGCCTCGGTCTGCTTGATGAGCGCTTTCTTGCCCGTCCGTTGCCAGCGCTGACCAGCGTCTGAGCTGATTGACGCAAAAAGCCCTGTTTCTCAGGGCTTTTTGCGTGCAAGGCACCTGTGATTAAAGCCGGCCGGTATGCTGCAGGAATATTCCTACGCGGGTGCGTCAATAAGCCGCACTGTCGTGTGTGTTGTTTCTTCATTTTGCAGCGACGTATCTGTACGGCATTGCCTTGAAAGCGGCGAGTCCTTTCCTCTACCGTTACCGCCTCGTCTCTTGTTACGGATTTGCCATGCACCTGGCTCGCACGCGTTTGTTGTTTTTTCTGGCATTCCTGACATGTGCTTTGATCATTGCCGCTGTCCTGTATCTCCAGCATAGCGTTGGGCTTGAGCCTTGCCCGCTGTGTCTGTTTCAGCGCGCTTCACTGGTCAGTTGTGGCGTACTCATGCTGGCCGCAGCCTGCCATTCCCCGAGTGCAGCTGGCTGGTGTCGGTATTGCGTCGGGTTGCTGGCGGTCGCGCTCACCGGGGTGACTGTTGCAGGGCTTCAAGTGTGGCTGCAAACCGCATCGGCCGAAGAACTGACGCCCGTGATCGCAACGCTGCAACAGGCGCTCGACAGCATTGCTCCAGGCCGATGGAGCGAGGGTTTGCCGGGCGGCGCTGCGTTTTGTGCGCAGATCACCTGGTCGCTGTTCGGCATCAGTCTTCCCGAGTGGAGCCTGCTGGCATTCGTCGCCATTGGCCTGCTCGCACTCTACCCATTGCTCAGTGAGCTGAGCCGCTGGATATCGGCCGAAAGTCGGACCGACGATTAAACGCTTGTATGAACTTTATCTCCTGCGTACCTTGAAGGCTTGGTCGAGCGGGCATAATCTGAGCCGCACGCGTCACTGGAAGTATGCTGTGCTGGTGCCTTCAACGGGCCAGGGTCTACAGATCGCCAAGGCCAGCACTAGGACCGCCTGCCCCTGAAGGGAAGAGAGAAGACCATGCTGGAAAGTTGTCAGAATGCTCAGGAACGCTGGGGTGGTGTCAATCTGTTGATTGATCGCTGGTTACAGGACCGCCACGAACTGATCAAGGCTTACGATGCGCTGGGCGACACGCCTGAAGCACTCGCGGCCGATCGCGCTGGACTGCAGAATTTTTGCGAAATTCTGGTCGATTATGTATCGGCCGGGCACTTTGAGGTCTACGAACAACTGGGCGACGAAGCCCGGGCGTTCAATGACGAGCGCGGCCTTGAGCTGGCTGAAACCCTTTACCCGCGTCTGGATGTCATCACCAAGTTTGCGCTGGCCTTCAATGACCGCTGTGACAAGGGCGATTGCTCCGACTGCTCGGTGGTCGCCAAGGAGTTCAACCAGCTGGGTGGCTTGCTTCACGAGCGCTTTGAGCTGGAAGACTGCCTGATCGAAGTGCTGCACAACTCCCACAAGGAAGAGGTCGCCGCACAGGTCTGACCGCTTCGTGATCGTTGCGTAGGTTGTTGCCAAGGGTGCTGTTGCACCCTTTTGCGTTTTTGCAGCGGCAGTTTATTGCGAGACAGCGACGAGTTCGATCTCGAACACCAGCGGGGTGAACGGATCGATCAGGTCGCCCGCGCCTTCTGCGCCATAGGCTTGATCCGAGGGGATCACCAGTCGCCATTTTGCGCCCGTTGGCATTCCCTGCAGGGCGGTGGTCCAGCCGCTGATGACGCTGTCGAGCCTGAACCATTGCGGTTGTGTGCTCTGATCGAAGATCGTGCCGTCCGGCAAGCGACCCACATAGCGAACTTCCACCCGACCGTTCACATCCGGTTTCGGCCCGGTGCCCGGCGTCAGTTCGGTCATCAGAATGCCGTCGGCCAGCACTTTGACGCCAGGTTTGGCCTTCTCGCTTTCCATGAAACGCTTTTCCGCGCCCAGCGCAGCTTCGGTCGGCGCGTCCGTGCCTGTGGTTTCGGCCTGGGCCATGGCCGCATCGTGCTCGCGCAGGATCTGATCGATGCGCTCCTGCTTGAGCGCCAGTGGTTTGCCCTGGTAAGCCTGCTTCAAACCGTCGACCAGTGCTTTGAGGTCCAGGTCAGGAACCTCCTGATGCAGACGTTCGCCAAGGCTTGCGCCCAGGCTGTAGGCAAGGTCGCGTGAATCGGTGTTCGGAGGGGTTTCAGTGGCCTGAGCCATGGGTAGCAAGAGAAACAACGACGTTAACAGGTAGCGCGACATGGATGCTCTCCGGCCTGGGAAGTCAGCGATTATGCCAGTGCAAGCGCCTGCCGTGACGGGTCTTGCCAGGTGAATTTCGTAATGCCCTGGTAGCGGGCGTATTAATCATTTTGTGCAGTATGCAACAGGCCGCCTTTCATGGTGTCAAGATGCCCTAGCGGCGATGCGAGCAGAAGTCTAGTATGAGCCGCAATTTCGTCAGCCAGGAGGTAAGTCATGTCGGCCAAAAAGAAGCCAGTTAACACTCCGTTGCATTTGCTCCAACAATTATCGGGCAGCTTGCTAGAACATCTGGAAGACGCCTGTTCCCAAGCTTTGGCTGATGCCGAGAAACTGCTCGCCAAGCTTGAGAAACAACGCGGAAAGGCGCAGGAAAAACTGCACAAGTCCCGCACCAAATTGCAGGATGCTGCCACGGCCGGTAAGGCCAAGGCACAGACCAAGGCCAAAGACGCCGTGTCTGAACTGGAAGAACTGCTGGACGCTCTCAAGGATCGTCAGACTGAAACCCGCACCTACATTTTGCACCTCAAGCGTGATGCGCAAGAGAGCCTGAAGCTCGCTCAGGGCATTGGTCGCGTCAAGGAAGCGGTTGGCAAGATTCTCACCACCCGTGACGCCAAGCCTGCTGCGCCAGCCAAATCGGCAGCAGCCAAGCCGGCATCTAAATCTGTCGCCAAGTCGCCTGCTGCCAAGCCTGCCGCCAAAGCGCCAGTGAAAACTGCCGCGAAGCCGGTTGCCAAATCGGCAGCGGCCAAACCTGTTGCAGCCAAAGCTCCGGCAAAAGCGCCAGCAAAAGCAGCCGCTAAACCGGCTGCCAAGGCTCCAGCTGCCAAGCCGGTCGCGGCCAAAACGGCGGCTGCCAAGCCTGCTGCTGCAAAAGTCGCTGCACCTAAAGCTGCAGCCAAGGCACCGGCTGCAAAACCGGCCGCAAGCGCCGCTGCCAAGGCTCCGGTAAAAGCGCCAGCCAAGGCTGCGGTAAAGCCCGCTGCCAAGCCTGCTGCAAAACCTGCCGCTGCCAAGGCCGCTACGACCGCGACACCTGCGGCCAAGCCTGCTGCCGCCGCTCCAGCGCCATCGGCCGCGCCTGCACCAGCAGCATCCAACGGTACGACGCCAACCAGCGCTTCCTAAGGCTTGAGGGTGTCATCGGCCGCGATGCGCAGCACCTGCAGCGCATCGCGGCTTTTTTTCGCGTCCTGATCGACCAGCCCGTTCAGCCACGCACTGACGTCCTGCTTTTCTCGGCATGGCCATGCTTGAACCCGCGTTTCGAGCCGACTCAGCAATTGCTGTTCCGCCTCCAGTTCCAGCGCTTTCACCTGAGCACGCAGCGCACTCAGCGACGCGTCCTGACGCGCCGCCTCTCGCCATTGCATGCGCACTTCGCGCAGCGGCCGCACCACTTCATCGTGCCAGGGCGTCGCCAACTGTCCGATTTCCATCAATCGTTGCGCCGTGCATTCAACGCCACGCACCCCCAGCCATACGCCGCACAACACTGCGCACACGTTGGCCCCGTTGGCTTGCAGCTCAAGACATGCCTGTTCCACACCCGGTCGGGCGTAAAAATCCAGGGTGAAACTCCAGAGGTCTGTAGGCATAGTGATCTACCTGTTCGGGACGAAGCTGGTAGACTCCGCCGCCATTATGATTCGACTTCAAAGCCTTACCTTACAGCGTGGTCCGCAACGTCTGCTAGAAGACGCCGAGCTGACCCTGCACGCCGGCCATAAAGCCGGTCTGATCGGTGCCAATGGTGCCGGAAAATCCAGCCTGTTCGCGTTGTTGCGCGGCGAGCTTACGCCCGATGCCGGTGACTGTCTGTTGCCTGCTGACTGGCGCATCGCTCACATGCGTCAGGAGGTCGACACGCTCGAACGCCTGGGCGTGGACTACGTGCTCGATGGCGACGTGCGTCTGCGCGAGGTTCAGCGCCTGCTGGCCGAAGCAGAAGCGGCGCAGGACGGTGCTGCACAGGCGCGCCTGCACGCAGAACTCGACAGTGCTGACGGCTATACCGCCGATGCACGTGCCCGCAAGCTGCTGGCAGGACTCGGCTTTACCAACGAGCAGATGGAACGTCAGGTCGGCAGCTTTTCCGGTGGCTGGCGCATGCGCCTGAACCTGGCGCAGGCTCTGATGTGTCCTTCGGACCTGTTGCTGCTCGATGAGCCGACCAACCACCTGGACCTCGATGCGATCCTGTGGCTCGAAGACTGGCTGAAAAGCTATCCGGGCACCTTGTTGCTGATTTCCCACGACCGGGATTTTCTCGATGCCGTGGTCGATCACATCGCCCATGTCGAGCAGCGCAAGATCACGCTCTACCGGGGTGGCTACAGTGCCTTCGAGCGCGCCCGTGCCGAACGTCTGGCCCAGCAGCAACAGGCCTACGAGAAGCAGCAGGTGCAACGCGCGCACATGGAAAAATACATCGCGCGCTTCAAGGCCCAGGCCACCAAGGCGCGGCAGGCCCAGAGCCGGATCAAGGCGCTGGAGCGCATGGAAGAGCTGTCCGCGGCGCACGTGGACTCGCCTTTCAACTTTGTTTTCCGCGAATCCGACAAGATATCCAGCCCTTTGCTGGACCTGTCCGACGCGCGTCTGGGCTACGGCGACAAGACCGTCCTGGAGAAGGTCAAACTGCAACTGACGCCGGGAGCGCGTATCGGTCTGCTGGGGCCTAACGGCGCAGGCAAATCGACGCTGATCAAGAACCTGGCCGGTGAACTGCAACCACAAAGCGGCCGACTGGTGCGCGGCGAGAACCTGACCGTGGGCTACTTCGCCCAGCATCAGCTCGATTCGCTGGACGCCAAGGCCACGCCTTTGCTGCACTTGCAGCGTCTGGCGCCGACCGAGCGCGAGCAGACCCTGCGAGACTTTCTGGGCGGTTTCGACTTCCGCGGCGCGCGTCTGGATGAGCCCGTGCTGAATTTCTCCGGTGGTGAAAAGGCGCGCCTGGCGCTGGCCTTGATCGCTTGGGAAAAACCCAATCTGTTGCTGCTCGACGAACCGACCAACCACCTCGATCTGGAAATGCGTCTGGCGCTGACCATGGCGCTTCAGGAGTTCGGCGGTGCGGTGCTGGTGGTGTCTCACGATCGGCACTTGCTCAAAAGCACGACCGACGATTTCCTGCTGGTCGCTGACGGCCGTGTTCAGGAGTTCGATGGCGATCTGGACGACTACACGCGTTGGCTGGCTGACTACAGGTTGCGCAACGCGCCGGTCAGCAACACGCCGGTCAACGCCGACAAGACGGACAAGAAAGCCCAGCGTCAGCAGGCCGCCGCACTGCGTCAGCAACTGGCCCCGCACAAGCGCGAGGCTGACAAGCTGGAACGCGATCTGGGCACGCTGCACGAGAAGCTCGCCAAGGTCGAAGAGGCACTGGCCGACAGCGCCAACTATGACGCCGCCAACAAGGACAAACTGCGCGACCTGCTGGCCGAACAGGCGAAGCTGAAGGTGCGTGAGTCCGAGCTGGAAGACGCCTGGATGCAGGCGCTGGAGTTGCTGGAGTCGATGCAGGCCGAGCTGGAAGCCTTGTCGTGATGGAGATGCTGGGTTTGCCTGTTTCTGCGTATTGGGTCGAACCGATTCTGCTGGGTGCGCAAATCCTGCTGATTCTCCTGGCAGGTTATGTGCTGCAGCGGATCGTCGGACGTTTTCTGACCGGCCTGGGCGAGCGTTATCCGTTGCCGCCCGAGCTTCTGGTACCGGTACGTGGCGGTCTGCGCTGGTTGATCATGGGCAGTGCGTTCGTGTTTGTGCTCGGGCGTCTCGGCGTGTCGGCCACCGTGCTGTGGACGGCCTTGTCTGGCTTTGTAGCCGTCGCCGCTGTGGCGTTTTTCGCCATGTGGAGTGTGCTGTCCAACCTGCTCTGCGCGATTCTGATCTTCACCATCGGCCCGTTCCGTATCGGTGATCTGGTCGAGCTGGTCGACACGCTGGACAAGCCTGGCGTCAAAGGCCGGGTGGTCGCCATCAACCTGATGTTCACGACCCTGATCGAAACCCCGGAAGCCGGTGGTGCACTGGTTCAGGTGCCCAATAGCCAGTTCTTCCAGAAGTCGGTGCGTCGCTGGCGCGGGAGCGAACAGTACCCTCAGTCCGCCATCCCGACCCCGCAGGACGAGCAGGATTAGAAATCAATAGTCACGGCGCGCGTTACGCACTAATTTAGCGAGCATTGAACTTTGCTTGAGGTGCGTGATGGCGCTTGAAACGTGGCTGGGCTTTTTTGCGGCCTGCTGGATTATCAGTCTTTCCCCTGGTGCAGGCGCTATCGCCTCCATGTCGTGCGGCCTGCAATACGGCTTTCTTCGCGGTTACTGGAATGCGCTCGGTTTACAAATCGCGCTGGTGGCGCAGATCGCCATTGTCGCAGCCGGGCTGGGTGCGGTGCTCGCCGCGTCCGAGCTGGCGTTCACCTTGATCAAGTGGTTCGGCGTGGGGTATCTGGTCTATCTGGGCATCAAGCAGTGGCGGGCGCTGCCCATGGACCTGTCCGATGAGTCGGCTGTCCGCCCGGTCGGCAGTCCATTGAGGCTGATTCTGAGAGGCTTTCTGGTCAATATCAGCAACCCCAAGGCGCTTGTCTTCATGCTGGCGATCCTGCCGCAGTTCATCGACCCTGCTGCGCCGTTGCTGATGCAATACGTGATCATCGCCGCCACCATGGTGGTCGTGGACCTGACGGTCATGGCGGGCTATACGGGGCTTGCGTCGAAGGTGCTGCGTGCGTTGAAAACACCCCGTCAGCAGCGTCGTCTCAATCGCACCTTTGCCAGTCTGTTTGTCGGGGCTGCCGGTTTTCTCGCGACATTGCATCGCGGCACGGCCTGATCCGCATTGCGCGAGCCGCCTGTGATGAGCGGCTCGCGAACGCAGCTTGTCGCTAGCGCAGGATGCGCGGTGCTTCGTCTCGGGGCAGGCTGTTCTGCGGTTGACGTTGCTCGGTGTATTCCACCTCGCCGCGCAGTTGCTCACGCAACTGGCGCGCCACGTCTTCGCCAATCGATTTGGACACGTCGCGAATCACGCGACCACGATTGAGCGACACCTTGATGTCCCGGCCATTCACCAGCTTGGTGTCCTGGCCCTCACCCATGGCGGTAAACGCGGAGGTCACTTCGTAGGTACGGGTGTTGATCAGGCTGAAATCCGCCACCAGTGTCAGTGCCAGAATCGCCGAATGGCTGTCCGTGTTGGCGATCTCGCCGACGTCCTGCTGGAAGTCGATATCCGAGACCGTGCCGAACAGCACGTAGTCCGCGCCCTTGAAGTTGCCGTTCTTGATGCGCTTGATGACGTCGTAAACGTCTTCTTTCGAACTGGCGGTGTAGGGCGTGCCCTGCACCAGCTGGAACATGCCGGACTTGAGAATCTCGCCCTTGATGTCGCCGCTGAACTTGCGCAGTTCGCCTTGCTCGATGTAGCTGGTGCGCGACTCGTACTCGTCATAGCTCGACGAGCCGCTTGCGCTGTAACGATTGGCCTGCAGGTTGGCGCGGGCCGAAACGGTGTGGATGTACTGCTCCACGCGCTCCTGAAAAGCCATGTCTGTCACTGCGATCTTCGGGGCAGCCTGCGCACCTAAGGCGCAGACCATGCCGATAATGCCAATCCATGCGCGCATCTGTTAACGCTCCGTAGTTTTACGAATTTCTTTCTCGTCCATCCACTCGGCCAGACCGCTTTCTACGTCGATCAATTGCAGGCTGAATTTGTAGAAGACGTCCTTGTAGTCGCTGCTGCGCTTGACGATGGAGCTGATCGAGCCTTCCAGACGGTATTTGGCAGCGACCATGTTGCCGGTCTTGGCGACGGTGGTCTTCTTGTACAGACCGCTCTGGTTCTGCAGCTTGAGCTGATCGACCTGGTTCTGCATCTGGTTGTCGTCACTGGCAAAACGGGCGGTGCCGCTTTTCATCAGCTGGGTTTTGATCGAGGTGGTGATCTCGCGGGTATCGATGTATTCGCTGGTCTTGTTCTTCACGTCATAGACCTGAACCACCGGACGGCCTTGCAGGATGCCGGACTGAGCGAGCGAACGCGTCATGCTTTCGGCAATCATCTGCAGGTCGGTCGAGCCGAATTCGTTGGTCACGGTCTCGACGGCCTTGGTGTCGCCGTAGCTGATGTTCTTGCTGCCCAGGCTAGGCGAATTGTTGGCGCAGCCGGTGACCAGCAGTGCAAGGGCGGCGATGGAGCAGAAGCGTGTAAGCATTGAGGCGTTCTCCAGAACTGGACGAAAAGATGTGCCAATCAAGGCGTGTTGATCTCGATACGGAAATCGGTCGCACGCGGAACCGGTGCAATGGCTGGCAGTACGGTGCTTTGCGAGCCGTACAGGGTCATGCTTTTCCAGCTTTCTTCGTCGGCAACCGGAAAGCCATCGTTGCCCAGCCAGGCAAAGCGGTAATACATCATCCGGTTGCGGCTGCTGGTGTTGGTCAACTGCGCCTTGACGGTCAGAAAGCCGTTTTCACGCGCGACACGCATGGCACCGACTTCGATGTTTTTGGTGTCGCCCATCGACACCACCTTGCTGGCTGCGCTGCCCGGCGCCGGGGGTGGCGGTGTTGCGCATCCCGCCAGCAAGGCTACTGCCAGCAGGCCAAGAATCTTCATACGCATGGAAAATCTCCGATCAGGGTTGTTTGGCGGTTGCGATAGCTTGCGGCGCGTTCGTCGACATGACGTGAGCGGCCAGACTGCCTGCATAGACCTGGCTGCCCAGCGCGCGCAGCGGGATCACCTGATAGCGCTGATCGACGCTGACCCGCACATGCGAGCCGCCCATCGAGTTGGGCAGAATGATCTGGTGCTCGCCCTGGGTCAGGCGCAGGCGCGCGACCAGTGTGTTGTCCGGCAGCGTGCGCCAGGTACGGGTGTCGGCACCTTCGGTGACGGCCGAGGCAATGCCCACGGCCAGACCGGCCAGCGGGTTGACGTCGTTGAGCTGCTTCTGGGCAACGCCACGGGTGATGGCGCGGACCGTGGTGCGCAGGATGATGCCGGGCATGTCGTCACGCAATGCGCGGCGGGACATGTCGGTGGTGCTGTTGAGCAGTGTCAGGTTGAGCGGCTTTCCGTCCAGAGTGATCTGGTTGAAGGCGGGCGTGGAGGTGTCGGGCCTGATGACCGGGAAAGACAACGGCGTGATGACCAGATTGCCGCTGATCGGCAGCGGCAGCGGGATACGGACCGAGTCGCGGGCCGGAGCGAAACCGCTCTGCACCACGATCAGCACTTCGCTGTTGCCGTCTTTGCTGGCCGCCGCGTCGAGGTCTTTCAGCGCCTGTTCCAGCAACGGCGTATTGGGACGCAGCTCGGCAGCCTTGCTATAGCCGGGCGCTGCCAGGCCTTTCTCGCCGAGCGCTTCGTACACGAAGCCGGACAGGTAGTGGCTGAACGCACTCTGATAGCTGTTTTTCAGGCTGACGACTTCAGGTGCATCCAGTGAGGCGACCGGGTAGCCCTTGAGCTCCTTGAATTCGGTGCGCACGCCACGGTTTTCGGCTTCCTGTTCGCTTTTCAGGTATTCCTTGTCGCGCAGCTCGGCGATAACGGCTTCACGCTCGTGGGTCTTCTTGATTTCGGTACGGGCACTGTCGAAGTCATTGCGGGCGAGGTGGTTGAGCGCCATCTGGGTGGTGAGCATGACCTTTTCGTAATCGTAGCCTTCGTAGCGACGTACCTTGTCGTTCACCAGGAAGCTGCCGAACTGGGCCAGGTATTTGTCGGTGTCGAGCTTGACCGACTCCTCCCACTTGAACACCACCAGGTCAGCAGCACGCCAGGCAGTCTGACTGCCGGCGAAGTCGCCCTTGGCACGCAGCAGCTCGCCTTTCTCGAAGTAATAGAGCAGGTCTTTGTCCTCACCCTTGTTGTTCTTTTCAAGGGTGCCAATGGCGGCATCAACATTGCCGCTGGCCAGTTGCTGATTGGTTTCCTTCAACTCGGTGTCGTAGCTGCGAAATGCAGAGCAGCCCGCCAGTTGAAAAGCAGAGATCAGCGCAAGCGCGGTCAGGGCACGAGAGGACATAGGCGTTCTATTCCCTAAGGGGATAGCCTGGGCGGCTATTCAAGTCCGTTTGATCAGGCGGCGTGGCTGCCTGAATGGTGAGCCCGCGCATGTCTGACTGGATCCAGCGCTGCGGGCGCGGAATTATAGGCGCAGGGAATGGGATGACAATGGCTTTTTGATGTCTTACACAGGTTTTGGATGTTTCCTACCTTCCGGTCGAGACCTGGCGCACAGTTTCAGGCGTCATTCGAACGACGGTGCACTTCATGCCTCCTCGTAAAATTATGTAACAAAAAATTGCCCTGAGTATTGAGTAGCGTCTCGTTGAAGTGAACAATGCAACGCATCGCATTCTTATTGAGATTCACAATGCTCCCCCTTTCTCGTTTGCTTCTCCGGCTCCTGGCACCGATGTTGGCGCTGTGCAGCTTCGGCGTACTGACTGATCCCGTCGAAGGTGCCGCTCAGGCGCTGCATGTGCTGGACTATCTGAGCGCGGATTACCCGGCGACCGTGGCAGACGGCAAAGTGATCGATGCCACAGGCTATCAAGGGCAGGTCCAATCGCTCGATGCGCTTCAAAGCCTGATCATTGCACTGCCGCAACGCACCGAGCGCGCTGAACTCGAACAGGGCGCAGCTGACTTGAAAACGGCTGTCGGCAAGCGACAGGACGCTGCGGTCGTGGCTCGTCAGGCGCGGCAGTTGGGCGCAAAGCTCGCATTGGCTTATGAAGTCAGCCAGGCACCTGCGATCACGCCTGACCCTGCCCGAGGTGCGCCGTTGTACGCGCAGCACTGCTCGGTCTGTCACGGCGATACAGGTCTCGGTGACGGCCCGGCCGGTATCGGTCTGGAGCCTGCGCCGGGCAACCTGCGCGACGCCGCGCGGATGGATCGCCTGAGCCTTTACGGCCTTTACAGCGCGCTGGGCCTGGGTATCGCCGGGACTGATATGCCCGGGTTCGCCGACCAGCTTGATGATCGTCAGCGCTGGGACATTGCGACCTATATCGCAAGCTTCAGTGCACAGCCGGTCGCCAGTCCGGCCAGGACCTACAACCTCGCAGACCTTGCACGTCAGACCCCTGCGGAGATCCTGGCTGCCGATGGTCCGGACGCTGCCGCGACATTTCGCGCCCAACGTTCTCAGCCCCCACAGGTTCAGCGCGGCCCTGCGCAGTTGCTCGACTACACCAGCGTGACGCTGGACAAGAGCCTGGCGGCCTATCGCTCAGGTGATCGCGAGCAGGCGTATGACTTGTCCGTCGCGGCCTATCTGGAAGGGTTCGAACTCGTCGAGAGTTCGCTGGATAACGTCGACGCGCAGGTTCGCAAAGACACCGAGAAGAGCCTGATGGCCTACCGGCAGTCCCTGCAGGACGGATTGCCGGTCCCGCAGGCGGCGCAGAAACTGGAAGCGGCCAAGGCGAAGCTCAAGCAGTCGGCTGACCTGCTGGGCAGCGATGGTTTGAGTCTGTCACTGAGCTACATTTCAGGGCTGCTGATTCTGCTGCGCGAAGGGCTGGAAGCGATTTTGGTGCTGGCCGCGATTCTGGCGTTTCTGCGCAATACCGGACAGCAGTCTGCGGTGCGCAGCGTCAACGTTGGCTGGGGCCTGGCGCTGTTGGCGGGCCTGGCAACCTGGGCGGTGGCCGCTTATGTGATCGACGTAAGTGGTGCGCAGCGTGAGTTGCTTGAAGGCGCGACCGCGCTGTTCGCCAGCGTGATGGTGCTCTGGCTGGGCGTGTGGATGCACGATCGCCGGCATGCCGCAGCCTGGCAGGATTACGTAAAAAACAGCCTGGTCGGCGGCGGCGGGCGTTTCGGCTTCGCGGTGTTGGCGTTCTTTTCGGTTTACCGCGAGCTGTTCGAGGTCATCCTGTTCTACGAAACCCTGTGGCTGCAGGCAGGTCCCGCCGGGCATGACGCGGTGCTGGCTGGCGGCGCCACGGCGTTGGTATTGCTGGTGGGGTTGGCGTGGATCATCCTGCGCGGCTCAGCGAAACTGCCACTGGCGCTGTTCTTCAGCATCAACGCGACCTTGTTGTGTGCGTTGTCAGTGGTGTTTGCCGGTCATGGCGTCAAGGCGCTGCAGGAAGCCGGTATCTTCGGCACCCGACCTGTGCCGTTCTTCGAGTTCGACTGGCTGGGTATTCACGCCGATGCCTACTCGCTGGCAGCGCAGGCCATTGCGCTGGCCGCCATTGCGGTGCTGTATGGCCGCAGTCGCCTGGCAGAGAGGCGCAGGCTTCAAGTGGCTGATCAGAGGTCGGGCTAAAAAGCACCACCGTGGGAGGCGGCTTGCCGGCGATCGCGTCAGGTCAGGTTGCGAGAGGTTGTCTGACAGGTCGCATCGCCGGCAAGCCGCCTCCCACAGATGTGCATTTATCCAATGAGGATTGCGTAGAGCGCGGAGCGCAGGAACATCAGTTTCGCATCCTCACGCATCCTGCTCCTGCGTCAGCTCCAGCACGCGATCAACCAGTTTGTTGATGCCTGATGCGGCTTCGCTGATGCTCTTTGCAACCATGTAGGCCGGGGTGCTGACCAGTTTTCGCGCCTCGTCTTCCACGATCTCCGACACTTCACAGTCCTGATGCGCACCGCCCATTTTAGTGATGGCCGCGGCGGTTTCGGGGTCATTGCCGATGGTGCAGGTCACGCCTGGGCCGTAGATCTTTGCAGCAAGGGCCGGGGTGATGCAGATCAGTCCAACGGGCTTGCCTGCCAGCGCGAAGGCCTCGGCCAGCGCCAACAGCTCAGGGTTGACCTGACAGGCCTGACCCTGCTGCGCGAAGTCGGACAGGTTCTTCGCCGAGCCAAATCCACCGGGGACAATCAATGCATCGAAGTCGTTGACGTCGGCTTCCCGCAGGTCTTTCACTTCGCCGCGTGCGATGCGTGCCGACTCGACCAGCACGTTGCGGGTCTCGGGCATTTCCTCACCCGTCAGGTGATTCACGACGTGGTGCTGCGCGATGTTCGGCGCGAAGCACTGCACCTGTGCGCCACGCTGGTCCAGGCGCAACAGGGTCAGCACGCTTTCATGGATTTCGGCACCGTCGTAGACGCCGCAGCCGGACAGGATCACAGCCACTTTCTTTTGCATGATTTCGACTCCTTGGTCATGACGCATCTACCAATGGAACACATTGCGCGTCATCTGTTCAGTGTCAGGTCTTGTCGAGGCGGGATCAGTCGGGGAGGTGGTGCGTCATCCGGGCGAGGCTTTTTGGCCTGCACCCGGAGAAGTCGGGAGGGATAATCAGTCGTCGGACTTTTTCTTCAGGTCGAGATGGGCCTCGACCGGCATGTCCAGATCGGAAGCCGCTGAGGATGCGCAGTATTGTCGCTCTTCACGGGCCTCGCGAGCGATGCGGGCGTTCTTGATACGGCGACGCAGCCACAAGCCAAGGCCCACCAGAAGCAACGCGCCCAGCACCCAGAGCTCGTATTTCTTGACGTTGCCTAGCAGGCCTTCGAGCACGGCGCCGAAATGATACGCCGCCGACCCCAGCGCCGCCGCCCAGACCGCCGCGCCGATGCCGTTGAGCAGCAGGTAGCGTCCTGGCGGATAGCCGGACAACCCGATGGCCACGGGCATGACGGTTCGCAGGCCGTAAACGAACCGGAAGCTCAGCACCCATATGTCCGGGTGTTTGCGCACAAGCCTTAAGGCCTTGTCGCCCATGAGCTGCCAGCGAGGTTTGCGGGCCAGTAGCTTGCGGCCGTGCTTGCGCCCCATGAAATACCACAGCTGATCGCCCGCATAGCTTCCGCAGAAGGCCACGAGGATGACGATGTTGAGGTCCATGTACCCACGGAAAGCCAGGAATCCGGCAAGAACCAGAATGGTCTCGCCTTCAAAGAAGGTGCCGAGGAAGAGGGCGAAGTAGCCAAACTCATTCAAGAAATTCTGGAGCATTGTCTGGATGCTGGCGAAATGAGCACGCAGCCTAACGCGCCGAGGGCAATCATGAAAGTGTCGATATGTGTCTCGACGTTAAAGATTCTTGCAACCACAATGTTCCTTTCTCTCCAGTTGAGTCGCTGCGGCCTGCAGTCGCAGGTCGAACCATGACTGTCACACATTGGTCATAATGGCGGCTTATAACTGTCGCGCTTGCCCGCGTAAGCGGGCTCAGGAGTCTCGCCGTGAGCTTTACCCCCGCTAACCGCCTGTTTCCTCTCACTCGTCTGCGCCGTAATCGCCGCGACGACTTTTCCCGTCGGCTGGTCCGCGAAAACGTTGTCACTGTCGACGATCTGATTCTTCCCGTATTTGTACTCGACGGTGAAAACC
The DNA here is from genome assembly GCF_014358015.1 of Pseudomonas triticifolii. GTDB lineage: Bacteria > Pseudomonadota > Gammaproteobacteria > Pseudomonadales > Pseudomonadaceae > Aquipseudomonas > Aquipseudomonas triticifolii. The sequence goes on along the minus strand of NZ_JACONV010000010.1, from coordinate 35,778 downwards.
GTCGTGAAAGCATTGCCTCGATGCCTGGCGTCGAACGCCTGAGCGTTGACCTGTTGCTCAAGGAAGCCGAAAGCTGGGTGGCGCTGGGCATTCCTGCGCTTGCACTGTTTCCGGTGACGCCGCCTGAAAAGAAATCCCTGGACGGTGCCGAAGCCTGGAACCCGGAAGGCATCGCCCAGCGCGCCACGCGTGCGCTGCGTGACCGTTTCCCCGAGCTGGGCGTCATCACTGACGTGGCGCTGGACCCGTTCACCACGCATGGCCAGGACGGCATTCTTGATGAAGAAGGCTACGTGCAGAACGACATCACGGTCGACGCGCTGGTCAAGCAGGCGCTGTCCCATGCCGATGCCGGTGCGCAGGTGATTGCTCCGTCCGACATGATGGACGGCCGCATTCAGGCGATTCGTGAAGCGCTGGAACTGGCCGGACACGTCAATGTGCGGATCATGGCCTATTCGGCCAAATACGCCAGTGCCTATTACGGTCCGTTCCGCGATGCGGTAGGTTCTTCGTTGAACCTGGGCAAGGCCAACAAGGCCTCCTATCAAATGGACCCGGCCAACAGCAATGAAGCGCTGCATGAAGTGGCCGCCGATCTGTCTGAAGGCGCGGACATGGTGATGGTCAAGCCGGGTATGCCGTACCTGGACATCCTTCATCGGGTCAAGGATGAGTTCAAGGTGCCGACCTTTGTGTATCAGGTCAGTGGCGAATACGCGATGCACATGGCTGCAATCCAGAATGGCTGGCTGAGTGAAGGGGTGATTCTCGAATCCCTCACCGCCTTCAAACGCGCAGGAGCTGACGGCATCCTCACTTATTTTGCCGTCCGCGCTGCTCAACTGCTGAAAGGGCAATAGCCTCACAGGAACACTCATGAATACCGAAGGACTCATCGAAGCCGCTGTTGAAGTCGATGTTCAGGAAGCTGCTCCCGTGGTTGAACCTGACATTGAAGTTGTCCCGGCCATCGAGGCACCCGTTGCTGTGGTGCCTGCCGTCGTCGCTCCGAATCTGGACGACAGCAGCCTGTACATCCACCGTGAGCTGTCTCAGTTGCAGTTCAACATACGGGTTCTGGAGCAGGCGCTCGATGAGTCCTATCCGTTACTGGAGCGGCTGAAGTTTCTGCTGATTTTCTCCAGCAACCTCGATGAGTTCTTCGAGATTCGTGTCGCGGGCTTGAAGAAGCAGATCACCTTTGCCCGTGAGCAGGCCGGTGCCGACGGCTTGCAGCCGCATCAGGCGCTGGCCCGCATCAGCGAACTGGTCCATGGTCACGTTGACCGCCAGTACGCGATCCTCAACGATATTCTTCTGCCGGAGCTGGAAAAGCACCACGTCCGCTTCATTCGTCGCCGTCACTGGACGGCCAAGCTCAAGGCCTGGGTGCGTCGTTATTTCCGCGATGAGATTGCGCCGATCATCACCCCGATCGGCCTGGACCCGACGCACCCGTTCCCGTTGCTGGTCAACAAGAGCCTGAACTTCATCGTGGAGCTGGAAGGCATTGATGCGTTCGGTCGCGACTCGGGTCTTGCGATCATCCCGGCACCACGCCTGCTGCCGCGCATCATCAAGGTGCCGGAAGAGGTCTGCGGGCCTGGCGACAACTTCGTGTTCCTGTCGTCGATGATCCACGCTCACGCTGACGATCTGTTTCAGGGCATGAAGGTCAAGGGCTGCTACCAGTTCCGCCTGACCCGTAACGCCGACCTGGCGCTGGATTCGGAAGACGTGGAAGACCTTGCACGCGCACTGCGCGGCGAGCTGTTCTCGCGTCGTTATGGCGACGCGGTGCGTCTGGAGGTGGCGGACACCTGTCCCAAGCATCTGTCGGACTACCTGCTCAAGCAGTTCAACCTGAACGAGTCCGAGCTGTACCAGGTCAACGGCCCGGTCAACCTGACGCGTCTGTTCAGCATCACCGGTCTGGACAGCCATCCGGAGCTGCAATACCTGCCGTTCACGCCAGCGATTCCCAAGCTGCTGCAGAACAGCGAAAACATTTTCAGTGTGATCAGCAAGCAGGACATTCTGCTGCTGCACCCGTTCGAGTCCTTCACGCCAGTGGTCGATCTGCTGCGTCAGGCCGCGAAAGACCCACACGTGCTGGCGGTGCGTCAGACGCTGTATCGCAGCGGCGCGAACTCGGAAATCGTTGACGCGCTGGTCGATGCGGCGCGTAACGGCAAGGAAGTCACGGCGGTGATCGAATTGCGTGCCCGGTTCGACGAAGAGTCCAACCTGCAGCTGGCCAGCCGTCTGCAAGCGGCGGGTGCGGTGGTGATCTACGGTGTGGTCGGCTTCAAGACCCACGCCAAGATGATGCTGATCCTGCGCCGTGAGGCAGGCGAAATCGTGCGTTACGCGCACCTGGGCACCGGTAACTATCACGCCGGTAACGCCCGCCTGTACACCGACTACAGCCTGCTGACCTCCGACGACGCGCTGTGTGAAGACGTCGGCAAGTTGTTCAGTCAGTTGATTGGCATGGGCAAGACGCTGCGCATGAAAAAGCTGCTGCACGCGCCGTTTACGCTGAAGAAAGGCATGCTCGACATGATCGCCCGCGAGACGCAATTTGCGCTCGACGGCAAGCCCGCGCACATCATCGCCAAGTTCAACTCGCTGACCGATCCGAAGATCATCCGCGCGCTGTACAAGGCCAGTCAGTCAGGGGTGCGTATCGATCTGGTGGTGCGCGGCATGTGCTGCCTGCGTCCGGGCATCGCCGGGGTTTCGCACAACATTCATGTGCGCTCGATCATCGGTCGTTTCCTGGAGCACACGCGGGTGTTCTACTTCCTCAACGGCGGCGACGAGCAGATGTTTCTGTCCAGTGCCGACTGGATGGAGCGCAACCTCGACAAGCGCGTCGAGACCTGCTTCCCGGTGGAGGGCAAGAAATTGATCCTGCGGGTGAAGAAGGAACTGGAAAGCTACCTGACCGACAACACCCACAGCTGGCTGTTGCAGTCTGACGGGCGTTACGTACGCAGCACGCCGACCGGCAACCAGAACGCTCGAAGCGCCCAGGCGACCCTGCTGGAGCGCCTGAGCAACCCGGTCCTCAGCGTACGCTGAAGACGATGCCGACTCGGGTCAGCCACTCCGCTTCCAGCGCGAAGTCGGCCTGAGTCAGCTGGTTGTTTTCCAGCCAGCCGGTCGGGAATTCCGCATCCAGGTTCGGACCGTCCGCACGCAGCACCACGCGTGGCATCTCTTGGGTGCCACGAATGTGGTGGAACAGGATCGCGAAGCGCAGCAGTACGCACAGGCGAATCAGCTTGATGCCTTCATCGCCGAACTCGGCAAACTTGTCCTTGGGAATGTTACGACGATGCCCGCGCACCAGCAGTGCGAGCATCTGCTGGTCTTCGCGTGAGAAACCGGCCAGGTCGGAGTGCTCGATCAGGTAAGCGCCGTGCTTGTGGTAATGATAGTGGGCGATGTCCAGGCCTACTTCATGCACCTTGGCAGCCCAGCTCAACAGCTCGGCGTAGCTTTCGTGCTGCAGGTCCCAGCTGTCGGCGACCTGTTCCAGCGCGTGCAGGGCCTTGGCCTCGACGCGAGCGGCCTGTTCCATGTCGACGTGGTAGCGCTCCATCAGCGACGTCAGCGTACGCTCGCGCACGTCTTCGTGATGATGGCGACCCATCAGGTCATACAGCACACCTTCACGCAGGGCACCTTCGCAGTGATCCATGCGCTTGAGTTCGAGGGCGTCGAAGATAGCTTCCAGAATGGCCAGGCCCGCCGGGAAGATCGCGCGACGGTCGGGCTTGATGCCGTCGAAGTCGATTTTCTCGACGTCACCCAGCTTGAACAGTTTGCGCTTGAGCCAGGCCAGCCCTTCGGCGTTGACCTCGCCTGCGCCGTAGCCGTTGGCCTTGAGCGCCACACCAATCGCACGAATGGTTCCGGACGAGCCGATGGCTTCATCCCACTTCAAGCGATGCAGCGCGTGTTCGATGCTCATGATTTCCAGGCGGGCAGCGGTGTAGGCCTGGGCGTAGCGGGCAGGTGTCACCTTGCCGTCGCGGAAGTAGCGCTGGGTGAAACTCACGCAGCCCATCTGCAGGCTTTCGCGCAGCAGAGGCTCGAAACGCTGGCCGATGATGAACTCGGTACTGCCGCCGCCAATGTCGGCCACCAGGCGTTTGCCGGGAGTGTCTGCCAGGGTATGGGAGACGCCCAGGTAGATGAGGCGTGCTTCTTCGCGGCCGGAGATGACTTCCACCGGATGGCCGAGGATTTCTTCTGCACGGTGAATGAAGTCGTTGCGGTTGCGGGCTTCGCGCAGGGCATTGGTGCCCACGATACGCACGGCGCCGAGCGGCAGGCCGTTGATCAGTTGGGCGAAGCGCTTGAGGCAGTCGAGGCCCCGCTGCATGGATTCTTCAGTCAGCTGGCGCTCTTCGGTGATTCCGGCTGCCAACTGCACCTTCTCGCCCAGGCGCTCAAGAATGCGAATTTCGCCCTGATTGGCTTTTGCCACAACCATATGGAAGCTGTTGGAGCCCAGGTCGATAGCGGCGATCAGTGAAAGATTCTTGGGTTTAGAGTGCGGCATGGTCTGGCAATCCCGTTCGATAACCGCGTCATCGTGCCACGATCCACCTCTGCCGCCAACGCGAAGCTGCCCAGGCGGCGGAAATACCCGGTATTAATCTCGCCCAGTGACTCCCACTTCGCACCCGCCCCCTGATGTGAGCCGAGCATCACGGGCTGCATACCCACGCGGAGCGCTCATCGTTATACACAAGTCTTGCTGCAATCAACGGACTGTGGGAGACGGCTTGCCAGCGATGCGTTTTTCGATGCGACATATCGGGGACTGAGCTGACACCATCGCCGGCAAGCCGCCTCCCACGAGTATGCATTCAGTCAGACACTTTCGTTTTGGCCCCGTTATGCGCGTCTTTTGGATGTGCGTGTAACGATGAGCGCTTTGCGTGGGAACGCCTCTCAGGACGCTACGCATCCGGGTGTTTGCGATGGAGGGCGATCAGTTTACCCCGACATCATGACTCGATCCCTCATTGTCGCCGGACGGGAAGCGGCAGTGAGATCATTTTCCGTGCACCTGAAGTGTAATTTGAGCTCAGGTAATGCAGGTGGCTGTGGACCTTCTATCGTCACGATCCAACAGCGCTCGTTCGCGCCCTATAATTGAGAAGGCGCACAGATAATCATGGAGCAACATGTAGGTGTTGGTGGTGGCCGGACGGGCTTCCAAGGATATTCAAAAAGATCAGTGCTGTGAAAGTCATGCATGCTTTAATTAGAAAGGAATCTATCATGTCTAATGAACTCCCCGCCTCAGCAACACGTTTATGGGTTGGGCAGCCCAACGTATTTGGTAACTTAGAGGTCGAGCCTAATGGTTCGATAATCTATGTCTATGATCGCGATTTAAACAAAAATGTCTGGCGTTATTTTAAGCCGTCTGACTCGGTGAGCTACCGCTGTGAAAGTCGAAATATAAGAGTTGGCACTCAGGCCTATAAGTGGCAAAAAGGCAAGACCTACACGCTAAACTGGAAAAGTAAGCTGACTAAAATAGACAGTGCCTACGGAGATTTTGTGATTTTTCAGTGGAAGTCTTATCCCAGCGGGCTCCAGAACTACCCGTTGATCATGACGGCGGTAAGAGATGAGGTCGTTTTGCGGTTTGTAGACAGGGGCGAGGTTTGGAAAACAGTGTGGACAAAAAAAACTCAGGACAATGTATGGAACAGTTATAGTTTGACTTTGCACCTGTCGGACGTTGATTCAGAAGGTTGGTTTGCACTTAACTATAATGGTGTCGATCAATTGCTCGATGGAAACAGCAGGTACACAGGGTGGACATTGGATGGGGCAAATGAGCCCAAGTGGGGTGTCTATAATAGAGACAATCCTGAGCATGAAATGGAGCAGTTTGTCGCGGACCTTGAAGTGTTTGAGCTTTCGTAAGGCTGGTAAAAAATAATTCCCTGGGTTCGTCGTTCGCAGGTGTATGGCGTCGCTATTAAACGCTGTTAGTTATCAGGAGGGAGCGACGCCTCGCTTCCTCCTGCTACTCCATGTGGCTATCGCTCTTTGGCCTATGCTCAAGCCTGCTCGACCGATCCGATAAAGTTGGCCAGTTCCGGGGTTTTCGGGTTGGCGAACAGTTCTTTCGGATCGCCCACTTCATGCACCTTGCCCTCATGCATGAACACCAGTTTGTCGCCCACTTCCCGGGCGAAGCGCATTTCGTGGGTGACCATGATCAGGGTCATGCCATCGGCAGCCAGCTGGCGCACGACGCTGAGCACTTCGTTGACCAGCTCCGGGTCCAGCGCGGACGTGATCTCGTCGCACAGCAGCACCTTGGGCGACATTGCCAGCGCACGGGCAATCGCCACGCGTTGCTGTTGACCGCCCGACAGCCGATCCGGGAAGGCATCGAACTTCTCGCCCAGCCCGACACGCTCCAGCATCTGCCTCGCCAGCTTTGCCGCCTCGGCTTTAGGCACTTTCTGCACGACCTGCGGCGCGAGCATCACGTTTTCGCCCACGCTCAGGTGCGGAAACAGGTTGAACTGCTGGAACACCATGCCGACTTTCTGCCGCAATGTGCGCAGGTCGGCCCGCGCAGCGTCCAGGTATTCGCTATCGACTTCGATCACGCCATCGTTGATCGACTCCAGCCCATTGAGGGTGCGCAACAACGTGCTCTTGCCCGAGCCGCTGCGACCGATGATCGCCACCACCTGACCTTCTTCTACGGAAAGGTCGATGCCTTTGAGAACGTGATGGTCGCCATAGTATTTGTGCAGGGCGGAAATTCTAAGCAGAGGCATGCAGTCTCCTTTCCAGATGACGCGCACAGAGCGACAACGGATAGCAAAGGATGAAATAGCCCAGGGCAACGAAGCCATAGACCATGAAAGGTTCGAACGTGGCATTGGCCAGCATGCTGCCGGTCTTGGTCAGCTCGGTGAAACCGATGATCGAGGTCACGGCTGTGCCTTTGACCACCTGCACCGAAAAGCCGACCGTCGGCGCAACAGCGATACGCAGGGCCTGAGGCAGGATCACATAGCGCATCTGCTCAAACGGGGTCAGCGCCAGGCTGGCGGATGCTTCCCACTGACCTTTGGAGATTGACTCCACACACCCGCGCCAGATTTCCGCAAGGTAAGCACTGGTGAACAGCGTCAGGGCCAGCGCGGCGGCGGCCCACGGGGAGATGTCCATCCCCATCAGCGCGACGCCGAAGAACACCAGAAACAGCTGCATCAACAGCGGGGTGCCTTGAAACAGTTCTATATATAAGCTGGCGGCCACTCGCGGCCCGGATTTCTCCGAGGTGCGCATGCCCATCACCAGCAGGCCGATCAGCCCGCCACCGATGAACGCCACCAGCGACAGGGCGACGGTCCATTGCAGGCCGGTCAACAGATTGCGCAGGATGTCCCAGAGGGTAAAGTCCATCAGCTGCTCCTCGAGATGTAGCGACGCCCGATCCAGGCCAGCAATTGCCGGATCAACAGTGCCATGCACAGGTAGATCAGCGTGGTGACGATGTAGGTTTCGAACGAGCGAAAATTGCGCGACTGGATGAAGTTGGCGAAAAAGCTCAGCTCTTCCGTGGCGATCTGCGAACAGACGGCCGAACCGAGCATCACAATGATGATCTGGCTGCTCAGGGCAGGCCAGACCTTGCTCAAGGCGGGTACCAGCACGACGTAGCGGAAGGCTTCATAGCGATTCATCGCCAGCGCCGCCGAGGCTTCGAGCTGCCCTTTGGGAACCGCCTGGATGCCTGCGCGGATGATTTCCGTGGAATAGGCCCCCAGGTTGATGACCATTGCCAGCACGGCGGCCTGCCACTCCGATATCTGCATGCCCAGCGAGGGCAGACCGAAGAAAATGAAGAACAGCTGGACCAGAAACGGCGTATTGCGGATCAGCTCCACGTACACCGCAAAGATCGTCGCAAAGGGCTGGATCTTCCAGGCCCTCACGACAGCGCCAACGATCCCCAGGCTGACGCCGAGCAAGGTGCCAATGGCGGTCAATTCCAGCGTGAATAATGCGCCGCGCAACAGCAGATCAATGTTCTGCAGAACCGGTGCAAAGTCGAAGTGATAAGCCATCGGCAGACCCTGTGAATCAGAAAACGGTGATCAGAGATCGGCTGGCAGCGGCTGCTTGAGCCAGGTGGTGGACGCTTTTTCCAGCGTGCCATCGGCCTTGGCGGCATTCAGGATCTCGTTGACCCTGGCCAGCAGTTCCGGCTGCCCCTTGTTCACGCCGACGTAGACGGGCGAGTCCTTGAGCTTCACTTTCAATGCCGGAATACGCTTGGGGTTGCGCTCGCTGATCGCAACCATCACCACGTTGCCGCTGGCGATCAGATCGGTCTGACCTGCGAGGTAGGCTGCGATGGTGGAGTTGTTGTCCTCGAAGCGCTTGATGGTTGCACCTTGTGGTGCGACGGCCGACAGCTCGATGTCTTCGATTGCGCCGCGGGTGACGCTGATGGTCTTGCCATTCAGGTCGGCGATTTCCTTGATCGGGGCATCAGGCGGACCGAATACAGCCAGATAGAACGGCGCATAGGCCCGCGAGAAATCGATCACTTTCTCGCGATCCGGGTTCTTGCCCAGGCTTGAAATCACCAGGTCGACCTTGCCGGTGGTCAGGAACGGGATGCGGTTGGTGCTGTTGACCGGCGTCAGTTCCAGCTTGACCTTCAATTTGTCGGCCAGCAGTTGTGCGGTGTCGATGTCCAGACCGCGCGGCTTCATGTCCGGGCCTACCGAACCAAACGGCGGGAAATCCTGAGGAACGGCAACTTTCAGGGTGCCGCGCGCTACGACGTCTTCCAGGCCATTGGCATGGGCTGGGGCCTGGCTCAGCATCAGGCTGGCAAACAGGGCAGTAAGCAGGGCGCTGTAACGCTTGGTCATGAGAACTCTCCGGGCGGAACGAAAGATGTTGGCCTGTCTGGTAGTGCACAGCCCATGCCACTCATCGTGTTTATGCCGTAACTCAAGGTGTGTAGCGGTTTTTTGGTCTTACTGGTCTGAACAGTTGGGCGGGGGTGCGCCCTGCTTTGGCGCGCCCGAAAGCCCCGCCGCCCCAGCGCTGGGCGTCGCTTGCCGAATGTGCGGGATGACGCTAAAAGGGATTTTTACTGGACTGACTGGCCTGAACAGTGATGCCTCACACTTCACTCGCAGTACCTGAATCGGCTCTTAGGGCAATCCGCAAGCTGATTGCCGAGCAAGGCTATAAACCTGGTGACAGCCTGCCGTCGCAACGCGATCTGGCGGTTTTGCTGGGCGTCAGTCGTGCCTCGCTGCGTGAGGCGCTGTCCTCGCTCAGCGCGCTGGGGGTCGTCAGTGTGCAGCCCGGCAAAGGCGTGTTCGTGCAGTCGCTTTCTGAACCAGAACAGCGCACCGGTGGATTTTCCTGGCCTTTCGATGCTCAGGTGTCGCCAGCGGATACGTTTCAATTGCGTTATGCGCTGGAAGGTTTCGCCGCTGGTCTGGCCGCCGTCACGCTGACAGCCGACGAACGGGACGTGCTGGAAGATAACGTCGAGGCGATGCGCCTTGAACTGCGCGCGGGCGACTTCGAGGCCGCAGCACGCCTGGATTTCGAGTTTCATCGGCACATTCTGGTGGCCAGCGGCAATCAGGCGATGCTCGGCATTGTGACCGCAGGCGCCGACATCTTTCTGGAAAGTCAGAAAATGCCGTTCATAAGGGCCGCCAGAGTGATGGAAACCTGGCAAGAACATCGCAAGATCATCCGCGCGCTGGCCCGTCACGCCTCTGGTCCTGCGCAAAAAGCCATGCAGGAACACATCCGGGGCGCTGCGCTGCGTACCGGCATCGTTTTCGTTTCCCCTTCTAGCTAGGGATGAGCTATAACCTGACTCATCGGCCGTCATAGCCAGACTCAATGAACCTTCGCTTCCTGAATGTCATAAGGCCCGCTATGATGAGCGTCGTTTTTTAGCCTACGAACTCGGAGACATTCATGAGTAACGACAAGATCAAACACGTCACCGACGCCAGCTTCGAAGCCGATGTACTCAAGGCCCAAGGGCCTGTGCTGGTTGACTACTGGGCTGAATGGTGTGGCCCTTGCAAGATGATTGCTCCTGTTCTTGACGAAATTGCGATCACCTACGAAGGCAAGCTGACCGTTGCCAAACTGAACATCGACAACAATCCGGAAACCCCGGGCAAGCACGGCGTACGTGGTATCCCGACTCTGATGTTGTTCAAGAACGGCAATGTTGAAGCGACCAAGGTGGGTGCTCTATCGAAGTCGCAGCTTGCTGCCTTCATCGACGCCAACATCTGAAGCGTTCCAAAGCCCTGCGAATAGCGGGGCTTTTTTCGTGTGCCGTACTAGACTCCTTGAAAATCGAGTGGTACATTCGGCCTCGCAACGGCTTCTCCGTTGCCCCCTGCTAGCCGTCGCCGACGCTCTCCTTTCGATTTAGTACGCGATCCTGTCGCCTTCTCTGCGGCGCGGCCTCATTAAGCCAAAAGCTTAATTTCCCCCTCCATACATGATTACGTCATTCCTATATGAACCTGACTGAACTCAAGCAAAAGCCGATTACCGATCTGCTCGAAATGGCCGAACAGATGGGCATAGAAAATATGGCCCGTTCGCGCAAGCAGGATGTGATTTTCTCCCTGCTCAAAAAGCACGCTAAAAGTGGCGAGGAAATTTCCGGTGATGGCGTGCTGGAGATCCTCCAGGACGGCTTCGGCTTCCTGCGCTCTGCAGACGCGTCCTACCTGGCCGGTCCGGATGACATTTATGTCTCCCCGAGCCAGATCCGCCGTTTCAACCTGCGTACCGGCGACACCATCGTTGGCAAGATCCGTCCTCCTAAAGAAGGTGAGCGTTATTTCGCGCTGCTCAAGGTCGACACGATCAACTACGACCGTCCGGAAAACGCCAAGAACAAGATTCTGTTCGAAAACCTGACGCCGCTGTTCCCGAACGTGCGCATGAAGATGGAAGCCGGTAACGGCTCCACCGAAGACCTCACCGGTCGCGTGATCGATCTGTGTGCGCCAATCGGTAAAGGTCAGCGTGGTCTGATCGTTGCTCCGCCGAAGGCGGGCAAGACCATCATGCTGCAGAACATCGCCTCGAACATCACGCGTAACAACCCCGAAGTTCACCTGATCGTTCTGCTGATCGACGAGCGTCCGGAAGAAGTGACCGAAATGCAGCGCACCGTGCGCGGCGAAGTGGTTGCCTCGACCTTCGACGAACCGCCGACCCGTCACGTACAGGTTGCCGAAATGGTGATCGAGAAGGCCAAGCGCCTGGTCGAGCACAAGAAAGACGTCGTCATCCTGCTGGACTCCATCACCCGTCTGGCCCGTGCCTACAACACCGTCATCCCGAGCTCCGGCAAGGTACTGACCGGTGGTGTCGATGCGCACGCCCTGGAGAAACCAAAGCGTTTCTTCGGTGCTGCACGAAACATCGAAGAAGGCGGCTCGTTGACCATCATCGCCACCGCGCTGGTTGAAACCGGTTCGAAAATGGATGAAGTCATCTACGAAGAGTTCAAGGGTACCGGCAACATGGAGCTGCCTCTGGATCGCAAGATCGCAGAGAAGCGCGTGTTCCCGGCCATCAACATCAACCGCTCCGGCACACGCCGCGAAGAGCTGTTGACCGCTGATGACGAGCTGCAGCGCATGTGGATCCTGCGCAAGCTGCTGCACCCGATGGACGAGGTCGCGGCGATCGAGTTCCTGATCGACAAGCTCAAGCAGACCAAGACCAACGATGAATTCTTCCTGTCGATGAAGCGTAAGTAACAGGCGGGTCGATTCAAGAAATGGCATCCTTCGGGGTGCCATTTTTTTTGCCTGTCGTTTGGCTCATTAGCTGCCTTGAATGCTCAGAGCAGGTACGATGTGCATCTATTTGGATAAATGGCCGGGTTAATGAAATTCAAAGATCTAAGGGATTTCGTACAGCAGCTTGAGCAGCGCGGAGAGCTGAAACGCATTCAGATGCCGATTTCCCCCGTGCTGGAAATGACCGAGATCTGTGATCGCACCCTGCGTGCGAAGGGTCCGGCCCTGTTGTTCGAAAAACCGGTCGGATTTGATATTCCAGTGCTGGGCAACCTGTTCGGCACGCCCGAGCGTGTGGCCATGGGTATGGGAGCCGAAGCGGTCAGCGAATTGCGCGAGATCGGCAAGCTGCTGGCCTTCCTGAAAGAGCCCGAGCCACCCAAAGGTCTGAAAGACGCCTGGTCCAAGCTGCCGATTTTCCGCAAGGTCATCGCCATGGCGCCCAAAGTCGTCAAGGACGCCCCGTGTCAGGAGGTCGTTATCGAAGGTGATGACGTTGACCTCGGCATGCTGCCGGTCCAGACCTGCTGGCCGGGCGATGTTGCGCCGCTGATCACCTGGGGCCTGACGGTGACCAAAGGCCCGAACAAAGAGCGCCAGAACCTGGGGATCTACCGCCAGCAGGTGATCGGTCGCAACAAGATCATCATGCGCTGGCTCAGCCATCGTGGCGGCGCGCTGGACTTTCGCGATTGGTGCGTAAAGCATCCGGGCGAGCCTTATCCGGTCGCCGTGGCGCTGGGTGCTGATCCTGCGACGATCCTGGGCGCAGTGACCCCTGTGCCGGACAGTCTTTCCGAGTACGCATTCGCCGGCCTTTTGCGCGGCTCGCGTACCGAACTGATCAAGTGCCGAGGCAGCAACCTGCAAGTGCCAGCCAGCGCCGAGATCGTGCTGGAAGGTGTGATCCATCCCGGCGAAATGGCTCCTGAAGGTCCCTATGGCGACCACACCGGCTATTACAACGAAGTGGACAGCTTCCCGGTGCTGACCGTCGAGCGCATCACGCACCGCATCAAGCCGATCTACCACAGCACTTACACGGGCCGTCCACCGGATGAGCCCGCGATTCTGGGCGTTGCCTTGAACGAAGTGTTCGTGCCGATCCTGCAGAAACAGTTTCCGGAAATCGTCGATTTCTACTTGCCGCCTGAAGGCTGCTCGTACCGCATGGCCGTGGTGACCATCAAGAAACAGTACCCCGGTCATGCCAAACGCGTGATGCTGGGCGTCTGGTCGTTCCTGCGGCAGTTCATGTACACCAAATTCGTGATCGTCACCGACGACGACATCAATGCCCGCGACTGGAACGACGTGATCTGGGCGATCACCACACGCATGGACCCCAAGCGTGACACCGTGATGATCGACAACACGCCTATCGACTACCTGGACTTCGCGTCGCCGGTTTCTGGCCTGGGTTCCAAGATGGGCCTGGATGCGACCAACAAATGGCCGGGTGAAACCAGTCGTGAGTGGGGCAGGGCCATCGTCAAGGATGAAGCCACAGTACGTCGGGTCGATGAGATCTGGGATCAGTTGGGAATCAAGTGATGCGCGTAACCTTGCAGCCATCAGGCGCAGTGCTGGACACTTTGCCGGGTGAGCGGATTCTCGACGCTGCACAGCGTCTGGGCTACGAGTGCCCACAGAGCTGCCGCAACGGCAACTGCCACGTCTGCTCGGCGCTGCTGGTCGAAGGCCGGGTCATGCAGTCGGGTCAGGAGCTGGATCACGGCGAGATCTACACCTGCCTGGCCGAGCCACTGCAAGATTGCGTGGTGCTGTGGGACGGCGTGCTGGCCAAGGGCGAGTTGCCGGTGCGCAGTTTTGCCTGCCAGTTGAGTGAGTGTGTCGAGTTAGGTGGCGATGTCTGGCGTGTGGGCCTGCGTGCCCCGGCGGGCAAGGCGCCGCGCTACCACGCCGGGCAGTACCTGATGATCGAACGTGAGAATGGCGAGAAATCGGCGTTCTCCATCGCTTCGGCGCCTCACCGCGGGCGTGATCTGGAGTTGCATGTCCTGGTGCGCGAAGACAGCGCACGCAGCCTCCTGGAACAGTTGCAGCGCAATGCGATGGCGCGTGTCGAACTGCCGTTTGGCGACACACACCTGGCCGAACTGCCTGATGGACCGCTGGTTCTGATCGCGGCGGGCACCGGCATGGCGCAGATGAGCAGCCTGATCGAGCATTGCCGGGTGAAGGGGTTCGAACACCCCGTGCACCTGTACTGGGGCGTACGTCGTCCCGAAGACTTCTACACCATCAGTCACTGGGAAGAGTGGCAGAAGCTGCCCAATCTGTTCCTGCACAAGGTCGTCAGCGACGTGTGTGGCTGGGAAGGGCGCTGCGGGATGCTGCACGAAGCCGTCTGCGATGACATCAAGGATCTGACTGCCGTGCACGTATACGCCAGCGGCTCGCCTGCCATGGTCTATGGCACACTCGACGCGCTGGTCAGCGCCGGTATGGACGCTCAACAGATGCGCGCGGACGTGTTTGCCTACGCGCCCCGTCCGTGACACCTGACTGACGGTGGCGCAGCTGGAGTGTAAATTGCTTGGAAGCGCTTATGGCCGTTGATCATGTCAAATCATCGGTCAGTGTTTTTTGGAAGAAAGGCCATTGGCCTGTAGCAGAGAACGTACCACGACACCCTGACGCCGCTCGTCCATGAGCGATTCAGCGGGGCTCGGCAAAGACTGACAGTCAGACTGTCAGGGAGGCAAATGGAGAACCCCATCAACGAACTGGCCGTGGCGGTAAACGACGGCCTGGGCCTGACGTATCCACCTGTCATCGATCTTGGCCCGCAACTGACCCGTGAGCAATTGCTTGCGTCCATGGCTGCAACCATGCAGCGCCACAACGGTGGTCCGGTCTGGCTGTTTGCCTACGGCTCATTGATCTGGCGACCTGAATGCACCGCTGTAGAACGTCGGCGCGGACGCGTGCATGGCTACCATCGAGGTTTGTACCTGTGGTCCCATGAGCATCGCGGTACGCCGGAGGTTCCGGGGCTGGTCTTTGGTCTGGACCGGGGCGGCTCGTGCACCGGCTTTGCCTATCGCTTGCCGGATGAATGCCTGGAAGACTCGCTGCTCGCGTTGTGGCAGCGCGAGATGCCTTATCCCTCTTATCGCCCACACTGGCTCAGTTGCCGTCTTGAAGATGGCAGGCAGGTACAGGCTTTAGGGTTTGTGCTGGAGCGGCATTTGCCGAGCTATGCGGGCAACCTGCCGGACAGTGTGCTGAGCCAGGTGCTGGCCAGCGCAAGCGGGCGGTATGGGACCACCCGCGATTACGTCGAACAGACCGCCAACGCCCTGCGTAGCCACGCCATGCCCGATCTGCATCTGGAGGCGCGGCTCAAGCGCTGCCGGTCAGCGACGGCCTGAATCAGGCTTTGGCTTCACGCGAGGTACTGGCGACCTGTTTGTGACGCAGCGTCGGCGCCAGGAACACCATGGCCAGAATGCACGCGCCGATCAGCAGCACGAAGCCGCCGTCCCAGCCGAAGTGGTCCACGGTATAGCCCATCGCCGCGCTTGCTGCGACCGAGCCGCCCAGGTAGCCGAACAGGCCGGTAAAACCTGCCGCCGTGCCCGCCGCCTTCTTGGGCGCCAGCTCCAGTGCCTGCAGCCCGATCAGCATCACCGGGCCATAGATCAGGAAGCCGATGGACACCAGCGCAATCATGTCCACCGTCGGGTTGCCTTCAGGGTTCAGCCAGTACACCAGCGTGGCGATGGTCACCAGGAACATGAACACCATGCCGGTCAGGCCGCGATTGCCCTTGAAGATCTTGTCCGACATCCAGCCGCACAGCAGCGTGCCCGGAATACCGGCCCACTCGTACAGGAAATAAGCCCACGAGGTCTTGTCGACGGTGAAGTGCTTGGCTTCCTTCAGGTAGGTCGGGGCCCAGTCCAGCACGCCGTAACGCAGCAGGTAGACGAACACGTTGGCCATGGCGATGTACCACAGGAATTTGTTGCGCAGCACGTACTTGACGAAGATTTCCTTGGCGCTGAATTCCTCTTCATGGCTGGCATCGTAGCCTTCTGGGTAATCGTTCTTGTAGTGCTCGATAGGCGGCAGGCCCACAGACTGCGGCGTGTCGCGCATGGTTGCGAAGGCGAACACTGCAACCAGCAGCGCCACAGAGGCCGGTACATAGAAGGCCGCATGCCAGTCGTTGGTCCAGCCCATGCCCAGCAGGAACAGCGGACCGATCAGGCCGCCACCGACGTTATGCGCCACGTTCCACACCGACACCACGCCGCCGCGCTCTTTCTGCGACCACCAGTGCACCATCGTCCGCCCGCTCGGCGGCCAGCCCATGCCCTGCGCCCAGCCGTTGATGAACAGCAACACGAACATGATCGTGACGCTGGACGTCGCCCACGGCGCGAAGCCGAAAATGAACATGATCCCGGCCGACACCAGCAGACCGAAGGGCAGGAAGTAGCGTGGGTTGGACCGGTCGGAGATGATCCCCATCAAGAACTTCGACAGGCCGTAGGCAATCGCAATGGCCGACATCGCCACGCCCAACTGGCCACGCGTGTAGCCCTCGTCGATCAGATAAGGCATCGCCAGCGAGAAGTTCTTGCGCAGCAGGTAGTAACCGGCATAACCAATGAAAATACCCGCGAAGATCTGCCAGCGCAGGCGGCGATACGTGCTGTCGACTTGCTCTTCGGGAAGGGGTGCCTTGTGCCTGGCAGGGCGGAAAAACGCAAACATACAGACTCTCCGGGTTCTTATTGTTTTTGCGAAAGCGAATATTACATTTTCGTTACAGAAAAAAGCAGTGCCTTTTGACCGAAATACGGCCGGAAATACGTGGTTACGCATGTTGTTTTGCGAACGTCAGGTAGGTTTAACGATTCAGTTGCTGAATAGGACGGTTCCTACAGTCGTATGGGAAATCGTGTCCTTATGTGTTCAATACGACCCCCTCTAGTATCGCGACACGGACGCCATGCAGGCATTCGCGTCGCGATGAGCAGAGGTAGGGATGAAATGGATTGTGGTTGTCTTAGTGGTTTCAATGGCCTTGATGGCAATGCCGCTCTACGCAGTGCAGGCGTTTCTGGTGCCGACGCACAATCGCTTTTCTGAAACGACGCCCGGCAGTGGCCATGCTGATGAAAATGCCGACCTCAAAAAAGTGCTGTGCAGCCAGATCAATCGGGCATTCAGGCAGAACCAGACTCGCTGGAGCAAAAAGCTGGCTCCGTACGACCTGGAAACATTCCGCCGAACCGAGCGCCATCTTTCCAGCGGCCCCGTGAACCAGGCATTTCTGTCCACGGACGAGCGCCAGGCACTGGTGCGTGATCTGGTCGGTGCGGTGCCGCAGGTGATGGCCGGTTGTCGTGACAATCCGGAGCGGTTGTATGTGGATTACTTACCGGAGAACGTTCGGCAGGCGCTTTAGGGACTGGAGCCTTGAGCGCCTGACGCCCGGTCAGCCTGGCGCAAGCTGATCCGGCGCTGTCTGTTTTAGTTATTCAGCGACGTGTATTTTTCCGACCGCTTCAAAATGAGCAGCGTTGGACAGGCCGTGAGCGTTCAGGTCGTTTGAAAACTCTCCAATCGCAGACTCAATGGCATGTTTGAGTGCATTGAGAGCAGTGCCGATCTCTCGCGTCGTCTCAGGTCCGAATAGGGTCTGGACTGTACGCGCTGACTCTCGCACCCGCCTATGGGTTTCCTCGGCTTTTACTGCACGTAATGCCTCGTCAAATTGATGCTGAGCGAGTTGCAGGGCTGCTTCTCGCTGAATGGGTCATTCAGGGTGTTTGAATCCGGGTTTGCCGCTTCGTGCTATCCACGCTTTGATTTCCTGCATGACACCGTTGGCGCTGTCCTCTCTGTCGGCGGGTGGGTAACACAGGAGGCCTGATTCTTCGGGGTGCTCGGTCACGCTAGCTATATGGTCAATAAGATCAGTTATGTATTGTTCTTCTTGATCTTCAGGTACACCGATCGGGCCGTCAAACAGCTCGTTAAGGGTTTCAAAGAACTCGACTTCTGTGTATTCACTCAGCGTTGATTCAAATTTCATGGGCGGATTTTCCTGTGCGCCTGAATATGCTCTTTGGGAGTCATTATGGCGAGGTTGTCGAGGTCGTAGACGGCTCCCCCTACCGATCCAGTGTTTGTGATGAATCTCGAGTTTCACACGTCTGCCTATTCTGTCTTTCTGTAGAGCATAGGGTGCGCGTGTCTTTGAAAGTTCTCCACATCGTGGCAAACGCAAGCCACTGTCGGCTGATCTGCCGCGTATCGAAGTCATCCACGAACTGCCCGAATATGAACTGACCTGTGCGTGCCGCTGCATCGTTTCGAAAGTGTAGAGTCGACATGGCATCCATATCCCGCGGCAACCGGCAACAGTTAAATCAACGCCCTTTTTTTATCAATGTGAAAACTATGGCATTGACATCCATCGACTCAAGGTACTGAATCTGAAGTCTGGTATTTGGGTAAGTTTCAGGGTTCAGTGAGTAGTACTCCCATCCCCCTGTCATCCCCATTGGCTGAGGGAGTCTCACTGGGCCGGAAACCTCCAGAGGTTCGCCTAAAATCTCCCTGACGGTTGTTTGATTCGTTAGGTGACGGTAGGGTGCAGGTAGCGCTCCGGTATAGGCAACAGTGGAGGGCGTCGACTTCAGAAACGTAATGCAAATTGATTCAAATCGTTCTGTTTCTGCCCAGAAGCTCATCGAAAGCCCAAGTTGGGGCTCTAAATACAGTTCATCTATGCCAGGGAATAACTCAATCAAACCATCGTCGTTAACCAAGGACTTTGATACGAGTTCTCCATAGGTGTTCCCTAAATGGCTAATCAAGGTTTCAATCATCAATGCACTCATTGGTACCACCCTTGCTCTATGTTCAACCTGTGAAGTTTTTCTCGAGCAACTTCAATTTCAGTTTCTAAAAAACCGTCTTCCAGTAAACCTGGCTTGATCGCATCCAGGTTACTATTGACCGCAGCTCTTAGGCTCTGTACGAAAAGTGGCTGCGCATCGGTGATGCTGCGTAAAAACAGGCTCGTGCGCGAGTCCGATCGGAATGCTCATTTACAACACCTAAAGTCGAACGCGACCCCGGCCGATCCTCGCCTGTTTTTGCCTTGCCTGACCTTCGCTCGCCGACTTTTCGTACAGAGCCTGAGTCCGATGAATCGAGGGCCTGCTTCGCGCGAGTTTTTCGTCCCCCGTAGGGCTGAAAATTATTGCTCGTTTTCGCCAGTCTTCATTGTAACCACCACCTTCCCCACAGCCCTGCGCCCACCCAACGCATCAATCGCCTCCCCGGCCCGCGGCAGCGGATACACCTGCGACACCAAGGGTTTCAACTTCCCCTCTTCAAACCACGCAAACAACTGCTTGAAGTTCGCGGCATTGTCCTGCGGCTGCCGTTGTGCGAAAGAACCCCAGAACACTCCCACCACCGAAGCGCCTTTGAGCAGGGCCAGGTTGACGGGCAGTTCGGGGATGCGGCCGCTGGCGAAGCCGACGACAAGGAGGCGGCCGTTCCAGGCGATGCAGCGGACGGCCTGGTCGAAGAGGTCGCCGCCGACCGGGTCGTAGATCACGTCTACGCCGTTGCCGTTCGTAAGGCGTTTGATTTCGTCCTTGAGGCTGGTCTCGGTGTAGTTGATGAGTTCGTCGGCGCCGGCGTTTTTGGCGACGTCGAGTTTTTCTGCCGAGCTTGCAGCTGCGATGACGCGTGCGCCGAGGGCCTTGCCGATTTCCACGGCGGCCAGGCCCACGCCGCCGGATGCACCGAGCACCAGCAGGGTTTCGCCGGGTTGCAGGTTGGCGCGTTGTTTAAGGGCGTGCATCGAGGTGCCGTAGGTCATGCTGAAGGCAGCGGCGAGGGTAAAGTCCATGCTTTCGGGAATCGGCAGCACGTTGTAGTTCGGCACCGCGACCTGCTCCGCGAAGCTGCCCCAGCCGGTGAGCGCCATGACGCGATCGCCGGGTTTGAGATGGGTGACTTTTTCCCCGACAGCCGAGATCACGCCTGCGGCCTCGCCACCCGGTGAAAATGGAAAGGGCGGCTTGAACTGGTATTTGCCTTCTATGATGAGGGTGTCTGGAAAGTTGACACCGGCGGCGTGCACGTCGAGCAGGATTTCGTTCTTCTTGACGTCAGGCGCCGGGATGTCTTCGAGCACCAGCGTGCTGGCGGGGCCGAAGGCTTTGCACAAGAGGGCTTTCATCGGGGCTATTCCTTTTCCAGAGATGGCCGATAAAGTCAGTTAAGCGGGTGTGCGGGTCAATGAGCATGACTCGGCCTGATAAGTACACATAAGCTATACCGGCTGTATAAGCTATGTGGCGAATCGTATTAAGGAGTGGACTGTGAAGTGGATCCTGATGTTGCTGGCCTTGTCGTTGCCCGCTGTGGTGCTGGCTGAAGAAACCAAGGAAGAAGGTCCGCCCAAGGCGGCTTACGTGTCGCTGACGCCGCCGTTCGTGGGCAACTACGCGCTGGATGGTGGCCCTAAACTGCGCGTCTACAAGGCTGACATCGCCCTGCGCGTTAGTGGTGCCGACGCCGAAGCTGCCGTGAAACGCAACGATGCATTGATCCGCAATCAGTTGGTGGCGCTGTTCACGCAGCAGACCGTCGAAACCATGAGCAGCGCCGAAGCGAAAGAAAATATTCGTCAGGAAGCGCTCAAGCAGGTGCAGCGCGTCATGAACGATGAAGAGGGCAAGCCGATCGTTGAGGACTTGCTGTTCAACAACTTCATCGTCCAGTAAGCGCTGTTCAGCGCAGTGCCAGAATCGCTGCCCACTGTTCGGCGGTGACGGGCATGACCGAGAGACGGCTGCCTTTCTGTACCAGAGGCAGTTGCTCCAGCTGACTTTGCTGTTTCAGGTAGCCAAGCCCCAGCACGTTGCGAAACGTCTCCACGAACTCGACATCGATCGCGCTCCACGGATTCTTCTCGGGTGTAGCCTTGGCGTCGTGGTAATGGCTGTCAGGGTCCAGCGCGGTCGGGTCCGGGTAGGCGGCTTCCGTGATTTTCGCGATCCCGGCGATACCCGGCTCTGGGCAACTGGAATGGTAAAAGAAAAACTCGTCGCCAGCGGCCATGGACCTGATGAAATTTCGCGCCTGATAGTTGCGCACGCCGTCCCAGCGGGTCTTGCCCAGGCGTTGCAGGTCGCTGATCGAGAGCTCGTCGGGCTCGGACTTCATCAGCCAATAGGCCATTACGGGTGCTCCTCAAGTGATAAGTTCATGTGGCTTTGATGACAAACCGACAGTCGGTTGGCGCCACTATTTGCGTACTGGTTCACGTTATCGCAGAATGCCGCCATTTTAAGCACCACGCTGCTGCACGGCTCAAACAAAACCGATGCTGACACCGTATTGATTTGCCTAAGGAGGGCAGTCAATGAAACGCAAGCCTGATTTACTCTGGATTCTGGTCGTATTGTTTGGCTTGGGTGTCGTGACAACCGGTTATGCGCAAAGCCTGTGGTCGAGCCATGCCGACATGCCTGTCGAGCTGACCCAGCAACAGCAGAAAGTGCCCGGCCGACACTGATTGTCCCCGTTATTTGCGTGCTGATAAGCCCGTCCTGCTCTGACCGTCCAAACGCCTTCGCAACGAAGCCTGATTGGTCAGAGTGCCTGAGCCAGATACCAGCGTTTGTCCGAGACCGTCCCCTGTAACGGAACATCCCAACTGGCCTGCGCCAATCGCTCAACTTTCTGACATTCATGCGCCAACCCCAGCAGCACCGGTTTGCGCCATGTGCTCCTGCGCGCCCTGTAAGCCAGGCTGCGGTCATAGAAGCCGCCACCCATGCCCAGGCGTCCGCCTTCATCATCAAACCCCACCAGCGGCATCAGGATCAGATCGAGTGCCCAGATGCGGCGCTGCTGTGCGCGGTTGATCCGTGGCTCGGGTATGCGAAATCGATTGGGCGTGAATTTTTCGCCTGGCCGCACTCGCTGGAACACCATGCGGGTTCTTGGCCAGGCATTGAGGACGGGCAGATAAGTCGCCTTGCCGCGACGCTGTGCCGCACGCAGTAACAGGCGCGGATCTATCTCGCCATCCATGGGCAGGTACAGCGAGACATGGCGAGCGCGTCTGAACAAGGGGTGTTGCGCCAACTGGCGATAGAGGCCGCGGGCCGCTTCGCGCTGCTGACCACGGGTCAGGGATCGACGGGCCTTGCGCAACTGGCGGCGCAATTGCGGGCGTGTGAGTGAAGGTGCGCTGGTCATGAGCGATAAGTCATGCAGGCTGATCCGGCAGATGAATCCTTGAGGTCGATTTCAAGGCGGGATCGTCATTGCCAGACAGCGGGCTGGCAATGCATTGAATGAGGACTCCCCGACGAACCGCTGTCGGTGTAGCCCTTGAACCCGAAAGTTCAAGGTGGAGATTGCAGGAGGTTTTAAGGCTTTCCGTCGAGCGGACATGCACACCAACCCCAACGTGCAACCCCCGTGGTTGTGCGTATCGGCTCAGGGACATGACCGACTGGCAAGCACTCCAGGGAGCGCCGCAAGTATACAGAAATGCCCCGAAATAATCAGCTGCGAGTTGAATCCGGTGTTCCTGGTGTGTCGGTGGCGAGTACCAGGTCGACCTTTTCCAGCAGATCGCGGACCTGTTCACGGGTCGACCCGCTGGCCTGTACATCAGGCAGGTCCTGCTTGTGCAGCAAATCGTGGGTGATATTCAGCGCGGCCATTACAGCAATGCGATCGGCACCGATGACTTTGCCGCTGCTACGGATTTCGCGCATCTTGCCATCCAGGTAGCGGGCTGCGCTGACCAGATTTGTGCGCTCTTCCTGCGGGCAGATGATGGAATATTCCTTGTCGAGGATCTGAACGGTCACGCTGTTGCCATTACTCATGAGTCTTGCTCCAAAGCCTTGAGGCGCGAAATCATTGACTCGACCTTTTGCCGGGCGATTTCGTTCTTTTCAATGAGGTGGGCGCGTTCCTCGCGCCAGGACTTTTCCTGAGCTAATAGGAGTGCGTTTTGGGCTTTAAGTTGCTCGGCGAGCTTGAGTAGCAGCTCCACTCGTTTCATCAGCGCTTGCAGGTCGGTGTCTTCCATTGTTTTCCACTGAGTACTTTCTGATGAATGGCATGGGGGTTGTATTCGTGCTCAAGCCCAAACCGTCGCGTTGATGATCTTGGCGCGCGGATAGTCTAGGATACAAGGCCTTCATTCTAGACATTGCGCCGTTTGGCGACTAGCTACCCATGCCCATTCAGAATTCTCCGTACAAAGCATTCGCCACCCTGCTCAACAGCAGTGGTCACCCCGTGTCTCCAGCCGAACTCCATGGCCTGCTGCTGGGCCGCAGTTGTGCGGGTGCCGGTTTCGACAACGAAGGCTGGTTTGCCGACGCTTCAGTGCTGCTGGAAACCGAGCCGCAAGACAACGTGCGTCAGGCGCTTGTCGGTCTGCAGGAAATGGTCAAGGGTGAACTCACCAGTGACGACATGACGGTTGTGCTGTTGCTGCCGGGTGACGACGAGCCATTGGCCGACCGCGCTGCCGCGCTGGGTCAATGGTGCCAGGGTTTCCTGTCGGGCTTTGGTCTGGCCGCGGGCGACAAGGTACTGAGCATCGAGGCCACCGAGGTCCTGCAGGATCTGGCGGCCATCGCTCAGGTACAGGACGCGCTGGAAGAGTCCGAAGACGGCGAAACCGACTACATGGAAGTCATGGAATACCTGCGCGTCGCGCCGTTGCTGCTGTTCACCGAGTGCAACAAGCCCGCCACGCCGGAGCCCAAGCCTTCCCTGCACTGATTGCTCATCATCGCGTATCGGTCGATGCTGAAAACCTCTGATCGATACGCGCCATCAGGACTCACGTTGCCGATGATCCCTATACCGAAGTCCGAATACGCCCGCCGACGCAAAGCCTTGATGGCCCAGATGGAGCCCAACAGCATTGCGATTCTGCCTGCTGCGGCTGTGGCGATTCGCAATCGTGATGTCGAGCATGTGTATCGCCAGGACAGCGACTTTCAGTACCTGAGCGGGTTTCCCGAGCCGGAAGCCGTCGTGGTGCTGATTCCGGGGCGCGAGTATGGCGAATACGTGCTGTTCTGCCGCGAGCGCAACCCGGAGCGTGAGCTGTGGGACGGTTTGCGGGCGGGACAGGAAGGCGCCATTCGCGATTTCGGCGCGGACGACGCGTTTCCGATCAACGATATCGACGACATCCTGCCAGGCCTGATCGAAGGCCGCGATCGCGTGTATTCGGCGATGGGCAGCAATCCTGAGTTCGACCGTCACCTGATGGAGTGGATCAATGTGATCCGCTCCAAGGCGCACCTTGGTGCTCAACCGCCCAATGAATTCGTCGCGCTGGATCACCTGCTACATGACATGCGCCTTTACAAGTCGGCCGCCGAGATCAAGGTCATGCGTGGCGCGGCGCAGATCTCAGCGCGTGCCCATGTGCGGGCCATGCAGGCTTGCCGTGCCGGGCTGCATGAATTCAGCCTGGAAGCCGAACTGGATTATGAGTTTCGCAAAGGCGGCGCGAAGATGCCTGCCTATGGCTCCATCGTCGCCTCGGGGCGCAACGCCTGCATCCTGCACTACCAGCAGAACGACGCGGTGCTCAAGGATGGCGACCTGGTGCTGATCGATGCCGGCTGTGAGATCGATTGCTACGCCAGTGATATCACCCGCACCTTCCCGGTCAGCGGTAAGTTTTCGCCCGAGCAAAAAGCCATTTATGAGCTGGTGCTCAAGTCCCAGCAGGCGGCTTTCGAGGCCATCGGTCCGGGCAAGCATTGGAACCAGGCGCATGAAGCCACTGTCCAGGTCATTACCGCAGGGCTGGTCGAGCTGGGTCTGTTGCAGGGCGATGTGGCTCAATTGATTGAAGACGAAGCCTATAAAGCGTTTTACATGCACCGCGCCGGGCACTGGCTGGGCATGGACGTGCACGATGTGGGCGAATACAAGGTCGGCGGCGAATGGCGTGTGCTGGAGGTCGGCATGGCGCTGACTGTTGAGCCCGGCATTTACGTGTCTCCTGACAATCTGAATGTCGCAAAAAAATGGCGAGGTATCGGCGTGCGTATCGAGGACGACGTGGTAGTGACCAAGAACGGCTGTGACGTGCTTTCCGGCGACGTGCCCAAGACCGTGGCCGAGATCGAGGCCCTGATGGCCGCCTCAAGGACTCAGGCAGCATGAGCCGTTTCAACATTGCCATCGTCGGTGGCGGGCTGGTCGGCGCCAGCCTTGCGCTGGCGTTGCAGGCTGGGGCCAAGGCGCGTGGCTGGAAAATCGTGCTGATCGAGCCGTTTGCGCCGGGCGAAACCTACCAGCCCAGCTACGATGCCCGGTCTTCAGCGCTGTCATTCGGTGCGCGCCGCATTTATGAGCGACTGGGCGTCTGGCAGCAGATCTCGCGCCGGGCCGAGCCGATTTTGCAGATTCAGGTCTCCGACCGTGGCCGCTTCGGCGCGACGCGCTTGTCGGCCATCGAGGAAGGCGTGCCCGCGCTGGGTTACGTCGTTGAAAATGCCTGGCTGGGGCAGTGCCTGTGGGCCGGCCTGGACCGTGACGTCGTCAGTTGGCGCGTGCCGGCCGAGGTGCGCAAGATGCAGCCGCTGGCGGATGGATATCGTCTGACGCTAGCGGATGAGACCGAACTGGAATGCGATCTGGCCGTGCTGGCCGATGGCGGACGCTCCAGCCTGCGCGAGCAACTGGGTATCGGTGTTCGCCAGACGCCGTATGACCAGAGCGCGCTGATCGCCAATATCACGCCGAGCGAGGCGCATTGTGGCCAGGCCTTTGAGCGCTTCACCGACGATGGACCAATGGCCTTGTTGCCGCTGCCGGACAACCGCTGCGCGCTGGTCTGGACGCGTCGTGGCAACGATACCCGGCGTCTTGCCGAGCTGGATGACCGCCACTTTCTCGAAGAGCTGCAAGGCGTGTTCGGCTATCGCCTGGGCACGTTGCGACAGGTCGGCGCACGCCACGTCTACCCATTGGCGTTGATCGAGTCCGAGGAGCAGGTGCGCTCGCATCTGGTGATTCTGGGCAATGCTGCGCACAGCCTGCACCCGATTGCCGGGCAGGGCTTCAACCTGTCGTTGCGCGATGCCGATGCGCTGGCCGAAACGCTGCTTGAAAGCGACGCCGTGCTGGGCGATCTGGCGACATTGCAGGTCTATCGCGAACGTCAGCGTGCCGATCAGCAATTGACCGTGGGGTTCTCTGACAAGGTGACGCGCCTGTTCGGCAGCACCCAGTCGGCGGTCACCACAGGTCGTAACCTCGGTTTGCTGGGACTGGATCTGCTGCCCACCGCCAAGCGCTGGTTTGCGCGTCAGGCCATGGGCCTGGGGACGCGCACCGATGTTTGACGAACGCACCTTAAACTCAGGGCTACGGCCGCAAGCGGGAACGGTTTGAACATGGAAACGCGTGCAGATGTGCTGATTGTCGGTGCCGGCATGGTCGGTAGCGCCCTGGCGTTGGCCCTGCAGGGTAGCGGCCTGGATGTCATCGTCGTCGATGGCGGGCCGCTGAGCGTCAAGCCGTTCGACCCGGACGCTGCGTACGAGCCTCGTGTCAGCGCCCTGTCGGCCGCCAGTCAGCGGATTCTGCAGCGACTGGACGTGTGGGAAGGCATCGCCTCACGGCGCGTCAGTCCCTACAGCCACATGCACGTCTGGGACGGCAGCGGCACCGGGCAGATTCATTTCTCCGCCTCCAGCGTGCATGCCGACGTGCTGGGTCATATCGTCGAAAATCGTGTGGTACAGGACGCATTGCTTGATCGCTTGCATGACAGCGATATCGGCCTGATGGCCAATGCGCGGCTTGAGCAGATGCGTTATTCCGGCGATGACTGGCTGCTGACCCTGTCGGATGGTCGCACGTTGCGCGCGCCGCTGGTCGTCGCTGCCGATGGTGCGAACTCTGCGGTGCGCCGTTTGACCGGCACGCCGACCCGCGAATGGGATTACCTGCACAACGCGATTGTCACCAGCGTGCGCACGGCCGATTCCAACCGAAAAACGGCCTGGCAGCGCTTCACTGACGAAGGGCCGCTGGCCTTCCTGCCCCTTGATCGCCCCGGCGAGCATTGGAGCTCCATTGTCTGGTCGGTGACGCCTAAAGAGGCCGAGCGCCTGATGGCGACGACCGACGAAGTGTTCTGCAAGGCGCTTGAACAGGCGTTCGAAGGGCGACTGGGCCAGGTGCTGGCGGTTGATGCACGCTTGTGCGTCCCGCTGCGTCAGCGGCATGCCAAGCGCTATGTCGCCAAAGGCCTCGCCTTGATCGGCGATGCTGCGCACACCATTCATCCGCTCGCCGGGCAGGGCGTGAACCTCGGGTTCCTCGACGCTGCCGTGCTGGCTGAAGTGCTGACCCATGCCGCCGCACGCGGCGAGCTGCTGTCGGACGTGCGCGTGCTGGGTCGCTACGAGCGCCGCCGCATGCCGCACAATCTGGCGCTGATGGCCGCAATGGAAGGCTTCGAGCGCCTGTTCCAGGCCGATCCATTGCCGCTGCGCTGGCTGCGTAATGCCGGGCTCAAGGTGGTCAACAAGATGCCGGAAGCCAAGGCGCTGTTTGTGCGAGAGGCGCTGGGGTTGTCGGGGGAGCTGCCGGAGTTGGCGCGGTTGTAGGGGCGCGGCGGACCGTTCCCTTGCTCCGATTCACGCACAGCGATCAGCAGGGTTATCGTGAATCCTGCAACATCCGGTAACGCCTCCAGTACTGCATCGATTGAGATAGCAAATGGGATTCACTACCATTTCGCCTCATTTGCTAACGCGAGATACCTTCATGCAGGCAAGCAAGCGTCTTCTGGCTGCTCTGACACTGACCTTACTGGGCAGCACCGTTCAGGCTGCTGACGAAGTGGTGGTGTATTCCTCCCGAATCGATGAGCTGATCAAGCCCGTATTTGATGCCTACACCGCCAAGACCGGCGTGAAGATCAAGTTCATCACCGATAAGGAAGCGCCGCTGATGCAGCGGATCAAGGCCGAAGGTGAGAACGCGACGGCCGACCTGCTGCTGACCGTCGATGCCGGCAACCTCTGGCAGGCCGAGCAGATGGGTATTCTCCAGCCGTTCACCTCGCCGGTCATCGAAGCCAACATTCCGTCACAGTATCGTTCATCCACCCATGGCTGGACGGGCCTGAGCCTGCGGGCGCGAACCATTGCCTACTCGACGACGCGCGTAAAGCCCGCCGAGCTGACGACGTATGAGGCGCTCGCCGACAAGAACTGGGAAGGCCGCCTGTGCCTGCGCACGGCCAAGAAGGTCTACAACCAGTCGCTGACCGCCACGTTGATTGAAACCCATGGTGCCGAAGCGTCCGAAAAAATCCTCAAGGGCTGGGTGAACAACCTGTCTACCGACGTGTTCTCCGATGACATTGCCGTGCTTGAAGCGATCAATGCCGGTCAGTGCGATGTGGGCATCGTCAACACCTACTACTACGGCCGTCTGCACAAGCAGAACCCGGATCTGGCAGTGAAGCTGTTCTGGCCGAACCAGGCTGACCGTGGCGTGCACGTCAACCTGTCGGGCATAGGCCTGACCAAATACGCGCCACACCCGGAGGCCGCCAAGGCGCTCGTTGAATGGATGACGGGTCCCGAGGCGCAAAAGATCTTCTCCAGCGTCAATCAGGAGTTCCCGGCCAACCCGAAAGTGGCGCCATCGGAAGAAGTGGCGAGCTGGGGGAGCTTCAAGGCAGACACCATCCCCGTCGAAGTCGCGGGCAAGCGTCAGGCAGAAGCCATCCGTATGATGGATCGCGCGGGCTGGAATTGATTTAATACGCGGCGTTGTATGCACAACCAACGGTCCGTGGGAGGCGGCTTGCCGGCGATGGCGTCAGTTCAGTCGCTGACACGGCGCTTGAGCAACCGCATCACCGGCAAGCCTCCTGTCGAACGCCCCTTAAATCCGTGAATAAAAAGGTTTTGTGGGGGCGGACCGGGCTGCGTCCTGGACGGGGCGAGATTTCCCACAGGTCATGCATCGCTCAGTTCCTACCGTTTTAGTTATCGAGAACCCCTTGGCCCATCCTGCCCAACGCCGCTGGTATCCCCTGGTCTTTGCCATCGCCGCGCTGGTGCTGTTGCCGCTGAGCGTGTTGCTGCTTTCCTGGCAAAGCATCGATCAACAGATCTGGTCACACCTGCTTGAAACCCAGATGACGCGCCTGCTGGGCAACACGTTGATTCTGGTGGTCGGCGTCGGTGTGGGCGTGACACTGCTGGGGGTGAGCCTGGCGTGGCTGACCAGCTTGTGCGAATTTCCCGGACGGCGCTGGCTGGACTGGGCGCTGATGCTGCCGTTTGCGATCCCCGCCTATGTGCTTGCGTTCGTCTTTGTGGGCCTGCTGGATTTTTCCGGCCCGGTGCAGACCTTGATGCGCGAATGGTTCGGCAGCGGCCTGCGGCTGCCGAGGGTGCGCTCAACGGGCGGGGTGATCATCGTTCTGGTGCTGGTGTTCTACCCCTACGTTTACCTGCTGGCACGCACAGCGTTTCTGGCGCAGGGCAAAGGCCTGATGGAAGCGGCGCGAGTGCTTGGACAATCGCCGTTGCAGGCTTTCTGGCGCGTGGCCTTGCCGATGGCACGTCCGGCCATCGGTGCGGGTGTGGCGCTGGCGTTGATGGAGACCCTGGCGGATTTCGGTGCCGTGTCCGTGTTCAACTTCGACACCTTCACCACCGCCATCTACAAGACCTGGTACGGCTTCTTCAGCCTGTCCAGCGCGGCGCAACTGGCCAGCTTGCTGCTGTTGGCTGTGCTGGTCCTGCTTTATGGCGAACGCCGCGCCAGAGGTGCAAGCAGGGCCACCAACGAGCGACCGCGAGGCAAGGCGCTTTATCACCTGCGTGGCTTCAAGGCGCTGGCCGCGACCTTCTGGTGTGGCCTGGTGTTTCTCTGCGCGTTTGTCGTGCCCGTCCTGCAGTTGGTGGTCTGGGTGTGGCAGCGTGGCCGTTTCGATCTGGACGAGCGCTACACCGGCCTGATCCTGCATACCCTGTATCTGGGCGGCATGGCGGCATTGATCACGGTCAGTGCGGCGCTGGTGCTGGCCTTCGCCCGGCGCATGGCGCCCACGCCTGCGATTCGCTCTGGCGTCAGCCTGGCCAATCTGGGTTACGCATTGCCGGGTTCGGTATTGGCGGTTTCCATCATGCTCGCCTTCAGTTACCTGGACCGCGAGCTGGTTATCCCCTTGTCGGGGTGGCTGGGCGGTGCGGGCAAGCCGCTGTTGCTGGGAAGCCTGTCTGCGTTGTTGCTGGCGTATCTGGTGCGCTTTATCGCCGTGGCGTTCGGT
Organism: Pseudomonas triticifolii; assembly: GCF_014358015.1. Taxonomy (GTDB): domain Bacteria; phylum Pseudomonadota; class Gammaproteobacteria; order Pseudomonadales; family Pseudomonadaceae; genus Aquipseudomonas; species Aquipseudomonas triticifolii. The sequence continues at coordinate 5,511 of NZ_JACONV010000010.1, read as the reverse complement.
CCGCTGGAAAACAGCCTGTCGCGTATTCGTCCCTCGTTGCCAGAAGCGGCACGTAGCCTGGGCGTCAGTGGACCTAAGTTGTTTCTCAACGTGTATCTGCCCTTGCTGATTCCCGGCGCCTTGAGTGCAGCGCTGCTGGTGTTCGTCGATGTGCTCAAGGAAATGCCTGCAACCCTGCTGATGCGCCCGTTTGGCTGGGATACGCTGGCCGTACGCATTTTCGAAATGACCAGTGAGGGCGAGTGGGCACGTGCTGCATTGCCTGCCTTGACGCTGGTTCTGGTCGGCCTGTTGCCGGTGATTGGGCTGATTCGCCGTTCTGCCCGGCAGATTGGCTAGGTGCGGGGTCCTCACCTTGCGGCTACAATGCGCCGCAATTGGTGCGGTCTGTCAGACAATTCGGCCTGCTATGTTCGCTGCAAACTCCGGTTCAATGGGGGGCTTGCCGTGATGCGTCTGCCCGCACCTTCGCCACGCCCGGAAGGAGAAACCCATGGGACAGCGTACCCCCCTCTTTGACCTGCACCTCGCGCTGGGCGCGAAGATGGTCGATTTTGGTGGCTGGGACATGCCGTTGCATTACGGATCGCAGGTCGAGGAGCACCATCAGGTGCGTCGCGATTGTGGGGTCTTCGACGTCTCGCACATGAACGTGATCGACGTGGCCGGCAGTCAGGCCAAAGCCTGGCTGCGCTACCTGCTGGCCAATGACGTCGACCGGCTCAAAACGCCCGGTCGCGCCCTCTACAGCGCCATGCTTGACAGTCATGGCGGCATTATCGACGACATGATCGTCTACCTCACGACCACGGGTTATCGTCTGGTCGTCAACGCGGCCACCGGTGCCAAGGACCTTGCCTGGATGCAGTCCCGTCTGGAAGGGTTCGACGTGCAACTGATCGAGCGCAGCGAGATGGCCATGCTCGCGATCCAGGGGCCGCAGGCCAGAAACAGGGTCTGTGAGCTGGTGTCCAGTGCTCGCGCCGATCTCATCCGCCAGCTCAAGCCGTTCGAAGGTCAGGATAACGCCGACTGGTTCATTGCCCGCACGGGTTACACCGGCGAGGACGGACTGGAAATCATGCTGCCCGCCGAACAGGCACCCGGCTTCTTCAACGATCTGGTCGGCGCAGGCATTTCGCCGATCGGTCTGGGCGCACGCGATACCCTTCGTCTGGAAGCGGGCATGAACCTCTATGGTCAGGACATCGACGAAAACGCTTCGCCGCTGGTGTCGAACATGGCCTGGAGTATTGCCTGGGAGCCTGCCGAACGTGATTTCGTCGGTCGCCAGGCGCTCGAGACCGAGCGCGCTGAAGGCATTGCCTACAAGCTGGTCGGACTGGTGCTTGAAGAGCGCGGCGTGCTGCGGGCTCGTCAGGTCGTTCGCGTCGCAGAAATTGGCGAAGGTGAGATCACCAGTGGTAGTTTCTCTCCTACGCTAAGCAAGTCGATTGCTCTGGCACGTGTACCCATGGTCACCGCTGACCGGGCCGAGGTGGAAATCCGCGGCAAATGGTACCCGGTACGAGTGGTGCAGCCAGCGTTTGTGCGTCATGGTAAAGCCCTGATCTAACCTAATCTGGCGGGTTTTCCGCTGACTCGATGTGTTGAGGATGACTAAATGAGCAATATTCCCGCCGAACTGCGTTTCGCCGAAAGCCATGAATGGGCGCGTCTGGAAGCTGATGGCAGCGTCACTGTCGGTATTTCGGATCACGCACAGGAAGCGTTGGGCGATGTCGTTTTCGTCGAGCTGCCGGAAATCGGCAAGACGTTCGCTGCTGGTGACACTGCTGGCGTCGTGGAGTCGGTCAAGGCCGCTTCGGATATCTATTCGCCGGTTGCTGGCGAAGTGATTGCTGTCAACGATGACCTGCAAGGTACGCCTGAAGGGCTCAACAGCGACCCTTATGCTTCCTGGATCTTCAAGCTCAAGCCTGCCGATGCGACGGGCGACCTGGCGAAGCTGCTGGACGCTGCCGGTTACAAGAGCGCGATCGGCGAGTAAATGCCGGACAAAAAAATGCCGCTCGATCGAGCGGCATTTTTTTTGGAGTGAATTACTGGTTTTCGGCGACCAGATTCTTGTCCAGGATCGCGTTGGCCAGATCCATGTCCGAGGCTTTCAGGCCAGGATTGTCCTGGCGAACCTGCTGGATGGCCGCTTCCAGAAATGGACCGCGAATACCGCCATTGCTGGCGACATAGCTCCCTGCATCGTCCTGTGCAGCAACGATCAGTTTGTGGTCCTTGAAAGTCAGGTAAGTCGAGCCAGTGGTGGCACCCGAGGAAATCACATTACGCCAGAAGGAGTCAGCCATCGCTGAACCCATCGGGATGGAAAGCAAGGCAACGGTGGCGACAGCAAACTTGAGACGCATGGTGAGGTACTCCAACTGTGGTTGTTCTGAGGGGTTGGATAGGCAAAGCCGCGTACTAGTTCAATAAGTGGACCGCCTTGTTCACTTTAGCTGTCGCACAGCGCCTTTATGCGCGTTCTCACGTCTTCAGAACTGCGGGTTCAACGCTGTTCACTTTGCGGCGTTACGCGCAGCACCTCTTCAAGGGTAGTCAATCCTGCCGAAACTTTTTGTGCGCCGGACAGACGCAGACTGCGCATTCCTTCCTTGAAGGCTTGCCTGCGCATGGCCGTGAGGTCCAGATCAGCGCTGATCAGCGATTTCACAGCGTCCGACATCAACATGATTTCGTACACGCCAGCGCGGCCGCGATAGCCGGTGTCGCGGCATTCCACGCAGCCCACCGCCTGATGCGCACCCGCCGGAACCGGCGCCTGCCAAGGGCGTGTCAGGGTCTGCCAGTCGGTCTCGTTGAGGTTGATCGGCGCCTTGCAGTGCTGACACAGCGTGCGCACCAGACGCTGAGCCATGACGCCGAGAATCGTGGCCTTGAGCAGGTAGTGCGGCACGCCGAGTTCCAGCATCCGGCTGATGGCGCTCGGTGCGTCGTTGGTGTGCAGGGTTGAAAGCACCAGGTGACCGGTCAGGGCTGCCTGAATGGCCATTTCTGCTGTCTCCAGGTCGCGAATCTCGCCGATCATGATGATATCCGGGTCCTGACGCATCAGTGCGCGAACACCACTGGCAAACGTCAGGTCGATGTTGTGTTGCACCTGCATCTGGTTGAAGGCCGGCTCGACCATCTCGATGGGGTCTTCGATAGTGCAGAGGTTGACCTCGGACGTCGCCAGCTTCTTGAGTGTGGTGTACAGGGTCGTGGTTTTACCTGACCCTGTCGGGCCTGTGACGAGAATGATGCCGTTCGGCTGGCGGGTCATCTCTTGCCAGCGACGCAGGTCGTCACTGGAAAAGCCCAGTTGATCGAAGTCCTTGAGCAGCACCTCGGGGTCGAAAATCCGCATCACCATCTTTTCGCCGAACGCGGTAGGCAGGGTCGACAGGCGCAATTCCACTTCGCCGCCCTCCGGCGTGGTGGTCTTGACCCGGCCATCCTGCGGCTTGCGCTTTTCGGCGACGTTCATACGGCCCAGGCTTTTCAGGCGGCTGACGATGGCCATGACCACCTGTGGCGGAAACTGATAGACGTTGTGCAGCACCCCGTCGATGCGAAAGCGCACCGTGCCTTGCTCGCGTCGGGGTTCGATGTGGATATCGCTGGCACGTTGCTGAAACGCATACTGGAACAGCCAGTCGACGATGTTGACGATGTGCGCGTCGTTGGCATCGGGTTCCTGATCGCTGGCGCCCAACTTTAGCAACTGTTCGAAGTTGCCCATGTTGCTGACTTTCTGCTCGTTCGAGCTGGCACCGCTGACCGATTTCGCCAGCCTGAAGAACTCGACCGCCACCCGCTGGATGTCTGTCGGATTGGCGACCACGCGCTTGATCGGCAGCTTCAGCACATGCTCAAGGTCTGCCTCCCAGGCGCGAACGTAAGGTTGTGCGCTGGCGATGGTGACGGATTCGCGATCAACCGCCACAGCCAGGATCTTGTGACGCTGCGCAAAGGCGTAGGACATCAGCGGCGTGACGGCGGCAACATTGATTTTCAGCGGGTCGATGCGCATGTACGGCTGGCCGCAGGCATTGGCCAGCCACGCCGTGAGGCTTTCAAGGTCGAGTTTCTTGCCGGGACGTTTGAGGTCCTCGAACTGCTGGGCTGCGAGAAACTCGAGCGGGTGCAGCTGTATGTTCGCGGCGCTGCGCCGCTGGGTGACCGCTGTTTCGGCGTCGTCCTGGCCGAGCATGCCTTGGGCGACGAGATCACGGAGTACATCGTTCAGATCGAGCCAGCGATCCTGTGAAGCTGGTGCCAGGGATGCCATGCACGCTCCTTGAGGCAGTTCATCATCGGAAGATGAACAAGACTAGCTGCCAAGCGTGCCAGTGTTGGGCCTTCTATGCGACCGGGAATTTCCAAAAGGGCTTTATGGATTCAGCCAGTTGCCAGTGCGACGAAGGTTTCCGGGGGTTGCAGCGACTCGCTGTGCGTCAACTCGACCGAGCACACATCGATCAGGTTGCGCATTTTTTCGCCAATCACGCCCGCCCGGTGCCAGCTCAAACCGTCGACCTGCACATGGATGACCAACAACCCGTTCTGCCGGGTCGCCTCAAGGTGGCAGGGCGTCAGGTATTGCAGTGCGAACAGATTGAGTACCTGACACAGCAAAGCGGGTTCGGCCTCGGCCAGGATCTGATAGCGCACACAGCAAGTCTGGTTGACGGATGACCAGCTGTCGGGACGGTGTGCAGGCGTTGGGACGGTTTCTAGAGTGGGCATGCCGGTTCTCCTGTTCGAGTGAGAGAAATTCTTGCATGCAGAAAAAGAAATATCTGGTCGATGATGGATTGGATTAGGCTTGTTTTGACTTGTTAATGCGTGATGTCGGGTTCTGGAGAATTGTTTATGTCTGTTGAGCTGGATGCTTATGATCGCAAGATTCTGGCGTTGCTTCAGGAGGACGCTTCATTGTCCAGCGCGCAGATAGCCGAGCAGGTGGGCCTGTCGCAATCGCCTTGCTGGCGGCGTATTCAACGTTTGAAAGACGAGGGGGTGATTCGTCGTCAGGTTTCCCTGCTGGATCGCAAGAAAATCGGCCTGAACACGCAGATATTTGCTGAGGTGAAACTCAATGCACACGGCCGCTCCAATTTCACCGAATTCACCGACTCGATTCGCGGTTTTCCCGAAGTGCTGGAGTGTTATGTGCTGATGGGGTCGGTGGACTTTCTACTGCGCATCGTGACGCCCGACATCGAGGCGTACGAACGGTTTTTCTTCGAAAAACTGTCGCTTGTGCCGGGGATTCAGGAGGTGAATTCAACCGTGGCCTTGTCGGAAATAAAATCCACGACAAGTTTGCCGTTGCGCTGAAAGCGACGTCCGCGAAGCTCTTTGTTACCACGCAAGAACGTGGGAACTATATCCGGTCGATGATCGTGCCCATGCTCCCCGCTCAGACTTATCCAGAAGACGCTCAAAAAGGGGCCAAACCGAAAGTGTCTGACTGGATGCATACCCTGT
>NZ_JACONV010000001.1 GCF_014358015.1 Pseudomonas triticifolii | reverse complement strand
TCCCACAATCCCTTGCTTGCTGCGAGACAGCGCAGCCTCGAAGAGGCGGCGGTGTCCGCTCTGTGTGTGCCGGGTAGGTGACTTACAGCACCTTCTTGATCGCGTCGCACACCACGTCGATGTTCTTCTGGTTCAGCGCCGCGACACAGATACGGCCGGTGTCCAGGGCGTAGATGCCGAACTCGCTGCGCAGACGCTGGGCCTGTGCGGCGGTCAGGCCGGAGTAGGAGAACATGCCGCACTGGCGGCCCACGAAGCTGAAGTCCTGACCGGCCGGGTTGTCGGCCAGACGCTCAACCATCGCCTTGCGCATGCCCTGGATGCGCACGCGCATTTCGCCCAGTTCTTCTTCCCACATGGCACGCAGCGCCGGATCGTTGAGCACGGCCGCGGAGATGATTGCACCGTGGGTCGGCGGGTTGGAGTAGTTGGTGCGGATCACGCGCTTGACCTGGGACAGGACGCGGGCGGTTTCTTCTTTCGATTCAGTGATGATCGACAGCGCGCCCACACGCTCGCCATACAGCGACAGCGATTTGGAGAACGAACTGGAGGCGAAGAAGGTCAGGCCGGACTCGGCGAACAGGCGGACCGCGATGGCGTCTTCCTGAATGCCCTGGCCGAAGCCCTGATAGGCCATGTCGAGGAAAGGCACGTGGCCCTTGGCCTTGACCACTTCAAGGACCTTTTTCCAGTCTTCCAGGTTCAGGTCGACGCCGGTCGGGTTGTGGCAGCAGGCGTGCAGCACGACCACGGAATGGTCAGGCAGATTTTGCAGGTCTTCAAGCATGCCGCCACGGTTCACATCATGGGAGGCTGCATCGTAGTAACGGTAGTTCTGCACCGGGAAACCTGCGGTTTCGAACAGCGCGCGGTGGTTTTCCCAGCTCGGGTCGCTGATCGCCACAACGGCGTTGGGCAGCAATTGCTTGAGGAAGTCTGCACCGATTTTCAGTGCGCCAGTGCCGCCGACCGATTGCGTGGTCAATACACGGCCCGAAGCGATCAAGGGTGAATCAGCGCCCAGCAGCAACTTCTGCACGGCCTGGTCGTAGGCTGCGATGCCGTCAATCGGCAGGTAGCCACGTGGCGCGTGTTGCGCAACGCGGATCTTCTCGGCTTCAGCCACTGCGCGCAGCAGGGGAATGCGGCCGTCTTCGTCACAGTAGACACCCACGCCAAGGTTGACCTTGGTGGTGCGGGTGTCGGCGTTGAATGCTTCGTTGATACCCAGGATTGGATCGCGGGGCGCCATTTCGACAGCGGAGAAGAGGCTCATTTTTGCGGCAGCTCTGAATGGAGGGCGGAGAGGAATGCACGCTGCGGCCGACTGCGCCAAAGCGGTGCACAAACGGGGACCTAGTATAAAGAGCATCCCCCAAGGGGGCGACAGGGCGGGGCAGGTTTTTTCAAGGTTTTTCCGGTTATTTACAGAACGTTCGTCCTGCTGAAACCTCAATGGTGTAGCCACTGATAAAATGAGCGCCTTGAAACATGCGCAAACGTCTCCATTTACAGTGCATCACTTCAAGCACTGCCACGGCCCGACGTCTTTAACCGGACGGGATGAGTCGTTGGCGGTGATTTCGTCATTGCCGGTACACCCCGTGCAGACGAGGTCTTGTCGCGAATCCCGCGAACGAATTCAAGAGGTAGGTTATGTCCGAGTTCCAGCTCGTTACCCGTTTTGAGCCCGCTGGCGATCAGCCCGAGGCCATTCGCCAACTGGTCGAAGGGATCGACGCCGGACTTGCGCACCAGACCCTGCTGGGTGTGACGGGTTCGGGCAAGACGTTCAGCATCGCCAACGTCATCTCCCAGGTGCAGCGCCCGACGCTGGTGCTGGCACCGAACAAAACCCTGGCGGCGCAGCTGTATGGCGAGTTCAAGGCGTTCTTTCCAAACAACGCCGTCGAATACTTCGTCTCGTACTACGACTACTACCAGCCTGAAGCCTATGTGCCGTCCTCCGACACCTTCATCGAGAAGGATGCCTCGATCAACGACCACATCGAGCAGATGCGCCTGTCCGCCACCAAGGCGCTGCTGGAACGCAAGGACGCCATCATCGTCACCACGGTGTCGTGCATTTACGGTCTGGGCAGCCCGGAAACCTATCTGCGCATGGTGCTGCACATCGACCGTGGCGACAAACTTGACCAGCGCGCCTTGCTGCGCCGTCTGGCGGACCTGCAATACACGCGCAATGACATGGACTTTGCCCGCGCCACCTTCCGTGTGCGGGGCGATGTGATCGACATCTATCCGGCCGAATCGGACCTGGAGGCGATCCGTGTCGAGTTGTTCGATGACGAGGTCGAAAGTCTGTCGGCGTTCGATCCGTTGACCGGCGAGGTGATTCGCAAATTGCCGCGTTTCACCTTCTACCCCAAGAGCCACTACGTCACGCCTCGCGAAACCCTGCTGGACGCGATGGAAGGCATCAAGGTCGAGCTCGGCGAGCGTCTGGAATACCTGCGCAGCCAGAACAAGCTGGTTGAAGCCCAGCGTCTGGAACAGCGCACCCGGTTCGACCTGGAGATGATTCTGGAGCTGGGCTACTGCAACGGCATCGAGAACTACTCACGCTATCTGTCGGGACGTCCAACCGGTGCGCCCCCGCCGACGCTGTACGATTATCTGCCGCCCGACGCTTTGCTGGTGATCGACGAATCCCACGTCAGCGTGCCGCAGGTGGGCGCCATGTACAAAGGGGATCGTTCGCGCAAGGAAACCCTGGTGGAATACGGGTTCCGTTTGCCGTCGGCGCTGGACAACCGGCCGATGCGTTTCGAGGAGTGGGAAAACGTCAGTCCGCAGACCATCTTCGTCTCGGCGACCCCCGGCAAATATGAAGCGGAACATGCCGGGCGTGTGGTCGAGCAGGTGGTTCGTCCAACGGGGCTGGTGGACCCGCAGATTGAGATTCGCCCGGCGCTGACTCAGGTCGATGACCTGCTGTCGGAAATCAACAAGCGTGCGGCGATTGAAGAACGGGTGCTGGTGACCACGCTGACCAAGCGGATGGCCGAAGACCTGACCGACTACCTGAGCGACCACGGCGTGCGCGTGCGCTACCTGCACTCGGACATCGACACCGTGGAGCGCGTCGAGATCATCCGCGACCTGCGTCTGGGGACCTTCGATGTGCTGGTGGGGATCAACCTGCTGCGCGAGGGCCTGGACATGCCGGAAGTGTCGCTGGTGGCGATTCTGGACGCCGACAAGGAAGGCTTCCTGCGTTCCGACCGTTCGCTGATTCAGACCATCGGTCGGGCGGCGCGTAACCTCAACGGCCGGGCGATCCTGTACGCCGACCGGATCACCGGCTCCATGGAGCGGGCCATCGGCGAGACAGAGCGACGCCGCGAGAAGCAGATCGCGTTCAACCTGGAGCACGGCATCACGCCCAAAGGCGTGTTCAAGGACGTGGCCGACATCATGGAAGGCGCCACCGTACCCGGCTCGCGCAGCAAAAAGCGCAAAGGCATGGCCAAGGCCGCCGAGGAAAACGCCAAGTACGAAAACGAACTGCGCTCGCCCAGCGAAATCACCAAGCGCATTCGCCAACTGGAAGAGAAGATGTACCAGTTGGCCCGCGACCTGGAATTCGAGGCTGCGGCGCAGATGCGCGACGAAATCGGCAAACTGCGCGAACGCTTGCTGGCGGTCTGACGCAGCGCTGGTTCGCGGCAGACGCCGGACTTCGGGAGGCGGCTTGCGGCGATAGCGTCTGTGCCGCCGCTCATGTAGCGTCTGAAAAATCGCATCGCGGGCAAGCCCCCTCCCACGGGGGCTTTGCATTCAACCTCCAGATTCATGTAGCAGGGCGCGGGTTATGTGCTCCATCAACTACAGCGCCCGCGCTGGAGCCTGACGCCCCCGGCCTGTTAACATTCTTTGCTTGATCGACCTTATTTCGGGATTTTCCATGACCACCGTTCGTACCCGCATCGCGCCATCGCCCACAGGCGACCCTCACGTCGGCACGGCTTACATCGCACTTTTCAACTATTGCTTTGCCAAGCAGCACGGTGGCGAGTTCATCCTGCGGATCGAAGACACCGATCAGTTGCGTTCGACCCGCGAGTCCGAACAGCAGATTTTCGACGCGCTGCGCTGGCTCGGCATCGAGTGGAGCGAAGGGCCGGACGTCGGCGGTCCGCACGGTCCGTACCGCCAGAGCGAGCGGGGCGAGATCTACCAGAAATACGCCCGGCAACTGGTTGACATGGGCCATGCCTTCCCGTGCTTCTGCACCGCTGAAGAACTGGACGAAATGCGCGCCGAGCAGATGGCCAAGGGCGAGACCCCTCGCTATGACGGCCGTGCGCTGCTGCTTTCCAAAGAAGAAGTGCAACGTCGTCTGGACGCGGGCGAGCCGCACGTCATCCGCATGAAGGTGCCGACCGAAGGCGTCTGCGTGGTGCCGGACCTGCTGCGTGGCGAAGTGGAAATTCCGTGGGACCGTATGGACATGCAGGTCCTGATGAAGACCGATGGTCTGCCGACCTACTTCCTGGCCAACGTGGTCGATGACCACCTGATGGGCATCACCCACGTACTGCGTGGCGAAGAGTGGCTGCCCTCGGCACCGAAACTGATTCTGCTGTACGAATACTTCGGCTGGGAAAAACCGCAGTTGTGCTACATGCCGCTGCTGCGTAACCCGGACAAGAGCAAGCTGTCCAAGCGCAAGAACCCGACCTCGGTGACCTTCTACGAGCGCATGGGCTTCATGCCGGAGGCGATGCTCAACTACCTGGGCCGCATGGGTTGGTCGATGCCTGACGAGCGTGAGAAGTTCTCGCTGCAGGAAATGGTCGAGCACTTCGACCTGTCCCGCGTGTCGTTGGGCGGCCCGATCTTCGACATCGAGAAACTGTCGTGGCTCAACGGTCAATGGCTGCGTGAGTTGCCTGTCGAGGAGTTCGCCGCTCGTGTGCAAAACTGGGCGCTAAACCCTGAGTACATGATGAAGATCGCCCCGCACGTGCAGGGCCGCGTCGAGACGTTCAGCCAGATTGCGCCCTTGGCCAGCTTCTTCTTCGCTGGAGGCGTCACGCCGGACGTCAAGCTGTTCGAGCACAAGAAGCTCTCAGGCGATCAGGTTCGACAACTGATGCAGTTGATCCTGTGGAAACTCGAATCGCTGCGCCAGTGGGAGAAAGACCCGATCACCGCCTGCATCCAGTCGGTGGTCGAGCACCTGGGCCTCAAGCTGCGTGATGCCATGCCGCTGATGTTCGCCTCGATCACCGGGCAAGCCAGCTCGGTGTCGGTGCTGGACGCGATGGAGATTCTTGGCCCGGACCTGACCCGTTTCCGTCTGCGCCAGGCCATCGACCTGCTGGGCGGCGTCTCGAAGAAAGAAAACAAAGAGTGGGAAAAGCTGTTGGGCGCTATTGCCTGACCCGTGAGGCATATCCCTAAGCCACTGTATGCCTGCGAGAGCAGGGCATGCAGTGGTCGGCCCGGCCTCGGATTTACGGGCTAAAACGGTAAGTGATTGTTATCCCGACGAAAAACTTTCAAATTTCGCGAAAATAAATTTGACAGCTTAGCGACTCGCGCTTAACATGCGCCCCGTCCACTGATGTGGGGCTATAGCTCAGCTGGGAGAGCGCCTGCATGGCATGCAGGAGGTCAGCGGTTCGATCCCGCTTAGCTCCACCAAATTCAAGGTTCAAGGCCTGCTAAAACGGGTTGTTGAATCGATCAGAGTCCCAACTCTGATCAGGTAGAAGGTTTTGTCCCCTTCGTCTAGTGGCCTAGGACACCGCCCTTTCACGGCGGTAACAGGGGTTCGAGTCCCCTAGGGGACGCCAGTTTCACCGAGTGATGCCGGAAGGTTGAACTCCGCCGCGAGGCGATAAATCCGGGGCTATAGCTCAGCTGGGAGAGCGCCTGCATGGCATGCAGGAGGTCAGCGGTTCGATCCCGCTTAGCTCCACCAATTTTGCCAGGGTTCATCACTGATGAACCTGACTGAAGGTTTTGCGTCCCCTTCGTCTAGTGGCCTAGGACACCGCCCTTTCACGGCGGTAACAGGGGTTCGAGTCCCCTAGGGGACGCCACGATTTCCCGCTATGCGGGACCAAGGGTCATTCGATTATTGAATGGCCCTTTTGTTTTTTCAGGGTTTTGTTTTTCTTCAAACCCTGCTCTTGCCCCCAGAAGTCTCCAGGCATGCCGGGTCTGCATTCCAGCTACACTGCCGCCCACACTCTCACCCAAACAGGAGCGAGCATGGTCTGGGATCTGGCAACGCCTTTCGTCATCGACCTGAATGTCGGCAGTGATGATATCGACGGCCTTGGGCACGCCAACAACGCGGTTTATGTCACTTGGCTTGAGCGCTGCGCCTGGCGCCATTCGCAGTATCTGGGGCTGGACCTTGCCGAATACCGCCGTCTGGACCGTGCCATGGCCGTAGTCCGCCACGAAATCGATTACCTGGCCAGCGCCTACGAGGGCGACGAGCTGCAACTGGCGACCTGGATCGTCGATTGGGATCGTCGTCTGAAAATGACCCGCCGCTTCCAGCTCAAACGCCCCTCCGACAACCTTACGCTGCTGAGGGCGCAAACTACCTTTGTCTGCATCGAACTCTCCACCGGGCGCCCGAAGCGTATGCCTGGCGAGTTCATCGACGGTTACGGCGCGGCAATATTGAATGGCAGCGTTCCCAATCCCGGTGACGGGCAGTAAACTGCCGGACTTTTTTTCGAGTGTGACCCATGCAAATTGCTCTGGCGCCCATGGAGGGGTTGGTCGACGACATCCTGCGTAATGTGCTGACTCGCGTCGGCGGCATTGACTGGTGCGTGACCGAATTCATCCGTGTGACCGAGCGGGTCATGCCTGCCACTTACTACTACAAAATGGCCTCCGAGCTGCACACCGATGCCAAAACGGCTGCGGGTGTGCCGCTGCATCTGCAGTTGCTGGGCTCCGACCCGGTATGTCTGGCAGAAAACGCCGCCTTTGCCTGCGAACTGGGCGCGCCGGTCATGGACCTCAACTTCGGCTGCCCGGCCAAGACGGTGAACCGCTCCCGTGGCGGGGCGATCCTGCTCAAGGAGCCTGATCTGCTGCATTCCATCGTCAGCCAGGTACGGCGCGCCGTGCCAGGCGAGATTCCGGTCACCGCTAAAATGCGTCTGGGCTATGAGAACACCGACGGTGCCCTCGACTGCGCCCGGGCGCTGGCCGATGGCGGTGCCGAGCGCATCGTCGTTCATGCGCGGACCAAGGTCGATGGCTACAAGCCGCCAGCACATTGGGAGTGGATCGCGCGCATTCAGGAAGTGGTCAAGGTCCCGGTCGTCGCCAACGGTGAGATCTGGACGGTCGAGGACTGGCGACGCTGTCAGGAGATCTGTGGCGCGCGAGACATCATGATCGGTCGCGGCCTGGTGGCGCGTCCTGATCTGGCGCGGCAAATTGCAGCGGCTCATGCTGGCGAGGAGGTGGTCGAGATGACCTGGGCCGAGCTGCAACCGATGCTGCGCACCTTCTGGGGCGACTGCCTGGCGAAGATGACCCTGGTGCAGGCACCGGGCCGTCTCAAGCAATGGCTGGTACTGCTGACCAAGAGCTACCCGGAGGCGACGCTGATGTTCAACGCCCTGCGCCGCGAAACCGACTGCGACCGGATCAGTGTCCTGCTCGGTTATTCAGCCGACAGCAGAGCCGACGAACGGTCATATTTTTCGTAAAAAACAGCTCTTGAAAAGTCAGCAGGCGACCCTAGTTTGGGGAATACGCGACGCCTAATCAGGGTCGCGTAACGACTCGCTGACTAACAGGAGAATTATCATGGCGACTGCATTTTCTCTGGCTCCACTGTTTCGTCACTCAGTGGGCTTTGACCGTTTTAACGACCTCTTCGAGTCGGCTGCGCGCAACGACTCGACCAGCGGCTACCCTCCCTACAACGTTGAGCGTTACAGCGACGATCAATACCGAATCGTGATCGCCGCGGCGGGCATGCAGGAGGAGGACCTTGATCTGCAGGTCGAGAAAGGTGTGTTGACCGTGACGGGCGGCAAGCGCGAGCGCGAAGCCGAAAACGTGACCTATCTGCATCAGGGGATTGCCCGGCGCGAATTCAAGCTGTCGTTCCGGCTGGCGGACAATATCGAGGTGCGAGGCGCGGATCTGTCCCATGGCCTACTGAACATCGATCTGGTGCGTAACGTGCCGGAAGAGGCCAAACCAAAGCGCATCCCGCTGAACACTCAGAAAACCATCGAGCATTGATGATGGACGTCACAGAAAGGCGCCTTCGTGCGCCTTTCTGCGTCAGTGGTCCGGCAGCAGGCTGGGTTGGTGCAGGTGCTTCTTGAGCTGCAGTAGGGTCTCGAACCCGGAATCGTCCAGCGGCTCACTGAACAGATAGCCCTGATAGACATAGCAGCCCAACTGTTCAAGAAAGGTCAGTTGCTCGATGGTCTCGACGCCTTCGGCAATGACGTTGAGGCTCAGGCTTTGCGCCATGGCGACGATAGCGCGGATGATTTCGGCGTCATTGGGATCGCTGGTGGCGTCCTGAACGAACGACTGGTCGATTTTGAGTGTGTCCACCGGCAGGCGCTTGAGGTAGGTCAGCGACGAGTAGCCAGTGCCGAAGTCATCCATGGCAAAGCTGATCCCAAGGGCCTTGAGTCTGCGCATCTTGGCGATGGTGTCTTCCAGGTTCTGGATGACGATGCCTTCGGTGATTTCCAGCTTGAGCATGCTGGCAGGCAATTGGTGCTGCTTGAGGCTGTGTTGCACCCGTTCCACGAAGTCATTCTGCCGAAACTGGCGGGGACTGATATTGACCCCCATCAGAAAGGCATTCTTGTCGATAAGGCCCTGCCTGAGCAGCCGTCCACCTGTCTTGCAGGCTTCGTCCAGCACCCAACTGCCCACTTCGAGAATCATCCCGCTTTCTTCAAGGATCTGCACAAACCGGGTCGGAGGCAACAGGCCGTAATCGGGGTGCTGCCAACGCAGCAGCGCTTCGGCCCCATTGATAGACTCATTTCGGCAGTCCACCTGAGCCTGGAAGTGCAGGTGAAATTCTTGCCGGGTCAAGGCCAGGCGCAGATCGTTTTCCATGCGCAGGCGCTGGCTGACCGCTTTTTGCATCGAACTGTGGAAGAACTGTGCGGCGTTGCGTCCTGAATCCTTGGCGCGATAAAGCGCGATATCGGCTCGCTTGAGCAGGTCGGCAGGTGTCAGGCCGTCGTCGGGAATCAGCACCATCCCGATGCTGGGGGTGACCTGCAGACGGTGACCGTCGAGAAACATCGGCTCTGCGAGCAATTCACGCAGGTTGTCGGAAAGCTCCTGCACCTGCTGAGTGACTTCGTGTCGAGCGCCTGTAAGCCCGCAGATCAGGACCACGAACTCGTCGCCGCCCAGGCGCGCCACGGTGTCTTCCTGACGCACGCTGGCTTCCAGTCTGGCGGCAATGATATTGAGCACGCTGTCGCCGACCGGATGGCCCAACGAGTCGTTGATGTGCTTGAAATGGTCCAGATCCAGAAACAGCAGCGCACCGCGCAGGCCATGATGCCTGAGCAGTGACAGCTGCTGGCTGAGGCGGTCCATGAGCAGGGCGCGATTCGGCAGGCCGGTGAGCGAGTCGTGGTAGGCCAGATGCTGAATCTGCGCCTGAGCGCTCTTCAACTGCCCGATGTCGCGCGCGTTGATCAGCAGGCACGCGGTGTCGTTCAGGGTGATGAACTCTGCGGATACATCCAGCGTCAGTGGGTCGCCATTCTTGTTGCGGCCCGCCATTTCGCGGTGATGAACCCGACCCGTCTCATGCAGTTGATCGATCATATGCTGACGCTGGTCGGTATCGGTCCAGATGCCGATTTCGTCCACGGTCTTGCCCAGTACTTCAGGTGCGCTGTAGCCGGTCAGGCGGCAAAAACCGTCGTTGACCTCCACGTAACGCCCAGTGCCCAGTTCGGTGATGGTGATGGAGTCGGGGCTTGAATGAAATGCCTTGGCGAATTTCTCTTCGCTGACTTCTAGTGCGGCCTGGGCCTGCTGCTGGGTGATGTCGAGCAGGGTGCCCGCCAGTCTGGCAGGCGCTCCGGTCTCGTCCCTGTAGAGCAGGGCGCGACTTTCCAGAAGCCGCGACTGTCCGTTTTCCAGCATGAAACGATAGGTCAGTCGGAAGGTGTCCTGTCTGGCTTTGAGCACTGCACGGTAAGCGCGGCGCATGCGTTGGCGTTCGCGGGCAGGCACATTCTTGAAAAAGTGCGCGAAGTCATCGTCCACAGGCTGTGCGCTCAGGCCGTGCAACTGCGCGGCGCGGGCCGAAGCCTGCAGTCGGTCTGTGGAAATGTCCCATTCCCAGGTGCCCATCTGCGCCGACTCAAGCGCCAGGTGAAGGCGATCCTGCGTTTCTCGCAGGGTCTGCTCCACACTGGGGTGCGTCGGCATTGTGACTGACGGCTGGTCGTGCACCGGCAGGATGGAGTCGTCCAGGGAGTTGGGCATTGATCACGAGCCTTTATAAATAAAGCCGGTAAAACGATCGCTCTGCATCCTGCATGCACTGCACTATAAACGTTATATCTGCGCGTCTAGCAATTTCATGAATGCCCTCGCGGCATTCGACAGGGTACGTTCCGTGTGCAGGATATAGCCTAGCTGGCGATTGAGCTGCACGCCTGGCAATGGAATGCGCGCGACTTGTTCGTCGAGCATGGTGCGCGGCAGAACACTCCACGCCAGCCCGATGGAAACCATCATCTTGATGGTTTCCATGTAGTTGGTGCTCATGGCGATGTTGGGTTTCAGGCCTTGGGCTTCACACAGGCCGCTGACGATGTGGTGGGTAAAGGTGTTGCCACCGGGAAACACCGCCGGATAACGCACGATGTCTTCCAGCTTCATCGGGCCGCTATTGGCCAGCGGATGTTCCGGCGCGGCAACGAAGTCCAGCGGGTCGTCCCATACCGGTGTGGCGCGCACCAGAGCATGAGGCTCGGGGGCTAGCGTGATGACCGCCAGCTCGGCCCGTCCGTGCAGAATCTCTTCATAGGCGACTTCGGAATCCAGAAACTGAATGTCCAGCGCCACGGCCGGGTAGGTCCGGGTGAACTCGCGTAATAAAGGTGGCAAGCGGTGCAGGCCGATGTGGTGACTGGTCGCCAGCGTCAGGCGCCCTGTGACCTCGCCTGTCAGGTTGGTCAGGGCGCGGCGGGTGTCATCCAGCACATTGAGGATCTGGTAAGCGCGGGGCAATAACGCCCGGCCTGCCTCGGTCAGGCTCACTTCGCGGCCCAGACGATCGAACAGGCGTACATTCAGTTGCTGTTCAAGGCCGGCAATCCGCTTGCTGATGGCTGGCTGGGTAAGGTGCAGGCGTTCACCGGCACCCGAGAAACTTCCGGTTTCAGCGATGGCAAGAAAAGCGTTTAGGTTGGCGAGGTCCATAGTCAGATTCCATTTGGTTATCCAAAGCATGAAAATTATGAATTTGAGTTATTTAAGCATATTCCCTAGGATGACCGCACAAGCCAAGGGGTCATGGATGTATTACCCAAGGCATAGAAAAAGCTGATGAGGAAGTACGTCCGATGGCCGGAAAAACGCTCTACGACAAGCTCTGGGATTCGCATTTGGTCAAACAGCGCGATGATGGTTCGGCGCTGATCTACATCGACCGCCATATCATCCATGAAGTGACTTCGCCACAAGCCTTCGAAGGCCTTCGTCTTGCCAAACGCAAGCCGTGGCGCATCGACTCGATCATTGCGACCCCCGACCATAACGTGCCGACCACCTCGGAACGCAAGGGCGGCATCGGCGCCATCGAAGATCAGGTCTCGCGTCTGCAGGTCCAGACCCTGGATGACAACTGCGACGAATACGGCATCACCGAATTCAAGATGAACGACCCGCGTCAGGGCATTGTCCACGTGATCGGTCCGGAGCAGGGCGCAACCTTGCCTGGCATGAGCGTGGTCTGTGGCGACTCACACACCTCCACCCACGGCGCATTCGGCGCACTGGCCCACGGCATCGGCACTTCCGAAGTCGAGCACGTGCTCGCCACGCAGTGCCTGGTCGCCAAGAAAATGAAGAACATGCTGGTGTCGGTCGAAGGGCAATTGCCGTTCGGCGTGACCGCCAAGGACATCGTGCTCGCAGTGATCGGCAAGATCGGCACCGCAGGCGGCAACGGCTACGCCATCGAGTTCGCGGGCAGCGCAATCCGCGACCTGTCCATCGAAGGTCGCATGACCATCTGCAACATGTCCATCGAAGCGGGTGCCCGGGTTGGCATGGTGGCCACCGACGAAAAAACCGTCGAGTACGTCAAGGGTCGTCCGTTTGCGCCAAAAGGGGCCGAATGGGACCTGGCGGTAGAAGCGTGGAAAGATCTGGTCTCCGACCCGGACGCGGTGTTCGACACCATCGTCGAGCTCAACGCTGCTGACATCAAGCCGCAAGTGAGCTGGGGCACGTCGCCCGAAATGGTACTGGCTGTCGATCAGAACGTGCCCGATCCTGCGCAGGAAATGGATCTGGTCAAGCGTGGTTCGATCGAGCGCGCCTTGAAGTACATGGGCCTCAAAGCCAACCAGCCGATCACCGACATTCAGCTGGATCGCGTGTTCATCGGTTCGTGCACCAACTCGCGCATCGAAGACCTGCGTGCTGCTGCCGACATCGCCAGGGGCCGCAAGGTTGCCGCGACCATCAAGCAGGCCATCGTGGTGCCGGGTTCGGGTCTGATCAAGGAACAGGCCGAGAAGGAAGGGCTGGACAAGATCTTCATCGAAGCCGGTTTTGAATGGCGCGAGCCAGGTTGTTCAATGTGTCTGGCGATGAACCCTGACCGCCTGGGTTCCGGCGAGCACTGTGCCTCGACGTCCAACCGTAACTTCGAGGGTCGTCAGGGCGCTGGCGGCCGGACTCACCTGGTGAGCCCGGCGATGGCAGCCGCAGCGGCCGTCAATGGCCGTTTCATCGACGTTCGCGACTTGATCCAGCACTGAGGAAACCAGCATGAAAGCCTTTACCCAGCACAATGGCCTGGTCGCTCCTCTGGATCGTGCCAACGTCGACACTGACCAGATCATTCCCAAGCAGTTTCTCAAGTCGATCAAACGTACAGGATTTGGTCCCAACCTGTTCGATGAGTGGCGTTATCTGGACGTGGGGCAGCCGTATCAGGACAACTCCAAGCGTCCGCTGAACCATGATTTCGTGCTCAACCACGAGCGTTATCAAGGCGCCAGTGTATTGCTGGCCCGCGAGAATTTCGGTTGTGGTTCCAGCCGTGAGCACGCCCCGTGGGCGCTGGAAGAGTACGGTTTCTGCGCGATCATCGCACCCAGCTATGCCGATATCTTCTTCAACAACAGCTTCAAGAACGGCCTGCTGCCGATCATTTTGACCGAAGCTGAAGTCGACGAGTTGTTCAAACAGGTCGAAGCCAGCCCGGGTTATCAGTTGAATATCGATCTGCAGGCCCAGACCGTGACCCGTCCGGACGGCAAGGTGCTCAGCTTCGAGATCGACGCGTTTCGCAAGCACTGCCTGCTCAACGGTCTGGACGATATCGGCCTGACGCTGATGGATGCCGATGCAATCGCTGCGTTCGAAAGCAAGCACCGTGCAAGTCAGCCATGGTTGTTTCGCGACTGACAGGTAGACAGTCCAGATCCGGCAGGTGCGGTGTTTCATCCGAATCTCAGCCGGATCTACTGGCCATTTCGCGAGCAAGCTCGCTCCCACTTGAATCCGTGATCGACTGACGAAGCACGGCTTATGTGAGAGCAAGCTCGCTCCCACTTGAATCCGTGATCGACTGACGAAGCACGGCTTATGTGAGAGCAAGTTGCTCCCACTTGAATCCGTGATCGACTGACGAAGCACGATTTATGTGGGAGCGAGCTTGCTCGCGAAAGCCATGTCACGAACGCCGCAGTTCAACCCCCTTAATCACCAGAGCATCTACTATGACCAGCACCGCCCACACCCAGGTCGTACAGCGTCAATTCGGCGAACAGGCCGCAGCCTATCTGAGCAGCACCGTGCATGCCCAAGGCCCCGAGTTCGCGCTGCTGCAGGATGCTGTAGAAGGTCGTAGCGAGGCGCGGGTGCTGGATCTGGGCTGCGGCGCCGGTCATGTGAGTTTCAATGTCGCCTCGTCAGTGGGTGAGGTGGTAGCGTACGACCTGTCGCAGCAGATGCTCGACGTGGTCAGCGCGGCGGCTGTCGACAAGGGCTTGGGCAACATTCGCACGGTATGCGGTGCGGCCGAGCGCTTGCCGTTTGCAGACGGCGAATTCGATTTCGTGTTCAGCCGTTATTCGGCTCACCACTGGAGCGATCTGGCCCTGGCGTTGCGTGAAGTGCGCCGGGTGCTGAAGCCGGGGGGCGTGGCTGCGTTCATTGATGTGATGTCGCCGGGCAGTCCGTTGCTGGATACCTATTTGCAAACAGTTGAAGTGCTGCGCGATACCAGTCATGTGCGCAATTATTCCGCCGCCCAATGGCTGCATCAGGTCAGCGACGCGGGGCTGTTCACCCGTAGCCACACTCGCCAGCGCCTGCATCTGGAGTTTGCATCGTGGGTGGAGCGCATGCGCACCCCGCAGACCTTGCGCGTGGCCATCCGCGAGTTGCAGCAGGCGATGGGCGAAGAAGTGCGTGAGTATTTCGAGATCGACGCGCAGGGCTCATTCAGCACCGATGTGCTGGTGCTGTGGGCGCAGCGTTAATCTTTTTGCGGTTTTAAACGTTAAAGACAGGCGCTGTTCAAAGCGCCGATGTACGAAATCGAGGAAGTTATGAGCAAGCAGATTCTGATTCTCCCAGGTGATGGCATTGGTCCGGAAATCATGACCGAAGCGGTCAAGGTGCTGGAACTGGCCAACGAGAAGTATCAGCTGGGTTTTGAATTGACCCACGACGTGATCGGTGGCGCTGCCATCGACAAGCACGGCGTGCCGCTGGCTGACGAAACCCTGGACCGCGCGCGCGCAGCTGACGCTGTTCTGCTGGGCGCTGTCGGTGGCCCGAAATGGGACACCATCGAGCGCGACATCCGTCCTGAGCGCGGCCTGCTGAAAATCCGTGCGCAACTGGGCCTGTTCGGCAACCTGCGTCCGGCGATCCTGTATCCGCAACTGGCCGACGCCTCGAGCCTCAAGCCGGAAATCGTTGCCGGTCTGGATATCCTGATCGTCCGTGAGCTGACCGGTGGTATCTACTTCGGCGCGCCACGCGGCGTTCGCGTGCTGGACAGCGGCGAGCGTCAGGCTTACGACACGCTGCCGTACAGCGAGAGCGAAATCCGTCGTATCGCCCGCGTCGGCTTCGACATGGCCATGGTACGCAACAAGAAGCTGTGTTCGGTGGACAAGGCCAACGTGCTGTCGTCCAGTCAGTTGTGGCGTGAAATCGTCGAGCAGGTCGCCAAGGATTACCCTGAGGTCGAGCTGAGCCACATGTACGTCGACAACGCCGCGATGCAACTGGTGCGTGCGCCCAAGCAGTTCGACGTGATCGTGACCGATAACCTGTTCGGCGACATCCTGTCCGACCAGGCGTCGATGTTGACCGGCTCCATCGGCATGCTGCCGTCAGCATCGCTGGATACCGCCAACAAAGGCATGTACGAGCCTTGCCACGGTTCGGCACCGGACATCGCGGGTAAAGGCATTGCCAACCCGCTGGCGACCATTCTTTCGGTCTCGATGATGCTGCGTTACAGCTTCAATCTGACCGACGCCGCCGACGCCATTGAAAAGGCGGTCAGCATCGTTCTGGATCAGGGTCTGCGTACCGGCGACATCTTTTCGTCGGGCAACACTAAAGTCGGCACGCAGGAAATGGGCGACGCAGTAGTCGCCGCGCTGCGGAATCTGTAATCTCTCCGGCCCGCTGCCTGCTGTGCATACGCAGGCAGGCGGTCCCACTTTTTTTCAAGGTGTGTTGCGATGAAACGTGTAGGTCTGATCGGTTGGCGGGGCATGGTCGGTTCCGTGCTCATGCAGCGGATGCGGGAAGAGCAGGACTTCGATCTCATTGAGCCGGTGTTCTTCACTACCTCCAATGTCGGTGGCCAGGCGCCTTCGGTGGGCAAGGATCTTGCACCGCTGAAAGATGCCTACAGCATCGACGAGCTGAAAACCCTGGACGTGGTGCTGACCTGCCAGGGCGGCGATTACACCAATGAGGTGTTCCCCAAGCTGCGTGAAGCGGGCTGGCAGGGTTACTGGATCGATGCGGCTTCCAGCCTGCGCATGCAGGATGACGCGGTCATCGTGCTGGACCCGGTCAACCGTAAGGTCATCGACCAGCAGCTCGACGCCGGAACCAAGAACTACATCGGTGGCAACTGCACGGTCAGCCTGATGCTGATGGGCCTGGGCGGTTTGTTCGACGCGGGCCTGGTCGAGTGGATGAACGTCATGACGTATCAGGCCGCTTCCGGTGCCGGCGCGCAGAACATGCGTGAGCTGATCAAACAGATGGGCGCTGTGCACGCGTCGGTTGCCGATGATCTGGCCAATCCGTCCAGCGCCATTCTGGACATCGACCGCAAGGTTGCTGAGGCCATGCGTGGCGAAGCGTTCCCGACCGAGAACTTTGGCGTGCCGCTGGCCGGCAGCCTGATCCCGTGGATCGACAAGGCGCTGCCGAACGGCCAGAGCCGTGAGGAATGGAAGGGCCAGGCCGAGACCAACAAGATTCTGGGTCGCTTCAAGAGCCCGATTCCGGTCGACGGCATCTGCGTGCGCATCGGCGCTATGCGTTGCCACAGCCAGGCGCTGACCATCAAGCTGAACAAGGATGTGCCGATTGCGGACATCGAAGGCTTGATCAGCCAGCACAACCCTTGGGTGAAGCTGGTGCCGAACAACCGCGAAGCCAGCATGCAGGAACTCAGCCCGACTGCTGTGACCGGCACCATGAGCATTCCGGTAGGTCGTCTGCGCAAGCTGAACATGGGTTCGCAGTACCTGGGCGCCTTCACGGTCGGTGACCAGTTGCTGTGGGGTGCGGCCGAGCCGCTGCGTCGCATGTTGAGAATCCTGCTGGAACGTTGATCTTCATGTAGAAACACAAAAAACCCGCTTCCTGCACAGGTCGCGGGTTTTTTGTTGTCTGTCAGTTTCTTTTTCAATCCCACTATATGGGATTGAAATTTACATATTGAGATAAATTCGATTTCGGGTTTATAGTCCGTCCTGCACTCACTTCCAAAAATATAAAAGGTGAAGCAATGCAGGCGCATTTGATCGCGCTCGACTGGGGGACCACCTCACTTCGTGCTTATCGACTTGGCGAACATGGCCGGGTTCTGGAACAACGCGCCCTGAGCGCGGGCATCATGCAATTGCCGAACACGCCACGGCGGGTCGCAGGCTCGCTGTGCAGTGACGGTTTCGAGCTGGCATTCGACGAGGCGTGCGGTGACTGGCTCGACGCGCAGCCCGACTTGCCCGTGATTGCCTGCGGCATGGTCGGTAGCGCCCAGGGTTGGCGTGAGGCGACCTATCGTGAAACGCCGGCCAGCGTTGATGAGCTGAGCGCCGCGTTACAGACTGTGCGCAGTGCGCGCGGTGTCACCGTGCATATCATCCCCGGCGTGCTTCAGCGTTCGACGCTGCCCAACGTCATGCGTGGCGAAGAAACCCAGGTGCTGGGCGTACTGGCGGGGCTCAACGAGCAGTCGGCCAGCCAGCCGCTGTTGATCGGTCTGCCGGGCAGCCATTCCAAGTGGGTGCAGGTGGCTCAGGATCGCATCGTCCATTTCGATACCTTCATGACCGGCGAGGTTTACGCTGCGCTGTGCGCCCACACCATTCTTGGACGCACCATGCAGCACAGCGAAACGTTCGACAGCGTGGCATTCGATCGCGGGCTTGCCAGCGCGCAGTCGGAGGAGGGCGCTGCGGGGCCTCTGTCCACTATTTTCAGTTGCCGCACCCTGGGCCTCACCGGCCAGCTGGCTGCGAGCGCTCAACCCGATTACCTGTCCGGCCTGCTGATCGGCCATGAGCTGGGTTCCCTCGCCAGACTTCACCACGACACCCACGGCCATTTGCCTGCGGTGATTCTCATCGGCAGCGAATCGCTGTGCCAACGCTATGCGCGTGGCCTGGCGGCCTGCGGCTTTACTCGGGTGACAGTCGCCGCTCAGGCCACCGAGCGCGGCCTCTGGCAGGTTGCGGTCCAGGCTGGCCTGGTGGCGCGCCAGTCGTACCATTACGTTCAAGAGGTGTGACATGCTCAAGCAAGCATTGAAGGAAAATGGCCTGGTCGCGATTCTGCGCGGCCTGCGTCCCGAAGAAGCCCCGGCCATTGGCGACGAGCTGTATCAGGCGGGCTTTCGGGTCATCGAAGTACCGCTCAATTCGCCCCAGCCGTTCGACAGCATCGGCCTGCTGCGCCAGCGCCTGCCTGCCGACTGCCTGATCGGGGCCGGAACCGTGCTGACGCCTGAGCAGGTGACCCACGTCAAGGACGCCGGCGGTCAGGTTATCGTCATGCCACACAGTGATGCCAGGGTGCTGCGCGCCGCCAAGGCTGCCGGCCTGTACCTGTCGCCGGGCGTGGCCACACCGACCGAGGCGTTTGCCGCTCTGTCGGAAGGCGCTGATGTGCTCAAACTGTTCCCGGCCGAGCAAATGTCGCCCGCAGTGGTCAAGGCCTGGCTGGCGGTGCTGCCTGCAGGCACGATTCTGCTGCCGGTCGGGGGCATCACCCCGGACAACATGAAGGTATTCCTCGACGCAGGCGTAAAAGGCTTCGGCCTCGGCTCGGGGCTGTTCAAACCGGGCATGAGCACTGCCGACGTCGCCGAGCGCGCCAAGGCCTATGTGGCCGCCTGGAAACAGCACACTTCCTCGCTTTGAAACGGATCGGTGCGCCAGACGCAGCCGCCCGACAAGAGAACCAATAAGAGAAACCGCACCCATGAAAATCACCAAACTGACCACCTTCATCGTTCCGCCGCGCTGGTGCTTTCTGAAAGTCGAGACCGACGAGGGCGTCGTCGGTTGGGGCGAGCCGGTTGTCGAAGGCCGTGCGCATACCGTCGCTGCCGCCGTGGAAGAGCTTTCCGACTACCTGATCGGCAAGGACCCGCGCAACATCGAAGACATCTGGACCGTGCTGTATCGCGGCGGCTTCTATCGCGGTGGCGCAATTCACATGAGCGCGCTGGCAGGGATCGATCAGGCGTTGTGGGACATCAAGGGCAAGGCGCTGGGTGTCTCGGTCAGCGATCTGCTCGGTGGTCAGGTGCGTGACAAGATTCGCGTCTACTCATGGATCGGCGGCGACCGTCCTGCCGACACGGCGCGGGCTGCGCGGGAAGCGGTCGAGCGTGGCTTTACCGCGGTGAAGATGAACGGCACCGAAGAGCTGCAGTTCCTCGACACCTTCGACAAGGTCGATCTGGCCCTGGCCAACGTGGCAGCGGTACGTGATGCAGTCGGGCCGAACGTCGGCATTGGCGTCGATTTCCACGGTCGCGTGCACAAGCCCATGGCCAAGGTGCTGATGAAAGAGCTGGACCCGTACAAGCTGATGTTCATCGAAGAACCGGTGCTCAGCGAAAACTACGAAGCGCTCAAAGAGCTGGCCCCGCTCACCAGTACCCCGATTGCCCTGGGCGAGCGTCTGTTCTCGCGCTGGGACTTCAAGCGTGTGCTGAGCGAAGGCTACGTCGACATCATCCAGCCGGATGCATCGCACGCGGGCGGCATCACCGAGACGCGCAAGATCGCCAACATGGCCGAAGCCTACGACGTCGCGCTGGCGCTGCATTGCCCGCTGGGGCCGATTGCACTGGCGGCGTGCCTGCAACTGGACGCGGTCTGCTACAACGCGTTCATCCAGGAGCAGAGCCTGGGTATCCACTACAACGAAAGCAATGACCTGCTGGACTACGTCAAGCACCCGGAAGTGTTCGACTACGACAAAGGCATGGTCAAGATCCCCAACGGGCCGGGCCTGGGCATCGAGATCAACGAAGAGTACGTCAAGGAACGCGCCGCCATCGGCCACCGCTGGCGCAACCCGATCTGGCGTCACGCCGATGGCAGCTTTGCAGAGTGGTGAGTTAGCAGCACGCATGACTGTGGGAGGCGGCTTGCTGGCGATAGCGTGACCCTTTACCTGAACGATCGCTTCGCCAGCAGGCCGCCTCCCACGAGCATGTGAACTGCCTCCTTCAGCAAGATCTGGCTTCGGAATGGGGTGGAAACGATCCGCCCTTGAAACACCTGAAACACCGTCCTCAATAAATCCAACAAGAGGCAACATTTGATGCGCACTCGTACGATGGAGGGCGCGGCATCGTTAGTGGCGCCGTCCCGCAAACGCTTCTTTATCATGGTGCTGCTGTTCATCACCGTGGTCATCAATTACCTGGACCGCAGCAACCTGTCGATTGCCGCGCCAGCGCTGACGTCAGAGCTTGGCATCGATCCGGTTCATGTCGGTCTGATCTTCTCCGCCTTCGGCTGGACTTACGCGGCCATGCAGTTGCCCGGTGGCTGGCTGGTGGATCGCGTGCCGCCGCGCATCCTGTACACGGTGGCGCTGATGCTGTGGTCGATCGCCACTATCATGCTCGGTTTTGCTGCCAGCTTCATTGCGTTGTTCGTGCTGCGCATGGCAGTCGGCGCGCTGGAAGCACCTGCGTACCCGATCAACAGCCGCGTGGTGACCACCTGGTTCCCTGAGCGCGAGCGCGCTACGGCGATTGGTTTCTACACGTCGGGACAGTTCGTCGGTCTGGCGTTTCTGACACCGGTGCTGGCCTGGCTGCAGGCGCATTACGGCTGGCACATGGTGTTCGTCGCAACCGGTGGCGTCGGCGTACTGTGGGCGGTGATCTGGTATGCGGTGTATCGCGAGCCACGTGACTTCAAGGGCGTGAACCAGCAGGAAATCGACCTGATCCGCGAAGGCGGCGGGCTGGTGGACATCCAGAAAGACGTCGACAAACAGAAACAGGGCTTCAGTTGGCTGGACCTGGGCATTGTGTTGAGCAAGCGCAAACTCTGGGGCATCTATCTCGGCCAGTTCTGCCTGAATTCTACGCTCTGGTTCTTCCTGACCTGGTTCCCGACCTATCTGGTGAAATACCGGGGCATGGACTTCATCAAGTCCGGCCTGCTGGCGTCGCTGCCGTTTCTGGCCGCGTTCGTCGGCGTACTGTGCTCGGGCTTCTTTTCCGACTGGCTGATCCGTCGCGGGCACACCGTGGGCTTCGCGCGCAAACTGCCGATCATCGCCGGTCTGCTGATTTCCACCTCGATCATCGGCGCCAACTTCGTCGACTCCACGCCACTGGTCATCGCCTTTCTGGCGCTGGCGTTCTTCGGTAATGGCCTGGCCTCGATCACCTGGTCGCTGGTGTCCACCCTGGCGCCTGCGCGTCTGCTGGGTCTGACAGGCGGCACGTTCAACTTCATCGGCAACCTGGCGGCCATCGCCACGCCGATCGTGATCGGCTTCCTGGCTTCGGGTGATTCGTTCGCACCGGCCATCACTTACATCTCGGTACTGGCGCTGCTGGGTGCGCTGTCCTACATCCTGCTGGTAGGGAAAGTAGAACGTATCGAACTCTGATATCGACGTGTCCTGACGCTGGCGACGATAATATCGCCAGCGTCCCGATCTGATTAAGGCTTGTCATGCACAACGAACCGCTTCCTGCTGAACATCCCACAGGCAAAGAACCGGCCCCCGCCGGGACCCAGACCCTGTTGCGCGGTCTGGGGGTGGTGCAGGCCGTGGCCAATGGCGCTCGGGACCTGAAGGAAATTGCCCGGCTGATCGGCACTACGCGCAGCACCACCCATCGCCTGGCCAGTTGTCTGGTCGATGAGCGCTATTTGCGGGTTGTTCCGCAGGTGGGGTATCTGCTGGGGCCGAAGCTGATCGAGCTGGGTTTTCAGGCGCGTGAGGAAGTGCCGCTGGCGATTCTGGCGCGGCCGTTTCTGGACAGGCTGTCGGCGTTGACCGGAGATACCGTGCACCTGGCGGTGCGCGAAGGTGACGACGTGCTGTACCTGCACAAGAATCCCGGTCGCAATGGACCGGAGATGCGTTCAAGGGTCGGGCATCGCATGCCGTTGGTGCGTACCGGCATCGGCAAGGCGTTGCTGCTGGACAGCCCGGAAGCCGAGTGGCTGCGTCTGTATGAAATCAGCATGCCAGCGTCAGGCAAGCATCCGCTGTGGCCCAATCATGAACAACAGACATGGGAACAATTGCAGCAGCGAAGGCAGGAGTACGTGGCGGGAGGTTATGCGTTCGATCTGGAGGACAACGAACCGTCGATCCGTTGCGTTGCGGCACCGGTGCGTGATGCCAGCCAGCAGATTGTGGCTGGCATCAGCGTGGCCAGTACGGTTCCGTACATGCCCCTGGAGAAAATGGCCGAACTGGTCCCGCTGATCCGGGAGATCGCGGCGGGACTGTCGGCCGAACTCGGGGCCGCCTGAATCAGGCTTTGAGCGTTGCCATGTCGATGACGAAACGGTATTTCACGTCACCGGCCAGCATGCGCTCGTAGGCTTCGTTGATGTTGCGGATGTCGAGCATTTCGATGTCGCAGGTGATGTCGTTCTCGGCGCAGAAATCCAGCACTTCCTGGGTTTCGGCGATACCACCGATCAACGAACCGGCCAGTACGCGACGGCTCATCACCAGATTGGCGGCATGGACCGGCGGTTCAACCGGTTCGATCAGGCCGACCAGAATGTGCACACCATCGAAACGCAGCGTCTGCAGGTAGGGGTTCAGGTCGTGCTGCACCGGAATGGTGTCAAGCAGGAAGTCGAAGTGACCTGCGGCCGCTTTCATCTGTTCGGCATCGGTGGAGACGATCACGTGATCGGCGCCCTGACGACGCGCTTCCTGAGCTTTCGACGCGGAACGGGTGAAGAGGGTGACTTCAGCGCCCATCGCCTTGGCGAACTTGATGCCCATGTGGCCCAGGCCGCCCATGCCCAGAATGCCGACCTTGTCACCGGCCTTCACGCCGTAGTGCTTGAGCGGCGAGTACGTGGTGATGCCTGCACACAGAATCGGCGCAGCTGCGGCTGGATCAAGCTTTTCGGGAACGCGCACCACGAAGTGCTCGCTGACCACGATGCTGTTGGAGTAGCCGCCCATGGTGTTGCTGCCATCCACGCGGTCTGGCGTGGCGTAGGTCATGGTCGGACCTTCCAGACAGTACTGCTCGAGATCCGACTGGCATGCCGAGCACTGACGGCAGGAATCGACCATGCAGCCGACGCCGACCAGGTCGCCGATCTTGTATTTAGTGGCATTGGCACCGGTTGCGGTCACGCGACCGACGATTTCGTGGCCCGGCATCAGCGGGTAAACGGCAATGCCCCACTCGTTGCGCGCTTGGTGGATGTCGGAGTGGCAGACGCCGCAATAGAGGATTTCGATGGCGACGTCGTCGGCACGCGGAGCGCGACGTTCGAACGTCATCGGGGCGAGGGGGGCGGTGGCCGACTGGGCAGCGTAACCGATGGCTGTGTACATAAAATACCTCGCTTAAGAAATGAAAAGGTACGAAGAAGAGGCGAATCATTGTCCGCGCCATGGTCGTATGCCGCTAGGGCGATTCCTCCGTGTTTCATGCCTATTCCTCCGGCGGTTGAATCCGGGTAACGCTCAAGCGCGCAAATCTGCGATCATGCAGCTGTCTGATCCTCTGCCGGTGCTCTCCATGTCGCTTCCTCATCCTGTCGATGGCAATGCCGTTCTGGTCTCGCTGATTCAGCCGTTGGCCGTGCGTCCCGGCTTCGTCGACACGCATTTGCCCGAGGTGCGCGTGCTCTCGGCGTTCAGCTATGTGGCCAGTAGTCCGCAGATGTATGAGCCGAGCCTGATGATCGTGGTGCAGGGCAGCAAGATCGCTTGCCTGGGCACGCGCACGTTCGAGTACGGCACCGGGCATTACCTGATTCAGGCGCTGTCGGTGCCCTTCAAATGCGAGACCTTCGCCACCCCGGACAAGCCACTGTACGGCGTGTCGGTGTCCATCGACCGGGTGTTGCTCGGCGAGCTGGTGCAGGTGATGGGGGCGACATCGCAGCAGGACTGCCAACCGCAGACCCCGGAGTCCATGACCTCGGTATTGATCGACGAGGGCATGCGCGACAGCGTCGAGCGGCTGTTGCGTTGCCTGCACGATCCGCTGGAATGTCAGGCGATGGGGCAGGCGCGGGTGCGAGAAGTGGTGTACAGCGCGCTGCGCGGTCCGCAGGCCGGCGTATTGCGTGCGCTGGTCGAGCAGCAGGGCCAGTTCGCACGGATCGCGTCGGCGGTGACCTACCTGCATGAGCATTACGCCGATGCGCTGAACGTCGACACGCTGGCGCGCTGCGCGAACATGAGCACCTCGACCTTCCATGAGCATTTCAAGCGCAGCACCTTGTTGTCGCCGGTGCAGTACCTCAAGCGCCTGCGCTTATTGAAGGCTCAGCAATTGCTGGTGGCTGAAGGGCTGGGTGTCGCGCAGGTGGCGTTGCGGGTCGGGTATCAGAGCGCTTCGCAGTTCAGCCGTGAGTACAAACGCTACTTCGAGCGCAGTCCAGGAGAGGAGAGCGCCAACCTGGGCGTTCCTGCCTGAGGCAAAGTGAACCTGATGCAACGTAAAAAGGCTCCCGAAGGAGCCTTTTTACTCGGTCGCAATCCGCTTACATGTTCGGGTAAGTCGGACCGCCTGCGCCTTCCGGTGCCACCCAGGTGATGTTCTGGGACGGATCCTTGATGTCGCAGGTCTTGCAGTGCACGCAGTTCTGCGCGTTGATCTGGAAGCGCTTCTCGCCGTCTTCCTTGGTGATCACTTCATACACGCCCGCCGGGCAGTAGCGCTGGGCGGGTTCGTCGTACAGCGGCAGGTTTTTGCTGATCGGGATGCTCGGGTCGGTCAGCTTCAAGTGGCAAGGCTGCTCCTCTTCGTGGTTGGTGCTGGAGAGGAACACCGAGCTGAGTTTGTCGAAGCTGAGTTTACCGTCGGGTTTGGGGTAGTCGATCTTCTTCGAGTCGGCCGCCAGCTTGAGGCAGGCATAGTCCGGCTTGGTGTCGTGCAGGGTGAACGGCAGTTTGCCACCGAAGATGTTCTGGTCGATGAAATTGAATGCACCGCCCTTGATCGCGCCGTATTTGTGAATGGCCACGCCGAAGTTGCGGCTGGCGAACAGTTCCTCATGCAACCAGCTGGCCTTGAAGGCCTCGACATAGGACGTCAGCGTATCGCCGCCTTCCTTGCCTGCCAGCAAAGCCTCGGCAACCGAGTCGGCGGCCAGCATGCCGGACTTCATGGCGGTGTGGCTGCCCTTGATCTTGGCGAAGTTCAGGGTACCCAGGTCGCAGCCGATCAGTGCCCCACCGGGGAAAACCATTTTCGGCAACGAGTTCAGGCCGCCCTTGGCGATGGCGCGGGCACCATAGCTGATGCGCTTGCCGCCTTCCAGGTACTGCTTGATCACCGGGTGATGCTTGTAGCGCTGGAATTCGTCGAATGGCGACAGGTACGGGTTGGTGTAGGAAAGATCGACGATCAGACCCACCACCACCTGATTGTTTTCCAGGTGGTAAAGGAAAGAGCCGCCCGGGTTGGCGTCGTCCAGCGGCCAGCCGGCGGTGTGTACCACCAGGCCCTGTTCGTGCTTCGCTGGATCGACTTCCCAGATTTCCTTGAGGCCGATGGCGTAGTGCTGAACGTCGGCTTCGTTGTCCAGATCGAAACGCTTGATCAGTTGTTTGCCAATGTGGCCACGGCAGCCTTCGGCAAACAGGGTGTACTTGGCGCGCAATTCCATGCCGGGCGTGTAAAGACCCTCTTTTGGATTGCCTTCGCGGTCGACGCCCAGGTCACCGGTAATGATGCCGCGCACCACGCCGTTTTCGTCGAACAGCGCCTCTTGTGCGGCAAAGCCCGGATAGATCTCGACGCCCAGGTTTTCGGCCTGTTGAGCCAGCCAGCGGCACAGGTTGCCCAGCGAGATGATGTAGTTGCCCTCGTTGTGCATGGTCTTGGGAACAAAAAAGTTCGGGACCTTGCGGGCTTTTTCGGCATCGCTCAGGACATAGATGTCGTCGCGCTTGACGGGGGTGTTGAGCGGGGCGCCCAGCGCCTGCCAGTCAGGGAACAGTTCGTTTAACGCGCGGGGTTCGAATACCGCGCCGGACAGGATGTGCGCACCGACTTCCGAGCCTTTTTCCACCACGCAGACGCTGATTTCCTGCCCGGCTTCAGCAGCTTTCTGCTTGAGACGGCAAGCGGCTGAAAGCCCGGACGGGCCGGCTCCGACGATAACAACGTCGAATTCCATGTATTCGCGTTCCACAGGCTATCTCCTACTCTCAAGGCTCACGGTATTTTTTTATGGGTCACGGTGGACCGACATACGGGCTTGGACCGCACATCTTTTTAAGGCGTGCATTATATCTACACCACTGCGTGGGTCCAATACAAACGTTTGTTTGAATCGGCCGCAGCCCAGATAAATCAAAGACGCGCGACTCATGACTGGCCGATTTGGCGTATTGACCGGAAAAGGCGTTGCGGTCAAGATACGGTCGGTTTTGCGTTTGCCGTAGGCTGAAGAGGGGCTCCACGGATATCTCTTGAGGATATCTGCAGCGAATCCCTTGAAAAGGCATCAGGCCAACGCAGTGCAGGCAATCAGATCAATGTCGCCCGGCGCATTTTACACACCCTGCCGGTGCATGACGGGTGACGCCCTGCTTTTATCGGGCTTTTGGCGAGATTTGCATGAAGTCATGTTCGCCTGCACGAATACGATTGCTTGTTGAGGACACATATCGATCGCCTGGTGTTGCCGGGCGACTTCTTTTCACCGGAGAGTGAGGAATCCATGAAGGTTCTTGTAGCTGTCAAACGAGTGGTCGACTACAACGTCAAGGTTCGCGTCAAGGCGGACAACTCCGGCGTCGATCTGGCCAACGTCAAAATGTCCATGAACCCCTTCTGCGAAATTGCCGTGGAAGAGGCTGTCCGTCTCAAAGAGAAAGGCGTAGCGACTGAAATCGTCGTCGTCACCATCGGCCCGACTACCGCTCAAGAGCAACTCCGCACCGCGCTGGCACTGGGTGCCGATCGCGCTGTGCTGGTCGAGTCCGCCGAGGAGCTGACGTCCCTGGCCGTTGCCAAGCTGCTCAAGGCTGTTGTCGACAAGGAGCAGCCACAACTGGTGATCCTGGGTAAACAGGCGATCGACAGCGACAACAACCAGACCGGCCAGATGCTGGCTGCGCTGAGCGGCTACCCACAGGGTACGTTCGCCTCCAAAGTGGAAGTCACAGGAGACAAGGTTGCCGTCACCCGCGAAATCGACGGAGGTCTGCAAACCGTTTCTCTGAGCCTGCCGGCCATCGTGACCACAGACCTGCGTCTGAACGAGCCACGTTACGCGTCGCTGCCCAACATCATGAAAGCCAAGAAGAAGCCGCTTGAAGTGCTGACACCCGATGCACTGGGCGTCTCCACGGCCTCGACCAACAAGACCCTCAAGGTCGAAGCGCCTGCTGCACGCAGCGCGGGTATCAAGGTCAAGTCGGTGGCTGAACTGGTCGAAAAACTGAAAACCGAAGCGAAGGTAATCTAAATGACGATCCTGGTTATCGCTGAACATGACAATGCAACCGTAGCCCCGGCGACGCTCAACACCGTCGCTGCAGCCCAGAAGATCGGTGGCGACATTCACCTGCTGGTGGCCGGTTCAGGCGTGAGCGCCGTTGCCGAAGCCGCTGCGAAAATCGCTGGCGTGGCAAAGGTGCTGGTCGCCGACAACGCCGCTTATGCGCACCAGTTGCCGGAAAACGTCGCGCCACTGGTTGTCGAGCTGGCCGCCGGTCACAGCCACGTGCTGGCCGCTGCGACCTCCAACGGCAAGAACATCCTGCCGCGCGTTGCTGCGCAGCTGGACGTGGACCAGATCTCGGAGATCGTCTCCGTCGAATCGGCCGATACCTTTACCCGTCCGATCTACGCCGGTAACGCCATCGCAACCGTGCAGTCCACTGCCTCGGTCAAGGTCATTACCGTTCGCGCCACCGGTTTCGATCCGGTTGCAGCAGAAGGTGGTTCGGCCTCCATCGAAGCCGTTTCGGCGGCTCACGATGCAGGCAAGTCGAGCTTCGTCGGCGAAGAGCTGGCCAAGTCCGATCGTCCTGAACTGACCGCTGCCAAGATCGTCGTTTCCGGCGGTCGCGGCATGCAGAACGGTGACAACTTCAAGCACCTGTACGCTCTTGCGGACAAGCTGGGTGCTGCGGTTGGTGCTTCGCGCGCCGCCGTTGACGCCGGTTTCGTGCCCAACGACATGCAGGTCGGTCAGACCGGTAAAATCGTTGCGCCGCAGCTGTACATCGCGGTCGGTATTTCCGGCGCGATTCAGCATCTGGCAGGCATGAAGGACTCCAAGGTGATCGTTGCGATCAACAAGGACGAAGAAGCGCCGATCTTCCAGGTGGCTGATTACGGCCTGGTTGCCGACCTGTTCGAAGCTATCCCGGAGCTGGAGAAGCTGGTTTAACCCAGGTTCTTCCACTATAAAGAGAACCCGTTCGATTCGGGCTTCATGAACTGCCAGGCTTGCCTGCAGTGCGTGCAGCCGGATGAACGGGTTTTTTATTGACTCGCGAAAAGGGCTGTCGATGCAACGCCATTCCATGTGCCATCCCCTAACGTTGTGCTTGTTCGTGCTGGGGCTGTCTATCGTGCCATCACTGAGCTTCGCGGCCGGCAAGTGCGAGCGGCTGATCGTGACCGGCAGTCCGGATGCGCCTCCGTATCTGTGGCGCGATCCCCAGGACCCGAAACACCTGATGGGGGCGAACGCCGACCTGCTGAAGCAGGCCGCCGGAGAGCTGGGTATCAAGGTTGAGTTTCTTTACGCGGGCAAGCGCAGTCAGGCCCTGGAAGAGGTGCGTACCGGGCGCATGGATCTGCTGGCCGACGCGCCCATGAATGCTGCTCAACTGGATGCGCTGGACTACGTGCATCCCGCCATCGTACAAAACGATATTGTGATCTGGACGCGCCATGACCAGGCCGTTGCCCTGACAACGCTGGGCGAGTTGCAGGGGCGTCACGGGGCTATATCGGAAAAGACCCGATTGACCGCATCGTTCGATGAGGCCAGTCGACAGCAGCTGACACTGGAGCGCGTCTCTGGCCTGACGCCAGCGTTCCAGAAACTGGCCTTGGGCGAGGTGGATTACGTGCTGGCCGGTCGGTACGCAGGCATGGTCGTGACCCAGACTCTGGGCCTGGCAGCGGACCTTGTGGCCCAGCCCGTGCCGCTCGACAGGCCCGGTCTGTATCTGGCTCTGTCGTTCAATTCCGCCTGCAATGATCCATGGCTACGCGGACAGTTGGCGAAAAAGATGACAGAATCGGCCGCCTCCGGCCTTGCAGGTGATGTGATCCGGCACAATCTGGATCTGTGGAAGGCCCAGTTGTTACAGCCTGTCAGTGCCAGCGCCTCAAACCAGTAGGGATGTTTTTTGTGAGTATTCGTTTTTCAATCGCCGCCTTGGCTGTTGCCACGTTGGTCGGTTGCGCCAGTGATCCGGTCCCGACCGAACAATTCAAATTGACCGAGCAGGCACTGGAGCAGGCCAAGGCCGTTGGTGCCGACGAGCAGCCTGAGCTTGAAACAGCCGAAGCCAAGTTTGCCGACGCTCGCGCAGATATGGCCGATAAATCCTACAAGCATGCGCGCATGAAGGCTGAACAGGCCGAGCTTGATGCGCGTCTGGCTGAGGCTCGCGTTCTGACACTCAAAAGTCAGGAGCAGATCACTCAGTTGAACACCCGTCTTAATCGTTTGCGCAAGCAACTGGGGGAGGCGCAATGAACCGCATTCCTCGTGTACTGAGCGTCTGCCTGTTGTTGGGCTCGGCGGGTCTTTATGGTTGTGCCGGCCACCCGAGCAGTGATCAGGCTTTGCAACAAGCCAGCGCGGATTTCCAGAAGGTCAAGGAAGACACTGATGTGCTGCGCAGCGCGCCCAAGGACGTGATCCGTGCCGGCGAATCACTTGCCCGTGCCGAGCGCCTGTCCAGTTACCTGGGCAGTGGCGCTGACGTGAGCCACTACGCTTACCTGAGCAGTCGCTACAGCGAAATCGCTCGGGAGCACAGTAACCTTATGCTGAGCCAGGAGCGCCTCGCGAAGATGGAAATGGAGCGCCAGCGCCTCCAATTGGGCTTGCGCGAAGCCAAACTGGCCAGTGCGCAGCAGCAGGGCAGGTGGCTTGAGGACCAGATTTTGAGCCTCGCCACGACCCAGACCGACCGCGGGCTGGTTATGACCCTGGGGGATGTGCTGTTCGATGCCGGTCATGCCGAGCTCAAGAACTCTGCCAGCCGCACCGTGCTCAAGGTCGTGCAGTTCCTGCAGATCAACCCGCGCCGTATCGTCAGGATCGAGGGGTATACCGACAGCACCGGTGATCGTCAGGAAAACCTCAAGTTGTCCCGTGATCGCGCGCAAGCCGTTGCGGACGTGCTGATGGATCTGGGGATTGATGAAAAGCGCATTCAGGTCGAGGGCTATGGTCAGCAATTTCCTGTGGACGCTAACGCCTCCGAGCGTGGGCGTGCACAGAATCGTCGCGTTGAAATCGTCTTTTCCGACGACAAGGGTCAGTTAGGCGCGGCTCGATAGGGCTGCTCTCTCTGGCTGATCGTGCTCACGCGCACAGTGGTGGGCACGATCCAAAGGCGAGCTGGACGCTCCAGGATTTATTTTCCGCAGCGCTCACAATCGCTGGCCCGACCTGAAACTGTTCCAGTACACTTCGTGACTATGGCCGGCAGCCGCCAATCTGTTTTACAAAAATAAATGGCCGGTCTTTTCGAGGCCGTGGTCATGACCAATCTTTTGCTCTATCAGCGCATCGCTCAGCAACTGGCTGAGGACATTCGTCGCGGCGTTTATCAGCCGGGTGAGCGGGTGCCGTCGGTGCGCAAGATGAGTTCGCAGCTCAGTGTCAGCCATGCAACGGTGTTGCAGGCCTACGCGAATCTTGAAGATCAGGGGTTGATCCGGGCGCGACCGCAGTCCGGCTATTACGTGCACCAGACACCTGCATTGACCGCGTCGACGCCGGATATCGCCCGCGTCGAGCGTCCTGGCCTGGTGACGCGCAGCAGCATCATCCAGCAGGTGCTTGAGGAGTCTCGTCGGGAAGGTGTATTCGCACTCGGTGCTGCTGTGCCCCATGTGGACTACCTGCCCGTTCGCGCGTTGCACCAGCAGTTGGCCAAAGTCACGCGCTTTCAGAGCCCGCGCGCGTTCAGTTACATGTTCAGCCCTGGCTTCGAGCCGCTGCGCCGGCAGGTGGCCATTCGGATGCGTGATGCAGGCGTCGTTGTCGATCCATCCGAGGTGGTCATTACCCACGGCTGTGTCGATGCCCTGCAGATGGCCTTGCGCGTGCTGACCCGGCCTGGCGATCTGATCGCCGCCGAATCCCCCGCCTACTATGGGTTGCTGCAACTCGCCGATCTGCTGGGCCTGAAAGTCATCGAAATTCCGAGCGATCCTTCCACCGGCATCAGCCTGGAGGCGCTGCAACTCGCCGCCAATCAGTGGTCGATCAAAGCGTTGGTGTTGACCTCGCGGTTGAGCAATCCGCTGGGTGGCACGATGCCTGAGGAGCGCCAGAAAAATCTGCTGCGTCTGGCTTCGGATTTCGACATTCAGGTGGTCGAGGATGACGTCTACGGCGAGTTGATGTTCGAGGTGGGGCGAACCAAGGCGTTGAAGGCTTTTGATCGGCTGGGCAGGGTGATGTATTGCTCCAGCTTTTCCAAGACGCTATCGCCAGGTGTGCGTATTGGCTGGATGATCGCCGGAAAATACCAGGCCGAGATCCAGCGTTTGCAGACGTTCAGCACTCATTCGGCCTGCAGTGTGACCCAGATGGCAGTTGCGGCTTACCTTGAAAACGGAGGATATGACCGTCACCTGCGGTTCATTCGCCTGGAATATCGCAAGAACCTGAGCGCCTACCAGTTGGCGGTTCAGCAGTCGTTTCCCGAGGGCACGCAAATGAGCAGACCTGCGGGTGGGTTTATTCTGTGGGTCAGTTTGCCCGGCCGGGTTAATACGCAGGAATTGCATGTTCGGGCGCTGGAGCAGGGGATCAGTATTGCACCTGGGCTTATCTTCAGTAATACCGAGCAATTCAACCACTGTATCCGTCTCAATTGTGGGATGCCTTGGAATAGAGAGGCCGAGCGGGCATTGATGACGTTGGGGATGTTGGCCAGGCAGCTGTGCCAGGAAGCGGTTGCAGCGTATTGAGGCTGGCATGTTTTTCGTCAATTGTATGGAACTCTTGACTTGTCATGTAGGCCTCAAAAGCACAGCATGTAGCTCTTTTCGGCTTTGCCACTGTCTTGTCTGATTTTTGCCTATGAATATGTTTCGTTGTCTGGGTTTATCGGTGATTGTTCTTCTGGGCGCTTGTGATGCTCGGGATGAGCCGGTGCCCAAGCCAAAGACTGAAGCCAGCGTTCCAGCTCCGGTTGCGTCGCCAGCTCCGTCGACCAGTGAATCGCCACGAGAGTCGGTGGTCGCTGAGTTGCCCGCTGCCAAAGCCCCATCGAGCATGCATGAGCTGATGCCTAACGTGCCGGTCAAACCTGTTGTGGTGGGGAAAGACGCGCCTTCCAGTCAGTCGGTGCAGATGGCGCCCGTCAAGCCTGCTACCAAAGCTGCGCCCTCGAAACCGACCGCTAGCAAGCGTGAGACGGCGAAAGCAGCCAAAGACGTCAAGGCCAAGGATGTTCGTCTGAATCGGCCGAAACTGGATCTGAGCCTGCCACCCGAGCTGGTCAAGGAGCTTGATCCACCTGCTAAGGTCATCACCGCCAAACGCAAGCCTATCTTGCCGCAGATGTTCGGCACCAAGGACCCCTCCAGTCCCAGTCCCTTTGAGTTGAACGGTCGCCTGCTGTCCAATGAAATGCAGTTGCAGATGCGCAACGAGAGCCGACGCGATGTCGAAGGCGCTGCACTGGACTTCAAATTCGCGCAATAAGGCCCTGCTTATCGTCGGGTACGCCGTTTTCAATAAGGTGTTCCGGTAGGTACTATCTCGCTTCATTTCAATCATTCAGCAAGGGTTCGGGTCATGGACTGCCGCTCCGGTTGCGGTGCATGTTGCATCGCTCCTTCCATCACGTCTCCCATTCCGGGCATGCCGAACGGCAAGCCTGCGGGGGAGCGTTGTCTGCATTTGTCGGTCGAGTTTC
The DNA here is from genome assembly GCF_014358015.1 of Pseudomonas triticifolii. Lineage (GTDB taxonomy): Bacteria > Pseudomonadota > Gammaproteobacteria > Pseudomonadales > Pseudomonadaceae > Aquipseudomonas > Aquipseudomonas triticifolii. Next base: position 1,045,769 of record NZ_JACONV010000001.1, on the reverse strand, counting down.
TCTGCGCACTGTTCGGCAAGCCGGAGCGACCTGCCGTGTGCAGCCAGTTCAAGGCGGCTGAAGATGTCTGCGGCGTTAATCAGGCTGAAGCGATTCGTCTGATAGGGTGGTGGGAGAAAATGACGTCGGTCGCCTGATGGCCGGTTTAGCTCAATGGTTTCATCGGAATCTCGACAATAAGGAATAAGACAATGGGTCCGCTGTATCGTATGGCTTTAGCCTGTGGCTTGACTGCAGTGCTGGTGGGTGCTGTTCAGGCCGAAGACTGGCAAGTGGCGAAGGATGAGGAGGGGATCAAGGTCTCGCTCAGCGATGTTCCGGGTTCCAAGTACAAGGCTTATCGCGGTGTGACAGTGATCAATGCCAGCCTGGGCAAGTTGCGCGCGTTGCAGGAGGACGTTGTCGGTGCCTGTGCCTGGATTCACGAGTGTCAGATGCAGAAGGTGCTGAAGTTCGAAGGCAACAAGGCCTGGACCTATAGCCGTTTTAATGCGCCCTGGCCGGTCACGCCGCGTGACTCGGTGTTGCTGATCACCACGCAGGAGGGGGCTGACGGCAGCCTGACCCGAAATCTGGAAGAGCTACCCACTTATATTCCAGAAGAGAAAGGCTATGTGCGCGTGGCTGAGGTCAAAGGATTCTGGAAGCTGGTGCCCAAAGGGCCGAATCAGACTGAAGTAACTTATCAGGTGCATACAGAGCCTGGCGGCAGCGTACCTTCCATGATTGCCAACAAGTTCGTCGTCGATGCGCCGTTCAACACCTTGAAAGCGCTTCGGGAAAGGGCGGCACAGTAATTTGCGGTAAATAAAAAGGGCTGCCAATGGCAGCCCTTTTTTCATGCGTACAGCGCTTACTTGCGGTCTTTCAGTTCGACGATGTCGCGTTGCACGTTGCCGGTGTACAGCTGACGTGGGCGGCCGATCTTGTAAGGGCTGGAGAGCATTTCCTTCCAGTGCGAAATCCAGCCGACGGTCCGCGCCAGGGCGAAGATCACGGTGAACATGCTGGTTGGAATGCCGATGGCCTTCAGGATGATGCCCGAGTAGAAGTCCACGTTCGGATACAGGGAGCGTTCGATGAAGTACGGGTCGGTCAGGGCGATCTCTTCGAGGCGCATGGCCAGTTCGAGCTGAGGATCGTTGGTGATGCCCAGTTCCTTGAGGACTTCGTCGCAGGTCTGTTTCATCACGGTGGCGCGCGGGTCACGGTTCTTGTAAACGCGGTGACCGAAGCCCATGAGCTTGAACGGATCGTTCTTGTCTTTCGCCTTGGCGATGAACGTATCGATGTTCGAGACATCGCCGATTTCATCGAGCATGGTCAGGACGGCCTCGTTGGCACCGCCGTGAGCCGGGCCCCAGAGCGCTGCAATGCCTGCAGCGATACAGGCGAACGGGTTGGCACCCGAAGAGCCCGCCATGCGCACTGTGGAGGTCGAGGCGTTCTGTTCGTGGTCGGCGTGCAGGATGAAGATCTTGTCCATCGCCTTGGCCAGCACCGGGCTGATCGGTTTGATCTCGCACGGTGTGTTGAACATCATGTGCAGGAAGTTTTCGGCGTAGCTGAGGTCATTGCGCGGGTACATCATGGGTTGGCCCATGGAGTACTTGTAGACCATGGCTGCCAGGGTTGGCATCTTGGCGACCAGGCGGACTGCCGAAATTTCGCGGTGCTGAGGGTTATTGATGTCCAGCGAGTCGTGGTAGAACGCTGAAAGGGCACCTACAACGCCGCACATGACCGCCATCGGGTGGGCGTCGCGACGGAAGCCGTTGAAAAAGGTCTTGAGCTGTTCGTGGACCATCGTGTGGTTCTTGACCACAGCGACGAACTGGGCTTTCTGCTCGGCGGTCGGCAGTTCGCCGTTGAGCAGCAGGTAGCAGGTTTCCAGATAATCGGAATGCTGCGCCAGTTGCTCGATAGGGTAGCCGCGGTGCAGCAGAATTCCGTTGTCACCATCAATGTAGGTGATTTTCGACTCGCAAGAGGCGGTCGACATGAAACCAGGGTCGAATGTGAAGCGGCCGGTGGCGGTGAGACCGCGTACGTCGATCACGTCCGGACCCACTGTACCGGTCAGAATTGGCAGCTCGACGGGGGCTGCGCCCTCGATGATCAACTGCGCTTTTTTGTCAGCCATGTGGCCTCCTATTTATGCTTCAAATCATCAGACAGGCCCCCCACGCAGGGCCCGCATCACTATAGTGAGATAAATTCTAAAGTCAATTTGCCTAAAGTCGTGTTCCAGAAGGCCTTGATGGAGTTTTTTCAGGCCCGTTTCCTGCCATTTACGCCTTTTATGTGATGAGCGCAATCCGCTATTGGCGGTGAGTCTGTGCGTTGTCATTAGTAACCTAACTGTCTATACTTGGCATCCGACCGCCGGGGGCTTTTGGGCCTGTTCTAAAGGGGGTCGTCACTTCCTGGGTGGTGGGTACCTGACCAGTGCACTTCCCAACAACTTGCCCTGATTGTTAGGGGCTCTTCAGTGTGAAAAAAGCCGTGAATAGCCAACGACCTGTAAATCTAGACCTAAGGACCATCAAGCTCCCAGTCACTGCTTACACGTCCATCCTTCACCGCATCTCCGGTGTCATCCTCTTTGTCTGTATTGCAATCATGCTGTATGCAATGGACAAGTCGCTGGCGTCCGAAGAAGGCTTTGGTGAAGTTAAAGCGTGTCTGACCAGCCCGCTGGCAAAGCTTGTCATCTGGGCGATGCTGTCTGCCCTGCTGTATCACCTGGTGGCCGGTATCCGCCACCTGATCATGGACTCTGGAGTGGGTGAGACGCTGGAAGGCGGCAAGCTGGGCTCCAAAATCGTTATCGCGGTTTCCGTGGTACTGATTCTTCTGGCAGGAGTATGGATATGGTAACCAACGTCACCAACCTTTCACGTTCGGGTCTCTATGACTGGATGGCACAGCGTGTCTCTGCGGTCGTGCTCGCGGCTTACTTCATTTTTCTGATCGGGTACATGGTCTTTCACCCGGGTCTGAGCTATGCCCAATGGCATGATCTGTTCGCAAGTAACTGGATGCGTATCTTCAGTCTTCTGGCCCTCGTTGCCCTCGGCGCTCACGCCTGGGTCGGCATGTGGACCATCGCGACCGACTACCTGACGCCCATGGCGCTGGGCAAGTCCGCGACTGTCGTACGTTTTCTGTTCCAGGCGGTATGCGGCGTTCTGATGTTCGCCTACTTCGTCTGGGGCGTGCAGATTCTTTGGGGTATCTGATCCATGGCTAACATAAATTCGCTTTCTTTCGACGCCATTATCATTGGTGGCGGCGGTGCAGGCATGCGCGCCGCGCTGCAGCTCGCTCAGGGTGGTCACAAGACTGCCGTGGTCACCAAGGTTTTCCCGACTCGCTCGCACACCGTATCCGCTCAGGGCGGCATCACCTGCGCAATCGCTTCGGCCGACCCGAACGATGACTGGCGCTGGCACATGTACGATACCGTCAAGGGTTCCGATTACATCGGTGACCAGGACGCTATCGAATACATGTGTTCCGTAGGTCCGGAAGCGGTCTTCGAGCTCGAGCACATGGGCTTGCCGTTTTCCCGTACCGAGCAGGGCCGCATCTATCAGCGTCCTTTCGGTGGTCAGTCCAAGGACTTCGGCAAGGGTGGTCAGGCTGCCCGTACCTGTGCCGCTGCCGACCGTACCGGTCACGCACTGCTGCACACCCTTTATCAGGCCAACCTGAAAGCGGGTACTGTATTCCTCAACGAATACTACGCAGTGGATCTGGTGAAGAATCAGGATGGCGCCTTTGTCGGCATCATCGCCATCTGCATCGAAACCGGTGAAACCTCCTATATCCGTGCCAACGCAACGGTACTGGCGACCGGCGGTGCAGGCCGTATCTACTCTTCGACCACCAACGCCCTGATCAACACGGGCGACGGTATTGGCATGGCGCTGCGCGCCGGTGTGCCGGTCCAGGATATCGAGATGTGGCAGTTCCACCCGACCGGCATCGCCGGCGCAGGTGTATTGGTCACCGAGGGTTGCCGTGGTGAAGGCGGTTACCTGATCAACAAGCACGGCGAGCGTTTCATGGAGCGTTATGCTCCGAACGCGAAAGACCTTGCAGGTCGTGACGTTGTCGCCCGTTCCATGGTCAAGGAAATCATTGCCGGCAACGGTTGTGGTCCTGACGGCGATCACGTGATGCTCAAGCTCGATCACCTGGGCGAGGAAGTGCTGCACAGCCGTCTTCCAGGCATCATGGAACTGTCCAAGACGTTTGCACACGTCGATCCGGCCACCGCACCGATTCCTGTCGTTCCGACCTGCCACTACATGATGGGCGGCGTTGCCACCAACATTCATGGTCAGGCGATCACTCAGGACGCTGCTGGAGCGGATCAGATCATTCCGGGTCTGTTCGCAGTAGGCGAAGTGGCTTGCGTATCGGTTCACGGCGCCAACCGTCTGGGCGGCAACTCGTTGCTCGACCTGGTGGTGTTCGGTCGTGCTGCGGGTATTCACCTTGAGCAGGCTCTGCGTGAAGGCGTTGATTACGCCCGTGCTTCCCAGTCCGATATCGACGCCGCTCTGGCGCGTCTTGCCGGCCTGAACGAGCGCACCCAGGGCGAAGACGTTGCCTCGCTGCGTAAAGAACTGCAAAGCTGCATGCAGAACTACTTCGGTGTATTCCGTACCGGCGAATACATGCAGAAAGGCATCGCCCAGTTGGCCGACCTGCGTGTTCGTATCGCCAACGTCAAGATCAACGACAAGAGCCAGGCATTCAACACTGCCCGTATCGAAGCGCTTGAACTGCAAAACCTGCTGGAAGTCGCCGAAGCTACAGCGATTGCCGCAGAACATCGTAAAGAGTCCCGCGGCGCCCACGCCCGTGAAGACTTTGAAGATCGCGACGACGAAAACTGGTTGTGCCACACCCTATACTTCCCGGGTGACAAGCGCGTAACCAAGCGTGCCGTGAACTTCTCGCCGAAAACTGTTCCGACTTTTGAACCTAAAATTCGGACTTATTAAGGGGTGACCGATATGTTGCAAGTCAGTGTTTATCGTTACAACCCTGAGCAGGACGCAGCGCCGTTCATGCAGGAATTCCAGGTCGATACCGGTGGTAAAGACCTGATGGTGCTGGACGTGCTGGCTCTGGTCAAAGAACAGGATCAAGGCTTCTCGTACCGCCGCTCGTGCCGTGAAGGCGTCTGCGGTTCCGATGGCATGAACATGAACGGCAAGAACGGCCTGGCGTGCATTACGCCTGTGTCTGCCGTGGTTGCCAAGGGCAAACTGATCGTTCGTCCGTTGCCTGGTTTGCCGGTCATTCGTGACCTGGTCGTCGATATGAGCATCTTCTACAAGCAGTATGAGAAGGTGAAGCCATTCCTGCAAAACGACACGCCGGCTCCGGCCATCGAACGTCTGCAGACCCCGGAAGAGCGCGAAAAGCTCGATGGCCTGTACGAGTGCATCCTGTGCGCTTGCTGCTCGACGTCCTGCCCGTCCTTCTGGTGGAACCCAGACAAGTTCCTGGGCCCTGCTGCGCTGCTGCAAGCCTACCGTTTCCTGGCTGACAGCCGTGACACCCGCACCAATGAGCGTCTGGCTTCGCTGGACGACCCGTTCAGCGTGTTCCGCTGCCGTGGGATCATGAACTGCGTCAACGTTTGTCCGAAGGGCCTGAATCCAACCAAGGCTATCGGTCACGTACGCAACATGCTTCTGCAGAACGGCGTCTGATTCATCGCTTTACCTGTAACACCGTTGCACTGAAATGACCGCGGCGCCGGCTTCAACCGGCGCCGTGGTTTTAACCTGAGCAGTAGCTCGCAAAGCTGCGGCTCTTATTTTGAAGAAATGAGACCAGCAGGGGCATCCGGGCTGGTACCCGGACTATCTGCGTGATTCCCTGGTGACTTGATACAGTCGCTGCACACGACTATTTCAGGATTGCTCTGGTGTCTTCGCCGGTGGTGTCCCCTTACCGAGGGTGACCAAGCATGCAAGAAAGCGTGATGCAGCGCATGTGGAACAGTGCCCACCTATCCGGTGGTAACGCTGCCTATGTGGAAGAGCTCTATGAGCTTTACCTGCACGACCCTAACGCTGTGCCAGAAGAATGGCGCACCTACTTTCAGAAGTTGCCAGCTGATGGCAGCTCTGCCACTGATGTATCGCATTCGACCATTCGCGATCATTTCGTGTTGCTGGCCAAAAACCAGCGCCGCGCTCAACCGGTGTCTGCCGGCAGTGTGAGCAGCGAACACGAGAAGAAGCAGGTTGAAGTACTGCGACTGATCCAGGCTTATCGTATGCGTGGCCACCAGGCTGCCCAGCTCGATCCGCTGGGTCTGTGGCAGCGTCCTGCACCCGCCGATCTGTCGATCAATCACTACGGCTTGACCAATGCCGATCTGGATACGACTTTCCGCGCCGGCGACTTGTTCATCGGCAAAGAGGAAGCGAGCCTACGCGAAATCCACGAAGCGTTGCAGCAGACATATTGTCGCACCATCGGCTCCGAGTTCACCCACATCGTGGATTCCGAACAGCGCAACTGGTTCATGCAGCGTCTGGAAAGCGTACGCGGTCGTCCTGTGTTCTCGGCCGACATCCAGAGCCATCTGCTTGAGCGCGTGACTGCCGCAGAAGGCCTCGAGAAGTACCTGGGCACCAAATACCCGGGCACCAAGCGTTTCGGTCTGGAAGGTGGCGAAAGCCTGATTCCTATGCTCGACGAGCTGATCCAGCGCTCCGGCTCCTATGGCACCAAGGAAGTCGTCATCGGCATGGCCCACCGTGGCCGTCTGAACGTGCTGGTCAACACCTTCGGCAAGAACCCGCGCGACCTGTTCGACGAGTTCGAAGGCAAGAAAAAAGTGGAACTGGGTTCCGGTGACGTCAAGTACCACCAGGGCTTCTCTTCCAACGTCATGACCGCAGGCGGTGAAGTTCACCTTGCCATGGCATTCAACCCGTCCCACCTTGAGATCGTGTCTCCGGTGGTCGAGGGGTCGGTGCGTGCGCGTCAGGATCGTCGTAACGATCCGAACGGTGACAAGGTTCTGCCGATTTCCCTTCACGGCGACGCGGCCTTTGCAGGTCAGGGCGTTGTGATGGAAACCTTCCAGATGTCGCAGACTCGCGGCTTCAAGACGGGCGGCACGATCCATATCGTGATCAACAACCAGGTCGGTTTCACCATCAGCAACCCGCTGGACTCGCGCTCCACCGAGTACGCCACCGACGTCGCCAAGATGATTCAGGCACCGATTCTCCACGTTAATGGCGATGACCCTGAAGCGGTGATGTTCGTGACCCAGCTGGCGATCGACTACCGCATGCAGTTCAAGCGTGACATCGTCATCGACCTGGTCTGCTACCGTCGTCGCGGTCACAACGAAGCTGACGAGCCGAGCGGCACCCAGCCTCTGATGTACCAGCAGATCACCAAGCAGCGCACCACCCGTGAGCTGTACGCTGAGCATCTGATCAAGACCGGCGTTCTTGATGACGCCCGTGTTCAGGCCAAGGTCGACGATTACCGCAGTGCGCTGGACAACGGTCTGCACGTGGTTAAAAGCCTGGTCAAGGAACCGAACAAGGAATTGTTCGTGGACTGGCGTCCGTATCTGGGCCACGCCTGGACGGCGCGTCACGACACTCGCTTCGATCTCAAGACCCTGCAGGAACTGTCCGCCAAGCTGATGGAGTTGCCGGAAGGCTTCGTCGTGCAGCGTCAGGTGCAGAAGATCTACGAAGATCGCCAGAAGATGCAGGTCGGTGGCTTGCCGATCAACTGGGGTTATGCCGAAACCATGGCGTACGCCACGCTGGCGTTTGAAGGTCACCCGATCCGTATGACGGGTCAGGACATCGGCCGCGGTACGTTCTCGCACCGTCACGCCGTATTGCACAACCAGAAAGATGCAGGCACCTACATCCCACTGCAGAACCTGTACGCCGGTCAGCCTCGCTTTGACCTGTATGACTCGTTCCTGTCGGAAGAAGCGGTCCTGGCGTTCGAATATGGCTATTCGACCACCCAGCCTAACGCGCTGGTCATCTGGGAAGCCCAGTTCGGCGATTTCGCCAACGGTGCCCAGGTGGTTGTCGACCAGTTCATCACCAGCGGCGAGCACAAGTGGGGCCGTCTGTGCGGTCTGACCATGCTGTTGCCTCACGGTTATGAAGGGCAGGGCCCGGAGCACTCCTCCGCACGTCTTGAGCGTTACCTGCAGCTGTGTGCCGAGCACAACATTCAGGTGTGTGTGCCGACTACGCCGGCCCAGATCTACCACTTGCTGCGTCGTCAGGTGATTCGCCCGCTGCGCAAGCCGCTGGTTGTCCTGACACCCAAGTCGCTGTTGCGTCACAAGCTGGCGGTTTCGACCCTGGAAGAACTGGCCGAAGGCTCGTTCCAGACCGTTATCCCGGAAATCGATACGCTCGATCCGGCCAAGGTAACGCGCCTGGTACTGTGCAGCGGCAAGGTCTACTACGACCTGCTGGAAAAACGCCGTGCCGAAGGTCGTGAAGATATCGCCATCGTTCGTATCGAGCAGCTGTATCCGTTCCCTGAAGATGACTTGATGGAAACGATCGCGCCTTACACCAACCTGCAGCACGCAGTGTGGTGCCAGGAAGAGCCGATGAACCAGGGTGCCTGGTACAGCAGTCAACACCATCTGCGTCGCAGCATTGGTAATCACAAACGCGAACTCGTTCTCGAGTACGCCGGTCGTGATGCTTCCGCCGCGCCAGCGTGTGGCTACGCTTCGATGCATGCCGAGCAGCAGGAAAAACTCCTGCAAGATGCCTTCACTGTTTAACGCCTTCGAGCATTAGAAACCGAATTAAGGAATTACAGATAATGGCTATCGAGATCAAAGCCCCCTCTTTCCCGGAATCCGTTGCCGACGGCACCATTTCCAAGTGGCACAAGCAACCGGGCGAAGCGGTAAAACGTGACGAGCTGCTGGTCGACATCGAGACTGACAAGGTTGTCCTCGAAGTTCTGGCCGAAGCTGACGGCGTGCTGGCATCGATCGTAAAAGGCGAGGGCGAAGTTGTCCTGTCCAATGAACTGATTGCAACGCTTGACGCTGGTGCTACCGCATCGGCCGCTCCTGCCGCAGCTGCTCCTGCCGCTGCATCGGCGCCTGCTGCTGCATCCGTTGCTGACGACGAAGATCCAATTGCAGCGCCTGCCGCTCGCAAGCTGGCTGAAGAAAACGGTATCAACCTGGCCAGCGTCAAGGGCACTGGTAAAGACGGCCGTATCACCAAGGAAGATCTGGTCGCGGCCATCGAAGCGAAGAAATCCGCTCCAGCCGCTGCGCCTGCTGCCAAGCCTGCTGCCGCTGCCGCTCCTGTTGTTGCCGCTGGCGACCGCACCGAGAAGCGCGTGCCGATGACCCGCGTGCGTGCAACGGTCGCCAAGCGTCTGGTTGAAGCTCAATCGAACATGGCCATGCTCACCACCTTCAACGAAGTGGACATGACTGAAGTCATGGCACTGCGTTCTAAGTACAAGGACCTGTTCGAGAAGTCCCACAACGGTGTGCGTCTGGGCTTCATGTCGTTCTTCGTCAAGGCCGCCACCGAAGCGCTGAAGCGTTTCCCTGCAGTCAACGCGTCGATCGACGGTTCCGATATCGTTTACCACGGCTACGCCGACGTAGGCGTTGCAGTGTCCAGCGACCGCGGTCTGGTTGTACCGGTTCTGCGTAACGCCGAGCACATGAGTCTGGCTGAAATCGAAGGCGGCATCGCCACCTTCGGCAAGAAGGCGCGTGACGGCAAGCTGTCCATCGATGAGATGACCGGCGGCACGTTCACCATCACCAACGGTGGTACCTTCGGTTCGATGATGTCGACGCCGATCGTCAACCCGCCGCAGGCCGCCATTCTGGGCATGCACAACATTCTGCAGCGTCCTATGGCAGTCAACGGTCAGGTTGTGATTCGCCCGATGATGTATCTGGCGCTGTCCTACGATCACCGTTTGATCGACGGTAAAGAAGCAGTAACCTTCCTCGTTACCATCAAGAACCTGCTGGAAGACCCGGCTCGTCTTCTGCTGGATATCTGATGAAGCGGCCGAGGGTTGCCTCCTGTCGGACCGGGTTGTCAGGTCCGTTGGTGTGCAGCCCGAGGCTGGTGTGTTGCATCTTATGAATTGGTCGCAAGTCAGTGATGCCGAAAGGCGAACCGGCTTGCAGCTTGCAGCTTGAAGCTCGCAGCTAAAAGGAATCTTTTTATGTCCCAGAAATTCGACGTGGTAGTGATTGGCGCAGGCCCTGGCGGTTATGTTGCCGCCATCAAGGCTGCGCAACTTGGTCTCAAGACTGCCTGCATCGAGAAATATCAGGACAAGGAGGGCAAGCTGGCCCTCGGCGGTACCTGCCTGAACGTGGGTTGCATTCCTTCCAAGGCGCTGCTGGACAGCTCCTGGAAGTTCTACGAGGCCAAGAATGGCTTCGCGGTTCACGGTATTTCGACGTCCGAATTGGCGATGGACGTGCCGGCCATGATCGGTCGCAAGTCCACCATCGTTAAAGGCCTGACCGGCGGCGTTGCCAGTCTGTTCAAGGCCAACGGCGTGACCACCCTGCAAGGCCACGGCAAACTGCTGGCCGGCAAGAAGGTCGAGCTGACCGGTGCTGACGGCACCGTTGAAATCATCGAAGCGGATCACGTGATCCTGGCTTCCGGTTCGCGTCCGATCGACATTCCGCCGGCTCCGGTCGACCAGAAAGTCATCGTCGACTCCACTGGCGCGCTCGAGTTTCAACAGGTTCCAAAGCGTCTGGGCGTCATCGGCGCTGGCGTGATCGGCCTGGAACTGGGTTCGGTGTGGGCGCGTCTAGGTGCTCAGGTTACCGTTCTGGAAGCCCTGGAAAAATTCATTCCGGCAGCTGACGAGGCGGTTTCCAAGGAAGCCCACAAGACGTTCACCAAACAAGGCCTGGACATCAAGCTGGGCGCTCGCGTTACCGGTTCGAGTGTCAATGGCGAAGAAGTCGAAGTCACTTACACCGACAAGGACGGCGAGCAGAAGATCACCTTCGACCGCCTGATCGTTGCGGTGGGCCGTCGTCCTGTGACGACCGACCTGCTGGCCGCTGACAGTGGCATCAACATCGACGAGCGCGGTTTCATTTTTGTCGATGAGCACTGCAACACCAGCGTTCCGGGCGTGTATGCGATCGGCGACGTGGTTCGTGGTTTGATGCTGGCGCACAAAGCGTCCGAAGAGGGCATCATGGTTGTCGAGCGCATCAAGGGCCACAAGGCCGTGATGAACTACGATCTGGTCCCTTCGGTTATCTATACCCACCCGGAAATCGCATGGGTAGGCAAGACCGAGCAGACCCTGAAGGCTGAAGGCGTTGAAGTCAACGTCGGTACCTTCCCGTTCGCAGCCAGTGGCCGTGCCATGGCCGCCAACGACACCGGTGGCTTCGTCAAGATCATCGCCGACGCCAAGACCGACCGCGTTCTGGGCGTTCACGTGATCGGCCCGAGCGCTGCCGAACTGGTTCAGCAGGGCGCTATTGCAATGGAGTTCGGGAGCAGCGCTGAAGACCTCGGCATGATGGTCTTCTCGCACCCGACTCTGTCCGAAGCGCTGCATGAAGCGGCCCTGGCAGTGAATGGCGGTGCCATTCACATCCAGAACCGCAAGAAACGCTAAGACAACAAGAAACCACGATGCAGTGCCCGTCGTGAGTCCTGCCAGCAGGGCTTACCGCGGAATCTGCGTCGGACTCGACCTCCCAGGCGGCCTCGGCAATGTCTAGCGATATTGTCGGGGTCCACCCGGAGTAGCGGTCACAGGTGGTGCGGCACGCTGACGTGCAGCACCGAATGCGCAGTACCTAAACGAAGACGGTAATAAGCATGAATCTTCACGAGTATCAGGGTAAGCAGCTGTTCGCTGAATACGGCCTGCCAGTATCCAAAGGCTACGCAGTAGACACCCCCGAAGCAGCAGCAGAAGCCTGCGACAAGATCGGCGGAACCGAATGGGTCGTCAAAGCCCAGGTTCACGCAGGCGGTCGTGGTAAAGCGGGCGGCGTCAAGCTGGTTCGCAGCAAAGAAGACGCTGCAGCGTTCGCACAGCAGTGGCTGGGCAAGCGTCTGGTGACCTACCAGACTGACGCCAATGGTCAGCCAGTGACCAAGATCCTGGTCGAGTCGTGCACCGACATCGCCAAAGAGCTGTACCTGGGCGCTGTTGTCGACCGTTCCAGCCGTCGTATCGTGTTCATGGCGTCCACCGAAGGTGGCGTGGACATCGAGAAGATCGCTCACGACACTCCTGAAAAGATTCTCAAGGCCACGATCGACCCACTGGTTGGCGCTCAGCCATTCCAGGGCCGCGATCTGGCATTCCAGCTGGGTCTGGAAGGCAAGCAGGTCACTCAGTTCGCCAAGATCTTCACTGGTCTTGCCAAGCTGTTCCAGGACCACGATCTGGCTCTGCTGGAAGTGAACCCACTGGTGATCAAGGCTGACGGCGATCTGCACTGCCTGGACGCCAAGATCAACATCGACGCCAACGCCATGTATCGTCAGCCAAAGCTGAAGGGTTTCCACGACCCGTCGCAGGATGACCCGCGCGAAGCCCACGCTGCCAAGTTCGAACTGAACTACGTTGCGCTGGAAGGCAACATCGGCTGCATGGTCAACGGTGCTGGCCTGGCCATGGGTACCATGGACATCGTCAACCTGCATGGCGGCAAGCCTGCAAACTTCCTTGACGTGGGCGGTGGTGCTACCAAGGAACGTGTAACCGAAGCATTCAAGATCATCCTGTCCGACACCAATGTCGCTGCAGTACTGGTCAACATCTTCGGCGGTATCGTTCGTTGCGACATGATTGCCGAAGGCATCATCGGTGCAGTGAAAGAAGTCGGCGTGAAAATCCCGGTTGTTGTTCGTCTTGAAGGCAACAACGCTGAACTGGGCGCTAAAGTACTGGCAGAAAGCGGTTTGAACATCATCGCGGCAACAAGCCTGACCGACGCTGCTCAACAAGTCGTCAAAGCTGCGGAGGGCAAATAATGAGCGTCCTGATCAATAAAGACACCAAGGTTATCTGCCAGGGTTTCACTGGTTCGCAAGGTACCTTCCACTCCGAACAAGCCATTGCCTACGGCACTAAAATGGTTGGCGGCGTGACCCCAGGCAAGGGTGGCACTACGCACCTGAACCTGCCGGTGTTCAACACGGTTGCAGAAGCTGTCGCCACCACTGGCGCCGATGCTTCGGTTATCTACGTTCCGGCTCCTTTCTGCAAAGATTCGATCCTGGAAGCTGCATTCGCCGGCATCAAGCTGATCGTCTGCATCACCGAAGGTATCCCGACCATCGATATGCTGGAAGCCAAGGTCAAGTGTGACGAGCTGGGTGTGGTCCTGATCGGTCCTAACTGCCCAGGCGTCATCACTCCGGGCGAGTGCAAGATCGGCATCATGCCAGGTCACATTCACTTGCCAGGCAAGGTCGGTATCGTGTCGCGTTCCGGCACCCTGACCTACGAAGCGGTCAAGCAGACCACTGACGCCGGTTTCGGTCAGTCCACCTGCGTTGGTATCGGTGGTGACCCGATCCCGGGCTCCAACTTCATCGACATCCTGAAGCTGTTCCAGGAAGACCCGAAGACCGAAGCGATCGTCATGATCGGCGAGATCGGCGGTTCGGCTGAAGAAGAAGCGGCTGCCTACATCAAGGCACACGTGACCAAGCCGGTTGTTTCCTACATCGCAGGTGTGACTGCTCCTCCGGGCAAGCGCATGGGCCATGCGGGCGCAATCATCTCCGGCGGTAAAGGTACTGCAGACGAGAAATTCGCTGCACTGCAGGATGCGGGCGTGAAAACCGTTCGTTCCCTGGCAGACATCGGCAAGGCCCTGGCCGAGCTGACCGGTTGGCCGACCAAGTAAGCTTCGCTTACTTTTTCGAGCAATCAGCAAAGGCCACCTTCGGGTGGCCTTTGTGCATTCTGGTGATTGAGAAAAGCGCCCTCGAGCAAGCCATCTGTAAGCCACTGAAGAAGCGTGAATGTGTGGGAGCGGACGTGTCCGCGAAAAGGCCGGTAAATCCGATGAAGATGCAGTAGCAGAACTACTGCATTCGCGGACAAGTCCGCTCCCACGCAATGATTTTCTTCAGCGGGTTACAGGTGTTTGATAGGGGCGGACCGAGAGGTGCTGTTCCCAAGGCGCGGGGGTATATCTCGCGGACCTGTATTCGCTGTGATGCATGGATGCGCTTATTAAGGGCGTATATCGGAAGTTCGCCCTCCAACAGTGCATTTATTGCCTGAGTTCGCTACCCTGTGCCCCGTTTTTGCGTCGCCCTCACGAGGGGCACGTCGCAAGGTACTGCCACGTCTTACGCTGACGGGCTGCGTTCACCTCATTCATGGGTGGCGTCAATTCCCTTATCTCGATTTTGTGTGGTCCTTCGCAATGAAAGTGTTGAAAGGTCAGGACATCCTGGCACTTGGCTTTATGACGTTCGCTCTGTTTGTCGGGGCAGGCAATATTATCTTCCCGCCGATTGTCGGCCTTCAGGCCGGGCCGCATGTGTGGATCGCCGCGCTGGGCTTTCTGGTCACCGCGGTGGGCCTGCCAGTGGTGACAGTGATTGCCCTGGCCAGGGTCGGCGGCGCGATGGATGCGCTGAGCAGCCCGATCGGCAAAGTGGCGGGCGGCATTCTGGCCGCGGTGTGTTACCTGGCGGTCGGTCCATTGTTCGCCACCCCGCGTACGGCCACGGTGTCCTTCGAGGTTGGACTGGCCCCGCTGACAGGTGACAGCCCGATGGCGCTGGCACTGTATAGCCTGGTCTATTTTCTGGTGGTGTTCTGGGTATCGTTGTACCCGGGCCGTCTGCTCGACACGGTAGGGCGCTTTCTCGCACCGCTGAAGATCCTCGCGCTGGCGATCCTTGGCATCGCCGCCTTTGCCCTGCCAGCGGGCGATATCGGAACGGCTGAGCCTGCCTACGCGGCTGCACCGTTTTCCCAAGGCTTCATCAATGGTTACCTGACCATGGACACGCTGGGTGCGCTGGTTTTCGGCATCGTTATCGTCAACGCCATTCGGTCACGTGGTGTCGAGTCGCCACGGCTGATCACGCGCTACGCGATCATCGCCGGGCTGATTGCAGGCGTCGGATTGGCGCTGGTCTACATCAGCCTGTTCCGCCTCGGCTCCGGCAGCCATGCCGTGGCGGCTGGCGCGACCAATGGCGCGGCAGTGCTGCATGCTTATGTACAGCACACCTTTGGTTCGCTGGGCAGCGGTTTTCTTGCTGTCCTGATCTCGCTGGCGTGTCTCGTCACGGCAGTCGGTCTGACCTGCGCGTGTGCCGAGTATTTTGCCAAAGTGTTGCCGCTTTCCTACAAAACACTGGTCGTGCTTCTGGCCGCGTTCTCGCTGCTGGTCTCGAACCTGGGTCTGACCAATCTGATCCTGTTTTCGATTCCGGTCCTGACCGCGATCTACCCGCCTTGCATCGTTCTGGTCGCGCTGAGTTTCTGCAAAGGTTTCTGGCAGCGTCAGGGGCGGGTTGTGGCACCCGTCATGCTGGTCTCGTTGATCTTTGGCCTGATCGACGCAATCAAGGGTGCAGGCTTCACTCATTACTTGCCAGGTGCGCTGGCTAACTTGCCGCTGAGTGAACAAGGTCTGGCATGGTTAGTTCCGTCGGTTATAACGTTGGCAGGCGCTGTTGTTGTCGACAGAATTAAAGGCAAGCCCAGCGAAGCCCTGGCGTGATGTTGAAAATCTTTTAAAGCGCACACAATAAAGCCCGCCAAAGAGCGGGCTTTATTTATAGTTCTGCAAGCCGTGGGGCTTTACTTGGTCGCTGGCGCGGCTTCAGTCGCCGGGGCAGGTGCCTTGTTGGCGTTTTCTGTTGCGCGCTGCTGAGCCGCTTCTGCGTTTTTCTGAGCGGCTTCCTGGCTTTCCTTGGCAGCATCGTTCACTTTTTCCTGAGCCTTCTCCATCGACTCCTGGGATTGTTGAGCTGCTTTGTTGGCATCTTGCTGAGTGTTTTCAGACTTTTTATCACAGGCGGCAAGACCCAGAGTGGCAGAAAGCATCAAGGCATAGGCTAAAGATTTACGCATGGGGTATTTCTCCTTATTGATTATCTACGTGGCTAAGAGCACCCCCTCGGATATTAAGTTCCAACGCGTTGATAGATTGTTTCAGGCACCTGTTTTAGCGGCGTTACATTTTACTGATGCAACCCCGATGGGGCCGCCTGTTCCCGCTTTGATCGCCGCCCGGTAAACAGTCTTGCGAATGGAGCGCATCGCCCATCTCGCGGACGAGATGAGGGTGGGTCGTCGGTGATTGATCTTTTCTGCCCTTGAAATCCTCTGCCCAGCCCCCACTTTGATGACTACCCGCTGCCGCACAGGCTCATGCCTCACTGTGGCGGCTTATACCATCCAGATCGGAGTTTGATGACCATGAGTGTGGAAACTCAAAAGGAAACCCTGGGCTTCCAGACCGAGGTAAAGCAGCTGCTGCACCTCATGATCCATTCGCTGTATTCCAACAAGGAAATTTTCCTTCGCGAATTGATCTCGAACGCGTCTGACGCGGTCGACAAATTGCGTTTCGAAGCGCTGTCCAGGCCAGAGCTGCTCGAAGGTGGCGCTGACCTGAAGATTCGCGTGAGCTTTGACAAGGAAGCCAAGACCGTCACGCTCGAAGACAACGGCATTGGTATGAGCCGTGAAGATGTGATCACCCACCTGGGTACCATCGCCAAATCCGGCACTGCAGATTTCATGAAAAACCTGTCGGGCGACCAGAAGAAGGACTCGCACCTGATCGGTCAGTTCGGCGTCGGTTTCTACTCGGCGTTCATCGTCGCCAATCAGGTTGAAGTGTTCAGCCGTCGCGCTGGCGTGCCTGCAAGCGAAGGCGTGCACTGGTCGTCCAAAGGCGAAGGCGAGTTCGAAGTCGCGACCCTGGACAAAGCCGAGCGCGGTACGCGCATTGTCCTGCACCTCAAGGACGGCGAAGACGAGTTTGCCGACGGCTATCGTCTGCGCAACATTATCAAGAAATACTCCGACCACATCGCGCTGCCTATCGAGCTGCCTAAAGAGCAGGCTCCTGCGGCCGAAGGCGAAGAGGCTCCGGCGCTTGAGTGGGAAACCGTCAACCGCGCCAGCGCCCTGTGGACGCGTTCCCGTTCCGACGTGAAGGACGAGGAATATCAGGAGTTCTACAAGCACGTCGCCCACGACTACGAGAACCCGCTGAGCTGGAGCCACAACAAGGTTGAAGGCAAGCTGGAGTACACCTCGCTGTTGTACGTGCCAGCCCGTGCGCCGTTCGACCTGTATCAGCGCGAAGCCCCGCGTGGTCTGAAGCTGTACGTGCAGCGCGTGTTCGTCATGGATCAGGCCGAGTCGTTCCTGCCGCTGTACATGCGCTTCATCAAAGGCGTGGTCGATTCCAATGACCTGTCGTTGAACGTGTCTCGCGAAATCCTGCAGAAAGACCCGATCATCGACTCGATGAAGTCGGCGCTGACCAAGCGTGTGCTGGACATGCTGGAGAAACTGGCGAAGAACGAGCCCGAGCAGTACAAGGGCTTCTGGAAAAACTTCGGTCAGGTTCTCAAGGAAGGACCGGCTGAAGATTTCGCCAACAAAGAGAAGATCGCAGGCCTTCTGCGCTTCGCTTCAACGTCCGACGAAAGCGGCGAGCAGAGTGTATCGCTGGCCGAGTACCTGGCGCGCGCCAAGGAAGGTCAGGACAAGATCTACTACCTGACCGGCGAATCCTGGGCGCAGGTCAAAAACAGCCCGCACCTTGAAGTCTTCCGCAAGAAAGGCATCGAAGTGCTGCTGCTGACCGACCGCATCGACGAGTGGCTGATGAGCTACCTGAGCGACTTCGACGGCAAGGGCTTTGTCGACGTGGCGCGTGGTGATCTGGATCTGGGCAAGCTTGATTCCGAAGAGGACAAGAAGGCGCAGGAAGAGATTGCCAAGGACAAGGAAGGCCTGATCGAGCGTATCAAGGCCGCCTTGGGCGAGTCGGTAAGTGAAGTGCGTGTTTCGCACCGTCTTACTGATTCTCCAGCGATTCTGGCCATTGGCGAGCAGGACATGGGTCTGCAGATGCGTCAGATTCTGGAAGCCAGCGGTCAGAAGGTTCCGGATTCCAAGCCGATCTTCGAATTCAACCCGGCTCACCCGCTGATCGGCAAGCTGGACACCGAGCAGAGCGAAGAGCGCTTTGGTGACCTGTCGCACATCCTGTTCGATCAGGCCGCGCTGGCCGCTGGCGACAGCCTTAAGGATCCAGCCGCTTACGTTCGCCGTTTGAACAAGTTGCTGGTTGAACTGTCGGTTTGATGACCGAGTGACAGAAAACCCGCTTCGGCGGGTTTTTTGTTTGATCTTTCACGGCTGTATTTCTCACCTTTCAAATCATCAGGAGTCAGCGATGAGCAGCAAGATTACTGTACGTTCCGTAGCGCACCAGATTGATGGTCAGCCTTATGAGAGTCGTCTTGTGTATGACGCAAACGTGACCTCTTCCCGGCCGGGCCTGTTGATGGCTCCCAACTGGATGGGCGTCAGCGACGACGCTGAGAACATCGCCAAGGCTGTGGCCGAGCAGGGTTACGTAGTGCTGCTGGTCGACCTTTACGGCCAGAACATTCGCCCGGGCAACGGTGATGAGGCAGGCGAGGCGATGATGCCTCTGAAGAACGATCGTGCGTTGCTGCGCAAGCGCATGCAGGCAGGGCTGGATCTGTTGCTGAGTCAGGCGGGCGTCTCGCTGGATGCCAACCGCATCGCCACTTTTGGTTTCTGCTTCGGCGGTTGCTGCTCGCTGGAACTGGCGCGCAGCGGCGCTGACCTCAAGGCGGCCATTTCCTTCCACGGCACGCTGGATACGCCTAACCCTGCCGATGCCGGCAACATCAAAGGCTCGGTGCTGATTCTGAACGGTGCATCCGACCCTATGGTGCCTCAGGAGCAGTTGTCGGCGTTCGAGGCCGAGATGAATGCAGCGGGCGTCGATTGGCAATTGCATAACCACGGCGGTGCATTTCACTCGTTCACTGACCCGCATGCCAATGTGCCGGGCAAGATGATGTACGACGCGAAGGTAGCGAATCGTGCATTCAAGTCCATGCACGATCTGTTGAGCGAAGTGTTCAACTAAGCCGTTCTGACGTTCAAGGTAACTCGATCCGGCCGGGCTCTCCCGCAACGGTCGGCCAGTCGCCTGAGGCCCAGCGATTTCGCGCGTTTTCTATCAGCGCCGGGTCGCTGGCCACGAAGTTCCAGTTCATGCGGCGCGGCCCGTCCAGAGGGGCACCGCCTATGAGCACGGCGTGACATTCGCTCTCCGCGCACAGATTCACGATGACGCCCGGTTCCAGCACCACCAGTGTGCAGGGGGCAATCGGTATGCCGTCCAGTGACGCATCGCCCTTGAGAACGTAGACCGCGCGTTCCTGATGTTCTGTCGGAATCACCAGCGTTGTGGCGGTCTGCAGGCGTATTTCGGCGTACAGCGTGCCTGAGAGCACTTTTACGGGCGATTGCAGGCCAAAGCCTTCACCTGCAAGCATGCGGATGAAAATGCCCATGCTGTCGCTCTGCGGGAGGCTGTGTGCAGGGTGATGACTGTAATGGCCGGGGCCTTGTTCATGTGCTCGGGGTGACGCCAGCCAGACCTGCAGGCCGTGCAGGCGTGAGCCGCTGATTTTCAGGGGCTCGGGCGTACGCTCGATATGAGCTATGGCTGCGCCTGACGTCATCCAGCTCACGTCTCCTGCCTGAACGCGCTGATCACTGCCCAGGCTGTCCTTGTGCTGCAGTTCGCCTTCCAGCAGGTAGGTCAGCGTCGACAGGCCGATGTGCGGATGCTGGCGGATGTCCATGCCTGTGCCTGGCAAGTACTGCGTCTCAAGCATATGGTCGAAAAACACGAACGGCCCGACGCTGCGGCAGCGTGCCGAGGGCAGGGGGCGCAGGATTGGCTGGCCTTCCACCGTTTCAGCGCGTGGGACGATGGTCAGCATGATTCGGGTCTCCACGGTGGGTCAGGGAATGACTGGAATCATAGCGCGGGGAGGGCGAGGGATAAATGTCAGCAAACGAACGTAGGTGTGTCTTACGAAGGCAATGGTGCGCGTCATATAGGCGATGGCGTCAGCGCTTGCTCGTTCGCGAGCAAGCTCGCTCCCGCGACGCCCGGGTGTTTGAGGTTTAAAACAGAAAAGGCGCCTCGAAAGGCGCCTTTTCAGTCTTGCACACGCTTGTCGTTACGCCTGATAGCGCTTCAGAACCAGCGTCGCGTTGGTGCCGCCGAAGCCAAAGCTGTTACTCATGACCTGGTCGATCTTCGCGTTTTCCCGTGTCTCGAGCAGGATAGGCATGTCAGCGACTTTCGGGTCCAGCTCGTCGATATTGGCCGAGCCTGCGATGAAGTTGTTTTCCATCATCAGCAGGCAGTAGATCGCTTCATGCACGCCAGCGGCGCCCAGGGAGTGACCCGACAGACTCTTGGTGGAGCTGATCGCCGGTGCGTTGTCGCCGAAGACTGCACGCACGCCGTTCATTTCCATCTCATCGCCGACCGGGGTCGAGGTGCCGTGGGTGTTGAGGTAGTCGATAGGGCCTTCAACAGTGGACAAGGCCATCTGCATGCAGCGGATGGCGCCTTCGCCACTTGGCGCGACCATGTCGTAACCATCGGACGTCGCGCCGTAGCCGACGATTTCGGCGTAGATTTTGGCGCCACGGGCCAGAGCGTGTTCCAGCTCCTCGACCACTACCATGCCGCCGCCACCGGCGATGACGAAACCGTCACGCTTGGCATCGTAGGCACGGGAAGCCTTTTCAGGGGTATCGTTGTACTGGGTGGACAGCGCACCCATGGCGTCGAACAGGAACGACTGGCTCCAGTGCTCTTCTTCACCACCACCGGCGAACACGATGTCCTGCTTGCCCAGCTGGATCTGCTCGACAGCGTTGCCGATGCAGTGAGCGCTGGTGGCGCAGGCGGACGAGATGGAGTAGTTCACGCCCTTGATCTTGAACGGTGTGGCCAGGCATGCGGAAACGGTGCTGCCCATGGTCCGCGTAACGCGGTAAGGGCCTACGCGCTTGACGCCTTTTTCGCGCAGGATATCGAGCGCTTCCATCTGGTTCAGCGTCGAA
Organism: Pseudomonas triticifolii; assembly: GCF_014358015.1. GTDB lineage: Bacteria > Pseudomonadota > Gammaproteobacteria > Pseudomonadales > Pseudomonadaceae > Aquipseudomonas > Aquipseudomonas triticifolii. Next base: position 1,024,544 of record NZ_JACONV010000001.1, on the reverse strand, counting down.
GCGCCGCCGCTGCCAGCGATCAGGCCGGTACGCACGTTGGAAACCTGCTCGTCGGTCAGGCCGGCGTCTGCGATGGCGTCTTTCATGGCCAGATAGGCATAGGCTGCCGCATGGCCGACGAAGCGATAAATCTTGCGATCGATCAGTTCTTCCAGGTTGAGGTCGATGGAGCCGGCAACATGGCTGCGTAGACCCATTTCGGCATATTCGGGCTGGAAACGGATGCCAGGGCGGTTGGCACGCAGGTTAGCGGTGACGGTGTCTTTGTCATTGCCCAAGCAGGAAACAATACCCAGACCAGTGATAACGACGCGGCGCATGCGATTACCCTTAGAAATTTTCAGTGGAAGTGAACAGGCCGACGCGAAGACCTTCGGCACTGTAGATTTCGCGACCATCAACGCTCACGGTGCCGTCGGCGATTGCCAGGACCAGTTTGCCGCGCATGGTGCGTTTGATATGAATGTTATAGGTGACTTTCTTGGCGGTCGGGAGGACCTGGCCGAAAAACTTCACTTCGCCCGAACCCAATGCGCGTCCACGACCAGGGTTACCTTGCCAGCCTAGGTAAAACCCGACCAGTTGCCACATGGCATCAAGGCCCAGGCAGCCAGGCATCACCGGATCGCCTTCGAAATGGCAGGCAAAGAACCACAGGTCCGGGTTGATATCCAGTTCGGCGACCAACTCACCCTTGCCGAACTTGCCGCCTTCTTCGCTGATGTGCGTAATGCGATCAACCATCAGCATGTTGGGGGCGGGCAGTTGCGCGTTACCTGGGCCGAACAGCTCGCCACGACTGCAGCGCAGCAGGTCTTCCCGGGTAAAGGCGTGTTGTTTGGTCATGCGAGCTCCTCAATGATCTTGTGCGGCAGGTTGGGGCGCCACTGGCCCAAACGCCAGTCCTGGCGGACTAATTCGCCAGGACTCTGTCCGGCAGCCTACTCATAGACTGTTGCGTTGTGGTGAAAGTCACAGCACGGGCGAAATCAAAGTACACCTGTGCACTGAATTTTGCAGTTCGACCGGCTTTTCAGGTCGATCACGGCGTCAAGACTGCCGCAATTTAGCATTTATCGCCAGTCGCGGGTGCCCGAAAGAATAGCCAGCGTCGCAAAATCTGCTGTAAATCAGCATGTTTGAAGGGTTTGGCAAGGTAGTCATCCATGCCCGCCTGTAAACAGGCGTCTCGATCACCCTGCAAGGCATTGGCCGTCAGGGCGATGATGGGCACGCTGTCCAGTCCCGACAGTGCGCGAATCCGGCGAGTGGCTTCATAGCCGTCCATCACCGGCAGTCGGCAGTCCATGAGGATCAGCGCATAGCGCCTGATGCTGGCCATCGCCACCGCCTGGGCACCGTCAACCGCCACTTCCACCTCACAGCCCATGTTATGCAGCATGGCCTGGACCACCGTGCGGTTCACCGGATTATCTTCGACCAGCAATACGTTCAGTTCTTTGTCGGGGGCATCGACGGCGTATAGCGGTTGTCGAATATCGGCAGGCTGTTGCGGGGCGACGGGCAGCGGAATTTGCAATGTAAACAGCGAGCCCGTGCCTTCTTCACTCTGCGCCTGCAACGTTCCGCCCATGCGTTCGGCCAGCGTACGGGCAATGGGCAGACCCAGGCCGGTGCCGCCGTAGCGCCTGGAAATGGAGCTGTCGGCTTGATGGAAGGCGTCGAACATCGACTCCAGTTGGTCGGCATGAATGCCGATACCGCTGTCCTGAACTGTGCAGGTGAGCCGCAGGTGATCGGCGTCGAGCAGGACCCAGCCAGCCTCCACGCAGACACTGCCTTGTTCGGTGAATTTGAGGGCATTGCCGATCAGGTTCACCAGAATCTGGCGAATCCGGGTCGGGTCGCCCATTACGTTGAGCGACTCAAGGCCCGGCTGAATATAGAGATTGAGCGCCAGATTGCGTTGCTGCGCGTTGTGATTGAACGCGTGGGTGGATGCGTTGATCAGTTCTGCCAGATTGAAGGCAATGCCCTCCATCTGCAGTGCATCGCGCTCGATGCGAGAGAAATCCAGAATATCGTTAATGACCCGCAGCAAGTGCTCCGTGGACTCGGTGGCGAGCGCGGCATATTCGCTTTGCTCGTCGGTCATACGCGTGGTTTCCAGCAGTTGCAGCATGCCCAGTACGCCGTTCATGGGCGTGCGCAGTTCATGGCTCATCATCGCCAGAAAGTCGGACTTGGCGCGGTTGGCCTGCTCTGCCTCCTCGCGGGTCTGGATGAGCTGCGCCATGGATCGTTGCTGCTCCAGGCTGGCCTTGTCCAGGTTCTGGGCCAGGTTATTGATGTGCCTTGCGAGTGCGCCGAGTTCGGCGTCGTCACTGACCGGGAGCGGCGTCCTGTAGTCGCCTTTCTGGATCGCCTTGAGGGCTTCGCCCATGTCACTGATGGGGCGGGACAGGCTCAGGGCCAGGCGTCTGGCCAGCAGAAAGGTGAACAGCAGCGCACACAAGGCCAGGATTGCGGCCTTGAGCAGGATTTCCTGCTGACGACGGCTGAACGCCTCGCTGGACATGCCCACCAGCACTCGGCCCAGATAACGTGGCGATGCATCGTGCGGCGATGGTGTGGCGTCTGGCTGCGTGCTTCGGGTGATCATGTGCTGGGCGCGGACAGGCGCCTGGAACATTTCCATCTGCCGCGCGGTGTGCTCGTTTTCTCGAGGTTGATCGATGTAGACCAGCACAGTGTTCGAACTGTCCTGAATTTCGACATAGCGCACACCGGGCATCGACAGTGTGGCCCGAATGAGGCTTTTCAGGCCTTCGGTGTCGCCAATCGAAAGACCAGGCTCGGCAGCGGGCGCCAACTGGTTGGCGATCAGTTGCCCCGTGTGATTGAGCTCCTGACGCAGGTCCTGGATACGCACGAAGGTAAAGAAACCGATCAGCAGTACCGTCAGCAACAGGGCGGGGCCGAGACTGATGGCCTGGGTGCGGGTATTGATGTCCCAGTGACGAAACTTCATTGGCAGCCACTGGCAGCAGGGGCATGCCCCTGGCACTCGATCGATGCGTCCATGCCTGTACGTCCCTGATCCTTTTCAAAGCATCTGTGTGCGCCTGCGCCAAGGCGTCGGCCATCACGATAATGCATGCTGTGTACGTGTATGTTAACCGACATGGGCCGGGTTTCCAGACAACTTATTTGTGTGGGCAGGCTCTGGCGTGGGGCCTGGCCACGATGAAGGCAGGTCTGACGTGTTTGGCGCTGGCTGATGCCGTGGCGCTCCGTATAATGCCGACATCGCCAATCAGTGGCCCAGGATGGATTGATTTATGACCACGCAGCAGCCTGTAGCGGTTCTTGGAGGCGGCAGCTTTGGCACTGCCATCGCAAATCTTCTGGCCGAAAACGGCCATCAGGTTCGCCAATGGATGCGTGATCCCGAGCAGGCAGAGGCGATCCGCGTCAATCGTGAAAACCCGCGCTACCTCAAGGGCATCAAGGTCCGGCCGGAAGTCCAGCCGGTGACTGACCTTGCCGCAACACTGGAAGGCAGTGAGCTGATTTTTGTCGCCTTGCCGTCCAGTGCGTTGCGCAGCGTGCTGTCGCCGCATGTCGAATGCCTGAGCGGCAAGATGCTGGTGAGCCTGACCAAAGGCATCGAGGCGCAGACGTTCAAGCTGATGAGCCAGATCCTTGAGGAAATCGTGCCTCAGGCGCGCATCGGCGTGCTGTCCGGACCCAACCTGGCGCGGGAAATTGCCGAGCACGCACTGACTGCCACGGTGGTCGCCAGCGAAGACGAGGCATTGTGTCAGCAGGTGCAGGCGGTTTTGCATGGCCGCACCTTTCGCGTGTATGCCAGCGCCGACCGGTTTGGTGTCGAGCTGGGGGGCGCCTTGAAAAACGTCTACGCAATCATTGCCGGCATGGCGGTGGCGCTGGACATGGGCGAGAACACCAAAAGCATGCTGATCACACGTGCGCTGGCCGAGATGACCCGCTTCGCAGTGGCTCAGGGCGCCAACCCGATGACCTTCCTCGGGCTAGCAGGCGTGGGCGACCTGATCGTGACGTGTTCGTCCCCCAAAAGCCGCAACTATCAGGTCGGCTTTGCGCTGGGGCAGGGCCTGAGCCTGGACGAGGCGGTGACGCGCCTGGGCGAGGTCGCAGAAGGGGTGAACACCCTCAAGGTGCTGAAGGTCAAAGCGCAGGAAGCTCAGGTTTACATGCCATTGGTCGCGGGTCTGCATGCCATTCTTTTCGAAGGTCGTACGCTCAACCAGGTGATCGAAGCGCTGATGCGCGCCGAACCCAAGACGGACGTCGATTTCATCTCAATCACAGGCTTCAATTGAAACCACCTCATCCGGGAGAAGGGTCTTGAACGAGTCGAACACCCAGAAGAACGAATCCATCCTGCTGCGCATCCTCTGGATGCTGCTGTTCGTCATTGTCTGGCAGGTCGCTGAAGTGGTGCTGGCAGGCGTGGTGCTGGTGCAATTGGGCTACCGCCTGATCTACGGCGCGCCGAGTGGCACCCTGATGAACTTCGGTGACAGCCTGAGCCAGTTTCTGGCACAGATTGGTCGCTTCGGCACCTTCCACACGGACCAAAAGCCCTGGCCGTTCGCCGACTGGCCAACGCCACGTGCGCCGGACGGCGAAGCGGCGCATTACGTCGCGCCTGCACCGCATCCGGTGCGTGATGAGGAGCCGAAGCTATGAAGATCTGGGTGCTGCGTCATGGCGAAGCCCAATCCCGGGCGCGCAGCGATGCCGAACGCGAGCTGACTGCCCACGGCCGGGAGGAAGTGCTCAAGAGCGCTGTCCACCTGAGCGACAAGCCGCTGCAGAAACTGCTCGCCAGCCCTTACGTCCGTGCTCAGCAGACCGCCGAGCTGGTGCACAGATCGCTTGGCTTCGAGGAACCGACCGTGACCGTGCCCTGGCTGACGCCCGACAGCGACCCGCGCCAGGTATTGGCCCATCTGGAGGCGCTGGCCGTGGACGGAGTCCTGCTGGTCAGCCATCAACCGCTGGTCGGTGCGCTGATCGGGCTATTGGTTCACGGCAGCTATCAGCAGGCCGAACCGATGAGCACTGCCAGTCTTGCCGAGCTTGAAGGTGAGCACCTGGTCGCGGGCGGCATGCACCTCAACAGTATTCGCCACGTCTGAGCGGGCCCGCCCTGGCGGGCGCTTGACGTGTGAGCCACCAGCGTCACCCCACCATAAAAAAGGATTGAGCATGAGTGTATGGCGTGTAACACCTGATATAGACGCCCTGATGAAGGCGCAGAAGAACACCATCGGCGAAGTGCTGGATATCCGCTTCGAATCGTTCACCGAAGACTCCCTGACCGCCAGCATGGTGGTCGATCCGCGCACCCATCAACCGTTCGGGCTGCTGCACGGCGGGGCGTCGGTGGTGCTCGCCGAGTCGCTGGGTTCAATGGCCAGCTACCTGTTGATCGATTCAAGCAAATTCTTCTGCGTAGGGCTTGAGGTCAACGCTAACCACCTGCGTGGCGTGCGTTCAGGGCGTGTCACCGGAGTCGTGCGCCCTGTGCATATCGGTCGTACCACTCACGTCTGGGATATTCGGATCACGACTGATGAAGGCAAATTGAGTTGTATCTCGCGACTGACCGTCGCGGTGGTGCCGCATGGCCAGGAGCCGCCTGCTCGCTGAGTGAGGCCATGGCATTGTCGCTACGCGATGGCCGGAGTGACACCTTCGATGGCAGTTCCAATCATTGCCGTGGGTCTGGACCGGTGCGCACAATCGTTACTCGTCCAGCCTTTGAGTGTACCGGCATGCCCCAGCCCGTGTTCTTCGCCCACGCCAACGGCTTCCCCTCGGCCACCTACGGCAAGCTGTTCGCCGGGCTGGCGCCGGAATACGCAGTGGCGCATCTGGAACAGCATGCCCATGACCCGCGTTTTCCGGTGGACGACAACTGGCTGAATCTGGTCGATGAGCTGATTCACCATCTGCGCGAGCAGGATGGCCCTGTGTGGGGCGTAGGGCATTCGCTGGGTGGCGTGCTGCATTTGCATGCCGCGTTGCGTTGCCCTGAGCTGTACCGAGGCGTGGTGATGCTTGATTCACCGGTGCTCAGCCTGGCTGATCAGTTGTTCATTCGTGCGGCCAAGCGCCTTGGATTCATTGATCGTATTACGCCTGCCGGTCGAACGCTTGGACGTCGCGAGGCGTTTGCTGACCTTGAGTCGGCCCGTGCCTATTTCGCCAGCAAGACGCTGTTTCGCCGTTTCGATCCCGAGTGCCTGGATGCGTACCTGCAACACGGCCTGCAGGCGGATGGCGAGCAGTTGCGCCTGCGCTTCGATCCCGCGACCGAGATCAGCATCTACCGCAGTATTCCGCACACCAGTCCTTTGCCGTCGCGGCAGCTCAAGGTGCCGCTGGCGATGGTGCGTGGCAAGCAAAGCCGTGTGATCATGCCGCACCATGGCTATCTGGCCAGGCGCATGCGCGAAGGCGAATACCTGTCGATGCCGGGAGGGCACATGTTTCCACTGGAACGGCCGGATGAAACGGCGCAATTGCTCAAATCATTGTTCAGGCGCTGGGATGCCCGCAGCGCGACACGTCACGCAGAGAAAACCCCGGCATGAAGTGTCCGGTCGAGGAAGTGCGCCTGAGCCTTGGGCATATCGAGCTGGCGGCGCACCTGTTCGGCCCCGAGCATGGGACGCCGGTCATCGCGCTGCATGGCTGGCTGGATAACGCCAACAGTTTTGCGCGACTGGCTCCCCGACTGGAGGGGCTGCGCATCGTGGCGCTTGACCTGGCCGGGCATGGTCATTCCGATCATCGCCCGCCTGGCGCGTCCTACGCGTTGGCCGACTATGCCTACGACGTGCTGCGGGTCGCTGAACAACTGGGCTGGTCGCGATTCGCGCTGCTCGGTCATTCGCTGGGGGCGATCATTTCGGTCATGCTGGCAGGCGCGCTGCCCGAGCGGGTCACGCACCTGGCGTTGATCGACGGTCTGGCTCCACTGACGGGTGATGCCGATGCTGTCGCCGAACGCATGGGGGCTGCGTTGCAGGCGCAACTGGCATTGCCGAACAAGAAAAAACCGGTGTATCAGGATCAGGATCGGGCCATTCAGGCACGCATGAAAGGTGTGGTTGCGGTCAGCCGGGAAGCCGCCGAGTTACTGGCTCAGCGTGGGCTGATGCCCGTGCCTGGCGGGTACACCTGGCGCAGCGACAGCCGATTGACCTTGCCTTCGGCGACACGCCTGACTCATCAGCAGGCGATGGCATTCATCAATAATGTGCGTTGTCCGACACAACTGGTCATTGCTCGCGAGGGCATGCTGGCGAAAAAACACGACGTGATGGATACGCTGCCTTTCGCGATCGAGACCCTGCCAGGCGGGCACCATCTGCATCTGGATGACGAGGAGGGCGCGTGCGCTGTTGCACGCTGTTTCAATCGCTTCTTCGCTGCTCCTTGACTTGAGGTCGGCAACTGCCGACGCTGAGCAGGTTGAAACAGGAGCCAACCACGATGGACCAACCCAACCCCTTGCCTGATTGCCTTGTCGGCACTGCCACCCACGCCTTCTTTCTGTCTGTCTGCCAATGAGAGCACTCATGCGTGTATCCAGTGTTCCATTCGTTGCTCTCTGGGCGTCGATATTCAGCGCCATGGTCGGTGCCGCTGATCTGCCGGGTAGTCAGGATCTGCAGATCCTGCCGCGTCTGGCGGATACGGAAATCGTCGACTATCGCCCCCGCGCTGAACTCGAACGTGTCTACCCCTTGGGCTCGGTCCGCAAGATCAGTGGCCAGTTGCGCTTCGATGGCCAGGTCAGTGCGCGAGGCAATCTGACCTCGGTCACTTACCAGCTGCCTGCCGAGCACTCTGCCGACGACGCCTTTACTGCTGCGCGTGAAGCCCTGCAACAGCAAGGTGCCGAACTGCTGTTCTGGTGCCAGGCACGTGACTGTGGTGAAAGCAGCCTGTGGGCCAACGAGGTGTTCGGCAATGCCAAGCTGTATGGCGCTGACGACCGGCAGGCCTACCTGCTGTTACGCCTTGCCGAGCCCGACACCGACACGCTGGTTGCGCTCTACAGCATCACGCGTGGCAATCGTCGCGCCTATCTGCACGTCGAGCAATTCGAGTCCGTCGCACCGCTGGGCGATGTGCTCCCCACCTCGGCTACCTTGCTGCGTCAGCTCAAAAGCACCGGCAAGCTCGATCTGCCAAGGCTGGGCGGTGAACCTCAAGACGCCTGGGTAACGCTGATCTCGCGCGGTCTCAATCTGGACAGCACCTTGCGCACCACGGTGTCTGGTGCCAACGCGGCTGTCTGGCGTGATGCACTGATCGCCAAAGGCGTGCGTGCGGCACGGCTGGAAACCGTCAGTGCCGATAAAAAAGGCCTGTCCATCGAAGTGATTCGCTAGCGGTCTGTTTCCTGTCCATGGCGAATACGGCTGACGCCAGCCGTGTTCGTCTTTATGCTCGCCACTTCCGATCCTTTTTGCAGGTCCTTCATGTTCAACAACGATCGTCTACTGGTTCAGATCCTGCTGCTGGCCCTGTTCGGCGCTTGCCTGTGGGTGATGGCACCGTTCTGGTCAGCGCTGGTATGGGGCGCGGTGCTGGCCTTTGCCAGCTGGCCGTTGATGCGCCTGCTGACGCGCTGGTTCAAAGGGCGCGAGTCGCTGGCGGCGCTGGTCATGAGCCTGTGCTGGCTGTTGCTGGTGGCAGCGCCTTTGGTGTGGCTGGGTTTCAACCTGGCCGATCATGTGCGTGACGCGACGGCCTTCATCAGGGACGTCCAGGTCGATGGCCTGCCTGATCCGCCCACGTGGCTGGCGGGCATTCCGTTCGTGGGCGAGCGGCTGGTAGGGTTCTGGACCACCATCGATCAGCAGGGCGCTGCGTTCATGGCCACGGTCAAACCCTATCTGGGCGAAGTCGGCAACTGGCTGCTGGCGCGCAGTGCGCAGATCGGTGGCGGTATCCTCGAACTGACCCTGAGTATCGTTTTCGCATTTTTCTTCTACCGCGATGGCCCGCGTCTGGCAGCCTTCGTACTCAGCCTGCTGGAGCGTCTTATCGGGGATCGTGCGCAATATTATCTGGATCTGGTCGCCGGTACGGTGCAGCGTGTGGTCAACGGCGTGATCGGCACTGCTGCAGCCCAGGCGGTTCTGGCGCTGATCGGTTTCCTCATTGCGGGGATTCCTGGCGCGCTGGTGCTGGGTATTCTGACCTTCCTGTTCAGCCTGATCCCGATGGGCCCGCCACTGGTGTGGCTGCCCGCCACCGCCTGGCTGGTCTGGCAGGGCGAATATGGTATGGCCGTGTTCCTCGGCATCTGGGGCATGTTCATCATCAGTGGCGTGGACAACGTGCTCAAGCCATACCTGATCAGCCGCGGCGGCAACCTGCCTTTGGTGATCGTATTGCTGGGGGTTTTTGGCGGGTTGCTGGCGTTCGGGTTCATTGGCCTGTTCATCGGGCCGACGTTGCTGGCGGTGGCTTATAGCCTGTTGACAGATTGGGTGGGGCAGAGAAATCACCGCATGTCTTAATGAGTCAGGATAAGCAACGGTTGTTAGCATGTTTTTTGAAAAGAAGATTCATAAGGCCGATAGCGATGGGGCTGTCGGCCCATGAGCGTTGAAGTTTTTAATAGGTTAAGTATCCGTTCTGATTTTTTAATCTCTGTATGTCTGTGTTGTTCACCAGAATATTGTTCTCTCGCCATTGGTGGACTTGGCGGGTGTACCAGGAGTTAGGGTTTTCGTCTACGGTGCCCTGTATCGAGCAGGATGCTTTTACGTAGCATTGCTCTTCTGAAACATCAGCCATAAGCGGGGTTATACTTATGAGGTGGCAGGTCTTCGATGCGGTTGAGTTTTTGTATAATGTTTCAGAGCACGCCAAGCTCAGTCCACTTGCCGCTGTCAGGGGTAATGCACAAAAAACTATCCATGGTTTGATTTTCATTTCCATATTCCCTATGTACTAAAGTGTATAGGTGGTTCTACACGTACTACCTGAATTAATGGTAGTCGTTTAGGTGTGGGGGAATACCTGCATAGGATAAGCGGTTGTAGTATTTTTAACTAATAAGTTGCGTCGTAATACCTTGTTTTTATAGTTATAAAACTGAGTGTGCTGATGTCGGTATCCCCTCCATGTGTGGAGCTTGATGATGCTGGATCCCGTCGCGCGGTAAAGACCGGCGACGGTTTCGTTTCTTACGCCGCCGTATCGAGATACCGCCCGACCGGCTTACTGCCTTGCGTGTCATAGCGCTCACCCAGCGCGGCGATCATCTTGCTCAGGGCCTGGGCGGTGACTTGATTGGCCTGGGTCTGTTCGCTGTTGCTGTCGCTTTGCTTCAGTGCAGAGGCCAGTTCAGTGGCGCTGATGCTGTCGTCGCTGTCGGTGTCCAGCGCGCTGAACAGGGTGGCACTGTCGGTTGTGCTCGCGGCATTGACCTGCGCCGGTGGCGGGCCAGCAGGCGGTTGCTGTTGTTGCAGGCTGGCGGTCAGTTCATCGAGGCTGACGGTGCCGTCCTTGTTTGTGTCCAGCGCATCGAAGACTTCGCTGCTGCTCGCACTGCTGCCCGCGTTGGTCAGGCCGGTGGTCAGTTCTTCGCTGCTGATGGCGCCGTCGTCGTCACTGTCCAGAGAGCCGAGCAGGTCCTGCGCCAGGTCTTCGGTCGACGGCATGGCGGGTGGTGGAGGCGGTGTCATGGCGGCCAGTTCATCGGCATCCAGGCTGTCATCGTCGTTGCTGTCCAGGTCGCTGAACGCCTGGCTGAGGCTGACGGTGATGCCGTCCTTGCTGTTGCTCGACAGTGCTGTGCTTAACTCGTCTTTGCCGATGCTGCCGTCGCCGTCCGTGTCCAGTTTGGTCAACAGCTCTTCCTGAAACTTCTTGCTGGCGGTGCCCGATGTCGCGCTGCTCGTGATGCTATAGCTGGAAAAACTGCTGCTGCCGATCCCGTTGATCATTGCGCTCACTCCTCTGAGATGACGATGACCGGCAACGGTGTGCCGGTGCATGTAGCCTCAAGGCCGCTTTTGTCGAGGGGATGTGAGCTGTGTAACGAGGCCGATACACCGCGAGTCAATGACGAGGCAGATGCAGTACGGCCGTCAGGCCACCGCCGGGCGTCTGTTCAAGTGTCAGCTCGCCGCCGATTCGTCGTGCCGCTTCGCGGGCAATGGTCATGCCCATGCCGACGCCACCTGAGTTGCGATTGCGCGAGCCTTCCAGCCGGTAGAACGGCTCGAACACGCTCTCATGCAGTTCCGGCGCAATGCCGGGCCCGTGATCGACGACCGAAACCTTGACCCGATCAGCGCTGTCCTCGATCAAAATCCGGGCGCTGCCGGCATAGCGCAAGGCGTTATCGACCAGGTTCTGCAAGCACGAGCGCAGCGCCATGGGCTGGGTCTTCAGCGGTTTACACTGGCCTTCGTATTGCACATCGTCGCCGTTGTCCTGGGCGTTTTCGGCCTGTGACTCGATCAGCGCCTGTAAATCCAGCTGCTGAAGCAGTTCGGTCCTGCGGTGTTCATTGAGGTACGCCAGGGTCGCGTCGAGCATGCTGATCATGTCGTTGAGGTCTTGGGTCATCTGCCCGTGCAGCCTGGGTTCCTGGATCTGTTCGACGCGCAGTTTGAGCCGCGACAGGGGCGTGCGCAGGTCGTGGGAGACGGCTGCGAGCATGCGTCCGCGTTGCTGCATCTGCTCGCGCAGCTTGTGCTGCATCAGGTTGAAGGTCTGTGCGGCCTGGCGTGCTTCGCGCGGGCCGGAGATTTCCAGCGGCGGGCTGTCGAGGTTTTCGCTCAGGCGTTCGGCGGCGTCGCTCAAGCGCTGCACCGGGCGGCTGAGCGCTTTGGCACCGTACCAGGCGGCGATAATCAGGGTGATGAATTGAAAGACCAGCGGGACCACCGGGCCGCCCAATAATGGCGGTCTGGGTGGCGGCCTGCGTTGTTGGCCGTTCGAATCATCCGGTGGGCGGTGATCCTGCCCGGATGAGAATTCGGGCCTGGGCGGAGGCGGCATGGGGCGCATGCCGTAATTCATGAACCAGATGAACGCCAGCATATGCGCGAGCAGGATGGCCAGTAATGCCCCGCCGAACAGACGCGCAAAGAGCGTATCGAACCTGCGAATCACCCCATGTCCCTGGCGTCGAACAGATAGCCTTCGCCGCGTACGGTCTTGATCAGTTGCGGGTTCTTCGGGTCGTCGCCCAGCTTCTGGCGCAAGCGCGAGACCAGCAGATCGATGCTGCGGTCGAAGGCCTCGATCGAGCGACCGCGGGCGGCATCCAGCAACTGCTCGCGACTCAGCACGCGATGAGGGCGTTCGAGAAAGACCCGCAGCAGACGAAACTCTGCGTTCGACAGCGGCACGACAAGGCCGTCGGGCGCGATCAACTGGCGCAGCACGCTGTTCAGCCGCCAGGTGTTGAAACGAAGGGTGCTGCGTTGATCGCTGCGCTCATCGCGCACCCGGCGCAGGACGGTCTGGATACGGGCAACCAGTTCGCGAGGTTCGAAGGGTTTGGCCATATAGTCATCGGCACCCAGTTCCAGGCCGATGATACGGTCGGTCGGTTCGCAGCGCGCCGTCAGCATCAGGATCGGGATGTCCGAAGTGCTGCGCAACCAGCGGCACAGGGACAAACCGTCTTCGCCGGGCAGCATCAGGTCCAGCACCACCACGTCGAAGGTCTGGTCGCTCAGGGCCTGACGCATCTGCGCACCGTCGGTCACGCCCTGTGCCTGAATGTTGAAGCGCGTCAGGTAATCGCACAGCAGTTCACGGATCGCTACGTCGTCATCGACGATCAGGGCGCGCACGGCCCAGCGCTGCTCGGTCAAGCTCGTTTCGGAGGTGCTGTCGGGAAATGCCTGCATGGTACGTCTGCCGCCTGATGATGCCGCCATCACTGGCTGCTGTTGAAGGTCAAGCCTCCGGGCATGCTACTTCGCCGGGAGGCGCGGCGAAAGGGTGCTGGGCTTGAATGTCCCTGGCATGTCGTGAATGTATCGGTATTGATACATGACCTCTTGACTGCGACTGAGCCTAGCAGTTCTGGCAGTATCGGCCGCAGCGATCCCCCACGTTAAATAGTGTTTGCACGGACGCACAACTGCCACGTTGCTCGCGACCGGACGCCTGATCGGCCATGCACACGTCCGTTCAGGCCCACGTGTTATGGCACATCGTTCCGGTGGGCCACCGTCAGGGAGACGCATTGATGACTACATCCAGATCCACCCTTAGTGCCGCCGAGCAAACCCGGCAGGCCTTTCGAAAAGCACGACTTGAGCGTGCCCGCCAAGGCCCGGATCCGACGCCGGAAGCGCTTGAGCTAAACGGCGCGCTCGGACCTATTCCTGGCGATGACAGAAACCTGTGGCCCAAAACTCAATGGGGGAAAGACTTGACGGTCAGGGTTCCGAATTCCTTGCTTCTGTATCCGTACGAAGTAATTTATTTCGTAATGGATGGTGACGAGCTGGAACGGCGGGTACTGCCCGATCCGGTGGGGCCTGAAGATCGCGAATATGTGATAGAGGCCGACAAAATCAAGGATGAAGGGGTTTATGTATTTGAATACAAGCACACCAACCAGGATGGTAATACAAACCCTTCTTTCTCTCGCTTACTCAGCGTCGATCATCTAGTGCCAAACGGCAACGTTGCCGGTTCAAGCCCCGAGTTGCCGCAGGACATCATTGATAACGGCTTGACGCTGGCTTATCTCGACGCAAACGCGACAGTAGACGTCACGATTCCTCGTTCCAGTGATATCACGGCGGGTGATGAGATTCTGTTGTACTGGGGCCCGGTTGGTCCCAAACAGGGGCCGGATCCGGTGGACCCCGTTGCACGCTTGACCGTGACAGAGGCCGCAGCCCTGCCGGGAGCCGACCGCCCGGTCGTGAGCCTTGACTCTGACGTAATCAAGACGCTCAAGGATGGTTTGATTGCCGTGCTGTATCGTTATGTGGATCGAACCGGCAACCTCGGACAGCCCTCGCGCTGGCAAGAGGTCTATGTCGATCTTTCTCCGCTGGCGGAAAACCTGGTAACCCCGACGGTGCCCTTGGCGGCTGACGGTCTGATAGACCGTGCTGATGCGCGGCTGGGCGTGGAGCTGGAAATTCCATCGCCCGGCTATGACAATCAGCAGCCTGGTGACCTTATCGAGGTCAACTGGGAAAGCACTACGGTGCCTGCGGTGCCGCTCTCGAGTTTCCCAATGTCGATCTTCGTTGACTGGCCCACGTTGTCGGCAGGCGGAGCCCTGGATGCACGCGCCTTCAAAGTGAGCTACAGCGTAGTGCGAGGACCTGCGAAGACGAAATCTCCAGAGATCGATATCGAGGTGGATTTCGCGGTGGCAGGCATTGATCCCGATCCTGATCCGGATCCTGAAGGGCCTGATCCGATCAACGACAAGCTGCCGCGGGTAGTCATCAAGAGCCGGGAAAGCCCGTCAGTGGATAACGTCTTGGGGCAAGCGGACAAGGATCAGGACGCACGGGTGGAATTAACGCCCAATCCGGTAGTGGACGGGCAATTTCTGCGGTTGTATTGGGGCGCGCTGCCATCTTATGTTGACGAAGTGACGGTCACGAGTACGCCAATCGATCCTGTTGTCTTTACAGTGCCTTGGGACAAAATCCAGGACGGGGGTTACAGCGAAAAACTGCCTGTCTATTACACGACCTGGAACGGGACCAACGAGCAAGAGTCGGTCCGCACCGAAGTGGATGTACGGATTGTCGAGACGATAGGGCTGGCGGATGTGGAGTTTCCGGACCGGTATCCCGGCAACCCGACGACTCCCATCATCAATTGCTGTTCGAAGCCATGGGAGGGCATAAAGGCCCAGGTTCCGGGTGATCCGGTCAACTTTGCGGCCGGTGATTCAGTGACGGTCAGCTGGCGGGCTTATGAGGACGCACAAGGCAACACGGCGATCGATGGAACCGACTACACGTTTCCCGTTATTACGCTGGATGACGACAAGGTCAACAATGGCTTTCTGGTCACGGTGCCTTATGACGATCATGTCGAGCCCATCGTGACGCGTGGCAGTGGGCGCGTGACGTACGTATTGACCAAAGCGTCCGGTCAGACCGGTGCTCATTCAACGCTGGTCATCGTGACGCGAGTGTTTGGCGCCGGCCCGTCTCTTTGTACTCCGCAATTTCCCGGAGATTGCTCCTGACGCTAAGTGTGTGTCACTCAGTGTCTTCGAGCAGGGCAATGCCTGATGCCTGTCTGGTGAAGGCATTGCCTGTTCTTGTCTCGAAGGGCGCCTGTATCAAATAAGCCGGTTCCACTATGTTTGCTCACGAAATTCAACCAGGCAGACGAGTTTATAGTGCCAATCAATCTATCGCGTCCAACTCAGGGTTTTACACTTAAACGCGATCGGCTTTATGTGGGAATCATCCTACAAAAACATCGGACCTGTCCTGCATAAGTGTGGGGTGCAAGTCTGTAGTCTGCGCGGCCGCTCACTTATGACGGGCACGACTGGAAGTGCGTGACACATTTCTGGTCCGCCCCTGGCCCAAGGATGTTTATCCATGTCGATTTTCGATCCGTTTATGCTTCGCCCTTTATCGCTCGCAATCAGTTTGACATCACTTCTGCCTGCCGTCCTGTTCAGCCATACCGCACTGGGTGCCGCTGTCCCGGTGAAAGGTGTCCTGAACATCAATGAGTTCTCCGCTGCCAAAGACTACATCGTGACCGATGGGGGAACGTTGAACGTGCAAGGCGGCACCCAGCACGGTTCGGTAGACGTACGGGCGTCCACCCTGACGATGGCCGCAGGTTCTGCAATCGAGTTTGCGGATCTGTCGCTCGGTGCGTCGCTGACCATGGCAGGTTCAACGGTCAGAAAAGGCCTGACGTTCAATGAAAGTCAGGGAACGATCGTCGGCAGTACACTGGTCAACAACACGGGCAGCGGTCTGTCGGTCGTCAGGCGCCCACAAGATACCTTCGGGTCGTCGGTGTCCCTCACTGACAGCACCAGCACCGGCATCACCAGCGGTGCCTTGGTGACGCACTTCAGCCAGCTTGATCTGCAGAACTCGCATCTGGTGGGGAACGGTGCCAACGGCCTGGGTCTGCGACTCGTTGCCGGGGTGGCCAAGGCCAGCGGCGGTAGCAGTTTAACCGGTACCGTCAATGGTGTACTGATCGTCGGGGAGCAGGTTTACCAGGAAGCCTCATTGACCCTCGACGACAGTAATGTGACGGGGGAGAAAGGGGCCGCCATACGCGTCGCGCCATCGAGCCCGACCAGCTCGTTGCCCATCGCTGTGATCAATGTGAATAACGGCTCCACCCTGACCGGCGGCAACGGCAATATCCTGGAAAGCGCTGGCGGGGCTGACGCCACCCTTAATGTCAATGCCAGCTATCTGACCGGTAATGTGCAGGTTGACGCGAGCAGCACAGCCACTCTTAATCTGAGTCAGAGCAGCCTCACCGGCGATGTGGTTGCCGAGTCCGGCGGTACGGCCAGCGTGCAACTGGACAACGGCTCTCTGCTGATAGGTCGGCTTGAGAACACACGCAGTGTGGCCATCAACGACGGCTCTCAATGGACGATGGTCGACCACGCCAGTGTCGAGAACCTCACGATGAACGGCGGCTTCGTCCAGCTTGGAGATCCAGCCGCGTTTTACACCTTGTCGGTCGCCAACCTGTCTGGCAATGGCACCTTCAAGATGGACGTGGACTTCGGCGCAGTGCAAACCGATTACATCGACATCACTGGCAGTGCGACAGGCAGCCATCAGTTGTTGATCGGCAGCACCGGCAGCGACCCGACCACCGACACCAGCCTGCATGTGGTGCACGCTGAAGCCGGTGACGCGAGCTTCTCGCTGGTGGGCGGGCGAGTGGACCTGGGCACCTGGTCCTATGATCTGATCAAGAAAGATGAGAACGACTGGTATCTGGATGCTACCACCCGCACCATCGGCCCTGCGCCGCAGACAATCCTGGCCCTGTTCAACGCCGCGCCCACCGTCTGGTACGGCGAGTTGAGCAGCCTGCGTACGCGCATGGGTGAGTTGCGCGTCAATGGTGGTCGCTCGGGTGTCTGGATGCGGACTTACGGCAATAAATTCAACGTGGCCAATGCCTCCGGCTTCGGCTACAAACAGGTGCAGCAGGGTACCGCCCTCGGCGCAGACGGAAACATACCGGCTGCAAGCGGGCAGTGGCTGGCAGGCGTAATGGCGGGGCAGAGCACGTCCGATCTGAGTCTGGATCGGGGGGCCAACGGCAAGGTCGACAGCTATTACTTGGGTGCCTACAGCACCTGGCTGGACAGCGAGAGCGGCTACTACCTGGACGGCGTGGTCAAGCTCAACCGCTTTCAGAACAAGGCCCGGGTCAATCTCAGTGATGGCACGCGCACCAAGGGTGACTACAGCAATTCAGGTGTGGGTGCGTCGGTCGAGTTCGGGCGTCATATCAAGCTGGATAACAGCTATTACGTCGAGCCTTATGCCCAACTGATCGGGGCGTACATCGAAGGGAAGGATTACACGCTGGACAACGGTATGCGTGCCGAGGGTGATCCTACACGCTCGCTGCTGGGCAAGGTCGGTGTCACGAGCGGACGCAATTTCGACTTGGGTCAGGGCCGGACGGTGCAGCCTTACGTGCGGGTCGCGCTGGCGCATGAGTTCGTCAAGCACAACGAAGTGAAGATCAATGACAACCGCTTCGACAACAACGTGTCTGGCGCTCGTGGTGAAGTGGGTACTGGTGTCGCGGTTGCCTTTTCCGATCGGCTGGAGGCGCATGTAGACTTCGAATACAGCAACGGCAGCAGGATCGAACAACCCTGGGGTGCCAACGTAGGGCTCAGGTACAACTGGTGATTTGAGCAGAAACATCAGTCGTTTCTAAGGGGAAGGCCAGGCGGTCTTCCCCTTTTTCATTGGCAGGCCCTAGCAGATTTGCCAGTTTCAAGGCAGAGCATCCGTGGTGTAAATCAGGACATCCAGCAACTGATTTCGGTTTCGTCACGTGATGAAACCAAGCCGAGAGACCAGGAAAATGAATGATTCCACTACCAAGAAAGTCCTTGAACCACCGCTGGTCAACGTATTGATGGATGACGATGATCGCTGGGATGAAACCGGTCTGCTGCCTGCTGACCGGTTGAGCTCGCCGCTGAGCGTGGAAGTGCCCCCCTGGGAGCACACGCCGACTCCAGGCCAGGAGATTTATCTGGAGGTATTCTGGGATAACGTGCAGACCTACACTAAAACATGGAGCAGCGATATTCCTTCCATTCCTGTGCGAGATCTGATTTTCGAGGTGCCCGTAAGCAAACTGATTCATGGCGTGCACACGTTGCGTTACACCGTGAGTAATTCAGACGGCAACACTAATACATCTTTGGATCAAGAGGTTACTGTGGACATGGTCTCTCCTTCACTGGGCGCCAATCGTGGCCAACTCCAGTTCGATACTGTCAATGTGACGGATCGGTATCTGTCCGAACACGACCACAAGCTCATCGGCGTAATGCCCGCTTACAACGGTGGCAAGGCAGGGGACGTGGTGAAGTGGTACTGGAGTGAAGACCCCATCAACTTCTTCGACAGCGATGTGGTGTCGACGATGACCCTGCAGCGGGAAAGTGCGGGCAAGTCCATGGATCTGGTTTTTGACGAAGCTATGATCCTGGAGCGCAGGGACGGCAAGCGTTATGCCTTTTACACCGTCTTTGATCGAGCCGGTAACCCGAGCCAGTATTCTCAGCCTGTGGAACTGCTGGTGGCGGCTCAACCTGCTCCTCGTGTGCTGCCGCCGCCGACAGTGAAGGAAGCCGAGGGTTCTTCAAGCTCCAGTACGCTCAACCCGAAGAATGCCATGGATGGCGTCACGGTGCAGGTGCCCGCTGACGCTGTCATTAAACCGGGCGAGATGCTCTGCGTACAATGGGGTGAGCCTGATAGCGTGGGTGCCTACCGCAGTGAAAAAATAACGGAGGCGAAAGAGTTCAAGGTTCCGAACACATACATCGCCCAGCATTTCGGCAAGTCGATACCTGTGTACTACGACGTATTCGAAATCGGAGTTGATACCCCTCACAGTTCAACCAGCCACACGCTAACTGTTTTGAAAGTCACCGGATTTCCTACCGTGCAATGTGACAAGGTCTCGGGCGGGTTGCTAAAGCTTGGGAGCATTGCCAGCGGAGGCAAGGCCAGTTTCACAATCGATAAGTGGTTCCTCATGGCGACTGACCAGTTCATCGACATCGAAGTTCTAGGCGCGGACGACGCCGGTAAAGAGGTGAAAGTCCCGGTATTGGAGGCGTACAAGGTGCCGAAAGTGGATGCGACTATTGATGTCGGCCACATTACCAAGGTCAATCTGCAGCGCTTTAGGATCGGGGCGGAGATTGAGGTCAGGGTGTATGTCAGCTTTGATGAGATGGCCAGTTGGCAACGGTTTCCTTCTTTGCGACCGAGGCTGGAAAGCTGATCATGACCCCGTTTGCGCAGACAGTTTGTCTGCGTAACGGTGCTATTTGTAGGTCATCGTGAAGCTGAGGGCTCCCTTTGCCCGCCCCGGCCGGATGGCACTGCTGGGCCCCGTCTGGTAGAACCGGGCGTTGAAGTTCAACACGGTGTTGCCTGGCGTGATAGCTGCCAGGGGGACTTCGGTCTGCAGTTCCATGGGGGTTACAGCGTCGGCCTTGAGAATCTGGATGCCCAGTCCCTGGGCATCCGAATCGCTGGTCAGGCTGAACACTCCACTTTGTGGCGGTCCTACCGGCGTCGAACCGTTGACCCCGTCGAGCTGGATATGGGCCGTGGCCACAAACCCTGCACTGGTGTCCGTTTCGCAGTGGCTCAGTGAAATACTGAAGGGCACCGGGGGAGTGGTGAAGCCTTGCCCGGTAAAGTCTGTTGTATCCCAGTCACCCAGCTTTACTGGATCGGCACTGACCGGATTTGCGCCGACGCTGCACTGGGCTTGAATCACGGTGCCAACCACCCCGTACCGCATGATCCTGCCAAGCGTCGTCACACTCCCGGACCACAGCTCGCTGCCATTCAGCACTTGGGGGCCGCTGGGAATAGGCCCGGTCTTGATCAACGTAACGCGGTTATTCAAATACGTTATCGGAAGCGAGGTGAGCATTTTCTGGTGATCGTTGATCCCGAGGTAGGGCACGGTAGGGTTGCCGTCCACCGGTACGAAGCAATTGGCACATACCGCTGGGGCCATGTACGGATAGCCCAGTTTGACCCTGATTCCGACGCCTGGAATATTGGTCTGTATGATCTTGCCGGTCACGTCTTCGCCATTGATCGGGTCCACGATGCCCGGAAAGATGGGCGCGGTCGCGACCGCGTTAAACTCCAGCAGAGCGGTTCCGTCATTGGAACAGGCGGCTTCAAGCCCGGCCAGATCCGTACTGCGTGCGTTCACGTCGGCGGTGCCGATAACGCTGCCGATCCGGGCGTCCCTGGCGACGTACAGCGTGCCGATATCGCGACGAAACTCCTTGATGCCAGGGCTGGAAATCCAGAAGCAGTCATTGGGCGGGGTAGGCGCCTTCATCGCTGCCAGGGCGGTCGCGCTCTGGCTGGCGGCGAGGGCCATAAGGCCTGAAGCCAGGACATTTGTTACGTTTTTCATGCGGTTTTCTCTGAGTGGGCGGCGCGCGTGCGCCGCACCTGCTTTCATTGGCTGCACACCAGCGACTGCACTCGATACCCCTTGTTCAGAGGCATGACTGCAGGGTCGATGTGCAGACGGCACTGAGGCTCGATCTCCTGGCCCCAGCGTATGTCTAGGATTTGCGGTTGCATGTCGGTCGAGAGCACGATCTGTCCGCCCTGACCGCTGATCCCCATCAGGTTGCCCTGCGCGTCGCTGACCTGGGCACCGAAGGGCAGTGGCTGACCGTCGCGGGTACGTGCATGGATGATCAGTCGTGTGACCTTGCGCGCTGCAAAGGTGGCTTTGACCACTGCGCCTCGGGCGGGAAGTACTTGAGTGCTGCCGTTATCTATCTCCACTTCCGGACCCAGGTCGTTGGTCTGCAGGGCGATCTGGTTGTACCGATAAGGACGCAGATAAGGCACCAGTGCATAACCGCGGCGGTCTGTCTTGACGCCCGTCGCATTCATGATGCCGACGTCTGATGTCTCGGGTACTTGCACCAGCGCGATGGTATCGCCAAGGTTCGGACCCAGCTCAATACCGTCGCCATGCAGCAGTACGGCCCCATTGGCAGTGACCGACGCGCTTCGGTAATCGGTGCCTTGCGTCAGTCCTGCGCCGATACCGCCGAATGCCGTCTGGTAACCGATCGCAACCCCCGCGCTTTGTTGCTGGCCGTTATCGTTGCTCAGGCTGGTGCGATAACTCAGCCGGTTGTCGTCCAGGCTGCCGCTCAGGCTGGCACGCTGGCTTTGGCGGTTGCCGCTGTTCTGCACGTCGAACGTGACATTGCTTGAATGCCCCAGGTCAAGGGGCATGGACACGCTGAGTCCGACCTGCCGACTGTTGTCGCGGCTGCGGCCATCGCTCAGTGATTGTGAGGCGTAGAGGTTGTAGGTAATGCCTGCATGCTGAGTATTGACGTTGAATTGAAACTGCCGCTGCTCGCGGTTGCTGTTCCAGTAATCCTGCTGTGACAGCGTCAGGCTGACGCTGCTGCGCGTACCGACCCGCTGATGAATGGAGGCTTCCAGACGGCTTCGGCGACTGCCTTTGAACATACTGTCGTCGCTGCGCTGGCGCACGGCTTCATCGAAATCCCGGTAGCCTTCGGTGGAGTAGCGATAACCGGCGAAACGCAGGTTGGTGTTGGTCGCGAATGCCTTGCCGTACTTGATGGCATGACTCAGGCCCTGCACGCTCCGTTGCCCGGGCTTGTCGATATCTGCGCTCGAGTGCGTCAGGTCGAAGGCCACCGCGCCCAGAGAGCCCATGTCCCTGGACACACCCAGCGCTGTAGCCCGGTAGAAATCGCTCGCCATCAGGCCTGTGTAAAGCGTTGAGTTCCATGCAGTGCCCAAGGCCAGCGTGCCCTGCCACAACCAGGGTTGTTCGGCAGTATCGAGCCCGTTGTAACGGCCCAGTGCGGCGCTGTATTTCCAGACGCCTTCACGCAACAGATTGTTGATGGTGGCGTAGGCCTGGGTGAAGCGTCGGACCTGACCATCGGCCTCGGTCAGCACGATTTCGAGTTCGCCATTGCCCGCAGTGGTCAGGTCATCGATCTCATAGGGGCCTGCGCTGACGTACGTGGAATAGATCGGGTAGCCGTTCTGCAACACTTCGAGTTTGGCACGGCTCTGCGCGACGCCACGCACCACAGGAGCGTAGCCTTGCAAGGTGTCGGGGAGCATTTCCTGATCGGTCCTGATCAGCGCACCCTTGATCGGCAGACTGCGGAAAACATCCCCGCTGGTATAGGTTTCGCCTACGGTGAGGTTCGCATGAGTGCCGGGGATATCGCGTTGTGCATAGGCATAGGCTCTGGTCCACTCGCGGCGGCCTTCTTCGTCGTGACGAATGCTCTGGTTGCTGCGCAGCCGCCACGCTCCCAGGTTGATACCGGTGTTGAGGTACAGGTCTGCACTGTTACGTCTGCCCGCCGCACGACCGGTGCTTTGTTGGGCCGAGGCCTGGTAGCTGAGGAAGGCCGCGTTGATGCCGTAATCCCAAAGCGCTGGATCTATACGACCTATTGCATCACGGCGCATGGCGATTTGCGGAATCGAAATCGCCAGATGCAGTTTGCTGCCATCAAACTCGATCTGAGAGCCAGGCACTGTCTGCATCAGATCAACGCAGCGTTTCTGCAGCCCGGATCCGTCGGCGAGGCTCTCGGTGCGCAGGCCCATTTGTTCCAGCAGTTCTCTGGACAGGCAGGGCAGTAGACGTTTGTGTTGCGGGTCGAAGTCAAAACGGATATTTCGTTGGCCGAAGTAACGCATATTGATCTGGATCTCGACCCAGTGATCGCCTGGAGCAAGGTCTTCGGCACTGGACAGCATATCCAGCGCTTTGGCCGCGGCATCGTCCGAAAAGGCAGATCCCTGGCGCAGAAAGCCGGATTGAAAGGCGGTGGGTGGTGTGGCCATGGCCGGGTTGCTTTTCAGAATCAGGGCACCGCTGCTGCAAACGATCAATAAATGCATGAAACGCAGGCGCACAGGTATGAGCCCGGGTTCGGGTAATAGGGGCATGTTCAATGTCCTGAGAAAGGATCCGGTCGAGGCTTTTTTAAGGTGCCAGCGTGGCCCGGGCGGTCAACGCGGTGCTGTAGCCGCCGTAATCGTTGATGGCGGAAAACACAACCTGCAGATCCGTTGTGGCTTTCATGTCGCTCAGGTCATAGGTCTGAGAGGTGAACGGACCCAGCATCGCGGCTTGTTGGAGTTTTTCAGTCTTGCCATTGCCCATGACCTCAAGGCGAATGAAAGAGACATGAAAGGGTCCAGGATTTGTTGCTACAAGTTGCGCCTTGCCGGCAACTTGCCTCACCGTCCATTGCAGGTCCTTGAGGCGTGACATGGGGTTGTCTTTCAGCCCGGCGGGACGATAGAACAGTTTCAGGCGGGTACGCAGCGCAATGTTCAGCACGTTGCTTTGCGTGCTGTCTGCCTGGGGAATTTCCTGAACATTGAAAAAGAACAACGATTCCCGATCATCCGGCAAATCATTGGGCAAGCCGTTGATCTGTACCTGTTGTTCCTTGCCGGGATTGAGGCGAAACAACGGTGGCGAGGACGCGAAAGGCACCAGGCTGGTGGTGTCGTCTACCACCGTGTTGACCCAGGTCTGGACCGCGAACGTTCGGTCGCTGGGGTTGGATATGATGACTGAGGCATTGCGTTTGTCGCTGTTGAACACTATGCGGGTCATATTGACGGTCAATGCGGCCTGTGCAGTGGGTACAGCGGTGGCGAGCATGAGTAGGGCCATTCCGGTACCCAGTGCATGCCTGATAGAGAAGGGTTGGCGGGTTGCGCTGATCATGAGGGTCTTACCTTGTGCACCCGGCCCTTGGCAAAGGGCCGGGTGCATGTAGACGCTTACAGTGAGTGGCGCGTGGACCATTGCACTTAAAGCGGGGGAATGGACGTGTCAGTTGACGGCGACGACAAACTGCACGTCTGCCGATGCAACGCCTGCAGTGACTGAGGCTGCCGTCGAGCGGTAATAAGCGGCGAATGCCATATCGGTGATGCCGTTCTCGATCAGCGGATAAGGTGCAGATGAGCCGCCCGGCTCGATGGATGCACCTGTATGGTCCTTGATGACGATCGAAACGCCCGTGGCGCCATCTGCCGTTGGCGTTACAGCGAAGTAATCTCCAGACGCGTCGGCCGCCCCGTTGAAGGTGACAGTGGCCACGTCATTGGTGCCGGTAAGGCCGCAGGTGCCGGTATCGTTCAAGCGCAAGGCAAACCGCTTGCCGCTGTACTCCTGACCGACCTGGGTAAAGCGGCTCGCTTCGATGCTGCCCATTTTTACCAGGTTGCCGACGGAGCCGTCCCCGGGGTTAACCACTTCGATGGGGCAGGTGCTGCTGGTGATTTGTCCTTCGAAATTGATGGTGCCGGTGTTGGCGAAGGCGGAGGTGCCTGTCAGCGCGGCAGCCAGGGCCAGTGCGAATGCAGGTAGAGTTGTTTTCAAAGTAAGACCTTAATAAGTTTTGGTTACAAAATTTATGAATTGCGAAATATATAGATGAATCTTTATTTCGTCGTTTGAAGGGTATGCGCTGTTGTCATGACGGGCCGAAGTTTAAATGTAGGTTTCGTCTCTAACATAGGGTTAGTCCGAGTTTTTTGGCGACGCGGTCTGTAGGAAAAGTCCTATTTAAACTAAGGGTGTGCAAATGGCTGGCAGTGAAGAATTGATACTGCTTTATGGATGCGTGTTGAAATGTCTTTGGACATGAGCTGTTACATGAATCGGCCTGTCTCAAGCGTCAGTTGCTCAGCCAGGCGTTGTATTGCATACCTGCACTTTTACAAAGGCACGCCATGAGGTGCTTGCGCCGAAAAAACACTTTTCCTGTCGGCGCAAGTCAACCTGTTCACTGCTCTACGATTTTATCCAAGCGCGTACTTCCCAGCCGCCTTTCTTGATTTTTGACGGTCTTAGTATAACGCCGGTCAGCCGTGCGTTCGTGCTGTTGAAACCGCTAGGTCCGGAAGCGCTTTGGGTCACAGGCGCACTGGCGTTGGGGGCGCTCTGCAGGGCTGGCGTAGGGGGCACCTCGCTGGCGCTGGCACTGGCACGCCTGGCTGCCAAGGCGGCACGGTTGAGTGGCGCGGAGCTTCTGGCCGATATTGATGAGGGAGTCAATGCGACTCTGGGTAGTGTTGTGGATGCTCCGACGGTCCGGTTTACGGTTATGAACGGGTCGTCACCCACATCGGATAACCCCGATGCCAGTGACGCAACGCTCGCTCTTGTGCTCGCAGACGCCGACGCCTTGGCAGCAGACTGAATCGACCTTAAAAACGATCCAGCGCCAAAGTCCAGAGGCAGGGCTGCGAGGCCGGCGTAGAATGAAATCTGCTGAGCGGTCTGGTCGTTCGCAATAACGCCGTAGGCTTGAGCGCCCGTCGCAACGACGCTTACACTTGCGCCTACAACCATCGCGGTGGTGGCAACGGTTGCGAGTGTTGTTGCTGTAGACGCTGACATCGTAATACCCGCGAGGGTCATTGGGCCGGTGATCGGGACGGAAGCACCATACGTTGCCACGGTAGAGTAGACGCCTAACACCGTGAAGAACACGCTTACCCCGAGCATCAGCCATGGTTCCCAGCCGGAGCCTCCCGGTTCGACCGGGAACTGATCCTCATCCGGCCGCCGCAACCGGCCGCTCTGGCTGCTGGCGTCGTGGCCCGTGGGATCGCGCAGGGCAATCGGATTGCCCAGGCAGTAGGCGTAGGGGTTGACTCCACCGGAGCCGAAGGGGCTGAGAAAGTCAGGGGAATGGAAGCGCATCAAGCATGGGTTGTAGGCTCGATACCCTCTGCCCAGCAGATACCAGCCGCTGTCTGACTCGCGCGCTTCGCCGTTGAATCCAAGCGTGCACAGCAGCGGCTCATCAGCGTGTTGTTCGCCATAGGCGTTGTAGACTGCTGTTCGAAGTTTGTCGCGCTGAAACTCGCCGGCTACGCTTCTGCTGGCGTCGGTCAGCAGCAGTACACATTCATCGTCATTACCCTCGGTTTGCTGACCCAGCGGCTCATCACCGACATACAGGTATCGAGTGTATGCTCCATTTCTGACACTCGAACTCAGCTGATTTCCCTCATAGAAACGCAGCGTCTCGTCGTCGCCATAACGGGATGCGACCAGATTATTGTGGCTATCATAACGATACGCACTGAGTGGCTGACCTGCGGTGGGTGTGACACTCAGCAGGCGGTTCTGACTGTCGTAGTCCAGTTGTTGCCCACGTTCATCAATGAGCATGTTGCCGTTCGCATCGTAGGTAAACGTTGGAGCGGGGGTGGCTCTGGGCGGGTTGTAGATGATACTCGACAGTTGACATGGGTTGTCGCTGGCGTAGCGGAAAATTGCGCGTTCGCTTGAATCGTCGTGAAAGCGGGTGATGGCAAGCGTGATGTTGTCCAGCGCGTCGAAGGTGAATAACTGACTGGCGATTTGCCGTCCCAAGGCGTCGCGCGGCAGCGTGCTGCCTGAACACTTGTGTTGCGTCAGGCGACCACGGGTGTCGTACGTGAACTGTTCTAGCAGCAGGGTGGTATCGGCTTGTTTCAAGTGCCGGCTTTCCAGCAGTCCGTCCGCTTGCCATACCTGTTCAAGGGTACGTTGGGGCTGCTGATTCATGGACTGGGTTCGCAGAACTTCCCGTCCCTGGCTGTCGTATTCGAGCGACGTGGTCAGGGCAGTATTTGCTGCACGGTCTTGCGCGGTCACACGGTGTATCTGGCTCAGGCCGTTGTATTCGAAGGACGCCTGGAGGTTGCCCTGCTGAATCCGTTCAACCCGGCCTTTTGCGTCATACTCAAACACCGTATCCAGCGTTGGCTGATTGTTCTGCGGGTGCTCGGTGCGTTTAAGCTGGCGACCCTGCAGCGATACCTGATGAGACGTTTTCCAGGCCTTGCCCTGATGATCTGTCCAGGTTTCTTCACGCAACCGATTGAGCACGTCGTAATCATAAGCTCGCGTGCCCTGAGCGTTTTTGGCACGTGTCAGGCGAGCGCTGACAACGTCATAATCGAACTCGGTATTTTCGTCAGCAGCGGTGCTGACGCTGGCTACAATCTGGTCTGTAAGCGCCAGGTTGTAGCTGTACGTAATGGTCTCTCCATTGGGCATCGTCAGCGTGCTGGCCTGCTTCTTGCCCCCATCGTAGGTGTACTGCTCTGCGCGCGGCCCGACGCGTGTTTCGGTCATTCTCTCCAGCCCGTCGAACGCTTGCGTACCTGCCAGGGTTTTTGTGTTGCCGTCGGGGTGCGCCACTTCCAGGGAGACCGGCAGTTCCGCGTTGCTGTGGAGCGCATAGTCACGGCGTACCACGCTGCTGTCAGGCAGCGTGGTCGTGATCATCCGTGACCAGGCGTCGTAACTGAATTGCGTAATGTGCTGAAGCTCGTCGGTCTGCTGCGTGCAGCGGCCCAGCCCGTCGTATAGAAAGCTGCGCGTGCCCAGCGTCTTGTCGGCCGCGTCCAGGCTGATGATCCGATCGGGCTTGTTGAACACGTTCAGCCAGGTTTCACTGCGGCCGCCGACGACGGGAGTGGTTTCGCCGCTTTCAATCCAGCTGCGCTGAACAGGATTGTTGTGTTCTTCGTTGCCGATGGGGTCGACGATCAGGTAACTCTGCACACCGTCTTCACCGGTGATGCAGTAGCGCTGGTTCCAGTCGTCGTAAGCAAAGCTGCGCTTCAGGGCAAGCGGCGGCAGGTCATCGCCCATCCAGTCATAGGTGATCTCTTGTTCAAGGTTGTTCCATGTGCTGTACGTTGCAGCGAAGATTTGTTGCATGGCGAACATGTCGCTGCTTTTCAGGTGACTCTGCTCCTCATAGACCGCGCGTCCCAGCCCATCCAGCCGCGTACGGGTCAATACGCCGCGGGCGTTGGTCAGCACCTGTTCAGCCTGCTCTCCTTCATTGGCACACAGCAGGTACTGGTACTGACGACGGGCTTCGAAGGGGGTGCCCGGCGCTGCTATTTCAAGGGTAAGCCGGTTGAGTGTGTCATAGACCCTGCGAGTCTCGACCCCCTCTTCACGCAACAGCAGCTCGTGGGAAGTCAATGTAGACAGCTGGCGCAGAACGGTCTTGCTGACATCGTCAAACCCGGAGCTCACGTGTTCGATGACCTCTTGCACCGGTACGTTCAGTTCCGGGCTGATGAGCTTGCGGTAGGTATACGCAGTGACGATGGATTGTCCGCCCAACGTCTGGGTGCGCGATTGGACTTGCCCGTGCTGAACGCGGTCGCTCGGTTGATTGAAATACTTGAATTGAATCTGCTGCAGCACCTGCTCGCTGTCGACACCGTCGGCGGCCATCTGCACCAGTGTCTCGCTTTCAGGCACGATCCAGTCAGGCATCTGTAAATCATCCCCACTCTGTTTCGTGAGCGCCGGCAACGCCGTGTAGCGATAGCGCGCGCACACGGTCTGGGCTGTGTCCTGCTGCGAAACCGCGGGTGTGGTGGTCTTGTCTTTCAGTTTGTCAACAAAACCCTCCGGGCTCGCAGGGCAGCCGTCGTCGCCTTCTGCGGGGTACCAGGTGCTGGTCTCCCGGATACCGTCAGCACGGATATGGACCAGCAGGTTGCCGTATATGTCATAGGTTTTGCTGGAGGTTTCACTGCGACTGCGGGACGAGTTCAGTTCTGTCCAGGTCGTCGTGACGTCTTTGGGCAACAGGCAGTAGTTGACTTGCCTGTCGTACGGTACGCGCGGCTCAATGTAGTAAGTCGTCTCCACAGTCTTGCTGTTGTTGTTCTGAGTGGTGACTTCCAGCGTCTGCAAATGAAAGCGATTGAACGTTCGTTCGATGCTGCGCACAGCCGTTTGGGCAACCCACAGGCTTTCGGTGCAGACATAGTCATAGTCATCCAGGTGCTTGAACAGGTTGTCCAGCCCGTTATCTTCCCAGTTGATGTTCAAACCAGCGCCCAAAAAGTTGCGTGAGCGCTGCTGGCGATCCTTGTAGGTGTAGCGCACGTCGATCGTTGGTTGAGAGAAGCCCGGCGTAGTCATGTGTCGGGTCACTCTCGGTATCGCACTACGCCTGGCGCTGGCTGGAAACTCATGACCCGAGTCATCGTAGTAAATGTCTTCAATGGCGCCCGTCGGGGTCCGTACGCGTTTGATGCACAAATAGTCAGCGTTTTCAAAACCGTATTCGAACTGCCATGAGGCGTTGTTTTCAGTGGGCAACGTGATGCGACTGACACGCTTGTCGCTGTTCGTCAGCGACAGGATGAACTTGGCCGACAGACTGCTTTCGGTCATTGGCAGGAGCGCCACTTCGACCGAGGTGGTGCTGCGTTCGATCGACAGCAGTGTCTGACCCTCATCATCGCTGATGGATTCGAGCATGAATCGCGAGCTGTTGAACGGCGTGTGCTTGAGTTTGATGCTGTGGCCTGAGGGCGCGAAGATCTGCACCGGCCAGGCTACACGTCGTGTGCCGCTGCTGTACGCCTGGAGGATTTCCACCAGCCCGGATTTGTGGACGATGCGGAAAGAGGTCTCGCTCTGTTTATAGAAGTGAAACGTGTCCAGCTTCTTTTCCGACATCGTGAGCGAGATATCGCCGGCGGTGGCGATGCTGTCGATGTAACGGGTGTAGCGCGTGCGTTTGGAGTAACGGGTGCTCTTGGTATAGCGGCTTTTGCGGGTACGTTTGGTATGCCGCGTACGTTTGGTATGGCGAGTGCTGCGGGTGCTGCGGGTTCGCATTAGGGTGTCGGCACTGCCCGTGCCGTCAATGCAGAAGGTTTCGCCCGTGCTCAGCGACAGTATGTGATTGTTCAGATCGTAGTTGGACAACTGCAGGCTCCAGCCCAGGCCATAGCCGCTATCCAGCGTATTGAGCTGGCTGTAGGCAAGGCCCAGTCCGACGCCAGGGCCACGCAACTCATTGCTTTGCACTTCGGGCATATTGATCGAAATACTGTACAGCCCGGTTCGCGGGTCAACACCGCTTTTCAGGCAACTCATAAAGTTGAGTGCGTTGGAGCTTACTGACGTGGACGTAGTCATGGGGCGTACCTCGCTGATGGGGAACGAGACAGCGCACCGATGTTGATGATTGTGCAATCCATGCGCCGGGTCATCGAGACCCTTCATACCGCGCCACGACAGGCGCCTTCAGGGCAGAGGGTCCAGGCCAACTCTAACAGCCAGCAGCCGCCTGCAAACCTATCAGGTGTAGGAGTAGGCAGACGAATCGACCTGACGTAAAAACGTTTTATCGGCAGTCCTGATTCTTGCTGTCAAGACAAGCACTTCAAACGTGAAGCGTCGCAGGAGCGATCGTTATGGCCAGAGTTTTACCACCACCCAAGGTTCCGGATTTGAAGCAGCCGCAGAACTACATTGACCTTGACCTGTTAGGTGCAAATCCGCTGGTGACCTATGTCCCGGATCTCCAGGAAGGCGACGCTTTCTACCCCAATTGGCGCGGCTGCGCGACCAACGGCGACGTGGTGGATTTCTTTGACGACCTGATTGATGCCGGCAAACCTCCACCCGAAGGCGTGAAGGTGGAGATTAAAAATGACCTGCTCCGCAAGCTCGACCAGGGCTGGGTGTTTTATTCCTACCGCCTGTTGGACGACAGCCAGCCGGACGGCTTACAGGAGTCATTGCGCGTTTTCTTTTTTGTGGGCAAACGCCCGATTGCAAAACAAGGTCTGGCTGTGCCGCAGTGCAAGGAATCTCAGGGCCTTTTTATTGACGCGATGATGCTGGACGTCCCTCAGATTCTGATTGTGACATTGCCCTATCAGGCCATGCGCGCAGGAGACAAGGTGACGCTGACCCTGGACCGCTATTTTGGGCCGGATGACCCGTTTGATTCCCTGGTACGGTCTCAAGTCGTGTCGGAGAAACAGGTGGGCACGCCCCTGGAATGGAGCATCGGGTCCAACGAGTTGCAGATAATCGATAAAGGTTTCGTCGAGATAAGCTACCGCATCGAATACGCCGCCCCCTCGTTAACGCCCTCGACACAGTCGCCTGTTCAGAAGTTCGACATCGACAGTTCCTCGACGCCTCTGTTGCCTGCGCTGACTATCAAGGATTTCAATGGGGGTTCACTGGACCCAGGTGCCTATCCGCAGGGTATCAGGCTGTTGGTAGCACCATACCCAGGTCTTCAGGCCAATGATGACATTGTGGTGTACGCCACCAGTGAAAACCGGGTGGTGAAGTCGCTGCATGCTGACCTTTCCACGCTCGACAGCGGTGTGCTGGAGTTCAGGCTCGCCTACGAATGGCTGATGGACAATAACGGCAAGGAAATCGAGCTGATGTATCAGTACGCTCGACCTGGTGCTGCCGGCAGCTCATTGCCTCGTGCGCTCGTGTTGCGCAGGCCCCTCAATCTGCCACCTCCCGAGATTGATGGGGCCTCCTTCGACGGTGCTGTCGGAGACAACGTTCAGGGGCACATCTTTGCTGAGACGCTGGCTGGAGGTATCACTGTCCGGATTCCGGACACTGCGGTCATTGGTGCTGATGATCAGGTGCAAATGCACTGGGATGGCCATGGCAGTACCGGTAGCTTTATCGCCGAACCCTCTGATAGCGATCCCAAACAGTTTTTCATTCCAGCTGCCGCTGTGCCCGCCAATATGGGTAAACGTGTGGACGTGTATTACAAGGTCACCCCCGCCGGGGAGTTGCCTGGGACATCAAGGGTTTATGACCTTGAGGTCAGGGGCATCAAAACCGGCTGGCCGACGATTCAGATCATGCGTCCAAAGGTCACGGATGGGAAAATATCGCTTGCCAGGGTGCCGGAAGAGGGGGCAGGGCTGGACCTGGCGGCATGGATTTACATGGCAAAGGGGCAACGTGTACGGATCAGGGCAAGTGGCTTTGTCAATGGCCAGACTCAACGGTTCGATCTGCGCACAGGTGCCGCAGAGCCTGTTACCGCAGCGGAGCTCACAGCCAGAATAGTGCCTGTGATCTTTCCAAAAGTGTTTCTGGCACAGTTGGACAAACTGAGCGAGAGCAGCCCGTCAGTCAACGAAGTGACCGTGGAAGTGAGCTTCGATGATGGGACAAGTTATGTGGTATTTCCGCGTATCAACTTCGACGTCCTTGACTGATTCGATCAATTTTATCTGTTTAAAGAGAAGGAGCGTTTGCCATGGATGGCAATTCACTGGAAAGCCTGCTGGCCTGGATGAAGGATGGGCAGAACGACGTCATGCACGGATGGGGCGCTATCGCGATTCTGAGCAGAAAACAGGTCAATGACCTGTTGGCTCAGCATTGTATTGCCCGTCTTACCGAGAGCGCCTGGCTACCCCCTGTTGGCGGTGCAGTGGACACCATTGCAGGCAAACAACGAGACGCCATTCACGGCTTCCTGCTGGATGCTCCGCGGCTGTCGTTCGAAAGCGCCGATTCGGACACTGATCAGGCGACGTTGAGTTGCAGCGTCGTGGGCGGAACCTGGATGACCCTGACGCTCAACTCGGGCAACTGGCAGGTCCGCACTATCAAGGAGGTCAATCCTTTGCTGGGTCCAAGGTTAGTGCTGGATGTGGACCTGACCAAGGCACCCGGACAGGTGGATGTCGATGGGCGCATCATGCTTGATCTGCAGAACAGTAATGATTTCAAGCTCACCCATGCAGGAACAGAAGACGAGCAACGGCTGATAGGGGATATCTTCAAGAAAGCGTTCACCGATCTGCCGGAGGAGCAACGGGTTTTCGTGTTGGGCAGGATTGAAGCGGATGAGGGCGAAACCACCGGCCTGATGAAGCCGCAAGCCTTTACTCTTCAGGCCCTGGTCGCCCCTGGGTCAAGCCATTCAGCGGCCGATGATGGGGCCATTCTGGCCTGCATCAGCATGCAGGGGGAGGGAGTCGGCAGCACAATCCCCGCAGGCTACCCGTATTTCATTCCCGATGATGCCGGCAAGAACTACTCGGCTACCGTGCTGTTTGATGGTCAGATTATGCCGAAGGCACTGCTGATGCAGATCGGCAGGGGCTTCGGCAGCCCTCCGTTTTACTTCCGTTACGATGGAGCGGGAGCCATATCGCAAGCGACGCTGATGTCCGGAAAACTGACCGTACCGCAACTGATAATTGAAGAAACGGACCTTGAGACAGGTGAAATCACCGTCATCACCGTTCATGAAATGGCGCTCATGCCCGATGCGGAACACCGCTTCGTATTCAGTGTTGCCACTCAGAAAGTGCTGATCAATTGGGCTGTCAGGTCGCCCGTTAACGTGAGTTATAAGCTCGATGAAGGTGACCTCACCTTTCCGTTTGAATTGGGCCTTGCATTGGAGGCTACTTATGAACTCATCGATATGGAGTGGCACAGAACCGCTTATACGATCGAAAAAACGTACTTTGATGTTGCTCAAGGCTCCGGTGAAAAAACCGATTGGAGTGATGTGATCCAATTCCTCATCGAGACCATCATCATGGCGATTACGGTGACGTACCAAAATATGATGCTGGGCCATGTCAGCGGTAGTCTCGATCCTGTGCTTGACGAGACATTGTCCGCCTCCCAAGGCACTGAAGACTTTCTGGATAAAAATATCAAGCTGGGCTTTGACCAGATCATCGAAAGCGACAGCCTTCATTCTCCTCGTGATGTGGCCGTGTTTGGCCGTATCCACCCCGCCCTGACTCATTTTTTAGTCAGTCCGCTGCAAACGGTTATCGCCCCTGGCAGCAGCCAGCAGTTCAGCGTCACGCCAAGCGTGCAGGGTCTGGTCTGGTCGCTGGATAGCTTGAACGGCAGCGCAGAGGGCATCGGAAGTATCAACAAAAGTTCCGGTCTGTATCAGGCGCCTTCAGTCGGCTCGATCAGTGGCACAGGTGTGCGCGTTCGAGTGGTTGCCACGCACAGCGCAACCGGTCACGTCAGTGCTGCGCTGGTGACTGTGGTGGTCAGTCAGCTCAGCATCAGCCCCGTTATTCAACTCTGCGAAGTGAATGGAACTGTCGAGCTGGCCGCACAGGCCCTGGGCGATAAACCCTTGCAATGGTCGGTGCGCCCTACTGTGCCAGGGCAGGGTGGCACGCTCAAACCCAGCACATTACCCGATGGCGATCATACGTACGTCGCACGCCCTGAGGCAGTCGACGCCACCTACGTGCTGGACGAAGTGAACATTACCAATGCACTTGGCAGCCGCTCGGCATGGGTCCTGGTGGTCAACCACCCGCCAGCTCTGACAGTCAAGCCATTGGCGAGTCCCGAGGTATCTGCAGGGCGGATCCAGTTGCAGGCTGTTTTCAACGGCATTGTGGTGAAAGCAGACTGGACGCTACCGGTGGGCGGCACAGGCTCCATTGACGACGACGGTCTTTATACCGAGCCTGAGGTTTTCCAAGAGTCCTTTGCGCTGGTCTTTGCCACGCTGCCTGACGACATTTTCGGCAACCTTGAAGGGCATATCATCCTGCCGCTGCCGTTACAGCAGTTCCCGCAAGAGCTGGCGCTCATGGCGGCTCCTGCAAGCCGTCGATACCTTCCACCCTCAGGCACGCCGGCAGCGGCAGCAAGCGCACCCGTGGTGTCTGCAGGCAACTCGGTGGCAAACATCCTCGACTGGATGAAGGACGCCAGCAACAACGTGATGTGGGGCTGGGGGGCTATTGCAGCCCTCGCACGGGGCAAACTCAATGCCTTGCTGATGCAGGAGTATATCCATCGCTTTTCGTTGAATAGTTATCTGCCACCGATAAGCGGCGAGGTCCCGATCGCTGGAGATCTGTGGAAGGAAGTCCTTGATAACTTCATTCTTGACGCACCCCGTCTGGCCTTTACTAATGATGATTTAGGCAATTCACACGCGACATTGACGTGTGCGATGCTGGGTGGAACTCAACTCACGCTGAGCAAGGACGTCGACATTTGGAGCGTTGAAAGGCTGATCTGTATCGATCCCCTTCAAGGACCCAGGCTGACACTTGACTTGAGCCTGGACGAGGTCCCTGGCATCGTCGACGTCGATGGCCGAGTGCGACTTGATTTGAGGTAAAGCGATAATTTCATTCTCACATTCGCCAACACAGAACGTGAACGAAAACTGGGCGGTGATTTTTTCAAGGATCTTTTCAACGCGCTCCCGGATGATAAGCGCATCTGGACGCTGGGCGTCATCCGGGCGGGCAGTGAAGATTCACTGCGCGCTCAATCGTTCAGGATGCGGACGCAGGCGGACCCTCAGGCTCCGCGCGATTCGCGTGAGGTGAACTACGGTGACGGCGCCGTGCTGGTTTTCATTCGCCTGGAAGGTAGTGAGGAAGGCGGAGACGTGCCCGCCGAATACCGGTATCTGATCCCGGACAACCCGTACAAGAACTACTCGGCCGCGGTGTTGTTCGAGCACGAGCAGACGTATAAGGCGCTGCCGTTGATCGAGATGCTAGTGACGGAGTTTTCTTCAATTATTGAACGTGGAGGGTTTACGTACACCAAGGATGCCTACGGCAGGATCACCAAAGCCGTTGCGACCCAAGGTACCGTCAACATTGCGACTGCTACTAAATATATGCCTTCGAAAGTGATCAACGGCGTAGAGATAAAGCCCAAAGTTAATAGGTCGGGTGTCAACTTTGAGGTCGATGGCCCGAATGCTCTGACGATAACGCGGACAAGCGCCAACAGTGCTGTTGCGACCTGGAAGGGCAAGAAAAAGGAGGGGGCTTTCATTGACCTGGAAAATGCTAATTACCCGACAATTATTGGGCTACAAGAGGTTCAGTTCGAGGTGACCTGCACCTACCAGTTGGTGGAAGAAAAAAATGACCTGGTCATCAAGCCGACGTTTAATGTCAGCTACACACACGGAGAGTTGGAATTTCCGGACGGGTTGCCGCCGGGCGGCAACCACTTACTTCCGGTGATACTACCACTAGGTGTGAGTATTAGCTTTTGGGATCGAGACCGGGTCGGGCCACGGCTAGAGGCACTGCTGCACCAAGAACTCAGTGCCGGCGTTTCGTTGGGCTCATTTATTCGCGAAAATATCAGCCTGAATTTCGGCCAGACCATTGTGCCTGATGCGTTGCATGCACCCCGTGACATAGCCGCGTTTGGGGTGGTCAGTCGAGTCACGACTCATTTTGCGATCAGTCCGCTTGAAATAGTGATTGGGGTCGATACCTATCATGAGTTTGACATCGATCCGTCAGAGCAATCGGTGGACTGGAGCATCGAAAACCTGCCTGGCGACGGCGACTCCGGGGATCGCGGTTCTATCAGCACGTATGGGAAGTACTTCGCCCCGAAGGCAGGTTCATTTGCCGAAGCGTTCATTCGAGTCAGAGTCACGGCCACTGGGCGGTTGTCCGGCTACCGCAGCTCGGCGCTGGTCACCGTAATGGCCCATCCGTTGACTATTAATCCGTTGATCCAGGTCTGCGATAACGGGGAGTCAGTGGAACTGGCTGGCGGTGGATTACAAGATGTACACCTGGGATGGTGGATCAACAAGCCGGTGTTTGGTCAGAGTGGCACGCTGAAACCCAGCTCGCTGCCTGACGGCGACCAGACCTACCAGGCCAGGGTGATCGTAGACCCCAAAAAAACCTATGTACTGGACGAAATATTAGCCTTCAGTACCTTTTACGAAGCCTTCGCATCGGCGTGGGTGCTGGTCCGGATGAAACCACCAGCGGTGGTTATCACCACCGTCGGCTCTGCGTCGTCGGGCCAGGTTCAACTGCAGGCTCTGATCAACAGCAAACCCTATCCGGTCGCCTGGTCGATCGCACTGAACGGTCCCGGTGCTATCGATGGCAACGGTCTTTACACCGTCAAGTCGCCAACAGCGCAGCGCTTCGTATTGATTTTCGCGGCATACGTGCACCCACAACTCGGGACGATGGAGGGGCATATCATTTTGCCGTTGCCCCTCGCTACATAGCCTGCGACAGGGCAGGTTGAAGCAAGCGGATCAAAATAACCTGAACGCAAGTCAGGTTGAATATATCGGTATCACAGGAGGTGATGTCATGGCTGGTTACTCGGCAGAAAGTCTGCTGGCATGGATGAAGAATACGACCCGCATGAGAGGCTGGGACGCGTTGGTCGCGCTGGACGGCGACACGGTCAACACGCTGATGGAGGAGGCGCATACGCTGGGTATAAGCCAGGGTCAGGCACAGCCAGTACCCGACGCCAGCTTTACCATTCCCGATACGAACGTTTCCCATTTTTTCTCGGGTTTCGTGCTTGGCGCGCCCGCGTTGACATTTGAACACAGCTCGCTTGAAAGCCCGCCGCTGGCATTGGCGCTGGGCGTAATGGGGGGAACTCACGCGGTCATGGAGACGGTTCAAAACCAGAATTACATCCTCAGAATGGCCGCCCACGGCCCTTCCGACGCGCTTCGACTCAAGCTCGATCTGGAGCTGGGCAGCAGGGATATGCAATTGGTGGTAGACCCTGCTCAGGGCGAAAACTTCTTGCTGGAGTTCCCCGGTACATTGACCGAGCAACGAAAGGCGGGTGAGGTTTTTCAGCAAGCATTGCAGGGGGCTGGCAGTGCAGCTCCGACGATCCAGCTGGGCGTGTTCTCCGATGACAGCAACCCGTTGTTCAGAGTGCGCAGAATTGATGTGCGGGCCCAGCTCGAGAGTCCCGAGGCCCAGGGCGATCAGACGAATTCGGCGTCAAGAAAAGGTGCCTTGCTGTTGTTCACGACGCTGGAGCACGGCGCGACCGGTGGTTTTCCGGACGCCAGTGCAGATTTCCGTTACCTGATCCCCAATGACGCGGACGCTCAGTATTCAGCGACCACTGTGATCTCGACCCATGCACTTCATCGTGCCGCGTTTGGTCATGCTGTCATGGAAATGTTCAAAACGTCTCAATTTGAATTCATTGTTCCGGCCGAGAAGCCGCTGGCACAGATGGTTGCTAAGGCGGGTACTTTCGAGGTCGCCGCCAGCCGTTATCAGACAGAGGATCTGGAGTTTGAAGCAGACAGGTTCAGCGTCCCGGCTGTCAGCGCACGGCAGCCCCTGACCATCGATTTCGATTACTTACAAGCCACGCAAAACTGGCATTTCCCGTGCACGCTGGCTTTTCGTTACCGAGCGCTGGGCGGCACTGAGTGGCAGGCAGAGACGGCCACCTTCGATGTCAATCTCAAGCATGAGTTTTATCTGGCCTCTGCAGGCTCTGATGGGCAGGGCCTGGAAGGGCAACTTTACGCACCCTATCTTCATGACGATGAGGTCAGCCCTGCAGTCGGCCAGTTGGCAAACGTTCCGGCTGAAGTCGCACAACAAGCGAGTGGTTTTGTGGCCTACACCGTCAAGCGCGCCTTGCTTGAGGGGCTGAGCCGGACACTGCAGTCCAAAGGCTACGAACGTTTTCTGACTCATCTCAACCTGGGCAGCCGCCAAAACCTGCAGCTTCAGCTCAGAGCATTACCCCATGACCTGGCCGTGTTCGGTCAGGTCGGCCCTGGCGCGTCAGCATTCGTCATCGCAGAACAGCAGTCGTTGGTCATGGCCGGTGCCAGTGTCCAGATGACCACCGAGCCCGCTCGTGCAGACCTTGTGTGGAGCGTTGCGAATGCGCCAGGCAGTGGTGACAGCAGCCCGGGGTCTGTCAGCGCACAGGGTGTTTACAAGGCACCCGACTCGCAGGCAATGGCTCAGGATTATCAGCGCGTGCTGATCACCGCCAGTGACCCTCTGAGTGGGCAGAACAGCACCGCGTTGATAACGGTGCAAGCCACTCAAATCAGCGTCAACCCGCTGATCGAGGTGTGCAGCTACGGTGCGCAAGTGAAGCTTTCGGCGGGCAGTGTGACCGCAAGTGCTCTGGAGTGGACGATCAAGGACGGGCCAGGAAGCGGAAGCCTGAAGCCTGATCCCGACTCCGAACACGGCATGATCTACGTCGCAGGGCCGAAAGTACCGAACCAGACGTACGTGCTCGACAGGATCACGGTAAGCGATGGCCAGAGCACCGGGTTTATTTGGGTGCTGGTCCGTCAGCAAGCGGCACTGCTGACGGTCGGTATCGTCGACGATGACTTGCCTCAAGGACAAGTCCGTCTGCAGGCCGTGGTCAACGGAAATGTCCTTCCCGGGGTCGAGTGGAGTTTGCCGGATGCAATGCCGGGCAAGGTCGACGCCAACGGCATCTACACCAGCAGCCCGGACACTCATGAGCGTCTGGTGGTGATCTTTGCACGATTTTACGACGATATTTTCGAAACCTGGTTCGAAGGTCATATCATTCTGCCGCTGCCTCTGGCGAGCTCCTCTGCCATGCTCCAGGCACTGAAAACGACGGTCAGGCCCTATTCCAGGGCTCAGCTTGTCTCACGCATGAGCGAAAGCCCCCTCACCGAAGGCTGGGGCGCGGTCGCTGCGATCAGCCGGGCTGACATCAATCGTCAGATCGAACAGCAATATGTCGAGCGCCACCAGAACCTTACGTTCCTGCCACTGTTCACCGGTGATGTGCCTCTGGATGATCGTAACGTCGACAGCGTGCGGCTGAAGCAGGCCGTGCTGGGTGTACCCAGCGTGGCTTTTATCGGGACTGGCCCTGAGGTGACGGTGCAGATGAACATCGTGGCAGGGCGTTACAGCGCCATGCACAAGCCTCGGGGCGGCGTGCCGACGGTGTCGGGCACCTTCAAAATCACCGAGCCAATGGGGGTTGTCGTGCAGATGAAGGTAAGGCTGCTCGAAAGCAACGGTTACGTCACGTTGAATCTGGCAAAAGCGTCTGATTTTACCTGCAACCTTGGTGGGAATGATGAGGCGGCAAACAAGCGTTTCGCTGGGTTTTTCGAGGCAGAATTCAAGTCCATTCCCGTGCATCGTGGGGTCTTTTTACTGACAGGGCTGGACCTGCGTGGTGGCCACGCTCAGTCTCCTGTCAGCTTCCGGGTCTTCACCCAAAGCGCGCCCGGTGCGCAGATCAAAGGTGCCGGCAACTATGGTGACGGGGCGTTGGTGTTGTTCATCAGGCTGCGTGGCGACCGTACCGAAGGACGTTTTCCGCCGTCTGATGATTTCCCCTACCTGATTCCCGATGACCTGCGCCCCAACCTTCGGGAAAAGTCAGCAGTGACTCTGGTGCTTTCCCCGGATGCGCTGCCTGCTGACGCACAGGATCGTCTGGCGCTGCCCGACAGCTTTCGTACCGCCGGCTTCTACGCATTCTGTGCGAGCGAAGAGCACAGGGTGGGTGATCTTGCAGTCTTCGGCACACTTCGCTCAGAGCAGCCTTCCGTCACGCCGTTGTTCTCGACGATCAAAGCGGGACAGACTCAGCGTTTTGCCCTGCACGACAGCCTGGGCCAGGAAATCCCGGCACTGAGCTGGGAGGCGCAAAGCCTGCAAAGTCACACCTCAGCCGGGCATGGCAGCATCGATGCCAGTGGCCTTTACACCGCAGTGAGCCCGGCACTCATTGGGCGCGATTCCTTGCGTGTGGTGGTCACCGCAAGCTATGAGGACGCAGGCAACACGCTGGCTGTTTCGGCATTGCTGAATGTTGTGCCCCTGAGCATGGAGGTGGCACCGCAGATGACGGTGGTCGCTGGCGACACTCAGTTGCAGCCTGTGCTATTGAAAGGCTCCACGCTGGACGGCAGTACGGTGAGCTGGGCGCTGCGTGGGGAACTCTATGGCGAACTAAGCGACAGCGGGCAGGGAACAGTGTTCGCGCCTGATGCGCGGTCTGGCAACAGAGCGCTTGTCGCACAACAGATAGAGGCCCAGGGCAGCGAGAAAAAGCGGGTGACCGTGTTAGTTGCCAAC
This sequence comes from Pseudomonas triticifolii, assembly GCF_014358015.1. GTDB lineage: Bacteria > Pseudomonadota > Gammaproteobacteria > Pseudomonadales > Pseudomonadaceae > Aquipseudomonas > Aquipseudomonas triticifolii. Next base: position 983,487 of record NZ_JACONV010000001.1, on the reverse strand, counting down.
GGCCAGCAAATGCTGCGTATCGAGCGTGATCAGGTGTCCTGGACCGCTGGAAATGTGCCGGTACAACTGCGTGAGGATGTTTCGCTGCTGCCTGACCTTCCAAGGCGCTGGACGGTCTGCAGCGGCCCTGGCAGCGTGGATGCTCAAGGATTATTTACCCCCCCCACGCAAGATTGGGTTGGCTCCACCAGTGTCGTGACCTGCGAGATCGTCAATAACGGCATCGTTCTGGCGTCTGGCTACAGCGTTATTGAATTGATCGAAGGTCCTGAAGCACCTGTATGGACGGAGCTGTCGCTCTTTACCGTCACCGTGCCGGGCGGCGCCGACGACGAGCGCAAGGGTGAGATGTACCGAAACGGCTATCAACAACTAGCGTTTAAAATCAAGACCTTGACCATGCCAGTCAATGAGGAGGGTACCTCAATTAGCGCCGAAGAAGAGGCAAGGATGCGACTGGTGGACGAGGAATCCGGTCAGGATGTCCCATTCCTGAGCCCTGAGTTTGAGGGCCTGCCTGAGGACGATGCCCAGCTATGGCGCGTCCCAAAGAGTAGAAATCGGTTCGAGCTGGCGCAAGCGGCGACACCCTCAGAGACTGAGACGTTGGCGGAGTCCCAGATCAAAACCCAGGATTTCTATTTAATCACTCGGGACGAGGCAGGGGTAGTCACCCCGTTCTACGCCCGCTTCGCCGATCACATCGATACGGATAGAACCTCGCTTCAGCTTGGAGACCTGAACAGCAGGATAACCATCACACCTCGATCCTTGCCTGCTTTCGACAACGAACACTACTCGTTCACCGTCAAACGCATTGACGGGGGGCCGGCAGACCCATCGCCCTTACCGCCCGCGGATGAGACCCAGGACGACCCGTTCGATTTCCATTTGCACACGATCGATTACTGGGGTTTGGGTGTCAAATACCCTTTGACTGGCAAGGTGGCCTATATGGAGAGGCTGACGTTTTTGCCCACGTTAGAAGATACCGTAAATACCTCAATGATTCTTTGGGAAAGTGAACAACTGGCTGAACGGATGTTCAGTTGGACCGGCCATATATTCGAGCCGGACAGCGCGGAGAGTATGAGTCAGAAAAAAATCCGTTTTGATGAGAACCTCAAGGGCGTGCTGGAGGGGGTGGAGTCTTTGGACATTCCCATTAAAAACGAGTACCCGGTCGCGCCCGGTACTCTGTACATCAGCCTGCATCGTTCGGACGTTGTGCCGTATAAAGCGCCCCTCGACCCCGCGCGTGAAAAACTCCCCGCTTTCATCAGGGTCTTGTTGATCGACACGCTAGGCAATCCTCATAAACTGATGATCAGTTTTCTCGCAGAGTCCATCATGGGCCGGCGAAACCGGCTGATGGTCACTCGGCTCTAGCGTGCCCGACTCACGACGTACATCAGGAATTGAATGACAGGAGTCTCAAAATGAATGCGTTGACAAAAACACTCGCCTGCCTGGGCTTTGCCGGCCTTACAGGCGTTGAGATACTTCATGCTTCCGAGGCGGTGAATGCCCCCAGTGGCGCGCCCGTCCGCAATATACATTTGGCCGAGACAAATACGGGGGGCGGCAGCAGTTGCTCGTTTCCCGCTGACGCACAGGATGTCTACCTGAATAAAGGTAACCATGACTGTGAAAATGACGAAATGAGGTTTTTCAAACTGGACAATGTTCGCTCGGCCATGCTCATCGTGTTTGAAAGCCGGGATTGTGATGAAGAGGGGGGGTGGGTCTTCAAAATAAGAACCTATATTGACCCGCTGACCACCCCGTGGCTGAGCATTGACGCGCTCAGAAATGAGCAGGACGGGGCTATTTACAGTCGTGGTGTGCTGGTCGAAAGCATTAGACCCGACGGGGACGACACCCCGGGGAAGTTGTCGTGCGTACGAGTCATACCGTCTGGGTTGCCGCCGCTCGACGCGGGAGGTACGGAGGGTAAACAACGCCCTCCCGTGAACTGAACGGCTCTGAATGTCTAACCGTTGAAAAGGACTTTAACGATGGCCACATCAACTTCCGTGCACTCCAATGCTTTCAATTTCATGAGTTTCCTGACGGGCGGCGTCGACCCGCGGACCGGGCAGTACACGATCTCCATTACGTTGCCCGATGTCAAAACCAATGGGCTGCGCGGCCCCGGACTGCCGCTGGTCCTCAATTACAACCCGCTCAACACTCAGGACAGTGGCTTTGGCCTGGGCTGGAATCTTCACTTGTCCCAGTACACGTCCGGCAACCAGGTCATTTCTCTGAGCAGTGGCGAAACCTTCAAGGTCGACGGTACCTCAGGCGACGAGTTGTTGATGTCGGAGAAGAAAATCGACAGCTTCCATTTCTACAGACAGGACAGTGACCACTTCCGGGTGGTTCACAAGTCGGGCCTCGTCGAGGAGCTTGAAATGCAGGGCAGCACCGGTAACAGGGTCGCATTGCCCAGACGCGTGGTTGCGCCCGAAGGTCATGGCCTGACCCTGAATTACGCGACATTCGGGGTTTACCCACGACTCAGTAAGGTCACAGATGATTCAGGGCAGACCCTGCTCGACATCGAGCGTAACGACACATCGGTCCGTTTCCGTCTGTACGCGGCGCAAGGTGCAGATGCCGAGTTCGTCATGATACTGGAGGGCTCGGAGCACGATGTCAGACGCATTGAATTGCCCACCGACAACGCGGCGTCCTGGCGTTTTGGATACAGCCGGATCCGTGATCACATGTGCATCGTCAGTGTAGACACGCCGGCGGGCGGGCATGAAGACGTCTTTTATCAGGACAGCGGTCATGTCTTTCCGGTCAAGGCCGGGCGTAACGCGCTGCCCAGGGTCACTCGCCACCTTGCGGATCCGGGGGCGGGTCAGCCCCAGGTGGATGTTCAATACACGTACAGCGATGGCCAGGGGCGAAACCATAATTTCCTGGGTGCAGGCCTCGACATCGCCTGGGAAGACAACGGCCTCGACAATCTTTACCGCTATCTGGGCGCTGACGGTTATGACTATGTCAGCACAGAGGCACTGCACGTCTTTGGCTCGACTGTGCGCACCATCCAGCGCGTCTTCAATCAGTTCCATCTGCTCACCAGCGAAACGACGACTCAGAACGGTGCGGTCAAACGAGTGGAAACCGTTTATCCCATCCAGCCAGACGTACCCTTTGACAGGCAGCCTAACCAGTGCCAGTTGCCCAGCGAGGTCATCACCACCTGGCTGGGCGCGGAAGATGCAAGGGGCGTGAGGGCGCAGCGCAGCGAGTCGGTCAAGAGTACCTATGACATCCACGGAAATCTGATTGCGCAGACCTTGGCCAACGGCGTAACCGAAAGCCGCGAGTGGTATTCCGCCAGCGGCGAGGACGGTTGCCCACCCGACCCTGAAGGGTTTGTCCGCAGCCTCAAGCTGCATACCGTCACCCCTGCAATTTCCGCTTACGGGCAGGCGCCAACGCTCAGCACACGCTATCGCTACACAACGCTGCCGGCCATCGCAGGCAGTCAGAGCAAAGACTGGCTGGTCTTGCAGAGCGAAACCCTGACGCAGATCCCCCTCGCTGACGTGCCTGCGTTCGAGTACGAAGTGCGCGCGTTCATCGATCTTTTGCTGATGCCGGCGTCAGGCAGTTTGAACGCGCTGCGCCAGGCTGCTAGCGAACGGGTCGGCACACTGATAAAACAGCTTCCTGACAGCGAACGCAGATCACGGAGCATGCTGAACGACTTGCTGCGCGTGCTGCTGAAGGGCGCGAACGGCACCCGTCGAGATGTGCACCTTATTGCAGACGAGCTCAGCGCCATTCTGGACAAGCGGATTCAAAGCACCCGACAGGAGTTGCACGCCACGGACTACGAGCACATAAACACCCCCGACGATGCGTTTCAGCACGGCCGTGTTCGTCAGGAAACGCTGGTCATGGGCGGCCTGAGCACGACCACAGACTACGTCTACAGCGTAGAGGTCAGCCCGATCTTCGGTGAGAGTGTGCAGCGCACGGTGCAGACCGTCACTGGTTTCGACAACGCTCGCAAAGTGGTCACCCTGGAGCATTCGTTGCTCAATGGCGAACCGCTTCTCAACCGGGACGACAACGATGTCGAAATCCGTTACACCTATGATCGGCTGCGGCGTGTCCTGAGTGAAACCGTGGCGCCAGGCACCGACTTCGAGGCCGCCCGCCGTTATGAGTACTCGTTGTGTGCCAACATTGGCGAGCACGCCGAGCAGGTCATGTTCGACGTCAAGGACGTGAAGACTCTCAGCCGTCTGGACGGTCTGCAGCGTGTGGTTTATGAGGAGCGTGACGATGCGGATAACCCCATTGCCGAGCGGGCCGCGCTGCCGCGTCAGACCTACAAGGCCCTTTACGACCCTTGGGGGCAACTGGTCGAGGAAACCGAATACGACTGGTTGGCAGAGGATATGTGGCCGCTGACCCGCACCTATGAATACGACGATTGGGGAGAGCAACGTTGCTTCGTCGGCCCGGATGGTGTGCGCAGCGTTGAGGTCACCGACCCGATCGGCACCGCGCAGTCCATGGGGCGCATCCAGCTCAGCTGGACTGAAGGCAATGGCGTCAAGAGCGGAGAGAGCGAAACCTGGCTGAATCTGTTCGACAAGCCGACCCGCCAGGTACGACGTGATCAGGCTGGGGAGGTCGTCAGCCAAAGCCAGTTTCATTACGACGGGCTGGGCCGCAGCGCTGAAGAGATTGTCGGCTTTGCGGACCGGGAACGGCTCACGTTGTTCGCCTACGACGCTTTCGACCGGCTCATCGAAACCACCCTGCCGGACGGCGCCATCGTGCGCCGCAGTTTTGCCAGTCACAGCACGCAAGACCTGCCGACGCAAATCAGTGTTGAACACAACGGTAAACTCTCGATCCTCGGCGAGCAGGTGTTCGACGGCCTGGATCGCAAGATCAAGACCGTTACCGGCGGACGTGAGCGTTCCATGACCTACGACCCGGGCCAGTTGCAACCCAGGTCAGTCATGACGCCCAGCGGGCAGGCCATCAGCTACGAATACCGTCTGCAGTTGTGCAGTGAGCCGTTGCAGCGCACGTTGCCTGGAACCACTGCCAGCTATGAGTACGATCCGCGCAACGCGCGTCTGAGGCACTCGCTGGAAGAGGGCGAGCAACTGGATCGCGAGTACTACAGCACGGGTGAGCTGAAAAGCGAACAGCGCGTGTCCAACGGTCTTGAATACAGCATGCAATACAGTCACAGCCGACTCGGTCGCCTGCTGGCCTACACCGATGTACTGAACCAGGAGCAGGCCTACAGGTACAACGCTGCCGGACAACTGGAGTCGACTGAGCTGGGAACCACGTCTGCGACGTTCACCTATGATGCCCTTGGGCGCACCGCCAGCATCACCACAACGGACAGTGCCGCCGGCCAGCGGGTTGTTACACGCCTTGAGTACGACGATATGGGGCGCGAAATTCTCCGCAGTTTTGACCTGGATGGCGTTGAACAGCATCTGGAGCAGGTGTATGGCGATGACGATGACATGATCGAACGCAGGCTGTATGAAGGGGCACTCCTGCTACGCGAGGAACTCTATGATTATGACTTGCGCGGCCGTCTGACCCAGTACGATTGCAGTGGGCCACAATGCCCGACAGACCCGTATGGCAAAGTCATCACCCGACAGCTTTTCAGTTTCGATGGGTTGGACAACCTGACCCTGGTCATGACCTACTTTGACGGCGGTTTTAATCGGGCCCGCTATTTTTACGAAGGCATTGATCCGGTGCAGTTGAGCCGCGTTACAAACACCCATGCAGATTATCCGCCCGAGATCAGACTGGAATACGACGCGGACGGCAATCTGATTCTTGATGAGGCCAGCCGTACCCTGGAGTATGACGCGTTGGGTCGTCTGGTCCAGATCAGCGCCGAGTCCTTTGGTGCGCAACCTGATAATGATCCGCCAGACAGTGTGACGGGTCAGACCCTGACGGATGATGATTCGCTTGGGCAGTCGTTGGAGAAAAACGGAGCCAGCGATTGAACCGAGCGTTGACGCGCTTTCAGGCCGGGCATGAATACTCACATTCATGCCCGGTCTGATCAGTCTTGACAAGCGATGCTGCAAAACCGCCTTAGCCGTCAACGGTCACCTCGAAAATACGCCTCCCTGGTCCAGCGCCATCACGAGCGCCGCGCGCATCGAGCTGACTCCGAACTTGCGGCGAATGTTGCAAGCATGAAAATTCACGACCGCTTCGCTGCGGCCTTGAATCCGGGAAATCTCCCAGGCGGATTTACCCAGTGCAATCCAGTGCATGACTTCCTGCTCCTTGGGAGTCAGAACTACCCGGGTCGCTGTTGTTTTCAGCGGCGAAGGACTCACAGCTTCGGCTGCGTCGTTCCGACTGTAGTTTTGATGTTTCATCGCGGACTTCTCCTTGTCCAGTTTCGTACATCGCCACCATAACGCCTCGCTCACAGTCTGAAACCTGTCAGAAATCGCAGTCCGGATTGAGAAAATACGCGATCTTTACGGCTTTTTTACGCCACAGAGCAGGCCTCGCTCTCGTTCCTTTACGCCCATGATCCTGACAATGCCATTACGCGGCCATCTCGGTAATCGACGTGGCCTGATCATGGGGAAATTGCAATGAGCGTTATGGATGGTATCTCTCTATTAATGGGAGTCGGGCTGTTCATCTATCTGTTGGTGGCGCTGCTGCGCGCCGACCAGAACTAGGAGCGGCCATGCACAGTTATGACTATCTGTTGATCCTGGCCTTTCTGGTGCTGTTGCTGTTGCCTGCACCCTGGCTTGGACGATTCTACTATCGGGTGATGGAAGGCGAGCGAACCTGGCTCAGCCCGGTACTGGGGCCTGTGGAACGGGCCTGCTACCGGATATCCGGCGTCGATCCGCTTGTGGAACAGTCCTGGAAACAGTACGCCTGGGCCTTGCTGGCGTTCAATCTGGCAGGCTTTGTTGTGCTGTTCGCGATCCTGCTGTTACAGGGCGTGCTGCCACTCAACCCGCAGCAATTGCCGGGCATGGAGTGGTCGCTGGCGTTCAACACCACCATGAGTTTTGTCACCAACACCAACTGGCAGGCCTACAGTGGCGAAGCGTCACTCAGCTACCTGAGCCAGATGGTGGGTCTGACTGTGCAGAATTTCGTCAGCGCCGCCACTGGCCTGGCCGTGCTGGTCGCGTTGTGCCGAGGCATCAGCCGTCGTTCTTCCAACAGCCTGGGCAACTTCTGGGCCGACATGACCCGCGCCACCCTGTACGGCCTGCTGCCGATCAGCATCGTGCTGGCGGTATTTCTGGTCTGGCAGGGCGTGCCGCAAAGCTTCGCGCATTACATCGACGCGTTGACGTTGCAAGGCGCCGACCAGAGCTTGCCGATGGGACCTGCTGCGAGTCAGATCGCAATCAAACAGTTGGGCACTAACGGCGGCGGCTTCTTCGGTGTCAACTCGGCGCACCCGTTCGAAAACCCGACCGCCTGGAGCAACCTGTTTGAACTGGTCTCGATCCTGCTGATCCCGGCTGCGCTGGTGTTCACCTTCGGTCATTACGTCAAGGACATGCGCCAGAGCCGCGCGATTCTCGGTTGCATGCTGGCGTTGCTGTTGATCGGCGGCGCAGTCTCGCTGTGGGCCGAGTACCAGCCCAACCCGGCGCTGAACCTGGCAGGTGTAGAACAGACCGCGCCGCTTGAGGGCAAGGAAACCCGCTTCGGCACCACGGGTACCGTGGTCTGGTCGGTGGCGACCACGGCGGCGTCCAATGGCTCGGTCAACGGCATGCATGACAGCCTCAACCCGCTGTCGGGCATGGTCGCGCTGGTCAACATGATGGTCGGCGAAGTGATCTTCGGCGGCGTCGGTGTGGGCCTCAACGGCATGCTGCTGAACGTGCTGATCGCCGTGTTTCTGGCAGGTCTGATGATCGGGCGTACGCCGGAATACCTGGGCAAGAAGCTGCAGGCTCAGGAAGTGCGGCTGCTGGTCGCGACGCTTCTGGTAATGCCGGTCGGCGTGCTGGTACTGGGTGCCATCGCGGCCAGCCTGCCGGGTCCTGCGGGTGCTATCAGCAACCCCGGCCCGCACGGCTTCAGTCAGTTGATCTACGCCTATACCTCGGCCACGGCCAACAACGGCTCGGCGTTCGGTGGTTTCAGCGCCAACACCACGTTCCATAACCTGATGCTCAGCGTGGGGCTCTTCATCGGCCGTTTTGGCTACATTCTGCCGGTCCTTGCCCTGGCGGGCAGCCTGGCGATGAAGAAGAGCGTGCCGCAGGGCCAGAACAGCTTCCCGACCCACGGCCTGCTGTTTGTCACCCTGCTGACTGTGACCATTCTGCTGGTCGGTGGCCTGACCTTTCTGCCAACCCTGGCACTGGGTCCGATTGCCGAACACTTGAGCCTGGGTTTCTGAGGAACCGAACATGAATATGCCTATTTCTTCTGCCAAACAGGCGGAATCCCAAGCCGCTCAAACCACCGCCAAAACGGGGCTCTCGGCCTTATGGCGTCCGGCGCTGGTGCAGGCGTTCGTCAAGCTGGACCCGCGTCTGCTCAAGCGTTCGCCGGTCATGCTGGTGGTGGAACTGACGGCCATCCTGACCACGGTGCTGTGCTTTATTCCCGACCCGCAGGTATCGACCTCGGTCGCGGTACAGATCGCGCTATGGCTTTGGTTCACCGTGCTGTTCGCCAACTTCGCCGAAGCGCTGGCCGAAGGCCGTGGCAAGGCGCGGGCCGACAGCCTCAAGGCCGGCAGCGAAGGGCTCAAGGCGCGCATCCGCGACGAAAACGGCAGCCTGCGCACGATCAACGCCAGCGAGTTGCGCAAGGGCGATGTGGTGCGCGTCGAAGCCGGCGAGATGATTCCCGGCGACGGTGAGGTCATTGAAGGCATCGCAGCGGTCAACGAGGCGGCGATTACCGGTGAGTCCGCACCCGTGATTCGCGAGTCCGGCGGCGACCGTTCGGCTGTCACCGGCAACACGCGACTGGTGTCCGACTGGCTGCTGGTGCGCATCAGCGCCAACCCTGGCGAGTCGACCCTGGACCGCATGATTGCGCTGGTGGAAGGTGCCAAGCGTCAGAAAACCCCGAACGAAGTGGCGCTGGATATCCTGCTGATCGGCCTGACCCTGATCTTCCTGCTGGTGGTCATCACCCTGCAGCCGTTCGCCCACTTCGCCGGTGGCAGCCTGCCGCTGGTGTTTCTGGTCGCGCTGCTGGTGACGCTGATTCCGACCACCATCGGTGGCCTGTTGTCGGCTATCGGTATCGCCGGTATGGACCGGCTGGTGCGCCTCAACGTGATCGCCAAGTCCGGTCGCGCTGTGGAAGCGGCCGGTGACGTGCACGTGTTGCTGCTCGACAAGACCGGCACCATTACCTTTGGCAACCGTCGTTGCGCTGCTGTTTACGCAGCTCCCGGCGTGACACCCAAAGAGTTGGGCGAGGGCGCTTTGCTGGCTTCGTTGGCCGACGACACCGCCGAAGGCAAATCCATCGTCGAGTTCCTGCGCAACCTGCACCCGATGAACGAGCCGACACTGGGTTCGGTGACTGCCGTGCCGTTCAGCGCCGACACCCGCTTGTCCGGCGTCGACTATCAAGGCCATGTGTACCGCAAGGGCGCGGTGGACTCGCTGCTGGCGTTCATCAACCTGCAACGCAGCGATTTGCCTGCCCCCTTGGCTCGTGAAGTCGACAAGATCGCCAAGACCGGCGGTACGCCGCTGCTGGTGTGCGCCAATGGTCGCCTGCTGGGCGCGATTCACCTCAAGGACGTGGTCAAGCCGGGTATTCGCGAGCGTTTCGAAGAACTGCGCAAGCTGGGTATCCGCACGGTGATGGTGACGGGCGACAACCCGTTGACGGCGGCGGCGATTGCAGCAGAGGCGGGCGTGGATGACGTGCTGGCTGAAGCCACACCCGAGAAGAAACTGGAGCGGATTCGTCAGGAGCAGGGCGAAGGTCGTCTGGTCGCCATGTGCGGCGATGGCGCCAACGATGCTCCGGCACTGGCGCAGGCTGACGTCGGTATGGCGATGAACGACGGCACGCAGGCCGCTCGTGAAGCGGCCAACATGGTTGATCTGGACAGCGACCCCACCAAGCTGTTGGACGTGGTGCACATCGGCAAACAGTTGCTGGTGACACGCGGTGCGCTGACCACGTTCTCGATCGCCAATGACGTGGCCAAATACTTCGCCGTACTGCCCGCATTGTTCGCTGCGATCTACCCGCAACTGGGCGTGCTCAACGTCATGCAACTGGCCAGCCCGCAGAGCGCGATTCTGTCGGCGATCATCTTCAACGCCCTGATCATCGTGGTGCTGATTCCGCTGGCCCTGCGTGGCGTGCGTGTGCAGGCGGCCAGTGCTGCGCACCTGCTGCGTCGCAACCTGCTGATCTATGGCGTGGGCGGCATCTTCGTGCCGTTCGTGGGGATCAAGGCGATTGACATGCTGCTGGTCGTGCTTGGCCTGGTTTGAGTTGAGCCCTGAGCTGCACGCCGGTCGGTGTGCAGCTTCACCTGATTGAGGATGTGCAAGATGTCGAATGTATTGCGTCCGGCCCTGAGCCTGATCGTATTGATGAGCCTGATCACCGGTGTGGCCTATCCGCTGGTCGTGACCGGTGTCGCGCAAGTGGCCTTCCCGGCGCAGGCCAATGGCAGCCTGCTGTATGACAAGGACGGCAAGGTGCGCGGATCGGAACTGATCGCCCAGGCGTTTACCGGCGATGAGTGGTTCCAGCCGCGTCCTTCGGCCGGTGCTTTCGCGACCGTTGCCAGTGGTGCCAGCAACTTTGCGCCCAGCAACCCGGCGCTGGTGACCCGTGTTACCGAAGATGCCGCCAAACTGGCGATAGCTGGCCAAGGACCCGTGCCACTGGCGTTGCTGACCACCTCCGGCAGCGGTCTTGATCCGCACCTGTCGCCCGAAGCCGCAGCCTGGCAGGCCGCGCGCGTGGCTAGCGCACGGCAGTTGCCGTTGGGTAAGGTTCAGGCGTTGATCGATGCCAACACACAGCGTCCGTTGATCGGCCCGCCTGTGGTCAACGTATTGACCTTGAATATGGGCCTGAATCAGTTACCGTCTGCACAAAACAGCGCGCAGCTGTAACATTCGCTGACATAATGCGCGCCGCGTACTGTGGGAGGCGGCTTGCCGGCGATGAGCGATGACACGGTTCGTCTGACTCACCATGCCGGCTTGATCGCCGGAAAGCCGCTTCCCACGGTCATGTGTCTACTGTTAAGCCGCGCGGTGTCAGAGAGAACGACATTTTTCCGGCCGTCATGATAGTCCGCGGCGCCCTGGCCACACCGAAAGAGAGTGATACCCAACGTGAGTGATTCCGGTCGAGCAGACGCATTACTGGCTCAATTGCCCCGCGACGGCCGAGGGCGGCTGAAGGTTTTTCTGGGCGCAGCGCCGGGTGTGGGCAAGACCTACGCCATGCTGCAGGCCGGTCACAAGCAGTTGCGCCAGGGCGTGAACGTCATGGCGGGCGTTGTGGAAACTCACGGCCGCGCGGAAACCGAAGCGTTGCTCAACGGCTTGCCGCAACAGCCGCTGTTGCGCAGTGAGTACCGTGGCATGACGCTGGAAGAAATGGACCTGGACGCCTTGCTCAAGGCCGCGCCGAGTCTGGTGCTGGTCGATGAGCTGGCGCACAGCAACGCGCCCGGCAGTCGTCACGCCAAGCGCTGGCAGGACATTCAGGAGTTGCTGGCTGCGGGTATCGACGTCTACACCACCGTCAACGTTCAGCACCTGGAAAGCCTCAATGATCAGGTGCGCGGCATCACCGGCGTGCAGGTGCGCGAAACGCTGCCGGACTGGGTGTTGCAGGAAGCCTTCGACCTGATCCTGATCGACCTGCCGCCCCGCGAACTGCTGGAGCGGCTGCGCGAGGGCAAGGTCTACGTGCCGGAACAGGCACGTGCGGCCATCGATGCGTTCTTCACCCCCACCAACCTCAGTGCGCTGCGCGAGCTGGCCATGCAGACCGCTGCGACTCAGGTCGATAACGATCTGGCGCAGGGTTATCGGCAACTGGGGCAGGCCGCTCCGGCGGTGCGCGGTCGTCTGCTGGTAGGCATCGACGGGGATGTGCAGGCCGAGCGTCTGGTGCGTCATGCCAGCCGGGTCGCACAGCGTCGCCACCTGCCGTGGAGCGCCGTGCATGTCGATGACGGGCAGACGCTGGACGAACAGTCGCGCGCGCGGTTGCAAGCGGCCCAGCAACTGGCTGAGCGGCTGGGCGGTGAAGTGGTTTCCCTGCGCGCCGGAGAAGTGGCCAGGACCCTGATCCAGCATGCGGTGGAGCGTCGGGCCAACGTGGTGCTGGTCGGCCAGTCGCACCGGCATTGGCATCGGCGTCTGTTCGGGGGCGGTGTCGCCGCCAGGCTGCTGCGCGAAGGTCACGGTCTGGAAGTCTGCGTGCTGGATGACAGCGAACAGCAGCCTGATCAGCCCCCACGCGCCCGGCCGCTGCGCGAGGTGGTGTGGTTCGACTACGGCCTGGCGCTGATCGCGACCGTACTGGCCAGTCTGGTGGCGTGGGGTGTCTCGGGCGTGCTGGCGTTGCCCAATATTTCATTGATCTTTCTCGCGGCAGTGCTGTTGGTGGCAGTACGCAGCAGCATGGGGCCGGCCTTGGCCTGCGCCGGGTTGTCGTTTCTGGCTTACGACTTTCTGTTCATTCCGCCCAGTTTCTCGCTAAGCATTCAGCGCAATGAAGACGTGTTGACCCTGATGTTTTTTCTGCTGATGTCGGCACTGACCGGCAAACTGGCGGCACGTCAGCGTCGGCAGTTGCAGGCATTGCGCGATACCCAGGAACAGACCAGCGAGTTGCTGGACCTGTCCCGCAAGATGACGGCCGCCACTGACAGCAAGGCCGTATTCCACGCGGCAGAACAGCATTTCAGTGGCTGGAAAGAATTGAAGCTCTGCCTGCTGGACCGCGACGCGCAGGGCGGCTGGACCGTCGAAACCGGCGGGCCGCTGACCTTCACCGAGGCCGAACGCGCCGCCGCCGACTGGGCCTGGCAGCACGAGCAACCGGCGGGCAGTGGCACCGGCACCTTGCCGTCAGGCCAATGGTGGTGGTGGCCGATCACCGCTGAAGAAGGACCGCTGGCGCTGCTCGGCGTCACAGCGCGCAAAGGTCAGTCGTTCACGGCGCAGCATCGCCGCTTGCTGGCGGCGCTGACCCAGCCGTTGGCCCAGGCGCTGGCGCGAGCGCAACTGGCCGAGGAGCTGGAGGCCGCTCGCCTGCACGGCGAAACCGAACAACTGCGCAGTGCCTTGCTGGCCTCGGTTTCCCACGACCTGCGCACGCCGCTGACGTCCATGCGCGGCAGCATCGACAGCCTGCTGGCGCTGGGCGAGGCCATCCCGCTGCAGGACCGCCGTGAGCTGCTTGAGGGCACGCGCGATGAGGCCGAGCGTCTGGACCGCTATATCCAGAACCTGCTGGACATGACCCGTCTGGGGCACGGCGCATTGAAACTGGCCCGTGACTGGGTGTCGCCGGCCGACATTGTCGGCAGCGCCCTCAACCGTTTGCGTGCGGTCATGACGCCGTTGCAGGTCAGTGTTCAGGTCGCCGATGCGCTTCCGCTGCTGTACGTGCATGCCGCGCTGATCGAGCAGGCGCTGGTCAATGTGCTGGAAAACGCCGCGCGCTTCTCGCCGCTCGGTGGTCGTTTGCGCGTGGCGGCGGGCGTGATCGACAGCGAGCTGTTTTTCTCGGTCAGCGATGAAGGCCCGGGGATTCCCGAGGACGAGCGCGCCAAGATTTTCGACATGTTCTACACCGCAGCACGTGGCGACCGGGGCGGGCAGGGCACCGGCCTTGGGCTGGCGATCTGCCAAGGCATGGTCGGCGCACATGGCGGGCGTTTGAGCGTCGGCGAAGGCATCGATGGCCTCGGCACGTGCATCACCTTGTTCCTGCCGTTGCAGACCCAGCCGGATGCTGAAGTGGAGGAGCCGGCTTGAGTCGATCCCGGGTTATGCTTGTGCTCCATCCCCGCATCGCGACGGCAGTGCACTCATGAGTCAGACGGCAACCATTCTGGTGATCGACGACGAGCCGCAGATTCGCAAGTTTTTGCGCATCAGCCTCGTGTCTCAAGGCTACAAGGTGCTGGAGGCGGCCACCGGCACGGATGGACTGACCCAGGCGGCGTTGAACAAACCGGACCTGGTGGTGCTCGACCTGGGCTTGCCGGACATGGACGGCCAGCAGGTGCTGAGCGAGTTTCGTGAATGGTCGGCAGTGCCGGTGCTGGTGCTGTCGGTGCGCGCCAGTGAAGCGCAGAAGGTTCAGGCGCTGGATGCAGGCGCGAATGATTACGTGACCAAGCCATTCGGGATTCAGGAGTTTCTGGCCAGAATCAGGTCGTTGCTGCGCCAGGTGGCAGGCAGCGAAAAGCCTGAATCTGCGCTGATCTTCGGCCCGCTGACCGTGGACCTGGCCTACCGTCGCGTGCTGCTGGACGGCAACGAAGTCAGCCTGACCCGCAAGGAATATGCGGTGCTGGCGCAACTGGCGCGTCATCCCGGACGCGTCATCACCCAGCAGCAACTGCTCAAGGACATCTGGGGCCCGACCCACACCGAAGACAGCCACTACCTGCGCATCGTTGTCGGGCACCTGCGCCAGAAACTGGGCGACGATCCCACTGCGCCGAGGTTCATCCTGACTGAAGCGGGCGTGGGGTATCGGTTGCTGGGCAGGGACTGAGCACTATCGTGGCCCGGTCGGACGAGCGACTGGCTGAAACCGGTGCTAAATCTGCAGGCGTGGACGCGTCCACGAAGACTGACTTCCAGACGCAACCCTTCGACTGAATACACCGGACCCTTCGCGGACGAGTCCGCTCCCACTGGTTGAAGCCGGTTTTCAGCCTGTAGGCGTGGACGTGTCCACGAAGACTGACGTTCAGGCGCAACCCTTTGACTGAATACACCGGCCCCTTCGCGGACGAGTCCGCTCCCACTGGCTGAAACCGGTTTTCAGTCTTTAGGCGTGGACGTGTCCACGAAGACTGACGTTCAGGCGCAACCCTTTGACTGAATACACCGGACTCTTCGCGGACTGTTGCGCTCCCATTGCTTGCAGTATGCAGGGTGGGCGCTGATTTCAATCAGCGCCAGCACCTATACCTTGGCTTTGGCAGTGGATCTTCGGGTCATATTCCTTAAAGCGAGAACCTTGCAACCAGTTTACTCATGTCCACTGCAAGACGGGACAGCTCGGAGCTCGCCGCAGCGGTCTGGTTAGCTCCTGTCGCGCTTTGGATGGATAGATCGCGAATACTCATCAGGTTGCCGTCGACCGAGCGCGCGACCTCTGCCTGCTGCTCCGATGCGGTGGCGATCATCAGGTTCATTTCGGTGATTTCATTGATTGCCTTGGCGATCAACGTCAAGGCAACGCCTGCTTCATGAGCGATACTCAGAGTGCCTTCGGCCTGCTCGCAACTTTCGCTCATGGCTTTTGTGGCTTGCTCGGTTCCCTTGAGAATGCCTCCAATCATTTGCTCAATTTCCTGAGTGGAGGTTTGGGTTCGATGCGCCAGCGCCCTGACCTCATCGGCAACTACCGCAAACCCACGTCCTTGCTCACCGGCCCGCGCCGCTTCGATTGCTGCGTTCAATGCCAATAGATTGGTTTGCTCAGCAATAGTCCGGATCACTTCCAGCACCTTGCTGATGTCCTTGGATTGGGACGCGAGATGCTCTACGTCGACACTGGTGTTCTGTACTGTCTTGCTGAGTTTTTCGATTGCGCTGACGGTCCTGGTCACGCGGTCAGATCCGGTACGCGTGGATTGATCTGATGCCTGTGCAGCATCTGACGCTGATGCGGCATTACGCGCTACTTCATCAACAGCAGCGGTCATTTCGTTGACTGCAGTGGCCGCCTGATCAATTTCGTTGTTCTGTCGCAGCAACCCTCGGCTGGACTCTTCGGTTATCGCATTCATTTCTTCAGCAGCGGATGCCAATTGGGTTGATGAATCCCCAATCAGTTTGATGGTGTCGCGCAGATTGTTTTGCATGATCTGCGTAGAGCGCATCAGGTCAGAAAACTCATCCTTGCCCGTGATTGTGATCACGCTACGCAAGTCGCCTTTAGCAATCGTGTCATTGACCCGCAGCATTTCGCGCAATGGGACGACGATGCTTTTGGTAAACAGGACTGCCAGCACAATGGTTGCAATTGCCGCCGCCAGGATAATAAAAATAATAAACATCAAACCGCTTTGATAGGACGCCTCGGACGCTTTGCCTGCATTCCCAGCTTCATCAATATTCAGTTTGACGAGCGCGGCAAGGGCTTCTTCAAGAGGGCGGTTAGCAAGGGGACCGTTAGTGTTCGTATAGACCAGCGCTTCGGCTAATGCATTGCGGTTGACCAATACCAACACTTGATCAAGCACGGCGATCATTTTGTCACCATTATCCGAAACGGCTTTGAACAGCAGTCCTTCTTTTTCGCTCGCAACAAAAGGCGCGTAGAGCTGAACCTCGCGTTTGAACTCATCGCGAGTGACGTTTATCGCTTTGATTGTGGCGGCGATTTCTACCGGGTCGGTCTGGTACAACAAACGACGGTTGTCGAGTCTTAAGCGCAACATCAACGCATTGATGCGGTCTGCAATGACAATGCTTGCCATTGAGTTTTTTTCCAAATCATTGGCGGTATCGCGGATTTCTCCCATTTTTCTGACCGAAATGCCGCCTAGTGCGACGAGAAGCAAAGCGATGAACATAAAACTCAGTGCCGCGCGCATCGAGACTTTCAGGTTTCTCATCGCCGTTGATCTCCAGATCAGATTTATTTGTATCCTGCGTTAAACGCCATCGGCTAATTGAAGCTGAACTTTAGCGCCTTTATGGTGGCGATCCAATATCAGGTTATCGGTGTGAGAGTTCTCCTGATTTCACGTTGTCAGCTAAGGAGAAAGCGCAGGTGCTGAGGGATTCGGAAGCCGTCATGTACCAGCGCTTTCATGCGATTGGCGCGGCGGTTGGCGAACAGACAAGCACAGTGCGCCTGCGCCTACGCCGCACCGAACACCGCAATCACCCTGGCTAGCGCCGTTTCGGTGCCTGCGCGCATATCCATCGGCTCTGTGGCGAGCCAGATGGAGTCGATGCGAATCATCGCAGGAGGGCTCGAAGACAGGTCGTGCAGGCGCAACCCTTTGACTAAATACACCGGCCCCTTCGCGGACGAGTCCGCTCCCACTGGTTGAGACCGGTTTTTAGCCTGATCTGCCCTCAAAATGTCGTGCATTGCCCATTGCTGCAAGCTGATGGGTCAGCGCTGATCACGCTCGTACCGGTCCAGCGTATCGCTGGCGATCTCGCGACCCAGGGCGATGAGTTCCGGGGCCTTGTAGAATTCGAAGAAACGGCACACCCGTTTCGGGACGTTGATCAGGATGTCCGGCGGGTAGCCCGCGATCTTGTACTGCGCCAGTGACGTCTGCATCACTTCGAAGCTCTGGTTGATCAAATCCAGCAAGGACGCAGGTCCGACGTTGTCGATGATCACCGAGCCGCTCGCCGATTTCGGCGCGCCTTCAGCCTGTGGCGCAGCCGCCGGTTGCTGGCCTTGCGGGTCGGCGCTGACTTCGCCAAGCCAGGGGCTGGGCACGCGGGCGGCCGCCGGTTTGAGGCTGCTGGTTTCAGCGGCTATCGAGGCTGTGTCCGTGGTTTCCAGTTTGCGGCGGAACGGCAGGCGCGAGCCCAGCGAGTTGATCAGCAGGTCGAAGCGCTTTTTCACCGCTGGCGGGCGCTCGATGATCGGCAACTGATAATGCTGCTGATGCGTCGAGTTGAGGTTGACCGCCACGATCAGGTCACAGTGGCTCGACACCACCGGCACGATGGGCAGCGGGTTCAGCAGTCCGCCATCGACCAGCATCCGGCCACCTTGCATGACGGGTGTGAACAGGCTGGGAATCGCCGCCGAGGCGCGCATTGCCTGATGCAGACAACCTTCCTGAAACCAGATTTCCTGCTGATTGGTCAGGTCGGTGGCCACCGCCGTGTAAGGAATGCGCAGGTCCTCAATGTTGATCTCGCCGACAATCTCGCGAATCTGGCCAAAGACCTTTTCACCCCGTATCGCGCCCAGCCGGAAACTCACGTCGACCAGGCGCAGGACGTCCAGATAATCGAGGCTTTCGATCCACTCGCGGTACTGATCAAGCTTGCCTGCCGCGTAGATTCCCCCCACCACGGCACCCATCGAGCAGCCTGCGATACAGGCGATCTCATAACCGCGTCGTTCCAGTTCCTGAATCACGCCGATATGGGCGTAACCCCGGGCGCCACCCGAACCTAGCACCAGTGCAATGCGTTTTTTCATCCATGCGCTCCTGAGTATCGCCTTACCTTACCTGCAACCTCCGGCGTTGCGTGATGAAACCTACGTCATTGATTGAAAAGAGTTACGCTTGCGCCCTTGTGCAACGGCACTTTCGGCCTGCTTCGCCGTCCAACCCGCACATTCCACTTCTACTCTTGAGGTAACACCCCATGAAAGCCTGGATCTGTCTGCCATTGTTCATCGTGGTTCTTGCAGGTTGTGCTGGCAAGACCGGGTATCGCGACAGCTGCGCCACTCAGCTCGATGCTGCCTGGCATGAGCTCGATCTTGCCAAGGCCGAAGGCTTCGCCGGGACCGTAAGCTACTCCAAGGCCCTGTCGCTGTTGACCGGCGCCAAGACCCAGCAACAATTCGAAGCGTTCGAAGGTTGCACCGAGAAGTCGGAAAAGGCCCGTTTCTACATTCGTGAGTCGCGCGCCGGTCGTTGATCGATTGCCACGGGCAGGCACGTCCAGTGTGCTTGCCCGTCTCTGTTTTACATCCTCTTAAGCAAATCCCTACTACCTCTGGCGAAACGTCCTACGCTAACCGTAAAGTGTCGGAATAGTTGGCGGGCCCTGTTGTGTCTGGACGGGTAGTAAGCAGTTGCCGGGGAGGCGTTAATGGGCACAAGACTCGATGCATGCCTGAGCGCCATCAATGAAGTGGTGCTGGGCAAGGAAGCACAGGTGCGTCTGGCGATGACCTGTTTGATCGGTGGTGGGCATCTGCTGATCGAAGACCTGCCTGGAATGGGCAAAACCACACTCAGCCATGCGCTGGCGAAAATTCTCGGCCTGAGTTATCAGCGCATTCAGTTCACCTCCGACCTGCTGCCGGGCGATATTCTGGGCACCTCGGTGTTCGATCGTGATACCGGGCAATTCACCTTTCATCCGGGGCCGATCTTCGCCGAACTGGTGCTGGCGGACGAAATCAATCGCGCCACCCCAAAAAGCCAGAGTGCGCTGCTGGAAGCGATGGAAGAGGGGCAGGTGTCCATTGAGGGCGCGACCCGCCTGTTGCCTGATCCGTTCTTCGTGATCGCCACTCAGAACCCGTTCAGCTCCGGTGGCACCTTTGCGTTACCCGAATCGCAACTGGACCGGTTCCTGATGCGCATTTCCATGGGCTATCCGGCCAGGGCTGCCGAGAGGGCGCTGCTGCTGGGTGAATCGCGTCGTGAGCTGTTGCCACGCTTGCAACCGATTCTGGATCACCACCAGCTCGGTCAGTTGCAGGCCCAGGCGCGTCAGGTGCGGGTCAGCGATGCGCTGGTCGACTATGTGCTGCGCCTGGCGGATGCGACCCGCAGCCAGCCGCAGTTCGCGTATGGGCTGTCGCCACGGGCCAGTCTGGCGATCCTGGCAGCGGCGCGGGCCTGGGCCATGCTGGCGGGGCGCGATTATGTGATTCCCGAAGACGTGCAGTCGGTGCTGCCGTCAGTGGTGGGCCATCGTCTGCGTGAACGCACCGATCCGACCGGTCATGGCGGCGGTGCGCTGGTGCAGTGGCTGCTGCGTGAGGTGCCTGTGCTTTGATTGCGCCGCTCAAACCGCTCTGGCAACGCTGGCTGGCAAGGCGCATTCCTGCCGCGTCGCGCATTGTGCTCGATCACCGGCGTATTTTTATTTTGCCGACGCGCACGGGCGTGACCTTCTTTGTCGTGTTGATCCTGATGCTGCTGGTCGCCATCAACTATCAGAACAGCCTGGCGTATGGCCTGACCTTTCTGTTGATGTCGGTGGGGGTGCTGGCGATTCTGCACACCTATCGCAACCTCAGCGGGCTGATCCTCAGCGCAGGGCCATCGCGCTCGGTGTTCGTCGGTGAGCCGGTGCAACTGCGGCTGCGCCTTGAAAGCGCAGGCCACGCTCATCAGGCACTCGGGCTGGGCTGGGCGGCAGACCGCCTGCAAAACGGCGATGTCAGCGCTCAGGGCCTGACCGAGGTCGAGCTGACACTGCCCGCAGAGCGCCGTGGCTGGTTGCGCGCACCGCGGTTGCGGGTTGAGAGTGTCTTCCCGTTGGGTCTCTTTCGTGCGTGGACCTGGCTGGATCTGGGACAGACCGCACTCATTTACCCCCGTCCGCTGTCCGGCACAATGCCCTTGCTCACCGGTGTGCAACCCCACGCCGAAGACGACGGCCAGGCGACTCAAGGGGCGGGTGTCGATGACTATCAAGGATTACGCAGCTATCAGCCGGGCGATAACCGTGGCCGGTTGCACTGGAAAGCCTATTCCCGAGGACAGGGGCTGCTGGTCAAGGACTTCACCGACCTGAGCGGGCACGAGCTGTGTCTGGATTTTCTGGCACTGGGTGGCGACATCGAGCAACGCCTTTCACGCTTGTGCTACTGGGTGCTGGAGCTGTCGCAGCGGCACCAGCCTTTTGCGTTACGCCTGCCTGGGTTCCTGTCCAGCGTTGACAGTGGCGACGCGCATCGGGAAGCCTGCCTGCGGGCGCTGGCGTTGTATGGACAGCGTCCATGACCTCGAAGACGGTGGTGAGTCAGCCAATTCCCCGCGTCAGCCTGACCTGGCTGTTGCTCGCCCAGGCCTTGGTCGTGGTGCCGTTTGCAGTACACGTCCCGGTTTCAATCATGGTCCTGTGGCTGGGCTGCACGATCTGGCGCGTGCAGGCATTTCGCATGCGTGTGCGCCTGCCGGGTACGTGGGTCAAATCCGGGTTGCTGGTGGGCACGGCCGCAGGCGTTTATCTGGCGCGAGGCAGCCTGGTGGGACTGGACGCGGGCGCAGCGCTGCTGGTGGCGGCATTTGTGCTGAAAATGCTGGAAATGAATACGCGCCGGGATGCGCGCGTACTGATCTTCCTCGGCTTTTTCTGCGTGGTGGTCGGCTACCTGTTCGAGGACAGCCTGCTGTGGGCGCTGTTCAGTCTGTTGCCGATCGGCGCGTTGCTGGCGGCCTTGATCGGCTTGCAGCAATCGGACCTGGCCAGCAAGCCTGCGGGCACTCTCAAGCTGGCGTTCAAGCTGATGGCGCAGGCCGTGCCACTGATGCTGTTGCTGTTTGTGTTCTTTCCGCGTCTGGACCCGCTCTGGTCGCTGCCGCAGCCAAGTAACAAGGGGGTGACCGGGCTTTCCGACAACATGGCACCCGGCGACATGGCCGAGCTGAGCCGTTCACCGGCGCTGGTGTTTCGCGCCAGTTTCGAAGGGTCCATGCCGGCACGCAATCAGTTGTACTGGCGCAGCCTGACCCTGGAGCAATTTGATGGCCGTCGCTGGTCACAGTCGGCGCGTGCCCAGACCGTGCAGGTGCCGCAGTGGGACAAGCGTGGCGATTCAGTGGCCTACAGCATTGTCATGGAGGCCAGCGGTCGGCCCTGGCTGCCGAGTCTGGATGTGGGTGAAACCCCATTGCCCGAGGTGAGGCAGATGAGTGACTTCCGCCTGCAGCGCAGGCGACCGGTCGAGCAATCGTTGCTGTATAGCGTCAGGTCCTGGCCGCAAAGCGTACGCGACTCGCAACTCAGCGAGCAGATTCAGCGTCAGGACCTGCAACTTCCTGCCAAAGGCAATCCTCAGGCCCGCCAGTGGGCCGACGAGCTTCGTCGTCGCAACGCCAGGCCCGATGCCCTGGTACAGGCCATGCTGGGTTACTTCGCTGACCAGCCGTTCCATTACACCCTCAAGCCCGAACTGCTGGGCAATGACAGCATCGACGAATTCCTGTTTGCCAGCCGCCGTGGCTTCTGCGCTCACTACGCCGGGGCGATGACCTTTGTGCTCAGAGCGGCGGGCATTCCGGCGCGCGTGGTGGCCGGGTATCAGGGCGGCGAACTCAACCCCGATGGCCAGTACCTGACCGTGCGCCAGTTCGACGCCCACGCGTGGGTCGAGTACTGGCAGCCGGGTGTCGGCTGGCGCAGTGTCGATCCGACCGCCGCTGTCGCCCCTCAGCGTATCGAGCAGGGACTGGAGCAGGCGCTGGCAGCCGACGAAGATTTTTTGCAGGACTCGCCGATGTCCGCGCTGCGATATCGCCACATACCGTGGATCAATGACCTGCGCCTGAGCTGGGACAACCTCAATTACGGCTGGCAGCGCTGGGTGCTGGGGTATCAGGGGCAACAGCAATTGCAGGTGCTCGGCCGTTGGTTCTCGGGGTTCGAGGCTCCGGTGTTTGTCGCGGGGATCGCGCTTTCTCTGGGGTTGGTAGCCTTGTGGCTGTTCAAACCCTGGCAGCGCGAAAGCGACTCTCAGTTGAGAGTGTTCAATGCCTTTGAACGGATCCTGTCTCGCCATGGTCTGCGTCGTATGCCTGGTGAAGGTGCCGAAGCGTTTGGCAGGCGTGCCGTGATGTTGTTGCCACTGCAAGCCGAGTCCATCAAGGCGTTTGTCGACGAGTTTCAGGCACAGCGTTATGCCGGACATCCAGGCTCCGTGGGCCGCCTGCGAGCGCGTCTCAAAACGCTGCGCCGTGGTTTGCCATGGCGGCTGTCGTCGGCCCGCAAGCATCATTCATAGAACGTCTTACAGGGGAATTGCATGTCTTC
Organism: Pseudomonas triticifolii; assembly: GCF_014358015.1. GTDB lineage: Bacteria > Pseudomonadota > Gammaproteobacteria > Pseudomonadales > Pseudomonadaceae > Aquipseudomonas > Aquipseudomonas triticifolii. The sequence goes on along the minus strand of NZ_JACONV010000001.1, from coordinate 960,541 downwards.
AATGGTGGATCATCTGGTCGCTGAAATGCTGGCGCTGGACGTCAAACTGCTTGCCTGTCAGGCACGCCTCGCCGTCTCGACCGACAGCGAAGCGCTGCATGATCTGCGCACCACTGTGCGCCGTCTGCGCAGCGTGTTGCGCCCTCTGCGCGAGTTTTCCGGTGCTACGCAACTGGAAGACGCTGCCAAGGCTGTCGGCCAACTGACCACGCCATTGCGTGACATGCAGGTGCTGGCCGCGTTCCTCGATGAGCAAGGCCTGAGCGAGGCAGCCCGCAAGCGTCATGATCATCTGAGCAGCGCCTGTCCCCGTGTGGCCAAATCCAGCGAGTTGACCCGGCTGCTGACCCTGATCGACCAGTTTCCGACCCTGTTGCGTATGCAGCAGCGTAAAGGCCTGCTGCGCGGTCTGCGCAAAACCATCGAAAAACGCATGGACAAACAGTGGCGCACGCTGCGCACGGCGATTGCCGAGCCGGGTCATGATCGCCATGACCTGCGTCTGCTGATCAAACGCGTGCGCTACGCTGCCGAGGCCTACCCGGAACTGAGCCATCAGCCGAAGAACATGCAGGCGCGGCTCAAGTCGGCGCAAAGCGAACTGGGCGACTGGCATGATCATCTGCAATGGCTGGCACAGGCAGGTGAGCAGCCCGATCTGGCACCGTGCATTGCAGGCTGGCAGATCGCAATCGTGCGCGCCGAACGCAAAGCCGAGGCATCGCTCAAGCGTCTGGCGAAGGCCTGTTTCTAGCGCGTTGCTTTGGAAAAGATAATTCCTACGACAAACATGTCATTCAGGCCGCACTAATGGCCGATATGTGGCATGCCACGCGAGGATGGGATGAGTACCATCCTTCCTATTCGTATCGAACCCTGCAGGCAGACCCATGACCTTTTCCGAACTGATCGACGCCGTACGAGATAACCCAGGCAGTGTCACCATTCCAGCCGAATGGTCCCAGGGCCGGGCCTGTTTCGGCGGGTTGATGGCGGCGCTGAACTTCGAGTCCATGCGGGCGCAGGTCCCTCAGGACCGGCCCGTACGTTCGCTGGCGATCACCTTTGTCGGCCCTGCCGAGCCGGGTGTGCCGATTGCCTTCGAAGTCGAGATTCTGCGTCACGGCAAGGCAGTGAGCCAGGTGCTCGGGCGCGCTGTCCAGAACGGTCAGGTCATGACCCTGATGCAGGGCAGCTTCGGTGCGCCGCGTGAGTCGATGATTTCGGTCCAGGCAGAACCGGCACCTCATCTCAAGTCTGTCGATGAATGCCCCGAACTGCCCTTTGTCAGCGGCCTGATGCCGGAGTACCTGCGGTTCATGGAGATCCGTTGGGCGCTGGGCGGCATGCCGTTCAGCAACACACCGTCGCCTGCCATTGGTGGTTACGCCCGGTTTCGCGACACCTCACAGTCTCAGCCCATGAGCGAGGCGCATATTCTGGCATTGGTCGATACCTGGCCGCCCGCGGTACTGCCGCACCTGAACAGGCCCGCACCCGGCAGTTCGCTGACCTGGACCATCGAATTCGTGCAACCCCAGCCTGTGCTCGACACCTTGCAATGGTGCAGCTACCGCGCCGTGATCGAACACGCGCGTGATGGGTACGGGCACACGGCTGCGGCGTTGTGGACGCCTGAGGGTGAGTTGATTGCGATCAGCCGTCAGACCGTCACGGTGTTTGGCTAAGCACAAAGCCAGGAATGTTCACGCGTTGCTCGTCCAGCAAACGTTTGACGGCATCGCCACGCTCGCTGAACGGGTCAGGTTACTGCTGTTCCAGCGTGTGCCCATGGCGCTGAAAGGCCAGCGCTGCGGCCAGCCCGATCACGCCAATGGCAATCGAAGCAACGCTCAGTGAAAACAGCCCGTCGACAATCAGCAGTGCGGCCACGATGAACAGGGGAGCCGCGATCAGGTGCAGCGCCAGATTTATCGGGTGCCGGTGATTGTCGGTGTAACCACGCCACTGCCATGTGTGGAGATCGGGAAGTCGCTTGTCCATACTGCAGTCCTCTTCAGTGCATTGCAGTCAATGCGTCATTCAATGCCTGAAGAATAGGCCTGACCCCGATCCGTCGCGAATCAAGCCTGACTATCGGCGCGATAGTCGCCTACAGCTTGAGTTGTCCGATAGCCATGTTCAGTTCGCCCGCCAGTACGGCAAGTTCGCCGCTGGTGTTGGCCGAGTCTACGGTCTGGATGACCGTGCGCTCGGTCACGTCACGAATGCTGACCACCGCCCGGTTCATTTCTTCGGCCACCTGGCTCTGTTGCTGGGCGGCGACGGCGATCTGGGTATTGCTTTCGCGCATCTGCGCCACCGCTCCGGCAATGGCCGCCAAGGCCTCTCCGGCTTCGCGTGCCTGTTGCACGCATTCATCGGCCTTGTACGAACTGTCCTGCATGAAGTGCACTGCGTCGCTCGTGCCGGCTTGCAAGGCAGACACCATGGTGGTGATTTCGTCGGTGGAGCTTTGTACGCGTTTGGCAAGGTTGCGCACTTCATCGGCGACCACGGCAAAGCCACGGCCCATTTCACCGGCGCGTGCCGCTTCGATGGCGGCATTGAGCGCCAGCAGGTTGGTCTGTTCGGCGATGCTGTGAATCACATTCACCACGCCGTTGATCTTCTGGCTGTCCGCAGCCATGCGCTGAATCATCTCGGCGGTCTGTTGCACGCCGCTGGACAAGCCGGCAATCGACACCTGCACCCGATCCACCACCGCTTTGCCACTGCCTGCAAGGGTGTCAGCTGTCTGTGACTGGTCGCGGGTCGTCGTGGCGTGCTGGGCGATGTGGTGCACCGTCGCGGTCATCTCATTGATCGCCGTGGCGACCTGATCGGTTTCGCTCTGTTGGCCAAGCATGCCGTGGCGAACCTCGGTCATCCCCGAGGCCAGGTGCGCTGCACCCTGGTCAAGCCTAATGGCGGTCTGCGAGACCGTTGCGACCACGCGCTGATACCCGGCCTGCAGCGCGTTGAATGCCTTGGCCATCTGCCCGACTTCGTCCTCACTGCCGTTCGGCACGCGGGCGGACAGGTCTCCGCTGCGTTCCACGTGCAGCATCACGTCTTTGAGCGTGTTGAGCTGACTGAGCAGGAAGCGGATCAGCAACTGTGAAGCCCCCAGCATCACGATCATCAGGACGAAGACGGCTATCGCGTAGTGCGCGAAATGCTGTGTCAGTACGTCGGTGAAGGACGGGGCCTGCATGAGCAGTGCGGCACTGGCTGGAAGCGGCTGTGTGGGGGGCCATTGCTCGATCAGGCGTGCGGCCTGTTGAGCGGATGCCTGACGCGATTGCTGCTCCAGCTGTACGGCGTATAGCACCAGCAGCAGGGTGGTGATGAACGCCACGGCGTTCACCGCCCAGAACTTGTACTTGAGTGACAGATTACTTAGCCATGAGCCCATGAGTGGTCTTCTATGATGATCGGTAGTGATAGCAGCAAGGTGCCATCACTGTATTCCGGCCATCAAAGCCACCGTTGACGCGGATCAAGAAAACGGTGGATTTACTTCCGGTGCCCGCTCAACCACAGGCAAGTCAAAAAACGCACGGGCGCACGCGGTGCTGTGGCGCGCCAGGTCTTCTTCGGTTTCGCCTCGGTGCAGCGCCACCTCACGCAGCACGTGCGGCAGATAGGCTGGCTCATTGCGGCCATTTTTCGGCTTTGGACGCAGGCTGCGTGGCAGCAGGTAAGGCGCATCGCTTTCCAGCATCAGGCGACCGCGAGGGATGTTGCCGACCAAAGGATGCAGGTGGGTGCCACGGCGCTCGTCGCAGATCCAGCCCGTGATACCGATGTGCAGGTCAAGGTCCAGATAGCTGAACAGTGCGGCTCGTTCGCCGGTGAAACAGTGGACCACAGCCGCCGGCAGGCGGTCACGGTAATCGCGCAGGATCTCCAGCAGACGCTGGTTGGCGTCGCGCTCATGCAGGAACACGGGCAGTTGCCGTTCCACGGCGATGGCCAGATGCGCTTCCAGGACTTTTTCCTGTTGCGCACGAGGTGAAAAGTCGCGCTTGAAATCCAGTCCGCATTCGCCCACGGCGCGCACGCGATTTTCCTTCAGCAGGGCATGCAACTGTTTCTCGGTGTCGCCGGTCCAATCGCTCGCTGAGTGAGGGTGAATACCTGCCGTGCAGAACAGTCTTTGAGCGCTTTCGTCCAGTTCCAGGCAGAGCTGCAAAGCCTGTTCGCTGCCTTCGACGCTGGTGCCGGTGACGACCAGTTGATCCACGCCTGCGGCGTAGGCACGGTCGAGTACCGCCTGTCGCTGCGAAGCGAAGCTGGCGTTAGTCAGATTGACGCCAATGTCGATGAGTTGCATGGTGCTACCTCCAGCGCAAGGCTGCCGAGCATATCAGAGCTTCGGTAAAAACAAGAAAACGCTGGCTATTCAACCGGTTGAGCTTCAAGTCTCGACGTATTCCTTCGATGTTGATGCTGCTGCGTGACTTCCAGAGTTCCTTTTTCCTGTTTCCGGCGATGCCCTTGGGGAATGAATGATCCGATCCGCGCTCGTGTCCATTATCTGTCTGTTACCGCTGTCATTGACATTATCGGTTGAAGTCCTCGCACGCCCTGTCGTGCCTGCCGGGCCTGTCGTCGCGGTGCAGCACGCGACACAGGTGCGTGACCTGCCGGCGATTCGCAGCAGCAAGGTACTGCGCGTGCTGGTCAATCAGAGCCGCAACAGCTCGGGCGACGTCAAAGGGCAGGAGATCGGTGTCGAATACCACCGCCTGCAAGCCTTCGAACGTTACCTCAATAGCCATGCGCGCAATGGCCAGAAGGTCACGTTCAAGGTTATTCCCAAAGCCAAAAATCAATTGCTCGGTGCCCTGCAGCGTGGCGAAGGTGACCTGATCGCGCCCGGCGAGCTGCTGGATGTCAGTGACGACAGGGGCATCCAGGCCAGTAACCCGATCATTCACGATGTGCCCCTGGTGCTGGTCGGCCTGCGTGGCGACCGTCCGCTGCGCCGTGTAGAGCAATTGTCCGGTCGTACGCTGAGCCTGCCCACCGGCAGCGCCGCTGACGAAGCGTTGCATCAGGTCAATCGGCAACTGGAACTGCGCAAGTTGCCGCCGGTGAAGATTGAGTGGGTCGATCCCAGCCTTGCTGTTGAGGACGTGCTTGAAATGGTGCAGGCGGGGATCTACCCGTTGACGCTGGTCGAGCAGCCGATTGCCGAACGCTGGGTCGCGGTGATGCCGAAGCTGCGCCTGGACCGTGGGCTGTCGTTGAAAACCCATGGAGATGTCAGTTGGTTCGTGCGCGACAAGGCAACCCTGCTGCGCGCCAGCATTGATGACTTCCTCAAGGACTATAAGCCTTCCAGCACCCAGGATATTGCCTTCGAAAAAGCCTACAAGAACATGTACCGGGTCAATAATCCGCTGGTGCGCAGCAATATCCAGCGGCTGGAGCAGTTACGTCCGATGTTGCAACGCCATGCCGATGCGCAGGGCATGGACTGGCTGGACCTGGCAGCGCTGGCGTTCAAGGAATCCAAGCTCGATCCGTCAGCCAAGGGCAGTGGCGGGGCGACAGGGCTGTTGCAGATCACACCATCTGCGGCCAGGAGTGTCGGGGTTTCCAATATTCAGAATGCTGATGACAATGTGCGTGCGGGATCGCGTTACATGGCGTCGATCAAACGCAAGTATTTTTCCAGCCCCAGGGTCAATGAGCGCGAGCGCATGGCATTCACCATGGCTGCCTACAATATGGGGCCTGAGCGGGTGCAGGGCATGCGCGACGAAGCCAGAAGGCGCGGCCTGAACCCCAACCAGTGGTTTTTTCAGACCGAGCGTATTGCCATGGAGCAGGGCGGGGCCAACGTGGTGACCTTCGTCAACAGCGTCAACAAGTACTACCTGGCCTTCGATCGTCAACGCGATGCGCTGGAAAAAGACGCGGCTGGAAAGCCGACGATCAGGCGTTGATCGATTAATTAGATGGGTATGCTCCATTTATTGCGGTTTTAACATTGATCCATTCGATTATGATGGCGCCACTCCCACTTAATCAGCGATGGAACCTACCCGCATGAACAGCCTGATCAAATCCGTACTCACCACCCGCGCCGGTTACGGCCTGACCGTTCTGCGCGTCATCGTCGGGATCGCCTTCATCGCTCACGGCAGCCAGAAACTGTTCGGTGCCTTTGGCGGTTACGGTCTTGAAGGCACCGCGCAGTACATGGAAAGCATTGGCCTGACACCAGGCTACCTGATGGCGTTGCTGTCCGGTGGTGCCGAGTTCTTTGGCGGTCTGGGTCTGTTGCTGGGCCTGCTGGCCCGTCCGGCGGCTGCGCTGGTGACGGTATTGTTGCTGGTGGCGATCTTTACGGTGCACATCGGCAACGGCTTCTTCATGGCCAACAATGGCTATGAATATGCGCTCGCGCTGCTGGGCGGCGCTCTGGCGGTATTGATCGAAGGCGCAGGCAGGCTGTCGCTGGACCGGTTGATCGCTCGATAATCGATGCGTCGTGTTGCCTGAAGGCCCACAGAGTGTGGGCCTTTCTCGTTGGACGAGATTGTAGGGCAAGGTAATTGACAACGAAGGGCGTGCTTCTCTAGGATGCGTGCTCAAGCGCCGATTTAACAACTACTTGCGGGGCGCCTGACAAGGCTCATGTCTTGTCGAAATACCGCTAAAACGTTGGTTCGGTGTTGCCTCTCACCGCTGCCCAGCGGAGCTTCTGAGGCAGAGAAAAAACCATGAACAACCTGCGCCCCCTTCTTCGTTTGTCGCCCATCAGCACCGTGCTGACCCGCAAAAGCCCGAAAATCCTGCTCGCCGGTGCCCACCAGCCTACGCTGCTGCGCTATCTGGACGGTTGGCCACGTCGTCGTGGCGGCTCATGTGCCTTTCTGATTCAGTTTGTCGATGCACGTCAGCCACTCAGTCATTTTGCCAACGATCATTTCGACCTTGCTGTCATTCAGTCGCCGGATCCGGCCGACATCGAGCAGGCAATTGGCGATCTGGTACGCATTGCCCGTCAGGGTTTGATCACGTTGGGTTAACCCGCCACCACAGTATTTACTGGGTCATTGTGTATCAGTGCTTGCATTTTGATATCACTGGGGATGATGATCATGCGCGCCGAGTCGGCCCTGAATTGACTGGGGTTTCCCCATCCCTTTCACATCGGTCATTTGAGTGCTTGTCAGGATCAGCGGGTGCCTGATTTATTCAGGCGGTCCTGCTGCTGAAAACGTCTTTATCGCTTACGCATTGCTCGATTCAACACCTCGGACGCTATCGGTTTTTCCTGGGAGTAGGCGCTGTGAGTAGTCATGAGCTGGTCGTTGGGCCCTCGCAGCCTGATACGCGCATTGTCGCGGCGTCGCCATCGTTTCTCAGCGTCATTCACCAGGTGGGTCGGATCGCAGCCGCCCGACATCCAGTGCTGATCTGCGGGCCATCGCAAGCGGGCCATAAGATTATCGCCCAACGTCTTCATCGTCTGGGGCCTGGCGTCGGCAAGCCGTTTATCGATCTCGACTGTGCCGCCTTGTCTGCCAACCTCGTAGAAACTGAGTTGTCCGCTCATCATCCGGTTGGCTTCACCCCAGGCACGAGCAGCGACCTTGGCCCATTCGAGTCAGTTGGCAGCGGGACATTATTTCTCGACGAAATCGATGAGCTTCCCCTGGCGCTGCAGTCTGCGCTGTTACGCGTCCTGGAAACAGGCAGCTTTCGTCCATTTGGCAGCAGTGAAGAGCAGCGTTTTCAGGGCCGGATTGTCGCGGCTACGCATCGCACTCTTCGAGAGCTGGTCAACCAGGGATTGTTCCGAGAGGATCTTTATTGCCGGCTCGCCGTGTTCGAAATCGAGCTGCCGGGTCTGGATAAAAGGCCTGAAGATGTCGTGGTGCTGGCGCGCTACTTCGCCAGCCTCCAGTCTCGCCCCCTGAGCTTCACGTCGGACGCCAATGCGTTGTTGATGCGCCAGCGTTGGCCTGGGCATGCCCGTCAATTGCGCACGCTGATAGAGCGGCTGGGCGCTGTGGTCGACGATCCGCTCGTCAGTGCGGCCGTTCTCAAGCCTTTTCTGTGTGAAGATCGCTCGCTGAAACGCCTGGTGCCGCCGAGCGACGTCACCGACATGCTCATGCGTTTGCCCGGCAAGAATAAGCTGGCGGCAGCCGAACAGTTGTTGGTGGAACACGCGCTCAAGCTCAGTCGTGGTGACACGTGTGCTGCGGCGCAGATGCTGGGGGTGCATCGTCAGGTCATTGAGCGGCGGCTCAAACTGCGCGAGCAGTACGAGCCGGATCTGCAGTCGGCTTTGAACCTGGCATTCATGGCAACGACCAATTCCCGGTTTCAGTCGGCCATTCGCGTGCTGCGGCCGCTGTTGGATTCAAGTGAAAGCCAGTCTTACACCCCCGCGGTCGGTCGTCAGCTTGTGGAGGGTTGGCGTCTTCTGGGGGTTTGCTATCGAGGATTACAGGGCTGGATGAGTCCCGATGCGCGAGCCAGTGACCGTGCGGCCCTGAGGATCGGCACAGACCTTTGCGAGCCCACCGAGTTGGCGGCGTTGCAGTTCGGTATCTGGAGCAGTCAGTTGATGGCGCTTGACCTGCGCCAGGCACGCAGCACGGCGCAGGAGATGCTGCGCCGAGGCTATGCCGGTGGTACTGCGCAGATGCTGGATGAGGCGCACATTGCTCTGGCCAACACCTTGTACTGGCTGGGTGACACGCAGGAATGCCTGTCGATACTGGCTCAATCGCGACTGACAGACCGCGCCTCGCGGAGGCAAGTGGGCGCGCAGGGGCTGGACTTTGTTGCCCTGGCATTGACGCTGGAAGGCTTGTCGGCGTTTCACAGCGGCTTTTTCTCCCGTGCCAGAACAGCCCTGGAACGCCTGAAAGCCCTTGGCGACGAGCATCATTGCGCGTTCGGCGAGGCCGTTATCCTGCAGGGCGCTGCCTGGCTATCCTGCCTCTTCGAGGACGCCGAGGCCGTCGAAGTCTACGCTCGAAGGCTGGTGCTGGTATCGCGTGACAATGGTTTCACGTTTTACCAGGGCGTGGGCCTGATCTTTCAGGGTTGGCACATGGCGCAGGGTGGGGCGCTCGAAGCCGGACTGGCGATGATTGTCGACGGCTATGAAAATCACGTGCTGCGCCATGGCGGGCATCTTTTTTATTCATTTCAGATCTGGAAACGTGCCGAGCTGCTGTTGCACGCGGGCCGAGCGCTGGAATCTTCCACACTGATCCTGCAGGCCATTGATCGCGCCGATACGTATCAGGAAAAGGTTTATCTCTGTGACCTGATGGTCGTCAGGGCCCGGTCATTTCAGGCGCTCGACCACCCTGAATCCGAAGACATGCTGCGCACGGCGTTGTCCACGGCCTATGCGCTGGGCTCGCTACCCGCTCGAATTTCAGCCGCCACTCACCTGGCGGCGCTACTCGCCGACAGCGCACGCCACGACAAGGCGCTCCATACGCTGGAGCGCGCAATGACGGGTGTTTCGATGCAACAGTCGCCGCCCTCTCTTTCTCACGCCCACTCTGTTCTGGTAGCGCTTCAACCGGCACGGAGCCTCATTCACCACAACTGAAATACACGGATGGAGACTGCTATGACGTTCGAACTGGATGGCCAGGATCTCGCAGCACTTGCGTTAGGGGGCTGTTTTTTCGGCAGCGGTGGTGGCGGTACGCTCTCATCTGCCAAGGGATTGCTGGAGCATTTTCGTGAGGGTTCCTATTACCCGAGCGACAAGGTCCAGGTGGTCTCGGTCGAAGAAGCGTGCCGCAGCGCAGAGGGCGATACGGTGATGGTCGCCTACATGGGATCGCCCCAGGCCATCAATGGCTCCGCCTATCCTCTGGGACCGGTCGGCGCGACAGAGTACGTGAGAGACCGCCTGGCGAAAGAAGGGCGCAAGCTCGCCTACATTGTGCCGCCGGAAAGCGGGGCGCTGGGGTTTGTCGTCGCGTGCCTGGTGGCTGCGCGGCTTGGCCTTAAAGTCATCGATGCCGATGGAGCGGGTCGGGCTGTGCCTTCCCTGCCGATGCTGACCTACGCCGCCGCCGGAATTTCCCCGCGCCCGGCGGTTCTGGTCAGTCAGGAAGGTCTGCAGGTCGAACTGGACGTTACCCCGCGTGAAGGTGAGAACGGCAGCCCCCAGCATCAGGAAGATGTGGCCAGTATCGTCGAGAACATGATGCGCCCGATTGTTGCCGCCGCGCAGTTCAAGGAATTTGGCGGGCTGGCCATGTGGGTCATGGCGCCGGAGCAGCTCGACGCCGCCTTGCCCATACGCGCAACGCTGTCCCGTGCGCTCACCACTGGCCGTGCGATCAGCGCAGGCCAACTGGATACCGCGCAAAAGCTGCAGGCGTTTCTGAAGCAAGAGTTCGGGCTGCTGGCTCACGCGATCTTCACCGGGCAGTTCAAGGCAGTCGAGGTCAGCACGGCAGGTGGTTTTGATCTCGGCAAAATGCACATCGAATCGGCAGAGGCGACCTGCACGGTGGTGTATCAGAATGAATCGATGCTGGCCTGGGACAGCCGTGGGGCTGCACCCCTGGCGACAGCGCCCGACAGTATTGCCTACTTTGTTTCAGGCGCAGGCCAGAGCGTGTTCTCTAACGGCGATGCCGTAGGTGCCGACGGCTCGCTCAATCCTGTATTGAGCAACCAGACAGTGACCGTACTGGCCTGGCAGGCGCAGGCGCCGTTGCGGGTCGCCAACGGCCAGATTCTCGCCAGCTTCATGAGCCTGCTTGCCGACATGGGGTATCTGGGACCGTACGTCAGCGTGGATGCGTCGCAGCCACACCTGTCAAAGGAAGTCACGCAATGAGTACCTTTCGGATCTGCATCCTGGCCCCTGTCAACACTGACGCCTACAACGAGCGCTTGCTTGAATCGGTCAACGGAGTGCTCCCTGCCGACATCACGGTGGAAATACGTAACCTGCCTGCCGGCACGCCCTGCATCGAAAATCGGGGCAACTTGCTGGAAAACGGGCGCTATGTGGTTGAGCAGGCCGCATTGATCGAGAAAGAGGGCTTTGACGGCATCTGGTTGAGTGATTTCGACATGTGCGGCGTGGAAGCGGCCCGGGAAGTCATCGACATCCCGATCATCGGAGGTTTTCCCCCGTCTGCGTTTACGGCGCTGGCCTTGAGTCAGCGCTTCTCGATCGTCACGATTCTGCAAAGCACGCTGGCCATGCAGCGCGGCCACATACTCACGTATGGCTTGAGCGAATCGTTCTCTTCGATCCGGGACATTGACTGCCCTGTTGATCAATTGGCGAACGTCGACATAGTGGTTGCCAAGACGGTCGAGCAGGCGTTGCTGGCTGTGCGAGAGGACGGCGCGCAGTCGATTCTGCTGGGCTGTACCGGTTTCGTTGGCGTGGCCGCTCGGGTCACCGAGGTGTTGCAGGAAACCCTGGGGGCTTATGTGCCGGTCATTGATCCGAACCAGGCCGGGTTCAGCTTTCTGGTATCGCTGGTACGCATGCGGTTGCGCCCGGGCAGGCTGTGCTACAGCAAGGTCAGCCCATAACGCTGCCCTTCCTGCGTCGTACACCGGAATGACGCTGGCGTCGTTCCGGTCATCGCCCTCGTCCAGCGCTTGCCCAAGAAGGCATTATGCTGGCCCCCGACCTTTCGCGTGATAGGCAAAATCGCCGCCTTATCAAAGGATTAGGTGGTGTCTGCATGCGATTGGTTTATTGTGCTCTGGCGTGCCTGACGCTGTCGGGTATTGCGGTATCGGCCCAGGCTCGAAACGCGACTGAAAGTGAGCGCTACCTCTGTCGCTGGGGCTCGACCATTGCCGGTGGCGCGCAAGCGTCCAAGCTGTCCGGCGTTACCCGCTACGGCGCGCGACAGAAGCTTCAGGCGCGCAAGTTCACCAAACAGTGGATGCGCCCGATGGCGCTGGGCATTACCGAGCAGACCTACGACAGCGACTCGCGTCTCAAGCCTGACAGCGTGAAGCAGATTTACTACGACGGTTGCATCCGCCACGAGGTGACGCGTCGGTAGTTCGTCATCTCCCTGTCGCGCTGATTTTTGTGTTTTCGGAGGACCGTCTTGAGTACAAAAATTATCACCCGGCAGGGGCACGATGCCCTCAAGAAAGAGCTCGATTACCTGTGGCGCGAGCATCGCCCGGACATCACCCAGAAGGTGGCGTGGGCGGCTTCGCTTGGGGATCGCAGCGAAAATGCGGATTACCAGTACAACAAGAAACTGCTGCGCGAGATCGACCGGCGCGTGCGCTACCTGCGCAAGCGCCTGGAAGACATGCGCGTGGTGCAGTATTCGCCCGAGCAGGAAGGGCGGGTGTTTTTCGGTGCCTGGGTCGAGATTGAGAACGAAGACGGCGACTTGAAGAAATTCCGCATCGTGGGGTACGACGAGATTTACGGTCGCAACGACTACATCTCCATCGACTCACCCATGGCGCGGGCGCTGCTGAAAAAAGAAGAGGGCGATGAAGTCATCGTCAACACGCCCGAGGGCGAGAAGCTGTGGTTCGTGAACAGCATTGTTTATGAGCAGTGAGTGCATGCAACATCCCGGTTCTCGCAGATGCAGCGAGGATGTCTTCAGGCAACGCACGTCTGTCTGAAAAAATACGATGCGTGGGAAGCGGCTGGCCGCCTCCCACGGTGTTTACTGCGCTCACACGGGTAATCAACCCTCCCGCAGCACCGTCAACGGGCTGGCATTCAGCGCGCGACGCGTGCCAAACACACCGGCACCACCCACCAGCAGCGCGCCGATCACCGGCAGCAACAACAGCCACGGATGCGGGCTCCATTCCAGCGAGAACGCATAGCGGTACAGCACAAAACTCACCAGCTCACAGCCCAGCGCCGCCAACAGCCCGCTCGCAGCGCCCAGCAGCCCGAATTCGATCCGGCGCGACTTGATCAGCAGCGCCCGCTCCGCACCCAGCGCGCGCAACAGTGCGCCCTGACGGATACGTTCGTCCAGCGTCGCCTGCAGGCCCGAAAACAGCACGGCAACACCTGCGGCCAACACGAACAGCAGCACGAACTGCACCGCCAGCGTGACCTGGTCGAGAATGCTGCGCACCTGCTCCAGCAACGCCTCCACGCCCAGAATGCTGATGGCCGGGAACGCTCGCGACAGCTCGACGATCTGCCTGTCCTGGCCCTTGGGCAGGTAGAAACTGGTCAGGTAGGTGGTCGGCAGATCGGCCAGTGTGCCGGGCTGGAAGATCATGAAGAAGTTGGGCTGAAAGGTATCCCAGTTAACGTCTCGCAGGCTGGTGACGACCGCCTCGCGGGTCAGGCCGCCGACGATGAAACTCAGGCGATCCCCCAGCTTGATCTGCAGGCTTTCGGCCAGTCTGGTTTCGATTGAAACACCCGGTGTGGCATCGGCCTGACCGGTTGCAGGCAGGTCTTTCCACCATTGCCCGGCGGTCAGCGTGTTGCCTTCGGGCATGTCGGCCGCCCAGGTCAGGCTCAGGTCGCGTCGTGTGGCGTTCTCGCCGCGAGAGTCCTTGGTGACGAAATTGCCGACCGGCTCGCCGTTGATACTGGTCAGTCGCCCCGGCACCACCGGATACAGCGGGGCCGAATGAGTGGACAGCTTGCTCATGGCCTGAGCGAAGTTCTCTTTCTCCGAAGGCAGCACGTTGAGCACGAAATAGTTAGGCGCATCCTTGGGCAGCTGGTTCTGCCAGGTGTCGAGCAGTTCACCGCGCAGCAAGGCGATCAAGCCCATCGACAGCAGAATCAGGCCGAACGCCAGCGATTGCCCTGCGGCGGCCAGCGGGTAGCGCAGGAGCTGGCCAAGGCCCAGGCGCCACGGCAGTGGTGCGCCGGACAACAGGCGGCGCAGGCTCTTGAGCGCCAGCAGCAACAGACTGCCCAGCACCAGCGCAGCAACAATCCCGCCGCCCAGCAAGGCGAAGGTCAGCACCAGATCAAGGCTCAGACGCCACATGATCAGGCCCAATGCCAGCAGCGCTGCGCCGTACACCAGCCACGAGCTCGCGGGAATCGGCAGCATGTCCCGGCGCAATACGCGCAGAGGCGGCACGCGACCCAGCGCTGCCAGCGGAGGCAATGCGAAGCCGGCCAGGGCGACCAGGCCCGTGCCCATGCCCGCGAGGGCGGGCAGCAGACCGCCCGGCGGAACCGTAGCCGGCAACAGGTTTTGCAGCAATGCAAACAGGCCCAGTTGCGCGAGCCAGCCCAGGACCGCGCCGCTCAGACTGGCCAGCAGGCCGATGATCGCCAGTTGCAGGCTGAACAGCGCCATCGCTTCGCCTCGCGACAGCCCCAGGCAGCGCAACAGGGCGCTGGCGTCGAAGCGGCGTGCTGCGAAGCGCGAAGCCGATAAGGCGACCGCCACGCCTGCCAGCAGCACGGCGACCAGGCTGGCCATATTCAAATAGCGTTCGGCCTTGCCCAATGCGCCGCCAATCTGTTGGCTGCCGTCGCGCGCGTCCTTGATCTCCTGATGCGGCTCCAGACCCCCCTCGATGGTCTTGCGATAGGTCGCCAGCGTCGCAGCCGGACCGCTCCACATTTCCCGATAACTGACCCGGCTTCCCGGCTGTACCACGCCGGTGGCGGCCAGGTCCTGCAGGTTGATCATCACGCGTGGCGTGAGGCTGTAAAAATTGCCGGCGCGGTCCGGTTCATAGGTCAGCACGCGGGTCAGCTTCAGGGTCTTTGAGCCGACATCGATGTTGTCGCCGATCTTCAGGTTGACGGCAGGGAACAGTCGCGCTTCGGCCCAGGCTTCGCCTGGTTTAGGTCCGCTGCCTGGCGTTTCGGTCTGGTACAGGTCAGGGGCGCTTTTCAGTTCGCCGCGCAACGGATAGGCGTCATCCACCGCCTTGATGCTCGACAGCTGGATGCCATCGTCCGTTGCGATGACACTGGAGAAAATCACGATCTGCGCATGCTTGAGTTGCAGGCGCTCACCCTCCTGAACCTGCTCCGGGCGAGCAGGGCTTGAGCCCTCAAGGATCAGGTCGGCGCCCAGGAACTCGGTCGCGCGCATCAGCATCGCCCCGTTCAGGCGCGCACCGAAATAGCCGATGGCGGTACTGGCAGCCACTGCGACCAGCAAGGCAAAGAACAGCACACGCAATTCGCCAGCGCGGGCATCGCGCAGCAGTTGGCGGGCAGCAAGGCTCAGCAGACGAGCAAAAGGCAGGCGTGCCATCAAGGCTCCAGCGGGGCGACCAGGCGACCCCCTTCAAGACGGATCAGGCGTCGGCAGCGATGGGCCAGGCGCTCGTCGTGGGTGACCAGCACCAGGGTTGTATTGCGCTCCTGATTCAGTTCGAACAGCAGGTCGCTGATGCGTTGGCCGGTGTGGCTGTCCAGGTTGCCGGTGGGTTCGTCGGCAAAAAGCACGTCCGGGTGGGCGGCGAACGCACGCGCAATGGCGACACGCTGCTGCTCGCCACCCGAAAGCTGGCGTGGGGTGTGGGTCAGGCGCTGGCCGAGGCCGACACGCTCCAGCAGGTTGCGGGCCTGGTCGCGTGCATCGCGACGACCTTCCAGTTCCATGGGCAGCATGACGTTCTCCAGCGCGTTGAGGCTGTCGAGCAACTGGAACGACTGGAAGACAAAGCCGACATGCTCGGCGCGCACCCTGGCGCGCTGGTCTTCATCCAGCTCGCTCAGGTTGCGACCCGAGAGGGTGACCGAACCCGAGCTGGGCAGGTCAAGCCCGGCCAGCAGACCCAGCAGGGTGGATTTCCCCGAACCCGAGGAGCCTACGATGGCCAGTGTGTCGCCCTTGTTTAGTTCCAGGGAGAGTTCGTGCAGGATAGTCAGGTCACCTTCGGTGCTGGGGACTACTTTGCTGAGGCTTTGGGCACTGAGAATACTTTCACTCATGGAGAATCCGATGCGTGCGTGGTTTTTAAGTGCTGGCCTGGGGTTGCTGCTGCTGTCACAGGGGGCAGTGGCGGGCACGGTTTTGATTGTTGGGGATAGTATCAGCGCGGCTTTCGGGCTGGATACCCGCGTGGGATGGGTCAGCCTGCTTGAGCAGCGCCTCAAGGCGCAGGGTTTCGACGATAAGGTGATCAATGCTTCCATCAGCGGTGACACCAGTGCAGGAGGTCAGGCGCGGCTGCCTGCGCTGCTTGCAGAGCATAAACCGGAGCTGGTTATTCTCGAATTGGGGGGCAACGACGGCTTGCGCGGACAGCAGCCTGCGCAATTGCAACAAAACCTTACGAGCATGGTTCGGCTGTCTCAGGAAGCTGGCGCGAAGGTGCTGCTTTTGGGGATGAGAATTCCGCCTAACTACGGTGTTCGTTACACGACAGCATTCGCTGAGGTGTACCCAAAAGTTGCCCAAGAGACCAATGTCCCACTGGTGCCCTTCATGCTGGAAGGTGTAGGCGGCGTGGCTTCCATGGTTCAAGGCGATGGTATTCACCCGAACGCTGAAGCTCAGCCGACCTTGCTTGAGAATGTGTGGCCGATGCTCAAACCGTTGCTCTAACTGCGATCCCTGAAGAGGTCAGGAAGGGCGATCCTAAGGGCACCTCAAAGGGCCTGTAAAGCGGTTTGTTACAGCGTTGGCCCATCGTTGTGACAGGCTGCAAGGCCCTCATCCAGAGGCGCACACAGGCACGCGCAAAGGACCCTCACAGTCCAGCACTCATACAGGTTCAAACAGAGTGTAAAGGGACGCGCGCTAGCCATACAGCCGCTTAGAGTCATTTATCAGAGAGTCTCTCAAGCTCACCTTGGAAGCATTGCGTGAAGTGGTGTTCATCCAGAGCCGAACCGAAGACGTCAAGAGCCACAGCACGCTCATAGAGCAGTTCACCGATCCCCTTTAAGACGTCTTCGGGATCATCATACCTTGCAAGCCCTTGCCTGTAGGCGTCTTGAGCCATGGCCTTGGCGATTGCCTCGTTTTCACTGCGCGTCATCTAAAGACCTCTTTGAGAGTCAGAGAGAAACTCTAGAGGGTATCAATCAGCCATCCCACATCGTTACCGACAGAACTGGCAGGAATCTTCTTACTTTTTTGTCACCGGCGACTAGCAGGAGCTTGATGACCTCTGCGAGGGCCTTTACGGGAACATCAGAACCGTAGTTGTCGTAAACGATGGTCTTAGTCGAGTGCCCAAGGATCGCTTGGCCGAGGAGAAAAAGGTCCCGTTTGTGCCATTCTTCCTGGAAGGGATTGGCGGGGTGCCCGAGTTGATGCAGGCCGATGGTCTTCATCCTGCGGCGGCGGCTCAGGGGAAATTGCTGGAAAATGTCTGGCCGACCCTGAAACCGCTGCTTTGAGGCTTTTCCAGGCGAGAGCTTTCGGCTAATGTGGCGCCCCCCTATCTGGAGCCCCCCATGCCGCGTCCCGCCTGGTCCCTATATGCCTATCAAATGCTTGAGCCCGACGAGCAGCTCGATCTGTTCGCGTGCCAGGAAGTGCGGGTGCATCTGATTGCTCGTCAACTGGAGCTGGGTGGCTCGATTGATCGCACGTTGTGCGGCACCTTGCTGCCTGCACAGCCGCATCTGCGCGCTGTTGAACTGGATGCGCTGCGCGATGAACGGCTTTGCCCGCTGTGCAAGGCAATTCTCGATGCCCAGCGGCGAGGCATGAACCCGATCTGGCCTGAACTGTAACTGTCAGCGCTGCATGCAACGGTGTAGATCTCCCCGATTCACCGGGCGCAGGTGTACACTTCAAATCTTTCCCATATCGCTGTTACCCGAAG
Organism: Pseudomonas triticifolii; assembly: GCF_014358015.1. Taxonomy (GTDB): domain Bacteria; phylum Pseudomonadota; class Gammaproteobacteria; order Pseudomonadales; family Pseudomonadaceae; genus Aquipseudomonas; species Aquipseudomonas triticifolii. The sequence goes on along the minus strand of NZ_JACONV010000001.1, from coordinate 942,787 downwards.
GATCTTTCCGGATGTTGTCGCGCATTCCAGCCGTTACCCGCTGTCTGTCACTTGCTGCTCTCTGCGCGGCGAGCTCTGTTCATGCACTGGAGTTTCCATTGCCGCCACCCGGCGAGGACATCGTCGGCCAGGTTCAGGTGATCAAGGCCAAATACGAAGATACCTTTGCTGACCTCGGCACCCGATACGATCTGGGTTATCTGGAAATGATTGCGGCCAACCCCGGCGTAGATCCCTGGTTGCCGGGCGCCGGCAAGGACATCGTGCTGCCAACCCGCTTCATCCTGCCACCGGGTCCGCGTGAAGGGATCGTCATCAACCTGGCCGAATACCGCATGTACTACTACCCGAAAGGGCAGAACGTGGTGCATACCTATCCCTTGGGTGTCGGGCGTGAAGGCTGGGGCTCGCCCATCGGCGTGACCAAGGTAACGGCCAAGACGCCGAATCCGACCTGGACGCCGCCTGCGTCGATCAAGGCTGAACACGCAGCCGATGGCGATCCACTGCCCAACGTCGTCCCTGCCGGCCCTGACAATCCTCTGGGGCCTTTCAAGTTCGGCCTGGGGATGTCCGGCTACCTGATCCACGGTTCGAACAAGAAGTTCGGCATTGGCATGCGCACTAGCCACGGCTGCTTCCGCATGTACAACAACAACGTGCTGGAGCTGGCGGAAATGGCCCCGGTCGGCACCACCGTGCGCATTATCAGCGAGCCCTACAAGTTCGGTCTGAGCGGCGGCAAGGTGTATCTGGAAGCGCACACGCCAGTGGACGATCTGGGCAACCCGTCTGTGGTGGACAAGCACACTGCAGTCATCAACGCGCTGCTCAAGCGCGAGGATCTGTCCAGCAACCTGCGCATGAACTGGGACCTGGTGCGTGACGTGGTTGCGGCCGAAGACGGCATGCCGGTGGAAATCGCGGTGCCGGGGGCGGCTTCTGCTGCGGCGGCTGAGGCGCCGGTTATTTTTCAGTGATCAGCGATGACAGCGCTGGCGGTGTCGAGATGCATTCCCGTCTATCGGGAATCATCTCTCGCAGCGTCGGGATGATCCTGGTCATCAGCCAATAAAAAAGCCGACCCGTTTCCGGGTCGGCTTTTCAACAATCCCGAGGGGACTATTACTTGCGGCTAGCCTTGTCCAACATGCGCAGAGCGCGCTCGTTGGCTTCGTCAGCAGTTTGCTGAGCTTTTTGAGCTGCAGCCAGTGCTTCGTCAGCCTTGCGGTAGGCTTCGTCGGCACGTGCTTGCGAACGAGCAGCTGCGTCTTCGGTAGCTGTCAGACGAGCTTCGGTTTCTTTGGATACGCTGCTGCAACCGGTGGCCAGAACTGCTGCCAGAGCCAGAGCAGAGAATTTCAGAACGTTGTTCATCGTGTTCCCCTTCAAGGACTTATTTCAATTTAGTCATCTCTCGAAAGTGAGAAAATGACCGGCGTACATAGTACCCATTGTTTGTAGTAAGTAAACTGACGAAGCGCAAGAAGCGCATAAATTTCTTGGCTTTGAAAGTGTTCCGCGTTACTTCTCATGCAGTCTGTGTGAAAACTATCCACCTTGCTGTGACTGCCGAGTGCCGCCGTGGTAACTGTCGCAGAGGCTCGATGGCAATCAGGCGCAACGGCAAGTGGGTCGTGCAATGTGGCTTCATATCGGCCATCGTGTGCCCGATGTACCTTGCCATCATTGCGTTTGCCGTAGTGCGCGTTGTATATCGCGAGTGCTGTTGCGTTCACGCTTGCACAGGGCGTGCTGGCCGTTTCAGGTGAGGCGTTGTCAGTACGGTGGTTGTTTCGTGCTTTTTTATAAGCATCACGCTTGAGCATATTCGGCAATGACGCCTACTATTTACAGGTGCTCTTTGTTGAGATCGGCCAGGCTCTGCTCGGTGTCAAAACAGGCACAGGGTGGCGTAGATGTTCCTTCGCCGGAAAAAGATCGGTAAGGTAGGGGTCAAATTCCAAGACCCGCAAGGAGTAGCGATGAGCGAGGCGTTGTCCATCCACCATGATCAGACCGGCCATCAGTTCGAAATCAATATCGACGGCCATCGTGCCTACCTGACCTATATGGACCTGGGTAAGCAGACGCTGGATTTCTATCGGACTTTCGTGCCGGATGCATTGCGCGGCAGGGGGATTGCGGCTGCGCTGACCGAGGAGGCACTCAACTACGCCGACAGCCTGGGCTACACCGTGATCGCGTCCTGCTCCTATGTAGAGCGTTATATGGAGCGTCATCACCGGCAGGCCGCGAAGATCTGATCTGCTCCACCTGCGATCATCCTTGCACGCAAGACCATGAAAAACGCCGAGCAATTGCTCGGCGTTTTCGTGTCTGCCGGAAGTTTACGTGCGCTTACGCGCTGGCAGTACGTCCTTGAGCTTGGCGTGCATGCCGCGCAGGGTTTTTTCGGTGCTTTCCCAGTCGATGCAGGCATCGGTGATGGATACGCCGTACTGCAATTCCGACAGGTCCTTGGGAATTGCCTGACAACCCCAGTTCAAGTGGCTTTCGACCATCAGGCCAATGATCGACTCGTTGCCTTCCAGAATCTGGTTGGCGACGTTTTCCATGACCAGCGGTTGCAGGGCAGGGTCCTTGTTAGAGTTGGCGTGGCTGCAGTCGACCATGATGTTGGGCCGGATACCGGCCTTGTTCAGGGCCTGCTCACAGAGCGCGACGCTCACCGAGTCGTAATTGGGCTTGCCATTGCCGCCACGCAGCACCACGTGGCCATAGGCATTGCCCTTGGTGGTGACGATGGACACGCCGCCTTCTTGGTTGATCCCCAGAAAGCGATGCGGGCTGGAAACCGATTGCAACGCATTGATGGCGACCGTCAGGCCACCGTCTGTGCCGTTCTTGAAACCTACCGCGGAGGACAGACCGGAGGCCATTTCGCGGTGGGTCTGGGATTCGGTGGTGCGCGCGCCAATGGCCGACCAGCTGATCAGATCCTGCAGATACTGCGGGGAAATCGGGTCCAGCGCTTCGGTTGCGGTCGGCAGGCCCATTTCAGCCAGGTCCAGCAGCAACTGGCGACCGATGTGCAGGCCGTCCTGGATCTTGAACGAGTCATCCAGGTACGGATCGTTGATCAGGCCTTTCCAGCCCACCGTGGTGCGCGGCTTTTCGAAGTAGACGCGCATGACCAGATACAGGGTGTCCGACACTTCTGCCGCCAGCGTCTTGAGGCGCTCGGCGTATTCCTTGGCCGCTTTGAGGTCATGGATCGAGCAAGGCCCGATCACAATGAACAGGCGGTGGTCATTGCCGTCGAGAATGTTGCGGATCACTTCACGACCCTGGCTGACGGTATGCAGGGCAGCGTCGGTCAGGGGGATTTCGCGCTTGAGCTGATCCGGCGTGATCAGAGTCTCGTTGGATGCAACGTTGAGGTCGTCAATCGGTAAATCAGCCATCGTGTTACTCATCAGGTCGCGGGTACTGGCCGCCTGCGGTTCCCGGTGCGGCGGTGCCCAGCAGGTTTGAGCGCAGCGGGGAGCGGAACCTTAGCGCGTTATCGCGTTGTTCGACAATGGGTAAAGCACGGGTTTGCGCCGCTTTGCCGCGACTTTAAGACGTCTGTGCATCTGTCATTTGCAACCACTGGCGCTGCAACCGATAGTGTACGGCCAGAGGTGAGGGCTATTTCGTTGAATCAACTGCAACTGAGTGACTTCGACATCGATCATCAATTACTCGAGCTTGCGGGAACGTCGCTGGTGATCTTTACCAGCGCAGGCTGTTCCGCCTGTCGCTGGGCCAGGCAGCAATTGCCCGCCATGGCCTTGGCTGTCGACCGGCTGTGCTGGGTCGATGCTCAGGATAACGGCGGCGCTGTGCAGCGCTATGAGGTCTTTCATCTGCCAGCGCTGTTCGTGGTGCGCGACGGCATGTTTCAAGGCCCGCTTCGTGCGCCACTGACCCTTGAGGGGCTTTCGACAGCGCTGGACGAGGCCATGCATCGTTCCCCCGACGAATTGCCCTGAAACACACAGTCAGCAAGAGAAAACAGTATGAGCAATGAGACGAAACGTCCCCGGATCGGGATCATCGGCACCGGCGCCATCGGTGGTTTTTACGGTTTGATGCTGGCGCGGGCAGGAATGGATGTGCATTTTCTGCTGCGCAGCGAGTTTGAAGCGGTGGTGCGCGACGGCCTGCACGTCGACAGCGCCGTTCATGGCGATCTGCAATTGCGCCCTGTACACGCCTATAACTCGGCAGCCGACATGCCGGCCTGTGACTGGCTGCTGGTGGGAACCAAGAGCACCGGTAATGCGGACCTGGGGCCGATCATCACTCAGGTCGCAGCCGAGGGGGCCAGGGTTGTGCTGTTGCAGAACGGTCTGGCGGTCGAGGATCAACTGCGGGCCGTGATTCCCGACAGTCTGCATGTGTTGGGCGGTCTGTGTTTCATCTGCGTTCATCGCGCGGCACCAGGTGTCGTTACACATCAGGCATTCGGCGCGGTGAGCGTGGGCTATCACAGTGGCCCTTCGACCGACCAGGCCAGCCGCCTGGCCATTGTCGATGCCTGCGCGGCATTGTTCAGTGAGTCCGGGGTCGAGGCGCACGCAATGGCCGACCTGCAGCAGGCGCGCTGGCAGAAGCTGGTGTGGAACGTGCCGTATAACGGCTTATCGGTGCTACTGCGCGCAGGCACTTCCGGGTTGATGAGCGATCCGGCCAGTCGCGAGCTGGTGCGGGCGCTGATGGACGAGGTGGTGGACGGCGCTCAGGCGTGCGGTTACGCCTTGCCGGCGGGCTTTGCCTCCAGGCTGTTCTCCGTGACCGAGACCATGCCTGACTACAAGCCCAGCATGTACCACGATCACGTCGAGAAGCGGCCGCTGGAGCTGGAAGCCATCTATGCCAGGCCACTGGCCGCCGCGCTCGCCGCCGGTTTCGATATGCCACGTGTACGCATGCTGTATCAAGCGCTGACCTTTATTGATCGAGGCAATCGCCAGCCCGATTGAGTCGCGAGCGGACAGAGCGCCGGTTTACAGGCGTCGTAGACTTTGGCGCACTGCTAAGCTCTATCAATCTCCGCCATTCTGGCTGTTCGGGAGGTTGTATGGTTCGTTCGATGCTGTATGCCACAGACCTTGGTCTGTATGCGCCTTATGTGACACAGCATGCGCTGGCGCTGGCCCGAACGTTCAATGCTGAACTTAACGTTGTCCATGTCGTAGAACCCATGGGGCTGTTCGCCGAATCGGTGCTGCAGAGCTATCTGGGCGAGGATGCGTTAAGGGAACTGCACAGCAAGGGTGTGAGTGCGTTCATGGATGGAATTGAGCAACGGATGCTCGATGGGTTTCGTGAAGAACTGGGTGAAGGTCACAAAGACCTGTCTCTTATTCGCACAGTGCGCGTTGTTCAGGGAGAGCCGTCCAGCATGATCCTTGAGCAGGCGCAAAAACTGGAAGTGGATTTGCTTGTTGTGGGCAGCCACAGCCGCTGGGCGGAAGAGGGCGCGTCGGTAGGCCGTACGGCTGCCAGGATTTTACGGCTTTGCGCAGTACCGGTTTACATGGTGCCCATGATGCAGAACAGAGGGCGAGGGTAGAGCGAAGGTTCAAGAAGGTTTAATTGGCGGTTTAAGTGAAATCGAGCGTGCCATCGCCCTGCAAAGGTGATAAAAAGTTCTAGCTTTATTCGCCTGACCATTAATCCAGTTATATACCGTCGCTGATGCCCCTAGGGTTTATCTGCTTTGAGGGATACATATGAAGCTCCAACAACTGCGCTACATTTGGGAAGTGGCGCACCACGACCTCAACGTTTCCGCGACGGCACAGAGTCTTTACACGTCACAGCCCGGCATCAGCAAGCAGATTCGCCTGCTTGAGGACGAACTGGGGGTCGAGGTGTTTGCGCGCAGCGGCAAGCACTTGACGCGTGTCACGCCGGCAGGCGAGCGCATTATCACCACGGCAGGTGAGATTTTGCGCAAGGTCGAAAGCATCAAACAGATCGCTCAGGAATTCTCCAACGAGAAGAAGGGCACACTGTCGATTGCGACCACTCACACTCAGGCGCGCTATGCTCTCCCGCCTGTCATCAGCAATTTCATCAAGCAGTACCCGGACGTTGCCTTGCACATGCATCAAGGGTCACCGACCCAGATCGCCGAAATGGCGGCTGACGGTACCGTGGATTTTGCCATCGCCACTGAAGCGCTCGAGCAGTTCAGTGACTTGGTGATGATGCCGTGCTATCGCTGGAACCGATGTGTCGTAGTGCCTCAGGGCCACCCGCTGACCAAAGTGCCGAAATTGACCCTGGAGTTGCTGGCCGAATACCCGATCGTGACCTACGTATTCGGTTTCACCGGTCGCTCCAAGCTGGACGAAGCCTTCAGCCATCGTGGTCTGGTGCCCAAAGTCGTGTTCACAGCGGCAGATGCCGACGTGATCAAGACGTACGTGCGGTTGAATCTGGGTGTTGGTATCGTCGCCAGGATGGCGGTTAACGAGGAGCTGGACAGCGATCTGGTGATTCTGGATGCCAGCGATCTGTTCGAGTCCAGCGTCACCAAGATTGCGTTCCGTCGCGGCACGTTCCTGCGTGGCTTCATGTGCGACTTCATCGAGAAATTCGCCCCGCACCTGACGCGCGAAGTCATGGCCAAGGCGATCACCTGCCATAACAAACAAGAGATGGAAGAGCTATTCGCCAACGTCGAACTGCCCGTTCATTGATCGGGTGTCGCTGAAACAGCGTCATTGCGGGCAAGAGGTGCCCGCAATGACGTGAGCGTGATGCCTACACCTTGGCGATCAGGTTGCCAGCGTGCAGGCCGCACTCTTTCTGAGTGGCTTCTTCCCACCACCACCGACCTTCACGCTCGTGCTGGTTCGGCAAGACAGGACGCGTGCAGGGTTCGCAGCCAATGCTGATGAAGCCACGCTCGTGCAGACTGTTGTAAGGCAGCTCCAGCATGCGGATATAGCCCCAGATTTCTTCGCTGCTCATTTGTGCCAACGGGTTGAACTTGTACAACGTGCGCTCGGGGGTCGAGAAGGCGGTGTCGATTTCCATCGCCGCCACGGCGCTGCGTGTGCCCGGGCTCTGGTCACGTCGCTGACCGGTAGCCCATGCCTTGACGCTGGAGAGCTTGCGACGCAGTGGCTCGATCTTGCGCACACCACAGCATTCGCCATGGCCGTCACGGTAGAAGCTGAACAGCCCTTTTTCCTTGACGAAAGGTTCGAGCTTGCTCTGATCCGGCGACATGATCTCGATGTCGATCTTGTAATGCTCGCGCACTTGCTCGATGAATCGGTAGGTCTCAGGGTGCAGGCGACCCGTATCGAGGCTGAACACCTTAACGTTCTTGTTCAGCTTCCAGGCCATGTCCACCAGCACCACATCCTCGGCGCCGCTGAAGGAAATCCACAGCTCGTCACCAAAATGCTCGAAGGCCAGTTTCAGAATGTCCTGCGCGGATTTGTTTGCATAAGTCGTCGCCAGCGCGGCGACGTCGAAGGGGTGGCTCATCAGGCGGCTTCCTGGGTAAAGGTTGGCGCTTAAGCGCTCGTGATGGCCGTAATGGTAACAAAATCCATCGTCACGTGGCCGTTGCGCACGCACGGACGGCGCGTTGCGTCGTGTGGTACGAGCGGCTAGAGTGCCGCTTCCCGTTATCGTGAAGTGTCCTTGAGGAGTGTCCTGTGGAAATTGCCTGTCTCGATCTGGAAGGTGTGCTGGTCCCGGAAATCTGGATTGCCTTTGCCGAGAAAACCGGTATCGAAGCGCTGCGCGCCACCACGCGGGACATTCCCGACTACGACGTGCTGATGAAGCAGCGCCTGCGCATTCTCGATGAGCATGGCCTGAAGTTGTCGGACATCCAGGCAGTGATCGCTACCCTCAAGCCGCTGGACGGCGCGGTGGAATTCGTCAACTGGCTGCGCGAGCGTTTTCAGGTGGTGATTCTGTCGGACACCTTCTACGAGTTCTCCCAGCCCTTGATGCGCCAGTTGGGCTTTCCGACCCTGCTTTGCCATCGCCTGATCACTGATGAGACAGACCGGGTCGTCAGCTATCAATTGCGCCAGAAAGACCCCAAACGTCAATCGGTGCTGGCTTTCAAGAGCCTGTATTACCGCATCATCGCCGCAGGCGACTCCTATAATGACACCACCATGCTGGGCGAGGCTGACGCTGGCATCCTGTTCCATGCGCCTGAAAACGTGATCCGCGAGTTCCCGCAATTTCCGGCGGTGCACACGTTTGAAGACCTGAAGAAGGCATTCATCACGGCATCGAATCGGGAGTTGGCGCTCTGAACGTATCTGACTGAATGCGTACCTTGTGGGAGGCGGCTTGCCGGCGATGGCGGCAGCTCAGTCACTGATAGGTCGCTTCAGGAAAAGCATCGCCGGCAAGCCGCCTCCCACAGTCCGTTGGGCACGATCAGGTCAGCGCATTCAAGGTCTCAAGCAGCACGCGCACCTTGGTGAAGGTCTCCTGATATTCCGCGTCGCAATCGGAATCTGCGACGATGCCGCCGCCGCCCCAGCACGATACGTGTCCATCCTTGACCAGCACGCTGCGGATGGCGATGGAGCTGTCCATTTGCCCCCGCACGTCCAGATACATCAACGAGCCGCAGTAGAGGCTGCGTCGGGTGGGCTCCAGTTCATCGATGATCTGCATCGCACGGATCTTCGGCGCGCCGGTAATCGAGCCACCGGGGAAGCTGCCCGCAATCAGGTCCAGTGCATCATGGTCGGCCGCCAGTTCGCCCGTCACACTGCTGACCAGGTGATGCACGTTGGGGTAGCTTTCCAGACTGAACAGTTCCGGGACCTTTACCGAACCGATCCTGCAACTGCGGCCGAGGTCATTGCGCAGCAGATCGACGATCATCAGATTCTCGGCACGATCCTTTTCACTGCCAAGCAGTTGCCCGGCCAGTTCCTCATCCTGTATCGGGTCGGTGCCACGTGGGCGCGTGCCCTTGATCGGACGGGTTTCGACCTGTCGGTCGCTGACCTTGACGAAACGTTCGGGCGACAGACTCAGGATGGCGTCATCGCCGGACAGCGCCATGAAGCCTGCAAACGGCGTCGGGCAGGCCGCACGAAGCGCCTGATAGGCGTGCCAGGGATCGCCCGCGCAAGGTGCCTGAAACCGCTGGGTAAGATTGACCTGATAGCAGTCGCCTGCCTGGATGTACTGCTGGATGCGCTCGAAGGCGTTTCGGTAATCGCTGGCGCTGATGCTCGCCGCAAAAGGTTGTTGCAGCGAGAACGGCGAGGCAGATGCTGCGGGGCTGTCAGTGAACAGCTCGATCAGTCGGGTGCGCTCGGCTTCTGCCAGGGTCGGGTGAAAGATCAACTGACTGGTCTGCGCCTGATGGTCACTGATCAAGGCCCAGTCATAGAGCCCCAGACGCGCATCGGGCAGGTGCAGGTCGTCAATGGCCTGGTTGGGCAGCGGTTCCAGTCGCCGGCCGAAATCGTAGCTCAGGTAACCGATCAGGCCGCCCGCGAAGGGCAGCGCACAGCCTTCCGGCAGGCTGGCGGTGCCCAGCGACGTCAAGCTTGTGCGCAGACGATGGATGAAGGCGTTGCCGGTTTCTTTGGTCTCGACTGCAAGGTTCTGACGTGGCCAGGCGCTGAGCAGGTCAAAGCGGCCTCGTTGGGCCACCGGTCGGCCACTGTCGAGCAGTACCGCGCCCGGAGCCCGGCGAATCCGTGAAAAATACACGCTCGGGTCGGCACTGTAGGGCAGAGGGTGTAGCGAGCAGGTCGGCATGTCGTGACGTCAGTATCAAAGCGCGGCCGGGGATTGTAGTCCTAAGGCCGGTCGCCTCCTAGAGGCATGTCGGGATTGGGCAGTGCCACAGCGCTTCAGACGCTGGGCACGTGGCCAAACAGCGCCTGCACGAACTCGACGCGTTCCTGCGGCGTTTCCTGCCTGCCTTCCTGCGTCAGTTGTTCGATGCGAGCCTCCACCGCCTGGGTGCGATGCGTGAGGCCGCTGTCGTTGGCGATCTGGATGTTCAGGCCGGGGCGGGCATTGAGCTCCAGGATCAGAGGGCCTTTGTCCTGATCGAGCACCATGTCGACGCCGATGTAGCCCAGTCCGCACAGCTCGTAGCATTCGGCCGACAGCTTCATGAAGCCATCCCAGTTAGGCAGTTGCACTCCGTCCACCGAGTTGGTGGTGTCGGGGTGCTTGCTGATAATGCTATTAAGCCAGGTGCCCTGCAGGGTGATGCCGGTGGCCAGGTCCACACCGACGCCGATAGCGCCCTGATGCAGATTGGCCTTGCCGCCTGACTGGCGAGTGGGCAGGCGCAGCATGGCCATGACCGGATAACCCATCAGCACGATGATGCGAATGTCGGGCACGCCTTCATAGCTGATGCTTTTGAAGATCGGGTCAGGTGTGACACGGTATTCGATCAGTGCCCGGTCGCGGTGTCCGCCCAGCGAATACAGACCGGTGAGAATGCTGGAAACCTGATGTTCGATTTCCGAATGGCTGATGATGCGCCCCGACACGGTTCGATAACGATCCTCGAAACGGTCGGCGATCACCAGAATGCCGTCTCCGCCTGCACCCTGGGCAGGCTTGATCACAAAATCGCTGCGCCCGCCGATGATTTCATCAAGCTGGTCGATTTCTTTTTCGGTCGAAATCACGCCATACATTTCAGGCACATGAATGCCTGCCTGAATGGCGCGTTCCTTGGTGATGATCTTGTCATCTACGATCGGGTACAGGCTGCGCTTGTTGTACTTGAGCACGTAATCGGCATTGCGCCGGTTGATGCCCATGATGCCGCGGGCTTCCAGCGCCTTCCAGGTCTTCCACCAGCCGATCACTTGGCCTGATCCTCTTTAAGGAACGCCTTGAAGCGCATCAGTTCGGTCAGGCGATAGCCACGGTATCTGCCCATCGCCAGCATGAAGCCGACCAGCACCAGCAATACGGCCGGGAAGGTAAACACGAAGTAAGTCAGTTCCGGCACGCTCATGATCAGGTGCGCCAGCGAGGCCGCGAACAGCGTGCCGATGGCGACCTTCATCGCATGGCTCGCGCCGCGCTCTTCCCAGGTGATGGACAGGCGTTCGATGGTCATGGTCAGGATCACCATCGGGAACAGCGCCACCGACAGGCCACGCTCAAGCCCCAGCTTGTGGCTGAACAGGCTGATGGCGGCGATCAATACCACCACGAAGGTCAGCACCACTGACAGGCGCGGCAGCATCTGCAGTTTCAAATGTTCCAGATAGGAGCGCAGCGACAGTCCCAGTGCCGTGATGACGGTAAACAGCGCGATGCCGAAACCCAGCTGGGTTTCACGGAAGGCGAGGGCAATCAGCACCGGCGTGAATGTGCCCAGCGTCTGCAGGCCGATCAGGTTACGCAGAATCAGGATGACCAGCACGCCAATCGGGATCATGACCATGATCATGAAGGTCTGTTGGGTCTGCAGCGGCAGGCCGTACAGGGAGTAGGCGAGGAAGTCCGAATCGGTGCTGGCGTCGGTCAGTTTGGCCAGACGCATGGCATTCATTTCACTGTTGTTCAGGCTGAAGGTGACCTGCACCTTCTTGCCGCCTTCGACGGTGACGAGGTTTTCATCTCCGGTCCACCACAGCAGGCGGTCGTCCGGCAAGCCGGCTTCACCAGTGTCCGGGTTGAAGTACAGCCACTCCTTGCCATTGAAGCTGCGCAGCCACAGTTCGGGCGTCTGCGGTTGGTCGGCTTCCAGGCGGATGGTGTGGGCTTTTTCCATAGGAACGTGGGCGATGGACAGCAGCAGTTCGGTGACCTGGGCTTTCTTGCTGGCCGACGTGTCGCCCGCCAGCAGCAGCTTGACGTTGTCATCGTTCAGGTTATTGACGCGTTTGATGGCCTCGGTGATGAACGTCTCGACATCCGCCGAGTGCTGGCGAATCGGCGCCAGCAAGGCTTCTGCAGCGATTTTTTCAGGGCCTTCCACAGGCAGGCTGTCGCGGAAGATCGGGCCTTTGACCTTGGGTTTTTCGCCGCTGTAGCGCTTGGTCAGAACCAGGCGGTAATACAGCGTCTGGTTGCCGGTCGCGCGGCGGGTCGACCAGGTCACACGGCGGTTGCCGTCGCCACGGTTGACGCTGACCCCGTAATTGTTGGAGATAAAGCTTTCATTGAGGCTGATGTAATCATGCGCCAGAGGCGGCACGAACATCTGGATCTTGACCGAGTCTTTCGGGTTGGCGACAAATTCCACCTTGGCGTCGATGTTCCACAGGTCGTCGGTTTCGTCTTCGGTCACCGGGATGCCGAGCGCCAGAATCTGATAGGCCGTGATCGCAATGCCCAGGGTCACCAGGACAGTGATCAGGATCTTCAGGTGGAGCGTGAGAGAGCGCATGTATTTACTCTGCGTTTTGAGCGACGGAAGCGCAGCCAGGCTTCCCTGCCGCATATTTAAGACTTGGATCGACCAGCGCATCAAAGCGTTTCAAGGCTTCGGAGCCAATCAAAAGCGGATATTGGAAAGCACTTCGGTCGGTCAAGTTCACTTCTATGGTGCGTAAAACTTCACCCATGCAGACCGTCAGGCTGATCACCGGGCGGGCCGTGTATTTTTTCTCGTCATCCGGATCGCGGTCATCAGCGCGGCGCTTGATCTTGCTGACCCGCGCCAGAGGCCTTTCGATGGGGTGGGCGTGGCTGTCGTCGATGGCCAGGTAGAAGCGCACCCAGCTTTCGCCATTGCGCTTGAAATGCTTGATCTCACGGGCGCTCAACGAGGCCGTTTTGGCGCCGGTGTCGAGCTTGGCCGCGACTTCCAGGTCGATGTCGGTTAGCCGCGCGTACTCGTTGAGGCCATAAACGGTCTTGTTGGCCGCAACGCAAAAAGTGGGCAAAAGCAAAAGGCAGAGCAGTGTAGTGAAGGTATCGAGTCTCATAAATCCTGGCGCGATGAGCGAAAAACTTCAGGGTCAGGGCGCAAACGGGACGGGCCTGATTGATGGGAAGTCGGGGGTTGCAGGCTGTGAGCCGGGACCGGGCAGCGCTGTGCAAATGTGGCGCGCATTCTAGCATGAAGCCTTGAGGCTGCCAGTTTTACGGCGGCATTCAGTCATTGCCGGGGTGGGCGAAATAAAACGGTGTATTAGACGATTGTCGACAATTGTGTGTTTTTCTTTGACTGATCTAGCGCCAATGTCTAGATTTGGCTGTATTGAACAGCGAGGTGTCGACAATGCTGGGTGCGCTTGAAGAAGTCACGAAATTGACAGACGACTCTGAAACCCTTTCCGAGCACGTCTTTCGACGTATTCAGGCCGCCATCGTTAAAGGCGAGATCGCTCCCGGCAGCAAAATCTCCGAGCCCGAACTGGCCCGCACTTATGGCATCAGCCGTGGGCCGTTGCGTGAAGCGATTCATCGTCTCGAAGGGCAGCGGCTCGTGGTTCGCATCCCTCATGTGGGCGCTCGTGTCGTTTCGCTGAGCCACGCCGAGATGATCGAGCTGTACGAAATCCGCGAATCCCTTGAAGGCATGGCCTGCCGACTGGCAGCCGAACGCATGACCACCGAGCAGATCGACGAGCTGCGCCAGGTGCTGGATACCCACGAGCGCGACGCCGCGTTTCAGGCGGGTGTCGGCTATTACCAGCAGGAAGGCGATTTCGACTTTCATTACCGCATCATTCAGGGCAGCGGCAATCGCACGCTCAGTCAGATGCTCTGCGGCGAGCTGTACCAACTGGTGCGCATGTACCGCATCCAGTTTTCCACCACACCCAACCGACCCCGCCAGGCCTTTGCCGAACACCATCGGATTCTCGACGCGATCGCCGAGCGCGACGGCGAGCTGGCTGAATTATTGATGCGCCGTCATATCGGTGCGTCCAGACGCAATATCGAGCGCCATTACCAGGCGGCTACCGAACGAGGTGAACCATGAGTCGCGACACCACAACTCCCGGACAGCGTTTTCGTGACGCCGTCGCCAGCGAACAGCCATTGCAGGTGGTCGGCGCAATCAATGCCAATCACGCCTTGCTGGCCAAGCGAGCCGGGTTCAAGGCTATTTATCTGTCCGGCGGCGGTGTGGCCGCAGGGTCGCTGGGTATTCCGGACCTGGGCATCACCGGGCTTGAGGATGTCTTGATCGACGTGCGGCGCATCACCGACGTCTGTGATCTGCCCTTGCTGGTCGATGTCGACACCGGGTTTGGGTCGTCTGCGTTCAATGTGGCGCGCACTGTGCGCTCGATGATCAAGGCCGGAGCGGCCGCGATTCACATTGAAGACCAGGTTGGCGCCAAGCGTTGCGGGCATCGTCCGAACAAAGAAATCGTGTCGCAGCAGGAAATGGTCGACCGCATCAAGGCGGCTGTCGATGCGCGCACCGATGACAGCTTCGTGATCATGGCGCGTACCGACGCGCTGGCGGTCGAAGGGCTGGAGTCGGCACTGGAACGTGCGGCAGCCTGCATCGAAGCGGGTGCGGACATGATCTTCCCTGAAGCGATCACCGAACTGGCCATGTACAAGCAGTTCGCCAATCGCGCCGGTGTGCCGATTCTGGCCAACATCACCGAGTTCGGTGCCACACCTCTGTTTACCGTCGACCAGCTGCGCGAGTCTGACGTCTCGCTGGTGCTCTATCCTTTATCGGCATTCCGCGCCATGAACAAGGCGGCGGAAAACGTCTACGGCGCGATCCGCCGCGACGGTACCCAGCAACACGTGATCGACACCATGCAGACCCGCATGGAGCTGTACGACGCCATCGACTACCACACCTTCGAGCAGAAGCTCGATGCGCTGTTTGCGCAGAAGAGGGGTTAGCCGAATCGGTATCAAGAATCGCCAATTCCCGACAATTTCAAGAACTGGAGAATGCAATGGCTGAAGCAAAAGTATTGAGCGGCGCAGGTCTGCGGGGTCAGGTTGCCGGACAGACAGCCCTGTCCACCGTCGGCATGGCAGGCGCTGGCCTGACATATCGTGGCTACGACGTGCGCGAGCTGGCTGCCGAAGCGCGCTTCGAAGAAGTCGCCTACCTGCTGCTCTATGGCGAGCTGCCGACCCAGACCCAACTGACCGCTTATCTGCAGCGCCTCAAAGCGTTGCGCGAACTGCCGCAGGCGTTGAAGGAAGTGCTTGAACGCATTCCGGCCGACACTCACCCGATGGACGTGATGCGCACTGGCGCGTCGATGCTGGGCACCCTTGAGCCGGAGCGCAGCTTCGAGCAGCAGCGCGACTCGACGGACCGCCTGCTCGCGGCCTTTCCGGCGATCATGTGCTACTGGTATCGCTTCAGCCACGAAGGCAAGCGCATCGACTGTGTGACTGACGAAGACTCCATCGGCGGGCACTTCCTGCACCTGTTGCTGGACAAGACGCCCAGTGAGCTGCACCGCAAGGTCATGGATGTGTCGCTGATCCTGTACGCCGAACACGAATTCAATGCCTCGACCTTTACCGCACGGGTCTGCGCTTCAACCCTGTCGGACTTGTATTCCTGCGTCACGGCAGCCATCGGGACATTGCGTGGTCCGCTGCACGGCGGGGCCAACGAAGCGGCAATGGACATGATTCAGCGCTTCGGCTCGGCCGAAGAGGCGACCCAAGGCACGCTGGGCATGCTGGAGCGCAAGGAAAAGATCATGGGCTTCGGGCACGCGATTTACAAAGAGTCAGATCCGCGTAACGAGGTGATTAAAGGCTGGTCGAAAAAACTCGCCGATGAGGTGGGTGATACCGTGCTGTTCCCGGTGTCCGAGGCCATCGACAAAGTCATGTGGGAGCAGAAGAAGCTGTTCCCCAACGCCGACTTCTACCACGCCTCGGCTTACCATTTCATGGGCATTCCGACCAAGCTGTTCACGCCGATCTTCGTCTGCTCGCGCCTGACTGGCTGGGCAGCCCATGTGTTCGAGCAGCGCAGCAACAATCGCATCATTCGTCCGAGCGCCGAGTACACAGGCGTCGCGCAGCGCAGCTTTGTGCCCATCCCGAGCCGCTGAGCCAGACGGGCAGGGGAGCCGCCTATGAGCTTCCCGCCCGCTTTTCGAAACCCTCCTGATGTCGCCAGCAATGAACCGAGCCCGCAATGAACAGTGAATTTCGCAAACCGCTTCCCGGTACCCGGCTGGACTATTTCGATGCCCACGCGGCCATCGAATCCATCAAGCCTGGCGCTTACGCCACCTTGCCCTATACCTCACGCGTACTGGCTGAAAACCTGGTGCGTCGTTGCGATCCGGCGACCCTGAACGCATCGCTGACCCAACTGATCGAGCGCCGCCGCGACCTGGATTTCCCGTGGTTTCCGGCGCGTGTGGTGTGTCACGACATCCTTGGCCAGACCGCGCTGGTTGATCTGGCAGGCTTGCGCGATGCCATTGCCTCTCAAGGGGGTGATCCTGCGCTGGTCAACCCGGTAGTGCCGGTACAACTGATCGTTGATCACTCGCTGGCGGTGGAATGGGGAGGCAACGATCCGCAGGCGTTCGAGAAGAACCGCGCCATCGAGGACCGTCGCAACGAAGACCGCTTCCACTTCATCGACTGGACCAAGCAGGCGTTCAAGAACGTCGAAGTGATCCCGCCGGGTAACGGCATCATGCACCAGATCAATCTGGAAAAAATGTCGCCGGTGGTTCAGGTGCTCGACGGCGTTGCCTTTCCTGACACGCTGGTCGGCACTGACAGTCACACCCCGCACGTCGATGCGCTGGGTGTGATCGCCATTGGCGTCGGCGGCCTGGAGGCTGAAAACGTGATGCTTGGCCGTGCGTCCTGGATGCGTCTACCGGACATCATCGGTGTCGAACTGACCGGTCGCCGCCAGCCCGGTATCACGGCAACCGACGTGGTGTTGGCCCTGACCGAATACCTGCGCCAGCAGAAAGTGGTGGGCGCGTACCTGGAGTTCTATGGCGAAGGCGCAGCCAGCCTGACCCTGGGCGACCGGGCGACGATTTCCAACATGGCACCGGAATACGGCGCTACGGCGGCGATGTTCTCCATCGACTCGCAAACCATCGATTACCTGCGTCTGACCGGGCGTGAGGATGAGCAGGTCAAGCTGGTCGAGCTGTACGCCAGGCACACGGGGTTGTGGTCGGACAGCCTGCAACAGGTTGAATACGAGCGGGTGCTGAGCTTCGACCTGTCCAGTGTGGTACGCAACATGGCCGGTCCGTCGAACCCGCATGCGCGTGTCGCGACCTCCGATCTCGCCGCCAGAGGCATCGCCGGGCAATGGGACGACGTGCCGGGGCAGATGCCCGATGGCGCTGTGATCATCGCGGCAATCACCAGTTGCACCAACACCAGCAATCCGCGAAACGTGATTGCCGCAGGCTTGCTGGCGCGCAATGCGAATCGCCTGGGGCTGACGCGCAAGCCTTGGGTCAAGTCGTCACTGGCGCCCGGCTCGAAAACCGTGGCGCTGTACCTGGATGCCGCCGGACTGACCACTGAGCTTGAGCAGTTGGGTTTCGGCGTGGTGGCGTTTGCCTGCACGACCTGCAACGGCATGTCTGGCGCGCTGGATCCCGTCATCCAGCAGGAAATCATCGACCGCGACCTGTACGCCACGGCGGTGTTGTCCGGTAACCGCAACTTCGACGGACGCATCCATCCGTACGCCAAACAGGCGTTTCTCGCCTCGCCGCCGCTGGTGGTCGCTTACGCAATCGCGGGCACGATCCGGTTCGATATCGAAAACGACGTGCTGGGCGTTGTCGATGGCAAGGCGATTCGTCTGATGGACATCTGGCCCGCGGATGAAGAGATCGACGCCGTGGTGCAGGCGTCGGTCAAGCCGGAGCAGTTCCGGCAGGTCTATATCCCGATGTTCGCCATCGAAGAGCACACCGGGCCGAAAGTCGAGCCGCTGTATGACTGGCGTGCCATGAGCACCTACATCCGTCGTCCGCCTTACTGGGAAGGCGCGCTGGCCGGGGAGCGCACGCTCAAGGGCATGCGTGCGCTGGCGGTGCTGCCGGACAACATCACCACTGATCACCTGTCGCCCTCCAACGCGATCATGCTCGACAGCGCCGCAGGCGAGTATCTGGCGAAAATGGGCGTGCCTGAGGAAGACTTCAACTCTTACGCGACCCACCGTGGCGATCACCTGACCGCTCAGCGAGCCACCTTCGCCAACCCGCAACTGGTCAACGAAATGGCCGTGGTGGAGGGCAAGGTCAAGAAGGGTTCGCTGACCCGCATCGAGCCAGAAGGGCAGGTCATGCGCATGTGGGAAGCCATCGAAACCTACATGGCGCGCAAGCAGCCGTTGATCATTATCGCCGGTGCCGATTACGGTCAGGGCTCATCCCGGGACTGGGCGGCCAAGGGCGTGCGGTTGGCGGGTGTCGAGGCGATTGCCGCCGAAGGCTTCGAACGTATCCACCGCACCAATCTGGTGGGCATGGGTGTATTGCCGCTGGAGTTCAAGCCGGGCACCAGCCGTCTGACACTGGGCATTGACGGTAGCGAAACCTACGATGTGGTGGGTCAGCGCACCCCGCGCGCGACCCTGACCCTGGTGATCAATCGCAAGAACGGTGAGCGCCTGGAGGTGCCGGTGACGTGCCGTCTGGACACCGGTGAAGAACTCTCCATCTACGAGGCGGGTGGCGTGTTGCAGCGTTTCGCCCAGGATTTCCTCGAAGCGACTGTGTCTTGAAAACAGCAGCACTGATCGTGCCCACGCAGAACGCGGGCGCGATCAAAATGAAAGCGTCTGACTGAATGCATACCCCGTGGGAGGCGGCTTGCCGGCGATGGCGTCAGTTCAGTCACTGGTGTGTTGCTTCAGAAAAAGCATCGCCGGCAAACCGCCTCCCACAGCTCGCTGGTTGCCGCGAGACGTTCATATAACGATGAGCGCGGAGCATGGCAACGATCAATGACCGGGACAGGAACAGACATGACTCATTTACCGCAAATCAGAATTCCCGCCACCTACATGCGTGGGGGCACGAGCAAGGGTGTGTTTTTCAACCTGCTTGACCTGCCTGAAGCTGCGCAGGTCCCGGGTCCGGCCAGAGATGCTTTATTGCTGCGTGTGATCGGCAGTCCCGATCCTTATGAAAAGCAGATTGATGGCATGGGTGGGGCAACGTCCAGCACCAGCAAGACCGTGATTCTGTCGCGCTCCGGCAAGGCCGATCACGACGTCGATTACCTGTTCGGTCAGGTGTCCATCGACAAGCCTTTCGTGGACTGGAGCGGCAACTGCGGCAACCTGTCGGCAGCGGTCGGTTCGTTCGCGATTCTCAGCGGTCTGGTCGATGCCAGCCGCATTCCACAGGACGGCATCGCTACTGTGCGTATCTGGCAGGCCAATATTGGCAAGACCATCATCGCTCACGTGCCTATAAGCAAGGGTGCGGTGCAGGAAACCGGTGATTTCGAGCTTGATGGCGTCACTTTTCCTGCCGCCGAGGTTCAGTTGGAGTTTATCGATCCGGCAGCGGATGAAGAGGGTGCCGCAGGTTCGATGTTCCCCACGGGGCATCTGGTCGATGACCTGGACGTGCCAGGTGTCGGTACGCTGAAAGCGACGATGATCAATGCAGGCATCCCGACCATCTTCATCAATGCCGCCGATATCGGTTACACCGGCAGCGAGCTGCAGGGTGATATCAACGGCAGTCCCGACGCGTTGGCGAAGCTGGAGACCATTCGAGCGCATGGTGCCGTGCGTATGGGGCTGATCGGTCATATAGACGAAGCCGCACGTCGGCAGCACACGCCAAAGGTTGCCTTTGTCGCTCCGCCGTCGGGCTACGTGTCGTCGAGTGGCAAAGCGGTTGCCGCGCAGGACATTGATCTGCTGGTGCGCGCCGTGTCCATGGGCAAGCTGCACCACGCCATGATGGGCACGGCGGCAGTTGCCATCGGCACGGCCGCCGCTATTCCGGGCACGCTGGTCAATCTGGCGGCCGGTGGCGAAACGCGTGTTGCGGTGCGGTTCGGTCACCCGTCCGGCACCTTGCGAGTGGGGGCTGAAGCGCATCAGCAGGATGGCGAGTGGAAAGTGACCAAAGCCATCATGAGTCGCAGTGCCCGGGTGCTGATGGAGGGCTGGGTGCGGGTGCCGCAATCTGAAAGATGAAAATATGCGGATTGATCGTGCCAATGCTCAGCTTTGGCCCCGATCCCGATGAAGAAACGCACCACTCGTGGGAGGCGGCTTGCCGGCGATGGCGTCAGTTCAGTCACTGATGTGTTGCTTCAGAAAAAAAGCATCGCCGGCAAGCCGCCTCCCACAATAAGTCGTTTTCATTCAATGAGTTATGCGCTTGGATGAGGCTAGCTTGCGCTGTTCGGCAATCCGGCGAAATGGCCCTTACTTGAACCGCCGCTCCACCCCTTTCTCAACCAGCACCTTGGCGGAGATTTCTTCTACCGAAAAGTGGGTTGAATTGATGTTCGGGATGTTCTCCCGACGAAACAGGCTCTCCACCTCTCGCACTTCGAATTCGCACTGCGCAAAGCTTGAATAACGGCTGTTGGGTTTGCGTTCGTGACGAATGGCGGTCAGGCGGTCAGGGTCGATGGTCAGGCCGAACAGCTTTTCGCGATGCTGCTTGAGCGCGGCGGGCAGTTGCAGGCGTTCCATGTCGTCTTCGGTCAGCGGGTAGTTGGCTGCGCGGATGCCGAACTGCATGGCCATGTACAGACAGGTCGGGGTCTTTCCGCAGCGTGAGACGCCAACCAGAATGATGTCGGCCTTGTCGTAATAATGCGTGCGTGCACCGTCGTCATTGTCCAGCGCGAAATTGACGGCCTCGATGCGCTCCATGTAGTTGGAGTTGTGACCGATGGAGTGCGATTTGCCCACCGAATACGAGGAGTGTGAACTAAGCTCCTGTTCCAGCGGGGCCAGAAAGGTCGAGAAAATATCGATCATGAAGCCGTTGGAGGTGGCCAGGATCTCCCGAATGTCCTGATTGACGATGGTGTCGAAAATGATCGGCCGGACATCGTCCTTTTCCGCGGCGTTGTTGATTTGTTGTACCATCGCCCGCGCTTTCTCGATGCTGTCGATATAGGGCCTGGTGAACTTGTTGAACGTGATGTTTTCAAATTGCGCTAACAGGCTTTGACCTAGGGTCTCGGCCGTGATCCCGGTCCCGTCTGAGATGAAGAAAGCGGATCGTTTCATTTGCGTTCCTGGCCTTAAGCAGTTGACGATTCTTGGATATCATAGGCGCGCTTGCGGGCCCTGAGGGTCTGCATTCTCACCTATTTTGAAGGTTCAGGCTTATGCCCGACCCGAAACGCCTGCGGTCACGTGACAGTGGCTGGGGTGAATGAGCTTTTCCCAACAACAAACACAGTTAGTGGAGAGATCACCTTGGTAGAGTACGTAGTTTCCCTCGATAAGCTCGGCGTCCATGATGTGGAGCACGTGGGAGGCAAGAACGCATCCCTCGGCGAAATGATCAGCAACCTCGCAGGTGCTGGCGTTTCAGTACCTGGTGGCTTCGCGACTACGGCCCAGGCCTACCGTGATTTCCTTGAGCTCAGCGGCCTGAACGATCAGATCCACGCAGCCCTGGATGCGCTTGATGTCGACGACGTCAACGCTCTGGCCCGCACCGGCGCGCAGATTCGTCAGTGGATCATGGAAGCCGAGTTCCCCGAGAAGCTCAACGCAGAGATTCGCACGGCCTTTGCCGCGCTGTCGGCAGGCAACCCGAATCTGGCCGTTGCCGTGCGTTCTTCCGCCACCGCCGAAGACCTGCCTGACGCCTCCTTCGCAGGCCAGCAGGAAACCTTCCTGAACATCCGCGGCGTCGAAAACGTCATTCGTGCGGCCAAGGAAGTATTCGCCTCGTTGTTCAACGACCGTGCCATTTCCTACCGGGTGCATCAGGGCTTCGACCACAAGCTGGTAGCACTTTCTGCAGGCGTGCAGCGCATGGTGCGTTCCGAAACCGGTACCGCAGGCGTGATGTTCACTCTGGATACAGAGTCCGGCTTCCGCGACGTGGTGTTCATCACCGGTGCCTATGGCCTGGGTGAAACGGTTGTGCAGGGTGCGGTGAACCCCGACGAATTCTACGTACACAAGGACACCCTGGCGGCTGGCCGTCCTGCGATACTGCGTCGCAACCTGGGCAGCAAAGCCATCAAGATGATCTACGGCGACGAAGCCAAGGCCGGTCGTTCGGTCAAGGTGATCGACGTCGAGCCCGCCGACCGTGCGCGTTTCTGCCTGAGCGATGCTGAAGTGTCCGAGCTGGCCAAGCAGGCGATGATCATCGAAAAACACTACAAATGCCCGATGGACATTGAATGGGCCAAGGATGGTGATGACGGCAAGCTCTACATCGTTCAGGCGCGTCCTGAAACCGTGAAGAGCCGTGCCTCGGCCAACGTCATGGAGCGCTACCTGCTCAAGGAGACCGGCAAGGTGCTGGTCGAAGGGCGTGCCATCGGCCAGCGCATTGGTGCCGGCAAGGTGAGGATCATCAAGGACGTGTCCGAGATGGACAAGGTCCAGGCCGGTGATGTGCTGGTCTCCGACATGACCGACCCGGACTGGGAGCCGGTCATGAAGCGTGCGAGCGCCATCGTTACCAACCGTGGCGGTCGTACCTGCCACGCGGCGATCATCGCCCGTGAGCTGGGTATTCCGGCTGTCGTCGGTTGTGGCAACGCCACTCAGTTGCTGCAGGACGGCCAGGGCGTGACGGTTTCCTGCGCCGAGGGCGACACCGGCTACATCTTCGAAGGCGAATTGGGCTTCGATATCAAGACCAACTCGGTCGATGCCATGCCTGAATTGCCGTTCAAGATCATGATGAACGTCGGCAATCCAGACCGCGCTTTTGATTTTGCCCAGTTGCCCAATGCCGGTGTCGGCCTGGCGCGTCTGGAGTTCATCATCAACCGCATGATCGGCGTGCACCCCAAGGCACTGCTCAACTACTCGCTGCTGCCCCCTGAAATCAAGGACAGCGTCGACAAACGCATCGCCGGTTATGACGATCCGGTGGGTTTCTACGTCGAGAAGCTGGTCGAGGGCATCAGTACCCTGGCCGCCGCCTTCACGCCCAAGAAAGTCATCGTGCGTTTGTCGGACTTCAAGTCCAACGAGTACGCCAACCTGATCGGCGGCAAGCTCTACGAGCCGGAAGAAGAAAACCCGATGCTGGGCTTCCGTGGTGCGTCGCGCTACATCAGCGAAAACTTCCGCGATTGCTTCGAGCTGGAGTGCCGCGCGCTCAAGCGTGTACGCGAAGACATGGGCCTGACCAACGTCGAGATCATGGTGCCGTTCGTGCGCACCCTGGGCGAGGCGAGCCAGGTGATCGACCTGTTGGCGGCCAATGGCCTGAAGCGTGGCGAAAACGGTCTGCGCATCATCATGATGTGCGAATTGCCGTCCAACGCGATTCTGGCGGAAGAATTCCTCGAGTATTTCGACGGCTTCTCCATCGGCTCCAACGACCTGACTCAGTTGACCCTGGGCCTGGACCGCGATTCCGGTGTCATCGCGCACCTGTTCGACGAGCGCAACCCGGCGGTCAAGAAGCTGCTGTCCAACGCCATCCAGGCCTGTAACAAGGCCGGCAAGTACATCGGCATCTGCGGTCAGGGACCTTCCGATCACCCGGATCTGGCTCGCTGGCTGATGGATCAGGGTATCGAGAGTGTATCGCTCAACCCCGATTCGGTACTGGAAACCTGGTTCTTCCTGGCCGAGGCGCAAGCACCGGTCTGATGTGACGCGAAAAAGCCCTTGGCCGTCTTGATGGTTCAGGGTTTCAGCAAAAAGAGGCGGTTTTTTCGGAAACCGCCTTTTTTATGCAGCGTGGCAAAGCGTTCCTGTGCGCAGTTTCATCCAGTCTGTCAGAGGCGACCCGATGCCTTTGAATTTCCGAAAAGAGCAATATGCAAAGCAGCAGCCATCTATTTCCCGTTGCCTTGATCAGTGCCGAACGTCGTGGCGATCTGGTCGAGGACGTTTATCGCCTCAAACCTGCCAACAGTCCCGATCCAAGCGTCGAGCTGGCCGTGACCCGGCTGGGCATGGTCGACCAGGCTCATGGGCGGGGCGTGCCGGTCATTCTGGTGCACGGCAGTTTTTCCAACCGCAGGTTCTGGTACTCGCCCAAGGGCATCGGGCTGGGGCCGTTTCTGGCGCGTGCCGGTTACGACGTGTGGATACCCGAAATGCGTGGGCACGGGCTGTCGGCGCGCAACCAGAGCTATCGCGCCAACTGTGTGGCCGATTACGCTCGCTACGACCTGCCGTCGATCGCGGCGTTTGTGCAGGAGCAGAGCGGGCAAGTGCCACACTGGATCGGTCATTCGCTCGGTGGCACGACATTGGCGGCGGCGCTGGGCGGCGAGTACCTGGGCGTTGCGAGTGCGGCGTCGGTGGCGCTGTTCGGCAGCCAGGTCAGTCGCACTTACTGGCCGCTCAAGATACCGCCGCTGCAATGGTCCGGTCGATTGTTGCTGAAACGTTTCGAACACGTATCAGGCCCACGTTTCAAGCGCGGGCCGGAAGACGAGCCCATGGGCGTTTTGCTGGAGAGCATGCGCTGGCATGGTTTGTTCGGGCGCTTTGGTGATCGTCACAGCGATTGGTGGGCGGGTCTGAAGGGTGTACAGGTGCCTGTGCTGGCTGTGGCAGCGGTCGGTGATCATCAGGACCCGGTATGGGCCTGTCGCGCGCTGTTCGAACAGATCGGGTCGGACCGCAAGCAGTTTCTCTGTCTGGGGCGTGAGCACGGGTTCAATGAAGATTTCGGGCATGTGCAGATGCTGGTCAGCAAAGGTGCGCAGCAACAGGTCTGGCCGCGAGTGATCGATTGGTTGCGTGAACAGTCTGTTCCTGAAAAGACTGCGGAGTTTCAGGTGGCGGTAGGCAGTTAGCGGTTAAATTCACTATGCTGCGCGGTACGCTTGATCTGCATTCTTCTTGCGCCCATGCCTCAATGACAGGAGTTCACCTCATGCACTACCTCACCCCCGATCTGTGTGACGCTTATCCAGACCTGGTACAGGTTGTCGAACCGATGTTCAGCAATTTTGGCGGACGCGATTCGTTTGGCGGCCAGATCGTCACCCTCAAGTGCTTCGAAGACAACTCGCTGGTCAAGGAGCAGGTTGCGCTGGACGGTAAAGGCAAGGTGCTGGTGGTCGACGGTGGCGGCTCGCTGCGTTGCGCAATGCTGGGTGACATGGTGGCCGATAAAGCGTCGAAGAATGGCTGGGAAGGCGTGCTGATCTACGGCTGTGTACGCGACGTGGACATGCTGGCCCAGACCGACCTGGGTGTGCAGGCGCTGGCCAGTCACCCGAAAAAAAGCGAGAAACGCGGCGTCGGTGAGCTCAATGTGCCGGTGACGTTCGGCGGTGTGACCTTCAAACCGGGCGATTACCTGTATGCCGACAACAATGGCGTGATCATTTCTCCTTCTCCTCTGACCATGCCGGAATAAGCGACGTATCAATGTTCGATGAAGCAAACGCGCAGTGGGGGCTGGTTCATGCCCTCGTGTTGGACGGTAAAGGCGGAGCGCGTTTCATTGCTCGAACCGAACTTCAGGATCTTCAGTTGCAGCCGCAGGAAAGCCTGTGGCTGCACTGGGATCGCAGTCATCCGCAAACCCACACATGGCTGCGCACTGCCAGCGGGCTGAGCGAGTTTGCCTGCAACCTGTTGCTTGAAGAAAACACCCGGCCCCGGTTGCTGGCCTTGCCGGATCAGGAACTGCTGCTGTTCCTGCGTGGTGTGAACCTCAACCCTGGTGCCGAGCCGGAAGACATGGTGTCGGTGCGTATTTTCGCTGCGGCCCAGCGGGTCATCTCGCTGCGGCTGCGTCCTCTGCGTGCGACGGAAGAGCTGATAGAGCTGCTGGGTCAGGGCAAGGGGCCAAAAACGGCCTCGGAGTTGATTCTTTACCTGGCTCAATACCTGACCGACAAGGTTCAGGATCTGGTCGGCGAGTTGACTGAATCGGTCGATGAGGAAGAAGAAAAGACAGATGCCGACGAATGGTACAGCCCTGAGCACGGCAAGCTGTTGCACATTCGCCGTCGCGCAGCCGGACTGCGTCGTTTTCTGGGGCCGCAGCGCGATATCTACGGCCAGCTTTCGCGCATCAAACTCACGTGGTTCTGTGACGATGATGCCGACTACTGGAATGAGCTGAACAACAGTCTGACCCGTTACCTTGAAGAGCTCGAACTGACCCGAGAGCGAGTCGGGCTGCTGCTTGAGTCCGAAGACCGGCGTCTGCGCGAGCACATGAACCGCACCATGTATCGCTTCGGCATCATCACCGGAATCTTCCTGCCCATGAGCTTTCTGACCGGTCTGCTGGGCATCAATGTTGGCGGTATTCCGGGGGCGGAAAACCCTTACGGTTTTCTGGTTGCGTGCGGCCTGATCGTCTCGCTGGCGGCGGGGCAGTGGTGGCTGTTCAGGCGATTGCGTTGGGTGTAAGGCGTGCATTCTAAAGATTTTTTCATGCTGCACGTGTGACTCGTCCTGAATGTGTCACGTCTTTGACTGACATTGCGTGAGGTGCCTGATGCACGATCCGTTCGAAGAATCTTTACGTGACATGCTTAAATCTTCATCCTCCAGCCGGGATGACGATGCATGTCTGGGGCGAGTCCTGAAAACCGCCAACCGCCAGGTCGGTGCAGGCGTGTTGTTCGGGCTTCTGGGCCGTTGGTCCGAGGCGATGATGATCGCACTCAATAACGGCTCCGCCCATGTCGCTCCCGTTTCCCGTCGCACCGTGAACGGTGCCCGTTCTACCGATAAGGCTGATTGAGCATGGAATTGAACCTCTGGACGCAGAGTCTTCTTGCTGCAATGACTGCATTGTGGACCAAAGTTGCAAACTTCATCCCGAATCTGTTCGGCGCGCTTGTCGTGGTGCTGCTGGGTTTCGCCGTGGCCAAGCTGCTGGACGCGCTGCTGTCCAAACTGCTCGCCAAACTGGGGCTGGACCGACTGGTCGGTGGCACCGGCCTGACCAAGATCATGGGGCGCGCCGGCGTCAAAGTGCCCATTTCCACGCTGATCGGCAAGATCGTTTATTGGTTCGTGCTGTTGATCTTCCTGGTTTCGGCGGCCGAGTCGCTGGGCCTGCAACGTGTTTCCGCGACACTGGACATGCTTGCGCTGTATTTACCCAAGGTCTTTGGCGCAGCGCTGGTACTGCTGGTGGGCGTGCTGCTGGCACAACTGGTCAACGGTCTGGTGCGCGGTGCAGCCGAGAGCGTGGGTGTCGATTACTCTGCAGGCCTTGGGCGAATCGCTCAAGGACTGGTCATTATCATCAGTATTTCTGTTGCGATCAGTCAGCTTGAGGTCAAAACCGACCTGCTGAACCATGTGATTGTGATTGCTTTGATTACCGTTGGTCTGGCAGTTGCCTTGGCATTGGGGCTTGGAAGCCGCGAAATCGCGGGTCAGATCATTGCCGGAATTTACGTGCGTGAGCTCTATCAGGTAGGCCAACAGGTGCAGATAGGCGACACCGAAGGCCAGATTGAGGAAATCGGTACGGTCAAAACGACCTTGCTGACAGACGAGGGGGAGTTGGTGTCTTTTTCCAACCGCATCCTTCTCGAGCAGAGAGTAAGCAGCCGTTAGGCGGCTAACCTGCTAACCTATGCCGCCCAGTTGCCGGAACGGGCCGTGGCGGACATTGACCTGACTGTCGGCAAGATTCGTTTTGAATAAACCTCAACCGCTTTCGACGCGCTACGAACCCCGCGATCTCTCTGATGAGGAGTTGGTTGCGCGCGCCCACGTTGAGCTGTTCAACGTGACCCGGGCGTATGAAGAATTGATGCGTCGTTACCAAAGAACACTTTTTAACGTCTGTGCACGTTATTTGGGGAACGATCGCGATGCTGACGATGTCTGTCAGGAGGTGATGCTTAAGGTCTTGTATGGCTTGAAGAATTTCGAGGGAAAGTCGAAGTTCAAAACCTGGCTCTACAGCATCACCTACAACGAGTGCATCACTCAGTACAGGAAGGAACGGCGTAAGCGTCGCTTGATGGACGCTTTGAGTCTGGATCCGCTCGAGGAAGCGTCGGAAGAAAAGACGCCAAAACCTGAGGAGCGGGGCGGTCTCGATCGCTGGCTTGTGCACGTGAACCCGATCGATCGGGAGATTCTGGTACTGCGATTCGTCGCCGAACTCGAATTCCAGGAGATCGCAGACATTATGCACATGGGCTTGAGCGCAACGAAAATGCGTTACAAGCGGGCGCTGGACAAATTACGAGAGAAATTTGCGGGTATCGCCGAAACTTAACGGCGAGCAAATATCTCTAACGAACTGGCAAGGTCTGGTAGACTTGCCGACGAGTTGTCCCCGGTTATGCGGGACTGCTTTATAATCATCAGATGGGGATTTAACGGATGAAACTGAAAAACACCTTGGGCTTGGCCATTGGTACTATTGTTGCCGCAACTTCTTTCGGCGCACTGGCTCAAGGCCAAGGCGCAGTCGAAATCGAAGGCTTCGCCAAGAAAGAATATTACGACAGCGCTCGTAACTTCAAAAACGACGGCAACCTGTTCGGCGGCTCCGTTGGCTACTTCCTGACCGATGATGTTGAACTGCGTCTGGGCTACGACGAAGTTCACAACGTCCGTAGCGACAGCGGCAAGAACATCAAGGGCTCCAACACTGCTCTGGACGCTCTGTACCACTTCAACAACCCAGGCGACATGCTGCGCCCTTACGTATCTGCCGGTTTCTCTGACCAGAGCATTGGCCAGGACGCTCGTGGCGGCCGTAACGGCTCCACCTTCGCCAACGTTGGCGGCGGCGCGAAGCTGTACTTCACTGACAACTTCTACGCCCGTGCAGGCGTTGAAGCTCAGTACAACATCGACCAGGGCGACACCGAGTGGGCTCCTAGCGTCGGTATCGGCGTAAACTTCGGCGGCGGCAGCAAGAAAGTTGAAGCCGCTCCGGTTGCTCCAGTTGCTGAAGTCTGCTCCGACAGCGACAACGACGGCGTGTGCGACAACGTCGACAAGTGCCCAGACACCCCAGCCAACGTAACCGTTGACGCTGATGGCTGCCCGGCAGTTGCTGAAGTGGTTCGTGTTGAGCTGGACGTGAAGTTCGATTTCGACAAATCCGTAGTCAAGCCTAACAGCTACGGCGACATCAAGAACCTCGCTGACTTCATGCAGCAGTACCCACAGACCACCACCACTGTTGAAGGTCACACTGACTCCGTCGGTCCTGACGCTTACAACCAGAAACTGTCCGAGCGTCGTGCAAACGCCGTTAAGCAAGTTCTGGTCAACCAGTATGGCGTTGGTGCTAGCCGCGTAAACTCGGTTGGTTATGGCGAATCCCGTCCAGTTGCTGACAACGCAACTGAGTCTGGCCGCGCAGTTAACCGTCGCGTAGAAGCAGAAGTAGAAGCTCAAGCTAAGTAATTAGCCGCTCCTACTGAAAAGCCCGGCTCAGGCCGGGCTTTTCTTTGCCTGCGTTTTGAGGATAAATAGCCGCTTTCATCCTGCCGAGCCCCCGCCATGCCCTTCGCTGACACGCTCCTTGCGTTTGCCTTTGCAGCGACTCTGCTCACGCTGACGCCTGGCCTCGACACTGCCCTGATCCTGAGAACTGCGACGGTAGAAGGCAAGCAGCAGGCGTTTCGCGCAGTCTTGGGCATCAATGCAGGCTGCCTGTTGTGGGGCGCAGCGGTAGCGTTCGGGCTGGGCGCGTTGATCGCGGTGTCGGAACTGGCCTACAACATCTTGAAATATTGCGGCGCGGCTTATCTGGCCTGGCTCGGATTGAACATGCTGCTTCGACCTCGAACATCGTTGTCATCGGTTCAGGCAAGCGAAAGACCGGGCGCCAATTGGTTTCTGAAAGGAATGATGGGCAATGTCCTGAATCCCAAGATGGGTGTTTTCTACGTCTCGTTTCTGCCGCAATTCATTCCACAGGGTCAGCCGCTGATTGCCTGGACGTTTGGCCTGGTCAGCATTCACATCGTCATCGGATTGCTCTGGTCGATGATTCTGATCGCCGCAACCCACCCGCTGGCCGCAGTACTGCGACGCGAGAAGGTGATTGCCTGGATGGATCGTGCGACCGGTATGATCTTTGTGTTGTTCGCTGCACGCCTGGCACTCAGCAGGCGTTAAGCGCGTGTCAGCCAACCTGCTGCTGCAGATCGCTGAGCAGGGCTTGATGGGGCTGACTGCACGCTGCCACTTTGCCTATCACCAGAATGGCCGGACTCTTGAGTTCAAACGCTGTCGCGTCGAGTTGCATGTTCGCCAGGGTGCTGCGGCATTCGCGTTGCCATGGTAGTGATGCGTTTTCGATCATGGCCACGGGCATGTCCGCGCTCATGCCGCCTGCCAGCAGGTTTTCGCGAATGTCCGGCAGTTTCGCCACGCCCATATACACCACCAGCGTCGTGCCGCTGTGTGCCAGCGCCTGCCAGTCGAGACTGCTGTCGTCCTGCGTATGGGCGGTGACCAGCGTTACACCACGGCTGATGCCGCGCAGTGTCAGCGAAATTCCGCACTGCGTAGCGCCCGCCAGACCCGCCGTGATGCCGTTGACCAGTTCCACGTCTACGCCGCGTTCCTGCAACCACTCGGCCTCTTCGCCGCCCCGACCAAAAATGCACGGGTCGCCGCCTTTGAGGCGCACCACGCATTTGCCTTGACGCACGTAGCGCAGCATCAGGCGATGGATAAACGCCTGTGGCGTCGAGCGACAGCCGCCGCGCTTGCCAACCGGGATGATCCGCGCCGCGGGACAGTGTTCCAGCACGGCGGTGTTGACCAGATCATCGATCAACACGACGTCTGCCTCACGCAAGGCGCGTACGGCCTTGAGCGTCAGCAATTCAGGGTCACCCGGACCTGCGCCCACCAGCCAGACTTTTGCGCTCATGCTGCGTTCCTCATTCAGTGACCATCAGGGTATTGATCAATCTTTTTATTTCAGGGACGCAGGACCCGCACTGGGTTCCGCAGCCTAATTGTTTCTTGAGTTGATTCAGGTCCAGGCCGTTTTCGATGCCTTTCTCGACCGCGCTTTGCCTGACGTTCATGCAGTTGCACAAGGTCTTGTCGCGTGTCGCGCAGCCGTCCTTGCCAGGCTCGCTGCTCAGCGGCGCGAGCAGCCAGCGGCGCAGCGGCGCATCGACGCGCTCTTCCAGCCAGAGCGTTTGCAACCAGTGCTGGGCTAACGTCTCACCGGCCAGGCGAATGGCCGTGATGCGCCCGTTATCGATCCGCACCCGTTTGCCGATGGAGCGTTTCGGGTCGTCGTAGGCCAGCACCGGGCCGTCATCTACGCCTAGCAGGGTATCGATTTCGCTTAACAGACTGGCTTCGGGGGCCATCGCGCTGGCGGCACGAATCACCAGTGCCGGGCGCTCACGTCCTGCCAGGCTCAGGCTCAGGTAAGTGAACGATCCGCACAGCGTGCGCAGGCGCTCCCATTGCGGTTGCACCTCACCTTCGACCAGTGCGAAGAACTGCCACGCCAGCTCGGCTTTCTCGATTCTGACCCCGGAATGTTTGAGCTCCGGCTGTTTCGAGACTGGATCAAAAGCCGGTTGCGTCAGGACATTCACGCCGCCCTTGAGGAAGCGATCACCCCAGTGCATGGGCAGGAATGGCTGGCCGGGACGCACGCTGTCATCGCTGCTCACGGGCAAATACAGCTCACCACGACGGCTGATCAGTCTGATCAGGTCGCCACTCTGCAACGCGTGAAGCTGCAGGTCATCAGGGTGCAGGCTCAGAACCGCTTCACTGACATGGCCAAATAGCCGTGCGGCAGTGCCGGTGCGACTCATGCCGTGCCACTGGTCACGAAGGCGGCCGGTGTTGAGCGTCAGCGGGAATCGGGTGTCTCGCTGTTCCTTGGCTGCGGTGTAGGGTTCGCTCACGAATTGAGCCCGTCCCGACGCGGTCGGGAAAACGCCATTGGCGTACAAGCGTGGTGTGCCGATGCTGGCACCTAGCGGGAAAGGCCATTGCTGCGGACCGTCGCGGTCGATGAGTGCGCGGTCGATGCCGGACATGTCCAGGTCGCGCCCGGTCGTCAGGCCTTTGAATTCATCGAACAGCGCTGCCGGATTCTTGAAGTCGAACAGGGCATGGGCATCGGGCTGCAGACGCTGTTGCAGGCGCTGGGCAAAATCCACGGTGATCGCCCAGTCCGGGCGTGCCTGGCCGGGGGGCTGGATGGCTTTGCGCACGTTGGAAAGGCGTCGCTCTGAGTTGGTGACCGTGCCTTCCTTTTCACCCCAGCTTGCCGCTGGCAACAGCAGGTCGGCAAAGCGCGCGGTTTCGGTGGTCTTGAAAGCCTCTTGCAGCACCACGAACGGGCAGGTCTCAAGCGCCGCCCGGATCCTGTTCTGGTCAGGCAAGGATTGCGCGGGGTTGGTACAGGCAATCCACAGTGCCTTGATCTTGCCGCTCTGCAGTTGTTCGAACAGTTCGATAGCGGAAAGGCCGGGATTGGCCGGCAGCTCGTCAACACCCCAGTACTGCGCCACTTCAGCACGATGCTCCGGGTTGGCGGCTTCGCGATGGCCTGGCAGCAGGTTGGACAGGCTGCCGGTTTCACGCCCGCCCATGGCATTGGGCTGACCGGTGAGGGAAAAGGGGCCCGCACCGACGCGACCGATCTGGCCTGTGGCGAGATGGATGTTGATGAGTGCGCTGTTCTTGGCGCTGCCGGCAGTGGACTGGTTCAGTCCCATGCACCACAGCGACAGGAAGCTTGGCGCTTCGCCAATCCAGCGGGCGCAGGTCAGCAGTTGTTCAACCTCAATGCCGCACCGTTGCGCAACGCTTTGCGGCGGGTAATCGCGCACCAGTGCTTCCAGCGCTTCGTAGCCCTGCGTGTGCGCGGCAATAAAGGCCGAATCCACAAGGCCTTCCTTCATCAGCACATGCACTATGCCGTGGAACAGCGCGACGTCGGTGCCCAGCTGAATCGCCAGGTGCATATCTGCCAGCTCGCAGGTGTCGGTACGACGTGGATCGATGACGATGACTTTCATCTCGGGCCGACGGCTTTTGGCTTCTTCCAGGCGACGAAACAGAACCGGATGGGCGTAGGCCATGTTGCTGCCGACGATCAGCACACAATCGCTCAGCTCAATGTCTTCATAGTTGCACGGCGGCGCGTCGGCACCCAGGCTGCGTTTGTAGCCGGCTACGGCCGAGGACATGCACAGCCGCGAGTTGCTGTCGATGTTGTTGGTGCCGATTAAAGCGCGAGCCAGTTTGTTGAAGGCGTAGTAATCCTCGGTCAGCAACTGGCCGGAAATGTAGAACGCGACGCTGTCGGGGCCGTGTTCGCGGATGCTGTCGGCGAACACCGTCGCGGCGTGTTCCAGTGCGGTGTCCCAGTCGGTGATGCTACGGGCCAGGCCTTTGCTCAAACGCAATTCCGGGTACAGCGCGCGCGCGTCGATGTCGCCGGTCAGGTGCAGGCTCGATCCCTTGCTGCACAATTTGCCGAAGTTGGCCGGGTGCTGGGGATCGCCGCTCACGCCCAAAATATTCTGTCCATCGTGCTCGATCAGCACGCCGCACCCTACGCCGCAGTAGCAGCAGGTGGAGGCCGTGATCCGAGTCGGCTGCAGAGTCAGGCAAGTCATGCGCAGGCTGCCTCGGCGAGGACGGGTTCGCCGAACATCAGGTGATTGCGAATCGCGTCAATGCCTTGGCCGTCACGAATCTGTTTCAAGTACCAACTGCCATCGGTGGTGTCGCCATACAGGCAAGCGCCCACCAGCACATCATTCTTGATCACCAGCTTTTTGTAGATGCCGCTGATGGGGTCCGACAAGGTGATGCACTCTGTGCCTTCGCCGCCCAGAAAATCACCAGCCGAGAACAGGTCGATGCCCGTCACTTTCAGCTTGGTCGACGTCACCGAGCCCGGATAGCGTGCAAAACCCAGTTGCGCGAGGTGATTGGCGCAGACCCTGGCCTGTTCGAACAGAGGCGCCACAAGGCCGTAAGCGATGCCGCGATGGCTGACACATTCGCCGATGGCGTAGATACGCGGGTCATAGGTCTGCAGCGTGTCGTTGACCAGAATGCCTCGGCTGCAGGGCAGGCCCGCCTGTTCGGCCAGTTCAGTATTAGGGCGAATGCCGGCGGCCATCACCACCAGATCGGTGCCGATCACTTCGCCATTCTGGAAGCGCACCGCCTGAACCCGGCCCTGATCGTCACCCAGCAAGGCGTCGGTCTGCTCGTTGAGGCGAAAGCTCAGACCGCGCTGCTCCAGCGCCGCTTGAAGCATTCGGCCGCTGGTCTTGTCCAGTTGACGCTCAAGCAGGGTCTGCCCATTGTGAACCACGGTGACCTGCATGCCGCGCATGCTCAGGCCATTGGCCGCTTCCAGGCCCAGCAGGCCGCCACCGATGACAACAGCGCGCTTGTGTGTGGCGGCTGTTTCGATCATTTCCCGGGTGTGGCCGATGTCGCGATAACCGATCACACCGTCCAGGGTGTTACCGGGAATCGGCAGGATGAACGGGCTCGAACCGGTGGCGATCAGCAGACGGTCATAATGGGCCTGTGTGCCGTCATCCGCGATGACCAGGCGCTTGATGCGATCAATCCTGACCACGCGGCGATTGAGCAACAATTGAATACCGTTGGTTTCGTACCAGGCCAGGTCGTTGAGCACGATGTCTTCGAACGTCTGCTCGCCCGCCAGCACAGGCGACAGCAAGATACGGTTGTAGTTGGGGTGTGGTTCAGCGCCGAAGACCGTGATGTCGTAAAGGTCTTCGCTCAATTTGAGCAACTCTTCGAGTGTGCGCACTCCGGTCATGCCGTTGCCAATCATCACCAGTTTGAGTTTTTTCATCGTGCCTCCGAGTCACCCTCAAGGGATGCTCGACAAATTGCGCGCAAACAAAAAAAGGCGTCCCGTCAGTAGCCTGACGAGGACGCCTTTGTCCGGTCCCGTTCTCTCGGGAAGCGCTGCCTTCATCGTTGAGGGCGGCGCGTTATGAAACTGCTGAGAGAGACTATGCAGTGGTTGTGCCAACTCGTTCGAAGCGGTTAAAGCAGGCCGTTGAGCCAAGAGTCGGGTTCGTGCCTGCACTGCCTTGAGGCGTGTTGCACAGAAGCGGGGCGGGCCTGTTGCTCAGTGCCTCCCCATCAACCAGATCACCGCGACCAGATTAATCAGCAGCGAAACCAGCGCCAGGGTGCGCCAGACCTTCAATGGCTCGCGTTCCAGCAGCGGACGCGGGCGCGCCACCACCGGGCGTTGTTCGGCCTGCTCCAGTTCCAGCAACCACTGCTCGGCCGTCTCATAACGCTGCGCCGGATTGGCCTGCACCGCCTTGTCCAGGCTTTGACTCAGCCAGAGCGGCAGGTCGGGCCGGTAACGGCTGGCCGAAATCGGTGTGCCGAAACGACGATGCTGAAAGGCTTCGATCTCGCCATAGGGATACTGGCCGGTCAGCAGGTAATAGAGGGTCACGCCGACCGCGTACAGATCCTGTTGCGGATCCGGCTCGGCACCGCTGAAGGCTTCCGGGGCAATGTAGCTCGGTGTGCCCGGCAGGTCATCGGCATTGGCCGCAGACAGACCTGGGCAGAACGCAAGGCCGAAATCCAGCAACCGCACTTCATTGTCGTGCGCCAATAGCAGGTTTTCGGGCTTTATGTCGCGATGAATGATGTTGCGTCTATGCAGCAGGCCAGCAGCCCGCAGCACGCGTGTGGCCAGATCCTGCCATTGTGCGAGTGGCAGCGGTCCGCTGAGGGCAAAGACCTCTGCAAGGGTGCGCCCGCTGTATTCGCGCATGGCGTAGTACAGGTGCTGGCGTTCGGGCAGCGGATGCACTTCGGGAAAGAAACGGCCGGCAACCCGGCGCAGAAACCACTCTTCAAGCAGAAGCCCCTGGCCTGCACCCGGTTCGTCATGCCGGGCACTCGGCAGGGTCTTGAGCAGCCAGGGCTGGCCATGGCTATCGTGGGCGCGGTACAGGATGGATTGGCGCGACTGGGCAACCACATTGCCGATGCTCCAGCCTTCGAAGGTCTGACCGGGCTTGAGCGCTGGCGGCAACGGCCATTGTTGCAATTGAAGCAGGGCATCGCCCAGATCGTCTTCACCCAGGCTGTCGACCTGAATAAGCAGGGCGCTCGCGTTGTCTTGACTGCCGGCCAGGTGCGCGGCGCTGACCAGCGTCTTCACAGCGGCATCAAGGTTATCCTGCTCGGTCAGGATCGAGCGGATGCTGGCATCGCCCAGCGTTGCCCAGACGCCATCGCTGACCAGCAGCAAGCGCTCACCCTCACACAGTTCGCCGTCCAGATAATCCATGACCACGTACTGGTCCAGGCCCAGCGCGCGCTTGAGCACGTGCTGCATGTCGGCCTGTTCCCACACGTGGTCTTCGCTGATGCGTTTGAGCTTTCCGGACTGCCAGCGGTAGGCGCGGCAATCACCCACATGGGCGAGAGTGAAGCGTCTGCCGCGCAGTACCAGCGCACTGAGGGTGGTCAGCAAGCCGTTGGCCAGCAACCAGCGGTTCTGGGCCAGCAGCAAACGATCCAGTGACTGGGCCACGCCCCAGGTCTCCGGGGTCGCGTAATAATCCAGCGCCAGGGCCTGCAGGGTCGACTGCGCGGCCAGTGCACCATCGGCGCACTGGCTGACGCCGTCGGCAAGGGCGAACAGATAGCCTTTGCTGGCGGCCAGCGCCGGAACCGGAGTGACCAGGCGCAGCGCGTCTTGATTCTCGGCTCGCGGACCGCTGGTGCTGTACTCGGCGAAACGCAGGTGCAGCGTCATCGGCCGATCACACCCGCGCTGCGGTGACGGCAGCCGAACCCCAGGTGGTTCTCCAGCGGCGCTTGACGTTCATCAGGCCGAACCAGGCCAGTACCGCCAGGCTTGCGAACAGCCACAGGCCAAGCTGATAGTCGCCGGTGTTCTGCTTGATGCTGCCCAGGCCCGCGGCGAGCAGGAAGCCACCGATGCCGCCTGCCATACCGATCAGGCCGGTCATCACGCCGATTTCTTTGCGAAAGCGCTGTGGCACCAGTTGGAAGACCGCGCCATTGCCCGCACCCAGGCCAAGCATCGCGGCGACGAACAGGGCCAGCGCAGCCCACGAGCTTGGCAGGTTGAAGCCCACCGCTGCGATGCCGATAGCGGCGACTGCATACATGACGGTCAGGGTGCGGATGCCGCCAAACCGGTCAGCCAGTGCGCCGCCCAGTGGGCGCATCAGGCTGCCGCCGAACACGCACGCTGCGGTGTAATAGCCTGCGGTGATCGGGCTCAGTCCGTATTGGTCGTTGAAATAGCCGGGCAGGGCGCTGGCCAGGCCGATGAAGCCGCCGAAGGTCACGCTGTAGAAGAACATGAACCACCAACTGTCCCGGTCGCCCAAGGCCTTGAGGTAGTCCGCCGTGGATTTGGGTTTGCTGCGTTCCGGTGCATTGCGTGCCATCAGCGTAAAGGCGATCAGCGTCAGCACCAGCGGGATAAGCGCCAGGCCGAACACGTTGCCCCAACCGAAGCTGGCCGCCAGGACCGGTGCGATCAGTGCCGCGAGTACCGTGCCCGAGTTGCCAGCACCGGCGATGCCCATGGCCTTGCCCTGGTGCTGCGGCGGATACCATTGCGACGCCAGTGGCAGTGCGACGGCGAAAGACGCACCCGCCATGCCCAGAAACACGCCCAGCAGCAGTGCCTGCTCGTAGCTGTGAATGCCCAGTTGCCAAGCGGTGAGCAGGGCACCGATCACGATGACCTGGCCGATGATGCCGGCGGTCTTGGGAGACAGCTGATCCGCCAGCAGGCCCATGAAGAAGCGCAGGATCGCCCCGGCCAGAATCGGCGTGGCAACCATCAGGCCGCGCTGTTGAGTGGTCAGGTGCAGGTCGGCGGCGATTTGCACTGCCATCGGGCCGAGCAGATACCAGACCATGAAACTCAGGTCGAAGTAGAGAAAGGCAGCGAACAGGGTCGGTTTGTGGCCGGCCTTCCAGAAGCTTGTATCCATTTGCACACCTCATCATCTGCTAGGGAGTCAGTCGGGTTCGAGACCGCGACACAGGAATGTCCAGACGTTGTGGTGGAGTGTTCCGAGTGCCGGCGACTCCACCGGCCCCATCGCCGGGGCCAAAACGCAAAAAACGTCGCCTCTCTGTCCGCAGTGGCGAAAAGAGATGAGCGACGTCTTTGTCGTAAGGGGTGGCAACCGCCGTTGGCTACCTGTGACAGGCATAAAGCAAGAGACGGGCCATATGAAAGGTTTATTCGGTAACAAGCGCCGCAGGCCTCAAGGCAAGCGCTTGAGGTGTGAGTGGAGCAGGCATCGGCGCGCAACGGCTATTGCCGTGGCATGACCTTGAAGCGGGCATCGATTGTGTGGAGCGCCGCAAATAGGTGCGGGGCCATCGGAGCGTGCCGGCGGCTCCGAGTACCGTCTTTGCGCGAACGCGCACGCCTTGAACGCTGCAGGTGCGTCTGTTTATTTTGCTGTAGGAGCCACTATCAAGGCAGTTTTATTAAAGCATAATGATAGTGTTTTGATCGTGTTGCATGATGATCCTCATAGTAGAGTGGATGCTAGTAATGCTTAATAGTTCAGCCTGGGTGAGTCTTTAATACCGTCGCTTAACGGTAGGGAATATTTAATTTACTTTCCATCTTGTCTCTGACAGGATCCCTCTTGTCTTGCAGGACACGGCCCGTCTCCAAGGGTAAGTATGGGCATTTAGTCAGCTTGTTATAAGTGGCTTATTGCAATCATTCGAAAAGGTGCCTTAATGCACCTTACATTAATCGTGCTGTTGTTTCGGTTCATGCCGCGATGGCAGGCGTATTCAAGTGCACTTCAGCGATGTGAAAAGTTTGCATGCTGCATTGTCTTCATCTAAGCACTCGCCTGGGCGAGCGCCAATAAAGGACATCAACATGAATAACGTCACTTATCCACCTACTGTGTGGACCCGGGCCGACGCGCTCAAGGTCAACGAAAACGACCCCACCACCACTCAGCCCCTGGTCAGTCCCGACTTTCCGGTCATGAGCGATACCGTCTTTATCTGGGACACCATGCCGTTGCGCGAGCTGGACGGCACGGTCGTGTCGGTCAACGGTTGGTCCGTTATCCTGACCCTCACGGCCGACCGACACCCCACGGACCCCCAATATCTAGGGGCCAATGGCCGCTATGATATCAAACGAGACTGGGAAGATCGTCATGGGCGGGCGCGTATGTGCTACTGGTATTCGCGTACCGGCAAGGACTGGATCTTCGGCGGGCGTGTCATGGCTGAAGGCGTATCTCCCACCACCCGCGAGTGGGCGGGCACTCCGATCCTGCTTAACGACAAGGGCGATATCGACCTTTATTACACCTGCGTCACACCGGGCGCTGCCATTGCCAAAGTTCGCGGCCGTATTGTGACGTCTGACAGTGGTGTCATATTGACGGACTTTACCGTAGTTAAAACATTATTCGAGGCCGACGGGACTTATTATCAAACCGAGGCACAGAATGCCACCTGGAACTTTCGCGACCCCAGCCCCTTTATAGATCCCCATGATGGCAAGTTGTATATGGTCTTTGAAGGTAATGTCGCGGGTGAGCGCGGTAGTCACGAAGTAGGTCCCACTGAACTAGGGCCTGTGCCACCGGGTCACGAAGAGGTGGGAGGTGCCAGATTTCAAGTGGGCTGTATCGGTCTTGCTGTGGCCAAAGACCTTAATGGCGATGAGTGGGATATCCT
This sequence comes from Pseudomonas triticifolii, assembly GCF_014358015.1. Classification (GTDB taxonomy): domain Bacteria; phylum Pseudomonadota; class Gammaproteobacteria; order Pseudomonadales; family Pseudomonadaceae; genus Aquipseudomonas; species Aquipseudomonas triticifolii. Next base: position 902,991 of record NZ_JACONV010000001.1, on the reverse strand, counting down.
GCCGCCGCTTGTCACGGCAGTCGGTGTCAATGACCAGACCGAACGACCCCATTATGTGTTTCAGGACAACAAATATTACTTGTTTACCATCAGCCATAAGTTCACCTATGCCGATGGCGTCACCGGCCCTGATGGCGTTTATGGTTTTGTCAGTGAGCAGTTGTTCGGCCCTTATCGGCCCATGAATGCGTCAGGTCTGGTACTGGGTAATCCACCGTCCCAGCCGTTCCAGACCTATTCGCACTGCGTCATGCCCAACGGGCTGGTGACCTCGTTCATCGACAGCGTGCCCACGACGGGTCAGGATTTCCGTATCGGCGGCACTGAAGCGCCGACAGTGAGGATTCTGTTGCGGGGCGATCGTTCGTTTGTGCAAGAGTCTTATGACTATGGCTACATACCGGCGATGAAGGACGTGGTGCTGACTCAGTAATCCGGATGCATGCAGGCGTGAACGGCAAGCGTCAGCACAACGCGGCCTGCTGGCAGGTACTGTAACTGTGGGAGGCGGCTTGCCGGCGATGGCGTCGGCGCGGTTTAACATCCAGACCGCGTCATCGTTCATCGCCAGCAAGCCGCCTCCCACGATTAGTGTTTCGTCAGTATTTTCTCAATCTACATTTTCAGCCCAGCAGTTCACTCATCGCAATGATCTGTTCGGCGACCTGAATCAGCTTCTGCTGGCGGCTCATGGCCTGACGTCGCATCAGCGTGTAAGCCTCTTCCTCGTTGCAGTCCTTCATTTTCATCAGCAGACCCTTGGCCAGTTCGATGCGCTTGCGCTCAGCCAGTTGCTGGTCCCGGGCATGCAGTTGCGCGCGCAGGGCCTGATCGCTTTCGAACCGGGCCATGGCCACGTCCAGAATCGGCTGCAGGCGCTGGGCCTGAATACCTTCGACGATGTAGGCGCTGACCCCTGACTTGATGGCCTGACGCATGACCCCGGGGTCGTGTTCGTCGGTAAACATCACGATAGGGCGGGGCTGGTCGCGGCTGACCAGGACAACCTGTTCCATGACGTCGCGGCCAGGTGATTCAGTGTCGATCAGGATGACGTCGGGACGTACTGCATCGACGCGTGCCGGCAGGTCGATGATGAAGCCCGATTCGTCGATGACCTCGAAGCCAGCCTCGATAAGCGCGGACTTCAGGCGACCGACCTTTTTCGGGGTGTCGTTTATGAGCAGGATGCGCAGCATGTTCACGTCCTCCTTCAACGACGGGCGGCAATGGGCGCAGCATCCGCCCAGGCATTGAGCCTGAAACTACGCGCATAGGCGGCCGGATCGCTGCCGTCCCAGACCTTGCCGTCGATCAACTGGCTGCTGCGCAGGGTCGAATCCGGAACCTCGATGCCCAATGCAACGGCCGCTTCACGGTACAGAGCCAATTGCTGAACCCGATTGGCGACGGCCAGGTAATCCGGGTCTTCGCGCAACAGGCCCCAGCGCCGAAACTGGGTCATGAACCACATACCGTCTGACAACCATGGGTAATTGACCTGGCCCTCATTGTGAAACCTGACCGCGTGGCGGTCCTCCCAGTGATTGCCCAGGCCATCGCTGTAATGGCCCAGCAAGCGAGGTTCGATGCAATCGAGCGAGGTGTCCAGATACTCCGCGCCGCTGAGCAGTTGCGCGGTGCTGCGCCGGTTGTGTTCGCTCTGTTCGATGAAACGGCTCGCTTCCAGCACGGCCATGACCAGCGCTCTGGCGGTGTTGGGGTTCTGCTCGACGAATTCGCGGGTGCAACCCAGCACCTTGCCCGGATGATCGGGCCAGATTGCCTGGCTGGTGGCCATGCTGAACCCCAGTTGCTGATTGACAGCGCTGGCAGCCCAGGGCTCGCCGACACAGAAGCCGTCGATACGCCCGGCCTGCAGGTGTTGGACCATCTGCGGTGGCGGCACCACCACACTGTTCACGTCGTCCAGCGGATGAATACCCTGGCTGGCGAGCCAGTAATAAAGCCACATGGCGTGATTGCCGGTCGGGAATGTCTGGGCAAAGGTCAGTTTCGGGCCGCTTTGGTGCACACGTTTGTCCAGTGCTTCAGGAGTGACCACGCCACTGTCCTGAAGGCCGCGCGACAGGTTGATGCACTGACCGTTCTGGTTGAGACCCATGAGGATCGCCATGTCTTTGGCCGGGCCGCCGCTGATGCCCAGTTCTACGGCATAGATCATCCCGTAGAGGCTGTGGGCTGCCTGGAGCTGGCCGCTGATCAGCTTGTCTCGCAGGCTCGCCCAGGAACTCTGGCGCTTGAGGTTCAGGGTCAGTCCATACGGCTGGGCGAAGCCCTGTGTAGCCGCCACGACCAGCGAAGCACAGTCGGTCAACGCCATGAAACCCACATCCAGGCTGTTCATCTCGGGCGCATCGCTGCCGGTTACCCAGTCCAGCGCATTGCTTGTTGGTTCGTTCATACCGAGTGCTTCATCAGGGACATCCAGAAAAAAGGCGTCGCCCAGCCCGTTGCACGATGCAAGGGCTGGAGCGACGCCGTTGTCCGGGCACCGCTCCTTCGTTGGAACGCGTGCCGATAATGGTTTCAAGCAAGGCATATGCCAGTGCTCGATGAGTCAGGGTAACAAGTTTTTTGCATGCCTCGCGTGCGGGCCCTTCACACGGCTATAATCGCGGCCCTGAATTCAGCTTCTCACGAGCCTAGCCCGCCCATGTATAACCTGGCCCGCCAGTTACTGTTCAAACTTTCCCCGGAAACTTCCCATGACCTGTCGCTGGACCTGATCGGTGCTGGCGGGCGGCTGGGCCTCAATGGCCTGTTGAGCAAGGCGCCGGCGAAGGTGCCGGTCAACGTGATGGGGCTTGAATTTCCCAATCCGGTGGGACTGGCGGCAGGCCTGGACAAGAATGGCGCGGCCATCGACGGCTTCGCTCAACTGGGCTTCGGCTTTGTAGAGATCGGCACGGTCACGCCGCGTCCTCAGCCAGGTAACCCCAAGCCGCGGATCTTTCGCTTGCCTCACGCAGAAGCCATCATCAACCGGATGGGCTTCAACAACCTGGGCGTCGACAATCTGGTCAGCCGTGTCAAGGCTGCGAAATACACCGGCATTCTGGGCATCAACATCGGCAAGAATTTCGACACGCCGGTCGAGCGTGCGGTGGACGATTACCTGATCTGTCTGGACAAGGTCTACGACCATGCCAGCTACGTAACGGTCAATGTCAGCTCGCCGAACACACCGGGCCTGCGCAGCCTGCAATTCGGTGATTCGCTCAAGCAGCTACTCGAGGCGCTTAGCCTGCGCCAGCAGGAGCTCACGCAGCGCCATGGCAAGCGTGTGCCACTGGCGATCAAGATCGCCCCGGACATGACCGATGAAGAAACCGTGCTGGTCGCCACTGCGCTGATCGAATCCGGCATGGATGCTGTCATCGCGACCAACACCACCCTTAGCCGCGAAGGCGTCGAAGGGCTGCCGCATGCAGACGAGGCGGGCGGTCTGTCGGGCGCTCCGGTGCGCGAGAAGAGCACTCACACCGTGAAGATACTGGCGGGTGAGTTGGCAGGTCGCATGCCGATCATCGCGGCGGGCGGTATCACCGAGGGACGTCACGCTGCAGAGAAGATCGCGGCGGGTGCGAGTCTGGTGCAGATCTATTCTGGCTTCATCTATAAGGGGCCGGCATTGATTCGCGAATCGGTGGATGCAATTGCGGCGATGCCGCGCGAGCGGGGCTGAATCGCAGGCAAAAAAAGGGGCTCCTGAAGAGCCCCTGGGCTTTTGGCCCGCCGCCCGGATGGGGCGTGCATGGTATGGGTGTAGATGGTCAGTCAATAAAGCCTTGATGATGGACTGGTCGGGGCCTGTGTCTCCAGAAGCGCCTTATCCGACCGCGTGAAGTTCGTTGAGTCTGTGGATTCCCGCAGTGCCGGTCATACCGTCCCAGTTGTCGCCGCGTCCTTCTCGCCAACCATTGATCCATGCCTGGCGTACTGACGGTAGAGTAAAAGGGCAAAGCTCACGGGATTTACCATGAACGCCGTATTGATATCCGCGTAAAAATGCTCTTTCCAACGGATCACGCTTAAGTCTTCTCATAGGGTATTGCCCTCGTCTGTTGACTGTTATATCCCTGAGACCTCATGGTGAGGTCGGGCAGAAAGGTGCCCGCTGCCGGCGTCGCGGGCCTTGGTGTCAAATCCGTTGCGGAGATGACCTGAGGTGATTTCTAACCAAAGCGCCGTGTCCTGTGAATGACCGTTTTGTCATAAGCACGTCACATTTAGGTCTGTCGAGTGATAAGCAAGGTCGGGTTTCACTACCGATTTTTGACGTAAGCCTTTTGACGCGGGCGTTTCAGGCCGAACTGAGAGCGCGTCTCAGCTGCAGGTGATGGCTGAATGTTTTAACTGCAAATTCGACGAAGGGTCGGGATGTGACTTTTTGTTTCCCACTTCGTCGGGTTGAATGTTCGTTCTTCATATAGGAAAGCTATGTGAAGACAGAAATGTATTGAAAACTGCTGCACCGACGCTGCCTTGATCACATGGCAGGTTGATGCAGCGGACCGGCACATTTAACGTGCCACGCAGGCGTACTCCAAGAAAGGCGCCTGTTTAAAATCTGGTCGGGCAATGCGTTGCCCGCCGCTGACGGCTCAGGCCCTGGAATACACATGTCGGATCGCTACGAACTTTTCCTCACTTGCCCCAAAGGTCTTGAAGGACTGCTGGCTGAAGAGGCCACGGCACTCGGCCTTGAGGACACCCGCGAACACACCTCGGCGATTCGCGGCTCGGCCGACATGGAGACCGCTTACCGGCTGTGCCTGTGGTCCCGTCTTGCCAACCGCGTGTTGCTGGTGCTCAAACGCTTCCCGATGAAGGACGCCGAAGACCTGTACCACGGCGTTCTCGACGTCGAATGGCATGATCATCTCGAGTCGGACGGCACCATTGCCGTGGAATTCAGCGGTCACGGGTCGGGCATCGACAACACCCACTTCGGTGCGCTGAAGGTCAAGGATGCGATTGTCGACAAGCTGCGCACGCCTGACGGTGAACGCCCCTCGGTGGACAAGATCAATCCCGATCTGCGCGTGCACCTGCGCCTGGATCGCGGCGAAGCGATTCTGTCACTGGACCTGTCCGGCCATAGCCTGCACCAGCGTGGTTATCGTTTGCAGCAGGGTGCTGCTCCCCTGAAAGAAAACCTTGCTGCGGCCATCCTTGTCCGTGCCGGGTGGCCGCGCATCGCAGCCGAAGGCGGCGCGCTGGCCGACCCCATGTGTGGTGTGGGCACCTTTCTGGTTGAGGCCGGCCTGATTGCTGCCGATATTGCACCGAACATCAAGCGTGAGCGCTGGGGGTTCTCTGCCTGGCTGGGCCACGTTCCGGCCCTGTGGCGCAAGCTGCATGACGAGGCGCTGGCGCGTGCCGAGGCCGGCCTTGCCAAGCCCCCTCTGTGGATTCGTGGCTACGAGGCCGACCCGCGTCTGATTCAGCCTGCGCGCAACAACATCGAGCGCGCAGGGCTGAGCGACTGGATCAAGGTCTATCAGGGCGAAGTCGCGACCTTCGAGCCGCGGCCGGATCAGAATCAGAAAGGTCTGGTCATCTGCAACCCGCCGTATGGCGAGCGTCTGGGCGACGAAGCCAGCCTGCTGTATCTCTACCAGAACCTGGGCGAGCGTCTGCGTCAGTCCTGCCTGAACTGGGAAGCCGCCGTATTCACCGGCGCGCCTGACCTGGGCAAGCGCATGGGCATTCGCAGCCACAAGCAGTATTCGTTCTGGAACGGCGCGCTTCCCTGCAAGTTGCTGCTGATCAAGGTGCTGCCGGACCAGTTCGTCACCGGCGAGCGCCGCACCCCGGAACAACGTCAGATCGAGCGCGAAACCCCGGTCGAGGCCGAGGTTGAAGTCGAGAAGAAATTCAACAAGAACGGCAACCCGATCAAGCCTGCCCCTGTGGTGGTCGAGCAGGCCCGTTTGAGCGAAGGCGGGCAGATGTTTGCCAATCGTCTGCAGAAGAACCTCAAGCTGATGGGCAAGTGGGTGCGCCGCGAGGGCATCGACTGCTATCGCGTGTACGACGCCGACATGCCCGAGTACTCGATGGCCATCGACCTGTATCACGATTGGGTGCATGTGCAGGAATACGCTGCGCCCAAGTCCATCGACCCAGAGAAAGCCTCGGCCCGTCTGTTCGACGCGCTGGCGGCCATTCCCCAGGCGCTGAACATCGACAAGAGCCGTGTGGTGATCAAGCGTCGCGAGCGTCAGAGCGGTACTCGTCAGTACGAACGCCAGAGCGCACAGGGTCAGTTCCTGGAAGTCAGCGAAGGCGGCGTCAAGCTGCTGGTCAACCTGACCGATTACCTGGACACCGGGCTGTTCCTCGATCATCGCCCGATGCGCATGCGCATCCAGCGTGAGGCCGCTGGCAAGCGCTTCCTCAACCTGTTTGCCTATACCGCAACCGCTAGCGTTCACGCGGCCAAGGGCGGTGCGCGCAGCACCACCAGCGTCGACCTGTCGCGTACTTACCTGGACTGGGCGCGTCGCAACCTGTCGCTTAATGGTTTCTCCGACAAGAACCGTCTGGAGCAGAGCGACGTTACGGTCTGGCTGCAGGCTTGTCGTGAAGAGTACGACCTGATCTTTATTGATCCGCCGACGTTCTCCAACTCCAAGCGCATGGAAGGCGTGTTCGACGTGCAGCGTGATCAGGTCGAGTTGATCGACCTGGCCATGGCGCGTCTGGCACCGGGTGGCGTGCTGTATTTCTCCAACAACTTCCGCAAGTTCGTGCTCGACGAAAACCTGGGCCAGCGTTATGCCGTGGAGGAGATCACTGCGCAGACCATCGACCAGGATTTTGCCCGCAACAGCAAGATTCACCGGGCCTGGAAGATCACTGCGCGCGCGTGATGCACGGTGTGAACAACGAATCTGTGCACTGAGTGCACAGGTTCGTTCATCACCCACTAGGCAAATTACTGGCGAATAGCTATAAACAATGCACAGCCAGCGTGGCGCAACACCCTGTTGGCGTCATGAGTTGTGTCTATGGTGGCGAAAAGGTTCAGGCTCAGGGTGCTGGGCTTCATCAGCGAGCAGGTTTCAGCGTGGCTGGTTGCGGTCCTGACGTTTGTGGTCGGTGCCGCGCTGACGCTCATGCTGGCGCTGGCTGACCATGACCATTACCAATACCAGTTGCGGCAGCGTTTCGACATCCTGGCCTCCGAGCGCTTCAGCCGTATTCAGGAGCGTCTTGACCGTCAGGTCAGCAGGCTGGACACCGTCCGCCGCTTCTTTCTTTTCTCAGAGCAGGTCGATAAAGCCGAATACGACGGCTTCGTTGCACCACTGTTGGTGGGCACTCAGGCGTATGCCTGGAACCCAAGGGTGACTCAGGCCGAGCGGGCCGGGTTCGAGCAGTCGATGCGCAGCCGGGGATTGCCTGAGTTTTCCATCCGTGAGCTTGATGAGAATGGCCTGTTGACCCCCGCAGGCGAGCGTGCCGAATACTTTCCGGTCCTGTATATCGATTCGCTGAGCAAGATCCCGCCGCCGTTGGGTTTCGATATTTATTCTGAGCCGATACGACGTCTTGCGGTGGACCGGGCGCGACAGCTCAACCACGTCGTTGCGACGCCACGCATCAAACTGCTGGCACTCGATCCTACGGACAGTCTGGGCGTGCTGTTGGTCGCCCCTGTGTTTTCCGCCAGTCCTTTACCCGATCAACCACCCGCACTCCGAGGCATGCTTACAGCGGTCATCAGCCTTGCCCAGTTGATGAGTGTCGGACCCACTGAACGGGACAATCTGGCAATCACGCTTACTGACCTGAGCGTACAGCCGACACCTGAACAGGTTTACCAGTCGTCTGTTGTCGGCATTGCCGATGGCCTTTATCAGAGTACCGTGCTGAGCTTTGGTGATCGGGATTATCTGCTGGAAGTCCGGCCCTCCAAACTGTTCCAGAAAAACAACCGGATGACCACTGACAACATCATCTTGCTCGGTGGCTTGCTGAGCCTGATGCTCAGTGCACTGCTCTACAGCCTCATTGGCCAGCGTCAGCGAGCGCTTCTGCGGGTGGATCTGCGCACGCGTGAGCTGCGTGCGAGCGAGCAGCAACTGCGGGTCGCCAATGGCCAGTTGCGCAACGTGTTGGATGCCGCGACCGAGGTGGCGATCATTGCCACCGACCTGAATGGCGTCATCAGCACGTTCAACGTGGGCGCTCAGAGAATGCTCGGTTATTCGGATAAAGAGGTGCTGGGCCGGTTCATGCTCAAGGACTTTCAGCAGCCAGCGTCAACCGCCGCCAGTGGCGACGGCGACACTGTGCTCTTGCAGGACATGCTGACGGCGGCCTCGCAGGACGGAAGCCATTCGGCACGCGAGCTGATCTTTCGACGACGTGACGGGACGACGCTGGTGGTCAGCATGCTGGTCACTGCCATGCGTGATGATCAGGGGCATTGGACCGGCTGCCTGGCCGTGTGTACGGACATGACCGAGCATCGACGGGTGCACGACGCACTGGAGGCCCAGGGACAGCTGCTGAAGAAGCTGAGTTCGCAGGTTCCGGGCGGTATCTATCAGTTCCAGCTCGATGCCGATGGCCAATCGCGTTTCAGGTACGTCAGCGCTGGCATGTGCGAGTTGTTTGAGCTGGATGAGGCGCAGCTATTGGTCGATGCTGAAATCCTGCTGCGCCGTATTCACCCGACGGATCTGCTCAGGATCAGGGGGTCGATCGTTCCCAGCGCCCAACAACTGACACCCTGGAGCGAAGAGTATCGCGTGCAGTTGCCCAAGAAAGGCTTGCGCTGGCTGCGCGCTGCCTCAACGCCTGAACAGTTGGAGGGCGGTGCTGTGTTGTGGCACGGGTTCGTGTCCGACATCTCAGACCTCAAGCGAGTCGAGCAGGAGCTGCGTGCACTGTCTGTGACCGATGTACTAACGGGAGCCTTCAATCGGCGTTATTTTCAGGATCGGTTGCAGGCCGAGCTCAAGCGTATCGACAGGAAAGGTGGGGACCTGTCGATCATCATGCTCGATATCGACCATTTCAAACGCATCAATGACCGATTCGGGCATGGTATGGGGGATCTGGTGCTCAAGGCGGTCTCGCAGCGAATCACTCAGCGCCTGCGCACCGATGACGTTTTTTGCAGGTTGGGCGGCGAAGAGTTCATGGTGCTGTGCCCTGGAACACAAGGCAGCCACGCCTATCAGTTGGCCCTGAGCCTGCGAGACGAGTTGGGTTGTGCTGATATCGAGGGCGTGGGCCGTGTGACTGCGAGCTTCGGAATTGCCAGTTGGCGCGAAGGCGAAGGGATAGACGCGATGCTGCAGCGCGCCGATTCGGGCGTTTACGCGGCCAAGCAGTCGGGCCGTGACAAGGTAGAGCCAGAGCAGGCCTGATCGGAGTCAGGCCGCTGCGCTTTGTCGCAGGCTTTGTACGTAAAGTGGCTGCACTCGCCGACGTTACGTACAGCGCGGGTCAGGTGGTGTCAGGGCTGCTGGATCGACACCGTGGTATTGCCCAGCTTGGGCTGACGGTAGAGGTCGACCAGTACCTCGTCGAGCACCGAGGATGCACCGAACGGGCGTGGATCGTTGAGAATTGCCACGACAGCCCAAGTATTGCCGTTACTGTCGCGGCTGAAGCCTGCAATGGCACGTACAGTATTGAGTGTGCCGGTCTTGATGTGCGCCTCACCCAGCAACGGAGTGCGTTTCAGGCGTTTGCGCATGGTGCCGTCCAGACCCGCTAATGGCATCGAGCTCATGAACTCGGCGGCGTATGGGCTGCGCCACGCCGCTTGTAGAATCACGGCCATTTCACGCGCGCTGACGCGTTCGGCGCGGGACAGACCTGAGCCGTTCTCCATCACCAGATGTGGCGCTGTGATGCCTTTTTTCGCCAGCCAGCCGCGAATCACCCGCTGCGCGGCCTTGGCGTCATCGCCGTCTGCGTCACTGCGAAATTCTTCACCCAGGCTGAGAAACAGCTGCTGCGCCATGGTGTTGTTGCTGTACTTGTTGATGTCGCGAATGACTTCCACAAGGTCCGGAGAAAACGCCTTGGCCAGCAGCTTGGCGTTGCCCGGCACGACATCGACACGGTCCTTGCCCTGAATGGTGCCGCCCAGCTCCTGCCAGATCGCGCGTACGGCACCTGCTGCGTAGGTCGGGTGGTCCAATAGCGACAGGTAAGTCTGGGAGTTGCAGCCATTGCCCAGTTGACCGGTCACCGTCACCTTGACGCTGCCGTCAGGCTGGGTCACCGGGTTGTAGCGCACATCGCCCGTACACTGCCTGGACGCGACAGCCTTGACCTGATTGTCGACCTGAATCGTGGCGATGGGCGGTTCGACCGACACCAGGATGCGGCCGTCATCGTTGCGGGTAATAAAGCGCAGGGCCTTGAGGTTGACCATCAGCGAGTCCGGTTTGACCAGAAACGGCTTGTTGTCGTCGTTGCCGTCATCGTTGAACACCGGCAATTGCGGTTGTACGAAATGACTGCGATCCAGCACCAGATCGCCGGTGACCTGCTGCACGCCATTGGCACGCAGGTCGCGCATCAGCAGCCAGAGCTTTTCCATGTTCAGCTTTGGGTCACCGCCGCCCTTGAGGTACAGGTTGCCGCGCAGCACGCCGTTGCTCAGGGTGCCGTCGGTGAAGAATTCGGTTTTCCACTGGTGGGTAGGGCCGAGGATTTCCAGTGCCGCGTAGGTGGTAATCAGCTTCATGGTGGAGGCCGGGTTCACCGATACGTCAGCATTGAACACAGTCGGCGTGCCGGGACCATTGAGCGGCAGCATGACCAGCGACAGTGCGTCATCGCCGAGTTTGCTGGCCTTGAGGGCCTGTTGAACCTTGGGGGACAGTGTGGTGTTGATGACGGCCGCATTGACGGTAAAGGCCATGGGAACGAGCAAAGTAGCGATCAGAAGAGAGCGAAACGGCTTGATCATGAATAAAACCCTACTGCATAAGGGGAAACAAAAATGAGGGCGTGGATGAATGCCCTCGGTAACCAGTCGCTGACTATTGGGTAACTTGAACGGTTCGGGTCACTGCCGTGGCGTAACTATAGTGAAAATTCAAAACCGTTGAAAAATCAAAACCCGTGAAAAAATGAATACAACGAACGGCGAAAACGAATAGTCGAACACGCAAAAATGAACGTGCGAAAACGCAAAGGGTGCGCAGGGGGGGCGTTGCTCTGCTGCCACCTGCGCCCAGGCGTGCGGCATTATGCCCCAAGCAGGGTCGGCATGTGATGGGGCAGGCGTCAGGAAAACGCTATTTTTTCAAGCTTCTGACAGGCCATCTTCAGGTGATGCGCGTCTTGGGGCAGGCATCGACAGGATTTAAGGCAGGCGTGGCGCAAAAAAATAGGGCCATCACAGAGGATGGCCCTACCGAACATCAGTGCGCTTCGAAGGTATCAGGCAGCCTGATTGATCGGCTTTTCTGGGTACCAGGCGTCAAGCAACGGGCTGACTTCTACGCTGTTCACTTCGTCGCGGCCTTTGAGCCAGGCTTCAACGATGTGGCGCTGCTCTTCAGTGACCGAACCACGCTTGGCCAGGCAGACCAGACCGTAGTCATCGCCACCGACGTAGTCGAGCCCGTTTGCGTCCATCGCTTCAGTCAGGAACGCGTCGAGGAATGCATCGATTGCCTCGTCAGCCAGATCTTCCTTGAAGCCCAGGTTAAGTTCGAACCCCAATTCCTGGAACTCGTCCACACACAGTTTTTTGCGCAGACGGCGGGAGCGGTTAGTGGCCATGAAACATTCCTCTTGAGTAATTACGCGGCGCACTTTACCAGTTTCAAGGGGGTGATGCCCGAATGAGTGCACAGCGACCTGCATTTTGTTACCTGCAGGCGACTGTGATGCAGGTGTAGCTGGACTGGCAGATCCAGCGTCAAGGCGCGGTATGCCCGGGTGTTTCGGCCTTGCTTTGTTGGGCGACCAGTGCCCGTTCAAGTTCGATCATGGTCGTATTGACCACCTCGTGGGCAGCTTGCAGCTGGGCGTCAGTTGCGTCTGGCTCACAGGCCGCCTCAAGCGCGTCGCAGGCCTTGACTACCTGAGCGGCGCTGATGATGCGGGCGGCACCCTTTATGCGGTGGGCCATTTCACGAACATCGTCACGATGGCCTTCAAGCATGAGGGTAGTGAGCAATTGTCGATCCTCCCGGTTGCTCTGAAGGAGTTGGGCAAGCAGGCGCTTGACCATCTCGGGACGCTCGCCCGTCAGGCTGTGGACGCTGCTCAGGTTAAAGGCGGGTGCTGTATGTACAACCGGCTCCAGATGAGCCAGTTTTTCGCTGAGCAGCGCCAGGCTGATGGGTTTGAACAGGCAATCGTTCATTCCCGCGTCCAGGCACCGGTGGATTTCTTCAGGCTGAGCGTTGGCCGTGAAACCCCAGACCGGGCATGGCTCAAGCGTGAGGGATTGTTCATGAGCGCGTATGCCACGGGTCAGATCGTAACCGTTCATGACCGGCATATTGCAATCGGCGACCACCAGATCGAAGTGGTTGCCCATCCAGCGCTCCAGTCCTTGTGCACCGTTCTCGGCGACCTCGCAGCGATGCCCCAGAAAACCCAGTTGCTCGCAGAGCAGCAACCGATTGGCCGGGTGGTCATCGACGATCAGGATGTGCAGAACGTGGGCCGCTGCTGGCGGCGGATCACGCTGTACAGGAAGGTTGAGGGCCGGGTCCAGCGGAGTGAGCAGCAGGTGCATGTTGATCTGCGTGCCGTTTCCCGGTTCGCTGGTCAGCGTCAGGGTGCCACCCATCATCTCGCACAGGCTGCGACAGATGACCAGCCCCAGGCCTGCACCGGTACGGGCCATCTGGCCGTTGTTGTCGACCTGGGCAAAGGGCTCGAATAGCCTGCGCTGGTCTTCGGCGCTGATGCCGATGCCGCTGTCCTGCACGGTGACATGGAGCTTTAGCTGGCTGGAGTCGGGGATCTCGCTGGCTTGCAGCACGACCCTGACTTCACCTCGCTGGGTAAATTTGATGGCATTGCTGACCAGATTCGAGAGGATCTGCTTGAAGCGTAACGGGTCAAGCAGTACGTCGGTATTGATCCGGCTGTCCAGTTCAAGCGCCAGGACCAGATTTTTCTGTCGTGCCAACCCCTCGAAGACCCTCACGACCGATTCCACCAGTTGCCTGAGATTGGCGCGTTCCGGGTTTAGCGCCAATCGACCGGATTCGATGCGGGCGATGTCGAGAATATCGCCGATCAGGTCCAGCAGTTCCTTTGCCGACCCGTAGGCGACTTCGATCGCCGATCGGTCCAGTTCACCCTGATCGGCGCGCTTGAGCGCCAGTTCAAGCATGCCGATGACCGCATTCATGGGGGTGCGGATCTCGTGGCTCATGGTGGTCAGGAACGTGCTCTTGGCGCGGCTGGCGGCATCGGCCTGTTCCTTGGCTGTCTGCAGATCCTCGATGAGCTGGCGGCGCTCGCTGATGTCGATCCAGCCGCCAATGATGCCTTGCACTTCACCCAGCGTGTCACGGAAGGGCAAAATCCAGTGATAGATGGTCAGCTCCCGATCGCCGATATGCAACGTGCGATCCAGAACCATCGCGGTGTTGCTGTCCATCACGCGCTGGTAGTCGGCGGCGTATTCCTTTGCTTCGAATGTGTTGCTGAAAATACCCTCGGTGGCGCTCTTGCCAATAATGTCCTCGCGTTGCGCCGTGAACGCTGTCAGGTAGCTGTCGTTGCACATGCGCAGCAGGCCTTCCCGGTCACGCACGTAAATGGGGTGAGGCGTGCCATCGACCAGTGCCCGCATGAACTCGAACTGATCGCCAAGCGCTCGTTCCGCTGCCTCGCGCTGCTTGATCTGGCGACGCATGTAGGCGTTCCATGCCAGCAGGCCGATCAGCAGGAGTCCGGCTCCGGTCAGAATCTGGTAGATCAGTCGCTGGTAGTCGTGCCAGTTGGCACCGGCAGGTGAGTAGGAGCGCCAGCGATTGTTGATCACGGCCATTTCTTGGGGCGCGATACTGGCCAGCGCCTTGTCGAGGATCGAACTCAGTTCAGTGGCGTTGCGGGAGGTGGCCATGGAAATCAACGCCGGATCCTCGCCGGCTGTGGCGGTGATCTGCAATCGATCGCCGAAAATGCCCGATGACAGAAAGTAGTTGGCGCTGAGCAGCGAGGTGACGGTGCCTTCGGTTCTGCCAAGTGCCAGCATGTCCAGCGCCTGGAACGGATTGTCGACTTCAACCGCCACGATTTCAGGGTGCTCACGGCGTAGCCAGTTCAAAAGTGAGCTGCCTCGGGTGACCGACAGTCGCTTGCCTTTCAGTTGCTCCAGATGGATCGGCGAGCCGGTATCCTTGCGCGTTACGAGGACGAAAGAGGTGTCGATATAGGGGCGGCTGAACGTCAGCTGGTCCTCGCGTTCGTCGCTGGAATCCAGTGCACCGATCATGTCTGCCTGACCCTGACTGACCTGATTCATCATGTCGCCCAGACTTGCCGCGCGCTGAATTTCGAACCTCAGCCCGGTCCGCAAGCGTATCTGCTCAAGTACCTCTGCCGTGATGCCACGGAAGTTGCCCGAGGTATCGAAGAATGTCAGGGGTGCATAGACCTCGTTGACGAGGACGCGCACCGTCGGATGCTGGGCAATCCAGCGTTCCTCTCGCTGGGTCAGTTGCAGCTTCTGGTCAGTGAGCAGCAGGTCGCTGCCCGCGCTCCAGCGCTTGGAAATGTCGATGCGCTCTTCGACAGGTATGGCCTTGAGTGTCTGGTTGATGATGCCCAGCAATAGTGTGTTTTCCTGCCGGACGGCGAAACTGAAGCCATCGGCCTCATGCTTGCCAAAGTTGGCCATCCGTACATTGTTCAGATAACCCTTGTTGATCACGTACTGGGTCGAGATGGTATCGCCCAGAAATACGTCTGCCTGATTGAAGGCAACAGCGTTTATCGCGCTTTGAAAGGACGGATAGGTACGCAGGGTAGCGTTCGGGTAGGTCGCCTTGACGTCGGACAGGGGCAGGTAGTGATAGACCATGCTCAGACGCATGCCCAGCAGCCCATCAGTCAGAGGCCGCTTTTCCCCTATGCGTGTGACCAGTACCGGTTGATCCACCGAATAGGGTTGCGACAGAAGGATGTCACGGTCTTTGGCCTCGAATCCATTGGCCGTGCCCAGCAGATCGATCTGACCGTCGATCAGGGCTCTCATTGCCGCGTCCCGTGTGTCGAACCGCTGGATCCGGACGGGCAGGTCCAGTACTCGGGAAATGATGCCCGCGTAATCTGCCGTAATGCCTTCGTAGTCGTTGCCAGAGACAGTGATGTCGAAGGGAGGGTAGTCGGGTGCCGAGGTGCCGAGGATCAGCTCGCGCTTGCTGCGCACCCATTGCCACTGCGGGCTTTCCAGCTTCACGTCCATGTGAGCCGGGCTTGAACGGCCGAGCAGGGTGTAGCTGTCGGCGGCCTCGAGGCGGGCTTGCATGCCCCAGCCCAGGAACAGGCTGGTGGCCAGTATCAGGAAATGCTTGAAGCGCTTGGACATCCGGTCTCTCACACTAGCGCGTTGCGTTTTGCCATCTCGATAAGTTCTACCAAGGTCTTTGTTTTCAGTTTCTGCATCAGTCGCGTTTTGTATGTGCTGACCGTCTTGTTGCTGAGGAACATGCCTTTGGCTATTTCCTTGTTGGAACGGCCCTGCGCAAACAGTTGCAACACCATCAATTCGCGATCGTTGACCAACTTGAACAGTTCGATTTCGCTGGGATGCCCATCTTCACGAACAGCGGGCGCCAGTGCCTGGCTGGGGAAGTAATTGTAGCCGGATAATACCGCTTTCACCGAACTCAGCAATTCGCTGAGATCTTCCTGCTTGCACACGTAGCCGGCAGCACCTGACTGCATGCAGCGGATGGCGAACAGTTTGGGGGTCTGGGAAGTCAGCACCAGGATTTTGGAGGGCAGGCCCATGGTGTTGAAGCGGGCCAGTACTTCCAGGCCATCGAGCTTGGGAATGCTGATGTCGAGAATGATCAGGTCCGGCATGCATTCGCGGACCATCTGCATGGCATCCACACCATTATCGGTCTCGCCAACGACCTCGTAGTTCTCGTTCTCGAGTAGCATTCTCACAGCCAGTCGAACAACAGGGTGGTCGTCGATGATAAAAACTGAGTTCATATTTCAATCCATACAAGCAGCGAAGAAAGCGCGCACCTTAGCTCAGATGTTCGGGCAGGCACATGAAGAGACTTGGTCGGCAGGCATATATAGGAAAGTTCCTACAGTATTTAGAGTATCGGAGTACGTAAATGCCTACTTTTATTGCGCTTTGTTTAAAAGCATGTCGCGCTTCAGTGTGATGATTAGTTTAAGTGTTACACCCCTGTTTATTGCGTTTGGGAATTAGCCTTCATGGTTGTCGCCGATTTCCCGAGGTACTGTCGGTTATCCGGCGCAGGCATGTCCCCGGCCGACATTGCACTTCGCACGTCGGATCGTCGATAGCTGCAGGCCGTGTCAGGGCGTCAGAGGCGGTTCGGCCAGCAGGCGTACAAGATCCGGCCCATGCAGTGGTTTGCTCAGGCAGCCCAGCAACGGCACACCTTGCTCGCTTGCCAGTGACTCCAGATCCAGCAGTTGCGGAGCGGGCAAGCCACTCAGAACAATGGCCTGACGTGCCAGACCTCTTCTGAACGCTTCGCTGATCAGATCCAGGCCGGGCTGATCCGGCAGGCCCTGATCACACAGGATGAGGTCGTAAGGTTGCGGGCTTCGTTCCATGGCCGCCATGGCTTCGCCAGCCGTGAGCACCGGGGTAAGCAGAAAGTAGCCTTGGTTGTTGAGCAGGATTTGCGTGGCGATCAGCTGAAAAGGATGATCCTCCACCAACAGGATTCGCAGATTGTGCTTGAACATGAGTTTTCCGGCTGAGTGCTGACGAAGCAGGGAAGAAGCGAGCCGGGGCGATACCTGCCTGCGGCCTCCAGTGGCGCAGACAGTTGGGCACCTCACCGGTTCGGCCATTGAAGTGGCGGGATTATTGGGGGGTAGCCGGAAAGGCTGCGATAGGATTCGTCCTATAAGCATGTAGGACTCACCCTAACAGCTTGTAAGGCCTGTCGTGAGCGAAGGCAAGATGAGTTAAAAGCCGAAGAAAAACCGTTGGGGCCGCGAGCGACCCCAAGGGTTCAAATGAGCACTTCTTGCCTGTCCTTGATGCCGTGCCCTCCATCTAATGCCTGAGCACACACAGTGTGCTGCGCTCAGATTTGCCCTGAGCGGCCGGTCATTTCCCGGGCCATCTCTGTGGCATAACTGTCGGTCATGCCAGCGATGAAATCGATCATGCGCAGGAACGATGCGTGCAAGGAGGCTTTGGGATCGGGCGCACTGCTGCCCAGCAGGTCGAGAATGCGTCGATGCTTGAAAGACGGTGTGCGTCCACCGTACTGCTCCACCGCCGCACCGCAAAAGGCGTTGAGCAGGATTTCCAGCGTGGTGTACGCGCCGATCTCATGCAGGGTCTTGCGCTTGTCCTGGAAAATCTTTTTGCGCGCCATGTCCTTGGCGTCCAGCACGCAACGTTTTGCCGGACCGTGCATGTGTTCCACCAGATCGCCATGCAGCGTGCCTGCGAGCAGGGCGTCCTGTTGCTCGACGAAGGCGCTGGCGGCCGCATCGGTCAGGTGCTCGATGGCCTTGCCACGCAGGATGGCCAGTTTACGTCGCCGCGAACCCTCGGGACCGAGCTGTCGATAGGTCTCCGGCAGGTCATCGCCCACCAGGCCGAGCAGCAGGGATTCGACTTCTGCGTAATCCAGTAGGTCCATCTCCAGACCGTCTTCAAGGTCGATGAGGGCGTAGCAGATGTCGTCGGCTGCCTCCATCAGGTATACCAGCGGATGCCGCGCCCAGCGTTGTTCCTCAAGCTGCGGCAGGCCAAGTTTGGCTGCGATCTGCTCCAGGATCGGCAGCTCGCTTTGATAGCAACCGAATTTGTGTTTCTTGTAGCCCAGCGAGTCCGCGTGGCGGGCTGTCCACGGGTATTTCAGGTAAGTGCCCAGCGTCGCATAGGTCAGGCGGGTGCCGCCGTCGAACTGGTGGTATTCCAGTTGCGTCAACACGCGAAAGCCTTGGGCGTTGCCTTCGAAATTCAGGAAGTCGTTACGTTCGACTTCGCTCATTGCATCCAGCCAGCCGCGTCCGGCCGCGTGATTGAACCAGTTGCGAATGGCGTCTTCGCCCGAATGGCCAAACGGCGGGTTACCGATGTCATGCGCCAGGCACGCCGACTGAATCACCATGCCCAGATCGCTGGGGTCGCACCAGTCGGGCAGGGCGCTGCGCAGGGTTTCACCGACCCGCATACCCAGCGAGCGCCCGACGCAACTGACTTCCAGCGAGTGGGTCAGGCGCGTATGGATATGGTCGTTGCTGGTGACAGGATGAACCTGGGTCTTGCGTCCCAGACGGCGGAAGGCACCCGAAAAGATGATGCGGTCATGGTCCTTGTGGAAAGGACTGCGTCCCAGCTCTTCAGGGCTGTGCAGGGTCTTGCCGAGTCGTTCGCGGTTAAGCAGGGTTTGCCAATCCAAGGCGTTCACTCCGTCAGTCGTATGGGGCTAGCTTCCCGGTTCGACGCTCGCGCCGCAAGGCCTTCACATCCCGGCGGCGTCGATATCGATCAGAAGCAGGCGATTGCCGTCGTCAAAGAACTGGCCTGCTGTCAGGCAGTACTGGTTGCTGGTCGCGTCGCGGTAGGTGTTGGACAGGGTCAGCCGACGTTCGTGCCAGCCCTCGGCAAGCAGGTGATAGAAGTAGGGACGCCACGACCAATTGTGTCCCAGGTACCGGGCGTCGGCGTGCCAGGCATCGTTGCGCCATTCCAGGTTGGGGGTCAATTGCGTGCCATGCCGATCACACTGATAGAAACGCAGCAGCCAGGGATAGTCGTGCAGTTGCGGCAGGGCGCTGATCGGTGCCTGCGTCTGCGCCCAGCGCTGCAGGCTGTCCATCAAGGTTGCCAGGCTCTGGCGCAGGCTCATCAGGCGTGCACGCTCTGCGACTTTGTGCAGCACGTAACGATCGCGCAGCTCGGCGAATCGGGCGACAAAGGCGTCAGCGGCAAAAAACGCCAGCTCGCCTCTGGCGAACAGATAACCCTGAACATAGCGCGCACCGCATTCCAGTGCGAAATGCAGTTCGGCCTCGGTCTCCACACCCTCAGCGATGATCCAACAGCCGGTTTTCTCGGCCATCAACGCCAGTGCCTTGACCACATCGCTGCTTGGGCCGCCTTTAGCCGCGGCCTGAAACAGGCGCATGTCGAGTTTGAGAATGTCCGGTTGCAGCGCCAGAACCCTGTCCAGTTGCGAGTACCCGGCACCGAAGTCGTCGATCGCGATACGTGCGCCGGCTTCTCTATAACGAGCAACCACTTCGCTCAAGCGATGGATGTCGCCGCCCAGCTCGGTGATCTCAAACACCACCCGCTCGGCGGGAACCCCGTGCTGCGCCAGTTGCGCAAGGCTCGGCAATGCCTGGCCCGGCCGCAATCGGCTGATCCAGCGAGGCGATATGTTCAGGCTCAGGAACCAGTCGCGCGGGGCTTCATGCAGACGGCTCAGCGCATGGTCGCGAATCAGGCGGTCGAGGCGTCGCAGTGCTACGGCAGAGGTGTGTGGGTCGTTGAACAGCGGCCCGACCGATTGCAGCTGCCCTGCGCTGTCGCGCAAGCGCCCAAGGGCTTCTACGCCCGCTATGCGGCCGGTGGCGGTGTCTATGAACGGCTGAAAGCAGGCAAGAGGTTGCCCTGAAATCACGTGGCTTTCCTTAGTGAGGGGTGAAGGTGGTTGAGGGATAGCGATATACGAACCAGGCCCGCTGCGGTGATCCGCAGCGGGCCTGGTTTCATACGGCAGGAGTTAGCAAGAATGCAGCCAACAGGAGGAATTAGCGTTTGCGGGCGCGATTTTGCAGGGCTATTTTGATCAGCGGCGTCAGGGTAATGCCCAGTTTGAGCAGCTTGCCGAGAAAGGTGGTACGCCCGGTCTTGACCCGCTTGCCGCTCAGGAAGCCCAGCAGCGCGACCGAACCCACTCCCCACAGTGGCGCGTGGCGGATGCCCAGTGCGCTTTTCCAGTCATTTCTCAAACCCCTGAAACGTTGCAGGGGCTGCATCAGCGTGGTGGATTCGTGGCGTATTTCCTGGCGGTGCATTTCCATGCGCAGCCGGATCAGCGCCTTACGCAGCTCGCGGCGGGTGTTGCCCTGATGTGATTTGGGTTCGCTCATGGCAGCAGTCGCTCGCGGTCATTGGCCAGTTCTTCAAGGGTCGCGTGGAACGGTGAGGACTCGTCGAAAATCGCCGCTTTCAATCGAAGTCCGCAAAACACTGCGGCCAGAAAGTAGAACGTACACAGACCGACAATGCCGGCCAGCCGGTAGCTATCCCACAACACGATCAGCAGCAGCGCCGAAAGCCCGGTCAGCAGCAACAGACCGAACACCAGCGCCAGTCCTGCAAACAACAGCAGACTGACAGTGCGTGCTTTCTGCTCCTGCAACTCGATGCCGAACAACTCGACATGGCTGTGCAGCAAGCCCAGGAAAGCGGCACCCAGGCGCCGCGGTGAAGAGCCTTGGTCCGCGTTGGGCGGACCTGATTCCGTTCCCAAAGTCATGGTCTTAACGCCTTGAGGCCAGCAGGCCGATCAGGAAACCGGCACCGGCGGCAAGGCCGACCGACTGCCAGGGGTTGGTCTGTACATACTCTTCGGTGGCGATAATTGCAGCTTCACCGCGTTGGCGCAGTGAGTCTTCAGTCTGCTTGATGGTCTCTTTGGCGCGCAGCAGGCTTTCCTGGATCTGGGCACGCAATTCATCTGCCTGATCGCCTGCGAGGGTCGCGGTGTGCGCCAGCAGTTTCTCGGTGTCAGCGACCAGGACCTGGAAGTCTGCCATCAGGATTTCCTGAGCATTGTGTGCGGTTTGGCGAGGCATGGTGTTCTCCGTTTGGTGGCGTATGGATGGTTCGAGTACAGGGAATTGGCGAAGGTTCATTTCAATTACGGCACCTTATCAAGTCAGCTGCCGATGAGCATTTCGCCTTGCGCTGGTGCGCGATGCAGACGCCTTTGCGCCAGATCGGCGCATCCTTGCGATTGCAGCTGCGCAACCTTACTCCATAAGCGCATGACTCGAGAAAAAACCCGGGTGATGGTTTAGCAGTTTCATAATCGCTGCGGTTGGCTATGCTCGTTGTGCATGGGCAGGATTACACCGCGCTGCCTCGCAGCCGACACCGGAGTGCGGCAGGTGGCTGACCGGTGAGGCGGTCGATCAGGCACGAATCTGTGAGTAACCTGACGCGTTCGCGAGCAAACTCGCTGCGACAGAAAACAGCGGTTCTTCAACGGGCAAAGTGGTGTTTGACGAGCCTCGGTTCGCTTGAGCAGTACGCCGTGCCCGCACAAGGCAATTCTGGAAGTACCGACGCCGCGTCGGTCAGTGATTGGAGAGGGGCATGGAGCGGTTGTACTCGCTGCAAGGATTGAGGGGCCTGGCCGTTCTGGGTGTGGTGCTGTTTCACATAATGCCGATCGAGGCGCGATTCTCCGGTGGCGACATCCTGTTGCCGTCCTCGCTGGATTTCTTTCAGCTCGGGGTGGACCTGTTTTTCGTCATCAGTGGGTTCGTGATGGTGATTGTCAGTCGCGGGCGGTTTCAGAGCGGCGTCGAGGCCCGGCGCTTTCTGTTCAACCGGGTGTCGCGGATCTACCCGACCTATTGGCTGTACTTTTTCATCACCCTTGGGATTTATCTGGTGCAGCCAGGCATGGTCAACAGCGGCCATGGTTCATCCAACCTGCTGATGTCATTCCTGCTGCTGCCCAACGACAAGGTGCTGCTGGTGATGGTGGCCTGGTCGCTGCTGTTCGAGCTGTGGTTCTACCTGGTGTTTTGCGGGTTGCTGCTGTTCAAGGAACGTTATCTGCCCTGGCTGATGGGAGCATGGGCGTTGCTTATCGTGACGTTCAATCTCGTGCAGGACTGGCAGGACTATGCCCCGGCGTTAAAGATCATCCTGCATCCTTATTCCCTGGAGTTCATTATCGGCGTCGCGCTGGCGTTGTTCTTTTATGGTCGGCACAGCGAACGCGTGCCGACGTCTGCAACGTGGGCGTTGTTGTTCGCAGCCTTGCTGGTCGGCGTTCCGCTGATTGCGACTTATCGGCTTTACGACAGTCAGGGTGTGTTGCGCATGCTGACGGTGGGTAGCACCTTTGGTGTGTTGGTGTTGACGCTGGCCCTTCTAGAGCGGCGCAGGAAGATAACCGTCC
Source organism: Pseudomonas triticifolii (assembly GCF_014358015.1). Classification (GTDB taxonomy): domain Bacteria; phylum Pseudomonadota; class Gammaproteobacteria; order Pseudomonadales; family Pseudomonadaceae; genus Aquipseudomonas; species Aquipseudomonas triticifolii. The sequence continues at coordinate 880,621 of NZ_JACONV010000001.1, read as the reverse complement.
CCGCGCCGCTAGTGGCCGTCGGTGACATGTCTTACACGGTCTATCTGTCCCACGTGCTGGTCATCGGAGTGATCGGGCGTGTCTGGAGTCTGGTCGGCGCATGGCCCGAGAGCTATCTGGATAACCTGTTCTTCGCCTTGCTCATGCTGTCGGCGACGGTGTGCTACGGCTGGGTGGGCTATCGTTGTTTCGAGAAACCGGTACTGGAGCGTGCCAACGCGTTCGGTAAACGGCGCTTTAAAGCTGACGCTGTCAGAGCGGGTGCATAGAAAACTTTGCGTGGCGTCAGGCACAGGTCTTCTGCTGTTATGCGTCGTTGAGACACGTACATCAAGGAGGCTGCGTATGGGTCCACACCTGATCACACCGTATGGCGGAATCACGGTCATGCTGCCCGCCGCGCTGGTGATCGGCGCATGGCTATGGACCGCTCGGTCGAAGCGCTCGGCGCTGCTGTGGGGCGCGACGATTTTCTTCGCTTATTCGACAGTCGTGCTCAGCAAGGTGCTGTTCAAGGGCTGGGGCATGGCCATCGAAAGCCTGGGCATCTACGTGCTCAGCGGCCATGCCATGAACACCTGTCTGATTCTCACCGTCAGCTTGAGCCTGCTGGCACGTCAGCTCAATCATCGGCTGCGCTGGGCGGGTGCGACGCTTGGGTTGACGTTGGGCTGGCTCTACAGTGCGTTTTGCGTCGCACCGTTCATTCATCCACTGGCCGAGGCAATCGCTGGAGCATTGGTAGGCTCGCTGGCCGCTGGCGCATTTCTGCTGGGCCTTGAGGGGCATGCTCCCAGAAGAATCCCGTCTTCGGCCGTGGTCGTGGGCCTGTTGTTCATCGCCATCAGCAGCACCACGACCAAGTACAACGCCGAACGACTGCTGGACCGAATTTCAGTAAAGATTTCAGGTTCCGAGCGCGCCTTTAAACAGCCCGACTGGCGTGCTCCGGCCGAGCCGTTGTAGACGCGCTCCGGCAGTCTGTCGCCTCGACGTTCGGTCGGGGCGGGCCTAGAATAGGGGGCAGTTTCCTTACGCGTTTGTACAGGAGGTCGCTCTATGCTGCCTGAGTGCCAACTGTTCGGCACACTGAACTGCCACTTGTGTGAAATCGCCGAAGCGGTGTTGCTGCCGTTCGTTGACGAGTGCGGTTTGCTGGTTGAGCGGCGCGACATCTGCGAGGATGAGTGGCAGTTCGAACGTTACGAGTTGCGCATTCCTGTGTTGCGCCGTGTCGACACCGGCGAGGAACTGGACTGGCCTTTCGATGCGCCCCAGGTGGCGTCCTTTCTGAGCAACTGACCGGCTCTTCTTTTCATCCTCAAGGCAAGACACGCAGTGAATATCGATACCCGAATCAAGTTTCGCCATCTGGTGTGCTTTCTTGAAGTGGCGCGCCAGGGCAGTCTGGCTCGGGCCTGCGATGTGTTGTCGATCAGCCAGCCCGCGCTGTCCAAAACCCTCAAAGAGCTGGAAACCCTGCTGGCCACCACGCTTTTTGTGCGCAGCAAAAGTGGCGCGGCGCTGACTGAGGCTGGCGTGGCGTTCATGCGCTTTGCCGGGCCCAGCGTTCAGGCCTTGCGCGAAGGCGTGAACAGCCTGCGCTCCGGTGAGCATGAGACGGTGACGGCGCGTCTGGGCGTACTCTCGACGGCCGAAAGTCTGTTGGTGCCCGAAGTCGTCGCCCGGTTGCACGCACAGCATCCGGCGTTGATCGTCAGCGTGATGACCGGTCCCAGCGCTTATCTGTTGTCACAATTGCGGGTCGGGGAGCTGGATCTGGTGGTTGGCCGAATGACTGACAGCCCGCAGATTCAGGGGCTGACGTTCGAGCACCTGTACAACGAATCGATGACGCTTGTGGTGCGCACCGATCACCCGCTGCTCGCTGCGCCTCTCCAGCGCGAGAGCCTGGAGCATTTCCCGCTGGTATTGCCGCTGGCCGGCACCACCATTCGCAAGTTTGCCGACAGCCTGTTCGTGCAGTGCGGCATTCAGCCTCCACGCCAGCGGCTGGAAACCCTGTCACTGACGCTGAGTCGTCGCTATGTCCAGTGCAGCAATGCGATCTGGATTGCACCGCTGGACGCGGTGTTGCAGGAATTGCAAAGCGGTACGCTGGTCGAGCTGGACATGGGCATCCGCGAGCCTGGCGGTTCGGTGGGGCTGTGCAGTAACCCGGCCTTGCCCCTGACCCGCGCGGCGCAATGGTGCGTGGATGAATTGAGGGTCGTCGGCGAGGCTTATCGCAACGGGCGCTATGCATAACCATTTGGTTATGGATGAAGGGCGTTATTTCAGTTTTCGATGATGCGTAAAGCACGCGACACTTCGCCACAGCCTGTCGCGCAAGTGCTAACGCCTGCGCGCTCATAAGAAAGCCAATAACAAGGAGAACGCCATGTCTGTCGCGGACAACAGCCGCTTCGTCATTCGTGATCGCAACTGGCATCCAAAAGCCCTCACGCCTGATTACAAGACCTCGATCCTGCGCTCGCCGCGCCAGGCGCTGGTCAGCATCCCTCAGTCCGTTTCCGAAGCCTCTGGCCCGGATTTTTCGCACCTTACGTTCGGCCAGCATGACAACGACCTGCTGCTCAATTTCAACCACGGTGGACTGCCGATCGGTGAACGCATTCTGGTTGCCGGGCGAGTCTGCGATCAGTACGGCAAGCCCATCGCCAACACGCTGGTGGAGATCTGGCAGGCCAACGCTGGCGGTCGCTATCGTCACAAGCGCGATGCCTACCTGGCGCCCATGGACCCCAATTTCGGCGGCGTGGGGCGTGCGCTCACCGACAGCGAAGGCAACTACAGCTTCCGCACCGTCAAGCCCGGCCCGTACCCTTGGCGTAACGGCCCCAATGACTGGCGTCCGGCGCACATCCACGTCTCGATCAGCGGCCCGTCGATTGCCACCCGGCTGATCACCCAGCTGTATTTCGAAGGTGATCCGCTGATTCCGATCTGCCCGATCGTCAAGTCCATCGCCAACCCTGATGCGGTGCAAAGCCTGATCGCCAGACTCGATCTGGGCATGGGCAATCCGATGGATTGCCTGGCATATCGCTTTGACATTGTTCTGCGCGGCCAGCGCAAGACCCACTTCGAAAACTGCTGAGGAGGCCCGACATGCCCGTTCAACTGTTGCAGGAAACCCCTTCGCAAACCGCTGGCCCTTACGTGCACATCGGCCTGGCGCCACACGTGGCCGGCAACCCGACCCGCGAGCTGGAGATCTGGAACGAAATGGCCAAACCCGGCGCGCCGGGTGAGCACATTGTTCTGCTGGGCAACGTCTTCGATGGCAACGGCCACCTGATTCGCGATGCCTACCTGGAGTTCTGGCAGGCCGATCACGAGGGGGCGTATCACAGCGAATACGATCCAGCGAACCTGTTCAACGGCTTCGGTCGTACGGCCACGACCGATGACGGTCAATGGATTCTGAAAACGATCAAACCCGGTACTGTGCGCAACGCGGCCGGTGTGCCGATGGCGTCGCACATCAACGTTTCCCTGTTCGCCCGCGGCATCAATATTCACTTGCAGACCCGGCTATATTTCGACGACGAAGCGCAGGCCAATGTCGTTGATCCGGTGCTCAACCTGATTGAGCAACCGCAGCGCCGCGAGACGCTGATCGCGCGCCGCTGCGAAGTGGAAGGCAAGCCGGCCTATCGGTTCGACATTCGCGTGCAGGGTGACGGTGAGACGGTGTTTTTCGATTTTTGATTAAGCTGCGTGCGTTACACGGTGCCTGCAAACGCAGGTGCCGCTAATAAAAATAAAAGGAAATGTTCATGACACTATCCGCTCGCGGGACTGCGACGGGCACGCTCGACGTGCAGGCTTTCATCAACGCTCAACCCTTGTCTGGCTATCAGTGGCGTGTCGTCGCGCTGTGCTTTCTGATCGTCTTTCTGGATGGACTGGACACCGCTGCGATGGGCTTCATCGCGCCCGCCCTGAGCCAGGACTGGGGCATCGACCGCGCCAGCCTGGGCCCGGTAATGAGTGCCGCGCTGATCGGCATGGTGTTCGGCGCGCTGGGTTCCGGTCCACTGGCCGACCGTTTCGGTCGCAAGGTGGTGTTGGTGGTTTCAGTGTTTCTGTTCGGGCTGTTCAGCCTGGCATCGGCCTATAGCGCCAACATTGATCAACTGCTGGTGCTGCGCCTGCTCACCGGTCTGGGGCTGGGTGCAGCGATGCCCAACGCGACCACGCTGCTGTCCGAGTACACCCCCGAACGTCTCAAGTCATTGCTGGTCACCAGCATGTTCTGCGGCTTCAACCTGGGCATGGCTTGCGGCGGTTTCGTGTCTGCCAAGATGATTCCGAGTCTGGGCTGGCACAGCCTGTTGCTGCTCGGCGGTATTCTGCCGCTGGTGTTGTCGGTCGTGCTGATGGTCTGGCTGCCGGAGTCGGCGCGGTTTCTGGTGGTGCGCAACCGGGGTGCCGAGCGGATTCGCAAGGTAGTGGCACCGATTGCGCCCAAGGAAGTGGCGGGTATAACGGCGTTCAGCGTGCCCGAGCAGAAGACTGTCAGCAGTCGCAACGTGCTGAAAGTGATTTTCTCGGGTACTTACAGTGCAGGCACCTTGCTGTTGTGGCTGACGTATTTCATGGGGCTGGTGATCGTTTACCTGCTGACCAGTTGGCTGCCGACGCTGATGCGTGACAGCGGCGCGAGCATGGAACAGTCGGCGTTCATCGGTGCGCTGTTTCAGTTCGGCGGTGTGCTCAGTGCGGTGGGCGTCGGCTGGGCAATGGACCGTTACAACCCGCACAAGGTGATAGGCGTGGCCTACGCACTGGCGGGCGTTTTCGCCTGGCTGGTCGGGCAGAGCCTGGGCAATGTGGCGGTACTGGCGACGCTGGTACTGGTCGCAGGCATGTGCATCAACGGCGCGCAATCGGCGATGCCGTCGCTGGCGGCGCGCTTCTACCCGACTCAGGGCCGCGCCACCGGTGTCTCATGGATGCTGGGCATTGGCCGGTTCGGTGCGATTCTTGGCGCGTGGGCCGGTGCAACCCTGCTGGGGCTGGGCTGGACCTTCGAGCAAGTGCTGACAGCGCTGGTGGTGCCTGCTGCACTGGCTGCGCTGGCGATCCTGGTCAAGGGCTGGGTCAGTCATTCGGACGCCACTTGAAACCTTTAACTCTGGAGCAGTGAAGTGAACCGACCGGGCAATCAACTTTTCGATGCGTATTTCACGCAGCCTGACATGCGCCGGATTTTTTCGGACGAAGGGCGCGTACAGGGCATGCTGGATGTCGAGGCGGCACTGGCGCAGGCTCAAGCCCGGGTCGGTCTGATTCCGCAGAGCGTGGTGGCGGATATCACGCAAAGCTGCCGTGCCGGGCTGTTCGATTTCGATGAGCTCGCGGTTGCCATCGGCAACGCGGGTAACTCAGCGATTCCGCTGGTCAAGGCGCTGGGCAAACACATCGCTGCACACAGCCCGGAAGCCGAACGCTATGTGCACATGGGAGCCACCAGTCAGGACGTGATGGACACTGGGCTGATTCTGCAGATCCGCAGCGCCATTGACGTGCTGGAGCGCGACCTGGCTCAACTGGGCGCTTCGCTGGCGCAACAGGCACAGGCCCATGCAGCAACGCCGCTGGCCGGGCGTACCTGGCTGCAGCAGGCTACGCCTGTCACGCTGGGGATGAAAATTGCCGGCTGGCTGGGGGCCGTCACGCGCCATCAAGAGCGCTTGCAGGAAATCAAGCCACGCCTGTTGTGCCTGCAATTTGGCGGCGCATCAGGCAGTCTGGCGGCTTTGGGCGATCAGGCGTTCGACGTGGCGCAAGCGCTGGCCGCCGAGCTGCAGCTGGCACTGCCCGAACAGCCTTGGCACACGCAACGGGATCGACTGGTGGAGTTCGCCGCGTGGCTCGGCCTGATCGCCGGCAGCCTGGGGAAACTGGGCCGCGATGTCAGTCTGTTGATGCAGACTGAGGTGGGTGAAGTGTTCGAGCCTTCTGCGCCGGGTAAGGGCGGGTCGTCGACCATGCCGCACAAGCGCAATCCGGTTGGGGCTGCTGTCATGATCGGCGCAGCGACACGTGCGCCGGGTCTGGTCGCGACGATGTTCGCGGCGATGCCTCAGGAGCACGAGCGCAGCCTGGGTTTGTGGCATGCCGAATGGGAAACCCTGCCGGAACTGTGTTGCCTGGTGTCCGGTTCCTTGCAGCAGGCGCTGCACATGGTGCCAGGCCTGCAGGTCGATGCCGAGCGCATGCGCGTCAACCTGGAGTCCACTCAGGGGCTGGTGCTGGCAGAGGCTGTCAGCATTGCGTTGGCCCAACGTATTGGCCGCGACGCCGCGCATCATCTGATCGAGCAGAGCTGTCGTCAGGCCGTGGAGCGGGGCGCGCACCTGCGTCAGGTGCTGGGCGAAAACCCTCAGGTGACGGCACAACTTTCTTCTGACGAGCTGGATCGTTTGCTCGATCCGGCCCATTACCTTGGCCAGGCCCGACGTTGGGTCGAACGCGCCGTGGCCGAACACACAAGGATCACGCAATGACCGAAGACGAACGTTACCAGGCCGGCATGCAGGTGCGCCGCGCCGTGTTGGGCGATGCGCATGTCGACAACAGCCTTAAAAAGTTGACGCCCTTCAACGAGGAGTTTCAGGAAATGATCACCCGGCATGCCTGGGGTGACATCTGGACACGTCCCGGCCTGCCAAGGCATACCCGCAGCCTGATCACCATCGCCATGCTCATCGGCATGAACCGCGAAGGTGAGCTGCGTCTGCACCTTAAAGCGGCCAAAAACAATGGCGTGACCCGCGAAGAGATCAAGGAAGTGCTGATGCAGAGCGCGATCTACTGCGGCATTCCAGCGGCCAACGCTACCTTTCACCTGGCTGAAGAGGTGTGGGACGAGATGGGTGTGGAGTCGCTGAGTCAAGCGTGAGTGGATTGAACTGAAAACGCCGCCGCCGTGTTGAACGGCGGCGGCGTTTTTCATGGAGCCAGCGGGGTCAGAGCAGCGAAAGCGGATAGCTGACGATCACGCGGTTCTCGTCGAACTGGTTGGTGCTGTAGTCGCGACGCATGGTCGAATTGCGCCACTTGAGTGACAGACTCTTGAATGTGCCGCTCTGGAACATATACGCCAGCTCGGTTTCGCGCGCCCATTCTTCGCCATCAGTGATCGCGCCGGTGTGCACGTTTTCGCCGCTGATGTAGCGGTTCATCAGGGTCAGACCGGGCACGCCCATGCCTGCAAAATCGTAGTCATGGCGCAGTTGCCAGGATTTTTCCCGGGCGTTGTCGAAGCTGGAGTTGTAGCTGTCGTTGGCCAGGGTGCCGCCGCTGGTGCCGTTGACGCGCATCCACGCGCTGTCGCCGCTGACCTTCTGCAGGCCCACGTAGAACGTGTTGCCGCCTTGGCGGGCCGAGAGCAGGGCCGACCAGGTCTTGTTGTCCAGATCGCCTGCCAGCGACTGGCCGTCGTCCTTGCCCTGGAAGTAACCGAGGTTGGCGCCCAGCGTCCAGCTGCCCAATGGCTGGCTGTGCAGCAGATTGACGTATTGCTGGTGGTAGATGTTTTCAAGCTCTGCGTACCACAGGCCGACCTGAGTGCGTTTCTCGTTGAAGACGTATTCGCCGCCACCGAAGTTGAAACGGTCGGAGGTGAAGGCCGCACGACCGTTCATGGACATGTCTTCCATGCTGGCGTCGTTGCGCGGGCTGTTGCCGCGGAACTGGCCGCCGTAGAGGGTCAGGCCATCGATCTCTTTGGACGTTATCTGACCGCCCTGAAACGTCTGCGGCAGGGATCGGCCGTCATCGGAGCGCAGAATCGGCAGCACTGGCATCCATTCACCGACTTTCAGTTCGGTCTTGGAAAAACGCGCCTTGCCTGCCACAGCCAGGCGTCCGAAGTCGTCCGCGGGACGTCCGTCGCTGTGGATCGGCAATAATTGTGTGCCGCCGGTGCCTTTGCCGCCGTCCAGCTTGAGCGAGTAGAGGCCCAGCACGTCGACGCCGAAACCCACAGTACCCTGTGTAAAACCGGAGCGAGCGTCGAGGATGAAGTTCTGGGTCCACTCCTCGGCATAGTTCTGCGCGTTGGCCGGGTCGACGAAGTTGCGATTGATGTAGAAGTTGCGTAGGTTCAGATTCACCTTGGCATCGTCGATGAAGCCTGCAGCGTGGCTGACAGTGGGCGTCAGGCTGGCCGAGATGGCCGCGGAAAGACCGCAAACGACTTTGCAGCGAAAAGATGGGCGCATGGTAGACCTTTTTTGTAGTTATTCAGTCGGTGGAACTGGCTGTGATAGTGAAAGGGCAGAAGACTGTCTGCAATTGTGAAAGCGTGGTTTTGGGCGATTACCGAACGTTAATGAACCGGTTCGAACATTTTGTTCGGGACGATGCGAAGGCAGGCTGCGATGCTCGTTGACGAGCGCTACCTGTACACATTCAGCCCGACGATAATTGAGTAAGGAAGCCCGATGAGCACTGCCAGTACGCCCCTGTCCGGCGTCAATCAACCTCTCAAAGGTATCGGTTTCATTCTGCTGGCCACGTTTCTGTTCGCCAGCCACGACACACTCTCCAAATACCTGTCCGGCTTTTACCCGATCATTCTGGTGGTGTGGGCGCGCTATCTGGTGCACACGCTGCTGATGGCCTGCATCTTCATGCCGTCTTCAGGCTTGCGTGTGTTGCGTACCAAGCGCCCTGGGCTGCAGGCATTGCGTGCGCTGGCCTTGCTGGGCACCAGTCTGTTATTCACCAGTAGCCTGATGTTCATTCCGCAGGCCGAGGCCACGGCGGTCAACTTTCTCGCGCCACTGTTGGTCACCGCGCTATCGGTGCCGTTGCTGCACGAGCGGGTGACGCGCGGGCAGTGGATTGCGGTGATTGTCGGCTTCATGGGGGTGATGATCATCATTCACCCGGGCGGTGAATTGTTTACGCCCGCGATTCTGCTGCCGCTGTCTTCGGCCTTGTGTTTTGCGCTCTATCAGTTGCTGACCCGACTGGTCAGCCCTTTCGACAGCCCCACCACCAGCAACTTTTTCGCCGGCTTGTTCAATACCTTGTTGATGAGCGCGCTGGTGCCGTTCTTCTGGGAAGTGCCTGCGCTCAAGCATTTGCCATTTCTGCTGGCGCTGGGCGCTTGTGGCATGGCGGCGCACCTGCTGCTGACCCAGGCGTTCCGCTTTGCTGCGCCCGCGATGCTGGCACCTTTCAGCTACTGCCAGATCGTGTTTGCCGGGTTGCTGGGGTTCATCGTGTTCGATCACATGCCCTCGCCGACGGCACAGGCAGGCATCGCGATCATCTGCCTGAGTGGCCTGGCGGCGGCGTGGCAGCAGCGGCGTAAAGGCGCTTAGCTCTATAAACACGGTGTTGGGCAGCCAGTACGGAGCGGGCTGGCTTGCGAAGACGACTGTTTATCCGCAGCAGGTGGCAAAAAAAGGCCCGCTCACTCGCGTGAACGGGCCTTTCTCGTGTGCCTCTACCTATCATTGACTCAGGTTCGGTACCTTGCGCGGGGCCATGAAATACATCCAGACCAGTGCGATGAAGTACATCGCCGGGATCATGGTGAACAACACGTTGTAGTTGTTGTTTGTAGCGGTCAGTACCGCGCCGACGATCTGGGTCATGAACATGCCACCGATGGCTGCACACATGCCGCCGAAGCCGAACACCGTGCTCATCATGTGTTTGGGCGTGTAGTCCATCACCAGGCTCCAGATGTTGGCGGTCCAGGCCTGGTGCGCACCTACGGCCAGCGAGATGGCCAGTACTGCAACCCACAGGCCGCTGGCGTTGGCAGCAAAGACCACGCTGCAGATGGTGATGGCGAAGATCAGCATCGAGACCAGTCGCGCCGTGGTGGCCCTTACGCCTCGTCCGATCAGCCATGAGGACAGAATGCCGCCGCCAATGCTGCCAAAGTCAGCGGTCAGCCAGATGAGAATCAGCGGAATGCCCATCTGAGTGACACTGATGCCCAGGTTGTATTGCTGATTGAGGAACGGTGGCAGCCAGTACAGGTAGAACCAGAACACCGGTGCAGTGATCGCATACGCCAGGGCGAAGGCCCAGGTGCCACGCATCTTCAGGATGGCCGAGAACGGCATTTTGACAGGCTCAGGCTCGACTTCCTGATTGATGTAGTCCAGCTCGCTCTTGCTGACGGTCGGGTGTTCTTCGGGGTTGTAGTACTTCAGGCGCCACAGGATGACCCAGATCAGACCGAGCGAACCCATCGCCACGAAAGCAGCCTGCCAGCCCCAGACCGTCAGGATCAGCGGCAACAGCGCCGGAGTCAGCATGGCACCGACGTTAGTCCCGGCGTTAAAAATGCCGGTGGCAACCGCACGTTCGCCGGCCGGGAACCAGAGGCGTGTGGTTTTGACGCAGGCCGGGTAGTTGGCTGCTTCTGTCAGGCCTAGAATAAATCGGCAGACCATGAAGCCGACTGCTGAAGTGGCCAGGCCGTGTGCGCCGGTTGCCAGGCTCCACAGCAAAACCGCCAGGAAGAACGCGCGCTTGACGCCGACACGGTCGATGAAGCGGCCCTGGAGCACGAAGCCCACCGCATAACCGACCTGGAACCAGAAGTTGATGTTGGCGTAATCCATCGCCGTCCAGCTCATCTCCTTGGCAAGAATCGGCTGCATGACCCCCAGGGCTGCGCGGTCGATGTAGTTCAGGGTAGTGGCGAAGAACACCAGAGCAAGCATGCCCCAGCGAGTCTTGCCCACGGCGAGTGCACCGCGAATCTTTTCGCCCATGCCCGCACGGGCGGCCTGGGCGACAGGGTTGGTCTGGGTATTAAGCATGATGTTCTAACCATCCGTTCCAAGACTGCGCTGCTGGCGACAGTCGGACTGAGAAGTCCACTCGATTCAAGCGTCAGGCATGTAAAGTGAAGTCGCCGGGTTCGAAAAGTCAGAGGCTCAAGGCCTTTTCGAGACGATCCTGCGGGCGGATAATTTACAGGCTGTTGCCGTCGAGTGCGCTGGATTGTTTCAGGCGATGAGGTGCGCGACCTGGCTTTTGGCCAGATGGCTTGTCAGAGGCTGCAATCGCGAAAGACGGATGGGCGAACTGGCGGACGGAGCGGGAAGGGTGCACATGAGCAATGTTCCTGTTGTTTGAATTGTTATGGTTGCTGCTGATGAAGCGTGATCAAAACCATTGATTGCGCTGCAAGGTGGAGCTGATGTTGAGCATTGCGCGGTACAGCGTCAATTGAGCAAGACGGCTTCTGTTCGATAATCGAACGTAAAACTAACCAGTTCGTACACTTTGTGTTGCTGTAGTATTTTGACAGGGAAATACTTTACTCGCACCTCTGAATAAGGCCGAGAAAGGCCAGGAATGCGGTGCTGTCCAGTCACGATCCATGGGGTCGTGTTCATCCAGGAGCTGAAAAGCATGCAGCGTTCAATTGCCACCGTATCCTTGAGCGGTACTCTGCCCGAAAAGCTCGAGGCCATCGCCGCAGCCGGCTTTGATGGCGTCGAAATTTTCGAAAACGACCTTTTGTACTACGACGGCAGCCCGCGCAACGTCCGGCAAATGTGTGCCGATCTGGGCATTGCCATCACGCTGTTTCAGCCGTTCCGCGACTTTGAAGGTTGCCGCCGTGATCGCCTGCAGCGCAACGTGGACCGCGCCGAGCGCAAATTCGACCTGATGCAGGAACTGGGCACCGATCTGGTGCTGGTCTGCAGCAACGCATCCGCCGATTCTGTGGGCGACGAAAATATCCTGCTCGACGACCTGAGCCTGTTGGCCGAGCACGCTGGCGCGCGGGGCCTGCGGGTCGGTTACGAGGCACTCGCGTGGGGGCGGCACGTCAACACCTGGCAGCAGGTCTGGAATCTGGTGCGCCAGGTGGATCACCCGGCGCTGGGTGTTCTGCTCGACAGCTTCCACACCCTGTCGCTGAAGGGCGACCCGAGTGCAATTGCACAGATCCCGGGCGACAAGATTTTCTTCGTGCAGATGGCCGACGCACCGGTTCTGGCCATGGACGTGCTGGAGTGGAGCCGTCATTTCCGCTGCTTCCCTGGCCAGGGCGAGTTCGATCTTGCCGGTTTCCTTGCGCCCATCCTGCGCACGGGCTACACCGGCCCGCTGTCGCTGGAAGTCTTCAACGATGGCTTCCGCGCGGCCCCGACGCGCGCCAATGCCGCTGACGGCTTGCGTTCGCTGCTGTATCTGGAGGAAAAGACCCGCCAGTTGATGGCCCGAGAGGATGAAGCGAACGTTCCGGACATCCTGTTCAGCCCGCCACCGGCCAGTTCTTACAACGGGGTGGAGTTTCTTGAGTTCGCCGTTGATGAAAGCCACGGCGCACGTCTCTCAGGCTGGCTGGAGCGGCTGGGTTTCGCCAAACTGGGTCAGCATCGCTCCAAGGCAGTCAGCCTGTTGGGGCAGGGCGACATCAAGATCGTGCTTAACGCCGAGCCCTATTCCTTCGCGCACAGTTTTTTCGAGGCCCACGGCCCGTCGCTGTGCGCGACCGCCTTGCGGGTCGATGACGGTCATCAGGCGCTGGAGCGTGCGCGGGCCTTTAAAGGCCAGCCTTATCGGGGGCTGGTCGGTCCCAACGAGCGCGAGATTCCATCGGTGCGTGCTCCCGACGGCAGCCTGATTTACCTGGTCGACAACGCCGCGCCGGGTGATTCGATCTACGACAGCGATTTCGTCGTCAACCCGCAGGCAGCCAGCAAAGGCGGCCTGCAACGCATCGACCACATGGCGATGGCGCTGCCGGCTGACAGCCTTGACAGCTGGGTGCTGTTCTACAAGAGCATTCTGGACTTCGAAGCCGACGACGAAGTGGTGCTGCCGGACCCTTACGGGCTGGTCAAGAGTCGTGCCTTGCGGAGCCGTTGCAGCACCGTCCGACTGCCGCTGAACATCTCCGAAAACCGCAACACGGCGATTTCCCACGCACTGTCGAGCTACCGCGGTTCGGGCGTTCATCACATCGCGTTTTCCTGTGAAGACATCTTTGCCGAGGTCAGCCGCGCCAAGGAAGCCGGTGTGCCGCTGCTGGACATTCCGCTCAACTACTACGATGACCTGGCGGCCCGCTTCGATTTCGATGACGAGTTCCTCAGCGAGTTGGCCTACTACAACGTGCTGTACGACCGTGACGCGCAGGGTGGCGAGCTGTTTCACGTCTACACCGACGCGTTCGACGGGCGTTTCTTCTTCGAGATTCTGCAGCGCAAGAACGGCTACATCGGCTATGGCGCGGCCAACGTTGCGGTGCGTCTGGCCGCGATGGCCAAGGCGCGTAGCGTGGCGGTGCGTCAGGCGCGGCTCTGACGTCGATCATGGCCGGTGTGTGGCTGCAGGCGCTCACGCGTCTTGCAGCTTCCCTGGCTATGCCGTCGGCGGCATACTCCGCGTATCACCCGTGGTCATGAGCCAATAATGAAAAAAACCGACGCCGCCGTTGCCCTCGAACCTGTCACGCCGCCCGCGAAGGGCCGCAAAAACAACCCGGAAAAGACCCGCGAAGACATTCTCCAGGCCGCTGTGGCCGAATTCGTTGCCCACGGGCTGTCAGGCGCGCGCGTCGATGCGATCGCCGAGCGTACCCAGACGTCCAAGCGGATGATCTATTACTACTTCGGCAGCAAGGAACAGCTGTATGTCGAAGTGCTGGAAAAGCTTTACGGCGCGATTCGCAACACTGAAAGCGAGCTGAACCTGGGCGAACTGGCACCCATTGAGGCGATTCATCGGGTCGTGGAATTCACCTTTGACCATCACGACAACAACGTCGATTTCGTGCGCATCGTGTGCATCGAGAACATTCACTACGGCGAAAACGTCAAACAGTCGGACACCATTCAGGCCAAGAGCCAGAACATCATCCGGGCGCTGGAAGACATTTTGCGGCGCGGCGAAGAAAGCGGCGCGTTTCGCGCAGGGGTTCATCCGATTGACCTGCACCTGATGATCAGCTCGTTCTGTTTCTATCGGATCTCGAACCGCCACACCTTCAGCGAGATTTTCCAGATCGAGCTGTGGAGCGATGAGGTCAAGCAGCGCCACAAGGCGATGATTTGCGACGCTGTGTTGCGCTACCTCAAGGCGTGATCCTCACAGCCTGATGTTTACAGGCTGTGGAAGTGTTGCATCATGCGCTCGGCATTCGCTGACCGGCCGCTGAACAGCTCGAAGGCTTTCACCGCCTGAAAGACCGCCATGGTCGTGCCGTCCAGCGTACGGCAACCCAGCGCACGGGCGTGCTTGAGCAGCTCGGTTTCCAGCGGGAAGTAAATGATTTCCGCAACCCACTGCGCGGCACGCAGCAGCTCGACCGGCAGCGGCGTGCCAGGCAGTTTGGCCATGCCGACCGGTGTGGTGTTGACCACGCCATCGGCTTCGGCCATCGCGGCAGGCAAGTCCAGGCCGACCTGCGCACGTCCCGCGCCGAAGTGGCTGTTCAGGTTGTCCACCAGGCCTTGGGCGCGCTGTGGCTCCACTTCGAACACACTCAGGCGCTCGACGCCTGCGCTCAGCAAGGCATAGGCCACCGCAGCACCGGCTCCGCCCGCGCCCATTTGCACCACATTCTGGCGAGGCGCTTTATCCAGGCCGCGCTTAAAGCCTTCGGCGAAACCCAGGCAGTCGGTGTTATGGCCGGTGCTTTTACCGTCCTTGAACACCACGGTATTGACTGCGCCGATGCCACGCGCTTCCTCGGACAGCTCGTCCAGCAACGGGATGACCGCCTGCTTGCAGGGAAAGGTGATGTTCAGACCGGTAAAACCGCAGTCACGCGCACCTTCAATCAGGCGGGGCAGGGCGTGGATGTCCAGCTTGAGTGCGTCGAGGTCGATCAGCCGATACAGGTAACGCAGGCCTTGGGCGTCACCTTCGTGTTCGTGCAGCGCCGGTGTGCGCGAGGCCTGAATGCCCGAGCCGATCAGGCCGGCGAGTACGGAAGTGTGTTCAGCGTGGTTCATGACAATATGTCTCTTGTTTTTGTCTTGCCGCCCGGTTTCGGGCAGGTTTTTAAAAAATGTACCAGATGGTTAATAGTGACGCAGTGACAGATCGGTTGTCATGTGTTGATTCTGTGCGGTGATCGCCCCGATCAGCGATAATGCCCGGCCAGCCGCTTCAGGCGCATTCAAACGTCACGAGTCCACGCATGTCCGAGTCCGTTTTTCACGCTGCCCGACAACAAGCCAGCACGTTGTATCTACCAGCAGGCCCGTGGACGACGGTGCTGGATTGCCTGTGTGCGAAATTCACCGCCATCAGCCGTGAGCAATGGCTGGATCGCATCGCCCGAGGCCGGGTTCTGGACGCCGGTGGTCAAGCCATCACGGCTGATCTGGCGTACCGCGAGGGCCTGAAGATTCATTATTTTCGCGAAGTGCCGAACGAAACGCCGATCCGTGTCGTCGAGACGATTCTGTACGCCGACGAGCACTTGGTAGTGGCCGACAAGCCGCACTTCCTGCCGGTGACGCCAGCAGGGGAATACGTCGAGCAAACCCTGTTGCGACGCCTGATCCATCGTCTGGACAACCCGGACCTGGTGCCCTTGCATCGCATCGACCGCCATACCGCCGGGCTGGTACTGTTTTCCGCGAACAGGCAGACGCGTTCTGCCTATCAGACGCTGTTTCCGACGCGACGTATCGAAAAGTTCTACGAAGCCATTGCGCCAGCGCTGCCGTCGCTGGAGTTCCCACGAGTGCATGAGAGTCGTCTGGTGGATGGCGAGCCGTTTTTCCGCATGCAGGAAGCTCCAGGCCAGGCCAACACCCGGACCCGCATTGAAGTGCTTGAGCGTAATGGGTCGTTGTGGCGTTACGGGTTGTATCCCGTCACCGGCAAGAAGCATCAGTTGCGTGTACACATGGCCGCACTGGGCGCTGCGATCTGCAACGATCCGTTCTATCCGCAGGTGATCAAGGATGCGGTAGATGACGCTCAGCAGCCGCTGAAACTGTTGGCCAAGGGGCTGCGTTTCTATGATCCGCTCAGCGACGAGCCGCGTGAATTTCACAGCCTGTTGCAGCTCGACTGGTAGCCATAAAGCGAGCAGGCAAAAAAAACCCGCACTCGGCGGGTTTTTTCAGATCAGTCACGTGGCGCGAGGATCACAGATCCTTGACGGTACGTACCTGATCCTTGTTGATGCGGGTCTGCTTGCCATCAAGTTGCTTGAACTCGTAGAAGCCGGAATCTTCATCGTACTTCGGCGTGTCGACAGACTGGATTTCACGACCATCATTCAGGGTAATCACAGTGGGCGATGCGCAGCCCGCCAGGGAGGCGATGCCCAGTGCAAGCAGAAAGGCAGCGGGAAGGGTCCGTTGTTTCATTACTGTGTCTCCAGATGGATTCTTGATTAACTGACCGTAAGACGTATACACCCGCAGCAAGTTCAATGACCAGTCACTTGTGTCGGTTGTCCTCTATCCCGGCCAGTAGACAGGGTGTGTTCAGGTTGGCCAGTCTCGGGTCGTCGGCGTCGACCTGCAACGCGATCGGCTGCAGCGGTGCCAAGGCTCGCCGCGGACTGCGTTCGCCGCTCTGCCATGCGGCTTCCAGCATGGCAGCGTGGGCGGTCGGGATGATACATAAAAGTGGCTGCCAGTGTTCGCCTTCACGCACCATCACCGGGTTATCCGGGTGCCTGCTGGCCGTTTCGCGTAGCGCCTGCAACAGCGACTCATCGATCAGTGGCACGTCGCAGGGCAGCACCAGAAGCGCTGCATGCCGTGCCAGCGGGAGCGCGGCGCGGATCCCGGCCAGCGGACCGTTGAAATCGGTGTCACTGTCTTGAATCACCTGGTCGGCGTAGGTGGCGTATCGATCCAGATTACGGTTGCAGGAAATAATCAGGTCATCGGTCAGCGGCCGGGTCAAGCGATGCAAATGCTGGATCATGGGCTCGCCCCGCCATTCGATCAGCCCTTTGTCGCGACCGCCCATGCGCTGCCCACGACCTCCTGCGAGCAGCAGAATCGAGCAGGGAGGCAGTGGGGCAGGGGCGTTCATCAGACACTCGACGGGCAGCGAAAAGGAGTGCTGTGATATAACACCGGCCTGTTCCCTTAACAACCGGATCGAGGCCATGAAAGCGAAGGCTGACACACCTTTTGTACCCCTGAATATCGCTGTGCTGACCGTCAGCGACACCCGCACCCGCGAAACCGACACCTCGGGCCAGATGTTCGTCGATCGCTTGACCGAAGCCGGTCACGGCCTGATCGAGCGCGTCCTGCTCAAGGATGATCTCTACAAAATCCGCGCCCAGGTGGCGACCTGGATTGCCGACGAGCAGGTTCAAGTCGTCTTGATCACGGGCGGCACGGGCTTCACTGGCCGCGACAGCACGCCGGAAGCCGTGGCTTGTCTGCTGGACAAGCAGGTCGATGGGTTTGGCGAGCTGTTCCGGCAGATTTCGGTTCCGGACATCGGCACCTCGACCATCCAGTCCCGCGCGCTGGCCGGGCTGTCCAACGGCACGCTGGTGTGCTGCCTGCCGGGTTCCACCAACGCGGTACGTACCGCCTGGGACGGCATCCTGGCCCAGCAACTGGACTCGCGTTTCCGTCCGTGCAATTTCGTCCCGCACCTCAAGCAGGCCGAGCCCTGCGCGACCCGTGGTTGACAGGTCATGAGTGCTGAGCCAAAGGCCTTGATGCCTGTCGAAGACGCCATCGCGCGACTGCTGGAAATGGCTGAAGCTGCGCCCATCAAACAGCGTGAACGGGTGGCGCTGGCCGATGCGCAAGGGCGCGTGCTGGCTACGGATCTGGTGTCGACGCTGGACCTGCCGCCCTGGCCCAACAGCGCGATGGACGGC
Organism: Pseudomonas triticifolii; assembly: GCF_014358015.1. Classification (GTDB taxonomy): domain Bacteria; phylum Pseudomonadota; class Gammaproteobacteria; order Pseudomonadales; family Pseudomonadaceae; genus Aquipseudomonas; species Aquipseudomonas triticifolii. The sequence continues at coordinate 862,770 of NZ_JACONV010000001.1, read as the reverse complement.
TACGCCATGCGTCTGGCGGACTGGCAGGGGGAGCCTTTGCCGGTCAGTCAGCGCATTTTTGCCGGTCAGGCACCCGAGCCGCTCGCGGTGGGAACGTGCGCACGCATCTTCACCGGCGCGCCGGTGCCTGAAGGCGCGGACTGTGTGGAGATGCAGGAAAACGCCGAGGTGCAGGATGACCAGCGCGTCAGGTTCACCGAGCCGTTGAGCGTGGGTCAGAACATTCGCCCTCAGGGCCAGGAAACCCGCACAGGCGACACGGTGCTGGCCGCCGGTACGCGGCTGGGCCCGATCGAGCTTGGGCTTGCCGCATCCCTTGGTCTGGCCGCGCTGGACGTGGTCCGGCGCGTGCGTGTGGCGGTGCTGTCTACCGGCGATGAACTCATCGAGCCCGGCAAGCCGCTGGGGCCGGGACAGATCTACAACAGCAATCGCGTGCTGTTGTGCAGCTGGCTGAAACGCCTGCAGTGCGAGGTGGTAGACGCGGGCATCCTGCCGGATGATCTGGACCAGACTCGCGCTGCGTTGGCGAGTCTTAACGAGGTCGACCTGATTTTGTCCACGGGCGGTGTATCGGTGGGCGAGGCGGACTTTCTCGGTCATGCATTGCGCGAGGAGGGCGAGTTGTCGTTATGGAAGCTGGCGATCAAACCGGGCAAACCGCTGACGTTCGGGCACTTTCGAGGTGCGCCGGTGATCGGCCTGCCGGGTAATCCGGCGTCCACACTGGTGACCTTTGCATTGCTGGCCCGCGCCTATCTGTTGCGTCGTCAGGGCGTGCTCGACGTCGCGCCGCTGAAGTTTGCGGTGCCTGCCGGATTTGCATGGACACGTCCTGGCAATCGTCGCGAGTACCTGCGCGGTCGGCTGGAGCAGGGCAAGGCCGTGCCTTATCGTAATCAGAGCTCCGGCGTATTGCGCAGCGCGGCCTGGGCTGACGGGCTGATCGAGGTGCTTGAAGGCGCGACGGTTGCAGACGGCGACTGGGTCAACTTCATTCCCCTGAGCGAGGTCATGGGCTGACGTCATGGCTGGCTGACCGGGCATGAGCTACCCTCAATAACGCTGACAAATCGGGCATCCTGTTTTCGCCCCGGAGTATTGTTATGGCGTCATTGAGAGTGGCTTGTGTCATCCCGACCTACAACGGACGTAAGGACCTGGAGCGCCTGCTGGACTCTCTGGCCATGCAGACCGCGACGTTCGACACATTGATCGTCGACTCCAGTTCATCGGACGGCACGCTTGAGCTGGCGCACGCCCGCTGTGCGAATGTGCTGCGCATCGACAGCAAGGATTTCAACCACGGCGGCACCCGGCAGATGATGGTCGATTTGCATCCCGAGTATGACGTTTACGTCTACATGACTCAGGACGCCTACGTCGAAGACGTCGACGCAATTGCCAACATCCTGCTGCCATTTGCCGACCCCAAGGTCGGTGCCGTGTGCGGACGGCAATTGCCGCACAAGAACGCCAACCTGCTGGCCCAGCACGCGAGGCTGTTCAACTACCCGCCTACCTCGCAGATCAAGACCCTGGCCGACGCGCCGGTGCTGGGCATCAAGACGCCGTTCATGTCCAACTCCTTTGCTGCCTATCGCGGCGACGCGTTGCTGGCCATCGGTGGCTTCCCCCGGCACGTGATCCTGTCCGAAGACATGTACGTCACCGCGAAGATGCTGATTGATGGCTGGAAAGTGGCCTACGAAGGCTCGGCGGTCTGTCGCCATTCGCATAACTACAGCTTGCGTGAAGAGTTTCGTCGTTACTTCGACATCGGCGTGTTTCAGTCGCGTGAGTCTTGGATCTACGAGACCTTCGGTGGCATCGCGGGCGAGGGCATGCGCTATGTGAAATCCGAGCTGGCGTTCCTCGGCCCCAGACGCTTTCTCTGGTGGCCGATGTCGTTCGTGCGCAACGCCGTCAAGCTGCTGGCCTACAAATTGAGCAAACAGGAAAAGCGTCTGCCGACCGGCGTGAAGAAAAGGCTCGGGATGTACGCGCGATACTGGGACAGTCCGTATGCGTGAGCGCGTGGAGCCGTGACGCTCTGCGTCATGTTCTGAAGCCCGCGTGCTGTTCTCTGGCAAGTGCTTTCAGGCTCGGCACGACGCGCGATAAAACCCGAATGTCACTGATGCCTGTGCATTCGTGCGTCCCGTGCACTTATACGCTGTGCAAATGTAAATTTTCCTGAGCGGCACCGGTTTTTAAAATGCCAGGGTTTTCCTCGCTCTGGACCCCGTCGCTCATGTCTTCCTCTGTCGCCATCGATCCTGTCGCCCCGGCTGCCCAGCCCGCTAAAACTGCGTCCTTCGGCCTGCAGACCATCATCGGGCTAGTGGGTGTGTTGCTGGCTGTGCTGGTCGCCGGGATCAACGAAGGCGTCACGCGCATCGCCATGGCCGACATCCGTGGCGCGATGTTCATTGGCGCTGATGAAGCCAGCTGGCTAGTGGCGGCCTATTCAGCGACCTCGGTTGCGGCGATGGCGTTCGCACCCTGGTTTGCGGTCAGCCTTTCGCTGCGGCGCTTCACGCTGGGCGCAATCACGGCCTTCATCGTGCTGGGTCTGTTGTGTCCGTTTGCGCCGAACTATCCCAGCCTATTGGTCTTGCGCATCCTGCAAGGTTTGGCGGCAGGCTGTCTGCCGCCAATGCTGATGACCGTTGCGCTGCGTTTTCTGCCGCCCGACATCAAACTCTACGGGCTGGCCGGTTATGCGCTGACGGCTACGTTCGGCCCGAGTCTGGGCACACCGCTTACCGCGTTATGGACCGAGCACTTGAGCTGGCAATGGACGTTCTGGCAGGTCATTCCTCCATGCCTGGTCGCGATGATCGCCATCGCCCATGGCATTCCTCAAGATCCATTGCGGCTGGAACGCTTCAAAGCCTTCAACTGGCGTGGCGTTGTGCTGGGTTTGCCGGCAATCGCTGCAGTGGTGATCGGCATCCTGCAAGCCAATCGTCTGGACGGGTTGGAGTCTTCTCTGATCCGCTGGCTGCTGGGTGGCGGCCTGCTGTTGCTGGTGGCGTTCATGGTCAATGAATGGTTTACGCCCGTGCCGTTTTTCAAGTTGCAGTTGCTGGCCGGCCGCAACCTGTCGCATGCCTTGATTACCTTGGGCGGCGTGCTGATCGTGCTCACGGCCGTGGCGTCGATTCCGTCGTCCTACCTGGCGCAGGTGCAGGGTTATCGACCCCTGCAGACTGCGCCGTTAATGCTGATCGTGGCCTTGCCGCAATTGATCGCGCTGCCTCTGGTCGCTGCGCTGTGCAACCTGCGCCGGATCGACTGCCGCTGGGTGTTGGCGCTTGGGCTTGGCCTGCTGGCGTTGTATTGCGGTTTGGCTACGCAGATGACCTCCGAGTGGATCCGCGACAATTTCTACCGTCTGCAACTGCTGCAGATCATCGCCCAGCCGATGGCGGTGCTGCCGTTGCTGATGCAGGCGACGGGAGGGATCGCGCCGCCTGACGGCCCGTTTGCCTCGTCGTGGTTTAACACCGTGCGCGGGCTGTCGGCCGTCATTGCCACTGGGGTGCTGGAAGCCCTGACCACCTCACGCCAGCATTTTCACTCCAGCGTGCTGGTCGACCGGCTGGGCAATTCGCCCTGGCTGGCCGCCGACGACTCTGTGGCGTCGCTGACGCATCGTCTGCACGAGCAAGCGGTCGTACTGACCAGTGCCGATCTGTATTTCTGCATGGGCTGGCTCGCCGCAGGGCTGATTTTGCTGATTCCCCTGATGCCGACGCGGGTCTATCCGCCCCGTGCACTGAACTGATTTTTCGTCGAGACCTTTTCATGAACATGACCTCAAACCAGACCCTGGCCCTGTGTGGCGCAGCCATCGTGCTTGCCGCTCTGGGCATCTACACGCTGGTCGGTGACAGCACCCGTCAGGCGACCAACGATGCGTTTATCGCGGCGGACTACTCAGTGGTTGCGCCTAAAGTCTCAGGCTTCATCAGTCAGGTATTGGTCGATGACAATCAGTCGGTCAAAGCAGGACAACTGCTGGCGGTTATCGACGACCGTGATGTGCACACTGCGCTGTCCTCGGCAGAAGCGGGCGTCATGAGTGCCGAGGCGGAGCTTGAGCAGGTCACCGCGCTGCTGCAACGTCAGACCGCCATGATTGATCAGGCCAGGGCCGCGTTGACGGCCAGCACGGCGGCAGTGCGCTTTGCCGAGCAGGAGCGAACCCGTTACGAGCATCTGGCAGGCGCAGGCGCTGGCACGGTGCAAAACGCGCAACAGGCGCGTAACCGGATCGACACGGCCAACGCCCATCATGCCAGTACCAGCGCTTCGCTGGTGGCCGAGCGCAAACAGGTCGACATCCTGAGTGCCCGCCAGCACAGCGCCGAGGCGAGCCTCAAGCATGCACAGGCCGCTCGCGATCAGGCGTTGCTGCAACTGTCCTATACACGCATCGTTGCGCCGATTGACGGCGTGATCGGCGAGCGTGCAGTACGCGTGGGTAACTACGTCAATCCTGGCAGCAGGCTGCTATCGGTGGTGCCGCTGGCCGACGCCTATGTGGTGGGCAACTTTCAGGAAACCCAACTGACTCATGTGAGTGTCGGCCAAGCGGTTCAAGTGCGGGTCGATACCTACCCTGATGAAGTCCTGAAAGCGCACGTACACAGCATTGCCCCTGCTACCGGCGTGACCTTTGCCGCCGTGCGGCCTGACAACGCGACGGGTAATTTCACCAAAGTGGTGCAGCGCATTCCGGTGAAAATCACCCTTGATCCCGGCCAGCCGCTGGCTGCGCGGTTGCGCGTCGGCATGTCAGTGGAAGCCAGCATCGAAACGCAATCGCCGCGCATTGAACAAAAAATGGGTGCCTTGTGAGTCGCTTCATTGCATTGAGCACCCTGGCTTTGTTGACCAGCCTGTCGGGTTGCCAGGTCGGTCGGGATTTCCAGCGCCCGCAGAGCAGCGATGTGCAGTGGCTGCCGATTCAGGGAGAACAGGCCGTCAGTCACATTAATACCACCCCTTATAGTGTGCGTTGGTGGGAGATATTCCGTGACACGCAGTTGTCATCACTGGTTGATCGGGCAGCGGCTTCCAACCTTGATCTGAGAATGGCGCAGGCGCGGCTGACGCAAAGCCGTGCGGCGCGTCAGGTGGTTACCGGCGAGCAAGCGCCGAGCGTGGCGGGCACGCTGGGCTATCAGCGCAAACGCAACAGCGCCGAAGGGCTGAACGATCCGTCAGGTAACGAGGGCAGGGCGGCCTTCAGCCAGTGGGACGGCGGCGTCAATGCCAGTTGGGAAGTGGATCTATGGGGGCGCGTCAAGCGTGAGGTCGAGGCTGCCGATGCCAGCGTGGACGTTGCTGAAAACGAACGGCGTGCGGCGTTGTTGTCGCTTCAGGCTGAAGTGGCCAGGGACTATCTGCAACTGCGTGGCACTCAGGCTGTGCTCGCCGTGACCCGGCAGAATCTTCAGTTGTCACGTAACAGCCTGGAGTTGTCGCAGATCAGGCAGGGCAGTGGGGTCGCGACCAATCTGGATGTGGCTGAAGCGGCAGCACAGGTGTCGGCTGTCGAATCGCGTTTGCCAGTGCTTGAGCAGCGGCAAGCGCAATTGATCAACGCGCTCGGCTTGCTGCTGGCCCAGTCACCGAGAGCCTTACAGGCCGAGCTGGAGAAACCTCAACCCATGGTCGCCGTGCCTGCCACTGTGCCGGTGGGGCTGCCTTCAGAGCTGGCGCAGCGTCGACCGGACATTCGCCGCGCCGAAGCGCGTCTGCATGCGGCGACGGCGAGCATCGGTGTCGCGCAGGGTGATTTCTACCCGCGGATTGTGCTGTCGGGCAACGTGGGTTTTCAGGCCTTGCAACTTTCTGACTTCGGCAGTTGGGGCTCACGCCAGTTGGGTTTCGGCCCGCAACTGAGCCTGCCGATTTTCGAAGGCGGGCGCCTGCGTGGCATGTTGCGTTTGCGCGAAGCCCAAGAGCAGGAAGCTGCGCTGTCCTATCAACAGACCGTGCTGCGTGCCTGGCAGGAAATAGACGACAGCATGAGCCTCTACAACTCAACCCAGCTCCAACAGCGCAAGCTGGAGGAGGCGGTATGCCAGAACCGTATCGCGCTGGAGACCGCCAAGCGTCAGTACGCGGAAGGCGTGGTGGATTTCCTCAATGTGCTGACCGTGCAACGCACGCTTCTGGAGGTCGAGCAGCAATGGGTGCAAAGCTCCACCACCCAGGCGCAGGCCTTGGTCAGTCTGTACGCCTCACTGGGTGGTGGCTGGTAACGTCACGCTTTGGCAGCTTCCTCTTCCTCAAGACGGTCTGCTTCGAACAGCTGGGCGAGTTCTGCACGCGCCTCGCGGGCGGTTTGCAGCACTTTGACCTCGTCGTCGTAGACCTCATGCTGCGCGGCGAGCACCTGTTCGTCGTGGCGTTTGAAGCGGCTTATGCGCGCGTCGGCTTGCGCCTTACTCAGGCCCAGCCCCAATAACGTCTGCCGGGACATCTCAAGGCTTGAGTAGAACGTCTCGCGCACTGCGTGGGCTCCGACATCCATCAGCCTGTGAACGTGCTGGCGGTTGCGAGCGCGGGCGATGATCTTCATGTGCGGGTAGAGCTTGTTGACGAGTTCGGCGGTCTTGATGTTGATGTCCGGATCATCGGTGGCGATGATGAAAAACTCGGCGTCCTGCACCTTGGCGGCCCTGAGGATTTCCGGGCGCAACGGGTCGCCGTAAAAGACCGGCACATTGCCAAAACTGCGCGAGAATTCGATGGACTCCACCGCGGTGTCCAGCGCCACGAACGGAATCTTCTGCGCACGCAGGATTCGCGCGACGATCTGGCCCATACGGCCCATGCCAGCGATCACCACTCGAGGCTTGTCGGCCTGAATGTCGCGGTATTCTTCAGGTACTTCCACCGCTTTGGCCTTGGGCTTGATCCACCGCGCCAGGGCAATGAACAGCAATGGGGTGATTGCCATCGACAGGGTAATGGTCAGTACCAGCATGTCGTAGAGGCCTGCCTCGAACAGCCCTTGCGCGCTGCCGATCTTGAACACCACGAAAGCGAATTCGCCGCCCGCTGCCAGGACCAGGCCCAGACGCAGCGCGCTTCTTTTGTTCAGGCCACCTGCCGTGCGGCCGATGAAAAACAGCAGCGGCAGCTTGATTGCGACCAGCAACAGCGTAAGGCCCAACACCGCCAAGGGTGCGCTGAACAGCAGGCCGATATTGGCGCCCATGCCAACGCTGATGAAGAACAGCCCAAGCAGCAAACCCTTAAAGGGCTCGATCTGGGCTTCCAGCTCGTGGCGGTATTCAGAGTCGGCCAACAGCAGACCTGCCAGAAACGCACCCAGTGCCATAGAGACGCCGACCAGCTCCATCAGCCACGCCGTGCCGATCACCACCAATAGCGCCGTTGCAGTCGAGACTTCCTGAATACGAGTCTTGGCCACGATGCGAAATACCGGGCGCAGCAAGTAGCGTCCGCCTACCACCACGATGGCGATGCTACCCAGTACACGCAGTCCATGGTTGATGCTTTCCTGAGTGGTCGTTGCGTGGTCGGCGCCTGCGAGGAACGGCACCAGAGCGATCAGCGGGATGGCGGCAATGTCCTGAAACAGCAGAATGGCAAAGGCCATGCGTCCATGCGGGCTGTTCAATTCCTTTCGCTCGGCCAGACTTTGCAGGCCAAAGGCCGTGGAGGACAGCGCCAGGCCCAGGCCGAGAATCACCGCGGTGTTCAGCGTCTGACCGAACGCGAGCAGGGCAACAGTGCCGATTATCAGACCGGTCAACAGCACTTGCGCCATGCCGACGCCGAAAACGGCCTTGCGCATCACCCACAGGCGCTTGGGGGATAACTCCAGACCAATAATAAACAGCAGTAATACCACCCCAAGTTCCGAGATGTGACTGACGCTCTCCGTATCTCCTATCAACCCCAGCACCGATGGGCCGATCACGACACCGGCGAACAAATAACCGATGACAGCGCCGAGTTTGAGGCGCTTTGCCAGCGGCACCGCAATGACCGCGGCGAACAGAAACACAACTGCGGCTTGCAGCAGGCTGCCTTCATGGGGCATGTGAAACTCCTTGGCAATAACGGGAAACGATTTGAAACAGGTCCGCATTAAACCACGTGAGTTTTTCTCGGCAACGCTGAATAGGGCATGACGATCATCAGCGCAATTGATGAATAAGCCGATTGTGATCGGGTGAGGCGTGTGTCACGTAATGAGTGCAACGCATTGCAGCGATGCCATCGGACCGGCATCGGCGTAAGATGTCGGCGCGTTTGCACAGCGCCAATGCCGTTGACGAAGTATTCAGGAAAAGCCGAAATGACCAATAAACAGCGTTTGATGTATTCGATTCTGATCGCTCTGGGTGTACTGGCGATCATGCTGGGCCTGTCGCACCTGCAGAACAGCGGTGTGATCAGCGAGAAAACCTTTCAGTACATCGCCATCGGCGTTGCGGTTCTGGTCGTAGTCCTGAACGGGATCATGCGTCGCAAGGTCAAGCGCTGAGAACCAACGGGCGCGCCTTGGCGGGACGGTTTATCTGTCTGAGTTTCCCAGCCATTCCATCGCGCGAGGATGAAGGCTGTAGGTCTTGTCCTCGTTGAGGTGGATCACACCTTCATCGCACAAACGCTTGAGCACTTCGCGCACGCTGAGGAACGACAGGGGTACATCGAGCCTGAGCAGTTGACTGTGTACGCCTCGCACGCCGAGTGAATGTCCGCTTTCGCTGGCCACCAGCAAGGCGTCGAGCACCTTGAGCCTGACCAGGCTGGTACGCAGTCCGAAGCTTTTCAGCAGCAGACGGATATGGTCGTTGCCAGGACGTTCGATCTCTGACGCAGGCGACTGTGCCTGTGTAGCGATGGCCGTTTGCCTCAGCATCGTGCGGGTGGTGACTCCTTGACGGGTGAACATGCGCAAACTCCTTTTCAGGCTTTTTAGACAACTCTCACCTAATAAGACGAACGAGCCTCTAAAAACCTCAACGTTGCGCGAAAAAAAGGGCAGGCGATTGCGAGGCGGAGTTTGACGATGTGCCGGATCCCCCTTAAACACCAAGGGTATTGGCGTCATGAGCGCAGGCGGATGCAGTGTTTCTGAATGTAAGCTTGATGGCGTGACGAGGCTGCGCTGTCAGCCTTTGGGTGAGGCTGACGGACGTCGGCTGAGCACCGGGTTACCGTTCTGATTCTGGGTCACGAAGACCGGCAATACCTTGGGAAGGGACGTCAGCAGACTGGCTATATCGCGGGTGTTGTAGCTGCCGCCAAGACGAATCGCGCCGGTCGCGTTGTCTGCCAGCAGAATAGGCGTTTGCAGGTAACGATTGATCAGCGGCAGGGCCTGACTCAACGGCACGTCATTGAAGATCAGCTTGCCATTGCGCCACGCCAGGCTGGTGTCGCTGACATCTGTGCGACTAATGCCGGGGCGGGTGTCTCCTGCCTTGTAACTGGCCTGCATGCCGGGATCGAGGCGATGACTTGCGCGCGGCAGGGTGCGGTCACTCTCGACCTGCACCGAGCCTTCCACCAGCATGACTCGTACCTGATCCTGATACGTCCATACATTGAATCGGGTTCCCGTGACCGTGATGCTGCCCTGGCCCGCATCCACCACGAACGGATGGGTGCTGTCGTGGCTGACCTCAAAGAACGCCTCACCTTTGTTCAGGGTGACGTTGCGCCGGTCCTTGTAATTGGCGTAGGTCAGCTCGGTGCCCAGGTTCATTTCCACACGACTGCCGTCGTTCAGGGTAACAAGGCGGGTGGCATTCGTCGCACTGTAGGTTTCATACGCGTTGGGGATCAGGCCCTGGTTCCAGCCAATGTAACCGGCCACCGGAACCGCCAGGGCGCAAATAGCCGCAGCGGCGGCAAACGTGCGCCAGGATCGCGAGCGGCCTTGCCGACGGACTGCAGGTGCTGATTTTCCTGCTGCCGATGACAGGATTGGCGCCGTAGCGGCGACGGGCGCGGGATTGACTGGCTCGACCTGGCCGGACATGTCCCAGATTTCCTGCATGGCCTGGTACTCGACAGCGTGCGCCGGATGAGCTTTGAGCCAAAGCTCGAAGTGCTTTCTCTCCACAGGCGAGCAATCGTCAGCGTGCAGACGCATGCACCAATGCGCGGCGGCATCGGTGATCGCTTCGTATTCTGCTTCGCTGAGGTGAGGGTCGCTCATGGGCGCTCCGGTGTGTACCGTTGGCGCATTCTACCCTTGGATGACAGTGTGGGAGAACATCGCATGGCTGTTGCCTATCGTCGCAGCCCTTAATTCCTCGTGAATGTGATCGGCTCTCATTGATGTAAAAACGACACGCATGTTTCTCCCGTGTCTGCACAGCGTTACTCTCGGTGGTATTGATCGTCTTCCTGTTCTTATGCACCGGAGCTCAGATGCACACACCTCATCCCGATGACTCGATATGCACTCTTTCGTATCAGCAGTTGAATGACTTGCTCGAGCGAATCTTTCTGGCCCATGGCACATCGGCTCAGGTTGCAGGCGAGCTGGCGAAAAACTGCGCTGGCGCGCAGCGCGACGGGGCGCACAGCCACGGTATCTTTCGCATTCCCGGTTACCTGTCTTCGCTGGCCAGCGGCTGGGTCGATGGCAGGGCAGTGCCCGTGGTGGAAGATGTCGGGGCCGCCTTTGTCAGGGTCGATGCCGCCAACGGATTTGCCCAGCCGGCGCTGGCGGCTGCCAGGCCGTTGCTCATCCAGAAGGCACGTGATGCAGGCATCGCGATCCTCGCCATTCGCAGCTCACATCATTTTGCAGCGTTGTGGCCGGATGTCGAACCCTTCGCCGAACAAGGTCTGGTCGCGTTGAGCATGGTCAATAGCATGACGTGCGTTGTGCCGCATGGCGCACAAAAGCCGCTGTTCGGCACCAACCCTATCGCGTTCGCCGCGCCGCGTGCAGGTGCAGACCCTATTGTGTTTGACCTGGCCACCAGTGCCATGGCCCATGGCGACGTACAGATCGCTGCTCGCGAAGGTCGCCTGCTGCCGGAAGGCATGGGGGTGGACCGCAATGGTCAGCCGACGGTCGAGCCGGCAGCCATTCTTGCAGGTGGCGCGTTGCTGCCGTTTGGCGGGCACAAAGGTTCGGCCTTGTCGATGATGGTCGAACTGTTGGCCGCGGGTCTGACAGGTGGAAATTTTTCATTTGAGTTCGACTGGTCAAAACACCCGGGCGCGCAGACACCCTGGACCGGTCAGTTGGTGATTGTCATCGACCCGGACAAGGGCAGCGGCCAGTCTTTTGCGCAGCGCAGCGAAGAACTTGTGCGCCAGCTTCACGGCGTTGGCCAGACCCGCATGCCCGGTGACCGACGGTACAGCGAGCGAATGAAGTCGAGTGTCCATGGTATTCCGATTGCCGCACAGGACCTTGCGCGTCTGCAGGGGCTGGCTGGCGTCTCTTAGGCAGGCGAGCGGCCCATGACCATTCGTCGTGAATAGGCTTGTGTTAGCGCTTCGATCTAAATACTGTATGCATAACCAGTAAATAGAGAAGAGGTGTTTCATGTCCCTTAAGTCAGCGCAAAGCCCGGTTGCTCATCAGCTTCGTAGCAGTGCAACGGTCAATGAGATGCAGCGGGAAGACTTTCTTGCCCTGGCTGCCGCATTGCGCCAGTTCAACGCTTACGAAACCCAGGTTTGCATGGTCGTTGCCGCGGCTCAGGCAGGCAGTGAGTATCGCGAAGCGCGTGTCGAGTAAACGCCCGATAGACCAACATGTGTATTGGATGCAGCGTATGGTGAGGTGTCATTCCACTTTGGATACATCTGATGAACGATTTCGGCGCACGACTCAAAGAAGAGCGCCAGACAATGGGGCTATCACAGCAAAGGTTCGCTGCAATTGGTGGTGTCGAGGCCAATGCCCAAGGCAAATATGAAAACGGTCAGCGCATGCCGCGTTCCAACTATCTGGTGGCGCTGAGTGAAAGGGGGGTCGATGTTCACTACCTGCTATCGGGCAGCAGACTGCCAGTCTGCATGGACTCGCTATCAGTGGTCGAGCGAGACATCATTCTTCAGTTCAGGTTGCTCAGCGACATGGCCCAGAACGCGATAAGGCAGTTGGCGCTGTCCCTGCGCAAGCACTTCGACTGATCATCATTTCACTCTCGTTCAAGCCACCCGGTTGATTGTGAATATACGAAACATATATGATTCGTATATTCAACGTGAGGTGAGCGATGGGCCTGGTAAAAATTTCCGAAGAAATGCACGCGAATCTTCGCTGTGCGAGCGTTGCGCTCAGTCGTTCCATCAATGCGCAGGCTGAGCACTGGATGCGTATCGGCATGCTGGCCGAATTGCACCCGACGCTGGATTACAGCGAGATCTGTCAGATGCTGATTCGTCTTGAAGGTACCGACGGTAACGTACTCAAGTCTGACTCGTTCAAGATGTCCGAACTGTCGAAGGCGGCCTCATGAGCCATTCAATCAGCCTCAAGACCGAGCAAGACCTGGTCCATTTGCGCATTGCCGGCAGGCTGGCCGCTGATGTGCTGGCCATGATCACGCCTCACGTCAAGGCAGGTGTCAGCACAGAAGCGCTGGACGACATCTGCAACGACTACATCGTCAAGGAACTCAAGGTGATCCCGGCCAACGTCGGGTACCACGGGTTCACCAAGACGACATGCATATCGCCCAACGCGGTGGTTTGCCATGGCATTCCCTGCGCCTCGGACATTCTCAAGGATGGCGACATCGTCAATATCGACGTCGCCGTCATCAAGGACGGCTGGTACGGCGACACCAGCCGCATGTATCTGGTGGGGGAGGTCAGTCCTCTGGCTCGGCGTCTGGTCGAGACAACCTATGAAGCAACGCGAGCCGGGATACATGCGGTACGTCCCGGCGCGACGCTGGGCGATATTGGCCATGCAATCCAGACCGTTGCTCATCGCGAGGGATTCAGCGTGGTACGTGAATATTGCGGACACGGTATCGGTCGCAAGTACCATGAAGAGCCGCAAGTCTTGCATTACGGCGCTCCAGGCAAAGGGCTGAAGTTGAAAGAGGGCATGGTTTTTACCATCGAGCCCATGATCAACGCGGGAAAGGCCGGCACCCGCACACTGCCGGATGGCTGGACGGTTCTGACCAGCGACATGTCGTTGTCGGCACAGTGGGAGCACATGGTCGCGGTCACGGCAACGGGTTTCGAGCTGTTGACGCCCTGGCCCGAAGGCACAGGTTCCTATCCGGCGATATGAATCGCGTTGGGAGCTGTACGAAAAAAACGACCTTGAACAGGTCGTTTTTTCTGTGGGCGTTTTGGGTGTGCGCTTTATAAGGTGCATCTTTTCCAGTGGACGTCTGTCACCCCGAAACCTTGCGCCTGCTGCGTTGCCAGACGAATAGGCCCTGCTGCAATGTGATCGCTGACTGTCCCCACGCCGGCATGCAATGTGGCGCAGTGCAGCGCGTCGCTTTGGCAGAGATGCATTGCCTGGTGAAGGAAGTAGCGGGTTTCGCCCTTGAACCGGTAGTGAATTTCAAATTCCATTTGATTCATCGTTAGTCGCCTGCAGGGCGTAGACGCTACGCCATCTTAAAATGAGTACGTTCGGGTACGGGCAATGTGAAGCGGAAGACGCCTCAGGACTGCTATTTCATTTCGAGGTCGATACTGGCTTGAACCGCTGGAAGTGGCCTTGATCGGACTGCTGTCTCTAAAAACCGCAGGTCGAGAATTGCATCTTTATTCAGTAAGGTGAACAGTCGTCCGATAAGTGGCATCAGGTCACATTCATTTGCGTACACATACTGTCGGATAGCTGCTCAAATGGAGGTATGGCGTCCGGTCAGTTTGTAGTCAGGTGCAGGATTTCAGGTCGACAGGACCTACAAACTCGTTGCCGTGGCCCATCACGCAGGCAACTTACTGGTGCTTACCAGCGTACTCGGCATCGACGAAGGTCATTTGCTTCATTGAACAGCTCGGCGATTGGTGTTCGAGGACTTTGCCGAATCAGGAAGTCTTTTTCAGGATTGCCTGGATCTGTATGCACCTGGTGAACAGCCAAACCATCGAGTGCAAGCTTTGTGGAAACTGCTTGCGCTGCTGAAGCTCAATTTTTCTGCTATTGATAAAAACGTAATTTTAGAATTGAGCAAGAGTTCGCAAGCTAATTCACGTCTACACTCATCTAATAAGTCTTTGAAGCATGTCTTTTCCTCACCGAGTCGGCCTTGAAGTGTGCGCGAGCTGAAGTTAAGCTCGCGTGCAGCCTTTTTTAAAGAGGTTACGTGGCTTGAGTTGAGGTCTGTAAAAATCAGATTTTTGACGATGGGTGATATTTTATTTTGTCGCTCGGAAAGCAGCTCGTTGATTTGGCTTAAATGATATATTTTGAGCTTTGGGTTTGCGGTGTCCAGTGGTTTTGTTAAGTCGTGATTTGCGTAGGTAATTGTATTGAGTGCGCTGGAGAATTGAAGGTTGTTTCCGAAAATAAGTTTCAGCTTGGTTTGGTCGGCTGGAGCCTCGTAGCTGAAGGTTACAGCAGCTGGTGTAGGCCGCTCCCAAGGGAGTAGCCAGTGGGTTATCCCTATCATTGTGGTTAAGCAGCAATCAATGTACTGTCGGGTGACACTCATTGATTCAACCCTTAGAAATTGCAGTGTTAATGAGTTTTCATCCTGGACGTAAGAAATGGGCATGCCATCCGCTAGCAACGTTGAGTACTTTACTATGACTCTGAGCGCTTCTCCTAAGTTTTCACTCGACATGATCGCGTACAGTTGAGCGTTGAGTTGCGCTGGTTTGAAGAGTTCATACGCATTTAAACCAATGTCGAGATCGCCAGAGGTGCGTGCAATTTCTTCTACTAAGCTTGCGGCTTCAGTGATGTCGACTCTCAACCCTGCAATCACTTTGGCGTTTACGCTTGAGCAGAGATCTTTAAGGTGGATCGAAGGCGCTGGTACGTATCCAGCAAGGCGTAAAAATACATGGGCGCAAGAGGGCGCTAGTGTAGGCATGTAAGGACTCAAGGGCTACCGTATTCCACCAGCATGCCAAATATAAAAGAGCGTGCCAAGCCCTGGGCTTTAAAAACACAGTTACAGCGATAACGTTTTGGGGGAGGGTCTAACTGCCACACTGCGCTGCATTTATTTTTCCTGTTTTTGCGCCTGTGGACATGGAAAATTGCGCCTCGGGAGGCTGCGGCGTTTGACAAAATATGCTGAAATTCCTCCGGTGTGTTCGTATGTATTTAAGGTCTCTCTTGGGGAGAAGGTCGCTGCGTGCGAGAAATAAGAGACATTTCATGGGGTTTTGAATGTTGTCTGCAATGTTTGTTCTGCTTCGTCGAAATCGGCGATTCTTCGACAATAGTGGGCGTGTTAATTTAGCCTCCTATTCGGGCACCCTATACCCATAGGCTGTGCGGGTGCGGTGTATTAGTCTTATTGTCGATCTATATCAAGCTGGGTGGCGATCGCTAAAGTCATGATTCATAAAGGGTCTTTAGCGCTGATTGAAGGTGAGCGGGGATCGGAGCTTGTTGCCTTTTCTGTCCTTAGTCTAATGGTTGAAGCGACGCGTAGTGAGGTTGCTTCCTGATCTGTCGCGTCATGTGTCAGGGAACGGTATGATCTTGGCAGTTACGGCGGGTTTAGTTTGCCAGGTCTTTGGGCAGTGGATGACAAGTCTCGGCAGCCAGCTGTATTTTCGGTGCAGTGGTTGACCAAACGCCACGTAAAAACCCAGGATCTGTAACTGAAATTCGTATTTAGCGTTATCGCTGTTCGCGGGGTTTGCTAGGCGGAGACGTCGCTATTTTCGGTCTTTTTAGGGTGAAGCCTGAACGGCGTAGTCGCTCAGTTAAGCGTCGCTGTCTTGAGGGATTTTTATGAGTGCCTCTCCCTTGTTTTTTTTTGGTGAGCGTTTTTATAGCTTTCGCAGTGGAGTTAACTATCAGTGGGGTTGCTGATATCGAGAGGTTTATTAAAGTTTCTCGTGGGAGGGTTCTGATACAAAAATTCAAATGCGCCGTGTTTTTGGTGTTGGGCCTGAGTAAAGCAAAGGCGTTGCCGTTTTATAGCGTTCCATAAAACATGCGCGCCGCATAGGTTTAGGTAACAAACGCTGTTAGATATCTTGGACAGATGCTGATCGGATACATCATTGGTCATTAGAGGGATTTTCATGTTACTACGCAATATTAATATCGCGCCTAGGGCTTTTCTCGGTTTTGCATTCATCGCTCTATTGGTGATTGTGATGGGGGTGTTCGCGCAATCCCGCTTGACCGCTATCCGTCAGGCGACTATAGATATGCAAACCAATCAATTGCCCAGCGTAAGTTATTTGGGCAATCTGCTCGAGGCGGTGTTGCGGATGCGCTTAGTGTCCTTTCGTGTTCTCAATGATCGGGAGCCTGCAGCCCTGGATGAGGCCTACAAACGCAATGCTTTTCTGGTGGATAAACTGCGCAACGACCAAAAAAGTTATGCGGCTCTGCCTGCAGGAAATGATGAACTGGCAAAATACCGGGAGTTTTCCGCGACCCTTGAAACCTACCTAAAGGATCAGGAGCGTATGACGGAGTTATCCCGAATGAATAAACTCGAAGAGCTTCGCAAGCTTATAAGCAACGAGATTAAGGCTGGCACGGATCTGATGGGTACACAGCTCAATCAGCTGGTAGACATCAACAAGGCAGGGGCCAAGGCTGCGTCGGATGAAGCCGACACGCAGTTTGAGAATGCAAGCACCGGTATTGTTATCGTCTCGGTGATGGCTGCCCTGTTGACTGTATTGTTGGCCTGGCTGCTGACTCGCAGCATCGTCACTCCACTCAAAATAGCTGTCGAAACTGCCCAGACCATAGCCAGCGGTGATCTTACTAAGCCGATTCTGGTGGAGGGTACTGATGAGCCGGCTCGTTTACTGCTCACGTTGTCCACCATGCAAGGTAACCTGTGCAAGACAATCGAACAGATCTCTGGCTCGGCGACACAACTGGCGTCGGCGGCGGAGCAATTGAGTGCTGTTACCGAAGAAGCTTCGCTTGGTCTGCAACAGCAGAATAATGAGATCGATCAGGCGGCCACTGCGGTCAATGAGATGACCACTGCAGTGGAAGAGGTGGCGCGCAATGCCGTTTCCACCTCTGAAGCGTCCCAAGAGTCCAATCACAACGCTCGCGAAGGACGTGACCGGGTCGTGGAAACCGTTGAGGCGATCCAGGCCATGGCTCATGATGTTCAGGCAACTTCGTCCATGATCGAAGGGCTTGCTGCCCAAGGGCGTGATATTGGGCAGGTGCTAGATGTGATTCGAGCGATTGCCGAACAGACCAACCTGCTGGCGCTCAATGCCGCGATCGAGGCGGCCCGTGCCGGTGAAGCCGGTCGCGGTTTTGCGGTTGTGGCCGATGAAGTAAGGGCCCTTGCACACCGTACCCAGCAGTCCACACGCGAGATAGAGCAGATGGTGGCCGGGATCCAGAATGGTACGGGTGAAGCCGTTCGGTCGATGCAGCAAAACAACCAGCGTACTCATGAAACACTACAGCGAGCCCGGGCAGCAGGGAGCGCGCTGGACCAGATCACTCAGTCTATTAACATGATCAATGAGCGCAATCTGGTGATCGCAAGCGCATCGGAAGAACAAGCACAGGTGTCCCGAGAGGTTGACCGTAATCTGGTGAACATCCGGGACCTGGCCTCACAGTCAGCTGCTGGCGCCAACCAGACGACCGCTGCCAGCCATGAGTTGGCGCGCTTGGCGTCAGATCTACGCACAGTTGTGGGTCGCTTCGCCATCTGACGGTATGCAGTTGCTTCAGCCACGATCAGTACGATGCTTTGCGTGAAAAGTGTGGTGTTTCAAAATCAAAATGCTTTATGCCTGCGGGGGTATCCTCGCGGGCCCACTCATATTGATCTTATATTAATGAAACGCCGCGCCAGGCCAGCCTTGTCATTCGGCCAACGCCATGACGAGTGCCCGGCCATTTCAACACGCTGATCGACAGGCCCACTGTTCATGCACATGTTGTTCGACGGTGAACACGCCTGGCGTGTAACCCAGCTTCTAGATCAGTGTTAAGCAGATCGTCGTGCAAGCTGCCTTGCTCTGCTCTGCGCGTGCATGCGTGGCGTCTCAGCCAGGGCGGGTAGAGAGGAAGTGACGAGCAGGCCGAGGCAAAACAGCCTGGAGAATCTGAACGCGATGCCGTCAGTCGTCCTTGGGCACTGTCCAGAATATCTGCACGCCACCATCGTCGCGCCAGGCGAGCGTGACGTTATCGTTTTCTGCAATTTCTTCAAGCAACTGTGCCCAGTCGTCTTCCGACTCGTCCTGCAATCGAAAGAGCAGGGCGGTTCTGGATTTCTGGGCTGTCGGCGAATTGATGATCTTCTGTACCCGAAGGCCCATGCGCTGATAGGCATCGGGAGCGGAGGTCGCTGCGGATTGATTTGCCACGAAAAAGTACCTGAATTGGCTGTATGTGCGTACAGTATTTCAGTGTCTGATCTTTCGCAATACTTACGTAGGATAATGTTTGCGGCGCATCCGCAAGCCTGTATGGTTTTGCCGACACCTTCGCTATCTGACTTGAGGAGTGACACATGAACTTCAAATGGTTGCTGTTACCCGCTGTGGTGGCCGCTTCGCTGGTGCTGACGGGTTGTTCCACACCTTCGGTTGTCACGTTACAGAATGGTACGCAGTACATCACCCAGGATGCTCCCAAGACCAAGAGCCGCGATGGCTTCTACGAGTTCGAGGATATCTCGGGAAAAACCATCAGGATCAAGGCCGATGAAGTGGCCACTATCAAGCCAAAAGACTGAGACAGCGCTGCCCGGGGCAATCCCTTGGGCAGACTTCATTCAAGCGATTGACAAAGCTCGCGACATTTTTCATAGTTCGTTTCTCGCAAACGTTTGCGTATCAGTCCGCCGGATTGATCCTGCGTCGTTCGCCCGAACAATAATCACAAGATCGGAGATGAACTCATGAAGCTGCCATTCGCTGGACGCCTTCTCGCTGTTGCCATGTTTTCTGCCCTCGCGGCAGTGGTCCCCCTCTCTGCCGTGCACGCCCAGACGCCGGAAAAGCCCAAGGTCGCGCTGGTCATGAAATCCCTTGCCAACGAATTCTTCCTGACCATGGAGGATGGTGCCAAGGCTTATCAAAAAGAACACGCCAGCGAGTTCGACCTGATCACCAACGGTATCAAAGATGAGTCCGATACCGCCGCCCAGATCAGCATCGTGAATCAGATGATCGTCTCCAAGGTTGACGCGCTGGTCATTGCGCCTGCTGACTCGAAAGCGCTGGTATCGGTCCTGAAGAAAGCCACCGACGCGGGCATCAAGGTCGTCAATATCGACAACCAGCTTGATCCCGACGTGCTCAAAGGCAAGGACCTGCAGATTCCGTTCGTAGGTCCGGACAACCGCAAGGGTGCCGCCCAAGTGGGTGACTACCTGGCCACGAAACTCCAGGCCGGTGATCAGGTCGGCATCATCGAAGGTGTGCCGACCACCACCAACGCTCAGCAGCGCACGGCCGGTTTCAAGGATGCTATGGACAAAGCCCAGATGAAGGTCGTCTCGGTGCAATCCGGCAACTGGGAAATCGATAAGGGCAACGCTGTTGCTTCGGCCATGCTCAATGAGTACCCGAACCTCAAGGCGTTGCTGGCGGGCAACGACAGCATGGCGCTGGGCGCGGTCTCGGCTGTGCGTGCTGCCGGCAAGGCAGGCAAGGTCATGGTGGTCGGTTACGACAACATCAATGCCATCAAGCCGATGCTCAAGGATGGTCGCGTGCTTGCCACTGCCGATCAGTTCGCTGCCAGACAAGCTGTGTTCGGCATTGAAGCGGCGCTGAAAGCCGTCAAGGGCGAGAAGGTCGATGTCAACGACAAAGGCGTTATCGAAACGCCAGTCGAGCTCGTTACCAAACCTTGATCCACGCCGGGTAAAGGCGTCTGCCCGAACAGGGCAGGCGCTGGGAGAAATGTATGTCAGCGTCTGCTCAGACGGCTGTTCTTTCGGTCAGTGGCATTGGTAAAACCTACGCTCAACCCGTGCTTGGCGATGTCGACCTGACGTTGATGCGCGGCGAAGTGCTGGCCCTGACCGGGGAAAACGGTGCCGGTAAAAGCACCTTGTCAAAGATCATTGGCGGGCTGGTCACACCGACCACCGGCCAGATGCAGTATCAGGGCCAGCCTTATCAACCGGCGAATCGTACCCAGGCTGAAAAGCTTGGAGTCCGTATGGTCATGCAGGAGTTGAACCTGCTGCCGACCCTGACCGTTGCCGAAAACCTGTTTCTTGATGACCTGCCGCGCCGTGCGGGCTGGATCGATCGCAAGCGCCTGCGTGAAAACGCAATCAAGGCCATGGCTCAGGTAGGCCTGGAGGCCATCGACCCCGATACGCTGGTGGGCGATCTGGGGATCGGACATCAGCAGATGGTCGAAATCGCCCGTAATCTGGTGGGCGACTGCCATGTACTGATTCTCGATGAACCGACGGCGATGCTCACCTCGCGTGAGGTCGAGATGCTGTTCGAACAGATTACCCGGCTGCAGGCCCGCGGTGTCTCGATCATCTACATTTCCCACCGTCTCGAAGAGCTGGCCAGAGTGTCCCAGCGTATTGCTGTGCTGCGTGACGGCAAGCTGGTCTGCGTCGAGCCGATTTCTCGTTACAACAGCGAGCAACTGGTCACTCTGATGGTCGGGCGCGAGTTGGGTGAGCACATGGACATGGGCGCGCGACAGATTGGTGAAGTTGCACTCTCTGTTAAATCGCTTAACCGAAAAGGCAAGGTTCAGGACGTCTCGTTCGACGTGCGCCGTGGCGAAATCTTTGGTATTTCCGGCCTGATCGGCGCAGGGCGTACCGAGCTGTTGCGCTTGATCTACGGTGCCGATACTGCCGACAGCGGCAGCATCGAAGTGGGGCAGCCACTGCAGGCGGTCAGCATTCGTTCGCCCGCCGATGCAGTCGAGCATGGCATCGCGCTGATTACCGAAGACCGCAAAAGCGAAGGTTTGCTGATGTCGCAATCGATCAGCGCCAACATCGCGCTCGGCAACATGAAAGCGATCTCCAGAGGCGGCATCGTCAACACAAGCGATGAGCTTGAGCTGGCACAGCGGCAAGTGGATGCCATGCGCATTCGCAGCTCCAGTCCGACCCAACTGGTATCGGAACTGTCTGGCGGCAATCAGCAAAAGGTCGTGATCGGTCGTTGGCTGGAGCGTGACTGTCCGGTGATGCTGTTCGACGAGCCGACGCGTGGCATTGATGTCGGTGCCAAGTTCGACATCTACGCGTTGCTGGCGGAACTGACCCGTCAGGGCAGGGCGTTGGTGGTGGTTTCCAGTGACCTGCGCGAGCTGATGCTGATTTGTGATCGTATCGGCGTGCTGTCGGCCGGTCGACTGATTGAAACATTCGACCGTGACAGCTGGAGCCAGGACCAATTGCTTGCTGCCGCTTTCGCCGGATATCAGAAACGTGACGCGCTGCTCAATGAAGCTGCGCCCAGGAACGACTCATGAAAAACACTACACCCTCGACGCCGACAATGCCTGTGCGCCGCGGCGGGAATTACCTCGGGCTGGGTACCTACCTGGGTCTGGCGGGCGCATTGCTGGCGATGATCGTGCTGTTCTCGCTGCTCAGTGATCACTTCCTGTCGTACCAGACCTTCAGCACGCTGGCCAACCAGATCCCCGACCTGATGGTGCTGGCGGTAGGCATGACCCTGATCCTGATTATCGGCGGCATCGACCTGTCGGTAGGCTCGGTACTGGCGCTGGCCGCTTCTGCCGTCAGCGTGGCGATTCTAGGCTGGGGCTGGAGCGTTTTCCCGGCTGCGCTGCTGGGCATTGCCTGTGCGACCCTGGCCGGCACCATCACCGGCTCGATTACCGTCGCCTGGCGTATCCCATCGTTCATCGTGTCCTTGGGTGTGCTGGAGATGGCACGCGGTGTGGCGTACCAGATGACCAACTCGCGCACGGCCTACATCGGTGATTCATTCGCCTGGTTGTCGGACCCCGTGGCATTCGGCATTTCACCTTCGTTCATCATCGCGCTGATGGTGATCTTCATCGCTCAGGCGGTGCTGACGCGCACGGTATTCGGTCGCTACCTGATCGGTATCGGCACCAACGAAGAAGCGGTGCGCCTGGCAGGCATCAACCCCAAGCCTTACAAGATCCTGGTGTTCTCGCTGATGGGGCTGCTGGCCGGTGTGGCAGCGCTGTTCCAGATATCCCGTCTTGAAGCTGCCGACCCCAATGCCGGTGCCGGGCTCGAATTGCAGGTCATTGCGGCTGTGGTCATTGGCGGTACCAGCCTGATGGGCGGGCGCGGCTCAATCATCAGCACGTTTTTCGGCGTGTTGATCATCTCGGTGCTGGCGGCTGGTCTGGCTCAGATCGGTGCCACCGAGCCCACCAAACGCATCATCACCGGTGCCGTTATCGTGATTGCTGTGGTGCTGGACACCTATCGCAGCAATCGGGCGCGGCGACAGGGCTGACATGGCAACCATCAAGGACGTAGCAGCACTGGCCGGGATTTCCTACACCACGGTCTCCCATGTGCTGAACAAGACCCGGCCGGTGAGTGAGCCGGTGCGGCTCAAGGTCGAGGCGGCCATTGCACAACTGGACTATGTGCCCAGTGCAGTGGCCCGCTCGCTAAAGGCCAAGAGTACCTCGACCATCGGGCTGCTGATTCCCAATGGCATGAACCCTTATTTCGCCGAGTTGGCCAGGGGCATTGAGGATTACTGCGAACGTAACGGTTTCTGCGTGATTCTTTGCAACTCGGATGACAACCCCGACAAGCAGCGCAGTTACCTGCGCGTACTGCTGGAAAAACGTGTCGATGGATTGATCGTGTCTTCGGTCGGCGGCGATACCAGCATCCAGGGTGGCCTGACGGAAGTTCGCACGCCGCTGGTGATTGTCGACCGCGAACTGGCAGGCATAGAGGCCGACATGGTGCGTATCGATCATGAGCAGGGTGCCTATCTGGCCACGCGTCATCTGCTGGATCTGGGTCATCGGCGAGTCGCCTGTATCGGTGGGCCGCAAAACAGTCTGGTGGCCGCGATGCGGCTGGCTGGCTACCGGCGTGCCATGCAGCAGGCTGCTGCCGAAATCGTTTCGGGTTGGGCGGTACACAGCGAGTTCACCAGTTCCGCAGGCTATGACGCCGCGGGTCAGTTACTCGCCGAACACCGACCGACCGCGATTTTTGCCGGCAACGACGTGATCGCCATCGGGGTGCTGCGTGCGGCCGCCGAGCGGGGTATCAGCGTGCCTCGGGACTTGTCCGTCATCGGTTTCGATGACATCGAAATGAGTCGTTATGTGTATCCGGCGCTGACGACGGTCGGGCAATCGATCATGCAACTGGGTGAAACAGCCGCTGAAATGCTGCTGTGCAGAATCGCCGCGCCAAAGGCTTCACCGGTTGAAAAACGCCTCGTGACGCCCGTCGTCATAGTGCGAGAATCCACAGCGGCACCCAACAGCGCTCCGAATGAATGACGAGCACGCACAGCAACGAGTGAATCAGCCATGCAAGCAAAAATCGTGATAGTGGGCAGCCTCAACATGGACCTGGTCATCCGCGCCCAGCGTCTGCCGCGCCCTGGCGAAACACTGACTGGCCAGACCTTCGACACCGTGCCCGGTGGCAAGGGTGCCAACCAGGCCGTTGCAGCAGCGCGCCTGGGGGCAGAGGTCGCAATGATCGGCTGCGTGGGTGCAGACGCCTATGGAGAGCAATTACGTGCTGCGTTGCTGGCCGAGCACATCGATTGCCAGGCTGTGACCGTAGTGCCAGGTGTGCCCACCGGCATCGCGTCGATCGTGGTCGATGCCAACAGCCAGAATGCGATCGTTATTGTCGCCGGTGGCAACGGTCAACTGACGCCTGAACTTATCGAGCGTTTCGATGCGTTGCTGGCAGGCGCCGAAATCGTCATCTGCCAGCTTGAAGTGCCGACCGAAACCGTTTTTCGTACCCTGAATCGCGCCCGCGAACTGGGCAAGATCGTTATCCTCAATCCTGCCCCGGCAAGCGAGCCGTTGCCTGCGCACTGGTATGGGTTGATTGATTATCTGATTCCCAATGAAAGCGAGGCGCGCGCGCTCACCGGCATCAATGTCGACTCGCCAGCCTCGGCCGAACAAGCGGCCAGCGCGTTGCTGGCCGCAGGCGCCCGCAACGTGATCATCACGCTCGGCGAACACGGTACGTTGTTCGCCAGTGCGCGCGGTGCCGAGCATATTGCCGCACGGCGTGTCCAGGCCGTGGACACCACCGCAGCAGGTGATACCTTTGTCGGTGGTTTTGCAGCAGCGCTCGCCCGAGGGCAGAGTGAATTGCAGGCCATCCGCTTTGGTCAGGCCGCCGCCGCGCTGTCGGTCACCCGCGCCGGTGCGCAGCCGTCCATTCCGACGTTTGAGGAAGTACAGGGATTCAATCCAACATGAAAAAAACACCGCTACTCAATATTGCCTTGTCCCGCGTGATTGCATCGATGGGGCATGGCGACATGCTGATGATCGTCGACGCCGGTATGCCTGTGCCGCCTGGCGTCGAACTGATCGACCTGGCGTTGACGCGCGGCGTACCGGATTTCGTCAGTGTGCTGGACGTCGTGTTAAGTGAGATGCATGTGGAAAGCCACGTGCTTGCCAATGAAATGGCTGAAGCCCAGCCGCCCGCGCTGCAGGTGATCGAGAGCCTGAACCTGGACGATCAACTGGGCCAGCAACGCTGGATCAGCCATGCGGATCTCAAAATCCTGAGCCGCAAGGCCAAGGCCATCGTACGTACCGGAGAGTTTCAGCCGTACAGTAATGTCGCGTTGATTTCCGGGGTTGTGTTCTAGGCTCTAGGACGGGACAGATTTATTCATTAAAGGGAGTTTCATATGACGTTGATTCAGTTTTCCAGACAACTCATTCGGGGAGCACTGCTCTTGTCCATCCTCGGCGCGACCGCTGTGCAGGCGGCTGAAAAACGTGACTTGATCATTGACACCGATCCCGGTGCGGACGATGTCGTTGCCTTGTTGCTGGCACTGGCTTCACCTGAAGAGCTCAATGTGATGGCCATTACCACGGTCGCGGGCAATGTCCGTCTGGACAAGACGTCGCGTAACGCCAGGCTGGCGCGTGAATGGGCCGGTCGCGAAGACGTCCCGGTGTACGCGGGTGCGCCCAAGCCGCTGGTGCGAACGCCGATCTACGCAGAGAACGTGCACGGACAGGAAGGCTTGCCGGGCGTGCCTGTTCACGAGCCTGCCAAAGGGCTTGCTCAGGGCAACGCAGTTGACTACCTGATCCAGACCTTGAGCAAGGCCAAGCCGCACAGCATCACCATTGCAATGCTCGGACCGCAGACCAATCTTGCGCTCGCACTGGTGCAGGCACCGGAGATTACTCAGGGCATCAAGGAAGTGATCGTCATGGGCGGCGCGCATTTCAACGGTGGCAACATTACGCCGACGGCTGAATTCAACATCTTCGCCGATCCGCACGCTGCACAGGTCGTGCTGGCCAGCGGTGTGAAACTCACCTACGTGCCGCCGGACGTGACCCATAAGATCCTCACCAGCGAGCAGCGCCTCAAGCAGATCGCTGCACTGAACAATCAGGCCGGCAAGCTGGTGGAAGGCATTCTCAATGAATACGTCAAACTGGACATGGAGCACTACGGCCTGCCGGGTGGTCCGGTTCATGATGCCAGCGTCATTGCCTGGATGTTGAAACCCGAGCTGTTCTCCGGCAGGCAGATCAATGTGGCAATCGACAGCCGTGAAGGCATTGGTTTCGGTCAGACCGTCGCTGACTGGTACGGAACGCTCAAGCAGCCTCAGAACGTGTTCTGGGTCGAGAGTGGCGACGCTCAAGGGTTTTTCGATCTGCTTACCGAACGTCTTTCGCGATTGAAGTAAACCGTGTGTGCCAAGCCTTTACGCAGGCAGTTCTGCCGCCGCGTATCGGCTCAGCACCTGACCGATAAAGGCGCGGGCACCGTCGGTGCCCAGCTCCTTGATCAATAGATCAACCGCAATGATCATCAGCTCCTCCGGGGTTCCCGGGCTGTGCGAGCAATGCCCTTGAGGCCATTTGGCCTTGATGTCCGCATCGATTGAAATGGCTGTCATGTCTGTCTCTTCTCAAGAAGCACCGCTTTGCGAAGGCGGCCGTGCATCGCCGTTTTTCCATAATCTCCTTTCCAGTAAACCATTGTGCGAGCCTTTTGACACTTCTACTTACGCATCATGAGCGTCCGAGGCGGGATCAGTCTTCTGCTCGAAAACTTCTTGTGACGATTTGCTGACGCGCGAGCGTTTGTAGCAAGGCAGACTGCACGCGTCTTGCAGGCTCATCCGTTTCAGCATGGTTACGACGGACGTTGTGCAACCAATGCGCCGAGGCGCGGTCGCACAAGGTCTGGAAATGTTCATTGGCAAAGGAGGGTGTATGCCCTGGAAATTCGCAACATTGGGTTTTGTGGTCGTGACGTCGGTTCTTGCGGGGTGCAGCAGTACGCCTGGTTCTGCGCCCGAGGCCTACAGCAAGGCTGAGGCACCTGCCAGTAATGCCGTACCGGGTCGCTGCGACGCAGCACCCGCACAATTTGCTGTCGGCCAGCAGGCGTCCATCGAACTGCTGACCCAGGTGCGCAGCCGCTCAGGCTCCATGGATGCACGCATTCTGGGTCCCAACGACATGGTCACGCTTGAGTACCGTTCCGAGCGCGTCAACGTCAATACCGACGCATCCGGCAAGGTCGTGCGCGTCAATTGCGGCTGAGTCGTCTGATTCGGCAGGCATAAAAAAACCCCGTCAATGACGGGGTTTTTTCAAATCAAGTGGATCAGACCACAGTGACTTCTTCTGCTTGCATGCCTTTCTGGCCTTTAGCAGCAACGAAAGAAACGGTCTGGCCTTCTTTCAGGCTTTTGAAACCGTCGCTTTGAATTGCTTTGAAGTGTACGAACAGGTCGTCACCGCCACCTTGTGGAGTGATAAAGCCGAAGCCTTTTTCATCGTTGAACCATTTTACGGTGCCGGTTTGGCGATTAGACATGGTGTATCTCCAGAAACATAATTTTCAGTAACGTGCTGCTCAGGCCAACTGGGCACACCGGCCTATCATAGTCGAAATGTACGAAAAGACAGCTATTTAGGTAGGAACTTTGAGCGAAGGGCCTGTGTATGGGGGATGTCATACTCTGATGTGCCCGATTTGCGGAGTGGCCGCCCCGGTTTTTCGTTGAGCTGACGATGCGCTGAAAGCCCCGTCTTACGGGGCTTTTGGCGTTATTGGCAATATGATTTCAGTGCGCTCAAATGACGTCATTCGAGACGATGATGCAAAATTATTTTTTTGCGCTGGCGCAGTTTTCGGTCACTATTTTTTGCAGTTTTTGAGTCAATGCCGGGCTGGAATCGCTCGAAGGGCCATTGAGGGTCGCGATTTCCTTGTCCGTGAAATGGCTGTCCACCTGTTTTGCGCCGCAATCGCAATGCGCTTTGGCGGTCTTGTCGTCCAGGTTCTGCTGCTTGGCGGCGGCAATGCACTCTTGAGTGAAGGTATCGCGAGTGGTTTTGTCCATGGCTGCCTGGGCGCCCCAGGGGGCCAGGATTGCAGCGCAAGCGAGGAGTGCGGACAGGCTTGAAGGCTTCATGGTGTTCTCCTTTGCAGTGGAAGAGTCTTGCGAAGTAGCGACTAGTTCTGACGACCCTGGAGCGCGCCAGTTCAGATGCTGTGCAATTTCATGTTCATTTGCCTGCAAGTGCGACGTGATGCACTGCGCTGTGATAGGATGCGCGTCCTGTGAATTTCCAGCAGCCCGAATGGCCTGGTTTTCAGTCAGGTGCGAACAGGTTTTTGTACACTCCAGTCATCTGGTCCGTTTCAAGGTTGGCCGCAAGGCTCCTGCCACTGTGAGGCAGGCGTACCACCGGATCACGTACTGGCTCATCCCAACCCACGTGACCTTTGGTAGGGGTCACCACTAGGAGAGGAGGCGCCATGCCAACTATTACTCTTCCCGACGGCAGTCAACGTTCTTTCGATCATGCGGTTTCTGTAGCCGATGTCGCGCTCTCTATTGGCGCGGGTCTGGCCAAGGCCACTGTGGCCGGTAAAGTCGACGGCAAGCTTGTCGACGCCTGCGACCTGATCGAGCACGATGCCAGCCTGCAGATCATCACCCCGAAGGATCAGGAAGGACTGGAAATCATCCGTCACTCTTGCGCCCACCTGGTCGGCCATGCAGTCAAGCAGTTGTATCCGACTGCAAAAATGGTCATCGGCCCGGTGATCGACGACGGCTTCTATTACGATATCGCCTACGAGCGCCCGTTCACGCCTGACGACATGGCGGCGATCGAGCAGCGCATGCAGCAGCTGATCGAAAAAGATTACGACGTCATCAAGAAAGTGACCCCGCGCGCTGAAGTGATCGAGGTGTTCAGCGCCCGTCACGAAGACTACAAGCTGCGCCTGGTCGAAGACATGCCGAATGAACAGGCCATGGGTCTGTACTATCACGAAGAATACGTCGACATGTGCCGCGGCCCGCACGTGCCGAACACCCGTTTTCTGAAATCCTTCAAGCTGACCAAGCTGTCCGGTGCCTACTGGCGCGGTGATGCCAAGAACGAGCAATTGCAGCGCGTTTATGGCACTGCATGGGCAGACAAGAAGCAACTGGCGGCTTACATCCAGCGTATCGAAGAAGCCGAAAAGCGCGACCATCGCAAGATTGGCAAGCGTCTGGGCCTTTTCCATACCCAGGAAGAAGCGCCGGGCATGGTGTTCTGGCACCCTCAGGGCTGGACCCTGTATCAGGTGCTTGAGCAGTACATGCGCAAGGTTCAGCACGAAAACGGCTACCTTGAGATCAAGACGCCGCAAGTGGTTGATCGCTCGTTGTGGGAAAAGTCCGGCCACTGGGCCAACTACGCCGACAACATGTTCACCACAGAGTCCGAGAGCCGAGACTACGCTATCAAGCCCATGAACTGCCCGTGTCACGTGCAGGTATTCAATCAGGGCCTGAAAAGCTACCGTGAACTGCCGATGCGCCTGGCCGAGTTCGGTGCGTGCCACCGCAACGAGCCGTCGGGTGCCTTGCACGGCATCATGCGTGTCCGTGGTTTCACCCAGGACGACGCGCACATCTTCTGTACTGAAGAGCAGATGCAGTCCGAGTCCGCAGCGTTCATCAAGCTGACGCTGGATGTCTATGCCGATTTCGGCTTCAAGGACATCGAGCTCAAGCTGTCGACGCGCCCTGAAAAGCGTGTGGGTTCGGATGAGTTGTGGGATCGTGCGGAGTCGGCACTGGCTTCTGCGCTCGACAGCGCGGGTCTGCCTTATGATCTGCAGCCGGGCGAGGGTGCTTTCTACGGTCCCAAGATCGAGTTCTCCCTGAAAGACTGCCTCGGTCGTGTGTGGCAGTGCGGTACCCTGCAACTGGACTTCAACCTGCCGATTCGTTTGAGCGCCGAGTACGTCTCGGAAGACAACAGTCGCAAGAGTCCTGTGATGCTGCACCGTGCAATCCTCGGATCCTTCGAGCGTTTCATCGGTATTCTGATCGAGCATTACGAAGGCGCATTCCCGGCCTGGCTCGCGCCGACTCAGGCCGTGATCATGAATATCACTGATAAACAGGCCGATTTTGCCCTTGAAGTTGAAAAAACCTTGGCTCAAAGCGGGTTTCGTGCCAAGTCCGACTTGAGAAATGAAAAGATCGGCTTTAAAATCCGTGAGCATACTTTGCTCAAGGTCCCTTATCTCCTTGTGATAGGAGATCGGGAGGTTGAAATGCAAACTGTCGCTGTGCGGACACGCGAAGGCGCTGACCTCGGCTCAATGCCGGTCGCCCAATTCGCTGAATTTCTCGCACAAGCGGTTTCCCGGCGTGGTCGCCAAGATTCGGAGTAATTACTATTAAGCGTGAAATGAGACAAGATAAACGAGCTGCACCCAAGGCCCCGATCAATGAGAATATCTCGGCCCGCGAGGTTCGGTTAATTGGCGCTGACGGCGAGCAGATTGGCATCGTCTCGATTGATGAAGCGCTTCGTATAGCCGAAGAGGCGAAGCTGGATCTGGTAGAGATTTCTGCCGACGCACTACCTCCGGTCTGCCGTGTGATGGATTACGGCAAATCGATCTTCGAGAAGAAGAAGCAGGTGGCTGCAGCGAAGAAAAACCAGAAGCAGATCCAGGTTAAAGAAATCAAGTTTCGTCCAGGGACGGAGGAAGGGGATTACCAGGTAAAACTGCGCAACCTGGTACGTTTCCTGAGTGACGGGGACAGGGCCAAGGTATCGTTGAGATTCCGCGGTCGTGAGATGGCCCACCAGGAGCTGGGTATGGAATTGTTGAAGCGGGTTGAAGCTGACCTTCTCGAATACGGTTCCGTCGAACAGCATCCTAAGATGGAAGGACGCCAGCTGATCATGGTCATCGCCCCGAAAAAGAAGAAATAACCACCAGGGCACGGCAGGCCTTGCGGTTATGTTTATCAACTGAATGCGGAGTATCCGAACATGCCAAAGATGAAGACTAAAAGTGGTGCAGCTAAGCGGTTTCTGAAAACTGCTAACGGCATCAAGCACAAACACGCTTTCAAGAGCCACATCCTGACCAAAATGTCGACAAAGCGTAAGCGTCAACTGCGCGGAAGCAGCTTGCTGCATCCGTCCGACGTGGCAAAAGTCGAGCGCATGCTGCGCCTTCGTTAATTTTGATCAAGATATAGAGGAAGTAACTCATGGCTCGTGTAAAGCGTGGCGTCATTGCCCGTAAGCGTCACAAAAAAATTCTGAAACTTGCTAAAGGCTACTACGGCGCGCGTTCACGCGTATTCCGTGTTGCCAAGCAAGCGGTAATCAAGGCAGGCCAATACGCCTACCGTGACCGTCGTCAGAAAAAACGTCAGTTCCGCGCTCTGTGGATCGCTCGTATCAACGCTGGTGCTCGTGTTAACGGTCTGTCCTACAGCCGTTTCATTGCCGGCCTGAAAAAAGCGTCCATCGAGATCGACCGTAAGGTTCTGGCTGATCTGGCAGTGAACGAAAAAGCGGCGTTTGCTGCGATTGTCGAGAAAGCTAAAGCCACTTTGGCCTAAGTCCCCGACAATCACTGGCCCCGGTTTCCGGGGTCGGTGTTGAACGTCATAAATAGGGGAAGAGCCTTAAGCTCTTCCCCTATTTCGTATCTGGAGTCTGTACATGGAAAACCTGGACGCGCTGGTCTCTCAAGCTCTTGAGGCTGTGCAAAGCGCCGAAGATATCAATGCCCTGGAGCAAATCCGGGTTCACTACCTCGGCAAGAAAGGCGAGTTGACTCAGGTGATGAAGACCCTGGGGAACCTGCCTGCTGAAGAGCGTCCGCAAGTCGGTGCGCTGATCAACGTTGCCAAGGAGCGTGTCACAGAGGTCCTCAATGCACGCAAGGCATCGTTTGAGCAGGCAGAACTGACTGCCAGGCTCGCGGCCGAATGCATCGACGTGACCCTGCCGGGCCGCGGTCAGACCTCTGGTGGTCTGCACCCGATTACCCGCACTCTGGAGCGTATCGAACAATTCTTCACTCATATTGGCTACGGCATCGCCGAAGGCCCTGAGGTCGAAGACGATTACCACAACTTCGAGGCGCTCAACATCCCTGGCCACCACCCGGCGCGGGCGATGCATGACACCTTCTATTTCAATGCGAACATGTTGTTGCGCACCCACACCTCGCCGGTGCAGGTTCGGACTATGGAGTCGCAACAGCCGCCGATCCGGATCGTTTGTCCGGGCCGGGTCTATCGCTGTGATTCGGATATCACCCACTCGCCAATGTTCCACCAGATCGAAGGCTTGCTGGTCGACCGCGATATCAACTTTGCGGACCTGAAGGGCACGATCGAAGAGTTCCTGCGCGTTTTCTTCGAGAAAGAACTGGCCGTTCGCTTCCGTCCTTCGTTCTTCCCGTTCACCGAGCCATCGGCGGAAGTCGACATGGAATGCGTGATGTGCAGCGGCAAGGGCTGCCGTGTCTGCAAGCAGACCGGCTGGCTGGAAGTCATGGGCTGCGGCATGGTTCACCCGAACGTGCTGCGCATGTCCGGTATCGATCCTGAAGAGTTTCAGGGCTTCGCATTTGGCATGGGCGTAGAACGTCTGGCCATGCTGCGTTACGGCGTCAACGATTTGCGCCTGTTCTTCGACAACGATTTGCGGTTCCTCGCGCAATTTCGCTAGGTCGAACGTAACGAATCTTTCAGGAGAGCAGGATGAAATTCAGTGAACAATGGCTGCGCGGCTGGGTAAGCCCGCAGGTTTCCCGTGACGAGCTGGTTGCTCGTCTGTCGATGGCCGGTCTTGAGGTTGACAGCGTCACGCTGGCCGCCGGCGTTTTCACCGGTGTCGTGGTCGGCGAAGTGCTGAGCACCGAGCAGCATCCAGATGCCGACAAGCTGCGTGTTTGTCAGGTCAGCAATGGCACCGAAACTTTCCAGGTCGTCTGCGGCGCGCCCAACGTGCGCCCGGGCCTGAAAATTCCTTTCGCGATGATCGGCGCCGAACTGCCCGGCGATTTCAAGATCAAGAAAGCCAAGCTGCGTGGTGTCGAGTCCAACGGCATGTTGTGTTCCGCTGCCGAATTGCAGGCAGGTGAGGGCAATGATGGCTTGATGGAGCTGGCTGCTGATGCGCCAGTGGGTCAGGACATTCGTGTCTATCTGGGCCTGGACGATGCGAGCATCGAGGTCGACCTGACGCCGAACCGTGGCGACTGCCTTTCGGTGGCCGGTCTGGCCCGTGAAGTCGGCGCGCTTTACGCTGCTGAAGTGACACGCCCGCAGGTCGCAACTGTTGCTGCCGTGCACGATGAAGTCCGTCCTGTCGAAGTGCTGGCTCCTGCTGCGTGCCCGCGCTACCTGGGCCGCGTCATCCGTAATGTCGATCTTTCGCGCCCGACGCCGCTGTGGATGGTCGAGCGCCTGCGTCGTTCCGACGTGCGCAGCATCGATGCTGCAGTCGACATCACCAACTACGTGATGCTGGAGTTGGGTCAACCGTTGCATGCATTCGACCTGGCCGAAATCAATGGCGGGATTCGCGTGCGTATGGCCGAGGAGGGCGAGAAGCTCGTTCTGCTTGACGGTCAGGAAGTCAGTCTGCGCGCCGACACACTGGTCATTGCCGACCACCAGCGTGCATTGGCCATCGCCGGTGTCATGGGTGGCGAGCACAGCGGTGTCACCGCCGGTACACGCGACATATTCCTGGAGAGCGCGTTCTTCGACACCATCTCGGTGGCTGGCAAGGCGCGTTCCTACGGTTTGCACACTGACGCTTCGCATCGCTACGAGCGTGGCGTTGACTGGCAACTGGCACGCGAGGCCATGGAGCGTGCGACCGGTCTGTTGCTGGAAATTACCGGTGGCGAAGCAGGTCCTGTGATCGAAACCGTCAGCGAACAGCACTTGCCATCTGTCGCCCCAGTAACGCTGCGCGCAAGCCGCGTTGAGCAGATGCTGGGCCTGGTGATCGAGAACGCTGAAATCGAGCGTCTGCTCAAGGCGCTGGGTCTGGGTGTATCGGCTGAGGCCGACGGCCAGTGGCATGTCACCGTGCCAAGTCATCGTTTCGACATCAGCCTGGAAGTCGACCTGATTGAAGAGCTGGCGCGTCTGTACGGCTATAACCGGCTGCCGGTTCGTTATCCGCAAGCCCGTCTTGCACCACAGGCCAAGGCCGAAGCCCAGGGCGATCTGCCAGAGCTGCGCCGCCTGCTGGTTGCACGCGGTTATCAGGAAGCGATCACCTATAGCTTCATCGATCCCAAGTGGTTCGAGCTGTTCACGCCGGGCGTCAAGCCGTTGCTGCTTGCCAACCCGATCTCCAATGACATGGCGGCGATGCGCGCCTCGCTGTGGCCAGGTCTGGTCAAGGCGTTGCAGCACAACCTCAACCGTCAGCAGGATCGTGTGCGGATGTTCGAAAGTGGCCTGCGTTTCGTCGGTCAACTGGACGGCCTGAAGCAAGAGCCGATGCTGGCGGGTGTGGTGTGTGGCAGCCGCTTGCCGGAAGGCTGGGCGCAAGGTCGTGACGCAGTCGATTTCTTCGATGTAAAAGCCGATGTGGAAGCCGTGCTGGGCTTCGCCGGTGCGTTGGGCGATTTCAGCTTCACGCCAGGCGAGCATCCTGCGCTTCATCCAGGTCAGACCGCACGTATTCTGCGCGATGGTCGTGAAGTCGGTTTCTTGGGCGCGATCCATCCTGAGCTGTCGAAGAACCTGGGGCTGGATCGTCCAGTGTTCGTCTTCGAGCTGGTTCTGGGTGAAGTCGCAAAAGGTCGTCTGCCGAAATTCCACGAGCTGTCGCGCTTCCCGGAAGTTCGTCGCGACCTGGCACTTCTGGCTGATCGGGATGTCTCTTCCAGTGCGGTTCTGGACGTTATTCGTGAAAATGCAGGCGAATGGCTCACAGACCTCAGGCTATTTGATGTTTATCAGGGTAAAGGCATTGATCCGCATAGAAAAAGCCTTGCGGTCGGCTTGACCTGGCAGCATCCATCGCGCACTCTTAATGACGATGAGGTAAACGCAACGACACTTGCCATCCTCACCTCGCTTGAGGAGAGGTTAAACGCCACATTAAGGAAGTAGCGTATGGGGGCTCTGACGAAAGCTGAAATGGCCGAACGCCTGTACGAAGAGCTGGGCCTGAATAAACGAGAAGCCAAGGAATTGGTGGAGCTGTTCTTTGAGGAAATCAGGCACGCTCTGGAAGATAACGAGCAGGTGAAATTGTCCGGTTTCGGCAATTTCGACCTGCGAGATAAGCGCCAGCGGCCTGGGAGAAACCCCAAGACCGGCGAAGAAATTCCGATCACGGCGCGCCGTGTGGTCACCTTTCGTCCAGGGCAGAAGTTGAAGGCCCGAGTTGAGGCATATGCTGGAACCAAGTCATAACGACGAGCTGCCGCCGATCCCTGGCAAACGCTACTTCACCATTGGTGAGGTAAGTGAGCTCTGCGCGGTGAAACCGCACGTTTTGCGCTACTGGGAACAGGAATTTCCTCAGCTCAACCCCGTCAAACGCCGCGGAAATCGTCGGTACTATCAGCGCCAGGATGTGCTGATGATCCGCCAGATCCGCGGTTTGCTGTACGACCAGGGCTTTACCATCGGTGGCGCTCGTTTGCGCCTGATCAATGGCGAGGTCAAGGACGATGCCGAGCAGTACAAGCAGATGATCCGGCAGATGATTGCAGAGCTGGAAGATGTACTGGTAATGCTCAAGGCGTAACCGAGCCAACCAGATACTTCCATAATTCAAAAGCTTAGGGTATATTCCTCGAAGTTTTCGCAGCATGCGAAACAGATTCACGCCTAGTCGGGGCGTAGCGCAGTCCGGTAGCGCACTAGCATGGGGTGCTAGGGGTCGAGTGTTCGAATCACTCCGTCCCGACCATATTATTCAGTGATTTAGCCCAACCTCTTCAGGTTGGGCTTTTTCATGGGCGTGATTTTTGCGTGACTTCTGTTTTTGTCATGCATTTCTCCTTTGCAATATGGTCAGCACGGGACCGCGTGAATCCGTAGCTGAGACTTTGTTCGCAGCCTAAAGAGCAGGCAGCCAAGGACACGGCAGACGCGATAACGCTACTCATGACGAGACGGTCAGGGCTGCCAAAGAGGCGACCGACAAGACCATTGCTGAGATGGATCGAATTGCAGCGAAGACCTGACGGAGAAATCCGCAATTGCTACACAGAGCTTTCGAAGCTGGAACTGCCCGCCTGACGACTACAAATTCCAGCCATACCCCCGGCCACCAATGTGCGGTTTTTTTGCGCCTGCCTGGCCAGCGGCTTCACCTTAATACTGTTTTCTGCGAACTTTAATATCGCCTTTCTGGTACTGCTGGTAGCCCGTGTATGGCAGAACGACGGTATCGGCGATTCCAGAGACGATCAGGTCTAGGCCGATCGTTGGTGCGCTCCAGTGGGACCCGGATCTTTGACCAGGTTACAGAACTGATAAGCCGCTCCGCTGTAGGCTCGAGGAATCGTATTGCAGTTCGATTGCCAGCGCGCCAAGTCGTCCGCAGCGCCAGGTGCATCACTCAGTGTTTTAACGGTGCCGCAGCCCGACAGCAGCGCAACGGCACAACCTGTGATCAATAACCTCATGGAAATGTCTCCTTCGTTGTTTAACGAATCTTAACCTGCATTTGGATAGCCCGACGTGCAGCGGGTTTTTTAAGCGGGGAAAAAAGTATGACGACACCGATCGGCAAATTTGATGTGCGGCCGGACATTCGCTACATCAGCCGCTGGGAAGTGGAGATGCTGCAGGCCATGATCTTCAACGATCCGGTGCATGGCCTGATCACGGTCCCTGAAGGACTCATCAGCGACTTACCGGCCGCGCCAACTACGCCGAATGCGGTGAGGCGCTAGGGCTTGACCTGATCCGTCACCCGGAACTGCTCGAGCAGCCGCTGAAGGTGTTGGCGTGACTTCCCTCTAGGTATCGTTTGCAGTGAGCGCCTTGGCGTGAGTAACCGACCGTCTTGCGGGGAATCGCGGTGTCGCGCTTGACGAAATACCTGATCAGGTGCGGTTCCGAGTGGAGGCTGGCCTCCGTGGGTAATCCCAAGCTCTTTACGCACAATCTCGCGTTGAGCACGCCTATCGGCAGAGCGGCTTTTTCCTGTCGTCTGGCCTGCCGGACACCCGATGCCAGCTCGCGCGCCTCGATCGTGTCCACCTCATAAAAACCACGCCCACTTCCACAGACATCCGCTACTTTTCTGCACAGAAACAGGGAGTCATTGCGCCATCTGGTAGCACAAAGCACCGCCTGCCACCCGTATATCACTGGCACCTATTCAGACAACTGCATAGGAATCAGATGGTTAGTTTGAAGAGCTTCAGTTGGCACGCTCTCTGCTTGAGTGTATCCGTGGATAATTGGATACAAAAATACAGAGAGGCTGCTGATGCAATTTGCCCCCGCTTACGTTGACCGCCAGCCCCTCACTGCAGAGGAGGAGGCCTACAACTTCCTGCTTGACGCCATTTGCAGCGGCCGCTACCGCAAGGGTGACCGACTGATTGCAGAGGACATTGCCAGCGAGATAGGCATGAGCCGTATGCCGGTGCGCGAAGCGTTTCGCCGCCTGGATGCTCAGGGGTTGGTGACGCTGCGGCCCAATCGAGGAGCCATCGTCAGCGGTCTGGATATCGATGAGTTGCATGAGGTGTTCGAGATGCGCAGCGCCCTTGAAGGCCTGGCGGTACGCGTTGCGGTCAGCCGCATCGGCGAACGCCAGATGGCGGCGCTGGAGCGTCTGCTGGATGAGATGGATGACTACCGCGACGAGAGCGCCGCG
The DNA here is from genome assembly GCF_014358015.1 of Pseudomonas triticifolii. Classification (GTDB taxonomy): domain Bacteria; phylum Pseudomonadota; class Gammaproteobacteria; order Pseudomonadales; family Pseudomonadaceae; genus Aquipseudomonas; species Aquipseudomonas triticifolii. The sequence continues at coordinate 825,260 of NZ_JACONV010000001.1, read as the reverse complement.
TGGGTCCGCTGCCACCGCGCTTTTCACGAATACCTGTGCAGCCTCAGTGGCCGCCCGCGCTTGATGAAGCAGATTTCAGCGCTGTATTCGCTGGTTGAAGCTCCCATGCGCTTGTGGCTGCAGCACAGCGAAAAACCCCTCAGTGCGCGACAGGAGCACGCGGTGATCCTTGATGCGATTCGCGCCGGTGACGCCGCTCGCGCCGAGGCCGTAGTGCGCGAACACATCGAAAGCACCGTACCGGAGTTGAGTCAATTTCTGCAGTTGAAAAAATAAGAGAGGCGGGTCGAACCCGTCCGTGTTTTGACTTTAGTCCTGCCCCGTTATTCAACGAAGTGGAGTGTCTGGTCATGCATAAACAACGCCGCGCCTTGCTGGTGGCTGCAACCCTTGGTCTCTGTTCGCAGTGGGCGTTTGCCGCGCCCCGAGTGCCGGAGCGTCTGCAAAAGGTCGACAAACTCACGTACTGCTCCGGGATGGATTCGCCGCCCCTGGTGTCCTTCGACGAATCCCAGAAACCGCGTGGGCTCACCGTTGATCTGGGCCTGGAAATCGCCAAGCGTCTGGGCGGCAAGCAGGTGCAATGGCGGGTGATCCCGTTCTCCGGGCTGGTGCCGGCGTTGCTTGCCCAGCAGTGCGACATGATCGTCGACCAGTTGTTCGACAAGCCCGAGCGCCGGCAGGTGATCGACATCGTCAACTACATGTATTCCAGTCAGGCGGTGGTGGTACCCAAGGGTAATCCCAAAGGCATCAAGACCCTGGATGATCTGTCCACGCGCAAGGTAGCGGTGCTCAACGGCTCCACCATCAAAACCTTGCTCGACACACAGAACGAAAGCCTCGCCAAGGCCGGCAAGCCACCTATGAAGCTGGTGGTCTACAACACCGACACCGATGCGTTTCAGGCGCTGCGCATCAACCAGGTCGATGCCTATGGCACCACTGTGGAGACTGCCGGTTACTACGCGGCGATGGCCCCGGATCTGTTTCAGGAAGGCGTGCCGGCGTTCAGTCGCATCCTCACCGGCCTGGGCATGCGCAAGGACGACCCGCAATTGACTGCTGCCGTGCAGCAGATCATCAGCGACATGCGCAGCGACGGCAGCTATGCGCAATTGCTCAACAAATGGCATGTCAGCAGCGACACACTCGACTGAGGTTCTACAACGATGAATTTCAATTGGGATGTGTTCTGGCAGTACCTGCTGCAGCCTAGCGGCGTATACCTTACCGGGCTGTGGCTGACCTGTCTTATCAGCGTACTGGCGATGCTGCTGGGCTGTGCGCTGGGCCTGGCAGCGGCGCTGTTGCGCCTGTCGAAGAACCCGCTGTTGCACCTGCCCGTACGCTTTTACGTATGGCTGATGCGCGGCACGCCGTTGCTGGTGCAGATCGTGTTTCTGTACACCGCATTGGCTGCGGGCGGGATCTTTCGCTTCGAAGACGTCGAGCTGTTCGGCTTGATCATCCCCGGCAATATTCAGGCAGCAATCATCGCCCTGGGCCTCAACGAAGGCGCGTATATGGCCGAGATCATTCGCGCCGGAATCGGTGCGGTGGACAAGGGCCAATACGAAGCCGGACGCTCCCTGGGCATGGGCTTCGCCAAACTGATGCGGCGCATCGTGCTGCCCCAGGCGTTCCGCGTGATCGTGCCGCCGCTGGGCAATGAGTTCAACGTGATGCTCAAGAACACCACGTTGGTCAGCGTAATCGGTGTGCAGGAATTGCTCCTCAGCACGCAGATGATCACCTCGGCGACCTTCCGCGTGTTCGAGCTGTATCTGGTGGTCGCCCTCTATTTCCTGACGCTGACAACCCTGTGGGGCTTTTTCCAGCGCTGGCTCGAAAACCGCTTCGGCCAGTCCGATCGGCCTTCGGTGCCACCGCCGGCGGCCAGCCGTATGTTCGGTCGCAGCACCCTGAAACTGCTGAGGGGACGTTAACCATGGCGCACCAAAGTGACGAACTGATCATCGAGGCGCTGGACATCCACAAGTCGTTCGGCGATCTGCAGATCCTCAAGGGCATCTCCCTGCAAGTGCGGCGCGGTGAAGTGGTGGTGCTGATCGGCGCCTCGGGCTCCGGCAAGACCACTTTCATCCGTTGTATCAACCTGCTCGAAGACATCCAAGGCGGACGCATTCGCGTCAACGGCCGCGCCATGGGCTATCGCGAACGCAGCGACGGCAGTCTGGTGCGCGACTCGGAGCGCAATATCGCCCGCCAGCGCCGCGACATCGGCATGGTGTTCCAGCGTTTCAACCTGTTCCCGCACATGACCGCGTTGGAGAACATCATCGAAGCGCCGATCCAGGTGCTCGGTGTGCCACGTGCCCAGGCACTGGAGCAGGCGCGCGGCTTGCTGGCGCGTGTGGGCCTGGCGGACAAGGCCAGTCATTATCCATCGATGCTCTCGGGTGGCCAGCAGCAACGGGTAGCGATTGCCCGTGCGCTGGCGATGAAGCCCCAGGCCATGCTGTTCGACGAACCCACCAGCGCCCTCGATCCGGAAACCGTCGGCGAGGTCTTGCAGGTGATGAAGGAGCTGGCCGAGGAGGGCATGACGATGGTGGTGGTTACCCATGAAATGGGCTTTGCCCGCGAAGTGGCCGACCGCGTGGTGGTGCTCGATCAGGGTGAACTGATCGAGCAAGGGCCGCCGGAGCAGATCTTCAGTCGTCCCAGCCATCCGCGTACCCGGGCGTTTCTCAGCCGCGTGTTATGACCTCTTTGAAGAGCCTTTGCCATGTTGAAATTTTCTGCTCACGAGTATCCCTATCCGTCGCAGCGCCAGAGCGTATTTGCCCGTCGCGGCATGGTCGCGGCATCGCAGCCGCTGGCCGCCCAGGCCGGCATTCAGATCATGCAACAGGGTGGTAACGCTATCGACGCGGCAATTGCCACGGCGGCTGCCCTTACTGTGGTTGAACCCACCGGCTGCGGACTGGGCGGCGACGCGTTTGCCCTGGTGTGGTGCAAGGGCCAGTTGCATGGTTTGAACGGCAATGGCCACGCGCCTGCGGCATTGAGTGTCGAGGCGGTCAAGGCGGCGGGGCATGCGCAGATGCCGTTGTATGGCTGGACCCCGGTCACGGTGCCCGGCTGCCCGTCGGCGTGGGCCGAGTTGTCGCAACGTTTCGGCAAATTGCCGTTTGCCGATTTGCTGCAGCCGGCCATCAGCCTGGCGCGTGACGGTTTCCCGTTGTCGCCGGTGGTTGCCCATCAATGGCAGATATCCCTGAACGAATTCAGTCCGCACCGCGATGAAGTGTTGCAAGCCTGGTTCGACACGTTCCTGATTGACGGCCGCGCGCCACGCGCCGGAGAGATTTTCCGAAACCCGGCCCAGGCCCGCACGCTCGAAGAACTCGCCGCCACCCGCTGCGAGAGCCTGTATCGCGGTGCGCTGGCAGAGCGCCTGGATGCGCATTCGCGCGCCAGCGGTGGATACCTGCGCGCCAGCGACCTTCAGGATTACCGCGCCCAGTGGGTGGATCCGATCCACATCAATTACCGTGGCGTGGATGTCTGGGAAATCCCGCCCAGCGGCCAGGGCCTGGTAGCACTGATGGCGCTGAAAATTCTCGAAGGCTTCAGCTTTGATCACCGCGACAGCCAGCAGACCTGGCACCGGCAACTGGAGGCGATGAAGCTGGCCTATAGCGACGGCCTGCACTACATCACTGACCCGGCGCACATGCGAGTGGCAGTAGCCGACCTGCTCAGCGACGACTACAGCACCCGTCGCCGTGGCCAGATCGGCGATCAGGCGCAGCCGCCCAGGCCCGGCGATCCCCACGCCAGCGGTACGGTGTACCTGGCCACGGCGGACGCCGAGGGCAATATGGTCTCGTTCATCCAGAGCAACTACCACGGCTTCGGCTCCGGCGTGGTACTGCCTGACAGCGGCATTGCCCTGCAGAATCGCGGGCAGGAATTCAGCCTCGATGAGGCCCATGCCAACTGCCTGGCACCGGGCAAGAAAACCTTCCACACCATCATTCCTGGCTTCCTCAGCAAGGACGGCAAGGCCCTTGGACCGTTCGGCGTGATGGGCGGCTATATGCAGCCTCAGGGCCATGTGCAGATGGTCATGAACCTGGTGGACTTTGGCCTCAACCCGCAAGCGGCCCTCGACGCGCCACGCTGGCAATGGCTGGGCGACATGAAGGTCGGCATCGAACACGGTGCTTCCCGCGACCTGGTCAATGCACTGGCGCGGCGCGGGCATAAAGTACAGACCGACAGCGACCTGACCGACTACGGGCGTGGGCAGATCATCCTGCGTGACCCGGTCAGCGGCGTGTTGTGCGGGGGCACTGAGCCGAGGGCGGACTCACATATCGCGGTTTGGTAAGCGGCTGTACAGGCGCTGACCCCGACGGATCATTGAGCTGTTCGGGGTCAGTGCTATAAGTTGTCAGCGATAAGTTGTTTGAGTTTTCCGAAGTCGGATTCTCTCCCCTTTGGTTATTTGATCTTTCGATATATTTTTCGCGTACAAGCGCTTCAGAACGTGGCAGCGCAGAGTGGCCAGTCATGTTGACTCATCAAACACGACGAGGCTCGCCTTCGGCAATTTCGCGTATCAGGCTCAGGTAGCGAAGCGCGCCCAGCCCCAGAGGCCGGTTTTTTACCCAGATGATATCGACCCATAACCGCATCTGACTCGGCATGTAGTCAAACACCACCTCTGTCAATGCGCCCGACGTGATGAGAGGGTGTACCAGCGGTTGTGGAAGATAAGCCCAACCCAATCCTTGCTGCACCAGGTCCAGCGTGGCCAGATAATTGTCGCTGTGCCAAATCCGTCGCGATAGCACAACACGTGGGTCAGAGTCTGCAGGGCCTCCCGTAGCAACGATGATCTGCCGAACGTCGACCAGTTGCTCCTCACTTAAGGGGCTTTTCTTGCCGGCGGCCGCAGGGTGGTCTGGAGCGGCAACCGCTACTAACAACTGGCTCCCCGCTTCAAGAAACGTCTCGCGCTCGTCAAGCCCTGGACGTTCAAACCCCAGTGCCAATTGCACGCGCCCTTCATGCAACATGCGCATCGCCTCCGGATGGGAGGCGGAGCGAATCTCGATTTCAAGCGTGGGAAACTCCTTGGCGATGATGGCCAACGGACGATTCCATAGCCCTGTCTGCAACTCCGGCGCCATCGCAAGGACCAGGCGACCCTCCAGCCCCTGATGAAGCTGGAGCGCATGGGCGTCCAGCAGGTTTAGCTGGCTGGCAACCTGTCGTGCCTGAGGCTCCAGTGCTTTGGCGATTGCCGTAGGAATGGCTTTGCGGGTTGAACGGTCAAAAAGCAACAAATCCAGCTCTGCCTCAAGCTGCGACACCGCCATGTTGATGGCTGAGGGGACCCGACCTAATTTCCGGGCCGCCGCAGAAAAAGAGCCGCTGTCCATGACGCAGAGGAAGACTTTAAGGGACTCGCTGGTGAACGCCATAAGGGTCGTCAGTTTTTCTGATAATGGTCGTCTTTATTTATCAGGTTTACTGGCTTAGTTTCCACTCTGCTTTCAAATTAAATACGTGGGGCACACCATGTTGGGTATGGAGTTGATAGGGCATGTGGCACTTGTCAGTGGTGCCGGGAGTGAATCCGGGATCGGTATGGCCATTGCTCGCAGGCTAGGTTCATCCGGGGCGAAGTTGATCATTACTGCCAGCAGCAACCGCATCGTGCAGCGGATTGAAGCACTACGCCTTGAAGGGTTTGAAGTTGAAGGCCAACCCGCTGACCTCACCGATGAACGTCAGGTGCGTGAATTCAGCCTATGGGCAGAGTCGGTCTGGGGGCATGTCGATATTCTTGTAAATAATGCCGGTATGGCCATGCAAGGTAGCCCTGAGGTTTTCTCGGAATTGGCAACAATGGAACTGCAGGAGTGGAACCTTTCACTGGCCAGAAACGTAACCACGGCTTTTCTTCTGACGCGTGCCGTTCTGCCCGGTATGAAGGCGCGAAGTTACGGGCGCATAGTCAATATCAGTTCCACCACGGGCACCCGGGGGAGCAATCCGGGCGAAGCCGCTTATAGCGCCGCCAAGGCCGCGATGGTGGGCATGAACATGGGGCTTGCACTTGAGGTCGCCAGGCAGGGAATCACTGTAAATAGCGTGGCTCCCGGATGGATCACCACCGGTTCAACCACGCCCGTTGAAGCAGAGGCGGGTCGCTTTACCCCCATAGGGCGTGCAGGCAGCCCCCGCGAAGTGGCGGCGGCGGTCGCATTTCTGGCGTCGCCTGAGGCCAGTTACATCACCGGTGAAGTACTCGTGGTGGATGGCGGTAATTGTCTGGTCGAGAACAAAGCCGCTCAAGCCTGAGGTCATGACGCGGACGTTCCATCTTCTTTTGGCCGCAAGTCAGACAGGATCTTCCCCCTCCATTCAGCAACTGATCGAGGCGTGAAGAGGGCGATGAAGTGTTTTATCTGAGCGGCAACGAATTTCATTAATTTCATAGTAAACGTAGGGTTTTGATCATGTCGAACAGTGGTATTTGTGAATCAGCGATTGCTGCTTTTACCGCCTCCGAGCGCGCCCGTTTTATGGAAAACAATCCGACGTCAATGGCGCTGGCCCAGCGTGCCAGGGCCAATTTGTTCAACGGTGTTCCCATGCACTGGATGAGCGACTGGTCGATGCCTTCGCCGCTCTTCGTCCAGCGTGCCAAAGGTGCACGCTTCACCGATGTTGACGGTCATGAATACATCGACTTTTGTCTGGGTGACACCGGTACGATGTTTGGCCATTCACCTGATCCTGTTGCGCGCGCCATAGCCGAGCAGGCAAATAATGGCTTGACCACGATGCTGCCTGGCGAAGACGCGGTGGTCTGCGCCGAGTTGCTGGCTCAGCGGTTTGAGTTGCCTTACTGGCAGGTGACCGCCACTGCGACGGATGCCAACCGTTACGTTCTGCGCTGGGCGCGGGCTATCACCAAGCGCAAGGTCTTGCTGGTGTTCGACGGCTGCTATCACGGCACTGTGGACGACGTGATGGTGCGCTACCGCGACGGCAAAACAGTGCACCGTGCAGGTCTTGTGGGCCAGGCCTATGACTTGACGCAGTACAGTCGATCCATCCCATTCAACGATGTCGCCGCGCTGGAGGCGGCGTTAGCCCAGGGCGATGTCTGCGCGCTGATGTGCGAGCCGGCGATGACCAACATAGGCATGGTCCTGCCGGATCCGGGATTCATGCAAAAGTGCCGGGAATTGACGCTTAAATATGGCAGCCTGTTGGTCATTGATGAGACCCACACTATTTCCACGGGCCTGGGCGGATGCACCCGCCAATGGGATTTGAATCCCGACTTTTTCGTGATGGGTAAGCCCATCGCAGGTGGCGTGCCTTGCGCTGTGTTTGGCATGACCGAGTCAGTCGCCTTGGCAATGAAGGACGCTCAAAAGCGTGGCAGTGAAGAGAGTGGCGGGCATGGACACAGCGGCATGGGAACGACGTTGTCTGCCAATGCACTGGCGATGCGTTGCATGCGCGCCAGCCTCGAAGAAGTCATGACCGAGTCTGCCTACCAGCACATGCTGCCCCTGGCCTCAAGACTGGCGCAGGGATTTCGAGCGTTGTTCAAGCGCCACCAACTGAACTGGTCGGTCACAGAGTTGGGGGCTCGTTGTGAGTTTCAGTTCTGTGCCACATCACCACGAACAGGCGCACAAGCCGAAGCGGCTTTCCATGACAGCCTGCAAATGGCCCTGCATCTCTATCTGATCAATCGCGGCATTCTGATCACGCCTTTTCACAACATGACCCTGTGCTGCCCACAAACAAGTGAGGCGGATATCGACAGGCTGATCGGTGAGCTGGATAACGCGCTGACCACGCTGCTGGCCCTGCCTGGCGCGCGGGTCATCCCTTCATGACGGGACGTCTGACACCGCCACCTTTCTCAAGTACTGCCACGTCGCTTGAATGAGCGCCAAGAGGTTTGACATGCAATTTGCTGACAAAAAAGAGGCCCAGGATTATCTGGCCGCTCACCCTGAAGTACTGAGCATTGAGTTGTTCCTTATCGACGCCAATGGCGTTCCCCGGGGCAAACTCCTGCACCGTGACGAGCTACTGGCGATCTACGAAAATGGTCGTCCGCTGCCAAGTTCCATTCTCGCCTTGACCGTGCAGGGTGAGGACGTAGACGAGACTGGCCTGGTCTGGGATGTCGCAGACGCCGACTGCTGGACCTACCCCTTGCCGGGAAGCCTGACCCTGCAACCCTGGCGCACCAACCCCACAGGCCAGGTGCAGGTCAGCATGCACCCGACCCAAGGTATTCCCGCCGCCCCGGCCGACCCGCGCCATGTACTGGTGAACACCATCGAGCGGTTGAAAGCCGATGGATTCCATCCGGTCATGGCCGTTGAGCTGGAGTTTTACCTGCTGGACCGGCAACGCGACGTCAACGGCCGGCCGCAGCCCGCGTTGCAGGCCAATGGGGTACGCCCCGCTGCTCCGCAGGTGTATGGCGTATACGAACTGGAGCAGCTTCAACCGTTTCTAGATGACCTCTACGCAGCGTGTGCATTACAGGGATTACCTGTGCGCACGGCGATCTCCGAGTATGCGCCGGGCCAGCTCGAGTTGACGCTGGAGCATCGTTTCGACGCGCTCCAGGCCATTGATGAGGGCGTACGTTACAAGCGCTTGGTCAAAGGTGTGGCCAACAAACATGGGTTGCAGGCGTGCTTCATGGCCAAGCCATTCAGCGATCAGGCTGGCAGCGGGATGCATTTGCACGTCAGTCTGGCCGACGAGCAGGGCAACAACCTGTATGCGAGCGAAGACCCACAGGGCACGCCACTGTTGCGTCATTCCATCGGAGGGATGATGGCAACCTTGTTTGATTCGCTGGCGATATTTTGTCCCCATGCCAACTCATACCGCAGGTTCCAGGCCAGCAGTTACGCGCCGCTGGCCAAAAGTTGGGGCGTCAACAACCGTACCGTGTCTTTCCGCGTGCCTGGCGGCCCCGCGATAAGCAGGCATATCGAACACCGTATTTGCGGTGCCGATGCCAACCCCTATCTCGCCGCTGCCGCAGTACTTGCCGGCATTCATCACGGCATCACGCATCAAAGCGATCCTGGTGCGGCGATTCAGGGCAATGGGTATGAGCAGGCGACCGATTTCCTGCCCACCGACTGGCTGACAGCGTTGCAGGCATTGCAGCGTTCAACCTGGGCACGCGAGGCGCTGGGCGCTGAATTCCTCAAGGTGTTTCTGGCGATCAAGTGGTGCGAGTTCCGTGCATTCAATGCTGAAGTCGGAGAGCAGGACTGGCGCTGGTACCTCACTCACGCCTGAGTGTTCGCCCGTCAGCATGCCTTGAAACGGACCGCTGACGGCAGCGGCTGACCCTGTCCGCGCTGTTACCAGACGCGCGCGTTCCGGTTCGGTGTACCTGAACCACCCGAACCGGGACAAGTTCCTTGCACCCAACCGGCGCCGTACAGTCAGCGGTTGACAGCGAATACCCTCTGTCATAACGTCGGCGACACATAAGCATCGCGCAGGCCAAACCTTCATGCCCACCAGTACCCGCTTCGTCGTCGCTGTTCATACCCTCACGGCGCTCGCTGTGAGCGATGGCAAGCCGTTGCGCTCGGAAGATCTTGCCTATTCGGCGAACACGGGTGCGGTCGTGATCCGTGGCCTGCTGTCGCGCCTGAGTGATGCCGGGCTGACACGCTCCCAACTCGGTGCAGGAGGCGGGGCATTGCTGGCCAAACCTGCCGAACAGATCAGGTTGGTGGATATCTACAGGGCTGTCGAGGACACCGAACTGTTCTCGCTGCACCGTGTTCCGCCCTGCGAAGAATGTGCAGTCGGCGGCAATATTATCGAGGCATTACAGCCGGCGTTAGACCGTGCTCGCGCCGCGCTCGAAGATGAGCTTGCCAGCGTCACGATTGCCGATATTGCCGCTGATGTGGCTCGGTTGGGTAAGTTCTCCATCCCGTTGGTTTGGTAACGATTTGGTTTTAGGTGTTGTCACTTGCGCCGTACCTGCGGCACTACACCGGTCAGATGCAGCCGCGCTGCGGCCCAGGCCAGGTGCAGCGCATGACGCAAGGCCACTGCGTCAAGACTCATGACCCTTACCGAAACGCCGCAATCATTGGGCAGCGCACTGACGCCCACATAGCTGTCCGCCAAAGCAGACAACGCGGTGCGCAAGCCCTGTTTTACTTCATCCACCGGCAAGCCCTGTCCGATCAGCATGAAGGTGGCCAAGGCTTTGAACGATCCGCTGACGCCTGGCAGGCAACGCTGCAGGTCTTCGCCGGTGAGGGCCAGACGATCCGCAGCCAGCAAACGTCCGGCAGGGCAGCGTACTTCCAGGTGCGCTCGATAATAGCCCGGCAATCCCTCTGATCCTGATGGGGTGTGCACGCAAAACGCGTCACACATCAGCACTCGCGCGTCGGGGTGCAAGGTCAGCAGCACCTGGCTGTGCAGGCGAGCCTGCGGAAACAGGATGGTCGCCATGGGCAGGTATTCCAGCAGCGCGCCGCTTTCGGCCAGCAGGGTGACGGTCTGGCGCGCCGGTTGTTCGAGCATGCTGTGGACGATGGTCGCCGCACCCGTGCTGACATGGACCTGCGTGCCAGCCTCTGCATGCAGATGCAAGCGCACGTATTCACCGGCAAAAAGCCCTCCCGAGCAGGATTGCAGATAGATCGCTGCCATACCGGGTGGGTCTTGCGGCAGTTTGAGGGTGCGGCCCAGATGAAAGGGATAGCCCACTTCCTGACGAGAGACATAGCTGATCCCTGATGGCGCTCTGCTGAAGCTAATCTGCGCCGCGGGGCGCGTCTGCCCTGGCAGCATCGCTTGGCGGGCGTTCATGCTCGGTCGAACAGCACGGCCCGGCTGATCGCCTCGACCACTTCATCGACACCATCGCCCGTGCTGCAGTTGGTGAACAGCACCGGGCGACCGTCGCGTGCGTCGGCGCACTCACGGCGCATACGCTGCAGATCGACGCCGACATGGGGCGCCAGGTCGTACTTATTGACCACCAGCAAATCGCAGCTCAGCACGCCCGGGCCTCGTTTTCTCGGGATATCGTCACCTCCGGCCACATCGATGACGAAGATCCAGTAATCCACCAGGTCCAGCGAAAAGGTCGAGGCCAGGTTGTCGCCGCCGGACTCGATCAGCACCAGATCAAGGTTCTTGAAATGCGCCTCCAGCTCATCGGCCATTTGCAGGTTGAGCGTCGGATCTTCACGAATCGCCGTGTGCGGGCAGGCGCCGGTTTCCACGGCGCGAACTCTCATCGGGTCGATCAGGCCGCTGCGCTGCACACGTTCTGCATCCTCGCGGGTCGCCAGGTCATTGGTGATGATGGCCAGCTCTGTTCCGCGCGCGATAAAACGCGGGATCAACTGTTCCAGCAAACGGGTCTTGCCTGAGCCGACCGGGCCGCCGATGCCGACACGGGCGGCGCCAGGGTGCGGCTGTGCTGCAGCGAGGGTTGGCGCATTCAAGGGCAGGCTCATCGTCAATCTCCTTTAGAAAACAGGCTCAGCGCAGCATGTAGCGTTGGGCGAGCGGGACTTCGCTGACCGGGTCGCAGAACAGCCGCTCGCCGTCTGCGTAGACATCGAAGGTCTGCGGGTCGACGCGAATGTCCGGGCAGGCATCGTTGTGCAGCATGTCGGACTTGCGCAGGGTGCGCGTGCCGAACGCGGGCAGCAGCGCTTTTTTGAGGCCCAGCGTGCTGGCGGTGTCGGCTTCGATGGCCAGCCGGTTGACGAAATTGACCGACAGCGCCTTGCTCGCTTCGCCGAACGCGCCCCATTGCGGGCGCATCATCAGTGGCTCGCAGGTGTAGAGCGACGCCGCCGAATCGCCCATCACGCCATGCACGATGAAGCCGCCCTTGACCACCAGTTCCGGCTTGATGCCGAAGAACGCCGGTCGCCAGAGCACCAGATCGGCGAGCTTGCCCGGCTCCAGCGACCCGATGTAACTGTCGATGCCGAACACGCGTGCGGCGTTGATGGTGTACTTGGCGATGTAGCGCTTGATGCGTTCGTTGTCGCCCAGCGCAGTGGTTTCTTCCGGGAGACGACCGCGCTGGTCTTTCATCTTTGACGCCAGTTGCCAGGTGCGACAGATGACTTCGTTGATGCGGCCCATGCCCTGGCTGTCGGACCCCAGGATCGAGATCGCGCCGGTGTCGTGCAGGATGTCCTCGGCCGCGATGGTCTGCGGTCGCACTCGGGATTCGGCGAACGCCACGTCTTCCGGCACGTCCGGATTGAGGTGGTGGCAGACCATGATCATATCCAGGTGTTCGTCGAAGGTATTGACCGTGTAGGGGTTGGTCGGGTTGGTCGAGGAGGGGATGCAGTTGGGCTTGCCCGCCACGCTGATGATATCCGGCGCATGCCCGCCGCCCGCGCCTTCGGTGTGGTACATGTGGGTCGTTCGATCGCCGATGGCCGCCAGCGTGTCCTCCAGAAAACCGGACTCGTTGAGCGTGTCGGTGTGCAGTTGCACCTGAAAGTCGTATTCATCGGCGACTTTCAGACAGGTGTCGATCACTGTCGGCATCGCGCCCCAGTCTTCGTGGATTTTCAGTCCCAGGCAGCCGCCGCGCAGTTGCCCGAGCAGCGATTCGGGTTTGCTCGAATTGCCGCGTCCGAGAAAGCCGAAGTTGATCGGCCAGTGCTCGGACGCCTGGAGCATCTTGCCGACGTTCCACTCGCCGCCGCAGTCGATGCCCACCGTGATCGGGCCCAGCGAGCCGCCAATCAACGTGGTCAGCCCGGCCGCCAGCGCGTGATCGCACAGCTGCGCCGAGTCGAAATGCACATGCACGTCAATGCCGCCCGGCGTGACGATCAGGCCTTCGGCATCGCGCACGGTGGTGGCGACGCCGCAGATCAGTTGTGGATGGACGCCATCCATGATCTGCGGGTTGCCCGCCTTGCCGATGGCGACGATCTTGCCGTCCTTGATGCCGATGTCGCCTTTGACGATGCCGATCACCGGGTCAATGATCAGCGCGTTGCAGATCAGCATGTCGAGGGCACCGTCGTCGCTGTCGTGACCGGGCATCAGGCCCATGCCGTCACGCAGCGTCTTGCCGCCGCCGTGCAGGCACTCGTCGCCGGGCACCGCGTGGTCGAACTCGACTTCGGCCAGCAGCGAAGTATCACCCAGCCCGATAGCGTCGCCGGTGGTCGGGCCGTACATCGCGGCGTATTCCTTACGGGTCATTGTGGCCATGGGCTCAGGCTCCCTTGAAATGCTGGGCACGCGCGCGCTTCAGCGCCATGCGTTTGCAGGCCGGGTCGTGCAGGTTGCCGTTGGTGAGGCCGCTGAAACCGTGAATGTCGCCGGTACCGCCAAACTGCACCAACTGCACCTCGCGCAGCTCGCCGGGTTCAAAGCGCACAGCGGTGCCGGCCGGAATGTCCAGATGCATGCCGAAGGCGGTTTCGCGGGGGAAATCTAGCGCCTTGTTGACCTCGAAGAAGTGGTAATGGCTGCCAATCTGCACCGGGCGGTCGCCGGTGTTCAGGGCGCGCAGCGTCGCAGTGGGTCGGCCGCTGTTGAGCTGGATATCGCCTTCAGGCGCGAGGATTTCGCCGGGTGTGGGCATGACCGTCAGCGGCAGTCGGCCAGGCCGGATCGGTTGGTGAACCGTGACCAGCTTGGTGCCGTCCGCAAAGGTGCCTTCGACCTGCAACACCGGCAGCAAATCGGCGACACCGGGCATTACGTCATCGGTGTTGAGAATCGTCGAGCCGAAGCCGATCAGTTCCGCCACGCTGCGTCCCTCGCGAGCGCCTTCCAGAATCTCGTCGGCGATTAGCGCTGAGGCTTCCGGGAAATTCAGGCGTAGGCCCTTGCCGCGCCGTTTGCGCGACAGTTCGGCGGCGGTGTACAGGGTGAGGCGTTCAAGCTCGGTGGGGGTCAGCAGCATGGCGTGGCTCCTGCGGGCAGGTGATCAATTGGCGAACAGGCGCAAAGCCTGAACTTCATGGCGCATGACGGCGATTTCGGCCATGGGCGTGAAGCTGCTGGCGTTGTCCGGTTCGGGTGGGTCTTGAGCCAGCAGTTGCGCAATCAACGGTTGCATCGCGGTCAACACTCGCTGGGCGTCAATGTGGCCCATCACACCGAGGCGCACGGCGGCGCTGACCAGACCGGTGCACAGGCCGTGGGCAGCCGCCAGTTGGCAATGCTCCAGGTGCATGCCGAGGTGTTTCCAGATCAGGCCCTGCAACACGGGCAGGTGCCCCGGGGTGTCGCCCGCCAGTACCCGTTGCTGATAGGGCGCCGCGCCGGACGTACCCAGCGCAACGTGAACGCCCAGCAACGCCTGGCCGACACGCCGTGAGCCCTGACGCAGTTCTTCGGCCAGGGTCAGCGCTTCGACCTGTGCGTCCAGCGCCATCAACTGATCCAGATCATCGGCTGACTGCCAGGCAGCGACCAGAAAGGCCCGGTCGAAACTGTTCCAGCGGTGACGCAACTGGCCCTCTACAAAACCGCATACCTCAGCGCTGCGGTCCGGACGTGTTTCCCGCTGTCGGCGTCGCGGCGGAGCCCGTTCAATCGGACCAAGATGACCGTCCGCCTTGAGGGTCTCCAACCCCCATGACCAGGCCACTGCGCCTGTGGGAAAGAAACTGTCGGCCTGCTGCAAGGCCAGCAGGGCGCTGCCCAGGTCATCGAGAAGGGCGGTCATGCGCGCGACACCCGGCCGTCGGCGATCATTGGCGCAAGGCGTTCCAGATAGTCGGCTTCAGGTCCGTTGAGCGGGATCTGCAGAGTGTCGCCAGCAAAGCGCACCGCCCAGTGCATGTTGCCCGCGAAATAACCCAGTTCCAGCGCCGCGGCTGCATCGCGTGGCTGCAGACTCAGGTAGTGCTGATCCTGCATCTGCACGACGATGGCGCGCTTGTCGTCGAGCATCAGCACCGAGCCGTTGCGTAGCTGTTGATGCCGCTCCAGACGAATTGCGCAGTCGGTGCCCCGGTCGCTGGCCAGGCGCAGGCGATGGCGCTGAATGTCGTTGCCGGACAGGCTCAGGGTTTCCACCTGCCCGTTATGGCTCAGGTCATGAAGCCGGTCGGCGAGGGCTGGGTCGCTGGCCTGGCCGAGGATGCGGTCGAGTATCAGCATGGCGATTTCTCCTGTCCCGGTTCAGATCGTGAGGTAGCGCAGGATGCGCTCGCGGTCGACGGTTTCGCGCACTTCGCTGTGCACGAACTCGCCTTTTTCGATGATCAGGTAGCGGTCAGCCACCGCCATGGCAAACGACAGCACCTGTTCGGAGACGATCAGCGAGAAGCCACGTTCCTTCTTGAGCAGGTTCAGGGCCTTGGCAATGTCCTTGATGATCGAGGGCTGAATGCCTTCGGTGGGTTCGTCGAGGATCAGTACCTTGGGGTTGGAGACCAGCGCCCGGGCGATGGCCAGTTGTTGCTGCTGGCCACCGGACAGGTTGCCGCCCTTGCGCCTGCGCATCTCGAACAGCACCGGGAAGTACTCGAAGATGTAGTTGGGAATTGCAGCCGCGGGTGCGCCCTGCATGCCGGTGAGGATGTTTTCCTCGACGCTCAGGTAGGGAAAGATCATCCGGCCTTGTGGCACGAAGCCGACGCCTGCCGCAACGCGTTCGTAGCTCTTGCTGCCTGTGAGTTCCTGCCCGGCCAGCTTGATGCTGCCGCTTCGGGTCGGCAGCATGCCGACCAGGCTGCGCAGCAAGGTGGTCTTGCCCATGCCGTTGCGGCCCATGATCGCCAGCGATTCGCCTGGCGCAAGATCAAGGCTCAGGTTGCGCAGCACGTGGCTGTCGCCATAGTAGACGTTCAGTTCAGTGACATTCAGCATGTTCAGTGCCCCAGATAGACGTCGATGACGCGAGGATCGTTCTGCACCTGATCCATCGAGCCGTAGGCCAGGGTCTTGCCCTGATGCAGCACGGTGACCTTGTCGGCCACCGACTTCACGAATTCCATGTCGTGCTCGATGATCACCATCGCCCGGCCCTTGGCGATGAGCTTGAGCAGGCCAGCGGTCTTCTCCCGTTCGCCAGCGCTCATGCCCGCCACCGGTTCATCCAGTAACAGCAGTTCCGGGCGTTGCATCAGGAGCATGCCGATCTCCAGCCACTGCTTCTGGCCGTGGGACAGCAGCCCGGCTTTGCGGCCCAGTTGGTCCTTGAGAAAGATCATCTCGGCGGTCTGCTCGATCTCGGTCTGCAGGGCGGTGTTCTTGCCGGCGAACAGGCAGTTGAAAATGCCGCGTTTATCCGGCGAGGAGATGTCCAGGTTCTCGCGCACGGTGAGGTCTTCGTACACCGACGGGTTCTGGAATTTGCGACCCACCCCTGCGCGAGTGATCTGGTACTCGATCATGTTGGCCAGTTGCAGGTCCTTGAAGCGAATGCTGCCAGCGCTGGGGCGGGTCTTGCCGCAGATCATGTCCAGCAGCGTGGTCTTGCCCGCGCCGTTCGGACCGATCACCACGTGAACCTGGTTTTCCTCGACGTAGAAATTGAGGTTGTCCACGGCCTTGAAACCGTCGAACGACACGGTCAGGTCCTCGACACTCAGTAGTAGCGCACCCATCAGTTCGCCTCCTTGTTGTTCAGCCGTTGCAGCAGACCGGCCAGACCTGCGGGCAGGAACAGCACCACGCCCATGAACAGAAAGCCGATGAAGTACTGCCAGAAGCTGACGAAGTTTTCCGACAGATAGGTTTTTGCCGTGCCGATCAGCAGCGTGCCGTACACCGCACCAACCAGCGACAGACGTCCACCCAGGGCGGCGTAGATGACAATTTCAGTCGACGGAATGATGCCCACCAGCGAAGGAGAGGCCAGACCGACCTGCAGGGTGAACATCACGCCGCCCAGTGCAGAGATCAGCGCCGCCACGGCAAAGATGAAGGCTTTGAACAGCGCGGTGTTGTAGCCGGAAAATCGTACCCGGTCTTCGCGATCACGGATCGCCACAATGACCTTGCCCAGTCGGCTGCGCAGGATAAAACCGCACATCGCGACACAGGCCAGCAACAACAGGGTGGTGATCAGGTACAGGATCCAGGGTGTCTGCGGCGTTTGCAGGCTCAGGCCGAAAACGGTCTTGAAGTCGGTGAGACCGTTTACTCCGCCGGTGTAGCCTTGCTGACCGATGATCATGATCGACATGATCGAGGCCAGCGACAGGGTGATGATCGAGAAGTACACGCCACCCACACGTTTCTTGAAATAGGCGTAGCTGAACAGGAACGCCAGCAGCGCTGGAAGAATCAGGATCGCGACCAGCGTGAAGGTCGCTGATTCGAACGGTTTCCACCACCACGGCAACGCCTCGACACTGTTCCAGATCATGAAGTCGGGCAGGGCCGAGCCGTAAAAGGCGGCGAGGGCGCTGGCGGCTTCATCCGTGGCAGTGGCTTCCAGCTTCAAGTACATTGCCATCATGTAGCTGCCCAGGCCGAAGAAGATGCCCTGGCCGAGGCTGAGGATGCCGCCGTAACCCCAGATCATCACCATGCCGACCGCGCAGAACGCCAGGCTCAGGTACTTGCCCGCCAGCCCCAGGCGAAAATCGCCTAGGCACAACGGCAACACCACCAGCAGCAGAACCGATAGCCAGATCAGGCTGTAGCGCTCCAGCAGCGGCAGCCAGCCGCCGCTCAGCCAGCCGGGTCGCGACGTTGTTGTCTGGGGCAGGGCGGGCGGCTTTTCAGTCATGTCATTCATCTCAACGTCTCACTTTCGTGGCGAACAGGCCGTTGGGGCGGAAGAACAGCAGCACGATGACCACCAGCAGGGTCATGGCCTTGGCCATGGAACCGGTGGTGAGGTATTCCAGCGAAATCTGCGTCTGGCCGATGGCGAAGGCTGACAGGAAGGTACCGAGCAGGCTTTCGACCCCGCCGAACACGACCACGATGAAGGTGTCCACCAGGTACTGCTGGCCGCTGACCGGGCCGGTGGAGGCGAGCATGGTGAACGAACTGCCGGCGATCCCCGCCAGCCCACACCCCAGCGCAAAGGTCACAGAGTCCACCCGTGCTGTGTTAATGCCCGCAGCACCCGCCATGGCGCGGTTTTGGGTCACAGCACGAATGCGCAGGCCCCAGCGGCTGCGGTAAAGAAACAGGAACACGGCGGCGGCGATGACGAACGTCAGGCCGATGATGAAAATCCGGTTGATCGGCAGCTCCAGCCCTTCGCTGACTTTCCACGCGCCTTGCAGCCACTGCACGGTGGGCACGCTGACTTCCTTGGGGCCGAACACCTGGCGGAACACTTGCTGCAGTACCAGTGACAGGCCCCAGGTCGCCAGCAGGGTATCCAGCGGGCGGTTGTACATGAAGCGAATGAAACAGCGCTCCAGCAGGAAACCGAAAGCGAAGGTCACCACAAAAGCGACGCCAATCGCGACGATGAAATACCAGCCCATGAGTTCGGGCAGGTAGCGCTGAAACACCACCGACGTGACGTAGGTCATGTACGCGCCCATCGCCATCAGTTCACCGTGGGCCATGTTGATCACGCCCATCAGGCCGAACACGATGGTCAGTCCCAGGGCCATGAGCACCAGCACCGAGAACAGCGAGAAACCGCTGAAGACTTGCATTACCAGCGTATCGAGAGTCATGGCGTCGCCACCTGTCGCTGAAGGTTGAAAGAGGCGGGCGCGCGTCAACTCACGCCCCCGCAGGTGTCAGAGTTTCGGGAATGGATTGGGCTCGATGGGCGCGGACTCGTAGATCACGTCAACCTGGCCTTGAGCATTGAGGGTGCCGATACGTGCGCGCTTCCACAGATGATGGTTGTCCTTGTGGACTTTGATCTCGCCTTCAGGCGCATCCAGCTCCATTTCCGAGGACGCAGCGATGACCTTCGGCACGTCGAAACTGCCGGCTTTCTCGACGGCCTTTTTCCACAGATAAACAGCCGTGTAAGCGGCGGCCATCGGGTCGCCTATTACACGCTGCTGGCCGTAACGGGTCTTGAACGCCTGAACGAATTTTTCGTTGACCGGATTTTTCAGGCTCTGGAAATAGCTCATGCAGGTCAGAAAGCCGGTGAGGTTTTCGGCACCAATGCCGGTCACTTCTTCTTCGGTCACGGCCAGCGCCATCAGGGTCTGGTTGCTGCTGTCGATCCCTGCAGCCTTGAGCTGCTTGTAGAACGCGACGTTAGAGCCGCCGACGATGGTAGAAATCACGATGTCAGGTTTGGCGACCTTGATCTTGTTGATCACCGAGGAGAACTCGATAGCGCCCAGCGGCAGATAATCCTCGCCGACAATCGAGCCACCTTGCTTGGTCACCGCTACCCGGGCCAGCTTGTTGGTGGTGCGTGGCCAGATGTAGTCCGAGCCCACCAGATAAACGCTCTTGCCCTTGTTGGCCATCAGCCAGGTGACGGCTGCCAGGGTTTGCTGCGAGGCCTCGGCGCCGGTGTAGATAATCGCCGGGGATTTTTCCAGACCTTCGTAGAAAGTCGGGTAATAGAGCAGGCCCTTGTTGCGTTCGAACACCGGCAGCACGGCCTTGCGCGAGGCAGAGGTGAAAGCGCCGAAGGTCACCGCGACCTTGTCGTTTTCCAAAAGCTTGCGCGCCTTCTCGGCGAAGGTCGGCCAGTCGCTGGCGCCGTCTTCAACGATCGGCTCGATGGTTTTACCCAGCACGCCACCGCTGGCGTTGATTTCATCGATGGCCAGTTTTTCGGCGTCCACCACCGAGGCTTCGCTGATGGCCATGGTGCCGGTGAGCGAGTGGATGATCCCTACTTTCACGGTGTCGGCAGCCTGCGCCTGACCGATCAGGGAAAACGGCAGCAAGCTCATGGCGCTCAGCAACAGCGCATGCTTGATCAAACGGCGTTTGTCGTTACGCATTCACTTCTCTCCCAGGAATAAAAAAAGCCCGACGTTCCGTCCTGCGAACAGGCGGAAGGTCAGGCTTTTGTGCCGAATCTGGCGGGACAGACGATGTCCGATCCAGTCGTACGCGAGGTGTCTCCCTACTTGCCAAGAGGGCGTAGGGCAGGCAACTGGCGCGATGTCTCCAAAGAGTCATAGCAAGGCCGGTGCCAAGTGCCGAAAAGGTCGCGTCAGGCCGTTTTGCAATGCATTGCCAGAGCGTCCCTTCATTAATTGCACGCGCGCAAGGGCCTGCGCTGCTTTGGCGCGAAGCCAGGGCGGGGTGCACCAAAAACGTGACCGCAAACCTGTGACAGACGGCGTGGTGCCTGTCGATTCTCGATGTTACGGGCGCTGGCCCGCTCCCTGCATAGCCTTGAACGACACCTTCGCAGGGTGCCTTGTCACACGCCCATTCTCGGCAGGTGTGGAAGGCCTCTCGCATGCGCTGGCCCTGACACTGTCGTCACGCCAGCCCAGGCACAACCGCCTGAGAGCCACCGCTTGACCACGCGGTTTTTCGCTCAGCCCTTTTATGCATGGACCTCAAGACCCCGGCCAGTGGCGGGCGTCTCATCTCACGTTGAACAAGGTTTATAGGCATGGTTGACCAGTCGATCCGCATAGGCGGTCTGTTTTCCAACACCGGGGTCACGGCCGCAGGCGAGTGCTCGACGATGCGCGGCGCGCAGTTCGCCATTCAGCAGATCAACGCCGCCGGCGGCGTGGATGGCCGACCGCTGGAAATGATTACCCGTAACCCGGATTCCACACCTGCGCTGTTCGCCATGCACGTCGAGTCGCTGATTCGTGAAGAGAAGTTGAAGTTTTTCTTCGGTTGCTACACCTCGGCAGCACGCAAGGCCGTGTTGCCAGTCGTCGAACGCTACGATGCCTTGCTGCTGTACCCCGTTTATTACGAAGGCTTCGAGTATTCACGCAACATCATCTACACCGGTGCCACGCCCAATCACAACGCCGTGCCGCTGGGCAATTACATGTTCGATCACTTCGGCAGCCGCGTATTGATGATCGGCTCCGAATACGTCTATCCCTACGAAACCAATCGCCTGATGAGCGACCTGCTGTACGAGCGTGGCGGCCAGAAACTGGGTGAGTATTACCTGCCGCTTAAAAACGCCCGTCCCGAGGATTTCGCCAAACTGATGGTCAAGGCGCGGGAGCTGAAACCCTCGTTCATTTTCTCCACAGTGGTCGGTGAAACCATGGCCCATCTGTACCAGGCCTACGCCGATGCAGGCTTGGATCCGGCGGTCATGCCGATTGCCAGCGTGACCACCAGTGAAACCGACATACAGCAGATGGGTGTGCACCTGGGCACCGGACACATCTCGGCGGCCAGCTACTTCCAGTCAATCGACACGCCGCTCAATCGCCAGTGCATTGCCGAGTACCGGGAACGGTTCGGCCAGCATCAAGTGACCGATCGCTGCTGGGAAGCGGCGTATTTTCAAGTGCACCTGCTGGCCAAGGCCATCAGCCGTGCAGGCAGCACCGACGTAGACGCTGTGCTGCAGACCATGCGTGGTCTGGAGTTCGACGCACCTCAAGGACGAGTGAGAATCGATGAAAACAACCACCACACCTACCTGTACTCACGGATCGGACGCGCCAACGCCGACGGTCAGTTCGACATTCTTTACGAGAGCCAGAAGGCGCTCAAACCCGACCCCTACGCCATTGCGCCCGATTTCAGTGGCTGGTCCGGTCTGGCCGGGAGGCGTCCATGACTCTGCGAGCTGCGAAGAAACGCCTGCGCAACGACAGCGCAGTCGGCATCAAGGATCTGCGTGATATCAGCGTGCTGGTGATGCACCCGGATGACGAAGACGGTCGTAACCTGATCGCGCAATTGCAGCGCATCGGTTGCCAGGTGCGCGTGCAATGGCCGATCCCCGAACGCCTGCACAGTGAGGCCGATGTGATTGTGCTGGCGGTGTCGCCGGAAAGCCTGGCGACCAACACGCCCTGGCTGTTGCACAGCGCGACCCCACCGATCATCCCGGTGATCGCCTACGAAAACCCGATCATCGTTGAGGCGCTGGTGCAGCTAAACGCCTGCTCGGTGATTCCCTCACCGGTGCGATCCTTCGGGTTACTCACGGCCCTGACCATCACCCTGAGCCAGGCACGCAAGACCCGCGAACGTGAGAAACACGTCAAGCGCCTCGAAGGGCGCATGGCGGTCATGCGCACCGTGCAGCAGGCAAAAATCATTCTGATGGAAACCAAAGGGCTGTCGGAAATCGACGCTTACAACGCACTGCGTGATCAGGCCATGAGCAAGCGTGAACCAGTGGAGAAAATCGCCGAGGCCCTGGTCAAGGCGCACGAATTGTTTCAACAAGCCTGTTCCTGATTATCTCTGGAGTATCAGGTCCACCCCTGATCCTCTTCTGCGCGGACGTTTGCCATACGCCATTGACCGGCAGGTATGGAGCACCGCGTGGCGACCGGCATGGACAACGGCGTCCTCCGGAACGAGCTTGAGCCCTTGCACTCGGCACGGGCGGCTCCTACCGTCATCTGGAGAACATCATGTCCGTAAAACGCCCTGAAAAAGCCGACTTTCTGCTTGCTGCCCAAGACCATGGTTACGACCTGTCCGACAGCCAGATGCAGGCGTACCTGAACCTCGCCGATGAAACCCTGAACGCGTACGAAACCATCGACACCCTGTACGCCGCCCACGTTGCCCAGCCGACACCGCTGCGCGAGCACAGCAAGCCCTTGGAGAGCGAAAACCTGCACGCTGCCTGGTATGTGAAAACCCATATTGCCGGTGCTGCCGAGGGACCGCTGAAGGGCAAAACGGTGGTCATAAAAGATAACGTTTCGGTCGCAGGTGTGCCCATGGCCAACGGCTCGTTGAGCCTTGAAGGTTACGTGCCGTCCGAAGACGCC
The DNA here is from genome assembly GCF_014358015.1 of Pseudomonas triticifolii. Taxonomy (GTDB): domain Bacteria; phylum Pseudomonadota; class Gammaproteobacteria; order Pseudomonadales; family Pseudomonadaceae; genus Aquipseudomonas; species Aquipseudomonas triticifolii. The sequence continues at coordinate 802,383 of NZ_JACONV010000001.1, read as the reverse complement.
ACGGTGGTCAAGCGCTTGCTGGCGGCCGGTGCGACGGTGGTCGGCAAATCCGTGTGCGAAGACCTGTGCTTCTCTGGTGCCAGCTTCACCGCCGCCAGCGGTGCTGTGAAGAACCCCTGGGACATGACCCGCAACGCGGGCGGTTCGTCCAGCGGCAGCGCCGTGCTGGTGTCGTTGGGCGAGGTCGACATGGCCATCGGTGGCGATCAGGGCGGGTCGATCCGCATGCCGTCGGCCTGGAGCGGCATCGTCGGCCACAAACCGACTTACAGCCTGGTGCCGTACACCGGAGCCTTTCCCATCGAACGCACCATCGACCACGTCGGCCCGATGGCCAACACGGTGCGTGACTGCGCGCTCATGCTGGACGTGATCGCCGGTGCCGACGGCCTGGATTCGCGCCAGAAAAATCCGCCAGCGGTCCATTGCCTCGCCACCCTGGATCAAGGCGTTGCCGGTTTGAAAATCGGCTTGCTGCGTGAAGGTTTTGCGATTCCCGGTATGTCCGAGCCGCAGGTGGATGCGTTGGTCAAAGCTGCCGTCGCCCAGCTGGAAGGCCTCGGTGCCATCGTCGGCGAAGCGAGCGCGCCCTGGCATTCAGGCGTGGCGCTGGATATGTGGAGCGTGATCGCCACCGACGGCGCTGCTTATCAGATGCTGCAAGGCAACGGCTACGGCATGAACGTGGATGGCTACTACGATCCGGACATCATGAGTTACTACGGCGCCAAACGCCGCGAACACGCCAACTCGCTGTCCCACAGCGTGCGTGCTGTGGCGCTGACCGGTCACTACAGCCTGAGGAACCTGCATGGAGCCAGTTACGCCAAGGCCCGCATGCTGGTGCCAGAACTCACGCGCCAATACGACGAGGCCTTCAAGTCATTCGACGTGCTGGTCATGCCGACCATGCCCTTCGTGGCTACGCCACTGACCACGCCAGACGCGTCCGTCGAGGAGTATGTGCACAGCGCCCTCAACATGCTTGCCAACACGGCACCGTTCGACCTCACCGGACACCCGGCGACGTCCATTCCTGCCGGGCTTGCCGAGGGGCTGCCTGTGGCGATGATGATCGTCGCGCCACGCTTTCAGGACGCGCTGGCGCTGCGTGTAGCGCAGGCTTACGAACAGATCAGGGGGGAGTTTCCCAAGCCGCCGCGTGCTTGAACGCATGCTTGAAACCGCTACGCGTCAGCCAAACGCCCGGATACGTCCGGGCGTTTCATACCAGGGGCCTCAGGCCGACAGGTAGTCGTCCACGGATTTGACCGTGGCGTAGCCGAACTCGAACGCGGCCATCATCGCCGCATGCACGTGAGCCGCAGGCACTCTCACGCCGTTGTAGGTCAGGTCCAGCGTCGCGCAGGCGTCATGCAGCACCGTCACCGGGTAACCCATATCCGCCGCCGCGCGCACCACGGCGTCGATGCACATGTGGCTCATTGCGCCGATCACCACGACTTCCTCGACACCAAACGTTTCCAGCTGCTGCTTGAGCCCGGTTTCCCGGAACGCGTTGATATGCTTTTTGACGATAACCGGCTCTTCGCCCTGCGGAGCAACCACTGTCTGGATCTCGGCCCCGTTTGAGCCCTTGCTGAAGATCCCGGCACCGTCAGCATCGGACTCATGGCGAACGTGGAAAACCGGAACGTCGTGACTTCTGGCGTGAGCGATCACCCGGACAGCATTGGCGACCGCCGCTTCAATGCCGGTCAACGGCAGTTTGCCGGTGGGCAAGTATTCGTTTTGCAGGTCGATGACGATAATGCCTTGCTTCATGAGCTGTCTCCAATCAGATGATGAACCGGACATTGGTTTACCAAGGACTCCATTGTTGCCAAACGCAGGACCCTTCAACAGTGGCCTGAATGACATAATCCGATAGAATCGGGCCAATCCAGCTTCAATCAGAGAGAGCCCCATGCCTTCCATGCGCGTTGCTGTTCTGGCCTTTGACGGCGTCAGCCTGTTTCACCTGTCCGTGCCCGGTATCGTGCTCGGCAGCGTCGAGTCCGCAGCGGGCGAGCCTGCCTACGAGGTCAGCTACTGCGCCGAGGTGCCGGGAATGGTGAGCTGCGATCAGGGCATAGGCATTGCCGTCACGCATGGGCTGGAGATGATCGAGTGCGCCGACGTCATCATCATTCCGGCCTGGGGCGATGACCTTGAACCTGCTTCTACATCGCTCGTGAAGGCGCTCCAACAGGCCAGTGCTCAAGGTAAATTGATTGTGGGGTTGTGCCTGGGCTCTTTCGCGCTGGGGGACGCTGGCCTGCTTGACGGCAGGGAAGCCACCACACACTGGGTGGCCCGCGAGGTATTTGCTCAGCGCTTTCCCAAGGCACGTTTTCGACCCGATGTGCTGTACGTCAGCGCGGACAACATCATGACCTCTGCCGGAACCATGGCTGCCGTCGATTGCTGCCTGCACCTGATACGTGAGCGTCACGGTGCCGATGCTGCAAACCGCACGGCGAGACTGCTCGTGACGCCCCCGCACAGGCTGGGTGGTCAGGCGCAGTACGTTGAAAACCCGGTCCCCCAATTGGCGACCGAAACCCATCTGTCCGACGTGTTGGCCTGGGCGCGCCTGAATCTGGGCAACGATCTGTCGCTGGATGTTCTGGCGCAAAAGTCGCGAATGAGCAGACGCACGTTCACGCGTCGCTTCAAGGAAGCGACCGGCAGTACGGTCTCCAACTGGCTGAACGCCGAGCGTGTGGCCAGAGCGCAGCAGTTACTGGAAACCACTGATCTGCCGATTGAGTGCATCGCAGATCAGTCAGGCTTTGGAACGCCGCTGTCGTTGCGACAACAGTTCAGCGCGCAGTTGGGTACCTCGCCCTCGGATTATCGACGGATGTTTTTTCGGGAGAAGGGTTCGGCGAACGTGAAGAAAGCGAGCAGTCAGTCGTAACCGTTCACTGTTGCGTTCAGTGATGACTAGCCGTTTTCGGCACACATTACCCAAACCCGACGCCACCGGAATGAAACTTGCCTCCCGTCACCCTTGTGACCTTGAAACGTACTAAGGACAAGGCCGATGAATAACAATAATGTGGCGATACAGGCTGCACCTCACCTGCAGCATTTCCAGACCTGTGACATCGACGAGCACAGCCGCAATCTGGGCGGCTGGCAGGTTCGGTATGATCAATTGACGCCCGGGGGCTTTGAGGGCGAACTGACGGAATTTCGTTCCGATTGGCTGCAACTGGTGCGCGACCGCTCTAATCAGGCCCTCACGAAGAGTGGCATGGCCTGGAAGGGCGCTATCATTTTCGCCTTGCCGTTGAGTGCGGCGGGGCCCGCGTTTTGCGCCGGGCATACGCTTCAAGCGCCGAGCATGATTGTGGCCCATGGCGAACATCTGCCAGAACTGAGCACGCCGCCGCAGCTGGACGCGATGGGTGTGGCGATCGAGGAGGGCGTTTTGGCACATGCGCTGGAACGTCAGGGCAGTCGTTTCGAAATTACCGATCTTCCCACCTGTTACCGTCTTGTCGGCTCGACGGTGCAGAAGAGGTTCGCTGCACTGTTCGATACGCTGTTGACCGGTGAGCAGGCGTGCATGGATAAACTTGAGCACGATTCGATCCGGCGCGGCATTCGTGATGCAGTGATGTTGCAGGTGCTCGAGCTGGTCGCACCTGATCAGGCGCCGCCTCTTAATCCCACGGCACGCAAAAGGATGGTTGATCGGGCGCGTGACTACGTGCTGGCGCATCTGGACGAGCCGCTGTCGATCCTGGATGTGTGCAATCACATCGGCACCAGCCGTCGCAAGCTTCAGTACTGTTTCCAGGAAACGCTGGGCATCAACCCGGTGGCCTACCTGCGCACCCAGCGACTCAACGCGGTCAGGCGCGAATTGCGCGAAAGCAGCCGGATCGAACACGTTCAGGTGGTGGCCGCGCGCTGGGGGTTCTGGCACTTGAGCCGGTTTTCCCGCGACTACCGGAGATTGTTCGGCGAAACGCCGTCGCAAACGTTGCAACGTACGCATCTTTGCTGAAAACGGATAACGACGTGACGTCGTAGCTCAATAGCATGCCCCCACCACCTTCGCGGTCAGGGGCATGCGATGAGTCATAACAATAATTACAAGATCAGACGTTTTACCTGCTTGACGCTCGGCTTGATGGGCCTTTGGGGCACTGTTCAGGCCACCGAAAACGGCGCACCGACCACCTCCTTTGGCGTCTACGACTTCGGCGCGGGCATCTCGCCTCCGTCTACCCCCGTGGGCACGCTAGGCATGCGGGTCGCGTTTTACTCAACCAATGTGCAGAGAGACCGCCAGGGCCATTCGCTGGACAACCGTTTTTCCCTGGACGTCTTGTCCATTGGCGTTGGGTACTTTCGTATGACCGATTACCGGATGCTGGGCGCGCGTTTTGGCTACGGCGTGGCGGTGCCTTTCTTTCAGATGGATGCTTCGTTTCGGGTTCAGACGCCGTCCGGTCCGCTGGACCTGAAAGCGGATCCGTTCAGGATGGCTGATATCTCGGTGTCACCGTTGATTCTTCAGTGGGATCTTTCTCCCCACCTGTTTGTGAACGCGCGCTTGCAGATTCAGGCACCTACTGGCGACTACGATAAGAATCGCCCGATCTCTCCGGGTTTGAACCACTGGACGGTTTCGCCCGCCTTCAACGCGACCTATATCACCGACAGCGGTTTTGAAGTGTCCAGCAGCTTTCAGACTGACTTCAACACGCGTAACCCTGCGACCGATTACCGGAGCGGCGTCGAGTACCGGCACGAATTTGCTGTAGGGCAGCATGCAGGCCCTTTCACGCTGGGCCTGGGCGGGTTCTATTACCGGCAGTTCTCCGATGACGACGCGCCCGGGCTGGAAAGCGGCAATCGGGCCCGGGTGGTCGCAGCGGGTCCTGCGATCAGTTACTTCAAACCCGGCATGCCCGCGGCGTGGTTTCACGTTTACAAGGAGTTTGGTGCGCGTAACCGCTCAGAGGGTTACACCGCGGCGTTACGCGTGGGCCACAGTTTCTAGAGGGATTGCCAAGAGTTTTTCAGCCTCAATCCCAACCATAAGGAACCTTCGCATGAAAGACATTCAGACGTTGTTGAACGACGAGGACGGTACCGGTCTGGCCGAGTGGGTGAGGCGGGGTGAGGTTCAGCCCATCGATTTGCTGGAAGGTGTGATCCAGCGCATCGAGCAGGTCGAGCCGCAGCTCAACGCCCTGGCCGAGCGGTTATATGACTCGGCGCGCGTTGCAGCTCGGGATATGAAAAAGGGCGACGGCGTTTTCGCGGGCGTGCCCACGCTCATCAAGGACCTTTTTTCGCCGGTCAACGGCGCTGTCATGAGCAATGGCTCGCTGTCGATGGGCGAGTTTCGCGCCACGTTTGACTCGGAGGGTGTCAGTCGTTTAAGGCGCGCCGGTTGCGTGTTTGCCGGGACCACGACTGCACCGGAGTTCGGCACGTCCTATTCCACCGAGTCCACGCGTTTCGGCGCGACCTGTAACCCGTGGAACCTCGAGCACAGTGCTGGCGGTTCCAGTGGCGGTGCTGCGGCACTTGTCGCAGCGCGGGTGGTGCCCTTTGCCCATGGCAACGACGGCGGCGGCTCGTTAAGGGTGCCTGCGTCGTGCTGTGGCGTGTTCGGTTTCAAGCCCAGTCGGGGCCTGATGCCTTCTGGTCCGATGGTGGGCGAGGGCTGGGCGGGCATGAGCACCGCACACGCGATCACCCTGTCGGTGCGCGACAGCGCCGCCTTACTGGATGCCACGGCGGGTGCGGACCTGGGTGCGCCCTACGCGGCGCCTGTTCAGGCCACCTCCTATGTCAGCGCTGTGCAGCGTGACCCCAAACCCCTGCGCATTGCGTTGGTCGAACAGTCAGGCACCTGGCCAACCTCGGTCGAGAGTCTTGCCGCCGTGAGCGAGGCGGCGCAGTTGTGCGACTCCCTGGGGCATCGGGTCGAGCGGGTCAGTCTGCCTGTGGTGTTGCCCGAGTTTCTGGACCATGTGTTCACCATCATCGGTGCCAACACACGCAACCATGTCGACCTGCTGGGACGTATGAGAGGCTTCGATGTTCAGGAGGCTGAACTGGAGGCGCGCACACGCATTATCCTGCGCGACAAAGGCAACGTCAGTGGCGCGCAGTACACTGCCGCCGTCGAATGGATTCATGCCTTGGGTCGGCAGCTGGCGATATTCATGCAGGATTACGATGTGATTCTGTCGCCGGTGCTGACACGTGAGCCGGTGCGCATTGGCGAACTTGTGGTTGCAGATGTCAGCATGAGCCTGGATGAAATGATCGAACGTTCTCACAGGTATTCGCCTTTTGCGGCGTTGTTCAATGCCAGCGGGCAACCGGCGATGTCGGTGCCGCTCTCCTGGGGGGCAACAGGCTTGCCCATGGGCGCGCATTTTGCCGGACGGTTCGGCGAAGAAAGCCTGCTGCTGGCGCTCGCCGCGCAACTGGAGCGCGCACAGCCCTGGCGTGGACGTGTGCCGTTGGTCAACGCGCTTTTTGGATAACAGCGCGGTGCCTTGCGCGACAAAGGACATCGAAGCGGAAGGTTTCGCGCCTCAACGCCCGTGAGTGTTGCGCTCACGGCGCTGCCGGTTGAAGCAGCGGATTCAACAGGCAGCCGCCTGACTGAAACTTGGAACGTGCAGCGGTATCAGCGAACCTGTCTGTTGATGAGCGCAGGGCATGGTCCACAGCATCAGTCCGGTTGGTAGCAGGATAAAAAATAATCCGCACGCTCATGATCCGACCTGTGCAACCGCGCGTATGCAGAGGTTGGTTTTTTTCAGGTACTGATCTTGTCACGCTCGGGAGGCACATGGATCCGCGTCTGGCAGGCCTTTCTTTCCTGCTCACCCTTACCTGGGCCGCAACCGTAGGCCTGGTCATGTGGTTGTTTTCCTGATTTACGTTGTCGCAATCTTTGGATCTTCGGTAGTGGCGAACCAATGGCACTTCGAGCAGTCTGTATAAATTGTTCAAGGCTTGATGCTTGGCCAGGTCTTTGAACACTGCGCGACGGCCCTATCGGGCAAATTGATAAATACGATTACCGGATTGGCCCTGCAGGCAGCAAGGTCTTACGCATCGGGGAACGTTCTGCAGGGTTGAGCAAACGCCGATGTGTCATCACTATTTCCACTGCTGTTTTACCTTCAGAGCACCACTCCATGTTGACCACCATTGAAAGCACCCCTAATGAAATAACCGAGGTGCAGCTGGACCTGCGCTCGCTGATGACGGCCATCGACCGGTCGCAGGCGATGATCGAGTTCGATCTCGAAGGCAATATTCTGCACGCCAACACCAATTTTCTGGACTGCGTCGGATATCGTCTCGATGAGATACAAGGGCGGCACCATCGCATTTTCTGCACCCCCGACCATGCTTCCAGCCTTGAATATGCAACGTTCTGGAAAAAGCTGGGCGGGGGCGCTTTCGACGAAGGCCAGTACAAGCGATTGGGCAAGGGCGGCAAGGAAATCTGGCTGCAGGCCACCTACAATCCGGTGCTCGACGAACAGGGCAATCCGTTCAAGGTCGTGAAGTTCGCGACCGACGTTACTCACCAGCGCAAGACCAATGCCGAATACGAAGGCAAGGTGGCCGCCATCGAGCGCTCTCAGGCGGTGATCGAGTTCGATCTGAACGGCCGGGTACTCAACGCCAACGAAAACTTTTTGTCGATTCTGGGTTATCGCCTGGACGAAGTGCAGGGCCAGCACCACAGAATGTTTTGTGATGACGAGTACCTCAACAGCCCGGCCTATCGTGCGTTCTGGGCCAAGCTTGAGCGTGGCGAATACGACTCGGGCGAATACAAACGTGTCGGAAAAAACGGCCGCGAGCTGTGGATCAGCGCCACCTACAACCCCATCCTTGACCCGGATGGCCGTCCTTATAAGGTCGTCAAGTTCGCCAATGACGTGACTGAAAGTCGCGCACGCCAAGCCGAACAGGCCGGCAAGGTGACCGCTATCGAGCGGTCTCAGGCCGTGATCGAATTCGACCTGACCGGCAAGGTGCTGACCGCCAACCGCAATTTCTTGAACGTGTTCGGTTATGACCTCGAGGAGATCGTCGGCGAGCATCACCGCATGTTCTGTTCCGAGGAATTCATCGCCAGCCATGCCTATCGCGAATTGTGGGACAAGCTGGGTCGTGGCGAGTACGACGCCAGTGAATACAAACGCAAGCGCAAGGATGGCAAGGAAATCTGGATTCAGGCCACCTACAACCCGATCTTTGATGCTCAGGGCAAGGCATACAAAATCGTCAAGTTCGCCCTGGACGTGACCGAGGCCAAAGAAAGCAGTGTCGAGGATAAGGGTAAGGTCACGGCGATCGACCGTGCCCAGGCGGTGATCGAGTTCGATATGGCCGGTAACATCCTCACCGCCAACCCCAACTTCCTGAAAGCGATGGGTTACGGCATGCAGGAACTCAAGGGTCAGCATCACCGCATTTTCTGTGAAGAAGAATACGTGCGCAGCACGACCTATCGCGAGTTCTGGCACGGCCTGGGGCAGGGCGAGTTCTTCTCCGGGCGTTTCATGCGCATGAGCAAATATGGCCAGCGCATCTGGATTCAGGCCACCTATAACCCGATCTTCGACCACGAAGGTAAGCCTTTCAAGGTCGTCAAGTTTGCCATCGACATCACCCGTCAGGTCGAAATCGAGCAGGCCATCGAGGCCAAGACCGTGGCGATGGGTGAGTCGGTCAAGTCGCTGATGAACGCCATCGCCTACGTGGCACAAAGCACCGACACCGCCACCGAGCTGGCCAGACTCACGCGTGATCAGGCCAGCCGTGGTTCGCATACGCTGGGTAAAGCGTCCGAAGCCATGGGCATGATTGCCAAGTCCGCCGAAGGCATTCAGGACATCGTTCAGGTCATCAGCGAGATCGCCAGCCAGACCAACATGCTGGCGTTCAACGCGGCCATTGAAGCAGCACGTGCCGGCGAGCATGGTCTGGGCTTTTCGGTTGTGGCCGATGAGGTGCGCAAGCTGGCTGAAAAATCGTCGCGGGCCACCAAGGAAATCAACAAGCTGATTCTGGAAACGGTCAGCCGGATCGAGTCGGGTAACGAGATTTCCCTCAGCGCAGGCGAAGCGTTCGAGCACATCGTCGAAGGTGTCATGCAGACCACTCAGGCGATTGACGGGATTAACACCGCCACCGAGAAACAGCGTGTGTCTGCCCAGGAAGTCGAGGCACTGATCGTCGAATTGCACAAAGCCAATGCCAATGGCAGCACCGAGACGCTGGACAGGATGTCTCTCGGACAACCTGCATGAGCGGCATGAACGCTTATGGTGTGGTGCAGATCAACGGCACCTATCTGGCTGTCGTCGCGGACGCGCTGATGGAGGCCGTGCACTGGCCGACTGATCTGCAACCGCATCCGCTCACGCAGGGTGCGTTGCTGGGCGTGTTCACGTTGCGTGGCAAACCCTTACCGTTGGTGGATCTGCGCGGTCAGCTTGCCAGCGGTGCCGACCATTCGGCACCCACGGCGCTGGTTGCCATCCTCAAGTTCGGCGGCGGGTTTCTGGGGCTTGCGATCGATGCGGTGTGCGACATCCTTAAGGCGAGTGACTCGCAGTTCTGCTCGATAGGGCCTGGAGGCACCGGCACCGGATTGTTGCCGGAGTTGCTGTTGGGCAGCGAAGAGTCACGCATGATCTACAAGCTCGACCTGCAGGTGCTGGCCAACCTGCCGGGCGTGATGTTCGCGGCTGATCAGCACGCGCAGTTGCTCAAGGAGCAAGCGCAGGCGGCCAAGCGGCGTCTGCTGCATTACCTGGTGTTCGAATGCGACGGTCGCCATTTCTGCATTGATGCCAGCGTAGTCACCGAACTGGTGGACGGGCCTGAGATCAGTGCGTCGGATTTTGGCAGTGACTGTTGCTTTGGCGTGACCTCGGTGCGCGGCACGAAGGTTCCGGCGCTCAACCTCTCTGAAGTGCTGGGGCTGGATCATAAGCGGCAACCTTCAAAGCCCCAACTGTTGCTCCTGACCACACCGGAGGGACGGGTATGCGGGTTCGGTTACGACCGCATGGTTGCGATCCACCGGCAGGACCCGGACAGTCTGTTGGCAGTGCCTGGCTATGGGTTACCTCATCCGCAGTTGTTTGCTGGCGTGATGAACCTGCAGGAGGGTGAGCAAGCCTTGCTGCTCAATCACCCGGCGTTGCTGCAACGGCCTGAGGTCAGCAGCTATACCAAGGTCTATCAGCACGACGTGCAGCCGGCGCAAGCTTCGCATGATGTGACCAAGGCCATGCTGCGACATGCCTGCCTGCTGTTCGATGCACCTACCCGTTTCGTGGCACCGTTAAGTCAGATTGTCGAAATCCTTGCCGTGCCTCGGCAACTGATCGGCATGGCTCAGCCATCCACTCATCTGCTGGGGCAGTTCAACCTGCGCGGTGAGCAGGTGCCGTTGATCTGCCTGAGCAGCCTGCTTGGGGAAACGCCTGCGGAGCCGACTGAAGCCTCCCGCGTGTTGATTGTGCGCGGCGAGCGTCTCTGCTTTGGTTTTACGGTGAGTCGTGTCGACGCTATCGATGCGTTCAATCAGTTTGATCCGGCAATGCTGGATCAGGGCTGGCAGAACACGCTGGGCAGGGATATTTCGGTCAACGACCGGGCGCGCTCACTGGTCAGTGTCGGCAGTTCTGAACGCACCTTGCGTCTGACGCTGCTGGATCTGCAGGGCGTCGCCAGGCAGTTGGAGCGCAGCGTCGATCAGCGTGCAGTGGCCTGATGTGTGGTGAATCAATCTGAACCGAATGCGGCACACGTGGCCTTATATGAACAGCCACGAGTGGAGCATCTGACGATGACCGAGAAGAAAGACGAAAAGAAACCGGAACCTCGCGACGACGTGCCTGCGCACTCGACGCCTGAGGAAAAGGAACGCCTCAAGGATTTCAACAAGGATGGCATTCCGCCCGGAGCCTGCTGAAACCGGTCTTCACCCAAGCGCCCGGCCTGTCATCACAGGTCGGGCGTTTGGCATTCACAGGTGTGTGATGATCATTTTCCGGCGGCGAAATCGTGCAGGACACTGCCTTCCATTCGATAGCGCACCCACTCGTCCTGAGGCGCTGCGCCGATGGCTTCATAGAACTTGATGGCCGGTTCGTTCCAGTCCAGCACGCTCCACTCCAGGCGGCCACAGTCGTTGGCCACCGCTTCGCGCGCGATGTGGCGCAACAGTGCGCGCCCGGCACCGACGCTGCGGTGTTCTGGCGTGATGTAGAGGTCTTCCAGGTACACGCCGTTGCGCCCCAGCCAGGTGGAATAGCTATAGAAATACACCGCGTAACCGATGGGCTTATCGTCGTACAGGCACATCAATGCCTTGGCGGGCGCGTCGTCGGCAAACAGGGAACGCTGAATGTCCTCTGCGCTGGCCTTGACCTCATGACCGGCACGCTCATAGATCGCAAGTTCGGTGATAAAGGCCAGAATCTGATCGGCGTCGGCAGCAGTGGCGGGACGAATGTCGAGGGACACAAAGACTCTCCTTGGATGATGGACGCGGCATGATAGCCGTAGGGTCCTGCAATCCGGTAGTCAGGCGTCACGCAACAGGTCGTTGGCGTTGAGCAATTGCCAGGCGATATGCGGGTTTGCTTCCAGTGCCCGCCGAATGGCTGCTGGAATGGACTGGCGAGTCTTGCGGCATACCCCGGCCTTTTGCTCGACGGCAATATGGATACCGCGCATGGTTCGAACCTCGTTGAAGCCAGGCATGACCTCTACACGCACGCCCAGTTGTTCGGCGATCTTGTGCAGGACGTGCTCCAGATCGCTCAGGCTGGTGATGGCTTCCAGCCGTTCGAGCAGGCGCTTTTCCTGATCCCGGGTCAGCAGCAGAATCCGCCGGTCTGCATCGGGCGCGTCCAACTGGTCCCGCTCACAATCGCAGACGCCAGGTGGACAAGGGTTTCGTGTGGGTGGCGATGCATTCATGGCACCCAGCATAGCCATTGCGTGAGGCGTCTGACCATAGGTGTTTCAGGTCATTTATCGGGGTGCTCACACTATTTTTCTTCAGCGGGTCATAGGGTGTTTGAGGGTAGGGGGCTGGGTCTGGGCGGCAATCCTGCGATAAATGCGGCCGGCGATTTTTCTGATACATCGCGCGAGCCTTATCGCCGGCAAGCCGCCTCCCACAATTCTGTGTTTGCTACGAGACAGCGCAGCCCTGAAAAGGCGGCGGTCTCTCAGTAGGAATTGCATTCGGCCAGCGGCTCGCTCGTTGCGTGGGAATGCCCTTCAGGACGCTCAGCGTCCGTCCGGGATTCTGCGCAAGTTGCCAGCCCTGATGTAACGTGTGCAACGATCGATCAGATCAGTGCGGCCACTTCATCTCGCCCTTGATCACTTTGGCACTCATCTCCAGCGAGCTCGGCTCGGCCAGTTGCGGCCAGGTTTTTTGCATGGCGTCGATCAGCGCAGCGGAGTCCTTGGCCTTGGTGGCGTTCTCGTCGAAGGACTTGAGGTAGTCGGCGGTGAACGTCACGGCTTTGGTGCCTTCGGGCACCTGACCCAGGTAATGGCCCGGGATCACCGTCGTCGGTTTCAGCGCCTGGATGCCCTCAAGTGTCGCCAGCCAGTCCCTGCGGGATTTCGGCGTCTGCGTGTCGGCGATCCAGACATGAATGCCACTGGACACCACGACACCCCCGACAACAGTCTTGAGCGATGGAATCCACACGTAGCTACGCTCTGGCGTCGGGCCTTCCAGGCCTTTGATCTGCAGCGGCTGGCCTTCCAGCGTCAGATGATCACCCTTCAAGACTTCAGGCAGCACCAGTCTGGCAGGGGCATTGTCTTTGAGGATCGGCCCCCAGTACGCCAGCTTGCCCTGCATCGAGGCCTTGATGGCTTTGACGGTCGGCGCGCTGGCGACGATCTTCGCGTCAGGGAACGCGGCCTGAATCACGTCAAGGCCAAAATAGTAGTCCGGGTCGCTGTGGCTGATGTAGACGGTGGTGAGCTTCTTGCCACTGGCCTTGATCTTCTGCACCAGCGCTTGAGCGTCGTTGCGCTGGAACTGAGCGTCGATCAGCACGGCGTCGTGCTGGCCCGTGATCACTTCGGAAGAAACCGGGAAGATAGCGTTTTCAGCCGGGTTGTAGACGTCGATCTTCAGTGGGTCGGCGGCCTGTGCGGCCAGCGGAAAGAGTGTGGCGAAGGAGAGGGCCAGCAGGGAACTGCGCAACATGGGAATGACCTTTTCAAGTAGCAGAACAGAAGTGTCTTTATCTTAAGTTGCTTGAAGTGAAACAAAAGCCTCATTATTGGCAACTATCAGTTGCTTTAATCGGACGAATCATGGATCGCATCATGGCGGCGCGGGTTTTCATAGCCATCAACGAGCGAGGCAGCCTGATCGCGGCGGCTGAATCGCTGGATATGTCTCGGGCGATGGTCACGCGTTATCTGGCACAGATGGAAACCTGGGCGGGCGCGCGTTTGCTGCATCGAACGACCCGCAAACTCGGTCTGACGGCGCCCGGCCAGGTGACGCTGGCACGCTGTCAGCAACTGCTGGAACTGGCCGACGCCATGCCGCTGGCGGCCGACACGCAAGTGGACGAACCGCGTGGCATGTTGCGCATCGCCTGTTCCCAGTCGCTGGGGCAGACCGTATTGGCACCGGCGGTAACGGCCTATTTGCAACGCTATCCCGGCACCTCGGTGGATCTGCTGCTTGGCAATCAGGCCGTGGATCTTGTCAGCGAGCGTATCGATCTGGCGATTCGGATCACCAATCAACTGGACCCCAATCTCATCGCCCGGCCGTTGGGAATGTGCGAGTCGATCATGTGTGCATCGCCCGCTTATCTGGCTGCGCATGGCACACCGTCCCGGCCGCAGGAGTTGAGCAGCCACAACTGCCTGACCTATTCGTACTTCGGCAAAAGCCTCTGGGAATTTGTCATCGCGCAACAGCCGTTGAGTGTGCCGGTGGGTGGCAATCTCAGCGCCAATGATTCGGTGGTCTTGCTGGAAGCCGCAGTGGCCGGGGCGGGCATTACCCTGCAACCGGCGTATTCAGCCGCGCCATTGCTGGCCAATGGGAAGCTTGTCGCCCTGATGCCCGATTACTCGCCTCGCTCACTGGGCATGCACGGGATCTACACGTCGCGTCATCATCAGTCAGCGACGCTGCGCACCATGCTGGACTTTCTGGCGCAATGGTTTGGCGGGGAGGTTTTGTTGCGCAGGTAGGTCAGCAAGGCCTTTTACTGTGGGGATGTCTGTGTCCGTGCTGCCTTGGGACAAAAACTGGGCAGAGGGAGGCGTTGCCTCGGCAGGTCACGCGGTCGTGGGAGCGGACTTGTCCGCGAATGCCACGTTTCACACGCCACATCTCGACGGGATGTACCGGCCTCCACGCGGGCAGGCTGACCACGACGTTGCGCGTCACAGAGGGTATGGAGTGCGGATTCAGTGAGCCGAGTGCCTGGCTCAGGTCACCTTTGCGCCCTTACGGCGCCCTACTTTGAGGGACCAAAGTAGGCAAAGTCCCAAGCTCCGGTTCCGGCCCCGGCTTCGCCGGGGTTCCTTCGTCCTGACACTGATTCGGGGGTCGCCGCAAATGGGCCATCCATGGCCCAGTGCGGCTCAATCGGCATCCCTGCCGATTGCCCCCCGAATCAGCGCCAGAACTCAGCCTTCACCCGCGTCGCGATCAGCGGTGTCTCCACTGACGCGTAAAAAAGCGTGTCAGTGCTGCTGCGTTATTTGGAAAGTCAGAAGACTCACTTGAGCACGCCTGACTGGATAACGATGAAACCCGTGGGAGCGGACTTGTCCGCGAATGCAGTAGCCAAGCCACTGCATTTTTCCGGATGTACATGAAAAAACGCGCTCCCTCAGCAGGTCACGCGTTGGCCTTGGGATCGCGTTCTTCCAGAAACCCCAGCCATCAAGTCTTGAACTTGCGCACCAGTGCATCCAGCTCGTTGGACAGCGACGCCAGGCTGCTGGAGTCGGCGCGGGCCGAGTCCGACAGGTGTGCGATCAGTTGCGCATCGCCATGGATCTGGCTGATGTGCCGGTTGATGTCTTCGGCCACTTGGTGCTGCTCTTCGGCGGCCGTCGCGATCTGGGTGTTCATGTCGCGGATCACGTCCACCGATTCGCGAATCTGCCCGAAGCTGCTGCGTGCCTGACCGATCTTGGTGACGGAATCCTGGGACACGTCCAGGCTTGCGTTCATCTGTTGCGCCACTGATTTGGTGCGTTTGGCCAGATTGCCCAGCAAGCCATCGATCTCGGCGGTGGAGTCGGCCGTACGTTTGGCCAGCGCCCGGACTTCATCCGCCACCACGGCAAACCCGCGACCCTGCTCGCCGGCTCGCGCGGCTTCAATGGCGGCGTTGAGCGCCAGCAGGTTGGTCTGTTCGGCAATCGAGCGAATGGTGGCCAGAATCGACTGAATATCGACGCTGTCCTTCTCCAGTTGGGTGACGTCCTTGGCCGAGCGGGCGATTTCCTCACTCAACTGATCCACACTACGGACCGCATCGTCGATCTGGCGCTGGCCTTCACGGGCCTGCTGTTGGCCGCTGTCGGCCGAGTCCGCCGCCTGGCTGCAGGAACGGGCGACTTCGTTGGAGGTTGCGACCATTTCATGGAACGCCGTGGACACCATGTCCACCGCTTCGCGCTGACGGTCCGCTGCTTCGGCCATGTCATTGGAGACACGGGTGGAGCTTTGAGACGCCTCGAGAATCTTGTGTGCGGCCTGGCCGATGTGCTGGATCAGGCTGCGAATCGCGGTCAGAAACTTGTTGAACCAGCCCGCCAGTTGTGCGGTTTCATCGTTTCCGCGCACGGTCAGATCGTGGGTCAGGTCGCCTTCGCCTTCCGCGATACCTTCAAGACCGGTCGATACGCTGTGAATCGGACGCACGATGACGCTGGCGAACCTCGCACCGACGATGGCGAACACCAGCGCCAGTACGGCGGCGATGACACCGATCAGCCAGGTCAGGCGTGTGGCAGAGGCCATCACTTCTTCCTGCTTGATCAGGCCGATGAAGTTCCAGCCCAGTTGCTCGGACGGATAGACGTTGGCCATATAGCGCTCGCCATTGAGCGTGACTTCGACCAGACCATTGCTGGTCTTGGCCAGCTCGGCAAACCCTTCGCCCTGTTCACCCAGCTTCTTGAAGTTGTGTTCCGGTTGTTTAGGATCGACCAGTACGTTGCCGTTCTTTTCCATCAGGATCAGATAGCCGCTATCGCCGAGCTTGATCTGCTTGACGATGTTGGTCAGCTGCTTGAGCGACACATCGATGTTGACCACGCCGCCGGGGTTGCCGAGCTTGTTGGGAATCGCGCGAATGGTGCTGACCAGCACCGCATCGTCGGCGGCCCAGTAGTAGGCGTCGCTGCGCACGGTCTTGCCGACATTGGCCATCGCCGTCTTGTACCAGGGGCGAACACGCGGATCGTAGTTGCTCATCCTCGGGTCTTCCGGCGTCATGACATAACTGCCATTGATCAGGCCGTAGGACACGTAGGAGTAAGCCGGGTGCGCCTTGGCGATGCTGGCGAAGAATTCGGTCGCCTGCCTGTCGTTTTCCGACTGAGGCGTCGCCGCCGCGCCCATATAGTTTCTGAAATCGTCACCTGCGCCCGCAACCAGCGGATGCGCCGCAATGTAATTGACGTTTTGGGTGATGCCGTCGAAAAACAGCTGCATGGCGTTGTCGACCTGACGAATTTCGCGTGCGCTGCTGTTCACGAAGTCATTGGTCGCCTCATCGCGCAGGTTGACGACGACAACTGTCGCCACCACCAGAATAGGCAGGCACGCAATGACTGCAAATGCCCAGGTCAATTTCTGTTTGATGTTCATGTGAGCTCCGGAGTGTCCATTACTGCCGTGTGTTGGGCGCTGCATTTAGGCATGCAGTCTGTCGAACCAAGTCATCACCTGGAGCGCTGTCTTATGGTCTTCCACCAGAACGTCGGCATCGGAATGAGATCCTTTAGCGCTGATGGCGCGATCAGAAATTTCTGTCGTTTCTGGATCACGGCCTATAACCAAGGTCATTGCTGATGCGTTCGCTGCAGGCCAGCAACAGGTCCTGAAATCGTGCTCGCGCATCCTCAGGGTCCATAATGGCATCCGGACCTGACAGATTGATGGCTGCGATGACGTTTCCGGCGTGGTCCTTGATGGATGTGGCGATGGCTGTTGAATAATCCGAGCGGTGCAGCACCCAGCCGCGCTCACGGTCCTGCTCGATCATTGCCTGAAGCTCAGGCAGTGTGCGAGGCGCCGGGGCAGGGTAGTCGTCCAGCCGCAGGTGCTGATACAGACTGCCCAGCCCGGCGGCGTCCAGCGCGGTCAGTAACATGCGGCCCATCGCCGTGCAGTGGCAGGCGATACGGGTGCCGACGGGCACGTTCACCGAAAGACGCTGCGCAGCGAAGGCCCGGTAGAGGTACAGGCTGTCGGTCTGCTCGCGAATGCTCAGGTGGCAGGACAGTGAAGACTGATCGCGAAGCCGGTTCAGATGCGGCATCGCCACTTCGACGATGTCGCGGCTGGCCAGGTAGCTGAAGCCATCACTGATCACCCGCGCACCCAACTCGTACTGGGTGCCGTTCTTGTTCAGGTAACCCGTGGCGGTCAGAGTGAACAGAATCCGGTACACGGCCGAACTGCTGACCCCCAGGCGCTCGGCGATTTCGTGAATTCCGAGTGAGCGGGTCCGGGCTGAAAACATGCCCAGCACGCTCAACCCGCGTGCCAGGGCGGGGACGATGTAGTCGGTGTCTTTTTCAGTCGTGTCAGTCATGGATAGCTTCACACTGGCTCATGTTCGTTTTAGTCCCCGCCGGACGAAACACAGAATGTGTGGGCGGCGGATTCAGCCAGCCACCCTTGTTTTGTGGTCCTCTTTTCGAGCTCGTTGTGCAGCGACGAACACAGCGCGTCACAACGATTTCAAACACTCACCCCATCAAACTCCGTCATCGCATCCAGCAGCGCATCCTTGAAGTACGCCTGTGACGCCCGATCAAACAGGATCTGGAAACACGGCACCGATTGCGCGCCGAGGTTGATCACAATCACATTGATACGCGCTGCCGAGGTCTGAGCCACCGCGCCCGGCGGGAACGCGTGTACGCGAAGGTCCACGCCGCACAGTTTTGCCATGACCTCGCTGATGCACACGCCGCTCAGTTGCAGCCAGGCGTGGCTGTCCTGGCGTGGCAGCAGGTAGTTGGCAGCGTGGTCCAGCTCCCAGCGGGCTTCCTCGTCGGCGATTCGCTGGCCTTGATCCTGCGGGCTGCCCAGCAGCAGGTATTCGGTCTGTGACAGGCGCGCAACGTGGCTGCCGTTTACCTGAGTCACGGCCCGATTGGGCGCGTCGGGCAGGGTGAAGCCACGTGCGGTCAGGTAACCGGCGCTGTCTGCGCCGCGAAAACCGACACGAGGCAGGTCAGTCATGTCCTCAAGCGTACACAATGGCATCGGGTCGAGTCCGACAGCGCGTTCTGCAATAAGAAGGGTCATGGTTCAGAGCTCCTGGCGCTGATTTTCAGGGTCGAAGAAGGGCAGTTTCACAACGGTGGCCTGGACCACCACGCCGTCTTCAACGCGGATCGGAATCTGCTGGCCGGGCGTGCTCTGGTCGAACGCGGCGTAGGCCAGACCAATGATTTTGCCCAGTGTCTGCGAATACTCGCAGGAGGTGACGTTGCCGCTGATGTCCGGCCCTTTGAGCACCAGATGGCCTTCGAGCGGCAGCGGGCTGGCCTTGGGCAGCGTGAAACCCACCAGTTTGCGTTTCTGTGGCTGGGCTTCGAGGATGTCCACCGAGCGGCGGCCGACGAAGAAGGGTTTGGTGCGGCTGACCGCCCAGCCCATGTCGATCTCGGCCGGGTGAGTCATGCCATCGGTGTCTTGACTGATGATCACGTGGCCTTTTTCCAGGCGCAGCAAACGCTGGGTTTCGACGCCGAACGGGCGTATGTCGAACGCACGGCCCGCTTCGATCAACGCGTCCCATAGTGTGAGCCCATGCCGCGCCGGCACGTGGATTTCGTAACCCAGTTCACCGACAAAACCGACCCGCAGCAGACGTGCTTTGATGCCCGCGACCGTGCCTTGACGTACCCCCAGATAAGGAAAACCTTCAGGTGACAAATCCAGATCGCCGCATACCTGTTCCAACACTTTGCGCGAGTCGGGCCCGGCCACGTTGACCGCGCAGATCGCCGCCGTGACGTTGGTGATGTCCACGTTGAGGCGCCACTGGGCGTTCCACTTGAGCATCTGTTGATAGATGCGATCCACGCCGCTGGTGGTGGCGGTCACGTAGAAATGCTGTTCGGCAAAGCGCGCGCACACGCCATCGTCGATCACCACCCCCTGTTCGTTGGTCATCAGGGCGTAACGCGAACGACCGATCGGCTGCTTGAGAAACGCGAAGGTGTACAGACGGTTGAGCAGCTCGGCGGCGTCAGGCCCACGGATGTCCAGCCCGCCCAGCGTCGACACGTCGATGATCCCGACCTTGCCACGTACATGCGCCGCTTCTTCCTGCATGCACACATCACGTTGCGACGGCTTGCCGTAGAACGCCGGGCGTTGCCAGATACCGGCGGGCATCATTTTCGCACCCGCTTCAAGGTGTCGGCGATGCATGGGAGTCTGCCGATACGGGTCGAAGGCGCGGCCTGCAACGTGGGCCAGCTTTTCGGCCTCGAACGGCGGACGCGCCGTGGTCACGCCGGTTTCGCTGATGCTGCGCTGGGTCGAGGCGGCGACCAGGCGTGCCGTCGGCAGGGCTGAGTGGCGACCCTGAGAAGGGCCCATGCCGACCGTGGAGTAACGCTTGACCAGTTGAATATCGCGGTAGCCGATCCGGGTGGCGTTGACGATATCGCGCACTTGCAGGTCTTCATCGAAATCGACGAAGTCCTTGCCCTTGGGGTGCGGAAAGATCGGCCAGGCAAAATTGACACGCGCTTCGCTGCGCAGCGGTTGCAGGGTGCCGCTGAAGGCCAGCCCCAGCGCTGTGACCACGTCGGCGGCGGCGCGAGTCGCGTCGGCCAGCACATTGTCCAGTGCATGGCAGCCGTTGACGGAACCGGCGATGCTCAGGTTCTGCGGCAGGCCACTCAAGGCAAACTCGGCCTGGGTGTCGTCGTAGTCGAGTTTGCCGCCTGCCTGACACAGCAATTGGTAGGCAGGCATGTAACCGCCGGACATGCACAACACGTCGCACTCGACCGTCAGACCGCTGCTCGCCACCTGTCCCTGTCCGGTAATCTTGCGCAGGTCCGCGCCGCTGACGTGGCGCATGCCTTTTTCGTGCAGCGCTTCGAACACCGTCGTGCTCATGTGACAGGTGATGCCGCGTTGTTCGACGGCATTGTGCAACGCCCGGTCGGACGCGTGGGTGCGCATGTCGACAACGGCGGCGACCTCCACGCCCTGATCGTGCAGGTCAAGCGCCGCAAGGTAGCCATCGTCGTTGCCGGTCAGTACCACCGCGCGCTTGCCGGGTTTGACCGCGTAAAGCTTCATCAGACGCTGCACGGCGCTGGTGAGCATTACGCCGGGCAGGTCGTTGTTGCGAAAGATCACCGGCTGGTCGAACGAGCCGCTGCACACCAGGCACTGCGTGGCACGCACCTTGTACAGGCGCTTGCCCTGAATCACCGGCAGGTAATTGTCGGTGAACCAGGCGTTGCAGGTCGCTTGCTTGAGCACGCGGATGTTGGCGTGACCCTCCACGGCCTCGACCAGATCACGGCGGACCTGTTCGGCACGCAGGCCTTCGAGGTCGAAGCGGGCGTAAGTCAGCGAACCGCCGAGGATCGATTGTTGTTCGATCAGCAGCACCCGGGCACCAGCGTTGGCAGCGATCAGTGCAGCCTGCAGGCCAGCAGGCCCTGCGCCAACGATGGCCAGATCCGTGAACAGGTAGGCCTTGTCGTAATACTCCGGCTGGAATTTCAGGTCGAGCACACCCAGACCGGCTTTCTTGCGAATGATCGGCTCCCAGACTTTCCACATGCCCTTGGGCTTGTAAAACGAGCGGTAATAGAAGCCGACCGGCATGAATCTGGAAAACTTGCCCAGGTACGCGTCCTTGTCGTTATCCAGCGAGCCGTTGAAGTTCTGTCCGCTGGCTTGAAGGCCTTGTTGCAGCGCGAAGGTGTCGGCCAGCACATTGGGTTCGTGGGGCAACTGGATCAGGCTGTTGGCGTCTTGCCCTGCCATCGTCAGTGGGCCGCGTGGACGGTGATACTTGAACGAGCGCGAGAGCAGAAAACGACCGTTGGCCAGCAGTGCACTGGCTATGCTGTCGCCTTGCAGGCCCTGATAGGTCTTGCCGTCGAAACTGAACGTGAGTGGCTGGTTGCGATCGATCAGCAAACCCATGGGCGCGGGCAGGCGGGCGGGGGTGTTCATCCTGCGATCTCCTTGGAAGGCATGGGGGCGAAGTCGACGCGGGCGGTGAAGACCTCGCGTGGGTCGAAGGTGCGGATGATCTGGTCGCTGCCGGTGTGGCGCTCGGCCAGAAACCAGTAGCTGGACGGGTTGTGCATCCACCATTCACGCACCACGCCCAGTGTGTCTTCGCTGTTGAACACGTAGTCGGCCCACTCGGCGTCGCTGCAGGTCTGCGGGTCCGGCATGTGCTTGAACTCGCCGCCGTAGGTGAACTCGCTGATATTGCGCGGCCCGTTAAGCGGGCAGGTCATGATTTTCATGTAATGCTCCTTACCGATAACGGGTCAGTGGCTGGCTGCAGTTGCGCCCATTTCGTTGACTTGCTGGAAGGTCGAAAAACGTTCAAGGGCGAAAGGCTTGATCAGTTCCGGAACCTTGCCGCCGCTGGCGACCAGTTCGGCCATGGTCTTGCCGCAAATGGGCGTCGCTTTGAAACCCCAGGTGCCCCAGCCTGCGTCCAGGTAATAATTCTTCACCGGCGAAAGGCCCATGATCGGGCTGTAGTCCGGTGTCATGTCGGTGATCCCGGCCCACTGGCGCATCAGCTTGGCGTTGGCCAGAAACGGAAACATCTCGATGGCGTGGGCCAGCAGGCTTTCCTTCAGGTCCAGCGTGGAGCGGGTGTTGAACAGCGGGTACGGATCCGAGCCGCCACCGAAGACCACCTCGCCACGGCTGGTCTGTTGCACGTAGCAATGCAGCGCAGAAGAGCTGACCAACGGATCGAGGAACGGCTTGAACGGCTGGGTGACCATCGCCTGCAGCGGGAAGGTCTGGATGGGCGAGCGAATGCCAGCCTTTTTCATCATCTGCGAACTCATGCCGGCGACCGCCTGCACGGCGCAGCCGCACTGGATGGTGCCGCGATTGGTCTTTACCGCGGTGATGGTGCCGTTCTCGATCACCAGTTCCTGAACTTCAGTGAGCTGATGGATCTCCACGCCGCGCTTGGCCGCCTGTTTGGCATAGCCCCAGGCAACGGCGTCATGCCGGGCTGTACCGCCGTCGATGTGCCACAGACCAGCGAGCACCGGCAGATGGCCGGGATCAAGGTTGAGGCTGGGCACCAGCTCACGAATCTGCTGGCGGTCGATCATCTCGGTGCGCCCGCCAAAGTGTTTGTTGACCTCGGCACGCTGTCGGAACGAACGCACCGTCGCGTCGGTGTGCGCCAGGGTCAACTGGCCACGCTCGGAATACATGATGTTGAAATCGAATTCGTTGGACAGGCCCTGAAACATCTTCACCGACTCGGCGTAGAACCGGACGCCTTCGCTGGTCAGGTAGTTGGAGCGGATCACGGCGGTGTTGCGCGCCGTGTTGCCGCCGCCCAGATAACCTTTTTCCAGCACCGCAATGTTGGTGATGCCATGGTATCTAGACAGATAGTAGGCAGTAGCGAGGCCATGACCGCCGCCGCCAATGATCACCACGTCGTAGGCCTTCTTCAGTTCCTTGGGCGCGGGCAGGTCCACGTCCACCGGGTATTCCGGGCTGAGCCCGTATTTCAGTAGATTGAAAGGCATACGGCCTCCGATTGGCTGCGTTGCGCCTGGGACTGCTGACGGGCAGCGGTCACGGTGTTTTTCATGAGAAAAGCGATGGTCATCGGGCCGACGCCGCCTGGCACCGGTGTGATGGCCGAGGCCACGTTGCGAGCGCTGTCCAAATCCACGTCGCCCACCAGTCGGCTGCGCCCCTGATCCTGAATCCGGTTAATGCCGACATCGATCACCACAGCGCCGGGCTTGAGCCAGCTGGCGTCGATCATGCGCGGCCGGCCGACGGCAGCGACCACGATGTCCGCCAGTTGGCACAAGGCTTTGGCGTCCTGGCTGCGCGAGTGCAGTACTGTTACCGAGCAATGAGCCTGAAGGAGGAGGGCGGCCATCGGTTTGCCGACGATGTTGGAGCGACCGATCACCACCGCATGTTTACCTGTCAGGTCGCCGCAGGTTTCCTGTAACAGGTACATGCAGCCGCTCGGTGTGCAGGGCGTCAGCACATCGCGACCCTGGCTGAGGCCGCCGACGTTTTCACTGTGAAAACCATCGACATCCTTGGCGGGGTCGATGGCCTGTAAGGCGCTGGTTTCTTCTATATGAGCCGGCAAGGGCAATTGCAGCAGAATGCCGTTCACGCCCGGGTCGGCATTGAGTCCGGCAATCACTGCCAGCAAACGAGCCTGCGAGCTGTCGGCAGGCAAGCGGTGCTCCAGCGAGCGGATCCCCACTTCCTCGGCGCGCAGCATCTTGTTGCGCACGTAGACTTCGCTGGCCGGGTCGTCGCCCACCAGAATGACTGCCAGTGCCGGGGAGATACCTTCAGCCTTTAGGCGTTGCACCTCGTCGCGTACCTGTTGCAGCACCTTGCTGGCTGCGGTCTTGCCATCAATGAGTCGGGCATGGTTCATCGGAAAATCACCGTTCGGTCAGTGTTGAGGAACACCCGATGTTCCAGGTGATATTTCACGGCGCGCGACAGAGCGATGGTCTCGGTGTTGCGGCCCGCTGCGACCAGGTCGTCCGGCAGGTAAACGTGATCGACGCGCTGCACTTCCTGCTCGATGATCGGGCCTTCATCCAGGTCGCTGGTGACGTAATGGGCAGTGGCGCCGATCAGCTTTACGCCCCGTTCGTACGCTTGGTGATACGGCTTGGCGCCCTTGAAGCCGGGCAAAAACGAGTGGTGAATATTGATCGCCCGGCCCGAGAGCTGGCGGCACAGATCATCCGACAGAATCTGCATGTAGCGCGCCAGCACCACCAGCTCGGTGCCGGTCTCGTCGACCACTTTCATCAGTGCCGCTTCCTGTTCGGCCTTGGTGTCCTTGGTTACGGGCAGGTAGATGAAACGAATCCCTTCACGCTCGGCCATCGGCCGCAGGTCCAGGTGGTTGGACACGATGGCGGTGATGGTCATGTCCATCTCGCCCTTGTGGTAGCGATAGAGCAGGTCTGTCAGGCAATGATCGAACTTGCTGACCATCAACAGCACCCGCATCGGCTGGCGCGTATCGTGCAGCTCCCACTGCATGGCGAAATCGCTGGCCACGGCATCGAATCCGGCCTTGAGCTGCTGAATGTCGCCTGTGTGCCCATCATTGAAGCGAAACACCGCACGCATAAAAAACGTGCCGCTGAACTCGTCGTCAAACTGCGCCATTTCACCGATGTAGCACTGGTTGCCCGCCAGGTATGAAGTGACCGCCGCTACAATGCCGGAGGTCGCCGGGCAACTGATCTTCAGAATGAAATGGTTCTTCTCGTGTTGCATGGTCAGTCCTCTGGAAGGTGGCTGCAGCTCGATGGGGCAACATATTCAGGGATGAAAACTGTTTTGATAGATGAATAAAAATTCCTATCAGGAATTAAATATTCGTGAAGGCTGTTTTATAGGCGAAAGGAAATGCAGCGTCCAGAGGTTTCTGGAAACTTTATTGATTGAGGGGAATATTTCCGTGTGGGCTCTAGGTGATCGTGTTCACGCTCTGCTTCGGAACTCGGCCCTGGACGCTCAGCGTCTCATTCGGGTCTGCCCCGGCAGGTATTCAGTGCGTAGACACGGACGCAGATCGTCCTGTGAGGCGGTCCCAGGCAGGCGCGTGGGACCTATCGGATGGATGTGACGGGCAGAGCTTACTCCCCCGGCGCCCCATAGTTCATGATCGACAGCAAGCGGATCGGCACCTGCACCAATTGCTCCGGCCCATGGGGAATGTCGCCGTCGAAGGTCAGGCTGTCGCCCGCCTGCATGGGGTAAAGCTGATTTCCGTGGCGGTAGATCAACTCGCCTTCCAGCAGATGCAAAAACTCGGTGCCTGGGTGGGAGAAGGTCGGAAACTCTTCACTGGCATCGTCCATCGTCACCATGTATGCCTCGAAACTTTTCTTCGGCCCTCGGGTGTGATTCAGCAAGTGATATGTATGGCCTTTCTCGGTGCCGCGCCTGACCACTTCCAGCCCTTCGTCGGCCTTGACCAGCAGCGCGCTACCGCCTTGTTGGTCGTACTGGCTGAACAGTTTGGACATGGGCATGCCCAGCACGTCACACAGTCGGCTGAGATTATCCAGGCTGGTCGAGACCTGGGCGTTCTCGATCTTGCTGAGCATGCCCTGGCTGATCCCGGCAATCCGCGCTACGTCGGCCAGTTTCAGCTCCTGCGCCTGACGCTGACGTTTGATCTGAATGCCCAGGTATTGCTCAAGCTTCAGCTTGGGAGGCGTTTCATTCGGCTTGTTCATAGAGTCTGTCATCAGGTTTGCACGGTTTCCGCTCGTTAATTTTTATTTCGCACTGGGAATGTGCATGTCAGCCAAATAATCAGCAGATTATTCCCGGAGAGAAAACGAGTTTCCCATATAAACAGCAGAATTTCCCCTCCCTGACGGATTCAACGCCTGGCATACCAAACTGGCAAGCGCTTTGCATTCCTAAAGAGAAATTAACTTTCCTTTGCGGAATATAGTAAGCGGACAGTTAAACAACGATTCCTACCTGAAACGTTTTGCCCATGCCAGGAGACAAGTCTCATGTTGCCACCCGAAACACAGCGTCTGATCGAACAGCACGGCATCAAGTACGTGCTGGCTCAGTTCGTGGACATTCATGGCTCGTCGAAGACCAAATCAGTGCCGGTCACGGGGCTGGAAATGGTTGCCGAAGACGGTGCCGGTTTCGCCGGGTTTGCCATTTGCGGTATGGGCATGGAGCCACATGGTCCCGACTTCATGGCCAAGGGCGATCTGTCTTCGCTGACGCCGGTGCCTTGGCAGCCCGGTTACGGTCGGGTGGTGTGCATTGGGCATGTGGACGGCAAGCCTTGGCCTTATGACAGCCGTTTCGTGCTGCAGCAACAGGTCGAACGCCTGACCCAGCGCGGCTGGACTCTTAACACCGGCCTTGAACCCGAGTTCAGTCTGTTCAAGCGCGATGCCGCGGGCAGCCTGCAAATGGTCGATGCCAGTGACAACCTCGACAAGCCTTGCTACGACTACAAAGGCCTGTCGCGCTCCCGTGAATTTCTCGAACGCCTGACCGAAGCGCTGCAGCCAGTCGGTTTCGACATCTACCAGATCGATCACGAAGACGCCAACGGCCAGTTCGAGATCAACTACACCTACAGCGACGCGATGGAGTCGGCGGATCGCTTTACCTTCTTCCGCATGGCAGCAGGCGAGATCGCCAACGACATGGGCATGATCTGCTCGTTCATGCCCAAACCCGATCCCAAGCGCGCTGGCAACGGCATGCACTTTCACCTGTCGATCGGCAGCGCCAGCAACAAGAATCTGTTCCACGACGCCAGCGACCCCAGCGGTATGGGGCTGTCAAAGATGGCCTATCACTTCGCTGCCGGCTTGTTGGCGCATGGTCCTGCGCTCTGCGCGTTCGCCGCGCCCACAGTCAACTCCTACAAAAGGCTGGTGGTTGGCAATTCGTTGTCAGGCGCGACCTGGGCGCCAGCGTTCATCGCCTTTGGTGCCAACAACCGTTCAGCGATGGTGCGGGTCCCTTATGGCCGTCTGGAATTCCGTCTGCCGGACGCCGGTTGCAACCCGTATCTGGTCAGCGCCGCGATCATCGCCGCAGGCCTGGACGGAATCGACCGCCAGCTGGAAATCGACCACGTCTGCAACGAGAACCTCTACAAGCTGAGCCTTGAAGAGATCGCCGCCCGTGGCATCAAGACCTTGCCGCAATCGCTCAAGGAAGCCTGCGACGCGCTGGAATCCGATCCGTTGTTCGCCGAAGTGCTCGGTAACGAGATCGTCGGCGAGTTCGTGCGCCTCAAGCGCATGGAATGGGTGGAATACAGCCGCCATGTCAGCGATTGGGAAGTGAAGCGCTACATCGAATTCTTCTGATCCAGCGGATCGTCACGCAACCGTTTTTGACGTCTTGCCGCTGGGCGGGACGTCTCTGCCCAGGAGTTGAGTCATGTGTGGAATCGTAGGGCTTTACCTGAAAAATCCGGCGCTGGAATCGCAGCTCGGCCAGTTGTTCGAACCGATGCTCGAAGCCATGACCGATCGCGGTCCTGACAGCGCCGGGTTCGCCATTTACGGCGATGAAGTGGCCGATGGCTGGATCAAGCTGACCTTGCAGGCAACCACTGAGGCGTACGACTTCAAGGCGCTGATTGCCGAGATTGAAAGCACGCTGAACCTGCCACTGGACTGGTTTCAGAACGCCAGCGCGGTGGTCCTCAAGATTCAGGCCGAAGAAGCACCGGTGCGTGCCTTGTTGGCGCAACTCGCGCCGACCGTGCGCATCATGAGCGCCGGACAAAGCATCGAGATCCTCAAGGGCATGGGTCTGCCAAGGGAGATTTCCCAACGCTTCGGGCTCAGTTCGATGAAGGGCAGTCACATCATCGGCCACACCCGCATGGCCACCGAAAGCGCCGTGACCATGGAAGGCAGCCATCCGTTTTCCACCGGGGCTGATCTGTGTCTGGTTCACAACGGCTCGCTGTCCAATCACTTCCGTCTGCGTCAGAACCTGCGCCGCGAAGGCATTCATTTCGAAACAGACAACGACACTGAAGTGGCCGCCGGTTACCTGGCCTGGCGTCTGCAACAGGGCGACAGCCTCAAGCAGGCGCTCGATAAATCCCTGGAGGACCTCGACGGTTTCTTCACCTTTGCCATCGGCACCCGCAATGGTTTTGCGGTGATTCGCGATCCGATTGCCTGCAAACCGGCGATCCTCGCCGAGACCGACGATTACGTCGCCATGGCCTCGGAGTATCAGGCGCTGTCCAGCCTGCCGGGGATCGAGAACGCCAGGGTCTGGGAACCTGTCCCGGCCACCATGTACATCTGGGAACGCGAGTCGGCCTAAGGAGCACGCATATGAAAACCATCGATCTGTCCAACGCCACTGTGCGTGACCTCAATCAGGCCCTGCACGATCAGGTGAAAGCACTGGAAGACCGCGAGTGGGTGGTGACTCACCCTGACGGCGCTCATAACCTGGCGGTCGGCGTCAATGAAGCCATTTCCATCGATATTCAGGGCCATGCGGGCTACTACTGCGCGGGCATGAACCAGAAAGCCTCAATCACCGTGCATGGCAATGTCGGCGTCGGCTGCGCGGAAAACATGATGTCCGGCGCGGTTCGGGTAAAAGGCAGCGCCTCTCAGGCGGCGGGTGCCACGGCCCACGGCGGACTGCTGGTGATCGAAGGCGACGCCGGTGCCCGCTGCGGGATCTCCATGAAAGGCATCGACATTGTGGTCGGCGGCAGCATTGGCCACATGAGTTGCTTCATGGGCCAGGCCGGACGACTGGTGGTCTGTGGCGACGCAGGCGATGCGCTGGGCGACTCGCTCTATGAAACCCGGATCTATGTCAAAGGCACCGTCGAGTCGCTGGGCTCGGACTGCATTGCCAAGGAGATGCGCGAAGAGCACCTGCAGGAATTGCAGGAACTGCTCAACCGCGCAGGCTTCAACGAGAGGGCGACGGATTTCAAACGTTATGGCTCGGCCCGTCAGCTGTACAACTTCAAAGTCGACAACGCCTCCGCGTACTGATCCAGGAGCAAGACCATGAGCGATTCCACCTCTCCCAAAGCCCCGGTCCTGCGCGAGTCGGCCACGTTTGATCGCCTGACCATTCAGGAAATCCAGCGCGCCGCCGAAACCGGCATCTATGATATTCGCGGCGGCGGCACCAAGCGCAAACTGCCGCACTTCGATGACCTGCTGTTGCTGGGTGCCAGCGTATCCCGATATCCGTTGGAAGGTTATCGCGAGAAGTGCGGCACCGACGTGGTGCTCGGCAACCGTTTCGCCAAGAAGCCGCTGTACCTGAAAATTCCGGTGACGATTGCGGGCATGAGCTTCGGTGCGTTGTCGGCCAACGCGAAGGAAGCCCTTGGTCGCGGCGCAACCATCGCTGGCACCAGCACCACCACCGGTGATGGCGGCATGACGCCCGAAGAACGCGGCCAGTCCCAGCACCTGGTCTATCAGTACCTGCCGTCGCGCTACGGCATGAACCCGGATGACCTGCGCAAGGCCGACGCCATCGAAATCGTGCTGGGGCAGGGCGCCAAGCCAGGTGGCGGCGGCATGCTGCTGGGCATGAAAGTCACCGAGCGAGTCGCGGGCATGCGCACTTTGCCGGTGGGCGTCGATCAACGCTCGGCGTGTCGGCATCCCGACTGGACCGGCCCGGACGATCTGGCGATCAAGATTGCCGAGATTCGTGAAATCACGGACTGGGAAAAGCCGATCTACGTAAAGATCGGGGCCAGCCGTCCGTACTACGACGTCAAGCTGGCGGTGAAGGCAGGTGCCGACGTGATCGTGCTCGACGGCATGCAGGGCGGTACTGCGGCGACTCAGGAAGTGTTCATCGAACACGTGGGTATCCCGATCCTGCCCGCCATTCCGCAAGCGGTTCAGGCGCTGCAAGAGATGGGCATGCACCGCAAGGTGCAGTTGATTGTCTCCGGTGGCATTCGTAATGGTGCCGACGTGGCCAAGGCCATGGCGCTGGGGGCCGATGCGGTGGCGATTGGCACAGCGGCGCTGATCGCGCTGGGCGACAACCATCCGCGTCTGGATGAAGAATTGAAGAAGATCGGTTCGGCAGCGGGCTTCTACGACGACTGGCAGAACGGTCGCGACCCGGCAGGCATCACCACACAAGACCCGGAGCTGTCCAAACGCCTCGACCCGGTGGAGGGCGGTCGTCGTCTGGCCAACTACCTGCGTGTGCTGGTGCTGGAAGCCCAGACCATGGCCCGCGCCTGCGGCAAGTCGCACCTGCATAACCTTGATCCTGAAGACCTGGTCGCGCTGACCGTTGAATCCGCAGCCATGGCCCGCGTGCCACTGGCGGGCACCTCGTGGATTCCAGGGGCTGGCAGCGGGTATTGACCGGCTGATGATCGCGTCCATCTGAATGCGTACCCGTGGGAGGCGGCTTGCCGGCGATGGCGTCAGTTCAGTCACAGACAGGTCGCTTAAGCGAGCGCGTCGCCTGCAAGCCGCCCCCCACAGCCCGTTGGTTGCAGCAAGATATGACGCTCTGCTTGGCCTCTGCGCTGCGCATTCAAGACCGCGCGCGGAGCGGGAGGAACGAGTGGTGAGTCACTCATAAGAGGCCACAAAGGCCCGTTGTTCCAGATACATACCTTTGTTTGCTGCCCGGCACTTTCCATTCATTTGCGGGAGCTTTGAACATGGTCAATCGTCTACTCGGCAAACCCCTTTTGGCATCACTTGCACTTGGCATATTTGCCCCGCTGGCACAGGCGGCAGAAACCCCCGTCCTCAATACCGGCAGCACCGCCTGGATGATCACCGCCGCGGTACTGGTGCTGTTCATGTGCCTTCCGGGTCTGGCGTTGTTCTACGGCGGGTTGGTGCGCGCCAAGAACATGCTGTCACTGTTCACCCAGTGTTTCGGCATCGCTGGAGTGGTGGGCGTGCTGTGGGTGATGTACGGCTACAGCATGGTGGTGGATACCAGCAACATGGTCGAAGGCCAGGTGACCTTCAACAGTTTCGTGGGCGGTCTGAGCCGTGCGTTTCTGGCGGGCATGACGCCAGACAGTCTCGTCGGCGATATCCCGGAAGGCGTGTTCGTGACCTTCCAGATGACCTTCGCCATCATCACACCGGCGCTGATTGCCGGTGCCTTCGCAGAGCGCATGAAATTCTCGGCCGCGCTGCTGTTCATGGCGCTGTGGTTCACCTTTGTCTATGCGCCAGTGGCGCACATGGTCTGGGGCGGGGCGGGGGCGCTGATGCATAACTGGGGCGTACTGGATTTCGCAGGCGGCACTGCCGTACATATCAATGCAGGCGTCGCGGCGTTGGCGGCCTGTCTGGTGTTGGGCAAGCGCAAGGGTTATCAGAACGCACCGATGCCCGCCCACAACCTGAGCCTGACCATGGCTGGCGCAGCCATGCTCTGGGTCGGCTGGTTCGGTTTCAATATTGGCTCCGGCGGTGGCCTGAGCGGCACGTCCGGCATCGTCATGCTCAACACCCAGGTGGGTGCCTGCGCCGGGATTCTCGGCTGGATGTTCACCGAGTGGTTCAAGGTCGGCAAACCAAGTGCGTTGGGTCTGGCCAGCGGCGCGTTGGCAGGTCTGGTGGGGATCACGCCTGCATGCGCTTATGTTGGCGTTGGTGGCGCACTGGCGATTGGCGTTTTGTGCGGGGTGTTTTGCTATCTGAGCGTCACGGTATTGAAGAAACGTCTGGGCTATGACGACAGCCTCGACGTGTTCGGCCTGCACGGCATCGGCGGCATGATCGGTGCGGTTCTGACCGGGGTGTTTTGCGTGCCTTCAATGGGTGGCCTGGTGCCGGACGTGAGCATGGGTGCGCAGGTTATTGCGCAGATCAAAGGCGTGTTGTTCACCACGGTCTATTGCTTCGGGGTCAGTTGGGTGATCCTCAAGGTGGTCAAGGCGCTCGTTGGCTTGCGAGCCCACGAGACGGTCGAAGAGCGGGGCTTGATCTGTCCGAGCACAACGAGCGCGCTTATAACCATTGAGGTGATGTACGTTGGTGGTGGGAGGCCCACCACTTCTTCGATTTAGCGCTGTCACGCAGCAAGCACCGGACTGTGGGAGGTGGCTTGCCGGCGATCTGCCGGGAACCGGCAGCAAAACCTGCGCAAGTGGTGCGTCAGATGCATTCAAAGGGCTGCTGCGCAGCCCATCGCTGCCGTCGTAACCTTCGAGAGCTCCCACGCCCTCCGGGCAGAAGCAGATTCAGCGCTTCGTCAACAGTCCGGTGTCTGCTGCGAGACAGCGCCGTATCGGCGAGACTTTACCGAAACGCTGGCACCACGTGCTTGATGAACAGTTCCAGCGACTTCTTCTTTTCGGCGTGCGGCAGGCTGTTGTCGCACCAGAAGCTGAACTCGTCGACACCCAGTTCCTGGTAATACTTGATGCGCGGGATGATCTCTTCCGGGGTGCCGATCATCGCAGTCTTGTGCAGGCTGTCGAGGGTGAATTCCGGGCGTTCGGCGAACTTCTCTTCAGGGCTCGGCGCCAGGAAACCGTTGACCGGCGTCTGCTTGTTACCAAACCAGGCATCGAAGGTGCGATAGAACTTCGAGATGGCTCTGGCACCGACTTTCCAGCCTTCAGGATCATCCTCGGCATGGACATGGGTGTGACGCAGTACCATCAATTGCGGGCGCGGCACGCCCGGGTTGTTGGCCAGTGCGGTCTCGAATTTGTTCTTCAGGTCCACAACTTCCTCGTCGCCCTTCATCAGCGGTGTGACCATCACGTTACAGCCGTTGGCCACCGCGAAGTTGTGTGAGTCCGGGTCGCGGGCGGCAATCCACATCGGCGGGGTGTTGATGGGCTTGGGCACACAGGTAGACGTGGGGAATTTCCAGATATCGCCGTCGTGGGCATAGTCGCCTTGCCATAGCGCGCGCACCACCGGAACCATCTCCCGCAGCGCCTTGCCCCCTTCGGACGCAGGCATGCCGCCTGCCATGCGGTCGAACTCGACCTGATAGGCGCCGCGTGCCAGGCCCACTTCCATGCGCCCGTTACTGATGACGTCCAGCAACGCACATTCGCCAGCGACCCGCAGGGGATGCCAGAACGGCGCGATGATGGTGCCTGCGCCCAAGTGAATGGTGTCGGTTCTGGCCGCCAGATACGCCAGCAATGGCATGGGGCTTGGCGAGATGGTGTATTCCATCGCGTGATGCTCGCCGATCCAGACTGTGCTGAAACCGCCTTTTTCGGCCATCAGCGTCAGTTCGGTCAGGTCTTCGAAGAGCTGGCGGTGACTGACAGTTTCGTCCCAGCGTTCCATGTGCACGAACAGCGAAAATTTCATGACGCTTACCTCGATCGGACCAGGGTGCGTAGGTGGCAGCACCCGTATTTTCAAATGTGTGGGAAGAACCAGTGCACGTCAGATGAGAGCGGGCAGGGTGCTCATCTTGCCTCGGCAGTACACCATCGGGTCGACGGGCTCTTGGGGCTGAATCAGGTTCTTGATCGCGCCGACCATGATCGCGTGATCACCGCCCTCGTACTCGCGCCACAATTCGCACTCGATGATTGCCGTGGCGTTGTTCAGCAGGGGATTGCCCAACTCGCTCAATGTCCACTCGATGCCTTGCGCCTTGAGCTTGCCTTTGCGGGCGAACGCGTAGGCTTCTTCCTGCTGGCCGCCGGAGAGCAGGTGAATGGCGAAGCGTTTGCTTTTGATCAGCGTGGCGTACGAGTCGGAGCTGTAGTTGGGGCAGAACAGGACCAGCGGCGGGTCCATGGACAGGGAGCTGAACGCGCTGGCAGTCAGGCCGACAACTTCGCCATTCTCATCCAGCGTGGTGATAACGGTGACACCCGATGGAAAGGAGCCCATGACGTTCTTGTAGTCAGTTGCGTCGATCATTTGCTACCTCTGCTCGGTGTGCCGACAGCGACAATTATTGTCTGTCTGATGGTATACCGTAATATTCGCGGTGCAAGTGTTTTTTGTCGATCAGACGCGCAGACAGCTACGCAGCGCTTCCTGTGAAGCGCTGCGTTGGATTGTTCTGTCGAAGGTGGGTATGACGCTCAGCAGAGATGGGTTTTCAACCTGAGTGGACGTGTTCACGAAGACTGACTTTCGGACAAATCACTTTGCCTGAATGTACCGCCCCTTCATGGACGAGTCCGCCACTGACTGATGAGGGGGGAGCCGCTTAACTGCAGGCTTCGGTCTGAATGTATTCGGAGGTAGAGTCGCGAATCACCGGGCCCATGCCGCTGACGGCGTTAGCGCTTCCCATGATCTCCAGCGTTGCGCCGGTGCCCACCAGGTTGACCGTATGGTTGGTGCAGTTATAGACGCGTTTGGAGTAGATCACGCCCAACAGGCTCTCGCGGCGGGTCACCACTACCCGATTTGTCGGAGCGCCGCTCTTCTCCACAAGCTCGTGCTGCCCGGTGGGGTCGTGTGGAACCACAATATGTTTACCATCGGCACCGTGTTTACCATCGGCGTGTGCGGACACGGCGGGGATCATGAACAACAAAAACCAGGCATGAAATTTCATCGGTGCTCCTGCAGATGAACAAGGCTTCATTGGATCCAAACGTACGTCGATGCACGCCGCTTGGATAGCCCGTGACCATGCCTTCTGTCGGGTTTGCAGCGGGTTCCTGACGGGTGGTAATCCATGCTCGCCGTCTGTCGTCAACACGCGTTTTTTAGTGGGCAGAATTGTTTTTCTGCCGATGTATTGGCGTGATTATGCCGATGTCTTTCTTGACATCAGGCAAATGCCTGAGTCACCAGCGCAGCGACCACCACATAGCGCAAGCCCTTGGCCAGCGTGACGATCAGCACAAAGCGCCAAAGCGGTTCTCGCAGGGCGCCTGCGATCACTGTCAGCGGATCACCGATGATGGGTATCCAGCTCAGCAGCAGCGACCAGTAGCCGTACTTCAGGTAAAAGCCCTGAGCTTTTTCCAGCTGCGCTTCGCTGGCCGGAAACCAGCGTTTGTGGCGAAAGCGCAGGATGGAGCGGCCGAGGAGCCAGTTGAGGACAGAGCCCAGTACGTTGCCGACTGTTGCGACCCACAGCAGTACCGCGGCCGGATAGGCTTTGCTGATCAGCATTGCGGCCAGCACGGTTTCCGATTGCATGGGCAGCAGCGTCGCTGCACCCAATGCCGCCATGAACAGACCGAAGTAGCTTGAGAGTTCGAACATCGACAGATGCCTTGTGCATGCGGGACCTTCGTGAGTGAAGGCGCCGCATTGTGTTGCAGGTGGCAGGCTCCCACAAGAACACGCACTGTTTCCTGCACAACACCGGTTCGACACCTTGGCGGTCCGTCGACAGCGACTCGTCTCACCCAGGCTGATTAACTTATTGATATTTAATGAAATAACAGGCTGGCACGGTTGCTGCTCCGTCACTGTGCATCAAGCCCGCTCGATTCTTGCGCTCGGGACCCTGAAGCCGGAGGAGTAACGATATGAGTCAAACCCCTATCAAATTTGCGTACTGGGTACCCAACGTCAGCGGTGGCCTGGTGGTGAGCACGATCGAACAGCGCACCAGCTGGACCATCGACTACAACAGAAAACTGGCGCAGATTGCCGAGAAATCAGGCTTTGAATACGCATTGACGCAGATTCGCTTCACGGCCGGTTACGGGGCCGAATACCAGCACGAGTCAGTCGCGTTCAGTCATGCGCTGCTGGCCGCCACCGATAAGCTCAAAGTCATCGCCGCGATTCTGCCAGGGCCCTGGACGCCTTCCGTGGCGGCCAAACAACTGGCGACCATCGATCAGCTCACTGCCGGACGCGTGGCAGTCAACATTGTCAGTGGCTGGTTCAAGGGCGAGTTCACCGCCATCGGTGAGCCCTGGCTTGAGCACGACGAGCGTTATCGCCGTTCGGAGGAGTTCATCCGCGCGCTCAAAGGTATCTGGACCACAGATAATTTTACGTTCAAAGGCGATTTCTATCGGTTTCACGACTACACCCTCAAGCCCAAGCCAATCCAGCGTCCGCACCCGGAAATCTTCCAGGGCGGCAGTTCCAGAGCGGCAAGGGACATGGCGGCCCGCGTGTCAGACTGGTATTTCACCAACGGCAATACCGTGGAAGGCATCAAGGCTCAGGTCGATGACATCCGTGCCAAGGCCGCCGCCAACGGGCATTCGGTGAAGATCGGTGTCAACGCGTTCATCATTGCCAGGGACACGGAGGAGGAGGCACACGCCGTGTTGGCCGAAATCGTCGACAAGGCCGACCCGGAAGCGGTCAATGCCTTTGGTGATGCGGCGAAACAGGCTGGCAAGGCGAGCCCGGAGGGCGAGGGCAACTGGGCCAAGTCCACCTTTCAGGACCTGGTGCAATATAACGATGGCTTCAAGACCAACCTGATCGGCACGCCTGCGCAGATCGCCCAGCGCATCGTGCAGCTCAAGGCCGTCGGCGTTGATCTGGTGTTGTCCGCATTCCTGCACTTCCAGGAAGAAGTCGCCTATTTCGGCGAGCATGTACTGCCTTTGGTTCGTGAGCTGGAAGCCGCTTCCGCGCACGCCGCTGTGCAAAGCCCCGCAGTAGCCTGATCCGTTCAAGCACCCTCGCTACATACCCGCCCCATTGCCGTGAGCCATCGCGCTCACGGCCCTTCGAAAAAAAATCCTGAACATGTGATCCAATGTGCGCACTTGTGCGTATGTTGCCCCCTGTTTGCTGCTCGATTGGACTGCTCGATTGGACTTGGTCATTCGCCAGGTGCAGCGTCGGGCGTCGAAGCTCACGACCATTGATGCCGATACAGGAATATCGATGTATCTGAACATTCATGCCCAGGTATCGTGCGAATCCGTTGCGCGAGCTCTCATTCGTTACGGAGGCAGGCTTTGAAACGCGATCTCAGGCTTGCCTCATGGCTGATTTGTACAACCTGTACCTGTGTTGTGCTGCTCATGGTCTGGCAAACCTGGACTGCGCGCCAGAAAACCTTTGAAAACATCCGGACCAACAGCGCAAACCTGGCGAGCGCGCTAAGCACCTACACCGACGGTATTTTCAAACAGAGCGAGGTCATGCTGCTCGGCTTGACCGAGCGCGTTGAAAAGGACGGCACGGGGCCTGCGCAGATCGAACGCCTGAGGTCGGTCATTGCACGTGCAATGGGAACGCTACCGCAGATCAGCAGTGTGTCGCTTTATGACGCCGACGGTAACTGCATCTTTTCGACCAATGGGAACGCCATTGGTATCAACAGCGCACAGCGCGAATATTTCCAGCATCACGCCGATAGCACCAGTCGTGCCACCTTCGTCGGGCCTACGATTCGCAGTCGCGCGACGGGCGAGTGGGTCATCTCGGTCAGCCGGCGCATTGATAATCGGGACTCAAGCTTCGCGGGTCTGATCGTCGCGACTATCGGTATCGATCATCTGCTTAAATTCTATTCCAACATTCAGATTGGAGACTCAGGTGTCATCAGCCTGACCACATCGAAAGGGCAGGTGCACGTGCGCTATCCCTATCGCGAAGGAGACGTCGGCCGCGACTTGTCCTCGACACCTATCTTCAACCTGTACCCTGACCAGCGATCCGGAACCACCGAGTTCGTTTCCCGGCTGGACGGGGTGCCTCGTTTCTACGCTTTTCAGCGCAGCGATGCCTACCCGCTGGTGACGGTGGTCGCGCTGGGTCAGCAGGAGGCCATGCACGCCTGGATGGTGCAGGCCAAACAGTCGCTGTTACTGGTGCTGGTGCTGCTCGTGCTGGTAGTCGGTCTTGGTGTTCGCCTGATCGTCCATATTCACAGCCGCATTCGTGTTGAAGACGAATTGCGTGTTTCCCAGGCGACCCTGATCGAACTCAACCAGCATCTTCAACTCATTGCATCCGAAGACAAGTTGACCGGGCTTGCCAACCGCAGGCGCTTCGATCAGTTCATCGAGATCGAATTCAAACGTGCCCGACGCGAGCGCAACATGCTGTCGTTGATCCTGCTCGACGCGGACCATTTCAAGCGCTACAACGACCACTTTGGCCATTTGGCCGGGGATGAGTGCCTGGTTGCGATCAGCCGGCTCGTCGAGCAGTGCATTCGTCGTCCGGGCGACATTGCCGCCCGCTATGGTGGCGAGGAGATCGCTGTGGTGCTGCCCAATACCGATGAAGCCAGCGCCCGTCGGGTGGCTGAAGGCATTCTGGAAAAACTGCAAGACAGCCGAATCGAACACCCGGCGAGCCCTTTCGGGATCGTGACCGTCAGCCTGGGGGTGGCGACATTTTTCGGCACCGATCGGCAACTGGACCCGCGCGGGCTGATCCAGCTGGCCGACCGCGCGCTCTATGCCGCCAAGTCGCAGGGGCGTAATCGAGTCTGCGTGGCTTCTGAAGTTTTCACTGATACGGTGCCCGCGTGGACGCAGGCGCAACACCTTGCAGCGGACGCAGCGGCGACGGATCACTCGCCAGACGCGCAGAACTGAATTGAACGGTTAGGCGGCCTGCGCCGTTTTGTCGCACCCGCTGTGCAGCCCATGACAGCGCGGCTCGCCCGTCTGCACGTTTTTTGTAACAGCATTCGCGGTGTTCGCCAGCAGCCTTGAGTGGTAAATTCGCCACCATGAATTTCGTCCGAACTCACCGCTCGCTTATCGCCTGGATGCTGTACGGCTTCGTCCTGTTCAATGGCGTGGCGTGTGGATTCGGCCACGGACAAATGCTGTCGGTGCTTTCGTCGGCATCGGCATCGGCATCGGCAAACGACATCTGCGGTGATGGCGGCGCTTCATCACCTGCAATGGACAAAAGTACCCACGCACAGGTCATGCAACTGGCCGCCTTCGATTGCGCCTTTGCCGGCAAGCTGACCCTTGCGCTGCTGTTCTTCATCGGTCTGGGCTGGCTGTCGCGCATTCTCAATATCCGGTTGCGCATCCCGCAAGGGTTGATTCGCCAGGCCCCTCGTCACGCCTCGCCCGGCTGCATCGCGCAGGCACCTTGAGCCTGCGCGCCTATGCTCATCGGTTGTGACAAGGCATAGCGGCACGCCTGCCTTGTCTGTTTACGGGAACGGTTGCTGGATTAATGCCGGCGGCCGCGCCTTATCCTTCAAAGGACGTAATACATGATGCAGAATTTCACCCGCCGCGAAGTGGTCTCGGGCCTCTCGCTGCTCAGCCTTGGCCTGCTGGCCGGTTGTGGCAACTCCAATGCTCTGCCATTCAAGCATGGCAAGGACATGAGCAACGAAATCGTCGGCCGCAATTTCAGGCTCAAGGACTCGAAGGGCGAGGTCAAGACACTGTCGAGCTTTCGCGGCCTGATGCCGATGGTCTTTTTCGGCTTCACCCAATGCCCGGCTGTTTGCCCCACAGCGCTGGCCCGTGCGGCGCAAATCAGAAAGCTGATGGGCGAGGATGGCAAGACCTTTCAGGTGGTGTTCATCACCCTGGACCCGGAGCGCGATACGCCAGAGGTTATCGACGCGTATGTAAAAGCCTTCGATCCGACCTTCGTCGCGCTGTCCGGCACGCTTGAAGAAACCGCTGCCACGGCGAAAGAGTTCGGTGTGTTCTTCGAAAAGGTCCCGCTCGGCGATACCTATACGATCTCCCACACGGCCACCAGTTATGTCTACGACACCCGTGGCGTGCTGCGCCTGGGGCTTTCACACAAGCTGACTGCCCAGCAATGCACCGAAGATTTGCTCACTTTGATGGAAGTATGTTGATGAATACGCTGATTCGTAACGCCGTAAAACCCATGCTGTTGGCCGTTTCGTTGCTGGGCCTGAGCGCTCAGGCGTTTGCCCAGACGCAGGTCGATGATGCCTGGGTGCGCGCCACCGTGCCGGGACAACCTGCCACCGGCGCCTTCATGCGTATCACCAGCAGCGAGGACAGCAAGCTGGTCGATGTCGCTTCGCCGGTCGCCAAAACCGTTCAGATCCATCAGATGAGCATGAAAAACGACGTGATGAACATGCAGCAAGTGCCTTCGATCGACCTGCCAGCGGGCAAGTCAGTGGTGCTGGACGCCAACGGCTATCACGTCATGTTCATGGGGCTCGCGGCGCAGGTCAAAGAAGGCGATCAAGTGCCGTTGACCCTGACGGTGGAAAACGCCAAGGGTGTGAAGGAGTCGATCAAGGTAACGGCAGTGGCCAGATCCCTGACAACCAATGAACACAGTGGCCATGGCGACCACAGCGGTCACTGACAACTACCGGCTGAGCGGCCATCTCAGCCTGACCGTCCAGGTGTAAGGTAAGCGGGCATCACGACTATTTTCTCTTTTTACCGGAGGTGAATATGAGTGCTCCCATGCTTTCCAAAACCCAGATCAATGGCTATCAGCTGATCTGCGTCAACCGTGGACCCTGGACGGTCTGCACACCCAAAGACCGACTCGCTTCATTCAATACCCGGCAGGAAGCCCTGGCCTATGCCGCTTCCCTGCCTGTTCGTGAATGGGGCAAGTCGCGTCCGTCCTGATGGCTAAGGTCTGTGTTGCATACACGCCCTAAAAGCCTGTTTTTGCAGGCGCGCCAGGCCGCAACTAACGATTAGGCGGTATCGACTGATATCGCGTTGTCCTTCATCGCCAGCCATTCGCTTTCCACGCTTTGGCGGCTGTCGCGAGACAGCGTAGCGTCGAGCACGCGCCTGGGGTTCAACAGCCTTGCAGGGGCTTGGCATCCTGGAAGAAGTCGTCTTGCCACGATACGGGTTTGTTCTTGTTTGCGCCGACGCGGTACAGGAGTTCGGCCAACCGGTAGGTGTTCCTGGGCGTGATGGTGAACTGGAATTCGGGCTGGTCGATGAGCTATTCGTCGAGAAGAAAATCTTTCCGCATGCCGTCAAGGTCGCCGAGCTGGTTGATCGGCAGGCGTTTGCGAAGGATCGCGATATCACGTCGCGATGATGCGAGGCGCCTTGGGTTGGTGTAGTGTGCGCACCCAAAACAAGGGGCGCACACATGCAAGACCTGCTGAACGAAATCCTCGATGAAGTTAGACCCTTGCTCGGTCAGGGCAAAGTCGCCGACTACATTCCGGCGCTCGGTGAGGTAAGACCCGATCAATTGGGCATCGCGGTGTACGGCAATGACGGTCAGATGTTCAGCGCCGGGGATGCCGAGACACGGTTTTCGATCCAGAGCATTTCCAAGGTCTTCAGCCTGGTGCAGGCCATCGGGCATTCCGGTGAGGACATCTGGCAGCGCCTCGGCCACGAGCCTTCAGGTCAGCCGTTCAACTCACTGGTGCAGCTGGAGTTCGAGCGGGGCAGGCCGCGCAACCCGTTCATCAATGCCGGTGCGCTGGTGATCTGCGACATCAATCAGGCGCGCTTCGCCGCGCCGTCGTTGTCGATGCGCGACTTTGTGCGGCGCCTGTGTGGCAACCCTTCGATCACCTCTGATTCCAAAGTGGCTGAATCCGAATATCAGCACCGTTCGCGCAACGCCGCAGCGGCGTACCTCATGAAGTCGTTCGACAACTTCCACGGTGATGTGGAAGACGTGCTGCGCAGTTACTTCCATCATTGCGCCCTGAGCATGAGCTGCATCGACCTGGCCCGTGCTTTCGGCTTTCTGGCCAATCAGGGTTTCTGCACCCACAGTGGCGAGCAGATTCTCAGCGCGCGGCAGGCCACTCAATTGAACTCGATCAT
Organism: Pseudomonas triticifolii; assembly: GCF_014358015.1. GTDB lineage: Bacteria > Pseudomonadota > Gammaproteobacteria > Pseudomonadales > Pseudomonadaceae > Aquipseudomonas > Aquipseudomonas triticifolii. Next base: position 760,672 of record NZ_JACONV010000001.1, on the reverse strand, counting down.
GGCCACCAGTGGCCTGTATGACGAGGCGGGCAACTTTGCCTACCGTGTTGGTCTGCCGGGCAAGAGCGGCGTGGGCGGCGGCATCGTCGCGGTCGTGCCAGAGCGGTTTTCGGTCTGCGTCTGGTCCCCGGAGTTGAACGCGGCAGGCAATTCGCTTGTCGGTATGGCTGCACTGGAAAAACTCAGTGCGAGGATCGACTGGTCAGTGTTTTAACCTTGAACACTGATGCCCACCTCTGAAGCATCGCCAGCGGAGTCATGGATTGAAACGACGTTTGTTCAAGTCGCTCACGATGAGCGTCGCGCTGATGTTACTGGCCGCGTGCGGCACTCAGCGCCCCCAGGAACCGGAGCTGACGCCCGAGCAGGCGCGGGCACGTATTCTGCGCCTGATGCCGGCCACGGTCAGTGATCGCCAGGCGTGGGCCACGGATATCCATGCAGCCTTCGCCGCGCAGAAAATCCCCCTCACCACCGAAAACGTGTGTTCCGTGCTGGCTGTGACCGAGCAGGAGTCTACCTACTCGGTTGATCCGGCAGTGCCGAACATGGGCCGCATCGCGCGCGCCGAGATCGACCGCCGTGCGGCGCGGCTGCACATTCCCAATGCCTTGATCGCGACCGCACTGCGCGTCCGCTCGCCGGATGGAAAAACCTACGGCAAGCGCCTCGATGCCGCCCGCACAGAGAAGGAACTGAGCGCGATCTTCGATGACTTCATCGGTATGGTGCCGTTGGGTCAGGCGCTGTTCGGCACCTTCAATCCGGTCAAGACCGGTGGTCCGATGCAGGTCAGCATCGCCTTCGCGGAAAAGCGTGCCGAGGACTATCCCTACACGGTTGATGGCTCGATCCGACGCGAGGTCTTCACCCGACGGGGCGGCATGTACTTCGGCATTGCGCACCTGTTGGGTTACCCGGTGAGTTATGACAAATCGCTGTATCGCTTCGCCGACTTCAACGCTGGCTGGTACGCAAGCCGCAATGCGGCCTTTCAGGCTGCCGTCAGTCAGGCGACCGGAATCGACCTGGCGCTGGATGGCGACCTGATTCGCTTCGACTCCACCTCGCCGGGTTCCACCGAGTTGGCCGTTCGGACCCTGGGTGATCGTCTGGGCATGAACAAATCGCAGATATGGAGCCAGCTCAAGCAGGGCGACACGTTCGAGTTCGAAGACACCGCGCTGTACCGCAAGGTCTTCGCGATGGCCGACCGGGCGGCGGGCAAGCCACTGCCTCGCGCGATTTTGCCGGGCATCACGCTGAAGAGCCCGAAGATCACTCGCAAACTGACCACCGCCTGGTTCGCCGAGCGTGTGGATGACCGGCGTGAGCGTTGCGTGCAGCGTGCTCCGGCGGGGCTGTGACACTGAGCGCTCAGGACGCTCTTTGTCTGACTCAACTGCGTATCCGCTTCACCGTCATTTCATCCAGCTCGCCATCGAAAAAGGTGTTCAGCACCGCCTGGAAAATCGTCCGGTCGGGCGCTGCGAGCGTGAACAGGGTCATGCTCGACTGCAGCTTCATGTCGTCCGGTGAACTGAATATTTGCCGAGCCGTACGCGCTACCTGGGGGGCGATGAGCCGGGCGCACTGTTCAAGGCGGGATCCGAGCAGTGGGTGTTGCAGGTAGGCCCGGGCTTCATCAAGGCTGCTGATGGCGTAGCGTTGGGCCATGTCGCTGCGGCCCAGTCCACGGATTTGCGGGAACACGAACCACATCCAGTGGCTGCGTTTCTTCCCGGCTTCAAGCTCCGCCAGTACGTGTGCGAACATGGGTTGCTGAGCATCAACAAAGCGTTGCAGGTTGTGAGCATCGTTCATGATGGGCCTCCTGTTTTTTAGCGAGCCAGCGTCTGCGGCCGTATGATGGCCGACCTTTGCGGGGTTGGTTCCGTATCCAGAGTTCTTTTACGTATGCCGGTTTTCAAGCGTTTTTTGTCTTTCATGCAGCAGGCCTTGCGCGCGATGCAACTGGTCTGGACCACCTCCCGGTGGCTGTCACTGGGGTTGATCCTCGCCACACTGGTGGCTGGCCTGTTGCCTGCGCTGGCCGCCTGGCTGGGCCAGCGCATTGTGGATGCCGTGGTCAGTGCCATGCAATTGCATGCCAGCACCGGAGAGGCTCCCCTTTGGCCGGTGCTGCGCTACGTGCTTTACGAGGCGGGCGTGCTGGCATTACTCGCCGCTGCCCAGCGCGGCCTGTCGGTGCAGCAGGCATTGTTGCGCGTATTGCTGGGGCAAAAGGTCAACACCTTGATTCTGGAGAAGGCGCAGACCCTGTCGTTGATGCAGTTCGAAGACTCGGAGTTCTACGACAAACTGGTACGCGTTCGTCGCGAAGCCTCGACACGGCCGCTGGCGCTGGTCACCAAGTCGCTGGGTCTGCTGCAGAACCTCATCTCGCTGATCAGCTTTGCTGTGCTGCTGGTGCATTTCTCGCCTTGGGCGCTGGCGATCCTGGTGCTGGGCGCGTTGCCAGTGTTCTTTGCCGAGGCGCACTTTTCCGGCGATGCATTCCGGCTGTTCACCCGCCGCGCCCCGGAAACCCGGCGGCAGAATTACATCGAAACGCTGCTTTCCCATGAGGGCTATATCAAAGAGGTCAAGCTGTTCGGCTTTGCGCCGCTGCTGCTCAAACGCTATCGCGAGACCTTCGAACGGCTTTACGCCGAAGACCGCCGCCTGACCGTGCGCCGCGACGGCTGGGGATTTCTGCTGGGTTTGCTGGGCACTGCGGCGTTCTATCTGGCTTACGCGTGGGTAGTCGTCGATGCCGTGCACGGCCGCATCACGCTCGGCCAGATGACCATGTACCTGGTGCTGTTCAAGCAGGGTCAGGCAGCCGTGAGCAGCAGCCTTAGCGCGATCAGTGGCCTGTACGAGGATGGCCTCTACCTGTCGGACCTTTATGTCTACCTGGCCCAGCCGGTCATCGTGCCGACCGGAAGCCTGGCTCACGGCGCACTGCCAGGTGACGGCCTGCGTTTCGAAGACGTGAGCTTCACCTATCCCGGCACCAGCCGTCCGGCGCTGGAACACATCGACCTGCACCTGGCACCGGGCCGCAGCGTCGCACTGGTCGGCGAGAACGGTTCGGGGAAGACCACCCTGATCAAGCTGCTGACCCGGCTCTACAGGCCCGATCATGGCCGCATCCTGCTCGACGGCAGTGATCTTCAGGAATGGGACGAAGAGGCGTTGCGTACCCGAATCGGCGTGATCTTTCAGGATTTCATTCGCTACCAGTTTCTGGTCGGCGAAAACCTCGGAGTTGGCGACACTGAAGCGTTTCATGACGAAGCACGCTGGCGCGAAGCCGCCGCTCAGGGCATGGCCGCGCCATTCATCGAGCAGCTCGACAAGGGTTATGAAACACAACTGGGACGCTGGTTCGCGGGTGGCCAGGAGCTGTCCGGCGGCCAATGGCAAAAGATCGCGCTGTCGCGTGCCTACATGCGCCGTGACGCCGACATCCTGATTCTCGACGAGCCGACTGCCGCGCTGGATGCGGGGGCGGAAGCGGCAGTGTTCGACCATTTTCGCGAGTACGCCAAAGGCCGCATGACGCTGCTGATTTCCCATCGTTTTTCCAGCGTGCGCAATGCCGAACACATTGTGGTGCTGGAGCATGGGCGGGTGCTCGAACGTGGCAGTCACGACAGCCTGATCGAGGCGGGAGGGCGCTACGCCGCGCTTTTCGACCTCCAGGCTCAGGGTTATCGCTAGATGAAAACTGTCATCAAAAGCAACAAAAGTCCTTGCAGTGCGTCACCTGTCGGCGTTTTATAGGGTTCGTTTTTTATGGCGCCCCTGTGCGCTTTCCTATCTACCGGATGGAGTGATCAATGCAATTTCGTTCATTGGGCAAGACTGATCTGTCGGTCAGCGCCATCACGCTGGGCACCATGACCTGGGGCGAGCAGAACACGCAGGACGAGGCCTTCGAGCAGATTCGTATGGCCAAAGAGGCCGGGGTCAATTTCCTCGACACCGCGGAGATGTACCCGGTGCCGCCGCGTGGCGAAACCTATACCAAGACCGAAAGCATCATTGGCGAATACTTCAAGAAGTACGGCGATCGCAGTGACTGGGTACTGGCCAGCAAGGTCGTAGGTCCCGGCCGCATGGAACACATCCGCGATGGCAATCCACGTCTGGATCGCCACAACATCACCACCGCGCTGGATGCTAGCCTCAAGCGCCTTAACACCGACTATCTGGACCTGTACCAACTGCACTGGCCGGATCGCAAGACCAACTTCTTCGGTGTTTTGGGCTACACCCACGACCCTGACGACGTTGCCGTGGAAATCGAAGAAACGCTTTCGGTGCTGGGCGATCTGGTCAAGGCGGGCAAGATTCGTCATTTCGGCCTGTCCAACGAAACGCCGTGGGGCACCCAGCGCTTCCTGCATCTGGCCGAAAAGCTGGACCTGCCGCGGGCTGTGTCGATCCAGAACCCGTACAACCTGCTCAATCGCACCTTCGAAGTCGGCCTGGCGGAAATCGCCATTCGCGAGCAGATCGGTCTGTTGGCCTACTCGCCGCTGGCGTTCGGTGTGCTGGCTGGCAAATACCTGAACGGCGCACGTCCGGCGGATGGTCGCCTGACCCTGTTTGAACGCTTCCAGCGTTACAACAACCCGCAAGCCGTCAGCGCTACGGCCCGCTACGTGGCGCTGGCCCGTGAGCACGGTCTTGACCCTTCGCAGATGGCGCTGGCGTATGTCACCAGCCGGCCTTTCGTGACCAGCAACATCATTGGCGCTACCAGGCTGGATCAACTCGCGGTCAACCTGGCGAGCATTGATGTCACGCTGTCGGACGAAGTGATTGCCGGCATCGAAGCCATCCATATTTCGCAACCTAACCCGGCGCCGTAAGCCGAACGCCACTGAACTAACTTTCAGCCTCGCGAGTCAGCATCTAACGCATGCTCTAGCAGACTTCGAGGCTGAAATCCGATGCACATCTCTCTCAAGCAACAAGTCGCACTCGTGACCGGCGCCAGTTCCGGTCTTGGCGCCGCAGCAGCGCGCGCGCTGGCAGACGCCGGCGCGGCGGTGGTCATCAATTACCATTCCAAGGCGGAACCGGCCGAGAAACTGGCGGACGAGATTCGTGCGGCGGGTGGACAAGCCGTCGCCATCGGTGCTGATGTGTCCAAGGAAGACGAAGTCGAACGGATGTTCGCCCAGACCATCGAGCAGTTCGGGGCGCTGGACATTTTGTTCGCCAACTCGGGCCTGCAAAAGGATGCCGCGTTCGTCGACATGAGTCTTGAGGACTGGAACACGGTGATCAACGTCAACCTCACCGGCCAGTTCCTGTGCGCGCGCGCGGCCGTGCGCCAGTTCATCCGCCAGGGCATGCGTGACCACGTGTCACGGGCGATGGGCAAGATCATTCACATGAGTTCGGTGCACCAGGTCATTCCATGGGCCGGACATGTCAATTACGCGGCCTCCAAGGGGGGCGTCGACCTGCTCATGCGCAGCATTGCGCAGGAAGTGGGCGAGCAGAAAATTCGCGTCAACAGCGTTGCACCCGGCGCGATTCGTACGCCGATCAATGCCGATGCCAGGCAAGGCGATGCTGAAAGCAAGATGCTCGAACTCATCCCCTATGGCCGCATCGGTGAACCCGAAGACGTTGCCAACGCAGTGGTCTGGCTGGCGTCTGATGCCTCGGATTACGTCCACGGCACGACCCTGTTCATCGACGGAGGGATGACCCTTTATCCGGAGTTTCGTGGCAATGGCTGATTTCCCGGAAGAAGCACAGAACCCGATCGAGAACCACGGCATCATCGGCGACATGCGCAGTGCCGCCCTGATTGCCGATACCGGCAGCATCGATTTTTGTTGCTGGCCGGACTTCGACAGCCCGTCAATCTTTACCGCGTTGCTGGACACCACCGACGCAGGAATTTTCCAATTGGCGCCGGATTTGCCTGACGCGCGTCGATTGCAGATCTACCTGCCGGACACCAACGTGCTGCAGACCCGCTGGATATCGGAAGAGGCGGTCGTGGAGGTCACGGACCTGATGCCCATTGGCGAAGACAAGGACGATTTGCCGCGCATTGTGCGTCGGGTTCAGGTGCGCTTCGGCAAGGCCACGATACGCATGCGCTGCAAGGTGCGTATGGATTACAGCCGTGTCGAGACCACCGCGCACCTGGAAGGCAGTGACGTGTGCTTTCAGGCCACGGGTCAGCCAGGCATGCGCCTGTCCGCGACAACCCCTTTGCAGGTGGAGCAGCACGCGGCACTGGCCGAGTTCCAGATGGAGAAGGGGCAGATCATCGAGTTCATCCTCGGCGGTGTGGATGATCCGCATGTCGCGGCCGGCAGATGCTCACGGTATTTCGACGACACCCTCGCATTCTGGCGACGTTGGGCCGGCCAGTCCCTGTACCACGGGCGCTGGCGCGAGACGGTTATGCGCTCGGCGCTGGCACTCAAACTGCTAACTTCGCGCAAGCACGGCGGCATCATCGCCGCAGCCACCTTCGGTTTGCCGGAAACGCCCGGTGGCGAGCGTAACTGGGATTACCGCTACACCTGGATCCGTGATGCGTCATTTACGGTGTATGCCTTCATGCGTCTGGGTTACACCGATGAGGCCAATGCGTTCATGGGCTGGATGCGCGGTCGTCTGGATGATTGCTGCGAGGGCACTGAAAAGATGGGCATTCTCTACGCCCTCGACGGCCGCGAAAAGCTGCCTGAAGAACACCTTGATCATTTGGCCGGCTATGGTGGCGCGCTGCCCGTGCGGATCGGCAACGAAGCGTACGAACAGACACAACTGGATATCTACGGCGAGCTGATGGACGCCGTTTACCTGGCCAACAAGTACGGCGATGCGATTTCCCATGACGGCTGGAAGCACGTGGTGCGTCAGGTGGATTACGTGTGCGAGCACTGGGATGACCGTGACGTGGGTATCTGGGAAATGCGCGGCGGTGATCAGCATTTCCTGCACTCCAGGCTGATGTGCTGGGTGGCGCTGGACAGGGCGCTGCGTCTGGCGTTCAAGCGCTCGCTGTCGGGTCCTTTCGAGCGCTGGACCAAGGTACGTGAGCAGATTCACGACGACATCTGGGGCAACTTCTGGAACGAAGAGCTGGGGCATTTCGTGCAGTACAAAGGCAGCCGCAACCTGGACGCCTCGATGCTGCTGATGCCGCTGGTACGTTTTGTCGGGGCCAGCGATCCCAAGTGGCTGGCGACGCTGGACGCCATCGAGCGCACGCTGGTACGCGACGGCATGGTGTTCCGTTATCGCAATGACGACGATCACGACGATGGTCTGGAAGGTGAAGAGGGCGCATTTGTCGCGTGCTCGTTCTGGTACGTCGAATGCCTGGCCCGCGCCGGGCGGGTCGGGCAGGCGCATCTGGAATTCGAGCAACTGCTGCGTTACGCCAACCCGCTGGGTCTGTACGCCGAGGAGTTCGACGCCCACGCCCATCATCTGGGCAATACGCCACAGGCGTTGAGTCATCTGGCGCTGATCAGCGCGGCCACCTTTCTGGACCGCAAACTGAGTGGCGGTCAAGCGCTCTGGCAGCCCTGAGTCGACCTGCACGGGGGATTTGCGTTACTTGGCATGTAATGCAAATCCCACCGACTTGTATTCCAGTGCGTAATCGTCCGCAATCATCGCGCAATAACTCAGGCGTGCCAGATAGACGCCTGGATTGCCGATATAGGGGCGGATGTCGACGTTATCCCCGCACATGGCCAGCTTGCGACCGCGCAACACACCCATCGCCTGCCCGGAGCGAATCGCGCCCATGGGCGTCCAGTCAGCGATGATCAGCGCCCCCTCAGGCACCAATTGCTCGTAGGCCTTCACGAACTGTTCGGCAGAGCGGTCGGGCAGGTAGGGCACCATGAAATAGTGGATGTCATCGCGAAACGGAAGTTTCTCCTTGTGGGTGGGCAGATTGACCACGCCGCTGGCATACAGCGAGTACGCCAGCATGATCACCAGCGGCGACGTCAGCACCGAGACGTTCAGCAGCGCAGTGCCTGTCCGATTGTGCGGCAGCAGCGCAGGCAGCTGAATCATGCCGATTATGCTCAGCATGGCGATGCCCGGCAGGAAGAAGGTGAAGCGATCAGTGACGTTGTAGGAAATCGCGAAGACCAGATTCAACAGCGCTGCACTCCACAGCAGGCGCAACCGGCTGTCTGCGGGAAATAACAGCAGCCCTGCAACCTGTGGGCCGATCAACGACAGCAACAGCAGCACCACCGAGTTCTTCTCGTGCCACAAGTCGTCGAATCGAAACAGGCTGCCTTCCCACTCTGGGCCTGCGAGGGTCGTCGAGGCACCCGTCAGGTAACGCCGAACGATGTCGATCAGCCCCATTCCCGCGTTCAGGTCGTTGGACACTGCCACGGCGGCAGTTGCGAAGCCGAGGATGAAACCGGGCACCGTCATCAGCATTCGCGCCTTGTGCTGGTACAGCAACTGGATGTAAAGCGGCAGCATCACGATGAAGGTCAGTTGATGGATCGAGGCGCTCAGCCCGGTCAGCACGCCGATGACGAACAGTTTTTTCAAAGGCGTCAGACGCGGGCTGGCACTGAATTGCACCGCATAGCCCGCCACCACGAACAAGGTGTGCAGCAGATAGACCTCGGCCTTGGTTGACACCCAGAACACCGCGTGGGCCAGTATTGTGGCCGTGGCGGCCAGCAACGCCTGACGCGGCGTAGCACCGACGCGGGTTGCCAGTTGGTAGATGATCCACGCCAGTGGCAGCAACAGCAGCGAGTTCATCAGGCTGAGCACCTGCGAGCCGAACACTATGTAAAACAGCGTGCTGAAGAAGTGAAAAAACGGATGATCCAGCGGCCCGAGTGACTGGCTGAAATACTCACCGGTGGTGGCCTCGGCCAGGAACATGCCGTTGTCCATCCACTGGATCGGGCCGCTGGACGCAATGAAGCTGGCCACAATGGCGGCACACAGCAACAGCAGGGCAATCGTGATTGAAGGTCGAGCATGGGATGAAGTCATTTAGAAGCTCCTCCTTGAGGCGAGTGGTCTTGTCCGATGGCATCGCCTCATCGGGCTGGATGTTCCATCGACGTCGAGTCCTTGAACCGGCTGAGCATGACTGCGCCGATGGCGACCGCAAACCACAGGGTCGCAAGACGAATCAGAATGGTCGCGGCAATTGCGTCGGCAGCGGGCATGCCCTTGAACATCAGCAGCCCGATCATCACCGCTTCGGCACCGCCCAGCCCGCCGGGCATGAAACTCAGTGCACCGGCCAGCATCGCGAGTGCGTAAGTGAACACCGCGAACGTCAGTGGAATCTCTGCGCCCATCCAGCCAAGCACCCAGTGAAACGCAAGCGCCTCGGCGCTCCAGGCGATCAGGCTGAGCAGGCTGGCGCCCAACAGCACATTCCAGCGATGGCAGTGACGAGCAGCCAGCAACACATCGAGCAGGTGCTTGAGCAGCGTCGGCAGCCGAGAGGTCGCGTGCGCGATCGTTCCCCGCAATCCTTCCAGCAAGCGACGTTGCGACAGGGTCAGCAATCCCGACATCACCAGCGCCAGACCTACAGCAATCATCGGTTGCGCAGGTGGGTACCAAAACAGCCCGAACAACGTCAGCAGCGCAATCGCCAGCAGGTCGGACAGCCGCTCGCTGACAAACGCCGCAAAACTCTGCGGGTAAGGTACGCCCAGCGGCTTGAGCAATACGCCGCGCAGCGCTTCTCCTGCCTTGCCCGGTGTGGTGGTCAAGGCAAAGCCTGCCAGGTACGCAGGCAGGCTGTCGCGCCACGCCAGCGGATGGCCGAGCACTTGCAGATAAAGTTGCCAGCGCAGGAAGCGCAGCCCGTAATTCACCGTCGACATCAGCAGCGCAAGTACGATGCCGATGGTGCCGACTCTTGCTGTAGCCTGCGCCACCTCGTGCCAGCCGCCCCACAGACAGAACGCCAGGTAGCCCAGCGCCGAGCCGATGACTGACAGCACCACGGCCCGGTAGCGCCACCCGGACAGCCACGGCGTGCCCGTCACAGGTTGAGCCTCTTGAACAACGGCTGTGGAATCGAGCGGATCGCCAGCATGATCCACGCCCAGAACCCCGGCGCGTACAGGCTGGTGGACTGACGGGCAATGCCGTTGACGATCCGTTCGGCGACCTGCTCGGGCTGGGCGAGCAATGCCGCGGGCAGCGACAGGCCTTGTGTCATCGGCGTGTCGACAAAGCCGGGCTTGATGGTCAGCACGTGCACGCCCAGCTTGAACAGCCGCGCCTGCAAGCCCTCGCAAAAGGTCGACACCGCAGCCTTCGCCGAGCCGTACAGGTAGTTGGAAGGCCGGCCCCGTTCACCGGCGACCGATGAGATGACCGCCAGCGTGCCGCACCGCTGAACCTCGAAATGCTGAGCGAGCAGTGTCAGCAACGCGATCACCGACGCGCTGTTGGTGATGAACTCCTGCAGTGCCAGCCCGACATCCTGCTCGCAGGCGCGTTGATCCGGCAGGGTGCCATGAGCGATCAACACGACGTCGATCTGACCGAGGGTCTTGAGACAGTCGGCCAGCATGGCGGGGTGCTCGGCGAAATGCGTGGCGTCCATTTCATACAGCGTGACGGTCTTGGCGCCGCGCCCCTTGAGATCGGCCGCCGTGACCTGCAGCTTGTCGGCACTGCGCGCCACCAGAAAGAATTCACAGCCTTGTGCGGCCCATAGACGAGCGCAGGCGTGGGCGATGGCCGAGGTGGCTCCGATGATCAGAATTCGTTTCATGGCAGGATTCGTTTCCAGAAGCGGGACATCAGGGAAGGGTCGCGCAGGGCTTCCAGTCTCTCCCAGGCCGGGTAGGCCTGGCGGAAATCGCTCCCGTTCATGTGGGCGTCCTTGGCCGGGTACAGACGTCCGCCGGCCTCGTGGACAATGGCGTCCAGACGCGGGAACAACGACCCGGCAAGGTCGCGGTGTTGCGGAAAGTCCAGCGCCAGCGAAGTGCCCGGCATCGGGAACGACAGCAGGCCGGGCGAGGCAATGTCACCACAGCGCTTGAGCACCGCCAGAAATGAACCCTGACCGGATTCGGCGATGACATCGAGCAGCGCCTGCATGGCGTCCTGCGCGCAGTCTTCAGGTATCACGCACTGGTATTGCTGAAAGCCCTTGCGCCCATAAATCCGGTTCCAGTGCAGTACTCGGTCGAGCGGATAGAAAAACGGCTCGTAGGTGCTGCGCCGTGGCGTAGGCCGTGCCGGGTGGGCGTGCCAGTACAGCGAGTTGAACAGGCGCAGCGACAGGTTGTTGATCAGCGACAGCGGCGGGGTGAGGGGCACACTCAGTTTGCTGCGCCGCTCGACCTCAAACGAGCCGAAGCGCGCATGGTCGCCGACGATGTACACACCACGCCCGCTATGGCTGCCTCGCGCCAGACAGTCGATCCAGGCCACGCTGTATTCGTGCTGATGGTCCAGCTCCCGCGACAGCGAAAAGAACTCGCCGAGGTTGGCGAAGCGCACCACAGTGCTGTCGATCTGGCTGGCACGAATCGGCATCAACTGCAGATCGGCCCAGTGAATGACCCCGGTCAGCCCCAGCCCGCCGATGCTGGCCGCATACAGCAACGGGTTCTCGGCCGGGCAGCAGATCAACGGCTGCTCGCGGTGACGTATCAGGCCGAAGCGTGGTACATGGCAGCCAAAGGTGCCGCGCAGGTGATGATTTTTGCCGTGTACGTCATTGGCGATTGCGCCGCCTACCGTGACGAATTGTGTGCCCGGCGTCACCGGCAGAAACCAGCCCTGCGGGATGGCAGCGGCGAGTACCTGCGCGAGGGTCATGCCCGCTTCGACGCGCACCACGCCGGTGGTCCAGTTGGCCGCGATAAAACGGTCCAGCCGGTGCATGTGCAGCACATGCCCGCTGCTGGCCAGGCAACTGTCGCCGTAGCTGCGGCCATTGCCGAAGGGCAGGCTGCTTTCATGAAGGGCAAGTGTGGTGTCCAGATGCTGTGGGAGATCATCGATCCACGAGCATTCATGGCCCTGCTGCGCGATCAGGGGATACCGACCCCACGGATAGAGAGGCGCCGTCATGCGGCAATCCAGAACACCAGGAGGAACAGCGCGCCGACCCCCTGACTGATGCGGTCGCGTATGGCGAATACGACCGGATCATCATTCATCAAACCGCGATGGGTGAGCATCCACAGCCGGGTGATCCAGAACAGCAGCAACGGGCACGCCAGCCAGATGACATGCGGGTGTTGATACAGCACCACAGTGGCCCCTTCGTGTATGTACAGCGCCAGAACCATCACGGCGAGGTTGCCGGACGACGCACCCAGCGAGGCGATCATGTCCAGGTCGCTGGGGTAATAGCCGCGACCGCGTGCCTTGCCTTCGACCTCACGCACCCGCGCTTCGCGCAACTCGGCGTAGCGTTTGACCAGCGCCAGACTCAGGAACAGGAACATCGAGAACGCCAGAATCCAGAACGTGAGTGGCAGATGAAAGGCCGCTGCACCGGCCAGAATGCGTGTGGTGTAGAGCATGGCCAGTACAATGACGTCCACGGCCATGTGCCGCTTGAGGTACAGCGAATACACCAGCGTCAACACGTAGTACGCCCCCAGCACCGCTGAAAACTGCCACGGCAGAAACCACGCTGCTCCTCCGAAAGCCAGCAGCAACAAGGTCGGTACCGCGATCAGTCCCGACGTGATTGGTAGGCGGCCACTGGCGAACGGCCGATTGCGTTTGCTGCGATGGTGCCGGTCGTCCGCCAGGTCCAGCAGGTCGTTGAGTACATAGACGCTCGATGCACAGAGGCCGAAGAGCAAAAACGCCAGCAGGCCGTCGATCCACTGTTCAGGCTGCTGGATCTGATGCGCCGCCAGCAGCGGCACGAAGATCAGCGCGTTCTTGAGCCACTGATGCAGGCGCAGCGCCTTGCGCCAGTCCTTGAGGCTCGACGCGTTGGCATTCATGACCTGCTCGACATTGCCGTGCGCCTGCGCCTGGCGTTCGACGCCTGTATGCGGGTTGGCGACGATGGCCTTGCGTGCGACGGTCCAGATGCACAGGTCGTCTGAAGAGTTGCCGATGTAGTCGAAACCGCCCTGACCGTAGTGGCTGATCAGCAGATCACGTTTGCGATGGGCCGAGAGATTGACCTCACCGTCCGAGGCCCACACCTGATCGAACAGATTCAGGTGCGTTGCAATGCGATTAGCCAGGGTTTCATGAGCGGCGGTGGCGAGAACGATCAGCCGGCCCGTGCTGCGTTGCGCCTCAATGTAACTGAGCACCTGCGGGTCATAGGGCAGAAGCGCAATATCGACCGTGCTGGCCAATGCCAGGCCCTGTTTCAGCGCGGCCTTGCCCTTTAACAGCCACAGCAGCAGTTTGAAGACCTGCAGCGGATGTTGCCGCACGAACGCCATGGCCGTTTCAAACAGCAAGTCTGAACGCAACAGCGTGCCATCCAGGTCAACGACCAAGGGTGGATGGACTTCGAGAATTCTTCCCTGAATGCCAGACATGGACAGTGGCTCCTGTGAAAGTGAGCGCACTATGGAACGAAAATGGACAACCGCCACTTCAATAAAATTAAACACAGTGGATTTAATTGCCGTCTGTATGGCGTCAGAAAAGACCGGGATAATAAAGCGGCCGACCGTTAATACTATTGTTTCATTCAAGTAACACATTCACGGTCTGGAGCAGCGATATGTTCGATACGGCAGGCGCTGGATATTGACTGGCGACACGGAGTTATTGGTCTTTAATAAGTACTGGTCTTCCACTGTCGCCGAAGTGTGTGCGTCACGACGTTGAAACAGGGATGATGATGTCCACGACAGGAGTCATAATGACACCCTTTTTGCCGTTGTCCGGGAGTCAAGATGACCCATCCACTGCTACGCGCGCTGGTACCGCTGGTTGCCGATCTGTCACGCGAACTGCCCGACGAGGAGCGTTATCGGCGGTTGCTGCAGGCGCTGCGGCAATGGCTGCATTGCGACGCTGCGGCGCTGCTCAGGCTCGACGACGATGTGCTGATCCCGCTCGCCGTGGATGGATTAAGCCCCGATACGCTGGGGCGACGCTTCAAGGTCGACGAGCATCCGCGTTTCAAGGCGTTGCTGGAAAGCCAGGTGCCGGTGCGCTTTTCCTACGATTGCCCGCTGCCTGATCCCTATGACGGCCTCGTCGAAGGGCACGGCCCTCTGGAAGTTCATGATTGCGTGGGCTGCGTGCTGTATTTCCAGGAGCGGCCGTGGGGGCTTATGACCCTCGACTCGCTGGACCCGTCCAGCTTCGGCAAGGTCGATCTGGATAACCTGCAGGCGTTCGCCAGTCTCGCCGCAGCCACAGTCATGGCCAGCGAGCGCATCCAGCATCTGGCACGCGGGTTCGAGGATCAGCGACAACTGGCGGAAGTCTACAAACGTGCAGCCGGTGGACGAGCGCCGCGGGAGCTGATTGGCCAGAGTGCTGTGCTGGAACGTCTGCAGCAGGAAATCCAGTTGGTCGCCAACAGCCCGCTGACCGTTCTGGTCACCGGCGAAACCGGTGTCGGCAAGGAGCTTGTCGCCGAGGCCATCCACTTGCATTCCCCCAGGGCGCACAAGCCGCTGATCAGCCTTAACTGTGCGGCGCTGCCGGAAACACTGGTTGAGAGCGAGCTGTTCGGGCATGTCAAAGGCGCGTTCTCCGGTGCCGTCAATGGCCGCAGCGGCAAGTTCGAGCTGGCGGACGGCGGCACGCTGTTTCTGGACGAAGTGGGCGAACTGCCGCTTACCGTGCAGTCCAAGTTGCTGCGCGTATTGCAGAGCGGCCAGTTGCAGCGGGTGGGCTCCGATCACGAACATCGGGTGGATGTCAGGATCATCGCGGCCACCAATCGCAATCTGGCTGAGGAAGTGCGCTCTGGCCGGTTTCGCGCCGACCTTTATCATCGTTTGAGTGTGTACCCATTGCAGGTGCCGGCACTGCGCGAGCGTGGCCGTGACGTGCTGTTGCTGGCCGGCTACTTTCTGGAGGAAAACCGGCTGCGCATGGGCTTGCGCAGCCTGCGCCTGAACGCCGATGCGCAGCGAATGCTGCTGGCGTATGCCTGGCCTGGCAATGTCAGGGAACTGGAGCACCTGATCAGTCGCGCGGTGCTCAAGGCGCTTTCGGCCCATGCGCAAAGGCCGCGTATTCTGACCATCGAGCCCCAGGCATTGGACCTTGATGAACCTCTCGACAGTGCCTTGTCAGCGCAGGTGGCGCTGGACTGTCCGCCGTTGATTCAGGGCCAGGGACTCAAAGCGGCTGTGGATGCCTATCAACGGGCGTTGATTGCCGAGGCGCTTGACCGACATCAGGGACGTTGGGTGGACGTAGCCCGCGAGTTGTCGGTCGATAGAGCCAATCTCAATAGACTGTCGAAGCGATTGGGCATCCGCTGATGGCGTCGGTCGGTGTTCATTGGTCGCCGATACCTGAGAAAGAGTGAATTTTTTCATGACAACTTGGGTCACCTATTACTCAAGCCACCACTGAAAAAGGATCAGGCTTTCAATGGCACTGCCCAAACACTTTCGCATTGATTATCTTTTGAATGGCTCTTTCAAGAGTTTCTATATACGAACCGAACATATGGATACGGTCGAGGCCTGGCACTACGCAAGTGTCGATGCAGGCCTGGCGCGCATCCCCAAGTATCGTCTGGAAAAGGTGCCGCGCGTCACCAAACCTTACGCGGAACACTTCGGCATCAGTAATGTGGAATGGGCTCAGGCGTGAGCCCATCCCCGCGCTGTTTCAACGATGAGCAATGTTTTCCAGCGCCAGATTTCGCGTGCGTGGCCCAAAGCCTGCGATGGTCACGATGACGATCAGCATGCTGCTGACGATGAATGCCAGCACGCCGGGCGTGCCGAAATGCTCCAGAAAGATGCCGATCAGCAAGCTGCTGAATACCGTCGACAGTCGACTGAACGAGTAACAAAAGCCGACCGCGCGAGCCCGGATATTGGTGGGGAACAGCTCGCCCTGATAAGAGTGATAGCTGAAACTCAACCAGGCGTTACAGAACGTGATCATGACCCCGCAGACAATCAGCCCCACTGCGCTGGTCTGAAAAGCGAACAGCGTGCCGAAGATCATCGAGCCCAAGGCTGATCCTACGATCTGCCATTTGTTTTCAAACCGATTGGCAAACTTCACGAACAACAACGGACCCAACGGGTATGCCAGTGTGATCACGAAGGCGTAGGCCAGACTGTGGGTCACGCTCACGCCCTGGCCGGAAAGCAGCGCCGGCAGCCAGTTGCCAAAACCGAAGAACCCGATGGCCTGGAAGATATGGAAGGCAATCAGCATCAAGGCGCGACGACGGTAAGGCGGTTGCCAGATGTCGGCAAAGCGACCCTTGCCCTCGACCACTACATGCGCCAGTTCGGGTTCGTCCAGCGGCTTTTTATGGTCCTTCAGGCAGCGTGCCTCCAGCTCGTCCACCACCTGCTCGGCTTCCTTGAAGCGCGCCTGTTGTGCCAGCCAGCGTGGCGATTCCGGCAACGCTGAACGCAGCCACCAGATGAACAGGGCAAACACCGCGCTGCTGATGACCACCCAACGCCAGCCCGAATAACCGAACGGCGCTTGTGGCACCAGCCACCATGACATCAGGGCAACGGTGGGTACCGACAGAAACTGAATGAAAAAGGCGAAAGCGAACGCCGCGCTGCGCATGCGTTTGGGCACCAGTTCCGACAGGTAGGCATCAATGGTGACCAACTCGACACCCAGGCCGATGCCGACCAGGAAGCGCATGCCGATCACGCCCATCGCGGAGGTCTGCAGGCCCATCATTACCGTGGCCACGGTGTACCAGATCAGCGCGAAAGTGAAAATCGCGCGACGCCCGAAGCGATCGGCAATCGGGCTGAGCAGGCTGGCACCAAAGAACAGCCCCAGAAAGGTTGCCGAGGCGAACGCTGCCTGATCGGAGAAGCCGAACAGCCCCTGACTGCCGGTGGCAAAAATCCCGTCGCGGATTAGTCCGGGGCTGATGTAGGCGGTCTGGAACAGATCGTAGAGTTCGAAAAAACCGCCGATGGACAGCAGCGCGACCAGTTTCCAGATCGTCGCCACGGCGGGCAGGCGGTCGATGCGCGCCGAGATCAATGCGGCGCGATGGGCGTCCGTAAGGGTGTCAGTGGCCAGGGTCGAGGAGGGCATGCTGAGGCTGTCCAAAGGAGGAGGATCGGACATATTACGCGTTTTACATTTGGTAATACTTGCAGAATAAGGCGATTTTAAGGCTATAAAAGACGTTTTATTGCTTTAAAATTACTTTAAATAGTTATTTGTGTAGCGAGTATGACGATTTCTTTAAGATTCCCGTTGTCATGTAATCGACACCGAATGAATGATTAACGACCTATAAAAAGCGATATCCAGAGCGTTTACGGGCGTCGATGTATCAGAATGTGTCGCGAAACTTTAGGATAAGTGCTTCGCTTTCTGCCTCATCGGGTTCCCGTGACGTACAAACTGCCTACCACCGCAACGGCGCCGTTCTGTCCCTCGGCAACGACCGACAGTGTCGCCATTCCGCCCAATGCGTCAGTGCTGCGCAAGATGATGTTGTTCGTGGGTCCCGGCTTGCTGGTCTCCATTGGCTACATGGACCCTGGCAACTGGGCGACGGCCATCGAGGCAGGATCGCGTTTCGGTTATGCGCTGCTGTTCGTGGTGGTGCTGGCGAGTCTGTCGGGGATGGTGCTGCAGAATCTGTGCTCGCGTCTGGGTATCGCCACTGGGCGTGACCTGGCGCAATTGTCGGCTGCGCGCTACAGCCGTAATGTCGCCAAAGAGCAATGGGTGCTGGCCGAGTTGTCGATCATTGCCACCGACCTGGCCGAGGTGCTGGGCGCGGCGTTGGCGTTTCACCTGCTGTTGGGCGTCTCGATTACCACGGGTGTGGCACTGACGGCGTTCGACACCTTGATCGTGCTGGCCTTGCAGGGTGCCAACTTCCGTCGTCTGGAAGCCATTGTGCTGGGGCTGATCGCAACCATCGCGGCCTGCTTTGCCGTCGAGCTGATCCTGATCAAGCCATTCTGGCCGGACGTTGCAGCCGGTCTCAAACCCAGCTGGGACGTGCTCAGCAGTCAGGAGCCGCTGTACATCGCCATCGGCATTCTGGGCGCTACGGTCATGCCACATAACCTCTATCTGCACTCCTCGGTGGTGCAGACCCGGGTCAACGGTTCTGACCTGGCGAGCAAGGCCACGGCCATTCGGTTCGCGCGCCTGGACACGATCGGCTCGCTCAGCCTCGCGCTGCTGATCAACGCGGCCATTTTGATTCTCGCAGCGGCTGCCTTTCACAAGACCGGTCACACCGACGTGGTGGAGATTCAGGACGCCTACCATTTGCTTGACCCGTTGGTGGGCGGCGCACTAGCCAGCGTGCTGTTCGGTGTGGCCTTGCTGGCAGCGGGGCAGAGCTCGACCTTTACCGGCACTATTGCAGGCCAGGTCGTGCTTGAAGGCTTTTTGCAGGCGAAGATCCCTTGCTGGCAGCGACGTTTGATCACGCGTGCGCTGGCATTGATCCCGGCGCTGATCGGTGTGATCTGGCTGGGCGACAGCTCGGTCGGGCAGATGCTGGTGCTCAGTCAGGTGGTACTGAGCCTGCAGTTGCCGTTTGCACTGTGGCCGCTCATTCGCTTCACCAGTGACAAATCTTTAATGGGCCCGTTCGTTAACGGCCGCGTGGTGCAAATCGCGGCCTGGGGCCTGTTTGGCTTGATCTCGGCCGCCAACCTGACGCTGCTGTGGTTCTGGGTAAGCTGAACTTAGGTATTGCTGCACGGCTCTCACTCCTGACAACAGGTCTGCCGTGAAGGAATCCGGAAATGACGACCCTCCAGACCCCTGACAAAGGGCAGGTATTCGAGACTGACTTGCCTGCCCGGCTGGATCGATTGCCCTGGGGGCGTTTCCACACCCTGCTGGTGGTGGCGCTGGGGATTACCTGGCTGCTCGACGGGCTTGAAGTTACCCTGGCCGGCTCTGTCGCGGGCGCGCTTAAAGCCAGCCCGACGTTGAGCATGAGCAATGCCGACATCGGTCTGGCGGGCGCGGCTTACATTGCCGGCGCGGTGTTGGGCGCGTTGTTTTTCGGTTGGCTGACCGATCGTCTCGGGCGACGCAAATTGTTCTTCATCACCCTGGCGCTCTACATCTGCGCCACCTTCGCGACGGCATTTTCGTTCAACGTCTGGAGCTTCATGCTGTTTCGGTTTCTGACCGGCATGGGCATCGGCGGCGAATACACGGCCATCAACTCGACCATTCAGGAGTTCACGCCTGCGCGCTACCGCGGCTGGGTAGACCTGACTATTAATGGCACTTTCTGGCTGGGCGCGGCGCTCGGTGCGGTGGGTTCAATCGTGTTGCTGGACCCCGACCTTGTGGGCGCTGAACTGGGCTGGCGGCTGTGCTTCGGCATCGGCGCGGTGCTGGGTCTGTTCATTTTGCTGATGCGCCTGTGGCTGCCGGAAAGTCCGCGCTGGCTGATGATTCACGGTCGCTCGGATGAAGCGCGCAAGATCGTCGAGCAAATCGAAGCCAGCATGCAGCAACGAGGGCACGTGCTGCCCGCCGTGAAAGGCAAGCCGCTGCGCCTGCACGCCCGCGACCACACACCGATTGGCGAGATTTTCCATACGCTGTTCGTGTCGTTGCGCCAACGCTCGCTGGTAGGCCTGACGCTCCTGACCGCGCAGGCATTTTTCTACAACGCAATCTTCTTCACCTACGCGTTGGTGCTTACTGATTTCTATGACGTACCGGCCGAACAGGTGGGCTGGTATGTGCTGCCGCTGGCACTGGGTAACTTCTGCGGGCCGCTGCTGTTGGGGCGGCTGTTCGATGTGGTCGGTCGGCGCGTCATGATCAGCCTGACCTACGGACTTTCAGGTGTTCTGCTGGCGATCAGTAGCTATCTGTTCCAGCAAGGTCTGCTGGACGTGACCCAGCAAGCCATCGCCTGGATGGTGATTTTTTTCTTCGCGTCGGCCGCTGCCAGCTCGGCTTACCTGACGGTCGCCGAAACCTTTCCGCTGGAAATTCGTGCGCTGGCCATCGCCGTGTTCTATGCGTTCGGTACAGGGCTGGGCGGAATAATCGGCCCGACGCTGTTTGGTGAGTTGATCGAGACCCATGATCGCAGCAATGTGCTGATCGGTTATCTCATCGGGGCCGGGTTGATGCTGTTGGCGGCGTTCGTGCAGTCAATCTGGGGCGCGGCGGCGGAGCGCAAGTCGCTGGAGGAGGTGGCGCGACCGTTGTCGCAGGCCAGGGATGATTAGCTGTTGAACACGCCGCGCAGATCCTGCACCGACGCCGTGAGTCCCTGAATCTGCTCGCTGACGGCACGGGCTTCAGTCGAACGCGAGTGGGTCTGCAAGTAAGCGAGATGACCTGCCATGTTGCGCGACACGCGCTCGAGGTCGTCAGCGGTACGCTGCACATAGGCCTGAATGTCTTTGAGTTGCTCTATTTGCACCGGTGCATTCCTGTTGATCGCATCCGAGCGCACTGAGTGAAGAGGTTTCACAAGCCAGTCATTATTCTATCGGCGGTAATGGCGTTTTGCTTTAGGGCGATCGCCAACTATATGTTCAAGCCTGGTCGTCGTCCTGATCGTCCTGTTCCGAGTAGGAGTCGAGTAACTCGGCCAGCGCCAGGGTGCGATCCAGGCCGGTCAGGCTGGACATGATTTCGGCCACTGCCTGAGTGGCCGCGACCCTGGCGGCTTCGCGTTCGGCATCAGTGTTATTGGGCGTGGCATCCTGCGCCGCTTCAATAATCGACTGCTCAAAGGTATTCATGTTGCTCGCTCTTGAGGGCTGAGCTTGCTGTGATACAGATAATGACCGATTGTTTCAAGACCAATCAGTCGCCTTCATAAGGGAAGTCCTGCAAGGTCTGGGTCAGGGCGACGTCCTGCGGCCCTTGCAGGTCGTCCAGCGCCCAGCAGCCATTAGGGTTTTTGACCATTCGCATGCGTGACGTCTGAGTGGCGGCCGGTTGCTGTGGCGCATCCTTGTAGCCCAATAGGTAGGTCATTTCGACAACCGCCTGCTTGTCCGCATTCGACACCGTTGTCCACTCGATGGGCTTTTGCACGTCGCCGTCCTGAGCATCGGTCCAGGGGTTGGCGCCGATGGCACATTGGTCGCCACCCGGACCCTGGCACGTCCAGTCTCTTTTCAGCAGGCTCAGCAACGGTTTTGACAGGTAGTCCGCCGCGCCTTTGCCATTGATATAAAAATCCTGATGTTTCTCATAGATCCATCGGGCTGTATCGACCGGCGTCGCGGCCGGGCAGGCAGCCTGTACGGTGGACGAGAGCAGGCAAGCAAGGGCGATTGCAATAGGTCGGGACATGTAACGAAGCTCGCAATGGAAGGGGGCGATGATTGCACCGTGATGACATCGCATTTGTAGTCCACGCGATCAAAAAAGCAATCGTTTTGTGTAGGGCAGCGCAGGCTGTGCGTAAGGGGCGAACGCAGAAGGGTAATTTTCTTCAATACGCCGGTCGTCCCGCCTCATTACCTTCACCGGGTCTTTCTGATCGCGGTCGAGGTTTTTCATGAGTCTGTTCATTTCCATGGCAGCGTTTGCGCTGGCATCGTCCATCACGCCAGGGCCGGTCAATATCGTGGCACTGAGTACCGGCGCACGTTACGGGTTCTGGCCCGGCATGCGTCATGTGCTGGGTGCGACACTGGGGTTCACGCTGTTGCTGGTGCTGATCGGTTTTGGCCTGCACGAAACCCTGCGCCAATGGCCTTCTCTGACCCGGATCATTCAGTGGGCAGGTGTGGCCTTTCTGCTCTACATGGCGGTGCGATTGGCGATGGACGACGGCCAGTTGAGCTTTTCACAGACCGGGCGTGCCCCATCGATGCTGCACGGCGCGATTATGCAATGGCTCAACCCGAAGGCCTGGCTGGCCTCGATAGCAGGCATGGGTGTGTTCGTGGGCAATGGCGAGGCGCTACTGATCGGCCAGTTTGCGGCGATCTATTTCGTTGTCTGCTATGCCTCGCTCGGCTGCTGGGCCTACGCGGGCAGCTTTCTGAGTCACTACCTGCGCAGCGCCAGAGGCGTGCGCGTGTTCAATCGGCTGATGGCGGTTTTGCTGGCGGGGTGTGCGCTGTACCTGGTCATCTGAAACGACGTCTCAGAAACGGTACTGCCCGGGCGTGGCCGCCAGGTGTTTCTTGAATTCGCGCTGAAAATGCGCCTGATCGGCAAAGCCGGTTTCCTGCGCCACGTCAACGATCAGTCGCCCCTCACGTAACCGGGTGCGTGCATGCTGAATGCGCCGGTTGAGCAGGTAGGCGTGGGGCGTCATGTGGTAGCGCTGTTCGAACGAGCGAATCAGGTAGGACGCTGACAGATTCGCCGCGTCGCAGATATCGGCCAGCTTGATGGCCTGGGTGAAATGCTCGTTGATGTACTCGGCAGCGCGCGCCACTTTGGGTGATGGCTTGTCGGGCACTGAAATCTGCTCGCCCAGCGTCTTCTGCATGAGGGTAAAGAAAGACACTGCGGTGCAGTGCTTCTGCAAGGTATCGGACTGCACATCGACGAGCGTCCGGTATAGCCCCGTCAATGCGCCGAACAGCGCAGGGTCGCGGCTGTGGGTGGGTGCAAGCGGTTGAAACGCAGCATCGCTTTCATGCTGGATCGCCCCCAGCCAGTCACTGTCGACGTAGAGCATCAGGTACGACCACGGCTGGTCCTGGATCGGGTTGCAGGCGTGAACATCACCCGGATTCATCAGCACGACGGTGCCTGCTGACACACGCTGCGCAGTCTTTTCGTGCAGGTAAGTGCTTTGCCCGTGCGTGATCGCGCCAATGGAAAAGATGTCGTGGGAATGGCGTGCGTAACACACCTTGCGGCCGTCCTGAACCGAGCGCGCTTCTATAAAAGGCAGGTGTTCGTCTCGCCAGAAGAACGGCGTGCTGTCTGACGGGGTGAGGGGAGGGTTGGCCATGCTGAAGTCCCTTCTGGCGTGATGTGACCTGTGCTGCGCCGAGGGTAGCCTATTGTGGCTGAGCCGTGTCGTTGAACAGATGAAGCGGGAGCGCCGTTTGACGCTCCCTCATACTGACTTACTTCTTGATCGGTACGATGTCGACGATCTGTCCGTTGACCTTCTGGAAACGCACGTACTTGTCGTTGATCTGCACCCACTCGCTTTCCTTGGCAGGTGCTTCCAGACCTTTGCTCTTCCAGTCCTTGATGCTGGAGTCGCTGCGGCGATACTTCTCAGGCACGCGCGAACCCAGTTCAAGCTCATGAGTGTTGTCTTTGGACTCAGCCACTTTCGGTTCCGGCGCATCCGCTGCGTGAACGGGCAGGGTGGCGACCGAGAAACAGCCGAGCAAGGTCATGCAGGCGATCAACGATTTGCTTTTCATATGAAGACTCCCAGTCTTGTCGTAATGCGATGGCTAATGCCTTTCGTACTGGATGGGACCTTCAAGGGTGAAAATCATTCGATCGGGTTTGCCTGCATCAGCCTTTCAGGGCTGCGGTGATGGTGACGGGCAGTGGCGTAGTGGGGCGGCCGATCAGGCGGCTCAACTGGCGAGTGTCATCGAACAGCGCGCCTTTGGAGGCTGCGGTGTCTGAGTCCGCGAACAGATGCGCGTAAACGGCGGGCAAACCTGCCTGCAGCAGCGCGGCTTCGAACTCCGCTTGTGGCATGTCCACATAGGGAATGGTTTTGCCGATTTGCCTGGAGATTTCTGCGGCAAAGTCCGACAGGGTGTACGCGTCATCACCTGCCAATTCATAAACACGCCCTGACTGGTCTTCTTCCGCAGTCAGCACAGCCGCTGCGGCCTGAGCATAATCAAGACGCGCGGCCGAGCTGATGCGGCCTTGGCCCACGCTGCCAATGAAGGCGTCATGTGCCAGTGCGCCTGGAATGGAGGCGGCGTAGTTCTCGGTGTACCAGCCATTGCGCAGCAAGGTGAAGGGTATGCCGCTGGCGCGCAGGTAGGCTTCGGTTTCAACATGCTCATCGGCCAGCCCCAGCGCCGAGCTGTCCGCATGCAGAATACTGGTGTAGGCAAGCAGTTTGACGCCGGCCTGTCTGGCGGCATCAATCACGGCCTTATGCTGGGGATAGCGCTGGCCTATCTCATTCGAGGAAATCAGCAGCACTTTGTCGGCACCGGCGAAAGCACTGTCCAGGGTTGCGGGTTGTGAATAGTCGGCCTTGCGGATCTGCACGCCCAGTGCCGCGAGGTCAGCGGCCTTTTCCGGGCTGCGCACCGCTGCAACGATCTGCGTCGCAGGAACGGTTTCGAGCAGCTTTTCAATGACGAGGCGACCCAGTTGGCCGTTGGCAGCAGTGACGACGATCATGACAGTGTCCTTGTATTCGGTTGAAAGAACGGTGAGCATAGCCATAGTGCTTACCTTTCGTAAGTACGTACAAAAAGGTAAGTGCCATGCCCGATTCATCTTCTCCCATGCCGATCAGCGATGGCGAGTCCATGCTGACGAACATTCGCCAGGGGCAGGTGCTGGCCAGTGATTGCCCGTCCAGAGTGATCCTTAACCACGTATGTGGGCGGTGGGGCGTGCTGGTGCTGATCGTGTTGCGCGGTGGCATGCACCGGTTCAGTGAGGTGCGGCGCAAGATTGGCGGTGTCAGCGAAAAGATGCTCGCCCAAACGTTGCAGCACCTGGAGCAGGACGGCTTTGTGCACCGCAAGGCTCTGCCCGTGGTGCCGCCGCATGTCGAGTATCGGCTGACAGCCATGGGTGAG
This sequence comes from Pseudomonas triticifolii, assembly GCF_014358015.1. Taxonomy (GTDB): domain Bacteria; phylum Pseudomonadota; class Gammaproteobacteria; order Pseudomonadales; family Pseudomonadaceae; genus Aquipseudomonas; species Aquipseudomonas triticifolii. The sequence goes on along the minus strand of NZ_JACONV010000001.1, from coordinate 735,791 downwards.
GAGGTTGCGTTGCAGGTAGAGACGCTGGCGCTGTGGATAGAGACGCGCCTGCCGGACATCATGCGTGCCCGCGAAGCGTCGCAGGTGCTGCGGACAGAGGCTGAGAATGAACCCGTATGAGCGTTTACTGACAGATTCTTCATCCGGTGTTTGCCGGGTCGAGCCCCCTGCAATCATCACTTCTTGGTATGGTGCGCGCCGAAATATTTATTTACATGTTGGCTGTGTCGTTACTTTTACCGAGAAGCTGTAGAAATGCCCGAACCGATTCCTCTTAAAGACCACGAGAAAGAGACGCGGCTGGTCAACCAGCGACTGATCGCCTGCGCCATCCTGGTCGCCGTGCTGGCTGCCTGCCTGATAGCACGGATGTATTTCCTGCAAGTCACTGAATTCGATTACCACTCGACCATTTCCGAAAACAATCGGGTGCACGTGCTGCCGATCCCGCCGGAGCGGGGTTTGATTTACGACCGCAATGGCGAAGTTCTGGCCGACAACCGCCCCAGTTTCAACCTGACCCTGACCCGCGAGCGCGCCGGTGACTGGCACAAGGTCATCGACGAGTTGATGACGCTGCTGGCCTTGCCCGACGAAGACCGCATTCTGTTCGACAAGGAGTTGAAGCAGGTTCGGCATCCTTTCGAGCCCGCAACGTTGCTGTATGAGCTGACCGAAGAGCAAATCGCGATTCTGGCCGTCAACCAGTACCTGCTGCCAGGGGTGGATGTCGCGGCGCAGTTCGTTCGTCATTACCCGCTGGGCGATCACTTTGCCCATTCGATCGGCTACGTCGGGCGTATCAACGAGAAAGAAGCCTCGCAACTGGACAACGAATATCGCGGCACACAATCGATCGGCAAGACCGGTATCGAGCGGTTCTACGAGTCCGAACTACATGGCCATGTGGGCTATGAAGAAGTCGAAACCAACGCGCAGGGGCGTGTATTGCGGGTTCTGAAACACACCGACCCGGTACCCGGCAAGAACATCACCCTGAGCCTTGACGTGCACCTGCAAGAAGCCGCCGAAAAGGCCTTGGGTGATCGTCGCGGTTCTATCGTGGCGCTGGACCCGGAAACCGGGGAAGTGCTGGCGATGGTCAGCAAACCGAGCTTCGACCCCAACCTGTTCGTGACCGGTATCAGTTTCAAACAGTACGCCGCCTTACGTGATTCCATCGACCGTCCGCTGTTCAACCGCGTGCTGCGCGGGCTGTATGCGCCGGGCTCGACGGTCAAGCCGGAAGTGGCGATTGCCGGCCTGGACAGCGGCGTGGTCAACGCCTCGACCAAGGTCTTCGACCCCGGCTATTTCCAGCTGCCGGACTTCGATCACAAGTACCGCAACTGGAACCACAGCGGCGACGGCTGGGTGGACATGGACACCGCGATCATGCGGTCCAACGACACGTATTTCTACACGCTTGCGCACAAGCTGGGCATCGACCGTCTGCACGACTACATGACCATGTTCGGCATCGGCCAGAAAGTCTCGCTGGACATGTTCGAAGAGTCGGCAGGGCTGATGCCGTCTCGTGAGTGGAAGCGCGCCACGCGCCGTCAGGCCTGGTTTCCCGGCGAAACGGTCATTCTCGGCATCGGTCAGGGCTACATGCAGGTCACGCCGCTGCAACTGGCCCAGGCGACCTCGCTGATTGCCAGCAAAGGTGTCTGGCATCGACCGCATCTGGCGATGGAAGTCGGTCACGTCGCACCTGTGGATGAGCACCCGATGCCCAACATCGTGCTGCATGACCCGCGTGAGTGGGATCAGGTCAATGAAGGCATGCAGATGGTCATGCATGATCCTCGCGGCATCGCCCGGGATGCCGCCAAAGGCGCGCAGTACCGCATCGCGGGCAAGAGCGGTACTGCACAGGTGGTCGCGATCAAGCAGGGCGAGCGTTACAACCGCCTGAAGACGCTGGAGCGTAACCGGGACAACGCCCTGTTCGTCGGCTTCGCCCCCGCAGAGCACCCGAAGATAGTGGTGTCGGTCACCATTGAGAATGGCGAGGCGGGCGGCCGTGTGGCAGGCCCCGTCGTTCGTGAAGTCCTTGATGCCTGGTTGCTGGACAGCGATGGCAAACTCAAGCCGGAATATGCTGTGCCGAGCAAGCCTGCGGGCAATCCGCACGCCTGATCGTACCCATTGCGTTTGAGCATGAATGCATACCCCGTGGGAGGCGGCTTGCCGGCGATGGTGTCAGTTCAGTCACTGATAGGTCGCTTCTGACAAAGCCTCGCCGGCAAGCCGCCTCCCACAGTTCGTTGGCTGCAGCAAGGCGTGTGTAAAACGATGAACGCTGCGCGTCACAAATGGCACAGACTGCTTATCCCGTTAACCGCGCACTCGGCTTCATAGGTCTTTGGCCTGCCAATCTGAACACCCCTCAGTTTCCCGGAACTGTCGAGAACGCATCGGGTCGACCACAACAGGCGTAGCAGAGCGCTGCGCATGTTTCTTCCCGTAAGGAAGCCGAACCCCTTTGCCTCGACAAGGAACCCCGCATGTCCAAGACCATTGCCGATCATCTTGCGCAAACCCTCGCAGCGGCAGGTGTTTCTCACATCTGGGGCGTTTCCGGTGACAGCCTCAACGGCCTGACCGACAGCCTGGAACGCACCGACTCGATTCGCTGGATGCACACCCGTCATGAAGAAGTCGCCGCGTTCGCCGCAGGTGCCCAGGCTGCGAGCAGTGGCAAGCTGGCGGTGTGCGCCGGCAGTTGCGGTCCGGGCAATTTGCACCTGATCAATGGCCTGTACGACTGTCACCGCAATCGCGTACCGGTGCTCGCCATCGCCGCGCATATTCCGTCCTCGGAAATCGGTCTGGACTACTTCCAGGAAACCCACCCGCAGGAACTGTTCAAGGAGTGCAGCCACTTCGTCGAACTGGTCAGCAACCCCGAGCAATTCCCTCGCGTGCTGGAGCGTGCAATGCGCGCCGCGATCAGCCAGAAGGGCGTGGCGGTGATCGTGTTGCCTGGCGACGTTGCGCTCAGTGCCGCGCCGGACGTTCCGGCCAAATGGGTCGAGCCCACACCGCCGACTGTGGTTCCGGCTGAAAACGATCTGCAAGCGATGGTCGAACTGCTCAACGAATCCAAAGCCACGACCCTGCTGTGCGGTGCTGGTTGCGCGGGTGCTCACGAGCAAATCGTGGCGCTGGCCGAAAAGCTCGGCGCGCCCATCGTGCACGCCCTGCGCGGCAAACAGCACGTCGAGTACGACAACCCGTTCGACGTGGGCATGACCGGCCTGATCGGCTTCAGCTCCGGCTACCACGCCATGCTGTCCTGCGACACACTGGTGATCCTGGGCAGCAGCTTCCCGTACCGTAATTTCTACCCCGAGAAAGCCAAGGTCATCCAGATCGACCTGGACCCGACCCAACTCGGCCGTCGCACACCTGTGACGCTGGGGCTGACCGGCGGTGTGCGTGAAACCCTCGATGCGCTGTTGCCAAAACTCAAGCCGCACTCGGACCGCCGCTTTCTCGACAAGGCCCTCAAGCACTACGCCAAGGCCCGCGAAGAGCTGGACGAACTGGCCACACCAACGCCTGCGGACACGCCGATCCATCCGCAATACCTCACGCGCCTGATCGACGAGCAGGCCGACGTTGACGCCATCTTCACCGTCGACGTTGGCACGCCCACGCTCTGGGCGGCGCGTTACCTGCACATGAACGGGCAGCGCAGTCTGTTGGGCTCGTTCAACCACGGCTCGATGGCCAACGCGCTGCCGCAGGCGCTGGGCGCCAAGGCCGAACACCCGGATCGACAAGTGGTTGCGCTGTGCGGCGACGGCGGCCTGTCGATGCTGATGGGCGACCTGTTGAGCATTCGTCAGTTGAACCTGCCGATCAAAATGGTCGTGTTCAACAACAGTTCGCTGGGCTTCGTCGACATGGAAATGAAAGCCGCTGGCTACGTGCCCCACGGCACCGATTTCCATGAGACCAACTTCGCCGGTGTTGCGCTGGGTGCCGGTATCCTCGGCCTGCGTGTACAAAGCGCCGAAGAACTGCCCGCCGCCTTGCGCAAGGCCTTCGACCATCCCGGCCCGGTGCTGATCGACGTGGTGACCGCCAAGCAGGAACTGGGCATTCCGCCGAAAATCAAACTCGCCCAGGCTAAAGGCTTCAGCCTGTACATGATGCGCGCCGTGTTCAGCGGCCGTGGCAGCGAAGTGCTGGAACTGGCCAAGACCAACCTGCGTTAATCACACGAGGGCAGGGGCTCAGCAGGCCGGTCGGCGGGGTGATTCACCCCGTCATTGGTGGGCACCGGCCCCAGGTCGAACGGGTTTACGCCGTCCAGACAGGCGACGTTATAGCCGTATTCATGCGGATTCGAGCGTCGCCGGTGGTGGGTATAGACCCCGCACCGGCCACAGAAATAATGCTCGGCCGTGCGGCTGTTGAACTGATACAACTTGAGCACACTCTGCCCGTGAATCACGCGAACACCGTCTTGCGCCACCGTCGCAACGATGGCACCCCGACGCCGACATAACGAACAGTCGCAGCGTCTTGGGTCTACGATACCGTCCGGCAAATCCAGCTCCAGCACGACTGCGCCGCAATGGCAGGACGCGAGATGGGCCGGTTTTATTCCGGTCGGTCCGACTGTTTTGATCATGGGGGCTTCCTCCTTGTCGTTTGTTCAGGTTAACGCCTGAGGGGAAGGGTTGCCCAATCCAGTGGTCGCTTGGTGCGGAACATTCATTGGCGGGCGTGATAAGGCTTTGCGGTACTGTTAGATATCGAATTGCTATGTAAGCCGCACAAGGATGTCCATGCGCCAGTCACGAAAACACTAATACACTGTCGACCAAGGCCCGAAGCGTCCTGGCAGGTCACGCCAGGCAGCGCCCGAGAGGATCCTATGCAGTGCCAAACGATCGTCACTGCGTGGGTGACCTATGTTCTGCTCTAAAGAAATCAGATCCTTGATCAGTTCTCACGATGGGTCGAAGAGTTCGTAACGCTTTGCCATGCGGGCCTCCCGCCAATTATGACGGCAATTCTACCCGCACCGACTTTTTGTACAAAACCCGTTGAGCTTACGATTAACAAGTTGTATGTGGCCAGTTGATATCATTGTAGGCGGGAAATCAATGATGAAATATTTTTTTTTTTGTGTGGCGCGTGTCCGGTTCGTGAGCTAGTTTCTGTATGTCTTATAAAGTTCAAAAAAAATTGTAACGCACGTGTGAAAGCTGGTTGCCCGATACATCTATAGAGCGAGTCGAAGAATAGGGAAGGCAAGGCAATTACCTATCGGTAGGTAATCAGGTGAGCCTTGTGTGGGCAATAGAAAGCGTTTGGAGGTTTTGCGCAGTGTCGAATGTTTTTTCATGGCATTCGCCTGAGGTCTGGATTTTTCATGTGTCCGGAAATTATTGTGCAGTAGGGGTTGTGACATTTTTAGGGAGGGCAGTCAGATGCCGCATTTAGATCCTGGGAGGATAAGCCTGAAGTGCTAACGCCGCGAGATAACTGCTATTTTAGCGGGTTGAAGTGTGGGTGAAAAAAAAGTTATTTATCGGGGTTTATCTCAGAGGTGATATGGGCCCTGTAGGTGTGTGTGATGGTTTTTTATCGGTCGTGAGTGGTGTAAATAAATTTGGTTAGTGGTCAGGGAGATGTATATGCGCCTGCATTCGATTCGCGTCCAAATGATATCGCCAATAGCTCTTCTGGCAGTGATAATTGCAGGGTTTTTGTTATTAATGATATTTATGAGTCGGGTCCAGCAGGAAGCGATGCGTCGTCAAGCAGAAAACTATTTTGAGGCCGTTTCGGTGGTCTTAAATGCAGATCGAGATATTTACCAGGCTCTGATAGCCCAAGAGCGGTTGATGAGTGGAGATGGTAATGCCACCGAGAACCAGAAGGATTTTGATACGAACGCGCAACAGGTATTTGATCGCTTTGGTAGTTTTCGACGGTTTCTCGCAGAGGAGCCTCAGCTGATAGAGCCTTTTGGTAATTTTGATCAGCTTTATAAGGAATGGCTGGATGCCAGCAAGTCATTGAATTCGTCCTTTAAAACAGGAAAAGTCTTATCTGAAGCCTTGCAGAAACAGGATGAGAGATTCCAGGAAATTCGCGATATGCTTGATGACGCGGGGGAGCGCTTACGTCAGCATACGCAATATAAGAGTACGCAGCCGAATAATGGGGTCGATCTTCAACAGTATGTTGAGGCCCTGTCCGAGGTGCTCAACGCTGACCGCGATATTTACCAGGCCAGGCTTTCCCTGCAAAAAATGGCAGCAGGCTCTGGCTCGACTGTCGAAAATCGAGCTTTTTTTGAGGAGAATGTTCAACAGGCTTTACAGCGCTTCCATAATTACCGGAGCTACCTCATACGCGAGCCAGAGCTCACTAAACCTTACGACCATTTCGATACTTTGTTCGGTGAGTGGATCGTAAAGAGTCGCGCTATTCTTGAATCGTCAAACTCCAAGAGCCAAGGCGTACTTCCTCAAGCAAAAGTGACTGCGGACGAACGGTTCAAGGCTATCAGGGATGTACTGGACAAGGCAGGTGAGACTGTTAACGTACACGCCCGCGAACAGAAAGAGGACGTTAAAGAAAGAGTCTCAACGTATGAGAAAATTGCGATCGCTGTGATCGCGATCGCTTTTTTGCTAGCCTTGGTCGTCGGTTATTACGTCCCTTTGATAATTACACGCAATGTGCAAAATATTACACGTCGTATACGAGAGATTGCAGAAGGAGATGGTGATTTAACGCTTCGTATCAATTCAAAATCCCGAGATGAGCTAGGTGATCTTTCTAGGGAATTTGATTCCTTTGTAGAGCACTTGCGCGAGATCATGAGTGCTATACAAAAGCAGTCCGTCATGTTGGGAGGCATGACAGGTCAACTCAATACGGTATCAGAAGAGGCTGGCCGCATAAGTGAGCAGATGGTCAGTTCTTCAAACTCAATGGTCAGTACTGGCAATGATATGAGCAGTTCTAATCAGCAGATGGCCGGTTTAGCTAAGGGCACGGCTGCCGAAGCTAACCTCTCCAGCCAACTGACCTACCAGGGGAAAAATGCGGTAAACATCTCCAACCAAGCGATTGAACGACTCGTCGTTGATATTGAACTCGCCTTGAAAAGCTCAACCGATCTGGAGCAGAGTTCAGCGGCAATTGTCTCGATTTTAGAGGTGATCCGAAAAATTGCTGAGCAAACCAATCTGCTGGCTCTTAATGCTGCTATCGAAGCGGCGCGAGCAGGCGAGCAAGGTAGAGGCTTCGCGGTCGTTGCTGACGAGGTCCGTATGCTTGCAACTCGCACGCAGGACAGTACACGGGAGATTGAAACAATGATAGAACGGCTTAAGATGAGCGTGTCCGAGTCAACAGCTGCTATTCGTAATAGTCGTAATAATGCTGATACCACGGTCGCCCAAATAAATCAGGTTACTGAGATTTTTGACACTCTGAGTGCGTCCTTTGATAAGGTTCAGCATATGGCAACCCAAACAGCGCTTACGACTGATGAACAAGCGCAAGCCTCACTTAATATCAGTGAAAATATAAATTTATTGAAAGAGCAAACCGACGGTGTCAGTAGGATGTCAGACGAAGTTCAGGGACAGGCTAAAAAAATAACAGTGCTCTATCAAGAACTAAGAGTCCAGGTCGAGAGCTTCAAGGTCTGAATAAGGCGCTAGGCTCTGTACGACATCCCCGAACGCCGCCATTAACGCCAGGAGGCTTCGATGGCGAAGCGGTATGAGCATCCCGACGCAGCCTTGGATCTTGTTGGCGATCTTTTCACCGGAACCCGGCGCAGGGGACGTCCGCGAGTCGATGATCGCCTGATGCTCAAGCGCGTGGCCATCCGCTTGAACGAACAAGGCTTGGTCAAGCTGTAAACCTGGATGATTGATTTCACTGCTGTTCGCGCAACCTGAGCCTCATCAGACGCCGGGAAAAAAGGGGATCGAAAGAACCGCAAGACCATGCGCTCGGTCGCAGCCGGGGCGGCCTGACCACCAAGATTCACATGCTGTTTGACGCCTATGGCGTGCCTTTACGTTTTCTGCTTTCTGGCGGGCAAGCTCGCGACGAGTTTTGCGGCAATGGTCTCATTGGCCTGTGCCATGAGGTGTTTGCAACAATTGGTGAGATTTCGGTCGGGGTCAGTTACACCGTCGATCTGTGTCCGCCCCACGAACACCCTATTTCAAGGCAATAAGCTAACGCATGATGCTGTGTTCCCGTCTTTTTCCAGGAGCCAGCACCATGATGCGACCCGACGCCAAAGTCGAAAAAGTCTACCTATACCCCAAGCCTGTGGACTTCCGAAAATCCATTGACGGTTTGGCCGCCTTGGTCGAACTGGATATTAAAGTCGCCGTGTTTGACCCCGTGCTTTTTGTCTTTTTGAGTCGCCACCGTAATCGAGTGAAAATCCTCTACTGGGGGTGCAGCGGCTTTTGCCTTTGGCTCAAGCGTCTGGAGTCCGAAAGATTCAAAACATCACCCGATGAAGTCGACGAAGCCATCGTGTTGACGGTTCAGGAACTGAACTGGTTACTGGATGGTTTTGATCTCTGGCGTAACCGTCCGCACAAGGTTTTGACTCAACGATTTGTTGCCTGACGGGTATAATCCAGGGCATGAAATTGATGCCCGAAGACCTCCCTGACGACCCTGTGTTGCTCAAGCAGATGCTGCTTGATGCGCAGCAAGTCAAAGAAGCCTACGCCACTCATATCGTTGATATAAAAGAACAGATCAAGCTGTTGCGTGACCGTATATTTGGTCGTAAATCCAAGCAAACCATTGAACCCAACAATCCATAATTGGCCTTGTTCAACGAGCCTGAAAGCTAACCCATGCCCGTCGTCGGCGACGCCGACGAAGAGGTTGTCGCTCCGACTCCACGCCGTGGCAAGCGCAAGCCGCTATCGGCTGATCTGCCGCTCATCGAAGTCATCCACGAACTGACCTTTGCCTGCGGTTGCTGCAAACATGTGATCAGCGAAGAAACCAGCGAATAGCTGGGTATCGTGCCGACGCCAATCCGCGTCATCAAACATATCCGAAAGGTCTATGTTTGCCGTGGTCATGAAACGGCTCCGGTTATCGCTGACAAACCTGCTCAGTTGATCGAAAAGAGCATAGCCAACCCGAGTGTATTGGCCATGCTGCTGATCACGAAGTACGTCGATGGCCTGCCGCTGCATCGTTTCGAAAGGGCATTGAGTCGACATGGCATCAATATCCCGCGCCAAGCCTTGGCGTGATGGGTGCTCCAGCGCAGCGAACACGTTCAGCAGTCGCTGAACGTGTTGGAGGGTGTTATTTTGTTCGATGGTGATGGCAGAGTTGGCTCTAAGTTTGTCGAGTCACGTTAAGTTAAACCTGCTTTCAACAGGCGACTCAATCACCGTTTATTGAAAACTAACCTGTGCCACTCAGCACACCCATACAATCCTCCCGCTCCACATTCGTGCCTACTGACGTCAAAGCCTCGCCTCGCAGGCACCTTGATCATCAGCCATGGAACCTCTCTCATGAATCGCAACGACCTGCGCCGCGTCGACCTCAATTTGCTGGTGATTTTTGAAGCGTTGATGTTCGAGCGCAATCTCACGCGTGTGGCAGAAAAACTGTTCATCGGCCAGCCCGCGGTCAGTGCAGCGCTTGGGCGGTTGCGTGATTTGTTTGATGACCAGTTGCTGCTGCGCAACGGGCGGGCGATGGAGCCTACGGTTCGTGCGCTGGCGATTCTCAAGGAGATTCGGCCGGCGCTGGACACCATTTCCGGGGCGGTGAGTCGGGCCAAGGAGTTTGACCCCTCGACCAGCAGTGATGTGTTTCGCATCGGCCTGTCTGACGATGCGGAGTTTGGTTTGCTGCCGCCGCTGCTCTCGCGTCTGCGGGAGGAGGCGCCGGGCATCATTGTGGTGATTCGTCGGGCCAACTACCTGTTGCTGCCTGCACTGCTAGCCTCTGGGGAGATTTCGGTCGGGGTCAGTTACACCGTCGATCTGCCGGCCAATGCCAAGCGCAAGAAGTTGCGCGACATCGGTTGCAAGGTGATCCGGGGCGACGCGCGACCAGAGCCGTTGACGCTGGACGAGTACTGCGAGCGGCAGCACGCGATGGTGTCGTTCTCCGGCGATCTGAGCGGCAATATCGATCTGGACCTGGCGCGGGTCGGACGGGCGCGCAAGGTCGTGTTGGCGGTACCCCAGTTCAATGGCTTGCGAGCGCTGCTGGCTGGCACCGAGTTGATCGCCACGGTGCCGGACTATGCGGCGTGTGCGCTGATCGAAGGCTGTCAGTTGCGTGCCGAGGAGCCGCCGTTTCCGATCGTGCCCGCCGAGTTGTCGATGGTCTGGAGCGGGGTGCATGACAACGATCCTGCCGAGCGCTGGTTGCGTGGCCGGATTGCCGAGTACATGTCCGGTCCGCTGGACATCAAGACGCCGCAGTAAGGCAGGCAAAAACAAAGACAGCACATACGTTCAATTTCTGACGCTGGTTTGACGGCAGTATCGTCGACACCCTGAGCCGTACGGATTCGACTGGCCACGGCCCGATATCTACTCACGTCACTGGAGCCACTGGCCATGTCCGATTCCGTTCGTCTCGACACCGAAGCTCATGTTATCGGCAGTGCGGTCTTCAATGAAGTCGTCACCCTGGTCATCAAGCATCGGGTCAAGACCGGGCAGGAAAGTGCCTACGAGAGCTGGTTGCGTCGCATCGTGACCATTGCCAGCGGCAAGCCCGGCCATCTGGGTGTGGATGTGATCCGTGCGAAGGAAGGCGGGTTGCAGATGTTCACCAGCGTGCTGCGCTTTCATTCGACGCAGGCCATGCAGGACTGGCTGGACTCAGATGAGCGCAAAAAGCTGGTGCAGGAAGCAGAGCCTATGCTTGCCGATGGCGATCAGACCCTGGTCAACCCGCACAATGAGTTCTGGTTCACGCCGACCAGCGAAGAAGGCAGTCCGCCGCCACGCTGGAAGCAGGCGTGCGTCTCGTTCATGGTCATCCTGCCCCTTACGCTGTTCGTTCCCCTGTTCTGGGGGCCGATTTTTGCCCGTATCCCCTGGCTTTCCAGCTACTTCGTCAGCACCGCGCTGGTGACTGTGACCATCGTTCTGCTGGTGGTCTACCTGATGATGCCTGCCGCAACGCGTCTGATGGCGCCGTGGCTGAACGCGTCCGCGAAAAAATCACAGGGAGGGTGATCCGATGACAGATGACAAAACCGATCTGCAACGACGCCGCTTTCTTGCCAAGAGCTCACTGCTGAGCGCGGCTGCGGCGATCCTGCCTTCTCTGTCTTTCTCCGGCCTGGCCGGTGCTTCTCAATCTTCCGCCAAAGGTGTAGCGATGAATGCCGAACTGATTCTGTTCAATGGTCAATTCCATACGGTTGACCGTGAAAAGCCCAAGGCCAGCGCTGTGGCGATCAGTGGTGGCCGGTTTGTCGCGGTGGGCAGTGATGCAGACGTCATGGCCTTGCGCGGCAGTGCGACACAGGTGATCGACCTCAAGCAGCGCACGGTGATTCCGGGTCTCAATGACTCTCACCTGCACCTGATTCGTGGGGGGCTGAACTACAACCTCGAATTGCGCTGGGAGGGTGTGCCTTCGCTGGCCGACGCGCTGCGCATGCTCAAGGATCAGGCTGATCGCACGCCGACCCCGCAATGGGTGCGTGTAGTGGGCGGCTGGAACGAATTCCAGTTTGCCGAAAAACGCATGCCGACCCTGGAAGAGCTCAATCAGGCCGCACCTGACACGCCGGTGTTCGTGCTGCATTTGTACGACCGCGCCTTGCTCAACCGTGCCGCTTTGCGCGTGGCAGGCTATACCCGTGACACACCGAACCCGCCGGGCGGCGAGATCGTTCGTGATTCGCAGGGCAACCCGACCGGCATGCTGGTGGCCAAGCCCAACGCGATGATTCTGTATTCGACGTTGGCCAAGGGGCCGAAGCTGCCGTTGGAATATCAGGTCAACTCGACGCGGCAGTTCATGCGTGAACTCAACCGCCTGGGCCTGACCAGCGCCATCGACGCCGGTGGCGGCTTCCAGAACTATCCCGATGACTACGCGGTGATTGAACAGTTGGCGCGGGAAAAACAGCTGACCGTGCGTATCGCCTACAACCTGTTCACCCAGAAGCCCAAGGAGGAGCTGGCCGACTTCAAGAACTGGACCAGCACCGTCACGCTGCACCAGGGTGACGACTTTCTGCGGCATAACGGGGCAGGGGAGATGTTGACCTTTTCGGCCGCCGACTTCGAGGATTTCCTCGAGCCTCGTCCGGATCTGCCGCCTGGCATGGAAGGTGATCTGGAGCCTGTCGTGCGACACCTGGTCGAGCATCGCTGGCCGTTCCGCCTGCACGCCACCTACGATGAATCCATCAGCCGCATGCTGGACGTGTTCGAGAAGGTCAACCGCGACATTCCGTTCAATGGCCTGCCGTGGTTCTTCGACCATTGCGAAACCATCACGCCGAAGAACATCGAACGCGTTCGTGCGCTGGGCGGCGGGATTGCGATCCAGGACCGTATGGCGTTTCAGGGTGAGTATTTCGTGGAGCGTTATGGCGCCAAGGCCGCCGAGATGACGCCACCGATCAAGCGCATGTTGTCCGAAGGCGTGCCGGTGGGCGCAGGTACCGACGCCACGCGAGTGTCCAGCTACAACCCTTGGACCTCGCTTTACTGGATGGTCAGCGGCCGCACGGTTGGCGGTCTGGAACTCTATCCCGAAGGGCTGCCACGCGAGACCGCGCTGGAACTGTTCACCCACGGCAGTGCCTGGTTCTCGTCCGAGCAGGGCAAGAAAGGCCAGATCAAGGTCGGGCAACTGGCGGATGTTGTGGCACTTTCGGCGGATTACTTCAGCGTCGAGCCTGAAGCCATCAAGTGGATCGAATCGGTGCTGACGGTCGTCGACGGCAAGGTTGTGTACGGCAGCGGCGACTTCGAAACCCTGGCGCCACCCAGCCTGCCGGTACTGCCGGACTGGTCGCCGGTGGCCAGGGTTCCAGGCCATTGGCGTCCGGCCTCGCCGATGCTCGCCCAGGTACATCAGTGCAGCGGCCCTTGCGCCGTTCACGTCCACAGCCATGAACGGGCGCGGCTTTCCAGTGCGCCGGTCAGCGACTTCCAGGGTTTCTGGGGCGCGTTCGGCTGCTCCTGCTTCGCCTTCTGACCCAATTACCCAGGACTGCACGGGGCCGTTGCGCCCTGTGCCATTAGCGACAACCCTAATAGGAGTCAATCATGAGCACTGCAACCCCTTACAACCGTTTGAACAAAGACGATGCCGCGGTTCTGCTGGTCGATCATCAGACCGGCCTGATTTCACTGGTGCAGGACTTTTCTCCCAATGAGTTCAAGAACAACGTGTTGGCACTGGGCGACCTGGCCAAGTTCTTTGGTCTGCCTACCATCCTGACCACTAGTTTTGAAAACGGTCCCAACGGTCCGCTGGTGCCTGAACTCAAGGAAATGTTCCCGGACGCGCCTTACATTCCGCGCCCCGGCCAGATCAATGCATGGGACAACGAGGATTTCGTCGCAGCGGTCAAGGCGACTGGCCGCAAACAGCTGATCATCGCGGGCGTGGTGACGGACGTTTGCGTTGCATTCCCGACCTTGTGCGCACTGGCTGAAGGTTTCGAAGTGTTTGTGGTGACCGATGCGTCGGGCACGTTCAATGAGACTGTTCAGAAGGCAGCCTGGGCGCGCATGAGCGCGGCCGGTGCGCAATTGGTCAACTGGTTCTCGGTGGCCTGCGAGCTGCAGGTTGACTGGCGCAATGACATGGAAGGCCTGGCCAACCTGCTGTCTCAGCGTATTCCGAACTACCGCAACCTGATGAACAGCTACAGCGCTTTTACCGCTCGTTAACCCTCATCCATAACCCCCGCGCATCAATGGCGCAGTGACCAAACGGTCACTGCGCCTTATTTTCGTTCTTGTCGGACAATTATGTAGTGCATTAAAAATATCACTACATAATGATTGACGCCCCCGGTTTCCTTTTGCATTATGCAGCTGTCTCCCTGATCGGGAGCACCGCAAAGATGTATTGAACAGGCTCGGCAAGCCGTCGAGATGTTCCCGGATGTAGGCTGCCCACAAGGCAGATTGATGAAGCTGACCTGGCATGATCGTCGAAACAGGCGAGAAGCTGGCGAAACATCCTCAAGATGCTTGTGGTGGATCATAAATGATCGTCAGGTCTTTGGGTTTCGCGACTTCTTCTCTCTTCGATGACGCTGCCATGTAGCGGCTTTGCATCAAGGCTACCTGCATTTCCTTGAGGGCTGGATCTGCATTCGACGAACACATCATCGTGTTTCGTGCATGAATCGTCTGGCACATGAACTTGATGTATCAACCATTGAACTGCTTACGAGCGAAGGAGCATCAACATGAACATGAATCAGCAGCCGAATATTGATGAACTGGCTCGTCTGTTTGCCGCCCGCAAAGACACACTTGATAACCATATTGCATGGATTGCCGATTCCGGCGAAGTGCATGTAGACCCTATGACTCCGCACACGCACGACGATGATTTCCGCGAGGCTCATCCTGAGCTGCGCGCCGCGCTGGGCATGTTCCGCCGAGGCCTGGGCTACGTTGGCAAGAAGGCCGCCGCCGATCGTGCCTACATGGAAAGCACGCTGCAGGCGCTCAAGACCGAATGGCATAACAGTCGCCGTCAAGCACACAGTCGAGTCGCTTGATGCGGTCGAGTCGTTAGTACACAGGTTTCAATAACGTCTTTTGGCCGGTTGGAAAGTCTGCCTCCATGTCAACATGCAGGCAGACTTTTTACGGTCCGGCTTTTTTAAAGGATGTTTGGTTATATATAATCAATTATCCAGGCGTGGCGACTTTAAATAGTGTGTCTACGCTGTCAGTGTGTACGCGTTGTTTATTATCGACGTTGACAGGTATTCACCATCGTCAGCTCTCGCTGCATTTGGGGTTACCTGTTGTCTGATGACCGAGTGCACATTGAATCTCTTAAGAGGGCGCTAATTGGAGGATTTGTAACAGTTTCGATAACGTTACGGTGCGGACTGTTTCAAAACTGAAAAAAAGATTGTCGTATTGTTGTACAAAGCGATTTGACTGGTATAGATTTTTACCACTGAGTCAGCGCGTATGGCGCTGTTTTTGCCGGTTTCGGTATAGACCACACCGCTGGCTCACCTCATTTACATACACCCGTTGGCGCCCACACCGACGGGATCTGCCCGAGGCTGACAATGGTTGTGCCGAGATGGTTGTTGGTCCTGCTGCTGATCAGCGGTGGTGCTCATGCCAGCTGGCGTGAAGCACTGCCTG
Organism: Pseudomonas triticifolii; assembly: GCF_014358015.1. Classification (GTDB taxonomy): domain Bacteria; phylum Pseudomonadota; class Gammaproteobacteria; order Pseudomonadales; family Pseudomonadaceae; genus Aquipseudomonas; species Aquipseudomonas triticifolii. Next base: position 720,405 of record NZ_JACONV010000001.1, on the reverse strand, counting down.
ACGCGCAGGTCGTAGGATCCGGCGAGCTTACGTTGTTCGGATTTCGAATCTATTCAGCCAGGCTGTTCAGCCCTGCGAAACCCTTCAATGTCGATGCGCCAATGGCGCTTGAACTCACCTATCACCGTGCCATCGACCGGGAAGATCTGGTCGATGCCAGCATTGATGAAATCAAGCGTATCTCAGGTTCGGCTGTTACTGCCGAACAGCTCAAGACGTGGCGCCAGCAGATGGACCAGTCATTTGTCGACGTGCAGCCCGGCATGAAAATCACGGGCGTTTATGTACCGGGACGCGAAGCGCGATTTTATGTGGGGGAGAAACTGCAGCATGTCGTGCCTGACAGCGCCTTCGCCAAGGCATTCTTTCTGATCTGGCTTGATCCTAAAACCCGTAATCCGGAGCTCAGGGAACGTTTGCTGGGCAAGGCGGAATCTTGAAAATTCATGGAGGGCTCATGCTCAGAAAGTGGTTGTTACTGCTCTGTCTCGGATCGCTTCTCGCGGGCTGTGGTGGCGTTCCCGTTAGCCATTACAGTCAGGAAACGCCGAAACTCGACCTTCGTGAGTACTTCACCGGTCGCGTTGAAGCCTGGGGTATGTTCCAAAAGCGCTCGGGCGAAGTCACCAAACGCTTTCACGTGATCATCAACGGCCGCAGCGAGGGTGAAGTGCTGGTGATGCATGAGGCGTTCAGCTACAGCGACGGCACCCAGCAGGTTCGCGAATGGCGCTTGCGCCCGGACGGACCGGGTCGCTGGACGGGCACAGCCGGTGATGTGGTCGGCGTGGCCACAGGAGAGGTCTCAGGCAACAGTTTTCACTGGCGTTATGTGCTGAGACTGCCGGTGGACGGCACTGAGTATGACGTCAGCCTGGACGACTGGATGTACCTGATCGACAAGCAAACCATGGCCAACCGTTCATCCATGACCAAGCTGGGTGTCGAGGTCGGGCAGGTCACCCTGTTTTTCCGCAAGCAGGACGCTGCGAAATAGTGAAAGACCGGCGTCAGCCGCCGGTCATGTTCATGAAGCGCACCACCTGCACACCATCATCATGGGTGAAGTTGTGGCTCCAGGGCTTGATCTGCATGGCGTCGATGATCGCCTTTTCCAGTTTGTGCGGCTCACCGGGATTGGCTCGCAGTACAGACTTGAGGTCTACCGAGTGCTCGTTGCCCAGGCACAGCAGCAAGCGGCCTTCGACCGTCAGGCGAACCCGGTTGCAGGTGCTGCAGAAGTTGTGACTGTGCGGCGAGATAAAACCGATACGAATCCCGGGTGCTTCAGCCAGCCGCCAGTAACGTGACGGGCCTTGCGTGGAATCGGTGGAAGGTACGAGCGTGTAGCGCTCGGCAATGCGCTCGCGAACCTGATCGCTGGAGCAGAACGATTCAGCACGGCTGTGCTCGCTGATGACGCCCAGCGGCATCTCTTCAATGAACGACACATCCAGATTGCGATCAATCGCGAAGGCCAGCAGGTCGTTGACCTCATGATCGTTGCGGCCCTGCATCACCACGCAGTTGAGCTTGGTATGAGTGAAACCTGCTGCATTGGCGGCGTCGATACCGGCGATGACTTTGTTCAGGTCGCCGGTGCGGGTCAATTCACGAAAACGGGCCGGGTCCAGGCTGTCGAGGCTGATGTTCAGACGCGTGACGCCTGCGTTGAAAAGCGGCGCAGCCAGCTTGTCCAGTTGCGAGCCATTGGTGGTCATGCACAGTTCGCGAAGGCCGGGCAGGGCAGCGATTCGCTCACACAGGCCCACGACACCGGCGCGCACCAGCGGCTCGCCACCGGTCAGACGAATCTTGCGCGTTCCCAGCGCCACGAAACGCTCGGCAACCTGCAGGATCTCTTCAAGCGAAAGAATCTGTTGACGAGGCAGAAACGTCATCTCTTCGGCCATGCAATACACGCAACGGAAATCGCACCGGTCGGTTACCGACATGCGCAGATAGTCGACTTTGCGGGCAAAGCGGTCCATCAGGACGGGTTCTGACATTTCACCTTCTTACTTGATCGATCAATGAATGGCTTGCCCGATTTGGACGCCGACGCACTGAAGGAGTTTGATTTATTAAGCATCACATTGCAGACCCATAGTAGCGACAGGTCACGGCGATTGCACTGGCTTCATGCCATCCACGCTACCGAGTCGAAATGCCGCAGTCCAATCGCTTGTTCCAATGGTCTCATCGACTTGCTCTATGGCAGTACGCGCTGCCGTTATTCTGGAGCGGTATTGGCCCGGGAACTGCGCTCATAGCGCTCCAGCAGCGGCTGGATACTGATGCCATGCACCAGAATGCTGAGTGCGACGACCGACAGTGTCATGCCAATCACGAGATGACCGATGTCGTCGGACAGTCCGTGGGAGAGTGCAAAACACAAGTAATACAGGCTGCCGATACCGCGTATGCCGAACCAGCCCACCAGCGCCTTTTGGCTATTGTTGAGCAGCCGTTTGCTGATCAGAAACCATACGCTCACTGGCCGAATGACGCAGAACAGCGCCAGCCCCAAACCGATGGCGCGCCAGTCCCAATAAACCGCCAAAGCTGCGCCCAGCAGCGTGATCAGCAGCACTTCCATGGCCCGCTCGACCAGGCTGCCAAACGCCAGCATATCGCCCATCATGACACCGGCGGCGAGCTGCGAATCGCTGAGATCTTTGGCCTCGACCACTGTGCCTTTTTCAAGCGAAGCGGTCATGTGGCCGAGCACGGGTTGCGCAACGTGTTCGGAAGGTAATTCGGAACGGGTGACGCGTGCTTCCGCCTGACGCAGACCGACGCCTGCGGCGAATACCGAGAGAAACCCGAACGCATCCACGCTTTGCGCCACCACGTAGGACAGCGCGATCAGCGCCAGCGCCAGGTAGTCATTGGGCGAGGACGTGCTGTCGGCATTTCTGATCCGCAGGAAGATCATCAGATGCCCGACGCCCCGGCCCATGCCGTAACCAATCAGCAGACCGGCGGGCACCGCCCAGATCAGATGCTTGATAAACCACAACTGCAGCCAGTCTGTGGTGGTCTCTCCAGAACTCAGGTACAGCAGCGCGAAGAGCACAAAGGGGAACGCCGTTCCGTCGTTTAGCCCGGCTTCGCCGGACAGGCCGAAGCGCAGACGGTCCTGATCCTGTGCATTGTTCACCTGCACCATTCCCGCCAGCACCGGATCTGTCGGCGAAAGCATAGCGCCCAGCAGCAATGCGATTCCCCACGTCAGGCCGAACAGGTAGTGGGCGGCGATGGAGACGCCTGCAATTGATGCCAGCATCACCGGCCCTGCCAGCCAATAGGCGGTATGCCAGGCTTTGCAGTGCAGTGGCAGGCGCAACTTGATGCCTGTACTGAACAACGAAAACAGCACCGCAGCTTCGGTCAGGCGTTCGAGCCATTCATAGGACTCTTTGAAGTCCAGATCCAGCACACCTAGTCCCATCGGACCAATGCCAAAGCCAAAAGCCAGGCACAACGCCGACGTGGTGACCGGCATCCAGCGCAGGTAGGAAGACGTCAATGCCAATAGCATCAACAGCGCGCCGAGCACGCTCATGCAAATGATGAAACTCATAGTGGGGAAGTCGCCGTGAAAGCGCCTTGAAAAGAGGGCGTTACTTTGGGACTGCCGTTAGGGGAAATAAGTTGAAATAATTTGTTAATCAATCGATGGACGTACTGCTCGCTGATCGTTCTCGTGTTCCGCGCACATCGTTATGCGCAAATCTTGCTGCAACCAACGAACTGTGGGAGGCGGCTTGCCGGCGATGGTGTCAGCTCAACCGCTGATGGTTCGCTTCAGAAAAAGCATCGCCGGCAAGCCGCCTCCCACGAGGTATGCATTCAGTCAGACACTCTCGTTTTAGCCCTGTTTTGAGTGTCTTCCGGGCTGAGCGCGACCAGTGTAGAGACAGGCTCATCATGCTGCGTCAGTCGAGACTACCGCTCGATACTGCGACTCCAGCGTGCATTCCACTCCGGACGAATCTGGTTCACCTGGTCCCAATCGATAGTCACAGCGGTTTCCAGGTACGTGTTCATCGCCTCGACCTGACTGCGGGTCTTGTCAGTGGTCGGGGTTTTCGGGTTGGACGGGATCTGATCGCCGAATTCCAGCGCCGGGGCCTGTGCTTCTGGCGTCAGCAGATAAGCCGCAAGCTTTTGCGCCAGCTCAGGCTGGGTGTTGTGGGCGATGGCGCATTCGGCCACGTTCAATACTACGGCACCTTCCTTGGGCGCGGCGTACTCCACTGGCACACCCTTGATCTTCAAGGCGGTCACCTGAGTAGGCGTCAGCGGGAACAGCGCGGCTTCGTCGGTCTGCACCATCTCGGAAATCTTCGCCGAGCTTGCGATGTATTCCAGCACGTTCGGGCCGACGGTTTTCGGCCACGCCTTGAAGCCTGGCTCGACGTCCTTCTCGCTGCCGCCCTGAATGCGGTTGAACATCAAGAAGCCATGCAGGCCGAAGGTCGATGAAGCCAGCGACTGAAACACTACTTTGTCTTTAAAACGCTTGTCCGCCAGGTCCATCCAGGAGGTCGGTGCAGCCCAGCCTTTTTCCTTGAACATGCGCGTGTTGTAAGCCAGCCCCGTGACACCAAGGCTGACGGCTGCTGCCTGCTCCTTGATATTTGCCTTGGCCGGCAGATCACTCAACGCCGCACTGGGCTGCAGGGTGTCGCACAGGCCCATGGAAATCGCCCGATACATGATGCCGTCGTCAAGGAACATGACATGCATCTGCGGGTTGTCCTTGCTGGCCTGAACCTTGGCCAGGATATCGGCTGATGTGCCGGGCACGATGACGACTTTCACGTTATTGGCCTTCTCGAAGGCAGGCAGCACCTGATCGGCGTATAGGCGCTCCATCGTTCCGCCGTTCATGCCCAGGTAGAGCGTGGTCTCGGCGCTGGCAGGCATGGACGTGAGCAAGGCCGCCAGGGGCAGGCAAGACAGACCGGTGAGGGCGACACGTTTGGCAATGTTCATAAAGGCGACCTTCCTCTGTGCAATGGGATGACGTTCGAAACGGGTTCAGGGACAGTGCGGGGTGTGACGATCAGGTTTGAGTCTGTGAGCAAATCGGGTTGTTCGGCCCGGAATCTGCCGATTGAAAACGCGTCCAGCGGTATCGACGAACGACCGGCGCAGACCCACTCGGCCAGCGCTTCGCCTGCCGCCGGACCGATCTGAAATCCCGCGCCTGCAAAACCAAAGCCGTGCAGCAGGCCCGGTTGGGTCAGGCTGGGGCCCAGCACAGGTTCACGATCCGGCAGATACCCCTCGGTGCCGCTCCAGGTGCGGATGGCCTGAGCGCCTTTGAGCGGCGGATACAGTTCGACAGCGTGGCGCAGGATGTCGAGCACAGCGGCCTGACCCGGTCGCGCGCGCGCCGGATCGAGCGCAAAGCCCTGGCCGCCGCCCAGTACGCAGTTGCCTCGCGCCACCTGGCGGGCGTAAATGCCGCCACCTTCGACGCCCGTGCTGACGTCCATGAACATCGGCAATGGCTCGGTCACTAGCATGGCCGGGTGGCCGGAATACATGGGCACTGGTTCGTTGAACTGCGCCGCCAGTTGCCCGGCCCAGGCACCGGCGCAGTTGAGCAGCCATGGCGCGCGCAGTTTCAAGCCATTAGCGGTTTCGACGATGAAAGCACCTCCGTCATGGCTGACCTGCGTCACCTGCGCCTGCTCGAAGACCTGAGCGCCGGCCAGACATGCGGCGCGAGCGAAAGCGGGCGACACCAGACGCGGGTTGGCGTGTCCGTCATCGGCGCACAGCGAGGCCCCGACCGCGACATCGCCGGCCCAAGGGAACCGTGCGCGCAATTGAGCGCGATCCAGTAACTGCAAGTCCAGCCCGAAGCCCTGGCTGGCCTGCGCATAGGCTCGCAGCGCATCCATGTCCTGCTCGCTGCGAGCGAGTTTCAGGTGCCCGGAGCGCTGGTATTCGCCATCAATGCCGATCAGGTCTGCCAGGTTGCCCCAGATCTGATGCGCACGTTGAGACAGTGGCAACTGCGAAAGTGGGCGACCCTGACGTCGGACGCCGCCGTAGTTCACGCCGCTGGAGTGTGAACCGCAGAAGTCGCGTTCCAGCAGGGCGACGCGCTTTCCTTTACGGGCCAGCACCAGCGCCGCCGAGGCCCCGACAATGCCGCCGCCGATGATCAGTGCGTCGGTCTCGATGAGCGTACTCATGGCTGCGTCTCCACGCCGAACGGAATCGGCTTGATTGGCGATTGCCCGCGCAGACGACCGACCTGCTGCACCGGGCGACCGCTCTCACAGGCGACCAGCTCGGCCGCGGCCAGACCGCACATCCGACCCTGACAGCGTCCCATGCCGACCCGGCACATGGCCTTGACGCGATTCATTTCCCAATGGCCGTCCTGAACTGTGCGGCGAATATCGCCTGCACTGACTTCCTCGCAGCGGCAGATCAGCGTTTCGTCGGGCACGAGGGTCGCCCAGTCGTCCGGGAACGGGAAAGCGGTTTCCAGTCCATGACGAAAGCGCTCGATGCGCTTGAGCTGTACGTTCAGGCTGCCGACACGGTGCTCATCCACCTGACGACCGCCGTCCTGCAACAGGCTCAACGCCGCCAGCTCGCCAGCCATTTCGGCCGCATCTGCACCCATGATTCCGGCCCCGTCGCCCGCCAGATATACCTGCGCCACGCTGCTACGCCCGGCCTCGTCGCGAACCGGCAGCCAGGCGCGGTTCAGAGGGCTCCAGTCAAAGGCGCAGCCGATCAGATCGGCGAGTTGGGTTTCGCTGCGCAGGGCATGGGCGAAGGCCACGGCGTCGCAGTCCAGATTTTTGTTCTGGCCATTGCGCTTCCAGCTCACGCCCGCGACCCGTTGCTCACCGTCGATACGCGTCAGGTGCGCGCCTTGATGCACCGGGATGCCATGTGCTGTCAGCCAGGCGCGGTAATACAGGCCCTTGGCCAGGGTTACGGGTTGGCCGAGCAGGGCGGGAAGGGCGCGGCACTGTGCGGAAAACGGTGCGCTGTCCAGCACCGCCAACACCTTGGCACCGGCCTTGGCGTATTGATAAGCGACCAGATACAGCAACGGCCCGCTGCCGCAGAACACCACACGCTCACCAATGGCGCAGCCCTGATATTTAAGAGCGATCTGCGCCGCGCCGAGGCTGTACACGCCGGGCAGGGTCCACCCGGGTACAGGCAGAATCCGGTCGGTCGCGCCTGTGGCCACGATCAGGTGCGTGTAATCGACATGTCCGCAACGGCCATCCTGCAAGGTGTCGAGACGTCCCTCTTCAGCACTCCAGACCAGCGTCCGGGGCCGATAGTCGATGCTGCTGGTCAATGCATCCAGCGTCTGATGGACAGCGACAGCCTTGTTTGCTTCCAGGCCGTAGAGGTCTTTCGGCAAGCGCTTGAAGTTTTCAGGCTGGCGACGGTAGATCTGTCCGCCGCCGCGCAGGCCCTCGTCGATCAGACACGCCTTGATGCCATGAGCCAGGAGCGTCTGCGCAGCCCGGATGCCTGCAGGCCCTGCGCCGATGATGACAACCTTATCGTTGCTCACGATTGCGGTTCCTCGGAAAAACGGCGTCCCGGTTCACGGCTGACTGTCTGGCCAGCCTCCAGAAGCGTCGAGCAGGCACGCACCCGCTGACCATCGCCCAGACGAACCCAGCAATCCTGGCACGCGCCCATCATGCAGAAGCCTGCACGCGGCTCTGCGCTGAAGTCGCTGCCGCGCAAGTGATCACTGGCCGTGAGGACTGCTGTCAGCAATGTATCGCCGAGCAGACCTGTGGCTGGCTGTCCATCGAGCGTAAAGCGCAAGGCCGGACGTTCCTGTTCGGCGAGTCGTTTAAGCAGTGCCATTAATATGCTCCAGCCCCGTAATCAGTGTTTGCCAACCAGCACGCGGTCCAGCCCATAGACGCGGTCGAGCAGGATCATGGTGGCTGCCGTAAGGGCAATGACCAGCGCCGACACAGCCGCCATCATCGGGTCGATGGATTCGGTGGCGTAGACGTACATGCGCACTGGCAGGGTCTGTGTGGCGGGGGAGGTGACGAAGATCGACAGGGTCACCTCGTCGAAACTGTTGATGAACGCCAGCAGCCAGCCGCCCGCAACGCCCGGCAGAATCATCGGCAGGGTGATCTGGCGAAACAGCGTGAAGCGGCTGGCACCGAGCGATTCGGCAGCGTGTTCGGCACTGCGATCAATACCAATGGCCGCCGCCAGCACCAGCCGCAATACGTAAGGCGTGATCACCAGCACGTGAGCGAAGATCAACCACGTGAAGCTGCCGTTGACGCCCATCAAGGCGAACAGACGCAGCATTGCGACACCCAGCACCAGGTGCGGAATGATGATCGGTGACAGAAACAGGGCGTTGAAGAAGTTGCGTCCCGGAAAAGTGTGCCGGGTGATTGCCAGGGCTGCGGGCACTGCAATCAGGGTCGCCAGCGTGGCCGAGATAAAGGCCAGTATCAGGCTGTTATAGAACGAATCGATGAAGTCCGCCCGTTCGAACACCGCCTTGAACCAACGCAGTGAGAAGTCTGTGGTGGGCAGGCTCAGGGTGTTTTCCGGGGTGAACGCCACCAGGCAGACGACCACCAGCGGCGCCATCATGAACACCACGACCAACGCATGAAACGACAGGGCCAGAGGACCGTTCTTGGACATGAATCATTCCCCCAGGGATTTCTTGTAGCGGCCTTCAATCATGCGGTTCCACGACAGCATCACCAGCAGGTTCACCAGCAGCAGTGCCACGGCCAGCGTCGCGCCCATGGGCCAGTTGAGTTCCGACAGGTACTGGTCGTAGATCACCGTCGCGACCATTTTCAGGCGTCTTCCGCCCAGCAGGCCGGGAATGGCAAACGAGCTGGCGGCGAGACCAAAGACGATCAGCGAACCGGACAGCACACCGGGCATGACCTGCGGCAACACGATCAGGCGCATCACTTTGGCCTGACTGGCGCCCAGCGAAAGCGCGGCCTGCTCGGCTGTCGGGTCAAGCTTCTGCAGCGAGGTCCAGACCGGAATGATCATGAACGGCAACATGACGTGGACCAGCGCGATGATCACCGCGAACGGCGTATACAGCAGTTTGACAGGCCGTCCGCCCATGGCCTGGATGCCCTGATTGATCAGCCCGTCTGCGCCCAGCAACAGGCTCCAGCCAAACGCCCGGACCACCACCGAAATCAGCAGCGGGGTGAGGATCAGAATCAGGAAGATCGAACGCCACGGCGTGCCCATGCGGCTCAGGATGTAGGCCTCGGGCACGCCGATCACCACGCAGAGCAGGGTCACGAGCGCGCTGATCCAGAAGGTGCGCAGAAAAATTTCGTAGAAGTAGCTGTCGGTCAGTACCGCACCGTAGTTGTCCAGCGTGTAGCTGTCGCTTTTGACGCCGACCTGATAGTCGAACACGTTGAACGACAGCAACAGCGTCAGGCCCAGTGGCAACACCAGCAAGCCTATGTAAAGCGCGAGCGCAGGCGCTGACAGCCAGTAACCGCGCCTGCCCTGACGCATTTGGGTCATCAGGCTCATGCGTGCACCTCGTCGGCGGCCAGTACGCGCAGCAGCTCGGACGACCAGTCCAGCCCGACGGCTGCGCCTTTTTCCAGTGGCGCCTGACCGTCATTGCGGCGCACGACCGTCAATTCACCGACGCCGGTCTGAATGCTGTACAGCCATTGGCTGCCGAGAAAATAACGGGTGACGACGCGCCCTGACAGACGTCCGCAGCCCGGCGCCACCAGATCAATCTTTTCCGGCCGCAGGCTGAGGGTTAGCGTGCCTTCACCCGGCAACTGGCGTATTTGTGGTGCGCCGCTGCTGTCCAGATCGCCCTGCAACAGGTTGGCCTTGCCCACGAAACCGGAAATGAAGCGCGTGCGTGGGTGCTCGTAGAGTGTGTAGGGTTCGTCGATCTGGGTGATACGCCCGGCCTGCATGACCACCACCCGATCGCTGATCGACAACGCTTCGGCCTGGTCATGAGTAACCATCAGTGTGGTGATGCCCACTTCGTTCTGGATACGGCGAATCTCGAACTGCATTTCTTCGCGCAGATTGGCGTCCAGGTTGGACAGCGGTTCGTCAAGCAGCAGCACCGGCGGCTCGATCACCAATGCCCGCGCCAGTGCCACACGCTGACGCTGTCCTCCGGACAATTCGCGCGGGTAGCGCTCGGCATGTTGATCGAGGCGCACCAGCTTCAAGACCTTGCTGACCCTGTTCTGTAGCTCGGCAGTTGGCACTTTGCGCATGCGCAGGCCGAACGCCACGTTGTCGGCGACCGTCATGTGCGGGAACAGCGCGTAACTCTGAAAGACTACGCCCAGGCCACGGCTGCTGGGTTTGGCGTGAGTAATGTCTCGCCCGTCGAGCACGATGCGTCCGTCACTGACGTCGACGAAGCCTGCGATCATCTGCAAGGTGGTGGTTTTACCGCAACCGGACGGGCCCAGCAGCGAGACGAACTCGCCCTTGTCCACATTCAGGTTGGTCGCGACAACGGCGTCTATCGAGCCGTAGCGTTTGGAGAGACCTTCGAGCTGCAGAAATGCCATGCCTGCTTCCACCTTTTATGCATGCGCGCCGAGGCACGCGTTTGTCATGGGCAGATGCGAAGTGAAGTCATGCAGCTATGGACGTTGGTGCTCGATCTGGGTCGGCTACCGGTGATTGTTCAAATCGCCCCTGTGGACTGAGAGTAGGACGAAGGCTAGGATGCACTCAATGGGCAATTTCACTGAGCAACATCTTTTTTCGTATTAATTCATCAGGTGGAATTTATTATGATTAATAACATACAGGATTCCACTGATCGGAATAGTGAGCCAAAGGATGTCGGCGTCGGTGCGGTCTCGCGGCTGTTCGCGGTGCTGCGTTGTCTGGGCGAGTGCGACGAGGGCGGTGAGCGGGTCACTCAACTGGCGCAGCGCGTCGGTCTGTCTCAGCCCACCACACATCGCCTGCTACGCAGCCTGATGGACGAGGGCATGGTCGAGCAGGATCTACTCAGCAAACGCTATCGACTGAGCATCGAGTTCTTCGCCTTGGCCGCCAAGGCAGGCAACACGGGCAATCTGCGCGATCTGGTCAGGCCCAGTCTGTTACGCCTGTCCGCATCGCTTGGGGATTCACTGTTTTTGCTGGCGCGCAGTGGCTTTGACGCGATCTGCCTGGATCGCAGTGAAGGGCCTTATCCGATTCGCACCTTTACCGGCGATATCGGCGGACGCGTTGCGCTGGGTGTGGGGCAGGGCAGTCTGGCGATTCTGGCCTTCCTGCCCGAAGACGAGCGCGAAACGGTGATCGCCTACAACCTGCCCAGACTCAAGGACTTCCATCTGTATGACGAAGTCTTTCTGCGCTCGGAAGTCGAGAACGTGAGGCGTCTCGGTTATGCAGCGCGTAACACGGGCGCATTGCCTGGCATGGCTGGTCTTGCGGTACCGATTCTGGACCGCAATGGCCGTGCGGTGGCGGCGCTCAGTGTGGCGACCATCAGCGACCGTCTGGGCCCGGATCGCCTGCTGACCGTCGTAGAACTGCTCAAGCGTGAGGCAGCGGCAGTCAGTGCCCGGATCAACCCGTTCGACCCCTCCCTTAGACGGCCAAGCCAGGTGTTCGGGCAGGTGGAGTAGCACGGAAAAAGAGCCGGGTGGTTATCCACTGCGCGACGTCTGTTGCTCTGGCAGCCCCGTCCATAGCGCATCAAGATGCTTGAAACCCCAGTATCTTGCGCATTCGCGGCCGACGATCCGCTCAGGTTCGTCGGCCATCGACAGGTCGATCAGCCTCTGCTCGATAGGTACTTTGCGCTGCGCCGAGAAGAACACCCTGACCTTGGGCGTGAGCAGGGAAGTCGGGTTCTGCTCCACCACGACGCCGAGGTTGCCGCTTTGCAGGCGAACCAGTGAGCCGACCGGATAAATGCCGACACATTTGACGAAGGCATGGAAGACTTTCTCGTCAAACGCCCCGACCCACCCGGCCATCCGGCCAATCGACTCGGCCGGGCCCTGACGGCGCTGGTGCGGGCGCTCTGAGGTCATTGCGTCATACACATCGCAGATCGCACCCATGCGGGCAAACAGGCTGATCTGCGAGCCCGCCAGTTTATCCGGGTAGCCGGAGCCATCGTAACGTTCGTGGTGATGCAGACAGACATCGAGTATCCGTTCACTGAACTGGTTATTGAGGCCCAACAGCCTGGCACCGTTGGCAGGATGGCTGCGTATGACGGCCAGTTCTTCTTCGCTCAGTGTGCCCGTTTTGCTAAGAATGGCGTTGGGGATGTCGAGTTTGCCGATGTCCAGCAGCAGACCCGCCATCCCGGCTTCACGCACCAGCTTGTCGGGCAACGCCAGTTGACGGGCCAGGCCAATCATCAGGGCGCATACCGCCAGAGAATGCAGGTAAGTGTATTCGTCAGCACCCTTCAGGCGCGCCATGCCCAGTAAGGCGTCGGGATGGCGGGACAGTGAGTCCGAGACCTCGGCGACCAGATCGCGGATCTCAGCAACCTCGGCAATCCGGCCCATGCGCACGTCAGTGATCAGGCGCGTCACCACAGCTTTGGCGCGGCGGCACAATGCTAGCGCACTCTGGACTTCTTCAGACAGTGGCACAGGCCCTTGCGGCACCTGGGGTCGCGGGTGCGCCGTTTGCTCGGGTGCGAGCAGCACGCTGCGGCTCAGGTCTATCGAAATCCAGCCGACGCCGGTCTCTCGGATACGCTGCAGATCGCCTTCGTGCCTGAGCAGAAAGCTCTTGCTCAGAAAATGCTGCTGCGCCTGTAGATCGCACAATTCATGGACGTACATGCCGAGGCGAAGCTCGGTCATTGGAATACGTTTCAGCACAAAAACCACCCATCATGACGGGATTGGGATGGGCAGAACCGTCGTTCCCTGAATGTTCCGGCCCGCCGGTCAAACGGAAAATCTGGACACCAGTCGATTCAGATCCACGGCAAGCCTGGACAGCTCCTGACTGGCTGTCGAGGTCTGGCTGGCGGCGGAGGAACTCAGTACGGAAAGATCACGAATGCTCACCAGGTTTTCATCCACCGACCGCGCAACATGGGCCTGCTGTTCCGAGGCCGTGGCAATCATCAGGTTGCGCTCGTTGATCTGGGTGATCGACGTGGTTATTTCCTTGATCGCCACGCCAGCCTGCTGGGCGATCAACAATGTGGCGTCGGTTTCTTCGTTGCTCTGTTTCATAGACTGGACGGCGTCGGTCGAATCCTTCTGAATGCTCTGAATCATCTGCTCGATTTCCTGAGTCGAGGTCTGGGTGCGATGGGCCAGCGCCCGGACTTCGTCGGCCACCACGGCAAAACCGCGACCCTGCTCCCCGGCACGGGCCGCCTCGATGGCTGCGTTGAGTGCCAGCAGGTTGGTCTGTTCGGCAATGGCGCGGATGACGTCTACAACCTTGGCAATGTTTTGCGCCTGATGGGCCAGGCCCTCCACCTCAGTGCCAGTACGATCGACCGTAGCACTGAGCTTTTCGAGTGCGCCAATGGTCTGGTTCACGCAGTCCTGACCGGTTTGCGCAGAGCGCTCGGACGTCTGGGTAGAGGCCGATGCCGCGACTGCATTTCGTGCGACTTCCTCAATGGCTGCGGTCATCTGATTGACCGCCGTGGCGGCCTGTTCGGTTTCCATCGTCTGGCGCTGAATACCGCGTGTGGATTCTTGTGTAATGGCGTTCATTTCCTCGGCGGCAGACGCCAACCGACCGGACGACTCGGAAATATGCTGGATCGTGCTCTTGAGGCTCGCCTGCATGGCCGCCGTTGCTGTTTGCAGTTCGGTCAGTTCGTCGCGGCCGTTGATGGCAACAGTGGTGCGCAAGTCTCCCTCAGCAATCTTTTGCGTGGACGCCAGCAAGGCCTTTACAGGCAGAGTAATGCTGCGAATAAACAGCATGGCAACAATCACGGTAATGATAACGGCCAGCACGATTAACGCGATGGTCATCGTCAGCCCCATTTTAAAGTCTTGATCCGCGACTTGACCCGATTGTTCGGCGCCTTTCATATTCACTTCGATCAGCGCTTCGATAGAACTTTGCAGCGCCTTGGCTTGCGGGCTGGTGGTGTCACGGATAAATGCGAATAATTCGCTGTTGGATTTAACTTTACTCAGTTCAATCAACTCATCAATCTTGCCCGTGTACGCCTGTGCGTCATTTTTAACTTGTCGATACGCCTGTTCTTCTCCCGGGCTTGAGACCATCGGTGCATAAAGGTCGGTCGCGCTCAGCAAGTTTTTCTTGAGGCCGTTCAACTTGTTGACGGACGCGGCGGACTGCCTGTCTTCGTCCATGACGAAGCGTCGTGCATCGAGCCTATACACCAAGCCTGCAGACTCGATACGACCGGCCTGCCTGACACTGGGCAGCCAGTCGTGCTGTAGTTGAGTGACTGAATCGTAAATGCCATTCATCTTATGCACCGCGACCCCGCCCAGGCCTGCAAGCAGAAGACAAACAACGCCGAAACTGAAAAGTGCCCTGAGGCGTAGACCGATATTTCTTATTGTCATTATTGGATCCCCTTTATTCGTCACGCTACGGCAATGGGGTGTGTAAATGATGACGTGACGAGTATTACTTTAGCGGCGTGTAGATAAAAAACTATAGGGGCGGAAAAATATTTCGCGAAGTTGCGAGGATCCCCCGCCTCAATATCCGGCCACTTAAGAATAGTCAGACTTTTGTGCCCGGTTATTGTGTGTATAAGTTGAAGTATTGACGCCGGTTTTCAGTTGTTTAAAACGATCGATTCAATGCTGTTCGCTGATATTGAATCGATCACCTTGCACTCAGGCCCAGCCGGAACGGCTCAAACCTTCAGCCTTGAAGACCAGTGCCTTAAGTCCGCCCTCGGGATGGGCGTCCGGGAATTCAGGCGGGTTGTCCAGGCGCTGCTCGTAGCGCAGGCAGGGCGCTTCGGTTGCTGTGTGTTTGATCAGAAAGTCAGCGCCGAGCGCCGGATCGTTCATGCAGGCCAGTACCATGCCGTCTTCCTCCAGCAATTCCGGCAGGCGTCGCAGGACGCGCTGGTAATCCTTGTCGAGCATGAAGCTGCCTCTCTGGAAGGAGGGCGGGTCGACGATGATCAAGTCGTAAGGACCGGAGCGCGTGACCTTGGCCCAGGATTTGAACAGGTCGTGGCCCAGAAAGGTCACGCGGCTCAAGTCATGCTCATTAAGGCGATGGTTTTCGCGCCCACGATTGAGTGCCCCGCGCGCCATGTCCAGATTCACCACGTGGTCGGCACCACCGGCAATGGCGGCAACTGAAAAGCCGCAGGTGTAGGCGAACAGATTGAGAATGCGCTTGCCGCTGGCCTGTGCCTGCACCCATTCGCGACCGTAACGCATGTCGAGAAACAGACCGCTGTTCTGCTTCTTGCCGAAATCGACCTTATAGCGAAGGCCATTTTCGGTGATGACCCATTCTTCAATCAGGTCGCCGGTCAGCCATTGGGTGGTGCTTTGTGGCAGATAGCGATGTTGCAACAACAGGGTGTGAGCGGCGCTGTGCTGCCATTGTGGCGTGTCGATCAGTTCCATCAGCAGCCTTTGTAGGTCTGCCAGTTCGGATTCCTGCGGTTCCTTGAACAGCGATACCAGTACCATCCCTTGCATCCAGTCGACCGTGATCTGCTCCAGGCCCGGCCATACGCGGCCACGGCCATGAAACAGCCGGCGGGTTTCGGTCGGGACATTGCTCAAGGCATCGAGCAGGTGCTTTTGCAGGGTAGTGAGCGCTTCGGCATTCATGAGCAGGGTCGGTCAGGAAAAAGGCGCGTATGGTAAACCTATTTGTGTCGCTGCGAACGCGTGTGATGGGGCGGTGTTGAGCGTGTTCTGTCAGCGTGGCATGTAAGAACGCTGCCACTGATGAGGAATGGCCAGCGATACAACACCCAGCACGGCGGCGAGGGCACCACTGATCAGCAGCGCGCTCAAGCCCAGCTGACGTTCGATGAGCGCGCCGATGACCGCACCCAGAAACATGCCGATCCATGGAATCAATTGAGTCTGCCAGCCGTGTCTGCGTTCACCCAGCAACCAGCGCCCCAGACCTCGTCCGAACCGCGACAGCGCGCCGGTCACGTAGGTCAGGCCGACGGACTGGCCGTTGACCTCTTCAACAGCGGCATTGAGCATGCCCATGGCCAGGATCGCCCAGACCAGTGCCAGCAGATTCTTTTCCATCGGCCAGGCGGCGGCCGCGCACAGCAGGGTCGCCACACTGAGCAGCAGTGGCAGAGCCCGATGCTTGCCGAGTCGTGCAAGAACAACACCCAGCACGTTGCCTGCGATGAAGACCACTATGGCCAGGGTCAGGCGAGCGGTCGTACCCATGTCACCTTCGCCCATCGCTACCGCGAGCCGAGTGGTGTTGCCGCTCATGAACGAGACAAAGTCTCCCGTTGCCATGAAACCGATAGCGTCGGTCATGCCTGCCAGCACCGAGAGACTGGCGGCCAGTGTCATGCCGATCCGGTCGCGTCGCCTCTGCAAGGCCAGGTATCGAGTGCGGGCTGGGGTATAGGCTGGTGGCATTGATCGCTCTCTCTGAAGCGCTAAGTCGGATAGAACTTCCTGACGCAGGTGTCAGACGTTCATAGCGGCTTCGCGCGCACAATCCTCTTGGCCCTGACCTCGTCGGCATAGGCCTTGAGCTGATCGGCATCGCTGTAAAGGCGATTGACCATCTGCAAAATCGAGGTGACGTCGACCTCTTTCATCTGGGAGGCGAGTTTGAGAATTTCTTCTGCGGTGTTTTCAAGGTTGGTGGCCGTGCCCTTGAGGTGCTTTTTCAGCTCTTGGGTCGACTTGTTGAGCGCCATGAGGTGTCCTGTAAGCAGTCGTTGAATTCCATACCCCGAGCATGGCTTTTTCTGTCGGCACAAGCAATCCGGCATCGCGACTTGTGCAGATGTACCTCAACAAAAAACTTAAGGATTAAGCCCGTACCGACACAGCCCGGGCCTGTTTAATGGGGTGCGCTAGATCTGAAGGCCATACGTGGCACGTTCCACGGAGCTCAGAACCCGCTTGATCCTGAGCCACTCCAGCCGTGCCCGCGCATAGCGCTCGTCCGCTTCTTTTCGGGTCGCTGAAAACTCGGCCCATAGTTGCGGTGACAACGTGTCTCTGCGCAGCAGCGAGTAAGCACGCTCATTGAGCGCATCCGCTTCGAAGAACAAGGCATTGGTTCGCGT
Source organism: Pseudomonas triticifolii (assembly GCF_014358015.1). Classification (GTDB taxonomy): domain Bacteria; phylum Pseudomonadota; class Gammaproteobacteria; order Pseudomonadales; family Pseudomonadaceae; genus Aquipseudomonas; species Aquipseudomonas triticifolii. The sequence continues at coordinate 703,121 of NZ_JACONV010000001.1, read as the reverse complement.
GACGGCCTGATTCCATGTCAGGCCGGTAAGGTCTTTGAACTTGTCGTCAATCATGCTGAGCTCCCTTTTGACCCTAAGGGGCTGGCGGCTGTCAGCGTAGTGGCCCCTTGCAGCGGGTTTTCCTGCGAAACCCGGGATCGTTTCCGATCAGGACGACTGCTCGCTCATGTGCGACGTCCACGAACAGGGATGCTTGCATCAAAAGGTCCGGCGTTGAACCCGCAATCAGTGCCGGACGATGAGCGGTCTGGCAGCAGTGCTGCGATTATCAAGGTCTGTAGCACCTTCAATCGTCGCGGGTCAGAACCTCCAACAGCTCTATCTCAAAGCTCAAATCAGCGCCAGGCTGAATATGGGCGCCCATTTTCCGGTCGCCATACGCCAGATGAGCCGGCACGAACAGTTTGCGCCGTCCGCCTGCTTTCATGCCCATCAAACCCTGATCCCAGCCTTTGATGACCCGCCCGGTGCCGATCACGCACTGGAAAGGCTTGCCGCGCTCATGCGAGGAATCGAATACCGTGCCATCTTGCAGCGTCCCGGTGTAATGGGTGGTGATCAAGGCACCCTTGACCACCGCCTTGCCATCGCCAAGGTGCAGGTCAGTGATCTGTAGTTCATTGCTCATTGGCTGGCGCTCCATTGAAAGTGCGGCGTGCTTTCTCGCAGAAAAAGTGATCCCTGACAAGCGAGCAGAAATGCAAACGGGGAAGCGCTGGCTTCCCCGTTCGGTCGATCTGGCAAGGATGCTCAAAGATTCTGCGAGCTGACGACCATGGCCTGAGCGATATTTTCTTTCTGTTCCTGGGTAAAGCCGTCCCAGACATTGACCTTCGCGTAATAACCCAGACCGGCCAGGCAGTAGAGGCTCAGGGTCAGGATGATGAACACCGAAACGAAGGTCCAGCGTCCCTCATCGTTCTCACGGGTAAAGTCGCGTGAGTCGCCGCTGTGCGAACCGCGAGACAGCAGGCCGGAAGACAGGCGCTTGAACCATTGGAACAGGTGGACAACAACAATACGCAGCATGGGGAATGATCCTCAAATGTCAGAAAACGGTTCGACCGAGACGCGACCGTGCGCGTCTGATACAAAAGCTGAAAACGAAAAAAGCCCGTCTATGACGGGCTTTCTTTTTATGATTCTGGTCAGGTGTGAGTCGGGTTCGACAGCAGCAGGTGTCTGCTTTTCGATTCCGCGCATCAATGACGTTATGGCAACATTTTAAAACAAATTGATGATCGTCAGCTACCGTGAATCCTGCGTCCTCAGACAACTGGTCATGAATCCGGGTGCGACAAAACGTCGCCTGGCATGGCGGCGGCGATGGCGCTCAAGCAATTGCCGGTCAAGTCTTGTAATACTTATTCGGCGCGCTAAACCAATCTGTGTATTGTACGATCATCGCCCGCATTCAATTTCAGGACAGTATGAACACCCTCCAGGAACCTCCGAGTTGTTTCCCTTCTTCAGCCATTGGCTGGCCAGTGACCTGTTATTCATATGGCGCACTTCCCTGTCTTTCCAGCGCTTCGCCCCTTCGCTTGCCTCGTGTCGTTGCTGATGAATATTCGACAGGTGCGGTCGTGTCTGCTCGTCACCTTCTTCAAGTTTTAGAGGCTGAATAATTCCCATGGAATGGATTGCTGATCCCACGGCATGGCTTGGCCTGCTGACGCTTATTGTTCTGGAACTGGTACTGGGTATCGATAACCTGGTGTTCATCGCCATTCTGGCCGACAAACTTCCGCCCGAGCAGCGCGACAGGGCGCGGGTGATCGGCCTGTCGCTGGCGCTGATCATGCGACTTGGCCTGCTGGCCAGTATTTCCTGGATGGTGACACTGACCGAGCCTCTTTTCGAAGTGTTCGGCAAGACGTTCTCTGGTCGCGACCTGATCATGTTGTTCGGTGGTATTTTCCTGCTGTTCAAAGCCACGATGGAATTGCACGAGCGACTTGAAGGGCATGTGAGCCAAAAAGCGGCCAATGCAGGCTATGCGCTGTTCTGGCCCATCGTGGCGCAGATCGTCGTACTCGATGCAGTGTTCTCGCTGGACGCAGTGATCACAGCCGTAGGCATGGTCGAGCACCTGTCGGTGATGATGATCGCCGTTATCTTCTCCATTGGTCTGATGCTGATTGCCAGCAAACCGCTGACCAAATTCGTCAACAGTCGTCCCACAGTCATCATGCTGTGCCTGGGCTTTTTGATGATGATCGGCTTCAGCCTGACTGCGGAAGGCCTGGGTTTCCACATTCCAAAAGGCTATCTGTATGCGGCCATCGGCTTCTCGATCCTGATCGAAGTCTTCAATCAGATCGCCCGCAAGCGCAGCAAGAAGTCCAACCATGGTCATCTTCCCCATCGCGAGCGGGCTGCCCATGCCGTCATGCGTTTGCTGGGCGGTCGCCGGTTGGAGTCCGGAGATGTCGACGAGGAAATCATCGACATGATGGAAGGCGAAAGTACCGGGCCGGTGTTCCACCGCCGTGAGCGCGTGATGATCAGCGGCGTCCTGCAACTCGCAGAACGTCCGATTCGTACGGTCATGACGCCACGCGCGGAGATCGACTACATCGACCTCAGCGACGACGCTGACAAGATCCGCCTGAAACTGATGCACTCTTCGTACTCGCGTCTGCCGTTGATTGGCGAAGGTGGTATCGATGAGCCGTTGGGCTTCGTGCATAAGAAGGAGTTGCTCAAGGAGCTGTTGTCCGGCAACGAGCCTGACCTGAGGCTGCTGTCACGCAAGGCCATCAACCTGCTTGAGAACTTCACGATCCTCAATGCACTGGAGCAGATGCGCAAGGAGTCGACCCACATTGCGTTCGTGGTCAACGAGTTCGGTGATTTCATCGGCGTGTTGAGCATGACCGACATCCTGGAATCGATTGCCGGCCAGTTGCCTGACGCCAGTGAGGTAGAAGGTCCGGACATCGTGGCGCAGGGTGATGATTTCATCGTGTCGGGTGCCTTGAACCTGAGCCTGATCCGCGAACGCACGGGCTTTCAAGCCCAGGCCACCGACGACTACCAGACGCTGGCCGGCCTGGTCATGAGTCTGCTGGACCGCTTGCCGACGGCGGGCGACAACCTCAAGTGGCAGGGTTGGGACCTTAAAGTAGTGGGCGTTGAAGAGCGTCGCGTGACCCGTGTGCTTTTGCAACGGCAGCCCGAGGCGAGCGCGGGTAAATAACAACATGCAGTGACAACGAAAACGGGCCGAGAGGCCCGTTTTTCGTGGGGTTGCGGTTGGTCGTCCGATCGCAGTCAAGGTGTTGCGAGAGTGGTCTATTCTGGATTAATCCCGTGGCTTCAACGCGCAGTCAGCCACTCCATGAAACGGAGACTGCCATGACTGCTGCGTTCATCTTCAATCCCAACCTGACTTACGATGTCATCTCCACTCGCAAGCGCTACCCGGTCTGGCGTATTCGTGAGCGCAAGGTCTATGCGTATCTGGAGCACGATCCGCGTCGAGACTGGAGCGGCGAAATAGGCACATTGAGTCTTGGAACGCCGCAGCGCCTGGTCGACCATGATGGACAGACCATCGCTTACATCGTGGGTGCAGAAGTGCGAGATACCAGGGGGCATCGGTTCTCACTGACTGAGGTCAAGGAGTGACAGGCTGATCGGTTCAAAGAATCACACAGGGCTAAAGGCCCCCTGCAATAGGAATGTCAGGGAGCCTGCTGCAAGGGCAAGGGGATTACCTGCGACGTGGACGTGAAACCACGGACTCGATGTTCTTGCGCCCGATCAACATGGATTGCGCAGGTTGGCGGGTGTCACCTTCGTCAGCCTTGGGCGCATGGCCCAGCCATTTGAACATCACCAGGCAGTCCACCAGACCCAGCCGGGCATGCCGATAGGCCTTGGGCAGGCGTCCTACAGTGTCGAACCCAAGCTTGGTCCAGAGCGCCACGGCGACTTCATTGGACGCGACCACAGAGTTGAACTGCATGGCTTGAAAACCACTGTCGCGCGCCAGTTGCTGCGAATGCTCGCACATCAACCGCGCCACCCCTCGGCCACGCGCCGCGTCGGTCACCATGTAACCACAGTTGCAGACATGATCACCCGGACCTGCAGCATTCGCCTTCAGGTAGTAGCTGCCCAGCAACTGACCTTCTTCCTCCGCAACCAGCGTGTGCAGGGGCAGCGTCATCCAGATCTCACGGGCCTGCTCAAACGTCAATGTTGGGTCATAGGCGTAGGTTTCCTGCGCCATTGCGACAGACTGGAAGGTAGGCCAGAAGCGGTCGAAGTCTTCTGGGGTCATGGTGCGGATCTGGATCATGGGGGACCTTAGGTCGAGGCTCACGGGTACTGTTTTGTGCTGATGAGCACCTTATTCGTTGGATGAGGAGGGCGCAAGCAGGCTGGATGAAACGCCTCGTCGGGGCGCGCAGAGCCTTTTTTTAAAGCGTCTCTGACGGTTGCGGTTTCGCTGGCGCGGGGGGCTGCCTGGGACTTCCACGTTGCTGGGAGTGGCAATACGAGTAGGGGCGGAGTGTGTCATCACGCTCGTGTTTTGTGCGGCAAAAGCTCGTAGAGGCTATCGGCCCTTGCGAGTCGATAGCCGTCAGTCACATTCAGGCCGAGAGCGGGCTGCCCCAATCGTCAGAGCCCGAAGTGCTGGCTTTTTCATGGGTCCAGGTGATCTTGCGATAAGCAAAATGTACGTCTTCAAGGTGAGTGAATTGCGACGTGGCCGAGTCCTGGCAGTTGTACATGTAATCCTTGATCTCGACGATGATCGCCTTCTCCAGCAGCGTCGTGTAGTAGTGCTCCTGCTTGCCTTCGCTTGAGGTGCGGTACCACATGATCTCGACCGAGCTCAGTTGTTCGCCGGAGGTGAGCGCCTGTTGGAGTAATGGCGATGACTTATCGAAGATTTTGGTAATGCACAGAGGTGCATGAACGCGTTGTCCGGTGGGCTGGCCTGATTGCGGATCCCGAGGAATCGTTATCATATGGCTGAAGGCCTGTACCATGGCCTGATCGGTATGTCCTTCCTGATAAATACTACCTACAGACTCTTGAGTAAAAGCATTCAGGGTTAAAACGCCACGCGTTTCGCTAGTAATCGTTATGTAAGCAGGTGTTGCCATTAGATAAGCTCCTTATAATACGGAATATCCAGCCTGTTCTGTCTTGCTGGTTATCGAGTATTAACAAGAACCGTGCCATTTGATGAATAACCCGATGGCAAGGCCTTGTGGCGAGTCAAATCAGTATTTTCGTGATCCTGCAGACTACTGAGGGTTTGTAGTTGCGCAGCTTTTTGCACAGGAGGAAGAATATTTGCGCAGTGCTTGCAAAGGTCAGTGTTCATTAAGTGTCAGTAACTCAGGCCAAGTGCGCAGCGCTTGAGCGTGTGTAGATAGTTGCGCATGTTGCCAGGTGATATGCAGGCAATTGTGGGTAAGTGGTTCGGGTGAGGGTGAATGCTTGTGGTTCGTTTGAGGTCCTACAATATTTCTGTTCTGCGCTGTAGGAAATTTCTGAAAAAATAGTATGCGCGTTTGAGTGGCTTGTTAAAGGTGGAGCTTATAGTTAATGTTTAACCCGTCAACAGTATTCAGCGTTAAACACCTATCGATTGGCGATAAGGATAGCAGTGGGGTGGCACATGGACAGACTCTCTGCTCTTTATCTTCGTATTGCCCAGGCGCCCATATCCAGCCTTTCTTACGCAGGTAATGATGTTCGCTATTCGACTGATTTTGAAGTGTTGGACGGTCATCTTAAGGGTGAGCAATCAATGCACGGGTCTGGGCACGTTGACTGGGACAAGGTTCGCGAGGTCAGTGAAAAGATTCTGCGCGAACAGTCCAGGGATCTTCGTGTTGCATGCTGGTTAGTCTGGGCGCTCTATAAATGCGAGGCGTTTCCAGGCTTATTGGCTGGAATGGAATTGTTACTTCATTTATGTGAAAACCATTGGTCCGTTTTGTACCCGATCAAGCCGAGAACACGCACAGCAGCCTTTGCGTGGCTGGTGCCCCGACTCGAAAAGGTGCTTGTAGAAGAGGTGTCTGTAAAAAAGCAGCTGTCGCTGTTTGAGAAACTATCAGCGCATCTTGAGGCTTTAGATAATCTATTGGGGCTTCATTTCGGGGAAGCGTCGCCTTTGCTTCTGCCGCTGCGCAGGCGACTGGACCGTATGCTAAAGCTTGCGTCTCAAGACGACAGCAAGCCCATGGCAATGGTTGCGCAGGTCAAGCAAGCCGCCACTCAGCTTTTCAGTCCTGCCCCCGTGGGCAGCGATAAAGAGGCTCGCAAAGCGCTCGGCACTCAACAGGAACTTGCCCAATCGCTATGTGCCTGGTGGTTGCGGCAGAAGGCGACCGATCCACGTGCGTTGCGCCTCAATCGCACGCTACTGTGGCTGGGGATCGATTCCATGCCGGAGTGCAATTCCCAGCGGATAACGGTATTGCGCGGCTTGCCTGCTGACAGACTGGATGAGTACAGAGGGCGTTTTGAACAGGGTAAATACGCCGATCTGATAGTGGACATTGAAATGAGCATCGCCCGTTCGCCGTTTTGGTTCGACGGCCAACGTATGGTCTGGGCGTGTTTTGAAGCACTTCAAGCCCAGGGTGCTATGTATGAAGTTGAGATCCAGTTTGCGCTGTTCTTGCAGCGGGTTTCAGGCATCGCTGACCTGCATTTTTACGACGGGCAACCGTTTGCTGATGAGGCCACGCAGAGCTGGATTGCGACTCATGTAATGCCCCATGTTATTCCCGTGCAGCCTGAGCGCTCTTCGGGTAATGCGGGAGTGGGGCCCGCTTGGGACGTCGTGTTGGATGAAGTCGTCCAGGCACTGCCGAAAACCGGCTTCAAAGATGCCGCTCAAGTATTGATGCAGCACCTGAAAGAGGCACGCAGTGAACGTGACCGTTTTTATTGGCAATTTGCTGTCGCCCGGCTCTGTTGTCGAGCAAAGAAATACGAACTCGCCAGGGTTCACCTGGAACTGCTGGATCAGCAACTTCAGAAGCAAGGGCTTGAGCACTGGGAGTTCGAAGCCTTTCTGGAGATTTCGCAACGTTTATACAGTTGCTACGAACTGCTTCCCCCGACTCAAGAGACTCGGGTAAGTAAGGAGTCGATATACCGACGATTGTGTCAGTACGATTTTGAGTCGCTACTGAGTAAGTCATAACGCCTGCACAGGCAAGGAGAGAAACCATGGCCAAAGAAGGCTCTGTCGCGCCTAAAGAACGGATAAACGTCACGTTCAAACCTGCTACCGGCGACGCCCAGGAAGAGATTGAATTGCCTCTGAAGTTGTTGGTGTTGGGGGATTTTGTTCAGCGGGTCGATGAGCGAAAGCTTGAAGACCGCAAGTCGATCAGCATCGACAAGAACAATTTCGATGAGGTGCTGGCCAAACAGGAGTTGCAACTGTCATTGAGCGTGCCGAATCGCTTGCAGGTCGAGGGCGACGCCACGGAACTTGCGGTGGATATCAAAGTGAGTTCCATGAGTGACTTCAATCCCGCCAGCCTGGTCGAGCAAGTTCCGGAACTGAAAAAGCTCATGGAGTTAAGAGACGCCTTGATGGCTCTTAAAGGGCCGTTAGGCAATGCTCCGGCCTTTCGCAAGGCGATTGAAAGTGTACTCACCGATGAAGCATCCCGCCATCGAGTGCTCGAAGAACTAGGTGTCGAGGCAATGCAAGCATGAAACGTTTGAACGGCCAGGAGGCACAGCCATGAATACCAATGTTGCGCAGAAAAACACGGCCGAACAGACAGAGTTCGGCATTCTTGATCAGATCATCGCTGAAACCAGGATGTCTCCCGGGGACGAAGCCTACGCGATAGCGAAACGCGGCGTGGCGGCGTTTATCGAAGAGTTGCTCAAACCTCAGAACAGCGCCGAGCCGGTCAAAAAGGCACTGGTTGACCGGATGATCACCGAGATCGATGTCAAGCTCAGTCGTCAGGTGGATGAAATTCTGCACCACCTCGAATTCCAGGCGCTGGAATCGTCATGGCGCGGATTGAAGTTGCTGATCGATCGAACGGATTTTCGAGAGAATATAAAGATCGAGATGCTGAATGTGTCCAAGCAGGACTTGCTGGACGACTTCGAGGACTCGCCTGAGGTGTTCCAGTCTGGCCTCTACAAGCATGTTTATACCGCGGAGTACGGGCAGTTCGGTGGCAATCCGGTAGGGGCAATCATTGCCAACTACTATTTTTCCGCCAGTTCGCCTGACGTCAAGACCATGCAGTATGTCTCGAGCGTGGCATGCATGGCACACGCACCATTCGTCGCAGCAGCCGGGCCGCAGTTTTTTGGGCTTGAGCAGTTCACCGGTCTGCCTGATCTCAAAGACCTGAGGGATCATTTCGAAGGTCCGCAGTTTGCCAAGTGGCAGAGTTTCCGTCAGCAGGAAGATGCCCGATATTTTGCGCTGACGGTGCCTCGTTTTCTGCTTCGCAGCCCCTACGATCCTGAGGAAAATCCGGTCAAGACGTTCGCCTACAGAGAGAATGTTGCCAATGAGCACGAGCATTATCTGTGGGGTAACACGGCGTATGCGTTTGCGACACGTTTTACTGACAGTTTTGCCAGGTTTCGCTGGTGCCCCAACATTATAGGCCCGCAAAGCGGCGGGGCCGTTGAAGACCTGCCGCTGCATCATTTCGATAGCATGGGCGAGATCGAAACCAAGATACCTACCGAGGTTCTGGTCTCCGACCGCCGCGAGTACGAGTTGGCGGAAGAGGGGTTTATTGCGTTGACCATGCGCAAGGGGAGCGACAACGCAGCATTCTTCTCGGCAAGTTCTGTGCAAAAACCCAAGTTCTTTGGAAACAGTCCAGAGGGCAAGACGGCCGAACTCAACTATAAGTTGGGTACCCAACTGCCCTACATGATGATTGTCAATCGACTGGCTCACTACATCAAAGTGCTGCAACGCGAGCAGATCGGCTCATGGAAAGAGCGGACGGATCTTGAGCTTCAACTCAACAAATGGATACGTCAATACGTGGCCGATCAGGAAAACCCGGGAGCCGAGGTTCGTGGCCGACGTCCGTTGCGTGCAGCGCATATCACCGTCAGTGATGTCGAGGGTGATCCGGGCTGGTATCGCGTCGGACTTAACGTGCGTCCGCACTTCAAATACATGGGGGCCTCGTTCACGCTTTCTCTGGTCGGAAAGATGAATAAGGAATGACCTGCGGCGCCAGTTTGTTCGAGCGACTGGGCAATACCGCTGACACTCGAACCGGGTTGAGTCGTGAAGCGCGCCTGATGGCTTCGGTGGCGGCGCATCTTTCAAGAATGCTAAGCACTCGTGCAGGCAGCGTCCACATGCTGCCTGATTACGGCCTTCCAGACGTGAACGATATGCGCCTCAGTCTTCACGACACCCTGCGGCACGCTCAGAAGTCGATTGAACACTTCATTGGTACTTATGAACCACGCCTCAGCAATGTCCGGGTCGTTGCAGAACCTGATCATGACAATGTGTTGATGTTTATGTTCTCCATCAAGGCGTTTCTTGAAGTCGATGGCGCTAATAAGGAAGTGGTGTTTTACGGCGCTCTGGATGGCCGTGGCTCCGTCAACGTGAGGAGTCACTGAATGTCTGCCCGCGAGCAGCGCGTGTATTCGTTAATACGGACGTCGTGCTGCTTGCACCTTTTAAACCACAGCATGTACCCACTTCAAAACAGGTAAACGAACGTTGTCTTTCAATGACTACTATCAGGATGAGCTCTCGGCGTTGCGTCACCTTGGGCGTCGTTTCTCCGAGCGTAATCCTGCGTTGGCACCTTTTCTGGGTCAAACAGGGCGTGACCCGGATGTCGAGCGATTACTCGAAGGGTTCGCATTCCTGACAGGGCGGCTGCGTCAGAAGCTGGATGACGAACTGCCCGAGTTGACGCACTCCTTGATGCAGTTGCTATGGCCCAACTACATGCGGCCGTTGCCATCGGTGAGCATGCTTCAGTTCGAGCCATTGCTGCGGCCCGGGCCTGCGGTGCTGGTCGAACGTTCGACCCCCGTCGAGAGTGAGCCGGTCAACGGTGTGGTCTGCCAGTTTCGCACCTGCTTTGCGACTGAAGTATTGCCGCTCGTGCTCAAAGACCTGAGTTGTTCTCCGACCAGTGATGGCGTGACGCTGAAGCTGCATCTGGAAATGAGCTGCGATGGTCATGTAGGTGATCTGCAATTGACCCGACTGAGGCTGCACTTTGCAGGTGATCGTCATATCAGCCAGGCGTTGTACCTTGGGCTGATGCGTAAATTGCAAGGGATTACCTTGAGTTTGCTGGATGCCGAGGGTCGTCTGCTTGTTGGTCATGACGGACAGCCCATCGAGTTTCAGATTCCGGTCAGCGAAGTTTCTCCGGTTGGCTTCGCTGAAGAAGAGGCATTGATACCTTACCCCTTCAATACCTTTCGGGGTTATCGCTACCTGCAGGAGTATTTTTTCTTCCAGGAAAAATTCATGTTTGTCGACGTGAAGGGATTGGGTGTTCTCAATGCGGTGCCTGAAGCGCTTTTAAAAAACGCGCGCGGATTACAGATGGCTTTCACGATCAAGGGTGCGGATATTCAACGCCTGCGTCCTACGCTGGATCATGTAAGGCTTTACTGCACGCCTGTGGTGAATCTATTTGAACAGGACGCCTTGCCTATTCTCGTCGACGGTAAACGGGACGAGTATCTCCTCATGCCGTCCAGAGACAGCGTTGACAGTTGCGGCGTGTATTCGGTTGACAAAGTAACGGGCTGGCAATCAGGCGGTCTGGGGTATCAGGAATATGTCGTGTTCGAGTCGTTTGAACATGATCCGGTCGCCGACGTGAAGGCCAACACGCCTTTTTACAGTGTCCGCCAGCGTCCGTCCCTGCAGTACGAGGGACTGGACACTTACTTGAGTTTCGATCTTCGCGGTGCCGAGTATCAGGAAGCGATTTCCATCAGACTGACCTGCACGAACCATAACCTTCCCTTGCAGATTAAAGTCGGCGGTATTTCCAGGGCGTGTGATGGGACACCGGATGCTCTTCGGTTCAAAAATATCATGCCCGCCACCCCCAGTTATCCGCCTCCGATCAATCGGGATTTCCTGTGGCGGGTCATCAGCAACATGTCGCTCAACTACTTGTCGCTGGCCAACATTGATGCGTTGAAAGTCATTCTGGAAACCTACGACCTGCCGCGTCATTACGATCAGCAGTCCGAGAAAACCAGTCGGCATCTGCTCAACGGGCTCGAGTCGATCAGCCACCAACCTGTCGATCGGTTGTACAAAGGCCTTCCGGTACGTGGCGTCAGGACAGCGCTGGTGATCAATCCCGATGGCTATGTGGGGGAGGGCACGCTCTTCCTGTTTGCTTCGGTACTCAATGAGTTTTTTGCGCTGTATGCCAGCCTCAATTCATTTCATGAACTGCATGTAAAAAGTACTCACGGAGATCGTTACGAATGGACACCGCGTATGGGACTCCAGCCGCTGCTTTAGTTGCGTTGGGGCGCACGATCCGCGAGTACTCGATCTATCAGGCCATTCCGCTGATTTTGAATGTACTGCGTCAATTACACCCTGCGGCCGACGATGAGGGCCTGCATGCGTTTCTGGAACTGCAGGCAAATCCGAGCCTGGGTTTCCCCGGAAGCGATATCGAAGGGCTTGAGCTTTTCGAAGAGCGTGGGCTCGTCCACGTTCGGCTGCGCCTTAACGTTATCAGCCTGTGTGGATCCGGTTCGCCGTTGCCTGCCTTTTACAGTGAGCAGGCGCTGGATGATGGAAGCCGTTGTAATGCGACCCGGGATTTTCTCGACCTTTTTCACCACCGTCTTCAGAAGCTCATGCTGCCTGTCTGGCGCAAGTACCGTTATCGCGCTGTTTTTACCAAAGGTGCAAAGGACCCGTTTTCGGAGCATTTGTTTGCGTTGATCGGGTTGGGTGGCGAACGGATCAGAGGGACTCGCGAACTCAACTGGAAGCGACTGCTTCCCTACCTGGGGTTGCTCAGTCTGCGTGCCCACTCTGCTGCGCTGATCGAGTCTGTTCTTCGCTATTACTTCAAGCATGCAGACCTGTTTATCGAACAGTGTACGCAGCGTCAGGTGTCCATCAGTCCGGGACAGCTCAATTCGTTGGGCTGTCTCAATAACCGGCTGGGGCATGACGTGGTGCTGGGCGAGCGTGTTCGTGATCGAAGCGGCAAGTTTCGTATTCACATCAAACAACTGTGCTGGGAGCGCTTCCACGAGTTTCTTCCCATCGGGCCAGGGCATCAACCGCTGAAGGCGTTGGTGCGTTTCACCCAGCGCGACTTTCTCGCCTACGACCTCTCTCTGGCATTGCGTCGTGAGGAGATCAGGGAACTGCGTATCGGCGAGCAGAACACCTGCCGTCTCGGCTGGACCAGTTGGTTGGGGTGCGAGCGGGCGGACGGTGTTGTCACGCTCGGCCAGTCTATTCATTAAGGACAGATATTCATGATCAACGTAGATCTGCAACAACTGGTCAACGCACTGGATGCGCACACTCGGCAAGATCTGGAGAGTTGCGCGGGGCGATGTGTAGCCAGAGGCGGCAGCAAAATTCTTGTGGAGGACCTGTTACTGGCCCTGCTGGAGCGTCCTGAAAGTCTTCTCGCGCGTGCGCTGCTGGACGCAGGTGCCGAGTCCGCGCACCTGGCTGCTACGCTGCAGCCCGCGATCGAACACAGTGCATCCAGCAATCCTGTGTTCGCGACAGAGTTGATTCAGTGGCTTCAAGACGCACTGCTGGTGGCCAATCTTGAACTGCGCCAGAACCACATCGAACAGGCAGCGCTCATTCTGGCGTTGTTGCGCAATCCGATGCGGTACGCAGGCGCTCGCTATCACCGGCTGTTGAGCATGATCAATGCCGATCGTTTGCGCGATTTCGCACTGGACGATCAGGCGGGTCCAGATGTTCGGCCATTGAAAGACATAGGCGAGTCCTGGCTCAAACGCTTCACTCATAACCTGACTCAACAGGCACGCGAAGGTCGGCTCGACCCTGTGCTGTGTCGTGACGAAGCCATACGCCAGATGGTCGACATCCTTGCCCGGCGGCGTAAGAACAATCCGATTGTGGTCGGTGAGGCCGGCGTCGGCAAGACTGCGATCGTCGAAGGACTGGCCCTGAGAATCATCGAAGGGGAGGTGCCTGAGTCCCTCAAAGACGTCGAGCTGCTGACCCTGGACATGGGGCTGCTGCAGGCAGGTGCCAGCATCAAGGGCGAGTTCGAGCGTCGTCTGAACGGTGTGATCGAAGAGGTCAAAGCGTCAGCGCAGAGCATCATCCTGTTTATCGACGAAGCGCATACCCTGATAGGCGCGGGAGGGCAGGCGGGTGGCTCGGATGCTGCGAACCTGCTCAAGCCGGCCCTGGCCCGCGGAGAGTTGCGCACAATCGCTGCGACCACTTGGGCAGAGTACAAAAAGTACTTTGAAAAGGATCCTGCGCTGGCACGTCGCTTCCAGCCGGTTCGGGTGCTTGAGCCCACAGTCGCAGAGGCCATCACCATTCTGCGTGGTCTGGCGCCGGTCTACGAGAAAAGCCACGGGGTTTATCTGCGCGATGATGCCGTGGTTGCCGCCGCGCAGCTATCGGCTCGCTACCTGACGGGACGGCAGTTGCCGGACAAGGCGGTCGATCTGCTCGATACCGCTTGCGCGCGGGTTCGAATCAGCCTTGCCGCCGCCCCCGAGCGACTGGAGCGCCTGCGAACCAAGTTTGCCGAGCAGCGACGCCAGCTCGATGCCATGCAACGTGATGCGCGTGCCGGGCTTGTCGTTGACGGGCAGGGCCTGATCGCGCTGGAGGACGGCCTTCAAGCACTTCAGCGGCAGATCGGCACCCTTGAGTCTGCATGGCAACGGCAACGTGCTGGCGTCGAGCGCTTGCTTTCGCTGCGTCGGCAGTTGACTGACTTGCAGACGCAGCACAATGGCGACGCTGCAACCGGCTCGCAGTCATTGCAGAGTGAAGGCCAGGCGATTGAGTCGCTTGAAGGCGAGTTGCAACAGGCTCATTGCGAACTGAGCGAACACCAGGCCGCCGATCGTCTGGTCAGTTTTGAAGTGTGTCCCAGATTGATTGCTGAGGTGGTCAATGCCTGGACGGGCATTCCTCTGTCACAGCTCGCACTGGAATACAGTTCGAAAGTCGCCAGCTTTGCGGCCGATCTGAAAACGCGCATCCGGGGTCAGGACCAGGCAGTGCATGTGCTAGATCGGGCCATGCGTGCGGCTGCGGCCGGTTTGAACAAGCCGGACGCACCGGTTGGCGTTTATCTCCTGGTGGGGCCCAGCGGGGTAGGCAAGACTGAAACGGCTATCGCACTGGCGGATCTGCTTTATGGCGGCGAGCGTTTCCTGACGACCATCAACATGTCCGAATTTCAGGAAAAACATACGGTGTCGCGTTTGATCGGCGCACCCCCGGGTTATGTGGGCTATGGGGAAGGGGGGCTGCTGACCGAGGCCGTCCGGCAAAAGCCCTATTCCGTGATTCTGCTGGATGAGGTGGAGAAGGCCGACCCTGATGTCATGAACCTGTTTTATCAGATCTTTGACAAAGGCATTGCCAATGATGGGGAGGGCCGGGAGATCGACTTTCGCAATACCTTGATCCTGATGACGTCCAACCTGGGAAGCGAGCGCATTACGGCGTTATGTCAGTCAGATCCCCAGCCTGATGTCGAGCAACTTAAGACCGGCATACGGCCGCTGCTGATCGCACATTTCAAGCCCGCGTTGCTGGCCCGAATGCACGTGGTGCCCTACTACCCAATGACAAGAGACGTGCTGCGTGAACTGGTTGAACTCAAGCTGCTGCGACTGGGCACCCGCCTGAAAAACAGAGGGCTGGTCTTCGGCTATTCCAGGCGTCTGGTCACGTTCCTGCTGGATCGCTGCGAGCAAGGTGACACCGGCGCGCGACGTGTCGATCAATTGCTGGACGCGTGTGTCACGCCTCTGATCGCCGATCGATTACTCGTCGCCATGTCCGAGGGTAAAGACATCCACCGGGTTCACGCGACCCTTGACGAAGCGGGTCTTGTTGTCTGTGAGTTCGAATAGCATGGAATCGATGTTCAGCTCGGTCCAGCACCCCTTAGGCTACGCACAGCAGCTGTGCTCAATCTATACGCATTTGTCACAGGCGGCTGACGACGCCATGCTGCTGAATGATTTTGTTCACTCGGCCTCGCGCCTCAGTGGTTGCGAACTGAGCCAATTGTTCATGTTCGACGTAACACCAGGATGCCTGAAATTAAAGGCGCAGGTGCTGGATGGGAACATTCGCTCGGGATCGCCAGATAACGATGTCACTGACCACAGTGCAGAGCACCTATTTCAGTTCGTTGCGCGCAATGGCAAGCCTGTCAGCATCAGTGACCTGAGTTGCGCGCTCTACAACACGTGTTTTCTGCCCGGCAGCGAGTCAGCCTGGAGATCGCTGGTGTGTGTCCCATTGATGAATCGGGATCAGACCGTCGCCGGGCTATTGGTCTGTGCAAGCAGGGAGGTGACGTCACTGGAGGGTTTCGCAGCGTCACTGGGCTCTCTGGGGACGTTCGTGGTGTCACAGCAGGCCTTGCTCAGGCGCCATCAGCCCTTGGCCTCTGCTTCGATGACCGAACCGCAGTCTGCCGTGTCCAGTTACGGATTGATCAGCAACAGTGCAGCGATGCGCCAGACCTGCGAGCTTGTCGGCAAGGTGCTGCAAAGTCCTTATACGGTCTTGCTCACCGGCGAGACCGGAACCGGCAAGGAGGTCGTTGCCCGCGCCATACACGATCATGGGCCGCGGCGATCGAAGGCGTTCGTTGTGCAGAACTGCGCGGCGTTTCTCGAGAGCCTTCTTGAGAGCGAATTGTTCGGCTACCGCAAAGGCGCGTTTACCGGCGCTGATCGTGATCATCGGGGGCTGTTCGACGTTGCGCATGAAGGCACGCTTCTGCTCGATGAAATCGGCGACATGCCGATCGGGCTGCAGGCCAAACTGCTTCGTGTTTTGCAGGAGGGAGAGATACGCCCGCTTGGCTCCAACACCGTGCGCAAGGTCAATGTGCGCATCATCGCAGCGACTCACCGGGATCTGCCAGCGCTGATCGCGCAAGGGCGGTTTCGCGAGGACCTTTACTACCGGCTCGCGCAGTTTCCGGTCGCGCTACCGGCCTTGCGCCAACGAATCGAGGATATTGAACCGCTCGCCAGGCTTTTCGCAGACAACGCGTGCGATGCGCTCAAGCGCGCCCGTGTTGCCTGGTCGCAGTCCGCTCTCGCATCGCTTTCCAGCCATCCATTCCCCGGCAACATCCGGCAATTGAAGGGCTTTGTCGAGCGAGCGGTCTTGCTCAGTGAGAACGGAGAGCTGTTGCCCGAGCACTTTCCTTTTGCGCCAGCGCCTCAGGGTTGTGTGGTTGGCGTGACGTTCCGCGAGCGCATGGAGCAGTTCGAACGTGGGCTGTTGCTTGATTATTTGCATAAGAGCAACGGCAACCGAACCGTGACAGCGAGAACCTTGGGGTTATCGAGACGTACCCTGCTTTACCGGCTGGCGCATCTGGATATCAACAGCGCGCAAAAAGGACGCTGCTAAGCGTCTGCGATCTTCCCACCCTTGGCTAATGGAGAAGTCTGATGAATTTCAGTCACGGCATAGCTGTGCTTTTTTTATGTGTTTTACCGATGTTTCTGGGAGGTTGCAGTGGCCCCTTTAAGTTCAGCGACGACGAATACCGTGCGTTGGGCAACTCCACTTCAATCAATCGCGATGACGGGTCTAAAGAGACGTATTGATGGAACTGGTATTTGAAGTAACCAATCCGTTGGAACTCAAGGAGGGCTGTGCTCGGTCCTGGATGTTCAGGGACGGCAACGGGATTATCGGGCGCAGTGGCGATTGCGATTGGTGTGTTGAGGATGACGGGCCGCATGTGTCCAGACAGCATGCGCGCGTCAGCCATGAGGGCGGCGCGTTTTACCTGACGGATATCAGCCGGAACGGGACCGTGATCAACGGTACCGAGACCCTTCAGGGTGGGGAGAAAAGACGCATAAGACAGGGTGATACCTATCGCTTGGGAAACCTTCAGATACGTGCGCACAGCGTTCAGTGCCGAGGCGAACTTTCCCATCAGGCAATGCCGTCATTTCTTCGCAAGGGTCAGCTGACTGCGGCGCTGGATCCTCTGGATGCGTTGCAGGCGCGTGACAACGCGTATTGCGTTATTGATGAGCTTGCATCCGTCATCGAAAAACGGCTCACGTCGAGTGGTGTCGGTGATCAAGCGCCGGTAGACCATGAACAGGTGCGTTTGCCGGAATTGGTCGCTGCGCCGATGGCTGTCCAGCCCGAGCATTTTCCTCGCCCGCTGGATGGAAACACCGGGCGGTTCTGGCAGCAGTTTGGCGAAGCGCTGGGTGTCGATCTGAGCGCTGTCGATGCGCCGGGGTGCGAGATCCTGGCGGTGGATGTCGCGCGTCTGTTCAAACAGTGCATTGATAGTCTTGAACACAGCTCGGCGACACGTCACGAACTCAAAGCCGAGTTGCGTACATCGCAACAGTGCGGACGCGACAGCGGGTCTGACGCATCGGATATCGGCTTGATCATCTCGCAGCTCGTGCAGCGCCAACCCGAGCAGGCCGCCCGGACGATCACGCGGTCATTTCGCGATTCGCAGGCTCATCAGGTCGCACTTCTGGCGGGGTGTCGGGCCATGGCGCGCTCGACCCTGGAGCACTTTTCTCCGCAACGGCTGCATTGGCACTTCGAGCATGAAGGCAAGTCGTGGTTGCGAACGGCCGGCAGTCGATGGCGCGCTTATGTGCATCACCACAGTGCTTTGGTTCGCGACGATAACTGGAGCGCCGGGCTCTGGGGCCGGGACTTTGTGCACGCCTATGACGAACAGATCCGCTTGATCAATTCCCTTTGACCTGAACCACAGAGATCGACCCATGTATGTATACCTAACGAGGCCATTGCTAGTGGTCTTGCTCATGCTGTGTGGCGGCTGTTCGGCACTTTCGCCTTACTCCACGCAGACCCGGCTGGACATCAGCCTGACGGGAAGTCATCAGCTCAACCCGGACCTCAACGGCCGACCCTCGCCGACGGTGTTGCGCCTGCTCGAGTTGAAGCATCCGGCTGCGTTTCAGAGCCTGGATTTTTTCTCTCTGTACGAGCGCAGCAAGGATGTACTGGCTCACGATCTGGTTGCCAGCGAAGAGCTTGAACTGCGACCCGGCGAGCGCGTCGATTTGAAATTGAAGGTGGGTCCCGCCAGCCGTTATGTCGGTGTGCTGGCGGCCTACCGCAATTTGCCGCAAGCGCGATGGCGCTATGTGATTGAGCTGACTCCCGAAAACCTGACCCGAGCCGAGTTCACGCTCGACGAGGCGGGGCTGCATCGCAGTGACGAATCCATTATCAGGGCAGGGCGTTGAGCATGGATGCGCACAAAGTTGTCTGGCAGGAGGGCATGCTGCTTCGGCCCCAGCATTTTCAGCATAACGATCGCTACTACGACCATCAAATGAGGTTACGTACTCAACTGACCGGGGCTTATGCATGGGGTTTTACGAGGATTGAGATCGATCAGCAGTTTCTGGGCTCGGGCCAGATCGTGCTTCATCACGCATCAGGCGTGCTTGCAGACGGTACCGTTTTCGACCTGGGTGACCGGGACAGGCCGCTGGTGCTGGAAATACCTGCAAACACTGCCAATACCGCTGTTTATCTGGCACTGCCTCTGGTGACGGGGAACTGCATTGAAACGCGCAGTGCCGATCAGCCGGATGTGGTCGCGCGTTTTACGTCCTACGCCGCCAATGTCGCCGATTCCAATGCCGGTGAAGATAACCGAACGGATATTTTCTGCGCGCGGCCCGAGTTTCAGTTGCTGCTTGGGGAGCAACACAGCGAGCACGCTTATGTGAAGCTCAAAGTGTGCCACGTACAGGTCAGTACGGCTGACAAGGCGGTGAGGCTAGACGCCGGGTTTGTCCCGTCGTTCATCAACGTTGGCGGGTCGGCTTATCTGATGTCGTGCCTCAAGGAGGTCGTGGGCCTGCTTGAGCATCGGGGCAATGCCATCGCAGCGCGCATGCGCTCAAGCGGGCAGACCGGCAGTGCCGAGGTCGGTGACTTCATGATGCTGCAACTGATCAATCGGACCGAACCGGTTCTTCAGCACTACCTGACGATTCAGGACGTTCACCCTGAAACCCTCTATCGCGCCTTGCTCGCGTTGCTGGGCGAACTGGCGACTTTCGGCAGCGAAAGCAAAAGACCGCAGTTGCAAAGTGCGTATCAACACGGTGATCAGGGGGCGACCTTTGAAAAGGTGATGCTCGCCATTCGACAGGTGTTGTCGATGGTGCTTGAACAGCACGCTATCGAACTGGAACTGCAGACCCGACAGTACGGCGTACTGGTTTCCCCGCGCGTGGACAGACAGTTGCTGGGGTCCTGCTCGTTCGTCCTCGCGGCTCGCGCGCAGTGTGACGCTGAGGAGTTACGCCATCGCTTGCCCTCGCACCTCAAGGTGGGCTCGGTGGAAAGCATTCGCGAACTGGTCAGTTTGCATCTGCCCGGGATTCGTATGAGGCCGCTACCAGTGGCTCCGCGTCAGATTCCGTTTCACTCCAGCAAAACCTATTTCGTCCTGGAGATCCATGACCACGAACAGGCTCAGATCGAGACCTCTGGCGGTTTTGCGTTCCATGTATCAGGCGATTTTTCCGGGCTTGAATTGCAGTTTTGGGCAGTCAGAAATTGACGGGCAGGGGATGGGATATGCAAAGCAATGAAGACAACCCGACGGTGCTTGCCGATCTGCGCGCAGACGGCGGCCATGACCAGCGGCTGACTGACTCTGCCGATTCACAGCCTTTTGAGAGTCTTCAGGAGCGACTGGATTACAGCGCAAGGCACGCACCCGTAAAACGCCTCGACATCCATATCAACCCACTCGTTGCTGCAGCCAGTGATCTGCTGGTACAGCTTGCACGGCTGGCCGTAGCTCCTGCGGTGGGCGATGTCCGCCCGTTGAACAGGCAGTTGATCGATCAGGTGAAGCTTTTCGAGGCTCACGCTCATCACCACGCCATAGCGCACGATCAGATGCTCGCGGCCCGTTACGTGCTGTGCACGGTGCTGGACGAGGCTGTGCTGACAACCTCATGGGGCAGCACCAGTGATTGGTCGACGATGAGCCTGTTGAGCCATTTCCACAAGGAGACGTTCGGCGGTGAGAAATTCTTTCAGCTACTGGACAAGCTGGGCAGCAACCCTCTCCGGCATCTTCATATGCTCGAACTGATGTACCTGTGCATGGCCTTGGGTTTTGAAGGTAAGTACCGGGTGACGTTGCGTGGCGCTGACGAACTGGAGGGCATTCGAGACGGGCTTTATCGACAGATACGTCAGTTGCGGGGCGATGTGCCGCTGACTCTTTCGCCTCAATGGCGAGGCCT
Source organism: Pseudomonas triticifolii (assembly GCF_014358015.1). Classification (GTDB taxonomy): domain Bacteria; phylum Pseudomonadota; class Gammaproteobacteria; order Pseudomonadales; family Pseudomonadaceae; genus Aquipseudomonas; species Aquipseudomonas triticifolii. The sequence goes on along the minus strand of NZ_JACONV010000001.1, from coordinate 682,595 downwards.
GCAGGAGCCACGCACTGATCACCCACGGCTCGTCCCTTCATGGCTGGTGGTGATGTTTGCCCTGATGACGTTGACGGTGATGTATTCAGGGTTCGCCTGGGTACTGGGCAAACATCGCGAGACCGTCCTCGCGCCTTACCACATCGTTGATTCCGTTGCGCCTGGCCGTGCGTCGCAAAACCGAGAGGCACCATGAAAACCCTTTTTAAACACGTATTTTCCGTGCTGCGCAAAACCTGGGCCTGGTCGTTGTTGACGGTGCTGGGCATGATCATGCTGATCTGGTTTTTCGGCCCGTTGCTGGCGGTGGCAGACCAGCGTTTCTGGGAAAGTGCCGTTTCACGTCTGCTGGCGGCCAGCGTCCTGTTGCTCTGCTGGGGATTGGCGATGGTCGTTGCCAACGGGCGTGCAGGCAAGCGTCAGCAACAACAGCAAGACAGTGAAGTCGACAAAGAACATTTGCATCAGAGTATTGCGATCGATAAAGAGCGTCATGAGCTTGCCCGACGCTTTATGGATGCTTTGCGGCTGATCAAGCATTCGAGCCTGTATGGCAGCCAGGGTGAGTCATGGCGTCGGGCGTTGCCGTGGTACTTGATGATCGGTCCTGAGGGCAGTGGCAAGACCAGCCTGCTGGATTTCTCCGGGCTCGACTTCCCGCTCAACAAGGTCGAGCGAAAGCTGACCCGCGACACCCGCAGCACGGCGTACTGCGACTGGTACCTGACCGATCAGGCCGTCATCATGGATACGGCCGGCCGCTACCTGAGCCAGACCCGGCCCGAGATCGACGGCAGCGCGTGGCGCAAGCTGTTATCGCTGTTGCGTGACCGCAGCCGCGCGTGTCCGCTCAATGGCGTGCTGATCACGTTGCCTGTGGACATGCTGATCGACAGCAAGCCGGGTCGGCTCGAATCGCTGGCCGAAACCGTTCGCACCCGCCTGGATGAGCTCCATCGCCAGTTGCGTATCGAGGTGCCGGTCTACCTGGTGCTGACCAAGGCCGATGCGGTTGACGGCTTTGATGAGTTCTTCGATCAACTGTCCATGGAGCAAAGCCGACAGGTGCTGGGCGCAACCTTTCGCAAAGGCGAGCGCGGCAACGATATCGCGGTGGTCGGACAGGCACTTGAAACGCTGTTGAAAAGGCTGAGCAGCCAGGTCATCACGCGTCTTCACCAGGAGCGTGACGCTCAGCGCCGCGCACGAATGCTGGAGTTTCCCGATCAACTGGAGCGTATCGGCAGCGGCCTGAGCGTTTTTGTCGAAATGGCGTTTTCGGGAAACCGCTACCAGCGCGCGACTCACCTGCGCGGCTTTTACCTGACCCGGGCGCCTCATCGGACCGATCTGTCGGACGCGTTGCAAGACGCAGTAACCAGCCAGGAGAACGGCGGCCTGCCTTTGCATCACGCAGGACGCCCAAGGTTTATTCATGATTTGCTGGCTCAGGTGATCTTTCCCGAGTCCAGCTTGGCGATGCTCGACAAAGAGGTGCGTCGCGTCATCGACTGGAGGCAGCGTGCCCTCTACAGCGGTGCTGCGCTGGTGGTGCTGGCGGCTGGCGCAGTCTGGGCCAACGGGTTCAGCGCCAATCACGACCGCCTGGAAACATTGCGTCTCACCGCTCAGCAACTGCTTCAGCAACGTGCGCAGATTGCACCTCAGGACGATGTGCTGACGCTACTGGATGTCCTTAATACGAGTTACCAGTCCACTCGGGTCTTTCCCGCCAAGCAGACGCTGGGCTTGATCGAACGCAATGGTCTTTATCAGGGCGAGGCTGCCAACAGGGCGCTGTTGGCCAGCTATCAGGCGCAACTGCAGCAGGAGCTGTTACCGCGTGTGGCGCGTCAGCTTGAGGCGCAACTGCAGGTAGATACCGCGAATCGTGAGCGACTGCTGGACAGTCTGCGAGCTTACTTAATGCTCACCCGGCAGGAGCGGCGCGACCGCGTCTGGCTGAAAGAGTGGGTGGCCGCCGACTGGTCGATCCGCTATGCCGGCCATGCCCCGGCGCAGCGTCAGTTGAACGAGCATCTGCAGCGTCTGCTGGACCTGCCCTTTGAGTATCCCGCCAACGCCACGGTGGTGGCGCAGGCTCGCGAGGTGCTGCGCAACGAGTCGCTGGCCAATGTCGTCTACAGAGTATTGCGAGACAAGGCCCGCAGTCTTCCCGATTACAGTCTGGCCCAGCGAATCGGCCCACAGCGGATGTTGCTGTCGGGAGCCGACTATCGAATCCCGGGTTTCTTCACTCGTCAGGGTTATCAGCAGTATTTCGTCGTGCAGGGCGCAGGCGTGGTCAGTGAGATTCTGCGCGACAATTGGGTGCTGGGTGATCGCGCCGAGCTGGACACCACCGACATGCGCAGATTAATGATCGAGCTGGAGCAGTTGTACTTCCGCGATTACGCCCATCACTGGTCAGAAGCGGTGGCGCAGACCGCCCTGCAACCTTTCGAAGGCCCAAGGCAGGGTGCCTTGCAGATGGCCGGTCTGACTGCCGCCAACTCCCCCATGGTGCAATGGCTGGTCGAGATTCGCGACAACACCCGTTTCCCGACCCTGGCCGAGAGCATCGACAAGCTGGCATCCGTCGACACGACAGGTGCGCCGCTCGATGCAGTGGGCAAGGTCGCGTCAGCGGTAGGCACACAGGTGCAGCAGGCGCTTGCAGAGAGCTTGCCGGATGCGCCGAAGAAGGCATTGCAGCGCCGCTTCGACCCGTTGCATCGACTGCTGGATGAAGAGAACGCACCGGGTGCCGACCTGACGACGATGCTGGTTGCCCTGGATGAGCTGCAGCTACAGATGGCGGCGCTGGGCCGATCGGGGCAGCCTGAAGTGGCGGCATACGAAATGGCACGCGCACGCATGACCGGCCAGCGCGATGCTTTGAGCAGCCTGCGCAATGCGGCTACTCAGCTCCCCCAGCCGGTAGGTGGCTGGTTCAATGCGCTGGCAGAGGATGCCTGGAATCACGTGTTGCATCTGTCTTATCAGTACGTCAATCAACGCTACAAGGAAGAACTCTACGGCTTCTACGCGCAGGCGCTCGACAAGCGCTATCCGTTTCATGCGCACAGCAGCAGCGACGTGGCACTCAATGACTTTCGCGAATTCTTCAAGTCGCAGGGCGTTGCCGATCGGTTTTTCACTACTTACCTGAAGCCCTTTGTCAGTGGCGAACCGGGGCACTACCGGTTACGCAGCGTTGACGGCTACAGCCTGCCGATGAGCCGCGCCTATCTTGACCAGATGAGCGGTGTGCAGACGATTCGTGACAGCTTTTTTGCAGGCGGCATTCAGCAACCGCTGGTGCAGTTCAAGCTTGAACCCTACACCCTTGATTCGACAGTCAGCCGCGCCGAGTTTCGTCTGGGCAACCAATCGATGGAATACCGTCACGGACCTCTTTTGCCGGTCGCGTTCACCTGGCCGACCGAGATCGAGGATGGTCGCGCCAGCCTGGTGATGGACAGAAGGGTCGGCCGTCCACTGGGCATCGAGAAAAACACGGGGCCGTGGTCGCTGTTCCGCCTGCTGGAACTGATGCAGACCGAGCCGTTGAAAGGGCGTGATGTGTGGGTGCTCAAGGCCGATGTTGGCGGAATGCGCGCCAACTATCTCCTGTTGAGCCAGCGCGCTGCGAACCCGTTCGACATGTCTGTGTTGCGCAGGTTGCGCATGCCGGCGCAGCTTTGAGGGGGCGTGACACGATGCCGGGCGTGCTTTCAGGTCGCTACAGCGTCGAGCGATTGCTCGGCACTGGCGGCATGGGAACCGTTTATCAGGCACGCGACCTTTTGCACGAGCAGGTCGGCGAGCCTGAGCCCGTTATCGCGATCAAAGTGCTCAACGATCACCTCATGAAGGCCCCGGATGCCGCTGCCTTGCTTTACAGTGAGTTTGCCTTGACCCGGCACCTGCATCATCCTCACGTGATTCGACCCTATGCATTCGAGGTGGACGCTGATTCGGATCGGGCGTTCATGACCCTTGAGCTCATGCGCGGCATGCGTCTTGATCAATGGCTTCATCGACGCCCGCACGGCCTGTCGTGGGGCCAATGTCGCGAGGTCGCGATTGCGCTGCTGGACGCACTGGCGCACGTCCACGACCGAGGCGTGGTGCACGGCGACGTGAAGCCGGGCAACATCATGCTCACCGAGCGCGGCGTGCGACTGTTCGACTTCGGCCTTGGGCGTCCTGTCGACGGCGTGCTCGCCGGGTTGCCGCAGTTGGATCGCCAGCGTCTGAAGGCCTGGACGCCTCGTTACGCGGCACGTGAAATACTCAAGGGCGATCCGCCGACAAAACAGGCCGATGTGTACGCTGCGGCCTTGGTCGTCTACGAAATGGTCGCTGGCAGGCAAGGTTCAAGTGCCACCGGGTCGGGGACGAGGTGTGCAGTTGCAGCGCTGGAAAAACCTGCCGGCATGCCGTCCGGTTGCTGGTCCTCCTTGCGTCAGGTGCTCATAGGTGACGGCCGCGACAGGCCGATCAGCGCCAGGCAATTGCACAGGGTTTTTCAGGCTGCGCCGCACAGCCGACTCAGACAGTGGTTCAAACGCTGATTACCCGATCGCTTGGCAACCGCTATCGTTAAGTCGGCCGTAATCACTCATCAGCACTCAAGGACGCTCAATGCACAGCCTGGACTGGCTCACCCATCACATGGAACACAGCGACACGTTTGCGCAGTGGCTGCATCAACAATTCAACTATGAATTCGCCGATCAGTCGCTCGCTGACTGGCAGCACGAATTCTCCCAAGGTCAGTACAACAATGACTGGACCTGTCTGATCGCGCATGAGCAGGAGCAGTTATTGGGTGGTGCGGCATTCGCCGATAACGACTTGTCCGATCGACCGGATCTTGGGCCCTGGCTTGCTTGTGTGTTCGTAAAACCCGAAGCACGGGGCAGGGGGCTTGCAGCGCAATTGATCGAAGGCATCTGCCGTCACGCCAGGGCTAGGGGTGTGACCCGTTTGTACCTCCACACCCACGACCAACAGACGTATTACGCCAGGCGCGGATGGAGCGTCCAGGAGCGTTTCGATGCTTGGGGCAAGGAGCAATGGCTGATGTCGCGCGAACTTTAGAAACAAGCGACTGGACGTCATTCAATCGAGCAACTGCACCAGCTGCGACTCAAGCGATGCAGGCTGTACGTCCAGCAAGGCCAGCGTCACCGGCAGCTTGAAACGACGGCGTCCCGCGCTGCCCGGATTCAGGTAAAGCCGTTCGCCACGCCATTCGATACACGGCTTGTGCGAATGCCCGGTGACCACCAGTTTCACGGGGTCGCTGGAGGGCTCTTCCAGCAGGGCAGGCACATCGGCGATGTCGTGCACCAGCAGCACCTGCCAGCCATTGAGCTCAAAGCGCAGGTGGTCGGGGAGGGTGTCAGCCCAAGTCGCGCCCATGTCGTTGTTGCCACGCACAATGTGCAAGGGGGCGATGGACTTGAGCTGTTCGACGATCTCGGCGCTGCCGATGTCGCCGGCGTGGATGATGTGCTCGCAACCTTCAAGCGCGGCAATGGCTTCAGGACGAAGCAGGCCGTGAGTGTCAGAGATGATGCCGATTTTCATGAATGATCCCTTATGACGCGGACGCAGTGCGGATGCAGTGCAGTGCTACCACGTGGCAGTCTCTCGTCCAGACAGACCGCTGACTGAATGAACCCGATTTTAATGCGAGAGATGCACCGCCTCTTCGATGCTGCGCAGTGTACAAGGCTTGCGCTGCGTCATCCATAAGCGTACCGTTCGGTTTACTTATGAGGAGGGTCGCATCATGTCAGCCACTTCGAACGCCTGTCTGGTTCACGAACCGATCAAGCCTGTCATCGGGACGCGTGTCTTCAATGACAAGGAACAACTCCTGAGCGGGACGCTAGCGAGTGAAATACGCGACTTGCTGGAGCAACGGGGCGTTCTGGTCTTTCCGCAGATCGGTTTTACCGACGCCGAGCAGATTGCATTTACGCAAACCCTGGGCACCTTTTCCGCCGAGGCCAGCGATGGCCGCAACATCACCAAAATCACGCTGGATGTGAAGCAGAACCCGGCCGGTGCCGAGTTTCTGAAAGGATCGTTTTACTGGCACATCGATGGAACGCGCAATGACGCACCGATTCTCGCGTCACTGCTGTCGTGCAAGGTCACGGCAAGTTGGGGTGGCAACACCGGATTCTGCAACACCTACGCGGCCTACGAAGCGTTGTCCGAGGCCGACAAGCAGCGCTACGAGGATCTGCGCGTGCTGCACGCGCCCTGGGCTTCCTTGCTCTATTACAACCCGGAACCTAGCCTGGCCATGCTTGAGTCGATGCAGGCTATTGGCGAGAAGGAGTTGCCGCTGGTGTGGAAACATCGCTCGGGCCGCAAGTCGCTGATCCTGGGATGTACCGCGCATCACGTCATTGATGTCGACCACGCCGAGAGCGCGCGGATTATCGTCGGACTGCGCGAATGGGCGACCGGCGAATCGTTCAGCTACAGCCATGCGTGGCAGGTAGGCGACCTGGTGATCTGGGACAACACCGGTACGCTGCATCGCGCCGAAGCCTATGACCCAGAGTGTGGCCGGATGATGCACCGAACCAAGCTTGCAGGCGAAGAACCCTTCGAGTGAGTCCAGCTCATAAATGAACTTATGTGTACATTTATGCGTTGACGTGATCGGTTTAAAGGTCTAAAAATACACACCCTGGTACAGTTATGAGTAAGTGTTGCTCATCACACTTTCGCGACATCTGGCCGCCTATCATTGGCCGATTCCCTTACGCTCAATTGTTGTCATTCGACCGGAGAACTGACATGTGCGGACCCAAGGAACCCATTGCAGGTGTGTTTGTACTGCTGCTGTTGGCAGCAGGCGGGTGGGCCGCGCAGGAGCCGTTTCCGCACAGTGGCATCGAAGTGTTGCCTGAACCGCAGATGAGCAGCAAGGCACTCGCCGAACCCATGGCTGCCCTGCAACTGCAATCCGTTACGCTCGATATTCGCCTTCGGTAAGGCTGGCGAAGAAGATACAGCCCACCAGCCTGGCAAACAGTCCGAGGGTCTCGGCGAGGTCAGGGTCTTCGAACAGGGCCAGGCGCGAATCCAGTGCGCATAATGCGCCGAACAACCGGCCATCCGGGAGAAAGATCGGTACCCCGGCATAGCTCTCGATGGCGTATTGCTTGACGATGGGGAGGTTCGCATAGCGACCGTTCTTGCTCACCTCGGGCACGAACAAGGCCTGAGGATTACGTCGAAATTCGCTGCACAGCATCGTCTCCAGCGCGAACGCGTCACCGTCCTCCATGCCGATGTGGCTCGGGTCATACACCGAGCAGGCGACCCAGTCGGCCTCGGTAAACTTTGCAATGCCGGCAAAGCGCATGCCGGTCAGGCGCGTCACCAGCCTCAGCACGTTGGTCGTGGCCTCTATCTCGGCAATCGCCGAACGCTCCTCGGCAGTCAGCAATACGCGAGTGGCCGTCAACTCAGGTGCCATTGATTTCTCCGAATTCAGGGACCCTTTTTGGGGGATGCGCAAGTATTGCATAACGGCCCGACACGACATACGCCAAGTTTGGCAGCGCCTTCATGTGCCCCGTGTGAGGCCATGCGCGCTCAGTAGCGTAATCATAAATCGGCCGGTATTCGTATAGCGGAGTAACACGTTTACCCGCTCGTAGTTAGGGATTATGCGGGTGTATTTATTTTTATGGCAGCGATTAAATAATTGAATTATTTCTTTTGCGAAGGGTCGTGCTAGCGGGTAATAAGAGTGTTTGCTCTAAGTTTAAAGTTTCAATGTGGCAGGCCGAAAACCAATGACTGGAGCAGCGGCAGGGAGCGGCCAATTGCATTAATTCAATACGTCATCAAGAGCCAATTATGCTGAAAACGATACTGGGCAATATCACGGTCAGGTCTAAACTCGTTCTGGGGTTTACGCTGGTTATTCTGTTGACGGTGCTGATTGCATTCACCGGGTGGAATGGCATTCTGACGATGAACGACCGCAGTGAGCGCACTGCAGACATCGGCAAGCTGAGCACGTTGACTCGTGACATGCGCATTGCCCGCCTATTGTTCATCATCAATTACGACGCTGAGCGCGCCAGCAATTGGCTCAAGGCTTACGACAACCTCGACAATCACGTGCGCTACGTCGCCACCGTCTTTACATCAGCGGCCAACGTGCCGCTGATCCAGGCGTCGCAGACAGCCATGCAGGACTACCGCGTCCACTATGACAACCTGATGCGAGCAACTGAGGCCCGGGAGGCGACTCGACCGGTCTTCGCCCGACAGGCTGATTCTGCAGCCGAGGCGTTACGCAAGTTGCAGGCGTCCGCCAACTCCGACGAGGGCAATGCTCAAGCGCGGGAAACAATGGCGCAGGCGCTGGTGCTGTTTCAACAGATGCGTTTTGATGTGCGTGGGTATTCATTTTCATTGAAACCCGACAGCTTGTTGGTTGCGCAGTCCTCAATAAAAAATACGATCGATTTCATGAGGAACTTGCCCGGGGTCGCCGGTCAGGCTGACTCCCTACAGCAAGTTCGGACGAATCTGACGGCCTACCAAAACACGATTGAGCAGTTCGTTAGTGCTCAGGCCAGCATTGATCAGGCTCAAGCGGGTATCTCAAAAAACATTGATATTCTTCTGTCGTCGACGGATCAGCTTTCCAAAAATCAGGTCTCGCTGAGAATGGAAGACATGGCGGACGCCAGAACATTGCTGATCCTCTGGCTGGTCGCCGCGATCGTCGTCAGTGTTCTTGCCGCGTGGGTGATTACTCGCCTGATCGTCGGTCCGCTACTAGAGACGCTGAGACTTGCCGAGCGCGTGGCCGATGGCGACCTGACTCATGACCAGGTCGTCACTCGCAAAGATGAGCTGGGTCTGTTGCAAGGCAGCATGCAGCGCATGACGGGTAACCTGCGTGATCTGATCGGTGGGCTGCACGACGGTGTCACCCAGATCGCCAGTGCCGCGGAACAACTCTCTGCGGTCACCGAGCAGACGAGCGCGGGCGTGAATAATCAAAAGACCGAGACCGATCAGGTGGCAACCGCCATGCATGAAATGTCGATGACGGTGCAAGAGGTCGCGCGCAATGCCGAGCAGGCCTCACAGGCGGCGGTCGATGCCTCCAGAGAAGCACGTGAGGGAGATACTGTCGTTGCCAAAGCCATTGTGCAGATCGAAAGTCTGGCGGGCGAAGTCGAGCACTCCAAATCTGCAATGGATGATCTGAAAAGCGAAAGCGACAAGATCGGCGGCGTATTGGATGTCATCAAGGCGGTCGCCGAGCAGACCAACCTGCTGGCACTCAACGCTGCAATCGAGGCCGCGAGAGCCGGGGAGGCTGGTCGAGGCTTTGCGGTGGTCGCCGACGAAGTCAGAAGCCTGGCCCAGCGTACGCAAACATCGACTGAGGAAATTGCCTCGCTCATCGGTGGTCTGCATACGCGCACCACACAGGTGGCAACCATACTGGAGAGCAGCCGCAAGCTCACCGAAAACAGCGTTGAACTCACACGTAATGCTGGCAGGTCGATCAACAGCATCACGCAGTCTATTTCAACGATCGAGACCATGAACCATCAGATTGCGGCGGCAGCCGAGCAACAAAGTGCAGTGGCCGACGAGATCAACAACAGTGTTCTGAAAGTGCGCGATATTTCCGAACAGACCGCATCGGCGAGCGAGGAAACGGCCTCTTCAAGTATTGAGCTGGCACGTCTGGGCGTTCATCTGCAAGGGCTGGTCAGCCGTTTCAAGGTCTGAGTCCGAAGCAGCGATTGGTCGACCCGGTACGAGCGCAATGCGCGTACCGGGTTATCGCCCCCAGATTTCCATCGCATATTCGACAAAACTGCGCAGCTTCGGCACGCGGTAGCGATCCTGCACATACAACAGGTTCATGGGCCGGATGGGCAACTGATAGTCCGGCAGCAACGCCACCATCTGACCGTCGAGCAGGTCGCGCTGCACCAATGCGTCAGGCAGCATGACAATGCCCATGCCTGCACGGGCCGCCTGATAGAGGCCTGTCGAGGTGTTGATGACCATCGAGCCCTCCACATCCACCACCACTTCGCCTTCAGGCCCCGTCATGCGCCAGCGCCTGCCGACATCACTCCAGTCGTCGCCGGCCGGGTAAGCGAACGCCAGGCAGTTGTGTGCGCGCAGGTCCTGCGGGCAGGCCGGTGTGCCGTGGCGAGCCAGGTAGTCGGGCGCGGCGCAGATGGTGAGGGTGTAGTCCTGCAAAGGCCTGGCAATCATCGGCAAGGAATCGGGCAGAGTGCCCAGCCTGATCGCAATATCGAAACCGTTTTCGATCAGATTCAGTCGCTGATTGCTGAGCACCAGATCGAACCTGACATCAGGAAAGCGTCGGGAGTACTCGACCAGTGCCGGGGCCAGCACCTCGGAGCCGAAGGTCAGCGGTGCGGTGATGCGAAGTGTGCCTGCGGGTTCGCCCTGCGCCTGTTCGGCCAGTTGCTCGGAGGCTGCGACCAGTCCCAGCACCTCCAGACACCGCTCGTAGTAAGCCCTGCCGAACTCGGTCAGGCGCTGACGGCGAGTGGTGCGGATCAGCAGGCTGACGCCCAGGCGCTGTTCCAGCGAACGCAGGTGGTTGCCGACCATGGTGGTGGAGATCGAACACGCCTGGGCGGCGGCTGTCAGGCTGCCGCTTTCGACGACCTTTACGTACACCGTCATTGCCTGAAAAAGGTCCATTATCAATTCCAGCTTTAAAATGATTGAAGTGTTACGGGGTTTATCCAGTATAGGTGGCTAACCATACTGCAAAAACACCTTGTGCACTTATGGAGCGACACAGCATGACCACTGCCTGCCTGATGACTACCTACCAGCCGCTAGCGTTGAGTTTCAGCCACGGCCTTGGCACTCGCTTGTGGGATCAGGCCGGGCGCGAGTATCTGGATGCAGTGGCGGGCGTGGCGGTGACTAATATCGGTCACTCCCATCCGGTGCTGGTGCAGGCGATTCGTGAGCAGGCGGGTCTGTTGTTGCATACCTCCAATCTGTACAGCATTGACTGGCAGCAACGTCTGGCGCAAAGGCTGACGGGGTTGTCGGGTCTTGAACGGGTGTTCTTCAACAACTCGGGTGCCGAAGCCAACGAAACGGCGCTCAAGCTCGCGCGCCTGCACGGCTGGCATAAATACATTGAGCAGCCGCTGGTGGTGGTCATGGAAAACGCATTCCACGGCCGCACGCTTGGCACGCTGTGCGCCAGTGACGGCCCTGCGGTGCGCTTGGGGTACGGGAGCCTGCCGGGAGACTTCGTGAAGGTGCCGTTTGGTGATCTTGCAGCCTTCGACAAGGTCTGCGTCAAACATGGCCACAGGATTTGCGCCGTACTGGTCGAACCGATTCAGGGCGAGGGCGGCGCACGGGTCGCACCGCCCGGTTACCTCAAGGCCTTGCGTGAGCGCTGCACCCGGCGTGACTGGTTACTGATGCTCGATGAAATCCAGACCGGCATGGGTCGCACAGGCAAGTGGTTTGCGTTTCAGCACGAGGGCATCGTGCCTGACGTCATCACGCTGGCCAAGGGGCTGGGCAACGGCATTCCCATTGGTGCGTGCCTGGCGCGGGGTAAGGCGGCGGGGCTGTTCACGCCGGGCAGTCATGGCAGTACGTTTGGCGGCAACCCGCTGGCATGCCGCGCAGGGTGTACGGTCATCGACATCATCGAGCAGCAGGGATTGGTGGAAAATGCCCGGCAACAGGGGCAACTTTTGCTGGAGCGTCTGCAGGATGTATTGAAGGGCCACCCGCAGGTGCTGGAAATCCGGGGCAGGGGTCTGATGATGGGTATCGAGTTGCTACAGGCGATTCCCGACTTGACTCGACTGGCAGCGCTGGAGCACGGTCTGCTGATCAACGTTACCCGGGGCAAGATCATCCGCCTGTTGCCGCCGCTGGTGCTGGATGCCGTCGAGGTGGAGATGATCGTACAAGGCATCGTCGCGACGCTGGACAGCGCCACGGGCGTGTAACTGGAAAGCTCGGCCTGACAGGACCGTTTGCAGGTCAGGGCTATGCCGGGCTGTACCGTGGTGCCTCATATGCGGTAGAACAGGGGAGCATTGCGTGTGTCGACGCAATGGCTACCCCATGGATTCAAAAGGAGCGCACCATGTCAATCCGGTCCCTGACCCTCGCCACCCTGCTTGTCGCCGGCGGCCTTTTCACTGTCGGCCCCGCGTTTGCCGCCGACAGCGACAGCCCGTTGGCGCAGGAGCGTGGCAAGACTCGTCCCCTGATCATCATCGCCCCCAGCACCGTCGATCCGACGCTTGTCAGCATCAAGAAGGCGCTTGATGAACCTGCCAATCGTGAAGCCTTCGCGCAGCGCAACATGGTGCTGTTCACGGTGATCAACACCATTGGCGAACGCAATGGCAAAACCATGGATGCGCAGTCGACCATGGCCTTGATCCGCGAGCTGAAACTGGGCGCTGGCGCGAAAACCAAGGTCATTCTGGTGGGCAAGGACGGGGAGAAGAAGATCGAGAAGGAAGGGGTCGTCGATCCGAAGGAAATCTTCGCCACTATCGACCAGATGCCCATGCGCGAGCGAGAAGCCAGCGCGCCGCCGCCAGAGCCTGAACCTAAACCGGCACCAGCCGAAAAGGCCGGAAAACCGGGTAAACCCGCAGCAGGCAGCAAAACCCTGGACGATTGACCGCCGCAGTGGGGCGTGATTGCGAACGGCAAGCACGCCTGCACTGAATAACAAACGATGCGGTTACTCGCCGCGTATGTACTGCTCAAGCTGTTGAATCAGACTGGCCTGTTCATCAATGGCTTCCTTGACCAGGTCGCCGATGGAGAGCAGGCCCAGCAGTTCACCGTTTTCCACCACCGGCAGGTGGCGCAGATGGCCGTCGGTCATGATGCCCATGCAACCCTCGACACTCTGCTGCGGATCGACGGTGATTACTTTGCTGCTCATGATCGCGCTGACCGGCGTGCCGACCGAGGAGCGACCCTTGAGAATCATTTTGCGTGCATAGTCGCGTTCGCTGACCACGCCGACCACCACACCATTCTCGACCACCGGCAGGGCCCCGATGTTCTTCTCGGCCATCAGCCTGAGCGCATCGAGCACCATTTGATCCGGAGCGATGGTGTGCACTTTCTGGTTCTGCTCGGCTTTTAATTTCAACAACTGGGCGACGGTCTTCATGGCGCTCTCCGGGATGAGGATGACTCAGTGTCTGGGCACAGTACTGTCTGTTACAGAATCGTGCAGTCGGTGCAATCCGGCAAGTCGCAAAGCGACTACAAGCGGTTGAAAACCCGACAGTCAGCTTTGCGACTGGCCAGTCTGAGCCTCAACGGCCTCCAGGAATGACGGCAAGGGCATGGGCCTGTTCAGGTGATACCCCTGAGCCTCGTCGCAGGCCAGTGACTGCAGGCAGGCGAGTTGTTGCTCGGTTTCGACGCCTTCCGCGGTGATGGTCATCGACAGGCTGCGTCCCAGTTGAATGATGGCCTGGACGATCGAGAGGCTCTGGGTGTTGGTGTCGATCTCGTTGATAAAGCTGCGATCAATCTTCAGTGCATCGAACGGGAACATCTTCAGGTAGCTCAGCGACGAGTAACCGGTACCGAAGTCATCCATCGACAGCCTCACGCCCAGCGCCTTGAGTTGATTGATCAGCTTCAGGGCAGCGTGTGCGTCATGAATCATCACCCGCTCCGTCACTTCGAGTTCCAGCCGATGACTGGGCAGGCCGGTCCTGATCAATACCTGGCGCACGCGCTCCACCAGGCCCGGCGTACGGAATTCCACGGCAGAGATGTTCACCGACACGCGCAATGTATCGTCCCAGCGCGCCGCATCGCTGCAGGCCCGATGCAGCACCCAGTCGCTCAGCGCCACAATCAGCCCGTTGTCCTCGGCCAGGCCAATGAACTGATCGGGCATGCACAACCCAAGCGTGGGATGCTCCCAGCGGATCAGTGCTTCGGCACCGGATATCCTGCCGTTGCCGATGGTGTAACGTGGCTGGTAGCGCAAACTGAACTCATCGTTTTTGATGGCCACACGCAGGTTCTTTTCCATCTCGCGCAGTCGTGTGATGCGCGTGCTCATAATCTCTTCGTAAAAGCGCCACGTGTTACGGCCTTCTTTTTTCGCCTGATAAAGCGCCAGATCAGAAAACCGTATCAGATTCTGGCTATCCTCTGCGTGCTGAGGGGACAGCGCGATACCGATACTCAGGCCGATCGACACTTCCTGGTTATTGAGCGTGAAAGGCCGGCCGATGAGGGCGATCAAACGCTCGCACAGGCGCTCGATGTCCTCAATCGTCGCACGGCTTGTCGCCACCATCAGGAACTCGTCACCTCCTTGCCGGGCCAGCAGCCCGCCCGCTGGCAGGCAGCGTGATAGCCGCTCAGCGACTTCCCGAAGCACACCGTCACCCACGCTATGACCAAAGATGTCGTTTATGGGCTTGAAGCTGTCCAGGTCCAGATTCAGCATGGTGACAGCAAAACCTGGCTCATGACGGCGTTCAAACGTGCGATTCAGGAAAGCCTGCATCTGGGTACGATTGGGCAGGCCGGTCAACGCGTCGTGCTGAGACAGGTGAAACAGCCGTGTCTGGTTTTCCACTTCCTGAGTAATGTCCGAGGCAATACCCAGATACCCGACGATGCGCGAATCAAGCACGATGGGCCTGACGGCAATATTGCTGGTTCGTACTGAACCCTGGACCGAATAGTGCGTGCAACGCAGCACGGCGCGCTCATCTGAAGGGCGGTCAGTGCGAACCCAGTCCTCCAGAGACTGGGTTGGACTGGTCAGCAGTTGAGTGAGATGACGGCCTCTCCAGGGCAGCGATGCGTGACCGGTCACGCGGGTGAAACGCTCTGAAAGGTAAGTGATGCGCAGGTCCGCATCGGTTTCCCAGACCCAGTCCGAGGCACTTTCGGCCACGTTGCGAAAACGCTCTTCACTGCTGAGCAGCGCAGCCCGGCTCTGGTTGATGAGTTCGAACTGTCGATCCATCAGTTCGGCGGTCCTGATGGTTTTTCTGGAAACACGTCTGGCGACGAAGGCCAGGGTTATCAGAAACAGGATCAGAACCGGCAGCAACCCCCTCACCAGCTTCATGCCCGGCCGTTCCGGGTCCCAGCGCAACAGAAGGCCAGGGGCGATTTCCAGCGATGGAAAGCGTTTGGCATCCTGGGCATCGGACGCTTCGCGCAGACCATGCACGCCGTAGAGCCGCCCCATGGCTCCCAGTTTCTCTGGTGTCAGTGTGTAGGCCAGTACCAGCAGCGATTGAGCGGAGTCGGTCTGTTGTACCTGATCATCACCTCCGGTGGTGAGTGGCGCAGCGATCAGCAGTACCGGAACATGGTTGACCCTGCGCATCTGCGTAAAGATTTCATCGTCGTCGGCGCGCTCACGGGCGTGGGTCACGAGTTGATCCTGACCGCCGTCCAGCCAGTCTGTCAGTTGCAGCGTAGCCAGCTCGCCTTTGTCCACGGCGTAAGAGGTCTGATTCTGCCCATCGATGACAAACACCCCTTCGAACCCGAAGTCGGTGTACAGCGAGGCGCCAAGGTTGTTGCGCGTATACGCCCACTCCTGGTCGACCTTGATGTGCAGATGCTTATAGGCGTCGCCCCAGAAAGCGTTGTCCTTGAAGGTCGCTACCAGTGCCTTTTCCCGTGATTGCCAGATTTTTTCGACCAGCCGCTCGCTCTGCTGCGCTGCGCTTTGATTCAACTGCCAAGCGATATAGAACAGCGAAGCGATCATGACAGACGATAGCGCGCCCAGCAGGCCGGCCATGGTCAAAAGGGTGCGGCGGGCCAGAAACGTGTTGCCACGAACGGTACCTGGCAGGGGGGCGAGCATATCGAGCGATTTCATGACTGCTATTCCAGGGGCACTAGCGTCCATACGACAGGTTGCGAGCAGAAAGGCTTCGCTTACCCGCTGCGGGTGCGTCCACTCAGATGTGCAGTCCATGGCCACATACGTGTACCGGGTTATCGGCGCAGACAAATGCTTCTTGAACCGACGGTCATGCGCGCACGTGCAGTTATAGCCACGTAGAATCAGGCGCTTAATCGTCTGATTGAGGTTGTACCGTTGGATTTACAGCAGGGCTTCATTCTGAGCAGGCACTGGCAAGACACGCCCGCCGGGACTGAAGTCGACTTCTGGCTGGCGACCGATGACGGCCCGCGCCACATCCGCCTGCCGTGCCAGCCCTCCGTTGCGTTCATTCCCGCCGAACAGCAGGAGCGCGCCCGGTTATTACTAAGGGCCGAGCGCGGGGTGGAGTTGCGACCGCTGCAATTGAGCGATTTTCGCCATCGTCCGGTGTTGGGGGTCTACTGCCAGCAGCATCGGCAATTGATGAACATCGAAAAGCTGCTGCGCAAGGGCAACGTGGATGTCTATGAAGCCGACATTCGCCCGCCCGAACGCTACCTGATGGAGCGCTTCATCACTGCGCCTGTGCAGTTCAGCGGCACAGCGAACGCCGAAGGTGTGCTGTGCGATGCGCAGATCAGGCCCGCTGTGGCGTATCGTCCCCGGTTGAAACTGGTCTCGCTGGACATCGAAACCACGGCGCGCGGCGAGCTGTATTCGATTGCGCTTGAAGGCTGTGGTCAGCGTCAGGTGTACATGTTGGGTCCTGCCAACGGTGGCGACGAGGCCTTGGACTTTCAGCTCGACTACTGTGAAACCCGCGCGCAGCTGCTGGAGCGGTTGAACGAATGGCTGGCATTTCACGACCCCGACGCGATCATTGGCTGGAACGTGGTGCAGTTCGACCTGCGGGTGCTGCACGAGCATGCCCAACGCTTGAACATTGCGCTCAAACTGGGGCGTGGTGGCGAGACCATGGGCTGGCGCGAGCATGGCAGCCGCAATAATCATTTTTTTGCCGACATCAGCGGACGGCTGGTCATTGACGGGATCGAAGCGTTGCGTTCGGCGACCTGGAGCTTTTCGTCGTTCAGTCTGGAGAACGTCGCGCAGACCCTGCTGGGGGAAGGCAAGGCTATCAGTACGCCGTATCAGCGCATGGATGAAATCAACCGCATGTTCGCCGAGGACAAACCGGCGCTGGCGCGTTACAACATCAAGGACTGCGAGCTGGTCACGCGGATCTTCGCCAAGACTCAACTGCTGACGTTCCTGCTCGAACGCGCCACCGTCACCGGGCTGCCCGCCGATCGCAGTGGCGGCTCAGTGGCTGCGTTCTGCCATTTGTACATTCCGCTGATGCATCGCCAGGGTTTTGTCGCGCCCAATCTGGGCGAGCGCCTGCCCGAAGCCAGTCCCGGCGGTTTTGTCATGGACTCGCAGCCGGGCCTTTACGAGTCGGTGCTGGTGCTGGATTACAAGAGCCTCTACCCATCGATCATCCGCACCTTTCTCATCGACCCGGTCGGGCTTGTCGAAGGCCTGCGTCACCCGGATGACAGCACCTCGGTGCCAGGTTTTCGCGGCGCACGTTTTTCCCGAACCCGGCATAGCCTGCCTGCGATCGTGGAGCGCGTCTGGCAGGGTCGGGAAACAGCCAAGCGTGAACAGAATGCGCCGCTGTCCCAGGCATTGAAAATCATCATGAACGCGTTCTATGGCGTATTGGGTTCCAGTGGCTGTCGGTTTTTCGATCCGCGGCTGGCTTCGTCCATTACCCTGCGCGGGCATGAAATCATGCTCAAGACCCGCGAGCTGATCGAGGCGCAGGGCTACACCGTGATTTATGGCGACACTGACTCGACCTTCGTCTGGCTCGGCCGACCGCATGGCCAGGAAGAGGCGGCGGGCATCGGCAAGGCGCTGGTCCGGCAGGTCAACGACTGGTGGCGCGAGCATTTGCAGAAAACCTATGGCCTGGACAGTGCCCTTGAGCTGCAATACGAGACCCACTTCAAACGCTTTCTGATGCCCACCGTTCGCGGTGCAGAGGAGGGCAGCAAAAAACGTTACGCCGGGCTGGTCACCCGCGCTGACGGCAGCGAAGAAATGGTCTACAAGGGGCTGGAAACCGTTCGTACCGACTGGTCGCCCCTGGCCCAGCAATTTCAGCAGGAGCTGTACCTGCGGATTTTCAAGCGTCAGCCCTATCAGGATTATGTGCGCGACTATGTGCGGCGCACACTGGCGGGCGAGCTGGATGACCTGTTGATCTATCGCAAACGTCTGCGCCGCAAGCTGGACGACTACCAGCGCAACGTGCCGCCCCACGTACGCGCCGCGCGGCTTGCCGATGATTACAACGACCTGCAGGGTCGCCCGCGTCAGTACCAGAGCGGCGGCTGGATCAGCTATGTGATGACCCTGGCCGGGCCTGAACCCCTTGAAATTCGCACCGCGCCCATCGACTACGACCATTACGTGAGCCGCCAGCTTCAGCCGCTGGCCGATGCAATCCTGCCGTTCGTGGATGACGATTTCGGCACCTTGATCGGCGGGCAGCTTGGGCTGTTCTAGCCCATTTTCGTTATTTTCATGCAGGCAGGCACTGTCCTGCGCGCTTTTCATCACATAACGCTTGTAAGGATTGAGTGTGAGCAGAGAGCAACTCGAACGGCAGCAGATTGCGATCTATTTCATGGCCGTGCTCGCAGCCGTTGTCGGCGGCCTTTTCGCGCCTGTCGCCGGGCAGGCATTGGGTGTGCTGGTCACGCCTGCGATTGCCGTACTCATGTACGCCATGTTTCTGCAGATCCCGTTCCTGGATTTGCGACAGGGGCTTGGCAACAGACGCTTCCTGCTCGCGCTGCTGATCGCCAACTTCATCGTGATACCCGTACTGGTCTGGTTATTGACCCGAGGGCTGAGCGACTACCCGGCGATTTTAGTGGGGGCCTTGCTGGTGCTGCTCACACCTTGTATCGACTATGTCGTGGTCTTCACTCACCTTGGCAAGGGCGATTCCAGATTGACCCTGGCGGCCACGCCCTTACTGCTTCTGCTGCAATTGTTGTTGCTGCCGCTGTATCTGGCGTTGATGCTGGGCAGTGAGTCATCAGTGGCGATTTCCATCAGTCCCTTTGTCGAGGCGTTCGTGGTGCTGATCGCTGTGCCCCTGGTGCTTGCGGTGCTCACAGCCGCCGGGGTCAAGCGCTTCCCGGTTGTGGCGCGTTGGAACAACGTTTGGGCGTGGATGCCTGTCCCGGCGATGGCCGGTGTGCTGGTCGTGGTGATCGGTTCGCAGATCACGGCGGTGGTGAGCGGACTGGATCAGTTGCTGCCGGTCATCCCTGTCTACCTGGCTTTCATGGTGCTTGCGCCGCTGACAGGCGCGCTGGTCGCCAGGGGCTTCAGGCTGCCTGCGGCCGCTGCCAGATCGGTGGCGTTCAGCACTTCGACGCGCAACTCTTTGGTGGTCTTGCCGCTGGCGCTGGCCTTGCCCGAAGGGATCAGGCAACTGGCGGCCGCGGCCGTCATCACCCAGACGCTGATCGAACTGGTTGGTGAGCTGATCTACATTCGCGTAATTGCGGCGTTGATCCGTGACAAGAAGCAGCGCGAGGCGACGCAGTAGCGGGTGATGTGATCAACGCGGCGTCAGTTGCTCAGCCAGTCGTGGCAGCCATTGCTCGCACGACGCTTCGATTTTCATGTCCAGCAGCTCGTCGGCGCTGGTCTTGCCGTGGTTGATGGCAATGACCGGTTTACCCTGTTCGGCCATGGCCTTGCACAAACGGAAGGCTGACCAGGCCATCAGCGAGGTGCCTACCACCAGCAAGCCCTCGGCCTGTTCGGCGTTGAGCATGGCTTTTGCGGCGGTCGGCGCAGCGACGTTCTCGCCGAAGAACACCACGTCGGGCTTTAGGCGGTTGCCCTCGCAGTGCGGGCAACCTGGTACTTTGAAGCCGGCCTCGAAGGCAGGGTCCAGCAGTGTGTCGCCGTCGGGGGCCTGAATGGCATGCACGCCGAGCAGGTAGGGATTGTGTTCCAGCATCAGTTCTTGAATGGCAGCCCGATCATGACGTTGCTGGCAATCCAGGCACAGCACGCGATGCAGGCTGCCGTGCAACTCGATGACGTCATGGCTACCCGCCTGACTGTGCAGCGCGTCGACGTTCTGGGTGATCAGGCCAGTGATGGCATCATCGTTTTGCAGGTGGGCCAATGCCAGGTGCGCAGCATTGGGCTGCGCCGCACGAATTCTCGGCCAGCCCAGCATGGCGCGCGCCCAATAGCGTTGGCGCGCTGCCGGGTTATTGACGAATTCCTGATACATCATCGGCTGCTTGCCGCGCCGCACGCCTTCCTTGTCCCGGTAGTCGGGAATGCCGGACGCAGTGCTGATGCCTGCCCCTGTGATCACCAGAAACGGCCGCTCGGCCATGTGTCGTGCAAGGACATCGAGCTGTTCGCGGGCAGGGCAGTCCAGCATTTCAAACCTCGGATGGTCGGCAGATCATGGGCGGGACATTACCATCAAACGCACGGCCAGCAAGGTCAGCACGCCAGCCAGCAAACCGGACTGCAGCTTCGGGAAGCGCCGATTGGCAGAGAAAAGCCGGCCAAACGAATGCGCAAACACCCCCAGCAGCACATGAAAGATCAGTGCCAGGAAGGTCAGCCAGACGCCGAGAATCAGCAATTGCTGCGCGATTGAGCCTGCCTCCGGTTTGACGAACTGTGGCAGGAACACGATGAAGAACAGCAGCGCCTTGGGGTTGAGCAGGCTATTGAGCGTGGCGTGCCAGAACACGACCTTCATCGAAACGTCCTGTCTGGCCGTGCCTTGGGTCAGTCTGCCGTTTCGCAGCGTCTTGTAGGCCATCCACAGCAGGTAGGCGGCACCGCAGTAACGAATGATGTCGAACGAGGGCGGCCAGGCCGCCACCAGCCCTGAAACCCCGGTGGCGGTGAGCAGCGTTAGCACGCTGTCCGCCAACGCAATGCCCAGCGCCACGGCCAGGGCTCCACGCCAGCCATAGGCCATGGCGTGGCTCAGCGCAAACGCCATGTTCGGCCCGGGAGAAAGCAGCAACAGGATGATCGCTGCGCTGAAAACGGTGATGGTTTGGAGATCCGGCATCCCAGGGTTCCTTGATCGGCTTGAGGTGACTTCCTTGAGTCAACGTTAACGGAGAAGCTCGCCGACGCTGCGGTACAGCTGGTGTGCATTAATGCGTAACACCTGATTGCTCCGGCCGGACCTGCGTGGCAACCTCTGCGGCTCACTCTCGGAAAGGAATCTACACGCATGCCGTCGTTCATTTTCAAGCAGGTTGACGTTTTCAGTGATCAACCGCTGCTCGGCAACCCGTTGGCCGTGGTGCTCGGTGCGGACGGTTTGAGTGACGAGCAGATGGCAGCCTTCGCTCGCTGGACGAACCTGAGCGAAACCACGTTTGTGCTCAAACCCACCGATCCACGCGCCGATTATCGCGTGCGCATCTTTACCACGCTCGATGAGCTGCCATTCGCAGGCCATCCGACCTTGGGCAGTTGCCATGCGTGGCTGGAGAACGGGGGTGTTGCTCAAGGCGAAGAAATCGTTCAAGAGTGTGGCGTCGGCCTGATCAGGATCCGTCGCGACGGCCAGCAATTGGCATTTACCGCACCGCCATTGTTGCGTTCCGGCCCTGTGGAAACCGATCTGGTCGAACGCGTCCGTGATGGCTTCGGCCTTGATAAAGGCGCGATCCTGGAGGCGCGCTGGGCCGATAACGGTCCGGGTTGGCTGGTAGTCAGGTTGGCCAGTCGTGCCGATGTGCTTGGGTTACAGCCGGATAATGTAAAGCTTGAAGGGCTGAAGATCGGGGCGTTCGCTCCCTGGAATCCGGCAACGGAGGGTGACGAAGCCCAGTTTGAAGTGCGCGCCTTCGTGCCTGGAGACGGTATGGCCGAAGATCCGGTGACGGGCAGCCTCAACGCCGGTATTGCGCTTTGGGTACTGGAGGACGGGCTTGCGGCGGACAGTTATGTCGCCAGTCAGGGTGCTGCGATTGGCCGTAAGGGGCGGGTGCACGTCAAACGCGTAGGTGGCGACGTGTGGGTAGGCGGCGCAACGGTGACGTGCATTGACGGGCGGGTTTCGATTTGAAAAAACCTTGAACCGGCAGGTATCGGTGCGGGTGTTCGTGAAGAGGCAGGTACATCCGACAAATATTCAGGGACTGGAAGACGGTATTTGCGGACAAGTCCGCTCCCACGAGGTCTCGAACGGCGTCTAACCCATTGATGAAACTGGGTGAGCTGGCCCCTTCGCGGACAAGGCCCACTGACTGAAACCGGTTTTCAATCCGTGGGAGTGGACTTGTCCACGAAGACTGACTTTCAGGCGCAAAATTTCGACTGAATGTACCAACCCCTTCGCGGACAAGTCCCACTGACTGAAACCGGTTTTCAATCCGTGAGAGTGGACTTGTCCACGAAGACTGACTTTCAGGCGCAATATTTCGACTGAATGTACCAACCCCTTCGCGGGCAAACCGAGCGCCGCCCGGTCCGCTCCCACGACTGGTGTTCA
Organism: Pseudomonas triticifolii; assembly: GCF_014358015.1. Classification (GTDB taxonomy): domain Bacteria; phylum Pseudomonadota; class Gammaproteobacteria; order Pseudomonadales; family Pseudomonadaceae; genus Aquipseudomonas; species Aquipseudomonas triticifolii. The sequence continues at coordinate 660,054 of NZ_JACONV010000001.1, read as the reverse complement.
ATCCCGATGTGCAATCTTCTTGCCGCGTCGGGCGGCAATGTCGTTGGCCTGACCGTCGCGCTGTTTGCCGGTTCGGGCCTGGGTGATCAGCGCCGGAATCAGAGGACCCTCTGGCAGATTCTTCCAGAAACGTGAGGGAAAGTGACCCTCCATGACCTTGGGATTGAGCCTTGCCGGGTTGAAGATGTGGCTGTAATAGGTCAGCCACAGTTCGCCATGCGGGTCATCGACCTGTCGCGCCATCGTCTTCCAGGCTTCAGGGCAGCGGCGCTCGTGAATCAGTTGTTTGCCATCGTAGTAAACCCCGTCCTGCGGTGTTGCGATCATCCAGCGGTGCTGACCCATGCGGCCAATGAAGTGTTCACTGGCGCTGTGCAGGATGTCGTGTGCCGGTTCATGCCAGGCCACGTACTCCGGTCGCATCAGTTGATCCTCCTGCTCAGGCGCAGGCAGCGCCACGAAGCGCAGAAAGGCATGCAGGTGATGTGCTTCTCGGCTGATGGACTTGAGTCGCCGATGCAATTCACTGCCCAGCTTGTCGCCCGCCATCATTGCCGTGCGGTCGCCGTGACTGACGCGCCATAAAACCTCATACAGCAGGCTCCAGCGTTGTTCGCCACGATAGCGTGAGGCGCTTTCCAGCAGGTGCAGCAGCTCAAGCGGAACGCGCGCCTGAAAAGGGCCTTGCTGGCTCGGACACTCTTCGTCGCTGCCAAACAGGTCCGCGGCATCGGGCGACTTCCAGCTGACACGGCTGGGGTCTATTCCATGACTCAACAGCCATCGCGCCTGCTGCCGCCAGGTGTCGAACAGGTCATCGCAATCCAGGCAGATCATCCCCACAACCCCATCTGCTGGGGCTGCGGCCGATCACGCAACTGATGATGCAGGAGCTCGCTGGTGGTCTCTGCCTGAGGCGGGTGGTAGTCACTGGTGATGATGAATGGCTTGGCCTTGGCCAGCACACAGCGCATGCGGGTCAGGTCTTCATAGCGGATGCGCCGTTGCCGACGCAGCTCCACGAGTCGCTGTGTCGTGCGAATGCCAATACCGGGTACGCGTGCGATCAGCGCCGGGTCGGCGTTGTTGAGATCCAGCGGGAACACTTGTCGGTTGCCCAGCGCCCAGGCCAGTTTCGGGTCTATATCCAGCGCCAGATCACCCGGGCCATTAAGCAATTCGCCCGCTGTAAAACCATAGCCGCGCAGCAGAAAGTCCGCCTGATACAACCGGTGCTCACGCATCAACGGCGGAGCGGCCAACGGCACACTGTTCGGGCTGTTGGGAATCGGGCTGAACGCCGAGTAATAGACCCGGCGCAGTTTGAAGTTGCTGTACAGCGATTGGGCACTGTGCAGGATGGTGCTGTCGTCCGTCGCATCGGCACCCACGATCATCTGCGTGCTCTGCCCGGCAGGTGCGAACTTCGGCGCGCGCGGTTCGTTACGCACGGTCTGCTCGCCGGTATAGATCGTCTGCATGGAACGCTTGATCGAGGCGACGTCCTTTTCCGGTGCGAGCGTCTGCAGGCTCAGGTCGGTCGGCAGCTCGATATTCACGCTCAGACGATCGGCGTAGCGACCGGCCTGGGCGATCAGTGCGGGATCGGCGTCGGGAATGGTCTTGAGGTGGATGTAACCCCTGAATTCGTGAACTTCGCGCAGCAGGCGGGCGACCTCGACCAGTTGTTCCATGGTGTAGTCCGCCGAACGAATGATGCCGGAGCTGAGGAACAGCCCACTGACGCAATTGCGGCGATAGAAGTCCAGCGTCAGGGTGACCACTTCCTCAGGGGTGAAGCGGGCGCGGGGCACATCACTGGAGCGGCGATTGACGCAGTATTGGCAGTCGTACAGGCAGAAGTTGGTGAGCAGAATCTTCAGCAGCGAAACACAACGCCCGTCAGGCGTGTAGCTGTGGCAAATACCCATGCCATTGGTGGAGCCGAGGCCGGATTTATCCTGCGAACTGCGTTTGGGTGCTCCGCTGCTCGCGCATGACGCATCGTACTTGGCGGCGTCCGCCAGAATGCTGAGCTTGTCGATGAGCTGCATGGAATACCTCTTTACTGTTTGCATGTACAGTATCGGGTTGCAGGTCAACTCTCAAGTCACTGGACAGCAAGCAGACCGAAGGTCGATCTGAATCTGACCCATGATGGCAAATGTAAATGTTATTTTATAACGATTGCGTCGAGGGCTATGTAATACTGTAACGAATAGTTTCAGGTTGATTTTTTGTGAAGACATCCCAGCCTCCTTCAATCGCACGCTCGGTTCTGGCCCAGTCAGCCTGGAAACGGATCGTGTTCTGCCTGTTCGTGCTCGCCTTGCTGTGGCTGGCCATCGCCTGGTCGGTGGACATTCCGTGAGCGCCACCATTGCGCTGGAAAACCTCACGGTCGCCTATGAGCGCCGTCCTGCCGTGCATCACATCAGCGGGCGGTTCGAAGCCGGGAGTCTGACCGCCATTGTCGGCCCCAATGGTGCAGGCAAATCCACTTTGATCAAGGCCATTGCCGGGACCATGAAACCTGCGCAGGGCCGTGTTGATCGTGGGCGTCTGGCGACCCGTACCATTGGCTATCTGCCCCAAGCCGCCGAAATCGACCGTAGTTTTCCGCTTAGCGTTGCCGACACGGTGGCTATGGGTGCCTGGCACAGCATCGGGCCGTTTCGCAGTCTGACGCGCAAGCATGCCGACCTCACTCGGCAGGCGCTGCTGACGGTCGGGCTGGAAGGTTTCGAAGCGCGCAGCATCGGCTCGTTGTCGTCCGGGCAGTTCCAGCGGGTGCTGTTTGCGCGGCTGCTGCTTCAGGATGCGTCGGTGATTCTGCTCGACGAGCCGTTCACCGCCATCGATGCGCGCACCACCCGCGATCTGCTGGAGCTGGTGCGTGTCTGGCACGGCCAGGGGCGGACCGTGATCGCGGTACTTCATGACATTGATCAGGTGCGTCAGCATTTTCCGCAGACCTTGTTGATGGCCCGCGAAGCCATCGCCTGGGGCGAGACCTGCGAGGTGCTGAGCGTCGCCAACCTGCGCAAGGCGCGCAACATGGCGGAGTACTGGAGCGTCGATGAATCAATGTGCGACGCCGGGGAGGAGCGGTCATGATGCTCTACACCCTCATCATTGAGCCCTTCGTCGAATTTGGCTTCATGCGCCGCGCGCTGGTGGCCTGTCTTGCGCTGGGCATTGGCTCCGGTCCGGTCGGCGTGTTGCTGATGCTGCGGCGCATGAGCCTGGTGGGTGATGCCATGAGCCACGCAGTGCTGCCGGGCGCCGCTGTCGGTTTCATGGTGGCGGGCCTTTCACTGCCTGCCATGGGCTTTGGCGGTCTGATCGCGGGGCTGGCGGTGGCTTTGCTGTCTGGTCTGGTCAGCCGACTCACGGCTCTGCGCGAAGACGCCAGTTTTGCCAGCTTCTACCTGACCTCCCTGGCGGCCGGCGTGTTGATCGTTTCGCTGCATGGCTCAAGCGTCGACCTGCTGCACGTGCTGTTTGGCACCATCCTGGCCATCGACAGCGCCTCTATCTATATGGTCGGCGGTATCGCTTCGTTCACCTTGATACTGCTGGCTGTGATCTATCGGCCGCTGGTGCTCGAATGCTTCGATCCGGGTTTTCTGCGTGCCGTCGGTGGACGCGGCTCGCTTTATCACGTGCTTTTTCTGTTGCTGGTGGTGTTGAACCTGGTGGCGGGTTTTCAGGCGCTGGGCACCTTGATGGCCGTCGGCATGATGATGCTGCCAGCGACGGCGGCGCGTTTCTGGGCCAGTTCATTGAGCGCGCTGATGCTGATCTCGACCCTGCTGGCCACCCTGGCGGGCCTGATCGGCTTGATCGTGTCCTACCACTTCGGCGTCGCCTCGGGGCCAGCCATTGTTCTGACCGCCAGTGCGTTCTACGTGTTTTCCCTGCTGTTCGGGCGTACGGGCATCCTGCGCCGACTGTTTCCCAAACCTCACCTGGCTCACTGAAAAAGGTATGTCATGAAACGATTGATGTTATTGAGTTCAATGGCTGCGCTGGCGTTGTCGGCCTTTGCATCCATCGCCCAGGCCAAGCCGCTTGAAGCGGTCGCGTCCTTTACCGTGATCGCCGACATGGTCAGCACCGTGGGCGGGGATCGGGTGCATGTCAAATCGCTGATTGGCCCCAACGGCGATCCGCACGTCTACGAGCCCACGCCGACTGATGCACAGGCGCTGAGGAACGCAGACCTCACCTTCGTCAGCGGCCTGCATCTGGAAGGCTGGATGGACCGCCTTATCAAGGCATCGGGCTACAAAGGCCAGCCGGTGGTGCTGTCCAATGGCATCAAGACCCGCAGCATGGACGAGGATGGCAAGCGTATTACCGATCCCCATGCGTGGAACAGCGCCGCCAATGGCGTGATCTACGTGCGTAATATCGTGACCGCGCTCAAGAAGGCCGACCCTGACGGCGCAAGTGTTTACCAGACCAACGGTGACCGCTACATCGCTCAGTTGCAGACGCTGGATCAGTACGCTCGCGACCAGATCAAGGCGATTCCAAAGGCCAACCGCAAGATCCTCACCTCGCATGATGCGTTCGGCTATTTCGGCGATGCCTACGGCGTAACTTTCCTGTCGCCGCTTGGTTTTTCCACTGAGTCGGAAGCCTCGGCGGCAGACGTTTCGAAACTGATTCGTCAGATCAAGGCCGAGCATGTCAGCGCCTACTTCTTCGAGAACTCGGGTGACCCGCGTCTGGTCAAGCAGATTGCCGAAGCCAGTGGTGCCCAGCCTGGTGGTGAATTGTACGTCGAGGCTTTGTCGCCATCCGACGGCCCGGCTGCGACCTACGCGCAGATGTTTCGCTACAACGTGGACACCCTGGTGGCCGCGATGAAGAACCATCAATAATCACCGTCAATCCTGAGCGGGGTGTAGCGGGTCGATGAAACCCAGTCGCCATACGCCTCGCTCGCGTTCAGGTAATCTGCAACCTGTCCGCGACCGTTTACCCTTGCGTCGTCAGGCGCTGTGTTACGCGCGATGTCGTCCTGTACGTCGCCTGCAAGCGCAATCATCCAGAACGCGTTGAACCCTTCAGTCGTAATGCCTCCGCTTTTGCCCGTGTCTATACAGTCGTCGAGCGACAACCATTCAAGCACGGCGTTGTAATGTCCGACGAGGGTGTAGAGCGGCAGAGGCTGTTGCAGTGTCGCCCGGTCGGCGAACACCAGGCCAGACAAATAGTGGGGAAGGGCGGGTAAGCGAAAAGGGTCAATCCGAGCAGACATGTCGTCATCCTCTATGTTGGGAGGGTGGGGGAATGTCGTACTCCTTTACTGCGCGACCCACAGATCATAACGCGCAACCCTTGATAGACAAGGGCTGCGCGACCGGCTGCCTCAGTTGTTGACGAATTTGAAGACGGTGGTCTGGGTGTAGGCCTTGCCTGGATCGAGTCGAGTGCTCGGGAATTTCGGCTGATTAGGCGCGTCCGGGTAGTGCTGGGTTTCCAGTGTGAACGCGCCCCAGTGCGGGTACACCTTGCCACCCTTGCCATGAATGCTGCCATCCAGGAAGTTGCCGGTGTAGAGCTGTACGCCGGGTTCGGTGGTGAACAATTGCAGTGTGCGGCCCGACTGTGGATCGGTGACTTCAGCGGCCAGCTTCTTCACGTCACCCTTGGTGTCGAGGACCCAGTTGAAGTCAAAGCCGCCTTGCTTGGGTTCGGCGTACTTGAGTTGCTGATTGTCTTCCTTGATGTGCCGACCAAAGGCAGTGGGCTTGAGGAAGTCCATGGGCGTGCCCTTGACGGCAGGCAGTTCGCCAGTCGGGATCAGCTTGTCGTTGACCGGCGTGTAGTGCGAGGCGTGCAACGTGGCGACCTGCTTGAGAATATCGCCGCTGCCTGCGCCCGCCAGATTGAAGTAGCTGTGGTTGGTCAGGTTCAGCACAGTGGGTTTATCCGTGGTTGCACGGTAGTCGATCTTCAGCTCGTTTTTCTCGTTAAGGCTGTAGGTGACTTCGGTGGTCAGCGTGCCGGGAAAGCCCATCTCGCCGTCCGGGGAGACATAGGTCAGTTTCACGCCGACCGACTCACCGGTCTTCGCCTCCTCAGCTTTCCAGAGTCGTTTGTCGAAACCCTGATTGCCGCCGTGCAGCGCGTTGGTCTTGTCGTTGAGCGGCACCTGATAGGTCTTGCCGTCCAGCGTAAATTTGCCGCCTGCCAGCCGATTGCCGAACCGACCGATGGTGGCGCCGAAGTACACCGTGCCGTTGTTCTGGTAGCCCTGCACATCGTCGAAGCCCAGCACGATGTCTTCCACCTTGCCCGCTTTATCCGGGACCAGCAGCGATTGCAAGGTGGCGCCGTAGGTAATGATGCTGGCTTGAACGCCGTGGCTGTTGCGCAGGGTGTACTTCTCGACGGCCGTGCCATCAGGCAGTTGCCCGAAGTTGCTGTGTTCGCTGGAAAGCGTCGCGGCGTGCGCGGTCAACGTGCTGATCATGAGAGACAGTCCAAGGGTGCTGAGAAGAGCATGCTTTTTCATCTGTTCTACCCGCTTTTATTTTTATTGGTAAGACTATTTGATCGGCTTTTTATCCGATGGAAGGATTTATAGCCCAAAAAATGCTGCTTGAAAAATTAATTGTAATACTATTTAGTAATGCAGGCGTTCCGTTTGCCCGGCTGACGACCATCAGTCAGTTTGACAGTCATTGGTATGATGATTACCTTCGATCGCTTGAATCGCCATGCAGGGCATCGGGATATGAGCAGTAATTTCCACGCATCGACGGTGGACTGGCTGGGTGCCTGGATTGCGGCCGGCAATGTGTTGCCGGGGCAGACGCTGAAAGTGGAAGCCGCGCTGTGCGAAGAGCTGGGTGTCAGCCGCACGGTGCTGCGTGAGGCGATAAAGACGTTGGTGGCCAAAGGGCTGCTGGAGGTCGGACCCAAAGTCGGGACGCGCGTGTTGCCGTTGCGGTCGTGGAACCTTTTCGACCCGCAGGTCGTTGGTTGGCTGGCGCGCAAGGGGCTACCTGAAGCGTTCGTCAAGGATCTGCTGGATCTGCGCAGGACCATCGAGCCGATGGCAGTGCGTTGGGCATGCGAACGGGCTTCGGCACAACAGATTCAAGAGATTCGGGAAGCGTATCGTTTGCTTGAGGCTTCGGTGACGGACAAGGGTGATTACAACCTGGCGGATCGGCATTTTCATGAAGCGGTGCTGGCGGCCAGTCATAACCGGTTCATCGAACAGATGCTGCCGGCCCTGGGGGCGTTACTGGCTGTATCGTTCGAAGTGACGTCGGGTATGCCGGGCCAGTTGGGCAAGACCCTGCCGTTGCACAGGGAGTTGGCCGAGGCCATCGCCACTCGCGATGCGGGCCGTGGGGTGTGGGCCTGCATGAGTCTGATTGAGCAGGCGGCGGAGGTGATCGACACCTACTTTGCGCGACAGAAAGGCACCTCTGACGGCGCGTCGTGAACGCCAGAAATACTGTTGCGATGATTGCATCACACTGAAAAGTACCTTTTACAACAATAACAAAGGACATTTTCATGAACTGGTTGCCCGTCTCCGAGCACCGATTCAAGCTGGGCGAAGGCTCCTTCTGGGACGTCGAACAGCAGGCCCTTTACTGGGTTGATATCGCAGGCTTCCTGGCCTGCAGGCTCGTCAATGGCGAGTATCGGCAGTGGCGAATGCCCGAGCCGGTGTCCGCCTTCATACCGACCGCGCAGGGCGATGCGCTGGTCACGCTGGCCAGCGGCGTCTATCGCCTTGATCTGAACGCCATCAAAACTTCCCTCTCGCTGTTCTGTGTCGCGGATCCGGTGTCCGGCAACCGCGCCAATGAATCGCGCTGCGATACGCAGGGCCGTCTGTGGCTGGGCAGCATGCAGAACAATATCGATGCTCAGGGCGGCGATGTTGCGCTGGTTCGCCGTTCGGGCGGGCTGTTTCGTGTCGATCCCGATGCGAGCGTCACGCGGCTGCTCGACGGGCAGGGCATCGTCAACACCTTGTTGTGGAATGCCTCGGGAGACGTGCTGTACAGCGCTGACACCCTGGATGAAGTCATCTATCAGTACCCGATTTTGCCAGACGGCACCCTTGGCCCGCGTCAGGTCTGGGCTGCCGGGCAGTCGCGCGGCTCTCCCGATGGCTCGGCGATGGATGCCGAGGGTTATGTCTGGAATGCGCGTTGGGGCGGGGGTTGTCTGATCCGTTTTGCACCTGACGGCAGTGTTGATCAAGAGATCGACCTGCCGGTGAGCCATCCCACCAGTTGCGTGTTCGGTGGTCCGGACCTGAAGACGTTGTACGTGACCAGCGCTATGCCTGCCGACGCTGAGGGTGAGTTCGACGGCGCAGTTTTAATGGCCGAGGTCGGCATTGAAGGTCAGAAATGCAGCCGTTTTGCAGGTTGATTTCGGACGTCTGGCGGCGAGGTCAGGTGTGGTCGGGCAGGGTGCCCTGCTTGACGTGACATTCGGTTACATTGCGGTCATTCATAATATGGTATGACTATTGAATCGGTTTTCAGGCGCATCTGCACTCGAAAACCGCCACCTTGCTGAACGCTGTAGCTATTCAATAAAAATAAGGAGTTAGCTATGTTGAGTCGTCACGGGATTCGTTCCCTCTGCTGTGCCGCTGTCACCACTGCCATCCTGGGCATGAGTGGTATCACTTACGCTGCCGAAGAGATCAAAATCGGCTTTCTGGTCAAGCAAGCTGAAGAGCCCTGGTTTCAGACCGAGTGGGCCTTTGCCGAGAAAGCAGGCAAGGACCACGGCTTCACCGTGCTCAAGATCGCCGTGCCGGACGGTGAGAAAACCCTGGCCGCCATCGACAACCTTGCAGCCAACGGCGCCAAGGGTTTCGTGATTTGCCCGCCTGATGTCTCGCTCGGCCCGGCTATCGTGGCCAAGGCCAAGGCACTGGGTCTGAAAGTCATGGCCGTCGATGATCGCTTCGTCGATGCCAGTGGCAAATTCATGGAGGACGTGCCTTATCTGGGCATGGCCGCCTTTGAAGTCGGCCAGAAGCAGGGTGCCGCGATGGCCACCGAAGCCAAGAACCGCAAGTGGGATGAGGGTGGCTGGAAGGGTACCTACGCAATCATCAACACCTACAACGAGCTGGACACTGGCAAGAAGCGCACCGATGGTTCTGTCGATGCGTTGAAAAAAGCCGGTCTGCCTGAGAAGAACATCCTCTTCACCGCTCAGAAAACCCTTGATGTGCCTGGCAGTATGGACGCCACCAACTCGGCGCTGCCCAAGCTGCCTGGTGACGCGAAAAACCTGATCATCGGTGGCATGAACGACAACACCGTACTGGGCGGCGTGCGCGCCACGGCCAGCAACGGGTTCAGCGCGGACAACGTGATCGGTATCGGTATCAACGGCACTGACGCGATTGATGAGCTGAAGAAAAAGAAAAGCGGCTTCTTTGGTTCGATGCTGCCTAGCCCGGACAAGGAAGGCTACAACACCGCCAAATACATGTACGACTGGATCAAGGACGGTAAAGAGCCGCCCAAGTACACCGCCATGGACGACGTGACGCTGATCACTCGCGCCAACTTCCAGGAAGAACTGACCAAGATCGGTTTGTGGAAGTGAGCTGAACGGGGGGCTGAAACAGGCCCCTCAATCGCGCGAGGAGGTGGGTGTCATGCAACAGGCTATCAAAACGAATACCACAACAGGTGCCCTGCGCTTCAACGGCATCGGCAAGGTGTTCCCCGGCGTGAAAGCGCTGTCGGACATCAGCTTCGAAGCGCGTCCCGGCAGTGTTCATGCGCTGATGGGCGAGAACGGCGCGGGCAAGTCCACGTTGCTTAAAATTCTGGGCGGCTCCTATCAGCCCAATAGCGGCTCGCTGCAGATTGGCGATCAGGCTTACCAGTTCAAATCCACAGCCGACAGCATCGCGGCCGGCGTTGCGGTGATTCACCAGGAACTGCATCTGGTGCCGGAAATGACCGTCGCCGAAAACCTGCTGTTGGGCCATATGCCGAACCGCTTCGGTTTGATCAATCGAGGTGCCATGCGGCGGCGGGCGGCCGAATTGCTCAAGGGGCTGGCTGATGAGATCGATCCTGGTACGCGACTGGGTGATTTGTCACTGGGTCAGCGGCAACTGGTAGAAATCGCCAAGGCCATGTCGCGTAGTGCCCATGTGATTGCATTCGACGAACCGACCAGCAGCCTCTCAGCACGCGAAATCGACCGCCTGATGGCGATCATCGTGCGCTTGCGTGATGAGGGTCGGGTCATCCTTTACGTGTCGCACCGCATGGAAGAAATCTTCCGTGTTTGCGATGCGGTGACCGTTTTCAAGGATGGGCGTTTTGTGCGCACGTTCGAACAGATGGCCGATCTGGACCACGACCGCCTGGTGACTTGCATGGTCGGGCGCGACATCCAGGACATTTATAACTACCGTCCACGTCAGCATCAAGGACCGAGTCTTCGGGTAACCGGCCTGACCGGGCCTGGATTGCAGGAGCCCGTCAGTTTTGCGGTCGAGAAGGGCGAGGTGCTGGGCTTCTTCGGTCTGGTCGGCGCCGGTCGTACCGAGCTGTTTCGCCTGCTGTCCGGGCTGACCCGCAGCACAGCCGGTTCACTGCAACTGGACGGCAAGCCGCTGACGCTCAAATCCCCGCGTGACGCCATCGCTGCCGGCATTCTGCTCTGCCCGGAGGATCGCAAAAAGGAAGGCATCGTGCCGCTTTCCAGTGTGGCTGAAAACATCAACATCGGTGCCCGCCCTCTACACGTCAGCCTCGGCTGCCTGATTCAGGGACGCTGGGAGCGCGACAACGCGAAGGGCCAGATTCAGGCGATGAACGTCAAAACGCCTTCGCCTGACCAGCAGATCATGTACCTCTCAGGTGGCAACCAGCAAAAGGCCATTCTGGGCCGCTGGCTGTCGATGCCGATGAAGGTGCTGTTGCTCGATGAGCCGACCCGCGGGATCGACATCGGTGCCAAGTCCGAGATCTATCAGATCATTCACAACCTGGTGGCCGACGGCATTGCCGTGATCGTGGTGTCCAGCGACCTGATGGAGGTGATGGGCATTTCCGACCGCATTCTGGTGATGAGCGAAGGTGCCATTACCGGTGAACTCAACCGCGACGAGGCTGAAGAGTCGCGACTCCTGCAACTGGCTCTGCCACGCACGCGCGGCTGAACAACTGGTCCTGGACCATGAACAATAAAAAAGAGGTGCGTATGTCTACCGAATCCAGCCTGCGGGCTCCCCGTCAGGGCTTGAACCTGCGACGTTTTGCCGATGAGTGGGTCATGCTGCTGGCCGCTGTGGGCATCTTCGTGCTCTGCGCGGTGTTCATCGACAACTTCATGTCGCCCTTGAACATGCGCGGCCTGGGCCTGGCGATCTCCACTGTGGGTATCGCAGCGTGCACCATGCTTTACTGCCTTGCGTCCGGCCACTTCGATCTGTCGATCGGCTCGGTACTGGCGTGCTCCGGCGTGATCGCCAGTATCGTGATCCGTGACACCGACAGCATATTCCTCGGCGTGTCCGCGGCATTGGCCATGGGCCTGGTCGTAGGACTGATCAACGGGATCGTGATTGCCAAGCTCAGGATCAACGCCCTGATCGCCACGCTGGCGACCATGCAGATCGTGCGTGGCCTGGCGTACATCTTCTCCAACGGCAAGGCCGTGGGCGTTTCCAACGAAGACTTCTTCGTGTTCGGCAACGGCCAGCTGTATGGCGTGCCGGTGCCGATCCTCATCACCATCGTCTGCTTCATCTTCTTCGGTTGGCTGCTCAACTACACCACCTACGGGCGCAACACGATGGCCATTGGTGGCAACCAGGAAGCGGCGTTGCTGGCGGGCGTGCATGTTGATCGCACCAAGATCATCATTTTCGCCGTGCACGGTCTGATTGGCGCGCTGGCAGGCGTGGTGCTTGCCTCGCGCATGACCTCGGGCCAGCCCATGGTCGGCCAAGGTTTCGAATTGACGGTGATCTCGGCTTGCGTACTGGGCGGTGTATCGCTTAGCGGCGGCATCGGCATGATTCGTCACGTCATTGCTGGTGTGCTGATTCTGGCGATCATCGAGAACGCGATGAACCTGAAGAACATCGACACCTTCTACCAGTATGTGATTCGCGGCACGATCCTGTTACTGGCGGTGATTATCGACCGGATGAAGCGCCGCTAGGACGCCTCAGGTCTGGTCAGAAACGCCCTTGTCAGTAAACCTGGCAAGGGCATTTTTTTGTTTCGTTCAAGTGTCGTTATCTAGACTGGGCGTGCTGAAATCCAGAATCGCACACGTGCCCAGCGTCGGCATCGATTCCAGTGTCAGGCGCCAGTGAAAACGATCACAGATGCGCCGCACCAGAAACAGCCCCAGTCCTTTTCCCGTGCCGGCCTTGGTCGACTGCCTGACCATGGTCAGGTAGCGCCGGGAGGCTTCGGCCGTGTCAAAGCCTTCGCCAGAGTCGGTCACGCTGACGATGCCGGCCTTGAGCCGGACCACGATGGTGCCGTCGTAGGTATTTTCGGCGGCATTGCGCAGCAGATTGCCGATGGCGATGCGCAACATGGCCTCCGGGGCGTGCAGGGTGAGGGTGTCATGAATGTTGATGGAGAACCGGACCGGTTTACCGTCCAACAAGTGTTCATGGTCTTTGATCAGTGCGGGTAACAGGCGGTCCAGCTCGATGGGGTCGTCCGGTCTGGTCACCTTGGGTTCGCGAGACAGATACAGCAGAGCGACCATGATTTCGGTCAGGTTTTCCACGGTGGCGCGCATGCGCTGCAAGGGCGGCGCGGCGCTGGCAGGCAATGTCTGCCGTTCCAGAACATCCAGTGCGCCGCTGATCACGGCAATCGGCGTGCGGAACTCATGACTGGCCTGATCCAGCAGGCTGCGCTCGCGGGTCATGAACTGTTCGACTCGCTCCAGGTGAGCATTGATGCCGCTGGCGATTTCCTGAAGCTCTTGCTGAACGTAGTGCACTGGCAGGCGCTGCGCAGGCCGCTCCGGATCCAGTTGTTTCATGCGCTGCGCCAGCTCCTGAACCGGACGCCGCATGCGCACGTACAGCCAGGCAATCGCGCAGATGATCAGGACCAGATTCAGGATCAGGTAAACCGCGCCGATCAGCGCGATCCGGTTCTGCTCATGTTCAAGATCGCTGATATCGATGGCGGCGATCATGCGCCCGTTGCCCAGTGCCGTCACCAGCACGGCATAGTCCGAGTCTCCAGGAAACCAGTAATCGTTGTCCAGATCACCTTCGCTGTAATAGCCCGGCGCAAGCGCTGTGAATTCAGCAGGAATGCCTGCTGCCGGTGTGTCGCTGTTCACTGTCCAGATGCGGATTCTGCCCAGGTCCTGCGTGTCGGTCTGTGCGTTGGACTTCAGGACGCTTTGGGTGGCGGTCTCCAGCAGTTCCTTCCAGACAGGATGGTCAATAAGCTCCTGGCTCATGAATGCCTGAGTTCCAAGCCCGGTCGTCATGAGCAGACCAAACCCGACCAGAATCAGGCTGATCAATCGGTGCAGGCTGCCTCGGCTGCCAAAAAAGTCGATCATGGCAGCGCACACAGACGAAAGCCCACACCTGCGACAGTGTGCAGCAGCTTGTCCTCGGCGGCACAGTCGCCATCGATGGTCCGTCTGAGCAGGTGCATGTGCGAGCGCAGCAGGTCGCCGTCCGGCACCCGGTCACCCCAGACCAGCGACTCCAGTTCAGACCGGGTGACGACGTCGGGCGAGTTGCGCATCAGCACCTCCAGAAGGGTTCGCCTGATCGGCGAGAAGGGCAGTTGCCTTCCGGCGCGCGCGACGGTTTGTGTGCCGAGATCGAAGGTCAGATCACCCACCTGCAGTACCTGGCGCAGGTGTGGCCTTGACTGGCTTCGGGCCGCCAGTACCCGAAGGCGAATCTCAAGCTCGGGGAGTGCCAGCGGTTTGACGATGTAATCGTCGGCCCCCGATTCGAAGCCTTCAAGCTTGTCGTCCAGTTGATCCTTGGCGGTGAGCAGCATCACGGGCGTCGGGTTTTTGAGCTCGTTACGAAGATGGCGTAACAGCGAGATGCCGTCCAGGCGCGGCATCATCCAGTCCAGCACGATCACGTCATAGGTATTCTCAAGGAGCAGGCGCACGGCAGCCTTGCCATCCGGTGCTGCGTCGGGCGTGTGCCCGCAGGCTTCCAGATAGTCGAACATGTTAGCCGCCAGGGCCAGGTTGTCTTCGACGATTAACACGCTCAAGGAACGCTCGATCATGAGGGGCTGGAACTCTGTAGTGTCGTTGATGAGTCAGTCTGACAGGTGTCAGAACTTCCGCGAAATGCCGATGAACATGGACGTCGAGCTGTCGGTGCTGCGTTCCACCAGAGGGCTGTCGCCAAGCTCGTCCGGCAGGTTGCTGTAACGCACATTGCCTGACACTTCCCACTGCTTGCCGATGGGTTGCGAGAAACCCAGACCGATGTATGAAACGGTGGCGCTGCCCGGCCGGTAGCGAGCGACGCCGCGTTGCTCTTCCTTATCGAGGGTGCCGTAGTAGTAATCCACCAGATTGCCGGACATGTGCGTCGCGCCTATGTGAGGCTTGAGGCGCGTCGTGCCCCAATGGGTCGGATACGCGTATTCAAGGTTCATTGAGTAGCCGTCACTGGTGCCACTGATATCGCTCTTGGCAACCAGCTCCAGTTGACCGCCGCTGCCGCGCAGGCTCGCTGCCAGACCTGCATCAATGCCGTTGTCGCGGTCTTCCAGCAGATCGCGGTCAATTCCGTTCTTTGCCAGCTCACGACGCCCGAAATCGTCACGGTCGATGCCGTCCATATTCAGCGACACGATGGCATCCAGGGAGAAGATTCCGGTATCGACCAGATGATAGCCACCGGTGACACCATGGAAGAAAAAGCTATCGCTGTCGTACTTGATCAGCGGCAGCGGATTGACCTGAGTACCTGCGCCCGCATAGGGACTTTCGCTTACCGCTGCACCGAGTCCCAGACTCAGGCTTGATGGCTCGGCGAACACAGCCTCGAAAGGCACAACAGGAAATACCAGAGCGGCGAGGGCGGGCACGGACAGTCGTTTCATCACAATCAATTCTCTGAGAGAGGAGTTTTAAACTGAGGATGAGTGTGCGGGCAGCGCTGTCGTTTCCTCGTCGCTGTGCTCTATCAGGCTCCGTTTGCGGAACCCGACTCGGGCGCAGGCCGCTGACCATTCTGTTTGCTATTCCGCTGTCGGTGGGCGGCGCCTTTGTCGCGCTGCTGGTGACACGAGGCATGCTGAGTCTGCCGTCCCTGATCGGTCTCGTGATGCTGATGGGCATCGTCACCAAGAATTCGATTCTACTGGTCGAGTATTCGGTGATGGGCATCAGGAAGCAGGGCCTTTCAGTGGTGGATGCGCTGATCAATGCCTGCCACAAGCGGGTTCGTCCGATCATCATGACCACCCTTGCAATGATCGCGGGGATAATGCCGATTGCCTTGGGGCTGGGGGCTGACGCGAGTTTCCGACAGCCCATGGCGATTGCGGTGATCGGCGGGTTGATGACCTCGACCGCGCTGAGTCTGCTGGTCGTGCCGGTGGCGTTTACCTACATCGACCAGCTGGAGCGTCTGTTGCACCGTTGGTTTCGGCTCGAACCTGTCCGCTATGCAGATGGGGTGGCTAGCTCCTGATCTGTGAAACAGGCCGCGTGATGGTCGGGATGATCTGTTTCAGCGTTCGTCGTGCTGTCGACGGCATTGCTTGAGCAGACACTCACGTGGTGCTTCGGGGCGCATGATGTTGAGCTCGCGCCTGAAACGCCGAAAGATGATGCGCCTCAGGGGTGTGCTTGCGCTGCGTTGCTGCCTGCGTTGCTCAGTCACTGTTGTCATTGATTGCTGCGCCAGAAATGCTGATTGTTTGCGATGGGCATTGATCGTTGTTGGCTTGATGCCCGTCAAAAAGTGATCGTGAGGCAAACAGGAAATTCAAAGTAATCAGACGCGACCCTGACCTACGGTGTGTTTTTGCACTCGAGCATGAGCGACGCACAGAGCGCGGCAGGTCCTGAAGCGCACCCGATGCCCGGTCGGGTGCGTGAACCTTGTGCGGGTTAAGCGGTCCCATCCGGGCCCTTGAAAACGGGCATCAATCCTTTCTGCTGTTCCTGTCCTCAGAGCCCGATCCCACCATGCGTCGACCTTTTCGTTTTTCAAGACGTGTCCGACTGTGCCTGATTGCGTTGGCACCCTTGTGCGCCACGCCTGTCGTAGCCAGCGAAGAGCGGCAGTTGGCCCAGAGCATCAATGCCTACCGCGGCCAACCGCAACGCTGTGAAACTCGAACGCCGAAGGCGGCACGGCCGCTGGCGTTGAACGATAACGTCGCGTTACCCCTTGGGTTCAACGGCAGCTCTCGCGACGCGCTCAAGGCGTCGGGTTATCAGGCGGTGACCGTACGCACCTTTCGACTGGTCGGTGCGCAGGATGCGGGGCAGGCGTTCGCAATGCTCAAGAGTCGCTACTGTGCTGCGCTGCTGGATTCGCAGTACGCTGATATCGGCATCACTCGCGAGCGCAACGACTGGCGCATAGTGCTCGCCCGGCCGCTGATCGACAGCAAGCTGAATAACGCGCGAGCGTCGGGCAAGCTGCTGCTGGCACAGATCAATGAGGCGCGCTCCAAACCTCGCCTGTGTGGCAAACGTCCGTTTGCAGCGGCACGGCCTCTGGTCTGGAACTCGACGCTGGAGCTGGCGGCTCAAGGGCACAGTCAGTCGATGGCGAGTGAAAACTATTTTCAGCACCGCGGCTTCGACGGGGATTCACCTGCCGATCGAGCGCGAGCAGCGGGCTACGGCGGGCGGCAGATCGGCGAGAATATCGCGGCCGGACAGAGCTCGGCGAGCAAGGCCATGGCCAGTTGGCTGGCGAGCCCCGGGCACTGCGCCAATCTGATGAATCCGATGTTCACCGAGGTCGGTGCGGCTTACGCGACGGGCGCACAAACCGACTACGGGGTTTACTGGACGATGTTGTTCGGGGCGCCTTGATGCCGGTCAGGTCCACAAGGCGTGTTCAGGCAGCGCGATCTAACCGGCCGCTGGTCCCTCACGGCGGCACTTGATGACCTCTGATGCAGCGTATGGGCCGTTTTGGCTATGAGCTGACAGGCAAAAAAAAGCCCCGCCAGAC
Organism: Pseudomonas triticifolii; assembly: GCF_014358015.1. GTDB lineage: Bacteria > Pseudomonadota > Gammaproteobacteria > Pseudomonadales > Pseudomonadaceae > Aquipseudomonas > Aquipseudomonas triticifolii. The sequence continues at coordinate 642,845 of NZ_JACONV010000001.1, read as the reverse complement.
ACGTCTGGCGGGGCTTTGCTTCAAGCGTTACACGCCTTAAAGCGCCATGTCACTGGCTGGGTTGCTTTCACGCTTCTCTGCAGGCTTGGCAGCAGGCGCAGCAGCGGCTGTTGCCTTGTTCACAGGTGGCGGTGGAGTCAGTTGCAGGGTTTCGGCGGTGTAGGCCCATTCCTGTGCAACACGATCCGGATTGTCGTTCAGCTTGGTGCCGTAGCTAGGCACGATCTGGCGCAGTTTTTCCTGCCAGGCCGGGGTCGCTACTTTGTCCTTGAAGACTTTCTCAAGCACGCCGAGCATGATCGGCGCTGCAGTCGACGCGCCTGGCGATGCGCCCAGCAGACCGGCGATGGAGCCGTCCTTGGAAGCAACGATTTCGGTGCCCAGTTTCAGGACGCCGCCTTTCTCTTCGTCACGCTTGATGATCTGAACGCGCTGACCGGCCTGCATCAGGCGCCAGTCTTCTTTCTTGGCGTTCGGGAAGTACTGTTGCAGAGCAGCGAAGCGGTCGTCATCGGACATCATGACCTGGCCAGCCAGGTACTCGATCAGCGGGTACTGAGCGACACCGACACGGGTCATTGGCCACACGTTATGCGTCGTGGTGCTGGTCAGCAGGTCAAAGTAAGAGCCGTTTTTCAGGAACTTCGTGGAGAAGGTCGCGAATGGGCCAAACAGGATGACGCGCTTGCCGTCCAGAACACGGGTGTCCAGGTGCGGAACCGACATGGGTGGTGCGCCAGTGGACGCGATGCCGTACGCCTTGCCCATGTGTTGCATGGCCAGGGTAGGGTTCTCGGTCACGAGCCACGAACCGCCGACCGGGAAGCCGCCGTATTCCTTGGCTTCAGGAATGCCAGACTCTTGCAGCAGGTGCAGGGCTGCACCACCAGCGCCGATGAACAGGAACTTGGCATCGGTCTCGGTTTCGGTACCGTCTTTCAGGTTCTTGTACTTGACGCGCCAGCTGCCGTCTTCATTGCGGGTGATGTCCTGGACTTCGCTCGACAGCTTCAGGCTGAAGTTGGATTTGCTCTGCAGATTGGCCACGAACTGACGAGTGATCTCGCCGAAGTTCACGTCGGTGCCAATCGGGCTCCAGGTCACGGCCAGCTTCTGCGCCGGGTCACGACCTTCCATCATCAATGGAACCCACTTCTTGATCTGCTCGTGGTCTTCGGAGTACTGCATGCCGCTGAACAGCGGGCTCGATTGCAGTGCTGCGTAACGCTTGCGCAGGAACTCGATGTTGTTGTCGCCCCACACGAAGCTCATGTGCGGTGTGGAGTTGATGAACGAACGCGGGTTCTTCAGAACGCCGGTCTTCACCTGCCAGGACCAGAACTGACGCGAAATCTGGAAGGCTTCGTTGATTTCGATGGCCTTGGAGATGTCGACGTTGCCGTTCTTGTCTTCCGGGGTGTAGTTCAGCTCGGCCAGGGCGGAGTGACCGGTACCGGCGTTGTTCCAGCCGTTGGAGCTTTCTTCGGCCACGCCATCAAGGCGCTCGACCATTTCCATCGACCAGCCCGGCTCCAGCTCATTGAGCCAGACGCCCAGGGTGGCGCTCATGATGCCGCCGCCGACGAGCAATACGTCGACTTTCTTGGTTTCGGCGGCGTGCGCAGGCATCATCCCGAGCGACATCGCCAGACCCAGAAGGGCCGTGTTCACTTTCTTCAACATGCTGTAATCCATTTGATAAATGCCATCCGCCGACTGCTTCTGAGGATCCGGGTCTGCGCAGGTCGCAACACATGCGACAAACGCCCGCACCTTCAGGGGCTAGAGGTGGACATACAAGGCCAATACAATACTGCTCAAGACCTCACTTTATGTCCTACTGCGCTGGCTTCTTATCGTCATTGGATTCAGCGTCATGAAGCGACATGTGCTAATGGGTGCAGCGCGACGTTCGGGACCGGGTCCCTTTTACGCGCGTAATGCGCACCTGTTCAGCCTGTTCACGGAGTCTTGGACGCCGCATTGGACCATGGAGACACGCTCTGAGGCGTTTTTTGTGCTCGCAGGGTACGGCACGCCATAGTGCCATATCGGCAAGACGCGGCATTTTCGCACACTGTGTACCTCTGGCGCGAGTTGCGATCTGCATATCTGCCGTCACTTCACCGAGCAGGCCTCTGCGTCACCTGTCTCCATCGTTATCGCCCGATACCCTCACACCTTTAGCCGCAGCACGCGCATGGCCGAAATACGGTACTCGTGAGCGCGACGGTCAGGTTCCACACGCGCCGTTCTGATTGATGAGCGCAATTCATGACTTCAAGTAACGGTCGACGGCTAATCGCGATCTGACGCGGCTGATAAGGTCCCTGGAGTCAGGCCATTAAGCACGACAGACGCGTACGCGTGCCGCTCAGCCGCACACATGTCGCAACATCTGCACCGGCGTCGCTTCGACTGAAACGTTGAACTTTCCGATTGCTCGCCAGTTAAACACTTATCTGAAACGTGATGCCAAATGGCTTCTCCATGATTGCCTGCAACCTCCGAGCACCTTCAACCCAGGGAACTGAACCAGCCCTCAGGTGCGATCGGGCGAGCATGGAGGCGCTGCTGAACCGAATAAAGCCCGCCACTTTTTAGCCGTGGCGGCGATGACAAGGTGAACCCCGATGAGTGAACCCGAGAAGCAAAAAGCCCCGCAGGACCCTATCGAGGGTATCCAGCCATCACGACGCAATTTTCTGAAATTCGGCGCGTCGGGCATTGCCGCCGCGACGCTGTCCACCTGGATACCGTCGGACGGCATGCTGCAGGCCGCACCTGCTCCAGCTCCCGCACCGGCTGTAATCGACGACACCGGTGCACCTGGGGTAGGCGAGCACCGCATCCAGTTGAAGGTCAACGGTCAGACCCATTCATTGAATGTGCCTGCCAATGCGGTACTGCTGGACGTGCTGCGTGACCGGCTGCAACTGACCGGTACCAAGAAGGGCTGTGATCACGGCCAGTGCGGAGCCTGCACGCTGCTGGTCAACGGGGTTGCGATCAATTCCTGCCTGTCGATTGCCATTCAGCATGACGGCGACAGCATCACCACCATCGAAGGCCTGGCTGAGAATGGCAAGTTGCACCCGGTGCAGGAAGCCTTCTGGGAGCACGACGCCTATCAATGCGGTTACTGCACGTCGGGCCAGATCATGAGCGCAGTGGCGATTCTCAACGATCCGAACATTGCGTCTGACGATGCGAGTGTGCGCGAAGCCATGAGTGGCAACATCTGTCGCTGCGGGGCTTACAAGAATATTTTGTCGGCCGTGCAGTCTGCGCGCTCAAAAATGCCGGCCTCGAAAACAGGGGGCGCTGCCTGATGAGAACGTTCGATTATTCCAGGGCTGCGTCACCCGCGCAGGCCGTCAGCACGGCGTCGGGAGAAGGCGAGCGTTTCTATCTGGCAGGTGGGACGACGCTGCTGGATCTGGTCAAGCTTGATGTCATGCAGCCTCAGCAACTGGTCGACATAAACCACTTGGCGCTCAAGCAGATTGAATCGCTGCCTGACGGTCGCCTGCGCATCGGTGCCCTGGTCAGCAATACGGCGCTGGCCAGTGATCCGCGGGTTCGCGAACGCTACCCGGTGGTTTCGCAGTCGTTGCTGGCAGGCGCTTCGACGCAATTGCGCAACAAAGCCACCACGGCGGGCAACCTCATGCAGCGCGTACGCTGCCCTTACTTTCGTGACGGTTTTTCCGCTTGTAACAAGCGTGAGCCCGGTTCGGGCTGTGCGGCCATTGGCGGCCTGAACCGCAGCGTGCATGCGGTGCTGGGCACCAGTGATCATTGCATTGCGACGCACCCCTCGGACATGTGTGTGGGCATCGCCGCTGTCGGCGCTCAGGTGACAGTCCAGGGCCCGAACGGCACGCGTGACATTCCCTACGCCGATTTCCATCTGCTGCCGGGCGATACGCCTGAGCGCGAGCATGCGCTGGCGCCTCACGAACTGGTGACCCATGTAACGCTGGATGCACCGCTGTCCGGCAGTCGTTCGAGCTACCTGAAGCTGCGTGACCGCACCTCGTATCAGTTTGCCCTGGCGTCCAGCGCAATCATCGTGGTCATGGACGGTAAACGCATTGCCAATGCGCGCATTGCGCTGGGCGGCGTCGGCACCAAACCGTGGCGCGCCGTCGAGGCCGAGCGTGCACTCATCGGTCAGCGTGCTGACATGGACACCTTTGCCCGAGTGGCAGCCCTGGCCATGAAAGGCTCCAGGGCTTATGAACACAACGCCTTCAAGATCCCGTTGGGTGAGCAGGTCATCGTCCGTAACCTTCGTGACCTTACGGCGTAGGAGTTTTCCATGAGCGAACAGATCATCGGCACGCCGCACCGTCGTATCGACGGCGGTAAAAAAGTCAGTGGCGAGGCACGTTATGCCGCCGACCATCCCATCAAGGACATGCTGTACGCATATGGCGTCTACAGCACCATCGCCAGTGGCCGTGTCGTTGCGGTGAACGATCAGGACGCGCGCAAGATGCCGGGCGTCGTGGCGGTTTTTCACCACGGTAATTTTCCCGAGTTGCATCGCACCCCTAATGCGCCATTGAGCTTCGCCAAGATGCTCTCTGCGAGCAAGACCGACGAGCATCGTCTGCCGTTTGAAGACGATCGTGTGTATTACCCTGGCCAGTTCGTGGCGTTGGTCGTGGCCGAGAGTTTCGAGCAGGCAAGGGCTGCAGCGCTGCGGGTGAAAGTCGACTATCAAGAGAGCAAGCCGGTCAAGGATCTGCAGGAAGCACTGCGCAACAACGGTGCCCGCGATGGCGGTGCCGGGCATACGCGTGGCAATCCTGACGGTGCGTTTCTAGGTGCGGCCAGGAAAGTCGATCAGACTTACACCACACCGGTTGAAGTCCATAACCCGATGGAAATGCACGCCAGTACCGCATGGTGGCAGGACGGCAAACTCTACGTTTACGAAAGCACCCAGGGTGTCGTCAACCATCGCAACCTGTTGGCCAATGTGTTCGATCTGCCGCCGGATCGCGTTGAAGTACGTGCGCCGTTCATTGGTTCCGGCTTCGGCGGCAAGCTCTGGCCGTGGCCGCACTCGATTGCGGCCTGTGCAGCATCAAAAGTCACTGGGCGGCCGGTCCAACTGGTGCTGCCGCGTGCGCAGATGTTCACCACCGTAGGTCACCGCCCGGAAACCCGTCAGCGCCTGCGTCTGGCCAGCGATGCCAGTGGCAAGCTGGTCTCGATCCGCCACGAATCGTTCAACAGCACGTCGACGCTCGACGACTACACCGAGAACTGCGGCGGCGTGACCAAGAGTCTCTACGGCTGCGACAACGTGCTGGTCAGCCACAGGATCGGTGCGGTCAATCGCGGTACGCCGACCTCGATGCGGGCGCCCGGCGCTGCGCCAGGGTTGTTCGCACTGGAATCTGCCATCGATGAGCTGGCGTTGGCCAACCGCATGGATCCGCTGGCGTTTCGCAAGCTCAACCTGTCCGATAAAGACCAGAGTGCCGGTTTGCCCTGGTCCAGTAACCATCTGCCTGAAGCCATCGATAAGGCCGCCGAGCAGTTCGGTTGGCAGGCGCGCAAAGCCGAGGTGGGCTCGATGCGCGACGGTGACGAGATCATCGGCTACGGGATGGGGGCCTGTAATTGGGAGGCCTATCAGGTGCCGACCGACGCGCGGGTCATCCTGCGCTCCGACGGCACGGCCCTGGCGCAGTGCGGACTGCAGGACATCGGCACCGGAACCTACACCATCGTTGCCCAGACCGTCAGTCAACTGACCGGCATTGCGCTGGACCGGGTTGAAGTGGAGTTGGGTAGCTCGTCATTTCCGGCAGGTCCTGTGTCCGGCGGCTCCTGGGTGACAGCCAGCGTGATGCCTGCGATTGCCGGTGCCACTCGCGAGGCGTTACAGAAGCTTCGTCAATATGCCGTGAGCAAGAACGCGGTGTTTGCGGGCCAGGACGCCGAGTCGATCACCGTTGAGAACGGCCAGTTGGTGTCGGGTGAGCAGCGCGTCAGCTTTGTCGACGTATTGAAGGCGCAGCGTCTGTCTCGCGCCGAAGGCAACTTTCAAAGTGGCCTGCCTGAGTCCGGCAAGTATTCGTTTCGCTCGTTCGGTGTGCACTTTGTCGAGGTGCGCTGGGATCCAGGTATTTCCAGCCTGCGCGTTTCGCGAGTGGTCAGCGCTATCGACGTGGGCAAGGTGGTCAATCCGCTGGCCGCTCGCAATCAGGTGGAAGGCGCAATCGTGATGGGTATCGGCATGGCGATGTTCGAGGCCGCCGAGTTTGATCCGCGCACGGGTTTGCCGGTCAACAACAACTACGCCGAGTACGTGGTGCCCGTGCATGCGGACCAGCCGGAGATCGACGTCATTCTTCTCGATTACCCGGATTACAACATGGGCGAGTTCGGTGCGCGTGGCATCGGTGAAATCGGCGTGACAGGGCTGGCTGCGGCGGTAGCAAATGCGGTCTACCACGCTACCGGCAAGCGGGTTCGCAGCTTGCCCATCACCAAAGAAAAGCTGATGGCGGGGCGGTAACCATGAAGCAACTCGACTTGCAGGTTATCCAGCAGGCACGTGACTGGCTGGCGACTGGCAAAACCGTGTGGCTCTGCACCGTCCTTTCGACCTTCGGTTCCGCCCCGCGCGGGCCGGGGGCGATGCTGGTGGCCTTGAATAATGGCGAGCATCGCGGGTCGCTGTCCGGCGGCTGTGTGGAAGAGGACTTTCTGGAGCGGCTAACCGCCGGGCAGTTCCAGCCGGTCAATCAGGTGGTGCGTTACGGCGAGGGCGGCCTGGCACCTACGTTGGCGCTGCCATGTGGCGGGGTACTTGATGTGTTGATCGAGTGCATCACCCCCAGTCCTGACGCTGATCAGCATTTGGCAAGTTTGGAGCAGGCGCTTGCTGGCCGCACGTTGATGGGTCGAGAGGTCGTGTTGGGCGGTGTACAACGCTCGACGTGCGCTGCTGCGCTGGGCGAGTCTCGCGTGCAGGTCGACGGTGAGCGCATCAGTATCCGTATGGGCGCGGTCTACCGTGTGCTCTTGGCCGGCCTGTCGCCGGTCGCGGAGTTCTGCGCCAGTTTCGCCGTTGCCATGGGCTATGAAGTCATCGTCTGCGACCCCCGCACCGAGGTCACGGCCGGTTTCTCCATGCAAGGTGTCGAAGTGCGTGACGTGCTACCCGCGGTATTCATCGCCGAAGGTGGCTGTCACGCCTCGACGGCCGTATTGGCGTTGACCCATGATCCAAAGCTGGACGACCTGACCATGCTTGAGGCTGTGCGTACCGAGGCGTTCTACATCGGTGCGATGGGCTCGATGCGCACCAGTGGCAAGCGCAAGGAGCGTCTGGCCCGGATTGGTGGCCTGGATGATGAGGCGCTGGCGCGAATTCACGCGCCCATCGGTCTGAATCTGGGCAGCAAAACGCCGGCCGAGATCGCGATTGCGGTTATGGCCGACATGCTGCGCGTGGCCAACGGGATCAGTCGTCAGGCGCTGTAGCGAAGCTTTGGCAAGCGATTGCGAGCGCCGCTTGCGTGTCGGCGTCGCGCAGGATGCCGGGATCTTCGCACGCCAGCACGTCGCAGTGTTCAGGATGACGCTTGATGATCGACTTCGCACCCTGGTCGCCCTCAAGGTTCAGCAGCAGCGGCCAGAACTCACGCCCGATGATGACCGGGTGGCCGCGCTGTCCCTCATGAGCGGGCAGCGCGATACGTTGCGGATCGGCCATGCGCGCAAGGCGTTGCAAGGTGGCGGGCTTGATCCACGGCATGTCCGCCAGCAGAACCGCAACCGCGTCGGCTGTGGATGGCATCAATGCAGCAATGCCGCTGGCCAGGCTGTGGCCCATGCCCAGGTCTGCTAACGGACTGCGTACCACCGTCACGTCGTGTGGAACGCCCAACTGATCAGCGTCATCTTCATCTCTCAAAACCACCCACACATTGCTGAACGCCTGTCGGGCATTGTCGAGGCTCGCACGCAGCAAGGTGCGGCCGCATGGCAGGCAAGCGCGACGTTTGTCGCCCTCGAAACGCCGGCTGCGACCTGCCGCCAGGAGCAGTGCGAACACTTGGGGAATTGGACTGTCTATGCTGGTCAATCCGAAGCCTTTTGAAACAGGTGAAGGGAAAAGGGCCGGTTCGTCATCCACTGCGGCACACGATGACCTATGCGTGAGACGCGCACAATGCCTGATTGCGCCGCCTGTTTGCAGTGACAAGATTACCTATTCGAGGGTTTCACGTGGACAATCATATTCGCCCGGTCGAGCTGGAAAAGGCCTATCGCTTGCTCAATCACGGACCGACCGTTTTGGTGTCGTCCAGTCATGAAGGTGTGCATAACGTCATGTCGGCTGCCTGGGCGTGTGCGCTGGATTTCTCGCCGCCCAAAGTGACGCTGGTGATCGACAAGATGACCAAGACCCGTGGGCTGGTAGAGAAAAGCGGCTATTTTGCGCTGCAGGTGCCCAATCGGGATCAATTGCAACTGACGTTCGACGTCGGCACCCAGAGCATGATCTTCACCCCGGACAAGCTGGACAAGGCGGGGGCCGAGCTGTTTCGAATCGAAGGGCACGACACGCCGCTGGTGGCCGGTTGCTCTGCCTGGCTGATCTGCAAAGTCATCCCCGAACCGCATAATCAGCAGACTTACGATCTGTTCATTGCCGAAGTCGTCGGTGCCTGGGCCGACACCCGCGTGTTCCGTGACGGGCACTGGGAATTCGAGACCGCCGACCCGAAATGGCGCAGCCTGCACTACGTGGCCGGGGGGCATTTCTACACCATCGGTGATGCTGCTGTGGTGGAGACGGACGGCGAGGCTTGAACGTTAGCGACCGGCTGACCGCATAACCTTATAGGCGCGAACGAGGTCGCGCCTATAAGGTTTGTCTACCTCTCGTTACCGGTATCGAGCTCATGCACATCGCGCGTGGGTCGATCCTCGTTCTCTCAGTGACGATCCCGCCATACGGTCTGGGCGTTGGTGAACTCGCGTACGCCGAAGTGCGACAGTTCACGCCCGTAGCCGCTTTTCTTCACGCCCCCGAAGGCCACGCGAGGGTCTGATGCGCTGTAACCGTTGATGAACACGCCGCCGGTGTCCAGTTCGCCAGCCAGTTGCTCGGCCAGTTCCAGGTCTTGGGTGTAAACGGTCGCGGTCAGTCCGAAGTCGCTGTCGTTTGCCAGTTCCAGCGCATGTCTGGCGTCCCGGGCGGTGATGATAGACGCTACGGGGCCGAACAGTTCCTGCTTGAACGAGGTCATCTGGTCCGTTACATCACCCAGCACGGTCGGCGCGTAGAAGTTGCCCTGACCTGCGATTTTCTCGCCACCCAACAGCAGGGTTGCCCCCTCGGCGAGCGTCGCCTGAACCTGAGCGTCCAGTTCGTCACGCAAGTCGAAGCGCGCCATCGGGCCGATGTAAGTTTCGTTTGCCAGCGGGTCGCCGATGACCAGCTTGCGGGTTTCTTCAACGAATTGGCGCGTGAATGCCTCGACCACGCCTTCCTCGATGATCAGACGCTTGGCGGCCGCACAGACCTGTCCGGTGTTCTGGTAACGGCCGATGACCGCCGCTTTCACTGCCTGCTCCAGGTCAGCGTCGTTGAGCACGATGAACGGGTCAGAGCCGCCCAGCTCCAGCACGCTTTTCTTGAGCGCGGCACCGGCTTGCGCACCGATAGCCTGACCGGCCCGCACGCTGCCGGTCAGCGTAACGGCGGCAATTCGGGGGTCGGCGATGGCTTTGGAAACGCCCTCCTGGGTTGCATTGATCACTTCAAACACACCGTCAGGGAAACCGGCGCGCTTGAACGCTTCAAGCATCAGATAAGCGCAGCCCATGACATTCGGGGCATGCTTGAGCACATAGGTATTACCCGCCAGCAACGTCGGCACAGCGCCGCGCAGCACCTGCCAGATCGGGAAGTTCCACGGCATGACCGCAAGGATCGGGCCCAGCGGGCGGTATTCGATCCTGGCTTTGTCGTGTTCAACCTGAGTCGGCTCCGCCGCGAGCATGGAGGGTCCCTGTGCGGCGTACCAGTCACACAGCTGGGCGCATTTTTCGACTTCGCCTCGGGCCTGCTTGATGGGCTTGCCCATTTCCCGGCTGATCATGTGCGCAATCGTGTCAGCGTCATCGCGTAAGGCCTGACCCAATGCGACGATCAGCTGTGCGCGCTGATCGACGCTTTTGCGTTTCCAGGCAGAGAAGCTGGATACGGCGCGGTCAAGGGTATTATCCAGGTCGATGTCGGACTCAAACGCGTAATGGCCGATCTGCTCGCCGGTGGCGGGGTTGATCGAGATTGCATGGGTGTGGGTGGATACAGCAGTCATGGCGCCATCCTGTTCAGGTGGGGAATGAAACCAGAATAGGTCCGTGACATGCTTTGCGAAACTGAATAATACTGATCGTATCTTTCACATTTGGAGAATGATGTGGATCTGGTCCAGCTTGAAATGTTCAAGGCGGTTGCCGAGCACGGCAGCATCAGCGCGGCTGCGCAGCACATTCACAGGGTGCCCTCCAACCTGACCACACGCATCAAGCAGCTTGAGCAGGATCTGGGTGTCGAGCTGTTCATTCGGGAGAAGTTGCGGTTGAGGTTATCGCCTGCTGGCTGGAATTTTCTCGACTACACGCGACGCATTCTGGATCTGGTGCAGGAGGCGCGTCTGTCGGTGTCCGGCGAGGAGCCACAAGGCCCGTTTTCGCTGGGCTCGCTGGAAAGCACGGCGGCGGTGCGGATTCCGGCATTGTTGGCGGCCTACAACCAGAAATACGCCAAAGTTGAGCTGGACCTGTCCACCGGACCGTCCGGCACGATGATAGACGGTGTTCTGGCCGGGCGACTGGTGGCTGCTTTTGTTGACGGCCCGGTGCTGCATCCCTCGCTGGAGGGCGTGCCGGTGTTCGAAGAAGAAATGGTCGTCATCGCGCCGTTACAGCATGCGCCGGTGACGCGTGGGCGTGATGTCAGCGGGGAAAGCATCTACGCATTTCGTGCCAACTGTTCGTATCGGCACCACTTCGAGCGCTGGTTCACCGATGACGGTGCCGTGCCGGGCAAGATCCACGAGATGGAGTCCTACCACGGCATGCTGGCCTGCGTCAGCGCCGGTGCGGGTCTGGCGCTGATGCCGCGCAGCATGCTGGAAAGCATGCCCGGCTGCACCACCGTCAGTATCTGGCCGATGTCGGAAGCCTTTCGTTATCTGCAAACCTGGCTGATCTGGCGTCGCGGCACCGACTCACCCAGCCTGACGCGTTTCGTCGAGCTGGTTCAGGCACGAGGCGAGTCACCCAGGACCAATTGAGCGACTCGCGCGATCACAGGCGCGAAAGCGTCTCGGCGATGGCCAGACCGACCTCCTGCGTCGAACATTTGCCACCCAGGTCCGGTGTGATCTGTGCGCTGGCAATCACCTGCTCGATGGCGCTGACAATTTCGTCGTGCGCTGCGGTGAAACGTGCGTCGCCCTGACCCAGGAAGTCCAGCATCAGCGCGCCTGACCAGATCATCGCAATCGGGTTGGCGATGTTCTTGCCGAAAATGTCCGGTGCCGAACCGTGGACCGGCTCGAACAGTGACGGGAAGTTGCGCTCCGGGTTGAGATTGGCCGACGGTGCAATGCCAATGGTGCCTGCGCACGCCGGGCCCAGGTCGCTAAGGATGTCGCCGAACAGGTTGGACGCCACCACCACATCGAACCGCTCCGGTTGCAGCACGAAGCGCGCACAAAGAATGTCGATGTGCTGTCGATCCCAACTGATCGCCGGGTACTGGCTGGCCATCGCTTCGGTGCGCTTGTCCCAATAGGGCATGCTGATCGCCATGCCGTTGGATTTGGTCGCCGAAGTCACGTGCCTGCGTTCGCGCTTGCCGGCCAGCTCGAAGGCGTACTTGAGAATGCGGTCGACACCGCGGCGGGTGAATACCGATTCCTGCAGGACGAATTCGTTTTCAGTGTTCTCGAACATGATGCCGCCCAAGGACGAGTATTCGCCCTCGGTGTTCTCGCGCACCACGATAAAATCGATATCGCCAGGCTTGCGGTTGGCCAGCGGGCAGGGCACGCCGGGGAACAGCCGCACCGGGCGGATGTTGGCGTACTGATCAAACTCGCGGCGGAATTTGAGCAGCGAACCCCACAGTGAAATATGGTCTGGCACTTTGTCTGGCCAGCCCACTGCGCCGAAGAAAATCGAGTCGAAACCCTTGAGCTGTTCGAACCAGTCGTCCGGCATCATCTGGCCGTGTTCAAGGTAATAATCGCAGCTGGCCCACTCGAAGTATTCGAACTCCAGCTCGATGCCGTGGCGCGCGGCGGCGGCCTGGACGACGCGAACGCCCTCGGGCAGCACTTCCTGGCCGATACCGTCCCCGGCGATGGCAGCGATCCGCAGTTTCTTATTGTTCATGGTGTGGCTCTCTCGATGGATGAGTGGCTCTGGGTTCTTATGCTATAAGCCCACGAACCAAAGATAATCAGTCGATTAATGCATTCAAGGAACACGATTCGTGAACAATTACCCCAGTCTCGATGACCTGAATGTGTTCATCCATGTCGCGCGGCGCTCAAGCTTTGTGGGCGCTGCCAACGAGCTGAGCATGTCCGCAGCTTACGTCAGCAAGCGAATTCGCCTGCTGGAACAGAGCATGGGCGTGGTGTTACTGCACCGCTCGACGCGTCAGGTATCGATTACCGAGGACGGCGAGCGGGTCTATGAATGGGCCAAGGGCATTCTGGAGTCGGTACAGCAGATGGGCGATGAAGTCGCGGCCCTGCATGACGAACCCACTGGTTCGCTGCGCGTGGTCAGCAGTCAAGGGTTTGGCCGTCGCTTCGTGGCACCGGCGCTGTCGGAGCTGGCGGCCCGCTACCCGAAGCTGGATATCCGCCTGGACATTCAGGACCGGTTGATCGACCTGATCGAGGAGGGCGTCGATCTGGATATTCGCGTCGGGAATGAAATCGCCCCTCACCTGCGTGCCCGACATCTGGCCAGCAATTGGCGCGTGTTGTGTGCCAGCCCGGCTTACCTTGCGCAACGCGGTGCGCCTCTGAATCTTGCCGAGCTGGCCAACCACGATTGCCTGGTGATCAAGGAGCGCGACCGGCCGTTTGGCATCTGGCATTTGAACGGGCCGCAGGGAGCCGAGACCGTGAAAGTCACCGGCAGTTTGTCCACCAACCATGGCGAGATCGCCCGTCAATGGTGCCTGGACGGGCGAGGGGTGTTACTGCGTTCATTGTGGGATGTGCGCGCCGATCTGGCGCAAGGGCGGCTGATTCAGGTATTGGCGGAGTATCGTCAGGAGGCGGATATCTGGGCGGTTTACACCTCGCCGCTGATGCGTTCGGCCAAGGTGCGGGTCACGGTGGAGTTTTTGCGTGAGTTCTTTGCGCAGGGGCAGGTCGGGGTAGTTGGGCAGTAAGGTTGTCTGTGCTTCTAAACAGGACTGCGGGACGCCTGACCACGCGAGCCGCAGTGGGAGCGGACTTGACCGCGAAGGCAGTGTGTCAGGCGCGACCTCTCGACTGGCTGCACTGGCCTTTTCGTGGACAAGTCCACTCCCACACGAACAGTACGTTCTTCAACAGATAAAGCGTATCGAGCGACACAGCCTTGCCTGCAAACGGATCAATGCGCCCCGGCCGCCTTATTCAAGTCGCTGTCGGTCCATTCGGTGTAGATGCACGCATCCGCTGCTGCCCAGCGCACTTTTACGGCGTCGCCCGCCTGCATGGGCATGCCAGTGGCAGACAGCGCCTTGACCGTCATGGCCGTGCCGCCCGCTGTGACCACGGAACAGGTCTGGCTTTCACCCAGAAACAGCACCTCAGTGACAGTGGCGTTCACTTCGTTCCAGCCCGGCTCCAGCGCAGCGTTTGCTGCTTGCGCAAGGCTCAGTGCCTGGGCCTTTTCAGGGCGGATCATGGCCAGCACGTCCTGATCACTCTTCAGCCCGTTGGTGATGCGGATCGCCAGCGGATGGCCTTCGAAGGTCGCCACTGCATTACCCTGAGCCTTGAGCCTGAGGAAGTTGGAGTTGCCCAGGAACGAGGCGACAAATGCGTTGGGCGGGTTCTGATACAAGTCATAGCCGCTGCCCAGGCCGACAATCTTGCCATGACTGAAAATCGCGATGCGCTGCGACAGGCGCATGGCTTCTTCCTGATCGTGGGTCACGTAGACAATGGTGATGCCCAGACGGCGATGCAATTGACGCAATTCGTCCTGCAGGTCTTCGCGCAACTTCTTGTCCAGCGCGCCCAGCGGCTCGTCCATCAGCAGAATGCGTGGTTCGTAGACCAGCGCCCGCGCAATGGCCACGCGTTGTTGCTGACCACCTGACAGTTGGGACGGGCGGCGATGGGCAAAGGCTTCGAGCTGTACCAGCTTGAGCATGGCGTCCACGCGCTGCTCGCGTTCGGCCGCCGGCAGCTTGCGTATCGCCAGCGGGAAGGCAATGTTGTCGCGAACGCTCAGGTGCGGAAACAGCGAGTAGCGCTGGAATACCATGCCAATGTCACGCTTGTGCGGTGGCACGTTCACCAGCGATTTACCCTCAACCAGAATCTCGCCGGAGCTGGGCGTTTCGAAGCCCGCGAGCATCGACAGGGTGGTGCTCTTGCCCGATCCGCTGGAGCCCAGAAAAGTCAGGAACTCGCCGTTCTGGATGTCCAGAGAGATATCGTCGACGGCTGCGAAATCGCCGTAGTGCTTGTTGAGGTTGCACAGGCTCACCAGCGCTTTCTGATGCGGGTGTGCAAGGTCTTTGATCACGGCACTCATGAGGTACTCCTGGCTTCGTTGCGGCGACGCAGGGTCGCGGCGATGAACATGACCAACACCGACAGGGCAATCAGCAGTGTCGAGGCGACGGCGATGACCGGGGTCAGGTCCTGACGCAACGTGGTCCACATTTTTACGGGAAGGGTTTGCAGGGTCGGGCTGGCCATCATCACGCTCAGCACCACTTCGTCCCACGACACCAGAAACGCGAACAGGGCACCGGCGACCAGACCGGGACGAATGCCGGGGAACGTCACCTTGTAGATGGCCTGCAAGCGTGATGCGCCGCAGATCACGGCTGCATCCTCAATCGACTGATCGAACAGTTTCAGCGAGTTGATGATGGAAATGATGGTGAACGGCAGCGCGACAATCACGTGGCTGACCACGAACGAAAACAGCGTGCCGGTGTAGCCGAGTTTGAGGAACAGCGCGTAGACCGCCACTGCTATGATCACCAGCGGCACGATCATCGGCAGCGTGAAGATGCCGTACAGCATGTCGCGGCCGGGAAACTTGCCTCGCACCAGTGCAAACGCCGTGGGCAGGCCCAGCGCCACGGCACTGATAGTGGTGAGGATGGCGACCTTGAAGCTCGACATCGCCGCGTCCATCCACTCGGGGTTGGAGAAAAACTGCTGATACCACTTGAGCGTCCAGCCCGGTGGCGGAAACACCAGCCACTGGGATGAACCGAACGACAGCAGGACGATGAACAGGATCGGCAGCAACAGAAACAGCGCAATCAGCCCGGTCGTCAGGTACAGCCCTGACCTCAGGCGAAGGCTCATGGCATTGGGTGTCAGGAGCATGGCGGCTTACCTCCCGTTGCTGGCACCGACCGGCGATTCCGGCTGGAGCTTGAGATAGAAGAAGAACAGCACCAGAGTGATCACAATCAGCAATGCAGCAGCGGCACTGGCCAGTCCCCAGTTGAGGAATGACTGCACCTGCTGGACGATGAATTCAGGCAGCATCATGTTCTGCGCACCGCCCAGCAAAGCGGGGGTGACGTAGTAACCCAGCGACATCACGAACACCATCAGCCCGCCGGAAAACAGGCCCGGACGGCAGAGCGGTAAAAACACCCGGAAAAAGTTGGTCCAGGGGCTCGCGCCGCAGATGGAACCGGCCTGCAGCACCATCGGGTCAATGGCCTGCATGGTCGCTTGCAACGGAAGCACGATGAACGGAATCATGATGTAACTCATGCCGATCACCACACCGGTCAGGTTGTGCACCATTTCAAGCGGTTGATCGATGATGCCCATCGCCATCAACGCCTTGTTGATGACCCCTGATGCCTGCAGCAGCACCAGCCATGAATAGGTCCGTGCCAGCAGGCTGGTCCACATCGACAGCAGCACAATGTTGAGGATCCAGCGGCCCCAGCCGCGTGGTACCAGCGTGATCACCCAGGCCAGCGGGAAGCCCAGCAACAGACTGAACAGCGTGACCAGCCCTGCGACCGAAAAGGTGTTGAGCAGTACGCGCGAATACGCCGAGTTGGCGAACAATTGCTCGTAGTTGCCCAGCCCTGGAACGGGTTCAAGCAGGCCGCGTAACAGCAGACCGATCAATGGGGCGAAGAAAAACAGTCCCAGGAACAGCAGCGCAGGAATCAGGTTGCGACTGCCGCGCCAGCGTTGTGCCAGAGAAGGGGTTGGCTGCATGTTCGTCGCCTTGCCTGAAACCGCACCGGCGGTGCGCGAAGCACCCCCGGCCGGATGGGATTGACCGGACGCAACAGCCGTCATTTTTACTTGACCAGCCATTCGTTCCACCGTGTCGCAATGTCTGGACCGTTCTTGGCCCAGTAGGCGAAGTCGAGAGTCACTTGATCCTGAGCGTGAGCGGTAGGCAGGTTCGGTGCCAGCGTCGAGTCAAGACGCTCGATACTTTTCACGTTCACGGGGGCGTAGGCGCTGAGGCCGGAGAAGTCTGCCTGACCTTTGGCGCTGGTCGCGTTGGCAATGAACTTCATCGCAGCCTCTTTGTTCTTGGCACCTTTTGGCACCACCAGGAAATCGGCCATGACCAGGTTCTGCTTCCAGCTCACGCCCACAGGCGCGCCATCCTGTTGCAGGGCGTAGACGCGACCGTTCCACATCTGGCCCATCGACGCTTCACCGGACGCCAGCAATTGCTGGGATTGCGCGCCACCGCCCCACCAGACGATGTCTTTCTTGATGGTGTCGAGTTTTTTGAAGGCGCGGTCCAGGTCCAGCGGGTAAAGCTTGTCGGCGGCTACACCGTCAGCCAGCAGGGCGAGTTCGAGTACGCCGGGGCTTGGCCATTTGTACATCGCGCGTTTGCCGGGATAGGTCTTGGTGTCGAACATGGCCGTCCAGTCGACCGGCTTTTTGTTGCCCAATTTGCTTTCGTTATAGCCCAGGACGAATGAGAAGAAGAACGAACCGACGCCGTGCTCGGAAACGAAGCGGGGGTCAATTTCGTCACGCTTGATGGTGTTGAAGTCCAGAGGTTCGAGCAGGCCTTCGGCGGCGGCGCGCAACGCGAAGTCGGCTTCGACATCCACTACGTCCCACTGCACGTTACCGCTTTCGACCATGGCCTTGAGTTTGCCGTAGTCGGTCGGCCCGTCCTGTACGACGGTAATGCCGCTGGTCTTGGCGAATGGAGTCGCCCATGCCTGTTTCTGGGCATCCTGGGTCGAGCCCCCCCAACTCACGAAGTTGACGCTGTCGGCGGCCATGGCGGCGACACTCGAGAAAGCCAACACGCCAGCCGCCAGGACTGCCGTTGCACGTTTGTTCAACACCATTTTCACGCCCTCATTTGTTGTGTTTTGAGCGGGCATTTCTTGCCCGCGTATTCGGGAGCAGTAGGTCCAATGGGCCTTTGAAACCAGTCACCTGCCAGACGCTTTTTATTGATGCTGTCCCTGATCGGGGGCGTCTGACAAATCGTTGCGGCTGTGGAATGTCATATTATGGTATTCCAAACTTTGTGCAAGTATTTTGCCCTCATACGGCAACTGACGGGTCGGTTTTTCTGTTTCAAACGCCGTGTTTACGGGCGTTTTAAAGCAGTGCTGGCTGCAAGCCTTCTCAATGCCAGACGTCACGTTCAGCCGGGAAAGGGAATGCTTTCAGCCACCTCCAGATCGTAGCCGGTCAGGCCCGCGTACTTCAGCGGCGGTCCGAGGTGACGCAACTTGCCGACGCCAAGGTCCTGCAAAATTTGCGCTCCTGTGCCGACTTCCGAATAGATGCGTGACTGCGATCGGGTGTACTGGCGCGCGGGCTGGGTCAGATGCGGAATGCGTTCCAGCAACGCTTGTGAGGACTCATGATTGGCCAGCACCACGACGATGCCGCGACCTTCCTCGGCAACCCTCTGCAACGCTGCCCAAAGGGTCCAGTTGGCAGGCCCTGTGTACTCGGCACCGACCAGGTCGCGTAGCGGGTCGACTACATGCACACGCACCAGCGTGGGTTCGTCTCGGCGCACGTCGCCCATCACCATTGCCATGTGCACGCCGCCTTCAATACGGTCTTCATAGCTGAACAGCCGGAAAGTACCGTGCACTGTCGGCAGCTCGCGCTCGCCGATTCTGACGATGGTGTGTTCGGTGCTTAGCCGGTAATGAATCAGGTCGGCAATGGTGCCGATACGAATGCCATGTTTCTCGGCAAAACGCTCCAGATCCGGGCGACGAGCCATGGTGCCGTCGTCGTTCATGACTTCGACGATTACCGAGGCGGGTGCGAAGCCGGCCAGACGCGCCAGATCGCAACCGGCCTCGGTATGCCCGGCGCGTGTGAGCACGCCGCCCTCGCGTGCGCGCAGCGGAAAGATATGGCCGGGGTGGACCAGGTCTTCCGGCACCGCCTCAGGGTTGACCGCTGCCTGCACCGTACGCGCCCGGTCTGCTGCGCTGATACCGGTCGTGACGCCTGTGGCGGCTTCGATTGATACGGTGAACGCAGTAGCGAAAACGCTGCCGTTGCTGGGTACCATCTGTTCAAGGCCCAGGCGCTGGCAATGCTCGTCAGTCAGCGTCAGGCAAATCAACCCACGCGCTTCACGGGCCATGAAGCTGATGGCCTGTGGCGAACAGCAGTCTGCCGCCAGCAGCAGATCACCTTCATTTTCGCGGTCCTCGTCGTCTACCAGCAGGACCATCTTTCCTTGGCGATAGTCTTCAATGATGTCTTCGATGCGATCGAATGCCATGCTCGGATCCCGATGTTATGGTTGAGTTATTGTGGTATACCATAAGACAGAATATTTCACAGATTCCCTATCAATGAAACAGTGAGATCGCGATGAAAGCTTATTGGATTGCACACGTCGACGTGACCGACCCTCAGCAGTACAGCGAATATACTCAACGCGCGCCAGCCGCTTTCGCATTATTTGGTGGCAAATTCATGGCACGGGGCGGGCGCTCTGAGGCGCTGGAAGGACGAGCGACGCCGCAGCGCACAGTGGTGATCGAATTTGAGTCCTATGAACAGGCGATTGCCTGCTATCGGTCACCTGAGTATCAGGACGCCATGAGCCATCGTCAGGGCGCGTCCAGCGCAGAGATCGTGATTGTTGAAGGCATGGCTTAGCGGGCCGCTACGGAGGGCAGGACTGGTCACAGGCAGATCATGGCCTTTACACTGCGCTGCCACCTGTATTAACGGACTAAACACAGTGCATGCGCCCACTCCGAATATCCTCATCCAGTGTCTGGCTGAAACGCACCTCGAAAGCCTCGCTGCGCTTTACAACGATCCCGCCGTTTGCCGTCAGGTGTTGCAGATGCCGCATCAGTCGGTCGAGGTCTGGCGCAAACGCCTGTTTGCGAGCCATGAGCGCCAGCTCAAGCTGGTTGCGGTGCAGGGCAGCGAAGTGATCGGTCATATCGGCCTGGAGCAGTCCTCACGTATTCGCCAAACCCACGTTGGTAGCATCGGCATGGTGGTAACGCCTGCCTGGCACCGCAAGGGTGTAGGGTCGAAGATGCTGGCCGCTGTGCTCGATGTCGCCGACAACTGGATGAATCTGCGTCGAGTCGAGCTGACGGTTTATGCTGACAACGAGGCTGCCATTGGCCTGTATCAGAAGTTCGGTTTCGAAACTGAGGGTCGGCTGCGTCAATACGCGATACGTGACGGCATGATGGTCGATGCACTGACAATGTCGCGGTTGCGATGATGTACGCGAAGGTTAGTGATCGAATACATCCCGCGGGAGGCGGCTTGCCGGCGATTCGATCTTCCGGGCGACCTGTCAGCGACTGAACTGACGCCATCGCCGGCAAGCCGCCTCCCACAGTGAAGTGTTGGCAGGAAATCCTGCTCAGTCTACGTTCAGTTGACGGCTGATGTGTCTGACACAAACTGTTCGGGAAGGCTCACGTCCTGGACGTCATGCTCACCGAATGAAATGCACCTTACCGGTGTCGTCATTGCCGATGTAGATGCCATACACCCCCGCCTGACGCTCTTCGATGTAGCGCTCCAGGATCTGGCGGATGGCGGGGTAGTAGATGCTGTCCCACGGGATGTCTTCAGGGGCGAAGAATTTGTAGTCCAGGGTCTCCGGGCCGAACTGACCGGTAATCTCCAGCGCGATGGCGCGGAAGATGATGTAGACCTCGCTGATCTGCGGCACGCTGAAGATGGAGTAGGGCGAGACGATTTCGGCGCGCACGCCGCTTTCTTCCCACACTTCACGCAGCGCCGCCTGTTCGGTGGTCTCGCCGCTTTCCATGAAGCCTGCGGGCAAGGTCCAGGTGCCGGGACGTGGTGGGATGGCGCGCTGGCACAGCAGGTATTTGCCTTCCTGCTCGATGATGCAGCCGGCGATGATTTTCGGATTAACGTAGTGGATGTACGGGCAATGGCCGCACATCAGCCGCGCATGGGTGTCGCCCGAGGGGACGCGCTGATCGAGATCAGCGCTGCCGCATTGGGGACAGAAGCGCGGCAGGGCCATTTCATCGACCTATGCGGGGTTCTTTCAGGGCAACGGGCGCCACGATCTCGCGGACCCTGGCGTCGTCATCCTGTTTGGATTTGAGGTATTCAAGCGCCACGCGGGCGGCATTGCGTACGTGATCGACCGACGCCTGATGCGCAGCCAGCGGATCGCCGCTCTTGATGGCTTCGACGATCAGCTCCATTTCTTTGTTGCTGGCGCCGCGACGGTTTTCCTGCGAAACCGAGGTGGCACGCAGGTAGCTGATGCGTGCCTGCAACTGGCGAAGCTGAGTGGCGGCGACATGGTTGCCCGAGCCTTCCAGCAACACGTCGTAGAAACCCTGCACCGAGTCGATGACCTGTTGCAGTTCGCCTTCCTTGAGTGACTGACTGTTCACCTGCAGTGCTTTTTCCAGCGCTTTGATGTCTTTGGGTTTGGCGCGCAGGGTGAACAACTGCACGATCAGCCCTTCGAGTACGCAGCGCAGCTCATAGATGTCACAAGCATCTTCCAGCGTGATGATGGCAACTCGTGGACCCTTGGCGTCGGCGAACTCCACCAGGCCTTCGGATTCCAGGTGGCGCAGTGCTTCGCGCACCGACGTTCGGCTTACACCCAGGCGATCACACAGGTCCCGCTCGACCAGACGATCTCCCGGCAGCAGCTGGAAGTTCATGATCGCACTGCGCAGTTTGTCCAGCACGATCTCCCGCAGGGTAACGGGGTTGCGGTTGACCTTGAAGTTATCGTCGAGTGGCAGGCGTTTCATCGGGTGTGCTCAGAGTAAGGCTGTCAGATAAAAACACGACCTGTGCATCATGGCCGCGTTCATGTCGGCAGCCCGTGGTTCAGGCGGGCTGCTGCATGGTCCGAAGATGTAAACCGGATCGCGGCCGAGTTTATCACGCTGTTGCCTGCATCCACCAAAACCGGCCAGACAGCGTCAGACCAGTGCAGGCAAGGCGCCCATCTTGCCCCTGTGATACAGCATAGGCGTCACAGGGGTTGCCGGCAGGATCAGGTTTTTCACCGCGCCTACGATAATGGCGTGGTCGCCGCCGTCGTATTCACGCCACAGCTCGCATTCGATGATCGCTGTGGCGTTGTTGAGCAGCGGGTTGCCCAGCTCGCTCAGATGCCACTCGATGCCTTTGGTTTTTTCCTTGCCTTTGCTGGCGAACGCGTAGGCCTCGGCTTGCTGATCGGCCGAGAGCAGGTGGATGGCGAATTTCTTGCCGTCGCGCAGCACCGGATAGGTATCCGAGGCGTAGTTGGGGCAGAACAGCACCAGTGCCGGATCAATGGACAACGCGCTGAATGCGCTGGCGGTAATGCCCACCAGATTGCCCTCCGGGTCCAGCGCGGTGACGATGGTGACGCCTGAAGGGAACGACGCCATGACTTCTTTATAAATACCGGGTTCGATCATCGCAGCAGCCTCGTTAACGCATGACAAATGGATCAGGCATGGGGGCCTGCGAAAGGTTGATCCACACCGTTTTCAGTTCGGTGTAGGCCAGGACGGAGTCTATCCCGCTCTCGCGTCCATAGCCGCTGTTTTTGAAGCCGCCGATAGGCGCCATCGCCGAAACGGCTCGATACGTGTTGACCCAGATGATCCCCGAGCGGATATCCCGCGCCAGGCGATGGGCCCGGCCCAGGTCACGGGTCCAGATGCCGGCGGCCAGGCCAAACTGTGAATCGTTGGCAATCGCCAGCGCTTCGGCCTCGTCCTTGAAGCGAATCACTGATGCTACAGGGCCGAAGACTTCTTCCTGCATGATCTTCATCGAATTGTGGTCGCATTCGAACAGGGTCGGCTCGTAGAACCAGCCTTCGCCGGCCCGTTCCGGTCGCTTGCCACCCAGGCGCAAGCGAGCGCCTTCAGCCAGCGCGTCGGCGACCAATCCTTCGACCACCGCCAGCTGTTGAGCGGTGGCCATTGGGCCCATTTCAGTGGTTTCGTCCTGAGGATTACCGATGCGGATACGGCTGGCACGTTCGATCAGCCGCTCGACGAATTCGTCGTAGATCTCGTCCTGTACCAGCAGGCGTGAGCCGGACACGCAGCTTTGCCCCGACGCTGCATAGATGCCTGCGACGGCGCCACTGATCGCGCTGTCCAGGTCGGCATCGGCAAAGATGATGTTGGGCGACTTGCCGCCCAGCTCCAGCGAGAGTTTGGCGAAGTTCTCGGCGCTGCTGCGCACGACGTGGCGTGCAGTGGCAGCACCGCCGGTGAAGGCGATCTTGCGCACCAGCGGATGGCGGGTGAGCGCCGCACCCGTGGTGGGGCCGTAGCCGGTAATCACGTTGACCACGCCCGGTGGAATACCTGCTTCCAGTGCCAGACGTGCCAGCTCAAGCACCGTGGCCGAGGCATGTTCGGACGGCTTGAGTACGATGGTGTTGCCCGCCGCCAACGCCGGAGCCAGCTTGATGGCGGTCAGGTAGAGCGGACTGTTCCAGGGAATGATCCCCGCGACTACGCCCATCGGCTCGTGCACGGTGTAGGCGAACAGGTCTGGCTTGTCGAGGGGCAGGGTGCCGCCTTCGAGCTTGTCAGCCAGCCCTGCGGTGTAATGGAAGAACTCCGGCAGGTAGCTGACCTGACCGCGGGTTTCGCGAATCAGCTTGCCGTTGTCACGGCTTTCCAGCTGCGCCAGTTGCTCCTTGTTTTCGGCGATCAGATCGCCCAGCCTGCGCAGCAACTTCCCGCGCGCCGTGGCTGTCAATCCTCTCCAGGCCGGGCTTTCGAAGGCTTTTTGAGCGGCTTGCACGGCGCGCTCCACGTCCGCTTCGTCAGCGTCGGGCAGTTGCGCCCAGGGTTGGGCAAGCGCCGGGTTCAGACTGTCGAAGGTCTTGCCTGAAAGTGCATCAACCCAGAGGCCGTCGATGCACATCTGAAAACGGGTGAGGCTCATGCAACGATCCCCTTTATCGAATTGTGAACACGCGCCGACTTGTCGAGAAAGTCCAGCAGCACCTGATTGACCAGGCGCGGCGACTCCACCGGCATCATGTGGCGTTGGTCCGGCAGTATCGCGACTTCCGCGCCTTTGATACGCATCGCCAGTTCCCTGGCCATTTCAGGCGTTGAGCCTGGGTCCAGCTCGCCGGTTGCAACCAGTGTCGGTGCGCGAATATCGCCCAGATCGTCGGCGCGGTACATATCCTGTGTGGCAAAGAGCTTGTAAGTGGTCAGGTAGCCCTGCGGATCGTTGCTTGCCAGGTTCTGGCGAATGGCCGCGATCTGCGCCGGGTTGGCCGCCTGATACTCGCGACTGAACCAGCGTGATAGCGCTTCACCGGCATTGGCATCAGGGCCATGCTCGGCGGCCTGGCTGGTACGCGCGATGACGCCTGCACGCTGTTCCGGGCTGCGATTGAACACGCTGTTGAGGATGACCATGCCCGACAGGTGCTCTGGAAAATGCAATGCGAAGGCACGAGCCACCAGACCGCCCATCGAGAAGCCGATGATCGTGGCTTGCGGCAGGCCCAGGTGCTCCAGCAATTCGCGAAGTTGTTCGGCATAGCCAGGCAGGCCGGTATCCGGATCCGGGCGCGGACTGGCGCCATGCCCGAGCATGTCGTAAGCAATGACACGGTAATGCGGGGCCAGGCCGACAATCTGGCCGCCCCACATTTCCTTGTTCAGGCCCACCCCGTGAATCAACACCACGGGGTGGCCTTGGCCGGTGGCCAGATAACTGGTACCCGCCGGGGTGCATTCAGCGGTGAGCTGACTCATGGATCGCTCCTGCGCAGACATGGATGAAAGGGATTACTGCGCCTTTTCAGCGGCCAGTTCTTCCAGGTCGATGTAGCGATTGCCGATGCGCGGGTGCAGGCGTCCACCGTTGGCGGCACCCAGTACAACGACGATTTCGTCGGCACGTGGTGAGTCTTCGATGTGCATTTCAAGGGTGATGTAGTGCGAACGCAGGCCTTCGTCGTCCTTGTGCATCATCGGAATCTGAATCGAGGTGCCCGGTCCGCCGCGCTTGTTGGTGAAGCTCAGGTAGCTCTTGGCGTTGACCGCCTCACGGTAGTGATTGCCAAAGCGCAAGGTGTGAATCACTGCCGACGCATGCTCGATCTCGCCGTCTGCACCGACGACAGCAGCTTTGCCGTAAGCCTGGATCTTGTCGGCACCACCGATGGCATCGGTCAGACGTTTGACCATCAGCTCGCCCAGATCGGAGCAATTGGCGCGGATTTGCGGCTTCAGGTCTTCGACAAAACCATTGCCCAGCCAAGGGTTCTTGATCACGACCGCCAGCCCGACCATGGTCACCGGCGTGTCGGTGGCCTTGCCGCCTTCGATGAAGGTTTCTTCGGTGTAATTGACGATCTTGCGGATTTCAAAGCTCATGAAGGACTCCCGGAACGACCAAATTGTATTTCGTATGATGGTATACCATAAGATTGCCCGTGCAAGCGTTTTTCTTCAATGTGAAGGGGCGCGGTGGGGGCGGATGATGGGTAATTGCCACGTCTGACCACTCGTCAGGTGTAGGGACCATCGCTTTGAACACGTGCGTTCTGGATGTGACAGATATTCGGTGAGCCATGAAGCGCTCAACGTTTTTTCACTTCAGGAGAGCCAAGAATGAAAGCTATCGTCTACAACGGCCCGCGCGACGTCAGTGTCAAGAACGTACCGGACGCCAGGATCGAGAAGCCTACCGATGCTCTTGTCAGAGTGACGACTACCAACATCTGCGGTTCCGATCTGCACATGTACGAGGGCCGCACCTCGTTCGAAACCGGGCGCATCTTCGGCCATGAGAATATGGGCGAGGTCATTGCCGTCGGCGCGGGCGTCGACCGTATCAAGGTCGGCGACCGGGTCTGCCTGCCGTTCAACATCGGCTGCGGTTTTTGCGAGAACTGCGAGAAAGGCCTGACCGGCTATTGCCTGACGGTCAATCCGGGCAGCGCAGGGGGCGCCTACGGGTTTGCCGACATGGGCACTTACGAGGGCGGGCAGGCTGAACTGTTGCGTGTGCCGTATGCCGACTTCAACTGCCTGCTGCTGCCGGAAGATGCCGTCGAGAAAGAAGACGATTACGTCATGCTGTCCGACATTTTTCCCACTGGTTGGCACGCCACCGAGCTGGCAGGGCTGCTGCCCGGTGAAAGTGTTGCGATCTACGGTGCAGGCCCTGTGGGGTTGATGGCTGCCCACTCGGCCATGATCAAGGGCGCGTCGCAAGTATTCGTCGTCGACAGTCACCCGGATCGCCTGGCACTCGCCGCGAAGATGGGCGCTACGCCGATCAACTCGGCCGAGCAGGAGGCCGTTGAGCAGATTCTCAATCTGACGCATGGCAAAGGCACAGATCGCGGCTGCGAGTGTGTGGGCTATCAATGCTGCGATCGTCACGGCCACGAAGCCAATCATCTGACCATGAATAATCTGGTGGCTTCGACGAAGCCTACGGGTGGAATCGGTGTCGTCGGCGTATTCGTGCCGCAGGATCCAGGTGCGCATAACGAGCTGGCGAAGGAGGGCAAGATGGCCTTTGACTTCGGCTCCTTCTGGTTCAAGGGTCAGCAGATCCGCACCGGTCAGGCCAACGTCAAAGCGTACAACCGCCGCCTGGCCGAGCTGATCCACCACGGCCGGGCCAAGCCGTCGCAGATCATTTCCCATCGTCTGAAACTGAGCGAAGGACCAGACGCCTACAAGCATTTCGATGATCGCGATAACGGCTGGACCAAAGTCGTGCTCAAGCCCGCCGCCTGATCGTCGCGACCCTGCCATTCGCCTCACGTCGTTCGGCGTCGTGGGGCGTCATCTTCTTCCAGGAGATTCATACATGAAAGATTTCGAGAGCTACCCAAAGCCACCCTTTCCCAGGCAGCCTCAGGACGTACCTGGCCTACAGGGCAAGATGGACCCCTATCCGGATTGCGGCGAAAAAAGCTACACCGGATCCGGCCGCCTGAATGACAAGATCGCATTGATCACCGGGGGCGATAGCGGGATTGGCCGTGCCGTCGCCATCGCCTTCGCGCGGGAGGGTGCCCAGGTAGCGATTTCCTATCTGAACGAACACGAAGATGCCGAAGAAACCGCGCGCTGGGTAGAAGAGGCTGGCAGGAAATGTCTGCTGCTACCGGGTGATCTGGCGCAGAAGCAGCAATGCGAGGATATCGTGAGCAAGACGGTCGCAGAGTTCGGCCGAATCGATGTTTTGGTCAACAATGCAGCCTTCCAGATGAGTCATGAAACGCTGGAAGAAATCAGCGACGAAGAATGGCTGATGACCTTCGATGTCAACATCACAGCGATGTTTCGCATCTGCAAGGCAGCGGTGCCTCATATGGGGCGCGGTGCTTCGATCATCAACACCAGTTCGGTGAACTCGGACATGCCCAAGGCGACGCTGTTGCCTTACGCCACGACCAAAGGTGCGATTGCCAACTTCACTGCCGGTCTGGCGCAAATGCTGGGCGAGAAGGGCATCCGGGTGAACAGCGTAGCGCCGGGGCCAATCTGGACGCCGCTGATCGTCTCGACCATGCCGGAAGAAGAGGCTGCGAACTTCGGGAGCCAGACGCCCCTCGGCCGTCCCGGCCAGCCCGTGGAAGTCTCGCCGATCTATGTGCTGCTGGCGTCGGATGAAGCGAGCTATATCTCCGGGACACGCTATGGCGTGACGGGCGGCAAGCCGATTCTGTAACGTCCACACGACTGCCCGCGAGGGGGCGTGTCGGCACCGACGCCGCCTGAATCGCGGGCTTTTATCATGAAGGTTTTCAATTTTTCACACTTTATTGCCATCGGGTCGGGCAGGCTGGGAACGCGTGCAGATGTCGGTGGCTTCGCGAAGTCACTTGACCATTAGGGGTATACGCCCCTAAATTTGTTTCAGTTTTTCAGAGCGGGTGTCTCACGCTCCCGCGCAACGACCTATGGAGAGTTGCCATGTACCCTGATGTACAGCTTTATGTAGACGGCCAATGGCGCGCAAGCCGTGATGGCCGCACGATTCCGGTCATCAATCCGGCGACGGGTGATTCAATCGGCACGGTGGCTCACGCAGGCATCGCCGACCTGGATGAAGCGCTGGCTGCCGCCGAGAAGGGCTTCGCCACCTGGCGTACGACCTCGGCCTACGACCGTTACAAGATCATGCAGAAAGCGGCAAATCTGGTGCGCGAGCGTGCCGATGGCATTGCCCGCATCATGACCCAGGAGCAGGGTAAACCCTTGGCCGAAGCGCGCATGGAGGCCATTTCCGCGGCTGACATCATCGACTGGCTGGCCGAGGAAGGTCGTCGCAGCTACGGCCGCATCGTGCCGTCGCGTGGTGTGAACATCGAGCAGAAAGTGGTCAAGGAACCGGTCGGTCCGGTCGCCGCCTTCACACCGTGGAACTTCCCCATCAACCAGGTGGTGCGCAAGCTGTCGTCGGCGCTGGCTGCCGGTTGCTCGATCATCGTCAAGGCACCGGAAGAAACCCCGGGTTCGCCCGCTGAGCTGATCCGTGCCTTCGCTGACGCGGGTGTCCCGGCAGGTGTGATCGGTCTGGTGTACGGCGATCCTGCAGAAATCTCCGGCTACCTGATTCCCCACCCGGTGATTCGCAAAGTGACATTCACCGGCTCCACGCCGGTTGGCAAGCAGCTCGCGGCACTGGCGGGCCAACACATGAAACGCGCGACCATGGAGTTGGGTGGCCACGCGCCTGCGCTGGTGTTCGATGACGCTGATATCGACCTTGCCGCGCGGGTTCTGGCTACCGCCAAGTTCCGTAACGCCGGTCAGGTCTGTGTCTCGCCAACGCGCATTCTGGTGCAGCGCAAGGTACTGGAAGCGTTCACCGAGAAGTTTGTCGGCCTGACGCGTGAAATAAAGGTCGGTAACGGTCTGGAACCTGGCACGACCATGGGTCCGGTTGCCAACGATCGTCGCATCCCGGCGCTGATCGACCTGATCGACGATGCCGTGAAGTCGGGCGCAACCGTGTCGGCCGGTGGCAAGGCTGTCGAGGGCGCGGGTTACTTCTTTGAACCGACTGTGCTGAGTGGCTTGAAGCCCACCATGCGCATCATGAACGAAGAACCGTTCGGCCCGGTCGCGTTGCTGGTGCCGTTCGATACCGTGGAAGAGGCGATTGCCGAGTCCAATCGAGTGCCATTCGGCCTGGCGTCCTACGCGTTCACGACATCGATGAAGACCGCTCAGGCGCTCAGCACCTATATAGAAGCCGGGATGCTGTCGATCAACCACCAGGGCATCGGTCTGCCGGAAATTCCGTTCGGCGGGATCAAGGATTCCGGTTATGGCTCGGAAGGCGGCACCGAGGCCATCGAGGCGTACCTTAATACCAAGCTGGTCACTCAGTACAACTGAGCCTTTGTACAGAAATGAAAACGGCCGCGATGTCTGCACATTGCGGCCGTTTTTTATCGTGCGCTGATCAGTCCCGAGCCTGAATACCCGTCTGCTTCATGACCAGATTCTTCTCTTTCTTGTACTGCAACGCGACTTCTGGCGCCGGGCCACTCTGGCCGGTTTCCATCCACTTACGCAGGCGGCTGGCGTCGGCAAAATGCGTGTACTTGCCGAAGGCATCAAGGATCACGACCGAAACCGGGCGGTTGGCCATGGTGGTCAACAGCACCAGGCAGTGGCCCGCCTGATTGGTGAAGCCTGTCTTGGTCAGCTTGATGTCCCAGTTTTCCTTACGCACCAGATGGTCGGTGTTGTTGAACACCAGGCTGTAGGTCGGTTTGCGGAAGGTGACGGTCTTCGTTTCGGTGGTGCTCAACTCGCTCAGCATCGGGTACTTGCGCGCCGCCATGACCAGCTTGGTCAGGTCGCGGGCTGTCGAGACGTTGTAGACCGACAGTCCGGTCGGCTCAACATACGCCGTGTGTTTCATGCCCAGCGCCTTGGCCTTGGCGTTCATCGCCAGAATGAACGCCGGATAGCCGCCCGGATAACTGTGCGCAAGGCTCGCAGCCGCGCGGTTTTCGGACGACATCAGGGTGATCAGCAACATGTCCCGACGATTCATCTCGCTGCCCAGCTTCACGCGCGAGAACACGCCTTTCATTTCCGGCGTCTGGGAGATGTTGACGGGAATCACTTCATCCATTGACTGTTTGGCGTCCAGGACCACCATCGCTGTCATCAGTTTGGTGACCGAGGCAATCGGCACAATCACGTCCGGGTTGCTGGAATACAGGACTTTGTCGGTCTGCAGGTCTATGACCATGGCACTGCCGGAAGCCAGATGCAGGTTGGAAGGGTCGCGATTCAGCGCGGCGGTTTCGTTTGCCAGGGTGGAAGTGGAAAATGCCGAACCCGTAAGTACACATAATAGGCTCAGAACAGACAGACGAATTTTCAAGAGCAAGGCTCACTCGATAAAGGGGTGTTAACGAAAGGGATAAAGGAAACCCGGCATTTTATGAGCAGGCTTTGCAGTATGTCGATGGGCGTTGTAGGGCGTTTCGTCAATAAAAACGGAAAACTGCAGGTTGTTAAGTTGCTGTTAAGTAGGAAAACGGCATAAAACCGACTGCACCCTGAATAGTCGTGGTGTCCAACGCTCACACCGATTAGCATTCCCTGCCATAGAAAGGCATGGATTTCAGGAGTTACGCAATGCTCAAGGGGTTTATCGGCAAGGATTACGTTGTTCTGGTCATCGGGGCTTCACTGGTCGTCGTGTTGCTGGTGCTGGCCGGTTTTTTTACGCGGCCTTCGGATTGGGCAGGCTGGATGCAGGCCATCGCGCTGATCGTGGGCATGATGGTCGCCATCGCTGTGCCCGCCATCCAGCGCAGGCAGGAAGCGGTGCTGGCTCGCAAGCAACTGCGTGATCGCGAGACAGGTTATGCCCGCCGTATGCAGTACTTGTGCGGTGAACTGAGCGAATTGCACGGGCGCATCAACCTTAACCTTGCGCACCTGCGCGCCAGTGATCGTCACAGCCTGAAGTTCACCTTGCAGGATTACCTTCACCGCCTGTTCGAATCTCACAAGCAGGACCTGAACGACGACCGCGTGGTACTGGCCTACGAACTGCGTCAGGTGGCTAACGACCTGATCGATGAACTGGACAGCGGTCGCAATGATCGCGTGGTGTTCATGGCGCTGGAAAAGCGTCTGCAGAAGCTCACCCACCGTTGCCAGGTCAATGCGGCGATGGCCGAGCGGACGTGATCGGGTCTGCTCTGGAGGTTGGGCCCACAGCGCAATGCGTCAATCACAGCCCTCTGTTTGCTGGCCTGCCAAAATAAAAAAACCGCATCAAACGATGCGGTCAAGGGAGAGTGCGGAGCAACGCACGAAGTTCTTTCATCAGAGCGTCAGCTATTCAGGACGCGACTTTTCAGTTCCTCGGAAAAAGCCTGGGCCACGGGCAATGATGCGAAGGGGCCGCTGACCGGTTCACCGTCCTGAATCAGGTACCAGCACGCCAACAGGCCGCGCTCTCTGAGCGAAGCCGGGACTGCACTGCCTACCACCGACATGATTTGAACGTTGTTCATAGCGACCTCCTTCTTTGCATGGCGCTACTTTACGAGTTGAGCGCTGCGGGCAGAAATCGACGCTCTCAATAGTCGTCATTGACGGGAACGAGGGTCCGGCACGTTGCGGCAACGCACCCGAGTGTGAGCAAGAAATGAAAAACCCGCCGATAAAGGCGGGTTTTTGTGCTGTTACCAGCGACCATGCGGGCCATAGCCCTGATAGTAGCCTGGCGGCGGCCCGTCATAGCGACGGTAGTAACGCGGTGGCGGAGCCGGATAACGCTCTACGACCTCATACGCGGGCTGCTGATAATAAACCACGGGCGGCGGGGGCGGCGGCGCGTAGTAAACCTGCTGCACCGGTGGCTGATAGTAAACCGGCTGACGCTCGACATAGACCGTTCTGTCACGGCTGGACGATACCGCTGCTCCCACCACAGCCGCGCCTACCAAAGCACCTACCACGGCTGGGCCACCCCAGCCACGATGATCGGCGTTCGCCTGGCCTGCCAAGGCCAACGCACCTATAAACAAGGCAATCTTGGGGATTTGACGAATCATGAGTGTTCCTCGCTTTCAACCCGTTGTCGCGGGCCTGCATTACTCTCAAGCACTGCCACGGGATAACTCTAAGACATCGAATTTGTAAAAAACTGCGAAATCGTTGAGTAAATTTTATGTAAGGTGCTTTCGATCAAGAGTGCCAGGCAACTTTGTCGTCACCGGCGAGGCACAGTGTACGCCTGGCACACCGCTTTAATCCAATACCGTTCGGGAGAAAAACATGGCCATTACTGCCAACAGGGACACGTTACTGTGCATGTCCATGGCGGCACGCCCAGGAAACTTCGGCGTACGCTTCCATAACCATCTTTATGAACAGTTGGGCCTTAATTACTACTACAAGACCTTCGCCCCTAATGACCTGGCGGCTGCGGTGGCAGGAATCCGGGCGCTGGGCATTCGCGGCAGCGCGGTGTCGATGCCTTTCAAGGAAGACTGCATCGCACTGGTGGACGAACTGGATGCATCAGCGGCGGCCATTCAGTCGATCAATACCATCGTCAACACCGACGGGCATCTCAAGGCGTTCAATACCGATTACATCGCGGTCGCTCAGCTCATGAAGAGCCATGCCGTTCCCCACACCCCGTTTGCCTTGCGTGGCAGCGGTGGCATGGCCAAGGCTGTGGCCTTTGCGCTGCGCGATGCAGGGTTCACCGACGGCCTGATCGTGGCCCGTAATGAGCAGGCCGGAAAGCGTCTGGCTGAAGCCTGTGGTTTTCGCTGGCAAGCCGAGCTGGGCAATGAGCGTCCAGCGTTGCTGGTCAACGTCACGCCGTTGGGCATGATCGGGGCGCAGGCTGATGAGCTGGCGTTCGACGAGCAGGCCATCGAAGCGGCCCAAACGATTTTCGATGTGGTGGCAACGCCTGCACAAACACCACTGATCCAGGCCGCCCGCCGCCTGGGCAAAAAGGTCATCAGCGGCGATGAAGTCGCGGCCATTCAGGCGCTTGAGCAGTTCGTGCTGTACACCGGCGTTCGCCCGACCGATGAGCAATATCAGAAGGCGGCGGCCTTCGCCCGGGGCTGAGCCGCCTGCGCTGTCACTGCTGTTCGAGCTTTGCCAGCCGCTCTTCGAGCGCGGCGACACGTGCCTCAAGCTCGTCGATGCGCTCATTCGACGCTGTGTTGACTGCGCTGCGGTCAGGCGCAGCCTGGCGATGGGCGAGCAGCGCTTGCAGGTCGTCAGGGTCGCCCAGCGTGTGCATGTAGCGGTCCTCGCGCTGGCCTGCCTGACGCGGCACCAGCATGGCCAGGTTTCTGGCGATCAGTCGCTCCAGTTGGTGGACAACCTGCTCGGCATCTTCGAAGTCGTGCATCCGGTTGCTGCGCGTCATCAGCTCGTTCACCGTCTGCGGGCCGCGCAACAGCAGCAGACCGGTCAGGATGACCTGCGCGGGTACCAGCTCCAGCGCCTTGTCGACCTTGTGTTCCCAGCGGTCGGCGCGGCTGCCCATTACCAGTCGCGTCAACCCGCGGCCCTCCAGCGCTCGAAGGCTCTGGCCCACTTGACCCTGAGTCAGGTTCATGACCGGGTCACGGCTGGTTTTCTGGTTGCAGGCCAGCACCAGCGCGTTAAGGGTCAGCGGGTAAGTCTCGGGATTGGTCGCCTGCTTTTCGATCAGGCAGCCCAGGATGCGCACTTCGGTACTGGTGAGCTGCAACGTTTCTGCCGTGTCTGGCGCTTCGGTCGAGGAGGGTTCGGTGGACATGGACGCTTCCCTGAGTAATGGCGGTGGATCAGCCTATGAGGTGTTGCCGTTTTTTGCCAGCCCATACGCACGGTCTTTTAAAAGACGCGGGGTCTTTCATGTTTGGCAGGTCTATAATTGCGCCTTTCCCACTCAGGATATGTCATGTCTATCTCCCTGTACGCCGCTTCGATTCCTGTCTTCCAGCAAATGCTCAACGCACTGAGCGACGTTCTGACCAAGGCTGAAACCCACGCGACCGAGAAGAAGATCCAGCCTCCAGCTTTGCTGCAGGCGCGCCTGTTCCCGGACATGTTGCCATTCACCCGTCAGGTACAGATCGCTGTGGATTTCGCCAAGGGTGCTTCGGCGCGTCTGGCTGGTGTCGATATTCCGGTCTATGAAGACACGGAAACCAGCTTTGCCGAGCTGCAGGCGCTGTTGGCCAAGACGCTTGAATTCATCGGCAGCATCAAGCCTGAGCAGGTCGATGGCAACGAAGGCATCGAAATCGTGCTGCGCCCAGGCACCGAAAAAGAGCGTCGCTTGAACGGCCAGGCTTATCTGCTGAGCTACGCGTTGCCGCAGTTCTTCTTCCACGTCACCACGGCTTACGACCTGCTGCGCCATAATGGTGTCGAGATCGGCAAGCGCGACTTCATGGGCAAGTTCTAAGGTTGTTGTTTTAAGTCGGATACATCCTCTCGTCAGGTGTGGTTGCCAGCTTCGGCAACGACGCCTGATTCGCTTCGCATTCGATACTGATTTTTATATGTTCAGCGCAGGCACACCGCTCGGGTGAGCCTGTGTCGTTGTTCTGGAGTTTTGATGTTATTGCCCATTCTGCTGTTGTCAGCCGCCGGGTTTACCGTGCTGACCACAGAGTTCGTCATCGTCGGCCTTTTGCCTGCCATGGCTCGTGATCTGCAGGTCACCGTGCCTCAGGCGGGTCTGCTGGTGACCCTGTTCGCGTTCACCGTGGCTGCGTTTGGCCCATTCCTGACGGCGTATTGTTCGCGCTTCAATCGCAAGCGTTTGTTCGTTGGCATTCTGATTCTGTTCGGGCTCTCCAATGCGCTGGCAGCGCTGGCGCCAAACATCGCGGTGATGGGGCTTGCCCGGCTGATCCCGGCATTGGGGCTGCCGGTATTCTGGGCGTTGGCCAGCGAAACGGCGGTAGACATCGTCGGTCCGAAGTTCGCGGGGCGGGCGATTGCTCGAATCGGTTTCGGGATTGTCTGTGCCACGGTGTTCGGCATCCCGGTCGGTACGTTGATTTCCGACGCATTCGGCTGGCGGACGGCATTTGCAGCCCTGTCGGTGCTGGCTTTTGCCAAGGCGCTGCTGTTGACGGTGTACCTGCCCAAAACCATCCTCACCAAAGATCCGGTTTCCATGCTCAGTCAGTTCGGCATCCTGCGCAGCCCGTTGATGCAGGGCCACGTGCTGCTGTCGGTACTGGTGTTCAGTGGCATGTTCACGGCCTATACCTACCTGGCGGACATGCTGGAGCGTCTGGCCGGTTTCGACGGCACGCTGGTCGGCTGGTGCCTCATGGGCTTTGGTGCCGTCGGGCTGCTCGGTAACTCGCTCGGCGGGCGCATGGTGGACCGACATCCACTGATCGCCAGTCTGGTGTTCTGTGCATTCATGGTGGTGGGCATGGTAGCGGTGGTGCCGAGCATTCACTCCTATCTCGCCCTGGCACTCGCACTGGCGGTGTGGGGCGTGACCCAGGCTGCGTTGTTTCTGGTCAGCCATGTACGTCTGATCAAGGCTGCGCCTCAGGCACCGGCTTTCGCCGCGTCACTGAATATCGCCGGTGCGAATCTGGGGATCGGCATCGGCGCAGTCATTGGCGGGCGGGTGATCGATCATCTGGGGTTGGGCAAGCTTGGCTTTGCCGCAGCCGGCATCATTTTCCTGGCGATACTGCTGGCCGGGCTTTTGATGAAGAGCAGGCCCGCACCGATCACCGCCTAAACGCTGTCAGTGAACAACTGGTTACGTGCACCCTCGGCGATGGCGATCACGGCGGGGTGCCGGACCTTGCGCTCTACAGTGATTGCGTAGAACGACTCTGTCACCGCATCGGTCTGGCCGATGACGTCTACGCCATACTGACTCTGTACCTCGTCCGCGATCACGCTGGGTGCCACGAACACGCCGCTGCCTGATTTTCCGAAAGCCTTCATCAGCGCACTGTCATCGAATTCGCCGACGATGCGCGGCTGGATTTTCAGCTCGGCGAACCAACGCATCAGCCGGCCCCGCACGACCGTTTCCTGGCCGGGTATCAACAGCGGTGCGCCATGCATGCAGCGCGGGAAATCGTTTCCGATACGCTCAGCCACTTCCCGGGTCGCAAAAAAACTGACGCCGCATTCTCCCAGCTTCTGGCTATGTCCCTTGATATCCAGGTGAGGGGGCATCGGGCTGTCGGAAATCACCATGTCCAGACGTTGAATCGCCAGGTCGGCCAGCAGCCGCTCAAGCTTGTCCTCGCGGCAGGTGATGCGGATCGATCCATCCAGGTCCATCGTCGGCGCAATCAGGTGATAGACGATGGATTTGGGCACGACGTCTGCCACGCCAATCCGAAACAGCAGCTGTTGTTCGTCAGGGTGTGAACTCAACAGGGTCTCAAGTTCGTTGCCCAGTTGAAACATCTGCTCGGCGTACGGCAGCGCCATACGGCCGGCCTCAGTCATTTCCAGTTGGCGACCCACGCGCTGGAAAAGATCCACACCCAGTGCTGTTTCCAGCAGGCTGATCTGACCGCTGACGGTCTGTGGCGTGAGGTTCAATTGTTCGCATGCCCGCACGATGCTGCCGGTCTTGGCCACGATCCAGAAGTAGTGCAATTGACGGTAATTGAGCATATCGATTCCGGATTCGGTAAAACCGAAGTATATCGCGTATAAAATCGAATTTTCCTGATGTTTCCGTTTCCCTAGAATGCTGTTCCAACGCCGGACCGAAAGCACTGTCCGGCCTTGACTATCGAGGGACACATGAATAAATCATTTTACGCTGTACTATTGAGTGGCTCGCTGCTGGTAATGGCAGGGTGCGATCAGATCGAGTCTTCGTCAAAGCATGTGCTGGACAAGGCGGCGGATTCAGCCAAGCAGGCGATCGACGATACGCATCAGGCTGCAACCAAGGCGCTGGACGAGGCCAAGCGGGAACTTTCGGTGCAGGAACCGGCACCAAGCTCCGCTGAATCAGAAAGCAAATCCGGTAAAGAAATCTAACATTCGTTCAACTATTGGCTCAGGCAGGGCAGTGATCTATGGAATACCTATTGGAACTCGCGACCAGTCCAGCCGCCTGGATTGCACTGGCGACGCTGGTCGTGATGGAAGTCGTACTGGGTATCGATAACCTGATCTTCATCTCGATCATCACCAACAAACTGCCGGAACACCAGCGTGAGAAGGCAAGGAAACTGGGCATCGGCATGGCGTTGGTCATGCGCTTGGGCCTGCTCAGCACCGTGGCGTATATCGTCCAGTTGACCGAGCCGGTGTTTGAAATGTTTGGTCAGGCCTTCTCGTGGAAGGACATGATTCTGATCGCCGGTGGCTTGTTCCTGGTCTGGAAAGCGACAACGGAAATCCATCACAGCATGGACGTGAAGACTGAGGAAGAGAAAACCTTGAGCGCCACCGTTGCGTTGACCATGGGTAGCGCGATCGTTCAGATCCTGATGCTGGACCTGGTGTTCTCCATCGACAGCATCATCACTGCTGTTGGCATGACCGAGCACTTGCCGATCATGATCATCGCTGTCGTGAGTGCCGTAGTGGTGATGCTGGTTGCCGCCAACCCGCTGGCGAAGTTCATCAACGACAACCCGACAGTGGTCATGTTGGCGCTGGGCTTCCTGATCATGATCGGTATGACACTGATCGCCGAAGGCTTCGGTGCCCATGTTCCGAAGGGCTACATCTACGCCGCCATGACGTTCTCGGCAGCGATTGAAGGCCTGAACATGCTGGTCCGTAAGGCCAAGCGCAAGAAGGCTGCCCGTCAGGCTTCCACCGTCTGATAGCGCTGCAAAAAACAACGGCCGGCCCGAGCAATCGGGTCGGCCGTTTTACATTTCCAGGTTCAGCCTGCAGGCTGGATCAGGCTTGAGTTTTTCTCAATGAGCCGCAGCTGGGTGAACCTTGGCATGGCTGCTCATAGGCGCGCGAGTCACCGAAGTGGCTACGTCGCTGCGCGGGTGATGGCGGCGGGAAATACGCAGCACTCCCCACAGCATGGCGCACGCCACAGCAAGCCACGAAGCGATCAGCATCACGATTGTCATTTCCAGGCTCATAACTGCCTCCGTCATTCCTGCTTTGTGTTGCATTCTTGATAACTGACAGTCTAGTACTGGGCATGTTTCGATTAATTGACCAATGGCACGCTGGTATGACCGATTCGATCTATCGGCTTTGCCTGACTGTGCCCAAAGGCTATACCGGGCTCCCCGAGGGCTCTATGATCCGCATTCAGTTCGGGTGGTGATTGCTCGATGTCAGTTGAAGTGAGTGAACATGTTGCCGGTATCCAGTCTTGTAAACGCAGTTCGTTCA
The DNA here is from genome assembly GCF_014358015.1 of Pseudomonas triticifolii. Classification (GTDB taxonomy): domain Bacteria; phylum Pseudomonadota; class Gammaproteobacteria; order Pseudomonadales; family Pseudomonadaceae; genus Aquipseudomonas; species Aquipseudomonas triticifolii. The sequence continues at coordinate 604,726 of NZ_JACONV010000001.1, read as the reverse complement.
AAGGGTTTGTTAGTGCTCGCTGTGCTCGTCATGAGCCTGTCGGGATGCGCTTCGATGGTCACACCTCAGATAAAAAGCCTGCCGGATCGCGTCGAGCTCAACTCGGTGCCTTTCTTCCGGGGCAATATCTATCAGAGCGGTCCTGTGGCGCTGGCAACCATGCTGACCCATCAACAGGTGCAGACCACGCCGGGTTTGCTGGATAAACCGTTGCAGCTGCCTGGTGCTGAAGATCGTCTTGAACAGAACATGCCCAGAGTCGCTCGCGAGTACGGTTTTGTGGTGTACCCGCTGGACAGCACGCTGGAATCGCTGCTCACTCAGGTCTCGGCGGGCTATCCCGTGATGTTGCGTTTCTCCCAAGGCTCTGCCTTCTGGAAGGAGCCGCGTTATGGCGTGCTGGTCGGCTACAACCGGGTCAAGGAGACCGTATTGCTGCAGGCAGGCATGGACCGGCGTTACGTCATGAGCTTCAGCAGTTTTGTTGCTGCATGGAAGCATGCAGGAGGCTGGGCGGTGCTGATTCAGTCGCCTCGGCAGCTGCCTGCCCAGGTGGACTCGCAGCGCTGGCTGAAGGCGGCCGCCGATTTGTCTCAGGCCGGGCAGGAGCAGGCGGCAGGTGAGGCGACCCGAACACTGAGCCGCGGCGTTAAATGAAATAGACACTGATAACGAAAACGGCGCCCTGTAGGCGCCGTTTTCACGAAGGGGTCAAAAACCCAGCTTGTCTCGCAGGCTGTAATACCACGCGCCCAATGCCGTCATCGGCGTGCGCAACAGTTGTCCACCCGGGAAAGGGTAGTGCGGCAGGTCGGCGAAGGCGTCGAACCGCTCGGCCTGGCCCCTCAGCGCTTCGGCCAGCACTTTGCCCGCCAGGTGGGTATAGGTTACGCCGTGTCCGCTGCAGCCCTGTGAGTAGTAGATGTTGTCTCCCAGTCGTCCGACCTGAGGCAGACGAGACAGTGTGAGCAGGAAGTTGCCGGTCCATGCGTAATCGATCTTCACGTCCTTGAGCTGCGGGAATGCCTTGAGCATTTTCGGCCGAATGATGGCTTCGATGTTGGCCGGGTCACGCGCGCCATACACCACGCCGCCCCCGAAGATCAGCCGGTTGTCGGCGCTGAGGCGGTAGTAGTCCAGCAGGTAATTGCAGTCTTCGACGCAGTAATCCTGCGGCAGCAAGGTTCTGGCGAGCGTTTCACTCAACGGCTCGGTGGTAATCACCTGGGTGCCGCAAGGCATGGACTTGGCAGCCAGTTCCGGTACCAGATTGCCGAGGTAGGCATTGCCCGCCACGATAATGAATTTTGCGCGAACCTTGCCTTGAGCGGTATGCACCACCGGGCTTGCGCCTCGCTCGATGCGGATTGCAGCTGACTGCTCGTAAATAGTCCCGCCGAGCGTTTCGACGGCAGCCGCTTCACCGAGGGCCAGATTGAGCGGATGGATATGGCCGCCGCTCATGTCCAGCAAACCGCCGATATACTGGTCGCAGGCCACAACTTCATTGATGCGTCGCTGGTCCATCAGCTCCAGTTGAGTATGCCCATAGCGCTCCCACAAGCGTTTTTGCGCTTCAAGGTGAGCCATTTGCTTGCCAGTAAGTGCTGCAAACACGCCGCCGTCTTTCAAGTCGCACTGGATGCCGTAGCGCGAGACACGGTCGCGGATGATCGCTGCGCCTTCGAATGCCATGTGCCCCAACAACTGAGCCTGTTTCGGGCCGACCGTGCGCTCGATGACATCAATGTCGCGGCTGTAACTGTTGACGATCTGCCCGCCATTACGGCCGGAGGCGCCGAAGCCAACCTTCGCGGCTTCCAGAACGGTGACCTTGAAGCCATTCTCCAGCAGAAACAGAGCGCTCGACAGTCCGGTGTACCCGGCACCGATGATGCACACATCAGTCTCCACCTCACCTTGCAGCGCAGGACGTTCGGGCACTGAATTGGCTGACGCAGCGTAGTAGGACTGCGGATAGGGCGTGTTGGCCATCCTGAGACTCCGTTTAATATTCTTGACGATTGCGCCGATCCTACCCGAGATAATGATCCTCTGCTAGCGTCGGGGAAAAAGACTTGTCCCTCCTTGCCATACAAAAAACATGTTAATTCATAGGGTTAGCGATAAAAACAGATTGACATGAATGTCAAAGCCGGTAGGATGCACACCCACAGCAGGCACGTAGCTCAGTTGGTTAGAGCACCACCTTGACATGGTGGGGGTCGTTGGTTCGAGTCCAATCGCGCCTACCAGACAAAATCCGCTCTGCTGGGCGGTAGAAAAAAGGCGACCCGAAAGGGCCGCCTTTTTTCGTTTCAGGGATCGAATCCTGAGCAGTCAAATAATTCGCATATTCAGAGAGTTACTGTCAAAAAAGCGATTGACACGTATCTGAATATCCGTAAAATGCCGACCCACAGCAGGCACGTAGCTCAGTTGGTTAGAGCACCACCTTGACATGGTGGGGGTCGTTGGTTCGAGTCCAATCGCGCCTACCAAACAAAATCCGCTCTGCTGGGCGGTATGAAAAGGGTGATCCGAAAGGATCACCCTTTTTTCGTTTGCCGTTTAAAAAACTGTCAGTTTCGCAGGCGTACGCAAAACGCACGCTTGCAGTAAAGGGCGTTCAGCTTTTTCTGGCGAAGGACTTGACGATACTGCGGGTCGCAGTGCTGGTCTTGAGGTCTGTCACGTTTTTTGGCGCGAGCCATTTGCAGGCCGCTATTTCGTTTTGCGGCGAGGGTTCGCTGGCATCGGGCACCAGGGTCATGAACACATAGTGCGTCACGCGATCCTTTTCATATTCGGCAAGGTAGCGCAACTCCAGGTTCTTCAGACCTGTCTCTTCGCAAAGCTCACGAATCGCCGCCTGAAAGGGCGTTTCTCCGGCTTCGATCTTGCCGCCTGGCAGCGCCCATTTGGATTTCGGTTTGCGCACGTAGAGGATCTGGCCGTCTCGCTCGCAGATGATTGTGGCTCGTTGTTTCATATTCCGTTCACCTGTTAAGCGTCCTTCACCCTGAGTATCTGCAAGGACTTCGTGAACTTGAGACCGGTGTGTTGTGGTGAGTAGTCACCAAAATGTAATAAAAAGTTCATAAGTTCGCTAAAGCACATTCAGTGCCAGATAGAAAACATCGAACCTTGCTATCAAAGATGGAGGGGGATGCCCCGCACCGCCATACGCTCCAATGACTTCTGTTAGGTCCTTTCGTCGTTGCCAGCGAGCATTTTTCGGCCGTCCCTCGGGGTTGTGAGAAAGGTCATTGCTTTCTCTCTCCTGCGAGCATGACGCCTCCAGCGGCGCCGACGGGTTTAGCCCATTTGCTGTATTTCAACCGAACGACGATTTCGCGCCCCAAAAAAGTGCGTGTCAATGGCGTGGCGACGGCAAGGGACGCGCTATTTGACGAAAGGTTTTCGTACAGTCGCCTGCGCTTCTTTTATGAACATGCGGATTTCGGGCAGGCTTTATCCGAGCCTGCCCGATGGGGGAGGGCGACGGTCAGGCCGCAGAGCTTTCTTGCTTGAGGGTTGCCATGTCGATCACGAAACGGTACTTCACGTCACCTTTGAGCATGCGCTCGTAGGCTTCATTAATGTCTTGCATGGCGATCATTTCGATGTCCGACACGATCCCGTGTCTGGCACAGAAATCGAGCATTTCCTGAGTCTCGGCGATACCGCCGATCAAGGAGCCTGCCAGGCTGCGACGTTTGAAAATCAGGTTGAATACTGCAGGCGAAGGGTGGGGTTCGGCAGGGGCGCCCACCAGCGTCATGGTGCCATCGCGTTTCAGCAGCGCTAGAAACGCATCCAGGTCGTGAGGGGCGGCAACGGTATTGAGGATGAAATCGAGGCTGTTGGCGTGCGCGGCCATCTCATCAGGATCCTTGGACACCACGACTTCGTCGGCCCCCAGACGCAGACCGTCTTCGCGCTTGCTCGGCGATGTGGTGAACAGCACCACGTGAGCGCCCATCGCGTGAGCGATCTTCACACCCATGTGGCCCAGACCGCCCAGGCCCACAATGCCCACTTTCTTGCCGGGACCGACTTTCCAGTGATTCAGGGGGGAATAGGTGGTGATACCTGCACAAAGAAGCGGTGCAACGGCTGCCAGATTGTCACTGTGCGAAATGCGCAGCACGAATTTTTCTTTGACGACAATGGAGTCCGAGTAGCCTCCGAAGGTGTTTTCGCCGCCGAAAACCGGCCCGTTGTAGGTGCCCGTGAAACCTTGTTCGCAATATTGCTCTTCGCCTTCAGAGCATGATGCACACTGCTGGCAGCTGTCGACCATGCAGCCAACGCCCGCCAGGTCGCCCACCTTGAACTGCGTGACGCCCGAGCCGACGGCGGTCACCCGGCCAACGATCTCGTGCCCTGGAACTGACGGGTAAAGGGTGTTGTGCCACTCGTTGCGCGCGGTGTGCAGGTCGGAATGGCAGACCCCACAAAAAAGAATGTCGATCTGTACGTCCTCGGCACCGGGTGTGCGGCGCTCGAAGCTGTAGGGCTTGAGGGCGTCTTTGGACGTCTGCGCTGCGTAGCTGTAGGTCTTGGTCATTGCAATCACCTGTAGGTCGTCAGTGGCGAATGAAGTGCAGGCCAGCATAGACGTGAACCTGGAACGCTGCCTGCGTTGCGAATAGTGTCTGACAGGTTATCGCGCTGGTTAGTGCCTGAGCCATTCGTTATCGCCTCAATGCTACGTGGCGTAAGGAACACAGGTACAATCCTTGCATTGCAATCTGCACAGTGATGCCATGGCGCGCTTGCCTCCTGTGGTCAGCGGCGTCAACTTTATTCGCCATGTGTTTCCGGATTTCGTTTTCATGACAGTAGCCCCCTCGGTTTCCTGCTTGCGTCAGCCGATCAGCCTGGCCGAATCGGGCGACGTTTCGATCAACAGACTTGACCGGTTTTCCAATCATGCGGCCATTGAAGCGCTGCTGGGCGCGGCGTTTGCCCGAATGCCTCAGACGGCGTGGGCGGTGTACATCGTAGGCGAACAAAAGCATCTATTGGCGCAGGGCGCGGGTCAGTTCGATTGGCCTGACGCCATCGATCTCGACCTGTTCGAAGCGTTCTGCGCGGCTCGGCAGGTGTTTCGATGGGTAACGGGCAATGGCGAGGAGGTCCTGGGCTGGCTTTTGGCTCCCCTGAGCGAGACGAGCAACCCGCATCTTGCAGACCTGTCTGTCAGGCTCGGCCTGTTGTTGCAGGGCGCGGCCTTGATCAGGGCGCAGATCACCCAGCGCGCGCTGTACGAGATCAGTTTGCTGGCCAGCTCCACCCGTGACAGGGGCGCGTTCCTGGAAGGGACCCATCAACAACTCGCCACACTGATCGATGCCGAAAACTTCTATCTGGCGCTTTACGACAGCCAGAGCGGCAAGATCACCTACCCGTATTACATTGACCGGTTCGACGACGAGGCCATGCAGCCGGAGACCTTCGAGTACCTGGATCGGTCCGACATTTCCATGACCGGTCACGTATTGCTTCACGGACAACCGTTGTTTATCGACGCTGCCGGGATCGAGCAGGCGCATGCACAGGGACGTTTCACCTGTAAGGGACGTCGCCCGGAATTCTGGATGGGGGCGCCACTGAAGAATGCGTCTGACGAAGTGTTTGGCATGGTTGCCATGCAGGTCTACGACCTTTCCAGGGTTTACAGTACTCAGGACCGGGCATTGTTTTCAGCCGTTTCCGGGCATGTGGCAATGGCCATGGACAGGCTGCTGCATCGCGCCGACCTTGAACAGACCGTCTTGTTGCGCACTCAACAATTGTCGGCCGTCAACCATGCCTTGCGTCAGGAAGTGGCGGAACGCGAGCGCGGCGAGCATCTGCAGAGCGCGCTGTTTCAGATCGCCGAGCTGTCAAGTCGCCAGGGGGACATGAATGAGCTGTTCCAGAGCCTGCATACCATTGTTGGCGAACTGCTGGTAGCGCTCAATTTTTACATTGCGCTCTACGACGACTCCACTGGGGAAGTCACCTTTCCTTATTACGTGGATGAGCGCCTGACCAGACCGCCCGCCTCACGCCGTGGTCAGCGAGGGTTTACCGAGTATGTGATTCGACAGCGCCGCCCTTGCCTGATTGACGAGGAAGATGCCCGCAAGCTTGAGGTTGAACGGGAAATCGAGGTGCAGAACCGGTCCAATCGCTCGACGTCCTGGCTGGGAATACCGTTGTTCGAAGACGAAAAGGTCAGGGGGGTTCTGGCTGTACAGAGCTACTCGAAAAATGTCAGTTACACCTTGCGTGATCAGGAGTTGCTGACGTTCGTATCGCGCCATATCGACACTGCTCTGTCGCGTAGAAGCGCTGCGCAGGCCATCCATATGGCCAATGTGCAACTCGAGGCGCGGGTTCGTGATCGCACGCGAGAGCTGGATCTGGTCAATGCGCGGCTCCAGCATGAGAACGCCCATGACTCATTGACAGGGTTGCCCAATCGCAGCCACCTGCAGCGGCAACTGGATGCCTCGTGGCGGAGTTTTTGCGAGCGGGCACGGCCGCTGATCGTCATGTTCATCGACCTGGACCGGTTCAAGATTGTCAACGACAGCCTGGGGCATCACTGCGGGGATCTGTTGTTGATCCAGGCGGCGCGCCGGTTGCGCGGCTGTCTGCGCGATGGCGACCTGCTGGCTCGTCTGGGGGGAGACGAATTTGCGATACTGGCCATGGGCGCTTCGCTGGAAGTGGGGACGGGTATCGCGCAGCGCATCCTGACGGCCTTCGAATCGCCGTTTGTAGTGGATGACCAGACCGTCTTCACCTCGTGCAGCATTGGCATCGTGGGCGCCGATAGACGCTTTCACCAAGAGCCTGCCGACTTGTTGCGCGATGCCGACACTGCGATGTATCGGGCCAAAAACGGCGGGCGTGACAGCTTTGTCGTGTTCAACAAGGCGCTGCGTCGTGAAGTCTCCGATCAGATCGAGCAGGAAGTGGCGTTGCGCAAGGCGCTCAAGCGCAGCGACCAGTTGATCCCTTACTTCCAGCCCATCAAATGCCTGAATACAGGCCGGCTGCTCGCGCTGGAGGCGTTGATTCGCTGGAAGCTGCCCGACGGAAAGGTGGTTGTGCCCGCAAGCTTCCTGCCTGCGCTGGAGGGTTTGCGTCTGATCGGCCGTCTGGATCTGTATATGCTCAGGGCGGTCATCGCCGTTCTTGCCGACCCTGACAACGCCCGCTTGCCGCCGGTGCATGTGAATTGCTCCAGCTACAGCATCACCCGACCGACTTTCGCCTGCGAAGTGCTGGCGATGCTGGCCGAGCGCGATGTGTCGCCGACCAGACTGTGCCTGGAACTCACCGAAGGTGCGCTTGTGGCGGATCCCGACCAGGCGCGTCTGTCCATGAAGCAGTTGGCTGATCAGGGCATGACGGTGGTTCTGGATGATTTCGGCTCCGGGTTCTCTTCCCTCAGCTATGTGCATCAATACCACTTCAGCGGCCTGAAGATCGACAAGTCGTTCATCTTTGAGCTGACGACCAGCGCGCGCAGTCGCGCCATTGTCAGGGCCATCCTGCGCATGGCCGAGTCATTGGGCCTGAGTGTGGTGGCCGAAGGCGTTGAAGATCACGAAACCCTGCTGGCCCTGCGGGAAATGGGGGCCGGGCAGGCCCAAGGCTATTACTTCGCACAGGCCATGCCGCTGGAGGATTTGCGGATTGATGCGGCATGAATCTCTCAACCGTGCGGCAACCGCTTGCCGCGACGGGCAATTGACGGTGTGCTGCAATCAGGTTTGTAGTCTTTAAGTCGGATTTTATTTATAAAAATCAATGGCTTGTTAAGTTTATGTCTGACTGGCATCCGAATTGCTTTGTTCCTGCGGCATCATGTCATCGGGAGGTGAAAGATGATTATTGGCACAGGTGCGCTTGAACAGCTGGTTTCCCGTGCTGTCGGGCGCAAAAGCGTAGACGAGGTGTCGCAGGACACGTTCGGCGCGGTCAGTGCCGCCGGTCTTGTCAATGGGGCCTTGCCGGTCACATCACAGACCAGCGTCGCGGCTTCGAAAGACGATACACAGGGCAACAATGGCTACGACGAGTCGTTCGCACGAATGATGGTCAATCTCAAGAGTGCCGCTGATACGTCGCTTTCCGAGAAGACTGCCGACCGTGATAACGGGGTTACCGCTTCAGCGGCCAACGCTAGCGCATCGGATACATCGGTGGGTGGGTCGGTCCAGAAGTTTATGGACACGTTGAAGCAGACGGCTGAAGAAAAGGTGCGTGAAAAGCTCACCGGAATCGACCAGCAGCAATACACGGCCATGAGCCCTGAGGACCAACTGGCAATCGACCAGAAAGTCCAGGATGCGCTCAAGGACAAGCAGAACGATGTGGCGGATGACATCAATACGCGCATCCGGGGCATCAAGGCCGGTTTGCTGGCCTTATACCCTGAAAGTCTGCAGTGACGCGTTCGCCAGCAGGCTCGCTTCCACACGGTCCGTGGAAGCGAGCCTGCTGGCGATTTTTTTGCCTGCGAAAAGATGGCTCGGGTTCGAAGAGCAGGCCACAGGTGGTACGAAGCCGTTGCCGTCCAGTCAGGCCAGTTGATTGCGGTACGGCAGATCCGGTCCGACCCGCGTGCAGGTCAGCGCCGCGGCTGAGACGGCAAACGTCAGCATCTCGTTCAACTGTTCCCTGGAAAGGCCTGAGAGTGCTTGCGGCGTGTCCAGTTTGCGCTCGCTGAGAAACGTCAGCAGTGCGGCCTGAAACGTATCGCCAGCGCCGACGGTATCGGCGGTCACCACGCTTTTTGCAGGCACAGACCACGTCCCGTGTTCACGGGTAAAGATACTTGCGCCTTGCGTGCCGCGGGTGACGATCACCAAGTGCGTATGGTGGTTCAGCCAGCCCTCGGCAATCTGCTGCGGTTCGCGGTCGGGATACAGCAGGTGCAAGTCTTCATCACTGACCTTGATCAAGTGCGCGTGCTCGGCGAATGCCGCGATCTGCGTACGCCAGCGCTGGATGTCCGGCGCAGGATTGAGACGCACATTGGGGTCCAGCGAGATCAGGCGATTGCCACTCTCCCGCGTGACGAGGGCCAGCAGCGTATCGGCGATTGGCTGCACCACCAGCGAGAATGAGCCTACGTGAATGCCGCGAACCCTGTCATCCAGTGCTGGCAGGTGCTCCTGGCGTAATTGACGGTCCGCGCAGCCATCACCGCGAAAACTGTAGGTAGGGGAGCCGTCGGCTCCGACCGCGACCATGGCCAGCGTGGTCGGCGCGTCGAAATCGATCAGGTGTTCGGTGTCGACAGCTTCATGTTCCAGCACTGCCCGTAAACGACAGCCCAGGTAATCGGTGGAAATGCCCGCGAAAAACGAGGCGTCGGCACCCAGACGACGCAGGCCTATGGCGACGTTGAAGGGCGATCCGCCAGCGATGGCATCAAACCCCAACCTGTTGAGCGAGCCGCCCGTGTCAGCGCGGGTGAAAATATCGAACAATGCTTCGCCGCAAACCAGAAACATAATTGCTCCGTAAAAAGAGTCAGGGTCAAACTGCCTGCAGGTGGTCTTGATAGCGTTGATAGACCTGTTGGTAGGCGTCCACGTTCTGCGCGATCGGGCGTGTTTCGCTATCGGGGTCAAGACTCACACTGCGCTCGCACAGGTCCTGAAGGCTGTCGGGTAGACCGTTGCTTCTGGACCAGCACCAGGCGGCCTGAATCGCTGCGCCCAGCGCTGCGGCCTCGGCATGGCGGGTGCAGATGACGGGCGTGTTCATGATGTCGGCCACAATCTGTCGCCAGATGGCGCTTTTCGACCCTCCGCCGATCAGACGGATACGCTCGCTTTTGATGCCGCTGGCGCGCAGCAAATCCAGCCCGTAGCGCAGGCCGAACGTGGTCCCTTCGACGGCGGCACGACACAGGTTGGCCTGGGTCAGATTGGTACTGTCCAGGCCGAGAATGCTGCCGGTGGCGTCGGGCAGGGCAGGTACACGTTCGCCGTTCAGGAACGGCAGCATCAATACACCCTCGGCCCCGATCGGGGCGCTGGCGAGCGCATCGTTGAAGGTGGCGATGTCCAGCGCAAACAGCGCTCGGATGGCGGAGGTGACGTTGGTCAGGTTCATGGTGCAGATCAGCGGCAACCAGCCGCCGGACGACGAGCAAAATGCCGCCACGGAGCCATGCTCACTGACCGCTGGCTGATCGGAATAGGCATAGACAGTGCCGGATGAACCCAGGCTCATGGTGATCAGGCCTGGCTGGATGTTGCCCGTGCCGATAGCCCCCATCATGTTGTCGCCGCCACCGCTGGACACCAGCGCCTGCGGGTTGAGGCCCAGCAGGCGGGCAATTTCGGGGCGCAACGTGCCGACAGGTTGATCCGCTTCCAGCAATGGCGGCAGTGCTTTTTCAAGGCGGCCGCTGGGGTCAATGTGCGCCAGCACGGGCAGATCCCACGTGCGAGTGCGAATGTTGAAATAACCGGTGCCCGAGGCGTCGCCAAATTCGGTACAGCAACGCCCGGTCAGCCAGTAATTGAGGTAGTCATGGGGCAGCAGGACCTTGTCGATGCGCTCGAACAACTGTGGGTGCTGTTCCAGCGTCCACAGCAGTTTCGAGACGGTGTAGCCCGGAGCGATGACCAGACCAAGGCGCTCCAGCGAGCCTTGTTCGCCGCCCAGATACTCCAGCAGACGCTGGTTTTCGGGCGCGGTTTCGGTGTCGCACCACAGCTTGGCAGGACGCAGCACCTGGCCATGCTCATCGAGCAGTACCAGGCCGTGTTGCTGGCCGGAAATACCGATGCCCTGGACCTGTTGCCCCGAGACCCCGGCCTGCGCCAGTGCTTGCCCGACAGCCTGTTGCAGCGCGTCAAGCCATTGCTGGACGTCCTGTTCGCGACGGCCGTTGTGGTCGCTGATCAGGCTATGAGGAGCCGAGCCTTCGCCCAGCACCTGCCCGTTTTGCGCGTCGAGCACCAGTGCCTTGGTACCTTGTGTGCCGCAATCGATGCCAAGAAACATGACCGTCCCTCAGTGGCGTTGAGCCAAAAGTTTTTCCAGCGTTGCGCTGACGCCCCGTTCACGCAGGTCGGTCAGGTTCTGTTCGAACGCGGCAACGAATGCGGCTGACTGCGCAATGGACAGGCCGAATATCTCCTCGACGGCCAGCAGCCGCTGGGTGATCAGCGCGTCATCGGCGACCAGACTCTGACAGAACTCGGCGCGCGGGTCCGGGATGTCATAGCGCGTACCTTGCTCATCCACGCCCTTGAGGTAAAGCGCCCAGGCGGCAACCACCAGCGATGCGCGCTCAAGTTTGTCCTGATTTGCAATCAGCTGATTGATGGTCGGGATCGTGAATTTGGGAAACTTCGACGAGCCGTCCGAGCAGACACGCTCCAGTTGGTCGGCAATGGCCTGATTGGAAAAGCGCTCGATCAGCGTGTCCTTGTAGCTTTCCAGAACGATGCCTGGCACCGGCGCCAGTTGCGGTGTGACATCAAGGTCCATGTAGGCGCGGATGTAACGCACGAACAACGGATCGTTCATGGTCTCGTGCACGAAGCGATAGCCTTTGAGAAAGCCCAGGTACGTCAGGGCCAGGTGGCTGCCGTTGAGCAGCTTGATCTTCATCTCCTCATAGGGCGTCACGTCGTCGGTGAACTGCACGCCAACCTTTTCCCAGGCGGGCCTGCCGTTGACGAATTTGTCTTCCAGCACCCATTGCACGAAGGGTTCGCAGACCACCGGCCAGGCGTCGTCGATGTGTTTTTCGTCGGCCAGTTTCAAGCGGTGGGCAGAACTGGTCATCGGGGTGATGCGGTCGACCATGGCGTTGGGGAAACTCACATGTTCGGCGATCCAGTTGTGTAGATTGTCATGGCGCTGGACGGCAAAGGCCAATAGAGCCTTGCGGGTCACTGCGCCGTTGTGTGGCAGGTTATCGCAGGACATCAGTGTGAACGCAGGCGTCCCTTCGGCGCGGCGTCTGTCCAGCGCGGCACAGAGAAAACCGAAAACGGTTTTCGGGTTGTTCGGGTTCGCAAGGTCATGCTGGATCTGCGGCAGATGCGTCATGAACTGCCCGTTGCTGTCGTCGATGCAGTAGCCGCCTTCAGTGATGGTCAGAGACACGATACGAATGTCCGGGCTGGCCAGCTTGTCGATCAGTGCCTGTGGGTTGTCCTCGGCCAGCAACATGCCACTGATCGAAGCGATGATGCGGGTTTTGGTATCCGGCGTGTCGCCTAGCTCATAGAGCGTGTACAAATAGTCCTGCTGGGCGAGGGCGTCGTTTACGGCACGGTCTTCGGGGCGCAGCCCGACGCCGCAGATGCTCCAGTCCAGGCCTTCACCAGTGTTCATCAGTGCATCGGTGTAGAACGCCTGATGGGCGCGATGGAACCCACCGACGCCGATGTGAGCGATGCCCTGGCGGGTGTCTGCGGCAGCGTAAGCGGGCACATCGATATCGGTACCCAGGCGCGACAGGTTCTGCTTGTTCAATTTCATGACAACACTCTCCAGGTCTCAAGCGGCGGCTGTTTGCAAGGCTTTGGCGATGACCAGGCCGTCAGCGTCGAACAGGTGGCAGTGGGCACTGTCCAGGTGCAGGCTCAGTGTTTCCCCATACTGGCTGGCCAGATCGCCCCGGATACGCATGGTCAGCGCCTCACCCGAACGCGTGCGCACATGGCAAAAGGTGTCGCTGCCCAGGCGTTCACTGACATCGGCAATGACGTGCAACTGGCAGTCGCTGCTCTGAGCGATGTCCAGGTGTTCGGGGCGGATGCCCAGCGTGACCGGTGCACCGACCACAAGACCTGCACGACTGACCGGCAACGTGATCCGGGTGCCGGCGTCCAGTTCGACGTCGCAGCTGTGATTGTCGATGCGGCTGATCTTGCCTTTGAGAAAGCCCATCTTCGGCGTGCCGAGGAAGCCAGCCACGAACAGGTTGGCCGGATGGTGATACAGGTCCAGCGGCGAGCCGACCTGTTCAACCTTACCGCCGTTGAGCACCACCACCTTGTCCGCCAGGGTCATGGCTTCCACTTGGTCGTGGGTCACGTAAATCATGGTCGCCTGCAGCTCTTTGTGCAGCCGCGACAGCTCCAGACGGGTCTGCACGCGCAGCGCAGCGTCGAGGTTGGACAGCGGCTCGTCGAACAGGAAAATTTTCGGGTTGCGCACAATGGCGCGGCCAATGGCGACGCGCTGACGCTGACCGCCGGAAAGCTGCTTGGGCTTGCGCTCCAGCAGTGGGCCCAGCTCCAGAATGCGCGCCGCTTCATCCACTTTTTTCTTGATGTCGGCCTTGTTGCCGCCTGCCAGGTCCAGCGCGAACGAGAGGTTCTTGCCGACCGTCATGTGCGGGTACAGCGCGTAGGTCTGAAACACCATCGCCAGGTCGCGCTTGGCTGGCGTGACCTGGGTGATGTCGCGGCCATCGAGTTCGATGGTGCCGGACGTCACTTCTTCAAGCCCTGCGATCAGCCGCAGCAGGGTGGACTTGCCACAGCCCGAAGGGCCGACGAAAACCACGAATTCACGGTCTTTCACGTCAAGATCGATACCCTTGATGATCTGGTGACCGTCGAAGCCTTTTTGCAGATTTCTGATGCTGAGGTTAGCCATGAGGGGCTCCTTTTTATTCTGTGGGCCGGGGCTATTTGACGGCGCCGAACGAAAGACCGCGAACCAGCTGTTTCTGGCTGATCCACCCGAAAATCAGGATGGGGGCGCACGCAAGGGTCGAAACGGCTGACAGCTTGGCCCAGAACAAGCCTTCGGGGCTTGAGTAGGAGGCGATCAGCGCGGTGAGCGGCGCAGCAGTGGACGAGGTGAGGTTCAGGGACCAGAACGCTTCGTTCCAGCACAGGATCAGCGACAGCAGCGCGGTCGACGCCAGGCCGCCTTTGCAGATGGGCATCAGCACGCGGAAGATCTCCTGACGTGTGCTGGCGCCGTCGAGTCGCGAGGCTTCGAGGATTTCGCCGGGAATATCCTTGAAGTAGGTGTAAATCATCCAGACCACAATCGGCAGGTTGATCAGCGTATAGATGATGATCAGCGCCAGGCGCGAGTCCAGCAGGCCGAACGTCTTGGCCAGCAGGTAGATCGGCATCAGCACGCCCACGGGCGGCAGCATCTTGGTCGAAAGCATCCACAGCAGGGTGCCACGCGTGCGTTTGGTCTCGAAGAACGCCATCGAATAGGCCGCAGGAATGGCCACCAGCATGCTCAGTATCGTTGCGCTGAAGGAGATCAACACCGAGTTCCAGGCGAAATGGAAGTAGTCGCTGCGTTCCTGAATGTGCAGGTAGTTTTCCAGTGTCGGCGTGAAAAACAGCTGCGGCGGCGTGGCGAACGCGTCGATCTCGGTCTTGAAGCTGGTCAGCACCATCCAGAAGATCGGGAAAAAGATCAGCGCGGCAATGAGCCAGGACAAGGTCCCGAGCAGCAGGCTTTGCAGGCGGCGTGATTGTTTGAGCGTCATCATGGCAAGGTCCTCATGACTTGTCGGTGAGGTTTTTGCCGATCATCCGGATCAGGACGATCGCTGCGATGTTGGCGATGACCACGGCGATCAGCCCGCCCGCAGACGCCATGCCGACGTCGAACTGCAGCAGTGCCTGGATGTAGATCAGGTAGGCCAGGTTGGTCGAGGCAAAGCCCGGACCGCCATTGGTGGTGGTGAAGATTTCGGCGAACACCGACAGCAGGAAGATGGTTTCGATCATCACCACGACCGCAATCGGGCGTGCCAGGTGCGGCAGGGTCAGGTGCCAGAAGATCGCGATCGGGCCTGCGCCATCGAGGCGCGCCGCTTCCTTCTGCTCCTGGTCCAGTGACTGCATGGCGGTCATCAGAATCAGGATGGCGAACGGCAGCCACTGCCAGGACACGATGATAATGATCGACAGCATCGGGTAGTGCGCGAACCAGTCGATGGGCTCGGCCCCGAAGAATTTCCACACCGCCGCCAATACGCCGGACACCGGATGGAAAATCAGGTTCTTCCAGATCAGCGCACTGACCGTAGGCATGATGAAAAAGGGTGAGATCAACAGCACCCGCACAATGCCTCGGCCGAAGAACTCACTGGCTTCCAGCAGCGCCGAGATCAGTACGCCGAGAATCACGCTAATGGCCAGCACACTGCCCACCAGCAGCAGGGTGTTGCCTGCGCCGGGGAGAAAACCGCTGTCGGTGACGAAGTACTCGAAGTTCTCAAGGCCGACGAATTCGTTGTCGCCGGGTGACAGCAGGTTATAGCGGATCAGCGAGAAGTAAATGGTCATGCCCAGCGGCACGATCATCCAGACCAGCAGCAGGGCAACGGATGGGCTGACCAGAAACCAGCCCGGTTTGAAACGACGGCTTTTGATCGGGGGCAGTTCGCCGGACGAATCCGTACGATCAGAAATGGCTGAGGTTTTCATGGGGGCTCTCACCGGATATCACAGTGTCTGAGGGCAAGAGCGGGAAACACGCGTTTCCCGCTCCGCAGCACGCGGTTACTTCTTCGGGTAACCCGCGCGCTTCATGTCCCGCTCGGTGGCGGTCTGAGCGGTTTTCAATGCGTTGTCCACTGTGCTCTGGCCGATGAGAGCGGCCGAAAACTGCTGGCCCACGCTGGTGCCGATGGCCTGGAACTCAGGAATCGTGACCAACTGGATGCCCACATAAGGGACAGGTTTAAGGGTGGGCGACTTGGGCGTCACGGCCTTGAGTGACTCCAGAGTGATGTTGGCGAACGGCGCTGCCTTCTTGTATTCATCGCTGTACGTCGAGGCGCGGGTGCCTGGCGGCACGTTGGACACGCCATCCTTCTGCGCCACCAGCGCGGCATACTCTTTGGACGTGGCCCATTGTGTGAACTCGGCAGCGTCCTTGGCATTCTTGGCACTGTTCGGGATCGCCAAAGCCCAGGAGTAGAGCCAGGCCGAGCCTTTGTCGGTGACTTCATGCGGGGCATAGGTGAAGCCGACGTTATCTGCCACCTTGCTCTGAGTCTTGTCGGTCACGAAAGAACCGGCGACGCTGGCGTCCACCCAGATCGCGCACTTGCCGCTGTTGAACAGGGCGAGGTTCTCGTTGAAGCCATTGCTGGATGCGCCCGGCGGGCCGGACTGTTTCATGGTGTTGACGTAGAAGTTGAGTGCGTTCTTCCACTCAGGCTGGTCGAACTGCGGTTTCCATTGCTCATCGAACCAGCGTGCGCCGAACGAGTTGGCGACCGTGGTGATCAAAGCCATGTTCTCGCCCCAGCCCGCCTTGCCGCGCAGGCAGATGCCGTACTGTTCCTTGGACTTGTCAGTGAGCTTGCCGGCGAACTCGGCAATCTGTGTCCAGGTCGGGCGTTCTGGCATGGTCAGGCCTGCGTTCTTGAACAGGTCCTTGCGGTAGTAGGTGATCGAGCTCTCTGCGTAGAACGGCAGGGCGAACAGCTTACCCTCCACCGACAGGCCATCGCGCACCGAAGGGAATACGTCATCGAGTTCGTAGCTGGCGGGCAGGTCTTTCATTTCCTGCAACCAGCCCTTGGCGCCCCACAAAGAGGCTTCGTACATGCCGATGGTCAGCACGTCGAACTGACCGCCTTTGGTGGCAATGTCGGTAGTCAGGCGTTGGCGCAGGACGTTTTCTTCGAGCACCACCCAGTTGAGTTTGATATCAGGGTGTTTTTCTTCGAAGGTCTTGGAGAGGCGTTGCATGCGGATCATGTCGCTGTTGTTGACTGTGGCGATAGTCACAGTGCCGGCAGTTGCGGTGCCGCTGAACATGAAGCAGGTGCTGAGGACGGAACTTGCAAGCAGAGCTTTAGCGAAGGTCTTCATTGATCACTCCTCTTCCACGCCCGGAAGGCTGCAGAAGGACGGTTATTGTTTTTGTCTCTTCCGGAGGTAGGAAGATGTGGTCCGATTACACCGGCGTTCGACGCGAAAGACAAATCCTGCACCGCACTCCGACTGATACTTTTTTGCAGTGGGCTTGCAGACGTCGCTGTTACGCAAACGCCTTGTGACAGGCGTTGGCGAAATTTCAGCGTAGACGATGCGTGCGCAGGAGGGGTGAATCAGTACAGGTTTTGCTCGGTCAGGCGCTGGACGGCCAGACGACGGTAGTGCGAAGGGGTCATGCCTTTGAGCTGCTGAAAGCGTCGGTTGAAGTTGGAAATGTTATTGAAACCGGACTCGAAGCACACGTCGGTCACGGGCTTGTCGCCATCGGCCAGCAGTTCGCAGGATTTGCTGATGCGCAGGCGGTTGACGAACTCGACAAAGCAGCGACCGGTGGCCTGTTTGAATACTCTGGAGAAGTAAGTGGGCTTCATGCCCAGATAGTCGGCCACTTCTTCAAGTGGCAATTCACGGCTGTAGTTGGCGAAGATGTAATCCACCGCCCGGTTGGTTCGATCGACACTGTGCTCGTCAGCGGTGTGGGTGACGGCCGTGCCGGACAGCAATTGGTAGTCGTCGCTGGCGGCGAGTAATTCCAGAAGAATGAAAAAGTGGCCCAGCCGGGTGATGCCGCTGGAGTCGGCGATGCGCTGCATCAGCTTCATGGCCTGGCGAATCGTACGCTTACAGCGAAATTCGATGCCGTACTGTGCACGTTCCAGCAAGGGTGCCAGCGTTCGCAGTTCGGCGAACACCTGATTGCCGCTTTCGAGCAGTTCATCGGTGAAGTTCACCAGCATGTCGCGCTTGGGCACGACTTCGTTTTCATCGATCTGGCTGATCCAGTTGTGCGGCAGGTTGGGGCCGGTCAGAAAAAGGCTGGCCGGGTGGAAGTTACCGATGTAATCGCCCACAAAGACCTTGCCGGAGCTGGCAACGATCAGATGCAGTTCGTATTCCTTGTGAAAGTGCCAACGTACCAGCGGACAGGGGAAGCCGTGTTCGCGATAGATGATGGACAGGCCGTTGTGGTCGTCCATCAACTCGTAGGAAGGGTCCGCAATTCTTGTTGTTTTGCTCATGGCGTGGCCGTTTGCAGTGGTTGCCAGGGCGTTAATGTGCATCATTTTCCGAATCATTGCCCGACCGAAACCGAAAAAACCCTTAGGATCAGGTACTGATCATGGCGACAGCCGGGAGTGCGTTGACGATGAAACAGATTCTTCTCATCGGGATGGGTGCCGGTGATCCCGAGCAGATCACGATCCAGGCCATCAATGCGCTGAACCGGGCGAGCGTGGTGTTCATCCTCGACAAAGGCTACATCGATGATGACCTGCTGCAGCTTCGCAATGCGGTGTGTCGGCGCTACATCCAGCATGATGAGTATCGGCTGGTGCAAGTGCAGGATCCTCGGCGCGAGGATGATCCGGGCCTTTACGAACGCGGAGTCGAGCACTGGCATGAGCAGCGCGCGGTACTGTTTGAACGGTTGATGAGCGAGGAGCTGGGGGTGGACGAGGTCGGCGCATTCCTGGTTTGGGGTGATCCGGCACTGTACGACAGCACAATGCGTATTCTGGACCGGGTTTCGACGCGGGGCAGGGAAGTCTTCGACTATCAGGTGATTCCCGGCATCACCAGCGTGCAGGCACTGGTCGCCAGGCACCGCATACCGCTGAACCGGATCGGCGAGCCTGTGCTGATCACCACCGGACGCCGCTTGGCGGCAAGCCCGGACGCCGGCCCGGACAACGCGGTGGTGATGCTGGACGCCCACTGCACGTTCGAGCGCTTTGTCGGCAAGGGGCTGGACATCTACTGGGGGGCTTATCTGGGCACCCCGGACGAGATACTGGTGTCAGGCAGGCTCGATGACGTGTACGAACACATCAAGCAACTGCGCGCCGAAGCGCGTGAGCGCAAGGGCTGGGTGATGGACACCTATCTGTTGCGCAGACCGGTCTAGCACCGATCACACCGTGCGATTCTTCGCCTCGATCCACTGCGCCATGTATTTAGTGCTCTTGTGATGGTGGTGTCGAAGCATGGCGCCGGTGAAGTTGGCCAGCCGATGGCTGTTCAGATGCTGGCGTAACGTTTCGATGCGCTCCATCAGGCTGGCGCAGTGTTGCGGGTGCAGGTATCGGTCGTTCAAGAGCGCCCAGCCTGCCTTCTGCGCATCGGCCCACAGCGTCCGGTCGCGATAGAGACGAACTGCGGCCTCGGCGATCCCGGCGGTGTCACGGGCGATCAGGCCTGGCCACGGCAGTGCGCCGCTCATCGCTTCGGCGCCCACCGGCGTAGTGACCGAGGGCGTGCCGCACAGCATGGCGTCAATGAGCTTGCCTTTGATGCCCGCGCCAAACCGCAAGGGCGCAAGGCAGACTCGAGCCTGGGACATGACCTGCAAGGCGTCTTCGGCCCAGTTCATGACATGGAACCCTTGCGCCGCGTTGTGCAAGGCGGTGGCTTTGGGCGGCGTGTAGGCACCGTAGATATGCAACTGGGCGTCCGGCAGCTTTCGGCGAATCAGTGGCCAGAGCGTGGTCTTCATCCACAGCACCGCGTCCCAGTTGGGCGCGTGGCGAAAATTGCCGATGCTGAGGAAGTGCGCGCGTTCATCGAACGGCGGTGCCTGTTCGACGGGCGCGTCCATCATCAGGGGGCACCAATGCAGCAGCGATGAAGGCAGACCGAACACGCCGGTCAGCAACTCGATCTCCACGTCGGAGGTCATCAGGCTCAGGTCGCATCGGTACAGCGACGCAATCTCGCGCTGCGCAAGATCGTTGGCCGCCATGCGATTGAACAGCACTTCGGCTGAATGCTCAGGAATGCTGTGCGGATCGCCAGACTGGCCCTCATTCTCCAGCTGCTCCTTCAGCAGTTGGTGGCGCGCGTGGCGCAGGCTCTGCAAGTCCGAGGTTTCCAGGATGCGCAGGGCGTTGGGACAGTGCTGCTCGACACGCCAGCCGAACTGTTCCTCAATCATGAACTGATCGAACAGCACGACATCGGGCTGCAGCTCGCTCACGAAGGTGTCGAAGCTGCTGTTATTAAGCTCGATGCGGACTTCATCGATGCCCAGCCCGATCAGGTCGGCCCGGTGTTCGCCCTCGGTCGCAGGACTGGCGAACGTGATCTGCCAGCCATGCTCCAGAAAGCAACGGATCAGTTGCATCACATGCCCGCTGGCTGCCGAAGAGCGAGGCTCTGGCCAGACGTAGCCGATAATCAGCAGCCGGGTCATGTGTGGTGTGTGGTCAGTGCCGGTCGGGATATCAGTGCGGGTCAAGAATGCTCTTCACTTTGTCGCGCAGGTCATCGATGGAGAAGGGCTTGCCAATCGAATGCATGCCTTGAGGCACATCGATGTTTTCCGAATAACCGCTGGCGAACAGCACAGGGATTTGCGGGTAAAGTCCTCGCACAATTTTTGCCAGTTCGGAACCCTTCATGTCAGGCAGACCCTGATCCGTCATCAACAGGTTGACCTGGTGTTCGGCGTCGTACTCGGTTTTCAGAACGGCGAGTGCCTTCTCCGCGTCTTCGGCTTCGAGGACCTTGTATTCCAGCTCTTCGAGCACGTCGACGATCAGCATGCGCACGATGGCGTCATCCTCGACCACAAGAATGGTGCTGGTTGCGTCCGGCATGGTTGACTCCTTAAAGCCTGAAAATAATGTTGGTACAAACGGCGCAGATCCGTCGCGCCTGACCGGTCACCGCGAGGTTCGGGACGTCGTGATGACCGCTTTTGCTACAGTCCCTGTATCAGTAAATAAAATCCACTCGGAAGTTCAATCTATCGCCGTTCTTCGCCGATTAGCATAGCAAGCCTTGGGCGAAGGGCCATGCTGGCAGATATATCGGAGCTTATCGCCGATTTATGTGTGAAATTTCAATCCTATATGTGAGAAATGAGAGTCTTTTTTACCGCTTTACGGCAAACTCTACGGTTTTGATCCAATCGTCAGGGATTATTCATGAATCGGACGTCTGTCGTCGATGAACAGCGCTTTCGCAAACTGCTGGGGCGTAACGTCGGTCTGCCTCTGGGAGTCGGCGTATTAAGTGCGGTTTTCTTCATTCTGTTGATCAGCTATCTGTTGTCGGCCATTCAATGGGTTGAACACACCGATCGGGTCATCAACAACACCAATCGCTCTATGAAGCTTTCCATCGACATGGAAACCGGCATGCGTGGTTTTCTGTTGACCGGCGATCAGCATTTTCTTGACCCTTATGAAGTCGCCAAGCCTCTGCTTACGGCAGAGCTGCAAGGGCTCAAGGTGCTGGTGGATGACAATCCGACCCAACTGGATCGATTCAGACGGTTGCTGACCCTGCAGGAAGAGTGGAATACCTTTGCCCAGGAAATGATTACGCTGCGCCGAACGAATGGCGACTTTCAGACACCCGTGCTGGCCGGGCAAGGCAAGCGCATCACCGACCAGATTCGTACCGAATACGATCAGGCTGTCGAGATGGAACAGCAGTTGCGCCTGACGCGCAATGCCGAGGTCACGCGCAGCACCGTCCTGTCCGTCACCCTTTACCTGATTTTCGTGATTGTTGTGAGTGGCATTCTGGCCTGGATCGGTCGTCGCGATCTGATGGCGCTGTCTGACGCCTACAGCGAAAACCTCCGACAGCAGGAAATCAACGCCGAGCGCCTTCAGAAAGTCGCTTGGCTGCGCAACGGTCAGAGCGAATTGGCCGAGCAGGTTCTCGGGCAACTGACCCTGAACATGCTGGGGCGCAATATTCTGCAGTTCCTTGCCCGTTATCTGGGGGCGTCGGTGGCAGCGGTTTACGTGCGTCAGGAGCATGGCGGCCTGACCCGTGTGGCTTCCTACGGTTTTTCCCGCGAGCAGGAAGAGCGTGGGCAGACCATTCACAGCGACGAAGGCATTGTCGGGCAGGCTGCGCGACAGGACCGTGTGATCAGCCTGAACGATGTGCCTGTCGACTATTTCAAGGTCAGCTCAGGTCTTGGCGACGGTTCGCCACGCAGCGTGATCGTTGTGCCGACCAGCAACGACGATCAGGTCAACGGCGTGATCGAACTGGGTTTTCTGCACGCACTGACCGAGCAGGACGTTGAATTCCTCGAATTGATTTCCGACAACGTTGGCACCTCTATCGAGGCCGCGCGCTATCGTCAACGTCTGCAGGAAGTGCTGGCCGAAACCCAACAGCTCAATGAAGAGTTGCAGGTGCAGCAAGAAGAGCTGCGCACGGCCAACGAAGAGCTTGAAGAGCAGTCGCGGATTCTCAAGGAGTCCCAGGCGCACCTGGAAACTCAGCAGGCTGAACTGGAGCAGACCAACGAACAGTTGTCTGAGCAGAGTCAGGCGCTGGAAGACCAGCGTGACGCGCTGGATCGCAACAACGAAGAGCTGAATCGGGCGCAGGTCGAATTGCAGGCGCGGGCTGACGAACTGCAACGCTCCAGCAAGTACAAGTCAGAGTTTCTGGCCAATATGTCCCATGAGCTGCGTACGCCGCTCAACAGCTCGTTGATTCTGGCCAAACTGCTGGCCGAAAACCCGACCGAGAACCTGACCGCCGAACAGGTCAAGTTTGCCGAGTCGATCTACTCGGCCGGCAATGACCTGTTGAACCTGATCAACGACATTCTGGACATCTCCAAGGTTGAAGCCGGCAAGCTGGAAGTACGCCCGGAAAACAGCAGTGTGTCGCGCCTGGTGGATGGCTTGCGGAACATGTTCCAGCCGTTGGCCACCGAGAAGCGTCTTGAGTTCACGGTCGAAATGCAGGCCGGTGCGCCGACGATGCTGTTCACGGACCGCCAGCGACTGGAGCAGATTCTCAAGAACCTGCTGTCCAACGCCATCAAGTTCACCGAGGCAGGGGCGGTCAGCATGATCGTTTCGCGTCAGCCGGGCGCCGGGATTGCGTTTACGGTGCGTGATTCAGGCATCGGGATTGCCGAGGAACATCAACAGAGCATTTTCGAGGCGTTCCGTCAGGCCGACGGCACCACCAACCGCCGCTACGGCGGCACCGGGCTGGGCCTGTCGATTTCCCGTGACCTTGCCGCGCTGCTGGGTGGCTCGATCAGCGTCACCAGTGCGCCGGGGCAGGGCAGCATTTTTACTCTGGTATTGCCGGAGCAGTACATCGAGCAGGCAGTCGACTATCAGATTGCAAGCACTGCGCCGGTGGTATCGTCACCGGTGCCTGCGCTGCCGGTCATTGCCCGGCCTGTGATCGAGCCAACGGCCGAGCGCGATGAGACGATCCCGGTGTTCGACGATGATCGTGAAAAAGCGCCGTTCGACAAACGCTGCATTCTGGTCATTGAGGATGAGGTCCGTTTCGCGCAGATCCTGTTCGATCTGGCGCACGAGCTGGGCTATTACTGTCTGGTGGCCCACGCGGCCGACGATGGTTTCAATCTGGCTGCACGCTTTACCCCGGATGCGATCCTTCTGGACATGCGTCTGCCGGACCACTCGGGTCTGACGGTGCTGCAACGCCTCAAGGAACTGGCGCCCACCCGGCACATTCCCGTGCATGTGATTTCCGTCGAAGATCGTCAGGAAGCCGCGTTGCACATGGGCGCGATCGGCTATGCCGTCAAGCCCACGACACGTGAAGAACTCAAAGACGTGTTCGCCAAGCTGGAAGCCAAGCTGACCCAGAAGGTCAAGCGCATCCTGCTGGTGGAAGACGACGCCTTGCAGCGCGACAGCATTGCGCGCCTGATCGGTGATGATGACATCGAGATCACCGCAGTGGGCTTTGCGCAGGAGGCGCTGGATCTGCTGCGCGACACTATCTATGACTGCATGATCATCGACCTCAAGCTGCCGGATATGCTGGGTGGCGAACTGCTCAAGCGCATGGCCACCGAGGAAATCTGTTCGTTCCCGCCGGTCATTGTTTACACCGGTCGCAACATGACCCGCGATGAAGAAACCGAGCTGATGAAGTATTCACGCTCAATCATCATCAAGGGCGCGCGTTCGCCGGAGCGTCTGCTTGATGAAGTGACGCTGTTCCTGCACAAGGTCGAATCCCAGCTCTCCAATGAGCGCCAGAAGATGCTCAAGACCGCCCGTAGCCGCGACAAGGTGTTCGAGGCGCGCAAGATTCTGGTGGTCGATGACGATGTGCGTAATATCTTTGCCCTCACCAGTGCGCTGGAGCATAAAGGTGCTGTGGTCGAAATCGCGCGCAACGGTTTTGAGGCGATCGCGAAACTCAATGAAGTTGAAGACATTGACCTGGTGTTGATGGACGTGATGATGCCGGAGATGGATGGCTATGAAGCGACCATCGAGATCCGCAAGGACCCTCGCTGGCGCAAGCTGCCGATCATTGCTGTCACGGCCAAGGCCATGAAAGATGACCAGGAGCGTTGCCTGCAGGCAGGCTCCAACGACTACCTGGCCAAGCCTATCGATCTGGACCGCTTGTTCTCGTTGATTCGTGTGTGGCTACCTAAAATGGAACGTATCTGAATGAAGATGGCCAAACCCAGCGTCTTCGACAACCCATTCAGGTCCATCCATGCACCTTGATCGTAACGCCGAGATCGAGTTGAGGCTGCTTATCGAGGCTATCTACCTCAAGTACAGCTACGACTTTCGGGATTACTCCGGCGCTTCGGTCAAGCGCCGCGTGACCCATGCCCTGCGTCAGTTCGATTGCAGTACGATTTCTGCGCTTCAAGAGCGTGTGCTGCACGACCCGGCCGCTTTCATGCAGTTGCTGCAAATACTCACTATTCCGGTCAGCGAGATGTTTCGCGATCCGTCGCACTTCCTGGCGATTCGTCAGGAGGTGGTGCCGTTATTGCGCACCTATCCTTCCATCAAAGTATGGATTGCGGGATGCAGCACGGGCGAGGAGGTGTACTCCATGGCCATTTTGCTGCGTGAGGAGGGGTTGCTGGAGCGCACGATCATCTATGCCACGGACATCAACCCCAGCTCCCTGGAGAAAGCCAAGCAGGGCATCTTCTCGATGGAGAACCTGCGCGCTTACACCGAGAACTATCGCAAGTCCGGCGGGCTGCGTGATTTTACCGAGTACTACACCTCCGCCTACGATTACGCGATCTTCGACAAGACGCTGCGTGAAAACGTGACCTTTGCCGATCACAGTCTGGCCACGGATAGTGTATTCTCCGAAACTCAGTTGATTTCCTGTCGTAACGTATTGATTTACTTCAATAAAAAACTACAGGATCGCGCTTTCGGGTTGTTTCATGAATCGCTCTGTCATCGTGGATTTCTGGCGTTGGGCAGCAAGGAAACGCTGGATTTTTCTGCTTACAGAAGCGAATTCGAGACCCTCGTCAAGCCTGAGCGGATCTACCGTAAGTCATGATGACGACATTCGTTGGCACGACGACCCGAGATGTTTTGCCGGTCGTGGATGCGATTGTGGTCGGTGCGTCTGCTGGCGGGGTTGAAGCGTTGCTGAAGATTTTCGGTGGGTTGCGGCCTGGATTCTGTCTGCCGATTCTGGTGGTGCTGCATTTGCCAGATGATCGGAACAGTCAGCTGGCGCAGGTATTCCAGAGTCGCCTGGCGATTCCGGTCAAAGAGGCTGACGACAAGGAAAGCGTCAAACCCGGAACGCTGTATTTTGCGTCGTCGGGTTATCACCTGTCTGTCGAGACTGACCGCACGCTGTCGTTGAGCCAGGAAGACCGGGTGTTTTACTCAAGGCCCAGCATCGACATTTTGTTCGACTCGGCTTCTGACGCCTATGGTGAGCGCCTCGCGGGCGTACTCTTGACCGGTGCCAATAATGACGGGGCGCAAGGTTTGCTGCAGATCAAAAAGTATGGCGGTTTAACGGTAATTCAGGATCCGCAGCAGGCCCAGGCGCGTACCATGCCCGAGGCTGGCCTGGCGTTGCATTCGCCGGATTACCTTCTGTCTTTGAACGAAATTGGCCAATTGCTGGTGGAGCTGGAACGAATCGCATGCTAAATGAAATCCAGGCAAAACTGCTGATCGTCGACGATCTGCCGGAAAACCTGCTGGCTCTCGAGGCGCTGATCAAGCGCGAGGACCGCTCGGTGTTCAAGGCGCTTTCGGCTGACGAGGCGTTGTCGCTTTTGTTGCAGCATGAATTTGCGCTGGCCATTCTCGACGTGCAGATGCCCGGCATGAACGGCTTCGAGCTGGCAGAGCTGATGCGCAGCACCGAAAAGACCAAGAACATCCCCATCGTGTTTGTCAGCGCAGCAGGCCGCGAACTCAATTATGCGTTCAAGGGCTACGAAAGCGGTGCAGTGGACTTTCTGCACAAGCCGCTGGATATCCATGCGGTCAAGAGCAAGGTCAATGTGTTCGTTGATCTGTTCCGCCAGCGCAAGGCCATGAAGATGCAGGTTGAGGAGCTTGAGCGCAGTCGTCACGAGCAAGAGATGCTGCTCAAGCGCCTGCAGTCCACCCAAGGCGAGCTTGAGCACGCGATACGCATGCGTGACGACTTCATGTCGATCGTTTCTCATGAGGTGCGTACGCCGCTCAACGGCCTGATTCTGGAAACCCAGTTGCGTAGATTGCACCTGGCCAAAGGCAACACGGCAGCGTTCACACTCGACAAACTGCGCGCGATGGTCGACCGCGACGAGCGTCAGATTCAAAGCCTGATCCGGCTCATCGAAGATATGCTGGATGTGTCGCGTATCCGTACGGGCAAGCTGTCTATTCGCCCCAGTCCTTTTGACCTGTGCGAGTTGGTGACCCAGTTGCTGGAAAATTTCTCGGCCCAGATAGCCGCTGCCAACTCCAGCATCACATTGGTTGCCGACCAGCCTGTCATCGGAGTATGGGATGAATTCAGGATCGAACAGGTCGTGGCCAACCTGCTGACGAACGCACTGCGCTACGGTGCTCGCAAGCCCATCGAAGTGCGTGTGTACTGTGAAGGTGGCCAGGCGAACGTAGAGGTTCGGGATCAGGGTATCGGTATCACCGCCGAAAACCAGAAGCGCATCTTTCAGCAGTTCGAGCGCGTCTCGGCCAGCCATGCGGTTGCCGGACTTGGCCTGGGGTTGTTCATCTCCGAGCAGATCGTCATGGCTCATGGCGGCAGGATCGAAGTGGAAAGTGAAGAGGGCGTCGGGTCCGTCTTTCGAGTCTGTCTGCCACAGTGATCAGAGGCACGATGCAAAAGCTGATGGCATTACGGAATTATCGTATTTCTGTCGCAACCTCCGCTATGTGCTGTGGTCGTATTGGCAGCTATCTATAAGATCAAAGGCAGTTCAATGAGCGCTGACGCAGAAAACGTTGTACTTATCGTCGAAGACGAACCCCTGATTCTGATGCTGCTGGCCGATTATCTGTCGGGTGTGGGCTATCGCGTCCTGCAGGCAGAAAACGGTGAGCAGGCCTTCGAAATCCTTGCGACCAAGCCGCATCTTGATCTGATGATCACCGACTATCGCCTGCCTGGGGGGATTTCGGGTGTGCAGATTGCCGAGCCTGCAGTCATGCTGCGACCAGAGCTGAAAGTGATTTTTATCAGCGGTTATCCCGCAGAGATCATCGAATCGGGCAGCCCGATCGCTGCCAAAGCACCGATTCTGGCCAAGCCTTTCACCATGGAAACTCTGCAATCGCAGATCCAGGAATTGCTCGCCTGATCGCAGTACGGCAAGTGGCAGTGCGGCGCGCGATGTGCAGAATGCTGGCGGGACATACCGAGGCCTGAGCGTTATCTCAGGCCTCGATCATTTCGCGAACTTTTGAGGTCAGGTGATCAAACGCAAAGGGTTTGGTGATCATCTGCATCCCGGTATCCAGGAAGCCTGCACGCGCCGCAGCATGCTCGGCGTAGCCGGTGATGAACAACACTTTCAGGTCGGGGCGCAACTGCCTGGCAATCTCTGCCAACTGTCGTCCGTTCATGCCAGGAAGCCCGACATCGCTGATCAACAGATCGATGCGCTGGCCTGACTCCAGCACAGGCACCGCTGTCAGCGAGTCGGCTGCCTCAATGTACGTGTAACCCAGTTCGCTCAGCACCTCGCTGACCAACGCCCTCACCGCGGGATCATCTTCGACGATCAGCACCGTTTCGCCTGCGTTGGCGTAAACCGCGTTGCTCTGGAAAAGCTGCTCGTCTTCATCCTGATCGCCTTGAAAACGTGGCAGGAACAGTTGCACGGTGGTGCCTCGACCCACCTCGCTGTTGATCGCTACATGGCCATGTGACTGCTTGCTGAAACCGTAAATCATCGACAGCCCAAGTCCTGTGCCCTGGCCAATAGGCTTGGTGGTGAAGAACGGGTCGAAGGCGCGACTCATGACCGAGTCAGGCATGCCGCACCCGTTGTCGCTGATGCTCAGCACCACATAATCACCTGGCAAGAGGTTTTCATGGGCGTTGGTAAACGCTTTGTCGAGTTGCTGGTTATGGGTCTCGACGGTGAGCAGGCCACCGTCCGGCATGGCATCCCGTGCATTGAGCACCAGATTGAGCAAAGCGTTTTCCAGTTGATTGGGATCGGCTTCGGCGGTCCACAGGTCATCCGCCAGGCGCATGTCCAGCTGGATGCTCTCATTGACACTGCGCTGGATCAGTTCGCCCATGGCTGTGATCAGGTGGTTCATTTCTACCGGTTTGGAGTCCAGTGACTGACGCCGCGAAAACGCCAGCAAGCGGTGGGTGAGGGCGGCGGCGCGGTTGGCTGACGTCACGCCCAGATCAATCAGGTTATCCAGACCCTCGGTGCGTCCTCTGGCAAGTCGTCTTCTGATCAGCTCCAGGCTGCCGATGATGCCGGTCAGCATGTTGTTGAAGTCGTGGGCAATGCCACCGGTCAGTTGCCCCACCGCTTCCATTTTCTGGGACTGCCGCAGCACTTCCTCTTTGTGTTGTAGCTGCGAGGTGCGCTCTTCAACTTGCTGTTCGAGTGTCTCGTTCAGACGTCGCAGTTGGGATTCAGCCTGTTTGCGCTCGGTAATATCGGACGTTACCCCGACCAGAGAACTGACCTGGCCCTGAGTGTTGCGAATGGCGCGCGCACGCACGTCTACCCAATTGAGCGATCCGTCCGGCCAGACATTACGGTACTCGATGATGAAGTCCATGCCCGTGTCCAGGCTGCGCTGCAGGGCTGATTGCATCCGTGGGTGATCATCGGGGTATACCACTCCCAGCCAGTCGTCGTAGGAGAATGGCTCATGTTCTTCGCGACCATAATGACCTCGGGTGATCGACGAGCACGTGATCTGCAAGCGCTCCGCTTGCAGCTCCCATGAGCCAAGACGTCCGGCCTTGAGTGCATTCTGCAGGCGTTTTTCGCTTTCCAGCAGCTCTTCAAGGTGCAGCCGGGCTTCGTACTGTCGTCGTCGCCCGCGTACGGCGGTCGCCACCAGGCTGACCAGAGTGACGGGGTGGAAGGGTCTTTCCAGAAACGTGACATTTCCCAGCAGGCTGCCCAGGCGCGCCGATGGATTCTGTTCGGGGCCGCCGTGATGCGTCAGCAGTACGATGGGCAGGTCCGACCAGGCAGGCTGCTGGCCCAGCAAATTCAGCAGCGGGCTGATATCAACCGTGCGCAGTGCCTCATCGGCAATCACTGCAAGTCCGGCACCCGTCTGCAGTTCAAAAACCAATTCGTTCAGATCGCGTGCGACGACTGCCGGATAACCGGCTTCCTTGAGGATCATCAGGGCAATCTGGCTATCACGCCCTCGCGGAGCCAGGATGATCGCCCGTTCTGAAAATTGCCCAGGAGTGTTCACAATTCATCGTCCGTCAACAGCGGTTTGCTTTCGCCCAGATAGGTCGGCACCCCACGCAGAACGCCCTGGAAGGCTTCCAGCGGTGCGCCAATTTTCAAGCCTTTGCTGCCGATCCGGTACTCGCGAATCGTGGATTCGTGGGTGCCGGTTCGCTTCTTGATGATCGAAATGGCCCTGCGGACCTGGCCGAGCGCTTCGAAATAACGCAGCAGGATCACGCTGTCGGCCAGATAAGTAATGTCGACGGGGGAGCGCATGTCGCCGACCAGGCCATGCTGGGCGACGGTCATGAAGGTCGATGCGCCCTGGCGATTGAGGTAGAGCAGAAGCTCGTGCATGTGCAGCACGAGCGCCTTCTCTTCCGGCATCGATGCCTGATAGCCGTTAATGCTGTCAATGACCACGGTCTTGATCTGCTTTTTATCCACGGCGCGTCTGACACGATGAGAGAACTCGCCAGGGGACAATTCCGCCGCGTCGATCTGCTCGATTATCATGTTGCCGGTTTCCTGCAGTGCGCGCAGATCGATACCGATCTTGAGCATTCGCTCAAACAGCAGGCCCAATTCTTCATCGAAGATAAACAGCCCGACACGCTCGCCTCGCGCGACTGCCTGCGCGGCGAAAACCATTGAAATGAGCGATTTACCCGTACCCGCCGGACCGAGAATCAGCGTGCTGGATCCACCTTCGATGCCGCCGCCCAGCAGGTCGTCCAGCGCCTGAATGCCGCTGCTGAGTTGCTTGCGTGAGTAGTCTGACCGATGCTCTGCAGCTACCAGTCGCGGGAATACCTGAATACCGCCATCGGCAATGTTGAAGTCGTGAAAACCGCCCCGATACTTCTGGCCTCGATATTTGACGATCTTCAAGCGTCGGCGCTCGGCACCGTAGGACGGGGTCAGCGATTCGAGGCGGATCACGCCATGCGCAACACTGTGCACAGTCTTGTCCAGCGCCTCGGTGGTCAGATCGTCCAGCAGCACCACGGTGGCGTCGTAGCGTGCAAAGTAGTGTTTGATCGCCAGAATCTGCCGACGGTAACGCAACGAACTTTGCGCCAGCAGACGGATTTCCGAGAGGGAGTCGATGACCACCCGTGTTGGCTTGATGCGCTCGACCACTTCAAAAATCTGCCGCGTTGCCTCGCCCAGCTCCAGATCGGAGGAGTACAGCAGGCTCTGATGGTGATCGGCATTCAGCAGGTTTTCAGGCGGCGTCAGCTCGAAAATCTTGATGTTCTCATCCAGCTCCCAGCCATGAGAGCGAGCGCCATCGCGTAGCTCTCGTTCAGTCTCGGAGAGCGTGATATACAGGCACACTTCACCGACCTCTGCCCCGGCCAGCAAAAACTGTAGCGCTACCGTTGTCTTGCCGGTTCCGGGTTCTCCCTCGAGAAGGAAAACGTGACTGCGTGAAAGACCACCCGAAAGGATGTCGTCCAGACCTTCAATGCCGGTTGCCGCTTTTGACGTATTCAAGTATCGCCCTCTGATGACTGACGGAGCAGTAGTAGTGTCACCCAATACTGGACATCATGGCTTTGCAGCGGTTCACACTATTTGCTGGGCACGTGGCCCTGGAGACTTTGAAAAAGCATGGCTGAGGATCCGGCAAATGTCCTATCAGCCGCCTACGGCTGCCATGCCAGGCTTGTTATAGTCGAACGATTCAATAAAAGCCTCTCGAGGATCCCGCCATGCCTGATTACCAAACCTTGCTGGTCGAGCTGAACGATAATATTGCTCACGTGCAGATCAATCGCGCGGACAAGGTCAACGCGATGAACGAAGCGTTCTGGACCGAAATCATCGAGGTTTTCCAGTGGGTCGAGCGAGAAGATAAGGTGCGGGTCGTGGTGCTCAGCGGTGCCGGTAAGCATTTTTCGTCCGGCATCGACCTGAAAATGCTGGCATCGGTCGCCGCTCAGTTAGGCAAGGACGCAGGGCGTAATGCCAGGGTGCTCAGGCGCACAATTCTCGACATGCAGGCCTCGTTCACGGCCGTCGACAAGTGCCGAAAGCCGGTTCTGGCGGCCATTCAGGGTTATTGCCTGGGCGGCGCGATTGATCTGGTGTCGGCATGCGACATGCGTTATGCGGCCGCCGACGTGCAGTTCGCGATCCGTGAAATCGACATGGGCATGGCGGCCGACGTCGGGACCCTGCAACGCCTGCCGAAAATCATTCCCGACGGCATCATGCGTGAGCTGGCTTATACCGGCCGTACCGTCGGCGCCGAGGAGGCCTTGCGTATCGGGTTGGTCAACCAGACGTTCGAAGACACGCCTGCGTTGCTGGACGGTGTCATGGCGGTCGCTCGTCAAATCGCCGAAAAATCGCCCATCGCCATCGAGGGGACCAAGCAAATGATAGGTTATATGCGCGACCACAGCGTGGACGATGGCCTCGAGCACGTTGCTATCTGGAACGCTGCCATGTTGCAATCAGCGGACCTGAAGCTGGCAATGGTTGCGCAGATGAGCAAGCAGAAGCCGGTCTTCGACAATTGAAGCGGTAGTACGCTTGCGTTCGAACAGAGGAGTTTTTACATGACGCGCCCGGAGCGTTGGACGACCGCAGTACTGGACATCGAGGGCAGTGGCGGTTGGGCTGTGGTCCATGGCGACCAAGGGTTTCTGCTTGACGGCAACGGCGTCATGTTCCCCAGAGCCTGGCTTAAAGGGCTGGGTCTGCCGGTGCAGAGCGAGCACGGCATCGGTCACTTTGACGGCGAGGCGGTTTACCTGCTGGTGCTTGAGCGGTCGGTGGCGGTTGAGGGGTGTTCCTGGCAGGGCTTGCGGCAATTCATGCTGGAGGGCGACTTTGCAGTCTTTCAAAAGCTCGGTTACGCCGCACAGATCAGCACCTGGGCCAGAGAACACCGGTTTTGTGGGGCCTGTGGTCGTCCTACAGTGCAAGTGCCTGGCGAACGCGCCATGTACTGTGAACATGACAACCTGCGCTTCTACCCGCGCATCTCTCCGAGCATGATTGTCTTGATCACGCGAGGCGATGAAATCCTGCTGGCCCGGTCGCCGCGCTTCGTGACGGGCGTCTACAGCACGCTGGCCGGGTTTGCCGAGCCCGGCGAGTCGGCCGAGGATTGCGTGCGTCGCGAGGTGATGGAGGAAGTGCAGGTCCGCATCAAGAACCTCAAGTACATGGGCAGCCAGTGCTGGCCGTTTCCGCACTCGATGATGCTGGGCTTTCACGCCGAATACGAGAGCGGTGAAATCGTGCCGCAGGCCGATGAAATCGAGGATGCGCGCTGGTTCAGGATCGACGATCTGCCACCGTTGCCGGCCAACCGCTCTATTGCGCGCTTTCTGATCGAGGCGTATCTGGCCGAGCGATCAGGCTCCCCCGAACCAGTGCTGCCAGGCCAGACGTACGGTTAGGCCCAGCACCACGGTGATGAACACAGGGCGGATAAACTTCGCGCCGCCCTTGATCGCCGTGCCGGCACCGAAATAAGCGCCGAGCATGACGGCCAACCCCATGCACAGGCCGATCACGTAGTCCACCTGGCCCGAAAACATGAACACCGACAGCGCCACGGCGTTGCTGACGAAGTTCATGCTGCGCGCCACACCGCTGGCCTTCACCAGATCGACCGGGTAGATCAGCAGCGTGCTGACCGTCCAGAACGCCCCGGTGCCGGGGCCGGCGACACCGTCGTAAAACCCCAGACCCAAGCCTTGCGGAAGTTGCCATTTCTTCTTGATCGGCGCGTCGCTGTCAAGCGGTGCCTTGGGCGTGCCGCCAAACAGCAGATACAGGCCGCAGCCAAACACAATCACCGGCAGCATCTGGTTCAACCATTCGGCGGGCAGGTAATGGGCAATGATTGCGCCAATCGCCGCACCAACGGCTGTGCCGATAATGGCGTGAACCCACTGTTTTGGATCGAACAGCTTGCGCCGATAGAACGTAAAACTGGCCGTCGCTGAACCAAAGGTGGAACTGAGTTTGTTGGTGCCCAGCACCAGATGAGGTGGCAGGCCTGCCGTCATCAAGGCGGGTGTGGTGAGCAGTCCGCCGCCGCCAGCGATGGCGTCGATGAATCCGGCAATGAAGGCAACCACCGCCAGAATGGCCAGGGTGGTCAGGTCGACGCTGAGTTCGAAAGGCATGGAGGGCGGCTTATGGCAGAGGGGCAGAATGGCGGCGCATTCTAACCCTTTGCCGAATGTTGCAGGAAGCCTGTCAAATATCGGCGAGTGCTATCCAGCGTTGTTGCTCGGCGGCCAGGCGGATCGCGGCGGCCAGGCGTTCAATCTGCCAGGCCTCTTCGAAATCAGGGCCGCGACTGCCTTGGCCACACATCGCCATGATCAGCGCCTGAACCTCCAGTGCCTTGAGTTCGTTGTAGCCCAGTTGATGGCCGGGAGCCGGGCAAAATGCCGCGTAGCCAGGCAGTGATGGTCCGGCCAGCAGGTGCTGAAAGCCGTCTCGCCCAGGTTCGCCTGCGCGATAAAGGCGCAACTCGTTAAGACGCTCCTGATCAAAGGCCAGCGTGCCGCGAGTGCCGCTGATTTCGAAGCTCAGATGATTCTTGTAACCGTGCTTGAGCCAACTGCTGCTGAACGTGCCGCGTGCGCCGTTGGCAAAACGCAGCAGGGCATGGGTCTGGTCGTCGACGGCGATGTCACGCAGTTCGGTGCTGCCAACGCTGGCAGGGCGTCGGCGGTGCACCGTGTTGACATCGGCACACACCGCTTCCACGTCACCCAGCAGGTACCGCGCCATGGCCAGCAGGTGGCTGCCCAGATCGGCCAGGGCTCCGCCTGCGTGAGCGGCTTCGCAGCGCCACGACCAGGGCGACTGCGCATTGCCCATGAAGTCTTCGCTGAATTCACCCTGGAAGCTGACAATGTCGCCCAGTTCGCCAGCCTCGATCATTTCCCGGGCCAGGCCAATCATGGGGTTGTGCTGATAGTTGTAACCCACCTGCGTCACGACACCAGAAGCCCTGGCGCTGCGGCGCATCTGACCAGCCTGAGCCAGACTGACTGCCAGTGGTTTTTCACAATACACCGCCTTGCCAGCGGCAATCGCAGCCATGGCCATCGGGAAATGCAGATGATTGGGCGTGGTGATCGCGACGATCTGTACCTGAGGGTCGTCGATCAGTTGCTGCCAGTCGGCATGGCTGTGATCGAAACCCCAGGCCTGTGCGCAGTGCTCGGCACGTACGCTGTCGGCGTCGGCCAGCGCGGCGAGGCGAATACGTGCAGGAAGGTCGAGGGCCGCACTGGCATTGCCAAACGCCAGAGCATGCGCGCGGCCCATGAAACCGGTACCGATCAGGCCGATACCGAATTCGGGCAACGTGGAAGAGTGGGTTTCCCGCATGACAGTCTCCAGAAGGGATTGTTGTTATGCGGAAAATATATTCCAAATAAATGGTTTATGGAAAATAAAATTCATACGCCTGCGCCGTGCAGGCTCCTTCCTGACGGGGTCAGGACAAGAACCCACCGTCCACATTCAGTGCCACGCCTGTGGTGTAGCTGGAAGCCTCGCTCGCCAGATACAACACGGCCCCGGCCATTTCACTCGGTGCTGCCACGCGCTTGAGCGGGATCTGCGCGAGTGCCATGTTTAGAATCGCGTCGTTCTTGACCAGTGCCGAAGCGAATTTGGTGTCGGTCAGGCCCGGCAACAGAGCGTTGCAGCGAATGCCGAACGCGGCGCACTCCTTGGCGAATACTTTGGTCATGTTGATGACCGCCGCCTTGGTCATCGAATAGATGCCTTGAAACGCACCTGGCGAAACACCATTGATCGACGCAACGTTGATAATGCTGCCGCCGCCGTTGTCGCGCATCAACTTGCCGGCCTCCACCGACATGAAGAAGTAGCCACGAATGTTCACGTCCACGGTCTTCTGAAAGGCGCTCAGGTCGGTATCCAGAACGTTGCAGAACTGCGGGTTGGTCGCGGCGTTGTTCACCAGAATATCCAAGCGTCCGAACTGCTGCCGAATCTGTTCGAATGCGCTGCTGATCTGCTCCATCTCGCCGATGTGGCAAGCGATGGCCGTGGCCTTGCCACCCTCGGCCGTGATGGCGTCAGCCACCGCCTGACACCCGTCGATTCGGCGGCTGGACACGATCACATGGGCACCTTGCTGGGCAAGCAACCGGGCGATGGCTTCGCCAATGCCGCGGCTGGCGCCGGAGACGAAAGCAATCTTGCCGTCGAGGTCGAAAAGCTGGGTTCTGGACATGTCTTTTCCTTGTTCTGATGTCATCAAAGGCTGGATTTGGCGATTACATTCAGGCTCATTTGCTCCAGCAGCTTGTTCATGTGAATGAACTGCGCGAAGCGTTTGTCCTGGGTCTGGCCGTGGTAGAACCGGTAATAAATCTGCTGCACGATCCCCGCCAGACGAAACAGGCCGTAGGTGTAATAGAAGTCGAAGTTGTCGATCGGGATGCCCGCGCGCTCGGCGTAGTAGTCGACGAATTGCTGGCGGGTCAGCATGCCGGGTGCATGACTGGGCTGGCGACGCATCAATTGCACTGGCGCAGGGTCGTCGGCCTGAATCCAGTAGGCGAGGGTGTTGCCCAGATCCATCAGCGGATCGCCCAGGGTGGTCAGCTCCCAGTCCAGCACACCGATGATGCGCATCGGGTTATCAGGATCGAGGATGACGTTATCGAAGCGGTAATCGTTGTGT
Source organism: Pseudomonas triticifolii (assembly GCF_014358015.1). GTDB lineage: Bacteria > Pseudomonadota > Gammaproteobacteria > Pseudomonadales > Pseudomonadaceae > Aquipseudomonas > Aquipseudomonas triticifolii. The sequence continues at coordinate 568,368 of NZ_JACONV010000001.1, read as the reverse complement.
ACGATGCTGGAAACCGGTGAGTCTGCAGGCATCTTGGCTAAAAGCCAGGCCTTGACCTGCGCCCAGGCAGGCGCGTCGGGGGTCATGGCTTTTTCGTAACGTTCAGTCCAGCCCAGAATCTGCCGCTGCACATAGCCCTGCGGCTTGCCCAGGTCGCCCAGCCCACACGCTTGGTAATCGACCCGATGCAGATCCACCAGCTTGTCGATGAAGCTCTTGCACAGCGCCTGAGTGTGCAGCGCATCAAGACCCAGCGCAGGCGGCAGGTCCGAGCGCAGGATGATGCCTTTGACGCGTTCCATGACGTAGAACTCGGACCCCATCACCGACTCGTCAGTGCAGTGCAGATATGCCTTGGGGCAGTAGGGAAATGCATCCTTGAGCTGATTGAGGATGCGGTACTCGCGGCCCATGTCATGGGCCGAACGCGCCTTGTGTCCAAAGGGTGGCCGACGCAGCACCAGCTCCTGACCCGGGTACTGGATCAGGTAGGTGAGGTTGGATGCGCCTCCCGGGAACTGGCTGATGACGGGCGCGCCGTGCAGGTCAGGAATGTGGGTCTTGAGGTACGGGTCGATCAGGGCGATGTCGAGTTCTTCGCCGCTACGAATGTCGGTGGACTGGTCAGTCAGCGCCATGCTTATCCCTTCTGCTTATTATGGTCAGTCCTAAACATTGACTAATCTAATGATCGAGTGACCCGCGAACAACCGTGAGTCAGCCTTATAGGCTAGCGTGTTGCTGGCCAATCAGCGGCTTTGATTACTGGCCGTCGATGAGCAGGCGAAAAAAAACCGAAGCCTGCAGGCTTCGGTTTCCTCATGGGTGTCACTCGCTGCCTGGTGCTTATACCGGGAACAGCTCGCTCAGTTTCATGGCCAGCATCATGTCACCTTCAGCGCGCAGTTTGCCGCCCATGAATGCCTGCATCCCATCGGTCTCGCCGCTGACGATGCCTTTGAGGGTCTCGCTGTCCATCACCAGGGTGACGTTGGCGTCAGGGTTCTCGCCTTCCTGCAGATCGCAGGTGCTGTCCTTGACGATCAGCGCGTAATGCTTGTCCTCGTCAGTGATATGGAAACCGAAGATCAGATCCAGGCCTGCAGCGGCGCTTGGGTTGAACTTGGCTTGCATGGTTTTGACGGCGTCGGCTGTTGAGGTCATGTCTTGATCCTTTTATGGGTTCTGATTTTGGTGAGTTCTGGCGCCCGACAAGGGCGCGATTGGCCGGGCTCAGCGGTAGGTGATGAGCTCCGGCGCCTTCAACAGTTGCAGATGAGTGTAACTGTTGAAGGAAGCCAGGGTGACTTCGCTGCCTCTGAATCCAAGCCTGTGCAGCGAAGTGTTGACGATGTGCCAACTGAGTTCGAACGCCTGCGGCGCAGGCATTCCTGTAATCAGATGCAGCAGCGCGGTGATCGTGCCGCCGGATGTAAATACGGCGATGCGCTCATCAGGCGCTGCGCTGGCGATGATTCTGTCCAGCCCGGCCTGCACACGGGCGACGAACCCCAGCCAGCTTTGCAGGCCGAGGGTATCGTGCTGACCGCTGATCCAGCGGCTGACGATCAATGAAAAAAGCCGCTGGAACTCGGCGCGTCTGTTGACCGCATCTCGCAGGATTTCCAGCGCTCCGGGCTCTTCTGTGAGCATCGCCGGGATCAAAGCACGAACGATGCCTTCAGCATCGAACTCATCGAATGCGCTGTCGATTTCCAGTTCGGGGACCGCCAGGCCGGCTTCGGCAAACTGCGCCAGCGCATTGCGTGCGGTGTCTTTCTGGCGACGCAGGTCGCCCGAGATACAACGATCAAAACCAATGCCCAGATCGGCAAGATGGGCACCCACAATCTGTGCCTGACGAACACCCACAGGTGACAGGACGTCGTAATCGTCTGCACCAAATGAGGCCTGGCCATGTCTTATCAGATAGATGCTGCCCACGTCCGTGTCGTCTCGGTACGTTGAAGGTCCGGCGAGGTTATGAGGGATGCCGGGGAGCTGTCAATGAAAAAACATACGCTCGTTTGAAATCACCGTTTTAACGGCTTGTAACCCATGCCGCTGGTGATCATCAGGGGGCCTCGGTATGCTGGCGACATCGCAGCCCTTGATTGGTAAGGGCGCAAGGCAAGTGAGGAATATCCGTGGAGTTCGTTGTCGATTACGCCAGCTTTCTGGCCAAGACAGTCACGCTGGTGGTGGCCATCGTCGTGGTGCTGATCGCCATTGCGTCCATGCGTGGCAAAGGACGTCGCAAGACCGCCGGCCAGCTGCAGGTTACCCGGCTCAACGACTTCTACAAAGGTCTGCGCGAGCGTCTGGAGCAGTCTTTGCTGGGCAAGGAGCGCCTCAAGGCACTGCGCAAGGAGCAGGCCAAAGTCCTGAAAAAAGAGAAAAAGGACAAACAACAGGCCGACGCGAAGGCCAGGGTTTATGTGCTGGATTTCGACGGTGACATCAAGGCGTCTGCCACCGAAAGCATGCGTCACGAAATCACGGCGCTGCTGACCCTGGCGACCGACAAGGATGAAGTGGTGCTGCGTCTGGAAAGCGGCGGCGGTATGGTTCACAGCTACGGCCTTGCATCTTCACAACTGGCCCGTATTCGTCAGGCGGGCATTCCGCTGACCATCTGCATCGACAAGGTGGCGGCCAGTGGCGGCTACATGATGGCGTGCATCGGCAACAAGATCATCAGCGCGCCGTTCGCCATTCTGGGTTCCATCGGGGTGGTGGCACAGTTGCCGAACGTCAATCGTCTGCTGAAGAAGCACGACATCGACTTTGAAGTGCTCACAGCAGGTGAGTACAAACGCACCCTGACCGTGTTTGGCGAAAATACAGAAAAGGGTCGCGAGAAGTTTCAGCAGGACCTGGACATCACTCACGACCTGTTCAAGAACTTCGTTGCCAGCTATCGCCCACAATTGTCCATTGATGAAGTTGCCACCGGTGAAGTCTGGCTGGGTATGGCCGCGCTGGATAAACAACTGGTCGATGAGCTCAAGACCAGCGACGAATACCTGGCTGAGCGTGCCAAGGACGCCGATGTGTTTCATCTGCACTATGCGCAGCGCAAGAGCCTGCAGGAACGCATGGGCATGGCGGCTGCGGCGTCTGCCGATGGTTTGCTGGCCAAATGGTGGGGGCGAGTCACGCAGCAGCGTTTCTGGTGAGCCACCGCCAGATGTGAAGCGTAGCGTCCTGTTCAGGACGGGACAGTACCCAACAAAAAGCCCGGACCTTCAATGAAGGTCCGGGCTTTTTGCTGTCACCGAATCAGTGCAATCAGCGGCGACGGAACAAGGGTAGAGGTTCGTCGGTAGCGGCCTGATAGGTCACCGAGAAATCCTTCAAACCTTCCAGCGCTTCGTACGGGTCCTTGTCGGCACGCACCGCAAACGCGTCGAAACCGCAGCGGCGCATGTAGAACAACTGGTCGCGCAGCACATCACCGATGGCGCGCAATTCGCCTTTGTAACCGTACCGATCACGCAGCAGACGCGCATTGGAGAAGTTGCGCCCGTCGGTGAAGGCCGGGAAGTTCAGGGCAATAACCTGGAACTGATCGACTGCATCACCGATTTCCTCAGCTTCCTCATCGCTGTCCAGCCACACACCCAGACCGCCGTCACGCGCCTTGAGTGCGTGACCATGTTCGCGCCACAGTGCAAGCGGCACGATCAGGTCGTCGCAGTTGGACAGGCTGTCGAAGGTCGTGTCCTTGGGCAGCAGGTGCCAGGTTTCGTCGATGACTTCGTTGTTCTTAATGATTCGCTGCATAGACGCGCTCCTTGAAAGGGTCAATGCCAATACGCTGATAAGTGTCGATGAAGCGCTCGTCTTCGTTGCGTTTCTCGATGTAGACGTCGATCAGCTTCTCGATCACATCCGGCATTGCGTCCTGAGCGAAGGACGGGCCAAGGATCTTGCCCAGACTCGCGTCGCGGCTGGCGCTGCCACCCAGCGAAACCTGATAGAACTCTTCGCCTTTCTTGTCCACGCCCAGAATGCCGATATGGCCGACGTGGTGGTGACCACAGGCGTTCATGCAGCCGGAAATGTTCAGGTCCAGCTCGCCGATATCGAACAGGTAATCCAGGTCGTCGAAACGACGCTGGATCGATTCTGCAATCGGGATGGACTTGGCGTTGGCCAGCGAGCAGAAGTCGCCGCCAGGGCAGCAGATGATGTCGGTCAGCAGGCCGATGTTTGGCGTGGCGAAGCCGTTTTCGCGCAGCTCGTTCCACAGCGTGAACAGCTCGCTCTGCTCCACGTCCGCCAGAATGATGTTCTGTTCGTGGGAGGTGCGCAGTTCGCCGAAGCTGTAGCGATCCGCCAGGTCGGCGACGGCGTCCAGCTGCTTGTCGGTCAAGTCACCCGGCGCAACGCCCGTCGGTTTGAGCGACAGGGTCACGGCCACATAGCCCGGCTTTTTGTGCGCGAACACGTTGCGTTGACGCCACCGGGCGAAGCCTGGGTGCTGAGCATCAAGCGCGGCGAGTTCGGCGTGCTGATCCGTCAAAGCCTTGTAGTCGGGGTCGACGAAGTGCCTGGAAACGCGTTCCACTTCAGCTTCGGTCAGGGTGGTCTTGCCGCCGCGCAAGTGAGCCATTTCTGCTTCGACTTTCTCGGCGAACACTTCAGGCGTCAGTGCCTTGACCAGAATCTTGATGCGCGCCTTGTACTTGTTGTCACGACGGCCATAGCGGTTGTAGACACGCAGGATGGCGTCGAGGTAGCTCAACAGGTCCTGCCACGGCAGGAACTCATTAATGAAGGCTCCGACGACCGGCGTACGGCCCAGGCCGCCGCCGACCAAGACACGGAAACCCAGCTCGCCGGCTGCGTTGTGCAGCGGCTCAAGGCCGATGTCGTGTACTTCAATGGCCGCACGGTCGCCGCTCGAGCCATTGATCGCAATCTTGAATTTACGCGGCAGGTAGGCGAACTCCGGGTGGAACGTGGTCCACTGACGGACGATCTCGCACCATGGACGCGGATCCACCAGCTCATCTGCGGCGACACCGGCAAACTGGTCGGTGGTCACGTTGCGCAGGCAGTTGCCGCTGGTCTGGATGGCATGCATCTGCACCGTGGCGAGTTCCGCCAGGATGTCTGGCACGTCTTCCAGTGCCGGCCAGTTGAACTGTACGTTCTGGCGGGTGCTGATGTGCGCGTAACCCTTGTCGAAGTCACGAGCAATTTTCGCCATCATGCGGGTCTGGCGCGACGTCAGTTGGCCGTAGGGCACGGCAACACGCAGCATCGGCGCGAAACGCTGAACATAGAGACCGTTTTGCAGGCGCAACGGTCGAAACTCTTCCTCGCTCAGTTCCCCGGCCAGGTAGCGTCGAGTCTGATCCCGGAACTGCTTGACGCGGTCCTCGATGATCCTCTGATCGTAATCGTCGTATACGTACATATAGGTCCTGTTCTCAGGCTTCGTAATGAAGCAGCGCCGCTGCAGGTCACGCGTATCGGGGCACTGCTTCATTCAATCAATTCTGCGCGCACGGTCGCGCACTCCTTGCGGAGCGGAGGCGAAGATAGCAGCTTGCAGATATCGATAAAAGTGATGTTTATATATATGCAAATCACTAAAAGCGATAAGCAACCCGGCGATTGAACAAGACCTTGCTTGCCGTGTGGGCAAGTCTCGACTTAACTGAGGTTTGATCACTGCCTGATGCGTGTTGCGTCAATCTTTTCATATGCAATCACCCACAAGACTTACAAGAGGCGATGCGATGAGCAAGCACCCTAAAACGACCAAGTCCAACAGTTCCGTGGATGCCTGGGCCATACTTTTCATCATCATCCTGGCCGTGGGCGCCGCCGTGTTCTGGGTTAGCGGACACTAGCGCACAGCAAAGAATTCGTTCTAGCGCTCCAGAACCCTGCGCGTGCAGCCGATAGATCAGCTATAGAGCGATCAACCCGCGGTTCAAGGTCTATATATGAAAGTGTTGGTGGTCCGTTGGCTGGTTCTGTTCAGCTGTCTGTGGACGGGTTCGGCATGGGCGGCGAGCGTGGTGTTCATCAGTCCCGCTGCTGAGAGTGAAGGGTATTGGCGCAGTTATGTGCGGGTGATGCAATCGGCGGCTCACACCACCGGCATGACATTGCAGGTTCTGTATTCTGACCGGGACACCCGAAAACTTCTGGCGATGGCGCGCGAAACGCTGCAAGGCAGTGTGCGCCCGGATTATTTGCTGTTTTCCAACGAGCTTAACGTCGCGCCGGAAATCCTGCGTCTGTCCCGAGGCAGTGGCGTGAAGTTGTTCGCCGTCAACAACACGCTGACGGCGGATCAGATCCGCATCCTCGGCGATCTTCCCACCCGCTATCCCGACTTCATCGGTAGTCTGACCGGCAATGACGAGGAGGGCGGTTATCTCACTGCCAAGCGGCTGATCAGCCTTTCACCACCTGCCGAAGAGGGTGGGGTGGTGGAGATGCTGGCTTTTTCGGGCACCAATACCACGCCTGTTTCACTGTATCGCGAGCAGGGCCTGCGTCGTGCACTTGCGGAGCATCCGGAAGTGCATTTGCGGCAGATCGTTTTGGGTGGCTGGCGCACGGATCGCGCGCTGGAGCAGGCGCGCGTGTTGCTCAATCGTTACCCGGGCATTCGCCTGATCTGGTCGGCCAACGAACAGATGGCGTTCGGCGCGATGGAGGCGCTGCGCGAGCGGGGTGGACGTCCGGGCAAGGACATTCTGTTCAGCGCCATCAATGGCACCTCGCTTTCGCTGCAAGCGCAACTGGACGGAAGCCTGAGCGTAGTTGCCACTGGTCACTTCACCCTTGGCGGTTGGGCGATCATTCTGCTGCATCGTTATGACACCGCTCAGCGACAAACACGCAAACAGGCAGGCGCCAGAACCATCGAAGTCTTGCACCTGGTCGAGCGCAAGGATGCGCAACGTTTTCTGGAGGCGACCTGGAACGAGCGTTATCGACTTGATGTTCACGCGTTCAACATCAGCGCCACGGGAGATGCCTCGCCGTTCGCCTTGAAGAGCATGCTGCCGCCGCCCGCTCACTCCGGCGCCAGATAAAGCAGTTGCACGATGCCGAGCAGAATCGCAACGGATACCACGGTGAGCCACAGGCCCGGCAACAAAAAGCGGGCAGGTTTGCTATGAGTAAAGTCATGCTCTCGACGCGGGCCAATCTGCACGCCGAGTGCCGCTGCCAGCACGCTGTGTGGTATCTGCCAAAAGGCGGTGGTCTTGTCTTGGGAAGGTGGGAATGAGTCTTCGCAGGGATTGCCCATAGCACTCGACTGAACACTACCTGTTCAGCGTAGCCAGACTGGTGTTGCGGGTAGGAGCATCTCGTCGCCGGATTGCCCGGCGACGATGTAAGGGGTGCCTGGGATTATTCGTCGTAGCCCAGGTTCGGCGCCAGCCAGCGCTCGGTCACGCTCAGGTCCTGACCTTTGCGGGCGGTGTAGCTCTCGATCTGGTCCTTGTCGATCTTGCCCACAGCGAAGTACTGCGCCTGAGGGTGGGCGAAGTACCAGCCACTGACGGCAGCTGCGGGGAACATTGCGTAGTGCTCGGTCAGGAACACGCCGCTGCGGCCGGGCGTATGCTCGGGCGTGCCTTCCGGCAGCGGGTCGAGCAGGGCAAACAAGGTGCCTTTTTCGGTGTGGTCAGGGCAGGCTGGATAGCCCGGAGCCGGACGAATGCCCAGGTATTGCTCCTTGATCAGCGCTTCGTTGTCCAGCGCCTCGTCCTTCGCGTAACCCCAATATTCCTTGCGCACCTGCTGGTGCAGCCATTCGGCGCAGGCCTCGGCCAAGCGGTCGGCGAGAGCCTTGACCATGATCGAGTTGTAATCGTCGCCCTTGTCCTGATAGGCCTTGGCCACTTCTTCGGCACCGATGCCTGCGGTGGTGATGAACCCACCGATGTAGTCGGTCAGGCCGCTGCTCTTGGGCGCAACGAAATCAGCGAGCGAGAAATTCGGTTTGCCGTCGGGTTTAATGGTCTGCTGGCGCAGGTGGTGGAGTTTCGCCAGCGGTTTGCCGTCGTCGCCATAGACTTCCAGATCATCGTGATCGACCTGATTGGCCGGCCAGAAGCCAAAGACGGCGCGAGCGCTGATCAGTTTTTCGTCGATCAGCTTGCGCAGCATCTGCTGTGCGTCGGCGAACAGCGCTGTGGCAGCCTCACCCACGACCTCGTCGGTCAGGATGCGTGGGTATTTGCCGGCCAGATCCCACGAAATGAAGAACGGCGTCCAGTCGATGTAATCGGCCAGTACGTTCAGGTCGATGTCATTGAGCACGCGAGTGCCGGTAAAGGTCGGCTGGGCGGGCGTGTAGTTTTCCCAGTCGAACTGCGGCTTCTTCGCCACCGCCGCGCCGTAGCTCAGGCGCTCGGTGCGCGAGCTGCGGGCCGAGGTGCGTTCGCGCACTTCGATGTATTCCAGACGGGTCTTCTCGATGAAGGCGGGCTTGAGTTCCTTTGACAACAATTGAGTTGCAACGCCGACGGCACGTGAAGCATCGGTCACGTAGATCACCGCATCGTTACTGTATTTGGGTTCGATCTTGACCGCCGTGTGCGCCTTGGAGGTCGTCGCGCCGCCGATCATCAGTGGCAGGTGGAAATCCTGCCGCTGCATTTCCCGCGCAACGTGGACCATCTCGTCCAGCGACGGGGTAATCAGGCCGGACAGTCCGATGATGTCGCACTTCTGTTCGCGCGCCACCTGCAGGATCTTCTCGGCAGGCACCATCACGCCCAGGTCAACGATGTCGTAGCCGTTACAGCCCAGCACCACGCCCACGATATTCTTGCCGATGTCGTGCACGTCGCCCTTGACCGTGGCCATCAGGATCTTGCCTTTGGCCTCCGGCTTGTCGCCTTTTTCCAGTTCGATGAACGGAATCAGGTGCGCGACCGCCTGCTTCATCACGCGGGCGGATTTGACCACCTGCGGCAAGAACATCTTGCCGGAGCCAAACAGGTCGCCGACCACGTTCATGCCGGACATCAGCGGGCCTTCGATCACTTCGATAGGACGATTGAACGACACACGTGATTCTTCAGTGTCTTCAACGATGTGCGTGGTGATGCCTTTGACCAGCGCGTGTTCCAGACGCTGATTGACCGGCCAGCTGCGCCACTCTTCGGTTTCGGCTTCCTTGACGCTGCCATCACCCTTGAACTTGTCGGCAATCGCCAGCAGCGCATCGGTGCCGTCAGGGTTGCGGTTGAGCACCACGTCTTCGACGCAGTCGCGCAGCTCGGCCGGGATCTGGTCGTAGATTTCCAGTTGCCCGGCGTTGACGATACCCATGCTCAGGCCGTTGCGGATCGCATGCAGCAGGAACACCGAGTGAATCGCCTCGCGCACCGGGTTGTTGCCCCGGAACGAGAACGACACGTTGGAGACGCCGCCAGAGGTCAGTGCGTACGGCAGTTCATCGCGGATATAGGCACAGGCGTTGATGAAGTCCACGGCATAGTTGTTGTGTTCTTCGATGCCGGTGGCGATGGCGAAGATGTTCGGGTCGAAAATGATGTCTTCCGGCGGAAAACCCACTTCATTGACCAGAATGTCATAGGAGCGCTTGCAGATTTCTTTCTTGCGCGCCTCGGTATCGGCCTGACCCTGTTCGTCGAAGGCCATGACCACCACGGCGGCGCCATAACGCTTGCACAACCTGGCGTGGTGAATGAACTGCTCGACGCCTTCCTTCATGCTGATCGAGTTGACGATGCCCTTGCCCTGAATGCATTTCAGGCCCGCTTCGATGACTTCCCACTTGGAGGAGTCGATCATGATCGGCACGCGAGAGATGTCCGGCTCGCCTGCGATCAGGTTGAGGAAGGTCACCATGGCCTTCTTCGAGTCCAGCATGCCTTCGTCCATGTTGATGTCGATCACCTGTGCACCGGCTTCGACCTGCTGCAGGGCGACTTCCAGCGCTTCGGTGTAGTTGTCTTCACGGATGAGGCGGGCAAAACGGGCAGAACCGGTGATGTTGGTGCGCTCGCCGACGTTGACGAACAGCGACTGACGATCGATGGTGAAGGGCTCCAGACCCGACAGGCGGCAGGCCTTGGGAATGTCCGGGATCTGGCGCGGCGCATAGCCCGAGACCGCCTGGGCGATGGCCTTAATGTGCGCGGGGGTCGTGCCGCAGCAGCCGCCGACGATATTCAGGAAGCCGCTCTGAGCGAATTCCTCAATGATCTTCGCGGTCTGGCTCGGCAGCTCGTCGTACTCACCAAACGCGTTAGGCAAGCCTGCGTTGGGGTGCGCGGATACGTGGGTATTGGCCTTGTTGGCCAGTTCCTGCAGGTACGGACGCAGCTCACTGGCGCCCAGCGCGCAGTTCAGGCCCACGGAAATGGGTCTGGCGTGACTGATAGAGTTCCAGAACGCCTCAGTGGTCTGGCCCGACAAGGTACGGCCAGACGCATCCGTGATGGTGCCGGAAATCATGATCGGCAGTTCGAAACCCAGTTCTTCGAACACACCTTGCACCGCGAAAATCGCGGCCTTGGCGTTGAGGGTGTCGAAAATGGTTTCGATCAGGATCAGGTCCGCGCCGCCTTCGATCAGGCCACGTGTGGCTTCGGTGTAGTTTTCCACCAGTTCGTCAAAGGTGACGTTGCGATAGCCTGGGTTGTTGACGTCTGGCGACAGCGAGCAGGTGCGACTCGTAGGCCCGAGCACACCTGCGACGAAGCGTGGCTTGTCCGGGGTTTCCAGGGTCTTGGCGTCCGCGACCTTGCGCGCCAGACGCGCGCCTTCGACGTTCAGTTCGTAGACAATCGATTCCATGCCGTAATCGGCCTGGGACACCTGAGTGGCGTTGAAGGTATTGGTTTCAAGGATGTCGGCGCCCGCATCCAGGTATTCCTTCTCGATGGCGCCAATCACGTCCGGGCGAGTCAGTATCAGCAGGTCGTTGTTACCCTTGACGTCGCTGGGCCAGTCGGCGAAACGCTTGCCGCGATAGTCCTGCTCCTCAAGCCTGTAGCTCTGGATCATGGTGCCCATGCCGCCATCGAGGATCAGGATCCTCTGTTTCAGAGCGTCGAGAAAGGCTTGATGGCGGGCGCTGCGGTCAGACATGAGGGCTACCTTGAGAAGGTCGATACTTAAAGAACGCGATAATAGCAAACCGGAACGGATTTAGTGTTGTCAGGGCTTTTGCATGAAAATCATTCATGTTGGGCGCGCGCAGGCCCTTGTAAACTTACTGCCTTTTTAATATCAGGGCTCAGGTTCGATGCCGTACCGCTTTCTGGCAGGCATCGTCCTGCTTTTTTCCTGCTGTGCGCTCCAGGCCCAGACATCCCCGCCGGCCTCGTCTCCCGCCATTTCCTATGTGCGTGATATTCAACCCATCCTCACCGAAAAGTGCGTGGCCTGCCATGCGTGTAACGATGCGCCTTGTCAGTTGAATCTGGGCAGTGGCGAAGGTGTAAGTCGCGGGGCCAACAAGATACCGGTCTATCAAGGGGATCGAACCCGGGCTGTTGACCCGACCCGCTTGTTTTACGACGCCCGCGACACGGACGCCTGGCGCGGCAAGGGTTTCTATTCGGTGCTTGATGCACAGGGCAGCCAGGCGGCGTTGATGACCCGCATGCTGGAACTGGGTCGCAGTGCGCCATTGCCTGCCAACAGCAAGATCCCTGACAGCATTGCACTGGGCATTAACCGGGAAAACATCTGCCCGTTGCCCGGTGAATTCAATGCCTACGCTGCGGCGCACGCCCAGCAAGGCATGCCGTTGGCGGTGGCCGGGCTGACCGACGCCGAGTACCAGACCCTGCAACGCTGGCTGGCGGCAGGCGCTCCGGTTGAGCCGCAGTCAATCACGCCGACGGTCACTGAGGCGAGCCAGATTCTTGCCTGGGAAAACCTGCTTAATCAGGCAGGTGCCAATCAGGCGCTGGTTGGCCGCTGGCTATTCGAGCACCTGTTTCTGGCCCATATCTACTTCGAAGACGGCGCAGCGGGGCATTTCTATCAGTGGGTACGTTCACGCACGCCGACCGGTAAACCGGTGGACCTGATCGCCACGCGGCGGCCCAACGATGACCCAGGCAGTGACTTCTATTACCGGCTTGTTCCCGTACAGGGTGTGATTGTTCACAAGACGCACATCACGTATGCGCTGAGCCCGCAGAAAATGGCGCGGGTCAGGCAGCTGTTCTATGGCAACGACTGGAAGGTCGCCGCATTGCCCGGCTATGGTCCTGGGCATCGGGCCAATCCGTTTCTGACCTTCGAGGCGATACCGGCTGCCGCGCGCTATCAGTTCATGCTCGATAACGCCGAGTACTTCGTGCGCACTTTCATTCGTGGTCCGGTGTGCCGTGGGCAGATTGCGACCGACGTGATCCGCGATCAGTTCTGGGTGATGTTCCAGGAGCCTGGCCATGATCGTTACGTGACCGATGCCGTGTATCGGGGGGAGGCCACGCCGCTGCTGGCCATGCCTGGGCAGAACGATGACGTGGGCAGCGTGCTGGGCCTGTGGCTGTCGTACCGCGACCGCCGCAACGCTTATGAAGACCTGCGCCGCGACACTTACGCGAAGAAACCGCCGCCGGGCTGGGATGATATTTGGGCGGGCGATGACAACGCGTTGTTGACTGTCTTCCGCCATTTCGACAGCGCATCGGTCAACAAAGGCTTGATCGGCGATGTACCGCACTCCATGTGGCTGTTCGATTATCCGTTGCTGGAGCGCACCTACTATCAGTTGGCGGTCAATTTCGACGTGTACGGCAACGTGTCCCATCAAGCCCAGACGCGCCTGTACTTCGATTTGATTCGCAACGGTGCGGAGATCAATTTCCTGCGTCTGATGCCTGCGGATGTGCGCGAGAACCTGCTCGGTGATCTCTATCAGGACAGTGGCAAGTTCAAGATGTGGCTGGACTATCAGGACATCGACGATGACACGCCAACGGGCATCAGGCTGGACAAGAAAAGCCCCGTGCGCGATTTCGCTACCCGACTGATCGAGCAGGCGGGGCCGCTCAATGCCTCGCCCGATCCGATCAATCGCTGCAACAGCGCCTACTGCTCGCGTCCCGGCCTGAGCGCCAGTCTTGCTCAGGCAGAGCAGGCGCTCAGCCGTTTGGCGTCGCGACCTGCTGCTGGCCTCAAGGTCATCGATCAACTGCCCGAAGCCACCATGCTGCGAATCGAGGACAGTGGGGGCAAGCGAGAGATGTACAGCATGCTGCGCAATCGTGCACACACCAATGTGGCATTCCTGCTCGGAGAGTCGTATCGCTACATTCCGGGGCTGGATACGCTGACCATCTACCCTGGCGTGCTCAGCAGCTACCCGAACTTCATGTTCAATATCCCGGCTGCCGAAGTGCCAACGTTCGTCGATGCCATGCAGCAGAGCAAGGATCAGGCGAGCTTTGAACAGATTGTTCAGCGCTGGGGCATCCGGCGCACGCATCCCTTGTTCTGGACGTATTTCCACGACCTGAATCGTTATCTTCAGGAAACCACTCCGCGCGAAGCTGCAGTGCTCGACATGAACCGCTACGAGAACCTCTAGGCCGGTCATTTCCGGCTGCAGGCCATGAGATACATGGCCTGCGGCCATCTCTAGAAACCTGAACGAATCACATTTTCTACGATCTTTTTTCCAAACAGGCGGTCCGAGAAGGGCGCGCCATGGAACAAGACGCAAGCGTCGAGCGCAGATCCGTGGTTGAGTTGAAAGTCAGGCAGTAGAGGTTTTTGGATGTTGATTTCGGTACAGGCCTTACGGGCATTCGCGGCGTGGGTCGTGGTGTGTCATCACTTCATGCAGATTTTTTACGACTTCAAGGCCAGTGGCCCTATCGGTGAATTCTTCGTTTCCAAAGGCGCGGTAGGCGTCGATATCTTTTTCGTCATAAGCGGGCTGGTGATTTTCCTGTCCACCCAGAAGAGCGATATGCCCGCCGGGCGTTTCATTCTCCATCGCCTGATTCGTATCGTCCCCGCGTACTGGCTGTACACCGCTGCCATGGGCTTGCTGTTGCTGGCGGCAGCGCCGATGTTGCCGCATCAGGTCATTGGCTGGCAGAACTTCCTGTTGTCACTGGTTTTCATTCCTTCGGAGAATCCGGGCGGCTATGGCCTTTACCCCACGCTGAATGTGGGCTGGACGCTCAACTACGAGATGTTCTTCTACCTGCTGTTCTCCATGGTGTTTCTGTTCAAGCAGCGTCACCGGCCGCTGATCATCGCGGCGGCGTTGTTCGGCGTCAGCGAAGTGCTGGCCAAGGCCGGGGTGATCAGCCGCTTCTACGGTAATGACATCATTTATGAGTTCTTGTTGGGTATCGGTATCGGCATTCTTTATCGCCGTGGCTGGATCAAGGAAGCGCTCTGGCTGCCGCTGGCGGGGATCGCTGTGGGGCTGTATGCGATCAATCATCTGACCAATGATCAGCGCCTGTTGAACTGGGGATTGCCCAGCGCGCTGATCGTGCTGTCCTGTATTTCACTGGAACCATATTTCCGGGGTAGCCGACTGCTCAAGGTGCTGGGTGATTGCTCGTATTCGGTGTACCTGTTGCATGTACTGGTGCTGTACGGCGGTTTGCTGATGGCACAGCGCTATGGGTTGAGCCCTTATCTGGTGTTCGCTTTCTGCGTGCCGGTGATCGCTATCGGTGCCTGGCTCAGTTACGAATGGATCGAGAAGGGGGTGTACCGTCGGCTTAAAGACTGGCTGGACGCCCGACGAGCCGTGCAGCCCGCAAGAGCAGTTTCGTAATGAGCGCTTTTCCGACAAAAATACTAGGACTTTGTGTGGCGACCTCGATTGGCGTAAACTGCCGGCACGTCTGCGAGGAATGTTCATGACCGCTATCACTATTACCGACGCCGCCCACGATTATCTGGCCGATCTGCTGGAAAAGCAGAACACTCCAGGCATCGGCATCCGCGTCTTTATTACCCAACCGGGCACTCAGTACGCCGAAACCTGTATCGCCTATTGCAAGCCGGGCGAAGAAAAGCCTGAAGACAAGGCCATTGGCCTGAAAAGCTTCACGGCCTGGATCGATGGTTTCAGCGAGGCCTTTCTGGACGACGCTGTCGTCGACTATGCCACCGACCGCATGGGCGGCCAGCTGACCATCAAGGCACCGAACGCCAAAGTGCCGATGGTCAATGCCGACAGCCCGATCAACGAGCGCATCAATTACTACCTGCAAACCGAAATCAACCCGGGGCTCGCCAGTCATGGCGGCCAGGTCACGTTGATCGACGTGGTCGAGGAAGACACGCAGAACATCGCTGTTCTGCAGTTCGGTGGTGGTTGCCAGGGCTGCGGTCAGGCGGATGTCACCTTGAAGGAAGGCATCGAGCGCACCTTGCTGGAGCGCATTCCCGAGTTGTCGGGTGTGCGTGATGTGACTGACCACACCCAGAAAGAAAACGCTTACTACTGAGTGGTTGGTCAATTCGAAAATGCCCCGACCTGATCGGGGCATTTTTGTATCCGCTGTCAGTCGGGCTCTACCGCAACCAGCACCGTACCCTCATTGACCATGTCGCCTTCCTGGCAGTGCAGGGCCGTCACTACGCCTGGGGCGGCGGCGCGGATGCTGTGCTCCATCTTCATGGCTTCCAGCACCACCAGCAGCGAACCTGCTTCGACCCGCTGACCTGACTCGACCAACACGCGCACGATACTGCCATTCATGGGCGCGACGAGCCCGCCGTGTTGTGCATGGTTCATGTCTGCCTGCGCGATCGGGTCTTGCCGGGTGACGGTGTACAGCTCGCCATGCCATTTCAGGTAAAGGCTGGCACCTCGTCGTATGGCCAGATGCGGATGCCGGACGCCATCGGTATCGACACGCAGTGTCTCTGCGTTCAGCCGATACCTCGAGGCACTGTCATTGCGCAGCCGGACCCGATTGTGCTCGGCATTACACTCCAGAGTGACATCGATTTCCGACGGCAGACCGGCGCGAAACCCTGACGCTGTGCTCCAGGGCGAAGCGTGATCGTCTTCGCGAATACGCTGGGGCTCGCTCTGCCAGAAGGCTTCGGCTGCCGCCTGCCAGAAGGCTTCCGGCAAGGGCTGCGGTTCGGGGAGTAATCGAGCCTGATGGCGCGGGATAAAACCAGTGTCCAGTTGCCCGTCGGCGAAGGCGGGGTGGGCGATGATTCTGCGCAGAAAGGCCAGGTTGGTTTTTACGCCACCGACGGCGAACTCGTCGAGCATGCTCAGCAGGCGCAAGCGCGCCTCCTCGCGGTTCTCGCCCCAGGCAATCAACTTGCCCAGCATCGGGTCGTAGAACGGCGAAATGAGGTCGCCTTCGGCCACGCCGCTGTCGACGCGTCGCCCGTAGCCCGGCTCTGGCTCGCGATAGAGATCAAGCGTGCCGGTTGCCGGCAGGAAATCATTGGCCGGGTCTTCGGCGTACAGCCGCACTTCGATGGCGTGGCCGATCAGCGGGACCTGCGCCTGCGTAAGGGGCAACGGTTCACCACGCGCTACGCGGATCTGCCATTCCACCAGATCGAGCCCTGTGATGTATTCGGTGACCGGGTGTTCGACCTGCAGGCGTGTGTTCATCTCCATGAAGAAGAACTCGCCGCGTGCGTCCAGCAGAAACTCCACCGTGCCTGCGCCCACATAACCAATGGCTTGCGCCGCCTTGACGGCGGCTTCGCCCATCGCCCGTCGGCGTTCTGGAGAGAGGCCGGGAGCCGGTGCTTCTTCGACGACTTTCTGGTGACGACGCTGAATCGAGCAATCACGCTCATTCAGGTACAGGCAATGGCCATGCTGATCGGCGAACACCTGTATCTCGACGTGGCGCGGCTGGAGTACATATTTTTCGACCAGCATGCGTGAGTCGCCAAACGAAGACAGCGCTTCACGCTGGGCTGAGGCCAACGCTTCTGCCAGCTCGCCAGGCTGCTCGACCACCTTCATGCCTTTACCGCCACCGCCGGCTGTGGCCTTGAGCAGCACCGGGTAGCCGATGCGCTGGGCTGCGGCGCTAAAGGTTTCGATGTCCTGCGCCGCGCCGTGATAACCCGGCACCAGTGGCACGCCTGCCTCTTCCATCAACGTTTTGGCCGCTGATTTGCTGCCCATGGCGTCGATGGCCGAGGCGGGTGGACCGAGAAAAATCAGGCCTGCGGTTTCAATAGCGCGGGCAAAGTCAGCGTTCTCCGAAAGAAAGCCGTAACCGGGATGAATCGCCTGCGCCCCACTGGCTTTGGCAGCGGCGATCAGTTTTTCGATCACAAGGTAGCTTTCCGATGCCTTGTTGCCGCCCAGATCGACGCAGAGGTCCGCCTCGCGACTGTGCCGTGCATCGCGGTCGGTTGCACTGTGCACGGCGACCGTGGTCAGTCCCATTTTCTTTGCCGTGCGCATGATACGGCAGGCGATTTCGCCACGGTTGGCGACCAGCAGCGTGTTCAGTTCAAGGTGGCTCATGAGTGCGAGTCCTTTTCGTGGGAAACGCCTTGTTCGGGCTGTGCCTGCCAGCCGGGCGAGCGTTTATTCAGGAACGCGCGCAGGCCTTCCTGACCTTCGGCGCTGGTACGAATGCGGGCGATGGCGCTCTCGCAGTAACGACGCAGGGCAGGGGTCAACACGCCGCTGCCGACTTCGCGCAGCAGGTCCTTGCTGGCGCGCATGGCTTGCGGGCTGTTCAGCAACAGATTGTCGACCCAGAGCGCTGTCTGGCTTTCCAGCTCTGCGACCGGGTAATGCTCGGCGACCAGACCGATTTGTTGCGCGCGCTGGGCGCTGAAGCGTTCTGCTGTCAGCGCGTAACGCCGTGCAGCGCGTTCGCCAATGGCCTGAACCACAAACGGGCTGATGACCGCGGGCGCAAGGCCAATGCGCACTTCGGACAGGCAGAACTGCGCATCCTCAGCAGCAATCGCCATGTCGCAGCAACTGATCAGGCCCAGTGCACCCCCGAAGGCTGCGCCCTGCACGACGGCCAGGGTCGGAATTTTCAGTTTGGCGAGGTTGTACATCAGCTCGGCCAGCTCCCGGGCGTCGTCCAGATTGGTGTTGTAGTCCAGTTCTGCGGCCTGTTGCATCCAGGCCAGGTCAGCCCCCGCGCTGAAATGCTTGCCGCGACCGCGCACCAGCAGGAAGCGCAACGCAGGATTACTCTGCACGGCGTCCAGCGCCAGGATCAGCTCACGGATCATTTGCGCGTTGAAGGCGTTGTTCTTGTCCGCACGGCTCATCCACAGCGTGGCGAAACCGCGTGGGTCGTCGATCAGTTCTATTGTCGCGAATGCAGTCATGGTCATTTCCCGGCTTACATTCGGAACAGGCCGAACGTGGTGGGTTCTATGGGCGCGTTGAGCGAAGCGCTGAGGGCCAATGCGAGGATGTCCCGGGTTTGCGCCGGGTCAATGACGCCGTCGTCCCACAGGCGGGCACTGGAATAATACGGATGGCCTTGGTGCTCATACTGATCGAGGATCGGCTGCTTCAACTCGGCCTGCTGTTGCGCGCTGAAAGCCTGACCGCTACGTTCAGCCTGTTCGCATTTGACTTGCACCAGCACGCCTGCGGCCTGCTCGCCGCCCATGACACCGATTCTGGCGTTGGGCCACATCCACAGAAAACGCGGGTCGTAGGCACGGCCACACATGCCGTAGTTGCCCGCACCGAAACTGCCGCCGATGATCACGGTGAATTTCGGCACACGAGCGCAGGCCACGGCGGTCACCAGCTTGGCACCGTGCTTGGCGATACCGCCGGCCTCGTATTTCTGACCGACCATGAAGCCCGTGATGTTCTGCAGGAAGAGCAGCGGGATGCCGCGCTGGCAGGCCAGTTCGATGAAGTGCGCGCCTTTCTGCGCTGCCTCGGCGAACAGAATGCCGTTGTTGGCCAGGATCGCGATCGGATAGCCTTTCAGATGAGCGAAGCCGCAGACCAGCGTGGTACCGAACAGCGCCTTGAACTCATCGAAGACCGAGCCGTCCACCAGGCGGGCGATGACTTCGCGTACGTCGAACGGCTGTTTGGTGTCGGCTGGAATGATGCCGTACAGCTCGTCGCTGGCGTACAGCGGATCGATCGGTGTTTTCACGTTCAACTGGCCTTGCTTGCGCCAGTTCAGGTTGGCGATGCAGCGTCGGGCCAGCGCCAGTGCATGCTCATCGCTCTCGGCATAATGGTCGGCCACGCCTGAGGTGCGGCAATGCACATCGGCACCCCCCAGGTCCTCGGCGCTGACAACTTCGCCGGTCGCCGCCTTCACCAGCGGCGGTCCGGCGAGAAAGATGGTCGCCTGCTCACGGACCATGATCGCTTCGTCGGCCATCGCGGGCACGTAGGCGCCGCCGGCAGTGCAGGACCCCATGACCACGGCGATCTGCGCAATACCCTGGGCACTCATGTTGGCCTGGTTGAAGAAGATCCGGCCAAAGTGCTCTCGATCCGGAAAAACCTCGTCCTGACGCGGGAGGTTGGCACCGCCGGAATCCACCAGATAGATGCACGGCAGGCGGTTCTGCTGGGCAATGGCCTGAGCGCGCAGGTGCTTTTTAACGGTCAGCGGGTAGTAGGAACCGCCTTTTACTGTGGCGTCGTTGGCGACGATCATGCACTCGACGCCTTCGACCCGACCGATTCCGGCAATCACACCCGCTGCCGGAACGTCTTCGCCGTACACCTCGTGTGCCGCCAGTTGGCCGATTTCCAGAAACGGCGAACCGATGTCCAGCAACTGATTGATGCGCTCGCGCGGCAGCAACTTGCCGCGTGAGGTATGCCGCTCCTGCGCCTTGGGGCCGCCGCCTTGCTGAACCTTGCCCAGCAGAGCGCGCAACTCATGGACCTGCTCCAGCAGTGCAGCGTGGTTAAGCGTGTACTGCGGGTCCCGAAGATTGATGCGAGTGTGCAGAATGGCCATGTGGACTCCAATATCAACGGGTTTCGTTGAACAGCTCGCGGCCGATCAGCATGCGGCGGATTTCGCTGGTGCCTGCGCCTATTTCATAGAGCTTGGCATCGCGTAACAATCGGCCTGCCGGGAATTCATTGATGTACCCGTTGCCGCCCAGAATCTGAATGGCGTCCAGCGCCATTTGCGTCGCGCGCTCTGCGCTGTAGAGGATCACGCCTGCCGCGTCCTTGCGGGTAGTTTCGCCGCGATCACAGGCCTGGGCCACGGCGTACAGATAGGCGCGACTGGCGTTGAGCTGGGTGTACATGTCTGCCACCTTGCCCTGGATCAACTGGAACTCGCCAATGCTCTGGCCGAATTGCTTGCGGTCGTGGATGTAAGGCACCACGACGTCCATGCAGGCCTGCATGATGCCGGTCGGGCCGCCAGACAGGACGACGCGCTCGTAATCCAGGCCGCTCATGAGCACCCTGACGCCGCCGTCGAGTTTGCCGAGCAGGTTCTCTTCAGGCACCTCGACGTCATCGAAGAACAGCTCGCAGGTGTTGGAGCCGCGCATGCCGAGCTTGTCGAATTTGTTACTGCGGGAAAAACCCTTCCAGTCGCGCTCGACGATGAACGCGCTGATGCCGTGTGCAGCCTTTTCCAGGTCAGTCTTGGCGTAGATCACGTAGGTGTTGGCGTCGGGGCCGTTGGTGATCCAGGTCTTGCTGCCATTGAGCACGTAACGATCGCCGCGCTTGTCGGCACGCAGCTTCATCGACACCACGTCCGAGCCAGCGTTGGGCTCACTCATGGCCAGGGCGCCGACGTGTTCGCCACTGATCAGCTTGGGCAGGTAGCGGGCTTTCTGCTCCGCATTACCGTTGCGATTGATCTGGTTCACGCACAGGTTGGAATGTGCGCCGTAAGACAAGGCTACCGAGGCTGAACCGCGACTGATTTCTTCCATCGCGACGACATGAGCCAGATAACCCAGGCCTGCGCCACCGTATTCTTCGCTGACTGTGATGCCCAATAGGCCCATGTCGCCGAACTTGCGCCACATATCGGCCGGGAACAGGTTGTCCTTGTCGATCTGCGCAGCACGAGGAGAGAGTTCTGCGCTAACGAAAGACCGTAACTGATCGCGCAGCATGTCGATGGTTTCGCCCAGGGCGAAGTTCAGGCTGGGGTAACTCATGGGTAGCGTCCTGTTTTATTCTTGGCGGATAGGCTATGACCTTTACGTTAACGTAAGCTTGCGGCGCGTGTCTGTCAACGCTGTGTGCAAAAGCGCTTGGGCATGCAGGCAGGGGGAGAGGGCGGATCAAATGCCGGAAAGCACGAAGGGGAGCCTGGGCTCCCCTTCAAGGTTTTACTCATATGCTCTTTTTTTGTTATCGGGGGGCCTGTTGTTGTTTTTGGCGACCTTGCCCTTCACATCTTTTTTGAGCGATCCCTATGCGGGACCAAGAGCAAACGTATTTTTTTGAGCGCTGATGACACTTCCATCGTATCGATCCAACCAGTCTGGTAGCCGCCTTGAGGCAGTTTTATTGTTCTCTGTCTGGCTGCGAACGGCTTGCGAACAAGCGGTTCTGAAAAGCTATCCACTCCAAAAAAATCTGTTAGCTACGCCTCTGTCCGTGTTGTTCTTGTTGTGTCAGAGCCGGTACGTGTTGTTTTTATTGGGATGCTGCGTGTTTTTTTATTCTTGTTGTACAAGAGATATAGCAGGACCCGTGCCAGTTTTTTAAAACCCTTTGAAACCGGGGGTTTGACCGACTCTCTGGACCACGGGGCCTTCAAATTTGCTGCCGATTGTTTCCGTGTTACCCGTTTGTCCCGGCAAGACGCGAAGCAGGGTAACACTCTGTGACAACGTGTCGCACGTGCTTGTCGACCGGCGACGGCCTCATGCAGACAAGCGCGCCTTCGCGACCCGAGACCCATTGCTGCGCTCGAGCACGTCGCAGATCCGCTGTCCGGCCTGAATCACCTGTTCAAGATCGACACCTGTTTCGATGCCCAGGCCTTCAAGCATATAGAGCACGTCTTCAGTGGCGACGTTGCCGCTGGCACCCTTGGCGTAAGGGCAGCCGCCGAGACCCGCCACAGAGCTGTCGAATACGTGAATGCCTTCCTCCAGGCTGGCGTAGATGTTCACCAGTGCTTGCCCGTAGGTGTCATGAAAGTGCCCGGCCAGCTTGCCGCGTGGGATTTGACCGGCCACGGTATTGAACAGCGCCCGGGTCGCCCCAGGTGTGCCGGTGCCGATGGTGTCTCCCAGTGAAATCTCGTAACAACCCATCGCGTGCAGCTCGTTGGCCACCGCTGCCACTTGCTCGGCAGAGACGCGACCTTCGTAAGGGCAGCCCAGCACGCAGGACACATAGCCCCTGACGCGCAATCCATGCAAGCGGGCGGCTTGCATGATCGGCGCGAAACGTTCCAGGCTCTCGTTGATCGAGCAGTTGAGGTTGCGCTGCGAGAATGCTTCTGACGCCGCTGCGAACACCGCGACCTCGCGAACGCCGGCCGCCAGTGCGTCTTCGAAGCCCCTGAGGTTGGGTGCCAGCGCAGAGTAGATGACGCCTTCACGGCGCTGGATCTGCTCGAAGACCTGCGCCGAGCCTGCCATTTGCGGCACCCATTTGGGCGACACGAAGCTGCCGACCTCGATGTGTCCCAGGCCTGCCGCTGTCAGGTCATCCACCAGACGAACCTTGTCCTCAATGCTGATCGGGCGCGATTCGTTTTGCAGGCCATCTCGTGGACCCACTTCAACGAGACTGACATGTTGTGGCAAGGACAGGGGTAAGGACATGTGATGGCTACCTGAAGTCATAGAGAAGGGGCCGCCGTTCGGTCCAGCGCCGCGCGACAACGTTCCTCGGCTGTGTCGAGCTCCAGCTGCATTTGCTGGATGTCCAGAAGCTGCTGCTCCAACTGATCACGACGCTCGGCAATCTTGCCCAGCATGGTGTGCAGCTGTTTCTGATTATCACCGCTCGGGTCGTAGAGCGAGATCAGCTCTTTGCATTCGGCCAGCGAGAAACCGATGCGTTTGCCGCGCAGAATCAGCTTGAGCGTGACCTTGTCCCGCGCCGAATAGATGCGTTCCATTCCGCGTCGTTCGGGGCAGAGCATGCCTTGTTCTTCGTAGAACCGAATGGCGCGTGTGGTGATATCCAGCTCGCGAGCGAGTTCTGAAATGCTGTAGGTCTGGCTGCTCATGACGTGACTCAAGGGAGAGTGTAGGGGGTAACCTACGGCCTGCTTGACGTTTACGTCAAGCGGGCATGCTTCGAAGTGGCGGAGTAAAAACGGCCGTTGATAAACTAGAAATAGCCTTAAGTTATAAGCAATATTTGTTAAATAACAAATAGTTAGCTAATCAAGCTGAAGCTTTTTCGAGGCTCTGTTCATGCGCCGTCACGCGTTGGCATAGCTCGATGATCTGCTCGCGCATCCAGCGATTGGCCGGATCCTGATCGGTGCTTTCGTGCCAGTAGAGGTGGGTTTCCACTGACGGCACGTCATTCACCGGCAGGTACACAAAGTGCAGATCATTACGGCGGGCGAAGCGCTCAGGCACGGTCATGACCATGTCTGTCTGTTGCAGAACCTGAGTGGCCATCAGGTAGTGCTGGGAGCGCAACGCGATCTTGCGCTGGATGCCCATCTTGCCCAGCGCCAGGTCCACGTGACCCAAACCGCTGCGGCGGCTGGAGATATGGATATGCGCCTGCGCCAGATAATCGTCCAGCCCGAATGCCGGCTTGCCGGCCATGGGATGGCCCTTGCGCATGGCACACACGTATCGATCTTCCATCAACTTGACGTGACGCACCTGCGGGTCGGTATTGAGCGGCGCGTCAACGGCGAAATCCAGACGTCCGGCGGCCAGTTCTTTGGTCGTCTCGCGACGCTTGGACAGGAAGCTTTCGATGGTGACCCCCGGCGCGAGGCGACGCAGACGCTGGAACAGCAGTGGCAGGATCACCGCCTCGGTGAGGTCCGTCATGCTGATGCGGTAGTTCTTGTTGGCCTGTTGCGGATTGAATATCCGGCTTTCCTGGACCGACACCCTCAGCAGCGACAGCGCATTGCGCACCGGACCGATGATGTTCTGCGCCATAGGCGTAGGGACCATGCCTTGGGCCGTGCGCACGAACAGCGCGTCGTTGAAGGTCTCGCGCAAACGCGCCAGTGCGTTCGACACCGCAGGCTGAGTGATGCCGACGATCTGCCCGGCTCGTGTCAGATTGGCTTCGGTGTAAATGGCGTCGAAGACAATGAAAAGATTGAGATCAACCTTGCTCAGGTTCATTGATGGGGCGCCTCGTCCTGTTTTTGTGGATCGTCGCTTGTGCCGCGACGTGGCTGGATCATATATCGGTTATGAATGTTTATACACGCTGAGAATAGATTAGATAAATACCGCGGCGTTCTCTAGCATCTCCTCATCACATCGACGCCCTGAACGAAAAGGTAGCTGCTCATGGATTTTGCGTATTCTTCGAAGGTGCAGGCATTGCGAGAGCGTGTGACCGCGTTCATGGATGCTTACGTATATCCCGCCGAGCCCGTTTTCGAGCAGCAGGTTGCAGAGGGCGACCGCTGGCAACCAACGGCAATCATGGAACAGCTCAAGGCGAAGGCGAAGGCCGAGGGATTGTGGAACCTGTTCCTGCCCGAGTCGGAACTGGGGGCCGGGCTGACCAATCTGGAGTACGCGCCGCTGGCGGAAATCATGGGCCGCTCACTGCTGGGGCCTGAGCCGTTCAACTGTTCGGCGCCGGATACCGGCAACATGGAAGTCCTGGTTCGCTACGCCACTGAAGAGCAGAAAACCCGCTGGCTGGAGCCGCTGTTACGCGGCGAGATTCGCTCGGCCTTTGCCATGACCGAGCCGGAGGTTGCTTCCTCCGATGCCACCAACATGGCGGCGCGTGCTGAACGCCAACGTGATGAATGGGTCATCAATGGCCGCAAGTGGTGGACCTCAGGTGCCTGCGATCCGCGCTGCAGGATTTTGATTTTCATGGGGCTGAGCAACCCCGACGGTCCGCGCCATCAGCAACACTCCATGATTCTGGTGCCCGTTGATACGCCGGGCGTGAAGATCGTTCGACCCTTGCCGGTGTTCGGCTATGACGATGCGCCACACGGGCATGCCGAGGTGCTGTTCGAAAACGTGCGGGTGCCTTATGAAAACGTCTTGCTGGGCGAAGGACGGGGTTTCGAGATCGCTCAGGGTCGCCTTGGGCCAGGGCGTATCCATCACTGCATGCGTTCGATTGGCATGGCAGAGCGGGCGCTGGAATTGATGTGCAAACGCTCCGTTGATCGCATCGCGTTCGGCAAGCCTTTGGCGAGATTGGGCGGCAATATCGACAAGATCGCTGATTCACGTATGGAAATTGACATGGCCCGCCTGCTGACGCTCAATGCGGCGTACATGATGGACACCGTGGGCAACAAAGTGGCGAAAAGCGAAATTGCGCAGATCAAGGTGGTTGCGCCAAACGTGGCGCTGAAGGTCATCGACAGGGCCATTCAAATGCATGGTGGGGCGGGCGTTTCCAACGACTTCCCGCTGGCGTACATGTATGCCATGCAGCGCACCCTACGCTTGGCCGACGGGCCGGACGAGGTGCATCGGGCCGCCATTGGCAAGTTTGAACTGGGCAAATATGTGCCTGCAGAGATGTTGCGCAGCCGCTCCTGAGTTTTCCGCTCGGCAAGTGGGTTGTGGGCGTTCCCGCCGCGTCTTCGACGCGGCATTCTCTGCGGGTCGAGGTGGCGCGCGTACAGCCTATTCCACCCACACCTCAACCCGGCGATTTTTGATCCGGCCGTCGTCCAGATCATTGGTCGCCACCGGCATTTCATCGCCAAGCCCCAGGATTTCCCGAAAAGTGACGCCGCTCTTCTGCAGTTCCCGGCGCACCGCCATGGCGCGCAGCCTTGATAGCAGAACGGCGCGCTCCGGGTCGCTCTTGGCGTCGCCGAAACCGACCAGGGTGACGTGCTGCTCAAGCTTGTCGTTAGCCTTCAAGTACTCCACCACGCGCTCAAGATCCAGCTGTGCCTTGTTGTCCAGCCGGGCACTGCCTTGGGCGAAGCGAAAATTGACCGACAGGCGCTCGGCCTTGCGTGTGAGTGCCTGATAGTCGAGCGGCATCTGGCTGGTCGTCGTCACCTTTACGGCCTGCACCGTCTGGGCGACGAAACCGTTCTGCGCCACAATCGCCTGACCTTCGGCGCTCTGTGCAAATTGCACCAAGGCCTGAGCCCACTGCTGCTGAGCCAGGGGCGGCACGTAGAGGAACAGGCGTCGTGACAAAGGGTAGTCTTCGGTGGCGATCAGGTTGACCGTCGGCAGCATGGGTTTTGAATCGCCGTCGGCTATCGCGATGGCTCTGGCGCGTCTTATATAAGGCAGGCCAATAAAACCGATGCCATTGCGGTCCTTGCTGACTTCATCGGAGAGCTGCTCGCTGGACTCGAATCGCTGTGCGCCTCTGGACAGGCTCCTGCCCTGTTTGACCAGCACCAGTTCCTTGAACGTTTCCCAGGTCCCTGACTTGTCGTCTCGTGCATATAAATGGATGGGGCCTGCCGTGCCACCCACTTCACTCCAGTCCTGGACCTCGCCCGAGAAAATCTGCGCCAGTTGCCGCGTATCCAGTTGGCGTAGAGGATTGCCCGGATGGAGAATCACCGCAACACCATCAATGGCAATGACCTGTTCACCTGCTGCACTTTTGAGATCGCCCAGCCGGGCAAGGTCCGTTGCTTCCTGGGCCTTGATTGGGCGCGAGGAAGAGGCCATGTCTGCCGCCCCAGCTTTCAACGCGTCAAAACCGGTGCCCGACCCATGGGCAGCGACCTCCACCCGGACAGACTTGGAGCGGTCAGGCAGCGTGCCAACCACTCGCTGTTCGTTAGGCGCGTCGCCGGGCAGGGTCTGTACCGCTTGCAAGCCTTGCTGATGCATCAGCCCTTCGACCAGGGCAGGCCCCAGTTGGGCATTGATCGTGTTGGAGCCCTGAATACGCAGCACCGGGGAGTTGTCGGTCGGCAAGGTCAGCGTGGAGGCTGCAATGCAGGGCAGGGTGGCACTCGACAGAATCAGCGCCGCAAGCAGAGCGCGCAACATCGGCGGCACCTTGAATGAACGGGAGTGCCGAGAGAATAAGACAGGGAAGTTACCGCAAGGTGACAGTTTTCATGGCGGATGACGCGTTACCTGCCCGCACTGGCGGGCAAGGAGGCGAGGCTCGCTGTCAGTGCAGTTCCAGCCAGATCGGCGCGTGGTCCGAAGGCTTTTCCATGCCGCGCAGATCGTAGTCCACGCCCGCCGCCTTGATGCGCGGCTGCAATCCGCTTGAGGTCATGATCAGGTCGATTCTCAAGCCACGCTTGGGTTCGTCTTCAAAGCCGCGACTGCGGTAGTCGAACCAGCTGAATCGATCGCTGACCTCCGGGTAGAGGTGTCGGAAGCTGTCCACCAGCCCCCAGTTCTTCAAGCGCTCCATCCACTCGCGCTCTTCGGGCAGAAAGCTGCATTTGCCGGTCTTGAGCCAGCGCTTGGCGTTATCGGGACCAATGCCAATGTCGCAGTCCTGCGGCGAGATGTTCACGTCGCCCATCACGATCAGCGACTGATCATTGCTGAAGCGGGTTTCCAGCAGCGTCTGCAGATCGTTGTAGAAGCGCTGCTTGGCCGGAAACTTGGTCGGATGGTCGCGGCTTTCACCCTGCGGGAAATAGCCATTCATGATGGTGACGGGCTGGCCGTCGGCATCGGCGTACGTGCCCCAGATGAAGCGTTTCTGGGATTCGTCATCGTCGCTTTCGAAGCCCTTGTGCAAGTCCAGTGGCGCGTTGCGCGACAGCAGCGCTACGCCGTAATGACCCTTCTGGCCATGAAAATGGACGTGATAACCCAAGGCCTCTATCTCAGCCTGAGGGAATTGCTCATCCGACACTTTGGTTTCCTGGAGGCCGATCACGTCAGGCTGGTGTTTCTCGATCAGCGCTGCCAACTGATGAGGTCGGGCGCGCAGCCCATTGATGTTGAACGAGACGATTTTCATAAAGCGGCAGTCCTGAGGAAAAACAAACCACGATGCTAGCTGACCTGTCAGCTCAGGGCCAGCATGCCGTCCTAAGCAAACTATCGGGCCTGTCGGACAATTTGTTTGAACTGTCACATGGTGCCATCACTCGAAACGATGCTTGCCAAAAGTGCTGCGCCAAAGCAGTCCCGTTAATGTGAGGTCCCTTTATGTCCCAACCTGCTGCCATCCGGGGCGAAGTTCGCCAGCTCGACAGTGGTTATGCCCGTGAAACCCGTGCCTTGCTGTTCCGGGCCTATCGCAACGATCCTACGTTCGCCTATGTGTTCAATGCGCAACGCGCGGGCTTCGAGAATCGTATCCGCGAGACCATGCGCCAACTGGTCAAGCAGCATTTCTTGCAGAATCAGCCGGGCTTGGGCCTGTTCATGGAGGACCGGCTGGTGGGCGTTGCCCTGATCGCGCCGCCGCAGCGCCGTCTGGGCATTACCGAAAGCTGGGCGTGGCGTCTACGTATGGTGGTGGGCACGGGCCTGAGCTGTACGCAGCGTTATCTGGCGTATTACAACGCCGTACTGGCGTGCCTGCCTTCCGAGACGGTTCATGTACTGCCGCTGATCGGACTGGACCCCGAATTTCAAGGGCAGAAGGTCGGACAGGAACTCAGTGAGCAGCTGTTGCAGGCGCTACACGATTGGTGCGCCGAGGACGAAAACTCTCAGGGCATCGTGCTCGATACTGGAAATCCCCGCTACCTTGAGTTCTACAGGCGACAGGGTTATGAGGAAATTGGCGAAATTGCGGTAGGACCTGTCCGGGAACACGTGTTCTTCCATCCCAGCCCTCGGGTTTCACTGTCGCTCCACGACGTAACGGTTTGATAGCCAGCTGTTTTCGTGTTTTCAGCGAGGCCTGCGGCTCGTGTTAGCATTCACCCCCATGAAGCTTTTCAGAATACTCAGCGGCAGCGCGCTTCTGATGTCCCTGAGTGCCGCGGCGCTTGCCGAGGCACGCCTTGACGTCCGGATTACGCCCGCAAACGCGGACCTCAAGGCCAATATCGAAGGGTATATCGGCGAACTGGGTGACCGCGATGCTCAGGCATTGCGCAATTTCAGCCTGGGTGCCGAGCAGCAGGCCGAAAAGGCCGCTCAGGCGCTCGGCTACTATCAGGCGCAGATAGACAGCGAAATACAGGACGGCGAAACCCCGCGTTTGATCATGAAGATTCAACCGGGGGAGCCGATTCGCCTGCGCAACGTCGTGGTGCGGATCGACGGCCCGGCCGCGTCGCTCAAGGCCTTCAAGGTGCCCAAAAGTGATGCGCTGAAGGCTGGTGCAGTTCTCAATCACGGCAAATACGAGGACGCCAAGCGCCTGATTCAGAATCAGGCATCGCGTTATGGCTTCTTTAGCGGGCATTTCACCCAGCAGCGTCTTGCCATTGACCCGCGTGCGGGTGTCGCAGACATCGAGTTGGTGTTCGACAGCGGCCCGCGTTACTCACTGGGCAAGGTGGCGTTCAGTGGTGACGCTCCTTTCGATGAAGATCTGCTCAAACGCATGGTGCCTTTCAAGGAAGACACGCCCTACGACTCGCAATTGATCGCCGAGCTCAATCAGGCCATGCAGTCCAGCGGCTATTTCGAAGGTGTTCGGGTGGATGCAGCACCGACCGCTGCCGTGGGGCAGGTCATTCCGGTCACCGTACAGCTCGAAACCCGCAAGCCGCGCACCATGGGGCTGGGCCTGGGGTATTCGACCGATGTAGGGCCGCGTGGCAAAGCCAACTGGACGCGACACTGGGCCAACCCTCAGGGCCACAGTTACGGATTCGAATCGGAAATTTCCGCGCCTAGGCAAAACATAGGTCTGTGGTACGACGTGCCACTGGATCCGCCGTTAACCGACAAGTTGCGGTTTGCTGGCGGCTATCAATATGAAGAAATCGCAGGCACCGACAGTCTCAGCAAACTGCTGACCCTGGGGCCTGAATGGCACAGCAAATTGCCGAGCGGCTGGGAGCGCGTCATCTCGCTGAAATGGCAGCGTGAAGAGTATCGACTCGGAGACGACTCCGGTTTGAGTACCCTGTTAATGCCAGGCATCAGCTACTCGTACCTGCGCAGTGACGACCGTATTGATCCGCACAATGGCTATCGCTTGCAGTTCGACGCGCAAGCGGCCAAGGAAGGGCTGATGTCCGATGCCAACCTGATTCGTGGCAACGTGCTGCTCAAAGGTCTGACTACCGTGGCGCAAAACCACCGCTTTCTCGGTCGAGTCCAGTTTGGCGGCAACTTCACCGATGGTTACACCTCGATACCGCCTTCGCTGCGCTTCTTCGCGGGCGGTGATCAGAGCGTACGCGGTTACGATTATCAGACGCTGTCACCCACCAACTCCGATGGCGACCGCGTCGGCGGGCGTTACATGGTGGCCGGCAGCGTCGAGTATCAGTACTCCATCGCTGAAAAATGGCGGCTGGCGACCTTTGTCGACCAAGGTAACTCGTTCAACAGTCTGGACATGCCCAGCCTGAAGACCGGTGTCGGTTTTGGCGTGCGCTGGGTGTCGCCGGTAGGGCCGTTGCGTCTGGACCTTGCGCATCCTCTGGATGATGACGGCGGTATCCGCCTGCACTTTTCCATGGGGCCTGAGCTTTGAAGAGCATGATCATCAAGCGCGGCGCGAAGATCGCCGGACTGAGCCTGTTTGCGGTGTTGTTGCTGCTGATGACGGTCGTGTGGCTGATACTCGGCACTCAGGGCGGCAGTCAGTGGGCACTGGCCCGTGTTCCCGGGTTGCAGCTGGAAAATTTTCAGGGGCGACTTGGCGGTCAGTTCAGTGCCGATCGGCTGGTGTGGCAGCAAGCGCAGGACCGTGTCGAGGTCCAGTCGCTGGCATTTGACTGGGCTCCTGCCTGCCTGTTGAAGATGACCTTGTGTGTTGATCGGTTGAGTGCTGAAAACGTGATGATGCATTTTGCGCCTGGCGCTGAGCCCGGCCCCGAGGGCCCGATCACGCTGCCCACGCTCAAGCTGCCGCTGGCGATTCAGTTGAAGCAAGTCCAGCTCGGCAGCCTGCAGCTTGACGGGGTCGAGCAATTGCGCGACCTCAGGCTTGCCGCGCACTGGACGGCTCAAGGCCTGCAAATCGACAGTGCTCATGTGCAGCGTGACGAGCTGGTGCTGGACCTCAGCGGCCTGCTCAGCCCTGAAGGTGACTGGCCTCTGAATGTTGAGGGACAGCTGCAGTTGCCGCCGCAGGACGGCAAACCCTGGTCACTGGCCTTGGACATTAAGGGTGAGTTGCTCAAGACGCTGCAACTGAACGCGAACAGCACCGGCTACCTGACAGGTGTTCTGAGTGGCGAGTTGCAAGCACTTGATGAACATCTGCCAGCACGCTTGAAGCTGGTCTCGGATAGCTTCAAACCCAGTGCCGGACTGCCCGAGACGTTACAGCTCGATCAATTGGTGTTGACGGCGGAAGGCAATCTGGATAGCGGTTATCTGATTGACGGGAAGGCCAGTCTGCCAGCTGAAAAAGGCCCCATGACCCTGGCCTTGCAGGGCCGTGCAGACGCCAAAGGCGCAACGATCGCTGCGCTGAACCTGGCGGCCAGCGAGCAGCAGCGGCTGGTTGTCAATGGCACGCTGAATTGGGAATCCGGCTTCAGCGCCGACGCGACGGTCGACTGGCTGGACTTCCCTTGGCAGCGGCTATATCCCCTGGACGCCGAGCCTCAGGTCGCGCTCCATGCGTTCAAGGGCGAAGTGTCCTACACCGACGGCAAGTATCTGGGTCATTTCAATGCCAGCATGGATGGGCCTGCCGGAGCGTTTACCCTGGGCAGCCCGTTCAGTGGCGATCTGCAGCAAATCTATCTGCCGCAACTGGAGCTGGTTGCAGGGCAGGGCAAGGCCAGTGGTCACCTGAACCTGCAATTTGCCGATGGTATCGGTTGGGATACGGCGTTGGACTTGAGTTCGCTTGACCCTTCATTCTGGGTCGCTGCGCTGCCGGGCACACTGGGCGGTCCGCTGCGCAGCAAGGGGCAGTTCAAGAATGAGCAACTGGAGCTGACGGCTGATCTGGATCTGAAAGGTCGCTTGCGCGGCCAGCCTGCGCTGGTGCAGGCCAAGGCCGACGGTCGGGCGCAACAGTGGAACCTGGCCAGTTTGAACATTCGTCTCGGTGATAACCGCATTCAAGGCAGCGGCAGCCTCAACCAGCGCTTGCAGGGGCAACTGGATTTGAACCTGCCTCGAC
Source organism: Pseudomonas triticifolii (assembly GCF_014358015.1). Lineage (GTDB taxonomy): Bacteria > Pseudomonadota > Gammaproteobacteria > Pseudomonadales > Pseudomonadaceae > Aquipseudomonas > Aquipseudomonas triticifolii. Next base: position 536,102 of record NZ_JACONV010000001.1, on the reverse strand, counting down.
TTGGTCAACTCTGGCCACGGCTGCAAGGACAGGCCAAGGGTCGCCTGGATCTGGCTGGTACGCTGCAGGCACCGCAAGGTCAGTTTGCGCTGCAAGGCAGCCAACTGGCGTTTCAGGACAACCGGCTGCAAAGCCTGACAGCCAATGCGAAGCTGGACCCTGCCCAGCGCGCGACTGTGAGCCTGAAGGGCTCTGGCATTCAGGCAGGCGACACGGCGCTCGGCGCGTTGACTGTGGATGGTCAGGGTACGCTGAAGGCGCAGCAACTGAAGCTGGATCTGCAAGGGCCATTGCTCAAGCTGGCGTTGGCACTGGATGGCACGCTGGATAACGGCAACTGGCGTGGCCGTCTTGCCAGTGGCAACGTGAAGAGCGGCGGGCAGGACTGGCGTCTGCAACAACCGGCGAAGCTCGAGCGACTGGCCGACGGCAAAATCAATTTTGGTGCGCACTGCTGGTTGTCGGGGAGCGCCAGCCTGTGCGGCGAGGACCAGCGCTTGATGCCCGACCCGCGGATTCGTTATCGCCTTCGCAACTTCCCGCTCGACAGTCTCGCGCAATGGATGCCCAGGGACTTTGCGTGGAAAGGCTCGCTCAATGCCGATGTCCAGCTCGACGTGCCTGCTGCTGGCCCCAATGGCCAGATCAGCGTCGATGCCGGCGGCGGAACGCTACGCGTCCGGGACAAGGAACAATGGCTGGACTTCCCGTACCAGACGCTCAAATTGACCAGCACCCTGACACCCCGAAAGATCGATTCCCGACTGGATTTCGATGGCGCGAAGCTCGGCCGTTTGTTGCTCACCGCCCAGATTGATCCGCTGTCCAGTAACAAGGCACTGTCTGGCGAATTCAGTCTTTCAGGGCTGGACCTCTCGGTGGCTCGCCCGTTTGCGCCGATGGTCGACAAGATCAGTGGCCGTCTCAACGGCAGCGGCCGTCTGTCAGGGGGGCTGCTCGCGCCGCTGGTCAATGGCAGCGTTACCCTTCAGGGCGGCGAGGTATCAGGCACAGAACTGCCGATGGAACTGCGCGACCTGAACGTTCAGGCGCTGATCGCCGGGGAAAACGTGCAGGTGAACGGTGGCTGGAAAAGTGGCACCGCCGGTCAGGGCGCGCTGTCCGGGCAAGTGGCCTGGGGGCAGGCTCTGGTGGTTGATTTGAGCCTGAAAGGTTCTCGGCTGCCGATCCATGTGGAACCCTATGCGCAGGTCGAGGCAGCACCGGACCTGAAGATTTCGATGAAGAATGAACGGCTGGCGGTCTCCGGCAAGGTACTGATCCCCAAAGGTACCATCACCATCCGTGAGCTGCCGCCTTCGACCGTCAAACTCTCGGGCGACACGGTGATCGTTGGTCAGCAGACCGAGGAGGGTGCCCCACCGCTTGCCATTGCCATGGACGTCGATGTCGAGGTGGGGCAGGACAAGCTCAGTTTCAGCGGTTTTGGGTTGACCGCCGATCTGGTCGGGCGCGTTCATATTGGCGACAATCTGGACACCCGAGGTGAGCTGAATCTCAACAATGGTCGTTATCGCGCCTACGGGCAGCGCCTGACCATCCGCAAGGCCAGGCTACTGTTCGCAGGACCCGTCGATCAACCCTACCTCGACATCGAAGCCATCCGCCAGACCGATGATGTGATCGCCGGTATCCGTCTGACCGGCAGTGCCGAGCAGCCAACCACCGAGGTTTTCTCCGAGCCTGCCATGAGTCAGGAGCAGGCGCTGTCCTACCTGGTGATGGGCCGTCCGCTGGGCAACTCGGGCGAGGATAACAACATGGTTGCCCAGGCTGCCCTGGCACTTGGCGTCGCAGGCAGTGCGTCGACGACAGGCAAGCTGGCCGATAATCTGGGCATCAGGGATTTCGAACTGGACACGTCCGGGACTGGCGACAAAACCAATGTGGTCGCCAGCGGCAAGATCACTGACAAACTCAGTCTGCGCTATGGGGTGGGGGTGTTCGAGCCCGCCAACACCATTGCGTTGCGCTACCTTCTCAGCAAGCGGGTTTACCTGGAAGCGGCCAGCGGCATCGCCAGTTCGCTGGATATTTTCTACAAGCGCGACTTTTGACCTGAAGGGAATGAAGGCACATAGACACATGTTGTGCTCGACAGGGCATGCAAGAACCCGCTAAAACAGTCGCCTTGATTGGCACATACTGAAAACGGATTCCTGTACATCATGGATCGATTCAACGCCATGCGCGTCTTCACCCGCATTGTCGAGCTGGGCGGCTTTGCCAGGGCCGCCGAGAGCCTGCAAATGCCTCGTGCGTCGGTCACCATTCTGATCAAGCAACTGGAGGCCCATCTGGGCGTCCAGTTGTTGCAGCGCACCACCCGCCAGGTCAGCACTACGCCCGATGGCACGGCGTACTACCAACGATGCCTGAGTCTGCTGGCTGATCTGGAAGATGCGGAGTCGGCATTTTCGTCACTCGGTACCGGTCCAAAGGGGCTGTTACGGATCGACCTTCCCATGAGTCTTGGGTGCATGATTGTCATGCCGGCGCTTCCTGATTTCGCCCGGCGTTATCCTCAGATCGAGCTGGAGGTCGGCATGAGTGACCGGCAGGTCGACCTGATACGCGAAGGTGTGGATTGCGTGCTGCGTGCTGGAAATTCCCATGATGAAGCGCTGGTGGCCAGACCGCTGGAGCAGCTCACGCAGATAACCTGCGCCAGCAGAGCGTACCTGGATGAGCATGGCTCGCCTCTTGATCTCGACCAGTTGGCGCAGCATCGAGTGATCGAGTATTTCTCTGCCGGAACTCAAAAGCGCTACGGGCTGGAGTTCATGGTGCGCGGGCAGTTGCAGGCGCCGCGCCTGCCCCGGTCCATCGCAGTCAATAATGCCGAAGGGTATGTCGCGGCATGCGAAGCAGGATTCGGCCTGATACAGGCCCCGCGTTATCACGTCGCCGCGCAGCTGCGCAGCGGCACGCTGGTTGAGGTGTTGCGCGAGTATCGTCCCCCTGCGTTGCCATTGATGGCGCTGTACCCGCCGCATCGACAGCTTTCCCGTCGGGTGAGAGTATTCGTCGACTGGCTGGTCGAGTTATGCGCGCGTCCGGAAGTCAGGGACAGGCTGGTTTCCTGAGTGAATTCGGAATCATCCGATATAGGTCGTGATGCACTTTCGTGTTTAACTTCTTGTTCTTATGCAAATCCACTGAAAAAAGGACCTCGCTTCATGGCTCAAGTGACTCTCAAAGGCGGCCCCGTTCAAGTCAACGGCGAACTGCCAAAAAGCGGCAGCGCTGCACCTGCTTTCACGCTGGTCGGTGCCGGTCTGGCTGAAGTGACTCTGAAAGAGTTCGCCGGCAAGCGCAAAGTGCTGAACATCTTCCCAAGCGTCGACACGCCGACTTGCGCCACTTCGGTGCGCAAGTTCAACGCCCAGGCCAATGACCTGAGCAACACGGTCGTACTGTGCATCTCCGCCGACCTGCCATTCGCACAGGCCCGTTTCTGTGGTTCCGAAGGTCTGGAAAACGTCAAGAACCTGTCTTCTTTCCGCAGTGCGGATTTCAGCGAGCACTACGGCGTTGCCATCGCCGACGGTCCGCTCAAAGGCCTGACTGCCCGCGCAGTCGTGGTGCTGGATGAAAATGACAATGTGCTGCACAGCGAACTGGTCTCCGAAATCGCTGAAGAACCGAACTACGAAGCCGCATTGGCTGTATTGAAGTAACGTTCTGCAACACATCGACGGCCTGAATCCGTTCAGGCCGTTTTTTTATTTGTGCTTCAACCGTTTAACGAAAGTAAGCGCTTGGTAAAGGCGCTTTGCTTGCAGCTCATCTGTGCTTATTGTTCAGCCTTCCAAAGTAGCTCCCACCTGTAATGGTTGATTTATTCATGCAATCGTCTGGTCCTCGTAAATCCCGTCGCTGGTTGATCAGCTTGCTGGTCCTGTTGGTCATTGTCGGCCTGTGCTGGTGGTTCTGGCCCGGCTCGACCTCGACGTCAGGTACTGACGCCGCCGGCAAAGGCGCGCACACCAGTAAATCGAGCGGTGTGGTCAGGCCTGGCTTCGGCGGCTCGGCTGCAGCTGTTCCAGTGCGCGTTGCGCCGGTCACTCAGGGCGAGTTCCCGATTTATTACAAGGCGCTGGGCACTGTCACTGCCATGAACACCATTAATGTGCGCAGTCGCGTGGCGGGAGAGCTGGTCAAGCTGAATTTCCAGGAAGGCCAGATGGTCAAGGCCGGTGATCTGCTGGCGGAAATCGACCCGCGCAGCTACCAGGTTGCGCTGCTGCAGGCCGAGGGCACGTTGGCCACCAATCAGGCCCTGCTCAAGAACGCACAGCTTGACGTTCAGCGCTATCGCGGCCTGTACGCCGAAGACAGCATCGCCAAACAGACACTGGACACCGCCGAGTCGCTGGTCAATCAGTATCAGGGCACCATCAAGACCAATCAGGCTGCGGTGGCCGAGGCGAAGCTGAACCTGGATTTCACGCGCATTCGCGCGCCGATTGCTGGCCGCGTGGGCCTCAAGCAGCTGGATGTCGGCAACCTGGTGGCGGCCAACGACACCACCGCGCTGGCGGTCATTACCCAGACCCAGCCGACTTCTGTCAATTTCACCCTGCCTGAAAAAGACCTTTCCAACGTAATCGCGCGCTATCGTACCGGCGACAAGCTGCCCGTCGAGGCCTGGGATCGCGGTGATGTGAAGATGCAGGCGACTGGCGTGCTCGCCAGCCTGGACAACCAGATCGACGTCGCCACGGGCACCTTGAAATTCAAGGCGCGTTTCGATAACCGTGACGAGGTACTGTTCCCCAACCAGTTCGTCAATGTCCGTCTGCGCGCAGACACCCTGACACAGGCCATTCTTGTGCCAACGGCTGCCGTCCAGTTCGGCACCAACGGTACGTTCGTTTACGTGCTGGACGGTGAAAAGAAGGTCAAGATCAGCCTGCTCAAGACCGGCCCCAGCAACGAAACTTACACCGTCATCACCGAAGGCCTGGCCGCCGGAGAGCGCGTCGTGCTTGAAGGCACTGATCGCCTGCGCGATGGTGCAGAAGTGGAAGTGGTCAACGACAGCAAGGATGTTCCTGCAGGTCCTGCGCAAAAGCTGCAGGGCAAGCCGGACCCGAAGACGGACAAATCGGCGTCGGTTCTGAAGGCGGATAAACCAAGCGTATGAACATGTCTCGCCTGTTCATCCTGCGCCCGGTCGCCACCACGCTGAGCATGCTGGCGATCGTGCTGGCTGGCCTGATCGCCTACGGCCTGTTGCCTGTCTCGGCGCTGCCGCAGGTGGATTACCCGACCATTCGCGTCATGACGCTGTACCCCGGTGCCAGCCCGCAAGTGATGACCAGTGCCGTGACCGCACCTCTCGAGCGTCAATTCGGGCAGATGCCTGGGCTGACCCAGATGGCGTCGACCAGCTCGGGCGGTGCTTCGGTGATCACTCTGCGGTTTAGCCTTGAAATCAATATGGACGTGGCCGAGCAGGAAGTGCAGGCGGCGATCAATGGTGCCACCAACCTGTTGCCTAACGACTTGCCCGCACCGCCGGTCTACAACAAGGTCAACCCGGCCGACACCCCGGTGCTGACCCTGGCGATCACCTCGAAAACGATGCTGTTGCCCAAACTCAATGATCTGGTCGACACACGCATGGCGCAGAAGATCTCGCAGATCAGTGGCGTCGGGCTGGTCAGCATTGCCGGTGGTCAGCGTCAGGCGGTGCGGATCAAGGTCAATCCCGAGGCGCTGGCTGCCAATAGCCTTAATCTTGCCGATGTGCGTACGCTGATCAGCGCCTCCAACGTCAATCAGCCCAAAGGCAACTTCGACGGTCCGACGCGGGTGTCGATGCTGGATGCGAACGACCAGCTCAAGTCGCCAGAGGAATACGCCAACCTCATTCTGGCCTACAAGGACGGCGCGCCACTGCGTCTGAAGGATGTGGCAACCATCGTGGATGGCGCGGAAAACGAGCGCCTGGCCGCCTGGGCCAATCGCAGCCAGGCAGTGCTGCTCAATATTCAGCGCCAGCCGGGCGCCAACGTCATCGACGTGGTTGACCGGATCAAGGCCATGCTGCCGGCGATCACCGACAACCTGCCCGCCGGTCTGGATGTGACGGTGCTGACCGACCGTACCCAGACTATCCGTGCCTCCGTCACCGACGTTCAGCACGAATTGCTGATTGCGATCGTGCTGGTGGTGCTGGTCACGTTCCTGTTCCTGCGTCGTTTGAGCGCCACCATCATCCCGTCGATTGCCGTGCCGTTGTCGCTGGTCGGCACCTTCGGCGTCATGTACCTTGCCGGGTTTTCGATCAATAACCTGACCCTGATGGCGCTGACCATCGCGACCGGCTTTGTGGTGGACGATGCCATCGTGATGCTGGAGAACATCTCCCGTCACATCGAGGAAGGCGAGACGCCGATGCAGGCCGCCTTGAAAGGGGCGAAGCAGATTGGCTTTACCCTGATTTCCCTGACCCTTTCGCTGATCGCCGTACTGATTCCGCTGCTGTTCATGGCCGATGTCGTCGGACGCCTGTTTCGCGAATTCGCGATTACGCTTGCCGTCGCGATCCTGATCTCCCTGGTGGTATCGCTGACCCTGACGCCGATGATGTGCGCACGTCTGCTCAAGCGCGAACCCAAAGAAGAAGAACAGGGCCGTTTCTACCGCGCCAGCGGTGCCTGGATCGACTGGCTTATCGAGGTCTACAGCCGGGGCCTGCGCTGGGTGCTCAAGCATCAGCCGCTGACGCTGCTGGTCGCCATCGCCACACTGGGCCTCACCGTTGTGTTGTATATCGCGGTGCCAAAAGGGTTCTTTCCGGTGCAGGACACCGGTGTTATTCAGGGTATTTCCGAAGCGCCCCAGTCGGTCTCGTTCAAGGCCATGAGTGAGCGTCAGCAGGCGCTGGCAGACATCATCCTCAGAGACCCTGATGTCGCGAGCCTGTCTTCGTACATCGGCGTAGATGGCGATAACGCCACGCTCAATAGCGGACGACTGCTGATCAACCTCAAACCTCACAGCGAGCGAGACCTGACGGCGGCGCAGATCATTCAGCGGATCCAGCCGGAAGTCGACAAGCGCTCGGATATTCGTCTGTTCATGCAGCCGGTGCAGGACCTCACCATCGAGGACAGGGTGAGTCGCACTCAATACCAGTTCAGCATGTCGTCACCTGATGCCGAGCTGCTCAGCGACTGGAGCGCGAAGCTGGTGGACGCACTGGCCAAACGGCCTGAGCTCACCGACGTTGCCAGCGATCTGCAGGACAAGGGTCTGCAGGTGTACCTGCTGATCGACCGCGATGCGGCCAGCCGGGTCGGCGTCACTGTGGCGAACATCACTGATGCGTTGTACGACGCATTCGGTCAACGGCAGATATCCACCATCTATACCCAGGCCAGCCAGTACCGCGTGGTCCTGCAGGCGGCGTCCAGCAGTGAGTTGGGGCCTCAGGCACTGGAACAGATTCACGTGAAAACCACTGACGGCGCTCAGGTCAAACTGTCGAGCCTGGCACGTGTCGAGCAGCGTCAGGCGCAATTGGCGATTGCCCATATCGGTCAGTTTCCTGCGGTGATGATGTCTTTCAACCTCGCGCCGAACGTTGCCTTGGGCGAGGCAGTCGAGGTTATCGAGCAGGTGCAGAAAGACATCGGCATGCCGATTGGCGTGCAGACCCAGTTCCAGGGTGCCGCAGAGGCATTCCAGGCCTCGCTGTCCAGCACGCTGCTGCTGGTTCTGGCGGCAGTGGTGACCATGTACATCGTGCTGGGTGTGCTGTACGAGAGCTACATTCACCCGATCACCATTCTGTCGACCTTGCCTTCGGCGGCGGTCGGGGCCTTGCTGGCGCTGCTGATCAGCGGCAACGATCTGGGCATGATCGCCATCATTGGCATCATTCTGCTGATCGGTATCGTCAAGAAGAACGCCATCATGATGATCGACTTCGCCCTGGACGCCGAGCGCAATCGAGGCGTCGATCCAGAGACGGCCATCTATGAAGCCGCGTTGTTACGCTTCCGTCCGATTCTCATGACGACGCTTGCCGCCTTGTTCGGCGCCATCCCGTTGATGCTCGCCACCGGCTCTGGCGCTGAGCTGCGTCAGCCTCTGGGTCTGGTGATGGTCGGCGGACTGTTGCTGAGTCAGGTGCTGACCCTGTTCACCACACCGGTGATCTATCTGTATTTCGACCGGCTGGGGCGTCGCTGGCGTCGTAAACCCGCCGCGCCAACCCGACTGGAACAGGCTGACGCATGAACCTTTCAGCGCCGTTCATCCGTCGACCGGTCGCCACCGTCCTGCTGAGCCTGGCAATCATGCTGCTGGGCGCGGTCAGTTTTCGGTTGTTGCCCGTTGCGCCGCTGCCCAACATGGATTTCCCGGTCATTGTGGTCTCTGCCAGCCTGCCAGGCGCCAGCCCGGAAATCATGGCGTCGAGCGTTGCCACGCCTCTGGAACGTTCGCTGGGGACGATTGCCGGCGTCAACACCATGACCAGCAACTCGAGCCAGGGCTCGACGCGGGTGATTCTGCAGTTCGATCTGGATCGCGATATCAACGGCGCTGCCCGCGAGGTTCAGGCGGCCATCAACGCATCGCGCAACCTGCTGCCCAGCGGCATGCGCAGCATGCCGACTTACAAGAAGGTCAACCCTTCACAGGCACCGATCATGGTGCTGTCCCTGACGTCGACCGTACTGGAAAAAGGCCAGATGTACGACCTGGCCTCGACCATCCTGTCGCAGAGCCTGTCGCAGGTGACCGGGGTAGGCGAGGTGCAGATCGGCGGCAGTTCGCTGCCTGCTGTGCGCATCGAGCTGGAGCCACAGATGCTCTCGCAATACGGGGTATCCCTGGACGATGTGCGTAACGCGATCACCGGCAGCAACGTGCGACGCCCGAAAGGCTCGGTCGAAGACGGTCAGAACAATTGGCAGGTGCAGGCCAACGACCAGTTGGAGAAAGCCAAGGACTATGCGCCGCTGATCATTCGTTACCAGGATGGTGCAACGCTGCGCCTCAAGGATGTAGCCAAGGTCAGCGATGCAGTCGAGAACCGCTACAACAGCGGATTCTTCAACGATGATCAGGCGGTGCTGTTGGTGATCAACCGTCAGGCCGGTGCCAACATCATTGAAACGGTTGCTCAGATAAAGGCCCAGTTGCCGGCCTTGCAGGCCGTGCTGCCGGCCAGCGTGAAACTTGACATCGCCATGGACCGTTCTCCGGTTATCACCGCAACGCTGCATGAAGCGGAAATGACGCTGTTGATCGCTGTGGTGCTGGTGGTGCTGGTGGTGTTCCTGTTTCTGGGCAGTTTCCGGGCGTCGCTGATCCCGACGCTTGCGGTACCGGTTTCGCTGGTGGGCACCTTCGCGATCATGTACCTGTGCGGGTTTTCCCTGAACAACCTGTCGCTGATGGCCCTGATCCTCGCCACGGGCCTGGTGGTGGACGACGCCATTGTGGTGCTTGAGAACATCTCCAGGCACATCCACAACGGCCTGGATCCCATGAAGGCAGCTTTTCTGGGAGCCAAGGAAGTCGGCTTCACGCTGCTGTCGATGAACGTCTCGCTGGTGGCAGTGTTCGTTTCGATTCTGTTCATGGGCGGACTGGTGGAAAGTCTGTTCCGGGAGTTTTCGATCACCCTGTCGGTGGCCATCGTCGTTTCGCTGATCGTGTCCCTGACCCTGACGCCTATGCTCTGCGCGCGTTGGCTGAAACCTCGCGAAGTGGAGCAGGAGAACGCTTTTCAGCGCTGGAGTGAGCGGGTCAACGACCGTATGGTTGCAGCTTACGACCGCTCTCTGGGTTGGGTGCTTCGGCATCCCCGCCTGACCCTGTTGAGTCTGTTGATCACCATCGTGGTCAACGTCGCGCTGTACGTCGTGGTGCCCAAGACTTTTCTGCCACAGCAGGACACCGGTCAGTTGATGGGCTTCGTGCGCGGTGACGATGGCCTGTCGTTCAAGGTGATGCAGCCCAAGATGGAGATTTTCCGCCGGGCAGTGTTGGCGGACCCGGCGGTACAGAGTGTCGCCGGTTTCATCGGCGGCAGCGGCGGCACCAACAACGCGTTCATGATCGTGCGCCTCAAGCCCATTGCCGAGCGCAAGCTGTCGGCGGAAAAGGTGGTCGAACGGCTGCGCAAGAACCTGCCGCACGTGCCGGGCGGGCGTCTGTTCCTTGCACCGGACCAGGACCTGCAACTAGGGGGCGGCCGCGAGCAGACCAGCTCGCAGTATCAATATGTCGTGCAGAGCGCCGACCTGAACAGCCTGCGCGAGTGGTATCCGAAAATCGTCGCCGCGCTCAAGTCGTTGCCGCAGCTGACGGCCATCGACGCACGAGAAGGACGCGGTGCGCAACAGGTCACGCTGATCGTCAATCGCGACACTGCCAAACGATTGGGTATCGACATGAACATGGTCACGGCCGTGCTCAACAATGCCTACAGCCAGCGTCAGGTCTCCACTATTTATGACAGCCTGAACCAGTATCAGGTGGTGATGGAGGTTAATCCCAAGTACGCCCAGGATCCCGTCACGCTCGAGCAGGTTCAGGTGATCACCGCCGATGGACAGCGGGTTCCATTATCAAGCATCGCGCATTACGAGCGCAGCCTGGAGAACGACCGGGTTTCACACGATGGCCAGTTTGCGTCTGAAAACATTTCATTTGACCTCGCTGAAGGTGTGAGCCTGGATCAGGCCACCGTGGCCATCGAGCGCGCCATTGCAGGCATTGGCCTGCCTGCCGACATCATTTCCAAGATGGCGGGTACCGCCGATGCGTTTGCCGCCACTCAGAAAAGCCAGCCCTGGATGATTCTCGGCGCGTTGCTGGCGGTGTACCTGGTGCTGGGTATTCTCTATGAAAGTTACATCCATCCGCTGACGATCCTGTCGACTCTCCCATCTGCAGGCGTAGGCGCCTTGTTGACCATTTATGTGTTGCGCAGCGAGTTCAGCCTGATCTCGCTGCTGGGGCTCTTCCTGTTGATCGGCGTGGTGAAAAAGAACGCAATCATGATGATCGACCTTGCCTTGCATCTGGAACGTGAGCAGGGCATGAGCCCCCAGGAGTCCATCCGCAGTGCCTGTCTGCAGCGCTTACGGCCGATTCTGATGACGACCATGGCGGCCATTCTGGGGGCTTTGCCCCTGTTGCTGAGCACTGCCGAGGGGGCTGAAATGCGCAAGCCGCTGGGCCTTACCATCATCGGCGGCCTGATTTTCAGTCAGGTGCTGACGCTTTACACCACCCCTGTGGTTTACCTTTATCTCGACCGTTTGCGTCACCGTTTCAGCCGGTGGCGGGGCGTTCGTACCGATGCTGCTCTGGAAACTCCGTTATGACCGATAGTCTGGCCTGCAAACTCAATCACAGATGGCTGCTTCGCCCGCTTGGCATGGGGCTATGTGCGTTGGTGCTGAGCGCCTGCGCGGTCGGCCCGGATTACCAGCGACCGGAAATGGCGGCCCCTGCGCAGTTCAAGGCTGTGCAGGGCTGGCGCCAGGCGACGCCCAGGGACGATGCTCACGCCAGGGGTGCATGGTGGGAAGTGTATGGCGACACCACGCTCAACGCGCTGGTGGAGCGCCTCAACAGCTCCAACCAGACCGTGGCCCAGTACGAGGCTCAGTACCGACAGGCGCAGGCGCTGGTGCGCAGTTCGCGTGCCGCATTTTTCCCGACGCTCGACCTGACGACAGGGAAAACCCGTTCCAGCCAGGGAACCGGCAGCAGCACGTCGGGCAGCAGCAACCTCAATTCAGGTATCCGCGAGACGTACAACGCCCAGTTGGGTGTCAGTTGGGAGGCCGATGTCTGGGGCAAGCTACGACGTGGTCTTGAGGCTGACAGCGCCAGCGCCCAGGCCAGTCTGGCCGATCTGGCCGCCATGCAGTTGAGCCTGCAATCGGAGCTGGTGCAGAACTACCTCCAGCTGCGGGTGATCGACGAGCAGAAGCGCTTGCTGGAAGCCACGGTTGACGCCTATCAGCGCTCGCTGACCCTGACCCAGAACCAGTATCGCGCCGGTATTTCCGGGCGTGATGCCGTGGCTCAGGCGCAGACCCAGCTCAAAGGCACCCAGGCTGACCTGATCGATCTGGTCTGGCAGCGTGCGCAATTCGAGAACGCCATCGCCGTGCTGATGGGCATGGCGCCGGCCGATTTCAATCTGCAGGCCACGACCTCCATACCGGGTCTGCCTGCCATTCCGCCGGGCCTGCCATCGCAACTGCTTGAGCGACGCCCGGACATTGCCGCTGCCGAGCGCTCGGTCATGGCTGCAAACGCCAATATCGGGATTGCCAAGGCGGCTTATTACCCTGACCTGACCCTCAGCCTCAGCGGTGGCTATAGCAGCAGTACGTTCTCCAACTGGATCAGCCTGCCGAATCGATTCTGGTCGGTAGGGCCGCAACTTGCGTTGACCCTGTTCGACGGTGGCCGACGTTCGGCGGAGGTGGAGCGTACCGAGGCGGTCTACGACCAGACGGTCGCACAATACCGCCAGACCGTGCTCGACGGTTTTCGTGAGGTGGAGAATTACCTGATTCAGCTCAAGGTGTACGAAGAGGAGGCTTCGGTGCGTCAGGAAGCGCTCGCTTCGGCGCGTGAGTCGCTGCGTCTGACCAGTAATCAGTACAAGGCCGGTCTTATCGGTTATCTGGATGTGGTCAACGTGCAGACGACTGCGCTGAGCAATGAACGCAGCGTTTTGAACGTGCTGCAAAGTCGTCTTGTGGCCAGCGTTCAACTGATTGCTGCATTGGGCGGCGGCTGGGACGCGGAGCTTGATCTGACGCGCCGCGATTGAGCCTCAGGCCGGAGCGGGATGCAAGGCGCACCTTCAACTGACCCCACACCTAATAAAATAATGGCTCAGTGCCATATTTGCGACCAGTTACCGCGACATTTCGCAGCAACTGGGTACAATTAGCCCCATCATATCGGCATGGACGCGTTCATTGGGTTTCGCGGGTGCGTCCATGTTGGTTGGCAGTTACATCCCTTCGCTTGTCGTGATCTCCGTCCTGGTGGCGGTGCTGGCCTCCTATACCGCACTTGACCTGGCTGGCCGCATTGCATCGGCGAAGGGGCGCGCTGTGTATTTGTGGATAGGCGGCGGTGCTGTGGCGATGGGTATCGGCATATGGTCGATGCATTTCATTGGCATGCTGGCGTTCGAGCTGCCGTTGGGCCTTGGCTACGACATCCCGCTGACCCTCTGCTCATTGCTGATTGCCGTGATGTCATCCGGTTTTGCCTTGTGGCTCGTCAATCAGCCGCAATTGCCGGTACTGCAATTGGGCCTGGGCGCGCTGTTCATGGGGCTTGGCATCACCGCCATGCATTACACCGGCATGGCCGCCATGCGGATGCAGCCGGGCATTGATTACGACCCGGCCCTGTTCAGTCTCTCTCTGGTCATCGCGATTTCAGCGTCGGGCTTGGCGCTCTGGATCGCTTTCCGGTTACGTGGGAGCGTACCGAAAATAGAGTTGGTGCGCGCCGCAGCAGCGGTCGTCATGGGCTGTGCCATTGTCGGCATGCACTACACCGCAATGGCGGCTGCCAGTTTTCCCGAAGGCAGTTATTGCGGTGCGCTGGCCAGTGGCTTCGGCCCTGATGGGCTGGACAAGCTGGTGCTGGTCACCAGCCTTGCGGTGCTCAGCATTGCGCTGTCGGCCTGTATTCTCGACGCCCGGCTTGAAGCGCGCACCACGGTTCTTGCCCAGTCGCTGATCAAGGCCAATCAGGAGCTGACTCACCTGGCCCTGCATGACAACCTGACGGGGTTGCCGAACAGAGCCCTGTTGACGGACCGCATCGAACGGGCCATGAAAAAGATCAACGAGCAGGGCGGCTGCTTTGCGTTGATGTTCATGGATCTGGACGGCTTCAAGCCGGTTAACGACGCCTTTGGGCATCATATCGGCGATCTGTTGTTGAGCGAGGTCGCCACGCGATTGCGTGAAAACCTGGACCATTACGACACGCTCGCCAGGATCGGAGGCGATGAATTCGTACTGCTGATGGAGCTGGACGATGCCCAGGATGCGGCGGGAGTTGCTGCGCGGCAGGTGAGCGTGATCGCTCAACCGTTCGATATCGGTGAGCATCCGGTGCAGATATCCCTGAGTATCGGCATTTGCATGTACCCCGGCAACGGCGACACGCAGCACCAGTTGTTGGTCAATGCAGATGCTGCGATGTACCACACCAAGGCGGCCGGCAAGAACGGTTACAGCTTCTTTGAAGCTTCCATGAACAGCAACGCCCGCAACCAGCTACAGCTTTTACAGGATCTGCGCACGGCGGTCAGGCACAGGCATTTCTGCCTGCATTACCAGCCAAAATTCGATGCGTTGACCGGCCGGCCCACAGGGGCTGAGGCCCTGCTGCGTTGGAATCATCCCGAACAAGGGCTTCTGAGCCCGGCTACGTTTATCGAGTTGGCCGAGAAGACGGGACTGATCATTCAGATCGGTGAATGGGTGCTCGACGAAGCCTGCCGGCAGATGCGCGAATGGTTCAACGAGGGCTATGTCCACTGGCGTATCGCGGTCAACCTGTCGGCGTTGCAGTTCTGTCATGCAGGGCTGGTCAATACAGTGGCCGATACGCTGGCCCGTCATGCGTTGCCCGCCAACTGCCTGACGCTGGAAATCACCGAAACGACAGCCATGAGTGATGCCGACGCCAGCATGGCGGTGCTCAGGCAACTGTCCGAAATGGGCGTCGATCTTTCCATTGATGATTTCGGAACCGGTTACTCCAGTCTCATGTACCTCAAGCGCCTGCCCGCCAATGAAATCAAGATTGATCGCGGGTTTGTCCGCGACCTGGAGCACGACAGCGACGACGCCGCCATCGTGTCCGCAATCATTGCGGTGGGTCAGGCACTGAATCTGCGTATCGTTGCCGAGGGCGTCGAAACGGTGGTTCAGCAGGATTTCCTGACCAGTCTGGGCTGTAATGCCCTGCAGGGGTTTCTGCTCGGGCATCCGCTGCCCGCCCAGCGCTTTCTGGACGATATCCGTATTGTGGAGGCGCGGCTGGAAGCGCAGGCAGTTGCGCGGCCAGCTGCCGCGAGCTGAAGCATGACGATGGCGTCTGCTTTGAAACACTGGCAGGATCGTTACCAAGGGCAGGCAATCGCACTCATCCATTGCCTATCCGTCGTACACAGTCGGTTTTCGAAGAAGGGCAAGAGACACATTCATGGAAAAGGTCCTCATCATTACAGGCGGCTCTCGCGGGATAGGTGCCGCCACGGCAGTGCTTGCCGCGTCACAAGGCTATCGAATCTGCATCAATTACCTGTCGGATCATGCAGCCGCCGAAAAGACCTGCGCCCAGGTCAGGGCGCTGGGCGCACAAGCGATTACTGTGCAGGCTGATGTCAGTAACGAGGACGAGATCATTCGCCTTTATGCGCGTGTCGACGCAGAGTTGGGACGTGTCACGCATCTGGTGAACAATGCAGGCACGCTGGCACAGGCGTCGCGTGTCGAAGAGATGTCCGAGTTTCGTTTGCTCAAGATGATGATGAGTAATGTGGTGGGTCCGATGCTGTGCAGCAAGCATGCGTTGCTGCGCATGTCACCACGTCATGGCGGAGCGGGGGGCAGCATCGTCAATGTGTCTTCGGCCGCAGCCAGATTGGGGTCTGCGGGCGAGTACGTGGATTACGCAGCTTCCAAGGGCGCGCTGGATAGCTTTACCCTCGGGCTGTCGAAAGAGGTGGCTGCAGAGAACATCAGGGTCAACGCGGTCAGACCTGGCTTTATCTTTACCGACTTTCACGCCATGAGCGGCGATCCGTTTCGGGTCAGCAAGCTGGAAGGCTCATTGCCAATGGGTCGAGGTGGCCGTGCAGAAGAGGTGGCCGAAGGCATCCTGTGGTTGCTATCGGACAAGGCGTCTTACGCGACTGGCACATTCCTTGACCTGGCGGGTGGTCGCTGACAGGCACTCTGCGACAAAGCGGAAGCGAGTATCGCCTGTCCATTCCTGAATGCACCCCGCGGCACGCAGGAGGGTGACTCAACCCGTCATGACGGTCACCGTGAAAACTGACCCGTCCAGAAAAGTCTCGTAGCCCCGAAAATTCCCTGGAGAGCGACGGGTCAGAAGATCCATAGCGTGCCAGACATCGGTCAGACGATGACGGGCGGCTGCGTAGCCGGTGGATCACCCACGGGCGGATCGATCACCGGCGGCACCGTCGAAGGCGGCTCCTCGTTCGGTGGTGGTACGGGAACGGGAGGGTCATCAATGTTCGGGTCTGTCGGTTCTGGCGGAATCGGGATGTTCATGGCTTCAGCCTCCTTGTTGGCCTGTTGGCTTTGTTTCGACTGTCGTCCTTTCCTGATGATTCAATCCGATCGCTGCTGCGCCGTGGCCTGCAAGCGACTCGCCGCACGGCAGCCGGATTGTGAACGCTGCGCTATGCTCTGAAACGCTTTTGTCCCATTCTCAAAACCTTTGAACTTTAGTTACGCAGACCGCTCGGAAACTAGGCAGCCGAATCAGGCGAGTTGTCAGCGCGTGGGGGATTTGTGCTGCCGTATCGTTTATTTTTTTCAATTGCACGGATTGCACAGGAGCGTCCCTGGGGCGTGAAGGAGTGATGCTCGATGAATGAACAGCCATACGGCCCGGATTCCCTGGCCTCGGAAATTGTGCACCCAAGTCGTCCCTTGTCGTTGACCCAAGCCCTGCAGTTGCCGCGCATCGTGATCGAAGACACGTTGCCGGTGATCGATGGCGGGCAGTTTGCAGCCAAAGGGATCATTGGCCAGCCAGTGACTGTCACCAGCAAGGTGTACGCGGACGGCCACGACAAGATGGCGGTCAGTATTCGCTGGCGTGCTGTGAATGAAGAAACCTGGCACACCGCTGCAATGAGCGAATTGGGTAATGACAGCTGGATCGGTGAGTTCACCCCGACCTCTGTCGAGCGCTATGTATTCCGCCTCGAAGCCTGGATCGACCAGTTCGGCAGCTATCGCTATGAACTGGAGAAAAAGTTCGGCGCTGGCGTCTCACTCGAGCTGGAGCTGGAAGAAGGCCGCATTCACCTGGCGCATGCTGTAGAGCGCAGTCAGGGCGAGCAGCGTCAAGCGCTGGAAAGTGTATTGGCGCGTCTCGGGCAGTCCGACAACGACGACAAGGTCGCCTTGCTGCTGCACAGTGAAACTGCCGCGCTGATGAAGCAGGCCGATAACCACGCGTTTTTGAGCCGAAGCGCGGAATTTCCGCTCGACATAGAACGCGAGCTCGCTCAGTTCGCCAGCTGGTATGAGCTGTTCCCGCGCTCGATCACTGACGACCCGGCACGTCACGGTACCTTCAATGACGTGCATGCCCGCCTGCCGATGATTCGCGACATGGGCTTCGATGTGCTTTATTTTCCGCCCATCCACCCGATTGGTCGCGCACACCGCAAAGGTCCGAACAACTCCCTGACAGCAGGGCCGGATGATCCGGGTAGCCCGTACGCCATTGGCAGCGAAGACGGCGGTCATGAAGCCATCCACCCGCAACTGGGCAGTCGTGAAGACTTCCGCAGGCTGGTCGCAGCCGCGGCGGATCATGGCCTGGAAATCGCCCTGGATTTCGCCATTCAGTGTTCTCAGGATCACCCGTGGCTCAAGCAACACCCGGGCTGGTTCTCGTGGCGTCCGGACGGGACCATCCGTTATGCGGAAAACCCGCCGAAGAAATATCAGGACATCGTCAACGTCGACTTTTACGCGCCGGACGCGATTCCGGGCTTGTGGCTGGAACTGCGCGACATCGTGCTGGGCTGGGTTGAGGAGGGCGTGAAGATCTTTCGTGTCGACAACCCGCACACCAAGCCGTTGCCGTTTTGGCAGTGGATGATTGGTGAGGTGCGCGGCCAGCACCCTGACGTGATGTTTCTCGCCGAGGCCTTTACCAAACCCGCCATGATGGCGCGACTGGGCAAGGTCGGTTATTCGCAGAGCTACACCTACTTCACGTGGCGCAATACCAAGGCCGAGCTGTCCGAGTATTTTGCTCAGTTGAATGATGTTCCTTGGCGCGATTGCTACCGTCCTAACTTCTTCGTCAATACACCGGACATCAACCCGCACTTCCTGCATGACTCAGGGCGTCCTGGCTTCCTGATCCGCGCAGCGCTGGCAACCATGGGCTCTGGCTTGTGGGGCATGTATTCAGGGTTCGAGCTGTGCGAGTCGGCACCGATTCCCGGCAAAGAAGAATACCTGGATTCCGAGAAGTACGAGATTCGCGTCCGGGACTTCACGGCACCCGGCAATATCATTGCCGAGATCGCCCAACTGAACCGTATCCGTCGTCAAAACCCGGCGTTGCAGACGCATTTGGGCTTGAAGTTGTTGACCGTCTGGAACGACAACATTCTTTACTTCTGCAAGCGCTCGCCGGACGGCAGCAACTTCATTCTGATTGCGGTCAACCTGGACCCGAATAACGTTCAGGAAGCGCACTTCGAATTGCCGCTTTGGGAGATGGGCTTGCCTGACGATGCAGTGACGTCCGGCGAGGATTTGATGACCGGGCATCGCTGGAACTGGTACGGCAAGGTGCAATGGATGCGCATTGACCCGTCGTATCAACCCTTTGGTATCTGGCGTATCCAGGTCGCGCAGTAAAACCGGAAGGAGTCAGTCATGGCGAAGAAGCCCGATGACGCGGCATTCATCAAAGATCCGCTCTGGTACAAGGACGCGGTGATTTATCAAGTGCATGTGAAATCGTTTTACGACTCCAATAACGACGGAATCGGCGATTTTGCAGGCCTGATCGACAAGCTCGACTATATTGCCGAGCTGGGTGTGAACACGATCTGGCTGCTGCCTTTTTACCCATCGCCGCGTCGGGACGATGGCTATGACATTTCCGAATATCGGGACGTGCACAGCGATTACGGCACCATGGCCGACGCCAAGCGGTTCATCGCGCAGGCGCACAAGCGCGGTTTGCGGGTGATCACCGAGCTGGTCATCAACCACACCTCGGATCAGCACCCATGGTTCCAGAAGGCCCGGCACGCCAAACGGGGCTCAAAGGCCCGTGATTTCTATGTATGGTCGGACACCGATCAGAAGTATGAAGGCACGCGGATCATCTTTCTGGACACTGAAAGCTCCAACTGGACCTGGGATCCGGTCGCGTGCCAGTACTTCTGGCACCGTTTCTATTCACACCAGCCGGATTTGAATTTCGATAACCCGGCGGTGATGGATGCGGTGCTGGACGTCATGCGCTTCTGGCTGGACATGGGCATCGATGGACTGCGCCTGGACGCGATTCCTTACCTGATCGAGCGCGATGGCACCAATAACGAGAACCTGCCGGAAACCCATCAGGTGCTCAAGCGTATTCGTGCCGAGATCGACGCGCATTACCCGGACCGCATGCTGCTGGCAGAGGCCAATCAATGGCCTGAAGACACGCAGCTGTACTTCGGTGACAGTAAGGGGCCTGATGGCGATGAATGCCACATGGCATTCCACTTTCCTTTGATGCCGCGCATGTACATGGCGCTGGCACAGGAGGATCGCTTTCCGATCACTGACATTCTGCGTCAGACCCCGGAAATTCCAGCCAATTGCCAATGGGCGATCTTCCTGTGCAACCATGATGAGTTGACGCTGGAAATGGTCACGGATCGTGAGCGTGACTACCTCTGGAATTACTACGCCGCTGACCGCCGCGCGCGAATAAATCTGGGTATTCGTCGCCGTCTTGCGCCGTTGGTGGAACGTGATCGTCGTCGGGTCGAGCTGCTTAACAGCCTGTTGCTGTCCATGCCTGGCACACCCACGCTCTACTACGGTGACGAGATAGGCATGGGCGACAACATTTATCTGGGCGACCGTGACGGCGTGCGTACACCGATGCAGTGGTCGATTGACCGCAACGGTGGCTTCTCGCGCGCCGATCCGGCGAGCCTGGTGCTGCCGCCGATCATGGACCCGATGTACGGTTACCAGTCAGTGAACGTGGAGAGTCAGGAGCGCGATCCGCATTCGCTGTTGAACTGGAATCGTCGCATGTTGAGCGTGCGCAAGCAGCAGAAAGCGTTTGGCCGCGGTACGCTCAAGATGCTTTCGCCGTCCAATCGGCGAATCCTCGCGTACCTCCGTGAATACACCGCACCCGATGGCCACAGTGAAATCGTGTTGTGCGTGGCTAACGTTTCAAGCGCAGCCCAGGCCGCCGAGCTGGAACTGTCGGCTTACGCCGGCACCGTACCGGTCGAGATGCTGGGGGGCAGCGCGTTTCCGCCGATTGGCCACCTGAGTTACCTGCTCACACTGCCGCCCTATGGTTTTTATTGGTTTTTACTGGCTTCGGAGAATCAAATGCCCAGTTGGCACGTCGAACCGGCGCAAAGCATGCCGGACTTCCCGACCCTGGTGCTCAAGACGCGTCTCGAGGAGCTGCTGGATGAGCCCTTGCGCGGCACCATGGAAAAAACCTCGCTGCCTGTTTATCTGCCCAAGCGCCGTTGGTTCGCGGGTAAGGACAAGCCCATCGAGCGAGTCAACATTGCCTATGCCGTTCGCTTTGGCGACCCGGCACACCCCGTGCTGCTCAACGAAGTCGAGGTGACGGCAGGTGAGCAGACTGAGCGCTATCAATTGCCTTTCGGTTTGCTCGGGGAAGAAGAGATCAGCAGTGCGCTGCCTCAACAACTGGCATTGGCCCGTGTTCGTCGCGGCCGCCAGGTGGGTCTGATTACGGATGCGTTCACCCTGGAAACTTTCATTCGCTCGGTCATTGACGGGATGCAGTCCGAAACCGTCATCCCGTGCGAAGACGGCGAGCTGCGCTTTGAACAGACCGCTCAACTTGCGCCGCTGGGGCTGCACAGCGAGTCCGAGGTCCGCTACCTGTCCGCCGAACAGTCCAACAGTTCGGTGGTGGTAGGCACGGCTCTGGTTCTCAAGATGATCCGTAAAGTCAGCGCCGGTACTCACCCGGAGCTGGAAATGGGGGCTTATCTCACCAATGCCGGTTATCGCAACATTTCGCCCTTGCTGGGTTCGGTGGTGCGAGTGGGCCATGACGGTCAGCCGCATCTGCTGATGATTGCCCAAGGTTATCTGAGCAATCAGGGCGATGCGTGGGAGTGGACCCAGAACAATCTGGAGCGTGCTGTGCGTGATGAACTGGCGCATGGTATTTCTGGCCAGGAACAGCATTACAACGCGCTGCTTGAGCTTGCAGACTTTTCCCGAAGCCTGGGGCAGCGTCTGGGTGAGATGCACCAGATGCTGGCCGCGCCGACTGACAATGCGGACTTCGCTGTTGAAGTGACGAGCCACGAAGATAGCGAGGCGGCGGCGAAAAGCGTTTTTGCTCAATTGGAACGTGCCCTGCAACTGCTTGAGCAGCGCAAGGCCGACCTCGACGCGGACGATCAACAACTGGTGGATGACCTTATCAGTCAGCGCCAGCGCATCCAGCAGCATGTGGCAAGTCTTGCCAGCCGCGCGGTAGGCGGCTTGCGTATACGTGTACATGGCGACTTGCATTTGGGTCAGGTGCTTGTCGTAAAAGGCGATGCCTACCTGATTGATTTCGAGGGCGAACCTGCGCGTGCGCTGAGCGAGCGACGGGCCAAACACAGCCCGTTCAAGGATGTAAGCGGCGTTTTGCGGTCTTTCGACTACGCTGCGGCCATGGCCGTGCGCAGCGCGCAAAGCGTGGATACGTCCGAGGAGGCCGCTGGCGCCCGTAAACGGGTGGCCAGTACCTATTTGTCCCAGGCCCGTGAGGCTTTCATCGAGGGGTATCGCGCTGCGACCACCGATATGGCCCACACCTGGAAAGATTCGAACGGGGAGGACGCCGCACTGGAATTGTTCACCCTGGAAAAAGCCGCTTATGAAGTAATCTACGAAGCCGAGAATCGCCCGAGCTGGCTGGCTGTGCCGTTGCAAGGCTTGCGTGGATTGCTGCACCTGTCTGATGGAGAGCCAATATGAATGCACCTGACAAAACCGTTATGCGTCGTCAGGCGATGCCCGCCGCCGTGGACATGGATGCGTTGATCCGTGCTGAACATCGCGACCCGTTTTCTATTCTCGGCCCTCATGGTGATGGTGGCAGTGGACAGTTCGTCCGTGCCTACCTGCCGGGTGCCTTGAGTGTGCGCTTGCTCTCGCCGGAAGATGGCCGGGAACTGGGTGAGCTTGAAATGAGCGACGTCCCTGGTTTCTTTATCGGTCATCTTGATCACCCGCAGCCTTACCAGTTGAAGATCAACTGGGCGGGCGGCGAACAGATCACTGAAGACCCTTACAGCTATGGCCCGCTTCTGGGCGAGATGGACCTGTACCTGTTCGCCGAGGGTAATCACCGCGACTTGAGCAGCTGCATGGGCGCGCAAGTGACCAATGTGAGTGGCGTAGACGGCGTACGGTTTGCCGTCTGGGCACCGAATGCCCGACGGGTTTCCGTGGTCGGCAGCTTCAACAACTGGGACGGGCGTCGCCATCCGATGCGTTTGCGTCATCCGACGGGCGTCTGGGAAATCTTCGTTCCGCGCCTGCAACCGGGCGAGGTCTACAAATACGAAATCCTGGGTGCTCACGGTATTCTTCCGCTCAAATGCGACCCGATGGCACTGGCGACTACACTGCCACCCGACACCGCGTCCAAGGTCTCGGCACCGTTGCATTTCGACTGGAATGACCACGACTGGCTGGAATCGCGTGCCAAGCGTCATGACGTAGCTGCGCCCTTGTCGATCTATGAGCTCCACGCGGGCTCATGGCAGATGGAGCAGAACGAGGAGGGTGACACGTGGCGTCAGTACAATTGGCGCGAGCTGGCGGATCGTCTGATTCCGTACATCAAGGAGCTGGGTTTCACTCACATCGAGTTGATGCCAATCATGGAACACCCGTTTGGTGGTTCGTGGGGTTACCAACTGCTCGCCCAGTTCGCCCCGACCGCCCGCTATGGGTCGCCTGAAGATTTTGCGGCCTTTGTGGACGCCTGCCATCAGGCGGAAATCGGCGTGATTCTGGACTGGGTGCCTGCGCACTTTCCGACCGATACCCACGGCCTGGCACAGTTCGACGGCACCGCACTTTATGAGTATGCCGACCCTAAAGAGGGCTTCCACCAGGACTGGGACACGCTGATCTATAACCTGGGTCGCACTGAAGTTCATGGCTTCATGCTCGCGTCTGCGCTGCATTGGCTCAAGCATTACCACATCGACGGCCTGCGTGTGGATGCGGTGGCTTCGATGCTCTATCGCGATTATTCCCGCAAGGCGGGCGAGTGGGTGCCTAACCGTTTCGGCGGCCGTGAAAACCTGGAAGCCATCGACTTCCTGCGCCATTTGAACGATGTCGTTGCTATCGAAGCGCCGGGCACCATGGTCATTGCCGAAGAGTCTACGGCGTGGCCGGGTGTGAGTCAGTCTACCCAACAGGGTGGTCTGGGCTTCAACTACAAGTGGAACATGGGCTGGATGCATGATTCGCTGCACTATATGGAACAGGACCCGGTTCACCGTGGCCATCATCACGGCGAGCTGAGTTTTGGTCTCATGTACGCTTGGTCCGAGCGCTTCATTCTGCCGATCTCCCACGATGAGGTGGTGCACGGCAAGCATTCGCTGATCGACAAGATGCCAGGTGACCGCTGGCAGAAGTTCGCCAATCTGCGTGCTTACCTGACGTTCATGTGGACGCATCCAGGCAAGAAA
Organism: Pseudomonas triticifolii; assembly: GCF_014358015.1. Lineage (GTDB taxonomy): Bacteria > Pseudomonadota > Gammaproteobacteria > Pseudomonadales > Pseudomonadaceae > Aquipseudomonas > Aquipseudomonas triticifolii. The sequence goes on along the minus strand of NZ_JACONV010000001.1, from coordinate 512,323 downwards.
CTGTTGTTCATGGGCTGCGAATTTGGCCAATGGCGCGAGTGGAACCATGACCAGCAACTGGACTGGTACCTGCTCCAGTACGCCGATCACATTGGCGTGAAGCAATTGGTCAGCGACCTGAACCGCATCTATCGCGAGGAAAAAGCCCTGCATGAGCGCGATGCCGAGCCGATGGGGTTCCAGTGGTTGATCGGTGACGACAAGACCAACAGCGTGTATGCATACCTGCGCTGGAGCACGGCGGGTGAGCCGCTGCTGGTGGTTGCCAACATGACGCCGGTTCCACGTCTGGGTTATCGCATCGGCGTGCCATTCGATGGCAAGTGGGTCGAGCTGCTCAACAGCGATGCCGAGATGTACGCGGGATCGAATCTGGGTAACGGCGGTGGTGTGATCGCTGAAGACCTGCAGGCGCACGGGCAGCCCGTGTCGCTGAGCCTGGATCTGCCGCCTTTGGCGGTGTTGATTCTCAAGCCGGTCGGGCATCAAGACTGAGGGTAATCTTTGGTCGTTAGCCGGGTGTACCTCGCCGGGCTTTCGGCCTTGATCGGTCTTGCCGCAGTTACATCAGTGTGGGAGGCGGCCGCTTTCCACGCGGGTGTTCCGTTGCGCGATGCGGTTTTCTGCTGGCAAGAGGCTTTCTCGCCGAACTGCTGACGGCAAGTCAGTTACCAACTCAACCTGAGCCCCAAGCTGACTCCCGTTTGCTGCATAGCGTGATCATCCAGATCACGTGTGTGATCCACGCTCAGGTAAACGCCCAGGTCATTCGTAGGGCGCAAGACCAATCCAGCCCCTACACTCGCAGTTTTCGCATCGTGCTCTGTTCTGATCCGATCTACCCCTTCATAAACAACGGTGTCGTGCCCGCTCGCCGTGCGCCATACATCAGCCGTCAGGTAGGGCTCGATGGGCACGCCCGTCGTTTCATAGTGACCCTCGAAGCGGACGCCCAAACGTCCTGTGTTGCGAGGCTGGTTATCGAATTCAAGAGATGAAATTCCGTCGTGCTGATCGTCAAGGTCGACGCGCTGGTGGATCACTTGAACCTGCGGCTCTGCTACCCAGTTGCCGTTCAAGGGAATGCGATAACCTGCTTCGACGGACAGGCTCAGTAAATGCCCGTCGATATCACTATGCACGCCACGCTCAGAGCGGCTGGAACCGTCTAGACGTGTGCCCATTATCACTGCATCGACGTAACCGTCTTGAGTTCCGACCCAAGTCCAGTACGCGCCGATGCTGTGTCCCAGAAGGGTCAGTCGTCCCGTGCGACTGTCTTCAAATCCGCCCGCAAAACCGCCGATGCGTCCTTTCAATCGATTGTGTGCCACAAAGATGCCGACGCGCTGGTTTGTGCCAGCGCCGGGTTGCCAGGCAAACAGGTCGTGCCCGATCTGATAGCCCTCAAGAGACGCGTTCACGCTCGCGCTTGCAGCGCCTGACCAGTGTTGCTTGAGGTCACTGCCGAAAACACGCGCCCAACCTGCGGGCACCGCGCCCTGTTGTGTCAACAGACGTTGATCGCCCTGACGCTCGTGAAAGGTGCCCAGCGAAGACTGTGCAAGGACGGCAGCGGCAGGCGCGACTACGGAATAGTTGGGTACTTCCTGTCGGTAGAGCGCAATAGGTGCTGCACCGCGTACGGGCTCTGGAAGATTTGGAGTGCCGATGGCCGGAACGGGCAGGGTGGCAGCTGGTTCGGGTGAGAGGGACGGGGCAGGTGGCTCAGGCGTCGGTGCAGGTGGTGAGGGCGGTGTAAGGGGCGCTGGTGGCGGGACTGAAGGGGGAACGGGAGAAGGTTCGGGTTCTGGCGCAGGTGTAGGTGTAGGTGCAGGTGCAGGTGCAGGTGCAGGTTCGCTGGGCGGGCTGGCAATCGCAGGCGGGGGTGAAAGAACAGATGAACGCAGGAACCAGCTGTTCTCGCTGCCTGCCGTCGCTCCGCCCTTGAACAGGTAATACTGGTACGCACCGACCGACAACGAATTCTGTAGCGAGAATGCGCCACTGTCGCTGGTCGCGCCTTGCGCCGCCTGTACCACTTCGATGCCGTTGCCTTGGGTCAGCGCACCCACGCCACCTGCGTTGAGGACACTCATGCGGGTGGTGCCGCCGATGCGACCTTGCCTGACCACCAGTTTGTCACTGGCAGAGGTATCGTCGCCCAATACCGACTGCAAGAGCAGTTGTCCATCAAGGCCCGTGTAGTTGCCGTGAACGGTCAACGTGTCTTGAGCGCCGCCCTTGCTCAGGTCAACAGCGCCTGCGTTATTCAGGGTCACTGGCGCTGCACCGTTGAACGCTGTGATCGTGCCTGATGCCGATGAAATCCGGCTGCTGGCATCAACGTTCATGATTCCCGTGCCGCTTGTGCTGTCACCCAGCGTGAAGGTGCCTGCCAGATCCAGTTGTGAGCCGTTGCTCACATTAACCGTTTCCCACTGCAGGTAGCGGGCAGGTACAGACGAGCGTGTGTTATCAAATGTCAGGGTATCGTTGCCCAAACCGCCTTCAAGCGTGCTGTTGTTGCTCAGGTAATACTCGTTCAGGTTGTACAGGCTCGCGACGTCGTTCCCGTCGGCCATAAGCACACTGCCGTTCACGGTTCCGGCGTCACGCCAGGTGAATAGGTCGTTGCCAAAGCTGGCCCTGATGCCGCCGAGTATTTCGCCGCCACTGAGCGTCAGTCGGTCGTCACCGCCACTGACACTGACCGCGCCACCGATTCTGCCTCCCGACACGATAATCGTGTCTCGGCCAAAGCCTGCCACCAGGTTACCAATGATGGTGCCGCCTGACAGCTCGAACAGATTATTGTCCAGCTTCATGTCCACCCGGCCGATGCTGCCCCCCGTCATGGTCGCCCGATCACCATCTTCGAACGCCCGGATGATGGTCCCGCCCGTCATCAGGAACGTGTCGAGCCCGTCTCCCTGAGCCAGTGAGCCGATGCTGCCCCCGCTCATGACGAAATCATCCTGTTCCGGCCCCTGGCTGACATCGCCGTTGACGATTCCTGCTGAGATGGTGAACCGGTCCGAGCCCCCGCCTTGATTGACGTTGCCGGTGATACGCCCCGAGTTCATCTCCACACTGTCCTGGCCCGGACCGAACGTGAGACTGCCGTTAACCGTGCCGCTGCCCTGCGGCGCAAACGTCAGTGTTTGGTTTGCGCTGAGCCAGGTCACCGAACCGCTGCTGCCACTGTTGCAGACCTGCGTGTCGCTGGCGGTGCCAGGCACCAGATCACAACTGCCATCGGCATGCGGAGAAACCATCGCCAGCAGTGCAACGGACAAGAGCTTGCTGCTGCAGCACAAGGTTAAACACTTGAAGGTCATGACTGCGCTCCCTGTGAGGTGGTCAGGGAGGCAATTAAAGTTGCGTGATACGTGCCTGACTGCCACAGCAGAAACGTCGCGTTGACAGTCGCGACGACTGTTAAGCCAGCCTGATAGAAGGCCCGCAGCATCAAGTCAAGAGTGGATCCAACGGTGCGTCAAGAAGTTGACCGACCGGCGGTGCAAGTAACGTCTGAACAGACAAACCTCGGAACAAGCAGGGAAAAGCTTAGACCGGAATGAGTGGGTTCAGGTCTGTAAGCGGGCCCGGCGAGCCAGCCAAAGTGTCAGGAACAATGCACTGACCGAAAGCAGCGAGGCATAGAAAAATATCCAGTCATAGCCTTGGCCAAGTGCAATGGCCCCCATTACTGGACCTGCAATCGCCAGCGCCAGGTCGAAGAACACCGCGTATGCGCTCAGTCCTGCGCCTCGGCTGGGTGTTGGTACGCTTTTGATCGCTTCGACGCCCAGCGCCGGGTAGACCAGCGACAGGCCGAGCCCCGTCAATCCGGCGCCAGCCAGCGCAAAGGCGCTGTTCGGCGAGAGCCAGAGCAATACCAGTCCGCAGGTTTCCACCGCCATGCACAGGATGGCGGCGTTGAACCCGCCCAGACGATTGATGGCCCCGATGAACAGCAGACGGGCAAGGATGAAGCACACCCCGAACATAGTCAGGCAGTAAGCCGCGCCTTCCCAGCCGCGGCTCAGGTAGAAGAGGGTAATGAAGGTGGTGAGGGTGCCATAGCCGATCGACGACAATGTCAGCCCCAGGCCGTAGGGCGCGACGCGCCCGAACACTGACCAGTACGGCAGGCGCTTGCCGGGAATGACAGGTACTGACGGCTTGTTGCGAATCAGCCAGAGCGCCAGGCCCGCCATTGCCATCAGCGCCACGCCCAGGCTGTTGAAGCCGATGGCATCAATGACCACTACGCCCAGTGGCGCGCCGATGGCAATGGCGCCGTAGGAGGCGATACCGTTCCATGAAATCGAACGCGCCGTGTGCTCCGGCCCCACTTTGCCTATGCACCAACTGATGGTGCCAACACCAATCAGTCCTTGGGACACACCGAGAAACAGACGAGCCAGAATCAGGATCGACAGGCTCACCGTCGCAAAATCCTGAAGCAGGGTGGCCAACAAGGTCATCGCGCCACTGATGCCGATGCCCCACAGCCCGAAGACAATCGAACGCTTGCTGCCCAGCGTATCGGTGGCCCGGCCGGCAAATGGACGGCTGAGCAGGGTGGCGAGGTATTGCGATGCAATGGCCAAACCTGCAATGAGCGGGCTGAAGCCCAACTGATCATGCACATAGCCAGGCAGCACGGCGATAGGCAAGCCGATGCACAGGAAGGCCACGAAAGTGTAGAAAACGATGGAGACGATTTGCAGCGTGATCGTTGTCGAACCGGGTTGAGCGACAGGTTGTTCAGGTGTGACGGCAGACATTGGGCTCGTTCGCTGGCAGGCGGTGGGAGTGACCTCATCATGGCGTGCACCGGGAACAAATGAAAGCACGCTATCGTTTTATAGAGCGCTTTGAAGGGATGGTTGCTGATGCGTCGGTATGGTCATAGGATGACTGATCACAACACAATAACAAGAAGGCTTCACATGAAGAAAATCCTCCTGATGGCCGCTGCTGTCGGCTGCTCAATCGGTCTGCCTGTTCAGGCATCGACGTTCGCTTACATCTCAAGTCCAGGAGACGGCCTGATCTCGCAGTATCAGTTGAATGACGCCAGTGGCGCACTCAGCCTCGTCGAGCAGACCAAGGCGGGTGATCAGGTCAACCCGATGGCGATTTCACCAGACGGCAAGGCTTTGTTTGCGGCCTTGCGCGTCAAGCCCTATCAGGTCGTCAGCTACAGCATCGAACCCGGTACAGGCCACTTGAAACCACTGGCTCAGGCACCGTTGGCCGAAAGCCTGGCCTATCTGTCCACCGATCGCAGCGGCCGCTTTCTGCTGGGCGCCTCCTATGGTGCCGATCTGCTCAGCGTCCAGCCCATCGACGCCCAGCATCGCCCCAGCGACAGCATTCAGACCTACAAGACCGGCATGCATGCACACTCGGTACGCACCGACCCGAGCAACCGCTTCGTGTACGCAGGCAACCTGGGCGTTGACCGCGTTCTGCAATTCAGGCTGCAACCCAAGGACGGCACGCTGTTGCCCATTGATGAGGGATTCGTCACGCTTCCCGAGAACACCGGGCCGCGCCATCTGGCGTTCTCGCCGAACGGCACGTTTTTGTACGTTGTGGGTGAGATGAGCGGCACGGTGACTGCTTTTTCGATCAACGAAAAGACCGGCGGCTTAACACTGGTCAATCACGCAAACGGCATTCCTGAGCGTTTGAAGCTGGCATCGGGTCAGGTGCGTGACGCTCGCAACAATGACCTCAAGGACGATCCGACACCACGCATCTGGGCGGCCGATGTACGGATCTCGCCGAACGGCAAGTGGTTGTTTACCAGCGAGCGCACCACCAGCAGCGTGTCGGTGTTCAAGGTCGAGCCGGCCAGTGGCAAGGTTACCTTCGTCGAGAACTATCCGGTTCAAGAGAAGCAGCCGCGCAACATTGCGGTGTCACCGAATGGGCGCTGGTTACTGGTGACGGGAGAGAAGAGTAAGACGGTTGGCAGCTACAGCATCGCGGCCGATGGCGCGTTGAAGCGTGTCGGTGAGGCGCCATCAGGCAAGGGCGCGCTGTGGATCGAAATGCTCAGTCAGCCGACGCAGTAATCCGGGTTTCATAACGTAAAAACCCTGCCGCAAGGGCAGGGTTTTCAAATACCGCGCGAGTGTGACGCTAAGCGTGCTGCTTAGAACGTCACGCCCTGACTGCGCAGGTAGTCATCGTACGTGCCGCTGAAGTCGATCACGCCGCTTGGGCTCAGCTCGATAATACGTGTGGCCAACGAGGACACGAATTCGCGGTCATGGCTGACGAATACCAGCGTGCCTGGATAGTTTTCCAGTGCGAGGTTGAGTGCCTCGATGGATTCCATGTCCAGGTGGTTGGTAGGTTCGTCCATCACCAGTACGTTCGGCTTTTGCAGGATCAGTTTGCCGAACAGCATACGACCCTGTTCACCGCCGGAAATCACCTTGACCGACTTGAGGATTTCGTCGTTGGAGAACAGCATGCGGCCCAGTGTGCCGCGAACCAGCTGCTCGCCACCTTGAGTCCACTGACCCATCCAGTCGAAGAGGGTGCTGTCGTCTTCGAAATCGTGCGCGTGGTCCTGAGCGTAGTAACCGATCTCCGCCGATTCAGTCCATTTGACCGAACCTGCATCCGGCTGCAGCTCGTTGACCAGTGTGCGCAGCAGCGTGGTCTTGCCGATGCCGTTTGGCCCGATGATCGCTACGCGCTCACCGGCTTCAACGGTGAAGCTGAAGTCCTTGAACAACGGCACGCCTTCAAAGCCCTTGGCCATACGCTCGACCACGACCGCCTGGCGATGCAGCTTTTTGGTCTGTTCAAAGCGGATGAACGGGCTGACGCGGCTGGATGGCTTGACCTCGGCCAGCTGGATCTTGTCGATCTGCTTGGCGCGCGAGGTCGCCTGCTTGGCTTTCGAGGCGTTGGCGGAGAAGCGGCTGACGAAAGACTGCAGCTCGGAGATTTGCGCTTTCTTCTTGGCGTTGTCGGACAGCAGTTGCTCGCGGGACTGGGTCGCCACGGTCATGTATTCGTCGTAGTTGCCCGGGAACAGACGCAGCTCGCCGTAATCCAGGTCAGCCATGTGGGTGCACACGCTGTTCAGGAAGTGACGGTCGTGGGAGATGATGATCATCAGGCTGTTACGCTGGGTCAGGATGTTTTCCAGCCAGCGAATGGTATTGATGTCCAGGTGGTTGGTCGGTTCGTCGAGCAACAGTACTTCCGGATCGGAGAACAGCGCCTGAGCCAGCAGCACGCGCAGCTTCCAGCCGGGCGACACTTCGCTCATCGGGCCGTTGTGCTGCTCGATGCCGATACCCAGACCCAGCAGCAGTTCACCGGCGCGGGACTCGGCGGTGTAGCCGTCCATTTCCGCAAACTCGGTTTCCAGCTCGGCCACGGCCATGCCGTCGTCTTCGCTCATTTCCGGCAGCGAATAGATGCGGTCGCGCTCGGCCTTGACCTTCCACAGCTCTTCATGGCCCATGATCACGGTGTCGAGCACGGTGAATTCTTCATAGGCGAACTGATCCTGGCGCAGCTTACCCAGACGCACGTTCGGTTCCAGCATCACCTGACCACCCGAAGGCTCGAGATCGCCGCCCAGGATTTTCATGAACGTGGATTTACCGCAGCCGTTCGCACCGATCAGGCCGTAACGGTTACCGGCACCAAACTTGACCGAGACGTTCTCGAACAGAGGCTTGGGACCGAACTGCATCGTAATGTTAGCTGTGGAGATCAATTACTTTACCTATCAATAGCTTGGGGGACGCATTTTTTGGCTGGGACCAATTTGGGACCAAGACCGGGCCAATCTGGATGTATTTCCAGTTCGCTCCGATCCGGGTTCGAGCTGATCCTACGGGCATAGGCCGACGGCAACGTCAGCCTGTCATGGCTGCGTTGCCGGGATATGAATGTGGGAATTCATGCCAGACATTGGCGCGCATTGTCGCATAGCTGAGGCGTCAGGGACATGGCGAACCGTCAAGGATTATTGAAGAATGCGGCGTGGATCGGGCCAGGCCGGTTCATCCAGACCGGTTAATCACGGGTGAAAACAGGAAAGCCCCATTTTTAGCCGAACCTCGTCCAGGGTGATTTTGGGGAGGATGTCGTCAGGGACTCTGGAGGTCGCCGACAGGTTATAGACCTCAAAGTCGTCGTGTATCACGGATGTCGACATCAGCTTCAAGGAGGGCAGGATTCTCGACTCATAATGCTGATCCAGGCCGCAGGGCGAGCACGTGGATGTTTGCGTTTCATAAAACCGTCCTGCCGCCTGACTTAGATCGAACCCCACCAGAAAGACCTTGTTGAATCCCACGTGGTATGCGATCTGCAAGGCCACGTACATCACGGTGCGTGCATCAAAGAAACCCAGCGTCATGTCTTTGCTGAAGCCAATATCCCTGCTTCTTTTACTGAGTACCGAGCGCTTTCTGATCAAGTCCGGATGACGGTTAAACAAGATCGCGGCGCTTGAGCGATGTGCTTTTTTCAATTCATGTAACTGGCCCTTCGTTTTGCTCTTGAGCCCATCTAGCTGATCACCCCATAGAGCGATATGTTCACTGCTCCTCAACGCCGCTGCAAACAGGTCAGGCTGCTGCCTGGAAAAGTCCCGATCCGAGCAGACGTAAAAAAACGGTTTAACCGGCGTATGCATGAACATCGAAATGGCACCGTTCATGGTGATCATTGGGATGCAGGAAAATTCGCGAAAAGGAAAGCTTCTGGCCGACATGCCCGAGCCTACGAGAAAAACCGGACCCTTGGCGATGCCTTTGCATTCCCCGAAGTCATCGTGACAGGCATCAATAGGGCGAGTATCACGGGCTTCAGTTACAGCGGATCTTGAGTAAGTCGATGTTTTTAACTGAGTTATGATCATATTGATGGCTTCATGATAGCGTTGATGTGTTCATTCATTGCGGCTAGATCATCGGCGCATCTTAACACTCTGTATGTAGGAGTATTCCTTAGAGGAAGTGGTTTAATTCTTTGATGTTCAAATGGCCACTATTTATCGTCCAGTAAGAAAAGCGAAACATCGTCGTTACATGATGAAAAAGTTGCTTGGTTTAGCATCCTGCGACGTTGAAGAAATTTCAGTTTTCATCGAATCCGGCGCTGAAGTTGCGCTTTACTTCTCAACGCCTAGTCTGTCTGACTGACCGCCTGACGCATCGTCGGGCCTGACAGTGAGGAAGTATCACATGTCGACAATACCACCCCTTTTTAACGATGAAGTATTGGCCTGGGATCGTTATGCAGCGGCTGCGCTCAGCACGACGATCACCTGCACCGAGACCGCAGAGGAGGCTGTGGTGGCTGCTGCCGACCTTGCAGACAGACTCGTCAAAGAGCGTGAAAAACGCATTAAGGCCGCAAAGGAGCATCTGTTTCAGCATTGATCGATCCTGCGGGCCCGCTTGAATGTCGAGCCCGCTTCTTTCTGAGCCTCTACGCGTATCAAAGAGGGGCGTGGAACCAATGCTTGATATTTAATACCACCCCACGGCGTGCGGAGCGTGTTGCCCGCCACCTTCGCTGTCCGAATGGCCTGTCAGGCACACGCCTGACGTCCCTTGGACGTTACGCGGGTGCTCTGTAATAAGGATGCTAAATGCTGCGCATATTGGGTAAGAACACTTCGATCAATGTACGAAAGGTGCTGTGGACTTGCGAAGAACTGGCAATACCGTTTCGTCTGGAGGCGTGGGGTAGCGGCTTCGAACCGACGGACAGCCCTGCGTTTGTTGCCCTGAACCCAAATGCCATGGTGCCCGTTATCGTTGACGATGATTTTGTGCTCTGGGAGTCCAACAGCATCATCCGGTATCTGGCCGGGCGTCATAACGGTACTCATCTCTATCCCGTCGAGCCAAGAGCGCGAGCCCGCGTCGATCAATGGATCGACTGGCAGGCTGCCGATCTCAATAGATCCTGGGTCTATGCGTTCATGTCCCTGACCCGTCGCTCGCCCGACTTTCAGGATGTGGGTGCATCGGCTGAGTCCTGCCTGAACTGGACCAGGCATATGCGCGTACTGAATCAGCAGCTCGAAACAACGGGTGCCTACGTGAGCGGTGATCGTTTTACGCTCGCCGACATTCCCATCGGGCTTTCAGTCAACCGCTGGTTCGAGACACCTCTGAATCATCCCGACCTGCCAGCAGTCAATGCGTACTACGAGCGCTTGAGCAATCGCCCCGGTTATCTGCTGTACGGGAGAAACGGCACCCCGTGACGTCTGAAGCCTTCTACGCCTATGCTGCTCACCCGTTTACAGTCTTTGTCCCTTGAGGAGACGCTGCAGTGACCCTGATCAAAATGACCGCTGGTGGATACGACTTCCTGGCTGAAACCAACCCGGACGCGCCTAAAACGGTGGCTGCCTTCCTGAAGCTGTTGCCTTACCGGCAGAAATTCATTCACGTGCGCTGGAGCGGCGAGGGGTGTTGGGTGCCGCTTGACGATTACGAGTTGAAGTTCGAGGACGCACTTGTTGGGTTCGAAAACGCCACCAGCCATCCTTCTGTGGGCGACATCCTGTTCTATCCCGGCGGCTACAGCGAGACGGAAATCCTCCTTGCTTACGGCTCGTGCTGCTTTGCCAGCAAGATGGGGCAATTGGCGGGCAATCATTTCCTGACCATCACGCAGGGCAAAGAGAACCTGCGCAAGCTGGGCGTAAAGACGCTGTGGGAAGGCGCGCAGGACGTGGTATTCGAACTGGCGTAGCACTTCGTCTGAGCCATGTACTACTTCGCCAGTATTTTTTGGAACCGCTGATCTTCGCCAAGGGTCTAGTCAACAATGCTTTCGCCACCCGGAAGCCGAACTGGAGATCAGTCCTTGAATATTTTCGAAGCGCTACGCGAAAGTCATGACCGTCAACGCGGGTATGCCGATGCTCTGATTAAGACCAGTGGTGATTCAGAAGCGCGTGCACAGGCCTACAAGCAGCTCAAGGAAGAGCTTCAAGCGCACGAAACCGCTGAGGAGCGATTCTTCTACATTCCTTTGATGGAGCACGACAAAGGCATCGATCTGAGCCGCCATGCCATTTCCGAGCATCACGAAATGGATGAAATGATGGAAGAACTGGACGAAACCGAGATGTCGAGCCCGGCCTGGCTGGCAACTGCGAAAAAGCTTGCGGAAAAAGTGCATCACCATTTGAAAGAAGAAGAACAGAAATTTTTCCAGATGGCCGGCAAGCTGCTGGATGAGAAACAGAAGCAGGCCCTGGCTGGCGACTACGTGAAAGAGTACGAAGAGCAACTGGCCGAAGGATGACCGACGCCCGCGGTGCTAGAATCGGCTTTTTCTGAATGAAGGCATGACATGAAGTTTCCGGTTTTGGTAATAGCGGCGGCCGTGTTGGTCGGGTGTGCGGCGCCTTCAAACTCAGCGCGCTCAGGTGGCCCGGCCAAGGTCTTGTCCAGCAACAAGCAGGCGGCGGCCGTTGCTCAGTGCATTCAGGTGACCTGGCAGAACGAAGCCATGTTCGGCTCGTCGTCGGATGTGTTCCTGCACACGCTGTCTGAAGGCGGCTTCACTGTGTTCACGACTGAAACCCGCTATTTCGCCGATGTCCGACCTCAGGGCGCGGCCACATCAGTGGAGTTCTATGCGGCTCAAGGGGAGACACAGGCGAATCTGCGATCGGCCGCAATCGCAACATGCCTCTAAGCCTTTATCGAAGCTTCAAGGTCTGACTGCCGGACCGGTCTCTCAGGGCGCCAATGCGCCGTGAATCGCGGCAGAGGCCAGCAGATCTTGAAGGACCTGCTGGCCGGCCTCCTGAAAATCCTTGATCTGAACGTCATCCCTGGCTGTTCTTGAACCCAGCACAGTTCCTTTTTCGTCCAGCACTTGAGCCGTCACGTCATAGATGAAATGAGTACTCAGGTACGTGTCGGTTTTCCATTCGTTCACCTTGAGCACCAACACGCGCTGGCCTGGGCCGGCTGACTTGAGCGGCGGGTCGAATGGCTTGGCGCTGGCGACGATGGCGGAATCGGCCAGAGCACTGAGCACAGAGCGCTGCAGGTCAACCGCCAGCGGGTTGCCACTGGCAGTGCTCATGTCGAACGGATTGTAATACGTGCCGCGCGAGACCCCCACGAACGTACTTTTCTTCTCCCCCGACAGTACATACGAGCGCACGTCATAGACGGCCACCGCCACCGATTTGCCGGTAGCAATCGCCAAATCCGGGCCGATGGTGGCGTAATCGACTTTTCGTCCGAGCGCACAGCCTGTCAGCGTCAGGATGAGCGTGGCCAGTACCAGGGTTTTGATCTTGAGCATCGAGCCTTCCTTGAATGCCAGGCAGTGTAGTCGCAGCAGCGAGCAATGCAGACCTATCGGCTTCGTTCCTGAAAACTGAAATGTTGCCGTGCGCCCGATTATGGCGCGCTCGCGCAACAGTGGGGCCTGGCTACACAGCGCATGCTGCACGTAACGCTGTGGTTGACCGAACCTCATCGGCGCAGGCCTCTCGTCCCTTTCTCAGATGATTGATTTATCTGGACTTTTCAAAGCGGTGTCGTTGCCTGCCTTCGTGTGGCACACTTTCTGCTGTCTATTCCGCTGTTACATACCTGTATCCGCTATAGCGGAATTATGACAACCTCGGTGGAGTTCATGTGATGCGATACGGACCTTCTTTTCTAAAAGCCTGTGTATTTGCTTTTGCAGCCGCAGCCACGCTGGTCAATCCGGCCATGGCGGCAGATGGCAGCAAACTGGATGCAGTATTGAAACGTGGCAATCTGGTGGTCGGCACAGGCAGCACCAATGCGCCTTGGCACTTCCAGGGGGCAGACGGCAAGTTGCAGGGGTTCGATATCGACATCGGCAGGATCATCGCCAAGGGCCTGTTCAACGATCCGAGCAAGGTCGAATTCGTTGTTCAGTCTTCTGACGCACGTATTCCCAATCTGCTGACGGACAAGGTCGACATCAGTTGCCAGTTCATTACCGTCACCGCCAGCCGCGCCCAGCAGGTTGCATTTACGTTGCCGTACTACCGCGAAGGTGTCGCCTTACTGCTGCCTGCCAACAGCAAATACAAGGAAATCGATGACCTGAAAGCCGCAGGCGACGGCGTAACGGTCGCGGTGCTTCAGAACGTGTACGCCGAAGAACTGGTACATCAGGCACTGCCCAAGGCCAAGGTTGACCAGTACGACAGCGTTGACCTGATGTATCAGGCCATCAACTCGGGCCGCGCCGACACCGCAGCGACCGACCAGTCCTCGGTCAAATACCTGATGGTGCAGAACCCTGGCCGCTATCGCTCGCCAGCCTTTGCCTGGAGCCCGCAAACCTATGCCTGCGCCGTCAAGCGTGGCGATCAGGACTGGCTGAACTTCGTCAACACCGCGCTGCATGAAGCCATGACTGGTGTCGAATTCCCGACCTATGCCGCCTCGTTCAAGCAGTGGTTCGGCGTGGACCTGCCAGTGCCTGCGATTGGTTTCCCCATGGAATACAAATAAGCCGGATCAGACCTCTTGAAGGGCAGGGCGAACTTCGTGGTCTCCCTGCCAGGTACAGGCAACCATGAACTATCAGTTGAACTTTGATGCCGTCTGGCGCGATTTTCCCAGTCTATTGGCCGGTCTGGGGCTTGGGCTGGAACTGGCCCTGATCTCGATTGCCATCGGCTGCGTGATCGGTCTGATGAACGCCTTTGCGCTGTTGTCGCGTTATAAGGCGTTGCGTATCGTGGCGTCGATCTACGTCACGGTAGTGCGCAATACGCCGATTCTGGTGTTGATTCTATTGATCTACTTCGCGCTGCCCAGCCTGGGCATCCGCCTGGACAAGCTGCCATCGTTTGTCATCACGCTGTCGCTCTACGCGGGCGCTTATCTGACTGAAGTGTTTCGTGCCGGTTTGCTGAGCATTCATAAGGGGCAACGCGAAGCGGGCCTGGCCATTGGTCTGGGTGAGTGGCAGGTGAGGGCGTACATCGTCGTGCCGGTGATGCTGCGCAATGTGCTGCCCGCGCTGTCCAATAACTTCATTTCGCTATTCAAGGATACGTCGCTGGCCGCTGCCATTGCGGTGCCGGAGCTGACCTATCACGCGCGCAAGATCAACGTCGAAAGCTACCGGGTGATCGAAACCTGGCTCGTGACCACGGCGCTCTACGTCGTGGCCTGCTATGCGATTGCCCTGTTGCTGCGCATTCTCGAACAACGTCTGGCGATTCGCCGCTAGGAGGCTGTCATGTATCAACCCCCTGGCTGGCTGCAGGAAGTGTGGAATGCCCGTGAGGTGCTGTGGTCGGGTTTTCTGACCAGCCTTCAGTGCTCGGCGCTGGCCATTGTGCTTGGGACCTTGATCGGCATGCTGGCTGGTCTTGTGCTGACCTATGGCGGATTCTTTGCTCGCCTGCCGATTCGCCTGTATGTGGATTTGATTCGTGGTACGCCCGTATTTGTACTGGTGCTCGCGGTGTTCTATATGGTGCCGGCGCTGGGTTGGCAGATCACTGCCTTTCAGGCCGGTGCGCTAGGGCTGACGCTTTTTTGCGGCTCGCACGTGTCGGAAATCGTACGCGGCGCCCTGCAGGCGATTCCGCGTGGGCAGATGGAGGCGGGCAAGGCGATCGGTCTGCGGTTCGGCCAGTCGCTGCGGTACGTACTGTTGCCGCAAGCCATGCGTCAGATCCTGCCGACCTGGGTCAATGCCTCGACCGAAATCGTCAAGGCCTCGACCTTGCTGTCAGTGATCGGTGTCGCCGAATTGCTGCTCAGCACCCAGCAGGTGATCGCCCGTACCTTCATGACCCTGGAGTTCTACCTGTTCGCTGGCTTTCTGTTCTTTATCATCAACTACGCCATTGAGTTGCTTGGGCGATACATCGAAAAACGGGTGGCCTTGCCATGACACAGACTCAATCCAAAGCCCTTGCGCCTGCGTTGCTCAGCATTGAGGGTCTGCACAAGTCCTACGGCACTGTCGAAGTGCTCAAGGGCGTCGATCTGCGCATGCAGAAAGGTAACGTCGTGACCCTGATCGGCTCCAGCGGCTCGGGCAAAACCACGCTGCTGCGCTGCGTCAACCTGCTGGAAGAATTTCAAGGCGGGCATATCCGTCTGGAAGGTCAGGATATTGGGTACAGCGACATCAACGGCAAGCGCACTCGCCATCCGGAACGACTCATCGCCCAGCACAGGGCGATGACCGGCATGGCCTTCCAGCAATTCAACCTGTTTCCGCATTTGAGTGCCTTGCAGAATGTCACGTTGGGGCTGCTCAAGGTCAAGAAGATGCCCAAGGATCAGGCGGTGGCACTGGCCGAGAAGTGGCTGGATCGGGTCGGTCTGTTGTCCAGGCGCGATCATTTTCCAGGCCAGTTGTCGGGTGGGCAGCAACAGCGGGTGGCGATTGCCCGCGCCATCGCCATGAACCCGAGCCTGATGCTGTTCGATGAGGTGACGTCGGCGCTCGACCCTGAGTTGGTCGGTGAAGTACTGAATGTCATCAAGGACCTGGCGGAAGAAGGCATGACCATGTTGCTGGTGACGCATGAAATGCGTTTCGCTTATGAAGTGTCTGATCAGATCGTGTTCATGAATCAGGGCCGTATCGAAGAGCAGGGCCCGCCCAAGACAGTGTTCGAGCAACCCAAATCGACACGTCTGAGCGAATTTCTCAAAAACATCCGGTTTTAATACGTTTCAAGAAGGAGAACCCCCATGAGCATTACCCGTTATGGTGCTGGCAGCACTGCTGGAGGCGGTCAGCCCCGTCCATTCGCCCGTGCGGTCGAAGCCGATGGCTGGCTACACGTGTCCGGGCAGGTCCCGGCGGTGGATGGCGAGATCATCGTCGGTGGCATCGTCGAGCAGACGCACCAGACCCTGCGCAACCTGATCGCGATCCTTGATGAAGCCGGCTATGAGCTCAAGGACGTCATTCGGGTGGGCGTGTGGCTGGAGGATCCACGAGACTTCTGGAGCTTCAACAAGGTCTTCGGCGAATACTTCACCCCCGAACACGCTCCGGCGCGTGCTTGTGTGCAGGCCAACATGATGGTGGACTGCAAAGTCGAGATCGACTGCATCGCCTATCGGCAGAAGTAGCGGCTCAGGTTTGCCGTCGACTTGCGCTGGCGGCTCAACACTATGGATAGCAGCAAATGACCGATGTGACTCAAGCGAGTGAAGACACCATCAAGCGCCGCGCCCGTGGGCTGGATCGGGCGTTCGACATCCTCGATTTTCTCAAGGAAAAAGCCACGCCCATGCGGCCCAACGAGATTGCCAGCGGTATCGGCAGTCCGAAGTCGACGGTATACGAACTGGTGGCCTCGCTGCTGGAGCGGCGGATTCTGGAACCGGTTGGCAGGGACGGGCACGTCTACCTCGGTCGTCAGTTGTATTTTCTGGGCCAGGCGCACTTGCGCCATTTTGACTTCACTCGCGAGGCCGAGCTCTGCCTGGGCGATATCGTCAGCCAGACCCGCGAAACTGCGCAAATGTGTCTGCTCAACGGGCGTAAATACACGGTGGCACTGATGAAAGAGGGCGAGCGGCATTTCCGGATTTCCTCCGACATCGGTGAAAACGCGCCGATTCCCTGGACGGCTTCCGGTCGTTTGTTGCTCAGTCATCTCAGTGATCAGGAGATCGTCGATTTGATCGACCCGGAAGACTTCATTTTGCCGGGTGGCGAGCGTCTGCCGCTGGACACCTTCCTGAGCGAAATCCGCAAAGCGGGTGAGGAAGGCTTCTTTTCTTTCGACAGCGTGGCCGACACCTTCACCCATTGTTTTGCCGCGCCCGTCAAGAACGAGCAGGGTCAATGTATTGCGACCCTGTGCATCGTTGCGCCACGCGCCGACGCCAGGACCCATTACAGCGACTATCGCCGGGTACTGATCGACAGTGCCAACGGTCTGGCGCGTCGAATCAACGAGTAACTTGGATTCAGCAGGAGATTACTGATGAGCATTGCCGTCATCGATAAGGGTTTCGCCCAGCCGGGAGACAATCTGGTCAGCGATGTAAGCCTGCCCGCACTGGTCATCCACCAGTCGGCGCTGGATCACAACATTCGCTGGATGCAGACCTTCGTGACCAACAGTGGCGCGCAACTGGCACCCCACGGCAAGACCAGCATGGTGCCTGCACTGTTTCGGCGGCAGATCGAAGAGGGCGCTTGGGGCATGACGCTGGCGACTGCCGTGCAGACCCAGGCCGCGTATGCCCATGGCGTAAGGCGCATCCTGATGGCTAACCAACTGGTCGGCCAGCCCAACATGGCACTGATTGCCGGGTTGCTGGCGGATTCGACTTTCGAGTTCCACTGCATGGTCGATCACCCGGACAACGTCGCCGCATTGGGCAGCTTTTTCGCCGAGCGCGGACTGCGTTTGAACGTAATGATCGAATACGGCGTGCCGGGCGGGCGCTGTGGCTGTCGCACCGAGGCCGAAGTCCTGGCGCTGGCAGATGCCGTTCTGGCGCAACCGGGACTGGCGCTGACGGGTATCGAGGGTTACGAAGGCGTGATTCATGGTGATCACGCGATCAGCGGCATCAAGGCGTTCGCCGCTTCGATGGTGCGTCTGGCGGTCGAATTGCAGGACAAGGGCGCATTCGCGCTGGACCGGCCGATTGTCACCGCCTCGGGTTCAGCCTGGTATGACCTGATTGCCGAAGCGTTCGACGCGCAGGCTGTGCGTGAGCGTTTTCTCAGCGTTCTGCGCCCCGGCAGTTATGTGGTGCACGACCATGGTATCTACAAGGATGCGCAATGCTGCGTGCTGGATCGGCGTGCCGAGCTGAGTGAAGCACTGCGTCCGGCGCTGGAAGTCTGGGCCCACGTGCAGTCCATGCCGGAGCCGGGCTTTGCCGTCATCGCCATGGGTAAGCGCGACGTGGCTTACGATGCGGGATTGCCGACACCTTTGCGCTGTTACAAGGCAGGTGTATTGCCCGCCAGCGGCGATGATGTCAGCGCCTGCAGGGTGACGGCTGTCATGGATCAGCACGCGTTCATGACCGTGGCACCCGGTTGCGAGCTGAAGATCGGCGACATCATCGCGTTTGGCGCGTCGCATCCATGTCTCACCTTCGACAAGTGGCGTTCAGGTTGTCTGGTGGATGATGACCTGCGGGTAATCGAGCCCTTCAGCACGTATTTCTGAGTCACGCGTTCAGAGGAGTGACCGCCACATGAGCCTTCCACGTGTCGCCTTGATCGGCGAATGCATGATCGAACTGCAGCAGCATGCCGACGGCAGCCTGCGTCAGAGCTTCGGCGGAGACACCTTGAACACAGCAGTCTATCTGGCGCGTTTGCTGGGCAGCGGGCAGGTGGATTACGTGACGGCTCTGGGTGACGACAGCTTCAGCGATGCCATGTGCAAGGTCTGGTCGCAAGAGGGCATCGGTCTGGGCAAGGTGCAACGCTTGCCAGGACGTCTGCCGGGGCTTTACTGCATTCAGACCGATGCCAGTGGCGAGCGGCGGTTTCTGTACTGGCGCAACGAAGCTGCCGTACGCGATTGCTTCATGACACCTGCCGCTGAACCTATTCTTGCGGCGTTGACCAGCTACGACGTGCTGTACTTCAGCGGCATCACCCTGGCGGTGCTGGGTGCCGTAGGTCGCTCGCGCCTGCTGACGATGCTTGCCAAGGCCCGCTCGCGGGGCGCCAAGGTTGCGTTCGACAATAACTATCGACCCAGGTTGTGGTCCAGCGTGGAGCAGGCGCGCGAAGCGTATCTGGCGTGTCTGCCGCATGTGGACCTGGCGTTGCTGACCGAAGACGATGAGCAGGCGCTCTATGGGTACACCAGCACCGACGAGTTGCTTGCGGCCTACCGAGGGCGTGGTATCGATGAAATCGTCATCAAGCGCGGTGCCCAAAGCTGCCTGGTCGAAACCGGTGGCAAGCGTTTCGAGATCCCGACGCAAAAAGTCGAGCGCGTGGTGGACACCACCGCCGCCGGTGATTCTTTCAGCGCCGCTTATCTGGCGGCCCGGCTCAAGGGCGAACACCCGCAACAGGCGGCCGAAGCAGGACATCGACTGGCCAGTATCGTCATTCAGCATCCGGGCGCACTGGTGCCAAAGGCCGTGATGCCGCAGTAATAGCATTTACGGCATTACATGCAGTTGATCGGCTAACGCACTGACCACAAAGCATTTCGCTGGAACCCGACCGCAAATCCGGCCACCATAGGCGTCCCTTATGCTCATGAGCCTACCACTGGAGTCTGCGTGCCCGACGACCTGCCTTCTGCGCTTCCCCCTGACCTGGATGTCGACCTCACTCCACCTCAGCAACTGCCGTTCTTCAGGCGCCTGTTGTCGCGGCTGATTGGCCGCAGCCTGACCGGGCTAGGTTCGCAACACACACCGTCGTGGTTTCAGGGGCATGCCGATGGCTATCTGAACGGGCACATCGAGGGTGTCAGGGAAGGTTATGCCGACGGCTATCTGGATGGTCAGGAACAAGGCCGTCAGGTGCTGGTGATCAGCGACACGCGTCCTGCCAGGCATCGTGGGCCAAAAGTGGACGACCATTTGTTCGATGACTGGCGTTTGGCCCTGACGCCCGAGCTGAAAAAACGCATCAAGAGTGACGTAGCCGAAAAGCTTCCCGTGCATGCCCAGCCGAGTGCGGCGCAGTGGAAAATGATCTTCAGCGACACGCCATCCACTTATGTGATCGCGGGTGCAGGCGCGGGCAAGTCCACCTCGTTGGTGCTGCGCATTCTGTTGCTGCATCATTATCTGGGGTATGAACTGGACGCGATGACGGTCGTGACCTTCACGCGCGAGTCACGCAAGGACTTCATCAACAAGCTGATCGACCTCATGGCGCTGTGGGGGCATGCCTTGAGCCAGAAGCAGGCGCGGGAAGTGGTACGCACGTTCCACTCACGTATTCTGCCGCTGGTGCGCAGCTTGCCAGGGTTCGAACAGTTACGGGCCTTCGAGACGCTGGACAGTCAGGCGCCTGTGCAAGAGGACGCCGACAGCAACCCGTTCGATCTGCGTATCAATGACGCTCAGCGCCATCAGATGAACCTCTGCTATCGCGATCTCTACGCCAGCAATGAGCGCTTCCGAGAGGTCATGGCACCGCTGTATCGCCATGCCTTGCAACTCAAGGAGCTGGATCGTGATCATCCTGACGTTCAGAAACGCGCTGCGGTGACCGAACTGTCTTCGAAACGGGATGAAGAATGGTGCGATACGGTCGAGGACCTGTGGATACGTGCGAAAGCCTGGCCTATAAACGGCATTGAGCCTATGCGCCAAGTCATTGAAATAAATGGCTTTCCCTTTCATTTTCACGGCTACATTGCAGAGCTGGATGCCTGGGTCGTGCTGGGGCTCGACGCCCGTGAGGATCAGCAACTCAAGCGCCCCGGTGCCAAGTTGCCAGTCTGGGCAGAGGGCGTCATAAAGCGCACCCTGTTTCAAGCTTTCTGCAGTAAGCCATTGATATGGATGGATAACTACGAATCGGCGAGCAAGGTGATGCAGTCACTGGCCGGGTCTGCCGTCGCCGGACCGGGTTTCGACTATCGGGTCAAGGGCGAGCTGGGCGCCGCACCGCTGCTGGATTGTTTCGTGACGGCAGCAAGCTTTATCGAGAACCTGGGGCTGGACGTGCCAGGCGCGGTGGCCGAGATGAGTTTTGCCAGCGATGATCCCGATCGATTCTTCTTCGAGGCGCTCAGCCTGTTCTGGAAAGCCTTCGAGCAGCACCTGCTGGCACAGTCGCCGCCGGTCATGACGTACAACCGGATGTTCGCGTTGTTTGGCGAAACCTCGCCGGAAAACCTCAGGCACGTCAGTGACCCCGTACTGCGTCCCTTGTCTCACCTGATGATCGATGAATTTCAGGACGTCTCGCCACAGATCGTCTCCTGGATCCGCACGTGTCTGCGCGAGATTCGTCGGCGTGGTCCGGCCATGCACGTCGGACGTATCGCTCAGCGCTCCTCGTTGCTGTGTGTGGGGGATGACTGGCAATCCATTTATGGCTGGCGCGGCAGTTCGCCAAAGTACTTCATGGAGTTCGCCAAGGAGTTCTCGTCGCCTGCGACCACCAAAGTCATGCTCAGTGAAAACTATCGCAGTCATCAGCACATCATTGATGCTGCCGAGCATATCGTCCGTGCGGCCCCCGCGATTCCTGGCAAAAAGGCGCGAGCCAGCGGTGCGCCTCAAGAGTTGTTACCCGTAAAGGTACTCAGTCGCGACGAGGATGAATTGGCCGAACGTATTGCCGAACACCACGATGATGGCGACTCAATCCTGCTGCTGTATCGAAAAAGCAGCGAAAAAACCCGCTTTTCTCCACGCTTGCAAGCGTTGATCGATGCGGATTCGATGCAGGGTGCTCAGGGGCGTCGCATCAAAACACTGACGTACCACAGCTCCAAGGGTTTGCAGGCTGATGCCGTGTTTCTGCTGGGGGATTGCCAGCACCTGACTGTGTCGCCTTATAAGAATCAGGTTTACCGCCTGGCAGCGTTGGGTGAGGCCAATGATCTGCAGCCTTACGATACCGCGCAGAAGGATGAGGTGTTGCGTCTGGCGTATGTCGCCATCACGCGTGCTGCGCGCCACTGTTACTGGTATCTCGACGAGAGCGCGAGTGGCGCAGACAACCCGCAAATGCCCAAAGCCTCGGATCGAGTGCCGGCTGACAAACCCTTCTTCGAGGACCTGCGCAAGCCGTCACAGGCAGAATGAGTGCGGGCGCTTCAAGAAAAACTCGCTATCGGAACATGCGCGCCGAACAGCTCCAGTTCGGCTTCAATGGCTTCGATGATCCGCTCGACGTCCGCCGCATTCATCACCGTAGCGCAGGGTAGTCCGGCGATGGCCAGAACAGTCTCGCCACTGGCGCGATCAAACAGTCGGGCAATCATGCTGCTGGGCGCATCCATGCTGGCTTCAAAACCAACTGGATGAAAATGCCAGCGCATCAATTGGCAAGCGTTGGGAAACGTGACTTTGTTCATAGCGATGGCCCACCTGTTTCAATCGAGCACTTCCTTCGCTCCAAAGGGTAGGAAGACCGACCGAGATGCAACCTGCAAAGGCCCAGTTGACAGGCGGGTCACGGATGCAAATCCTCGCCTGATCACTCTGCTTTCCTACGGTATTATCCGAACGGTCTGACAAGGACTAAAAGTAGCACCGGACAACGCATTGCTGGAAAAATTTTTTATGACGTGGCAAGAATTTTTCAATTGTTTGATCTGCGTCAAAATAGGGTAGTGCTTGGGTGCTTTCCTGCAGGCCTTGTAGCCCTGTCATGGACTGAGGCAAGCTGTCGATATTGACCTGAGGAAATAACAATGCGTAAAACTTCTCTTGCCGCACTGATGTTGCTGGCGTCCACCAGCCATGCAGCGGAAACGGTCAATATCTACAACTGGACCGATTACATTGCGCCGGACACCTTGAAAAATTTCGAGACGGCGTCGGGCTACAAGACCCGGTATGAGACCTTCGAAACCAACGAGCTGCTCAACGCGAAGCTCACAGCGGGTCACTCCGGCTACGACGTTGTGTTTCCCTCGGTTCACTTTATGGGGCGGCAGATCGAGAAAGGTCTGCTCAAGACCCTCGACAAGCGCCAGCTTCCTAATTGGAAAAACCTCAATCCGGTATTGCTCAAGGCCCTGGATGCCAGCGATCCGGGCAATCAACATGGCTTTCCCTATCTGTGGGGCAGCACCGGGATCGGCTATAACGCGGCTATGGTCAAGGCCGCGCTGGGTAAAGACGCTCCGCTCAATTCCTGGGACCTGATCCTTAAGCCTGAAAACATCAAAAAGCTTGCCCAGTGCGGTGTTGCGATTCTCGACAGCGCCCCGGCCATGCTGCCGATCACCCTGAATTACCTGGGCCTTGATCCTCACAGTGAAAAGCCTGAAGACTATGTCCGGGCGCAGGCCGTACTGAGCGATGTGCGTCCCTATGTTCGTGACTTCAGCTCGTCGCAGTACATCGACGACCTGGCAACAGGCAAGATTTGCGTGGCGGTGGGGTATTCCGGTGATATTTCACAGGCTCAGGAACAGGCAGCGCAGCCTGGCACTGCGATTGCGATCAATTATGTCGTGCCTAAAGAAGGCGCGCCGATGTGGTTCGACATGGTCGCCATTCCCGAAGATGCGCCGAACCCGAAGGCCGCGTATGCGTTCCTGAATTATCTGCTGCGTCCGGAAGTCATCGCCAGCATTACCAATGTCGTGCATTACGCCAATGGCAACGAGAAGGCTGATGCCCTGATCAAGCCCGGTCTGTGGAGCGACACCGACGTCTATCCTGACGCCGACATGCTCGACCGCCTGTTTGCCATGGCCCCTATCTCGGCCAGGATGGATCAGTTGCGCGAAGGCATCTGGGAGTCAATCAAGGCCGGCAAATAATACAGACCGCTGAATGTTTAAATCAGATGCGCCTGCTGCAATTCAGTCAGCGCTTGGGCCTTTAGACGGGCCAGCAGCGGGTTGCGGCGGTCTCGGGGTGCGGGTAAATCGACCGAAAGTTCATGAACGATTCGGCCGGGACGAGTGCCCATGACCAGTACTCGGTCACTCAGGTAAAGCGCCTCATCGACATCATGGGTGACCAGCAACAGCGTGATGGCGTGGTGTCGAGCCAGTTGCAGCAGCAGGTCCTGCAGCTTCATGCGTGTGAACGCGTCCACCGCGCTGAACGGCTCATCCAGCAGCAGCACACTGGGATGCGAATACAAACCGCGAGCAATCGCCACGCGTTGCGCCATGCCGCCTGACAGCGCCTTGGGTAATGCGTCGGCAAAGCCGGACAGGCCCACTTCTTCAATCAATTGCCCGACCCAGTGCCGATCAAAGTGCTGGTCGTCGCTCAAGCCGATGTTGTGCGCAACGCTCAGCCACGGCATTAGGCGTGGCTCTTGAAACACAAACGCCACCTCGCCATGCGGCCTGCTGACCTCGCCCTTGAAGTCATGCTCAAGGCCTGCCGCAATCCTGAGCAACGTACTTTTGCCGCAACCGCTCGGGCCGAGCAGGCTGACAATTTCTCCAGGTCGCAATGACAGGTCGATGCCCTGCAAGACCGTACTCTCGGCAAACGCCTTGTGTGCAACGCGAATATCCATCAATGACGCTGTCATCAATCAACCCTCCCGGCTCTGGCCATTGAATGCATCGCGCCAGCTCAGAAAACGTTTTTCCAGCCCGGCCAACAGGCCATCGCTCAACTTGCCAAGGGTCGCCAGTACGACAATGGCCGCCAGAACGATGTCCGGGCGCGAGGTTTCACGTCCATCACTCAACAGGTAGCCCAGACCTTTTGTGGCAGCGATCAGCTCGGCAGCCACCAGAAACATCCAGGCCAGGCTCATTCCACTGCGCAATCCGGTGAACAGGCCGGGCAGGGCGGCAGGCAGCAGAATCCGGCGTGTCAGACGATAGCGGCTGAACCCGTACATCTGACCGACTTCCACCAGCTTGCGATCGATACCGCGAATCGCCGCCACACCATTGAGGTAGACCGGGAAGAAGGCACCGATGGCAATCAGCACGATCTTGGAGGTTTCGCCGATGCCCAGCCACAGCAACAAAAGCGGTACCCAGGCCAGGCTCGGAATCGAGCGCAGCCCGGCGAAGGTCGGCTCCAGATAAGCCTCGGCCTCACGGCTGAGCCCCACCCAGGCGGCGAACACCAGCGCCAGGCTCGCACCGATGGCAAAGCCACTGAGCACGCGCAGCAGGCTGGCGCTGATGTGTTTCCACAACGCGCCATCGGCCAGGTCGCAGAGGGTCAGTACGATCTCGCTGGGCGCCGGCATTTGATAGGACGGCAGCCAGCCGATGCGCACAACGAACTCGAGCAACACCACGATCAGTGCGGGTAATACCAACCCTTTAGTTGAAGTCTTATAACGATCCCACACACCGCGTTTCAACGTAGTCGACAGGGCAGGCTGCGCACGGTTGAGCGTCTTGCGTGCGCTATTCATGGCCGGGCGATCACAGAGGCCGAGAAGTCAGGGGTAATCAACTGATCGACGACCTGCTCGACGTTCACGCCTTTGCGTACCAGTTCCTCTGAGACCAGGATCGGCGCAGCTGCCTTGGAGGACTCGACATCCCTGGTGCTCAGTTGCGGGTTGCTCAGGTCTGTGCGCGACAGTTGCAGCCTGGCCACTTCCAGGGGCAGGCCGGACTCCTTGGCCAGCAGGCTGGCGAGTTCTTCAGGATTCTTCACGGCCCAGTCGCGCGCTTTTTCGTAAGCCGTCAGTACGGTTTTTATCG
This sequence comes from Pseudomonas triticifolii, assembly GCF_014358015.1. Taxonomy (GTDB): domain Bacteria; phylum Pseudomonadota; class Gammaproteobacteria; order Pseudomonadales; family Pseudomonadaceae; genus Aquipseudomonas; species Aquipseudomonas triticifolii. The sequence continues at coordinate 486,981 of NZ_JACONV010000001.1, read as the reverse complement.
CGTTCGGATGCTCCTTGGCATACGACTCGGTGACGCTGAGCACGCCGTAACTGTTGAAATCCTTATTGCGATAGAGCAGGCGCGAACCTGCCTGAATCTGGCTGGCAGCCATGTGCGGATCCAGTCCAGCCCACGCGTCTACATCACCTTTTTCCAGCGCTATGCGACCGTCCGGGTGCTGCAGATGAAGCAGTTCAACGTCATCTTTTTTCAGGCCGGCCTGTTGCAGGGCGCGCAAGGTAAACAGGTAAGGGTCAGTGCCTTTGGTTGCTGCGATCTTCTTGCCTTTCAGGTCTGCAACCGACTGGAGCGACGAATCCTTGCGCACCACAAAGGCTGTCCATTCTGCCCGGCTGTAGACGTATACCGATTTGATCGGGCTACCGTTGGCCCGCGCCAATACCGCCGACAGACTGGCCGAGGAGGCAAAGTCGACACTACCGCTGTTGAGGTATTCCAGAGAGCGGTTGCTGCCTTGACTCAATACCCAGGTCACTTTCGATTGGGGAAGCGCCTGCTCCAGCCAGCCGAAATGCTTTAGCGCAAGGCTCACAGGCGAGTAATAGGCGTAATCGAGGCGTACTTCGGCGGGCAAGGCTTCAGCGGCCTGAGCGCCGGTCTGCAGCGTGAAGGCCAGTGTGAAGCTGGTCAGCAACCATTTTGCAAGCACGCGGGATGTCTGCAAGCGGAGCGCAAAGCGAGGTAGTGGCATGGGTAGATGATCCGGATCAGAGTGAGGTAGCAACCGCTGCGGTTTTTATTTCCAATTCAGCGGTTGAGTGGGCAGTAAGCGCATAAAAGGGAATATGCAGGCTCTGTGCCAGATGCCCCGGAGAGGCTGTTGAGCGCGGTTTGGCGTGATTTGAAGTCGCAGGCACTGCTTTCAGGAGTACAGTGCTGTCGAGAAGCTGTTGCAGAATCAACAGTGTGAGCTGGGACAAAAGCATCCATTGGCGGACCGCTTTACTGAGAAACATTCAGGTTTTTTGCGGCCTTCATGCAACACAAACGCTTTTTGGGACTCCTATCGTCCGTATTCTTCATTCCGAAACATTACCGAACTAATCTTTATCCGTGATCAAGGGGCACGCATTCGACTGATCCGCAGGGACAAAAAAGGGTAGCGAACCCGCTAAGGCAAGCGCATTCGCAGCAGCGACACGCTGACTTCTCCCTTAACCGCGTAAACCGCGTACCGGACTCAGAAAATAATGAATATTCCCAACCTGTCTACGAGCAGCCGACTTAAGCGGCGCATCGCATGGATTTCTCTTCCTACGATTTTGATGGCGTCAGCCGTTCTGCTGTTTTCCATGGGCAAAGGCGTGTACGCCGACCCGAAAAACGGCACCCAGACGCTGGTGTTTCTGCGTCATGCGGAAAAGCCTTCAATGGGGCTCGGCCAGTTGAACTGTCAGGGGCTCAACCGCGCCATCGAATTGTCCGAACTGCTGCCCAAGGAATTTGGCAAGGCTGACTTCATCTTCGCCGCCAATCCGAGCCGACATGTGGAAGAGGGTGATGGTGATCTTTCTTACAGCTACGTTAGGCCTTTGATGACGGTTGGCCCGAGTGCAATCAAGCTGGGTCTACCGATTAACATCGACTTCGGTGCCAATGACACCAGTGACCTTGCCGACGAGTTGATGCACGACAAGTACCATAACTCGATTATCTATACCGCCTGGTCCCATGGTTATCTGCCTGAGCTGATCAACAAGGTGGCCAAGGAAGCGTCCGGTAAGGATGTGAAACTGGTCAATGACTGGGAGGGCGATGATTTTGATTCGGTGGTGGTCGTGACCTTGAAGTGGGTCGATGGCAAGGCCACGCTGGAATACCAGAATCACAAGCAGGGTCTCAACAACGGGACCGAAGCGTGTCCGCAATCGACCTGAGGCAAAGGCGGCTACCTGCTGAATACATTAAATTCAATGCGTTTTTCTTCAGCAGGTTTGTAGACGTCTGATCAGGGCGATCGCACCCATCCAGTCAACCGTTAAGAAACTTCATCGACGCCGCCCCGTAACGCTCACCGGCCACAGCACCTTCGGCGGGAAAGATCGCATCGAGCTGCGCCAGCTCATCCTTGCTCAGGGTGACGGAAGCCGCCGCCACGTTGCTTTCCAGGTACTTTCGCTGTTTGGTGCCAGGAATCGGGATGATTTCGTCGCCTTGCGCCAGGACCCAGGCCAGTGCCAGCTGTGAAGCGCTGATGCCTTTAGTTGCCGCCAGCGCTTTGACCTTTTCCACCAGCGTCAGATTGCGATTGAAGTTCTCACCCTGAAAGCGTGGGCTGAAACGGCGGTAGTCGTCTGCCGCAAAGTCGTCCGGGGTGCGCAGTTCACCTGTCAGAAACCCTCGTCCCAACGGGCTGTAGGCCACGAACGCAATGCCCAGACGGCGACAGGTAGCGAGTACATCGTCGTGCTCCGGGTCGCGCGACCACAGCGAATATTCGCTCTGTACAGCCGCCAATGGATGCACCTTGTGGGCGCGCTCGATGGTTGCGGCACTCGCCTCGCAAATGCCGATATGACGCACCTTGCCGGCCTTGACCAGCTCAGCCATGGCGCCGATGGTCTCCTCGATTGGCACGTTCGGGTCTATGCGGTGCTGGTAGTAGAGGTCCAGATAGTCGGTGTTCAGACGCTTGAGACTGCCGTCGATGGACTGGCGAATGTATTCGGGGCGTCCGTCGACACCACGCGCGTGGGGATCGGCGCTGCGCAGGATGCCGAACTTGCTGGCCAGATAAATGCCCTCACGCTTGCCCTCCAATGCTCTGCCGAGAAGCGATTCGTTGGTGTGCGGGCCGTACATGTCGGCGGTGTCGAAAAAGGTGACGCCCAGTTCCAGTGCCCGATGCAGGGTGGCTATGGACTCCTGCTCATCGATCCCGGTGGTGTAGAAATCTGACATCCCCATGCAGCCCAGACCTATGGCGGACACCTCGGGACCTTGTTTGCCGAGTTGACGTGTGATCACGGTGATTGCTCCTTGAGATAAAAGACCGGATCAGTTTCTGCTCTTTATCTTGGGCAATAAACCGGGTGTTTTTGATTTAACTGTTCGGATTTTCTAAACAGTCGCTGGCGTGGCGCCTAGGCACCTGACGACGATCCGGGGTTGAGACTTCTGATCCGACAAAACGCACTAGCCAGCAAAAACGCAAAAGAGTACAAATGTACTCCATGAGCAGATTAACTCCCCGCCGTAGCGCCATCCTGACCTTCATCCGCGATCGCATCGCGCAGCAAGGGCAATCGCCGAGCCTGGCAGAAATCTCCGAGGCTTTCGGTTTTGCCTCGCGCAGCGTGGCGCGCAAACACATTGTGGCCCTGACCGAGGCCGGGCTGATCGAAGTGGTGCCCCACCAGGCACGCGGTATTCGTCTTTTGCAGAACGGCTCGCGCCCAGAGCTGCTGGAAATCCCCGTACTGGGTCGCGTCGCTGCCGGTGCGCCCATCGGGCCGGACCTTGATGTACACGCCACCCTGCATCTGGATCGTGGCACCTTCACCCGCGTGCCGGATTACCTGCTGAGGGTGCAGGGTGATTCCATGATTGAGGACGGCATTCTCGATGGCGATCTGGTCGGCGTGCATCGCAACCCGCTGGCCAGCGACGGTCAGATCGTCGTCGCCCGTCTGGATGGTGAAGTCACCATCAAGCGGCTGCGCCACAGCGCCGACGGGCTGCAGTTGTTGCCACGCAACCCGGCTTACCAGCCTATTCTCGTCACACCCGATCAGGACTTCGCCATTGAAGGCGTGTTCTGCGGCCTGGTCCGGCGCGAATGATGGGCGCCGTCGTCAGCCTGGACAGCCTGCTGGATGAGCGCAGGGTCTGGAAAGGGCGTCAGCAGTCAGCGCCGCAGGCCAGCCCGCAGCCCAGCGGCCATGCGTTGCTCGACAGCGTCCTGCCCACTGGCGGGTGGCCGCCTGCCGCACTGACTGAAATCCTGATCCCCGCCAATGGCAGTGGTGAGTTGCGCCTGCTATGGCCCAGCCTGGCGCGGCTGTCCGGCATCGGTGAGCGCATCGTACTGGTCGCGCCGCCGTATCTGCCGTACCCGCAGGCCTGGCTGGCTGCCGGGGTCGATCTGCGACAAATGACCTTGATCAATGCCGGCGGCAAGGACGCCTTGTGGGCCGCCGAGCAATGCCTGCGCTCCGGCAGTTGTGGCGCTGTGGTGTGCTGGCCCGGCATGGTCGATGACCGTGCGTTGCGTCGCCTGCAGGTGGCTGCCGAAACCGGACAGACCCTGGCCTTCGCCTGTCGGCCTCAGCAGGCCGCTGCCAATCCGTCGCCCGCTGCACTGCGCATTGCTGTCGATACCCGTCCCGCACAATTGCGGGTGCTCAAATGCCGTGGCGGGCCTGCTCCTGCCTTGCCGATTCCATTCCCGACCGACGCTTGAGGTTCTTATGCTGTGGGCCTGTGTCTTGCTGCCGCAACTGGCACTCGACGGCGTCATGCGCCGCCATACCGATCCGGATGAGCCGCTGGCCTTGATCAGTGGCAGCGCACAACGTCGGGTGCTGCAGGCCGTGAATCCGGCCGCGCGAACCCTTGGGCTGCGACCCGGGCAGTCGCTCAGTGCGGCGCAGGCCTTGGCTTCAGGTTTTACGATGGTCGCCCATGATCCGTCCGAAACCGAACGCTTGCAGCAATTGCTGGCAGCCTGGGCCTATGGCTTCAGCTCCAACGTCAGCCTCAAATACCCACGCGTTCTGCTGATGGAAATCGAGTCCAGCCTGAAACTGTTCGGACCATGGCCGGTGTTCGAGAAGAGGTTGCGCGAAGAACTGACCGGGCTTGGCTTTCGTCATCGCATCGTTGTGGCGCCCAACCCGGTGGCTGCGCGCATGCTGGCCAACATGCACGATGGCCTGAGCATCGATTGCCCGCACGCTCTGCGCCGCACCCTTGAGCAGATGCCTGTAGACCGTATCGGCCTTGGGCGTGAAGTGGCAACGGCGTTTACCCGCATGGGCCTGCGCAATGTCCGCCAGGTGCTGGCCTTGCCGCGCGATACGCTGGCGCGGCGTTTTCCGGTCAGTGTTCTGCAGCATCTCGACACATTGCTGGGCGAGCGGCCGGTGGCCCTGGAATGCTATCTGCCGCCGGATTTTTTCGACCTGCGCATCGAACTGAATTTCGACGTCGAATCACATCAGGCCTTGCTGTTCCCGCTCAAGCGCCTGATCGCCGATCTGGCGATGTTCCTGACGGGGCGCGACAGTGGCGTGCAGCGGTTCGCCCTGCATCTGGAGCATGTCGACGGACCGGATACCGTCGTTCAGGTAGGCCTGCTCAGTGCCGAACGTGACGCTGCGATGCTGTTCGAACTGGCACGTGGCAGGCTGGAACAGGTGCTGGTGGCTTCTCCGGTCCGGGCGGTTCGCTTGCTGGCTCGGGACTTGCCGGACTTTGTTCCCACGCACCGGACATTGTTCGATGAACGAGAGCAACAGACCTTGCCATGGGAGCAACTGCGCGAACGCCTGCGGGCGCGACTGGGTGACGAGTCGGTCAACGGTCTGCGAGCACTTGCCGACCATCGCCCCGAATGTGCCTGGCAACCCGCGACTGAAAGCAAGACCCTGCCAACCGTAAGCGATCATGCCCGTCCGGGCTGGCTGTTGAATCAGCCGCAGACTTTGCCCGCACAGGCTGTCCGAATCCTGGCCGGTCCTGAGCGTATCGAGTCGGGCTGGTGGGACGGCGGTGATGTGCGCCGTGATTACTATCGGGTGGAAACCCTGAGCGGCCAGCGCGCATGGGCCTATCGCACTGTGGGCGAGAATGGCGAGCTGCTGCTGCACGGCTGGTTCGCGTGAACACCGATTACGCAGAACTGCATTGCCTGTCGAACTTCAGCTTCCAGCGTGGCGCGTCCAGCGCTCAGGAGCTGTTTCAGCGGGCCGAACGGCATGGTTACGCAGCGCTGGCGATCACCGATGAATGCACGTTGGCCGGCATCGTACGGGCGTGGCAGGCCTCGAAGGACAGCGGTTTGCCTCTGATCGTCGGCAGCGAAATGCAGATTGAGAAGGGGCCCAAGGTCGTGCTGCTGGTGGAAGACCTGATCGGTTACCAGGCGCTTTGCCGAATCATCACCGTGGCTCGGCGTCGCGCCAAAAAGGGCGAATACCGGCTGCTGCGCGATGACATCGAGGTATCGTCCAGCGGCTTGCTGGCCATCTGGCTGCCAGACATCGATGGCGACGCTCAAGCCTGTCTGGAGCAAGGACGCTGGCTGTGTGGCCGCTTCGCCGAGCGCCTCTGGCTAGGCGTCGAACTGCATCGTGGGCCGGATGACGAGCAGCGCCTTGCTGATCTGCTGGCGCTGGCGAAGTCCTTGAGCATTCCGGTCGCGGCCTGCGGCGACGTGCACATGCATGCCCGTGGACGACGCGCCTTGCAGGACACCATGACTGCGATCCGCCATCACACCACCGTCGCCGAGGCCGGACATCGATTGTTTGCCAACGGTGAGCGTCACTTGCGCACCAAAGACGCGCTTGCCGAGCTGTACCCTGACTGGCTGCTGGCAGAGTCGGTACGTATTGCCCAGCGCTGTTCGTTCGACCTGAAAGATTTGAAGTACGAATATCCCCAGGAACTGGTCCCCAAAGACCAGGCCCCGTCGTCCTGGCTGCGCGAGCTGACCGAGCGTGGCGTACGCAAGCGCTGGCCTGACGGCCTGCGCGCTTCTACCCGTGAGCAGGTCGAGAAGGAGCTGGCGCTGATCGCGGAAATGAAGTTCGACAGCTACTTCCTGACGGTTCACGACATCGTCGACTTTGCCCGCCGCCAGCATATTCTCTGCCAGGGGCGAGGATCTGCGGCCAATTCGGTGGTGTGTTATGCGTTGGGGATCACCGAACTGAACCCGGAAACGAGTAACCTGCTGTTCGAACGGTTCATCTCCAAAGAGCGCAACGAACCGCCCGACATCGACGTGGATTTCGAGCATGACCGCCGCGAGGAAGTCATTCAGTACGTGTTCCGGCGTTATGGCCGGGGCAGGGCAGCGCTCACCGCCGTGGCCAGCACTTATCACGGTTCAGGCGCGATGCGCGACGTGGCTAGGGTGCTGGGCCTGCCGCCCGATCAAATCAATGCACTGGCCGATGCCTTCAGTCGCTGGAGCGATACGCTGCCTTCTCCTGAGCGCCTGCGCGAATACGGCCTCGACCCCGAAGCGCCGATGCTCAAACGAGTGCTGGCCCTGACGGACGAATTGATCGGCTTTCCTCGGCACCTCTCGCAGCATCCAGGCGGTTTCGTGATTTCCGAGCATCCCCTGGACACATTGGTACCTGTCGAGAACGCGGCCATGGCCGACCGCACCATTATTCAATGGGACAAGGACGACCTTGATCTGGTCGGCCTGTTGAAGGTCGATATCCTGGCCCTGGGCATGCTCAGCGCGCTGCGCAGGACCTTCGATCTGGTGCACTTGCATCGCGGCAAGCAGTGGACGTTGGCGAACATAAAGGCCGATGATCGCCCGACCTACGACATGATCAGTCGCGCCGACACCATCGGCGTGTTCCAGATCGAGTCGCGGGCACAGATGGCCATGCTGCCGCGCCTCAGGCCCGAGAAGTTTTACGATCTGGTGATCGAGGTGGCCATCGTCCGGCCGGGGCCGATTCAGGGCGATATGGTTCACCCGTATTTGCGCAGGCGTAACAAGGAAGAGGCGATTACCTATCCGCCAGCGCTTGAAAAAGTGTTCAAACGCACCCTCGGCGTACCGTTGTTTCAGGAACAGGTTATGGAAGTGGCGATCATCGCTGCCGACTACACGCCCGGCGAGGCCGATCAGTTGCGTCGTTCCATGGCGGCCTGGAAACGCCACGGCGGGCTTGAGCCGCATCGCGAGCGCCTGACCAAAGGCATGTTGAAGAACGGTTACGAGCAGGCCTTCGCTGATCGCATTTTCGAGCAGATCAAGGGCTTCGGCAGTTACGGCTTCCCCGAATCCCACGCCGCCAGCTTTGCCTTGCTGACCTACGCCAGCTGCTGGCTGAAGTGCCATGAGCCGGCGGCCTTCACCTGCGCCTTGATCAACAGTTGGCCCATGGGTTTTTACAGCCCGGATCAACTGTTGCAGGACGCACGCCGCCATCACATTGAAATCCGCCCGGTGGATGTGCGTTACAGCGACTGGGATTGCTCACTGGAACCCATCGAACATCCCGACTACAGGCGCAATCTGGCGATTCGTCTGGGGATGCGCATGGTGCGCGGCTTTCGGGAAGACGATGCGCTGCGTATCGAAAGCGCCAGAGCGACTCGTGCGTTCGTCGATGCCACTGACCTGACGGTTCGCGCCGGGCTGGACCACCGTGCTGCTGAGTCTCTGGCCGATTCCGGTGCATTGCGTGGCCTGATCGGCCATCGGCATCGGGCACGCTGGGAAGTCGCCGGTGTAGAAGCCCAGCGGCCCTTGTTTGATGATCTGCCCAGTGAAGAACATCAGGTCACGCTGCCGCTGCCCACCGTGGCCGAGGATCTGGTCGCCGACTACGCCACGTTGGGCACCACGTTGGGGCCGCACCCGCTGGCCTTGCTGCGTCGCCAACTGGCCGCCAAGCGCTTTCGCAGTTCGCAGGATCTGCTCACCCTGGAGAATGACCGAACCCTCAGCGTGGCAGGACTGGTCATCGGCCGGCAGCGCCCCGGCACCGCCAGCGGCGTGACCTTCGTGACCCTGGAAGACGAATTCGGGATGGTCAATGTCGTTGTCTGGCGCGACCTGGCCGAGCGTCAGCGTAAAGTGCTGGTCGGTTCACAGCTGCTGCAAGTGTTCGGGCGTCTGGAGTCCAAGAGTGGAGTCAGGCATCTGATCGCCCAGCGGTTGTATGACCTGACGCCGTTGCTGACCGGGCTGGATGTGCGCAGCCGGGATTTCCAGTAACCGCAGGGGCGCGAAACAGGCTCGCAATTTGCAGCATTGAACGCATTCCCATTCTGCCCACGAGAGGCCTTGCATGTACAAAGACTATCCAGCCGCTTATCAGGTGAGCAAAGGTGCCGCACTGCAGGTTGATACGGCCTTTTACGAGCGTATCCGCGCCAATGCCCAGCAGCGCACCCTGGTCGAGCAGTTCGAAGTGCCGATCCGCACCGGTCGCGCCTGGAAGGTCAAGGCCGGGCAAGTGTTTCGCGTCACCACACCGGTCGGCCCGCAGGTGGGTGATTTCAACGTCTGGAACGCCAATGATCCCCGCGAGCGACTGTGGGCGGCCAGAACCCGTCAGTTGCAGGGCGCTCATGTCAGCACTCACGACCGGCTCTGGTCGAACCTGCCATTCCTGCGACCCATGGTGACCATCACCGACGACAGTCTGGCCAGTTACGGCATCGACGAGCACGGTGGGCGACTGCATGACCTGCTGGGGACGCGCTGCGACCCCTACGTCAATAAGATGCTGACCGGCGAGGACTTCCATCATCATTGCCATTCGAACCTGACACGCGCGGTGCTGCCCTACGGTCTGACCGAATTCGATGTGCACGACGTATTGAACATTTTCCAGTGCACGGGGCTTAACCATGACGACATGTACTTCATGAAGGCTTGCCCGGCGCAGAAGGGGGATTATCTTGAGTTCTTCGCCGAAATCGATCTGCTGTGCGCCTTGTCTACCTGTCCGGGCGGCGACCTGTCGCTGCCGATGTGGGGGCCGGATGCTCAGGATCCGTTAAGTGTATGCAGGCCGTTGGGTGTCGAAATTTATGACCTGCAAGCGTCCCTGCTGGAAGGCTGGCAGCCTCCACAGCGCGCAGCGTACAAAGGGCTGCACGGTCTGCAGATCGCCAAGGCTGAGTGGGAGATCTAGATTTCTGGCGTCCTGAGCGGCGGCTTATCAGATCACATGTCCATTGATGATTAATCGAGATATTGTGGGAGGCGGCTTGCCGGCGATGCGATCTATCAAACGATCTGCTGGCAACGGGCATGACGCTTTCGCCGACCTCTCATCACGCCGAGCGCGCCATCCTGCGCAATCCCCAGATCATCGCAGCGCCCATACCCAGCATGGCGACAAGCAATGCGGGATAGCTGACCCACCACTGCAGCGGGGCGGTCATCATGCTGAATTCCGACATGCCGCCGATCCCGGCGATGAGATTCAGCGGCAGGAAGACCACATTAATCAGGGTCAGCTTGCGCAGCAGGGTGTTGGTGCTGTTGTTGACCAGATTGCCCCGTGCATCCATCAGCCCGGCAAAGACCGTCGAGTAGATTTCAGCCTGTTTGTAGCACTGGTCGTTCTCGATGATCATGTCGTCGATCAGCGCCAGGACCGCGCTGCCATACTGCTTGCCCTGCGCATGATTGCGCAGGCGGGTCAGGACCGTACCGTTGCTGTGGATCGCGTTGATGTAATACACCAGGCTTTCGCTGAGGTTGAACATCTGCAGCAAATGGCGGTTTTCCAGTGAGGAATTGAATTTCTGCTGCAGTTCGCGCGCCACCATCTTGATCACCTTCAAGTGGCCCAGATAGTGATGGATGTTGTTGAACAGCATTTCCAGCAGGATATCCAGCGGCTGATCCAGAGGGCGTTGCGTTACCAGTGACGTCAGTGGCTGGTCGTCGTCGCAGATCAACAGCAACTGATCCTGCTTGAGCAAGACGCCGAATGACGAGACATCAAACGAGAAACTGTCCTGGCCCGAATAGTTCTCGGGCCGCTTCCAGATCAGAAACAATGCATCGGGGTGAAACTCGATGCGGGATATTTCATCCGGGTCCAATGCGGATGCCACCGCATGCTCATCCAGATGAAAACGCTCCGCTAGCAGCGTGCGCTCGCTGGCGTCCGGTTTGCTGAACCACAGCACCTGAGCGGTGTGTGGATCACAGGCTTGCAGGCGGTTTGCATCGAGTTTCAGGCCTTTGATCATCGGACGTCACCAGGCCTGACCGAGGCGTTTGAGTTCGAGGCGGCGGATAAACTCCTCCAGCACCAGGCTGTACAGATCGTCCTGCAGGTAAGCGTCTTCGATACCGGCGTCCAGGTTGGGGTTGTCGTTGACTTCGATGACGACCACCTTGTCGCCTGCCTGCTTCAGGTCAACGCCGTAAAGGCCGTCACCGATCAGGTTAGCGGTCTTGAGCGCCAGTTCGACCACGGCTCGTGGCGCTTCGTGAACCGCCAGAGTGCGGCATTCGCCATTGATTTCGGCACCGACGGCCTTGTGGTTGTAGATCTGCCAATGCCCCTTGGACATGAAGTATTGGCAGGCAAAGATCGGCTTGCGGTTGAGGATGCCGATGCGCCAGTCGTACTCGGTGTAGAAAAACTCCTGTGCCAGCAGCAACACCGAATGCTCGAATAACTGAGCCGTCGCTGCCTGCATTTCTTCGGGCGTACTGACCTTGATGACACCGCGCGAGAAACAGCCGTCGGGAATTTTCAGCACCAGTGGAAAACCGAGACGTTCAGCAACACTTTCCAGTTCTTCGGGCCTGTCCTTGTAGAGGATTTCTGTACGCGGCATTCCCAGATCGTGGCTCTTGAGCAGGTCGGTGAGGTACACCTTGTTGGTGCAGCGCAGAATGGACGTGGAGTCATCCATGACCACCAACCCCTCGCTTTCCGCTTTCTTGGCAAAGCGGTAGGTATGGTTATCGACACTGGTGGTTTCGCGGATCAACAGCGCGTCGTATTCGGCCAGTCGCGCATAGTCCTTCTTCTCGATCAGCTCGACATCGATACCCAGCCGCTGGCCGACGCGAATGAAACTGGCCAGCGCCTCGGCATTGGAGGGCGGCAATTGCTCTTGCGGATCATGCAGGATCGCCAGGTCGTAGCGGGCCAGACGGCGCGACTTCGGCTGTCGCCAGATCTTGCGACTGAAGCCATCCAGCGCAAGGGCGAACTCGTCTTGCTGATCATCACGCAAGCGGGGCAGTGCGCCGGCCTTGATACCTGAAATGTGCCAGTTGTCCCGCTTGCGGAATTCAACCAGCAGAATCGGACAGGGAAACGCTTCGAACAACTGGCGCGCCAGATCGTTGAGCGGGGCCAGGGTCGTCTGACCAAAGTAAAGGGTCAGTGTAAAACTGTCGGTGTCGTCATAAGGGTGATCCTGAAGTGCAGTTTCCAGCAACTTGTCCAGGTCATCCAGTGCCAATCCGTACAGTGACTTGCGTGTCAGTTCGCTGACCGTGCGTACAGACGGAATTACATGATGCTGGCGCGCCTCCGCCAACAGCGAACAGTAGTAGCCGTGACCCAGATACTTGTAACTCCGGCACAGGTTGATGACCTGTACACGCTTGCCTGCTGTGGCTTTCAGCGGTTTTTCAAGATAATCCTGCGCGGTCATCAGGTCTTCGCTGGGGAAGTAGGACGCCCAGTCTTCCAGTCGCTCGACAATAATGACAACTTGGCTCTGTGCTGCAAAAGGAACGGCGGGATAAGCCCGTTTCGTTGTTGCTGAAACTTCACGTTGAGCCGATACTTCGTTCATCTTCACCTGCGCCGCTGACATGGGTAATCGATCCGATGGGAAACAGTCCTTTCTATTAAGCATGTGCTTATTGAAATGTCCCGTTTCGTTACACAACTTTTACGGCGGTGCAGATGGACTTTATATTTCGCGGTGCAGTGGAATCCGATGTCGAAGGTTTGTTGTTTCTGGAGAACCAGTGCTTTGAAGGGGACCGGCTGACGGCCCGCAGTTTCAACTGGATGATTCGTCGGGCCAATGCTTGTCTGATCGTGGCCGAGCGTGCCGGACAGCTGACCGGTTATGCGCTGGTGCTGTTTCACCGTGGCACATCGCTGGGGCGTCTGTATTCGCTGGCGATTGCCGACACCGCACGGGGTCAGGGGCTTGGCAAGCACCTGTTGCAGCGTGCAGAGCAGCAGGCGGTCGAGCGCGACTGCGCCTATCTGCGTCTGGAGGTGCGCCCCGATAACCTCGCCGCCATTGGCCTGTATGAGCGCAGCGGCTATCGGCGCTTCGCGCAGGTCGATGATTACTATCAGGACCATGCGCCTGCGCTGCGTTATGAAAAACGTATTGTCGAGCACGCCCGGCATAACGGCCGTTCGGTGCCTTACTATCAGCAAACACTGGATTTCACCTGCGGCCCGGCCTGCCTGTTGATGGCGATGAAAGCCTTGCAACCCGAGCGCTCGATGGTGCGTGCCGAGGAGTTGCAGATCTGGCGGGAGGCGACCACCGTATTCATGACCTCGGGCCATGGCGGATGCAGTCCGCAGGGACTGGCTCTGGCAGCCTGGCGGCGCGGCTTTGGCGTGAAACTGTTGGTGTCGGTGTCCGGGCCTTTGTTTCTGAACGGTGTGCGCAGTGATACCAAGAAGCAGGTGGTACGTCTGGTACACGAGCAGTTTTGTCGTGAACTGGACGATTCAGGCGTCCAGATGCTGGCCGATCATGCCCTGAACCTGCCGCGTGTGCTGGCGGAGGGCGGCAAGCCGCTGGTGCTGATCAGCAGCTATCGCCTCACCCGCTCCAAGGCGCCGCATTGGGTGATGGTCACGGATTGCGACAACGATTTCGTCTACCTGCATGACCCGGATATCGACCACAGCCTGCACCGTCAGGCTATCGACTGCCAGCATCTGCCCGTGAGCCATGCCGACTTCAATCGAATGAGCTGTTTTGGGACTGACAAGCTGCGTGCCGCCGTGGTTGTTTACCCGGCAACACTTTCTGACCGTGATCGTGCGCAAGCTTCATGAGCGGCTATGGCTTTAATAACGGGGCAGGGCTAGTGTGTGCACCGCAGATGAAGATGCACTGGATGGGCCGGGCAGGGAAGAATGGCAGAACGCCCGTTATGGGCACGTGTATTGACTGGTCATTTGGAACACCCGGTTATGAAACCCTCCTTCACGGCATTGTGCGCACTGGCGGTTGCCTTGAGCCTGTCTGCCTGCATCAGCGCGCCGGTCCCGCTGACGCCCCAGACCGCCGAGCGGCTGCGTCAGCAGCCACCGGTTCGCTTCCTGCTGTCGTTCGACGACGGTCCGAGCGCATCACGCTTTCACAACCCGACCGCCGAAGTGCTCGACAGCCTGGCCGACAATCCGCTTGAACCGAACATCAAGGCCGTATTTTTCGTGCAGACCGGCGCCACCGGTGCGGGCAACAGTGACGAGGGGCGGGCGCTCATGTACCGCGAGCACCAGGAAGGTCATCTACTGGGCTTTCACACTGCAACGCCACATCACACCAACCATCGCTCGTTGTCGCCAGACGAACTGGATCATTCGCTGACTCAAGGTCGCGCGATCATCGAGTCGATCACCGGCAGGCCGACCGTTTTACTGCGCCCGCCTTTCTGGAATTACGACAAACGTACGTTCAGCGCTTACCAGCGACATGGGCTGCATGTGCTGCTGACCGATCTGAGCGCCAATGATGGAAAAATCTGGGGCTACAACTTCAGCCTCAGGCGGCGCTCCAATATGGTCAGTCAGTTGTCACAAGTACGCGAACGCATCGCCGCCGGCGAGTTACCGGCGGTCGATGGGGTGATTCCGGTGGTGGTGACCTTCCATGACCTGAACCGCTATACCGCGAGACATGCGCGAGAGTACCTGCAGATTCTGGTCGACAGCGCCAACCAGACCGGCGTGCGGCTGTCTTCCAGGCCTTTCTACGATGACAGCGCGCAATTGCAGCGCGCAGCCATGGCTCGTACAGTCAAGGATGATGCGGAACCCGTGAAGCTCCCAGGCCTGTGGAACTGGATCTGGGACCATAACGCTGATTGAGTCAGCAACCCTTCGATTGAATATACCGGCCCCTTCGCGGACAAGTCCGCTCCCACTGGCTGAAACCGGTTTTCAGCGCGTAGGAGTGGACCGGGCGGCGTTGCGTTTGTCCACGAAGACTGCCTTTCGGGCGCAACACTTCGGCTGAATACACCGGCCCCGGAGCCAGGATCGCCAGTCAGCTCAGCGTGTTCTTGCGCACGTGACCACCCTGAACAATCATCGCCAGTCGCTCGCCTTGACCCACCAGGCAGTGGATGTCAGTCAGCGGATCGCCATCCACTACCAGTACGTCGGCCATTGCGCCCTTGGCGATGCAACCCAGCTCACCCTCGCGTTGCAAAATCTGCGCCGCCACGCTGGTCGCGCTGCGCAGTGCCGCCAGATTGCCCAGCACCTCGGCGCGAATCTTCAGTTCATGAGTCTGATACTCATGCATCTCGCCCAACAGATCGGATCCATAGCCCATCGGCACTCCGGCTTCAGCGAACAGCAGCAGCGCATTACGTCCGGCCTGACGAACGTCCTCGATCTTGGCCACCGAGTCGGCAGGCAGGCCGAAACGCTCGCCGTATTCAGCGAGCATTTCGTAGGTGACTTGGGTCGGCACCGCAAACGCGCCTTTTTCGGCCATCAAACGGGCTGTATCGGCGTCCACCAGATTGCCGTGCTCGATGGTGCGCACGCCGCACTCAATGGCCCGGCGAATGGCGCGTGCGGTGTAGGCGTGTGCCATGACGTAGGTATTGGCCGCGGCAGCCTCATCGACAATCGCGCGGATTTCAGCCTCGCTGTACTGCGTGTTGGCAATCGGGTCAGTGGGTGAAGACACCCCGCCCGACGCCATGATCTTGATCTGGTTGGCGCCTTGTTGCAGCTCTTCGCGCACCGCCAGACGAACGTTGTCGACGCCGTCCACCACCCGCGCAATCGCACCGGCCCGGAAGCAGCAGGAGCAGGGTTCGTTGAGCAGCAGTTCACCGCGAGCGCGCATGTCGCCATGGCCGCCGGTCTGGGACAGCGCCTTGCCCGAGGCAAAGATCCTCGGCCCCGGAATCAGCCCCAGCTGAATGGAACGCGCCAGCGCCCAGTCAGCGCCGCCTGCATCACGCACGGTGGTAAAACCGCGATCCAGCATGGCGGACAGAATCGGCAAGGCGCGGTACATGATGATTGCATTGGGTTGCAGCGCATTCATGCCCAGGTTGGCGTTGGACGCCAACACGTGCACATGGCAGTCGATCAGGCCTGGCATCACGGTCTTGCCGCCCAGATCGATCACCTGATCGTCTGGTCCGGCAGGCTCGCCTTCAGGGCGAACATCCACGATGCGTTCGCCCTGGATCACGACTTCCTGACCCGAGATCAGTTGTCCCTGTTCCAGGTCTAGCAAGCGACCGTTGCGCAGGATCAGGCGTGGGGGTTGAGCAGTACTCATTGATAGGCTCCAGTCAGAGGACGGTTCACTGCAGTTGAGCGGTCGCGATAGAGCGTCGCGCCAATACCGCTGACAATTGCGGCGAACATGATGTAAAAGGCCGGTGCCAGGTTGCTGCCGGTCGAGGCAATCAGCCAGGTGATAGTGAACGTGGCGAAGCCGCCGAAAATGGTCACGGCAAAGTTGTAGGCCACCGACAGACCGGTCGACAGCACATGGGTCGGCAGCAGCTCACCGAATGCGGCGAGGATCGAGCCGATGTAGCCGGAAATCAGCAGGCCGAGCACCAGTTCGAAAATCAGCAGCGAGAACAGTCCCGGCATCTGGTTGATGAACAAAAACATCGGATACGCGCTGAAGAAGATGGCGATGGCTGATCCCAGCAGCCAGCTGCGGTTGCCGGTACGGTCTGCCATGGCGCCCACCAGCGGCGTGGCGACGATCAACACGGCGCCGCCCATCATGCCGGCGCTGAAACCCATCCATGATGGCAAGCCGAGCACGCGCTGTGCGTAGGACGGGATGTAGAACAGGATCGCGTAGGTGCAGACGGTCCAGAGCACCACCAGCGAAAAGCTGATCAGGGTCTGGCGCGGGTAGGTCTTGATGACCTCGCGCAATGGCGAGTCGACCGGTTTGCTCGCCGTGTAGGCGGGCGTCTCGTCAACGCGGCTACGGATGTAGAAGCCCACCGGGCCGATCAGGGTGCCGATCAGAAACGGCACGCGCCAGCCCCAGCTTTCCAGTTGTGCCTGCGTCAGGTAGCTGGACAGGATCGCGCCCAGCGCCGAACCGAGCAGCACGGCCACGCCGATGCTGGCCTGGATCCAGCTGGAGTAGAACGCTTTTTTGCCGGCGGGCGCGTGTTCGGTCAGAAACGCCGTGGCGCTGCCCATCTCGCCGCCTGCGGAAAAGCCTTGCAGCAGGCGCGCCAGCACGATCAGCACCGGGGCCATGTAGCCGATCTGCGCAAAGCTTGGCGTCAGGGCGATGATCAAGGTGCCCAGCGCCATGAGCAGAATGGTCAGCGACAGGGCTGCCTTGCGCCCGCGCTTGTCCCCGTAGATACCCAGCACGATGCCGCCCACCGGGCGCATGAAGAAACCTACGCCAAAGGTGGCCAGTGCCAGCAGGTAAGAGGTCAGTTCGCTGCCGGTCGGGAAGAATACTTTGGCGATGATCACCGAGAAGAAGCTGTAGACCGTGAAGTCGAACCACTCCAGGCCATTGCCGATGACCGTGGCAGTGACGGCGCGACGCGCCTGCCTGTTGTGAGTGTGCGTGAGGGATTGTTGTGGTGTGCTCACTTTTTAGCTCCTGCATGCAATACACGCAGGGAACGACCCTGCATTGATAAAGGGGGCAGAGTCGGAAGGTGAAACAGAATCAGGTCTAGCGCCCGTTAGGGTTGAGAGTAGGCGCAGTCCAGCTTTTGAGAAAACGCTCTTTACGCAGGTTTGCATGCGTGCTGCGCATGCAAACTATCATCCTTGTACGGCGATTTCCTGGGTCAGCCATTTCTCGAACGCCCTTGCGGCGCGGCGCGGCATCTTGCCGCCAGGCGTCAGCAGGTAATAGCCGCCGACTGCGCCGACGCTTGTGCTGCACGCAGGCACCAGCGCACCAGACCGCACGTGACGATCGATCATCGGCTGCCAGCCCAATACGATGCCGTGCCCCGCCATGGCAAGGTCCACCAGCACGGGGTACAGGTTGACGGTCATGCGCTTGCGGATCAGCGACGCATCAACGCCCTGGCGGCCGAACCAGTCATTCCAGGACAACCACTGGCGCTGGCCGTCTTCCAGCATCAGCAGGCAATGGTCGAGCAGTTGCACAGGTTCCAGCAGTTGGCCGTTCAGATAATCCGGCGAGCAGTAAGCGTTCACCGATTCGGCAAACAGCAAACGGCTGTCCATTCCCGCAGGCGAGGTCTCACGCAGGAAGTACAAGGCCAGGTCGAATTCGGCGCGAATCAGTGAATCCAGGCCGTCAACGACGCGCAGGCGGATATCCACGCCAGGAAACTCGTCGCGATAGCGACCCAGCAAAGGGCCCAGCCACAGGGCTGCGACGCCGCTGGAACACGCCAGTGTCAGTTGCTGCTCGCCACTGTGGGTGATGACCTGCGCCGTCGCCTCTGCACACAGCGTCAGCACGCGCTGGATCTGTTCGGCATAGATCTGCCCGGCGACGGTCAGGTGAATGCGTTTGTGCTCGCGGCGAAACAGGGCCCGCCCCAAAAACTCTTCCAGTTGCGCAACCTGTCGACTGATCGCACTTTGCGTCAGGTTCAGTTCGGTGGCCGCACGGGTAAAGCTGCCGTGGCGGACAGTGGCCTCGAAAGCGATCAGGTTTTGCAGCGGCGGCAACGGCTCTATGCGCATGAAAGCTCCGGATCAGAGGCTATCGGGAAACGGAATGGACAGCAGCCAGTCCCTGAACACGCACAACGATGGCAGGTTCTGAAAGCGTGTGGCGTAGGCCAGATAGTAATTGCGGCCACTGTCCAGCGGCTCGAACAAGGTCACCAGTTCACCACTGCCGAGTTCATCCTGCACCAGAATGCGTGGCACCAGCGCGATGCCGATGCCTGCAGCCACGGCCTGGATGAGGTGCGAGGTCAGCTCAAAGCTCGGGCCGGGGCGCATTACGTGATGATCCAGCCGGTTACGCTCGAACCAGTCCGACCAGGCATTGGGACGCGACACCACACTGAGTAGCGAGTGCTGCGCCACTTGCGCGGGCGTCATCGACGCATAGCCTTCAAGCGCGCCGGGACTGGCAATGAGCACCAGCTTCTCGCTGACCAACGGGTGGGCGATGTAGCCAGGCCAGTTGCCTGTGCCGGCGCAAATGATCGCGTTCATTTCGCTGGCCGCCGGCGTCAGGTCGGCGTGGACGATGCGCGAGTGAACATGCACCACATTGCCTGGATGACGGGCATAGAAGTCATTCATGCGCGGCAGCAGCCACTTTGAGCCGAAGGTGGGCAAGACCGCCAGATGCAGGGTGCCGCCTTCGGCCTTGTGCGCGATGGTCTGCAGGGTTGCGCTGCGGATACGACCGAGGGCTGCGGCCAGTTCGTGCTGATACAGCGCGCCTGCGGTGGTCAGCTCGATGCGCCGGCCATCGCGCTTGAACAATTCAACCTCGAGCTGGGCTTCCAGCGCCTGAACCTGACGGCTCACTGCACTCTGCGTCAGCGTCAGCTCATCGGCGGCCTTGGTAAAGCTGCCATGCCGGGCGGCCGCCTCGAAAGCGATGAGCAGCGACATCGACGGCGTCAGTCTTCTGGGGTTCATTCATAAAGCTCATGGAAAAACGGCAGGTTTTACGTTTGCACTGAGGCGTCGCAGGCCGGAGAATCATGTTAACCGTTGATATTGCCGTGCTTGCGAGTCATTCGAAGCATACGTGCTTTGCATATAAAAAGCCTAACCAGTCAGGAAAACCACCATGATTGCGCTGTTGAAACCGATGCCCGAACAGGTTCTTCACTATGAGCGTTTCCTCAACGCCCTGAGCGAGGGTGGTTTTCGCGGGGAGATCGCACGGGACATCGGGTCGCGCACCGTGCTGGCCACTGACAACTCCATCTATCAGCGCCTGCCGCAGGCGGCGGTGTTCCCGATGGACAGCCATGATGTGGCCATCGTTGCCCGGCTCGCCGCTCGTCCCGAATACAAACAGGTGGTCCTGACGCCACGTGGCGGCGGCACCGGGACCAACGGCCAGTCGCTCACCGATGGCGTGGTGGTTGATCTGTCCCGGCACATGAACAACATCCTGGAAATCAACGTCGAGGAGCGCTGGGTGCGGGTTCAGACCGGCGTGGTCAAGGATCAGCTCAATGCCGCGCTCAAGCCCCACGGGCTGTTTTTTGCTCCCGAGCTGTCGACGTCGAACCGCGCCACCGTGGGCGGCATGATCAACACCGACGCCAGCGGGCAGGGCAGTTGCACGTACGGCAAGACCCGTGACCACGTGCTGGAACTGTCCACCGTGTTGCTGGGCGGCTCGTATGTGAACACCAAAGCTCTGGATGACGGAGAACTGGCTGGCGAACAGGCGCGAGTTGATCGTGCGGGCGATGTCTATCGCTGCGCGCAGCAGATTGCCGATACTCAGGCGCAACTGATCAAGGATATCTTCCCGCCGCTCAATCGCTGCCTGACCGGCTATGACCTGGCGCACCTGCGTGAAGAGGACGGGCGTTTCAACCTCAACAGTGTGCTCTGTGGCTCCGAAGGCTCGCTGGGCTTTATCGTCGAAGCCAGACTCAACGTGCTGCCCATCCCGAAACACTCGATTCTGGTCAATGTGCGTTACGCAGGCTTCATGGATGCACTGCGCGACGCCAAGGCGTTGATGGCACACAAGCCACTGTCCATCGAAACCGTGGACTCCAAGGTCCTGATGCTGGCGATGCAGGACATCGTCTGGCATGGCGTTGCCGAGTACTTTCCTCAAGACCCGGCCACGCCGACGCTGGGCATCAACCTGATCGAATTCAGCGGTGATGAGCTGAACGAAGTCGAACAGCGTGTGCATGCGTTTGTCGCGCACCTGCAGACCGACACGTCTGTGGTACGCCTTGGGCATACGCTGGCAACCGGCAGCGCGGCGGTCAATCGCGTCTACGCCATGCGTAAACGGTCTGTAGGGTTGCTGGGCAACGTCAAGGGCGAGGCGCGCCCGCAGCCGTTTGTCGAGGATACGGCTGTGCCGCCGGAAAACCTGGCCGATTACATTCAGGAATTCCGTGCGCTGCTGGACAGCTACGGACTGCAATACGGCATGTTCGGCCATGTGGACGCAGGCGTGCTGCACGTGCGGCCGATTCTGGACATGAAAGACCCGGCGCAGGCCGCACTGATTCGCCCGATTTCCGATGCTGTTGCCGCGCTGACCAAGCGTTACGGTGGCCTGCTCTGGGGTGAACACGGTAAGGGACTGCGCTCGCAGTATGTGCCTGAGTACTTCGGCGAGCTGTACCCGGCCCTGCAGGCGCTCAAGGCGGCCTGTGACCCGTTCAACCAGCTCAACCCCGGTAAGATCGCCACGCCTGCTTCCGTGCCTGAGGCGCGTCTGACGCAGGTGGACGAAGTGAAGCTGCGCGGTGATCTGGACCGCACCATCGACGAGCGTGTCTGGCAGAGCTACGACACCGCGCTGCATTGCAACGGTAACGGCGCTTGTTACAACTATGACCCGGACGATGCGATGTGCCCGTCCTGGAAAGCCACTCGCGATCGTGTTCACTCGCCCAAAGGTCGGGCGTCGCTGGTCCGGGAGTGGCTGCGCCTGCAAGGCGAGCAGGACGTCAACGTGCTGACCGTCAGCGCCAGGGCCCGCACAGCCAATGTGGTGAAGAGCCTGGCGGAACGCACAGTGAACAGCGTGGCCCGCGTAGCCGGGCAGAAGGATTTCTCCCATGAGGTGTACAACGCCATGTCAGGCTGCCTGGCGTGCAAGTCCTGCGCAGGTCAGTGCCCGGTCAAAGTCAACGTTCCCGAGTTTCGCTCGCGCTTCCTGGAGCTGTACCACAGCCGTTACCTGCGTCCGCTCAAGGATTATCTGATCGGTTCGCTGGAGTTCAGTATCCCGTATCTGGCGCGTTTTCCTGCGCTGTACAACGGCGTGATGGGCGCCAGGCCTGTGCGCTACGTGCTTGAACATGTGGCGGGCATGGTCGACAGCCCTTTGTTGAGCCGGATGGACTTTCGCGCAGCGTGCGCACGCTGGAACGTGGGTATTGCGACGCCTGCGCGTCTGGCGGCACTGACCGAGCAAGAGCGTCAGCGTACGGTGGTGCTGGTGCAGGATGCGTTCACCCGCTACTTCGAAACCCCGCTGGCGGCTGATTGGCTGGAGCTGATCTCGCGTATGGGGTACCAGGTTTATCTCGCGCCATTTGCCCCCAACGGCAAGCCATTACAGGTCCAGGGCTTCCTGGCGGCGTTCGAAAAGGCGGCGAGTTTCAACAGCCAGTCACTGCGCAAGCTGCAGGAATCCGGCATTCCGCTGATCGGGCTCGACCCTGCCATGACGCTGGTCTATCGCCAGGAATACAGCAAGACCCTGGGCAGCGACAATGTACCGACCGTTCTGTTGCCGCAGGAATGGCTGGCCTCGGCGCAGGTCGAACAAGGCTCTGAAGCAGAAGGCGAGACGTATTACTTCCTGCCGCATTGCACCGAAAAGACCAACGAACCGGCCAGCGTCGCCTTGTGGCAGAAGGCATTCGCACGTAAGGGTTTGACGCTGCAGGTATTGCCGAGCGGCTGCTGCGGCATGTCCGGTACCTACGGCCACGAAACCCGCAACGTGAAGACCAGCGAGATCATCTACAGCCAGTCGTGGCAGCCATTGGTGGCGCGTCATGGCGGTGATGACCGGCTGCTGGCTGATGGTTACTCGTGCAGGAGTCAGGTCAAGCGGCAGGATGGCAAGGTGATCAGGCATCCGTTGCAGGTGCTGCTGGAGCGGCTGCGGGCTGGGTGATAATCACGCTGATGTGCACCGCTCGCACTGGATAGCTGCAACCATGTGGGAGCGAGCTTGCTCGCGAATAGGCCGGTACATTCAGCCGAGGTGGTGCGCCTGAAAGCCAGTCTTCGTGGACAAACGGAACGCCGCCCGGTCCACTCCTACGAACTGAAAACCGGTTTCAGCCCGTGGGAGCGGACTTGTCCGCGAAGAGGCCATAATGAGGAGCCTGAACCGAGACCTTCGTGAGCAAGCTCCCACAGGTTTATGGGTTGAATAACACTCAAACCAGGTACTTTCTGAACCACCCCAGCGTCCGGTCCCACGCCAGCTTTGCTGCGGCTTCGTCATAGCGAGGGGTCGAGTCGTTGTGGAAACCGTGGTTGGCACCCGGATAAATGTAGGTTTCGTAGGTCGTGCCAGCGGCTTTCAGGGCCTGTTCGTAAGCGGGCCAGCCTTCGTTGATGCGAGTGTCCAGTTCGCCGTAATGAATCATGATCGGCGCCTTGATCTTTGCCACATCCTCGGATTTCGGCTGACGCCCGTAGAACGACACGGCAGCGCCCAGCTCCGGGTAGGCCACGGCTGCCGCGTTGGTCACGCCACCGCCATAGCAGAAACCGGTAATACCGACCTTGCCGGTGGTAGCGTCGTGCTTCATCAGCCACTCGATGGCGGCGAAGAAGTCGTTCATGAGTTTTTCAGGATCAACCTTCTGCTGCAGCTCACGGCCCTTGTCGTCGTTGCCGGGATAACCGCCCACCGATGACAGCCCGTCCGGCGCCAGGGCAATGAACCCGGCCTTGGCCACGCGGCGGGCGACGTCTTCTATGTAAGGGTTCAAACCCCGGTTTTCATGCGCCACGACGATAGCCGCGACCTTTCCTGTGGCCTTGGCAGGGCGCACCAGATAGCCCCGCACCTGGCCATGACCCCTGGGCGAGGGGTAGGACACGTATTCGGCGATGATATCCGGGTCGGTGAATTCCACCTGCTCGGCCAGCGCGTAATTGGGGCTCAGCGAAGCAAGCAGTGCGCTTGCAGTGAGGCCTCCCAATGTGAACACTGCCGCGCGGTCGAGGAATTCGCGCCGGTTGATCTTGCCGTGCGCGTAATAGTCATAAAGTTCTAGCAGTTCAGGGGCAAAGTCTTTCGCTGTGAGACGTTCCATCCGTACCCATCCTTCTGGATTGTTAGAGGTTATAGGCGCCACGACGAGTCAGGCTCCATTAAAGCAGTGTTTGGCTCCATGGAGTGATTTCACCTGCGCCACCGGCGAGCCTGACGCGTGACTTGAATTGTTCAAAAGCCCGTGCGGCACTTTCCTGGCCTTATGCCTTCAAACAAGTCCTGCTCACGCCAAAGGCGACAATATAATTATTGTGCCGTACATCAAGCACGGTTGTATTTTGCCGACAATACGTATGAATTGTGCCTTGTGCACCCATGAGCGCATTCGACCTGCACCTTCGAGATAACGCGATGATTCTTTCCTCCGATGACCGTTCCCAGTTGTTCAAGGAAACTGCTGTGCAGTTCTGGAAACACATCGTCCCGATTGTGTATTTCGCGCTGCTCATTCACTTCGTGTTGTTTTTTGTGTTCTTTTTGCTGGATGTGACCATCCTCTGGGGTGCCAATTTTCTGAGCACGCTGATTTACCTCAACTGCCTGTACCTGATTAGCGGTAAGCGTTACAGGCAGGCCGGTCAACTGATGAGTCTCGAAATCATTGCGCACGCGGTCCTTGCCACCTGGGTGCTGGGCTGGGAGAGCAACTTCAGTTTTTACCTGTTCTGTGTCGTGCCCATCATCGCGTTTACGTTCCAGTTGGCAACGTTCAGACGCGTGCTCTTCAGCCTGGCGATCCTGCTGGCGGTCGTGGGTTGCTTCACGTTTCGTCGATACATGGGGCTGTCGTCCGGATTGAGCAGGGAGGTGCTCGAGTTGTTCGGTATCGGCAACGTACTGATCGCGACCTCTCTGTCCATTTATGCGACTGCGCTGTCGGTGCGGTTTACCTCGTCCATCCAGTTGAGCCTGTTTCACATTGCCAATCGCGACAGTTTGACCAATCTCTATACCCGTCGTCGCATTCTGTATCGGGTTCGTCAGCTGGAGTCTCAGCGCGAAGGGCTCTCGGCTTGCCTGATATTGCTTGATATCGATCACTTCAAGCAGATCAACGATGTTCATGGCCACGAATCAGGCGACTTGATCCTTCAGCGGGTCGCGGCAGTGATCAGTTCGAGCGTGCGGGGCAGTGATATGGCTGCGCGTTGGGGCGGCGAGGAATTTCTGGTGCTGATGCCCAACACGCTCGAGACCGATGCGCGGCGCGTGGCCGAGCGGATCTGGATGCGTATCGGCGAAGAGGCAGGGCGCATCGATACGCGCAAACTGGAAGTCACCGCGACATTGTCGATTGCCACTGTCCATCCGGGCGAAGCCTTTCAGGCTGCACTCAATCGCGCAGACGCCTTGCTTTATCAGGGCAAGGAACAAGGACGCAATCGTGTCATGGCGGCCACGCAGGTGATCGTGGACGTGCCGCTTTCAGAAATATAAGCCGCAGGTAGTCGCCGATGGTGTGCGTGCTGCGGTAGGCCTGTGCGCGTTCTATCGGTCTCGCAGGCCGCGCTCAACAGCGCTGATTTGCATACCGCGTCTTGAATCGCGGGTTCGCGCAGTGAGGATTTGCGCCACCATCCGTCTCGATCAAGGGTGTTTATGGATTTGCGTCAGCTTGAAGCCTTTGCGGCAGTGATGTCGGCAGGCAGCGTCACGGCCGCTGACAAAATGCTGGGTCGCTCGCAACCTTCGGTCACCCGGGTGATCCAGGAGCTTGAGCAGGAACTGGGTTTCGCGTTGTTTGAGCGCAGCGGCCCGAAAGTCACGCCCACGCACAAAGCCTTCATGATGTATGGCGAGGTAGAGAGTGCGCTGCTGGGCATTCGCAACATTCGCCAGCGTGCGCAAGCCTTTGCAAGCCTTCAACGCCATCATGTACGCACCGGGCGGCTTGTCGCGCGCTGAGCGGGAGCTGGCCAGCACCGTGGTGTCGCGCATCAACCGCTGCGTGTACTGCGCGTCGGTGCATGCGCAACGCTTCGAGCAACTGACCAATCGCTTGATGCTTAACCTGGGAGAGCCGGTTTATCCTGAGGCGGGCGCGCAGGACTGATAGCCTGGCGGGCGTCATCATGATCAAGGAGGTGAAGGGTGCTGATTGCGCAAATTTCCGATGCTCACGTGAGGCCCCGCGGCCAGCTGTATCAAGGCGTAGTCGATTCCAATGCGATGCTCGCAGCGGCGGTCGATCAGTTGAACAGGCTGGACCCTGCGCCTGACCTGATACTGTTCAGCGGTGATCTGGTGGACGAGGGCCACCCTGATGAATACGCAATGGCGCGGGAGCTGCTCAAGCCGCTCAAAGCCAGGCTGATGCTGATTCCTGGCAACCACGATCATCGCGAGAATCTGCGTCGTGCGTTTCCCGAGCATACCTATTTCGATGATGATCAAAGCTGCCACTTTGTTTATTCAGGGCCTGAGCCGGTGCGTATCATCGGCCTGGATATCAGCGTGCCTGAGCAGCATCACGGCGACATGAGCGATGCCGCGACCCAGTGGCTGGAGCGCACGCTCGCGCTGGAGCCCGACAAGCCGACCCTGATCATGATGCACCAGCCGCCGTTTTCCAGCGGCATTCCTTATATCGATGACTATCGGTGCGAGAGGGGCGAGCGCCTGGCCGAAGTGGTGTCCAGATACCCGGCCGTGGAGCGCATCGTCTGCGGGCATATTCATCGGTTCATGCAACTGCGCTTTGGCGGAACGCTGCTGTGCACGGCACCCAGCACGACCACTGCCATTGCCTTGCAGCTTCGCGCAGACGCCAAAGAGGCGTCCTACCTGGAACCGCCTGCATTGCTGCTGCATCACTGGACGCCTGAAAACGGCCTCATCACTCACTGGGTTCCGGTCGGAACCTTTGAAGGGCCGTTCGCGTTTGCATGACAGCGGTGCTGCCTGTCTCAGCCATGTGTAAAGCCTGATCAGGTTTCAGCGTCAGACCAGCCTGGGCTGCACCGAATCCGCCAGTCGGGTCAGTATCAGGCAGCACGATACCGCGCCGGCGTCCAGTACACCGATCGAGCGTTCGCCCAAGCGGCTGGCACGACCGATTTTTGCCATCAGATCCCTGGTCGAGTCACGCCCTTGAGAGGCAGCGCGTTTCATGGCGTCCAGCGCGTCGTTGAACGAAGCGCCTGAGGCATGGGCCTGTTCGAAGGCCTCAACCGCCGGAATCAAGGTATCCATCAGGCACTTGTCGCCCACACCGGCTTCGGTAATGTCCTGCAATGACGTCAGGCCACCGCGCAGCAAGTGGGCGAAGGCGCTTGCGTCGATCTGTTCACTGCCGCGCACTTCGTCGGCCATGCCGATGAACAGGCTGCCATACAGTGGCCCCATGGAACCGCCGATGCCTTCCATCAGGCTGAGTGTCAGCTCATCGAGCGCCTCGGCGAGGGTCAGTTGGCGGCCTTCGATGCTGCGCCCGCAGTGGGCGAACCCCTTGGCCATGTTGATGCCGTGGTCGCCGTCGCCGATGGCACCATCGACTTCACTGAGGTACTCGCGGTTGGCCACGATCACGGTGACCAGGTCGGTGACGATGGCGCTGCCATCACGAGAGGAAAAATGCTGGCTCATGGTTCACTCCGCCTGGGTCATGCCGATGGAGCGGCAAGGGTGGTCGATCAGGGTTTTCAGCTCGGCGTCCAGACCCAGCAGGGTCAGGGTCACGCCCATCATTTCCAGTGACGTGAAGTAGTTGCCGACGTAGCAGCGATGAATATTCAAGCCAAGGGCGCCGAGCTGGCGCTCCACTTCGGCGTAAAAGATGTACAGCTCCATGACGGGGGTTGCGCCGAGGCCCGAAACCAGCACCACGACGCTATCGTCACGGCCGAAATCCCGGTCAGCGAGTATTGGTGCCAGCATGCGTTCAGCCATCGCTGCCGCGGATTCGATGGGAATGACTTCAATGCCCGGCTCGCCGTGGTGGCCGATACCCAACTCCATCTGGCCGTCCGGGATCTGGAAGTTGGGCTTGCCGACGGCTGCGATGGTGCAAGGCGTCAGGCCGATGCCGATGGAGCGGCACTGGTCGACGGCTTTTTGCGCAACGCGGATCACGCCGTCCAGGTCGTAGCCCAGCGCCGCAGCCGCGCCGCCGGTTTTCCACATGAATATTTCCCCGGCCACCCCGCGACGTTTGGCAATGTCGGCTTTCGGGGCCGAGGCCACGTCGTCGTTGGCGACAACGGTGCGAATCTGCAAATCCTTGCTGGCGGCCATTTTCATCGCCAGCTTCACGTTCATGTTGTCGCCTGCGTAGTTGCCATACAGGCAGGCCACGCCCGCACCGTGATCGGCTGCGCGGAAGGCGTCGAAAAAGCTTTTGGCGGTCGGTGAAGAGAAGATTTCGCCCACCGCGACCGCATCCACCAGGCCTGGGCCGACATAGCCCAGAAAGGCGGGCTCGTGACCTGAACCACCGCCCGTTACGATCCCCACCTGGCCTTGTGGTGAGGGCCTGGTTTTACGGATGACCCTGGGGTTAGTGTCGCTTTGCGACAGCTCGGGGTGCGCAACCAGAATGCCGCGCAGCATGTCTTCGACCACTTGGTCCGGATCGTTGATGACTCGATTCATAACGCGGTGTCCTGTGTTCTTTTTATAAGGAGAGTGCGTATCAGGGTTCCAGTACGACTTTCAGCGACTTGTCGCCGCGTTCCATCACGGCAAAGGCTTCCTTGAAGTCGGCGAGGGCGAACTTGTGAGTCACCACGTCGCGCATGTCGATCTTGCGGTTGCCAATGAAATCAATGGCGCGTGGGTACATGTATGGCCCCAGATGTGAGCCCAGCACGTCCAGTTCCTTGCGGTCACCGATGATCGACCAATCTACCGTGGCTTCGTCGTTGAACACACTGAATTCAACGAAACGCCCCAGCTTGCGCAGCATCGCCAGGCCCTGATTGACCGCCTTGTGGTGTCCGGTGGCTTCTATATAGATGTCACAGCCGTAGCCTTCGGTGATGTCCCGAATCTTGGTCAGCACATCCACTTCGGCCGGGTTCCAGACTTCGTCGGCACCCATGCGCAGGGCGAGGGCGGCACGCTCGGGTTTCATGTCCAGCACGATCAGCTTTTTCGGGTTGCGCATGCGAACTGCGCCAATGATGCCCAGGCCCAGCGTACCCGCCCCGGCCACCACCACTACATCATCAAAATCGACATTGGCGCGTTCTGCCGCGTGCAGCGAGCACGCCAGCGGCTCGATCAGAATCGCTTCATCCGGCGCAATGGAATCGGGCACTTTATGAATGATGCCTTCCTTGGTGAAGATCATGTACTGGGCCATGGCACCCTGAACGTTATTCTGGAAACCGTACAGGTCGTGCTTCTGGCACATCCAGTACTGACCGTGGTTGCAGAAACGGCAGCCCCAGCACGGCACGATCTGTTCAGAAATCACCCGGTCGCCGACCTTCACGCCGCGTTTTTCTGCGCCAGGACCCAAGGCAACCACACGGCAGACGAACTCGTGGCCGGGGATCATCGGTGGTTTGACGTAGCGGGGCTGCTCGGCATCGCCCCAGAACGAGGGCGCGCCGCGGTAGGTCTTGATGTCGCCCATGCAGATCCCGCACAGCTCGACCTTGGTCAGAATCTCGTCCGGACCGGGCGTCGGGACGTCCACGGTTTCAAGGCGATAATCTTCCGGGCCATAACAGACCACGGCCTGCATGGTGGCGGGGATCACAGGTGAGAGTTGCTCGGCAGTGCGTTCGGTAACGGTGGACATGACGAAAACCTCGCGACAGAAAGTGAGTTACTGAATGCTGTAGCCGCCATCGATCACCACGTTTTCTCCGGTGATCATGCTGGCGACATCGCTGAGCAGGTACAGCGCCAGCGCAGCGATTTCCTCCGGCTGGGCGAAGCGGCCCGCCGGAATCTGCAATTTGGCCTTTTCACCCAGCTCGCCGGCCCAGGCTTTTTTGCCCAGTGCGGTCTCGACGATGGTGGGG
Source organism: Pseudomonas triticifolii (assembly GCF_014358015.1). GTDB lineage: Bacteria > Pseudomonadota > Gammaproteobacteria > Pseudomonadales > Pseudomonadaceae > Aquipseudomonas > Aquipseudomonas triticifolii. Next base: position 457,162 of record NZ_JACONV010000001.1, on the reverse strand, counting down.
GAGATGGCATTGACGGTAATGTGTGGCGCCCATTCCATGGCCAGCACCTTGGTCATGCCGACCACTGCAGCCTTGCTGGCGCAATAGGCGACGTGGCGATCCAGGCCAATGACCGCGGCCTGCGACGCCAGGTTGACGATGCGCCCGCTGCCTTGAGCGAGCATGTGTCGGGCGCAAGCCTGTGCCACGAAAAAGCTGGCCTTCAGGTTGATGTCCAGCGTGGTGTCCCATGCGTCTTCTGTGACGTCGGCAGCCTTGTCCAGCAACGCAACGCCTGCGCTGTTGATCAGGTAGTCCAGCCGCTTGAAGTGCTCAAATACACTGTCGATGCTGCGCTGCACCTGATCGAGCTGGCGCAGGTCCACGGCGAGACCGATGTGCCCGTCGCCAAGGCTCGCAGCGACATCGACCACCGCAGGGTCTCGGTCAAGCAGCGCAACCCGCGCGCCGCGCTCGACCAGCAGGCTGGCACAGGCCAGACCGATCCCGGCGGCTCCGCCAGTGATCACCGCGCACTTGCCGGTAAGGTCGAAGGCCTGATTCCAGAATCCAGACATGAACATGACTCCTGTGTTTTGGGGGGGTATCTGCCTATGCTCGTTGTCACACCGACTACTCATGGCTAGACACACATCTTGTCGCAGCCAACGGACTGTGGGAGGCGGCTTGCCGGCGATGCGTTTTTTGATGCTGCACATCAGAGACTGAGCTGACGCCATCGCCGGCAAGCCGCCTCCCACAGGTTTTGCATCCAGTCAGGCTCTCAGGTTTTGGCTGCCATCAGGGAAGCTACTTCCCGCCACTCACCTGCTGGTAAAGCGCATCGGCGTTGGCGTCCGTCACCGGCACCCACGGCAGGATGTAGTTCTTGTCTGTCCCGTCACCCCATTTCACGTCTTTGGCGTAGCGCGCCCAAATGACGGATTGTGGCTTGTAGTCCTTGCCTGCGAGGGCGCGCAGGGCAACGTCCAGTGCACCTTGGGATTGGGCCTGAGCGTCCTGAAGGAAGGTCGTTACTTCGTTTTTCTTGGCTGCCTGAATCGCATCCGGCATGCCGTCGATAGAGGTGACAGGGACTTCGGCAGGCGTCAGGCCACGGGATTTGACCGCTTGCAGCGCGCCGAGGGCCATGTCGTCGTTTTGCGCGATGATGCCGGAGATGCCGCCATTAGGGTGCGCGTTGAGCCAGTCTTCCGTCAGGGCCAGGGCTTCGGCGCGTGACCAGTTGGCGGTCTTCATCTCGATGATCTTGATGTCAGGGTGTTTCTTCAGGACTTCCATCTCGCCCTTTTCACGATCAATCTGGGCGGACTGGCCAATCGGCCCCTGAATGATCACGACATTGCCTTTGCCTTTGAGCTTGTCGACCATGGCCTGGGCCTGCAGTCGCCCACCCTCGACGTCGTCGTTGCCGACATAGGGCACCGTGGCGCTGGCCACGCGAGTATTGGAGGCAATGACCGGGATATCTTCGGCCATGGCGCGGGCCACGGTGCCGATCCCTGCCTTGGTGTCGATGGGCACGAAGATAATCGCGTCATAGCGCTGGGTGATCATGGTTTCGATCTGGTTGTTCTGGGTCAGCGCGTCATAGTTACCGTCGAACACGGTGATCTGCACGGTGCCGTTCTTGACTGCCGGGTGCTGCTTGAGCTCACGCACCCAGTTCTGCATGAACTGGCCCTTGAGTCCGTAGACGGCAGCGCCGATCTTGTAGGTCTTGCCATCTGCCGCCAGGGTGATGCTGCTGGCCAGCAGGGTGAGCGCCGCGACAGCGGCCAGGGAAGTGCCGAATTTCATGATGAGAACTCCGTTATTGTTGTAGTCAGTCGTTCATTCAGAGGAAAAGCGATTAGCGTTTTTTCTTGCGCCACACGTCGATCAGTACTGCGAACACGATGATCAGGCCCTTGGCGACCTGCTGGTAATAGGAAGAGACGCCGAGCAGGTTCAGGCCGTTGTTGATTACCCCGATCAGCAACGCACCGAACAGCGTGCCGACAATGCTGCCGGTGCCGCCTGACAGGCTTGTGCCTCCGATGACCACCGCGGCGATGGCGTCCAGCTCGTAGGACATACCAGCCTGGGGCAGGGCGGAGGTGGTTCGGGCGGACAGCACCACCCCGGCAAGGCCTGCGAGCAACCCGGACACCACGTACACCGAAAACACCACTTTGCGTACGCCGATGCCTGAGGTGCGGGCACTTTTCTCGTTGCCGCCAACGGCGTACACATAGCGGCCGTACGTGGTGTAGCGCAGCACCATCCAGAAGATCAGTGCAACCACCGCGAAGATGATGATGGGCACGCCAATCGGGCCAAGCTTGCCGATGCCCAGCGCCAGATAGGCTTCGGGCAGGTCGGTGACCGGGCTGCCGTCGTTGAGAATGAAGGTCATGCCGCGCGCAATGCTGAGCATGCCCAGCGTGGCGACAAAAGGCGGTATAGAGAGGTTGGCGACCATGAAGCCGTTGACCACACCCAGCATCGCCCCGGCGAACATCCCGGCACTGACGGCCGCCATCAAGCCGTAACCCTGGGTGGCAACCAGCGCGCTGCACAGCCCGGCGAACGCCAGAATCGAGCCGACCGACAGGTCGATGCCCTTGGTCAGGATCACGTAGGTCATGCCCACCGCAAGAATGCCGTTGATGGAGGTCTGGCGCAGGATGTCCATCCAGTTGCGCCAGGTCATGAAGTATTCGCTGGAAAAGGCCATCACGATACACAGCACAATGAACACCAGTGGCAGGCCAAAGCGGTCCAGCGAAAGACGCAGGCGGCTGCGAGGGGCGGCAGAAACGGGGGCGGTTATGGTTTTGGCATTCATGAGGCAAGACTCAACAGGGCTTCCTGGGAAAGGTCGGTGTCGCTGCTGATGGTCACCAGCTGCCCGGCCTTGAACACGGCGATCCGGTCGCTCAGGCGTAGCAATTCGGGCGCTTCGGACGACACCACGATGGCCGCGCCACCGGCTCGCACGAACTGGTCCAGCAGGTGGTAGATTTCCTGCTTGGCCCCTTCGTCGATGCCCCGGGTCGGTTCGTCGCAGAGCAGGCAGATCGGCGCGGTCGACAGGCATTTGGCGAGCACCACCTTTTGCTGGTTGCCGCCGCTCATGGATTCCACGGGGAGGTCAAGTGAAGTGGTCTTGATCTGCAGGCGCTTGACCATGTCTTCGGCCAGTCGGGTTTCCTTGCGGGCATTGATCAGCGACCAACTCGACAGCTGCTTGTAAGCCGACAGGGCGATGTTGGAGAGGATGCTGCTGCTGAGCACCAGGCCACTGTCCTTGCGGTCCTCGGTCACCAGCGACATCCCGGCGCGTATCGTGGCCTTGGGCAGACCGACCGGCATGGGCTTGCCTTGCAGGGTCACTGTGCCTGCGTCCGGCGTGGTGAGCCCGTAAATGCAATTGAGAAATTCGCTGCGCCCCGAGCCCATCAGGCCATAGATACCGAGGATTTCGCCCTGACGCAGTTGCAGGCTGATGTCGTGGAACTCGCCGTTGCGACTCAGGCCGTCCACGCTCAGGCAGCATTCGGCCGCGCATGCGCGGCCCACTTTATGGTCGATGCGCGTCAGTTCCTGACCCACGATGCCGCGGACCAGATGCGCCCGATCAATATCGGCCATGCGCCCGGTTTCGACGAACGCTCCGTCACGGAAGATGGTGTAGTCATCGGCAATCTGAGCCAGCTCGCTTAGGCGATGGGAGACATAGACGATGCCAGCGCCTCGGGCGGTCAGGCGGCGAATCGCCTTGAACAGCGTCTGCGCCTCGCGCTCGCCAATGGCCGAAGTGGGCTCATCCATGATCATGACTTCGCAGTCATGGCTGAACGCCTTGGCGATTTCCACCAGTTGAATCTGCGCCACGCTCAAGCGATGCATGGGGCTGGTGGCCTCGACATCGAACTCCAGGCTTTCGAGCAGTTCACGCGTGCGCCGGTTCAGCTCGCGGGTGTCGACAATACAGCCCGCCCGACGTGGCTCGCGGCCCAGCCAGATGTTCTCGGCCACGGTCATGTGCGGGATGGGTTCCAGCTCCTGAGTGATCATTGCGATCCCGGCCTCCAGCGCGTCACCCGGCCGATTGAACTGCACCGCATGGCCGTTGAGCAGGATGGTGCCGGCGTCACGCGGGGTGATGCCCATCAGAATGCTGAGGAAGGTCGATTTGCCTGCGCCGTTACCGCCGCACAGTGCATGAACACTGCCTGCGCGCAGTGAGAGACGGCCGTCGCGCAGGGCAGGGATGCCAGCATAGGCCTTGGCGACGTGTTCAGCCTGGAGCAGTAATGGCATGGCCATTGGCGTGTCCTCGTGCTGTGAATTCTTATTAGGTGCACTGGTGCAGCTCAGTGAGCATATGTGTATCAAATGAAATTCTGTGCAGTCAATCTCTTTCCTCGAAAATTTCAGAGCGGGCGATATGGCCGGCGTTAGACCGCTTGCTGGGCGCATGTTTGAGTCTTCACATAAAACTTGCTTGACAGAAGGGAGCGAATGTCTGAGAAATAAGTGATCGGAATTTCAAAGATTGAACATTTGGTCAGTCATAAGTGACCCCGGCAGTGGAGCCAAACGCCATGAACACATTTTTCCCGGTGGCCGTCGGATGCGATGAAGCGGGTTATGAGCTCAAAGAGTTGTTGAAGCGTCACATCGAGACACTGGGCTACCCGGTGACCGACTTCGGCACCCATTCCACCGCGCCGGTGCTGTACCCGGACATTGCGTTGGCCGTGGCAACGGCCATCAACGCCGGGCAGCAGCGGCTGGGCATACTGGTCTGTGGTACGGGAATCGGCATGGCGATTTCAGCCAACAAGGTGCTGGGCATTCGCGCCGCCCAGGCGCACGACACCTACTCGGCAGAGCGGGCGCGCAAGAGCAACGATGCGCAGATTCTGTCCATCGGCGCGCGGGTGATCGGCGCTGAACTGGCGAAAAGTATCGTCAAGTCCTTCCTGGAGTCGGAATTCGAAGCGGCGCGCTCCGGTGCCAAGGTCGATCGCATCAGCGCCATCGAGCGTGACGGCCATCAATAGTGGACGCAGGGGGTCGGGAGTAGGGAGAATGCGCCTTTGACGTCGAAACGGAAGCCCGTCCACATGAGTGACAGTAACCAGCGTATGGTCAGTGACATCGATCTGATGACCGAAGTCGCGATGCTTTATTACCTTGAGAACGTCACTCAGGAAGCCATCGCCAAACGTTTCGACCTGTCCCGCGCAAAAGTCAGCCGACTGCTCAAACGCGCACGTGACGAAGGCATTGTCGAGGTGCGTGTGCTGCAGCATCCGGCCATGAACAATGAGCTGGAACAGGCATTGGTCGAGCGCTTTCAACTGGATCGCGCGCTGATTGCAGTCGATCACAGCGACCCCGACACCCAGCGCTCGGCCGTTGCCAGTCTGGTTGCCAACTACCTGAACAAAACACTGAGCGACGGCATGATTGTCGCCGTCGGCATGGGGCGCAACGTCGGAGCGGTGGCGGATAACGTGTTCCTGCCGGTGACGCGCAACTGCACCTTTGTCTGCGCCATCGGTGGTTCGCTCAAGGCGGGCGAGTACATGAACCCCGACCACATCTGTCGGCGTCTGGCGCTGCGCTTTGGGGGTGAAAGCGAAAGCCTTTATGCCCCGGCGCTGGTCGCCAACCCGGAATTGCGTGGCGTCCTGATCAACAACGACACCGTACGTTCGACCCTGGACCGCGCTCGCCGCGCCGACATTGCGCTGATCGGCATTGGCGACATGAGCGAGAACAGCAACATGGTGCGCATGGGCTGGTTCTCGCCACAGGAAATTGCTCAGGCCCGGTTATCTGGCACCGTGGGCGACATGATGGGCTATGACTTCATCGACATCCATGGCCAGCCTGCGGTCAACGCCATTCAGGGCCGGGTGATTGGACTCACCGTTCAGGAGCTGTTTCGCATCCCTGATGTGGTCGCCATTGCCAGTGAAAACACCAAGGCGGCGGCAACGCTGGGTGCGCTGCGTTCCGGTGTGATCAATACGTTGGCAACCACAGTGACCAATGCGCATACGATCCTGGCGCTGGACGACGCAACGCGCAAGCGGTGAGCTTCGGGCTTTATCCGATTGATCGCCAGACAGAGCAGCAAGCGCTTGCCTTAGGGTCCAGCCATCCACTTGGCCAGGCTGTGCCGACCGCTGACGCCCAGTTTTGCGGTGGCGCGCTTGAGGTAAGTTTCCACCGAGCTGTTCTTGACGTTCAGCCGCCGTGCCATCTCCGCAACCGAGCCTCCCGTCAGCAAGCCTATGCAGACTTCCTGTTCGCGGGCTGACAGCGTGATTGCGTCCTGCGCCAGGCGTCCGCTGAACGCTTCATCGATCGATCCGGGCTCGACGTCGATTTTTTCCGCGGTTGATTGCGCCAGCCACTGTGAATGGTGCTCGACCAGCGGCAGCAGCATGTCGGAAAGGCTCTTGAGTAACGACAATTCGCTCAACGAAAACGCTTTTGTTCCCGTCAGGCGATAAAGGCAGATGACCCGCCGCAGATCGCCACTGCTGGAGACCAGGCTGCAGATATGCACGTCGCGGCGTGCGCATTTCTGTCCTACGGACGCTTTTGTCTGGATCAGTAACGAGTCGTCCATCTGCACAATGCTCGGCAGCAGTGACTGACGCAGCATGTCCGATGCGTAAAGATCATGCTGCAAGCCTGCACCACCCAGGCAGGTAATGCGCTCGATCTGTGACTGAGTTGTATCGAGCGTCCATTCACTCAGGTCAATGCCCTGGACAGAGACCAGAGAGTCGACGAGTTGCAGCATTTGTCCGGTGAATGACGAGCCGCCAGTGCTCGAAACCAACTGACCCAGTTCCAGATAGAAGCGCGGGTCATAGCGAGTGTTCGGCGAGCGTGTCGTTTTCATCTATCTATCCTCCCTGATTCTGATCGTGCATTGGAGCTGCCCTGTTGTGAGCTCGTCGCGGGGTAATGACGGATGCACTGGATGATTTGGCGTATTCAACCGAAGGATCTATCCGACGTCTGTAGCAGAAAACAGGGACAGACATACCGCCCGATTCATTACACAGGGCAAGTAGAACTCGTCAGCACTGGATCAGCATCATCCTACGCAAGCGCCGAGGCGTCTATCTGAGGATGCTGAGTGATGGCTATACGCCAGCGTCCGGGTTTAGCGGGACAGACACTGATAATGACCAATGGTTCAATTCGTGACTTATTTGCCAAGAAGGACCTTGAGCCATGTCGGCCGTCGACCTGTTCCCCCTGACCGCGCCCCAACGTGATATCTGGCTTGACCAGATCAGCCGCGGCGACTCGCCTCTCTATAACATCGGCGGCTACTTGAAGCTGGTTGGCCGCGTGAATCCCGTGATGCTGCAGCGCGCGCTTGAGCAACTGCTGGCCGCGCATGACTGCTTTCGTACAGTGCTGGTGCCGGGCGCAGGGGCTGATGGTCTGCCGATGCAGACCTACGCCGAGTTCATGCCGGTCTCTCTGCCGTTGCACGATTTACGTGATCATCCCGAGCGGGTCGAGGCGGCGCAGACGTTGATACGCGAGCAAATGCAGCGTCCCTATGCGCTGGACGGCAGCCCGTTGTTTCGTTCATGTCTGGTGCGCTTATGTGAAGACCAGCATTGGCTGGTCATTCAGGCTCACCACCTTATCCTTGACGGCTGGGGCTTCGGGCAGATGCTCAAGTTTATTGGTGAGCATTACACCGCGCTCTGTGAAGGCAGCAGTCTCGACAGCCAGGGATTGTCCTACAGCGAGTTCATCAGCGATGACGCGCGCTACCATGACTCGCCCCGTCATGCGCGGGACAAGGCGTATTGGCTGGACAAGTACCGGGAACTGCCCGAGCCGCTGCTGGTGTCCCGTTATCACAACCGCAGATCGACCGACCCGGCGCCATCCCATACCTGGGTCCAGGCGTTTCCCGCCGCGCTGCATGCGCGCATGCACCAGTTTGCCAAACCCCTTGGTGCCTCGGCGTTTCACGTTCTGCTGGCCGCGCTGCATATCTACTTCACCCGCACTGCACAGCGCGACGACTGGGTGGTCGGCTTGCCATTGCTCAATCGCACCGGCGCGCGTTTCAGGGCTACGTTGGGGCATTTCGCGCAAGTCAGTGCGGTGCGTATGGACTTTGCGCAGGGACTTGATTTCGCTGCCTTGGTCACCGCAGTGCGTGACACCCTCAAGCAGGACTTCCGCCATCAGCGTTTTGCGCTCAGCGAGCTCAATCGCACTCTGGGTATTTCCCGCGAGGAGCGGGCGCAGTTGTTCGAGGTCTCTGTGTCCTACGAGCAGGATGACCATGACTACCGTTATGGCGATACTCAAGCACAGGCCGTGAAAGTCTCCAACGGCTACGAAACCACGCCTCTGGCGTTGCACATGCGCACCAACAGGTTCAGTGATCAGGCGTGGTTGCATGTGGTTCATCACCGCGCCTGGTTCAATGATGCCGAAGCCCACGCGATTGGTGAGCGCCTGTTACAGGTGATCGAGCAGGGGCTGGAGAATCCCTCGCTGTGCGCCGAAGCGTTCGATGTGCTGACGCCCGCCGAACGTCAGCAGATCAGCCAGTGGAACGCCACCGAAACGGTTGTTACAGACCAGCAGTTGATCCATCGACGTATCGAGCAGCATGCCCATGAGCGTCCGCAGGCAGTGGCGGCCGTCTTTGACGGGCAACGCCTGACCTATCGACAGCTCAACCGCAGCGCCAACAGCCTGGCGCTACGGCTTATCGAATCAGGCATCGTGGCTGACGACCGCGTTGCCGTTGTATCGCGACGCGGGCTGGACACACTGGTGAGTCTGCTGGCCGTTCTCAAGGCCGGTGCTGCTTATGTGCCGATCGATCCCGCGCATCCGCGCGAGCGACTGGCCTATCTACTGGGTGACAGCGCGCCGTCGGTGGTGCTGACGCGTGCGAATCTGCGTGAGCGCCTGCCACTGCTGACTCAACCGGTGATCGAACTGGACGACTGCAATGAGGAGAGCGGCCCCGACCTCAACCCAGACGTCACGTCCCTTTGCAGTCAGCACCTGGCGTACGTGATTTACACCTCCGGGTCCACTGGGCAGCCCAAAGGCGTCATGGTGGAACACCGAATGCTTGCCAATCTGGTGGACTGGCACTGTGATGCGTTCAAGCTGAAGGCGGGCGGGCATGCTTCCTGTCTGGCCGGGTTTGGTTTCGATGCGATGGCCTGGGAGGTATGGCCGACCCTGTGCGCGGGCGCTACCCTGCATCTGGCACCGGTTCAGGAGAGCGGCGAAGACATCGACGCGCTGCTGCGCTGGTGGCTGACCCAGCCCCTGGATGTCAGCTTCCTGCCAACGCCGGTGGCTGAGTACGCGTTCAGCCTGGACGAAGATCATCCGACGTTGCGCACCCTGCTAATTGGCGGTGACCGCCTTCGCCAGTTTGCCGAGAACCGACGTTATGACGTCGTCAACAACTATGGCCCCACCGAAACCACGGTGGTTGCCACCTCCGGGCGCGTGCGCGCGGGTGCATCACTGCACATCGGCGGTCCGATTGCCAACACGCGGGTCTACGTGCTGGATGAACGACTGCAGCCAATGCCCATCGGCGTGACAGGCGAGCTGTACATCGGCGGCTCAGGTGTCGCCCGAGGCTATCTCAACCGGTCGCAGATGACGCAAGAGCGCTTCCTCGCCGATCCGTTCAGCCAGGATCCACAGGGACGCATGTACCGCAGCGGCGATCTGGTGCGCTGGAATGCTGACGGTACGCTGGATTATCAGGGCCGCAACGATGATCAGATCAAGATTCGCGGCATGCGCATCGAACCAGGCGAAATCGAGGCAGCGATTACCAGCCAGACAGGCGTCAAGGAAGCTGTGGTGCTGGTGCGTGACGAGCAACTGTTGGCCTGGTTCACTGAAACCTCGGCAGTTGACCCTGACCACTTGCGCCAGACCCTGCGGGCCAGTCTGCCTGCCTATATGGTGCCGCGTGCGTTCACCCGGCTGGACGTTCTGCCGCTGACCGCCAACGGCAAACTTGACCGCCGCGCCTTGCCGGATCCGGACCCGGCCTACTTGCTGGGGCACGCGTACGAGGCACCGACAGGCGAGACTGAAATCGCGATGGCAGCTGTCTGGGCGCAGGTGTTGGGCGTCGAGCAAGTAGGGCGTCATGACAACTTCTTCGAGCTGGGAGGCCATTCTTTACTGGCGATCACGCTGGTAGAGCGTTTGCGCACGGCCGGGCTCAATGCCGATGTGCATGTACTGCTGTCACAACCGACGGTCGCTGCACTGGCGGCAAGCAAGGACAATGCCCGCGCGTTCAGCGTACCGGCCAATGCCGTGCCGCCTGCCTGTGAGCGCATCACCCCACAGATGCTGAGCCTGACGCGTCTTGATCAGGCTGCGATCGACCGCATCGTCGCCAGCGTGCCGGGCGGCGCGGCCAATGTGCAGGAAATCTACCCGCTGGCGCCGTTGCAGGAAGGCATCCTCTATCATCATTTGTCTGCCACCCAAGGCGATCCGTACCTGCTGCAATGGCGCCTGGCGTTCGACAGCGTGGAGCGTTTGCACGCATGGACCGATGCGCTGCAGCAGGTCATCAACCGCCACGATATCCTGCGGACCGCCGTGGTCTGGGAAGGGCTTGAAAGTGCGCAGCAGGTGGTCTGGCGCCAGGCCGATCTGCTGGTGCAGCCGATCAGTCTCGACCCCGATTACGTGGCTGGCGAGAACGCCGCCATCAGTGTCATGGATCGTCTGCATCAGCGATTCGACGCCCGCCATCATCGTCTGGACATTTCCCAGGCACCCTTGATGCGACTGGTCCATACCCATGATCCGGCCAACGGCGAAGTGGCTGCCGTGCTGTTGTTCCACCACCTGGTGCTCGACAACGCCGCGATGGAGGTTGTCACCCGGGAAATGGAAGCGTTGTTGCTTGACCGACAGGCGAATCTGGCCGCGCCGGTGCCTTACCGCAACTACGTGGCGCAGGTGCGCCTGCACAGCGACGACGCCCGGCACGAGGCGTTCTTCAGTGACATGCTGAGCGATGTGGACGAAGCCACGTTGCCCTTCGGCGTGCAGGACGTGCACGCCGACGGCAGTGATATCGAGCAGGCCCGACGCGTGCTCGACAGCGACCTGGCGCTGCGCGTGCGCGAGCAGTCCCGACAATTGGGTGTGAGTGCGGCGAGCCTGATGCACGCTGCATGGGCGCGTGTCCTGAGTGTGATCGCCAACCGCCAGGACGTGGTGTTCGGCACGGTACTGCTGGGACGCATGCAGGGTGGCGAGGGCGCGGATCGGGCGCTGGGCGTGTTCATCAACACCTTGCCGCTGCGTATCGATACTGCCAGCAGCACTCGCCAGGCCGTGAAAACCGTGCATTCACGGCTGTCAGCCTTGATCGCTCATGAACAGGCCTCACTGGTGCTGGCACAGCGTTGCAGCGGCGTGGCGTCCGGCTCACCACTGTTCAGCGCGTTGCTCAATTATCGCCACAGTGCTGCCGTCCGGCCGCGCGATGGCGAAGGCGTGTGGCAGGGCGTACGCGTGCTGGGTGGCGAGGTGCGCAGCAATTACCCGCTGACCCTGAGTGTCGACGATCTGGGCGAAGGCTTCGACCTGCACGTGCTGTCCCGACAAGGCATGGGTGCCGAGCGCATTGCAGGCTGGATGCATAACGCTGTGGCGAATCTGGTGCAGGCACTGGAGCAGGGCGTGCCGGAACCGCTGCAAAGCCTGTCGATTCTGGACGCTGCCGAGCGTGAGCGGTTGCTAAGCGCTTTCAATGTCAGCGCACACCGTTTTGCCGAAGGTCTGACGGTGCATGCGCAGGTGGAGTCCAGCGTTGCACGCAATCCGCAGGCTCTGGCCGTTGTTCAGGGCGATGAGACAATGACGTACGCCGAACTCAATCAGCGTGCCAACCGCCTTGCGCATCACTTGATCGGTCTGGGCGTGAAGCCGGATGAGCGTATTGCGTTGTGCCTGCGTCGTGGCTCGGGCCGTATGGTCGGCATGCTGGCGATCCTCAAAGCTGGAGCCGCCTACGTTCCAATAGACCCGGCTTACCCTGCAGAGCGCATTGCCTATCTGCTGGAAGACAGCGCACCCCGTGCAGTCGTGACCGAAAATTCGACCGCAAACCTGGTCGGCCAGGTGTTTCAAGTCAATCTGCAACACAGCGACTGGCATGACGCACCTGACAGTAATCCACAGGTGGCAGGCCTCAACGACCATCATCTGGCTTACGTCATTTATACCTCAGGCTCCACTGGCCAACCGAAGGGCGTGATGGTGGAGCATCACACCCTGAGCAATCTGGTGCACTGGCATTGTCAGGCGTTCGACCTGCACGCCGGCAGCCACACCAGCAGTGTGGCCGGTTTCGGTTTCGACGCCATGGCGTGGGAGGTCTGGCCAGCGCTCTGCGCCGGTGCCGTATTGCATGTGCCACCTGCCGAGGTGGCCAACGAGCAGGTCGATGCATTACTCGACTGGTGGCTGGAGCAACCGCTTCAGGTCAGCTTTTTGCCGACGCCAGTGGCTGAACAGGCGTTTGGTCGCGCCCGTCAGCATCCCACGCTGAGCACGCTGTTGATCGGCGGAGACCGCCTGCGCCAGTTCGATAAAGACCCAGGGTTTGCGGTCATCAACAATTATGGCCCGACGGAAACCACCGTGGTCGCTACCTCAGGACAGGTGACACCAGGCGCGTCGCTGCACATTGGCGGACCGGTGGCCAACACACGTCTTTACGTGCTGGATGAGCAGCGGCAACCCGTGCCGGTCGGCGTGATCGGCGAGCTTTACATCGGGGGTGCAGGTGTTGCACGTGGCTACCTGAACCGCCCGGATCTGACCGAAGAGCGATTCATTGCCGATCCATTCTGCACGAAGGCGCAGGCAAGCATGTACCGCAGTGGCGATCTGGTGCGCTGGAATGCCGAGGGCACGCTGGATTACGTGGGACGTAACGACGATCAGGTCAAGATTCGCGGGATGCGTATCGAACTGGGTGAGATCGAGACGGCCCTTGCCGCTCAACCCGGCATCAAGGATGCCGTGGTGCTGGTGCGCAACGAGCGCCTGCTGGCCTGGTTCACCGAGACGGTTACCGTGGACCCGGAGGCGTTGCGTCAGGCGCTGTTCGACCGATTGCCGGGGCACATGGTGCCACTGGCGTGCATGCGCCTGACGGCCTTGCCGCTGACCAGCCACGGCAAACTGGACCGCCGGGCCTTGCCGGACCCTGAGCTTGCCGACCTGACGGCCAACCGCTATGAGGCCCCGCAAGGCGAAACCGAGATGGTCATTGCCGGCCTGTGGGAGCAGGTGCTGGGCCTGGAGCGAGTCGGGCGGCATGACAACTTTTTCGAGCTGGGCGGGCATTCGCTGCTGGCCGTGAGTCTGGTCGAGCGGATGCGCAACGCCGGGCTGAGTGCCGACGTGCGCGTATTGCTTGGCCAGCCGAGCGTGGCGGCACTGGCAGCTTCGGTCGGCAATGGCCGTGAGGTCGCGGTGCCGGACAATAATGTGCCCGAAGGCTGCACACGTATCACGCCGGACATGCTGAGCCTGACGCATCTTGATCAAACGGCCATCGACCGCATCGTAGCAACCGTGCCTGGCGGCGCTGCCAATGTGCAGGAAATCTATCCGCTGGCGCCGCTTCAGGAAGGCATTCTTTATCACAACCTGACGGCGCAGCAGGATGATCCGTACCTGCTGCAATTACGTCTGAATTTCGACAGCATGGCGCGTCTGCAGCATATTGCCGAGGCGCTGCGCAAGGTTATCGCGCGTCACGACAGCCTGCGTACCGCGGTGATCTGGGAAGGCCTGCAAGCGCCGCAGCAAGTGGTCTGGCGGCACGCCGAGCTGCGTGTCGAGGAAGTGGCCGATCAGACCAGACCGGCACCCATGCGTCTGGATCGTGCGCCATTGATGCGACTTGACTACAGCCAGGATCCGTCAAGCGAAAGCGTATCTGCGACCTTACTGTTCCACCACATCGTGGTCGATGCGACGGCACTGGAAGTGATGCGCGAGGAAATTCTCGCCCATCTGTGCGGTGCCCCCGAACCCACTCAGGTTGCCGTGCCCTATCGCAATTACGTGGCTCAGGCGCGTCTGGGTGTCAGCGAGGCTGAGCACGAAGCCTATTTCCGCGAACAACTGGGTGATATCGACGAACCAACGCTGCCGTTCGGACTGCGGGATGTGCAAGGTGATGGCCGCAGCATTGAAGAAAGCCAGCAGACGCTGCCAGACGAGCTGGTACGACGCCTGCGCAGTCAGGCACGGCAACTGGGCGTCAGCGTTGCCAGCCTGTTTCACCTCGCGTGGGGTCGGGTACTGGCGGCAGCCACCGGCAACGACCGCGTGGTGTTCGGTACGGTGTTGCTGGGAAGGTTGCAAGGCGGTGCCGGGGCGGATCGCGGTATGGGCATGTTCATTAATACCCTGCCTGTGCGCGTCGATCTGGTGGATGTCAGCGTGCGTGATGGCGCACGCACCACACACGCCCGGCTCGCGACGTTGCTGGGACATGAACACGCGTCCCTGGCTCAGGCGCAGCGTTTCAGCGGTGTGGCGGCATCCTCGCCGCTGTTCAGCGCCATCCTTAACTATCGCCACAGTGCAGGGCAGGCACGCCAGGACGCACAGCGCGACACCTGGCGCGGTCTGGAGATTCTGGCCAGTGAAAAACACACCAATTATCCGCTGAGCCTGAATGTCGACGACCTGGGCGAGTCCTTGCGCCTGTCGGTCACCGTTGCGCCGAAAGTGGGGGCTGAACGCATCTGTGGCTACATGCAGCAGGCGCTGACCGGGCTGGTGGACGCGCTGGACACCGAGCCCGATCTGCCTGTGCTGCATCTGCCAGTGCTTGAGCCCCGCGAGCGTCAGCAATTGCTCGACGGCTTCAACGCAACGGCGGTCGCCCATGACCCGCAACAGACGCTTGTGGATCTGTTCGAGGCTCAGGTCGCCCTTACGCCACAGGCCATTGCCGTGCTGGGCGAGGATGCGCAGTTGAGTTGGCAGCAGCTCAACGAGCAGGCCAACGCTCTGGCTCACCATTTGATCGACCAAGGCGTACAGCCTGACGACCGGGTCGCTATCTGTGTCGAACGAGGCACATTGATGGTGGTCGGCCTGCTGGCCATCCTCAAGGCGGGCGGTGCCTACGTGCCGCTCGACCCGGGTTATCCCCGCGAACGCCTGCATTACATGCTTGAAGACAGCGCGCCGAAAGCGCTGCTCGTACAGGCATCGACCCGCAATCTGCTGGAAAACGAGCACACATTACGGATTGATCTGGACGCCGCGAACTGGAATCCCCAGCGCACCGCCAACCCTGCCGTCGCAGGTCTGACGGCCCGTCATCTGGCGTACGTGATCTACACCTCGGGCTCCACCGGGACGCCGAAGGGGGTGATGGTCGAGCACCGCAACCTGGCGAATCTGGTGCGTTGGGGCTCATTGCTGTGCCCGGCGACTCAGCACGGCGCGCTGTTGCACAAGACGCCCATCAGTTTCGATGCCTCGGTCTGGGAGATTTTCTGGCCGCTGTGCAGTGGCCTGCCGCTGGTCCTGGCCCGGCCTGACGGGCAGCGTGATCCAGTCTATCTGGCGCGGCTGATCCGGGATCAGAAGGTCAGCGTGGTGCAATTCGTTCCGGTACTGCTCCAGCAGTTTCTTGACCTGCCGGACAGCAGCCAGTGTTACAGCCTCACCGACATCGTCTGTGGTGGCGGCGAGTTGACTGCCGCACTGGCCGAACAAGTGCGTTCGCGTCTGCCGTGGGTACGCCTGCATAACGTTTATGGACCGACCGAAACCACCGTCGATTGCAGCGTCTGGACGCTGGACCCAAACATGCCGCTGCCGGAGGCCACGCTGCCCATTGGTCGACCGATCAGCAACACGCGTCTTTACGTGCTGGATCGACATGACCAGCCGGTGCCGCAGGGCGTGATCGGTCACCTGCACATCGGCGGCGCCGGTGTCACCCGTGGTTACCTGAATCTGCCCGAGCAGCAGGCCGAGCGTTTCATTGACAGCCCATTCGTCGAAGGCGATCGCCTGTACCGCAGTGGCGATCTGGTTCGCCAGCAGGCGGATGGCAATCTGGAGTTTCTGGGTCGCAATGACGATCAGGTGAAAATCAACGGGCTGCGTATCGAGCCGGGTGATATTCAGGCCTGCCTGATTCGGCACCCCGGTATCGAACAGGCCGTTGTGATGGTGCGCGACGAGCCGCCAGGCGGTCAGCGACTGGTGGCCTATTACACCGGCGCTGCGCAGTCGGTTGAAGTATTGCGCGACTCCGTGGGCAAACACCTGCCGAACTACATGGTTCCGGCTCTTTACGTGCACCTCGACGCCTTGCCGCTGAGCCCGAACGGCAAACTGGACCGCCAGGCGCTGCCTATACCGGGCGCCGAAGCATTGTTGTCCAGACCTTATGAAGCACCTGAAGGCGAGATGGAAACCCTGCTGGCCGACCTCTGGCGCGAACTGCTCGGCGTCGAGCACGTCGGTCGTCACGACAATTTCTTCGAGCTGGGCGGCCACTCGCTGCTGGCGGTCAGCCTGACCGCGCGCCTGCGTCAGGAAGGCCTTGAAGCCGACGTCCGCGCACTGTTCGAGCACCCTACGCTGGCGGGCTACGCAGCCATCACAGAGAACATGGAGATTATCCTGTGAGCATCAACGAACTCTTGGCAACACTGAAAGCCAACGACATCCACCTGACGGTCAAGGATGGTCAACTGGTGGTGCAGGGCAATCGCCGCGCATTGACCGACAAAGGTCTGCTGGACAGCCTGCGTGAACACAAGCCAGCGCTGATCGAACGCCTTGAGCAAGGCGACTCGCTGACCAACCGACGCGGCGTGCAGGACTTCCCGGAAAACGCGATTCCGAACGGCTGCGCCCACATCACCCCCGACATGCTGACGCTGGTGGTGCTCGACCAGCCCGCCATCGATCAACTGGTCCAGGCCATACCGGGCGGTGCCGCCAATGTGCAGGACCTGTACCCGCTGGCACCCTTGCAGCAGGGCATTCTGTATCACCACGTCACCGCAACCCATGGCGACCCGTATGTGATGCAGGTGGAATTCGCCTTTGCCGACCGCGAACGTCTCGACGCGTTTGCCCTGGCGCTGCAAACCGTGATTGCGCGCCACGACATCCTGCGCACCTCGGTGCACTGGGAGGGGCTGGATACGCCGGTTCAGGTGGTCTGGCGCCACGCAGAACTGGTAGTCGATACCTTGCCGAGTGCGCAGGGCATCACGCTGGATCTGGGCCAGGCACCGTTGATCCGTCTGATCTGCCATCAGGACGCTGACGACGGCGTCAAGGCGACGCTGGTGTTCCACCACATCGCTATGGACCACAGCGCGCTTGAAGTGGTACGCCACGAAATACAGGCGTGTCTGTCGGGGCAGGCCGAGGCGTTGGGCACGCCGGTGCCGTTCCGCAAGTACGTGGCGCAGGCGCTGCTCGGTGTCAGCGAAGCCGAGCATGAAGCGTTTTTCCGCGACATGCTCGGCGATCTGGACGAGCCGACACTGGCGTACGACCTGCAAGACCTCAGTGGAGAAGGCGGCGACATCGGCGAATACACGCAGGCGCTGGAACCGTTGCTGTGCCAGCGCCTGCGCAGTCACGCGCGCACGCTGGGTGTCAGCGTTGCCAGTCTGTTTCACCTGGGCTGGGCGCGTGTGCTGGCGGGCCTTACCGGTCGCCAGCGCGTGGTCTTTGGCACGGTGTTGATGGGCCGTCTTTTGGGGGCCGAGGCCACCGAGCGGGCACTGGGCATTTTCATCAACACCTTGCCGCTGCGCCTGGATCTGGGCGATCAGGACCTGCGTACGTCGATTCGCGCCACGCATCAGCGCCTGACCACGCTGATGCGCCACGAACACGCGCCATTGGCGTTGGCCCAGCGGTGCAGCGGCGTCGCAGCACCGACGCCGTTGTTCAACGCCTTGCTCAACTATCGTCACAGCGCTGCGGCGCAGGCGTCCGGCGAGACCTGGCAGGGCATTCAGGTGCTGCATGCACAGGAACGCAGCAACTACCCGCTGGTGGTGAGCGTCGATGACCTGGGCGAAGCGTTCAGTCTCACCGCTCAAACGTCGCCGCAAATCGATCCACAGCGCATCTGCGCTTATCTGCAACGCGCCATGGAGCATCTGCTGGAGGCGCTGGAGCACTCGCCGCAGACCAAGGCCGAACAACTCGACATGTTGCCGCTTGCAGAGCGCACGCATGTGCTGCAGCAGCTCAATCCGCAGCCAACTGACTACGAGCGTGGTCTGACACTGCACCAGCGTATCGAGCAACATACGCCTGAATCCATTGCCGCACAGGTCGGCGAGCGTCGCCTGACTTACGGCGAACTGAACCAGCGCGCCAACGCACTGGCCCATCACCTGATCAGCCTTGGCGTGCGCGCCGACGACCGCGTGGCGGTGATGGCCCGTCGCGGGCTGGACACGCTGGTAGCCATGCTCGCGGTGCTCAAGTCAGGCGCTGGCTACGTGCCGGTGGATCCGTCACACCCAGACGAACGCATTGCCTACCTGCTGACCGACAGCGCCCCGAAAGTGCTGCTGACCCAGCAGGCATTGCTCAGTCGTGTGCCGGAACTGGCTGCGTCGGTCATTGCCTTCGATCAGCCGAGCTGGCCGGAACTTCTGGAACATCCTCAGGTGGCAGGGCTGACTTCCGCGCACCTGGCCTATGTCATCTATACCTCCGGCTCGACCGGCCAGCCCAAAGGCGTAATGGTCGAGCACCGCACGCTGAACAACCTGATCGACTGGCATTGCCAAACCTTCGACCTGCAGGCGGGCAGCCACACCGCCAGCGTCGCCGGTTTTGGTTTTGATGCCATGGCGTGGGAAATCTGGCCGGCGCTGTGTGCCGGGGCGACCTTGCACCTGCCGCCTGCCGACGTTGGCAATGAACAGCTTGATGCGCTGCTCGACTGGTGGATCGCCCAGCCGTTGCAAGTTGCGTTTCTGCCTACACCGGTCGCGGAATACGCCTTCAGCCGTGACCTGCGTCATCCGACGTTGCGTACGCTGCTGATCGGAGGTGACCGTCTGCGTCAATTCCATCGTGATCCGGGCTTTGCCGTGATCAACAACTACGGCCCGACCGAGGCCACGGTGGTCGCCACCTCGGGTCGTTTGTGGCCAGACGGTAGCCTGGACATTGGCAAACCGATTGCCAACACCCGTGTGTACCTGCTCGACGAACGCCAGCAACTGGTGCCGCTGGGCGTGGCGGGCGAGCTGTACGTGGCGGGCGACAGCGTGGCGCGTGGCTACCTGAATCGACCCGAAATGACCGCCGAACGGTTCCTGCGTGACCCGTTCCACCCAGACGCCACGGCTCGCATGTACCGCACCGGCGACCTGGCGCGCTGGAACGCCGACGGTACGCTGGAATACCTGGGGCGTAATGACGACCAAGTGAAAATCCGTGGCGTGCGCATCGAACTTGGTGAGATCGAAGCGCAGTTCAGCCAGTTGCCGGGCATCGAAGAGGCGCTGGTAGTGGCCCGGGAAGACGAGCCGGGTCAGCCAAGGCTGGTGGGTTACTTTATCGAACAAGCCGATGTTACTGGCTCGACTGTGGGTGATCTGCGCGCCGCCTTGCTGGCGGTGCTGCCGGGTTACATGGTGCCCAGCGCCTTCGTGCGTCTTGACGCCTGGCCGCTGACCGCCAACGGCAAGGTTGACCGTCGCGCCTTGCCGCTGCCGGATCGTGAGGCGCTGCAAACGTCTGATTACGAGGCGCCGCAAGGCGAGCTGGAAATAGCCCTTGCGGCGATCTGGAGCCAATTGTTGCAGGTCGAACGGGTAGGGCGTCAGGACCGCTTTTTCGAGCTGGGCGGTCATTCGTTGCTGGCCATGCGCATGGTGTCTCAGGTGCGCCAGCGGCTTTCGCTGGAGCTTGCGCTGGGCGACCTGTTTGCCGACAGCGCACTGGCCGCCGTCGCGCGCTGTCTGGGTAATGCCGGACACCATGAGCTGCCTGCCATCCAGGTTTCGAGGCATGACGGACCGGTTCTATTGTCCTTTGCCCAGCAAAGGCTGTGGTTCCTGGCGCAAATGGAGGATGCCAACAGCGCTTACAACATTCCGCTGGGCCTGCAACTGACCGGGCATCTGGACACCCGGGCACTCAAGCGCGCCCTTGAGCGTATTGTCGTGCGCCATGACAGCCTGCGCAGCCGCTTCATTCAACACGAAGGCGAGGCCCGTGTGCAGGCTGCACCGGCCTCGGTCGTTCCCGAACTGCTCTGGCAAGACCTGCGCGGTGAGGACGAGCACGCACTGCAGCGCATTGTTCGCGAAGAAGCCGCGCAGCCGTTCGATCTGCTGGACGACCTGCCGATTCGCGGGCGTCTGCTGTGCCTGGCCGAAGACCGGCACGTGCTGTTGCTGACCCTGCACCACATCGTCGCCGATGGTTGGTCGCTTGGCGTTTTCACCCGGGAACTCACCGCGTTGTATCGGGCATTCAGCGAAGGGCTGGAGGATCCGCTTGCGCCATTGTCCTTGCAGTACGCGGACTACGCACTGTGGCAACGCAACTGGCTGGACGGCGAGCGCATGAGCCGCCAGAGCGACTTCTGGCATCAGGCGCTGACCGGCGCACCGGCCTTATTGACCTTACCAACTGACCGTCCACGCCCGGCGCGTCAGGACTACTCAGGTGCCAGCGTTGCGGTACGTCTCGACCCGCGCCTGTGCGATGACCTGAAAACCTGCTGCCAGCGCCATGGCGTGACGCCGTTCATGCTGTTCATGGGAGCGTGGGCTGTGCTGCTGGCCCGGCTGTCGGGGCAGTCCGAGGTGGTAATCGGTATGCCGGTGGCCAACCGTCGGCACAGCGAAGTCGAGGGGCTGATCGGTCTGTTCGTCAACACCCTCGCGGTGCGCATTGACACGTCGGCCGAGCCGGATGTCAGTACGCTGCTGGCGCGGATCAAATCTCAGGTGATTCAGGCCCAGGAACATCAGGATCTGCCGTTCGAACAAGTGGTGGAGCGTCTGAAGCCGCCGCGCAGCCTGGCCCACAGCCCGTTGTTCCAGGCGTCGCTGGCCTGGGATGGCAGTCAGGGGCTGGAATTGCAATTGGGCGATCTGCACCTGCAGCCGCTGTCCGAGCAGCCGACGTTCGCCAAGTTCGACCTGACCCTGAGCATGGGTGAGACCGCCGAAGGCTTCGGCGGTGTGGTCGATTACGCCACGGCGTTGTTCGACGAAGCGACCGTGGTGCGTCATGTGGGTTACCTGGAGCAGTTGCTGTGGACGATGGTCGGCAACGCCCATGCGGTGCCGGCAAGGGCTGGCATGCTGGGGCATGAGGAACGACGCCGTCTGCTGGTGGATTTCAACGCCAGCGAGCAGGATTTCCAACTGGATTGCCCCATACAGGCACTGTTTGAGGCCCAGGTTGCCCGAACCCCGGATGCCATTGCGCTGGAGTCGGCAGGCGTTCGCCTGACTTATCGCCAGCTCAACGAGGCGTCCAATCGACTGGCGAATCATCTGATCGAGCAGGGCGTGCAGCCGCAAAGCCGGGTCGCGGTCTGCCTGCAACGGGGCCCACACCTGCTGGTCGGTCTGCTGGCCGTGCTCAAGGCAGGCGGTGCCTATGTGCCGCTGGACCCTGGCTACCCGATGGATCGTCTGGCCTACATGCTCAGTGACAGCCAGGCCGTGACGCTGCTGGTTGACGCCAGCACGCGCGAGCGTTTTGCCGACCGTCAACTGCCGCAACTCGACCTGGACAGCGGCACCTGGAACGCGCAATCGGCTGAAAATCCGGTTATTCCGGGGTTGGGGTCAGGTCATCTGGCCTACGTGATCTACACCTCGGGCTCCACTGGCACCCCCAAGGGCGTGATGGTCGAGCATCGCGGCCTGTGCAATCTGGTGCAATGGAGTTCGCAGCTGTGTCCGCCAGCCCCTGATCGCGCGTTGCTGCTTAAAACACCGGTCAGTTTCGACGCCTCGGTCTGGGAGCTTTTCTGGCCGCTGTGCGCGGGCATGCGTCTGGTGCTGGCGCGCCCTGACGGGCAGCGCGACCCGGCGTATCTGGCTCAGGAGATTCAGGACCGTGAGGTCAGCGTGGTGCAGTTCGTGCCTGCGCTGTTGCAACAGTTCTTCGAACTCGACGAAAGCGCCCGCTGCACCAGCCTGACCGATATCGTCTGCGGTGGTGGTGAACTGACTGCCGCCATGGCCGCGCAGGTACGCATGCGTTTGCCGCACGTGCGTTTGCACAACGTGTATGGTCCGACCGAAGCCACGGTGGACTGCAGTGTGTGGACCCTGGAACCTGACCAGCCGGTGCCGGAGTCGACGTTGCCAATCGGCCGCGCCATCAGCAATACGCGCCTGTACGTGCTCGATGACCATGACCAGCCCGTGCCGCAAGGCGTGGTCGGGCAGTTGCACATCGGCGGTGCGGGTGTCGCGCGTGGCTACCTGAACCTGCCCGACATGCAGGCTGAACGGTTCATCGACAGCCCGTTCGTGCCCGGTGATCGCCTGTACCGCAGCGGCGATCTGGTTCGCCTGCGTGCAGATGGTCAACTGGAGTTTCTCGGCCGCAACGACTTCCAGGTCAAGCTGCATGGCCTGCGCATCGAACTGGGCGAAATCGAAGCACGCCTGAGTGCCCATCCGGCGTTGCGTGAAGTCGCGGTCCTGTTGCATGGAGACCGATTGGTCGCCTGGTTCAGTTGCCGGGAAGGCCATTCTGCGCCCGGCATCGAGACATTACGCGCCCATGTGCTGGCGCAACTGCCGGACTATATGGTGCCGACGGCCTACGTCGCGCTGTCAGCCTTGCCGCTAAGCCTCAATGGCAAGCTCGACCGTGCAGCGCTGCCTGAGCCGGACGCGAATGCTGTGCTGAGCCGTCACTACGAGGCGCCGCTGTGCGAAACCGAAGCTCGTCTGGCAGAGCTGTGGGCCGAACTGCTGAATGTCGCCCGAGTCGGGCGTCAGGATCATTTCTTCGAACTGGGCGGGCATTCACTGCTCGCCGTCACCCTGATCGCACGCATGCGCAAATTGGGCATGCGTGCCGACATTCGCGTGCTGTTCGCCCAGCCGACCCTCGCGGCACTGGCCAGTGCGGTCGGCAATGACAATGAGCTGCAGATACCGGCGAACCGGATCGACGCAGAGTGCCGCTACATCACTCCAGACCTGTTGCCACTGGTGTCGCTGGATCAGGACGGCATCGAGCGTATCGTCGCCCATGTGCCTGGCGGTGCGGCCAACGTGCAGGACATTTACCCGCTCGGACCGTTGCAGGCTGGCATTCTTTATCATCATCTGGCCGCTGGCGACAGCGATCCGTATTTGCTGCAACCCCGATTCTCCTTCGCGGATCGAGCGCGTCTTGACGCATTCTGCAGCGCGTTGCAGCAGGTGATCGAGCGGCACGACATCCTGCGCACGGCACTGTTTTGGGAAGGTCTGTCAGCGCCGGTTCAGGTGGTGTGGCGCAAGGGGGCTCTGCGTATCGACGAGATCGCGCTGCACGATCTGGACAACGCCCCGCGCATGGACCTCACTCAGGCACCGCTGCTGCACCTGGTGCATGCCCGTGATCCGGGCACCGGCCTGATCGCTGCGACGTTGCGTTTCCATCACGTGGTCATGGACCATGTCGCGCTCGACGTGCTGGGTCAGGAATTGCAAAGCATCCTGCTTGGCGAAGAAGCGCAACTCGCCGCGCCTGTTCCCTATCGCAATTACATCGCTCACGTGCTGCACGGGCCGGACGATGCCGCCCACGAGGCGTTCTTCCGCGAACAATTGGGCGACATCGATGAGCCTACGCTGCCTTACGGTCTGGCGTTTGCCTCGCAGGACGATGTTCCCCTCGAAGCCCGTCTGGTGCTCGACGATGCCCTGTGCCACAAGGTGCGCGATCAATCCCGCCTGCTCGGTGTGAGTGCTGCAAGCCTGATGCACCTGGCCTGGGCGCAGGTGCTCGGGCACTTGTCAGGACGTGAAAGCGTGGTATTCGGCACCGTGCTGCTGGGTCGCCTGCAGGGCTCTGAAGGCGTCGAACGGGCATTGGGTGTGTTCATCAATACCTTGCCGCTGCGCATCGAACTGGGCAGCCAGTCCGTGCGCGACGCCGTACAGGATACGCATCGCAGGCTGACCGGTCTGCTCGTCCACGAGCATGCGCAGCTGGCGCTGGCCCAGCGATGCAGCGCGTTGCCTGCGGGCGCTCCGTTGTTCAACAGCTTGCTCAACTACCGTCACAGCGCGGTTCACGAAGCCGCCGATGAGGCTACGACCCTGGCGTGGCAAGGGATTGAAGTGCTGAATGCGCAGGAGCGCAGCAACTATCCGTTGACCCTGAGCGTCGATGACCTGGGCCAGGGCTTCAGCTTCACAGCACAGGCCACGCCGGGCATTGAGCCGCAGCGGGTCTGCGATTACCTGCATGAAGCACTGACGCACCTGATTCTGGCGCTGGAGCAGCAACCCGATACCGCCATGACGCAACTGGGCATTCTGCCTGCGTCTGAGCGTCAGCAATTGCTGCATGAGTTCAACGACACGCGTCGCGACTACCCGCGCGAGCAACCCGTGCATTGCCTGTTCGAACAGCGTGCCGCTCGCCATCCTGAGCGCGTGGCCGTCGTGCATGGCCAGCGTTCGATGACGTATGGCGAACTGAATGAGCAAGCCAACCGCCTCGCTCATCACCTGATTGAACAAGGGATTGCGCCGAGCGACCATGTGGCAATCGTGTTGCCGCGTTCTGTAGCGCTGCTGATCGCCCAGTTGGCCGTGAGCAAATGCGCCGCAACCTTCGTCCCGCTGGATATCAATGCGCCTGCGGAGCGCCAGAGCTACATGCTGGATGACTGCCAGGCGGTCTGCGTGCTGACCCGCAGCACGACCGCCATCAACGCGGCTACCCGCCGTATCGATCTGGACAGTCTTGAACTGAGCGACCAGCCCGCCCATGACCCTCAACGCGCGCAGGGCCTGGACACTGCGGCTTACGTCATGTACACCTCCGGCTCCACCGGCGCACCGAAAGGCGTGCGGGTGCCACATCGGGGCATCGCCCGTCTGGTGCTGAACAACGGCTATGCCGATTTCAATGATCAGGACCGCATCGCCTTCGCCTCCAATCCGGCATTCGATGCCAGCACCCTGGAAGTGTGGGGTGCGTTGCTCAATGGCGGACAGGTGTGTGTGGTGGACCATGAAGTACTGGTCGATCCGAGCCGTTTCAGTGCGTTGCTGAGCGATGCCGGGATCACCGTATTGTTCATTACCACGGCGCTGTTCAACCAATACGTGCAGCAGATTCCAGCGGCGCTGCAAGGACTGCGCGTGCTGTTTTCCGGCGGTGAGCGCGCAGACCCGGTCAGTTTCCGCACGCTGCTGACTCAGGCCCGGGGGATGCGTCTGTTCAATGCCTACGGACCGACCGAGACCACCACCTTTGCCACCGTCTACGAAGTTCGGGGTGTATCCGAGGGCGAAGAAAGCCTGCCGATTGGTCGTCCCATCGGCAACACCCGCGTCTATGTGCTGGACGCTCATCAGCGTCTGGTGCCCAAAGGCGTGACCGGCGAGCTGTACATTGGCGGTGATGGTGTGGCACTGGGATACCTGAACCGCCCGGAACTGACTGCCGAAAAATTCATGGCCGACCCGTTCAGCGATGAACCCGACGCCATGATGTACCGCACCGGCGACCTGGGGCGGTGGCTGGACGACGGGCAACTGGAGTGCCTGGGACGCGACGACGATCAGGTGAAGATCCGTGGCTTCCGCATCGAACTGGGTGAAATCGTCAGTTGCCTGCACCAGTTGCCGGGTATTGGCGAAACCGTGGTCCTGGCTCGCGAAGACGAGCCAGGCAATGTGCGGCTTGTGGCGTACTACACCAGCCATGACGAGGGCGCATTGCTCGTTCCCGAGCAGATGCGTGCACACCTGCAGGCCAGCTTGCCTGACTACATGGTGCCGACCGCTTTCATCGAGCTGACGACACTGCCGCTGACGGCCAATGGCAAGCTGGACCGTCGGGCGCTGCCCAAACCCGAGCGTTCGGCGCTGTTCGGCCTGAGCTACGAAGCGCCACAAGGCGAGTTCGAAGTGGCGCTGGCCGAGATCTGGGCCGAGGTATTGCAGGTCGAGCGAGTCGGTCGTCACGATCACTTTTTCGAGCTGGGCGGGCATTCCTTGCTGGCCATGCGCATGGTGTCTCAGGTTCGCCAGCAACTGGGCGTGGAGTTGCCGTTGGGTGAGCTGTTTGCCCTTGGCGAACTGGCGGCCGTGGCCGCCGCGCTGTGTGACGTGGCGCGCAGTGAGCTGCCGTCAATCCTGCCGGTGACGCGTGACCAGCCGATGCCACTGTCTTTCGCCCAGCAAAGGCTGTGGTTCCTGGCGCAGATGGACGGCGGCAACGAGGCCTATAACATCCCCATGGCGTTGAGCCTTGAGGGAACCCTCGACGTGACAGCCCTGACGCGTGCCCTGGCGCGTATCGTCGAACGCCACGAAACCTTGCGCAGCCGGTTCGTGGCGGGTGAAGACAGCGCACACGTGCTGTTCGTGCCGACACCCGCCGATGCCCGGCTGCCTGTCGAGGACATGCGCCACATTCCGCAGGCATTCGCCGAGCGCATCCGCGCCGAAGCGGTCGCGCCGTTCGATCTGGCTAACGGGCCGCTGATGCGTGCGCGTCTGCTACAGGTGGCCGATGAGCGTCACGTGCTGCTGCTGACCGTGCATCATATCGTCGCCGATGGCTGGTCGATGGGCGTACTGACTCAGGAACTGCTGGCGCTGTACCCGGCGTTCTGCCGAGGGCAGCATGACCCGCTGCCACCCTTGGCGATCCAGTACGCCGATTATGCCGTATGGCAACGCCGCTGGCTGACCGGCGAGCGCCTGCAACACCAGGCGGCTTACTGGCGTCAGGTACTGGAAGGCGCGCCGACACTGCTCACTCTGCCGACCGACCGGCCACGTCCGGCGCAGCAGGACTTTGCAGGTGCCAGTCTTGGATTGCAGTTGAACGCGCGGTTGACGGCGGATCTGCGCACACTGGCGCAACGTCAGGGCGTGACGCTGTACATGGCATTGATGGCGGCCTGGGCTGCGACCCTCACGCGTCTGTCCGGTCAGGCCGAAGTGGTGATCGGCAGCCCGGTGGCAGGTCGAGGCCGTGCCGAGCTGGAAGAGCTGGTCGGCCTGTTCGTCAACACGCTGGCCGTGCGCATCGACACCTCGGGCAGTCCGAGCGGCGAAGCGCTGTTGGCGCGGGTCAAGGCTCGGGTGCTGGAGGCGCAGGACCATCAGGACCTGCCATTCGAACAGGTCGTGGAAGTGGTTCGTCCTGCCCGCAATCTGGCCCATCCACCGTTGTTCCAGACCACCCTGAACTGGATGCCCGGTGCGCACGCAGCCATGCTGCTCGACGGTCTGGTTGTCGCACCGGTCGAGCAGGTCAGCCAGGTCTCCAAATTCGACCTGTCGCTGAACCTGAGCGAGCAGGGCGAGAGGTTGATCGGCACGCTGGACTACGCGACGGCGCTGTTCGACGAAGC
This sequence comes from Pseudomonas triticifolii, assembly GCF_014358015.1. Taxonomy (GTDB): domain Bacteria; phylum Pseudomonadota; class Gammaproteobacteria; order Pseudomonadales; family Pseudomonadaceae; genus Aquipseudomonas; species Aquipseudomonas triticifolii. Next base: position 429,477 of record NZ_JACONV010000001.1, on the reverse strand, counting down.
GACCGTGCAGCGCTATCTCGGCTATTTCGTGCAGATTCTCGAAACGCTGGCGACCCATGAGCAGGCGCAGCCTGACCGGATCGCGCTGGTAAGCCATCAGGAGCGGCATTACCTGCTGGACACGCTGAATGCGACTGCTCTGGACGTTTCCTTCGAGCAAACCGTGCATGCCCTTATCGAAGCCCGTGCGGCCAGCGCGCCGGTGAGCGTGGCGGCACAGGTGGGCGAGCGTTGCCTGAGCTACGGCGAGCTGAATCATCGCGCCAATGCCTTGGCCCATCACCTGATCAGCCTTGGCGTGCGCGTTGATGATCGTGTGGCGGTCATGGCCCGTCGCGGGCTTGACACGCTGGTGGCCTTGCTGGCCGTGCTCAAGGCCGGGGCTGGTTACGTGCCGGTCGATCCTTCGCACCCGGACGAGCGCATCGCCTACCTGCTGAGCGACAGCGCCCCCAAAGTGCTGCTGACCCAGCAGGCATTATTGAGCCGCGTCCCGGTACTGAACGCGCCGGTCATTGCCTTTGACCGCCCGGACTGGCCGGAGCGTCTGGACAACCCGCAGGTGGCGGGGCTAACGGCTGCGCATCTTGCGTACGTGATTTATACCTCCGGCTCCACCGGACAGCCCAAGGGCGTCATGGTCGAGCACCGCACCCTGAACAATCTTCTGGCGTGGCACTGCCAGACGTTCGAGCTGCACGCCGGCAGCCACACCGCCAGCGTCGCCGGTTTTGGCTTCGATGCCATGGCCTGGGAAATCTGGCCGGCGCTGTGTGCCGGGGCAACGTTGCACCTGCCGCCAGAGACCATCAGCAACGAACAGCTGGATGCGCTGCTCGACTGGTGGATCGCCCAGCCGCTGCAAGTCGCGTTTCTGCCTACACCGGTCGCGGAATACGCCTTCAGCCGTGACCTGCGTCATCCGACGTTGCGCACGCTGTTGATCGGCGGCGATCGTCTGCGTCAATTCCATCGTGATCCGGGCTTTGCCGTGATCAACAACTACGGCCCGACCGAGGCCACGGTGGTCGCCACCTCGGGCCGTTTGTGGCCAGACGGCAGCCTGGACATTGGCAAACCGATTGCCAACACCCGCGTGTACCTGCTCGACGAACGTCAGCAACTGGTGCCGCTGGGCGTGGCGGGCGAGCTGTATGTGGCAGGCGACAGCGTGGCGCGAGGCTACCTGAATCGCCCTGAAATGACCGCCGAACGGTTCCTGCGTGACCCGTTCCACCCAGACGCCACGGCTCGCATGTACCGCACCGGCGACCTGGCGCGCTGGAACGCCGACGGTACGCTGGAATACCTGGGGCGTAATGACGACCAGGTGAAAATCCGTGGTGTGCGCATCGAACTTGGTGAGATCGAAGCGCAGTTCAGCCAGTTGCCGGGCATTGAAGAGGCGCTGGTCGTGGCCCGTGAAGACGAGCCGGGTCAGCCAAGGCTGGTGGGTTACTTCATCGAACAAGCTGGTATCACCAGCTCGACTGTGGGTGATCTGCGTGCCGCCTTGCTGGCGGTACTGCCGGGTTACATGGTACCCAGCGCCTTTGTGCGTCTTGACGCCTGGCCGCTGACCGCCAACGGCAAGGTTGACCGTCGTGCCTTGCCGGTGCCGGATCGCGAGGCGCTGCCAGGTCGGGACTACGAGGCCCCTCAGGGCGCGGTAGAAACGGCGCTGGCCGAGATATGGGCCGAGCTGCTGCATGTCGAGCGCGTGGGACGCCATGATCACTTCTTTGAACTGGGCGGGCACTCGCTGCTGGCTGTGACCCTGATCGCGCAGATGCGCCGCCAGGGCATCGAGGCGGACATTCGCACCCTGTTTGCACAACCGACGCTGTCCGCACTGGCCGGCGCAATCGGCAGCAGTCAGCAGACGCCGATACCGGCCAACCTGATTCAAGTGGATTGCACGCACATCACGCCAGACCTGTTGCCACTGGTAACGCTGGAGCAGGCCGACATCGACCTCATCGTCGCCCAAGTTCCGGGCGGCGTGGCGAATGTGCAGGACATTTATCCGCTGGGGCCGCTGCAGGCCGGGATCTTCTATCACCATTTGTCCGCAGGCGGCGACGATCCTTATCAGTTACAGGCCCGTTTTGCCTTTGCCGACCGTGCGCGTCTGAACGCGTTTTGCGCAGCCTTGCAGCGGGTGATTGCCCGCAACGATGTGCTGCGCACTTCATTGTGCTGGGAAGGGTTGCAGACACCGGTTCAAGTGGTCTGGCGACAGGCAGTATTGCCGGTGATCGAAGTGGCGCTGGACGCTCTCGCAGAGGCCGAACCTTTGGGTCTCGAAAAGGCCCCGTTGTTGCGTCTGGTCCATGCTGATGATCCGGCCAACGGACGGATTGTCGCAGTATTGCTGTTCCATCACCTGATCATGGATCACATGGCGCTGGAACTGTTGAGCCACGAACTGCAAGCCGTGCTGCTCGATCAGGAAGCAGACCTGCCTTCGCCAGTGCCCTACCGTAATTACATTGCCCATACGTTGCAGGATGAGGGCGATCAGAGCCATGAACTGTTCTTCCGTGAGCAATTGGGCGACCTCAGCGAGCCGACCCTGCCTTATGGCCAGAACGGGTTGCCGGGCGCTCAGGTGCCGGGGGAAGCCAGGCATTGTCTGGACGCTGACCTGAGCCGCAAGGTGCGCGATCAGGCGCGTGTGATGGGTGTCAGCGCCGCGAGTCTGATGCACCTGGCCTGGGCGCAGGTGCTTGGACAATTGTCGGGGCGTGACACGGTGGTATTCGGCACGGTTCTACTCGGGCGGCTGCAGGGAGGTGAAGGCGTAGAACGCACGCTGGGTGTGTTCATCAACACCTTGCCGCTGCGCATCGATCTGGCTGGCCAGTCGGCGCAGGATGCGGTGCTTCAGACTCATCGGCGTCTCAGCGGGTTGCTGGGGCACGAACACGCGCCGCTGGCCCTGGCGCAACGCTGCAGTGCGCTGCCAGCCGGTGCACCCTTGTTCAGCGCTTTGCTCAACTACCGTCACAGCGCGGCCCCTCAAGCCGCTGACGTTTCTGCGAGCACGGCCTGGCAAGGCATCGAGCTGCTCGCTGCGCAAGAACGCAGCAACTACGCGTTGACCCTGAGCGTGGATGACCTGGGCGAGGGTTTCGACCTGACAGCACTCACCGCGACCGGTATCGACGCACGACGGGTTTGTGCCTATATGGTTTGCGCGGTGGAGAATCTCATTCACGCCTTGGCACATTCACCGCTGACGGGGCTGGAAACGCTGGATCTGCTGCCTGTTGCCGAGCGTACCGAGTTGCTGGAAGGCTTCAATGCCCAGCGCAGCGAGCCTGACAGCGCGCTCACCATTCATCAGCGCATCGAGCGGCAGGCGGTTGTCACCCCGGATGCCATAGCCGCGCAGGTGGGTGATCAGCGGTTGAGCTACGAGCAGTTGAATCGTCGCGCCAACGCCCTCGCGCATCATTTGATCAGACTGGGTGTGCGTCCTGATGATCGCGTTGCGGTCATGGCACGTCGCGGACTGGACACGCTGGTGGGGCTGCTGGCCGTGCTCAAGGCCGGTGCCGGATATGTACCGGTCGATCCGGCGCACCCGGACGAGCGCATCAATTATCTGCTGGCAGACAGCGCGCCGGTCGCGGTGCTGACCCAGGCCGATCTGCTGCAGCGGCTGCCGGGCCTGACGGTGCCGGTGGTTGCGATGGACCAGGCAGACTGGCCGACGCGTGAGGTTAATCCGCAGGTGACGCAACTGACCACCGCGCATCTGGCCTACGTGATCTACACCTCGGGCTCCACCGGCTTGCCCAAGGGGGTGATGGTTGAGCACCGGGCGCTCAACAAACTGGTGGACTGGCATTGCGAGGCCTTCGACCTGCACGCCGGCAGTCACACTGCCAGTGTCGCTGGCTTCGGGTTCGATGCCATGGCTTGGGAAGTCTGGCCTGCGTTATGTGCCGGGGCGACCCTGCACGTGCCGCCTGCTGACATCGGCAATGAACAACTGGATGCATTGCTCGACTGGTGGCTGGCTCAACCGCTGCAGGTTGCCTTTCTGCCGACGCCGGTCGCCGAGTACGCTTTCAGCCGCGAGATGCGTCATCCGACGTTGCGCACGCTGTTGATCGGCGGTGACCGTCTACGTCACTTCCAGCGCGACCCGGGCTTTGCGGTGATCAATAACTACGGTCCGACCGAAACCACAGTGGTGGCCAGTTCGGGCGAAATGTTTGCTGGCGGTGTGCTGCACATCGGTAAACCGGTGTGCCATGCACGGATTTACGTGCTGGATGCCCATTGCCGGCCGGTGCCGCTGGGTGTTCCGGGCGAGTTGTACATCGGCGGCGACGCGGTTGCGCGGGGGTATCTGAACCGTCCGGACCTGACTGCCGAACGCTTTCTGGATGACCCGTTCAGCGACCAGCCGGACGCACGGATGTATCGCTCGGGCGATCTGGTTCGCTGGTTGGCCGATGGCACGCTGGAGTATCTGGGCCGCAACGACGACCAGGTGAAGATTCGCGGCGTACGCATTGAACTGGGCGAGATCGAGCAACATCTGGCACTGTGTCCGGGTGTCGCCGAAGCCGTGGTCGTCGCTCAGCGCCTGGAAGAGGGCGGATTGCGGCTGGTGGCGTATTTCACCCGTCATGATGCGTTGCTCGACGCGACTGCGTTGCGTGCGCACCTGGCAGAGCGTCTGCCGGAGTACATGGTGCCTGCCGCTTATGTGGTGCTGGATGCGCTGCCACTGACCCGCAATGGCAAGGTGGATCGCAAGGCGTTGCCGGTGCCAAGCGCAGACTCGCTGGCGATAGCCACTTACCAAGCCCCCGAAACACCGCTCGAAGAACGTCTGGCCGAACGCTGGGCCGAAGTGCTGGAAGTCGAGCGGGTTGGCCGCCATGACAGCTTCTTCGAACTGGGCGGTCATTCGCTGCTGGCGATTCGTCTGGTCAGTCTGATCCAGAAATCCGGCCTGTCGCTGAGTCTTGCCGAGCTGTTTCAGCATCCAAGCGTCGCCGCACTGGCCCGCTTGCTTGAACGCCGTTCTGGCGAAACCGCTGAAATGCCTGAGGTCATCACGGTGCGGGAGGGCAGCAGCGCAACGCCGCTGTTCCTGATCCATGACTTCACCGGGCTGGACGCCTACTTCCCGGTACTGGGCCAGCATCTGGACGGCGATTTTGCGATCTACGGTCTGCCGGGCATTGGCCTGGGACAAGCGCAACTCGACACGCTGGAAGGTCTGGCAGCACGGCTGATCGAGCGAATTCAAAGCGTACAACCTCACGGGCCTTACCGAGTGGCGGGCTGGTCATTCGGCGGTGTGCTGGCCTATGAAGTGGCTACGCAACTCGTGGGCATGGACGAGTCAGTGGCCTTTGTCGGTCTGCTGGACAGCTACGTGCCGCGTCTGACCGATCAGGGCAAGGCGCGCTGGGAAGGGTCGCAGTTGCTTGAACGTGAGCTGCTGGCGCATTGCTCGACATATTGGCGAGCGCAAGGCCAGGCAGGCGTTGCACCGCTGATGCAACTGCAAGCCTTGCAGGCACAGCCGCAGAGGCCGGTATTTGAATCATTGTTGCAGCTGTGTCGGGATGAACAGCTGCTGTATCCAGAGCTGGCGCAGGCGAGTGATCTGCAACTGCGCCACTATCTGGAGCGCGAACTGGCTCATGGCCATGCGCTGGCTCATTACCGGTTGCAGCCCATTAACCTGCCGGTCTATCTGTTTCGCGCCGAGCAACGGGAGCATGCACCGAGCGATACGAACAGCGGCCATGACTCAAACCGTGATTCCAGCCATGGCTGGGCCGAGGTTGTGCCCGCCGCGCAGTTGCATTGCGTCAGCGTGCCGGGCGATCACATGAGCATGATGCAAGCACCGCATGTTCAGGTGTTGGGCCAGGCATTGAGCCGTGTACTGAGCGATCAGACACCGGCCATGCCACCCGTCTATAAAGCGTTGCTGGCGATTCAGAGCGGACAGCGTGGGAGGGCACCCCTGTTCTGCGTACCGGGCGCTGGCGACAGTGTCACCAGCCTGATCGGTCTGGCGGAAGCATTTGGGCCGGACTGGCCGATCTACGGGTTGCAGGCGCGTGGTCTTGAAGGTCGCTATGTGCCTCACAGCCGTGTCGAGGCGGCCGCCAGAAGCTACGTTCAGGAAATTGAAAACCTGTATCCGCAGGGGCCTCTGCATCTGGTGGGGCATTCGTTCGGCGGCTGGGTAGCCCACGCCATGGCGAGCAGGCTCCAGGCACAGGGTCGAGAAGTGCTGTCGCTGACCCTGATCGACAGTGAAGCACCCGGCAATACAACTACGTGCAGCAAGCCTTATACCGCTACGGCGGCGCTGCAGCGGCTGATCAATGCACTGCAATTGTCCAGCGGCAAGGACCTGGGGCTTGATTCGCCCGCTTTCGTCGATGCTGAGGACGACGTCCAGCTACACCAGCTTCGTGAGGCCATGGTTCGCGTCGGTTTGCTGTCGTCGCGGGTGACGCCACAGGCGTTGAGCGGGATTGTGCGCACGTTTTCCAGTGCCTTGCGCACCCTGTACCGGCCAGAGCAGAGCTACGTCGGCCCCGCCAGTCTGGTGCTGTTGACCGACCCCGGCCTGGACGCGGCTGCCAATCAGGTTGAGCACACGGATATGACCCAGGGCTGGCAACAGCTGTTGCCACAACTGACGCTGTGGAACGGTCCAGGCGACCATTTCAGCATCCTCAAGACGCCGGACGTCTACAGCCTGGCGGCCTGGTGGTACGACAGACAGGCCGTCAGCGTCAGGGAACCGCTGGCATGAAACCGTGAAAAACCCCTGCGGCAGGCTTTCGAGCTGCCGCAGGGGCACGTGTACGCAAAACGGACAATCAGTCGCGGCCTCAAACAGTAGGCGCGATCTTCAAGGATCAGCAGGCCTTTATGAACAAGTCGAAACTACGCAAGACGGGATTGATCACCGCGTTGGTGCTGGTGGCAGGTGCCGTGCTGTACGCCGTCGAGGCTCCGGCCAAACCTCCCGTGTACATCACCGCCAGGGCTGAACGTAATGACATCGAAAATGCTGTGCTCGCCACGGGTGTGCTGGAGGGCATCAAGCAGGTGGATGTCGGTGCACAGGTGTCGGGGCAGCTGAAATCGCTCAAGGTCAAACTGGGTGACAAGGTCAAAAAGGGGCAGTGGCTGGCTGAAATCGACCCACTGGTGCTGCGCAATACGTTGCGCCAGGCGCAAGTGGACGAAGAGAAACTCAAGGCCCAGCGGGCGTCTGCGCAGGCGAAGATGAAACAGGCCAAGCGTCTGTATGACCGCTACAAAGAATTACAGACCGATCAGTCGGTATCTCGTCAGGATTTCGAAAGTGCCGAGTCCGATTACGACATGCAACAGGCCAATGTGCGCGCACTGGACGCCGAGATCAAAAGCGCTCAGGTGCAGATCGACACCGCCAAGGTCAATCTGGGCTATACGCGGATCATCGCGCCCATCGACGGCGACGTGGTCGGTGTCGTGACTCAGGAAGGCCAGACCGTCATCGCCCAGCAACTGGCACCGGTGCTGTTGAAGCTGGCCGATCTGGACACCATGACCATCAAGGCTCAGGTGTCGGAAGCGGACGTCATCCATATCACGCCGGGGCAGGAGGTTTATTTTACGATCCTGGGTGAGGACAAGCGCTACTACGCCAAACTGCGCGGCACCGAGCCTGCGCCGCAGGATTATCTGGAAACCGAAAGCGGCAGTTCGGCGTCCCGGCAAAACTCAGCGGTGTTCTACAACGCCCTGTTCGAGGTGCCCAATGAGGATCAGCGCCTGCGTATTGCCATGACCGCCCAAGTACGCATTGTCCTGGGCACGGCGCGCAACGCGCTTACGGTGCCCGTGGCCGCGCTGGGTTCACATACCCGCGAAGGTTCATCGTTCGTGCGCGTGCTGGACGCCAAGGGCTTTGCCCAGGAGCGTAAGGTCGAGGTCGGCATCAACAACAACGTCCAGGTCGAGATCAAGGACGGCCTGATCGAGGGGGATCAGGTGGTCATCGGCGATCCCGCGTCGGTCGTGGCAGGGGCCTGACATGAACCAGAAAGTAGACGTCGCCGACCTGCACGAAACCTCGATTGCAACAGACGGGCCGTTGCTGCAACTGGAAAACGTGAGCCGCAGTTTCATGGCTGGCGACCGTGAAGTCATGGTCCTCAAGCAGGTCAATCTGACGATCCACGCCGGTGAACTGGTGGCGATCATTGGTGCATCAGGCTCGGGCAAGTCCACGCTGATGAACATTCTCGGCTGCCTGGATAACGCCAGCAGCGGCATCTACAGGGTTGCGGGTCAGCCAACCCGAGATCTGGATGACGACGCGCTGGCCGCATTGCGACGTGATCACTTTGGCTTCATCTTCCAGCGTTACCACTTGCTGCCGCATCTGGACGCCGTGCGCAATACCGAGATTCCCGCAGTGTATGCAGGCACCTCGCAGGCCGGCCGCCAACAGCGCGCCCGGGAACTGCTCACGCGCCTGGGGCTGGGCGGGCATCTGGAGCACCGACCCAGTCAGATGTCAGGCGGACAGCAGCAGCGCGTCAGTATCACCAGGGCATTGATGAATGGTGGCGAGGTAATCCTTGCCGACGAACCGACCGGTGCGCTGGACACCACCAGTGGCAAGGAAGTCATGCGTACGCTGCTGGAACTGCATGCGATGGGGCATACGGTCATTCTGGTGACTCACGACCCCAAGGTCGCGGCCAATGCCGAGCGGGTCATCGAAGTCAGCGACGGCGAGATCATCAGCGATCAGCGTACCGCGCCACGCGTGCAGCCAGCGACCCAAACCGCATCCGCCGCGCAGCCACCGGCGACAGCCCGAAGACGGCTGCTCGCCAGCTTCGGCCTGTTCCGCGAAGCGTTCAACATGGCCTGGATCGCGCTGATTTCACACCGTATGCGAACCTTGCTGACCATGCTCGGCATCATTATCGGCATCACCTCAGTGGTGTCGATCTCGGCCATCGGCGAGGGCGCCAAGCGTTACGTGCTCAAGGACATCCAGTCGATCGGCAGCAACACCATCGACATCTATGCAGGCAGCAACTTCGGCGACAGTCGGGCCAAATCTATCGAAACGCTCTTGCCCTCGGACGTTACGGCGCTCAACCGGCTGTATTACATCGACAGCGCCACCCCTGTGGTCGGACGCAGCATGCTGATTCGTTACCGAAACATCGACGTCGATGCGCAGCTCAACGGGGTCAGCAGCCTTTATTTCAAGGTTCGCAATATTCAGTTGGCAGCCGGTATCACCTTCAACGATCAGGACGCCCGACGTCAGGCGCAGGTCGTGGTGCTGGATCACAATACCGCCCAGCGCCTGTTCGGTCCGGGCGTCGATCCCCTCGGAAAAGTGATCCTGATCGGCAAGCTGCCGTGCACCGTGATCGGCGTTACCAGCGATCACAAGAACATGTTCATCGCCGGCAACACGCTCAATATCTGGATGCCATATGAAACGGCTGCCGGCCGTGTGCTCGGCCAGCGTCATCTGGACAGCATCAGCGTGCGGGTCAAGGACGGCATGCCCAGCAAGGCGGTTGAAGAGGAAATCAAGCGCCTGATGTTGCAGCGTCACGGCACCAAGGACTTTTTCACCAACAATCTGGACAGCGTCATGCAGACGGTGCAGAAAACCAGCCGTTCGCTGACCCTACTGTTGTCGTTGATCGCGGTGATTTCTCTGGTCGTTGGCGGTATCGGCGTGATGAACATCATGCTGGTATCGGTCACTGAGCGAACGCGGGAAATCGGCATTCGCATGGCGGTGGGCGCCCGCCAATCGGATATCCGCCAGCAGTTTCTGGTGGAAGCCGTCATGGTCTGCCTGATCGGTGGTGTGATCGGCATCGGCCTGTCCTACGGCATCGGCTATCTGTTCACACTGTTCGTCAAACAGTGGGAAATGGTCTTTTCGATGGCGTCGGTGATCACCGCGTTTGCCTGTTCAACGCTGATCGGCGTTCTGTTTGGCTTCGTACCGGCACGCAACGCGGCAAGGCTTGACCCTATCGAAGCGCTTGCGCGGGATTGAGGCGCGGTGTGGTGGCTTCGGAGGAGGCGTACATCCAGCGCATCAGTGCGTTGCGTCCGCTGATCCCAAGCTTGACGGCGGCGCGGCGCTGATAACTGCTGATCGTACTGACCTTGAGCGCCAGGCGCTTTGCCTGTGCCACAGCAGTCTGGCCGGTCAGCAGTCCCACGCAGACCTGCACTTCGCGTTCGGAAAGCACCAGCCCGGTTTCACGCAGTCGCTCATGAAAACGATCTTCGACGCCTTCGGGCTTCTTCGATTCGGCTTCAAGCGTTGCCAGTTGCAAGGCATCGACGTGTTTTTCGAGAATCGAAAAAAGCAGCGGCGAAATGTCCTCAAGACGACGTCGTTCGGCCATCGAGAAATCACTGGAGGGACGACCCCGGAACGCGGTGATCTTGCAGCAATAACTGGGCGACTCCTGCGCGGGATTCAGCTGGATGGAATCGGTAAAACGCGACGCCGCCCTGGGAGAGGTGACGGTTTCATTGAACACCGTAGAGACCGGCGCTTTCGCTGATTGCCAGGGGCGGGGCAGCAAGTAGAGGTGGGTGGCATCCACCGTGAGCTGAGAGTTGATCAGCGCGTGAAACATGCTTGAAAAATGGCCGCTGCCAATGCTGGCGATGGCTTTACCGATCTGTGGAAGTAGGGTTGGAATCATCTTTCTCATCCATGATTTAGAACTACTGACGTCACTAAGACGCTAGTACCGATTTCCAGTCACATAAACTAATTTTTTTGACTAGTTGAACTAAGCTGCCTGCGAAAGATGACGATTTAGAGCGGGGAAAAATTATTTTGCGCGAAGCGAGAAGGGGGATGCCGCGGTTATTGAGGCGATCTGGCCAGGTAACCCAATCGGTGCAGCGGCGTGCCGCCGGGAAAAAAGGCCATGGACTCGGGATGTCGCACTAATTAGAATGAGTCTCATTTGATGCATTCATAGCGCAAGGCCTCGATACATGACCGACGCAGCGACGTCAGCGCAGCGCACCCTGCATGCCCTGTACCGCGACCACCACAGCTGGCTCGAAAGCTGGTTACGTCGGCGCATGGGCAATGCCTGGGATGCCGCGGACCTGAGTCACGATACGTTTGTGCGCGTGCTGGCCAGTTCACAGCAGGTCGCTGATCTGCATGAGCCTCGTGCGTACCTGCTGACGGTGGGCAGACGCCTGTTGAGCAACTTCTACACGCGTCGCAGTCTGGAGCAGGCCTATCTTGACGCGTTGGCGCAGTTGCCTGAAGAAAGCGTTCCATCTCCCGAGCAACGCTGGCTGCTGTTGGAAACCCTGCACGCACTGGATGAACTGCTCGACGGTCTTAGCGCTGCGGTGCGCCGGGCGTTTCTGCTGAGTCAACTGGAAGGGCTGGGGTATCGGGAAATCGCCGAGCGTCTGCATGTCTCTGAACGCACAATCAAACGCTACATGGCTCAGGCCTACGAACATTGCCTGCTGGTGGACTGGTGATTCGCCAGGCACCCTCCAGCGAGGCGCGTGAAGTCGCTCGCAGCGCCGCCAAATGGCTTGCCCTGCTGGAGTCCGGCGGCGCCAACGACGACGATCATGTCCGGCTTCAGCACTGGCGCGACAGTTGTTCAAGCCATGAGCGTGCCTGGCAGAAGGCCCAACAACTGCGTCAGCGTTTTTCCGGCCTGCCGACCCCGTTGGCAATGGCCACTCTGGATCGCCCCGACAAGGCACGGCGTGCCTTGCTCAAGAAAGCCCTCGGCGTCGCGACGCTGGTACCTGCCGTCTGGCTGCTGGGTCGCCAATTGCCTCTGGACGTCTGGCGCGCCGATCTGCACACGGCCATTGGCGAGCACACGCGTTTGTCGCTCGCTGATGGCAGCACCCTGCAACTGAACACCGACAGCGCTGTGAACCTTGACCTCGCCGCACGCCGAGTGACACTGGTGCGTGGCGAAATTGCGCTCAAGGTGCCGGGCAGCACGCCACTGACTATTGAAGCGCCATACGGGCGCGTCATCATCAGCCGAGGAGAGGTCTGTGTACGTATCGGCGAGAATGACTGCCAGGTATCGGTGGTCAGCGGGACGGTTCAGGTGCAGCCGCTGCAAGGTCCGACGCTGGACCTGCAGGCGCAACAGCAGGTCAGTCTGCTGCGTAGCGGGGCAGGGCAGATCAGTGCATTCGATGCGATGCTGCCGGGCTGGCGCGACGGTGTGCTGACCGCGCAGAACCAGCCGCTGGGCCATTTCCTGCATGAGCTGGGCCGCTACAGGCCTGGTCTGTTGCGCTGGGAGCCGGCGCTTGAATCGTTGCGCGTCACCGGCAGCTTCCGGCTCGACAACACAGACCGGATTCTTTCGTTGCTGGCGGCCAGTCTGCCGGTGGACGTGCAGATGCGCACCCGCTATTGGGTCACTCTGGTACCGCGACAAAAACGCGCTGCAAAAAATACAGCATGAGCGCTGTCCCTTTTTTTCGTCTCACGGGTCATTTCGGGTAAGTGAATAAAATGACGAGAGCTTTCCGACATGTCCGCAGTGCCTCCTTATCGTTTACGTCCGTTGTTGCACTTCAGTCTTTTACTGACGCTCAGTTCCAGTGCGCTGTTCATCCCGAACAGTTGGGCCGAGACGTCGGGCCGTCGCGCCTATGAAGTACCTGCTGGCAGCCTGAGTGCCGCGTTGACCCGTTTCGCCGGGCTCGCGGGCGTCAATCTGTCGGTTGATCCCGCGCTGGTAAACGGACGCAACAGCGCAGGCCTCTATGGAGACTTTGCTGTTGAGGAGGGCTTTGCGCGTCTGTTGCAGGGGTCCGGTCTGCAACTGACGCCTGTAGGGGAGCAGGCGTACACCCTGGTTCCAGCACCCGCTAGCGGCAGCCTTGAACTGGCCCCGACCTCGATTCTCGGTGCCAACGGTGCGTCCACGCAGGGTCAGGCCTACGCCGGAGGCCAGGTTGCGCGTCGAGGTTCACAAGGTCTGCTCGGTTCGCGGGACTTTATGGACACACCGTTCAGCATGACCACCTACACCCAGGAAGCTGTCAAAAACCAGCAAGCGCGCACGCTCGGCGACCTGATTGCCAGCGACCCCTCGGTGCGCGCGACCAATCCGGCAGGCGGGCGCTACGAGCAGTTCACCATTCGTGGCTTGAGCCTGTTCAACAGTGATGTTTCCTACAACGGTCTGTACGGCATTCTGCCGACTTACACCATCGACATGGAAATGGCCGAGCGGGTGGACATCCTCAAAGGTCCGAGCCAACTGGTCAACGGCATCTCGCCGCGTGGCAGCGTCGGCGGCGGCATCAACGTGGTCCCCAAGCGCGCGGCTGACAAGCCGATCACGGAATTCACCGGCAGTTATGCCTCCGACAGCCAGGTCGGTGGTGCGGTGGACATCGGTCGACGGTTTGGCGAGGAAGATAAATTCGGTATTCGCTTCAATGGCGTCAAGCAGTCAGGCGACACCACGTGGGATCACCAGAGCGTGGATCGGGAAATGGCCGTGCTGGGCCTGGATTTCCGCGGCGAGCGTCTGCGCCTTTCGACTGACATCGGTCACACCGAACGCAACACCGATGCGCCCCAGGAGCGCGTGCAAATTGGTGCCAACGCCAAGGTACCCAACGCTAACGATGTACGCGACAACTACGCGCAGTCCTGGAGCAAGGCGCGCACCCGGGACACCTTTGGCACCGTCAATGCCGAGTACGACGTCAACGATTCGGTGATGCTGTACGGCGCGGTGGGGGCACGCAAAAGCAATCATGATTTCCTGCGTCACGCTGTTTCAGTCACCAACGATGCAGGCGATTTCAGTGTTCAGCCACGCGACTTCACCCGCGATGAAAACGTACGCACCGCCACGGCGGGCGTACGCAACTGGTTCCAGACCGGCCCGGTCAGCCACGAGGTGAATCTGGCAGCCAGCTATTTCTACATGGACTTCGAAAACGGTGGCGGCCGCTATGCTGCGGCGCCCAGCAACCTGTTCGATCCAGTCGATACCCCGAAACCGGGCAACCCGACGCGGCTCGATTCCAAGGTGTACACCGAAAACCGCTTCAGCGGTCTGGCGCTGTCCGACACGCTGGGGTTCTTCGATGATCGCCTGTTACTCACGCTGGGCGCGCGCTGGCAGCGGGTCAAGGTCGATGACTGGAGTGACAATGTCAAAGGCGACACGGCCTACGACGAGGAAAAGGTCTCGCCGTCCGGCGGCATTCTGTACAAGGTGACCGACGAGCTGTCGGTTTACGCGAACTACATGGAAGGGCTGAGTCAAGGCAAGATCGCACCTTCAACCTCGATCAACGAGGACGAGATTTTTCCGCCATTCGTCAGCCGTCAGGTCGAAGTGGGTGCCAAATATGATCTGGGCGCGTTCGCTTTCACCGGCAGCGTGTTTCGCATCAAGCAACCCGCCTACGAGACCAATGCCGCGTCCCGCATCTTCGGCCCCAACGGCAAACGCGAGAACACTGGCGTGGAGCTGACCCTGTTCGGCGAACCGCTCAAAGGTTTCCGCCTGTTGGGCGGCGTTATGGTCATTGATAGCGAACTGACTAACACCACCAACGGCACTTTCGATGGAAACAGTGCACCGGCAACACCCAAATACAACGTCAATCTCGGGGCTGAGTGGGATGTGCCCACGGTTCAAGGCCTCACCCTGACCGGGCGGGGCATCTACACCAGTTCGCAGTACCTGGACCAGGCCAACAGCAAGGAGATCGATTCGTCCGAGCGTTTCGACGTGGGCGCGCGGTATGCGTTCAAGGTCGATCAAAAGGTCATAACCCTGCGGGCCAACGTCGAGAACGTAATGGACAAACGTTACTGGAGCTCTGCTGGCGCTTCGGATGACAGTGAGCCTGGCTTGACACTTGCCACACCAAGAACCTATCTGCTATCGGCAACTATCGGTTTCTGATCGCAGGCGTCGACGCCAGTTTGCTCAGGTGACGGGAAAACCGTCGAATGGATCGATCTGACAACCCGCGATGCACCCTGTCCGGGCTGCATCGCGCGTTATTCACACAATGTGGTTGTGGCGCAGAGACGCTCAGGTCGGGTCATCCATTGAAACCTTGGCAAGACCTCCGGCACCCAGGCTGTCCATGATGCCGTTGACCAGGTGGGTGATCGTCCAGGGCTTGGCGATGAACAACACGTCGTCCTTCAACTGGTCGCTGCCCGGTGTACCGTGGCCTGACATCACCACGACAGGGATATGCGACCACTGCGCGCCCACGATGTTGGCCAGTGCAATGCCGTCCATGCTGCCAGGCATGCGCACGTCAGTCAGCAGCAACGCAACCCTGTCGGTGTGTTGCTGGAGGTATTTCATCGCCTCGTCGGCGTTTTCCACTGCCTTCGTGCGCAGCCCGACATCAGTTTCAAGGATCTCGCAGACGAAGTCGCGGATTGTCTGTTCGTCTTCAACGACCAGCACCAGGCCTTCACCTTGCGCAGATTCCCCATACTGCTCTGATTGAGCCATTTCTCGTTCCCTCAGCCTTGCCGTTTTGCGTTCAAAAACACTGCAACGTTGGATTGAATCGTTGCTCATGCTGATATGAGCAAAACGGGGGGCGAAAAATTCATATTTTTCTGAAAATCGCACCGTTAGAGCCGGACTAGCGGCCTGATTAGCCACTGCTGACTGATTGGAGACGATACCGACCTTGAGGGACAATCGCTGCAATGTGTTCTGCCCCCAGTGGGGCGGGCAGACCCGCCCGACCCGCTCGGGTTTCTAGTTCCCGCCCTTCATACGACGCGCCATCAGGTAAACACCCAACCCCGCCAGTGCACAAACTGCTCCGATGTAGCCGGTGCTCGTCCAGCCGAGGCCTGCGCTGATCGCCATACCACCAAACCATGGGCCCAGCGCATTGGCCAGGTTGAAGGCGGCATGGTTGGACGCCGCCGCCAGGCTCGGTGCTTCGTGGGCGATGTCCATCAGACGAATCTGCAGTGGCGCAGCCAGTGCGACCATCGTGCCGACCAGAGCGATGCCCAGCAACACGCCCCACAGAGAGCCTGCAGCGAACGGGAAGAACAACAGGACGGCCATTGACCAGATCAACAAGACGCCAACGGCCTTGAACTGCATGCGGTCGAACAGTTTGCCGCCTGCAATGTTGCCGATGATGCCGCCCACGCCGAATGCCGCCAGTCCAAAGGGAATCCATTGGGGTGACACGCGGGTCACTTCGAGCATGGTGGGGGCCAGATAACTGAACACGCAGAACATCCCGGCAAAGCCGACGGCACCGATGGCAAGCGCCATCCAGACCTGTGGTTTGGTGAACGCACCCAGTTCCTTGCGTGGATCACTGCGCGGCTCGTCGTGGCGATCAGGTACGAAGTGCCATACCAGTGCAATGGTGCAGAGGGCAATCAAGCCCACCAACGCGAAGGCCGAGCGCCAGCCGAAAAACTGACCAAGAAAGGTCGCTATCGGGTTACCCAGCAACATTGCCAGGGTCAGGCCCATCATGACGCGCGCTACGGCTCCGGCGCGTTGATTGTCAGGCACCATGCTCGACGCCACGACTGCGGCAATACCGAAGTAAGCGCCATGGGGCAGGCCACTGATGAAACGAAAGGCCACCAGGCTGCCGAAAGTCGGGGTAAAGGCCGTGGCCACGTTACCCAACGCATACAGCGCCATCAGCAGCAACAGCATGTGCTTGCGCAACAGCTTTGCGCCCAGGATAGTCAGCAGCGGGGCACCTACCATTACGCCAAGCGCGTAGGCGCTGATCGCATGCCCCACCTGCGGCTCGCTCAGGTGCAGGTTTTTGGCGATGTCAGGCATCAACCCCATGATTGCAAATTCGCCCGTACCGATGGCGAAGCTGCCAACGGCCATGGCCGCTTCCATCTTGCCAGCGGCGCGCGCGGGCAAGACGTGCCCAGGTTGTTGCTGTATCGACATGCGTCGCTCCAATCTAAAAAGGCTACCCAACGAAAAACGGCCGATGCCAACTGCGCATCGGCGAAGGGTTTCTAGAACCATGTTTGCCGGGAGAGTTCCGGAAAAATCAGGATTGATCCGGGACAACAGCCTATGGCCCGGTCAAGGTCCGGTCTGCGACTTACTGTCATGGATCGCCTTTCAGGACTGACAGCTCAGCGGTAACGAATGATGTAATTGAGGTAGAGATTGACGGGGCGTGTTTCCGAAGAGGTGCGTGGTTTGCCGTCGGAGTCTTCCTGATCCATATCGGTAGTAGGCGTCGGCTCGGTGTTGGGCACATAGACGGGAACACCCTCTCCGGGTTGGGCGATGAGCTCACCGGGAATCATCGCTGTGTAATTGTGCTCATGCCCCTGGAACGCATCCGTTTGCAAGGAACCCACCTTGTTGCCGGTATTCCCGGTCTTGCCGTCTGGCGCCGTCGCAGCGCGTTTTGCCTGCTCCGGGTCGTGGCCGCTGCCGCCATCCACGCCGCGAATGAACCGGCCACGCAGGTCCGGGAGGTAGAACGCCGTCTGATCCGGGTAACCATAGGCGGTGCCGATAACACCGAAAAGCTCCCGGAACGCGTCGCGAGGCATGGCGCTGCCGTCGCAGAACAGCCAGCCTGCCTGAGCGAGGTTGGCGCGGATCTGATCGAGATTGATACCATCGGCGGTATCGGTATTGGCCAGAGGCCCTGCGTAGGCGATCACTGATCCCACGGGTAAGAGGTCATAGGGTTTCATCCATTTATCCTTGTAGACCGGCTTGTGGGATGGCCAACAGGTACAGTCCTGTCAGTCTTTCAGACGGTTCATCATCAGAGCATCATGGCGCATTAGCATCAATCGTCAAACAGGATTTCTTGCTTCAGATTCAGCCAGTGCGAGCGCGCAGGCCGCCTCGCGATCCATGCGTGCGCCTTCAGACATCAGACGCCTGAGCATCGAAGCGTCGAGTCGCTGCGCGATCATCCGACTGCTTCGCGAGCGCACCTGTGCGACGCTAAGGCACTGCGCGTGTGCCGGGTCGCAAACAGCGTTTGCAAACCCCAACAGACGCGCAGCGTCGACGGCACGATCTTCACTGGCGGCCAGCAAGGCCAGCAGGTCAGCGTAGAGACCGAACCCTGTCCAGTCCTGCCGCATGGCGTTGGCGATGAAGTCGCTCAGCGCAATGCGCGCTTCGTCTGTGCGTCCCAGAAACATCTGGGCGGTGGCGATGATTGCCAGGTCCTGCAGGCAGGCATCGTGCTCAGCCCCTCCCGGACGGCCGATCAGGGCCTGGCCGGCGTGCAATGCGGCTTCGTGATCCCCCAATACCAGATTGCGTTCTGCCAGCCCCCTGATGGCTGTCAATACGAGGCTGTCGAGTTCTGCGGAGGTGGCGAGCCAGTGAAGCGATTCGAGAGGGAATCGGACGTCGGCCCATTGGTGACTTTGTCGATAGAACCCGGCCTCAGCCAGCAATCGCTGTGCGCGAATTCTCGCTGACCACTGCGGTTGCACCCGTTCGGTAATTTCATCCTGGACCTGACGCGCATGAGCGGCGGGCAATGCCTGACTGTGTGCGGCACAGCACAGCGCCAGGAAGACCCCCTGAGGATCATCGGCAGCCCGGTAATGAACCTCAGCGGTCAAGGCATACTGGCTCATCCAGAAAGGCGATACGCCAATCTGTAACCACGCCCTGGCCAGCCAGTACCTGGCCAACAGGATCTCCAGCTCCATGGAGTCGGAGTGAAGCGCAGCCTCTATCAAGCTCAAAGCAGTGGGTTCGATAGACTGGCAGCGAGTCCTGCCTTCAGCCGCCAGGTCCAGCAGCATGAACAGTGGGCTCACGGCACCCATCAGCCTCACGGCGAGGTCGGGGCGATGCAGCAGACTCCAGTCCAGCGCGGCACGCATGTTGTCTATTTCCGCTCTCCATAGCTGAAGCCAGGGTTGATCGGCTTCCTGCCAGTAAGCAGCATACGCACGGTCCATCAACTCTGCACACGCTTGCGCATGGCGGTTGTGCACCGAGACGATTTCTCCTGCTGCTTCAAGCATCACTCTGCCGTACTCGTACGCGTATTCCGACAAACGAAAACGATGCGCGTCGCCTTCCGCCACAACGATCAGTGATCGATCAACCAGACTCTCAAGGGCGTTGATCACGTCCCACTTTTCAACCGTGGACGGGTCACAAACGGCGCAGGCCAACTCCAGTGTGAAGCCGCCGACGAACACTGAGCAGCGGCGAAACAGCGATTGCTCGGCGGGTGACAGCAGGCTATGGCTCCAGCTAAGGGACGCCACAAGGGTTGCGTTTCTTGAGTCAGCGCCATATTCGCTGCCACGACTGCCGCCGCTGAGCAGCTTGAGACGCTCGCCCAACTGTGACTCGACGCCGTCCAGACCCAGCAGCGGCAACCGTGCGGCCGCCAGTTTGATTGCCAGGGCAATGCCATCCAGACGCCGACACACAGAGATCACCGTCGCAACGTTCTGTTCTGTGACGCTGAAGGTTCGGTCGCTCGCTTGCGCCTGATCGACAAACAGCATGACCGAGCCGAGTCGCCTGGCTTGCTCGACGCTGGCTCCCACCTCGGGAACCGATAAACCGGTGAGGCGCATCACGCGTTCGCCGTCCATCTTCAACGCGACCTGGCTGGTGACAAGCAGCTTCACGCCTTGCGCCTTGACGCTGATCAGCCTGGCAAACCGGGCGACCGCTTCAAGCAGATGCTCAGCGCCGTCCAGTACCAGCAGCATCTGCCTGAACTGCAATGCATCAATCAGCGCGGCAAAGGGATCGTCGTCAGCGATAGAAACGCCGATCCTGTCAGCCAGTGTGACGGGTAGCTGCGAAGGATCACTGACGCTGGATAAATCCAGCCATACGTCTGCGTTCGAGCACCCACGCGACGGAGCGTGCAACGCCGCAAGCGCCAGCAGCGTCTTGCCGACGCCAGCAGCGCCCACGATGGAGACAAGAGAGTAATCACGCAACTGCGCAAGCAGATCGTCGAGTTCCTCGTCGCGGCCCAGTAAACGGCGCGGTGGCGGCAGGATGCTCTTCACGCTGTGCTTTGCGGGCAGCGGCGGGGCGATATGCCGAGTGTGTTCATCAAGCGCCATTGCAAAGCGATAACCCTGACCGGCAACGGTAGCCAGTACCTGAGGCCCCAGCAGTTTGCGCAAGCTCGATACCTGCACCTGCAGGTTGTTCTCCTCGACAAACAGGTTGGGCCACACCAGGTCCAGCAGCTCGCTTTTGGTGACCAACCGATCACGACGCTCGATCAGCGTCACCAACACGTCAAAGGCACGGGCGCCCAACGCGGTCAGTTGCCCATCGATGTACAGCGAGCGCTCTGCAGGCCGGACCTCAAATCGTCCAAAGCGGTAATTCACTTCAATGGTCTCCCCAAAAACGTGGCTGCGGACAGGGTTCAGATTATTTAAGGAGTGACGCCTGCAGATTTCAGGCCGTTTAAGGACGCAAGTGCTGCCGAAAGCTGAAAGTTGCTCTGCCTTCAGGTCAACACTCCAGCGACTCATTCCAGGATGGAGACCTTTATGGATACACCTCGAAATACTGACCCAGCAGTTCTCAGTCTTGTATTGGAAGCTGGTAACGAGTAACGACCATAAACCAGTCGGTTTGTGGCTAACCCTGTCTCCAAGGAGTTTTCATGAGTCTTGTATTGCGTAACACCACCAGCTACGACGCCCAGTATGTCATCAAGAAAGGCGCTCAAGTCATTGCCCGTCTGCCGGCCATTACCCCAGGCGCAAGCATGACCGTGCCAACCAACGACGTTTATGAAGTCGTTGCGACCACGCTGATTGACGGCAACACCTACACCTCGGCGCCTATTTCGGTCAATGGCAGCATGGGGTTCCTGGCGCAAGTGCTTCAGGTGCCGGCGCAAGGCACTTACGAGTTCGATGTGCAGGAGTTCCCAAGTTCTGTGGCCGACCAACTGGCCTTTCAGAAAACCTGCATCAACCCGGTGACCTTCACGATCCGCAAGGACGGCAAGCCTCTGCAAAGCGTCGTGGTCGACAGCAGCACTGAAAACCAGACGCTGGACATCAGCAACACTTTCTTCATTTATGCGGTGATCGAAGGCGTAACCACCTCGACTCTGGTAACCAGCAACCCGAATGCGACCGTTACCGCAACCGTCAATGGCTCGGTACTGGAAGGCGGTTACTTCTCGTTGAGCGCTGCCTGATCCGATTGGCGCTGCCGGGCTGGCAATACGTCAGCCCGGCGGCTTCATCCTGCCAGGACCCTTTCTATGACTCCACACGCTCAGTCGACTGCACTTGAGGTACTCAACAGAAGTGGCTGCCCGGTGCAATTGCGGTTTTATCGCGGGGCACATTTGATCTGGGACGTCTGGCTGGCATCGGGTTCCGAGCTCTCGGTACCCGATCCAGTCCACGCAGAAATAGACATCTGTGTTGTGTTTATCGATCCAGTCAGTCGCGTGACCTATCGGATTCGCACCCGAATCTGCTCAAAGGCCAAGCGGCTGGTGACGCGCATGCTGGCTGACGAGGGGAGCGTGCGCTTCGACCTTGATATCGAGCCTGGCGATACGATCAGTGACATCGACGTGCACAACCTGTGTTCAGGCAAGGTGCTGATCGAAGCCAGGTACCTGCACAGCCCGTTTGTGCTGACGTCGGCACTCGACACGTCGGGCAGCAGCACGCTGAACTTCAGAGGTGTCGAGGTGGCGGCGATCATGAACGGGATAACCACGGCGCGGATTGCAATCAAGGACTGGTCCAGTGACCTGCTGATCGACAGCTCATCCCAGGGCTACGACGGTGTTGCGATAGTAAGCCTGGTGCCGCACAGCAAGGACGGGAAGGGCAGCTCAGCGCACGACAACCAAAGGATAAAGGCATGACAAACTTAACGCTCGTCAACAATGTCTCGGATGCGGACGCCATCGTCACCTGCAAGATTACCGACGGTGCCGGTACCACCAACAAACTCACAGTACCCGGAGGCGGCGGGTCTGTTAGCCATCCCACCGATTCTGAAACCAGCCCCTGGAGTGTGCTGGCGATTACCGCTACCGGGGCGCAGCTCACCAGCGCGCAGGACCAGACGGCCATTCTGATCGTGACCGACCCTAACGCGATCATTCATTTTGCGGTGGATCCGGTGTTTGGCGTACTGGCGACCACCCAATCGGCACCGCCGCCGCAGAACAATCCAGTGACACCCATTACCCCGGCAGCCCCCGATGATGGGCTGGGGGGCGATGCGGGTGTCTCCGGTCAAAGTGCAGCGTCTGCGCTGGACAATCAGCAGAACTGGGACGCCCCGGCTCCAGTAAATGCAGCGGTTGCACAGACATCGCTGACCCTGCCGTTTGCGATGCAACCACAGCAACAAACCAACTGGTGCTGGGCGGCGGTTTCGGTCAGTACCGCTCTTTTTTACGACCTGGGCAACCCTGCGACTCAATGTGCTCTGGCCAATCAGGCCTTCGGGGATAGTAATAACTGCTGCGTGAATGGCAGCTCAGGGGCGTGTAATCAGCCCTACTTCCTGAACCTGGCACTCAGCTGGGTCGGGCACTTGAACAATTGGTACGAACAGGCGTTCACATTGGCCCAGATCATGGGTGAGATTGATGCCAGACATCCACTGGGCGCGCGGATTGGATGGAACGGTGGCGGCGGCCACTTTGTAGCGATTTATGGCTACAACACCAACGTACCCGCTGCAGCCCCCGCGTTGTCAGCGCCGGTCGCACCTGCATCTACACCTGCATCTGCACCAACGCCTGCTCCAGCCGCGCCGCCTGCAACCCTCTCGATAGCAGACCCCTGGTTTGGTGTATCAGTCATCGCCATGACTGACTTCGCCGCACATTACCAGGGCGGCGGCACCTGGACCCACAGCTACACCACCCACTAAGGACCGCAGCCATGTCGAAGATCAAGTTCATCAAAGGGCCGCTGGATGGCGAGAAGGTTGTCCGGGCCGCGCTGGAACACATGCATCACCACAAACACGCACCGCATGCGCTGCAAGCTGCCGATCTCACGCAGCTTCGGGTGGGTGTTCATCACCAGATCTATGACCTGAGCCCGGCCGACATTCAGGCCGGTAAAGGGCTTGAAGCCGCCGTACTCAGCGGTTCGCGCTATCTGGTGGCAGAAGGGACAAAGAGCGTGGCCGCAGCCGAGGTCAGAACGGATGCGACAGGCAAAAACACAGCCTTTCACCTCGTCAACGAAGGTCCCTTCGTCAGCGGGTTTGAAAAAGCCGTGCGGTTTGCCGAAGCACTTCCCCACAAAGGCGAGTACGCGTGCCACCTCCTGCGCATTGCGCCGCTTTACATCATTGCGCTGTGGCTCAAGCCCACGAACGGCACCAAGGACATCGTCATTCCGCTGGAGCCAGCCCCTGGCTACCTGCAAACCCGAGAGTACACACCGGCTCAGTTCCTTAAGGCCGTGCAGCCTCATGCTCATCCAGTCGATATGCCTGCCTGATCCCAGGCGTTGAGGGTGGATACATCAACGGGGCTTAAGCCTTGCACGTCGGTGCCTGGCTTGAGCCCTGTGCTATTTGATATCGGTTATGAGCGGGAGTGCATCATGAGCGCCACGCAAGTCATGGGCGTGCAACGCGGCTACAAAGGTCACTGGACGATCACCGCACGCAATGGTGTACGCCTGGAAATACGCTGGACGGTGTCTGAGGACGGCAAGTCCGTCGAGGGCGAAATGCACGACGCCGGCACTCAGGAACACCATCCGTTCAAGCTTGGCCTTGTATACCCCATGGTCCTTGAGATAACCCAGCAACTGGGCTCGATTGAGGTGACGTTGACGCTGACCCCGGACAGTCGTCATCTGTCTCTGGTGTGCAATGTGCCGCTGTCGATCAACAAGTTTTTCAACGCCCCGATCGGCGAATGGTCGCTCACACCCAAGCCAGCCGATGAGCCTGGCGATAACACGGTGCCGTCGATCGATGAGCCCCATGAGGCCATGGACCTTGCGCCCTTTATCTGGCTGCACCCGTTAACGCCACGGGAGACACTGGATACCCGCCTGCGCTTCGTGCGCCTGGATAACCCGCAGAGCCTGCCGCTTTACGTAACGCTCAGTCAGTGCAGCGGTGCAGATGCCGCCGCGGCCAAACAGGCTGCCGCCAAAACATTTACTGGATTTGTCAGCGATATCACGACACTGCCCGCGCCAATCTGTGATTTCCCGGTGCTGCGCACTCAGTTCCTCACGACCTTGCCAGGTCCGCAAACGCTGACTGCGATTACACTACAGGCCCAAACCTTGCTGGGCGAATCCGTGGACTCGTTGCTGGGCAGTACCGAGTGGGTCACCAGCCAGGCAGCGGTGTGGCAAAGTCTCTTTGTCCTGGCCCTGACCGGCACGCCTGACCGGTCTGCGCTGGCCACGCAACTGGTCGATATTCTGAGGGTCGGGCATTTTCTCGG
Organism: Pseudomonas triticifolii; assembly: GCF_014358015.1. GTDB lineage: Bacteria > Pseudomonadota > Gammaproteobacteria > Pseudomonadales > Pseudomonadaceae > Aquipseudomonas > Aquipseudomonas triticifolii. Next base: position 404,955 of record NZ_JACONV010000001.1, on the reverse strand, counting down.
GCTGCTGCAACAAAACCTGCCAGCCCTGGAGGCACCGCAGGCGCGCCGCATCGCGCTGTGTGCCAACCCTGCGCTACCTGATGCCGTTACCACCAGCACTTTGAATGCGCCGGCCGACCCTGCGCCCGCCAATCCGGCGCCTGCCAGCGCTGCTGACAATGCAACAGCTGCGGCTACGCCCGTTACGCCTGCCGCTGATACATGGCAGATTCTGGGGCCGGGCACGCTCAAACGTGCCCGTCAGCACCTTGTCGGCTATCAACCGGGTGAGCTGGCTGAAGTGGTCAACGTTATGCCTCACGAGCGACAGGAACGTCAGGAACACCTGCAGACCCGTCGTGAAGACTATGACAGTGAAGACAATGAGCACCGCGGCGAAACCGATGATCTGCGCCAGACCTCTGCCAGCAGCGAGCTTACGGATGCGCTTCAGGAAGTCATGGCGGCCGATGGTTTGGTGCGCAATCTGAACAACGTCAAACCGACCTATGAAAATCTCAATGAGATAATGTCGGGCGCTTGGGCGGGTAGCGGCGGCGGGGCGTCCTGGTCCGGTGACGATACCTCGCGGCAGGTGCAGCAACTGACTGAAAAGGCTGCTCGGCACATGGGCGACCGCATCACGCGCCAGCGCGGCAGGGTCTGGCAGGAATTGTGCGAACGCCGGCAAAGCAACCTGATCGACAATGCTGGCGACAGCCGATTGGTCGGCATTTATCACTGGGTCGACAAACTGATGAAGGTCCACCTGGCCGATGCCGGACGGCGTCTGGTGCTGGGGTTCGTGATCAACCAGCCTGCAAAACCCTGGGTTCAGAGCATCACGGCACAGGACGACATTCCACTGAATAAGCCGTATGCCATTCCGGCTTTTTCCGAACCCCACGGTCTGGGCTATTACCGGATCAAGCCGGAAAACTATCAGGCCCTCTGCGCGATATATGGCATCAACGACCCTGAAACTCCGCCGCTGGAAACGCTGCGAGTCGTGGCAACGGTCAGTGGTGTGGTGCTCGGCGATGTCTCGATGCTGCGCATTCCCGATGGCTACGTCGCAGCCTCTGGGCTGGTCACCATGGCGCTGGCAGACACTCAGTACAACCTGGTGTGCTCAGTCGCAGGCGAGGACGTTAAACCTGGCGTGCCGCCCGCCCCGACAGCGCCCGTAGCCATGACCGTGGTGGTGCCCGATGCCAGTGCTGCGACGACAGTCGGCAACGTCACGATCACGCCTCCCGCACGTACGACAGCTCTGGTCAGCACTGTGCCCCTGGCAAACATCGCGGGTAAGACCGGCCCCATTCCGCTGACCGTGATGTCATCGGCGCCGCTGATGAGCGTGACGGTCGATATCACCTGTAATCGGCCAGCGCTAACGGGCAAGGACAAAGACCCGATGATGACGGCCTGGCAAATACGTACCTTCTACCGGTTGCTCGCAGCCTGGCAAGCAGCCATGCAGCGCTATCAGGACGAATTCGACAAGCGCAGGAAACTCGCCAGCGCAGAACGTACTGCCGAGATCCAGCGCGATGTCCTGGCTCAAGCGTGTCTGAATCTGATGGCAACACCCGCAAACAGCGCTCAGGCGCTTGAGTCGCAGTTCAGTTGGGCTGACATGAGTTGGTACTACGACACACAGCCTTTCGTGAAAACTACGACACAGCCCCAAAAGATGGCCGCAGCGTCGACCGCTCCGGTGACGGAGCGGCTGTTTCTGCGCTTTTTGAAAGCGTCGTGCGCCCACGTGCTGCTGCCCGTGAACCGAGGCTGTGAGACCGGATTGCTGTTCGAATGGCAGTTCCCGGCGCGCTGGATCGGCGATCCGTCAAGCACCCCGGTAACGGAAAGCACCCTGACCTTGCTGGAAGAAGTGCTCGGCGCTGACTCGCTGCCGCCCGAGCAACAGCCCAAGCCACGGCATTGGACGGTACGCCTGCCGACCTCAATGCTCTACCTGCAGCAGGGCACAGAGCTTGCGGGGCTTGTCATGCCGAATTGAGCCCGACACTGCCGGGAAAGAGCGGCAGGAAAACAGGCACGGCATTGCGTTAAACAAATACCCGCCCCATGGCGGACGCTATCAGTTAAGGGTTCGGAGTCAATCATGCCAATCATCACAGCAGCCGAAGCGGGCGGTCAAAACGTGCTCGCATTTCTCGACATGCTTGCCTTCGCGGAAGGGACATCGACGAGCCCTTACACGTTCGACGATGGGTATGACGTCGTCGTAGGAGGCTTTGATAGTCCTAACACCTTTAACGACTACTCGGAACATCCTGAGCATCCTGATGTGTTGGTAACCGTCAACAGCCATGGCCTCAAATCCACGGCCGCAGGGCGCTATCAGTTGCTTTACCGTTATTGGTGTTATTACCGCAAGCACATGAAGCTTGAAGGTTTCGGCCCGTTGAATCAGGACCGTATCGCCATCCAGCAAATCCGTGAACAACGGGCGTTTGCCTTTATTCAGTCGGGCCACCTGTCAGTGGCGATAGCCCGGTGCTCCAACATCTGGGCGAGTTTGCCGGGAAATCACTACGACCAGCATCAGGGATCCTTCAGCAGCCTCATCAGGGCTTATGAAAGCGCTGGCGGCACAAGGGTTTGATCGTGTCATGACCAGAGAGTGAGCTATTGGTCTTTACCACTTGCTAATGAGCGGGTGCGCTGCCATTCGCGCACCCGCCAGCAATTATGAGTGCATGTCAGATACGCACTGGGCGCGCCCTGAAACTGCATCGTCACGTTTTACCCGTTTCATCGCCGGCACCAGACTCAACAACCCCACAAGCGCCATCGCGGCACCGACCCAAAGGGGCGAGCGCAACCCATAACCGGCATCAATCACCGCACCGCCGGCCCAGCTGCCAAACGCCAGGCCAGCCGTGATGACCGAGGTATGCAGAATGTTGACCATTGCCGCAGGCTCCGCGGCCTTCATGACCCGCGCGACCATTGCCGGGTTCAAGGCGACGCCCGTCAGGCCCAGTGCGAAGAAACAACCCAGGTTCAGCCACGTATGGTCACCGGCCAGGGCAAAGCCGCCCAGTGCGAGCACCATCAGTGCCAGTCCCCAGGCAAGTGCCGGGAAGGTGTGGCGATCCGCGAAACGGCCGACGATCATGTTGCCCATCAGGTTGGCGACGCCGTAGACCGCGAGCACCGGCGCAACCAGGCTCGGCGCGATGCCTACTTCATGGATCAGGATCGGCGTGCAATAACTGAACGCTGCGAATGTGCCGCCGATGATCAGGCCGCTGGTGACATAGGCGCCCCACAGCGTGGGATTTTTCAAGCCCGCCCATTGCTGACTCAATGGCGGTTCACCGCCTTTTTGAATGGCAGGCAAACGCCTTGTGGCCAGAACCGTACACAGCAATGCGAGCGCAACCACCGCCCAGGAACTGGCACGCCAGCCGACATGCTGCTCCACCCAGGTGGTCATCGGCACGCCAACGACAGGAGAGAGCATCAGCCCGGCCAGCACCACGGACACCGCACGACCGCGACCTTCGGGCGCCACCAGCCCGGCGCAAATGGTCATGCACAAACCGATGCAGACGGCACTGGAAATGCCCATGATGATGCGTGCAACGGCCAGCACCGGATAGCTGGGTGCTGCCGCAGCAACGGCTCCCGCGATCACGTAACACGTCAGCAGCCAGACCAGCGCACGCTTGTTGCTGATACCTCTGGACAGCAGCAATACCGTGACAGGCGGACCGCCCAGCGCCATACCCAGCGCGTAATAGGCGATCAGATTGCCGACCTGCGCCAGGCTGACGGAGAACGCCTCCGCCAGCGCAGGCATCATTCCGGCAACCATGAACTCGGCAGTGACCAGAGAAAATATCGTCAGACCCAGCAGGTAGACGGTTGGAGGCAGTTTGGAGCGGGTAGTCATCAGTGTCTCGGGCTGGGGAAAGGGTCGGCCACGTTAGGGAATGTTGACCGGATGGTCAAATCAACATCAGGCATATTGTTATTCACCCGGCATCATACTGGTGCGATGGCCGGCCCGACGGCATGATCCATGCCTGCTGCCAGACGCATCCGGGCACTAACCGTCGAACCAGCCCTTCAATCGATCGCGAAAGCTCTGAATCAACGGCTCTCTCGCTCGTCCACGTCGCAAGGCCAGTGAAAAGGGTGCCTGATGACCGAATGTGGTGGGCAACAACACTTTCAGTCGCTTCTGATCCACCCAGAATTGCGCGTAATGTTCCGGCAGATAGCCGATGTAGGCACCGGACAGCACCAGAATCAATTGCGCCTCCATGGACTCCACGGTTGCGGCGCTGTCCTTGAAACCGTGACGAGCCAACTCAGCCTGGCTCCAGTAACCGCGCCCGACCATGCGCTGCTGGGTGATGACTTCTGCCGGGATGCGCCGCTGCTCGAACAGCTCGTGCCGGTCACTGCAGTACAGCCAGTGTTGCTCGCGATAGAGCGCTTGATACATCAAACCATTCATGCGGATCGAAAAGGAGCCGATGGCCAGATCCACGCGGTTTTCCAGTACGCCCAGTTGCAGTTGCGCGGGGCTGAGTACCGAAAGGTGCAAGTGCACCGCAGGATGTTCCTTGCTGTAGGCACCGATGACATCGGCCAGCGGCAAGGCCGGGTCGCTGACCGTCGAGTCGAGTACGCCCAGGTTCAGGGTGCCGCGCAGTTCGCCCTTGAGCGCGGCGCTGTAGCGTTCGAAACCTTCCAGTTCCGCCAGCAATCGCAAGGTTTCCTGGTGAAAAAGCTCGCCTTTGCTGGTCAGGTTGAATCCGCCACGGCCGCGATGACACAGTACAAGACCCAAGTGGGTTTCGAGCTGACTCATGTAAGTGCTGATCGCCGAAGTGGAAAGATTCAGTTCCTGTTGCGCTGCCGCAAAGCCTTGGTGACGTACCACGCAGGCAAAGATGCGCAGCAGCTTGAGGTCGGGCAGGGCAGAAGACATAGGCGCTCCAGGGGTTAGGTGTGCAGGCAGTCTATTGAAGGCGGCTGAGCTGGCAAGTGTTGTTTTGGCGGATGTCGGGCCAGCAACGCCGCAAAAGGGCGCTGCGTTCAGGTCGGCGCGCCGGACGCGATAGTTTAGAAAACTCTGAACCAAATATTTGCTGGCAGCGATTCTTCTGGCCACTTGCCCTCACCAGAATGGCCTCACATTTATCGAACAACGTGAGGCCACTCGTGGACCAGACTTTCCACCAGCCCCTGGGCGGCAATGAGATGCCCCGCTTTGGCGGTATCGCCACCATGCTGCGCCTGCCCCATGTGCAAAGCCCTGAAGAACTGGATCGCCTGGACGCCGCTTTCGTGGGCATTCCGCTGGATGTCGGCACCTCGCTGCGCCCCGGCACCCGCTTCGGGCCGCGAGGCATCCGTGCCGAGTCGGTCATGATTCGTCCTTACAACATGGCCACCGGAGCCGCGCCGTTCGATTCGCTGAACGTGGCTGATATTGGCGACGTCGCGATCAACACCTTCAACCTGCTGGATTCTGTGCGCATCATCGAAGAGGCTTACGACCGGATTCTGGGTCACGGCATCATCCCGCTCACGCTGGGTGGCGACCACACCCTGACCCTGCCGATTCTGCGTGCCATTCACAAGAAACACGGCAAGGTCGGGTTGGTGCACATTGATGCCCATGCTGACGTCAACGATCACATGTTCGGCGAGAAAATCGCCCACGGCACGACCTTCCGCCGCGCTCAGGAAGAAGGCTTGCTGGACAGCGAGCGCGTGGTACAGATCGGCCTGCGCGCACAGGGTTATACCGCCGAAGATTTCAACTGGAGCCGCAAGCAGGGTTTTCGCGTGGTGCAGGCCGAGGAGTGCTGGCATCAGTCGTTGGCACCGCTGATGGCTGAGGTGCGCGAGAAAGTCGGCGGTGGCCCGGTATATCTGTCGTTCGACATCGACGGTATCGACCCTGCCTGGGCACCGGGCACGGGCACGCCGGAAGTGGGTGGCCTGACGACCATTCAGGCGCTGGAGATCATTCGCGGCTGCCATGGCCTGGACCTGATCGGCTGCGACCTGGTGGAAGTGTCGCCACCGTACGACACCACCGGCAATACCTCGTTGCTGGGTGCCAATCTGCTTTATGAAATGCTCTGCGTGCTGCCCGGCGTGGTGCGCCGATGAACGCTCGGGCTGAAGTCCTTCACGCCGCCGAGCAGTTGGTAAAGGCATTTGCCAGTAATGACACCGCGCGCTATTTCGCCTGTTTCAGTGAAGACGCGACCTTTGTGTTCCATACCCTGGCAGCGCCACTCAATTCCCGCGCCGAGTATGAGGCGTTATGGCGTCAGTGGCAGGCAGACGGATTCGCTGTGCTGGCGTGTGAGTCGAGCAACGCCAGTGTCAGCGTGCGGGGGGATGTGGCGGTGTTCATTCATGATGTGGCTACCCGCGTGCGAGTGGCTGGCGAGGAGCTGGATCTGCAAGAGCGAGAAAGCATTGTGTTCCGCCACGAAGGTGGGCGTTGGCTGGCGTGGCACGAACATTTATCGGTGGCGACGTCGGCTTGACGTCCCCCGCAGGCGGATGTAACCGCCGACGCGCAATTCGCATGGGATTGTGACGACACAAGAAGAATCAGATCGACCCTCCGCCCGGGGTTAACGGGCGGCCATAAAGGGTCAGCGTGCCTGCGCTGGCCTTACAACAACCGTGACAGGTGCTGGAGCAACACATGAGCCATTCGACGCATCCCGAAAACCGTGCTGCAACCCGCGTGCAAACGCACATCGAGACCTGGGGTGTCGAGCAGATACCCGACAGCCAGCGCAACGCCCGCCCGCTTGATCTGTTCCGTCTGATCTTCGGCGGTGCCAATACGTTTTCGACTGCCGTGCTGGGCAGTTTCCCCGTGCTGTTCGGGTTGTCGTTTCAGGCTGGACTCTGGGCGATTGTGCTCGGGGTGGCCGTAGGTGCTTTGATCCTCGCGCCGATGGGGCTGTTCGGCGCACTTAACGGCACCAACAACGCAGTGTCTTCCGGCGCACATTTCGGGGTCCACGGGCGCATTATCGGATCGTTTTTGTCGCTGCTGACGGCCGTGGCGTTCTTCTCTCTTTCTGTGTGGAGCTCAGGTGATGCACTGGTTGGTGGCGCACAGCGCCTGGTCGGCCTGCCGGAAAACGACTTCAGCCTGGGGCTGGCCTATGGACTGTTTGCCGTGTTGGTACTGGTGGTGTGCATCTTCGGCTTCCGCTTCATGCTGTGGGTCAACAAGATCGCGGTGTGGGCGTCCAGTCTATTGTTTCTGCTGGGCATCTTCGCATTTGCCGGGCCTTTCGATTCGGGCTATGCAGGCAGCGTCAACCTTCAACAGCCCGGTTTCTGGGCCGCTTTTGTCGGCGCAGCGCTGCTGGCGATGAGCAATCCGGTGTCGTTCGGTGCTTTTCTGGGTGACTGGTCGCGATACATTCCGCGTGAAACGTCGCAAACGCGAATCATGCTGGCCGTTTTGGCCGCGCAAGCCGGTACGCTGATTCCCTTTCTGTTCGGGCTGTGCACGGCGACGCTGGTGGCCAGTCAGGCACCGCAGTACATCGAAACCAATAATTACGTCGGCGGTTTGCTGGCCATTTCACCGGGCTGGTTCTTCCTGCCGGTGTGCCTGATTGCCGTGATCGGTGGACTCTCCACCGGGACCACGGCGCTGTACGGCACGGGACTGGACATGTCGAGCATCTTCCCGCGCCTGCTGAGTCGCGCCGGGGCGACGTTGTTGATCGGTGTGGCCGCCATCGCCTTTATCTTCGTCGGTCGCTTCACCTTCAATCTGGTGCAGAGCGTGTCGACCTTCGCGGTGCTGATCATTACCTGCACCAGCCCATGGATGGTGGTCATGATCCTCGGTCTGATCAGCCGCCGTGGTTTCTACCACTCGGATGACCTGCAAGTCTTCACCCGTGGTCAACGCGGCGGGCACTACTGGTTTCAGAATGGCTGGAACTGGCGCGGGCTGGGTGCCTGGATTCCCAGTGCGGTCACAGGCCTGTGCTTCGTCAACCTGCCGGGGCAGTTCGTTGGCCCGCTGGGCGATCTGGCAGGCGGCATTGATATCAGCCTGCCGATCACGCTTGGCCTGGCAACGCTGCTGTACCTGACCCTGCTGCGCACGTTTCCCGAGCCTGCCGGCGTGTACGGTCCCAAGGGTGCTCACCCGATGCTCGGCCACAAGGCCATGAGCAACGCCGCGCAACCGGCTCCCGTCCATTCGTGATCAGCGCTGTGCCCGATCGGGCACACATGGTGAGGTGAACCCATGAAACTGGAAATATTTCGTACGTTGTGGGGTTATCGCGGAACGTGGCAGCAGGCGCTGGACGAGGCCCACGAGGCAGGCTTTGACGGGTTCGAAGCCCGTATCCCCGAACAGGATTCAGAGCGTGCCGCGTTCGCCGCGTTTTTGCGTGACAACCGTGTGCCCTACATCGCCATTCTGTTCACCTCGACACCTGTGCTGCCGCTGCAATCTGCAACGCCTGCCGAACACCTGGCAGATTTTGCCCGCAAATTGCAGCTGGCGACGGAGCTTGAGCCGCGTTTCGTCAACGTGCTGGCTGGCAACGATCGCTGGCCTTTGGCGCAGCAAGTGGACTTTTTCGGTGAGGCGCTTCAGATCGCCGCTCGCAGCGGCTTGATGTGCAGCTTCGAGACACACCGGGCGCGTTCGCTGTTCAATCCCTGGCTGACACTGCAGTTGATCGAGCAAGTGCCGGACCTGCGTTTTACCAGCGACATCAGCCATTGGGTGGTGACGTGCGAGCGCCTGTTGAATGACCCGGCCGACGATCTGCGCGCCTTTGTCGAGCGTGTGCACCACATTCAGGCGCGAGTCGGTTATGACCAGGGCCCTCAAGTACCGCATCCGGCAGCGCCCGAGTATGCCGGGGCGCTGGCGTTCCATCAGCAACACTGGGCCGATATCTGGAAATCCCAAGCGGCGCGTGGTTACACCGGCACGACCCTGACCCCGGAGTTCGGCCCTGATGGCTACCTGCATCACTTGCCGTTTACCGATGTGCCGGTGGCCGACCTATGGAGCCTCAACGCCTGGATGGGACGCACCGAACGCGAGGATTTCAACACCGTCTTCCATCAAACCGTGAGGCCGCAGTCATGAGTGAACGTCCCGCTTTCACCCGTATTCCGGTGGTCGATATCCAGGGCTTGTTCAGCGAACGCCTTGAAGATCGCCTGGCCGTGGCTCAGGCGTTGGGCGAGGCTGCCCGCCAAGTGGGTTTTTTGTACATTACCGGTCACGGTGTCGAGCCTGCGCTGATCGACAACCTGCACCGCGCGGCCGAACAGTATTTCGCCCAGCCGATCGACGCCAAGATGCGTCACTACATTGGCTCCTCGCAGACCCACAAAGGTTTCGTGCCGGAAGGGGAAGAGGTCTACGGCACTGGAAAACCTGACCACAAGGAGGCGTTCGATATCGGCTTCGAAGTGCCCGCCGATAACCCTTTGGTCCTCGCAGGCACGCCGTTGCTGGGGCCGAACGACTGGCCGACCTTGCCTGGATTCAAGGTCGCCGTGCAGGCCTATTACCAGGCGGTGTTCGCCTTGGGGCATCAGCTGTTTCGCGGCTTTGCGCTGGCCTTGGGCCTGAACGAGCATTACTTCGATGAGATGGCCTGTTTCCCGCCTTCAAAACTGCGCCTGATCCATTACCCGTTCGACGCCACGGCCGAGGACGCTCCGGGCATAGGCGCGCACACCGACTACGAGTGCTTCACCATTCTCAAGGCCGATCAGCCCGGGCTTGAAGTCATGAACGAACGGGGCGAGTGGATCGACGCGCCTCCGCTATTGGACGCCTTCGTGGTCAACATCGGCGACATGCTTGAAGTCATGACCAGCGGCACGTTCGTCGCCACTGCGCATCGAGTGCGCAAGGTCCGACAAGAGCGCTATTCCTTCCCGCTGTTTTACGCCTGCGACTACCACACGCTGATCAAGCCCCTGCCGCAGTTTGCCGCTGCCGGGGAGGGCTACGAGGAAATCGCCATCGGCGAGCACATGTGGGCCCAGGCTTTGCAAACCTATCAATACCTTCGCCAGCGCGTCGCCAGCGGGCAACTTGCCCTGCCGGAACGGGCCAGAAAGCCATCAAGCTTCGGGCACCTGAAAAACCAGAGCGTGACTTCGTGACCTGCCGTTTCCCTCAATCTGGAATGACTACTATGCAAAACACCACGCTTTCGCGCCTTGCCACTTCGGTTCTAGGTCTGGCCCTATTCGCCGGTGCCGTTCATGCAGCACCCACCGCCACACCCGGCACGCTCAAGGTGGGTATGGAGATTTCCTATCCGCCGTTCGAATCCTACGATGGCGACAAGGTCGTAGGCTTCGACCCGGAGGTTTCCACGGCGCTGGCCAAGCAGTTGGGTGGCCTGAAGGTCGAGTTTGTCGATACCCGTTTTCCTAACCTGATCCTGGGGCTGAACGCCAACCGCTTCGACACCATCATTTCCGGTATGTACATCACCGATGAGCGTACCAAGCAGGCCGACGCGATTCCGTACGCGCAAGTCGGTGCCGCCATCATGGTGCGCAGCGACAACACCAGCAAACCGCAGCAGCCGGAAGACTTGTGCGGTATGAAAGTCGGCCTTCAGCAAGGCACCAACTGGATCAACCAGCTAAAAGCGGTGTCTGCCGATTACTGTGCAAAACAGAACAAGGGCGAGATCGCAATCAGCGAATTCCCGACCACCGCCGAGGCGTCCCAGGCGCTGATGTCCGGCAATATTCAGGCACACCTGGAAATCTCCGCCGCCGCGCAGATGATCATTGATAAAGCCCGCGGCCGCATCCTGATCAGCTCGCAGAAATCGCTGTATCCACAAACGCTGGGTATCTATGTGAAGAAGGGCAATGCGGAGTTGGTGGAGCACATGCGCAGTGCAGTGGACGCCTGGAAGAAGAGCAGCGAATACACCGAGCTTCTCAAAAAATACAACCTTGAGCCTGCGTGACTCAGTAGCGCTGTGGTCCTGAGACAACCAGGTCGCACAGCAAACACCCACTGTGGGAGGCGGCTTGCCGGCGATGCAATATTGAAAGCGACTTTGCAGTGACTGGACTGACGCCATCGCCGGCAAGCCGCCTCCCACGGGAAATGCGTTTGCACAGTGGATTACGCATTGTCAGCTGAGCAGCAATCTTGCGCTCGACGCGACATTCGCTCCTTAACGCCACAGCTACACCGGCCATCACCTTCACCCGCTGCACCGAGGTCAACATGGCATTCGATTGGGCTTATTTTTTCTCACTGTTTTCGTTCTCCGCTTTCTGGAAAGCCTGCCTCACCGTGGTTCAGTTGAGCACGCTGTCGTGGACGCTGGGGCTTGCGCTGGGCTTCGTGCTCGCCAGCGCCAAACTGTCCAGCCACGCCTGGCTGCGTTTGCCGGCAAGTTTTTATATCTGGCTGTTTCGCAGCATTCCGCTGTTGGTGTTGCTGGTGTTCGTCTACAACCTGCCGCAGCTGTTTCCATCGGCGGGCAGCGTGCTGTCTCAGCCTTTCTATGCAGGGCTCATCGCGCTGGTGCTGACGGAGACGGCGTACATGGCCGAAATCCATCGCGGCGGATTGCTATCGGTGCTCAAGGGGCAGCGTGAGGCCGCCAAAGCCTTGGGTGTGCGCGGGCTCGGCGCGCAACGGCTGGTGATCATTCCGCAGGCGATTCGCATCGCCTTGCCGACACTGACCAACGAATACGTGACCATCGTCAAACTCACCTCGCTGGTCTCGGTGATTTCCCTGAACGAACTGTTGCTGGTCGGTCAGCGCCTGTACGCGCAGAACTTTCTGGTGCTCGAAACCCTCGCCGCCGTGGCCGTGTATTACGTACTCATCGTCACGGTGTTCGGTTGGGTGCTTCAGTGGGCCGAGCGGCATCTGGACCTGGCGCGCAAGAACGCCCAGACCATGAATGACAGCGAGGTCGCTGCGTTGCGTCAACCGGCCGCACAGGGCAAACCGCGTGCGCAAAAGATCGCAGGCCAGGCCGACGCCTTGTCGCTGCGCTGCATTCACAAACGCTACGGGAGTCATGAGGTGCTCAAAGGCATCGATCTGTCCGTACGTCCAGGTGAGGTTATTTCCATTATCGGCCCCTCAGGGTCCGGCAAGACGTCGCTGATTCGAACGATCAACACCCTTGAGAGCATCGACAAGGGCGAGATTGTGTTATTCGGCAATGACTACATCGCCGCTGGCAAGCACCCAGACTCGCCTGTCATCCGCCAGGGCATCCGACGCATCGGCATGGTGTTCCAGAACTTCAACCTGTTCCCGCACCGCACCATTCTCGACAACGTGATTCTGGCCCCGCGTTACCACGGGCTGGCCAGTACCCGGGAGCTGCGCCGCAAGGGGCATGCGTTGCTTGACCGGGTCGGCCTGCTGGCCCATGCCGACAAATACCCGCATCAGTTGTCGGGCGGCCAGCAACAACGCGTTGCCATCGCCCGCGCGCTGGCCATGGAACCGGACATCATGCTGTTCGACGAGCCGACCTCGGCGCTTGATCCTGAACTGGTGGGCGACGTACTCAACGTCATTCGTGACCTGGCAGAAGAGGGCATGACCATGCTGATCGTCACCCACGAGATGGATTTCGCACTGTCGATTTCCGACCGCATTGTGTTCATGGAAAACGGTCACGTGGCCGCAGATGCATCACCCGCCGACATCCGTAGCAAGGGTCACGAGCGGGTGCGGCGCTTTATCGGTCTGGAACAGGAGGCAACTGCATGACCACCTGTGGAGAGTTTCTCGTCAAACAGTTGCAAGCCTGGGGCGTCGAAACAGTGTTCGGCATCCCCGGTGTGCACACCGTTGAGCTGTATCGAGGTCTGCCCGCCAGCAGCATTCGCCATATCACCCCGCGTCATGAGCAGGGCGCAGGGTTCATGGCTGACGGTTACGCCAGGGTCAGTGGCAAACCCGGCGTATGTTTTATCATCACCGGGCCGGGGATGACCAACATTCTCACGGCCATGGGGCAGGCCTACGCCGACTCGATCCCGATGCTGGTGATCTCCAGCGTAAACGAACGCGCAAGGCTCGGACTGGGCAACGGCTACCTGCACGAACTACCCGACCAGCGCGCAATGGTCGCGGGCGTCAGCGCCTTCAGCCATACACTGATGAACGTCGACGAACTGCCCGATGTCCTGGTCAGGGCGTTTGCGGTGTTCGACAGCCAGCGACCGCGACCGGTACACATTGAGTTGCCGCTGGACATCATCACGACGGCTGCCGATCACCTGCAGGTGCGCCCGCGCCAGGTGATTGCCCGCCCAACACCCGACCCGGCAGCGATCCAGGAAGCGGCCACTCGCCTGCAGAACGCCAAACGACCACTTTTGCTACTGGGCGGTGGTTGCGTGGAGGCCACGCACGAAGCGCGCGAGCTGGCTATTCGTCTCGATTCCCCCACGGCGCTGACCATTAATGCCAAGGGGGTGTTGCCGAGTGATCATCCGTTATTGATCGGCAGCAACCAGTCGCTGATTCCCGTACGACAACTGGCGCTGGACGCCGATGTGGTGCTGGCAATCGGCACCGAGCTGGGCGAGACCGATTACGACGTGGTGTTTGACGGCAACTTTCGCTTGGGCGGCGAGCTGATTCGTATCGACATCGATGCGACGCAACTATCCCGCAACCATACGCCGAGCCTTTCGATTGTCAGCGATGCCCGGCACGCCATGCAGGCACTGCTGGACGCTTTGCCACCGCGCACCGCAAGTGCCGACAGCCCTGGCGCGCAACAGGCCGCCGAGGTGCGCAGGCAATTGGCCGAAGACTTCGGGGGGTGGGCGCATTACCGGACGTTGTTCGACTGCATTCTTGAGGTGTTGCCCGAGGCGCGCTTTGTCGGCGATTCGACCCAGACCGTTTACAGCGGTAATCACCTGGTCGACCTCGACGGCCCGCGACGCTGGTTCAATGCATCGACCGGCTACGGCACGCTGGGTTACGGCCTGCCTGCGGCGATCGGCGCGAAACTTGCCGACCCGACGGTGCCTGTGATCAGTCTGATGGGGGATGGCGGCATTCAGTTCACGTTGCCTGAACTGGCCAGTGCGGTGGAAGCGCAGGTGGGAATCATTGTGCTCCTGTGGAATAACCAGGGGTATGGCGAGATCAAGCGCTATATGGAGCGTCGCGCTATCACGCCGCTGGGCGTAGACATCTACACACCGGACTTTTTGACCATCGCCCGGGGGTTCGGCTGCCTGGCCGAGCGCGCCCGCGATCATGCGCACCTGCAAACGCTGCTGCGCGAAGCACCGAGCGACCGGCCGCTGATCATCGAAGTCAACGAAGCGCCACCCTTTGCCCCATAAATCCTGAGTGACAGAGCCTTGTAGAGGCCTAAATCGTTGTTTCGAGGAGCACAGCTCGATGAACACCCCGCATTACATTAACGGTCAATGGCTGGCAGGCGAGGGCAGTGATGTTCTCACTGTGTACGATCCGTCCCTTGGCGAGCCCTTCGCAGAGCTGGTTTCAGCCAGCACGGCGCAGGTTGATCACGCCGTGGCAGCCGCGCGTGCTGCGCTGCCTGACTGGAAGGCGACGACAGTGGCCCATAGGGCTGCTGTACTGCGCAGCTTTGCCGCACAGCTCTTTCAGCGCCGCGAGGCATTGATCGTGCTGCAGATGCGCAACAACGGCAAACCGCGCCATGAAGCCGAAGTGGATCTGGACGATGCTGTGGCGACTTTCAACTATTACGCCAACCTGATCGAAACCCAGGCCTCGCAGCGCAACGTTGAACTGCCGGTGCCCGGCTTCATCTCTCGCACGCGCCTGGAAGCGGTGGGCGTGGTCGGCTTGATCGTGCCGTGGAATTTTCCATTGGTGACCAGCGCCTGGAAGCTCGCACCGGCCTTGGCCGCAGGTTGTACGGTGGTGCTCAAACCATCGGAAATCACGCCACTGATCGAGCAGACCTATGGCCAGATCGCCGAACACGTGGGGTTGCCGTGCGGTGTGCTGAACATCGTCAATGGCAAAGCCCAGATCGGCGCGGCGCTGAGCAATCACGCGGGCCTGGACAAACTGTCGTTCACGGGGAGCAATGCCGTCGGCACGCAGGTGATGCGCAGCTCGGCGGCCCACTGCCGGCCGGTGACCCTTGAACTGGGCGGTAAATCGGCGTTCATCGTGTTCGATGACTGCGACCCGGATCAGGCCGTGGAATGGATTGTGGCGGGCATCTGCTGGAACGCCGGGCAAATGTGCTCGGCCACCTCGCGTTTGCTGATTCAGGACGGCATCGCGGAAGCGCTGATCCCGCGTCTGCAGGCCGCTTTCGAGAACCTGCGGGTAGGTAATCCTATGGTCGGTGAAGTGGACATGGGGCCGCTGACCAGCGAGGCGCAGTTGCACAAGGTGCGCGAGTATTTCGCCGTCGCTAAAGAGGAAGGCCTGAATTGTCTGGCAGGCGCACGTACCGAACCGCAAGGTCAGGGCTGGTTCGTCAGCCCGACGCTGTACACCGATGTGCCCGATGGCAGTCGGTTGTGGCGTGAGGAGATCTTCGGGCCGGTGCTATGCACCCGACGTTTCAGCACTGAAGACGAGGCCATCGCCCTGGCCAATGACAGCTGCTTCGGTCTGGTGGCCACCGTTGCCAGTGCGGACATTGAACGTGCCGAACGGGTCGCTGATGCACTGGACGTCGGCCATGTGTGGATCAATTCGATTCAGGCGGTTTTCGTCGAAACGTCCTGGGGCGGTACCAAGGGCAGCGGCATCGGACGTGAGCTGGGGCCTTGGGGGCTGGCTGCCTATCAGTCGGTCAAGCACGTGACGCGGTGTGTGGGGCAGTAGGTCAGCGCACAACGCCAGCACAAGCGCGAAAGGTTTCAGGAACGCCGACGCTCGAAGTTCGCGCGCAGCAGCTTCGTGCTCAAGTCTTCCCAGTGCTCGACGAACGCTGTGCGAGCGGTTTCGAAATCCCTGCTGCGAAGGCACTCGATCAAGTGCTCGTGATCGGCAATGATCTGCTGGGGGTCTTCGTAGCAAGGCTGCTGCAGAACGAGCAGCAGCTCAATCTCGCTTTCCAGCATCGCGTAGCTTCGCTGCAAGCGCGGACTGCCACTGGCGCGGATGATTGCCCGATGGAAATCGCCATCTGCCGTAACGATTTCTGAACGTGGCGCGTCAGCGCGCGCGCTACGCAGTTTCTCCACAGCGCTCAGGGCGTCGGCTGGAACGACGCCATTGAGGATGATCATCCGTACCGCTTCTGTTTCCAGAACACCTCGCAACCTGGCGATATCCACGATGTCGTTCGGCCCAAATTCAGGGATACAGAACCCGCGATGAGGCACCTTCAGCAGTAAGCCCAGCGCGACGAGCAGTTGCGCGGCGCTACGGAAGGTGTTGCGCGCGACCTCGTACTCGTCGGCCATTTTCACATCACGCAAAAATTCGCCTGGCTCGAAGTCGCCGTTCAGGATTCGGGCTTTCAGCTTTTCGGCCAGCGCCTCGACCGCCGAAGGCCTGGGCGAGTACGTTTCAATGGGTTCGTGAACAGACGTCATTTTATACAAGACCAAAGTGGAGGCTCTGCCAAGCGCCGATTCTAATACGGTTTGACAACGTCGTGCCAGATGCCGGCCTGATCATTTGAATAATTGTCCAACAATCTACAAGCTCGATCTAAAAAAATGAAAATATTTTCCCCATATAAAACAGTTATATATCAAGCTTTTTGAGCTTTATTCATACGAATCCCGTAAAAAATCTGCTTGATCATCTTTCAATTTAAAAAGTTGTAGCACAATATCTAGGCATCGAGAGCCGCAGTACAGGGCTTGCTCAAGGCCTGGAGTTCAGCGATGCAAGTGATTCGGAAAGATACAATCAGCGATGGCCTCAAGAGCCTGCAAGGAGACCTGGCGGCTCCTTTCACGGCGGTTTCGCAGGAAGAGGGAGGGCGAATTCTCAAGAACCTGTTCGGGATCGATGCTGTTCTGACACGATTTGCGACGGAGAAAGACGATACGTTTCGATGCGACACTAAAAGCGGCCAATCCTGCGTTCTTAAAATCGCCAACCCTCAGGAGGCAACGCAGGAGCTTTCCCTGCAAATCGAAGTGCTGCGGCATATCGAGCGCAAGGCTCCGCAGCTTCCGATCTCTCGGGTTTATCAGTCGCTTGATGGCCACTACCTGACGCAGGTGACAACGCAGCACGGAGAGTCACGGCACGTCCGGCTGATGAGCTTCCTTCCGGGAACGCCGCTGGATAAAACCACGATGAATGCGCAAGGCCGCGAGCGCATTGGTGAACTGCTGGCTCACCTGCGCCTGGCCACCGCAGATTTTTCTCATCCGGCAGAGTCTCGCAAGGTGTGTTGGGACGTCCAGAATCTCGGCATGCTTGAACCACTGATGAGGTGTGTCGCCGAGCCGCAACGCCGCCAACACCTGGAGAAGGGGCTGGTGCGTTTTTTCGACATCGAGGAACGCATCGCCGGCTCTAGAAAGCAGGTGCTGCATAACGATTTCAACACTTCAAACATCGTGGTCGATGCGCACCAGCAGCAGTGTGTCAGTGGAATCATTGACTTCGGCGATACGGTCAAGACCGCCATCGCGATCGACGTATCTACGGCCATGATGAACCAGCTGGCCATCGTAAGCGTGGATAACGAGGCCGATATCTTCGCGCCGGCCAAAGATCTCTTGACGGGGTATCTGCGCGTCGCCGACCTGACCGCTGAAGAACTCTCCCTCATCCCGCACCTGGCCATGGCACGCCTGGTGGCCAGAGCGTTGCTCACCACATGGCGATCGCAGCTCTTCCCGCAAAACAGTGCCTACATTCTGCGGAACGCAGCGCCAGGCTGGGCGCAGCTCGACTGGATGCTCAGCCGTTCACCGTCGCACCTGTCAGAACTGCTGATGTCGTTCGCCGATTAATTCACACAAGTGAGTGAGTATTAAATGAGCAATGTAAAAATCGAGGCTGTCCGTGGTGACATGCCCAACGGATTCAATCCTGCCCATCTTGATCACCTGGATGCCGCGGCACGCGAGCACATTCAGCGAAGGGCCAACCTGTTGGGTCCGGCCTACCGATTGTTCTACAACGAGCCCGTGGGTGTGGTGCGCGGCAAGGGCGCTTACCTTTACGACAAGCAAGGCAATGAGTACCTGGACGCCTACAACAATGTGGTCTCGGTCGGGCACTGCCATCCTCGGGTGATCGCAGCGATAACCGAGCAGATGGGCATTCTGTGCAGCCACACACGCTACATGCAGGACGGCATTCTGGATTACGCCGAGCAGCTGCGTGCCACGGCTGACGGTGAGATGGGGGCTGACGGGCACCTCATGTTTACCTGCAGCGGTTCGGAAGCCAATGACCTGGCCATCCGTATTGCACGTCATCACACCGGTAACACCGGCGTTATCGTGACCTCGGAGGCTTACCACGGCAACTCTGCAACCGTGGCTGCGTTTTCACCTTCGCTGGGAGCCAATGCCAGGCTTGATCCCTACGTTCGCTGCGTGCCAGCGCCCGATTCCTATCGTATCCCGCGTGAAGCGCTGGGTCGCTACATGGCGGATCAGGTCTCGGCGCAGATTCAGGACATTCAACGTCATGGCGGCGGGGTGGCGGCGTTCATTGCCGACTGCCTGTTTTCGTCCGACGGCGTGTTCTGTGATCCGGTGGACCTATTCGCCCCGATCGCCGAGGTCGTGCGCAAAGCCGGTGGTCTGTTTATCGCCGACGAGGTTCAGTCGGGGTTTGGCCGTAGCGGAACACACTTCTGGGGGCATCAACGTCACGGCGTCGTACCGGACATCATCACCATGGGCAAACCGATGGGTAACGGCTACCCCGTGGCAGGCTTGATGGTGCACCCCGAAGTGGTTGCCGGATTTGGACGCGACATGCGTTATTTCAATACCTTTGGCGGCAACAGTGTCGCGATTGCTGCGGCACAGGCAACGTTCGACGTTATCCAGGAAGAGCAGCTCATGCTCAATGCCAACCGGATCGGAGGCCTGATACTGGCCGGCCTGAAAGACCTGGCACGTCGATATGAACAGATCGGCGATGTGCGCGGCACCGGTATGTACTTCGCAGTGGAACTGGTCACTGACCGGGCGAGCAAGATCCCGGACATGAAGACTGCGCTGCAACTGGTCAACCATTTGCGCGAACAACGCGTGCTGATCTCCGCCACCGGCCCGCAGGCGAGCATTCTGAAGATCCGTCCTCCCTTGATATGGACTGAACGAGAAGCGGGTCGCCTGCTCGATGCGCTGGAAAACGCGTTCCGCGCACTGTGAAAACACCGGCCTGCCTCGTCAGCAAAGTCTGCCGGGGCAAGCCTGTTAAACGGTGTTTCGTACCAGAAAGTCCGCACTTTCAACCGTTTATGCATGGCTTCATGGTGGTGTAATAAATCCATGCAGCACAGGCGCTCTGGTCCCCAGTCGTTGCTTGCCTCGTTATGACTTCACTCTTCACTCAGGACTGCATTCATGAGCTTTCTTCGCCCCAAATACATTACCTTCGACTGCTACGGTACCTTGACCAACTTCAAGACGGCAGCCCTGACGCGAGAGTTGTTTGCCGACCGCGTCTCCTCTGAGCGGATGGATCAGTTCATCAAGGACTTCGCCGCCTACCGTCTCGATCAGGTCATGGGCGACTGGCAACCTTATGGCGAGATCCTCAAGACTGCCCTGGCACGCACCTGCAAGCGCTGGGGCATCGAATACCGGGGCGAAGGTCAGGTGTATTACGATGCTGTGCCGACCTGGGGCCCGCATGCCGACGTGCCGGCCGGGCTTGCGAAAATTGCCGACAAGATTCCGTTGGTGATCTTCTCGAACGCCATGGACGAGCAGATCATGTCCAACGTCGACAAACTGGGGGCTCCCTTCCATAAAGTCTTTACCGCCCAGCAAGCCCAGGCGTACAAGCCGCGCCTCGCTGCTTTCGAGTACATGCTTGATAGCCTCGGCTGTGGGCCAGAGGATGTCTTGCACGTGTCTTCAAGCTTTCGTTACGACTTGATGTCGGCCCATGACATGAAGATCAAGCACAAGGCTTTTGTTGCCCGTGGGCATGAACAGCCCGCAAACGCCGCCTTCGGCTATCACCAGATTCCCGACATTGGCGGACTGCCAAGTTTGGTCGGCCTCTGACGCCTGCGGACTTTCAACGCTACAAGCAGGCAGGCCGGGTCGATATCAAACCTGGTCCTTCTTGATGAACATCGACTGTGCCTTTACCGTCCCGAAGGAATACCCAAAGCATGCCAGCGCCTTTAACTGCTGTAGAAACGTCGCCCGAACTGCCTGCGGACGCTGATGTGGTCGTGATCGGCGGCGGCATCATCGGTTCGTTTACCGCCTACTATCTGGCCAAACGCGGCATGAAAGTCGCCCTGGTCGAAAAAGGTCGTATCGGGGCGGAGCAATCGAGCCGTAACTGGGGCTGGTGTCGTCAGCAGAACCGCGATGCACGCGAATTGCCCATGGCCACCAAAAGCCTGGAGTTGTGGGAGCAGTTTGGTGTGGAAACCGGCGAGCAGACGGGCTTTACCCGATGTGGTCTGCTTTACCTCAGCAATGACGAAAAGGAGATCGCCGGCTGGGCGCGCTGGGGGGATTTTGCCCGTACGGTCGGTGTCGAGACTCATACGCTCACTGCACAACAGGCTGCTGAGCGAGGCCGGGCGACTGGCCGGCAATGGAAAGGGGGCGTTTTTTCACCCACCGACGGTATTGCCGATCCATCCCGCGCAGCCCCTGCGGTCGCACGAGCCATCATGGCGCTGGGCGGTACGGTGCATCAGGGCTGCGCGGTACGAGGTATCGAGACCCAGGCCGGTCGATTGTCCGGAGTGGTGACTGAAAAAGGTGTGATCCGCACACGGCTTGCGGTGCTCTCGGCTGGTGCATGGGCGTCATCGTTCTGCCGCCAGTACGGCATTCGCTTTCCACAGGCCACTATTCGCCAGACCGTGCTGTCGGTCACTGCACCCAACGATGAAATCCCCAGCGCGCTGCACACCACCAACGTATCCATGACACGCCGCTTTGACGGCAGCTACACGCTTGCTATCAGCGGGAGAGGGCGCGTCGACCCAACGCCACAACTGCTCCGTTTCTCCCCGCAGTTCCTGCCTATGTTTCATCGCCGGTGGCGAAACCTTGCACCCGGTGGGCTGGAGGGTATGCGTGCAGGCCATGAAGGCTGGAAACGCTGGAGTCTTGACCAACCGACGCCGATGGAAAAGATGCGAATTCTCGACCCCACCGCCGATGCGTCTGCTGTCGCGCTGACCTACAAGCGGGCTCAGGAGCTGGTTCCGGCGCTAAGAGAGTCGTCCATCAAGGCGGCCTGGGCGGGTTACGTGGACAGCACACCTGACGGCGTTCCCGGCATTGGCGAAATGGCCAGCCTGCCAGGCCTGATCCTTGCTGCCGGGTTCAGTGGACACGGCTTCGGGATCGGTCCAGGCGCAGGGCATTTGATTGCCGACATCGTCAGCGGCGTGGCACCTATCGTTGATCCGAAGCCCTATCATCCTGATCGGTTCAAACGTTCTGCGTGGGGGAAGGTGGCTGACTTTTGAAGCGACGCCAAGCGCAGAGGCTGGCGTATTCAGGGATGTGCAGGTCTGCGGATGCGGATACGGCTTTGGGATTTCTCGCAGTTTGCTATGCGATGGCGATGCCGTTATCGCGGTCCTGCCCCAAGAAAACATCTCGTGTAGGATGAGTCGTGAACACCTGGATCAGAGACTGCACTGTCGCCATATTTTTTGAAGTGCGACACGTGTCGTCCTCCGCACACCGATACAAGGACTCATGTGATGAAAGCTTTTCAGATCGGGAACCAGCAAGGCCTGGGTTCGCTGACCGCAACTACCCGTCCCGAGCCGTTGGCGGGGCCAGGAGAGGCCATCGTTGCTCCGCGCCTGGTGAGCCTCATAAGTCGGGATGTTCAAATCCTGCGTGGGGTTTACGGTGCCCTGCAGGCACCTGATCGTATTCCTATGTCAGAAGGCGTGGGAGAGGTTATCTCGGTAGGCGAGGGTGTGAGTGAAGTCAAAATAGGCGACCGGGTCATCTGCGGCCATTTCCCTGGCTGGCTGGAGGGTGAGTTTCGTGGCAGCGTCTTTGCCCATGACGTCGGCGTCACTCATGACGGCTGGCTGGCCGAGAAGGTTCTATTGCCTGCCAACGCATTGATCCGCGTACCTGACGCCTTGGCCGACAAAGACGTTGCAGCACTGGCATCAGCGGGCCTTACAGCCTGGAATGCGCTCTTCGAAGTCTGCAAGGTCAAGCCTGGCGATCTTGTCCTTTGCCTTGGGACGGGTGGGGTGGCGTTGGCTGCGTTGAAATTAGCCAAGCTTCACGGTGCGCGAGTGGCTATTACCTCATCGAGTGATAAAAAGCTGGAAATCGCACGTGAGTTGGGTGCCGACATCACAATCAACTACAACCGGTATCCTGACTGGGCGGCTCAGGTGATGGCCCTGACGGGTGATGCTGGTGCCGACATCATCATCGAAACCGGTGGTCAGGATACGTTGGGGCAGTCCATTGCAGCCAGCGCCGTGAATGGTCGTATTGCAGTGATCGGTGTGACACCGGGTCAGCATTCGCCCATTCCTGACTACCTGTCGCTCATCATCAAAAACGTCACCATCAGGGGGATCGCCAACGGCAATCGCACGATGTTCGTCGACCTCGTCCGCGCGATAGAAGCGAACGGGATCGAGACGGTGATCGCCAAGACGTTCAAGTTTGATGATGCCCCTGCTGCCTATGCGTATTTCGCGGCTGCCGAGCATGTCGGTAAGGTACTGATCGAGTTCGACTGATCATGAATTCGCGAGCTTTTCGGCGAGACTGAAAAGCTCGCGACATAACTGCCTACCCCTCACCACTCAATCGACTTGATTGAAGCGCGCTGAAACCAGGCGCATACGGGCGGCTTGATCATGTTGTTGCCGGATTCACCCCGCCAGAACACGCTCGTGGAAAATCCTCGGTCCGTGTTTGTTATCTATCCTTCGGGTGAATCCCATGCTCGTGGCCAGACCGTCCATGGCCAGGTTGGCCGAGGCGTCCATTGACGAGATTTTGCTGAATCCCTTGCGGGCTGCTGTCTCCATAAGATGGTGCATCAGGGCTGTGGCGACACCCCGGCGTTGCCAGCGCTCACACACGGCTACAGCAAACTCGCAATGCGCGTCATGCTCAAAAGCCCCGTAGCGTGCTGCGCCGATTTCAACGAGCTTGGTGTCTTCGAGGACCAGCGCGATGTAGGCCACACGATTCTGCAAGTCGACGTCCATCAACTGATCGTGGACCTTCTTCAGTTCGCTGAAGGTTCCCAGAAATCGAAAGTGCGGAATGCCCTTACCCAGATTATTGAAGAAAGTGAAATCGCGGTCGCGATCCTTGTCCGCCAACTCGCGAATGAGCATCGTCGTTCCATCCCGTAAGGTCTCGATCCAGTAATCGCCGGTCAGGTCCTCGATTTCATCATTGAAGTGCTTGATGTTTGCTTTGTGGGACATAAGAAGAACTCCGGCTGAGCGATAGGCTTGCCCATTGCAGCCTAGCCCCATCAGCGCGAGGCAGGGTTAATACCCGTCCGCTGACAGGATTAAGAGACAGCCGGTCGCGTTAACGACTGACGGTGCTCAAGAAGAGAGACTGAAGCGAAACCGCAGCAAGGTCATCCACAGGAAAACCGACTCTATAACCCGTGCGCAATACCGTGCGGCGTCCCGTCAAGTGATCAGCAGATGGTTTTCTACGTGCTTGACGCCGGGTACCGCCCAGGCAATATGTTCGACTGCTTTGCGCTCACGCCATCGGTGAACGGTTCCTTCAAGCTTGACCTGATTACCGTCGGCGCAGACGCGGATTCTGGTGGGGTCCAGTTCCGAACTTCTCGACAGCGCTTCCTCGATAAGCCTCTTGATGTCTTGACTGTCGACTTTGGGTTTTATGACCAGCAGATTGTCGAGGCCCACGACGCCGTCCAGTTTCTGGATCGCGTTTTGCGCCGCTTCTTTCTGGTATTGCCACTCGACGTCGCCCTCAAGCGTAACCCAGCCCTGCTGCACTTTGATCTTGATCTGTTCGTCGGGAACCACACTGTTCCAGCGCATCAGCTCCAGGCATCGCGAGGCGATCACCTCGTCATCGAGCCCCTGTACACGGTTTACCCGCACTTTCAGTTCTTCGGCGATGGCCCGCACGCCTTTGACGCGCTTGACGGCCCGTTCTGCAGCGATTTTTTCCGCGTAGGTACCCACATGGCCATGCAGGATGACAACGCCGTTCTCAATGCTGACGCCAATAGCAGCGGCATCTATGTGCGGTAAAAACTCAAGTTCATCCAGAATGCTTCGGCGCAACGTCAAGTCACTCATGGTCAATCCCTTTGGCTGCAGGCAATGGCGAGCGGCCCGATCACCCTGAGCCACACCTTGATCATTGAGCGCTCGCTGGGAAATCAAACATTGAGGTTTGTCAGGTAAAGACGCTTTAGGCACCAGTCGATGCGACTTTCCAGACGAATCATTTGGGTGCACTTGAGAAGGCAATGCCTTGGTGCCCCAGTACTTCTGCATCTCGATGAACAGAAACGAGGCGGTCCAGGTGATCAGCACCAGCCCGGTAAGCGCTTCCAGCCCGGTCAGGTACTTGAGGGGACCGCTCGGGGTGATATCGCCAAAACCAATGGTGGTGAAGGTGGTGAACGAAAAATATACCGAGTCCATGAAGCTGCCGTCGAACTCGCCGTCCAGACGCCCCAACGTTTCAGAACGGTTCATCAGGTAGTAACCCAGCGCAAATATCCAGACTTCAATGGCATGGGCGATCAGGGCCCCCAACACCCCGAAGACCATTCTGAAGCGATGCCAGAGATTGAGCCGGGGCATCAGCAGGTTCAGGCGCAGCAGGCATTCGTAATGAACGACCACCGCCGTGGTAATGATCAGGGTGTTAATCAACGTGATGGTGATCATCGGGGTCTCTCCGCAGAGGCTTGATTGTGCATCGACGCTGCGAGGCGGCGTTTGATACACGTCACTGCATTGCACAGTACGCCCAGCGGCAACCTCTGATCTGCATCAGATTCACGGTGTGATGAACGTTCACACTCCACCCAAGGCACAAAGCCCTGGCAGATCGCCCATCGCGCATCAGTGGCAGCCTCTGTCCAGCCCACGGAGAGATGAGTGAGGTCCATGTGAAAGACTCTGCGTACCTTTTATTGATTGCCTCATCGAGGCACGAGCGTACGCCTGCGTTCGAGCGCGCCATTGCATTGGCCAAGGCCTGCGGCGCTCGATTGCGTATCGTTGCTTTGGACCACGTGAAACAGTTGGAGGTGATGGGCGTTTTTAATCCTGCGTCTCTGGCGATGCTGCGTGATGGACACCTGCAGGCTCATCAGCGCTGGCTCGATGCGCAGGTGGAACAAGAGCGTAGTAAGGGCCTGGATGTTTCTGTGCATGCGCTATGGACAGACCATGTGTTCGACGAAATACAGCACCACGTCAGAACACTCCGACCGATTATGTTGATCAAGGATGTTCATCATGAACCCTCGCTTCAGCGACTGTTTTCGACGCCTCTGGACTGGAAGCTGTTACGCCATTGTGCGTGCCCCGTCCAACTGGTGACCCGCTCCACGCATCCCTTGCCAGTCAAAATGCTGGCCGCAGTCAATCTTTATCGTTCCCACGACGCCGACCTGCGCCTGAACGACCAGATACTCAGCGCTGCGACCCGTCTGGCCGCGCAATGTCATGCCATTCTGCACGTGGTGTATGTCTACAATTGGGCCGCGATTTATGCTTCAGGGACGACCCTGTCGGGGTCCATGCCTGTCGAGTTCGGGTTCCAGGAAGCCCTGAGTGACGCACACGAAGAATCGTTTTCGTTGTTATGTGCCAGGCATGGGATTGAGCAACAGCGTCGCCATTTCATGACCGGCACCCCACAGCCCACGCTTGAAGCATTCGCCCGGCAACACGACGTTGATCTACTGGTGATGGGAACATTGCCGCGCCACGGTCTGGAGAGGGTCATGGGTGACACGGCAGAAACGGTGCTGACCCACGCGCCTTGTAGCGTATTGGTGATCAAGTCCGATACGGTCGCAGTGGCGTGATAGCCAGCCGATTCAGAGCGTTTTTGGCCCGCAGCCGCACCCGTTTATCAACGCTTGCAGGCGTTTTAGGTCGAGAATCTCAACAGCGCGTCCCGAGATTCTGACAATGCTGTGATCGCGCAGATTGGCGATGGCACGACAGATCGTCTCCAGTCGAAGCCCAAGGTATGAACCAATGTCTTCTCGCGTCATGCGCAGCACGAAGGCGGTGGGGGAGTAGCCTCGGTTGGCCATTCGACCCGAGAGATTGAGCAGGAACGCAGCCATGCGCTCATCCGCGTTGAGATTGCCCATCAACAGCAACATCTCATGATCACGAACGATTTCTCTGCTCAGGACGCGATTGAGGTTGTGCTGCAGCGAGGGCAGGTCACGTGATAACCGTTCCAGGTGTGTGAAGCGGATAGGGCAGACCTCACTGTCTTCCAGTGCGATGGCATCACACACGTGGCGACTGTTGCTGATCGCATCACAACCCAGCAACTCTCCGGACATCTGAAACCCCGTCAGTTGATCGCGCCCGTCTTGCGAGGAAATCGTCGTCTTGAAAAAACCATAGCGCACCGCGTAAAGCGATCGCAGCGGATCACCCGCGTGATAGAGCGCCTCGCCTTTTTTGACCTTCAGGGGCTGGGGAATGATGGCGGACAGACGATCGGTATCAATGACACTCATACCCATCGACAGGCACAGCCCACTCACACCGCAATTGGCGCACTCAGCCTTGAGAAACAGATCGGGGGCAGCGGCCAGATGGGCGCTCATAGGGATCTCCTTATTCAATTCAGCATAGGCGCACCGGGATAACACTAACAGCGGGCATTTCGAATGTGGATGAGCGGGGCTGTATTTATGGATAAAGCCGGCAATTTTCCAGCCGTTCCACGCGAACGGATAGAAGTTGCTGGCTAACAAGCGACGCATGTACGTCTTTTCAGATCTCTGCACCATCCTTGATGTAAATCAAGCCCGCTTCTGATCGACCAACGAGAATCAAAAGACTATCGCCCATCACACCTTCAACGAGAAGGCTCTCAGATGGTGAGCACGATGTATCGCAATCGCTTGAGTGAGCGACCGGGAAGCACCGCAGAACAAGTGGCCGGTCACGTGACCGGCGGCCTGCTGGCGGTTAATCCGTGCAGTACCCGGCCCCAGGCTCGGGTCCCCATCGAATAACGCATCCAACGGAGTCACCATGTATCGGTTCAATGCACAACTTTCCAGTGCTGATCTTTCAAGTGCTTCGTTATCCGAAATGGCCCCCGACACCCACCAGGTCGGGCCTCTGAACGCGGAACTGCTGTCACGTTTGCATCGATACTGGAGCGCGGCGAACTATCTGTGTGTCGGGCAGATTTACCTGCAGGCCAACGCTTTGCTGCGCGAACCGCTGCGCCCAGAGCACATAAAACCCAGATTGCTGGGGCACTGGGGCACGTCGGTGGGGCAGAACTTTATTTATGTGCACCTGAACCGGCTGATCAGCGAGCGTAGTATTGAGGTCGTATTTATTTCCGGGCCGGGGCACGGCGGTCCGACCATGAATGCCTGTGCCTGGCTTGAGGGGACTTACAGCGAGGTTCATCCTGATATCGGCCGCGATGAAGCCGGGATGCTGCGCTTTTTCCGCAGCTTCTCGACGCCCGGCGGTATTCCAAGCCATTGTGGACCGCATACGCCTAACTCAATGCACGAAGGCGGGGAACTGGGTTATTCGTTGTTGCATGCCTTCGGCGCGGTGTTCGATAACCCGGATTTGTTGGTGGCGTGTGTTGTCGGTGATGGCGAGGCCGAGACCTGTCCGCTGGAAGGCAGCTGGAAGAGCATTCATTTTCTGAATCCGCGTCGTGACGGTGCGGTACTGCCGATCCTGCACCTCAATGGCTACAAGATTTCCGGTCCGACGGTCGAGGCACGGTTGCCCGACGAAGACTTGATCGCGCTCTATCGGGGTCGTGGTTACCTGCCTGTGATTGTGTCTGGCGATGACGTGCCGGGCATGCACCAGCGATTTGCGGCTGCACTGGATGCCTGTCACGACGAGATCGTGGGGATACAGGCCCAGGCCAGAAACGAAGCTGCCCCGGTCCGTCCTCGCTGGCCGATGATCATCCTGCGCAGCCCCAAGGGCTGGACCGGACCTAAAATGGTTGACGGCCTGCCAGTGGAAGGTACGTTCCGGGCGCATCAGGTGCCCTTGGCGAACGTCAGAAACAACCCCGAACATCTTCAGCAGCTGGACATCTGGATGCGCAGTTACGCGGTAGCCTCGCTGTTCAGCGAGGCTGGGGAGTTGCTGCCGGATCTTCAGGCCCTGACTCCGCCGACCCATTTACGCATGGGCGCGGTACCGCATGTGAATGGCGGGCGACGGCTGGTCGCGCTGGATCTTCCGAACTTTGCCGATTACGGGCTGCAGGTGCCGGCCCCCGGTCAGGTCATTGCCGAAGCGCCCCGCAAGCTGGGCGAGTACCTGCGTGACGTGATGCGCTACAACCCTCATGACTTCCGCGTGTTTGGCCCCGACGAAACCAACTCGAACCGCCTCAATGCGATATTCGAAGCCAGCGATCGCTTCGCACCCGGACCTTGTCTGTCGATCGACGATCACCTGTCACCAGAGGGCCGAGTCATGGAAGTGCTCAGCGAGCACCTGTGTGAAGGCTGGCTGGAGGGCTATCTGTTAACCGGCAGACACGGCATGTGGTCCACCTACGAGGCGTTCGCCCAGGTGGTCGACTCGATGGTCACTCAACACGCGAAATGGCTGCAGCAAAGCAAGGAATTTGCCTGGCGTCGGCCGCTGGCGTCACTGAATATCCTGATCACCAGTCATGCCTGGCGTAACGATCACAACGGCTTCAGTCACCAGTCCACCGGTTTTGTCGATAACGTTCTGCAACGTCGCTCGGACGTGGTGCGTGTGTATTACCCGCCTGATTCCAACTGCCTGGTCAATGTTTTCGATCACTGTCTGCGCAGCCGCAATTACATCAACGTCGTGACCTGTGGCAAGCAGCCAGATTTTCAGTGGCTGGATTTCGATGCCGCGCTCAAGCATTGCTCCCAGGGTGCATCGATCTGGTCTTTCGCGAGCAATGACCAGGGCCAGCCACCTGACGTGGTGCTTGCCTGCGCAGGCGATGTACCTACCACCGAAGCCGTCGCCGCCAGCTGGCTGTTACAGAAGCATGTTCCTGGCATCCGGGTAAGGCTGGTGA
Organism: Pseudomonas triticifolii; assembly: GCF_014358015.1. Taxonomy (GTDB): domain Bacteria; phylum Pseudomonadota; class Gammaproteobacteria; order Pseudomonadales; family Pseudomonadaceae; genus Aquipseudomonas; species Aquipseudomonas triticifolii. The sequence continues at coordinate 375,504 of NZ_JACONV010000001.1, read as the reverse complement.
ATGTGGTCGATCTCGGCATTCTCAGCGCCCCGCAAGATCGCCCGCACGGCATGGACCATCTGTCGTTCGAAGCGCTGTTCACCCATGACGCGCCGGTGATGTTCGCCTTTCATGGCTCAACGTGGGTGATCCATTCCATGGTCCATGGGCGCGCCAACGAAGCTCGCTTTCACGTGCGCGGTTTCAGTGACCGAGGCACCACGACTACGCCGTTCGACATGGTGGTGCTCAACAACATGAGCCGCTACCAGTTGGCGATCGATGCATTGAGTCACCTGCCGCGCTTGCGCGACCAGAGTCAGGAAGCCATGCGCTTTTTCGAGAGCCAGCTGCGTCGGCATCACGTCTGGATTCGCGAGCACTTCGAAGACTTGCCCGAGATTCGCAACTGGCACTGGACGACTGATTTCAGCGAGCCGCAAACACCGCCGCTGCTGGCAGAAGGTCATGTCAGGGGGCAGGTCTTTACCGACGCCTGACGGCGGTCAATTCATCCTCATGACATCTACGTTTCGGTTCAATAAGGAGCATCCCATGAAAGGTAAAATGCAGGCAGCCGTGGTTGAAGCATTCGGCAAGCCTTTGGTCATGCGTCAGTTGGACATTCCCGAACCGGGTCCTGGCCAGATATTGATCAAGACCGAGGCGTGCGGCGTGTGTCACACCGATTTGCATGCGGCGCGGGGCGACTGGCCGGTCAAGCCTTCGCCACCGTTTATCCCGGGGCATGAAGGCATCGGCGTGGTGGTCGCCCTTGGCGCGGGTGTCACCAGCGTGCAGGAAGGTGAGCGCGTCGGCGTGCCATGGCTCTACTCCGCCTGTGGTCACTGCGAGTATTGTCTGAGCGCTTGGGAGACGGTCTGCGCCAGCGCACAGTTTGGTGGTTATACCCAAAATGGCGGATTCGCGGAGTACATTCTGGCCGACCCGGACTACGTCGCTCACATCCCGGCAGGGCTTGACCCTCGTGATGCGGCACCGATCATTTGCGCCGGGCTTACCTCTTACAAAGGCATCAAGGAAGCCTCGGTCAGGCCGGGACAATGGATCGCCATTTCGGGTGTCGGCGGGCTCGGGCATCTTGCGGTGCAGTACGCCAAGGCCATGGGGCTACGAGTGTGCGCCGTTGATATCGATGACGGCAAACTGGCCCACGCCACCCGGCTCGGTGCCGACGCGGTGGTCAATGCCCTGCATGGCAATGCCATTGAAGCGGTGAAAGAAGCCACCGATGGAGGAGCCCACGGTGTGCTGATCACTGCGCCTTCATTGAGCGCTTTCAAGCAGGGCGTCGGCATGACGCGCAAGCGGGGGACCTGCGTGCTGGTGGGCTTGCCTGCGGGCGAGTTCCCGATACCGCTGTTCGACGTCGTTGCCAACTGCATCACCGTGCGTGGCTCCTTTGTCGGCAACCGCCAGGACATGGCTGAAGCGCTGGCGTTCGCTGCTCAGGGCAAGGTCAAGGCTGACATTGAGTTGCAGCCGCTGTCAGCAATCAACCAGATCTTCGAACGACTTGAGCACGGCGAGGTGCCCGCGCGCGTGGTGATTGATTTCAGCGCGAGCTAAGGGCTGTGCAATACGGGCGTCTCGGCCGTGCGAAGGACGATGATCACAAAGAGAGGTATCGGAAAGCCGAAGACCGTCGCGGCGTTTTGATCCAGATCAATAGCGCCCGTGCGTGGCGGATCAAACTGACGCCACTTGATTCGCCTTGATCAGGACAATGCTCAAACGGATATCAAGCCATTATCGGAGCACTGCATGAACGATCAATCGCCGGCTTTGCTTCTGGTCCTCAACGCGGGGTCTTCCAGCATCAAGTTTTCGTTGTATGACGCATCCAGGCACGTGGTGGGCCTGCAATGCGTTGGCAATGGCACTTTTGAGGTGCGTGAGGACACTGAGCGCTTGATCTTCCGTCACAGCGGCCACGATGCGGAAAAACGCGAGGAGTGGCCGCGTAACGATTCTTCTCCGGACAGCGGAACGTTATTCAATCTGATGGACTGGGTCGAACGCCATATGGGCGGCGAGATTTGCGCCGCCGCCCACCGGATCGTTCACGGCGGCAACCGCCGCGAGGTGGCGATGCAGGTCACTCACTCACTCATGGATGAGATGCAGGCATTGGTACCGGTCGCTCCCTTGCATCAGCCGATGTGCCTGGCGCCCATCACCTATCTGGCGCGGGAACACCCCGACATGCCGCAGTTTGTCTGTTTCGACACTGCGTTTCATCACAGCCTCGACCCTCTGGAAACCCGATTCGGACTGCCCCTGGCGTTGACCCGACAAGGCCTTCGCCGGTATGGATTTCACGGCCTGTCGTACGAATACATTGCTGGCGTGCTTCCTGAATACGATCAACGTGCAGCGACGGGGCGCACGATCGTCGCTCATTTGGGTAACGGCGCAAGCCTTTGCGCACTGCATGATCGCGTCAGCCGCGGTACGACGATGGGCTTTAGCACGCTGGACGGGGTGCTGATGGGCACGCGTCCCGGACGTATTGACCCCGGCCTTTTGCTTTACCTGCTGCGCGAGCGCGGCATGACCACGCAGGCGTTGGAGCACATGCTGTATCACGAGTGTGGATTGCTTGGCGTATCCGGCGGGATTGCCAGTGATATGCGCGCACTGTCCGCCAGTGACGCGCCCGAGGCCAAAGACGCCATCGCGTTGTTCGTGCGCAGCGTGGTGCGAGAGATAGGAAGTCTGGCGGCTGTGCTGGGCGGCGTCGATGCACTGGTCTTCACGGGCGGCATCGGCGAACACTCGGTGGCCGTGCGCAACGCCATTCTCGACGGCTGCGCCTGGCTTGGGCTCGAACACGAACACGCTGATCTGGATAACGGAGAGGCACGCTTGTCATCACCGGGTAGCCGCGTCTCGGCGTGGGTCATTCCCACGGATGAGAACGCGGTCATCGCCCGGCATGCCTTGGGGTTACTGCACGGCAGCCCTTGAAACAACCGCTCACTGAACAGGCTCGTGCGTTGACTGATGCATGAAGCGCGCGCCTGCCTGCATTCCTGTTGCTACAGAAGGATCATTGCAATGAAAAGACTCAAAGTCGCCGCAAGCCCTGGCGCTCGAAGCAGCTTTCTGACCGACCGCGAAGTCGTGGACTTCAGCGCCACCGACCTGACTGACGTCGCCGCAGTGGTGATCACGGCTGCTGACTGGCGTGAGGGGCGGGTGGACGATATCAGCCGCTCAGGCTTCGACATTCCGGTCTTTTTTGCGGTAGAAAAACACGATGAGTTGACCCGCGAAGCGATTGCCGACATCGAAAAGGTGCTGCTGCAGATCAGCGGGGTATTTGACCTGGGCGCCGATAACGCAGAGTTTTATGGCCACAAGCTGGAGCGGGCGGCGACGTTATACGAAGAAGCCTTGTTGCCACCGTTTTTCGGCGCGCTCAAACACTATGTGGAGCGCGGCAATTCCACGTTCGCCTGCCCGGGGCATCAAGGCGGTCAGTTCTTTCGCAAGCACCCGGCGGGACGACAGTTTTTTGATTTTTTTGGCGAAACGCTGTTTCGAGCAGATCGCTGCAATGCGGACGTTGAAATGGGCGATCTGCTGATCCATGAGGGCGCGCCACTGGAAGCGCAGAAGCGTGCCGCCAAGGTCTATAACGCCGACAAGACTTACTTCGTGCTCAACGGTACGTCGACCTCTAACAAGGTAGTCACTCAAGCACTGCTCACCCCTGGAGACGTGGTTCTGTTTGATCGAAACAACCATAAATCCATCCACCAGGGCGCGCTGTTTCAGGCAGGAGCGACACCGCTTTATCTCGAGACTGCGCGTAATCCCTACGGCCTCATCGGCGGTATTGACGCGCATTGTTTCGAAGAGGCTTATCTGCGTGAGCAACTGCGCGTTGTCGCGCCTGCCAAGGCCGATGACGCGCGGCCGTTCCGGCTGGCGATCATCCAGTTGGGCACCTACGACGGTACGGTCTACAACGCTCGCCAGGTCATCGACCGCATTGGTCATTTGTGTGACTACATTTTGTTCGACTCGGCATGGCTGGGTTACGAGCAGTTCATTCCGATGATGAGAGATTGCTCGCCACTGCTGTTGGAGTTGGGCGCGGACGATCCCGGCATCTTCGTTACCCAGTCGATTCACAAACAGCAGGCCGGGTTCTCCCAGGCCTCGCAGATTCACAAGAAGGACCGCCACATCAAGGGGCAGGCCCGCTACTGCAACCATTTACGCTTGAACAACGCATTCATGGCCCAGGCGTCGACCAGCCCGTTCTATCCGTTGTTTGCCTCTCTGGATGTCAATGCCCGCATGCACAGCGGTCGTAGCGGCCAACGGTTATGGGATGAATGTGTTCGCGCCGGCATCGAGGCGCGCAAACTGATGCTGGACAACTGCACATTGGTCAAACCCTTCGTTCCGCCCACAATCGATGGCCGCTACTGGCAGGACTATCCCACCGACGAAATCGCCAAAGACCTGAGGTTTTTCCGCTACCACCCGGGCGAGCGTTGGCACGCATTCGAAGGCTATATCGAGAATCAATACTTCATCGATCCGTGCAAGTTGCTGTTCACTACGCCAGGCATTGACGCAGAGACAGGCAATTACATGGACTTCGGCATCCATGCCGGCGTGCTCGCGACATTCCTGCGTCAGTACGAAATCATCCCGGAGAAGAACGACCTCAATACCATCCTGTTTCTGCTCACGCCCGCCGAAGGCAAAGCAAAAATGGACCATCTGGTGGCGCAGATCGGACGATTCGAGCGTTTCATCAAGGATGACGCGCCCTTGGCGGACGTGCTGCCAGGCGTCTACAACGCCCATTCGACGCGCTATCGCGATTACAGCATCCGGCAACTGTGTCAGGAAATGCATTCGTTGTACGCACGTCATGACGTCAAGCAATTGCAGAAAAACATGTTCCGCAAGGCAGGTATGCCTGCAGTAGCCATGGATCCGCGGGAAGCCAGTCTGGAGTTTGTGCGGGGCAGGGTAGAGCTCATTCCCTTGGAAGACGCACGGGGACGCATGGCAGCAGAAGGGGCATTGCCTTATCCGCCAGGAGTGCTGTGTGTGGTGCCAGGCGAGATCTGGGACGGCGCGGTGCTGGATTACTTCCTCGCGCTGCAGGATGCGATAAACCGTTTCCCGGGATTCAATCCTGAGCTTCAGGGTGTGTACCTGCGCACTGAGGACGATGGCCGCATCCGAGCGTATGGCCACGTCATCAAGCCTTGAGCACTACCCGGTGACGCTGGATGCGCCGTGCATTATCAATTTCATCAAGAGCCACCAGAGATGGCAGGCTTTTGGAGCACAAGATGGCCACTGACACAAAGAAAATGAGCGTGCTGCAACTGACCGTGCTGACGGGCATCAACATGCTGGGCTCGGGCATCGTGCTCCTGCCGGCGAAACTGGCCCAGGTCGGCACCATTTCGATCGTTTCCTGGATCGTGACAGCTGTGGGTTCACTGGCGTTGGCGTACGCGTTTGCAAAGTGCGGGCGTTTCAGCCGCAAGCCTGGCGGCATGGGCGGCTACGCCGAATACGCGTTCGGCCGTTCAGGCAACTTCATGTCCAACTACACCTACGGCGTCTCTCTGCTCATTGCCAACGTCGCCATCGCCATAACGGCAGTGGGTTACGCGACGGAGCTCTTTAATAGGCCGCTGTCTCCCATGGGCGTTGCGGTGGCTACCATTGCCTTGCTCTGGTTAACGACCGTGGCCAATTTCGGCGGCCCGCGCATCACCGGGCAGATCGGCAATATCACCATTCTGGGAGTGATCGTTCCTGTTGTTGGCGTGTCATTGCTGGGTTGGTTCTGGTTCAAACCCGCTCTGTATATATCGGCATGGAACCCTCATGACATGCCGTTTTTTCAGGCCGTTGGAGCCTCCATTTCGATCACGTTGTGGGCGTTTCTGGGGCTTGAGTCGGCTTGCGCCAACACCGACGCGGTGGACAATCCCGAGCGCAACGTGCCGATCGCAGTCATGGGAGGCACCATTGGCGCCGCCGTCATCTATATCATCTCAACCAATGTGATTGCAGGGATCGTCCCGAACGCCGAACTGGCCGCCTCGACTGCGCCTTTCGGGCTGGCATTCGCCATGATGTACACACCGCTGGTGGGTAACATCATCATGGCGCTGATGATCATGGCCTGCGTCGGTTCATTGCTGGGCTGGCAGTTCACCATCGCTCAGGTGTTCAAAAGTTCTGCAGATGTCGGCTATTTCCTGAAGGTATTTGGAAAAACGACTAAGGGCGGTGTGCCGGTTTTCGGCATGCTCATCCTGGTCGCTTGCCAGACGGCCTTGACCTTGATGACCATCAGTCCAGATCTCAGCAAACAGTTCAACATGATCGTCAACCTGGCGGTGGTCACCAATCTGGTGCCTTACCTGATGTCGATGGCCGCGCTGATGACGATCCAGAAAGCAGCGGGTATCACCCCGCGAAAGGCATTGCCGACCAATGCAATTGCCTATATCGCAGCGGCCTACAGCTACTACGCGCTTTACAGCTCAGGGGCTGAAGCCATGATGCTCGGCGGTATCGTGACCATGCTGGGATGGACGTTGTACGGCACTGTCAGCAGACGGTTCATGCCTGTGACTGACAGTCCGCCGGTGGCACTCGTTGCTGCGGGTGTGACGAAGGATGCGCACCCTGAAGTGCGTCGGGCAGGATAAGCACTGATTCGAGCTGTGCTGGAGATACCAGGAGAGTCGATTGCAGGACTCGTGACACGTTGCAACGACGTGGCAGTGGTGTCAGTCAATCCAGCACGCCTTGATCAACCTGGCTTCGCGGAACACGCATGACCATTGCGAGAAGTGATGGCAAAGAGCTTTATCAAGGTGTCATAAAGTTCAATTGTTGTACAAAAATAAAAGCATGTACAACCTTTGCTAAAGTTCTTAGCATCCCCCCGCAGATTGATGACATAGAACGGTAAATCGTGGGCAATGCCCTCGATTTACCGTGTGAGCGATGCTCCCGTTGATACGACCCGGTCGCGCGTCAGTTTCGCGCAGTGCCTGCGTAAGCGCTTCGTTAAGCTGGGTAAGTTGGAACTGACCCTAAAACCTCGCCTTGGATGACAACCCTTGACTCTTCAAGGCAACCACGGTTGCCAGAACTATTTGTGCCTCGCGGATTGATCACGTGAAGGCGTTTGAGGCTTAAAAATGGCAGTGACAGTGGGATATTTAGATAATTTTAAAGTGTCCAGGAAACTGGGGATCGGCTTCGGTGTTCTTTTGCTGGCTGTGCTGGCCGTTGCTTTTGTCGGTTATAGCAGTAACAACATTCTCATTGACCGTTTGGAAACGACACGCCTGATCGGTACGCTCAATGATGCGGCTCAGGATATGCGTCTTTCGGAGAAGCAGTACGAAGCATCCGCCGACCAAGCGGCCCTTGAGGTTTACCGGACGCAACTAAGCGCCCTGCAAGGACTTATCTCCAAGGCGTTGATTTCACTTGTCCGTGCGGAGAATCAGCAAGCGCTGACGCAGTTGCAAGCCAGGACCGCGTCCTATGATCAAAAGGTCAATCGTCTCGTCGACACGGACAAGTCCACCAGTGGCGCGCTGAAACCGCTGGGCGCTTTGTCCGATAAGTTCGTCGCTACATTTTCTCAACTGCTTGAAACCACCACGGCCACTGCCTTGGAGCAACCAGGGCCTGAGCGTGTGGCTGAACTACGCACGGTGTCTGACTTGCGAAATGGAATAACCATGTTTCGTCTTGTGCTGCGTCGCTACATCGCAGTTCCTGATTCGGCCAACAAAAAGTTGCTGATGGACACAACGGACGGGTTCCTGAGCGAAATCACCAAAGCGCGTGCCAGTCTGCCCGCAGCACTGTCTTCCCAGTTGGAGGAGGCCTACGCTGGCATGCGTCAGTACCGCGATGTGCTTGTTCAGGTCTCTGCTTTGTTTGAGCAAAAACAGAGTTTGCGGCAGCAGGTGGACCAGGAAAGTGAAGTCATGGATAAAATCATGACGGGCTTGATGGACACCCAGCAAAGACTGGCACGTGCCGATCAGCACGATGCGTTTATCCAGGTGGCTATTTTGACTTTGGTCGCCTTGGTCGTGGGGCTGTTTGCCTCCGTCGTCATCTCCCGCCAGATTACCTCGCCACTCGCGCTGACCGTCGAACTGGCTCGCCGTATCGCCAAAGGCGACCTCACCGTGCAGGCCAAGTCGACTCGCCGTGATGAGCTGGGTGACCTTCAAAATGCAATGCAAGAAATGGCGCAGAATCTGAACACCTTGGTGCAAGGCATCGGCAGCGGTGTCACGCAGATATCGATGTCTGCTGAAAAGCTGTCAGCCATGAGTGAACAGACAAGCGCAGGTGTTCGTCAGCAGAAAATCGAAGTTGATCAGGTGGCCACAGCCATGCATGAGATGGCCTACACGGTTCAGGAGGTGGCGCGCAACACCACGGATGCATCGGCTGCCGCAACTTTGGCCGAAGAGCAGGCACGTCATGGTGGTGCAGTGGTCAAGCAGGCCACAATGCAAATCAGCGATCTCTCCGTGGCCATCGAAGAGCTGGGGGCCGCCATGAACGTATTGACTCAGGACAGTGAGCAGATTGGCAAAGTCATTGACGTGATCAAGGCCGTTGCCGAACAAACTAACTTGCTGGCTCTTAACGCCGCCATCGAAGCCGCACGGGCAGGTGAGCAAGGCCGTGGTTTTGCTGTGGTCGCGGACGAAGTGCGCTCACTTGCTCAACGTACGCAAGACTCCACCAAGGAAATCGAAACACTCATCCTTGCCTTGCAGGAAGGTACCCAAGCTGCCTCGACCCTGATGGTGTCAAGCCGCGAGCGTACATTGGACACCGTCGAGTTGGCGCATAAAGCCGAGCAGGCAATTACCCAAATCAACCACTCAATTGGCACGATTCAGGAAATGAGCCTGCAGATATCCGCTGCAGCGGAGCAGCAAAGTGCCGTGGCGGATGAAATCAATCGCAGCATTTTGAGTGTTCGTGACGTGGCCGATCAGTCCGCGACAGCCAGCGAGGCGAGCGCCACTGCGACGATTGAGCTGGCATCCTTGGGGCATGATTTGAAAAAAATGACATCGCACTTCAAGACATAAAATGGCGGGCTAATATAGTCGCGTTCAAACGGTTGGGTTGCGCAAGAGGGGGGGCGTGCTGGAAGCGAGCTGAGCGATCTCCGCGCGCGTGTTCAAGCGGCCACGATCACCCCTTGAGGTCAGCGATACGCTGTGCCAACCGAGCTTAGCTGTATTCCCTGACCCTTCAGCACACACCGCAAGGCGCCCAGTGAAACTGGCTCCGGCGTGGGCCCAACAGGAGTATTAGAGATGGCCATCCAGTCGCGACTCAGTCCACTGTCTGAAGAACAGATGGATGAATCACAGAGAGCGGTCCTCAGCGATATTTTAAGTGGCCCACGAGGCAACCTGGACGGCCCGTTTTTAGCGTGGATTCACAGTCCCGAGCTTGCAAACCATGCCCAAAGGCTTGGCGCATTTTGCAGATACGGTACTCGACTGGAGCTTCGGTTAACCGAACTGGCTATCCTCTTCACTGCGTCCTGGTGGCAGTCCCAGGCGGAGTGGCAAATTCACGAGCCCATTGCCCGCAGTGCCGGTGTGTCAGACAGCGTCATAGCGTCTCTCAAGCAGCAACTCTTGCCGGAGTTTCAGAGCGATGACGAACGTATTGTCTATCGTCTTGGGAAGGCACTTTACGAGCATCGTCGTGTGGATGATGCTTTGTACGCCGAAGCCATCACTATGCTTGGCGAACCCGCTGTTGTTGAGTTGATCGGTGTCTACGGGTACTACGCGTTGGTGGCAATGACGCTCAATGTTTTTTCCGTGCGGCGGGATGGAAATACGCCACTGCCATTCCCGGAGCCATAGCGGTTGCCCGGTTCGTGCACGTGATGGAGAGTATCAACTATCGTTGATAACGCCTTTTTGGAGACCAGAACGGGTATCAAGCCTTGAATTCGCTTAGCGCAGCCTTGCCAGCAATCGCTTGTCGTATCTCGCGCACGTCGCGGGCTGGCGAAACACCGAATTGCCTTACGTATTCGCGGCTGAACTGTGATGCGCTTTCATAGCCGACAGCAAATGCCACATCTGACGCGCGATGTTCGCCAGCAAGCAATAGCTGGCGGGCTTCCTGCAATCTAAGCTGCTTCTGATACTTGATTGGACTCAGGCCAGTCATCGACAGAAAGTGGCGATGCAGGCTCGCGCGGCTCATGCCACTTGCATCGCACAACGCCTCGATGCGAAGTCGAGTGTTGTAATTGTCCCTGATCCAGGCAACAGCACGACGGATACCGCCAAGTGCGCCATCGGGTTGCGCAATCTGCCGCAGCAGCCGCCCCTGAGGACCCAGCAGAAGACGATAAAGCAATTCCCGTTCAATCATCGGGCCTAGGACCGGGATATCGGCAGGCGTGTCGAGCAATGACAACAGGCGCAGCAACGTATCGCGAACCAAAGCGGTCATCGGATTAATCGTGATGCCAATTCCTGTCTGCGAACTCTCGCGAACCTGTGGCATGTTCGCTGCCAGCTCCGCCAGTATGGCGGGATCAAGCACGAGCGATACCGCGACATAGGGTTGCCCGTCTTCATCATCAAGAATCTGGCCGATCAGAGGCAGATCCAGAGCGCTGATGAGATAGTGTTCACTGTCGTAGCTCAGAAGATGTTCGTTAAGTGCGACCCGCTTCGAGCCTTGCAGGATGAAGCAGATCATCGAGCGATATAGGCACGGTGCCTTGTCTGTAGAGCCTTGTCCGATACAGATATCGACGCGCGGGATCGGTGTCGCAGTCAAGCCCGGTGGCGAATTGCGCAGAGCGATATCAAGGTGCGGAGCGAGATGTTTGTTCATAAAGTGATTATGCCGACGGCCGCTCACCACGCAAACTGATTGATACAATCAGGCAATAAATTGAGATTATTGGGCGTGGGGTGCAAACCGGTTATTGCTTATCTTGGGCAGGTCAACAGAGCGCCAAAAGGCGTGCCTGAATTAGCAGAGACAGCCCATGACCAATCAGATCGCACTCATAACCGGCGCCAGCCGTGGCCTTGGCCGCAATATGGCTCTTCACCTGGCCAAACGCGGCATATACATCATTGGTACCTATCGCAGCGGCGCAGCAGAAGCGGAATCGCTTATGCGGGAAATCGAAGCGCAAGGCGGCAAAGCCGTCATGCTTGCGCTCGACATCACCGATACCGCCAGCTACCAGGATTTTTCGAGCGCATTATCTAATGTCCTGAAGAGCGACTTCAGTCGCGAGCGCTTCGACTTCCTCGTCAACAATGCGGGTAATGGTCTGTTTTCGAACTTCATTGACGCGACCGAGGAGCAGTTTGCTTCACTGGTCGCCACGCACCTTCGCGGCCCGGTTTTCCTGACTCAGAAGCTGTTACCGCTTCTGGAGGATGGCGGTCGCATCCTGAACGTTTCCTCCGGCTTCTTGCGTTTTACGTTGCCGGGGTACAGCGTTTACGCGGCGGTAAAGGCCGCCGTTGAAGTGCTCACCCGTTACATGGCAGTAGAACTGGGTTCGCGCCAGATTCGGGTGAATGCAATCGCACCGGGTGCCATCGCAACCGACTTCGGCGGTGGCGCAGTGCGCGACAACAAGGATGTGAACGCCTACGTGGCACAGGGCATCGCACTTGGGCGTGTGGGCCTGCCAGACGATATCGGCGGTGCGGTAGCCGCCATCCTTTCCGATGACATGGCCTGGGCTAACGGGACGACTTTTGATGTTTCGGGCGGGCAACTGTTGTAGCCAAAGCCGGACTCACTCTACCCGTCGCCGCCCAACCGAGAGCCCTCCCATGCCGCACGCTCAACTGACACTCATCAGCCATCCTCTGTGCCCTTTCGTTCAACGAGCAGCTATCGTGCTCCTGGAAAAACAGCTGCCCTTTGAGAGGATCAGCGTCGACCTCTCTGCCAAGCCAGACTGGTTCCTGGCGCTGTCGCCAATGGGAAAGGAGCCTTTACTCAAGGTGGAGCTGCAAGACAGAGCAGACACGATACTGTTCGAGAGCACTGCCATTTGCGAATATCTCAACGAAACGCAGGGTGGCGTTAGCCTCTATTCCGACGACGCGCTTGTACGCGCACAACAGCGTGCCTGGGTGGAGTTCGGAGTGGCGGTGCTCGCTGATACCTGGCAATTTCTCAATGCCCAAGAGCCTGTAATGGCGGGTGTAAAAAAGGCTGCCCTTCGACATAACTTGCATCAGCTTGAGAATAAGCTAGATCAAGAGCCTTATTTTTCAGGATCAGCGTTCAGTATGGTCGATGCGGTGTTTGCACCTGCTTTTCGATACTTTGACTTGCTGAGCCCTGTCATATTCCAGCCTATCTTTGACGACTTTCCTCGCGTATCGGCGTGGCGATCGTCATTGGCTGAGAGGCCAAGTGTCATGTCTGCCGTGGGAGACGATTACGCCAATCGACTCCACCAGCATCTCGTTAATCAGCAGGCACTGCTCTCAGGGTCAATACGTAACCACCCCGTGGCGGGTTTGAATGGATAGGCTCTCTGGCCGGTTCAAGTTATGAAGTCCATGATGGTCTGGCTCCCGCTCAATTCGGGAAAAAACCTGATGCTGTGTCTGGAGTCAGTTGATCACTACAGTGCGCCAATGCTGATTTCCGGCGAGCACGAGGCTGTCCTGATCGATGGTGCTATTGCGCGCACGATGGCAAAACGCTTCCCGAAACGACAAGCTCAGTGAGAAAGCGCTGACGACGATCTATATCCGCCTGCTGCCGTCCCCCGTATACACATCTACGTGTGCCAAAAATTCAAAGCAGGTGTGATTTTCTAGCTATATCAATCAAATCTCGTCGAGCCTTAATCTTTCGCGCAGTGGCTGCGAGTACTTTCATTGTTCAGTAGCCACCTGCAAACCCGACGATATGAGTGCTCTGCAACCATCATCAGTAGGGACAATAAAAATAAAATTCAGCGGGAGATAGTCCTATGGGCCTCGCTCAAGAAAAAGCTGGTGCCGTTCCCTCGTTCGCGCGGGTTTCCAAAGGAGCTGGAGGCGCTTCGTGGGGAGCCATGGCGTTGCTATGGCTGGTCTATGCCATGGACGCGAACTCACGTCAGATGTTCTTCATGCTTTTACCCTCAATTACGAGCGAATTCAAAACCAGCGCTGAGCTGACAGGTTTGCTCGCAGCCTTCATCACCATTGCTACGTCGTTGATCGCCGTGCCTTGTATGATCTGGGCAGACAAGGGCGGTCAGGGCTGGATGAGGAAGTATCGCCACCTGCCGATCGTCATTGCCTACACGCTTTTCACCTTTTTGACGGGGTTGAATTTCCTGACCGCATCACTGGGCATGCTCGTTGCCTTACAAGTGATTTCCCACGCCTTCGGTGGCGCCGGTGAAGCTATCGAAGTCACTTCATTATCCGAGTGGTGGTCTCGCGAGCGACGCGGTTTTGCACTAGGGCTTCATCACACGGGATATCCATGGGGCACACTGATCGGTGGTCTGGCTATCAGTGCGTTACTGAATGCCTATGGGCCTGAAAACTGGCGTCTGGCGTTCCTGTGGTTCCCGGTCCCGATGATCATCATTTTCTCGATCTATTGGTTGTTCTGCACCAAAAAACGCTATCAGTCTTTCGTCGATCATGTACGTGATGCAGGCGAAACCGTGCCGGCTCTGAGTGCCGCGGAAGGAACAGTAGTCGCTCCGGAAGGTGCGTTTCGCTCCGCCATCCGCAACCCCAATATCAGCACCATCGCGTTGGTGTCGATGCTCGCCATCGTCGGCTATTTCGGGATCAGTTTCTGGTTGCCGCAATATCTGGCGTTCGTGGCCCATTACAACTTCGCAGAAGCGGCTGCGTACTCGGTGCTGTTTACCATCACTGGAGGGCTCGGTCAGATAGCTTGGGGTTGGATCTCTGATCGGCTGGGTCGCAAGTTATGCCTGATCGTCGTGTTCGCTTGGCTGGCAATCGGCATGTACCTCTTCAAATTTTCGTCTGTAAGCCTGACCTGGCTGATCTGTATCCAGCTGTTTGCCGGGTTTGCGATGAACGCGCCTTATACGCTGCTGTATGCGATTGCCTTTGATTCGGCCAAGCCCGGCACCACGGGCATCGCGGGTTCCATTGTCAACGTGGGCATTTACGCAGGCGGCTTCGGCCCCTTTGTGATTGGCATGTTCATTGGTGCCGGTGGCGGTTTCGATCAAGTGTCAGGCTACAACTACGCCCTGTATTTCATTTCCGGGCTGATGATCGTCGCAGCGTTTGTGACGGCCTTCTTCACTCGTGAAACCACGGGCTGGTTTCTTAAGCATGATAAGGCGTTGGTTTCCAAAGTGTCTTGCAACATGGCGAGCTGAGATCGTCGGTCAGGCTGAAAATGTCACACCTGCAACTTATAAAAAATTCCCTCGCGGGGATGTCTAATGTCAGGAGAATCAACATGCAACACGTCACCAATTCGCACGGTAAAAATATCCAGGTCAATGGCACGACTCTATGGGTCGAAGACACAGGTGAAGCTGACCTGCCAGTCGTTCTTTGCCTTCACTCCTGCTTTCTTGATGGGACGATGTTTGATGGTCTGGTCCAGGCCGCGGCTGGCAAGTATCGGGTAGTACGACCCGATTTTAGAGGGCAGGGCAAAAGTGCCCTACATGATGTCGACATCATCACCATGGATGAGTGTGCTGATGACATGGCGGCATTGATTGAAAAGATGGGGCTTAAGAAAATCAATGTCATGGCGCAATCCATGGGCGGCGATGTGGCATTTAGACTCATCGCCAGGCAGCAGGATTTGTTTCGCTCCCTGGTGGTCGCAGGGTCCTCAGCCTGCGGCGAACCGCCTGAGCAAGGTGCGCGTTTTGCGCAGTGGGTTGTCGATGCTGGGAAGCAGGGTTTTACGGGCGAAATTCTCGACATGACCATGGAAGTGATGTTCGGCAAGAGCACGCGCAACAACCCGGGAAAGCAGGAATTGGTGGCTTACTGGCGTGATCGCATTGAGGCGTTGCCAAAAACACTTCGCCCTGCAATGAAAGGGGTTATGCACCGCGACAGTTCAGTAGAACTGCTGTCATCGATCAGCATCCCGGTGCTGATCATCAACGGTGAAGAGGACATGCCGCGGCCTCCAGCATGGTCCGATGAGATGAAGCGAGAACTGCCGAATTCGAAACTGATTCGGCTGAGCAAGATAGGGCATAGCCCGACCCTGGAAGCGCCCGAACAGGTACTTCCTGTCATCATCGAGTTCTACGCAGATCCACGCGTATGAACGAAAAGTTCTCTTTCGTGCATAGGGCGTGAAGTCGCACGCTTTTCACGAGAACGAACAGTCTTTATCCCTCGTCTGAGGCGCCTCTGTATCGCAGGCACCTTGAGGTTTTTTCGCGCCTGTTTGCTAAGAAAAAGCTGAGGTTTTACCGGTTGTCGATCCTTATATAGGCGCTTGACAGCGTTAATAATTTTGCGATAAATATGAAGCGCTTCATAAATGAGCTTGACCAATAATAAATCTAAAATTGGAGGCTTCATTTCTACAAGCACAATGACCTACACAAAGGTTGAGGTGAAGATATGAAGCGATTCAATAGGTGTCCCAGTGCGCTGGCGCCAAACCAGGAGATAACAATGAGTACAAAAAACTGGGTTAAAACCGCCTCCGTCATGCTTTGCCTGAGCACTTCAATTGCCGCACACGCGGACATCAAGATCGGTGCGCTCTATCCCCTCAGCGGCTCTCTGGCTTTACTCGGCGATGAAAGCTATCGCGGCGTCGAAATAGCGGTTGCAGAACGTAACGCTGCCGGAGGTTTGAAAGGCGAGCAGATAAAACTACTCAAAGCCGATGCTGTTGACGCAGGGCAAGCTGTAGGTGCCGCTCGCAAACTGACGTCTGTTGAAAATGTCATCGCCGTGTTCGGCAGCTATTCCTCTGCGTTGTCGTTCGCTGCCACGCAGGTCACCGAACTGGCCGGCGTGCCTTATTTCGAGCTGGGTGCGGTCTCCGACAACATTACCGAGCGGGACATGAAATACGTCATGCGAAGCAATCCAACCGCCAGGAATTTCGCTGAAGGCACCATCTCCGCGATTACTCAAATCGTCGGGCCCTCGCTCAAGATCGACCCCAAGCAACTCAAGATTGCCATCATCCACGAGGATGCGTTGTACGGTACAACCATCGCCGGGTTCCAGAAGCAGCTGGCGCAAGAGCAAGGGTTGAATGTGGTCGAAGTGCTTCCCTATTCAGCCAAAGCTGTGGACCTCTCGTCGCTTATTCTTCGCCTGAAAGGTGCACAAGCGGACGTGGTATTGCAGACCAGTTACCAGAACGATACGACGCTGTTTTTCCGCCAAATCCGTGAAGCCGGTTACACACCTAAAGCGGTGATCGGCGCAGGTGGCGGATATTCCATGCAGGACACAGTAAAGGTTGTCGGCGTTGAAAATATGGAAGGCGTTCTGGATGTGGACTTTCCTCAATTTCAAACAAATGAAAAGGGCGCTCCAGGTATCAGTGCGTTCGCCAAAGCCTACAAAGACCGTTTCGGCAGCGAGCCGCGCTCAGGTCACAGCTTGATTAACTATGTCGGTGCGAAAGTCTTCCTCGATGCCATGGAAAAAAGCCAGTCACTGGAGGGTGATGCGATCCGCGCATCGGTGGCGAGTGTGGATATTCCTGTCGGCGCAACGGCTGCCGGCATTGGGGCAAAGTTCGGTGAGAACGGTCAAAACCAGCGAGCCAATACGGCAATCATGCAATGGCAGGATGGTGTGTTGAAAACCGTCTACCCCGAAGCCGCTGCGGTGACAAAAGCCCGCTTTTCCGACCAACCCTGAAGCCAATAGTCCAGTCGGGGCTCGATCGCTGAGTCTCGCGGATTCGTTCGCTCGCAAAGAGGGCGCAAACCTTGGAAATTTTCATCCAGCTCATTTTGAACGGCCTATTGCTCGGTGGCACGTTGGCCATTATCAGCATCGGCCTAACGCTCATTTTCGGCATCGTCAGGGTGGTCAACTTCGCCCATGGCGAGTTTTTGATGATCGGTCTGTATGCGGTGTACTTGATGAACGCTCACTTTGGGATTCATCCCTATGTGGCGATCATTCCCACAACGGTCATTTTATTTGCTGCCGGTGCCGCAATGCAGCGATTCATCATTCAGCCATTGCTTAGTGCCGAAGGGCATATCCAGATTTTTGCGACAGTGGGTGTCTCAATCGCTTTGATGAATGGCGCTCTATTGATATTCGGTGCCGACGTCATGACGGTGCAGAACGTCAATTTTGGCACCGGCACGGTAAGCCTTGGCGCCTTTCGCGCAAGCAGTGGCCAGTTGATCACTTTCGCGATGTCGCTGGTTCTGGTCGCGGGGTTGCAGTGGTTTTTGCAAAACACCTTCCTGGGCCGAGCCGTGCGGGCCACCGCGCAACATCGCAACGCGGCGCAGTTGATGGGCGTCAACGTGAAGAATATCTACATCTTCGCATTCGGTTTGGGCTGTGCCTGCCTGGGCGTTGCGTCGGGCCTGATCGCGCCTCAATACCCGGTCTTCCCTACGGTAGGCACGTTCTTTGTCCTGACCGCCTTTGTGATCGTTGTACTCGGCGGTCTTGGAAGTCTGTCGGGGGCTTTGATGGGTTCAATGCTGATCGGAATCGTGGACAGCCTTGCGGGCTACTACATCGCTCCAGACCTGAAGGAAGTCGTTTATTTTTCGATCTTCCTCGGCATTTTGGTGTTCCGTCCGACAGGTCTATTCGGTGCCGGTCGCGGGTCTGAATAAGGAGAAGGTCATGAATATTCTGCATCCGCGTGTTTATGTCAGTGTGTTGGTTCTGGCGTTGCTGTTGGTCATTCCGCTGACGGCGGGCTCTCCTTTCGTTTATCACTTGTTCATCTTGATTTGCAGTTATGCGGCGCTCGCGAGTGCGTGGAACATTGTCGGAGGTTTTGCCGGTCAGCTCTCACTGGGTCATGCGGTGTTTTATGGCGCGGGGGCTTATACAACCACGCTGCTGATCATCAACTTTGGCATCAGTCCCTGGATCGGGATGTTCGTTGGCGCGATCCTGTCGTCAATTGTGGCCGTGTTAATCAGTTGGCCTTGTTTCAGATTACGCGGACCGTTTTTTGCCTTGGCGACGATTGCGGTCCTCGAAGTTGTGCGGTTGATGGCCATCAATCAACATGACGTCACCGGCGGTGCTGCCGGTTTGGGTGTACCCCTCAAGTTGGGCGTCGAGTGGATGTTGTTTCGCCCGCGCTGGCCCTATTTGCTGATCGCCTTTGGCTTTCTGATCATTAGCCTGGCGGTGTCCTGGAAAATCAAAAATTCGCGATTGGGTTATTACCTGATTGCTGTTCGCGAACGCGAGGACGCCGCGCACGCGGTCGGCGTGAATTCGGTCAAAGTCAAACTGATTGCGGTCGTCTTATCGGCATTCCTTACCAGTCTGGTGGGCAGTTTCCATGCGATGTACCTGACCTTTATTGAGCCCGGTTCAATGTTCTCGCTGGATATGTCGATTCAGATTGCGATGTTCGCTCTGATTGGAGGACTGGGGACTGTCTCGGGGCCGTTGATTGGTACGTTATTGGTATTGCCACTGGCGGAGCTTGCGCGCGGTTGGCTGGGCGATATGGGCAGTGGTGTTCATGGTCTGGTCTACGGCATTGTGCTGGTCGTCGTGGTACTCACTATTCCGCAGGGTTTGGTGGGGCGATTTGGGGCACGTGTATTTGGCTGGATCGACTCATTACCCGGTGGACGTCGGCCCGTTACGGTTGCTACCCGGTCAATTAAATCCCAAGCGCCTGAACCGCAATCGGTAATGATCGGCGAGCCTATTCTGGTTTCTGAAAATCTCCACAAATTCTTTGGCGGACTGCATGCGACCAACGATGTGTCGCTGAGCTTGGCCGAAGGTGAAATTGTCGGTGTGATCGGTCCAAATGGCGCGGGTAAGACCACGGTATTCAATCAGCTCTCTGGTTTCCTTTTGCCCTCCAAAGGCCAGGTCAGGGTTCGCTTGCGCAATGGTGAATGGGTTACCCCGAGCAGCCCGGCCGAGTTCGCGAAAGCCGGTATCGGACGCACCTTTCAGATTGTTCAACCGTTCGCTGATCTCAGTGTCTGCGAAAATATCATGTTGGGTGCCTTCATGCATACGGCTGATGCAAAGGAGGCGAGAGCGGTCGCGGAGCAAGTGGCGGAACTGACCGAACTCTCCAGCCTGCTGGACACTCGGGCACGCAACCTAACCGTTGGCGGGATGAAGCGACTTGAAATGGCCCGTGCTCTGGCAACTCGTCCACGAATTTTGTTGCTGGATGAAGTGATGGCCGGACTCAACCCAACGGATGTGGCCAAGGCGATAGCTGTTATTCGCAGAGTCCGCGATTCAGGGGTCAGTGTTTTGATGATCGAACATCTCATGCAAGCAACGATGAGCCTGTCGGACCGGATCATCGTGATCAGCTCCGGAACCGTTCTCATGCAAGGCGCGCCGAAGGATGTCATCAGCAATCCACAGGTCATCGAAGCCTATCTCGGCAAGGAGTACAGCCATGCTTAAGCTCAACAACATCCATTGCGGCTATGGCGGTACTGAAATTCTTCGTGGGGTCTCTTTCGAGGTCAATGCCGGTGAGGTCGTCACCATCGTCGGTGCGAACGGAGCGGGTAAAACCACGACCTTGCGCAGCCTGTGCGGAATCGTTACTCCCTCCCAGGGCACTATCGAGTTCGAAGGGCAGCGCATTGACGGAAATCGCCCGGATCAAATTGTCGATGCTGGCCTGACGTTGATACCGGAAGGGCGTCAGTTGTTTCCGTTCATCAGCGTGCGCGACAACCTATTGATGGGCGCCTACAAGCGCAGCGCTCGCAAGGGTTACAAACAGCGTCTCGACGATGTTCTTGATCTCTTTCCACGGGTTCGTGAGCGCCTGGATCAGAACGCGGGAACGCTCTCGGGTGGTGAGCAACAGATGGTTGCCATTGCACGTGGCCTGATGGCCGAACCCAAGCTTTTGATGTTCGACGAACCGTCCCTGGGTTTATCACCCCTCTTGGTTTCACAGGTTTTCGAGATCATCAGCAAAATTCTAGAGTTGGGAACAACCGTGCTGATTGTCGAGCAAAACATCGTCCATACCCTGCGTATCGCGCATCGAGGCTACGTACTTGAAAACGGCGAGGTGGTGCTGAGCGGCACGGGCCAGGAGCTTCTCGATAACCCGCATGTCAAGCGCGCCTACCTCGGGCTCTGATCGAGTCGATTCTTGGCTGTGCACTTATTAAATCCGCAACAACGATGAGAACTTGCTATGACAAATTCCAGACACTCCGGGCGCGTCGTTTTGGTCACTGGCGCTGGTGGCGGCATTGGTGCTGCCATCGCTGAGTTGTATTGTCAGGAAGGCGCCGCTGTCGCCTTGATCGATTCCGATGCAGTGAAGGTGCAGCAACAGGCTGAGCTACTGCGTGAGGCCGGGTTTACCGTCGGGTGGGCAAAAGCCGATGTGGGTGATTACCAAGCCTGTGCAGAAGCCTGTGAGCGTTTGAGTCAGGAGTTGGGCCCGATCGACACCTTGATCAACAACGCCGGGATTTCGCCAAAGCACGACGGTGCTCCCGCGCCGATTTGGGAAATGACGCCTGAAGAATGGCAGCGAGTGGTCAACATCAACCTCAATGGTTCATTCAACCTTGTTCGGGTTCTGACGCCTGGCATGGTGGAGCGTGGCTTTGGCCGCATCGTCAATATGTCCTCAGTGGCAGGTAGCGCATTTTTACCGATTGTGGCTGCTCACTACAGCGCTACCAAGGCCGCCATCATTGGTTTTACCCGTCATCTGGCCGGTGAACTGGGGCCGTTCGGGATCACGGCTAATGCATTGGCACCCGGTCGGATCGAAACCCCGTTACTCAAAACTGTCTCAGCGCAAGCCAACCAGGCGGTTGTCGATGAGACGCCATTACGTCGGCTGGGAACACCGCTTGAAGTAGCCAGGGCGGCGTGTTTTCTCACGTCGAATGAAAGCGATTTCATTACAGGCCAAGTCGTTGATGTAGCGGGCGGTTGGTTGATGCGGTAACGACGGGGTCGTCAGAAAATATGCGCCTGATCAAGAACGTTTGATCACTTGGTTTCAAGCAGTAATCACTTGTTTAGAGGGCGTCGGCCATGGTCAAAACGATGGGGTTCCCAGGGCGGTACGAGCAAGGGCCTGGCGCGTTGAATCAGT
Organism: Pseudomonas triticifolii; assembly: GCF_014358015.1. Lineage (GTDB taxonomy): Bacteria > Pseudomonadota > Gammaproteobacteria > Pseudomonadales > Pseudomonadaceae > Aquipseudomonas > Aquipseudomonas triticifolii. The sequence continues at coordinate 354,162 of NZ_JACONV010000001.1, read as the reverse complement.
TGGGCAGAGTACTGACCGACATGGGGCGGTCTCGTCCGTTGGTAGTGTGCGATGAATATGTCGCCAGGCATTTGTGGCCTGATGTTGGCGATGCCTTAAAGACGCATGGCTTCGAGCCTTTGCATATTGAGTTCCCAGGTGAGTGCACTCACGCCGCCATTGCACGGTTATCTGGACAAGCATTGACCCACTCGCCTGACACAATTATTGCGCTGGGTGGAGGAAAGACGATTGATACAGCCAAGGGGCTGGCGGTGAATCTAAACGTTCCCATCATCGTGTGCCCGACCATTGCGTCGAGTGACGCGCCGACCAGTCGGCTGATCGTGCTCTACAATGAGCATCACAAAGTGGTGGGGGTGGAGTATCTGAAGATGAACCCTTCAGCGGTCATCGTTGACACCCATGTCATCGCTCAGGCTCCGGCTCGGTTCTTTGCTGCGGGCATTGGCGATGCTATCAGTAAAAAATTCGAAGCCCACCAATGCCATTCCGCAGGCGGCAATAATTCCTTTGGAACACCGGCGTTGCATACCGCGTTAATGCTGACCGATATGGTTTTTGACACGCTGATGCAATACGGCGTGTCGGCATACCAGGCGGTTTGTCGTAACGAGGTGACTGACGACGTCGAGCGGGTAATAGAGGGCACCGTCTTGATCAGTGGTGTGGGTTTTGAAAGTGGCGGCCTGTCTCTGTCCCATGCGCTGGTACGTGGATTGACGGCCATTCCAGCCATGGCCTCAATGCTTCACGGTGAGTTGGTTGCCTTCGGCACGCTGGTGCAGATGGCGGTAGAGGGGCGTCCTGTTGAGGAGATCAATAAGGTTGCCCGTCTGTTGCATGACGTAAAGCTGCCCGTGACGTTCGCTGAGCTTGGCCAGATCGTACCGTTTACCACGGCGCAAATCAGCACCGTGGTTGACGCCACCTTGTCAGCTGCCTACGCCAAAAATATGAATCCACCGTTGGACTACGAACGCCTGGTTAATGGTTTGGCAACGGCTGACAACATCGGCTCACGCTTGACTAGCGTGAGGTCCTACGCCTTGTGATTCGGCTTTAATCGACGGCCGCCGGGCTGTTTTACAAATACAAAAAAAGTGAGATCGAAAAAATGAACGAAAAAACCGTGCCTCATGTTCACGAACTGCTTAAAGACTCTCCTAAAAACTGGGGCAAGTGGGGCCCGGATGACGAGGTAGGCGCTCTTAACTATTTGACTGGCGTTGAAGTGCTCAAGGGTATTGCCGAGGTCAAGCAAGGCAAGACCTTCACTTTGCAGGTCCGAATGGCCGATCCAAAAGGCGATCCGATCTGGCCTGGGCGTTCGCAGCCCAAACGCATGAATATTATGGACAGAGGTCATTACAACTGCGGCAAAGGCCCACACTTTCCTGGCTCTTATGAGTTTGCTGATGACGTGATGTTTTTCCATCTCCAAGGATCGACTCAATACGATGCCCTGGGTCACGTTTGGTATGACGATCAAATCTGGAACGGCTATGACGCCGATACCACGATCGGTTCATTGGCCAAGGCCAGCGTTGCACCGATCGGAGAACGAGGTGTTGTCGGGCGAGGCATTCTGATCGACATGGCGCGTTATCGTGGCAAAGACGTCCTTGACCCTGGCGAGACGTTTAATCATGTGGACTTGATGAAGGCCGCTGAAGCTCAAGGCGTGACGATTCAGAAGCGCGACATCCTGATCATCAGAACCGGCTGGATCGGGTCCTTTTACTACCGGGATCCAGAAGAGTTTTATAAGGATTTCATCGAGCCGGGTCTTACCTACAGCCCTGAGTTGGTCAGCTGGTTCCACGAGATGGAAACTCCTAACCTGGTCACCGACACCATCGCCAACGAAGTGACAGTCGATCCCGTCTCGGGTGTGGCACTGCCTCTGCACAATGCCCTGATGCGTAACCTGGGCATCACGCTGACCGAGATCGCGCAGCTGGATCCTCTTGCAGCGGATTGCGCCGCCGACAATCAGTGGACGTTCCTCTATACCGCAGCGCCTTTGAAAGTGGTTGGCGGTACTGGGGCGCCCGTCAACCCGATCGTTATCAAATAGTAACGACGCTTTAGGGGATCTTCGGATCCCCTCTTTTTAGTGCGCTCGGATCATCCCCTCCAATTTAAAAAATTGTTAGCATGGCGATCGGTCCTACCTCGACAAACCGAGGCCTGGACGCCGATTGGCGGCGATCGTCAATCACCGTGCCGATCCAGGAATGCTGACCCTCTGATGAAAAACAATGAAAAGCCCAAACTTAAAGACGTTGCCGAATTGGCGGGTGTATCCATTGGCAGTGCATCCCGAGCGCTCTCAACTCCTCATTTAGTAAAAACCGCGACGCTCGAAAAAGTTGTCGCGGCGGTCCGCAAGCTTGGTTATGTCCGAGATGGCGCAGCAAGGGCACTCGCGTCGCGTAGAACCTACAGCATTGGGGCGATCTTCCCCACGTTCAACAACCCGGTCTTCGCCGAAGCGGTTCAGGCCCTTCAGCAACGCCTCAATGCGTTGGGTTATCACCTGATCATTTCGGCCCATGAATATGATCAGGAGCGGGAGCTGGTCAATGTGCGCAACATGATTGAGCGCGGTATTGAGGGATTGCTGCTAGTAGGTACGGAGCATAGCCCCGCGGTGTATGACACGCTTGATGCCTCGCAGTGCCCCTTCATTCTGATGTGGTCACTGGACGGCGCTCATACTCATCATTGCGTTGGTTTTAGCAATGAAGAGGGGGGGCGTATGGTGGCTAAGCATCTTTTGGATCTGGGCCACAAGGACATTGCAATGATCAGCGGGGTTGTTGCCTATAACGAGCGGGCTCAATACCGACTCAAGGGGGTTACAGAGGCGTTGAGGGAGGCGGGGATCGAGCTTGCAGCCCACCAGATCATTCAACAACCGTTTACGCTAGAAGGCGGCCGGGCAGGACTCAGGATGGCGATGGAGCTGACACCACAGCCGACCGCTGTTGTCTGTAGTACAGACGTAACCTGCATAGGTGCTATTGCGGAGGCGCGATTATTAGGTCTCCGTGTGCCCACAGAGTTGTCTATTACCGGTTTCGATGACATCGATTTCGCGGCGGTCTCGGTGCCCGCTCTCACGACTGTATCTGTGCCCTCAACTGACATTGGCATCAGTAGCGCTAATAATATTGTTGCCATGATTGAAGGTCGCCCGATTGCCAAGCGTGAGCGAGTTCAAATCGACCTTATAGTAAGGCAGAGTACCGCCCCCGTTAAGACCTGATATCGACGGCTGGCTGCCTAGCGGAAAAATTTCTATCCCTGTGACTGTGCGTCACAGGTGGTGTGAATGCGTAGCTATTTTCATCGAGGGGGCACTGCCATAATCTTTCAGTGAGCCGAAATCAGAGCGCAATCATCGTGCTGTGAGTTCGTGAATAAAAACTGAGAGGCCTAAGAATGAATACGCCTGTAAAGCCTGATGAGCTAGCAATTCCTTACCAGTTGCCCCAAGTTCCTTACATGACGCCAGACATGGTCCACCCTGGTGTAATGACCCAGTGGTTAGAAGATGATGAGTTGTGGGTTCCAGTAACCCAATCCGTTTCGTTCAAGCCGCTTCTGCTCAATACCAGTGGCGGTTACTACATTAACCTGCTGCGTGTGCGTCAATCTGGAGTGCTTTCTCGTCACCGCCACACCGGCGGAGTACATGCGATCGTACTCAAAGGTCGTTGGTACTACCTGGAGCACGATTGGGTCGCTGAAGAAGGCTCTTTCGCCTATGAGCCTCCAGGTGAAACCCACACGCTTTTTGTACCTGAAGACGTTGAAGAAATGATCACGTGGTTCCACGTCCAAGGTGGCTACACCTACGTCGATCCTCAAGGGGTCGCAGTAGGTTATGAGGACGTTTTCACCAAGCTTGAAGCCGCGCGTGCTCATTACAAAAAACTGGGCTTGCCAGACGACTATATTGAGCAGTTCATCCGGTAATTCCGGTCGTATGAAAAAGCGCGCTTCGGCGCGTTTTTTTATAGCCGTTCGGTGGGGGCGTAAGCCCCAACAATTTACGCTAGGATAGGCAATGGATAATTACTCACAGCTACTTGCGTTTATCTGGTCTACCGAGTGCGGAAGCTTCTCTGCGGCCGCTCGGGTCCATAAAATCACCCCCTCGGCGGTGAGCAAGTTGATCACTCGTCTGGAAAACAGGCTGCAGGTTCGGCTTTTTCAAAGGGGCTCACGCGTTCTCACGCTGACCGAAGAGGGCGCCGCTTACCTACTTAGCGCCAAAGCAGTCGTTGAGGCCATGAACGAAGCTGACTCTCTGGCAGAAGCCTTGCCCTCCAGGGTCAGTGGAACGCTTCGAATTCATACGATGACTTCTTTTGCCAAGCATCAAATTGTGCCTTGGCTGCATGAGTTTCTGGACTTGTATCCTTCCCTGGACGTTGAAATCCAGTTGGGCGCGCAATTTGTCGACCATTTTGAGCAGGGGCTCGATATTGCTATCCACAGTGGGGTACTGCCCAGTTCTTCGCGTATTGCCAAGCGAATTGGGGAGTGTGAATGGCTGATTTGTGCCTCTCCTGACTACCTCGCTGAGCATGGTGTACCTGCTGTTCCAGCAGACCTTTTGCACCACCGATGCTTTAACTTCAGCTTTGTAAGCCCGTGGAACAAGTGGTCGTTTGTTCAGGAGGGGGAGGGGGTGTCTGTGCCCGTCACGCCCAGTGCGTCGTTCACTCAAGGTGATCTACTACGAGACATGGCATTGTCGGGCGCAGGGGTCGTCAAACTGGCGGACTTCCACATTGGGCTGGACGTGAAAGCAGGAACGTTGGTCCCACTGCTAGAAGAGTTCAAGTCAGGGATTATTGAGCCGGTTTATTTGTTGTACTCAGACAGAAAACACCTCAGCCCACGCATTCGTGTGTTTATCGAGTTCTTTCAGAACAAGTGGCGTCTGAACCCTTGGAAGGTGACTTAAAAATTGTACTAGCGGTCGAATGCCGATATCGATAAATGCTGATGCTCAGCAGAACAGCGCTTTATTTATCGTTACCCTGCTGTGATTGTTCTTTACTGTCCAGAAGCTCGACAAAGGCGCATACCGTGTACGAGTTTTGACCTGACAGTCATGTTAATTAATATATTCTCTAGCATGACGCCCTCTTAAGATATCGTTGCTCAATAGAGTAGGGCGTTAGTCATGCCGGTCCTACATGCTTCATGTGCCGGCAGGGCCACAATAAATGTTAAGAAGAAAGGTTCTTTGCCTTCGTTTCTTAACCATCCCTTCACAGGCTCCAATTCAAATAGCCAACAAACGAAAAGTTCCATTTGATTTTTGTTTTTTCACGGCCGGCCCTATTAGCCGCGGTAGTGGGGGTAAGAGACCATTATCTGGGCGGTTGCGTTACAGAATCAAGGGATGCTGGCGAAACTGATCTCTCAAGGGCCAACGACCTTGGGACAGGTACACTCGGAATCCGCAAAAAATCCTCAAATCAACCCACTGAACAATAGCCGAGCCATAAACATGCGAAATAAACATTCTGTGCCTTGTTGTGATACTGAAATCACGCACGCTTAGGAATATAGCGGGCTGCTGTCCCCGTATTTCGATGTCAACCTGGTTCGAAAGCAGACTCATGATTATCGTGATTCCGAACTGCCAGCATTGCCTGTTTGGAGCATTTGTGTTGCGCAGAGGTAAAGAGCTTTAGGGGCGTTGGTATATTGCATACCTGCTTTTTTGGTGCACCAGCTCGAAGGTCATTGGTCACCTGCACTCATCAACGCTTATTCGGAAAAAGTATTATACTCGCCCAGACGCAACACAAGCCGTTGCCATCCAGCCTGAACGGACATCAGATGACCTCACCAAGCATGCGAATATCATTGTTGGAAGCTGCCGTTGAACAGTCATTCAACGCTATTCTAATTACGGATGCAGACGTTGCCGGCGGTGGCCCATTTATCGTCTATGCAAATCCAGAGTTTTGTTCGATGACCGGATACGCATTGGAGGCGTTGATCGGCCGCTCCCCGCGCATGCTTCAGGGGGCGGATACCGACCCCAAGGTAATTGCCCACTTGCGCAATTGCGTGCGTGAGAACCTGTTCTTTGAGGGGGCGACCATTAATTATCGTGCTGATGGCAGTGCCTACACGGTCGAATGGAAAATCTCGCCTGTTCGAGATGAGTCAGGCGTGGTTAGTCATTTTGTGTCGGTTCAACAAAATGTCAGCCGTCGAATACGAGCGGAACAGGAACAACACCTACTGGCACAAGCACTGAACGTTGCGCTGGATCCCATCTTTATCACCGATTGCAGTGAAGTTATTGTCTTTGCAAATAAAGCCTTCCAAAACGTAACCGGTTACGATGCTGCAGAGATCATAGGTCACACACCACGGATAATGCGCTCAGGCAAACATGACGGGGTTTTCTATGAATATTTCAAGGCGTCGCTTCGTAAGGGCAAACCGTTTCGAACCGAGTTCATCAATAAGCGGAAAGATGGGTCTATTTTCCATGCCGAGCATAGTATTTCACCTTTGCACAACGCCAACGGAGAGATTACCCATTTCGTCAGTATTAGCCAAGACCTTACCCAGCGCATAGGCCGTGAAAAGCAACTCATTGAAATCGCTCACCGCGACCCTCTAACCGGACTTCACAACCGGCGTGCGGCTGAACACGAACTTGAGCTCCATATACAGCGCGCTCGACAATCAGGAAAACCATTCAGTCTTATCATAGGTGATATTGATCACTTTAAATCTATCAATGATCGTTACGGTCACCCGATTGGCGATAGGGTACTTAAGAGCGTTTCTTCAGTTCTCCTTCATCGCATACGCGCTGGCGATCTCGCTGCACGGTGGGGAGGAGAGGAGTTTTTGGTGCTGGTTCCCGATATCTCTCTTGAACAGGCCAGTGATCTGGCCAACCGAATTCGTGAGGGGGTCGCCGAGCTGGTCATTGAGGAAGCTGATGCGGTAACCCTATCGCTAGGGGTTGCGGAACTCTTAAGCGGTGAAGCTGCGGGGGCGTTAATCAAGCGTGCAGACAGTTCACTTTACAAGGCCAAGCGTAATGGCCGGAATCGTGTAGAGCTGGCAGACAAGGCTTTACCGACATCCTGACTTAAACAAGGCAGGTGTCATCGCGCTTCACGCCGACATAGGGGGAGTGGCACGTTTCTCTCAGAAAGTATCCAGACTCATAATTACAGGCCTCAGAATTCAGCCGCGACGCAGCTGCTCTAGCGCCTCGTACAGCCCCTGCACCTGATCCAGAAGCGCCTGATCCGGTTCGGCACCGAGGATGAAGTCCGGCTGCGCATCGCCTTTGAATGGCTGATTGTCCTTGGCGTGACGACTTGCGCGCAGGATCATCTGCTCGCGCTCGGTGGCGCTGCATTGCAGGGCGAAACGATCCAGCAGCCGTTCGGGCATAACCTGGGGCAGTTCGCGGTAATTGAGCAGTTCCAGCTGTTGCTGTCGGGTCGCGTCGAGGGCGACCTGCATGAACCGGCTCAGCACCAGCAGACAGTAGATATCGAAGTCTCCAGGGGCATGCTCTGTGCTCGCATTCACCCAGTGAGAATCAAGCATGCCCGGCAGCATCTGCGGCCCGCGTTGGCGACGATGGGAAGCCAGGACCTGCAGCGGTTCGCGATAGAGAAAGAGCAGGGGCACTTCAGGGAAGGCTTCGCGGATCAGTTCGAGGTCCTGCAACTGCCAGCAGTCAAGCTTGATAAACAGGTGCGTCTGGCGTGGATCGCGTTGCTGGCCCAAGGAGCGGATCAGTCCGCGCAATACGTTGATGCAAGTCTCGCGGTCCAGGCCGCCCTGGCGATGCATGTGCAGCAGCGAATCGATCACCGGCGGTTCCGATAGGGCTACGCATTGCGGTAGGGTCGTGAGCATCTGGGTCATCAGGGTCGAGCCGCAGCGTGATACGTGCAGGATAAAGGCGCTCAGGGGCAAGCCTTCAGGCAACGCTTCAAGGGCGCTGAAACCGGTGAAGCAGCGCTGCCGTTGTTCGGCAGGCTGGTCTTGCAGGGTCTCGCTGAAAAATGCGTCGCTGAAGGGCTGTTCACCGAGGTAACGCCACCACAGACCTTGTGGCTCGGCGTTGGCCAGTATGGGATACCAGCCTTGCAGATGGGGCGGTTCGACCTCATCGGCGCGTAACAGCTTACGATGGGATGAAGCAAAAACCGCTCGGGTGAAATTGCTTTCAGTGGGCGTCATGAGCGGCTTCCAGCTTGGCGGCTAATCCCAGATTTATCGTACCGCCGCGGCTGCGCAACTCGGCGATGATGGCGTGGACGTTGCCGTCATGGATGCATGGGTCGTCATACCCTGCTTTTCTTCGCGGGACGAAGCCGGCCAGGGTGAAAACGTCCTGAAGCCAAGGATTGGGCAGGCAATCGAGCATCAGGTGGATGCGTGGCTGCGTGCTTCGGTTGTATACCGCATGAGTGCATCCTGCATTCAGATACCAGGTATGTTTAGGGTCGAAATGGACCGTCTCTTCGTCAATACAGAAAACTGCGTCAGGGTGAGTTATCAATGGGATATGCAAGCGTGCCAGGCCATCTTCAAACGTGGTGCCAGGGTCGCTGTGCGGCTTGATGACTGCGCCAGGCGCCAAAGCCATCAAACGCACCGAAGTTTTCTCGCAGGCAAAGCTGTCCAGTACCTTCCTGAAGTAAGGGCACTGCTCAAGTACTTCGGTATCCAGAAACTCTGCGTCGTTGAGGGGGATGATGTGATCGGCTTGCCCATTCATCGAGCGTAATGCCATGCAGCGCCAGCTCCCTTCGTAATCATTGGTGTTGAAATGCTCAACCCATTGGGGGGCGACAATGGCATTCAGTTCGTCAGCCAGTCGGGCGGTATCGAAACATATTGGCAGCTTCAGATATCGGCTGGGTGCGGGGGGAGATTGATCACTCATATTTCCGTGCTTCCCAGCGCAGGTAGAGGGATACCTCGTTTGAGGCTATTTCAGTAAAGCCCAATGCCAGATACAGGCGAAGCGCTCTGACATTGTGTCGCTGTACTTGTAGTTCCAGCGGCAACCGGGCATGTTCGGCCTGCTGCTGAGCCCAGCGTAATATCGAGGTGCCGATGCCTTGGCTTTGAAGGCTGGGCAGTACGGTAATGTCCACCATGTACAAGCGCTGTGAGGTGGTATCAAGCACTGCACGTGCAATCGCTTCACCGTCGTCCCATAGCAAGAGATGGCGAGCTTCCGGGTACTGGCTGCGCTGCCCTGCGTCATGAAGTTTTTGCTGCACGGTGATTAAGGCCATGATAGCCGGGTCATCGCCGAGTTGAGTCAGGTCTTCGCGTACGCTGCGGTATAACCGTTCGAGGAACCCTTGATCCGTCGGTGCGGCTTCGCGTAGAACCAGATTTTCAGAAATCTCATGCATGGGTTAGTCAGCCGGATTGCAAAAAACGTATCGTGGAGAGGTGAATGTTCTCGAAAAATAAAGCACGCTCGTTTTATATTCCACCGTCATCATTAAACGAGGGATGTTGTTGATGTATCCACAAATGACCATCGAATCATTGTTACCGTTGGTGGGCAGCTGCTTTATGTCGCAGACCTCGCACGGCTCGATGCCTCTGTATCTGTATAGCGTCGAGGCGCTGGATCGACGAGGACTCCCCGAGCACTTTGCTGCGCCTCTGTCTCTGATATTCAGCGGTTCCACGCAGCAGATGATGTCGCAGGACAATTATCTGTTGGAGCACGCCGAGATTGGTTCCTTGAAGTTGTTTCTCGTTCCCGTAGTGGCTCCGGGCACAGCCCCACGTGATTCAGCTCATTATTATCAGGCGCTGCTCAGCTGAGTCTGAGTGTCGTGCGGGATCGAAGCATTTCGGGCCCGCACAGGCATTCAGTTGCGCGATGGCCAGATCCCTTGCAGGCAGATGATGTACGTGACGGTCTGGAAGGGCGGTAGTGTCGCAGCATTGGCGCCGACCAGCCCAAGGTTGATTGCAAGCGGCTGACCACCATTGGAATTTGCACCTACTGTCACCGAGCCTGTACCTGTGACCGTGGTGTTAACACCGCCCAGATTGACTGTCGAAGAAGGTGTGGATGGTAGAAAGATCGCTGCTGACGTCGGGCCGCTGGTAGCTGTACTCGACAACGCGGCGCCTTCAGTTGCCGTTGTCTGCCCGTTGGTCCCAAGGCTGACGGCGACCTTGGTTTGACCGGTCAGGCCACTTAGCGACAACGATGCTGGGTGGCTATGAGGCGGCAGGTTAGCGGCCTGGATGTTCACGGTGCCGCTGACGACGCCACCGGTAACAGCGGAACTCGCTGCGCCACCCTGAGTTGCCAGTTGGGTAGTTGACGGTGGGAAGTTCGCAGCACCCATCGGCACCCGTCCGCACAAGTTCGGAAGCTTGAAGGTGGCACCTGCGGTGCCGCCGTAAATATTGCCGATCACTGCATAAAGTGCCTGATACTGTTGAACCTGCAACTCTGCGCCATTGCAGAATGCCCAGCCATGAGGGGCGTAGTTTGCGGGCCAGATCAGGATAGTGCCTAAAAATGCGTCCATTGCACCGCTCCTTGAAAAACCTGTGTTAGTCGACTCATCGTTTTAATGACCAGGCCTCTGTTGGCAGAAGCCTGGCTGCTCTCTGAATACAGCAGGTTGGCGGGGTGGCCGTCCGAGTATCCAACACCGGCGATCGTTAGTTCCGAATTGGGTAGATGCCGGAAAGACAAATGATGTAAGAGACGGTCTGGAAGGGCGGTAGGGTGGCCACATTCGCGCCGACAACTGGAAAAGTGAAAGGTAGTGGCTGGCCTCCTGTATTTTCACCTACGGTCACGGAACCGGTGCCCGAGACCGTAGTGGTGACGCCGCCCAGATTTACTGACGAGGTCGGTGCAGTGGGCAGGTAAATTGCCGCAGATGTCGGTCCGCTTGTTGCTGTACTGGACAGTACGGCGCCTTCAGTGGCTGTTGTTTGCCCGTTGACGCCGAGGCTGACGGGGACTTTGGTTTCACCGGTCAGACCGCCAAGTGAAAGTGTGGCAGGGTGGGTGTGTGCCGGAAGATTGGCGGCGCTAATCGATAACGCGCCACTCACTGTGCCTCCCGTAACCGGAGCGCTGGCTGCACCACCGTCAGCGCCTAAAGTCCCCGGAAACTGCGCCGCGCCCATCGGCACGCGTCCCCGCAGATCAGGCAGGCGGAAGTCAACGGTGCCGTTACCGCCGTAGGTGGTACCGATGATCGAAAAGAGTGCCGCATTTTGTGAAACAGGGAGAAGCGCTCCATTGCAAAATGCCCAGCCCTGAGGGGCGTAGTTGCCAGGCCAGATAAGAATGGTTCCAATAAATGAGTCCATGATTACTCCTGAGTATTACGACTACGCCGACACACTGTCGGCACTGTTTTCAGCAAACAGACAGCGTAAATCTCAATAAAATTAATTATTGAAATATTTTATAAGGGGTGTGATACCGATTGGTATTGGTAATCGCTAACTGGGTGCTATCCAGAGAATACGGGCAGTATCGGATAACTCAACAGAGGCAGACTTCCATCTGTAAATGGCAACTTTGCAGTCCATGGCATCACTCGCGGAACACTTCTTCGACCAAAGACTGCACGCAAGAGTGTCAATTGGCTAGCTGTGTTTTTATACAGGCAGAACGCCTTTGGTAAGCTTGAGATTCACTACCATGTCGGCACGTTTGTTCAATCCGTTGGCAATTTGACATCATTGAGATCGAAGGCTATTTTGTCTTGCCGATGAGTGGATGTTCATATCGTTTAAAAAAATCTAAAGATTTTGTGAAGCGAACGATATAAAGACGAGAGAACATCGCTATAGAACTGTTCAATTTTGTATAAGTTGGCTTGAGAGCGGCCTTACTCACCTATCGAGTATTTATCTGTTGTAAAAGATCGAGCTTTTGCTGAATGTCAGACTGCAGGTCGACAGGCGGCTGGGGCGAAATGGATATTCACCTAACGAGCCATGCTCGTTATTGACCGACGGTGTCAGGCCGTCATGGGCATAATGCCTTTCGATCAGGGGAACTTATGTTTTATCGGCTTGGCTGTGCCGCACCTCATTCATCACCCATCAATACACCTCGCTTCCTTAAAGGACTGCAACTGAGTGCGATCACTTCGGTATTGTTACTGAGCGGTTGCATGAGCCTTGTGCCAGAGCCCTTGGACAAATCCGCGCTCAAGGACCAGGCCAAGCAGGATGCCATTACGGCCCGGCAGGATGTCGCACCGATCACCGGCCCGTTGACGCTTGAAGAAGCCATCGCCCGCGCGCTCAAGTACAACCTCGATAGCCGCTCGCGGCAGATGGAAGAAGCGTTAGCGCTGAACCAGTTCGACGTTGGCAATTTCGACATGTTGCCCAAGATGATTGCCGCTGCCGGCTATAGCGAACGCAGTGAATACGCGACCACCCGCGCGGTGGACTCGGTCACTGGTCAGCCGTCGTTGGCCAACCCGTATATCTCCAGTGACAAACAACATGCCACCACCGACCTGGGCCTGACCTGGAGCGTGCTGGACTTCGGCCTGTCCTACTACAACGCCAAGCAGAACGGCGACCGCGTGCTGATCGCCTCCGAACGTCGCCGTCAGGCGATGCATGTGTTAGTGCAGGATGTGCGCAGTGCTTTCTGGCGCACTGCCAGCGCGCAGAAACTGCGTCAACAGGTTACCGACGCCACTGCCTTGGCCGAGTCGGCCCTGACCGATGCCCGCCAAGCCGAAACAGAGCGTCTGCGCGCGCCGATCGAATCCCTGCGCTATCAGCGCCAGGTATTGGAAAACCTGCGCCTGCTGGAAGCCATCGAACAGGAACTGGCCACCGCTCGCATAGAACTGGCTGCACTGATCAACGCGCCACTGGGTGTCGCGCTGCAAGTGGTGGAGCCTGCCGAAAGCTTCAACAAACAGATTCTCGATTTGCCGGTTGAGCAGTTGGAGGCTCAGGCCCTGGCGCAGAACGCCGAGCTGCGCGAACAGAACTACAACTCGCGCATCGCCAGTCAGGAAACCCGAAAGACCCTGTTGCGGCTGTTCCCGAACCTGAGCCTGAATTACAACCTGCGCCATGACTCCGACAAGTACCTGATCAACAATAACTGGAACGAGGCGGGCGCGCAGATCTCCTTCAATCTGATGAACCTGCTCAGTGCGCCGTCGCAATACCGTCTGGCCAAGGCCGGGATCAGCCTTGCCGATCAGCGCCGTGTCGCCACGCAAATGGCCGTGTTGGCCCAAGTGCACATCGCCCGTCTGCAGTACGCCAACGCCCTGCAACAGTACGACCGCGCCGATGCGATCTGGCAGGTCGATGACCGCCTTAATGCGCAGAGCGCCAACCGCGCCCAGGCCCAGACCACCAGCAAGCTCGACACCGTGGCCAGCAACACCTCGGCAATCCTGAGCCTGCTACGTCGCTATCAGGCGCTGTCGGTGGCCAATGCTGCGGCGAGCAAATTGCAGGCGACCCTGGGCATGGAGCCGACCATCGGTGACGTACAGGCGCAGTCGCTGGCGCAATTGCAAAGCAATGTCGGGCTGTCCCTGCAGCAGTGGAATCGGGGCAGTATTGGTGCCGAAGGGCAGGTCAAGTGATGAGGAACACTGCGCTGACAATGGGGGCTCTATTCGCCAGCGCAGTAATGGCAGCCGATCTGCAACCCGCCGCTCTGGTGCCCTCGGGTGCTGCGCCAGCCGTAACGCAGGCGGCAGCCCCTGCGGCAACAAATGAATCCCGGGATATCCGCGCGCAACTGTCTCCCCGCCAATTCACCACTCTGGCCGCTGAGGTCGGCGCGAAGATCAGCAGTCTGCCGGTGGCCGAAGGCGGTTCGTTCAAGAAGGGCCAGGTGCTGGTGAGTTTTGACTGTTCCCTGCAAAAAGCCCAGTTGAACAAGGCCCGTGCCGGGCTCTCGGCGGCCGAAAAGACCTGGACGGCCAACAAACGCTTGAGCGAGTTGAACTCCATCGGCCAGGTCGAACTGCAAGTGTCCGAGGCTGAGGTGTCAAAGAACCGTGCCGATGTCTCGCTGATGAGCACCATGCTCGGCAAGTGCAGCATCACTGCGCCGTTTTCCGGGCGAGTGGCCGAGCAAAAAATGCGCGAGCAACAGTTCGCCCAGCCTGGCCAAGCGATTCTCGACATACTCGACGACAGCGTGCTGGAAATCGAATTTCTTGCGCCATCGCGCTGGTTGTCCTGGCTCAAGACCGGCGTGGTGTTGCAACTACGCATCGACGAGACCGACAAGAGCTACCCGGCGCGGGTTACTCGTATTGGTGCACGAGTTGATCCGGTCAGCCAGTCGATCAAACTGGTGGCGACCATTGACGGTCATCACCCTGAGCTCATCGCGGGCATGAGCGGCACCGTGCTGCTTGACCCGCCGAGCGCACCGTAAGTTGACAGGGACGTTGCCCATGAGCGCTTCACCGCAAAAATACCATTTCATTTCCGGCCTGCCACGCTCGGGCTCGACCCTGCTGGCGGCCCTGCTATTGCAAAATCCCCGTTTCCACGCCGGGATGAGCAGCCCGGTGGGTGTGCTGATCAACAATATGCTTACCCAGTTTGGTGCGGGCGGTGAGTTGGGTTCGGTGCTTAATCAGGATCAACGCCGTCGCTTGTTGCGTGGTGTTTTCGATGCTTACTACGCGGACCAGTCGGATAAACAGGTGATTTTCGACACTAATCGCTGTTGGAGCGGGCAAATGCCGTTGTTGGCCGATCAGTTTCCTGATGCCAAGGTTATTGCCTGTGTACGCAATGTGGCGTGGATCATGGACAGTGTGGAAAGGCGCTTTCGCTCCAACCCTTATGAGATCACTCGATTGTTTGTCGATCATGTGGAGCGTAATACGGTCTATAGCCGGATCGAGACACTCGCTCAGCGTAATCGCATGGTGGGCTCATCCTGGACGGCGCTCAAGGAGGCCTTCTATGGCGAGCATGCCTCATCGCTGTTGATTGTCGATTACGACCTGCTGGCCCAGGCGCCGCACAAGGTCATGCCACTGGTCTACCGCTTTATCGGTGAGCCCGAGTTCGAGCATGACTTCAACGCGGTGAGCTACGACGCGCCGGAATTTGACGCCTCTCTGGGCGTGCATGGCCTGCACAAAGTCCGCGCCAAGGTCGAGCTGCAACCGCGTCGAACCATTCTGCCCCCGGATCTGTTCGCCCAGTTCAACGACCTGTCGTTCTGGAATGATCAGGACGGCAGTGCGGCCAATGTCATCGCGGCCAAGCCGACGACCGGCCTAACGTAACGCCAATGAAACACCGATAACCTTTCTATTCTTTGTTTCGTCTGCGCTGCACAGCATTTCTTGCAAGGATCGCTATGACTACTGATCGCACTTCCAGCCCTGATTTCCCCTCTGTGCCTCGCGGCCTGCAACGCCGTAAACCGGCACCGCTGGCTCTGGAAGCGCGGATCATGTTTGATGGCGCGGCAGTCGCTACGGCCGCTGAGGCGGTCAAGCCAGCCGCAGCCGAAGCGCCAGTGGCCCTTGTCGCCGAACTGGGTAGTGTGGTCGCGGCGTCCCAGGCCGATAATCGCAGCACTGCGCCTGCTGATACGGCCAAGGCCCCAGTTACCAGCAAGAATGTGACTGATACGGCCAAGCCCGCTGTAGCCGAACGCGCCACTGACGGCCTGGCCAGCAGTGCCTCGAAAGTGCTGTTTGTTGATTCGCGAGTGCCGGATTACCAGAAGGTCGTGGCCGCCGCCGATGCCGATGTGAAAGTCGTGATTCTCGATGCCGATCACGACGGCGTGCAGCAGATCGCCAATGCGCTGGCAGGCATGCACGACGTGTCATCGATCAGCATCGTCTCCCACGGCGACAGCGGTTTGCTGCTGCTCGGTAATACCGCCCTGCATGCCGGGGATCTGGCCCGGTATCAGGCTGAGCTGGGCCAGATCGGCTCGGCCATGCAGGCCGGTGGCGAGATTCTGTTGTATGGCTGTGATGTGGGGGCAGGCAGTGCGGGGGAAAGCTTTATCCGTAGCTTGGCCGATGCCACCGGGGCTGTAGTCGCGGCCTCCACTGATTCCACGGGTGATATCGCCCATGGCGGTAACTGGGATCTGGAAATCGCCACGGGGACGTTAATCAGTGCGCCGGTGCTGGATGTGGCGAAGCTGGCGGATTATGACCACACGCTGGTGACTACCACTGTCACGAACCTGACGGATCTCAAGGCCAAATTAGCCACTGCGGCAGGTGATGGTGTCGACGATATCATCACCTTGACCGGAGATATCACGTTTGCTTCAGCTTCCGACACCATCACCCTGACGATCACTGATGGCCACAAAACCACCATCGTCGGTGCTGGTTACAAAATCGACGGCGCCAACCTGACGCAGGTCCTGCACATCAACAGCGGCTCCGGCAGCGTTGAGCTGAATAATCTGACCATCACCAACGGTGTCTCCAGTGGCAACGGTGGTGACAGTCTGGATCAAAGCACCAACACAGTCGCTCTTAACGCCGGTGGATCTGCGTTGGGTGGTGGTATTTACAACGCGGGTAAGCTCAGCATCATCAATAGCTCGGTCATCAATAATAAAGCCGCTGCGGGTGGCGGTGGTGGCGGTCATAAGAATGACCCTACGGGTGGTGGTGGCGGTGGCGGTGGTGGCATCGCTGCGGCCGGTGGCACTGGAGGTACTGCGAAAGATGCTTCAGGAAACGTTGCTGTCGGAAGCACGGGTACCGTTGGTTTGGGCGGGCGCGGTGGTTCTCTGTTTGAACCGGAGAAAAACGGTGGCGCGGGTGGCAGCACGACTGGCGGTGTTGGTTACCAGCCTTATGACTACCTCGCCAAGGGCGGTGATGGTGGCACCGTCTCGATGAACGGTGCCCAGATTGGCGGTGGCGCGGGCGGTACGGGTATCAATGGCCTGGGTGCAAGAGGCGGGGATGCTGTCGGCGGGATTTATAACAGCGGAACGCTGGTGATCCTTAACAGTACCGTCAGCGGGAACATTGCAGCTGCCGGTGGTGGTGGCGGCAGCTCCGTAGGCACTGCATTTTCCGGCGGCGTGGATAATGTTGGTAAAGCCGGTGATGGCGGTAATGCCTATGGTGGTATCTGGAACACCGGTGTCCTGAAAATGGATGCTACCAGCACCGGGAACATGAGTAATGCCGCTGGCGCGGGCAAGGGTGGATTTGGCGGCGGAACGGGCAACTCGCCTGGTAACGACGGCTCAGCAACCGTGAACGCCTCGCTGGCAGGCGGCGATTTTGCCTACGTCTCACCGGTGCTTAGCGGCACCGCCAGCAGTCAGGCAGTCAACGACAACGCCACACTTTCGCCTTTCGGCACTGTGACACTCACCGGCTCCACCGCGACTCTGACCATTACCCTGGACAGCGCGAGCAAAGGTACTTTTACCGCTGCATCGCTGACGGCTTCGGGTTTTACTAGCAGTGATGGCGGCCTGACGTATACCCATTCATCAGCCACGGCCAGCGTCCTCCAAGCGGCGTTGCGCGCGCTGGTGTATCAGCCTGCCTCCAACCATGTCGCTGTTGGCTCGACCGAAACCACGACCTTTACCGTCAAGATGGATGATGGCGTCGCCACCGCCACCGGCACCGCCAGTGTGGTCGCTACCTCTATCAACGATGCGCCGACAGGGCTAGGCAACACCAGCATTCCGGCAGTTCTGGAAGATGCCGCGTCGCCATCGGGTGTAGCGATTTCGACGCTGACCGGTATCAATTTCACAGACCCGGACATCAGCTCTTCCCTGGGCGGTATCGCCGTGACGGGCAATGCCGCCAACTCGTCGACCCAAGGCGTCTGGCAATACTCTGCCGACGCAGGCGCGCATTGGTACGCTATTGGTACGGTCAGTGATGCGTCGGCACTGATCCTGTCGGCCAGCAGCCTGCTGCGTTTCGTACCGGTTGCCGACTTCAACGGCACGCCGACGGCCCTGAACGTCCGAGCGGTAGACAATACCAATAGCGGCTACACCACCTCGGCCGCGACTGAAACGCGGACAACTGCTAACGCAAGCACCAACGGTGGCAGCACGGCTTTTGCAGCCTCTACCAACACCATCAGCACCTCGGTCACGGCGGTCAACGATGTGCCGGTGTTCACCAAGGGCGGCGATCAGACCGTATCTGAAGATGCCGGTGCGCAAACCGTGAGCGCTTGGGCGACCGGTATCAGTGCAGGCGCTGCCAACGAATCCGGGCAGGCCCTGAACTTCATCGTCAGCAATAACAACAACGCCCTGTTCAGCACTCAGCCAAGCATCGATGCCAGCGGCAACCTGACCTTCACATCAGCTGCCAACGCCAACGGCACTGCAACCGTGACGGTATCTCTGCACGATAACGGTGGTACGACTAACGGCGGCGTGGATACCAGTACCACCCAGACCTTCACCATTACCATTACGCCGGTCAACGACGCACCCACCGGCGTGGGCAACCTGACCCTGCCTACGATGCTTGAGGATGTCACTGCACCCGCTGGTACCGCCATCAGTGCCCTGAGCGGCCTGGCCTTTACCGATGTCGATAGCGGTGACACCCTGGGCGGCCTGGCCATTGTCGGCAACACCGCCAACGCAACCACTCAAGGTGCCTGGCAATACTCCACCAACGGCACCAATTGGTACGACATTGGCACGGTCAGTGACGGGGCCTCCCTGATGATTTCGGCCAGCACCCAAATTCGCTTCGTGCCGGTGGCCGATTACAACGGCACGCCGCCGAGCCTGACGGTTCGCGCATTGGACAGTAGCTATGCCGGTTCCTATAGCGTCGCAGCGGCTACGCAGACTCGTCTCACCACCGATACCAGCAGCCATGGCGGCAGCACGGCGATTTCTGACAACACCAATACCATCGGCATCACGGTAACAGCGGTCAACGATGCACCGACCTTTACCAAAGGCTCCGACCAGACCGTACTGGAAGATGCCGGCGCGCAAACCGTCAGCAACTGGCCGACCAATCTGGTCAAAGGGCCGTCCGACGAGTCGTCGCAGACCCTGAGCTTCACCGTCACCAATAGCAATAACGCGCTGTTCAGTGCTCAACCGAGCATCGATGCCTCCGGCAATCTGACCTTTACCGGGGCTGCCAATGCCAATGGCACCGCGACCGTGACCGTGGTCCTGCACGACAGCGGCGGCACTGCCAATGGTGGCGTGGATACCTCGACCCAGACCTTCACCATTACCATCACCCCGGCCAATGATGCGCCGACCGGTTTACCAGCTCTATCGGGCAACAGCACCGAAGGTCAGGTATTGACGGCCAGCACCTCGGGTATCGCTGACGTTGATGGCTTGGCGGGCGTTCCCTTCAACCATCAATGGCAGGTGTCGGCCGACGGTTTGACCGGATGGGTCGATATCAGCGGCGCGACCGCGTCCACCTACACGCTGGATTCGGCCCAGGTCGGCAAGTATGTGCGCGACAAGGTGACGTTCACCGATCAGGGCGGCACCCTGGAAACCTTGTTCAGTGCCGCTTCGTCGTCGATCGCGGGCGTAGTGCCACAGGTGGACTCCATCAGTCGAGCGGGCAGCGCAGCGGTATCTGGCTCGGCAACGTCGGTGGTCTATAACGTCACCTTCAACGTGGCAGTGACTGGCGTCGATGTCGATGACTTTGTGCTCACGGCAACCGCAGGCAATGCTGCGGGCGTGATCTCTTCCATCTCTGGTTCGGGCTCGAGTTATCAAGTCACGGTCAATACGCTGACTGGTGACGGCGATCTGCGTCTGGACCTGAAGAGTTCCGGCACCGGTATCGCTTCCGGCAGCGCCACGGCCATTGCCGGCGGTTTTACCGCTGGCCAGGCGTACACCCTCGACCATACCCCGCCGAGCCTGACAGCCGTCAGCATGCCCAATTCGCCGCTCAGGGTCGGGGATGTTCAAACGGTGACCTTCACCGTCGCCAATGATGGTGGTTCGCCCCTGACTCTGGTCAGTGGCACTGTCGGTGGCTATAGCCTGAGTGGGCTGACTCGCATCAATAGCACGACCTACAGCGCGCAGTTCACCGTTGCATCGGGTGGCACCGATGTCGCCGCAGGCAGTGATGTGCCGGTCAGCATAGTGCTGGCCGACGCTGCCGGTAACCAGAACACAGCCTTTACCATCCCGATCAGCCAGGCCAACGACTCGATCAACGGCAATGCGCCGACGCTGTTGAACCTGAGCAACGCCAGCGTGCAGACCACCAGTGGTGCCAACGCTCTGGTTGGCGTCTTGTCCACTACCGACGCAAGCGTGGGTGACACCTTCACCTACGCCTTGGTCTCCGGCGCGGGTGACACCAATAACACCGCGTTCACACTTGTAAACGGCAATAACCTGACGGTCAATGACCCGGCGACGCTGGGCGACGGCATCTATTCGGTGCGTATCCGTACCACCGACAGCGGTGGTAACCAGTTGGAACAGACGTTCACCATCACTGTCAGCAGCTACTCGGCACCGGTCGCCGTTGCCGATACCGCCAGCGCTACCGAGGCGGGCGGGATCGCCAACGCCACTGCCGGGGTTAACCCGACCGGCAACGTGCTCAATAACGATCAGAGCAGCAACACCAAGACCGTCACCGCGATTGCCGGTGGCACGGTGGGTACGGCGCAGACCGGTACTTACGGCAGCCTGACTCTCAATGCCGACGGCACTTATACGTACACGGTCGATAACAGCAATGCGGCAGTGCAGGCACTGCGCACCAACGCCGACACACTGACCGAAACTTTCACCTACACCTTGGCCGACAATACGGCGGCCACCAGCACTTCGACCCTGACCATCACCATTAATGGGGCCAACGATGCGCCGCTGGTTGCCACTGCACTGACTACCCAGCAAGTGACGGTCAGAACGCCATTGCTGTATGTGGTGCCGGTCGGTACGTTCGCCGATGTCGATGCAGGGGATACCCTGACCTATACCGCGACCCTGAACGGTGGCGCACCGTTGCCTGCCTGGCTGACCTTCGACGCGGCAACCCGCACTTTCAGCGGTACGCCGACGGCGGTGGAAAACCTGAGCATTGTGGTGACAGCTACCGACCTGTCGGCAACCTCGGCGAGTAGCATCTTTAACTTGCAAGTGGCTGCGGCGGTGCCCTCGGGTGGCGGTGGTACACCGCCAACGACACCGACTGATCCGGGAACGCCGACGCCCCCGGTGACGCCACCGACCACACCTACGGACCCGGTGACGCCTGTGACCCCGGTAACGCCACCGGTGACACCAGTCACTCCGGTTACGCCCGAGCCGCCAGTAGTCACTACTCCGGTGCAGCTGCCGGATCCGCAGGTACCGAACAATCCGCAACCGGTGCAACCGATTACTGTGCTAGAGCAGACGCCGTTGCAGATCGTCGCTGAGACAGTGGTTGACACCGTCGCGACGCCGGACTGGAGCGCGAACCAGATGATCAGCGAAACCCTGATCATCAGAACGACCAATGCCCCGGTTGTGCCCACCACGTTCAGTAACACGGCGCTTGTCGGCACGGGGACCTCGTTTGTCTCCTCCAGTGGCAGTTTCAGCCCGGCCAACGAGCGCTACTCGCCGCTATCGCCGACGCCGTTCAATGACTTGCAGCGCACCCAGACCGACGGTGGTCGGGGGATTTTTTCGGTGGTCATTTCACCTACCGGGCAATCGGGCCTGACCATCTTGCGCGGTATGGACGATCAGTCGTTTACAACCAGCGACCGCCTGTCCTTCACCGTCCCGGCCGATGCCTTTGGTCATAGCGATCCACAGCCGGGCATAGTGCTCAAGGCGACCCAGGCTGACGGGCGTGCGCTGCCGACCTGGTTGACCTTCAACAGCGCCACCGGTCTGTTCGAAGGCACACCGCCACCGGGCTTCGAAGGCGAACTGGCGATCAAGGTGACGGCCAAGGACAGCAGCGGCGATCAGGCAGAAGTGATTTTCCGGGTCAAGGCGCAGTCCGGTCGTACCAGTGCTGAAGTGCCCCACGGTCGCAGCGGGCTGAGCGAGCAATTGCGTTCGGCGGCCGTTCGTACGGCATCGTGGGCAAGCGGGCGTACATGACCGATCTGTCCTCGGTGAACCAGGGTGTTTCGGCGATGGCCCTTAGCACCCTGACGCAGCTGTCGCATCAGGCCCGGCACGCGGTCGACAGCGTTGAGCTGGGCTTTCTGGCGGTCAATGAAAGCCATGCCCTGGCCACTTACCGCCAGGGCGCGATGTGGCTGGCGGAGGGTGGTGTGCAGGCGTTGTCCGGTGTGGTGCAACCGGAAGCCAACGCGCCCTACGTGCAATGGCTGACCCTGGTCTGTCGCGAGCTGCAAGGCCAGCAGCGGCCCAGCGGCAGCATCACTTCCAATGACATGCCCGAGCACCTCGGCGAGCACTGGCGCGAGTGGCTGCCAGCTTATCTGTTGTGGTTACCCATGCAGATACAGGGTGCGTCTGGTCATGTCATGGGCGGCGCGCTGCTGCTGGCTCGTGATGAGCCCTGGGCGCCCCATGAAATTGCTCTGCTCGATGAGTGGCGTGACATCTTGCAATACGCTTATTCCCAGCGTCTGCAGGCCGAGCCATTGACCTGGCGTCGGCGCATGACCCGTTTGCCGGGGCAGATTCGCCGCCGGCCCGGGCGCCTGGCTATCGGTCTGGTAGTCGTGGGCTTGTTGCTGTGTCTGCCAGTGCAACTGACGGTGCTGGCCCCTGGTGAACTGGTGCCAGCGCACCCGGCGATGATTCGCGCACCGCTGGACGGGGTATTGGGCAGTTTCATGGTCCAGCCCAACCAGCAGGTCAGCACCGGTCAGCCACTGTTCAGCTTCGATGACGCGACCCTGCAAAGCCGCCTGGATGTCGCACGCCAGGCCCTGACCACCGCCGAAGCCGAACACCGGCAAATGGCGCAGATGGCCGTCTACGACAATAAATCCAAGGCGCAACTGGCGGCCCTGGCCGGACGCATCGCGGAGCGCCGCGCCGAGGCCGACTACCTGCAAGGGCAGTTGCAACGCTCGCGGGTGGTCTCTCCTCAGGATGGCATCGCGTTGTTTGACGACCCTAGCGAGTGGATTGGCAAGCCAGTAACTACTGGCGAGCGGATCATGCGCATTGCCGTGCCCGAGGATGTGGAAATCCAGGCCTGGCTGGCGGTGGGCGATGCCATCCCGTTGGAGGAGGGCGCCGCGGTCAAGTTGTACCTCAATGCGAACCCGTTCTCTGCGGTGGCGGCCCGTTTGCGCTATGTAGCCCATGATGCCGAGCAGCAGCCCGACGGCAGCTACGCCTACCGCCTGCGCGCCACCCTTGATGCGCCGACCGACCAGCGCGTCGGCCTCAAGGGTACGGTCAAGCTCAGCGGCGAGCAGGTATCGCTGGCCTACTGGGTACTGCGCCGTCCCCTGGCCGTCATACGCCAGATGATTGGTCACTGATATGCAGTCCAGCGCAGCGCCCACCCTGTCGATGCAACCGGCACCGCTCTGCCTGCCGCCCCTGCGTGAAGAGCTGGAGCTGTTCAGCGCGCCTACGGCGGGGGACGGGCAGCCTAACTGGACCCTGCACGACCCGGTGCGCAACAGCTTCTTTCGCATCGACTGGCTGAGTTTCGAAATCCTCAGCCGTTGGCAGATGGCCGAGGCAGATGTCATCGCTGCCGATATCGCCCGCCACACCACTCTGCGTCCCGAGATCGAGGATGTGCTGGTGATGGCCAGCTTCCTTCAGGACAACCAACTGCTGCGCACCCCGCCCAATAGCGCCCGGCAGATGGCCGACAGCGTAAGACGCAGGCGCGGCACCTGGTTCAGTACCTTGTTGCACAGCTATCTGTTCTTCCGAGTGCCACTGGTCCGTCCTGATGCCTGGTTGCAACGCCATATCGGTTGGGTTGCGCCGCTGTTCACAAAAGGCTTTGCCTGGTTGACCCTGCTGGTGCTGTTGATCGGCCTGGTACTGGTCGAGCGCGATTGGACCCGCTTCACTTCGACCCTGATGGATACTTTTTCCTGGCAGGGTCTTGTCGGCTACGGCGTAGCGTTGATCGGGGTGAAGATCCTCCATGAACTGGGTCATGCCTTCACCGCCAAACGCTTTGGCTGTCGTGTGCCAACCATGGGTGTGGCGTTCCTGGTGATGTTTCCCATGGCTTACACCGACACCAACGAGGTGTGGAAGCTAAGCCAGCGCCAGCAGCGCTTCAAGGTAGCCGCCGCCGGGGTGCTCACCGAACTGGTAGTGGCCGTCTGGGCCACTCTGGCCTGGACCTTGCTGCCCGAAGGCCTGCCCAAGTCCATCGCCTTCATGCTGGCTACTACCACCTGGATTGCCACCCTGGCGATCAACAGCAGCCCGTTCATGCGTTTCGACGGCTACTTCCTGCTTTCGGATTGGTTGGACATGCCCAACCTACACGCGCGTTCCTTTGCCCTGGCGCGCTGGCACATGCGCGAATGGCTGTTCGGCCTGGGTCTTGAGCCGCCGGAATATTTTTCGCGCAGGATGAGCGTCGGCTTGATCCTGTTCGCCTATGCCACCTGGATCTACCGCCTGCTGCTGTTCCTTGGCATCGCCGCGCTGGTCTATCACTTCTTCATTAAGGCGGTCGGCATCCTGCTGTTCGTCGTGGAAATGGGCTGGTTCGTCCTGATGCCGTTATACAAGGAAATAAAGGAGTGGCCGCACTTGCTCAACAGGCAGGGTAAACCGGCGCGACTGTGGCGGCCGACGCTGATTCTGCTGGTGGCGGCGTTAATCCTGATCGCGCCCTGGCCGACCCGCCTCAGCGCCTCGGGCATCCTGCGGCCGAGCGAAAGCTTCCCGGTCTACGCTCCGGCTGGGGCGCAGATCGCCCGCCTGCCTTGGGCCAATGGTGAATCGGTCAAACAGGGTGACGTGCTGCTGGAAATGGCCTCGCCCGAGCTGCAACTGCGCTGGCGCCGCGCCCAGGTCAAGCTCGACAGCGTGCGCCACCAGGCCGAACTCACGGGTATCGACGTGCAACAACGACAGAACATGCAGGTGCTTCAACAGCAGGAAATCAGTGCCCGTACCGAGCTGGCTAACGTGCAGGCCGAGCTGGCCTTTTACGCGCCGCGTGCGCCTTTCAATGGTGTGGTGCAGAACATCGAACCGGGCCTCAAGGCCGGAGTGTGGGTCAGCAACCACGAGCGCCTGGCGACTCTGGTCGACCCCGGTGACTGGCGCGTGGAAACCTACCTGGATGAAGATGACGTCAGGCGGATCAAGGTCAGCGACACTGCGCGTTTCTATGCAGACGGCGACAGCCGCCTGAACCTGCCGTTGCAGGTCACCGCCATCGAACGCGACGCCACCCGGCAACTGGTCAATGGTGTGCTTTCCAGCGCGGCAGGCGGCTCGGTCCTGACCCGGGAAAAACACGGCAAACTCATCCCCGAACGCGCCGTCTACCGCGTCACCCTGCACAGCGCCCAGCCACCCCCGCAGCAGGCCAGGGACCAAAGCTGGCGCGGACATGTGGTTATCAGCGGGACTTGGCAGTCACCGATACAGGGCTTTGCGCGCTCGGCACTTGTTTTAGTCTGGCGTGAAACGGGCTTTTAGCACACGCGTCGTCTCTGGCGCTGCGCTGTCGCGCAGCTAGCACCTCCAGGAAAATAAGCTCTTAAATCCAGGTAGTTATGTTGTGTTTAATGAGAGCGGTAACAGAATGCAAAACCGGTTGATCGAGGCAGCACCGGTAATTTGGCTCACCGGTTTAAGTGGTGCTGGTAAAAGCACGATAGCCATGCAGTTGAAGTCAAAGCTGGATGAACAGGGCATTGCGGTCGTCATTCTAGACGGTGATGAGCTTCGCGCAGGGTTGTGCAGTGACCTGGGTTTCTCGGACGAAGACCGAACCGAGAACATTCGTCGAGTCATTGAGGTCGCCAGGTTGTTTCGGGATACAGGCGTCTGTGTGGTCGTCGCATTGATATCACCATTTGCCAGGGACCGTGCCGCCGCGCGCGAGGCTCTTAACGAAGGATTTTTCGAGGTCTTTGTCGATACGCCCTTAGCCATTTGCGAAGCCCGAGACCCGAAAGGGCTCTATGCGAAAGTCCGCAGGGGCGATATCAAACAGTTCACAGGGCTGTCGTCGCCCTACGAAGTACCGCTGGCGCCGGATGTTCATTTGGATGGTGCTATGGGATGTAAAGTTGATGAGCATGTGGACGTAATATTGAAGGTATTGAAAGGACGAGGGGGAAAGGGCTTCACGCTGCGGAGATAGTGGAGGAGAGGGGCGTATGCCAAGGGAAACACCGGCAGGCTTCCCGCGTCCCGGACACAGAGCCTGATCAGTTGCGCGTCGATGAGACTTGAAGGCGTACGTGAAGCAGCCCGAAGGAACAAGGGCTTGCAGTTCACGGCGTTGGGGAACCCGATACGTCTTGGTGGTTTTCGTCTGGCGTTATGCCATCTATGGCGGTAAGCCCTCAAACGTCGTAGCCAGCGTCATCGGCTTCAATGGTCGAGGCGGCCTGACAACCAAGACAACCAAGACAACCAAGACAACCAAGACAGCTGAAGAAGACATTTTCTTCTTGAACAACCTAAACGTTTTCATCGTAAACGATCAGACGCTGGCGCGTTCCAGAGCCACTGGGCGAATGGCGTTTGATTGCTGGTACGCAGTGCCGGAATTGACCGGTCGCACCATCGTCAACGAGTGGAGGAGGGCTGAAATATTTCTGGATGACCTGACGTTCAGTCCGGAAAAGCAACTCGTGTTCTATAACGATTACCTGACACAGAGAAAGGCATTGGAAAGCTCGGTAAGCGCTGATGTGCTGCGCCGTGACTTCCATTCTTTCTGGATGGAGTTGGGCAGGGAGGACACGCCACAATCCCGGGAACGCTGGGTCGATCTGCGCGAGCGGATGGCAGTTGCGTACCCAGATATAAAGCTTCCGAACTCTCATTGGACAGATCCATTCCAAGGGGCCGTGTCCATTGTGCTGAGCGCCCGCTATGGTCGACCGATCGGGTACCGATTCGAGCGACTGCTCAATGTCAGCAACCAGGCCTTCGACTCCTACAAACCCTTTCTGCTGCAGTTCGGCTGGACGCTGGAAATCTTTGAACAGAACGAACTATTGGCCGGACAAGACAGGAAGGGGACTTGGGCGAAGCGGCGCCAGATCATCCGCACTGCGCTGCAAGCTCGGGATGATGCTTATCGACCCGATCGGCAATACAACCGTCTATTCGCATTCTTGGTGCCGGAGCTTAAGGAACGTATGATCAACATGCGTGAGTGGTGAAAGCGGGGCATCGATAACTCTGCAACGCCAGCGATGCAAAAACAGCCGTAACCTTGTGGTCAACCTTTCTTGAACTCCGCATGACCCAGAAGCTCTTGAGCTTCACGCCAAGCTCTGTCGAAGAGCTGAGAACGGGTTTGCGAATACAGACTGGGTGAATGGTAAGCGTCTGCCCAGCACATCTTGCTCAATGTTCAGCGTTTGTCTGGGAGTAGGAAATCTACCTCGTAGATACCACGTGCCGCACGGATGGTCACAGGGTATGTGACTGGCCTTATGTCACTCAACTCCCATGCGAGCCAGCCATCCTCAAAATAGCTTGCACAGGCCGCTTGCATATCAGCGAGGATGAAGGGACGCACGGCTTTCACGCGCACAATTGCCACAGCAATACCGTTATCGTCTTCGTCCCCATCGTTATGGAGAAATCGCCCGTTTTCCACAATCAGTAGATCCTCGGAAGGATCTAAGTCTGGAAGCCAACGACGGACTTCGAGGATTTTCTCGCCAGAAGCAATTCGGCCGCCACTGGGCCGTACAATTGATAAAGCCTTTATGGTTCTCTCCTAAAAATTAGACGCTTGGAAAATAGTCGCTTCGACAGTAGTCCACTCGAGGTTGCACGCCACAGTTGCCCACCCACTGCGCCAAGGTCGAACGAGCGATGGGCAGTCCAGCGAGGCCAATTCGGAGCCGTGTCGCACACCAGGCCAAAAGAAGCGCCCTTGATTCAAACGCCGGGCTGCAAGCCAAATCCCCACGCCGTCATGCACCAACACTTTTATACGATTGGCGCGGCGATTGGCGAACAGATAAGCACAGTGGGGCTTCGCCACCGAACACCGCGACAACTCGCGCCAGCGCCGTTTCAGTGCCGGCGCGCATGTCCATGGGCTCGATGGCGAGCCAAGGTGGGAACAGAGGATATGTCGGTTGCGGCTCTGCCATGTAAACCAGTCCTAATTTGAGTCGATGGTGTTTGATATTGCAAGGATCGGGTGCTCGGGCGTTCGATCTGGACTCAAGGTATCAATGATGGTGTTGGGGCTGGCGACACGTACGAGTGCTTGAGCCCTGGCGTTTGATATCCAATCTGGCAAGCCCAGGCGCTGAGCGGTCAGCCGTAATATGACCAGACGCGTAGGCTGCAAATGGGCTTGTGGCGAACATTCGGCGATCTTCTAGAATGGTGGCTGCGGATGTGATCGCGGTGACACAACTGGCGGGGTCGGTATTCTGGTTTTCAGTTCTGCAGGATGAGGAGGCTGGAGCAGATGAAGCTCACGAGATGGAGAGGAAGTGCGCGCGTGGTCTTGATTTCAAACGATTCTGGTAATTCTAGGCAAATCCCGGTTTTCAGATACAGGCGACACAAACGGTGCTACGTAACAAACAGATAAAATTTAACATAATATACATTATGCGGCCATAAGGGTTTTTCTCGCGCACGCCAGGACAGCTCAGTTCAAGCACAGCAATCGCTCAGTGACACTCTGCGCAAGCCCTTGGATAATCGACAGCAACCACCGTCGGCTCACGTTCAAGGATGGAACATGAAACACACCCTGGTACTCGTCTCTGTCTGTTTCAGTTCGCTTGCCTGGTCGGCAAGCTCAATTACAGAGATCACCAAACCTTTCGGCAAACATATTCACGCCCTGAGTAACGCTTTTGCCTGCGACATCCTGGCTGGCACCAGGTTGAATCAGGCCCCTCAATGTCGTAACAGAGATAATCCTGCGCTTACGGATTCACGTGACATCGATAAGGCTGCCGACAGGAAATCCCTACGCGAATGCATCAAGCCGGACAACCTGATCGATGACGATGTGCGTAAATGCATGAAGGGCTTTTGACATGTCGTCAGGTCCGCCTGGCCACGCCAGACGGACCTGCGATCAGGCAAACAACTTGAGCGCGGTATCGTCCCAGTCGTGCCCTTTGGCCGACCAGCTTTTACTGCTTGGGGACGGACACCCAGTGCGGCAATAGCCTTGCCGGGCCTGGAAATCAAATACGGCATGAGGCTGGTCGTTGATTAACAGAACCGCCTTGGTATGGTCCATGGACCAGCCAATCCTGACGTTTGACGGCTTGTCTCGATCAATAACGTCTGCCACGTTGTAGATATGCAGTGCATCCTGAATCGGATTCTCATCAGCCTTTGGGACCAGTGCGTAAAAATAGCCGGTGGTTTCATCATCTTCGAATACGACGACAAAGTTGCCTTCCTTGGCCGGGGCTTCCACAACAAGCGCCTGTCCTACGTTCAATGTCTGATCAGCGGCCAGATAGATAGGCATGGCTGCACTCCTTAAGTCTTTGAGGTTGGTAATGAACACTGCATTGTCCCTGCATATCCTTGTCGAACCTACTCAGATAAGGAAGCGCAAGCTGAAGGGTATTTCCGAAAAACACCGTTTACACTATCCTCCTCGCTCACATTATTATAAAAATCCCTGATAACTCAACTAAAGAGTCATTTAGTTGAGTTATATCTACAGTAATCCAGATGGGCTGAAACATGGAGCGGCAGCCCTGTCCCCTTCCCTGTTTCGCATCGCTTGCGACACCTCATGTTCAAACGCTCTCGATAACGTCTGTCTGCAATGACAGCAAGACCCGACCTGGTGGCGTCGCCGTACCGACAGCCTCGATCAGTATTTGCGTCGCCCGCCTCGCAAGCGTTTCTACCGGATGCGACAGCACGGCCTGCACCAGTCCCGTGTGCAGCGCATCTCGGGTCAGATTCGTGACGTCATGGCACACCACCGTTGGCAGACGTACGCGACGCTTGCGCAACTCCTCCAACGCACTGATTACACCTTCTATACCGCCTCCCGCTACATACAGACCCGCCAGATCGGGGCACGCAGTCAGTAGATCCAGCGTGTTGCCCCGCGCAAACTCTTCGTCCTCCAGCGTCAGGCGCGAAGCCAGCAGCTCCCAGTCGCCGGCTGATTCGGCCATGTAGCTCTGAAAACTCAACTCGCACAGTTCCTGACACTGGAACCGCTGGCTGCCGACCATGACGGCCACAGGACCTGGACACTCAGCCAGTCGACTGATGAACCAGCCGGCCACTCGCCCCATTTGGCGGCTGTCTACCCCCACGAAACCGGCGCCTGCATGGCTTCCCAGTTCAGAAATCATCGCCAGCACAGGAACCCCGCTGCGGACAAGCTCGGCGACTGCGTCTTGTACCTCATGATGGTCGGCGGCCACGACGCCCAGCGCGTCAACGTCCTTGCCCAGCGCAAGAATGCGCTGGGCCACGACTCGCGGGTTCAAATCATCCAGGTAGCCGATCATCACCCGAACCCGGGCAGTCGGGCTGACGGCGGCTGCATCCGCTAACGCCTGCGCCAGACCTTGATAGAACGCCACGCCACTTTTCTGCAGTAAAAACCCCAGCCGTACCGTAGGACGACTGTGCTGCAGGCGCTGCTCGATGACGTTACGCGCATGAAAGCCAAGACGTTGCGCTGCGGCCGAAATGCGTTGGGCCGTGTCGACGCGTACGGTAGCGCGCAGATTGAGTACGCGATCGACTGTCGACAGGCTGACCCCCGCTTCTCGAGCGACATCCGCCATTGTAGGACGACGTAGGTCGCCTTCATGCTCTGACATAAAATGAAAGCCCTTCTCACATTGATGAAAGGTTTTGACAGCTTTTTCGATTGGACTATAGCAGTGCCAGACGCACCAACCTAGGATCCAGAAGCGGCCATCAGCCCCCTCCTCCGATACCAAAACAACCGATGCGGGATGGCCATCCCTTTATCCAACGTCCGCTGCTGGGGCTTAGGCTTTCAGGGCGACATATGGATCGACTACTGAATCACCGATCAGGCGAGGCCCGGTACGGGCTGCTCAAGATTTCCCCACTGGAGAACAAAAATGAAAATAGCGCTGGATCCGTACATGCATCGCCACCTTAGTTTGCCCGAGGTGTGCCGCAAGGCTGCAGAGATGGGATACGAATACCTGGAACTGTCACCCCGCGATGATTTTCTACCCTGGTGGGTCAGGCCTCGTGCGCACAAGGACCGTATCGCAGAGCTCAAGAAAGCCTTGAAAGATCATGGCGTACAGATCGCCTCATTGTTACCCATGTATCGCTGGGCAAGTCCACACGAAGATGAGCGCAGGACAGCAGTAGAGTATTGGAAACAGGCCATCCAGGTCGCCGTCGAACTGGGTTGCGACACTATGAACTCCGAGTTCGGTCGCGGACCTTCGCCAGAGCGCGGGCACAAAAGCAATTGCTGCGGCGGCAGTCACAGCCATGAGTCAAGCGAAGCAGCGTGGTGGCGCTCAATGGAGGAATTGGTGCCTGAATTCGAAAGACAGGGCGTCAGCCTCAATATCGAACCTCACCCTGAAGATTGGTGCGAAACATTGCAACCGGCGTTGGACATGCTGAAAACCATCGACTCCAACAACGTCAGGTTTCTTTACTGCGCGCCCCACACGTTCTTCTTTGGCGATGACATGGCGAAGATGATTGCTGAGGCAGGTCCCATGATCGCCCATGTTCATATTGCCGATACCTGGAACCACAAAGCTTCTTCGGGATTGCGCTACATCGTCAATCCACCGGGCGCCAAAGTGACCGTGCATCAGCACATGGACATGTATCAAGGAGAGATAGACTGGGACGTCTTCTTCTCCTCTCTGGCCAGAGTTGGCTTCGACGGCATTGTGACTGCTTGTGTGTTCGGCTGGGAAGAACGCGCCGATCAGTCCGGCGCATTCATGCGGCGCGAGATCCAGAGCCATGTCGACAAGTACTGGCCAGACAGGTCCAGGCGATGAGCCCAACGTGTCACGCCAGGTTATCTTTTTAGAACGTAAAAAGGGGGAACGATAACGTTCCCCCTCTCGAGTAGATCAGCTCAACGTTTTAATTACACCGCTGAAACGATCTTCGCAGGTGGCTGAGTACGACGACCCAGTACGCCCGCACCGGCAGCAACCAGACCCGAAATCACCAGCGTAATCAGCAGAATCCATGCGCCTTGCGATACACGCTTGGCAGCCACTTCAGCTGCTTCACGGGCTTTCTGTTCGGCCTGTGCCTTCAACTCCTGATACTTGGCATAAGCCTGACGGTAGCTGGCCTGTGCCTGATCAACGATCTGGTTGGCTTCAGCATCCGTCTTGTTGCCGCGTGCCTTGATCAGATTGACCAACGCCTGACGATCAGCTGCATCCCAAGCCTGGTCACCCTTGGCCTTGATGCGATCCATCAGACCGCCCAATTGTTCGTCTGCCTGTTGTGGGTTCTGAGCGCTGCGCTCGGCAGTATTCTGTGCATCTTGCTGAGTTGCCTGAGCTTCCTGTTTGATGGCGTCCGGGTTCAGTTCGGCTTTGCCGGTCTGACGCATGGCCTTCTCGATTTCACCCTGAATGTCGTTCAGGTTGAAGTCGATACCCTGATCGCGAAGCTGATCCTGGATCTTGCCGCCCAGTGCCGGAGCAACCTGAGCAATACCGCTACCCAAAGCCGACATGCCGCTGCCTGCCAGATTCAAGCCACCACGCACCACGCCAGTGACAGCACTGCTCACCAGGTACACAGTGATCAGCGAAACGCTTGCCCATACCAACAGGCCATGGAAAGCGCCTTCACGCTGGGCCAGACGACCTGCGGCCCAGCCACCCACGAACAGTGAGATGACCGAACTGACTACGACCCAAATGCCAGCACCTGTGCCAATGCCTGACATAGGATTAGCTTCTTGCATGGGATCAATACTGGCAGTACCGATGGCCGTGCCCAACAAACTCAACAATAAGGAAACAACCATGGCCAGTACCACACCGGCCAGAATCGCACTCCAGGATATACGTTTCAGCAAAGGTGCCATGGCATGAGTGTCTTGATAGACAGGGGTGCCCGGAGCGATACGGTCATCGCGAATCATAGTGGTAATCCTTCGAGTCAGTGGCAGAACACGCTAAAGTATTTGGCGTACGTTTTAATGACCCAAAGGCAATTCAAGAAGTTTAATATTTTTTATAGGTTTTTTTAAAGAGTAAATACTCTACGAATAACCGTTACTGAAGACGGAACGTAACGGCTCACGCACGTTCCAACTGTGCCGTGATTGCAGGCGCGCCACGTTACATGAGAGCGCTTCATAAATGAGACTTGAGTTGCTTGATGTCCGCTATTGAAACGCAGTGCAAAGAAAACCGTTATATAAACCTCGCGTGAACAATGCCATTCGGTGATCGTCCTTATCACCGAATGGCATTAGCTTCCTTATTCGGCCAGCTTGCTTGCCTCGCACCCGGTCGAACTGCACTCACGCTGACGTTCCTTCAGGAACTCAGAACGATCCTGCGTCATCGTCACGGCGCAATCGAGGTTAACAAAGTACCCGTTACTTTCCTCGCGGCTGCACTTGGCATCCCGGTCCTTTATCCAGCTCAGCTGTGATTTCTTGAGCATATTCTGCTGATCCGCAGGCAGTTGTTTACGCAGTTCGGAGTACGTTTGGTTCAGTGATTTGTCAGCCTGGGAAAACAGATTGCCTGCACAGTACACAGTGTCAAACGCATTGCGCGGATTACCACAACCGGCAGCCTGCACACTTGTGACAGTA
The DNA here is from genome assembly GCF_014358015.1 of Pseudomonas triticifolii. Lineage (GTDB taxonomy): Bacteria > Pseudomonadota > Gammaproteobacteria > Pseudomonadales > Pseudomonadaceae > Aquipseudomonas > Aquipseudomonas triticifolii. The sequence goes on along the minus strand of NZ_JACONV010000001.1, from coordinate 320,179 downwards.
ACGGCACTGGTGGCAAGCACGGCGAAACAGATCAGCGACTTCTTCATTTTCGTTCTTCCTGAAAGACGGGTTATTGCACGCGATAACGGCAATCGCGCCAGTATAGAGACAAATACCGGCGCTCTGGAATCACCTCGATTGCGGACGATCAGGCAACGCCATTAGGCCCGTCCAGGACTTGCCGAACCTTCCTGGCCAGGTCATGGGGCATGCAGGGCTTGGAGACCACATCGAACTCTGATCCGCCAATGTCGGTTCGCTCGATCGAGCTCTCTGCATAGCCTGTCGTGAGGAGTACTTTTATCTTGGGATAACGGCGTTTAACTTCACGAGCCAGCATGACGCCGTTCATACCGCCAGGCATGATCAGATCAGTGAACAGCAAATCGTAGGTGGCGCCGGACTCGAATTTCTTCAAGGCCTCACGTGCGTTGAGTACGATGTCTGAGCTGTAGCCGTAGTCGTCCAGCACCATCTTTGCCAGCTCGGCGACATCAGGCCGGTCCTCAACGATGAGTATCCGTTCGCTGGTGCCCGAACGTTGTCGTTGCTCCAGCGCCTGGATCGATTCACTGTGGGTAATCGTAGCCTCATCAACCGGGAAATACAGACGCAGCGTCGTGCCGACGCCCTCTTCCGTATAAATACGCGCTGCGCCACCAGATTGCTTGGCAAAGCCATACACCATCGACAGGCCAAGTCCAGAACCCTTGCCCTCCTCCTTTGTCGTGAAGAACGGGTCCATGACACGGTCACGAATGCTGGCAGGCATACCGATCCCGTTGTCTGTAACAGCAATGCTGACATAGCGTCCGGGCAGCAGACCGTCATAAGACATGTTAGCCAGCTCATCGACAACGAGGTTACGCGTCTCGATGAACACTTTGGGCTCAGGTCTGCCGATCAACGCATCACGCGCGTTAATGAAAATGTTCAACAGCGCGACTTCGGCCTGGGTTGGATCGATTCGGCAGTTCTTGAGCGCAGGATCCAGGTCCGTCTCGATCATCACTTCAGGGCCGAAGGTTCGCTCTATCAAGGGTTCAGTGGTAGAGATCAGGCCGTTGAGATTGAGTACCCGCCCATGCAGTTTTTGCTTACGGGCAAACGCAAGCAGTTGCTTGGTCAAGGTACTGGCCCGTTCTACGGCCGATTTGGCGTGGTGAACGCTGCGCTGTACCCGAGCCACATCGATAGAGGGTTTTTCTGCAGCGCTGCCGATCAAGTCGATATAACCGCCCATGACCTGCAGCAAATTGTTGAAGTCGTGGGCAATACCGCCGGTCAATTGCCCGAGGGCCTCCATCTTCTGCGCCTGACGCAATGCATCTTCGGCGTCCCGGCGTCGGCTGATATCGAGTTGCGAAGCAAAGAAGTAAATCAGATCACCGGCATCGTTATAAACGGGCGATATAAACAATGCATTCCAGAACGATGAACCATCCTTGCGGTAGTTGAGGATTTCGGTCGAGATTTCGACACGATCCCGAATCGCGTTGCGAATGGTCTCTACCACCGCAGGGTCTGTGTCCGGACCTTGCAGGAAGCGGCAGTTCGATCCGACGATTTCATCGGAATGGTATCCGGTCATCTCCAGAAATGCCTTGTTGGCAAAGATGATGGGGTTATCAGGGTTATTGGGATCGGTCACGACCATCGGCATGCGCGTCGTTTCTACGGCCGCGAAGAAAATATCCTTGCCCTTATGAGAAATGGTTCCGTTCGCCGTATTGTCGACACGGGTTTTATTTTCCGACACGCCATGACTCCCAGAATAATGTCCGCGCTGATGCACGCTCACCCGACTACGACTTCTCTACCGTGTAAAGGGTTCTGAACGCAGGTTAAAAAACATGATTATATTCATATGACTAGCCGACGTGCGTTGAGACGTGACGCGCCATCCACATCCAGCATCGAACCTTCTTTCCCCAGAAAACGCATGGCCTCGGCTCTGCGATGGCCGATGCCTTCTTTAGTGCGTACGGCCCCAGCCAAGAGGCTCTAGCACGTGCAACACACGCCACTTCCCTCCCTTTCTGCCTTGCTGCCACTGCTTGCGCTTGCCAGCGTCAATCACGTCAATGCCGATCAGACTGTAAACCTGTCCAGCATCGAAGTGGATGGCAGCTCGATTGAGCGCCCTGCCGCTATCGCCCGCGAGGCTTCGCGTAATGTGCCGGGCGCCACCAATGTGGTGGACCTGACTCGGGCTGAGCAGGGTCGCGTGGCCACCAACGAAGATGTTTTCCGCTACCAGGCAGGCATCTATGCCAAGGCAGCCAACAATGAAGGCGCCAAGATTTCCATTCGAGGTTCCGGGTTGAACCGAGCGCCAGGCGCCCACGCATCGGGCTTGTTTGAAATGCTCGACGGACTGCCGCTGACAGGCCCCGGCGGGACACCTTACGAGCTCAAGGAGCCGCTGTGGCTTAGCCATGTCGAAGTCCGACGTGGCGCGAATGGCTTTGAGCTGGGGTCACTCGCACTGGGTGGCGCAGTCAATTACGTCACACACACAGGGCACGATGCACCGCGCTTGCAGGTGCGCTATGAGGCCGGAAACCATGGCTACAGCAAACGACAGATCAGTTCCGGTGACGTACTCGGTGATCTGGATTACTACGTTGCGCTAACCGAATCGAGCTATGACGGTTTTCAAGACCACAGCGCAGGCGGCAGCAAAGGCATGACGGCTAATGTCGGCTACCGCTTCAGTCCCGATCTGGAGACCCGTTTTTTCTTTCGTTATCGCGAAACTGATAATGATTCCCCCGGCAGGCTGACTCGGGACCAGATCCGCCACGATCCACGTGCAGCCAATGCCCTTAACAGCGCACGTGATTCCAAACGATTGCAAGCAGGCAGCACTTGGCTGGGCAACAAGACCACCATTTATCTGGATGACAGCTCGCGAATCGAAACCGGACTGGTTTACCACGACTACCCGATGGACTTGCGCGAAGGCACCAACCGCCTGAAAGTGGCCTACACCGACATCAGCGGTACGCTGAATTACATTCGCCAGGACGCGCTGTTCGGCCATCAGAGCAACACCACAGTTGGCCTGCGCACCACCAAAGGCCTGCCAAACAACGGCGCTTCGGAATTCGTGCGCATACCCGCCGGTAACACGGCCGGCTACGCGCCTGGTACACGAACCCGCGATTACAGTTATCTGGGTTCGGACAGTGCTGTGCAGTTGAGCAATGACCTGGAACTGGTTCCCAATCTCTGGCTGACCACAGGGGTCGCCGCGATCTTTACCCGACGTGAAACAGAAGTCACCTACCCCGCCACGCAGGAAGCTGTCAGCACCCGTGACTGGGATTACGCATCGCGCCTGGGCCTGCGTTACGACTTTACGCCGCAGTTGCAGGTGTATGGCAACCTGAGCCGCTCGGTCGAGCCGCCTCACGCGTGGTCGATGATCTGGGGCTCGAACCGGTTTTTCCCCGCGGGAAGCGGCCCGGCGACCGGGTTGCAGAGTGTTGGCGTGAAACTTGATAACCAGACCGCGACTACTCTGGAACTCGGAGGGCGCGGCCAGGGATGGATGGGTAACTGGGAGTTGGGGTGGTATTACTCACAGGTCAGGCATGAGCTGTTGAGTGTGGAAACCCAGGCTGCGGGTGCAACCACGTCGCAGGTCATCGCCGAATCCAACGCCAGCCCCACGATCCATACCGGTATCGAACTGAGCCTCGACAGCCTGCTCTGGCAAGGCGGCGCGGCGGGCAAACTGGATGTGCGTCAGGCGTACACTTTCAGTGACTTTCATTACCGAGACGATGAGCGGTTTGGCGACAACGCCTTGCCAGGCATCCCAAGGCATTACTACCAGGCGGAGCTGCGCTACAGCCACCCCACCGGCTTCTACGCCGGGTTGAACACCGAGCATGCGTCGAGAATCGCGGTTGATTACGCCAACTCGTTCTATGCCGATCAGTACACGTTGCTGGGCGCGACGTTTGGCTACGCCTCGCCCAAAGATGACTGGCAAACGTGGCTGGACCTGCGCAATCTGACCAACCGGCGCTACGCCAATACGGTCACACCGGGCTATGACGACAACGGTCGCGACGTGGCACGCTCGACGCCCGGCGATGGCATGGGCGTCTATGCGGGGGTGTCCTGGAGCCTGCGCTAAGGTGCAATGGGCGAAGGTGATCAAAAGTTGGCAGGCGTGTTGGCGCTGATGATTTCCGCTTCATCCTGACCGATGTTGCGGAAACGATGCGGCAAGGTGGTGGGTATATAGTAGCCATCGCCGGGCCCGAGAATATTGACCTGACCGTCGATGGTCAGCTCGACCGTACCGCGCGTGACCAGACCGCACTCCTCGCCTTCGCTGTGCACGATTGGCTCCTCACCGGAGTCAGCACCAGGTGCGTACTGCTCGCGCAGAAATCGCATCTGTCTGCTTGGCAACGTGGCACCGACCAACAGCAGACGCACGCCGTTGCGGCCCAGATCGGGCTGGTCGCCGGCACGAAACACGTATTGATCCTGACCGGGCGGCTGATCAAAGGTAAAGAAGTCTGCGAGGGACATGGGAATGCCTTCCAGCAGCTTTTTCAGAGAGCTGATTGATGGGCTGACACGATTCTGTTCAATCAGAGAAATCGTGGCATTGGTCACACCACTGCGTCTGGCGAGTTCGCGTTGGGACAGCTTGTAGCTTTCACGCACCAGCTTGAGTCGTGCTCCCGTATCCATTAGCGGCCTTATGTGAAAAATATCCGGTGGAGATCAGGCTGGGCATTTTGAAAGCGCCCGCTGCCATAGAGCCGGATATTAAATCACGTTTGTCCGCATAGCTCAGTAGTTGATCGCTGATCGCTCACGGGCATATTTCTCGCAAGCGTCACGGAACGCCTCGAACATTCGCAGGGATACTGGGTTATCTCTGAAGGCCCACTCCGGATGCCACTGTACGCCCAGCACGAAACCCGACGAACCCGGCATCGAGACGGCCTCCACCAGGCCATCAGGTGCCAGCGCCTCGGCGCGCAAGTCCGACGCCAGTCGGTCGATGCCCTGGCTGTGAAGGCTGTTGACTGCAAAGCCAGGCGCAAGCCCCAACGCGTCAAGCACCCCGCCCGGCTGCACAGACACGTCATGCTGCGGCACATACTGCTCGGCGACCACGTCGCTCTCCGGCTCGCGATGATCCAGATAACCGGGCAGATCCTGCACGCGCTGATGCAGACTGCCGCCCAGCGCCACGTTGAGTTCCTGGAAGCCTCGGCAGATGCACAGCACTGGCACCCCTTGCGCGATGGCGGCCCTCAGCAACGGCAGCGTGTTGCGATCCCGGAACACATCATGCGCGGTGCCCTCGGCGCTGGGAGTGCCGTTGTAGTGGTGGGGTTCGACATTGGACGGCGAGCCGGTGAACAGCAGGCCATCCAGTTGCTCCAGCAACCGTGCCGGTTCGATCGGCACATCCAGCGCAGGCAAAATTACCGGAATACCCGCGAATCCAGCTGCCTCAACATATTTGTCACCTGCCGTATGCGAGGAGTATTTGCCCAGTTGCTGGCGACACGCAGTGACGCCAATCAGAGGAAGTCGAGACATGATTCAGCCCTGCCGTATAAAAATGAGCGCCGAGGAGCCTCGAAAAGTGACTTCCCGGCGCAATTGAAACCAGTCTAGGATAGTCAGCTACGCAATCTACATGGGCATTCAGGCAAAGGAACTGTGCAATGACGCAATACGAGGTCAGCTACTCAGATCTTTCACTGGTGCTTGCTCTGGTCAGAGGGCGAACCCTGGCGCGAGCCTCGGAATTACTGGACGTCGACATTTCCACAGCCTTTCGCTCCATCAAGCGGCTTGAGTCCGCGCTGGGCGTTGCGTTGTTCGAAAAGAGCCGGCGCGGCTACATACCGACCGATACCGCCACAGCGATGGCCGAACAGGCTGAACGCGCCGAACTTGCCCTGAACGCTGCGCGAATTGCCTTGCAGCAGGGCGAAAACGTCGTGAGCGGTACCGTGCGACTGACCTGCACAGACGCCGTGTTACACGACCTTCTGCTGCCCGCCCTCGCCCGCTTCATGCCGAACTACCCGGCGCTGACCCTGGAGCTGGCCACATCCAATTCGTTCGCCAACCTGAGCCGACGCGACGCCGACATTGCGTTGCGTCTGACCAATACGCCACCCGAGCATCTGGTGGGTCGACGTATCGGCGCGGCTGACTATGTTATGTGCGGTTTACCCGATTTTCGCGACGCGCTACAAGCTGCACCCACATCTGTCCCGTGGATCAGTCCTGACGAATCGATGCCTGACCACACGTCCGTGACCTGGCGCCGTCAGGCGTTCCCGGACGTTGTGCCCCGTTACCGCTGCAGCAGCATGTCGGCTGTATCGCAACTGGTCAGTGCTGGACTCGGTGTCGCCGCGTTGACCGACTTCACCGCTCGGGCGCTCGCCGGCGTTGAGCGCTTGAGCGGTCCACTCGACGGTTGCAGCACCGACCTGTGGCTGCTCACCCGCCCGGACTGCCGCGCCCTGCGTTCTGTCCAGACCCTGCTCGACGAACTCGCCCCCTTGCTGCGCGATGCGCTACAGCCCTGAACCGCACTGATCGCGTCCATATCGCCTGCAAGCCACAACCTCCTATAGCCAGCTCAATGGATCCATTAAATAATAGTTAATCAACTTAATCATTTTAATTTCCCATTTCTTGTGGCATTAATATCTCCAGCCACACATCTGGCAAGCCCTGATGGATCCATAAAAACAACATCGAGCCGTGGAGAGTCCTCATGCACCCCAAAAATACGTGGTACGTCGCCTGTTCAGCGGATGAAGTGACTGACAAGCCGCTCGGCAGGCAAATCTGCAACGAGAAGATGGTCTTCTTCCGCGATCCGAACCAGCAGATCGTGGCGCTCGAGGACTTCTGCCCGCACCGTGGTGCCCCGCTTTCTCTGGGGTATGTCGAAAACGGACAACTGGTGTGCGGTTACCACGGACTGGTGATGGGGGGCGATGGCAAGACCGCCGCCATGCCCGGCCAGCGAGTACGGGGTTTTCCGTGCAACAAGACCTTTGCTGCCGTCGAACGCTACGGGTTCATCTGGGTGTGGCCAGGTGAGCAGGAAAAAGCTGACCCGGCGTTGATCCACCACCTGGAATGGGCTGTCAGTGACGAGTGGGCCTATGGCGGAGGCCTGTTCCATATTCAGTGCGACTATCGCCTGATGATCGACAACCTGATGGACCTCACCCACGAAACCTACGTCCATGCCTCCAGCATCGGACAGAAGGAAATCGACGAAGCGCCACCCGTGACCACCGTCGAGGGCGAGGAAGTCATCACCGCGCGGCACATGGAAAACATCATGCCCCCACCGTTCTGGAAAATGGCGCTGCGCGGCAACAACCTGGCCGATGATGTACCGGTAGACCGCTGGCAGATCTGCCGCTTCACACCGCCAAGCCACGTTTTGATCGAAGTCGGTGTCGCCCATGCCGGCAAAGGCGGTTACAACGCGCCCCACGAATTTAAAGCCTCAAGCATCGTGGTCGACTTCATCACGCCCGAAACCGATACCTCGATATGGTACTTCTGGGGCATGGCGCGCAACTTCAATCCTCAGGATGAAGCACTGACGGCGAGCATTCGCGAAGGCCAAGGCAAGATTTTCACAGAGGATCTGGAAATGCTTGAGCGCCAACAACAAAACCTGCTTGAACACCCGCATCGCAACCTGCTCAAGCTCAACATAGACGCCGGCGGCGTGCAGTCACGCAAAATTCTGGAGCGTCTGATCGCCGCCGAACAGGCAGCGGTCGCCAGCCAGATTCCTGTGGCCAACCTGAAGTGAATCCGAGGTGCGACATGATCGACGTGACCGTGTTATCGCGTACTGACGAAGCACTGGACATCTGCAGCTATGAACTGGTGAGAACGGATGGCGGTATGTTGCCGCCCTTCACTGCCGGCTCGCACATCGACGTGCATGTGCCTGATGGCCCGATCCGGCAGTACTCACTGTGCAATGCGCCTGACGAGCGTCATCGCTACCTGATCGGCGTGCTTAACGATCCTGCCTCTCGAGGCGGCTCACGCACCTTGCATGAACAGATCCATCCCGGCGCTCACTTGCGCATCAGCGAACCGCGAAACCTGTTTGCTCTCGCACAAAATGCCAGTCGCACCCTGCTGTTCGGGGGTGGTATTGGCATTACGCCGATCCTTTGTATGGCCGAGCATCTGGCGCAGCATGGCGAGCCTTTCGAATTGCATTACTGTGCCCGTTCCGCTGACCGTGCAGCCTTTACCGAGCGCCTGCAGCAATCTGCGTTTGCCGACAACGTCAGTCTGCACTTCGATGATCGCCCGGAAACCCGGCTTGACGCGCTGGCGATTCTGGCCGGTCCCGACGCGAACGCCCATGTGTATGTCTGTGGGCCAAACGGTTTCATGCAGCACATCCTCGACAGCGCGCGCACTCAGGGCTGGTCGGATGAGCAACTGCATCGCGAGTACTTCACCGCCGCGCCGGTGGATACCAGCAGCGATGGCAGCTTTTCGGTCGAAGTCGGCAGCACAGGACAGGTGTTCAACGTTCCAGCCGACAAGACAGTCGCTCAAGTGCTGGAAAGCAATGGCATCGACATACCGCTTTCATGCGAACAAGGCGTATGCGGAACGTGCCTGACGCGGGTCTTGAAAGGCGTACCCGATCACCGGGACCTGTTTCTCACCGAGGCCGAGCAAGCGCTCAACGACCAGTTCACGCCCTGCTGCTCGCGATCGAAAACGCCGTTGCTGGTACTTGATATCTGATTAATCGGAACGCTGAATGACCTTCATGCGCTCATGGACGCCGCCGCCGAAGATCTCGGCGTAACGCAATGTCGCGTTGGCGTGCTCGCGCATGATGGCTTCGGCTCGCGCCCCCTGACCGTTGACCAATGCATCCACCACTGCGTGATGTTGCATGTGGGCAAAGTTGAAGCGCCGGAATTCACGCACCAGATCGTTCCGGTCCACTGCCAGAGCAGTAACCGAAGCAAACGGCAGATGATCGTTGCGCGCCAGAGCATCGGCAATGGCCGGGTTGCCGCTGCCTTCCACAATGACTTTATGCAGGCGCATGTTCAGGTCGTGATAGACCTCAAGGTCATCCTCGGTCACGAAGCCTTTGGCGAACAGGGCATCACCCTGGATCAGGCAGGTTTCAAGCTCATCCCTGGCTTGCTGGCTGATCCCGATTTCAGCCATCTGCCGAGCAGCCAGTCCCTCTAATACCCCGCGCACTTCAACCGCGCCCGCAATCTCATGCGCGCTGATCGAGCGCACCTGAAACCCACGACCGCCAAACGGCACCAGAAGCCCTTCCTGCTCAAGCGTGCGGAACGCCATGCGTACCGGCATGCGCGAAACGCCGAATCGCTCGGCAGTGGGGACTTCCATCAGGCGCTCTCCAGCCGCCAGTTCACCTGAAGCGATCATTCTTCGCAGCGCTACAAGGACGGTCTGGCCGGGTTTGCTCATGGACGGGGTTCCGCAAAAAGGACGGGCGCATGATAACAGCCCTGAGAGCGATCGTTTCCTGCGCGCCTGCCGCGCTGATAAGGGTCGTTCCTCAATACGGCGCACGGCCACGATCCGCTCACCCGAAACTGCGTTCTTCATCCGGTATTTCGAGCCATTTGAGCGTGTCTTCAAAGCTGATCGGGCGGCTGTAAAAATAGCCCTGAACCATCGTGCAGCCCAGCGTTTGCAAAGTGGTGAGTTCCTCTTGCGTCTCCACGCCTTCGATGACGCAACCCAGCGACATGTCCAGGCTCAACGCCACCAGCGATTTCACGATCTTGTAGCTCGCCGGATTGTCATGCACACCGGTCACAAAGCTGCGGTCGATTTTGAGCTTGGTCAGTGCCAGGGCATGCAACTGGCTGAGGCTCGAAAAGCCCGTACCAAAATCGTCCAGCGATATGCCACAACCCAGCTGACGAAACTGGGCGACGGCTTGCTGGACCTGGACGATATCCTGCATCACGGCCGTCTCGGTGATCTCAAGGTCCAGTCGCGAGGGATCAAAACCGCTGTTCTCGATGATCCCGACAATCAGATTGACGCTCTCACAGGTCGCAAAATCATGAGCCGACAGGTTGAACGCCAGCCTGATAGGGTCCGGCCAGGAAAGCGCTTTCTGCAGCGCGAGGGTCAACAAGGGCGCAGTCAGCTTGTTGATCATGCCAATACGCTCGGCAATTGGAATGAAACGTGCCGGAGATACCGGACCCAGCTCAGGGCTGTTCCAGCGAGCGAGCGCTTCAAACGCCACCGTCTCGCGACTGCAGCTTTCCATGATTGGCTGAAACAGCACGTAGAACTCGGTTTCGAGGTTGGCCCGCCGCAACGCCTGTTCCGTCACGCCATCGGCATGCAACTGCTCGCGGTGAGCGGTCGAGAACAGACAGGTCGTGCCTTGGTTGTGGTTTTTCCCCTGATAGAGCGCGTAGTCAGCGTATTCGAACAACTGTGTCGCGTTGTCGGCCGTTGCCGGGTATGTCGCAATGCCGAAAGTGGCGCCGATCTGAATCGGCATGTCCAGCAACTGGAAGTTGTCATGCATCTGATCGCACAAGCGCTTGCCCAGCGCCAGCAAAGCATCGTTGCTGATATTGCCCTTGATGACCAGGGCAAACTCGTCGCCTCCCAACCGCGACACGTGCACCGTGTCACTCACCACTGCCCTCAAACGCTCGGCCACCATGATCAGTAACTGATCGCCCGTGCGATGACCGTACAGATCATTCACCGGTTTGAAACCGTCCAGGTCCAGCACACCGACCGCAAGCCCCGTGCCCTGCTCCAGCGCTTGACTCATGGCCAGGTCCAGCGTCTGAAAGAACTGACGTCGGTTGGGCAGTCCGGTCAGGCTGTCCTGATTAGCCAGCAGCAGATTTTCGTTGCTCAGCCGCTCGGTCTTTAACTGTACGTTCACCAGACTCTTGAAGTCGCGGTACTGATAGCGAAGGATAATCAGCATGCCGATCGACACCAGCACGATGTTCACCGCCGTGGCGATGAAGATCATGTTATGGGTCGAGGCGAAGAACACCACGAAGGCCGCATTCACCACCACCGCGGTGGTCAAGGCCGCAGGCTGCAGGTGCATCATGCAGAAAATGCACACGATCACGGTGATGCCCATGAAAAAGGCCACATGCGCCTGGGCGTAGGCATCGCCATAGGGATACAGCGCCAGTGACCAGCCGGCAAACGCGGCTGCAATGATGCCCGCCAGGCCGTTGGTGCTGCGCAAGGTGGCGAGAATGATGGATTCGGACGGAATTCTATTGACCGTGCGCAGCCACATACGAGCACGAATCCCGCACACCAGCGTCAGCAGCGCAGGAACCAGAAGGGTCAGCCACAGCGGCGCGGTACGGTGAGTGAATGCGAGCGCCCAGGTGTTCACCAACAGCACGAAGTACATCAACGGCAATTGACGGGACAACGCAACGTATTGCGCCTGAAGCAGCCTCGGATTATGAGCGGGCACCGACATCAAGGTACGCAGCGTACCCAACAGTTTTTTCAGCATCGCAAGGCTTCTCTGTTACCACAGTCAAAGCGCACGTGGCTTGCTGCAAATCATGCGGGCCGGGCAACGTGCGGCGCGCTTGTCAGTCTCTCGGCCATTTGCGCTGTTTCTTTAATACGAACCTTATTCCTGATCCGTTTTTAAATCACATCATTTCCAACTTTACCGCCGGCCAGTGCCTCGACGGACACCGGAAGCTGTTGTATATATCAACCGCCTTTTAAAAGCATGGCTGATTAAACCGAACGACTGAAATACACTCGCGCCACAACTTTTTTCGCCGGTGTCTTTAAAACCTCTACGCCCACGCCACAGCACACGGAGAAGTAACATGAACAGGAAAGTTATCATTGACACGGATATGGGCTGGGACGACGTACTGTCCATCGCGTACCTGATGAAAAGGCCGGACATCGACATCGTCGGCATCACAGTCACCGGCTGTGGCGAAACGGATCTGGGTTGGGGCGTGATCATTGCCCAGCATTTGCTGGGTATCGGCAACCGGCTCGACACTGTCGTCGCCCGCGGCACCGATATACCCCTGGCGCATGACTACCGGTTCCCACAGGACTTCAAGAACGACATGAATGGTGTCATGGGGCTGTTGGGTTCGTTGAACCCTGCGCAACTCCCCGCTTTGTCAGAGGCCAACGCCTGGACGTTCCTGTTTGAAACAATCAAGAACAGCCAGGACCCGATCACGATTCTGTCGCTGGGCGGTTTTACCAATATTGCAAAGATGCTGTCGATGAGTACCGGCCCGCAGGACTTCGCCAGGCTCGACGGCATTTACGCCATGGCAGGCGCAGTGTATGTAGACGGCAACGTCGCGGCTTTAAACAACGCGCAAGCGATCTGGGATCAGGGGCCTGCCTACAGCAGCAACTATTATGCAGAGTGGAATGTTTTCGTGGACGCAGTGGCCGCCAGGATCGTGTTCGACTCCGAACTGCCACTCACGCTGGTGCCATTGGACGTGTGCAACCAGGTGGTGCTCGACCCGTCCTATTCGAAGCTGATCACCGCCACCGATCCCGTCGCGACCCTTGTGCGTGAAGTGCTGGAGATCAAGTCTGGCAGCCATGCCGAAGGCAGCTTGCCGGTACCGATCTTCGACCCGTTGGCGACCCTGCTGATGGCGCGTGGCATCAGCGCCACCAAGACCAACACCGAGTACCTTGCGGTCGACACGACCAGCTCTGAACACGACAACCACTGCGGACAGACGTTGGTGAAAGACAGCGGCTCACGGCCTATCGCCTTCGTCACGGGCGTTTCACAAACCGCTTTCGCCACGAACTTCGCCCAAGTCATCAATCGTCCGTTGAATTGACGTTGCGTTGCATGCTGTGCCCAAGCGTCCTGCTCGGGCACAGACTTGACCCGGTCATCCTGAACCATGTGAGACGCCAAGCAGTCAGAAGGCTACTTCACGCTTTGCTCAGGATTTGCGCATGTTCAGTCGTACCCTGTTGGTTGCCGCCACACTCACCTGCTCATCACTCGCCCTTGCCGACGACTCGCTGCGCATCGAGCGCCTGCAACGCTGTGATGACCTGCTCGATAGACAGCAGCAGACGTTCTGCCTGAGCGCAGCCGGTATAGGCGAAGGCCCGATCGGGATCAAAGTCGGCGGCAAGACCGTTCCAGAGTCGGCCATCCAGCGCGATGGCCAGCGTCTGCGTGTGCAACTCGACTACGCGGACTGGCCAAGCGGTCCGCTCTGGTTGCAGCAGTCGGGCAACAGCAGCAACGCGGTGTGGCTGAGCATGGCCGGCAATCATGTCGTGGCCGCAACACCAGATGAGGTCGCAAAAAACATGGATGGGCTGACCACCTACGTCAACCTGATCAGCCTGATCATCGAAGAACGCTTCAACGGGCGTGAAGAAGCTCAGAGGATCGCGCAGAAATTCGGCGCAACGGTGGTCGGCTCGATTGCCCCGCTCAACACCTGGCAGTTGCGTCTGCCGACAAAGAATCTGGTGGAGCGCGACGCGATGGTGCTGCGCATGGGCAGCGAGGTGAGTGTCGACGCTGTGGTAATTGAAGAGTCCCAGGCCGAAGCCGCTGAAGGCGAGGCACCACCGTCGGACGGCAAGCAGGAGAAACCAACGCGTGAGCAATGGACCGCCAACCGCTTCATGGACGCGGTCAACTACTACCAGCGCAGGATTCCCGGCAAGGCTTCCCCTATCACGCCGGTTCCGATCCGCATCGGCATTATCGAACGCGACGTAGACTTCGACAGCCCGGATTTCGCCGACTACCGGGGCGACTGCCACAGCGGTGCACCGCGCACTTGCGTGTTCGCCAGGGATGCCCGCAAACCCGACGGGCACGGCACTACGGTGACCGGCATTCTGGCGGCCAATACTGCTGAAGGCGGCAACACCGGTTTTCTCAGATCGCTGGATGGTGCCAGTCAGGGCTTTGATGTGATCGTAGAGCGCAACTCCGACGCCGGCATCACGGCCAACGTCGCGGCCTCGGTCAATCTGGTCGAGGACGGCGTCAGGGTGTTGAACTGGAGCTGGGGCATTCATCGCATCGGTGCCAAAAACATCGAGGGTGATGACGTCGACTCGCTGATCCGTTCGGGGCTTGCGATGTCCGGCTATGAAGAGCTGCTGGAAGAGTTCTTCCTCTGGCTGCGCGAGAAACACCCGGACGTCATGGTGGTGAACTCGGCTGGCAACGGCTCGTCCTTTTCCAGCACTGACGAATACCGCCTGCCCTCCTCGTTCATCACTGACCAGTTGCTGGTGGTGGGCGGCCATCAGCGCACGGAGCGCGATGATGTCGCCGTGGATGACCCGGCTTACGTTGAAAAGCGCGCATCTTCCAATGTCGACATGCGGGTCGACATCATGGCGTCGGCCTGCACGCGCGCCTCGACCGCCAAGGCTGGCGAACAAGGTGCGGTGCATTGCGGCACCTCTTACGCCACACCCATGGTCACCGGCATGGTCGCGGCCATGCTATCGATCAACCCCAGACTCACGCCCGAGCAGATCCGCATGCTGCTGCGCCGCAGCGCCATGACCATCGGCAGCAACTATGACTTTGAACCGGTAGGCGCCGACGACCTGACCGCCCCGATCCTGCCCTCGGAACGTGAATTCAAACGGCATGACAAAGACGTGGGACGCTCGGCGCGCCTGGACATGCAAAAGGCTCTGGACCTTTCGGTGCAGAGCCTTGATCGGGTGCGATGAGTCACGGGACGGGGTTCAGTTGGCTGCGACCTGATCCTGCTTTGCCTGCATGACCAGGGCCTTGAGCGATGCGTCGAACTGCTTCAAGGCCGTCACCTGCAACTCGCGTTGCTGATCGATCTGCGCCGCAATTTCAGGAGCGGCCTTGCCCTGCACCCAGACGGAAGGCATTTGCTTGCCGGTCGCGCCTTCTGCCTTGCCGATATATTGAAGGTTCGCATCGTAGAATCGCGCCAGGTAACGCGCCTCAACCTGACTGTTGCGCTTGCTCACCAGCTGGTTGTAGGTGTCCAGCATCACGACCACGTCAGGCCGCCCCTGCATCAGTGCATCCAGATTGTCGTAAACCGTCACCGAGGCGAATGTTTTCTGCAAAGACCCTGTTAACCAGTCGATGGCCAGTTTGGGGTCCGAGCTGTTGATGAACGCATCACGGATGCGCGAGTCCAGCGCGTTATTGCGAGCGCTGCGCTGGGCGACAGCGTGGTAGTTGTTCAGGTATTGGAGGTTACTGACGGTGTTCTCGCTATAGAGCACTCCCACCGATTGCGAGTGCTGAAGGCTGGTCGTGCTGTCCATCACCGGTTGAAAGTGGCAAACCTGCGCGTCGTTGACCTGACTGGCAGCGGAAACGGATGAGGTGGCCAAAGGCGCACTGATCAAAACAGCGACAAATGTCAGCAGGTTGAAAATTTTCATCGTTCGTTTCCTTTTGTGCGGAGCAAGTGGCTATGACGCCATCCTCCTCCTTTGCCAAAAAAACAGAACTTGCCTTTCTTGATGGTGACTATCGATTGAACGAATGATAGTAGACGGCCATGAGTCGCATGGGGTTTCGGCGCAAATAACGTCAAATATTCGTATCACCCCTCACTGCTGCACGAATGGCTTCCAGCAGCATGATGCACGCCGGATTATCGTTGTCGGTACGCCACACCAGATGCAGCTCGCTTTGCACGCCCTCGCCCAGATCGATCTCGCGAAACACCACATCCTTGAACACCACATTGGTCGCGCAGCGCGGCACCAACGCCAGGCCCATGCCCGCATTGACCAGCGCCAGAATGGTCAACGACGAGCCCAGCCATTGCACGTACTCGGGTGCCACGCGGGCCGAACGAAACATGCCGGTCAGCAACTCATTGAACGGCGGATAGGCCGAATGCGAATACATCAGAAACGGTACGCCATCCAGATCCTCGACCGCCACCGACGCGGCCTGCGCCAGCGGATGACTGCCGGGCACCGCGAGCACGAACGGCTCACGTACCAGGCATTCAGTCTCATAACCTGGCTGAAACAACGGCGCACGCACGATACCCAGGTCGATACGCCGCGCCCTGAGCGCTTCATGCTGCTGGTAGGTATTCATCTCGGTGAGGGATATCTTCACCTGTGGCTGGTTGAGCCTGGCTTCGGTGATCACCTTGGGCAAGAACTCGTAGACCGCACTGCCAACGAAGCTGATCGTCACGGAGCCGATGTCACCTTCAGCAAAGCGTCGTGCGGAAATGGCCGCCTGCTGTGCACGCTCCAGCAACGTCTGCGCTTCAATGAAAAATGCTCGACCCGCTGCCGTCAGCGCCACGCTGCGAGTGCTGCGCGTGAACAACTCGACGCCCAGGTTGTGCTCAAGCAGTTGAATCTGTCGGCTCAACGGCGGCTGGGTCATATTCAGACGTTCAGCGGCCCGACGAAAATTCAATTCCGTGGCCACCGTGGTGAAGCAGCGAAGTTGTGCCAGCTCGAACATTGATTCATTCCAGGTATCAATCAAATCACAATCTAGATTAGACGGGAATAATACCAGCGTCCATGATCGGCTCATCCCCAAAAAAACAATAGATGGGAGTCGCCCTTTGAATACCGTCCCTTACGCGTCGGACCCCACGGTGCTTGCCCGTGCGGCCAGCAAGGTGAAGCGCCACGTACTACCGCTGTTCGTGGTGATGTTCATCGTCAATTACATCGACCGAGTCAATATCGGCTTTGTGCGCAGCCATCTGGAAACTGATCTGGGCATTGGCGCTGCGGCCTACGGGCTCGGTGCAGGTCTGTTCTTCGTTGGCTATGCGTTGTTCGAAGTCCCGTCCAACATGTTGTTGCAACGTTACGGCGCTCGCGCCTGGCTGACGCGCATCATGTTCACCTGGGGCGCAGCCGCGATGGCCATGGCCTTCGTTCAGGGCGAAACCAGCTTCTATGTGCTGCGTTTTGTACTCGGTGCCGCCGAGGCAGGTTTCTTCCCCGGCATCATTTATTACTTCACACAGTGGCTGCCCGCCAGTGATCGCGGCAAAGCCATGGCGCTGTTTTTGAGCGGGTCGGCCATCGCCTCGGTGATTTCGGGTCCGTTATCCGGCGCACTGCTGGGCATCAGCGGCCTGAGCCTGCATGGCTGGCAGTGGATGTTTCTGATTGAAGGCTTCGCCTCGATTGTGCTGTGCGGTTTCGTCTGGTTCTGGTTGCAGTCCCATCCTCACGAAGCCAAGTGGCTCACCGAGGAAGAAAAAACTACGCTGGTCAACGCCATCGCCGAAGAGCAGCGCGCCCGTGAAGCGACGCAAACGGTCAAGCCTTCGATGTTCAAACTGTTGGCTGATCGGCAGATCATGCTGTTCTGCTTCATCTACTTTTCCGTGGCGCTGACCATCTACGGTGCCACCTTCTGGCTGCCGAGCATGATTCGCAAGATGGGCAGCCTGAGCGACTTCGAAGTGGGGCTGTTCAACTCGGTGCCGTGGCTCATCTCGATTGTCGCCATGTACGGCTTCGCAGCGCTGGCCGCACGCTTCAAGCATCAACAGGCCTGGGTGGCCGTGACGCTGGTGATCGCAGCATTCGGCATGTTCATGTCCACCACCGGCGGGCCGGTTTTTGCCTTTGTTGCCATCTGCTTTGCCGCGATTGGTTTCAAGGCTGCATCGGCGCTGTTCTGGCCGATCCCGCAAGGCTATCTGGATGCACGCATCGCTGCCGCCGTGATCGCCCTCATCAACTCCATCGGTAACCTGGGTGGCTTCGTGGCGCCCACCGCATTCGGGTTTCTGGAACAGACCACCGGCTCCATTCAAGGCGGTCTCTATGGGCTGGCGGCAACGTCCCTGCTGGCAGCCATCGTGATCTTCTTTGCCCGCACTACGCCGCGAGGTAATGCGCACCACCCGTCCAAGGCTGAGCCGGTCACGTTGCACGCCACTGGCCCGCTCGGCACCCATTCAAGCCTCAAACCCTGATCGTCCGGGAGACTGCCCTTTGAAAATCATCCGCGTTACTGTCACCCCCATCGCCTTCCGCGATCCGCCGTTGCTCAACGCCAGTGGTATCCACGAACCCTTCGCGCTGCGCTCGATCATCGAGATCGAGAGCGACACCGGCTACATCGGTCTCGGCGAAAGCTATGGCGACGCCCCGGCATTGGCGATTCAGCAACAGGTGCAGCATCAGCTTATCGGCGTCGACCCGTTCAACCTCAGTCAGCTGCGCAGCATCGTTCAGGCAACCGTGGCAGCGCACAAACCGGCCAGCCTGGCCGGCGCGGAACTGGCACCCGGCTCCCACGCCAGCAAAGCAGTGAGCAACGCCTATTCAGCCTTCGAAGTGGCGTTTCTCGACCTGCAGGCACGCTCGATCAACGTGCCGCTGGTTGACTTGCTGGGGGGAGCGGTTCGCGATCAGGTGCCGTTCAGTGCCTACCTGTTCTTCAAATACACGCAGCACGCCGACTCCCCTTATGCACCGGACAGTTGGGGCGAGGCGCTGAGCGAAGAACAGATCGTGGCTCAGGCCCGGCGCATGATCGAGGCCTACGGGTTCAAAAGCATCAAACTCAAGGCTGGCGCACTGGACCCGGAGCATGAAGTGTCCTGTATCAAGGCCCTGAAAAAAGCCTTTCCCGGCTACCCGCTGCGCATCGACCCCAACGGCAACTGGTCGCTGGAAACTTCGATTCGCATGGCTGAGCTGCTGGGTGACGACCTGCAGTACTACGAAGACCCGACGCCGGGTCTGGACGGCATGTCCGAACTGCATAAACGCACCGGTCTGCCGCTGGCGACCAACATGGTGGTCACCGACTTCGACGAATTCCGTCGCAGCGTTGCCTTGAACAGCGTGCAGATCGTGCTCGCCGACCACCACTACTGGGGCGGACTGCGCGATACCCAGGCGCTGGCCAAAATGTGCGACACCTTCGGGTTGGGCGTATCAATGCATTCCAACTCGCACCTGGGTATCAGCCTCATGGCCATGACCCACGTCGCGGCGTCCGTGCCCAACCTCGACTACGCCTGCGACACCCATTACCCGTGGCAGGAGCCGGACGAAGAAGTCATCAAAGGTGGCAAGCTGCCTATTGTCGACGGCTGCGTGAAACTCACCCGCGAGCCAGGTCTGGGGCTTGAACTGGACTACGACCAGCTCGGCAAACTCAACGACCAGTACTTGAGCTGCGGTATCCGCCAGCGTGATGACGTGAGGCAGATGCAGAAATACAAACCGGAGTGGAAGGCGGTGAAACCCAGGTATTAAAGTGGGCTTGTGTGTCACTGACTGTCGGGTGTTTCGCAGCACACAGATGACCGAGGAGGCGGCTTGCCGCGTCCTCTCAAATGCCATGCAAATTGCTGAACGACACGGGCTTCTGTGGGCAAGCTTGCTCGCGAAAAGCCTGGCGCGACGCCATAGCATACATAGCTTGTACCATTGCCCTAGCGAGCAGGCTCACTCCCACGGTTCAGCACGCATTCCTGGTCGCGGCGCTGTACGAATACAAACGCCAGCGACAACAGGACCTCAACCAGCACTGCGGCCAGAATCCCCGAACTGGCATGGCCCGACGTCCACTCAAATACCCCAAGTGCGGCGAGGATCAGGCAGGCCGTGACAAAACCGCTCACCAGCGCCGACCGGATAACCGATGGCGCGGCGTTTCTGGCCAGAAAGAACATCACGCCAAACCCCATATACAAGGCCGCGGCGCGGCGGCTGACCAGCCCAGTCTCGTTGGAAAACCCAACCCCCCAGTTCGCCAGCATCTGCGCGGGGGCAAACATCCAGACAACCGCAAGCGCCCAGAACAGAAAGGCGCTCAAGGTCGCGAGGTGACGAAACTTCATTCGGTTTACTCATGCGTAAGTGATTGGAGTCTGCAGTGTAGGGTGATTCCGGCTAGACGATCTTCAGGAAACCTCTTGCATGGAGGTGGCCAGGCATAGAGCGCCAAGACCTGCCGAGATTATGATCATCATTAGCCACTTTTAATGACGGTTAACATCAATGCTATAGTGCGCTCATATTGGATCGCAGACGAATCGAGGCACTTCATGAGGGTTACCAAAGCGCAGGCGCAAGCAAACCGCGCGCACATTGTCGAGACCGCATCGGTGCAGTTTCGCAAGCACGGTTATGACGGTATCGGGGTTGCAGACCTGATGGCCGAAGCCGGTTTCACCCATGGCGGTTTCTATAAGCACTTTGGGTCCAAGGCGGACCTGATGGCTGAAGCAGCGGCGTGCAGCCTGTCAGAAAACGTGGAGCAATCAGCGGGCGTGAGCCCTGCCCGCTTCATTGAGTATTACCTGAGCAGGCGGCATCGCGACGATGTTGCAACCGGCTGCACCCTGGCCGCGCTTGGCGGTGACGCATCGCGTCAGTCGGACGACGTCAAAAACACTTTCGCCAATGGTATCGAACAGCTGCTGGCCAACCTGGCATCCGGCGCAACGATGCACCCGGACGACGATCCGAACGCTTCACGCGCAGCGCTGCTGGACATGCTGGCCCATGCGGTAGGCGCGGTGATGTTGTCACGCGCCGTACCCGGTGATTCAAAGCTTGCGGACGAGATCCTCGATGCGTGCCGCACGACGATGCTCGCCCGAGCCAGCAAGTTGTCCGACAGCAGTGACGCCAACAGTTAGCGCACTGGTTTCAGTGCGCAACGTCAGGCATCAAACAACCGACTCAGGCACGCCAGTTTCTTCTTGTACGACTTGCGCGCCTGCAAGGCATCTTCCAGGGTCACGGCAATGAAGCGGGCCTTCTGATTCGGCTGCATCTGACCAATCAGGTCGAGGTCGGCGCTGATCACCGTGCCGATCATCGCGTAACCGCCGCCGGACACCGCATCGCGGTGCAACACAATGGGTTCCAGGCCGGCCGGCACCTGGATTGAGCCGATCGGATAGCAACTGTCGACGATGTTGGAAGGGTCGGAACCCGCGCCAAAAGGCTGTTCACGTGGCTGAAACGTCAGTGCCTTGCCGCCCTTGAAGCGATAGCCGATACGATCGGCCTCCGAACCGACCGTCCAGGACTCGGAGAAAAAGCTGGTTGCCGCATATTCGGTCAGACGTTCGTAATACAACCCCGGCACCACGCGCAGATAGACTTCGCCACCCAGCGACTGACGCAAGGCCATCGGCAGGCTGGCCCCCGCCCGGCCTTTGCCGCTGGGTGCGCCAATCGGCAATTGATCATTGACCGCCAGACGTCGCCCTTCAAAACCGCCCAACGCGCCCAGGGTGTAAGTCGAGCGACTGCCCAACACCAACGGCACGTCGATACCGCCCGCCACCGCCAGATAGGCACGAGCGCCATCCTTGGGGAAGTCAAAGCGCAGCACCTGCCCGGCCTTTACTTCAAACGCCGTGTCGTGATGCATGTCCTTGCCATCCACACGAGGCGTCATGTGCGCGCCGCACACCGCCACCAGCGCATCACATTGAAACTCCAGCTCAGGCCCGACCAGTGTGCACTCAAGACCGGCAGCGCCCGGGGGGTTGCCAACCAGATGGTTGGCCGCGCTAAGCGCATACTGATCGAGCGCGCCCGACGGAGGAATGCCCAAGTGGTAATAGCCTTCACGGCCCAGATCCTGAACAGAAGTCGCCAGTCCCGGTTTAAGCACCTTGATCATGCCAGCACCTCCTGCAATGAAGCTGGATAACCGGCCGGGTCGGCCAGAAAACGGTCGAGCGAAAACTCGACCGAACGGATCCGCAAATCGAAGCGTCCTGCGTCCACTTCGGCGACGGCCAGATCGTAGGCTTCGCGGTCAATGGGCTTGAATTGCACGATATCGCCCGGCCTGAAGAACACCATGTGCTCTTTCAGGTAGGCCAATTGCTGCTGCGGGTCGTAGATCGGGGCGGGCGTGACGCCGAACATCTGATAACCACCCGCACCGCGCACCGAGTAAATGCAGCCAAAGCAGCCGCCATGACCCAGGGTCAGTTTGGGCGTATCGGTGCGCGGGCGCAGGTATTTGGGGACCTGCAACTGGCGCTCACGCTCGACCATCTGGAACATGAATGGCAGGCCGGCAACGAAGCCCACCATCGACACGAACCACGGCGCACCACTGTGCGCGGCGATAAACGCGTCGACGTCGGCCAGGTTATTGATCCGCGCCGCATACTCAAGGTCCGTGGCGCTCGGATCCTGATGGCGGTCACGGAAGCGCATCAGGGTTTCATGGGTCCAGGGATCGTTGTACAGCACCGGAATCTCGATAATCCGGGTCTGCAGCGTACGTTCCGCGACAGCACCCGCTTCTGCGCTTCGCACCGCATCAAGCAAGGCTTGCGGCGCTATGCGGTCCGGGTCAAAACGAATCTGGAACGAGGCATTGGCCAGGCAGACATCCAGCACGCCGTCGAGCTGCAACCGTTCGACGGCCCGGGTCACCGCCATTCCCTTGAAAAAGGCTTCCAGCGACATGCTTTCGCTGACTTCGGCAAACAGGTGTTCATCAGCGCCAAAACTGTAGCGGATCGGATCGTTCATGCCCGTCCTCCGCTGGATTGATAGTCGGCCATGTCTGTCCCTCTTGTATGGATTGGAGAACGGCAGGCAATAAATGGTAACGGGACCCGGCCTCTGCGTGCCGGATGTCCTTGCGTGATCAACGGGGAGCCTTTACCTGAATGCCAGCGTTATCCAGCGCCTTGCGCGTGGCTTCGGCCAGGTCCAGCGCACCCGGTGTGTCGCTGTGCAGGCAAATGGAATCGAATTCGATGCTCAGGTCTTCGTCTTCGACCGTGCGCACGATGCCTTCCTGGCAGGCTTGCAGCACACGCGCCGCGACTTTTGCCGGGTCATAAGCCTGAACGTTTCGGGTAAAGACAATCGAGCCGCTGAGATCGTAAGCCCGGTCAGCGTAGAACTCACGAATGACCGGCTGCCCCAGATCCTGCGCGATCTTGCAGATCACCGAACCTGGCATGCAGTACAGCAGCAGTTCAGGCTCCAGACGCTGCAGGTTTTCGACCAGCAGCCGCGCCGCCTCTTCGTCGCGGGCCAGGTGCATGTACAACGCACCGTGAGGCTTGAAATGTTGCAGCTTTACGCCTTGAGCACGAGCGATTTCTCTCAGGGCACCAAGCTGGTAAAGCATGTCGTCCACCAGCTCCTGCGCCGGTGCCTGAATATGGCGACGGCCGAACCCGACCAGATCGTGGAAGCCTGGATGCGCGCCGACCGCAACCCCGAGGCGCTTGGCCTGTTCGACGGTGCGGCGCATGGTGCCGGGGTCGCCCGCGTGAAAACCGGTCGCCACGTTGGCTGAACTGATGTACTTCATGAGTTCGGTATCCACACCATCACCAATGGTCCAGGCACCGAAGCTTTCACCCATGTCCGAATTGAAATCGACTGTCCGCATGTCGCGCCCTCCTGACATCAAATTGCGATATCGCCCGGACAACGTTAGATTCCTCGCTACCCCCTTGGGTAGATCTATTAACAGATAGCCCTTTATTCGAAAAACAGATGGCTGCCTGAAGGAACGCCGATGTCTCTCACCCTTCGCCAGATTCGCTATTTTGTCGCTACTGCCGAAATCGGGCAGATCTCTCAGGCGGCCATTCACCTCAATATTTCCCAGTCGGCGGTGACCACGGCGATCAAGGAACTGGAGCACATCCTGGGCAGCCTGTTGTTTCAGCGCTCAGCTCAGGGCATGACGCTGACGGATGCCGGACGGCACTTTCTTAACCGCGCCTACGTGATCCTGCGCAGCGTCGATGATGCGCTGAACAGTCCACTGCCTGACGTGCGCGCCAGCGGTTTGCTGCGCCTGGCCGCCAGTTACACCGTGATCGGTTATTTTCTGCCACACCACCTGCAACGGCTGGAACACTGGCACCCGGACGTTTCGATTCAGGTCCATGAACAGGAGCGCCAGGCCATCGAACAAGGCTTGCTGGAGGGCTGCTTCGACATGGCCGTGGTGCTCACGGAAAACATCACCCATGCGGATATCGTGTCCGAAACGCTGTTTAACTCTGAGCGGCGTCTCTGGCTGCCCAGCCATCACCCGTTATGCCAGCGCGATATGGTGAGCCTTGCCGATGTGGCCAAGGAGCCGTATATCCTGCTGACGGTCGATGAAGCCGAGCAGAGTGCAATGCGCTACTGGAAACTGGCGCGTCAGACACCTGCCGTGCGGGTGCGCACCAGTTCGGTCGAGGCTGTGCGCAGCATGGTCGCCAACGGCAGCGGCGTGGCGATTCTTTCAGACCTGGTGCACAGGCCCTGGTCGCTTGAGGGCAAGCGCATTGAAACCATTACGGTGACTGACAAGGTGACGCCCATGAGCGTGGGCCTTGCCTGGCACCGCGAACGTGCTTTTACGCCCGCGATGCAAGCGTTTCGTCAGTATTTTCACGATGCCTTTCTGGCACCGCAACAGCTGTCAGCACGCCGCTAGGCTGTGCCAGGGGTCTTGAGAGGCGCATGCTCGGCCATTAATTCAGCCACCCAGTCGATGAATACCCGCACCTTGACGCTGACATGCCGGTTGGGCGGAAACGCCACGTACATCGGCATCGAATCCATAAGCCAGTCTTCAAACAATGACACGAGGTCGCCATTGTCCACGTGAGGCCGGGCCATATAATCCGGCAGCCAGATGATGCCCATGCCTGCGAGTCCGGCAGCCAGATACGCGTTGCCATCGTCCACCGCCAGCACATAACGGCCATGAACATGAATGCTCTCCTCGCCACGGTGCATGGCGTACGGCAACGCCTTGCCGGTGCACGAATAAAAGACCTACCAGCGACCAGCCTAGCGTTGGCCGCCCTTTCGATAACTGCGAAGAGGGATGACACGATCGTGGTCGTCAGGAACCGTAGAGGCTTCGAACTGGCTGAAAAACTCGCCGGATATCACGTCGTCCAGAAACTGCTGTTGTTCTTGCACACTGCGTTGCCTGGCCGACTGTGCGCTGGCATCAGGGTCTGCCAGCCAGACGGCTCGACGCTCGATCGCTACCGTGATGAACGCCCTTCTCTCCTCATCTGACATCCGCGTCAGCTGATCACACAATCCTTCAAGCATCCGGACAGCCAGATCCTGCTCGAGCTGATCCTCATCCGCGAACATCAAATGCCAGATGAAATCGAAAGAGAGTTCGGCGAGGGTACGCATGGCATAAAGTCCGTGGTATTTGAACCTGCGAGATTCGCGGTTCATCAGCATTTGGTCAAGCGATACAAAAGTCTACTCCTCGCCGTGGCACTGCGCTTCAAAAGTGCTGGAAAGATCAATAACCGGAATCAGGTTCGCGTGTTTCCATGTTCAGTCGTGACAGAGATAATCACACTGGCATCTGCAGGATCACGCGATTAAGGAGCAACAATGTTTTTTGGAGAGAACCGCAAAGCATTTCTGGAGTTTTTGAGAAACCTAACGCCGCAGGCGTTGTTCCTGACGCTTGCCTTTGTATTCGGTTCGAAGCTGGACCTCAGCCTGAGTCCGGGTGCGTTTGATCCAACGTTTGAGGGTATCAAAAGGACGATTCCGTTCTTGTTCAGCCTGCTGGTCTTCATCGGCGCGTGCCTGGCCAATATGAGCCTGTTCATCGAGTCGGCGGTTTCATCACCCGCCGAACTGAAAGAGCGCTTAAAAACAATAACCCGGGAAGAACCCCACTTCTTCAAGCGTCAGAAGAAACTGGCCCGTGCGACATGGCAGGATAATAAATCAGGCTATCTGGAAGTCATTCTGGTTCTACTGATTTCGCAAATTGCGTTTATTGCGGTGGTCGTGGTTGCGGCTCAGGCGGCATTGAGCAGTACGTTCCTTTGATCATCAATGAAACGCCGGCTATTAAAGGCCGGATATTAAACACGCAATAAACGCTGCAAACAGGTCGCAAATCCGCATGGCACGTCTTCAAAACAGAAAAGGCAACGGGGCCTGAGCTTTGCTGATGCTGGCGACTTTCAGGTTCAAATCCGGGAGTACATAGGTAAAGAAAAACCCTGCAGTCCGGCTTTTTGCGCCGCGTAACGGATGGCTGTGCGGCAAAGACTGCGCCACACGAGCCGCGCGCGTCCAGGCGAACGCCAGCAGCGTCAGGCCGCACACATCCAGGTAATCCCCGGCAACGCGATACGGGTACTCGACGTCCTGTAGGGCATGCCGGGTGATGGTGGCTGTTATCTGGTCAAGCCGTTCGCAGGCAACCCGTAACTCCCCTGCGAACGCAGCACATTCCGGTATGGCCGCGGCCTGTACGGCTTCCTGCTCAATGATCCGCAGTAAACGGGACAGGGTTTGGGCATCGTCGCCCAGCACCTTGCGCAGCAGCAGGTCGTTGGCCTGGATTTCGTTACTGCCTTCATAAATCATCCCGATTCGGCTGTCGCGTAACGTTTGCTCGATGCCGAACTCACTGACATAGCCGTAACCCCCGAATACCTGCAGTGCCTTGCTGGACAACTGAAAGCCTTGCGAGGTGAAGAACGCCTTGATGATCGGCGTCAGCAGACCGGCAAGTTGTCCCGCTTCGCCTCGCTCGACGGGGTCGATGTGGTGCTGCGCCTGGTCCAATAGATGTGCCGCCCAGTAACCGATGGCGCGCATGCCTTCGCAACCGGCCTTGAGTTCGAACAACGTGCGGCGGATGGCCGGATGGTAATGAATCGGGTCTGCGAGCTGCGCGGCCTGGCCTTCAGGTCGGGTCGGTGCGCGCATCTGCTTGCGCTCGCACGCATAGGCCATCGCGCTCTGGCAGGCGGCTTCGGCGTGTCCCAGGCCTTGCAACCCGACATGCAGGCGCGCGGCGTTCATCATCACGAACATCGCTGCCAGACCGCGGTGCGCCTCGCCAATCAACCAGCCTTGGGCGTTGTCGAACACCAGCGAGCAGGTCGCGCTGCCCTTGATGCCCATCTTGTGCTCGATACCCTCGCAGCGCACCGCATTACGGCGACCCTGGTCTAGACGTTTGGGCACCAGAAACAGCGAGAGGCCCCGGCTACCAGCGGGAGCGTCCGGCAAACGGGCCAACACCAGATGAAGAATGTTTTCAGTGAGGTCATGCTCGCCGCCGGAGATGAATATCTTGTTACCGGTGAGTGTGTAGCTGTCATCGTATTGAGGTTCGGCCTTGCAGCGCAAAAGACCGACGTCACTGCCCGCCTGGGGCTCGGTCAGACACATGGTGGGCAGCGAGGTGCCACTGATGATTTCAGGCAGATAGCGCTGCTGAAGCCACTCGGGCGCATGGGTTTTCAGGCACAGGTAGGCACCATGGGCGATACCGGTGTACATCGCCCAGCCGTGGTTGCAGGCGTAGAGCATTTCCTGCACGGCGGCGTCGAGCAGACTAGGCAGCCCTTGCCCGCCCAGAGATTCGGCGCACGCCAGCGACGGCCAGCCGCCTTCGACAAAAGCGTCATAGGCAGCGGCAAAACCTGCTGGCGTGCTCACCTCGCCGTTCGAAAAGCGACAGCCTTCACGATCACCCGCGGCGTTGAGCGGTGCCAGCACCTCATGACTGAAACGCCCCGCTTCTTCCAGCACCTGCCTGGCCAATGGCAGGTCTAGTGCGGCAAATGCGGGGGTCGTGGCCCACGAGGACGGGGCTTGCAGCCAGTGTTCCAGCACGAACTGCATGTCGTCTAACGGCGGTTGGTAGCGCCACATGGTGTATCTCCATTTAACGTGGGAAGTGGCGTGCAGATGAGTTGTCCGTTGCTGAAAGGTCGCCTGAACAACCGAATCGCTGCCTCCCTGGACGCACAGTACTGGCCCTTGGCGGCACGAGGTCGGTAGCTAGCCCTCGAAGGCAGGATTCTCGATCAGCAGCGCCATGCCCTGCCCCCCGCCGACACAGGCGGCGGCGATGCCATAACGCAGGTTTTCCTTGCGTAACTGTCGCGCCAGGGTCATGACCAGACGCAGACCGGTCGCCGCCAACGGATGCCCTAACCCGAGCGAGCCGCCATTGACATTCAGCCTATCCATGTCGATGTCCAGCGTCTGGGCGACGGCGAGCACCTGTGCGGCCTGCGCTTCGTTGACTTCGATGCGTCCGATCTCGGCCAGCCTCAAACCACTGCGCTGCAACAACAGCTCGACAGCGGGTGCCGGACCGATCCCCATGAATTCAGGGGCAACACCTGTCACCGCACTGGCCAGCAGGTGCGCAAGCACCGGCCCGTCAGAGTCCGAGGCCTTGCCCACCAGTGCAGCGGCTGCGCCATCGGCCACCGCGCAGCTGTTACCAGCGGTTTGCACGCCGTTGGGGTGAATGGCGCGCAAGCGCGACAGCGCTGCCAGGTGGGTGGTGCGCGGGTGACTGTCTTGCGAGACGACGTCCACGCCACGCGGCAATTCGATGCCTCTTGGCCGATACCCCTCAAGGGCAAACGGCTCAGGCGTCACAGCCACGATTTCCGGGGCCAGCCAGCCCGAGGCCTGAGCCTGCAACGCACGTTGATGGCTCAGCAGCGCATAGCCGTCCACCTGCTCCCGGCCGATCCCGTGACGCCGGGCGAGGTTATCCGCAGTAGCAATCATGTCCATGCCAGGTGCCGGGTCGTACAGCGCCTCCCAGAGAAAATCCTTGAACTGTACGGCCGCCCCCAGCCGAAAGCCGTCACGATGGGTGTACGCCGCGATCGGGTTTCTGGACATGGATTCAGCCGCAACACACAACGCCAGTTGCCCGCCCGATCCCACATGGAGAGCCGCCTGACGCAGCAGCTCGAAACCTGTCGCACAAATGCGCTGCACGCCCAGCGCCGGAACGCTTTGCGCAACACCGCAATACAGACCGATATGCCGGGGCAGCAGGTAGGCGTCAAAACTGGCCTGCGCCATGGAGCCGGCCAGTACGGTGTCTACCCTTTCGGGCGCAATTGCGGCACGAGACAGCACCTCTCGACCTGCCTTGATGCCCAGGTCGATCGGCGAAACCTGCGCCAACGCGCCGCCCAGATCAATCCAGGGGGTACGTACCGACTCGATGATGGCCACATCACTGAATGCCAAATACTGCCCGGCACCGTTCATTTGAGTGGCTCGGCGCGCAGCATACCGGGGGCCTCGCCGCGATACAGGGCTTCGACCTTCGCCGCTCGCCACTGCAACACCGCTCGCTGATTGATCGAGCCCTTGTCGGTGATTTCTCCTCGGTCAATCGACGCAGGCTCTTCCAAGAGACTGATCCACTCAAGGCGGCTGGCGTTGCCGTTGGCGTCGCGGTTCAAGCGCGCGAGCCAGTCCGCAAACCACAGGCGAACAGGTGCGCTGGCCAAGACCTCAGCGTCACTGGCATCGGCATTCAGCCCCGCGAGTTGGCGGCAGTCATGCAGCCTGGGGAACACCAGAGCCCCCAGGCATTCACGATCCGGCGCAGCGATGACCACGTCCTGAACGTAGGGCGAGCCGTCCAGCACGGCGCGGTTGCGCATCGGGCCGACACTGACGAACACCCCGGACGACAATTTGAAGTCTTCGGCCAGACGGCCATCGAACATCAGGCCCAGTTCCGGCGCCGACGGATCGGCGAGTTTGATCGCATCGCCGGAACAGTAAAAACCGTCATCATCGAACACGTCGGCGGTCTGTTGTGGCGAACGCCAGTAGCCCGGCATGATGTGTGGTCCGCGAAAACGGCCTTCCAGTTTGCCGTCAACCGGCACCAGCCGCACTTCGCAGCCCGGCGCAGGCAAGCCAATGTAGCCGGCCATCGACAAAGGCCCGGTGGTGAACGTACAGGACGGTGCGGCCTCGGTCATACCCAGTCCTGCCATCATGCGAATACGCTCTGCGCAGTGCTGTTCGGCGACCCGGTCCAGTCGGTCCCAGATGCTTTGAGAAAGACCGGCTGCCGCAAAGAAGAACAGTTTCATGCGTGCAAAAAACCGCTCGCGCAGTTCCGCGTCCTGCTCCAGCGCGTTGACCAGCTCTTCCCAGCCCTTGGGCACAGTGAGGTAGGCGGTCGGCGAAATTTCCTTGAGGTTGCGCAGGGTCTCAGCAAAGCCCTGCGCAGTGGGCTTGCCGTTATCCAGGTAAAAGGTGCCACCGTTGTACAGCACGATACCGACGTTGTGACTGCCGCCAAAGGTGTGGTTCCAGGGCAGCCAGTCCACCAGCACCGGAGGCTCTTCGCCGAATACCGGAAACGTTTGCAGCAGCATCTGCTGATTGGCGCACAACATGCGCTGGGTCGTGACCACCGCCTTGGGCAGCTTGGTGGAGCCTGAGGTAAACAGAAACTTGGCGATGCTGTCAGGCCCGGTGGCCTCGAACGCAGCCTCGGCTTCGGCTCCTCCGGGCTGCTCCAGCAGGCTGTCGAAACGGATCTGGCGACGTCCATTGAGCTGGCCGCGCACCGTAATGACCGGGGTATCAGCAGCAATGACCGCATCGACCGCACGTTGAAAGGGCGCGGCGTCACTGATGAACACCAGACCTGGCTGCAAGACGTCGCAGACGTGCCGCAGTTTGGCGAAGTCCTGCGACAACACCGAATAGGCCGGCGAGACCGGGCAATACGGAATGCCGGCATACATCGCCCCGAGAGAGATCTGCAGATGTTCAATATCGTTGCCCGAAAGCAGCGCCAACGGCCTGTCAGCCGAAAGCTGGTATTTCAGAAGGCCTTGAGCGATAGCCCTTACAGACTCGAGCATCTCGGCATAGCTGACGGTTCGCCAGCCACCCAGGTTGTCACGGGCCGCAATAAATGTCTGTTGCGGACGAACCTCGGCCCAGTGCACCAGCCGGTCGAGCAGCCGCCTTGGCAACTCGGCCAGTGGCTCCAGTGCACGCATGTGCAGGACGCCCTTTTCCTCGCGCACCTCGACAGCAGGATGACCAATGCTCACCTGGCGATAGCGCGGCGGGTTGACTGGGGTGTGCGGCGTTGAAGATCTAGGTTCGGAACTCACGAGCGTCTCTCCGTCAAGGCACGCGCACACCGAATGGCACACGGCGGTTCGTGGTGAGCGTGGCAGCGACTGGCTGCGGCCTTGTTATTGTTATGCCTGGCTGATAAACGGTGCCCCTTCTCATGAACGCCGTTATCAACCTGAACGGGTTCAGATCGGGTAGTGCCGTGGCCCGTTCTGCAACGTCACCCAACGCAACTGGGTGAAATGTTCGATCGAGGCCTTGCCACCGAAGCTGCCATATCCGCTGGACTTGACCCCGCCGAAGGGCATTTGCGCCTCGTCGTGAACAGTGGGTCCATTGATGTGGCAGATGCCTGATTCAACGCGCTGCGCCAACGCCAGGGCCCGGCTGGTGTCACGGCTGAAGATCGCCGCAGACAGGCCGAACTCCGAATCGTTGGCCAGGCGCAGCAGTTCCTCGTCGCCCTCTCCACGAATCAGCACCGCGACCGGTCCGAAAGACTCTTCGCGATACAGGCGCATGCTGTCGGTGACGCCGTCGAGCAAGGTGGGTTGCAGGATGCTGCCCTGCAACTGTCCGCCCGCCACCAGGGTCGCGCCTTGGCTGACCGCGTCGTCGATCAAGGCCTTGATGCGCGTGCCAGCGCCGACATCGACCAGAGATCCGAGCACCGAGCGGCTGTCGTCCGGACGGCCTGCGTGCAAGGTCTCGATCTTCGCCGCCAGTTTGGCAACAAAGGCGTCTGCCACTTTGCGGTCGACGATCAGGCGTTCGGTGGACATACAAATCTGGCCCTGATTGAAGAAGGCCCCGAACGCGGCAGCCTCGACGGCAGCGTCCAGATCTGCGTCATCCAGCACCAGGAACGGGGCCTTTCCGCCCAGCTCCAGCAGCGCCGGCTTTAGATGACGAGCCGAGAGTTCGCCGACGATGCGTCCGACGTGGGTAGAGCCCGTGAAATTGACCCGGCGCACAGCAGGATTGGCGATCAGCCGCTCGACGATGGCCGGTGCATCAGCCGGTGCGTTGCTGATCACATTGACCACACCATCGCCCAACCCTGCATCCTGCAGCACCTGACCGATCAGACGATGCACGGCCGGACTGAGCTCGGAGGCCTTGAGCACAACGGTATTGCCACAGGCCAGCGGCATGGCGATGGCGCGTGTGGCAAGAATCACCGGCGCGTTCCAGGGCGCAATGCCCAGCACGACACCGCAGGGCTGACGCAGCGCCATGGCAAAGCTGCCGGGCACGTTGGACGGAATGATTTCGCCATTGATCTGGGTGGTCATCGATGCTGCTTCGCGCAGCATGTTCGCTGCCAGTTGCACGTTGAATCCATACCAGTTGGCCATGGCTCCGGTCTCGCCGGCAGCCGCAATGAATTCGCCGCTGCGCGCCTGCAGTTGCTCGGCCGCCTGCATCAGGCGGGCGCGGCGTTCGCCGGGCGCCATCGCGGCCCAGGCCGGAAATGCTGCCTGAGCTGCTGCAACTGCGGCATCAGCGTCTTCAAGGGTGGCGGCAGCGACGCGGGACACGACTTCGCCAGTCACCGGGTTACGGCGTTCAAAGGTACGTCCGTCAAGGGCGGGGCACGACTGGCCGCCGATCAGCAGGAGCACGTCCAGCATGGTGATTCCTCTTTATTGTCTTTGTCGGAATGCAGTTCAGCGTGTGTTCACAGTAGCGTTCTATCGCTATCCGGCATAGCCAGCCATGCCGGAAACACCTTAGCGCTTATAGGCTTGCAGGCCTGGTTTGATGCTCTTGTCGTCGAGGAACTGCTTCATGCCCTGCTCGCGGCCACCTTCTTTATCCAGCAGGCGCGACTGATCAAGCTTGGCGTACAGGTAATCCTCGTTCTGCTCCCAGGTCAGTTCGCGGCAGCGCTTGAAGCCGTGTTTGGCGGCGCGCAGCACGACCGGATTCTTTTCCAGCAGGTTGAGCGCCAGATCGATGGTCACCTGACGCAGTTGCGCCAGCGGCACGCTTTCGTTGACCAGGCCCATTTCCGCTGCCTTGCGACCGTCGAAGGTCTTGCCGGTCATGATGTAGTAAAGCGACTGACGATGGCCCACGGTATCGGCCATGGCCTTGCTGACGAGGTTGCCCGGCGGGATGCCCCAGTTGATTTCCGACAGACCGAACGTGGCTTCGTCGGCGCAGATGGCCAGGTCGCATGCGACCAGCGGGCTGAAACCACCGCCGAAGCACCAGCCGTTGACCATGGCGATGGTGGGCTTGGCGTACATGCGCAGC
Organism: Pseudomonas triticifolii; assembly: GCF_014358015.1. GTDB lineage: Bacteria > Pseudomonadota > Gammaproteobacteria > Pseudomonadales > Pseudomonadaceae > Aquipseudomonas > Aquipseudomonas triticifolii. Next base: position 286,954 of record NZ_JACONV010000001.1, on the reverse strand, counting down.
AGCTTCCATTGCCATTGGGATGCTTCACGGCGGATTTTCTCCTGGAGGATTTCCGGCCCGGCATCCACCTCGCGGAAATACTCCTTGAGGTCCATGCCTGCCGTCCACGCTTCGCCAGCGCCGGTCAGCACCAGCACGCCAGCATCCGGGTCCTGTTCGAGCGTTTCCAATACGTCGATCATTTCCCTGTTCAGGGTCGGGCTCATGGCATTGCGTTTTTCAGGGCGATTGAGAATGACCCAGGCGATACCCTGCTCGATTTCGACCTTGACGGTTGACCAGCGGCCTTCGTAAGTGCTCATGGCGATGCTCTCTTGTTATTGACTGGAAGATGACTCAAACCTAAACCGCAAATATAGTTATGTCAATTAACCATTATTCATATTAATTAAATTTTTGGCACGTCGCTCGGATATGCTGGTCACAGTCGTGAATGCCCCATAGCCTTCATTCACGAACACCGGCACACTGCCGGGCTATCGCTCAATCACCCAAAAGGACTGGATTTTCAATGGCCAAGCCATCCGACATCGCTGACGCCTGCCCTGCCCTCGCACAGGCCGCCGAAGCGTCGTTGCCCATGGACTCCGCGCTGGACGATCTGATCGGTTACGCCATGCGCCGGGCACAGCTCAAACTGTTTCAGAACCTGATCGCTCGCCTCTCCACTCATGATTTGCGCCCTGCGCAATTTTCGGCGCTGGCGATCATCGATCAGAATCCGGGCCTGATGCAGGCGGATCTGGCCAAAGCGCTGGCGATCGAACCGCCACAGGTCGTTCCTCTGCTTAACAAACTGGAAAGCCGAGCACTCGCTGTTCGTCTGCGGTGTAAACCAGACAAACGCTCGTACGGAATTTTTCTCAGCAAGACTGGCGAAACCCTGCTCAAGGAGCTGAAACAGATCGCCGCCGAAAGCGACCTGGACTCTACCTCGGCACTCGACGGTCAAGAGCGCGACGAACTGCTGCGTTTGCTCAAGAAGGTCTATCAGGCCTGATGACAGGCGCGCCGACCACCCGCCACGGGGCGTCGGCGCGCCTGCACGCCATTACCAGAGCGGCAACGCGTACTGCACGATAAAGCGTGTCTGGTTCTCGTCGCGAAACGCGGCACCTGTCGGAAAATCGTTCCGGTAAATCGACTTTCGCGCCAGCAGGCTCACGTTCTTCAACGGCCCGCTTTGAATCACGTAACCCAACTCCATCTGAAACTCCCGCTCCTTGCGGTCATCGGCGTTGAAGGCGGCCAGTTCGATGTTATCGCCCCGCACGTAGCGCAATCGGCTGCGCAGGCCTACGATGCCGACGGCCGTAAAATCGTAGTCATAGATGGCTTGCCAGGTGTGTTCCTTGGCGTTGAGAAAGTCCGAACTCATGGTCAGCTCGCTGAGCCCCATTAACTCGGTGCCGGACACGTAAGGCGTCGCCGTGTCGCCACTCGAGTGCATGTACCCCAGACTCACGCTGTGCCCTCCCAGTCTGTACCCCACCAGCGCCGACAGGTTCTGGTTGTCCACCTCGCCCGCCTTGGCGCTGCCGGAGTCCTGACTGAAAAAACTGCGCAGATCGGTGGTCACGACGCCATCCCCGACAGGCAGCTTGTGCAGCAACGCCAGCGTGTTCTGGGTGTAAAGATCGTCCACCTCGGCGTGATAGGCGCGCAGGCTGAGTTCTTTGTTGACCTGGTAATCGCCCCCGACATAAGCCATGTGCGATGACGTCGCGGCCCCGTTGAATCGCCTGTTCGGCGAGGCGATGCTGATGGCCTGATAGTTGGTTGAGTCGCGTTTGTTGACTCGATCGATATAGCCCGTATTGAACGTCAAGCCTTCCAGCTCCTTAGAGGACAAGGTGGTGCCTCGAAATGTCTGGGGCAGCAGGCGAGACGGGCTAGCGAATGCGAACGGCAGAAAGATCGAGACATCGCCTGTCTTGATCGTGGTCTGGCTGAACCGCATCTTGCCGGTCAGGGCCAGGCGCGAGTATTCATCGGCCGCGCGTGCGTCGCTCGCCGACACCGGCAACAACTCAGTACCACTGCGATCTGGCGAAGAGTCGAGCTTCACGCCGACCAGGCCACGCGCATCCAGGCCAAAGCCCAGCTTGCCGGGGGTGAAACCGGACTCCACGTTCATCATGAACCCCTGCGCCCACTCCCGCGCCGCGGTTTTCGCGCCGTCGTCCTTGTAGTCCCGATCCATGTAGTAGTTGCGCAATGTCAGCGTGCCATGGCTGTCGTCCAGCAAGCCCTCGGCCAGCAACGGACCGGGCAGCACGCTGACACCCAGCAGCCCGAGTAGCAGGTTGCGTTTTTTGCCGCAAGAAGATGAAACAGATACCGCCCTGACAGCGTCCCTGGGAAGATTTGGCATGTTCGATGTCCACTTATTGTTGTTGTTTTTCGACGTCGGCCCAGCGCGTCACTGGCAGGCCGCACAGGGAGAATTGAAAGATTTTAGGCAGCAGTCAATCACCAATGATCGATAATCGAACATTAATATTGTTAACTATTTACACCGCATTCACAGCTAATCCATACAACCTACTGTTTTTAAATAAAAAACCACCACTTCATGTGCGAAAACCGACCGTATTCATTTTTTAGTTATTTTTGTTACCTTAATCCTCACCTGACGTAGCGCTCGAAAAACGTGTGAGCGTCAGACTGCTGACCACAACAAAAACAACAGTGAGGCTCACCATGAACAGTCCGTTGCGTCGTTCGACGCTGACCATCGTCTTGTGTTTTATCGTTGCGCTTATCGAGGGGTTCGACCTGCAGGCTGCCGGCACTGCCGCCGCAGGTCTGCGTCAGACGTTTGCCCTGGACCCGAAAATGATGGGCTGGGTCTTCAGTGCCGGCATCATCGGCCTGCTGCCCGGCGCTTTTTTCGGTGGCTGGATTGCCGATCGTATCGGCCGCAAGAAAATCCTGATCAGCGCGGTATTGCTGTTCGGGGTTTTCTCGCTGGCAACCGCGTATGTCGAAACCTTCTCCGGATTACTGACCGTACGCTTCATGACCGGTCTGGGCCTGGGCGCCGCGCTGCCCAACCTCATCGCGCTCTGTGCTGAAGCGGTCAGCGAGCGCCATCGTGGTGTCGCGATCAGCGTCATGTATTCCGGCGTTCCGCTGGGCGGCGCACTGGCTGCCGTGGTGGCGATGTTCACCAGCGAGCACTGGCAGACGACCTTCATCATCGGCGGTCTGGTGCCATTGCTGGTGGTGCCACTCATGATTGTGCTGCTGCCCGAGTCCAACGCCTTTCGTCAGCAGACGTCCTCTGCCCAAGTGCGCCATTCCACGAGCAGCGCGCTGTTCGGCGAAGGCCGTGCAACGACAACCCTGTCCTTGTGGCTGGGCTATTTCTTCACCCTGACCGTCATGTACATGCTGCTCAACTGGCTGCCGTCATTGCTGATTGGCCAAGGGTTCAGCAAGCCCCAGGCAGGTATGGTTCAGATGCTGTTCAACATCGGCGGCGCGTTGGGTTCATTGCTGGGCGGCGTGCTGCTGGATCGTTGCAACGGGATCAGGGTCGTGCTGTTCGTGTACGCAGGTTTGCTGGCGGCGCTGGCCGGGGTCGGCTTTTCAGTCGGAATCGTACCGATGGCAGCGGCCGGTTTTGCGGCCGGGGTGTTCGTCATGGCTGCGCAACTGGTGCTGTACGCACTGGCACCGCCGTCGTACCCGACCGCTGTGCGGGCAACCGGCGTTGGCGCGGCTGTCGCCATTGGTCGTCTGGGGTCGGTAGCCGGTCCATTGGCTGCGGGGCAACTGCTCGGTGCCGGGGCCGGGACGGCAGGTGTACTGCTGGCAACGTCGCCGGGGCTGGTCATTGCCGCACTGGCGGCGATGACGGTGTTATCCCGATCGGCGGGTGTGGTGAAGTTCAAGACAGCGAGCTGAACAACAGACACTCCCGCAACAGCCGGCAAACAAAGAATTTCAGTGCGTTACAGTCAGTCTTCGTGAGCAAGCTCACCCCCACGGCCAGTTCATGACGGCATGTGGGCGAGCCTGCTCGCGAAGGCAGTTACAGCTTGTGCAGGAAATTGAGCACCAGCTTGTTCCCTTCCGTACGGTTTTCAGCGCCTTGTTCGAAGTAGCTGTTGACCGTCAGCACGTTCTCCTTGTTGAAGGCATAGAGCACACCCGGCCCGATGGCCCAGACCTTCTCCTTACGGCCGCTGACATCGCGCCCGTCTACCTGGGTGTCGGTGAACTGCTTGAGCCAGTAACCGTTGAGCCCCACCGAGAGCTGTTCGCTGACGGCGTACTGCACGGTAAGGTTGGCGTGCAGTGCCTGGCCGGCCTGGGTGTCCGAGACATTCCCGAACGCCGCCTGCGGATCGTTGTTCTTGCTGTTCCACAGGTACATGAAGCGTCCGCTGGCCGACCACTTCGGCGAGAACCAGTAAGTCGCGGCGTAGTAAGGGTTAAACGACCAGAAATTACTGCCGGGGTTGATCGAGCGATTCCGGTCATATGAACCTACCGGAATCGCGATGTCAGCTTCGACCCTTTGGGTCAGCAACGGGCTGCCGTCAGCGTTCGTAATCGTCGGCAGTTGCAGGAAAGGACCGATGATCAGGTCGCCGAAGCCGGCCCGGGAACTGAGGGCGGTATTGCCCAGACCATCATCCACGTCAACGTGCGCCAGTGACGTATTGATCGCCGTAATCCCCGGCATGGCGCCATTGGCCAGCGGCGGTGCAACGTAGATGAGCTGAGTGGTGACGGCCAGCACCTCGACTTCCTGCTTCGGCAACTGCAGTTTGTCGCCATTGACGTCGTTAAACCGATTGGCGCGGGCGAAGTTCATGTACTCCTCCACATACCAGCCCGGCCCCGCTGGCGCAGGCGAGCCGTCGTAGAAACTGGTATTGCCCAGATTGAGGCCTGGCAAGTCGTAAGCATGAGCGGTTGAGGACAAGGCGACGATTGACGTGGCCACGACGGTACGCAAGATAGACTTCTGCATCTTGTGATTCCTTTGGTTTTTTATTGTTGTTTTCAAAGCCCCGACAGCACGGCCGTGCCGCCGGAGTTACCTCATCTGAACGTGTTACACGTAAGTGGCCGCCAACCCTCCATCCACCGGCAGATTGACGCCGTTGACCCAGCGCGAAGCGTCGGAGCATAGAAAAGCAATCACCTCGGCGACTTCGTCGGCCTGAGCCGGACGCTTCATGCGCAGGCCATCTTGCGCCACGCGCGCCTCACCGAGCATGGCGACGAAATCCCCCAGAATGGGCGTGAACACGGGCCCCGGCGCGACGCAATTGACCCGGACCGAATGGTCGCGGAACCAGGCGTGCGATTGCTGAAACGTCCAGACGATCAGCGCCTCCTTGAAGTACTGATAGCAGGTTTCCTGCGCCACCGGATTGTCCGCCAGCCAGTGCAGCCCGTCGCTGTAACTCTGGGTCGCGGCCAGCGCCTTGTGCAACTCCAGCCGTTGCGGCCATTGCGCACCGAGGACCGAGGCGATGTTGACGATGCTGCCCCCAGGTGCGATGCGAGGCAACAGACGCTGAGTCAGGTGACGCAGGCCCAGGTAGTTGACCCTGGCCACCGTCTCGACCGGCGCCGTTCCCGGCACACCCGCAATGTTGCACAGCCCGTCGACCTGGCTGGGCAGTTGTTCGACCACTGCGTTGATGCTGTCGGGATCGCCTAGATCGGCCTGATAGAAACTGTCCAGCGTCAGTTGTGGTTCGTGGCGATCGATGCCGATCACCCTGGCACCCTGGAAGCGCGCCAGGCGCGCCAATTCAGCACCGATGCCAGAGGACACACCGGTCACGACGAGTATTTTGTTGTTCAGGTTCATAGTCATGCGCTCTTGTTATTGTTGGGTAACGCCTGTGTTTTTTCGGGTGACCATCTGCCCTCAGAACGGATAGGCCGGGGGCTGGTTCTTGACCGTGACCCACTGCCATTGGCAATACTCGTCCCAGTCGGAAGGACCGCCGACGCTGCCGCCATTGCCCGACGAGCCACGCCCGCCAAAAGAGTTGACGCATTCGTCAGCCACGGTTTGATCGTTGATGTGCAGCAAGCCGCACTTGAGGCGGTCGCCGATGGCCATGGCGCGGCCGACCGATGGAGAGATCACCGCAGCTGCCAGGCCGTATTCGCTGCGATTGGCCAGCTCGATTGCCTCTTCATCGGTGGAGAATGGCACGACAACCGCTACCGGGCCGAACACCTCTTCGTCGAACACCCGCATGCCGGGTTTCACATTGCTGAGCACGGTCGGGCGATAGAACAGGCCTTCGTATTCACCGCCGGTTTCAAGGTGCGCGCCAGCCTGCACGCTTTCGCTGACCAGTTCGTGCACATGCTGCAACTGACGCGCATTGATCAGTGGGCCCAACGCCGCCTCGCCGCGCGCAGCGTTGCCGACGGTCAATGCACGCGCTTTGTCCGACAGCTTGCGGGTCAAGGCAGCGGCGATGGACTCGTGAACCAGAATGAGCCCGGTCGCCATACATATCTGCCCCTGATGAAGCCAGGCACCGAAGGCTGCGTTGCTCGCGGCCTGGTCCAGATCGGCGTCTTCAAGAATGATCAATGGATTCTTGCCGCCCAGTTCCAGCGAGACTTTCTTGAGGTTGCGCCCGGCCGTTTCTGCCACCTTGCGACCTGCGGCGGTAGAACCGGTGAAAGTGATCATCTGTACGTTGGTGTCACGGCACAACGCCTCGCCCGCGTCCGCCGCACCCGGCAAAACGTGCAACAGGCCCTTGGGCAAACCGGCTTGCTCGAACAAGCGGGCGATCAGAAAACCGCCGCTGACCGGGGTCTGCGGATCCGGCTTGAGCACCACCGCGTTACCGGCCGCCAAAGCAGGCGCCACGGTGCGCAGCGACAGGACCAACGGGAAGTTGAACGGCGAAATCACCCCGACCACGCCATGCGGCACACGCCGCGCGTAAGACAACCGCCCCGCAGCACTGGGCAGGATCAGCCCATGCCCATGGGCCTGGGAAAGCATGCCTGCGGCCTGGCGCAACAGCACGATGGCTTCGCGCACCTCGTGCTCGCCCTTGTGCAGGCTGCCGCCGGTTTCGCGTGCCACATATAGCGACAGCTCATCGAACGAGCACACGGCCACGTCGGCCGCCAGCAAGAAGATTTCCGCACGCTCGCGCGGGCCCAGGGCCGCCCAGGCAGGCTGAGCCAGCGCCGCTTCGCGGCAGGCCACTGCGATGTCGGCGGGATCGGCCATCGCGGTGTTCATCAACCGTTCGCCGGTCGCCGGTTCAATGACCGGCCGCAGCGGTGCCGATGATGGAATCCAGTTGCCATTGAAGACACACTCAGCGGAAATCGCGGGTTGCAGCAGGGAAACAGGGTCAGACACTGACATGGTGACACTCCGGCTTTTATGGTTGTAATCGCCGCATTCAGGAGGAACGCATGCGCCGTAAGAGGACCTGAGCAAGCGCTGTGCCGGTTTTGCAATCACAGTGTCATGTCTTTATGAAACCGCTCTGGATCAAGGCTGCGCTTATCACGTCAGCGTGACGCTCATCGCATCCGAATGAACGCACGAGTTGCCGGACTTGTTCATTTGATAAAGTTATGTTTAATAACTTTCTCATCCCGTTATCATTTCGATAACCGCAGGCCCGGGGCAACGCCATGAGTGATCTTCACCGCCACCTTCCCGATCATCACCCCGACCACCCTGCCGCCCCTTCGCAGTACGCACCGCGTGGCGACAGCTCCCAGGCAAGCGCCAGTCAGTCGCCGACGCCGGAAGAACTGACCGGCTGCCTGTTCTTCTCTCCGGATGACGGACGTATCTGGCTCAACGACCAGCGCATGCTTCTGTTGCACTGCTCATCATTTGGCACATTGCGCCGCGAGATCATTGAGCGTCAGGGTGTCGAGCAGGCGCGCGGCATGTTCACGCGTGCCGGCTACCTGTCCGGCGCGCGCGATGCCCGGCTGATCCGCGAACGCTGGCCCAACGCCGACGCCACCGCCGTGTTTCGCGCCGGTACGCATTTGCATACGCTGGAAGGCATGACCAAGGTCGAGCCGCTGCATTTCAAGTTCGACGCTGAATCGGGATTCTATGAGGGAGAGTTTCTCTGGCACCACTCGTGCGAGGCTGACGAACATCTGGCCGCCTATGGCCACAGTCAGGATCCGGTGTGCTGGACCGAAACCGGTTATGCCATCGGTTTCGTCAGCGGCCTGTTCGGGCAAATGGTGATTTTTCGCGAGGTGGAATGCCGTGGCATGGGTCACAGCTGTTGCCGAGTGGTTGGCAAAACCGCCGAACAATGGGGAGATGTCGAGGAGGACCTGAGTTACCTGAGCGCAGCAAAGTCTGCTGCGCCCCGCCATCCTGCAGCGCCGGCCGCTGCGCCATTCCCGCATGCAACGTCTGCCGTGGCCGAGCAACCGCTGATCGGTGCCAGCGCCTCCTTCAACGCAGCCACCCAAGCGTTGCATCGAGTTGCCATGACACCCGCGACCGTGCTGATCAGCGGCGAATCCGGGGTCGGCAAGGAAATGTTTGCCCGTCAGTTGCATCAACTCAGTCGCCATCGGGACGGGCCATTCGTGGCACTCAACTGCGCAGCGATCCCGGACAATCTCATTGAGGCCGAGCTGTTCGGCGTCGAGCGAGGCGCGTATACCGGGGCCACCCATTCACGCCCCGGCCGCTTCGAGCGCGCCAACGGCGGGACGTTGTTTCTGGATGAAATCACCTGCCTGAGTCTGTCGGGACAAAGCAAGCTGCTGCGCGCCCTGCAAGAGCGAGAGATAGAACGGGTCGGCGGCGGCCATGGCATCAAGGTCAATGTGCGCGTGGTCGCGGCGACCAACGTTGATTTACGTCAGGCCGTGGCGAATGGCGATTTTCGTGAAGACCTGTTCTACCGCCTGAACGTCTACCCCATCGCCCTGCCCCCGTTGCGTGAGCGTCGGGACGATATTCCGCTGCTCATCAACGCATTCCTCAAACGCTTCTGTGCCGAATACGAACGCTCCCCGACCGGCCTGACCATGCGCGCGCTCAAGACCTTGCTGCGTTATGACTTTCCCGGCAACGTGCGTGAACTGCAGAACCTGATCGAACGCGGCCTGATCGCCAGCGAGGAAGGCCAGGCCATTGACCTGATTCACATCTTTCGTAATGAACCGATGCCGGTCGAATCGTATTCACTGAATCATCAGGGCGGACTGTCGCTGGGCTCGCCAGTTGAGGCCCCTGTGGAACCTGCGTTGACGCTGCTGGAAACGCTCGGGCAAAAGGAGGGATTTTCCATCGACGACCTTGAACAGCGCCTGATCAATGAGGCACTGCACAAGAGTCAGGGAAATCTGGCGGCCGCCTCACGGCTGTTGGGGCTCAGCCGTGCGCAGTTCGCCTACCGCTTGAAGAAACACCAGAGTGCTTGAGGATGGACGCGCAACGCCTGAGCGGCCTTCCCAAGTGACAGCACGGGAATGACCGCTCCTTCGGACGCTAGATCATCGGCAGCGTGCTCACGACACGCAATGCCAACCCTTCATAGGCATCCAGCGTGATCGTGAAGTCACCCTGCTCGGTCAGATCGCCTTCCACACGCTCGTTGATGATGTCCACCACAGGACCCGGCGCAATGTCCGGAAGATGAAGGGTCTCCACGATGGTCTCGCTGCTGAAGTTGAGCGCGGTGATCTGAGTACCCTTGCCGGCCGGCAGCTCATGCACCATGACCAGCAGACCTGGATGCTGAACGTCAGGGATCATGATCTGACGGCTGGCGGCGATATCGTAAGCGCGGCGCACGGCCAGAATCTTTTTCAACTGCGAAGCGAAAGAGTCAGGACGCTTCAACTGGCTGACCAGACTGCCGTACAAGGATCTGGCGCGAGGCATGCCGCCTTCAGACACTTCAGCGTCGGGGTCAAGGTCTGCCAGATCATAGGCACCGCGATGGATCCAGCGGGTGTCGCCATCCAGCATCAAGTGCTGAACCTGCTCGGCAGGCAGCGTCAGTGCGCCCACCAGATCCCAGCCAGACAAGGCAAATACGCCGGGCTGCATGGCGTTGTACATCACCAACAGCAGGTGAATGTGCTGGATCTGCTGGATGTCCGCGTCAGTAATCGTGCTCAGGTCGCGAATGCCCAGCGCGGCAGTGATGATGCTCGCGGTGGTACAGGACACGCCATTGGTGACGAACTTCAGATTGTAGGGTGCATGCTCGCCGGTCAGCCGCTCGTACATTTCCTCGCGGATGTGCTCGCGCAGGATGTTGCCGGGGAAGGTCTGCCCTTGATAGTGATAGGTGTCGTGAGCGTGCAACGTCCAGAAATGCACCAGCTCCAGCGTCAGTTCGTCGTGATTCTGCAGCGCATGGATCAGCGACGCCGGGTCAATGCCGAACGCGTGAACCTGACGCAACATCAAGCGCAGAAACTCGGTCGTCCCCGTCAACAGCGCATGCTGATAAGCCGGTCGCGTGATGAAGTCGTAGGACAGGTCAGCGCCACCGTTGCCCATGGCCGCAATGTCGTCCAGCGTCAGGTTCAGTTCCTGGAAGCTGAAGCCCCCCGCCTTGCGGATGGCACCGGCCAGTAACTGGTTGCCCGTGATCGACAAGGGATGACCTTCCGACCAGGCCGTGCCCTCGGCGCGACGCTCCACACCCAGAAAGCCGTTGGCATCCAGGCGCAGAACGCGGGCACCCGACACGTCGATGGCGTGCAAGGCGTCACCGATGATCATCTGTTGCGCCGCAAAACTTGGGTCCAGCCAGTTCAACGAAGGCTGGCCTTCCTTGAAGTAGTGCAGGTACACCCAGCGACGGGCCTTGCCGTCAACGCCTTGCACCACGTCGGTGGCGCTCCAGTCGGTCTCCTTGACGCCCGGTTCGAAGAAGATCACGCGTTGCAACTGACCGACGATGTAGTGCTTGTCACGCAATTGATCGACCACATCGGGCATCAAATTGACGGCATCGCGACCCGCCGGAACGTCAGGCAGTAGCTGCCAGTCCTCTTCGCGAATCTCCACCATGTGGTAAAGGCCCGGGTAATCCTCATACGCCAGCTCGGCGAGCCTGAAGTCAGCGCCCTTGCCGGTGTGCGACGGAATCACGTCGTCGATGATCACCGAGTTATGCGCAGCTGCAATACGCGTGAGGCTCAACAGCTGGGCATCAGTGCCCAGTTCAGGGTCGATGCCGAAACTGATGCGGTCGAAGTTGCCGTCAATGCTCGGCGTGCGCGTGCGGCCCTGCAAACCGCCGGACAGCTTCAGCGGGCCATTGTGAATGCCTTGAATGCCAATTTCAGACAGTGCATGCCACAGCGTTTCGTCACCCAGCGCTTCAAGCACCGAACAGCCTTCGCGCGTGACGATCGAGGCCGGGTACGCGGTGAACCAGACCGACGAGATGGCCGATGCATCTCTGGGCCGAGCCTGTGCGAACGGCCGCTGCCAGAGACGGCCCTGTCCCGAGTAGGTCTTGGCGCGCTGCCTTGCAGCATTCAGCATCGATTGCTCGACCAGCCAGTCCACGTACTGCTTGTCCGGTATCGTCATAGCGTCCAGTCTTCCTCTCGAATCGGCGGCGTTGGACGCTTGCGAACAAGCGTCCCGAATGTTTTACCTATGGGTATGAGCCTTGCGGGGGCAATTCGTTGCATCGGCAGACGCCTTGATCTCTCTGCCGCAGAGCTTTCTCGCCACGAATGAAGAATCACGGCCTCGTATTTGCTCAGTAACGCTGAACCGCCAGCACTCGCGGTTTCTTCAGTGCCTGGATCACCGCATTGGCCGCGCTGGACAGCAGCGATGTCGGACGCGCCACGACACTGATGTGGCGCGTGATCGTCCCCGGCAGCGGCACCTGCTCCAACTCTCGCAACTGTCCATTGAGCAAGGCACTGGGCAGAATCGAGATGCAGTGCTGCCTGGCGACAAGGTCCAGCAGGGTTTCCAGACAACTGAGTTCACCTCGATGGCGGAGCCGAACCTGTGCGGACGCCAGTTGCTGATGCAGCCAGTCGACGCCCGGGTGCCGCCAGGCGACGTAGCGCGAGGTCTGAGAGAGCTCGTTGAAGGTATTTGGCGTCAAGTGTCTGGCCTTGGCGGTCACCAGCACATAATGATCCGACCAGTGATGATGCTCCAGATAATGCTCGCCCAGCACCGTACTGGGCAGAATAAGGATGTCCGCCGTTTCTTTTCTCAAGGGTTCGAGTGACGGACTCTGATCGCTGCTGTACAGCACGTTCAGGTGAATATCCGGGTAGTGACGGGCGATAAAATCCAGCGAGGTCGTCAGGCTGGTTTCGAGGATATGCGTGTGATAGTGAATGGTGACACTGCCACTGACCCCATTTTTTTTAGTTGTTCAAGCGTGGCCATGACGCTGTTCAGGGTCTGGGAGATGACCTTGCCGTCCGGGGTGAGCGTGCAACCTGAGCGACTGCGAATGAACAGGCGCTTTTCAAAGAAATCCTCGACTTCCTTGATCGCGTAACTGATGTTGGACTGGCTACAGCCCAGAATGGCCGCCGCCTCCGAGAACGAACCGTGCTGGGCGACGGTTTGAACGATTTTGAAGAAATGGGTTTTCATGTGTCCTGCACTCTGGATATTGCGATAGTGGGCGCGACCTGTCGCAGACAGGGGGAGAGTCGGAATACAAGAACCCCCGCTGCCACGCCTTCATGCCCTTTTATCGGCAGCACAAAGAGATCGGTCAGTCGGGGGTGTATGCAACTGCTGGATTTTCTGGAAATGGCCCTGCAGCGCGTCAATGCGCGCACCTGATCAGCGCAATCCCGGGTATGACGCTGTGTGTGCGTCACTCACCCGGGATAATCAGCGCCAATGTTTTCCAGACCGCTGTACACGTCGCAGATGGCGTAGCAAATGCAATCAGTCGTTCTCGGTCCAGTCAAAATCCAGCTGCAGCGCAGTACGCTCGGCCAGTTCACGACTGTGCAGGCGCTCGACCAGATGCAGGCTCATGTCGATGCCCGCAGAAATACCGGCCGAAGTCACGAACGAACCCTCATCGACCCAGCGCAACGTGCTGAGTACGTCCACTGAAGGAAACATTTCCTTAAGGTCAGCGATGTCTTCCCAGTGCGTAGTGACCTGTTTGCCCGCCAGTTTGCCGGTCTTGGCGAGCATGAAGGCACCGGTGCACACAGCGGCAACCACTCGGCCGGGCTCGGACTGATCGCTGATCCAGCGAATGACGTCGGGCTTCTCAAGCTCCGCATTGACCACACCACCTGGGACGATCAGGCAATCCATGGCCGGATGGTCGGTGATCGAAAAGTCCGGATCGACCTTGAGCCCCGCGCGGGCACGAACAGACGCCGTACTGCGGCCAATGGTGAATACATTGAACAACGGCTTGTCATCACGGCTGTTGCGGGCATGCATGCGTGTTGCGGTGGTGAATACTTCATAGGGGCCAGCGAAGTCGAGAACTTCGACGTCATCATAGACGTAGATACCAATATTGAGGGACACGAAATGGCTCCTGGGTCCGCTTGCCGGACCACTTGCAGTGTTAACGATTCACCTGAGTGACAGACTGCAGATTAACCAGTAGCATCAGGCCGAACTACTGTCCGAAATGCCAATATTCGGTAACATCGCGCCATGAAAAATCATCTCGTCGTTGCCCTCATCTATAACCAGCTCTGCACCTTCGAATTTGGCTGCACAGTTGAGGTTTTTGCCCTTAAAAGGCCCGAGCTTGGCGTGAACTGGTATGAGTTCGCGACTTTTCCGGTCGATGACGGACCGATCACTGCCGCCGGGGGCATTACCATCGTGCCGACGCCCGGTGAAGTGCTGCTGGAAAACGCCGACACCATCATCGTGCCAGGCTGGCGCGGGGTCGAATCGCAAGTGCCGCAGCGTCTGATCGAACAGCTTCAGGCCGCCCATGCCCGTGGCGCACGTATCTGCTCGATATGCACCGGAGCGTTCGTGCTGGCGGCGGCAGGTTTGCTCAACGGGCACAAGGTCACCACGCATTGGCGTTTCACCGAATTGCTGGCCAGCATGTACCCCGACCTGAGCATCCAGCCCAACGAACTGTATGTGGATGAAGGCAATATCGTGACGTCGGCAGGTTCTGCTGCCGGGCTGGACATGATGCTGCACCTGGTTCGCCACGATCATGGTTCGCGGGTTGCCAATATGGTGGCGCAGCGCATGGTGATTCCGCCCCATCGCGAAGGCGGGCAGTCGCAATACGCCTCGCGGCAACTGGTGTCGGCCAGTGATGGACCGATTTCCAACCTGATGGATTGGGTTCGCAGCGACCTCAATCGGCCACATACCATCAAGGAAATGGCCTCGCGCGCAGCCGTCAGCACCCGTACGTTGCACCGCAGCTTCATGGAAAGCACCGGCCTTACACCATACGACTGGCTGCTAGGTGAGCGCGTCGCCTACGCCAAGGAGCTGCTGGAGTCTTCGAAGCTGCGCCTGAACGAGGTGGTCGACAGAACCGGCTTCGGCTCCGAAGAGTCGTTCAGGCGGCACTTTCGCAACCTGGTGGGTATCAGCCCGAGCAGCTATCGCAAGCAGTTTGCCCGGGCTTGATTGGCGGGTGATGCATGCTAATAAACAGCTAATGTCAGCGGTGGCCCTGTTTTAAGGGTCAGAACGCCCGCGTTGCAGGAAGGCTGCTCAGCGTCTGTTTGAGGCGTCTCGATACACCGCCTCGACCAACGCATCCGCAAACCCTCCCCAAGCGCCCGCCACGGCCGTATTGGTGAGCACCACCAGACTGATCCCGGCAACCAGATCGACCCAGTAATGGCTGCCATACAGACCACACCATGACCAGGTGCCGACGCCCTGTGGCTGTCCGGCGGCGAGCGGGTCAGCCAGAATCAAAGGCCCCAGACCGAACGTCCAGCCAGGCCCCCTGCCCTTGAGCGTCACCTCGCCGATGGCATTGCCCAGCAGCGCAAGGGTGCTGGTTGAGTTCAACAACGGCGCACCGCCCAGGCGCAGACATTCCAGCAGTTTCAGGTAATCATCGGCTGTCCCCAACATTCCCGCGCCCCCCGATTCATAAGCCTGTGCAGCGTAGACGCGACCCGACGAGACTTGCGCCCGTCCACTTTCGAGCACCAGCACATCGTTATCGCGAATACGTTCGGGACCGTCAGCGCCATCCTTGTAGGCACGGGCCAGGCGGCCCTGATCCTGCCTGAATGAGGTCGAGCCCATCCCCAAGGGATGGGTGACCTGCTCGGCGATGACCCGCGACAAGGCTAGCCCCGTGCTCTGCTCGATCACAGCACCTAACACATCGGTCGCCAACGAATAGCCCCAGGCGCTGCCCGGCTCGAACAGCAAGGGCTGGCTTGCCAATCGCATAAGGTTCTCCTGAAGATCGAACTCGACGCGATCCAGCCCGTCCGATACGCCTGACCGCTCATAGGCGTTGCCACATGGCTGCTCGAAGCCATAGCTCAAACCCGAGGTGTGCGAGAGCAGATGGCGCAGGGTGATGACCGGCTCGCGACCCGTGCTCAGACAGGGCCGAAACGCTGGCAACCCATCCGTGACCGGCGCATCAAGATGCAAAATCCCCTGCTCGCAGAGTCGCAACACCGCAACCGACGTCAGCAGCTTGGTCAGCGAAGCCAGGCGAAAGCGCGTGTCTTGTGTGACGCTGACTCGCCGTTCACGATCAGCCCAGCCCCGCGCGCTGACGTAACGCGGCACACCCGCCTGCGCGACCAACAGCACGCCGCCGACGATGCGCCCCGAGTCGACCCAGCCTTGCCAGACACTGGCCAGACGCTGAACCGCAAGCTCATCCACCTGCGTCATGAATCACTGCCCTCTTACTGCCCGACTGAAAATCCCGGCATACACCTCGGCCGAATGACGAATCGGGTTGGTGTGCGAACAGCCATCGGCAAACGCCATTCGGCCCACCCGCTCGGCCTCCCGATCATCGATACCGATGGCAGCCAGCGTGTGCGGAATGCCAATCAGCTCACGCAGGTTCAACACCCACTCCATCACGCCGCTGAAACCGGGCCTGGGCAGGCGCAGGTAAACGGCCAGGTCGTCCATCTGTGGCAGCAATGCGGAACGATTGGCCTCCAGCACATACGGCAGCAAAATGGCATTGAGCAAACCGTGATGCTGGTCGTACAGCGCCCCCAGGCTTTGCGCGATCGCATGCACACCGCCCAGCCCCCGCTGAAACGCCGCCGCGCCCAGGCTGGACGCCACCAGCATCTGTTGGCGAGCCTCCAGATCCTGACCGTCCGCAACGACGCGAGGCAGGTAAGTCTTGATCATCTGCATGCCCTTGACCGAGACCGCTTCGGCCATCGGATGCCAGACCGGCGAGCACCAGGATTCCATGCAATGGGTCAGCGCATCAGCACCGGTCGCAGCGGTCAGGTGGGTCGGCAGGTCCAGCGTCAGGTTGGCGTCCAGAATGGCGATGCGCGGCATCATGCGAATGTGCAGGATGGTGCGTTTGACCTGTGCCTGTTCGTCAGTGATCACAGACGCCCTGCCCACTTCCGAGCCGGTGCCCGCGGTGGTCGGCAACGCGATGACCGGTGCGATACCCGAGGGATTGGCTCGCAGGTGGTTCTGGCCGATGTCTTCGAAGTCCCACAGCGGTCGCGTCTGCCCCGACATCAGTGCCACAGCTTTGGCGGCGTCCAGGGCGGATCCGCCACCAAAGGCGATCACACCGTCGTGATCGCCGGCTTTATAGGCGTGCAGTCCGTCGGCAACGTTGGTGCCGGTAGGGTTGCCCTTGACCCGATCAAACAGACCGCAATGGCCCAATTGCTGTCGGCAGTCTTCTACAGCGCTGTGAATCATGTCGGTGCTGCCCAGAAACTGATCGGTGATCAACAGGGGGCGTTTGATGCCGGTCACCCGGCAGGCATCGGCCAGCTCAGCGGCGCGTCCGGCGCCTGCGCGAATGGAAGTCGGGTAATGCCAGTCGTTGCTGTGCATGATGGTGCTCCTTGAAATCAGTTGATCAAACCGGCTGGCAACAGACCGATCAGCAGGCGAATGCCAAAGGCGATCATGAAAAGACCTGTAACGATGTCGATGGCCTTTTTCATCCGCTGATAACGGGCCTGTACCGCAGGAATCGAGAACAGCGTGGCCAGCAGCACAAACCAGGAGATCGCCAGGATGGCAATGATCGACACCCCGGCCGTACGGACCCACATCGGCATGCCAGGCGTTGTCACGGTGGTGAACACGCTGGTGTAAAACGCCAGCGCCTTGGGGTTGGTGAGGTTGGTAAACAGGCCGAAGCGATAGGCACGCGAGAGGCTGCCGATGCCCAAAGCGCCGATGTCACGGGGTTGGGGCTGGCTGCCTGCGTTACGCAGGCTTTTGGTGCCCAGCCAGGTGAGGTAAGCCCCGCCCAGCAGTTGCAGGGCCGGTTGCAACCAGGGCAGTTGCTGGAAAATCAGCCCTAACCCGGTGGCCGCCAGCAGCGCCCAAAGGATGCTGCCTGAGGCCACGCCCAGTCCGGCGCATATGCCTTGCTGGCGCGACTGACTGAACGACAGTTGGGTGATGACCAGAAAATTCGGGCCAGGGCTGATGATCAGGACAATGAACGCACCGGCCAGCGCCGTTAGCAAAGTGATCTCGTACATGTAACCAATTCCTTTTAGAGGGTTGAAAAAGAGGTCATTGAAGGGCCGCCGAAACGGCTGGCCGAAAGTGCGGCGAGGCAAGCCTCGGCCACCTGTCGCGCCTCGATCAGTGCACGACAGGCAGGGTCTGGCGTGGGGACGTAGTGGTTGTAGAAGGTGCAGCCTTCAACGGCCGGACCCAGCGCCCACAGTCTTGCGTGAGCACTGCCATCGCTGCGCAACGCGCGCCCTGACGGGTCGGTATCGATACCATCGGCCGGATACGTATGCGCCGGGCGAATCAGGCCCTGGCGCAGCAAATCATTCAGCAGAGGGTCGCGACTGACGGACAGACCGCTGTGCGCAACACGGGCCCGGATCAGCGTGTCGAACGGCACGGGAGAGCAGGACGCGTCGTCCATGGGCGGCAAAATGGTCACGACACCGGCCTGAATCAGCGCCAGCAGGTCTTCGGAACGCTCTTTCTGCGGCCCGCCGACCAGGCGATTGGAAAGCCCTGCCCACTCGCCATAAAACGAGGCTGTCGAGCCTTCGGTCAGCCCGTTGCGATCAGCCACGGCCCGCAACAGATCCCGATAATCACGCCACACCTCCAGCGCCTGACGAACCGGACTGTTTACCGTGCCCAGACGGCTCATCGCCAGATCACGCTCGATCCACTGCACGAACCACTGCGCGTAGGCATCGTTATCGCCACACCAGCGGCCAGTAGTCAGCCACTGTTGGGGCTCGAACTCACCCCACTGTTCGGCCAGCGCCTTGAACAGCGTTTCTCGCGACGCATGATCGCGGGCAGCACCTAATGCCTGCTGTAGCGCCAGCAGTCTGCGAGGCGCGTCGAGCCGGACTTTGGCCTGCCAGAACACCGCGCGCATCTCGTCCTTGATCAGCGGCAGCACATCACGCTCGAAATCCAGCCGACCGGTCGTGCTCTGCTGACGAAGGCCGACAAGCGCGTCAGCGGTAAAGAACACTCTCGGCAGCGCCGCGTGGACCGACGGATGCCACTGAGGCCGGGCGTGAAACGGCAAGCCGGAGCGCGAATAGAGCGCTATCTTCGGCTCACGTCCGGAAGGCAGGTAGCGCCAGCCTGCAAAACCCGGATCACGCACATAACGCCCGCCGCGCCCCTGAGTCAGCCCGGCCAGCGTGTCCATCGCCGTCAGGCCCAGCCCTTCGATCAATAAGGACTCGCCGACAGGCTGCACATCATCACCCGTCGCCGAGTGGCCGCAGGTCAGCAGTACCGCATCAACGTCCAGCGCCCGATACGCCGTCTGCACACGAAAACCGCCATCAGCCTCGCGCTCACGGCATCCCGTCACCGGCTCGGCGTGATGACACACCTGAACGTGCGCAGGACATTGCTGCAGCAGATACCGATAACTGTCCTGCAAATAGCGCCCCAACAGTTTGCGCGGCACGAAGTCACCGAATTCGACCGACCTGCCCTGCCCGTCAGCGCTGACATGTCCGCGCTCATCAAGACGTATGGCCTTCACCTGGCACCACTGCAGAAACGTCCAGCCCCCGGGCTCACAGGCAGGAAAGGCCGACGAAAACGCCGACAACTGGCCCGCCATGGTATTGAGCATCAGGTAATCCGGCTGCTCGGCGAGGTGCAGCCCGCTGCCAGGTGTTCGAGGATCGAACACCTCGATGCGCAGTGGGTTCGCAACGTCATTGCGGCTCGTGCCAATCAGTTGTTCCAGAACGCTCAGGCCACGCGAGCCCATACCGATGATCGCGACGGCACGCACCCGGGATTCGAGCTGCCGGGCGGGCAGCCCGGCCCGATCAAGAGAAAGTGTCTGCATGTCCATCACCAGCGGTTCGATTCGAAGAAGAAACGCGGCACGGGCAACGCACTGCCCTCGGCTACGGCTTGCGCGTAAATCCTCTGCCCCACGGCCAGGTCGAGCACACCCAGGCCAAACGGCGAGAAGATCGACGCCCGATCCGGGCTCAGTTCCACCTGCCCGGTCATCAGTTGCGCCAGCGTGCCGGTGATGAACGAACGATCCTGATACTGCTGCACCGCCAGGTCCGGCGAGGTCTGCGCCTTCAGGCAATGCTCGACGTCGTCCAGGATGTTATTGGCGCAGGCAATGACCTCAGGCCCAAGGTCACGCAACGAGATGTTCAACACCAGTTGCCCCGGCTGAAATACGGGGTCCAGCACGTAAGGCGTGGGCGCGGTGGTGGCGAACACCACCACATCGGCCTGCAGGCTGCTGTTCAGATCAGCCAGTTCGCTGGTCAGTTGATGCCGACAGGTGGCGTGACGGACCAGCGCCAGCGCCGAATCGGCGTGCGGGTCAAAAACGCTCACCGCATCCAGCGTCCAGCCATCGCTGACAAACATGTCCAGAATGCTGCGCGCGATGAACCCCGCGCCAATGAACGCTATTCGTCCGACCTGCCTGTTCTGGTGGTTCATCCAGCGCGCGCCCAAGACGGCCGAGGCTGCCGTGCGCAGGGCGCTGATCCGTGACGCCTCAAGGCAGGCGAAGGCATAGCCGGTCTGCGAGTCGTTGAGAATCAGCACCGCCGAAGCGCGTTGCAGTCCGGACTCGGTATTGCCGGGAAAGCTGGAGATCCATTTGATGCCGCTGACCGGCTGCGCTCCACACAGGCTGGCGGGCAAGGCAATGATGCGATTGGCCGGTGCCTGTGGAAACCTCAGGAAGTAGCTGTCGGGGTTAAGGGTCTGGCCCGCTTCGTGAGCCAGATAGGCGTTCTCCACATCATGGATGCAGGCCTGAGGGTCGGCTGCCAGCAGGCGCGCAACTACCTCGCCGTCGACCACATGAAAGGGCGCCTGACGCAAGCGCTCGGCCGCCAGGTACGTGGTCCAGTGCGCCATGATCGGCAAGTCCGCCAGGGTCATGCCCAGCACTTCACTGCCGAAATGCCGCTCGACCCAGTGGTCGTCATAGAGTGTGTCCAGATAGCGCTCGCCCCAGTCAGGCGACAAGGCGACCACCACAGCGCCCGGCTCGATACGTTCACGCCAGGCATGCACCGCCGCCACGACCGTGGCCGTCGAACCGCCGACCAGCAGGCCTTTGGTACGCGCGAGAATTCGACACATGGCAACCGTACGTGATTCAGGCACCATCTCCAGCGCATGAATACCGTCAGCATTGAAAATCGGCGGGCACTGACTGGTGCCCAGGCCCGGAATGTAACGACGGCTGGCCGGTGTGTTGAAAGTCACCGAACCGACGCTGTCCACGGCAATGATTTTCGTGGTCGGGTGATGACGCTTGAAATGCTGGAGACAGCCCATCAGCGTGCCCGTGGTGCCTGCGCCGACGAACAGGTAATCGACCGGCCCTACATGCTGGCTGATCGAGCGCGCCGTCGTGCGTGCATGGGCGCGCGGGTTGGCGGCGTTCTCATACTGGTTGAGCCACACGTAACGCGGGTCGTTGCGGACTTTTTCGCGGATCAGTGCGATGCGCGTGCCCAGAAAGCCGCCATTGGCGTCCGGCGTCTCGACCCGGATCACCTCGGCGCCGTAGCTACGCATCATGCGAATGTTGTGGTTCGAGCTGTTGGGGTCGACCACGCAGGTAAAACGAATCCCGCGCTCGGCGCAGAGCATGGCCAGTGCAACGCCCAGATTGCCCGAGGAGGATTCGATCAGAATCGTATCCGGGCCTACCAGACCGCGCGCTTGCAGGTCATCCACCAGGCCGACCGCGGTCTTGAGCTTGATCGACCCTGCCGGATTGAGCGATTCCATTTTCAGGATGAAGTCAGGGCCTAGGCCGGAAACCTTCAGAAAGGTCTGATCGTGAACGATGTCGCAGAGAGAGTCGTACATGAGGGTCACTTCCACTGTGCCATGAGCGGCGCTTCGGCCGAATGTTCGGCGGCCTGTACCAGGCCATTCGCGATACGTTCGGCGCGCAGGGCCATGAGTGAGAACGACTGACTGTCGCTGATTCCATGGCTGCGTTCGGAAAGGCCGTTGACCCAGATGTTCACCTCGCAGTCTTCGTCCATCGCAACGTGGTAATCCCGGTCGATCAGCAGGCCGCCATCCAGGTCCGCTTTGAGCCAGGGTTGCAAACCGCTCAGCAACGGCGGAATCAGGTACTGCTCGTAACCGGTGCCCAGCAGGACTGCGTCGACTTCCAGCACCTGAGTGCGCTGGCTGAAGGTGTCGGTGATTTCAATCCGGTAGCCGTTTTCGCCCTGTTCTATTGAAGAGACGACGCTGTAGCCATAGGTTTGCAAGCGCTTGCGACCAGCGATGGCGTCTTCGTAAATCAGCGAAAACAGTTTCTGGCTTTCGTCCGGGTCAATGCCTGCGTAGTTGGTCGAGCGGCTCCAGTCGAGAAACCGGTGCCGCGCCGCGTGGTCGAGGCTGTGGAAGTAATCCACATGGTCAGGGGCGAAAACCCGATTGGGGAACTGCCCCAGTTGCGTCAGCTTGAAGCCCGCCGAACGATGCACCGAATGCACTTCGATGCCCGCGTCGCGCGATACCAGCTCGATCACCGATTCACTGGCGCTCTGCCCTGAGCCCAGGACCAGCCAGCGGGTTGGCAGTTGATCACCGAAGGCTTGCAGGCGGGTCAGGAACTGCGAGGTGTGGAACAGCGTCGGCCCGATCAGCGACTGAAACATCGCAGGCACATGCGGCGCACTGCCACTCGACAGCACCACGTTACGCGTTGTGAAGCAGTCGTCAGGTGTGCGGACCTTCAGCTCGCACAGACGACCGTTCCTGACAACGGGTGCGATTTCCGTGACCTGAGCATTGAAGTGGGTGTGGCTGTCGACCTGTTGCGAGACCCAGGCCACGTAATCCGACCATTCGTGACGGCTGGCAGGCCGGCCCAGCAGGCCGAAGTCAAACATCCGGCCTTTGCTCTTCAGGTACATGGCGAACGAAAAGCGGCTGCGCGGATTGCGCGGCGTCACCAGGTCGCGAAACACATGGTGATTGATATCCGTCCCGGCCAGCAGCAGTTCGCGGTGCCACTGAGTGTCCGCTGCGGCTTCAAGAAAACGAACGGAAAGGCTCGCCAGCGGGCTGTCGTCTTCCCGCGCGTCCTCGAACGCGCAGGCCAGCGCGATGCCCGCCGGGCCGAAGCCAATACACACGGCGTCCGATTGATAAGGGTGTGCTGTTGAGTGACCCATGAAATTCCCATCCTTAGAGTTGGTGTAAAGGCGTTGAAAAGCAGTTGCAGGTATCAGCGAGAGATCGGGACCAACCCCTCGGGACCGAGCCTCCAGATACTGTTGAATGCATGGCAGGACTCGCCCTGAGCGAAGCTGACCGTGCCCAGCGGCGTGCTGAACGCAGTGTTGTTCAGCACATCCAGTAGCTGCTCCTTGCGCCACGCGCTGTCGGCAAGCACCGCCAGCACGTAGAACATCAGCAGGCTTTCCCGGTAGTAGGTCTGCGGCGGCACACCGAACAGCGACCGATGCAGAGCCTCGGCAAGCGGGTTGTCCGGCTCGCCAAAGCCAATCACGTAGGTGTCACGGTCCTGCTCCGGCGCGCAGCCCAGATGCGGTGAGGCGGCGTCATCGGTCAGCACCAAGGGCCGTGTGCTGCCGGTCTGGCGTCGTGCCTGCCAATGCTCGCGACTGGCCCGCAGGCGTCCGGCGAAAACCTCAACGTCTGCCTGCTGCGGGTCGCTCACTGCTCGCAGCCCGGCACCCGCCAGTGCATTGCCGATAGCCACGGCCAGCGCCTCTCCGTGTGCGCTGCCGTCTGCCTGAAGATGGACCGCGCGCCATTGACGGACCGACAGCCAGTGCGTCAGGTCACTGGCCAGTTGGCGGTCCGAGGGGCAGAGGCGAAACACGTTGGAGTGCTCCTGCGTCAGCCGGTCAATCGTTGCCGCAGGCGTCAGCAGTGCAATATCGGCTTGCTGATAAAGCGGCGCTGCGCCGATGGCGGCATCGGACGAAAAATGACCGATGACCAGATCGGCCTGCCAGTCGATCATCTGCTGCGCCACCTCAGCGCCCCGGCGGGCGTTGGCACCATCGTCGAGAAAGCGCCACTGCACGCGGTCCAGCCCCGGAATGAAGTGGCGCGCCACCGCCATGGCCCTGAGAAAAGTGCGCGCATGTGGCGTGTCGTCCGGGTCAAACAGCGCACTGACGCCCACCCGCAACGCCGCGAGCTCCTGCACCGCAGCCGTCATGACTGAACCCCTTGCTGACGGGTGCTTCGTAACAGGCGGCCTGGCGCAAGCGCCGACCAGCCGGGGCATGGCGACAACGACCCGGACAAGCGATGGCGCAACTGATCGAACGCAATGTGCGCAATGCCCGGTGCGAACTTGAAGCCCAGCCCCGACATGCCAGCAGCCACATAAATCGGGCTGTGCTCGTCGCAAAACCCCACTACCGGTCGGCCATCCGCGCTATAGCTGTCAAAGCCCGGCAAGACGTCCAGCACGCGAACCTGCGCCGCCCACGTATCGGAAAGCTGCGCAACACGCTTGCAGGCATCTTCGCTATGGCGTGCATCCGGCAGCGCAAGATGCTCCGGCCACACGCTGCTGTCGCGCAGCCCGCAGCCGGTTTGCACAATGTTGCGGGTCAGCGGTATGCCGTAGCTCTGAGTGACAGCGTCGATCACCGGCATGCTCCAGTCGCTGTCAGTCATGACCCGTGCCAGCGGAATAGAACGCGCCTCAAGGCCGAGTTGCGGAACGAGCTGCTGGCACCACGCACCGGTGGCGATCACCACCGCACGGCAGCGCAAGGTCGCATCGCCCAGCTCAATGTGCACAAGGTCGCGAGACCGACACTCGATGGCCTTGATCTCGCGATGCTCCAGCAGCAGACCGTGTTGACGCACGACGCCGCACAGCGCAGCAACGGCCTGGCGTACGTTGCCCACGCAGGCACGTGTCTCGAACAGATTGACGCGGTTCTCGTCCGGGCTACGCGGATAGCGACCGCCGTCCAGCTCACGATGACTCAGCAGACGCATCGGGTACTGTTCACTGCCGTAGAGCTCGATGGCGCGACACAGGGTTTCCAGTTGATCGGTTGCGGCCCGGTAGATCACCCCGGTGCGCCGTAACGCCTGGCTGTAGGTCGTGGCGAACACGCCCTCTTCCATCAAACCGATTGAATAGGCCGCCAGTTCCATCAACAGCGGATCGCTGTCGTACAGACGGACCAGCCCGCCGGAGTAACCACTGGCCCCCAGGCTGCCCGCAGCGCCCTTGTCGATCAGCGCGACCGACATCCCTGCGCTGCACAGCCTGGCCGCGATACTGGCGCCGATGATCCCGGCGCCAATGACCGCTATTTCGTAATCGATGAACATCGTGGTGAGTCCGTTCAGATGGAGTATTCGGCGGCCGATCCCGACAAAACGGTGGCATTAACCCTGGCTTCCGGCAGATCGAAGGCCTGAACGATGCGTGCCGATGTCTCGGGGATCAGCGCCTTGCCGATCACGGCAATGAACGCTGCGAGATGGCTGACCGGTCGGCCTTCCGCCAGCCGGGTGCGAGTGATCGCGATCACATCCAGCAGCACCTGAGACATGCCTTTCATGGAGAACTGATTGGGCTCGCACGCCTTGCTCCATTGCAGGCGTAGCGCTTCCAGCAGGCCTGCGTCCGCGCCACACACGCCACTCCACCAACTGCTGTCACGCTGCCCGCCTGCTTTGAGCAATGCCGGGAAGAACTCCCCGAATACGCCTTCGCGCCAGTGCAGAAAGTGCTGCAGCCGGAAATCGCCTTCGCTTTCCTCGGGCGCGATGCTCGCCAGGTACAGCCGGGCACTGTCGGCGCAGGCCTCGCGTGCCAGATCACCGACCCAGATTGCATGATTGCGGCTGGTCGACAGATTGAGGCCGTCCAGCTTGAGAAACTGGTTGGGCACAAAGCGTTGCTGGACCCGAATATCGTCCATCACCGACAGTTGCGCCGGGTAGACGACGGCGTGACTGAACACACAGTCGAAGCCGAGAAAATGCACCAGCGTGCCCTGCCCCGACTGCCAATACTGACGAAACAGCTCCGGACGACCGATGCGGTCGGCGTACTCGCGAAACGCCGCCATGTAGCCAGGCAGCCCCATGAACCAGGTGTGCACCCGGCACGAGCCGTCTGGCTGAAGATCCAGGCCACCATCGTGCGGACGTGTGACGCCCCAGTCGTGAATGTGTTCCAGGGTCTCGCGCAGCCAGGTATTGAGCGGGCTGCGCCACTGGCGATCGAGCAGACGATCGCGCAATACCGGTTTACAGGCGGCCAGTTTCAGGAAAGCACGGTGTGCGGTTTTCCATTGCGAAGGCCGTTTGCAGAGCTTGCAGTGCAGTTCGGTCATCAGTTGCGCGTCAGGTGCCTGTGCGCAGTTCTCACACTGGCTGGCGTCGGACTCCGCCCCGCAATAATTGCAGTTGCCCCGCGCAAACGCCTCGTAACCCCAGACATCGCAGTCGGGGCAGTAGGGTTCGCTGGCATCGCGAAACTCGATGAGCCCTGCATCGCGCACCTTGTTGAACACCTCGGCCACCGCCTCGGTGAACCAGCGGTTATCGTAAGGTCGCATCCAGTTGTCGGGCTGGATGTTGATCGCGGCGAGTGACGCTTCGATGCGGTCCGAGTTGCGGTTGGCGAGTTCCACAGGATCGATGCCGGTTTCCAGGCCCTTGCGCAACATGTACGACTGATAGTCGTCCGAATAGGACAGCAACACACAATCATGTCCGCGCTGACGCTGAACCCGAGTGAAAACATCCGCTGCCAGAAACGGCCCTGCAATGTGACCAATGTGCAGGTCGCCATTGGGCGTGGGCGGCGTGATGGTCACGATGAACTTAGTCATTGAGGCACCCCGTAGTTTCACAGTGCTGCTCGACGAAGGCGTTCACGTAGTTCATGTCCCACCACACCACGTAAAAATGAAAGTCCTCACCCGAATCATTGATGACGTAATGATTGGTGTGTTTCGGAATGGCCGCGATGTCGCCCACCTCAAAGGGCATTTCCTTGTCGCCCACCACCAGGCGTGCACTGCCCTTGATGGCGATGAAGATCTCCTGATCGATCTGGGTGTGCGCCTCGCTGCTGGTGCCGGGGCGTACCACGCACCAGCCTCCCGCGAACGGCATTGGATAGCCTTGCCAGGGCAACAGGCGGCTGCCGTCGAGCCCATACTCATGTACCAGGGCATCGAAGTTGGTTTTACGGTGTATATCGAACTTTTCCATGCTCAGACCCGTGTGCTGTGAGTGGGGCAAAGCATGAAATTTGCGGAAACGATTGGCTATCCGATCCCTTGATACGTGGTCAGGGTCGGATCGATTTTCTGAATGCCTGAGCGCGCGCCTGCCGGGCAGCGAGAAACTGTAAACACGCTACGCACTTATCCATTTCAATGATTAAGCGTATCGATAGCCATCATTTCGGATCGTACAGATCCGTTGCTTACAATGGCAGCATCCGCAACGCCAAGTTGCTGGCGCTGCCATGAAAGAACATCAGGAGAACTTCATGAACTATGTACTGTTTGCCGCATTATCTGTATTCAGCGTTGTTGCAACTGCAGGGGATGCTCATAACAATGCCGAACACGATCAGCGCACACCTGCTGCGGTCGAGTACAACTACTCACAGACACTTGATATTGCCAAGGTGATCAGCCTGTCGAGCGCGACCTCTGACGAATGCGAGCCCGTCCAGGCCCACATGATCTACCTCGATAGCCAGGGCGTGCGCCACAATCTCGAGTACCTGCGCCTCAGCGAAAGCTGCGCGCGTAGTTGATCAACACCGCCCTCCCGGAGAGGACAAAGGGCACTATAACGCGTCTGGATTGCCCATCTTCGCGGCACGCTGTAATTGATGATAGTCACTATCGACACGGCTGATAATCGTATTCAAGCAACCGGTGTTATTGTCACACCCGATGAGTGAACATGTTTCCCGGCACGGCGAATCCGCATCGCGGTGCCGAAGAATACCTGCTCTTCTTCATTACTCCTTTGGTTAGATCTTTAAGCCATCTCGCACCCCAGTGAGGTGGCTTTTTTTTTGCCTAAAGATCGAAGCGATCCACCACATTGCGTCGCTCGTTCTCACTGCGCATGTCATAGCTGGCGGTGGTTGCGATGTGCGTGTGGTGGGCGAGTTTCTGGGCGATCGACAGATCGTATTCTTCGATGACTCGTGTGATGAACGAGCGACGAAAATCATGGGGCATGATGTTGACCCCCACCTGCCGTCCGCGCTGCTTGGCAATGAAATAGATGGCATGCTTGGTGATCCGTTCACGCGTGATGTTGCTGCCCCGGCGAATCCGGTTGAACAGAAACGCGTCATCGTCCTGCCCCGGCGGCAGGCAGGAGCGGCGCAGTTCCAGCCAGTCATTCAACGCACTGAAGGCCCATTCGGGCGCGTATTTGACCAGTTGTTTGTTGCCCTTGCCCATCACCCGCAGGCTGCGTTCGGAAAAGTCGACCTGAGCCAGATCCAGATTGACCGATTCCGACTTGCGCATCCCCGAGCCGTAAAGAATCGCGATGATCGCGGCATCCCTTCGCCCTTGCGGCCTGGGGTCCGCGGCGCAGGCGTCCATCAGTTCACGGATCAAGGTGCGACGGATATTGCGTCCCTTGGCCAGGCGCGTGCCATTGACCGGTTTGATCGAGCGGATTTTCAGCAACTGATCGTGACTGATCAGATCATGCCGCCAGGCCTCGTTCATGACACCGCGAATGGCGTTGACGTACAGCGACGTGGTGTTGGGTGCGTAGTCATCCTCACGCAGCGCCGACACCAGCGCAGTGACGTGGCCCGGTTGCAGCGTGTGCCAGGGAATGTCGACGATGTCGACATCGACCATCCCCAGCCGGTCGGCGGCATCCTGCAGGACATACTTCATGGTCAGGCGGCTGGATGGCGCAAGGCGGGCGAGATAAAGCTGCAACGGATTGCTGACGTCCGGAAGCGTTGGGGATGGCCTGACGCTGACGGCCGGGTCGGTGAAGGGGTTGTGCGACATGTCGAGCAGGGCCTTTCGAGTGCAGGTGCCCGCCGTTCTGCGCGGCACCTTTCAATCATTTCAAAGCATTGACTCTAGCACGCTGACCGGGAGCAAACCTCGGTAACATCTTCGGGCTTGAACGGGTAGTCATGTCCGATAGCCTGTGCGGCCCGGTTTCTACCGTCGTACGTCGAGCATCCGTTTCAATGTCCGTAAGCAAGCAAAACCCCTCTGGTAAACAACCACCTCACAGCGCTATTGGCACAGCCGGCGCTGATTTCTGGTTGCTTGCCCATCAGCTCACCCAGCACAGCGAGGCCGAGCGACTGGCCAATATTCAGGCAGGCCTGGCAGCCAAATGGGTGCGCGCCATCAAAGACGCCTTCAGACTCGGCGGCGATGATCTGCAAACGCTGCTCAATATGTCCACGTCCACGCTGGAGAGGCGCCAGCACCAGCAACGTTCTCTGGATCGTGTCGCCTCGGAGCGTGTGGATCGGCTTGCGATGGTCGCCATCCACGCGCTGCAACTGTTCGAAACACCCGAGCAGGCCAGCGTGTGGATGTGCACCGTCAACCCTGCGCTGGGTCAGCAAATGCCATTTCAGATGTGCGAAACGGACATCGGCGCGCGGCAGACCCACCGGGTACTGGCGGCACTCAATTGTGGCGCCCCGGCCTGATGGACGCCTGGAGAATTTCCCGAGCAGCCGTCGCCATGGATCGCTCAGGCCAATACGCTGCGCAATTCGGGGGGCGCTGGAATCACCCGCAACACCCCGCTCTTTATTTCGGCCTCACGCCCGCCATCTGTGCGCTGGAAACGCTGATGCAGGGCCCGGAAATCCCCAGTGACATGAAGCTTGTTCACATCCGGCTGCCAGACGTAGCGCAGCTTTACCACAGGCCTGCGAGCGAGCAACTGCCAGGCGGCTGGAATGCGCGGCCAGCAGACACCCCCAGCAAGAATTTCGGCACACGCTGGCTCAGCGATGGCTTGCACCTGGGCCTGATCGTGCCCTCATCCTTCATGCCGCAGTCGGCAATCATCATGCTTAACCCTCAACACCCGGCGGCCGACCGGATCGAAATCGTCGATATCAGCCCGTTTCCTTATCGGGAGGTATCCACCACGACGCGGCCTCGCACCTGACCGGCGATCAGTTGTGGCGCAATGTCGATGACTTCGCTCAGTCCGATTTCCCGACTGATCAGAGGCAACAACGACACGTCGAGGTCATTCGCCAGCCTTGACCAGGCTTCGAGGCGATCGGCACGAGGCCGGGTAACGCTGTCGATCCCCGCCAGCGTCACACCACGCAGAATGAACGGCGCGACGGATCCCGGAAAGTCCATGCCCTGTGCAAGTCCACACGCAGCAACGATGCCGCGATACTTGATGGCAGCGCAGACATTGGCCAGCGTGTGGCTGCCCACCGAATCCACGGCAGCGGCCCATTGCTCCTTCGCCAATGGGCGACCGGGCCCGGAAAGCGTTGCCCTGTCGATGATGCGTACCGCGCCGAGCTGCTTCAGGTAATCGCTTTCTGCGACACGCCCTGTTGAGGCGACGACCTGATAACCAAGACTGGCCAGAATGGCGATGGTGAAGCTGCCCACCCCACCGTTGGCACCGGTGACCAGTATTTCGCCGTCATCGGGTTTCACGCCATGTTTTTCCAGCGCGATGACGCTGAGCATCGCCGTGTAGCCGGCCGTGCCAATGGCCATCGCCTGGCCGGGCGTAAAAGCATCAGGCAGTGGAATCAGCCATTCGCTTTTTAGACGAGCCCGCTGTGCAAGCCCGCCCCAGTGCCCTTCACCCACACCCCAGCCGTTGAGCAGTACCTTTTCACCCACCTTGAATTCTGAAGACTGGCTGGCTTCAACAGTGCCTGCCAGATCGATGCCCGGCACCATGGGGAAACTTCGGACAATCGGGCTTTGACCGGTAAGCGCCAGGGCGTCCTTGTAGTTGAGCGTGCTGTGGGAGACGCGCACCGTGACGTCACCTGCTGGAAGGTCTGCCTCGTCGACCGCCGTCAGTTTGACCTGATAACCCGACTCGTCCTTATCAATCACAATGGCGTTGAATGTGCTTACCGGCATGGGCGCCTCCAATTTAGACCGATCGTCTTTAAATAGACGAAAAAAATCATTGCGGCAGTCCGCGAAGAAAACCGGCAATGAATGTGTTCAGCGGGGTATCGCTTTTAACCAGACGGGCGCGCAGTACAGCCCCTTCCCAACCGATCCAGAAAAACGCCGCCAGCTCGGCGCAATCGGCATCCCTGGCCAACTCGCCAGCCTGCTGCGCAGCCTTCAGGCAAAGCGTGAGTCTGGCCTGCCAGTCCAGCAGCGTCTGCTCCAGTACATCCCGGAACGCATCCGGCAGCAGACAGATTTCCTGGCCCAGATTGCCGACCATGCAGCCGCGTCGGTAATCGTGACGCGCCATGCCCGCCTTTGCGCTCTGCACAAAACCCACCAGCCGTTCCAGGGGTGAGAGACTTTCATCGAGAAACCAGCGATCCAGACGCTGCGCGAAGTAGTTGCAATACTGGTCCAGCACTGCCCGACCGTACGCTTCCTTGCTGGGAAAATAGTGGTAGAACGAGCCTTTGGGGACGCCAATTTCCTTGAGGATGTAATCGATGCCGGTCGCGGAGAAGCCCTGTTCAGTCAGCACCTCAAGACCGCGACGCAGCAGCGTTTCCCGGGTTTCCAGGTTGTCACGGTCCACTTTGGGTGGACGGCCTGGACGGCGTGTTTTTGGATGCTGGTCAGGTAGAGTCGTCATGCGCCGAATATTAGACCGATCGTCTTTTATGTCAACCGACGTCTGGGCAGGCAACTTGAAGTGGCAGACCACGCGGTTGCCAAACCCCGCATGCCGCGCTCAAATGATTGCTTTGCTTTGCCACGGATCAGGAGACCCCGCATGAGCCTTTGGCCAGATACGCGCATTCTGGAACTCTTCAATATCGAACACCCGATTCTCCACGCCCCCATGGCGGGAGCGACGGGGTCGACCATGGCGATCGCCGTCGCCCACGCGGGAGGTCTGGCGTCGCTGCCCTGCGCGATGCTCACGCTGGATCAGATCCGCGACGAAGTGGCCGTCTTTCGTGAAAACAGCCATGCACCGTTGAACCTGAACTTCTTCTGCCATCAGCCTCCTCCGTTCGACGCCGAGCAGGCAGAGCGCTGGAAGCGGGCGCTCAAGCCGTACTACGAAGAACTGGGTGCCGACTACGAGGCGCCGACACCGGTGTCCAACCGTGCACCCTTCGACAGCGACAGTTGTGCGCTGGTCGAGCGGCTGAAGCCTGAGGTGGTCAGTTTTCATTTCGGCCTTCCCGAACAGGCGTTGCTGGACAGGGTTCGCGCCACCGGGGCAAAAATCATTGCCTCGGCGACCACAGTCCAGGAAGCCCTCTGGCTCGAACAGCATGGCTGTGATGCGATTATCGCCATGGGCTATGAAGCGGGCGGAC
This sequence comes from Pseudomonas triticifolii, assembly GCF_014358015.1. GTDB lineage: Bacteria > Pseudomonadota > Gammaproteobacteria > Pseudomonadales > Pseudomonadaceae > Aquipseudomonas > Aquipseudomonas triticifolii. The sequence goes on along the minus strand of NZ_JACONV010000001.1, from coordinate 254,798 downwards.
ATCGAGGCCTGTTTCTCAGCGATCAACTGGATACGCAGGTCGGCACTTTCGCATTGGTGCCACAGATTGCCGATGCGGTGAGTGTGCCGGTCATTGCCGCTGGCGGCATTGCAGACGGGCGTGGTGTTGCAGCAGCGTTCGTGCTGGGGGCGTCCGCCGCGCAAGTGGGCACAGCTTACCTGTTCTGCCCGGAAGCCAAGGTGAGTGCGCCTCACCGGCAAGCGCTCGGCACTGCCAGGGACAGCGAAACCGCCGTGACCAACCTGTTCACGGGCCGTCCTGCGCGGGGCATCATGAATCGGATAATGCGCGAAATCGGCCCCATGAGCCCGTTGGCCCCAGCCTTTCCGCTGGCTGGCGGCGCGTTGATGCCGCTGCGGGCCAAGGCCGAGCCCCAAGGCAGCGGCGATTTCATGAACCTCTGGGCGGGCCAGGCAGTCGGTATCAAGCACTCGCTCACCGCCGCCCAATTAACCCGCAAACTGGCTGACGATGCATTAAGCATTTTGAACCGCGCCTGAAACATTGCTTTCGCAAGGGTGAAGGATCGCTATATATTTAGATATATAGCGAAACGCCTCCAGCTCGTTGGCGCGCCTTTTCTTTCCGGAGTTGCTGCATGCAAGCGTCCCTGCTTCGAACCCTTTTGAAATTCAGCACACTTGCTTTCACCCTGACCGGCACGGCATCTGCCTTGGCTGACGAGGTACAAGTGGCTGTAGCGGCCAACTTCACCGCGCCCATTCAGGCCATTGCCAAGGACTTCGAGCGCGATACCGGCCACAAGCTGGTTGCAGCCTTTGGTGCCACCGGCCAGTTCTACACCCAGATCAAGAACGGCGCGCCGTTCGAAGTGTTCCTGTCGGCCGATGACACTACACCCGCTAAACTTGAACAGGAAGGCGATACCGTCAAGGGCTCCCGCTTTACCTACGCCATCGGGACGCTTGCGCTGTGGTCAGCAAAAGAAGGCTATGTCGATGACCAAGGCAGCGTGCTCAAGGGCAATCAATACCAGCACCTGTCCATCGCCAATCCCAAGACCGCGCCTTATGGCCTCGCCGCCACGCAGGTACTGGGCAAGCTGGGACTTGTCGACGCGATCAAGGCGAAAATCGTCGAAGGCCAGAGCATCACCCAGGCCTACCAGTTTGTCTCCACCGGCAACGCAGAACTGGGCTTCGTTGCCCTGTCGCAGATCTACAAGGACGGCAAGCTCACCAGCGGCTCGGCCTGGATCGTTCCGGCGGCTCTGCATGACCCGATCAAACAGGACGCGGTCATTCTCAACAAAGGCAAGGACAACCCTGCCGCCAAGGCGCTGGTCCAGTACCTGAAGGGTCCGCAAGCGGCCGCCATCATCAAATCGTTCGGGTATCAACTGTAAATGCCGCTTGGAAGTGCCGATATTGCAGCGATCTGGCTGACGCTCAAGCTCGCCTCGCTGACCACGGTGATTCTGCTGGTGATCGGCACGCCCATCGCGCTGTGGCTGTCGCGCACCCAATCATGGCTCAAAGGCCCTGTAGGTGCCGTGGTCGCCCTGCCCTTGGTGCTGCCGCCAACGGTGATCGGCTTCTATCTGCTGCTGTTGCTCGGCCCCAACGGCGCTGTTGGTCAGTTGACGCAGAGCCTGGGGTTGGGAACGCTGACGTTCAGCTTCACCGGGTTGGTCATCGGCTCGGTGCTGTACTCGATGCCCTTCGTGGTGCAACCGCTGCAAAACGCGTTTTCGGCCATCGGCCCACGCCCGCTGGAGGTTGCTGCAACCCTCAGAGCCGGCCCGTGGGACACCTTCTTCAACGTCATCCTGCCGCTGGCCAGACCGGGCTTCATCACCGGCGCGATTCTCGGCTTTGCCCACACGGTCGGCGAATTCGGGGTGGTACTGATGATCGGCGGCAACATCCCCGAGAAAACCCGCGTGGTGTCGGTGCAGATTTTCGACCACGTCGAGTCCATGGAGTATCTGCAGGCCCATTGGCTGGCCGGGGCGATGCTAGTGTTTTCATTTCTGGTGCTGCTGGCGCTGTATTCCAGCGGCAAATCCAGAACGGGATGGAGTTGATCGATGGCCTCGCCTATCGAAGTGCGCTTGCAGATGGACTACCCCGATTTTCATATGGGGATAAACCTGGTCCTGCCAGGTTCTGGCGTAACAGCGCTTTACGGACCTTCCGGCTCTGGCAAGACCACGTGCCTGCGCTGCATTGCCGGCCTGGAAAAAGCCTCGCAGGGCCTGGTTCGAATCAATGATGAAGTCTGGCAGGACAGCGACAAGGGCATCTTTGTGGCACCACACAAGCGCGCCATCGGCTACGTCTTTCAGGAAGCCAGCCTGTTTGCGCACCTGTCGGTCAGGGACAATCTGGAATTCGGATTCAAGCGTATTCCCCGTCATCAGCGCAGCATTGAGCTGGCGCAGGCGACCGAGTTGCTGGGCATCGATCATTTGCTTGAGCGGCGTCCAGACAAGCTTTCCGGCGGCGAGCGTCAACGGGTCGGCATCGCACGCGCGCTGCTGACCAGCCCGCGCCTGATGCTGCTCGACGAACCGCTGTCCGCGCTGGATAGCCGCCGCAAGAGCGAAATTCTGCCCTATCTGGAACGTTTGCACAGAGAACTGGATATCCCGATGCTGTACGTCAGCCATGCGCAGGACGAAGTGGCGCGCCTGGCCGATCACCTGGTCGTGCTCGAAGCCGGCGATGTACTGGCCAGCGGACCCATCCGGGAAACGCTGGCGCGCCTTGATCTGCCGCTGGCAATGGGCGACGACGCAGGCGTCGTGATCGAGGCAACAGTGAGTGCTTACGACCCGCACTATCAATTGCTGACCGTCACCCTGCCTGACAGCGCCCTCTCCATGCGGGTCACGCACGCAGAAATGCAGCCAGGCACCCTGCTGCGCATCAAAGTCCAGGCTCGAGACGTCAGCCTGAACCTGCAGCCCGACGACCAGAGCAGCATTTTGAACCGGCTGCCGGTTGTAGTGATCGAGGAGATGGTTGCCGACAATTCGGCTCATGTTCTGGTGCGCCTGGACGCAGGCGGCACCGCGCTGCTGGCCAGAATCACCCGTTTTTCCAGTGATCATCTCAAATTGCATCGTGGCCAGTCGTTGTGGGCACAGATCAAGGCGGTGGCTGTTCTCGCGTAATGGCCATTGCGGCTGGGGCCCACGCAAATAAACGGCACCACAGCAAAAGGCTGCGGTCAGTGTTGTTAACTGCCTCTGGAATTTTGCCATGCCTGACTCGACGGTTATCAGCCCCCTCGCCAGCGACCTGCATTACGTAGACGACACCCAGCCAGGGTTCACACGCAAGGTCCTGCGTGGCAAGTTCGCTTATTTCGACACCCAGGGTGAACACATCAAGGACGAGTCGGAAATCAAGCGCATCAACGCGCTGGCCGTACCGCCCGCCTACACCGACGTCTGGATCTGCGCCGACCCCAATGGCCACCTGCAGGCCACCAGCCGTGACGCACGCGGTCGCAAGCAGTATCGCTACCATCCGCGCTGGCGCGAGATACGCGACCAGGATAAATACTCACGCATGATTGACTTCGGGCACGCGCTCCCCAAGGTGCGCAAGCAGATAGAAGCGCAACTCGCTCAGCCTGGCATGGGCCGTGAAAAAGTCATGGCAACGGTGGTGTCTCTGCTCGATGCGACACTGATCCGCATCGGGAACAGCCGGTATGCCAAGGAAAACCGCTCGTACGGCCTGACCACCCTGCGCAACAAGCACGTCGAAGTCAAAGGCGGACAGATTCTGTTCGAGTTTCGCGGCAAAAGCGGCGTGGAGCACAGTGTCACAGTAAAGGACCGACGCCTGGCCAACGTCATCAAACGCTGCATGGAGCTGCCTGGGCAAAACCTGTTTCAGTATCTGGATGATGAGGGCGTACGCCATAAGGTGACCTCATCAGATATCAACGCCTATCTGCACAGCCTCACCGGCTCGGACTTCACCGCCAAGGACTACCGGACCTGGGCCGCCAGCGCACTGGCATTAGCCACCTTGCAGAAACTTCACTGGGAACCCGAGGCAGACGCCAAAAGGCATATCGTCGAGATGGTCAAGGCGGTGTCCAGGCAGTTGGGCAATACGCCAGCCATCTGCCGCAAGTGCTACATACACCCCGCCGTGCTGGAAGGCTTTCTGCTGGGCAATCTGGCCGCTCTGCCACGCTCCAGACAGCGCAAGGGCCTGCGGCTTGAAGAAGTTGCTTTGGCCAGCTACCTGCGCACCCTGGCAGACCGCGTCGAGTCCGCTGCGGTCAAAAGCAAGCCCTGACCAGCGTCTGTGAGCGCTGGTCCACATCAGGACCAGCGCTCACTATGCCGTTGATTCTCTCCTGTGACTGTCGGAAAACTTCAACCCGATGACGCAACCACCAGCCCTGGGCCGCCTCGTGCGTGTAGCTTCATGATTTTTCGATAGATTTTCCGAGCCATGCAGGTTACATCTTGTTCCATGTGGAGGACGCGCGAGCTTGCTTCATGGCAGCTGGATGTATATATTCCCCCGTCTTGGCGCTACCGCCCCGATGGCGAAATTGGTAGACGCAAGGGACTTAAAATCCCTCGTCCTTTGGACGTGCCGGTTCGACCCCGGCTCGGGGCACCACTTATAGAACAAGGGCTTACGTGCTTTTAGTGCGTAGGCCCTTTGTTTTTAAATTGCCGCAATTCTATATTCTTGCCGCAATTCTCGTTCCAAGCCATCTCCGGCGTCCTGCCGACGAACACCACTCCCCAAATCTGAAAGACTCAAGTACTGTATTTCTATACAGAAATTGAGAATCACACCATGGACATCGAAGTCACCGACGACTGGCCTTGCAACCCGACCGAAGAACAAATGATCCGGCAGCATGTCAACCTTGTAAGCGAAGAGAACCGATTGCTGCCTGATGAGGTGGCCCGTAGCGGCGATCTGCTGAACGTAGATTCCACTGGCTAGCCTTGGCAACATAGCCAGACCGAAAATCAACCGAGGGCGACAGAATGTTCAAGTTCATGTCCACGCTATTCGGCGACAAGCCATCTGAGGTAGCGCCAACAGAGAAGTCGGAACAGCCAAGTATCGTTTCAACGGCACCGGCACCGCATCCAGTGGTGCCATCTGAATGCATCGCACCACCGATACACCGCGGTAACTCGCCAAAAACAACCACCGCACGGGATCGAAGCGAAGTACATGTGGAAATTAGCAGCCCGCTTAGTCCGCCGATCCAAGTCGGCCATGCCGTTTACAGCTCAAGCGACGACACACTGTCACGTTCGCACTACGGCGGATTCAGCAGTGGCGACAGTTACGACAGTAGCTCGAGTTGCTCAGCCAGCGATAGCGGCTCGACCGGATCAGGCGACAGCGACTAAACAACCAGCGCCAGCGTCAGCCTGACGAAAACTGCCCCAAGCCCTGATTCCCCATCGCCTGGCCGCTTCGGAGATTGATCGCCGCGTGCCCGAGCGGGCTGCAGCGCCAGGCTCGCAAAGCCCCCGGAAAAGTCCTGAGCCGGATCTGCCAGCCAATACCAGAAACGCGGCGGGATCGACATCAGCGCTAGATGTTTACCGATTGTGCAGGGTCAGTGTGGCATCGGCAAATGGGTAAGTTCGGTGTCATTCACACCAGGATGGAAACCGTGTCGGCCAGAGGGGATGGCCAACAGATACAGACTCCTCACGGTCGCAGCATACAGAGCGGCCCATTGATGGCTGTTGGACGGTCAGCAGAAATGAATTAGGATCCTGTCGCGTCTGGCACCCCGCAGCAGCCCTGCGTTGCATGCCATCTCTCTACACCTGTTTCTCAAGGACGATGGCAATGATCAGCTTTGTACTGTCAGTTATTTTCAATACGTTGGCGCTGGTCCTGGCTTCGCGAATCATGGACGTTGGCCTGCGCATTTTTCCGGCTTTTCTGATCATCGGCCTGTCTCAGTCAGTGGATGCTTTACTGCCGGGCAGCGATAAAAACTTTGACATTCTCGGGCTGATTATCAGTGTGATTATTTACTTCGCGGGTTTGAAATTCTTCACCGGCGAAAGCTTCTGGACGCTGTTCAAGCTGGGTATTGTTTCAATTGTACTCTTGGTTGTAATCGCGCTGGCGCTTGCACGCTTGTTCTAGAAAAGGGCGTCGCGGGCTTTTACTTTTGCCCATGCCCCGGCGTTGTCTGCGGTGTGGCGTCAATGCTCGCACTCGTACCAATGGTCATCGCTGGCCGGATGTGAATCGTCCCAGTGCTACGTCATCGCCTTGAAGTGGCACATGGGCACCGGGCCAACGTCGAGGTTGCGCATCAGGTCGTCGTAATCACGCATGACCTGAAAATAGCGAGCTTCATCCTCGAGGCTAATAGGCTGCTTGATCAAGAACATAGCGGCTTGTTTCCTAGATTCATGATCATATCGATTGAGATAACGTTTTGAACAGCTCTACAGCATTGTAAAATCGTATGATCTCTACTCGCATCGGTAACTATTGATCATCGTCAAGATCTGCGCATGCATCGCCTGAATGCTGACCGGCTGTAGCAGGTGAAAGGTTTCATGGATGTCCTTCTGCTGCTCGAAAATCCTGCTAAAAACCTAATTCCTTTTATCCTTTTTAAAGAGGGTTGGTCAGTAGTTTTCGTTCATCGTAACAGCCCATTCACGGCTAAAACGAATCTAGACATTTTATTCAATCAACGCTGTGAGTGTGCATGACCCGGAAAAAATACTTACTGACACTAAAATTTTGCTACCCACGGGATAAACCATATGCGAGTCAATAGGCACTTTGCAGCCTTCCGTATCACCGCCGCCTTTTCTTGTAAAGTATTCGAGTCTGCCGCCCTGAAAAGTATGCGGCTTTACCATTAACACAAAATCATCCGGTGTACGACGATCGTCATATGAAGCAAGCAACAAAAACACCAAAGACCCAAGTAACGAAAATAAAACCCATACTAAAACAATCAAGCAACCTATCACTTTAAAAATTCTCAATAAAAACATAAACGCTCCCTATACGTTAACCGGCTATCGTAGGCTTACGCTTTTATAGCGCTCCTTGCTAGACAATGGGTAGGCTCGCATTGGGCGAACTTTATGGAATTATCACTTCAGACCATCCGTTTGATGTAATGCAGTGCAGGTAAACCGGATCCGCTGTCCATCAATCGCATCTGGCGTATTGCATAGGGTGCGTGCAGCAACCTTCTGCGAAGCATGATTATCTGAACCCCGACATACCGGGGCAGATCGGTTAAACGGGCCGGGCTGCATCCAACTCGACGCGATAGTTCATAAGGTCGCCACTGATTTCTGCTCGAAGATGGATTCAACAAGCATTACTGATATCGCTATGCCAGCGCAACCCCGGGTGCATATCGAATTGTCGCTAAGTCGACGGTCAAATAGGGCTTGCTCTGGTCTAGGCAAGTATGGCCAAAGACCGTCTGCCGCTGTGCGGCCATCCCTGCTTGATACCGGCCTGCCGGTAGAGCCTGCTTATGGTTTGCTGGAGTGAGTCACAGGCCCGGTATGTCTTTGGCCTACCCAACCGTGCAACGCAGCCAGATCGACCAGTACGGTCGCCCGGAGTAGTGATAGCCCTGGATGACTCGTCATCGATGCATGCATCAGGGCGATTTCCATTGACGTGGATCAATGCCCCGTCGGTCATTAGGCACAAGCTGAGATCAGGTAGCCCAAGGCTGGTGGCGAAGATGCAAAACACTTATGAAATTCATTATCTAGTCGGAAAAACCAAGCGGACGGTAACAGTCCCAGCACCTAACATGGATTCCTCTCTGGCACTGAAGATCGCGATCACTCATGCAGGAGCATGCGCAGGCAGCTCTCTTCCGCTACCAGCGCTACGGGAAATTCTTGGGCTACTCAAGCAGTGGAAAGTCGCTAATGTCAGGTGGAACAAAGCAGTTTCCTTCACTCGCCGCGAAGTAACGCTTCAGCACCAGCAGCTTGTTTGCCCGCGCTTGCTAGAAGACACGGCACGTCAAGCGTGTACACGGATAGCCTGCCTAAGCAATCCAGAGGTCTGCGCCTCCAACCATCAAAGTGAATCAACCAAACAAGTCAGTTAAATTGGGCTGACGTTACCTGCTCTGCCCTAGCGGAATCATCGGGAATGATTAGTGGCCGGTAGCGCTGACCATCCAGTTCTTCTAGGTCATGGTCACCCCGCGCCACGAAATGGCAGCTATCGAATTTGTGGCGCGCTACGGCGTCTGCCGCCCTACCGCCCCGTTGACCTTGTCGGCTGCCTTGCTGGCTACCTCTGCCGCTTCAGTGGCCTTGCCTGCCGCACCCTCAACCTTTACGCCTGCTCCGATCGCGGACTTGGCAAGTTTGTTCAGCCGCATCTCGCGCTGAAGGGTCGCTTCTTCGTAACCCCGGTGCACCTCGGCGACTTGAGCGGTGTACCAGTTGGCCAACCTCCATTGGGAGATCTGAAATCCAAGCATCGCGCCGCCGGAAAGCAGCAGGATGGTGATAAACCAAACCTCGACTCGTCCCGGTGCCACTCGGCTGAAAGCAGCCCACATTACCGAAGCGATTGACCTGTTTGCCGACCTCGACGGCTGGAGCACCGGCGCACGCGCCGCACGCGTCCAGGCTCTATCTACAGCCAACCGCTGGTCTATGGCAGTTGAACGATTGCGACATTGACTCTCGGAAATACAAAGGCACACTAAGGTAACGGGGAATGCGATATGAGGTCGTTTGAGAGGTCCTGGGTAAACGCGGTGATCAAAGGTTGCGAGGGAGTTCTAGTAAAACTCACATGGCCTATGTGGCGGTGCTCCACGCTAAGCGCTATAAAGCTCTTCGCCATTAATCAGATGTCACGGACGAACCATGCTTAAAATAACTCTCGCGCTGCCTGCTTTCATTGCATTCTCTACCCTTCCTGCCCAAGCCGCAGATTTCAGTCCGGCAGAAATATGTAAGGCCGCCATTTCGGTCGAAATGGGCCGCCCTACGAAGAGCATGAAGACCGAAAGCTCATCGCCATATCCTGTTATTTATTACAAGCGACCGGACGGAGACTCTTTTAAGTATCGATGCCAAGTGAGTGAGACACGCGTAGTCTGGTCTACTTTCTTGACTGACACTGGCGAATGGGGCCGCTGGAGAAAGCAATATTCGGAGGGTGATGCCTTGACGACTTATGCCGTAAAAAACAGCATGCTGACGATAAGCAACGATCAGTCAGGGGATCAGACGTTCAAAAGCAAGGATTTCTGACCGCAGAATGCGACCATCCTGTTAGGTGAGTAAAAACGCAGGCATAAAAAACCCAGCGCGCTGGCTGGGTTTTCATTCATTCGCTGTCGCAGATCGCGACACGCTGCTCCTGAAGAGTCAGCAATCCCAGCTTTCTTGGGTTACCGCACATCCAGCATGAACAAACCTTTCCATGATTTGCAAAAAGACCGGCATTCCTCTCGCTGGTCGTCCAGCACTCATATGCCTTTTGCTTGGCGTAAAATCTGGCCTTTATGCGGCGCGTGTCGTGTCGTCGTTGTGCTCTAGACATAGCTTTCTCCTAAGCCGAAGACGACAAAGCCCCGGCAGGATGATCTGGCGAGGCTATTCGACTTACCCCTCAAAAGCGCAGGAGTAAAAGGGTGAGCGGATGATGCAACATGGCGACGTGCCATTTCAAATACTTTGAGCGGCTATTTCAGACTGCGCCTTGCTCAAGTGCTCAAGCCGCCTCAAGCATGTGCTGATCCTCCTGTGCAGAAATCTCACGCACCTGTCGCTGATTCCTGTGGCACTGAGTGAATAGGTGCGGTGCTGGGCTTCTGGCGTTTCAGACCAGACGCCCCACTCCAAACGCTAGCCCCTTAGTCCCGTACTCACAAAAAACTTCGTGATTACTACGCGTGCAAGCCACGTTGTGCGTAATGCCCCGCAGACTGTTAGCCTGAGTTCTCAGTCTGCAAGCAACAACAGGTACGCACCTATGAAACTTGAGGAGATGGACATCGCGCCGGAGATAAAGGCGCAGGCAGCAGAGCTCGTGCGACGCGTCGAGCAGTCCGACGGTTTGCTGGAATTGGCGACTGCGGGCGGGGTGACTGAAGGTTTTCTGATCGGCCTGGGCTTTCTCGGAACATTGCGCCCTCATGATATTGACGCGCTCGACAACCTCTTCAACCAGGCGATGGAACGCAAGATGGCTGAAGCTCGCAAGCAGTAAGGCCTTTACCGGGACGAAGACTCTGTGATGGAGGGCTTTGGCGCCGACCGGTGCGCCATATGGCTCGCTGCTTGCAGTACAGACGTTGACGACGTCGGAGCGCTGTAATTCTGACGTCCGAGCCCTCTGGAATGCAGCAATGCGCCGATCAGTCATCAGGAGATGTATCGTGTCAACTCTCAGTGAAATCGCAGCGAACCACGCGAGAAACACATTAGCACTGGAAGCAGAGTCGGCTCGATTGAACGCGCTCTGCACGACCGTTGCGCAGGTATTCGAAGCGCCGTCGTTCCCTGTCGTCGAGCAGCTACAGGCGCATGCCATCGCTACCCTCAACGAAAGCCAGGCGCAGGCAACCCACTACTCGCTCTGAGTGGATAAACCGCACGTCGGCGTCAACCTCCACAGGTCTTTTCGAGCCTTGAAGACACCGTCGCCGACGAACTGCACACAACATTTGCTCAGGTCCGCCGATAGAGGTATCGGTCGATATTTCAGGGAGAGAAAAGCATGCCTTTTTCGGACACTCAGGTTATCCAAGCGCTGGAAATCTTTATCCGTCGCAATGAACAGCTTCAGCAGGAACTCGCCAACTTCAATCGTCATCCCGGCGGCCTGTTCATCAGCGAGCGTCGCGCCGAACATGCACGGTCTGCGTTCCTGCGGGCTGCACAGGAACGCGATACGACACCTCTCGATTTTGCATTACGGCTGATTGCCCGTACGCCTTCGGAATTGGAGCAACTGCGCGAAGAACGTCGGATGCGGTTGGCGAGTTGAGTCAGGATTTGGATGCGGGCTCGACAAAGTTAACGTCAAAGGTCTGATAGAAAGCAGCTCCGGTATCGGCGACGATCCAGAGCAGAAGGATCAAATGGTGCCCACTCTTTCCGGTTGGCAGCACGACCGAATGCTTGTCCTTGGGTGGCATGTCCGCCTCATGATCATAATAGGGCTCATATGTATAAAGATCGTCGAAGAACGGGTCGGGATCAAGTTGAGCACGGGAAATTCGAACATTTTCGTCCCAGCCGTCCTTGGTGATGAACCAGCGGTAACCGCGAGTGATGTGGCGCATCGTGTACTTCCATTCCACTTCAAATGTTTCACCCGCTCTGACGTCCTGTCGATTCCATTTCGCGCCAGCTTTTTTCTTCGCCAGCTCCTCGTCAGTGAAATTGATGCAATCACGTGCGTCTTCACGACCGCCGCTAAGGATATAGTCATCCTTAGGAGGCGCGGTGCTTTGAGTATCCTCAGAATGGCCAGGGAACGCGCCGGCACTGGTGGCGGGGAAGTTTTTGCCGCCCTCAAGCTCGACGACTTGCCACTCTTCCAGGAGTTCCAGGTCCATAGCCTGTGAGCCACGACTAGGCGGCGAAGTGACCCTCCCATGTCTGATGTCTCTTGGGTTGTTAGCGTTTTTTTTGCTCATGTTGGTAGCCTCAATCATTGAGTTCGGATCTGCACTACGTACCTACCGAATGAAACGCTCATCCACACCCGCCGACTACCTCATAACCCTGCCAGTATCTTTTTCGCTCAATGTCAGAAGAGATCATCCGCTTCGTCAGTCTGGCTGCATCCCTGTCAAGCCAGTCGATCTAATCACCCATTGCTGAAGCCTCACCAACCTGGGCGCCACCCAATATATTCGATCTATTCTTCTGTTCATGCAGCGCCAGCGCATGGGTCGTTGGCGCCTGAAGCCTGTAGATTTACCCTTATGGGTAATTCCACGCAGCCAATGCGTTTGATTCTGGCCTTGCTGTCGACCGCTAACATGCCCCGCATCTATACGCTGATGCGGCGTGATCCGGCCGGAGAACACACACCTTCGCTTACGGCGCGCAGTGAATTATTTTCTCCCCGTTCTTGACATGCCATTCGAACCGGTACAGAATTGCGTCCATTCCCGACTGGGGAATTGAAAAAAACCCTTTAGATTCAACGGGTTGGAAGACAAAGAATATTTTCTTCCGAAATGTTTACTACGTTTGATGCAGCTGTAACGCATCGGATGTTTGAGGCCGAGTAGCAAAATGGTTATGCAGCGGATTGCAAATCCGCCTACGCCGGTTCGATTCCGACCTCGGCCTCCACTATTGAAAACCCTGTCAATCACGATTGACGGGGTTTTTTATTGCCTGCACAAAACTGCACATTCAATACAATACGATGCGCTGGGCGTCCTGTTGGATATGATCACAGTCTGGCACGCTCAGCGCTGTAACGGCTCATAAGGCTTGAACAACTCGCTCCCGATCCATTTCGGTGTCTTGTCAGTCGTCAGCGGTGCCGAGCGCTTGTACTCCTCGAATTTGGCTTTTGCCTTGGCATCGGCTTCGCCGAGGATCACGGTCTGCAGGTTGAAGATCAGCACCCTGGACGGATCGCGCCCCGCCTCGGCCGTCCGGCGGCAAGCGGGTGCCGGCCAGTTCGAACAGCTTGCTGCTAATCAGCAAAGCTGATCTGTGCCGACAGCACCTTGGCCTGGGCGGAGTTTTTCCAACTTGCCAATCAGCGCCTCCTTGTTTTCAGCGACGGTGGTCATCTCGACCCAGGCCACTTGCTGACCGTTCTCGATCCGGTTGCCCTTCACCAACTGGTAGACACGTTCGGCACCATCGGCATAAGACTGGTAACCAGCGCTGATCTGGTTAATTAATGAGCGCTCGTCGTCGGATGTGATCAAGGGGGGTATAGGCTTGAATGGCTTTCTGAAAACCAGCTTCTTCTCCTGCAACTCCGAATACACTTGGTCGACCTGCTGGGCCGTGCGGGTCGAGAGTATTTTCATCGCGACGGTCCGGTTTTTTTCGATGGACAGGGCGATGTCATCGCCCAACGCAATCCCTGGAAGTGAATCGTTCTCGATCTCCAGCGATTGTTCGCGAATGCTGCGCAGTGGCACATGCCACCGTTACGAGAGGCCCACTGGGCAAAAGTGTTGTGGTAGCGTCCGTGCTGCTCGATCAACCCGGACTTGACTGGCCTCAGCCGTCCGTGAAAAACCCGGTATTCGTGTCGACTTGTTGGCCAGTCTGCATTGCTGGAGATTCAACGTCATGAAACGCTATTGCGCTGCATTCTTTGCCCTGTCCCTGCCCGCCTGCGCCTTCGCGGGCGATGCGCTTAACGATCTTCCCGCCATCACCAAAGCGCTTAACACCGGTGAGTCGGTATCGGTGGTGATCGACCTTGGGCAGTGCACCTCCTCGATCAAGGGGGCCGAACCTTCCAAAACCCAAGGCGGCAAACACATCGATGCTTACCGCAGCACGCCTGACGGTGCACTGGCTTTTTCGGACACGCACTTCACGCTTGATCGTGATAACAAGCCCATCGAGCAATTCATCCGGTATCGCGTTCGCCCCGACGGCAAGGCCGATTTCAGCATGACCACACTCACGGTTCCCGGCTATCAGACGGTAGGCCAAGCGGTGAGCTATGACTGTGCGGTGGGCAAGGGGTTGAGTTTCTTCGCGGCGAAGTGATTTGGCTGCATGAACCAGGCACGCGTGGCGGCACGGTATCTGTGAAGGTCGAAAGGCTGAAAGCTTCAGCGATATCAGCGGGGCTTATGAACCGTGCAGCCATTGTGCTGCACCCTGAAGACTGAGGACGCTTCATACGCGCGCTTGCGTGCGCGCATCACGCCGCCCATCGGGGTTGCCGACATCGTCCACATACGCGTCAGTCAACGCCGAAACGCTTTTTTAAGGCCAGGAGCCATGTCAGTGGTTTTGGCGGCCTTTAGATACGGCACTGATGGCACTCTGGGTTGTTGAGCGCGCCCGCCCCGAAGCCGTTCGCTGCACATCGAACAAATGCGGACCAACGGCACACCCGCAAAATCCGCTGAACCTTTCTCCGATCGGCCTCGTCCCAGCCTAATCATGCAACCTGCTGATTAGCCTGGAGCGACCGATGCTGATTTACCCCAAAACCCGTTTCAAACCCTATACCAACGCCAGCGGCGGCTGGGGTTCGGCGAAATCGGTGGTACAGATCCTGTGGCGCGAGCAGGCGCTGGCCAAGGCACCTGCAGCCTTGTTCAGGCTGAACAAGCCCGATGGTTTCGCTTGCGTGAGTTGCGCGTGGGCAAAACCCGGCCACCCTCGCGCGCTGGAATTCTGCGAAAACGGCGCCAAGGCCACCGCCTGGGAGCTGACCTCCAAAAAAACCGACCCGGCGTTTTTCGCCAAACACACGCTCAGTGAATTACGCGGCTGGGCGGATTACGACCTGGAGCAACAGGGCCGCCTGACTCACCCTTTGCGCTACGACGCTCAAAGTGACCGCTATAGGGAAACGTCATGGGAAGAGGCATACCGGGACATTGGCGCTCAGCTCAAAGGCCTGGAGCCCGACAGCGTGGTGTTTTACGCATCCGGGCGTGCTTCGCTGGAAACCTCCTTCATGTACCAACTGTTCGCCCGCGCCTACGGCACCAACAACCTGCCCGACAGCTCGAACATGTGCCACGAAAGCACCTCGGTCGGCTTGCAGGAAAGCATCGGCGTGCCCATCGGCACCGTGACGCTGGACGACTTCGAGCACACCGACTGTCTGTTTTTCTTTGGCCAGAACGTCGGCAGCAATAGCCCGCGCATGCTTCACCAGTTGCAAGAAGCCCGGCAGCGCGACGTGCCCATCATTACGTTCAATCCATTGCGTGAACGAGGACTGGAGCGCTTCGTCAATCCGCAATCGCCCACTGAAATGCTGATCCCCGGTTCAACCGTGATCAGCACGCAATATCATCAAGTGGCAACCGGGGGTGATACCGCAGCCATTACCGGGATCGCCAAGGCGTTGCTCGCGCTGGAAGACGAGGCGTCCGCAAAAGGTACGGCACCGGTCCTCGATCACGCGTTTATCGCCAGCCATACCCAAGGTTTTCAAGCCTTCACTGACTATGTGCGGCGCAGCACCTGGCCCGAACTTGAGCGCCAGAGCGGCCTTTCACGAGGTGCGCTGGAAGCAGCGGCCATCGTCTACGCACGCAGTCAACGCGTGATGTTCGTCTACGGAATGGGGATTACACAGCATCGGCATGGCGTGACCAACGTGCAGATGCTGGTGAACCTGATGCTGATGCGCGGCAATATCGGCAAACCGGGGGCAGGCATCTGTCCAGTGCGCGGTCACTCCAATGTGCAGGGCCAGCGAACCGTAGGTATTACCGAGGACCCGAAAAAAGTACCGACGCAGCTTATCGAGCAACACTTCGGCTTCAAGGTGCCCGAGCAGCCCGGCATGGCCACCGTCGATGCGTGCGAAGGCATACTCGACGGCCGCGTGCGCGGTTTTATTGGCCTGGGCGGCAACTTCCTGCGAGCGATTCCCGACACATCGCGCATGGAGCCTGCGTGGCGAGGGTTGGCGTTGAGCGTTCAGATCGCCACCAAGCTCAATCGCACGCACCTGGTGCCCGCACACAATGCCTGGCTGCTGCCGTGCCTGGGACGTATCGAAATTGATCGACAAGACGGCGTTGAACAAACCTACACCACCGAGGACAGTACCGGCTGCATTCACGGCTGGAAAGGCAGCGCCGAGCCGGTCGGCCCTCATGTACGAGCAGAAACCGCTATCGTCGCGGCCCTGGCCATGGCCACCCTGCCCGACGGCCATTCCATCGACTGGCAAGCCTGGAGCACTGACTATTCCCGAGTCAGGACCGCCATTGGCAAGGTCTATCCGGAAATCTTCCATGACATGGAAACGCGCATGAAAGAGCCGGGCGGATTCCACCGCCCCATTGCCGCTGCTCGGCGCGAATGGCTGACCGAGAGTGGCAAGGCGCAGTTCATCACGCCAGCCACGCTGTTAGAAGATGATGACGTCACACCTCCGGAACCTGCACGAGACGTGCTGCAACTGATGACGCTGCGCAGCAACGACCAGTTCAACACCACCGTCTACGGTTACGAGGACCGATTTCGCGGCGTCAGCGGTACGCGCGAAGTCATCTTCATGCACGACAACGACATCACCCGCCTGGGTTTCAAGACAGGCGAGCGCGTGTGGCTGACCACCGCAGTTGAGCCTGAAGTCAAACGTCAGGTCGGGCCTTTCGAAATCATCGCCTACGATATTCCCGAAGGCTGCGCCGGGGCCTACTACCCCGAGTGCAACGCGTTGATTCCCGTATGGCACCACGCCGAACGCAGCAAAGTGCCTGCGGCAAAATCAGTGCCTGTAAGGCTGACGGCAATGCGATAACTGACGAAATCGAGCCTGTCGATGAGGATTGGCCTCAAGCGTGCTGACCACCGAGAAAGCGCCAGCCTCATCTTATCTATCAGGCTCTGTACATAAAGTCAGCGAGCATCGGTCGTCATGGGCCCTTTCCATGGAGCCGTCCACCTTGCTGTGGTCGACACAGCGCGTTGCGCGCTCAAAATGTTAACTATTGTTAATTCAAAAACCACTTCACAAAATCAGATCACCAGAGGATTATCCTTCCTGCACGCATAACGCCCTGACAATAAAAATCAAACAGGATACCTCTCATGCAGCGCTCTACGTCCCGGCCCGCCACTGGGCTGCTGTTTCTCTCGCTTTGTATCTCTTGCGCCCTCAACGCAGCGCCCCTTCCGCCCGCGAAGGAAGGCGACTGGATCGCCCCCGAATTCACCTTTCACACCGGTGAAAAACTCGCCAATCTGAAACTGCACTACACCACCCTCGGTGACCCGAAGAACCCCGCCATTCTCTTTCTGCACGGTACTTACCGCCCCGGCAGCGACATTCTGAGCAAGGATTTCGGTGGTGAACTGTTTGGCGAAGGCCAGCCACTGAGCGCGAGCAAGTACTACATCATCTCGACCGATGGCATCGGCGTGGGTCAGTCGACCAAACCCTCGGACGGCCTGCGCGCCAGTTTCCCGAAGTACAACTACGCCGACATGGTTCAAGCACAGTACCGGCTCGTAACCGAAGGGCTTGGCATCAAGCACCTTCGGCTGATCATCGGCAACTCCATGGGCGGCATGCAGACCTGGATGTGGGGGCAAACCTGGCCGCAGATGATGGATGCGCTCGTGCCGATGGCCTCGCAACCCACTGAAATGTCCTCACGCAACTGGATGATGCGCCGGCTGCTGGTGGAGTCGATCAAGCAGGATCCGGCCTGGAACAATGGCAACTACACCGTCCAGCCGCCTTCGCTGCGCCTGGCCAACGCGATGTTCAGTATCGGGACCAGCGGCGGCAGCCTGGCTTATCAAGCAATGGCTCCGACCCGTGCATTGGCGGATAAATTCGTGGAGGATCGGCTGAACACACCACAAACATCAGACGCCAATGACTTCATCTACCAGTGGCAGTCTTCCGCCGACTACGACGCGGCGAAGGGATTGGACAAGATCCAGGCACCGGTGCTGGCCATCAACTCGGCGGACGACGAACGCAATCCACCTGAGACCGGGCTACTGGAGGCCTCGCTGCGTAAGGTCAAAAATGCCAGGCTGCTGTTGATCCCTGCCAGTGCCGAGACCCGCGGCCATGGCACAACCAGCATGGCGAAGTTTTACAGCAAGGAATTGGGGCAGTTCATGCAACAGACTGAAAAGCCTCCGCGCACAGGCAGTTAAACAGCCGACCGCGCAGGGGCCGAGCCCCTGCGTTTCTGGCACTGAGGTACGCCTAGTTCAGCTCGCTGTCCTTGATATCGGCAATCGGGCCAAGGAGCGACGGGTCGAATTCGTTGAGCTCACGACGCGCCGATAGCCGTTGCGCAAGGTCCGGGTTGGCCAAGGCAGCCTTGCCCACGGCGATGATATCCGCTCCACTCTCAATCACTTGCTCGGCCCTCCTCTCGTCGTGCAGACCACCATTGGCAATCAACGTAACGTCAGGCGCATAACGACGGGCCAGCGTGACCAGGCTGGCGTCATTGCTGGAAAACGCTGGCTGCCAGGCTTCGTATTCAGTGACGTGTATGAAATCGACGCCTGCGTCAGCCAGGCTACCGAACACAACCTCCGCGCCCTGCTCGCCCTCAGCCCACTTGTGCTGAAAGTCATTGACCTTGCCTTGCGAAATACGCACACCTACAGGTGCGCTGCCGACGACTTTTTTTACTTCGGCGACAACCTCAAGCGTCAGGGCAAGGCGCTGACGGATATCGCCTCCCCAACGGTCTGTACGCTGGTTGGTAGAATCCGTCAGGAACTGATCCAGCAGATAGCCGTTGGCACCGTGGATCTCGACGCCGTCAAAGCCTGCCATTGCGACGGCCCGCTTCGCCGCCTGGGCAAACCCCGCAATGGCGTCTGCAATATCCTCATCACTCATGGCCCGAGGAACACGGTATTGGCCCTCACCACGATAAAACGCCATCTGCTCACCTTTAGGACGGACGCTGGAAGGGCCTGCGCAGCCATCGACGAACCGATTACCCTGGCTAAGCGCGCCAGCATGCATGATCTGCGCGATGACAGCGGCGCCATGCCGATGAACTGCATCAACGACAGGCCGCCAGGCCAGCGCCTGCTGCTCGTCGGTGATACCCGGCTGAAACCGATAGCCCTGAGAAAACAGGCGATCGGTGTAGATGCCCTCAGTGATCACCAACCCGAAGCCGCCCTTGGCAAATCGCTCGTAATACCGTGCCATGGTATCGGTGGCGCTTCCGGTCTCGGTCGCGCTGACGCGCGTCATGGGGGCCAGCGCAAAGCGATTCTTCAACTGCAGATGATTCATATCGAACGGCGTTACAATACGCGGGCTTGTCGCATTCATTCTTCACCTCCTGGACGTTGGCGTTCTGCGTGAATTGATCAGATAACACACACGTTAAGCACTCACAGAGCCCAGTAGAAGACGAAATTCCGATAAGGCGCCTTAACGAAAACGGATAGAGTCATGCAGATCCCGGAAATAGAAGTCTTCATCGGTATTGCCGCCAGCGGTAGCTTGTCTGAAGCAGCGCGTCGGCTCGGATTGTCCGCCATGACGGTCTCGAGAAGGCTAGCGTCGCTGGAAAGCGATCTGGGCGTACGACTGGTGCATCGCACAACCCGCTCCGTGTCGCTCACGCCTGAGGGTGAAGTTTTTCTGCCTCACGCCAGAACGATGCTCGAGGCAAGCGAGACGGCGCGCGCGACGCTGAAAACCGATACGCGCAGCGCGGGCGGAACGCTGCGTGTAACAGCCCCAACGGTGTTTGGCCAGACGGTCATCATGCCTCTGCTACCCGCACTGCTTGCCGGCAACCCGACACTCAGTATCGACCTTACGCTGTCGGACAGCATCGTCGACATTGCCGGGCTTGGTATTGATGTCGCGATTCGCATCGCCACGCTGCGCGACTCGGCATTGGTGGCAAGAACGCTGGCTCCCAACCCAAGGGTGGTCTGCGCAAGTCCTGATTACCTGGCGCGATTCGGTACGCCCGAAACGCTCGATCAACTCAGGCATCATCAATGCATCGTGCTGCATGCAATGCCCTGCTGGTCGTTCTCGAAAGGCGGTGAACCATTGAGCGTTCGAGTCCATGGGTCATTTGCAGCCAACAGCGTCGAAGCGGTGCGTACGGCAAGCCAACAGGGCTTGGGACTGGCCATGCTGACGTACTGGGATATTCGCAGCGAGCTTGCGCAAGGCGTTCTCAGATTAGTGGAACTGAACGATGCCACCCCCGAGCAACTGTCCATTACCGCTGTGCTTCCAACACGCCAGCAAGTTCCTCATAGAGTCCGGGTCTTCATTGAGCATCTGGAGATTGAACTCAATAAGGAGCAGAGCCTTGGGCACACCTGACCGTCAACCAGCTCTAGCAGAATTACCCTTTTCAGTGCACATCATCCGTAGCGCATCGGCCTGAGGTGCTGTTGGTTAAACGAGCGAAAATCACTACCCTCTCCACGCATACCCCTATTGGAACCAAGGCTGACATGATCAGAGAGTTGAAAACCTTCATCTGTGTAGCGCAACGGGGCACCTTTGCAGCCGCCGGGCAACAGGTCGGCCTGACCCAATCTGCCGTCAGCGCCCAGATCAAAAGCCTCGAAGACACGTTGGGCGTCAAACTCTTTGATAGAACCGGCCGGTCCGCCACGCTCAATTCAGCCGGGCAGCGGGCTATACCGCTGGCTGAAGAAATCCTGCAGATCTTCGGTCGGATGGGCGCGGCTGACAGCGGCAACGACTTTCACGGGGCGCTGCGCATCGGGGCCATCGGCACGGTTCAGACCGGCATTCTGCCCAAGGCGCTGGTTGCCCTGAAGTCGCAGGCACCGTTCATTGAAACCAACCTGGTACCGGGAGTCTCACTGAACCTGCTCAGCCAGGTGGATGCAGGCGAACTGGATCTGGCCATCATGATCAAGCCGCCGTTCTCACTTCCCAAAGACCTGCACGCCGAGGTCATCGCCCGCGAAGCCTTCGTGTTGATCACGTCCTGGGACGTAAAGGGTGACGATCCGCTGACTATCCTCACCCAGCAACCCTTTGTGCGCTATGACCGAGGGTCGTTTGGCGGGCGGCTGGTGACCCAGTTTCTCAAGCAACACAAACTGCATGTTCAACAGGCGCTGGAACTCGATGAACTGGATGCCATTGTAAAAATGGTACGCAGCGGTCTGGGTGTTTCGCTGGTGCCAAAAGCCGGTTTGTGGCTTGAACACATGGCAGACGTCAGGGTGCTGGAGCTGGACAAGCTGACGTTCTTCAGAGAGATCGTGCTGATCTCGAAATATCGCCAGAAACATTCGCCGCTGTTCAACATTTTCAGAACCTGCGTGCTGGATGCCGTTTGAACCGACACGCCTGCACGCTAATGAACCACCCGGGTACAACACGAACAATTATGGTGCGAAACGACATAGAATCGACTTAATCATCGAAATTATTCGTGCTCAGAACACAGATTTTCCGCTTTTCTCGAAGGGCTTTCCGGATAAGAATTGATTCAGACCAAAACAAATCAATAGGAAATCACCGTGAGCCTCTCCCCCTTCCATCTCGCAATCCCCGTCTACGACCTGGCGGCCGCGCGTCACTTTTACGGTGACGTGTTCGGCCTCTCCGAAGGCCGCTCAAGTGAGCAATGGGTAGACTTCGATTTCTACGGCCATCAACTGGTCATCCATGAACATCCAAAAACTGCCTCGCAAGAATCCGTGCACTCCAATGCCGTCGATGGTCACGATGTTCCTGTTCCGCATTTCGGCATCATCCTGCACTGGCCCGAATGGGAAGCCCTGGCCGAACGGCTGAAGGCGCGTGACACCCAATTTGTCATTGAACCCTACGTGCGCTTCAAGGGCCAGGTCGGCGAGCAGGCGACGATGTTCCTGTTCGACCCGTGCGGTAACGCACTGGAGTTCAAAGCGTTCAAGGACATGAGCCAATTGTTCGCCAAGTGATGCCCCATTCAGGCGACCGTCGCCAGTAGAGCGACGGCGCACTTTTAAGCCGTGAGGCCTTCGTGATCGGCCGAATAAGAATCGCAGGCAAAAAAATGTAGTGGTCTGCCCTCCGAGTCTTTTTTCGGGTATGTAAAGGAAGTTGTCATCCTGGATTCGTGCCAGTAAGTCTTGCCTGGTTGGAAGGTCGAAGGATAGCGACTGCAGCCCCCAACGACATACAAAGGACGGCTTCAAAGCCGCCCTCTGTATTAAATCTTCACGCGATTCAAGCCCTACTACTCTCCCAGTGCATCGCGCCCGTACCGCCGCCGTATGAGGGGCACGATTATTCAGATAGGCTCGGCCAGCATCGCCGTGGACTCCCGCATGATATGGGCATGCTCTTCCTTGCCCACACCACTTTTTTCTATTTCGCACAGGCGCGCAGAGTTCACGACCACCAGCTCGCAACGCTCCCAACGCCGCATTTCAAATCGGCTCAGGGCAATCTGCAAGTCGTTGTGAGCGACCAGTTCTTCAGCCAGTACGATGGCGCTTTCAATGCCGATGCCAGCCCCGGAAGCCAAGTGTGGCGTGGTGGCATGCACCGTGTCCCCAATCATGACAACGCGGCCTTTATGCCAGGGCAATGGCACCAACAGATTGGCCAGCGGACGATAGTCGATGCAGGCGCCCGACTCGTACAGTTGCGGTACAAGCGTTTGCAGAATCGGCGCGGGGAACTCACCCAGAAGGCGCGCCATTTCTCCCGCCCAGGTGGACGGGTCAATCCACTCGGAAAACGCGCGGTTTTCCATGAGGAACATATACATATGCGTCTCGGAAATCGGGTTGACACCGACCTTGGTCCGTCCTATCCAATGACTGGGCCGCACGATTTCCTGTGGTCGCTTAAGCACCGCACGCCAGACGCTCTGGTGAATAGCCGTGGGCGATGGGGCCTCGGGAAACAGATCCTTTCGTGTCCGCGAATGCACGCCATCGGCAGCAATGATCAGGTCGTAGCGCCCAGAGGTTCCGTCGGAGAAAGATACGTCAACACCCTCTTCGTGCTCGACAATGCTGTCGTACGTAATACCAAGGCGCACAAGGGTGCCCACTTCCCGCGTCTTATCGGCAAAAATCCGAGCCAGCACCGGGCGCAGGATACCGCCGCCACAGGGAATTGGTTTATCGCTGACCGGCGGTTTAAGCGCCAACTGCACGATCAACTCGCCGGCCGGTGAAAACACGTCGAAATTGGTCGACAGATAGCCTTCGCTTGCCACTCTATCAAGGATTCCAACGGCATCCAGCGCTCTCAACGTCGGCCCACTGAGCGTAATGCCAGCACCGAGAGGGCACCACAAGGGGTCTATTTCAACCAGCTCAACTTCGACACCCTGGCGAGCCAGTTGGATCGCCGCGGTCATACCGGAAAACCCACCTCCGATCACCAGGACCTTATTGACTGCTGCAATCATCACGCTCTCCTAATTATTCTTATTTCAATCGGGCTGACATTGCATTGCGCACCGACTAGCTCTGCGGCGCCATGGTCTCAAGGCCGCAGACTCATAAGATTCCGACTGAAAATATCGGATCAACGACGAGACTATCGAATTGGATATGCGTGCTGAAATCGCTTTCCACGCTCTCAGGTATCGCCGCAGATGATGGCTGACGGCAGGTCATGCTGCTCGAGTGGTCGGGGCGTCTGACGTTGCGTCAGAACCCGATTCAACCCAAGAAGTGCGGCTCATATGAACCACACCTGGCGAGCATCACCCCGCCAGCCGCCGCATCAAGGTCAGCGGTTTCTGGCTCGCCGGTTTCACGACCATCGTGCAGCCCGTCGCACGCGCCGGGGCGGCCTTGCGAGTGATCATGGCGGCCGGGAAGTTCCACGGCGCTATTGCCGCGCAGACGCCAATAGGTTCGCGCAACGCGACGATTCGCTGGGTATCCTTCACCCCGGCAATCAGATCACCGCGTACCCGCGTCGCCTCTTCCGAAAACCATCGTACGAGGGAGGTGGCGTAATCGACTTCGCCCCTGGCCTCTTCCAATGGCTTGCCCTCCTCCAGCGTAATCAGCGTGGCAATCCCCTCCCGATGTTCAACCATCAACTCGTACCAGCGGCGCATTACCTCGCCACGGCGTTTGGCCGTGAGGCGACGCCATGGGCCAAAGGCCTCATACGCCGCGTCGATGGCGTGTCAGACTTCAGTTTCACGGCAGCGCGGCAGTTCGGCCAGCACCGTTTAGCCCACCGGATTACGCAGCGTGTAGTGATCGTGCTGCGTCTCGGTCAGCCACTCACCGGCGATATAGGCACCGTCACGCCACAGCGTGGGATCTTTAAGTCAATGCTTCACTTTGCAATCCTCGTAATCATGAAGGGTGACGGCCGATCATGAAGGCGCTATCAGGATCCAAAGTCACCGGCAGGCCCGCCGCAACCAGCCCTTGGCGCAAAGATTTCATGAGACGATCCGGCACGCGCATCGCCGGGGCACGAAGTGGGCCGCCATTGAAGCCGGCGAGCCAATCCTGGTATTTCCACATCGTGCGATTGAGCACGCCAGTACCGCCGGCATAGCTTTGCGCTGCGGCACCGTTGGCGCTGCGTGCCGGATTGACCTTCCAGTACAGTTCCATCGCCTCTTCAAAGCGGCCCGTACGCGCCAGTTCGAACGCTTTCGGGTAGTAGTCGCTCATCCAGGCGGTATTGCTGGTGCCGGAAAACTGCAGCTTCATCAGGCTCATCAAAGGGATTGCGTCAGCTTCGATCGGGCAACTGATCACTACCTGATCGCGGAAGTGGTAGTACATCTCGCAAATACCCGCCGGGAGCGGAAACCCTTGTTCAGATTTGATGGCCGCGATATTCGGGCAGTCGGCCAACAGGCGACGGACCAACTCCAACGACATCCCCGCCGGATGCACGCGCTCAAAGCCCCAGAGCGGAATCGGGAACAGCATGACGGCAAGGTCCGTGGCGTCACAGAATGCCTTGGTGTAGTCGTAGATTTCCTGTTCGCTGGTCGGCCAGAACTGTGGCGGGTAGGAAAGCAGGACGATATCGGCACCCGCATTCTCGGCTAGCTTCACCGCCTCGATATTCTCGGCTAGCGTGCCAAAGGCCGCATGAAAAAACAGGATCAGGTCTTTTCCTGATTCGCGGGCCCAAGCCGTGAATTGAGCGTTCTCCTGGGCAGAGATCGCCAGCTCGCTGCAGAGCAACGTGCTGCTGTATCCCAGTCCAACCGTATGCTCGATGTCGTGGCGGATGCCACGCTCATTGAGGCGCTTGAGGTCAGCACTGAAGCTGGGGATGGTGACGGCAGAGCAGCCCAAAAGGTTTTCACGGGCCCAGGCGCGGGCATCAGCTTTTTTGTAAGTGGCCATGATGATTTTCCTTCGAACTGTGGAGGGGGTTATTTCGAGATAGGGACAATGCTGGCAGGCAGCTCAATGCCGAGGCCTTGTTGCCTGGCGCGCTCGTATAGCGCTTGCGCGATGACGACGTCCTGCAGCGCCGAGCCCACCGACTTGTAGAGGACGATGTCGCTTTCGTGTTGGCGCGGACTGACACGACCCGCTATCAAGTCCGCCAGTGCTACCAATTTATCGGCGACATACACGCCGGCACTGATCGCGGCAATGGCGTCACCCGTATCGTGGAGTAGCTCTTGCGGCATGTCCGCGACGATGCAGACCGCTCGCTCCATCGTGGCCGGGTCAACTTCCCTTTGCTCAGGCAAGGTGGACCCCAATGACACGACAGTAACGCCTGCAGGGAGCCACGCCCCTTGCAGAACGGGAGATTCGTCACGACTGCGGGCGGCGCAAATCACCACGTCGCAGTCCTGCACGGCCTCCTGGGCGGTGTTCACCGCTTGGATATCCAGCGCCGACCTGAAACTTTCGGCAAACCGCTCACGGCTCGCAGGCGTTGGACTGAACACCCTGACCTGGGCGATATCGCGCACGGACTTGAGGCAGTCAAGCGCGCCACGCGCCTCAAATCCGGCACCAATCACGCCCACCCGCAGCGCTCGTTGGGGGGCCAGCAAATCGACCGCCAGCGCAGCGGTTGCAGCAGTGCGCAACCCCGTCACCCGATTGCCATCAATCAGGGCACTGAGCGCCATGGTTTGCTGATCGAACAATGCGATCAGGTAGCTGGCGCAGCGCGCCCGCATGGAGGCCGCGATTAGCTTGCAGCCCATATGGCCACCAGAGGGGGAAACAGCGGTCAGACTGCGCAGCCAGATGCCATCGCCCCGGGCCATGGAGCGAGGCGGCACCATGGCATCCGATGCAGGGAGTGCATACGCCACGGCGAGCGCGGCAACGGCGGTGCTCCAGTCGGCGAGCGAGGCCACATCGGCGTCGCTGAGAAAAAGCGTCGGGGCAATGACCTGGGGGTCTTGGGCGTGATGCATAGCGCTAACCTCGTAATCGGGAATCAATCGTTGGTTGACTGACACCCTACGAGGCGCACCCCACACCGAATACTGCTGGGGATCGAAAGCAGCTATCGCTCAAATCGATGGCATCGCCAGATTGCAAATCAGCCGTCGCACTTCACGAGAGGCACGGGTCAAGGGGCGACGGGGCGACTCGACCAGCACAACAAAGCGCTCCAGCACAGGCTCGATAATACGCGATGAAATCAGTCGTTGATCCAGCGAGCCCGGCAGCACAGAGGCAATCGCATAGCCTCCGCCTGCCGCGACGACTTCGTACTGGAGCTGGACCGAGTCGGCTTCCACGGCAACGCACAACTCCACGCCTTGCTCGGTGGCCAAATGATCGAGCCTGGCCCTCAGCAAATGTGGTCGCCCTGGTACGACCAATGGCAACCCCGATAGTTTTTCCAACGCAATATCTCGATTGCCGAACAGAGGATCGGCGGCGGGCCCTGCCAGGTGCAGCGGTAGCCTGGCCACGAGATGCGCTTGCCCGATGCTCGCCTCGCTCTCGCGCAGTACCAGCGCCATGTCCAGACGACCATCGTGCAACTGTTCTTCGAGTTGAGCGCTCGCGCCTTCGATCAGATGCAACCTCACGCCTGGCATCTGCGCGCGCACCGCAGAAAAAAGCGTCCCCGCAAACCGGCGCACCGCAGACGGCAACATGCCCACGACCACCTCCCCCACCGGCTTTCCACGCAGGTTGCGAATGTCGTCGGCAAGGCCTTCAGCGTTCGCAAGAAGAGCCGATATGCACGGCAGCAACTGTTCGCCAAACTCGGTCAGGACCACCCCGCGCCCGGTGCGATGAAACAGGCGTTCGCCACATTGCGATTCAAGCAACGCAATGTTGCGACTCACCATGGACTGCGGCATGTCCAGCAATATGGCCGCTTTGCTGAGACTTCCAGCCGCCACGACACGCACGAACAAGGTCCAGCGAGGATCGATGATCGTTAGCGCTGTTGCAGGATAGTGCCAGGCAATCTCAGGTTCAGGGGCACGCCAAGGCTCCTTCATGGCATCAGCTCCTGGCGGGCCTGATGCAGATACTCACGACTGTCGTGAAGATGCAAGCGCATGGCCGCACGCGCCCATTCAACGTCCTGATTGAAGATCGCCTGGTAAATCTGTTCGTGCTCACTTTGCATGCGCTGTTCATAGTGCAACGGCTCATCGTGAAACAGGCGCGCGCAATCCAGTCGGCTGCGCGGAATAATGACGACCCCCAGATTGAGCAGCGTGTTGGCGATGTAGTGATTACCTGTAGCCTGGGCAATGTTCAAATGGAACTGAAAATCCAGCGCGGCCCGTTCATTCACGCTGACCGCAGGCTGACCAAGGCGATCGAGAAGCTCGCGCAACTCATCCAGATGGTCCGCTGTTCGTCGCTGAGCGGCAAGCCCGGCTGCTTCAACTTCAAGACCGAAGCGAAACTCCATGATCGCCAGCGAATCAACGAGGGTGCCGAGCGTCGTGAGGTCGATGAAAGCCTCCACCGAGAGCGCACTGCCCCGAACAAACGTCCCGATGCCGTGGCGTGTCTCAACCATTCCAGCCGCCTGCAGGCGCGAGAGGGCCTCGCGCACGACGGTTCTGCTGACCCCATGCTCAAGCATGAGAGCCGTCTCGGTGGGCAACTGTTCACCGCCACGCAGTCGCCCCTCAAGAATATGCTCTGACAGCAGCGCCTCAAGCTCCTGAGAGAGGCTGACGCGCTTTTTACTGCCGTCCGCAGGCAGGCTCATTCCTCGAAAATCGCCACAGCACGGACAAAACCAGCCGAGGCGTGCTTGATTTTGTAGGGAAAACAGGACACCTGAAAACCATTGGCCGGCAAGCATTCCAGATTGGCTAGCTTCTCCATCTGACCGTAGCCAATGTCGCGCCCTGCCTTGTGGCCTTCCCAAATGATCGAGGCGTCGCCAGTGGCCGAGAAGCGTTCGCGGGTGTACTTGAAGGGCGCATCCCAGCTCCAGGCATCGGTACCGACCACGCGCACGCCCTTTTCCAGCAAGTAAAGCGTCGCCTCACGCCCCATACCGACACCGGCCTCCAGGTAACCTGGCTTGCCGAATAAAGCCCCCGCCCGGGTATTGACCAACACGATGTCCAGGGGCTGCACGTCATGCCCGATACGGGCCAGTTCCGCTTCCACTTCAACGGCCGTGACCACGTGGCCATCGGGCAAATGTCGGAAATCGAGCTTCACGCCGGGTTGCAGGCACCAGTCCAGCGGCAGCTCATCAATCCCGTAGGCCGGTTTGCCGCCATCTGTGGTAGACGCGTAATGCCAGGGGGCATCCATATGCGTGCCGCTGTGAGTGGTGATGTACAGCCGCTCGGCCGCCCAGGACTCATCGCCGGGCAAGTCAGCTTTTTCCAGGCCGGGAAACATCGCGGCCATCTCCGGCCAGCCCTGCTGGTGATCGCTGTACTCGATTCTGGGCAACAAGGGAGGCGGATCGGTGTAGGGATTGTTTTCCAGGCAGACGGACAAATCCACCAGGCGTCTGTTAGTCGTTTTCATGGGCAGATACTCCATTAACAAAATCAGTCCGGCGCGCTCGCCGCACACGCGATGAAGGGTTCAACGCGTTGCGCACCAGCGCGCTCGCGTTACCGTCATGACGCAGGCCGATGGCGCGGGCTTTTGGGGTTTTCATGGGGGGCAAGCAGGCGAACGCCGCTTCCAGTTGTGCATCCGGCGCGAAGGTAATCAGCTCACGCGCCTGTTCACCGTATTGCGCTGCGAGGGCATCGATGACCTGGCTGATGGACAAGCGCAGCACCGGCAGTTGCCAGACGCGTTGGCCGCCAAGCGCAGCCTCCTCCAGCTCGGCCATGTGCACGAGATTGTCCACACAGCAATGCGCCGACATCCACCAGGCCTGCGCCTGGGGTGAAACCGGGCAACAATAGGCATCGCCCGCCGCAAACGCATGTAGCAGGTCACTCATGAATGCCGAACGTAAGCCATTGGGCGCACGAGGACGGGCGACAATACCGGGCAGGCGTACGACCCGACCATCCACTTCGCCACGCCGCGCGAGGTCATTGAGGGCAATTTCAACCATCAGTTTGTGTGCGCCATAGGACAGTTGCGGTGCCGCAGCGGCGGTCTCATCCATCCGTCCCTCCCCGCTGGCACCGTAGACCGCCACACTGCTGGCATACACCAGCATCGGTGTTCCAGGCTGCTGTCGCAATTGGTTGAGCAATTCGAGACTGGCCAGCAGATTGACGTCGTAGCCCAGTGAATAATTAGCCTCGGCGGCACCGCCAGGAATGCTGACCAGATGAAAGACAACATCAATCCCATCGGCCAGGTTGCGCCGCAGCAGCGCAGCGTCACCAATATTGCCGCTGCTGTAGCGCAGCCTGGGGTCCTCGGGAAAGTCGCTCAAGACTTTATCCAGCAGGATGATCGAACTGATCGGCTTTCCGCGTAACGAACCTGTCTCCAGCAGGCGCAAGATCAGAGTGCGACCGATGAAGCCGTTAGCCCCTGTCACCAATACTCGCATGATGTCGTTCCTCAACAGGTGGCTGGCACTACGCGTTGGTCGATCCCACCGAACAGCGACTGTCCGTCACTGTCGAGTACCTCCATGCGCACGCGGTCACCGAAGCGCATGAAGCCGGTGCGCGGTGAGCCGTGCTCGATCATTTCGATCGCACGACGTTCTGAAATACACGCCGAGCCCACGCTACGGTCGGCATTGGAAACGGTGCCGGAGCCCAGCAACGTGCCGGCGCCCAAACGACGTGTCATCGCGGCATGGGCAATCAGTTGGTGAAAGCCAAAGTGCATGGCGCCGCCGTGAGGGTTGCCGAACCATTCATCGTTCCATTCCACTTGAAGGGGCAAGTGCACTCGCCCTTCGTGCCAGGCATCACCGAGCTCGTCGGGTGTGACCGCGACGGCGGCAAAACTGGAAGACGGCTTGGCCTGGAGAAAACCGAAGCCGGTTTTCATCTCGCGTGGTGCCAGGGCCCTTAGACTCACATCATTGACTTGCAGGATAAGCTTGATGTGCGCCATTGCATCAAGGGCCTTACAGCCCATGGGGACTTCGTCGAGCAGGACCGCAAATTCACCTTCGAAATCGATACCGTGCTGCTCACTGGGGAGCGCAATATCGTCGCGCGGCCCCAGAAAGTCATCGCCAGCGCCCTGGTAGATCAGGGCTATGCTGTCGACGTCTTCAATCGGGTCGAGGTGAAACGCCTTCTGCATCAGTTCACCGTGACTGAGAAAAGACGAGCCATCGAGCCATTGGTAAGTGCGCGGCAATGGCGCTGCAGCTTGTGCCGGATCAAAGTCGAAAGCAGCGACAACCGTGCCCTCATTCAGGTCGCGATACACTTTCTGCAAGGCCGGTTCAACGGAGTCCCATCGATCGATGGCCTGCTGCAGAGTCACGGCAATATCGGCGACCTCGACAGCACGGCGCAGATCTCGCGAAACCACCACCAGATAGCCGTCACGCCCAGAGCTTTTCAGGGTGGCCAGCTTCATGATTGAGCTCCCAGGACGGTGCCCAATTCGTCGCTGTAGCGGCCGTCGAGCAAGATGAACACCATGCGCGCCAGCTGCTCGGTGCGGTTGCTCCACGCATGATTGGTGCCGCGCTGTACGACGATATCGCCGCGGACGAGACGCACCTCTTCAGTATCCAGCACCAGCCAGACTTCTCCTTCGGTGACGATCCCGTAGTCGAGCGTCTCGGTGCGATGCATCAATTTGTGCCGAGAATCCGACTTCGCGGTACCCGCCCTCGCCTCGCCGATTTCGGCAAAGGCCGCAGCCGCCGCCTCGTCACTCACCTGGTTCTGCACACTGTCTGGCGGGATATCCACCACACGAATCAGACTGCCGAGGGCCGAGGGACTCAGTTGCAATGGTTTGGCGGTTGGATCGTCTCCGTTACACAGCAATGCCGGGCTGCCGGTGCTGTTCCATACTTCATGGAACACGGTGCCTGGAACCGCATTGAGCGGGAAATTGTTCGGCGTCGGTGCCTTCGAGGCGATTCGCGCCAGACCTTGGCTATCGTGGCCGGTCACCACACGTATGAAACCGGGAAGTGCTTGCATCGTTTCAGACTCCATCAGTCAAAGGTCAATTATTCAGGGTTCGCCGTGCTGTGAAGCCCGCCGCCATACACGCCAGAGCAACCAGGGCCTGCACGCTGGCCAATAGCAGCAACGCCGTCGTCAGCTCAACCTTGGCCCCACCGACTATGGCCAGCACTATTAAAGGGCTGGCGAACTCGCCAGCGAAAAACGCTGAGGTGAAACCACCTGCCGCGTGCCCACGCTGACTGAAGGTCACTTGGTTCATGATCCAGGTGAGCAGAGTCGGGATCATCAGGCCCACGCCCAGGCCGTTGATCGTCACGGCAATAACCAACTGCATATGCGTGGAGGCGACAGCCATCAACCAGCCTCCGCAGCCAGCCAAAATGAAGGCCAATGCCAACAGGTACTGAGGACGCCAGCGCGCCAGCAACGGGAATGCAAGGGAGCCCAACAACACACCGAGCTGATTGGCCCCCATGGTCATGCCGATCTGTTGCGGCGAGTCGATATGCAGCAGGTTAAGTAGATGGCTGCTTTGCACCGGCACCACGAACAGGCTGATACCGGCCATCGCCGCCAGAAAGTACGCCGGGGCCAGCTTGCCCCAGGGAAACACGTGGGTGACCGGCCGTGTGCCCTGTACCGTCGCAGTGGCCGTCTGCGGCTCCCATAGCCAGTAAGCCATCAGTGGCAGCATCAACAGCCCGACGGCGTACAGGCCGAACGGCGCGCGCCAGCCGTGCTCACCCAGCACACCGCCCAACGCAATAAAAACGGTGGCCGAGAGTGACGTCGCAACCATCTGCAGGGCGAACAGGCGCTCACGTCGCGCACCGATGTAGTAGTCGCCCATCAAGGCGGTACAACATGTCATGATGGCGGCTTCCGCCAGGCCGATGCCGGCCCGACTGGCGACGATCGCCGGCAGTGACTCCAGCCAGATCGGCAACAGCCCGCACACGCTATAGAGCACCATCGCCCCCAACAGCAGCGGCCTGCGCCCCAGCCGGTCGGCAAGGATCCCGGCTACCGGGGCCAGCAGCGCGATCATCAGGGCCGGAAGCGTCAGGGCAATGATCACCAGTACAGCGGCACCTGGCGTATCAGTAAAATGCGCCTGCATGCTCGGCAGCACGGGAGCCAATAAAACGGCACCCAGCACCGGTAGGCAACTGCCCGCTAGCAGCAATAAGGTTTGCGCAAGACCTGCGCTGCGTTCAGCGTTCATTGACCACCTCTTTATAGTTGTTTGAGAGCACGCGGGGCGCCGTAGAAGTCTGGAGCGCCAGATCGACGTCGGGGAGAGGCACGGTCGGTTGTTGCATGCCTGCAACGCGCTTGGCAGGCAACAGGAAGTAAGCCAACGCCGGTAACAGGATCAGCGCGCCAGCCATGTTCAAGACGAACATGAACGCCAGCAGAATCCCCATGTCCGCCTGGAACTTGACGGGAGACAACACCCAGGTGCCGACACCGATGGCCAGGGTAACGCCGGTTAACATCACGACTTTTCCGGTGAACAACAGCGCGTGGTAATACGCCTGGGACAAGCTTTCACCACGGTGCAGGCGCGCCAGTACGATACTCATGATGTACAGCGCGTAATCCACGCCAATGCCCACGCCCAGCGCAATCACGGGCAATGTGGCCACCTTCACGCCAATACCCAGGGCTACCATCAAGGCTTCGCACAGCACTGAGGTGAGCATCAGTGGCAACACCGCACACAGCACGGCGCGCCAAGAGCGAAAGGTGGCCAGGCACAAAAGAATGACCGCGCCGTAAACCCACCAGAGCATCTCGCGACTGGCCTGTTTGACGACAATATTGGTGGCCGCTTCAATGCCGGCATTGCCGGCCGCGAGCAGGAACCGGGCTTGAGCGCTGTCGTTGTCGCGGGCGAAGCGTTCCACGGTATCGACCACCCGGTTCAGGGTGTCGGCCTTGTGATCGGACAGGTAGGCATACAAGGTCAGCAGGCTGCAGTCTTCGTTGTATAAACCCCGTGGCGCCCCCGCCGTCACCATGTTCAAGGTGGCCTGGTTGTTCAGCAGTTCATACCACTTGGGGTTGCCCTCACTCAGGCCAACCAGCACCCGTCGGTTAAGCAAGGCCAGCGAGTTGGTCGAATCGACGCCTTCAAGTCCCCGCAGTTGCCAATCCAGATCATCGACACGACGCAACGTATCGTAGGCAGAGCAGGCACCGACTGGTGTCTTGACCATGATCGCGAACACATCGCTGCTCGCGCCATAGTGCCCCGTCATGAACGCGTTATCCCGGTTGTAGCGTGAGTCGGCACGTAGCTCAGGCGCACCGGGGTCTAGGTCGCCGATTTTCAGGTGCTCACTGACCCTGTAGCCACCGATGGCTAATGCCGCCGCCACGACAAGCCCGACTGTGGCCCATTTGCGTTGAGTAAACAGATCCAGGAAGCGCCACACCACATGCTTTTCACCACCGGCTTGCGCCACTTGCTCGCTCTTCAGGCTGCGCAACGCTGCGGCCTGGCTGACACCGATAAACGACAGCAGGATCGGCAGCAAAATAAGGTTGGTAAAAATCAGTACCGCCACACCGATACTGGCGATCATGGCCAGGTCCTGAATCACCTGGATTTTGATGAGCATCAGCACGGCAAAGCCCACGGCGTCGCACAACAACGCCGTCAGGCCGGCCAGGAACAGACGGCGAAAGGTATAGCGCGCAGCGATCTGCTTGTGCACACCACGGCCGATGTCTTGCATAATCCCGTTCATTTTCTGCGCGCCGTGGCTCATGCCGATGGCGAATACGAGGAACGGCACCAGCACCGAATACGGATCGAGTTTGTAACCGAGCACCGGCAACAGTCCCAGTTGCCAGATCACCGCGACCAACGAACAGCACACCACCAATAACGTACTGCGCAGGCACCGGGTAAACCAGTAAAGCACTACGGTAGTGATGATCAGCGCTGCGGCAAAGAACACCAGGATCTGCCTGAGCCCCTCGATCAGGTCACCCATTACCTTGGCGAAACCAGTAATGTGAATACTCAGCGCGTCGCTCTGGTACTTTTGCCGCAGTTGCTCCAGTTGCTGCGACAGGCGCGCGTAATCCAGCGGTTTACCGTCGGCAGTGATTGCCAGCAAGGGCACGTAGATAATGCTCGAACGTTGGTCGAACGCGACCAGTTGGCCGAGCTCATTGGAACGCTCCACATTGCGCTTGAGCGCGGCCAGGCTGGCGTCTTCGCCGTTGTAGCCATCGGGCACGACCGGCCCGCCCTCTAATCCGTCCTCGGTCACCCCAACCCATCGCGTCGCCGGTGTCCACAGCGACTTCATGTACGCCCGGTCGACGCCTGGCAACAGGTACACCTGGTCGTTGAGCTTTTGCAATTGCGCCATGTAGTGCGCGTCGTAGATGGTGCCGGTCTTGTTCTCAACGGCGATACGCACGGCATTGCCAAGGCCGGACAACTGTTTACGATTTTCCAGGTAGTTGACGATGTAAGGATGATCCACCGGGATCATTTTTTCGAAGCTGGCATTGAGTTCCAGGCGGGTTGTCTGCCAACTCAGTACGGCAGTAATCAACAGACAAATCAGCAGGACCAGACGCCGATGGTTGAACAATGCCCGCTCAAGCAGCGAGCCGGAACGCTGATCGAAATCGACCAGGCGCGTGACGAGGGATTGATCCAGATGAGGCGTCTTGACGTTCATCTATTGCTCCAGTGCGGCGTGTGCGGATTGGATCGGCGAAGGGCTCACGGCAGGCAAAGACAAACGCGAAACGCCCGCAAACCCTGCACCAATCAGCGTGCCGTCGGGGGCATCTACTACAGCGCTCAACGGCGGGCCGGCGCGCGTCACCATGGGCTGCAGCGCCAGGCTGTCATCTTCCACACGCAGCAGTTCGCCAGCCTGGTTGACCCATATCGTCTGCGTCCCCATATGAGTCGCCGAACCAAGGGAAATCGGTGCAGGGTTGGTCAATGCTTCGAAGGTTTCGCCCTGGTCGCGTGAACGAAAGGCCTTGCCGCGCAGCCCCCCTACGAGCAACGCACCATCGGGTTGGACGGCCAGGCTGAAATAGCTGCCTTCGTAGGGGCTGGCGAGGCGCGTGAAATGCTCCCCGTTATCCAGCGAACGCAGCAGCAACCCTTGTTCGCCAGCCACGTACAACGTCTGGCCGGAACGCGCCAACGCATAAAGGTGCAAGCCTTGGGCGTTGGGAATGCGATCCATCAATGAGGACCAGTGCTCACCGCCGTCATCGGTGCGCATCGCCAGGCCATAGGCGCCCACAATGACGCCGTGCCGAGCATCGCTGAAGCTCAACGCGAGGAACGGTTTGTCGGCGCCGTCGGCCACCAGCCGCTGCGCCACGCTCAGTCGTTGCGCCGGGTCGCCGGACGTCTCGTTCGCCGACCGTTGCGCCGCATCCAGCTCCAACTGCGCCGCCCGCCGTCCATCAAGCTGCAGGTTCCAGCGCTGCCCCCCGTCCGAGGAATGCAGTACGACACCGGAGTGGCCGATGGCCCAGCCGTTGTGGTCATCGACAAATTGCACCGCCGTGAGGGAGCTGCTGACCGGGACCTGTATCTGGCGCCAGCTGTGGCCGTTGTCATCCGAGAGCAACGCCACGCCCCGCTCGCCCACCGCCACCAGGCGCGAGCCGGCCCGGGTAACGCCCAGCAGCACCGCACGCTCGGCCTGGGGCGTCAGGCTGCTGGGCTGGACCAACACGTCGGGCAGCGCAGCGGCCTCACTGTTCAGCGCCAGCATCCAGGCCAGCAGCCCGCACAGTAACCCGCGTGCCAGCTCGGGCTTATTAGTAAACCGAAGGATCATCGACCCTCTCCTCGTGTCTGAAGCGTCCACGCGAGTGGACGCGTCGTGCTATCAGCGAACGCCTTCACCGGCCATTGCATCACCGGTGAACACCGAGTCCTTGTAGGCCGGCATGATCCGGTACTGCTCGTTTTTGCCGGCAAAGATGTCGCCGGTAAACCAAGCCCCGGAAATCAAGTCGTAAAAGCCATTCGTGACGGTCACGACACCTGGCAGGTCAGGCAGCACCACAGGAGTGGTCCAGAGCATTTTTGCCAGTTGGCCCTGACCGTCATATCGCTCGGCCAGGACCGCACTCCAGGTATCCTCATCCAGGTAGTAAGTGCTTTTGGACATCACGTGACGTTTTCCGGGGGCCAGCGTTGCTTCCACGACCCAGACGCGGTGCAGCTCCCAACGGATCGAATCCGGAT
Organism: Pseudomonas triticifolii; assembly: GCF_014358015.1. Lineage (GTDB taxonomy): Bacteria > Pseudomonadota > Gammaproteobacteria > Pseudomonadales > Pseudomonadaceae > Aquipseudomonas > Aquipseudomonas triticifolii. The sequence continues at coordinate 218,377 of NZ_JACONV010000001.1, read as the reverse complement.
TTAGGTGATGTTGACCGAGCAGGTCGGTGGGAGCCTTGGCGGTGAAGACTTTGTTTGAGTTGTAGGGGATATACAGTTCTTTCTTGCCCACCAACTTCCAGTCAAAACGGTCGGTACGTCCGTTGAACACATACAGCTCATCGAAGCTCATGACCCCGGCACTGGCCGGTGTCGGGGTGTCGCAGCAGCCGTTGGGCAGACGGCGAACTCGACGCTGGCCAGGCAAGTAGGTCCAGATCGCGGATTTATCGGCATCAGTATTTTCACGCCCCACAATGCCTTCACCCGCACGTAGCGGCGGCCCATCGTTGACCATGCGGGTTGTCCAGAACACGCCATCGTTGTTGACACCCTTGGGCAAATACCATGGCATCTGGTAGTCCGCCCGTGAGTCATTGGTCAATACAGGCTTGCCGTCCGCCGTGATCAGGTACTGGAAAAAACTGGCATGCCAGGACGCCGCGCGCCAACGGGTCAAATGGTTCCACATCGCTTCGGTGCCGCTCTGGGGGATCGGGAACGGAATCCCGCCCTCTGCATTCTGCGGCTCAGGCCCGCCGCTGCTGTCGACCAGCCTGGCCTGGGTGGCATTTTTGAAGGTAGCGTCGTACACCGTTTGCGGCGCGGCGGCTGTGCGGTGGGTCGGGTAGACGTCCAGGTGATAGGTGTCCGGATACTTTTTCAGCATCGCCTTGACCCCCTCGGACAGCTGGTTCGCGTACTGCCCCATGTTTTGCGCGGTGATCGTGTAAAGGGGCTTTTCGTTGGCGAAAGGGTCGCTGCGTTTGCCGCCATCCTTGTAGCTCGGATCAACCTTGGTGTAGCCACCGTCCCAGGCCGGAATCGTGCCACTGGCATTGCCCGCGCGTTCCGCGCCCAAGGGCGTCAGCGTGGTCTTAAGCTTCGCCGCTTCCTCAGGCGAAACCGCGCCAAAAGCGGAGTGGGCAAGCAACAGCGAAGAGGCAACGAGCGTCAGCAGTGACGCGACTCGCTTTAACGTATTCATAGGATGGTCCCTGCCTTAAAAAGTCCGGCTGACGGAAAAAGACACGAAATCGCGATCTTTCATGGTTTGCCCGTAGGTGTAGTTGCTGTTGGCGTCGAGGAAGGTGCTCTCAGGCCCGTAGTAATGGGTGTAAGTCAGGCCCAGATTCCAGGCATTGAGGTAATTGCCCTTGATACCGATGTTGAGGTCGCCGCCATTGTTGACGCCGAACCCCGAGCCCAGAGCCGACGAGTTGCCATGGGTGTAGCTGGCCCCCATGGGAACGCTGATATCCATGCCGGAAAAGGCTTGCCGATACATCGGCTCATACACCGTGCGCATGCTCCAGGCATCGCGGGTGGCGTTGGGGTCGACGGCATCCGGGCTGCGAGTGACGCTGAGGGTACGGTTCCAGGCAACCTCGCCCATGAAACTGGCTTCCTGGGCGACTAGCGAAGGCTCAAGGCTTGCCAGCCACGACAGGTTGGCGTGCAAGGTATGCCCGGTGGCGTAGAGCGGATCATTCTCATTGTTCACGCCTTCGCCTGGCAGCAACGCACGCTGGGTCGTGGACGCCAGTGGTTGGTGCCACCGCGTGGAGATTTCACCGGCGATGTTGTAGTTGCCTTGGGTCAGGGAAAAGCTGCCGCCCACCGCCTCAATCCCTTCGGGATAGACCCAGTAATACTCACCCGCATTGCCGGTGACCGGATTGACATTGGCAAAATCCGGACGCACGTTGAGCTGCGGGGATTTATCGTGGAAGCGAATGGCATACAGGCCCCAGTCCACAGTCTCGCTACGAATCCGCAGTTGCAGACCGCCCTGCCCTGAGTTCTTCGCGTCCTTGTCCTGGCCGTGATAAAACGCCAGGGGTTCGCCACCGGGCATCACCGGCGCGCCCACATACAGGCGCTGGTTACCGTCGCCGAAATAATCGTCGGTCGAAAAATAGCTACCGGATGCCGGCAGACGGTTGGCCTCCCACTCGAACTGGTAGTAAGCGCCCAGGGAAACTTCGGGTGTCAGTTGAAACTGTCCGGACATCTGCTTGACCGGGCGAATCAACTCTTTGAACTGCGTATTGGGTACCGACAGGCTCTTGACCACATCGATAGGCGCCATGCCGCCAGCGATACCGTTGGCGCCATAGAACAGGCTTTCACCCCACTGCATGGCGTATTGGCCAACGCGCCCGGAAACTGCTCTGCCAGCGATCTCGGTCTTGCCAAAGATGAAGGCGTCCAGCAACTCGGCCTTGCGCCCGTGCAAGTCTCTGGTATCGCCGTCGAAATGATCACCCGACAGGCTGTTGATGCGATCCGGCGCGGTATTGTCGGTCTGCTTGTTATAAACATCGTCATACCAGGCCGCGCCGCTGACGCGTGCGCCGACGTTCTGGTAGGTGATATCGAACTCCGAAAGCAGGTCCAGTCGGCTGGAGATAAGCCCTTTGCCGAAATTGCGATCACCGTCGTCCAGGTTCAGAGAGGTCTGGCCCTGGGTCAACTTGTCGGACTGGCCTTCAACTCGCCAGGCAGAGCTGTATTTGAGTGTGTTGTCCCAACGCATGCGTAGATCAGGATTGCCGGAATCGAGCTCGAACGCGTTGGCGGTAGAGCCCAGCATGCCAAGCATCAACGCCGCCAGGCTCAGGGCAAAGGGAGGATGCTCGCCGCGCAACACGGCTGCAGGGATAAGTGCCATGGTGAAACCTCGCTGTTGTTTTTATTTTTCTAGTTTCATCACGCCGTTTCCTTGATCGGGAAGGCGCTTTCATCTCGTCTGCGACGCACTTGAACCGTTGCGCATAAAGCTGTGCGCACTGGTTAAAAAACAGCTTCTCGTCAAACCAGAAATTTGACCAATCGAGTCCCAGGATGCGATCTATCGTCTGCCGCGATACCTCGATCGCCGGACGCGTCAGGCCAATTGTTCGGTAGCCAGCAGCAGCCAGCCGTCTTGTTCGCTCACTACCAGCGAGGTCAACGTTTGCCCCAGGCACGGCCCATAGACGCACTCCCCGCTGTCGGGCAAAAACTGCGCGCCGTGGGCGTAACACAAAATTCGTTCACCGTCCGCGCTGAGGTAGCGATCCTTGCGGTACTGCAAGGCCACATGAAGATGCGGGCAACTGTTGAGATAAACCCGCACGCGGCCCCGATAACGCAGTGCAAACACCCTGTCACGTCCCTCGTGTAACGGGTCGAAACCATAGGATTGCCCCTCGACCAAGGTGTCCACGCGACACAACGCAACGCCGTCCATCAGGCTGTAACGGGTGCTTTGGGGGGCGGGCCGCCGACCGGCGCCCACTTCTCGCGGGACGTGAAAAGAAATAACTGCGAATTGTCAGCCGACAACGGAGCTTGTCGCGCGGCCCAGGTGTCATCGAGCGTGTCCATGTCGGCGTCGTACTCGATGTGACAACCCAGTGGGCTGTTGAAATACCAGAACCAGTTCGAGCCAAAGAGGTGCCGGCCTGGCCCCCAGAAGCTGGTCCAGCCCTGCTGCTCAAAGCGTCGACCGGCGAGCAGTACTTCGGTGCCGCTGCCCATATGAAAGGTGAAGTGCTCGCAGCCCTTCATGTGTGGTGGTGTCTGGATCATGAACAGGCAATGGTGGTCATCGGAACCGGCCGGACGCATGAATGGACCTGCGCCAACAAAGGCGTCAGTGGTCGCGAAACCCAAACGCTTGTAAAAAGCTTCGGCCTTCGCGGCATCCGGTACGAAATACACCACATGAGACAGGGTACGTGGCAGCGCCTGCATATCGGGGGTGATGCCGGGCTGATTGACCGGGCGTTGAGGGGCATGACCCGGCGCATTGGTCAGGTCGGCCGGAGCACTATAGGGGCGCCGCACACTGACCTGAAATCCAATGGCAAAACCCATATCGTCAATACTGTGCACCGAACCATTGACGCCGCGTGCCACGAAGCGATCACGACCTAATTCATCAGCGATGGCCTCAAGGTCAGTCACGCTGGCAACGCCATAAATGGTTTCACGAATCGAGGGTGCAGGCCCAATGGCCGCAGGCAGATCGGGATCGTCCGCACGCCGGATAATCACCGCAGTCCCATCAAGAGCTTCAAAGCGACCGCCCTTGCTGTCAACGTCCACGGGTAGCAAGCCGTAGTCCCGCAGGCAATGGGTACAGGCTTGAATGTCGTCGACACCAAAAATCAAGGCATCAAGGCCAATGATGTTCATTGTTACCACTCCATAAAATTATTATTCAGCACAACGCCAGGCACGCCGATGACGGGAGCAGTGCCGCACAATGCGCTGCTGAAACAGATTTCCGAGTCGATAAGGCGTCAGGGCCAACCGGCTGTGCCCCGATACTGAAGGTGCGAAAACTCACTGACTAATCGCTTGTCGGGATGCGAACTATCGGCAAATGCGATACCTGACCATGCAGCGCGGAGCGCTTGGAAAATCCAATGGTCGTGTTTCGGCTCACCCGGTCATGGGGCTTGACGCCGCGATGGGAAGGTCGGAAGGTATTTACAAAATAAATATAAAAATCGAGCCCGCCATGCGTTTTAACCACCTGGATCTCAATCTTCTCGTCGCGCTTGATGTGTTACTGCAAGAGCAGAACATCACCCGCGCCGCCGAACGTCTGCATATGACCCAGTCCGCCACCAGCGGGGTACTGGGCAGGCTACGCGCCTATTTTGAAGATGAATTGCTGGCGCAGGTCGGGCGCAAGATGCAGCCCACGCCCTACGCCCTTGAGCTGGCGGCACCGGTGCGCGAAATACTGCTGACGATTCAGTCCTCAATCACCGCCAAACCGGTGTTCGACCCTGCCACCAGCAAGCGCCATTTCCGCCTGATTACCTCGGACTACCTGATCAGCGTGCTGTTTGCCCGCGTCATCCAGAAAATCCACCAGGAAGCGCCGAATATCACGTTCGAACTGCTGGGTCCGGGAGATAGTTCCACCGAGCTGTTGATGCGCGGCGAGGCGGACATGATGATCGTGCCCGAGCACTACCTGATCGAAGGCCACCCATCGCAATTACTGTTCGAGGAAGAACATGTGTGTGTGGTCTGGCAAGGCAACACCCAAGTAGGCGACAGCATCACCCTCGATCAGTACATCGAAATGGGCCATGTATCCGTGATCTTCGGACGAAACCGGCAACTCAGCGTGGAAGAATGGCTGATGAGCCAATACGGCCTTACTCGCCGCATGGAAGTGGTCACCCACGACTTCAACACCTTGCCCCAGTTGATCGTCGGTACACAGCGCATCGCCACCATGCTCCAACGAATGGCCCGGCTTTACGCCAACTATCTACCGCTTCGCATCGTGCAACCGCCGGTGAAAATCCCGGTAATGCGTGAGTTCATGCTTTGGCATCGCACAATGGATGGCGACTCCATGCACCGTTGGTTGCGGTCAAAAATCAGCCAAATCATCAATGAGCTGGAGCAGTAGCCGATGCCGTTTCCCATGCAATCCATCGCACTTCTCAATACCAGCCATCCTGATTAGCGATTGGCCAGGTAACCGAGCAATCCCTAGTCTGGTCCAAACCGTCAAACCCCGACACCTAGGTCTGTATCCGGCCGCCTGGCTTTGCTTGCACAAGGACAATAAAAACCATGTTTCGCTATTTCCCAACCAACTACGTGTGGAATCTCTCCGTCGACCTTGCCATTGAAATGGGGGCACGCATCGGTGAGATCGAAGAGATGTGCGCGCCGCTGCAGGAGGCTGCCAAGCAAACGGATGCCGCCGGCAGCAAGGCCTTCTGTGAGACATGGGCGAGAATGGCCGACAAGCTGTGTGGCTTGGCTGAGGAAGACGAAGCAAAGGGGCGGATGTTGTCAGCCGGCGAAAAATATAACCGCGCCGCGACCTATTACCTGAGCTGCGAACGCCTGCAGGCTCATGGCGCCTCAGGCCGCACGCAGCTGTATCAACGTTTTCTACACACCTTCCAGCGGGGTATCGAACTCTCACGGGAAAACTGCGAGCGGGTGGAAATCCCTTACGAAGGCAAATGCATTTCCGGGCTGCTGGTACGCGCCGAAGGCACCACCGGACCTGCACCGATTTTGGTGCAGGTCAATGGACTGGACTCGACCAAAGAAATGAAATACCGCGTCGGCCTGCCCGCCTGGCTCGCGAAACGCGGAGTGTCATCTCTGGTCATCGACCAGCCTGGTACCGGCGAAGCGCTTCGCCTGAATAATCTGACTGCGCGTTTTGACAGTGAACATTGGGCCAGTCGTGTTGTGGACTGGCTCGAAACCCGCAGCGACGTCGATGCCAAACGCATCGGCCTGGAAGGCGTCTCGCTCGGCGGCTATTACTGCCCCCGCGCGGTAGCCTTCGAGCCGCGCTTCGCTTGTGGGGTGGTATGGGGTGCCAACCATGATTGGCGTGATGTGCAGAAGCGTCGACTGAAAAAGGAAGGCAGTTTCCCGGTTCCGCATTACTGGTCGCATGTGGCCTGGGTATGGGGCGCCAAAGACACTGATGAGTTCATGAGCATCGCCGAGAACGTTCACTTGGACGGCATACTGGACCGCATCAAAGTACCGTTCCTCGTTACCCACGGCGAAAAAGATTCGCAGATTCCGCTGAAGTGGGCACACAGCACCTACGAGCAGTTGGTGAACAGCCCCAGACGCGAGCTGAAAGTCTTCACCGAGCGTGAGGGTGGCGTGCAACATTCGAGTTTTGATAACAGCATCAATGCCGGTCAGTACATTGCCGACTGGGTCGCTGAAGTGCTTGGAGGTCGTACCGCATGATGGGTGTGAACCTACCAGACTCTCGGCATGTATTGGCCGTGCGTTAAGTTGTAGCCGTAACCCGGCGATGTTATCGCCAAACTGGTCTGGCTCCTGTATTCAGCAGGACCCAGATCAGTGGGATTCAATTGGTTGAACCAGGTCCGACACTTTTCAGCTGTCGTTAAGGCCTTTCGCTGTTCGATCCTGCTCGGCAAATCCGGCAGATCGTGACGATTGATATCGTAGACGGGCCGCCCACCAAGCGATAGCAGGATGTCTTTATTGAGGATTCTTAAGATTTGCGAGAGCATGCTCTGGCGGTCATCCCTCAGGCTCAGCCTGCGAAATTCGACCCACTGATTGAACACTGCTTCGAAAGTATGCTGTGCCGTAGTACGAACAGCAAGACGTTGCTGTTTGCGGTACTCATAGGGATTGATGCCTTGAAACCAAGGCCAGCGCCTCATCAGGTGGTGCCAGGGCTTCTTTGAGACCGATTTGTCAGTAACTACCCAGGGACATACGCTCCCGCGTACCCGCCCAGCAGTACCCGAAGCGCCAGATTTTTCCACCTTGGGCTATCACATCGAGCGCGAGCCCATCCGTGTCGCCTAACGTGTAGTCATTACCGATAATTCGGGCGTGCCGAATGGTCATATCCGAGAGTGCCATAGCGAGTTCCTGAACAGAGCCAGGACCAGATGCTCATCTCGCTATCCAGCCTGTTCCAGCAACAAACCGATGCAGTACTCATCCAGATTCAAGATTCCCATCGGGACTTAAATCGGGACTTAGACGCGGGTGGTGCTGGATTTCTGTGGTTTCTTCCGGAACGAAAAAAGGACCCGAAGGTCCTGATTTCAATCGCTTGCAGAATTCACTGGAACTCTGCAGCGCATTATTTGGAGCGGGAAACGAGACTCGAACTCGCGACCCCGACCTTGGCAAGGTCGTGCTCTACCAACTGAGCTATTCCCGCATTGTCGTGTTGACGGGCGCCATTCTAGCGCCTCAAAGTTTTACGTCAAGCCCTTGATTCGAAAACTTATTTTTTTTCTGCAGTTGTCTTGAGATGCGGCCAGGCAGCTCTCAGGTATTGCACCATCGACCACAACGTCAGCCCCGCCGCGATCAGCAACAACGCATACCCCAGAATGACCCAGAATGTGATCGCTGGAGGATTGCCCAGCAGGATAACCAGCGCCAGCATCTGCGCCGCTGTTTTCCATTTGCCCATGCTGGACACTGCCACCTGAGCCCTGGCACCGATTTCGGCCATCCATTCGCGCAGGGCCGAGATCACGATCTCGCGCCCGATGATCACCGCTGCAGGCAGCGTCAGCCAAAGGTTGGCGTGCGCCTGAACCAACAATACCAAGGCGACCGCCACCATGAGCTTGTCGGCCACAGGGTCGAGAAACGCACCAAAAGGCGTACTTTGCTCCAGACGACGCGCCAGATATCCATCGAGCCAGTCAGTGGCGGCCGCAAAAGCGAACACCGCGCTGGCTGCCATGTAGCTCCAGTGATAAGGCATGTAAAACAACAGAATGAAGATCGGAATCAGTAAAACGCGTAGTACGGTAATCAGATTAGGGATATTCATCGGCACAACTGGCTACGAGGTGAGCGAGCATTCTACTCGCTGTGCAGGTTTGCATAAATCGACTCTGCCAGCTTTTTACTAATTCCGGGTGCTTTCGCTATTTCATCGATACTCGCACGGGACAATTCCTGCAGACCACCAAAGTGTTTGAGCAGGTCACGACGACGGGTCGGCCCCACGCCTGCCACGCCTTCAAGGGTTGATGTACGGCGGGTCTTGCCACGACGGGCGCGGTGTCCGGTGATTGCGAAACGGTGCGCCTCGTCGCGAATCTGCTGGATAAGGTGGAGAGCTGGCGAATCGCCGGGCAATGTGAACTCATGGGCAGCGTCATTAAGGTACAGCGTTTCGAATCCGGCCTTGCGCGTCGTACCCTTGGCAACGCCGAGCAGAATGAGGTCGGGGATCGCCAGTTCGTTGAGCACGTCACGGGCCATAGCCATCTGGCCCTTGCCACCATCGACCAGCAGTACGTCAGGCAACTTACCCTCCCCGTCCTTGATGCGGCTATAGCGCCGGGTCAGCGCCTGGTGCATCGCTGCGTAGTCGTCGCCCGCGGTCACACCTTCGATATTGAAGCGGCGGTAATCCGACTTGATTGGACCCTCCGGACCGAACACCACGCACGATGCAACCGTCGCTTCACCGCTGGAGTGACTGATGTCATAGCACTCCAGCCGCACCGGCGCTTCATCGAGATTCAGCACCTTGGCCAGCGCCTCGAAGCGCAATGAAACGTGCTGACGGTTCGCCAGACGTGCCGCCAGAGCCTGCTCGGCATTAGTCACAGCCATCTGCTGCCAGCGCGCACGCGTACCGCGCACCCTGTGGCTGATGGTCATCTCGCGACCGCGTGACTCTTCAATCGCCTCAATCAGCGCTGGAAAATCCTCGTTGACGACGTTGACGATCACCTCACTGGGCAGTTCACGGTCAACGCCACCAAGGAAATACTGAGCCAGGAACGCTGACATCACTTCGCCAACTTCTTCCTCGATACCCACCTGCGGGAAGAAGTTCTTGCTGCCCAACACACGCCCGCCACGCACCGAGATCAAATGCACACAAGCACCGCCCGGGTTAACGAACGCGGCGACCACATCGACATCCCCGGTGCCGCCTTCCATGCTTTGCTGATCCTGAACCCGTCGCAACAGGGCAACCTGGTCGCGCAATTCGGCCGCTCGCTCAAAATCCAGCGCCATCGCAGCCTTTTCCATCGCCGCGTTCAACTCATCGCTCAAGGCGTTACTGCGGCCCTCGAGAAACATCACCGAGTGGCGCACATCCTCGGCGTACACTTCTGGCTCGACCAGATCGACGCAAGGCCCTTTGCAGCGTTTGATCTGATACTGCAGACAAGGCCGGTTGCGATTCTTGAAGTAGCTGTCTTCGCACTGGCGCACCAGAAAGGTTTTCTGCAGCAGGCTCAGGCTTTCACGAATGGCACCAGCGCTTGGATAAGGTCCGAAATAGCGGCCTTTTGCTTTTTTGGCGCCGCGGTGAATGCTCAAACGCGGAAACTGGCCATCGGACAGAAAGACATAAGGGTAGGACTTATCGTCACGCAGGAGAATGTTGTAGGGCGGCCGCCATTCCTTGATCAGCGTTTGCTCAAGCAACAACGCTTCGGTTTCGTTGCCGGTAATGGTGGTTTCGATTTGCGCGATGCGCGCCACCAGAGCGCCCGTCTTGGGCGCATGCCCGGTCTTGCGGAAATAACTCGCAAGCCGCTTCTTCAGGTTCTTGGCCTTGCCCACATACAGAAGCTTCGCGTCGGCATCGAACATGCGGTAAACGCCTGGACGACCACTGCAGGTCGCCAGAAATGCACTTGAATCAAAGGTCTGGGTCATGTTCAGGCGCTGGCATCCACCATGCCGTGACGTACAGCCAGTAACGCCAGTTCGACATCACTGCTGATGGAGAGCTTCTCAAAGATTCGGTAACGGTAAGTATTGACGGTTTTCGGCGACAGACAGAGCTTGTCCGAGATGGTCTGGACCTTCTGGCAGCCCACGATCATCAACGCAATCTGGATCTCTCGCTCGGAAAGCAGATCGAACGGCGAATTGTTCACCTGCGGCTGAAACGATTTCAGCGCCAACTGCTGGGCAATTTGCGGGCTGATATAACGCTGACCCGCGAAAACGAGGCGAATGGCCTGGACCATTTCCGCAAGACCTGCGCCCTTGGTCATGTAACCCGCCGCTCCAGCCTGAAGCAAGCGGGTCGGGAAAGGATCTTCTTCACAGACCGTGACGGCCACGACCTTGATATCAGGATGACTGCGCAACAGCTTGCGCGTCGCTTCAAGCCCTCCAATCCCGGGCATCTTGACATCCATCAACACCACGTCAGGCTTGAGCTCACGCGTCTTCTTCAACGCCTCTTCACCGGAATCGGCCTGACCTACAACCTGTAGACCATCTATGTCGGCCAACATGCGTGTGATGCCTGTCCGGACAAGATCATGGTCATCGACAACTAGCACCCTAATCAAGCAGACACCTCGCGCAACGGTCATAACGAATGCTATTCACCATAACAAAAAACGGCGTGCCTGACCTAGCGGATGTTGGCGTTTTCACGTCCTTTGTCGAAACGCAGACAACGCTATCTCACCTATGGAGACGAAAAGGCCCGTATTGTCGGCCTCAATCGTCGGATTGCGATTTTTCAGCGGTACTGTAAGAAGCTGACAGCTCAGCCATGGTGGTGGTCAGTCGCATAATCGCATCCTGATCTTCCTTGTCGAGCACACGGTAGCTGCCAAGGACCTTCTCCTCGGCGACGCTGAGATTGTCGAACGGTATCGGGGTGGGTGTACCCGTCAGTACGTAGAGCACATCGACACCTTTGGCGGCGACCGCAGCCAGATAATCGGCCTTGGGGGCACGATTGCCGCTTTCATACTTTCCTTGCGCATTCGCTTCCACACCACCAATTTCACCGAAGGCACGCTGAGACAGTCCCAGACGGTCTCTTTCTTTTCTTAGTCGATACCCGATTCCACTCATTTGAATGCACAACCTTGTTGACCCTATCCTTACGAATGGTAAAATCCAGTTAAAATTAAACTGATTTGAACGGTTTTGAACTATGCCCGGAATACGTACCGCTGCACAAGCCAAGGCCTGGCTCGAACAACAAGGAAAATCTGTTCAAGAATTCGCCCGTGAGAACAGCATTGACCCTGCGACGACCTATCAGATTTTGGCAGGACGCAAGAAGGGAAAACGCGGCGAGTCTCATAAAGTGGCGGTTTTGCTGGGGATGAAGATCGGCAGCATTCCTTCGGGAGATGCAGGGCCAAAGCATGGCGCTGATTGATCGGTAAGTGTCTGGTTGGCTTCTTCTACAATTCTCGACACCTCTACGGCACTTGCGGACCGACTAAACAGCTTTTTCCGACAGCTTTTGTCCGCACCCCAAGTGCAATTTCCCGCCTTGCCGATTTTGACATCTCAAGAGCTGCCCATTCCCCTCGCAGCTTCCCCTCGCTGCGTGACCCACAGAGCCGATAATTGGCTCGATCGAATTTTCCAATTGAATCAGCGCGCTCCTCTGAAGTAAGCTCAGACTCATTCAACGGAGACACACCATGCTGCAACCCACCCACTCACAGTTCACACTCCATGCCAGCGCCTGCCGCTCGGCGAATGGCGTATCTGTGCGGGTTCTGCCAGCGATGGCTCAGCTCAACGCTTATTACGGGTATTGGTTTAGCCACTGGCGCGCCTGATACCCATCCGGCGCCCATTTTAAGGGGACGCCAACCAGAGAATTCTCTACCCCCGGTCGGCTCCCCGACCGGGGGTTTTGTTTTTTAAGACTCCAGAAAACATCACATTCAAACGAATCGAGGAACACGACATGAACTACGCCGCCTATTACCGCAACGACATCGACTTCGCCTGGCGATTTAGCAACCTCCGTTCGGGCCAGCCAGCCGCCTCCGATCGGTCACTGCCAGGTGGCAACTGCACACGTATGGCCGAACCGGCCCTTTGTCGAACACCCCAGTAGGGCTTTGCGCGGGTAAATGACCCGCCAGCCCAGGAAGCCAGAACATGAATTCGTCCGTTGCCGTAAAACCATCCGACCTGTCGAACCATTCGATTACCCTGCCACAGGGCATTCCTGTCTCGAAGCGTCTACCCAGCGCCCTTGAACTCAAGAGCAGCCTGCCCCTCAGCAGCGCCCTGACCGAACAGGTCCGCGCTCATCGTCGCGCTGTCAGAGCCATTCTTGAAGGCGAAGACTCGCGCCTGTTGGTCATCGTCGGCCCCTGCTCCCTTCACGACCCACAATCGGCACTCGAGTACGCTGATCGTCTCGCCAATCTGGCTGCCGAAGTCAGCGACCAGATGCTGCTGGTGATGCGTGCCTACGTCGAGAAGCCTCGCACGACCGTGGGCTGGAAAGGCCTGGCCTACGACCCTCGCCTGGATGGCAGCGATGACATGGCCGTAGGCCTCAAGCTGTCACGTGAATTGATGCGTGAGATGCTGTACATGGGCCTGCCTGTCGCGACGGAGATTCTGCAGCCCATGGCAGCCGGTTACTTCGACGACTTGCTCAGTTGGGTGGCTATCGGCGCGCGGACCACCGAATCGCAGATCCATCGGGAAATGGCCAGTGGTTTGCCCATGGCGACAGGTTTCAAAAACGGCACAGACGGCGGCGTGGCGGTTGCCTGTGACGCTATCCGTTCGGCAGCCCACCCGCATCGTCATTTCGGCATGGACAGCCACGGCAACCCGGCCATCATCGAAACCCAAGGCAATCCGGACACGCATATCGTGCTGCGCGGCGGGCATAGCGGGCCAAACTACGACAGCGGCAGCATTGCCAAAGTACAGGCGAGTCTCGCGAAACAGCGGATCGCCGCGCGCATCATGGTCGACTGCAGCCATGCCAATAGCGGCAAAGATCCGCTGCGCCAGCCACAGGTGTTCAATGACGTGCTGCAGCAGCGCCTGCAAGGCGACACATCGCTGATCGGAATGATGATCGAGAGCCACCTGTTCGACGGCTGCCAGCCCTTGAGCGGAACACTCGAATATGGCGTATCCGTGACCGATGGCTGCCTGGGCTGGACCGGTACCGAGCAACTACTGCGCCACACAGTTGATCGGTTGCGCTACAGATAACGTGATTCGAAGGAACTTTGTCAGGAAATGCTGAACTGAATCCGGTAGGCTGTTTCTTTTTTTTCACAGGAGATTTTTCCCCATGGCTAAAGCCACTGCCCGCCACATCCTTGTTTCGAGCGAAGAAAAGTGCAACGAACTCAAGGCACAGATCGAAGGCGGCGCTGATTTCGCTGAAATCGCCAAAGCCAATTCGAGCTGCCCATCCAGCCGCCAGGGCGGTGATCTGGGTTCGTTTGGTCCAGGCCAGATGGTCAAGGAATTCGACACTGTCGTATTCAGCGCCCCGGTCAACACTGTTCAGGGTCCGGTCAAGACTCAGTTCGGTTACCACCTGCTGGAAGTGACCAGCCGTCAGGACTGATCCTGTCGCCCGCTGGCTACTCGACGGCTCATCTTCGGATGGGCCGTTTTTGTTTGTCGTACACTCGCCGCGCCCTCGCGCCATGTTCCGTGCAGCGTCCAGCCGCTTGCCCGCTTGGCGAATCAGGGATTTATCTGTAGAAGATACCGCTGCCTCCAACACGATGCCGGGCGCTTCTACGGTCATTCAGGATTCGAGTAATGCGTTTTGTTTTTTCTTCACTGATCACTGTAACGCTGGCCCTGGCCTCCTCCTCTCTGCTCGCTGCTGCGCAACACGCCCTCACTGTCTATGGGGAAACGCCTCGCTATCCGGCTACTTTTCAGCACTTCGACTACGTGAACCCCGACGCGCCGAAAGGCGGCAGCATGCGTCGCTCGGCGCTGGAAATCGGTCAGTTCGATCACCTGATGCCTTTCACCGACAAAGGCATGGGCGTCTCGCAAATCAACGGCATGCTGTACTCGCCACTGGCCGTGCGCTCGATGGACGAGCCCTACACCGTTTACGGGCTGGTGGCCGAAAAGATGGAACGCGGGGCGGACGGGTTGTCACTGCGTTTCTACCTCAATCCCAAGGCGCGCTTTGCCGACGGGACGCCGATCACGGCCAATGATGTGAAATACACCTACGAGCTGCTGATGACCCAAGGCAGCATGCAGTACCGGACCCAGTTCGAAGCCGTCAAAGGTCTGGAAGTCGAATCCCCCACGCAGATCCGTTTCGACTTCAAACACACCGATAACCGCACGCTACCGCTGGATCTGGCCACGCTACCGGTGTTTCCCGAGCACTGGTGGAAAACCCGCGACTTTGCCAGCGGGGCCGGCTTCGAAGTGCCACTTGGCAGCGGCCCTTACAAGATCGCCCACGTCGATCCCGGCCGCACCATCACTTTCGAGCGCGACCCGACCTGGTGGGGCAAGGACCTGCCGGTCAGCCGCGGTCTGTACAACTTCGATACGTTCAGCATCGAATATTTCGGTGACATCGATGTCGCCCGTCAGGTGCTCAAGGGCGGCGCCTACGACTACAACCGGGAATTTTCTGCGACCGGCTATTCAATCCGCTACGACAGCCCCGCACTGTCAGATGGACGACTGCAGAAAGCGCATCTGGCCAAAGGTGCCGTGCAAAGCTCGCAGGGGTTCGTGTTCAACCTGAGCCGACCGATGTTCCAGGACCGACGCGTACGTCAGGCGCTGTCACTGCTGTGGGATTTCGAATGGACCAACCGGCAGATGATGCGCAACATGTACATTCGCCAGGACAGTTATTTTTCCAATTCCGAACTGGCGGCCACTGAGCTGCCGACGCCTGCCGAACTCAAGATCCTTGAACCGCTGCGCGGCCAGGTACCCGATCAGGTATTCGATACGGTCTACAAAACGCCCAGAACCGACGGCACCGGTTTCATCCGCGACAAGCAATTGCAAGCGCTGGCGTTGATGAAAGAAGCCGGCTGGACACCCAAAGGCGATGAACTGGTCAATGCCCAGGGCCAACCGTTCAGCTTTACCTTCCTGAACGGCCAGTCGGGCTTTGAGCGCATGCTGTTGCCCTACAAGCGCAACCTGGCGCAGATCGGCATTCATTTCGACATTCGCCGGATCGACGCGGCGCAGTACCTGAACAGGGTCATGGCCCGCGATTACGACATGATAGTGACCGGCTACCCGGTATCTACGTCGCCGGGCTCGGAGCTGTACAACAGCTTCGGCTCCAAAGTAGCGATGGATCCGGGCTCCAGCAACTACATGGCGTTGCAGGATCCAGCCGTGGACACGCTCATCGCCGGACTGCTCAAGGCCGACAACAAGCAGACGATGACTGACTATGCGCACTGCCTGGATCGGGTACTGCAATGGAATTATTACTGGATCCCCAATTACTATCCGCCGGGTTCATCCACGGTATGGTGGAACCGCTTCGGGATTCCGAAAATTCAGGCCAGTAACAACGAGGCCATCGAGACGTGGTGGGAAATCAGCCCGACACCCCTGACCAATGAGCAGTTCTCAGCCAAACGTGGCGCCTCTGCCCTCGTCTCGGAGATGAAGTGAATGCTGGGTTACATCCTGCGCCGATTGCTACTGATCATCCCCACGCTGCTGTGCATTCTGCTGGTCAATTTCTTCATCGTGCAGGCCGCACCCGGCGGGCCGGTGGAGCAGGCCATTGCACGATTGCAAGGCATTGGCGGCACCACTGCGGGTGCCAGCGCATCGGAGTCGGCCGGTGCAGGGCAATCCAGAGCGTCCCGAGGGCTGGACCCCAAGCTGATCAAGGAAATCGAACATCAGTATGGCTTCGACAAACCGTTGCATGAGCGTCTGTGGCTGATGCTCAAGAATTACGCGCAGCTGGACTTCGGCAACAGTTTCTTTCGCGGTGCAACCGTCACGGACCTGATTCTGCAAAAGATGCCTGTGTCCATATCCCTGGGGCTCTGGGCGACGCTGCTGACCTATCTGGTGTCAATCCCGCTGGGCATTCGCAAGGCCGTCAAACATGGCAGCCAGTTCGATATCTGGAGCAGTACCGCAATCATCATCGGTTACGCCACGCCCGCTTTTCTGTTCGCCATGCTGCTGGTCGTGGTGTTCTGCGGGGGCACCTCGTTGAACTGGTTTCCGGTGCGCGGCCTTGTGTCGGATAACTTCGAGCAGCTGTCGACGCTGGGCAAGATTGCCGATTATTTCTGGCACCTGGTGCTGCCGGTTTCGGCGCTGGTCATTGGCGGGTTCGCCTCGCTGACATTGCTGACCAAGCATTCGTTTCTCAATGAGGTCACTCGACAGTACGTGATCACCGCCCGAGCCAAGGGCATGAGCGAACGCCGTGTGCTTTACGGGCATGTGTTTCGCAATGCCATGCTGCTGGTGGTGTCGGGCATTCCTCAAGCGTTTATCAGCGTGTTCTTTGCCGGATCGCTGCTGATCGAGGTGATTTTCTCGCTGGACGGCCTGGGGCGCATGAGTTACGAAGCAGCCGTTTCACGAGATTATCCGGTGGTGTTCGGCTCGCTGTTCATCTTTACCCTGTTCGGCCTGCTCATCAAACTGGTGGGTGATATCTGCTACACCCTGGTCGATCCCCGAATCGATTTCAGCGCGAGGAATGCATGATGCGTAGTCTTTCCCCGCTGGCGCGTCGTCGCCTTGAACGCTTTCGCGCCAATCGCCGGGGCTGGTGGTCGCTGTGGCTGTTCTGCGCCCTCTTCGCCCTGACACTGGGCGGCGAACTGATCGCTAATGACAAGCCGTTGGTGGTCAGCTACAAGCATTCGCTCTACTTTCCGGTCTTTAAGCGCTACACCGAACAGGCGTTCGGGGGCGAGTTGCCCTTCCAGCCAGATTATCGTAGTGAGTATGTGCGCGGCCTGATCGCCAAAGGTGACGGCTGGATGCTCTTCCCGCCCATTGCGTTCAGCGACGACACCCCGAACTACGAGCTGACCATTCCCGCACCCAGCCCGCCGTCTTCCACTAACTGGTTGGGCACCGATGACCAGGCCCGTGACGTGCTGGCCAGGGTCATCTTCGGGGCGCGGGTGTCGATCCTGTTTGCGCTGGTGCTGACCTTCATCAGCGCCTTGATTGGTATCACGGCGGGCGCGCTTCAAGGCTATTACGGTGGCTGGGTGGACCTGCTCGGCCAACGGCTGCTGGAGGTCTGGTCAGGCCTGCCGGTACTTTACCTGCTGATTATTCTGTCGGGTTTCGTCGAACCTGATTTCTGGTGGTTGCTGGGCATCATGGCGTTGTTTTCCTGGCTGGCACTGGTCGACGTGGTGCGCGCCGAGTTCCTGCGCGGACGCAATCTGGAATACGTGAAAGCTGCGCGTGCACTCGGGCTGAGCGACCGAACCGTGATCGTTCGCCACATCCTGCCCAACGCTATGAACGCCACGCTGAGCTACCTGCCGTTCATCCTGACCGGCGCCATCTCGACGCTGACGGCGCTGGACTTCCTTGGCTTCGGCATGCCGGCCGGCAGTGCTTCACTGGGTGAGTTGATCGCCCAGGGCAAGCAAAACCTGCAGGCGCCATGGCTGGGCCTGACGGCGTTCTTCGCCCTGGCCCTGATCCTCACCCTGCTGGTGTTCATTGGCGAGGCGCTGCGTGATGCCTTCGACCCGAGGTCCTGAAATGACTGACAACCTGATTGAAATCCGCGACCTGAGCATCGCGTTCAGCGGCCAGAAGGTGGTCAGCAATCTGAGCCTGGATATCCGTGCGGGTGAGTGCCTGGCGCTGGTCGGAGAATCCGGTTCGGGCAAGTCGGTCACCGCGCATTCGATCCTGCAACTGCTACCTGGAAGCGGCACAGTCACCACTGGCAGCATCACTTATCGCGGCCAGCAACTGGTCGGCGCAGATGACCGAACCCTGCGTGAACTGCGCGGCAACCGCATCGCAATGATCTTTCAGGAGCCCATGACCTCGCTGAACCCGTTGCACACCGTGGCCAAACAGATCGGTGAAACCCTGCTGCTGCACCGTGGCATGGGCGGTCGTGCAGCGCAGAAGCGTATCCTGGAGCTGCTCGAACTGGTGGGCATTCAACAGCCGCACAAACGCCTGAAGGCCTATCCCCATGAACTGTCCGGCGGCCAGCGACAGCGGGTGATGATTGCCATGGCGCTGGCCTGCGAGCCGGAACTGCTGATCGCCGACGAGCCCACCACGGCACTGGATGTCACCGTGCAGCGCAAGATCCTGCTGCTGCTCAAGGAGCTGCAGCAGCGTCTGGGCATGTCGCTACTGTTAATCAGCCATGACCTCAATCTGGTACACAGCGTTGCACAGCGCGTCTGCGTGATGCGCGCAGGCGAGATCGTCGAGCAGGCCGACTGTCAGTCGCTTTTCAAGGCACCGCAACATCCTTACAGCCGCTTGCTGCTGGATGCCGAGCCTGCGGGAGAGCCGCTGCCGCGTGATGCGCGAGAAAAAGTGCTGGAAGTCGACCACTTGAAAGTCTGGTTCTCACTGACTGGCGGCATCTTCAGGCGGCACAAGGAATACCTCAAGGCGGTCGATGACATCAGCTTGAGTATCGAGCGCGGAAAGACTCTGGGCATTGTCGGCGAATCGGGCTCCGGAAAGTCGACGCTGGGCCAGGCGATCCTGCGCCTGCTGGACTCACGCGGCAGCATCCGTTTTCGTGGCCACGCGCTGGACGGTCTTAGCCAGAAGCAGATGCGACCGTGGCGCAAGGAAATGCAGGTGGTTTTTCAAGACCCCTATGGCAGCCTCAGCCCGCGCATGTCAGTGGCACAGATCGTCGGCGAAGGTCTGGAGATGCATGGCGGGCTGGACTCGGTCCAGTGCGACGTCGAGGTCATACGCGCCCTTGAAGAAGTGGGCATCGACCCACAAAGCCGTCATCGCTATCCACACGAATTTTCCGGCGGCCAGCGCCAACGGATTGCTATTGCCAGGGCGCTGGTGCTCAAGCCTGCGCTGATCCTGCTCGACGAGCCAACCTCGGCGCTGGACCGCACGGTTCAGAAACAGGTCGTGGCGCTGTTGCGCGAACTTCAGGAGAAACACGGATTGACCTATCTTTTCATCAGCCATGATCTGGCGGTGGTCAAGGCCTTGGCCCATGATGTAATTGTGGTCAAGGATGGCAAAGTCGTCGAGCAAGGGGCCAGTCACGCGGTGTTCGATTCGCCACAGCATCCCTACACACAGGAGCTGCTGGCGGCAGCGCATCCAGGTTTTATCTGATCGCGTAAAAACGCAGCAGTCTGTGCGGCCAGGCGTCCGCTCCCTGACGGAACATCCCCATGAAAGACAACAATCTGAACGACCATCAGAGCATCCAGCGCCTTGCGATCCGTTCGTTGTTCGAGATTATCGAGCAGTCGAGCGAGGGCACAGTCATTGTCGACAAGGACGCGCGCATCGTCTGGATCAACAAGCGTTATGCGCGGCGCTTCGGGCTGCAGGACCCGACCCTGGCCATCGGCCAACCTTGCGAAAAGGTGATCCCCGGCAGCCTGCTACGGCAAGTGGCCAAGGATGGACAACCGATTCTGCTGGACATGATGGATACTGCAAGGGATCCACTGGTGGTCATGCGCCTGCCCATCCATGACGGTTCAGGTGGGGTGATTGGCGCCATCGGCTTTGCGCTGTTCGATCAGTTGCAAACGCTATCGCCGCTGCTCAGTCGCTACCTGAACATGCAGCAAGAACTGGCGAATACGCGCTCGCTGCTCAAGGCGCGTCAGGCCAAGTACAGTTTTGCGCACTTTATCGGCACCAGCGAGGCGTCGCTGGAAGTCAAACGCCGCGCCAGGCGCAGCGCCAGCACCCAATCTCCCGTGCTGCTGCTCGGCGAAACCGGCACTGGCAAGGAACTGCTCGCTCACGCCATCCACAATGCCTCGCCCCGCGCCAACAAGCCGTTCGTGAGCATCAACAGCGCAGCCATCCCGGAAACACTGCTGGAGGCAGAGTTCTTCGGCACCGCGCCGGGTGCGTTCACCGGCGCAGACCGCAAGGGTCGCCCCGGAAAACTGAAAATCGCCCAAGGCGGCACGCTGTTTCTGGACGAGATCGGTGACATGCCCATGGCCCTGCAAAGCAAGCTACTGCGTGCGCTGGAAGAGAAGGAATACGAACCGGTCGGCTCCAACGAAGTCCTTCAGAGCGATGTGCGTCTCATCGCAGCCACCTCGACCGATCTGGAGGCGGCGATCAAGCGTGGCGAGTTCCGCGCGGACCTCTATTACCGGTTAAACGTGCTGCCGATCAACGTGCCGCCGCTGCGCGAACGCCTGGAAGACTTGCCAGCACTCAGTGAAGCCATCCTCGAAGAGTTACGCAGCCACCACGAGCTGGAACACGAAGCCTTGGGCGTGCTGGCAAGGCATGCCTGGCCCGGCAATATCCGTGAATTGCGCAACGTGCTGGAGCGGGCTGCGCTGCTGAGCGATGAACCGCTGCTGACGGCCACAGACGTTCATGCAGCAATAGGCACGTTGACACCCTTGACCTCGCCTCTGCCCAGCGTGAACAGCCCGATCCTGCAGCAGGAGACGTTCAGCGAAGCGCGCCAACGTTTTGATAGGCATGTGATCGAGACCACGTTGCGTCAGTGCGCGGGCAGCGTGGTGCAAGCGGCCCGGCAACTGGGGCTTGGACGTTCGACGCTCTACAAGAAAATGGCCATGCTGGGGATCGCCGAGTCTCCATAACGGGATATCGAGTCTCTTTTCAGAGACAGCCCTACACCGCTCTGTTTTCAGGTATCTCCACGATATGTTCGGCGTTGCAGTCGCCGTACGGAGAACCTGATGTCTCGTTTTATGGACAAAAATCTGGTTCACCGCCTACCAGAACAAGAAATTACCTTTACTTTCAATGTGTTGAACACATGGCACGAAACCCGCTATGTCGATACGAGGGCGCGCTGAAGCCCCGTAAAAAACAATAACAACAGGAGACACCTGATGAGCGTTCTCATTGCACTGGCGGCGCTGGCGCTGCTGATGTTGGCTGCTTACCGCGGCTACAGCGTTATCTTATTCGCACCCATTGCTGCGCTGGGGGCTGTGCTACTGACGGATCCCGCTGCGGTGGCTCCCGCCTTTACCGGCGTGTTCATGGACAAGATGGTCGGCTTCATCAAGCTGTATTTCCCCGTCTTTCTGCTGGGTGCGGTGTTCGGCAAACTCATCGAGCTTTCAGGGTTCTCGCGGTCCATCGTGGCTGCCGCCATTGGCGTACTCGGCACACGTCAGGCCATGCTGGTGATCGTGCTGGTCTGTGCGCTGCTCACGTACGGCGGCGTATCGCTGTTCGTTGTGGTGTTCGCGGTCTATCCGTTCGCCGCCGAGATGTTCCGGCAGAGCAATATTCCCAAACGCCTGATTCCGGCCACCATTGCCCTGGGCGCGTTCTCGTTCACCATGGATGCCCTGCCCGGCACGCCGCAGATCCAGAACATCATCCCGACCACGTTCTTTAACACGACCGCGTGGGCAGCGCCCTGGTTGGGACTTATCGGCACGGTATTCGTGTTCTGCGCCGGCATGCTCTATCTGCAGCGCCAGCGCAACAAGGCCCAGCGTGCCGGTGAAGGCTATGGCACCGAGTTGCGCAACGAACCAGAGACGGCTTCGGACCTGAAATTACCCAATCCGTGGCTGGCGCTTTCACCGCTGGTGGCCGTGGGCATCATGAACCTGCTGTTTACCTGGTGGATCCCGCAGTGGTACGGCAAGACCCACACCCTTGCGCTACCGGGAATGGCAGCACCTGTACAGACTGAAGTGGCGAAGGTCACGGCTATCTGGGCTGTCGAGGCTGCACTGCTGATCGGCATCCTGATGGTGCTGGTCTTCGGTTTCCGCGCCATCCAAAGCAAGTTGGCCGAGGGCACCAAAAGCGCCGTAAGTGGTGCGTTGCTGGCAGCCATGAACACCGCCTCCGAATACGGTTTCGGTGCGGTCATCGCCTCGCTGCCGGGCTTCCTGGTGCTCGCCAATGGCCTGAAGAGTATCCCCAATCCTTTGGTCAACGAGGCGATCACCGTGACGCTGCTGGCCGGCATCACAGGCTCTGCGTCGGGCGGCATGAGTATCGCGCTGGCCGCCATGTCGCAGAACTTCATCGCCGCCGCCAACGCTGCAAACATTCCATTGGAGGTTCTGCACCGGGTCGCTGCCATGGCCAGCGGCGGCATGGACACTCTCCCGCACAACGGCGCAGTGATTACCCTGCTGGCCGTGACCGGGTTAACTCACCGCGAAGCGTACAAGGACATCTTCGGCATCACGCTGATCAAGACGCTGGCGGTGTTCGTCGTGATCGCAACGTTCTACGCCACCGGCATCGTGTAAGGAATTATTTATGAGTCTGCAAGGCAAAACCGCACTCGTCACCGGCTCCACAAGCGGCATTGGTCTGGGCATCGCACTGCAACTGGCGAAAGCCGGCGCCGATGTGATTCTCAACGGCTTTGGCGACACAACCGAGGTCATCAGGCAGGTCGAACAGGCGGGCGGCAAGGTCGGGCATCACCCTGCCGATGTCAGCGACCCAGCACAGATCGCGGACATGATCGAGTACGCCGAGCGTGAGTTCGGCGGTGTCGACATTCTGATCAACAATGCGGGTATTCAGCACGTGAGCAGCGTCGAGGATTTTCCTGTCGAGCGCTGGGATGCAATTCTTGCGATCAACCTGTCTTCAGTGTTCCACACCACGCGCCTGTGTCTGCCCGGCATGAGCAAAAAGGCCTGGGGCCGGATTATCAACATTGCGTCGGTACATGGGCTGGTGGGCTCGACCGGCAAGGCAGCCTATGTCGCCGCCAAGCATGGCGTGATCGGCCTGACCAAGGTCGTTGCACTGGAAACCGCATCCACCCAGATCACCTGCAACGCGATCTGCCCCGGGTGGGTGTTGACGCCTCTGGTGCAGCAGCAGATCGACAGCCGAGGCGGCACCGAGCAAGCGCGGCACGATCTGTTGGCCGAAAAACAGCCGTCGCTGGACTTTGTCACACCGCAACAGCTTGGCGAACTGGCGCTGTTTCTGTGCAGCGACGCCGCCGTGCAGGTACGTGGCGCTGCGTGGAACGTCGACGGCGGCTGGCTGGCCCAATAGTCGTCGGGGCTCAGCCTTTGGACGGCGGCTCGTCGCCGACCAGGCCCCACTCGGACATGTTGGGTTTGCTCGACCCGACGGGGGCGGCAGGCGCAGTGGTCACCTGCGTCGCGCTGCCCTCATCGTGCAGTTTGAGGCGCAGACGAAGGTTGTTCTGTGAGTCAGCGTGCTTCAGGGCCTCCTCTTCGCTGATAGCCCCTTCCACCGCCAGTTGAAACAGCGCGGTATCGAACGTCTGCATGCCCAGGCTGCCGGATTTTTCCATAATGCCCTTGAGCTCGTTGAACTCGTTGCGCTGGATCAAATCACGGATCGTCGGCGTGCCCATCATCACCTCCACCGCCGCGCGACGCTTGCCATCCGGGGTTTTGACCAGACGCTGGGACACGAAGGCCTTGAGGTTGTTGCCCAGGTCGTGCAGCAATTGCGCACGACGCTCTTCGGGAAAGAAATTAATGATCCGGTCCAGTGCCTGGTTCGCGTTATTGGCGTGCAGGGTCGAGATCGCCAGATGCCCGGTGTCGGCGAACGCCAGCGCATGCTCCATGGTTTCCCGGTCGCGAATCTCACCGATCAGAATCACATCCGGTGCCTGACGCAGCGTATTTTTCAGCGCAGCCCTGAAGCTGCGGGTGTCGACACCTACTTCACGCTGATTGACGATGGATTTCTTGTGCCGATGGATGAACTCGACCGGGTCTTCGATGGTGATGATATGGCCGCTGGCATTACGGTTGCGGTAATCGATCAACGCCGCCAGCGAGGTGGATTTGCCCGAACCGGTTGCGCCCACGAACAGCACCAGACCGTGCTTTTCCATGATCACGTCAAGCAGGATCGGCGGTAAATACAGGTCTTCGAAACGCGGAATGTCCAGCTTGATGTTACGCGCGACGATGGACACTTCATTGCGCTGCATGAAGATGTTGATCCGGAATCGCCCGATGCCGGCCAGTGATACGGCCAGGTTCATTTCCAGCTCGCGCAGGAATTCGAGTTTCTGCTCCTCATCCATGAGGCCCTGGGCGATCTTCGCCACGTCACCGGGCTTGAGTGTTTCAGTACCCACAGGCTTGAGCACGCCGTTGAACTTGGCGCAGGGCGGCGCTCCGGTGGAAAGATACAGGTCCGATCCGTCCTGGCTGGCCAGAATCTTCAACAACGCCGGGAAATCCATAATCACTACCGTACGAAATCAGGGTGGAAAAACGTTTGCCTGTCGCCTGAGCGCCAGATGCGACAAGGACAGGCATAATGGCAGGCTTTTACAGTTGCTGGGTATCGAGACATGAAAGCACAGGCCCGCCATATCCTGGTGAAAACCGCCGAAGAGGCCGAACAGCTCAAGCAGCGTATCGCCAAGGGCGAAGCGTTTGACGTATTGGCCAAGAAGCATTCTAGCTGCCCGTCCGGCAAACGCGGCGGCGATCTGGGCGAAGTGCGGCCTGGGCAAATGGTGGGTGCCATCGATCAGGTGATTTTCAAGAAACCGCTGCGCACCGTCCACGGGCCGATCAAGAGCAAGTTCGGTTACCACTTGGTGCAAGTGTTTTACCGGGATTGACGAAAACGGCCCGCCTGCGTAAATCGCAGGCGGGCCGTCAATTCGACCTCAGCTATTACTTCGCAGAAATCGCGCTGTCCACCAGCACCTGGGCTTCTTCGACCAGACGCTTCAGGTGATCTTCGCCCACGAAGCTTTCTGCGTAGATCTTGTAGATGTCTTCGGTGCCCGAGGGGCGTGCTGCGAACCAGCCATTTTCAGTCATGACTTTCACGCCGCCAAACGCCTGATCGTTGCCCGGCGCGTTGCTCAGCACTGTCTGAATCGGCTCACCCGCCAGTTCAGTGGAGGTGACCTGATCCGGCGACAGCTTGCTCAGCAATGCCTTCTGTTGCGGATTGGCCTTGGCATCGACACGGGTCGAGTAAGGCTTGCCCAGTTGCTCGGTCATGGTCTGGTAGTGTTCGCTCGGATCACGTCCGGTGCGTGCAGTGATTTCAGCCGCCAGCAGCGCTGGAATCAGACCGTCCTTGTCGGTGGTCCACACCGTACCATCGCGACGCAGGAACGAAGCGCCCGCGCTTTCCTCGCCACCAAAACCGAGCGAGCCGTCAAACAGGCCTTCAGCAAAGTACTTGAAGCCCACCGGCACTTCGTACAGGCGACGGCCCAGACGTGCAGTAACGCGGTCGATCATGCCGCTGCTGACCACGGTCTTGCCCACGGCCGCATCGGCGCGCCAGTCCGGGCGATTCTGGAACAGATAATCAATGGACACGGCCAGATAGCTGTTGGGCGTCATCAGCCCGCCGGTCGGGGTCACGATACCGTGGCGGTCGTGGTCCGGGTCACAGGCAAAGGCCACCTGATAGCGATCCTTGAGACCGATCAGGCTCTGCATCGCATAGCTGGACGACGGGTCCATGCGGATCTGACCGTCCCAGTCGACGCTCATGAAGCGGAACGTCGGGTCGACGAACTTGTTCACCACGTCCAGGTTCAGGCCGTAATGCTCGCCAATTGCCGTCCAGTAGTTGACCCCTGCTCCGCCCAGCGGATCGACGCCGAGGCGCAGTCCAGCATCGCGAATGGCGTCCATGTCGATGACATTCTTCAGGTCTGCCACGTAGGTATTGACGTAGTCATGACGATGCGTGGTGTCGGCGCGCAGGGCCTTTTCATGGCTCATGCGCGATACGCCCTGAACCTTCTCGGCCAGCAGTTCGTTGGCCTTGTTTTCGATCCACTTGGTGACATCGCTGTCGGCCGGGCCGCCATTGGGCGGGTTGTACTTGAACCCGCCGCTCTGTGGCGGGTTGTGCGACGGCGTGATGACGATGCCATCGGCCAGACCGGAGGTGCGCCCACGGTTGTAGCAAATGATCGCGTGGGACACAGCGGGCGTAGGGGTGTACTCATCGCCCTGGGAAATCATCACCTGCACGCCGTTGGCGGCCAGCACTTCAAGCGCCGTAGCCGCAGCAGGGGTGGACAGCGCATGGGTGTCGGCACCCAGAAACAGCGGGCCATCAATGCCTTTGGCCTGTCGGTACAGGCAGATGGCCTGACTGATGGCCAGCACATGCCATTCGTTGAAGCTCAGTTCGAAAGAGGTGCCGCGATGCCCGGAGGTGCCGAACGCAACGCGCTGGGTCGCGACCGACGCATCGGGCTGGCCGGTGTAGTAAGCCGTGACCAGTCTCGGGATATCGACCAGTAACTGCGCAGGTGCCAGCTTGCCGGCGAAAGGACTGAGACTCATACAACCTCCGTGGATAGAAATGGGATGTGAACAGAAAAAAATCGAACCGACCGCGAGCGATGCGGCAGTTTACTGACAGTTCGACAGCGACGCTTGGATATCGATCCTTAACTCGTTGACTCGGCGAGTCGCCACCACGCGGGAAACAGTTGCGTCACCTTGCGTTCGGCGAAACGGTCATCAATCAGCATCACCACCCCTTTATCACTCTGACTGCGAATCACTCGCCCGGCCGCCTGAACCACTTTTTGCAGGCCAGGGTACAGGTAGGTGTAATCGTAGCCAGCGCCAAACAAGGCCGCCATACGGTGTTTGAACTGTTCATTGACCGGATTGAGCTGCGGCAGCCCCAGCGTCGCGATGAATGCGCCAATCAAACGTGCACCCGGCAGGTCGATGCCCTCCCCGAATGCACCGCCCAGCACAGCAAAACCAATGCCCTGACTGCTTAACGTGAAGCGGTCGAGAAAAGCATGACGCTCGCCCTCGCCCATGCCCCGGGCCTGCTGCCAGAGTGTGATGTGCGGATGGGTAAGCGCCATCAACTCGGCCACCTGCTGCAGATAATCGAAGCTGCTGAAGAACGCCAGGTAATTGCCGGGCCGGGCCTGGAACTGTTGGGCCATCAACTCGACGATAGGTGCCAGAGAAGCCTGGCGATGGGTGTAACGCGTGGAGATGCGGCTGACGATGTGCACCTCCAGTTGCTCATGATGGAACGGCGACTCCACGTCGATCCACACGGTATTGGCGGGGAGCCCGAGTAAATCGCGGTAGTAGTGGCTCGGATTGAGCGTCGCGGAAAACAGCACGGTACTGCGCGCCGCCGTCAGACGCGGCTGGATAAAACGCGCCGGCACCACGTTGCGCAGGCTCAGACGCGACAGGCTGCCTTTGCTGCCGATGTCGCGCTTGGCGATATCAAACAGGAAGTGTTCATCGAACAGTTCGGCGATTCGAACAAAACCGATGGCTTCCAGATAAAAGCCCTGCAGGGCAACGTCCACCGCATGCGGATGCTCGTTGAAATGATCCCCAATGGTTGAGATACAGAGATTGAGGCTGTTGAGGAATTTCTCCGGCAACCGGGCATACGCCTGATAGGCACCCATCTGCTCCTTGTGCAGCGCAGTCCATTGTCGGCTGACGCGCTGCAGGGCTTTTTTCACGGGTTCCGGTGCCGCCTGAATCAAGGTCTTGATGGTGCCCTGATCGAGGCTGGCGCTGTACATCTGTCGGGCGCGCTCGACCATGTTATGGGCTTCGTCCACCAGCGTTGCGACGCGCCACTGATTCAACTGGCCGAGACCGAACAACAGCGCGCTCAGGTCGAAATAATAGTTGTAATCGGCAACTACCACGTCGGCCCAGCGCGCAAGCTCCTGGCTCAGGTAATACGGACAGACCTGATGCCGCAGCGCAACCTCGCGCACACCAGCCTGATCCAGCCAGGGCGACTGCAACGCCGCCGAGCGCGCGGCAGGCAACCGATCATAAAAGCCCTTGGCCAACGGGCAGGAGTCGCCATTGCAGGCCTTGTCCAGATGCTCGCAGGCCTTGTCCCGTGCCACCAGTTCCAACACCCGCAGCCCCAGGTGCGGAGCGCTGTCGCCGATGACCTGCAAAGCATTCAGTGCCAGCCTGCGGCCAGGCGTCTTGGCTGTGAGAAAAAAGATCTTGTCGAGTTTCTGGACCGGCAGCGCCTTGAGCAGCGGAAACAGCGTGCCTACCGTCTTGCCGATTCCGGTCGGCGCCTGCGCCATCAGACAGCAGCCGGTACTCACGGCTTTATAGACCGATTCCGCCAGCGTGCGCTGACCGGTACGAAAGGATGCATGAGGAAACGCCAGCGTGCCCAGTGCCTGGTGCAGCGCCTGGGTGTGCGCAAGCTCTTGCCGCGCATGGCTCAGGAAC
The DNA here is from genome assembly GCF_014358015.1 of Pseudomonas triticifolii. GTDB lineage: Bacteria > Pseudomonadota > Gammaproteobacteria > Pseudomonadales > Pseudomonadaceae > Aquipseudomonas > Aquipseudomonas triticifolii. The sequence continues at coordinate 189,695 of NZ_JACONV010000001.1, read as the reverse complement.
ACAGTGCACTGCTGTTCGAAAAAGCCTTGCAGCGTCTCGGCGCTGAAGGGTTCTCGAACAAGGGTTTCCTGCTCACTGACAATGTTGAAATACACCAGCGCCAGCGTGACCTCCTTCAGACCAAGCTGCTGACAGAGCAGCCAGCCATAGACTTTCACCTGTGCCCAGTGCAACTGACGATGATTGGCGGGCATGGCGTCAAGCTCGCCGCGATACGTCTTCACTTCCTCGAGCTGATTAAGCGCAGGGTCGTAGCCATCTGCCCTGCCCCGAACGGTCAGCTCGTGGTAGTCGCCGCTCAACGCCAGCTCGGCCTGATAGTCGGCACTGCGCCGAGAGGCGACCGTACGGTGCCCGGCGATGCCTTCCTGTGCGGTCGGCGACGGTGTGAAACGCAGATCCAGATCACCAACCTTGGCGGTGAACTCGCACAATGCCCTGACAGCGACGGCATAGCGCCTGGCCGACACGCCGTCGGGCGCAGGTGTTGAGGAAGGACTGGCGATGGTCAGAGAGGTCACTGCGCGGGGAAACCATGGGTTGCGGATACTGGACAGGCGTCCAGTTAACAGGCTTGCAAGGACGCTGGCAAATACAAATGGATCGGCGGAAGGATGAACACGTCGTCACGGTGTACGCGCCTGCTCGAATGCGGTCCTCAACGTGGCAAGCAACCGATCGATGTCCTGACTCCAGTCAATGGCGTAACCGATGCGCAGATGTTGTCGATGCCAAGCGTTCGCGCTGAATAACTCACCCGGCATGATCACAATCCGCTGTCCAAGCAGGTCATCGAACACCTGCCGCATGCTCACCGGATTCGAGCACTCGGCCCAGAATGCGCTGCCACCCGCCGGTCTTTCATAGCGCAGGATACCGGCCAGATGACGGTCCAGCCCCTGATTCATTTCCAGCATCCGCTCGCCCAGCGCAAGGACAAGGCCACTGAGGTACGTATCCAGCTGCCCGCTGGCGCACAGCCGGGCGATTGCCTTCTGACGCATCGGCGGCAGTTCGAACGCGTGGACCAGAAAATAGCGCTGCCACTCACGCTCGTCGTTCTTGCACAGTACATAACCAAACGGTGCCTCGGGCCCGAGGGCTTTCGCGAAGGAGCCCATGATAATGAGACGACAAGGGTCGATCATGTCGCGCAATCGGCCCTGCTCACGAGTAAATGACAGGTCACCATGACTGTCATTTTCAAGCACCCGAACCTTGTGTCGCTCAAGCCGCTCGGCCACGGCTTGAGTGTTGCTCCATGGCCTGATGCGGCCGCACACCGGATTGAGCACCGACGGCAAAATCGCCACGCTAAAGGTGTGCGCTTCAAGCACCTGATCCAGCACCACCAGATCAAGGCTGCCGCTCTCGTCCAGCGGCAGCTCGACAATCCGTATGTCATACGCTTGCAGCAGACGCAGTAGGCCCCATGGACAGGGAGACTCCACCAGCACATGGGTCTCGCGCAAACCCAGGGTCTCGATCACGGCCTTGAGTATGCTGGACAGATCCGCTGCTATGTAGACGTCGTCGGCATACCAGCCATGTCCTGCGTCACGGGTATAGCGAGCTGCCAATGCAGTGCGCAGTTCGACGTCGCCGAATGGCTGAAAGCCGGCACTGCCGAGTCTGGGATAATGACGCGCCAGCTCCCGCTCCATGGCAATCAGCGGGCTGGCCTGAAACTGCACCACGGTGGGTTCGTCATCACCGATCACCCACATTCCGGGCCGACGTGCGCTTCTGCACATTGCACTCAGAAGATCATCGTCGTGACGATCCGATGGCCGCTCCACTTCACCGCGTTCGGCAGCAATGGTGTAGTAACCCGATTTGGGCATCGAACAGATGCGCCCTTCTTTTTCCAGCAACGAATAGGCGCTCTGCACCGTGGAAATCGATACCCTGAGCCGTCGCGCCAACTGGCGCAGCGAAGGCAATTTGAAGGGTGACTTTTCCTGCGCGTCGTTGACCAGACGCAACAGATAGCGATACACCGCCTGATAAGCGAAATCCGTTTTGTTCTTCATGGAAAATTACCCGGCACTGAGCCAATAAACGTCCCAGGCAGTCGCGACATGACACATGCCGCATCGGCAAAGGTCACGCCGCACACAGCAGGTTCAGCGCCCGGAGACAATCTGCAGCACAGATTCACCGGTTGAAGGGTCGATGGTCATGATCCGGCGCTTGTCAGGATCTGCAGCGCGAATCCTGGCGATGATCGAGCGCTCGTCATTGAAGTCCACGCGCTGCTTGACATAGAGCTTGCGCACGCCGTCGATGGTCAGGCCGCTGATATCGACCAGCCAACTCAGGACCTGATCAGGCGCGGTCGAGCCGGACAACACCTTGTGCAGGTCCGGGAGCGCGATCAGCATGCCCGGATGACACCGCCGTAAAAACGCTTCAAGCCCTCGTCCATTGTCCACAAAAGGCGAAAAGAGCATGCAAACCAGTTGGACTTCGTTGAGCCCATAGCCTTCCTGAGCGAAACCCTCGGCCAGGCTTCGACGCACTGCGATACGTTCAGGGCCGTCATAGGCGCTCAAGGCCTGGTCGATAAGCCGAGCCGGCATGCCCTTGGCGCGCATGAGCGAAGTCGCCAACTTCAGATATTCGGCAATGCCGTCGGCATAACTGCGTGCCTGAACGTACTGCGCCGTCAGTCCGCGCATGTGCGCCATCAATAGGGGGTTTGCACAGTCGGATTCGCTGAAGCTGAATGACAGGTCTTCAAAACGAAAATTCAGGAACTCGCTCAGCAGCCCCCAGTGCTCATCCGCCTTGCAACCGACCAGATCGGCAATGCCGATGAGCGCAGGTGCGCTGGACTTTAGGGGCGGGGCAACAGGCCGAACGGGCTTGTCTACGTCAGCCGGTTCTCCATACAGTTCGTGATAGAAGGCCTGCCCGACATGATCCAGCGCCCTGAGCACGCTGTTGGCGTTATGGTTTTTCCACTGGCCAGTCCCCTGCCCTGTACGTTGTGCCAGGCGCATGATCCAGGTGATGTACTGCTTCTGGTCCTTGCGCGAATCGCCGCTGACCAGCGCATCGACCCCTTTGCCCCACGACGAGGCTCGCCCCAGAAACTCGGCCAACCCCAGATAGCAGCTGTTGCAGAACGTCGTGCGTGCATCGCCGGCCGACAGATGCCCTGCCACCAGCATGTCGGAGCGGTTCTGCTCGCGCCCTGCGCTGGAAAAAGGCAGATCCGGCTCGAACGCTTGAGTGTACTGATTATCGAACACCAGCATCTCAACCCGTGGATCATCGTAGAGAAACAACGCCGCATAACTGCGATCAATGTTTTCCATGACCGCTGGCGTCATGCCTGCATGGCGCCTGTTGGCCACGCGCAGGTTGAAGGTTCCTGGGGCGCGACACGCAATGCTCAACTGCGCAGCCCGCACAAATGCCAGCGTGTAGGCACTGTCCTTGCCACCGCCGAACGCCACCAGCACCTTGAAGGTAGAGATCCGCTCGATACCGCCTGCGGCAACGATAAGACGCTGAATCAACAGTTGCAGCGCGGTGCGCTCCGCCCGCGAAAAGTAACTCAGCAGACGCTGCAATACCTGCTGGTATACATAATTCATTGCCTGTTCATGGATGGCGCTCATTGTGTGCTCCCTGCCCGCTCACCCCGGCAAAACACCGTATGGGCACGGCATTCAACATCGGGCTGATCATCGAATTCATAATCGACCATGACTCATTCCCTGAGTAATAATTACACAACTATTATCAGTATCCTTGAAACAATTACAAGGCACAGAATGGCGTTAAAAACAGTGCAGTTAAGTTACGCACCCACCCATTTTAAACATGCTGTTTATAAGCCAAGTCCATCTTCTGAAAGCGTAGCGTCTGCGATGACTGCGTACGAAAAGAGCTGCAGCGCCCTAAAACCTTGGCCTCCGCCGAAGAGGCATCACGTTGACGACCTCAATGCGACAGTTAGCGTAGGAAAGTTAGTTGGCAGTGCGTCTTTTCTGAAAGCTTGATTAAACACCATTAAACAACACCTCAACGACACAATGCGTAACCGCAACCGGTTGAATCTTTCCTGACCTGAATCAATAGAATGATCCTTAAAGACTGTTGATCAAGGCCCACAAAAAAGCCTTCCACAGAGGGAAGGCTTTAGAGGTTCATCAACTAGCGAGGCAAAGTCTGCGTATTCAGGCAGGCTCAACCTCAAGCTCCAGCACCGCCCGCCCACCGATAGGGCACGTGTCCATGTAACGATGCGCCTGCACGACCTGCTCGAACGGGAAGGTTCGCGTCTGCAAGGGTGCCAGCACCCGGTCGGCCGTCAGTTGATTGAGGTCCTGCAAGGCTCGCTTGAGCGCTTCCTCGTCCTGGGTAATCCCCAGCTCCGGCTTGCCGGTGAAGTTGCCCAGGCAGTGAACATAGAACTGGATGTTCTTCTGAAACGCCGCGCAGGCCGGAAATGGCGTCTGATTGCCACCTTGCAGACCGTAAAGCACCAGGCTGCCACGCGGCGCCAGCACATCACCCATCAACGACATCTGCGGACCACCCAGGCCATCGAACACCGCATCGACACCCCGGTTGTCGGTGTACTTATTGACCGCCATCAGCAGGTCCTGCTCTTCAGTGACGACGACCTTTTCGGCACCCAATGACAGCAGATAGTCGCGAGAATCAGCGGTCTTGGTGGCAGCAATGACGCGAACACCGAGCGCTTTGCCCAGTTGCACGAACGAAGGTCCTGCACAATGACTGGCATCGGTCACGAGTACATACTGCCCGGCTTTGACCCGTGCCAGATCGACGTAGGCAAAATAAGCCACCAGATAAGAGGTGTAATGCACGCTGGCCTGAACCGGCGTCAAAACGTCCGGATAACGAACCAGCGCCTTGCGCGGTAGCACGATGAACTCGCCGTATACCGGGTGCTGGTTGGCGTCCGCTGCCGGGAAGCTCGCTACCTTGTCACCGACGCTCAAGTCATCGACGCCTTCGCCCAGCGCTGTGACCACGCCCGCCATTTCGTAGCCCACGCCAGCCGGCAGACGTGCCTGGGTCGATGCAAGATTTTGTCGCCAGAGAACGTCATACCAGCTGACGCCGATCGCCTGGACGCGCACTTGCACCTCGCCGGGTGCAGGCAGCGCGACGGGATGCTCTTCGATCTTGAGCACCTCGGCCGGGCCAAACTGGTGAAAACGGATCATGCGGGACATTGAGAACCTCGCCTCGTAAACCTTGATGCCACAAACTCTATCCGGGCATTGCCGGTAACACTATCAGTGGCTATTAATAGTCGACATGCCTGCCATCGATTGTCTCTCCCAGGCTGCACAGCCTGTAAGACAACGCCTGAGCGCCGATTGCAAGACTGGCGGCCATTGTTCGCATGTCGACGAAACATTGCAACCCGTGTGGGCATTTAACGCAGGTCAATGATCTTTCTGTTAATTTTTGATTCGTGAAATCGACGTTTGCTCGTACTATCGCACCCTGCTCCTGCTTCCCATCGACAAATGGCCCGAGATCCTTCGTATGAATCGCAACGACCTGCGTCGCGTCGACCTCAATCTGCTCATCGTCTTTGAAACCCTGATGCATGAACGAAGCGTCACGCGCGCTGCGGAGAAACTGTTCCTCGGCCAACCGGCAATCAGTGCCGCGCTGTCGCGCCTGCGCGGGCTGTTCGACGACCCGCTGTTCGTGCGCACCGGACGCAGCATGGAGCCGACAGCGCGCGCCACGGAAATCTTCGGCCTGCTGTCCCCTGCACTGGACTCCATCTCGACCGCCGTCAGTCGTGCTTCGGAGTTCGACCCGGCCACCAGTACCTCGGTATTCCGCATCGGCCTGTCCGACGACGTCGAATTTGCCCTGCTGCCGACCCTGCTCAAGCGCCTGCGCTCCGAGGCACCCGGCATCGTGCTGGTGATCAGGCGAGTCAACTACATCCTGATGCCGCCCCTGCTGGCCTCAGGGGAAATCTCGGTCGGCGTCAGCTATACGCAAGACCTGCCTGCCAACGCCAAACGTAAAGTGCTGCGCCGCAGCAAGCCCCAGCTGCTGCGTGCCGACTCGATCCCTGGCCCGCTGAGCCTGGACGACTTCTGTGCCCGCCCCCACGCGCTCGTCTCCTTCGCCGGCGACCTGAGCGGATTCATTGACGAGCATCTGGAAAAACTGGACCGCAAACGCCATGTGGTACTGGCCGTCCCCCAGTTCAACGGCCTGGCAACGCTCCTGACCGGTACCGACATCATCGCCACCGTCCCGGACTACGCCGCACACGTGCTGACCGCAGCAGGCGGCGTGCGCGCTGAAGAACTGCCTCTTGAAACCCGTACGTTCGAACTGCACATGGCCTGGCGTGGCGCGCAGGATAACGATCCGGGGGAGCGGTGGTTGCGGTCGAGGATTCAGATGTTTTTTGGGGATCCGGACAGTCTCTAGGATCTTCGGCCAGTCTGCTCACCTAAACCTGCTTGTCATGAAGCAAAGCCAGGACGCTGAAATGGAAGCCACTTTTCAAACGCTCGCACTCAAGCTCGGCATTGAGCTACCGGAACGTTTTTCAGCACTGATCGCCATGGCGCAATCGGACGAAGGGACCATGCGCAGTGCCTATGACTTGTTTTGGCTGGAGGCCGACGAGGCCGAGCGCGAGATTGATGAATGGCTCAATCCGGATGACCAGCAAGGTCGAACGTTCCTGCCGTTCGCAGACAATGGCAGCGGTGAGCCTCACTGCTTAGTGCGGCTGGAAAATGGCGCGATGGGTATTGCGCAAGCACTGCACTACGGGCAGATGACGAGCCTTGCCCATGCCGACATATCGTCATGGGTGGCGAGCCACTATGTGCGCGTCGCAGCCAACCTGTCCCGGCTGACACATCAAACAGAGATGGGCGCAGCACTCATCCATGAAGTGCAATTGCTGCATCCGGCATTGCTGCCAGCAGACCGTGCGCTGCTGGCCGAACTTTTTTCCCGACCCTGTGTGACCATGGCATTCAAGGACGGCCCCAGGAGCCTCTCGAAAACGGTCAATGCTTTCATTTCTCAAACCGAAGAGAAATCATTGCTGAAAAGGCTCGAGCATCCAGCCTCTATCGAATTCGCAGTGCTGCGTGACTGGATGCGCTGAGTACGCCTTGCATTTGCACAACTACAACGGAGTGCCCATGAGCGAAAAACAACCCTGCCGAATGTGCGAAAATTTGATCTTGGCAACCACGGCTGCGCGCAACGACGGGATGTGCATGCCCTGCAAGGGCGGCTATCGGGAGCGTATCGAAGACGGCAAACTCCGGGCCGAAGACCGCAAGCATTACATCGCCAGCCCGCAAGCGCTGTATTGGAGCGCGCTGGTCAACCGCGTCTACGACACGCCCGAAGGTTTCTCAGGGCTGGCATTGGCAGAACAGCGCTATTACGCCGTCAGCGTATTACAGGGGGAGGTCTACAATGGCGGCTTCGACCAGTACTTCGGCAATTCTTCAGGCGAACACTACGCCGATGCATGCGCCGGTCTCCTCGAACTGGGCGCGACGCAAACGCTCGCACTGTTGGAAGAGGCCAGGCGTCTGCTGTTCGGTACCCAGCCCGTGCCAAGCGACCAAGGCCTGCGCCAGTTGAGCATGCCCACCTACGCAGACGATCCGGACCTTGAGTGCGAAGCCGCGCTGGATGCTCTCGACACGCAATTTTATCGAAACACCGAACAACTCGACGAGCGCTTACTAACGTACGCCCGCAAGCACCGCTTGTTCGACATGGAGGCTGATTGACCATCACCCCTGCCGCCAGAGACTCGTTACCCAGGAGACACCTGACATGGACGTCTCCTGCGCATTAATTGAAAAGCAACGCCAGGTTCGCAGTAAGTGCCCCGCTCACCCTCTTGCAAAACGTCCAGCGTGCGTTTCGTCACAATTGAACAACCATAGCGTATGCATGCCCTCAAGAGTGCTTTCCAGACGGGCCAACTCGATGTAAGTGCCATCGCCATACAGCCAGACACTCAGTTACCTTCGAACAGCCCCAGATAGCGTAGTCCGTTATACGTGTTTTCCGGTGGGATGCTGAGTACGCCATCGCCGTCGGTGTACCAGAACGTCGCGTTCGCCTCAGTAATGCCTAACGCTGCGCAGGCAGCCCTGGCCCTCGCCCAGTCACTCACATCAATGGGAGCGTCTTGCAGGATTTCCTCAACCGCGACCAATTTATCGCGCCGTTTAATGATGCCGATAAAATCTTCGTCATACCACCTGACACCGACATCCTTACAGAACCCACAGACCCGATATTCAGGATCATCAAAGCCATCTTCCGTGGAATAATCCAGTTCAAAATATTTTTGATAGTCGCTTTCTGGCGAAAAGTTAGTGCCTACCCACACATGAACTTTGTCATAGTTTTCTAAATCGTACGTTTTCATTGAATGTCCCCCTGGTACGCACGCACCATGATAAATGCCTGTCGCACTCCACGCATCGGTGCGCTTCCCGGCGGCACCCTGCATTTTTCGGGTGCAGAACGCCGCGCGAGTGGTTAGGGTACTTTGAATAAATCCAATCTGTTCAAGGACTCACTCATGCCGTTGATGTTTTCGCGCCCTGCCCACTCCTGCGCGCTGGCGCTTGCTGTCACGCTTGGGGTGAGCGCCCTCGCTCAGGCTGCCGCTCCCGATACACGGGTTCAGTCGGCATCCGAGCAATACAAGGAACCTGCGCTCAAGTTGCTGGAGCAACTGGTCAACATAGACTCCGGGTCGGGTTACGAGCCCGGTTTGACTCAGGTGAGCGCGATCGTCATTGATCAGTTGAAAAAGCTCGGCGCGACCATTGAGACCGTACCCAATACTGCGCCTGACAAGAGCAGCCACGTGGTTGCAACGTTCAAAGGCACAGGTAAAGCGAAAATATTGCTGATGGCGCACATGGATACAGTATTCAAGGAAGGCTCGGCCGCTGCCCGTCCTTTCCATATCAAGGACGGTCGCGCTTACGGGCCTGGGGTGATGGACGATAAAGGCGGGATTGTCGCCGGCATCTACGCGCTGCAGATTCTGAAAAACATTAACTTTACTGATTACGCGCAGATCACCTTTCTGCTGGACGCCAGCGAAGAAACGGGTTCGGCCGCCGCGACCGAGCTGATCAAGACAACCGCCAAACAACATGACGTGACGTTGAATCTGGAGCCAGGCCGTCCAGCCGATGGCCTGGTCGTGTGGCGCAAAGGCAGTGCCACCGCAGAGGTCCAGGTCAAGGGTAAAGCCTCACACGCCGGTGTTGCGCCAGAACTGGGACGCAACGCGGCCATGGAAGCTGCTCATCAGATCCTGCAACTGGGACAACTGGGTGATGCCGAGAAGAAAACCACCATCAACTTCACCACCATCAATGCCGGTGACCGGACGAACGTCATTCCTGATCAAGCCATTGCCAAGGCCGATGTTCGCGCAGCGGTGCCTGAAGAGTTCGACCGCATCGAGAAAGACCTTGCGCGAGTCTCGGCAGACAAGCTCATCCCGGAAACCGAAGTCTCGACTCGCCTGATTCGCGGACTGCCACCTATGCCGCAAACGGCAGAAACTGACAGGCTCGTGAGCATCGCTCAGGGTATCTATGGCGAACTGGGGCGCAAACTGACCATCGAAGGCAGCGGCGGCGCAGCCGATGCAAGTCTGGCGGCGAGTGTCGGTGTACCTACGCTTGACGGCTTCGGCATCGTCGGCGGCAACATCCATACCCCCGAAGAATACGCCGAAGTCGAAAGCGTCTCGCCCCGTATTTACCTGCTGACGCGCATGATCATGGAGCTCTCTGGCGCCCCATCCAAACAGTAATTGACGGACATTGGCGCCGGGGCCTTGCGAACAGTGAAGCGCCCCGCCGCTACCAGTCGCCGCGCCACCGTTCGAGAAACTCAGTGTCTCTGGACAAACCGACGCTTTCACCTAATGGGTATAAAGCTTCCATCAGGAGCTCGCGCTCTACCGTTTCAATCCCATCTTCAAACTGGTTGATGTGCAACATCGCGTTTTCGACCTGAATCCAAAACCCGCCTTTCTGGATAGAGTCAGGCACGTAGTCGGTAATGTTGAAGGCGTCGACGTGGATGGCTTTGTGAAGTTCTTTTTGGAATGAACGCGGGGTTGATCTTATCGTCAGCGGCCGCCCCAGGCTTTTAAACCAATCCAATGGATGCCCGCCAATGAGCCTGCTTTACACCTACAAAAATCCGCCTGCGAGTGCTGAAGACATCACGAAGGCCATGCAGCAGTGCGCTATAAAACCGGACGCCTGGATAACCGGATTCTGGGCGCAATGCGACGGCGCGATGATCGAAGACCTTGTGCAGATTTATTCAACTGACGCCATTGCTGAACGTCAGGAGACCTACGAAATTGCGGCGTATTTTCCTGATCATCTGCTGATTGGTGACGACTCTGGCGGCCGCCTTGTATTACTGGAGCGCTCTGGAAAGCAACGGTTTTACCTGCAAGACTCGGGAGATCCTTTCATCGATGATGCCGTGTTTTTTTCATCCATTGACGCCTTGATCAAGGCTGTCGTTGACGAGCTATGAGCACAACCAAATGGACGACATGGCTGACATCCAACCCGCACAGGACCTAATCTACCAGCCAGGCTACAAGGCGCTGTCCGCGCAGCAGCAAAGACGGGTGATCGCCAGCTATACGTTTGGAAGCCTGCGTCTTCGGCAGTGCCCGCCACCCTTGAGTCAATCGCATTAATGGCTTTGCCCCATAGACTGTGATTGTTGTTGAGCCTGATAGATGGTTCGATACGCCTGATTAAACAGCCCGACGTGAGGCCCTATGAAAACTTACAGCATTCGGGAAGTGCTGCAGAATATCGCACACATGCCTGACAGCTGGTTCTACCTGCCAGCGACTGAATGGACGCTGGATACCCGCGGCGCGTTCTCACTGGACAGTCGGGATTTCGCTCCCGACTCCACCGACTACCTGCCCCCGCAGGTGTTCAGTGACGGTTGGGTATCGACACTGGAGAAGGCCATGATTGAAGACGTGATCTTCAACGCCGACCAGCAATTGCCTCACGCCTCGCTGGAGAGCTACTTCAAGGCCTTTGAGTACTTTTACCAAAACGATGCGTTCATGGAGTTTCAGGCAGACCCGCGCTGACTCAAGATGATCGTTAGCTACAACCCGCAACGAGAACCCCATGCCGACTTTGCACATCGAGCAGTTTCAACGAGATGTCCTGAACGCGTCCCTGAGCGCCATCGAACAGTTTCGAGCGGACTTCCCGAACGTAAAGGTCCGTGGATTCGCGCTGCGTTCCGAGCCTGTTTTTAACACAGCATCATCGAGCGCAGCCACTTTACGTACAGAGGGCCAGGGATCTCAATCATGAGCCTCGTCGATACTTATCTCGCCGGCCTGCGCCAGTCGTTATTGGCCGAAGATCTCGATCAACTGAAACATGCACACGGCGCTTCGACGTCAACCCTGCAGCGCCTCAGCGCGCGTTACCCGTTGTGCCCTGTGAGCCTGTTGCAACTGCTCGGCCAGATTGACGGCACACATTATCGGGATTACCCAAACGGAGAGGTCATGGTGCTCATGCTGGGCTCTGACCTGCCCGGCTATCCCTACTATCTGAGTTCGGTAGAAAGCATACTTGCCGAGGCTGACGGCCCTGATACTGAAAGCATCGCAGAGCTCTATGAAGGCTGGTTTGAAAAAGGCTGGCTGGATCAGGACATCGATCTGATCGGAGAAGGCATTGACCCCACAGTGGGCATGAACGAGCGTCTGTGTTTTTCGCACTGCGTCAACAACGGGGGCACTTCGAGGCTGTACATCGATTTCAATCCCGCGCCGGGCGGCACGGTGGGCCAGGTCATGCGCTATCTGCACGACCCGGATAACTATGAAGTGATTGCGCCCAGCTTCGATCACTACCTGCAACAGCTGATCGATGACGACTACGCGTTCATTCGCCCAGAGTCCTGAAGCCGGCTTATTGCCAGGGAAATGAGCGATGGGTCACTCGCTGCAACGGAACCGAAAGCGCGGAAAAACGCGCTTCGATCTGTATGCACTGATCGCCGGTCAAGCGCTCTCCCAGGCACAAGGGCAAAGCCCGACAACCCTGCAACGCGTTGGCAATGTTGATTTCAAGGACAGCGCTGACCTCCCGCGCCGCAACGGTCAACCGGTCAGGCGCGCATTCAGCCAGAAACAGGTCGTACTCGGCGTATAAGTCGCGCGACAAGCCGGGTTCTGCGGGCTTTGGGTCATCACCGCCAGGCACCTCCAGGAAGGCATCCTGCTCAGAGTAATGCTCAAGAGCGATAGCGTAGTCCTCCAGGCTGGAGTGCGGCTGCTGTCGCTTCTGTACACTCAACACGTCTGCAAAACTGGCCGCTTCCAGGCATGAAGAAAGGTCGTGCCGATCGGCAAAGTCCAGCAGGCGACGTTCATCGTCTTCATCACTATTCGACACCAGGTAAAAGCGGCTCTCCAGCAACGCTGTATCACCCTCAACGTAGACCCACGCGTATCGCTGCCATAGCGCCCGATCATCAGAGCAGGCGGCAATAGCCTCTACTGTCTCGCGAAACGAAATAAGCTTGAACATCCTGCAACGCCTCCTTGCACGTAACCGTTGACCCCAAACAGATCAGCCCGACGCATATTCTGAACCGATGCTAACTTACACCGCCAATGCGCGATGAGTCAGACTCTGGTCAATGATCCGGGAGGCATCATTCCGATCTAACGGCCTGAAAAGTCAGCCCACGGTCCAGTCAAAGAGCTTCCGGTATCACATCCATCGGGTGATATCCACTTGGTCCCTTGCAGAAGGTCACCTCGTAAATCGACGACCGTCTCCACTGACCATATTGCGACATGATGCATGTCAAGTTCTTGGGATGATTGTCCAAGTTAGTGGCTTGTCGAATGGAATCGCTGCTGGTCGTGCGGGCTGTCGATAAAGGAGTAAGCCGCAAGAGGGCACGAGTTTGCATTTATGTAATGCGATGGGTTCAGCGGCGGTGCGTCAGTTTTTTAGCGGCAGAAGCTGTCCGAGGATTCCTTCCTGCGTGACGACCATCTCGTCAATCATGTCGAGTGCCAGATGCGGAGCGAACATGCGCAATGATCAGAGTGGCTGCCATGAGCTGATTTGCCGAATGTTGACCAATGCCAACTGCGACCTGAGAGGAAGTCGCCCGCCAAGGATGAACAACCGACTCAAACACCCAGCAACCGCTTGGTCGTTGCCATCGCCCTGCCCAGCGACTGCCCCGTGCGCTGGAGTTTGTTCAACAGACTGGCCCCCAGCCAAAGCTGATAGAGGGTTTCCGCCAGTTCACGGGCATCTCCGGCAGGCAGGCATTTATCAACCTGGCCCTGCTCGATGCAGGTGGTGATACGCGACACCACTCGCTCAGTACCATCACGCAGGGTCAGGCGCATGGTCTCGGACAGGTCGGAAACTTCGGCGCTGAGCTTGACCACCAGACACTCATCGCCTTGTCCGTCCGGTACACAGCGAGCCTGCCAGCCCTGCCAGTAATCCATCAGACGCTCGTAAGCGTTCAGATCAGGCAGCGTGAGGCGCCGCTCCATGTCGGCCAGATAGCCCACGAAGTAATCCTCCAGCAACGCCTGGCCATACAGCTCCTTGGATTTGAAGTAGTGGTAGAACGAGCCCTTCGGCACGCCTGCCGCCTGCAAGAGTTCGTTCAGGCCAACGCTGGTGAATCCACGCTCGGCCATCATCCGGTGGCCGGTGTCGAGCAGGTGTTGGCGGGTGTCGTCGTAGGTCGGCTTCATGGGGCGGATTACCAGGCAATAGACCAGTCGTATTCGAAGGACCGAGAGTTTGCCACATTCGATGGCGAAAAATCCCCAAGTAAAAAAATACTAGACGACTGGTCTAATTTGAAACTATGCTGCGCCCCGTCAACCTATTCCACAGGTACTCAGTGCACGCAAATTCGTTGCAGTCGCTAATGCCTGACCAATTACAGGGTGCGCTATGAAAATCTTGATGGTTTTGACTTCCCACGATCAGCTCGGCAACACCGGCAAGAAAACCGGCTTCTGGCTGGAAGAGTTCGCCGCGCCCTACTTCGCCTTCAAGGACGCTGGCGCCGAGATCACGCTGGTGTCGCCGGCCGGTGGTCAGCCACCGCTGGATCCGAAAAGCGATGAGCCGGACGCACAGACCGCAGAGACTGACCGCTTCCGTAACGACCATGCCGCTCAACAGGCACTGGCCACCACCGGGCGTCTGGCAGACGTCAGCGCTGATGACTTTGATGCCGTGTTCTACCCGGGCGGCCATGGCCCGCTGTGGGACCTGGCTGAAGACAAGCATTCGATTGCCTTGATTGAAGCGTTCGCTCGTAGCAACAAGCCCCACGGTTTTGTCTGTCACGCGCCGGGGGTGCTGCGTCACGTTGTCGGGGCAGACGGCAAGCCATTGATTCAGCATCGAGAAGTCACCGGCTTCACCAACGCCGAAGAGGCTGCTGTCGGCCTGACCGATGTCGTGCCATTCCTGATCGAGGACGAGTTTCAACGCCTCGGCGCACGCTACTCCAAAGTCGCTGACTGGCAGGTGCATGTGGTGGCTGATGGACAACTGGTTACCGGCCAGAACCCAGCCAGTTCTGCGGCGGTCGCCGAAAAACTGCTGAAGATGCTTGGCTGATCGACCTAGCCGACACCTCTTGCAGCACGTTCCGAAAACCGTGTGCCTGTCACACGGTTTATTTTTTATCCGACTTATAGTCGACTGGTCTAATTAGACCTGAAAGCAAGGTATACCAATGAACAACAGCAGCTTCTTCAAGCCCGCCACGCTGGGCACCCACACGCTGAAAAATCGTATCGTCCTGCCGCCGCTGACCCGTCAACGCAGCACACAACCAGGCAATGTCGCCAACGAACTGATGGCCGAGTATTACCAGCAGCGCGCCGGGGCCGGTCTGCTGGTCACCGAAGGCACGCAGATCGAGCCGCGCGGACAGGGTTATGCCTGGACACCAGGCATTCATACCGCCGAGCAAGTTGCTGGCTGGCGCAAAGTCACCGAAGCCGTGCATGCGAAAGATGGAGTGATTTTCGCTCAACTCTGGCACGTTGGCCGGGTGTCCCACACCGCCTTGCAGCCGAATGGCGACGCCCCCGTGTCGGCCTCTGCGGTTGCCACTGATCGCGTCAGTGTGTTCATCGAAACAGCCCCTGGCGCAGGCGAACTGGTTCCGCCCTCCGCTCCACGTGCGCTGAGCACCGATGAAGTACAGGAACTGATCCAGCTCTACATCCAGGCTGCCCGCAATGCCATGGACGCAGGTTTCGACGGCATCGAACTGCACTGCGCCAACGGTTATCTGGTCAACCAGTTCATCTCCGCGCACAGCAACCTGCGTACCGATCAGTACGGCGGCTCGCTGCAAAACCGCCTGCGCTTTCTGCGTGAAGTGGTCGCAGGTGTTGCCGAATGCATCGGCAAGGAAAAAGTCGGCGTGCGCTTTGCGCCGCTGTTCACCACGACCGATGAAGCCCGAACCTACCTGGGCATGGTCGAGGAAGATCCACACACCACGTACATCGAAGCGATCAAGGTGCTTCAGGACGTGGGCATCGCCTACCTCTCCATCGCCGAAGCCGACTGGGACAACGCCCCGGCCATGCCGGAAACCTTCCGCCGCGCAGTACGCGATACCTTCAAGGGCGCGATCATCTACGCGGGTCGTTACAACGCTGAGTCGGGCGCAAAATTGCTGGAGTCCGGGCTCGCAGACTTCGTGGCCTTCGGCCGCCCGTTCATGGCCAACCCTGACCTGCCTGCGCGGATTGAAAATGACTGGCCGTTGAACGAGCTGAACCCGGCGACGGTGTATGGCGGGAGCGCTGAGGGGTATACGGATTATCCTGTCTACAACAGCTGATTGACTGAGCACATCCCGTGCAGAGCGCTCCCGAACAGGAGGGAGCGCTCCGCTCAATGTCCGCCCCCGAAGCGAACGTTGCTCGGGCGGTGTTTAGGCAAGGTCAAAGCGCTATCGCGGTTTACGCAGAGGGCAAGTAACCTTGCAGAGCATCAGCAGTTGATGAGTCATGCACAACGACTCAGCGCCCGCCTCGCTTCACCTCAAAGGGATTGACTCTTCATGTCAGGATCACGCATTCGCCCCCTCGCCATCTGCATCTTCCATCACCAAGGGAAGATTCTGGTATGTGCTTAAATACGTCACGTACTGAATAAACCGGGCTTCCTGTGGGAGGGAGCTTGCTCGCGATACGGGTGATCACGCGCCACATCAATGACTGAAACGGCAAGCCGCCTCCCACGGTCTGGGATGCGCTGCGCTGACTCACTTTGAGCACGCCATCCAGCACAGCTGCTATCAACCATTCCCCATCATTTGCCAAAACGACGCACCCACCCCGGTCATACTCTCCCCCGCAATCAACCCCGCCGCTGCGGTAATCGCGAAACGCTCGGTCAGGCTTGCCCAGCGGCAGCTCACCAGCCAGGTCAGGATCGCGCCGAGCGCCATCATCAGCGATACCGACGCGGGCAACACGAACGCCAGACCCAGCGCAGCGGTGCTAGGCAAAAATCTGGCACGGCTTGCAGGCAGCACGCTGTCGAGAATGCCCAGCACCACGCCAGAGAGGCCACCGATGAAGATCGCCCAGCGGATGCTGGCGGACAGCGAGTCCAGCCCGTGGGTCAGGGTTTGTGCCACCGCTTTCCAGGTGGCCACCGCAGGTGCGGGCCACTCTTCGGTGAGCAGCATGCCTTGCGGATCGGGAATAAGGGCCAGGTACGCGCAAACGCCCACGATGCTGCCGACGAAGATCCCCAGGGTCTGCGCGATCAGCTGTTTGCGCGGCGTTGCGCCAATGGCCTTGCCGACTTTGAAGTCGTTCATGAGATCGGTGCACTGCCCTGCTGATCCGCCTGCGGTGTTGGCACTCATCAGGTTGATCGGCACCTGCCCTGGCGCAACGATGCCGAAGCTCAACTGGGACAACTGGCCGATGGCACCGATGGGCGGAATCCCGGTCGCGCCGACCACGCGCGCGGCGACGGCGGCCAGACAGATCGCCAGCGGGATGGTCAGCAGCGCCATCCACAGATTGATGCCGAACAGCATGGCCTGAAGACTCACCACCAATACGATTGCCAGCAGAAAACCAGCGGCAGGCCCGAATTTGGGGACCGCCCACAACGTGCCGCCGCCGTGCCTGTTGGAGCTGTACAGCGACCACAGTCGAATCGCCAGCGAGGCCAGTGTCGAGCAGACCATCAGGCTCACGCCCGGCCACAGCAACCATTCCACCAGTGCGGCGAACTGTGGACCACTGCTGTCGGGCGGCAATTGCACCAGGCCTTGTTGCAGCAGCCAGGGTGCCAGCCCGCCCCACGCCAGCAAAGCGCCGAGCAGCAGGGTAAGGCCCACACGAATACCGATAATCGCGCCAAAGCCCACCAGCAGAAGGGACGGGTCAGCGGTAAAGGTCAGGCGTTCCAGTTGGGCGCTGGGCGACCAGCGCGGTAACGCCCACATAAAGGTGTCGACCCATTTGACCGATGCCGACAGTAACGCGGCGCTGAGCAGAACCTTCAAGCGCGTCGCGGCTTCATGGCCGTGATTGTAGATGTGCAACAGGGTTTCCAGCGTCGCCATGCCTTCGGGGAACTTCAGCGCCTTGTCATTGAGCAGTGAAGGCCGCAGATACCAGGCGATCCAGATACCCAGAAAGCTCACCGAGAACACCCAGGCGATCATCGGGATGGCGTCCAGTTGCTGGCCGGTGAGCAGCGTATAGGCGGGAATCGGCGCGACCAGCCCGCCGGAAATGATCGACGCCGCGGCAGACGCCACGGTCTGATTGATATTGCTTTCGTGCAGAGTCCAGGGCAGTTGCGTTACCGAGCGTCGGGCCAGCCCTTGCCAGATGCCGTAGCCGATCAGTAAGGCAATGATCGACATGTTGAACGACCAACCGATCTTGAGCCCTGCGTATACATTGGAGGGCGTCAGAAGAATACCGAGCACGATCCCGGTGATTACTGCGCGCAGACTGAGCTCGCGCTCTACAGGTCCGGCCAGCGAAGTCGGCGAAGAAAGCGATGGCGAGGCGTGGTGCATGCGAATTCCTTATCGACAATGAAACAGCGCGCTCACTCGACGCGGCGGCTTAGGCTCCGTTTGAAAAGCCGGCGAGCGAAGGTCAGGCACGGCAAAAACAGGCGAGGAACGACCCGGGTCGCGTTCGACGCTACGGGTTGCACACGAGCATTGCGATCAGACTCGCGCACGAGCCTGTTTTTAACGCAGCATCACCGATGCTCAGCCAGTTTTCGTACATAGCCTGACAACTGAGCGCTGTATCAACGCAAGGTTCACATTGGGTGGGAAAGCTGCTGCGCAAGATCGAGAAAGCTTTCAGCTTCATAGTCCCAGTGCTGGGCGTAGTCTGCGTCTGGTGCCGGGGCTGCGCCGTATTCCTTCGGCCGATGAACAAATGCCGTCATCAGACCGCAGTCTCTGGCAGCAGCCAGATCGCTGTGATGGCATGCCACCAGACACAACTGCTGAGGCTTCAGGCCCAGGGCCTCGACCGTTGTGAGGTACGCCGCAGGGTCGGGTTTATAGGTCTGGGCAAACTCCGCCCCCAGCAGCGCGTCCCACTGCAAACCGTTGTACCGGTTCATCGCGATCATCAGTTCAACGTTGGCATTGGACAACGTCACCACGGGTAAGAGAGTGCGCAGTCGAGCCAGCCCTTCAGGCACATCGGGCCAGGGATCCAGCCGACGCCAGGCATGGGCAAGCCGCCACAACTCATCGGGATGAATCTGACTGACGTCCAGGCCATAATTCGTCAACAGCTGCTGCAGCGTCTCGTGGTGCAAGGTGTCCAGCACCACGAAGCCTCTTGCCTCGTTGATGCACTCGCGCATGGCCGGGGCGTACAGTGCGCGCCACTGCAGTGCAAACGCTTCAGGGCTGATCGAAGGCAGGTTGCTGGACAGGAACGTTGCCGTCTCGCGCGCGATACCTGAATGCCAGTCCACAACGGTTCCGAAGACATCAAACGCCAGCGCTTTTGGGAGCGTCATTGGGTTCCTCCTGAAGTTGCCATCGGGAACCACTGTAGTGAGTAAACGCGGACCTGGCGAACATCTATTGCCCGGCCAGGTTCTCGCCAGCTCAATGGGTCTGACGAGACGGCTGGGCCTGCATTGGCGGTTTTGCGTCCAGTTTCAAGGTTTTACGGATGGCCGCATCCAGAAAACCTGCTGGCGCGAAGCGACGCATGAACTGCAACTGACCTGCTGATTTACCGGCGGTGTAACGCAGCTTCGGGTGCTCGGCGGCAGCGGCCTTGAGCACCACCTGGGCGACGACGTCGGGAGTGTCGGCATTGGCCATCGCGTGGCTGACCACCTTCGAAACGCTCGCGCGGATGTCGTGGTAAAGATCGATCTTGGCGTCGGCCTCAAGGTTGTTGTTCTCGAACTGAGTCCTGGTGTAACCGGGTTCGATGACCGTGACCCTGATGCCGTGGGTGCGCAGTTCGTGGTCCACAGACTCCGAATAGCCCTCGACCGCGTGCTTGCTGGCGGCATAGAGCGCCACATAAGGCACCGGCACAACACCCAGGATCGAGCCGATGTTGATAATACGACCACTGCCCTGTCGACGCATGTGCGGTACGACAGCCCGCGTCGTGCGCACAATGCCCAGGAAGTTGGTATCGAAAAGGGCCTTGGCCTGCTCGATAGAACTCTCCTCGGCGGCGGCGGGTGCGAGTCCGAAGCCAGCGTTATTGACCAGCAGGTCGATACGCCCTTCCAGCAACAGCAGTTCTTTCACTACGGCCTCAACCGAAGCATCGTCCGTGACATCAAGGGCCAACAGCGGAAAGTTACGCTCGCCGCTCTGAGCCCCTTTCCGGCTCGTGCCATACACGCTATAGCCTGCTGCAACGAGTGCATGGGCAGTGGCTTCACCGATGCCGGATGAAGCGCCGGTCACCAGCGCTACGGGTTTGTGGATCGCCATGGGATTTCCTTCGCAAATGGACGGACTGAAGATGGAGCTATGATGATGACCACAATCTTAATGTGTCAACCACTTTGATGCTGACCGACATCATAATATCTCAGCGCGCTAAAACCGCTCTGCTTAGCGCCTATCGCCAGGTCAGTCATCATTCCCGATGATAGTAACCTTCGATTTATTCGATTCGTTAATAACACCCCGCGCGCAACAGAATCCGCCCCATTCTCACTATTGGCGGAACTTCTCATGCCCCAGACAATCGCTCATCTGCGCTATCCCCTCACCGCCCTTGCTCTGGTCGTGATCAGCGCCTGTGGTCGCACGCCTGAGGCGACTCAGGCACCAGCAGCCGCGAAGGTCAGCGTCGCCAAGGTGCTGGAACAACCCGTCAACGAATGGGACGAGTTCACCGGCCGCCTTGAAGCACCGGAAACCGTTGAAGTACGGCCACGCGTTTCGGGCCAGATCGATCAGGTGGCCTTCACCGACGGTTCGCTGGTCAAGAAAGGTGACCTGCTGTTCCAGATCGACCCACGTCCGTTCCAGTCTGAAGTTCGTCGCCTCGAAGCCCAGTTGCAACAAGCGCGTGCGGTCGCCCTGCGCAGCGATAACGAAGCCCAGCGTGGCGAGCGCCTGCGCAGTAACAACGCCATTTCCGCCGAACTGGCCGATTCGCGCACCACGTCGGCGCAGGAGGCCAAGGCCGGCGTTGCAGCGATTCAGGCACAACTGGACCTGGCCCGCCTTAACCTCAGTTTCACCCGCGTAACCGCGCCTATTACAGGCCGCGTCAGCCGTGCCGAGATTACTGCTGGCAACATTGTGACCGCCGATGTCACGCCGTTGACCAGTGTCGTCTCCACCGACAAGGTCTACGCCTACTTCGACGCCGACGAGCGTGTATTCCTTAAATACACAGAACTGGCCCGCAAGGGTCAGCGCGGCCAGACCACCCCGGTGTATCTGGGCCTGTCTAACGAAAATGGCAACCCGCACCTGGGCCATATGAACTTCGTCGACAATCAGGTCAACCCACGCACCGGCACCATCCGTGGCCGTGCGGTGTTCGACAACAGCGATGGCAGCTTTACCCCTGGTCTTTACGCGCGCCTCAAGCTGGTCGGCAGCGGCACTTATTCTGCCGTGCTGATCAACGATGAAGCTGTCGGCACTGACCTGGGCAAGAAGTTCGTGCTCGTGATGGACAAGGACAACAAGCCGGCTTATCGCCCGGTAGAGCTGGGTCCGAAAATCGAAGGTCTGCGCATCGTACGTAACGGTCTTGGCAAGGACGACACCATTGTCGTCAAAGGTTTGCAGCGCGTACGCCCCGGCCAGCCTGTAGACCCTGAGGTCACACCGATGGCCAGCGCCGACACCCTCGCCCTGCTGCTCAAACAACGTCAGGCCCTCGAAGCCAGCAACCCGCAAAAGCCGGCGCCCAACGCGACCGCCAAACTCGCCAGCGCCACCGCGCCTCGCGGCTAAGGGACTCGTTCGATGAACTTCTCAAAATTCTTTATCTCGCGGCCGATCTTCGCCGCCGTGCTGTCGCTGTTGATCCTGATCGCCGGTGCCATCTCGCTGTTCCAATTGCCCATCAGTGAATACCCGGAAGTCGTGCCGCCCACCGTCGTCGTGCGCGCCAACTTCCCGGGTGCCAACCCCAAGGTAATCGGCGAAACCGTGGCCTCGCCACTGGAACAGGCCATTACCGGCGTCGAGAACATGCTCTATATGTCGTCGCAGGCTACCGCCGACGGCAAACTGACCCTGACCATCACCTTCGCGCTGGGCACCGACCTGGACAACGCGCAGGTGCAGGTGCAGAACCGCGTGACGCGCACCGAACCCAAGCTGCCTGAAGAGGTGACGCGGATCGGTATCACGGTGGACAAGGCCTCTCCCGACCTGACCATGGTCGTGCACTTGACCTCGCCGGACCAGCGCTACGACATGCTGTACCTGTCCAACTATGCAGTGCTCAACATCAAGGATGAGCTGGCACGACTGGGAGGTGTGGGCGATGTGCAGCTATTCGGTATGGGCGACTACTCGCTGCGCGTCTGGCTCGACCCGAACAAGACCGCCTCGCGTAACCTGACCGCCACTGACGTGGTCAATGCGATTCGCGAGCAGAACCGTCAGGTTGCCGCAGGCCAGTTGGGCGCCCCGCCCTCGCCCAATGCCACCAGCTTCCAGATGTCGATCAACACTCAGGGCCGTCTGGTCACCGAGGAAGAGTTCGAGAACGTGGTGATACGCGCCGGTGCCGATGGCGAAATCACTCGCCTGAAAGACGTGGCCCGCATCGAACTGGGCTCCAGCCAGTACGCCTTGCGTTCGCTGCTCAACAACCAGCCTGCTGTAGCGATGCCGATCTTCCAGCGCCCGGGCTCCAACGCCATCGATATTTCCAACGATGTGCGGGCCAAAATGGCCGAGCTGAAAAAAGGCTTCCCCGAGGGGATGGACTACAGCATCGTGTATGACCCGACCATCTTCGTGCGCGGTTCCATCGAAGCGGTGATCCACACCCTGTTCGAAGCACTGATTCTGGTGGTGCTGGTGGTGATCCTGTTCCTGCAGACCTGGCGCGCCTCGATCATTCCGCTGGTGGCCGTGCCGGTGTCGCTGATCGGTACGTTCGCAGTGATGCACCTGTTCGGCTTCTCGCTCAACGCGCTGTCGCTGTTCGGGCTGGTGCTGGCCATCGGGATCGTGGTGGACGATGCGATCGTGGTGGTGGAAAACGTCGAGCGAAACATCGAGCTGGGGCTTGAACCGGTCGCAGCAACTCATAAAGCCATGGCTGAAGTGACCGGTCCAATCATTGCCACGGCGCTGGTGCTCTGTGCGGTCTTCGTGCCTGCAGCGTTCATTTCCGGCCTCACCGGACAGTTCTACAAACAGTTCGCGTTGACCATTGCCATCTCGACCGTGATCTCGGCGTTCAACTCGCTGACCCTGTCGCCTGCACTGGCCGCCGTTCTGCTAAAAGGACATGACGCGCCCAAGGACCGTTTCTCACGCTTCCTCGACAAGCTGCTGGGCGGCTGGCTGTTCCGTCCGTTCAACCGCTTCTTCGAGAAGGCCAGCCATGGCTACGTCGGCACGGTTGCACGGGTGATTCGCAGCAGCGGCATCGCGCTGCTGGTGTACGCAGGCCTGATGGTACTGACCTGGATGGGGTTCTCCAGCACACCGACCGGTTTCGTACCCAGCCAGGACAAGCAATACCTGGTGGCCTTTGCCCAGTTGCCGGATGCGGCGAGCCTGGACCGCACCGAAGACGTCATCAAGCGCATGTCTGAGCTGGCCCTGAAACAGCCGGGCGTGGAAAACGCAATTGCGTTCCCGGGCCTCTCGATCAACGGGTTCACCAACAGCCCGAACAACGGTGTCGTGTTCGTCGCGCTCAAGCCGTTCGATCAGCGCACCGACCCGAGCCAGTCGGCCAATGCCATTGCCGGTGCCTTGAACGGCCAGTTCGCGTCGATTCAGGAAGCCTACATGGCGATCTTCCCGCCGCCTCCGGTCCAGGGCCTGGGCACCATCGGCGGCTTCCGCCTGCAGATCGAGGACCGAGGCAATCTGGGCTACGACGAGCTGTACAAGGAAACCCAGAATGTCATCGCCAAAAGCCGTAGCGTGCCTGAACTGGCAGGCCTGTTCACCAGCTACACCGTGAACGTACCGCAGGTCGATGCATCGATTGACCGTGAAAAGGCCAAGACCCACGGCGTGGCGATCAGCGACATCTTCGACACCCTGCAGGTCTACCTGGGCTCCCTGTACGCCAACGACTTCAACCGTTTTGGTCGTACTTATCAGGTCAACGTTCAGGCTGAACAGCAGTTCCGTCAGGATGCCGACCAGATCGGTCAGCTCAAGGTGCGTAACAACCTGGGCGAAATGATCCCGCTGGCGACCTTCGTCAAGGTCACCGACACAGCAGGCCCCGACCGAGTGATGCACTACAACGGTTTCATCACGGCCGAGATCAACGGCGCTGCAGCACCGGGTTATAGCTCGGGTCAGGCCCAGGCTGCGATCGAGAAACTGCTCAAGGAAGAACTGCCCAACGGCATGGTCTACGAATGGACCGACCTGACCTATCAGCAGATTCTGTCGGGTAACACCGCGCTGTTCGTCTTCCCGCTCTGCGTGCTGCTGGCGTTCCTGGTACTGGCCGCTCAATACGAAAGCTGGAGCCTGCCGCTGGCAGTGATCCTGATCGTGCCGATGACGCTGCTGTCAGCGATTGCCGGGGTGATGATTGCCGGTAGCGACAACAACATCTTCACCCAGATCGGCCTGATCGTACTGGTGGGCCTGGCCTGCAAGAATGCGATTCTGATCGTCGAATTCGCCAAGGATAAACAGGAAGAAGGCATGAGCCCGCTGGACGCCGTCCTGGAAGCCTGCCGCCTGCGCCTGCGCCCGATCCTGATGACCTCGTTCGCCTTCATCATGGGGGTCGTGCCACTCGTCCTCTCCAGTGGTGCCGGTGCCGAGATGCGCCATGCCATGGGCGTGGCGGTGTTCTCCGGGATGCTTGGCGTCACCTTCTTCGGCCTGTTGCTGACACCGGTGTTCTACGTGCTGATCCGTAACTTCGTCGAGCGCCAGCAGGCCCGCAAGGCCGCACGGGCGCAAAAACTGCAAACACTGCCTGCGGAGACGCATTGATGAGCGCCCTTAAACTCTTCGTCCCGAGCCTGTTGGTCCTGGCCCTGGCGGCCTGCGCCGTCGGCCCGGACTACAAGACGCCCGATACTGCACCGGCGAAACTGGCCGCTGCCGCGCAGGGCAACTACGACCGCACCAAGGCCGATGCAGCGTGGTGGAAGCAGTTCGACGATCCGACCCTCGACAAACTGGTCACTCAGTCACTCGAGGGCAACCGGGATTTGCGCGTGGCCTTTGCACGTTTGAAAGCGGCGCGCGCCATTCGCGATGACGTCGCAAACGATGCCATGCCGGTGGTGACGAGCCGGGCCAGCAGTGATTTGGGCAAAGGCCAGCAGCCTGGCGTGACCGAGCGTCGTGTCAACAGTGAGCGCTACGACCTGGGCCTGGACATGGCCTGGGAGCTGGACCTGTTCGGGCGTATTCAGCGTCAACTGGAAGCCAGCGATGCCGACGCAGCGGCCGCGCAGGCCAGTCTTTATCAGTTGCAGGTCACACTGATTGCCGAAGTGGTCGACGCCTACGGGCAACTGCGTGGCGCGCAACTGCGCGAGGCCATTGCACGGGATAACCTGAAGAATCAACAGAACTCCCAAGGCGTGACCACGCAACTGCGCGATGCCGGTGTAGGTAACGAGCTGGATGTGGTCCGGGCGGATGCGCGGCTGGCAGCGGTTGAAGCCACCGTTCCGCAGTTGCAGGCCGAGCAGGTGCGTCAGCGCAACCGGATCGCGACCTTGCTGGGTGAGCGGCCCGAGAGCCTCAGCGTGGATTTGAGCCCGACCACATTGCCCGCCATCGCCAAGGCGCTGCCGATTGGCGATCCCACCCAGGTGCTGCGCAACCGACCTGATGTTCTGGCCGCAGAGCGCCAGCTTGCCGCCTCGACTGCGCGCATCGGTGTCGCCACCGCTGACCTGTTTCCAAGGGTCAGCCTGAGTGGATTCCTCGGTTTCACCGCCGGGCGTGGTTCGCAGATCGGCTCTTCAGCGGCCAAGGCCTGGTCGCTGGGCCCGAGCATCACCTGGGCAGCCTTCGACCTGGGCAGCGTCCGGGCGCAGATTCGCAGCGCCAATGCCGACGCTGAAGGCGCGCTGGCAAATTACGAACAGCAGGTGCTGCTCGCGCTGGAAGAGTCGGAAAACGCATTCAGCGATTACGATAAACGCCAGCAGCGTTTGCTGTCGCTGATTCGGCAGAGCGAAGCCAGCCGTGCGGCGGCACGCCTGGCCTCGATACAGTATCGCGAGGGCACCGCCGACTTCCTCGTGCTGCTGGACGCCGAGCGTGAACGACTCGCGGCCGAAGACTCACAGGCCCAGGGTGAGATCGAGCTGTATCGCGGCATTGTTGCCATCTACAAGGCGCTAGGTGGCGGCTGGCAGCCACAAGCCTGATAGACAATGTTCGGCAAACCCACCCCGCACCTGAAAAATGCGGGGTTTTTTACGCCTGTCGATCGAGCTTTTTGACGCGTAAGGTTTGACAGCGGACAGGCACTCCCCGAAGCTGCAAGCCGTCAAGCATTGGATATCGGTATGCCCAGTCTGCCTTCAAAGGGCTCCTCGCCTCAATCCGCTACCCGTCGTCGCTGGTTGACCGGCATTGCGATTGCCCTAGTCGTGTTGACGCTGTCGATCAGCTTCTGGTGGTGGCGCAGCGTGCCAGCACCCGCCGCTCCCGCCAGTCTGAGTCATACCTACGCACAGGCGCTGGACCAGGCTCACAATGGCAAGCCCGGTGCGGCCCGAGTGCTGTATCAGCAGCTGGCGCGTAAGGATCTGTCTGACGCGCACCGCATAACCTTGCTGACCGAACTGAGCAACTACCCCAGCCCACAGGCGCTGAAGTTACTGGATGCCGCACTGGGGCACGACTCCGCCCCCGTGCGCGAGGCAGCCATTGCAGCCAGTGTCAGGCTGGTATCCAGCAGCCAGCGCAGTCTGTTGCTCGGTCCATTGCTGGAAGATCGAGAACAATCCGTCCGGTTCGCGGCCACCCGCGCCTTGCTGGGTTTGTCACCCGACGACCTGGGACTGTACTTCGCCGTCCTGCAACAAAGTGCAGAAGCTTTCCAGGAGGCCCTCAAAAGCCAGCCACCCACTGCGCAGAACCAGTTGGAACTTGCCAGACTCTATTTGCAGACAGGTGATCTGGAGCCTGCTGTAACCGCTTTGCAACGCGCCACTGACCTGGATCCAGATAACATCGAAGCCGCCCTGGCCCATATAGAACTGCTGGATAAAAAAGGTCAGGCCGAACAGGCGCGCAGTCTTTTTGCCAGGCTGCTGGAGCGACACCCCGACTCCTCTATGCTGCAGCACGCGCTGGGAATGTGGTTACTGCACCATGACCAGGCCGAATACGCCCTGCTGAGCCTGGCCAAAGCGTCGGAGCTGAGCCCTGAAAACAGCGACTACCGCTATGACCTGGCAGCTGCGCTGCACGACCTGGACCAGCTGGAGGCTGCGCAGAAACAATTGGCACAAATTGTTCAGAGCGATCCGGCCAATCGCAAGGCACGTGTATTGTTGATCCAGTACTGGAAAGAAAACGGGCAATTGCAGAACGTCCAGGTCCTTCTTGCCGAGCTTGAACAGCAGAACCCCGACGACCCCGCACTGCAGCAAGGACTCTGAGCGAGGCACAAAAACGTCAGGGCAAAAGGCCATTCCCTGCATCGCTGAAGCCCTTTCGCCCCGGCGCTTTGAGTCCCTTCATACACTTCACGTACGCCGCCGTATTTATCTGTAGGACGTTTCTTTTTTCACGGCATTCAACGCAACGTTGCGCATCGGAATGCGGCGTCTATTATCAGAAATAACTTACACGGCGCGGCGCTCGATAACACTGCCTGTGTCTGCAACACTCAACTGAACAACGGCCGGCGATTTAAGCAATTTCAAGAAGACTGTTTTCTAACGCGAAAAAAAGGTGCATCATTTACGGGCGATCGAGTTTAACTACCCCTTATCTACGACCCGGCCAGACCGGACGGCTTAGTTTTTAGCATTGAACACGTGGGTAACGGGCAGGTATCAAACGAACCGATCAGCCAAACAGTTTTGTCTTATCGTTTTATTGGGCTGGCAACAGCCATGACATTGTCGGAGTGTGTTATTTGTCCAGACTTGCCGAGTTTCGAGCAGCAGAAAAAGCCCTTCAAGAGCAGCTGGCACAGCTGGAAGCCTTGAAGAATGACGCCGGGCTGAAGAAGGAGATTGAATTCGAGCAAAAGCTCCAGGACCTCATGGGTAGCTATGGCAAGAGCCTGCGCGACATCATCGCGATCCTCGACCCTGCCAGCTCTACATCGCTGGTTGCACCGGCTGGCCCCAAGCGCCGCCGTGCACGTATCGTCAAGGTTTATCAGAACCCGCACACCGGTGAACTGATTGAAACCAAGGGCGGCAATCACCGCGGTCTTAAAGCCTGGAAAGAGCAATACGGTGCGGACACTGTTGATTCATGGCTGCGTGCCTGATCACAACTATGTCACTTGAAGCCCTGCACCCGCAGGGCTTTTTATTGCCTGCCGGGCGATCGATTACTAGTCGCCAAACGGTGCGAGGACTATCACCGTCAAGGCGTGCACTATGACGCTACTCTCCCAAGCCTGCATCTTCCTGCTGAACTGAACTGCACGGTACATACAGGACGTGTCAGATTATTTACACCGAAAAAATAATGACGCCAATAAATTTTCGTTCAGGCATGCGATTCAGCTCACAGTTACAACTTGAAAAATTCAAGTTTATGTTCAGCGCCTCTTCAGGTTTAACTACTTAGAATAATTACTCAACGCGAAGATATCCGCTCTCAGGGCCGCACGGACGGGAGCCTGGGGCGAGACTCGATAAAAGGACGCAAAGAGGTTCACACTTTTTTCACATGCGGTCTTCCATGATGAAGACCGCTAAAGGAATAGCGCCCCATGCCCGCCTCGGCGGGCTTCTTTTTGCCCGCAGAAAAGCCCCTCACTCTCCTCCGCCAAGCTGAAGCCCCTCGCGAATGTGCAGCGCCTCCGCCTTGTTGTCCGCATACCCCTGCGCCGATCCCGCATAGGACAATGACCAGGCCGTGTTCTTATTGGCAGCCGCCACAAGCGTTTGAGTCATGACATGCACGCCGTTCTGGGTGACGGTGCAGGTGGTCTCCAGCGCAGGAACGACACTGAGCTGCCCACTACGTACATGCGTGCAGACACTCTGAAACCCGCTTCGGGCGAAATTGACCTGAATCGATTTGCGCATTTCCAGCAAGACGCCCTGCACATTGACCTCGTGACCGGGTGCAAGCCGCGTCTGGGTCAACTCCATGACCATCAGCGGATTACCCAGTTGATCGTTTTTGACCGCTCGCTGTCTGACCTGCACGGAGGGTTGAGCGGGAGCATCAGTCGCAGCGGGTAACGACTCCACTTCCCAACCGGCTGGCCACAGGATCACCGCATCGGCATGAGCGCCAGTAGCAGCCGCCAGCAGGCACAAGCTGAGGAGCGAAGGTCGGCAGTGCGAAAGAATCATGATCATGGCCATCAGTGCGGTGAGCCGGAAATTCTGAGCCTGTCGTTAGCCGCTAGCAAGAGGGCCCCTGCTTTTATCGACACACAGGTTTGGCACACGCTCCCCCACTCCGTATCATTTGGCACTATTCACACACTGGCTGGAGACAATTCATGAGCCTGCAAGACCTCAATTCCTTCCCTGGCGTGACAGCAGAACCTGAAGCCGCTACCCAGCAGTTCGTGTTCAATCACACCATGCTGCGCGTCAAGGACATCACAGCCTCTCTGGACTTCTACACTCGCGTTCTGGGGTTCAGCCTGGTTGAAAAGCGCGATTTCCCGGAAGCCGAGTTCAGCCTGTATTTTCTGGCGCTGACGGACAAAAAACTGATTCCGACTGACGACAAGGCCCGCAGCGAGTGGATGAAGTCGATTCCGGGCATTCTGGAACTGACCCACAACCACGGCACCGAGAACGACCCGTCAGCCGTTTATCACGATGGCAACAGCGACCCGCGTGGCTTTGGTCACATCTGCGTGTCGGTACCGGATGTCGTCGCCGCGTGCGAACGCTTCGAGAAACTGGATGTGAAGTTTCAGAAACGCCTCTCTGACGGCCGCATGAACAGCCTGGCGTTCATCAAGGACCCGGATGGCTACTGGGTCGAGATCATCCAGCCAACGCCGCTGTAAACTCGCGACGAACAAAAAAGCCCCCGGCGACGTGAGTCTCCGGGGGCTTTTGGTTTGGTGGCTACCTGTCAGGCTGGCGCGGACGTGCGGATCAAGTGATCGAAGGCGCTCAACGAGGCCTTGGCGCCCTCGCCCAGCGCGATAATGATCTGCTTGTACGGCGCCACAGTCACGTCACCGGCCGCGAAAATGCCCGGTATCGAGGTTTCACCGCGCGCATCGACCACGATCTCGCCGCGTGGCGACAGCTCGATGGAGCCTTTGAGCCATTCGCTGTTGGGCAGCAGGCCGATCTGCACGAAGATACCTTCAAGCGGCACATTGATTTCTTCACCGCTCACGCGATTCTTGTAGCGCAGGCCGTTGACCTTCTGCTCGTCACCGGTCACTTCAGTGGTTTGCGCACTGGTGATGACCGTCACGTTAGGCAGGCTGTTCAACTTGCGCTGCAATACCGCGTCGGCACGCAATTGAACGTCGAACTCCAACAGCGTCACGTGAGACACAATGCCCGCCAGGTCGATAGCCGCTTCAACACCCGAGTTACCGCCGCCGATCACTGCAACGCGCTTGCCTTTGAACAGCGGGCCGTCGCAGTGCGGGCAGTAAGCCACGCCCTTGTTGCGGTATTGCTGCTCGCCGGGAACGCCCATCTCTCTCCAGCGCGCACCGGTCGCCAGAATCAGCGTCTTGGCTTTCAGGCTTGCGCCGCTGGCGAACTTGACTTCGTGCAGTTCACCGGCAGCGCCAGGAATCAGCTTGTCGGCGCGTTGCAGGTTCATGATGTCGACTTCGTATTGCTTGACGTGTTCTTCAAGCGCTACCGCAAGCTTCGGACCTTCGGTGTGCTGTACGGAGATGAAGTTCTCGATGGCCATAGTGTCGAGCACCTGACCGCCAAAGCGTTCGGCTGCAACGCCGGTACGAATGCCTTTACGTGCGGCATAAACAGCAGCTGCCGAACCAGCAGGTCCGCCGCCCACCACCAGAACGTCGAATGCCTCTTTGGCATTGAGCTTGTCGGCCTGACGCGCACCGGCACCGGTGTCGATCTTCGCCAGAATTTCTTCCAGACCCATACGGCCCTGGCCGAACAGCTCACCGTTCAGGTAGATGCTGGGCACCGACATGATCTTGCGATCAGTCACTTCGTCCTGGAACAGCGCGCCGTCGATGGCGATGTGCTGGATGTTCGGGTTCAGTACTGCCATCAGGTTCAGTGCCTGGACAACGTCCGGGCAGTTCTGGCAGGACTGCGAAAAATAGGTTTCGAACTTGAAGTCGCCTTGAAGATTGCGAACCTGCTCGATGGTTTCCGCGCTGACCTTGGGTGGGTAGCCGCCAACTTGCAGCAACGCCAGGACCAGCGAGGTGAATTCGTGCCCCATGGGGATACCGGCGAAACGCAGGCTGATATCGTGGCCAGGGCTGTTCAGCGAGAACGATGGCGTACGTGCATCCGATCCGCTGTCATTCAAGGTGACGTCTTTGGAAACACTGATCACGTCATTGAGCAGTGCAAGCATTTCCTGAGACTTCGCGCCGTCATCAAGGGACGCGACGATCTCGATGGGGCGAGTGACCCGCTCCAGGTAAGATTTCAACTGGGCTTTAAGATTGGCGTCCAACATGTGGCAGCTTCCTTCGACAAATTTTCAGAGGGTAGAAATAACAACGCCCAGGCGATGACCGCCCGGGCGTTTTTTGGGGCGATGCGGTTTACTTGCTCAAGAGCTCAACGCCCCTAGCCGATTCATACGACTCAGATCTTGCCGACCAGGTCCAGAGACGGCGCCAGAGTGGCCTCGCCTTCTTTCCACTTGGCAGGGCAGACTTCGCCCGGGTGAGCAGCAACGTACTGAGCAGCCTTGATCTTGCGCAGCAGCTCGGAAGCGTCACGGCCTACGCCGCCATCGTTCAGTTCAACGATTTTGATCTGACCTTCAGGGTTGATCACGAACGTACCGCGGTCAGCCAGACCGGCTTCTTCGATCAGCACGTCGAAGTTGCGCGAGATGGTCAGAGTCGGGTCGCCGATCATGGTGTACTGGATTTTGCCGATTGCAGGCGAAGTGTTGTGCCATGCAGCGTGGGCGAAGTGGGTGTCAGTCGAAACGCTGTAGATTTCAACGCCCAGCTTCTGGAATTCAGCGTAGTTGTCAGCCAGGTCTTCCAGTTCGGTCGGGCAAACGAAGGTGAAGTCGGCCGGGTAGAAGAATACGACAGACCATTTGCCTTTGAAGTCAGCATCCGAAACGTCAACGAAAGAGCCGTTCTTGTAAGCAGTTGCCTTGAACGGTTTTACCTGGCTGTTGATGATAGGCATCGGTATATCTCCTGATGGGTTGTGAATTCGATGAAGTGAAGCTTACGCAGGATCGATGACAAAGGCTCATTGGCAAACCTCATGTCACTGATTGCTTTTCGCTATGGAAGCGGCTTATCAATAGAAGAAACCTTCATAACGTTTCCGCCTTCGAAAGCGCTCTGAAACGGCGCGGCGTCAATGTAACGCATCGCGGACTTCATGTCCCTCCAGCCCACGTACGCCATCAAGGACTTGAGATCCCATCCGTTATGGTGCGCCCAACTGGCGAAACCACGACGCAGCGAGTGACTGGTGTAGGGTTGGGCGGCAATACCTGCGCGGGCGAGCGCGTGACGCAACAGGGGTATGACACTGTTGGCGTGCAGCCCCTCCTCGCTCAGATTGCCCCAGCGGTCCACTCCCCGAAACACGGGCCCGCGCACCAATGCCGCGCAGTTGACCCAGTCGATATAGGCCTGAACCGGACACAGCCTTTGCAGCGCAGGGGTTTGATAAGTCCTGCCCGCGTTGTCCCGATCACTTTTGCTGCGCGGCAGATAAAGGCTGATCCCCGCGCCGGCGATGGCCTTGACATCCTGAACCTGCAGGCGACACAACTCGTCGCTGCGAAATCCACGCCAGAAACCGAGCAAGATAAGCGCCGCATCACGACGGCAACGCAAGACACCAGGCTGATCGTGACGCGCCTGCGCTTGCAGCGCTCCGGCGTCAAGACTGGCAACCACGCGCTCCAGATCGAGCAGTTGCAGCGGCTCTGCCTGTTTCTCCTGCGCGGGGTGCAGGGCGCGAATACCTTTAAGCACCTTACGCACCATTGGTGCGCGGGTCGGGTCGGCGAAACCCTGGCTCGAATGCCATTGAGCCAACCCTGACAAGCGCGATTTCAGGGTATTGACCGACAACTGTCCCGCGTAGAACGCCAGGTAGCGCGCCACGCTTTCGCTGGTAGCGGGCAGAAACCCGCCCCACGTCACTTCGAAATGCTCGACGGCCGCCCGGTAGCTGCGGCGCGTGTTGTCGCGGGTCGCCGCCTCAAGGTAGCGATCGACGTCATTCATGTGCAAAACCTGCGTGGATGTACCGAATGGAGGCCCAAAAATGCGATAGACGCACCTGACACGGGATAATACGCCAATATCCCATGCGATAAAATTCAAATAATGACGAAATTAACTGATCAATATAGTATGTAATTACAGGGTACATACCACAGTACGAAATCGTAGGAGCAAACATGGCACGGGGTGGCGTTAACAAGGCATTGGTGCTCAAGGCAAGGGCCGCCCTGCTGGCTCGCGGGGAAAACCCCAGCATTGATGCAGTACGTATCGAAATGGGCAATACAGGGTCCAAGACCACTATCCACCGTTACCTCAAGGAACTTGAGATTACCCATGCACCCACGCCAGACATCAACGAAGAGCTGACCGGCCTGGTAGCCAATCTTGCGCAGCGCCTGCAAGAACAGGCGCAGGAACGCATCGACCAGCTATGCCTGGATCACGACACAAAATGCAAAGCCATTCAGGAAGCTCTATCGACGGCGCAGCAAAAAATGGACGGCCTGAACGAGCACATCCAGCAGAAGGATCAGACGCTGGAACAACAAGCCACCGCCCTGCTGAATCTGCAGGAAGCACTGCAAGCCTCACGCAACGAAAACACTCGACTGACGCAGGCCAACTCAGACTTGGAGTCGCGCCTGCTGGACAAGCAGGCGCAGATCCACTCTCTTGAAGAAAAACACCAGCACTCACGTGACGCGCTTGAGCACTATCGCAACTCGATCCGCGAACAACGCGAACATGAACAGCAGCGCCACGAAGGCCAGGTACAGCAACTGCAGATGGAATTGCGCCAGGCGCAGCAAAGCCTGAGCATCCGCCAGGAAGGCATCACTCAATTAAACCGCGACAACGAACGACTGCTGGCCGAGGCTCGCAACACGCAACGCGAACTGAACAGTCAAAAGGACCTGACCGAAAAAGTCAGCGCCCAGGCTGCAGCGTCAGCCAAAGAGCATCAGCACGTTCAGACGCAGTGCGCCCTGCTGGAAGAAAAACTGCGAAACCTGCACGACGATCACGTCGATCTCAAGCAGAACCTGAAAGATGCCCAACAGCAAAACCGCATGCTGGAACTGTTGCTGATCAAGAAAGAGGCCGTACTGGAGGCACTGAAGCCGCCCACAGAGCCCACGCCAAAAGCCAGGTCAGCCCGCAAGAAGCCAGCCACGCCTTGACGCACAACTAACCCTGGCCGGTCAGCTGAGCCGATCAACCTTGCAGGGCAGGTACAAATCGACCCGAGTACCATGCCCCTCGACGCTCTCTATCTGCACATGCCCACCCGTCTGCTTGATGAAGCCGTAGACCATCGACAGCCCCAACCCCGTCCCCTGCCCGACAGGCTTGGTGGTGAAGAACGGATCGAAAACCTGATCAATCACACTTTGACTGATACCACAGCCCTCATCCTCGACACTGAGCATGACGTAGTCTCCCGGCGTCAGCGTGTTGCGCGGCGCAGCGATGGTCACAGACCGGGTCAACACCCGCAGTCGCCCGCCGTCCGGCATGGCATCGCGCGCATTGATAACCAGATTCAACAAGGCGTTCTCCAATTGATGCTCGTCCGTCCAGACCTGACTCAACGCCTCAGCCAACTCAATGTGCAGAGAGGTCTGTGCAGACACCGTACCTTGCAGCAGCTCCCGCATCGAGCGAACCATATCATTGACGTCGACGGCGCAGGTATTGAGCGCCTGACGCCTGGCAAAGGTCAGTAATCGCTGAGTGAGTGCGCCAGCACGATTAGCGGACGCGATGGCCGCGCCCACATAACGCTCGACATCGTCGAGGCGCCCTTCGACAGCCCTGCGCTGAATCAGATCCAGCGCTCCGAGCACGCCAGTCAGCATATTGTTGAAGTCGTGAGCGATGCCGCCCGTCAACTGACCCACAGCATCCATCTTCTGCGCATGGCGCAACACCTCTTCAGCCTGCGCCCGCTCATTGATCTGCACCTGCAGCAACTCATTGGCCGCTGCCAGTTCATGAGTCCGTTCGGCGACGCGCAACTCAAGACTTTCATTGAGTTCGCGCAAGGCTTCCTCGGCGCGGACCTGAGCAGTAATGTCGGTGTGAGTGCCCAACCAATGGGTGATATGGCCCTGTTCGTCGCGCATTGGCAAGGCGCGAGACAGAAACCAGTTGAAGGCTCCATCGCTGGACTTGATCGGAAAAGTGTCTTCCCAGATCGAACCCGTCGCAAAACAATACTGCAGCCGCGCAGCAACCCGCTCCCAATGCTCGGGGTCGAGAACCGAGCGCCAACCCAGCGCTCGCATGGACTCCAGTGAAGCGCCGGTATAGGCATACCAGCGCTCGTTGTACCACTGGACCCGGCCCTGGGGATTGGCCGTCCATGCCAGCTGGCTCATGTTGTCAGCCAGCGTTCTGAACTGGCGTTCGCTTTCGCGAAGCCTGTCGATCTGCTGCGTTGCAGCGTATCCCTGCCCGGCCATATACAAAGGCATGGCGACCTTTGGTCTTTCCTTGTCCACTGTCGGGTCCGTCCTCTTCAACCTTATATACCCCGGGACACATCCTGAGTCCCGGGCCTGGCCTGTTATCGCTGAACCGGTGTGCGCATGGTGACGAACTCTTCAGCCGCTGTCGGGTGCACACCGATGGTGTCGTCGAACACCTGCTTGGTAGCACCGGCCTTGATGGCGATTGCCAGGCTCTGCACGATTTCACCAGCGTCCGGCCCCACCATATGGCAGCCAAGAACGCGATCAGTCTTCGCATCGACAACCAGCTTCATCAGGGTGCGCTCCTGATCATCCGTCAGCGTCAGCTTCATCGGCCGGAAACGGCTTTCGAAGATCTGCACCTCATGCCCAGCCTCGATGGCCGCCTCCTCAGTGAGACCGACCGTACCAATGTTCGGCAAACTGAAAACAGCCGTTGGAATATGGTTGTAGTCCACTGGACGATATTGCTCAGGCTTGAACAGACGTCGAGCCAGCGCCATGCCTTCAGCCAGCGCCACCGGAGTCAGCTGCACGCCACCAATGACATCGCCAATCGCCAGAATAGAGGGCTCGCTGCTCTGGTAGTGTTTGTCGACTTCAATATAGCCGTGTTTATCGAGCTTGACGTCAACGCTCTCAAGCCCGAGGTTGTCGAGCATCGGGCGGCGACCGGTCGCGTAAAACACACAATCGGTTTCCAGTGCCTCTCCGCCTTTCATCGTCAACAGCAGGCTGCCATCGGACTGCTTGTCGATACGCGAGATATCGCTGTTGAAGCGGATGCCCATGTGACGCTTGAGCAATTCTTCATGCAGATGCTTGCGCACACTGCCGTCAAATCCGCGCAGGAACAGCTCGCCCCGGTAAACCAGCGTCGTGTCAGCGCCCAGGCCGTTAAAGATGGAGGCGAACTCGACGGCAATGTAACCGCCACCCACTACAACGATGCGCTTGGGCAGCTCTTTGAGAAAGAACGCTTCGTTCGACGAAATCGCATGCTCACGCCCAGGCACGTCAGGAATCTGCGGCCAGCCGCCAGTCGCGATCAGAATACGCTCGGCACTGTAGGTATGACCGTTGATTTCAACCTTCTGCGCGCCCACGATCTTCGCGTGCCCTTCAAGCAGCGTGACGCCGCTGTCGACCAGCAATTTGCGATAGATACCGTTAAGGCGATTGATCTCGCGATCCTTGTTGGCAATGAGCGTCGACCAGTCGAAACCGGGCTTACCCACCGACCAGCCAAAGCCCTTGGCGTGCTCAAAGTCTTCGGAAAAATGCGCGCTGTACACCATCAGTTTCTTGGGCACACACCCGACGTTGACACAGGTGCCACCCAGATAACGGCTTTCGGCAACCGCAACCTTTGCGCCGAACCTGGCGGCAAAACGGGCTGCACGTACGCCACCGGAACCCGCGCCAATTACAAACAGATCGAAATCGTAAGCCATCAATGTCTCCCTAGCAGAGGCACAGCATAACCGCTTGGCGGTCAGTCAGAAATGACAAAGCCACCCGGAGGTGGCCTTGACTTGATACTCGGACGGGCAATGAAGATGAATCAGTAAGCCTTGCCTGTCTTGTAGAAGTGCTCGAAGCAGAAGTTGGTTGCTTCGATGTAGCCTTCGGCGCCACCGCAGTCGAAACGCTGACCTTTGAATTTGTAAGCCAGTACGTTGCCTTCGGCAGCCTGCTTCATCAGTGCGTCAGTGATCTGAATCTCGCCACCCTTGCCCGGCTCGGTTTGCTCGATCTTTTCGAAAATGTCCGGAGTCAGGATGTAGCGACCAATAATAGCCATATTGGAAGGCGCGTCTTCAGGCTTTGGCTTCTCGACCATGTCGGTAACACGGAACAGGCCTGGCTTGATCTCGTCACCCGCGATAACGCCATATTTGTTGGTTTCGTTAGGGTCGACTTCCTGAATCGCGATGATTGAGCAGCCGTAATGGTTATGCAGCTTGACCATCTGAGCCAACACGCCATCGCCTTCCAGGTTGACACACAGGTCATCCGCCAGTACCACAGCAAACGCCTCGTTACCAATCAAAGGACGACCGCTGAGGATCGCATGCCCCAAGCCTTTCATTTCAGTCTGACGGGTGTAGGAGAAGCTGCACTCATCAATCAGCTTGCGAATGCCGACCAGGTATTTTTCCTTGTCGGTGCCCTTGATCTGGTGCTCGAGCTCGTAGCTGATATCGAAGTGGTCTTCCAGCGCGCGCTTACCGCGGCCAGTCACAATGGAAATCTGGCTCAGGCCAGCCGCGAGGGCTTCTTCAACACCGTATTGGATCAGTGGCTTGTTGACCACCGGCAGCATTTCCTTGGGCATGGCCTTGGTCGCTGGCAAAAAGCGAGTGCCGTAACCGGCTGCTGGGAACAAGCATTTCTTGATCATAAAAGTCCTTGATAAGGGCTGTTGGTGTTAACGGCGCAGTCTAATCAGGCGGCGGGCACCTTACAATGCCCCGCCACGGGCCACAGGATGTCATGGTAGAGGTATAGACGAACAGATAGTTCCGCACAAACGAGTATATTGCGAACACCCAGCCCTGTTTTTACATACCTCGTACGCAAACGTCCACGGCATTTATCCTTCAAACATGGCGGAACGATGGCACGCGTCATCAGTCCAACCTGCTGCATCCGTAACCCATTTGCCCCTCTTGAAGCGAACGACATGATCAGACTTTTGTGCATTATTGCTGTGCTGGGCCTCGCTGGCTGTGCCACCGCCTCCAACACCTACCTGAAGAACGGCAAACAAGGCCTGAGTATCGACTGCTCGGGCGAAGCGATGTCCTGGGCTGCCTGCTATGAAAAGGCTGACGCATCGTGCGCGGGGACCGGCTACGACATCGTCGGTACCGACGGCACTCCGCAACCCGCCGAGAGCGAAAAAACCCTGGGCGTCGACGTCGGCAACTACAAGAGCCGCAGCGTTCTGGTCGTCTGCAAGTAAGCCCAGGCCCTGCCGTTCATGCGCAGGGCCGCTGAAATATCGGGGATTCGATCACCCCGAAATGCAGGCTTCCGCAGCGTGCTGAACGTCGCGAAAGCGAATCGGCACGTTGGCCAGGCGCTCATAAACCTTGATTGAGCTGCCTCCGGAACGGCTTTCAATATCCAGCACCGCGGTCGGCGACTTGCTCAATTTCTGCGCCACTATCAGACGCAGCCCATCATGGCGGCGCTCTACTGAAGGTTGAGCACGGCTGCTGCTGATTTTCTCGATGAAACAGTCAGCGTACTCTTGCGGATTCTTGCCCGAGATCACATTCATGGTGGCAGGCGTATGTTCGATGTCGTTGACGGTTGCGCAACCAGTCATCGCCAGAGCCAGGATTACCACAGCCAGTTTCATACAATCCCTCCAAATAAAGGTGCTACGACAAGCTGCGGCCCGATTAGATCCCGAACACGTCATTTTTTATGCAAAAGACTGCAATTAACGAACGGTCGGCGGCAAATGACGGGCGCCGCATGCTATCGTTTTGATTTTTCAGAAAAAGCCATTTTCCGGAGTGCCCCATGAAATTCGTACACCAGCGTGAGCATCTCAACGAAGACGATCTGGTCGTCATTGAGTGCTCGCAGATCTGCAATATTCGGCTGATGAACGATGCGAACTTTCGCAGCTTCAAAAATGGCGGCCGGCACACTTACCACGGCGGCGCGTTCGACACCTTCCCCGCCAAGATTGCCGCACCGAGCACCGGCTTCTGGAACATCACAATCGACACCGCGGCCCGCAAGACCGACACCAACGGCGGGCGTAAACTGCCGTTCACGCATTCGATCAAAATCGTCCGCCGCTCGACCTCTCGTCTGCGCTGATACAAGGAGTCAACATGAGCACTTCCCCCGCCAGGACCACCAAATACGCCGTCAGCTACAAGCTCAATGGCGAACGCCGCTTTGAATTCGCACAGCTGCAATCGGCATCGATAGAAGAGGCCCGCGCAGCACTGGAAAAAATGCACGGCCAAAGCGACGATCAGATCAGCGACGTCAAGGTCAGTAAGGCTCTCTAAGACACTAGCAGGTGTTGGATTCGATAATGCAACGCAAGGGCGATACAAACGCTATCTTCGATCTGTTTGCCGACGAAGCACCCCAGCCAGCGGCTCATGAGCAGATTGGGCCGCATTCCTGGTTGCTGAGAGGTCTGGCCTTGCCTTTTATGGATCGATTGATACCTGCCCTGCGCGACACCCTGTCCAAGGCACCGTTCAGGCGCATGACCACGCCGGGCGGCCACATCATGTCAGCGGCCCTGAGCAGTTGCGGCCAGCTGGGCTGGATTACCGATCAACAGGGTTATCGCTACGGCGACAGGGACCCGAGAACCGGACAACCCTGGCCGGAAATGCCCGATGTCTTTATCGAATTGGCACAGACAGCGTCGGCGATCGCAGGCTTTGCAGATTTCGAACCGGATGCCTGCCTGATAAACCGCTACGTTGCCGGCGCGAAAATGTCCCTGCATCAGGACAAGGACGAACAGGATCATCGCTGGCCAGTGGTATCCGTATCGCTCGGGATACCCGCGACCTTTCAGTTCGGCGGCTTGCTGCGCAGTGACAAACCCGCACGTATCTCACTGTTTCACGGCGATGTAGTCGTCTGGGGAGGCGAGGACCGCCTGCGCTTTCACGGGATCCTGCCACTCAAGCCCGCCGAACATCCGGTCATGGGCCCGCAGCGCATCAACCTTACGTTTCGCAAGGCAGGCTGATACTCGCGAGTCACGGGCAGCCATCGATATTACCCGAGCTACGGACAGCAGCCGGACACACAACCCGATGCAAATTCAGCGCGGTATTGATGATCCCGATGTGGCTGAACGCCTGAGGAAAATTCCCCAGCATCCGCCCCTCACGCGGGTCGTACTGCTCGGCCAGCAACCCGACGTCGTTGCACAGATCGCAAAGCCTGGCGAACAGTGCAGCGGCCTCCTCCGCCCGCCCTAACAGCACGTAGGCATCGGCCAGCCAGAAAGAGCAAACCAGAAACGTACCCTCACTTCCTGAAACGCCATCAACGCTTCGCTCTGCGTTGTAACGCAACAGCAAACCGTCGCGCATGAGCGTGCGCTCGATCTGGGCGACCGTACCGATGACGCGCGGGTCTTCAGGCGGCAGAAAGCCGGTCAGGACGATTTGCAGCAGACTGGCGTCCACTTCTTCCGAACCATAGGTCTGCACAAAACTGTTGAGCCGAGGATCGAAACCATTGCGACAGACGTCCGCATGGATTTCATCAGCGACTTCGCGGTAATGCTGCGCCAGTGCGCGGTCTTCGTCCGTTTCAGCCGCCTGGGCAATCTGCATGGCGTTGCGGTCAAAGGAGACCCAGGCCATGACCTTGGAGTGCGTAAAGTGGCGAGGCTGCGAGCGAATCTCCCAAATGCCGGCATCAGGAAGGTGCCACACCTTCTCCAGAAACGGCATGACCACCCTGGAGATCGCCAGACTGCGCGGATGCCTGGGCATGCCACCCTTCAGCGCCTGAATCATCGCATCGGCCACTTCGCCGTAAACATCCAGTTGCACCTGAGTCGCAGCGCCATTCCCGACGCGCACCGGCCGGGAGTCTTCGTAGCCATTGAGCCACGGCAGTTCGAACTCTGAAAGACGACGCTCGCCGCCCACGCCGTACATGATCTGGATCTGTTCCGGATTGCCGGCAACGGAACGCAGCAGCCAGTCACGCCACGCCGTGGCTTCCTCGAAGTACCCAAGATTCATGAACGCCAGCAGGGTCATGGTCGCGTCGCGCAACCAACAGTAACGGTAATCCCAATTGCGCTCACCTCCCAGCTGTTCGGGGAGCGAGGTCGTGACCGCCGCGACAATGCCACCGGTGGGAGCATAGGTCATGGCCTTGAGGGTAATCAGTGAGCGTTTGACCTGGGCCGTCCAGGGACCGACATCAGGGCAGCGCCCGGAAAACTCACGCCAGTAGCGCTCGGATTCTTCAAGCGCCTGCTGCGCATCAATGTCCGGTTGCATCGGCTCAGAGGATGCCTGCCAGGCCAGGGTGAATACCTTACGCTCGCCCTCGCGCACCTGAAAACGACTGGCGGTGTGATGATCCTGCGCAAGCAACGGCACCGGACTGCGCAGGACGAGCATCTCCGGGCCGGCAACGGCAGTCAGCGTATGCGGGTCTTTCTTCTCGACCCAAGGCACGCTGCTGCCGTAGTCAAACCGAATAGCCAGGTCCATCTCGAAAGCAACATCGCCGACCAGCCCGACCACCATTCGCACAACATGCCCGGCAGTACCCATGGGCATGAAATCGACCAGCATGGCACGCCCGGTACGGGTTTCGAAGACGGTTTCAAGAATCAGCGTGCCGTCGCGGTAACACCTTTCGATGGATACGATGTCGGCCGCTGGCGCAATTTTCCAGCGGCCATTGTTACTGTCACCGAGCAAGGCCGAAAAGCATGAGGGCGAATCGAAGCGGGGAAAACACAACCAGTCCAGCGAACCATCCCGCGCGACGAGCGCAGCGGTCTGGCAGTTACCCAGCAACGCGTAATCTTCAATCAATGCGGCCATTCCCAATGCTCTCTATCGAAATGCCAGTTGCGCAGTTGAAGCCCGGCGTCGACCCTCTTCAAGGCGCCGCCGGCGTCAACGAGGCAGGATGTAGCGATTGATCGCAGTGGCGACGCCATCCTCGACATTGCTACCCGTGACGTGATCGGCCTGGCTGCGTACGCTGGCTTCGCCCTGCCCCATGGCAATCGACAGGCCTGCCTTGTGGAACATCGCCACGTCATTACCGCCGTCGCCAATTGCCGCCGTCTCGGCGAGATCGACGTTCAGGTACTTGGCGAGCGCGACAAGCGCCGAGCCCTTGTTGGCCTCAAGTGCAGTCACGTCCAGGTAATACAGCTGTGAGCGAGCCGCCAGTGCGCGCCCCTCAAGCGTGGGCGCCAGACGACTTTCAAGCGCTTTCAGCAGCTCGAAATCCTTGCTCGCCGCCACGATCTTGTCGACCCGATCCAGGTACGGCTCAAAGCTGTCGACCAGCACCGGCTCATAGCCTAGCGCATGACGTTCATGGTCCACGTAGTCGCCCTGCGGGTCGAGCAGCAGCCATTCATCGTCGGCAAACACCCATACGGCAACCTTTTGCGTGGCGAACAGATCGAGACAGGTGCGCACTGCAGCCGGATCGATACGATGCGCTGCCAGCACGCGCCCATCGTGATGGGTAATCGTGCCGCCATTGAAAGACACCGTTGGTAATTCGACACTCAGCGCCTCAATCACCTGACGCATCGCCCGCGGGGGACGGCTGCTTGCCAGCGTGAAATGCACACCGGCTTTCTGCAGGCCATGAACGGCATCAATGTTGGCCTGACTCAGGCTGTGATCGGGACGAAGCAGTGTCCCATCGATATCGGAAAGCAGGAAGCGCACAGAGGAAGCAGACAGTTCAGACATTGAGTTCTCGCCATTCACGACCATCACGGGCCAACAATTCATCTGCAACCGCCGGGCCGTCCTTGCCGGCTTCATACAGCGTGACTTCGGGTTGTTTGGCCCACGCATCCAGAAACGGCTGCACGGCACGCCAACCGTTTTCGATGTTGTCAGCACGCTGGAACAGCGTTTGATCGCCGGTCAGGCAGTCATAGATCAAGGTTTCGTAACCCGTCGACGGCTGCATCTCGAAGAAATCCTTGTAGGCAAAGCCCAGTTCGATGTCTTCCATATCCAGCGTCGGCCCGGGACGTTTGGCGAACAGGTCGAACCACATGCCTTCGTTAGGCTGGATCTGGATTCTCAGGTAATTGGGCTTCAGGCGGTCAACTTCAGTGTCGCGAAATTGCGCATAAGGTGCAGGCTTGAAACAGATGGCGATCTCGGTGCTGCGCGCACTCATGCGCTTGCCAGTACGCAGGTAGAACGGCACACCCACCCAGCGCCAATTGTCGACCATGACTTTGAG
The DNA here is from genome assembly GCF_014358015.1 of Pseudomonas triticifolii. Taxonomy (GTDB): domain Bacteria; phylum Pseudomonadota; class Gammaproteobacteria; order Pseudomonadales; family Pseudomonadaceae; genus Aquipseudomonas; species Aquipseudomonas triticifolii. Next base: position 145,859 of record NZ_JACONV010000001.1, on the reverse strand, counting down.
GGCCACGTAGGTTTCGGTGGTGCTGTCCTCGGCCACGCGATCTTCCTGGCGATAACCGGCGACCTTGCGATTGCCTGTTTCACCCGCCGAATACTGGCCGCGCACCGAATTGGCCAGCGCCTCCTCCTCGCTCCATGGACGAATAGCGCCTACCACTTTGGCTTTTTCGCCACGAACCGCGTCTGCACCAAAAGCCGCTGGTGGCTCCATCGCAACCATCGCCAGCAACTGGAACAAGTGGTTGGGCACCATGTCGCGAAGCGCCCCGGTGTTCTCGTAAAAACTGCCCCGGGTTTCGACACCGACCGTTTCAGCAGCGGTGATCTGCACGTGATCGATGTAGTGATTGTTCCAGAACGACTCGAACAGACCATTGGAGAAGCGGCTGACCAGAATGTTCTGCACCGTTTCCTTGCCCAGATAATGGTCAATGCGATAGATCTGCTTTTCACTCATGACCTTGAGCAGGCAGGTGTTCAGCTCGACGGCGCTGGCCAGATCGGAACCGAACGGTTTCTCGATCACCACACGCCGGAACGCACCCTCGGTTTCCTTCAACAAACCGGAGAATCCCAGCCGGGTCGCTACCTCGCTGAAGAATCGTGGCGCCGTGGCGAGGTAGAACACCGCATTGGCAGAACCCGTGCTTTTGATCTTGTTCTCGATGTCGCGATAGGTGGAATCATCGAGAAAGTCGCCTTGCACATAGCTGATCCGTTCAGCCAGCTTGCCCCACAACCCAGGATCTAGAGGATCCTTGCCTGACTCGGCAACCTTTGCGGCCGCTTCGTCACGAATGAAATTCTCGAGCTTCCTGGCAAAATCGGCGTCGCTGATCGCGTTGTGATCGACGCCGACGATGTGCAATCCCTGATCCACCAGACCGTCACGCGCCAGATTGCAGAGCGCTGGCATCAGCAGGCGCTTGACCAGATCACCATGCGCGCCGAACAGGAACAGCGTGGTGGGTGGCGCAACTTCAGGCTTTTGCTCGGATGTGCCGCGTGACAGGCCCATTACTTGGGTTCCTTGTGACCACCGAAACCGAAGCGCATGGCAGACAGCATTTTGTCAGCGTAAGAGCTGGTCTGACGTGAGCGGAAGCGCGCGAACAATGCGCTGGACAACACAGGAACCGGAACGGCCTGCTCAATGGCAGCCTCAATGGTCCAGCGGCCCTCGCCACTGTCGGCTACCGAGCCGGAGAAAGCGTCCAGCTGTGGATCGCTCGCCAGCGCGTCGGCAGTCAAGTCCAGCAGCCAGGACGAGACGACGCTCCCACGACGCCACACTTCAGCAATATCAGCAGTATTCAGGTCAAAGCGCTGCTCGGGCGGCAGGTGCTCGGAGTTCTTCTGCTTGAGCAGATCGAAGCCCTCTGCAAAGGCCTGCATCATCCCGTACTCGATGCCATTGTGGATCATCTTCACGAAATGACCGGAGCCTGCCGGGCCTGCGTGAATGTAGCCGTGTTCAGCGCGGTCGTCGTCAGACTTGCGGTCCCGGGTACGTGGAATTTCGCCGATGCCGGGTGCCAGGGTGGCGAACAGTGGATCAAGACGCTCAACGATCGCCTTCTCACCCCCGATCATCATGCAATAACCACGCTCCAGGCCCCAGACGCCGCCAGAAGTCCCGACATCCACATAGTGCAGGCTCTTGTCGGTGAGTTCTTGCGCGCGACGAATATCATCCTTGTAGAAGGTGTTGCCGCCATCAATGATCACATCGTCAGGTTCGAGCAACTGACTCAGCATCTGAATCGTGTCTTCGGTCGGCGCACCGGCAGGCAGCATGACCCAGACGGCACGGGGCGCATCCAGCGCTTTGACCAGTTCGGCCAGATCAGCAACTGCAGTGGCGCCTTCATTGGCCAGGGCGCCGCGTGACGCTTCGTCACGGTCGTACACCACTGTGGTGTGACCATTGAGCATCAAACGCCGTGCGATATTGCCGCCCATGCGGCCCAGTCCAATAATCCCAAGTTGCATGAAGTTGCTCCTAAACTCGTAAAAAGGGGCCTCACCTGTCATCCAGCGCATCAACAGTCCGTGAGCATGCTGGTTAGTCAAGTGAGGCGGAACGTCAGTTCCCCTGCGGGACAATGACGGCAGCGTCGCCATCAAATGATGTACATTTTCGCGTTCAGGAAACGTTCGTGACAATGAAAAATAAAAAAGTTCCAATTTAACGCAAAAGAAATCAGAATCTGAGCCGATAGAGAGGTTAGCAGCGGCCACTCAGGGATTGATAGTCATTGCCACGGGCCTTTCTGAGGTTGAATCCGCCATTTGCGAGGTGAGCAATGGGCACTGTACTACCAGCACTTGCACCACAAACCCTGTATGTCACGATCCGCCGCGACGAATTGCGTGCGCTGAAGGAAGAACGTGAGCAGCTGCAAAAACGAGTCGCTCATCTGAGCCTCATGCTTCAGCAATCCCAACTGAGCGCTCCTGGCTCAGCGCTACACGCCTGACGAACCCTTCGTCAACTGCTCTGACTGTCACGTGGCAAGCCCGATCTGCTGGCTTGCCTCCCCCGCTACAACGCTTAACCCCCTCCAATCAAATACCCTGACCAGACAGACGATCCAGCGGTCGACGCATTTTGCGCCATATAAGTGCGGCGAACCAGACACAACTCGCAACATGCCTGGTCGTCTTATTGATTCCCACAGAGCATCACGCCCTCTTACAACGTCTTCTGCCAAAACATGGCACGGCCCATGGCGGGATCAAGGCAGTAGTTGTCAAACCCCTGTTTCCGGTAGGCGTTTTGCGCCACATCGTTGCCTTCCAGCACCTCAAGCGTCAATTTGCAGCACCCGCGCTGACGGGCGATTTCCTCGACCTTGGCCAGCATCTTCTGGCTGATGCCCTTGCCCCGATGCTGGGCGATGACCGCCACGTCGTGGATATTGACCAGCGGACGACATACGAAGGTCGAAAACGCCTCGAAGCAATTGACCAGGCCTACCGGTTCGCCAGCGATGAACGCCAGAACGCTGAACGCATGAGGACGCTTGGCAAGCTCGAGCGCCAATTGCTGGCGGGTATCGTTCGACAATGGGCGGCCTCCTCCCATCACGTCCATTGCGTACTCGTTCAGAACGAATCCTATCGCTTCGGCATGTACCGGGTTGGTGTAGCTCGCTTGAAGTACAAGCACCTCTGGGGCGTCCATTTCCATCCTCGTCAACTTTCAAATATTCACAACGCGCTGCTCAGTGAAATATCAGGCTCCACCGATGCGTCACAGGATGCCGATTCTATCTCGCCTCGCTCATAAATGTTCCGGTACAGATGTAGGAAATTTCGCGTGATGCTCGTGAATCGGCCACTGCGTGCACCTGGAAAAGGCAGCACGCACAGATTCGGGCGAAAAATCGTGACAAACGGTCGCAGCGATCAAAGCACGGCTCAATACCGTTAATTGTCGAACAATCCGACGACCGGTAAATCGCCGCTGAAAACCGTAGTACTCTGCTCTAAAAAAGCGCATGCGACTCTTTAGGAATTGTCTGTCGGAAGCGCGCGAAGCCGCATGCCAGACATTTGCATTAAAAAAGTCGAAACTTCTCCAAATCGGGTAGGTCATCTGCACTGAGCGCCTATGCTGTTGGCTGACTGCAGACTCTTGCTTCATCACGCTGCAATGTCGCCGTGCGTAGTTCAAGTAGGTACTGTTCTTGCGTAGTGCATGTGAAGGTACCGGCCATAGGAAATGGCCAATAAAAATCAAGTGATGCACCAACACTGTTTTGAACAGGAGAAAACGATGATTAGCGCCGCTGTCAAAACCCAGAAGGGAGAGAGTTTTAACCAGCCGGCCAGCGAGCTGACTCATCTGCCGGTTTTCGCTACGACGAGCGTTCCACTGCTGCAACTTCCGACTTCGACTTCACAGCCCACGATTTCTCAGGTCAACAGACGCAAGGTTCTGTTTGTCACCTCCGAGCTGGCTGACCTGGTGAAAACCGGGGGTTTGGGCGATGTATCTGCTGCTTTACCGCGAGCCATGCGTCACCTGCACGACGTCCGAGTGCTGATACCCGGCTATCCACAGGTCATCAATAGCGGCAACCCTATTCACGTCATCAGTCATCTGGGCGGCTACGCCGGTCTTCCGGCCTGCAAGATCGGTCGCATGGACATGAAAGACGGACTGGTGATTTACGTATTGATCTGCCCCGAACTCTACGAGCGTGAAGGCACGCCTTACGCCGACAGACATGGCCGCGATTGGTCCGACAACCATATCCGCTTTGCACGCCTGGGCCTGGCCGCGGCCGATTTCGCCGCTGGCGCAGTCAAGACCCAATGGTGCCCTGAGCTGGTTCATGCCCATGACTGGCCCGCTGGCTTGGCGCCTGCCTATATGAAGTGGCGCGGACAGTCGACGCCGAGCATTTTCACCATTCACAACCTGGCCTATCAGGGCACGGTCAGCACGGGTTCGAGCCGTGAACTGGGCATCCCCGATGAAGCGCTGCAGGCCGAAGGGATGGAGTTTTACGGGAAGCTGTCCTTCATCAAGGCTGGCATGGCGTACGCGAACCACATCACTACGGTCAGCGCCACCTACGCCAGAGAAATCACCACCCCTGAATTTGGTTGCGGGCTGGAAGGTTTCCTGCAGAGCAAGGCTGACAAGGGCCAGCTCAGCGGCATTCCCAATGGCATCGATGCCAGTTGGGATGCTGCCACCGATGAACACCTGATTTGCCATTTCGCACCCAACGAATGGACACGCAAAGAGATCAACGCCGACTACGTTCGTGAACTGTTCGGTCTCGACGCCTCGACAGGTCCGCTGTTCGCGGTGGTTTCCCGCCTCGTCTACCAGAAAGGTCTGGACCTGACCATTGGCGTTGCCGAGCACATCGTCAACAACGGCGGCCAGATCGCAATCATCGGACGCGGGGAGCCGGAAGAGGAGGACGCTATGCGTGCCCTCGCGAACCGCTTCCCCGGCCGCATCGGGGTGCGCATTGGCTTCAATGAGACTGATGCCCGCCGCATGTTTGCAGGCAGCGACTTTTTGCTGATGCCATCGCGCTATGAGCCATGCGGCCTTAGCCAGATGTACGCCCAGCGCTTCGGCTCCTTGCCCGTGGCGCGCAACACAGGCGGTCTGGCAGACACCATCGAAGATGGCGTGACGGGTTTTCTGTTCGACGAATCAACGGTTGAAAGTTACACCGAGGCGCTGAACCGCGCTCTCCAGGTATTCGCTCATCCCGAGCTGTTAAACGCCATGCGCTGCCGCGCAATGGCCGCCCCTTTCAACTGGCACCAAGCGGTCGAGCCCTACGCAGAGCTCTACCGCGACCTGTTGAAGAAAAATGCGGGTGTTTCAATTCACTACTGAGGAAAAGGGGTTGATGGATGCCTCTGCGTACAGAAGTTGACTGGCGCCACGGCGCCATTCTGATTGACCCGGAACACACCCGGTTCGCCCTCTGGGCACCGGATGCAGACACTGTAAGCGTTGAATTGGAGGATGGTCAGTCTCTGGCCATGCTCGCCCAGCCTGAGGGTTGGTTCACACTGGAGGCTCGCTGCAAGGCGGGCGTCCAGTACCGCTTCAAGATTAACGGGGACCTGGAAGTTCCAGACCCTGCCTCCCGCGCTCAGGCCGGCGACGTGCATTCACACAGCATTGTTGTCGACCCTCTCGCCTATCAATGGCAAAACAACGACTGGCAAGGTCGGCCCTGGCACGAAGCGATCATCTACGAGCTGCACGTCGGCGCATTGGGCGGCTATGCGGGTGTTGAAAAACACCTTCAACACTTGGCGGATCTGGGCGTAACCGCTATCGAGCTAATGCCGCTGGCGCAGTTCCCTGGCGACCGCAACTGGGGCTATGACGGAGTATTGCCCTATGCCCCGCAGTCTTCCTACGGCACGCCCGATCAACTCAAGCACCTGATCGACAAGGCCCATGGTCATGGCCTGGCGGTGATTCTGGACGTGGTCTACAACCACTTCGGCCCTGACGGCAATTACCTGGGCAGCTACGCGAAAGAGTTCTTCCGCAGCGACCTGCACACACCCTGGGGCGATGCGATCGACTTTCGACGCGAACAGGTCCGGGACTTCTTCGTCGACAATGCGCTGATGTGGCTGCAGGAATACCGTTTCGACGGATTGAGGATGGACGCGGTTCACGCCATCCGGGACGAAACCTTTTTGCCCGAGTTCGCTGAGCGGGTGCGCGCCCACATCGATCGTGATCGGCATGTATGGCTGAATCTCGAAAACGAGTTCAATCAGGCCAGCCTGTTGCTGGACAAAGGTTTCGACGCGCAGTGGGATGACGACGGGCATAACACACTGCACGTGCTACTGACCGGTGAAACCGACGCGTATTATTCAGACTTTGCGCAGAAGCCGACACACAAGCTGGCGCGTCTGCTGAGCGAGGGCTTCGTCTACCAGGGCGAACAGACCCGTCACGGTCATACCCGTGGCGAACCCAGCGGGCACCTTCCGCCGAGTGCGTTTGTGCTGTTTTTACAGAATCATGACCAGATCGGTAATCGCGCGCTGGGCGAGCGGCTGCCGCAGCTCTGCCCTGCTCCGGCCCTCAAGGCGGCAACAGCGCTGCTGCTGCTTTCACCGATGATTCCTTTGATGTTTATGGGGGATGAGTGGGCGGCCAGCGAGCCATTCCTGTTCTTCACCAGCCATCATGGTGAGCTGGCCGATGCGGTACGTGAAGGTCGTCGCAGTGAATTCGCCGACTTCGCGGCCTTCGCCGACCCGGAACGCCGAGAGCACATTCCTGACCCGAACGACGTAAAGACCTTCGAGGCTTCACGTCCGGCGTTCGGCGCGCTGGATCTGCAAACCGACATCGGGCTGGATCACCGAAGCTGGCTTGACCTTTACAAGGAACTGTTGGCACTGCGCAGGCAGGCGATCATTCCTCGTCTGCCAGGTACTCAACCGCTTGGCACCGACGTACTGGCCGATCACGCTGTCAGCGCGCGCTGGCGCATGGGCGACGGCAGCCTGTTGTGTATCGACCTGAACCTGAGCGAGCACTCGGTCGCTGTCCCACCGTGCGACGCTGCCCAGGTGATTTTCTCCAGCGCGCCGAAATCGGCCGAACTTTCCCGGCCAGGCATCCTCAATCCATACACGGCCATTGTCAGCCTGACAGCAAGTGATGTGATGGAGAAACAGGATGAACAATGAGCAATTAGAGAGGCTTGCGACCGAAGCAGGACTGTCGGTGCACTGGGTGGATGCCAACGCTCGCCCCCAGACCGTAAGTCCTGAGGTGTTGCGCAAGGTTCTGGAAGCACTGGGTTATCCGGCAGACGGTGGTGAAGCGATAGATGCCAGCCTGCAGCGTCTGCAGGCTGCCCGTCACAGTGAAGGAGCCCCACCGCTGCTGACGGTCGATCAAGGCAGCAACCTCAATCTGGCAGACTGGTTCGCGCCGCAAACGCCGTTCACTCTGCATCTGGAAGACGGTTCGTCTGTGGATGCCAAGTTGACGGCCGATGCCCAGTTACCTGCCCTGGCCGGGCCTGGGTATCAACAACTGGATATCGACGGGCAGCATCTGACCATTGCCGTCGCACCCAAATCCTGTTTTAGCGTGGCGATGGCCGCTGACACACAGACACCCCGCACGTGGGGCCTGACCGTTCAGCTCTACGGCTTGCGCCGCGAGGGCGATGGTGGTTTCGGTGACACTCAGGCGCTGGAAACGTTTGCCCGCGCCGCAGGCGAACGGGGCGCAGACGCACTGGCGATCAGTCCGATTCATGCCATGTTCGCCAGCGACCCGCAGCGCTACAGCCCTTACTCGCCGTCCAGCCGACTGTTCCTCAATAGCTTGTACGCATCGCCCGGCGCGATTGTTGGTGAGCGTGCCTGGCGTCAGGCAATTGAAGACGCCGGCGTCGCCGACGAGCTGAAGCGTCTTGAGGCAATGACGCTGATCGACTGGCCGGCAGCGGCGAGCGCCAAATGGAAAGCACTGCACGCGTTGTATGAAGCGTTCAGCGCTGGCTCACACCCGCTGCACGAAGACTTCAACAGCTTTCGCCACAATGGCGGCGAAGCACTGGAAAACCACTGTCGATTCGAGGCACTGCGTGCCGAATGCCCGGGCATGGGCATCAGCGACAACTGGCACGAGTGGCCTGATGAATTCAAAGACCCGCGCAGCAGTGCGGTATCGGCGTTTGCGGCACAACATGGCCCGCAGATCAGCTTCCATGCGTTCACCCAATGGTTGATCGCACGAGGCCTGGAGCGGGCTCAGGTCGCGGCTCGCAGCAGTGGCATGCGTGTTGGCCTGATCGCCGATCTTGCAGTGGGTGCCGATGGCGCTGGCAGCCAGGCCTGGAGCCGTCAGGATGAGCTGCTGTCTGCACTGACCGTGGGCGCACCGCCCGACATCCTCAATCGTGCCGGTCAGAGCTGGGGCATTTCAGCGTTCTCGCCCGATGGCCTCAAGCGCAACGGTTTTCGCGCCTTCATCGAAATGCTGCGGGCCAATTTCGCCCACGCAGGAGGGCTGCGCATAGACCACGTCATGGGGCTGCAGCGCCTGTGGGTCGTGCCGCTTGGATCACCTGCGAACGAAGGCGCGTACCTGAATTATCCGTTGGACGACATGTTGCGGCTGTTGAGCCTTGAATCCTATCGCCACAAAGCCATCGTGCTGGGCGAAGACCTGGGCACAGTGCCGGAGGGCCTGAGTGAGAAGCTCAGCGCTCGAGCCATGCTCGGCATGCGCGTGCTGTTGTTCGAACAGAATAATGGCCAATTCAAGCCCATTCTGGACTGGTCCGACGAGGCACTGGCAACCACCAGCACTCACGACTTGCCGACCCTGGCCGGCTGGCTCAGCGAGCTGGATATCGAATGGAATGCGCGACTCGGTCACGTGGATGCCCAGAGCGAACAGCACTGGCGTGAAGAACGCGCCCGCGAATACGACGGCTTGCGTCGAGCCCTGAGCCAGAGCAACGATGGCCTGAGTGAGGACACCGAGGACGCGGCGCAGATCATCGATGCCAGCATCCGCTACCTTGGCCATACCCGTGCGCCGCTGGTGCTGCTGCCTATCGAGGACGCACTGGGCTTGCACGAACAAGCCAATCTGCCAGGCACTATCGACAGCCATCCCAACTGGCGCAGACGCCTTCCCGGCGATGCCGCTTCACTTCTTGATAATGAACATGCTGCTCGACGACTGGAATTGCTGTCCCAATCCCGGCTGCAAGCTGCGGAGCGTGACCAATGAACCTTCCACTACAACCGTTGAGAGCCACACAACGGCTTCAATTTCATAAAGACTTCACGCTCGATGATGCCGTGCCGCTGGTGCCTTACTTTGCCAGCCTCGGCATCAGCCACCTCTACGCGTCACCGATTCTCAAAGCGCGCGCGGGCTCGATGCACGGCTACGACGTGGTAGACCCGACCGTCATCAACCCCGAGCTGGGCGGCGAACCTGCCCTGCTCCGTTTGGTGGCGGCGCTGCGTGAACACGGCATGGGGCTGATCCTCGACATTGTATCCAACCACATGGCTGTCGGCGGTGCGGACAATCCCTGGTGGCTCGACCTGCTCGAATGGGGACGTCGCAGCCCATACGCAGACTTCTTCGACATTCAGTGGAATTCGCCTGATCCGCTGCTGGCCGGGCAACTGTTGCTGCCGTTCCTGAGCAGCGATTACGGCACTGTCCTGCAAGCCGGGGAGATCCCGTTGCGCTTCGATGCGCAGCACGGCGCGTTCTATATCGAGCATTACCAGCACCACTTCCCGATCTGCCCGAGCACCTACGATTCGCTCCTGGCAGGCGTCGAACAGCCACAGCTGAAAGAGCTTGGCTTGCGCTTCGCCGCCCTGAACAACTACCCGCAGGCTTACGAGCGGGCGCGTCAGGCCAAGGCTGAACTGGCCGAACTGGCCAAGGATCCACAGGTGCTCAAGGCTATTGAGCAGTTGATTGCGCGCTTCGACTCCAGCAAGCCTGAGGGTTTTGATCGACTTCATCAGTTGCTGGAACGTCAGTATTACCGCCTGGCCAGTTGGCGCACCGCTGGCGACGACATCAATTGGCGGCGTTTCTTCGACATCAACGAACTGGGCGGTCTGCGTGTCGAGCGACCGAACGTATTTGAGGCCACCCACGGCAAGATTTTTCAGCTGATTGCCGATGGCCTTATCGACGGCCTGCGTATTGACCATATCGACGGGCTCGCGAACCCACGGGGTTACGGGCGCAAGTTGCATCGCCGTGTTCAGGGCCTGCTGAGCCAGCGCCCTGACGACGCCAGACTGACCCACCTGCCCATCTTTGTCGAAAAGATCCTGGGGCCTGATGAGCCGTTGCGCCAGGACTGGAGCGTTGACGGTACGACCGGCTACGAGTTCATGAACCAGGTTTCTCTGTTGCAGCACGACCCCAAGGGCGAAGCGCCGCTGGGCGAACTGTGGAGCCGCCTGAGCGAACGCACGGCCGACTTCGACGAAGAAGTGCTGGTCGCTCGCGACTTGGTGTTGCACGGCACACTGGCAGGCGATTTCGAGAACGTTGCACAGTCACTGCTGCAGGTTGCTCGCAGCGACCTGATGAGCCGGGACCTGACGCTGGGCGCGATTCGCAGGGCGTTGCTGGCCTTGATCGTCAACTTCCCGGTCTACCGCACCTATATCAGTGTGTGCGGCCGATCGGCAGAAGATGAACGCTTCTTTCAACAGGCCATGGACGGCGCACGTTCGACACTGAACGAAGGCGACTGGCCGGTGCTCGATTATCTGGCCCGCTGGTTGGGCGGCGAGTCGTGGAGAAAGCTGCCACGCGGCCACCTGCGCAAGCTGTACAAGAACGCCTGCGTGCGCTTCCAGCAACTGACCTCACCGGTTGCGGCCAAATCGGTCGAAGACACCTCGTTCTACCGTTCGGCCGTGCTGCTGTCGCGCAACGATGTCGGCTTTCATCCGCAACACTTCAGTGCGCCAGTAGAAGCCTTTCACCAGGCCTGCATTCAGCGCATGGAGACATTTCCGAACAACTTGCTGGCCACTGCGACCCACGACCATAAACGTGGGGAGGACACGCGTACGCGCCTAGCGGTACTGAGTGAATGTGCTGACTGGTATGCCGAGCAGGTCGAACGCTGGCGACAGCTGGCTGCGCCGCTCAAGGGCGATGAGCCCACAATCAGTGCAGGCGACGAACTGATGCTTTATCAGGCGCTGCTCGGCAGTTGGCCACTGGAACTGGAAGGCGAACAGGCGCACGAGGAGTACGCCAGGCGCATGGTGCAATGGCAGGAGAAGGCCCTGCGGGAAGCCAAGCTGCAAAGCAGTTGGAGTGCGCCGAACCAGGCGTATGAGACGGCTTGCCGGGAGTTTCTGCAACGTCTGCTGCTGGCCCCCGAAGCGCTCGCGTTACGTCAATCGCTGAGTGCCACCGCCAATCGTATCGCCACCGCAGGCGCACTCAATAGCCTGGCGCAAACCTTGCTACGTCTGACCGTACCGGGCGTACCGGATCTGTATCAAGGCACGGAGTTCTGGGATTTCAGCCTGGTGGATCCGGACAACCGTCGGCCAGTGGATTACCCCGCGCGGCAACAGGCACTGAGGGACAACGTAAGCGCTCCGCAACTGCTGGGACATTGGCAAGACGGCCGGATCAAACAGGCGCTGATTGCAGCAACCCTGAACGCGCGCAGCACCTACCCTGCCCTGTTCAGCGAAGGCGAGTATGTGGCGCTTGAAGTGAGAGGCAGCCAGGCGCATCGCGTGCTGGCGTTTGCACGCACCACGCAGAATGAGCGGGCAATCGTCGTGGTGCCACGCACATGCAGTGAACTATTGGGCACCGCACAGGTTCCACTCATTAATGCTGCTCAATGGGGCGACACCCACATTGTTGTGCCGTTTGCCGATTCGCAACTACAGTGGAAAGGCCTCTTTGCTGACGTCGTCGTGATGAGTGCTGGGGAAATACCTCTCAGCGCAGCGCTTGAAGATTTTTCCGTCAATTTGCTTATTCAAACTATGTGATACCTGGGAGTGTCGAGATGAGTGCCGACGAAAAAAGAATCCGTGAATTTGCCTATCAAATCTGGGAATCCGAGGGTAAACCTTCGGGCCATGATGCCCGTCACTGGGAGATGGCACGCAAGCTGGCTGAAGCGGAAGCGCTGGCGCCAGACAAGACCACAGCACGCAAAGCCAGCAAGCCCAAGTTGCCTGAGGTAGACAGCGCCAAGGCTCCGGCGAAAGGTGCGGCCAAGCCCGTCGCCAAGGCCCCTCCCGCCACCAAGCCTGCGGCTTCCAAACCCGCACCGGCGGCCAAGGCAAAGCCTGCGCCCAAACCCAAAGCTGCTCCTGCGGCCAATGAAACCGACGCAGCCGCCAAACCCGCGCCTAAGAAACCGCGCAAGCCATCGAATACTTGAAACTCTTCTGTCCTCGTACAAGTCCATTGCAGCAAGCCTCACCTCAATCCAGGTGAGGCTTGCGGTAACCCCCACTTTAATTTCAGTGTTGAAGCCCGCTCGGCTTCGATAACGGTTTCGGCCGCTTAGAAAATCATTCGACGTCAGGAAGGCAGCATGAATACGAAGTCCACCCCCGCGGCAGATGAAAGTTCGGCCACACCAGAAAACCCTGCCAGTAATCCATCACGTATTCGTGAAGGACTTCCCTTTCCCCTTGGGGCCAGCTGGGACGGCCTGGGTGTCAACTTTGCAATCTTCTCGGCAAACGCCACGAAGGTTGAGCTGTGTCTGTTCGACTCCACCGGTGAAGTGGAGCTGGAACGCATTGAACTGCCGGAATACACCGACGAGACCTTCCACGGCTACCTGCCCGACGCTCACCCGGGCCTGATCTACGGCTACCGTGTTTACGGACCGTACGATCCGAAGAACGGCCATCGTTTCAACCACAACAAGCTGCTGATCGACCCCTACGCCAAGCAACTGGTTGGCGAGTTGAAATGGTCCGAAGCACTGTTCGGCTATACGATCGGCCATCCCGATGGGGACCTGAGCTTTGACGAACGCGACAGCGCGCCGTTCGTACCCAAGAGCAAGGTGATCGACCCGGCTTACACCTGGGGCCGCGATCAGCGCGTCGGTACGCCGTGGGACAAGACCATCGTCTACGAGACCCATGTACGCGGTTACACCATGCGTCATCCGTCGGTACCTGAAGAACTGCGTGGCACCTTCGCAGGCCTGGGATCGGCGGATGTTGTTGATCACATCCGCAAGCTGGGCGTGACCTCGGTCGAGCTGCTGCCGATTCATGCCTTCGTCAACGACCAGCACCTGCTGCAAAAAGGCATGACCAACTACTGGGGTTACAACAGCATCGCGTTCTTCGCCCCGGACCCGCGCTACCTGGCTCACGGCAAGATCGCCGAGTTCAAGGAAATGGTTGCACACATGCACCATGCCGGGCTGGAAGTGATTCTGGACGTGGTCTACAACCACACGGCTGAAGGCAACGAGCTAGGCCCGACCCTCTCCATGCGCGGCATCGACAACGCGTCGTACTACCGACTGATGCCGGACGACAAGCGCTATTACATCAACGACTCGGGCACGGGTAACACGCTCGACCTCAGCCACCCCTGTGTGCTGCAGATGGTCACCGATTCGCTGCGCTACTGGGCTTCGGAAATGCATGTCGACGGTTTCCGCTTCGACCTGGCAACCATTCTGGGTCGCTACCATGATGGCTTTGACGAGCGTCACAGCTTCCTGGTCGCCTGCCGCCAGGATCCGGTCCTGCGTCAGGTCAAGCTCATCGCCGAGCCTTGGGACTGCGGCCCGGGTGGTTATCAGGTCGGTGGTTTCCCGCCAGGCTGGATGGAATGGAACGACAAGTTCCGCGACACCGTACGTGCCTTCTGGAAGGGCGATGAAGGTCAACTGGCCGACTTCGCTGCTCGCATGACGGCGTCGGGCAACATGTTTAACCAGCGCGGTCGTCGCCCGCAGGCTTCGGTGAACTTCATCACCGCGCATGACGGCTTCACCCTGCATGACCTGGTGTCTTACAACGACAAGCACAACGAAGCCAACGACGAAAACAACCAGGATGGCAGCAACAACAACCTGTCATGGAACCACGGTGTCGAAGGCCCGACCGAAGACGCGGAAATCAACACGCTGCGTTTGCGCCAGATGCGCAACTTCTTCGCGACCCTGCTGCTCGCACAAGGCACGCCGATGATTGTGGCCGGTGACGAGTTCGCTCGCACCCAGCACGGCAATAACAACGCCTACTGCCAGGACAGTGAAATTGGCTGGGTCAACTGGGATCTGGACGGCGACGGCGAAGCGCTGCTGAAGTTTGTCACCCGCGTGATCAAGCTGCGTCAGAGCTACCCGATCCTGCGCCGCAGTCGCTTCCTGGTAGGCGATTACAACGAGGAAATCGGCGTCAAAGACGTCACCTGGCTCTCGCCGGACGGCACCGAGATGACGGTTGAGCAGTGGCATGACGCAAACGGTCGCTGCCTGGGCATGCTCATGGATGGTCGCGCGCAGGAAACCGGCATTATTCGTCCGGGTGCCGACGCCACGCTGCTGCTGGTGGTCAACGCGCACCACGAAGGCGTCAACTTCACGTTGCCGGAAGTCCCTGAGGGCACCCACTACACCTGCTTGATCGACACCAATCAGGACGATGCGCGCAGCAAGGAAACCTTCGGTTTCGGCAGTGAATACATGGTCACTCCCCGCTCGTTGTTGCTGTTTGAACTCAAGCGCGAAGACCAGCAATGACAGAGGCCTTGAGCGAGTTTCTCGACTGGCGCAGGCACGGCTATGCCGACACGCGTGCGCTGGGCGAGTGCTTGCAGGCCGTCGTCAATGAAGGGCTCGACCAGATCCCCTTGCCTGCCAGCGGCCAGACGCTTGAGCGCTGGCAGGCACTGGCCTGCGTTGCAGGTCACGATCTGGGGTTATGCAAGCTGTACGAGGGGCACACCGACGCCTTGGCGATCATGGCGGAACTGGGTGCCCCGCCCCCCGAACAATTCAGTACCTGGGGTACGTGGGCGGCCGAGCCGCCCCAGGCCCGGGTACTTCTGAGCGGCGAAGGTGACTCGCTCAGGCTCAACGGCCGCAAGACATGGTGCTCAGGTGCATCCGCGCTGAGCCATGCCCTGATGACCGTCTGGGACGAAGAACAACAGCAACAACTGGTGGCCGTGGCGCTGGATCAGCCTGGCGTACGGATCAGCACGGATGGCTGGCGCGCAGTGGGTATGGGCGCGACCGGCAGCGTGGATGTGCTGTTCGATCAGGCTGTCGCGCAGCGCGTGGGTACTCCCGGCGGTTACCTGAATCGCGCAGGCTTCTGGCAAGGCGGAATCGGCATCGCAGCGTGCTGGTACGGCGCGTCGCGTGCCATTGCTCAACGCCTGTTACAGCAAGCAGGCAAGCGTAACGAGCCTCATGCGCTGGCCCATTTGGGTACGGTTGATGTTGCGCTGTACAGCGCCGGCAGCCTGTTACAGGCGGCCGCATCGCAACTGGACCACTCACCGCACGCAAGCGCCGAGCTACTGGCCAGACGCTGTCGTGCCAGTGTTGAGGCATGCGCCGAACAGGTCATCCTTCACGTGGGACGCGCCCTCGGTGCAGGTCCTTATTGCAAAGATGCGCAATTCGCGCGGCTAATCGCCGACCTGCCGGTATTTCTGCGCCAGAGTCATGCTGAGCAGGACCTTGCGCAATTAGGTCAGCAGCTTGCCGATCAATTACCCGTCAGCCAGCTGTGGTCACTATGACTGAACATTTCATGGATAAAAGTCCATCGGAGGAAGGCTTCGCCGTCAGCGATGAGGCCTCAGGCCGCGGCACCTCTCTGCAAGCCTGGAATGCATCGAAAAAGCTCGGCGCAGTTGCTGCCATTACTGCCGACTTGCTGGTCCCGCCCAATTGCAGGGCCGTGATCATCGCGCCGCACCCGGACGATGAAGTGCTGGGTTGCGGTGGCCTGATGCGCCAGCTCGCTCAACTGGAGCGCACTATCCTGCTGATATCGGTCACCGACGGCACTGCCAGCCATCCCGGCTCTACGTTATGGCCGGTTGCCCGCCTGAGCGCGATTCGACCACAGGAAAGCGCTGAGGCGTTGAGTCTTCTGGAAATTCCTCAGGAGCGCCTGGAGTGGATTCGTGGCGGTTTTCAGGATGGCGACGTTGCCAGCGACGAGGACAAGCTGGTCGCGTTGCTCGGACAGCACCTGTGCCCCACCGACGTGGTGTTCGCCAGTTGGTCCGGAGACGGTCATGGCGATCACGAGGCCGTTGGCCGGGCCTGCGCTCGGGCCTGCGCGACATCCGGCGCACAACTTCATGAGGTCCCCATTTGGGCTTGGCACTGGGCCGACCCCGAAGACGAACGCATACCATGGGAACGTGCGCGCAAAATCCTGCTGGACCCTGAAACACAGGCACGCAAACGCAGTGCTGCACACGCTTTTGCCAGCCAGTTGCAGGGTGATCCCGACATCGGCTTGTCACCGGTTCTGCCCTCGGTTGTCCTCGAGCGTTTGCTGCAGCCGTTCGAAGTGGTGTTCTCATGAGTGTCGCCGACCGGTATTTCGACCAACTCTTTAGAGATGATGATGACCCTTGGGCGTTCAAACAGCGTTGGTATGAACGCCGCAAACGTGCGTTATGCATGGCTGCTTTGCCCAGCGAGCGGTACGCGTCAGTGTTTGAACCCGGCTGCGCGAACGGCGAACTGAGTGCAGAACTCGCGACCCGTTGCGACACGCTGCTGTGCTGCGACACCTCGCAGCGAGCCGTCAAACTGGCACGCGAGCGATTGGCAGCGTTTGCTCATGTACGGGTGACTCAGGCACGCCTGCCGCAGCAATGGCCTGAGGGTCAGTTCGACCTGATCGTGTTGAGCGAACTGGGTTACTACCTGGATCTGGAGGATCTCTATCGCCTGATCGACTGCGCGCTGACTGCGTTGACGCCTGGCGGCCAGTTGCTCGCCTGTCACTGGCGGCCCGACATCGACGAGTGTCCGCTGACTGCGCGACAGGTCCACGACACACTGGACGAGCGACTGGGCATGCACCGGCTTTTCACTCATCACGAACAGGACTTCCTGCTGGACCTGTGGGCGCGTGATGGAACATCTGTAGCTGAACAGGAGTTCTGGGATGATCGGCGTTCTGATACCGGTACATAACGAGGAGCGTTTACTGGACCAGTGTCTGGAAACCGTCCTGATGGCAGCCGCACATCCGGCCCTTAATGGTGAGCCGGTCGAAGTGCTGGTGGTGCTAGACAGCTGCACCGATCGCTCGGCGGCAATCGCTCACTTCTACGGTGTCACCACCCTTGAAGTCCGGGTCCGCAACGTCGGACACGCCCGCGCTCAGGGCGCTGCTGTGTTGCTCGACAGAGGTGCGCGGTGGCTCGCGTGCACGGATGGCGACAGCAGCGTGGCCAGTGACTGGCTGGCCGAGCAACTGGCGCTGGACGTTGATGCTGTCTGCGGAACCGTCACACCGGGCGCTTGGGGGCACGAGATTTCCCTCGCCGCGCAAACTGCCTACAACAGGCATTATCAGCATCGCGACGGTCATCGCCACATCCACGGTGCCAACCTCGGTGTGAGCTCGATCGCCTACCTGCGTGCGGGTGGTTTTCCGGCGCTGAAATGCCATGAAGACGTCCACCTGGTTCGGCAACTGGAACTGAGCGGTGCCCGCATCGCCTGGAGCTGCCGCCCACGTGTCACCACCAGCACCCGGCTGGATTCCAAAGCCCGAGGCGGGTTTGGTGATTACCTGCGGTCGTTGAATCCCTGATATCTGATGCCACGCGGCTAGCGCAGCGAGCCACAACTCACTGATGATTGGCTGTCTGCATGCCTGAGTTGTCCGACCCGAATGCGCCCAGCGTGCTGGTGAAAAACCTCGCGGCTTCTGCGCTCAGGTTGCGGTGGATGTCTTCACGGTCAACCCCTTCACGGTCGTTGCATACCATGGGCATGGTTGCGCGCTGCTCGTCGCTGCAAGGCGCCATGAAAACGAAGTGCCCTGCCCCTGCCAGCAATTTGTAATCCGGTGCCTGTGGCAGCTTGCGAGCCAGCGCTTGTGCGTTTTTGTCCACTGCCAGCAACTGATCGTCATCACCGGCATACATCAGCACCGGTACATGAACGTCGCCCAGCGTCTGCCGACCGAACATCAAACTCAAGGGTGCCATCAGCATCAACGCGCCGACACGCGGATCGGCCTGTGCATGCAGGTCCTCCCGATCAGCGACCAACTCACCTTGGGTCTTGCAGGCGTCTTTGTCCATCGGCCGCTCGATGCAGTACTGACGCAAGCGCCTGAGTTCGGGTTGCGCACCCGCAAGGATCAACGCTGTCTCACCCCCGGCCGAATAGCCGATCACGCCGACCTGGCGGGCGCTGAGGTAAGGCGCAAGCATGGGGTCCGTCAACGCTGCACTGATGGCTTCGGAAATTTGCAGAGGTCGGCCGTAAAGATTGCTCAGGCTGCCCAGACGGCTGTGATCGCGGTAATTGTCACCCGGATGAACAACGGCCACCACCACAAAGCCCTGGCGCGCCAGCGAGGTCGCCAGATCATGTAAAGCCAGCGGAGTGCCCGTGTTGCCATGAGACAACATCAACAGCGGGAAGCGCCCCAACGCGATGGCTGCGTCCTCACCTGCCTCGACCCGATAGCCCTCCACGACGCTGACTTGTTCGGGATCGGTGGACGGATAAAAGGCAACCGCCTGCATCGGTTGGGAGTCAAGCGGATCGACGAAACTCAGCTCGTGGAAGCCTGCGCTCCACTCGCTGTCTGCGAGAACGTTACTCGTGAGCGCATCATCGGCCTGAACATGCACCGAAATCAGGCTGTCGAGCAGACAAACCAGCATCACTGCACAAAGACGTACCATGGCAAGGCCCAACCTTTGTAAGTCCCGGCACCCGCCGGACAGTCCATTCGCGCGCGCGTGTCGAGCTTCGTGCTCTAGCGCTCCCTCTCTCTCAAGCAGTGAGAGTGTCTTCAAGGCAAATAGTGCATAAGCCGGGCCAGCTATTGGTCGGATGATGTCGGAACTGCCAACTACTGCGCAAAAAACGGACCGGCGCTTATTTATGCGCTTGCAGTTTACCCCCGCATGCCCGGCGCTACCTGTAAGGAAGCTGTCAATTGTTCACTGAAACGCAAGCGCAAAAAAACTCCACAGCCATGCGCAGGCGGTGGAGTCTGAGTGGAGCGGCGCGCTATCAGGCGGCGAACAGCTTCTGCTCGATATGCTGCTGTGCAGCAGCCAAGGCGTCGGCACGTGGTGCTTCACCGTACGCCAGGCCTTCGGCACGCACGAAATGCAGATCCGTCACGCCGATGAAGCCGAACAGCAGCTTTAGGTATTCCTCGTGACCTACAGCGCTTGGCTGACCCGCGTGGAGACCGCCAGCGGTGGAAACGATGATGACCTTCTTGTCGCCGCACAGACCTTCAGGACCGGCCTCGGTGTAACGGAACGTTCTGCCCGCCACTGCAATGCGGTCGATCCAGGCTTTCAACTGCGTTGGAATGGTGAAGTTGTACATCGGCGCACCGATCACTACCACATCCGAGTCCAGAAACTGCTGCAGAGTAGCCTCGTTGGTGGCGACTTCCTGCTGCTGAGCCGCATCACGGCCCTCAACTGGAGTGCCCGCAGCTGCCAGAGTGGCGGGAGAAAAATGGCTCAGCGCTTCGCTGGCCAGGTCGCGATAGGTCACGCGGCTGTCTGCGTGATTCGCCTGATAGGCCTCGACCACGCTACGGCTGAGCTGACGCGAAGCGGAGTGGTCACCAAGAATGCTGGAATCGATGTGCAGGATGTTCATAACGGGCTTCCCAGGTTATATCGTCATTGGGCGATCAAGTGGGGAGCATCCTATCGCTGTTGCTAATGCGTGATTAGTCGTCCTGAATGTGATTGTTCGTTCTATTTATGGAACAGTAAATGGATTCCGGGTTGTGGGTCAGTTCCTTGAACGAGGTTTCGAACGCGTCCAGCATGGCCCTGATGGCCGGCAGCAGCCCGCGCCGAGACGCGAACGCTGCGTGAATTACGCCACACTTGGGCCGGTGAGCATCGAACAGCTCAACGAGACGTCCCTGCTGCAAGGCGCTTCGCACCAGAATCTCGGGCAATTGCGCCACGCCAACACCCTGCAGGGAACCTTGCAGGATCGCATCCAGGTCCGAACAGACCAGCCTCGGCGTGTGTCGCACCTCAACATAATGTCCCGGCCCGTTTTCCAGCAGCCAGCGATGACTTTGGGTTGCGGAGGTCAGGTCCAGGCTGGGCAGGCTCGCCAGGTCCTCGAATGACGCATCAGCACGCAGTTGTGCGGCCAGATCAGGGTGAGCCACCAGTCGCTGGGCGCTGTAGCCAAGCGTCTTGACCACCAGCCCTTCGTCTTCCAGAGGCGGAAACCGCACACGCAGGGCGATGTCGATGTTCTCGGACAGCGGATCGACGCGCCGATTGGTACTCTCGATGTAAACCTGGACCTTGGGATAAGCGGCCATGAATCGGGCCACCGTCTCGTTGATGCCCATGGCCCCCATCGTGGGCGGGCAACTGAGCGAGATCCGCCCTTGGGGTTCGGATCTGGAACGCTGAATGGCTTCTTCCGCCGCCTCGGCCTCGACCAGCATCGCCACGCAATGCCCATAGTAGTCACGTCCGCTTTCAGTGACGGCAAACTTGCGCGTGGAGCGCTGGATTAGCCTGACCCCCAGCCGCTCTTCGAGCCCCGCAATACGACGGCTTAACTTGGACTTGGGGATGCCCAGTTTGCGACCGGCAGGCGCAAACCCTCGGCACTCGACCACCTGGACGAAATAAAACAGATCATTGAGATCGAACACCCGCCACCTCGCACGCTCAGAGGGCGCGAGTATGGCAGTGCGAAAGCGGCGATCTCAAGATCTATGGGAAGTGATCAGGCGGCTACTGGCCTGCTATCAGAAACGCCAGCACCGGCCGGGTGAAGGCGTCACCTGCCTCGACGCTCGAGAGATGAGCGGCATGGAGTTCGATCATGTCTGCGCCGGGAATGCGCTCAATCATGAAGCGCCCATCCGCCGGTGTGGTCACTGCATCTTCGGTGCCGCATACCACCAACACTGGCAGCCTGATCGAGCCGATCTGCTCACGGAAATCAGCGTCACGCACTGCTGCGCAATTGGCGGCGTAGCCTTGAGGCGCTGTCCGGGCGAGCATGCCGACGATGGCCTCGACCGTTGCCGGCTCAGCCTGCGCGAAGGCTGGCGTGAACCAGCGTGAAATCGAGGCATCACGCAAGGCGACCATGGCCGCCTCTGCGTCACGCAACACCGTTTCAATACGCGGGTTCCACACATCGGGGCTGCCGATTTTGGCCGCCGTATTGCAGAGCACGACGCGCAACAGGCGCTCAGGCGCATTGATCGCCAGCCATTGACCGATCAGACCGCCCATGGACAGCCCGCAGAATGACACCTTGTCCAGCTTCAGGGCGTCCAGCAGGGCCAGTACATCGCGGCCGTTCTGCTCGATGCTATAAGTACCTTCGCTGACCAGCGACTGGCCATGCCCACGCGTGTCGTAACGCAGCACCCTGAAATGCCGGGTCAACGCCGGGATCTGGTTATCCCACATGTGCAGATCAGTGCCCAACGAATTGGAGAGCACCAGTACCGGCGCGTCCTGCGGACCTTCGAGCAGGTAATTCAGTTGACCCTCGGCGAGTTGCACGGCAGACATTCGACGCTCCAGTGAAAGCAAAACCTGAACACTAAAGCGTGTCGGGACGTCATACAATCCAGCGCTCGAATATCCGTGCGGCTATCGAACACCTTACCCCTCGCTTGAGCGCAGCAAGGAGCACAGCATGCAAACCGAAGACATCGCCACTTTTTGCCTGGATTTGCCTGGGGCGCGCGAAGACTACAAATGGGGCGGGATACGCGTATTTTCCATCGCGGGAAACAAGATGTTTGCGGTCATGGATCTGGCAGGTCAGGGCTTATCGTTCAAGGTGGCCCCGGACCTGTTCCTGGGCTACGTCGACCGCCCCGGCATCCGCCCTGCTCCCTATCTGGCGCGCGCACACTGGATCAGCATTCCCGAGCCTCACGCGCTCAGCGACGATGAGATCCGCGATCTGTTGATCCGCTCGCACCAACTGGTGGTGGGCAAGCTGCCCAAGCGTCAGCAGGTCGCGCTCAAGCTATAACGGCAGCAGCCGCCACAGCCTGCGGCCGAGAAACAGCCAGTCGATCCAGAACGCCTGATGCACCAGCACGATCAGCCAGAACACGATTTGAAAGGACACTTTACGAGTCTTGTGCCGAAACACCTGCTGCGCCACCAATGCGCCAGGCCATCCGCCCAGCAGCTCGGTGGCATGCAGGACGTTTTCCGGCGTGCGCTGGCCGCCTTTACCGGCCTGCAGCTTGTCATGCCGGTACAGCAGAAACGCCAACAGACTCATTACCCCGATCACGACTGCCGCGACGGGTAGACCCTGCCTGATCCAGAGCTGCGCCGATCCATACACCGGCAGCGCACCCAACAGCAACAGAATGATCAGTTTCAGAGGCAGCCCTTGAACCCCGCCCTTGCGCTGACGGGCAGGCGGCCGCGGTTCACGTATCGCCGTCATGCCTTGGCCGACGCCCAGTCGATCCAGCCGAACTGCCAGGTCGCCAGAATCAGCAGGCCGAACGCGATGCGATACCAGGCAAACACCGCATAGCTGTGGGTCGCGATGAACTTGAGCAGCCCGCGTACGGCGATCATGGCGAAGATAAACGAGGTCACGAACCCTACCGCGAAGACCGCGAAGTCATCCGGGCGAAACATGTCCCGGTACTTGTAGCCCGAGTAGACCGCAGCACCGACCATGGTCGGCATGGCCAGAAAGAACGAGAATTCGGTAGCCGCCTTGCGAGACAGGCCGAACAGCAGGCCGCCAATGATGGTCGAGCCAGAGCGCGAGGTGCCTGGAATCATCGCCAGGCATTGCACCAGCCCGACTTTCAGGGCATCGCTCCACTTCATGTCATCGACCGTTTCGGCGCGTACCACATGCTCGCGGCGCTCGGCCCAGAGCATGATCACACCGCCGATGACCAAGGCAGTGGCCACGGTGATGGGATTGAACAGGTAGTGGTGAATCATGTCGGCAAAAATCACCCCCAGGACCACGGCCGGCATGAAGGCGATCAACAGATTGATCGTGAAGCGCTGCGCCTGCGCTTCTTTGGGCAGCCCCACCACCACGTCCAGAATCTTGCGTCGAAATTCCCAGACAACGGCCAGAATCGCGCCCAGCTGGATGATGATGTTGAACGCCATGGCCCGCTCGCCGCCGAAGTCGATCAGGTCTGCAACAATGATCTGGTGGCCGGTGCTCGAAATCGGCAAAAACTCCGTCAACCCCTCTACAACACCCAATATCAACGCCTGAGCAGCGGTCCAAAGATCCATCATTCCCCCATACAGCGATACCCGAGGCTCGCCTGTTAATGTTGTTGTGTAAAAAATGGTCGCTACTATGCCGTCGCAATCCTGAACGAACCTTGAAGAAGCGCTGCAAAAACGCCGAATGCTAGCAGACCTTGCAGCGCAAAGCCCCCCGCCTGCATAACCTTGCCATCGCCACCTCCCCGTTGCGCCTATAAGCGCTTACAATCGCCGCCCCGTCCTCACCACCAAGGAGCCGCGATGTCCGCACTTGAACTTTTCGCCGCCGCCATCGGCGTGCTTGCGGTCTGGCTAACAGTCAAACAGAACCCTTGGTGCTGGCCGATCGGCCTGGTCATGGTGGTGATCTACATCTGGATCTTCTTCGACGTGAAGCTCTACTCGGACATGCTCCTGCAGGTCATCTATGCCGGCTTGCAGGTGTACGGCTGGCTGCAATGGACCCGCCACGGCAGCGGGCTTCCGGTTCGCGCCGTCACAGTGCTGCAGGGCAACTCGGTGATAAGCGGGCTGGCCATCGGCGCGGGTATCAGCCTTGTGCTGGGCGCGGGCATGGCGCATTTCACTGACGCCGCACAGCCCTGGCTCGATGCAGCACTGACCGGGTTCAGTCTGGTGGCGCAAGTCTGGATGGCGCAGAAGCGCGTCCAGTGCTGGCCATTGTGGATCGTGCTCGACGTGATTTTTGTCGGACTGTTCATCTACAAGGATCTGTACCTGACGGCCGCGCTGTACGGGCTGTTCACGCTGCTGGCGGTTCAAGGGTGGCGTGAGTGGCGCAACGATCTGGCGCTGGCACGATGAAAGTGCTGGTCCTGACCGGTCCTGAGTCCAGCGGCAAGAGCTGGCTGTCGGGAGAAATCCAGCGCCGTTTCGGCGGTGTGCTGGTGGATGAATACGTGCGTCACTTCATTGAGGAGCAAGGCCGCGATACCGTTTACGACGATATAGCGACCATCGCCAGGGGTCAGCTCGACCGTGAAGACGCTGCGCGCGCAACCCGCCCCGAACTGCTGATCCTCGATACGCATTTGTTGAGCAACATCCTTTGGAGCAAGACACTGTTCGAGGACTGCCCCGCGTGGATCGAGCAACAATTGCTCAGCAGGCGCTACGACCTGCATCTGCTGCTGTCTCCAGAAGGCGTCGAGTGGATCAGCGACGGCCAACGCTGCCAGCCACGACTGGTCGAACGTCAGGCATTCTTTGCGGCCAGCCGGCAATGGCTGGAGCACCACGCGCAACACTACCAGGTGATCGAAGGCGACTGGCCGCAACGCCGCGAGCAGGCACTGACGGCGGTCACGCAACTGCTCGCTCAGCGGATCTGATGCTTGTGCAGCAGCCGATAGAACGTGGGGCGAGAAATCCCCAGAACCTTGGCCGCCACACTGAGGTTGTCGCTGTGGCGTGTCAGCACGTCGCACAGCGCCTGACGCTCGGCACGCGACTTGTATTCCTCTAGCGTTCCCATGCTGCTGACAACGGCCTCCTCACCCAACAGCCCCAGATCCGCTGCCTCGATCTGCCGGCCTTCCGCCAGAACCAGCCCGCGCCGAACCCGGTTAGCCAGCTCTCGTACATTCCCCGGCCAGTCGTGTTTGCCCATGGAGATCAACGCGTCCTGACTGAAATTACGCGCGCGCCTGCCGGTTTCCTGACTGTAGAAATGAGCAAAGTGGTTGGCCAGCATGGCCAGGTCGCCATGCCGCTCACGCAGTGGCGCTGTGCCGACCTGCAACACATTCAGCCGGTAGTACAAATCTTCCCGAAAACGCTTCTTGCGAATGGCCGCCTCCAGATCCACATGGGTGGCGGCCAGCACCCGGACATCCACGGGTATCGGCTCACTGCCACCGATGCGTTCGATCTGTCGCTCCTGTAAAAAACGTAGCAGGTGCGCCTGACTTTCCAACGGGAGATCACCGATTTCGTCCAGAAACAGGGTGCCGCCGTCCGCCGCTTCGATTCGGCCGATCTTGCGCTCCTGGGAGCCATTGAATGCACCTCTCTCGTAGCCAAACAGATCAGCGTGGATCAAATGCTCGGCAATGGCACCGCAATTGACCGCTACGAACGGTTTGTTACGGCGCTGAGACTGGGAATGCAACGTCCGCGCGACGAGCTCCTTGCCGGTGCCGCGTTCACCGCGAATCAGTACCGGCGATTCGGTGGGCGCGAGCTTGCTCAACAGCCGACGTAACTCCCGAATGGGTCGGCTTTCGCCCAACATCTCGTGTTCACTGCTGGACGTCTGTGCAGCGCCCTGTGCTCGCAAACGCGCCATGCCATAGGCACGGCCCAGCGTGACCTGCATGCGAGCGACATCGAACGGCAAGGTGTGGAAATCAAAAAACCACTCACACACGAAGTCGCCAATCTTCTCGCGACGCAGATCATCGGGTGCCAGCACAGCGATCCATTGGGTGTTGGTGCGGGTAATGAGTTCCTTGACCATGTCCGGACGCTCGAAGTGGTCAGGCATCAGGCGAATCAAACCGACATCGCAGCTGAGATTGAGCGCCGACTCGAGCGTACTGCTGTCCACCGCCCATCCGGCAGCATGCAGGACAGGGATCAATTGATGACAATCGTCACAGGGGTCAACAATTAACAGACGTCGCGTTGGGGCCGATTCATGCATAGAGGTTCCTTGGCGCCCGGCGTCGAATTGAGGTTATGAAAAACGTTTTATAAACAGTATGTTGGCGAGCCCGATCCTTACATTAGCAAATATTTGACACAGCCTTGTACCGTTTGCGTCTAATGGCAATAACCAAACGTGATGGTTGCCGTAACGTTGCGTTAACGGGATGGGCCGTAAAAAATTCTGAAAAACTTCAAAAAAGTGTGTGACTCATGTGCCCCTCGCGTTCATCAACACAAGTAACCAGCCGGACGGTAAGCCCGCCGACGTGACTGAATTGATACGGGCACTTTGAGGAATTGACCATGAACGCCCCACTGCGCTTCAACGATGCACTTCTGATCGCTGGACACGCTTTTGAACCCTTCCAGTGTGTTGCCTGGGCACCACAGGACGGGAACGGCGAACTGAGCCTGACCGTAATAGACCGCACCAGCACCCGCATTGGCCGCAAGCAGATTCCGAGCAGCACCTATTCGGACAAGCAGCAGTTAGCCAGCGCTCTGGAGCAGGCGCGTGCCGAGATCAGTAACGAAGGGTATGACCTCAAGCCCTGGACCATGCCAGCCTGAAGAGACGCGAGGGCCAGGATCTTTGACTGATCAGGCCCTCGCTTGCAGCTTGTAGCGTAGGCAAACGTGATTGAAAACCGGCCTCAGTCAGTGGGAGCGGACTTGTCCGCGAAGGGGGCGGCGTAATCAGTCGAAGGGTAGCGTCTGGAAGGCAGTCTTCGTGGACAAACGGAACGCCGCCCGGTCCACGCCTACGGATTGAAACCGGTCTCAGCCACTGGGGGGCGAGGTCCTGAAATGGGCGCTTCTGGCCCCCTGTTTTCGTGAGCAAGCTCACTCCTACGCAGTGATGGGCAGGATCGCTGGATGAAGCTCAGCCCAACGTGCCAAGCTCATCAATATGCCGATAATCCGCCCCCAGTCCGCGCGCCAGCTCTCGTGCTCTTCCCAGCCGGATCGGACCTTTTTCCATATCGACCAATAGACTCGGGCAGTCGAATGCCAAGAGCACAGGCATTTGCTTGAGCCTGCCGTCGGTCAGCACCAGTACCCGCTGTTGTTCTGACGGATAGCGCTTGCTGCGTTTGGTCAGCCACAACCGGGCCTGCTCCAGAGCCTCCGTAAGAGGCGTTCCGCCTCCCGCCCCCAATGCATCCAGCCACGGACTCAGCGCCGCTGAAGCTTTCAGACCTTGATACTGCCAGCGTGGCGCGTTGCCACTGGCCGTGAGCAACGCCAGTCGGGTGCGGCGGCGATAGGCGTCGTCAAACACTTGAGACAGCAGGCCCTTGGCCTGGCTCAGCGCCTGATGACGTTTGGTCGACGCAGATGCATCGACAATCACCAGCAACAGCTCATTGGGGCGGCTGCTGCGCGGCTGCCGAACCAGATCGCTGGCCTTTTTCGGATGCCCCTTCATCAGAGTCGGCAGCCATTGCACCGGCCCATCCGAGCCAGCACGCAGTGCGCCGGCTCTGCCAGAAGCGAGTCGACCCGGCCGGGGAACGGCATCCGCCCCCTTCGAGCGTTGGGGGCGGATGCCTAAGGCTTTTTTGGCCAGCTCGGCACTTCGCGGCGCGATCCGGTAGGCACTGCTTGAGCCGGCAGCTCACCCCAACTGCCCTGCCCGCTCTGGTTATCCTGTTTTTCGGAAGAACCTGAAGGCGGTGTTTCTGGCGATTGCGGTGATGGCGGCGACGGCTCGCGACGGCGATGGCGCAGGGCAAACTCGGCCACGGCGTCAATGTCCTGCTCCTCGATCATCCCGACACCCCGCCAGGCCGCATGTGCCCGTGCGGCGCGCAGCCAGACCAGATCGGCACGCATGCCGTCAACGCCTGCAGCAAAGCAGCGTTCGGTGATCAGCGCTAAAGACGTGTCATCCAGCGCAATGTCCGCCAGCAGTGAACGCGCCTGTTCGCAACGTTGTTTCAACGCATCCTGCTCAGGCGCCCACTGGGCACAGAACGACTGTGGATCTGCGTCGAAGTCCAGACGCCTGCGGATGATCTGGCTGCGCTCGACAGGCAGCGTCTGCCCGCTCAACGCCACGTTCAAGCCGAAGCGATCCAGCAACTGCGGGCGCAGTTCGCCCTCTTCCGGGTTCATGGTGCCAATCAGCACGAATCGGGCTGCATGACGATGGGAAATGCCATCACGCTCCACCAGATTGACGCCACTGGCCGCGACATCCAGCAGCAGGTCCACCAGGTGATCGGCCAACAGGTTCACCTCGTCGACATACAGCACGCCGCCGTCGGCTTTCGCCAGCACGCCGGGCGAGAAGCGCGCCCGGCTTTCGGAGAGCGCAGCATCCAGATCCAGCGTACCCACCAGCCGCTCTTCGGTCGCGCCCAACGGCAGCGTCACGAACTGCCCGCTGGCGATCAGATCGGCCAGCCCACGTGCCAGGGTCGATTTCGCCATGCCTCGCGGCCCCTCGATCAACACACCGCCGATGCGTGGATCGATGGCCGTCAGGCACAACGCGAGTTTCAGGTCATCGGCGCCCACGACAGCGGCCAGTGGAAAATGCGGCGTATTGGCAAGGCTTGAGTCAGGCAAGGTCATCAGTTCTCTTCTATATCCAGCAGCAGGTTTTCCAGGGCTTGCTGATAATCGCCCGGTTCCTGCCAAAGCCCGCGCTGCTGCGCTTCAAGCATGCGCTCGGTCATGTCGCGCAGGGCATCGGGGTTGTGCTGCTCAATGAATTCGCGGGTCGATGGATCAAGCAGGTAGGCATCGGCCAGCAGTGCGTATTGATGATCGTCGATCAGTTCAGTGGTGGCGTCGAATGCGAACAGAAAGTCTACCGTGGCCGCCATTTCGAACGCGCCTTTGTAACCGTGACGTTTTACACCCTCGATCCACTTGGGATTTGCCGCCCGCGAACGTATCACGCGGTTCAGCTCTTCCTTCAAGGTACGGATTTTCGGCAGGTCCGGCTGGCTGTGATCGCCATGGTAGCTTGCTGTCTTCTCGCCACTGAGGGTTTCGGCGGCGGCCAGCATGCCACCTTGAAACTGGTAATAATCGTTGGAGTCCAGCAAATCGTGTTCGCGGTTGTCCTGGTTCTGCACCACCGCCTGCACCTGAGACAGGCGCTGAGCGAAGCGCTGCCGGGCAGGCGTGCCCTCATCGGAAGCGCCGTAGGCATAGCCACCCCAGTTCAGGTAAACCTCGGCCAGATCCTCACGACTCTGCCACAAGCGACCATCAATAGCGCCCTGAACGCCCGCACCATAGGCGCCCGGCTTGGCACCGAAGATTCGCCAGCCTGCCTGACGTGCCGCTTCGTCCTCGCTCATTCCCTCGGCGATGAAGCTCTGTCGCTCTTCACGCACGCGGGCGGCAATCGGGTTCAGGTCATCCGGCTCGTCGAGCGCCGCAACGGCCTGCACGGCCGCGTCGAACAGACTAATCAGGTTGGCAAAGGCGTCGCGAAAGAAGCCGGACACCCGCAGTGTCACGTCCACCCGCGGACGATCCAACAGGCTGACCGGCAGAATCTCGAAGTCATCGACACGCTGACTGCCCGTCGCCCAGACCGGACGCACGCCCATCAGCGCCATGGCCTGCGCGATGTCGTCACCGCCTGTGCGCATGGTCGCCGTGCCCCAGACCGACAGCCCCAGCTGCCGAAGGTGGTCGCCGTGATCCTGTAAGTGACGCTCCAGCAACAGGTTGGCGGACTGGAAACCGATCCGCCAGGCTGTGGTGGTCGGCAGGTTACGCACGTCCACGCTGAAGAAATTGCGCCCGGTCGGCAACACGTCCAGTCGCCCTCGACTCGGCGCACCACTGGGGCCCGCCGGTACGAAGCGACCACTCAAAGCCGCGAGCATGCCCTGCATCTCGCCGGGGCCACAGGCGTCGAGGCGTGGCGCGACCACTTCGCGCAGGCTGTCGAGAATCAGCGCCAGATCGGCGTGCGCTGGTAGATCGGCTACGTCCTGACCTTCGGTGATACGTTCAATCAAGGCCGCAGCGTAAAGCTCAAGGCGCTCACGCGCGTCGCCGGCGGTGCGCCACGGGTCGGCGCTCAAGGCGAGTAGTTCAGTCGGACGCGGACCTTGCCAGGGTTCGGCAAGCTCACAATTCAGTGGGTCGAAGCCCAGGCTGAACGCCTTGCTCAAGGCTCGCAGCAGGCTCGACTGCGCGCCGCGCCCGTCGCCACGCGGAATACGCAACAACGCCAGCAGCGTGTCGATACGCAAGCGGCCCTCAGGTGACTGGCCAAATATATGCAGCCCGTCACGAATCTGCGACTCCTTCAAATCACATAGATAGGTGTCCAGACGCGGCAGCCAGATGGCCGCGTCGGCATCGCTGTCAGTCGTCCCTTCCAACGCCAGCTCGCGGTCGATCCGGGTTTCGCGCACCAGATTCAGAATGTCGCGTTGCAGTTCGCGGGCGCGCCGCGGGTCCAGCAGTTGCGCTTCGTAGTATTCGTCCGCGAGCAACTCAAGATCGCGCAACGGCCCATAGGTTTCGGCGCGCGTCAGCGGCGGCATCAGGTGGTCGATAATGACGGCCTGCGTGCGCCGCTTGGCCTGTGCGCCTTCACCCGGATCATTGACGATAAACGGATAGATATTCGGCATCGCGCCCAGCACCGCATCCGGCCAGCAGTTCTCGGACAGCCCGACGCCCTTGCCCGGCAGCCACTCCAGGTTGCCGTGCTTGCCGACATGCACCACGGCGTGCGCGCCGTAGGCCTTGCGCAGCCAGAAGTAGAAAGCGAGGTAGCCGTGCGGCGGCACCAGATCCGGGTCGTGATACACCGCACTGGGATCGACCTGATAACCACGCGCCGGCTGAATGCCGACGAAGGTCAGGCCAAAGCGCAGACCCGCGATCATCATCCGGCCGCTGCGGAACATCGGATCGGCATCCGGCGCGCCCCAACGAGCGTTGACTGCATCGCGATTGGCCTGCGGCAGCGCGTTGAACGCGTCAAGGTATTCATCCAGCGCCATGCTTTGCTGACAAGGACGCTGATCAATGCTGTCCAGATCATTGGTGACGCCGCCGAGCAATTGCTGAATCAGCTCGGTGCCGCTGTCGGGCAGCTCCGCCAGCGGATAGCCCTCAGCCTGCATGGCGCGCAGGATGTTCAACGCGGCAGCAGGTGTGTCGAGCCCGACGCCATTGCCGATACGGCCATCGCGGGTCGGGTAATTGGCGAGAATCAATGCCACGCGTTTGTCGGCGTTAGGCAGACGTGCCAACAAAATCCAGTTTCTGGCCAGTTGTGCGACAAAGTCCATGCGCTCAGGGTGGGCGCGGTAGCAGACCACATCGGACTGACTGCGCTCGCTGCGCCATGCCAGGTCCTTGAAGCTGATCGGCCGACTGATGATGCGCCCGTCCAGCTCCGGCAACGCAATGTGCATCGCCAGGTCGCGGGCCCCAAGGCCCTGCTCGCTGGCCTGCCACGCAGGCTGGTTGTCCTGCGCGCAGATGGCCTGAATAACGGGCACATCGCGCCGAAAAGGCCGCAAATGAGGGGTTTCAGGACTCGATTGGGCGAAGCCGGTGGTATTGAGAATCAACTCTACACCGGCCTCATCCAGCCACTCTTCGACCTGCGTGAAGCAGCCCGGCTCCTTGAGACTGGCGACTGCGATCGGCAAAGGGTTAAGGCCCTGCGCCTGCAAACGCTCGCAGAATTCGTTGATGAAGCCCGTGTTGGCGGCCTGCAAGTGCGAACGATAAAACAGCAACGCAGCCACAGGCTGGTCACTGAGCCAATCGGCCTGCCAGTCGGCCAGTACGGCAGTTGCCCGCTTCGGATGATAAACAGCGGTACGTGGCAGCGGCTGAGGCTCGGCCCAAGCGTAATCGTGACCGAGCCAGGTGCTGGCCATGCAGCTATAAAGGTCCAGCGCATTCTGTAGACCGCCCTGACGCAGGAACTGCCACAGGCGGTTGCAGTCGGTCGCTGCAACGGTGCTCAGGTCGATCAGCTCCGGATCGTGACGGTCACAACCCGGCACCATGATCACCGTGACGCCTTGTGCAGCCAGCTCCATCAGCCGCTCGACGCCATAACGCCAATAACCAATGCCGCCGTGCAGGGAAAGCAAAATCACTTTGGCGTGACGCAGTACCTCATCGACATACAGATCGACCGAGGCGTGGTTCTGTACCTGCATCGGGTTGGCCAGACGCAGGCTGGGGTAATCGTCGGGCAACTGCAGGGCCGCTTCGGCCAGCAGCGCCAGGCTTGAATCGCCGCTGCAGAGGATCACCAGTTCGGCCGGGGTTTGTCCCAGGTCAGCGATGCTGTCATCGGGTACAAAACCGCCGGGCTGGGTTCTCAGCAGGTGCATGGGTCAGCCCGCAATCGCAGCGTTGAGTTGCGCTTCCAGTGCAGCGGCGTCCAGTTCCTGGCCGATCAACACCAGATTGGTCAGTCGCTCTTCGTCGGCGCGCCAGGCACGATCAAAGTGCTTGTCAAAACGCGTACCCACACCCTGGATCAGCAGACGCATCGGCTTGCCAGGAATGGCCGCAAAGCCTTTGACGCGCAGAATGCCGTGCTGCACAACCAGTTGATTCAACGCACTGAGCAATACAGCCTCATCTGCTTGCGGCAGTTTGATCGAAATCGAATCGAAAGCGTCATGATCGTGGTCATCATCTTCACCGTCGTGATGGTCATGGTGAGTCTTGCGGCCATCAATGTGCACTTCGGACTCGGCACCGACACCCAACAACACGCTGATCGGCAAGCGGCCGCTGCTGGCCTCGATCACTTTGACCGCGGGCGGCAACTCTTCGGCAACTTCGGCGCGCACCGCAGCAAGACCGTCGGCGTCGATCATGTCGGCCTTGTTGAGGATGACCAGATCAGCGCTGGCCAACTGGTCGGCAAACAGCTCATGCAGGGGCGACTCGTGATCCAGATTCGGGTCCAGTTTGCGCTGGGCATCAACCTGATCCGGGAAGGCGGCGAA
This sequence comes from Pseudomonas triticifolii, assembly GCF_014358015.1. Classification (GTDB taxonomy): domain Bacteria; phylum Pseudomonadota; class Gammaproteobacteria; order Pseudomonadales; family Pseudomonadaceae; genus Aquipseudomonas; species Aquipseudomonas triticifolii. The sequence goes on along the minus strand of NZ_JACONV010000001.1, from coordinate 112,704 downwards.
GGTGCCTGCCAATACCGCCGGGCTATCGACCACAGTGATGACCGCATCGACCGTGCAGGCGTTACGAATTTCCGGCCACTGGAACGCTTGAACCAGGGGTTTTGGCAGCGCCAGACCGCTGGTTTCGATCAGGATATGGTCCAGGTCGCCGCGACGGGCTACCAGTTCACGCATCACCGGAAAGAACTCTTCCTGAACCGTGCAGCACAGGCAGCCGTTGGCCAGCTCATAGACGCGACCGTTGGCTTCTTCTTCGGTGCAACCGATGGTGCATTGTTTGAGGATTTCGCCGTCGATACCCAGCTCGCCGAATTCGTTGACGATCACCGCGATGCGCCGCCCTTCGGCGTTATCGAGCATGTGCCGCAACAGGGTGGTTTTGCCCGAGCCCAGGAAGCCGGTAACGATGGTGACGGGAAGCTTGGCCAGTGTTTTCATCAGGTGCCCTTTGGCGATGCGGCGGGCGAACAGGACGAGAGCCGCGTGCGATGCACACGGATCAAATCGCCACCGGATCACCCCGCCCGGTTGTAATGAGAATTCGCAGGCCTTGGCCCGGTTCGAGGCAGGTCTCCTGGCTTACGGTGGCGCTCAGCGGACTGTCCAAGCCTCGCCAATACGCATTCATCGCGCCTTCCCGCCGGAGCAGTGGCTGTGCGATGAACATGACCGTTTACAGTTGCGGGGGCAGCTGCGGCATCGACCGCATTCCCGTCTTAGCTGCGCTTGAGCACTGGACTGCAAGCGAAGAACCTCGAACCGGCAAGGCTACGCAGTGCCCGCTGACAGGTCAATCGTTGAGATTGACGATCCCGCACTGCGCATGGTCTCCTGTGCGCCTTGTTACGGGTGCCCCTCACGGGGTGAAACGGGAAACCGGTGCGCTCAGATTGCTGAGCAAGTCCGGTGCTGCCCCCGCAACGGTAAGCGAGAGGAAGTCAGATCCACTGTGCTTCGGCATGGGAAGGTGACTTCAACGGCTGGACATCATTGTCTTGCCCCTCGCGAGCCCGGAGACCGGCCCGCTACGTTTTCAAATGACACACCCGCGGTGGGCGGGCGCCGTTGAAACCTCTGACGCCCGTCAGTGGGTATCTGTGCGCATGGCCTGCTTTCACACTCAAGACGCTACAACTCTAGAGGGAACGCCATGACGACCATCAGCAGCAGCCCATCGGCCGCAGCCAGCTCCACCCGTACCCAACGCCTGAGCGCAGCGATCAGCGCGGCGCTACTGGGCGCGTGCCTGGTGTACTTCGCCGGTTTTTCGCACATCGCCGCGGTGCACAATGCTGCGCATGACACCCGTCACAGCGCCGCCTTCCCTTGTCATTGAGGACAACACAATGTTCAAGCGAATCGTGCCCACCGCAGGCTTCACCGGCCTGCTGGCAGCGTTGCTGCTGACATTGGTACAAAGTTTCTGGGTGTCCCCGCTGATCCAGCAGGCAGAAACCTATGAAAACGCCCCTGCCGAGCAGGTCCATGAACATGCAGCCGGTGTTGCGGCCGAGCACACTCATGCACACGATGAAGCCGCCTGGGAGCCGGAAAACGGCTGGCAGCGCGTGCTGTCTACCACCGGCGGCAATCTGGTCGTAGCAGTAGGCTTCGCGTTCATGCTCGCCGGGCTTTATACCTTGCGCGCTCCGGGGAGCACCGTTCAGGGCGTCTGGTGGGGTCTGGCGGGTTTCGCGGTATTCGTACTGGCACCGACCCTGGGCCTGCCGCCGGAATTGCCGGGCACTGCCGCCGCCGAACTCAGCCAGCGCCAGTTCTGGTGGATTGGCACCGCAGCCTCCACGGCTGCTGGCATTGCGCTGCTGGTCTTCGGTCAGAACCTGCTGCTCAAAGTACTGGGGGTTGCCATTCTGCTCGTGCCTCACGTGATCGGCGCACCGCAACCACTGGTTCATGAAAGCCTTGCGCCTGAAGCGCTGGAATCACAGTTCATTATTGCGTCGCTGCTGACCAACGCCGTGTTCTGGGTGGCGATGGGGCTGATCAGCGCCTGGTTGTTCCGCCGTAACAACGTGGACCTGCAGCATGCCGAACCGCATACGGCCTGAGCAGACCCACGCCCTGCCCACGCCCGTCATGGTCGTGGGCCTGGGTTGCCGGCGCGGCTGCCCCGCCGGGGTGTTGCGTGAGCTGATTGAACACCATCTGCAAGCCCCCGGGCTGGACATCCGTGACGTCACAGCCCTGGCGTCCATTGACCTGAAGCGTGACGAGCCTGGTTTGCTGGAACTGGCCAGGCAACTGGACGTGCCGCTGGTGTTCTTTCACGCGGCAGAGCTGGTGTCATGGGAGCTGCACATGACGCATCGCTCAGCACAGACGCTCAACACAACGGGCTGCCACGGGGTAGCAGAAGGGACAGCGCTGGCCCTGGCAGCCAGCCTTGGGGACGGCACCGCAGCACTGGCAATCAGCCGCCAGAAGAACGCCCAAGCCACCTTTGCTTTGGCATCGAGCCCTGCCAAGGGCGGATAATGGCGCCCTCAACCCGATTCTGGAGATTTCATTGACTGTTTTTTTCATCGGCGCAGGCCCTGGCGACCCGGAGCTGATCACCGTCAAGGGTCAACGCCTGATCCGCAGTTGCCCGATCATTATCTACGCAGGCTCGCTGGTGCCGGTGGCGGTACTGGAAGGCAATCAAGCCGTTCAGGTCGTCAACAGCGCCGCATTGCACCTGAAACAGATCATTGACCTGATCAAGGAAGCCCATGCGCAGGGCCATGATGTGGCGCGGGTGCATTCGGGAGACCCGAGCCTGTATGGCGCGATTGGTGAGCAGATCCGCCATCTGCGGGAACTGGGCATTCCTTTCGAAATCATCCCCGGCGTCACGGCGACAGCAGCCTGTGCTGCGCTGCTGGGCACCGAACTGACCCTGCCGGACATCTCGCAAAGCGTGATCCTGACCCGCTATGCCGACAAGACCTCAATGCCGCCCGGCGAAGAGTTGGCCAGCCTGGCTCAACATCGAGCGACCATGGCGATTCATCTGGGGGTCAATAACCTGCACCGGATCATCGAAGAACTCGTCCCGCACTATGGAGCGGACTGCCCGATTGCCGTGGTGCACCGCGCCAGCTGGCCTGATCAGGACTGGGTGCAGGGCACGCTCGCCGATATAGAAGAGAAAGTGCAGACCAAAGGGTTTCGGCGCACCGCATTGATCGTGGTAGGTCGAGTGCTGGCGAACGACACGTTCAGCGAGTCATCGCTGTATCGTGCAGGTCACGCACACGTGTTTCGGCCTTCAGAATGAAGCGGATCGCTTGTCCGACCGGTCAAGCGAACCGCCTCACAAGGTCTTATGCAGCCACTTCGTACAGTTTCGGCGCTGCCACCTCGCCACTCTCCAGGCTGCGACGCAACACACTTGCCTGCAAGGCTGCGGCGTTCATCGCGCTTTCCTTGACGTGCCCGTAGCCGCGAATCCGCTCAGGCAAGCGCGCCAGACTCAACGCCGTGTGGCGATTGCCCGCCTGCAAGTGTTGCAGGATCAACTCGATATCGCTGACATAGCGCTTAATAAGCTCACGCTCCTGTTGGCGCTCCAGGCTGCGGCCAAACGGGTCGAAAGCCGTGCCACGCAGAAACTTGAATTTGGCCAGCACATCGAACGCCCGCAACATCCACGGACCGAAACTGCGTTTGCGCGGTTGCCCGGTGTGCGGGTCGCGCTTGGCAAGCCAGGACGGTGCCAGATGAAACTCCAGACGGTAATCGCCTTCGAACTGCGCCTGCAGTTGCCGAGTGAAATCGCCATTGCTGTACAGCCGCGCCACCTCGTACTCATCCTTGTAGGCCAACAGCTTGAAGTAGTTGAACGCCACCGCTTCGGTCAGGGCCAGCGGCTGCCCCGGAAACAGCCGCGACTCGGCGTCGCGAACCTGCTGCACCAGCGTCAGGTAGCGGTCGGCATAGGCACGGTTCTGGTACTCGGCCAGCGTATCCACATTGCTCTGAATGCGTTGTTCCAGCGTCAGTTGCGACGGCTCGGCCGCCTCTTGTTTCGGATTGACGAATGCTTCGACCGCAGCAGCATCATGAGCGGTGCGGCGGCCCCACAAAAAGGCTTGCTGATTGAGTTTGACTGACACGCCGTTGAGCTCGATGGCCTTTTCGATGGCCTGCGACGTCAACGGGATCAGGCCCAGTTGATAGGCATAACCGAGCATGAACAGGTTGCTGGCAATGCTGTCGCCCATCAAACGGGTCGCCAGCGAAGTGGCTTCCACAAAGTGGGTTTTCTCAGCGCCTACCGCATCAATGATGGTCTGCTTCATCGCCTCGACCGGGAACACTGCGTCCGGATTACGCGTGAACTCCGCCGTCGGGGTCTGTTGACTGTTGACCACGGCATGGGAAATGGCGCTGTCCAGTTTGGCAATCGCATCCGGCCCGGCAGCCACCAGAAGGTCACACCCCAATAGCAAATGCGCTTCGCCTGCGGCGATACGCACCGCGAACAGATCCTGCTGGCGAGCGGCGATGCGGATGTGGCTGACCACCGGCCCGAACTTCTGCGCGAGCCCCGCCTGATCCAGCACGCTGCAACCCTTGCCTTCCAGATTGGCGGCATAACCCAGCATTGCGCCGACCGTGGTCACACCCGTACCACCCACGCCAGGCAATAGAATATTGAACGGCCGCTCCAGCGACGGCAGCGTCGGCTCCGGCAGCGAGGCAAACGCCTGGACCTGTTGCGGCAGAACCGGCTTGCGCAGTTTGCCGCCGTGAACGGTCACGAAGCTTGGGCAGAAGCCTTCAACGCAACTGAAATCCTTGTTGCAGGCGTTCTGGTCGATTTCACGCTTGCGGCCCTGAGCGGTTTCCTTGGGCAGCACGGACAGGCAGCCGGATTTCACGCCGCAATCGCCGCAGCCTTCACATACCGCAGGGTTGATCAAGGCGCGCTTTTCCAGATCCGGCATTGTGCCGCGCTTGCGGCGGCGACGCTTCTCGGTGGCGCAGGTCTGGTCGTAGATGATCACCGAAACGCCTTTGAACTCGCGCAACTCACGCTGCACGCTGTCCAGGTCACGCCGATGGTGAAAGGTGGTGATCGGCGCGAAACCTTCGCGGTTCGGATATTTGTCGGGCTCGTCCGACACCAGCGCAATACGCTGCACGCCTTCATTGAATACCTGACGACTCAACTGATCGACACGCAGCACGCCATCGATAGGCTGCCCGCCCGTCATGGCCACGGCATCGTTGTAGAGAATCTTGTAGGTGATGTTGACCTTGGAAGCGACGGCGGCCCGCAAGGCCAGATGCCCTGAGTGAAAGTAGGTGCCATCCCCAAGGTTCTGGAACACATGCGGGGTTTCGGTAAACGGTGCCTGGCCGATCCAGGTCACGCCCTCGCCGCCCATCTGGGTGAAGGTGTCGGTCGCCCGGTCCATCCAGATCGTCATGTAGTGACAGCCGATACCAGCCAGGGCCCTGCTGCCTTCCGGCACGCGGGTGGAGGTGTTATGCGGACAACCGGAGCAGAAATGTGGCGTGCGCTGGGTATTGAACAGCGGTGCCTGCAGGGCCTTTTCCTTCTCACTGAGAAACTGCAGACGCGCTTCGATCTGCGGGCTGCTGTAGAACGGCGCGAGCCGTTTTGCGATGACCCGCGCGATCATTGCAGGTGTCAGTTCACTCAGGTTCGGCAACAGCGAACGGCCCTGCTCGTCGAACTCGCCCACCACCACCGGGCGGCGGTCCACGGGCCAGTTATAGAGCTGGCCGGTCATCTGATCCTCGATGACGCTGCGCTTCTCTTCGACGACCAGAATCTCGTCAAGGCCTTGGGCAAAGTCATGCACCGACACCGGCTCCAGCGGCCAGCTCATGCCGACCTTCAATACCCGGATGCCGACCTGATCACACAGTTGCTCATCAATGCCCAGTTCTTCAAGGGCCTGACGCACATCCAGATAGGATTTGCCCGTGGTGACGATGCCCAGCCGTGGCTGCGCGGAGTCGATGACCACTTTGTTCAACTGGTTGGCACGGGCGAACGCTCTGGCGGCGTAGATCTTGTAGGTGTTGAGTCGTGCTTCCTGCGCCAGCGGTGGGTCAGGCCAGCGAATGTGCAAACCGCCTTCGGGCAGTACGAAATCTTCGGGAATGCGAGTCTGCATGCGCAGCGGATCGACTTCCACGACTGCAGACGAATCTACGTTTTCAGCGATGGTCTTCATCGCTACCCAGCAACCGCTGTAGCGTGACAGCTCCCAACCGATGATGCCGTAGTCGAGAATTTCCTGGACGTTGCTGGGGTTGAGCACCGGGATCATCGACGCGATGAAGGCGTGTTCGCTCTGGTGCGCAATGGTGGAGGACTTGCAGCCATGATCGTCGCCCGCGAGGATTAACACCCCGCCATTGGCGCCAACGCCGGCCGAGTTGCCGTGCTTGAACACATCGCCGCAGCGATCCACACCGGGGCCTTTGCCATACCAGAGCGCGAATACACCGTCGTATTTGCCTTGCGGAAACAGGTTCACTTGCTGGCTGCCCCACACCGCTGTGGCGGCCAGCTCTTCATTGATGCCGGGCTGAAAATGGATGGCGTTTTGCTGGAGGTATTCCTTGGCGTCCCACAGGCTCTTGTCCAGATTCCCCAATGGCGACCCGCGATAGCCGGAAATGAACCCCGCCGTGTTCAGCCCGCGCGCTTCGTCACGCTGCTTTTGCAGCATCGGCAGCCGGGTCAGGGCCTGCGTACCGGTGAGGTACAGGTTGCCGGTGGCGAGCCGGTATTTATCATCCAGACGAATATCAGCCAGGGACATGCAGATACCTCTCTTGTTTTTATTCAGGCTTTCTTATGAATAAGGTCCATTTCGCCGGGACGGTCCAGCCCGGCGGCCTTGTCATTAGACTGCCTGTAGAAAAGAGGCTTTTTCTTTCTAAATTGGCAAATATCTGCTGATATTGAGCATGCCTTTTTCGAAAAAAACAAAAAACAAGGTCAATTCATGCAGCTTAAATTGAGCCCTATCGATCGCAAGATTCTTCGCCTGTTGCAGCATGACGCCGACCTGTCGGCGGCAGAAATTGCCGAGCGGGTGGAACTGTCCCAATCGCCCTGCTGGCGTCGCATTCACAGGCTTCAGGAAGACGGCGTGATCGAACGCACCGTTGCCTTGCTCAGCGCGCAAAAGCTGGGGCTGAGCATGACGGTGTTTGTCGAGGTCAAGTTATCGGGGCATGGCAGGCGTTACCTGGCCGAGTTCGAAGAGGCCATCATCGGCCACCCGGAGGTGCTGGAGTGCTACACCATGGCGGGGGGGATGGACTTCATGCTAAAGGTCGTGGCACAGGACATTGCCAGCTACGAGCGCTTCCTGCGTGATCATCTGCTGCAACTGCCTCATGTGCACGAGGCGCACTCCAATATCGCCATGAGCACGGTCAAGCGCACTACCGAGTTGCCGCTGGATTGAGCGCAGAGCGCCGATTGGCGGGCAATGGAAAAATCCATCAGTGGTTACTGATGGATTATTTGTTTCAATGAGGGCAAGAAAAACACTTGACTTGCAAATGATAATGATTATTATTGCATCAGCTGGTCGCGAGACTGGCTGGATAACCCGGAAGTCTTAGGTCGACTTCCAGATTATCTCCTCATCAGGCTAATCACGGTTTTTGACCCGGCTTTTTTGCCGGGTCTTTTTTTTGGTTTTTTTCGCTGCTTCAGGCTAATGAAGTCTGGGTGTCGCACGTTGCTTTATAAATGGCTGCGCTGGTTGAGCGCGATGGCGCGGATATTATCAAAACACTGCGAGCCGGGCTTCTGTTTTTCTGCAAGAAATGGCCAGAGGCCGCATTAAAAAGGTAATTGCAGCACCTTTTCACTTGAGAATGATTCTCGAATTCATTAGTCTGGCTGCGTCATGGATTGAACCTATCGGCTTAAGGAAGAATTTCTATGGAAGATCAGCGAGCGATACATCATGAGTAATCAACTCTCATCTCTATTGCCCCTGCCCGCCAGGCTGCCCGCCCCACTGCCGACCCTTCAAATTCTTCAACTGGGCCGGTGCCTGAACAGGCTCTCGCGCCGCACCCGCCAGATCTTTCTGCTCAGTCGCCTCGACGGACTGTCCTACACGGACATTGCCCGCTTTGTGGAGGTCGACCCCGCCAAGGTAGAGCGCGCCATGTTCAGGGTCCTCAGGCAGATCCATCGCCAGACCGCATGTCACAGCGAGGCCATCCAGGAGCAGGCCAGCCGCTGGTATGTACACCTGCAGAGCCCGACCGCTACAGCGAGCGAACGGATAGAATTCCGTCACTGGCTTGATGCGGACGCTGCGCACCTTGCGGCGTTCCAGAACAGTGAACGCATTTGGCGCGAGCTGCAGGCACCTGCCTCGCTGATCGGCGCCAGCGGCTGGCATCGACGCAAACGCCGCGTTTATCTGGGCTGGTGTCTGTTCACAGCGTTCATCTGCAGCCTGATGGTCACCGCCGAGACCTTTTCCTGACGCTGGATGACCGTTCCAGATAAGTCAGGGTCGTGGCGACCGGTGTACAGTGAGTGCCTTGAAAGGCACTTGTCTACACAGGCCTACGCACACAGGAACGCACCGTGACTCTCACCCTCACATCAGACTTTGACAGCGGCAACATTCAGGTACTGGATGCCAGCGATCCAACCTGTGTCAGGTTGGCAATCAGACCTGACACCCAAAGTGGCCATTTTCAGTGGTTCCACTTCAAGGTCGAGGGCATGGAAGTCGGTGTGTCCCACGGTTTCAGCCTGACCAACGCCAGTGAGTCGACCTTCAGCACTGCATGGACCGGTTACAACGCGGTCGCATCCTATGATCACCAGACCTGGTTCAGGGTCCCGTCCAGCTTTGATGGCAAGGCGCTCAACTTCAGTCTGTCCCCGAGCCAGCCACAGATCTGGTTCGCCTACTTCGAACCTTACAGCCGCGCGCGTCATGACGCACTGATCGAACAAGCCCTGGAGCAGGCCGGGATGCAACTGCTGGATACGGGCAAGAGTGTCGAGGGGCGCGATATCCAGCTACTGCGCAAGGGCGACGGAGCCGAGGGCAAGCGCACTATCTGGATCATTGCCCAGCAACACCCCGGCGAACACATGGCCGAATGGTTCATGGAGGGCGTCATCGAGCGCCTTCAGCAACAGGGTGACTCGGCAATGGATCAGCTTCTGTCCAATGCCGACCTGTATCTGGTGCCGAACATGAACCCCGACGGTGCCTTTCATGGCCACCTGCGCACCAACTTCAACGGCAAGGACCTGAACCGCGCCTGGCAGGACAGCACCGAAGCGCTGAGCCCAGAGGTGTTCTTCGTCAAACAGCAAATGGAGCAGTACGGGGTCGACCTGTTCCTGGACGTGCATGGCGACGAGGAGATTCCCTATGTGTTCACGGCCGCCTGCGAAGGCAATCCGGGCTATACCGCAAAGCAGCAGCAACTTGAAGAACAGTTCCGGCGTCGCTTGGGTGAGATGACCGTCGATTTCCAGAGCGTTTACGGTTATCCCCGCAGCGCTCCGGGCCAGGCCAACATGAACCTGGCCTGCAACAGCGTTGGCGAGCGCTACAAATGCCTGGCATTGACGCTGGAGATGCCGTTCAAGGACAACGACAACGCCCCTGACCCGACCACCGGCTGGTCCGGTAAGCGCTCGGCGCAGTTGGGTAAGGATGTCTTGAGCGTGCTGGCCGAAATGGTTCGGGATTTGCGCTGACGGCTCAAGATCGATGACAGAGTGTGGGAGACGGCTTGCCGGCCTCCCACCTTTAAAACAGCGTTTCCCGGCAGGTCAACCGCTGGTCTGCTCCAGCAGTCAGGCAACACGCTCATCTCGAGAGACGGCTTCTGCCGTCGCGTCACGCCGCACCATCAGCCCCGCCAGGGCCATTATCGCCAGCGCAATGACGATCGCCCCATACACATTGCTGGTCATCACCAGACCAAACGAACGTGCGGCAAAACCTGCAGCCAGTGCCGGCATGCAGAACGCCAGGTAACTGAGTACCAGAAAGGCCGACATCAGCCCGGCCCGCTCATGCACGTGCGCCAGCGGCATGAGCATGCGCAACGCGCCGAGAAAACTCGAGCCGAAACCGATGCCGGCAACCACTGTGCCGCCAAAGAACAGCCACAAGAGGCCTGTATTGATCGCCAGCAGGATCACCGAGACACCGACCGTCATGAAGCTCGCGCCTACCCACAGCCCCAGCTCGGGCGCGCGCTGGCGCAAGATCAGGATAGCCATCGCGCCGCTGAGGGTCAGCGCCGCCACTGCGAATCCGCCGTCCAGCGGCGAAGTCGAGCCGGTGGCGGCCGCCAGCAGCGACGGGCTCAATGACAGAAAGAAGCCACCCAGCGCCCAGGCTGCAATATCGACAGGCAACACCAGCCACAGCATGCGCCGGGCTTGCACGGGCACATGCAACGAAGGCTTGAGCGATTGCCAGGCACCAGGTTGCGGGCTGGCTGTTTCCGGGACCCGCTTTAGATAAAGGGCCTGCCCGACAAACGCGGCCAGCAGCAGGCAATAGGCGAGCAACAAGGGGTGCGGCGCAAATTGCACCAGCGCTGCAGTGCCCAGCGCGCCCAACGCCATCCCCAGCATCGGAGAAATGCTGTTGATCAAAGGCCCCCTGGCCTGATCGCTGTCCAACAGCGCCGCCCCCAGCGCACTGGCGGCGAGCCCCGTGGCAAAACCTTGAATCAGTCGCGCCATCACCAGCCAGGTCACGTCGGTGGCGAATATGAACAACAGCATGGAGGCTGACTGGATTAGTAAGGCCCCTGAAATAACCGGCCGCCGCCCCAGATAATCGGACAACGAACCGCCCATCAACAACGCCGCCAGCAGGCTGAATGCATAGACGGCGAAAATCAGCGTGAGCATTGCGGAAGAAAAGCCCCACGCTTCCTGATACAGGTGATAAAGGGGCGTGGGCGTGCTGGACGCGGCAAAGAAACACAGGGTCGTGAACGCCAGAAACATCAGGTGACGAGGCCCCCGATCATCAGGTTGCGTGTTCTGCAAAGGAAGGGAGATAGGTACACTCTCCGCTGACGCTCATTACTAAAGCTATGAATTAGCTTTTGCGGAGTGTGCGACTGCTCACCGCTTAAAGCAAATACTTTGTGTTAAGGTCCGCTGTATGGCTATCAAAGAAGCAATACGCACCGGGGGGCGCAGCGCCCGCGTACAGGAATCCATTCACCGCGCTGTTCGCGACCTGCTGAAAGAGCAGGAGCGCTCTGCACTCAGTGTCCCCATGATCGCGGCTCGGGCTGGCGTGACCCCGTCGACCATTTATCGACGCTGGGGCGATCTCACCAGCCTGCTGGCTGACGTCGCTGTCGAGCGCTTGCGCCCCGACGAACCCATCGACCATGGCAGCCTGCGCCAGGACCTGCTGGTCTGGAGTGAAATGTACCTGGACGAAATGTCGTCCGCCCCCGGCCGCGAGATGATGCGTGACGTGGCGGCCAGCACCTCGAACTGCGCAGGTAAATGCGCATCTCGGGTACGCGAACAGCTACAGACCATCATTGATCGTGCACGTAACCGTCATGAACAGTCGCCAACGGCCGACGAACTGATAGACGCCATCGTCGCACCCATGATTTACCGGATTCTGTACGCCGAGTCACCGCCAACCCTGGCGGCTGTGCATCGCTGCGTGGACCGCTGCCTGTCCTGAGGGGTGATTTGTGCGGCTGTGCGCCGAAACACCCGCTATCATGCGCGCCATGTCCGACTACTGATCGAACCGACTCATGCATACCCTCGCAGACCTGCGCGCCGGCAAACTGGCGGGCATTCGACGCCTTGACCTGTCCTGTGACCTGACTGAATTTCCACGGGAAATATTCGATCTGGCGGACACGCTGGAAGTCCTCAATCTCAGCGGCAATTCATTGAGCAGCCTGCCCGACGACCTGCATCGTCTCACGCACCTGCGTGTGCTGTTCGGGTCCGATAACGCGTTCACCCACTTGCCGGAATGCATAGGCAAGTGCAAGCAATTGCGCATTGTCGGCTTCAAGGCCAACCAGATTGAAAGGGTCAGCGCTGCTGCATTGCCGCCGCGCCTGCGCTGGCTGATCCTGACCGATAACCGGATCGAGTCGTTACCCGACGAGTTAGGCCGCCGTCCCGATCTGCAAAAACTGATGCTGGCAGGTAACAGGCTGCAGGCATTGCCCTCGACGCTGGCCGACTGTCACCAGCTTGAGCTGATTCGTATCGCCGCGAACCGCATGAGTGAATTGCCCGACTGGCTGCTGAAGCTGCCAAGCCTGGCCTGGCTTGCCTATGCCGACAATCCGCTGTGCCCGGCGCGTTCGCAGCTTCCGGTCCGACGCATTCCCTGGCAGCACTTGCAGTTGGAACAGCGTCTGGGCGAAGGCGCTTCAGGCGTTATTCAGCAGGCGATCTGGCAAGAGGCAAGTGGTCCGCAAAAGGTCGCAGTGAAACTGTACAAGGGCAGCGTGACCAGCGATGGCTCACCGCTCAATGAAATGGACGCCTGCATCGCGGCAGGTCGCCATGCGCACCTGATTGAGGTGCTGGGCAAGGTCTGCGAGCACCCTTCAGCGCCACAGGGCCTGGTGATGGAGTTGATAGCGCCCGACTTCAGCAACCTGGCAGGCCCGCCCAGCCTGGATTCCTGCAGCCGCGACGTCTACGACCCCGGTGTCCGGTTTTCACTGCCCGAACTGCTGCGCCTGGCAACCGGCATCGCCTCGGTTACCGCACACCTGCACGCCTGCGGCCTCACCCACGGCGACCTGTACGGCCACAACATACTCAGGCAGGACAACGGCAACTGTTTGCTGGGTGATTTCGGCGCGGCCTCCTTTCATCCCTCGGTGTCAATGGGGGACGCGCTGGAGCGCATCGAAACGCGGGCTTTCGGTATTTTGCTGGGAGAATTGCTGGAACGTTGCGATGTGCAGCGCGAAGAGTCCGCGATCATTGATCAACTGCACGCACTTCAAGCGAGCTGCACCCAGGCCGACTGCAGCCTGAGACCGCTGCTCGCGGACGTGCACCTGCAATTGCAGGCGTGGAGCGCCTGAGGCGCCCCACGTCAAAAGCTCGGGCTGATCAGCCTGCCAGACCCACATAGACGTTTTGCACGTCGTCGTGATTGTCGATGGCTTCAAGAAATGCTTCGACTTCGGCCATCTGCTCATCCGTCAGGCCATCCACTGTGCTCTTAGGGCGATAGCCCAATTGCGCGGACTGCACCGTGAAACCGAACTCGGGCAGCTTCTTGCACACGGCGTCCATATCGGTAGGCTCGGTCAGGAACAGGGTCGCACCCTCTTCGCCCGGCTCACAGTCCTGGGCACCGGCTTCGATGGCGGCTTCGTCCGGATCGGCATCCGGTGAAACGGGCACCGCTTCGATCATGCCTTGATAATGAAAGTCCCATGAGACCGAACCGGCTGCGCCCAATTGCCCCTTGCGAAACAGCACACGGATTTCTGAGACGGTGCGGTTGATGTTGTCAGTCAGGCATTCAACGATCACCGGCACGCGATGCGGCGCGAAACCTTCGTAGGTCAGGCGCTCGAAGTTGACGCTTTCGCCCAGCAGGCCTGCGCCCTTCTTGATCGCTCGCTCCAGGGTTTCACGCGGCATGGACGCTTTCTTTGCCTGCTCGACCACCAGACGCAAGCGAGAGTTCATGTCGGGATCGGCACCCGCGCGGGCAGCGATCATGATTTCCTTGGACAGCTTGCCGAACGTACGCCCCTTGGCGTTGGCTGCCGCTTCTTTATGCTTGACCTTCCACTGTGCGCCCATGTCTGCTCTCTCGATCCGGTATACGCCTTGCCCGTCGCGCCTGCAGCAAAGCAGGCCGCGACTGTGGCAAGGCGTTAAAAATAAGGTGCCGGCATTCATGCCTCCGGCGCGGCGCATTTTATACCTGATCGCGTCGGATGAAACCCCTGTCGCCGCATTGGTGACCAAACGAACGAGGCAAGGTGTCCGCCAAACCGGCATCCTCACACTGCGCTGTACGCCTTGTTGTGTAGTCCTTTTCTGAAAAACCTTGCAACGATGCCTTTGAGTCCGAGCATTTCGTACCCTTCCCACCCTGAACTGGATGGTGGGAGAGCCCGAAGATGTGCAAAGACCCGCAAATGCCAATGACCTTGGCGATTGCCGACTGCCAGATGGATCTGCATGTCATCAGCTTTACCGGCCTGGAAGCCTTGAACGAAGTCTATCGCTTCGATATCGATCTGATCAGCACTGATGCCCCCATTGACCCTGCCAGCCTGTTGGGTCGAGATGCGTTTTTTCGCTTCGGTCTTTCCGATAAGGGTGTGCGTGGCCAGATCCATCAGGCTGAGCAGGTTTATGCCGGCATCGGCCTGACGCATTATCGCGTTGCCGTGATGCCCGAGTTGCAGGCACTGGCGCGCTGCAGAAGAAGCCGCGCCTACCACGGCGCGAGCACTCCAGACCTGATCAGGCAACTGCTGGAAAACCATGGCATCGCAAACGACACCTACCGTTTCGAACATTTGACAGGCCGCTACCTGCATCGCCCGCTGTGCGTCCAATACGCTGAAACCGACCTGCATTTTCTGCAGCGTCTGTGCGAAGAAGACGGCATCCACTTCCGCTTCGAGCACACCGCTCATGGCCCTGTATTGGTGTTTTCGGATGATCCGGTCAGTTTTCCGGAAAGGACCTTACCCCTGCGGTTCAATCCAGACGACATGCAAGATGCCGGTGAGCCGCAGCTGTTTCATCTGGCCGAGCATCGGTCGATACGAGCCAACCGGACGAGGCCTGCCCGACAGACAGGACTAGCTGTGCAGCCCATGGCCCCGCCGGAGCACCCAGCGCCGGACGCCCACGCCATCAATGAGCCGTTCGAGCAAACGGCGGCGCATGGCTGGCTGGATCATGAAACAGCGTGCCTGCAGCAGCGCAGCGTCCGGGCTCTGGAGCGCATTCGCTGTGAACACCGTGACATCAAGGGCTGCAGCAACCAGGCAGCCCTGCGCAGCGGCGAAATCGTGCATGTGCTGGATCATCCAGAGCCGCTGCTCAACGATCACTGGCTACTGACCGAGGTGCACCACACAGGCAGGCAGCTGCACCTGCTCGACGGCCACACTGCTCACGACACAGCGTTGGTCATCAGCGCGCTGCCTGACACAGAACCGTGCTGGCCGCAAACCACCGGTGAAAAAACGGACAGCTATGCCAATGAATTCAAGGTGATCCCTTGGGCCATGCCGTTTCGTGCAGCGATCCACCATCCCAGACCTCGTATCAACCAGGTACATGTCGCGACGCTGATGCCGGGCCTTAATGACGATGCAGACATCGACCCCTCGACACACCGCAGCATCCGCTTCGACTGGCAAAAAGACGAGATTCCCGACGCCCCTCTCGGGCGCTGGCCGCTGGCGCAGGTCATGTGCAGCGATGCTTACCGAATCGGACAACTGCGCGTCGGCGCTCGTGTGCTGGTCGACCATCTGGACAACGACCCTGATCGCCCTGTCATACGTTCCATCGTGAGAAAAAACGAAGCTGAACAGGACGTACGGGTGTGCCTTGAAGGCATCGACTTCAGGTCACCGGCTTACATTCAGCTGCTTTGCAACCAGCACTTGCGTATCGAATCGGACAAGGGCCTGACTCTACGCAGCTCGGTGGCTCAGTTGCACCTGACGCCGGACGGGGTTTGCGTGTCGGGCGCTGCAACCCTCTTCGCGCCGCAGCCCACAGAAAGGTCACCCAGAACCCTGCCCCTGAGCGACCTGCGTCTTACCACGCAACCGGGCTTGCACGGTGCCCCGCTCGCAGGAAGGATCTGGTACATCGTGCGCATGCCTGAGCCTGACCTGCACCACCTGGCCAGACTGGCCCGGGAGCATTTCCTGTTCGAGGGCACGACCGACGAACAGGGCTATCTGGGGCTGAGCGAAGCGCAGCGCCATCGATTGGCCAAGGAGTATCACCTGACGCCGCACGACCTGCATCTGTTCCACCCCGGTCAGTGTGTGGACCTGCATGCCTACTTCCAGCAGAACTGGACCCATCAGCAGCTTGAAGCGCTCAGGCAGTGCGGCGCGTAAGGCTATCGAGCCCCTGAAGCTCAACAGTCCTTGAAATCGGCGGCGCGCTTTTCGATGAATGCCTGCATGCCTTCCTTCTGATCCTGACTGGCGAAGCAAGCATGGAACACGCGCCGTTCGAAGCGGATACCCTCGGCCAGGCTGACCTCAAAGGCCCGATTGACGCTTTCCTTGACCATCATCGCGACAGGAAGCGATTTTTCAGCGATCACGGCAGCGACCTTCAAGGCCTCGTCGAGTAACTGTTCGAGAGGCAACACGCGCGACACCAGTCCCGCGCGCTCTGCTTCCTGAGCGTCGATCAGGCGCCCTGTCAAACACATTTCCATGGCCTTGGCCTTGCCGACGGCACGGGTCAGACGCTGGGTGCCTCCCATGCCCGGTAATACGCCCAGATTGATTTCCGGCTGACCAAAACGGGCGTTATCGGCGGCCAGAATGAAATCGCACATCAGCGCCAGTTCGCATCCACCGCCCAACGCAAATCCGGCGACAGCGGCAATCATCGGTTTGCGCCTGGCAGCAACCCGGTCGCTTTCGCGGAACAGGTCATCCAGATAAATCTGCGGATAGGTCAGATCGACCATTTCCTTGATATCTGCCCCGGCAGCGAACGCTTTGTCGGAGCCGGTCAACACAATGCAGCCTACTGACCCGTCAGCTTCGACAGCATCGAGCGCGTGATTCAATTCGTCGATCAACTGGGCATTCAGTGCATTCAGCGCCTTGGGACGGTTTAGAGTGATGAGTGCGATCTTATCTCTAATCTCTATCAACAATGTTTCATAAAGCATTGATAATTATCCTTTTTTACCCAGATGGGCATAAATATGGAAAACCTGATAAATGACCTCACGAAAACCCTTTAAGTCATTGTTTTTAAATATCAATCAATTATCTCAACCGCCAACGCCGTGGCTTCTCCGCCGCCGATGCAGATAGCGGCCATGCCCCGCTTGAATTGCCGACGCTTCAAGGCTGCCAGCAGGGTCACGATAATGCGCGCACCCGACGCTCCAATGGGGTGTCCCAGCGCGCAGGCACCACCATTGACGTTCACTTTCTCATGAGGGATTTCCAGGTTGCTCATTGCAACCAGAGGCACCACAGCAAAAGCCTCATTGATCTCGAACAGGTCAACGTCATCCACCGTCCAGCCGGTCTTGGCCAACAGCTGCTTGATGGCCCCGATAGGCGCTGTGGGGAACAAACCAGGCTCGTCGGCAAAGGCCGCGTGCCCTTTGATCACCGCCAGCGGCTTCAGGCCTCGGCGCAGCGCCTCGGACTGACGCATCATCACCAGCGCCGCAGCGCCGTCGGAAATGGAGCTTGAGTTCGCGGCCGTCACCGTTCCCCCCTCACGAAAGGCAGGCTTAAGCGTGGGAATCTTGTCCAGACGCGCTTTGGGAGGCTGCTCGTCGTGGCTGATGAGCCGTTGCTCCTTGCCGACCGTAACCTGAAGCGGGACGATTTCGGCCTCGAAATGGCCATCAGCTATGGCGTGCTGGGCGCGGGTAAGCGAAGCCAGGGCAAAGGCATCCTGGGCTCCGCGAGTGAACCCGTTCAACTGCGCGCAATCCTCGGCGTAGGTGCCCATCAATCGACCGGGCTCGTACGCGTCTTCCAGACCATCGAGAAACATGTGGTCCAGCACTTTTGCGTGCCCCATGCGGTAACCGCCCCGGGCGCGATCCAGCAGATAAGGCGCGTTGGACATGCTTTCCATTCCGCCTGCGACGACTACGCTGGCGCTGCCGGCCATTAGCATGTCGTGAGCCAGGATGCTGGTCTGCATGCCTGAACCACACATCTTGTTGAGCGTGGTGCACCGGGTTCCCTTTCCAAGCCCGGCACCCAGTGCTGCCTGCCTGGCAGGAGCCTGACCCAGCCCGGCGGGCAGCACACAACCGAACAGGACTTCGTCAACGTCCTGAGGGTCGACAGCGGCACGCTCAACGGCGGCGCGAATGGCCGCAGCGCCCAGCTTTGTGGCACTCAGGCCGAGCAAATCCCCCTGAAAGCCGCCCATGGGGGTACGGGCAGCACTGACAATGACCACAGGGTCTTGATGAGGGGTCGTCCTTTCGATGGACATGGCAATCTCCAGTCTTGTTGTTATTGGATCGCTGAAATCATCAACCTCAACGCCTGAGGACGCAACGGTTGAAACAGGCAGATTAGCGGGCTTGTCGATGCAGAGCGAATCTACGTATCTGCATGCGGTCTCACCATTACCACCCACACATTGAGGATCTGGCGAATGTCGCTACGACCGCTGCGCGTCTTGTTCGCGAGCCTTCTGATTCTGGCGCTGAACGCCTGCGCACTCCTGCCCGATCGCGACCCGCTGAACATCAGCGTCGTGGGCATCGAGCCGCTACCCGGCCAAGGACTGGAGCTGCGTATGGCTGTGACGCTCAGGCTGCAGAACCCGAACGCTACGGCCATCGATTACAGTGGAGTAGCGCTGGATCTTGACGTGAATGACCGACTGCTGGCCTCCGGCGTGAGCAATCAGCAGGGCTCCATCGGCTCGTTTTCCGAAGCGGTGCTGGTGGTACCTGTCAGCGTCTCCGCCTTTGCCGCGCTGCGCCAGGCACTGGGCCTCAGCCAGAGTCAGCGCCTGGACAATCTACCTTACGAGTTGCGCGGCAAGCTGGCTGGCGGGCTGTTCGGCACGATGCGTTTCAAAGACCGCGGCACGCTGGACTTGCGACAGGCCGAAGGTGATCCCTGGTGATCAGTCGCGGATAAAGCGAACGCCAGGCCTGAGACGCTCATCCACCACCAGTTCGAACACATCCGGCCGCGCGTAATGGCCGACCACATCGAAGTCGTATCGCGCCTTGATCAGGTCGTCGGTGTCGATTTCAGCGGTCAGCAGGCCGGCAGTACCCGTTAGCGGGCCTGCCAGCACGTCGCCCATCGGGCCGACGATAACGCTGCCGCCGTTGATCAGCGCTCGATCAGCTGGCCAGTTGGGCACCTCGATACCCAGCGACTCGGGCGAGGCCTGGATCTGGCAGGCGCTGACCACAAACATGCGCCCTTCATGAGCGATATGGCGCATCGAACACTGCCATATCTCCCGCTCATCCACTGTCGGGGCACACCAGACTTCAACCCCTTTGGCATACATGGCGTTGCGCAGTAAGGGCATGTGATTCTCCCAGCACACCGCCGACCCCAGACGCCCTGCCCGCGCATCGACTGTCGCCAGCGTAGAGCCGTCGCCCTTGCCCCAAATAAGACGCTCGGTCCCGGTCGGCATCAACTTGCGGTGTTTGGCGACCAGCCCGCCTTGCGGCTCAAAGAACAGTACCGTGCAGTAAAGCGTACTGCCCGAGCGCTCGATGACACCAATCACCAGGCTGGCGTCCGTGCGAGTGGAAAGTTCGGCAAGCGCCTGGGTTTCTTCACCAGGCACGTCGATCGCGTTGTTGAAATACCGGGCAAATGCCTGGCGCCCCTCAGGCAGGCGATACCCCAACTGTGTGCCAAAGGTTTCGCCCTTTGGATACCCGCCAAGGAGCGCCTCAGGCATCACAACCAGATGTGCGCCCGCCTCCCGGATGGCCTGCTCGTAGGCCACTATCTGCTCAAGCGTTTTTGCCTTGCCCTGCGGCGAGGCACCTAGCTGTAATGCGGCGACGATTGATACGGGCATAAAAGGCTCTTCCTGGTTGGTTTCGGTTGCCAATTGTCAGCGATGCGCTGAACAAATGCCGCCAGAGCCTGGCCATGCTTGACCCTCGTAGCGCCGATTTCGAGGAGCGCTGACCCGAACGCAGCCGGGGAAGCTTACTTGGCGGCGGCCATCAAACGATTGACTTCGCTGCGCACCATGTTGGCGTATTCAGGCGGGCTCATGGTGTCAAGTTCGGAGCGAACCCATTCGGACCATTTGCCCTTGCGCTTGGCACGCTCGCCCATCAATCGTGCGGCTTCACCCTTGGCCTTGCCGAGATTGCTCTGCCACAGATCGAAAAGACGTGATTTTTCATCTTCGATAGCAGCACGTTCAGGAAGGGGCCGGTTGGCCAGATTGAAACTCATAGCGATCACCTACGACTAAAAACGGCTGCATCTTACACCCGTCCCGGCCTTTTTTTGCAGAGCCCGGCGTCAGGTCGTTCACATGGTTGCAACTTTTCAGGGTGGCCATGACTCCATTGATCACTATTGCCATCACTTGAAAGGAAAATGCCATGGCTCGTAAGACCTCTGCCCAAAATGCTGCCGACCAGATCAAGGATCAGGCGTTCAGCGAACTGCAGGCACTGATCGAGGAATCCGACAAACTGCTCAAGGACAGTGCGGCGCTGGTCGGCGAAGACGCTGAAACACTGCGTGCGCAACTGAGCCTCAAGCTCAAGCAGGCACTGGACTCCATGTCGAGCGTGCGTGAGCGCACCAAGCCTGTGGTAGACGCGACCGAAACCTACATCGGTGGTCACCCGTGGCAGACCGTAGCGATCTCTGCAGGCTTCGGTCTGGTGGTAGGTTTGCTGCTGGGTCGTCGTTGATAGCAGCTTGATCTAGACACGCCGTTAAATAAAAAAGCGCGACCCGTTAAACGGGTTCGCGCCTTTTTTATGTCCGTGACAACCGTCAGCGGCTGTATTGAACAACGGACGGCTGGGCAAAACGGTGGGATTTGCTGACCTTGGCTTGCAGTGCGACACGCTGCTCCTCAGCCTCGGCCTGACTCGGATAAGGCCCGACCAGCAACTGCTGCTTGCCGTCGATCGAGACGATGATCGGCGCGTAGCTGCGCTCCAGCAGCCAGGCGCTTGTATCGCTGACCGCTTCCCTGGAGTTCATCTGGATAAACCATTGCGGAGCAGTGGCCGGGGCTGTCGTGGCCGCGTCCTGCGCCTTGTCTCGGGCGGTCGCTCGAGAGTTGCCTGCATCGCATCCGGCCAACGCCAGCATCGCCAAAATCATTACCGTCTTGCGCACGTAAGTCTGCTCCTCGTCTGAAGTGGCGCGAGTCTAGCACCCTGCCCGCCAGTATTGAGCCAGTGTGTCGCGTTGACGCAGGTGCTTGAAGCCGTCAAGAGCGCTCGACGCCCCCGCCTGTCAGGCTGCGTAAGGCGTGACTCGATCTGAACGATCCTGTAATCAGATATTTCCTGCATAAAAGCGCTGCATCCGATGTCAAACCCTTCGCGACCATGTTGATTGATGGCTTGCCGCCGTCTGCGTGTCACTACAGGAGTTCCACATGTGCGATCGAGACCCCCTGCAATGCTTCATTCCGCCCTATATGCTTGAGCATATGGCGCAGTCACCCAAGGCACTGATCAGTTCGCGGGCCATTGCCAACCTCACCAGCAGTTCGGCGTTTCTGGCCTCACGCCTGAGTGCCCGGACAATGCCCTCCATGCATGCGGTCAGGTCACCTGACGGCAAAAAACAGCGCATGATTCACGATGCTGGAGGCACCGATCAGCTTCCCGGCAAGCTGATCCGCGCCGAAGGCCAGGGGCCGACGGGCGACGAGGCGGCGGACGAAGCCTATGCCGGTTCCGGTGATGTCTACGATTTTTATAATCAGCTGTTTGAGCGTAACTCTCTGGACGACAACGGCATGGCACTAGTGTCGACCGTGCATGTCGCCGAAGTGGATTTTCAGGGTGATTTCGTTCCACTGAGCAATGCCTATTGGAATGGCAGCCAGATGGCTTACGGCGATGGTGACGATCTGGTTTTCAAACGATTCACCGGCAGTCTTGAGGTCATCGGCCACGAGCTGACCCATGGTGTGCAGAGCTTTACGTCCAACCTTGATTATCGGGGCCAGTCCGGCGCACTGAATGAGCACTTTGCCGATGTCTTCGGCATGCTGGTGCGCCAATGGAAAGAAGGCACCAGCGCTGCCGAATCGGACTGGCTGGTCGGCAAGGAACTACTGGTCCCCGCGCCTACCCGGCGCGGCATTCGGGACATGGAGCATCCGGGAACCGCTTACGCGAACGATCCTGACCTGGGTGACGACCCGCAGCCTGCGAGCATGTCGGACCTTTATACGGGTGCCAAGGACCGGGGCGGCGTGCATATCAATTCAGGCATCCCCAACCGGGCGTTCGTGCTGGTGGCCAAGGCGCTGGGCGGAAATGCCTGGGAAGTGGCCGGCAGAATCTGGTATGAAACGATGCTGGCGTTGACATCGGACAGCCAGTTCGTCGATTGCGCCAGAACCAGTATCAAGGTGGCCGCAGATCCACGCTTTGGCGCAGATGCGAAGAAGGCCGTCCAGGCGGCCTGGAAAAAGGTCGGGGTAAAGGTTTAATCACTCAAAGAGGCCTAACAATGAAAGTCTGTCTAGTGCAATCAGGTGGCTTTGCTGGCGCGATCAAGCGCTGTGAAGTGGACACTGCGACTCTGGAACGCCCTGAGGCCGAGCACCTGGAGCGTCTGGTAAGTGACAGCGGACTGAATCAGTCGGGCGAGGCATTCAATGATGAAGGCCGGGACCTGAATCAGTACGAGATCACCATTGAAGACGAAGCCAGGGCCATTTGCATGACGTTCGACGAGCAGAACGTACCGCAGGCCGCACGACAGCTGCTGGGCTACCTGAAACAGCGCGCACGCCCCGCAAGACCTTGAACCCTGCCGCCAGCTGTTGCGTGACGCTCGACGGGGCACTGGCGGCTTTCTGGTCTACGTAGTCCCTGAACGAATAATGGCTCAGTGACATATGAACCACCCCCGTCCTTCACGGTCAATGCTTCATACCGCCTGTTTTGTGGCGCGACGCTCAGAAAAAAAGACCACGCATCCCATAAAGAGGTATCTTTCCGTGCCTCGAATTTTCAACCCAGTTAGTTGCATCTACGGCGTCGATGAGCACTGTGCATTCCACTGAAAAACAACCGGCTCTAATCATTTGCGAACACTGCGATTCGCTCTATGAAGCTCAGCCCTTGAAACCCGGCGAAGTCGCTTACTGCCTTCGCTGTCGAGCCGTGCTCGGGCGTGGGCGTCACACGTCGATCGAGCAGTTGCTGGCATTGACGATTGCTGCGGCCATGCTGTTCATCTTTGCCAACATCTTTCCGGTCATCAGCATCAACATGAAGGGACTGACCAACGAAGTCACCCTCTGGGAATCGGTGGAGGCACTGGCCCAAGGGCGGATTACCATCATCGCTCTGGTGGCGGGTCTGTCGATCATTTTCGCCCCCCTGCTGCAGATCACACTGCTGTTCTGGGTGTTGCTGCACGCCAACAGCGGCGTTGTCGCTCCCGGATTCAAGACCTGCATGCGCGCGCTTGAGCACCTGCGTCCCTGGAGCATGCTCGAAGTGTGCATGCTGGGCATTCTGGTTGCCATCATCAAACTGTCGGGCATGCTTGATGTTCATCCGGGCGTAGGCCTTTGGGCCATGGCCATGTTGATGGTGCTGATTCTATTGATTGCCAACAAGGGCATCCGCAGTCTGTGGGATGAACTGGGGGTCGAGCCTGCATGAATGGCATACCGTTCGCCCGCGAACACAAGCTTTCTCTGTGCCACATCTGCGGTTACGCCTGCCCGGAAGAGGTAACGTGTTGCCCTCGATGCGACTCTGCCGTGCATCGACGCAAACCCAACAGCATCGCCCGCACCTGGGCATATCTGATTGCAGCGTTGATTTTCTACATACCGGCCAATGTGTTGCCGGTCATGTATACCTCGCTGCTGGGCAACAGCAGCCAGAACACCATCATGAGCGGCGTGATCGAATTTTTCGAAAGCGGCTCATGGGACATCGCGATATTGATTTTCGTGGCCAGCGTGGTGGTCCCCTGTGTGAAGTTTCTGGTGCTGGGCCTGCTGCTGATTACCTGCCAGCGCCGCAGCCAGTGGGCCATGCGCGAACGTGCCCGCCTTTACCGGTTCATCGAGCTGATCGGCTATTGGTCGATGCTCGACGTGTTGGTGGTCGCACTGGTCGCCTCCCTTGTGCAGTTCCGCGAGCTGAGCACCATCGAGCCGCGTATCGGCATTCTGTTTTTTGGTCTGGTAGTGGTGATGACGATGTTCGCCGCCATGAGTTTCGATCCCCGGCTTATCTGGGATGCAGAGGTTGAAGATGTCTGACAATACCCTCCCCCCGTCTGATTCAGTGCCACGCCCTGAGGTCAAACGTCGTCGCGTTCGTGTTTCGCTGATCTGGCTGGTGCCTATCGTCGCCGCGCTGATCGGCCTGTCCATGGCGTTCCATGACTGGATGAATATCGGGCCCAGGATCACGGTCACGTTCCTGACGGCTGAAGGCCTTGAGGCCAACAAGACTCAGGTCAAATACAAGAACGTGGTAATCGGCATGGTGACCGAGATCGCGCTGAGCGATGACCGTACCCATGTGCTGGCGACCATCGAACTCAATAACAGTGCGCATCCCTTCACACGGATCGACAGCCAGTTCTGGGTCGTACGACCGCGCATCGGCGCACATGGCGTCTCGGGGGTCGATACCCTGCTGTCAGGTGCGTTCATCGGCGCCGATGCGGGCAGCGCCCAAGACACCAAGAATGAGTTCACAGGCCTCGAAACACCGCCTCCCATAACGTTCGGCGAAAAGGGTAAACGCTTCATTCTCCACACTGACGACCTCGGCTCGCTGGACATTGGTTCGCCGATCTATTTCCGTCGTATCCAGGTCGGTCAGGTTGTCGGTTATGACTTGTCCAAGGACGGTCGTGGCGTGGATATCCAGATCTTCATCAATTCCCCGAACGATCAGTACATCACCACCGATACCCGCTTCTGGAACGCCAGTGGCGTGGACGTGACGGTCGGCGCGGCCGGACTGAAGATCAATACCCAGTCGCTGACGTCCATCATCTCCGGCGGCGTGGCCTTCCGGGAGCCGAACTGGAGCCCGGAATCAAAACTCGCCGACGAGAACGCGGAATTCAAGATTTTCGACGATCAGGCCACCGCCCTTGCTCCGCCGGATGGCGAGCCTCGCTACATCCGCATGCGTTTCAACCAGTCGCTGCGTGGCCTGACGGTCAATTCGCCGGTGGACTTTCTGGGGGTGAATATCGGCAAGGTGGTGTCGGTGGACCTGGATTACGATCCGGCCACCAAGACATTCCCGGGCATCGTCGGCGCGGTGATCTATCCCAAGCGTCTGGGGGCAGCGGAAGCCAAGCTCAAGGAACTGGGTGGCAAGGGTGATGAAGAGGAGCAGTCCGCCAGGGTACTGGGCGCGTTCGTCACCAACGGTTTGCGAGCACAGGTTCGCACCGGCAACCTGCTGACCGGCCAGCTGTACATTGCAATGGAATTCGATCCCAAGGCCCCCAAGGTCGCGTTTAATTCCAAGGCTCGTCCTCTGGAGATTCCGACCGTGCCCGGCAGCTTCGACAAGCTGCAGGAGCAACTGCAGGCGTTTGTCGAAAAACTCAGCAAACTGCCTATCGACGAGCTGGCCGGCAACCTCAATGGCAGCCTGAGCGAGCTGCAGAAGACCCTCAAGCAGGTCAACAGCAGCGTATTGCCACAAATGCGCGGCACCTTGCAGCAGGCAGAAAAAACCCTGGGGACCGCGAACGACTCCTTTGCCGAGGACTCGCCGGCGCGTCAGCAACTGGGCCAGGCGATGGATGAAGTGCAGCGCACGGCGCGCTCTGTCCGGGTATTGACTGACTTCCTGAGCCGCCACCCTGAATCGCTGATACGTGGGCGTACCGGCGATGCCGCACCACGCTCATTCAACGCCCCCTCTTCATCCCGAGCCATTGCGGAGCCAAACCCATGACCCTGCGCCTGAAACTGGCTGTATTGACTGCTGCGCTGGGTATCAGCGCGTGCACGTCGACCCAGACCCACTACTACACCCTGATTGCCCCGATGGCTTCGACCGGCAAAACGGCCCCTCAGCCCGCGCCGTTCCAGTTCGAGATGCTGCCGGTGGTCATGCCCGTTCAAGTTGACCAACCGCCGCTGGTGGTGCGTCAAGGTAACGGCAGCCTGGCCATTCTGGACACTGAACGCTGGGGCTCGCCGCTGGGTGACGAGTTCCATGACGCGCTGACTCCGCAGCTCGAACAGCGTTTCGGCAGCCGCGACATGGCTGGCCTGCCCAAGAACACTGAGCAGCCGGTGCTCTCCGTCCGCACGGATGTCCGGCGTTTCGAATCGGTTCCTGGTAACTATGCGTTGATCGACGTGGTCTGGACCCTGTCGCTTCGCAATGCCGGAGCCACCGCGGGCAGCAAACGGACCAACCTCACCTGCAGCAGCGTGATCCGCGAACAGGCAGGCCCCGGCATGGAAAGCCTGATCATCGCCCATCAGAAAGCCGTTGCACGGCTGGCGGGCAAGATCGCCGACACTGCCCTGAACTGGGCGCAACAACCTGCTTCGCGCTGCCTCTGACACCTGCTTGAACGAGGCCTTCCCAGGCCTCGACAACTCCTTGTACTCAGCCGGTCATTCGAATCGTACGTCCATCGCAAATAGTTCAAGTTCGTATAAATCGTTACCATTACGTTTAAATCATCACTTACAATGTGCCAGCATTCAGGCAGATTGTTGATCGTCTGCGCTCATGCTCTGCGGGCGTATTGAACCGGAGGTACTCCGGTCTCTGTCACATATAGCCCTGGGCCCCCTTACGCGTGAAACGCCACTGGAATACCCCCCGCTGGCGGTACCATGAGGACAGATTTATGACAGGAATTGGTCCACGCCTTAAACAGGAGCGACTGCGCCTCAAGCTCTCGCAAAACGCACTGGGTGCCATTGGAGGCGTTGAAACTAACGCCCAGGGCAATTACGAAAATGGTATCAGATCGCCTAAAGCGGATTACCTCTCCCGCGTTTCAGACGCTGGCATTGACGTCAGCTACGTTGTCACCGGATTCAGCCTTGAACACTCCACGCCGCGCGTAGAAGGGGTGGATAGCAACCACTCGGAACGGCTCAGTCGCGTCATTGGCCGCCTGCACGGTAACCTGCATGACGTCACGCAGAATCTGTATCACGTCACCCGTCTGGTCGAAGCCCGCTCGGACAAGGCCCAGCATGACTCCAGCGATCTTGAGGCCATCAAGGAAGACGCCGAAGCCATCACCATTGCCACTGTGCGCCTTATTTACATGACCTCAAGGCTGGGGTAGCTCCATAGAATCCGGTTACAATATCGCAGCCCCTGTGTGACCGTTCAAGCCGGTGCACGGGGGTGCCTGGCCCATCCATCGCTATCGTTGATACTCGTCAGCAATCGCCTCCAAGTACCGGGTACTTTTCCGTTTTCCGGTTGAAACCTCGACCAACATTGCCATTAGCCCATCTTCGCAGCCGGTGTCCTCACCTCTCCAGGCCGCCAGGAAAGGACACCCATCATGCCCACCGAATTCGATCTGCGGGCCCTGAACCCATCGAGACGCCTCTGCCTAAGCAGCCAGTAACAACGTTTCGAAAACACAAAAATAAGTGTTGATGTGTCGATTACACATATATATCGTAGAGCCTCATCCGGTCGAGCATACCGTTCGGCCTTCAGGGCATTCGGGGTCCCACCCGAGCCCTCACTGACACGGCAGGTATCAACATGACGACAATAGGCATTCTTGGTTCGGGCGCTCTGGGTTCAAACGTGGCGCGCGCTTTGGCTAACGCAGGTGTTTCAGCGACGATTGCGAACAGCCGCGGTCCGGAATCGCTCAAGGATTTCACTGCCCAAACCGGCCCCCTCATCAAGGCAGTCACGGTTGCAGAAGCGGCCAGCGCCGATATCGTCCTTCTCGCGTTGCGCTGGAGCGACCTGCCTCAGGTGCTGGGCACATTGCCAGCCTGGAACAACCGCATCGTGATCGACGGCACCAATGCTGTGGAATTCCTTGACCCGCAATCCCCTGACGCCAATGATCCGGGCAATCCACTGGCGGCTTACGGCATTAAGGCGATCGATCTGGGCGACAGGCATTCAAGTGAAGTCGTTCGCGAACTGGTTCCGGGGGCAAGGCTCGTCAAAGCCTTGAACCACCTGGACGTGCAGGTCCTCACGCAACCTGAAGTGTCAGGCGGTCAGCGCGTCCAGTTCTATTCGGGTGACGACGCAGATGCCAAGAGCGCAGTGCGCAAAATCCTCGAAACCGTCGGTTACTTCCCGGTCGACCTGGGCACACTGGACGTCGGCGGACGACTGGCCACCCTGCCCTTTGGCTCGCTGGCTGCAATCAACTTCATCAAAATCGCTTGAAGCCAGTGACCTGGGTGATCTTCAGCGATCGGAGTGCGCGGGAAACTCATGGCTACGCAGCTTTTCCATCACCAGCTCAATGAACGCTGAAACCGCCAGTGGCAAATGCTGGCGGCTTGGGTACAGCACATGCAGACCGTGGCTGGTTCGCTGATACTGCGGCAATACTGGCACCAACCGACCTGCCTCAAGGTCGGAGCGGATCAGCGACGCAGGTAGCAGCGCGATCCCCAGGCCTTCCAGTGTGGCCCGGCGCAGTGCCTGGGCCGTATTGGCGTTGAACCGGCTGGCCAGTTGTACCTCATGCTCTGCGTCATCCGGCCCGATCAGCCGCCAGGTCGTCAGGCCGCTGGGATGACCGGCGCTGACGCAGAAATGGTCGGCCATGCCCTCCAGCCCATTCGGAATGCCATGTGCTTTGAGGTAGGAAGGACTGGCAACCATGCCTTCCCTGCCTGCCTCGATCAGCTGACGCCCGACGTACCCTGAGTCCAGCAAGGGGCCGCCTCGGAACGCAATGTCCAGACGATCGGCGATCAGGTCGCATCGCGCGTCATCGAGAACGAATTCCAGATGCACCCTGGGGTATCGGGCAAGAAAACCGGCAACCCACTTCATTGGAAAGAAGTCGAAGAAGTCCGCCATCGCCGCGATACGCACCTTGCCGCTTGGTACATCACCGCCAGAAACAAGTTGCTCGCCTGCCTGCATGAGGCCATCGACCGACGCCATGCACCGCTCGAAAAATGCCTGTCCCTGTTGAGTCAGCACCAGCTTGCGGGTGGAACGTTGCAATAATCGCGTGCTGAGCTGCTCCTCAAGTTGTTGAACACGTCGACTGACAGTGTTGGAGGGTATGCCGAGCTGGCGCGACGCCTGCGCGAAACTTCCGCTGCGCACGACCTGAACGAATAGCGCGATGTCATTGAGGTCGAGCATACGAATATCCATTCCTTTTAAATATGGATGATTTCAATCCAACTACACCAACTAATCAACCAATCAATAGCGGCATATGCTGTGATCCAAGGCAATACAGCCTCCCTTGAGGGCACCTCCATGGCAATCCAACACGCCGCATCCGTCGCAATCAACAAGCAACCGCGCGCCATCATCCACCGTACCCGCGGCACCCGGCAGGGACCGATTACCCGACTGATGAGCCCTGGCGATCTGGGGCAGCACCTCAAGCCTTTCGTCTTTCTCGACCACTTTGGTTTCAAGCCCGAACCGGGCCAGAAAGGTTTTGGCATGCACCCGCACTCAGGTATTGCCACCTTCACCTACATGATTGAAGGCGAAGTGGCTTACGAAGACACCACCGGAAAATCAGGTGTCCTGCCCGAAGGCGGAGTGGAATGGATGAATGCAGGCAACGGCGTGTGGCACAACGCAAAGCCCGTGAACAGCCTGGCGATGAGGGGCTTCCAGCTCTGGGTTGCGCTCCCGGCCGCTCAAGAGAACGGTCCTGCCGTCAGTGTTTACCTGGACTCGTCAAAAATCCCTGAGCAAGGCCCGGCACGGGTGCTGCTTGGAGAATACGGCACTGCAAAGAGCCGTATTCCAGCCCCCGATGGCATGAACTACCTCGCGGTCAATCTGAAAGACGGCGAGCATTGGCGCTACACGCCACCCGCTGGCCACACCGTAGGCTGGCTGGCGGTCAATACCGGACAACTCGATGCAAACGGCCCGATCCAGGCCGGCGAACTGGCGGTATTCGAAGAGTCGGATCGGGCAATCGAGCTAGTGGCACAAGGCGATACCTCTTTCGTGTTGGGCTCGGCGATCAAGCATCCGCACGACCTTGTAATGGGTTACTACTCGGTGCACACCAGCAAGGCGGCGCTCGATCAAGGTGAAAAGGAGATCAAACGCATCGGCGCCCTGCTGCGTGAGCAAGGCCGCCTGGGCTGAAGCGATCAGCCAGTCAAAACCAGGCCGCCTTTCGTCAGGAAGACGGTCGGAGTACTCAACCAACTGCTGCCGGAGCCAGTCAAGCAGCGCGTCAAAACAGCGCGTTGAGAGAGGGGCCAACCCCCGAAATCTTAACAAGCTGAATCGTTTTTCCTATCGGATGGAACTCATACAGCACACACCGCCCTAAGCCTCACATCTGTACTGGCACGACGCTGGTCCCACGTGAAGGACGTTATACCCATGTCTTCAAGCATCACCTCGACAGCGGCAGGTCAGCCGGGTCGAAAGCAGGCCTCTCCCGGTCGGCTGATCTTCATTTCCGTACTGGTCGCAACCATGGGCGCACTCGCGTTTGGTTATGACACCGGCATCATTGCCGGGGCACTACCGTTCATGACCCTGCCCATGGACCAGGGCGGCCTGGGCCTCAATGCGTTTACTGAAGGTCTGGTCACCGCCTCACTGATCGTCGGCGCAGCGTTTGGGTCGCTGGCCAGCGGATATATCTCGGACCGTTTCGGAAGACGTCTCACACTGCGTTTGCTGTCGGTATTGTTTATCGTCGGCGCGCTGGGCACCGCGACGGCGCCGTCCATTCCTTTCATGATTGCAGCACGCTTCCTGCTGGGCATCGCGGTGGGTGGCGGCTCGGCAACGGTTCCGGTGTTCATCGCCGAAATTGCCGGACCGTCTCGGCGTGCGCGACTGGTCAGCCGTAACGAACTGATGATCGTCAGCGGCCAGTTGCTGGCCTATGTGCTGAGTGCCGTGCTGGCGGCCTTGCTGCACACGCCAGGCATCTGGCGCTACATGCTGGCCATCGCGATGATTCCGGGTGTGTTGCTGCTGGTCGGCACCTTCTTCGTACCACCCTCTCCGCGCTGGCTCGCGGCCAAGGGCCGTTTCGACGAAGCTCAGGACGTGCTGGAACAGTTGCGTGATACCCAGGAAGATGCGCAGCGCGAAGTCGATGAGATGAAGGCGCAGGACAAACAGGCGCGCAATCGCCCTGCCGTCAAAGACCTGCTGCGTCAAAGCTGGGTCATCAAGCTGCTGCTGATTGGTATCGGGCTGGGCTTCACGGCGCAGTTCACCGGCGTCAACGCGTTCATGTACTACACACCGATCATCCTCAAAAACACCGGTATGGGGACCAATGCTGCGCTGACCGCAACCATCGGCAACGGCGTGGTATCGGTCATCGCCACGCTGCTCGGCATCTGGGCGATTGGCCGGTACGGCCGTCGGCACTTGCTGATGACCGGTCTGGTCATGGTGATCCTGATGCAGGCTGCCTTGGGCTGCGTCCTGCAATTCATGCCCCAGAACCTGACTCAGAGTTATGCTGCGCTCGCCTGCATCCTCGTGTTTCTGCTGTTCATGCAGATGTGCATCTCGCCGGTCTACTGGCTGCTCATGTCAGAACTGTTCCCGATGCAGGTCAGGGGTTTGCTGACCGGCGTGGCTGTGTCGATGCAGTGGCTGTTCAATGCGTCGGTGGCGTTTGCGTTCCCCATCGCGGTGGATGTCATCGGCAATCCGACGTTCTTCGTCTTTGCAGCTATTAATATCGGCTCGTTGGTCTTTGTCTTCCTGTGCCTGCCTGAGACAAAAGGCAAGTCGCTTGAGCAGATCGAAAAGCATCTGAAAAAAGAGCTGTGATGACACGCCGGGAATTGTGTGCATTTTCGATGACTTCGTTGATCCTCCAGGCACGACTGAACTGCCGCCCAAGATATTGACAAGACTTGGCGTGCGTTCAGTCATAAGCTGGCAGGCACTGCGAGCGGTTCGAGAAGGCTGACAGTCCGTGACCGCAACGCATAACCGATGATTTGAGCAGCACAAGGTGAGCCGAGCGGTGATTGCACGACGACAATTCAGCAGCGCCATGCGCGGCAAAAACCTGCGTTACCTGGGTGAGGCGAACGCGCAAGAGAAACGCCTGACCCGGGTCGCCTTCCTGCTGCTCGAGCACTTTTCGCTGCCTGCCTTCACCCAGGCACTGGATACGATCGTCACTGCCAACCTGCTGCGCCCGACACTCTTTTCCTCAATCACACTCGGGTTGCAGGCGGGCGAAGTTGTCAGCGACCTGGGGCTGGTGATTCGTCCGGACCAATGTCTGGATGTCGCCACCCTGCAACACATCGACCTGCTGGTAATGTGTGGCGGCTACCGCACGGCGCTCAAGGCAGAGCCCGAGCTGATACAACTTCTGCAGATGGCGTCTGATCAAGGCGTGACGCTGGCCGGTCTCTGGAATGGTGCCTGGTTTCTCGGCGCGGCAGGCCTGCTTGAGGGCTATCGCTGCGCCATTCACCCGGAGCACCGCGCTGCCCTGGCCGAGATTGCCAAGGTCACGCACGTGACCAGTGAAGCCTGGGTGATCGACCGGGACCGACTCACTGCCTCAAGCCCCACCGGTGCCTTTCATCTGGTGCTGGAGTGGATCAAAGGGCTGCACGACAAGGCGCTGGTAGAAGGCATCGAAGATATTTTGTGCTTTGAAGAATCACGCTATCGAAGAGTCAAACCCAGCGTGAATCTCTCGGTGAGTGCGCCGCTGCGAGAAGTCGTCAAGCTGATGGAAGCCAACCTCGAAGAGCCACTGGAACTTGAACAACTGGCAGTCTATTCGGGCAGGTCGCGCCGTCAGGTCGAGCGGCTGTTCCGGGAACAGTTGGGCACGACCCCACAACGCTATTACCTTGAGCTGCGGATCACCGAGGCTCGCAGGCTGCTGCAACACACCGAAATGTCGCAACTGGAGGTGCTGGTCGCCTGCGGTTTCGTTTCACCCAGCCATTTCAGCAAGTGCTACAGCGCGTTCTTCGGTTACCGGCCGTCCAAGGAACAACGACGGGTCAAATAATGCTGATCGCGCTTAAAGTCCAAGCTCCGATAACCCCGGGTGATCGTCCGGACGACGCCCGAGCGGCCAATGGAATTTGCGCTCCGACTCCGATATCGGGACGTCATTGATGCAGGCAAAACGGTTGGCCATCAGCCCATCGTCGTTGAACTCCCAGTTTTCATTGCCGTAAGAGCGAAACCAGTTGCCAGAATCGTCGTGCCACTCATAGGCATAACGGACAGCGATGCGGTTGCCGGCGAACGCCCAAAGCTCCTTGATCAGGCGATAGTTCAGTTCCTTCTTCCATTTGCGCGCCAGAAACTGTTGTGCCTGTTCTCGATTGACGATGAACTCGGCCCGGTTGCGCCAGTGCGTGTCCGGCGTATAGGCCAGCGCGACTTTCTCGGGATTTCGGCTGTTCCAGCCATCTTCGGCCAGACGGACCTTTTCGATGGCCGATTCATGGGTGAACGGTGGCAGTGGCGGACGGTTTGCGGCGTTGGATGACATGTCGAAGCCTCAAGGCGGGTTGGCCATGGAGGTAACCAGACCTTGCCGCACGCTGCAAGCCCCAAGGCCAGCCGCTCGGATGTCTCTTGCTGTCGTCTCAAATCTACAGGCATCATACCGACACATTTTGCCCTCGTCGCGATGCCTCTCATGACTCACCGCCCTGCTCCTTTTCCCGCCAACGAGGCTGATCGAATTCGGTCTCTGGAGCATCTCGGCATACTGGACAGCGCGCCTGAACCGGGCTTTGACGATGTCGTGCTGCTGGCGACAACCGTGTGCGACACCCCTATTGCGCTGGTTTCGCTGATTGACCGTGAGCGCCAATGGTTCAAGGCCTGCATCGGCCTGGACGTGCGTGAAACTCACCGTGATCTGGCGTTCTGCGCACACGCGATTCTCGTGCCGAGCGATGTGCTGGTGATAGAGGACGCCACACTGGACGCCCGCTTCGAGCACAGCGCACTGGTGCTCGGACCGCCCTACATTCGGTTCTATGCCGGTGCGCCAATCATCAGCGACGCGGGTCTGCCGATGGGCACTGTCTGCGTGATCGACACGCGACCGCGCAGCCTCAGCGAACCACAGCGCCTGGCCCTTCAGGCGCTGGCACGACAGACCGCCAGCTTGATGCAACTGCGCATGCTCAATGGGCAGCACGAGCAGCGCGCTGCCGCGCTGAGCCAGGAACTTGAGCACGCGCAGGGTCATAACCGCACAACCGAGCGAAACCTGCGCCATTCGCAGCGTGTTTCGTCGCTGGGTATGCTGACGGCAAGCATTTCCCATGACTTTAATAATCTTCTTCAGGCACTGAGCGCCAGCCTGCAATTGATCCGTATGCGCGCTCGGCGTCCGGCAGATGTCGAAAGCCTCAGTGATACCGGTTTGCAGGCGGTCGAGCACGGGCGACAACTGGTCAGCCGCCTGCTGTCAAGCGTCCGCCAGGACGGGCCGGAACTGATCTGTATCGACGTGAGCGAACGCCTTGAGGCTGCCCGGGACCTGTTGCTGCGCTCGGTCGGCAACGAAATGGAGCTGTCGTTCGACCTTGCGGCCAAGGGCTGGGGGGTGTTGTGCGTCGAGGCGCAATTGCACGCGGCTGTTCTGAACCTGCTCGCCAACGCCCGAGACGCAATGTCCGGGCCTGGCAAAGCCTGTATCGCCACACAGATGGAATCCATCGAGGATGACCCGCGACTGCCGGAAGGCGATTATCTGGTGATCAGCGTGACCGATAACGGTCCCGGCATGCCTGATGAACTGGCGAAGCGCATTTTCGAACCCTTTTTCACCACCAAGAAGACGGGGCTGGGAACGGGCCTGGGACTGGCCCAGGTGCAGGAGTTCGCCGTGAATGCCGGCGGCGGCGTGCGGGTCGAGACCTCGCCGGGCGACGGAACCTGCATGAAGCTCTACCTGAGAATACTGGGACGCATCGACACCGGCCTGCCTCACTCCGGGTAAATACACCGGCTTGGTCATTGGGCACCTCAACCCATTGCTGCTTGCGATGATAAGGGCCGCTCGTCGCACCACTGGAAGTTGCCGCCGAAACGCACGTCTGGCCAAGCGTTCGGTCACTATGCTTTTTTCAAGGGACGCAGGACCTCCCTGGGGCAACGAGAAACCGACAGGACTCTCGATCACCTCATCGCTCACCTGTCCCTAAATCAGAACAGCCCATGAAAGTTGCGCAAATCGCTCCCTTATACGAATCCGTACCGCCTTCTTTGTACGGTGGAACCGAACGAGTCGTGGCCCACTTGACGCAAGCGCTTGTCGAACAGGGTCATGACGTCACGCTGTTTGCCGCCGGTGGTTCACGCACCACTGCAGCGCTGGTCGAATGCCGTCATCAGGCACTGAGACTGGATGAATCAGGGTTGAAGTCAGAGCTGGCGTGCCACCTGAGCATGCTTCATGAGGTGCGCAATCAAGCCAGCGAATTCGACATTCTGCACTTTCATACCGACATGTTGCACTTTCCGTTTTTCGAGGCAGTCGCTCACAAGACCCTCACCACCCTGCATGGCAGGCTGGACATGGGAGACTTGTCAGACACCTATACGCGCTGGCCTGACTATCCTCTGGTCTCCATTTCGCAACACCAGCGTGGCCCACTTGCACACGCACACTGGATCGCCAACGTTCCCCACGGACTGCCTGACGTGGAGACGGACTTCAAGTCCGAGCACGGTGACTACCTGGTATTTCTGGGGCGTATCTCGCCGGAAAAACGTCCGGACCGGGCAATCGCCATCGCCCGCGCGGCCGGACTGCCACTAAAGATCGCCGCCAAAGTGGATTGGACTGATCGTAACTACTTCAACGCCGTCGTCCTGCCGCAACTCTGCGTACCCGAAATCCAGTTTCTGGGCGAAGTCGACGACCGCGCCAAGTCTGACTTGATCGGCAACGCCAGAGCCCTGCTATTCCCTATCGATTGGCCTGAACCATTCGGCCTGGTAATGATAGAAGCCATGGCCTGCGGTACGCCGGTCATTGGCTGGCGCTGTGGATCGGTGCCTGAAGTGCTTGACCACGGCGTCACAGGCCTCATGGTCAGCAGCGAGGAAGAGGCCGTCAAGGCTGTGCGCCAGGTGCTGGAGCTTGATCGGCAAACCATTCGTGACGTATTCAGAAAAAAATTCTCGGCAACCGTCATGGCGCAACGTTACGTCGGTCTGTACCGACAGCTTTTAAGAGGCCATGACATCACTGGATCGTAGGTGTAAACGCGATGAAGAAGTTACCGTCCAGCCATGAATCTGCCCCACCACTCCAGGTCGATGACCCGCCTTGCAGCCAGACGCTGTTCGTTCTGGTCAATCACAACATGTTCCTTGTGGCCAACGCGTTCGCCGATATCGAAGGCAGCGACGTTGGCTTGTTTCACCACGACACGCGGCTGCTGTCCGTCTATCGCCTGACTCTCGCGGGTCAGCGCCCGACGCTTCTATCCGCCGCCGTCAGCCAGAACAACGTCTATTTCATTTCCCACCTGACCCACCCTCCGCTGCCGGCGCTGGGCGCCGAAAACACAACGCAGGGCGTGTTGCACATCGAGCGCAAGCGCTTTCTGTGGGACGAGCGGATGTTTGAGAGAATCGTGCTGACCAACTACGGCGACCATCACAGCCTGTTGCCGATTGATCTGCAGTTCGATGCCGACTTCTTCGACATGTTCGAGGTGCGTGGCCAGAGCCGCCTGATGCGCGGTTCGATCAACCGTCCCGAGGTTTCGCAGTGCAGCGTTGTGCTCCGCTACCGTGGGCTGGATGATCAAGTGCGCACCACAGCCATCAGCTTTTCCGAAACACCTGCGCATATCGACGGGCACAGCGCCCGCTTCCAGATCGATGTACCTGCCCGCCAGTCCAGAACGCTGTACCTCGAAGTCGGCAGCAGCGTCGTCCAACCCACCCGCGAACGCTATCGTCTGGCCGCCGCACAGGCCTGCCGGGCGATGCGCAAAAAACAATGGCGTGGTGCTTGGCTGAAGGCTTCGGGCCGACTGTTCCAGGCCTGGCTGGACAAGTCCCGCGCCGACCTTGCGTTGCTGACCGCCGATTTGCCGACTGGCCCCTACCCCTACGCGGGCGTACCCTGGTACTCAACACCGTTCGGCCGCGACGCCATCATCACCGCCTACCAGTCACTGTGGCTGGACCCGGCACTGGCACGCGGCGTGCTCGCTTATCTGGCCGAACATCAGGCCATGGAGGCCTCGACATTCAGCGACGCGGAACCGGGCAAGATCATGCACGAAACCCGTCAGGGTGAAATGTCGAGGCTCAAGGAGTTGCCGTTCGCCCGCTACTACGGCGGCGTAGACACCACGCCGCTGTTCGTCATGCTGGCGGGTGCTTACGCGAAAAGAACCGACGACAGAGCGTTCATCGACACGCTCTGGGCATCGCTGGAGCGGGCCACGCACTGGCTGGAACGCAACGCATCCGGCAACGCAGAAGGTTTCATCAGCTATCACCGCGCCGAATCCACGGGGCTGGCCAATCAGGGCTGGAAAGACAGCCACGATTCGATCTTCCACAGCGACGGCCGCTCCCCCGAAGGCCCCATCGCGTTGGTCGAAGTCCAGGGCTATGCCTGGCGCGCCTACCTGGCCATGAGCGAACTGGCCAGAATTCGCGGCGACGAAAAAGCCGCTGCCCACTGGCAGACCTGCGCCGAGCAACTGCGCGATGCGGTCGAGCGGCGCTTCTGGATGGAGGACCGGCAGTTCTACGCCCTGGCACTGGATGGTGCGGGCGAACGCTGCAATGTGAAAGCCTCCAACGCTGGTCATCTGTTGTTCACTGGCCTGCCCGCACCTGAACGCGGCAGAGCCGTCGCGCGCCAGTTGCTGGCCGGCAACTTCGACAGTGGCTGGGGTCTGCGCACGCTGGAAAGCGGCGCCATTCGCTTCAACCCGATGTCGTATCACAATGGCTCCGTGTGGCCGCACGACGTTGCCCTGTGCGTGGCCGGAATTGCCCGCTACGGCGAACAGGCAGGTGCCATTCACATCCTGAGCAGCGTGTTCGAGGCTGCCACCTACTTTGGCATGCGTCTGCCAGAACTCTACTGCGGCTTCAAGCGTGGCGCAGGCGAGCCCCCCATCGCCTACCCCGTCGCCTGCCTGCCTCAGGCGTGGGCGGCAGGCTCGGTATTCATGCTGCTGCAAGCCTGCCTGGGCATCACCATCGATGCCGCCGAAAAACGCGTCGTTGTCACCCACCCTCGCTTGCCGATCGGCATAGACCGGCTTGAAGTGCGACGTCTGAGGTTTGGTGAGTTCCAGATTGATTTGACCGTGCAGCGGATTGGCGAGCGGGTTACGGCGTTCATCGAACGCCAGCAAGGCCCAGGCGTGGTGAGAATGGACGTGAGGCTCTAGGCCCAGTTCGCCAAAAGGCGTGGCGCAAACCCGCTGGGCCGTGACGTCGGCCACCTCGGGGCATTGTCGCGACAGGCCGCTTCGCGCATCATGCCGTTGCCACCCTCTCGACGCCCTTTATGAAACGCTACGAAAAATTTGCCGCGGACATTGCCGAAATGATCCGTAGCGGGATTCTGCCACCCGGCGAAAAAGTCCCCTCGGTCAGGGTCGCGAGCCGCCGGTATTCGGTCAGCCCGACGACGGTTTTCAAAGCCTATTACCTGCTTGAAGACAAAGGCCTGATCCAGGCCCGTGCCCGTTCAGGCTATTACGTTCGCGAATACGGCCCGCAGACCATGACCGAACCCGAACTGGTCAGGCACGTCAGCGAAGGCACCGAGGTCGGCGTCAGCGAGCTGATCTACTCGGTGCTGGCATCACTCAAGGACCCTGACACCGTTCCCTTCGGTTCAGCCTTTCCCAGCCCGAACCTCTACCCGCTGCCACGCCTTGCAAAATCGATGGGCGCAGCAGTCCGGGCGATGACACCCGCAGCTATCATCAATGACATGACCACCGGCAATGCCGACCTGCGTCGGCAGATTGCCTTGCGCTACATGATCGGCGGCACAGGACTGTCTGCCGACGAACTGGTGATCACCAACGGCGCTATGGAGGCCTTGAATCTCAGCCTGCAATGCGTCACCGAACCGGGTGATCTGGTTGCCATCGAGGCCCCCGCGTTCTATGCCTGCCTGCAGGTTCTGGAGCGGCTGAAGCTCAAGGCCGTGGAAATACCGGTGCACCCGCGTGACGGCGTGGATCTGGACTCCCTGGAAGAGAGCCTGAGTCGCCTGCCAATCAAGGCCTGCTGGTTCATGAGCAGTTTTCAGAACCCGCTGGGCGCCAGCCTTCCTCCGGAAAAACAGGCCCGTCTGTACGAGTTGCTGGACACTTATGACATCGCGCTGATCGAAGACGACGTTTACGCAGAGCTGTATTACGGAACCACAGCCCCGCACCCGATCAAGAGTCTTGACCGCAGTGGAAGGGTCATGCATTGCGGGTCGTTCTCCAAAACCCTCGCGCCCGGCTATCGGGTCGGCTGGGTGGCAGGCGGGCGTTACACCGAACAGATCAATCGCCTCAAACTCATGACCACCCTTTCCCCTTCAGTGCCCGCGCAGGCTGCGATTGCCGACTACCTCGATCATGGCGGCTATGACCGGCACCTGAGAAAGCTACGCGACACGCTGGAAATTCAGCAGGGCGCCATGCTCGCGGCGGCCGCCCGGTACTTTCCGGCAGGCACTCGCGTGACGAAACCGGTCGGCGGCTATTTTTTGTGGTTCGAATTTCCTGAACAGGTCGATTCGCTGCAGTTGTTTCAGAAAGCACTGGCGCAAGGCATCAGCCTGGCACCAGGGCCGATCTTTTCACCTTCACAGCGTTTTCGTAACTGCGCGCGCCTGAACCACGGCAGTCCATGGGATGAACGTTGCGAGCAGGCGATGGCGACGCTGGGCCGCATTCTCGCTACGTTCTGAAACCGCCGCCGACAAACTGATCTCTTTTTTTATTCGCTTTCTGAATCTGTACCATTTTCTGCCAACTCCCGATAATTGCCCTGCGATCCAAACTGATCAACGACGAGGTTTTCATGGGCAAGATGGCATTGGGTTTACTGGCATTTCTGGCATTCACGATTGCAGTCGGGCTGTTGGGGACGATACCGCCGTCCTGACATTCAGTGCTTTTTCCCGCTGGGCTTGAGCTTGTCGAACAAGCCAGTAAAGGGTGGGAATCAGGCCCAGGGTGACCAGCGTACCCAGTGCCAGCCCACCCATGATGGTGATTGCCATACTTTCCCACAGCGTTTGCTGCTTCACGCGGCGGCGACGCTCAATTCATACCGCGTCTGTTCCAGTCACTGCACTGGACATCATCACAGCCATGACGTTAACGTAAGCGGCAATCAAGATACGCAGTCATCACATCTCAACAAAAAAAAGACCGAGGATGCGACATGCTGAGCTATTGCGCTGGAGTGCAACACCCGCCCCTGCTTGATCACACCATAGGTACTGCGCTGTCAGAGGCTGTCATGCGCTGGCCAGAGCAAGATGCGCTGATCGTGCCCTTCCAACAGGTGCGCTACAGCTGGCGCGACCTCGGGCGCGAGGTCGATACGGCGGCTCGCGCACTGCTCACCCTAGGTGTCGAAAGGGGTCAGCGGGTCGGCATCTGGGCACCCAATTGCGCGCAATGGTGCATCACGCAACTGGCCAGCGCGAAGATCGGCGCGGTGCTGGTCAATATCAATCCGGCCTATCGCACCGCTGAGTTGACCTACGCATTGCAACGCTCGGGCTGCTCCTGGCTTGTGACCGCAGACTGCTTCAAGGAATCGGATTACCACGCCATGCTCGTGGAAGTCGTCCCGCAGTTGTTGAACACCCCGCCTGAGCGCTGGACAAGTGAAAACCTGCCGGACCTGCGCGGTGTCATCAGCCTGGCCGACAGCCCGCCGCCCGGCATGCTGGCCTGGCACACGCTACCTTCGCTTGCAGACTCAACACCCCCTGACGCACTCCAACGGCGCGCCGCCAGCCTCAACGCGCAGGACCCGATCAATATCCAGTACACCTCGGGCACCACCGGCTTTCCAAAAGGTGCCACGCTGAGCCATCGCAATATCCTCAACAATGGCTATATGGTCGGGCATAACCTTGGCCTGGGCGCTACGGATCGGCTGGTCATTCCGGTGCCGCTTTACCACTGCTTTGGCATGGTAATGGGCAACCTCGCTTGCCTCACTCATGGCGCGACAATGATTTACCCGGCACCTTCCTTCGAGCCTGTGGCGACACTGGAAGCGGTAGCCAGGGAACGGGCGACGTTCCTGTACGGCGTGCCGACCATGTTCATCAAGGAACTGGACCTGCCCGAACGACAGACGCTGGACCTGTCCAGCCTCAAGGGCGGGATCATGGCGGGCAGCATCTGCCCCATCGAAACCATGCGTCAGGTGATCGACCAGATGCACATGAGCGGGGTGCAGATCGCCTATGGCATGACCGAAACCAGCCCCGTGTCATTACAGACAGCCAATGACGACCCGCTGGAGTTGCGCGTGAGCAGCGTCGGGCGCACTCAGCCACATCTGGAACACAAGGTCATCGATGCGGCCGGCAATACGCTGGAACGCGGTCAGGTGGGCGAGCTGTGCACGCGGGGTTACAGCGTCATGCTGGGTTACTGGCAGGATGCCGAGGCCACGGCACGAGACCTTGATGCCGAGGGCTGGATGCACACGGGCGACCTGGTGCAGATGGACGCTGACGGTTACGTGACGATTGTAGGGCGCAGCAAGGACATGATCATTCGGGGCGGCGAGAACATTTACCCGCGTGAAATCGAAGAACTGCTGCTGCAGCATGCCGATGTGGCTGAAGCCTACGTCGTCGGCATCCCGTGCGAGCGCTACGGCGAAGAACTGGTGGCCTGGATCAGGCTGCATCCGGGACGCGCAACGGACGAGCAGGCACTGCGTGAGTTCTTTCGCCCACGGGTGGCACATTTCAAAGTGCCCAGGCATGTGCTGTTCGTCGACAGTTTTCCCATGACCGTCACCGGCAAGGTGCAGAAATTCAAAATGCGGGAACTGAGTGTGCTGCATCTCGCTGAAGGCCACGGGAAGCATTGAAAACAGGCCGAACGGGCGCTGCATCGTTCGGCACATGATTCTTCAAACGCAAAAACTCGTCAGTCACAAAAAAGCCGCCTTTAAAAAAGTAAATTTTTCACGTGTGAACTGCAGATAAAAATATGACGTGTCCGACGTGACTATTTATTTAAACACACACTTAAGCGTTATTGACGCATGCATTAATACTGTTGAGTGAGCATTAAACGTTAACGTCAAGAGCCTTTTACCTGACAACAACTCCTGAGGGTTCTCATACAGGCTGCACAGGTTATCAGGCCTTTAAACCTAATCACAGTTAGGTTTACCATAAAGACCAATAATAGCTATTAAATCAAAATAGTAGCAATTTTATTGTGATTTATTAATTT
Source organism: Pseudomonas triticifolii (assembly GCF_014358015.1). Classification (GTDB taxonomy): domain Bacteria; phylum Pseudomonadota; class Gammaproteobacteria; order Pseudomonadales; family Pseudomonadaceae; genus Aquipseudomonas; species Aquipseudomonas triticifolii. The sequence continues at coordinate 70,109 of NZ_JACONV010000001.1, read as the reverse complement.
AAAACGATATAAAGCGCTAACATATAAGCCAATTACGCTTTGCCCTAACGGCCTGACTGTCCAAAAAAACCACACAGACCACCCTGTAGCCAAATGGCATCATTTAATAAATTGCACTTCCGGAATATTTTATAAAAAGCTGAACTTCTACGTTTCTTTCCGGACTTATTGTCCTGTCGGCAGCGAGAGTGCTGCGACAACCCAAGACTGTTTCCCTGCCACCATCAATCGAGATCCCATTGATGATCAGATCAATGCTGCCCGTTTTAGGCGCTGTACTTCTGTGCGCGCAAAGTTTGTCCGCACTCGCGGCGGATTCAATGCCCACCGCCAACACTGCAACATCGGACGCCCATGTACGACTGCAAGTAGAGGCCACACGCGACCAGATTTCCGGCGCGAACACAATCAACTCATCAAAAAAATCCGGGGCTGCCGCCTTGCTGGATGCTCCCGTCGATACCGATGACGCTCCGGCACAGGAGCAACGCCCGTGAACCCGTCCGACCTCTCCGCGTCTTGCCTCAGGAAAACACTTGCCTTGTCAGCGCTCAAACAGAGTCTGCGCCTCAGCCTGCTGACCTTCAGCGTCATGCAGGCCAATCTGGCGCTGGCTGCTGTCACCCCGGCCACCGGCAATGAAGTCGAGGCACGTGTCAGTTCGATCCTCGACAACATGAACACGTCGGAAAAGATCAACTTCACCCGCGTGAACGACGGGCACATGATCCCTTCCCTGCCCAAGTGGGGCATCAAGGGCACGGTGGCCTACGACTCGTCCATGGGCGTGCACGTCAACAACGCCACCTTCGGCGCACAGTACCCGTCGCAGTCTGCACTGGCGGCCACCTGGAGCATCAACCGCGCCAAGGAATTCGGTCTGGCGATTGCCTATGAAACCCGCATATCCGGTGGACAGCAGATGCTTTCGCCAGGCGTGAATCTTTATCGCACGCCCTACAACGGCCGTTCAGCCGAGTACGTGAGCGGTGAGGATCCGTTCCTCGGTGCAGTACTGGCACCCGCCATCGTCAACGGCATTCAGGTGCAAGGCATTCAGGCCAGCGGCAAGCATTACCTGGCCAACGAACAGGAAGCCAACCGTCAGGCCGTCGACGTGATCGCTGACGAACGCACCTTGCGCGAGCTTTACCTGCCGGGTTTCGAGTCGATGGTCAAGAACGCCAATGTCGCGTCGATCATGTGCGGTTTCAACAAGGTCAATGGCGACTACGCCTGTGAAAACCATCACTTGATCACCGAGGTGCTCAAGGGTGAGTGGGGTTATCAAGGCACGGTCATCAGCGACTTCAACGCCATTCATGACGCGTTCAAAGGTGCATGGGCCGGTACCGATATCGACATGCCCTCCGGCCTGCAATTTACCGAAGCCAACCTGTTGCCTTACCTGTGGAGCGGTCAACTGACCCAGAACGTCATCGATGACAAGGTCAAGCGCAACCTGCGCGCGGTTGTCAGCTACGACTTCCAGGAAAACCTCAACACCGCCAAGACGCTCGATCATCCCGAGTACGGCATGCGTGCCGCGTTGAACACGGCGCGTGAATCCATCGTGCTGCTGCGCAACGAAAACACCGCTGCAGGCACACCACTGCTGCCACTGGCGCGCACGGCGAAAATCGCGGTCATCGGCAACTGGGCACACGACGCGCCCGCCTCGCCCTTCGGCACCGCCAACTCGCCGCCCAACAGCTACGTGACTGAACTGAGCGGTCTGCAGCAACTGGCATCCAGTAGCGCCAACGTGACCTATCTGCCCGAACTGAGCCTGAATCCGGCCAGCTCGGCCTGGTATCAGCCGGCAACCGGCAACAACGGGATCAGCAATTCCGGGGTCAAGGCCGAGTACTTTTCCAACACCGGTTTCTCGGGCGACCCTGTCCTGACTCGCGTCGAGCCTGGCGTGAACCTGAACTGGACCACCGGCACCAACATCACCGATGCAGGCACCACGGCTGTATCAGGTTTCAGCCCGGCTGCCGGCGCGTTTTCGGCGCGTTTCACATCGGTGATCAAACCGACGGTTTCCGGCCCGCAGGTCTTCAAAGTGCGTGCAGACGGCCCTTACAAACTGTGGGTGAATGATGAGCTGGTGGTGCAAAGCGATGGCGTGCCTTACTCATCGGATGTGGTAAACGCACTCACAACCTCGGGCAAGACCGCGGCCCTGACAGCGGGCAAGTCGTACACCGTCAAGCTTGAATACCAACGCGTGCAGGGCAACTTCATCCCGGCTCTCGGTGGCATCACCGGCGTGCAGATGAGCTGGGCTTCGTTGCGTCCTCCCAAGGATCTGTCGACCTACGATGCGGTGGTCGTTGCCACGGGCAGCACTTATGAAAACGAAGGCGAAGGTTCTGACCACGGTTTCGACCTGCCAGACCAGCAGGCCGAACTGGTGAGCTACGTGGCCAAGGCCAACCCCAACACCATCGTCGTAATGCACGGCGGCGGCGTGGCGAACATGCAGCCTTGGGCCAACAAGGTCGGCGCAACGCTGCAAGCCTGGTTCCCCGGCCAGCAAGGCGGTCAGGCACTGGCCGAGATTCTGTTCGGCAAGGTCAACCCGTCAGGCAAGCTACCCATCACCATCGACAAGAAGATCGAGGACAACCCGAGCTACGCGTCTTACCCCGATCCGGCCGCTTACCGTGGCGACAAGGCACTGACTGAAATGACCTACAGTGAAGGCCTGTACCTGGGCTATCGCGGTTACGACAAGAAGCACGCCAAGCCGCTCTACCCGTTCGGTTACGGCCTGTCCTACACCACGTTCGGCTACAGCGACCTCAAGCTGTCGAGCAACGTGCTGACGCCAGGCTCCACCGTGGACGTGAAATTCACCCTGACCAACACCGGCGACAAGGCTGGTTTCGAAGTGGCGCAGCTGTACGTGCAGCCGGTCAAACCCGCCGTCGATCGCCCGGAGAAAGAGCTCAAGGGCTTCACCAAGGTGTACCTGCAACCGGGTCAAAGCAAGACGGTCAGCATCCCGATCGACTCGCGTTCGCTGGCCTATTACGTGGACAAGACGGCAAGCTGGGATGTGGACGCTGGCAAGTACAAGATTCTGGTCGGGGCGGACTCGGAACATCTGACGCTTAATCAGACCCTGAGCACGCTGTTCCCGGAAACACTCACCACCCGCGACAGCAACCCGCTGCCGTTGCCGCTGCGCAAGGCAGTGCAGGTGTCGGCTTCACAGAAATACTGAGGGTGTAGGTCCTTAAAGGCTCACTGATGAGCTTTTATATCCCTTCCCAGGCGTTGCACGTAAACGTCGAAAACCGCCATCACGTCCACGTCTTCAGGGCACCTGAGCCACTGAATCTGCAAGCCGTCCATGACCGAGAATATCTCCTGGGCCAGAGCTTGCACGTCGATATCCGCACGAATCTCCCCCGCCGCTTTCAACGCATTCAAATGACCACGTGCATGCTGGTGGGTCAGATGAAACCGCTCGTTGTGCCAGGACCAGGCCGGGTGTGAGGGTGAAAGGCTTTCAGTATTCATCAGCAACGCCGCCTGACACTCGGCCGCATCCTCGATGCTGAAACTCATGCTCAATTTGATGAACTTCAGAAAACCTTCAAGCGTCGGCTCTGTGGTCAGGTCCTGAAATCTGGACACAACCCTTTGATCGCGACGCTCCAGCAGCGCACTCAGCAGCGCCTGCTTGTTGGGAAAGTGATGCAGCAAACCCACGGTGGTGATCCCTGCCAGCGTCGCCACATCACGCATCGAAGCGCTCGAATAGCCGTTGCGGGCGAAGATGATCGTGGCCGCGTCCAGCAGGGCCTTTCTGCGCATGTCCCCCTTGGGTGCACGGCGGCGCTTGGGCTGCACCGCCTCTTCGGATTCATTCCCTGATTTTTCTGACATAAAACCTGATAACACCTTGAGCCGATGTGTCTTCAATGTTTCCCAGCGCCTGCAGCCTGGGCCCTGCGGGTGAAAAACCGCTTTGCGGTCACTGATGCGGTGAATATCGAGATCAGGGCGACCACGGCGTTACCCGTGAACATGCCCGGCACCGCGCCGCTGCCGCCAAACCAGTGAGCGCCGACGTACACGAACGGCACCGTACCGACTGTCGCACGCAGCCAGGCGAAGACTGCCACCAGCCATGAACGGTCCATGGTCATGAACACCGCGATCGCCACAAAGTCCAGGCCGATGATCACCCAGAGCGCGCCACCCAACCTGCAGTAACTCAAAAAAAACGTGCGAACCTCGCCTTCCAGTTGGTAGAGATCGGCGATGACGCCGCTGCACAATAGCAGCACCAGCCAGACCGCCGCCCCGTAACCGACCACCAGCCTGCGGGTAAAGACGATGGCCGAGCGGACCCGGTCATCCCGCTGCGCTCCGATATTCTGCCCCAGTATCGGGGCCAGCGCGCCCGGCAATGCGAAAAAGGCGCAGTAGGAAAATTGCAGCACGCGATCCATCACGCTCATGGCGGCCAGCGCCGAAGTGCCGAACGCGGACAACGAAGCGACCAGATAAGCCAGCCCCACCGGCGTCGCCAGATTGGCGGCCATGGCCGGCAGCGCCAGGCTGAAGGTTCGGCCTGCGTGATTGCGCAACAGCTTCAGATTGCGAGAAAAGGTCATGCCGATCCGCTTGCGCACCCAGTAAAGGCCCACGCAGGCAGACACACAACCAGACAGCGCGAACGCCAGCCCTGCGCCCTTCAGCCCCAGACCGAGCCCGAAGATGAACAGCGGATCAGCCACCGCGAGCGTCGCGGCACCTGAGAGCACCACACCCAGCGCACGACGGTTATCGCCAACGGTCCTGAGCATCTGCGCCGACATTTGCATCACCGCTTGCAACACCGTCGCGGGCAGCGCCAGCCAGATGAACCCGCGCGCCGCCTCGTAAACCGCCGCGTCAGCGCCAAGCCAATGGGTCATCGGCATCATCAAAGCCAACTGCAGCGCCGCAGCCAGTGCAGATAGCACGAGCATCATCAGCATCAAGCTGGCGCAGAGCCGCGCCACGGACTTGGTCACCCGATGACCGATACGCGCCGACAACACCGCAGTGGCCGCAATGATGAAACCGCTCGCCAGAGACATATTGACGAACATCATCACCTTGGCAATGCCAACAGCCGCCAGCAACACGGGGTCGTGCAGCATGGAGACGTAGACCAGCGTCAGGATGTCGACCAGAAACACCGCGAACAGACTCAAGGCACTGGTACTGGCCGTCGCCATGATGTGAAGCGGGATGGGGCCTTGGGTAAATGTCGCGCCGGATTGAGCCATTGCGCTCCTATGAACAGGCTGAGGTAAAAAGACCGGAGCATGCCGGCTAACGACTCTATTGCGGTAAACGCCCTCGTCAGGACTGCGCTCATCCCACCGATGCCAAAAACGGGCACACACAAAAAACCCGCCATATTGGCGGGTTTTTTGTGTGATTCCAAAGCGTTGTTTCTCGGGAATCTTGTCTGGCTCCACGACCTGGACTCGAACCAGGGACCCAGTGATTAACAGTCACTTGCTCTACCAACTGAGCTATCGCGGAATGAGCGCTATGTTACTGATTCACAAAACGAAGTCAAGCGAGCGCATGAATTTTTTTGCTAAACGTCTGATGAAAGAACGCGCGCTCGTCGAGTGACGGGTTCATTCCTGCGTCATAGGTGGCGTAGTGTATTTGGCCTTCTCCTGCCGCACTCCCATTCGAGGTAAAAGAGATGCCGCTCAATAACCATCTTGAAACGCTCTTTCCCACGCTTGATGACATTCCCGAGCCTTATCGCCCTGGTGCGCCCATCGAGCAGCGTGATTATCTGGTCGACGGAGAACTGAGAACCTGGAACGGTCCGCTGGCACCGGTGCGCAGCCCGGTGTGCATAAGAAGTCACACCGGCCTTGAGCCGGTGATTCTGGGCAGTACGCCCCTGCTGGACGCCGCCACTGCGATGACGGCGCTGGACGCAGCGGTCAGCGCCTGGGACAGAGGTCAGGGCCGCTGGCCGATGATGCGCGTTGTAGAGCGCATTCAGCATGTCGAGGCGTTCCTCAAACGCATGCGCGAGCAGCGTACAGCGGTGGTCAATCTGCTGATGTGGGAAATCGGCAAGAACCTCAAGGACTCGGAAAAGGAATTCGATCGCACCTGCGATTACATCGTCGACACCATTGATGCGCTGAAGGAACTCGACCGCAGTTCCAGTCGCTTCGAACTGGAGCAGGACACCCTCGGGCAGATCCGCCGCGTGCCGTTGGGCGTCACGCTGTGCATGGGGCCTTACAACTATCCGCTGAACGAGACGTTCACCACGCTCATTCCCGCGCTGATCATGGGCAATACCGTGGTGTTCAAGCCTGCCAAGTTCGGCGTGCTGCTGATCCGTCCGCTGCTTGAGGCATTCCGTGACAGCTTCCCGGCCGGGGTCATCAACGTGATCTATGGCAGCGGGCGCGACACGGTGAGCGCGCTGATGGCCAGCGGCATGATCGATGTGTTCGCGTTCATCGGCACCAACAAGGCCGCCAGCGACCTGAAAAAACTTCATCCACGCCCGCACCGCCTGCGTGCGGCGCTGGGGCTGGACGCCAAGAACCCCGGTATCGTCCTGCCCGACGTGGACCTGGACAACGCGGTCAGCGAAGCGGTCACAGGCTCACTGTCCTTCAACGGCCAGCGCTGCACGGCGCTGAAGATCTTCTTCGTGCACGAAGACGTGGTTGAACGCTTTCTGGAAACATTCCAGCAAAAGCTGGCCCAGCTCAAACACGGCATGCCGTGGGACCCAGGTGTCTCGCTGACGCCGTTGCCCGAGCCCGGCAAGACCGATTACTTGCAAGGCCTGGTGGCCGATGCGCTGGGCAAAGGCGCGAAGATCATCAACAACGGCGGCGCACGGGTCAGCGAGACCTTTTTCTACCCTGCGCTGCTATACCCGGTCACCCCCCAGATGCGCGTCTATCACGAAGAACAGTTCGGTCCGGTGGTCCCTGTGGTCGCCTACCGTGACCTGGAGACCGTGATTGATTACGTCCTGGATTCAGACTTCGGCCAGCAACTGAGTATCTTCGGCAACGACCCGGCGCAGGTCGGACGGCTGGTGGATGCGTTCGCCAATCAGGTCGGCCGCATCAATCTCAATGCCCAGTGCCAGCGTGGTCCGGACAAATACCCGTTCAACGGCCGTAAGAACTCGGCCGAGGGCACGCTGTCGGTTCACGATGCCTTGCGCGTGTTCTCGATCCGCACGCTGGTGGCGACGAAGTTTCAGGAGAGCAACAAACAGTTGGTCAGCGACATCATTCGCAACCGAGAGTCCAGTTTCCTGAGCACCGACTATATCTTCTGAGGCCTTAATACCCGCATGCGCCGTCTTCGCGGCGCATGCGTAAAAAACGGGACGCCCTGGCTGCCCTGACACGATAAACAGCACCCTGCGCGCCAACCTCTCCCGCCTTTCCGGTCAATCGTCGCAAGACCGGAATATGGCGCGTTCACCTTATCAAGAACGACCTCGCGAAGCCGACACTCGTCAGACAAAGTACCGTCTGCCGACTCAGTGCAAACGGTGGGAGGCGGCTTGCCGGCGATCTGCCGGGCACCGGCAGCAAGGCCAGCGCATGCGGTGTATCAGATGCGATCAAGGGCTGCTGCGCAGCCCCATCAGCGACTGAAATGATTTCATCGTCGGCAAGCCGCTTCTTATCAAACAACCTGTAACCCAATGAAGAAACCAAATTGGGCGGGAGCTGTGTGTCTGCAACATGGCTGCTCAGCATGGCCCGCTCCATTACTTGATCCGATAATGAAACGTGTTCTTCACCCCGGACACTGTCACCGGCTTGCCGTCGACGATGCGTGGCTGATAGCGAAACGTCTCGGCAGCCGCCACTGACGGGCGCATGAACAGCGGATGGCAAGTGCCCTGCACCTGCGGATTGACGACGCGCCCTTGGGGCGAGACGTCGTAGATCACCGTGCAATCGCCTTCGATACCCTTGTCCAGCGCACGCTCAGGGTAATCCGGGGCCTCCTTGCTCAGCGGCTGATACTGACTGCTGTCGGCAGCCGCCGCCTGTTGTGACTGTCGAGCGCGTTCGGCGGATTGCCTGGCCTGCTCTGCCTGCTGACGCTGTTGCTCGGCGAGGCGCTGTTGGTCCTGCAACTGTTGTTGCTCGGCCAGTTTCTGTTGCTCAACGGCCCTCTTCTGCTGCTCGTTACGGCGCTGCTCGAGGTCACGCTTCTGCTCCTCGACCCGCTTGCGTGCCAGTGCAGCCTGTTCGATCTGCCGCGCCTGACGCTGCGTGTCCGGCTGCGGCGCGGGCACTTCGACCGGCTTGACGACTGGCTTGGCAATCGGTGCAGGCTCTGCGACAGGCACCGCTGCCTGAGCAGGCTCAACCACCGCAACAACCGGCTCAGGCACTGGCGCGACAGGCGCCGGAGCAGGCGGCAAAATCAGCAACTGCGTGGTCAGGGTTTTCACGGGCTCCGGCAGTTTCTGCCCGGCAACCCAGCCCTGCATCAATGCCGCCAGCACGACGCCGTGCAGGGCCAATGCAACCGCCACCGCCAGCCCGTGACGGCGTACCTTGGGCCAGCTCAAAGTCTCGGGGCGAGATTCAGTCCAGTGAAGGGGCATTGATATCATGGCGTTCATTGCGGAGCCTCGGTCACCAGCCCCAACTGCGTGACGCCGCTGCGTTGCAAGGCCGACATGGCAGCGACGACACGCCCGTAATCGGCCTTGTCATCGGCTCGAATGAACACCTGGGTATCCGCACGCTCTGCCACCAGTTGCGCGATGCGTCCCTGCATGTCTTCAAGGCTGGCCGCAGTGTCGGTCTGCGCATGGGTGTCGACGGTTTCTCCCAGGTTCCAGTAGTAGCCACCTTCTGCCTTGACCGACAGGGTCACGATGCGCTGTTTGGTATCACTGGCAAGCGCTTCGCTGGCGACCTTGGGCAACTCAATCTTCACGCCTTGCGTCAGCATCGGTGCCGTGACCATGAAGATCACCAGCAGCACCAGCATCACGTCGATGTAAGGCACCACGTTCATTTCGGCTTTCGGGCCGTGTTTGCGTTGCGGTTTGACCAGCATGGCAAATCCTCAGGCCGCAGCGGCCATGGTCCGTGGCGCGGCCTGCAGAACGCGGTTCAGGCGCACCTGCAATTCGTTGCCGAAGCTGTAGTAACGGGCCGCCAGCGTATGGCCACGCGCAGCAAAACGGTTATAGGCGATGACCGCAGGAATCGCCGCGAACAGACCGATGGCCGTGGCGATCAACGCCTCGGCGATGCCCGGCGCGACCGTAGACAGCGTGGCCTGCTGCACCTGCGACAGGCCGATGAAAGCGTTCATGATGCCCCAGACCGTGCCGAACAAGCCGATGTAAGGGCTGACCGAGCCGACCGTGGCGAGAAATTGCAGCCCCTTTTCCAGTTGCAGCTCCTGTTCGCTGATCGCCACCTGCAACGAACGCTCGACGCCTGACAACACGGCTTCCGGCTCGGCATCGGGACGTTGTTTGAGCTGTACGTACTCGGCATAACCGGCGCGAAACACCTGCCCGACGCCATCGTCCTGGTCCTGTGCCGCATACAGCGGTCCCAGGTCAACTTCACTGCGAAAGCGCTGCTGAAAACGGTCCAGCGTACGCTCGTAATGACGCAGCGCCAGGCTGCGCTGGATGATCAGATACCAACTGAGCAACGAAGCCAGCAGCAAGGTCAGCATCACGGCCTTGACCAGCAGACTGGCATCGCTGATCAGGCTCCACAGGGTCATGTGTTCCAGGGTGGCGTGCATCAGGTTTTCCTCGTCTTGCAGTGCCGGCCAATGGCGGTCGGCACGCGGTATGAATCGACTGTCTATCACCGTTCGATGACAAACGACTTACGGCAGCGACAGGGTTTTCACCACATCGGCCCAAGGTACGAATTTGAAGTTCTGCGCCTGCTCGGGCATGCGTTTGCGGCCGTCCTGTACAACCAGCATGCCGCGGCTCCAGGCACCGCCCAGAGGGGTCGAAGTCACTTCGATGCCATCGGTTTCAGAAGTCCCGTCTAGCCCGGCCTGCGCATTGAGTCCGACCCGAAATGCGCCGCGCAGGGCATACGGCGGCTCGGCATCGACCACCACGTAGCTGTCATTGCCCTGGCTGGAAATCACCAGATAGTCGTGCTGCTCGCTTTGATAAAACGCCAGCCCCTCGACGTCTGCGTGCAGCACATCGCCGACCTTGATCACGCTGGACAGGGTTGCAGGCTGGTCAGCACGGGCGTCCACTTCCCAAACGCCTACGTCTTCCTCACCGAGGAACAGACGTTGACGCTGATCGTCCGCCACACAGCCTTCCGGCTGGGTTTCAACCTTGAAGCGACGCACCAGCTCGCCCTGCGCCTTGCCGTCCGGCGCGCTCAGGCGGTATTGCAGAAAGCTGCCGTCCTTGCCATTGGCGAACGCATACAGCTCGCCACTGGCTGGCTTGAACAGGCAGACGCCGTAGATTTCCGCCAGCGGTGTCGGGATCTCGCCCGCCTCGCGCAACTCGCCCGTTGAACGGTCGATGCTGAACAGGCTCAGGCTATTGCGATCACGGTTGCTGGCTACCGCCAGATCGACCTTGTGCTTGCCCAACATGAAGCCGGGCCGCACATCCACGTTGTTCAAACGCCCCACCGGCAGCGATTGCAACTGTTTACCACTAAGGTCATACGCCAGCAGGCCCTGTTTCTTGTTGGTGCCCAGTACGCGGCTCAACGCCGGTTTCTGTGGATGCACCCAGATCGCCGGATCATCGGCGGCATCGCCCTGGCGTGCGACCGGCTGGGTCTGCGCGGTTGGCGCTACGACTGGCAGCGCTGGCGGTCCGGCAACCGGCGTTGGCGTCCAGCCCAGCGTGCCCTGATAGAGCCGCTCGCCGTCGTTGTCATTGACCAGCAGTTGCAACCCTTCCTTACCCTGGTTCACCGACAGACCCTCGGGCTTCTTGAGGTTCATCAGTGACAGTTCGCCCACCGGCGTCCAGCCCTGCGCCTGCTGCTGATAGAGGTGCAGCGCTTTGCCCTTGGGGTCCAGCGCCAGCAAGCCGCCGGGAACGATGGCCATGGCTCCGGCAGCCTGTTTGATCTCGCCGAACGGCTCACGCAACGCGACCGGCTGGCGCATGACATCCGCCTCCGGGTGCGCCGGGTAGGTCCACCAGCCGAGGTTCTGCTCGTTGACATACAACTGATGCGCCGTATCGTCGACCTGACAGAACTCGGCGTTGGGCGGCAGTGGCAGATTGCGCACCAGCCGTGGCGTGTCGCTGAGCTGATCACCTGCGCCCACCAGCCACTGCTCGCCCTTGCCCTCTTCGCCGATCAGAAAGACAAAAAGGTTGCTGGCCTCGTCGCGGTACAGGCACAGACCGGCTACGGAATAGTCGCGCGCGGGCAAATAAACGGGCTTCGACCAACCGCGCCTGTCGGCATTCAGTCGGGTCAGCATCGCCTGCTGCCGGGCATTGTCCAGCGTCGCGACCAGCACCTGCGAGCCTGAGGCGCGGCTGTCCAGTCCTTGAAAGGAACCTTGCAGTTGCGCCCGTTGCAGGCCTTGCTCATCGAGCAGCAACAGGCCGTTCTTGATACTCGCTGCCAGGCGTTGCGTGCCTTCGCTGCCCGGTATGAAGGCCAGCGACTGCGCCTTGAACGGCTCGTTTTCGGCCCAGCGTGTCAGGGTCAGGTCCAGCGGTGGCGAGGCCTGTGCGGCAGCGGCCATCAGGCCCGAGAGCAGTGTCAGGCAAAGGGTTTTGGGTAATACCGAAATCATCATCAACGGTCGAATCCTTGAATGAGCCCGCACGGCCGCGCCACTACAACGGCGCGGCCGAATCGATCAGAAATGGGTAAAGGTCAGGCCAACCTTGTACGTCGGGCCGTACTCTTCGTACTGGCCGTTGTAGGCGCGATGGCCGCTATAGACGAAGTACGGCTGGTCGGTGAGGTTCTGCGCCTCGAAGCTGACCTTGAGGTTTTTGGTCAGCGAGTAGCGGGCGCTGAAATCGACGAAGGTTTGCGCATCGACGTACTGGTCGTGGTCCTTGTCGCCAATCGCGGCGATTTCGTAGAGGTAGGACGATTTGTAGTTGGCCGACAGACGCAGACTGAGCTTGTCGTTCTCCCAGCCGAGCATGACGTTACCAACGGTTTTCGACTGGCTCGGCAAGTCGATATCGCGCTTGCGGTTGGTGCCGGTGCTCTGGTCGAAACCGTTGATGCTGGCATCGGAGCGGCTCAGGGTGGCGTTGGCGCCCAACAGCAAACCGTTCCAGGGCGCAGGCAGCCAGTCGAGCTTCTGTGAATATGCCAGCTCAAGTCCGTACAGCTTGGCCTTGTCGCCATTGGCGAAGGTGTTGGCTTCGGAGAAATTCGCCCACTGGCCCGTACCGGCCAGGTCGGTGTTGTAGACGAAGTTCTGAATGTCCTTGTAGAACACGAACGCCGACACCGTACCGGCACGGCCCATGAAGTGCTCGATACCCAGGTCCAGATTGCTGGATTCCAGCGGCTTGAGCTGCGGGTTGCCGAAGGAGGCTTCGTCGTCATCGATCACGAAACCGGGTGCCAGTTGCCCGAAGGTCGGACGCACCACAGTCTTGGTCCACGCGGCGCGCACCTGAGTGTTCTTGTCCACCTGATAGCGCGCATGCAGGCCCGGCAGCCAGTGGTGATAACGGCGCTGGGTGTCACTGGTCTCGAACTGCCCGTCGCGCACGCCGGTGCCTTTGGCGCTCATCTCGGTGCCTTCATAGCGCAGCCCGGCGATGAAGCGCCACTTGTCCACATCCAGCGTGTTCATGAAGTAACCGGCGTTGATGTCTTCGCTGATGTCGAAATCGTTGGCACGGGATTCAGACTGATCATAAGCGTCTGCCGCATTCAGGCCACCAATCAGGCCCTTGACCGCGCCGGGACTGATGCCGCTGCCGAAGTTGCCAAGCCGGTAGTCGATCGTGCCTTTCTGAAACTGCGTCAGGCTCAGTTGATCATCGCTGAGGCCTTGATCGCCGAAATCCTGATACTTCCAGACCTCCAGGTCGTTGGTCTTGTCACGCCGGCTTACCTTGCCACCGAACTTGAATTGCGAGGCGTAGCCCTTCACATCGTAATCGCGGGCCAGGTCCAGACGCAGGTTCTTCTCAGTGTCCTTGGTGTTCTGCTTCTCCCAATCGACCTTGTCCAGTGTGAAGTTGGAATCATCGTAGAACGCAGAGCTGACAATCGGCCGTGGTTTGTCGCGGTCGTAAAAGCCGCTGTTCGAGAAATCATCATTGCCGGTGAAGGTTGCCCCGGCGATGTGGCCTGGACTGTCTTCACTGGACTCGCTGTAACCGGCCTGACCGCTGAGGGTCCACAGTCCGAGCATGCGCTGACCACCAAACACATAGGATTGAATCTCCTGGGTCTCCGTACGCGCCTTGAGCTTACGCGTGCCTTCGGCGTCGCCGGTCTGGCCTGCGGCCTGTGCATCGGCAAACTCAAAACCGTTGGTGGTACGGACTTCATCGTCCTTGAAACGGCTGTACAGGGTGCGCAGGTAATAGTTGCTGACATCGTCGGGCTTGTAATCGAAGTTCAGGCCGCCACCGGCGCGCTCGCGGCTGATGTCGTAATCGCGTTGCTCGAACTCTTGCAAACGCGCCCCATCCCAGGCGCCGCCCGTCTCCACGTTGTCGGAACCAAAATCGCGTTTCTGCCAGCTCAACGCAGCCGCCACACCGAAGTTGTCGATGCCGTCGCCGAGGCTGAACCGGTTGCTCGCCGCGCCGGAAAACTTCGGGCTGGTCTGGCGGGTGTTCTTGTCATAACTGGCTTCGCTGCTGCCTGTATAGAACAGGCCCTTGTGATCGAACGCCGACAGGCTCTCGACATCCACCGTGCCGCCCAGCGAGTTGGCATCCATGTCTGGCGTGAGGGTCTTGATCACCGACAGCGACTGCACCAGTTCGGCCGGCAGTACATCCAGCGCCACGGCACGTCGGCCGCTTTCCGGCGCGGGCACCAGCGTGCCATTGATGGTCACGCTGTTGAGGTCCGGTGCCAGGCCGCGCACGGTCACGAAACGCCCTTCGCCCTGATCGCGCTCGACGCTGATGCCTGGCAGGCGCTGCACGGCTTCGGCAACGTTCTGGTCAGGCAACTGCGCCACGCCGTCGGCATGCACCACACTCTTGATGCTGTCGGAGCTGCGCTGTTCCTTGAGCGCGTTGTCGATACTGGCCGCCTGCCCCACCACTTGAACGTGCTCGGTGGCGTCCACGTCGGCGGCCTGCACGCGTTCACCGGCGATGGCCAATGCCAGCCCGCTGAAGGTAAAGCCAACCAGTTGAGCCCTGCTGCGGCGTATGTACATGTGAATACTCCCCCAGAAATCCCGACGACCCAGGCAAATCGGCCCGGCAACTGGAGGCGCAAGCTAGAGTCGCGCAATGACGTTTCTGTGACACATGGGCGCAGATTCGTAGCAAAGAAGGGTTTCAAGGGGGCAACTCATAGGGAAATGAGCTGATCTGACCTCGAAAAACAACGCACCCTGTGCCCGGCGCGACTTGCCGGAAGACCGTAACGATGCTTGCAGCGCTTGAAAACACAGGCTTTGCGACGTGCAGCCTGCTGCCTCGGCACAAAATACTGCGCAACGGGCATGAGCTGATTCGACCTTATTGCGCAGGTGTCGCCCGTCACGCAAGTGTCATGCGCATCTGTTTTGCTGGCCGACAGTCAGCACTTCAGGAGCACCGCCAGCCATGTTCAGGATCATCCAACCGCACCGCTGGAAACTCGCTGTTCTGCTGATTGCGTCTAATCTCGGCCTGCTGGCGTTCCTGGCCTTCGGCGACATCAAGTATTTCAGCGAATGGAAGTGGCTGGACATCCTTGGTGAAGGCGGTTCGGCGCTGTTGTCCCTCGCCTGGCTGTTTCTGGTGTTCAAGAGTCGACCTGCGGGTCGGGTCACGAACTACCTGTCGATCGGCCTGAGCTGTGTGTTCTTTTCGTGGTGGATCGACGCACTGGACGAGTTCATCCGCCTGCCCAGCGAGATCGAGTGGGATCACTGGCTGGAGTCCGGCCCGATGCCGGTTGGCCTGATCCTGCTGACCATTGGCATCTATCACTGGCATCGCGAACAACTGGCGATCAACGCGCAGATGGAGAAGCGCGAACGCGGCTTTCGCGAGCATCGTCTGTACGACAAACTCACCCCGCTGGGCAGTGCGGATTACCTGAAGCGCCAGCTGGTCCTGAGCCTGGAAGACAGCCTGACCGAACAACAACCCCTGTCACTGCTCGCCGTTGACATCGATAACTTCAGCGCCATCAATAATGCGTACGGCCATGCCGAGGGTGATGAAGTGCTGTCGGCGCTCAGCCACCTGTTGGTCTTGAACCTGCGACGTCAGGATTTGCTCTGTCGTCTGGCGGGCGATCGGTTCGTGGTGCTGCTGCCCAATACGGGCGAGAGTCAGGCCAGACTGATTGCGCTGGAACTGCAACAGGCGGTTGCCAGCCTGGCGCACAAGACTCGACTGCAGGGTGAGCGGCTGCACCTGTCGGCCAGTGTCGCCGTGGTCATGGCCATCAACGAAACGCCGGACAACCTGCTCAGGCGTCTCAACCTGGCGCTGGCCCGTGCCCGACGCCCCATGACGCGCTCCGCCTGAGGCCTGCTGTGACCATCAAGAGCGATTGGTACGAAGCCGACAGCCGTTTCATTCCAGGCCATTATCAGCCTGCCACGCTGATCGACCTGGCCCTGTCGCGCGGACTCGACAGCCATCGGCTGCTCAAGGGCACCGGTCTGTTCTACGAAGACATCGTGGCGGGCAAGACACGTCTCAGTCCTCAACAGTATTTCGTGCTGATCGGCAACGCACAGCGGCAGATGGAGGCCGATGACACCAGTTTTCTGTTCGGTCAGCGGTTGTTCCCGGGGCACTACGGCGCAGCCAGTCATGCGCTGCGCCATGCGCAGAACCTGCATCAGGCGCTGGAGATCCTGATTCGGCAACGCGCCCTGCTCAGCCCTGTGCTGACGCCACGTCTGGAGCTGGACGAGCACTTCGCCTATCTGTATTGGCTGGACAGCTGTGGCGCAGGCGAGCAACACGTGTTTGTGCTGGAGGCAGCGACGACCTCGATCGTTGCCATGAGTCAGCACTTGAGTGGCGAGCGCTTGCCGTGGGAGTGCAGCTTCAGCCATCAAGAGCCGCGCTATGTTGAGCAGTACTGGGTGAATCTGGGGGAAAATACGGCCTTCGGCCGGCCGCTGGACATGATGCGACTGCCCAGGCATTACCTGACACGCCCATGGCCCGGCGCGTCCCCCATTGCAGCGCAGGTCGCCCAGCAGGAGGCGTCTGCGCAACTCGACGCACTGGGGATGTGCGCCAGCCTGCTGGACCGATTGCACCAGCACTTGACCGACACCGTCCGTGAAGCGACCAGCCTGGAGCACGTGGCGCAGGCCTTCGCCATGAGCCCGGCGACGCTCAAGCGCAAATTGCACAAGCACGGCACCTGCTTTCAGGCCCGACATGATCTTGCCCGCAAACACGTCGCGCTGTACCTCTACCAGATCAAGGGCATGAGCAACGAGGCCGTTGCCGAGTACCTCAACTTCAACGATCCGGCGAACTTCCGTCGTGCCTTCAAACGCTGGACCGGTAGCACGCCGACACTGATCCAGCGGCTGTTCAGTTTCGATTGACCGCCGGCTTGCCCGCTACATCATCCACACTGCGCTGCTCGCACAACTTGTAACCCAGACCATGGGCGGTGTGCAGCAGCGGCGTGCTGAAGTCCTTGTCCAGCACGCGCCTGAGGGTGTGAATGTTGCTGCGCAGGCTGTCGCTTTTCTGCCCGTCCCGTCCCCACAGAACCTGCTCCAGCTCAGCGCGTTTGACGATATGCGGGCTCTTGCGCATCAACAGTTCCAGCAGCTTCATGTTAGTGGGATTGAGCTTCAACGGCAGACCGGCGCGAGAGACTTCCAGGGTGTCCAGGTCGAACACCAGATCGGCCACCACCATCAGGCGATTGTCCTTGCGCTGACGACGACCGACCACGGCCTCTATCCTGGCCAGCACCTCGGACATGGCAAAAGGTTTGGTGATGTAGTCGTCCGCCCCGACCTTGAACCCGAGCAGGCGATCTTCCAGTTCGTCCCGGGCGCTGAGCATCACGATGGCGACCTCCGATTGCGAGTATTCGCGCAGGCTGCGGCAGATCTGATTGCCGTCGATGCCGGGCAACATGATGTCGAGAATGATCGCGTCGAAACGCTTCGACGCCGCCAGATGCAGCCCGCTCAACCCATCCAGCGCGCCCTCGACTGCATGCCCTCTCAGCTCGAAAAACTCCAGCAGGTTGTCATGGATGTCAGGATGATCCTCGATGACCAGAATATTCATGGCAGCGTTCCTGTCCCTATCTGACAAGACCCGAGCCCGCCATAGCAGGCTGGCGGTCAGGCGCGTAGGACAACGGTTGCTGCAATCGGGATCTGCCATAGAAACACAGCGCCACCAGCAGCATGCTTAGCCACACCACGATGGCAGCCCAGAAGGTGTGCGACATGAAGTGCCAGCCCTGCAATACCCGCGTCGTGCCGTAGATCATGCCCAGCACCATAATCGCGCCCAGCAGGAGTCTGGCGTGGTGCCAGCGATAACGACGGGCCACGAAGTACAAGGCAAACAGGCTGAAGGCACTCGACGCATGACCACCCGGCCAGCAACGCCCCGCACCCGCTTCGTGCCACAGATTGAAGTTGCGGAACCATTCCACATGAGCCTGAGCCCCGCCATACAGCGTGGTCTCGACCGGGCAATACACGCTGGTATGACTTTTGAGGAAATGGATCATGCCGGTGCTCACGGCAAAGGCGACGATCACGAACAGGAAATCCAGCCGATGCCGGCTGAAGAACTTCAACGGTTTCGCCATTCGGCTACGGCCGACCCAGCGCGTCAGGCGGGCTTGCGGACGCAGTTGCAGCGCAGGCCAGACCAGCGACAGCAAGGCCCCGATGATCGCCAGCTCGCCCGTCCAGTTGGGAATGATGCGTGCCCAGTTGTGGGTGATTTTTTCGAACAGATGGCTCTGCCCAACCGGGAAGTTGCCTGCCACCGGGTCGTAAAGCAGGTTGCTCAGCGCGATATCAAAGTGTGTCAGGTCAAAGAGCAGGAACACCATCAGACCCGCGAGCAGCGGAATCCCGAGATTGTTGCGATAGAAGGTGTAACGGGCACTGGCGGATGTCTTCAATTCAGTTGCTCGCTGTCGATGTCTGCCCATTGCCTGGCATTGAGGGATCCAAGGATTTTCGGAGTATGCGTGCCATCTACCTGAACGAACACCGCTTCAGCGTAGGCGCTGGCGCGCTCATTGAACGGCACGCCCAGCTTGCGCTCGAACTGATCGATGCAACCACTGTGGGTGACCAGTATCAGGTTCTCGCCTGCGTGCTTGTGCGCTTGCACGGCATTCTTGAAACCGCCGTTACAGTCGTTGGGCCACGCTTCGTCGGGCACGACATGCCCTGAGATCAGGTCGGCAGTCTGCTGGGTGCGAAGTTTGGGGCTGGTGATCATCCTTGCGTCGACGAACCCCAGTCTTTTCAGACCCGCGCCCACCGCCAATGCTGCTTCACCCCCCTTGAGCGTGATGCCTTGCGCATCAGCCATACAAGGATTGGTCGAGCGATCGCAGCGCTCGGCATGCCGGATCATGACCACTACATCGCCCTGCTTCCAGTGGGCATAGAGACCTGACTGTTTCAGGGCACCCGCCGCTCCCAGATCAACCACATGCGTCGCCTTGAAGGCAGTGAAAAACCACACACCGATGGCCGCAAGGGCTACGACCACCAGGGCCAGGGCAATGTGCCGATTGGTCAGCGAGGGTCGTGAGATGACAAACCTGGAAAGCCAGGACCTGTTGATGACGGCGTATTTATTATCGGTTGAACTGCGCGCCACGTGGCCGCTCCTGTACTGGTCATCAGCGTGATTTCAGCTGTGGCAACGATAGGGACGACCTCGTGCGGAAGCGGTGAAGAAGATGTGAAAAAGACGTTGCAACGAATTGGCCCGCTGTTGCTACACGAAACGCCCCCGCCGAATGAAAGCCCCGTGCCATCATGCTTCCAGACGATCTGCCGCGTTCGACTGCCCGGCACCACGCGCTCGATGAAAAATATTTCAGGTTGGGTTTTTACCGGGCGCAGCGCAATCGGCAGCTCGACCTTGCTGCACATCCTGCCGCGCACGCGCAGTGGTTTCGGCAACATCACGCCATTGCAGGTCAAAGACGACCCGCACATTCAGCAGCGAGAACAAGAGCAGATCTTCGACGCCATTGCTCACCAGGACCGCGACGCCGCCTGGGCCGCAATGCGCCTGCATCTGATCAACAGCCTGCTACGCCTGCGCGCAAAGCCATAGCGAGCCCCTTCCTTATCGTTTACCATGCCGCCCGTCGGTTTCCGAGAGGAACTAACAGGGAATTCGCACACCTCGCTGCATGAGGTCAAAACGAGACTGCCCCCGCAACTGTAGGCATCGAGCCTGCTCCACGACTGCCACTGGGTGATCCCCGGGAAGGCCGGAGCCGGGCGATGACGTGCCAGTCAGGAGACCTGCCGACCTGCATACAATCACTAACCGGCGGGGTGTCCGGGAAGGACATCCGCGCGCAAAGCCGTATTGCGCCGTGCCCTGCTGTTTCTCTGCGGGCCGGGATGTGTTTCCTGTCGTGCATTGCGCCCTGACACACGCTCGAATCGAGGTCGCATTCCATGTCACTGTCCCGCCTTGCCGTCCTGGCTGCCAGCCTCACCCTTTCCAGCCTGGTGTTTGCCGCGCCGACCCGTTATCCGCTGACCCTCGAAAACTGCGGCTACTCGCTGACCTTCGACCACGCACCGAACAAAGCGGTGACCATCGGTCAGTCGGGCACTGAAATGCTCTATGAGCTGGGCCTGGGCGACAAGCTGGTCGGCACGTCCCTGTGGTTCAACGACGTGCTGCCGCGCTTCAAGGCACAGAACGACAAGGTCGAGCGCCTGGCCGACAACGATCCCAGCTTCGAAGCCGTGATTGGCAAGCGTCCTGAACTGGTTGCCGTGCAGCTGGAATGGATGGTCGGCAAACAAGGCGCGGTCGGCACCCGTGAGCAGTTCCACGAACTGAACATCCCGACCTACCTGATGCCGTCCGACTGTGAAGGCAAAGACAACCTGGTCGGTGCCGATGGCACGCGTCTGGAGCCGTTCCGCATCGAAACCATCTACAAGAGCATCGAGCAACTGGCGCAGATTTTCGACGTACAGGATCGTGGCGACACGCTG
This sequence comes from Pseudomonas triticifolii, assembly GCF_014358015.1. Classification (GTDB taxonomy): domain Bacteria; phylum Pseudomonadota; class Gammaproteobacteria; order Pseudomonadales; family Pseudomonadaceae; genus Aquipseudomonas; species Aquipseudomonas triticifolii. The sequence continues at coordinate 49,703 of NZ_JACONV010000001.1, read as the reverse complement.
GTCGCCAGCCTCAAGGCGCGCCTCAGCGCGGCGGTGGCCAACGTCAAGCAGAACCACGACAAAGATGTTTCGGCGGTGTTCTGGTTCTCCAGCTCCGACCTGGCCGCAGACCCTTACGTGGCCGGCCGCAAGGGCATCCCGGACTTCATGCTCAACAATCTGGGGATGCGCAACATTGTGCAGTCCGATGAAGAGTGGCCAACGGTCGGCTGGGAAACCATCGCCAAGGCCAATCCAAGCATTCTGGTGATTGCACGTATGGATCGCCGTCGCTTCCCGGCCGACGACTACCGCAAGAAAATCGAATTCCTCAAGGCCGACCCGGTGACCCGCAACATGGACGCCGTGAAGCACGATCGCATCGTAATCATCGACGCTGAAGGCATGCAGGCCAGCCTGCGCCTTTTCACCGGCATCGAAGAGCTGTCCGCAGCCGCCAACCGCTTCAACGGCGCTCCATGAGACTGCCAGTCGCGTTGGGCCATGTGCTCTGGGTGTCCGCGGTCCTGGTGCTGGCAATCATCGTCGGCGCTGCAATCGGTGAAACCTCGATCAGCGTACAGGTGGTGTTTCAGGTGCTGGCCAACAAGCTGTGGGCGGCGGGCTATGCGCTGGACCCGATCGACGAAGGCATCGTCTGGAATTACCGACTGACCCGCGCCATCGTTGCCGCTGCCTGCGGCTCGGGGCTGGCGATTTGCGGCGTGGTGCTGCAATCACTGTTGCGCAACCCGCTGGCCGACCCTTATCTGCTGGGCATTTCGGCGGGCGCTTCGACCGGGGCCGTCATGGTGGCGATTCTGGGGTTCGGTGCCGGGGTGGTTTCCATGTCGGCGGGTGCCTTCGTCGGCGCGCTGGTGGCGTTCTCTCTGGTCGCCCTGCTCGCCCACTCCTCGCGAGGCAGCACTGCCGCCGGGCAGATCATTTTGGCCGGAATCGCCGGATCGCAACTGTTCAACGCCCTCACCTCGTTCCTGATCACCAAATCCGCCAGCTCCGAACAGGCACGCGGCATCATGTTCTGGTTGCTGGGCAACCTGAGCGGCGTACGCTGGCCTTCGGTGTGGCTGGCCGTCCCTGCTGCGCTGGTCGGGCTGCTGGTGTGTCTCTGGCACAGGCGGGCACTGGATGCGTTTACATTTGGCAGCGACTCGGCCGCGTCGCTTGGCATTGCCGTGCGGCGCGTGCAGATCGTATTGATCGCCACAGCGGCACTGGTGACGGCGGTGATGGTCTCGATTGTCGGGTCCATCGGCTTTGTCGGTCTGGTGATTCCCCACGCCGTGCGCATGCTGAGCGGTGTGCGCCACGCCCGGCTGGTACCGTTGAGCGCGCTGAGCGGCGCGCTGTTCCTGATCGTGGCGGACATTCTTTCGCGCACCTTGATCAAAGGCCAGGCGCTGCCTATCGGGGTGATCACGGCCCTGATCGGCGCACCGGTGTTTGCGTTGATCCTCATTCAGGGGAACAGAACTCGATGAACGCGTTTATTCCCGGCGCTGCGCCATCAGTGCTCAGTTGCACCGGCCTGGGCTATTCGGTCAGGGGCGCGACGCTGTTGCGGGACGTGGATATCAGCATCGCGCAGGGTGAGACACTGGGCATCGTAGGCCCGAACGGCTCGGGCAAATCGACCCTGCTCAAACTATTGTCCGGCATCAACAAGCCGTGCAGCGGTCAGGTCATGCTCGGCGAACGCCCGCTGGCGAGCCTGAGTCGGCGTGACATTGCACAGGCACTGGCGGTGGTCGAGCAGCAAGCCGAGACCAGCGACGCGATCACCGTGCTGGATGCCGTGGAACTGGGCCGCACGCCCTGGCTGTCGGCACTGACGCCGTGGAGCGACAACGACGACCGGATCGTCCGTCAGGCGCTGCTGGACGTGGACATGCTGCCTTTCATCAAGCGCGCCTGGCATACGTTGTCGGGCGGTGAGCGGCAGCGGGTGCACATCGCCCGGGCGCTGGCACAGCGGCCGGGCATCCTGTTGCTGGACGAACCGACCAACCACCTGGATATCCAGCACCAGTTGACCATCCTCGGCCTGGTCAAGGCGTTGCCGGTGACCACGGTCATCGCGCTGCATGACCTGAACCAGGCGCTGGACTGCGACCGGGTCGCCGTCATGGAAAAAGGCCGTATGGTCGCGCTGGGCGCACCGGTCGATGTATTGACGCCCGAGCGGCTGCTGGAGACCTTTGGCGTCGTCGCCCGCTGGCTGACCGACCCTTTCGATGGTTCGCGGATTCTGCGTCTGCGTTCGCGCTGAAAGCAGCCGTCCGGACACACCGACAGTCAGTAAATGCCGCTGCAGCGATCAGCGCAGGTGCGCCGCGCGGCCCATGGCACTACAATGCGCGCTTTGCCCGCCGTCGGATGCCGTAGCCATGTCCCTACCCAAACACCACCTGGAATTGCTCAGCCCTGCACGGGACACGAGCATCGCCCGTGAAGCCATCCTGCATGGCGCCGACGCGGTGTACATTGGCGGGCCGAGCTTCGGCGCACGACACAACGCCTGCAACGAGGTCAGCGATATCGCCGAACTGGTGAAATTCGCCCATCGCTACCATGCGCGCATCTTCACCACGATCAACACCATCCTGCACGACGATGAACTGGAACCGGCCCGCACGCTGATCCACCAGCTCTACGACGCAGGCGTGGACGCGCTGATCGTGCAGGACCTTGGCGTGCTGGATATGGACATTCCACCCATCGAGCTGCATGCCAGCACCCAGACCGACATCCGCACCCTTGGCCGGGCGAAGTTTCTCGATCAGGCAGGTTTCTCGCAACTTGTATTGGCGCGTGAGCTGAACCTGCAGGAAATCCGCGAGATCGCCGACGAAACCGATGCAGCCATCGAGTTCTTCATCCATGGCGCGTTGTGCGTGGCGTTCTCCGGACAGTGCAATATCTCCCACGCACAGAACGGCCGCAGCGCCAACCGGGGCGACTGCTCCCAGGCTTGTCGCCTGCCGTACACCCTCAAGGACGATCAGGGCCGTGTCGTGGCCTTCGAAAAGCACCTGCTGTCGATGAAAGACAACAACCAGAGCGCCAACCTGCGTGCCCTGGTCGAAGCCGGCGTGCGCTCGTTCAAGATCGAGGGGCGCTACAAGGACGCGGGCTACGTCAAAAACATCACCGCGTACTACCGTCAGCGACTGGACGACATCCTCGAAGACCGTCCGGACCTGGCGCGGGCTTCCAGCGGCCGTACCGCGCACTTCTTCGTGCCGGACCCGGAAAAGACCTTCAACCGTGGCAGCACCGACTACTTCGTCAGTGACCGCAAGATCGACATCGGAGCCTTTGACACGCCGACTTTCACCGGCCTGTCGGTGGGCAGCGTGGAAAAACTGGGCAAGCGCGATCTGATCGCAGTCACCCATGAGCCGCTGTCCAACGGCGACGGCCTTAACGTGCTGATCAAGCGTGAGGTCGTGGGTTTCCGCGCCAACGTGGCCGATCTCAAAGGCGAATTCGAGGAAGACGGCGAGAAGCGCTGGCGCTATCGCGTCGAGCCCAATGAAATGCCGGCCGCCCTCTCCCGCCTGCGCCCGAATCACCCGCTGAACCGTAACCTGGATCACAACTGGCAGCAGGCGCTGCTCAAGCCGTCGGCCGAACGCCGGATCGGTATTCAGTGGCAGGTCGAACTGCGTGAAGAACGCCTGAACCTGATCGCAACGAGCGAGGAAGGTGTGAGCGTCACGACTCATCTGGACGGGCCGTTCGGTGCAGCGAACAAACCGGAACAGGCGCTCGACCAGTTGCGTGACCTGCTCTCGCAACTTGGCACCACGATCTATCACGCTCAGGACATCAAGCTGGACGCCCCCCAGGCGTTCTTCGTGCCCAACTCTCAGCTCAAGACATTGCGCCGCGACACCATCGACGCGTTGACCGAAGCGCGCCTGAAGGCTCATCCGCAAGGCGGTCGCAAGGCTGAAACCACGCCGCCACCGGTCTACCCCGAGTCGCACCTGTCGTTTCTGGCCAACGTTTACAACCAGAAGGCGCGTGATTTCTACCACCGCCACGGCGTGCAACTGATCGATGCCGCTTACGAAGCGCACGAGGAAACCGGCGAAGTCCCGGTAATGATCACCAAGCACTGCCTGCGCTTCTCGTTCAACCTGTGCCCGAAACAGGCCAAGGGCGTGACCGGCGTACGTACCAAAGTGGCGCCGATGCAGCTGATTCAAGGCGACGAAGTGCTGACCCTGAAGTTCGACTGCAAGCCCTGCGAAATGCACGTGGTGGGCAAGATGAAAGGCCACATTCTGGATCTGCCGCTGCCGGGCAGCGCCGCGGCCAAGGCGGTCGTTGGGCACATCACGCCAGAAGACCTGATGAAAACCGCCCGCCAGCGCGCCCCACGCTGACGCCTCTTGTCAAACATCCCGCACCCCACGGAAGAAACGCTGTTTCTTCCATGGGACGCTTCACCACGTCTTCGACGTAGCGCTGTAGCGCAGCAAACACTGTGATGAGCCGAACCGACCTCATCGCCGGCAAGCCGCCTCCCACAGACCCGTGTTTGCTGCTAGCCAGCATAGCCACCACTACCTGATTCACCATGCATGCGAACCGTCATTTGCGAAGCACGCGCTCCATATGCGTGGTCTTCCAGACCGGATCGGCTTCCACATCCGTTACGGCAAAGCCCTGCTTTTCCCAGAAACGGATAGCACCTGGCAGGAAGGGATGGGTGTGCAGATAAAGCACATCGATTGCACTAGCATCGGCATACGCCCACAGCGCTTCACACAGTCGGCTGGCCAGACCACCGCCCCTGAACGCGGGCATGACGTACAGACGGACGATTTCGACCGTGTCGCGTCCGGTGTAATCCAGCTGCGCAAAGCGATGGTCGAAGGGCAGATAACCAACCGCAGCGACGATCTCGCTGTCATGGCAGGCAATGAGAAATTTGCCTCTGTCGCCGTTCAGATACACCTGCTCGAAAGCAGACAGGTCGGCGGGGACCACAGTGGCGTCAAGCATGGGAAATATCTCGGCGCGCGCCCGCATGACGAACGCAATGGTCTCGGGAATCTCGGCGCGGGTGACTTCACAGATAGAGAGGGTCATGGCAATGGATCAAAGAAGTGTGGGCGCAGGGTAATACAAATGCTGCGCCAGTTTCAGGACAGGGTGGAATCAGCTCCCTGATCGTGTCCAGGGCGCGTCGAAACCACCTGCACAAACCCTCCATGCACATCTCTAAAGCGCAACGAGCCCACCACGCACCATTGCAATGCAAGCTGCTCGCAACCCGAGCGCCCTCCCTGAAACCCTGACGCCGCCAACCGCCCGAGAACATTCACCTCACGGCGGCTCATCAATGATACTCACCAAGCTGGCACAACCCCTGCATAACCCTGAACAACCCCACCTTCAATAGGGTTGGGCCGCCCCGGTTGATCGATGAAGATCGCCAGTCTCATACAGACCACAGGGCTACCAGGTGCATCCGGCAACGAGGCTTGATCAGCACCCCTGAACACCCACAAGAGAACAGGCAAAGGCGCCTGGAACCGAAAGGTTCCGGGCGCTTTTTTTTTGCTTCAAAAAACCTGATTGGCCTCGGCCGGGACTCGCTATGAACACCACAGTCTTCCCCCACAACGATGTAAAAACCCTGATCGTCGTCGGCAATGGCATGGTCGGTCACCATTGCGTCGAGCAGTTGATCGCTGGCGGCGCGCTGGAGCGCTATCGCATTCATGTGTTCGGTGAAGAGGCCCAGCGTGCCTACGACCGTGTGCACCTGTCAGAGTATTTCACTGGCCGCGATGCAGAGTCGCTCGCCATGAGCGAAATGGCCCTGTATGAACAGGCAGGCCTCACCCTGCACTTGGGCGTACCCGTGCTGGAAATCGACCGCGACCGCCACGAGATCATCACGTCTGAAGGCTGCTTCGGCTACGACAAACTGATCCTGGCCACAGGCTCCTACCCGTTTGTGCCACCTATCGAAGGCGCGCAAGGTAATTCGAAGCTGGTCTACCGCACGCTCGAAGACCTCGACAGCATTCGTTACGCGGCCTCCAAAGCGCGGCGTGGCGTCGTGGTCGGCGGCGGGCTGCTGGGGCTGGAAGCGGCCAATGCTTTGAAATCGCTTGGCCTTGAAGCCCATGTGGTGGAATTTGCGCCGCGCCTGATGCCGGTCCAGCTGGACGAGCTAGGCGGTGCCGCCTTGAAGGCACGAATCGAGGCCTTGGGCGTCGGCGTGCACCTTTCACGCGCCACTCAGTCGATCAGCGACGGCAAGCAATACCGCTATCGCATGAACTTCGCCAACGACGAATTCCTTGAAACCGACCTGATCGTGTTCTCGGCCGGTATTCGCCCGCAGGACGCCCTCGCACGCCAATGTGCGCTGGAGCTGGGTCCGCGCGGCGGCATCGCGATTGACGAACACTGCCGCACCAGCGACGAGGATATCTACGCCATCGGTGAGTGCGCAGCCTGGAACGGCAGCGTGTTTGGCCTGGTCGCGCCGGGCTATCAGATGGCCCGTGGCGTGGCGGCGCAGTTGTGCGACAAGGACACCGAACCGTTCTTCGGTGCCGACATGTCCACCAAACTCAAATTGTTGGGCGTAGACGTAGGTTCCATCGGCGATGCGCACGGCGCGCTGGCAGGCGCGGTCAGCTACCGCTTCATTGACGAAGCCACTGCCAGCTATCGCCGTCTGGTGGTGTCGGCTGACGGCAAGCAGGTGCTCGGTGCCGTGCTGGTCGGCGACAACAGTTATTACGACACCCTGCTGCAATACGCCCAGAACGGCATCACCCTGCCTGCTGACCCGTCGAGCCTGATCCTGCCGCACAGCGAAGGCGCGCCGACGCTGGGTGCCGACGCCCTGCCCGCCACCGCCACCATCTGCTCGTGCCATAACGTCAGCAAGGGCTCGATCTGCTCGGCTATCGACAATGGCTGCACCGACCTTGCCGGCATCAAGGCCTGCACCAAGGCTGCGACCGGTTGCGGCGGCTGTACCGCGCTGCTTAAGCAGGTCTTCGAGCATGAACTGATTGCCCGTGGCGTTGCGGTTGACAAGAGCCTGTGCGAACACTTCGCCTACACCCGCCAGGAGCTGTATTCGATGGTCCGCGTCGAAGGCATCGAAACCTTCGAAGCGCTGTTCGCCCGCCATGGCAAGGGCGCTCACGGTTGCGACATTTGCAAGCCCGCCGTCGGCTCGATTCTCGCTTCGTGCTGGAACCGGCCAATCACCGAGCCCTCGCTGGTGCCGCTGCAGGACACCAACGACACTTTTATGGCCAACATGCAGAAGAACGGCACCTACTCGGTGGTGCCGCGCATTCCGGGTGGCGAAATCACCCCGGACGGCCTGATCGCCATTGGCGCGGTGGCCAAGAAGTATGACCTGTACACGAAGATCACAGGCGGTCAGCGTATCGACCTGTTCGGCGCGCAATTGCACGAATTGCCGGACATCTGGAGCGAGCTGATCGAGGCTGGCTTCGAGACCGGGCACGCCTACGGTAAATCAACCCGGACGGTGAAGTCCTGCGTCGGCAGCACTTGGTGCCGCTACGGCGTACAGGACAGCGTCGCCATGGCGCTGCGCATCGAAGATCGCTACAAAGGCCTGCGTTCGCCGCACAAACTCAAGTTCGCGGTCTCCGGCTGCACCCGAGAATGCGCAGAGGCACAAAGCAAGGACGTTGGCGTGATAGCCACCGAGAACGGCTGGAACCTGTACCTGTGCGGCAACGGCGGTATGCGTCCGCGTCACGCAGAGCTATTCGCCACCGATCTGGATGACGAAACCCTGATCCGCTACATCGACCGCTTCCTGATGCTGTACATACGCACCGCCGACAAGCTGCAGCGCACGTCCGTCTGGCGCGAATCACTGGAGGGCGGCCTGGATTACCTGAAGGCCGTGATTCTCGACGACAGCCTCGGGTTGGCTACAGAGCTGGAATCGCAGATGCAACTGGTGGTCGATCGCTACGAATGCGAATGGGCCAACGCCCTCAAGGACCCGGAAAAGCTCAAACGCTTCCGAACCTTCGTCAACGACGGCCGTGGCGACCCGGATGTGCATTTCGTCAAGGAACGCGCCCAGCGTCGCCCCGCAAAACCTGAAGAACTCGCGCTTATCCCATTGTTCAAGGAGGTGGTCTGATGAACTCGTTTGATACAGCTTTTGCAGAAAACACCCCGTCCGCGCTGCACCGGAACTGGCACGCGCTGTGCGGTCGCCAGGATCTGGTGGCCAATTCCGGCGTAGTCGCCTGGCTCGACGGCACGCAGGTCGCGCTGTTCTACGTGCCTGACACGGCTGACGGCGAAAAGCTTTACGCCATCGACAACCGCGACCCCAAGTCCGGGGCCAACGTGATCGGGCGCGGGCTGATCGGCCAGATTGCAGGAGATCTGGTCATTGCCTCGCCACTGTACAAACAGCACTTCCGTCTGCACGACGGCCGTTGCCTGGAGTATCCAGAGCAGCGGCTGGACGTCTGGCCGGTGCGATTTAACGGTGATCAGGTGGAGATTTCGGTGTAACGCCGATCAACGGTGCCCATGAAAAAGCCTCTTTCGAATGATCGAAAGAGGCTTTGGCCTGAGCCAGAGGCCTACACCAGCCCTGCAATTGTCTTCACGACATCGGGCGCGGCCCGAGACTCGGACAACGCGCCCGCGGTGGCCTGAACAGCGACGGACACCGGGCTGATGCGTCCACGCTTGATCGCATCCGTCGCACCTTCCGCTGCCGCCACGGTTGTCTCGAGCGCAGCACCGGCACCCGCTTTCAGCGCGCCTGCCAGACCGCCCTTGGACTCACCCACCGCGACCAGCACGTTGCTCAGCCCCACCACAGGCCAGATATTCTTGCCGACCTCGCCGAGGAATGCCTGAACGTTATCCTTGTTGGAACCGTCAGCGCGAACGTGTGAATCATTGGTTTTGTCGAGACGATGATCGTCTTTGAGCGCTGTATAACCCTGCTCGACGAAGTCTTTCCAGTTTCCGGCCTCGGTGCCATGGCGAGCGTCGCCGTCATGGGTGATGCCCTGAAGATCACTGTCGTCCACACACTGCCTTGCTGCGCCATCGGCCTGATCGGAGCTATTGATCCAGTTCAGCACTTTCGCCGCATTGTAAGCAGCGTCTGCCCGGCTTTCCGGATCTTTATTGTTCTCGCTCCAGTCACCTATCCGGGCGTAGGCCTCATTGCGCTTGATGTCTTTCTGATCTCCCAGATTTTTCAGGATCGGGTTGTCCTCGATAATCTGTTCGGCGGTGCGCGTATCCCCCTCTGGCCGACCGGTCGCTTCGGTGGGTTTTTCGGATACATCCCTTTCGGTCTTGATGACGCTGCCATCCGGGTTCTGTACACCTGGATACATGACGTCTGGAGGCGGCGTCATGTCCTGTCGATTGCCGTCCATCAGAGGCGTGGTCCCATCGCTGGTGCCCATCAATACCGCGCGTATCCTGGACAGCATTTCGTTGATCGCCATCAGCGCAACAGACTTCTGGTAAGTATCTGCACGGCTCAGGCCCGGCGTCTTTGTACCGGTCGCCTCGTGGGGGGCCCCGAAAAACACATCGCTTTGCCCGGATTTATTGAAGCTTTGCCCGCTGCCCACTGACGTCTGCTGGGCTTCATAGCCCGTATTTCCGGACTTGGCCAATGATGAGCCAGGATTGCGGGTCGGCAAGCTTTGACTGTTGTTGTTTTGACGGTTCAGATCCTCAATCGGGATATCCGGTGCTCGTGTCACGCCACTTGAAAACATTGACGCTTTCATAAGTTACTCCGCTGCTTGATTTTTGATCAATTCCTCGGGCGACCGACGATTGTCGGTCCTTCCCGTTTTTCAGCATGAACGCGCCCGTGAGTGGTCCGGAACGCTGCAGCGGTTCCTTTTATCATTGCGTTAGCGCAAGGGTTTGCCAGCCGGGGCATGCTTTCATCTGTATATCCATACAGATAAAACTTGCCCATCGCGCGCTCAAAGTTCATCCTTGCGCCCTCACCACCGGTAATCGAAGACGGTAGTCATGCGGCTGTTCCTTTGCGAAAAACCCTCTCAGGCCAAAGACATCGCAGCTGCGCTTGGCGCAACGCGGCGTGGCGACGGCTGCTGGGTGGGTGCCAATGCCACGGTCACCTGGTGCATCGGCCATCTGCTGGAAACCGCGCCGCCGGACGCTTACGACGCCCGCTACAAGCGCTGGGTGCTTGAAGACCTGCCCATCGTGCCGCAGCAATGGAAAATGCTGGTCAAACCCAGAACCGCCAGCCAGTTCAAGGCCGTCAAACGTCTGCTGGGCGAGGCGAAAGAGCTGGTCATCGCCACCGATGCCGACCGCGAGGGCGAGATGATTGCCCGGGAGCTGGTCGAGCACTGTCGCTATCGCGGGCCGATCCAGCGCCTGTGGCTGTCGGCGCTGGACGATGCCTCGATTCGCAAGGCGCTGGCTGCGCTCAAGCCGGGTGCCGAAACCTTCAGCCTGTATCACTCGGCGCTTGGCCGCTCCCGCGCTGACTGGCTGATCGGCATGAACATGAGCCGTCTGTTTACCCTGCTGGGCAGACAGTCCGGCTATCAGGGCGTGCTGCCGGTCGGACGCGTGCAGACCCCTACCTTGCGCCTGGTGGTGGATCGCGACCGCAGCATCGCCAACTTTATACCGGTGCCTTACTGGGCGATCGACGTCAGACTGCTGCATGACCATCAGGCGTTCATTGCCCAATGGCGTGCGCCCTCGGACGCATGCGACGATCAGGACCGCTGCCTGAACCAGCCACTCGCCCAACAGGCCGCCGAAGCTATCCGCCATGCGGGCAGCGCCCGGCTGGTCAAGCTGCGCACCGAGCGTATACGCGAAGCGGCACCGCTGCCCTTCGACCTTGGCACGCTGCAGGAAATCTGCTCGAAGAAGCTGGGACTCGGCGCTCAGGAGACCCTCGACATCGCCCAGGCCCTGTACGAAACCCACAAGGTCATCACCTACCCGCGAAGCGATTGCGGTTATCTGCCCAACAGCCAGCACAGCGAGGCTGCGAGCATCATTGCGGCGCTGGGCAAGGCCGATCCTGCGCTGGGTGATCTGCTCCCGCACCTTGATGCGCAGCGCCGCTCACGCGCCTGGAACGATGCAAAGGTCAGTGCGCATCACGGCATCATCCCCACCGCCGCGGCCCGAGGCATCGAGCGCCTGACCGGCAAACCAAGAGCGGTCTACACCCTGATCAGAGCCCGCTATCTGGCGCAGTTTCTGCCCAATCACGAATATGATCGCACCCAGGCCGATTTCGATTGTGCAGGTCATGCGTTGCGGGCCGTCGGCAAACAGATCGTCGAACCCGGCTGGAAGCGTGCCATGCCCGAAGCACTGGCGCCGTCAAAGGGGCGCGAAGCCCCTGCGCCACAGCCATTGCCCGCGCTGTTTCAGGGCTGCGAATGCGCTGTTGTCGATGTGTTCCTCAAGGATCTGTGGACCCAACCGCCCAAGCCATTCACAGAAGGCGACCTGATCAAGGCGATGAAGAATGTCGCCAAACTGGTGGAAGACCCGCTGCTCAAGCAAAAGCTCAAGGACACCACCGGCATCGGCACTGAAGCGACTCGCGCCGGCATCATTCAGGGTTTGCTGGATCGTGGCTACCTGACCAAACAGGGCAAGGCGCTGTGCGCCAGCCCGGCCGCTTTCAGCCTGATCGACGCCGTGCCGCGTGCCATCGCCGATCCTGGCACCACGGCGATCTGGGAACAGGCGCTGGACATGGTACAGAGTGGCGAGATGAGCCTTGAAGAATTCGTAACCCGACAGGCCGCGTGGATGAGCAAGCACGTCAGCCGCTGCGTCGGCATGCGCATGTCGATCAGCGGCCCGGCGAGCCCGGCAGGCGTGAAGCCACCGTGGAAGAAAAAGCGCAAGGCCAGTCCGCGCAAAGCCACCAGCAGCGACAAGGCTACCGGCACAGCAACGAAAAAACCGCGCCGCACCACCAAACCGGCCAGCAAGGCGTAAGCGCGCCAGGCGGCCATCAGCCAAAAAGCCTCACATCAGCAACTGCTCAACCAGGTGTACCCACATGTCAGACCGAGAAATCATCGTCCCTCCCACCATGGAACTCATCATGGACCGCGCAGGCTATGCGCCAGCAGTCAGGGTGGGTCATACACTCTACTGCTCCGGACAGGTCGGCCGTACGCGTGACATGGAAGTGATCCTGAATCCCGAAGCACAGTTCGTCGCCTGCTGGGAAAACCTGCGCACGGTGCTGGCCGAGGCTGGCTGCACCTTCGATGACATCGTCGACATGACCACTTATCACGTCTCGATGAGCGAGCACATGTCGGTCTTTCGCGACGTGAAAAACCGGCTGTTCCCGCGCGGACAATGCGCCTGGACCTGCATTGGCGTCGCTGAACTGGCGCATCCCGGCCTGCTACTGGAGATCAAGTGCATCGCCGTCATACGCCAGCCCTGATCAGGCGGATCGCGCTTTGCAACGCGCTTTCAGCTGCTCCGGCATCGGGGTATCGGTGCGTTCGAAACGAAACGGCGTGACACAAAGATGAATCCTGGGGCGTTGACCGCTACCCGCATGCCAGGCAACAGCGACGGCTGACCGCCCTGCTGCGCAGAGCGGTGTTCCATTCAGACGGTTTAAAGCAAGAAGTCAAAGGCTGGAGCGCAGAGGAATCTCGTGCCGCGATGACTCGGCAGGCGTGTCGTCCAGGCCCACCATTTCATCATGGGGGACACCCTGACGCAGAAAAAGATGCACGTCCGGCACTGACGACAGCACCTTGCGCGCCTCTTCTACGGACGCAATATGAAGGGGCTTGCCATGAGCATCCTTTACCGGCACTGACTTTTCACCGAGCAGCGCATGAATGACGTAGGAACCGCCTTCCATCGACACCAGATTGAGCTCACTAATCTTGCCAGCCTTGATATCGCTGGACAGGTCTTGAATGTTCAAAATCACACCTCCGTGGGCGTTGCAGGAATCAGCGCGTCAAATAAGTTGACGCCTGAGCAGGCATTAACGTTCCGTTGCCATCGCGCTAGACATGAACAATAACCCTCGTCGGGCGAGTGAGTGAAAAAATGGCCAGGTGCTACTCTGCACGCGCACTGCTCTGCACACAAACGCTGCACCCTTCCCCCACAGGTAACGGCTACAAGACAGAGATTAATTCATTTCAACGCCGCACGTGCCGGGATAACTCAATGGCCTACGGACGGTCTGCACACAGAGCGGCCGAAGTCACCATGGTTATTCAGTGACCCAGCAACTGCGCCGCGTCGAAGCCCATCCGCAGGTTGCCCCAATGACGGCCTTCGAAGAAGAACGGCACGTCAATCTCGGTCATGATTTCGCCGGTATCACGCAGATAAGTCTGCAGCAGGAAACGCTGCTTGTTGGCCGCCGCGCGCAAGCCCACTGGGTCGGAGAACATCCGTTTATTGCGGCATACCGGCAGGTCGATGGCGCGGTCACCGGTCGGTTTCTGCGATACCCAACTGTTATTGACCGGGCAATAGCCTTTGGCATCGACAATGAATGACACCTTGCCGCCTCGCGTGCCCTTGGTCAGCGCGTCGCACTCTTGCTGGCAGATCTGTGCGAAGCGTTCGGTGTAGCTGGTCAGGTATTGCTTGGGGTCGGTGCCGGGGATCAGTTTATAGCTCTGATCGAACAGGTTGACGCCTTCCTTGTGCAGGACCGCCAGGCGAGCCTGCAACACGTCGCGGCAATGACTGGCACGCGTGATCGCGGCGTCCAGCTCGCCATGCCCCAGCACAAAGCGGCCCAGCAATGCCTGTACCCGCTCGGCGACGCCTGAGAGGTCGCGCGTGGCGGTTGCTGAATGCTGCATGCGTTGATCGATGGCCTGGCTGTCGGCGTAAATGCGCGTCACACGCTCATTGATGCCGGTATTGGTGTCAGCGAATTGCTGGATGTGCGTGGCGATATCGGAAAGTTTGTCGTTGGTCGATTCGAAGTCACCAATCATACTTTCGAAATGACCAGAGGCCCGCTCCACAACCAGCTGGGTTTCACGCGCGCTCTGGCTGATCTGGGTGGTCTGCTCGTAGGTGGAGCTGACTTCCAGCAGCATGGCGTCGATATTTACGGAGATATCGTCAGTGGCTTTGCTCACATTCTGTGCCAGCGTACGCACTTCATCCGCGACCACGGCAAAGCCGCGTCCGCTCTCCCCGGCACGCGCCGCTTCGATGGCCGCGTTGAGCGCCAACAGGTTGGTCTGCGAAGAAATCTGCTGGATCAGCCCGACGATGGACTTGATGCTCGACGAGCGCTGATTCAACGCCGAAACGAGAACCCCGAACTCATTGAGGCTGCTGGAAATCTGGCTGATATTACCGGTCACTTCCAGCAGCTCGGAGTAAGAGCCGCGCGCCATGCTCAGGTTCTGCGCCGTGGTACTGGAAATGCCCTGGGTTTGCCGGGACACGTCTTCGATGCTGCCCACAGCCATGTTGCTCTGATCCATGACCTCTTTGGAAAAGCGAGCCTGATCGGCGGCGCTGTCGCTGGAATCACTGATGTTCTTGAGCGAACGCGCCGACTCGACCGCAATCTGCACGGTCAACGCCTGAATACTGCTGATCACTTCGCGCTGCTTGGCCAGAAAACGGTTGCAGGTGATGGCCAGCACACGAATTTCATCGTGGGTCAGCAGCGGCAGATCCTTGGACAGGTCACCTTCGCCATTGGCGATTTCTTCGAGCGCGCCGGTCATGAACATCACCGGTCGTACGATCAGGTGACGCAAGTACCAGACCATAAAGCCGACCATGCCCAGCGTGAACAGCGTACTGAGCAGAATAGCGTTGCTCAGTGCATCCAGCCGGCCTTCAATGCGCGACAGTACGCCGGCCTCCAGTTGCGCACCGCGCAACAGCATCACAATGTCCGCCCGGACCGAGAGGGCCACCCAGTAAAGCAATGCACTGATGACAACCAACAGAAAAAGGCTTGAGAGCTTTTTGGTCAGCGTGTTGAAGAACTGCTTTTCGACCGACTCGTACAAAGCCTTTACCGTTTGCATGCAGCTACTCCTGGGCGCGAGGGGTGTTCAGTTTCGATGGTTAACGTCTGTTAGTGCAAAAGCTTTAATCCGCAGGAACGATCAGGACGGATGAAACGTCCTGATCGGGCTGCACTTGCCAGAGTCGAAGCATGGGGTGAGCGGGTCGCGAGCGTACGCCAGATAATGGCTTATGGATATCAAAGCCTGAATCTGTCGACCGACTGCGAGAGCTTGCCCGCCAGCGCGGACAACTCATCGGTGGTAGTGGCCGTCTGGCCGATGATCCGGCTGTTGTCCTCGGACATGCTGGCGATCATTTCCACCTGATGGGCGATTTCGTTACTGGCCAGGCTCTGTTCACCGATGGTTCGGGTGATGTCATTGACCAGTTGCGTGGTACTCAGGGTGGCTTCGAGAATATCCCGAATGGCGCGCTCGACTTCAGCGGTCACCGCCATGCCTTTATCGACCTGCGCCACGCCTGCTTCCATGCTGGTCACCGCCTCGCGGGTGCTTTGCTGGATACGCGCAACCATGCCGGTAATCTCCTGAGTCGACGCACTGGTGCGCCCCGCCAGGCTGCGCACCTCGTCAGCCACCACCGCAAAGCCCCGGCCCTGCTCACCGGCGCGTGCCGCTTCGATGGCCGCGTTGAGCGCCAGCAGGTTGGTCTGGTCGGCAATGCTCTTGATCACCTGAATGATGTTGAAAATGGCTTCCGACTCTTTATCCAGCGTGCGAATCACCTGCGCCGATTGCTGCGCCGAACGCGCAATGCCATCCATGTCGCTGACCACCTGATGGATCACCCGACCGCCGTTCTTGGCCAGTGACTCGGCCTGACTGGCCATTTCCCGGGCTTGTTCGGCGTGACGGGTGATTTCCTCGATGCTGGCGGTCATTTCACTGGCCGCCGCCGACATGGTTGCCGCAGCCGAGCTTTGCTGCTGACTGCTGCCCGCGACATCGTGACAACCGCTGCTCAGTTGCCCGCTCATGCCGCTCACCCCATGGGCATTGCTGCGCACCACCTCAATCATCCCACGCAGATCACGCTGCATGATGGCAAGGCTGCGAATCAGCATGCTGGCTTCATCACGACTGCGCGGTTCGGTAATCGGCTCACTGAGGTTGCCGTGGGCAATGCTGTCGGCGATGCGGCTGGCAGACTGCAAGGGGATCATGATGCTGCGAGTCACCCAGTAACCTTGAGCCAATAGCATAAACAGACCGATAACCAGGACCACGCCGAGCGTGACGTCAGCGCTGCGAATCGCATCACGGGTGACATCGCCACTGGCTTTGGAATTGCTCTCGATCAGGTCACTCAACGTGGACATCTGACCTTCCAGCTGGGTGAAGGCCGCAGTGAACGTAACAAGATCCTGTTGCGCTCGGTCAGGGCTGTCCAGCGCCAGGCCGACGATTCGCTCGCCTGCAGTGATGTAGGCATCCAGGCTCGGCTTGACCCTGTTCAGTTCAGCCTTGAGGGTGTCGTTGATCGGCAGCGCGAGGTTATCGCCCAACACCTTGCGAAAATGCGCCGCATGTTCGTTGAGAGAGGCCTGTACCTCTGCTCGCGTGGTGTCGCTTTTGCCCAACCCGACCAGCATGGCCGAGAGCACATCGGCACGTAGGGCATCGTGCATCATGTCGGCCTGCAGATGATTGCTCAGCGCGGCCATGCTGACCTCGTTGTCACTCATCGCCGCGGCCATACGGTTGTTACCCAGATAACTGACCAGACTGATGATCAGGACAGCCAGCACACCCGTGCAGATCAACAAAAACAGACGGAGTTTTATTGACATCCTGAAGCCCCTTGCGGTCAATGGAATAACGCGATCTGCGGCTGCTCTTATTCAAAGCTATCGACACCGGTTCCAGGATATTTAAGACTAATTTCAGCAGGTTTGATTTCCTCTGACGCAGATAGCGCGAAGGTTGCGGCATCGGGGCTCTGTCAAACCACCCCGATGCCACGTTGCACTCACTGGGCGCCACGCACCTTGGCGATTTCGTCGTACATCATCTTCACCAGACCGGCGTCCAGTTGCTGTGAAAACTCATCGATCACCGGCTTTACGCGCTCACGGAAACGGTCTTTTTCCGCGGGGGAAATGTCGTTGACCGCAATCTGCTTCTCCAGATTGGCGCGAGCCTTGTCCATGCTGTCGGCCGTCACTTGGCGCTGGAAGATCTGAGCCTTGGCGGCAGCATCACGAATCAGGGCCTTTTCATCGTCGTTCAGCCGGTTCCAGGTCTTCTGGCTCATGATCAACGACTGCGGATTGAAGATGTGCCCGGTCGCGGACAGGTACTTCTGCACTTCGAAGAACTTGCTGCCCTCGATCACTGTGTAAGGGTTTTCCTGCCCGTCGATGGTGTGCTGTTCAAGACCGGTATAGACCTCGGGGAAGGCCATGGGCACCGGGTTGGCGCCCAGCGCCGAGAACGTTTTCAGATAGATCGGCGACTGGATCACCCGAATCTTCAGGCCCTGCATGTCTTCAAGGCGAGTAATCGGGTGTTTGCTGTTGGTCACGTTGCGAAACCCCAGGTCCCAGTAACCGAGGGCGACCAGCCCTTTGCTGTCGAGTTGCGCCGAGAGTTTCTGGCCGACCGGGCCGTCGATGACCGCATGCGCTTCCTTCACGTCGTTGAACAGGAACGGGAAGTCGAGCATGGCAAAATCGGGCGCCTGAGCAGCCAGAATCCCGGAGTTGAGCACCGTGATGTCCAGCGTGCCGCCCTGCAAGGCAGACACCGTCTGCACGTCGCCGCCCAGTGTGCCGCCGGGGAATAACCGCACCTTGATCTTGCCGCCGCTGCTTTCACTCAACAGATCGGCAAATTTCTGCGCGCCCTGCCCCTGCGGGTGCTCCTTGACGTTTTGAAAGGCAAAACGCAGCGTACGCTCGCGAATCTCTGCCGCGTGGCTGGCCACGCTCGCCAGCAACAGGCTGGTGGCGCAGGCTCCGGCCAGCAGGGTTTTCATCAGTTTCTGCATGTGATTCTCCGGTCTTGTTATTGGAAATGGAGGGGTTAAGGTCAAACGGCTCTTGGCCCATCGTCAGCGGGTCATAAAAGCCAGTGGCGCCAGAACCAGTTGCGGGAACAGCACCAGCAAGAGCAGCACGAAGAACTGCGCCAGCATGAAAGGCCAGACGCCCCGAATGATCTCGTCCATGCTGATCTTCGAAACGCCGCACACCACGTTGAGCACCGTGCCCACGGGTGGCGTGATCAGGCCGATGGCCGTATTGATCAGAAACAACACACCGAAATACACCGGATCGATGCCAGCCATGGTCACGGCAGGCATCAGTACGGGCGTCAGGATCAGAATGGTCGGGGTCATGTCCATCACCGTGCCGACCAGAATCACCAGCAGCATGATCACCATCAGCAGCAGCGTCGGGTTGTCCATGAAGGGTTCAAGCAACGCCGCCAACTGGTCCGGCAGCTCGGCGATGGTCACCAGCCATGACGACACCATGGCTGCGGCCACGAGCAGCATCACCACCGACGTGGTCTTGGCAGACGAAAGCACCAGCTCGTAGAGCTGATTGATCTTCAGCTCCCGGTAGATCACCAGCGACACGAACAGGGCATACACCGCAGCGACCACAGCCGCTTCCGTCGGCGTGAAAATACCGAACTTCAGGCCGAATACGATGATCAGCGGCAAGCCCAACGCCCAGGAGCCGTCCATCAGCGTACGCAGAATTTCCCTGGCACTGCGCTTGGGCGGTGGCTCGACGTTTTCGCGGCGGGAGACGAACCACCATGCCACGGCCAGCGCGGCGCCGAGCATCAGTCCGGGGACGATACCGGCCAGAAACAGCTTGGAAATCGAGACGCCGGACGCAACACCGAACACGATAAAGCCAATGCTCGGCGGGATGATCGGCGCAATGATGCCCCCTGCTGCAATCAAGCCGGCCGAATGTGAACGATTGTGTCCGGCGTGGACCATCATCGGCACCAACAGCGCAGCCAGTGCCGCAGCGTCGGCGACTGCCGAACCTGACAACGACGCCAGCAGGCAGGAGGCGATGATCGCCACATAGCCCAGGCCACCACGCTTGTGCCCGACCAATGCCATCGCGATGTTGACGATGCGTTTGGACAGGCCGCCGGCGTTCATCACCTCACCCGCCAGCATGAAAAACGGTACGGCCATCAGCGGAAAGCTGTCGGCGCCGTTGAGCAGGTTCTGGGCGATGATCTGCGCATCGAACAGGTCAAGGTGCAGCATCAACGCGACGCTCACCAGCAGCAGCGCGAACGCAATCGGAATACCCAGTGCCATGCTGCCCAGCAGCGATCCGAGAAATATCAGCAAGGTCATGGTCGATGCCTCCGGGTGGCGGAAGCAGACGACACGTCAGGCGCACTCACGCTATCGGCTTCGTTTTCCTTGACCATCAACAGCGCCTCGTCGTCCAGCCTGCCGCTCAACGCCAGGTACACCTGGTACAGCAGGATTGCGGCGGCGCTGACCCCGAAGACCAGTCCGGCGGCGTAGAACACCGCCATCGAAAACCCCGACGCGGGCGCGACGACGTGCAGGTTGATGACGGCCTGCTGCCAACTGCCACTTGAAATCAACCAGCAGATGTAGAGCATCAGCAACTGGCCCGTGATCAGACAGATACGTTTACCGATAGGTGGCAGACGCTTGACCAGACTGTCCAGACCCAAGTGGCCCCGCTCTTTCATGGCCACCAGCGCGCCAAGAAAGATCATCCACACGAAAAACCAGCGCGAGAGCTCTTCGGACACGCTGATGCCGGAATTGAACGCATAGCGCAGCACCACGTTGCCGAACACCAGCACGACCATGGCAACCATGCACAGCACAATCAGCAGTTTGAGTAACTTGAAATACAGATCGACGATTTTCGTCATTGGCCAGACCTCGCAGATGCACAAGAGCCAGCGCAGCGGCCAGACATCATGAACACCCTCTCTATGGAGTGGGCACCACGTGACGGAACTGCGCTGAAGCGGATGGGCGAATCAGGAAACTACTGCGAGCGAATCCAGCCAATGCTTGCGTATCGGCATCGCACGTTAATGACGGGTAAAGGTAGAGCGCAAAGGATAAATCCCTGGAGCATGACGGTGTGCCTCGATTGTTCTTATTGTGTTCCTGCCTGGAACGGCACAGGCGGATGTGCATTTAAAATGTACCAGCCGGTTAATAACGTCAATGTGTCCCAAGAGAAGGATGAGTGATCGGGTTAGTTAATCTGTCGACAAAATTAGTCAATTACGGCGAAAAGCAGCTATATGCCTCGAATAAATATTTTTCAGAAGAGGAAAAAGCGCTGACTTTGTTCATAAAAGCGGGCGATTATCGGACAATTTCTCGAGAGGACAGGTTTATGAGGCCATGCAGGTCTCCCCGAGCAAACGCCTGTTGAATGGCGTCTCCCGTCAAGCCAGCGTTCAGCGAACTCAAGCGCAAACCTGACGCGGCGCTGTCATGCGCCTATGGTGAACTGGACACAACCCACGCCCACCGAAGGAGCAAGCGCAGTGCCCGACAAGACGCTGAAAGCAGACCTTACCTATCGCCCTCGCCTCGCCGACCTCGAACCGCTTGGCTCTACGGCGGGATTGCTTGCGCCGCAGGCGGAACCGCTGGTGTCGCCACGCACCACGCCTGCCAGTGACCTGAAAACGCGAAAAGGCTACGTCGAGGATTTTCTGGGCGACTTCGTCGTGCCCTGGCCCACGCCGGACACGGAACTGGCGGCCGATGTCTACCCCTTGGAGAACACCGGGGATCGCCTGGACTACCTGCACTTTTCCATCACCATGTCGCGCAGCCGGCGTCTGGCGCTCTACGTGGGTGTGAACATTGATGGCGACAGCAGCGTGGAGGTCAAACGCAGCAACGATGCGTGGTCGTTTGATGGCAGGCTGCCTGCCGACGCGCAGATTGGTGAGAGCCTGTATGCCAGCAACCTGCTGGACCGCGGGCATCTGGTCAGACGCCAGGACCCCAACTGGGGCAAGGACGCGCAAACCGCCAACGCAGACACCTTCCATTTCACCAACTGCTCGCCGCAGATGAGCGCGTTCAACCAGAAAACCTGGCTGGAACTGGAAGATTACATTCTGGATAACACCCGCCGCTGGAAATCCAGGGTCACGGTATTCAGCGGTCCGGTATTGCGCGACGACGACCGCAGCTACCGTAACGTGAAGATCCCTTCAGCCTTCTGGAAAGTCGTTGCATTTCTGGGTGATGACGGCAAGCCTTCGGCCAGCGCTTACATGATTGATCAGAGCCGGGAACTGGGCGAACTGAGCATCGTGTTCGGCCAGCTCAAGACCTGGCAACGCAGCGTCATACAGATCGAACAGCTCACCGGTATCCGTTTCGGCAAGCTGGCGGACTACGACGGTTTCTCCAACGAGGAACGCTTGACCGGCACCCGTATCGAAGCGCAGATTCGCGGGCCGCAGGACATCCGGCTGTAAACAATAGCCGGAGGCCCTGCCCATGCATCACTCGAACTGCTGGCGGTTTTCCGGGGTGATCAGCTTGAACGGCACCCAGATCACCGGCGACGCCAGCGTTTCGCCCCGGGCCATGCTCAGCGCGGCGTCCACGGCACCCCTGGCCTGACCCACCGCATCCTGAAACACACTCACAGCCATCTTGCCCTCGGCCATCAACTTGAGACCGTCGGGCGTACCGTCGATGCCGCCGACCAGGTAGTTCTGGGCGTTCTTGCCAGCCTTCTCCAGCCCCATGATTGCGCCAATGGCCATTTCATCGTTGTTGGCCGCGATGATCGAGAAGTCCACGCCCTGCTTGATCCAGTCGATGACGATGGTCGCTGCCTGGCTGCGCTCCCAGTTACCGATTTTTTTCTGCACAATCTTCATGTTCGGGTATTTGGCGACGACCTTTTCCACGTCTTCGGTGCGCATGACCGACGACTTGTTGTTCGGGTCACCGACCAGAATCACCACATTGCCCTTGTAATCGGCACGGCGCGCCAGCTCTTCCATCTGCAAGGTGCCCGACTCCAGCTCGTCGGAGCCGACGAATGCCGTCTGCGCCGGCCACTTGGCGGGTTCCGGGTTGCGGTTGACGAACACCAGTGGAATCTTTGCCTCGTTGGCCAGACGCATCATTTCCGGCGCACTCTTGCCATTGACCATGGCGATGACGATGGCGTCCACCTTCGAACTCACCAGATTGCGAAACTGGCGCATCTGCAGGTCGGCGTTGTCCTGGCCGTTCTCCATGAAGATATCGGCATCAAGCACCGCGATCTGCGTCTCCACGCCATGGCGCAGGATGGTCTGAAAGTTGTCGTTGTACTTGGCCATGCCGACGCCGACCAAAGGTGTACTGGCGTGAGCCAGACTGGCGGCCAGCAGGCTGGCACCCAGGGAAATCGCTAACCATTGCTTCATGTTCTGACTCCCGGGCATCAAACGCTGAAATGATGGAGCAGCTCGCGCTGATCCCTGGCCATTTTCGACAGGTCCTGGCTGCTGCTGGCCGACTGCTCGGCACCGTCTGCAGCCTGCTGGGCAGCGTCATTGATGTGCGTAACCATGCGGCTGGTCTCCTGCACCGTCGCGCTCTGCTGCTCGGTGGCGGCCGCGATCTGGATATTCATGTCGCGGATAGTGCCGACTGCCTCGCCCATTTCCAGCAACAGCTCATCAGCGCCCGACGCCAGCGTCACGCAGTGATTGGACTGGATCTGGCTTTCGTTCATGACCTGCACCGCAGAATGAATCTTGCTCTGCATCTGGCCGATCATTTCCTGGATCTCGCTGGTCGATGTCTGGGTGCGGCTGGCCAGCGACCTGACCTCGTCAGCAACCACCGCAAAGCCACGGCCCTGCTCGCCGGCGCGCGCCGCCTCGATGGCGGCGTTGAGCGCCAGCAGGTTGGTCTGTTCGGCAATGGTGCGAATCGCATCGACAATGCCGTCGATGTTCTGGCCGTATTTCTGCAGCTCATCGGTCACGGCCGAAGCCTTGTTGACCTGTTCGGCCTGCTGGCGAATGTTGACGATGGTTTCGGCCACACGCTTCTGCACCTTGTCGGTCAGCTCGCTGGTGTTGTCCACGGCGCTGCGCGTGTCATGGGCACGCCGGGCCACTTCCTCAACGGTACTTTCCATCTCGTTCATGGCCGAGGCAGCCGAGTGCAGACGGTCCTTCTGCTCGTCGACGACCCGCGTGGTCTGCTCGCTGATCTGGGCATTGTTGCTGGCGGTCTGGGCCAGGGCGTCCGCCGAGCCGATCAGCTCGCGGAAAGTCTGTTGCAGGGACTGGGTGAATTCGTTCAGGTACCCGCCCAGTTCGCCGAACTCATCCTTGCGGCTGACAT
This sequence comes from Pseudomonas triticifolii, assembly GCF_014358015.1. Taxonomy (GTDB): domain Bacteria; phylum Pseudomonadota; class Gammaproteobacteria; order Pseudomonadales; family Pseudomonadaceae; genus Aquipseudomonas; species Aquipseudomonas triticifolii. The sequence continues at coordinate 26,246 of NZ_JACONV010000001.1, read as the reverse complement.
CGAAGCGCACGCGCATATCGCCCGTGGTCAAGGTCTTGAGCACTTCGCGGAAGGCCGCCAGCGGGCGACGCAGGCTGAAGGCAACCCAAGTACCGATGACCACAGCCGCCAAGACCGCCAGTATGCAGGCAACCAGCAACAGGCTCAGGCTGGTGGCAATCGTCGAGTCCGCCCCTTCCTTGGCTTCGTTGGCAACCGCCAGTGACTGATTGCCGAATTCGCCGATCTTGTCCAGCGTGGCTTGCAGACGCGTTTCAGCAGCCTGTCGCTGCTTGCTGACCTGCTCGGCCAGCGCGGCCTCCTGGCGATACGCCTGATAAACGCCGTCAGCACCGGTCAGGTCATTGAGCAGGCGATTGACCATGACGCCGGCCACACGGCCGGCGCGAGGGTCCGCAGCTGTCAGCTCACGAGCGCGGGTGCTGATCACCTCGTCCTGAAGATTGAGCACACGCTGCAGCATTTGCATGTCGGGGGTCGCAGCATGTGCGGCCAGGCCTTCATAGGACTTACCGACCTCCAGCAACAGCTTCTCGGCTGCAGCGACCTGGTCGGCAGCGCCCGCATTGCGCTCGCGAGCGATATAGTCGCGAAGGTAGCTGGTCAGTTGCACGCTCTGGCTGCTGCTGTAGCCTTGAAGAATACGGGTCTGTTGCAGTTGCAGGACATCCTGGCGGTGACTGGCGATCAGCATCTGCGCCTGTTCGGCGTAGGCGGCACTGAGCTGACGCTGCTGTGCAAGGTTATCGCGCAGATCAGCGCGGTCGCCGATATAGGCTGGCGTGCTGTCGAGCAGCTGATTGAAGCGCGCCATGCTGTCATTGAACGGCTGCTTGCCTTCGTCGATCTGCTTCGGGTCGTTACTGACCAGCACGCCCAGCAGTGCCTGGTTGGCGCGCAAGACATGCACGTACAGTTCGCTCGCCGCACGGCTAAGGGGTGCCGACTGACCGGTAATGATGCTCAAACGCTCGCTTATCGAGTGGGTGCTCTGATAGCTGATACTCACCATGGCGAGTAACAACACAACCAGCACGGCAAACCCACCAATCACTCGCTGAAGAATGGTCATGGCTGTCCTCTTTTGTTTTTATGGCGCGCCGGATGTCGTGCGCAGCGACGTCCAGGACGTCAGTGCGCAAACAGGTCGGAGCTCAAAAAAGGATGTCGGCTGCACCGCAGGCGACTTAAGGCGTGGTTCACATATTTAATGTGTTTGAGGGCGCGCCTGACCCGGCCTCAGGCACCGCCCTGGTGAACATCAGCGAAAGTGGCGCGCAACGGCCTCGGGCGCATCGGGAACGTCCATGTTGATACGACGCCACGCCGCCTGGGCAAAGCTGTACACCGAAAACGCAATCAGCCCCAGCGCTACAATCAGCAGCACCAGCCCGCCTGCAGGAAGATCCAGCAACCCGTTCAACGCATCCTTCATGCCCGGTGGGTGCATCGCCTGATAGCTGGAGCCGCTCACCACGAGCAATACAGCGATCTCAATGAAGGCCACGCCACGGGCAATCAGGCCGAAGCGCGAAACAGGGCGCACGTAGCGCATGACGTCTTCGTCGGCCTCGAAGTACTTTTCGAACGAGGCCTTGTAGCCCTTGATGATATGTACGATGCCCAGCCCCAGCGGCACCAGGGCCACGACGTAGACCAGCAGGTTGGAGTGGTCCCAGGACAGAATCCACTTCAGCAGGTCTTCGGTCTGGCCGTCGCCCCCTCCACCCGAGCTTTTGAGCCCGCTGACCAGCAGGCCCAGTGCGAAGAACGCCAGTGCGCCGTAGGTAAACCCACCCACCAGCAGCCCACCGCGAATCACCAGGCCTTTGAACTCCCGGCCGTGGTGATCGACATCACGGGTCGCCTGCAGCACACGCCAGGCGGCAAACGCCAGCAGGCCGACGACGACAATCCCGACCAGCACGCTACCGAACGGCTGACTCAACAACGCTTCAAGGCTGCTGTGACTGTCTGCGGGCCTTGAGGACCCAAGCGCCGCGAGGACGGCGAACAGACCGATGATCAGGTAAACAACACCACGGGCGGCGTAACCGCCTCGTGCCAACATGACAAGGCTGCGTTGCGCAGACATAAGAACCTTCCCTGAAAAGAGTGATACACGAACAGACCCGTGCTGACTCAAGGGGTTCGAAGCGATTGAGGCGCAGCGCGGGATTGGCCGCTCCGCACCTCAATACCGCATCAGGCGAAGGTCGCGCCTCGGGCATTCACGAACACCGAATACAGCGAATGGCTGCTGGCCATGAACAGTCGGTTGCCCTCAGGCCCGCCGAAGCAGAGGTTAGCGCAGCGTTCCGGCAACGTGATATGGCCGATCGCCTTGCCTTGCGGGTTGAACACGCGCACGCCATCGAGCTTTTCCAGATCAGCCTGGGGATTGCCATTGCCACCCCAGCCGCACCACAGGTTGCCGCTTTCGTCGCACTTGATGCCGTCGATGGCGGCGTAGTCCACACCCTCTATGTGCTTGCGCCGCGCACCCAGCGTGCCGTCATCATTGACGGCAGTCGCCCAGATGATGCCGTTGGGCCTGGCGCGGCCTTCGACCACATACAGCGTTTTCTCGTCCGGCGAGAAACACAGGCCGTTCGGCCCGGCCATATCGTCGATTACCCGGCTGACCTTGCCGTCGGACGGATCGATGCGGTACACCCCGAAAGGCTGTGACTGCGGCACCTTGTGGCCTTCATAGTCGCTATTGGCCTGGAACATGGGGTCGGTGAACCAGATCGAGCCGTCACGCTTGCAAACGATGTCGTTCGGCGAGTTGAAGGGCTTGCCGTCGAAACGGTCGGCCAGCACGGTGATGCGCCCGTTGTATTCGGTGCGGGTGACACGCCGCCCCTCGTTGGTGGTCGATGAGCCTTCGCACACCAGCAAGCGACCTTGACGATCACGGCACATGCCGTTGGAAAAATTCGAATGCTCGCGGTACACCGACAGGCTGCCGGTGACTTCGTCCCAGCGCATGATGCGGTTGTTGGGAATGTCGCTGACCAGCAGGAAACGGCCATCGCCCATCCACACCGGCCCTTCGGCCCAGCGCATGCCGGAGGCCAGCTTTTCAACGCTGGCATTGAAGATGCGCAGGTCCATGAAGCTGTCGTCCAGCACATTGACCAGCGGATCGGGGTAGCGCTGGGTCAGCGGCTCGCCCAGCGAAAAGCGCGGCAACGCGCCAATGGCTGCAACGGTCGCGGAGACTGCCAACGACTTTTTCAGAAATCCCCTACGGCCTTGATCAGCCGCGTTACCTGCCTGGAAGCGATCCATGGTGTATGTCCTTGTTTTGTTTTTAGTCAGGTGAGGCCGCGCCGTGTCAGCGATGCCCAGGCATTAGGACAGCGTGAACGCCATTCTGATTCACACTCCACAATCAGGTATTGTGCTGCGCCTTTACCCATCACACTTTTTCGAAGGACTCAAACATGCCGTCGAGCAAACGTGAGCAGGCACAGACAGAACGACGATTGATCGCGGCGCTGACGCAGTCCTGTGAAACGGCGAAATCCGAGATTGCGGGCTTTTGCTGGCTGACCCACGAAGTCGACTACGCCCAATTTCCGGACAGCCTTCAGGTGATCTGGGTGTTCGACACCGTGTCGGCAAAGGACCAGGCGCTGAGTCAGGGCCTGGATAAGCGCATGATCCAGCTGACTGCCGGGGCGCTGGACGAGCTAGATATCCGGTTGACGCAGTTGCCCAGGCACGTGCACGTCGACAGCGAAGAGCAATGTCAGCGCGAGAACGGCGGCGACTGGGCGCTGCGGCTTTCACGCAAGTATGCGAGGCGAGGTTGAGCCATGGCCAAGGACATTGAAAACCCGTGCATTTCCGTGTGCCAGCTTAGTGGTGACCTGTGCGTCAGTTGCGGCCGGACCAAAGATGACATTCGCAAATGGAAGCGCATGAAACGTCCGGAAAAAATGGCCGCCGTGAAGCGGGCCACCTTGCGCATGAAAGACTTGCAGAAAAAGGGTGGCTGACTCGCTTTATTCATGAAACATGCTGAAACTTCTTTAAAACGGCTCAGGTCTGTATTTCCCGTGGCTCGGTGGGTTGGAGTCTGACGAATTTCGAGAGTAACCGCCTTGGCCAGTCATGCAGATCGCCGCAATACCCTGTCACTGGACAGCCTGAACTTCTTCCTCGCCGATGTGCGCGACGGACTGGGTCCCTACCTGGCTATTTATCTGCTAGCGGTCCACAAATGGGACCCGGCCAGCATCGGCGTGGTCATGACCATTGCCGGTATCGCAGGGCTGGTCACGCAAACACCCGCTGGTGCCCTGATTGACCGGACGAAATCCAAGCGCGCCATCATTGCCGCCGCCGCCCTGCTGGTGACGTTGAGTTGTCTGGTGCTGCCGTTCACGTCGTCATTCACCCTGGTCGCGCTGACTCAAGCACTGAGCAGCATCGCCGCATCCGTGTTCGCACCTGCCATCGCCGCCATCTCGCTGGGTATTACCGGACCCCGCGCATTCACCCGACGCACCGGGCGCAATGAAACCTTCAACCACGCCGGTAACGCCTGCGCCGCGCTGCTGGCCGGCGGGTTCGCTTACCTGTTCGGTCCGGTTGCGGTGTTCTACCTGATGGCAGCCATGGCGCTGGCGAGCATCCTGGCAGTCAGCTTTGTGTCCGCCGATGCCATCGACCACGATGTGGCGCGGGGTTTCGATGCCAGCCACAAGACTCATGAGGGCGCGCCGTCTGGCCTGAAGGCTTTGCTGAGCAATAAGCCGCTGCTGCTGTTCGGTATCTGCTGCGCCCTCTTCCACCTGGCCAACGCCGCCATGCTGCCGCTGGTGAGCCAGAAGCTCTCGCAGATCAATATGCAGATGGCCACGCCACTGACGTCAGCCTGCATCGTCGCCGCACAACTGGTGATGGTGCCTGCCGCCTTGCTGGTAGGCATGAAAGCCGACGTCTGGGGACGCAAGCCGCTGTTGCTGGCGGGCTTTCTGATTCTGCCCATTCGCGGTGTGCTCTACACACTGTCTGACGACCCGTACTGGCTGGTTGCCGTTCAGATGCTCGACGGTATCGGTGCCGGTCTGTTTGGCGCGCTGTTTCCGCTGATGGTCAAGGACCTGACCCAAGGCACCGGGCGCTTCAACGTCAGCCTGGGCGCGCTGTCCACGATGTTCGGATTGGGCGCTGCGCTGAGCAACAGCCTGGCGGGCTTTGTCGTGCACGCCGCAGGTTACAGCGCAGCGTTCCTGACGCTTGCCGGAGTCGCTGCGGCAGCGTTCTGCCTGCTGTGGCTGGCTGTGCCGGAAACACTTGCGCAGGCCGAGCAAGGCTCCGATGGAAAAGGCCCGAGCGATTCTGGCCCGAGTGCGATGACCTCTCCTACTCCAGCGTGAACGTCTGCACCTGCCAGCCTTGCGGTTGGCAGGTTGCGATCACCAGACCGCTTCCAGCGCCACTCAACCCGCCGACCCAATTTCCGCCTCCATCCCAAAAACCGCTGCGTCCGGCCGATCCCCAACCGCCGGTTGGCCCCGCGTGATTGGCCATCAATACCGGTAACCCGTGTCGCCGCGCATGGCCTTGCAGCAGCGCGGCGTCGTTTTCATAACCGCCGGGTGATATCAGTACGCTTGCGGCGTACACCCAGGCATTGCCTTGCGCCATACGCTGTACGTGCTCGGGATGACTGAAGTCGGCGCAAACGCACAGGCCTATCCTGTGTGGATGCAGTGGCAGAAAACAGTCTGTCGACCCGGCACTGAACACTGCGTCTTCGCCGGGGTGCAGGTATTGCTTGGCGTACGCGATGGTGTCGCCCTGCGCGGTGAATGTCAGCGCGCCAATCCGAACAGTGTCATCCGGTCCCTTGAGCGGGATGCCGACCGTCGTCGTCAGGCGTAACTGCATTGCCAGCGCACGAATGGGCTCAAGACGCTTGTCATCAGCGACTACGGCAAGTTCGCGGGCGATATCGGGCTCATAGCCGGTCAACGAAAGCTCAGGGAATAACAGGTAATCGGCACCTGACTCTGCGGCGTGACGCATGAAGGTCAGGTGGCCTTCAACGTTTCTCGCAAGCTCGCCCCGCTCGCATTGAAATTGGGCGGCGGCGAGTGTGGGGAATGGCATGGCAGCGCTCTATGGGTTAATGGTGCGGGTCAGCGGGTTGACCGAGACATGTTGTGCGATTTCCGGATTCAGGCATAGCGTCGACTGCTCCGCATGAACCGGCAGCTCTTGACACTCTGCTTCACCTCTCAAGCGTACCTGAAGCGTCGACATCGTCGTGCAAAGACTGCTGAGACTCATTCACACCAAGTTACATTTGAATCGACACCCACGTTGTACGACGTCTTATCTTGTCTGCGACTGTCTTTCATCTCACTACAATAACAATTGGAGATTCGACATATGCCCGGCAGCCCTTCGATTGAAGAAAAGGTATCGCCCGTCGCAGAACCTCGTCTGAAAAAGCTCGCCAAATTGCTGGGGCCCGGCATCATCGCCGTGTTGTCCTGGCTGGGTGCGGGCGATCTGATCACCTCGTCAGTGGCCGGTGCGAGTTACGGTTACGCGATGATGTGGGTGCTGGCGATTTCGTTGTTGCTCAGGTTCCTGATCGTCAACATCATTGCCCGCTTCCAGCTCTGTAACAATCAAGGCATGACGATCCTGCAGGGCTACGCGCAACTGCATCCCTTGTTCGCCTGGTTCATGCTCGTCTATGCGCTGTTGATGGGGCATTTGATCAACGCCTACATGATCAAGGGGGCTGGCGAAGCCCTGGCGATGTTGCTGCACATCAATCAGCCGCTGCTCTGCTCGGTGGCAGTCGTGATCGCCGTGTGGTTGCTGGTGGGTCGCAATATTTACGCGATGATCGAAGGCGTGATGAAAGTGTTGCTGGCGATCATGACGCTGGCCTTTCTGACCCTGGCGATCATGTCCGGCCCGGATGTCACCGGGATCATCAAAGGTACGATCGGCTTCAGCATCCCACCCGATGAAGGCGTGCATGGCGCGCTGCTGGTGGCGGTGTCGGTGATTGGCGCAGTGGCCGGTTCCATCGCTAACTTCGTTCACCCGTATGTGATGCGCGAGAAAGGCTGGACCGGCCCCGAGCACAAACGCATTCAGCGCAACGATCTGCTGTTTGCGGTCATTGTCGGCATCGTCATCAACCTGGCGATCTGGGTCGTCGGCGTCGAGATCCTGCGGCCGAACGGCATTCAGGTGAACACCCTGGGCGATCTGGGCAAGGCGCTGGAACTGTTCTTCGGTCCATTGGGCTGGTTCGTCTTTTTCATCGGCGTGTTCGCGACCCTGTTCGCCAGCATTTCGGGCAAGACAACAGCCTTTCCGATGCTGATCACCGACGCGTTTCAGCACATTCGCCCGCAGCGACGCGAACGCTACGGCAAGGAATTTCATCGTGATCCGATGCACAAGTGGTTCATGCTGTTCATTCTGGTCACCCCGCTGATCTGGTCGCTGCCTGGCATGCCAGACTTCGTGACCCTGACGCTGGGCGTCAACGCCTTGAACATCATCGGCCTGCCGATCATCTCGCTGGGCTTGTTGATCATGTCCAATCAGAAATCTCTGCTGGCCAAGGAATATCGCAACAACCTGTTTGAGAACATTGCGCTGACCTTCGCCACAGGCCTGGCCCTGTGGGTGGCTTTCCAACTGGGCGCTGAATTGCTGGCCTGATTCATCGATCAACACTGACCTTCATGCGCAGCGCGGATAACCGCGTTGCGCATGAACCCTCGCGTCAAAAACCTCCCCTTCTCGATACGCTGTCCCCGGATAAAGATACCCGCAAGGACTGCGCCTGCGACGCCATACGAGACGTGTCGTCAATGGCAGGTGACTGCGTGCTGCAAAAAAATCACATCTTGTTACATTCACAAACAGAAACAATTCTCAACGGAGATGTTATATTGTATCTATAACCATCAGGAAGTCTCACATGTCGTCTCGTAGAATTGCGTCTCTGGCAGGCTTGGCCATCGGGATGCTGGGCAATAACGGTTTTGCGGAAGAACAGCCACACACCCTCGAGCTGGAAAGCGTCAACGTCACCTCCGACTATCAATACGAAACGGCAACCAGCCCCGTCCAGGGCTATCGGGCGACCCGCTCTGCCACAGCCACCAAGACCGATACCGCGATCAAGGACATCCCGCAGTCGATCAGTGTGGTGCCTGCCTCAGTGCTGAAGGACCTGGGCAGCAACAGCGTGGAACGCGCGCTGGACTTCGCCGGTGGCGTGTCCAAACAGAATAACTTCGGCGGCCTGACCCTCTACGAGTACAGCATTCGCGGCTTCACTACGTCCGAGTTCTACAAGGACGGCTTCAGCGCCAATCGGGGTTACCCTGCTACTCCCGATGCTGCAAATATCGAACGCATCGAAGTGCTCAAAGGTCCTGCGGCCAGCCTCTACGGGCGTGGCGATCCGGGCGGCACCGTCAACATTGTCACCAAGAAACCGCAGCGTGAAGCCTTTACAACATTGCAGACCAGCGCTGGCAGTTGGGACCGTTATCGCACCGCACTGGACGTCAACACCCCGCTCGATGAGGAAGGCAGGCTGCTGTCTCGGGTGAATCTGGCGGTTGAGGACAACAACAGCTTTCGTGATCACGTCGAGAGCAAGCGGGTTTTCGTGGTCCCCTCCTTCAGCTGGCAGCTGAATCCCGATACCCAGTTGTTGGTAGAGACCGAATTCGTCCGTCACACATCAACCTTCGACCGTGGCGTGGTCGCGCCCAACAACAAGTGGAGCGGTGTGTCGCGTTCAACCTTCCTCGGCGAGCCGGACGACGACATTGATAACGACAACAACATGGTCCAGTTCGCGCTGGATCATCAACTTAATGACATCTGGTCGCTGCGTCTGGCCAGCCACTACAAGCAGGGCGAGATGTCAGGGTACGCCAGTGAGTCGCGTCCATTGAGTGCCGATGGCCGAACCGTCAACCGGCGCTATCGCGAACGCGATAACCATTGGCACGACAGCATCACCCAGCTGGAGCTGCGCGGCCGTTTCGAGGGACTGGGGCTTGAGCACGAAGTGCTGATCGGCACTGAATACGAGAACTACCGCAAGAACGAGCGCGTGACCAACATTGCGCCTGTTGCAGGCAGCAGCTATGCCATTGATCTTTACAACCCGGTCTACGGCCAGCCGAAACCCAATGGCGCCCGCTCCGGCACTGACTTCTTCGAACACGTGGAAAGCCGTGCGCTGAACCTGCAGGACCAGATCGTTTTCACCGAGAAACTGCGCGGCATGATCGGTGCGCGCTTCGAGCATTTCGATCAACAAGTCGACGACTACACCACGAATCGGACCTCCGGCCAGCGCCACGACGCGTTTACTCAACGTGCGGGCCTTCTTTACCAGCTCACGCCACAAATCGGCCTGTTCACCAACGTCTCAACCTCGTTCAAACCCAACAACGGACTCGACGCGTCAGGCAACACGTTCGATCCGGAAGAAGGCGTCGGTTACGAGGCGGGTATCAAGAGCGAGCTGTTTGATGACCGCCTCAGTACCACGCTGTCGGCGTTCCACATCGAGAAGGAAAACGTGCTGGCCCTGGACCCGTCCACCGACACCAACCGTGCCGTGGGCAAGGCACGCAGTCAGGGTTTCGACCTGCAATTCACCGGGCAAGTGACCGAAGCGGTTCGCGTGATCGGTGCCTACGCCTACATCGACGCTGAAGTGACCAAGGGGGATCGCACGATTCCGACCGGCAGCCCTATTCTCGGCGTGGCCAGGCACAGTGGTAGCCTGTTGGGCGTCTACGAGTTCCAGGAAGGTGTGTTGCGCGGCTCGGATGTGGGCGCGGCCTACACCTATGTCGGTGACCGTTCAGGTGAGTCAGGCACCAGTTTCGAGCTGCCCGCCTACCAGACTGTCGATCTGCTGGCGCACTACAAAGCCAGCGAAAACGTGACCGTGGGTTTGAACCTCAACAATATTTTCGATGAAAAATATTACGAGCGCTCCTACAGCAACTATTGGGTAGCGCCCGGCGAGCCGCGTAACTTCACGGTCAGCCTGACACTGAATCTCTGATGCTTCACCCGCTCCCCTTTTACTTCCAACTGAAAAACAACAAGGATGCACCATGCTTTCAGCAAAACCGCTCGTGGCCTTGAGCCTGCTCAGCGCACTGTTCGCCGCTCAGGTCAGTGCTCATGGTCTGTGGACCGAACAGCGCCGCGGCAACATCGAAGTGGTCTACGGCCATGGCGCCGAAGACAACGCATTCAAGCCGCAGAAAGTCAGCGGCGCCTGGGCGTATGACCTTCAAGGCCGGATGATTCCGGTGACGGTGCAACGCCTGGAGGATCACGCACGCCTGGTGCCGGTCAAGCCACCGGCCATCATGTCGGTCGCGCTGGACAATGGCATGTGGACCCGCAATGCGCAGAAGAAATGGATCAACGAGGGACGCAGCAAGGTGCCCAATGGAACCGACTCGATCCATACGTTCAAATACAGCGTGGCGATTTATGAAGAAGGCGCGAAACTGCCGACGTTTGAGAAACTCAACTTCGTCATCGTGCCCCAGGCTGACCCCCTCAAGGTCGGTGTCGGCAAGCCGCTGCCGGTGAAGGTATTGGTCGACGGCAAGCCTGCGGCGGGCATCAAACTGATCGGTGATTACCGCAGCGCGCCGGATGTGGTGAGTGCCGAAACGGATGCTCAGGGCATGGCCACTGTGGTGGTGCGTAACGAAGGCTTGAACATCATCGCAGCTGAAGTGACGCTGCCAGTGAAGGACAACGCCGATATCGCCGAGCGCGGCCTGTTCACCTCGCTGAGCTTTGTCGGTGAAGCGCACCACGACTGATGCGTTTCAGATTCAGCCGGTCTTGCAGGCTCTGCATGACCGGCCGAACCACACCGCACTTGTGGGAGGCCCCACCACGTCTTCGACGCAGGGATGTCGTGCAGCAAACTGGGTGGGAGCGGACTTGTCCGCGAATGCAGTAGTTGAACCACTGCACATTCGTCGGATGTACCGGCCTTTTCGCGGACAAGTCCGCTCCCACGAAATCGAGTTTGTTCAGTGTGATAAGAGGAAGCTTGCCTGCGAAGGGGTCAATACATGCGCTGCATCTCCAGCGCCTGAGCTGACGTCTTCAGGGGCAAGCCCCCTTCCACATTTAGAGCGTCGTCATGGCGGCGATCTTTTTACAAATACTTCAACCAGGTGATATCCCGACGCCGGGCCTTCAGCGAGGCGAACCAGCGCACGGCCGGGAACAACACCACCGCCAGCACGACCGATGTCAGCCAGACACCCCACATGTGGTCGAAGCCAAAGTAGTTGCCCTGGTTCTTGCCCCAGATCGCCAGCGCAATCAGGTACAGAACCTTCAGCACGTACAGGTGCAGCAGGTAGAAGAACATTGGTGCCGAGCCCAGCACCACCAGCGGCCGCAGCCAGCCTTTTTCCTGACACCGTTCGAAGGCGATCAGGATCAGCATGCCGATGCCCAGCGTCAGGCTGATGAACAGCAACGACGGCGGGTACTTGGTGATGTTCAGAAAGCTCATCACGGTCTGCAGCTCGGTCTCGCCTACACTCCACGGTTTTTCACCGTAGCCGTTGATCAGGCGCAGCACCATGAAACCCACCAGCGCGCCCAGCCCGCACATCCACAATTTGGCGCGGCGTGATGTCGCGTCGTAACCGGCCGAGAACCAAGGCCCGGCGGCATAACCCAGCGCGATGATGCCGATCCACGGCAGCAACGGATACGAGGTCCGGAAACGCAGGTTGTCCGAGACGTCGATCCAGCCACGGTCATGCAGGATGGCCCAGGGAATGTGCATGGCCGACTCGACACCGAAGTGCAGTGAATCAAGCAGGTTATGACCGGCAATGATCACCACGCCGATGACCACCAGCGCCCAGCGCGGCAGGTACACCATCGCCGACAGCGCCACCATGCTCAGGCCAATGGCCCAGATCACCTGCAGGTAGATCACGGTCGGTGGGAACTGGAACGTCCAGGCGAAGCTCACCAGCGTGAATTCAAGAGCAATCAGAAACAGGCCGCGCTTGAGCAGGAACGCCGAGACATCCGCCCGGCCGCTGTACTTTTCGCCATACAGGTACGCAGACAGCCCGGTCAGCAACACGAACAGGGGCGCACACAGGTGCGCCAGCAAACGGCTGAAAAACAGATCGGGCTCAGTGCTTGCCACCTCCATAGGGTCCAGCACCTGGCGGTGCAGGAAGAAGGTTTCCCGTACGTGGTCCAGCAGCATAAAAAGAATGATCAGCCCGCGAAGAGCGTCGATGGAGCGCAGCCGGGAAGCCGGCGCACGGGTGGGATGAACAGCTGTCGTCATGAAGGGTCAGGGTCCGTGATGGGATGGGCAGTGTCGATTGTCCTGTGTATTGCTGGCTTCCCGGTACAGAAACGGGAAGCCCTTCGACACCGGTTAAAACTCGTTCTGCAGCGCCTTGTAGCCGCGCACCAGATCGATATTGGTGTGCGCCACGTCTTCGGAAAACTCCGAGGCCGAAATGCTCACCGGTGGAAATTGCGACAGGTCGGTATTAGGCCCGATCCGGGTAGTGGACGGCACGTAAAAATGTTCCGGCAGGTCGCGGCCATCGACCACCGAGTTGTGGCGCACCACACTGCCGTTGCCGACCTTGCAGTTGAACAGCACGCTGTTGAAGCCGATGAATACCCGGTCACCAACCTGACAAGGTCCGTGCACGATGGAGCGGTGCGCAATCGAGGTGAACTCGCCGATGTTCACTGCTGCTCCAGACTTGGAGTGGATCACCACGCCGTCCTGAATGTTGGAGTTGGCGCCGATCACAATGGGTTCCATGTCGCCGGTGGCATCGACTTCATCGGCGCGGATCACCGCATAAGGCCCGACGAACACGTTGTCCTGGATGATGACCTTGCCGCAGATAATCGCGGTCTTGTCGATGTAGGCGGATTCAGCAATTACCGGCAAATGGCCGGACGGGTTTTTACGGATCACGGTGGCAAGCCTCAGGACGGGTAGGTAGACGTTTGTGCAGCGGCATCGTGTGGGTGCAGGCTTTCGAAATGGCGCACGCTGACGCACGAGGCCGGGTACAGGCCTTCGAGCGCCTGCTGGACCTTGCGGGCGGCGTCTTCGACATACATCAGGTTCTGGCCATTGAGCCGTGCAAAAGCCTGCTCGTCGGCGCGCTTGACGGCCGTCTGGACCGGCGTCCCCAGCGCACGCTCGGCAGTGTCGATCAGCGTCATAAGACCCAGCTCGGTGACATGTTCCGGCACGCGTACCTGAACCGTCGCCACGCTGCGCTGGCTGTGCGGCGTGGCCAGCGAGCCATGCTCGCGCAGCCAGGTCGCGACCTGCATGGTGTCGACGAAGGTCTGCCGGTCGAAACGGGTAATAAACGCGCTTTCCAGCAACTGTCGCGACAGCGCCGCCGAACACGGGCAGGTGGACGAATACGTGATGTCTGCCGAGAAATCGAGGCACAGACGGCCCGCTTCCCAGAGGCCCTCAATGACGATTGGGTAGGACTTCCAGCCGCTGAGCCCGTCGGTAACCAACGCAGGGCGGCGGCACAGCAGGTTGAAATTCAGCTTGATGCGGGCACGGGTCGAGTGACAGTCGGCGTGACTTTCGACCATGGCCTCAAGCAGGTCCGACAGCGCTGCGACGTTGAGCGCACGCTCTTCGGCAAAGCGGTCGAGCAGACGGTACAGCCGCGACATGTGAATGCCCTTGACGCTGGGGTCGGCCAAATCAACGTGCAGGTCGACGTAGGCATGTACCGATTGGCTGACGCCCTCTTCGCTCAAGCGTATTGGTACTTCGATGCCGTGCATGCCGACCCAGTCAAGCGCGATCAGGGCCGAGGACGGTTCCGTCAAGGCAACATCAGGGAGGGAGTTGTTCATGGGGTCGTTCATCTCGTTGGCTGGCGTCGCCGTGCAAGCGAGGCCTGATGTCACAGGGCACCTCAAGCCGCCCTGGCTTATTTGTTACACTATAACATCATCCGAACGAGCAACATCAACCGAACAGGTGTCAGGACCTCACCTTATACGCAGGCATCCTTGGAAAATTTAGGTCACAGGTTTCAGGTCTTCATCAACTCCTCGATCAGAAAATCCCGAAAGGCCGCCACGGCCGCAGGCAGGTTGCGGCCGGCCATGCTTTGCAGTTCGATGCGCCGCGCTTTCATGCCTTCATCGCTGATCGGCAGCGACTTGAGCTGTTTTTCCTGGACACGCTTGTCCAGGGTCATTTCGCTGGACAGGCTGATCCCGCCCTCCTCGCGCACGAAACGCAGCAGCGCACCAATGTAGTTGCTGGTCAGTACTGGATCGAACATCAGGCCCTGAACGCCGCAGCAGATATCGAACAGTTGGCGCAGGGTGGTATCGGTGTTGGTCAGCGCAATCGCGTAGGGCTGCAGTTCGGCCAGCGCCACTTCCGTACGTGACGCCAGCGGATGATTGGGGCTGACCACGGCGCAAATCGCGCCGCTGTGTACGTGCTCGACCTTGATTTCATTCTGCGGCGTCAGGCTGAAGGTCAGGCACAGATCCGCATCGCCTGAACGCACACGTTCGGTGGCCTGCGCGGGCGCGCAGACTTCCATGGAAAAGTGAATGCCCTGATACACCCGTCGGAACCGGGCGATGCACTGCGGCAAAAAATCCAGGGCGAAGCCTTCGGAGCAGGCCAGCCGTACATGCCCCCGTTGCAGGCCTTGCAACTCGGTGATTTCCAGCACCACCTGCTCGGCCTCAAGCTGGGATTTACGGGCGTAGGCTGCCAGGCGAGTGCCTGCTTCACTCAGCACCATGCCCCGGGCCTGACGTTCGAACAACACCGCGTCCAGTTCGCGCTCGAGCTTGCTGATCTGCCGACTGACCGCCGATGACGCGACGTTTAGCCTGATGGACGCCTCGCTGATCGAGCCGCAACGCGCGACTTCGAGAAAATAGCGCAAGGCGGTGGATTGAACGCCGTAGAGCTGCATAGCGCCTCCTGCGTTGCCTTTTTGGCAATGAAAGGTTCGAAATATTGTGCTTGTGGCATTGATACGCTTTGCCTAGAGTCATGTCGAGGCCCTTGGCAGACCAAAAGAAAATCACGGCCGCGCAACACATCCCTTCTCGCATTTGCGACCCACTGCCCTTTGATACAACCACTTCGCCTTTGGGAGACGACGGCATGGGCATCAAGGGTTTCGCTCGCAGCATCGCGCTGTTGGGCCTGTTCACCAGTTTTTCCGCCTTCGCCGGCAAGGCCGACGACACACTGGTTTACGCGTCCGACAGCGAGCCGGAAAACATCAGTCCCTACCACAACGATTTGCGCGAAGGCGTGATCCTCGGTCGCCTTATCTGGGACAACCTCGTCTACCGCAACCCCGACAACGGCAAGTACGAGCCGATGCTGGCGACCAGCTGGAAACAGGTGGACGACACCACCCTTGATTTCCAGCTGCGCGAAGGCGTGAAATTTCATAACGGCGACCCGTTCACCGCCGATGACGTGGTGTTCACCCTCAATTACGTGGTGTCTCCCGAGTCCAAGGTGGTCACGGTGCAGAACGTTGACTGGATCAAGAGCGCTGAAAAGCTCGGTGACTACAGCGTCCGCGTGCACTTGAAAAAGCCCTTCCCGCCTGCACTTGAATACCTGTCCAACGCAGTCCCCATGTTTCCGAAGAAGTATTTCGAGCAGGTCGGTCTCGCAGGCTTCAGCCGCAAACCCATCGGCACCGGTCCGTACAAGGTCATTGCCATTGCGACGGGCGAAGGCGTGAAAATGGACAGGAACCCGGACTACTTCAAGGACAGTCCGCAGGGCCAGCCAAAAATCAGCCACATCAACTTTCGCGTGATCGCTGACGCTGAAACCCGCCTCGCAGAGCTGATGACCGGCGGTATCGACTGGACCTGGCGCGTCGCGCCGGATCAGGCCGAAAACCTCAAGGCCATGCCCAATCTGGTGGTCACCAGCGGCGCGACCATGCGCATCGGCTTTCTGATTCTCGACGCGCGGGGCACCTCGACGGCCGACTCGCCCATGAAGCACTTGAAGGTGCGTCAGGCGATCAACCATGCCATCAACCGCGAAGGCCTGGCGTCACAACTGGTAGGCGGCGAAAGCAAACCGCTGCAAGTGGCCTGCTACCCGGGTCAGTTCGGTTGCGACACCACAGCGGCCACCGTCTACAACTACGACCCGGCCAAAGCCAAGGCGCTGCTGGCCGAAGCAGGGTATCCGAACGGCTTTGAAACCGAGATCTTCGCCTACCGCGACCGCGACTACGTCGAGGCGATCATCGGCAATCTGCGTGCCGTGGGCATCAACGCCAAGCTGCGTTACCTGAAATACGCCGCCCTGCGTGACCAGCAGCGCGGCGGCAAGGTGCCCATGTCGTTCCAGGCCTGGGGTTCGTTCTCGATCCTCGACACCTCCGCCTCGGCAGGCACGTGGTTCAAGGGCAACCCCGACGACAATATCAAGGACCCGCAAGTCCAGAGCTGGCTGCAGACCGCCGACAACGCGCTGGACCCGCAGGTGCGCAAGGACAACTACCGCAAGGCGTTGCAGCGCATCAGCGAGCAGGCCTACTGGGCGCCGCTGTTCAACTACTCGATGAACTACGCCTATGTCTCGGACCTGAACTTCAGGCCGTACCCGGACGAGTTGCCGCGGTTCGTGTTGTCGAGCTGGAAATAGCTGCACCCAGCGCCCATCGGTGAAGCCTTCTTGCACAAGGCTCACCACGCCATTCCATGGATACAAGGTCACGTGCCATGTCTGGATTTCTTCTACGCCGCCTGTGCATTGCCCTGTGCGTCGCGATTACCGTCTCGGTGATCAGCTTTTCCCTGCTGCACCTGTCCGGCGACCTGGCGACCGCCATCGGTGGCCCGGAAGCCACCAGCGAGCAGATCGAACAGATCCGCGTGCAATACGGCCTCAACAAGCCGCTGGTCACCCAGTATTTCGAATGGCTGAGCGATGTGTTGCGCCTGGACCTGGGCGACTCGTTCTTCTTTCAGGAATCGGTCTATAACCTGATCGCCTCGCGCCTGTCGATCACCCTCGGGCTGGGCGCCATGGCGTTGAGTATCGCGCTGTTGATCGCCATTCCGCTGGGCGTGCTGGCGGCGGTGAAACGCGACACCTGGATCGACCGACTGGCGTTGAGCATCGCCGTGCTGGGCCAGGCAATGCCGAGTTTCTGGTTCGCGCTGATGCTGATCGTGGTGTTCTCGGTGACGCTCAAATGGCTGCCGGTGTCGGGCAATTCGACCTGGGCACATTTCGTGATGCCAGCCATCGCGCTGGGCTACTACGCCACCCCAGCGATCATGCGCCTGACCCGCGCCGGGATGCTCGACGTGCTCAACTCCGATTACATCCGCACCGCGCGCGCCAAGGGCCTGCGTCCCGGCACCGTGCTGTTCAAGCATGCGCTGCGTAATGCACTGATTCCGGTGGTGGCGCTGGCGGCCGTGGAGTTCGGCTTCATGCTCGGCGGCTCGGTGGTCATCGAAACCGTGTTCTCGCTACAAGGCATCGGCCAACTGGCCTGGGACGCGATTGCCCGTGACGACTTCCCGGTGGTGCAGGCGGTGGTGCTGCTGATCGCTGTGATCTACATCGTCCTCACCCTGCTGGCCGATGTGCTCAACGCACTGCTCGACCCGCGCATCCGCGTCCGATAGGAGGTTCCATGAGCACAACCACCTCATCCCCGCTGGTGATCAATGATTACCAGCCCCCGGCCAGAAGCGTCTTGCGCACCTTGCGCCTGAGCTTGGGCCATCGCGGCTTTGCCATCGGCGCCGTGCTGCTGTTGATCATCGTGCTGGGCGCGCTGTTCGCGCCATGGCTCGCGCCTTATGACCCTTACACTCAAGACGTGATGCTGCGCATGAAGCCCCCGGTGTGGATGGCCAACGGGACGTGGGATTATGTACTGGGCACCGACAAGCTGGGGCGCGATTACCTGTCGCGGCTGTTGTACGGCGCACGCATTTCGTTGTTCATCGGTTTCTCGGCGGCGCTGATTTCCGGCGTCATCGGCACCATCATGGGCCTGCTCGCCGGTTACTTCGGCGGCAAGGTGGACGCCGTCATCAGCTACCTGATCACGACACGTCTGGCGATGCCAGTGGTTATGATCGCCCTGGCTTCGGCCTCACTGATCGGTGGTTCGCTGAAGGTGGTGATCATCCTGCTCGGCTGCCTGTTGTGGGACCGTTTCGCCGTCGTCGTACGTGCCGCCGTGCAGCAGATTCGCGATGCCGAATACGTCGCTTCGGCCCAGGCACTCGGCTGCTCGACCCTGCGCATTCTGGCCAGTGAAATCCTGCCCAATCTGGTCGGCGCGCTGATCGTGGTCGCCACGCTAGAAATGGCCCACGCCATCCTGCTGGAGTCGGCGCTGTCATTCCTCGGTGTCGGCGTGCAACCGCCCATTCCCTCTTGGGGCCTGATGATCGCCGAGGGCAAACCTTACATGTTCTTTTCCCCATGGGTCATCGCCATTCCCGGTATCGCGCTGATGGTGCTGGTATTGGGTATCAACCTGGTCGGCGATGGCCTGCGCGACCTGATCCTGCCCGACGGGCGCAACTGACAGAGGAGATTCGGACATGGCGCTGTTGCATGTTGAAAACCTGCGGGTCGATATCCCCTTGGGGCAGGACACGCTGCACGCAGTACGCGGTCTGGACTTTCAGGTCGAACGCGGCGAAATGCTGTGCATCGTGGGTGAGTCGGGCTGTGGCAAATCCCTGACCTCACTGGCGCTCATGGATCTGTTGCCGCGCAAGGCGCGGCGCACCGCAACCCGGCTGACCCTGGACGGCATCGACATGCTGGGCCAGAGCGAACGCCAGATGTGCGACCTGCGCGGCAACCGGCTGGCAATGATCTTCCAGGAACCCATGACCTCGCTCAACCCGGCTTACAGCATTGGCGACCAGCTCAGCGAAGTGCTGATTCGTCATCGCAAGGTGTCGCGCAAGGACGCTTTGCTGCGGGCCGCGCAGATGCTGGAAAAGGTCGGCATCAGCAATGCCACCGAGCGCCTGCGCCAGTATCCGCATCAACTGTCCGGCGGTCTGCGTCAGCGGGTGATCATCGCGATGGCGTTGATGTGCGAGCCGGACGTGATCATCGCCGATGAACCGACCACGGCACTGGACGTGACCATTCAGGCGCAGATCCTGCGGCTAATCCGCGACATCCAGAAAGAACTGGGGCTGGCGGTCATCTTCATCACTCACGATCTGGGGCTGGTCGCCCGCATCGCCGACCGAGTAGCCGTGATGTACGCCGGGCAGATCGTCGAGACCGCTCCGGCCGTCGAGCTGTTTGAACACCCGCAGCATCCTTACACACGCGGGCTGCTGGCGAGCATTCCGATTCCAGGACGTACCCAGCCGGGTCAGCCGCTGGGCTCGATTCCGGGCCTGGTGCCCAGCCTCGTCGGCGATCAACAGGGGTGTGCCTTCCGCAACCGTTGCTCACAAGCGATTCCCGCCTGCGCCGATGACGTGCCCGCCATTTACGGGCAAGACCACATGACCCGCTGCCTGTTTGCCGCATCAGGCACAGAACCGGTGTTTCATCGCGAGGGCGCACGGTCATGAATCAGGCATTGAAAACACCTGTGAAAAAGGACATCGCGCTGGAGCTGTGTGACATCCGGCGCGAGTTCACCATCAGCCGGGGCTTTTTCAAACCGACTGCCACGCTGAAAGCCGTCGATGGCGTGTCACTACGCTTGATGCGGGGCGAAACCCTGGGGCTGGTCGGTGAATCCGGATGCGGAAAAAGTACCTTGGCCAAGATGCTGCTGGGTCTGCTGGCACCCAGCAGCGGCGATGTGCTGGTCAACGGCAAGCATCTGGCGGGCACTGATCGCAAGGAGATGGCGCGGCGCATCCAGCCAATCTTTCAGGACCCCTACTCTTCGCTCAACCCGCGCAAGACCCTGCGCGAGATCGTCACCCTGCCGCTGATCGTGCACGACATCGGCACGCCCACCGAGCGCCGCAAACGCACCGAGGAGATGATGGATGTGGTCGGCTTGCCCAAGCGGGTAATCGACAGTTATCCGAGCCAGTTATCTGGCGGGCAGCGCCAGCGCGTGGCGATTGCACGGGCGCTGGTGATGCGTCCGGACGTGCTGATCTGTGACGAACCGACCTCTGCGCTGGACGTGTCGGTTCAGGCGCAGATTCTCAACCTGCTGCAGGACCTCAAGCAGGAATTCGGCCTGACGTATTTGCTGATCAGCCACAACCTGGCCGTGATCGAACATCTGGCCGACCGGGTGGCCGTGATGTACCTGGGCAAAATCGTCGAAGAGCGCAGCCGCGAATCGCTGTTCGCCCGGCCCGGCCACCCCTACACCCAGGCGCTGCTGGACTCGGTGCTCACGCCCGATCCGCATCTGGGTGTTCCCGAACTGGGTCTGCAGGGTGCTTTTCCCAATCCCATGTCACCCCCTTCCGGCTGTGCGTTTCATCCGCGCTGCCCCAGTTGCATGACGGTCTGCAAGGACCACTACCCCGCCGCTGACAACATGGAAGGCGGAACCGTACGTTGCCATTTGCGTGAAACCCCGAAAACCCTGGAGCTGATTCCCTCATGACTAGCCGCTCGCACGCCATCGACAACGTCACCGAACAGTTCGACAACGGTGCCTTCTTCGCCCTGCTCGGCGAGAGCGTCGCGTACCCGACCCAGAGCCAGGAACCGCAAAGTCTGCCCGAGCTGTACCGCTATCTCACCGATTTCATCACGCCCCATGTCGAACGGCTGGGCTTCACCGCCCACATCCATGACAACCCGGTCGCCGGGCGCGGGCCGCTGATGATTGCCACCCGCATCGAAGACCCTTCGCTGCCGACCCTGCTTAGCTACGGGCACGGCGATGTCGTACGCGGCTACGACGCGCAATGGCAGCCGGGCCTCTCGCCGTGGCAGGTAGTCGAACGCGGCGAGCGCTGGTATGGCCGAGGCACGGCGGACAACAAGGGCCAGCATCTGATCAACCTGACCGCACTCGAACAGACCCTCAAAGCGCGGGACGGCAAGCTGGGCTTCAACGTCAAACTGCTGCTGGAGATGGGCGAGGAAGACGGCTCGCCGGGCTTGAGTCTGTTTTGTCAGCAACACGCCGAAGCGCTGGCCGCCGATATTTTCATCGCCTCCGACGGGCCGCGTCTGGCGGCAGCACGACCGACACTGTTTCTCGGCTCGCGTGGTGTTTTCAACTTCGAGCTGAGCGTGCACTTGCGCGACGGCGCACATCACTCGGGCAATTGGGGTGGGCTGCTGGCCAACCCGGGCATCATTCTGGCCAACGCCATCGCCAGCCTCGTGGACGAGCACGGTCGGGTCAAAGTCGCAGGCCTGATGCCAGCCGCCATACCCGACGCAGTACGTACAGCACTGGCGGATATTGAAGTCGGCGGCGGACCGGGCGATCCGGTCATTGATCCGCAGTGGGGCGAGCCGGGTCTGTCGCTGAGCGAGAAAGTCTTCGGCTGGAACACGCTGGATGTGCTTGCCTTCAAGACCGGCAACCCGGACGCGCCCGTGCATGCGATCCCCGGCAAGGCCCACGCGCTGTGTCACATACGTTTTGTGGTGGACAGCGATTACACGACCTTCGTCCCGGCGGTGCGGGCGCATCTGGATGCACACGGGTTCACTCAGGTCGAGGTGCAACAGACGCGCATGGACGTGATGCACGCCACGCGCCTGTCACCCAACAGCCCCTGGGTCGGCTGGGCGCTGGAGTCGCTAAGCAGGACCACGGGCAAAAAGCCTGCGTTGTTGCCAAACCTCGGCGGTTCGCTGCCCAACGATGTGTTTGCCGAAGTGCTTGGTCTGCCCACCGTGTGGGTGCCGCATTCCTACCCGGCGTGCTCGCAGCACGCACCCGACGAACATCTGCTGGCGCCAGTAGTGAAAGAAAGCCTGCAGATCATGGCCGGGCTATTCTGGGACCTGGGCAACGACGGCGCACGTCTGGCCCGCGAACATCAGGCACAGGAAACAGGCCAATGAATCAGACGCAACTCAAGGCGACACAATGGCTGGCCGGGCAATTCGACGCCATGGAGGCGTTGCTGCAACAACTGGTCGACACCGACTCCAACAGCTACGACAAGGCCGGTGTCGATGCGGTCGGCGACCTGCTTACGGCACAACTGCAGGCCGACGGGATCAGCGTCGAGCGTATCGCGGTCGAGGGTTTCGGCGATGTGTTGCTCGCTGAGCTGCCCGGAGGGCCAGGCAAACCGGTCCTGCTGCTGGGGCATCGCGATACGGTATTCCCCAAGGCCACGACCACGACCCGTGGCTATACGCGTGACGATAAGCTGGCCTACGGACCCGGCGTTGCCGACATGAAAGGCGGTCTGGTGCTGAACTGTTTTGCGCTCAAGGCACTCAAGCGCGCCGGTCCGTTGCCGTTTCCGGTGCAGATTCTTTACACCGGTGACGAAGAGATCGGTTCAGGCAGTGCCCGTGTCCACATTGAACGGTACGCCAGGGCAGCCCGCGCCGTGCTCAATCCAGAACCGGGCCGGGCCAGCGGCAATGTGGTCAGCGCCCGCAAAGGCGGCGCAACCCTGATCATTGAGGTCAGCGGCCGCGCTGCGCACTCGGGCGTCAACCATGCCGACGGTGCCAGCGCCATTGAGGCGCTGGCGCACAAGGTGATCAAGCTGCACGCGCTGACCGATTATCCGGCGGGCATCACCACCAACGTGGGATTGATCTCCGGTGGCACGTCCAGCAACACCGTGGCACCTACCGCCACGGCCAGGCTCGACGTGCGCTTTATCGAGCTACGCCAATGGGACGAAATACTCGCGGCCATTAAGGCCATTGTTGACACAGAAGAACGGCCCGGCACATCGGCCAGACTGCTGGAAGCCACGACCTTCCTGCCGATGGAAGCGCAACACAGCCACGAGCTGTTGCAGATATACCAGAGTGTTGCGGCAGAACTGGGTTTCAGCGTGGACGGCGAATTCACCGGCGGCTGCGCCGACTCAGGTTTCACCGCCAGCCTCGGCATCCCGACCCTGTGCGGCCTGGGCCCGGTAGGCGGCAAAGTGCACACGGACCGCGAATACCTGGAACTCGATACCCTCGTGCCACGCGGCCAGGCGTTGGTGGCGACCATCGTGGGGCTGGCGGATTGATGATGGGGTTGCTGTGCCCGGAAGACGCGAAAAACGGGGCCAAAACGAGCGTGCCCGATTAAATGCATAACCTGTGGGAGGCGGCTTGCCGGCGATGCGATTTATGACGCGCCATCGCAGTGAATGGACTGGCGTCATCGCCGGCAAGCCGCCTCCCACAGTCCGATGTTTGCTGCAAGGCTGCGTAAAACCCTGAGCGCAAGCGTGGGAATGATCAGTGTGATCTCCGGCCAATCATCATTACGTGAGGAAACCACATGCCTGCTTCATCCGACCTGCTGGAAAAATCCGCCACCGAGCTGCGCGCCCTGATCGGCAACAAGCAGCTATCGCCGGTGGAATTGCTGAGCGCCAGCATCCAGCGCATCGAATCGCTCAATCCAAAGATCAACGCCTTCGCCGCGACCTGTTTCGAACGCGCACGGGAAGAAGCGGTACAGGCCGAACAAGCCGTCATGCAAGGCCAGCCGCTGGGCTTGCTGCACGGTCTGCCCATCGGCATCAAGGATCTGGAAGAAACCGCAGACGTGCTCACCACCTACGGCTCGCAGCTGTTTCGCGACAATATCCCCGGCCACGACAATCTGCTGGTGGCGCGTCTGCGCCGTGCCGGGGCGATCATGGTCGGCAAAACCAACGTTCCTGAACTGGGCGCAGGCGCCAACACGCGCAATGTGGTGTGGGGTGCCACAGGCAACCCGTTCAACCCCGAACTGAACGCAGGCGGCTCGTCCGGCGGCTCGGCCGCAGCGCTGGCGGTGGACATGGTGCCACTGTGCAGCGGTTCGGACACCGGCGGTTCGTTGCGCATACCCGCTGCGCTGTGTGGCATCGTCGGCCTGCGCCCTTCCCCTGGCCTTGTGCCGAGCGAGCGCAAGAAACTGGGCTGGACACCGCTGTCGGTGGTCGGGCCGATGGGGCGCAACGTCGCTGACACGCTTCTGCAACTGCGTGCCAGCGCGGGTCTGGCGCACTGCGATCCGCTGAGCTATGCCGTGGCAGACCATGAGTTCACGCCGCGCACTATTGACCTCAGCACATTGCGTGTCGGCTACAGCGAAGACTTCGGTACCTGCGCCGTGGATGAACAGATTCGCAGCGTGTTTCGGGAAAAGATCAGCATCCTCCAATCACTGTTCAAGTCCTGCGAGCCCATCGACCTGAACCTAGGCAGCGCGCACCGTACCTTCGACGTGCTGCGCGCCGAGGCCTTTGTCGCCGGGTTGCAGGATGCCCACGACAAGAATCCCGACGCCCTCGGCCCCAACACGCGCGCCAATTTCGACATGGGCGCGGCCATGTCGCTGCAGGATTGCGTCAAGGCGCACGCCGAGCAGAGTCGCCTGTTCCGCAGCTTTCAGAAGCAATTCGAGCGCTACGACCTGATCATCGCGCCAACCACGCCTGTCTCGCCGTTTCCGTGGAGCGAGTTGTACCTACGGGACGTCAACGGCGTGCAACTGGACAACTACTATCGCTGGCTGGCGCTCTGCTACACCATCACCCTGACCACCAACCCCGCCCTGTCGCTGCCGTGCGGCACCGATCACAAGGGCATGCCATTCGGCCTGCAACTGATTGGCGGGTTTCGTGGTGATGCCACACTAATGGCTTACGCCCATGCGCTGGAGCAGGCCACGTCGGCCGATTCACGGGTGTGTCGCCCCCGCCCCGATCTGCAAAACCTGTTGGCCTCGGCCGTGGACCTGACGCACATCGTCACCCATCCGCCGATCCACGAAGGCTCGCACGCCTCGCGGATGGATATCGGGGCCATGTAGGCGGCTTCAGCGCATAGGTAAACGTGCATCGCTGGTTCATACTGCACGGCCATGTCCTCAAGGAGCCAGAGCCCGTGGCCGTTCTGCAAGCCATCCTCCCCGTTTTCCTGCTGATTGTGCTCGGCTATGTACTGGGCAAACGCAAAACCCTGACGGTCGAAAGCACCAAGGCGTTGAGCGTGTTGGCCTTCAAATTGTTTTTGCCGATGGTGCTGTTCACCGGCATGGTCGAGGCGCCGTTGCGTGACGGCCTCGACTTGCGGGTACTGGCGGCGTATTTCGTTCCGGCCTTGCTGGTGTTTGTACTGGTCAATCTGGCGATGCACCGCGCTGGCACCACCTCGACACCCTTCGGCCTGACAGCCAGCTTTTCCAACAACATACTGATCGGCATTCCGCTGGTGGTCGGCGTGTTCGGCAATCAAGGGCTGGTGTTGCTGTTCACCGTCATCGCCGTGCACAGCCTGACGCTGTTCACGTTCCAGAGCCTGTACGACAGCCTGGCCGGTGATCAGCCTTTCAATACGCGCTCGCTGTTCGCCAGCCTGGCAAACCCGCTGATCATTGGCCTTTTACTGGGGATCGTGGTCAACCTTTCGGGCCTTGTTCTGCCTGAATGGGCTGATCACCTGGCCACCTGGCTCGCTCAGGCCGCGCTGCCCTGCGCCCTGATCGTGCTGGGCTCCAACCTGTCCAGTTTCAAACTCACACCCAGTCCGCAGGCGCTCGGCATTACCGTCGGCAAGCTGTTCCTGATGCCGCTGCTGGTACTGCTGGCGTGCATGCTGCTGGGCATTGAAGGTCTGTCGCGAGGCGTGCTGGTGCTGATGGCCGCAGGGCCTGCGGGCGTCAATGTGCTGGGCTTTGCGCGCAGCGTGCCGCATGTGCAGAAAACCAGCTCGGCGATTTGCCTGACCACCGTCCTGTCGGCGGCGACGTTGCCGTTGTGGGTGTGGCTGGTGAGCCTGACGGGCTAGCTGAAAGGGCGAAGCATGAGGGGCGGTTGCTGCCCCTCACGCCTGTCATGCGCTACTTGGGTAACGCGTAGGCAATCACATAAATCAGTGCCTGAATTGACGCCATCGCAGGCAAGCCGCCTCCCACGATAAAAGTCGTTTCTTCAGTTTACGCAGGGCTTTGCCATAAGCCCGGGCAACATCACCTAACCACTGAACTAACACAATCCCTGTG